>NZ_JBTGUS010000019.1:0-38113 GCF_054344005.1 Pseudomonas sp. GNP014 | reverse complement strand
AATTGCAGCCACGATCAATGGAATCATCATCAGCAGGCACACCTTCGCCAGTTGTCGACGCTCGTGCAGTTCGCCGTGGTTCAGTCGCAGGCCGCCCAGCTCCACGCCCAGCGCGCCAGCGCCGCACGGCCGTGACCGGGCCAGCGTCGGCTGTCCACTGGGCGCACTGGCTACGCCACACTTCCAGGCCAAGTCGGTATCCCCGGCGCAGCGCGTACGGTCAACGCCACCAGACGCGCGGGATGTAACTTGAGACGTCGTCGAGTTCGCCACCGCCCAACCCGCACGCTCGAAGCGTCGTTTCATGGCCCGCGTCGCGTCGAGGGCGCTCTTGCTGAACGATAAACAGCGCCCAGCGCACGGCGACGATCAACGAACAGCGCGGCGAACACACATCGCTGCCATTTTCCAGCGCCCCGATTCGGTCGCAGCGCGAGCCGCGCAGTTGCTCCAGTTGCCGCAGGTCTGGCGGCTTGGCCGGATCGCCGACGCGCTTGCGCGCCTCTTCCCAGTCGTCGCTGCGCGGCTTTCGCTACGGCTCGACATGTTCGCCAGAGCTGCGCATGCCGAGGGCGCCGTACGGCGCCGAAGTCTTCGACGGCCGCGCGCACCAGGAAACGCGTGGCGAGCAGCATAGCGGGGCACGGCGATTGGCCGGCGCGGTCGCCCCGTGGCTCCGCCGCCGCCGCCCGCCCCGCATTGAAACATTGCTCGATGCGCCCGGCGGAATTTGCCGAACGCCGCCGGCGGTGCCAGCGTTCAGTTCGCCCAGCGGCGCATCCAGCGCCACGGCGGCGACACTCAACAACGCCACGCTCATTGACTCACTCCCGGTTGGAACGGCGAGTTCGTCAGCGACGCGCCTGCGCCACCCCTTCGAGGACCAGCGTCGGTACCAGATGATGTCCCTGACCGCCAGACGCGACACCGCCCAGCGGCTGGCCCCCAGCCAGCAGATCCCAGCGGATCGGCCAGGCCTGCGGTACGAACAGCGACACCAGCCATGCCCAGGCCCTTCAGCACAAGCAGCAGCCACAGGTTCTGGATCACGGACGACGAGGCCATCCATCCCGGCGATGTGCAGCAACCGGAGGTCGCGATCTGGTCCATCAGCGCCTGTATCGCCTCGGCGCAGTACGTTGATGCCTTCGACCTGAGCTTCATGAAGACTTCATCGCTGCGCTTGGCCAGGGCTTCGGCAGGTGCGGTACGTTTCTTCCACGTTTGCTCGATCTGCCCCACGCAAGGTGGTCACTGATGCGGTCGAGCGCCACGGCTCGTCGGACCGACGCTCGGCGCCCTGATGGGCGACCTCCAATCGTTCGGCGCAACAGCTCCAGTACGACCGTGCCACCAGTAAAGTGGCGCCGTGTCGCAGCGTTCGGCGATCGCTCGATCAGCGCTTCACGCTCGCCTTCGTTGAGATGCATTCAGTTCATGGCCTCTTCAGCGGCTCAGCTCCACGTGAACAGTTGCTTACGAACGCGGTCCCTGTCGAACAGCTTCGCGAAGGCGGCGTCACGATCAGCGCCGAACGGATGCGGCGGTCGCGCAGCAGGTCGAACAGAAGGAAGTAGAAGTGCACGTCGAAGCCGTCATCCCGCCTCGCGATAGAGCACTCGGCCCGCGTCCCGCCGTTCGGCTCAGCCACCGGCGATCGGTGTCGCGTCGTCGTCGAGCGATGATGATAGGTGTCGCCGCGCGACGAACCTTCCGGCCAGTTCCACCGCTTGCAGCACCAGTCCCGCCGGAGCATTACGTCACCACGTCGCCGCGCAGCAGCCAGCAGTTCGGCACGGCGGCCTTCGACATCGTCGGATCAGCAGGATCGGCATGCCGCCGCATTTCGGCGAGCAACGGCTGACCGCATGGTGCGCGGATCACATCAGCGTGCCATCTTCAACGACCTCATCTGGTGCCGGTTCCAGGTAACCACAGCGGTGCGGCTGTCGGCCTCGGCAATTGCGTGGCCGGGTGCGGCGAGACTTTGAACTCAGGCGCCCATCGCCGCAACAGGTGTCGAGGCTGGCGCCGTAGGATGGCGGACCAGCTTCGTCGGCGACGGCGATGCGCACGCCTTCGAGCAATGGTTCGGCGGTGATCGCTCAGCGCCAGCAATTCCCACGGCAGATGACAGCGCTACCTCGCAACTGCTGGCCAAATGCTTCGCACACATCAGAACACGGTCCAGGTCATTGGTCGCTGGCCTGCACCAGGTCAAGGTGCCGGCTCGGCAACTCGGTCCCGTTTCGCGGGAAAGCACGCCGTACCAGCGCCAGGCCTTCGGTAGAGGCTGCCTTCGAGCAATTGCACATAACGCAGGAGTTGCGACACCAGTTCGGCCAGCACGCAGCAACAGTAGATACAGTTGATACTTGGCCAGGCCCAGCGCAGCGCGCCGAAGGTCTGCGCCGTTGCGCAGTTTCGTCGATCACGCCAAGTACAACGATGCCGCGCGGTCGGCGCTTGATGGCGTGCCGTTGGATAAGTTTAGTCGCACCTTCGATCAGATCAATCGGCCTCGGCAAGGCTTCCACAGCGGAAGCGCAACTGTCCCTCTCGCCCGACCATCCACATGTCCAGTTGATCACCGGCGCACCATGACACACTGAGAATCATGGGATCAAGAAGTCCCAGGCCGCACTTGAAGACGCGCGCCTTGCGCCTGGTACGATGCAGAACGCGCGGCGCAGCAGTGACGGTTGGTCTTTGCCTGACCCGGAGCCGCGCAGCGATCGACGCCGCCGGGCAGTGACATGGCTCGTTCGAAGTTCGACGCCTTTCTGCGCTTTGATGCCGCCCTCGAAGGCATGTTTGACATGCCCATTTCGGTGACGTGTCACCCATGATCATTTGCTCACCACTGGCTCGGCGAGGTGACCACATGCTGCGTTCTGGCGGACACGCCCTGCAGTTCGCTCAGTACCCGATCGAGGTCGAGGTTGGCCGTGCTTGAGGGCGATGTTCGATTCATCCGCCGCGCCACCAGGCCGATCAACGGATCGCGCAACGGCTGGCGAACCTTCCAGCACCGCTTCGGCGGCACGATATCACGCTGACGATAGGTTTCCATGAAGACCCTCGCCCGTGCGCGTGAAAGCCCGCCACTTGCTCAGGAAGCGGCGAAAAACATCTTCGCAGTACTATTTCGCCCTGATGAACTGCGCCACGCCGCACTGCATGCCATCGCCCATCAGCAGCATGCCGAACGCCGAACTGCTTTTGCCTTGCCGTTTGCCGGTCAGCAGGCCGGCGCCCAGACCGCGCTTCATCAGGCGCCGAGCGATCAGCTCGTCGATCACAGCTTCGCTGCATGCGCGCCAGATGACGTTCATCACCTCAGGGAATTCGTGGTGGGGGAGCTTCCCGTTCAGGCTGAATACGGCGCAGGCGCGGATGACGGCGAAAGGCCTGGCATCGCCACGTCGATGCGCTCGATGGATCAGGCCGGTCTCCGGGCTCATGAGCAGCGATGCGCCTCGCTCACGCCTTCCCGCTCTGTGGAGGCAGTGGCTCAGAGGCGCAGCTTGCTCATTGCCGTTCCGGGGCAGCACGGGATTATGATGAGCTCTTCGCACGAAGACAGATTCACCGGCTTCCCTGTTGGCTCTGTGGACGGGGTCACAAGCACCTGGAACGACCACGAAGGGTTAAAAGATTGGGGTGGAGCATACAATTAAAGGGGACATGGATCGAATGACTGATGATGGATCTCTGACACCAATATGTGCACACTGATACAAGTGGTATCGAAGAGCCATGCTTTCCCCGGAAAAGCCATCGCCGACGATCGATGATGACAATCCAGAGGCATGATCATCAGCGACCCGCGCCCTGGAATCCTGGCCCGTGCTTGAACACTCGTTCGACTGTCTCGACCGTTCCGACGCCATCACGGACAGCGAGCACGCCTTACTCGAGCGTGACGGAGACACCGATCTTCGAGTTGCTCAGCGAGCAGCCTTCGATAGCGACATCATTTTGCTGGCCGCACCCCCAGCCGGCGAACGGCAGCAGGATCGCAGCGCCAACACCGTCGCCGATCTGTTTATAGCGGGACTAACGGTCGCCTTCATCACTGCCACGCGGCGCTGACCACGGGTCGACAACCTCGACCTGGTCGCCCAGGCCCTGCAGGACATTGCCAGCGACGCCAGACGCATCGGCTTCGCCGTGATCTGCGCGGCTTCGGCTCCCTGTTCGTCGCCCCGCAGAAGGCCGGCGCCGGCGCCAGCCCCTGAAGAGTGCAGGAGGCATGGTCGACGATCTACAACGCAGAACCTTCACCTCGCGTCGCCTCGTACTTGCCAGCGCCTACCGGAAGCTGCGCAGCGAAGCCAGCGAGTTCTGGCCCAGGGCGTCGCCGTGCTGTTCAAGGGCCCATGACTACCTCCAGTTGAACCATCGAGCGCGTCAGCTCCTCTATGATTCAGAATGCGTTCATCAGGAGGTCGGTAATCACGAGACCCGACTCGCTTTCGTCATCGCCCTGGCCGGAGGGCTCACCGCCCTGCGGTGAATCCTGTCACCTGCGAGTCTTCCGACGGCACCGGCCCCATCACCGGAACTACCCCGACCGAACAAGCCCTGATCCCGACAGTGAACATCGCTCCGGCGGTCAGCTGGCCCGCCGGCGGCAAACAGTCCCGCTGCAGGCCGGCGCCCAGTGGCCGCGTTGCCGAAGGCCTCGATGATCCCGCGCTGGCTTTACGTGCCCAGATGGTGACGTGCTGGTCGCCGAAGCCGACGCCGGCCGAAGCCGGACGACAGCGGCGGCGTCGTTGGCTGGGTCATGAAGAAGGTCATGGGCAAGGCCGGTGCCGGCATTGCCGAGCCGAACCAGCGTGTCACCCTGCTGCGCAATGCCGATCACGACGGCGTAGCGGAGACCCGCACAGTATTCCAGAAGAACCTGATTCGCCGTTCGGCGCATGACACTGATGGGCGATGAGCCTGTATGCGCGACACGATCGCCTGCTGCGCTCCGCTACGAAGTACCGGCGCGACCAAGATCGACGCCGGCCCGATCAAGGTCGCCGATCTTCCAGGCGGCACGCTGAATCACCGCTGGACCAAAGACGTCATCGCCGCGAGGCACAGCGAGCTGTACATCACCATCGGCTCGAACAGCAACGTCGGCGAGAACGGTCTGGATCGGCGGCGCAGCGGTGGAGTCGATCGCGCCACTGGCCGTCGCGGATCTTCGCCTCGGGCATCCGCAGCCCCAACGGCCTGGCCTCGAGACCCACGCCAGCAGGCGCACTGCGACGGCGGTGACAGCGTGCGCCGAAGTGGGTCGCGACCTGGCGTGCGAGCATCACTTCGGTCAAGGGCATTCGTTGCTATGGCTCGCCATTCAGCTGTTGCAGGGCGGCGTGTCGATGGCGCGTGAAACCGCCGGAAGCCTTGATCGTGGCCGGGCCGTCGCCCCCGACTATGCCGGTCCACCCCGCGCGCGCCCGCCTTCGCTGGGTCTGACGTTCACCAGGCGATCGCCTGCCGCGCAGCCAGAGGAGAGCACATTCATGGGCAACACGTCATGGACTCACAAGCCGCACAGTGGCTGTCGAGTGATTTTTGTCCCGTTCAGCGCAGGCAGACAACAGAACCTCAGGTGATGTCTGACCAGAGCTCCTCGACGAGGTCAGAATACGCTCAGGTTCGCCCGGTGGGCGTCGTGATCGACCAGCGGGACCTGCTCGTGGCTCGATGATCGGCGACGAATCTGGCGACTCGTTCGCCAAATCATTGCCTGAACCAAAGCGGCTGAGTGGCCTGCTCAGCGATGACAGCGTCATCTTCGACGTCGCTGTTGATTGACTGCTATCGCCGCCAGCTCTCCTGCATTGGATTGTGAGTCATTGAACTCACAGGTACGCGCCAGGTGCTCCAGTTGCAACACGCTGGCGCTCAGATACGCTTTTCTGCCGATACGCCTTCGACCAGCTGTCCAGCTTCACCGTACCACGGTTGCCGCATGCACGAAGCGCCCTCCGACGTGGATGCACATGGTTCACCTGGGAACACCATGGTCGGCGGAGGTAGGGTCACCGTATAACCTGCTGCCGAACGTCGGCGCTCATCACGATCATCTCTCGCGTGGAACGCGGCTTGATGCCGCCGCATCACGGTCAACGAAGCCGGTCGGACCACTGCAATCGGTACCGTGGTCTGCGGCCGCGATCACGTGGATTCCAGCCCAGGGCGCCGAACGGCGCGTCTTCACGGCGAGGTGGCTGGGAGGAGTCCCGAACACTGCACACGCACCACAGGCGCGGGCGATGATCTGCGACTGGCGCACGCCCTGACCGCGCTACGCCAGAAGGAGATTGAGAGCAAGGCAGGCCAACATGGTGGTCGAGCGAACATCCTGATCTGGCTGCGCTTTCTGCCAATGGACCAAAAACAAAAGTACCGCCTAGACACGCAGGCGGTTGCTGCCATGATATGATACAGATTCTGGCCTATGCAACAAACTTCGATTGAGACTTCACTCACCTTGTGAGTCTCAGTCTCTCGGCTGGCGCGTTGGTCGCCACGGACGTGGCGGCGACGGAGCTGCTCGGCGTGGACCACGTCGGAGCCATCGCCGGCGCGCTTGGCTTCGATGAAGTTGCTTTCCCTCCTGTCGCCCAGGCTGTCGATGCGAACACCACCACTGCAACGACTGCTGGAGTGGATCAACTCGTTGTCACCCAGTCGATCCCGGCGTGACTGGCACGACCGCGACGACCGTTGATGGCGAAGGACGGCAGTGGCCGGCTCAAGGTTGCTCGCGGAACCAGCGGGCATGCACGTTGATCATTCATCGACCACGGCGGGTTCATCCGGCTTCTTCGCCAAACAGATGGCCAAATAAAAACCACTCCGATGGGAGCCGCTTAGGAGAGTGCACCAGAAACAGTAACGGTACCGAATAGGGACGTCCCACATTTCGATGCTGTCGGCCGACCAGCAGCTCATACAGCTTCTTGAAGTTCAACAGCTCTTTCAGTGTTCCAGCTCTTCCTCGTAAATGCGGCGAAGACTCGGCAAGTGGCAGATTTCCAGGTTCTGAGGCTCTTCTGAACTGGAGAATGACAGCGCAACTGGAACGACGTGAGTTTTGGGTAGAAAGGCACAAGAGGTGCAAACAATTTAGCATGGCACACGACCAGTCGCTGATCGTTGTAAAAAAGCGACTATCCGCTTCATGACCTCATTTGCAGATTCGATCGACCTTTTGTGACCTTCTCGGTTTCTCATTTACATCTAAGCGCTTCAGCCCGTGAACCGATACACAGCCTGCCAACCGTGCAGGAAAGCAGATTTTCTAGCGCCTGAATATGGCGGAACCACTGCGAGCCGCAGGTTTCAGCGGTTTTGGCTCACCCCCGGTTTCTTCAAAGGATGACATCAGCTCGTCGGCCTGCCAAAGACCTGATCAAGTTGTTCGGGGCCATCAAGGCGGTGCCGCTGATGCTGCGGATCCCGCGCGTCAAAATGAAGTGGCCGACCTCATCGGTCAGGTGCAGCACGACGGGATCGCGCGATTCCGCGCACGCAATTTGTCTTCATCGGAAGGACGCATCGAAGTCGAACACCGGGTTGAGCACGATTTCAGTCCGCCAGTTTGACCAGGCGACTCACGCGGCGGAGTCGACGCGGCGATCAGCAGGCGCCGATCCACTGTCACGCAGACGATTGAACCAATGGAGCATCACCTCTTCCAGGTCGCCTTGCCGGCGATCACCTGCGGATCGTCCAGGCGAACCAGTCGTACTGCTCCAGGTATGTCGAGGATTTCAACACCACGATCATCGAGTTCGGGCCCATGGCAGCCGCCGCAGGCTCAGCCGTCTGCTGGAGACGCAGGCAGGCCGCCTGCGAGACGGTGCCGTTTCGCCCCTACGCCGTGTTTGCCAGCGGTTGGAGTCAGGCTTTTCTATCTGCAGGGCGCATCAGCTTCGGCGTCGCGCTCGACGTGGCCGGTGCAGCGGCATTGGCGCCTGGGTAGTAGGTGATGATGACGTCGTAGCGCAGCGCACGCCTGTGGGCGGCTGAATGGTTTCATGCTCGTTGAAGACAGTTCTCGCAGAACCGTTCATGGCCTCTGTGTAAAGTTTGCAAAGTTTGCCGTGAACTAAGGCGCGCGATACAACATCCAAGCGAAGTCGAAGGTTTGCATTAACACACGCTTTATGACAGATTCTTTGGCGCCGGGCCTGCGGACACAGCAACCCGGCGCTTCGGCCGGGTTCGCCTCTCTCTACAGCTCTGGCTCCGTCACGCCCACTATCGATCAGAATCCTGCAGTCGTGCCGCATGGCGCACCCAGCGCCATGATCACCGCCGCGACCAGCGGCGCCAGCGGCACGCCGGTGAAGCCAGAACAGTTCGGCCGCAGCAAGATGGCAAAGATCACCGCGACCGGGGTCAGACCAATGCGATCGCCGACCAGTCACGGCGTCAGCACCCATACCCTCGAGTTGACCGACCGTGACACGACGATCCCGATCATCGGATGCAGTTCGGCCCGCGGTCGACGACCCGGCAATTCAGCGCCACACCGATCCCGATCACGAGACCATGTACGGCACGATCGCCGCAGCCCCGCACGATCAAGCCGATCAACAGGACCAGTTCCAGGCCGACGATCGTCGACCGCGGCATTGATCACGCCCAGCGCCAGCGTTTGCAGCGGTACCACGCGGTTGGCCAGCGCCTACATGGCGTTCACCGGCCGGCAAGCGATGGTCTCCTCGCGGTCGCGCAACAGGCTGCGGATCTTGGCCGTCGTCGCGTAGATCGCGACAGGTAGAAGCTTAGCGACGGAGATCAGCACCAGATTCGCCCAGCCAGACCGATGAGCACCAGCTCGAAGCCGTGGCCTGACTCAGCGCCACACCGACAATGTCGTCGTTGCCATGTGCTCGCTGATCGCCGCCTTGACCTTGTCGAACTTCCAGAGCCGTCTGACGGCCCAGCTCAACTGCGCCCACGGCGACACCATGTTGCAGCCCATCGAGCGTCAGCGCCGGTTCATACGGAACGCCGAGCAACTGTTGGCGGCATGGGCACCGACGCCAGCGGCGGGTCTGGATCAGCGTGAACAGCGGACCAGCGGTTCGCCAGGTCCCACGACAGGCCGGCCGCTCAAGACGATCCACACGGATCGAACAGATGGCCAGCGGCAAGGCCACCAGAACGGCATGAGGATCGGATGCCGCGACCAGAACAAACGCGCGAGCAGGAGCTGCCACCGACCAGGACCAACGCCGCGAATCGGCCATGTACCGCTCCTGTTGTTCTTATCAAAGACCCAGCAAAACCACCCCGACGATCAGCACCAGCAGGTGCAAAAAGCCGCCGCGACAACCGGCGCTGCACCGGCGGCCATCAGGTTGTGGCGCCGCACCCGGCTGCCGCGCTTCAGCGGCAACCCTGCCGACTTCGCCATGAGCAATTGCGCGCGCGACTGATCAGCGCACTGCCGTCGCCGTACGCGGATCCGATCACCCTTCGACACTGCAGACGCACGCCGAACGGCTCGAGTAACCGCAGCGACGTCACGTAGCGCTCCAGATTCATCCCTGGCCTCCAGGTTCTGTTCGGCGAGCGCCAGCTTGGCGGCGGACCGCCGTGCCAGACGCTCGGCCACCGCCAGCGTCGCCGCGTCGGCCACCGCCGCCTGGTCGGCGCCCTGCACGCTCCGGCCTCTTTCTGATCCCCGGCCCGCAGTCCGTCGCCTGCACTGCCACCTCTTCACGCGCGTGCGCCCGCCACAGCGTCAGCGCTGTAACGTTGCGAAGCGCCGCGCGGTGAGTGCGGTCGGTGCCTTCCAGCGCGGGTGCGGATGACCGCGTTGCTGGCTGCGGATCCAGCCACGGCGAACGGCTACGAGATGATCCGCGATGCTCGGCGGCGTGCGCAACAGGCGCGGCTCCGGCCTGACCATCTACCGCCTTGAGCCTCGACGGAATCGATTCGCCCGCAGCTGCGGATCAAGGAACAACTGGCGCCACGGAGCGACCAGCACGGCGCAGCGCCTGCTCGGTGGTGGCCCGGATCGAGATCGACTTCAGCGCCTTCAGCGAGTACCAGCATCGAAACCGAACTGACTGATGATCTCCGGATAGTTGCGAATAGCGGCCGGACCCCGATTTGCACGCTCGATGTCGCGGTCAGCGCAGGCGCGACATCTGCCAGCGCGGCTTTCATCAGCACGATCACGTTCTTCAGCGCCTGACCGTGGACGGCTTCACGCACCTGATCAGGCCTTTGAGGTTTTCGGCATGACTTCGCCCAGGCTCGTTCAACGACGCCCGCGACGACGATTAAGAAGAGGCGCCGTGGAAGATTCCCGTGGACAGGAGCAGGCTGGAACAGCCACATAAAACTCAGGTTCACAAGGCTCTGACAATCTACCATCAGAAACGTCACACGGCGGCAACCGGTTTGCAGCAGGTGGTAACGGATGGAACGGTAATTGAGCCACCTTCTCCCAGCACCGCACGCCTCAATTGCAAAAATTTCCGCTGATATAGCTCTGCCCCATCAGTGCGGATCGCCGCTGCCCCTCAGAGCCTGATAGAATCGCGCGCCTTCGCAGACCGGCGACAGCCGGGCGCCCGAACTTCGCATAAGAGCAATAGCCCTGTCGGATCAGCGTCCCGCTGAACTCGGTCGTTCCCCTCGATCCCCTCCCTAAAGGCCTGGATCATGAGCAAGCAACCCTCCCTGGCTAAAGACCTACAGTGTGAGCATTGGACACCGGTGAAGGCATTGATCAAAACGCATCAAGAGCATCGCCGAGCGCACTGCACGCCGAAGTGATCGGCGGCCTCGGCGACTCAGCGCCCTCTGCGAAATGCCGCCCACTAAGCGTGTGTGCTGGTTTCCGGCGCTGGTGGTGGACCGCCAAGCTGGTCTCGCGCTGAACCTGGACCAGGCCAGCAGCATCGGCGCCGTCGACCTGGTCGCCATGTGCGTAGACGGTCCGTCGTGTGCGGCACTGAGCCACTGTTCTTCCTCGACTACTACGCCACCGGCGAAGCTGAATGTCGACACCCGCTGCCAGGTTCCTGACGGCATCAGCGCCACTCGAACTGTCCGTTGCTCGCTGGTCGGCGGCGAAACCGCTGAAATGCCGGCATCTACGAGAAGGCGAAACTCGACCTCGGCCCGCTTCTGCATCAGCGTCGTGGAGAAGTAGGAAGTCGTCGACGGCTCGAAAGTCGCCACCAGTCACCCTGATCGCCCTGCCGTCGTTAAGCCACACTCCGACGCTCTCGCTGATCCGCCAGGTCGTTGAGGTCTTCCAGCACCAACATCGAGAACATCCAGCTCGACGGCAACTCACTGACCGACCTGCTGATGGCCCCGACCGCATCTACGTGAAGCCGCTGTTCAGGAGCTGATCGAAGAGCACCGGCGCGGTACAAAGCCATGGCCACATCACCGGTGGCGGCCTCTCGACAACGTGCGCGCGTTATTGCCGAAGGCGCTGCGGCCGTGGTCGACGTAGCAGCTTCGACTCGCCCTGCCGTGTTCGACTGGCTGCAAGAGAAGGCGACGTCGACGAGACCGAGATGCACCACGCTGCTGAACTTCGGCGTTGAGGACATCATCTCCATCTCATGGCTCCGGAGCACGTTGAAGTCGCCCTGGACACCTCGTGACACAGCGGACGCTGGGTCATCGGCCAGATCGCCATCAGCCGCCGAAGGCGCCGGCTCAGGTTCAGCTTGAAGACCTTCAAGGCTCGCTGATGCCCAAGACCTGTGATGCTTTCTGGTGCTCTTGTTCCGCACCAGCAGTAGCTTTCCGCTCTGATCGACGGCACGCGGCCGCGGACGCCCAGTTCCGCATCGGCTTGCATGATTTCCAACGCCCAACGCCTGCGCTACAACATGCCCAGCGGCGCGGGTCTCGCCGCCGCTCGCTCGGTGGGCAGAGGTTTGCGAAGGTCACAAGGCCTTTACGATGCTGCCCTGATCAAACTGATCGATTCAACCCCAAACTTCGTGGTTCTTGTCCGGTGTCGTGCGCATTTCTGCAGCACCGTTCATCACCACTACCAGGTCAGCCTGCTGGTCCTCCACCCTCGTTGTTGCCGAATACAAGGTTACACACTCATGAGCGGGGCGCTTGAGGCAGGCGACAGCGACATCGGCTGCCGTGCATTTCGTCACCGAGAACTGATCGACCAGCTGGTGACCAGCAGATGATCCCGGTGAGACTGCACCGACACGCCGCACAGTATCGCGCAGCAGGTCCACGTTCAGGAACACCTGATCTACCCGAGATCGCCGTACGCTGGTTCCGAGGCCGGCTGGCCGCTCGGTGGACACGGTGCTTTTCTCGATGGCCGCTACTTCGGCCACGGCCGCTTCGATTTCGACGCCTCGGAGTGTCTGCGTCGCGCCCTGCTCTTCGCTTGCGCTCTGCTCGCCCTGCCCTTCGCGCAGGCTGCGGACCTTCAACCATTCTACCGCCGCTTACGCCGCCGACTCGAAGCAGTTGCCATGAGGCGCACCGCCAGAGCGCCACCTGACCAGAAGCAGCGCACCTGGAAACTCAGCTCCAAGGCCGCGATGATGATCGCGGCCTGGCTGAAGAAGGTCCTGACGCTGGACAAGGGACAGCCGCTGCTGCCGCAGTTCCTCCACTTCGAGCGCGGCGGCCTGGGCGAACGAAGAGGCCGATCTGGAACTCGACTCGACCAACGACTCGTGCACCGGCGCCGACGACATAGTGACGCGGTGAAGGTGCCGTTGGACATTGGCATGGTCGACAGTCCACCTATGGACTCGCGCTGCCGCACCATGCGCCCAGCCAGCAGACCATGAGCTGTCGAGTCGTCGATGACGGTAAAGTCGATTCCTATGACTTCCGCGTGCTTCGGTTGGGAAACAGAGACAAGCCAGCCAGATCGATCGGATCAAGGTCGAGCACGTGGATCCGACACAAGCAGCGTCACCGTCCTCTGGTTCGCCAAGGATTCGAGTACCTGCTGGTTCATCTGCGACAGTTGAAACCGACGGCAAGGAGTACAACATCATGCTCCAGCCACACAGTGACGAGCAAGGCTGTCAAAGGCAACTGATCCACCCGCTCACAAAAGAAGCCCCGCGAAAATGAGCCTTTTCACCTGTCGTTTCCGTCCGCTTTTGTGCCGCCTTGCCCCTCACAGCCCTCTCCCGAGGAAAAGACTGACCCAATGTCTGACGCTATGTATCAACCTGGAAGAATCAGTCGATTATGGATTGGCCCGGCGGTTTTCGGTCAACGAGATGCCGGAGGCAGGTCGCACGGTCGGTCCCTCTTCCTGCGGGAGAGGATTCAGTAAGAGCTTGGAAGGCGACTTCGAACCGAAGTTCGCCACCATGCTGTTCCAGAATCCCTTCACCGTCCACGGCGTCTGGTCGCCGGCGCATCATTCACCCCGCCGAACGTCTGCATCGCCGGTCAATATTCATCAGTACGATCCACCCTTCCCCCACGCCACCACTGCCTGCTTCCTCCGAAGCACTGGCTCTCACAGATTCGCTCATTGATAAGGTTGATCCCAAGGCAATCTCTTCGAGTGCAGCCCAACGACTGGCTGACTGAGGCGTCGAACGCGCGCGCACGTCTTTGCTCGTTCGAATTGACCCACCGATCGGATCCTACGATTCCACGATCATCTCTTCGATCTGCTGCATTAACTGCTGCGTTCGATGGGCCAACACCGCACCTTCGTCGGCCACTACCGCGGTCCGCGTACGGCATCACCGCCCGCGCCGCTTCGATCGGCGGGCGTTCAATCGCAGCGTCTGAGCGATTGAACGATCACATCCAGCGCTTTGCTGATCCCATGAACCTTCTGCGCCAGATCTTCGACCTGCGACGCGTGTTCGTCACATTCTTTCGGCCGATTCGTTCGATCGACGAAACGGTTCCCTGGCTTTGTTCAGCGGACCATCTTGGCGCTGCTGATGGCTCGCGACACCTCGGAGAGTCGCCGCCGCATTGCTCGCACCTCTTCCACGGCGTCGTCTGATTCACCGCCGTCGCAGCCTGTTCAATCTTGCAGGCTCTGCTGATGCAGGCCGCAGGCGTCGCATCTTCGTGGCGCGGCTCGAGCTCTCCCAGCGCCGACGCCAGTTGACTGGAGCGGCTGGGAGTGTTGGAGATGATGACAAGATTGTGTTGCATGCTTTTCAGAGCGCGTGCAGCAGGCGCCGCTCGTACCTTTCCCCCCAGAGATGCTGATGTCGCCGGTCGAATCGTCGCCGCCGCCGCTTCGGCGACGCCCTGGGACTCGCCGAGCAGCGGCGCGATGCTTGGGTCGGCGGCAGCACCAGTCCGATGATCAGCGCCATGAACACAATGACCGACCACGACCGCGATGATCGACACCAGTCGCGCCGCCTGGATCGACTTGGCGTTCTGCTTTGTTCAGCTCGACCGGTCTTCGTAGCCGCCGTCATCGAGCCAAGGGACTCGTCGCGGTTCGATGGCGGCGAGCCCTCCGCGCGTTGCGCGGCGGCTGCATGACCTTGGCCTGCAACTCCCAGGTCTTGCTCGCAGACCTTGAAGCAGTCGGAACAGCTGCGCTACCTCGGCGGCACCGATCAGCACGTGGTGGCGCTGCTCGGCCTCGCTGAGTACCCGCGGATCGTCGAGCACGACGTTGCGGAAAAGCGTTGCGGATCGCGATGACCTCCTGGCATCGTCGCCCGCAGCGCCTATGTCTGGTTTCATCTCAGCCACTGCCATGACGCTCGGCGGCCATTGTTATCGACTTCATCGATGCGCCGCATGTTCGACATTTGCAGCAGAAGCCGAGGCGAACGCCATTCGAACCACCAAGCCGAACCCGGCCCGGCGCGCGGCGATGCTGAACAATATCGTTGCGCTCGTTCCTTCCAGAAGCCTGCATCGACCCTGCGGCTCGTTGCTTTGGAAGGTATGGGCCAGCAAATTTGGTGCAACGGGAAGAGGTGATCAAAAAGGCCTGATACTCAAACATTGAGCATAACATTTTCAGCGAGATTTACGACTTGGCCGCTGTTCGGCGATATAGCCCGGAGGATTATGCAGCGACTACGGCGACGTCTTCGGGCAGGGCATAGAGAAGAGGCGTGAAACTGTGCATCTCTCAGCAAGTTGTTGAATCGTACAACAACGTGCGGACCGACATGAAGACACTTCCGGATTATTCTCCTAGGCCAGCTTCATCCGCACATAGTATGCCCTGCTCATCCAGCAGTACGGCGTGAGCATGCTCCACACGACAATGACGAACAGATCGGATCGCCTTCGAGCAACGTCGGCTGACAGTGGGCAGAAATTCAGTGCGTCTCGTACCATCGATTTTTAGCGGCTTCGTCCCCACATACAGCCAGATCGGCGTATGCAGATGATCACGTTCGTTTCCTTCAGGTACAGCAGATTCTCTCACGCTTTGGAGGTGATCTTCAGATGCAGCATCACCGGCGGATCGTTTTTCCGCCAGGTGATGATCTTCGTCATCGCCTCATCGTTGGCGCGCGCATCTCACGAATAGCACCATGAGATCGTCGTGACGCGTGACACCTGGCCGATGCCCTGCCGCCACCGGATAGGATCAGCATGCGCTCAATACGCAGCAGAGTTTCTTGTCGTTCAATTGAACCCCGAGATCATTGAAGCGGCGCTGCTCCGGGGCGAGTTTTTGCACCGCATCGGCGATGATCACATCGTGGCGCTGTTCCCGATGGCGTCAGCATCATCACCGGCGTAGTGGCGCGGGCACTTCAGCTCGTAGTCCGCTTCTTCGCGACCGGAGTACCAGAAATCATCACGTGCTCGACGAGTTGTCCTTCGTCGCTGTTCAGCAGTTTCGCCGTACCACGTCTACCTCGAAAAATGCCACGTGGTGCAGTTGCGCATCACTGTCGGTGTAATCCACGGCACCTGGCGGCGCCGGCGAATACCAGCGAGCAGGACCAACGAAACGGAGGACAAGGACCAGTTGATCTCCGGCAGTTCGTCGTCGGCCTCAACCCCGGCGGCGACAAGGTTCGTCCTGCAGGAAAGTGGAACACGCCTCTGTCGGAATCCTCTGTCACTCCAAGGTCTTTGATGGAATGACTTCCTCTCCATGAGGTTCATGACCGTTCCGTCAATACCGTCTGGCCGAAGGTTTCCATTCACACCGTACAGATAGGACGACCGCGGATTGTTCAACGCGTGCCGAAGCTCTTGCGGTGGCGAAGGCTCAGCACCAAGCCGGCGCGGTTCTTTTTCGATGCCGCACTTTCAGTTGCCTGAGAGCCTTTGACCCTGAAGATGTACGCGAAGACATCCCGCTGACCGCATGGTGTCGAGGTCAACACGACGACAGCGAGCAGAAAGGCGGAATATGTGCTGCCACATGACACTCACCCCTACGAGGCATCCTCACCGATGCCAGCGCGTGAAGAGCTGCTGCGCGTCAGCGGATCGCTGCCGTATCCGCGGCTCGATGACCACCAGCGAATGACCCATCGAAACCCCCACGCCCACAACTCGACGGCCGGTCATCACCTCTTCCAGCGGCGGCCCTGTTCTCGCATCACCCCGCTCGGCCTGGAATCTCGCCATCGATCGCGACCTGATCATCCGCCCGCGCGCCGAAGACGTCGAAGGCCACCGATCTCGCCCGTTCATCAGCCAAAGTGCGCACATCAGGCCTTTCGTGTTTTTCGACCACATGCTCAACGGTTGTCCGACGGCAAAGGCATGAATATCCCGACAGCATCCGCACATTCGTTCTCTCAGACACTCACTATTTGTTTAAAGGCAGTTTCCGGCGCGAGGACAGCTAGACCGCAGGTGGTACAGGCGATGTCGGCTGAATAACCACCGGCAGTACAATGCGCACGTCGAGCGCACACCGGAAGACATCGGAACGAAGCTTCACAATCACTTTGCAGATGATTGGCCTCGCCAAGGAACGCGACAAGGTCCGGGCGTGCAGCCACTGTGCAGCAGCAACTGCCGTAGCGGTGGCCTTCGGCGTACAGATCCGCATGATTGCCCAGGTAGGGCTTGCCCTCGATCGCGGTGCCGGTGCTTGTTCCGCGCTGTTCGCCGAAGTGCAGATCCGGATCCGCGACCACGCTCCTGGTCCCACCAGCGCGGAACGCGGCGGTGTATGTGTTAAAGTGGCGATGCACCAGTTGAACGGTGAAGTGATCGAACACGCATGCGCTGATGATGCCGACAGGCGAAGATGGTCTGTTTGCAACGGCGATGTTCATGCGGTCATCTTCGGTGGCGCGGCGCTGGACGGCCGCAGCAGATCGAGTTGGAGACTGTCGCGATCCAGCGGCGATTGATGAAGACGGCGGCAGATCGGGCAAGCAGATGGCCGACGATCCCGGAGAAATCGAGCGGATCGAGTGCCGCGTTAACCTGACCCTCACGGCCCTTGCAGAGAGAAGGTCAGGTGGGCCGCGTTCCCGATGAGGGCTTCGCTCAGCCCTTGAACCTTCATCCAGCAGAATAGTGCATCGACTTGAACACGCGCTTGGCGACTCTGCGTTCGTACATCGTCTTGCCCGGCGCGTGGCATGCGGATCGGTGAACAGTGCACCGCACCGCCGTGGCTCACAACCCGATCCACGTTCGCTGCGTTCATCTCATCTTCGAATGCAGCAATTGCTCGCGGCCGACAGGGATCGGCTCAGCGCATGGCGCAGGCGCCCCGGCCCTTGATGTTCTTGGCGTCTGCGGGTTCGGCGATTCCGCCACGTCATGAACCAGCGCCACCGCCTCACCGGCACGCCCGTCGCGCCGATCCAGTGCGCAGCAACCGCGAAGCAGAAGCCGACACCGCCAGTTTCGAGGTATCAACCGCACCTCGCCCTGCTTTTGCCGGCTGAGCGCCGCCTGCATGCGCTTGCGCAGCAGTACGCGCTCGTGCCTCGACGGCATGATCAGCGCCTGCCTGGTCCGCGTTTTGCGGACGCAGCCTGACCGAGTACACGTCGGCAGTGGACGCCGCGTCAGCCCTTCGCCGCGACTGACTTTGACAATTTCTTCCGCGCCAGCGCTCGACGCCGTCGGTTGGCGCCGTGGGTAGGGCCGGGCGTGCACCTTGTGCTCAGCGTCGAACGCCAGACGACCTTCGAAGGGCTCGCCATCAAGCTGATCAGCGGAACGTAGGTGACTGGCTCCATTTCTCGACTACCTGGATGCCCGACGCCAGAATGAAGAAGACCCGCCGAAGCAGGTTTTCTTGACGTGGTTCGGCTGAACAGCTCAACCAGCGGCTGCGACGGTCACGTTGAGCGGCCGGTCTCGACTTCGCAGCCGCCAGAGCGGCCTGATCGAAGAGGATGTGGACAGGTCGCCGGAGCGCCCTGCGTTCTGCTCAGCCGTCAGTTTCTCGATGAGCAGTCGCTCAGGTTCATTCGAAGTCGAGCTTCGATCCAGCTTCTGGCCGCTGGCTTCGAGGGTCTGGCGCATCCAGGCCCAGGTCCTGTTCGCCGATGGCCGGATCGCTGGTCGGGTCAGACGATCAACGCGGACCTTGGCGACGATCGCCGCGCGGTTTCAGGCGCTCGACGACCTTCTTCGACTGGCGACTTCTTCTGCCGCCTTCTTGCCCTTCTTTCCGAGTCCAGGTTCCAGATCGAGATCACCCGCATTGCCACGTCGACGAAGGTCTTGCCGTCGATCAGCTCAGTAGCTCCATCGACCAGCTCGTCGATCAGATCGTCAGCGGCGAGCACTTCGATGCCTTTCTTTCGGAAGACTTCCAGGTCCGGCTGTTCTTGACCTGCGCATAGGTTCGCAGGTCGAGTAGTAGATCTTGTCCTCGACTTCCTTTCCTTGGCGCCGGCCGGGTTGGTGGCCGAACGCGACGATCTGCTCGCCGTCGTCGCCCATTGGTCGATCCGGAGCGCGGCGGAAGCCAGCGATTTTTTCCCTTGTTGGCGAAGATCTTCTCCGCGGCACTTCTTCATAACCTGACCGAAGTTCTTCCAGAGGCCCCTTGTCTTGCTCAGGCTTCATTCGCCGAATTTTGCAGCATGTGCGAGTACACTCGTAGCACGGTTTCATCAGGTCGATGATCGGTCTTCTGCAGGTTCCACGACACGTTCAGCGACAGGTCGTTGAATCGACCACCTTGATGAAGCACAGGTACAGCAGGCCAGAACAGTTCGGCCTGGTCCATGACGAACACACGCTGCACGTACAGCTGGGCTTCGACTAGTTCGCACTGGTACAGGTCGAACAGTGCACGCACGTACAGCAGCAGCTCTGTTCGGCTCCTCGACCTTGTTCTGGCTACCAGGCCAGCGGGTTTCGAAGTCATCAGGGCGATGTGTTGTAGAAGCTCCTGGTCTTCCTCGATTTCCTTCACCCTCGTGCGCGGACAGATCACGGCGCTGGCGCGGTTGACGTTCCATTCGTTCAGGCTCTTCTTCGCCTTCGGCGGCAGGCCGCTTTCTTCGAGCAGCTCGATCAGCAGCACCGATGTGATCGAGTACTTCTTGATGATGTTGCGCGACGCCAGCCATACAGCGAACCGTGTTGACCGGATTCAGGTGCAGACGATGCGGGTACCGCGCCTGTGGCTTGTCGAACAGTCGCGACTTCGAACTCGCCTCGCCTTTTCAACGACCCAGTGCACACCTCGCTGGCCGGTACCAGCGCAACGAGCATGTACACGTCAACTTTCAGCAACGATGAAGGCGGGTCGAACTCGACGCGAACTCGTCGATCAGTGCGAATCCTCTCTGATCGCAAGAAGATCTTCATGAAATAGGGGCGATTACCGATTTCAGCGATGGTACCAGGTGGTTGATCATCGTAGCAGACGTTCATGCGGATGCCGTTGTCTTCGAGCATAACGGTCTTCGCGTCCTTGTCGAAGCTCACACGGATTTTCAGTCAGTACGCCACCTTCGAGCAACTCCAGCTTGGCCAGCTCGAAGCGCGGCCTTGTCGACAGCGTCGAGGCGTCGATCAATTCCGAAGAGGAAGATTTCCTTGTTGGTGCGGCGGTGGATCGTGAGGTGCGGGCACTCTTCCTCGGTTGCTGGAGGCCCAGGTTTCCCTTTTCAGTTCCACACATCGTCGTCGAACTTCCGATCAGATGGCATTGGCCGCGCCGATCAGTCGCGCAGGTTGTTCCACTCATCGACAACGTTCGGTTTCGAGGCTCATCGATGAATGTCGGCGGTGGCAATGAGCTGGCTTCGGTATTCCAGGCGGTCACGGCGACGTTGGCGACACGTCGCCCTCAGCGGCGACCTGACACTCGCCCAGGTGTCGCCGAAGCTGCCGGCCCGCGGTGGTGAGGGAGAAGTGGATGATCTTCGTCCCGGTGCGCCAGTGAGAAGATCAACAGGATCAGCGGCAGCGGGTAATTGAACCAGCCGCAATCACCCGCATCGATCGCGGCAGATAAAGGTCTGCAATATTGTCCTTGTTCGCTGGCAGCTTCAACAGCGGCTCATGGCCGGACCGCGAGCGTTCGATGCCGATCGAGCCGCATCCAAGATCGCTTCAGTAACGATCATCATCACCTCAGCGTGAGCGGGCTTCCGACTGTTGTTCGGTCGTGGCTCGCTGCCCCTCTCCTTCTTTGCCGCCGAAGCCTTGAGCACCCCTGATGCCCTTGCCCATGCGCGTCAACGTGCCGAGCACGTGGGCAATCGGTGTGTCAGGATCGTCCTGATAGGCGAACCACCAGGCCGAGGTGCGCATCGTCGTAGACCGATCGCATCGACGAAGCCGGTGAGCATCCTTGTCCGGTTCGGCGTGCATGTGGTGGAGTTGCGCGGGTCGAGGTCGGGCAGACTTCGGACTCCGGCGGCACGCGCGACGTTGACATGCCGCACATGTCCATCGACGGTAATGGCGCCGCCATGAATCGCTCCGGTCTGTGGATTCCCGACGATTTGTCGCTGTCACCGCCAGGTAGCGTGAGCCTCGCTGGAGGCGCTGTAGCCTTCAACCTGGGCCTGACAGTCGCAAGGCGGAGGATCGTGTCGCGCGCTTCGAAGCAGGTTTCGGCAACCGATGCCCTCGCTGACCTTCCCGGGGGTGTTCGGACCAGCACGCGTTCCTCCAACGACTATGCTCTGAGGATGGACTTCGCCTACCGCGACCACTGGGTGCAGTGGTGCCCATCAACGCTGACCATGCGTACGACTCACTCCTGATGTGACAGCTCCCTCGGTCTCGCTGCTGGATGAAGATCCGGGGCGAGCTTCAGGGTGCGACCAACATCTGGACGGCTCGCAGCATGACAGCGGTGAGTGAAGCAGCGCAGCGGAAAAGGAGGACGCGAAGCTGCCGAAGCTTCAGGCTGATCGAGGATCGCTGCGGCGAAGCTGCCGAGCAGTCGTTCGACTTGATGCAGGAAGGAAGCCCGGCCGGTGCGGGTTTCTTTTTGCTGTGATTTCACGTCATCCGCGTTTGAGCGAACATTCTAAAAGTTCAGAACTAATCATAGATAACAGAGGCGGATGAGCCGAAGCCGCCGCGTCGCGGACTGCGCCGGGACGGTTTATCGAGCCCAGTACAACCAGATGAATCCGCGCCATGACGAAGGTGGTCGGCCAGGGCATCGATAGACCGTGCTACACGGTACCGTCGTGTGCGCCATCAGCACGCCGACGGCGAACAGGTGGAACGCTTCGATACTGTTGATCGGCCGCCAGTGCCGCGCGCCGTAACCGGTGACTGCGCCTGTTGCTGTAGCGCCGGCGGGTGAGTCTGTAACCGCCCTGCTCTTCATGGCCTTGCCGACCGGCGTGCGGCGATCGTCGACAGGCGCTGGATCGACGCGCGCCAGAACGGAGATACTCATCGAGCAGCCTGTTCCGTCGCTTCGGCAACAGCCCTCGGTCAGGGTATAGACCATCACCGTCGAGAACATCAATGAAGTCGCGACAATACGGAGAACTGCGAGCAGCACCGGCGCTCATCAACATGGACGGCCGGGCTGACGAGAAAACCCTGGCCGGCATGCTCATGCCGAAGATGCGTCGAGACGCAGCCAAGAGTTGAACTGGTTCGCCACCATCGAAGTAGCTCGCGCCGCCCGTAATCCAGACGCCTTGCGCTCCTGCTCGGACGCCTGACGCTCGCCGATCATCAGTGCCAACCCCCACCCAGGTACGGCGAAAGTTGTCCTGGCGCGTGCGCCACTGAACGTGAGGAGGCGTGGCGAGACCAGCGCCAGGCACGACGACTTTGATCTGCGACATGCCTTGAGAGAGGCTTGTTACCGCCGTCGATACCGCGCAGCAAGGACACCGCCCGCTCCAACGCGCCCAGCACGGTCGATGCCCAGCAGGATGATCAGGTGCTGGAGGCGAAGAGGACGAGGCGTTTCGCTGCCATTGCCGATCACGCTTGGCATCGGCGATCCGGTTGTCGCGTAGGCGACGTGGCGCATCCAGGTCTCGCGGTACAGGTGTAGTCGCTGGCCAGGCGCGCGGTCTCGCGGGCTTCCAGCTTGGCATAGCGGTGTGACCAGCCACAGTGACGAACCAAGGCGCGCGGCGAGCAGGTGGTACGGGTTCGCTCGATCAACGACATGCGATTGCCTGTGGAGTGAACACGGTGCCTGTAGCAGTGAGCCTGCTGGCGATAGCAGTTTGTAGCCAAACTTCATGAGTGACTGACACAGCGTGATCGCGAGCAGGTTGGCGCAACATTAATTTGGTGCAGTCTTCAACGGTTGGCTCAGGGAAAAAGACGCCTGCCTCACGCACATAAAATTGCCGTCTCGTTTGATGAGCATTGTAAGCGTAGAGCCCGCTCTGGCGGCGACGTCAGCAACGGCTTCGCTGCGCTGCCACGGCGATCGCAACCGCGCGACACGGTCATCACGCACGGCACCAGCCGCGCCCGGCCCTGCTCGCTCGGCAGGTCGGACGAGTTGCGACGGCATCCGATCAGCAAGACCAGCACCTTCAGTGCGTCGATCATGCCGAACACGAACAGCACCAGCGTCACCGGACCAATGATGCGGCCAGTGCCGTCCCAAAAGTCTTTGCGGCTCGGCGCCCGCCGGCGCGATACACGCGGGTCGATCACGGTCAGGACCAGGATGGAAGGCGATCAGCTTGGTCAGGCCCAGGTTCGACACCCGACGGCGGACGCCGCCAATCGTCGCCAGGGTCTTGTCGGCAGATGGCAGCACACCGCTGAAGTCGCACAGGCGCAGGTCGGACCAACCACCGTGACCAGACGCCACGAAATCAGTACGGCAAGGAAACCGCTGCCAACGAAACCGAAGATCTGACCATCAGCATCCAAGACCACAGCGCATGGTGGCGCAACAGCCGCTCGTCGCTGCAAACCGTCCGACGGCTGGCATGCACCAGCGCCAGACCCGCGCCGGCAATGAGCCCAGCAATAATGGCGTAACGGTGATCAACGCTGGCAATTCGACGCCGCGAGCGGATGGCGTTCACGATGACGATGCCGATCCCGGCGCACCCAGGTATCCAGTCAGGTGACCATTGAAGCCCTGGGAGAACAGGCGCGGCGACGTTCTCTGGCGTGCCTTGACCGATATCACCAGCCGGCAAGGCGAAGGCAGCGATGCCCAGACGGCCAGTGCAATGATCTTGGCGCGCGAAACGTCAGCGGTGTGGCAACAGCGGTACGACGGTGGAGCACCGACAAGAAGTACACCAGCTGTGCGAGGAACAGCGCAGCAGGCTCTCGCCGGTCGCGCGCCAGGCCGACTTCGAAGGACACGGTCGCGGTACACAGCATGGCGGACAACGGCCGACTCCGGCTCGCGCCGGCGAGATACCGCACGACCTTGCCGATAGGGCTGCTCAGTACGTCCATGACCGACCTTCGCCAGCGCAACAACGATGATGAACCAGCAGGCCGACTGCCGTGACCGCAGAAAGCCCCACGCCGTCCGGACGTGAGCCCCGAGCCTACAAACCGAGACGATCGGCGGAAGTGATGTTGCCGGCCGAACGAGAACAGGCAGATGTCGTTCGACCAGTGCCAGGATGTCCTACCTTCGAAAAACTCATTAAGGAAACACCCACACTCTGAATCGGAGTTTGAGGAATTCCCTGTGGGTCCGGGAAATACTGTCGGTCCGTATACATAACCGTTAGCGCGTACATACCTTGTGGGCGGCAGACGCAGATGGCTGCTGGCCTAACGACTGTCTGAGCAAACGCCTTGTTTGAGGCGGACTCTGCGTGCGCGACGTTTCCGTGTCGCGTTTATGTATGAAAGCAGCCGCAGCTGCCAGTTTTAAGCGACAGCGTTCTTGCACTAGCGGCTTTCACTAGACTGCTCTTGAACGACAAAGGCCACCGGGAGGTCGCCTGCCTGGTGAACGTGGCTGAGCCGGGCTTCTTGGCGGCCAGACCGGTCGGCTCGGCCAGGGCCTTGCCGAGATGTCTGCCAGCGGCGCACGGTTTGCACCGGCGTCTTGCAGTGCAGCCGAAGCTCTCGTCTTGCAGTACCTTTCCGCCGAGATGATTCCGCCAGCATGGCCCATGCACTTGCCCCGCGAGAGCAGCGCACGGCGATCAGAAAACGACCACTCGTCACGTGTGCCTGATGTCGGCGGCCGCTTCTTCTTCAGCCGAACCACCGATCTTCACGATCATCACGATCGCTTCGGTCTTCAGGTCTTCCTCAAACATTCAGGATGTCGATGAACTGAACCCGGATCGGGTCACCGCCGATGCCGACGCAGGTCGACTGACGAAACTTCAGCGTCAGTAGAGACTTGTTAACAGCTTCATAGGTCAGGGTGCCGGAACACGAAACGATGCCGACCTTGCCTGGCAGTGATGTGACCTGGCATGATGCCGATCTGCATTCGCCTCGGTGGATCACCTCGGCGGTACGGCCGTAGGACTACGCCCCGGCTCGTCGCTTGACTTTGACGTCCAGCATGTCCAGGGTGGGAATGCCTTCGGTGATGCAGACGATGGCTTCGATGCCGCGATGCCGCTTCCAGTCGAGTCCTTGCAGAAAGACGAACATGATCACGCTGGCGGTAGCGCCAGTGGCCGCGACTGCGTCTTTGCGGCGGTCTGAACACTGGCAGACCCAGGTGCTCGGTGCGGCCTTCCCGTACGCCGCCGACCGTCTTCGTGCGTTTCGATGGCTTGCTGGGTGTCGAAACTGCTGCGGAACCCGGTGATTACCTTCGCGGTGCGAGCTTGCGTGTCTTCTTGATCAGGACACTCCGTATTTGCCTGCAGGCTTTTGACTGGCAGCAACTCGGTCGGGCTGGTAGCAGCGATGATGTTCAACCGCTCTGCGGTCTTGACGCCCAGCAGCGTGTTGGCGACAACAGTTCAGGTCGCGCCGACTTACTTCACGGCGCCGATGATGCCTTCGGCGATCATGTCGCAGCGAACGATGCCGCCGAAGATGTTGACCAGTACTGCAGCGACGTTGGTGTCGAACAGAATCATCTTTCAACGCTTCAGTAACACGTCCTGACGTCCACCACCTCGTCGAGGAGTTCGCTGGCTTGCCGCGTGCAGGTTCATGTCCATGGTTCCATGGCCGAACCGCGCCGTTGACCATGCGGCCGATGTTGCCTTCCAGGGCTACGTCATGAACTTGGCGGCGTGCGTTCGCGCACCGATCGTCTTGCGACGATCTGGTGGAAGCTTCAGCGGCTGACGGTAGTGGCGTCGCATGATGATCTTCGCGTGCAGCGATCTGCAGTACGCCAGTCGCCTGATCGCCGGCGACCGCTTCCAGCAGCGCCAGGTCATAATCCTGAACAGCTTCGCCAAGACCTACGAAGATCTTGGCGAACTCGGCAGCCTGCTTGCCTTCCAGACCCAGCTGGAATCCATCGCGCCCTGGAATGGCTGAGCGCCAACCAGTGGATCGAATAGTGGCTTTCAAGATTTTTCTGGAGTGTCATGAGCAATTTTCTCGATGTCCACGCCTTCGGTGGAAGACCATGAACACGTACAACAGGCTCGAACGGTCAACGACGAGCACCCAGTACAGCTTCACGATCAGTGCACCGATTCAACCAGGGTGGTGACAGGCTGACCATCGTCGGTGACCAAGGTCACCAGACACTGCCCAGCCACTGCTGTGCAAAGGCTTTCCGCATCTTGTTGCTGCGGACCGGCGCCGCCGCTTACCGCGACCACCGGCGTGAACCTGGGCTTTGACAACAGGCTCGTTGCCGCCGTTTGTAAGGCTCTGCTGCTGCTCCAGGGTGCTGCTGCATCACCCAGTGGATCTGGCCAGCCGTGTCGGCGAACAGCTGCTTCCTGATCTGCGTGAGGTTCATGCTACCGTCTTCGTAGGTACTGTCGCCGTTCGGCGCTGCGCTCTTGATGAGTGCCGCGCCGCCTGTGACTGCTGCTTGCGTAGCCTTCCCAGGTACCGTAGGCTCGGCAACTGTCGTACAGCGGCAACCCGCCGTAGACTTGCTCGCAAGGCTCACGACGGCCGTTACCGCCGTGGTTTCTTGTTGTGTGTGACGCTTGCGGTTGGCGATGTCAATCGCACCATTCACAGCCAGGGCGGCTTCATCCAGAGCTTCGGACGGGGTCGGAATCCAGAGAACCATCATCCAGTCTCAGCGCTGATCCAGTTCCATACCAATCGCGCCCTGCTGAACCAGTACTGCAGCGCTCGACGATCACGTGCACACCCAATACGCATCGTCTTGGCATCAGCGATGACCTTGACGAAGACCACGGTATTCATGACAGCCATCGGCACGCAGAAGCGGCGAACGGGAAGGTGCCGACGCTTCAGCTTGGACGCCTTCAGCTTCAAGGCCTGCTCAACTGCCCAACCCCGGCGCCGTTCCAGTGGTCTCGATGACCGGCAGGATCAGGTCATAGTTCATCTGGGCTTTGTGGCCCTTGATCAGCTCGACAACCATGATGCCTTCTTCGGATGCCTTGTGCGCCAGCATCATGCCGCGACCACGTGGCCGATGGCGGACGCCGAGTACGGTGACAGCGCATGATCGTCGACGTGCGCGACCAGGCGCTGGTCCAGGTTCGCACCGGCTGTTCGGCTCCAGCAGTACATCGTCACCGGATCAGCGACCAACGGCTACCATCAGCTTGTCGAACATTGATCGTTGTCTTTCACATGGCATCGGTATAGTTCACCGCGTTCATCACGTCACTTTGGGACCGGTACGCAGCGCCCAGCTTAATGTCCGGACCCTGTTGGTACGGGTTTCATCGCTCCTTGGAAGCAGCGATCTACCGCTCCATCAGGAAGGTGTCCAGCTTTGCAGGACCATCGCTGGCCAGCGCGACCAGACCGAACCAGTTCCAGACCGATCACGCCCAGCGCCGATCGCCAGACGCTTCGATTACGATTCGAATTCCAGAGCACCAGTCGATACGATCAATGACTTCTCGTCAACCAGAGCAGATGAAATGAATCGAACACAGCCTGGTGCCGGATCGTTTCAGCTTCAATGACTTCGACCGAACCGTCTCGCTTCGTCGACTTGACTTCTACTCAGCCGACGCGGTCCGTCGCCCTGATGAAGGTCACGCCGTTGGCCTGGACGGCGTCGCAACGCCGCCCGGTAGGGTTTCAATGCCGGCTCCGGCCGACCCGTCGCAGCAACCCATCAACTTCACAGTCGGATCCCGTGAACATTGAAGCTCTTTTGTTGTATTTCCAGGCTGTTGCAGCGACCACCTCGAAGATGCGGCCACGGTTGAGCAGGTGCCCCGCCCAGGCTTGCTTCCTTTCAGCAGGTCAGTACTTCTCGATGCAGGCAGTCGTTCAGACCCTGCGCGCCTTGATGGCGGCTACAGTTGACCGCCGCCGGCACCAATGACTACGTCGAATTTTCTGCGACATTCAGAAGTACTACTTGCGGTCAAGCTTGAGCCGCAGCCAGAAAGCTCCAAGTACGATCCGCTCAGTATTGACTTGGCTTGTAGCTGACGCTTGCATTGCTTCAATCTGCGAGCAACAAGATAACCAGATTTCCGACAGTTTCTTGATGGTCACCAGGAAGGTCACAGCTTCTTTGCCATGGATCGACGTGATCATCGGACGATGCCCAGTTGCATCATCGGACGGTCACGACCTGACCGTTGATGGCCGTCGGACGCTGGATGATGTTGTACGTGCAGGATCGCTGCCTACAGCAACTGGATCAGGTCGACGTGGTCGAGTCGAAGGTCACCGTAGATGATGGTGAAGGTTCCACCGGGTCGTTGTCGTCCATCGACAGTTTCATCACGGCTTTTTTGCCGATGTTGATGCCTTCGATTCAGCCCAGGCTCATCAGCTGAGCGTTACGCAGAACCGGTCCCGCCAGACCCTCAGGTCGCTGGAACAGCAGGACGCCGATGTCGGCGTAGCCGTGGTAGACGATGTCGCCGTCGATCAACGCGTTTGACGGCCCGGAAAACGTTCGGCGCTTCAGGTGGCGGCCTTGAACCAGAAGAACAACATGAAGCCCAGGCGTACGCCGATCAGTTCTTCGAGGCAATTTCCCCTTGTCTTCGAACGCAGGCCGTGACTGGTGCATGTCGACTTCGTTGAAGGTCGGCGTCGCCATGTTGAGCAGCTCGAACCAGGACGCTTTGGCCACGGTCGGCGCACGGTTGATCAGGCGCGCGCTTCTCGATGAGATCGCCAGCGGCGAACACCAGGAGCAGCAGCAGGTCGACAGCGGCCTGGCAGGCGCGGACCGAGCCGGAGCGGCTTTCTGGCGCGACGGCAGCGCCACGTCTTCCTTGGTCGCACGCCGCCTTGCCGGTGCAGGCGACGGAAGCGATGTTGATGCCGTTCTTCAGCCAGCTCGGCAGGAGCAGCAGCAGGATCATCTTCACCTTCGGCGAGACAGCCGGGCAGCGGCGGCCGGAGCAGCGGCTCGACCGGCTCGACCACGGCAGCAGCCCGCCTTCGACGATGAAGCCCAGTTGCTCATCGGACCAGGCATCGCCCTACGCCCTGACGATTACACCAGCACGCCATCAGCAGTGGCAACTCCAGTACCGCTTTGTAGAGTACGATGTCGACGATCAGTTCGTCGCGCTCGACGGCGTAGCCCGGTTGCTGTCGCAGTTGGCGACGGTGCAGTCGGCGACCGATTTCCGGGAAAGTGGAGCTGATCTCGATGGCGCGTGTGTGTCGTTCCTCATTCGGTCAGGTGCGCGAAGGCATTGATCAGGTCAACGCATGCTTTGAGCAGTTTCCTGCTGCTCGGCGTGCATGGAGCGTAACAGCGGCTGGGGCAGCAGACCACAGCCACGTATCGAGTACGAGGGTCAAGGTATGATGCTGCGGCCGGTGATCTGGCTGCAGTACAGGCACCCTGGTTCGTCGGCTCTTCCTAGCACCAAACAGCATGCTTCAGCGTTCGTGTCACACGACTTCTTCAGAGTGGTCACCGGGAATCGATACAGCTGCTCAATTCACGCAATAGCAATCTGTTCACGGCCTTCGGCACGCGTCCCAGCAGTGGTGGTTTGAGCCTTCCGCTCGCGACGACGCTCGACCTTTCAGTCCCAGGGCGTCGATTACCAGTAACGGTCTTCGACAACCTTGGCAGATCTTGCAGGGTCGAGATGGCCGGTTCTGGCGCAGCAGCGACTTAGGTGTCAGAACGATTGCGATGGTTGCGCAGCGGCGGTATCGCTGACGACGCAGCAGTCGTAGTTGCGCGGGGTGGTCGGCATGAGCCTGGATGTTGCTGCTGCGCACAGCTGCAGGTAACGCTCAGCGGAGCATGCCGCTGTGCTTCAGGACCCTGACCTTCGTAGCCGTCTGGCGACGGCATCGGTCAGACCACAGAGACGGCCCAGCTTGTGCTCGCCGCTGGTGATGAACTCGTCGATGACGACCTGCACCGTTGGCGAAGTCGCGGACTTCGGCTTCCCAGGTCACCAGCGCGTCGGCGTGGTGCGTAAGTTCGTATTCGAATGCCAGTACCCACTTCTTCCAGACAGGAGCAGTTGCGTACAGTAGAAACATGGCTGACCGTCGTTTACAGGTCTGCAGCGATACAGTACCACATTCTTTCTGGTTGTGCAACACAGCGTGACGGTACAGACGTCCGCGGCCAATGTCCTGACGTCATGCGATAGGGGTCACCTCGAAGCGCCCAGTCACGTTCGCCATGGTTTCGGCGTGACCCCGCGGTGATCGAGCGGCTTCATCTGGTCGGTGTCGTTCAGTCTCGCGACCTGACGCTGGACCACGAAGCTTGCGGTACTTCCAGAGCAGCTTCGAACAGTTCTTGCCGGTCTTCAGATGAAGCGCGTGTTCATCATCGCGCAGTAGGGCATCGCCAGATTGACGCAGATTTCCACGGACGGCTCTTTGTTACGCTCTTTGACCACGACTCCGCCAGCATGCGCGACCATTGTCCAGCGCATTGCGTGCTCGTCGACCTTGGCCTGAACGCGGTCGGCGTCCCGGTAGCCGGCGTGGGTCAGGCGATCAGCGTCAGCTGCCGCGGGTGGTGCGCTGCTTGGTGATCTGCTCGTTGCATCAGCGGTTCGGTGCCGCTTGGCTCGTCGGCCTCGTTGTGGCCGCGACGACGGTCGCGGACCAGGTCGATCACCACGTCACGCTTGAACTGTCGTCGATCATCAATGGCCACTCGGTCCACGAACAACACCGGCTTCCGGATCATCGCCGTTAGTGGAGAATAGACGCCCTGGATCATCTTGGCGACGTCGGTGGCGTGCTCAGTCGAACACCATCCCCAGCGGATTCTGATGGTGGAAACCGGGGCACCGTTGCTGATCACGATGTGCACGCTGCACCGGTCTTGAAGATTCGGTCTGCGACATCTGGAAGGTTCATGACCACACCCTGACCTCGAACGTCGCCGTCGATGAAGATCAGCAGCACCTTCTTCACGGTCAGCGTCGTTACGACGATGCCTCGACGGGCACGACGAACCTTCGACCGCGGAGACGATTGCCAGTCGAACAGGTTGAACACCATGCGCAGGGTGAACTTCACCGCAGCGGATCATCACGTTGGACGAGGAGCCCTGGTGCATGCTGACGTCACCGGAACCCCAGCTGGACCTTCTCTTGCCTTCGAACTTCGTCGAACAGCTCAGCGACCTTCCCGAAGGTGTTGACCAGGAGAACGTCGGTGAGGCGGCGCTGCCGATGACGACTACCTTCGTGCCGTAGGAACCGGAGCGCTGGATCAGTTCGTCGAGCATCGAGAAGTCGGGCTTTCGCCGCCTTCCAGCTCAGAACGCTTCGTGCCCGGGTATTTCGTACAGGTATTTACAGCCTTCACAGCGGTCACGCGCTTGAGCAGTCGCTCTTGATGTGAGCGGTACGTCGGACGACCGCGCACGCTTTCCAGACACTGCTCGAACCACTGGCGCTGCTCGGAATCGTCGATATGCGTCGATTCAGGCGCGATGGTGCGGATGTGCTCCTGGACGCTCATAAAGTCGCGTAGGACCGCTTCCTCTTGCCGATGAACAGGTCGCCGGCGCGGAAGGTCGTATCGAGATCAGCATTGGTCGACCGTGATGATGATCAAGCAGTTCTCCGGGTCCAGAGCACCTGCACCGATCCCCAGCAGATTCAAGCTCGGCTGCCCTGGTGGCCACGCATCAGGTGGGCCTGGATCGTCGCAGGCCTTCAAACTCTTCTCGTGTTCACTGCTCACGCTGCAGCGGAAACTCGGTTCGGCGCGCGCTGGTTCCTTGCCAGCGCGCGGAAGTGATCACGTCGAGTACGAACGTCGTGGCAGGTTGCCGTCGGGCAGCGACTCTGGAGGTACGGATGCCGCCGCTACCTGGCACAGCGTGGGTCGTGCGGATCGAGCTGATGAAGCTCTTCCACGTCGGCAGCGTTTTTCCACCTGGAAGGATGGCGCTGTTCCACATGCGCTGGTGCGCGCTTTCTGCATCTGGTCACCTCGGTCCAGGAACACCATCAGCGTGGACGCGGCGAAACTGCGGAAGTTGCCGATCCAGCCGACCGGAACAAGCCACTTTTTCCAGATCACACTGATGGTCCGGGTCCAGCCGATGCCCTGCTTGTCTCATTTCTTCGAGATGGAGCTTGCCACTTGACTACGGCTCTGGTTATAGCCATAACGCATGAAGCCCAGCGCGGCCTCTTCGGTGCGCAGCAACTGCTACGGTTGAGCAGCTCGATGGCGCGCCGCTCGAGAGCGACATGTACGTGACCGATCGCCTTCATCGGGTTCGGCCTTTTCGACATCAGTTTGACACAGGTGGTGATTGCCGGCGGCGGAAGACGCTGAACGGTGGTGGCGAAGCCAGACGCTCGTTGGTCTTCATGCCGCAGCTTGTCTGCCCAGAAGCAGTAGGGCTTGCAGCAGGTCGCGGCTGAACACGGAACTTGTCCAGGTCCAGCCGGAAGAGACGGCGCGAGGTAAGACAGCGGCGCAGCCAGGATGCACTCGTAGGGACCATCGACTTTCACTTACTCAGATGCCGGAACGCTCGATGGCCGGACCGGCGTGTCGTTCTGCAGGTGAGGCTTCAGCCTTCTCATATTGCTTGTGGAAGATGCTCATATGAACAACCAGGTCACGATAACTCAGCAAACCTGGCAGCGACAACGATCAACTTGTTGCCTTTTACGACAGCGACGAGCATGATGCACGCCAGACCATTTGCCGTTGATGTTCATGCCGTCGGAGCCGCAGCACCTTCACGGCAAGAGCGACGATCGAGGAGCCCCTCGTCCTGCTCTGATCAGCCAGCACGTGCAGCACCATCAGGTCTTTTCCACGGTATCGACCTCGAGACCTGCATGAGACGGCACAGCGTCCTGATCAGGTGTAACGATCAACACTGACTCCGACATCGGCGCCGATGCCACCCTTCAATCATGCCGGACTTCAAGTTCGGAAACTCGAACAGTCTTCGGCAGAAGTTAACGGCACGCTGGTGGTTGCGCTTGTCACCGGGGAGTTGCAGGTGGCACAGCCAGTTTTCGATCATCACAGTCTTCAAAGTATTGACCGGCGTGAGCGCACAGGACTGTTTCGTCTTCAGCCGCGATCGCGGTGGCTTCAGCCACTTCCAGCAGGTTTTCCAGTTCCACGCTCTTCGATACGTGCAGTATTCGAACACCTGCGACTATCGTTGATCTTCACGTTGGCGATACGCTTGCGCAGATCAGCCAGCTGACGATACCCTCTTGCATGTCTCACCGGGTCCGGATGCACCGAGAGTTGGTTGCTCATGCAGCCTTGCGGCTCGCGACGCAGGTCGCGACGTCTTCGCCATCGGTACGGCTGTTCAGGCGCGCGTCGGACGCAACGAGCTACTCGATGAGCTGGTTGGCGTAGTTGTTCGTCCGTCGTTCAGCACCTTCCAGGTCCAGGCCAGCAGCACAGCCGAATACCACCAGGTCGAGCGGCAACTGCGCCCAGACGATTGGCACCGTGACCGAATACGCGAGCCACTTCACCTACCGCGAACAGACCAGGATGATCAGCGCCTTCGGCGTATCGGTGATCGCCTCGCCATGAAATGTGGTCGAGACGCCGCCCGTGGTGTAGTGACAATTCGGAACAACCAGAACAGCGCGACCACGGTAGACGTATTGCAGAACGTCTTCGACGATTCGCCAGTGCCTGAGCAACGAGCTGTGCAGCACTTCCTCGCCCAGTGGTCGACTCGTAGTTACATGGTGACCATTCGGACCGCAACCGTACAGCGATCAATTCTTTGACCATCGAACGAGCGACCACGTCACGACCAGCAGCTCAGCGGTTTCGACATAACGCTCCATGAAACGCTCACCGTGCTTGTTGATCAGGGTGACCACCTTGGCCACGGCGACCTTCGGTCGCCGGTGCACCAGCGCCGCGATGCCGGTCGGTGGAACTTGCCACCTCGATGTCTTTGTACCCGCACCGCCAGCGCGCAGTCCCATGCCGACGCCGTCGCCGGTGTTGATCAGGCGTTGGTGGTGGAGGCGTCGTTGACCTGCACCGCCCGGTCGCCGGTACGTGGCCTTGGCACAGATGTAGGTCGCTCACAGTTCGATGCGGATCGCGATCACCGAACGATCGCCTTCCTGGTTTCACAGTCGACGGCGTAGTTCTCGTTCAGGAACATGGTGCATTTCGCTGCCCTGATCGAGGTGCCGCAGGCGCGTGGCCGGTACAGTCGGAGGCTGCGCGAGTAGGGCGGCCTGGCCACCTTTGCCGTCATCCTTGGACTGACCACCGAACGGACGCTGGTAGTACGGCCCTGCTCGGGTAGGCGGAACGGCGGCCCTGGTACAGCTCGAAGCCGCAGCAGGCCTTGCCTTGAGCGCGTGTTGTTGGATGGCGTCCTCGTCGCCGATGTTCGTCGATCCTGACGTATGGTGGTCTGCAGCGCCAGTCATCGTTCGGTCACCGAGACACAATGGCGCAGGTGATGCCGCCTCGGCGGCACCAGTGTGCGAACGGATCAGGAACACTTGGTGGTGCGCCGCGATTCTGACCACCCTGCCACTGCAGCGCAGCACGCATGCCGCACCGCCACCACCGATGATGATCGCGTCGAAGAAGTCGTTCGAATGTCGCCATCGATCAGATCCCCCAGTGCACGCCAGACGAAGTAAGCGAACATCGCGATCCCGCGAACTACCTGGAAAAGGAAGCGTACTTCGTCGCAACTGTACCACGCCATTGGCGTCGGTGATCGTCGCGATGGTCCACATGCCCGACCCAGGCGTTGGCGCCCAGGCGACGAAGGGCCAGCAACTGGAGGATCGCGTCCCGTTGTAGAGCGAACAGGCCGTCCACTGGTCGTCGCCGATGCCGATTCGCTCAAGGTCTCCGATCAGGAGAATGAAAATTCCGCCGCAACAACCGCAGACACACGTTCGCCATCCAGTAGATCAAGCCAAACCGAAGGGTTCGTAACACTGATTTCTCCATATGCCGAACTTCCTGCCAGAACAATGACACCACGGAAATGGCGATGATGATTTTCGAGCCCGCGCGCCTTCCAGCGTCACGATGCCCCTGTCCATGATCATGGCGCGCGCCAGGCTGGCCAGTCATACAGCAGGAGCAACAGGCGGCCATGCTCGAACTGGCCAGCAGGCATCAGCGTAGCTCACTTTCGGCAGAACCTCTTCCTCGGAACCCAGTGCCCAATGCGCGTGAGCATCGAAGCAAGGACCAGAAGAGATAATACGGAACACGAGTGAAGAATAAGACGTAACACAGTGATGGGGAGTTTGATGGTTAACCGGATCTACGGTTTGCAGATTGGCTTCAGGGCAAGCTTTTGGCACTAGAAGCCCTGACGATCAGGGCAAAGTTGTTGGGGGTCCACTGGTCAGGTGACCGCCAGCCAGATTCAACCCCGATGAGAGCAGCCAGAAGCCCTTTGGCGGTCAGTCGCCGAGTCTCGACGGTTGAGCTTAATGACGACGCCGATCACCTACCCAGATCACTGATCCGCAGGTCGTGAAGGCGTAAATGACAAATCAATTTTTCGAGAGTTCACACTTAAAGCCTTCTCGACTCAGCAAAATGACATTCGATTCGCTGTCGTGGTGCAGGCCCTGCGTAAGTATGTACGATGGTTCAAGCATCATCCAAGGCCACATGGCTGACGGAAGCACATGATCATCGAGCGCGGCCCCGTCGAGCTGCCCATTTATCACGGCACCATTCGTCCCGATGCCATCGATGTTCGGGCCTTGACGACCGCGCCCGCTTCACTTTGGACCAGCTTCATGTCGACCGCCTCGTGCGAGTCGAAGATCAGCCTGTGTCGACGACGACGACGGCGTCTGTTGCACGCGGCCGATCGGACGCTGGCTGGAGACGAACTACTGGAAACTGCTGCTGCTGCTCAATGGCGACTGCCGACCGGCAGAACGGAGAACCATCATCAGCACCCGTGAAAGCCGCGCCATGGTTCACAAGCAGTGAACATCTTCAACGAGTTCATCGCGACGCCACCCGATCGCCGTCATCATATCAGTCGCGCCCTCTCGGCCTTCTACCACGACTCCCCCTCAACATCGTAGCCGCAGCATCGTCGAGTCCCGATCCGTCTCGTTACCAGGTGCCGACCCTGGCGGCGATCGTTCGTGCTCATCGAGCAACCCCATATGTACCGCGCGACCAACCTCGACGTTACACAGAACCTGCGCATGATGTTCGACACCATGATCAGAACAATCAGCCCCGGTGCTCGGCCAAGGCCATCGACGATTTCATCCTCCACGCCGACCACGGCCAACGCCTCGACTTCCACCGTGCGTCTCGCACAGCTCCTCGGTGCCCGACTGCCGGTTCGCCTGTCGCCGCGGGTCTCGCCGCACTCGGCCCCTGCCACGGCGGTACGACGAAGGCCGTCTGGACCATGTTCGACAAAATCGTCGATGTCCAACGACAAGTTCATCGCCGAGGCCAAGGACAAGAACAATCCATTCAAGCTGATGGCTGGATTCACCGCGTTACCGGACCGCGACCCTCGCACGAACTGTGATGAAAGACGACCTCAACGAAGTTGCTGAAGGAACTGGGCATCGACGATCCACGAACTCGATGGCCATGCGCCTCGAAGATCGCGCTGACCGACCCGGTCTTCGTCGAGCACTCACTGTATCCGAACGTCGACTTCTACTTCGGGATCATCCTCAAGGCGATCAGCATCCGACAGCATGTTCACATGATCTTTGCACTGGCACGTACTATCAGCTCGATCTGCCACTGGAAGAATGCTCCAGCCCGTACAAGACTGGCATCCGCGCCACTGTGCACCGGCTCGGTCGCGTCAACGTACAAGCTCGAACCGCGGATGAGCTTGTCTTACGATAACGTCTGCAAGGTCTGCCGGCAACGGCCTCTCTTTATATAGGGGCCGTTTTGTTGTTTCAGTTCTTCAGCCTGACACGACTGTGCATATCATTCAGGCGTGTCCGTTTCTGCGGGTGCTTCCCCGCTCGCATTTTCGCTGCTACAGCATCACTTCCAACGCAGAATGCGGCCACAAAGATGACCCGAGAAAGGCTTTTGCCCCGACGACCGGCACCTCGCTGAGGCTCAGTGTTCCCTCGCTAGGTGTCCGTCCGGGCATCGCCTACAACTCTCGCTCACCTCCCTCTCGATGTATGCACTTTTCGCCGCACGGCGCTAGCCTACCCGGTGAACACCTTCGCTCGGCCTGCCCAATCGGGCCGAGATCGGAGCCCAAGCCGATCAAGCCCCTCGCCTCGCCCTCTCCCGGAGGAAGGGGACTGACCCGTGATCTTTGGGGAGCTCGCCAAACGTGGTGCCCTAATTCCCAGCTCTGAGAAGCGACACGATCGACCCCTCCCAGTGGGAGAAGGAACTGAGCCAGTGTTGGAGCTTCTTCGATGTGAATACCGTGGAACTTCAGTTTGACAAGCCCAGAATCGGCTCCTCTCCCTCGGGAGAGGGCTGGGGGCGAGGGCAAGTGCCAACACAGATCCAAGAGCCGACACGCTCACTCCTCGCCGCTCGATGGGCCATTCGTCGCCTGCTTTGATCTTGATCTGTAAGGCGACATCAGAAGGCTCGAGTGGATTGATCCCGGGGTGGGACGAGCAACCCGTGGCGAAGCGACGCAGGCGAGAGGATGACGAAGCAGAACCAGAGGCGCTCGCCGGATCGATCCCGGAGCGAAGGAACCCGAGCCCCAGCGAGCAGCCCAAGTACATCAGCAAGCGTTTTGTTGCTTTAACTGAAAAATGGCGTAAGACGAACCTCCAAGCCGTTCCGCGGCAACAAATGTCACAGCCGATCGCCAATGCAATTGTTCAACCCGGCAGTCGCAGCATCCCCAAAACCATCGAACCCATCGATGCAGACCGCCCACTTCGCCCAACCCAGGTCTCCCGAAGCGCGCGACTGCGGAAGAACAGCGCCGCTCGTTATCCGCAGCCGCCGACTTGTCGGTCATCAAGCCGGATCCCGATGAACAATGATCATCGAACAGCGCCGGATACTGGTCGAGGAAAATCGCCTTCTCGTGATGCAAATTCCGCCAGATCGACCACACCATCGGCCTGCCGCTGATCGGCCCAGCCAGCCGCCGATCATCGCACCACGGGTAGATGAGCTTCTTCCAGTACATGGAGAGCAGCAGCACCAGAAAGTGCAGCTCGCCGCGATGGAGAACACCAGGCCGACCATGAACGCGATC
>NZ_JBTGUS010000018.1:0-36579 GCF_054344005.1 Pseudomonas sp. GNP014 | reverse complement strand
GGCGGCGCGCAGGCCTTCTGATGAATTCGCCTGCCAACCGTGCACATATTCTGGTCTGGGAAACGCTGCAAGCGCGGGCGCATCGGTGGAAAACCAGTATTCACAGGGCGCCGGACGACCTGGCCTATGTGATCCTCGGGTTCGACCGGCCTCGAAAGGCGTGATCGTAAAGACGGCGGTGCCGACGACCAGTTGGCAGAGCGTCATTGCGCTGCAATATAACGAGGCCGATGTGATCGCGCAGACCGCTTCGCAAAAGCTCGATCTTCGGTCTCGCAGTTCCTCGCCGCCAGCGTTGTCGGTGCGCATGGACATACGAACGCCATCGCCACGATCGCCGGGTTGCTGATCATGTGCAGCGCATCACCGTGTGGAACCCGTCGCTGATACAAGGCATGTGTCCTTCGAAACCTATAACCTCGACGGACCTCCTGGATCTGTCCGACTGGCGAAGCGATGCCGCCAGGAACTGGCGCATCAGTGGCTGTTTGGTTATTCGCAGATCGGGCTGGTCAATGCTTGCGGTTCCAGCAGTTTTCCGATGACGTGGCGTTTTTCCGCATCGATCACCTGGACCCGCCAGCAGCTACTTGCCGATTCGTTCCACCGACCGACAACAACCTGCTCTATCCGTCGATGGCACTCGAATCATTCATCAGTGTGCGGTGGGTGAGTTGTGTCGTCACCGTTCTCGGTACGTAGATTCATAAGCAATCCGCTCGCACACGCCCGTGAGTACAAACCGTTCGGCGCGCCGGGCGAGCGTCTGTACCGTACACCGTAACCTGGCACACGGCGACGACGATGTATGGATGCGTCGGGCGGCGGACCATAGGTGAAGATTCGCCAGATTTCTCGCATCAAACTGCGGTGGAGGTGGACGCGTCCCGCGAGCAATCCAAATAATCCAATTGACCATCAAGATGTCCAGGGGTCGATCCACAAGACACTCATTCGCTATGTTGACGGCGGATTCGGCGCTCGATGCAAGCGAACACCTCGAACGGATCAGCCAGACGCTGCGCCGCGGAACTGCGGATGCCGTGGTGCACTGCACCTGGTTATAGCTGCGACAAGCTGCGCATGACGCAACGGCAAACTCGACCGCAAGGCCCTGCCGGCGCTGGAGATGGGCCAGTTGCCGAGCACGGTACCTGGCACCGCGCAACCGGCTCGACGACCTGGCAACTGGTCCGAGGTATTGAAGGTCGACAAGGTCGGCGTGCGCGACAACTACTGGAGTTCGGCGAGCAACTGGTCTACGCACAGATCGCTCCGCAGCGCGGAACACCTGCCCGACGCAATACCGCTGCAGCAATGCTCGGTGCAACCAGGTCCAGGAACTGACCAGGTCATCGAAGCCTGGCGGCCAGTGACATCACCGAGGACAAGGTGGATCAGTTGAATGACCTGATGGCGGGCTGGAAGGGTTGTGATTGTGCACCCGTCACAACCAACACCCACATGATGAACATGTCACGACGTTTGTGTGCAGCATCCGAACCTGTGGCACTGGCTTGCCAGCGATCACATAGTGATTTGAACACAGAGTGAACCCGGCACATTCGCGTTAGGTTCCAGGTTGACAACAGTTCAGCGGCTCGGCTGCTTACAGTTCTTTCTACCGCGGGGGTGATTTCGATAGCTTCCACAGTAACGAGACAGCATCTTGCGCTTACGTGATCAAGGCGCGGCCCGGCCGTGTTGCTGGCGGCGGATCTGTCCGGCTAGCCGCCATGTGGGCGCAGATCTAGCTGTCGCAGCTGTCGGGTGATCACCTGGATCTTTCGGCCACGGTCAGTCCGGCGCGTTGCCGCAAGACCACCGCTTCGCTCGACATAGCCCGTCAGGTCCGGCGTTGCTGGATCGCCTGGTGGACCAGGTCACTCTGGTCGGGGTTCCTGCGGATTCAGAGGCATCTGAGGCGTACGCCGCGCATTGTCGGCGCCACAACCAGGTCAACGGCCTGCGTGCTGATCGACACTTACGTCAGCATCGGCCAGAGCCACTGCCACCGTCTTCTTTCGCTGTTCAGCGAGATGAATTGCGGCAAATCTCTGAGCCTCTGCTTCGACGTCGTGGTGCCCGATCTTTTGCTTGCCCCGTCCGGGCATTTGATCCGCAGTCGAGCACTTGCCAGGGTTTCCACGGCGAAAAAACTGGCACGTATTCGTGCTGACCGTCGCCGACAGCATCGTGCCGATGGGCGTTATTCACCTTCCGTCGGATGATCTGTTCCACGCCTGGGCGAGTTCAATGCGCAGGCCACGCTGGTGCTGTGCAGCAGATCAGCGACCGCAGGCCACCGGCGAACACGGATGGCTTCAGTTTGATTCGTTGCCCTTTCGGTGACGTACCAAAGCCCGGGCATATCTCCGGTCTCGAGATTCCGCAGCATTGTCGACGTGTTGCGGCTTGAGCAGCGCAACCACCACACACATAATAACTTCTTGCCGAGCAAGCCCGCTGCCACAAGGATTTCGATCAGGTGGCGCTTGTAAAGGCCAAGTTCGAAAGGTTCGGGCTTCTGGGCCGAGATCTTCCTTGCTGACGAAGGCGCCTGCTGTTGTACAGCTCACCTTATGCGTCCATGTAGAAATCGCCGGTTCGCCTCATCCAGTTCCTCCATCTGGACTTGCATGTTCGCCGCCAGTTGGTCTCCACCGCCGCGGAATGTCCTTCAAGGCCTTGAGCGACCTGCCCACCTTGCTGGTGGTAGGCCCAGCGCCTGGCCGGATCCTTGGCCACCAGGGCGCGCAGCAGTTGCCGCTGTCTGGCGATGATCCCGACCATGATGTGCCGCAACTGCGCTTTCCGGCCTTGACCGAGGGCGTCCTCTTCCAGAACATGCAGGTGCCGGCGGTTCAGGTCGCTGAACCATAGCCGTCGCGGTGGTCCTTGTTGCCGTCCTGAATCCGTGCTCGGCCTCGAACTTCGCCGACCTTGGCAGTGGGCGCCATCACCAGTTTCTGCAACCGTTCGCTGCGCAGGTTCTTGCCGTCGACCGTCATCCAGTTTCCCGAGGCCGCGCGTGCTTGCCATCCGGGGTCAGGTAAAGCGCCATCCACGGTTCTGGTATATTGCGCCAGGGCGTGGGCCAGCGCGAAGCCATCGGCATCGAACTGGCCGACGATTTCGCCCTTGGCCTACGATCTGCTTGATCGCCGCCAGCAGGTCTTCAGCAGCCTGCAGCGACAGCAAATGAACAGCAGCGCCGTAGGCGTCGCCGGTGGCAACGGCCATGACCAGTACCTGCCGAGGTCGCTCCGAGCCGTGGCCAGGGTTCAATTGGGAGTGTCTGGCGACGAAACTGTCCATGCGCGAGCCAGTTGCTCGCATCGACAGCGCCCGGGTGCGCCTCTTCGACGCGTCAGTCGGGGCTACGAACCGGGTAGTGTAAGGGCAATGCCATGGAGCCCACCGGCCTGGCCCACTTCGCCCCCCACTACAGTCGAACAACGCATCGTCGGCTCAGGCCCTGGGTTTCGGGAATGGCCGCGCTTTGCATGCTGGCCCTGATGCTGAACGAACAAAACCGGTCGAGTACGTACTGTCGAGCATTGCCAACGGCGTCTCGGCAAGGCGGTGAACCGCCGGGTTAGGCGGCGGTCACCGCGGACCGCCCTGGATGATCACTCCAGCTTGATGACCGCCGGCTGCGCAGGGCGATGTCCCGGCGGAGCGGGTGCTGCTTCGGTTGCAATGCTCATGAACAGGTCGGCCAACAGCCAGAACGGCGCACCACCTTGGCCACGCCAACCCAGCAGCACCGTGACCCCAGGCGCGCAGCTCCGCGATACAGCGCGACGGGCGGCAACACGATCACCGGCAGGCAGACCGCCATGGCGCGGTCGACGATCTGCCACGGTCATTGCGATAATGACCATCACCGCCACGAACGCGATACGCACCAGCCACATGCCCAGCAGGAACAGACTGAACAGCGCGACTCAGGGTCTGCGCCACCGCGTTGGCCGCTGCCGGCCAGGCGGAGCGTCGCCAGCGCGAGGCCTTGATCAGCAGCAGGATGAAGTTCAGCGCAATGGCAAAGTCCCCGAAGTGAAAGTCAGCGTTGATCGGCGTCCTCGGTGGAGTGATCGTGTAGGCATTCCAACATCTTCGGCATCGACTTCGCCGGTGATACCGCCTCGCTGCGGCGCTTCACCGTCGGCGCCGATCCAGACGAACTCGCTGAGCCAAACCTTGTAACGACGAGCAGTTCGCCGCTGACCCCGGCGTTGTCCGCGTAGTCCCAGCTAGCAGGCGCACATCGCTGCAGGCGCACGTAGCCTTCGCCTGGCCGAACGCCTGCTTCTCCATGACTTTGCGCGACGCGCGCAGTTCGGCGTAGTGACGAACAGCGCCAGCTCGGCCCTGGGCCATGGCGGCATCCAGTTCGCGTTGCCGGTGTTCAGGTCCTTGATCGTGGTGAACGCTTCATGACCCGTCGTACCGCGCTGGCCGCACCGGCCGGCGCTGCTTTGTACCTGCCAAGGTTGATACAAATCGTCGCTGCCGCCCGCCGCGCCATCATCGGCAAGCTGCCCGCCAGTACCAACGACGACGAGATCAGGCGCAACACCTGCGCGACCCGGCCATACCCCTCCAATTCTTCCAGCGCCAAGCACGGCGATGACGAGCGGCGCGCCACCACCACCGCGACGACGAATCCAGTTCCAGCGCGACATCGGCAACACGGGTGAGGAACGGAAACCGAAGTGCTGACCAGTTGGTGCAGGTTCGCGGGTTTCGGCCAACGATGCCGACGGTAAGGACCAGGACAACAACTGCGCGCCGATGCCGATGCCAGCGCGAACAGAATGAGCCGTGCAGCGCGTACCGCTCTCGGCGATACCGGCGCCGCCAGTCGTGGGGTCATGCATGGCCAACCAGCAGCCGGACAAGGCGCGGCGCACCGGGCACCAGAATCGGCTAACCGCCGCTGCCGCTGCACCGAGGGCGTGTTCGAGAGCGATCGCGCAACGCCGCCCGGCGATACCAGTTCAGAAAGAAGCCGACATGGTAGTGCCGGCACCAGCGATACAGCCAGCGAACGCCCAGCAGCAGGCGGTTTTGCAGACCAGGCCTGAAGGTTGGCAGCAAGGTCGGCGATAGCCGTGGCGGCGACGCCGGTGCCATGGGACTGGCGTAACTGCTGGCGAGCGCAGACCACGACGGTGTAGCGCCGCTGCCGACGATCATGCCCACAGATCGGCGGCATCGGCAACGAACGCGCAGGGCAACGCCGACAACAGGCCGAGGCCGAAGACGCCAGCGACTTCCAGCAGCGCCACTGGCTGCTGGCCGAGCTGGATTCCGTGCTTCGACGCTCGCCGTGGTGGCGGATGCCTTGCCGCCAGATCGATGACCCGGTTTTGCCGACAGATCGTCGCAGAGTCCCGGCATCGACCGGCCGGCCCTGCGTCAAGCTGGGCCTTGATCTGCCCACTGCGCATAGCCAGATTGGCTAGGCCTTGGCGATACGCGGCTGCTGGCCGAAAAACTGGTGGTGTCGAACTCGCCCTCAGGCAGCGCCGGTTTGTTGCGCCGCAGACCGTCGAATTTCAGGCGTTTCTGGTACAGGTGATAGCCGTCGGTGATCTGCCAGAACAACTCCAACCAGGACTACAAAGTGGGAGGGAGGTGAAGCAAATGCCTTATCAACCAGCAACTTACCAGTTTTTGTCTGGAAAGGGATTTATTTTTCCACCTGGCAGAGCTGGACATGAGCAAGAGCAAACAAAAAGAAAAAAAAATAACACATAGAGAAAAAGCTGTTCCTCTCCAAATAAGTGCACAATGAGCAGCAGCAATTAACCAATGATTAACCGGCCGAGCACCGGTTCAAGGCAGGCCACAGCGGAACCGGGCAGGCTGCTTCATCCACATCAATCAGCCATCTCCACCAATCGCTACCGTGCTCACAAATGTCTTCGTTATTTGTTCAGAATGTAAAGTAACTAGCCACAAACATACAAATCATTCTCACCGCCATCCGTCGTCCCTGTCCGGTAAGGCTTCGAGGCCACAGATTGTCAGCGTCGTGCTACATGCTGATCACTATTCGACAGTTGATCCATCGGTATAGCCATCATTCATGTCGAGAAAGCCGGACGCCTGGCTCTTCAAACCGGTCATTTGCCACCATGCTTACCGCGACGATTGGCTGGAGTGGGGCGAAGGTCGTACCCAGACAGTATTTCCAAGGCTCCATGCTGCGGACCTTGTCCAGGTCCTGATCGTATCCGCGCCATCAGTCGACCATCTAGCTCTCGAAAAGCCAAGACATCGTCGTCGAAGCCACTTTGCGCGTAGGAATCATTCTCATCGTCGTGAAGAACCCAAAGCACAGGGTTCACGTGTGAGTGAACTCACCCGTATTGGCATTGGCTCGCGGGATCTCGCGCACCGGTAGTTGCCAATGTTTGAACCGTTGAATCGTCGATCCTTGAAAAAAGTAGTCCGGTAGACCAACGGCCGTCCACGGCGACGACGTTTCCGAGTGGCATTCTTCTTGATCCGTTTGAGGTTGTCCGTCGCAGTCAGTTTCGACCGCAGGCTGACCAGCGCGACGCAGTAGAGCAGGCGCGAATTCTTCAGTCTTCGTAATCAAACTGATGAGGATCTGGCCTGGTCGATTCCAGGTGACCGCCGGCAAGCGGGTTGCCCGTGCGGCCCGCGCTTTCCGTCGCCGCGCAGCAGCCATGACCACTAATCCTCGCCTGTTGAGCGCCTTTCTGGTGGAGCACCATGCACAAGTATTCGTTTTACGAGAAAAAGCAGCAAGTAATTAGCCACAGTGGTTCCGGTCACCGCTGGCGCCTAGACAGTAGAACACGTGAACGCCGCATCAGAGGGCGCAGCGGTGCTCAAGGTCGCGTTCGACGTGATGGTGCTCAATCTTCGGGCCCTTGCCAACAACGCTCAAGTTGTTGCCGACGGCTCCGTCATTGGCTGAAAACTTAGGTATAAATCTGACCACGCACAACGGTCGCTGACCGGTCAACGGTTTAGCGGCCGACGATACACCTCTCAAGCCATTCAATCTCCAACTGTTCACACCTGCAAACCTGCCTACAGCAAGTAGCCAGGCACATGTCATATAATCGAACGCATGCACTGACTTAGGGCCCGAGCAGTCATTGACTTACAGCTCTGGCCGAGCGACCGTGGACTCACGCCCGCGAGCGATCGCTGCCAAGCATTGCTGCACAACCGTGGCCGGGTCCTATCACCCGAGCAATTTGAAGGACAGCGTGGCGGCTCAACAATTGAAGCTGGAGGGCGGATGCGCTGAACATACATATCCATCACCTCACAGCCAAGGTCGCGAGGCATTGGTCAAAGCATACACACCTCACAGCTATCGCCTGGGCCCGGCCGACAGGTGAGGAGGTCAGAGCCATGATGGTGCTGCGACCTGCGCCTGAGCCTGACCTCGGCGCCACATACACTCGTCGCACTGGCGGCGGCCTGAGAATTGTCGCATGCACCGAGATCATGATGTTTCCCCTCGATCAGCGGCTGGTCGCCTACCGCAGCGAGCGCGTAAATTCAGGCCCGAGCTGCTGGAGCAATTGCCGGCCTTCGAGCGAACAGCGCGCGCGCGACTTCGATGCCGAACAGGTTGAACATCCGGGCATATGGTTTTTGCAGGGTGGTGCGTTGGCCGAGAAAATATTGGCACGTGACCAGCGGTCCAACAGCTGGAAGTTGCCGAGAAAATGGGCTTTCGCACGATCAGATGATCGATGGTCGCCGTGGCGCAGCTTCACCCTTGCCCCGGCGATGTCCGCGTCCGCCAGCCGATCGGCAAATCGAACGCGAAGCATGGATGGTCGACCTGCTGGCCACTTCAGGTGCCGGTGGCGATTGGCATTGCTCGTGTATCTGCCTGCTATGGCTAGATGGACAGGCATCGCGCCGCTGGACCAGTTGCGCAAAGCCTTTGATCAGACGGCAGTGCCGATTCGCTTGACACTGCAATTCCAATCATTTCCCATGAATTGAACTCATTCAACACCCAAAATCGACTTGTTCCAGCGCGTTGAAGAGCCAGTGGAGCATCGTGGAGCGCCACCTCCACCAGTGACGCCGCCCACGAGGAACTGGCAGCCCCGCTGGCACCGAAATAAAGACCCACCTGCCCAGAGATGGCGCATGACCAAGGGCCGCGCATGATCGTCGCTGCGGCACGCCAAGGAGGCACGACCGCCTCCCCTACACACCCCTTGGCGATTGCTGTTGCTGGCGCGGGTGGAAGAAGGCGGTCTTGTCGTTCGATGACCTTCGCGTGCAGCGCCGGGCCAGTCGCGAGGCTGGCGATGCCCGACACCGGCGGTGAGCGCCTGCGCATCCAGTTGAAACTGCCGCCATTCGAGCCGCTGCACCTGCAGATGCCGGCGGTGCTGTCGATTGCGGCGCTGCGCAACTGCTCGACAACGCCTGGCCTGCGTTCATCCGCCGGCAGGTTGTCGTCGGACTTCAGCCTCGAAGCTGTCGGACCAGTAGTTGCGCTTGTAGTCGCGGCCCTGGCCCAGGGCGCCCGAACAGTCCGACGTTGACCCAACGCTTCTGGCGCAACGGCCAGAGCACCCAGTTGTCGGCCTCGGTCTGGCGATCGTTCAGGCAATCGTTCAGCGTTCCGACTGCACGCTCACTTCGACAGCCGCCCGGACGGCTTGCGCATAGAGTTCACCATGGTCAGCGGTTTGAGTTCGCCGGTCACACTCTGTATTGGCGCGTGGGATGGGCTTCTCCAGTCATCCAGCCGCTCCAGGTTGAGGTCGCTGCAGCTTCGACTCCGATGGATTTGGGGGTGCGCGCGTCGAACAGCCCATCTATCGTACGGCCGCCTGGCCGACACCGGCATTATCAGCCGCATCATGAGAACGTCGATCCGCGTTGGTTGTGCACTCGACCACCGCAACAATCCCCGCAAGTCATACCTGGTCCGCCAGCAGTCCGCCGGACACCTCTGTACGTGGCTCGCCGATGCACGTTTCTACCTCAACCTCGCCCTGCGGGACAACCGAGTGGTGCGCATCGCCCTGGCCAGTGGCGACATCGCCCTGTGTCTGGTCCCCGACCGAATGCTTCCGCCGTGGCGTCGGGCGGCGCTGATGGATGATCTCTTCAAGGCTCGTTGCGCCTGCGCGAGGTAGCGGGTCACCTAAACGACACCGTACCGGCGAGGCGTCTATCGCCACCTGGGCTATCGCCAAGCGGCGCCGCCCTTGACCCGTGAAGGTTTGCAGACTGCCCATCGTCCGGTCGTTTCCCGCCTGCGCCTGACAAACGATAAGAGCCTAATCCTCGGACGCTTAAGCGTTTCCAGAACGGGAACCTCATCTGCGCTCCGCAACCAACACACACCTGTCCATGTATGTTTTCGTCACTCCATAGCAACCTGAGGGTCGAAGAGATGTAGAAATAGCCACCAACCTTATCGAACAGTCGTGGGCCGGGTCGCCCTCGGCGCCAGCCGAACGTTGTAGATTTCCGTCGATCGCCGTTGCTCGCTGGCCAAAGCCAGCAGGATGCCAATGGGCCGCAGTTATCCACAGCGCATTCCCCTCAGCGCTAAGAACGTGCGAGGGCCTGTATGTCGAAGAATGTCGAAGGGCGCAGCTCATTGAACTGCTGGCCGGTGCAGCACGTGGCGCTGGGCATGACCACCGCGGGTGTGATGGAGCAATCAGGCAACTGTAGCCGATGGTACAGCTGCGCCACCTCGACCTGACCACGCGGGTCAAGGATGGTTCGTCCAGGATCTGTTCGGTCTACGCCGGCGCTGGCAGCGCGGCGAACGTCCGGTTTCTACGAGCCGACCGGCACCGATGCCGTGGAGCCGGCGCTGAAGGAGCTGATCGCCGCGACCGGGCGCCAGCGCCCCGTGCTGTGCGACTGGCGGTACCAGCAGCATGGTCGACGTCGGCCTGATGGGCAGCCTGGGGCCGAAACCGTTGGGCGCCTTGCTCGTACAGCGCATCCAATTGGTCGATTCCTCAACTACCGCTGCCCAACTCTCGGCCTCGGTGGCGGTTCCCAGTGTCAACGCCAACCTCGGCTCTGGAGACCTGCTCGACGATGCAGAAGCCGGCGTCCAGTTCCGCGGCGGTGGTAGTTGTCGAAGCGGTGCAGGGCGAGATCGTCGCGGACATCGAGTGGCTCGCGGTTTTCGCCGTATAGCCGAGGCCGGCGTTGATCATCGACGATCCAGAGCAACTACTACGCACGGCGAGATCTGTCGCCTTTCGAATGCCGCGCATCACCCCGACGTCGTTGGTCCTGTCCAAAGCCATCAGTGACCTCCTCGGGTGGGTGATTGTTCGCCGACTGGCTCGATCCTCGACAACCAGACGCCCAGCGGCACGTTCCGTGGCAACCGATGGCGATGGCCGCCGGACCTGCCGGATGATGCGTTTATCTGGTCGAACACAAGGTACCGGCACCGCAAAGCCATGGGCGCGCACCCCTCGCGGCGTGTCGCGTTGTGTAGCGCGACTTTCCCGCAACTGGGCGATCTCCGTCGACAGGCCTGATCCTCGATTTGAGCTGGTCGATCCAGTGGCCCCAGTGGACGCGCTCGGTCATCCACCGGCCTTCGCTCACTGGCACCGCTCGTCCGTCTGCAGTGCCTCAACGCGGCCTGATCCTCGAACTGAGCAATGAGTTCACAGCGCGGTGGTGGGGCTCCTCCGCCGCTGGTGATCACTGCCACCGAAAATTGATCGCGTCGCGGTCTTTGCGTTGGCTACGCGTTAGCCACTGCACACTAGCTGTAAATTTTTTTGCACGCCAGCGCGTCTCTACGTACCAGCTCACCTGTCGTGCGGCCCACCTTAACGATGAACCGGCGTGACATCATCTTCGACCGACATCCTCTGGGTCGTGGTGAAGGCGAGGTGCTGGATCTCACCGAGCCTACAAAGCCGTGCACACACCACTCGCACACCCATGTAGGCAAGAGCGCCTGAAAGGAATGCCTGGCCTACATCTGGGAAACGGACCGATACACCACTGAGCCTCGGCAAAATGGAGGCGAGTTACCGCGCAATAAGCTCCGCGAAAACGGAACCGCTGAACCAGAACAGTAGGCAGTTTTCATACAATTTGTGTTTACCGCTTTCCAAGGGGCAGACCTATCGCTAGCGGGTAACGATGAACAGTAACACGGGTTTCAGGGCTGAAACCGAGCCCGCTCGACCTTCACAGCGAAATCCACGTTTTTGCCCTCAGCTCCGCCACCGATCCCGCCGCAGTCGGTGTCGAACACCACCAACAACTCCCGATTCGGCAATCGCCGCTTTCACCAGCTTGGAGGCTGGCAATAATCTGGCACCACCGCGACATCGTTGTCCTTGAGCACGTTGTCGTGGCTCTTCAGATCCTCTCCGTCCACTTCCGCATCCGGTCGAGTCCTCGCCGATCAGCTCCAGTTGAGGCTGCCGATCAAGATAACCGAAGTGATCCTGAGGGCTCATCACTAGATCTACAACAGGCTCCACAAGCGCGCCTCACTGTCGGCACTACAACTGCGCCAGGCGCGCTGTTCAATGCCACCAAACTGCGCCTCAATGGCAGGCCGCGCTCGGCAAGGCGCACGAGGTTCACCACCGTCACGTCGCATCGCCATGTGCTTGGCCGCCAGGCTCATCGCCATGGACGGCTCGCCCAGTTCCACGGCAATGCCCAGCAGGCACGTCCACCAGGCGCGCGGCGTCCGAGTTCGACGTCGGACTGTCCGCCGGCGACGTACAGCGGATCGTCGGCCCACAGCCAGCGCCACGCCGATCACGGCATCGGCGTAGATGACCAGTTCTTCCAAGCGCGGACAGGCCAGCAACAGTGCGAAGTACGCGGTAACGACTTCACCAGTTCCACACCACGCCGTAGAGGTTGACGTCAGTGCCTGGCGGCCTCGCTCAAGCCGTCGTGGATCGGCAACGAGGCCGGCGCCCGCGCAGGGGCTTGGCGTTCGGCCGCCGGCGACCATGTGCCGACCGCGCCGCTCGGCGCGTGGGCCAGGGTCAGGTGTTCCATGAAGACGTCGTTTATCCAGAGTTCCTTCAACTCGACAACCCCGCGCGCGATCGCGGCGAGGGCGAAGGCGACCAGCGACCAAATGATCGGCCGGCGCAACTGAATCGGCAGATCGAACACGATCGGCGCGGAATCCCGGCAAGGTGCTGACCATGGCGATCAGGTCCAGCGCCGAAAAGCCTTCATCGACTGGCTCAGCGACCGCGCCGCGCAGCGGTCGCCACAGCGCCGTTCGGAATCGCGCCGATCACTTTCGCTGCCGCGTCAGGGTGATCGCGTCACCCAGAATCACGAACAGATCATCCAGGTTCTTGCACAGCCACGCCACGTACCGCCACCCGGTTGCCGGTTCCGAACTGGCGAGGACGTCAGTGGGTTACAGCGGCAGCACGGCCATGACAGGCAAACCGACGATGGCCAGCACCACAATCATCCATCTGACCATCATACCAAGCCGGACAACACATTTTCCAAATTGCAGCGGTTGATCTACCACAAAATCAGCAGCAGGCCCGGCAGGCAATGCCGGAGGACACGCCGATGAGGTCCAGCACCAGACCATCCGCGATTTCGCGGTGAGTTGACGATGCCGAACAACAGGCGGTAGCCGACAAGCTGCTCATCAGCCCGGTGCAGGGTGGCCAAGCGGAATCCGATGGCCACGCCGGTCAGCGCCACGTGGCCGACCTTCCAGAAGAAAAACGCGAAGCGCCTGACCACCGCGTGCCAAGGCCGCCGATGCAACCGATGAACAGCCCGCAAGCCGGCGCGTGGCACGACAAAACCGTCGCCGAATGCTTCAAGCAGATGACGACGAAGCCGGCCCTGCGGCCCGTCGAACGGAAGCTTTCATAACTGGTCATCCAGCTCGCTGGTCGATGCAACGAACAAGGTCGCAGGCGTTCCAGGGTCAGCGCCTGCCAGTACGTGGCACATGAACGGCGCGCGACAGTTCGAGCCGGTACGTCGCGATTGGCCAGGCGGGCCGACGGCTTCCAGGTCATGCTCGATCCGCGACGCGGTTGATGCCCTTCGGCACGCCAGTCTGCGAGCAGGCGTTCGAAACCCTCTTGAATCCCGGCTTCATCGAGGGCCTGGCGTTCGGCCTCGTCGAGAAACCCAGGTCGCGGCGATCAACCTGGGCGACACCGCGCTGGTTCGCCGCAGGACAAGGCGCCCATGCGGCATTCGTCCTGGTGCGTACCTTCCAGTGCTTCACCGATGGCGCCGGCGTAGTGTTGCTCAAACCGAGAGACGCCGGGCGACGCTGGCGCATGGCCATGAATGGTGGACCGTCATTGGCAGACCGCGATGGAACTCCAATGCTGTGGCGCGTTAACCGATGGTGCCGGCGCTACCGGCCATTGCCGCTGGCTCGGCCTGATGCGGCATCTGCCGAGCAAGGTCTTGATACAGCGAACTCCGCACCATCGGCAAGCCGTGCGTCCGCGCTGCAGCCCGCCTGGAACTGACGTTGTCGAGAATGGTTGTCGCCGAGCATCTACGACTCGACCTGCGCCAAATTCCAGCGTCGCCCCGAACCTGTGGAGCAGCAGTTGCAACGATCAACTTGCCCGCGATGCGGAGTACGTTGATGATGTGGCAGATCAGCGCCTGGCGGGCCAACTACAGTTCCACCGGGGGTTGCGGTGTATGGCAATAGGTTTTCTCGAAATAATGCGCAGAACTCCTCGATCGCCGGCCAGGCGGTAAGGTCGCAGTTCCTTCGTCTTGTCGGCATATCACCATCAGGAACTGTCCGACAGCGGGACAGCTTCGACGCCGAACTGCACGCTCCGATGCGACGTTGCGTCAACGGGAAGTCCGTCTCCAGAAAAATCCGCTTCCGCATTCGACTCGCGCAGTTGATCGATGGTCTTTTTCGATTGGCTCGGCTTCGGCTGGATGCCGTGGCGGCCGACCACGGCAGCGGCTTCCAGACCGAACTCGCGCAGCAGGTCGCGTAGCTCCACGTGCACCGTGGCCACGCGCAGTTCGGCGTTCGGCGCCTGGGTCAGTTCGCCCATGCCGTCGCGCGCGTACTGGCAGAGCGTTGCCGTAGGCGCCAGGCGTTCTCGGTATCATCTTCGCGTCTGTTCCAGGTAGAGCTTGCCCAGTTCGCGGGCGATGTTGTTGACCTCGGCGATGAACCTCGCTGATCAACAGGCATGCTGCAATCACCGCTTTCCGCCGGCCCACGCACCGGCGGTGCCGGTCGCGGGTCAGCAGCGGCACGTTTCGTTGGCTTCGATGGGCTTGCCGATGGTTGGCGCAGGTGATGATCCGGTGGCAAGGACATCGTCATGCTCGCTGCCGTTGAGCACGGTGCGCGTCCAGTCCACTGATGCGTTTGATGTCAGCCGGCTGCGTGGGCGTGCAGGTTGAAGCCGCGATCAGCGGCACATGCGGGCCTTGTCGCCGACGATGTTCGCCGCGTCGGCTTGTGATGAGGATCAGGTCGATGTTGATGCACGGCGCTTCGCCGATCACGCTGACCAGCGGCTCCGCCAGCAGGCGCAAGGCCGGCCAGGAGCAGCGCAACAACGGACGGCAAGGAGATCGATTAGGACATCGGCGAACGGTGTCTCTCGATGCCGCGCAGGTCGATGGCGATGTTCGCGGGTAACCCCGGCATCGAATTGCGCGACGATCTGTTCCGGCCGGACAACGACGGCAAGGTCAGCGTCCAGCTGCGGGTGCACGAGCCGCGTCACCAGTTGACCATCCCGGCGCCGGCCTGCGCGTCAGCGGCATCGCGAACGAGACAGCGACAGGCAGGCGTCCTCGGCTATGGCAAATAGGCGCTGTCCGCCCAGCGATTGCAGGGCGTCGCCACCACAACTGAGCCGAACTGGCGTCCTGGCAACAGCGAATCCTTCATCGGCCAAGGTCGGTGGGCAGGGTGTGCTGTTCTCGCGCAGCAGGCGATCTCGTCCAGCGTCACCCCGCAGGTCCTCATCGATGCCCTTGTCGGGCGGCGCTCGATGCACAGCGAGAGCACGTCCAGCTCGTCCTGGACAGCTCCGGCTGATCGTCCACCGCGCAGCACCACCACCGAACCGGCAATCACCAGGATCAGCAGGCACAACAGCAGCACATTGAGGGTTTCATGCCCAGCACCGCCAGGCGCGCCGATATGCTCTGGTTGGCTCGTCATGGGGCCTCGATATCGGCTGGTCGTCGACCGCGTGGCCCGGGCTTACATCGAACAGCGCGTGAATTCGGGCACCGGCTTCTTCGAGGGTGGGCGTTCGGCGCGGTTTGCCGGTACCAGGGGTTCGTCTCATCATAACCGGGATCGCGTCGAAGGTCACCCCTGCGCACCGCTGCCGTCGGAACCCGCCGGTGCGTCTCGATCTGCTCAGCGTCGATCGCTTTGCGCTTCTGGCGCATTGGACCTCGCCGGCACGGTCTGGAGTGCGCACCGAGCACCAGCAGGCGGCACTCAACCGCAGGCGCGAGCGTCGGAGCAGGGTGATGGGTTTCGACTTCTTGTTTGTTCGCCAGGCCAGCGTGGCGGGGAGGCCTGGCTCAATGGGGATCGACCTGGTAGTTCTTGCCGTACCACCTTCCATGGTGATTCCACAGTTCGGCGTCGGGACAGGATCTTTTCCAGATCGGCGTTTGCGTACCATGCGGTAGGAGGGTGCGGAAGTCGGTGCCAGCAGCGCGCAGCTGCGTCGCTTGCCGATGCGCGGGTCGGTGGCCTTGACCTGCTGGATGCCGGTCTTGGCAGACGCCGACGCTGAAGTTCTTCATGTAGCCGGCCGGGCCAGTCAGTACCAGCACTTCGTTTTTCGCAGTTGCGCGGAACGGCTACCACGGACCAACCTGGATCTTCTCGCCGTTCCCGTTGCCGCAAGACCGCTGTCGCAGGCGGAAGCGGCGAAGCGTCGCGAAGGTCTTCACATGAAGCCAGCGGGATCAACAACAGCAGGGCATTTCGATATGGAAGAACGCCATTGCGCCCACAAGCATAACAGGGCGAAGATCGCGTGGTTGGCCTGGACTTGCTCCACGGCTCGGCCTGCGAAGGTTCCACAGCTTCATGACCAGTTGGCCTTGATGCGGTTTTTCTTGTCCTCGCGCTCCGACGCGTGGCCGTGGCCAGGGCGGTAAGCTGGTTGATCGGACCAGGGCCGCTCGTAGTCGGGCTCAGCAGCAGGCCGAAGAAGCGGATCAACTCGATCCAGATACCGCCGAGTCGCGGATCTGCAGCAGGCGCATCGACTCATGGTGGAACCCGGCGACGATCAGGAGCAACCGTGAACAGCAGTACGCACCATTGTACCGGGTTGACGTGGCGATCTGAACGTTCGGCGATCACCGCGTCCACCGATCGCTGGTGGCTGTGGCGGTTGCCGCAGCTCGACGAACTGGCTTCCAGCGCGAATACTGCCTGGGCGATTTTCAACGACCAGGTCCAGCTCATCCGTGGCGATGCGGCCGCGGAAATCAGCGGCGCTTTCCACGGACATCGCCGGAATGATCGCTTCGCTGGAGATCGAATGTCGGTGCTGGCGAACAGAGATCGCGCGATCAGAACCGGGTCAGGTGATGGAGTTGCCGGCGATGAACCGGAGTCGAACCAGGGATTGGCGCGTCGATGGAAGTCGCCCAGAAGATGCCGGCGCAGTGGCGAGGCCCGCAGGGTGCGCGCAGAGCCTTCCAGAATTTTTTGTAGACCACCAGGCCGGTGATCAACGACACCACGTCGCAGGCGCAATGACACAGTTCCAGGCCCAGCTGTGCACGTAGTTGAACAGCACCAGCCACCAGCCATGCAGGCGCGGGTCGAGGCTTGAAGATCGAAGCTGGGCGCGGTGCGGGACGGTCACCGCCGGTGCTCTGTCCTTGAATTCGTGGCTGGACCGATCAGCGAGGGCGGCACGCCATAGATCGCTGGCTGTAACGTCCAGGGCCGCAACTGGTAGCGGCTGATGCTTTCCGCCAGGGGTTTGCGGTTCGGCGGTTTTGATCCACACCAGGAAAATTTCCTCGTCGTGCGTTGAGCCGTGGGGCGTCGTCCAACCGTGAGCTGGCGTTCCAGGTTGGCGAGCAGGACGATACCTGACTGACCACCGCCAATGTTCCGGTGGCGCGGGTCGTCGACACAAAACCAGATCGGTGATGTCCACGGCTATGCACCAGGACCCACAGGTCGAAGCGGATCTCTTCGACATGATTGCGCATCTGATAGGGTGAAGGACGGCCGGTGGCTCGGGCTCGCGCAGCCCACAGCATCCCCGAGGACCCGGTCATGGCGCTTGCCAGTTACGCAACAGCCCTGCATCTGTCTATAGGAGACGGTGGCGAGGGCAATTGCCGATGAGGATGTGAAGTAGATGTTTCGGCGGTTTCGCTGATGTGCCTGCCCCGCGAGGGTGCGCCGGGGTTTGAACACGATTCATCATCTGCGCCATCACTGTCCGCCGATTGATGGCCGGCCCCGCTCCCTATGATGGAAACCACACGGTTCCCCTCATAACGCTTTGATGGTCCCCAGAACCCTCTACAACAACATATGACTCGCGCACGTGTAGCCCTCGACGATGCGGGCCACGTGCTGCTGCTCCTCTAAACCGGCGGATCGTAGACGAAAATCTTCGCCGCCCGCAGGCCTTCCGTGCGGCTGGGCCAGGCGGTTCGGCGGCGGCGCAGGCGCTGGCAGATGATGCTCATCGCGTCAACCAGACGGCGCCGCTGCGTGGCGGCTATGCCGAAGATGCCGGCGGGGCGCGGCAGGTTGGTCTGGCGGAACTGCCGTGACTTCAGATCGAGCTTGTTCGACATCATGTTCGACAAGCGCCAGGGCATCGACATGTGATCGCCCCGGAGCGGGTTGATCCTGCGGGGCATGGTCATTGCCGCTGGCGACACCCGCACCACGACCTCTGGTCCTGGGTGCATCGATTTCGGCGTCGGCCTCCAGATCGAGCACTGCTGGCCTCGCGGACCTGGTCTATAAACGCCTGAAAAGCCCTGCATTGAGTCGTCGATGGCAACTGGCGCCGGGCCTGACGTCGAAGACCTGATCATGGCGCTGATGGATCAGAGATCGGTGCGTCCGGGCAGCTCCAGTTGTTCGCCATCATATCCAGGGCGACGAGTAATACCCTGAGCGTCGAAGCCCGCATGACCATCTCCGACATAGCGGTTGAGCCCGCGCCCGCGGCGTTTCGTGGCCCCCGGGATGAGGAAGTGTTGGCTTCTGTAGAAAGGCAAACCGCGTGCACAAGGTGAGCTGTGGGAGCAAGAGCTCCTTGAAGACATGGCACGAATTCACAGTGATCCCGGGGCACTATTTGACCGGAAATCTTCCCTTCAATCCCCGTCAACTCGAAACAATAAACCACTCAGCCAATTGGGACAAGGATCCCGATGGGCGCGCGAGTGCCCGATCCGCAAACCGTCGACAATCTGATCCTGCGTCTCAACATCGCCGCGCCCTCAACTATGGGCCTGGAACCGGGCATGGCGCTGCAGCGAATCGTCATCGGCCGCACTTTCATTCGGCTCGTCCACCGACGCCAGATCGAAGATTTCCTCAGCCGATGCCACCATGTTGTGCGTCGTCGCCGAGGATCACCGCAGGGCGTGTGCGGCGATGATCGTGCCCGGCTCCATCGCCATCACGCCCCAGGCCGAAGCTGAAGGCCGCGCAGTACTTATCGACGCGGTTTCGATGGCGTCGGTCTGGTTGTAGATGTGCCTCCGCAATCGAAGCGATGGACGTGCTCGCCCCAGCAACCGCTGTGCTTGCCGACGCCAACCGCAATTCGAAGGCTCGCCCAGGTACAAGTGCGCGTACCCACCTGATGGAGCCGGCGATGGTCGCCGCCGCCGCGATCCGCGGTCATGTCACCGACATCCACCAGCTTTCGAGAACACCAGGTGGACTGCAACCCTTCGCCGGCATCGCCGGCCAGGCCGCGCCAGTTGCTGGCGGCAAGCGTCGACACCGGCGTGATCATGCCCAAGCCGCATCCGAAGGCGTCGACCGTGGGCCTGGTCAGGAACTCTTCGACCTGCGATTCCGCCAGATGGCCTGGCCGATCCCGCATTCAGTTGTCCGACCCGGCCTCGTGACCAGGTCAAGTTCCTGGTCGTCGGTCCTAACTTGGCTCTGGTTTCCACATGACACCATGTCGGGCTTGCAGCAAAATGGGCAACTCGCGCGCTGATCGGCGGCAGATTTACAGAATTTTTTGATAACTGCAGCACAACGAGGGTGTTGTTGGTACCTGGACGGGCGCGGTTCAGCGGATCGAGCGCTTCTGGGCAGCCTCGACGGCGCGGATCAGCATTGATCTGGAGGCGCGACGCGTCCTGGCGGATGGCAGCGTGATCGGGCCCAGATCGACGCTTTCCAAAACCGCGCTGCTGCTGCGCTGCGACCGTGGGCGGCGCCTTCCGACGCCGCGACAGATCGAGGCTCGAACACCAACACTGGCCGGCGGCCTTGGCTTTCCTGATATCCCTTTGTGGGCGTCACCTGTAGCAATGACGGTGTGCGGTTTAGACGATTCTAACTAATACCATGCGCTGCTCGCGAGCAGGCTCACTCCCTACAGGAGGGTTGTGGTGCTCGGCTGTCAGCGATCCTCTTGGAGTGCATTGCGAGACTGCTCGCGCACACGGTACCCCGATGCACAGCCGCGTCGGGTGCAGGCCAACGTTGGCGCGCTATCGCCTGGTCCTCCCAGCACCTGCACCAGCCGCCCTTCACGAGCAGCAACTCCACATCCCACAGTGGAGCACAGCGACGCCGCGTCCGTCCAGCGCCCATTGCCGAGCAATCTCGCCGTTGTTTGACGACAATGGCCCGGCTAACCGCACCGCTTCTTCTCGCCCATGGCGATCCAGTCCAGATGCAGAGGGCGTTGTCGCGCTCCTTGATCACCAGGCAATCGTGCTGCTGCAGTTCCGTCCCAGGTTCTCCGGTACCGCGACGTTGCATCCGACCGGGGCGCGCCGGCGCCCGCCAGTTGCTTGGCCAGGCGCAGCCGGGTGCTGGCGATGTCATCGCCAACGCGGATCTCCAGGTCGAAGCCTTCGTTGATGACGTCCGCCGATAAACAGGTCGAGGCGAATTTCCAGGTCCGATAACGTTCCGCCAGCGACAACTGCGCCCGGTGCGCGTCGTTCGGCCGAAACCGGAGGTTTGCTGCAGATGTACAACGCCCACGTCAGCTATGCGTCGCCGTGGACGGCTCATTCGTGCAGTTGGAGAAGTCATCGAATGCGCGACGCCAAGCGCTGGCCAGTTCGCCGCCCCGTCCTCGGTGAGCAGCGCACCAACTGGTGCGGTGCAGCAGGCGAGTGCAGGGTGGCTTCGAGAATCTGGATGCGTTCCTTGACGTAGGCCGATGACCAGCAGAACTTCATCAGCAGCGAGCCGGCGAAGAGCCGTTCTGGCCGATCATGACGAACCGCGCAGGTCTCGGGGCAGGGGCGGTATTTCTTGTAGGACATGAAGCGAACGCTGACGGCGCAAGACCACCAGGATAACGCCGTTGGCGGCGATTGCTCGCGGTGGCCGATCTCGCTTTGGCGGCACGAGCATGACGGCCAGCAGACTGAGGCGATCGGCGCAGCTTGTCGCGATCCGGGTTGGCCCTGCCCGCGCGGCGATAACCGAGATCCGCGGCACATCTGATGATCTGGTCATCGACGGCGTTCAGCCATGAAACGGTCGACACCGAGGTAGACCACCATCACCGCCACCAGCACCAGTCGGCCGGCACGGCCAGGCCGCCGGCCAGCGCGACGAATCCGGCACCGCCACAGCACCTGCACCTTGGAGGTGGACCTGGCCGGCCCGGCAGAGTCGCTGCTGTTCCAGCGACAAGTCGGTGTTCGTCGGCCTCGGCGAGGAGCCGCACGCCCAGGGTCATGTAGATGTTGGTGCCCATCCCATGAAGGTCGGCGACGACCGCCACGATGCCGACCACCGCCTTCGAGGCCAGGCTTTGCAGGTTTTTCTCGATGCAGTTTCTGGTCGCGCTGATCAGGAAGAGCTTGGTGCCGAGCGCGTCGGCGGTTCGCCTTTCTGCTAGCCGAGCAGTTGAAGATGCTGATGCAAGAACAACCGCGCGATCGCGCCGAGCACGCAGGCCACGAAGATGACGCGGTTCAGGTCAACGTGCCCGATCAGCTTCGACGACGGCGGCGCAGCAACCCCATGCTTGCCGATGGTCGAAGGCGATGCGCGCCGAACGCGCCAATCGGTCCACCCGGCGATCGTCGACGATGCGAAGAACACTTCGCTGGCCTGATTGATAAATGCCCCCACGGCACGCACCCTTCACCGACCATCACCAGCGCCACGCCAACAGCGCCCAACGAACGGCGCAGAATTTCTCCTTGGAGGCGCGTCGAAACGTGCATCGGATCGCATCCAGGAGAAACCCATGATGCCCTGGCCGGTCTCGGCCTGACCGACGATACCAGCAATCGCCGAGGAATCGAGGGTCTTCACGTCAATGTTGAAACCCGGCGCCGGATGCGGCAGATGCGCCGGCAAGGATGCCGATCACCAGGGCGAGGCTCGACACCAGCTCAAAGTACCGCGACGCTTTCAGCCGACCCGGCCCAACCTGTTGCACGTCGTGGTCGTGATGCCCAGAACCACCATCCAGAAGAATGGATCAGGCCGATGATCATCTCCAATAAGAGTTTCAATGAAACCGGTCACCCAGCGGCTTGAGTTCGACCTCCGGCCGCCGCCGTAATGGCCGATCGGCACGCCGAGGGCGATGACGAAAGCGCTGTACATAAAGGTTCAGGGATTAGTTTGGATGGTAATTGTCTTATTTCAAGACGATTTCGGCGCATAGCGATCCCGCACGGGCCAGTCGAGGCCGTAGCAGAACGGTTCAGGTCAGAGGCGAAGCAGCAGGTAGACGCAAAGATTGAGCGCTTCGAGCAACAGGTCCGGGACTCGGCGAGGTGGTCGGCCGGCCGGGCAACGCCTGGCCGCTGACATTGCGCTGTTCGCCTGCTGCCATTCCTTGGCGACGAAAGCAACGCCCGGACGGGTGCTGATCCGCTGCAATCGACTATGAACAGCGCCTGAAGTTTCCCCTCGCCGAACCCCAACGTAGCCTTTTCCTCGATAAAAATTCGAACACCGGCCCATCAGGGTTTCCGGATATTCTGCAAGCGGCGGACGCTGTGGCCTGCTGAAGCACCATCGACGAATCCGCGCACCAATTGCAGTTGATCGACCGGCTCAGCCATCGTTCAGCAGGACGGCCTTGAGCATTTCGTAGTAGGTGTCCGACGGCGCCGATCATGAAGCACATGCCGATCTTCTCCGGCGCGTCCAGGTCTTGATCAGGTCGTCGTGGACGCGACGTGCTGAATGCCCTCGCCGTTGAACTGCGTCGGACTTGTTCGATATTTACCACTTCGACAATTCCTCGATTGACAATCAGATCATGCCGTCCCAGTCATAATCACTTTGAAGATCAGGCCGGTGTATTCACCTTGATGTAAACGTCGGATTACCGGAAGTTGAACAGCTTCTCGTAGAAGTTCCACCAGTGAGCCATGCGGCACGATGCGTCTGGGTCAGGTCGTAGATGATTTCAGCGGCGCCGACCGGTGCGTCCACCTCGATGAACACGAAGTCAATGTCATCAGATGAGCTCCTCGCCGGAGCGGTTGCGATCAGGTACAGCGGCGCGCCGCCAATGCCTTTGATCACCAGCAGGTCCCAGTACCATCGGACCGGTTTCGATGTCGATCAGCAGCACCACCAGTTTTCCCAGATGCACGGCTTATCAGCTTTCGAAGTCCTTGACGCGGAACGCCAGTGCGCGAACGGATAGGACCGTGTTCGGCGGCGAAGTCGAGAACGACGCTGTCCGTTCGTTCTTGAGGATCAGTTGATCGCCCTGACCAGTACGGTCCGCATTCTCGACGAGTAGGTCGCGGCTTCGTGAAGCCCAGTCGTTCTCGAAGATCGGCTCCAGGTCCAGGTCGGCGATGAATCGATGAACCTCAAGCCCGTCGCCCGTGGGTTTCGTGAATCGGTCATCATAACGCTGCCGTACATCTTCTCGTTGACCAGGTTGTTGCGGTAATGTCGCGCCAGGAGGTGCACCAAGTCCTTCGCGCGCTCCGGCGGAGGTCACCGTCGACGTGAATACCGATGTCTTCATATCGACCCAAGGCTCTTGCCGCGCCACTCTGCTGCAAAGCATATTCTTGTATTGCGTTAAACCAATTTTGCTTCACAGCATAAATAGGGTTGTCTGCCCTCCTCCTATGAAAATAGGCCAGCTTTTGCACCGGTGCAGCAGTTTTTTATTCACAGTAATACCCCCACCAGAATCAGCGCTGCACCACGTACATTCGCAGCGTCGGTTTCTGACCGAGAGCGGCGCCCAGTTACCGCGACGACGGGTTCGAGCAATGGACGCGCCCAGACAAGTCACACCGTGCGGTGCCCATCGTAATAACCGATAGGCCGAGCGCAACGTAGAAACCTACCAGATGATCCAGGCTGAGCCAGCTGTTGACGTACAGAGTCGCCGAACGCCGCCCTTCAACTCTCCACGCACGCCCAACGTGCACGTTGAACGTGCCGATCAGGATCGGAATCGTCACGGTCTGCAGCGGTCCGAGGCTTTGATTGAGGCAGCACGACGAGCCGATACAGCCCCAGCCCACGACACAGCCGAAAATCAGCAGATCAGCCCCTCGCGCATCGGGCGTCGCCATCGGTAACGCCGGTTTACACTAACGATCGCCACGCCGGCACGATGCAGATCGAGATACCCGACACCTTGATCGCCCCAGCCCGCCTCCTGAACAAGAGCCAGAAGCAACGCAAAAATGACCCGCGGTTCAACGCGACGTACGATGACGCCCGCGACGCGTTAATGTCTGCAGGCCATAAAAGACGCAGGTTGTAGAAGGAAGTCCGAACGTACCAGGAGCATCCAGTTCCAGTTACCGTACCGCAGGTCGCCGCGCGGACGCGCGCAGGCGAGCAATCCCAGCAGTCCGACGCTGGCCGACGGGAACCGCGACTGCGGCAATTCGCTGACCACCCGCCAGAGACGCCGGCGAGACGAACGTTCACCCCGGCCGTCGTCACCGCCGCCAACGTCCAGGTCGGTTCAGTATTTCAGAAGATTGCGGATGCGGTTCGGCGCAGTTGGCCGTGACGCTTCCAGAACGGAAGACCAGGAATTGGCGTTCGTTCACCTCATTCCTGATCATCGTGAATGATCCGCTGATGACCCTCACAACTGGAGATTTCGCTCGTCGACCAGCTCGCGACCGCCTCGCCGCATTCGTCGATCCATCTGCGGTGTTCCACGCGGATCAATCCCTCGACGGTACGATCTCGGGCTGCTCGGCATCGATCAGCAGGTCGAAGTTCGGCGACATCGGCGAGCATCTGCTCAGGGCGATACATCGCCGATACGCTGCGTAGGAGGCCGCCGATCCGCGCATGAACGCGGCACGTTGGCCTCGGCTCATTCGGCCAGCGTCTCGATCAAGTTACTGCGGAAGTTCTCCGCCGCTATTGAGCAGGCGCATGCGGGTACCGAGTGCACATTGATGAAGGCTCCAACCAGCAGTCGTACCAATGGCTCGAAGAGCGGCGCATCGACCTCGCTTTTGTCGGTGCCTGGCAGAACGCTTCGATACCCTTCAGCTGATCGAAGATCAAATCGTCGCCCTACTACTTCGTCATCATCCGTTCGGCAAGCGCTCGACGCTGAGCCTGAAAGCACTGTGTGACGATCCATTTCTGCTTGACGGAGGCCGGTTTCTTCGGAACTCGTTTCGCGGCTGTTCGACGCAACTGCAGCGATGTTCGCTACATCTTCGCAGTTGCTCAGCACCCTCGACACGTCAGCCGTCGTGACGCGATCACCGTCGTCGCCGAAGCTCCTTTCCGGATACCGCTGAGCCTGGCTACGTGAAGATGACGCTGACGCCCAGGGTTGCAGCGCCAGGTCGGCTCGCGTACTTGACCAACGCCAGCGTCACCAGCAGCGTCAGGCGTTTATCGAACTGGCGCGCATCTTCGTCCTCGATGAGCGGCCCACCGCCATGTTGTCGTCCCTTCTGGCTGACGTGTTTCAGCATTTGTCGCGCCCCTGCCCGGCCCGCGTTCGCTGCTTCGCGACAGGATGCGCCCATGCCGTTAACCGTCGTTCCCGCCGCGAACGCAGCATCGTGTATCGTCGCACTACTGGCGGTTCTCTACCGTGCATGCTCGGCAACTGCAATTGTTCATCCAGCTCGACGCCGCCTGCAGCAGCACGCTGCGGAACGGCAAGAAGCACTGCGCCAGTTTCGACTGATGCTCGACAACACCGCGCAGCCAGCAACTACTGCCACTGGCCGGCGGAACCTACGAAGATCCTCGCCTTGCGCAACAGGTGACCCGCCACCGTTCGTACGCTCGACCGACCTCATGAGACAGACAATCTCTATCCAACTCCGTCTCGGCGGTTCAGGAAGCCGTAAATGTCAGTGATTCTTCGGCTGAGCGGGCTGCGTTGATCGAACGGCAATCCGGTAACGCCCAACACCGCGTTGCTGGTGTATGGCCTCCGTGACGGCGCATCATGCACCTGACGACACTGTGGATGCGTCTGGCCTCCGGCGACATCCTGCGTCTGATCGCCCAAGCGCGCTTGCTCCTGCAGATCAGCAACGACTGGCTGTCCGCCGGCGCACCGTCATCAAGGCCAGTTCCAGGACGCCGTGACCGACAAGCATTCTTCGCATTATGCGTTCGGTGTTCTAGTTGCCGGTTTTCCCAAGGCGAAACCTCACGGTGCATCACAGTGATTCCCGCCATTGTTAAATTTTTAATATTTTTCCATTGTAGTCTTCACAGCAGCGATCGGGCATGTCCTTGCAAAAACGCTTCGACGTCACCAAGCCATCAAAGTGTTGCCCAGCACGCTCGAGGCTGGCGAATTCGTCCTATTTCATTCTTCATCATGCATCGCAACAGCGAAAAGGTCCATCCACACGCTACAAGGTGCTGATCCGCTGGACCACCCCGAGAGCTGACCCGTGGGACCTGCTCCATTCCGTCGCCACACTCCGGGCCTGATCGTGCCCGAGTACGCCCGCCCTGATCCCGGCAACCGCCCGCCCTTCCTCGGGCCTCTGTCGAACATTCGTTGGCCCCTTCCACCTCGGCATCGATGTCACCGCCAGCCCGCTGCGGGTACTCCGCTGGTGGACGATTGCCGCGAACTGCCTCGCAGCATCACGGCGGATGTCGATCTGGTGCTGGAGTCCGACCAAGCACCAACTGATCAAGCAACAACATGGCCCGACAGTTGTTGACCGGCAACTGCGTGGCTGGGTGTAATGATTCCCATCGACGATTTCGCACGGGCATTCCAGCTCCTGACCTGCGCAAGTTCAATGTCGATTTCCTGAAGATCAACCGGTTTCGTCGGCCATGATCAGTGTGGTACACTGTACCGGCACATCTCGACACCGGTATCAAACTCTGGCCGACTCGACTCGGGTATTGTCCGAAGATCAAAACCCAGGCACAGGCCGATTATCTGACCGCCATAACATCCGAACTTCCTGCAAGGTTATCTGTTCGCACAAGCCAATCGCTACAGCAGCTCATCATGCCATTAATCACCATAAACTAAATGAAATTTCTAAGAGCACATCACCACGACGCACCAAATTGATACCGAGGACTGTGATTGTTAGTGAGAAGATTTCAGATTACTTGGCTGATTGACCTACTCCCAATTTTCGATTCCTGTTGCAAGATTGGCCAGGTGAGCCAATTCTCGCCGAGTCGCTTCAAGGCTCTTGGCTTATAGCTTTGTTTGCAGTTGGTTGTTGACCAAAACACACTCTGGAGTAAAGATGTGCTTCCAACTCGCTGAATTTCTCATCTTCACTGAAAAGGCCCTTCAGGACAGCTCAAGCAGCTGGAATGGCTGAAGGAGCAATTGCCACTTTAAGAAATGGATCCGAAGGAAGGGCCAGGGGCTGATAAAACCTATGGCAAAGGCCTGAAAGACATCATCACCATCCTCGGATCCGAATCCGCGAATCCAGTACTGCAATCTTCTCAGCCCTAAACCCGACGCGCTCGCATGGTAAAGGTTGTCGGAACCCGCTGGCAGTTGATCGACCCCAAGGTGGCAACCGCCGTGGCCTGAAAACTGAAGCGAATACGGTTAAGCTTCGTTGATCCTGGTTGCCGCAGTTCATCACGCTCGACGGAAAAGCCCGCATCATGCAGGGCTTTTTTACTGACAATATATTAACAAATGAAATAAATTTTAGCTCAGAGAGGAATTATGATTTTCATGACGCCCTAACCAGTACTGCGAAAAATTCTTTCCGCAATATTACTACGGAGCTTGGCAACCAAACTATTGCTTAATAATTTCGGTATCTAATCAAGCCGCCACTCGACGGGACGCTTAAAGTTTCGACTGTTCGCACCACGACCTCTCCATCTCGCTGTCCTTCCTGGAGACCTGCGCTGCCCCACCGTCCAAAGAGCATAAGCCTATGAGCATCAGCACCACCACCGCCACGTTTCCCGACGACGCATGCCCGACAACTTGGGTTGTGACCATGCAGATCATTTCCAGCGCCGATGAAGCCGAGCATCGCGGCGTGCGCCTCTTGCCGGCTTGGTAGCCGCTTTCAAAGAGTTATTGATGAACTCGCGTACCTAAGCGATGCCCTGCAGATTCACCTGATGCCCCGCTTCCACCTCGTCGTCGTCGGCTCGTCGCCGTCGCCTGGTCCATCGGCATCGTTTTCACCGCCGCTGACGAACCTGGCAGTATCCAGTAACTGTTCGGCTACAGCCTGCTGGCCAGGTAGCGCCTGGCTCGTCCGCCAACGCGCGAACCCGCCTGCAGGCGAGACGCCGAAGAACGGAACAGGACTGAACAGTCGGGGATCGTTGCAGCGCGCTGGCCGGTCGCGCGGCGAAGTAGACCACCGCGCGCAGGGCGAACCTGCCTCATTCAGGGCGATGCCGCAAGGCATGGTTGTGGTTCGCCATCGCTACACCATAGTTATTCGAAGCGGTGGCCTCCGCGACTGAACACTTTTACCGGCGTTGCCGCCACGCCAGACACAGCGCGACCCGCAACTTCATGTTCGACAGCAGTTGCTGCGTGTGAAAGACATCACGAAGTCCCTGGATTCACCCGCGTGCTGGGTTTCTCGCTGGTCGAACGTCGATTCCCGAAACCGTCAGCCTGTACTTCCTCGCACTGGTGGACAGCGCGGTCCAGGCCGACGCCGCTGGCCGGCCGGAGTGGTGGACGATCCGCGATTGTCGAGGCTACGACCGCAGCCCACCGCACCGAACAATGCTGACGCCTATCGCGACGGCAATCCCCGACCCCGGCCCCGCGGCTTTCGCAGCATCTGTGGTATCTGGGTCCCCAACATCGTGCACCGCGTACACACTTCGAAGCTCGGCTTTCGACGACTTCCAGAAGCGCCTGACCGATCGCCGGCGTGGAGCCGGCGTTCATCAAGGACCCGGACAGCTCTCGGTCGAATTCATTCAGCCTACGCCGCTGTTCAAGCTGAAAAGCCTCACCTGACTTCTCTCCCGGAAGAAGGGAACTGGATTGGGGATATTCGAGGTTCCACCAACTCGAAAGCTCGTAAATCCATGATCGACTTGAAGAGCTCGGCGCTGAATCCATCATCAACTCGATCGTTCGGTACGACGACGACGCCAGATCCCTACGGTAGACTCCTCTCTCCTTCGGGAGAAGGACTGGGTTAAGGGGCGGGAGTTTTCACGCCCAATAAAGATCCCGTGATCTCTCACAGTTTCAACGCCTGGCAGTTGCACCCGGAGCCGAAGTACGATCAAGTGATCAAAAGCACTCAACGAAGCCTCGCACCCTCGCCCACCGCAATCACCGATTGCTTGTACGGCGCGGTTGCGTCACAGCAGCGAAGAAGGTGCCCCGAGATCGACGTCTCGCCGCGGTTGTTGACAATGATCTCGCCACGTGGCGAGGCTCGATGGTGCCTTTGAGCAGAGTCGTGTTGGGCGACGACGATCTCGACGAGGTTCTTCCCCAGCTCGACGGTACGCAGTTCGTCGCTGCTGCCGTCCTTGTAACGTCGTTGAGCTCCTCTCGCCGGTTGCCAGTGACTCAGTGGCTTGTCGCTGCTCGTCATGCTCACAGTAACATTGGGCGGACTGTACAGCTTCGTTGCTCAGGCAGCATCAGCCCGCAGTTTACCGTCAAACTCCAGCAAGTCGTCGTGGGCCACGATACCAGTTGATCGCCGCTTCGGCGCGAGTACCACCACCAATCGCCGTCGCTTGCCTTGACAGGCCATCGCCATGCCAGTGCGCGCCTTCCATCTGCTCACGGCACGTTCATTTTCCGCCACGTCGCCAGTCGCCCATACACTCTTCGCTGAGCGTCGCCACTGGCGAAGTCGACTTACCATCCGCTCGCCGTTCTTGCCGATCAGCTTGTAGACATTCCAGGTTCATGATGTGACGTCGTCTTGCTTGACGTGTTTTCTTCCAGCGCAGTCGCAGCGGCCTTCGGTTTCCTGTTCGGAAATCAAGGTCTGGATCGCCATGGTCTCCAGCACGCCTCAGCCGCCGAAGCGCTCGCCGGCCAGCACCAGTGCGGATGCCTTGCGCGCAGCGTAGATCGCCGCCGAGCACCAGCAGGCCACCGCCGACCAGCGCGTAGAAGGCTTTCTCGCTGATTTCTCGGCCTGACGCTCGATGGCGCCGGTGTCGAGCTGGCGAGGTTTCCCGACCAGTGCGGCCTGACCGAAGTTCTCACCATTGAGGTCGTGCTTGAGCACCGCCATGATCTTGCGATCGTAGCTCGTCCTCGAACAGCGCGCCGTCGATCGCGACGTGGCGATCAGGTTGGCACGCATAGGTCAGTGCCTCGACCACGTCCAGGCAACTCTCGCAGGACGACCAGAGATCGGTCTCGAAGCTCAACTTCAGCCTTCAAGCAAGCAGTGCTCGATCGCTCAACACTCCTTGGATGGGTGACCACCAACCCCAGCGGGCCGGCGCCAGGGAATGAATCATCGCCATCGGATGCCAGCGAAACGCCAGTCATTCAGCAGCCGGCGCTGATCGAGACAATCGCCTTCGGCGTGGTCCACGTTCTCGATCAGGTCGTCGCTCGACCAGCTGACAGATGGTCTTCGCCAGTTGGTGCGTTCCCAGTTGGCAGGCCATTGAGTGGGAAAGCGACGATCTCGATCGGCTCATAACCGTTCCGGGTCCCGATTCAACTGTCGGCTTTGAGTTGCACATTCCAACGTCAGCGATCTCCTGTGTCTTTATTCGAGGCGAAAAAAGCCGGGCGATCTGGCCCGGGCTTTTTATTGGCGGATGACCTTTTACTGAAGTAGGTGCAAAGTAGCCGCCCTATATTGCACTGTCAGCGACTTGATCTTGCCGACGGGTCTACAACAAGCCGAGTAGGCCTCGCCTTCTTCCAGCTCGCTGGGCGAACCGGCCTCGGTGAGCAGCGACATGTCGGCGGCCTTGATTCGCGGCGGCTCGGAAGCGTCACGGCCTGCGCCACCATGCGTTCAGTTGACGATTTTGATCTTGGCCTTCAGGGTTAGTAGCGAAAGTGCCGCATCGGCCAGCAGCTTCTCGATCGGCGCGTCGAAGTTAAGGAGATGGCGCGTGAGAGACGGTCACGATCGTCGTCTATATCAATTTGCAATGGCTGGCGAAATTTTGTGCCCGGCAGGAGTACGTCGGCAAGTTGGTGTCAGTCGAAACACTGCTGATCTTGCGCCCAAGTTCTCGAAGGCGGCGGCATTGGCAAGATCTTCTTGCCGCTGCGTCGCAACGAAGGTAGAAGTCGGCTGGGTGGGAGATTCATTGAGGACCGCTTGCCTTCGGTCAGACATCGACTGAACAAAGTCGCAGTTTTTTTGAAACAGGGTAGCTTCTGAACGGTTTTCTTTTCACTTGTTGATGATCGCATTGATGGTTCTCGCTCCATACGGTCTGAAGTTGATCGGTAAAATCCTGCCCACTCACTCGACGGATGGCTCCATTGGCAAACCTGATCCTACTGATTTGCTTTCGCTATTAGCTGACTTGTGCTTGATCAGAAGAAACAATATCTACGACGAAGCCAGCTTCCGTAACAAGCCATCCTCGAATGGGCTTGCTTCAACGTGGCGCATCACAAGAAGCTCATCCTTCACCGACATCACTCATCAGCAACTACAAGTCCCAGCCGCTTTGATAGGGCCACGTGGCAAAGCCTCGACGCAGCGAATGGCTGGTCTAGTTTCCACGATGCCGGGCACGCTTCCAGCGCCTGACGCAGCAGCAAATGATGCTGCTGCGAGCGGTGCAGCCCTCCTCGCTCAGGTTGCCCCAGCGGTCGATGCTCCAGAAACCGGCCACGTACAGCGGCTCCGATGAGGCCCATGGATCTAGGCCTGAACCAGTCCTACAGTTCACATGTACAGCACTTTGATACGTATCTGCAGGGTTTTCCCGATCGCCCTTGCTGCGCGGCAGATCTAGAGGTGATGATGCCGGCGTTGGCCTTGCCATGCTCGATCTGCAGGCGCATTCACTCATCACTTCAGAAAGCCCGCGCCAGAAGCCAGAGCAGATGCGTCGGCCCGATCGCGGTAGAGCCTGAGCAGCGCTCGACGATCCTGTTTCTACGGCCGTCGACGCCTACTTGCTCCAGCAACGACACTTCCAGATCGCGCCGATTTGCAAGGGTTCGGCTTCCTGCGCAATCCGATGCCCGATACCTTGAACGCTGCGCACCACCGGCACTTTGGTGATGGCAAACCCCTGACTACTGTTCCTGCAGCTCCACAGCGCCGACAGCGCCAGGCTCGTGTCCATCGACGGCGCGCCTGCCGTGTTCGACGAGATAACGCGCCACGCTGTCTGCCGTGGCGGAAGCCTCCGCGTCACTTCGAAATGCTCGATGGCCGCGCGATAGCTTCGTCGGGTGTCTACGGCGGGGTAACGGCTTCCGGATCGTCGATCATATCGCTGATCAGCAGTTTCTCGCAGGCGTACCTGGTACCGGGATCAAAAACGATCTAATCACCTGACGCTGGGTAATCTTGGTATTATCCGTGTCTTTAATATGGAAAAGGGTTCAACTTTTCAATGGTTAGCTAATTATTTGGCATGTACCACAACCACGACCATCAAGATTTGCTCATGGCCCCATCGCAGCATTACCAAGGCGCTCGTTCATTTTGCGCGCACCACGATTCTCGCCCGCGGCAAACCTACAACATTGATGCAGTACGCATTCGAAATCGGTGGGATTTACCGGCTCGAAGACCCACGATCCATCGATGCTCGAAGCTGATGACGGCGCCCGCCGATGAGAAGCCCCTCAGCCCCCCGACCGATTGATGGCATTGGCTCCGCTGGTCTCGCCCTCGCTAGAACGCCTGAAAGAACAGCGCAAGAGCCGATGGAGCAAGCGCGCACGGAGCAGATTGAAGCACAACACGAAGCCCTGGAGTCAGAACTGAAGCAAAATCACCAGGCCCTGGAAAAGCTGGAGCACAAGCGCGACAACTGAAGGCGCCGCCTCGCTGGAGCATGCATCCGAAAGCTCGGCTGGAGCGACACTCACACTGCCATGTTCCGACGAACCTCAAAATTGCCGTAGTCCGGTATCGATCGAGCATTGGCCAATTTTGGAATTGCGCCTGTTGCAGGACGAGGGCGGGCAGATCCACTCGCTGAAGAAAGCGCCTCCACGCCCATGACGCGCTGGGGGCGCTGCCGCAACGCCACCAAAGAGCAGCGCAGCAGAACAGAAGTCGCCGCCGAAGCGCGGTCCGGCATTCCGGGCGAAGTTCGTCAGCGCCGGCGAAATTGTCCCGCTGGTCCGCGGATCGAAATCAGCTCGACTTGTTCGTGGCGACAACGACGCCTGCCGCGGAAAAATCGTCGCAGCTCAACACAATGCCGATTTGTTGCAGGATCAGCTACAAGCAGCGATCAGCAGATCAATAACAAGCTCAACCCGTCGGTGAACAGCGACGGCACCCTCCTCCAGAACGTTCACGTAGCGACAACAGCTGGAAAGCCAGACACTCGAACAGAGGCGTCGAGGGCGCGCTGCTCGACCAGTCACTCGAAAGGATTCAACGCGAAGTCCACAAAGCCTCGAAGAAGCCAACGTATCGCCGCCGCCGTTGCAGCGACGACCCAGCCGAAGCCGAAAAACGCTCCAGCGCGCCGACCGGCGTACGCATTGTGACGAACTCTTCGGCAGCCATCGGTGAACCCCGATCATCTCGTCAAAGTCGCCTTCGAGTGGCACAGCCTTCGATCAATGGCAACCCCTGCACGATCTCTCCGGCGTCGCCGACCATATCGCAACCGAGGACTTTATCGGTTTTGCCGTCGACACCAGCTTCATCAGCATCTTCTCCTGGCGCTGGGTCGCATTCGCTTCATCGAACAGAAACAGCTTTGCGTTGATGACCACGTCGTAACCGCCTCGCGCGCCTTCTTCTTGCGGCACCAACTGTGCCGATGCTCGGCAGGCTGAACACGGCGGTCAGAATCATCTTGTCTGATCGACGACGATCTTGTTCAGCTTGAACAGACGTTGCGCGCCACCACCATGCCCTCGGCGATGCCCACGGGTCGAACTGTTGCGCGACAATCACATGGCCAGTCTCCAGTTGACGGCTGGCTGGTTGGTCTTCTTCATCAGCCTCGATGAACTCTCTGTCGTTGAGCTGCACGTCGGTATTTCCAGCCAGGTTATCCAGCATCGGACGCGGGCCAGTGGCGTAGAACGCGCAGTCCACCTCCAGCGCTGGACCGTCCTTGAGGTTGAGCTTCAAGCTGCCATCGGCCTGCTTGTCGATGCGCGATGTCGGCATTGAACTGCAGATCCGGTCACGCTGAGCGTTGTTCCTGCAGTGCTTGGCCGCCGAACCGTCGAAGCCGCGCAGGACCAGGGTCGCCGCGATTGGGCGAGAGTGATGTTCTCCCAGCTCATGGAAGATCCCGGCAACTTCGACCGCGATGTAACCGCCGCCGCACCGGCGCGCGTTAGGGAAGAACTTCCTTGAGGAAGTACCTGGTTGGAACGATCGGCGTGTTCATGCAAATATGGAATCTGCGGCCGCCGCAGTCGGCGATCAGGATGCTTGTCATGAAACGCTTGCGTGACCTCGACCTGCCATGCGGCCGACGATCTTCCACATGGCTACCGTCCAGGGTCACGCCACTGTTGCGCAGCAGTTCCGGTGAATGCCAGTCGAGGCGGTTGATCTCGCGGTCCTTGTTCGCGATCGGCGTCGCCCAATCGAATCTTCGCTTCGCCCAGGCTCCACCGAGAACCAGACGCTGCTCGAAGTCTTCGGCGAAATTGCGCACCGTCGCCAAGTTCGGCGCGCAGCCGACGTTGACGCAGGTGCCGCCCAGTGGCTCTCGGCCAGACCGCCACTTGCGCCGAAGTCGGCGGCGGAACAGCGCTACCGCGCACCCGCGGAACCAGCACCGATGCACATAAAGGTCAAAATCGTTGGCCATTTCTATCTCCTCGGCAGGCGATCGGCGTGCCCGCAGCCACCCGTTCGGCAATTCCTGGCAACCGAAGAAATGGCGACGAAGAAATGAAAAAGCCACTGGAAGGTGGCTTCTGAACGAAGCGAGCGTACTCATGGACGCTTCCAGTTCTTCTGCGACTGGAGCAGAAGTCGTTGGCTAGCCGATGTTGACCTTCAGCGCCACAGCGGATCGAAACGCTTTCCTTGGACTCTGGCCGTGGCGCAACCGTTCTGGGCCTGCTTCATCAGGGCGTCGGTGATGGAGGCTTTCGCCACAGCTCCTGGCTCCAGTACCTGGATCAGGTCAAAGATACTCCTAACGATCAGATGTAACAACCGATGATTTCAGAGGTCGACGGTTCAGTCTTCCGGCTTTGGCTTCTCGACCATGCTGTGAACACAGATGCGAATGTCGTCGCGGATCGTCTTCACCGCGATCCGCGCATTCTTGCTGATTTCCTTCAGATCGACTTCCTGATGCGCGATGATCGACAACGAAACTGCTTGTCACTGACCCCATCTCGGTAGAGCACCATCACCTTCGAGGCTGATCACCAGGTAGTCGCCCCAGCACCACAGCAAACGTCGTCACCGATCGGCGACCGGTCAGGATGGCATAGCACCAAGTTCTTCATCATACTGACGGTCTGAGAAGCAGACTGCATCCAGCAGCTTCATGACCAGGTCCTTCTACTTGTCAGGTACCTTGATCTCGTTTTCCAACTCGTCGCTGATGTCGAAGTCGTCTTCCAGAAGAGGATCTTCACCGACCCGTAACCGGATGGAATTTCCGTCAGGCCAGCGTCCAGAGCTTCTTCGACGCCGTGCTGGATACGTGGACTGTTTCCCCACCGGCAGCATTTCTTCCACATTTCGGCTTTCGTCGCTGGCGGACGGAGTTGCATGACCAGCTCTCGGACGAACATCTTGATCGTATCGTCCTTGAAAGGAGCTGTCTCAGTTTAGGAACAGCAGTCTGATCGGACCAGACATACACCTTCCGATGCCGCACTGGCTAACCGATGCCAGACGTCGATGTTCTCGCCGATCGGTCCATCGGCAACTCGGGCACCGAAATCGGCGTCAGCTCAAAGTCACCGATAAACCGCTCCACCGTCGGCTGATCGTCACCCAATGCGAGCGTTCCGGTGCATGAGCTTGACAGCGGAACGACGGTAGATCGCAGCAAAATCATCGATCGGTACACGGTCAACAAGGCAAGGATGGCCAGTCGCACATCACTACCACCATGGCGAAGATGTTCACCCGTTCCTCTGAAGCCATGGCGATGAAGTCGGCATCGATCTGGACCCGCGCCACCGCGCCGAAGCGACGCGGCGGAGCAACTGCGCCTCGCGGCGAATGCCCGCCTGCCATTGCGGCTCCTGTTCGAACGCGACGGTGAAGGAATCGCTGTCGCCTTCACACAACGGCCCTGTCGGAGCGTCTAGTCCCCCCTCGCTGAAGGTCACACTAATTGATGAACAAATGGCTTCCTCGTTCCCGGTCTCGCATCCGGCAGCTCGCCACCTTCTGAACCACCGTATGCGACGATGGCAAAACCAGGGCCTGAGCATCGTCTCCCAGCAAAGCCAACTTATCGGCCTGCCTACAAAGCCTCTAACGCATCCTGCGCAGGACGACCGCATGGTGCACGGTACCGACGGCACGCACGCCAGCGTCAAAGGAAAGCAACAAGCGCTCGCGTGCCGATCTGGCGACTGCAGACTCACACATCCATCGTTCGTCTGCCAAATAAACCCTACGTGTGTTCTTCAGCAAAAAACTCGTCCGTCGTCCACACAACTTTACGATCGGTCATCATATGACTGAACAACTAACCTTCATGCGCTCGTCCACAGAGAGTAACTGCGCCGCCTTCTTGAAGACACGATCCACTCCAGTTCACCCGGTTCTCAATCATGGGTGCGCAGATAAGGCCTACGTGGCTGC
>NZ_JBTGUS010000017.1:0-14714 GCF_054344005.1 Pseudomonas sp. GNP014 | reverse complement strand
ACCACGCAACCCAGGGATCGTCGAAGCCCTGGCCGCCGCAAAAAGTCCCGGCGAGCATCCATCAGCACGACTACACCGTCGGCGTCGAAGCCCAGGTGCAACCGCTCTTGGACGACGGACTCGTCGCGCTACGTGATGCGCGGCTGATCCTGCTGCTGCTCATCGCTTCGATTCTAGAAACTCAGCGCAAAGCTCTCGCATTCCTCTTAGTTCTGAGGATCTGACGTGAGCCCGCTCGTTGCGCATCTTCTACATGGCCCTCTTCCTCGTGACCTTGTCGTTCCTCGGTCTCTCATCAGTTCGCAGCTTCTCAGACTCAGCACCAACGCCGACGCGACGATGCTCAACAGCTCGCTGGACCAAGGCCTGTGAAGCCCACTACGACGACCAGTTCCCCCGATCGAGGCGTTCTCAGCACCAATCTCTCAGCCGCGCTCGATTTCAAACTGTTGACAGAGTCATTCCAGCGTGAGTTGCTCGTCGCGATCAAGTCGTTGTACAGCGAATTCGCTGATCGTCAACGAAGAGCTGAACCTGCAGAGCGAACTTACGCGCTCGTTGAAGGCGTGCGCCAGACCCTGAAGGAAGAGCATGAACAGTGATGAGCGGATGCGTGCGGCAAGGACTCGTCTGCCCGGAGCATCTCGGTAGAAGTAAAACCGGCGAGCATTACCGCAGAACCTTCTTATAGTTTCCACCACCATATTAGCAGCGGACAGATCCTCACCCTGACCTCTAAGAGCATAACAGCCCCAAGCAGAACAGTGGCAGATCTTCCTGCGCACCGACGCCCACTCAACCAGAAGGTACCAAGATTTCACCAACACTTCTCAAAACCATCGCCGACAGCCCCGCTCAGCGGCAAGGCGGCGCTTCGTTCACGCAGCAGAAGGTCGCGCACGGCTCGATGCATATCTACCTGCACTCGATCCGCCTGTTCGAAGACCTGATGCCGCAGCACGGAGCCGCTGCAAAAGCGCGACACCATGGCAGCAGCAACCTGCATCAACGAACGCGCTACCGCCGCGATCGAGTACATGGCACTCATCAGCACCAGTTACAGCACCAACCCCCAACTCGAACTTCGTCGGTGCGCTGAACAGACGCTGCACAGCGACATCATGACTACGCCGAAGACAGCCACGGCCCCAATCCTGCGATGACTACCTGAAAAACGAATGACTAGAAAACAGCCCGCCACAGTACTGATAAAGTACTTCCTGAAACATTATCTATACGAACAACAAATGAGCAACACAACCCGCAGATCGTCGCAGACTGGAACAACAATACTCACAACGAAGCATAGCTATCAACACTGATCCAAGACACCGATCCGGCGCCGAACTGAAGAAGAGTACACCATGACTTTTACCGCTACTTCTCTCGTCGTCTCACTGCTAAAGCTCGCACTGGTCTGGCCTCAGCATGCTTTCCGTGCCTGCCTTTTGCAGTCGCGACACCACGCTGTACAAGCCGACCGCTCGCGAGAGGCTCGAGCCTTCGTACAGTCTGACGCCAGCAACGCTGAAGTCAGCGCCACCGTCGGCAGCACTTCATGTGAGCAACATTCGCCGCTCAGCAGCAGCAATTTCAGCTTCATGCAGCAGTCGCTTCAGCGCCAAAATGGGCCGCCAGTTCCTGCCGTGAACCGCAAGAATAACCACTACTAGCCCTCGTCGACGACCTGCGGCACGCCGCAACTGATGAAACCACGTTTCAACAGCCAGAAGTCCCTGGTGCGCATCCAGAACCTCAGCGAACAAGCCGCTGACCCTGAGAGCCCGCCGACCAGCAGGACCGTGCTACGCCGAAGCCCTGCTCGGCTACGCGCATGGCGAACGTGAAGTGGACCGGGTGGAAGTTTCGGGCGCCGCACTGTATGAAGGCGAACAAGAAAGTAGCAACATAAAACCGATCACACTGGAACGCGGTGAGGCAGCAGTACTGTACGTCACGAGCAGCCCGGTCGGCCTCTCGCCGGTCTCGGTGAAACGCCGGTCGACGCGCTTGACCAAATTTCCCCGAACCTGACCGGTTCCCCTGTCGGGACTAGCTACCCGTCGATGCGGATCAGGCCTCGGTTCTACAGGATGCACCGAGTAGATGCCGTCGCTCGCACAACTGCCGCAGGAAGCCGGGTGACTTCGGATACAGCAGAACGAAGACGAGAGTGAAACGACACATCAGACATACCTCTGACCCAAGATGATTTTATGAGAGTAACAACATGATTCCATGATCTTCTCAGTGGTCACGGTTCGCGTCTGTCACCACTTCGGAGACAATTCCCTAAACGATCCCTTCGCCCTGACCGCGAACGCACGCTGTTCCAGCAACCCTCGAACGCCTGGTGTTTCGAAGGCATGATCAGCCGATCGTAGTTACTGCAACAAGATCACTTTATCGTCAACAAGCAGCTCGCCGCTTCGCGATCTGGAAGCCCAGCGCATCCTGATCGAGCCGATTCAGCAACACCGCGCAGCGGTCGCACTGAGCCGCGATGATGCTGGTCGATGAAGGTACGCGACGATGATGCTGGTACTACCGCTCGACCGCGTCTCGATGATCAGGAAGGCCCTGCGACGCGCCTGGCGCTGGCCACCGTCGCCGCCGAAGACGGCGAAATAGGTGCTGTTCGGCGTGCCGACGAACCGAAACCGGAGACCAGTACGGCTACGTCGAGTCCCTGCCGATTCGCTGTACCCGAAGGCGTTGAGCCGCGTCTCGGCTTCGTCGAAAAGTACAACGTCGAACACGCCACCGAGTGCGTCGATCCAGTCACTACTACTGGAACAGCGGCATGTTCCTGTTCCGTGCCAGCTTCACTTCCTCGAAGAGCTGAAAAACGATCCAGACATCTACGACGCCTGCCTGCCTCAACCTGGAGCGCAGCGTTTCAGATCCGGACGCCGTCACCTTCGACGAAGCCTCTTCGCCTGCTGCCAGACAACTCCATCGACTCTTCGGTGGAATAGAAACCCCAGCGTGCCTACGTCGGTCCGCTGACCACCAGCTCGAGCGATACGTTGTTCGTCATCACTGTGGAAGTTCAACGAAGACGCCAACGACAACGTCAGCAAGGGCGAACGTAGATAATTCGGACACAGAGGCTCATGATCCACGGCAACAGCAACTGGTGTCGTCGATTCGGCCTGGAAAACGTCGTTGGATCGTCGAAGCCAAGGACGCGATCATGATCGCCCGCAGCAGCTCAGCATCGACGATGGTCACGACCTCGACAAACAGGTCGCCGCAAAACCCAGAACCACTGCGAAGTCTATGAGTTCATCAACTGGTCTGGTTTCGCGGTGAACATCGGCAGACACTTCCAGTCGGCGCATCTCCGTGAAGCCGGCGCGTCCCTGTCGCCAGATGCACCACCACCACGCAACACTGGATCATTCATAAGCAGCACCACAAAGTCAACCTCGATCAACGAGACGTGTTCCTACTACTGCGAAGCCCAGTTCGACCTACGTCCCGATCGCCTCGGTCCGCCGCCTGCGCAACCCCGGCAAGAATGCCGGCTCGAAGATCGTCGGAATCCGCCAGATCGGGCGGCTTCTGTCGGCGAAGACGGTGTCAGACGGTTCGGATGCTTCAGTCGCTCCACCCAGTTGAACGCGGCGTCTGGGTCGAACCATGGCGCAGATAAAACATCCGGCAGACACAAAGCCCCCCGCCCGCCCCATTGCGTCCCTATCCCGCCGACGGGTCAGACAAGGACTTTGTTCACCTAGCTCATAGATCAACCCTCAACGAGGGCGCCCACGTTTCTCCGTCTCTGCTCTCCAGATAATCAACCACCTCCACAACATACAGCAGACAACACAAAAGGCTCCCATTTAAACACTTGCTCAAACAAGAACAACTCAGCCCTACCATTTGATCCGGCGTCTCGCTCCGGTGCGGCAATATTTGCTCAAGCATCTGAAAAAACACTCACCGCACGTCCACGTGGCAGACATCAGCACGTGGCACACACACTCATCTGCTTGCTGCCTGACACACATCTGCGCCTTCTGAGGCCACCATGATGTGCTCATGGCGACAGAGGCCGCGCCGACAATTTGCGGCGCAGATTTTGCCGTGTCAGTGAGCATTTTTTCCCGCTGAATTTTTGATCGTCGTGGCCACAGCCCCCCGCCTAGCGGCCAGTCTTATCAGGTCTTCGACGAGACTGTTGAAAATCTACAACATCGGGCCCATGACCTGACTTTACATCTTCACCGAACGCCATGCTGGTGCCAGACCGAAGAGCACCTCACCCGCATGATACGTCACAGCACCAACAGCAGTAAAGTATAGATTTCACAGCGACCCTTACGTCAGCCTGATCGGATCTTTGACGAATCACTGAGAGGCTCCAAGCCTGGCCAGTTCCAGCAAAGATTCCATAGATTAATCCTGCACCCTCGGGTCTCAATTGTAGGACGAAAATGATGCACACCGGTTGGTACGACAGCCTGCACCAGAACCCCAGTTTCTGCTTGCCAATATAGTGATCCATCCAATCATCATTTCTTCTCTCACGTCTCAATTACGCCCGTCACTGTAGCCGTCAACCGCATTCTTCGCATCACTCGATAACGGTCCTGCCCATCAACAATCCTCACCGGATCCAAATTCAACCGTCGTCTGCAACCAGGAACAGTAATAACAGTATCCGTACATAATGAAGAGGCCTGTCAGCATCGCGTTCCTTCACACAATAACGAATTCATTCAATAACTGACCTGGCCTTTTCTTCACTACCACGCTATTCGCGCCGAACGGATGAATACTCACGGACTAACCACTCACTCACGTGGGTTGCCACCCCATGGACCAAGTGATCGCTGAAACTGTGCCACGGCGGTCTCGTGGTTAAGGACACCCGAAGGTCGGCGCCATCTCCCAGTGCAGGATCCGTACGTCGTTCCGGACCCGGTCTCGAACATGATGACCTGCAACACCTCACCAGTACCAGCTGCTCCAGTGCACAACTCCATGCTGGCGGTATGACGGCACCTAGCAACGACACGGCGGCATTGGTCTCCCGGCCCCAACGTATTACGCGCCCCCCGCTGTACATTTGCATCGTACAGGGATGAGACCTCAGCAATCATCCGCAGCGCTTTCACATTGCACTATCGCCGCCGAAATATCCGAGCTGATACGCCCATTCCAGTGCCGCCGAGAACGCCCTTGATCCCCAGCATCGTAGGGGTGCCGGGCGTCGAACGCCGCCGCGATCTCAGGCCTGATCAGCAGCACCATCGCGCAGCGGCAGGCAGCGGGTCTGGCGCGCCGGCCTCCGTGATCGCCGTGACTGTGGCCACGTCGGTCGATTCGAGCAGTTGCCGCAGCGTCATTGCGGTAGCTTTCGGTGTCCATAGCGGTCCCATCAGTCCGGCACGGCGGCCTCTTTCCAGCCATAGCCGCACAGATCTGGTCGAGGCTGTCATCGTCGAGGCGACTGGCGTCGATGCGCTGATTGGCGAAGTAGCGCACAGCAGCACCTTGTCCTCGATGCTCCAGCACGTTCATCAGGTCGTCCATGTGAGCCCAATGTTGCACAACTTCACCCATAGCTCTGCTCGCCTTTCGTTGCTGCAAACAGTTCGTCCTCGGGCGTCGCTCAGGTCGGTCAGCACCCCGTTGCCACGAACTTCCTCCGCAGCGGCCCCGTAGACGTTGCTCCACGGATACTCAGGCTGACCACGTCGACCCAGTGCTGCACCTGCAACTGCACGTCGATGACCGCAGCGCCCAGCGATCGTCAACTCGAAGCCCCTGCCGATTGCCGGCCTGGGCGTGGACCTCTTCGACATCGCCAGAGCGCCGAAACGCGGCCAGATCGTCGCGCCTTTCGCCAGGTTCCAGCAGTTGCTCGCGTTGATTGATCGGCTCCGGCCGATACCAGTTCACCCCAGGCTGCCAGCATGAAGATGTTGATCTTCTGCAGACATTCGCCACCCCAACGGCGTCACGTCGAATAGCAGGCTTACCCAGTCGATCATCGTCGCGAATCAGTTGACCAGCCACTGGTTCTGCAGCTTCACCGACACCAGGCTCGCCGTCGTAGAACACTCGGCGCAGCATCACAGTTTCTCCCGCACCGGCTTCGAAAACAGCAACCAGAGCATAACAATCATCATGTTCAACTTCGCGCAGGTCCGCAACTGTCCCAACTCGACGGCTTCATCAGCCGACCCCTCCAAGACGACCTACGTTACCGCATCGACGCTCTCCGAAGTGATTGCCTGACCACTCAATGTAGACCATCGTAGGGTTGCCGCCAGCGCCAGCAGATCGCTCATCTACAGCAGACCACGACCGCAGATACCATTGCTCAACTGCGTGCCACACATTAGAGACCATGCATGATGCGCTTGCGCAGACGTCCCTCCACCTACCACGCCAATAATCAACCGCACGCACAACGACCTCGCATCATTGACCGAAAAGTCACATCTTTTGCTGTACATCTTCATAAGTACCACTCCGCACGACGACAGCGTCCTGCTCAGCATCATCTGGAACAGCCGACGCCGTCGAAGGCTACTGTTCGGAACCAGGTGCCCGACGCAACAGATGGGAAGATTTCTCGACAATGTCTGTTTCCAGCCCCTTGGGTAGGGATGATTTCTCACAAATTCAGGTGTCCGACATGTTGATCGGCATCCTGCTGATCATCACCTGGCTGGTTCCTGTTGCTGCGGTTGTCCCTGAAGGTTTGTGCCGTGTCCGTCGCCGCTGCTGTCGGTCTGGGCCGCGTGGCGGTACGGTCAGTATGGCTCGAACGGTCGCGAGATCGACTGGCGCCGGCTCGATGCGCATGGCCTGCGCGCCTGAACGATGCCCGGCGATTCGTCCACTGCAACTGAAGATGAACAACGGCAACGATGTTCCGCTGACCGATCGCTGGCGCATCGCTGCCTACGCACGGACGACGCGGTTGGGTGGCCCGACAACAATCACCGCCCCGCGCTCTCGCGGCCTCAAAGTGCAGCAGCAGCAGTTCGAAGTTCCTGCGATTGCCGCCACTCGCCCCGGATGTCGCACAAACCCTGAGAGTTTCGCGCAGCAGTACAGGGTCGGTTTCTTTCCGACTGATCCCCTCCTCCACTGTTCGCGCGAGGAATGCGCCGTGCCCGTACGTTGATTACATGTCTCACGGCATCGGCCGCACGCTGACCGACGCCTTCAGAAACCGGCGCCAGATTTCGAAGTCTGGGCCGGTGCACGCGGCCCGAAGACATCGACTGGCCTCGGCCGCTTCACCGCCGTACAACTCGACGTCGATGACGCAGATGACGCTCGACGATTCGAGTCGAGCGCATCGTTCAGCGACAGCGGCCTCGACGTGTGATCTAGGACGATACCGCCTACGGCGCCGGATCGGCTCATTCTCGACGGACGATATTGCCACCATGCGGCGCAACTCAAAAACCAACATATTCTCGATTCGGTGTCACCGCGCACTCTTTCCCGTGTTTCGCCGCCGAAGGCCTCATCATGATCTTGGCGGCATCTCGGTGCTACGTCGCACCGTTCCGGTGCATTCGCTTCGAAAGCAGCGGTGCAGTCGTTGAGCGATGCCTTGCGCATGGAACTCCTGGCGCCGTTCGGTCTTCGCATGATGGAAGTGCGGCCAGGACGATCCAGTCGGACTTCGCCGGTGCCGGGCATGAGGCGGAGCAGATTGATGGAACAACAATCGCCATGGTTTCCATCGCGAAGGTATTTTCGCACACGGGCCGAGGCTTCCACAGGACGACCGAGACGCCGCCCGTGAAACTGCTCCCGAGTTCCTTGAAGGTTTCTGCAACAGGGCCGACCGCCTCGGTTCGCACAATCCGGCGATCCGCAGCCAGGCATCCACGTACTCGGCGACGCTGCTGCAAAGGGCTTGTCGAATAGACGCTGATGAAGCGCTTCGGCCTGCACGGCAGGGCTCTTGATCCCGGGATCCCTTCGTTCGCCGCTGCATGGCGATGAAGCGTCCGGGTAGGCATGGCACGGCCATGAGGTTGGGCAGGGATTCGAACTTCAGGCGCTTGTCCGCCGCTGCCGGGTCGAGCAGCTTCGGACCGAAATCAGCAGTTCCTTGCCCGGCTCCAGCAGATACTGGTACAGCCCGGTGGCGTCACCAATGAGATGATGCCCTCGGTTGCATCATGCGCGACATGGAGCCAGGTTGGGTGTAGATTTCGTGCCCGCCGGTGACCCTGCGCTGGAAATTTCCACTGACTGAAATCGGCTCGCTGTTGGACATGACCTTGACGTCGTGACTGTAATCCAGGCCGCCGAGGCATCCTGCCGCTTTGCGGCAATTGCCTGTCGCGTTGAAATAGCCTGCTCTGCACCGTCTGAACAAACACAGCCAATGGCCATCTTCATACTCTGACTCATAATGAGTCATGTTTGATTACTTCAGTAACTAGACAGTTGAACATAGCAATCCATTGTGAAGGTAAGTCTCGTCTTAGGACTCCGGCATAACTGCGGCTGAGATGATGGTCAGGTTGCTGTAACCGGATCGTCGCTCGACTCGCCGGACAGACGTGGCATGCAGAGAGTGGCGCCATCGTTAGTCCTGAATTGCAGCGCAGACCACGGTAGGGGTACCCATCGGTTTCAAGGTAAAGCCAAGCGTCACCGGTTCGCCAGCAACAATTCGGCTCAACAAGTATCCATCCTGATTTCAATCGCTTCCAATTATCTGAAGCTTCCATTTTTGATGATGATCAACGAACACTACGTCCGCAGACATTGAACAAATACAGACCGTGAAAAGTGACTAATTGAGCGCCATCGACAGATGACAGGAACACTTGACACATGGGAACACAGTAAACACAGATTCAACAGATGCTTACAATGGACCAAATAGAAACAACTATCATAAGTTCTTGAAGACGATAAGTTGCTCGCGAAGACTTCTCCTCGCGAGTAACTTCTTTTTCCAACGTGACTGACGCCGCCGCTGTCGTCGTCCCTGCCGCCGACGGAAGCGCCCTCCGGCACTTGATGATGTGAGTCCGCACCAGCACTTCGCTCGCCAGACGCACCAGTTGAACATAGGTTTCACATGACGATCGATTCACGGCTCTCCCGGTTGTTCACAGTCGTAGATACCGCGCGATTCTTTCCACATGGCGCCCTTCAAGCACTCATCGGTTGATCTAGGCCTTCTCACCCACACGCAGCATCCAACAGTTTCGTTCTTCTTCGAAGAAGCTCGTAAACCCAGAACGATCATCAACACAGCCATCTTCACCTCACCGATACGCGCATCGTCACCACGATCCGCATCACGAATGATCACATCACATCCACACACACACTCGGTGCGTTTGAGATTGAGTTCGCCGCCTCGAGCTGCGCCTGCGCATGTGATCGTCAGCCATGCCGATCGAGCAATATTGCTGGCGTCGTCGCGGTTTACCTTCGAGATCCACCAGATTCAGTCGGCGCAGCAATAGGCATTGACCTGCGCGTTTTCCCAGGTCGGCCTTGCACCGAGCGACCACGACTGCGCCTGCTTCACCACGATGCGGTACATGCTCGGATCGATCTGCATCAGCAAATCGCCCTTCTTCCGCCGACTATGAGTTGTCACGCACCGGCGCGTCGATCACTTCACCGGTCGCGTCGGCAGCAACATGACGATCTCCACACGCACCCGACCATCACAAGTACGCGGATCTTCATCATGCTCCACAACGAGCGACCATCCACAGCACCCAGGCCAGCACCGCCGACAGGGTCGCGAGCAGGCTGAAAAACTTTCGTGGCCTTCTTCGGAGTAGAAGTCAACGGTCGACGGTCGGCGCCATCGCGCCGAACAAACCCATGAAGCGGCTCAGCACAGCGGCGCAGTACCAGAAGAAGCGGTACCAGGTCGAACCCCGAGAGGAACACGGTCCAGCGCCCAGGCCAGCGCCGCAGCGACGAAGAACATCAGGGTCATGGTCGGCACATGCACGCCGTGGAAGGCGATTTCACGAGGCGCTGGGCAGGTCCTTCAGGCTTGGCAACGGCATAGGCCGCATCGGGGTCCGGTCAGCGACATGCGGATCGTCCAGTAGCTCTTCACCCGACGCCAGGGCCGAGGTCTCGAAGTGCGGCGCGAACGGCTCGTCGGTCGCAGCAACCGGCTCGTCGCATGATCGACCGCCACCAGTGCGCGCTGCAGATTGCTCTGGTTCAGTTGCAGGACAGTCGACCAGCGCCCGGCCCGTCGCGCGGATCGCCTCGCACCACGGCTGGATTCGGATCAGGCCGGGTGCCGCCGGCGGATCGCCCTGTCCTTGCGTAGCTCGATGATCGTGGCCGACTTCGAGCACCACGAACGTCCGGCGCGGCGGATTTTTCTTTTGCACGTCGAGCTCCCCAGCGGCGCAGACCCCATACGCCTGATGCAGGCGGTCAGGTGCGGCTCTTCGAAACTCGACGCCAAGCCCTTCAAGCTCGCTGATCGCGTGCGCCACCTGGCGCGCAGATCCTGCTCCACACCGCCCGTGACCAGCGACTGTTCGGCGGCAACCGTGCGCGCTCCGCGCAGACCGGCGAGCATGCCCATGACCATCGCGATCTAGTCGTTCGTAGAGGTGTGCAGGTTGTTCGACGGATCAGGTTCTCCCGCACCAAACCGGTGCTGAAGAAGATCAGCAGACCGAGGCCGACCAGCGTCTGCGGCCGCAAAGTCGCAGCGACCAGTTCGTCGCCGGTACGAGCATCGCGCACAGCAGCACAAACCGTCGATCTCCACAGAAGATCGAAACATCTCGACGAACCGATCGACGCCGAGGAAAAGTGCCGCACGCCATCTGGAACACCATGCGTTTCGGTTGGGTCTGGCAGCAGGACGACCTTCTGGTCGCAGCGGCAGATTTCGACGTCATGGTCGCGCCGCTCGGCCACGCGGTGGCAACCCAGTAACTACCCCCAGCGCATCCAGATGGAACAACACCGTCCGAAGCCACAGCGGCCACCAGTTCGTTCAGGTCGACGGCTCGTCCCAACGCTTCGTTCGTCGTCGTGATTCGGCCGCGACACATAGATCTCGGCGTAGCTCTGCAAGTCGTCGACAACAATGGAGCAGTTGCTCGTTTACGCAGTCTGGAAGTCCAGTTCTTCAGGGCGTCGCTCGGTTCGCGCTCCTGAAAAATAGCGCGCAAGGTTCGCACCGCCGTTCGGCAGGCCTTCACTTCAGGTCGCCACGCCATCACACCGCCAGGCGTGCCGGCGTCGGGCTCGTCGCGCCGCCGCTGAAACCGTCGAGCACTTCGGCCAGGTCCTGCAGGCCGGTCTGATGGCTGAGCCGCCGCGTGCTTGCTTCATTGCAGGCGCAGCGTCGACAGACTGATGCAGAGCATTGAAGCATATCGTCATGCCCATGAACTCACTGTTCGACGCTGAGGCGACCGTTGCGCCGACGCATGTCCATCTCGAACACCGTCACGCTGCACAACCTTCCAGGCCCACCGCTTCGCGGTGGACGGCCACGTTGCTCGCTCGAAGGCCTCGGCCTTCTCGCCCGCGCAAGCCATCGGTGACGAACAGCAACACGGCCGAAGCACTGATAGCATTCGCGTCGCCGCACTTGCGGTTTCGGCGGATTCCCGGCGCTTGATCACATCGAGGCAGAATCCCCGGCGTACCAGCACTGCGCCAGCAGCAGCCATAAACACGCATACCAGGTCGCCCAGCGCGGGCGACCCCGACCATCGCGGCGGTCTGACCAGGACGAGGACGAAGCCGTTGGGCGCGGAAGCCGCGGCGCGCAGCACCAGCCAAGCAGTACGACCCAGATCGCCAGCGCCCCCAGAACGGTTCGATCTTCTGCGCGAACAGCGCCGATCAGCGTGACCATCATCGGCCGACCCGGCCCAGGGTCGAGGAAGCAATCGAAGCTCTTCGCGAACACCTGCCGCTTCTCAGCTGCATGACGATGAACACCGTAAGATCATGGCAGATTGCGCCGGCTGTGGCAGCCAGACGCATTCGCCAGCAGCATGAGGAACACAGCCAGCGATCCCTGAAGATGTCAACCAGGTTCGCACCATCGCTACATTGCCCAGTCAAAGAGACCACGGCGCCAATTCCCAGGCGTCGAGCCAGCGCGAAGGTGGGTGAGGATCATCAATTGCTGCCGGAGGAGTTCAGGGTCGGAACCGGTGCGGACGGCTTGCTCGCGATGCGGGTGGGTCGGCGACCGAATATATAGCTGACGCTTCCTCTTCGCGGCGGCTCAGCTCCAGCAGGTTGTCTGTTGGACGCAGGAGAACCAGGGTTTCGCGGCCTGGGTTTCTTCAGCAGTCGGTACGTCGTTGCCAGCCCCAGACCGCCGGCCACGCCGTCACCACTCGGCGTGCGCCGGTTGACCGCGCGCCTGCACCTGCTGTGGCTTGTTGCTGCTTGAACGGCGACGTCTCGCGTCGACACGTAGTAAATCAGTAGGGCCACACTGATAGGCAATCATGGCGATGTCGTAGGTCTTCTCGCCGTGGCCGCGACTCGCGCGGAGCTTGCTGCTTGTCCATCGAGGCTCGCAGCAGATCAACTCGTAGCGAAATGTCTGGCGTTTCGCGGCGTACGTTGTAATAGCCACGGCGATCTCGTCCAGCAGATGCCTCACCAGTTCGGCCGCGCAGCCGCCACCCGTCGAAAATCGGCAAGAAGATCGCCGGGCCGACGTTTTCTGGGTTAAGAATTTCTTCCGGTCGGAAACTACAGTCCGCCGCAGTCGCCATGTAGCCAAGGCTCCCGACCAGATGAATTGGATGGGTGCAGGACCGTCGCAAGCATCGATCCCCGCGCGCCTGCGCTCCACCCTGCCGAGCGACTAGCAACCACGTAGCGCTCCCCAGGGCGACTCGGCGGGCAATTTGAACAGCAACTTCGACGCGGCCCAGGACGACAGCGACAGGCCGCTGGACTCGCGCCCTTCACCCAGCACCCCCGGCCGACGCAGCGAATCTGGTTCCGGGCTCGGCGATCTACTTCGTCCAGTCGTCGATTGCGATCGGTTTCCCGACAACAGCATTCGCCTGGCTGACTTCGAAGTACGTACGCAATGCCGCCATTGCAACGTTTTCTCGCGCAGGTCGATCTGCTGCTGTTGTTGAGCGTCGCGACGATGTCGCGCTCGGCGTAATGCAGCGACAACTCGATGTAGGCGCGCGCGATCTTGTTCTCGATTCCAGTTCGCCAGCGCCGCACTTCGGCGCAGGCCGTTGCGCCAGGTCGACAGCCGCTCGCTGCTGTTGCTTTCACGGCCCCGCGGATCGGCGTCAAGCTGGAGGACCAGCGCCGCGTTACCTTCTCCACGTCGGTGACCTTCGGCCACCGCCGCCCATCAACTCGATCCGTTGGCCAGTTGTCCGTTTCGAGGTCGACCGCCTTTGATCTGTCCGCGACGAGCGGCTTCGGCGACACCGGCCATCGCTTTCGCCTAGCGCACCCGCGCGGCGGCCATGGCCGTGTTCGGCTGTTCCTGAACGGCAAGATTGATGCCACGGTTGGTTCCCGGTCGCCGTCGGCTTCCGCCCATTGTGCGGATCGGCCAGTCGGCGTCACGGCGGCGTCGGCGATGGCATCATCGGTCGCCCAGCGCATCACCTGCCAGCGCCTTGTCCTGAGGGCGGCCATTCCTTCAGTTGAAATGCAGGCCGCTGAGCCCCAGGAGAGCGACGCTGCGGCGTCAACCTTCTGTTGATGTGCGACACAGCACAGCTAGATTCCTGAAGAGAACCAGAACCTGTCGGAGCAGGCTCGCTCGCAAAAGCAGCACCTCGATGAACTGACCAACCACATATCCGTCCCAGATTCCCACGACGGCGCGGTTCGTCCCAACGGCGATTGGCTCGAAATCCTGAATCTTTGTTACCATTAACGAGATAATCCCTTGATCCAGGTCTCAGCCTGAAACTTCTTCATCTAGCAATTTGCCATCCCTCGAGCGCCCCATGGACGCTTTCGAAACATCACGCCTTTCGTTGCATGGCCAGGAGCGGCAGCTTCACCCCGCTGCCGTACAACTCGACACCACCACCGCCAACGTCTCGCGCGCGGTTGCCAACCTGGAGGCCCATGTCCGGAGCCCGGCCTGCTCAACCGCACGACCCGGCGCATCACCCTGACCGGAGGGCCGGCGAACGCTACCTACTAGCTGCGAACAGATCCTGGCCTATGTCGAAGAAGCCGAAGCGAAGCCACGAAGCTTCCACGCGCGCCGGCCGAGCAATTGAAAGTGCGCACCATGACCGGTATTCGTCAGCACTTCGTCATCGACGCCGTCGCCGCTTCACAAGACCCACCCGGACGTGACCTTCAACCTGACCATCGCCAACCGCATGCGAGAACCTGCTCGATGAAGGCTCTGACGTGTCCGTCGTGCTGACCGCGACTCCGGTTCGGCTTCGTCTCGCAACGCCTGGGCATCACCTACAGCATCGTCTGCGCCTCGCCGGCCTACGTAAAAGCCAACGGCTCGCGCGAAGCCCAGCGACAGCCTGCTCAACCACGCCTCCTCAGCCCGGTGATTCCCCTGGAAGAATGAGCCTTCGACAGCCAGAAGGCCGGGAATCGTCACCATCGACAGCTGACCATTTCTGCGGTCAACTTCGGCCGCACAATGAAACTCACGATCAGCAGCGGCATCAGCGTTCGCATGCTGCTGCCGGTGTACGCGGATCGAAGGTTTGCATAACGGCGCGTTC
>NZ_JBTGUS010000016.1:0-6551 GCF_054344005.1 Pseudomonas sp. GNP014 | reverse complement strand
AACCTGGAGCAGAACCAATCAGTTTGAAAAATTGGTTTGCTCCTTCTCATTTCTTGCAGCATGTGCTAAGATGGGCTGAGTATTCGTTAATCCGGCTGTACTTCATCCTGGTGAGAAGCCAGGAGTCGATCTTCTCGATTCATGATGATGAGCATTCTCTGGCAGCCTGGAGCACGAAACATGATGGACCAGTTCCTCGATGATTGATCCTCGACAGCAGGAACATCGGGCGATTCAATCGGATCTTCAGATTTGCAATTGCTGCAACAACGTGCGGCAGAAGATTTTTCACAGCAATAATAGAGTTTCTGGTCCTGGCAAACAACCGCACCACTTCAATTTCAGTTGATGACGTCGATGAACTCAGTGGGCACTTCAGTATAGATGAATGATTCATTCTATTCAGATACTCATGATGAAGGCACCATGATGAGTTAATGAATATGGAGACGAAAACCAACTGTTGATACAGAGCACAACATGGCCGACGATTCGTCTGGATGGTCAACCCAAATTGCAAGATTACGAACTGAAATAACAACAATAGTTGTCTGGAAAACAGCGTTGAGTTCTCACTTGTTCAATTCACACTAAATGAAGAAAATTACTCCAATTAGTCACCCAGCAGCTTTACATCAGATTGGGCTCACAGATGGCATAAAGCAACAATAAACTTTCATTGTAGTTTTCTGTTGACACAGTTGAGTATTTCTGAGCCCCGATTATGGTACTGGCAAGGTTCGATTCTGTAATACAAGACTTCATAGGTTCAAAAAGTGCATTCAGCAAAAACTTCACAGGACAGGTTATTCTGCTCCAAATGTTATCTTCGGGATACAAACTGATTCTTTCAGTCTTGAATCATCCTTATCATTAATTAGGAAACTAATGTCACACACATACACTTCAATTATTTCCTCTACAATCTCTTCACTCATGGCAGAACAATGATTACTATATAAGTTATCGTGAAATTGATTTGCATATGATGATTGATAATCAGAATATCAATCCATTTATCATAGTAAAGGTGAAGTTCCTCGTCGATACAAACCCAATTCTCATCTTTCCATGATTACTGATTCTGGAAACAAGGATATTCTCAGTTTGTTTCCATATCGTTCTCCGACTGTTCAGTGCACTTTGATCTTAGCAGTGTGAAGTACATTGATTTTGTTAATTAATTTCATTCTATCAACTGATCATCGATACCAATATTATGTTTACGATAATTGTGATGATGTCTCCATCACATTTAATTGTGGTTGACACTTCCTGGACTTTGTGCAAAATACGGACCTTGTCAGCGACCTTGGTTCTCACAACGATTTAATAGTGGCAATGTTGATAATACAATTGAATTCTGATTTGATCCAAATCGAGCACATCAAGTTGTTTATCGTGCAGAAGTGATCCTGTTGTTAATTTTGCAGGCGTGATTGGTATACTTGGTGATAAACACGCTCTTGGGGGACCATATCATGACAGTATGGAGATGTTGCCGAGATTTGTTTCTGGTTCTGAGAAAGCAATTGCAACGGCTAATTAATAAACTATTAATTAATGAATGAATCTACAAAGCAGTTTAGAAATAGTAGAACACTTTCTTGGAATCAACAAAGAGGTATATCAAGCTTTAGATGTGATTCCAGATGCATCAAATCATGATTTGAAGGTTCTTGACCGTAACAGTTGTTGGAGAATATACATGAACATGGTCGATGACTTTCTCTTAACTATCCCAACACGAACAGGCATGCCTAAGATCAAGAGGTCCAGAATCATGGAGACCATATCATGACTTTAAAGCAGATGAGTCGTGGTGGCATCGTCCTAATCAGTTAGAGTAACAATGACTCCTCCCCCTGGCATCAATGAAGCTGATCTCGTCGAACTTATTTTCTTGCAAGAGACAGGTCTTCCTCCTCAACTTGACACTATGGCTGGTTCCTTTCAAGGAATGTGTTGCATCCTGAGACAGGAACTTTCCTGAAAAATGACTCCACATTATGAATGAGAATACAGATTTATGATTCGTAATGCAATGGAAGAATGGTCTAGACGAATAAATGGTCTTGCGGATGATTGCAGGATGATCCTAACTGATTATCAAACTAATTTGACTGTTGAACAGTTGATCATGATGATACAGTTTGAACTATTTAGAAGATTCCTGCAACAATTGGATTGAATTAACGTGGCCTGCAGATCCGATCGAACTTTCAATGTATGGATGCCGGCGCTTCGAGATTCTGGTGTGAACTCTGAAAGTAGACCTCTGATGGACGTGGTAGGATGTTATAGCAGAGCTTAAACTTTCATATGGAAGAGACCAAAGATGAGGCAGTGAACCATGGTTCCTACAGTGCTGATGACACTATTAAAGTTATGGTACAGTTTATTTGGACAAAATATAGACACAATGAATAACAAAAATGGATTTCAATTTAATAACACTGCATGATGTTCACAACAACAATGATATTGCGATTGAAGAATGTGAATGGAGTATTGTTTCAAATGGAGAGAATGATCCAGCAGTACGGTACATCAAACTGGTACCTACAGAAAAAATAAAAGAAGAATGAGAAATGAATCCAAAAGTGTTGCATCTTCTTCATTTTGAACAGAAGGGACATGATATTTTGGTCAATAATATCAATGAATCTTTTATCATAATAATAATAGAGAGTCGAGGAAGAGGATCGCAGAAGCTCAATCAGTAATTCCCACAAAAATTAGAAAAATTCAGGAAGTGGATGAAGACTTTGAACCAAGAAGCCGCATCGATATGGTAGAGAAATTTGAAGATTATTATCTACAATGAAAAGAAAGTATGACGATGATTCGGTGAACCAAGCAGGGTGAATTACGGCGGTCCAATTTGGTTGTATTTCTTCCTTCTCGATTGATTGGATGAAGATTCTGGTCAGGGTCCTGTATTCTACATCAGCAATTGAGCCTGTGAATCGGCCTACATTGTCCTTGAGGATTCATGCTGTCGTATTTACAAGGAGAACCCGAAGACACATCTTCTACGTCTAATCGGTGCATGCCTTACAACGAGCATGAACAATACTTTGAAAGATGTTTGTGAACACGATCGTTAACAGAATCATGTATGATGCAACAACTCGTGAAATTTTACAATCTGATCGAATTGATATCGATACCTGAAGATTCTGGAGCCCGAAGAGAAGATGGAAGAGGACGAAATTACTACTACTTACCAGTGGTTCTGATTGGGCAAGATTGATGATATTCTATATTTCCAACGAAAACTATACATTCACTGATGCCGATTGCTCAGTTAGAAGCAGACCAAGCATCTCATTAGGAAGAGCCTACAGAAGTTCTTCATGAACTTCATTTACCACTTCTACAATTTTAGTTCTTTTCAGTCTGAGAGTTTTCTTCCCCTCTGGCTGAATCTTTGAACACAGTCTATTCTGAAAGTTCTGTTCCTCCCAGATGATTCATCTGAAAATACAGACATCTACGGTATCATTCTTACCAGAACAAGTCATTCCAGAGTTTGAGAAGAACAACTTCTTAACGATCAAATTCAAAGCTCTTAACTCGATTGGATGGCCTCTATTGGTACCTTCTCGAGTTGAGGGTGTGCCTGAGGGAGAGTTTGCGTATGAATGATGCAAGATTGATAGATGATACAGTTGGTGGAGGCGGAGCGGTGTTGATGATGAGTCGGATGGATACAGATGGTGGTGACAGTACATTATCCACAGATGGTTCCTGGACTATGAGTCCACAGGAAGCGGATAGGATTATCAAGAACCAAGAAGATAATGAGTGGAAACAAGAAGGTTCTGGAAAATGAGTAGAAGAGTTTGTCGACACAATGGAAATGGAGATGATTCGAAGCGAAACTCATTTGAAAATTAAATCATCAAAACTTGAAAATTATTCTTGAAATTAAGAAGAAAAAATTCAAATACTCTTAAAAAATGCAACGACAAAGCTGATGAGAATACAGATGACACAGAGAAACCATAATTTTATAATACAGTAATGAGAAGGATGAACATAAGAAATTTTCGCATACAACTTTGTCTCTCAATGAACATGTTGATGAATATTCGAAGAAATAAAGTTTCAACCTATCGATTTTTCCCTAAATACTTTCGAAAACTGTAAAAAAAATCGAAAAAATTTAAAATTCCTGAGAAAAAGTTCTAGTTTGTTTCAATGTTCTCAAATTTAGTAAAATGATGATATTATTATACAAGATCTCGATAGTAACTGAATCTTTTTCTAAAATTACCACTACAGCACCGAATAGGTCCAGCAGACCGTCTTGATCCCTCCACAAAAGGGAAGTCCAACAACCCAGACATCTATCCCAACTCTCATCGTCTGTAGCAGCGACGTACTGATATTTATGGAGTCAACGTGGAATGACACTGTTTCGTTGATGGCAGTCGTCAGAGTCAGTTTGGAGATCGTGTCCCATCAAGTTTCCGATACCTGATCCTTTGGTGTACAGGAGATGTTTTGATTACTAATGATTTTTCTCCAACTATTCGTTATTTCATATAAAAAAAGTGAGCTCGAATAGATAACATTACATAAGAAAAAATGATGAAACAGTAGAATTTTTTTCAAATATAGAAATATAGAATTTATCACTGAAGCAAAAGAAATCAGTGATAAAACTTCAAAATTCATAGATTATTTTTATGCGAGCAATCAAGAAAAATGGTTAAAGTAACATATTATCTGTATCCAACATACCTAGAAGAAGTTACGAAATTGATAGAATTTGTAGAATCAGGCATTCGAGGAATTCAACATCCAGAGGGTTCAACGGTAATTGGAAAAATCTTGTCCATATGATTAAAAATTACATCCTGATGATTGAGTTGTTGGTGAAGCAAGGATTATCGACACACCTATGGGTGAAATGGTTGATTTGATGGATCGAGTGAACTAATATTCCTTCGAGGTATCGAAAGATCAATTTCGAAAACGAGCAATTTCTAGTGAAAGTATATCATTTTTCTCTTACAACTCCTCATAATATGTGGCAGAAAAAACCCCTCCTCCTTGATCCTTTCATAGAAGATTATGGAAGGAAAAATCGGTCTCGAATGGAGCAAGTGTAGAGCATATGTTGCAATTAAGAGGATTAATTAACATCGGAGAACGTGAACATAGAACATTCAAGTTGCAAAACTTATAGAAATGTTATAAATTTATCAATATTAATTCCAAAGAGTAAGAAGATGACCCTGCGTAGATTAGACAGAACAAATTGGAAGCTCAAGACAAAACTACTAGCAGAAGCTTGAAAGAGGACCTGAAACCAGACAGAAAAAGGTCCTATCCTACAAGAAATATCAATGAATCAACAAAGAACCAACTTCAGCAGGGAGGTTCAAGATTTCAGTAGTACAAAGACAAGAGACCAAAGTGAAAAAACAGCCCTGATGAACCCACAAAGAGAAGGACAGTTCGCTGAAAACAACCTAGAAAAAATTATCATTCAATAAAAACTGTGAAAAATACAAAATTTACCTGAAAATTACAAAGAAACTATTATGATATGAAGTTGAACATGACATGATAGGAAAACTATCCTGAACAAGAAATAACTAACACAACCAATAAAGACAATAGATAAATAAAGAAATCAAATTGAAAAAGAATCCTCCTAATCATACCTCAAAACTTCCTGAAGGCCAAAATTATAGAGTCTGATTAAGTTAAAGAAAAACTGAAGAATCCAACGATATTGAAGGAAATAGAAACATATCATAAAGAAGATCTACCGCTTGTAGAAGGTAAAAGATCTGAAGAATTCAAAAAGAAGAAGGTCGCTGCAATTTTGGGGGCTTAGAGTCTGATCCAAGTACATTCTTGAGACGAACATATTGAAGAAGACAATGTAGTTAATACAAGAGGAACAAGAGATCGATTCCTTCAATCAACCCAGAACGATCTGCTTATCTGACTCAGTTAGACAAATGGACGAAAAAGAAAACAGTTTTAGCGATTGAACATGGCTGAAAAAAGACCGAAGTACAGAAGACTCTACAACTGAAACAGTATTTTGAACATTCAGTTGATGTTTCCAACGAAGAAGTAAGCATTCTCGAAGCACCAGTCTGAAAAGATTTCCGAATTCGAAGAAAAACTACGATGAACAATTCGAAGAAATCTGAACTTCATGATATTCAAATTTATCTCGTTCATGAACAGTTGTTCTGAGATTTTCTGAAGATTTTTGATACTGAAATTGAAAACTAGAAAGAGTTGACAAAAAATGTTCAACTCGATAAATGAAGAGTCTTCGTGGAGAACTGATACACTGAAGGAAAGTTGTTCAAATGAAGACATCTTCAACTTATGAAGACGATGATGATGTTGATGATCAGCACACACAACATGATACAACAATTGGTGCTAAAGAGTGCATGTAGGCTGCGAATCAGTAATAGGGCAAGGTGACGTCGATTATGATGAAGATGAAGAAGAAGAACAAATGTTTACAACGAACATCTACAGGAAGATGAGCCAACCATCCTCAAGTC
>NZ_JBTGUS010000015.1:0-4131 GCF_054344005.1 Pseudomonas sp. GNP014 | reverse complement strand
GGGGATCTGAAAAACCCACTCATCGCTGTAGCGGTACTTTTCACAGATCGGAGACACACATACCAGTAAGCCTTTTGTCCATGACCGCCAGATCGCGGAACCAAGTCGGTTTATGGCCAACCATTCATCAGGTCTGCATCAGTTGATGACCCAACGCGATCATGACGTAGTGCGCCCAGCTCGATATCCTCTTTGAGAGGCCAGCTGAGCAGCCGCGCGCGTCGCGGCTTTCTGACTAGCAATAAAACTGCTGACGGAACGCCGTTTGCCGCCACCGCATCCGTCGGATGGAAGAAGCCGCGCCAGTACATCTCGTATTGTTGCCAATGTCGAGGTGACGGCACGCAGCTCAGAAACTCGCTGACCGACACGTTGACGGTCACCGGCGTGGAAGGTGTCCGGCGAATGCCCGGCCCGCAACGAAACCGGAGGTTTCATGGTAGGCCCCGGTCGGCATTCGTCGGCCTCGAAGTTATGCAGGGTGACGTTGCAGCATCGAGAGTTTCCAGAACCTCGACGACGACAGCTCAATGGCCGATTGCCCGCCTGCAGTCGGCGCCGCCAGGCACAACAGGGTGTTGTCGACATCCACCTGCACTTGATACTGCTCGCGCAGCACCTTGAGCAGCAGCAGCCGGGCGAAGGCCTCGATGTCCTGGAAGGACGAGGACGGGGCTTCTGCAGCAGTTCGCGATCGAGTTGGCCGTTGAGCTGCATTCCCACGCCTTACGCCGGGCGGGCGAAGCGTTCCGATACCACGATGAGCAGGACAGTGTTGAGCTACCCCTTCAGCACCGAACAGCATTACGTAGAGCATCAGGTCGGCCAGCAGGGTATCAATTTTAGAAAGTCGGCGTGCAGGCTGCGGGTGGCGAGCGGTTTCACCGGAACAGGACGGCGCAGGCCCGCTACAACCTGGAGGCGAAGAATTACTGATCATATTCACTCCTTTTAATGGAGTCGAAGAGGAGAGCCATCTCAGTATGACGACACTCCGGTACATCCAGGTATCGCTGGCGCAGGAAATTGGTAACCAACTGTGTAAACCAGCACGTTTCAGGTTGTCTATGCTCTAGGTCGATGTGCGCGACGAGGATATATGGACGATCCAATCGACGACGAAACCACCGACCTTCTCGCAGATGCTGCACAGCGTCATCGCTGAGCATTCAGGGTGCGGAACAGCGGGAAAAACCAGGCCCAGGATTTCACCATGGCAAACCCCAGTCATTTCGTCATCCTCGGCATTCTGTTCCACGAGCCGTGTTTCACGCTGACCCTGTTCGCCATCGTCAAACTGGGTCTGCGCTTCGCGGCTGGACGGCTTGGTGCATCAGGGTTTGCAAGTGAAGCGGTAGCGATAGGAAGCGGTCGGCCCCTGGCCGAAGAGTTTGCGGAAGCTCACGCCATAGTTCAGCGTGTTGCCATTCGCAGCATTTGCGGTACGTGGTCTTCTCGATCAGCTGCAACAAGGGTCTCCAGTGCCACGCCCACGTACTGATTCAGATCAACGCCCTGCTGATAATCATGCAACTCGACCAGTGCCCACCGGCCAGCGTGAAATGCCCACCGACCAGCGCGCTCAGCGCCCGTCGATCACGGCCTGCAAGGCTCGGGTGATATATTGACACATGAACAGCACGTCTTTGCAGCATTACTTCCGGTTTCGGCAAACGCCTGGCTGATCACGCCGAAGGCCGTTTCGTCGTTCGCCGACCACACCAGCGACACCTTCGGATAACGACTGGAACAATTGCAGGACCTGTTCGTAGGCCCGCTGCTCATCCAGCCGCTGTACGACCGTCTTCCGCAGAGCGCACTTGCGGGTGTTTCAGGCCAGTGCGCGCTCGTGCATGTTCGCGCAGTTGCGCGACGGCGTGATTTTCAGACCGGAGACGCCAGCAGCTCGATCTCTTCATTGGCCGCGACCGGCGGTCAGGCGAATCGATTTCCTTCATCATCAGGTAACCGCGCCTCCTCGTCGTTCGGCACCAGGCTACCGATTCGATCGAGGTCGCTTCCCCCACCAGCGCTTGCTGGTAGGTCGCGCGGCGTTTAACCAGTGAACAGCTTCACCCCGCTGTTTCCGCAACGCCAGAATCTGCGGGGCAACGTATTGCTCGTTGAACATCAGGTAGTCGGGGGCGATTCAGCCCTTGCAGCGCCAGCAGGGCCTGGGCGATAGATCCAGTCGGGTTGACGCTGGGCGTCGATCTGCCTGGATACCAGATCCCAGCAGGTTCCAGCCTGCATGAATTGCGAATAGCTGACCAGAAGGCTTCCTGTGTCGACCCGGGTTAAAGAAACGCACCGATTCCCGCTCTGGCAGCGGTCGCGAACAGCGCCTAACAGCAGCAGGTTCAGGTGAAAATTTTTCAACATGAACATTGCGGCCCAGGGAAAAATGGCCCGCATTATCGCACAATGGACCCGGCTATTCGCTCATTAATCCCGCCTTTTGTCCAACAATCATTCGAAAAACGGGCCCGGATGGGTCGTTTTATTGATGACTGGTTCCAGAAATCTGCACCATTCCACCACCAGAATGATATCGGGACAAGAAATGCCCACATAAACGCTGCATCACTTCCTTGCCTTGGTCGGATTGTTCATCATCACCTCTTGTCTCGGTTTCTCGGATGATTGCACGGAAGAGACTGAACCACACATTAAGCATTGCCGCACGACAAATGTCGGTTAGTTGACACCCGTTCTACGTTAGGCGATTTCGTTCTTTACATATCAAACATCAGCTTTTTGCATAATTTCAAACGGGTGTATTTGCCCCGGCTCCCGTTAGGGAGTCACGGGCCAGTGCACGCATCATTGCCGAGGCACATCAGACTCCGGCAGACGAAAGTGCAGCGTTTCCATCACCCAAAGCCTGAGAACAGATTTATATGTACGTATACGACGAGTACAATCAAGCAGATAATCAAGGACCGCGTCAAGCGGCCCATAATCAGACCAACGCTATCTTTGGCAGAGTGAGCTGAGCAAAGAGCGCCCCCCTGCACCTGCAAAATAGCCTGTACGTCCAGCGTTTTCACCGATGTTCCGGTGGCGATTACCCTTTTGCGGGCCAACTGGTTGCAGCGTCAGGTGCGCATAATCGTCCGTGACTACGACGAGGCTCGCCGCGTCGGTTGCGCAGCGGATACGTCCAGTTCGACTTCAGCCAGCGGTCGAAGATCATTGCGACATCCTTCCGAACGTACACGTGCGGTGCACGCGATCCCGGACCAGCAGCGGCAACTGCCTGCGCAACCGCACCGACCAGTTCGCCGGTGCCGCTGCCGATGAGCTGATGACCGCGCCCATCAGTGCGAGATCGTCCACCGCCGGGATCAAGCCCTCGGTTTCACCGCCGATTGGCCTACCTGCGGCCAGCAATTTCAGAGATCCCCGTCGACGGGTTCAACCAGCTGAACCGTGCCGCCATCGAAGCCCGCGACATCGGCCTCGAGCCGTGCGCGACGCCGCCCGGCGAGCATTGGCATGCTGGTCGATGACGGCCTCGGTCATTACCCGGTGACCGCACGTTCGTCGACAGATTCCTGCCGTCGCAGGACCTTCTGCAGTTCCTCGACGCCATCCTGCCGGTCTACAACCCGCTACCGTCGTCGCGACAACGAATACAGCCACGCGGTCGAGGAATTCCTGGTCAAGGTCCTGACCCCTGAAGTCTTTCGCGCAGAAAGTCAATGTCGAAATGCAACACCCTGCGCAGCAGCCAGACCACCCTGACCGAAGCCGAGATTCCATCGCATCACCAAGCACTTCGTCGACCCGGACTACAAGGCGCTCGACAACCAACACCGCGCAACTGGCGACTGGACGGAGCACCCGGGTTTTGCCCCTGGCGCGCCCGCAACACCCTGGCACACGAGAGCCGGGTTATGTTCATGACTCTGGCTGAAGCCGACCAGGTGTTGCTTCCGGGCGACAGCCGACAAACAGCTTGATGCCGTCGCCGATCTGGCCGGTCTACGACTGGGTGCAACTGTGCACACCTCCCACGAGCGGAACCGTCGCCGACGTCGAAGCCAGTTGTTCACCCTGTGGGCGAACTACGTGAAAGCGGTTTTCCCCACGCCGAACATCAGCTTGTGGCCGATATCATCTGCTGCC
>NZ_JBTGUS010000014.1:0-4908 GCF_054344005.1 Pseudomonas sp. GNP014 | reverse complement strand
TCTGGCCGCTTGCCGCCTTCCCCCATCACCGCCCATGCGCTGACGCTGTTCGCCGTGGCGACCGATCCGGTGCATTGATACCCACACCATCACCACGCCGATCACGATGCACTCGTAAATGCGGCTGACGCTCAGCTCTGCAATTGTGCAACCAGGCTTTCTCCTGAATGGTCTTCGCCGCCCACCATCGGACCGATGATGTCCTTCTCGGTCGGATCCGCGATACCGGCGCGCGGGACATTGATGATGTCCGGCACGTCGTGCAGCGAGGCATTGGCAGAGGTGTCATCGGCGTGACCAGCAGCCGGGTGCACCACCAGGCCCGCAGGCTTGTTGATCGCCGGATGTCGTGCATCTTCATGGCGATCTTCGAGCTCGATGTCCTCGGCGATCCACTCGCCCTCGGCTTCCTGCTCGGCGGTCGGTTCAAGGATGGCACCGCCATGCACCATGTCGCGTGGCGGATAGACCACCCGTCCACAGTCAGGCGACCTTCTTGATCCAGGCGGAAGGCGCGAGCGTCAGTGCTCAGCGAAGAGTTCGGCAGCAACTGATCGAGGCGTTCGCCGCCCGGATTCGGACGCACCTCTGCGCGAAGTTCATTTTTGTGGGACGTACTTCGTCGGCGTCGGCCGACCTTGGTTTCGGCTCCGCGCTTGTGGTTTGATGCCGGCGTCTTTTCCAGGCTTGAACTGGGGCGTTCGTCGTGACTCCAGACAGCCCCGCCCAAGACAGCGGCCGTCGATAGGGACGCAAGCCGCCGTCCAGGTGGAACCTGCTGCTGCTGATCCCCATCCTCGCGTTCGCCGCTGCTTGCTCATCGGGAAGAGAAGTCGTGACGGAGACCTAAGCGAAGCCGAGCTGTATCGGCTGGGAGACTTCGACCTGGACAATAATAGCTGCACCAGCGCCACAGCCAGAGCTGAAGGCTCTGGATCGCGCTATGCCGTTCGTCGCTGCGCGAACAGGCGCAGCTGAAGCTGATCTATGCCAACTATGAAGAGCTTCAAGCAGAAGCTGCCAAGTCCGCCCGCCGAGCGTTCATTCTACACCCAGCACCCCGAACATGGACTACGCCTGCTGTTCTACCTCGGCCTGACCTCGTTCGACCAGGTCATGCGCCTGCTGGCGCGCTTCCTGCCGCTGGACATGACCAGCGTGACCCGGCGCCGCTCGCGACTCGTACAACGAGTTCGCCCAGTTGACCACCGCTACCGGACGGCTCGCTGCACGCCAGACGCCAGCGGCGCATGAATCTGCTGCGCAACCTGCTGGCTGCCTACGAAGTGCCACGTGGCTCGCTCTACCTGACTCATCAGGCTTATGCTCACCGGCTGCCGATCATCGACCATTACGTGGTGGAAGACTTCCAGGAAGCCCCATCGGTCGGCGACGGCCTGGCAGTGATCGTCGAGCTATAGACGTGCACCTGGACGACCTCAGCCGCTGGCGGCCTGGAAACCCTGAAGCTCAACTTCCCGAACCCACCCGACCTACAGGATCGTAGATTGCGTCCATCAGGTGGCCAACCAAGACATTCGTCGACCCTGAGCAAGGCATTCTCGATCTGATGGAGTCGCGTCCACCGCTGCCGCCGGGCGAACACCGCGCCAACCAGGACGTCCAGAAGCAGTTCCAGGACACGAAGCCGATCCCGAACGAGCTCGGCGAAGACGAAAACAGCGACGTGATCGAAGAGCCACGCGAAGTGCAGGACAGTTCCGACCGTTCGTCGTTCAGCTACATGACGTTCGGCCTGTTGGACTGAATGCAGGCGATCAGCGGAGAGGAGAATCTTCAGATGTTTTCCCTTTTCCATGGCCGCACTTCGATGAGTTGTGGCATACTCAGTCCCTTGGCTGGACTGCCGGATCGTCGGTGGAAAAGTTCGCTCATCATGCTTGGTTTATTGTCTCGATTGCCGTAAATTGTCGCCTCGTTGCTGTTGGTTGTCACGTAGCGAGGCGCGCCGCCGCGTCCGATCCGTCCGTCCGCGATCCTTCGCGACGGTAACACCGCACGCCGATGGTGCGCTGCGCCATTGCGGCGTTCACCTGCACGCATAGTCGCTGACCTTCGACGACAGTGGTCCTTGCGGCCGGCTCACCTCGAGCGAGGCCCAGGCTCCCGGTGTCGTCGCTTTCCAGCCGCCGGTTCCGCCACGCGGGAGCAGGGCGAGCGCCTCGCCTCTGCCGTCTTCTTTGGTTGACGTCGGCGTCACCCTGGTGCTGTTGATCTTCCACGACATGGACAACCGCCTGCTGACCTCGGCCAACAACGATCTACTGTTCAGCGGCTTTCGCTGTCTGGTGCTCAACATTCTGTTGGTCGTGTTCTTGAAGACGCCGCACCCCGACTCAGCTGTTCACGCTCGCGCTGGTCGACATGCTGTTGTTCTGCGCTTTCTACGCGGCCAGCGGCATCGTCGTGCCCTCGGCGATCTTGTGATCGTTTCGATCACGATCGTAATACCTTGTCAGCGTATCGCCTGCTGATCGCCGCCGTTCGGCTCGCATTCTCGGCCTCGAGCCCTTCTCGGCGCAGGCCATCCCTGGCGCCATCGATCCTGCAGCAGCACCCTCGTCGCTGTCTTCGCCTCGCTGCTGGTGCGAGATTGATGACGTTGACCATCATGAAGACCCTGGCGAACGCCGCGCCAGCGAAGTGATCGTCTCGAAGCGCTACGATGCGCTGATCCTCGACGCATGCGCGCCCAGCGTTCTTCATCTCGACGGAGCGCGCCGGTCCGTTCGCCAACCACAGCAGCCACAGATCCTGCTCGCGCGATCCCATCTTCAAGGGCATCTGATCAACGACTATTCGCGGCACTGGTCGATCGCCTGCAATTGTGATGAACTCGACCCGACCCTCGCCGCAGAACCTGAAGTCCCGGCAACGGCCTCGAACTCCAGCCACTTCGTCGCCTGGACCAGGGCCCGAACTTCCACGGAGCCCTACATCTTCTCGAAGACCTCGCGCAAATCGCCGGCGGCCAGACCGGTCGAACTGGCCCAGCCCCTCGGCCGCCTGACCCGCGGCATCTTCCACGAATCCGCGATCCGCTCGGCACCATCAGTCATCCCGCGCCGCTCTCGGCAATTCCAGAGCTCGATGGTGCAGATCGCCGTCTGACGCAGTTCTTCAACCACTTCCAGCGCGCTGAACCGGTCACTCGAAACCCTGATCTCCCGCTCGCAGCAGTTGGCCCGCAACGCCTTCGATTCTCGACCATCAGCTGGAAGACTCGTTGCCGGAAGGCCGCAGCAGCCAGCTGGTCGGTCCAGCAGTTCACTTGCGGATCGTTCGGAGACTTCCACCTGATCGGTTCCGAACCAGCTCAGCGCAAATTCTCGACGATCTTGCGCAACGGCTCGCGCCGCGGCGCCTGCTCGCCGGAACAGGTCAAGGTCTCGCTGGCCTGTTCGTCGACCCCGACAGCCACTGGCGCTGCTCGAAGTTGGGACAACGGCCCCAGCATCACGCTCGATCAACAGCACGTATCGACATCTTCACCACCAGTCACCGGCGCCCAGCCTTCGACTTGCTGTCCGTGGCTCTGCGAAAGCGATCAAGCGCGCCTAGGTTTCCATCGCGCGCAGCGGCGGCTACTTCGTCGCCTTTCTCGTCGGACGGAACGAAGTTCGACGCGGCCACGGCAGAAGTCCTCATCGTCGACGACAGCCGGAGTATCGCCGACCTGGAAGTCGCCCTGGGACGGGGGTCGAACTCGACACCTTCGGCGCGTGAATCTCGGCGAAGCCCAGGCCCTGTAACGCAGCCCTTCGACCTGTGCCTGCGACATGCGCCTGCCGAATGGCGCGGCCTGATCTCGTACGACACGTTCAGCAACGTTATAGGCGGCGGTCGCAATGATCACGGCGTATCGGCAGCCTCGAAACCGCAATCGTCTCGCTGAAGGTTGAGCTTGACTTTCTGGTCAGAAGCGATCGAGACCTTCGCCGCCCTTGGTGAACTCGATCAGCGCCGCCTTGGCCGTGCGGTCGCCGTCGGCATCTGCACCTCGATTAAGCCGGCGCTTGCTCGGCGTTCGTCGCCCATGCGCGATCTTCGCCGAACGGATCGACGAACTCGCCCGCACGCCAGGCGCCAGTACATCAGCAGGCATTCCAGAGCAGCGGCAAGGAGGCTGATGGCGCGACTGATCGCGACAAGCCCCACGCAGCGACCCCTTCGTAGGACTGTTGAACTCCAGCCATTCCTCGAAACTGATGAAGTGTTGATCTTCGGTCGCCGCGAACAGTTCATGCGGTCGGACAGACCGAACTGCTCCAGGCGCTTCACAGCGGCGCATTGCTTCTCGATGAAGTCGACGAACCTGCCGCTGTCCATGCAGTGAAACTGCAGCGATTAGAGAAAGCCGTGCGCAGCGTGGTGCACCCATCCAGAACATCGTCGATGTCGTTGTTCTCGCCACCACAAGGATCTGGACGCCGAAAATCAGCTGCCGAACACTTTCGTTGCAGATACGGTCTAGGTCCACCAAATAACCTTCAATACGTCTTTGTTTTGTCGTCTACTCATACATACGTCTGCTCCGTTAAGATCCAAGACAGAATGCCTTCGTCAGCACCTTGATTTTGATTTTGATTTGAGATTTTTTAAATTGCCAATTTTTTTGATCATTCTCCGACAAAAAAGGAGCCTTGATCAAATTTTCACAGTAATTAAAGATCTTCTCGGATTAATGCCCATCAAATTTGATAGTTACGTACTTCAAGGTCGGAAAAGTCATTTTCTTCAAGGATTTCCAGACTCTGCCGTCCATTTCTTCCCATTTCTCACCGTTTTCTCGTGATTATTATTTAGAATTATGAGTCTCCATTATAGGTATTCAGAAATGTCAAAGTCCAGTTTACCGTTCGGCCTAGGCCAAGGGTACTTGGGTTC
>NZ_JBTGUS010000013.1:0-2286 GCF_054344005.1 Pseudomonas sp. GNP014 | reverse complement strand
GAAAACAGCGACAACATGACCGAGCTGACCGCGCTGGCCGTGCTGGTCGAACTCGCCGTTCGAGGAGCAGAAAGCCCTGGCGTTGGCGAGTTGACCAGCACGGCCAGCGCGGTCAGGCGCTGGGTCATGTTGTCGCTGTTTTCAGGTGCTGTACAGGTGTACCACGTTCCAGATGTTAACCTTCACGATACGTTGCCATGTTTTCTGGACAAGCAAGCGGCTCCGTATTGCTAAGGTTAACTTTGATTATTCCATTCGACAGTAGACTACCCTTCAGCATTGCCGACAAGTTTCCATTTATGCAAAATCATTGGAGTGCGATGCTCAAGATACTTATATTGTTCTTCCCTCAGAGAGTGGCATTGTGGATGCTCAGTATGGTTTAATGAAAAGATAAGGAGGATTTATTAAAACAAGCTGAAAATATACTGAAGTCTATGGATCTACTACTATGGAATTGTGAGATTAATATTCAAGTGGCGAACATGTGTCCACCAGACCTTGATGATTGGATTTGGGGAATCAAGAATTTGGGCAGATTCAATGTTCGAAGGAAATTTGGGGGTGTTAACTCACCAAGGAAGAATAACAAAAAAAAATAAAGATTTAAAATACATCAAGTGCATGAACTACGGCATTGTAAGAATAAATTTTACAGCGAAGGAAATTTTCATCGCTTGTGCCACCAATGTCGGAGAAATGATTTTGAAATTTATTTGTGCAACTTTGTTACTGCTATGTTTCACCCCTTTCCGATGATTTGGATTATGATTATCAAGAAAAGTTTACCGCAGGAAATTACTGATTGTGCATTGGAACACAATTCATCAATTTATTGTTATGAGTTGTCACTATACCTATTCTTATTGTCCAAGCACAAGCGATACAGGAAAGCAATTGGGGAAGAAGTGGGTTTGCCAAGTGGAAAAAATTATTTTGGAATGAAGGAATTTAATCTAACTGAACCACACATGAAAGCTAAACTAAAGCCTAATGCAACATGGGGTTTACGAAAGTATTACTCAATGTGTGATTCGGTGTTGATGATTATATCAACTTGCTATCGACAAGCCACAAGTATGAAGAGTTTCCAAGAATTGTTGTTACAGCAATGGTTCTTGGATGGAGTAGAAGTTGTGCATGCGCATTGGTTGATACCTATTAACTATGCAGAAAGTCCTAACTATGTTTTAGAAGATATTGAAAATTAATTATAAATCAAGAATTAAAGGAGAATGTATTGAATTTACGAACCTAGCGAAGAAGCGAGTTATAGTATTCCGAAAATGAATTAGCGAGAATAAAGAAATACAGAGATTGTTTTGGTAAGAATGCCAAAGACAATTAGCACTGCTATTAATAACATTACGAAAGAAATTAAGATGCTTGGCAAGGATGGAAAAAATCAATTTGGCGAAATTGACATTATGCAAGTATGGATAAGTTTTCTCTGTTGTTAATCCTTTAGGGACATTTTGGATTAATCATAACCCAAGATGAAGAAATATGTAAGATTATTACCAGACACCAAGGAAGCCTTTAATTGGATGTCTGTATTATAGCTCTATCCTTTCACACAAGGATGGGGACACTTGGCAATACACGCCAAGACGAACTATCTGCTTGTGAAATGAAAGGTGGACGGCAATTGGTATGCACAATCATATGCGTTAAAGCAATTTAGAAGATTTATTTCTTATTGCAACGGGCGAGAATGATGATTTGGATAATAGAAATCAAACCTATAACAAGCCAAAGGAAGTAAAAAAAGTAAATAAACAGGAAAGCAAAACTGAAAGGAGAACAGCATGAGCTTACCATTAGAAATTGGCTTTCTAGAAACAAAAATAAGGAAAAGGGCGATAACAAACCACCCTACAGCAACAGCAACTTTACTGTTGTACAGAAACAATAACACTAGAGAGGCTGGTGTGTATTATCAATGTGGCTATTGGAAGGATGACAAATATGATTCCTGAAAACCTAGGTTAATAAAGAAAAGAATTAGGCAGTGGTGGATGGTGGCAATGGAATGCCAGTGAGGGATATATCACAAAAACCAAACAAACCAGAGAATGATCCATTAACAGAAGACATTAGGTAATACTTGTTATTATGCGAATGGATAATGTTTACATTATTGTGTTTGTCTTTCTTATTACTATGTTTTGTTGGTGTTATGGTGTGGGCTATTGGTGAACAACTTTCTAAACTGATGAAGAAGAATGGAAAAGATACCAAAAGATATTCCTTGATCATTGGAAGTTCGGTGGATGACATGCCAAG
>NZ_JBTGUS010000012.1:0-20167 GCF_054344005.1 Pseudomonas sp. GNP014 | reverse complement strand
TAATTGCGGCAATCCAGCTTGGGCAAAATGAAGTACTTTGGTGGTATTGAGTAAATAATCAATACTCGAACATTATTCATCCATGTACAGCTACAGCTTAGGAGTTTCGATGGGTACCAAAATTGATGGCTTTTGGAAAAATTAGACTCCGTGAGGCCCTACCGTCCCAGCGCCCCAAAAACGGTCTACGAGGCTTTTCTGGAAAAATCCTTCACCTATGGTCTTGCCACTGCCATGGTGCCCTTTGCTGTATTGTGCCTCCTAGCTAATGTGGCACAAACTCTATTCACCTTGTTGAGTGGCTGGGTCACTGTAGCGCTTTGGAGTGGTCCGATTGCACAAGGCATTGCCCTCTTGTCTTTCGCCGCGCCGATGTTGATGATGGCACGTACAATATTTTCTTGGCAAAATGACAACCGTAGTTATCGCAAAGGCGAGAAGATCCAACATGACCACCTCCAAGCATCCAGTTTGATGGAAGAACCGGCAAACAAACTGGAGCTTGCAGAGAAGTTGATGGTCAGTAAATGAGCAAGCGTCAAGAGCGACGTCTAGGTCTTTTTATGGAGGCGGATGCAAAAAAAACCGCGCTCTTCTCGCTTATTTCTCTTAGCTACGCGTTCGGCAACTCAGTTACCCATTCACTCGGCTGAAAAAGTTGACAGCTACCAGCTTCACTAGCCCTCTGATCGACCAGATTTTCGTATTGGCAATGCATTTGCCTTGTGAATGGTGTCCATCAGTGCCATCGCGATCAAGATTATTGCCAATCGCGACACCTACCGGATAAGGTTCAAATTGGCCTTTCTACTCGAAAACGAAAACTTTTCATGCAAAGTAAAGCGGATATACCGTAGAACATCTGCGTCAACTTGATATCGACGCATAGAGTGAAGTAGGTAGCGTCGACTCCTCACGAAACTCAAGACCCATGCACGGTGCAGGCTTCGCTTCTCAACACGATGCCTACTACATAAACGCTTACGCCGCCAGTTTGCCATTGATTGCCTGCATTCGCCAGCCGCCACCGGTTTCACGGCAGCGGCCATTCTTCCGCAATTTCTATTAAAATGTTGAAGAGCAACGCGCAGGTCGAGGAATCCGTGAAATGGACTGAAGTTTGTTGCAGGTTTTTGTGGTTTTCCGGTATCCCGGCGGGATGTTTCAGGCCTTATGATTTTGACGGCGTTTCTCGCACAGTCCGGTACGCTTGGCTATCTCGATCAGCCAGCTCGTCGCGGAAGTACTTCTCCTTGCCCGGATTTTTCCAACATTTCCATGCCGATAACCCTGTGCTTCCTGCTCGAAAAGTGAGCGTTGAACACCTGGGTCAGTTTTCAGTCTGGCAGAACAGCCTTTACCGGGTCAGTTTTCGGTCAGCGGCAACAATTGGCAACCTGATTCGACCATGCGGGACCTCAATGGGTGCAATTTTCATCTTTATTGAGGATATGCGGATGTTTGGTGCTGGCGAAATCGATTGCCTGAACTGTAGGCTAATTCAATTTCAGCTTGTGCACTCCACCTTTTTTGAAAAATAGCTCAATCCGTAGCCACGACGTATTTTGGGGTTGTGGTAGATCCTAAAAATGAAAGTACTGCTTCCCAAGGATGGAACTCATTTTCCACTATTTCAACCTTAATCTGTTACCAGCTTTGGAGAGGAGGAGTTGATTTGAGTCAAGTTAGGCGTAATGCCCCCCCCCCCCCCCCCGTCAAAAGCTGAAGTCTTATATTCACGGCAAGCTTGGATCGCGAGGCATGGAGTTCTCTAAAGTAAATAATAAAGCGCTTGTAGATGCAATTTGCGCATCGAGGACGCAAGCAAGTCCAGATCTTCTATTGAATTTGAAAACGCATAACGTAAGCAATACACATTTAATTAGTAAATCAATTATGCGATCTACTATTTATTCAATTGTTGCAATCGTCTGCGGCCTTTCTAACAGCGCACTTGCTAAGGACAATTATTCACCAGCATATAGCAACTGCATGGACAAAGCTGGCGGTGCGACCTATGACATGTCTCCCAATGTTCCAGTGCCGAACTCTCACTACAAGATGCAGATGACTTTTGCTACAAAAACGCAATGGGCGTTTTATCAGACGAGAGCAAGAACAGACTACGGAAGCTTAATGGGTTGCCGTTTTGGATTAAATTCAGGAATGCTGACTGTAGTATCTACTATAATCTTTCGGGCGGCAATATGGACACTCTTAGATGGGGCTGGTTGTGAGTATTAGCATGACGCAAAAAACAAGTGTGCGGATGCGCTTGAATGATATTCGCTTGGAATGGTGGTGAAGAAGGGTTTATGAGGTGCGAACGCCAAGTACCTTCCATAAAGTTATGACCTTATTAGTATTAGCTAAAAGGATTTATATAATTACTTGAATCCTCGCTAGCCTTGGCAGCTGGTCAACTACTAACTTATGTGTGAGCAAAGGGGAGCCGAGTTTAATAACAAGAATTACGCAAGCAGCATGTGCTCGGCACTATCGAACGTGCTAATGGCCGCCCGCACCCCACAAGATAAAGAACGGGGCATTGTTCCGTTGCTTAGATAATGACGACCCGAGCTGAAACCTTGGGAACCTTATAGATCCCGAAGCTCCTCAAACAATCATGTTCTTGGAAACTTGCCCCTTGGATGGAAGAAGTGGCCGTTTCAAAAAACAGGGTAGTGCTGAGTGCGAGCGACAGATAGCAACATTCTACGGAGAGCATGCTTCCGCAATGTGCCAAAATAGGTTAAATAATACACAGCCTGTTTTTGCGGCAGAATATGACAGCCGGAAATACACCGGCTACTTGAATTGCGTATCTATAGCACCTGAAACAGACGCACTCTAGTCATTCTCCTGCCTGATTGGCATTTAGACTCATGCCAATCAGGTAGGAAAGATACAAAATTTATTTTGTTATCAGACCAACGGATCGACCAACAGATGTGATGAAATGAAGGCAATTATACGCTCCGACTTGAATTCGTCATCAATTGTCCATTATCGCCTTATCTGGATAACTTTTACAATTTCATTGTAGTAGCCGGCTGGCTTTACCAGTAAACATCACCTAGTGGCTCGCTATATGCTATCCCATGCCTAAGGGTTACAAGACTATCAATAGCTTCTTTCTTTCATCCAGTATAAGCTTCTCAATATCAACCCTCCAACTTCATCGAAAGAAAGCAGATGAGTTGACAGCTTAGTAGACTTCAAGTTCGTGAGGTTCTTGATAGATCCGGATACATAGTGCGTTATTTGTGGAGACGCGCGTTTCTTCACGTTCTGTGGTAAAGTTCTTTATTGTTTACTTTAGAAACCCAGAGTCAAAACACACAAGTGTCTTGCGAAATCAGCACGTAGTTCGGTTTCCATGATATCGATTTTGTCTGCACGGGCAAATGCTGCATCGAGTGCATTTTTTCAGCGAGGCATGACGCTTCATGGTCTAAACCTCACTAAACGCTAACTCAGCCAGTTTTATGCGCTCAGCAACTTGATCCTCCCGCGCGGTGGCTTTCCCGCACTGCTGCTAAAGTCGTCACCTTCCAGGCTTTGAAGCGTGAGGACTTTTCCTTTGTTCATCTCGCCTTTCTCAAGTTGTTTCGCTACGCCAAGCATAACAGAGTCAAAGACAGCAGCATTCAGAGCATTGGTCAACCTGAATGTTTAAGCCCGATGCAACTTGAGCAATCTAGGAGTTGATTGCGTCAACAAAAGCTTTCTCGATTACTTGGTCGCTTCTTTTGATTCTGATTGTACTTGTGGAATTGGAAGGAAATCTTTCATTGGGCTTGAGTATGGCACAGGTGAGAACTGTAGCGCGATGAATCTAAGCACCAACTCATGGTCTTTGAGATTTTGGACGGCTTGCCGAAAGCTACGCGCCATGCTTTAGTTTCATTAAGCTTCCGCACTAAGTGCATCAACTTACCAGGAGCTAAAGCCACTCGAATTTCATGCGGAGACAATCTTGTTCCGCCAGAGTTTAGGCGTTCGAAAAGCGTGTAGATACTTGAAAGATCTTGTGACTCCTGAGTTTTCTTAATCACGGTGGGTGTGGTGAATAATTGCATCATCAAGCGTCCTTCTTTGATCCTCGTCAAGCGTCTTATATGTTCTACCCTTAAACTGTTTTGAACACCTTCTAATGAAAACTCTTTCTTATTCAACATGCCTTCGTAAAAGGCGGAGAGTGTGAGCAGGCGTTGCTGACCATCCAGCACTAGCAGTCTCTTATCTGACTGCTGCACTAAGAAAATCCCAGGTACTGGTAAACCTAGAAGCAAGGGACTCTACAAAACGATCGCATTGAAGTTTACTCCAGATAAACTTGCGCTGGAAAGCTTCAACTTCAAAAACCAAATCGTTTGAAGGGTCGAATGACGGAATCACGATGTCACTTTTCTTCAGTCGACTAACTAAACCATCAACCGGATAGTCAGCCCCATAGAATGTCAGATCAAATTTATATTCGGTTGCTTCCTCCTGTTCGGTAAGTTCTTTAGCCCTTGTGCCGTCGTCAATCTCGTCGTATGTGGATTCAGTGGTGCTCACGATTCGGTTCTCCTTTGATGAACGGCTTCCTGCGGCTGATGATGGCGATTTGCTTTGCCTGAGCAGTTACCATGTGTAAGGTAAGGTATGCCTAGGCTGATACAGGCTGATTCCACCTTTCCACGCTTTTCACTTGAGATGACTCCGAGAAAATGCAACGTTATTAGGACAACACCCTAACTGATACAGGTTGCATTATGTTCATCCGCGCTTACCTTCGAGCCTCAACCGACGAGCAAGATGCCGGCTCGTGAACGCACGGCTCTCGAGAAGTTTGAGTGAGCCAGAAGAAAGTTATTGCCTGCGAGTACCTAGAGAACGCCAGCGGAGCGACCGCGGACCGGCCTGAGCTGCTGCGCCTGCTCAAGGATGCCCGCAAGGGTGATGTGCTGCTGGTGGAATCAATAGACCGCCTCTCGCGCCTTCCTGTAGAGGATTGGCAGAAGTCGAAGGCTGCGATCGACTCCAAGGGCCTGCGCATCGTCGCGTTAGATCTACCGACCAGCCACCAGGGTATGCAGGACACTAAGGGGCTGAGTTCACCGGGCCGAACTTGTAGAAATTCATCAACTGCTGGTGGAAACGGAAACTGGGGACGCCATTGCGCGTAAAGATTACGAGCGCTCGCGACAGGTGCCAGGCCCAGGGGCACCGAGAAAGGCTAAGGCCGCTGGCAAGTACCAAGGCCGCCCCGTTGACGCTGATATGCATAAGCGTGTGACCGACTCATGAGGCGCCGGCCTCGGCATTCGCGCAACGGCTCGTACGCCCAGCCGCTCGACAACGACCGTATTACGCATTCGCGATCAGTTAAATGCTAGCCCTTGCTCCACCAGATACGTAATGAACTGGCGTTATCGCGATAACGCCCAACACAGCGAAAGTGTCGACCTAGCGTATAACACAGCCCTTACAAAGCGTAGCCACGCGTGAAGCGATGGTGGTTAGTGAAGCTATGACGTTCAAAGCTCAGAACTACATCTAGGGTTCTCTGTACAGATTTTCAAAAAATTATGCAGCCACTCCGTCGCACTGATCTGTGCAGTACCTCGATCGCGCTGGGTGAAATCGGATTTGAGCAGCGGGATTTCGCCTGTGCTGCTGGTCAATGTCGCGCGATTCATCAGGGGATCCACGCATTTCTTAACCTCACCAAAACACCATCTTGCGATGCGGAATGGTCAGCAGTTTTGCGTTGATGACGATTGCACCAGCGAGCGAAAATGATGAGGAATGTCGGGGAGCGAGCAGGCGAACAACGTATGCGAAGCAGAAGAGTTACGGCAGAGACTGAAGATAAACCCTTGGTTCATCAGACTCTCGACGAAAACGTAGCCAGCCGTTGCTGGAAGAGAACCTGATGATCTCAGTAGAAGTTAACGCTTGAGCAGGCCGGATGGGAAAGTGCATTCACGCGATTTCGGTATCCTTGCTCTGTCCCAGTATGCGCACGTTTTGCCGATGTCCTTCAGGAGATGTAGGCCTGGACGGTCTGGGTCAGGTGCCGCAAATGAAGCCGACATTGACTACCTTATGGCAACAATTTCTTCGTGTGCAGACACCGTACATTCAGCCACGAATCTGATCTCCGCTGCTTTTCCGACTACTGCGATAGTCCTCATAGGCCTGATTTAAGCTTTAGTTATAGACTTAAAACGGATAGTGATGAAAAATGTGGTGCTAACATAAAATACTGGAAGCAATTTTATGTTGGTGGTTTGGTATGCAGTTAAACATTTTAATGTAAAAGATAAAACGCTGTATGACCTTTTTTATTGACTACGGCGTCCGAGGGTAGGTTCCATGCGACCTTTCCCGAGGGAGGGGAGGTAACGGTTCCAATTGTTATGAAGAGACACTGAGTTGTCACGGCCGGATGCGGCGCGACGGACGGCGAGCATGTTAACGGCCAGCCCTCTATTTGTCATGTCGTCCGTGGGCTTTTTAAGTGTAGGTGCCTGACAACCTTTGTGGTTAATTACTGGTGGATTTTTTTGCCACTGCCGCAAAAAGCCATCATTGCAAACGGAACCCGCAGCCGTTGAAAAACCTTTCAAACGTCGTTTGAGGGACTCGGCAGAAGCTGGTTAAGAACTTGGTCGGGATCACGGCTGCTTTGTCTGTTCACATAACAGAACAAACGGAGTCCGCCCCATGAACAGCACTCTCCTGCTTGCAAACAGCAATCGCTCTCGCGGTTTTGGTTGGCTTTCATTTTGTTCCCGAGACGCTTAGTCTTGGGCGGCTCAGGTGATGCCGATCGACTCTGCAGGTGCAGAAAGCACCGCAGTGGGTGGTGTCGGAGCGATCAGAGCGACTTCGCGGCGAGGCAGTCGATGAGCTGAGCAAAGTATATGGCCGACGGTGAACACTGAAAGAATGTCTGGTTTTTTGAAGATCGAAGGAGAAGAGCATGTCGAAGATGAAGTGCAGGATTTCCGAACTGCTGTTTATCGAGTGGCGTTTTGCGGGTTGCCTTGTTCGAGGAAACCGAAATCACCCTGCCCCTGGTTGGCTGCGGCGTGTTTGCGGTGTTGTTCGCACTGGCACTGGTCGCCGGACGCAGGATCAAGTTCGATCCGGTGTTGCGTTGAGCCGGATCAAGTCCAGTAATTGATTGACGGCATCCACCAGAGCACCTGAATTGTCGATCAGTAAAATGGAACAGGCAGATCGCTGGTTCGCCGGTCCTTGAATAACGCGTTATGCAAGCTGTGCATCGATCTGCTCAAGGTCTCGACCGCGCCGACCGTGAGTGCTCGCGCAATACTTCATCCTTCACCGTCAGCAGCACCGGGATCAGCGTCGGATAGGCGTGCGAGCGCGTCACGGAGAATTCGGTGGTGGTGAGCGGTTCAACGCCAGGCGATATGCACGAACCGCGCAACCATTCGTCCATTTTCTTATCGGGATGCCATACGCGAGGCCGTTGGCGTGCCAGGCGAGGGCAAAATCGCCGTCACGCTCGCGCTGATCAACTCTTGCGGCGTGACGCCGACGGTGCTTTACGCCGACCTGAGGCACTCCGGCATCCGGGTAATTACCCGGCGGGTGACTTTAGTTGATTGCCTGGTTAACGGCTCACGCGCCGCTTTGATCAGGCTGTCCTTGCCCGATCCGGAAGGCCCCATCAGATAAATAAGCCTGCCATCCATCCTGAAAACATCCTGGGGAATGGGTCCCGCCCCAGCAACGGGAAATCGCCATGTTCCTGTACAGGTAACAAAAGAGGTAGTACAAAGTAACGGATAACACGGCACGTTCTGCTTTGGTATCAATTTGATGATCAGGAAGGTGATATTTGTACTCGCGGCCAGTAAGTTTTCAAAAATGAGTGCTGAATTTCCATAATTGTGATGGATTTACCTTTACCCAGCTCGGTATCTGAATTTTATGCCAAGCTGATCGGGAATTTTGAAGGGGATGACGCGGGCCTCTTTCCCGGAGAATTTCAGGTCGAAACGATTGCGGATGCTTGTCCTACCACACATCCTGCGGCCAATTCCAGAACCTGAAGGTTCTTCGGTTAACCGGTTAAAAATGCCGATTGAAACAGGCAATTTATTCCAGCCGTACGGCTGACAAGTTCGTCGTACGTCTGCCAGACGGGATGCGTGAACGCATTGCCGAGGTGGTTGTAATCATCATCGCTCAGCACGACTTTGAAACCATTGCAGCTTGAGCAGAAAGTCTGACTGCAAGGTGCACTGGGCGAAGAGCTGAGTATGCGCCTGGACAGCCGCCGAGAAAGTTCGCTGGCACGAGCGTGAGATGAAACCTGACGCTTCCCGTAGCCGCTTCCACCGTCAACAAAAACGCTTCGTGCACTGTTAATCGCTTACTACTACATGTGGAGATGGGTCCTGAGCCATGAACATCGAAGCCAGCAGGCTGCTTTGTTGATCGTCAGCCGCCTGACAGCATCGGTGCGCGGACCTTTATCCCCAGCAGATGGCGGCCCCGAAGAGGGACTGCTGCGCGTTTATCGGAAATCCCCTCGCCACAGGTTACTAATCACCCATGAACAAGCTCGTCATTTTGGCGGGCCTTTTCTTTGCAGCCGGTTAGAGCAGGAAGATTGTCGCCAGCCCCAGGAAGATGAAGAAGTGACCTCGGCCGTCGGTCATGGCGGTGATCATCACACTCGCGCCCATCGCCGGATCGCGCCCCATCTTCGCGAGGGTCATCGGAATCAGCACCCCCATCAGCGCCGCGAGCAACAGGTTGAGCGTCATCGCAGCGGTCATCACCACTCCCAACGACCAACTGCCGTAGAGCAGATAGGCAACCACACCGATCACCCCGCCCCAGACCAGACCGTTGATCAACCCAACCGCCAGCTCGGTATCAGCGAAGTGTTGCCCGTACTGACCTGGTCAAGCGCCATGGCGCGCACGATCATGGTGATCGTCTGGTTACCGGACTCGCTGCTGATAGCCGGTGATCGGCATCAGCGCCGCGAGCGCTACCAGCTTCTCGATCGAGCCCTCGAAAAACTGATCACCCGCGATGCGACGAACGCCGTGATCAGGTTGATGGCCAGCCACGCCGCGACGGTTCACCAATGGCATCGAGTGAAGAGATGTCCTTCTTCTTCCGCGCAGACCGGCCATGTTGAGGACTTCGCTTTCGCTTTCCTCACGAATCAGGTCAACCATTTCGTCGATGGTCAGAGATGTCGAAACCCCAGCTTGCCGTTGTTCTTTCATGACCGGGGCCGAGATCAAGTCATAACGTTCGAACGCTTGAGCGGCGTCGTAGGCGTCTTCGTCCGGGTGGAAAACTCACCGGATCGCTGGCCATGACTTCAGAAACCTGTTTCTCCGGATTGTTACCAGCAAACGCTTGATCGGCAGCACACCCTTGAGCACACCGTCGTAATCGACCACGAACAGCTTGTCGGTATGACCAAGGGCTTTCGTCGAAATAATGCGGTGCAGATAACGCAACGCCATCTTCGAGCCAGTTCCTCGCGCCCATGGTCACCATTTCGAAGTCCATCAGCGCGCCGACCTGCTGCTGGCCGAGGAACAGGCCGCAGCGCGACCTGTTTGCGCTGCTGGTTATCCAGGCTCTCCATCAGCTGGCCCATGGACGACGTCTCGCGGCAGCTCGGAAGCCAGGTCAGCAAGTTCGTCGGCATCCATGTCCTTGGCCGCAGCCAGGAGTCCGGCACCGTCGATGTCGGCGATGACGTTCTCGAACGAACGAGATCTTCGATGTCGCCGTCGCGATCGGCCTTGACCAGTTGCAGAAGCGCGAGCAACTCATCCAGCCGGGCAAGGCTTCGAGAATGTAAGCGACGTCGGCGGAGTGCAAATCATCGAGCTTGCGTTGCAACTCGACGAGATTTTGCCGGTGAACCAGGTTTTCGACCCGGTCGTGATGCGGACCTTCCTGACGATGAGTCAGGTCTTCAACGACACGCTGGCGCTGCAGCAGCTCGACGACCTGAGCCAGGCGATCCTGCAGGCTTTCCTGTGTTTTCTTTACTTCGATTTCGGACATAGGCGAACGCCTCGATCTCCAGCAGCGGGGCACGCCGGAAGGATCAATCAGTCAATTCATGATTGGTAAAACGCGGTACTGAGTAAATGACTGGAAACCGATGAGGTTTTTCAAGTCGGCGGGGCTGACGAACTATACCGCCGTACCGTTCTGAAACGTTAGAAAAGGCCATGGGGTCGAAGAAGGCTTGCGAAACAAACCTGAGCGCAGTCCTGATCCTTGCAAATGCGACGACTCATCCTGAAAGAAAAACACCGGCGACAAAAAATGTAGCGACTACCCTTGAGCGTAGATCGTCATGGAGGACGCCGAATGCCATCGAAAACTTCTATTTTTGTCCTGACCAGCCTGCTCTGCCTGCCTCCCGCCGGGGCCGCCACCACGCTTCATCGTTCGGAAGCCGTCGACGGCAGTGTCACCTTCACCAGCATGAGCTGCGCCAGCGGCGAGCAGCGATCCGTGCAGGAAGTTCACCCCTACTTGCCAGGCTCGGTCATCGCGGTGATGCCCGAACACGACCACGAAGAAACATCCGGTATGAAAACCAGAAGACGCGAACCAGGCGTTGTCGGCACGGCAGTAGATCAATGCGGCAATCTGATCAGCGCCAGGCAACGTCGTGAAGCAATCATCAATCAACGCGTGATTGCCGGCATGAGCCAAGAGGATGTTGAAAGCGCACTGGGCAAACCCGAAGGCGAATGTCCGCAGTTTCGACAACCAGCTATCGCTATGCTCAGTGAGGCCGCAGTGCTCAAGTCTTTGATTTAACTTGAGAGGGGATGCGTGAAGGGAAAAGCCAAATCCCGGACAGCAAAAAGCCCGCGTTAAACGCGGGCTTTTCGGTATATGGTGCACTCGACAGGATTCGAACCTGTGACCGCTCGGTTCGTAGCCGAGTACTCTATCCAGCTGAGCTACGAGTGCATTTTGTGTTTTTAGACCAGACCACAACTGGTTGAAGCCAAGTTATTTACATCGCTGCAACTAACTCTTGGACGGTGCACTCGACAGGATTCGAACCTGTGCCAGCACTTGTTTGTAGCCGAGTACTCTATCCAGCTGAGCTACGAGTGCATTTGTGTTTGTTAGACCAGATTATCAACACCTGGTTGAAGCCGAGTCATTTACATTGCTGCAACTGACTCTTAAATGGTGCACTCGACAGGATTCGAACCTGTGACCGCTCGGTTCGTAGCCGAGTAACTTATTTTAGACTTGAGGAAAGCTGCAAGTGCATTTGTTGCGCCGCATTATAGCCCGTTTAATCTCTCATTCAACCACTTTTTCTAGTAATTTCAACAACTTACCGAAAAAGCCAGATTACAACGTACTAAGCAAATAATGGCGGAGAACGGGGGATTCGAACCCCCGACACCCTTTTGAGGTGTACTCCCTTAGCAGTGGTAATGCTTTTGCCGACCTTGTGCCAGCTCTCCGCAACACGGGGCGTATATTAACCACCTTCTTCCCCGTTTGCAAACATAAAAAACGATAAAAATTAATGGCTTGGTTCTTCGTCCTTCTCTTTCTCTTTATACGCAGGTAAATTTCCTCAACGTGCATGAAGCCTACCTCTTTCGGGGTGTCATGCTGATACGCACTTGATTTCCTTTGACGCCAGGACACGGTCACGGTGATTTCGCCATCACCGATAATCAGGCTTTCTGCGATAAATTCGACGAGTTAGAATCAGCACAACCTCTCTCCTCACGCAATTCTTCAGGGACAACAGTCTGCAAAAAAAAGGCACCCGACCTACAACCGGAGCGATCGTAGCCCTACATGCCTGAGTATTGACCAGCGCGAGCAAAAGAACAGATCAGGGGCTCGCGCCATTCAAAAATAAAGGGCGCGGTCAGACCGCGCCCTTCATGTAAACGGAATGACTCGCCCTGACGGGCTGGAGCATCCAGTTCGAAAGCCGTGTGCAGAGCGCGCACGGCCATTTCAGGTTTCTTTTTATTACCACGGAAACCTTGATTTCCGACGTCGAAATACTCATTGGGCTGTCCACGTTTTTTTTTTCGCTGAGGCGTTTTCAAGCAATGGCCGGCGACGCCTGCGTGGAGCGCATGCCGACGCCGACGATCGAGACCTTGGCAATCTTGGTGTCGCCTACGACTTCACGGGCACCGATCTCGCGAGCGGTGTTTTCCAGCACGGTCTGTGCGCCCTGATAGTCGTTGCGGTGCACGGTGAAGGTGAAGTCGGTGGTGTTATCGTGCGCGACGTTCTGCACGATCATGTCGAGATCGATGTTCGCGGCACTGATCGGGCCGAGAATCTTGAACGCCACGCCCGGGGTGTCTGGCACGCCACGGATGGTCAGCTTGGCTTCATCGCGGTTGAAAGCGATGCCGGAAATGATCGGCTGTTCCATGGTTTCCTCTTCATCAATAGTAATGCGCGCGCCGCAGTTCCTCGAAGCCCTTGCCGGATACGCGCAGCGGAACGTTGTACTTGCCGGCGAATTCCACCGCACGGATCTGCAGCACCTTGGTAACGGAAGCCATTTCCAGCATCTCTTCGAAGGTGATCTTGTCCAGACGCTGAGCGACCGGCACCACACGCCGGTCGGCGGCGATACCATCGATGTCGGTGTAGGTTCGCACACTCATCGGCCTTCAAAGCCGAAACCTCAGATGACGGCTGTGGCGGTTGAACTGCGACGACCAGGTGATGTTGCCGTGCTCGTCGACGCCCTGGAAACCGGCGACAACAACGCGACCCGCCTTCAGATCACCACGAATTTTCTGGTCATCAATCTGCAAGGACAGCTGTTCATCGGCCGGCACCTGCTCGGTCAGGTCGCACTCTATTACCGGTGTACGACACCGCCGGCACACCGCGCTTGATCAGCGCCATCGCCAGCAGGGCAATCGTCACCTGCTCACCGGTGGAAACGATCACGTCCAGTTCGTCGCCGGGTAGTTGTTGGAGTGTCGCCACTGATTTGCTTGGCCAGTTTCACCGAGCAACTGTTGGTTTCGCCGCTCATTGCAGACAGCACAACCACGGTGGCCATCGCCGGCATCCGCAATTTCTTAACCTTGTCGGCGACCTGCTCGATCTCGACAGTGCCGACCGAGGTGCCTCCAAATTTCTGTACGATCAAAGCCATTTCAAAGCCGCCTCTGCCCATGAAGTGCTGGCCCCGAGAATCACTCGAACAGCCGCCGGGCCCGCCACTAGACTGCGGGCCGGACGGACTGCCTTATAAACCCTGCTCGACGAATGGAACGGTCAGCGCCAATGCGCCATCCAGTGGCCTGCCGGCGCTCGACATCTCGCCGCCCTGCGCCATGTCCGGACGACCACCGCCCTTCCCGCCCACTGCCGCAGCAGCCTGTTTCATCAAATCACCGGCTTTGAGTTGGCCAGTCAGGTCCTTGGTTACGCCTGCAACCAGTACGACCTTTTCCTCATGGACACTGCCGAGCAGGATTACTGCGCGGCCGAGTTTGTTTTTCAGCTGATCGACCAGCGCCAGCAGCGCCTTGCCGTCCTGACCATCCAGACGTGCGGCCAGAACCTTCACATCCTTGACGTCCACTGCCGAGTTCGACAGATCGTCGCCCGCGGCACTGGCAGCCTTGGCTTGCAACTGCTCGAGCTGCTTTTCCAGTGCGCGGTTGCGCTCCAGCACGGCCGACAGCTTGTCGATCAGGTTGTCGCGCACGCTCTTCCTCGACCAGGTTGGCCGCTTCCTTGAGTTGTTCTTCTGCCGCGTTCAAGTAGGCCAGTGCCGCAGCACCGGTGACTGCCTCGATACCACGCACGCCCGATGCCACACCGCCTTCTGTGATGATTTTCAGCAGGCCGATGTCGCCGGTACGGTTGGCGTGGATACCGCCGCACAGATAGTAGTCCCACGGAGAGATTCAGCCGCTCGATGCCGTCAGCACGCGCACGTTGTCGCCGTATTTCTCGCCGAACAGCGCCATCGCGCCTTTCTGCCGCGAATTTGATGGTCCGGTTTCGTGTTTCAACCGCGGAGTTCTTGCGAATCTCTGGGCGTTGACGATGTCTTCCAGCGCCTTGATTTGTTCGTCTTTTGATCGCTTCAAAGTGGCTGAAGTCGAAGCGCAGACGCTGGCTATCAACCAACGAACCTTTCTGTTGCACGTGCTCGCCCAAGACCTGACGCAGCGCAGCGTGCAGCAAGTGAGTGGCAGAGTGGTTGAGCGAAGCTCGCGCTGACGCACTTCGGCATCGACGTGGGTTTCCATCGGTTGCGCCGATGGCCAGGCTGCCCGAATCCAGCACACCGTGGTGCAGGAATGCGCCGCCGGTCTTGGTGGTGTCGCGAACGTCGAAACGTGCGCTACCGGCCTGCAGGAAACCACAGTCGCCGATCTGACCGCCGGACTCCGCGTAGAACGGCGTCTGATTCATAAAGTTATGACCGCCTCTTCGCCTTCATTCAAGACGTCGACCGACTGGCCATCTTTATAGATGGCGACAATTTTTGCCTGAACCGCTGGTGCGTTTCGGAACCGGTGAACTCGGTGGCCACATCAACCTTGACCAGGGTGTTGTAGTCCAGGCCGAACGAGCTGGCCTAGTGCGTACGAACACGCTGGGCTTCCATTTCACGCTCAAAGCTTCATCGGCGCACCCGTCAGGCCGCGCTCACGAGCGATGTCAGCTGTCGAGGTCCATCGGGGTCGTAGGTGTCGTAGAGTTTGAACACCACGTCGCCCGGCACCACGGTGCCTTGGAGTTCCAGCAGGTCCTGCTCGAGAATCTTCAGGCCGTGCTCCAGAGTCTTGGAGAACTGCTCTTCTTCGGCCTTGAGTACGCGCTCGATGTTGCTCTGCTGCTTCTTCAGTTCCGGGAAGGCTTCGCCCATCTCGGCGACCAGCGCAGCCACGATCTTGTAGAAGAAGCTGCCAGTGGCACCCAGCTTGTTGCCGTGACGGCAGGCACGACGAATGATCCGGCGCAGCACGTAGCCGCGGCCTTCGTTGGACGGCAGCACGCCGTCGGCAATCAGCGAAGCCGCACGAACGGATGTGGTCGGACACCACTTTCAGCGACGACTGATCGCCATTTTCGCAACCGATGGCTTCAGCCGAGGCTTTCAGCAGGTTCTTGAACAGGTCGATGTCATAGTTGGGATCGATGCGCTGCATCACCGCACGATCCCTGCCAAGCCCCATGCCGGTGTCGACCGACGGCGCTGGCAACGGATGCAACACGCCGTCGGCGGTGCGGTTGAACTGCATGAACACGTTGTTCCATATCTCGATGTAACGGTCGCCGTCTTCTTCCGGCGAACCCGGTGGGCCACCCCAGATGTGGTTGCCGTGATCGTAGAAAATCTCGGTGCATGGGCCGCACGGGCCGGGATCCCCATGGTCCAGAAGTTGTCGGACGCGTAAGGCGCGCCTTTGTTGTCGCCGATGCGGATCATGCGCTCGACCGGCACGCCGATCTCTTTGGTCCAGATGTCATACGCTTCGTCGTCGGTGGCGATGTGGACCAGGTTCTTCCTTCGGCAGTTTCAGAACGCCGGTCAGGAAGGTCCAGGCGAAGGTAATCGCGTCGTGCTTGAAATAGTCACCGAAGCTGAAGTTACCGAGCATTTCAAAGAATGGTGACGAGCGGTATAACCGACGTTTTCCAGGTCGCTGTTCTTGCCACCGGCGCGCACCCACTTTGCTGCTGGTTGCGCGGGTGTACGCGCGCTTTTCCTGGCCCAGGAAGCAGTCCTCGAACGGGTCGATCCCCGCGTTGGTGAACAGTAGGGTCGTCGTCGCCCGGAGTCTGAGCAGCTGGAGCAGAATGGCGCCGGCCTTGCTCTTCGAAGAAGCGAAGGAAGGCTTCACGGATTTCTGCGCTTTTCATTAGGTTTCATGGTGGCCGCGGCCAAAGGCCTGTTCGAAACGTCAACAGACGAAGCGACGGCAAGTGCTCGATGATATCGGCCCTGCGCGCGGGGTACAGCGTGTTTATACGATAGAGAGTGGTTAATTGGACGGCTAACGCTGTCACTTGCGCGAAAACTCGACGAATGTCGCGATCACTTGCTCGATTTGCGAGCGATTGACGTCCATGCGCGTCACGCGCAGGTGTGTGTGTCAATTCTTCTTATGCTCGTTGTGGCAAACCCGCTCTCGATCGTCTTGGTCGATGCCATCTGCACGTAGACCATGTTGGCTTCCTGGATGGGCTTGAGCCAGCTTAGCCGCCGGGCGTCGCCGAACTTCGGCGAAAATAGCGCGTTGGCGTGGTCGTCCGCCAGACGCTCGACGTTGTGATCCAGCGCATACAGCCCCGCTGCTGCGAGCAATCCGGCCTGGCGCATGCCGCCGCCTACCATTTTGCGCAGGCGGCGTGCTTTGCCGATCAACGCCTCGCGCTCGACAGCTCGTAGCTCGACCGGCGCACCGAGGCCCTTGGACAGGCACACCGAGACCGAATCGAAGTATTGGGTACCTCGTGGGCATCCACGCCCAGCTTGACCGCCGCGTTGTACAACCGCGCGCCATCCAGGTGCAGTTGCAGGCCGGTCACCCGCGAGTAAACTGGCGTGCCCGGGCCAGATACTCCAGCGCAGATCGTCGATGGCGTTTTCCAGCGCGAACAGAAACCGGTGGTGGGCGAAATGAAAGTCATCCGGTTTGATCGCCGCCGCGACCTGATCCAGATCCAGCGAACCATCGGCCTGCACCTTCCAGCGGCTGTGGCTGGATCGAGCCAAGCACTGCCGCGCCGCCGCCCTCGTACTTATAGGTGTGCGCCTGCTGGCCGACGATGTATTCGTCGCCACGTTCGCAGTGCGCCATCAACCCCAGCAGATTGCTCATGGTGCCGGTCGGCACGAACAGCGCCGCAGCAATACCGAGCGCCTGGCCAGTTCGGCTTCCAGACCATTGACCGTCGGGTCCTCGCGACACGTCGTCGCCGGCGTCCGCCGCCGTCATGGCGGTTCGAGCATGGCGGGAGTCGGTTGGGTGACGGTGTCGCTGCGAAGATCGATAACGCTCATGCAACTCTTGCCTTAAGTCAGCAGGGGAAATCCACGAAGGTGAGTTACCGCGGTCATGGCGCGGATTAATCAACCCTTGCGCAAGGAAAAGTCGTTTCGGGCAGTCAAAAAATTCGATGGCAATCATCGGAAGGTGTGCAACGCACAGACGCACAATCTGTGTTAAACGCCGCGCCGCCCGACAAAGGGCGGCAAAAACGTTCGGCAGGCGGGGTGGACTCCCCACCGGCGGTAATTGCGCGCAATGCGCATAGCCCGCGAGCGCTTGGCGACGCACACCGTTTTTGCGGTGGGTGGCGGCAAGGTCAGCAGACCCGGTGTGATTCCGGGGCCGACGGTCATAGTCCGGATGAAGAGAGAACGGGATTGAGCCCGCGCAAAGGGGCCGTCCGCGAGCAGTCGTGCGAGCGTGGGCTCCAATCCCTTTCGATTCATAACGCCCTGTTTTTCACACAAACAGGAGTCAGAACATGCAACCCACCGCTATCGACAGCAAAAGCAAACACCCACATGGCGAGCGCGTCGCGTTCATCCAGGCCTGCTGGCACAAGAAGGAAATCGTCGACCAGAGCCGTAAGGCTTCATGACCTGCTGAAATGCTGGCCCCTAGGGTCTACGAGGGTTGCCAGCATCGACTTCTTCGAGTCGGTGCGCCTTGAAATGCCCCTGCAGGCCGAGTCGCGGCCGAAGACCGGTCAGGCTGCTGCATCGTCGCTGTAGTCCTTGTGGTGGACGGCGGCATCTACCGTCACGAGTTCGTCGCCCAGTCGGTGGTCAGCGGCTTCATGCAGGTGCAGCTCGTAGACCGAACTGCTGTTCGGTGTCCTGTGGATGTGATCATCTCCATGGCGTGGGTGAAGAACATCAGAAGTTCTTCTTCGAGCATTTTGTGCACAAGGGTCAGGAAGCGGGCGGCAGCGGCGAGACGCTGCGCAAGGTTCGCGCACTGCGCCGCAGTGAGCCGCATGCTGTAGCGGTCTGATAGCCCATGGGTGAGGCCTTGGGCCTCACTCTTTCCACTGTGGAGCGAGTCCTGCTCGCGAAAGCGGACTGACAGCCAACTCAAATGTTGAATGTCAGATTGCATTCGCGAGAAGCTCGCTCCACAGTGGTTTTGTGTAGACCTTGCGATTGAGGTCAGGCGAGGTTTTCGTCGCCGGCTTCGACGATCAGGATGCCCGGCGCAGGCCCTGTTCTCGTAGACCTTCGGATCGAGGAGATGATCCGTGCGCCCTCTTCCTCGATGACCCAGCGGGTATTGGCCAGGTCTTCGGCCAGCAGATACCCCACATCCAGCTGGAAAAGTTCTCGATGTCCGCCGGCAGATTCAGGCGAAAGCATTGCTGCGCTCGATGATTTCCCGGGCCACGCTGAACAGCTGCAAACCGTCCAGGCCTTCTTCGGCCAGACCCGGCTGATTGCCTTCGATGATCTGCTGCAGGCGGGTTTCCAGGCGCGAAACGTCGACCCCTTCGTTTTGCCCGAACGGCCGCGCCTTGCCCAGTTCCAGAGTAAAGGCCTCGGCACCGAGCTTGTCGTAGGTGTAGGAGCTGAACACGATCGACGGCTTGTTCTGCAGCAGCACCGCCTCCATCCCGGCGGCACGCAGGCGCGCCAGTTCGCGGCGCGAATGCTGGCGACCGTCCTTCCACGGATACAGGGCGAACTGGCGCCGATCTTCGAGCCACGAATCGCCGTGTGCAGGTCGTAATGCAGGCGATCACGAGTCCGGGATACGCGGAAGAAACTTGCCGCCAGTCGCTCCAGCTCACAGGCGCGCAGCGCTTCGGATGCCAGTGGGTTTGTTCATGACGGCCGTTGAACAGCCGATTGACGTCCTGCTCGACGAAGCGCTCGCCTTTACGAATCGCTTCCGGATTGCCGAACAGAAACAGAATGCGTGCGCGCGGCTTCAGGTCGCCGCGAGCGATGAGCAGCCGATCGAAGCCGATCGGCGCGGTTTCATTGCCGGCACGCCTGCCGACAACAGGTCGAGGATCGCTCGCTGCGCTTCGGGTGGCCGTACTTCCAGCGCACCCTCGCTCAACCAGCGCATGCGCACGCCTTCGACAGTCAGTTGAGCTTCTCTTGCGGTTCGCGGCCGGCGAGGTCAGTTCAAGCAGTTTGCCGAGGGCGAACAAGAAGCGGTTTCGTAGCGGTTGCCGGTCGAGTTTCGGCTGGTGCACGTGATCCTCGTCAGCGCCGAGGTCAGCCGGTTCCATTTCCAGTTGCAGACTTACCAGATTAGTTCCGCCAAAGTGGCGGTACAGCAAATTGGCGTACTCTTCGTCACCTTCCTCGACGTCCACGCCAATCAGCAGTTGGCCACGGCCATCCTGCTGGATCCACAGCTCTTTGCCTTGCCACATGACCGCGACGCGGGTGGCGTCAGGTTGGCAGTTGTGTGCCGTCGGTATCTTCAAGGTTGAGCTGGAGGGGAATTGCTCCAGGTTTAACTCTGGGGAGACAAGCCGCGCGCCGCATTCAGGCGACGCGCCGGCCATCAATTGATCTGGAATGGATAAACCGCGCCCAGTTTAAGGATTTGCGTCAGTTCATCCAGTGCCGTCCGGCATTCAAGCAGCAATTGCGGCGCTCGCTGAATATCGCTCTCGCTTTAGGCGTGTCGCGGATAGGCCTTCTTCAACGGATGCGCGATGCAACGGTATAAATGGTGCGTTAATGCATAACCTCGGGTCCACCGCCGCCAGTTCGGTTTCGTTGAGCGCGACACGCAGACGCAGGCACGCCGGGCCACCACCGTTCTGCATGCTTTGTTTGAGGTCGAAGACTTTCACTTCGCGGATCAGGCCGCCGGCGAGCCGGTCAGACTTTGCAGGTAAGCCCACACGCGCTCGTTGGCCTGGCATTCCTGCGGCACGATCAACAACATCGAACCGTCAGCGCGATAGGAAGCCGCCCGTCGAACAGGTACGAGTGCACGGCATCATCTCGACGCTGACCGCCGAACGCGGCACGCAGATGGACTGGAACTCGCCGCCGACGTTGGCGAGCTTGCCTTGCAGGCTCTTGCGCCAGCACGGCGCCCAGTCTCAAGGAACGCGTCCTCGTGATAGAACAGCACCTTGCCCTTCGTCG
>NZ_JBTGUS010000011.1:0-2623 GCF_054344005.1 Pseudomonas sp. GNP014 | reverse complement strand
GTCTTCTTCTTTTTTGTCGCAGCCTTAATTAGTTTTTCAGCGATGAAGCGGATGGTTAGTGAACAACGGACTTTAATCGGGATTTATAAAGGCTTAGGTTATGGTAATTTTGATATTGCTAAAAAATATTTAATTTATGCCATCTTAGCAGCGTTAATCGGTGCAATAGCGGGAGTGTTTATCGGACAACAATTATTCCCATGGGTCATTTTTAATGCTTATTCAGGTATTGTATCATATTGGTGATATTATTATTGAGTACTATCCAAGTTTTAGTTTCATCTCGATTGGTTTAGGCTTATTCTGTACAGTGGGAGCCGTTTTTATTGCTTTACACCATAGTTTAAAAGAAACGGGAGCCCAATTATTACGACCAAAACCACCTAAAACGGGGCATCGTATTTTATTAGAAAAAGTAAATGTGATTTGGTCACGCTTAAACTTTAATCAAAAAATCACGATGCGCAATCTTTTTCGTTATAAAGGGCGGAACGCAATGACCATTCTAGGGGTAGCCGGGTGTACCGCGTTGATTTTAACGGGATTTGGGATTTCTGATTCGATTAGTGGTTTAGAAACCAAACAATTTGGTGATATTGTGCATTATTCAATGATAAGTGATCCAGATATTACGCAGCCTGAATATCTCGAACTTCAACAAGAAATTGCTGCTAATCCAGCTGTTAGTTGTGCAGCTAAAACTATTTTGATAAAATTGAAATCCAAATAGATGGAATGAATAATCAATTTGTTGTCTTATTAGGTGCGACAAATCAAGATATGAAGCAATTAGTAACCTTATTGGACCAAGAAACAAACGCCCCAATTGACTTGCCGGAAACAGGTGTCGTAATGACGGAAAAATTAGCCCGTATGTTAGGGGCGAAAGTTGGGGATTCGATTACCTTAACCGATCTTTCGGCAAAGAATATCCGATTACGATTGCTGGGGTGACGAAAAACTATGTCCAACACTGGTTATATATGACACCAGCTACTTATCGTCAATTAATGGGGGAAAACGCTAGTGATAATAGTATTTTTATTACGACAAGTTTAGATAAAGAACAACAAAATACATTAGCAAAAGAATTAATGGAACAAACAACAGTGACCCGTGTGAATGTCTTAGGACAATTTGTGGAAGCTTTGCCCGTACATTAAACAGTTTAGACATTGTAACATCCGTCTTAGTGATTTCAGCAGCGCTACTTGCTTTTGTTGTGTTATATAATTTGAGTAATATTAATATTTCAGAACGATTGCGGGAATTATCAACGATTAATTGCTAGGATTTTATCCAAAAGAAGTGAGTATGTATATTTTCCAAGAGATGCTGATTTTATTAGTGATTGGCATTTTATTGGGCTTTGTCTTAGGAAACTTTTTACTAGTCTTTGTTTTGAAAACAGCAGAAATTGATACTTTATTATTCCCAATTCATATTGCGGGAAAAAGTTATTTATATGCTGGTGGATTAACCATTATCTTCTCAAGCATTGTGATGTTCATGATGCATCAAATTCTTAAAAAAATTAAAATGGTTGAGGCTCTAAAAGCTGAAGACTAAGTGTGAAGGACTGCTACTATTTAATTTGGTAGTGGTCTTTTTTTATGGAGTCGAATGTTATTGGGGTACTTGAACGAGTAATTCGGTTACAGTTAGCTTTTTTTATTAAACATTGTATACTATATACTTAATAGGGAATTACTAAATTTTAGGAGGTTTTTTATGGAAAAAATATTAAGTTTTAAGGATGTTTCTTTTGAAAGAGAAGATTTCCGTTTGAAAGATGTAAATTTTGATTTTTATGCGGGTGATATTGTGGGTTTAATCGGTGAAAATGGTGCTGGTAAGACAACGCTATTTAATCTGATTTTTAAAAATTTAACAGCCACAACCGGTCAGCAAACTTTTTTAGCTAAAGACTATCAAGATGCTGAAAAATCGCTTCTTTTTCGCAAGGGATGAAAGTGAAGTTGAATTTCGCCTATGCATTTTGTCGGGAAGCAAAATTGATTTTATTAGATGAAGCAACGAATGGCATGGATCCTGTATCACGTTCATGAAGTATTAATGGAACTACAATCATATGCAAAAATAATACTTGTACGATTTTACTATCCTCACATATTTTAAGTGATTTAGAAAAAATTACGACTCGGGTGTTTTATTTAAAGAACGGTCAGTTGGAAGAACAAAAACAAATTGATCACTTAGAAGAATTAATGATGGAGGGGGCTAACTAATACGTCAATGATGATGAAAGACTTAATATTTTTGAAAAACAAATACCGCTTACTTTATGGCTTACTGGCTTTGGCGTTTTATCTAGCAACTGTTTATTTCTATCAAGAACCAGCTCTTATTATTGGCATGATTTTGACGATTTTCTTTTCGATATCATTAGCGATGCCTTTATTTATGCAAGATGATCAGGAAGATTGGTTATATTTTTCGAGTACTTTACCAATTAGTGTGAAAGAATGGGTACTGGCGCGTTATGTGACGATGGGCTTATTGTTAGGAGCCATTACCATATTCAATCTAGTGTTGGCGTTAGTCTTTTCACTGCTTGTTAGTGGGGCACAATTGACCTTATATTTAGTGGTAATCGGCTTAG
>NZ_JBTGUS010000010.1:0-2665 GCF_054344005.1 Pseudomonas sp. GNP014 | reverse complement strand
TGGCGCACATGCTGATTGTCGCACGCAGCCGGGCAACCAATGATCCTTCGTCTTTGTGGTAACCGGTGATGGGTTGTTCCATAAGCTCCAGTTTAGAACGAATACGGCCCTGCAGAGAGAAGATGTGGACATCGGATTTCAGGTTCTGGACTCCTGAGCTGTCGTAGCCAATACCTCCTGAAGATGGTCCACTCCAGCGAAGCCGAAAGAGTCAGTGATATCAATGGTGGCACCAGCCCCGGTGCGCAACACCGTTCTTATCGCTAGCACTCGCCAAGACCGTTGATCGTGACACTGCAGTCCCTGCCTCCAGGATTCCGCCACCCACTTTTGCGAACAGGCAAACGGGCCAAACTACGACATAAACGCGAAGGGAACCGTCGAACATGTGGTAACCGAGCGTCCAGTGGAGCCTGTTGTGTTCGATGGTAGTGAGTCGGTATAACGGTGGCCAGCTCAAACGCCAGATACTTGTCAAAAAATCCGCCAGCGTCAATTGACCTGTCAAGGCGGTCATCACACTCGATAACCACATCATCACGGGCAGGATTCGTCGCTCACCTGTGCCTGCCCGACGAGATCCCTGCGTGAGCCTCCCTGCGCAGCTGCCATGGCCGGCCAGTGCCAGCAATGAGCCGCCTGCAAACACCAAAGACGCTACCTTTCCTGCTCAACATCCTGAATTTCCTTGTGTTGGTGAATATCTTGAAGTTGCAGGGATGCACTGCAGAGAAGCCACACACCTGAGTTCAATCATCGGGCAGCTTTGACGAGATTTGGTTCGGGCAGGAAATTATTCGAAACGGAACTCCGTGCTCTTCCATTGATAGCTGTGTGAGCACCGGTTTTTTCCGTCAACTGCGCGCATCCCGGGTGACGGACAAGCGCCAATGCCTTAACCTCAGCAGGATCCCGCCGACACATCGAGGAGCCCTCCCATGAGAACGACCACGACCTCCGTGGACCCCGAGGATCAGGAAGTTCCGCTTCGGCGGCAATGCCGTCGCGAAGGCGGACCTGCTGTTCACTGTCGTGATGTCGAATGGTGCCGGGCCGGCCATACCTCAACCCTCGCCCTGGTGTCTCTGGTGATGGCTTGACGGATGTCTACGTACCAGATCCCTATGGCCGACCTGGCCGTTCTGGCCGGCGCCTGCCTGCAGGGCGTGGCCGGCTATGGCATTGGCACCCTGGCGGCGCCGCTGCTGTTCCTGATGAGCCGTCTTCATGCCGCCGCTGATACTCGAATGCCTCCCTGCTAGCCATCTTCAGGTGCTGGCGTGACGGCGTTGTGGTGCCCTCCGGTTGGGGAGCTGCGCTTGGCCATTGGGGGTGGGGTTCCAGCGCGGTTCTGGCAGCACTGACGTTGCTGGTGATTTCCACCGGGGTTTCGCTGATCTTGAGCACCCTGGTCCTTCTCCAGCATGTCACTCGGCCTTCGGCGGGCTGAGAACAGGCCCTGAAACAGCGCGATCGTGTGATGGCCCGTGCCGTACAGACCTATGGGTATGGGCACGATCGCGGCCGTCGGTGGCCCGCCCATTGCACCTCTTGTCTTCGAACAGGAGAGGTCGTGCCACGACCTGCATATCTCGGTTCTTTCTCGTCCAGCTTCGTCCTGGGCCTGGCGCGTCTACACCCTCCGCTCCTGGTCATCGTAGCGGGGCTGGTTCTGTTCTTGATCGTCTGTTCCCGGGAGCTGTCCGTCGCTGCTGACTATCCGCAAGCTGGTAGACCATGCCCTTCGAGGGGCTTGGCCCCAGTGATCTCCTCGCGATTCCGGCGGCGCGGGGACCCGCAGCCCTTATCCCGCGGCCTGCTTTCCCTGCAGTACCTGCCCCGAGCCGAACCCGGAATCGGCTACCCGCCGCAACGCCAGCGAGCGTGGGCGTTGATCAGCAGTGCCGGAGACCCGTTCCAAGGCGTGCATGTAGCTGTGGGGAGCTGCCGGCGCGACGCCGTTGAGCCTCAGGAGAATGCCGGACACCAGAATCAACTGGCACAGGTTCGGCGGGTGTTCATGCCGGTGTGTTTCCAGAGCGGATGGCGCGCGCAGCCGGCGCTGGGCAAGGACTCGCAGATAAACGTGAGCGAAAAGTACAAAACCACACCAACCGGGCGGATAAGGATTAAACCATCCCCGGCATCGCCACCACGTTGACGCCGGGATGACCGCCACCAGCCAGGCCGGGAACCCCGGCAACACCAGCAGAATGAACGCCCAGCTGGCGCAGCCAGCGGCTATTCAGCCACCGGAACAGAATCCCCAGCAAAGCCGCGGGCAACATGTGCTGGAGGATGAAATGGGGGACCATGGCATCCTGGCTGATACTGGTGCAACTGTACAATACGGCATGCACCAGCTGAGCATCCCTCGCGCTGGACCCGCAAAGGTGATGAAGATCACAAGCGACGAGGCCAAGCCAGGCGGCAAGTGCCAGCCACCAGAGATGGACTTGAACGATGCGTGTCCATGGAAGGAGGCCCCGGCGCATCTCCACCAAACAGGAATCGACCCAACAAAATCGGTCAACAACATACTGAATGAACGTTCTTCGACCAGATTTTGCAATCGGCATATTTGGCAAGCACCGACACCCACATCCGGCCTACGATTACGGCGCCTGGTTACCGCCATCGTCAGCCGCGAGATACAGGTCATTTC
>NZ_JBTGUS010000009.1:0-10245 GCF_054344005.1 Pseudomonas sp. GNP014 | reverse complement strand
AAATATCATATGAGTGTCATATCCTAGTTCCATCAATCCCTTAGATTAAAAATCAATTTATCAGCATCTTTTAATGTACCATCAATAATTACTCCCAAACGGCCACTTCAAGATAATTTTTCTTTCGTTTTTCACGTACATTTTTTAGATCTAAGACGCAATGGTTAAGCGGGAGTCATATTCAGCATCAGGCATATTTAGAGACAAGTGCACCTTTGATTAATTTTTCAAAATGAGGATCAGAGTCAATTGTCTTGGGCCAAAACAAAAGAGTAATCTTCTTAGTGACGTATGACTTACCTGGAAAAAAAATCCAAAGAGAAAGGTGAACTTAAATATATTGGGATCGTAAACCCCCTCTTGTAATTCTTTAAATGTTTTCATATTATTTTATTCCCATTAACTTCTATATTTATATTTTAAGCAACAAGATAAAAATCCTCAAGGTCATCATACACTATTGGTTTTTTCTTGATTCTGGTGCAAAATTAACTAGAAATCAATTATTCCTTCTTCAAGAATCCTTTGCAAGCAGTAAATTCATACTGTGTTTAGCAGCAACCATATCAAAATTATGTGTAATTTTTTTAACAAAAAATGCACCCCTATAAAACCTATCTTCTGTTTCTTTTTTACTAGTCTTAATTCCAAAACTCTAAGGAAAACTCATTTCAACAACATCACCAGCATTCAGTAATGTATTTCCATGAACTAGAACATCAAGTAAAAATCCTGATTTTAATTGAGTTTTTTGTGAAGTTGTTTTCTATCCATGTATGAGGTACGTTTGCACTAAATGGATATGAATTATCAGATGTGGTAAAAGTTGAATCCGAAAGAGCATTCACATCTTTATTGATGTGGGAAACATAAATTGTCGGAAAGGAAAATCTGATACTCTTGAACAAATTCATCTACTGGAGTAGCACTGTATATAGGAAAATCTAATTTTTTGTCTGTTAGGGGGTTTGTACCAACAATATGTGATTCTTTATCAAAGACCTCAAAATAATTGTACAAATGTGTGGAATAATTTTTATTAAAAATATCATGAATAATAAGTTTTGATCCAAATGTTCCTAAAGTATAATTTCATGTAAGTCACTATTACCAACAATTTCATAAGCAAAATAGTTTGTCCATCTGCCAACATCAATTTAAAAACTACCCTACCTTAGAACCCACCTAGACGTTGTGTATGAAAAACAGAGGTTTTACTGAATACATACTAAAGAAACTTCTGAAATGAAACCCTCTTATATTTTCAAAAAACATGAAAGAAGCATTGTTATCTCGTTCAACGAATCTTCTCATTGGAAATCTTAATTACACCAAATGGACTAATATTGGAGTTACTATTTTTTTGTTTCTCGTTGTAGGTTCACAGTAAATATCTTTTTTAGTACCTATATAATTTTCCAACATATTACAAACCATACTTGAATAAGAACCCCGCAAAACTTCATTAACTCTGGTTCTTTGATTTTTAATAAGTTCAGAACTAACAAAACTTAATACATACCCCTGCACATTATTCCCTATATCACTTCTGGTTTCTTTGAAATTATTAATCACAAACGCATTCTTGGTGTAATCTATGATAGCGGTTTCTTTTTTTAAAACTGGGGGTTCTTATTTTTAAAAATAGATATTCTTGACCAATGATTGAGAAAATCGACAGCATCCAATATCTTGCATAAGTATATTACCAACACGACCATCATTTCTATCTTCATAGAGGGTAATTGCAATAATAGAAGGTAAAATATTAACTTCAAAGTGATGAAGTTAATATTCTTGCATCATCTATTTTGAATTGACCAGCACCAGATAACCCTTCAAAAGATAATATACTCTCGAGAAATGAGTGATTTATATTCAGCAACAAAAGTTCCAATATAGGCGGGGTCTAATAAACGAACCTTACGCAAGGTATCCAACAAGTAAACTCTTCATATTCAAAATTTGTAATTAGTGTTGCAGCAGGATAGTCTGTATTAACTGTACCAACGTTTATTTTAATTGTTGTATCACCGGAAGTTTGTGATATTTCATAATGGTAAGTCGCATCAACATCAGAGTATTTGTCATTAATGAATGCAAGAAATTGTGAGGATGACATGGAAGATTGGTGATAACGATCAGTGATATCATTTACAAACAATACAAACCAATATAGTATGGATCACCATAAAGTTTGTCTATTATTTTCTGGTGTCTCTCCCTCTTTAACATCGTATGTATCAAAGAATAAGGTATTAACTTTAACCTTTGCACGAACACCAACACGTTTTAATAAATTTGTTACGAGTTTAAAGTTATTATTACCAACGGCATCATATACTATAATAGGAAAATTTGAAAAATACATGATTAATATCCCTCTTGAATCCGTTCTTTGGTAATGATTTCCAGTTCCGAAAAACTACAAAGTAATTTGAGTTCTTTGTGGCAAAGCCAAAAAGCTTATTCATCTTGGTTTCATACATCTAAATCGTTCTGCACCATATTGAACATCCATAGTTTTAAGAAAACAGGTTGATATTTTATTGAGAAAATTATTGGGCCATTTTTGATACATATATGATATATCAAAAGTACTTGGTATGGTCATTTCTCTACCTACTCCAACATTTTTACAGAAAACTTGGGAATCAAAATATTCTGGATGCATATGAAATTTAAATGCATAGATAATATCCTCAACAATTTTTGATTCTTGAACACTTTTGGGTATGAAAATAAAGGTATAATTAAATGATCTACGACTAACACCTTCCAACATCATTTCCATTCTTGGTGTTATGATTGGGCCCCCTATCTAACAACTTACAGTTGATGCACCGGGAGCAATATTATCAGCGGCGGCAATACTTAAAATCTTAACTCCTTCGAAGCACACCTTTTCCAAGGTCAAAACCAATGTTCCCACGTAGTAGATATAGCATCCCATGACATTTCCTTAGTGTTCAAAATTTCTTGAAATACTTTAGAACCAGTTCAAAATCAATCCAACTTCTTTATCTGCATAATTCATACCATAAGATACACTTACTGAAGGAGGCATATACAATGATATTGCAGTATTTAATCTAGTAGTTGCGCATCTTTTAGTGTAAGGGGAGTGCATTTTTTTACCACCCTTTTTTATTTGATCTTGTAAGTAAAATGTTATAGTTGTTGAGTTTCAACTGTAGAAGGAAAGGGTAAGGGTCCCAGGGGATTGAAGTTTTCACCAACATTTACATTAATCTATTTTTCTTAATCTTTTAGCAACACCTTTAGCATCCATACCAATTTTTTCAGCATGTAGTGTTGCACTATCTTAACCCATTAATCATAAACATAATATAATGACCCTGCATAGGATCACCCTCTACGTTTAGTGGATATGTTATATTTTGAGTTGTGAATTTAGTTTTTAAATTCATAGCAGCATTATTAGGATTATTATTTGAAGATGCTTTCCAATACTTGAACCAGGCAGATTACCGCGAACTCTTTTTAAACAGTCTGAAGCCATCCTACTCTCAAAATGTTACTTGACTTGTTACTTGATTTTTGAGCACATCTAAAAATGACATAAATAAACCTTCCTAAATATTCAAAACTATTTATATACCATGTCTTATAAAGGTAAATACATGCCCAAAAATCCCAAAAAGTATAAGGGCAATCCACAAAGAATAATTTATCGTTCCATGTGGGAACGTAAATTTATGGTATATTGTGACACTAGTAAAAAAATCCTGAATCGAACAGTGAAGAGATCATTATACCTTATTTATCTCCTTGGGATGGTAGAGTACACCGATATTTTCCAGATTTTTATATCAAGGTAAAACAGCGCGATGGTTCCCTCAAAGAATTTATCATAGAAGTCAAACATGAAAAGGATAAATAAAAAGAAGAACCGCCCCTAAAAAATCCAAAGAGAAAGACCAAAAAATGGTTTGGCGAGGTAAAAACATGGAATATCAATGAAGCAAAATGGAAATATGCAACCGAATGGTGTGAAAATAATGATATGGAATTTAAGATATTAACCGAGGATCACCTCAACATTCGATATAAATAATAATGATATGGACCTAAGCAAATACATACAAAGTGTCAAGGAAATTAGTAGAGGTAGACCAAAATCTACTGAATGGTACAAAGACAAGATTAAGGAATTTGGTAAGAACAAAAATCAGAATTTAATTCGGAGTAGTCAAAGCAGTATACCATTTTGGTGAAACAGACATGTTTGCAAAATGGAAAAGAAATTACCTACTATGATACCTTTCCTCTTGTACTTCCAATTGAAAAATATCCAGATGGGTTTCTGGGTATAAATATGCATTACCTCCCAATCCCTTTAAGAATTAGGTTACTTGATAGATTGGTTGATTTTTCTAACAACACAAAATTTGATGAGAGCACAAAATTGATTGTAAATTACAGTAAACTTAAAAATATAAATTTAATTAAACCAACCCTCCATAGGTATTTCACAGAAGATACCAAATCTCAATTTCGTAGGATTGATGCAGATGAATTTACAATTGCAACTCTTAAAGGTACAAAGATTTAAGAAAGCATCTGCAAAAGAAGTATGGTCTGAAATTCAAGGAAAATGATCTAATGGCAATTATTCCCAAATTTTTAGAAGGTGCATATGGTGTCTTAAATGATATTCTGTCTGAATATCATGCGGATGATGGATATGCAGTTCCAAACGGATTTTAAAGCAGGCTCTAGTGGAGCCTATAAAAATGGGCGGGGGAGGTCTAGAAAATGCATATAGTGGTGGAGAAAGAGCGGGCGGTATTCAAAAACTCCGTAAAATTTCTTTAAGATGTCAGGGTGTAAATCTTCCCGGCAGAAATGTAGCAACCATGACAGATTCAAATGTATATGGAAAAACAAGAGAAGTGGTTGAAGGCGTAACTTCTGCAGAAGATGTAACTTTAACATTTCAATCTAGTTCTGGTTTAGATGAAAGAAAATATTTTGAACAGTGGCAAGAGAATATGTTCAATCCTGATACATGGAATTTGGGTTACTATAATGATTATGTCGGAGCGGTTGAAATTTATTTGTTAGATAAACAAGAACAAAGACGATATGAAACTAAACTTTGGGAAGCATCCCAAAAACTATTAACATTAATTTAAATGCAGGGTCAATGAATGAAATTATAAAGGTTGATATTGGATTTTCTTTTAGATATTGGAACAGAACTACAATACTGATAAAGGACAATCACCAGATTTGATGGAAAAAATAACAAAGACAGTAGTGAATACTGTGGAACGAAATATATCTCGTAATATACCAAAGGTATTGAATAGATTATTATAAAGGATTAAAAATTATGGCGTTACCTAAATTAACTACACCAGAATATACTCTGGTTGTACCTTCAACAGGAAAGGAAATTAAATATAGACCATTCTTGGTAAAAGAAAAAGTTCTTCTAAGTAACCTGGAAGGTGAAGATGAAAAACAGATTAATAATGCAGTTATGAATCTGGTAAAAGAATGTACATTCAGAATATTAGTGATTTAAAAACTCCTATGTTTGATATAGAATATATATTTTTAAAAATTAGAAGTAAATCGGTTGGAGAAACTATTACGTTATCTATTCTTTAAGCTGATGATGAAAAAACAGAGAAGAATTACATTATAAATTAAATTTGGATGAAGTAGAAGTGCAAATGTCAGATGATCATACTAATATTGTTGAACTAACTGATAAAATTAAATTGATTATGAAATATCCTACTATGAAGGATATTACACAGAACAAAGTGGATGATAAAAAAAGCGATATTGAACAAGTATTTGATATATTGAAAACTTGCATAGCAGAAGTTCATCATGAAGATGATATAACAAATATTATAGATGTGTCTCCTAAAGATTTAGATGAATTTTTTGAAAGTATGACACAACAACAACAATTTGAACTATTACAAGAATTTTTTAATACAATTAAAAATTCACATCTTGTAAATTGTAAAAACCCAAAAACAAAAAAGAAAAATGAAGTTCTTTTGGAGGGTTTGGGGGATTTTATGAGTATAGGGATGTCTCACAATACCGTATCGCATTATTACGAGACATCCTTTAACTAAACCGAACATCATAAGTACAGTATAACTGAACTTGAAAATATAAATACGTGGGAACTTGAAATTTATACTGGATTGTTAATTAACTTTTTGAAAGAAGAAAAAGAACAATTAGAAACAAAACAAAGGTAAAATGAAAATATAATGATAACCTTTAAAAAATAAAGGAAGAATAGAAAAAGTGATGATGATAAAGAAGTACAGGTACTAGTAACAGAAAAAACCTATGAGGTTGACAAAATCAGATTTTTTAACTATACAAGGATTTGATGAGAGTAAGACTTGGTATAACAAGACTTCTGGGGTTATGGATTGGTTAAGAGTAATTCCTAGATTATTAATGATATGTTATGGTATTATATTTTGGATATCAACACAATGGTTTATGAAGTCCCCTGTTACCAACTTAACATCAAGAGCATTTATATCTACAATTGTGGGTGCGGGCAACGCATGGTTTGGTTTGTATGTGGGTAGTGGACATAAAAAGGGTAAGTAAATGGACGAAAATACAGAATTAAAAGCATTTGCAGATGCAACGAAAAGTTTAAAAACCAAAAAACATAGGCGAAAAGGATGGTGTTTTTGGTACGGCATTAAAAAATAATTTCTCTTCTGGATTTAAAGCACTTTCCGGTCCATTTGCGGGTATGATAAAAAGGTAGCAATTTGACAAACGTTCATGTTCAAGCAGATAAAGGATAAGATTTTTGAAGAAATGGAGGGAGAGGCAAGATAAAAAATTATTTAGGAAGCAATTTGATTTATCAAATAAAGAGTTTAAGGATTTAAAGCAAAAGAAAAAACTTAATTAATTTAAACAAAACCTGGGCAAATTCATTAGGTAACAGGAAGTTCAAAATAACTAGCAGGGTAAAAGAATTAGTTGAACAAAATGCAACTCTTAAAGAAATTAGAAAAGCAATAATGGGGGGTAATGAAAACCAACAAGAACAAATTAAAACCGCAAACAATAACAAGAAACAAACAATGGGGGGTGCAAGACAAGTAGAAAAAGATAAAAAAGCAGAGATGCAGAGGCGAAAAGAAATTTCCTTATTTCAACAAATTAATGATGGTATAAAAGGTATGCATAAAGCATTTTTAAATTCTATTAAAAAAGGGAAAGAAACTAGGTCTAGGTATTATCCTTAACTTGATGTGTCTTTATTGCATTAGTTAGGTTCAGCAATTAAACATAGAATTTACGTTTCTAAAAGCACTTACTGGAAAGGGACTAACAAAATTATTTGCACCACTTAAAAAGTTCTTACAGGTAAGGAACGATCAGGTAAACTGCTTTTCTTTCGTTAAACAAAACCATAAAGGAAAATACAAACTCGATAAAAGGTTCAAAAGCATTAAAATTGGGAAGTTTCTAACGAGGAAAAGGCAAAATAAAGGGTCTTTTCGCATCAATAGGAAAAAATTTTTGCACCAATAATAAAATTTTTCAAATCAATGTTTAGTCTGGGTAAGGGTCTTACTAAGATGTCCAAATTGGCAACGACCATAGTCAACTTTGCAAAGGGTTTTGGAAGAATTCTAGGTAAGATATTTCTTCCCATCACTATTCTTATGTATCGTTTGATTTTATAACAGGGTTTATGGCAGGGTATGAAGAAGGTGGTATTCTCGGCGGTTTAAGCGGGGGATTGACTAAATTGTTAGAGGTTAATTGGTCAACCAAGATACTTGAAAAGATCTGCCTTGGATTATGGGTGTATTTGGTTGGGATTCAAAGGAAAATTAATTAAACCATTTAGTTTTAGCATTTTAATTGGTGATATGATTGGCGGCGGTGGTGGTGTGGAAGGCGGTGGAATATTTGGTCTGATTACCAAGGTAGTAAATTGGGTTAAACAACTGTTTTCTGACCCAGCGGCCTAGAGTTGTGGACAACCTCATCATTATGGAGATTGGATAGTAAATGGTTTTTCTGGTACCCATTTCAAGGTTGGGAATTTTTTAAAACTTGTTTAATATGGATTTTGCGGCAATAGCAAAAGCAATTGTACAGAATTGGGCACCTGATTTTATTAAGAAAGCAGTGGGTATACCTGTTAAAGGAAAGTCAGTGAGGAACTTCAAACAGAAGTAAAAGCAATGGAGCAAGTTGTCGGTATGGGTGACATCCCAGTACGGATAGAAAGAAACTGGATGACCTCCGAAAAGAATTAGAAGCATTAAAAAGACAAATCAAGCAATTGGTGGTGGAAAAATGGTCAATCAAAAATATACAACTGCAAATGTAGTGGAAGTAAAAAATGCACATCATACGGTTCAAAAGACACAAGGGAATATAGTAAGCAGTAAATAATTCTAGGGTATGGAATAGATTAACTAAAAACCCCTCTTCAATTTCTCGAAGAGGGGATTTTTGCAGAACGATAAATAAATCTAAAAGTATTTAGTCTTAATCAACTTTTACCTTACCATTTAGACATTTACCATTAACAATATCTTGTACGGTACAAAACGGCAAGATAATGTCCGCTTTATAAAGAATTCCCTATTACAAGTAACAAAAGAGGAAATTTCTTAGTAAAATCTGGATTGGTATCATCATTCACTCCATCTATGGCACAAGACACACCACGTTTTTGACGGGACTGTTCTGAAACAGACTTACCAGTATGACGATCAAAATTGCGGGAGGATAGTCTTCTTGTGTGAAACAAGAGCACCCCGTTTTCACAATCTTATCACCCCAACGGGTAAGACCCTTCTCAAGGTCCTGCATTCCTCAACCATGTCACCATGAACGTCCATACTGTTCATCTGTTCGCGGATATAGTCCTTACAGAATGGCGAAAGTCCAAACTCTTAAGGTCTTTCTCAAGGCGTTCTTCTGCAACCAGAAATCCTCGAGCAGTCTTTACCGGAAGAGGTGTAACTCTAGTATTTTCGATTTTCCCCGCAAGGACAACAACATATTAATCTAGCAATTCGATCAACATTAACATCAGGTCCAATTGTAACACCAGTACCAATCAAAAGCCCAAGTCCAAAGTCCTTACAATTGACCTTGGGTGGATTACTTAAAACAACTGTTCCAGGCAATACATCACCAGAACAAACAAGGGTAATGGTTTTTTCACAGAATTTGGCAACAACGGTAACCCCAAACAATGCAGTTGATGAAAATAATGTTACTGCAAATACAGCAGTTAAAAACTTGTTCATTATTTATCCTCCTCAGCAAGTTTCTCGAAATATGATAATGTGTCTTCTTCTTTTTCGTCCTCTGTTACCTCTACGGTAGGGCCAGAACCCTACTTTCGTATCTACAGTAACAGTCTCAACTGGTTCCAAGGGTAGATCAACAACATTACCTACAACAGTAGTACCAGCAAGAACGGCATCCATACAATTCTTCAATTCACTATAAGACTTGAAATTGGTAGGAGCGGTAAACTCTTTAAGAGCATACCATTTACCCATACCTTTTCAAGTTTATCATCATTATCAAATAATGGAGAAGATAATTCAAACTCTGACTTATCATAGTTCCAATAACCATCTACCTTACAAATCTTCAGTTTGAAATTTGCACCTTCCCAAAAATCAAAGGGGTTGACTGCAATTTCATCATCAAATGCCAGACAAAATTGCTGATTTTTGTCGAAGATTTTCTTACCATAACGGAACAGGAAAACCTTTCCTCCGTTTTCTCGACAAAACTTCAAAATCAGTAACAACATAAATGTTGGAACGATATTGCAACTTACGAACTCTGACGGCGAGCAATTTCCTTGTCAAACTCCACACCAGAGTTCCAGTATGCACTGTTCATCTCTGATACAGGGTCTTTCTGTCCAAGTGTGGTGAGAAATTCTCAATATACCATTGAAGCGGACCTTGAAATGCATGATTCCAAAACCAAGGTAAATCTTCTCCCTTGACGAGTGGTAAAAACCGAATGACTGCATAACCGTTTCCCGTTTTATCCAGTTCCGGTTTCCACAAACGTTCATCAACGTATGATTTCTTATCTGGGGAAGTGTTTTCTTTCTCGGCCCAGCAAATTGAGCAGTGAGTTTTGTTTTTTAGTGTATTTAACGACATATGTATCTCCTTATGTAATCGTATGTTTTCGTATGTTAAAATTTATATTATATGT
>NZ_JBTGUS010000008.1:0-19720 GCF_054344005.1 Pseudomonas sp. GNP014 | reverse complement strand
GTCTTTACAAGAGTTTTTTTATTACCATGAAGCCATGTCTATGACGGAAGAAGAGTTAACTAATTTTGTAATTTCTAATGAAAAGAAAATATTGATTTTTTTAAAGGTATGTCACCATGTTTAGTTACACTTTTAAGTGATGGTGTACCAAACGGGCAAAGAAACAATTGTATGTACAATGTAGGTGTTTATCTTTGAAAAAACGCTATCCAGCAAATGATGAGTGGCAAGGTCATATGCATATATATGACAAAGAGTTTATCGAACCTCCATTAGGTGCTAATGAAATTAATGTATTAAAAAAATCTTTAAATCGTAAAGACTATCGCTACAAATGTAAAGATGAGCCTATATGTAGTTTTTGTGATGCGAAAAAATGTGCAACAAAAGAATTTGGTATAGGAGAAGATGGTCCAACACCAGAAATTACAGAAATTAGAAAATATGAATCAGATCCACCTATTTGGTTTGTTTCTTTAGATGGACCCACAGTAGAAGTCGATGGTGCAACCCTGCATGATGCTGAAAAATTTTCAGTGGCATGTGGAACGATTGGAAAACCTTTAATGCCTGTTCCAAAACACGCATGGAGAAAAGAACTAATAAAATTAACTGCTAAAAATTTAGCAGTACCAGTCCAGAATCTTCTAAAATCAGAGTTCAACTTACAGATATTTTAGCAGACTATATAAATAGAACTCCAGGTAGAGACAAAGACGATATTTTAAGAGGTGTTGCTTTTACAGATAAAAGCGGAACTACAATGTTTAAGTTTTCAAACTTTTGGAAATATTTATTAAGAACTAAATCTTGGGCCGACAAGACTTACCCAAAACAAAAAACTATGAGAATGCTGCAAGAATTATTTGGTGCAACAGAAGTTAGCCCAAAAATAGATGGTAAAACACATCGAGTATTAGAGATGCCTCATGTTAAGCTAGATAAACCTAATATAAAAAAATATGAAATGGAGAAAGAACCGTGGCAGTAATTAAAAAAAATAATGGGACCTCCTGGTACAGGTAAAACATATAGATTAGTAAATCATTATTTAGCTAAAGAAATCAATGACTTACACACAAACCCACAAAGAATAGCTTACGTAACTTTTAGTAAGGCTGCATCATTAGACGGTGCCGAAAAAATTCAAACCGTTTTTCCTGAAACAGAACTTTTATATATTTCTACATTACATGGAATGGGCACAAAAGAATTGGGTATCAACACTAAAGAAAAATTATTAAAGGGTAAGAAATGGAAACAATTTAAAAATGTATATCCTGTTTATTCCGATATAAATTTTGATACTTTTATTAACGAATCTGGAGCCACTATACACCAAGATAAAAATTTACAAGTAATAAATTTTGCACGAGCTAAATTAATTAGCTTAGAAGAAGCATGTTTAACTTTAAATTATCATGAAGGTTCTGTGGATATATACCGTGTTCAGCAATTAGAACATGATATAGAATACTATAAAGAAAAGAATAACATGGTTGAGTTTGCTGACATGATTAAGTTATTTGTTGATAAAGAAAAACATCTTGATCTCGATGCAATTTTTCTCGATGAAGCCCAAGATCTAAATCCTTCGCAATGGAGAATGTATTTTCACATTGAGTCTCAATGTAAACGATCTTACATTGCAGGAGATGATGATCAAACAATATATAATTTTCAAGGTGCCGATTCTAAAATTTTTATTAACCTACCTGGGGAAAGAGATGACCAAGAAAAATCTTATAGGGTTCCAAAAGCTGTCCATAGACAAGCACTAAAAATACTGCCACATATTTCTAAAAGAGTTAACAAAAAATGGTACGCAAAAGATGAAGAAGGAGAATTTATATCAAACTGTCATTTATCAAATTTAGATTTTACTAAAGGTGAATGGATGATTTTAGCAACAACCAATAAATTATTAAAAGAATTTTCTGAGCATTTCTACAGAACAGGTCTAAGAATATTTGGTAAGAACAACAGTATTCTACCTAATAGCGTATTAGAGGCGTATCGATTTTGGATTAAACTAAATAAAGGTGAGCTGATTGCAACAGAGGACGCTAAAAAAATATGGGAATATTTACATTACAATAAGGGACATGTTAAGTACGGGTCTTCTAGTGGTAAAACATTAATAGGCGACGAGATGGTTTCTTTAAACATTTTAAAAAAAGATCATGGATTATTAATTGAGGGCGACTGGCAGCAACTTAGTTTTGAAGAGGACACAAAAAACTATATAAAAAGTATTTTAAAAAATGGTGATGATTTATCAACAGATTCAAGAATAGAATTATCTACAATACACGGAGCAAAAGGTAGAGAAAGAGAAAATATTGTTTTGTGTATGGATTACGGAACAGAAACACAATCAGAAATGTTATCTCAAAAAGCATTGGACGATCCAGACTCGACACATAGATTATTTTTTGTTGGTGTAACAAGAGCAATGCAAAGATTATATATTTTAGCACCTCTAACATCGCATTACTACACAATAGGAGAACCAATAGTATGAGTGGTAAAAAAATTTATTATAGCTTTAATTATGGGGACCATTACTTTTCAATCAAAATTAAAAGATTCAACAATAAAAAAAATATTAAATTTATGTAGTAAAAATAAAAAAAAGGATCACCGAGAAAGATTAGCTGGAGATATAAAAAATGAATATTTAATTGATGAAAAAAAAATACAAGATATATTAGAACCTTATCTTTATGCTTTAAAAATGCTTATAAACATTGGTATAATTCAAATTGTGACACAATTACCGCTACAACAGCATGGGTTAATTATATGAAACCTGGTGATTCAAACCCTTTTCATATACATACAGAATGTGATTTATCCAGTGTTATATATTTAAAGTTACCAAAAGGATTAGATAAAGAAATAAAAGAATACAGAGGAACTACTGCAGGGCCAGGTACTATTATGTTTGCTTATGGTGAGGACTCTAAGTTTCATATTACTTGGAAAAGTTTTAAACCAGAAATTGGTGATATGTTTATATTTCCTTATTCATTACGCCACGGAGTTAATACATATCGATCTCCTGGTGAAAGAGTTTCTGTTGCTGTTAATTATTCAATTAAAGCAAGAAAATAATGAGCGACGTATATAAAAAACAAATTGGAGGATCACATTATTCGTCGATGGTTATACAGCCATCAGAATTTATTAATATAAAAATAATTTGCCTTTCGCAGAAGGAAACGCTATAAAATATTTGTGCAGGCACAAACAGAAAGGACAAAAGCAAGATTTGGAAAAAGCAATTCACTACTGTCAAATGGCAATCGATAGGGATTACCCTGATAAAAAAGATTTCTTAGAAGAAGCGGAAAAAGAAAAGGAGGAATTAGAAGAATCTTATAAAGAAGCAAAACGACAAACAAAAGAACGTAAATCAAAAGAATGGACTAAAGGTTATAATAAATGGAAAAATAAATGATTAAAAGCTCAAATAGAATGGAACAGTCCTACTTCGTTCCCAGATTTAAAAGATCATAAATACATAGCAATTGACTTAGAGACGGAGATCCAGGATTAAAATCACGTGGCTCTGGTGCATTAATTGGCGAAGGGGAAATTGTAGGGATAGCTGTGGCTGTTGAAGGATGGTCTGGTTATTATTCTTTTGGTCACTTAGAACAAAATCATTTTGATGAGGTTACAGTGATAGCTTGGATCAAAGACGTTTGTGCTTTACCTGCTACAAAAATATTTCATAATGCAATGTATGACGTGTGTTGGTTAAGAGCCTATGGTGTTAAAATCAATGGACACATTGTAGATACTATGGTTATGGCAGCCCTAGTTGATGAGAATAAATTTTCTTATTCTTTAAATAGTGTTTCTTATGAATATCTAGGGGAAGTAAAAGATGAGACAGCATTAAAAGAAGCTGCATCTGACGCTGGAGTAGATCCTAAAGCTGAAATGTGGAAACTACCTGACATGTTTGTAGGTTCCTATGCCGAAAAAGATGCTGAATTAACTTTAAAACTTTTTAAAAAATTATCAATAGAAATTAAAGCCCAAGATTTAACAAAAATATTTGATTTGGAAACACAATTATTTCCTGGTTTAATTGATATGAAAATTAAGGGTGTTCGGGTGGACGTTCAAAAAGCTCATACATTAAAAAAAGAACTAGCATCACAAGAAGAAACATTGCTCCTAAAAGTAAAAAAAGAAACAGGAATAGAGCCTCAAATATGGGCAGCAAGAAGCATTGCCAAAGTTTTTGATAAATTAAAATTAGGCTACGAAACAACTTTAAAATCAAAAGCGCCCTCCTTCACTAAAAATTTTCTTTCTAATCATAAACATCCTTTAGTTCAAGATATAGCAAAAGCTAGAGAAATAAACAAGGCTCATACAACTTTTATAGATACTATTATTAAACATCAACATAAAGGTAGAATACACGCAGATATTAATCCGATTAGAGCTGATCAGGAGGAGGAACGGTAACAGGAAGATTTTCATATTCTAATCCTAATCTTCAACAAATTCCAGCGAGAAACACAGCAGCTGGGGCCGATGATTAGATCGTATATTTATACCTGAACCTAATCATAAATGGGGATTGCTTGATTACTCACAACAAGAACCAAGACTAGTTAGTCCACTACGCAGCCTCAAGCCAAAAACTTCGGGATGAAGAAGAAGTAAAAAGAATTGTATCAGAGTTTAATTATAACGATGTAGACTTTCACCAGATTGTAGCAGATATGGCAGAAATACAACTAGATCAGCAAGCTAAAACAATTAACCTTAGGTTTATTTTATGGTATGGGTAAAGCTAAGTTACATAGCTGAGTTGGGCTTAATGCACTAAAGATGAAGCTGAAAAATTATTTGAACAGATATCATAGCACGTGTTCCATTTGTTAAACGACTTAATGAATAATACTGCTAGTAGATGCTTCTGGTTCGAGGTTATATTACAACATTACTAGGTAGAAAATGTAGACTTTGATACATGGGAGGAAGCGGTGTATAATCCCGGCGTTTTAAAACGTTACCTATCGAGTCATGCTGAAGCTGAAAAAAAATATGGAGGTGAATCTATTAGAACGAGCTTTTACTTACAAAGCTTTAAACAAATTAATTCAAGGATCAGCTGCGGATATGACTAAACGAGCCATGCTGAACTCTTATATAATGAAGGTATTGTGCCACACATACAAATTCATGATGAACTAGATATTTCTGTAGAATCACCAGAACAAGCTAAGAAAATTAGTTGAAATTATGGAAAATGCTGTTAAACTAAATATTCCCAATAAAGTTGATTATGAAGAAGGTAATAATTGGGGAGAGATATTACGGATTAACCAGGAGGAAACTATGGACAAAGTAAAACAATTATGGGCACTAGCTGTAGCTAATAAAAAAGTAGCTATCGGTGTAGTTGTTGCCATTATTATAATTATTAGCTTAGTTAACTAGTAGATTATGATCTATGGCTTATCTCAATGCTAACATACCCATCATAGAGTGTTACGTTAGAGGTAACTACCTACGAGATCAAAAAGATTCCCACGATAAATATTTTGAATGTGTGGTATTTGGAGTAAGAGCCTCCTAAGCAGGTTCCTTTATTTCATTACTTAATGACTGACGGGGGCCTATGGTGGAGAAGCCAATATCAGCTTTCTGCACTAAACCAGGCACAAAAGAATTACCTTTAAATGAACTAGTAATGTGGGACTCTTTCAGTTATAATATTGGTGTTACAACTTTTTATCAGTTGGCTGGATCTAAGATGTCATACATTTCCAGACGCAAAGTTAAAAGGGAAGGAACATACTTATTCACCATTGATTGGTGCGCGGGTGATCCTAACGAATTAAACTTCGGCTATGCCGAAAAGCCCGACCAACATAAGTGCGGTCATGTAATAGAACTAGATGATGGCAATTATGCAATACAGCCAAACAATAGGTTAAGGGCATTTGACCCTTCTCTGGCTGCAGAATCCATCAGAACATTTAATAACTAGACTAGTCAACACTAAGACTTGGTCTGTTGAAAATACTTCAAAATGGATTACAGATGAACATGAGGAAGGGAGTTATGATTATCATTACTCCAGTTTAGAGGATAAAAAAAATGACCAAGAAATGTAAAAATTGTAATTGTAATTGTCATTGTGATGGTGATCTTCACGCAGATGTGTACGGAGTATGCACCTGTGATAATTGTAAATGTCGTGAAGTAAAAGACGAGCCAGAAGGTCTTGTTATTGATGAGACTGGAGAATGCGAATCATGTCAATAGGAGGCAAGATGAATTATTATTTTACAGGAATATTAATTATACTAATAACACTGTTAGCTTTTTTTGGTGGACCAAAAGCATGGGGAGATTCAACCCAAACTAATACTTCTGGATCCAATACTGCAATTGAAGGTGGATATACATCAACTGCCACAACTACCTATGAATCAGGTTCTGAATCTTCATCAACAACTAATTCTACGTCAAACTCTAATATAAAATCTTCACCACCATCAGCATCCGCACCATCTTATAATGCTATGACGCAAGATGTGTGCGCCGTTGGAATTTCTGCTGGAATACAAACTTTTGGTATTGGTGTATCAGGTGGGAAACATGTTACAGATAAAAATTGTGAAAGATTAAAATTAGCTAGAATTTTAAATGACTTTGGTATGAAGGTTGCAGCTGTTGCAATACTTTGCCAGGATGAAAGAGTATTTGAATCTATGATTCAAGCAGGTACTCCATGTCCAATTGATGGAAAAATTGGTAAAAATGCTATGGCTCTTTGGACCAAATATGACCATGAAAGACCTGACTACGACATATATGTCAAACGTATGAAGAAAAGAGAAAAAATTCAAAAAGAAATAGAAAAAAGGAGAAGACTCTTGCTGAAAAAGAAAGACTTAAACAAGAGGCTAAAATGACGAAAGAATTTGAAAAAATAGAGTTGGGGGCTGAATTCGATAAGGAAGTAGATAAAAGAATTAATAAAAAAATAGAGTGGGAAACACCTAAATAATGGAATTATTAATATTTATAGGAATTATTACATATGCGTACTATCGTATTGACCGTTTTGCTGACGATATTAACCCTTACAACTTCAGCAGACGAAGTAACAACAAATAATATACTCAATCAAACCTTTACATCAGGAAATAACTGGACGGGCCAATTATCCAGTAATCATGGCACTGGCACTATTGCTGGAGTAGACGAGGGTTATGTAGAAAATACAGAAGCATATAGCCTAGTTGATGACGTAGATATATCTGCAGACCAATTCAATAATGGCTTTACATCTAATCAATCTGCTAAAGTATGGTTTTGGAATAGTAATGACCAAGATGTTGTAATGAAACAGATTATAACTAATAGTGATGGTAATGTTACAACTCAAACTAAAACAATTACAGGATCATGTGCAACTTTTAATGGATGTTCCTTTTATCTCAAAATACAGGTAATAACACTTATTCAATAGGTTCAAATACTCAAACTGATTTTGATATCAAAACTAGATTTGAATTCAATTCTAGCCCATCAGGTAGTGCTTCATATAGTGGAACACATAGAGCGGCAGATTTAAAACAGCCTGTTTTAACTGTAACTTACGATGATACTGTATTAGATACAGAAACAACAGACGCATTAGATGATGTTGAAGAAGCCTTAGAAGATTTACAAGAAGAAGTCTTTGAAGATATGGAAGAATTCTATTTTGAAGAGGAATATTTCTCTTTTAATACTGAAGAAGATTTCTCTTTCGAAGAAGAATTTTATTTTGATGATGAAATGTATTTCTCAGATGAATTTTTTGATGAATTCTTTGAAGAAGAAGGCATGTCATTTGATGAAGAGCCAATGATGGAATTTACGGAAACAGAGATGGAGGAGATATATGAAGAAACTAATGCCTCGTTGAAACTTTCACGACTGAAACATTCGAAGAAGAAATGATTGAAGAAGAACCTGTGATGGAAGAAGAAGTGGCTGAAGAATCTACAGAAATGGCTGAAGAAGAAGTAATAGAAGAAGAATCTACTGAAATGGCTGAAGAAGAAGCAGTTGAAGAAGAGTCTACAGAAATGGTAGAAGCAGAAGATGAAGAAACGTTTGAAGAAGAAGCACAAGAAGAGGAATCTGCTAGCGAAACTACTACAGCATCCACTGTTCAGGATGAGAAGCTTGCCAAACAAAAAAAGGTACAGCAGAAAAAAGCTATCGTCAAAAATCTCGATAGAATAATGGATAAGGTTGACAAGGATATTAAAGATATCGCTAAAAATTTAGCCATTAAGAATATCATAAAAATAGGAGCAATGATAAGTGAACAGGCATCTTTGGACATGTACCAAAATGCAATATTTTATAAGCCAAAAGACATATATTTGGACCAATTGAATATCTTTGATAATAGACAAATATACCCAAATACTAATCTTGCAAGTTATGTTCAATAATGATAAGATTGAAATCAAAGCTAGAAAACTTCAATGAGATAAATATCAAGAAGCAACGGCTTTTAATGGAATTGGAGCAATTGAAAAATGGCTAACAAATTTAATATAAAAGACCAACTGGCCAGGGAATTCCTGCACTTATAGCAGCAATCGTTGCCATTGGTGGTGGTTTCGTAAAGTACGGAGAAATTACAACTAAACTCGATGCAATAGAAGCTAGAGAACAGGTAGTAATTGATACTTCAGCAATTGAAAGTAGCATTGCAGTACTTCAAGAAAAAGTAACAGCACTAGAAAACAAAAAAGAAGTTGTTGTAGATCTATCAAATATAGAAAACTCTCTTTCATCTGTAGAAAACTCATCTGGCTAATAATAAAACTAAATCTCTAGTCAATGCCACAGAAATAGAATTATTAAAAGTTCAAATAGAAGAAATTAAAGTATCTACCTCTAATCCACTAACAAATTAAAATGAAAAATTTATATCTGGTACTGGCATTACTATTTGCATTAAGCGCCTGTTCGATCGGGCAAAAATGCACATACACCCAAGAAGGAACTAAAATTTCATCTTGGTTCTGGTTTTATAAAGACAATACCGACAGATCTAGATAAGATTAATTGTAATTAATATGAAGGATAAAATAATCTCATTAGCAATTACTGCTATGTTAATGTTGGCTGGGTGGAATCTTCATGAAACCTATATAATGTCAAAACAAATTGTTCAAATACAAGGACAGGTAACAGAGCTAAAACAAATGGTTAAAAAAACTAATAACTTTGTCAAAAACCGATTAAAAAAACAACAAAAGAAAAATAAAAAGAAGAAGAAGGACAGGGAATAATGTATGAAATATTTATGTATAGTTTTATTTTTAACTTTATTTTTAGGCAGTTGTGAGAATATTAGACATTCCATTGGAATTAGTACAAATCCTTTTAGTACCAAGTTTGAAGAAAAAACTAAACTTAACTATAAAATCGTTTTCGGCAAGGTGAGAAATAAAAACGAAGAGGACGACTAATGGCACTTAAAATTTCAGACGAAGCAAGCGTTCAAATGCCTATGAAGACAGTAGCTAGTCTCATCGCCCTCGTCGCGATCGGGACCTGGGCTTACTTCGGCATAATTGAAACTCAAAACAAAGCATTAAATCGTTTAGAACTAATGGAGAAGGATCTCGTAGAGAACACGGCTTTCCGTATTGGCTGGCCTCGTGGTACTCTCGGATCCTTACCCCGCTGATTCAGAACAATTTATGCTTATTGAAGAATTGTATAAGCAGGTAGAAAAATTGCAACTACAACAGGAAGCTGGAATCCATAATGAAGTTATGATAAAATTTTTAGATCAACAAGTAAAGAAACTACAAGACGATGTAGAAAAACTTAAAGATAGGCAAAGAGATTTTTCCAACGGGAATATGCAATAATGACTGAGATAATAATAGCCTTAATCATGTACCTAAATGGAACTATGATAGAGCACACACACAAGGAGACAATGAGTTCGTGCCTGAGTCGAAGCGCATAGCTATGAGAGAAATTAATCCCGAATCGGTGGTCTTTTCCTGCAAAAAAGTAAAGGCAAAGACCGAAATATATATGGGAGACAAGAAAATTCTTAAAATACTGGAGTAATTATGCAACTATCAAAACATTTTAAACTATCAGAATTTACCAAGTCACAGGTGGCTGTGCGTAAAGGTATTAAAAACACACAAGTTCTGGTGAAATAAAAAACTTAACAGATCTATGCTATGGAGTATTAGAAAAAGCTAGAGCTAAATTTGACAAACCAGTAACCATTAACTCGGGCTTTCGGTGCCTGGAGTTGAATCGTGCTATCGGCAGCGGAGATTCCAGCCAGCATTGCAAGGGGAATCGCGACGGGGATCTCGAGATTAGGAGTTCCTAATATACAACTAGCGTACTGGATTCAGGGGAACTGTGATTTTGATCAATTAATCCTTGAATTTTACCAGCCAGAAGAAGATAGTGCAGGCTGGGTGCACGTAAGTTTTAATCAAGACCATAATAGGAATCAAGTTCTTACATTTAATGGTAAAAAATACGACAACGGCCTCCCAGAAATGAAATGGAAAGGCGGGAAAGTAGTTGAATAATTTTTTTAAAAAAGTAAAAAGATTTAATCCAGAAATAACTCATGGTGTTTGTCCAACATGCAACATGCCAACAATGTTAGTATCTGTAACTAAAGATTTTTATAGATGTATTACCTGCGGTACGGATCTTGAACAAAAAATAAATGGGGTCATAAAATATATGCCCATGGAAAAACACATAAGTAAGGATCAGCCTAAAGCCGAATAATGAGTAAAATACCCTTAAGTATGGCACTAGTAACTACCATAAACGAACCCATTAAAAAACCCCGGAAGGCATAAAAAGAGCTTAAATAAAAGCAAAAAAGACAGAAAAAGGGTTGACAGGTATCCTATATTAACCTATATATAGGACATGAAAGAAATAAATATAAAAATTAAAAATATATCTCAGAGACAATGGCCTCTTCTTTTAGTTGAATTAAACTTAGTTGCTAAGTCATGGAGAAGATTTGGTCCAATTATAGATGTAAAAACCAAGGGTTTTGATAAAATTATTAAATGGGGAAAGAAAAGACATGGTGAACCAGAAGATTAATGGTCAAAACATTAATAATAATAATACTGTTATTCAATGGAACCGTAGTAAAAGATCACATTAGCTTTAATCCTCCCATTGATGTCATGGACTGTTGGTCTTTTGGAAATATGTATTATGAAGTAATGTCTACACATAGATGGGGCGATCAACGTGGCGCACCAGACTTTAGCATAGATGCTATGCGTCAAGGATGGTATTTAAATGATGGAAGAGGAACAATTCAAGGACATTATTGTGAATAAATACCTATATATAGGGCATGAGCAACACCCTCTATATAAAATTTTTAATGAGAAGATTAATTGAATGTCTCAAACAACGACAACAAAAAGATACCAAAGAACTTATTAAAAAAATTATGGAAGAACTAGATAGATGATAGATATCCTACTAAGTTTGTCAGGTATCAACATAGAGATATACGCAATAATACTTTTAATGTTAATTAAATGGAATAATGAAAGAATTAGATAGATGAGACTACTGTACAAGTATAACGCGTAGCAAGTCTACCTTCATTAACAATCTTATATCCCAGTTTAGAATAAATCTTTATAGATTCTTGATGTGCAGCTCGACTGCATTCATACCAACTATCATATAGGATAGGACTTTTAACCGGAGCCATACATAAATTCTCCCCTAAAAAAGAGCACACCCATATCATTAATGTGAATTTAATCATTGACAACCTCAAAGAAAATTATATATTATCCTATAAATAAAAATGAAAGGAAACTATATCATATGACAGATATAAGCAAATATAAAAATGTGTCCTTATCAAAAGACACCTATGCTAAGTTCATAGACTCAGACGAGTGATTGTACCCAATACAATTATAAGTCGAAGTCAAACAGTTAATATTTTAGTAAATGAAAAAGTAGAAAAGTTAAACGGTAAAGGAAAGGAGAAATAATGTTTAAAATATCACAAGAAGAAAGACAAAAACTTCTTAATTATTTAAAAAGTCGACCTTATCAGGAAGTGTTTATGTTAATGGCGCTTTTATCGTTGGATTAAAACCTGTTGAGAATAGCAAAAGTAAAGAAGAAAAGAAAAACTAATGACCGATAAAATTTGCCCACGATGTAAAGGTAATGGTTTTTTTAAAGTTAAAGAAAGTACAGATAATCAGGTGGATAAAGTGGTACAATGTCCTATGTGTAATTCACAAGGAGAAATACATGATAAAGAATTTGATGAGTATTTTGATACTCACCCTTTGCTTAAGTCATTGCGCTAAAATGGATTTTGACGGATTTAATCCTGCAACTACAGTATTGAAATGGATAATTACGAATGATGATAAACGAGGACATTAAAAGAATAATAAAAAAACCATCTGATCTAGAAGAAAGAATCGAGCAGCTAGAAAAACAAAAAGAGATTCTTAAAGCTTATACAAGAAGGCAGGTGAAACAATTAAAGCTTTAACTAAACGAGCTCAAGAAGCTGAAGGAGAAGTAACCATTGTTAAAGGAATTGGTCAAAATTCTCCAGAAATGAAAGCTTTACAAAAAGAAGTTGAAGAACTTAAAGCAGATTTCGCTCGAGAAAAAGAGGAGCGACAATATGATAACTTAGTACATAAAAAAGAATTAGAATCTTTGGGGAAAAAATGAGCGATGAGATAAGAAAAGATTTTGTTAAAGACCATGACATAGCCACTAAAGAAAATAAACGAATTAGAGTAGATTATCAAATGTTTAGATGGGGCCTTTGTTAGTTAAAACAAAAATACCTGATAAATTAAGATTACAATTTCTAAGTGAAGCTGAAGCAAGCACATTAGATTTTAAACCTAAACTAGCGGGTATAATTGAAAAAGAAGTAGGTTTTAGAGATAGTAAAATGTTTCTACCTTTCTTTACAAACATGTTTGATATGTACGCTGATGCCGGATTTAAATGGGCACCAGAAGTAGGCTCAACACCCGAGGACTTTAAACAACAATACACATTAGATTCTTTATGGGCAAACTTTCAAGGTCCAGGTGATTTTAACCCCCCTCACGATCATGGGGGTGCATTATCTTGGGTTATCTATTTAACAGTGCCAGAAGCTCTAAAGAAGGAACGAGAGGCCTATACAGGACGATCAGCGGGGCCAGGTGGTATTACCTTTATTTATGGTGAAGGGCCAAGATCTTACATAACCCACCATTCACATTTTCCTGAAGAAGGAGATATGTTTATATTTCCTGCAGGAGTTAAAACATTGGGTGTTTCCATTTAAAAGTGACTGCACTCGTGTTTCTGTATCTGGCAACGTGGCAGATTCAATACAGATTAAAAAATTAAAAATCAAACCAGGAGTAGAATGAACACAACGACAGTAAAAAGAGTTATTAGAAGACAGTTTAATACAATCATAGATGAAGAAAAAAAATTAAAAAGAGTCTTGTCTATGGAGACTAATGATTCAGCACCGGAGTACACAGTAAGTGGTCTGTACACGAGAGTCGAGCGGCACTTAGATGAAATTGTTAAAGCTCAAAATAAAATAGTTTTATTACAAAGTATAGTTAATCCAGATTAGATTTACCATGATCTGGTTATTATTTTATTGTCCTGATGGGGTATATCGTAGCAGATCATAAAAAAATTTTAATAGGATTAAAAATGCTGTGGGAGAAAATAAAAAATGTCAAATAATTATAAACCTTTACCTGACGGATTAATAATTAAAGATTCTGGTGGCAAAAGGCGCGGGTTTTTTTTACTACCAAAGAGTTAGCAGTTGGCTGTAATTTAGGAATTTCTCATTACCGAATTAATAACGAACTTATTAGAACTCCTTTTAGGTGGTTTTATTAATCATAGTGATAAACCTAATTGTGGTCGTTCACAAATTAGGATTAGACCCGGATTTGATAAATGGAATATTATAGTAGTCGAAAAGATTCCAGCGGGCAACGAGCTAACATTGAAATATATTATGTACGACCCAGCGAAATCCTCGAAAGTTAATGGCATGGCATATTTAGGAGGACCTTAAAAAGAAGTGGACAGGTATCCCAAAATATCCTATATATAAGACATGAAAGAAATATTTATAATTATATTTGCGACTTTATCTTTTGTAATATTATTAAGCATTTTTATGTTGGTAACGTTATGAGTAAAACACAAACTTTTGAAGATCTTGATAAACTTGCAGAAGGCTTAAGAGGTCTTGATACTGAAAAACTCCATGACACTCCTGAACATAAGAAATGGAAAGCTAGAGCTCTCAATACATTACCAAAAAAAGACAGACAAAAATACATGGATGAAAAATATCAAGAAGCAAAATATAAGCAGAAGAATGTCAATACCCACAATCAGAACTTATCTGGTCTTATAATGGTGAGAGAATGGATATGCAGGAAGTTGAAAAATTAAATAATACAATTAAAGGCAACGCTGTTAGAGAGGATGTTAAAACTGTTTTTTTTGCTTTTAAACAAGCGCATAAAAAACAAAAAGATGTTTTAACTTTTGATTATGTTAATTGGAATGTTCAAAAAAATAAAGAAATTCAAAATTTATACTACCCAGAGACAGTTCCAATTGATTACTCCGAATATTCACACTTACCCTCTTTTAAATATAATATACACATTAAACCCTATAAAGATGGGGTGTTACTTGTAGACGATGAAAGAAAGAATGAAAAAGTATTGAGTTTAACTCTTGGCGACAGTGTAAAATCTGATTTTTCATATGGAAAAGTAATCGCAAGTATGTACCAAAATAAATGTTATAATCACGATCAAATTGATTGGCTGGATAAGAAATTTGATGAACAGGTTGTTTTCTATATAGTTGTTCCTAAAATTGTTAAGAATCAAGCGATAAGAATTGTTTTTAAAAATAATTTGCGATTAAATAGATTAATAAAAATATTCAGAAAGCATAAAACAGGTTTTAAAATTAAAGTAGATGAGTTTAAATATTTTTTTGATGAAGCAGCCGAATCTCAACATGTTATAACAAGCCTACAGATTTGCCAAGACAGACCAGAATTAAAGCCCCAGTACATTTTTAATAACTCTACCCTTTTAAAAACAGGATACACCAGAACTTTAAGACAATGCTGGAACATACATTTAATGTATTCGGAGAAATACCAACAAGAAAATTTATTTTTTGAAACATTAAAAAATAAACATAGTTTGGAGGACATTAAAAAAGAATATATGAGAGATATATTTCCTTATGAAAAATATTTAGATATTTCTTTATTAACAAAAGATTCATCTAGTAAACATGTAGCTAGATTGATGAAGAAAAATTTTTTAAAAGCATCCCTATTATATCATCATACTAATAAAGGTTCTACTTTTTGTGATGGTAAAAATATTGAAATTGACAAAAAAACTGCTGTAGATTGTCTTCTTTTTTGGAAAAAAATAGATGTATTTGAATTATTATTTAGTCCTTTAAATAATAATTTTCCTTTGTGTATGGAAGATTCTAAAATTATTAATGATGTTGATATATTTGACCCTATTTTAAATAAACATGTAGATATAACAGAAGATATTTTTGATAAAGAAAGCTATGTCCATGAATACAAGGACATCAAAGAATTTAATTTTAAAGATAAACATTTCTTACAAGAAGCCCTAGATTGTCAGACAGGCTATCTAATGCCTTTTGATGGAGACCATGAACTTCTTCACGACCCTAATTTTATTCATGTCCGCTTTAGAGAATATGAAGATTTTATTATTATTGTCTTATGTGAAAAAAATGGCAGATATTTAGTAGACGTTTTTTCAAAAACAGAAGTTGATTTTAAATATACGATTTGGCATAATTTAAAATATGACAAAAATTATTCTGAACAGTGTCTACAAGAAATATATAGTAAATTTGCTCAATGCATTAGAGACGCTAAAATTTTAGACAACCGAACTTCTAGCATGCAGTATCAAGGTAGAAGAAAACCTTATAGAAGTAATACTAATGAAGTATATCCTATATATTTTCCAAGAAAAAAGATACACAAGAAACTATACTAAAGAGCAAAAGAAACGTGAAAAAGATTTCTTTAATGAAAGTAAAAAATTTAGTGGTTCTAGATGTGCCCATGTTAGAAAATTACCTAATGACAATAAACCCTCTAAAAAACAACTTTTATTAGCAAAACAATTAGACAGATGGGTACCAGAAAACCACACATTTGTTTCAGCAACTAAATGGGGTCAAAACATAACCAAAAGAGAAAGAAAATATAGAAACACTGCTTTAAATGGTATTCTTTATTACAACAACAAAGAAATATCTGAAGCTGTAAAAATTGATAAGCTATGCCCTGCACAGTTTGAGGAATACTGTGAAAAGTATGTTAAAAAACTCGGATATGAAGTTAAAACTAGAAATAATTATGATGGTGGTATTGATATTAGAGCCGTTAAAATATTGGATAATGAAGAAGCAGAATATTTATTAGTACAATGTAAACACTGGAACACCCCTATACCTCCTGGAGCTATGAGAGATTTTAAAGCAAGCAGTGATGAAGAAAAAACTAAAGATAAAAAAGTTTTAATGTTTATAACTTCTTCTAAATTTTCACCTGGTGCAAAAAAATACGCTAGTAAGCATAATATAGAATTAATAGATGGAGATAAACTTTTAGGTGCATAAGAATTGTAGTATCTGTAAAAAATCCTTACCTTTAGATCAGTTTTATTTAAGTCATAATGGTAATTATAATTTCTGCGCTGCACACCTTGTGATAAAAAAAGAAAAGCTATGTATCGTACTGAAAATAAAGAGAAAATTGCAATAGCCGAACACAAGTATAAAAACACAGAAAGAGCCTATGTTATGGAAGTAATCAACGGCGTATTTTATAGATACAAGAAGAAAAATGCAAGGCTTAAATGGAAACCTGAATGCACTAAAGAAGAAATTTATGACGAGCTCATGTTATACATTCAAGATCATGGAAAGCATTGTGAGTATTGCAAAGAGCCTTGGACTTACAAGCGAGTGTTGGGCAACAAGGAGCGAGGATATAATGAACGAGGACCGAAGATAGTAACAAATTTTTCAATAGATAGATTAGATTCAACTAAAACTTATGTGTTAGACAACTTTCGTTTCTGCTGCGTGGGTTGCAATCTTAGAAAAAATCAAGTAAGATTGTCTGATATATTTAATTACGTGTGTATATAAAAAGAAAGATTAGTAATGAAAGAAAAATATAAAATTTTAGATCTATTCAGTGGTATAGGTGGATTTAGTTTAGGGCTAGAGAGAACAGGACATTTTAAAACTGTAGCTTTTTGTGAAATAGATAAATTTTGTAAATTAATACTTGATAAACATTGGAAAGGAACTAAAATATATAACAATGTCAAAGAAATCACGAAAGAACGACTCGAAGCAGACGGAATTCAACTTCCCGACATTATCACAGGGGGCTTCCCGTGTCAGCCGTTCTCGGTTGCGGGAAAACAAAAAGGAACAAGTGACGACAGACATCTCTGGCCTGAGATGTTTCGAATCATCCAAGAGTTTACACCGAGGTGGGTTGTTGGAGAAAATGTCAAAGGTATTACTAACATCCAGGACGGCATGGTCTTCGAGACTGTGTGCACTGACTTGGAAGGAGCGGGATACGAAGTCAGGACGTTCAATATTCCAGTTGCAGGCGTCGGCGCTCCCCACAGAAGAGAAAGAATGTGGATTGTGGCGAACTCCCAATGCCCTGTCGGGGGGAGCAATCTTCCAGGCATCAAGAAAGCATTGGATCAGGGACATCTGAAAAGACCGAGTGGTCAACCGATTCAGATTCGATTACGCGGTGGGAGTGGGAGAAACGATTATGGCCGACACCGACGAAGGACGCGGCCACAGACAGGAGCACAAAATACAAACAGGGAGGAACATCGCTAGCCCTAGCGGCGAAGATGTGGCCGACGCCCGACCTCGACAGAGAGAAGTGGAATCAATCCGAAGACAGGAACGGGAGCAGGACTCAGCAAAGCAGCGAAGATGTGGCCAACGCCGAGAGCATCAGGACAGGAAGCACGAAAAACTTCATCGGAAAGGAGCAAGGGAGCAAGACTCAACACAACTTAACGGCAGCAGTTCAAATGATGCCAACACCAACAGCACGAGATCACAAGGATTCTGGGGTGAACACGAATTACGAGACGGCAAGGAAGAAGAGCAGACTAGCAGGGACGGCTGGTGGCTCGTTGAACCCAACGTGGGTCGAGTGGCTCATGGGATACCAGGCAGGGTACACCGACTTAAAGCATTGGGAAATTCTATCGTCCCGCAAATCGTCGAAGAAATAGGACGTGCTATTATTGAGGCTGAGAGAGAATGAAATATGAAACTTATAAATGATGATTGTTTAAAAGTGCTGCCAACATTAGAAGAAGGTAGTGTAGATTTAATTGTAACAAGTCCACCATACGAGGATATATCTGGGGCTGGTTATACAAGTAACAGTAAAGATATATTGTTTTTTAAATTATACTCAGAATTTATTGATAATGTATTTAATCAATATCATAGAGTCTTAAAAAAGAATGGACAATTATTTTTTAATATCAAAAGCAAGACTTTAAAAAAAACTTTAAAGACTCCACATTGGCTTGAATTTACAGAAGGATTTCAAAAATTTATTTTTAAATCTTATATTATTTGGAAATACGGTCTTTTTGATAGCACAAAATCAAGGTTTCATTTAGATTATGAAATCATTTATCACTTATCTAAAGGCAACGATATTCACATTAACGAAAACACTGGAATACATGATCCATTAAGCTCAGTTTGGTACATTCCGCATAATATTCCAAAAGCTGAAAGAGTACATCCAACTCAAATGCCTATTGCTTTGGCAAGACATATTTTGAAAATAGTTGCAAAACCAGGAGATGTAGTGTTAGATAATTTTATGGGTAGCGGCACAACTGGTGTTGCTTGTAAAAAATATAATCTTGATTTTATTGGTATTGAATTAAATCCTAAAAATTTTAATATAGCTAGTGAAAGGATTAATAATGAAATGGAATAAGTTATATAAATATCCTAAAAGTATAAGGGAAACACTAAAGGGGGTCCGACATTATGATAGGTGCTGGCAGTCCCTCAGCTTCGTAAGTAGTTAACCTTAGCAATACGTGTTATGTTGCTGTGTACTTCGTTCAGTTACGTATTGCTAAGGTTAACACCCACACTTACTTCAGGACGTACAGCACCTAAACCAGGGATCGAACCCATGTTCCCTGCATTGGCAGGTGGATTCTTAACCACTGGACCACCAGGGAAGTCCTAGACTTTGTTTTCTTTTTTTAACTTTCACTATCCCATTCATTTAGTGACAGTACTGACTTAAAGACATGTTATGTGACATTTCAGCAACACTGCTTTAAGTCAGTACTGTCACTAAATGAATGGGATAGTGAAAGTTAAAAAAAGAAAACAAAGTCTAGGACTTCCCTGGTGGTCCAGTGGTTGAGAAATTGCAATGCAGGGAACATGGGTTCGAGAAGTTGGTGTGCCCTGAAAGTAAGTGTGGTAACTATTTTTAAGCAATCGT
>NZ_JBTGUS010000007.1:0-18051 GCF_054344005.1 Pseudomonas sp. GNP014 | reverse complement strand
GCTGGTTTGAGGTTGTTCGTGGGCTTCGGCGCTGTCGTGCGGATCCTCGATCCCCTCGCCGCGCATCTGCACGCAGAAGATCCCCGTCGCCGGGTGCGTGAGCAGGATGATCGAGGGGCTTGCTGCTGGTGCTCCTGCTGCGCGGCCGGTGTCGAGCGTCGTGGCTGACCATTTCGGCTGGCGCGCCGATGTTCATGATTGTTCACGTTGATGGCGTCGATCAGCATGGTGCTGGCGTTGACCATTGCCCGAGCGTCGCCGATTGGCCGGCGCTTCTTGTCGGCCAGTTGATCGGTTCGTTGTCGACCCTGCTGCGCCACAGTTCGTGTTGCGTCGGCGCGCGTTTGTCGGGGCCGTTTTTCGCCACGTTCAGCCTTGTTCTGGACGGCGGTGCCGCTGAAGCTGTGGCGCCGCGACCATGGTCTGTGGCCGACGAAGATCGCGATCTTCGCCCTGGTCGGTGCCATCGAGGCCATCGCCACCATCAGCGGACACCTCGCGGATGCTGGCCAGCACTGGCATCGCCTCGCTGCTGGCCATGCTGTTCGCCACCTTGAGCTTTATTCACCTCGTTGACCGCCTACAGCGTGATCGGCCTGGCCGCTGGCCGCATGAGTGCTCGACTTCTGCGTCGAGATCGACATCGTCCTCGGCCAGCGCGCTGTCTCTCGCTGGACGCCAGAAGCCGCGAGTCGCCTGAACGCCCTGTACATGACCAGCATCTTCATCGGCGGCGCCCTTCGGCTCCTCAGTCGCCGGTGCGGTCTACGACATAGCAGCTCGTTGTAAATCTAGTCATTGTCGGCAGCATGTTCCCGCTGCTGGCGCTGTTGCGGTTTCTAAGTGCTTGGCGGCGTGGTGCATTGAGCAACAGCGTAGACGTGGACGCGTGGAGCAGGCTCGCTCCGCCAGGTTGCTCACTCGACCTGTCGGAGCAATGACACTAATACCGAACCAGTTGCTCCATCGCCGCATCCGCCGAAGAGAACGACTTTGACGTATGCTCACACACATAGCGATCAATGCGTTCGATCAGAGCATCACCCAGCAACATCACGTTGAGCCTCTCGGTTTTGCCCGGGTACGGCGGATACGCTCCAGGCATTGCCCAGCCATGTCGGCGAACTGCGGTTGTTGCGATGGGCCGCTGCCGACGTCGGCATGTAGATCGACTCGCCGTCCGCCGCCGTCTCCTGTAGCAGATGACGATTTCGACGGCGGCGTTGTAGGCGTCCCTGAAGGTATCCCAGGCCGTCAGGGCCGCGCCAGAAATATCGAGTATCTGAATACCGATGGCGGTGTTGTCGTCACCCCATTCGATGCAGGATCAGGATATTGCATTATCGATCTCCCTTGTCGCTGGCTGGCGGGGTGCTCTAGGTGCCTGAGGGAGTATAATGACTGCAGTAACCCGATCGCACTCCAGCCTCCTTCCTCCAGCTCCTGATCGATGGCCTGCTCCGCCGCCGCCTCCTTGCCTCGACCTACTAAAAGCGACCCTGGAGTTCTTTTTCTCCAAGCCAGAATATCTAGGAGTGACAGTGGATTGTTTGCCGATATGATAATGGTCCCCATTCCCAGACATGAGTGCTATCCCCACGCCTGTGTTCCGCTGCCTCGCCTCACAGTGATCTTGAATCCCAGCCACTGCAGCACTCCTACAGGACTTCAACCATGGCCCTACAAGCAAGTTCGACGCGTTCAAAGTACGACTTCGAGGCTGGCAGAGCCCCTTACAACGCCCCCACCAACATTGCACGGTGATGAAGCACGCCAGCCGCCGCTGATCGCCTCACGCAGGCGACCGTGCCCTGAAAGTGGGTGGACATGGCGCCGCTGTTCACCTGAAGAGCCCCGAAGGCCGTCCCGTATCGTCGGCGGAATTGCTGAGCGCAAGACCATCGGTGTTGATTTCTATCGCAGTGTCTGGTGCCGTTCTCCGACCTGGAGTTCCAGCGTTGCAGCCTTCTTCGTCGATTCAGCATGCCGGCGCCAGTCTGCTGGCCATTTCGCCGCAGGATCGCGGCCAACAGCCGCAAGATCGCGACGCATCAACGATCAATCCCAACCTCAGCGACCCGCGCGATGACGTCGCGGCGGCGTTCAGCCTTGCGTTCGAGTACCAACTACCTCCATCGAGCTGTCTACAAGGAGCCTCTCGCAGACGACCTGCCCAACCTCGACGTGGTCCGGCGTCGACATTGCCGATGCCAGCCGTTTGTGGTGGTTGCGGATGGCATTGATCGTTACGCCGAGGTCAACCCAGTACGCTGAGCATCCCCGAGCCTGAAGCGATGCTGGATCGTCGCGGCTGATCCGATCCCCCTGCAGGAGTTGCCATGACCCGACGTACCTTCCTCATCACCAGCGCCAGCGAAGGCATAGGCGGCGCTGGCCGAGCATCTCGACCGTGCCAGCCATGGGTGGTCGGTCCCCACCGACCTGACCTCAGCTTCCCGGCATCCTGCCACTGGATCTGGTCGTCGGCAAGCTGACCGGCGAGGTACTGGCGGAACTGGCGCGCGCCTGTCGTTCGACGGCTCGTCGACAACATCGGCTGCGTCGAGCCGCAGGCCTTCGGCAACATTGATCTGGACACGTTCGACAAGGTCGTGCGGCTCGATCTGGAGTTCGGCGTTGCCAGCGGCTCGGCGCGTGTTCCCGGGGATTGCGCACGCCAGGGCTACGGGTCGGGTGCTGAACATCTCCAGCCTCGACGTGCTGGGCATTGCTCAGCGTACGGGCCTTGCCGCAGCGAAAGCGGCGCTGGTCAGCTTTTACCGTTCATCAGCACTCGAACTGGCGCAGACCAGCATCACCGTGAACACCATCGCGCCCGGACCGACGCCGAGCCGAGCTGTTCGCGCCAACGATCCGCCCGGCGGCGAAGGCGGAGCGCGCTATCTCGGCGGCCCGATCGACCGCCTCGGCGGCCAGGAAGGAGATCGCCGCGGCGATCGCGTCTGTTGTCCGAGCGAGGCCGGTTCATCACCGGGCGGCAGCTCTTTGTCGATCAGCAGCACCTATCAGCGACCGCGTTCTCAGCAACACCTTATTGCCGGTCGGGTTTCGACAATTTCGAGCTTGCGCAAGTACGATGGACCGTCTCGCCGCCATGGAAGACCTTCGTCTGCGTCGTTTCGACCGGCTCGTTTTCCGCCGCTGCCGGCGCTTGAATATCGCCAGCCGGCTGTGGACCATCGCTCTGCTGGAAAAGCACCTGGCCGTCGGCCTGTTCCTCGCTCAACCAGCCTGACCGACCCGAGAGCCGGCTGGCCTGTTCAAGCAGGCCGAACGTGCCATCGACGAAGCCGACGAGGCCAGCAACGCCGCCGTGGCAGTGCAGGCGGTTTCGCGCAACTTCGGCATCAGCACAGCAGTGACCTTCGGCCATCTGCACATCGTTCCGCAGCTTCAGCATTTCTTCGGATCGGCGCACCGCAACTGAACATCGACCTGATGCTCAACAATCGCAACATGACCTCGTCGAGGAAGACATCAACATCACCCTGCGCATCGACGCATTCGACCATTCAGCCTGACCGCGCGCAAGATCGCCGATTGCCGCCGCATGCGTGCTCAGCACCCCGACATTCTTCGCCAGACACAGCGAACCGAACTGCCTGCCAATTTGGTCGAACACAGGCCATCGTCTACAACCTCGGCAGCAGCAACCTGGCGGTTCCGCAAGGCGACGACGATCAGGTCGCTGTACGTGCGTCGCCTGCGCGTCGGCGCAAGCAAGGGCGCTGCGCGCCCGTGCTGAGCCGTCGTTCTGACGCTCGCCTCCCGATGAGATATTCGCCGAACTGGCCAGCGGCGCGGTCGACCGTCATGCCCGACTCGACCCTGCCGACATCGATTTATCGACAATGTTCCCGACGGGAAGAATAGCGAGCGCCAGCGCGGCGTTTGTTCGAGTATGTGCGACGACTACTGGCTCGCGAACATTAGCACCAAGCGTTTCGTTTCTTCGATCAGTCCCGACATCCCTCCCTTTCGATGCAGACCTGCCCGTGCTCGATCGTCGCCCATCCGCGCGGATTCGCTCGGCCAGCGCTCCCGCTCAACAGCAACGATCGCTGAAATTTCCAGCGCTCGATCGATCTTCTCGATCTGCTGCACGCCGAGGCCTGATTCGATGGTGCAGGCATTGCGCAGGTTCGGCGCAATGCTCTGAACTCAGCCCGAACGCAGCAGAACAGCGATCCAGAGGTCGGCAACTTCGTCTGCGACTGTTGCCCAGTCCCGCAGCACGCCGTGGATGTTCATGTTCCACGACCGTTCGGCTGATCAAGCAGCTCCAGCCATTGTTCCAGCGGTGGATCAGTGCGCTCGCGGTGGAGTCTTCGCTCGTCGTCGAGGACATAGACGCCGAGCTTCTGATCCCAGTCGCTATTCCAGCCCGGTGGGGCGAAGCTGGCCGAGGTGGTTGGCACGGTTCGACCTTGGCCAGGATGCTTTTGCCAGGGTTGAGCAGTTTGAGCAGGGTCAGGCTCGGCTGGACAGCGAATCGGCGAGCAGGTCGCGTCGGTTCCAGTGGGTCCGCCGCACATGCACTCAGCCCAGGGCCAGTGTCGAGGACTGTGGTTCGGCGATGGTGTGGATCGCAGTGCTTCCTGTTGTCTCCGCTCTCCAGGCTGTCGATGATCAGTTTGTGGCGCAGTACTGGCAGGGCCCGATGCGACGCCCCCACTCACCGCATTGGCTCGCAGCACGTGGTGCGCGAGACCATCGACTTCAGGAGTTCGACAGTTTCACTGCACGGCATCCATCGCGTCGGCATCGCCCAGTTCGACGGTCACCGCCGATCCCGCCACGGTCAGGCGTTTGACCACCAGCAGTACCGGCGCGGCCGAAGATGACGCCGCAAAGATGGACACACTGTCGCCGCTGCGCTTTGCTTATCAGTTCGCTGGAAAAATCGATTGACTTCGACAGGTGCGCTTTCAGCGGCTACCAGTGCCTCGACGACTTTGCCGCCGCTGGCTTCCAGACACTCGGCGACACATTGATCCCGCCTTGCGGCGCCAGCGCGGATTGTCGTACAGCAGCAGTTGCGCCGCAGAACGATTCCAGTAATCGATCGCTCCTGATAACGCTCGCCCTGGAACACAGCAATACCAGCAGGCCAGGGCGTTGGTTTCCTCTTTCGATCGGCCTTCAGTGCTTCGTCCGTCAGCGCCTGGATCTTCACGACCACTTCGTCGGCGATTGCGCCTGGACCAGCTGGCCGAGCAGTTCCAGCTGACGCCCGGCGAGAAGGTCGCGGCCCACTCGAACATCTTCGCCGCGTCCGCCGGACGCTCCTCGGCCATGTCCAAGGTCGCCGAGGAAGTACAGGCCCTGGGCAGAATACAGGTTGCGCCGAACAGCACTTGCGAGCGCTGGGTCGTTTCTTCCATCGACTCAGCGCCTCGGCGAAGTTGGCGGGTCAGTTCGACCTTGTCGGCAGCGCCGAATGCAGGTACGACCAGGCCCAGTACCAGCACCAGGACGGCGGCCAGCAGCGGCAACAGTTTGCCCAGTTTCGACACGTCGGCGCCGGCAACGCCTTCGGTATCGGCGAGCAGTTGACGGGCGGCCTCGGCGCGCCCGCTGTCCGTTGCCGGCATCGTTCACCTTCGGCCTGCTGCAATTGCAACTCGGCCACGCGTTCCTGATACAACACAACATTGGCGGTGCAATCCTGTTCACGCTGAGCACGACGCTCGCGCGGAACCAGGAGATGAACAGAAAAAGTGCGGCGACCAGAAGCAACAGCCCTGCGGCGAGCCAGAAATCAATCGTCTTCGACTTATCGGACGGATTGATGAAGACGCTGACGCTCTTCGGTGGACGGCGATGTCGGTTGTTCGGCGCGCTGGCCGCGACGACGCCGGACAATCACCGCGATCACCACGAAACCGCCAAGCAGCAGCCCGGCCGGGCCGAACCACAGCAGTACGGTCTGGCGTTGAGTCCGTTTTGTAACGACGATCGCCGTCGCGGTCGACCATGAAGTAGATGATCTGCTCGTTGTGCCTTCCTCGCCGGCGTGCGGAGAATCTCTTTGCGCAGGTCGGCGGCGATCGGTGCGTTCGAGTCAGCAATGTCCTGGTTCTGAGCGCTCAGCGGCGGCCTTCGTCGACTCGCGGAACGCTCGCGATCACCTTCCTTTGGCGAACTCATGATGTCGATCGCGGCGTGAGCAATACCAGCCCAACGACCCAGTACCACGACGTTGAAGCGTTTCATAGCTGGCGCCGATCGACCAGCGCCTGATTGCCTGGCGGCAGCTTTCGCGCCAGACCTGCTCGTCGATCGCGCCGACGTACTTGTCGCGGATGATGCCCTTGGCGTCGATGAAGAAGCTCCCGAGCGCCGTCGACGCCAAGGTTCGGACCCAGCGAGTTCGTACATAGCAATTCCAGAAGCGTCAGGTATGAAATCAGCCAGCCACTTCAGAGCGTCGGCGTTTCATGCTGTCGTTGATGCCGTAGATCGCCGCGCCGCGCTCGGCGAGCTTCTGACACAGGTGCTCGACCCGGCGGAATGCGCCGGTGCCCGACGTTGACCAGCTACCAGTTGCCGATCAGCCTTCGTAGGGTACTGTCGCCCTGCACGTTCGGCAGCTGATTCCAGGAATGGTTTGTTGATCATCGCCGACGGCGACTCCCGCCGATGAGGTCGACCACGATACAGAAGCACCCGCACCACCGCCAGAATGACCATGAGCACCAGCATGACCAAACGTATCATGCAGCCGCTCCCGTCATGCCCAGTCTTTCCACGCACCTTGGCTTTGACCTTGACCCGATGACACCGATCCAGCGCCACCCAGCGATTCCACCCAGACCCGGTGAGCAGCCACCAAACCAGGATTTTTCCGGCGCCGCGAACGGTTCAGCATAAACCGCACCACCAGCGCGCCGTTTCCCAGCGACTCACCGAGTGCGGCGTCGAGTCGCAAGTGGACCCGGCGTCGATCCCGGCCTCCGTCATCATCGAACTCTGCACCGTGTACAGGTCAGACTTCCAGTCCGGCGCCGGGCTTCATTCCTTCGTCGCGGATCGATCCGATAGTGCCTCTGTCGGAGGTCGAGTTCAGCCCTTCGAAGTGTTCAGCACCTTCGAAGATCGAAGTGATAACCGCCAGGTCCATCGACTGGCCCGGCGCCAGACGCAGGATCGCATCAGCACTGTTCTGGCTCAACAACACCACACCGAGGCGCGTACGACGATGCCGAGGTCGGCGATCTGCGTGCCCAGTCGCTGCGGTCAGGGCTGGCCTTGATCAGGCCTTTATAGCGGGTCTTCTGGGAGGATGTCGCGCGCGCCAGCCAGCAGCACCCACGCGGCGAGCAGGAAGATCGCCGATCACCGCCAGTTGAAGATCGCATAAGCGATTCAGCCACCGCGGCCAACACAACACTGCCAACAACACCGGGTGGGCATCACCAGCCGTTTCCGCAACTGTTCCAGCGGACAATCGCCGCCGACGAGCCATCACCACCATCAGCAACACCATGAGCGGATCGACAACGCATGAAGGTACGGATCGGGCCGAACAACAGCTTGGCACCGCTCGGCATCGAGGATCACGGTACGGTACCAGCAGGATCATCGACGCCGCTACCGCCGAACGCCAGTTGTTGCCGCGACAGGTTCCACGACCAGCAGGTTGAAGACGACCTGACTCTTGGCCGCGGGCGCGCAACGCGAACAGCGTCGGCGGACCACCGACCACGAACAGCAGGAAGTCAGATGATCCGCCCGCGCTCCGGATCGGAAGCGAACACGTGCACCGAGGTCGGCACCGCCGGACAAGGAAAGTGCCGAGCAGCTCGGAGAACGCGGCAATCGCCAGCAACACCGTCCAGCTTCTTGAACACGCCACGCTTCCGTGACTGCCAGTGGATCGACGCATGCGACCAGCCATGGCATGAACGACATTTCCACGGTTCCAGAACCGCACCCGCCCGGCCGAGTTCGTGGTCAGCCCACCACGACCAAGGTCGATGCCGATCCCGAGAAGGCCCAGCGACGATGGTCCACGGACACGACGACGCGCCCACGCCGCGTCAAGGCGACCACCCATCGACGCCACGATGGCAAAAGCGAACACCACCGAAAAGCCGAGCATACCCCATGTACAACATCGGCGGGTGAACGATCAGGCCAATGTCTTCGACATCGGATCGAGTAGCCATTGCTCGGCATTTGCGGCAGGATGGTTTGAACAGGTCGACGTGAGTGAGGACGGCAGAAGCCATGCTGGTACGTGCCCATCACCGGCGGAGCGCGGGCCGAGCAGTTGACTTCGGCAACTGCCGCGAGAACCTCAACCAGCAAACTTCCGGCCGCAAAGATCAACGCCACAACAGCGACGAACCTTCGTCGGCGCCCCACGCTGCGCTGAATTTGTGATCCACGGTGAAGCGGTGCTGGAGTTGCTGGCGACATAGGCGACGGAGAAGTCATCGGTCATGAACACGTGTTAGGTCGGTGCAACGCGGAACAGCAGAACACGAACTGGCCCGCGCCGGCGGCTGACCAGGCGATCCCCAGGAGCAGGTCGCCAGCGCGGCACCAACCAGATGGCACAGCGGCCTGCACCAGCACGAAACACAGCGCCAGGATCATCGGCCAGATGGCCGGAGCTTCGAGATCAACAGTGTGAACATCATCGATCAACCCTCCTTTCGCTGGTGAGACGCGGATTCGCCCACTGTCTTCAATGCCTTCATCACTTTCAGCAGCATGTGCTTCTCGTCGTACTTGGCCAGCACTTCGTCGGCCGCCGCCGGCACCATCAGCGTTGTGGCTTGCCGAGGCAGCGATCATGCCCTTGCGGAACAGGTCCGGAAGAAGTCGCGGTAGGTGATCGTGGCGGCTTTGTTGAAGTCGGTGACGACGAATTTGACGTCCAGCGAGTCCAGCGAACATTGCCGCGCCCTTCTCGACCATGCCGGCCGGCGCGGATGCGCGTGTCATAGACACTTCGCGGTTGGCGATCTCGGTCAGCATGTAAAGACGGTTGATGTTTTCCTGCAGGCGCTGAGCCAGGCCGACAGCAGCGCCGACCGACCAGGATCGCCAGAATGATGATCAGCGTTTCCGCAGCAGTTGGCTCCCGTCTCCCGGCGCAAGCGACGCACCTCTTGTTGCAGATACCGCTCCGGGCCAGGACCGCGCCGCCACGTTGAAGGCCAGCACCACAACCATGCCATAGGCCGACCAGACGTACGGCATAAATAGCCCATGGCAAGAAAGTCACCGATGAAGCAAACTCATCGCGCAGCCTCCGACTGTTCTCACTTCTTCTTCACCCAACTGGCGCGGCTTCGCGCTTGAGCACTTCGAGGCGCATGCACAGCAACGGCGCCGGCGCCGACGGTGGAAGACACCAGCACGGTCAGCGACAGCAGCAGCCACATCTCTGCCGGCGTCGCCGGTTTCGGGTGTAGAGGTGAAAGATCGCGCCCTGGTGCAGGTCTTCCACCGCTGCCACGTACTTGATCGATCAGGATATTGATCACGCCCGACGATGGCCGGCACGGCGCAGCCTTGGCAGCACTTTCACGCTGCTGATAGCATTGCCCAGCACGATCGCCCCGAAGTACCAGGACAGCAGATCAGCATCGAAGTCAGGCACCGCATCCACACCACCACGACCACATCAGTTTGCCCAGATTGCCCCCATGACCACACCCACGGCGGTCATCCACGCGCCAATCAGCGCGGCGCGTGCAGCAGGACGTCGGCCAGTTTCATCTTCCACACCACCACCACACCGCACGCCGCCGCGTCGCGTAGATCGACTGCGCGAGCATCGCCGCAGGCACGTCGATATAGATGATGCGGAGGCTGCTCCCTGCTGATAGTGCGGCGGCGCGAAGGCCAGGCCCCCAACGACGCCGACGCCGATGGCGGCGACGCTGCGATGTTCGACCAAGGCGAGTTGTTGCTGATCCGTCGAACCGCTGGGCGGACCGAGCTTTCGAGGCTAAGGGTCCAGTTCATACTGTTTCCATCACGGGTGCCGCTCGTCGGTGTCGCTGGCAAAGATGATCTTTGAGAGACGTTCAATTTTCCGACCAGACCTCGTCTGCTCGCCGACGCTGATCTTCAGGCCGCAGCTATCCGGAAGAGGTCTGGGTGATCGCGGCGGTCGGGCTACCCACCCGCGGATACCGGTCAGCGGCATTGCCTGCAGCGCGGCCTGCCGCTCGCCACTGCCAAGGATCGAAGAAGAACACCGGATGTACAGCGGCAAGATCAACAGCGCCAGCAACAGCCACCACGTTTCGAACCGTTCCAGATGACGCTGTTCGCCGCCCGCGCCGAGCGGCTCGGCACCGGTGTACCAGCGGCAACAACAACAGCAACACCGGCAGGCAGGCGACCGGCGAAACCGACATCAACGCCAGCAGCGGCAAGAGCAGGACCATGCCAACCCCGAAAAAGCCAGTGTGCGGCCTTGGCCAGTACAAAGGCGGCGGATACGAACAGAAGGACCCACTGTTCAAGGGTTCCGTCTCGAAATCTTCGCTGCGGACACCCCATCCAGCGAGAGCAGAACGCCGATCACCAGCGCGGCCACCAACTAACCCCGGGGACAGGTTTGCGACGCTTCGAGTTTGGGCCGACGGCCGCAGGAGGCGCGCGAGATGACGATGGCGAAGAAGATCAGCGGATTGGCCAGCTCCGCCGGACGAACAGCAGGCGCCGATTCACGGGCGACCAGCAGGCCGAACACACTCATACTGCCCAGTTCCCCCAGATCGAGGTGCGCCGATGGCCGCCGCGTCGCTCAGCGTGTGGTGCGTGGTACAGACCACGAGGCCGCCGCGTTCGCGATGCCCGGCCAGATGTTCTTCGAGGGCTGCACCACGCCCTGCTTGTCGAGGGCGTCGGACGGCTCGTCGAGAATCCACCAGTGGCGGCTGTCCAGTACGGCCGCGCCAAGGAGCGCGACGTACTGTGCGGCGGACAACATGTGGCGGACATCTTCGAACCGCGCCGATCCTTCGGCTCCAGCGCTTGCAGGATCAGCGTCGCGCTCAGCGGTACGTGCGGGCGCGCAAGACCACGAAGATTTCTTCCAGGGATCGGCGAAGTCCTTGATCCCAGCGGCATCAGCCGATCCACGAGCAGTTGCGCCCAGTTCGCCGCGTTGTGCATCAAGCGGCTCGGCCGTTCGACGACCTGACCATAGATGAGCTGCATCAGCCCCGAGCGAGCGAAACGCGACGGACTGGTTTCCCCGCTGCCCGTCGACCCGCTGATCTGCGCCATATCGCCGCTGGCCAGTCTGATTCGAGATTTCGAAGGGCGGCCTTGAGATCAGCGTTGGCGCGCCGAGGGCGACGGTTTGCAGGACGGACTGGTCCAAGGGACCGACGCGGCCTGCCGGGGGCCGAGTCGGCTCCTGGCCGGCCGCCGAGGGTGGCCGATTTGGGTCACCACCTGAGAGTCTGGGCTGGGCTGAACAATCCTGCTGCGAACGGCGGGCGAGGACGGCGGCACCCCTAGTCATACCTCTCTTCGAGGTGGCGGCCGGGTTGTCCACATATGACAGCGAAATGGACGTCCTTCGCTCCCGCCCGCCACCGGCGACCAGTTCGCCCCGCAGTTCGAGTGGCTGCCTCGAGCTCTGACCCCATCGAAGACCTGATCGGCGCCGGCAAAGCCCCGAGGCCGAGGTGTTCTGGCTCGAGCAACAACCAGACCTTGGTCTGCTCAAGGTGACACTCGACAGCGGACGATGAAGACCACCGTGCAAGCGACCGGCGATCTGCCGCTGCCCGAGGCGCCCGGTCTGGCGATCGCTGGACCTTCGCACGATATCGCAGTTCTATTACAACAACCATGCCAGCAGCGTCGCCGCCCTCACCCGCATCGACACCACGCCGTACCATGGCACCGTGCTCCAAGGCGAAGTGCTCGCCTCGCAGGCGCTGCCGCAACGCCGGGCGGCGCAGATGTTTCGCTCCTTGGTCAAGTTGCTCAACACCGCGCCAGCAGCGGCGCCCTGACCATCGACGGCCCGCAGCCGCTGCGCATCGGCGCTTTGCTGTCGGCGTTGGTGAAGCCGCGCGCCCTGATTCCTGCCGATCGGCATGGTCAGGAACAGTTGGCCATCGTCAGCAACTGCTGCGCCAGCAAAGCCATAAGGCCTCCCTGACGGGTTGCTGAACACCTTGCGGAAGATCTACAACAATACGATCAAAACATGCACAGATATTTCGCCGTGGTTCAACAATTTGCTCGCCGGCACCCCAATCTACGACAACTGGTACCCGCCGAAGAGGCATGGCACTGACCTTCGCCAACAGCGGCATGTTCCTCGAAGGCAACCTGACGAGCAGGACCCGACGCTGGACCCGGACATGAAAGCCGACCCTCTCAAGCTGATCGCACCAACTGACCCCAGCCTGCCGAGCAACGACAGTTTCGACGCGATCATCGCCGCCGACGCCCTGGCGCAAGCGCTGCCGAGCTTTCGTTCGCAACGCCCTGGGCATCTTCGCCAAGGTCGCGCGAACAAGTGCCGCAGCTTCCGCTGCCGAGCGTTTGCTGCAAGGCCTGGAAGGCGAAGGCGGTCTGGAACAGTTGCTGCGCCTGGCCGCTGCCGCATTTTTCGCGCCTCCGAAGGCTCCGTCGGTTGTTCGACCTCGAGCGGACAGCGTTACCAACGACAGCGCCTGCTCAGCGCCTGGCGGCGATTCCCATGCGCGACCTCCGGCATCATGCCGTTCCAGTAAGAATTTCAGCATGAAGAAGCGCCCAGAAGAGGACCGCGACCGAACGAAGCGTTCGCGATCAGCGCGAACCAGCAACAACTGTGGCGCGTTGATCTGGCGTTCGACATTGAACCGCTGAGGCCGATCCGGTCGGCGCGATTGATCAGCGGCGGCCTGTCGAGCCAGCTCTCGGTCGAGCGGCCGATCACCGCCGACCTGATCGGAACAGGTTTTCGCCCTGGTCAGCGTCTGCTGGATTGCGGCTCGATGACGACCTCGACTGCCGCCTCGGCGCCCCGCCGCAAGGCAACCGAAACCGTCTCGAACACCGCTCGGTCGACGAAACCGCGTGGAACAATTCCACCGCCGCCGCGCCAGGCCATCGCCCTACGATACGACAACCACACCGACCCTCACCACCAAGGTCAGCGAAGAGCTGACGAAGAAATCCTGTTCGTCTGCTCGCGACTACGAAGTCCGATACCGGAGCGCCCGAGCTGGTGCGCTTGTTGGCGCCGATGGACTTTGGGCGACAGCGTCCCGAAGCTACCCGGACGATTGCCGAGATCATCGCGTTTGCGTGGAATCTGGAAGGAGATTCCCGAGGACATGACCGCAGCGCCGATGGTAGGAGAAGAACATCACCGAACGCGGGATCATTGCTGATCCCTTCATTCCAGATTCTGAAATTGGTCCGACAGCGCCCAACAGCTCATCCAGCTGATTAATCAACGCTGGATCGGCTTCCTTGATTAACACCTCCGGCGGATCTTCTTTGTTTCACGATAGACGGTGCCGTCGATTTGCCCGACCCAAAGACTCTTTCGCCTGCTTTGCATCCTCGAGACTGCAGTGAATGCGCCGGCGGATTACACCGTATTTCCTTGCGCATGCAGTTGTATTTTCGCTTCCTCTGCACTGGCACCTGAGAGCGATGCAGGCGGCCGGGATGGCCAGAGCTGAAAAAAATTGCATTTTTGGATCAAGTCATCATAGATCCCTTGGTCCATCGAGAGAATCAACCACCTGATCATCAGAGATCTTTGCCGACTTGACACCTGTCGATCTTGACAGTCTTCGAGATGTTAAATACACTTGCTTCGTAACCATTATCTGAGCTCTACGTCAATAAAAATTACTCCCGAAAAATCGATCATTTGAGCCTTGAAGAGCGAAGATCGCGGCCTTCAGCCTTCCTACAAGAAGAACACATTCCGATGTCGGAGACCTCCGAAGGCTGCGATCTTTTGATTTGTCTTGCCACTTTGAAGCTGAAGCTCTAGCTGCTCTTTACATGCAGCTTCTCATCAACTCCGCCTCAGGCCTCGGTCGACCCGCGGCTGAGTCAGTTTCATCGACGCTCGCGCCCATGCCCACCAGTTTCACCGCTGGGCGAATGACGGCTCGACAGATCACGCTGCTCAACACAGACGGATTTGTGCGGCGAAAGGACAACCACCAACGCAACTTCATGCAGGCGCTGACCATTGCGCACGTTGCCGTTCTGGTGATCGTCGACACGTTTCGCAGGTTCCTTGATGCGCTGATCGCGCAGCGCATCGCCCTGAGCCTGTTGCGCAGCGATCACCCGCTGCGCCTTGATGTACGCCAGAATTCGCCAGCATGCCTGCCCAGAAGGAGCAGGACGATGACTGCGACCTCCAAAATCAATCAGATGTTTCTTCCAGATCCGACCATTCTTCTTCGCTCATCATCTTGTCGAGTTCGACGGTGAAGGTCCGGCTGCCGTTGCTGCTGCCTTCTTCACCGCGCCCTTCGATCAGTTGGCCGACTCTTCGTTGACGTTCGGTGCAGTTCTTCGTCCGACTGACGCAGGTAGACCACTTGGCGAGACGCTGTCGACCATGATGCCGACGACTTGCTTGTCGCTACGATGATGACGATCGGTGTTGTCGCTGATCTGGCCGCTGTTCAGGCCGAAGCGCTGACGGTGTCGATCACAGTGACCACGTCGCGCAGGTTGATGATGCCCGGCGCGTAGCTCGACGCGCCCGGCGCCGACGATGTTCGGTGTCACGCAACACTTCCTGAACCTCACATCACGTTGATGCCATCAGTTCATTGTGCAGACTGAAGATCACCCATTGTGCAGATCGGATTACCAGAACCTTGCATCGTGGCCTGACTCTCATGCCCTGACCCCTCGAAACCACTGTGGGCGGTGTGTTCTGTGTGGCGGCGTTCAACGATCCCATGGCCTGGATATATCAGCTGCTACATCGGGTTATCGCGTTGGCCGCCGAGGTGCTTGCCCACCGCTGGCGATAGATTCGGCCAGTGCGGAAACATCAAGCAATACGCACATGTGCTGGATCGCAGTACAGCGAGCCATGGCCGCTGACCCCGGTGACTTCTCCATTGATTTCATTCGGGTCCAGACGCGACGAGCGGCTGGACTGATGCACCCGCCGCCCGCTCGTAACCTTGTACCGAAGTACCGCGTCTGCAGCCTGACGAAGTCATCGCGATAGCGATCCGGCATGACCCAGCGTGCGATCTCCAACACTTTTTCAGGTTCCCAGGGCCTTCAGCAGGATTGCCGAACCATCCAGCTGGCCGAAGCAGTCGGCGTCGCTCGTCGCCGGCCACGATGATGGAGCAGAGGCGCGCCAGCGGCACCAGGTCGACCCGGCAACGTCGAACAGCCAGGCGTTCGAACGCTTCCGAGAAGGCCCAGCAGGCGGCCATAGAGTTTCCACCAGGTCGGCGGCGTACCTGCTCGGCGGCAGGATCCACTTCTACCAGCGGCAGGACCAGGGTCTGCTCAGCAGCGTTACGCGCAACTGGAGCCGGAGCCGCTCGACCACCGCCGGTTCCGGCGTCGTTTTCAGCGATTCGGTTTGCAGCGAGCACAAGCATCGAAACCGCTGCGCGCACCGGCTCAGCCTCTTCAAGCGACGTCGACCAGGGCCTTGGCCGCCGGGGCGGCGGACGGCGCGGCCGGCGGTTGACAGCTTCGCCCGGCTTCGGCATCGGCGCGCCTGTTCCATACCGCGACCTCGAACTCATCCAGTGCCTCGGTGCTTTCGATCACCTGAGCCGCGCCTCAACTGGCAGCGACTCGTCGAGATCTCCTGCGGCCAGGCCGTCCAGATCAGTTGGACACCCAGTACGGACGCGACGTCAGTTGATCGACCGATTCATGCTCGACCACCTGCGGAACAGGTCGCCGGACCATGTTGAGCAGCGCGGTAGACCAGCACGCCACCGACTTTGCCGATCGAATTCGAAGGCATGAACACCGCCCAGCACGTCGCGCAACAGGGTATCAACAAGGATATGACCCTGCCGATTCGTCGAGAATTTGTCACACAGCACGCGCAAGGTGTGGTCGATTCGTACAGCAGTGGACAGATGACACGATGAAGCGGCGACGCCTGTTGCGCGAGCATGATCATGGCAGGATGTTGACCATCGCTCCGACCTTGACAGCAAGATGTTCGGTCTGCACCAGGATCACCAGTTGCTGGCTCAGCGGCAGGAGGCGTTGACCATCAGCACGCCGAGCAACGAGCGGCTGTCGATCACTACGTCATCGAAGTCCTGCCACAACTGCGCCGGACTCTTGGCGATCGCCGCCCGACCGCTCTGCCCCGGCGACTGACGCTCAAGGTCGGCGCGGTACTCGATGGCGGCGGGATCCGCTGATTCACTGGTCGAACAACAGCAGTTCCCCAGCGGCCTTCGGCACGCTGCCTTGTCCGGAACCATGTCGTGATTGCTGTCCAGTTGTCGGGGTCGTCAGGCCGAAATAGCTGGTCATCGAGCCGTGCGGGTCAAGATCGACCACGACCACACGCTTGCCACCTCCGCAGCAATTGCAGCTTTTCGACGATGGAAGTATCGTTTTACGACACCACCCTTTTGATTGGCGTACCAGTTCTCATTGGGTTTCATTCCTCCCGGTGAGATACTGACCGACATAGCTCAGCGTTGTTGATGCAGTGACAGAAAATGACAGCACTTCTCGCGTCCCAGCGTCTTGACGGGTGCTCGGTGCAGGTTTGTGTGCCAGCTTCGACGCCGCGTCCGGTTGTGCATTGGCGGTTCCAGTGCCGGTCAAGAACTGCGGCGCCACATCCAGTCGCGACACCAACGCCACGCGCCGGTCTCACGGCCTCGCGGCGGTGGCGTTGTCGGCCTGGGCTCGAACCGCCATACCACCGATGCCGGACACCGAGTTCGCCCTCGTCGGCCACATGCGCACGATGCTCGCCGACGCGCCGAGGAACAGTTCCAGTTCGTCGGGTACTGCGCAGTACAGTCGGCTCATCGTCGGTGAAGCCTTCGACATCGATCGGTTGTCGAACGGTTGAGGATCACCGCGACCTTGTCGATGATGTTGAACGCGATCTGGCTCGGCATCGTCGCTGCCGAACAACAGGCTGGAGTACGTCGATCTCGACCCACAACTCGTTGCCGCGCACCATCATCTGGTTGGAACGATCAGGTCGCCGATGCGGCACTGATATCATCGGCGATACTTTCAGCGGTCCGCTGGCCCGGCGGTCCGGCGTCGACTTGCTCGGCGTCCTTGACCACGGCTTGGCCGGGGTCGCGGTTTTCGGTCGTTCGTCACCGATCAGATCAGCTTCGAGCAGCGGTCGAAGTCGGTCGAGACCGATCAGCGCCTCGGAAATGACCTTGTCTTTGCCTTCGTTGAATGGACGATCGAGGTGCATCACCACGAAGAAAGCGAACAGCAGCATCAATGAATCCGCGTAGGACACGAGCCACGCTGCATCGTTGCAGCATGTCTTCCTGATGCCTGCAGCAGGCCATGGTCCATTACCATCGATCCATGAAGCCCTGAAGCTTTCAACTCGATGACATACATACAGCCTTCGGCGATCGACAGAATTCCTTCCAGCGACGTTTCGCGGTGACCGACTCCGCGACGCGATTGACTTCAGCTTCAGGCCGCCACCGGCAGCAACGCCGAGTTGGCGCTGGCCGCGCCGTAGATGGTCGCGACGAAGGCCACGGCGATGCCGCTGCCGCTGCGTCGGATCGGCGAGGAACCCCATCACATGAATCATGCCCATCGCCGCGCCGATGATTGCGATGGTCGGCGCATAGCCGCCGTGCTTCTCGAAGACTTTCGCCGCTTCGATATCACGGCTTCCTCGGGGATTTCAAGATCCGCTTCATGCTGCGGATGGCTTCCGGCTCGGCGCATCGACCAGCAGTTGCAGGCCCTTGCGCGAGTAGTTGTCCGGCTCGGCATCGGCCACGCCTTGCAGGCCGGCAGGCCTGCCTTGCGCCGTCGAGCTTCCAGTTGACCACGCATCATGCCGCAGCA
>NZ_JBTGUS010000006.1:0-2499 GCF_054344005.1 Pseudomonas sp. GNP014 | reverse complement strand
CTGGTGAAGCAGCTTGGCGTGTTGATGCCATACACGTTCGAAGCGTTCTGCGGCGCCGCCGAGGACGAAGTAGACGTTTTTCGCGCCGGCTTCACGGGCCATCTGGATGATCTGCTTGCAGTAATACGTCGCCGCGATCGAGAATGATCAACCAGCGTCGCATTCTTACCAGGAATTCCAGCTCGATGGCGTTGAGCTTCTGGCGAACCGACTTCTTGCGAGCCGCCTGGCCCGGCATGATGAAGGTGCGACCGATGTAACGGTTCTTGACGAAACCTTCGCGGAAATTCGTCGCCCCCAGGTGGTTCGCCAGCCCCAGCGCAGCAGGATGCGGCTGGTGTCCGGAATCGGGATGACCACGTCGATGTCGTGCTCTGGACGCTCGCGCAGGATCTTCTCGGCAAGCTTCTCGCCCATGCGCAGACGGGCTTTGTCCAGGGGCACGCCGTCGATGATGGAGTCCCGGCGCGCCAGTCAAGACGTGTTCGAAGATGCACCGGGTCAGGGACGGGTTGGTCGCATTGACGGGTGTGCAGCTTCATCTTCAGTGATGTGACCCGCTTCGCCGGGGCGAGGTCGCGAATCAGGGTGAAACCGAGCACGTCCAGCGAAACGCTTTCGGACGCGATCATGTATTCAACGCCTGCAACCGTCTTGCGACGCTGGCCGAACACGATCGGCGAATGCCGTGCAGATCGCGAAACCGGCGGATGCCGTAGCCGGTCGCCCATCGCCACAACGGCGTGACCACCACGCAACGGTTATGCACGTGGTCACGGCGGCAAACGCGTCTTCCTCGAGTACAAGCTGCAGCTTGCCGCGCTGGGCCAGCTAGTGGGCGAACACGTTCAGCGGCGCTTCCGTCGGAACTGGTGTTGACGTGGCGCGGTCAACTCGTAGATCTCTTTGGCCAACTGCTCAACGTTGGTCAGTTGGTTGTCGCGGGTAATGCCGTAGTTGACGCTGAACGGGTTCAGGCTGGGCGAAGTCGAGCTGCCCGCAGTCGGTAGCAGGACGTGGCCGATACCCGGCTGTGGCCGAGCAGATACGCTGATGCTGACGTTGAACGCGTCACGCGCCAGGCCGTCTCCTGCGCCAACAAGCAGCCAGTGGTCGCTGGTCACGATACCGGCAGCGTCTCCTCGGCCGCGGTGCTAAAGCATCAAGACCCTCCACGTCATACAGCCCTGATTGACGTTCGACTTCAGCGATACCGACGATGCCGCATGCGACGCAACCCTTCCAATCGATGAACTCGACGACACTCGCTCGCGTTTCGCCAACGGGCGGAAGTTTCGCTGAACGGGGGCTGTCTCGGCGGGTACGCTGATTCCACTGGCAAGCCACTGACTGCTCCACCCCGAGAATCAGTTCTGGACCAGTCGGCGACCAAATCAAAGCTCGCGCCGCTGTCGTACTTCCACCACCGTCCTGCTGTACCGGCCCCAGGCTCAACAGCCGACTTCACCGACCACCAGCCGAACACCGCCGCGCGCTGCACCAGCAGGCCATGCCAAGGAAATGGATCGGTCCCCGGACAGCCCGGTGACGCGGACCAGTCGCCGATAGATCATTGATGATTGCGCCCACCGATCAGTGTGGCGACAAACATGATGGCACAGCCCGCGATCACGCAGCCGATGGGGTTTCGATGTCTATCCGGCGAGGTACTCGGACAGTAAGCCACCGAACATCCAGCAACGACTCCTGCGATGATCCAGGTAGCAGCGGATGATGTCTTCCTCAACGAAGCCGCTCGAACTTGATCGAAGCAGAGATGGCGGTGATTGAGACGATGGCCCAGTCAACCCAGGTAATGGCAGGGTGCAGCTGCAGAACGGATAAGGCGGCGCATTTGGCGAGGCGCATGCCTCTCGGTAAGCTGCGATTATCAGTGCATTTCAATCGAGGCGATAGTTTACGGCGTAGCGCCTTCGGCTGGAAGCGTACGACAAAACCCTTGAGGTTCTGCTGACGACTTCAACAGATCGCGCAGACGATCGGCTTGAGCCGCGTTCGATCGGCCGCCGACGAACACCCAATTATTGCCATGGGCAGAGCGATCAGCGTTTATGCTGTTCGCTCAGCAGGGTTTTCTGCAGGCTCTCGGCACTGGCGCGGCTCGACAAGCTGGCCAGTTGCACCGACCAGCTCACCGACAGACCATCGGCGTCGACGCGGCTTTGCGTGGTGTCAGGCTTGGTTCTGGCCGGCGATCAGCTGCGGCAGGCGCCGGAATCGGCTTGGCCACCCGCTGGCGGCGCAGCAGGATTTCGGCGATGGCTGTCGCGCTCAGCCCGACCCGGTCCAGGCCAGGGGCGATGGGAGCAGCAGGCGCAGTCTCTTATCCCGTTTCTTCATCGGTGGCACACGGTTCTTGCGGCAAGGCCTGCGGCTCCGGCACCACCACCTGCTACCGTGCGCCTGCGGCATCGCCGAGGAAGTGCTTGCGGAAGAGCGCCGGCGCCTGAACAACCACCTCGCGTTGCTGATCCTGAC
>NZ_JBTGUS010000005.1:0-3005 GCF_054344005.1 Pseudomonas sp. GNP014 | reverse complement strand
TCTGGAACATAGAGACTAGCCTGTACAGCACCTAGCACAGCGGCGAGCAGCACCTCCGGATCGGCCGCACACAGTCCTGCACTGCCGCAGCAATCAGGTGCAACAGTTTGATGCTGGTGAGGACCTTGACCTGGCCTGAGCCGAACCGAGATGGCAGAACTGAGACGACGCGGAACGGAAGAAGTCGGACTCCTCGATGACCAGCTCAAGGAGGCGAGAACGGGTGACGTTGATGACGTCTTGTGAAACTCGTCACCACCATGCCTCTTCGCGCCAATTGCAGCCGTCCCCACGACCACTCTCATTGCGTGCCGCAGGCGCCGCTGGACCGAGGCCGATGCCTTGCTGCGCCAGAAAGGCCTGCGCCTGACTGCGTCGCGGGCGGGTGCTCGAACTGCGTCTGGCAGAGCCGCAAGCCGCTCGGCGCCTACGACGTCTGCGCGGTGTTCGAGCGGCGAGGTCGTCGCGCGCACCACCGAGGCCGTGTAGCCAGCCGCTGAACTACCTCTTGGAAAACGCATCGTGCGCCGTCTGGCTCAACGCCTTCGTCGGCGTGCATTGCGAGCACGCGCATCAGGGCCAGTTCCTGATCTGCCGCGACTGCCACGCGGCGATAGAGTTTTGAACGGAAGGTGATCGGCACGATCATCGACGGCGCCAGGGATGTCGGTTTCATCGTCGGAACCCCGAGCTGTCGAAGTGGTCGGCCTGTGCTCCGGTTGCCAGGGGCTTGATGAGCAAGCCGTTGATCCGTCTTCAGCACGTCGCCGTCACGTTTGCCGGGCAGGCGGTGCTGGACGATATCGATGAGCGTCGAGGCCAAGGCAGCGTCACCCTGATCAGCCCCAACAGTACGAGCAAGACCACCCTGGTGCGCGCCATGCTCGGCCTGCTGAAACCGGACGGTGGCAGCGTCTGGCGCAAGCCGAACTGCGCGTTCGCTACATGCCGCAAGAAACTGCGCGTCGATCCGACCTTGCCGCTCTCGGTGCTGCGCTTCCTGCGCCTGGTGCCCAGCGTCAACCGTCCGCGTGCACTGGCGGCGCTACGAAGTCGGTGCCGAACACGTCATCGACAGTCCGGTCCGAAGCGTTCCAGCGGTGCGATCCAGCGCGTGCTGGCTTCGGCGCTGCTGCGCGAGCCGGAGTTCTTCGTGCTGGATCGGCCCGGTCCAAGGCGTCGATGTTGCCCGGCCAAGCCGAGCTGTACAGCCTGATTCCCCAGCTCGCGACCATCACACTCGTGGTCTTGATGGTGTCCACGATTTGCATCTGGTCATGAGCGCCGCCGACCAGGTGGTGCTCCTCAACCGTGATGTCTGCTGCTGGGCGTCCAGCAGGTCGCAGCGATCCAGCGTTCGTCGAGCTGTTCGGCGAGAATACGCCAAGCCTGGCGATCTCGCCGATCACGACCACGCCCACGACCTGCACGGTTCGTAGGTCAAGGCGCCCGATGCGGCCCACGCCCACGTTCACGGAGCACCACTGCAAGCATGGCTGATTTTCTGTTGTATGCCCTGCTTGCAGGTCTGGCGCTGGCGCTCGTCGCGGGTTGCCGCTTCAGCTGGTGGCTCGTCGGTCTGGCGGCACATGGCGTATTTCAGCGACACCCTGTCCCACGCCGCACTGCTCGGTGTCGCACTCGGCTTTCTGCTGGATGTCGGCCCGGCGGTGGCGGTCACGGTCGGTTGCCCTGTTGTTGGCGTTTTGCTCGTGACCTTGCCGGAACAGCGCCAGCCGCTGGCGTCCGACACACTGTCGAAATTCTCGCCGAGTCCTTCTCGTCGCGTCGGTCTGAGCTTCATGCATGGAGTCCGGATCGACCTGATGGCCTGCTGTTCGTGACCTGCTGGCGATAGATCCAGACCGATGACGTCGATTGCCTGGGCGCAGCGCGGCGGTGCTGGTGTTGCTGGTGACGCTGTAGCGGGCCATCTGCTCGCGATCACCGTCGAAGTGGCCGAGTCGAAGGCCCTGCCGGTGGCCGGCCTGCGTATGGCGTTGATGCTGTTGATCGCAGTAGTGATTGCGGTGGCGATCAAGAAATCGGTCAGGGTGCTGCTAGATCTTCACCTCGCTGCTGATCGTGCCCCGGCCGCTGCGGCACAACGTCACGCCCGCTCGCCGGAGCAGATGGCGCTGGGCGCCGACCTGGGCATGCTCGCCCATGTGGCGGGCTTGGCGCTGTCGTGGTTCAAGGACGCCCGGCCGGGCCGTCGATGGTTGTGACGGCGGCCGCGCTGTTTATTGTTGAGACTGTTCTGCCCCGTCGAGGTGGCTGGCTTCGCGATTCGAGAGTCGCAGGGATGAAGCCGTTCGCCTCCCGTTATCTGCTCGCTGTCACGTTCCCCGTGCTGCCTGGGCGCCTGCCGAAGCACGCCGCCGTGGCTGAAGTCCCCAACACGCGGCCACGGCCATGGCACGGCTGGAGCAAGCCTGGCCAGCGGCCGGCTGCGCAGCGCCGAAGCCGACTGGCCACCTTGCCAGGCGCGGCCCAACGATCGAGTCCCTGAGCAATACCAGCAGCAGTACGCCGAAGCCTACCTGCGCCATCATGCAGGATGATCTACGAGAAAAGCAACATGTCCGATGCCGCCGCCACTGCGCTGGAGCCATGTACCGCGCCCTGATGCCCAAGGCTCCAGCGCACTGACCGGTGGCGTCAACGGCGCCATCGCCGAAGACCGCAAAGCCGGGGCTCGAAAAGCTGAAGCCGCACTGCTCGCTGCCGAAGCCAAACCGAGAAGCCAAGGTGATCAACCCCGACCACCAAGCACCCACGTGGCGCTGAACATCACCGATGACCGCAACTTCGCCGGCGACTCGATGCGATCGCCGCCGATGTGGTGACCCGGAGTGCAGATGACGTTCAGGCGCACGTACCGATCAACTATGCCAGTTGGCTCGGCGAGTCTACTGGTTTGAGCGGGTGAAGAAGTTAAAATTCAGGATTTGATGAAGGTGTTGAAGCAGATATTTCGCACAGTACGGCGCAGATGGTCTTGA
>NZ_JBTGUS010000004.1:0-2529 GCF_054344005.1 Pseudomonas sp. GNP014 | reverse complement strand
GCGGACCAGACGCTGGTGAAGACGCTGCTGGACGAGAAACTCATTCTCGGCCACGTCCTGGAAAAAAGCCGTCGGCGGGTCCTGCAGATTCGCGTCCACCGGATTGAGGTGCTGGTGATCAAGGGCGACGCCTCACCCATCCGACTTCGAACGAACCGGCGCGGCCGTTGAGGAACGCCGAGGCAAGCACAGTCCGTGCAGGAAATCAGCGGCGTGCTGCGTTCCTTCGATTACGCGGCGGCGATGACCATCAACGTGCACAACGTCGATGCACAGCGCCGACTCCGAAGCGGCGCGGCATCGTGTTCGCGCAACGGTACCTGCGTGAGGCCCGTGAGGCATTTGTCGAGGCATATCGTCAGGCGGCAGCTAGTCTTGAACATGCTTGGCAAGATCCTGAAGGTGCCGATGCCGCACTGGCGTTGTTCGGTCTGGAGAAAGCGGCCTATGAAATGGCCGATGAAGCCGAAAATCGCCCGATGTGGTGCCGGTGCCGTTGCACGGTTTGTATGGGTCATCCACTGGCTTAAACCCTTTTCCGATCTTGGTGGAGAGTAGTCATGAAATTCTTCTCGAACAAGGAACAGGGTCTGAAGACGGCTGCCGGGGGCGAAAGACGTATCGATGCCTGGGTACGGGCGGGGAACATCACGACCCGTTTTCGATTCTTGGCCCCCACGGCGATGGCGCCGCTGGGCAGTTCATTCGCGCCTATTTACCGGGGGCGTTGAGCGTGGTGGTGCTGGACAAGGACTCGGTGAAGAGTGCGGCGCAGACGAAAACACCGGGGTTGTTCGTCGGTCACTTTGATCAGGCGCGGCCATACTTGCTGCGCACGCGTTGGGCCGGTGGCGGGCGGATTGCCGAGGACCCTTACAGCTTCGGCCCGTTGCTCGGTGAATGGACTGTATCTGTTCGCCGAGGGCAATCATCGCGACCTCAGTGCCTGCCTCGGCGCGAACCAAAACTGTCGATGGCGTCGACGCGGTGCGCTTTGCCGCGTGGGGGACCCAGTGCCCGGGCGGGTGTCGGTGGTCGGCGATTTCAACGTCGGACCGGTGCTGGCATCCGATGCGTCTGCGTCATCCGTCCGGGGTCTGGGAGTTGTTCATCCCGCGTCTGCAAGCGGGCGAGTTGTACAAATACGAAATTCTGAAGCCACTGGGATTCTGCCGCTCAAGGCCGATCCGATGGCGCGGCCACCAGCCCGCCACCTAGGCCTCGAAAGTCGCCGCGCCCCTAGGTCGACTGGCAGGACCACGACTGGATGGAGGCGCGGCGAGCGGCAGAAACATTCGGCACCGCTGTCGATCTACGAGCTGCACGCGGGCTCGTGGCAGTGCGAGGTGAGGTGGCCCGTGCCGAGTACACCTGGCCGGAACTGGTGAACGCGTGATTCCGTACGTCAAGTGGAGCTGGGCTTTACCCACATCGAGCTGATGCCGATGATGGACCCGTTCGGCGGTTCCTGGGGGTTATCAGTTGTGTCGCAATTCGCCCCGAGTGCGCGTTACGGTACACCGGAGCAATTCGCCGAGTTCGTCAACGCCTGCCACCACGCCTGCGCGACTCGGATGGGGCGCCGGTGCATTTCCTACCGATACTCACGGGGCTGGGCGCAATTCGACGGCACGGCGTTGTACGAGTATGGCAACCCACTGGAGGGGTTCCATCAGGATTGGGATACGCCGATCATAACTCGGCGCACCGAAGTGCATGGCTACATGCTTGCTTCGGCGCTGCACTGGTTGAAGCATTTCCAATATCTCGTGGCCTGCGCGTCGATGCCGTGGCCTCGATGCTCGATCGCTATGATTCGCGCAAGGCCGGCGAATGGGTGCCGAACCGGCATGGCGGTCGGGAGAATCTGGAAGCCATTGCTTCCTGCGGCATTTGAACGATGCGGCGATCGGGAGTGCTGGGGGCCCGGCCATATCGCCGAGGAATCCACCGCATGGCCGGGCGTCAGCGGCGGCACCCAGCAGGGTGTCGGTTTCGCCTACAAATGGAACATGGGCTGGATGCACATTCGCTGCACTACATTCAGCAGGATCCGGTGTACCGCGCCCATCACCACAATGAATTGAGTTTCGGTCCGGCTGACGCCTGGTCAGAGCGTTTCATCCTGCCGATCACCACCACGAAGTGGTGCACGGCAAGCATTCGCTGATCGACAAGATGCCCGGCCACCGCTGGCAGAAATTCGCCAACCTGCGCGCTTATCTGAGCTTCATGTGGACCCATCCGGGCAAGAAACTGCTGTTCATGGGGTGCGAGTTTGGCCAGTGGCGCGAGTGGTCCACCATCAGCAGCTCGACTGGTACCTGCTGCAGTATTCGGAACACAAGGGCGTGCAGAAACTGGTGGGTGACCTCAATCGTCTGTACCGCGAAGAGCCGGCGCTGCACGACCAGGACGACGCACCGCAGGGCTTCCAGTGGTTGATTGGCGACGATGCGATCAGCGTCTACGCCTGCTGGCGCTGTAGTAGGACGGTCAACCGGTGCTGGTGTCGGCATCGCTGTTCAG
>NZ_JBTGUS010000003.1:0-14951 GCF_054344005.1 Pseudomonas sp. GNP014 | reverse complement strand
TTATGTCTACCTTCGTTCAGTTGGGGCCTGCTAACATCTGGAACGTCGTACGCCTGTACCGCACCTGGAAATAAGCGCTTCGTTGCCGCCTTCGGCATGTACCGCTTCGAGCTCTTCGAGGGTAACGGTTTGCGCCAAAGTGAAAGGCCCGGCCTGGGTACGGCGCAATTCTCAGACGTCGCCCACAAGACCGAGTTGCTCACCGATATCCTCCACCAGGGTACGAATATCCAGGTCCCTTGCTGCAATCCACTGCAAGACGCGCAGTATCGCCTTCGAAGGCCAGTAATTCCTGGGAAGCGCGCGATAGTCACAGAACGCGGTTCGCGCTTCCACTACTTGGCCTGCGCACCTTGTACAGCGGCTGGCCATGGCGCTTCGTGCCGGTACGTGGCGGTATCGCTGGACTTGACCGCGAAATTTCGGCAGGACCGCTTCAACATCAGCGCGACGGACCAGGTCACCGGACACTTGTCGAAGCCTGGCCTGGCATCTGCGCTGGTGGTGGTCTTGCCGGTTGCACCAGTTGGTCACCCTTGTCGGAATCGAGCAGGTATTGTAGAAGCTCGGTGGCCTCGCCGAACACAGCGGCAACACGCAGTCGCCAGCCGGTCGAGGCTGCCGGTGTGACCGGCCTTCTCGGCGTTGAGCAGCCAGCGAACCTTCTGCAACGCGGCGTTGGAGGTGAACCCCAACGGCTTGTCGGCGACGATGCCGCTGACGTCTGCGACGGATACGTTTGACCTTGAGCCACCGGATTCCTTCTTGGCGTCTTCCAGGTGCAGGCGCGGTGACGTGCTGTTCTTCACCCACGGCGCGCTCGATATCCAGGCCGGCGCGGTTGCGCCGACAACGGATTCGTCGTAGTGGAAGTGCTGGCGATTGCGGCACGCTGCGCAGCTTCATCTCACGGGCCAGTTGCATGCGCAGGAAACCTGCGGCGGCATTGAGCACCTTGATGCTTTGCGCGATATCTTCGGCGTTGTCCTGACCCATCACGGTGATGAAAATCTTCGCGTGACCGACGTCACGGCTGACTTCCACAGCGGTAATGGTGGCCCAGCGAACGCCAGGATCTTTGACTTCGCGACGGATCAGTTGGGCCAGCTCGCGCTGCATCCATTCATCGCCGATACGTTGGGTACGGCTGTATTCTTTTGCCATGATTTTGTTACCTGTTATTGCCCCACGGTGAAACCCGCAAGGTCTGAAGCGGCAAACGCCCGGCCTGACAAATGCCAGAGCCGGGCGTTGCGTTTAGAGTATGACGCCGTGGCGCGCATCTGCATGCGGCGGCTTGGCGTGGCCCTTGAAGTGCGCGAGTTCGAGGCTGCGAGCAACCTGAACCTTCTCGAAGACTTTGATCTTGTCGCCGACTTTGACGTCGTTGTAGCTCTTCACGCCGATACCGCGTTGGTCCCCGGGCGCGCTGCTTCGGAAGCGTCATCCTTGAAGCGGCGCAGGGATTCCAGCTCGCCTTCGAAGATAACGATGTCTTCACGCAGTACACGGATCGGACGGTTACGGTGCACAACACCTTCGATCACCATGCAGCCGGCGATCGCGCCGAACTTCGGCGAACAGATCCTCGCGCACTTCGGCCACGCCCCAGGCGATTTATCCGAACATCGCCTGCGTATGCCGGTAGGGCTTTCTTGACGTCTTCGATGATGTCGTAGATCGCGTTGCCGTAACGCATGTCCAGACCTTCCTGCTCGACGATCTTCCGTGCGCCAGCATCGGCACGCACGTTGAAGCCGAACAGTACAGCACTGGGAGCTCATGCCCAGGTTAGCGTCGGAGCTCGGTGATACCACCGACACCGCCACCCACTACGCGCGCTTGTCTGCGTCGTTGCCCAGGCCATTCAAGGCACCGTTCAACGCTTCCGGCGCGAACCAGGACGTCGGATTGAGGACGATGTTGAGCGTCTTCTTCTCGGCCTGGTTTCCATGTTTTCGAAGATGTTTTTCCAGGCTTCCCCGCAGGCGCTGGTACGGCGCGTTCGTTCGCCGAACTTGCCTTGACCAGGGACCAGGCGTTTCCGGGCTTTCTTCTCGTCTCAGCCACCGCCTCGTCGTCGCCACGTCCAGGATACCGTCCAGGCCCAGAGAATCTCGACAGGGATGGAGAAGACCACTTCCTGATTGGTTTCCATTCTCGTCGGCGTTCGCGGGCCATGGTCGAAACCAACGGACATGTCCTTCTGGCGCAGGGTCACCGTCTTGAACCAGAACGGTTGCAACCGGACCACGACCTTTGTCGAGACGCGATTCAACCGCGACCCCGCCACGGAGCCGATGGAGTCGCTTTCAGTTCGAGCACTTCAGCTTGCAGCAGGACGGCTTCAAGCAGCTCATCCACGCCAGTACCCATCTTCGCGGAAACCGGAACGAAAGGCGTGTCGCCACCCAGTCTTGGAAGTCACGTCAACCGACAGTTCGCTGAATGCGATCGAGATGAGCACCCGCTTGTGATCTTGTTCACTGCAACCACCAGAGGCACGCCGGCAGCCTGAGCATGCTGGACTGCTTGATAGTTGCAGTAGCGCCGTCATCCACCGCAACCACCAGGATCACGATGTCGGTCACCTTCGCACAGGGCACGCATAGCGGTAAACACCGCGTGGTGGCGGTGCCGAGGAAAGTGACCATGCCACGATCAGTCTCAACGTGGTACGCACCGATGTGCTGAGTAATACCACCGGCTTCGCCAGCAGCTACCTTGGCGCAAAACGGCGGTATGATCGACAGGGAAGTTTTCCGTGGTGAACGTGGCCCATTACGGTCACGACTGGAGCGCGGGAGAACGACTTCGCCTTGGAACCGGTACTGGCCGGGAGTCTTCCAGGGCGGTGTCGCTGACCAGGGTCGCTTTTGTGGCCCAGTTCTTCGGCTACCAGGTCGGCCATTTCCTGGATCGAGCACCTGGTTGATGTGGTTGTCGGGAGCGTACCTAGTTTGAACATGAACTTGATGATTTCAGCAGCCTTGACCGACATGATTCGGCAAGATGGCGACGGTGATGGTATCGCCGATGCCGCCGTGCGCGGACAGGGCCGGTTGGGCTCTGGAAACCGTGGGCGTTGCGCTTCTTCAGCTTGGCCTTGCCGCGACCACCGCGACGGAAGCCATCGCTTTCTTCGTCGGTGATCTCGTCGCCGCACGTGGAGCCGGCGCTTTTTCTTTGGACCGATGCGCGATGCGGAGCGTTTTTGCGCTCGCCATCACCACCGCCGCTGCGACGATTGTTGTGACAGTGGCTCGTCGCGCCTTGTAGGACGGCGCTGTTCGTTCTGCTTGTTGCGAACTTCAGCAGACGGAGCTGGAGCAGCGGCGACCACCAGTGGCTGCGCGCACAGGTTGGCAACTGCTGACGGGCGCCACGACGGCGTCGCTGGTAGCGGTCTGCGCAGCAGCAGGCTGGCGGCGCGCTTCTTCTTCGGCGCGCTGCTTGGCTTCTTCTTCAGCCTTTTGGCAGCATTTTCTACTGCGCGACGCTCATCCAGTTCACGCTTGCGCTCGGCTTCGATTTCTGGGCTACGCTGCTCAAAACTTTCTTCTTGCGAACTTCTACGCTGATGCTTTTGCTCCGGCCGCCAGGTGCTGGTGGTTTTACGCTGCAGCGTGATCTTGCGTGGTTCTTCCACTTTCGCCTTGTGCTTGCTTTTAAGTCAGTCGCCGGACTGCTTCTCACTGTCAGTCACATTTTCTTCGGCGGCGGTGTGCGGCAGACCTGCCTCGCATCTGCTGCAACAGGCGCTCTACCCGTGTTTTCCTCATCGGCCAGTTGTTTCACCGTGACTTGCGTCATGCACTTCTCTCCTCAGGCCGCGCCTAATTACTCGAACCAGTGAGCTGGGCGGCCATGATCAACTTGCCGGCACGATCATCGTCAATGCCGTCGATGTCGAGCAGGTCGTCAATAGACTGCTCGGCCAGGTCTTCGCGGGTAATTTCACGCACCCGCCAGTTCCATCACCAAATTCCTTCTCCATACCCTGAGCGAGCAGGTCTTCGGCCGGATGGGCGTCTGCCAGCTTTTTCCTCAGTAGCGATGGCTTTCATAAACAAACGATCCTTGGCGCCGAGCGCGAAGCTCGTTGACGATATCTTCGTCAAAGCCGTCGATGTTGAGCATTTCTTCCCGACGTTCGCTCAGCAATCTCCAGGCTGGTGAAGCCTTCATCTACCAGCACCTGAGCCAGTTCTTCGTCGACTTCCAGCTCGTCGATGAAGTTGCGCAGGATATCGCCGGTTTCTGCTTGTTCACCTGGATGTCCGATTCGGTCATCACGTTTGGGTCCAGCCAGTCAACTGGCTCGCCAGACGCACGTTCTGACCACCACAACAACATCACCTCCAGCCAGATTGTCGCCAACGGCGATGTCCATGGCGTGGGCATCTTCGTCAACGATAATTGCCGCAACCTCGGCCGGGACATGGCGTTGATCGCGAACTGCCGGCGCGGGGTTGTGATCCCACAGGACGATATCGACGCGCTGACCACCGATTTCCACCTGGTACTGCCCTGGACGCGCGAACCGCCGTCCCGATGCAAGCGCCCTGCGGGTCGATGCGTTTGTCCTTTCGAGCGGAACGGCAGTGTCGCCGCGAACCCGGATCACGGGACGCGGCCATAGCTTCGATCAGGCCCTTCAGCGATTTCCGGCACTTCGATGCGGAACAGCTCGATCAGCATTTCCGGCGCGGTACCGAACAGGATCAGCTGCGGGCCGCGGTTCTCGGTGCGGATTTCCTTGAGCAGCGCACGCAGGCGCGCGCCGACACGGAAAGTTTCGCGCGAAATGATGTCTTCACCGGCCAGCAACGCTTCTGCGTTGTTACCCAGATCGACGATCACGTTGTCGCGGGTAGCTTTTTCTACCACGGTGCCGGAGATGATTTGCAGGGCGCGCTGGCGATCGCCGGCGTCAACCACTTGAGCGCTCGGCTTCGCCGATTTCCACGATGACTTGCTTGGCGGTTCAGCGATGTGGGCCGAACTCAATCGATTGATCTTTTCTTCAACGACGTCGCCAACCTTCACGCCGAATACGTTCGGCGACCTTCTTCACCGTTTCGATGGCCGGATCGTCGAGATCATTCTCTTCAACGACCGTCCAGCGACGGAAAGTTTCGTAAGAGTCATACGTCGTCGTTCACCACGCCAGTTCAACTTCGTCTTCAAAACGCTTTTTGGTAGCAGTCGCCGAGCCAGCTCCAGCGCTTCAAAAATTACGCTTGCCGATTTCCATTTTCCGATTGGATACCGACTCGACAAGCGATCTTCTTGCTCATCGTACACCTCGCCTTTCGCAAGCCATTGGATCCGCCGGATGCAGTTCTCATCTGAAACTGGGAATAATGTTGGCCTTGTCGATCATCGATCGGCAACAGGAACTCATGGTCTTCTACCTGCACCACGACGTCCTGTTCTTGCACGCGCGCAGAAGGCCCTGAAAGATTCATCAACCTTCAAAAGGCGAGCGCAGGTTGATATTCAGCTTGTTCACCGGCAAATTTTGCAAACTGCTCGAGTGAACAGCGGGCGCTCCATGCCAGGCGAGGAAGACTTCGAGGGTGTATTCAACGGAGATTCGATCTTCGACGTCCAGTACACCGCTGATCTGACGGCTGACAATGGCGCAATCGTCCACCAGCACGCCGCCTCTTTATCGATATAAACGCGCAACATCGAGTGACGACCCTGAGCCGAAAACTCGATCCCCAGCATTCATAGCCCAGGGCCACGACCACCCGGGGCCCAAGGCCTGCAACTCTTCTAGCTTTACTCGACACTTGAACCCCCTAGTGCACATGATATGTGCATGCTTTGCCGAAAATAAAAAAATGGGCTTAACGCCCATCCTTGAAACGCCGTCGAATAGCGGCGTTGAAAATATTAGCTAACAAAAAGCCCCTTCAAAGGGGCTCCTTTTAACTCGTTTCGGGTCAGGATTTGAACCAACGACCTTTGGGTTATGGCCCGACGAGCTACCAAGCTGCTCACCCGCCGACAAAGCTGAGCAGGAGTCCTACGACCGATTCCCTTATAGGGTCAATGTAACCTTCCACCTGCAAGAAAGCCCGCAACAGCGGGCTCTCCTGGGCTGCTAATTGGTACCGAGAAGGGGACTCGAACCCCTACACCCGTATGGGCACAACCACCTCAAGGTTGCGTGTCTACCAGATTCCACACCTCCACAAACTTACGTTTGAAACCCTTCTACTTCTGCTCTTGAGCTGGAGGTACGTCAGTCGCTGGAGTAGCCGACTTTTGCTGCTGAAGCGCCGGGACATCATCAGAAGCCGGTTGTTGTTGCTTAGGTACTTCCAACACTGCTGGATCCGGGAGACCTGCTTGAGTCAGCTGATGAGCTTTCTCTTAGCAAAGTAACCTAACCCAAGCTGGTTATGAAGAAACCAGCGGCGAGTACGCAGTAAACTTGCTCCAAGAAAGGTCAAGGAACCTTGGCTTCCCGAACACAGTATTTGAAGCACCTGCTCCGAAAGACGCGCCACATCCGCACCTTTCCCCTGCTGCGAGCAAAACCAGAGCAACTACGCCCAATGCACCCAGCAGATGAAAAACGACTACGACTGTTTCCAGCATTTTTTAGTTTTCCCGCGGCGCGACAGATCGCACCGAACTCATCTGCATTCAGGGAAGCTCCACCAATCAGCCCCCCAGTCGATATCCGGCATGCCGAACAGTTTGACCACATTGTCCGCCCCTTCACGCTGCCGCCGTCTCGAAGCCGCACACCTCGTGCGACCTCAGAATTCTCTGCCGCAACTGCTCGCGAATGGCTTTATGCACATCCTGCGCCTGTTGCGGCGTAGTGAGTAAGGTACCGATAGCCAACCGGCTCGTAAGCAATGACTGCCTTGGCAAAGGCACCTACACCCAGCTCCTCGATGATACTGCCCAGCTGACGCCCGACAACCTCAAGAAGCTTACCGGCTTCGCGCTGCTCAAGGGTTTCCCCCTATACACAACACCGGAATCAAGCCACATGCCTGTGCCGCTGCAAACTGCGATTCAGCATCCCGTCTCACTCGCCCATTATATGGCAGCATTCGGAGTGCCCGACAAGCACAGGGAACAACCTGCGTCCGCCAACTGACTCGGCGTGATGTCTGACCCGTCAATGCACCTTGCATGGATTCCACCGCAGAGTTCTGCGCACCGACCGAAATCGACTTGCCTTTCAAGCCATCAATCACTTGATTGATATACAAGCAAGGCGGGAATGCCGGCGACATCAACACCGCTTGGCAAGGCCAGATGACGAAGGCCGTTGATGAGCTGGCGACGCTGCACGGTTGGTAAGTCTGCCGGTTGCCCAGCTACCATCGGGCGACGCATGCTGTACCTCGTCGGTGAATCCGTCGCAGATGTTACCCAACACAATCATGGCTGGCAAGCCGAATCAGGCAGAAACTTCGCTTACCAGTTTTGCCAGTTCTTCATGGCCTCGAACCTGGGTTTCGTCCTCGCCTTCGACCATCGCGCGCACCAGAGGCTCTGTCCCGGACTTGCGCAAGAGCACACGGCCGCGACCCGCCATCGCCTGGGTAACACGCGCACTGGCCTCCTTGACAGCCGGATGCTCGAGCGGGCTTTCACCGCCACCCCAGAACGCCGCATTGATCAGCACCTTGGAGCACCTTGCGCGAGAAGCTTGCCGGGTTTGCGCCAGCCCTCGTTTCGAGTCTTGACGCCATCAACACCTGCAATGCAGCGATGATCGCGTCGCCAGTCGTGGTGTGATTGAAGCAAAGCGGTATGCCGAGTTTTCACCGCCGACCAACCAGTTGGCTGAGCAACTCGGCGATCACATAGCGATCACCCGACGTTGGCACGAATCAACGGAATCGAAAGATCCGCCAGCGCCAGCTCGAGCCCCAGGTTACTCATCAGAGTGCCGACTACGCCGCCCTGCAATTTGTCACGCTCATGCAGGTCACGCGCGATGATGAACAACAACTCGTCACCATCGACAATGGCGCCCGTGTGATCAACCATGGCACCCCGGTCACCATCGCCATCGAAGGCGATATGCCAGATGGCATGCTCAGCCGTGCGCTCTGCCGCCTGCAACTGCCCCATATGGGTCGAGCCGCAGTTTTCATTGATGTTCAGGCCGTTCGGCTGCGCTGACGACCGACAACTTCTGCGCCCAGCTCGCGAAAGACGCTCGGCGCCACCACCTTATTCATCAGCGCCCGTCGGCAGCGATTATGACAATCCTGAGGCCGGCAAAACTGGTGCCGGTCGGCACACTGCTTTTACAGAATTCGATGTAGCGACCAGAGGCGTCATTGATGCGCGACACCTTGCCGATCTTGCTCGACTCGACCACGGTCATCGGCGTATCGAGCAACTCTTCGATCATCAGCTCCAGCTCATCGGGCAATTTGGTGCCTTTCCGGAGAAGAACTTGATGCCGTTATCGTCATGCGGGTTGTGCGGAGCATGATCACGATGCCGGCCTCGGCCTGGAACGTGCGCGACAGGTAGGCAATCGCCGGCGTCGGCATCAGTAAGAGCAGCATCAGCAGTTCGGCACCCGCCGATGTCAGACCGGCCTCGAGCGCGGATTCGAACATCTGGCCCGGAAATGCGCGTGTCCTTGCCGACCAGCACCCTGCAGGCGCCCATCTTGCGGAACGCCATGCCGGCAGCCCAGCCGAGCTTGAGCATGAAGTCAGGAGTAATGAGGTATCTCACCGACGCGACCACGATGCCATCATCAGAATCTTCTTGCTAATCGCAGCTGCTCCATCCGTATTCGGCTCATTCCCAGGCTCGATCATCCGCACCACATCTACCGTTTCCGCATTAGTCGACCCGCAATATACGCACGCCTTGACCGACGCCAGTGCCGCCCAGCGCCGACCGCCATGCAGACGCTGGCCCGCCGGACAGTCGATGCGCATCCCGATGATGCTCTTGCGCGAAACACCGACCGACAACGGCCGCCCCAGCGCATGCCGGCTTCCATATGCTTGAACAAGCTTCAGATTGTGCTGCAGGGTTTTGGCGAAACCGAAACCGGGGTGGAATCTGGGCAAGATCAATTGGCCGGGATACCACCAATGCACATTGAGCCATGCGCTCTGCGAGAAACTCGCCGACTTCCCCAGGGTGACATCCTGATACTGCGGATTGTACATGGCATCACCCAGCATATGCATCAGGCACACCGGCAGGCCAGTGGCGGCGGCTGCGTGCGCAGCGCACCATCGCGCCGCAGGGAGCGCACATCGTTGATCAACCCGGCACCCAGTCGCGCAGTTTCACGCATGACCGCCGGCGTTGAAGTGTCAACCGAGATAACCACATCCAGTTCGCGATTGATCAGTTCAACGACCGGCGCCGCGCGCTACCAGCTCCTCCAGAGAACCCGCTCGCGCACCTGGCCGGGATCGTCGGCCGCCGACATCAATCAGCGTCGCGCCAGCCAGCACCATGGCTTCGGCATGGCGCAAGGCTGCGTCGTGCTGGCTGTAACGGCCACCATCGAGGAAGACATCGGGAGTGACATTGAGAATGCCCATGATGTCGCCGATAGGAAAGCCGGTTGCCGCAAGGCAACCGGGTCAGGGACTGTACAGAAGTCATTTCAAACCTCAGAACGTGAGCAGCCGGACCGCCGATCAGTGTTGCTGCCGGACGCTCGTCCTGAACCACTGGAGGTGGAGGTGTACCCGTGCCGCCGGACCAGTCGCGAGGCTCAGAGGAGTAGAGACCGCCATGATGTCGTCGATTTGCTCAGCGTCGATCGTTTCGTATTTCATCAACGCATCAGCCATGGCGTCGAGCTTGTCACGGTTGTCCGTCGAGGATCTGCTTGGCCGTGCCGTAGCACTGGTCGATGATGCTGCGCACCTCGGAGTCGATCAGCTTGGCTGTCTCGCCGGAGAAGCTGGCACTCTGACCGCCACCGCCGCGACCAGGAGCGCCGCGCCTTCTTCTTCGGCATACATCAGCGGGCCGAGCTTCGACAGACCCGCTTGGCGCATCTTCATGCAATCTGGCTGGCACGCATGATGTCGTTGGACGCGCCGGTGGTGACACCGTCGAAGCCCAGGGTCATATTCTTGGCGATCTGGCCGCCGTACAGCGAGCAGATCGTCGTCGATGCACTTGACGCTATCGCGATCCTCTTCCGGGCGGCATGCGTACACCCAGCACGCAGCCGCGCAATGATCGACACCTTGTACACCGGATCATGCTCTGGCACTACACGACCGACGATAGCGTGGCCGGCTTCATGGTCGGCGAGTGTTCTGCTTTTCCTTCTCGGACATGACCATCGACTTGCGCTCAGCACCCATCATGATCTTGTCTTTGGCCAGTTCGAACTCTTTCGTTTCTGATGCATTTGCACGCTCGCGCAGCCGAACAGCGACGCTTCGTTGAGCAGGGTTAGCCGTAAGCACCAGAGAAGCCCGGAGTACCACGCGCGATAACGGCCGGAGCAACGCCTCGTCACCCGTAACCTGCGCATGTGAACCTTCAGGATCTGCTCGCGACCACGGATGTCCGGCAAGCCAACCACCACCTGACAGTCGAGGAAACGGCCCGGACGCAGCAGCGCCGGGTGCGAGCATCAGGACGGTTGGTGGCAGCGATTACAATGATGCCGTCGTTCATCTCGAAGCCGTCCATCTCTACCAGCAACTGGTTGAGAGTCTGCTCGCGCTCGTCATGACCGCCGCCCATGCCGGCGCCACGATGGCGACACCGACGGCGCATCGGCGACTTCGTCGATGAAGATGATGCAAGGCGCGTGTTTCTTCGCCTGCTCGAACATGTCACGTACGCGGCTGGCACCGACACCGACGAACATCTCGACGAAGTCAGAACCGGAAATGGTGAAGAACGGCACTTGGCTTCGCCGGCAATCGCTTTGGCCGGCGGGTTTTACCGGTACCCGAGAAGCCGGCATCGACCACCGCGAGGAATGCGACGGCCAGACGCTGGAACTTGCCCGGATCACGGAGGAACTCAACCAGTTCACCCACTTCTTCCTTGGCCTCGTCGCAACCGGCAACGTCAGCCAATGTGGTTTTCACCTGATCTTCAGACAACAGACGCGCCTTGCTCTTGCCAAAGCTCATCGGCCCGCCCTTGCGCGTTCCGCCTGCATCTGGCACATGAAGAACATGAACACCGCGATGATCACCAGGATCGGGAAGCTGGCCACCAGAAGCTGGGTCCAGATGCTTTGCTGCTCAGGCTGCTTGCCTTCGACCACGACGTGATTGTCGACCAGGTCGCCAATCAGGCCGTACTATCGATGGCCGGACGAATGGTCTTGAAGCTATCGCCATCGTTGCGCTTACCGGTAATCACATAGCCATCAACGGCTACGCGCTCGACCTTGCCATCCTTGACCTGCTGGATGAAGTCGGAATGGTCGGTATGCGGCTCGTTCAGGCTGGAGAGTCTGGTATCGCCGTCAGACTGCGCGATGATCAACCACAGGATCAGATTCTTTGCCATATCGTTCAATTAACTACCCTCTGAAGCAAGCTCCGCTACTGGCGCGCGCTCAGCATGATATTCACCGGCCTAACTTACTACATTACCTACAACTCTGGCAGGCGCCGTCTGTAACCCTTTGTGAAACACTTTCTACACAATATTCGCTTATGCACACGGGGCAAAAATGCAAAAACCTATCACCCCGGCAAAAAACCTCGTGTTACTCACTACGCCCGCAGTAACGCCACGCCCAGCATGTACTGCTCGCGGGAACTGTGCGGGAGGAGTCGCTTCATCAGTCTGGATCTGTCGATTTTCCAAGCAGCCTGTTAAGGTAAACATCAAAACCTTCGCCCTGAAAAATCTTGATCACGAAATTGCCACCCGGCTTGAGTATCCGTACCACCAGATCAAGCGCCAGTTAGCAAAGGAACATGGCTTTTGGCATGTCCACTTCAGGCGTACCACTCATATTGGGGGCCATATGGAAATCACAAGGTCTACCTGCGAATTACACCACGGCCTCAAGGATCCGCGCGAGCACTTCGTCCTCGGTGAAGTCCCCCTGAATGAAGTCGCTGCGGATGCTGCGCTTCCAGAATGTCCGAGGCGATCAGGCGCCTGACCACCGATCGACTCGTCGTCGGCGTCCGAGACCAGCCACGGCACGCGCCAAGGTCCGACAACGCTCATGCCGGAACGGATGAGCTTGTATTTCTCCTGGATCTCCAGAAGCCTGCTAACTCGCACGCGAGCGGTAGCCATCCTTCTGCGCTTGCTTCACATAGGGATCGTTGACATGTCTTTTCGCACCAACCAAGGCTTGTCTTGGAACGCGCCATTGGGCACCTCAGTGGTAGTGATTAATTGGGCGAGTCACGAACCCTCGGGTGGAATTGGCCGCCATTTTTCCGAGAATCCAACAACCTCGGTTCTGCCGCTCACTCCAGAGCACGAAGAAACCGTCGATCCATTGGCCACCATCTGAAACCAGTTGAGCTATAGCGCTGACAACGGCGGCTGACTGAAGGTGTGCTAGCCGAACTTCGAACGCGCCCTGGCGGATCACGAGCTGATCAAGATCAAGCTCAATATCCTCGATCGCGAGTCGCGCCTGGCGCACATTGCGAGCTGTGCAAGGTGGGCAAAGCGGACCTGGTACAGGTCATCGGCAAGATGGCACTGGTTTGCGCAAGCCCAGCGTCAACAAGCAGCTGTCGAACGTTCATCGCTTCAAGTGATGACAAGGGGTCAAGGGTGTGCTTCGCGCACCCTGCCGCCCATACCGGCACCGGTTGCAGCACCACCAGCACCAGCCCGGAAAACCCCCAGAATCAGAAAGCTGAACACCTGCCAGCGCTGCGCATCCGGCCAGCCGACACGTATTGCGACAAACATCGCGCACGCATACAACGCCATCAGCAGCACCTGACCGCGAAAATACCGCCATAGACTGGCAAGGCCTTCGGCCTGTACCAGCACCAAAGCCTGAAAAATCACGCATGCGGCGGCGAATCCCACCACCAGCACTTCAAATGCACTGGCCACTTCATCAACCAACAGCGGTGCCGCCAGATTTGCCCAACACCGGCTGCAAGCCAAGTGGATCGGCCGATGAGCGCCAACCAAAGCATATCGGTGAGCTACAGGGAACAGTTCAGCGCCCGCACGCAGCGGGCGCCCGTTTTGCAGATGTGACGGACTTCGACAATCTCGTACTCGATAACGCCACTTGGCGTTTTCACGGCAACCACATCGCCCTCTTCCTTGCCGATCAGGGCGCGGGCCAGCGGCGAGCGACCAAAATATTGCCGGTTGAAGATCAGCCTCATCCTCACCACGATGTGGTAAGTGACACTTCATCCATCAACGTTGACGATTTCGACGGTGCTGCCGAAGATCGCTTTCCCAGTGTGCGCAATGGTCGTGACGTCGATGATGACCTGATTGTGAATCCGGCCTTCGATATTGCGCGCCGATCCGCGCCTCGACCATGCCTTGCTGTTCGCGGGCGGCATATGGTATTCAGCGTTTTCTTTCAAGTCACCCAACTCGCGGGCCGTACCGATATCCTGGCTGACTTCAAACAGACAACCTTGGTGGTGTGAGCGTGTCTTCTTCCAGGGCGCGAGCGCCCTGAACGGTGTAATTCGAACTGGTTATGCTCATGCCTTCAATCCTGCGTGTCAGATCCTGCAAGCAGCATCATCTTGTCGGGACCGAACTTTCAGCGCTTCACAGATAGCTTCGCGGCGATGGTAGTGGTGCAGTAAATCTTGTGCTGCAGGGCATTACGACGAATCGGAGTGCCGATCAGCGATCGACTGACGACCTTCAGTGGTGTTGATGATCAGCGTGACTTCGTCAGTTCTTGATCATGTCGACCACGTGCGGACGACCCTCGGTCACCTTGCGGCACGGCGCTTTTCGGCCTCGGCTTCGATCAGCTTGGCAGTCCCGGCAGTGGCAACCGTTGAAGCGCAAGTTGATCAGATCACGGGCCACGCCTGCAACCAGTCGCTTGTCGTCGTCAGCGCACGCTGATGAACGCGGTACCGCCAGTCGGCAGCACTTCGCTGGCGCCCATCTGGGCCTTGGCGAAAGCTTCACCGAAAGTGTCGCCGAGTACAGTCGCTTCACGGTGGACTTCATCTCTGGGCCGAGGATCGGGTCCACACCAGGAATTCGCGAACGGGAACACCGCCTCTTTCACGCTGTAGAAGTTCGGGATGATTTCTTTGGTGAAGCCGATTTCCTGCAGGGTCTTACCGGCCATCGCGCGCAGCGATCATGGCCAGGGAGACACCGATGCACTTGGAAACGAACAAGCACGTACGGGAAGCGCGCGGGTTGACTTCGATGACGTTGATGTCTTCGCCCTGCAGCGCCAGCTGCACGTTCGTCAGCAGCGAGACACCAGTTCCAGGGCCATTTTCTTGACCTGTTCGCGCATCTCGTCCTGGATGTGCGCGGGCAGCAGCAGAGCGGGCAGCGAGCGCGCGGAGTCACCGGAGTGAACACCCGCCTGTTCGATGTGCTGATGATCGCGCCGATCACCACATCTTGCCGTCGCAGACCGCATCCACGTCCATCTCGATGGCGCAGTTGAGGAAGTGGTCGAGCAGCACCGGGCTGTCGTTGGACACTTGCACTGCGTGGCGCGGTAGCCTTGAGTTCGGTCTTCCTTGTAAACAGATTTCCATCGCACGGCGCGCCGATGAGGACCGGGCGCACCGCGCCGGCGAGCATCCGATTGGCGGCAGCACGAACAGCTCGTCTTCGCTCCGCAGTAGCGTGCGGCTGACGCAGGTTCAGGCGCTCAACCATTTGCTGGAAGCGCTCACGGTCTTCAGCACGGTGATCGTCGTCAGGGCTGGTGCCGATGATCGGCACGCCAGCAGCTTCCAGGGCTCGCGCCAGTTTCAGCGGGAGTTCTCGGCCGCCGTGACAGT
>NZ_JBTGUS010000002.1:0-14232 GCF_054344005.1 Pseudomonas sp. GNP014 | reverse complement strand
GGCTCGGCGGTAGAGGTGAGGAGTTCGAGGCATGCGCAGCAGCATTTTGTCCATGTCTTCGTAGAGCAACAGCGATAGACCAGTCCGATTCCAGCCGGTGCGTGGAGCCCTGGAGCGTCTGCTGGTTTGAACAAATCGCGGCCAACTGGATCTTCCCGCGTAACGCGATGCGTCGTCGCGATCATGGTGATGCTTGCAATAGCCATGAGCGTGACCGCGACCACGGTGGTCATAGCAGTAGTAGCAACGATCACGACCACGATCGTAATAACAGCCTTCGTTGCATTGCTCTGGTTGCCCATGCGTTACCAGCACGCCACCGGCGCCACCACCTGCTGCGGCGCCGATAAGACTCCGGTGGTCCCGCCCATCTGCGGCCAGCCACGCATCACCGGCTGCGCCCGATGCACCGCCGGATCGGCGGCTTCGCCACGGCTGTCTTGTTGCGCACCACCACGCTACCACCCGCGCCGCCGGCTGCGCCAATGCGTGAACCTGTGCTCCGCCTGAGCTTGAGCCAACGACCGACCAGACCCCGCCCGATGCACCACCCACCTCTTCGGTGGTACCTCCGCAGCAAGCTCAGAAGCCACTGACCAAGGCCGAGGACAACAAGAAGAATGAGAGAAGCTTCGTCGAGGACCTCGAAGGATGACGGCGCCAATCCTGAGGCTGTCTAACAAGTTTAGCAATAAAAATCCGACGAATAACACATTTTGTATACGATTATTCAAGTTACTGTTTTGTCAAAACTAAGCAATTTCATCTTCACTTACTCAGACAGCCACTTGAAAAAGCAGCCTTTTTTTGTGGCGGCATTTGAAAATCACGTAGAGAATTGCATTGAATGAGCAACCACTATGGCGGGCAGCTCACTCCTGCGGTGACCGAGTCCTGAGATGGACACATTCAACTGTAGGAGTCGACCTGCTCACGATGGCGATGGTGCTTGACCAGATGAAGCGGATTTGGCCATGATGGACCCCACTCTCGCTCGCCGCTTCCAAGCCGATCGCGATGAATTTCGACGTCGGTGTATGGCTGCCATCCCCGGTGCTTCCAGCAGCACCAGCAGGTTCACTTCCGGATCGTGAGCCACCGCCTGACCGCAGGAATCTCGAACGCCGGTCAGGTCGAAGCCCTTCACCGCGCGCTTGCGACCGTCGATTCCCGCCGCAGCGATAAGCTTTCTACCGACGAAGCCAGGCGAATGATGTTCGGCCTCGTTGACAAACAGCACATCACACTAGCCTTTTGACCACGATAACAGTCGTACGACCATCGATCGTAGTATTGTATCGTCGTCAAGCACATCAACTGCAGGATCAGGTCCGGCAGCCCCATGAGCACGCATGCGTTCGTCGACAAGGTCTTCAGCAGCAGCTCGCGCGAACAGCACAGCCCGACGGTGTGTCTTCCACTTGCGCGCGCCGGCGCTCTTGCCAAGGTCGAGCACCAGGTTCTTGATCTTCTCATTGAAGTCTTTGAAGTTCGGATGGTGTCGACGATCAGCTCGCGGATGCGCCCATCATGAGCCGCCCAGCAGTACCAGTCCACCAGTTGCTGCCCAGTGTGGCGGCAGCAATGCCGGCGATGATGGCCGCTTCGACGCGTCTGGTTCGACAGCAGCTCAACTCGCCATTGGAGGCGTGGACCATGTCTGAATGAGTCTTCCACAGTGACCGCTTGCAGCCCTTCGGTCTCGATGTCGATATTGGGTCGAGCCGAGCACCGGCAGGATCAGCACGTCCTTGCCGTGGGCGGATCAGCTCGATTGGTTTGGTGCTGATCTGCACGGTCAGGTCGCAATTGCTCAGCGCCTGGAACGTGCGCAGGTTGTCCGGCGTCGCCTCAGCGAGAGTTCACCAGACCGATGAAGCCTTCGCGCGGCCTTCGGCCATCGCATCGATCGCCTCGACCACGTTGTGCCCGTTGTGGCGCCGCACCTTCAACTGGAGACGCCGCTCCAGTGGATCGACGAACGCCCGCAGATCGCCCGTTCATTGATGCCCATCGTGCCGGTCGCCCTGCACGTTGCTGTCGCCGCGCACCAGGCGCGGGCCGCACCAGTTTGCCGATGTTGCCACGCGAGCAGCATCAGGTTGGCGATTTCCTGGATGAGTCGCACCGATGGCGATACTGGGTGGCCTGCCCGTTGCCGGCGCATGATCACGTTCTTGCCTTGGCGTACATGGTGCCAGTTGCTCGATCTCGACCAGGGTCAGCCAGTACGTCGACGATCTGTCCCACAGCATGTCATCGAACGACCCCGAGATACTCCGGCGCGTTGGCGCTGTGGGCGTTGAGGAAGTCATCGTCGAACCCGCCGGTGCGCCAGTTTTGTGCATAGCGTCCCACTGCAGGAGGAACTTGACCATGCCGCGCAGGACCGCCATGTCACCGCCCCAGGCCGAACGGAATACGCGGTGTTGGTCAGCTTGTCGCCGTTGGTGAGCATTTCGACGATGCTGCAGTATGAAACGCTCGACCGCGCTCTTTCAGCGGTAATACAAGACCACCTGTGCGCCCATTTCACCGCTTCGCGCAGCGGTTCGAGCATCACGGTGGTTGGTGCCGGTTGTCGCCGACGGAGGATGGTCGGCATGTTCGAAGTCGTCGAAGGTCACGGTGCCCTTGCCGCGCCCACGCTTTGCGCAGTACCACGCCGCTGGCCTCGTCGCACATGTTCGAACAGTCGGGGGAAGTTGTCCGTGCCGTAGGCGCGCACGAACAGCTGCGTACAGATCACCGCTTCGTTGCTGGCGCGACCAGGAGGTCGAGTTCGGCAGTTCCGGCTCGGCCACCTTGCAGGTGTTGGCGATCAGTGCGTCCAGCATCGTCCCAGCTGATCGGCTTGTAGCGATCGATCTTTTCGGCGTCGTCGACCATCAGTAGATCTCAGCGACCCTGATACTCCACCCAGTAGTCGCTACTGTTCCAGCCACGGTCACGCTGTGTTGGCGAAGAACTCGCATCCACGCGACGCTTGGTCGCTTCCCAGTTCACCGCTTTGGCGCCGTTCTTGGCGGAACTTGACCATGCCGCTTGCGGCGAATAGCCGCGCGGCCCGGGCGGTCGAAACCGCCCGTTCTGGTTGGTTTTGAGCATCATGCGCACCATTTTCAGCGCGTTGTCGCTCGTCGACGAGGGCCTCGGCCACGCTGATAGAGCACCCCGGCCGCCGAGCAGCACCTTTATAACTGTGGCGCGGGACAGGTTGCTGATCAGCTTGATGATGTTCGGCTCACGCTTGATTCTCCATCAGCCGGCTGTAGCCGCGGCGCCGCTTCTCGGGCAGGTGATGGATTGGTTATGTCGACAGACCGTCACGGCGAGGCCGTGGGTGCGGACAGGCTGGCCCAGGTCTGGATGCCGGCGCGCGGAACTTTGTCGATCGATTCGAGGCTGCAGCGGCTGGTGACGATCGCCGGCCACCATATGGATGACTTCGCGGATCAAGCCGCCGATCGATCTGGGGGGACTGTGCCGCCGATGTCTTCGCGGCCGAGCAGCGATTCACCGCGGCGTTCATGAACACAGCCACGTGCGCGGCGCCGGCGGTCTGGCCCGACATTGAAGACGCTGGATGCGCTCGACGCGAGCCGTCGGCATTTCGATGGTGGCGGCGGTGCGCGGCAGCGCCTTCAGGTCGGGTAGGGCCTGCTCGACCACTTCGACGCCGCAGAGCCCGCGTCGCTGCGTACCAGCCAGTTGCCGACGCTGTCTTCCAGTTCCAGAAGGCGCGGTTCGGCAATGGTAGACTGCGCGTATTGCGCCGAGCCGGCGCGCTCAGTTGCAGGTCATAGATATCGCTGGCGTCCTCGATGATGCCGCTGCCGAGGCTGAAGACCAACGATGAAGTCTTCCAGATTCATCGATGTTGACCAGCATCGCCTCGCTGATGCCGTTGCGGCGATCGCCAACGCGACTTCCTCGCCGGCGCGGTGCTGACCGATTCCACCAGGGTGCCGTCGCTGTAGCTGTTCGTCTGGCTCAGCGGCGGCAGCATTTCAAGAAGCAGGCGCAGCGCGGTTGAGCGCTTCGCGTTCATCGGCGTCGCCGACGATTGATCAACGTTGAGCTAGGCGCGACTTTGTCGCGTCTAATCGCTATGTCGATCTATTGATGGTGTTTTCATCGATCGTGCTTTTCCAGTGATTTCTGATACAGCACGAACGGCCTCACCACGCTGAACGCGGGCGCCACGGCGCATGATCAGGCCCATTCGGGGCGAGGGTCTGGGCGTTTTCGATCAGTTGCAGGCGCAGGTGATCGTCCTTCACACCGTCCAGCGGCATGATCGCGCGGCAAAACTTCGCCGTGCACAGCCTGTGACTGATGGACGCATCGGTTTCTGACAGTGGCTGGTCAGGCCGCGGCTGTCGAAGTCCTGGTCGATGGACTGGTCGGAGTGCGTCCGCTGGTCGGCATGCCCAGCAGCAGGTCGATCAGCGCTTCCAGCTCGACGCTGCCTGGCCGAAGGAAGCTGCGCTGGTCATACAGCAGGCCCCATGCGAGTATTCGCTGAAGGCCAGTGATTTCGAAACATTCATCAATCCAGGCGATCGAGGATGCGGCACCGCCGAGGTCGATGCGGTGTTTAGCAAGATGTTCGAGGATCTGCTCGGACTCAGCACCGACGTTTCGAAACGCCGGGTTCGGTGCGCCGCATGCAAACGTTGCATCAGTGGCAGCGGATCGAAGCTCGACAGCAGCACGACACCCAGCACAACATGCCGATGAGGTTGCCGCGACACGCCGCCGCTTCCGCCTGCGAGTCCGTCGTAGCGGGCATCACCGAACGCGCCCACGCCAGCACTCGCTCGCCCAGCACCATGAGACCCTGAAGCACTGACCGCGTGGCCGCGGCAGCGAGCTTCTTCGAGAGGGCTCGTAGACGCATCGACGAGACGTCGGTTGCGTGATGTGGCGGCGGCAGCAGCCTGGGCCGATGACGGTTTCGTCGAGGCGATCCAGGTTCGCTGCTTGATGTCCATCTTCGCTCCGGTGCGTGCTCGGCGGGGTGGCGGTTGCCGCGCTTTACGCGGGCCAGGTCGTTGGTCGGCCTGGAACCGGGTGTGGCTGATGGTACAGCTTGAACATCTTGATACCCAGATCGAGGTGTGCACTATGAGTCTGTTCAGCTTTGTGGAGGACGGCGAGAAGCTGATTGATACTGCTGACCGGGTAATGCCGATGCCGCGCAGTTGAAGGTTGGCGGTTGGCGAGGTCAGGGCTGGGCGGTGCAGGAATGTGCAGGCCACCGTCGACGGTGGACGTCACGGTCGCCGGTGAGGTGGCGAGCCAGAGGAAGGAGAGGATTTGCTGGCCGTCGGTAACCCCGGTATCTCGGCATGTCGAAGACCAGATCACCGTGACCGGCTGATCGTCGTCGGCCGCCGGTTTGTCGAGGTGAAAAGTTCAGGGACACGCTCGGTGCCGATCTCGTACGGTTTACAGCGACGCCAACCGAATACCAAGATCTTCGAAGCCAACAAACCGATGCTCAAGATGAACGAGGTTTCCTGCAGGACCAACTCGTGTTTCCGAAGTGAAGCCGAAGCCTTTGTGCCAGTTGCTCGCTCGGCCGCGCAACGGCCCCAACAGCGGCGCGGGGGTCCGTCACGGTCTGCGCGTCTGTCGAGAGCGTGTCGGCTTCGGCCTCCAGTGGGGAGCGAGCTTCCTCGGCGCGATGGATTTGCCGACCTAGATCAGGTCGCGGTCATCCTCGACCACGAACTTCGGCGGTCTTCCTCAGCCCTTTGCGGCTTGTCCAGCTCCTTGACCGCCAGCAGTACGCATCGCCGAAGACGCCGCGCACTGCGCCGATCGAGCGACGTATCGTCGATCGACAGCTCGTGCCGATCAAAGTCGATCTGTGCCTGAGAACATCCAGAATTGCGGGTGCCGCTGAGAAACCATCATCGTAGCTGATCGGCCGTTCGAATTGCGGTCCGCTTCGATCCGTTCCAGTTTCGGCGACGGCGACCGCGGTCGCGTTGATGATCATGATCACCCACTTGCCAGCGTTTGATCGCGTGCGGAAAGATGTCGGCGTTCAGGGCGCAACGCGATACGATGCACCATTTCCAAGCAGTTCGCCGATAGTTTCGCTTCGGCGCTCCAGAGATCCAGGCGATTGCCGTTGCAACTGGCCGGCGTCGTCGAACAGCGGCTGGATTCCATCTCGGCCATCGCCCGGCTCGCCGTGCAGGTCGGCGTAACGCTGGGGCAGTTCTTGCGGCCAGGAAATGATCTGGGAAACCGGATCCAGCAACGTACGGTCCATGTGCAGGACGACAGTATGGATGCGGACCACAGTAAAGAAGGCATCGCGACAGCGTCTCGACGATCGAAGAGATATCCGACGTCAACAATCGGAGAGCCGCGTTATGGTGCACGTTCACGCCAAGGAGGCTTTGCATGCGCCGGAACCCACCGTACTTGCCCGCGAGATCGTCGCCACCAGTCGCCTGTTTGTGTCGAAGAACTGAAGCTGGTTTTTCTCCGATGGTGGAGCATACTTTGAGCGTTTTGGTCGGCGGAGGTTCACTCGGCGCGGTCGATGATTGTGGCAATACTCGATGCCGAACACGCGGTGCTCGTCGAAGATGTTGCAGCAGGCGCTGGACGATTCATCTGGCTGCCCGGAGCTTGATCGAACCAGGGTGAGGATGTGCTGGCGGCGGCCGAGCGTGGCTGGAGGAAGAGGCCGGTTTCGGCGCACCGCCGACTCGAGCACCTGACCAAGCTGTCGTTTGTCGCCGGTTCAGTGAGCAGAATCCAGGTCGTGCTTGCCACCGATCTGTACGAAGAGCATCTGGAGGTGATCGCCGAGCCGATGTGCGGGTCGACAAGATGACCTGCGTGGACTGTCGCGCTGGCGCGGAACCCGCGATTCTCCGGAGGCCGCGCACTGGCCGCGCTTTCTGGACCATGATCTTGACGCGCAGGATTTTTTCGTCATGAGTGAGGTCTTCAATAAATTTCCCCCATCCCATGATGGCGCCGGTGGTCCGAACTGGCCTGCAGGCCGGCGGAGCAGTTTTTTGCCGTTCTGGCGCGTCGGCGTTGAAGTCGTGCAGGTCCGATGATTCGCCGGTGAGCCGCTGCGGATCTCGCAGCACATCATCTGATCGTCGCCCGGCTGACAGCACTCGATCCGGATACTCCGGTTTTGTCCGAAGAGGACGCCGATCCCGCGAGCCGTCGCGCCGGATGGCAGCACTGGTCGGCGTCGATCCGCTGATCGGACCAAGAAGTTCATCAGCGGCAGCGAGACCCGCATCGACGTCGCGCTGATCGAAGACGGTCGCGTGGTGACGGTGTTGATGCGAGCCAATGGTCGCTTCTACGTCGGCGACACAGCTAGGTGCGCGTTGCGAGACAAGCGGACGCCGGTGTTGATTCAGGTGCACGATGTACCAGGCCAGGGCGAGGCCTTTACAGTCGTGGCCCGTCGTCGGCATTGAGCCCTGAGCAGGTTGCTCGACCAGTTGGTGCGTCTCGGTCGGCTCCGACTGGCGATCAGCAGTTCGTTGAAGTTTTGCCTATCGTCGAAGGCGCGGCGACCTTACCGCGCCTGGCGCGAGCGTCGCAATCGGACACCACAGCGGCACAGGGCGTGTCCAGGTGCCGCGGCGAGATTTTCTGATTCAGGCGAAGCGTTCTGCCTTCCCGCGCGGAATCGCTGCTTCGATCGATTCTTTCTCAGCGCTGCAGCGAGAGCGGCATGAGTTCCAGATTTTTTGCTGGAGCTGACTCGGGTGACTAACGACTCTTCGATTCCCTCACCCCAGCCCCCTCTCCCCCGGAGCGTTCGGGAGTGCTTGAGAGATTTCACCGACTTCCACCACTTACTGAATCCATGATCGCTGCCGATCTTTCAGCTTTGATGTCTGACGCAAGACGCCTGGTCCACCTCTCCCGAAGGAGAGACCGAGTTCGGGGATGCTGAAGTTCACCGACTTGAGCCACTTTCTGATTCCATAATCGCTCAATTATTTCAGTGGAATTGTCTGACACAGAGACCTCTAGATAGATCCCTTCCCTCCGGGGAGAGGGCTAGGGGTAAAGATAATATTAACAGTGCAAAATTTTCTGCCCGGTAAATATCACAGCATCCTCATCACTTACCACGTTAACGATCCGCGTATTGAGCGTCAACCGTGCGCGCCATAGCGCTCGTACGTCGCAGAACTTCTCCGGACCACGCTTCCGGTGCAGGGCGAATCGCCGTCGCATCACCGTGACCCGGCAGTCGATCACTGATCGCCTTCCTCGATCACGATGTGCGTACTTGATGCCTTCCTCCTTCAGGCGCGGATGCAGCCAGCCCCAGCCCGCCGAGCACCACGCCGCAGTAGAGGCTGCCGCCGGAACATGATGCTCTTGTGATTGACGTTCGGCTCCAGCGGCAAGTGCAACTTCGAGCTGTTGCTCGCGCCAGTAGGTGTCGGCCCATGTCGCGGGTCGGCGATCTCGTCGATGAGCACCGGTCCGGATCAGGCTGTCGCACGGTTCGTTCGGCTTCGTCTCCGTCGGCGTTGCTCGAAATTCGACCCGTGCTTGGCCGCTTTGTCGTGGGGTTTGCGCGGAATGCCACGGCTTCGGCGAGGCTGCGCACGAACTGTGACGCACAGCTTCAGCGGCGATCAACGATTTTCTCGAGGTTTCCTTGCTCGGCTCAGGCCGCCGCTGATGACCTCCACAGCACTGCCGCCGCCATCAGTGTCCGCCGTTTGTCCAGCGCAGGCTCCAGGCCGAGGGCGGAACGTTCGGCAGCGTTCTGCGATTACCGGCGGCGTACCAGCCAGGTGTGCCGCACAGCAGAGCACGTTGTCCGGCTCCAGTTCGTAGACGAACTCCATGGCCGGCGCTGAGCTGATCGGCATGATGCTCGAACAGCACCAGCACGTCTTCACCACGTTCGCGCGACGGCGAAAATGACGGCGGCGACGTTGAGGCGGTGGATGCCGGTCGGCACAAGATCGACCTGATCAGCAGCAGCAGGTCTTCCTTCGTCGCAGCAATGACGCGAATCCCAGCGGATCAGCTGATTGCCGCAGCATTGACAGCACGCTCTTGCGGCATGCGCATGACTTCGCCTGCACATCCCATGCTCATGCTTTCGATTTCATGAGGACGGCGTGCCGCCGTTGGCGACTCGGTGCCGATCCAGCGTTTCTGCGCGCATCGAGCACAGGTTCGTGGCCGAACAGTTCGCTCTCGACCACCGACTCGGCCCGTGCCGGCGTTCTGGCCGCGAGCAGCCATTGCACCGGCTCGACAGGTCGTGCAACGCCGGCGACGACTTCTTGCCCGGCGCGGGTTTCGCCGTCGGCGCGTCGGCCTTACGTTCGGCCCAGTGCGCCGATCTGTTCGCGCAGGCGCGACATCGGGGCCGAGTTGGCGCGTCGGCGCTCAGTTCGTTGCGGTTCGCTGAGGGCCCGGCGCAGGCTGCGGTTGCTCCAGCACCAGGCGGCGCAGGGCCAGGGCGCGGCGCACGCTGTAGAGCAGCGCATCGCTGGCGAACAGTTTCCAGATCATCAGCACCGGCGCGCATCGCCTGCACCGCCAACGGCACGTCGCCGTGGCCGGTGATCGACGGCACGGGTGGCTCCAGGTCCTCGGCGTCCAGCTCGCTCACGATTCCAGCCGTCCATGCCGGCATCCCAATCTCGCTGACCACCACGCCTGGCCAGTAGCGTTCAAGCTGCCCAGCCAGGCCTTGGCTTCAGCCAGTGGCAGCTTCAACCAGCCCGGTCCAGAGTCGCCGAGGCCTGACGCGAGTGCGGATCGTCGTCGATCAACACCACCTGGAATCGAATGTCAGATCGTCATGCACTTCGATACCTCGACGGTACAGGCTGACCGGGTGCGCCGGCGCGCAGTCGCAGGTAGATCAAGAGCACCACCTGCTTGTGGTTGGCGAACGACGTTCGCCACCGAAGGCGCGCATCGGTTTCACGGTGAGGCCCGGCCCAAGGCCCTGGGTGCCGGTCTTGGTGGTGTCGAAGGGCTCGCTGGCGCGACCAAGGCTTCCATGCAGACCCAGCCATTCGCGAATGCCGGTTGACGCCGTCGGCGGTGGATTCGGCGCTCAGCCGCAGGTTTCGCGGCGGGCACCATGGTCGAGGCATTGACCAGCAGGTTGCCGAGCACCACTGGCGCAGGCGGCCCAGCTTCGACCCACAGTAGCAGCAGGCGGTTCGGATCGGTTCGAGCTTCCATGCTTCGGCGGCGTTTTTGGCGGGTCGCGCAGCGCATCGTCCAGGTGCCCGGTTGCAGCGCCACGCTTTCCCGGCATGCCGGTCGCGGCCGGCAAAGGCGCGCAGGTCGGCGATGATCGAGGCCATGCGTACAGGTCGGTTTCGCTGATCAGTTTCGAGTACCAGCGAGCATCGTCGGTCCGCTGATGATCGAGCGGCGCTTCAGCGTCTCGGCGTAGCTGCGGATCACCGCAGGCGGTTGATTCGTTTCAGTCGCTGATCTTCGCCGACATCATGCCCAGCACCGACAGTTTGCCAGCCTTGACCGGATCGTCCTGCGCACGCACCCGATTCCTGTTGCGCCTGTTCGCGCTCAGCGCTTTTCCTCTTTCAGCAGCGGTTCGAGCCTTCCAGATCGCTGGTGCGCTCGGCGACCGCCTTCCAGGTCGCGGCCTTGGCTCCGAAGGCGGATGCGTTCCAGGATCATGCCGGCGGCGTTGGTCGTCGTTCGGCGACGGCGTCACCACCAGCAGCCAGTTGCCGCCGATGGCGACCACTGCACCAGGACGATGATCAGCGTCGCGGGCGAGAATGCTCACGCTCAGCCGGTTGGCGATGTCGTCGGTTTGCATAGACCACGGCGTCGCTTCCAGTTGACGAACGGCGTCGGGTGAGGCTGGAATGGCCGTGATCAGCCAGCGCTCGTATCGCTCAGGACGCGCGTGGAGCGAAAGCGCGTCGGGGCGCGAGGTTCAGGATGACCACCCCGTTATGGTCGGTTGCCCAGCAGTTCTTCGGTTTTGCCGAGGCTTTCGGTGTCGTCGAGGTCGACCTTGATTCAGCCAGTCGCCGATGATCTTTTCACCATTGCGCGCGGCGGCAGCGAGGAGTTGACCACGTTTTGGCGGGGTTCGTGCCGAGGCCGAAGAGAACGCCCCAGACACCGCCATGGCTTCGCTGATACGACGAACAAGAAGTTGGCCCAGACGAAGCTGTAGTACTTGTCCAGTTCGACGCCGCCGTGTCTCGCCGCTGGTGTCCATAGGTGCATTGACTTCGGCGCCGCCAGTCTCGGCGGCGATCTGTTGCGCAGCGGTTGAGCGTTGCCCTCGGTGGCGCCGTCGTTGAGCGCTCCAGTAGGCGCGGGCCGGCAGGTCGCCGATCTGCGGCAGCGCTTCGTCGCGGTCCAGGTGCCCAGCAGGTTGGCGACGTCGAGGTCGAGGGTCTGGCAACTGTCCGCCAGTTCGCTGCGGTGGTGACCTCGGCCAGATGCTCCAGCGGCCACAGCAGCACCAGGCACGGGCCAGCAGGAGCGAGGCTGCGCCAGCGGGTTCTTGAGGGAGAAATAGTTTCATCCAATACGCCTGTAATGACCACGCATATGCCACGCTCAGAAAGCATGGCGTCCTTGAAGAACACCGCTGCCTGATCCTTGGCCGACAGTTCAGCACTTCGTCGAGTTGCCGGTCGATGGCCAGGTCCGGGTCGGTCCCAGCAGGATGTCTTCGTTCGGCTCCAGGCGTGAAGTCGGTGGTCTTGTCGAGATCAGCGAACTGGCTCGGACCACGAAGCCATGCGCAAAACCTTCCAGACCATCTGACATCGTCAGCAGCAGCAGCGACCGCACCCACTGGCCCGATGCAGTGGCTCCGACGATGTCCACGGCGACATCCCAGTACCTCGCGGCCGTCGACCCGCGCCAGTTTGCCCTGAGTGTTTCCAGTCGTAATCCCAGCCCCGCAGCACCTTCTCCGAGCGCGATGGTCTTCCTGAACGGGGGGTGGGGTCGCCCAGATCGTCCTCGAAGCCCTGGCATTGAAGCTCTCGTAAAAAAAGCCGCGCTTTCCATCACCAAATACCCCTTTTGGGTTCAATGATCGAACACGGCGGTTCGGATGATAATTACGTTCATGAAGTTTCCGTGGAAGGATGAATAGGCACCATTCTCGCGAGTCCGAAGGGCGCCGATCTTCCCGCTCGCAGAATACTGTCTTGCCGCGAGGCGGGGGTTGCGCGTCTGCGATGGCGATGTAGGCGTCTTAATAAAATTTCAGGGTCGTTTCATGCCGCTCGCCACGTTCATCCATCGCGCCAGTCTGCCGCCCGCAGGTTTCTCACAGCCCCGACAATGGCTGGCGGACCATTACAGGCTCAGCGGTACGCTGCACCCCCTGGGTGGCCAGCAGGATCCATTCCATGTGGACAGCGCACGCAGGCGCTTCGTCCTGAAATTGTGCCACGCCCTCGTGGAGTTGCCAGCGCCAGCATGCCGGCCTCGACTCCTCGCGGCGCATTCTGCGGTGAATATCCACGGTGATTGCGGCCGATGACGGTCAGGATCTGCTGACACTCGAAGCCGGTGGCGAAGCGGTCCATGTACGTACTGGCATCGAAGGCCAGCCGCTGACCGTCTCGATCATTTCGAGCAGCATGGTGGCCAGGTTGGGCCAGCTTCTGCGGGCGATTGATCTGGCGCTGGCCGGGTTCGACCATCCAGGGCTGGCGCGTACACTGCCGATGGGACGCCCGCCACGCCGTGCGTTGATACGTCGTTTGTTGCCGTGATCGACGAATCGCAGCGTGCCTTGATCGCCGACGCCGCCGAACAGGCCGAACCCGACTGCAGCAACCCAGCGCCAAGCTGCCGGTGCAGGCGATCCACATGGACATCACCGACGACAACACCGTCTGGCGGCGCAATACGCAGCGGCACTGAGCAATTGCAGGAGTGATCGACTTCGGCGATCTGGTGCGCACCAGCAGCACATCACCGATCTGTCGGTGACCTGCGCCACGCTATTGCGTGCGCGCGGTGGCGATCCTTTTGTCGTGTTGCAGCGGTTCAGGCTCTCACGCGGTCGATCCGCTGCAGGACACGAAGAACTTCAGCATTGTCAGGCCCTTGATCATGACCACGCAGCCATGCTGGTGCTCATAGCGACAACAGCCAGGTCAGCATCGACCCCAGCAACCATTACAGCCGCGACCTTGTCCATGGTGGTGAAGATCTTCCACATCGCCGCCTCGGTACCGCTGGCGCTGATGGAGGAGCAGCAATCCTCAGCGCCATTCAGCCAGGCCTTGCCAGTCATCGACAGTGAAAGGTGCGCCAGTTGCCGGGCGTGACGGCGGATTCGCGCTGATCGATCTCGAGGTGCTCGACCGCATTTCAGAAGCGGGTGACTGGAGAACAGACAGTATTGACCAGCGAGTACTAAACGAGAGCAGCAACGGCCCATCGCCCTGAGCAGCGAGGCCGTTACAGGCAACCCCGTTTGTCGCGCACCCGCCCTGACAGTGCCGACGAACAACACTTCCCGTTGCATGTCGAGTTGCGTGTGTACAACAGCACTGCGGTGGATGCGCCCGTTGCCGGTGTGCTGCATCGATTTAGCGAGCGCTGCAGCTGGACGGCCCGCGACTCACATGCGCTTGTCGGGTGTCGCACCCTGGCTGCGAAGCGGCGCAGCGCTGGTCGAGGGCAGCCTGGGCGCGGTCAGTGGCCCGTTGCTGGTGCGGTTGTGTCGCGGTGCACGGCTCGGCGGCCCCGCTGTTCTGCACACCAGCCCCGGCGGCGGCGTGGCAGGCGCATTGTGTCGTCGCAGGCCGCGTTTCTCGGCTGGCCTGTGATGCCGGCCCGGAGCTGGAATACGAGACCCTGCTGGCGCAGCATAGACGCCAGTTTCGCCCGCACGCAGAAGACGCTGTTCGTGACCCGCCGCGCATCAGCGCGGCTCGCGCCGTCGCCTGATCGACATGCAGGGCCACTACTACCTGGACATGTCTTCGATGATGTCGCGGTCTGGGCGTGGCCCATCCGCGCATGGCGGTGGCAGAGCCGGCGATGGTCGCTGCTGGATCCAACTTCCCCCGGTTCGACTCCTGGCGGTCGCCAGTTTCCGACGCTTGCTCGACTCACGCCGGAGGCATGGATGAGGTGTTTCTGGTCGACAGCGGCGGCAAGACCAATGACCTCGCCGTTCGTCTGGCGTGGGCGCCAGCGGTCGGGCGCCGACGTCTC
>NZ_JBTGUS010000001.1:2027500-6342708 GCF_054344005.1 Pseudomonas sp. GNP014 | reverse complement strand
GTTTTGTCCTCGAAAAAAAGCATTCTGAGGGTAAGCGCCCGGCGAACACACCTTCCAAATCCCAGCATTAAGGACGATCGTGTCCGCGATCGCCATTGTCGCCAGGATTTCCATGCGCCAACGAAGCTCTTGCCCCAAACCATTCAAAGCCCAGGTCGTCCAGGAATGCCTCCAGCCCGGAGCGACGATTTCCAGCGTAGCCATCCATCACGGCATCAATGCCAACGTGATCCGCAAGTGGCTACCGACCTACCGGGATCAATCGCCTGCAACCTTGCCGGCTTTCGTTCCGGTAAAAGTGGTACCAAGGCGAGCATCAGAAGAGATGATGATCATCTCGCTACCTCTGGGTGATAAATCTATCACCGTAAAATGGCCAGCCTCGGATCCGGACGGCTGCGCGTGTTTTATTCGTGGCCTGGCCCAATGATTCGCGTCGATGCCATCTGGCTCGCCACCGAGCCTATGGACATGCGCGCCGGCACTGAGACTGCGTTGGCCCGAGTGGTCGCGGTGTTCGGTGCGGCGAAGCTGCACTGCGCTTACCTCTTTGCCAACCGTCGGGCGAACCGCATGAAAGTCCTGGTGCACGACGGCGTCGGTATCTGGCTGGCTGCACGGCGCTTGAACCAAGGTAAGTTTCATTGGTCAGGCCTTCATCGTGGGGCGGAGGTCGAACTCGACCCCGAACAACTTCAGGCGCTGGTACTTGGATTACCTTGGCAACGAGTCGGTGCGGGCGGCGTAATTACATTGCTTTAAACGCTCTTTTCAGCTGTAGCACTCGGGCTGCTTTGGTAAAATCCACGGCATGACTTCCTTGCCCGATCTCGACCAAATGACTCCCGAACAACTGCGCACTGGCTGCGCAGTTGATATCCAAGATCGACACCCAGGACAGAAAAATTCATCGTGATGAGACGATCATCGAGCAACTCACTCACGAAATCGCCATTCTCAAACGCCACAAGTTTGCCAAGCGCAGCGAGCAGATCAGCCCGGCTCAAGGTAGCTTGCTTGATGACCTGCTCAATACCGACCTCGAAGCCATCGAGGCGGAGTTATAAGCACTTCATCCCGCTCCCGCACAGGCAGAACCACGCCAGCAACCCAAGCGCGCGCCGTTGCCACTGCAGTTCTCACGCATTGTGATCCATCACGAGCCGGACAACACTCAGTGCGCGTGCGGCTGCCAGCTTCAGCGCATCGGCGAAGATGTCAGCGAGAAGCTGGACTACACGCCGGGCGTGTTCACCGTCGAACACCACGTGCGTGGGAAATGGGCCTGCCGGAAGTGCGAAACACTGATCCAGGCGCCGGTACCGCCGCAGGTGATCGACAAGGGCATCCCCAATGCCGGCCTGCTGGCACACGTGGTGGTGGCCAAGTTCGCCGACCACCTGCCGCTGTATCGACAGGAAAAGATCTTCGGCCGCGCCGGCCTGGCTATCCCGCGCTCGACACTGGCGCGCTGGGTGGGCCAAACCGGCGTGCAGCTTCAGCCGCTGGTCGATGTGTTGCGAGAAGCAGTGCTGGCCCAGCGCGTCGTCCACGCCGATGAAACGCCGGTACAAATGCTGGCGCCCGGCGAGAAGAAAACCCACCGCGCTTATGTCTGGGCCTACAGCACTGCGCCGTTCTCGGCCTTAAAGGCCGTTGTCTACGACTTCAGCCCCAGCCGTGCTGGCGAACATGCGCGTAACTTCTTGGGCACCTGGAACGGCAAGCTCGTCTGTGATGACTTTGCCGGCTACAAGGCCAGCTTTGAGCTGGGCATCACCGAGATCGGCTGCATGGCCCATGCACGCCGCAAGTGCTTTGACTTGCATGTAGCCAATAAAAGCCAATTGGCGGAGCAGGCGCTTCACTCGATTGGCGGGCTGTACGAAGTCGAGCGACACGCCAAGGAAATGAGCGACGAAGACCGTTGGCGATTACGCCAGGAAACAGCCGTGCCCATCGCTGAAAAGCTGCATGAGTGGATGTTGGCCCAGCGTGAACTTGTGCCTGAGGGGGCGGCCACGGCCAAGGCTCTGGATTAAAGCCTCAAACGCTGGGTAGCGCTGACGCGCTACCTGGAAGACGGTGCTGTGCCCATCGACAACAACCAGATCGAGAACTTGATCCGGCCATGGGTGCTTGGGCGGTCGAACTGGTTTTTTGCCGGGTCGCTGCGTAGCGGCAAGCGGGCGGCGGCGATCATGATCCGTATGCGTATTTGAAGGACGTGCTGGCTCGTCTACCGACGCAGCGGGCAAGTGAGATTACGGAGTTGCTGCCGCAAAACTGGCAGCAGCCCACATCACGCTATGGGCAGAGAGCGCCTCAGAGTTTCAAGATCTTGTGTAGGTATATTGAAGCTTTGCAAAAACAGCATGTTACCGTTTGAAAGCTGCCATTCGTAGAAGTCTGAAAAGTCTCCTATGGCCAGTGCTCTGACTACTTTTGCAACGAAGCCGTGTGCTACAAGCAAAACAGTTTCGGAGGGATATTTCGATTCCAGCTCAGCTAAACCGTCTCGCACTCGTTTCACAACGTCAGAGATCGACTCACCATCGGTCGGCCCAGCATCCCAAAGTCGAGTGATGTTCTGCGACCAGAGTTGCGGATAGCGCTTCTTGGCATCGCCTTGGGTCAACCCCTCGAAAACGCCGACATCCCGCTCTCTGAAGCAGTCCATTATTTCAGGCGAGAGCTTGAGGCGTTCGTTCAGAATACTAGCGGTTTGTACCGCCCTGAGGCGTGGAGAAACGACAAGTACATCAAGGCTTGCGGGCAATTGCTCGCAAAGCGTTTGAGCTTGCTGGCGGCCCAGCGCGGTAAGTTCTGGATCAAGAGATCCAAGGTATCGATGTTCGGCATTAGCCCAGGTTTCACCATGCCGCACGATGTATAAATGCATGAAATCCGTCTCAGCGAAATATAAGAGAAAGATTGTACCTTTCCATCGCCGGTGAACGCACCAAGACCGGGTTTTGGGACAGGTGTATTCCCCAGACGCTTACTTCTGAGGTACTTGGTGGCCATGGGATCAGCCATACGCTAGCCGATCGCGGTGTAACCCGCCTGGGGCTTATCTCACATCCTCAGCAGTGCGACCCCTCGTCAACGAAGTCGATCACTCGCACGTCGACCTTATCGGCATGTAAGCGATTCTGGAAGCTGTCGGTCGGGATGATGCCAAGTTCACGAAAGGCACAAAAAAATGGTGATCATGGGAAAGCTTGGCGTTCTCGTGGCCGCTGCCCTGGCGATTCGATAACAAACCTAAAGGGGGCGGCTCGGCAAGGCATCATCGTGGGAGAGAGAGGGCGCTGGAGGCATTCTGGCCGGTGCAGGCGGCCCTGGCGCTTGTCTCTGCGCAATTGCAGTGGTCTTGGTGCGATCAGTCGTCGGGCGGGGCTGTGGGAGGACTGCTGGCGGACTCGCTAGATGAAGTACTGGAGGAGATTTCGCGTTGGGACATTTTCTGACTGAACCACAACTGACAAATGTCAGAGCCGCACTGTCCGAACCGTTCAACCATTTTCCCACTGATTACGATTACATCGCACGTCAGCTCAAAGGCGTCGATCCAGCGGTGCTCTACGAGATTTTTTATTCAGAAGTCGCGCCAGTGTGCTTTACAAACATTGCGGCGGCTTTACCCACTGTCTGGACGGGTTTTGACCCTGATTGGCTCAGGATCGAAATAGAGGAAAGGTGCGCGGCGCGGCAGCGTAGATGGTCACGCAGGCAGTTCGACAAGTTGCTGGTTCGTTGGCTGAAATACAACTACGACTACATGTGGGAAGAGATCGCCAGCAGACTTTGAGCTTGTGTTTGGAGCATTGGAATTCTCGCTTGAGCGGGTGGCCGTCGAATGAACAGCGGGCACTTTCCGACAGACGAAAAAAAAGGCCTTGCTAAGCAAGACCTTTCTTGATTTTGGTGCCCGAGGGAGACTCGAATAATAGCATAACTATATAATTAACATAGTTTTTTGCATGTGTACACTTCCACGTTGTACCGCGAAGTGTACACCCTACCTGTTTCAAGTAAGGACTGGTGTGGATGGACGCTTGATCGGATTTCTCCATCCGATTTCCGACGAGCTGTGAATAATATCTACAAGGAACTGGTTACGGATAGGCTCCCTGGTCTGCCAAAAAAATGCCGAACCGACACATGGCGAACTTTCGCGATTAGTCGGGAGTCATGAGCACAGCAAGCGTTATCTTGATGAACTCCTCGTTTCGATCGATCGTGTCCAGGGCGCCCCGAACATTGTCGGCGATGTCCGCCGATCCGCGCATCTCTACCCAGTTCGACAGCTCCATGATGACGGCCTCTAGGGCGAGCTGGTTTAAATAGCAGGGAAGGGAGTAAGTCTGAGTTTGGCATTGTGCAATCCTCCGTGAAATTTTCAGCGTAGCAGGGGGATTACTGACCTCGGTAGGGAGTTGCGCATGGTGGAAGGACGCCGGGAGGAGGGTGCATCCACAGTCGATTGCTGCCAGTCACGAGGGCCGCAGTCGACCAAAAGCGGACTGGCCCGCATTGGTTTACAAACTGCAGCTGACGCTTGAGGGTATCCACAAAGCTAGGTTGGATTCAGACCCTAGTTAGTGGAAGAATCTCTTGCAGGTTCGCTCCGCAACCAAGCCAGAAGCTATTACCTGACGAACCTACGATGGCGAATAAGTGCGAGCTCGGTAGTGCCTTTGTCAGCTTCTTCCACTCCACATAGTCTTTGGTTGAGGGCGTGGGGATGCTCTGCGGGTGCGTATGCCAATCTCCCACATAGTCGACAGTACCTCCGCTACTTGCCCAAGCATGATGTGCAGCTTTTTGATGGCCAGTATCCAGGCGGTCGAAGCTAAGTCTTGTTCTCTTGTCGTTCGAGAGGGGGCCGGTTGCCGAGATTACGTGAATGTGGTCGCCGGCTCTGTGGCCCAAAAGGATGCCTCCAGCTTCAGTCGTGTTGGATTTTGTCTGTGCATGCGAGAAGAGAAATTCCCACACATGCTCTTCGATCAGAACGTACCGTCCGGAACCGTCTGGCCAAGAAAATATTATTTCGTTGAGCATGCGGGACAGCCATCTAGCGGCCTGATGTTCTGGTTTTTAACCTTAAAGACATCGGCTGTTTCGACTGATCTTGTTCTGAAGCGGGGGCTTGGGTCATCTGACCTCAACCAGTCGACAATCAAGTCTGTCGCTAACGCTACTGCAGAAATTGGGGCGGACACTGCGTACGGTGTGTAGTGTTGGCAGGCTCTGTATGACTTCTCAGGATCTTCTTTGAGCACACGGAATCGTTCCTGCATATGGCTTTCCTCACCGTTGGATCGCAGGCATCTGAAGCAACCAAACTCGTGGCTATCAGTCCATAAAGCTTGAACGGTTTCTCCATTGCCTTTGATCCAGGCATGGAGGATCGGTGGAAAGCTGTATTTTGCGTTGATTTGGGCTTCGTTCAGCATCTCGGCAACAGATTCCTCGCCTGTCGCGTTCACGACTAGGTCAAAGTCCTTCAAGGAGTTTGGCGAGCGCATGTCGAGATTATGAGCCTCGATATTGATGCCTGGTAGCTGCAGATGAGCCTCATCTTTCAGGGCCTCCGCCTTGCTTTTGAAAAGATACTTGAAGCCGAGCGCATGCCTGCCTAGGTTTTCAGGCATGAGAATCTGTGGGTCGAATAGCTCTAGCTTGCCTTCTCCGTGGCCGGCTCCCATACGTATGAGTGCCTGGGCCAAGTAGCCGCCTATGGCGCCGCAGCCAATCAATGCCACCTTTTTCCCGGACAAAGCTGCCCCCAGTGATGATGTCAGGTTTCTTGAACCGATGAAGCTATGACTGAGATCCTGTACTCGCAGCCTGCTAATTTTTTCACCTCCGCCATACGTGAGCAGAAACTGAAATAGTGCTTTTCCTCGGTACTTGCCTCCACGCGAAAGGGCGAGCCTTTTGCGGATCGTCGAGTCGATGGAGAATTTGAATCCCACCCAACCGGCTGGGCAGTCAATCAAGAAGTAAGCGAATCCGATGTCTAAGAATTTCTTGTCAGTCTCGATGGCTGCTTGGCAACTTTTGTAAAGAGAGAGATCCCATTCCTTCAGCCACCGGAGTGTTTGTTTGATTGTCCAGGGGAGAGCATCCGTGACTGGCGGTTGAGCAACGCTTCGAAAGATCCAGCAGTGAGACTTGGTTTCTTCGTCGGCTTGCTCTCCCCACGCCGAAGCCATCTTGGAGGTGGAGTCGGCGTCAGTGGAGATAACCCTTCGGAGTCGTTCCCCAGGTACAAGGGAGTAAACCGATGCTGAACGGGACGCGGCTGACATGTTGCCGACGCCCACATTCACGACTGTGCCTTTGCTTGGAGTCGTCCAGTACGCCTGGAACTCTGCTTGGAAGTCACTGAAGTTTCTTGCAGGGTTAGCAATGAGGTCGTTGAGTAGCCCGGTGGCTTGATTTAGGCAACGCAGAATGGAGCTATCGGGGTTGTAACGATCGAGGATGACTTCTCCTTTGGCCATGTAGCAGAACGAGCCATCGGTCACATGATGGGCCATCCGTTTCGGTAAGAAGTGCGGCTGCCCCAAGATACGGATCTTGGGGTAGTCGATGAAGTCCCAGTCTGAAAGGCTCAACTCAATGCTGACCTCACCTGCATTGCAGGCGAGGTCCCCAACAAAACGCCGGCAACCACCCTTGATGGGCAATGCACGAAAGTTCAGGTCGTGCATTAACCGAAGAACATCCCCAACTCGTTTGGCGTCCATGTCAGCCTGCCGAAGTGTTAGGAACGTAGGGGGTCGCGACGATGGCAGGTGCGGCACTGCGCACTATGTTTGCCGGGGCCTCCTCTTGAATCAACTCAGGGGAGAAGGGAATGCGATCGCCGAGTACCGCGCGTAGTGAATGAAGCGCGTTTGAACCTTGATGAGATGAGGTGCTTCTTGAACTACGTAGGCTTGTTACAAGGCGATCAGCAGCATGCCCGGCTTCGATACGTTTGTCGTGCTTGAGCCTGTTGAAGTCTTCCGCATTCTCATCTATGCCATGCTCATAGATATCACCGCGCACCGCTTTGGCAACTACCGCAGCGGCCTGCTCCAGGGCAATGTCGTCGCGACCTCTTTTGCCTTCGAAGCCCTGGGCAATGGCAATCATCAACGAAACAGAGGTGGGGCCGCCACTCTTCCAGTTGAAGTCCCTCCACGCTTTCATATAGCGACAGACCCGGAGGAATTGCTCCCCCAGCTCGCCAAACCGCGTGATCTGATCACGGAACCACTTGGCAACGCTTTCAGGGTCTGAAGCGATCCACTTCCCGGTTCTCGATGCCATCATGATTTGATCAAGGTCATCCCAGGTTTGGGCATTGGCATAGACTAAGTCCATCGACTCCATCGATTCACACATCATGTCGAAGCTAGCAGAGTCCATCGCCCTGGCTTCTGCCTTCAGCATGGCAGTTTTCTCTACCACTTTCTCAAAGTCCGCGGCCGGGGCTGCGTACAAAGGGAGGTCTATGTGTGCCCAGCTTGCAACATCGATGCGGATGCAGGTGTCTTTCGCATCGTTGCCCGTAACAAGCGTCCACCCCTCCTGAAGACAGAGTATCTGTAGCAGCGATTCGACCAAGTCAAAGTAGGCCTTCGCCATCTCTGCCGGCGGGCCGTTCTCCTGCCAGACATCTACCGGGAGGTATACACCGTAGTCGAGATCCATTTCTTGGTCGAGCGTGTGTGCAGGTTGAATGCACGTGCTATAGGCCCAAGAGCCTTGCGTGCGAAAGCGGGGCTTCACCTGTTTTTGCATACCCAGTACGTGGACTGTGGCCGCCGCAATGGCAGGCTTTAAGTAGTCTTTGATTTTCGTCCTACAGTACCGCAGAAAGGCCCGTTGCTCATCGTTCGGAAGGAGTGCGCCATGCAAATGCTCAGTATTCGCAATGGAAGAGTAGAAGATCTTGGTGAGATTAAGCATGGCATTCCTCCTGAGATTGAGAATGTGCGCCGTAAAAGAATTTCGGTCTTGCCGCTTTGTGAGCAAACAAGCTCATGAATTTTGGGTCGCCCAGGCAGCTCTTGGCTTTCTCCAGTCCAGCACCACGCAGCACCTCCTGTGCATTCTTGTCGGCCTTATCCAATGCGACGGCTTTTGAGCGATCGTCTGTCAGATCCTCATCAACGTGGGTGTACCGGTCTCCTAGCTTGTGCATCAGCATGAAATCGCACAGAGATTCCTGAACCGAGATCGACAGGCCGAAGAGGCGCTGAGCAGCCTTGAATGGGTTGCCTCCACCCCAGTCGACCGCGCCGCCATTACGGTTATTTTTAGGGTTCACAGTGAATTTGGAGGACATCGTGCCAATAGAAAGAAGCTTCAATTGGGAAACGTCAGCCCCAAGGAACGTTTCGGCCTCATGGACAGCCAGCAGGCCAGGGGCGTTTGCGAAGAGACCTCCGTCGACGTACTGACTGTGTTGAAAGAAATGGCGCGGGAAATAGGTGGGGGCAGCACTGGTGGCTAGCCCGATGTCTACCATCTTGTGGAGATGGTCGCGGCGGAAATTCTCGTTGTGAGGTGTCTTGAATAGAACGGGTTTACCCGTTGAGTAGTTGATTGTGGGAATGATGACGGGATGCAGGGCGTCACCCAGCAGCCGCTCCCCCAGCATGTCTTCAGCTGATATGACCGTCTTCAGTTCCTCGCTACTGAAGGACGACTTGAAAATGGGCATGCGGGTTCTAGGTTTGAAGATATCCCGGCCTTTCTTCACAAACATCTCCACCAGATTGCTGGCGGGAATTTCGTTGGCAATCGCTAGGGCCAGAATTCCACCGATAGAGGTACCTGCAATGAGGTCGAAATGCCGAGCTATGGGGCCGCCCAGCTCACGCTCAATCTCAGCCAAGATCGTTGCGGTATAGAGGCCCCGGTATCCACCGCCGGATAGCGCGAGAATTTGAAAGCTTTCACGAGACATGAACAATTCCTTCTGGTGACGATCAGAGTCATGGGAAGGAATCTACGCGAGCAACCGTGAGGAAAAAACGCGGTTAGCGGATAGCTTTGATCATGAAAGTGAGGCGTCTCATCGACAGCGCGGTAAACGCTGCGGTGTGTGATGAAAAGCAGGTGAACGTGAGGATTTCCTCATGCGGAGACTCTTGCGCTAGGGCCTGCAAAGGAAAATCATATCGGTATTAGAGTGAGGATAGGTCTATGTACAAAATTGCCGTGATCGAAGATGTCCAAGAAGTTAACGATTCGCTGGCGGGTTATTGCAGGCAGCTAGCTGAAAATGTGGAAGTTGATCAGTTCCTTGATCGGGAATCAGCTGAAAAAGCTATCGTAAAAAACAATTACTCTCTGATTGTGCTGGATATTGAGTTGGCTCCAGATAGAAATGCAGGATTCGGTATAGTTAAGGTTAATAGTAAGGGTTTCAATAGTCCTGTTATTGTTGTGTCGGGGTTGGATCATTTGGTTTATAAGTCAATAATGCTGGAGCTGGATGTTTGGGACTACTTGGTTAAGCCGGTAACTGAGCCTGTAGAATTTATTGATTCGGCGCTCCGCGTTTTGCATCGAGCGTCTAAATTCAGGCAGGAATCAAGTGATACTGCTACAGATTTCTATATAAGTCAGGAGACCGGCAAGGCTTACTATAAGAATAAGGCGCTAAATATACCTCATACAGCGAAAATGATTCTTCAAAAGATATATAACGCTCAGGGTGCGGTCGTGGCTTATGATGATATGTATTGCTTTGTTAAGAGTGGGCGTAATCCCCAAGGGCTTCAGCAGCACTTCCGAACTATACGAATGGCCTTGCAGGAGGTGAACGCGGACGGGAGTATAGATGTGGTGCGAATGAAGGGCGCAAGATGGCAGGAATAGTTTTTGATCTTGCAAGGCTTCGTCTTAATCTTGCCAAGGCCAAAATTCGCATATCTATCTATGGGGCTGTTTTTCTCATTTTCGTTGTGGTTTCGGTAGGTACTAAGTTTGCATTGGACTTAAGCTTCAATTCTATCGCCTCTCAGTATGAAGCACATGTCGTCAGGACTATTGAGCGAATTGCGTACGAGTATGATTCGCTTGATGGGCGTGTTTCCCTTTTGAATATCAGCGCCCCTTCCGCTGGTGCGCAAGGGATACCTCCGTATATTCTACCCATCGAATACGTGTCTGTGACGCCTGGCCATGCGGACGAGCTTAAGGCGCTTCCAAGCTGTAGCTACTCTCTGGACTCATCCAGTAGAAATCGAGTCTGTGTCGGTGTGCTGAATAATAAAGAGCCAGGTGCAATAGCCTATATTCGCGGTTCATTCTCCACGAGTGATACACTGGTATCGCCGAGATATGTGGATAATCCAGAAACTGGTCATAGATTTGTTGTGTCCATTAGTTCGCGGGGAAGGGGGGACGACTACACCATAACCTTCGATCCCTTGTTGAGAAACCTGAAGGCGCCGGTACCCTATCTCTCCGAGGCTTGGAGCCTCACGGGTTTCAAGACTGGAAAGTCCAAGAACTTAGCATATGCCAGGGAGCCTGAAATTAGAGGCCGAGTGCTCAAGACCGCAAACTCGGGCGACTCTTCGGGCGATTTTGAATTCATTTTTCAGATCCCGTTGCCTTCGTTCTTGGATGATGCATATCTCGCGAACAAAGACTCAAGTCGTCCCTGGCCACCAGAGGATATCTACGAGACGAGAGTAACGGTCTCCTTGCATCGACCTGGTGCAGGGGCGAAAGAAAAAATATTTGACTCAACCAAATTTCAGCCTGATCCAATATTTTCCCTTGATAATGCGCGCCGATATTTGTCGCGGGGAGAGCAGTTGTCTTTTAAATCTAAGACCGGTGAGGTGTACTCTGTTCGTTCCGCTGCTACTGGCTATGCGGAGGCGGAAAAGGGAATGTTCCAAGAGCTCTATGCCAAGGTTACCAACTGGCTTATTAATTTTCTTGTTTCCTCTCCCGTCGTCACCAAGGAGTCAGTCATTGATGGTGGGGCAGCTGTCAGCATACAAGGGGACGCATCGAGTGTGCTGACGGGGTGGAGAGAGGCCGCTGGTGCCAGTATTGCTTTCGCTTTCGTACTATTTGCGCTCTTAGTAGCTGTTTTGGTCTATCTACAAATTTTTATTCTGTCACCACTATACAAGGTCAGAAAGAATACGCTTTTTATGCGAGAAAAGTTCAACGAGAAAGACCGAACGGATCCGCCTTACTCCATAAGCTCAAGCAAAAGTGAGATTGGCGTTCTTTGGGAGAATATCCAGGAACTTCATCAAGCTCTAACGTCAGCGAATGAAGTCTCGACAGAGAAGGCGAATAGAGAGAGGGAGCTTATGCTGTCGCTTGGACACGAGATCCGGTCGCCGCTACAGAGCCTCATATCGAGGCATCCCGATGCGCGGGATGCTGACCGGAGGGATATAGACCGGATTTCGTTTGCGTTGGAAACTCTCTCCGGAGCTTATGCTGATAGCGATGTTGGGGACGCTGGGCTCAAACGTCATCCGAAGGATATTTTTGCAAGTTTACCTGCAAATACCACTAGCGAGAACATTACAGAGTATCTAGTGAATGCCAGTGAGTCTCATCATATAGGAGAGATTGTATATGATGGTTCTGGTGATTCGGTATATGCCCTGGCAAACGGGGATATGCTGGAGTCGGTGTTAGATGCTGTTATAAATAATGCCAATGATTTTAGGGTTCCAGGTACGCCCATTGTGCTATCCGTCGGTGTGGAGAATGCGCACGTCTCAATCACGGTGGCCAATCAAGGTCCCCCTATACCAGAAAATAAATTAGAGGAAATATTCAATTATGGCGTCTCCCTAAGAACAGGCCCGGGGAATAACTTGGGGCAGGGACTTAACATGGTGCGCAGCTATGTCGTGAGCATGCAGGGTAAGATCTCTGCTTTAAATGTCGAAAATGGGGTTGAGTTTAGAATTCGCCTCCTGAAAGCCTGAGGCAGACTGGGGGGGGGCAACGAAAACTGGACTGAATCGTCCCTAATTTCGTAGGCATATCCGATCGGCTGCTTATGGCCGATTCTGTTGAAAAAGTCGGCCTTAGTTTCCATGGCAAAAAAGTAAGCGCCTGAAATTGAAGTCCAGAATTTTCGCAGAGGCATACTGACTGAAATTTCACGTAGCAGCGTGCTAAAAGGCGTTTTCACCGATCAATTTCTCGGCAGTTTGAGAAAACCGACTTTTTCAACAGAATCGGCCGTTTTCTGACCTTCGCTTAGGGGGGGAACTGCCAGGATTTTCCTAGACGATGAGTGAGTAATTGCATGATCAGTAAATAATAGCGCGTCGATTCAGTGTGCTGGTTTAGATGGTGATTCAAAAACCAGGCAAGGTGTTTTCTCTGCCAAGTCCATGGATTGTCGCATTGCCAGCGCTCAGCGATCGCTGTTTGGATAGTCTTCGCCTGATGCAGGTGGCGTTGACGTGTGTTTGTGACCCGATCAAGACGCCCGCCAGGAACAGCTCCATATCGAATGCCGTGTTCATGCTCGACCACCAATGTAAGCGGCCACCACGACGATAAGGCCGTGCCCCAGCTCATGGCTGATTTGGACTCGGGCATCCTGATCGAGGTGTCGGTTGAGCTGATAGCAATGGCCACCGTTGATAGGCACGGGATGATGGGTGATTTGCTCGTAACGTTCGCATGCATAGGCTGCTCGCAATTCATGGAAGCCTTTGAGGTTGTTCTTATGGAGGATGTCCGGTGCGGGGCCGACAATTCCCTGCAAGAAATCGAGGTAGCGTTCGTTCGCTGCAAGCAGGTTGCGGCTATCGTCGGGCGAGACCTTTTGGGCAAACCTCAGTGCGTCACGGATGTGATCATCCACAGTGATCCAGCGAGGTGCCAACGCGCCTGAACGGCCACCTTTGGTGCCATTCTGGATGTTGATCTTGCCGTAGCGTTCGGCCTCACGTTTTAAACGCGGTAGGTCGGCCAAAATCGCCTCGCGTAAGCGCATGCCGGTGGCTCGCGCCAACTGAGCGATAGCCGCCGCGCGCGGCATTTGGTGTTCGCGAAGTGCTTCGACGATGCGCATAACTTGATTACGATCTTGGCCTTGGGGAGCGGTTGTGCGAAGGGTGGTCCGCCGCATTCCTAACGCCTTGCTCGGGCTCGGCACTTTCACATATTGATCACCGCGAAGCGCAGCCATGGTTCGATTCACGCTGGACAACCGGTTTTGCGCGGTGGCGATGCCGATAGCGCCTTGTTCAACTTGCTGACGTAGATATCCTGCGTGAGCCAGCAAGGTCTGCCGATCAATTTGCCGCGCATCATTAAACCCCGGCCCATCCTCCGAGCGACACCAGCGTACAAATGCCTGCCAAAGATCACTGTGCGCCTTCACCGTGCCGTAATGCCCGCAGCCAAATAGATCTTTCAGCGCTGCGGCCCGGCGTAGCTCAATTGCCGGCCATATCCAAAATTGCGCCCATCCCGTTTACCGACCAACGCCATGATCAAACTCCTATTGAAGTCCAAATGTTGAGGCTTTTTCCTCACGTCATCCCGCCAAGAATGTTGAGTGTTATCAGGGATCAAGGCCCCTGCGACCTGTGAGGGTTGTCCACTAACGCGGGACTGGCGGCTCTTTACGACCGGGAGCTTGGGCATCTCATGATCTGGCCTCCTGAGCACTTCCGAGGAAGTGGGCGGGTGGAGGCTGCACAGGCTGACGAGACCGGTGCCGCGAGATCCTGAGTCAGGTGAAGGCAGTGAAGCGATGACCGGGGCGTGCCTGACTGTCAGTCAGGTGCAGTCCATTCTGTAGGCTGCGGCACCATCATCTGCATCGCTGTTGCTGGTGACTTTTCGGTGTTTGTCACGCCGATTGTCACGAGGGGAAATGCCGCAATGCCTTGTACGAGGTGGGCTGCAGCAGTGGTAGGAGCGCCCGTCTCTTTCCGGAAGAAAGAGACGGGCGCAGGTTGGCGCAAGGAAATGGCCAAGCGGATAGGTTGCTGCAGGGCAGCTATGAAAGGGAATGAGTTGCCGCAGTGGGCACGCAGGGAAAAGTAGGCATCCATCACATCGCTGTGACTGTGCGAGCCGCCGGACGCTAATCGCACTTTGGGTGAACCACCATGGTGTGGCGTAGCCTTAAAGGTTCTGGCTACCTGGGTTGCTGTCAACGACAGCGCTTTGCCCGATCTTTTCTACGCCTGTGGATAATTCGGGTCAAGGCTCGAATTTTCGGGAGTTCTGCGGCTGTGGATGAAATTATCCACCGGTGGAAATCAGTGGTTTTCCACAGACAGTTGCATAGGCTTTAGATTTATTAAGTGAGGTCCATCCAAACAGGGCGGCTTTGCAGCCCTGTTTGGATGGACCCGCGTGGAAGGCTGGGCTGTGGAGATCTCACCGACTTACCAGTGCTGGAATACGCCACGGTAGTTTTGCAAGGTTATGATGTTGTCGTCGACCGGGTCGAATTGGTGAAGCGTCACGTGATCACTGAGTCTCCGTTGAGTCTGTCTCGATAGGCAACTTTTGGAGGTGATCATCTTTGTGTGCATGAGATGCTGTTAGAGGCGGTGCAGAAGGGCGTGCGAGGAACTGATTAACGCGAGTATCAAATTGATCGCGAAGGTTGGCTGTAATGCCTTCTTTGAGGGCGTCGAGATAGTCTGCATACCACTGCATCATGATCCGACGTTGCGGCAGGTATAGGGCTTGATTGTACTCGCCAGAGATGCCGCCCTCGACGTGAGCCAGCTGGCTTTCGACATGGTCCTTCAGCCAGCCATGTTCGCGCAGCAGCGTGCTTGCGGTATGACGAGTGCCATGGCTGACGAGTCGTCCTTTGTAGCCGATCTTGGCGAACACTAGGTTGATCGTGTTTTCACTGATGACTGGCTGCTTTTCACCATTGCCTGGGAATAGATACCGACTGCGGCCAGTGCTTTGGTTCAGTTTGGTAAGCATGGCGATCAATTGATGAGGTAGAGGGCTGACGTAGTCTCTGCGCATCTTCATGCGGGCGGCCGGGATGGTCCATATCCCTTCCTCAAAATCGATTTCCTCCCATTTTGCGTAGCGGACCATGCCGGGGCGGCTCGCCGTCAGAATTGTCATCCATGATGCAATCCTCGCTGGTAGCCGGCTGGTGGTCTTGCTTAAGGCCCGGAGAAACTCAGGTAGTTCGTGTTCGTGCAGATGTGGGTAGTGTTGAGTGGGCGGTGGCGCTATCGCAATGGCATGGAGTTCGGAGGCTGGATTGTGTTCGCACAGGCCGCGTGCAATGGCTTGACTGAAAATTTGTTTCAGCCAGGTTCGGGTCTTGTCCGCAACATTGAAGGCGCCTCTTTTTTCGATGCAGGCCTGCAGTTTGGCGCAGTCGCTTCGCGTGATGAGCTCCAGTTGCTTCTCGCCGAGAGCGGGCAGTAGATCCTTATCAAGATAGTCGCGGATCTTCTTCAGCGTCGCGCTGCTGCGGCCGGAGTCCGATTTGAATTGGTACCAATACTCCGCGGCTCGCCTGAAGGTGTTGAGCCCGGCCTCCTGCTGTCGCAGTTTGTCATCGCGGCGTTTGGCGCCGGGGTTGGTGCCTTGCTTGAGTAGGTTGCGGCATTCTGCAGCTCGTTCACGGGCTTCCTGCAAGGAGATATACGGATACACGCCCAGTGACATGCGCGCCGCCCTCCCCTGATAGGTGTACCGGAAGTGCCAATACTTGCTGCCGTTGGGTTTCACCAGCAAGGCAAGACCCGAACTATCACTCAGCGTGAACGGTCTGTCGGCAGGCTTGGATGCTTTGATTTGCAAGACGGTCAATGGCATCGCTGTACACCTCCGGTTCTCGAACTGGAATATGTACAGAAAATGTACCAAAAAGAGGTTGGCTTGCAAGAGATGGGGGTGGAACCCCAGAGACCAAAAAGCCCGCAGTTAGCGGGCTCTAGGGGTGTTACGTAGACGCTGGTAGTCGTCTATGTACTGCAAATGGTGCCCCGAGGGAGACTCGAACTCCCACTCCTTTCGAAAACGGATTTTGAATCCGCCGCGTCTACCAATTCCGCCATCAGGGCTCAATGGCGGCGAAGTATAGAGAGGTGATTACCGTTGGTCAATCACGTTTCATGGTCAATTTTCGATATTTCCGCTAGACTTTCCGGCCCTGCTAGACGAACCCCATCATGCGCGTTGCTGACTTTACCTTCGAGCTTCCTGATTCGCTGATCGCTCGCCACCCTTTGGCCGAGCGTCGCGGTAGTCGCCTGTTGACCCTTGATGGTGTCAGCGGCGCCCTCGCACACCGTCAATTCACTGATTTGCTTGAGCATTTACGCCCGGGCGATTTGATGGTGTTCAACAATACCCGGGTGATTCCGGCGCGGCTGTTCGGGCAGAAAGCGTCCGGCGGCAAGCTGGAAATCCTCATCGAGCGGGTGCTCGATTCGCATCGCGTGCTGGCCCATGTGCGCTCCAGCAAGTCGCCGAAGCCGGGTTCGAAGATCCTTATCGACGGCGGTGGCGAAGCCGAGATGCTTGCGCGTCACGACGCGTTGTTCGAGCTGGGCTTCGATGAAGAAGTCTTGCCGCTGCTCGACCGTGTCGGGCACATGCCGTTGCCTCCCTATATAGACCGCCCGGACGAAGGCTCCGATCGCGAGCGCTATCAGACCGTGTACGCCCAGCGTCTCGGTGCGGTGGCGGCGCCGACGGCGGGGCTGCATTTCGATCAGCCGCTGATGGAAGCGATTGCCGCCAAGGGCGTCGAGACCGCGTTCGTCACGCTGCACGTCGGCGCGGGTACGTTCCAGCCGGTGCGCGTCGACAAAATCGAAGATCACCACATGCACAGCGAGTGGCTGGAAGTCGGCCAGGAGGTGGTCGATGCCGTAGCCGCCTGCCGCGCACGCGGTGGTCGGGTGATTGCCGTGGGCACCACCAGCGTGCGTTCGCTGGAAAGTGCCGCTCGCGATGGTGTGCTCAAGCCGTTTAGTGGCGACACCGATATCTTTATCTACCCGGGCCGGCCGTTCCATGTGGTCGATGCGCTGGTCACCAATTTCCATTTGCCCGAATCCACGCTGTTGATGCTGGTTTCGGCGTTCGCCGGTTATCCCGAAACCATGGCCGCCTATAAGGCCGCCGTCGACAACGGGTACCGCTTTTTCAGCTACGGTGATGCGATGTTCATCACCCGTAATCCCGCGCCGCGCGGCCCTGAGGAAACAGTATGAGTCGCACCTGTCGTATGTCGTTCGAGCTGCTTGCCACCGATGGCAAGGCCCGTCGTGGTCGTCTGACCTTCCCCCGTGGCACCGTCGAGACCCCGGCCTTCATGCCGGTGGGCACGTATGGCACGGTCAAGGGCATGTTGCCGCGTGACATCGTGGCCACCGGCGCGGAAATCATTCTGGGCAACACCTTCCACCTGTGGCTGCGCCCGGGCACCGAGGTGATCAAAGAGCACGGCGACCTGCACGACTTCATGCAGTGGAAAGGCCCGATTCTCACCGACTCCGGCGGCTTCCAGGTGTTCAGCCTGGGCGCGATGCGCAAGATCAAGGAGGAAGGCGTGACCTTCGCCTCGCCGGTCGATGGCTCGAAAGTGTTCATGGGCCCGGAAGAGTCGATGCAAGTGCAGCGCGATCTCGGTTCCGACATCGTGATGATCTTCGACGAATGCACGCCGTACCCGGCTGACGAAGACGTCGCCCGTGTATCCATGGAACTGTCGCTGCGTTGGGCCCAGCGCTCGAAAAACGCGCATGGCGACAACACCGCGGCGCTGTTCGGTATCGTTCAGGGCGGCATGCACCAGGATCTGCGCATGCGCTCGCTGGAAGGCCTCGACAAGATCGGCTTCGATGGCCTGGCCATCGGCGGTCTGTCGGTGGGCGAGCCGAAGCACGAGATGATCAAGGTGCTGGATTATCTGCCAGGCATGATGCCGGCTGACAAACCTCGTTACCTTATGGGCGTTGGCAAACCGGAAGATCTGGTTGAGGGTGTGCGCCGCGGTGTGGACATGTTCGATTGCGTGATGCCAACCCGTAATGCCCGCAATGGGCATCTGTTCATTGATACAGGCGTGCTGAAGATCCGTAACGCGTTCCATCGCCATGATGATTCGCCGCTGGATCCGACCTGCGATTGCTATACCTGCCAGAACTTCTCCCGCGCTTATCTGCATCACCTGGACAAGTGCGGCGAAATGCTCGGCAGCATGCTCAATACCATCCATAACTTGCGCCATTATCAGGTGCTGATGGCTGGTTTGCGCGAGGCTATTCAACAGGGTACATTGGCCGCCTTTGTCGATGCCTTCTACGCCAAACGCGGGCTCCCCGTTCCGCCTTTGGACTGAGTTTTCTGACCCCAAGATTCAACATTTGCAACTGGAGTGCTAAATGAGCTTTTTTATCTCTAACGCCATGGCTGACGCAGCTGCACCGGCTGCTGCAGCCCCAATGGGTGGCGGCTTCGAGTGGATTTTCCTGGTCGGCTTCCTGGTCATCTTCTACCTGATGATCTGGCGTCCACAGGCCAAGCGCGCCAAAGAGCAGAAGAACCTGCTGAGCAGCCTGCAGAAGGGCGACGAAGTGGTCACCACCGGCGGCATCGCCGGCAAGATCACCAAAGTGGCCGATGACTTCGTGGTTCTGGAAGTTTCCGACACCGTGGAAATGAAGTTCCAGAAGGGCGCCATCGCTGCCACGCTGCCAAAAGGCACGCTGAAAGCGATCTAAAGGTAACAACTTCTACTCAATCGACGGGGCGCGCAAGGCGCCCCGCGTTCATAACGGGCGGCGTGATGCTGAACAAATATCCTCTGTGGAAATACATTCTGATCCTGGCGTTGCTGGCGATCGGTCTGATTTATTCCGCTCCCAATCTTTACCCCGATGATCCGGCCATTCAGATCAGCGGTGCCAGCACGGCCCTGCAGGTCAATCAGGCCGATCTGGATCGCGTAAGCACCGCGCTCAAAGAGTCCGGGATCAACGTCAAGGCTGCCACACTGGCGGCGGGCGGCAAGGGCGGTCTGATCCGTCTGACCAAGGCTGAAGATCAGCTGCCGGCCAAAGACGTTGTGCGCAAGGCATTGGGTGATGACTACGTCGTCGCGCTGAACCTGGCACAAACCACCCCGCAATGGCTGCGCAATCTGGGCGCGCACCCGATGAAGCTGGGTCTGGACTTGTCCGGTGGTGTGCACTTCCTGCTGGAAGTGGACATGGACAAAGCCCTCGACGCACGCCTGAAAGTCTACGAAGGCGACGTCAAGAGCCTGCTGCGCAAAGAGAAGTTGCGCTATCGCAGCCTGCCGCAACTGGGCGGTGCCATTCAGCTGGGCTTCAGCGATGAAGACTCCCGCGAACAGGCCCGTGCACTGATCCGCAAGAACTTCAACGATTTCGACATTGTTCCGGCCGACCTCAACGGTCAACCGGTGCTGCGTCTGGCGATGACCCCGGCCAAGCTGGCGGAAATCCGTGAATACTCCATCAAGCAGAACCTGACCACGGTACGTAACCGCGTCAACGAGTTGGGTGTTGCCGAACCGATCGTCCAGCGTCAGGGCGCCAACCGCATTGTGGTTGAGCTGCCGGGCGTGCAGGACACTGCCGAAGCCAAGCGTATCCTCGGCAAGACGGCCAACCTCGAGTTCCGTCTGGCGGCTGAGCCAGGTGCTTCGAAAGCCACTTCCGAAACCTTCGAGTTCCGTGAAGGCAATCGTCCACCGGCACAGATCGAGCGTGGCCTGATCATCACCGGTGACCAGGTGACTGACGCCAAGGCCGGTTTCGGCGAGCACGGCACTCCGGAAGTGAACATCCGTCTGGATGGTCACGGTGGCGAACTGATGAGCCGCGCGACCCGTTCCAACGTCGGTCGCAGCATGGCGGTGATCTTCATCGAACAGCGTCCGGTCACCACTTACACCAAGCAGGTTGTGGGCGGCGTCGAGAAAGACGTGCCGGTACAGACCTTCAAGGAAGAGAAGAAGATCATCAGCCTGGCGACCATTCAGTCGCCGCTGGGTGCGCAGTTCCGTATCACCGGCCTGAATGGCCAGGGCGAATCGTCCGAGCTGGCACTGCTGCTGCGTGCCGGTGGTCTGGCCGCGCCGATGTACTTCGCTGAAGAGCGCACAATCGGTCCGAGCCTGGGTGCTGACAACATCACCAAGGGTATTGATGCATCGCTGTGGGGCATGCTGTTCGTCTCGCTGTTCATCATCGCCATCTACCGCTTCTTCGGTGTGATCGCCACCGTGGCACTGGCGGTGAACATGGTCCTGCTGCTGGCGCTGATGTCGCTGCTGGGGGCAACGCTGACCCTGCCGGGTATCGCCGGTATCGTCTTGACCATGGGCATGGCGGTCGACGCCAACGTGCTGATCTTCTCGCGGATCCGTGAAGAGATCGCCGCCGGCATGACCGTGCAGCGTGCAATCAACGAAGGCTTCGGCCGGGCATTCACTGCGATTCTCGACGCCAACCTGACCACTCTGCTGGTCGGCGGCATACTCTTCGCCATGGGCACCGGCCCGGTGAAGGGGTTCGCAGTGACCATGTCCCTCGGGATCTTTACCTCGATGTTCACGGCCATCATGGTGACCCGCGCGATGGTCAACCTGATCTTCGGCGGTCGTGACTTCAAGAAGTTGTGGATTTAAGGGGCTGCCATGTTACGTACAATCAACTTCATGGGCGTTCGCAACTTCGCGTTCGGCGTCACAGTGTTTCTCACGTTGCTGGCTATTTTCAGCGTCTTCCACAAGGGCATGAACTGGGGCCTGGACTTCACCGGCGGTACGCTCATCGAGCTGACCTACGAGCGTCCGGCGGATGTCACCAAGGTGCGCGAGCAACTGGTGGCTTCCGGTTACCACGAAGCCGTGGTGCAGAACTTCGGTGCAACCACCGACCTGCTGGTGCGCATGCCGGGTGAAGACCCGCAGCTGGGCCATCAGGTCGCGGACGCGCTGCAGAAAGTCGGCGGCGACAACCCGGCAACGGTCAAGCGCGTCGAGTTCGTCGGTCCGCAGGTCGGTGAAGAGCTGCGCGACCAGGGCGGCCTCGGCATGCTGCTGGCGCTCGGCGGCATCCTGATCTACCTGGCTTTCCGCTTTCAGTGGAAGTTCGCGGTCGGCGCCATCGTTTCCCTGATCCACGACGTGATCGTGACCGTGGGTATCCTGTCGTTCTTCCAGATCACTTTCGACCTGACGGTGCTGGCGGCAGTGCTAGCGATCATCGGTTACTCGCTGAACGACACCATTGTCGTGTTCGACCGGGTTCGTGAGAACTTCCGCGTGTTGCGCAAGGCTTCGCTGATCGAGAACATCAACATCTCGACCACCCAGACCCTGTTGCGCACCATGGCGACGTCGATCTCCACGTTGCTGGCGATCGCGGCACTGCTGTTCTTCGGTGGCGACAACCTGTTCGGCTTCTCCATCGCCCTGTTCATCGGTGTGCTGGCGGGTACTTACTCCTCGATCTACATCGCGAACGTGGTGCTGATCTGGCTGAACCTGACCACTGAAGACCTGATTCCACCGGCCAACACCGAAAAGGAAGTCGACGACCGTCCATAACGGCCATCGCTTTTTTCCAGCTGTCAGCCAAAAAAGGCGCGAGTTGAACTCGCGCCTTTTTTTATGCTCCAAGGCTGGGAGAAGCGCGGGCGCGTCCCGCATGTGATGGTCAGGAGGTTCATGTGAACAAGTCGTTGCTGGTTGGTGCGGTATTGGGTGCTGTCGGTGTGACTGCCGGGGGTGCTGTTGCCACCTACAGCCTGGTTAAAAGCGGCCCTGAGTATGCGCAAGTGTTGGCCGTTGAGCCGGTTAAAACACAGATCAAGACTCCACGTGAAGTGTGCAAGGACGTGACAGTGACTCGTCAGGCACCGGTAAAAGATCAGCACCAGATTGCCGGTACCGTTGTGGGTGCGCTGGCAGGTGGTTTGCTGGGCAATCAGATTGGCGGCGGCACCGGCAAGAAGATTGCCACGGTAGCGGGTGCGGTCGGTGGCGGTTATGCGGGTAATAAGGTGCAGGAAGGCATGCAGGAGCGTGACACCTACACCACCACGCAAACCCGCTGCAACACGGTCAATGACATCAGTGACAAGGTCGTCGGCTACGACGTGCGTTACTCGCTCGATGGCAAGGAAGGTAAAGTGCGGATGGATCGTGATCCGGGCAATCAGATTCCGGTCGACAAGGAAGGCAAGTTGATTCTGTCGCAGAATGAGCCGGCTCAGTAAGGGCCGACTGTTTTAAAAAGAAGCACCCTGCGGGGTGCTTTTTTTGTGCCCGCCATTTAGGCCGCGCAACAAATCCCCTGTAGGAGTGGTGTGGTAGAGGTCGAATTCCAGGCATAAAAAAAGCACCCCGAAGGGTGCTTTTTGCGTTTCGCGGGAAGCTTAGCGCTTCAGCGAAGCCGGCAGGTGCGGCTGGATCGCCGTCAGGACTGCCTTGAAGCATTTGGTGTTGCCGGCAACGATGTGGCCTTTTTCAAGGAAGTCGTGACCGCCGGTGAAGTCGCTCACCAGGCCGCCGGCTTCCTGAATCAGCAGGGCGCCTGCAGCCATGTCCCACTCGGACAGGCCCGATTCCCAGAACGCATCGAAACGACCGGCGGCCACGTAGGCCAGGTCCAGGCTGGCGGAACCGGCGCGGCGGATGCCGGCAGTCTGGCCAACCAGGGCGCGGAACATGCCCAGGTAGTTGTCGAGGTTGTCCATCTGGTCGTCACGGAACGGGAAGCCAGTGCCCAGCAGTGCACCGTCGAGGCTGGTACGACCGCTGACGCGCAGACGACGACCGTTCAGTTGAGCGCCGCGACCACGGCTGGCAGTGAATTCTTCCTGGCGAACCGGGTCCAGAACAACAGCGTGTTCCAGGCGGCCACGGTATTTACAGGCAATGCTGACAGCGAAGTGAGGAATGCCGCGAAGGAAGTTGGTGGTACCGTCCAGCGGATCAATGATCCACAGGTACTCTTCGCCTTCGATGCCGGTACCGGCGTGCAGACCAGTCTCTTCACCCTGGATCGAGTGATTCGGGTAAGCCTTGCGCAGGGCATCAATGATTTTTTGTTCGGCGGCGCGATCAACCTCGGATACATAATCCTTGGCGTCTTTTTCGTCGACCTTGATGGTATCCAGGCGCTCGATGGAGCGGAAGATCAGTTCACTGGCGCTGCGGGCGGCGCGCAGCGCGATATTCAGCATGGGCTGCATGGATGTGTCACCTAAGGTTGTTAAAGAAAGCCGCGCATTCTATCAGAACTTTTCTTCAGGTGAAGGACGCTGTTCGCTTTCATAGCTTAACGGTAGGCTGTTCTGTAAGATTTGCACCCCTTTCCCGTGTCCGAGAGCGCCTCCCTTGCTGCAGAACATTCGTGTCGTCCTGGTCAACACCAGCCACCCCGGCAACATCGGCGGGGCCGCGCGCGCCATGAAAAACATGGGTCTGTCGCGGCTGGTACTGGTCGAGCCGCGGGTATTTCCGCATCACGAAGCCGATGCTCGAGCTTCGGGTGCCGGTGACATCCTTGAAAACGCGCAAGTCGTCGCCACCCTGGAAGACGCCTTGGTCGGCTGCAATCTGGTGCTTGGCACCAGCGCCCGTGACCGGCGCATTCCCTGGCCGCTGCTCGATCCGCGCGAATGCGGCAGCAAAGTGGTCGAGGAAGCCGGGCAGGGCGCGCAAATCGCCCTGGTGTTCGGTCGTGAAGATTCCGGCCTGACCAATGAAGAGCTGCAGCGATGTCACTTTCACGTGCACATCCCCTCCGATCCAGAGTTCAGTTCGCTGAATCTCGGGGCGGCGGTGCAGGTGTTGAGCTATGAAGTGCGCATGGCCTGGCTGGCGGCACAAGGTCAGCCGAGCAAGATCGAGAAAGAAGAAGTGGCTTCGGTGAAAAGTGCCGAGCTGGCGACTATGGATGAGCTGGAGCGCTTTTATGAGCATCTGCAGCAGACGCTGGTCGCCATCGAATTCCTCGATCCGGAAAAGCCCCGGCACTTGATGGCGCGCCTGCGCCGGTTGTACGGACGCAGCTCGGTCAGTCGGGCGGAAATGAATATTTTGCGTGGCATCCTCACGGAAACCCAGAAAGCGGCCCGTGGTGAGCTTCTTAAGCGGAAGGACTAAATGATGTTTGAGCGTTTGCGTGAAGATATCCAGAGCGTATTCCATCGAGACCCGGCGGCGCGTAACGCTTTTGAAGTCCTGACCTGCTATCCCGGCATGCATGCGATCTGGATTCACCGGTTGGCCGGCATGCTGTGGCGCAATGAGCTGAAATGGCTGGCGCGGCTGGTGTCGAACTTCGGTCGCTGGTTGACCGGCATCGAGATTCATCCGGGGGCCAAGGTCGGGCGTCGCTTCTTCATCGACCATGGTATGGGCATCGTCATTGGTGAAACCGCCGAGATCGGAGACGACGTGACCATTTATCAGGGCGTGACCCTCGGTGGCACCAGTTGGAACAAGGGCAAGCGCCACCCGACTCTGGGTGACGGTGTTGTTGTCGGCGCCGGGGCCAAGGTGCTGGGGCCGTTCACGGTCGGTGCCGGCGCCAAGGTCGGTTCCAATGCTGTGGTGACCAAAGAAGTGCCGCCGGGTGCGACTGTGGTCGGCATTCCGGGGCGAATCATCGTCAAGTCGGACGAGGAGCAGGACGCCAAGCGCAAGGCCATGGCCGAGAAGATCGGTTTCGATGCCTACGGCGTCAGCGAAGACATGCCCGATCCGGTGGCGCGCGCCATCGGTCAGTTGCTCGATCACCTGCAAGCGGTGGACGGACGGCTGGAAGGGATGTGCGGCGCGCTGAAGGATCTGGGCAGCAATTACTGTGCGAAAGATTTGCCTGAGTTGCGTGAAGAAGACTTCGCCTGCGTGAAGGGCAAGGATCAGAGTCAGGCCAGCTAAACCGCAGCGCTGCCATCGCGAGCAGGCTTACTCCTGCATTTCAAAAGCGTTTCCCTGTCAGGGGAGCCTGCTCGCGATGAGCGTCACGCGGTACTGCTGGCTGTACGCCGCCAGCCTTTGCTATGATGCGCGCGCTCTTTTGCGGGTAAACCCGACTAAAGCACTAGGTCTTATAGTTGACTTAAATGCTCGGGAATTGCATACTCCCGCCCATTCCGAACTCCGTGGTAACTGTCCATGCGACTGACTACAAAAGGCCGATACGCCGTGACTGCCATGCTTGACCTGGCGTTGCACGCGCAGCACGGGCCCGTGTCCCTGGCCGATATCTCCGAGCGCCAAGGCATCTCCCTGTCCTATCTCGAACAGCTGTTCGCCAAGCTGCGCCGCAGTAACCTGGTTTCCAGTGTTCGCGGTCCAGGCGGTGGCTATCAGTTGTCCCGCGACATGCAGGGCATCCAGGTCGCTCAGGTGATCGATGCGGTGAACGAATCGGTCGATGCGACCAAATGCCAGGGCCAGGGCGATTGCCATTCCGGCGACACCTGCCTGACCCACCATCTGTGGTGCGACCTGAGCCTGCAGATTCACGAATTTCTGAGCGGTATCAGCTTGGCTGACCTTGTGACTCGCCGTGAGGTGCAAGAAGTAGCCCAGCGTCAGGACCAGCGCCGTTGCAACAGCAAGGCGCCACGCCTGGACAAGATTGAAGCGTCCGCCGTCGAATGACAGCCGAAGAGCTAGCGGCACGCCAGCCCTGATTTAGGAGATAGTCCATGAAATTGCCGATTTACCTTGATTACTCTGCGACCACCCCGGTTGATCCGCGTGTTGCGCAAAAAATGAGTGAGTGCCTGCTGGTCGACGGAAACTTCGGTAACCCGGCGTCCCGTTCCCACGTGTTTGGCTGGAAAGCTGAAGAGTCGGTCGAAAACGCCCGTCGTCAGGTGGCTGATCTGGTCAACGCCGACCCGCGCGAAATCGTCTGGACTTCCGGTGCCACCGAATCCGATAACCTGGCAATCAAGGGTGCGGCACATTTCTACGCCTCCAAGGGCAAGCACCTGATCACCTCCAAGATCGAGCACAAGGCTGTCCTCGACACCATGCGCCAGCTGGAACGTGAAGGTTTCGAAGTAACGTACCTCGAGCCGACTGAAGACGGTCTGATCACCCCGGCGATGATCGAAGCCGAACTGCGCGACGACACCATTCTGGTATCGGTGATGCACGTGAACAACGAAATCGGCACCATCAACGACATCGCCGCCATCGGCGAGATGCTGCGTTCGAAAGGCATCCTGTTCCACGTCGACGCCGCTCAGTCCACTGGCAAGGTCGAAATCGACCTGCAGAAACTGAAAGTCGACATGATGTCGTTCTCCGCCCACAAGACTTATGGCCCTAAAGGCATCGGTGCGCTGTACGTCAGCCGCAAGCCGCGTGTGCGCATCGAAGCGACCATGCACGGCGGCGGTCACGAGCGCGGCATGCGCTCCGGCACCCTGGCGACCCACCAGATCGTCGGCATGGGCGAAGCGTTCCGTGTGGCCAAGGAAGACATGGTTGCCGAAAACGTTCGTATCAAAGCGTTGAGCGACCGCTTCTACAAGCAGGTCGAGCATCTGGAAGAGCTGTACGTCAACGGCAGCCTGACCGCCCGCGTTCCGCACAACCTGAACCTGAGCTTCAACTACGTTGAAGGCGAGTCGCTGATCATGGCGCTCAAGGATCTGGCGGTATCGTCCGGTTCTGCGTGCACCTCGGCGTCGCTGGAGCCTTCGTATGTACTGCGCGCTCTGGGCCGCAACGACGAACTGGCACACAGCTCGATCCGCTTCACCTTCGGCCGTTTCACCACCGAAGAAGAAATCGACTACGCCGCGCAGAAAGTCTGCGAGGCCGTTACCAAGCTGCGCGCTCTGTCGCCGCTGTGGGACATGTACAAAGACGGCGTCGATATCTCGAAGATCGAGTGGGCGGCACACTAAATATAGAAGCCGCCGGATACAGATCCTGTAGCGACGCGGCGATTACGCAGCGCAGTTGCAGGGCCTGAAGAGCGGCCCTGATGAGTGAGGATTGAGAATCATGGCTTACAGCGAAAAGGTCATCGACCACTACGAAAACCCGCGCAACGTCGGCAAGATGAATGCCGAAGATCCGGATGTCGGCACCGGCATGGTCGGCGCGCCGGCGTGCGGCGACGTGATGCGTCTGCAGATCAAGGTCAACGAGCAGGGCGTGATTGAAGACGCCAAGTTCAAGACTTACGGCTGCGGTTCGGCAATCGCTTCCAGCTCCCTCGCCACCGAGTGGATGAAGGGCAAGACCCTGGACGAAGCGGAAACCATCAAGAACACTCAGCTGGCCGAAGAACTGGCCCTGCCGCCAGTGAAAATCCACTGCTCGGTACTCGCTGAAGATGCCATCAAGGCAGCTGTTCGCGATTACAAGCAGAAGAAAGGCTTGATCTAAGCATTGGGCGACGAGTAAGGAGTCAACGATGGCTATCAGCATGACAGAAGCGGCTGCTCGACACGTGCGACGCTCCCTCGACGGGCGCGGCAAAGGTGAAGGGATTCGTCTGGGTGTTCGCACCACAGGCTGTTCCGGCCTTGCCTACGTGCTGGAGTTTGTCGACGAGGTGGTTGCCGAGGATCAGGTGTTCGAGAGTCACGGCGAAAAAGTGATCATCGACCCGAAAAGCCTGGCTTACCTGGACGGCACCGAGCTCGATTTCGTCAAGGAAGGGTTGAACGAAGGCTTCAAGTTCAACAACCCCAACGTACGCGGTGAATGTGGCTGCGGCGAAAGCTTCAACATCTGAGGCTTGTCGTGGGTATTCCTTGTCATTTCGCTTTATTCGAGCTGCAACCGAGCTTCCGCCTGGATCTCGAGCAGTTGGCCACGCGCTATCGTGAGTTGGCGCGCGGCGTTCATCCTGACCGCTTTGCCGACGCTTCCGAGCGCGAGCAGCGCTCGGCGCTCGAGCAGTCTGCACGGCTCAACGACGCCTATCAGACGCTCAAGAGTCCGGCCCAGCGCGCTCGCTACCTGCTGACCATCAGTGGGCATGAAGTGCCGATGGAGGTCACGGTTCACGACCCCGAGTTTCTTTTGCAGCAGATGCAATGGCGCGAAGAGCTCGAAGACCTCCAGGACAGCGCCGATCTTGACGGTGTTGCTGTGTTCAAGCGGCGCCTGAAAGTCGCTCAGGAACAGTTGAACGAAAGCTTCGCAGCCTGTTGGGATGATGCAGCGCAACGCGAACAGGCCGAGCGCCTGATGCGACGCATGCAGTTCCTCGACAAGCTCACCTACGAAGTGCGCCAGTTAGAAGAGCGCCTCGACGATTAACCCAGTGCCGCTCCGGTCGCACGCCTGATATACAGATAAGTCCTGATCACGATGGCCCTACTGCAGATCGCCGAACCCGGCCAAAGTCCTCAACCGCACCAGCGTCGTCTGGCTGTGGGGATCGACTTGGGCACTACCAATTCGCTGGTCGCTGCGTTGCGCAGTGGTCTTTCCGAGCCACTGGCCGACGCTGACGGGCAGGTCATCCTGCCGTCCGCCGTGCGTTATCACGCCGATCGCGTCGAGGTTGGCGAATCGGCCAAGCTGGCCGCGTCCTCCGATCCCTTGAACACTGTGCTGTCGGTCAAGCGCCTGATGGGGCGCGGTCTGTCCGACGTCAAACAATTGGGCGAGCAACTGCCGTACCGCTTTGTCGGCGGCGAATCGCACATGCCGTTCATCGACACCGTGCAGGGCCCGAAAAGCCCGGTCGAAGTTTCTGCCGATATCCTCAAGGTCCTGCGTCAGCGTGCTGAAGCGACTTTGGGTGGCGAGCTGGTTGGCGCGGTGATCACCGTTCCGGCGTATTTCGACGATGCGCAACGTCAAGCCACCAAGGATGCGGCAAAACTCGCCGGTCTGAACGTGCTGCGTCTGCTCAACGAGCCGACCGCAGCCGCTGTGGCTTATGGTCTGGATCAACATGCCGAAGGCCTGGTTGCTATCTATGACCTGGGCGGCGGCACCTTCGATATTTCGATTTTGCGCCTGACTGGCGGTGTTTTCGAAGTGCTGGCCACCGGCGGCGACAGCGCCCTGGGTGGCGATGACTTCGACCACGCGATTGCCGGCTGGATCATCGAGAGCGCCGGCCTGTCCGCCGATCTCGATCCAGGCGCACAACGCAATTTGCTGCAAACCGCCTGCGCGGCCAAAGAAGCCCTGACCGATGCCGCCAGCGTTGAAGTCGCCTACGGTGACTGGAAAGCACAGTTGACCCGCGAAGCCTTCGATGCGCTGATCGAACCGATGGTTGCCCGCAGCCTGAAAGCCTGCCGTCGTGCAGTGCGCGATTCCGGTATCGAACTGGAAGACGTACACGCCGTGGTCATGGTCGGCGGTTCGACCCGTGTGCCGCGTGTGCGTGAAGCGGTCGCCGAAGCTTTCGGTCGTCAGCCATTGACGGAAATCGACCCGGATCAAGTGGTGGCCATCGGGGCCGCGATCCAGGCGGATACGCTGGCTGGCAACAAGCGTGATGGCGGCGAACTGCTGCTGCTCGACGTGATTCCGCTGTCCCTGGGGCTGGAAACCATGGGCGGGCTGATGGAGAAGGTGATTCCGCGCAACACCACCATCCCGGTCGCTCGCGCTCAGGACTTCACCACTTATAAAGATGGCCAGTCGGCCATGGCGATCCACGTGTTGCAGGGCGAGCGCGAGCTGATCAGCGACTGCCGCTCCCTGGCACGCTTCGAACTGCGCGGCATTCCAGCAATGGTGGCCGGGGCGGCGAAGATTCGCGTGACCTTCCAGGTCGATGCCGACGGTCTGCTCAGCGTGTCCGCCCGTGAACTGGGTTCGGGCGTTGAGGCGAGTATTCAGGTCAAGCCGTCGTACGGACTGACCGACGGCGAAATCGCCAAGATGCTCAAGGACTCGTTCCAGCACGCCAACGACGACAAGGTCGCCCGTGTTCTGCGTGAGCAGCAAGTCGATGCCCAGCGCCTGATCGAAGCGGTGCAGGGCGCTCTGGAGGCCGATGGCGAGCGTTTGCTCGACGCCGAAGAGCGCATGGTCATCGACCTGCAGGTGCAGGAACTCATTGAACTGATGAAAGGCACCGATGGTTACGCCATCGAGCAGCAGACCAAGCGTCTGTCGCAAGTGACCGATGCTTTTGCTGCCCGCCGCATGGATCTGACGGTGAAAGCCGCTCTGTCGGGGCGCAATCTGAATGAAATCGAGGATATCTGATGCCGCAGGTCATTTTTCTGCCACACGAGAAGTTTTGCCCTGAGGGCATGGTGGTCGAGGCTGCGCCCGGCACATCTATTCTTGAACTGGCCCACGAACACCATATCGAGATGGAAAGTGCCTGTGGCGGCGTCTGCGCTTGCACCACGTGCCACTGCATCATCCGCGAGGGTTTCGACTCGCTGGAAGAGGCGGACGAGTTGGAAGAAGACTTTCTCGATCGCGCCTGGGGTCTTGAAGCGCAGTCGCGTCTGGCCTGTCAGGCTATCGTTGGTGAAGAAGACATCACCGTCGAAATCCCGAAATATTCGCTTAACCATGCGGCTGAAGCGCCGCACTGACTGGTAAGACTGTCATGAGCTACGGTTGGAATGATGTTCAACGCATTGCAGAAGAATTGGCCGAAGCCAAACCGGATGTAGATCCGCTTTCTGTCAATTTCGTCGACCTGCAGCGATGGATCATGGAACTGCCTGACTTCGACAACACCTCTGGCCGTGTCGGCGAGAAAGTGTTGGAAGCGGTTCAGGCGCTCTGGATCGAAGAAGTCGACTGATCGTCCTCGCAGGTTAGGCAATACCCAAGAACCCGCGTATAATTCGCGGGTTTAATTTTTCGCAAATTACCGTTTCTGGAGTTACACCATGGCTGTTCAACGTACTTTCTCCATCATCAAGCCTGACGCCGTTGCTAAAGGCGCTGCCGGCGAAATCGTTACCCGCTTCGAAAAGGCTGGTCTGAAAGTTGTTGCTTCGAAAATGAAGCAGCTGTCCAAAGCCGAAGCTGAAGGCTTCTACGCTGAGCACAAAGAGCGTGGTTTCTTCGGTGACCTGGTTGCTTTCATGATCTCCGGTCCGGTTGTTGTTCAGGTTCTGGAAGGCGAAAACGCTATCGCTCGCAACCGTGAGCTGATGGGCGCTACCAACCCTAAAGAAGCTGCTGCCGGCACCATCCGTGCTGACTTCGCTGAGTCGATCGACGCCAACGCCGTTCACGGTTCGGACTCCGAAGCCGCTGCTGCTCGCGAAATCTCGTACTTCTTCGCAGCTACTGAAGTAACCACTCGCTAAGCATTGGCTTGAGAGTGAAGGTGAATCCATGACTACATCGACTGTTAAAACAAACCTGCTGGGTCTGACCCAGCCGGAAATGGAAAAATTCTTCGACTCAATCGGGGAGAAGCGTTTCCGTGCCGGTCAGGTAATGAAATGGATTCACCACTTTGGCGTCGATGATTTCGACGCCATGACGAACGTCAGCAAGGCCCTGCGCGACAAGCTCAAGGCTATTGCCGAGGTTCGTGGTCCCGAAGTGGTCAGCGAGGACATTTCCAGCGACGGCACCCGTAAGTGGGTGGTGCGCGTGGCGTCCGGCAGCTGTGTCGAGACCGTGTACATTCCCCAGGGCAAACGCGGCACGCTGTGCGTTTCGTCCCAGGCAGGCTGTGCCCTGGACTGCAGTTTCTGCTCCACCGGCAAGCAAGGCTTCAACAGCAACCTCACTGCCGCCGAAGTCATCGGTCAGGTGTGGATTGCCAACAAATCTTTCGGCAGTGTTCCGGCTACCATCGACCGCGCCATCACCAACGTGGTGATGATGGGCATGGGCGAACCGCTGCTGAACTTCGACAACGTCGTGGCCGCCATGCATCTGATGATGGATGACCTCGGCTACGGGATCTCCAAGCGCCGCGTGACCCTGTCCACGTCGGGTGTGGTGCCGATGATCGATGAGCTGGCCAAGCACATCGACGTCTCCCTGGCGTTGTCCCTGCACGCACCGAATGACGCATTACGTAACCAATTGGTGCCGATCAACAAGAAGTATCCGCTTAAGATGCTGCTCGAGTCGTGCCAGCGCTACATGTCCGCCCTCGGCGAGAAGCGTGTGCTGACCATCGAGTACACCTTGCTCAAGGACGTCAATGACAAACTTGAGCACGCCGTGGAAATGATCGAGTTGCTGAAAGACATTCCGTGCAAGATCAACCTGATCCCGTTCAACCCGTTCCCGCACTCCGGGTACGAGCGGCCGAGCAACAACGCTATCCGCCGGTTCCAGGATCAACTGCATCAGGCCGGTTACAACGTCACCGTCCGCACCACCCGTGGTGAAGACATCGACGCCGCGTGTGGTCAATTGGTAGGGCAGGTGCTGGATCGCACCCGTCGCAGCGAACGTTACATCGCCGTGCGTGAGTTGAGCGCCGACAGCGATCTGGCACAGAACGCCGCGAACACTAACTAAGAGAGGATCTCTATGTCCCTGCGCTTTGCGCTGCTGTTGCTGATAGCCAGCCTGTGTGCTGGTTGTGTCCTGTCGGGTGACTACAACCCGATGAAGACCAGCAAGGGCCGCGATGAAGCGCGGGCTGCCTACGTGCAGTTGGGCCTGGGGTACTTGCAGCAGGGCATGACCGAGCGGGCCAAGGTGCCGCTGAAAAAGGCGCTGGAGCTTGACGATTCCGACCCTGACGCCAATGCCGCCCTCGGGCTGGTGTTTCAGGCCGAAATGGAGCCGAAACTGGCTGACGAGCACTTTCGCAAAGCCCTGTCCTCCCGACCCGCCGATGCGCGCACCCTCAACAACTACGGCAGTTTTCTCTACGAAGAACAGCGTTACAAGGAAGCCTACGAGCGTTTTGAACAGGCGGCCGCCGATACCCTGTATCCTGAGCGTTCGCGAGTGTTCGAGAACCTCGGCATGACGGCGGCGAAGCTCGGTCAGCGCGATCTGGCGCAGCAGCAGCTGGAAAAGGCTCTGCGTCTGAATCGTCAACAACCGCGTGCCTTGCTGGAAATGGCTGAGTTGTCCTTCGAAGACAGGCATTATGTGCCCGCGCGTGACTATTACGACCGTTTCAGCCTGCTAACCGAGCAAAATGCACGTAGTCTATTGCTCGGCGTTCGGCTGGCAAAAGTGTTTGAAGATCGCGACAAGGCCGCCAGTTACGGCCTGCAATTAAAACGACTCTATCCCGGTACGCCGGAATATCAGCAATACCTGTCGGAGCAATGATGAAAGCGGCGCATCCCGAAGTTGTAGCAGCGAATCGCGTTAACCCCGGTGAGACTCTGCGCCAGGCCCGCGAAAGCAATGGCTGGTCGCTGGCCGAAGTGGCCCTCAAGCTCAACCTCACCGTGACTTCCCTGAGCAATCTTGAAGCCGGCGCTTTCGACAAGCTGCCGGGGCATACCTTTGCTCGCGGTTACATTCGCGCCTATGCCAAATTGCTCGGCATGGACCAGACCGTTCTGGTTCAGCAATTCGACCAGTCCACCGGTACCGACTCCCAGGGCAGCAACGTCCACGCCCTGGGCCGTATCGAAGAGCCAGTGCGGGTCTCCCACACGATCTTGCGTATCGTCAGCCTGTTGTTGCTGATCGCGGTCATCGGCGGCGGTTTCGTCTGGTGGCAGGATCAGACATCGCAGCGGATCAAGGATTTGACCACCCTGGCCCCGGAGCACGTCGAAGTCGAAGGCGCCGACGGCACTACCCAGATTCATCCGATCGACGAGCCGGAAGACCAGGCTGTCGCGCAAAACCAGGCCGAAAGCTCGACTTCCCTGGCCTTGCCACCCTCCGAAACCACCGCAGAATCGACCGGTGCCGAGCCTGTTGCTCCGGCGACGGCACCAACTGCGCCGGCGGTAGCGCCAACCGCACCGGTTCATACCCCGGCGCCGGTCGTTGCCCCTGCGGCGACTCCGGCACCTGCTGTTCCGACCACGTCTGCGCCAACCGTCACTGCACCGGTGGCGCCTGCGCCGACCGCAGAAGTGGCGGCTCCGGCGGCCGGCGATGGTCAGGTTCAGTTGCAATTCACCGGCGATTGCTGGGCACAAGTCACCGATGGCCGTGGCAAAGTGCTGTTCAGCGGCCTGAAGCATAAAGGCGACAGCGTGGCTGTCAGCGGTAAACCGCCGCTCAGTGTGCGCCTGGGTGTTGCCCGCGCCGCACAGGTCAGCTACAACGGCCAGCCGGTCGATGTCGCTCCGTTCACCAGTGGCGAGACTGCTCGCCTGAAGTTGGGTCAATAAGTCATGCACGGCGAATCTCCAATCAAACGTCGCGTTTCGCGCAAGATCTGGGTCGGTAACGTACCTGTTGGCGGCGATGCGCCTATCGCTGTGCAGAGCATGACCAACAGCGACACCAATGATGTGGCTGCCACCGTTGCCCAGATCAATCGTCTGGAAGCGGCCGGCGTCGACATCGTCCGCGTTTCGGTACCGGACATGGACGCCGCCGAGGCGTTCGGCAAGATCAAGCAACTGGTCAAGGTGCCGCTGGTTGCCGACATCCACTTCGACTACAAGATTGCCTTGCGCGTCGCCGAACTGGGTGTGGACTGCCTGCGTATCAACCCGGGCAACATCGGTCGTGAAGACCGCGTGCGCGCCGTGGTCGATGCTGCCCGTGATCGCGGTATTCCGATCCGCATCGGCGTCAACGCCGGTTCCCTGGAAAAAGACCTGCAAAAGAAATACGGCGAGCCGACCCCGGCCGCCCTGGTCGAATCCGCCCTGCGTCACGTCGAGCACCTCGAACGCCTGAATTTCCAGGACTTCAAGGTCAGCGTGAAGGCCTCTGACGTGTTCATGGCCGTCGAAGCCTACCGCTTGCTGGCCAAGGAAATCGTCCAGCCGCTGCACCTGGGCATTACCGAAGCCGGTGGATTGCGTTCGGGCACAGTGAAATCCGCCGTGGGCCTAGGTATGCTGCTCGCCGAGGGGATTGGCGATACTATCCGCATCTCGCTGGCGGCCGACCCGGTCGAGGAAGTGAAGGTCGGTTACGACATTCTCAAGTCTTTGCATCTGCGTTCCCGTGGCATCAACTTCATCGCCTGCCCGAGCTGCTCGCGGCAGAACTTCGATGTGGTCAAGACCATGAACGAGCTGGAAGGGCGTCTTGAAGACCTGCTGGTGCCGCTGGATGTCGCGGTGATCGGTTGTGTGGTCAACGGCCCCGGCGAAGCCAAGGAAGCCCATATCGGCTTGACCGGCGGTACGCCAAACCTGATTTACATCGACGGCAAGCCGTCGCAGAAACTGACGAATGACAATCTGGTGGACGAGCTGGAAAAGCTGATCCGCGAGAAAGCGGCCGAGAAGGTCGAAGCTGACGCAGCGGTTATCGCGCGCGGCTGAGCCTGACTGAAGCGCCGAACGAATTTAAGGATTTAAAGTGAGCAAGTCTTTGCAAGCCATACGTGGCATGAACGACATCCTGCCCGAACAAACCCCGCTGTGGCGTTATTTCGAGGGCACCGTTGCGCGTTTGCTGGATAACTACGGTTACAAGCAGATTCGCATGCCGATCGTCGAATTCACCGAGCTGTTCAAGCGCTCGATCGGTGAAGTGACCGACATCGTCGAAAAAGAGATGTACACCTTCGAAGACCGCAACGGCGACTCCCTGACCCTGCGTCCGGAAGGTACCGCGGCGTGCGTGCGTGCGGTGCTCGAACACGGCATCACCGGCGGTGGCCAGGTGCAGAAACTCTGGTACATCGGCCCGATGTTCCGCCACGAGCGTCCGCAGAAAGGCCGCTATCGCCAGTTCCACCAGATCGGTCTGGAGGTGTTCAACCTCGACGGTCCGGACATCGACGCCGAGCTGATCATCATGACCTGGCGCCTGTGGGGCGAGCTGGGCATCCGTGATGCGGTCAAGCTCGAACTCAACAGTCTGGGCACCAGCGAGTCCCGTGGTCGTTACCGTGAAGCGCTGGTCGAGTACCTCTCGGCGCACCACGACAAGCTCGACGAAGACAGCCAGCGTCGCCTGAAAACCAATCCGCTGCGCGTGCTCGACACCAAAAATGCCGACACTCAAGCGGTGCTGGTCGGTGCGCCGAAGATGGCGGACTACCTGGATGACGAATCCCGTGCCCACTTCGAAGGCCTGAAGGCGCGTCTGGATGCCGTCGGCATTCCGTACGTGCTCAACCCGAAGCTGGTACGCGGCCTCGACTACTACAGCAAAACCGTATTCGAATGGGTCACCGACAAGCTCGGCGCCCAGGGCACTGTCTGCGCGGGCGGTCGTTACGACGGTCTGGTCGAGCAAATGGGCGGCAAGCCGACTACCGGCGTGGGTTTCGCCATGGGTATCGAACGTCTGGTGCTGATGCTGGAAACCCTCGAGCAGATCCCGGAAGAAATCTCCCGTCAGGTCGACGTCTACCTCTGCGCCTTCGGTGAGCAAGCCGAACTGGCCGGCCTGGCCCTGGCCGAGCGTGTCCGCGATCAACTTCCAAACCTGCGTCTGCAAGTCAATGCCGGCGCCGGCAGCTTCAAAAGCCAGTTCAAGAAAGCCGACAAGAGCGGTGCGCTGTACGCACTGATCCTGGGTGACGACGAAATGGCCCAGCAAGTGGTAGGTTTCAAACCCCTGCGTGGCCAGGGCGAACAACAAAGCATTGCCTGGGATGCGCTCGCCGCTCACCTGGCCACCTGCGTCGTGCAGGGTTGAAGCTGTCTAAACAGCCGATTTAGCGATTAAGGAGTATTGGGGTGTCGAGTACCGAAGACGAACAGTTGGCGGATTTGAAGGACTGGTGGACACGCAACGGCAAACCTCTGGTCACCGGCGGCCTGTTGGCACTGGTTATCGTGTTCGGCTGGCAGGCTTATCACAAGTATCAGAGCAACCAGTCGCAAGGCGCCTCGGTGCTTTATCAGCAACTGCTGGAAACCACGCTGACGCCTGACGGCAAGCCTGATGCGGCCCGCGTTGCGGATCTGGCCGGCAAGCTCAACAGCGAATTCGGCGGCACCGCGTACGCGCAGTACGGCAGCCTGTTCGTGGCAAAAGTGGCGGTCGACAGCGGCAAGCTGGACGACGCGGCGACCGAGCTCAAAGCCATTGTCGACAAACCGGCCAACCCGGCGCTGGGCGAAATCGCCCGTCAGCGTCTGGCGCAGGTGTTCGGCGCGCAGAACAAGGCCGAAGACGCCCTGAAACTGCTCGACGGCGACGCCGACAAAGCGTTCCTGGCCACTCGCGAAGAACTCAAGGGCGACCTGCTGGTGCAGCTGGGCCGTACCGATGACGCGAACAAGGCGTATCAAAAAGCCAAGGCTGCACTGTCGGATGAAGCGGCGGTCGGTGGCCTTCAAATCAAGCTCGACGACCTGGCCAAAGGGGATGCGTGACGTGATCCGTTGGAAGCATGCAGCATTGCTGGCTCTGGCCTTGTTGGCCGCGGGTTGCAGCAGCAACAGTAAAAAAGAATTGCCACCGGCCGAGCTGACCGACTTCAAAGAAGAAGTGGTTCTGCACAAGCAGTGGAGTCGTTCGATCGGTGACGGTCAGGGCGAAACCTACAACATGCTGGTGCCGGCGATCGACGGTGACACCATCTACGCCGCCGATGTAACCGGCGTGGTGATGGCCATGGATCGCGGCAATGGCGACGTGAAATGGAAGCAGGATCTTGATCTGCCTGTCTCCGGCGCTGTCGGCGTTGGCTACGGTCTGGTGCTGATCGGTACGCTGCGTGGCGAAGTCATCGCGCTGGACGCCATCAACGGTGAAGAGAAGTGGCGCGCGCGCGTGACCAGTGAAGTCCTCGCACCGCCGGCCAACAACGGTGACGTCGTAGTGGTGCAGACCCAGGACGATCGTCTGATCGGTCTGGATGCTGCCACCGGTACGCAACGCTGGGTGTATGACAGCACCCCGGCCGTGCTGACCCTGCGTGGCACCAGTGCACCGCTGGTGACCAACCGCCTCGCGGTGGCAGGTCTGTCCACCGGTAAAGTGGTCGCGCTGGACATTTCCAACGGCGTGCCGGTCTGGGAACAACGGATCGCGATTCCACAGGGTCGTTCGGAACTGGAGCGCGTGGTCGACATCGACGGCGGCCTGCTGCTGTCCGGCGGCACCCTGTACGTGGCCAGCTATCAGGGTCGCGTGGCGGCACTGGATCTGGAAAGCGGCCGTCAACTCTGGCAGCGCGATGCGTCGAGCTATGCCGGTATTGCCCAAGGTTTCGGCAGCGTTTACGTGAGCCTGTCCTCGGGCACCGTTGAAGGCGTCGACGAGCGTTCCACCACCGCGCTGTGGAGCAACGATTCGCTGGCTCGTCGTCAACTGTCGGCTCCGGAAGTGTTCTCCAGCTATGTTGCAGTAGGTGACCTGGAAGGTTATCTGCACCTGCTGAGTCAGGTTGACGGTCGTTTCGTCGGCCGTGAGCGCATCGACAGCGACGGCCTGCGTGCCCGTCCGCTGGTGGTGGGTGACACGATTTATGTGTATGGCAACAGCGGCAAACTGGAAGCCCTGACCATCAAGTAAGAACTATGCTTGGGGTTAACACCCCCAGGCAGCTTCACTGGTAGGAGCGAGCCTGCTCGCGAAGGGCGTCAACGATGACGCGTACAGCCTGAATAAACGCGGTGCTGTTAGCGTTTTTCGCGAGCAAGCCCGCTCCCACAGTGTTGCCCCGAGCACCAGCCGCTGCCTCGCAGCGGCTTTTGTATTTTCTGAAATAACGAAGTGGAGAGCCGCATGGTTCCCGTAATCGCCCTGGTGGGCCGACCGAACGTCGGCAAATCCACCTTGTTCAACCGCCTGACCAGGACTCGCGACGCCATTGTCGGCGACTTGTCCGGTCTGACCCGTGATCGCCAGTACGGTGAGGCCAAGTGGCAAGGGCGTTCCTACATTCTGATCGACACCGGCGGTATCTCCGGTGACGAACATGGTATGGACGAAAAAATGGCCGAGCAGTCGCTGCTGGCCATCGAAGAGGCAGATGTTGTTCTGTTCCTGGTAGATGCCAAGGCTGGTTTCACCGCCGCCGACCAGATGATCGCCGAACACCTGCGCAAACGTAACAAGCGTTCCCACGTGGTGGCCAACAAGGTCGACAACATCGACCCGGAAATGGCTCGCGCCGAGTTCGCCCCGCTGGGCATGGGCCACGCGATCCCGATCGCCGGTGCTCACGGCCGTGGTATCACGCAGTTGCTGGAAGCCGCTCTGAGCGATTTCCCGCGTGACGATGACGAGCCGCAGGAAGGCGAAGAGGAAGAGATCGTTGCCGAAGGCGAGGAAGCCAAGCGCATTCCTGGCCCGAGCGAAAAAGACGGGATCAAGATCGCCATCATCGGCCGTCCGAACGTGGGCAAATCGACCCTGGTCAACCGCATGCTCGGTGAAGACCGGGTGATCGTCTATGACCAGCCCGGCACCACCCGCGACAGTATCTACATCCCGTTCGAACGGAATGAAGAGAAGTACACGCTGATCGACACCGCCGGTGTGCGCAAGCGCGGCAAGATCCACGAAGAAGTCGAAAAGTTCTCCGTGGTCAAAACCCTGCAGGCGATCAAAGACGCCAACGTGGTGATCTTCGTGATGGACGCCCGCGAAGGCGTGGTCGATCACGACCTCAACCTGCTGGGCTTCGCCCTTGAAGCCGGTCGGGCGCTGGTGATCGCGATCAACAAGTGGGACGGCATGACGCCGAGCGAGCGCGACTTTGTGAAGGTCGAGCTGCAGCGTCGCCTGTTCTTCGTCGACTTCGCCGACATCCACTTCATCTCGGCGCTGCACGGTACCGGCGTGGGCAACCTCTACGCTTCGGTGCAGAACTCGTTCAAGTCGGCCGTCACCCGCTGGCCGACCAGCCGCCTGACCCAGATCCTTGAAGATGCGGTCAGCGAGCACCAGCCGCCGATGGTCAACAGCCGTCGGATCAAGCTGCGTTACGCTCACCTGGGGGGGGCTAACCCGCCGATCATCGTGATCCACGGTAACCAGATCGAGAAAGTGCCGAAGTCCTACGTACGCTATCTGGAAAACACCTACCGTCGTGTGCTGAAGCTGGTCGGTACGCCGATCCGCATCGAGTTCAAGGGTGGCGAGAACCCGTACGAAGGCAACAAGAACACGCTGACCGACCGTCAGGTCAACAAGAAGCGTCGTTTGATGTCGCACAACAAGAAAGCCAGCAAGAAGCGTCGCGACAAGAAGTAAAAAGCAGCTTCAAGTTTCGAGCTGCAAGCTTCAAGTAAAAGCGATAAAGCAGAGAGGGCTTCGTATGAAGCCCTTTTTTGTGGGCGCGGGTTTTTGCTTGCAGCTTGCAGCTTGACGCTTGAAACTTGCAATTCACCTGCAAGGGGCTTCCGATGATCACCAGTAAGCTGCCGAATGTCGGCATCACGATTTTCACGCAGATGTCTCAGCTCGCGGCGCAAACCGGGGCCATCAACCTTTCCCAGGGGTTCCCTGATTTCGACGGCCCGCAATCCCTGCGCGATGCGGTGGCTCGGCACGTTGCCAGCGGCCATAACCAGTATTCACCCATGACCGGTCTGCCGGCGTTGCGTCAGCAGATAGCTGCGAAGATTGCCCGCAGTTACGGGGTTAACGTCGATGCCGACCACGAAGTGACCGTCACACCGGGCGCGACCCAGGCGATCTTCTGTGCGATTCAGGCCGTTATCCACAGCGGCGACGAAGTCATCGTCTTCGACCCGTGCTACGACAGCTACGAACCGGCGACGGAACTGGCAGGTGGCCGTTGCGTGCATGTGCAGTTGAGTCCGGACGATTTCTCCATTGATTTCGACAAGCTCGCCACGGCCCTGAGTCCGCGCACGAAAATGATCGTTCTCAACACCCCGCACAACCCCAGCGGCGCGCTGATCAGCCGTGCCGAGCTCGACCAACTGGCGGCCCTGATCCGGGGGCGCGACATCTACCTGATCAGCGACGAAGTCTATGAACACCTGGTGTTCGACGGCGTGCCGCATGTCAGCGTACTGGCCCATGAGGAGCTGTATCAGCGCGCCTTCGTCGTCAGCTCGTTCGGCAAGACTTACCACGTGACCGGCTGGAAGACTGGCTATGTGGTCGCTCCCCCGGCGCTGACCGCCGAACTGCGCAAGGTGCACCAGTACGTCAGTTTCTGCGGTGTGACGCCGCTGCAATATGCCCTGGCCGATTACATGGCCGAGCATCCCGAGCACGTCGAGGAACTGCCGGGCTTCTATCAGGCCAAGCGCGATCTGTTCTGCGATCTGCTGGCGCCGTCGCGCTTCAGCTTTACCCGGGTCACCGGCACCTATTTTCAACTGGTCGATTACTCGCAGATCCGCCCCGACCTGAATGACGTCGAGATGGCCATGTGGATGACCCGCGAGCACGGTGTGGCGAGTATTCCAGTGTCGGTGTTCTACCAGAATCCACCCGAAGGCCGGCGCCTCGTGCGTCTGTGCTTCGCCAAACGCGAGGAGACGCTGCGCGAAGCAGCGGCAAAACTATGCGCGATCTGAGTGCGTTACCCGATCTCAATCTGGCGCTGATCCAGACCAGTCTGGCGTGGCACGATCGCCAGGCCAATCTCGAGCATTTCGAGCAGTTGCTGGAACAGGCGCGCGGTGCGGATCTGATCATTCTGCCGGAGATGTTTACCACCGGTTTCTCCATGGAGTCCGCGACCCTCGCCGAAGCCGAAAATGGCCCGACCAGCAAATGGCTGCGGGTGCAGGCGGCGAAGTTCAATGCCGTGATCACCGGCAGCGTGATCATTCAGGCGGCCGACGGCAGCCATCGCAACCGCTTGTTGTGGGCGCGGCCGGACGGTGAAGTGCTGCATTACGACAAGCGTCACCTGTTCCGCATGGCCGGCGAGCACAACCACTACACCCCCGGCGAACGCCAGGTGCAGTTCGAACTCAAGGGCTGGCGGATACGGCCGCTGATTTGTTACGACCTGCGCTTCCCGGTGTGGAGCCGTGATGCGCAGGACACTGACTTGCTGCTGTACACCGCCAACTGGCCGGGGGCTCGGCGTCTGCACTGGAATCGCCTGTTGCCGGCGCGGGCCATCGAAAACCTCTGTTACGTGGCGGCGGTGAATCGTGTCGGCACCGACGGCAAGGGCTTCGCTTACACCGGCGACAGTCAGGTCCTGGATTTCCAGGGCGAAATGTTACTGGCGGCAGGGGAGGCCGACGGTGTGTTCAAGGCCGTACTGGAAGCCGCGCCGCTGGCGGCTTATCGCGAGCGCTTTCCGGCGAATCTGGACGCGGACACCTTCGAGTTCATCTGAGGTTTGTATGGAAACTCATACAATTGCATTCAGATTTGGCGCTGTTTGCCGATAGGAAGATCAGCCAAGGAGGATTTTCCAATGACCAGCATCAGCGCCACCGCCGTCAATCCCTATCCGGTTACGCCGTCAAAAGTGTCGATCCGTGACCCGCAAGAGCAAACCGCCAACCCGTTGAACGCTACCGATGCCAATGGTGACGGTGAGCTGCGCGTGAACAGCGCAGATGCCAACATCGCTTCAGTCGGCGATGCTGGCAGTCCGATCGAAGCCCTGAAAAAGCAGATCGCCGAGGCGCAGAAGTTGTTGGCCGAGCAGCAGGCTCAGTTGGCCAGCAGCGAGCGCGGCAACGCCAGCGCGGAGCAAAAGGCTCAGCAGGTAATGGAGATCCAGACACAGATCGCCGTGACGGCCAGCAACATTCAAGTGCTGCAGGCGACCTTGTTGCAGGCAATGTTGAGTGTCGATGTGCACGCCTGAGATTTTTCTCGCTTGATCTGGCTTCTTCGCGGGCAAGTCGAAACTTCGCAGCGCCTACGAAGAGGCCACTGAAGTCAGCGTAAAGGCACCAGGCAAAAAAAGGCCCCGAGGTTCGCACCCCGGGGCCTTGTGTATTTCAGCGAAGGCTTAAGCCGCTTTCGCTTCCGGCTGGCTCAACGAGCGGTTCAGCGCGCTGAACAGGGCCTTGAAGCTGGCCGTGGTGATGTTTTCATCAATGCCCACGCCGTGTACCGCACGCTCGCCGTTCACCCGCAATTCGATGTAGGCCGCTGCCTTGGCATTGGTCCCCGCGCCGATGGCGTGTTCGTTGTAGTCCATGATTTCCACCGGAATCGGCAGGCCGGCCACCAGTGCTTCCAGCGCACCGTTGCCCTTGCCGCGCCAGTGCAGGTTGGTTTCGCCCTGACCCTTGCTCGCCACTTCCACTTCGACGGCGCTGTTGCCGTTTTCTTCCTGCAGGCGATGGCTGACCAGTGCGTACGGGGTGTTGGCTTGCAGGTATTCGCTGATCAACAGCGAGTGGATCTGCTTGGCGGTCATCTCAAGGCCCAGGCGATCGGTTTCACGCTGCACGACCTGGCTGAACTCGATCTGCATGCGACGTGGCAGGCTGATGCCGTATTCCTGCTCCAGCAAGTAAGCGATACCGCCCTTGCCCGACTGGCTGTTGACGCGAATCACCGCCTCGTAGCTGCGGCCGATGTCGGCCGGGTCGATCGGCAGGTACGGCACTTCCCACAGTGTGTCCGGTTGCTGCTGGGCGAAGCCCTTGCGGATCGCATCCTGGTGCGAGCCGGAGAATGCGGTGTGGACCAGATCGCCCACGTACGGGTGGCGTGGGTGCACCTGAATCTGGTTGCACTCTTCGACGACTTTGCGCACGCCGTCGATGTCGGAGAAGTCCAGCTCAGGGTCGACGCCCTGGGTGTACATGTTCAGGGCCACGGTGACGAGGTCGACGTTACCGGTACGCTCGCCGTTGCCGAACAGGCAGCCTTCGACGCGATCCGCGCCGGCCATCAGGCCCAGCTCGGTGGCGGCGACGCCGGTGCCACGGTCGTTGTGGGTGTGCAGGCTGATGATCACGCTGTCACGACGGTTGATGTTGCGGCCAAACCATTCGATCTGGTCGGCGTAGACGTTCGGGGTCGCGCATTCGACGGTGGCCGGCAGGTTGAGGATCATCTTGTGCTCAGGCGTCGGGTTCCAGACCTCGATCACCGCGTCGCAGACTTCCTTGGCGAATTCCAGCTCGGTGGCGCTGAAGGTTTCCGGCGAGTACTCGAAAGTCCACTCGGTGTCCGGCTGCATGGCTGCGTATTTGACGAACAGCTTGGCGGCGTTCACGGCGATGGCCTTGATACCGTCCTTGTCCTGGTTGAAGACGATGCGACGGAAGGACGGCGAGGTGGCGTTGTACAAGTGAACGATGGCTTTCTTCGCCCCGCGCAGGGATTCGAAGGTGCGCTCGATCAGGTCTTCACGGCCCTGGGTCAACACCTGGATGGTGGTGTCGTCCGGGATGTGGCCTTCTTCGATCAGGGTACGCACGAAGTCGAAGTCGGTTTGCGAAGCGGCCGGGAACGAGGCTTCGATTTCCTTCACACCCGCCTGAACCAGGGTCTTCCAGAAGCGCAGCTTCTTCACCGCGTCCATCGGCTCGATCAACGACTGGTTACCGTCACGCAGGTCGGAGCTGCACCAGATCGGCGCGGCGTCGATGGTTTTCGACGGCCAGGTGCGATCCGGCAAGTTGATGACGGGGAACGCGCGGTATTTCGAAGACGGATCTTTGAGCATGCTCATCGGGAAATTCCTTATTGTCTGGGCCGAAAAGAGGCGGCCTGCCGGTGGAATAAAAGTTCTTGGAAAAGCGTGGGACGAGGCGCAGCGATTCAGCCCGGCAGTCGTGCGCTGACGAGGCACAGGCTGCGGTGCTGGCGAAGCTGAATAAGGGTGTGAGAGGTTTTCATGCCTTAAACCCTAACCGCGAGGGGAGAGGATGGCAAGCAGTCGAAAAAAATTGAGAGGAATACTCTGAAATTGGGGTTTTGCAGGATTTTATTGCGCTTAAGGCGGTAGATCTTGTTGATGTTTGCGTGAGGCTAGATTGGGGCGCAATCGAGGATTGTGGAGCGTTGGCAGGTATGAGTGTGTTTCACAGGCCGCCTTCGCGAGCAAGCTCGCTCCCACATCGGATCGTGTTCATGCACATATCCTTGTGGGAGCGAGCTTGCTCGCGAAGAGGCCATCAGCCCATTCAAATGTTTAAGGTTGGAACGCGCCAATGAAAATCGCCGGGTCCACCCGCGCATCGTTCAGGCTGACATTCCAGTGCATGTGCGGCCCGGTCGCCCGCCCGGTCGAGCCGACCTTACCGACCACCGCGCCACGGGCCAGTTGATCGCCGACCTTCACATCAATTTTCGACATATGGCAGAACATGCTGATGAAGCCCTGCCCGTGATCGACAAACACCGTGTTGCCATTGAAGAAGTAGTTGCCGGTCAGAATCACCTTGCCCGCCGCCGGGGTCTTGATCGGCGTGCCGGCCGGTACCGCAAAGTCGAGGCCTGCATGGGGATTGCGCTCTTCGCCATTGAAGAAACGACGCACACCGAACTTGCTCGACAGCGGCCCGTTGACCGGTTTGTCCAGCAGCAGATTGCTCGGCGTGTTCGGGCTGAAGCTGCGATACGCCTTGATCTGCTCGGCCAGTTCACCCTCGATGCGCTTGAGGTTCGACTGATCCGGATTGACTTGCTGCTTGTTCTTCAGGGTGATGCGTTGTTCCGGATATTTTTTGTTGCCCACGGTGAACGGCAGATTACGCCCGCCACTGCTGATCTGCTGCGCGCCTGGTTTGACGGTTAGCGGCACGCCGACAATCGCCAGCCAGTTGTTCTGTTCTTTCACCACCAGCACCGGTTTGCCCTGATAGGTGGCTTTCGGTGCCTGCGCGGCTGCGCCCAGATCAACCACCGCCACGCCGCCCGGCACCGGTTTGTTGAGTAGCCGAGTGATGTAGCTGTCGGCGTGGGCATTGAAAGTGGTCAAACACAGCAACAATAACGGAGCGAAAAAACGCGGCATGGATCAGTCCAGTAAAGAGAGGGTGACAGGCGTCAGGTGGTTGTCCTCGACGCGCACTTGCAGTTCGCCTTCGCCGAGTCTGGCCTTCAGGCGCTGCCCGGTGTGGGTCTGCGCGGCGTTGCGGATCGCGTGGCCACGCTCATCCAGCAGAATGCTGTAACCGCGACCGAGGGTTGCCAACGGGCTGACCACATGCAGCGTCTGCATCTGGCTGTGCAGTTGCAGGCGACGGCTTTTCAGGCCTTCGCGTATGGCCCGGGGCAGGCGTTCGGCGAGGCTGTCGAGGCGCTGGCGCAACATCGCCAGTTGGCGTCCCGGGTGTTGCCCGGCGAGTCGGGTTTCCAGACGGATCAGGCGTTCGCGACGAGTATTGAGCTGACGCTCGAAGGCGCGACGCATGCGCATGTCCAGGTCATCCAGACGCTGCGCCTGCTGGCGCAGACGTTCGCCGGGATGCCGCAGGCGCCGGGCCATGCCTTCCAGGCGCAGACGGTCGCGCATCAAGCGGTCACGCATGCGCATCACCAAGCGGCGATGCAGGCTTTCGACCTGACGTATCAGGTGACTGGAATCGGGAGCAAGCAGTTCGGCAGCCGCCGACGGCGTGGGGGCGCGTACGTCGGCAACAAAGTCGCTGATCGACACGTCGGTTTCATGGCCGACAGCGCTGACAATCGGTGTTACACAGGCATCGACCGCACGCGCCACAGCCTCTTCGTTGAAGCACCAGAGGTCTTCCAGCGAGCCGCCGCCACGGGCGAGGATCAGCGCGTCGAAACCGCGGGCGTCGGCCAGCTTCAGTGCGCGGACAATCTGCGCGGTGGCCTCGCGGCCCTGTACGGCCGTGGGGATCAGCGTCAGTTGCACCTGCGGTGCACGGCGGCGGAACACGCTGATGATGTCGCGAATCACCGCGCCGGTCGGCGAACTGATGATGCCGATGCGCTGCGGATGCGCCGGCAGCGGCACTTTGCGCTCGGCGCTGAACAGGCCTTCGGCGCTGAGTTTTTCCTTCAGCGCATCGAACGCCAGACGCAGCGCGCCATCACCGGCCGGTTCGACGGTGTCGAGAATCAGTTGATAGTCGCCGCGGCCTTCGAACAGCGAAACCTTGCCGCGTACCTTCACGGCCAGGCCGTCCTTCAGCGCCTGGCGCACCCGCGCCGCGTTCTGCCGGAACAGCGCGCAACGCACCTGCGCGCCGCTGTCCTTGAGGGTGAAATACACATGGCCGGACGCCGGGCGGGCGAGGTTGGAGATTTCGCCTTCGACCCAGATGTTGCTGAACACGTCTTCGAGCAACACCCGCGCGCGGCCGTTGAGCTGGCTGACGGTCAGGACTTCGCGGTCAAGGCCGAGCCTTGAAAAGGGATCTTTAATCATGGGGCGCAGTTTAAAGGCATTTGCTGATCAATCTCCATGAATCACCACAAATCCAATTGTGGGAGCGAGCCTGCTCGCGCAAGCGTCTTATCCTTCGACATCTTCAGTGGCTGACAGTCCGCATTCGCGAGCAGGCTCGCTCCCACATGGGGGATTGCTGAAAGCCTGGATGAAGTGGTGGATCAGCGGGGTGGGATTTTGGCGATAGGCGAGGGCGACGGTGCTTTGGCAATCGGCATCTGTCAACGGAAGAAATCGTACGCCGGGCGGCGCGATGTCCTGCATGGACTCAGGCAGCAGGGCGATGCCGAATCCGGCCTGGATCAATTGCAGCTGAGTGGTCTTGCGCGACATCACCCGCGCCGCTTTGGGGAAAAAGCCCTGGCGCATGCACAGGTCGGCACACAGATAACTGAGCCCGCCGCGCTGGGGATGAGGGATCGAGATGAACGCCTCGTCTCGCAGTTGCACCAGTTCAACAGAGGCCGAATCGGCCAGGCGATGATCGTTCGGCACCGCCAGCAGCAGGCGTTCGGTGAATACCGGCGCCACCTGAATCCCTTCACGCTGACGCAATACCGGCAGGCGCAGCAGGCCAACGTCGAGACGTCCTTCAGCCAGCTCTTCAAGCTGCGCCTCGGAGGACAGCTTGCCGAGGTCCAGCGATACGCCGGGCTGTTGATCGAGATAAGTGCTGATCCGGCGTAATAAATGTCCGCTGATCGACACGGTGCTGGAGTGACTCAGGCGCAACGTGCCCCGTTGGCCGGCGCCGACTTCGGTTGTCATCGCGCAGGCTTTGCTCAGTTCATTGAGCAGGTTTCTGGCTCGCGGCAACAACGCCTCACCTGCCGCCGTGAGCCGTGGCTGGCGCGCGGTGCGCTCGAACAGTGGCGTTTGCAGGCGGGTTTCCATGTCCTTGATCTGCCGGCTCAGCGCCGATTGCGCGATAAACAGACGTTCAGCGGCCGCACTGAAACTGCCGCATTCGGCAATTTCCACGAAGTAGCGCAGTTGACGGGTCGAGAGCACGAGGTATGCCTTTTCGAGATGAGTAAGCGGCTTTGAACATATTAGTCGCAACGCCTGGCGCTGGCTAAAGTCATCTCAGGCTTATGGGGGATGTGCAGTGATGAGTGTGCTGGGGTTTTTGAGTGAGTGGACGTGGGGCGCGGGTGGCTGGGCGATGATCGGGTTGGGGATCACGCTGGCCTATATTGTCTTCGGCATTGCCGGATTTGGCACGGCGCTGGTCGCGGGGCCGATGCTGATTCTGTTCATGCCGCTGTCGAAAATCGTGCCGTTGCTGGTGCTGCTGGATTTCGTCGCGGCGTTTGGCAATCTGCTGCCCTCGCGCCGGGACGTGGCGAAACCCGAGCTGCTGCGTTTGTTGCCGTGTATGGCGGTGGGTTGCACGTTGGGGGTGATTTTCCTGCTTAACCTCAAATCCGATGTGCTGTTGCTGTTGATGGGGCTGTTTATCAGCGCCTATGCCGTTTACAGCCTGTGGGTGAATGTGCGGCCGACGCAATTGCCGGCGGCGTGGGCCGTGCCGATGGGCACGGTGGGCGGGTTGTTCGGGGCGTTATTCGGCAGTGGCGGCTTCTTGTATGCGATCTATCTCAATAGTCGTCTGCCAAAAGAGGCGGCCCGGGCCACGCAAAGTGCGCTGATCAGTTGCAGCACGGTGGTGCGTTTGAGCCTGTTCGCCATCGCCGGTGTGTATGCCGAGCTACCCTTGTTGATGCTGGCGCTGTGTCTGTTGCCGGCCATGGCATTGGGGCTGTGGATCGGGCGGCGGTTGACCATGCGTTTGTCGCGCGAGGCGTTTGTGCGGCTGGTGACGTGGCTGGTGCTGGCCAGCGGGATTGCGTTGATCGGACGCTATCTCGGCACTTGACCGGATTTTGTCAGGGATTAAGCTGCCGGCCGCGCTGACGCCTTCGCGGGCAAACCCGCTTCCACAGGTCTCTCGGGTGTACACAACATTTGTGACTGCCGAGATCTGTCGGAGCGAGCTTGCCCGCGAAAGCAGCGGAGTGAGCACCGCAGAATTTCCATTTGACGTCGCAGGCTGCACCCATGAATTCGCAAAGCATCATCGTCCCGAAAATCTCCACCCTGCCGGTCCACGAACCCCGGGCACGGGCGATCGTGCGTTGGCTGGTGCGCAAGAACATCGTCAAGGAAGAGCTCACGACCTGCGGACGCACCGGCAATCGCATGGGGTACGCCTTGGCTGACGGCGCGCGGGCGGTGGTGCTGCATCCCGAGGCGCTGCCGTTTGGCGAGCCGGTCAACGGGCTGGAGATCATCACCAAACGCTGCATCTATACACCGGCCAAGGGGTTTCTCGAAGAAGCCGGTTGCGCCGAGTGTCGCCGCGAGGTTGGCGAAGCGTTGTTCGAAAGCCTGGAAGACTGGATGCCTGGGCGCACCGACAACTTCACCTGCCCGGAATGCGGGCATGAAGACGACATCAACGGCTTTCTGTATTTGCAGGAGTGCGCGTTCTCCAACCTTGGCTTCATCTTCAACAACTGGCTGGAGGCTGGATTCAAGCAGAGCTTTATCGACGAATTCGCCGATTGGCTCGATCAACCTGTCTCTTGGGTCAAGGTGGAGCTGTAGCGGCGGGGATCTCCGTATATCAGCAACATTGATATTAGGCTGAGTTTTACATTGAACAGCAGGGGGTGGATGACTATAATGGCGCGCTTCCATTTTCCCGCTCGGGAGCCCCCGCGATGCTGCGTATCAGCCAAGAAGCTCTGACATTCGACGACATTCTCCTAGTGCCCGGTTATTCCGAGGTGCTTCCTAACGAAGTCAGTCTCAAGACCCGCCTTACCCGTGGCATCGAGCTGAACATTCCTCTGGTTTCTGCCGCCATGGACACCGTTACTGAAGCCCGTCTGGCAATCGCCATGGCTCAGGAAGGTGGCATCGGCATTATCCACAAGAACATGACCATCGAGCAGCAAGCTGCCGAAGTGCGTAAGGTCAAGAAGTTCGAAGCCGGCGTCGTCAAGGATCCGATCACCATCGAGGCGGATGCCACGGTGCGTGACTTGTTCGACTTGACCCGCATGCACAACATTTCCGGCGTTCCGGTGCTGCACGATGGCGACCTGGTCGGCATCGTCACTTCCCGTGACGTACGCTTCGAAACCCGTCTGGATGCCACCGTCCGCGAAGTGATGACGCCTAAAGAGCGTCTGGTCACTGTGCGCGAAGGCGCCGACAAGAACGAAGTCCGCGAGCTGTTGCACAAGCACCGCCTGGAAAAAGTCCTGATCGTCGACGACAAGTTTGCCCTCAAAGGCATGATGACCGTCAAAGACATCGAAAAAGCCAAAGCCTACCCGCTCGCCAGCAAGGACGATCAAGGTCGTCTGCGCGTTGGCGCTGCCGTCGGTACCGGTAAAGACACCGGTGACCGCGTTGCCGCGCTGGTCAATGCCGGTGTGGACGTCGTGGTGGTCGACACCGCGCACGGTCACTCCAAAGGTGTGATCGACCGCGTTCGCTGGGTCAAGGAAAACTTCCCTGAAGTGCAGGTGATCGGCGGCAACATCGCCACCGGCGCTGCCGCCAAGGCCCTGGCCGAAGCTGGCGCCGATGCGGTCAAGGTCGGTATCGGCCCAGGCTCGATCTGCACCACGCGTATCGTCGCCGGTGTCGGCGTGCCGCAAATCAGTGCCATCGCCAACGTCGCCGCTGCCCTCGAAGGCACTGGTGTTCCGTTGATCGCCGACGGCGGCATCCGTTTCTCCGGTGACCTGTCCAAGGCCATCGTGGCGGGTGCGTCCTGCGTGATGATGGGCTCGATGTTCGCCGGTACCGAAGAAGCGCCGGGCGAGATCGAACTGTTCCAGGGCCGTTCGTACAAGGCTTACCGCGGTATGGGTTCGCTGGGCGCCATGTCCCAGGCGCAAGGTTCGTCCGACCGTTACTTCCAGGACTCCTCGGCAGGCGCCGAGAAGCTGGTGCCGGAAGGTATCGAAGGCCGTGTGCCGTATAAAGGCACCCTGACGGCGATCATTCACCAGTTGATGGGCGGTCTGCGTTCCTCGATGGGTTACACCGGCAGTGCCGACATCGAAGAAATGCGCACCAAGCCCGAGTTCGTGCGGATCACCGGTGCCGGTATGGCCGAATCCCACGTCCACGACGTGCAGATCACCAAAGAAGCGCCAAACTACCGAGTCGGCTAACGCCGACAGCTATAAGCCACAAGCTATAAGCTGCAAGCGGTACTGCATTCATGCAGCTACCGCGCAGCTTCCGATAACTTGCAGCTTGCAGCTTGAAGCTTGCAACTGCTTTTCAGAGCTCTACCATGGCCCTCGATATTCACGCTCACCGCATCCTGATCCTCGACTTCGGCTCGCAATACACCCAACTGATCGCCCGCCGCGTGCGTGAGATCGGTGTGTACTGCGAACTGCACCCGTTCGACATGGACGAAGATGCGATCCGCGAATTCGCTCCTAAAGGCGTCATCCTCGCCGGCGGCCCCGAGTCCGTGCACGAAGCCAACAGCCCGCGCTGCCCGCAGGCCGTGTTTGACCTGGGCGTACCGGTCTTCGGTATCTGCTACGGCATGCAGACCATGGCCGAGCAACTGGGCGGCAAGGTGGAAGGTTCCGAACTGCGTGAGTTCGGCTACGCCCGCGTTGACGTGGTCGGCAAGAGCCGCCTGCTTGACGGCATCGAAGACCACATCGACGCCGACGGCCTGTTCGGTCTCGACGTATGGATGAGCCACGGTGACAAGGTCACCAAAATGCCGGCAGACTTCCACATCCTCGCCAGCACCCCGAGCTGCCCGATCGCCGGCATGTTCAACGACGAACGCGCTTACTACGGCGTGCAGTTCCACCCGGAAGTGACCCACACCAAGCAGGGCGGTCGCATCCTGTCGCGCTTCGTGCTGGACATCTGTGGCTGTGAAGCCCTGTGGACCCCGTCGAAGATCGCTGAAGACGCTATCGCCAACATCCGCGCACAAGTCGGCACCGACAACGTGCTGCTGGGCCTGTCCGGCGGTGTTGACTCCTCGGTGGTTGCCGCACTGCTGCACAAGGCCATCGGCGACCAGCTGACCTGCGTGTTCGTCGACAACGGCCTGTTGCGTCTGCACGAAGGCGAGCAAGTAATGGCCATGTTCGCCGAGAACATGGGCGTCAAGGTGATCCGCGCCAACGCTGAAGACCAGTTCCTCAATAACCTGGCCGGCGAAGCCGACCCGGAGAAGAAGCGCAAGATCATCGGCCGTACCTTCATCGACGTGTTCGATGCCGAATCCTGCAAACTGGACAACATCAAGTACCTGGCTCAGGGCACCATCTACCCGGACGTGATCGAGTCGGCTGGCGCGAAAAGCGGCAAGGCCCACGTGATCAAGTCGCACCACAACGTGGGCGGCCTGCCGGAAGAGATGAACCTGAAACTGGTCGAGCCATTGCGCGAACTGTTCAAGGACGAAGTCCGTCGTCTGGGGCTGGAACTGGGCCTGCCGTACGACATGGTCTACCGTCACCCGTTCCCGGGCCCGGGCCTTGGCGTGCGCATCCTCGGTGAAGTGAAGAAGGAATACGCCGATCTGCTGCGTCGTGCCGACCACATCTTCATCGAAGAACTGCGCAAGTCCGACTGGTACCACAAGGTCAGCCAGGCGTTCGTGGTGTTCCAGCCGGTGAAATCGGTTGGCGTGGTCGGCGATGGCCGTCGTTACGCCTGGGTCGTGGCCCTGCGTGCCGTGGAAACCATCGACTTCATGACCGCACGTTGGGCTCACCTGCCTTACGAACTGCTGGAAACCGTTTCCGGCCGCATCATCAATGAAATCGAAGGCATCTCCCGCGTCACTTACGACGTGTCGAGCAAGCCGCCGGCGACGATTGAGTGGGAATGATCCCGCGCATGCCGTGACGGTGTGAGTGCAGGCAAACAAGAGGCCGCGTGAAGCAATGTTTCACGCGGCCTCTGCGTTTGCGGCGTTCATTTCTAACCGATCAGCCTCAATCAGGAATCCGGCTGCGCAATATCAGCCCGGTATCGGATAGTCGTTGAGACATGTCCCTCAGGCTGGCGAACTCAATGTCATTCACACGCTGCCATGCAGGTCGGTGGAGGGACACCTTGCCGTCACTCGATCGAGTAATCGGTGTGCGTTGCAGCAAACCCTGTTTGCTGCGGTGGATCAGGGTGTAGCTGTCGCCTGTTTTTTCGAACAGATACATGCCGCGCCTGTATAAGAGATTCTCCAGCGTCTCCTCGTTCCAGTTCACCTCGGGTGCCTGAACTTTCCAGCGCAAATCGGCGCGAAGAAGGTCCGGATTCCCTTGCCTGACGGTAGCCCCGGGCGGGCTGTCGCGTGGTACTTCAACCCCTGGATCGACATCCACACCCAGCTCTTCACCGATGCCGACTTCAGCGATTCGCAGGCCGATTCCGCCCTTCAATTCACTGATACCCATCAGTCCTCGGAAGGTATTGGTGTTGTGAGCATCCGTCACTACGAGCCATTTTCCCGGGCTGTTGAGGTAAGCGTCGCCGGTCATGATGTCGTTTGCCAGGTAGGTGCTCATCATTTGCTCGTCGACGGAGGGCAGCGGTGCTTTCATTTTGTAGCTCGCGGCGCAGTCGATCGCCTGGATCCGAACACCGTTTGCTCGCGCGGCCTGAACCAGTTCCAGCGGGTTGAATCGACCGGCGGGATCGGTGCCCAGGCTGCTCAGGTAAGTGCGTAATTGCGCAGTCATGTTGCCGCTGCTGAAATAGCGGTTCAGTTCAACTTGAGCGAAGTCACTGAGCAGTCCGCGCATGTAGAGGGTTTTTACGTGACGGGCCAGCGCGGGCATGCTTTCAATCAGAAAACGCAGGCTGGCGATGCGATTCAGGGTTTCACCCACTACCAGCCCTGAAGCACTTTCAAAAATCCTGTCGACAAGATCGGCCAGCGGCATCAGGCGGCTGATTTCGGGTATTGCCGGACGCGCAGGCAGAATGACCCACGGCAGGTTCTTGAAAAAAATTCTGGCTAAACTCTGCAAGAGTTGGCGCTTACCGGATGCGTACAACTCGAACGGATCGTCCATGGCAAAGCCGCCGGCTCCGTCGGGCTGCAACTGGACATGGGCCTCGTCGAGGTTCAACGCCCAGCTTCTTATCGAACTGCGCACCGTTGGATCGATATCGTAGGCGCTGGTCACTGGACGAGGAGGGCGCGATGTCGACGGTTGCGGTTCCTGCGCCGGTTGAGCGGGTACCTCGGGCGGTGCAGGTTCGAAGGTATCGAGTTCGATATCAGGGGCGCATTGCTTGCCCATGCATTGACCTCCACCTCTGAGCCCCAGTGCAGGCATGCGCTCCCAGTCACCTTCGCCATTGAGACGGACTGGCAGGGCGTGGACGAACTGGTTGGGTCGCTCCGGGTCAACGATCGCCCAGTCGCCACTGCCCCGAGAGTTGGTGAAGTAGCGCACATAGTACGGCGTGTCATTCATCAAAATGGCATAGGGCGGATCCGTGTCGAGGCGGTAGATTCCGTGGAATTTCCCGGACTCCTCGCCGAGTGCCGTACCGTCGAGCAACTCGTTGCATTGATAACGCTCGGGCACCGCTGGCGGTGGGACGTTCTGCGCCGGAACCAGGACTGTTTCATCGAGATTTGGCCCGGTAATGTCGACATCCTCCGACACCATGATCTGCATTGGGTTGCCAGCCTCGGTGGCAGGGTTCAAGGCTTCGCTGTAGTCGGCCATTTCTGCGGCCTCTGCCGCATCGACCTCGGCGCCCATTTCCAGCATCGGCCCGGTGCCGATCAGCAATGGCAGATTGAGTAACAGGTTGATGCCATTCAGGACCGCATCCAGCACGCCGGCCTTGCGTTCGGCCCTTGTCTTGCCGTTTTGCGCCTGATCAATATTCAGACCCATGCTGGCCACGGTGGCGCCAATCACCGGCAACGCCAGCGGCCAACCGACAGTGGCCATCGGACCGAACACTTTGAGGCCGGCACTCAGATAGCCGATCCACAGTTTTTTGCGCAGATCGCCATTGGACGTCAGTGACAGGTGGGCTTCAGCAAACATCACCTGACGGGTCGAGTCGCGCAGCCAGCTGAATGCATCATCGCTCAGCACCTGATTTGCGCGGTTGATCAACTGATGGTCGGCCCGGCCCCAGGTGCTCACCAATCGGTTCATCAGATCGGACATGTTCTCGTTCATGTGCTGACGATCGGCGAGGGCAAAGTGATCCAGGAAGTTCGCGCAGCGTTTTGCGTCGTTCAGTTGATCCAGTACCCACCAATGCAGGTCCGCTGCCGTTTCCTTGATCACGAACGCCTCGGTTTCACTGGGCAGATAGATAATCTGGCGACCGGCGGGATCGACGATGCGCAGCAATTGCGTGGCGACATGCCCGTCGACGTCGAAGGCGCATACGTCGCCCGTTGGCGTGTGGCTCGCTTGCAGCATGCTCAGGCTCACCGGCCAACTGACGGGCCCCACCACTGAGCCCGTCAGCCATTGGAAGTCAGTGCCGCTGAGCTGCCCAAGGTCCAGCGCCTGCACCGCACGGCTGAGGAAATTGCACTTGGCCAAGGTGCGAAAATCCTCGCTGTGACTGTTCCAGAAGTCCGTCAGGGTGGTGCTGTAGTTGCCACTGAAGTCGAGGTTCCAGAACGCGTTCAAGACCTCGTTGCCATGCAGGCACACCTGGTTTTTTTCGTCGAAGTTCTCGCCCTGCGGACCTTCGGTGTAGAAGCCGCCGTACAGATCGAGCAGGTCGGCGTTGTCCTGGTCGGTGGCGCGGAAACGATGAATGACCAACTGTGTCAGGGTCAGTGATTCGTAGGGTTTTTCGCGGATGTGCTCCCAGCCGGTAAACGAGCGGGTGCTGCTCTGGGCCGTCTTGAAGCGATGGAAATAAACCTGATCCGGATCGAGGCTCAACAAGCCTTTTGCTTCCAGCAGATTACGCGCGGCTTCATGGGCGGCGTCCTGCAGGCCGGGGCAGTTCTGCACGACGGTATAGGCGATTCGCTGCAGCGCCGCTTTGTCTGCCGCGTTCGGTAGAGGGCCTTGTTGGGTGGCGTACATGCTTTCTCCATCCTTGAGAATTGAGGGCCGAGCATGTCCGACTCGCTCAAGGGGAGTGCACTACATATGTACCGCACATGATCGTTCGAAAGATGTCGGGGGTCAGCGCCGTGCCACGTCGGAAAAGTAGAACTTGTCGAGGGTGTGCCGCGATTCGGTGTACTCGAACTGACGGCCGTCCTGGAGGAAGGTCTGGTTGCTGACCACGATCACATGGCTCTGGCCGTCGAGGTCCAGGTGCAGTTGATCGTCCTTGCTGCGCGGCACCGCTTCGATGGTGCGTTGGGCGTAGGCAATTTGTAACTGCAGGGTCTGTTCGATATGGGCGTAGATCGATTGCTCGGCGATCTCGAGGGACAGGCCGGGAATCACTTCGCTGACAAAGTGGTTGATGTCGAGAATTACGCGTTTGCCGTCGATCCGCCGCACACGCTTGATCCGGGTGATGAGACTGCCGGGTTCGGCATGGATGTGTTCGAGCAGGGCGCCTTCGAGCGGGATCTGGCTCAGCTCGACCACTTCGGTGCTGACATCATTGCCCAGGCGCGGGTAGGTCTCCTGGAAACTGACGATGCCGCCGAGCTGAAACTCGATCGGGTCGGTCGACAGCACAAAGGTGCCCTTGCCATGGATTTTCTGCGCAAAGCCGCGTTCCTGAAGCAGTTCAATCGCTTTGCGCACCGTGCCTCGGCTGGCCTGATAGCTGTCCATCAGTTCGGTTTCGGATGGCAGGCGGGCTCCGCGCTGCAGGCGCTCAGTGGTGATGTTGGCCAGCAGATCGCTATAGATCTGGTTGTATTTGCTCATGGGGAGGCTCGGTGCCGGCTGTGCTCAAAGCTTCGAACCTTAAGGCCAGGGTAGGGCTTTGTCCATGTGGGCGATGGAAATCACCTTAAGGTCGGGTAGGAAAATTCGCCCTCGGTCTGGCGGGAATATACACAAACAAACTCGTCTGTACGAGTTGTTGCATTAACTCGTACAGACGAGTATTTTTCGCTTCGGCGTGCTGCCAATAACAACAATCCATAGCGGAAGAATTAGCATGAGCCACGACTATCCGAACATCGCCCGGCAGTTGCTGCAAAGCCTCGGCGGCAGCGACAACCTCGAGCAGGCCGCCCATTGCGTCACGCGGTTGCGGCTGGCCCTTAAGGATCCGAGCCTGGTCGACAGTGCCAGGCTCAACCAGATCGACCTGGTCAAAGGCTCGTTCTTCACGGGGGGCCTGTATCAGGTGGTGATCGGTCCGGGCGAAGTGGAAAAGGTCTATGCCGAACTGCGTCGCCAGACCGGTCTCGCGGCGTCGACCATCGCTGACGTCAAACAGAAAAGCGCCGAAAAAATCAACGCCATGCAGCGTCTGGTGCGGGTGTTTTCCGACGTGTTCATGCCGATCCTCCCGGCGCTGATCATTGCCGGCCTGCTGATGGGCATCAACAATCTGCTCGGTGCCAAAGGCATGTTCATCGACGGGCAGACCCTGCTCGATGCCTACCCGAACCTCGACGGGCTGTGGAGCCTGATCAATCTGATGGCCAACACCTCGTTCGTGTTTCTGCCGGCGCTGGTGGGCTGGTCGGCGGCCAAACGCTTTGGCGGCAGCGAGATCCTCGGCATCGTGCTCGGTCTGATGCTGGTGCATCCTGACCTGCTCAACGCCTGGAACTATGGCAAGGCCGTCGCCGGGCTGGACGGGCAGCATCTGCCGTACTTCGACATTCTCGGGCTGTTTCAGGTGGAGAAAGTCGGTTATCAGGGGCAGATCCTGCCGATTCTGCTGGCCGCCTACGTGATGAGTGTCATCGAAAAGTGGCTGCGCGCGCGGGTGCCCAACGCCATTCAATTGCTCGTTGTACCCATCACCACCATTGTCGTCACAGGCGTGCTGGCGCTGGCCGTGATCGGCCCGGTGACCCGCCACCTCGGCATCTTCATCACCGAAGGGCTGGTCATGCTGTTTGATCTGGCGCCGATGGTGGGGGGCGCGATTTTCGGTGTGCTGTATGCCCCGCTGGTAATCACCGGCATGCACCACATGTTTCTCGCGGTCGACCTGCAATTGATCTCGACCCAGGGTGGCACCTTTATCTGGCCGATGATCGTCATGTCCAACCTCGCTCAGGGCAGTGCCGCCCTGGCGGTGTTCTGGATGACCCGTAATGCACGGGACAAGAGCATGGCGTCGACTTCGGCGATTTCCGCCTACTTCGGCATCACCGAGCCGGCGATGTTCGGCGTCAACCTGCGCTACAAGTTTCCGTTCTACGCCGCGCTGACCGGTTCGGCGCTGGGCTGCGTGTTCCTGTCGCTGAACAAGGTTCAGGCCTCGGCCATCGGCGTCGGTGGTCTGCCGGGGTTCATTTCGATCATTCCGCAGTACATCCCGATGTTTGTACTGGGGATGCTGATTGCCATGCTCGTGCCGTTTGTTCTGACCTGTGCATTGAGCATGAAGATTGTCAGGCCCGGTTATCGGGTTGCCTGATCAAGTGCTTTCGCGAGCAAGTTCGCTCCCACAGTCGATCGCTTTTCAACGTGGGCGCGAGCTGCACGGACTTATTGAAGGAGTTGTGCCATGCAAGACTGGCAGCGTTCGGTGATCTATCAGGTCTATCCGAAGAGTTTTCATAGTCACGCCGGCAACCCGACAGGGGACCTGCTCGGTATCGTCGCCAAGCTCGACTACCTGCAGTGGCTGGGTGTCGACTGCTTGTGGATCACGCCATTCCTGCGTTCGCCGCAACGCGATAACGGCTATGACATCAGCGATTACTACGCCATCGACCCGAGCTACGGCAGCATGGCCGACTGTGAATTGCTGATCGCCGAGGCGGGCAAGCGCGGGATCAAGCTGATGCTCGACATCGTGGTCAATCACACCTCGATCGAGCACGTGTGGTTTCAACAGGCGCGCAGCAGCCTCGACAACCCTTACCGTGATTTCTACATCTGGCGAGATCAGCCGAACAACTGGGAATCCAAGTTCGGCGGTTCCGCCTGGGAGTACGAAGCCCAGACCGGTCAGTACTACCTGCACCTGTTCGACCACACCCAGGCCGACCTGAATTGGGACAACCCCAAGGTCCGCGCTGAAGTGTTCAGGATGATGCAGTTCTGGCGGGACAAGGGCGTGGGCGGTTTTCGTCTGGATGTGATCAATCTGATCTCCAAGCCCGCGGACTTTCCCGAAGACGCCAGCGATGGCCGATGCTTCTATACCGACGGGCCGAATGTCCACGAATACTTGCAGCAGATGCACCGCGAGGTTTTCGAAGGGCACGACCTTATCAATGTCGGCGAGATGTCATCGACCAGCCTCGAACACTGCATTCGTTATTCGAATCCGCAGTCGAAAGAACTGTCGATGACCTTCAACTTTCACCACCTGAAAGTCGATTATCCGAACCGGCAGAAGTGGGTGCGCGCCGACTTCGATTTCCTCCAGCTCAAGAGCATCCTGTCCGACTGGCAGATCGGCATGCAGGTCGGCGGCGGCTGGAATGCGCTGTTCTGGTGTAACCATGATCAACCGCGCGTGGTCTCGCGCTTCGGCAATGACGGTGAGTACCGCGAACTCTCGGCGAAGATGCTCGGCACCGCGCTGCACTTTCTGCAGGGCACGCCGTTCGTGTATCAGGGCGAAGAGTTGGGCATGACCAATCCGGGGTTCGAGTCGATCGAGCATTATCGCGATGTCGAGACGCTGAACATCTTTCGCCTGCGGCGCGAGGCCGGCAGCAGCGACGCCGACAATATGGCGGCGATCATGCAGAAGTCCCGTGATAACGGGCGCACGCCGATGCACTGGGACGCCGGGCCGAACGCCGGTTTCAGCAGTGTCGAGCCGTGGATCGGAGTGCCGGCCAATGCCGCGCAGATCAACGTCGCCAAGCAGCTCGATGACCCCGACTCGGTACTGCATCACTACCGCAATCTGATCGCACTGCGCCGCCGCGAATCGCTGATTACCGAAGGGGTGTACCGACAATTACTGCCCGAACATCCGCAAGTCTGGGCGTATGTGCGTGAAGGCAGCGCCGAGCGTTTGTTGGTGGTGAACAACTTCTACGGGACAACCTGTGAAGTGGAGTTGCCGACGACAGTCATCAGCGAGTCAATGAGCCAGCGCCTGTTGATCAGCAATTATCCGGACGGCCCGTTGCGCAAGCGGCAGGTGGTTTTGCGACCTTACGAGTCCTTCGTCCTGCACCTGATTGATCCCTGACATTTAACTGGAAAAACCAGCTTTCAAAAAACACGCAGAGCACTGCGCGGGGATTTTTGCGCGCCGAATTCATGCAACCAGACAATAAAAACAATGGGGTGGCTTATGAAAACAACAATAAATCGCAGCCTTGCAGTGGCAGGTTTTTGCCTGGCCTTACCGTCAGTTTCAGAGGCGCTGGAGTTTGGCGGCTACTTGCGCAGCGGTGTCGGCACGTCGGTCAACAGCAGCGGTCAGTCGTGCTTTCAGTTACCGGGCGCGCAGACCAAATATCGCTTGGGTAACGAGTGCGAGCAGTACGGCGAGCTGGAGTTGCGCCAGGACCTTTACACCCTCGACGACGGTTCGGTACTGAGTGTCGACGGCATGGCCTCGCTGTACAACCGCTACGACCGCAGCCTCACCTTCAAGGACGACAACGGTTCAATCCGCTTGCCACAGGCTTATGCGCAGTGGTCGGCGATGCCGGCACTCAACGGTGGTTCATTGTGGGCCGGGCGCCGTTACTACAAACGCAATGACATCCATATTTCCGACTTCTACTACTGGAACCAGAGCGCCACGGGCGGTGGGGTCGAAGACGTGTTGATCGGCGACCTTAAATACAGCTACGCCTTTTCGCGCAAGGATAACCTGTACCAGAAGGACTACATCAATCGGCACGACTTCAACGTCGCCGGGTTCAAGACCAACCCGGGCGGTGAGCTGGAGTTCGGCTTGAGCTATATCGACAAACCCGACAGCCGCGATGCCCATCGGGGCTGGGCGATCACCACGCAACATGTGCAGACGGGTTTTCTCGGCGGCAAGAACAAACTGGCGCTGCAATACGGCGAAGGGCCGGGCACCGGGCTGGGCTATACCGGCAACGTCAAACTGGACGACAGCAACAAGAGTTACCGGATCGTCGAGTTTTTCGACTGGCAGGTGACACCGCGCTTCGGTGGCCAGGTCGAGGCGGTGTACCAGAAAGACATGCGCCCGGACGGTGCCGATCAGAACTGGATCTCTCTAGGTGTGCGTCCCACCTATGCGCTCAGCGACCACTTCAAACTGGTGACCGAACTGGGCCACGATCAAGTCGAAGCCCAGGGCGGCACGCGCAAGCTGAGCAAATTCACGTTTGCCCCGACCTGGTCGCCCAAAGGCCCTGAGTTCTGGGCGCGTCCAGAGGTGCGCCTGTATTACACGTACGCTACCTGGAACGAGGCGGCCAAACGGGCGGCCAATGAACTGGCCAAAGGCTCGGCACTGTCTGATACCGGCGCCTTCGGCAGTGCTCGCCACGGTGCGAATGTCGGATTGCAGGTCGAATACTGGTGGAAATAAGCGATGCTGGTGGAGCGTCGCGCTCCATGAGCACTTCAAAGCATAAAACTGCAGGTGACGTCATGGCCACACCCCAACAATTGCAACTGCTGGCTCCTTTGTCCGGTGTCCTGATGGCGCTGGAGCAGGTCCCCGATCCGGTGTTTTCCGGGCGCGTGATCGGTGACGGCCTGTGCATCGACCCGACCTCGTCGACCCTGTGCGCGCCCATGGCCGGGGTCATCAGTAATGTGCAGGCCAGCGGACACGCCGTGAGCATCACCGACGACCATGGCGTGCAGGTCTTGATGCACATCGGCCTGGATACGGTGAACCTCGCCGGGCAAGGCTTCACCCGTCTGGTTGAAGAGGGCCAACGGGTCACCGCGGGGCAGGCGCTGATCGAGTTCGACGCCGATTACATTGCCCGACATGCGCGCAGCCTGATGACATTGATGCTGGTGGTCAGCGGGGAGCCGTTCACTTGGCTGGTCGCGTCGAGCGGACGGGTCGAAACCGGTCAGCCGTTGCTTGGGCTTGTCAGCGGACAGACGATCAGCGAAGAGCCAGGCGCAGCAGAAACGCCGGCGGTGTTTTCACAGCAGTTGAAACTACCCAACGCCAATGGCCTGCACGCGCGCCCGGCAGCGGTGTTTGCGCAAGCGGCAAAGGGCTTCGCGGCAAAGATTTACCTGCACAAACAGCAGGCTCGGGCCAACGCCAAATCCCTGGTGGCGATCATGGCGTTGCAGACCGCTTTCGGCGACAGCGTGCAGGTCAGTGCGGTGGGCGAAGATGCTGACGCCGCCATTGATGCGCTGACTCGATTACTGGTTGAGGGCTGCGGTGAAACGGTGACAGCAGTGGCATCTGTCGAGGTGGTTGAAAGCGAGGTTCTGACCCTTCTGCGTGGCGTCTGCGCGTCACCCGGTTCGGCATTGGGCAAAGTGGTGCAGATCAGCGAGCCAGTCTTCGACGTCAGCGAGTTCGGCGGCGGAGCAGGCATCGAGCGTGCGGCCCTCGCCACTGCGCTGGTCGAAGCGGATCTGGCCTTGCAGCATTTGCGCGACAGCGCCGCTGGCGAGGCCGAAGCCGAGATCTTCAAGGCGCATCAGGAACTGCTCGAAGATCCGGGACTGCTCGACCAGGCCCAGGCGCTGATCAGTGAGGGCAAAAGCGCGGCGTTCGCCTGGCGCGCAGCCACTGAAGAAACCGCAGCGATGTTTCGCCAGTTGGGCAGTGCGCTGCTGGCCGAACGGGCAGCGGATCTGACCGATGTCGGGCGCCGGGTGCTCAAGTTGCTGCTGGGGATTGCCGAGCAGGCGCTGGCGTTGCCGCAAGACAGTATTCTGATCGCCGATCAGCTAACCCCGTCGCAGACCGCTGGCATCGATACCAGCAAAGTACTGGGGTTCGCTACGGTCGGCGGCGGCGCGACCAGCCACGTGGCGATTCTCGCTCGCGCCTGTGGTCTGCCGTCGATCTGCGGGGTGCCGGTGCAAATGCTCGCACTGTGCAACGGCACCCCGGTATTGCTTGACGCCGACAAGGGCGAATTGCATGTGCATCCCGATCCTGCGGCCGTCAGCCAATGGCAGGCGCGGCACGCGCAACAGCGTCACCGCCATGAACATGAGCTGGCCAATGCAACGCTCGCGGCACGGACCCGTGACGGGCATCACATCGAGGTGTCGGCCAACGTCGCCTCATTGTCTGAGACCGAGCAGGCAATGGCTCTGGGCGGTGCGGGCGTCGGCCTGCTGCGTTCGGAATTTCTCTATCTGGGCCGCAATCACGCACCGAGCCATGACGAACAGGTCGCCACCTACAGCGCCATCGCTCGCTGTGTCGGACCTGCGCGCAATCTGGTGGTGCGCACCCTCGATGTCGGTGGCGACAAACCGCTGGCCTACGTGCCCATGGACAGCGAAACCAATCCGTTCCTCGGCGTGCGCGGTATTCGTTTGTGCCTGGAGCGCCCGCAGTTATTGCGTGAGCAGTTCCGGGCCATGCTCGGCTGTTGCGATCTGACGCATTTGCACATCATGTTGCCGATGGTCACGCAACTGTCGGAACTGCGTCTGGCGCGGCAGATGCTCGACGAGGAAACTCTCGCGCTGGGGCTAACGCAACGGCCGAAACTGGGGATCATGATCGAAGTGCCGGCAGCGGCACTGATGGCGGACCGGTTTGCGCCTCTGGTGGATTTCTTCTCGATCGGCACCAATGACCTGACGCAATATACCCTGGCGATGGATCGCGATCACCCGCGCCTGGCCAGTCAGGCCGACAGTTTTCATCCCTCGGTACTGCGCTTGATCGCCATGACCGTGAAGGCCGCGCACGCCCATGGCAAATGGGTCGGCGTGTGCGGGGCGATGGCCTCGGAGCGTCTGGCGGTGCCGTTGTTGCTGGGGTTGGGGGTGGATGAGCTGTCGGTGAGCGTGCCGATGATTGCGCCGGTCAAGGCGACGGTGCGCGAGCTGCAGTTGGCCGAATGTCAGATCATCGCCCAACAAGTGCTCGGTCTGGAAAGTGCCGGGCAGGTGCGCGAGGCGCTGCAGCTGTTTCACGAGGCAACCGTCGATACTTTGCGGGTTCTGGAGAACTGAAGATGTTGGATAAATTGCAGAAGGCATTCTGGAAGGCCCTGACCCCGGATCTGGTAGTGGACACGCCCGAAGCGCCGGCCGAGCCGAGCGAAGGATTAAGCGCGGCCATCGTCGCGGCACTGGGCGGTGTGGATAACCTCCAGTCGCAGCAACCACTGGCGTTGACGCGGGTGCGGGTTGTATTGCGTGACGTGTCGGGCATTGATCAACAGGCTTTGAGCGCTGCCGGGGTCGCGGGCGTGATGCCCTTGGCGGACGGTGTGGTGCATCTGATTACCGGGCTGCGACCTTAAGCCGGTCAGGGGCGTGCGGCCTCAGGTCGCCCTTACTGTTTCTCATCCGCAGGTGTATCGTATTCGCCTTTTACGGGCCTGTCGGGTCCGATGCTGATACGTGAGGTAGTTGAGTTCATGTCCTTTACCCGTCGCCAAATCCTCGGTGGCCTGGCCGGTCTTGTTGTCGTTGGTGTCGGAGCGGGGGGCGCGTCGCGTTATTGGCTGGGCAAAATGGCTGACGCTGAAGCGGGCCATGACTACGAGTTGATTGCCGCGCCCTTGGACGTTGAGTTGGTGCCGGGGCACAAGACCGAGGCCTGGGCGTTCGGCCCGTCGGCACCGGGCACCGAGTTGCGCGTGCGTCAGGGCGAATGGCTGCGGGTACGGTTCATCAACCATCTGCCGGTGGCGACCACCATCCACTGGCACGGCATCCGCCTGCCGCTGGAAATGGACGGCGTGCCATACGTCTCGCAACTGCCGGTACTGCCGGGCGAATACTTCGACTACAAATTCCGCGTGCCGGACGCCGGCAGCTACTGGTATCACCCGCACGTCAGCAGCAGCGAAGAACTTGGCCGGGGATTGGTCGGACCGCTGATCATCGAAGAGCGCGAGCCGACCGGTTTCAAATACGAAAAGACCTTGAGCCTGAAGAACTGGCACGTCGACGACGAAGGCAATTTCGTCGAGTTCAGCATTCCCCGTGAAGCGGCCCGTGGCGGCACGGCAGGGCGGTTGTCGACGATCAATGGCGTGCCGTTGCCGGTGATCGAATTGCCGGCCGGGCAGATCACGCGTGTGCGCCTGCTCAATCTTGATAACACCCTGACTTATCGCATCAACATTCCCGGCGTCGAAGCGCAGATCTACGCGCTGGACGGCAACCCGGTCGAGCCACGGCCGCTGGGCAAGGAATACTGGCTCGGCCCCGGCATGCGCATTTGCCTGGCGATCAAGGCTCCGGCGGCCGGTGAAGAGTTGTCGCTGCGTAACGGCCCGGTGCGTCTGGGTACCCTGCGCTCGGTGGCCAACAACGATGCGCCGACCGAGTGGCCAAAGGCCTTGCCGGCCAACCCGGTGGCCGAGCCGGACCTGGCCAATGCCGAGAAACTCAACTTCAATTTCGAATGGGTCGGTTCGGTGTCGGTCAACGTCGACAACGGCAAGCCGCCGAGCCTGTGGCAGATCAACGGAAAGGCCTGGGACATCACCGACAAGACCTGCGCCGACCGGCCGATTGCCAGCCTGAAACTCGGTCAGAGCTACATCTTCGAGCTGAAGAACATGACCCAGTACCAGCACCCGATTCACCTGCACGGTATGAGTTTCAAGGTGATCGCCTCGAACCGGCACAAGATCATCCCGTACTTCACCGACACTTATCTGCTGGGCAAAAACGAGCGCGCGCAGGTGGCGCTGGTGGCCGATAATCCTGGGGTGTGGATGTTCCATTGCCATGTGATCGACCACATGGAAACCGGCCTGATGGCCGCCATCGAGGTGAAGTGATGCGCCAGATTCGCCCCGCCGCGATCATTGACCGCAGCCGTGACCGCGACTTCATGCGCGAAGCCCTGGACCTCGCCGCCCAAGGTGCAGCGCTCGGCGAAGTGCCAGTGGGCGCGGTGCTGGTGCAGGACGGTGAGATCATCGGTCGCGGTTTCAATTGCCCGATCACCACCAGCGACCCCAGTGCCCACGCGGAAATGGTCGCGATCCGCGCCGCCGCCCAAGCGGTGGACAACTATCGCCTGCCGGGCAGCACGCTGTATGTGACGCTGGAGCCGTGCAGCATGTGCGCCGGGCTGATCGTGCATTCGCGCGTGGCGCGGGTGGTGTATGGCGCACTGGAACCGAAAGCGGGGATTGTGCAGAGTCAGGGGCAGTTTTTCACCCAGGGCTTTTTGAATCACCGGGTGTTGTATGAAGGCGGGGTGTTGGCGGAGGAGTGTGGCGCGGTGTTGACCGAATTCTTCCGCGCCCGAAGAGCAAAAAGCCCCTCACCCTAACCCTCTCCCGGAGGGAGAGGGGACTGACCGAGGTGATTGGCAGAGCTATGGCGATCAAGATATCGAGTTGAACTCAGATCTTGAAAAGCCCAAAGATCGGCCCCCTCTCCCAGGGGAGAGGGCTGGGGTGAGGGGGGAGTTCACCGCGGTGTTTGAGAGGTTGGATTACTTCTTCGCGACAATCACAGCACGCATCGGCGCCGGCAGGCCCTCGATGGTTTTGCTGTGGTCTTCGGGATCAAGGAAGTCGCTCAACGACTGGTACTTCATCCACTCGGTGCCGCGCTGTTCTTCGACCGTGGTGGTGCTGACGTCCACACACTTCACATCGGTGAAACCTGCTCGGCGCAGCCACAATTCCAGCGCCGGCACCGACGGCAGGAACCACACGTTACGCATCTGTGCGTAACGGTCTTCCGGCACCAGCACCTGATGCTTGTCGCCTTCGACCACCAACGTTTCCAGTACCAGTTCGCCGCCCTTGACCAGGCAGTCCTTCAGCGCCAGCAAATGTTCGATCGGCGAACGACGGTGGTAGAACACACCCATGGAGAACACCGTGTCGAAGCCTTCGAGGTTCGGCGGCAGGTCTTCGAAAGGAAACGGCAGGTGCCAGGCGTTCGGCTCGGACAGATAGCGCTGTACCGCCTGGAACTGGCAGAAGAACAGCCAGTTCGGATCGACACCGATCACGCTGTCCGCGCCGGCGCCGAGCATGCGCCACATGTAATAACCGTTGCCGCAACCGACATCGAGGATGCGTTTGCCCTTCAAGTCGAGGTGCGGCGAGACGCGTGACCACTTCCAGTCCGAGCGCCATTCGGTGTCGACGTGCACGCCGAACAGGTCGAACGGGCCTTTGCGCCACGGCGACAGGCCCATCAGCGCGGTCCGCATCTGCGCGCGGGTTTCATCGTCGCAGTCGGTGTCGAGTTTCAGACCGTTGAGCAGGTCGACTTCGCTTGGCTGGATTTTCGGCAGGGCGTCCAGCGCACTTTGCCAGCGCTCCAGATCGCCGTGACCTTTCTCCATTTTCTTGTCGAGTTGCACTTGCAGGGTGCTGGCCCATTCGGCCAGCGGTGTGCCGGCCAGACGGCGGGCGAGGGGGGACAGATCAATCATGGCAAGGCAATCAACGAGGCAAAGTTAAGACACTGGAACCACGGCACGACTTTCGAGAACCCGGCGGCCAGCAGGCGTTCGCGGTGTTCTTCGAGGCTGTCGGGCTTCATGACGTTTTCGATGGCGCTGCGCTTCTGGGCAATCTCCAGTTCGCTGTAGCCGTTGGCGCGTTTGAACGCGACGTGCAGATCGGTGAGCAGCGCGTGCTCTTCGGCATCGTTGAAGCGCAGTTTCTCCGACAGAATCAATGCGCCGCCGGGCAGCAAAGATCGGCGGATACGCGAGAGCAACGCGGTGCGCTGTTCCGGGGCAATGAATTGCAGGGTGAAATTCAGCGCCACCACCGAAGCAGGCTGGAAATCGAGGGCGAGGATGTCGCCTTCAATCACTTCGACCGGCAGCAACTCCTGGAACATCGAATTCTGGCCGTTGAGGTATTCGCGGCACCGCTCGACCATCGCCGCCGAGTTATCCACAGCGATCACCCGGCAACCGTCGGTGCGAACATGGCGGCGCAGCGCCTGAGTCACCGCCCCGAGCGACGCGCCAAGGTCATAGAGCACGCTGTTCGGTTGGGCGAATTGCGCGGCGAGCACGCCGAGGTTTTCGACGATGGTCGGGTAACCCGGCACCGAGCGCTTGATCATGTCCGGGAACACCCGCACCACGTCTTCGTTGAAGGCGAAGTCAGGCACCTTGTCCAGGGGCTGGGCGAAAATGCGATCGGGTTCTTTGCTCACGGCGGTTTCCGGCGGTGTCGATGGAAAAGGCCGGCATTTTAGCCAAACTGGCGCGGGGATGCGCGGGTTGTCTGATAAAGCACCGCACACAAACCTGAAGCACACACGTGTGGCGAGGGGATTTATCCCCGCTCGGCTGCGAAGCAGTCGTAGAACCTGTGCATGCGATAGGTCTGATACACATTGCTGGCAGGTTTTAGGGGCCGCTTCGCAGCCCATCGGGGATAAATCCCCTCGCCACAGTTATTCAGCGTTTGGTCTGGGAGAAAGCGGAGGCCGCAATGCCCCACTGGCCCAGCCAGTAGCTGAGGATGATGACGTACGGCGCAGCGTGAAATGGCGACACAAACCGGTCAATGCCAATCACGCTGTCCGAGAACACAAACGCCAGCGCACCCCCCGCCGCCAGTAGCGCCGAACGCTTGGGCACATCGGTTCCGAGACGAGCGAGGGCACGCCAGAGCATTGCGCTGATCGCCGTGCCGTAAACGATCACCGGCACCAGCAACGGCCCCAGACCGCTGGAAATCAGAAGTCCCAGCAATACCGCGCCAACTCCGAGGGCGAGCACCAACGGCAACACCGCCAGACGCTTGCAGTCACTCAGATAAGCCTTCAGATAAGCCAGATGCGCGACCAGAAACGCACCGAGGCCAAACACAAACAGGTCTCCCGGCCACGCCAGCAACACATCACCGAGCAGTGAGAAAATCAGACCCAGGCTGATCCAGCGCCGATAGTCACCGGGCGGCGCATCGTGCAACCAGCCGAGCAGCGCCAACACCGGCAACGGTTTGACCAACAGGCAGAGCAGCGCCGCATGGGTACTCAGGCCGTAGAGATACGTCACCGCGCCCATCAGCGCCAGAATCAGCCAGCCCACGATCAGTTCACCGAGATCGCGCAGTCAAAGGTTTCCACCGGCAACACTTCCGGAGCCCACGGCTGTTGCGAGGTCAGGCGCAAGCGCCCGGTGCCGGGAGCGAAGGCCTGAAAGCGCCAGGTCGACAGGCCGGCCGCACCGACGACGCCGGCGTCTTCTGGATTGCTGTAAACCTCGGGGCTCAATGCACGCAGCACGCCACCGGCCGAATCCTGAATGGCCCAGCGATAGCCCGTGGTCGGGTTGCTTGGCAGCATCACAATCAGGTTTTGCCCGTTGGTGAGCCGGACCGGGCACTCGCTTTGTTTTTCCACGGTCACGTTGTGTTTCGGCTGCGTGGCGCACGCGGCCAGCAACGAAAGGGCGAGGGGGATAAACAGGCGAGTGGGGGACATAAGGTCAGCAGCTCCGGCGTTGGTGACGAACGGCGAGCATAACTGAAGATGAGACAAAGTGTGACAACGCCAAGCCCTCACCCTAACCCTCTCCCAGAGGGAGAGGGGACTGACCGAGGTGTCTTGTGTCATACATCGACCTGAAAAACCGAGTCGATTATGGATTCAGCGAAGTACTTTCAGGTCGGCGTAACCCTGAAATATCTCTCGGTCGGCCCACTCTCCCCAGAGGGAGAGGGGACTGACCGAGGTGTCTTGTGTCATACATCGACCTGAAAAACCTAGTCGATTATGGATTCAGCGACATAGCTTCAGGTCGGCGTACTTCTGCAATATTCCGCAATTAGCTCCCTCTCCCTCCGGGAGAGGGCTGGGGTGAGGGGCTTTCTGTCAGAACAGGATCTTCGCCACATCCGCAAACTTCTTGGCGAAATGCACAGTAATCCCTTCCTTCAGATAATCCGGCAATTCCTCAAAATTACCCCGGTTTGGCTCCGGCAGGATCAATTCGAAAATCTTCTGCCGCCGCGCTGCAATCACCTTCTCGCGCACCCCGCCAATCGGCAGTACATGCCCGGTCAGCGTCAGTTCGCCGGTCATCGCCACGCCTTTTTTCGGCGCCTGATTGCGCGCGAGCGAGAGCAAGGCACTGGCCATGGTCACGCCGGCGCTCGGGCCGTCTTTTGGTGTGGCGCCTTCCGGTACGTGCAGGTGGACGAAGGCTTCGTCGAAGAACTTCGGATCGCCGCCGAACGACTTCAGGTGCGAGCTGACGTAGCTGTAAGCGATCTCCGCCGACTCCTTCATCACATCGCCCAGTTGCCCGGTGAGTTTGAACCCACGATTGAGCGTGTGAATCCGCGTGGCTTCGATCGGCAGGGTCGCGCCGCCCATGCTGGTCCAGGCCAGACCGGTAATGACGCCGGTGCCGGACAACACTTGTTCATTGCGAAATACCGGATGACCCAGCGACGCTTCAAGGTCTTTCGGCCCGAGTTTGATCACCGCTTTCGGGTCGTCGATCAGCTTCATCACCGCTTTGCGCACCAGTTTGCCCATTTGCTTTTCCAGCTGGCGTACGCCGGCTTCACGGGCATAACCGTCGATCAAGGCCTTGAGCGCGCTGTCGCTGATGCTCAGGCTGCCCTTGGACACGCCGGCCTTTTCCAGCAGCTTCGGCCACAGGTGACGCTTGGTGATGGCGACTTTTTCTTCGGTGATGTAGCCCGACAGGCGAATCACTTCCATCCGGTCCAGCAATGGGCCGGGGATCGAATCCAGAGTGTTGGCGGTGCACACGAACAGGACTTTCGACAGGTCCATGCGCAGGTCCAGATAGTGATCGAGGAATTCGACGTTCTGCTCCGGGTCGAGGGTTTCCAGCAGCGCCGAGGCCGGGTCGCCCTGGTAGCTCTGGCCCATCTTGTCGATCTCGTCGAGCATGATCACCGGGTTCATCACTTCGACGTCTTTCAGCGCCTGGACGAGTTTGCCCGGCTGCGCGCCGATGTAGGTGCGGCGGTGGCCCTTGATCTCGGCTTCGTCGCGCATGCCGCCGAGGCTGAAGCGGTAGAACGGCCGGCCGAGGGATTCGGCGATGGATTTGCCGACGCTGGTCTTACCCACGCCCGGCGGGCCGACCAGCAGCACGATGGAGCCGCTGATTTCGCCTTTATAGGCACCGACCGCGAGGAATTCGAGGATGCGGTCCTTGATGTCGTCGAGGCCGGCGTGGTGTTTGTCGAGGACTTTGCGTGCGTGCTTGAGGTCGAGTTTGTCCTCGCCGTACACGCCCCACGGCACCGACGTCGCCCAGTCGAGGTAGTTGCGGGTGACCGCGTACTCCGGCGAGCCGGTTTCGAGGATCGACAGCTTGTTCATTTCCTCTTCGAGGCGTTTCTGCACCTGCGCCGGCAGGACTTTGCCTTCCAGGCGCTGCTCGAACTGTTCGAGGTCGGCGCTGCGGTCGTCCTTGGTCAGGCCGAGTTCCTGCTGGATGACCTTGAGTTGCTCTTTAAGGAAGAACTCGCGCTGATGCTCGCCGATCTTGCGGTTAACTTCGGCGGAAATCTCTTTCTGCAGGCGCGCGACCTCCACCTCCTTGCGCAGCATCGGCAGGACTTTTTCCATGCGCTTGAGCATCGGCACGCAGTCGAGCACTTCTTGCAGCTCATTACCTGTCGCCGAAGTGAGGGCGGCGGCGAAGTCGGTCAGCGGCGACGGGTCGTTGGGGCTGAAGCGGTTGAGATAGTTCTTCAGCTCTTCGCTGTACAGCGGGTTGAGCGGCAGCAGTTCCTTGATCGCGTTGATCAGCGCCATGCCGTAGGCCTTGACCTCGTCGGTCGGCTCGGTCGGCTGATGCGGGTATTCGACTTCCACCAGGTACGGCGGGCGATGGTGTTTGAGCCAGGTCTTGATGCGCACGCGGCTCAGGCCTTGGGCGACGAACTGCAGTTTGCCGTTCTCGCGGCTGGCGTGGTGGACTTTGACCAGCGTGCCGTATTGCGGCAGGGCGCCGGTGTTGAAGTGGCGCGGGTCTTCCTGAGGCGTGTCCATGAAGAACAGGGCCAGCGAGTGGTGTTCGGATTTGCTGACCAGTTCGAGGGTTTCGGCCCAGGGTTCTTCGTTGACGATGACCGGCAGGACTTGCGCCGGGAAGAATGGCCGGTTGTGGATCGGGATGATGTAGACCTTGTCCGGCAGGTTCTGGCCGGGCAGGGCGAGGCCTTTGCCGGAGGAGGTGTGTTCGATGTGCTCGGCTTCGGTGTAGTCGTCTGGGTTTTCCGGGAATTCTTGCTGGTCGCTCATGGGGCACCTGCGCAATGGGGTATGGGTCTTAGATGGGGCAGGCTTGGGGTGGTTTCAATGGGGGGGGTGTTTCTGTTTGTGTGTTCAGGGTTTTGACAGGGTTTCTCTGCACCTGGCGACCTTCTGAACGCCGCCCGCGAGGCGTTTGTACCCCTTGGGGTGGGCCTGTTCAGTACGGCGCAGAGCGGCGGCATCCGACTGTAAAAAACCACCGGGCCGTGAAGCCCGGTGGTGGTTGGCAATGCGCCGTTCACGCCTGATGTTTATTTCACCTCGGTTAAATTCACATCATGGACCAGCATGTCGATCAGTTCCCGCAGGTATTTGAAACCCTCATCTTTTTTCTCCCAGCGATCAATGAACAGCAAGCCTTGGTCATTGATCTGGATCGGTGTCACAACGATGTCGCCGGTCTTGGACTTATGCACCAGACGGGGCCCACCGGTGCCTGTATGTTCGATCATGAACATCCCGGAGAGGGTCAGTTTGCTGCGGCTGACCGCCGGCGTCGGGGCTGGCGTTTGCGTTCCGGCGGTGGCCACGTTCATTCGAAAATCGCTGCGCAAGGCCAAGCTATTGGCTCCGTGCCTGCCGGTCACCACTTCCCACATCCCGTGGTGGACACCTCTGGCCAGTTCCGCAGTGGTGTCGCGTACATGGAGACTGATCGCCGAGAGGGTATCGCCCAGACCCGGCACACCCAGGTTGTAATTAGTGTGGGCATTGCCGATGAGGGCCATCCATTTATGCGGCCCGTGTGCCAGTTGGTCGGCTTCGATCACTTGGGTGGCGAAATAGCTGAACATCTCGTTTCGCGAGACGTCTTTGCCAGCCATACCCTGGAGGTGGTAGGACGCCGTGCAATCGAGTGCCCTGATACGGATCTGGTACTTGGCCGCCAACTGATAGACTTCTGTGTACGTATCATTACCCTTATAGAAGGGCATGTGGCCACTGTTCTGAAGTTTCAGATAAGTCCTCAGTCTGTCCGGCATATGCTGTGTCCGATAAAAGATATCCAGATCGGCCTGGTGCAAATCGGTGAGCAGATGTTCCACGTATAGCGTGTCATACCCGGCTTGCTTGAGCGCCTTCATGTACTTTTTCAGCAGCGCTTTGCTCGACACGTCTGCATGGGCTTCGCCAATCAGCAGGTTCCAGTGTCCGTCGGCCAGTTGCTGCAAAAACGCGTCGAACGCGGTGTCTGAAGTGATTGGCGGGAGCGTGGCAGCTTCCGGGGGCGTGTAGTGGGCAAAAGCGTCCCGGGACTTTTCCTGGAGCCGCTGGCGGGTGGCGATGAACGCATCGTATGCCTGTTTTTCATTGGGTAAGGTCGGGGAATAGCGTGAATCCATGCCGCGGGGTTGATGCAACATTTGCGCGATATCGTCACGCAGGGAGGGCGCAATATCGTATTCGCTGAAATGGTCGACAGCGGAGACGCTCGCTATGGGCCTGGAGACGGGCTGAGGCGCCTTGTACGCCGTTGGCCATTGCACCCGATAATCGCCCCTGGCTGCCGCATCGCCGGCGATGGCCCCGGCTGAATCGAGGCCGATGCGTGCCGGCTGATCCAGTGCGACATCTTCCACGCGCACGGCAACAGCCGCGTGCAGGTCGGCCAGGCCGGGGGTGTTGTCGAAGGTGCTCATGCGTGATTGTTCGGTGAGGACTACCCAGCGCTCTTCAGGCGCATCGGCGATATCGGCGGCCAGCGTCTTGTGCGAATAGAAATTCCTCAGGGGGTTGCTGCGAGGGGTCAATGGCGAAACGTCGTCCAGTACCAGGGCGCCGTCCAGTTGGTAGCTGGTCGACGCATCCAGCGCATGGATTTTCAGACCCTTTTCGCGCGCGGTACGCACCAGTGCCAGATAAGAGAACGCCGCGTTTTCCTCATGTCCCAGCGCACGGTCGACGGCTTTAAGGTGTTTTTTGATGTGTCTCCAGGTTCCGCCCTTGTTCATTTTTTCCAGCTTGATATGGAAAACATCTCCCGCCAGGTATTCCACGTAAAGTCGCTTGAAGTCGTTGCTCGCGAGTGCGTCCAGATTGCTGATCAGCAATTGTTTGCTGGCGATCGAACCGGGCTGGGCGCCGATCACCAGGTTTTTCCCTTTGACGGTGTCGCTGGCGATCAACTGGGCAAATGACAGGTTGTCGGCAACTGGCGGGACTTCGGCGCGGGCTGGCAGCGGAGCACTTTCGGCGAAATGCGCGGTGGCGTCCGTGCTGAGCTTTTCGACCTGTTTCAGGTAGGCGCTGCGTGTCGAAGCGAGTTCCTCGACCACCAGGTCGGTACGGGGGGCTATATCGTACTGACTGCGCTGGAGGATGTTCTGCCGGATTTGCGGATTCATCACCGCTTCGATGTGCTGGTGGTATTTGCTTTCCACGCCATAGACCTTGTGCGGACCGGGTGTCTCGGGCACGGTCTGGTATTTGGGCGCGCCGCCGGCCAAGCCGCTGCGCACCATAACCCCGTCGGCGTTGCGCTCGGTCAGGATGCCGGTAGAAACAAGGTCGGCGGAATCCGGCTTGTGCCAATAGAGCAAATAACGGCCGAATGGGTCGGGACTGTTGGGGGTAAAGTACAACTTGTTTTTGAAAAAGACCGCATGCATGCCATCCCATTCAGGTTCGGGTGCCCCTTGATTGATCACAGTCATGACCGCCTGTGGATCGTTGCTGACACTGGCGCTGGCGATGCGCTGACGCAAAGGCAGGCGCACGGCCTTGAGTGAACGCAGTGCCGGACGCAGGTCGGTCAGCAGCGCACCGGCGCTGTTGAACAGATAACCGAGAAAGTGCTGGAATGCTTCGCCATGGTCACCCTGGCGATACGCGTGCAGGCTGAGCATGGCGTCCTTGAAAGCCAGTAACAGGCCGCTGCTCAGGCTCAGCAGGGGGAATGGGGCAGTGGCGATGGCGGTGACCCATTCGACACAGGTCCAGACCAGACTGGCGATCATTTGCGCACGGCGGGTGGTGGTGGCGTTAACGTCGTCGATCCGACGTTGCAGCTTCATGTCGTAAAGGGCCGCGCGCAGATCACTGACCGCCGCGACCGTCCGGGTCGAGTCGTAAAGTGCGGGGCTGGCGGTGGTTTTATAGAGGTCTTTGGGCAGCCCTTTCTTGATGTTTTCAAGGTGCGTGCGAACCCTGTTCCGGGCGCTGGCGCCGACGCGCAAGGTCAGGTATTCGAGCATGCCTGACTGCTGCTGAAGCAGGTAATTGAACAGCCGCGCTTCGCGAAAGGCGACGCCGTCGGGTGCGTCGGGTGTGTAGAGCAGCACCGGGTTGTCGCCATGGCCGAACAGCCACGCATCGATCACCCATTCGCCGTCGATCATCAAACGGTGAATCGGATAGGTCGTGCGGATGGCTCCGGAAGTCTGCTCCATGCTGTCGATACTCTGCTCCAGCCATTGCAGATCGCGGTTGGCGATATGGCCTTGCAGCTGGCATTCCAGCGCGGCGGTTTTCATCTGCAGCCGGGTAATGGCCAGGGTCGCGTTGCGCCTGAAGCCGTAGCCTCCGCTCGTCGAACTTTGCAGCTCAGCCTTGACCTTGTCGATGTAGCGCTGGCCGATCCAGACACCGGTGACCGAGCGTGCGACATTCTGTGCGGTCAGGTTGCTGATATCGACGCCCTCCGGGCCTCGAAAGCGGGCCGAGCGGGAAAACTTCTCATCGAAAAAACCCACGCCGTCGGCGTAGCCGTCGCGATAAAGCGTGGTGTAAGTCATCGGTTTTGGCGTCCACGCGTGCACGAGGGAGCTTGGCGAGAACGCCCAGACGGTATTCGGGTCGACATCGTTGGCCGTGCGTTTGAGCAATTGGTTCAAGCTGATTTTTGCTTGCTCGTGCACGTAGTCATCAAACGTCGGAAAGCGACTGCCCGACAAGGCGTGGTTGTCGAACGCGCGCAAGGCACCTTCGGCGTCTTGGCTCAGAGTCGTCAGCTTCCGGCGGTTGGCGGCGGTGGTCGAGCGATACCACGCCGGTGTACTGAAATCGTAGTCGTCGATCCGTGTGGCGAGCACATGTTCAGCCATCGCCCGCAGGCAATCGAGATGACTGCCGGTGCGATCGAAGGTGATCTTTTGATGTTCCAGTGCCTCAGGCTTGAAACTCAATCCGGACAATACGTGGCGCAGCTTTGCGCGAAAGCGCATGGGCGCACGGCTGATCAGGTAGCCGGTCATGCTCTCGGCGCCATCATTGTGTCTGGCCCAGCCAAGCAAGTGGGTCTGGCATTCGCGCTCACTGTCGAAGGCCTGGAATTGTTGCGCTCGCGGCGCCTCTGGCGTGCACAGCAATAGCCGTTTGAGCGCACCGTTTTCATCGTTCTGGCGCAGCACCCACAAGTCCTGCAACTGTGCGCCGTGCAGCGACAGGGCGGCGGCGTGCAGGCGGGGATCGCTGCGGTCACGCAGACGCTGGATCAGTTGCAGGTCACTGTCGAGCAAGTGCCCTTGCAGCACTGCCGTGTGAGCGAGGGCGACGATACGATGATCAAGCAACTGCTCGATGGCCGGTTTGATTGCGGGCTTGGCCAGCAGCGTCTTTTGCAACTGATTGAAGTCAATCCGCGGCTGCAGGTCCAGGGCTTGTCTGATCAGCCACGCCGGCGTTATGTCAGCGTAGGTTTCCGGCAGAGGCGCGTCATCGTAGGTGAGACGGGTGTGGTTCAAAAACGCTGAGCCCGGTAACTCATCACCGGTGTGCGGGCCACGCAAGGACAGCTCGAGCAGACTGGATTGATGCACATAAACGCCGTAGCCCGGCACTTGACGTTCGGTCGAAAGGCTTAGCTTTTCCGGATCGAGATCGTCGATTTCCAGGTCTTCGCTCAGGCGTTCCAGCCATTGCTGACGGGCCACACCCCTCAGGCTGCCTGCCGGTTCCATCAGGTCGAGCAGGTGTTGCCGCTTCTGCTGGTAGTTGCGCAGATGTAGCGCCAGTGTGGTTTTTTGCGCGGTGCTGGCGCTGCGGTACCAGTCGGGTGCGCTGTAGAGCAGGTGGCGTTCGAACAAGGTTTGCGCGCGTAATTCCAGGCGCGGCGTGAGATCCGGCAGGGCGCCGGCAATTGCGCTTTCCAGCGCGGTGAGCAATCGCTTGGGGTCTTGCTGCGGGTTATCGACGAGGCTCAGGGCGCGCTCGATATCCTGCATGCGTTTTTCGATCAGCGCATCGTAGGTGTGTTCGAACAAGGGTTTGCTGTCGATCGGTGCGAGCAGCAGCGGCCAGATCCCCGCTGCGCCCACTGCGTGATAGCGCGTCGGCAGCATGTGCATGAACGCCTCCCTATCACCTGGCTGGTTCAGGGACGAGCGCAACTGGTTGTCGAGATCAGCAAGGGAGTTGAAGAACTCGATGCCTCTTGTCGGGGTGAACAGCAGGGCGTAACCCATGCTCTGGTCGGTTTGCAAGTCATTGACTCGGCGGGTGTCCTTTTCCATCACGACAAAGGCGCCGGCCAGCTCAACGGTGGTGTCTTGATAGGTGAACTGCAGCGCGTAAACGGCCGGACGCAGCATCGGCGCCAGATCGAGCTTTTGCAGCAGTGCGCCGGCCTGCGGGTGCAGCAGGCGGTCGGTGACGGCCTGTCTTGCCTCGTGGCCGAAGGCAGTGAAGCCGGCGTCATAGTTCAGAAAGGTTTTCGCGGGTTTGCCGTCGATCCGGTCGCGCTGGTCCATGTCGAGCAGTTGGGGGGCCAGTCTGGTTTTCAGCGTTGCGATCCGCCGTTTGCCTTCATCGCTTTGTAGATCGCTGTTTTCCAGGGCCTGATACAGCACGCGGCTGCGTTGCAAGTAGCTTGCGCGGTAGGTTTTCAGTTGCGCGTCGAGGCGTTTCAGATAGGTCTGTTCGGGATTCAGTTGCTGTTCGGGAAGCAACGGTGTTTGTGTATTGAACAGATGATGGCCGATAGCGTTGAGATCGTTTTTGATCTCTTCGGCGGTGGGCGCTGTGGTGTGGCTCATGGGCACTTTTTCCATGCTGAGGATGAGGGGGCAGCATGGCGAGGGACCGCGGGGGGAAGGTGGTATCTATATATGGGGGGCGTGATCTTTCAATGTATTCGACTTCGTCAAACGACGCCCCGGACCTGCTCGCGAAAGCGCTGTGTCAGTCACTCCAACGGCTGAATGGGCTGACGCCTTCGCGAGCAGGCTCGCGCTCACACAGAGTTAGCTGTGTGTTGGGGGTTGGGGGATTTCGTGGTTATCCAGCACGCGGTTCACGGTCAGTTCGGCGAGCATGATGATTTGCTGGATGGCCAGGATCGTGCGCCGCTGCGGCAGGTCGATGTAGGCGGCGATGTCGCTGGTCATGAGGCTGGCCTGGGCCAGCGATTCGCAGGCGTGGACCAGCAGGCTTTCGCTGTCTTGCTCGGGGGCGACCTGGAACATCGTGCTGGGTTTGTGAAAGCGCAGGGTCAGGGCGTTGGGTTTGAGGTAGTGGTCGAGGGCGCGTTCGGCGGCTTCGTGGAATTTTTTGGAATCGGGGGATTGGTAGGGGGAGGTTTCGTTTGTTTCTGGTGGGTTCGGTGTAGGTTTTTTCATGGTGAATACTCAGTTGGTGAAAGTGGAGCTGCCTTCGATTGCCGCGACGCAATCGGAGGTGGCAGCTGTACGCGGGTTCGCGGACCGATAACTGAGAAATCGGCATACCTCCAAGAAGGTATCCCGCGCACAGCCGCCATGACACAAACAAACAGCACAGAGGTGCCGTGAGGTTGGCGATTATGCATCAGTTATCGGGCCGCGACGCCCCATCGCTGAATTTGCAGCGACCCCTTGAGCCTACCCAGCCGATTTCCGAGGCACAACCGACGCGAGTTGTCGGAAAACTCCCTGCAATTCCCGGCGTCTGTAGGACGAGCAAAATTCCTACATCCAACGCTGATCAAACTGTGGGAGCTGGCTTGCCAGCGATGGCGTTCTTCCAGCCGGCATGTGTCCCGTCTGACCCACCGATATCGCTGGCAAGCCAGCTCCCACAGGTTTCTTTGGTGGACTCAGAAATTGCATGCACAAAAAAGGCGATGTCCCTCACGAGACATCGCCTTCATTTTTACCGCCGTTAAATCTTATTCCGGCAGTTTGTACGCAATCACATAGTCACCCATCTTGGTGCCCAGCGAGCCGTGACCGCCGACAACCAGCAGCACGTATTGCTTGCCGTCCTTGCCGGTGTAGGTCATCGGAGTCGCTTGGCCACCTGCCGGCAGACGCGATTTCCACAGCTCTTTACCGGTGTTCACGTCGTAGGCGCGCAGGTACTGGTCGAGGGTGCCGCTGAGGAAGCCGACGCCGCCCGCCGTGACGATCGAGCCGCCCATGCTTGGCACGCCCAGGGTGAAGCCGATCGGGATCGGCGAGCTGTCGCGGCTGGTGCCGTTTTTGCGTTTCCACACGACTTTGCCAGTGGTCAGGTCGATGCCGGCGACATAGCCCCAGGCCGGGGCCTGGCACGGTACGCCGAATGGCGACATGAACGGGTGCATGATCACCGCGTATGGCGCGCCGGTGTTCGGTTGTACGCCAGCGGTTTCGCTTTCGCGTTTGCTGCCGGCGGCGACTTTTTCGCGTGGCACCATTTTCGAAACGAAGGCCATGTAGTTCGGGCTGGTGAACAGCATCTGGCGAACCGGATCGACCGAGACGCCGCCCCAGTTGAACACGCCGACGTTACCCGGGTAGATCAGGCTGCCCTGTTCCGACGGCGGGGTGTACTGGCCTTCGTAGCGCAGTTCCTTGAACTGGATGCGGCACAGCATCTGGTCGAACGGGCTCGCGCCCCACATGGCTTTTTCGGTCAGTTCCGGGGCCAGCAGGTTGAGGTCCGAACGCGCTTGAGTCGGTGCGGTGAAGTCGCCTTTCACGGCGCCTTGCGGTACCGGGATTTCCTTGATCGGGATGATCGGCGTGCCGTCACGACGGTCGAGGACGTACAGGCTGCCCTGTTTGGTCGGGGCGATCAGCGCCGGTTTCACGCCGTCGGCGGTTTTCATGTCGAGCAGGGTTGGCTGGCTGCCAACGTCCATGTCCCACAGGTCGTGGTGGGTGAACTGGTAGTTCCAGCGCACTTTACCGGTGGCCAGGTCGAGGGCGACAACGCCGGCGCTGAATTTCTCGGCGCCGGGGGTGCGGTCAGCGCCCCACTGGTCCGGGGTCTGGTTGCCCAGTGGCAGGTAAACCATGCCGAGTTTTTCGTCGACACTGGCCAGCGACCACATGTTCGCCGAGTTGCGGCTATAGGTTTCGCCCGGTGCCAAAGGCTCGGTGGCGTCTGGCTTGTCGCTGTCCCAGTTCCATACGAGGTGGCCGTCGCGCACGTCGAAGGCGCGGATCACGCCCGATGGCTCGTTGGTCGATTCGTTGTCGGTGACGTGACCGCCCATGATCACCAGATCACGGGTAATCGCCGCTGGCGAGGTGGAGTAGTAACCACCGGCGGTGAACGGGCCGATGCCTTGGGTCAGGTCAACCACGCCTTTGTTGCCGAAGCCTTCGCAGATCTTGCCGGTGTCGGCGTTCAGCGCGATCAGGCGGGCATCAGCGGTTGGCAGGTACAGACGACGCGGGCAGGCCTGAGCGACGGCTTTGCCGGCTTCGGAAATCACCGCCGAGGCGGCGTTTTCAGTCTTGGCGTACGCGGCTTCGTCGTAGTACGACACGCCACGGCAGGTCATGTGGGCGAAGCCCTTGAAGCCGACCGGGCTCTTGATCTGCGGGTCGAAGCGCCACAGTTCTTTACCGGTGTCCGGGTCCAGTGCCAGCACTTTGCTGTGTGCGGTGCAGGCGTAGATCATGCCGTTGGCTTTGAGCGGGGTGTTTTCGTTGGTCAGCTCGACCGGGTCATCAGCCGTCGGCAGGTCGCCGGTCTGAATACGCCAGGCTTCTTGCAGCTTGCCGACGTTGGCCGGGGTGATCTGCTTCAGCGGCGAGTAACGGTCACCGAACTCGGTGCGGCCGTAGGCTTGCCAGTCGCCATCGGGCATGGCTGGCGCGGTGCTGGTGGTGTCCGCGGTGTCGCGGCCCAGTTCGCCGAAGGTTTCGCCCGGATGGGTGAACAGGCTGGCCAGTGCGGTAACGCCGGCCAGAATCACGGCCACGGTCAGGCCGCCAGTGCCCATCGGCGCCGGGCCTGCGAGCAGCAATGGACGGCGGAACCACGGCAGCAACATCACAAAACCGAGGACAAACCACAGGGCCAGGCGCGGCACCAGTTGCCACCAGTCCAGGCCGACTTCCCACAAGGCCCAAACAGTGCTGGCAAACAGCACGATGGCGTACAGGCCCAGCGCTGCGCGACGGCGCATCAGCATCAGAATGCCGGACAGCGCGATGCCGATACCGGCCAGCAGGTAGTACAGCGAGCCGCCGAGCATGCTCAGCTTGACTCCCCCGGCCAGCATGGCCAGGCCCATCAGTAGAAGCAGAATGCCGAGCAGGCTCGGTAGCAGACGGCCCCGACTCGAAGCACTTTCGGTGCTCATAGTGTGATTCTCCGTGACGTTTATGTAGTCCCGCGCTGTAGTCACTTTAGATGACGATTTGGCACAGGCATGGTTCAGATAAAAACTTGTCTAGCTAACGAATTTCTTCTTCGCCCCCTGTCGGAGCTGGCTTGCCAGCGATGGCGCCACATCAGGCGACGTTGATGTCGAATGTGAAATCGCTATCGCTGGCAAGCCAGCTCCCACAGGTTTTTTCGTGGTGCTTTAGAACGACGACTGGATCTTGATCCCCGCGATCAGCGCGTCATCGACCTTGTCCACACCGCCCGGATGGCGGATGTATTGCAGGTTCGGGCGCACGGTCAGCCAGTTGGCGAGGTGCACGCCGTAATAGAGCTCGGCGCTGTATTCGGTGTCTTGCGGCGGCAGGAACGTCGGGTTGTCGTAGTCGTAGACAGCGTTGGCGCGGTTGCTCGCTTCGGCGTTCTTGCGGTACGCCGGGTTGACGTGCACGCGGGCCAGGGCGAAGCCGATGTCGTCCTTGGCGCGGGCATCGAACGGGCCTTTGTAGACCACGCCGGCCTGCACGTAGTTGTCGATCGCGTTGGTTTTCTTGTCGTGCATCGTGGCGTTGGCGAACACGCTCAGGCCGCGCGAGTGGTCGCTGGCGATGCTGGTGACTTGCTGCTGCGCGCCGAACCACACGCCGTGCTTGCTCGACGCGCTGCGATAGGCTTCGCCGCTCAGTGCGGCAGGCTGGCCGTTCTGGTCTTTATAGACGTCAGAGGCCTTGGCGCTGCTGTAGTAGTAACCGGCGCGGTATTCGCCGGGCAGGTCGTTGAGCTTCGGCGTCCACACCAGTTCGACCGGCAACACGGCGCCCTGGGTGCCGCTGCCGCTGAGTTTGAAGCCGTTGCCGCGATCAAGGTTCGACGGGTTCTGCTCGTAGGCGCCGACCTGGGCGTACAGCTCGGGTGTCAGGTGATATTTGACCCGCAGTGCCCACTGGCTGACCGGCCAGTTGTACCAGATGCCGCCGACCCAGTTGCCGACCTGCGAGCCGCAGAACGCCAGGTTCTGGAAGTCGCACGGGAAGCTGTTGAAGTCTTCGCCTTCACCGAAACGGCCGACCTTGATGTCGAGTTTCTGGTCGAAAAATTTCTGCTGGTACCACATCTGCGTCAGGCGCGTGGTCTGGCCGCGGCCCCAGACTTCCTGCGCCGAGGTGAAGCCGCCGACGCGTGGATCGTTGATGCGGTCGTTGCTGATGTTGTTGCCGCTACGCTTGGTAATCGTCAGTTGAAACTCGGCATCGTCCCAGCCGAGGATCTTTTGCAGGTCCAGGTGCGTACCCAGGGCGAACTGGTCGCTGTAGCGCGCCGTGCGGTCGTGGTCGTAGCCGCCGTGCAGGTTGCTGCCCATTTCGCCGGTGTAATCGAGTTTGAAGTCGTAGCCTTTTTCCGAGAGTTCGGTGCGGGTGCCGTTCCAGTCACCGAGCATGTACGGTGAGTCGCTGTCGAAGGCGGGGGCCGCCTGGGCGTAGGTGGCGAGGCCGAGTGCGGTGCAGCCGCCGAGCAGGCGCAGCGCTGAGATAGCGCTGTCTCTGGAGAAGGAAAAATCAGGCATGGATCAGTCTTTTTCGATGTTTTCTTGGGGGAAACCGGGCGCTTCAATGTGACGCAGGCAGTGAAGCGATTCAGCTGAAGGGCGGCAGGATAATGATCTGTAACAAAAAGACAAAGGGCTTTTGCTGACATGCAGCGTTTCGCAATCGGTAACAGTGCGTCAAACGGGCGCATTGTAGGCCGGGTCGCAGGCTGCGATCTTCTCCGGTTGGCCTACATTTGAAGCAAGGCCTTCCACCTGACCGGTCCCTCGGCTAAGGTGCGCGGCTTGTGCATTTTCCCATCGTCCAAAGGCCTGGCATGAACGACCACACTCCCGATCCGCTGCATGGCGTAACCCTTGAACAGATCCTCAATGCGCTGGTGGCGCATTACGAGTGGTCGGGGCTGGCCGAGCGTATTGATATCCGCTGTTTCAAGAGCGACCCGAGCATCAAGTCGAGCCTGACGTTTTTGCGCAAGACCCCGTGGGCGCGGGAGAAGGTCGAGCGCCTGTACGTGAAACTGATGCGTACCAAACGACCGCTTTGAGATGGACACCGTGGGGCGCCAACGCCTGATCTTCTGCGCGGCCGTGTTGGGTTGGGCGGGACTGGGTATTCAGCTTTATCTGATTTTCTTCGCACGTTTGAGCATCGGCGCCAGCCTGTTGGGCGGCCTGGTCAGCTTCTTCAGCTACTTCACGATTCTGACCAACACGCTGGTGGCGACGGTGCTGACCTGCGCCGTGACCCAGCGGGAGTCCGCCGTGCGCCGCTGGTTTTTGCAGCCGTGGGTGAGCAGCGGCATTGCCGTGAGTATCGCTGTGGTCGGCCTGGCCTACAGCCTTTTGCTGCGGCATTTGTGGCACCCGCAGGGCTGGCAGTTTATTGCCGACGAATTGCTGCACGACGTGATGCCGCTGCTGTTTCTCGGCTACTGGTGGTGTTGTGTGCCCAAGGGGACGTTGCGCCTGTGGCACTTGCCGCTGTGGCTGATTTACCCGCTGGTGTATTTCATCTACGCCTTGCTGCGCGGGCACCTGCTCGGCGCGTATGCGTATCCGTTCATTGATGTGGCGGTGCTCGGTTATCCGCAGGTGTTGATCAATGCCGGGGGGATATTGGTGGGGTTTGTGCTGATTGCGCTGGCGCTGATCGGCCTCGACCGATTGCGCGGATCGCAGTCCTGAATGCATGCAAACCTGTGGCGAGGGGATTTATCCCCGATGGGGCGCGGAGCGGCCCTGAAACCTGCCTCCGCGGATTACCCGGCTCACCGTGGTGCAGGTTCTGGGGCCGCTGCGCAGCCCATCGGGGATAAATCCCCTCGCCACAATTGAGTTCACCCCTCAAGTGGAGGGTGAATAGCAAAAAGTCAGTCCTCTTCGGCAGTGCCTTCGGCGCGCCAGTAGCCGACCGCTTTGACAAACTGCTCATCCAGCCCGTGCTCATCGAGCAGTACCCGGCGGATCTGTCGTGAAACTTTGGTCTCCGTCGCCACCCACGCATACAGATTGCCCTTGGGCACCTGCAGTTGTTTGACGGTGGTCAGCAGGTTGTCCTTGCCGCCCTCGCGCAATACCCAGATCACATTGACCTGCGCGGCGCTGTCCAGCACTTGCTGCTCGCGGCCGTTTTCCACTTCGATCACCACCAGCGCCTTGCGATGGGCTGCCAGGCCTTCGAGTCGGCGGGCGATGGCGGGCAGGGCAGTTTCGTCGCCGATCAGCAGGTAGCTGTCGAAGATGTCCGGCACGATCATCGAGCCGCGTGGCCCGCCAATGTGCAGGAACTGTCCGGGTTGCGCCTGCTCGGCCCAGGTCGAGGCGGGGCCGTCGCCGTGCAGGACGAAGTCGATGTCCAGCTCGAGTGTGTCGAGGTCGTAGCGGCGCGGGGTGTAGTCGCGCATTGCGGGCATCGGCACATCGCTTTTGCCAGCGCCGAGCACCAGGGTCTCCAGCGCTGCCGTCTGTTCGGCGTTCTGCGGGAACAACAGTTTGACGTGATCGTCGGTGCCGAGGCTGATGAAGCCGGCCAGCTCCGGCCCGCCGAGGGTGATGCGGCGCATGCGCGGGGTCAGGTCGACCACGCGCAGCACTTGCAGTTTGCGGCGTTTGATTTCGTGCATGACACGGTGAATGGTTTGGGTATCGACTGCAGTCATTCGGCTTTCTCCGAGGCAGGTTGAACGGCGGGGCCGTCGACAATGGCTTTGGCGGTGTCGTTGAGCAGGTCGCGCACCCGCAGGATTTCTTCCGGGCTCCAGCGCCCGTGATGCAATTGCAGGGCGTGACGCAAGTTATGCACCGCCTCGTGGATTTCCGGCGGTCGGTCATGGCCGCGCAACGAACGCTTGCTGACGTCGATGCGCATGCGCACGCCATCCAGCGCCACGGCTTGCTCACTTAAAGACAAACGTCCGGCGTCGGTCACGCTGTAGCGTTTTTTGCCGCCCTCGGCATCGCCGCTGATCAGTTCGCTTTCTTCAAGAAAGGTCAGGGTCGGGTAGATCACACCGGGGCTGGGGCTGTAGGCGCCGTCGAACATGCCTTCGATCTGGCGGATCAGGTCGTAACCGTGGCAAGGCTGTTCGGCGACCAGCGCCAGCAGCAGCAATTTCAGGTCGCCGGGGGCAAACACCCGCGGGCCACGGCCGCCGCGTTCGCGCCCGGGGCGCTTTTCAAAGCCGTCGCGGCCATCGCCGTGTTCGCGGTGGGGGGAATGATGGTCTCTCATTTCGCTCTTCTCTCGTCATGTTTAGATACAACTTAAGATATATCTTAAGGCTGACGCAAGGCGTTTTTTTCCCGATCCTCGGGCGGCAGACGAGCGGTGAGATTCGGCGGGAATGCAACAGGGAATTTTCGGCGAATTTTTTCGAGGCGTAACTTTGAAATTAAAGTCAAAGCTCTATTTACTTGCCGGAGCCTTCCCGGTTTTTAACTAAGACCTTGTCGTGCAAGGGCAAAAGTGCTGTATGGTTTTTTAACTTAATCTGTATGTAGGGCATAACTTACAGTCGTTGTTTTGAATATCGTTTTTTTACTCTTTTTTCTTGCGGGTCATGAGGTTGTTGAACTACGCGGTTATCGGAAGTTACTTGCTTACTTTCCAGAGGCAACAGTCGATGATGTTCCGGCATTGAAAGTTCAGGTTGACCTGACCCAACTCCCCTGGCGGTCTTCCTGAACTTTCAATCCACTCCTTTCCATCAAGAAAACAAGGTACGAACGATGTTCAAGAAAATCGCAATCGCTGCTCCTCTGGCTCTTCTGGCGCTGGGTTCTTCGGGAGCATTCGCCGCTGGTGAGGCCGCTCACTCGATCAATATCGTCGCTCATGTGCCGACCAACGGCTTCTATGTCGTGCCGACCGACCCTGATCTGGTCAACAAGGATCAGGACATGAGTTACCAGCCGACCACCGGGCGGATGGGTGAAGTCAATGGTTTCTTCGATGTGCGCAACAACAACGGTTCGGTTCACGCCAGTGTCGATACTGCACCGAAGCTGATTTCCGGTGCTGACAGCATCGACCTGCAAGTTACCATCAACAATAAAACCCTCACCACTACACCTCAAGAAGTGGTTGGTGAGACAGAGTCCAACGATAACTTCCGTGCGCCTATCAAGATCAGTGCCGTGGGTACCACCTTTCAACCGGGTGATTACACCGGTGTTGTCGCGGTGACCTTTGATGCCGTCACTCCGATCATTACGCCTTGATCGAGTGAGCAGTAACAGACGTTGACATTCTGCCAGCGTCAACCACCGGGACAGCGCTGCCTGCCCCGGTGGACTTCCCCCATTCGTAATCAGAGTAAGAGTTCATGTTCCCGATGACACCCATCGCGGCTGCGCTTGCGCTGCTGTTTTGCGCCAGCGCAGCCGTGGCTTCCGATTCCGCCGGCACCACGCCGCGAAGTCTGTTGGCCCAAGCCAAAGGCTTGCCGGCGGATTTCGAGGAGCATTTCTTTGATGTGCCTCTGGCTGTTCGGGTCGAACTCGATCATCAGCCGCTGGGCGAGGCCATGGTGGTGTTGTCGCGCGATGATCGCATCACGCTGCTGGAATTTACCGACACCAGTGAAAACCGCTACGGCCCTGCCGAGCGGGAAAAATGGGCGGCCTATCTCAAGCCCGGCGTGCCGTTGGGCAACTGTTCCGGCTCTTGCCCGGATCAAGTGCTGGCGGTGCACTACAACCTGGAAAACTCTCTGGTTTCCATCCTCACCGAAAACGCTGAGCGCGACCTTGCAGCCAAGCGCTATCACGAGCTGCCCGAGGAGGGTAGCCACGGCTTGATGGTACGCAATCAACTGAACCTCAACGGCGGCCAGGATCAGAACCTGGGCGGGCGTTTCGGCCTGGAGGCCAGCGGCAGTCTGGGTAACTGGAGCCAGACATTGAACCTGCAACTGGCGCGCCTCGGCGGGCCGGACGACAAGCTCTATCACTCTATCCATGAGCTGCACACCCAGCGCGAACTGCAAGGCAGTTTTTTTCGTCTGGGCTATTTCACCCCCAATTCCGAAGGGCTGAGCCGCCAGCCGCGTACGTTTGGCACCAGTCCCGACACTGCAGTCGGCGTCATGTACGGCAGCTCCGACAGCCTGGCGATCAACAGTCCCTTGCCCAGTGTCTATCCGATCTACGTCACGGCCAACCGCCAAGGCTCGGTAGAGATCTGGCGCGACGGCCTGCTGATCAACACCCAATCGGTGCCGGCCGGCTTGCAGACCCTCGACACCCGGCCGCTGCCCGGTGGCATTTATGAAGTGGAAGTGCGATTGATCGAAGACGGCCAGATCACGTCCACTACCCAGGAGCTGGTGTACAAGCCCAGCAACTGGCGCAACCTCGACGAGCGCTGGCGCTATAACGTGTTTGCCGGCGAGGAAAGCAAACTGCTGAGCAATTGGGATTCGCAGTCCAGTGGCAGCCCCACGGCCGGCGCATCGGTCAACTACCTGATGCATCCGCGGGTGATTCTCGGGCTGTCGGCGCGCCAGATCCGCGAAAAGCTGCAGTACGGTACGTCCATCGACTGGACACTGGCCAATCATCTCAGCCTGTACGCCAACGTTTACAAGACCGAGGACTACGGCACCGGTCTGGATCTGCAAAGCCTTTACAGCTATGGAGCGGGCAGTGTGGTGTTGAGCCACAGCCGCAGTTGGCTCGACACCACCAACACCTACGACACGCTGCCGGACGGCACCCGCGTGCGACCGCGGAATGTGTTTATCGGCCAGACCAGCAATTCGTCGCTGGCGATCAATCACCGGGTCAGCAGCAAAAACTCGATCAACGCCCGGGTGTCGCACAGTGAAGGCAACGTCGAGGGCCTCGGTGCGGATCTGGGCTGGACCCAGCGCACCACATTATTTGGCAGCGACGCCAGTTGGCGCCTGTCGCTGTTCGACCGGCCGGGCAGTTACAGCAGTGGCGATGCGCGCAACCGCGGGGTCGACCTGAGCGTGAACATGGCGCTGGGCGCGCCCGGGCAGCAGATCACCGGCAGCATCGGCTCGCGTACGGCCCGCGACGGCAGCCGCGACAACAACGGCTCGATCGGCTGGCGCAAGGACTTCAAGGATCACGTGTTGCAGAACGTCTCGCTCACGGCACTCACCGACACCTATGGCGTCGGCATGTCCAGCCTGGCGAACTTCCGTACCGACGCGGTCAATGGCGACGGCTTCATTCAGCGTTCGTCCTACAACGGCGACTTCACGGGCGGTCTCAACGTCGACAGCACGCTGGTCATCGGCGGCCAGAAAATGCTGATGACCAGCCAGACCGAAATGCGCGGCGCCGGGATGATTGTCGATGTCGAATCCGATGTCGACGACATTGTGCTGCGTGCCGACGACTTCAGCGGCGGCAGTGCGGCATTGAAGCCGGGGCGCAATTTCATCCCGATCACGGCGTACCAGAACAGTTCGGTGAGTTTCGACTTCGAGGGCACCCATGCCCCGGCGGCCACCATTGCTCCGGCGCGCACGCGTTATCACCTGAACAAGGGTGGCGTGGAGTACCGCAAGATCCGCGTGATGAAAACCCTGACTGTGCTCGGCCGGCTGGTCGATGGGCAAGGGCGGCCGCTCAAGGGCCACCACGTGATCAACCATGCCAGCCGTGGCGTGACCGAGGTCGACGGGTTTTTCTCGATGGAGATGAATGCCGGCTCGCCGACGCTGGAAGTGCGCCAAGACAATCAGTTGCTGTGTCAGTTCCGCCTGAACGCCGACAGCCATCGCCAGGAAAACAATGTGTTGATGATCGGGGATCTGCGCTGCACACCGGACACCCTGGCCGATGTCGGCCTCACCGATCAGAAGGCGGGTTGAGCAATGAAAAAGACCATAGGCGGGCTGGGGCTCTGGCTGGTTCTGGGCGTGTCGGCGGCAGAGGCGGCCAATCAGGAGATCCGGGCGTTGTTTACTCCGGACCGGGCGCAACCGAACAAGAACGTGTTCGTCAACCAGACGCCCAACAGCGGCTACTGTGCCAACCTGCCGGGGGAGTGCGCGTCGAACAATATGTTCAGTATCCAGTTGCCGATCCGGCTGGACTCCACGCGAGCGCTGCTGCCAGGCGTGGGCATCGCGTTGCAGGTTCCGGCCAACTGGCGGCCACTGACAGTGATCAATGCAGAAACCCAGGAATTCGAAACGGTGGAAGTGCGGATCATCGGCATTGGTTCCAGATTCACCCTCAGTGACACTGCCGCGAACCTGGTGGGGGTCGAGAACGCTCTCGAAGGCCATCGGAAATTGTGGACCAGCAACAGTTGGGTTTACGCACCGGCGCCCTGCCTTTACAGCGGCGTGGGTACTTATACTCCGCAAAGCTATGGGTTTTTCTGGAAGGCCCCGGTGGAAGCGACGTGCACCAAGGTCGCGGCGTACACCATTCCGTCGATGTATTTCGATACCGTCGATTTTGCCTACGAACTGCGTACCCCCAATCCGTTGGGCATGTCTTCCGGGCTCTATACCCGGTTCGATGTCGTACAGCATTGGCCCGACCGGTGATTTCAGTTTCGGGCCACTGTTCACTCCGGACGATGGCAGCCTGACCCTGGACTTCGTGCTGGATGTGCAGCACACCCTCAAGGTCGATCTGCCGCCGGGTGGCAACAAAGTGCTGCTCGAGCCCGAAGGCGGCTGGCAACCCTGGATCGACAGCGGGCGCAAACCCGCGAGGATTTATCGTGATCAGCTGTTCTACCTGTCTGCGTCCTCGCGTTTCAAAGTCATGATGCTGTGCAACTCGCTCGGCGGCACACGCTGCCGGCTGAACAGTCCGCAGGGCAATACCACCGAGGTTGAAACCTTTCTCAGTCTGCCGCCGGGCATCACCGGGCCGGGCGGCGGCGATGTGAAACTGCACCGTTTGCGATTCGACACCTGGGCCGGGCCTTTCCAGCCCGACCTCTATCTGGAGCGCAAGGCCGGCTCACTGCGCTTCGAGATGCCCAAGGACGCCATCGACTTTCTCCTGCGCCCCGGCATGAGCGACACGCTCAGCGGCAGTATCACCATCATTTGGGACTCGGAAGTTTGAATGTCCGGGGTGACCCTTTGTCTTTCATGGAGCTGAAAATAATGAATCGCTTGTTTTTGCTGGGCCTGCTCAGCGTGTTTTGCCTGCCGGCGCAGGCCGGTCCGCAGATTAACGTCGGCACGGTTTACGACTACCTGGAAGCCGGCCAGAGCACCTACCTGAAGCGGGTCTTCAACAGCGGTGATGCCACGGCATTCGTCAAGGTCAATGTGCTGGAAATCATCTATGGCGCTGACGGCACACCGCAGGAAGTCGCCGTGGAAAACGCCGCCGACGGCGCCTCGCGCAATGGCTTGATGGCCAGTCCTGCGCGGTTGATCGTGCCGGCTCAGGGCATGCAGGGTACGCGTTTGTTGTACATGGGCGAGCGTGACCGCGAGCGCTACTTCCGTGTGCGGTTCGTGCCGGTGGTGCCGGAGAAGGAAGATGAATTCGCCGTCAGCGGCGAGGAACGTGATGCGTATAAAAAGACCCTCACCGCCGGCGTCAACGTGATGACCGGCTTCGGCACGGTGTTTTTCGTGCGCCCCAAGGACGCGCGTTTTGCCACGTCCGTCAATGAGACCGCCAGCCGCTATGAACTGCGTAATGACGGCAACACGGTGGTGATCATCGACGAGTTCAAGAGCTGTTCGCTGAGCAACGAAACCGAGTGCGGGGCGACCACCAAACATCACGTGCTGGCCGGCAAGGCTTTTGCCTTCGATAAGGAAAAAGGCCGTGAATACCGTTTCTTCCTGATCGAGGGCGCCGATAAAAAAGCCCTGAAGGTTGTCAGCCGCTAGGCCTGCTTTCCATTGACGCAACGGGTAACCAACATGATCAAGCAATGCACCGCCGTCGCGCTGATGGCCATGGCCGGTCTGAGCGCCGACGCCGTCTGGGCGGCCCGTGAGGAGCACACCTTCGAGGTGTCCCTGATTGTCCCCAGCCGGCCGTTTTACATCATTCCGGCAGAGTCGGACTGGATCCACCGGCCTCAGCGGCTTGAATGGAATCACGCCAAGTCGAGCCTGGGCGGCTTGCACAAAAACTTCGATGTGCGGCACGACACCAGCGCCATCGAAGCGCGCCTGGAAAGCTCGGCCTACTTGTCCAATGGCCGGGCGGGCGAGGATATCGCGCTGCGGGTCAGTTTCAATGGCGTAGAACTCAGCGCAGACATGACGCCGCGCCAGGTGGTCTCGCAGGAAGAAGCGGCAACGGGCAAGCGCGTGCCGCTGGAAATCGAACCGGTCCAGCCGCCGGGCGGCTATCGCCCGGGGGATTACAGCGGCAATGTGCTGTTGCTGTTCAACGCCAGGACGCCGGGCGCATGAGGGGGCCAAAGATGAATACGATGATCAAGGCCACGTGTGCGCTTGCGTTGACGAGTTTGTTCGCGACCCAGGCGAATGCGGTCACTCTGGACATCACGGCGAATTTCCGCCCGGACCCTTCCAACCCTGCGCGCAATGAGTTCGTGAACACCACGCCACCGGGAGGCTATTGCGGAGACCACCCTTCCTATTGCGAAAACGGCGTCTTCAGTGTCGGATTGCCCATTCGCTTCAAGTCGACGGGGCCCATTGCAGCCCTGCATGACGAACGCAAGGGGCCGATGTTCAGGGTGCCATCGTCATGGCGCGATATCACGGTGATCCATGAAGAGACGGGGGAAAGCGAAACGGTCAGAATGCGTGTCAATGGTATTGGTGCGGCTTATAGCATCAGCAAGCCTTTGCCGGAGGGCGTCTGGGATACGGGCTGGGTGTATGCACCCGCGCCCTGCCAATACGGCGGCGTCGGCTATGGCAATCCCTACTATTACGCCTTTTTCTGGCGAGTGCCGGCGGACGCGGGTACGTGCGCCAAACAGGCGAAAGTGACGATCGACGAGGACTATGATTTTGCGTATGTGGACACCGGATTCTCGTATCAGTTGATGACGCCCAACCCGCTGAAAATGACCTCCGGCGTCTATCGCGGAACGCTGAACTATAGCGTCGGGCCGCACGGGGATTTCGACATGGGCGATGTCATGTCGCCTGATGACAGCCTGATCAGCCTGAACTTCACCCTGACCGTCGAGCATACCTTGAAAGTCGACCTTCCCCCGGGAGGTCAACATGTGGTGCTGGAACCCGCAGGCGGCTGGCAAACCTGGCTGAGTCAGGGGCGCAAGCCGACGCGGCTGTTTCGCGACCAGACGTTCCATATCTCGGCGTCCAGTCGCTTCAGGATGAACCTGCGATGTCAGTACTCCATGGGCAATAACTGCGCGTTATGGGAGCCGACGGCAGGGCACGCAGCGCCGCTGGAGGTCAGTGTTTCGTTGCCCAACGGCCTGACCGACAGCTCAGGCCAACCGGTCAATCGCCATCGTCTGCTGCGTGATGTCAGCGGCTCCGATATCTTCCAGCCCGGTGTGTATTTGGATCGCAAGGTCGGTACGTTGCATTTCGAGGTCGCACGGGACGCGGTGGACGAAATGATCCAGCCCGGCACCGCCCGACAGTACTCGGGCAATGTCACGGTCATCTGGGATTCCGAGGTGGGTTGAAGGTCACCGGCCCCTGTAGCGGGCCGGTTCACGGTGTGGTTCAGAGGCCGGCCCGGGTCAGGGCTTCGCGGGTCAACTGGCGGGACAGGTCGTTGCGGGAGTAGGCGATGTCGTTCAAACGGGCGTCGTAATCTGCCTGACTCATGGCTTCGCCACTGAAGATGTCCTTCTCGTCGAGCCCCAGATCATTCGCCAGTGTCGTCATCCTTTTCGCCAGTGGGTTCAGTCGCGTCACATCGGTTTCTTTCGCCCATTGCGCTTGCGCATCACGTAGCTCATCGAGCCATGACAGCTTGTCCACTGCCAGTTGGTCGCTGGCGGTATAGCGATCCGGATGGGTCGCGCGCAAATGGCGCTCCCAGAACGAATCGCTGTTCAGTTCGATCATGGCGTTGACCAGCCCGTCACCTTCCTCACGCTTGATGATGGTGTCATGGGCAGCATTGATTTTCTGCTGGTCTACCCCCGAGCGAGGCTGATACAGCATGCCGTCGGATTGCCAGGGCAAATCTAGGCGCTGGGCCAGTCCGGTCTCGTACGCCAGATGAACTTCCACTTCGTCCGGCGCCGGATAGTCCGGGTTAGTCAGATTCTGCTGCGTCTGTAGTTTGACCTCTTTTTTGGCGGCCTCGCTGACGCGCTGCAGCCGGGCAGCACTGCGGGCCAGGCGTACCAGGCGAGTGTCCAGCTCCTCTGGCGTGTGCGACTCTTCGTAGGCTTTGGACACCAGCACTTTCATGCCCAAGGAGTTGAACAGCTGGGCACCGAGATCCCCGCAATCGTCCGGTGACACAATCTGTTTGAACAACTTTTCGCGCAGTGGCGTATCAAGTGCTGCGGCTTCGATCATGTCCCAGACCCGCTTGGTCAGACGGCGCCGGGAGCGCTCGTCGCGGTAATCCTTGCTCAGGCGTTGATGGCGGATGACACTGAAAAAACCTTCGGATTCGGGTTCCGCCCTCAGGTCATGCCAAGACTCCTCGCGGTACTTTTGGAATGCTTGCGACGGGCCGAAAGCCTGGCGATCGTCGGGAAATTGTTTCCAATAGCGGAGCTCGTCAGCGGCGGCCGGCTCGAAGGCTTGCTGGCGCGCGAAACCCGTGGATTGGCGGTAGCCCTCCAGTCGGGCGACGTCATCGGCGGCCAATCTGGACCGATCGAAGCGTGCCCGGCTGAGAATGAAGGCCTGCACGGATCCCGGGGTGACTTCGGGCAGATGCCTGATCGGGGTGTCGCGCATGTCCAGCAGGAATCGCCGTGGGCGGGGTTTGTCCTGCGCACCGACCTTGAACAACCCCTCGGGCCAGTCTTCGAGCCGAGTGTTGGCCAGACTCAATTCGTGCAACCGATTCATCTGCCCGACATCGGGCGCACGACGCAAGGGATTGCCGTTCAGATTGAGGGTTTCCAGTCGGGTCAGCTCGCTGATGCTCTCGGGAGAGGCAATATTGTTGTCGGCCAGATCCAGGTCGCGCAGTTCTCGCATCCGGCCGATGGCGGGTGGCATGTCTGTCAGTGCGCACTGGCGGGCGCTGAGTTGGTGCAGGTGCGGGAAGCTGTCCAGCAAGCCGTCGGCACCGGCGGAAAAACGCGCGTTGTCGAGTTTCAACGCACGGATCCGGGCAAGGTGCAGGTCGATTCCGGGACGCTGGCGCAGTTTCTGCCAGTGGCGATCCAGATTCGGACCGGGAAAATCAGAGGACAGGTCCAGTGTGTAGCCCTGGTCAGGGTGGCTGCTGCGCTCACCGAAAATCTTGCCTTCGCGCTTGAAGCAGTCCATCAATGCGTCCCCGATTTTCTTCCCGCCGTTGTGCAAGTAGTCCGTTGATACGCCTGGGATGGGTTCTCCGTAGTTGTCCATCTCGGGTGGATAGCTGTCTCGCCAGCTTTGCAGGGTCTTGCGCAAATGCTCAAGGTCGCTTTCCAGTCGTGTGATGGCTGCGCCGGGATCACCTTTGTTTTGCAAGGCATTGAGAAAGGCTTTCAGCTCTCGCTCGTTCATTTTCGGGTACAGCTTCTGGAGCCGCTCTTCAGGGGTATTTTCTCTCCAGAAGCGCGGCCAGCCACGCAGCAGGATCTGGGTTTCCAGGGGCACCACCGGACGAATCGGTGGCTGCGCAAGCAAGGTGCGCCGTTCGGCGGGGGGGGCGGATTTTTCCATGATCCAGTCTTTCAACAACCGCCCTTGATTACGGGTGTAACCCAGTGCCGTGCGTTGTTGATCGGGCAGGGCGTTGAGCAGGGCGCGAAAAAAATCACCCGGCTCATGCAGGGAGCGGCCGTTACCGTCCAGCACTTCGTACTGACCGAACTGATGCCTGATCAGTTGTCGCACCATGACGGCATCCTGTGGCCCGGCACTGCAGCGCAACGGTCCGTCACGGGTGCCGTCGCGCACTTCGATGCGCAGCTCGGAAAACGTGTCGCTGTAAAATCTGAGGGTATTCAACGCCAGCCGCTCGGTGTCCGGCAGCATCTTTTCGTCGTGGTAAAAGCCGTCGTAGGCGCGGGCGGCGGCGGCTTCGAAATCCAGTTCCCGGGCTCGTGCCTTGAGGCCCAGGGGTAGATGCGATTCGTCGGCAATACGCCGCAGGTCGGTGGCCCTGGCCTGGCTCAGGAGCTTTTCGGCCAGCGGCAGCGGCAAATCAGGAAAGCGCCGTCGCAGCACGCGGACGTCGACTTTTCTGGAGCGTTCACCGAAGCGATACAGGTACTCGGACACTTCGCCCTGACGCTGCCGGACGGCATCGGCCAGCACGTTGCGCAACGCCTGGGGACGGTCGGCGGCGGGCACGTCACGACCGAGGAGTTTATGCATTTCGGTGTCATCGAGAAAGGTCACGAGGCGTTCGGGCAACCGGCCGGCAACGAGGTCGTGGTGGCTGATGGTCAGGGTATCGGCGTCGGTTGCACCGGGGTTGCCGTACTTGTGCGTGGGGCCGTTCCATTGCAGCGGATCATGTTCGACTTGAATGGCCCGCTCCGGCGGCCAGCCGGGTATCGCGGTGGCGATGGTTTCAAACCAGGCGGATTGCGGATCAATGGGCTGGCCGGTGCGAATACGCTCGATGGCGATCTGCGTGTTGTCATACGCGGTGAAGCGATTGATCGCATCGGCCAACAGGGGCGGCGGCGGGCTGTGGTCGCTGTGCATCCGGCGCAGTTCCTGGTGTTCGGTGCCACTGCTGATGCGGATCTGTTCCAGTTGCGCAGGCGAAAAACGCTCGACCTTATAACCCATGCGCTGCATCAGACGGATGTCCGACCATTCGCTCGGATGCTCGGCTTCGTGCAGCCATGCGCCGTGTTCGTTATGTTCCAGGGTCGGTCGATAGGCGTTGACGCGATCGGGATGTTTGATCCGGTGGGTGCGCGACTCCGGGTGCGGCGAGGCTTTTTCGATGCGGTAAAGCTTGCCCTCCAGCGGCAGGAGGCTGTCGCTGCCTTGTTGATGCAGGCCATGGTTGTCGGGTTGCGCAGTGGCCGGCAGGTTGAGTCTTTTCTGTTCATAAGGCGTCAGGTCCGGATGCCACAGCGCCGGTTTGCCGTCAGGCAACCGCACCGGTTTCATGCCTTCTACCAGCGGCGACAGTTTGATCTTGAAGACCTCACCGATCTGCGCACCGGCGCTGAATGCCGCCAGTTGAATCAGGTCGGTCACCACGCCGATCACATGCTCGGCCACTTCCTGCCAGAGGCCTTCGGCCAGATCCACCAGGCCTTCGACGACTTCGGTGGTGAGCTGATAGGCCGTGTAGGCCATCATCAATTCACCCAGCCCGGGGACGAACGGGGTAGCGATCATCAGCGCAACATTGAAGATGTCGGACACGATTTTCTTGAAGTTGTCCCACCAGGCCCAGCGTGCGTTGCTGTCGGTGTCGGCGGTGGAGACGGCGATTTCCCGGCTGTCGTTGAGGATTTTGTTGAGCTTTTGCTGATAGGCGTGGCGCCAGTAATCGCCCTGTAATTTCACCCTGCCGAACTGCAGGTTGGGGTTGTCCCGCGGGTCCTTGCGCCACGCCGGCCGCTGGTCGGTGGGATCCTGACGCGGGTGATACCTGACAATGAACAGGCGTTGCTCAAGCTCGGCAAGGAAGAGCCCGCGCTGCTGGTGGTCGACGAACTGACTGAAGAACTGGCGGTAGGTCAGTTGGGTCGACTCGCTGTATCGGTCCTCGCGAAACTGGCGCACCAATTCATCGCGGAAGGCTTTCAGAGAGCTGTACTCCTTGAGCGGGTGATCCGGGTCGTGGGGAATGTAGACGATCAGGCGTCGAATCCCGCGGCTGTCCGATACTGTGTGTGTCAACACCAGGACCCCGGTCAGCCGGGTGCCGAGCAGCGACAGGTCAGAGCACTGCATCGAGCGGCCATTGAGCAGCAGTTGCGGTTTGTCGCCGGCCAGGCTCAAGAGCATTTTGTAGGCGTCGTACTGGATATCTTCCTTGATCAGCGCCACATGCGCGGCGACGGCGAGGGCGTCCTTCTGACTCTCGTTCACCTTGTACTGCAGCACGCTCTCGGCCAGCGGTTCGCCGGGCAGCAGGTAGCTTTCCAGGTGTTTTTTGAACTGTGCACCGATATCCAGATCGCGGCACAGCGTCTGAAACTGGCTGATGGGCATGGCGCTTTTGATCGGCACGATATCGAACAGACCACGTTCATCGGGCCGGCTGATGTAGTCAGAGCCATGACCGACCGTTTCACTGCTGGCAAAGTTGTGCAGGGCGGCATCCAGCAGTGAGACGGTGTGGGTCACGATGCCGCCGGAAGTATCAATGGCGTACCACGGCTGTTCCTTGGGCAGGTACAGGCGCAGAAAGGTGTTTTTGACGTCCGGCTCGATGCCGTGCCGCTCCTTGATTCTGGCCTTGAGCAGAGGCTCGGCAAAGGCATAGAGATCGGTTTTCGCCAGCAGGTGGTCAACCTGATTCTGTGAATCCCAGGCCTTGAGGTTGGCCGCATCGAGTTTGCTCAGATACGCCGGAGGCGCATCGGTGTACCAGGGTTCAACTTTCAGCGGCGCGGCTGCCAGTGCGAGAACCCGGTTGGCGGTGGCGATTTTGAAGGTGTTGTTGACGGCGGACTTGATGAATTCGTAGTGCCGTCCTTTGTCCGCGTTTTCCGCAGGCAGGGCAGAGAGAGACATGGCCAATCATCCTTGATTGTTGAGGAGTGATCAGCCTACTCAGGGCAGGGCAAAACAAAAGTTCAAAGATCGGGAGGCAAACCGCGTTGCGGGTCACCAACCCGACAAAAATTCGAATCTGAAAAATACATAGATACCACCCGCCGGAACGAAAATTCGTCACCCTGATGCAGAAAAGGCCGACATGATTTGTTACCTCGCCGTAGGGTGCGGCGCCTCGAGCATCGCCACGCTGGCGGTCTGCGTCGGTTTGCATTGTGAGTCGCTGCCCGGTTGCAGATACGGCGTCAGAATCGGCGCCATGCCCTTGAGCACCTGCACTGGCAGGGCCGAGGTGAACTTGAAGTTCTCCGCCGAGCGCCCCGGAACGAACGCGGTGAGGGTGCCGAAATGGTGCTCGCCGATGTAGAAAACGAACGTCGCCGTACGGTTGATCGACTTCGAACTGAGGATGCGTCCGCCCGAACCGATGGCTTCGATGCGGTTGTCACCGGTACCCGTTTTGCCACCCATGGCCAGTGGGCTGCCATCAGGCAGTTTGAAACTGCCGGAAACACGTTTTGCCGTACCGGCGTCCACCACTTGCGACAGCGCCTCGCGCATGGCGTTGGCGACCTCGGATGGCATCACCCGCTTGCCCACATGCGGGTCATTGACCAGTTGTGTTTCGTAGGGCGTGCCGGCGGCGAAATGCAGGCTGTCGATGCGCAGGGTCGGCATGCGCACGCCGTCATTGAGGATGGTGCCGATCAACTCGGCCAGTGCCGCCGGGCGGTCACCTGAGCTGCCGATGGCGGTGGCCAGCGATGGCACCAGATGATCGAACGGGTAGCCGACCTTCTGCCAGCGCTGATGAATCTCAAGGAACGCTTCGATCTCGAGCATGGTGCGTATACGGCTGTCGCGGGCACCCTTGTGCTTGCTCTTGAACAGCCAGCTGTAGACTTCCTGGCGTTCGAAATGACTGGCCTTGACGATCTCGCTGAAGGTCGCATCCGGGTGCTTCAACAGGTAGCCCATCATCCACAGGTCCAGTGGATGGACCTTGGCGATGAAGCCTTGATCGGGCAAATCGAAACTGCCGGGACCGTAGGCATCGTAGAGGCGGATCAGGCGATCGTCAGTGAGTTTTTCAGTGAGCTTGGCGCCTTTGAGGTGCGAGCGTACGAACGTGTTGAAATCTTCCTGGCTGGCATCGGGCAGCAGGTAGCGATGCACGGCGGCCATGCGGATCGGCGTCGGGCGCATGCTGTCGAGGAAGGTGTCGAGGCGCGCCTGAGTGTCTTTGTTTTTGTATTTTTTCCAGAACTTGAGCTGGAACGCCGTGCCTTCGCGATCGGCGAAATTCGCCAGGTATTCCTGCCGGCGCGGGTCACGATCATCCTTGAGCAATTCGGCACTGCTGTTGGGCCCCGAATAAGTGACATAGCGCACCACATCGCGCATCAGGCGAATGAACGGCAGGTTGATCGATTCACGCAGGGCATCGCGCAGGGTCGGCATGCGGCCGTTGTCTTCCTTGCGAAAGTTGTGGAACACATGCAGGCCGCCGCCAGTGAAAAACGCCTCGCCGGGGCTGGCCGAGTATTTGCGATCAAGGGCTGCGCCGAGCATCTTCGACAGGTCGTGGTCCTTGTTCTGGATCAGGTACTCGATAACCCACTGGCTCAGGCGATCCTGGTCGGGGACGTCGACTTTCTTCAGTTCCGGCACGCTCATGGCGCCGTACTTGTCGTGCAGTTCGGCGATGATTTGCAGGTAAGTGGTGAGCACGCGCATTTTCGCTGTCGAGCCCAGTTCGAGTTTGCTGCCTTCGTTGATGTCGAAGGGCTGATCGGTGCTGTCGGTTTGCACACGCACGCGCGAACCGTCGGGAGTCAGTTCGAACAGGGTGAAGCTGTAGCGCACCTGAGTGGTGCTGGTCGGTGTCAGCAGGCGCTCACCGAGCAGACCGATTTCGCCGGCGTAAGTCGGGTCGGCGAGCTTCTTCAGGTAGGCGGTGGCCTGGGTTTGCAGATCGCCCTGCAAGGTGCTGGTGGCCGACAGGTCGAGGCGGTCGAGGTCGTACAGCGGACGATTGAGCATGCTCGCCAGACGGCTGCGAGCGACGCTGATGCCTTTGTTGGTTTCGATGGGCTGGATCGTCGGCTGGGTCTGCCAGTCGCGATAGCTGACCTTGCTGGCAAGCGCGGCATCGGCCAGGGCACTGTCGATCACGCCGTTCTGCTTGAGCAGGCGCAAGTGGCTGTCGGTGAGGTCGGCCAGCTCTTCGCGACCCTTGTTCAGGTAATGCGACGGGCGGCGCTGGGCGATCATCAGCGATAGCATCTCGCGCAGGGTCAGGCCTTTGTCGGCCATGGTTTTCGGATCGGTGGCCGGGCTGTTCAACTGTTCGTTGGCCTGGTTGAAATCACTGCCGTACCAGACTCGCAGGCCTTCGGCCATGCCATGCACTTCACCGTGCCCGGGCACCGCCGACAGCGGCACGCTGTTGAGGTAATCGCGCACGATGTTCTGACGGGCTGCAAGGGTTTCAGGGCCGGGTTGATAGGCGCGCACGCTGGCGGAAATCATCTGGCGGATCTTTTCCGCACCGGACACCGTCAAGCCGTCGGGCGAGTGACGGTACTTCTCCAGTTGTGTGGCCAGGGTACTGCCGCCCGCCGATTGCCCGGGCAAGTGCAGCAACTTCGCCACCTGCGACCACGCCGCCATGCCGAAGCGCGGCCAGTCCACCGCCGGGTTCGCCAGTGGCTGTTTGGGGTCGAGCAGAAAGCGGTTTTCGATGAACAACAGGCTGTTGACCACCACCGGCGGGATGGACTCGAAGCTTGCATAAAGTTGTTGCGGGTAGTTGTACCTGTACAGCGGCGCGGCCCGGCAATCGGTAATCGACAGCCCGGCCTGGATCTTTTCGGAATAGGGCACGAACAGGCCTTTGTCGGTATAGCTGAGCAGGGCCGGAGAAAAGCGTGTCTGCTCGGTGATGACGTAGTTGCGCTTGAGCAGGCGCGGCAGGAATTCATCGAGGGAGCTGTAGCCCAGACGCAGGTCGAACGGACCGTTGCCCGGATAACGAATGGCTTCGCTGGGCCCCGGCTCCAGGGTGTAGGTCAGCCCGGCGGCATACTGGCTGAGCTCCCGGGCCTGGAACCGCGAGGTGCGCATCTCTTTGGATGCGGCCAGGCCCACGACTATCGCGATAATCACCAGCAACAACCAGAAAGCCTTCCAGCCATGCCGGTTGCGGCGTGGTTTTCCAGGGACAGGCGCTTCATCCACACTTTCAGTCGGAACCACGGCTTTACTCGAATCGGTTTGCCACAAAGCGCCCATAGTCGATTGATCCATTCACGCAGATTGATCGGACTTGTCTGAAGCTTAGACGGTGGTTGGCGCTGGTGAATAAATTGTGGGGGGGGGAATGGTCTGAACAAAACTGAAGCGAATGATTCGATGGGAATCAGTCTGATGGTGTGTGGCGAGGGGATTTATCCCCGTTGGGCCGCGAAGCGGCCCCAAATCCATGCACTGATATTCACCTGCACAACCGCGTGTTCAGGGATTACGACTGCTGCGCAGCCGAACGGGGATAAATCCCCTCGCCACAATGAGTCGCAGTGCAGCAGGAACTGTTCCGTTCAGATCCAGCAGGCATCCCAGAGCGGATAGTCGCCCATCTTCTCGACCAGCCCGGCACGCAGGGGGTTGGCAATGATATAGCGGGCGAATGGCTTCAAGTCCTCGCCGTCACGAATGGCGCGGTCATGGTAGCCGGTTTGCCACAATGGCCCACGTCGTCCCGTCTTTTGATTGACGGATTGAGTGCAGCGCGCCTTGACGCTGCCAACGACTTCGCCAAGTGAGCCGTGTTGCAGTTGCATCAACCAATGGAAATGATCAGGCATCACAACCCAGGCGATGGACTCCACGACCCTTTGTTCATGCGCCCGACGTAGTTCTGCAACCAATAATCGGCCTGTCTGCCAGTCTGAAAATACGGGTTGGCGTTTGTGCACAACCGAGGTGATGAGGTAGGCGCGACCGTTTTCTGAGCATCGACCCTGGCGCAGGCGGTGGGATTGGGGTTTGACTGGCACGCTGGCATCCTTGCATTCGTTCATCGGATTTCCCAAGGCTAGTGCCTGAAGGCTCGATTGGTGGCTGCAATGGCTGCGTGAAATTTCTGAATCGGGTGAAGTCTCAGCGGCTGAAGAATTCATATGAGATGAAGGATTTGTCTCAGCTGAAGCGGGGATCTGTGGCGAGGGGATTTATCCCCGTTGGGCCGCGAAGCGGCCCCAAATCCAGCACTGATATTCACCTGCACAACCGCGTGTTCAGGGATTACGACTGCTGCGCAGCCGAGCGGGGATAAATCCCCTCGCCACAATGAGTCGCAGTGCAGCAGGAACTGTTCCGTTCAGATCCAGCAGGCATCCCAGAGCGGATAGTCGCCCATATTCTCGACCAGCCCGGCACGCAGGGGGTTGGCAATGATATAGCGGGCGAAGGGCTTCAAGTCCTCGCCGTCACGAATGGCGCGGTCATGGTAGCCGGTTTGCCACAATGGCCCACGTCGTCCCGTCTTTTGATTGACGGCTTGAGTGCAGCGCGCCTTGACGCTGCCAACGACTTCGCCAAGTGAGCCGTGTTGCAGTTGCATCAACCAATGGAAATGATCAGGCATCACAACCCAGGCGATGGACTCCACGACCCTTTGTTCATGCGCCCGACGCAGTTCTGCAACCAATAATCGGCCTGTCTGCCAGTCTGAAAATACGGGTTGGCGTTTGTGCACAACCGAGGTGATGAGGTAGGCGCGACCGTTTTCTGAGCATCGACCCTGGCGCAGGCGGTGGGATTGGGGTTTGACTGGCACGTTGGCATCCTTGCATTCGTTCATCGGATTTCCCAAGGCTAGTGCCTGAAGGCTTGATTGGTGGCTGCAATGGCTGCGTGAAATTTCTGAATCGGGTGAAGTCTCAGCGGCTGAAGAATTCATATGAGATGAAGGATTTGTCTCAGCTGAAGCGGAGATCTGTGGCGAGGGGATTTATCCCCGCTGGGCCGCGAAGCGGCCCCAAATCCAGCACTGATATTCACCTGCACAACCGCGTGTTCAGGGATTACGACTGCTGCGCAGCCGAACGGGGATAAATCCCCTCGCCACACGGGGGGAGGCTTCAGGACCCTTGAGCTAGAGAGCTCGGTAGATCAAATGCGGTAAGGCAGGGGCATGACGCTGCACCATTGCTGTGCAATACTCGGCGCCATTTTTAGTGGCGGATTTTCCGGCGTCGAGCAGGGAATGCCTCTCCGCAAACCGGGCTTTTGCCGAGAGTTGTCGCTAAATGTTGTGGTTTATAGAGTGAAAACACCTGCCCAAGGCTTTTTATACTGCACGCCCCGCTGATCTTGCAGGTTTTGTCCTACAAGACGCGTTTGCCCACGAGGCAGGCGCGGTTTCATGCAAGCCAGGGCCTATCGGCCGACGCTTCGACACTCGGTGGTCATATCCAATAACAAGACGAGGTTGCACCCCTATGCCAGTTGGCAATCACCTGCCTCACGGCGAAACCGCTCAGGGCGGTCCGCTCAAACGCGAACTCGGCGAACGGCATATTCGCCTGATGGCGCTCGGTGCCTGTATCGGCGTCGGCCTGTTCCTGGGTTCGGCCAAGGCCATTGAAATGGCCGGCCCGGCAATCATGCTGTCCTACATTCTCGGCGGTCTGGCGATCCTGGTGATCATGCGCGCCCTCGGCGAAATGGCCGTGCACAACCCGGTGGCCGGTTCGTTCAGCCGCTACGCCCAGGACTATCTCGGTCCACTGGCAGGTTTTCTGACCGGCTGGAACTACTGGTTCCTGTGGCTGGTGACCTGCGTTGCGGAAATCACTGCCGTCGCCGTGTACATGGGCATCTGGTTCCCCGATGTGCCGCGCTGGATCTGGGCCCTCGCGGCACTGCTCAGCATGGGCTCGATCAACCTGATCGCGGTCAAGGCCTTCGGTGAATTCGAGTTCTGGTTCGCCCTGATCAAAATCGTCACCATCATCGCCATGGTGATTGGTGGCGTCGGCATCATTGCCTTCGGTTTTGGTAACGACGGCGTGGCGCTGGGGATTTCCAACCTGTGGGCCCACGGTGGCTTCATGCCCAACGGCGTGACCGGGGTGCTGATGTCCCTGCAGATGGTCATGTTCGCCTACCTCGGTGTCGAGATGATCGGCCTGACTGCCGGTGAAGCGCGCAACCCGCAGAAGACCATCCCGAACGCAATCGGCTCGGTGTTCTGGCGCATTCTGCTGTTCTACGTCGGCGCGTTGTTCGTGATCCTGTCGATCTACCCGTGGAACGAAATCGGCACCCAGGGCAGCCCCTTCGTGATGACCTTCGAACGCCTGGGCATCAAAACCGCTGCCGGCATCATCAACTTCGTGGTGATCACCGCCGCGCTGTCGTCGTGCAACGGCGGCATCTTCAGCACCGGGCGCATGCTCTACAGCCTGGCGCAAAACGGTCAGGCCCCGGCCGGTTTCGCCAAGACGTCGAACAACGGTGTGCCGCGCCGTGCGTTGCTGCTGTCGATCGGCGCGTTGCTGTTGGGCGTGCTGCTCAACTACCTGGTGCCGGAAAAAGTCTTTGTCTGGGTGACCTCGATCGCCACCTTCGGTGCGATCTGGACCTGGGTGATGATCCTGCTGGCGCAACTGAAATTCCGCAAAGGCCTGAGCGCCAGCGAGCGCGCCGGCCTGAAATACAAGATGTGGCTATATCCGGTCAGCTCGTACTTCGCCCTGGCTTTCCTGGTGCTGGTGGTCGGCCTGATGGCGTACTTCCCGGATACGCGCGTGGCGCTGTATGTGGGGCCAGCGTTCCTGATGCTGCTGACAGTGTTGTTCTACGTGTTCAAGTTGCAGCCGACCGGTGAGCCGCAGGGCGCGGTACGTTCGGCGTCGTAAACCTGCCACCTGAAATGCCCGAAACCCCGGTCCAATGGCCGGGGTTTTTGCAGGGTGGCGCCATCAATCCGTTTTTCATGCACGCCGCCCGGTGTTCATGGCCACTGTTTTGTAGAGGAAGGAATGCCCGCCCGTCGGGATAGTGCCGCCACCTGTAATTTCTGACAGTAGACCGGTCACCCCGTCCTGCCCTAGCTTGAAACCTCGGCAAGCGAATCAAGGGCAAGGAGCACGGCATGAAAGGATTCTCTGCATTGATGGTGATCGGCATCGCCGATGGATTGATCCATTGGCAGATTTTCTTCGTCCTGTGCAGCGCCGCCGGTTTGTCGCAGGCCGCCAGCAACTTTGCCGCGTTCTGCGTGGCAGCGGCGTTCTCGTTTTACGTGAACATGCTGTACACCCTGGACAGACGAACGTCGGTGTTCGGTTACCTGTTGTTTATCGTTGTGATGGGCGCGCTCAGTTTTGCGATTGGCATGCTTGCGGATGCGCGCGATCTGCCGGGATTGCTGACGGTGGTGGTGTTCACGTCGGTCAATTTGTTGTTGGGGTACTGTTTTTTCAGGTTAGTGCTGTTTCGCAGGCATCAGTCATGAGCGCGTTCGAACAGCTGCCTGCCTTCAAAGGCTGGGAAGGTACAAAGCACACCCATCGTCTTGTGCTGTTGACGTGCCTGGTACTGGCGTTGAGCGTACGGTTCTACTCGATCGATTTGAATCCGATCTGGTACGACGAGGCGTTCGGTATCCGGGTTGCGCACCAAGCACCCGCGCAGATTCTGGCCCTTGCGGGCAAGGATAATCACCCACCGCTCTACTACCTGATCCTGCATTACTGGATTCATTGGTTTGGTGACAGCGCGGGGGCTGTCAGGTCGTTGGGGGTATTGGCCGATATCGGTGCCATGGTGCTTGCCCTGAAACTCTTGAGCCTGGTCGCGACGTCGGCAGCGACCCGCATTGCTGCATTGTTGCTGGCACTGCTACCGAGCAGCGTGCAGATAAGCCAGGACGTCCGAATGTACCCGCTGCTTGCCCTGTGGTTGATGGCTGCCACGGTCGCCCTGGTCTGCTGGAGCCAGATGCCGCAACACAAACGTTATCCGTTGCTGTATGTGCTGCTGATGTCCATGGCGATGTACACGCACTACTTCGCGGCATTGTGTGTCTTGACACATTGGGTGTTCTGGTCACAGGCATGGGCTCGCAAGGCCACGGGTATTTCGTTGCAGGGCTGGCTCACAGCCAATGGTGCCGTTGTGGCGCTTTTCCTGCCATGGGTGCCCGTTTTGCTTGAGCAAGTTGCCATGAAACCCGATTTCGGATGGATACCGGTGATGAGCCTGGAATCGGCGATGGAGTTGATCTCGCAGTTATCGTTCGGTGCAACATCGGTGGACAACCTGACAGAGTGGCAACTGTGGCCGGCCATGGTGGTGGTAGCCTGTGCCGTGGTGGTTGTCTTGAGGGATCGCAGCAATGCTCGTTATGGCGGCTTGCTGGTGGCGTATTTTTTCGTTCCGCTGACCGCGCTGATGTTGCTGTCTGTGTTCAAGTCGACGCTGGTTTTCAGATATTTTTACTTCGCGGCCCTGGGCATGCCGTTGATCGTCGCTGTCGCGCTTGAGGCCGGGTGGCAGCGCAATCGAAAGCTGGTCATTGTCGTACTGTTCGCGCTTGTCATTCATGAGATACAGGTTTTGGTGGCCATGACGCGCATAGATCCTCTTGCGCCTCATACCGATGTTCTGGCCGCTGGTCTGCAAGCGCAAAGCCGGCCGGGCGACGAGATTGTGGTCGGTGACATGCTTTGGTATTTGCCGCTGGATTACTACCTGAAAGCAGGTAGCGTCCCAAGGATGTATACCGGAAGGTTCGCCGGGAAAAGCTGGGGATACCCGAATTACGGCGTATGGGCACTTATGCCTCAACCGCTTCAATTGTATGTGCGGGATGACGAAGCGCTCCTTCATCTGACTGCCAAGAGGGTCTGGTGGATTACCGAAAGGCTGAATGTCGAGGATATCTCCCGCATTTCTCCGCGATGGAAAAGACAGGGGACGATTGACGGCGGTGCGATCGAAGCCCGCCTGTATATTCAAGAATGAAGGCCAGTCTTGCGGGACTGGCCCTGCATGGTTCAGGCCGCCGCCACTTCCTGCGGTTCAAAACTGTCCGCCCGCGCCATCTGCCACATCCGCGAATAGAACTCGCCGTTCACTTCCCCGGTGAGCAACTCGCCGGGTTTGAGGAACACATGCAATTGCGAAAACAGTTTGATTTCAGTCGCTGACATGCGTCGCACCAGGTGCTTGGCCGACAGTTGCGACGGATGCTCAAGACCGGCAGCGGCAAGCATTTCCGCCAGCGCCTTGAGCGTATTGCGGTGGAAGTTGTAGACGCGCTGGGCCTTGTCCGGCACCACCAGCGCGCGTTGGCGCAAGGCGTCCTGAGTCGCCACGCCGGTCGGGCATTTGTTGGTGTGGCAGCTTTGCGACTGGATGCAGCCGATGGCGAACATGAAGCCGCGCGCGGAGTTGGCCCAGTCGGCGCCGATGGCCAGCACGCTGGCGATGTCGAAGGCGCTGACGATCTTGCCGCTGGCGCCGAGTTTGATCTTGTCGCGCAGGTTCAGGCCCACAAGGGTGTTGTGCACAAACAGCAGGCCTTCGCGCATCGGCACGCCGATGTGGTCGGTGAACTCCACTGGCGCGGCGCCGGTGCCGCCTTCCTTGCCATCGACGACGATGAAGTCCGGCAGGATGCCGGTTTCCAGCATGGCCTTGGCGATGCCCATGAACTCCCATGGATGACCGAGGCAGAACTTGAAGCCCACCGGTTTGCCGCCGGACAGTTCACGCAATTGCTGGATGAACTGCATCAGCTCGATGGGTGTGGAAAACGCGCTGTGGCGTGACGGCGAGATGCAGTCTTCGCCCATCTGGATGCCGCGGGTGTCAGCGATTTCCTGGGTGACCTTGTGTTTGGGCAGGATCCCGCCGTGGCCCGGTTTGGCGCCCTGGCTCATCTTGATTTCGATCATCCGCACTTGCGGATTTTGCGCCTGGGCGGCGAAGCGTTCCGGGTCGAAGCGGCCGTCGCTGGTGCGGCAACCGAAGTAGCCGCTGCCCAGTTCCCAGGTCAGGTCGCCGCCGTGTTCACGGTGATAGGGGCTGATGCTGCCTTCGCCGGTGTCGTGGGCAAAGTTGCCGAGTTTCGCCCCTTGATTCAACGCCCGGATGGCGTTGGCGCTGAGCGAGCCGAAGCTCATCGCCGAGATGTTGAACACCGAGGCCGAATACGGCTGCGTGCACTGCGGGCCGCCGACGGTGACGCGGAAACTGCTCGGGTCGCTCAACGGCGCCGGGCGCATCGAATGGCCGATGAATTCGAAACCCGATTGATAGACATCAATCAGCGTGCCGAACGGTTTGTCGGCGGTTTCGTTTTTCGCTCGCGAGTACACCAGCGAACGTTGTGCGCGGGAGAAGGGCAGGGCGTCGCTGTCGGACTCCAGCAGGTACTGGCGGATTTCCGGGCGGATACCTTCGACCAGATAGCGGATGTTGCCCAGGATCGGGTAGTTGCGGCGGACTGCATGGGGGCTCTGCAGCAGATCGAACAGACCGAGCAGGCTCAGCACGCCGGTGACGGCGGTGATCGGCCACAGCCAGTCGTGGTCGAGAAAAGGCAGGCTGGCGAGGGTGAAGATCACGCAGACGGCAAAGAAGGCGTAGCGGCTCAGGAGTGACAGGCTCATACGGTTTCCCTGGTTCGGACTCGGAATAATCAGCGCCGCAGTTCCTTGTGGGAGCGAGCTTGCTCGCGAATACGGTGGATCAGCCAACATGACTGTTGGAGGTGATGGCCCCTTCGCGAGCAAGCTCGCTCTCACAAAAAAGCGTAAATCGCGCTGTTTCAGGCGTTCTGCGCCTGGAGAAAAATCGAAAACAGCTCCGACTGGGATTTGATCCGCAGCTTGCTGTACATGTGTTTCTTATGGACTTTCACGGTTTCTACAGAGATTTCCAGCTTACGGGCGATTTCTTTACTGGAGCAACCGCTGAGCATCAAACGCCCGACGTCCAGTTCCCGGCCAGTCAGTTGCGCGCCCTTGAGTTGTTGCACCGAGGCCTCCAGTTGCACCCGCCAGTCGACCGGTGCAGGTGTTACAGCGAGGGCCACGGTTGCGTTGATTTCGTAAGGCAGGCGCTGGCGCAACAGGCCCAGTACCCACGGCTGGATCAATGACAGCAAAGCGATCTGCTCGCCAGTGAAACGTTTTTCACTGCCCAGTGACAGGCACAGCGTGCGTTCGCCTTCGAGTTGGCAATTGAACTGGATTTCGTCGGCGACCACATTCAGACGAAAGTATCGCTGGTAATACTCGGTCAGTTCAAAATGCTCCGGCGCCACTTCGGACAGGCGATACAGCCCGCTGCGCGATTGTTCGCGACAGGCGATGTAGAACGGGTCGAGCCGGTACAGACCGCGCAGGTAATCCTGAAACAACTGATCGGGACTGCCGTCTTCGCCGGGGCATTCGGCGAAGACCTGCGGGTGCCGGTCGGCGCTGAACAGCAGCGCGACCCAGCTATCGAACGCCACGTACTGGTCGAGCAGACGCACCAGTTGCGCCCAGAAATTCGGCTTGTCGAGCGCGTCGATCAATTGCCCGACGGCGCGGTGCCAGGTGATGTCATCAAACGAAACGGACATGGACTACCCCTATCGGGTTACCCCGGCCGCGTGATTCCCTGGCCGGTCGCTTGCTGCGCATACTGGCCCACCGACAGCCACCGGGCAATCTTTCCGCGCCCGGCCACGACCACAAGGACTCGCGATGAAAGTCGAACTCGCCCAACTGGCGGGCCGTGACAACGACACGGCATACAACCTCGAACGTGCCCTCGCGGCAATCGCCGCGTGCGCCGCCGACACGCAACTGATCGTCTTCCCGGAAACCCACCTGATGGGCTTCCCGAGCGCCGACACCGTGGCGCAAATCGCCGAGCCGGTGGACGGCCCGACCATCAGCGCCGTGCTGGCCGCCGCCCGCGAACGCAATGTCGCGGTGGTGATCGGCATGGCCGAGCACGACAACGGGCACTTCTACAACACCACGTTGCTGCTCACCCCCGAAGGCATCGCCCTGAAATACCGCAAGACCCACCTGTGGGCCTCCGATCGCGGCGTGTTCGAGGCGGGCGATCGCTATGCCACGTGCGAGTGGAATGGCGTACGTGTCGGCCTGCTGATCTGCTACGACATCGAGTTCCCCGAGTCTGCCCGTGCGCTGGCGCAACTCGGCGCCGAGTTGCTGATCGTGACCAACGGCAACATGGACCCGTATGCCCCGACCCACCGCACCGCCATCATGGCGCGCGCCCAGGAGAATCAGGCGTTCGCGCTGATGGTCAACCGGGTCGAGGCCGGCGATGACGGCTTGATGTTTGCCGGCGGCAGTGCGTTGGTCGATCCACTGGGGACAATGCTGTTCGAAGCGGGGCGTGAAGCCGGGACGTTCAGCGTTGAACTGGATGTCGCGCAACTGGAGATTGCGCGCAAGGATTACCGCTATCTGGATGATCAGCGCTTGAAGCTGCCGGGGGAGGTGGTGGAGCGGAGCGATGGTGTTCGCCAATTGTTGATTCCACACCGCTAACCGCGGCCCTCACCCTAGCCCTCTCCCTGTATGTACCGGCGGGAGAGGGACTGACCGAGTGGGTTGTTCGAGGTGCGCCGACCTGAAGGAACGAGTCGAATTCAGGTTTCTGAATCTGCGAATTCAAGCTGTGCTCAGGACTTGAACCCAGGGAGTTCTGCCCCCTAAGCCCAATAAAAATAGCAGGCCACCCCCGAAACATTCGCCGAACCCGGCTCTGCCTTCACTCCAATAACATTCGGCTGATGATCACCTGGCGGTGCTGACATCTGAAATATCGTCAAGCGGCGGGGCGGTTCTGGCGCATGGGCAGTTCGACGCGAAAGGTCGTACCGACGCCCAATTCGCTGCGCACGGAAATCTCGCCGCCGTGTTTTTTCACGATGCCGTAGGACAGGGACAGACCCAGCCCTGTCCCCTGGCCCACCGGTTTGGTAGTGAAGAACGGGTCGAAGATTTTCTGCAGGGTGTCCGGGGCAATCCCCGAGCCGGTATCGGCCACTTCAACCCAGGCAAGGTCTTGCTGCTGGCCGGTGCGCAAGGTGATGGTGCCGCGCTCCGGCCCCATCGCCTGCGCCGCGTTGACCACCAGGTTCATGATCACTTGATTGATTTGCGAGGGCAGGCATTCGATGTCCGGCAGTGTCTGATATTCCTTGACCACGTCGGCCTTGTATTTCAGTTCGCTGGCGACGATGTTCAGGGTCGATTCAATGCCCTGCTGCAGATTCGCCCACTGCCATTGCTGATTGGTGTCGACCCGGGAGAAATCCTTCAGGTCTTTGACGATCTGGCCGACCCGGCCGATGCCTTCCTTGGACTCGCGAATCAGCACGGGAATGTCCTCAAGGAGAAAATCCAGTTCGACGTCTGTGCGCAATTGTTCCAGGCGCGCCGCGGATTCTTTGTCCAGAGGCCCGCCGAGCGTCTGGTAGGCGTCGAGCATGCTCAGCAATTGCTTGAAGTAACCGTCGAGGGTGCCGAGGTTGGAGGAAATGAAACCGATCGGGTTGTTGATTTCATGGGCCACGCCCGCCGCCAGTTGCCCCAGTGACGCCAGTTTCTCCGACTGCACCAGTTGCCCTTCCAGTTGCTTGCGCTCGTCGATTTCCCGGCGCAGCTCTTCGCTGGCCTCTCTGAGCTGGGCGGTGCGCTGATCGACCAGGTGTTCCAGATGATGCATTTGCAGCGAAGCCTTTTCCGTCATCTGCCATTTGGTCAGCAGGGTGTTGGCCATCTGCTGGACTTCGATGTTATCGAACGGTTTTTTCAGGATCAGCAGGCGATCGTGGGCGTGCAGCCGCTCCAGCAATTCGTCCCAGGAGTAATCCGAGTACGCGGTACACACCACCACTTGCAGCTGCGGATCTTCTTGCCACAGATGTTCGATGGTTTTCGCGCCGTCCCAGCCATCGGGCATGCGCATGTCGACGAAGGCCAGCGCGTAGGGGCGTTGTTCGCGCAAGGCCTGCACCAGCTTGCCCAGACCTTCCTCGCCGCCATAGGCCGAGTCCAGCTCGAACGGCGGCCGTTCGGCACGAAGCTGAGCACCGAACAGGGCCGCCTCCATCTCGTCCAGCTCCACTGACTGCACCGCCGGCGGCGCGAGTATCTTGCGAAAGTCTTCATGAATCGACGGCATGTCGTCGATCAGCAGAATGCGCCGGTTGGCCAGCTCGCTCATGCGTTCTCCGTGACGCTGATCAGGGGAATCTGCAAGGTGAACAACGCCCCCGTGCCCGGTCCGTCGCTGTGGGCGGTGAGGTGGCCGTTCATCTCGATGGCCGCCAGGGCACAACTGTGCAGGCCGAAGCCGTGGCCTTCCTTGCGGGTGGTGAAACCGTGGGCAAAGATCCGCGTCATGTTTTCCGGCGCGATGCCTTCGCCATCGTCCTTGACGCTGATTTCGAGGAAGTTGTCATCGACGATCCTGACCGCCAGGGTCATGGTGCGGGGGCGGTTGCTGAGGTCGGACATGGCGTATTTGGCGTTGCTGATGAGGTTGATCAGGATCAGCAGCAAGCGGTGTTTGTCGCCCATCACCTGGGGCACATCGGCGTATTCCCTGACCACCGTGACATGGTGTCGGGTCAGGGCACCGGCGTTCATGCGCAGGGCGTCTTCGAGCAGTTCGTTGATAAACAGCGGCTCGGTCATGCTGTTGGCCCCGGCATAGGATTGCTGGGTGGCGACGATGTCCTTGATGTGGTCGACGCTTTTGTTCATCTGGTTCAGTTCGTCGACCATTTCCTGCTGTTCCTGGGCAATCGCGCCGACCAACTGATTGAGGTAGCCGGGCAGCAGTTTGCCTTTGGCGTCTTCGCTGAGAAAGGCGCCGAGGTCGTGCGGGTGCTCGTTGATCAGTTGCATGGCCTTGCCCAGGCCCTGGGTCTTGCTGGCCCGCAGTTTACGTGCGATCAGGTCGCTGGAGATGTTCACGCTGTTGAGCACGTTGCCGACGTTGTGCAACACATTGGTGGCGATTTCCGCCATGCCGGCCTGACGTGCCGCGTCGAGCAGTTCGCTCTGGGCGTTCCTGAGTTCACGGGTGCGCTCTTCGACTCTTTGTTCCAGCGCATCGTTGGCCGTTTGCAGGGCACTGTTGACCCGGTTGATTTCGGCGAAGCTGCCGATCAGGCGGATGGCCAGCCACACCAGCGACAGCATCAACAGCACCGAAAACAACAGCAGGTAGAAGTGGTATTGGCGGTCGACCCGATCGGCGCTTTGCTGGTCGTGATCGAGCATGGTGGTGATGTTGTCGAGGCGCTCGGCCACGGGGATGTTTTCGATGCTTTCGAGCAACTGATTGACCAGTGGCTGCTCGCGAGCGATCAGGCTGATGTGGCTGCTCATGATTTTGATCGGGGTCTGAAACGCCGGTGGCAGGCGTTGCGCGTTCACCTTCAGTTTGTTCAGGCCGACCTCGATATCCGCAGCCCGTTCGACGGAGGTGACCTGGGCGAATTCGAGGGCGCTGAGCAGCAGGTCGTAGGTGTCGGTGGTGATGTTTTGCAGCTGCAACTTATCGAAGTCCGACAGGCTGGCCAGTTGCTGTTGGATGTCGTCTTCAGCAGTGGGCAGAAAGGCCAGAGAGTTGCGCAACAGCGCGTTGTGCGATTTGAACTGTTCGACCAGACGGGTCTTTTCCTGCATCGCCCGCAGGAAGCTTTCGTGAGCGTCGTTCCATTGCGCCGAGTCGCTGCGACCGTGCCCGGACTCAATCGCGTCGAAGCGCGCCCAGAGCCGGTTCATCTCGTTCATCGGCGACACCAGCGGGTCGTAGTTGTGGGTCAGCGCCACCCTGGCCTTGAGGATCTCGTTTTCCCACTGCGAATTCTGCTGTTTGATCTGCCGGATCAGGTCCCGCGATTCGGTGTAGGTCATGGTCTGGTCGGAGCTGGACTTGAAATACAGAAACAGCAGGACCGAGGCCAGTACCAGCACGACCAGTGTGAGCAACAGCAGACTGCGTCGCCGGGAGACGTTGATCATGGCTTGCCTGCCCATTGGCCGGTGAGGGTTTTGAGAAACAGAATGATCAGCCGCTTGTCTTCTTCGCTCGGCATGCGCCCCAACTGGTACTGGAACATCACGTCCACCGCCTGCTCGAGGGTGGGCGCCGAACCGTCGTGAAAGTACGGTGCGGTGGTCGCGACATTGCGCAGGCTCGGCACCTTGAACACGGCCCGATCCGCTTCGTCGGCGGTGACGTTGAAGCGGCCCTGATCGGCCACGGACGGGTGGCCGCGATCGGCAATGTAATCGCCGAACACGCCGAATTTCTGGAACATGTTGCCGCCGATGTTCACCCCCTGATGGCAGGCGATGCAGCCGTATTCCTTGAAGCGCTGGTAACCGTACTTTTCCTCCAGGGTGAGGATGTCGGTATTGCCCAGCAGGTATTGATCGAAACGCGAGTCGGGCGTGAGCAAGGTGCGTTCGAAACTGGCCAGTGCCTGCTGGACATTGGCCTTGGTCACGCCGTCCGGGTAGGTGGTGGCGAAATCGCGGCGGTAGTCGGGGTCGTTGGCGATCCGCTCGAGGACGGTGCTCCAGTCGCTGCCCATTTCATGCGGGCTCGTGATGACGACGTTGCTTTGTTCCTCCAGGGTTTCGACACGGCCATCCCAGAACTGGCGGAAGTTGAGGGCGGCGTTGAACACGGTCGGCGTGTTGACGGCCACTGGTTGGCCGTCGAAGCCCAGTGACAGGGCACGGTTGTCGGCCCCGTTCTTGTCCAGATGATGGCAACTGGCGCAGGACAACGTGTTGTTGATCGACAACCGTGGCTCGTGGAACAACCGCCGACCGAGCTCCACGCGCCGGGCATCCTGCTGCGGTACGCCGGGCAACGGTTTGAGCGGCTCGTCCAGCGGCTCGGCACCGATCCCGGCGCAGAATCCGCACAGCAGCAACGCCAGGGCGTGTTGAAGAATACTCATCGGCAATCGTCTCCCTGACGCGGGGCCGGTTTGGCGCGGCTCATGAAATCGTCCACGGCATGGGGTCGGTGCCGGCCAGCAAGCGCGCAAACGCGTCGGCCGGCAGGGCTTTGCTGAAAAAGTAACCTTGGCCTTCCTCGCAGTGATGCGCCTTGAGAAAGGCCAGTTGCCCGGCGGTCTCGATGCCTTCGGCAATGACATTCAGCCCCAGCGTCTTGCCCAGACTGATGATGGCGCTGACGAGGGCGGCGTCGTTGTGGTTGTCACTCAGGCCGCGAATGAACGATTGGTCGATCTTCAGCACATCAATGGGAAACCGGCGCAGGTAACTCAGGCTCGAATAGCCCGTGCCGAAGTCATCAATGGCCAGCCGCGTGCCCAGCGCTTTCAATCGCGCCAGCGCTGTCATTGTTGCGTCGACGTTCTGCATCAGCACGCCTTCGGTGATTTCCAGCTCCAGCCATTCAGGGCCCAGGCCAGTCTGCGCCAGCACCTGCTCGACGCCTTCGACGAAGTCACGCTGGCGGAAGTCGATGGGCGAAGTGTTGACCGACACGCGGATCGGCGGCAGGCCCGCGACTTGCCACGCCCGGGTCTGCCGACAGGCTTCGGCCAGCACCCATTTGCTCAGCGGCACGATCAGTCCGCTGTCCTCGGCCACCGGGATGAAGTCTGCCGGATAGACCCAGCCATGACCTGGTTTCTGCCAGCGCACCAACGCCTCGGCCCCGACCACCCGGGCACTGCGCAAATCGACTTTCGGCTGGTAGTGCAGGACGAACTCCTGCTGTTGCAACGCCCGACGAATGCCCGACTCGATGCTGTGTTGTTCGCGCGCGCGCAGGTTCATGGCTTCGATGAAAAAACCGATGTCGTTGGGGCCGGTTTCCTTGACGTTGCGCATCGCGGTCTCGGCCTTCTTGATCAGCTCGATGGCGTCCGGTCCGTCCTCGGGATAGACACTGATGCCCAGGCTGGCGGTGACGCTGACGTCATGGCCGGCAATCATCTGCGGCACGCGGACGGCGGCCAGCAATTTTTCGGCGACGGCGTGGGTCTGCTGAGGGTGGTTGATGTCACTGAGGATCACCACGAACTCGTCGGAACCGTAACGAAATACCGAGTCCGATTCGCGCACGCACAGCAACAGTTGCTGGCCGACCCGCTTGAGCATTTCGTCGCCCGCCGGATGACCCAGGGCATTGTTGATGCGCTTGAAGCGGTCGAGGCCGAGAAACATCACCACCAGCTGTTTGTCATGGCGCCGGCTGACCGCCAGCGCCTGGCTCAGGCGATCACCGAGCAGGGTGCTGTTGGGCAGGCCGGTGAGGCTGTCGTATTGCAACAGGTGCGAGACCTTCAGCAGCTCATGCACTCGCGCCTCGATGGTGCGTTCGAGGCCGAGCATCTTCAGGGCTGCGTCCTGGGCCAGTTGCCATTTCCATGTCAGGGCGTTGGCCATCTGGCGGATTTCCAGGCTGTCGAACGGCTTTTTCAGGATCAGCAACTGGTCGCCGAACTCCAGCCGTTCAGCCATCGCTTCCCAGCTGTAGTCGCTGTAGGCAGTGCACAAGGCAATTTGCAGGTTCGGATCGACGCGCCACAGCTGCTCGATGGTTTCCAGGCCATCCCAGCCGGGCGGCATGCGCATGTCGATGAACGCCAGGGCGTAGGGGCTGCCGTCGATCAGTGCGCGCCGGACCAGGGCCAGCGCTTCCTGCCCCTGATAGGCGGAGTCGAGCTGGAAGGTCAGGTGCGGCGACGGGCGGGTGCCGAACAGCGCTTGCTCGAGCTGATTCAGATCGGTCGCGTCCTGCGCCTGCGGGGCAAGGATCTTGCGGAAGTCGTCGTGAATCGCCGGGGTGTCGTCGATGATCAGAATGCGCCGGTTGGTGTGCGCTGAGGCTGTCTTCATGCTTCGTCCTCCTGCGCGGGCGGGGCTAGCTGGCGGTCGTCCCTGAGCAGGCGGCCCGCCTGCTCGGGGCTGACCGCGGCGCTGAAATACAGGCCCTGGGCGCTGGGCAGCGGGGCGACGGGGGGCACCACAGGCTGATCCGCCGACGGCTGACCTTCGGCAATGATGCCGATGTCCAGGTCCCGGGCGAAATTGACGATGGCGCGCAGGGCGTTGGCGCCTGCTGCATCCTGAGTGGCACTGTCGATGAAACTCTGGGCGAGTTTGAGGTGGTTGACCCGGTAGGTCTTCAGGTAATCGAACGAGGAGTATTCGGTGCCGAAATCGTCGATGGCGATGGTTACGCCCAACTCACGCAGGCGCGGCAGGACATCGTTGTGCGTCCACTTGGTCTGGGCCAGTGTCGCCTCGGTGACATCGAAGCGCAGGTCCCAGGGTGCCAGCTCCCAGCGTGCGGTGGTGCGCAGCACGTCGTAGATCAGTTCGGGCCCGCTCTTGAGTTGCGCCAGCGAGAGCTTGATCGCCATGACCGGCGGCGCCACGCCTTCGTCGCGCCATTGCTGCATCTGCCGGCAGGCGCGGTCCAGCACCCAGCGCCCGAGGGGAATGATGGCGCCGGTGCGCTCCGCTGTCGGCACGAAAGCGCTGGCCGGCAGCAGGCCGAGGCGCGGATGCTGCCACAGGACTTGCGCTTCCATGCCGAGAATCCTGCCGCTGTGCAGGTCCATCTCCGGCGCGTAATGGAGTTGCAACTCATCGCCCTCCAGGGCGGTCATCAATTCACCGACCAGGGCCATGCGCTCGGCAACTTCCAGGGAAATCGCCTCGGAGTGGAAGTGATATTGGTTGCGGCCCATTTCCTTGGCGCGGTACAGCGCCATGTCGGCCTGGCTCAACAGGCTGTCGGCGTCGAGGCTGCTGGCGCTGTAGCTGCTGATGCCGATGCTCACCGAAATGTGCAGGGCATTGCCGGCCAGGTGGTAGGGCGTCAGCAGCTTGTCACGCAGATTGGCCGCCATGGCGGCGGACCGGGTCGGGTCGCTGACGTCCATTTGCAGGATCGCGAACTCATCCCCTCCCAGGCGCGCTACCACATCGTTTTCGCGCACACCGGTCCTGATGCGCCGGGCGACTTCCTGCAACAGCAGATCACCGACCGGATGCCCGAGGGTGTCATTGATGCGTTTGAAGTGATCCAGGTCCAGATAAAACACGGCGAACGGCGCAGCGCCGCGACGCGCGGCGGCAAAGGCCTGATGCAGGCGTTCGATCAGCGTGGCGCGGTTGGCCAGTCCGGTCAGGCCGTCGGAGCGGGCCAGCAGGGCCAGTTTCTCCTCGACCAGTCGGCGCTCGGTGATGTCCAGAATAATGCCTTCGACTTCCAGCAGGCGACCGTCGTGATCGCGCACCGGGATGTAGCGGTTTTCCACCCAGCGCCAGGTGCCCTGGCCGGTGCGCAGACGAAACTCGATCGACGCCCCCGAGGCGTGGCGATCCAGCACCCGGGCCATGGCGGCATCGACACTGGCCTGATCATCCGGGTGAATCAGTGTCTGGGCCCAGCTCGCCGAGCCCACCAGATCGGCCGCGACATGGCCGTACCGGGTGATGTTGTGGGAGATGTACATCAGCGCGAATGACGGGTCGCCGCGCAACCGGTACAGAATGGTCGGGCTGTTCTGCACAATCATGTTGGCGTCGGACAGTTCCCGGGTGCGCTCCTGAACCGCCTGTTCCAGCCGGCTCAGTTTCAGTTCGGCGTCTTCGGTCATTTGCCATTTGACCGTGAGGGCGCTGGCCATCTGGCGGATCTCGATGGCGTCGAAAGGCTTTTTCAGAATCAGCAGGCGGTCGTTCAGTGCCAGGCGCTGGTCGATGTCTTCCCAGGAGTAGTCGGAATACGCGGTGCACAGCGCGACCTGCAACTTGGGGTCGACTTGCCACAGGCGTTCGATGGTTTCCAGGCCATCCCAGCCTGGCGGCATGCGCATGTCGATGAAGGCCATCGCATAGGGGCGGTTTTGCGCCAGCGCGGCTTCGAGTTTGTCCAGCGCTTCGCGGCCCTGAAACGCCGAATCCAGTTCGAATGACGGGGTCTGCGTCGTGGACGGCGTGCCAAACAGCAGGTTTTCGGTGGCGCCCAGACCATTGTCCACGGCAATCGCGGGGCAGAGGATTTTGGCGAAGTCGCCATGAATCGCCGGGCTGTCATCGACGATGAGCACGCGACGATTGACCCGGGCCGGTGGCAGGTTCATGCCGCACCGCCCTTAAGGTCATGTGTTGTCGTCATCGGGAGCATCCTTTCCCTCTTCGCGGGCCTGTTTGCCGGCCGCCGCAGCCGTACAACGTTGTTTAGCATAGTTGCCCCTGCGGCACTTCGCCTGCGCAGCCACGCCGAAAATTTGCGTGAAGCCTGCGAAAAATCATCTAGCCTTGCACTCAGACGCGGGCCAGCGGGGCGGTAGGCCCAAGGGTCAATCACCGTCACCGTTTCACTTGAGGTCATGCCATGGAAGAGCCAACCGTCCCGACGCCGAGCCACCGCCCCAAGGTGCTGCTGGTCGATGACGAGGAATCGATTCTCAACAGCCTGCGCCGGCTGTTGCGCACCCAGCCCTATGATCTGTTGCTGGCTACCAGCGGTGCCCAGGCGCTGGAGATTCTGGCGCAGCAACCGGTGGATCTGGTGATGAGCGATGCGCGCATGCCCAACATGGACGGTGCTTCGCTGCTGACCCATGTGCGCGAACGCCATCCGGCCGCCGTGCGCATCATGCTCACCGGTTATGCCGACCCCACGGCCATCATCAAGGCAATCAACGACGGGCAGATTCACCGCTACATCAGCAAACCGTGGAATGACGAAGAGTTGTTGTTGATCCTGCGTCAGGCTCTGGAGCACCAGCATTCCGAACGCGAGCGCCAGCGTCTGGAACGCCTGGCCCGGGTGCAGAACGATCAGCTGCGGCAACTCAACAGCACCCTGGAAAAGCACGTGGCCGCGCGCACCGCCGAACTGCAGCAGACCGCTGACATGCTCGATCTGGCCTACGAAGAGCTCAAGCACAGTTATGTCACCGGCACCGAAGTGTTCTCGCTGCTGGCCAATCTGCGCCTGCCGCCGGCCAAGCAGACCAACCGGCAGATCATCGAACTGGTGCGCGGCTACTGTCAGGCCCATGGCCTGGACGAGGCCGTCAGCCGCGACCTGGCGATGGCCGCGGCGCTGTACAACGTCGGCAAACTGAGCTGGTCCGACACGATGATGGTCACCCCTTCGGATCTGTTGCGACACACCGACCGCGACCGTTATCGCAGCTACCCGAAGCAGAGCGAATCGGTGCTGATGACCCTTGACCCGATGAAGGATGCTGCGCGGCTGATCCTGCATCATCAGGAACGCTGGGATGGCAGCGGCTTCCCCGACCGGCTCAAGGGCGAGGCGATTCCGTTCGGTTCACGCCTGCTGAAGCTGGCGGTGGACTTCGTCGAACTGCAGCGCGGGCTGATCCTTGAACGGCAGATGAACACCGATGAAGCGCTGCTGTACCTGCGTCAGTACGCCGGACGCCTGTACGACCCGGACCTGGTCGAAGATTTCATCCAGGTGTGCGCGGCGTTCCTCAGTGACATCACCCTGATTGATCCGGCGGTCAAGGTGCTGACCACACGGGACCTGGCGGAGGGCATGATTCTGGCGCGCAACCTGAATGCCGATAACGGCATGCTGCTGCTCAATGCCGGCAAGGTGCTCAGCGGCTTGCTGGTGGAAAAGCTGATCGCCTTCGAAGCGATGGAGGGGGGCAAATACCAGATTTTCGTCAAGGTGCCCGAGGCGGTGGAAGCGGCGCTCAAGGCACAGGGATGAGCCTCGGCGAGATGACGCCAGTGGGCGGGACATGGGATCCTTGCGGTTTTTCCACGCCGGTGGCTGCCCCCATGACCTCTGCATCCGTTGTATCCCCACGCCTCATTCGCATCGCCGCCGCGCTGTTGCTTGGCCCTGACGGTCGCACGTTGCTGGTGCGCAAGCGCAACACCCGTGCCTTCATGCAACCGGGCGGCAAGATCGAGGCTCATGAAACACCGCTGCAGGCCCTGGCCCGTGAGCTGGAAGAAGAGCTTGGATTGCGCATCACTGCGGAGCAGGCGTCCTTTCTTGGCCAGTTTTCCGCGCCCGCTGCCAACGAGCCGGGCTTTACTGTACAAGCCGAGCTGTTCCAGCTGAGCATTGCTGCTCAAGTCACGCCGGCGGCGGAAATCGAAGAGGTGATCTGGATCGACCCGGCCACTGACGGCGATGTCGAACTGGCGCCATTGACACGCGACCTGATCCTGCCGTTTTATCGTGATTCGCTGACCGCCATCGCCTGATCCTCTTCGCAAAGGACGCCACCCATGATCCCGCTTCAAGACCTGCTGATCTTCGCCGCCGCCGCGTTGTTGATGGTGCTGACGCCGGGGCCGAACATGATCTACCTGATCTCGCGTTCGATCTGCCAGGGCCGCAAGGCCGGCGTGACGTCATTGCTCGGCGTGGTGGCGGGGTTCTTTGTGCACCTGTTTGCTGCGGCAGCGGGGTTGACCGCGGTGTTTCTCGCGGTGCCGATGGCCTATGAAGTGTTGAAGTGGGCCGGCGCCCTGTACCTGTTGTGGCTGGCCTGGCAAGCGGTGAAACCCGGTGCGCGTTCGCCGTTCGAGGCGCAGCAATTGCCAGCGGACTCGTCGCGCAAACTGATCACCATGGGCTTTCTCACCAGTGCGCTGAATCCGAAAATCGCCGTGTTTTATCTGTCGGTGTTTCCGCAGTTCATCACCCCTGAACACGGCTCGGTGTTCACCCAGAGTATCGTTCTTGGCCTGACCCAGATCAGCGTCAGTTTCACCGTCAATCTGTTGATCGCGCTGTTCGCGGCAGGCATTGCGTCGTGGTTTGTGCGCAACCCGACGTGGCTGGCGCTGCAGCGTTACTTCATGGGCCTGGTGCTCGGTGGGCTGGCCGTGCGCCTGATGCTTGAACAACGCAGGACGGCTTGAACATGTGGATCGAACGGCTGGATGCCAGTCATGCCCTGGCGTACCGGGAACTGATGCTTGAGGCCTACGACCGCCATCCGCAGGCGTTCACCTCCAGCGTGCGCGAACGGGCGACCATGCCGTTGAGCTGGTGGGAAGCGCGTCTGACCAGCAAGCTCGATGCAGTGCTTGGCGCCTTCGAGGGTGGCACGTTGGCCGGTATCGTCGGCCTCGCCTTCGAACCACGAGAGAAGGCCCGGCACAAGGCAACGCTGTTCGGCATGTATGTATCAGCGGATTTTCGTCGGCACGGTCTGGGCCATGAACTGGTGCAAGCGGCGCTGACCGAAGCACACAACCACCCCGCGCTGAAACTCATCCAGCTCACCGTCACCGCTGGCAACGATGCTGCGTTCAATCTGTATCAGCGTTGCGGCTTTATCCAGTTCGGCCTCGAACCGCTCGCGGTGCGCGTAGGCGAAGACTACTTCGACAAGATCCACATGTGGCGTGAACTCGTCCCTACGGCCTGGACGCGGTGATTGTGGCGAGGGAGCAAGCTCCCTCGCCGCAGGGAGGGTTGTTGTCCGGGAAAAATCCGGCGTTTGAACCTGCCCCTTCCAGATCTTTCAGCGAACAGCGCTGACGCCGTCGAGGGTCGAGAACGAGGTGTCCTTGGCCGTCAGGAGGAAATCGCGCATGTACGGAGCGTCGAGCATGTCCGCGCGAATCGCCGCGTACAGCGTGGCAAACAGGCCTTTCTCGCCCAGGCGCTTGCCCTTCACGTAACCGCGCGAGCTGTATTCATGCAACGCCCAGTGCGGCATGCCGCAGACGCCGCGGCCGCTGGCGACCAGTTGCATCATCATGACCGTCAGTTCCGAGGTGCGTACCTGCGCAGGCTCTATGTCGGCCGGTTCGAGGAAGCGGGTGAAGATGTCCAGACGATCGCGTTCCACCGGGTAGGTGATCAGGGTTTCTGTCAGCAAGTCTTCCGCAACGATGTACGGCTTGCTTGCCAGAGGATGCTGGTTGGCAACCGCGAGCATGGCTTCGTACGTGAACAGCGGCACGTACGTGATGCCGGCAATGTCCAGCGGGTCGGAAGTCACCACCAGATCCAGATCACCACGGGCCAGCGCCGGCAGGGGGGCGAACGAGAAACCCGAGGCCAGGTCGAGTTCGACCTCCGGCCACGCATCGCGGAACTGGTCGATGGTCGGCATCAGCCACTGGAAGCAGCTGTGGCATTCGATGGCCATGTGCAGGCGTCCGGCGGTGCCGCCGGCGAGGCGGCCGATGTCACGCTCGGCGGCACGCAGCAGCGGCAGTGTGGCGTCGGCCAGTTGCAACAGGCGCAGACCGGCGCTGGTGAACCGCACCGGTTTGGTCTTGCGCACGAACAGCGCCATGCCCATGCGCTCTTCCAGTTCCTTGAACTGGTGAGACAACGCCGATTGGGTCAGGTGCAGGCGATCGGCGGCATCCACGAGGCTGTCGGCTTCGCGCAGGGCGTGCAGGGTTTTCAGGTGGCGGATTTCAAGCACCGGCTGGCTCCATGAGGAAAACTTGTGACAATTGCGAAAGCGTTGAGTTTGTCTCATGTTGGCCGGGCTGTCGATATTCGTCCCGTTTTTTACCCAGGCCTGCGTCGATGAAGACGCAGGCTTTTGCGGATTCAGCTCACCTGCTCGAAATGCCCCAGCACGACCGACCGCCTGCCAATGTTCGCGTACGGCAGACCGGCGTTGTCGGCGTGGGTGAGGAAACGCTGCTCGGGCAGTTTCAGATGGGTTTTCTCGAAGGCGCGGAATGCCGGCTGCGCCAGTTCGTGGCGGTACACAGTTATCGCCGCAGGCGCGGCGCCGACCGCTCGGCACTCTTCATCAAACTGTCATCGAACTGTGGCAGCGCGCTTGAACAAACTTCATCAGACTCGCGCTCTACTGGGGTTCTGCGTTTCGGTGTTTTTCATGTTCAAGGGATTTTTATCAATCGCGGCCGTATTGGCTGCGCTGTTGTTCGGCCTGCCGGCTGCGGCGGCCTCGCGATGCGACGTCAACGTGCCCACCGAACGGGTCGATCTGCCACAGGTCAGCCTTGCTTACCAAAGCATCGGCCGTGCTCAGGATCCGGCCCTGTTGCTGGTCATGGGCCTGGGCGGGCAGTTGATCCACTGGCCCGACGAAGTGGTGGTGGCGCTGTGTCAGCAAGGCTTTCGGGTGATTCGCTATGACAACCGCGATGTCGGCCTGTCGACCTGGCGCCAGGCACCGGCCGAGGCCAACCTGACGTTCGAGGTGTTGCGCTACAAGCTCGGCTTGCCCGTGTCGGCGCCGTATTCGCTGACCGACATGGCCGACGATGCACTGGGCCTGATGGACGCGCTGCACATTGACCAGTTCCACGTACTGGGCGCGAGCATGGGCGGGATGATCGCCCAACATATGGCGGCAATGGCGCCGCAACGGGTGGAAAGCCTGACCCTGATCATGACCAGTTCCGGCGCCGAGGGCTTGCCGGCGCCGAGCGCGGCACTGGTGCAATTGCTGGCCCGTCGCGGTGCGCCGAATCGCGAGGTAGCACTGGAGCAGCAGGCCGATTTACTGGCGGCGCTGGGCAGTCCGTCGGTCACGGATGATCGGCAGATGTTGCTGCATCAAGCCGCGGTGGCTTATGACCGGGCATTCAATCCGGAAGGCGTGAAACGCCAGATCATGGCCATTCTTGCGGAGCCGAGCCGGGTGGCATTGCTTAATCAATTGCGCGTGCCAACGCTGGTGGTGCACGGTACGGCCGATCCGTTGCTGCCGGTGATGCACGGCGTGCATCTGGCGGCGCATATTCGCGGCAGTCAGTTGAAGCTGATTCCAGGGCTGGCCCATCGTTTCCAAGAGGCGTTCAAGGCGCCGTTGCTGGCGGCGGTGTTGCCCTATTTGCAGCAGCATCGAGAAGATACCTCGCATTGGGCGCAGATCGAGCCGGTGGCGGCGGGGAATCTGCTTTGACTCAAGGGCCCCATCGCGGCAAGCCCGCGCCCACACCTATTGCGTGAATCCTGTGGCAGCCGGCTTGCCGGCGAGGGGGCCATCACTGTCACCGCAGCGCCGGGCAGGTGTATCGTGCAAACTTTTCCGCACGATTTCGGCCTGCGAGGTGTGTGATGAGTTCCGCTTTGAAAATCGATTTTGTCAGCGACGTCTCCTGCCCGTGGTGCGTCGTCGGCCTTTATGGCTTGCTGCAGGCGCTGCAAATCCTGCGCGACGAAGTGCAGGCCGAGATTCATTTTCAGCCGTTCGAACTGAACCCGAAGATGGGCCCCGAGGGGCAGAACATCACCGAGCACATCGGTGAAAAATACGGCTCGACCCCGGAGCAGTCGCAGAAGAACCGCGAAGCGATTCGGGCCCGTGGTGCCGACGTCGGATTCGCCTTTCGCACCGATGGCAACAGCCGCATCTATAACACCTTCGATGCCCACCGGTTGCTGCACTGGGCGGGACTGGAGGGTAAGCAATTGTCGCTGAAGGAGGCGTTGTTCAAGGCGTACTTCACCGATGGCGGCAACCCGTCCGATCACGCGCAATTGACGCACATTGCCGAAGACGCGGGGCTCGACCGGCGGCGGGCAGCGGCGATTCTGGCGTCCGACGAATTTGCCGACGAGGTGCGCGCAGAAGAGCAACTCTGGCTGCAACGCGGCGTGAACTCAGTACCGACCGTGGTCTTCAACGGTCAGTACGCCGTCACGGGCGGGCAGCCGGTGGACACCTTCGTCGGGGCTATCCGGCAGATCATGAGTGAAGCCCGGGGCGGCACGGTCAACTGAGCGCGGCGGGGTCACCGCACGATCTTGTCGACGTGGATCCCGAGTTTCTTCAGGCGATACCAGAAGCTGCGTTCGGAGATGCCGATCAACTGCGCAGCGGCAGCCTGTACCCCGTTGCTCTGGTGCAGGGCGGCGAGGATGCAGGTTTTCTCGACCTCGGCCAGCGCCGCGTCGAGATCCGCCGGCACACCGTTGATTTCGTTCAGCGGGCCGCTGCTGTCCGAGGCATGCGCGGCGAACAGATACGCCGGCAGATCCTGTTCCTCGATGATGTTGGCCGATGCGACGATGGTCGCGCGCTCGACGCAGTTCTGCAGTTCGCGAATGTTGCCCGGCCACGAGTAGCGCGTCATCGCCTGCAAGGCCGGCGCGCTGAAGCCGCTGATGCGTTTACCGGCCTCGGCGCCCAGCGTATGGGCGAAATGTCGGGCGAGCGGAGCGATGTCTTCGACCCGTTCACGCAAGGCCGGCAATGGAATCGGGAATACGTTGAGGCGGTAGTAAAGATCCTCGCGAAACTCCTTGTTGGCCACCGCTGCGAGCAGGTCCTTGTTGGTGGCGGCGATCACCCGCACATCGACTTTACGCTCCTTGGTATCGCCCACCGGTTCGATCACCCGTTCTTGCAGGGCGCGGAGGATTTTTGCCTGCAACGCCAGCGGCATTTCGCCGATTTCATCAAGAAACAACGTGCCTTTGTCGGCTTGCTGAAAGCGCCCGATGCGGTCGGCCACGGCGCCCGTGAACGCGCCTTTGCGATGGCCGAACATTTCACTTTCCAGCAGCCCTTCGGGGATCGCCGCGCAGTTCACCGCGACAAACGGTTTGTCGGCGCGATTGCCATGCTTGTGGATGGCCCGGGCGACCATCTCCTTGCCGGTACCACTTTCACCGCTGAGCAGCACGGTCGCCGCGCTTTCGCGCAGCGACTCCACGGCCTGCAACACACGGCGAAAACTCGGGCTGTCGCCGATCAGGCTGTCGATCTGCTGATGCTCGTCGAGTTCGGCACGCATGCGCTGGTTGTCTTTGAGGATGTCGCGAAATTGCAGGGCCTTGCTGACGGTGATGTCCAGTTCGTCGATGTCGAACGGCTTGGCGATGTAATCGAACGCGCCGTTGCGCATCGACTCCACGGCATTTTTCACCGTGCTGTAGGCGGTCATGACAATCACCGGCAGCTGTGGAAAGCGGCTTTTCACTTCCGCCAGCAACTGCGCGCCGCCCATGCCGGGCATGCGCCAGTCGCTGATCAGCAGGTCGATGTCTTCGTTCTCCAGCACCTTGAGCGCGTGCAAGCCATTGCCGGCGGTGAACACCGTGACGCCGTTCTGACCGAGGGCCGAGGCCAGCAGGTCACAGAGTTTCGGTTCGTCGTCCACCACCAGAATGTTATGCGTCATCGTCAGTCTCGTCGAAGTCGTCGCCATTGGCCGGAATGTACAGGCTGAACGTGGCGCCGGCATCTTTTTCGCTGACGCACTCCACGCGCCCGTTGTGGTTCTCCATCACCGAAAACACTTTCGCCAGGCCCAGCCCGGTGCCGGAAGCCTTGGTGGTCACGAACGGGGTGAAGATACGTTCCAGCATGTCGGCCTCAATCCCTTGCCCGGTGTCCGCCACGCTGATCACGGTGCAGGTGCCGGCACTGGCGATGCCCAGGGTCAGGCGGCCGCCGTCGGGCATGGCGTCGATGGCGTTGACGATCAGGTTCAGGCCGGCCTGTTTGAGTTGCTTGATATCGGCATAGATCGTTGCGCCCGGCGCCTGATCGTGGATGTGCAGGTCGATCTTGTGGCTGGCCAGTTCCGGCTCGCAGAACCCGGCCAGTTCATCCACCAGTGCGCGGGCGGACTGGGTGGCGCGGATCGGCGCACTGGGTTTGGCGAAGTCGAGAAACTCGGTGATCAGGTCATTGATCCGGCTGACTTCCTTGACCACGTATTCCAGGTGACGCTTGTCGGTTTCCGGCAGGTCGGCGCGCCGATGCAGCAGTTGCGTGGCGGTCTTGATGATGCCCAGCGGATTACGGATTTCATGGGCCAGGCCCATGGCGACTTCGCCCAGTGCGTGCAGGCGATCACGGCGGCGCAGTTGCGATTCCAGATGCTGTAATTCCTCCAGACGCTCGCTCATGTGGTTGAACGTGCTGCTCAGCTCTGCCAGTTCATCACCGCCATTCACGTTCAGGCGTTGATGGTAATCACCGGCGATCACCGCTTGTACGCCTCGGGCCAACCCGCGCAACGGCTTGGTCAGGCGTTGCGAGACCAGCCAGCCGACCGCCAGCGACGCCGCCGAACTGAGCAGGAAAATCAAGATGAACAGGTTGCTCTGATTGACCAGGCCGACGAGGCTGGTGTGGCGCAACAGACCACTGAATATCACGCCCTGCAACTGGCCGTTCTCGTTGAAGATCGGGCGATAGATGCCGCTGTAGCGATTGGTGAACTGTTCGAACGGGCCTTTGGTTTCGCGCAGGATCTGCTCGATTTTTTCCGGCACTTGCGCGGGATGATCCTGGAAACGCTGGGTGGAGAAAATCTCCGAAAAGTCATCGTCCTTGGCCAGGTACAGGCGCAAGTCCAGCGAATGCACGTCGGCAACACTGGTCAGGAAGCTGTTGTCCAGGTAAGTGCCGACGATCATTTTGTAGTCGACGCCGTCCTGATCGGTTTCGAAAGTCGAAATCACCGTGCCGGTGGCGACGCCGGCGACTTGCAGGGTTTGCAGCACCGCTTTGGGGGCCGTGCTGATCTGGCTGACGATGTTGTCGTCGGCGGTACTGAATACCACTTTGTGATCGCTGTTGCGGATCAGCGCCACGACATCAATGCCCATCGAGTCGGCGATATCGGCGATCAGTTTGTCGTGTCTGGCGGAATGGCGGTCGACCGGCGGGCGAGTGTGGCGCATGAACAGCTGCGCAGCCCGGGCGTTGTCACGGAGGATTTCGGTGATTTCGTCCTCGACGATCTTCGAGGATTCCTGCAGCCAGATGCGCACGTTGCTGTCGAAGATCTGCGACAGCGTGGTGGCCGCCAGTTCGGCCGCGATCATGGTCGGGATCACGCTCACCAGCCAGAACGCCAGCACCAGTTTGCGTTGCAGGCTCCAGCCGGAAAGGGCGAAAGGTCGGGCGACAGTGCGTCGGTCTTTGTTCATTGGATTTCGCTTAATGCAGCAGCCATGGCAGGGTCGGAGCGATCCGGTCGGACAAACATTTTTACCAGTCCCAGCAGTCGGTTGAGTAATGGATTGCGATGACGGAAAAACACCGTATGCCCGACAAACGAGCACCCCAGGCGCAGCTTGGTGGCATAGCCGGCTTGCCCGCAAGCATAGGTCGCCAGTTTGTGCTCAATACAATAGTCGACATTGACCAGCCAGCTTCGGGTGTAAAGATTGTACTGGCGGGTGCGGGCCAGATCGTGGGCGAAAAACTTGTCGATCATGCGGCGCCCGTCGAGCAGCACCAGATTGAACGCCACCAGTTCGTCGCCAACCCAATAGAGCACGCAGGCCGCGCGTTCGTCGAGGTGGGCGAGCACTTCGTAAAAGTACGCCGCCGGCAGGCATTCGAAGGCCAGATCACTGCGGGCGAGGGTGGCTTCGTAGAGCGCCATCATGCGCGGCAGCAAGTCGTGCACCGAACGTCGCCATTCGGTGCGCGGGCCGTGGTTGCGCAAGGTGCGGCGCAGGTCCTTGCGCGTGGATTTGCCGAGGCTGCCCAGGTAGGCATCCACCGAGGCGAAACGGATTGGCAATTCGGCGCCGGGCAGGCCGGGCATGCTTTGCATTCCGGCCTGGCGGCAGACGTCCAGCCATTGCGGGTCGCGATGCGAAGCGTCCTTGACCGCCAGCAGGCCAATCCCGAGCTGGTCGGCGTCCTGTTTTGCCAGGTGCAGCAATTGCGCGAGCAGTGCCGGGCGCTGCGCAGGGGCAATGTGCGAAGCCGTGCCGACATGGCACTGCTCCGCCACCGGTGAGCCGAGGGCGTACAGACGGATGACGAACAGCCCGGGCAGGCGCCGGCGCAGCCATTGGCTGACACGTTTGCCCGCGCCCTGCAGAGTGGTGTCCAGCGAATAGGCGGTGCTGAACGCCACCGCGCCTGCGATCAGACGGCCGTCTTCATGCAGGGTCAGATAGCGCCAGTGAAAACCGTCAATTCCCGCCCGTTCCACCGCGCGGTAGTAATCCCAGTCTTCCAGTTCATCGGCAAAGCAGTCATTCCAGGCACAGCGATCAATCGCCTCGATGGTTGAAAAGGCTTGCGCGGTGATCACGTCGGTTCCTTATGTCGGCGAGTCGCATGGAGGCGGACGGCGGCCACTGCTCAAGCCAGTTGCCGGGTGTCCAGTGGCGCTGTCCCGGGGTGAATGATCGCTGGCATGATGCCGCGCTGGATGAAGTCGGCGCTCAATTCCACGACACGCCGGTACTGCAAGTCCACGGTGATCATGTGATAGCAGTCGTCGAGTAGCACCTTGGTCACCGGTCCGCCGAGTTTGCGTTCCACATAATCGGCGTTCCAGCGGCTGGTGATGTCGTCCTCGATGGAGTGCAGCACCAGTGCCGGCGTGGTGATCGACGGCATGCTTTTCTTCACCACGGCATTGAGCCGGTGCAGCTCCCGCACGGTGATGCCTTCCATGGTCAGCAACCCGGCCTGACTGCTCTGGCCCTCTTTCATCTGCCGTTCGACGATCGCCCGCAGGCGCTCGTTCTTGATGCCGTAGGGCGGCTTTTCTTCGAAACTGCACAGGTGCACGCCGAACGGGATTTTCATCAGCAGCGGGGTGAGGAACGCCAGTTTGTTGATGCTCCAGCCGTCGTAGCGCAGCGTGGTCGAATACAGCAGCAAACCTTCGATCTGTCCCGGGTGTTCGGCAGCCAGGTACATCGACAGCACCGCGCCCATGGACAAGCCACCGACGTACACCTTGCGGTGCTTGCGGCGCACGCCGACGAAGGTGTTGCGCGCGCTTTCGTACCAGTCGCGCCAGCCGGTGGCCTGCAGGTCGGCATTACCGCCGCAGTGCCCGGCCAGGGTCGGCACATAGACCGTGTGCCCGGCTTTCGCCAGGCCCACGGCCACCCGACGCAGTTCCGTCGGGGTGCCGGTGAGGCCGTGGATCAACACCACCGCGACCTCACCGTTGCCGAGAACGAAACCGGCGTTGCCTTCGCCCATGTCGATCTCTGGTTCGATCATCGTTTCATTGCCCGATGCAGGAGGCGGTCGAGCAGGGCCAGGCCCAGATCGATTTCCGCGTAGCTGATTTCCAGCGACGGTGCCAGGGTGATGACGTTCTTGTAGTAGCCGCCCACGTCAAGGATCAGGCCCAGACGACGGCCGTCGATTTCAATGTCGCCCTTCATGCCTTCTTCGACCATGAAGTCGAGGGTGGCCTTGTCCGGGGTGAAACCGTCAGCGGTGCAGATCTCGCAGCGCAGCGCCAGACCGAGGCCGTCGACATCGCCGATGATCGGGTAGCGCTTTTGCAGATCCTGCAGGCCTTCGAGGAAGTATTTGCCCTTGGCCATGACCATCGCGCCGTAGTCGACTTCGCTGGTCATCTTGAACATTTCCAGACCCACCGCAGTGCCCAGCGGGTTGGAGGCGAAGGTCGAGTGGGTCGAGCCTGGCGGGAAGACTTTCGGGTTGATCAGTTCTTCGCGGGCCCAGATGCCGCCCAGCGGGTTGAGGCCATTGGTCAGTGCCTTGCCGAAGACGATCACGTCAGGTTTGACGTCAAAGTGTTCGATCGACCACAGCTTGCCGGTGCGGTAGAAACCCATCTGGATTTCGTCGACCACCATCAGGATGCCGTGCTGATCCAGGACGTGCTTGAGTTCGCTGTAGAAGTTCATCGGCGGGATCACGTAACCGCCAGTGCCCTGGATCGGCTCGACATAGAACGCGGCGTATTCGCTCTGGCCGACTTTCGGGTCCCAGACGCCGTTGTATTCAGTCTCGAACAACCGCGCGAATTGCTGCACGCAGTGGCTGCCGTACTCTTCCTTGGTCATGCCTTTCGGGCCACGGAAGTGGTACGGAAACGGGATGAACTGCGCACGCTCACCGAAGTGCCCGTAGCGGCGGCGATAACGGTAGCTGGAGGTGATCGACGATGCACCGAGGGTGCGACCGTGGTAACCGCCCTCGAAGGCGAACATCAGGCTCTTGCCGTGGGTGGCGTTGCGCACCACTTTCAGCGAGTCCTCGATCGACTGCGAACCGCCGACGTTGAAATGCACCCGGCCGTCGAGGCCGAATTTTTTCTTGGCGTCGACCGCGATCATTTCCGACAGCTCGATCTTGCCCTTGTGCAGGTACTGGCTGGCGATTTGCGGCAGGGTGTCGATCTGTTGTTTCAGTGCATTGTTCAGGCGCGGGTTGGCGTAACCGAAGTTGACCGCCGAGTACCACATCTGCAGGTCGAGATAGGCCTGATCTTCGGTGTCCCAGACGTAGGAGCCTTCGCAGCGGCTGAAGATGCGCGGCGGTTCGATGTAGTGAACGGTGTCGCCGTAGGAGCAGTATTTGGCTTCTTTTTCCAGAAGGACCTGGTCTTCGGCTGTCGCGATGCGGATATCAGACATGGTGCAGGGTTTCCTGTGCTTCAGAAGGGGTTTCGGTGCTGAAAGTGACGGCGTTGGCGGCCGGGGCCAGAGGCAGGCGGGCCAGCAGGTGTGGCAGTTCGGCGAAGCTGTCGAAGCGCGCGTAGGCGATGCCGTTGCGCTCGCAGTGCTCGGCCAGGCGATCCCTGGCGAAAACGAAGTCGGCGGTGGACGCCACGCACATGTCGGACTGGCCGTCGCCGATCACCAGCACGCGTTTGCTGTTCGGCGTGGACTTGCATTTGCAGTTGCCGGACGCGGCGCGGCAGGCGTCGCTGGCGTAAGGGAAATCAATGCGCCACTTGTCGTGGTCTATCTGGCGCAGGCGATTGGCGAGGATCGGCAGGAGCGTCACGTAGTTGCGCGCAAGAATTCGCGCGATGCCTTGTTCGATACCGTCGCTGACCACTTCCAGCGAAGCACCGAGGCCGATCACGTGGTCGACGAAGTCGGGGAAGTCGGGATCAATGTCGATGCTGTCGAAGAACTCGAGCAGTTGCGCAGGCGTGGCCTTGATCAGCGCCAGCTGACGGCTGAGGCATTCGCGGGAACCGATCTTGCCCTCCAGCCATTCGTTTTCGATGGCTTCCCAGCTCGGGTCGGCGAAGCGTTCAAGGATGCTGTCGATCACGTCGGTACGGGTGATGGTCCCGTCGAAATCACACACGATGTGCCAGTCAATCATCTGCAGTACCTGTTGGGTCGAGGCAGTTGTCAGGGTGCGCGGTCTGCGCCTGGCAAGGGAGAGAGCAGGGACTGTGCCAAATGGCCCAGGCCCCGTAGTGGCGGGGGGGATACGGTTTTGTCGCCATGCGCGGCTACAATTTTTGTAGCTTGCTACAAACAACATGAGTGCTTGCGCCAGGGACGGTATCCGGGGATTGATGCGCGCAAGTTCAGAAAAGGAATGACCTCATGCAGAGGAAGACACTGGCGTTATTGGCCGCACTGGCCAGCTTTTCCGGGGCCGCGCTGGCGGATGGCATTACAGGCGAAGCAGGACTCGGGGTGGGGTATCAACCGCATGATCCGACCGGCAGCCGTTACGAAACCCGACCGATCCCGTATCTGGATCTGGACTGGGGCGATGTCAGCCTCGGTACCGACGACGGCCTGACCTGGAGCGCCTTGAAAACCAACGGTTTCAGCGCCGGGCCTTACATCAACTACCTCTCCGGGCGCACCGCCAATGGTGAGTTGCGTGGCCTGCGTGATGTGCCCGACATGGCCGAGGCTGGCGGCTTCGTGCAATACGCTCCGGCCGATTTCTGGCGCGTGTTCGCCTTCGTTGGCCAGGCCGCCGGCGGTGGCAGCGGGCAGGGCGGCGTGTTTGGCAAAGTGGGCGGTGAAATCGGCTATCCACTGGGCGGCGGGGTGATTGGCAGCAGCAACCTGACCGCGCATTTTACCGATGCGCAGGGCACCCAGACCTTCTTCGGTGTCAGTGATCGCGAAGCGCAGGCCTCGGGCATCCGCGCGTACAACGCCGGCGGTGGTTTGCAGAACGTGGCGCTGACCCAGAGCTTCGAGTTTGCGCTGGCGCCGCACTGGTCGCTGGTCACCAGCGCGAGCTGGATTCACCTGACCCGCTCGGCGGCCGACAGCAGCATCGTCAAAGCGGTGGGGGATACCAATCAGGGTGAAGTGCAGGCGGCCATCGCCTACAAGTTCGACTGATTGCGCACGCGGGCGAATTGGTCTGCGGTTTGCAGACAGCCATGTCGAATCCATTCCTTCAGGATGTTCTTCATGGCTCGCCCTGCTTATCGTCTGTTGGCCCATTCGTTGTGGGACCTGATCCCCATCGCATTGGGCATTGCCCACTTCGCCTGTGTCCTGTGGCTGGTCTCAGCCTTTCATCAGCTGTCCTGGTGGGCCTTTTTGCCGCTGGCGCTGGGCTATGCGATCAGCCTGTCGTGGAGCATCAACAGCATTTCCCACAACCAGATCCACAACGCCTACTTCACCCCGGCGTGGCTGAACCGGGCGTTCGATCTGCTGTTGTCGGTGACCATCGGTTTTTCACAAACCCTCTATCGTGATATCCACAACCGGCATCACCGTGGCAACTCGGACCGGCCGGGAGCGGACGGCAAGACGATAGATCCGCTGTCGATTTATCTGCGCGGCAAAAACGGTCAGCCAGAAAATCCCTGGGCCTACACGTTTCTGAGTTTTTTTCGCGACGATCCCACGCCGATCTACGAAGAAATGCGCCGCAAACGGCCGAAGGACGCGCGTTGGGTCAAGGTGGAAATCTATGTGACGCTGGCGTTCTATCTGCTGCTGGCGGTGTACGACTGGCAAGCGGTGCTGGTGCTGCTGCCGTTCTGGTACCTGGGGCAGGCGTTGTCGTCGCTCAACGGTTATTACGAGCATTTTGGCGGCAACCCGGACTTGCCCATCGCGTGGGGCGTGAGCGCCTACAGCCCGCTGTACAACCTGTTGTGGATGAACAACGGCTATCACGCCGAGCACCACTATCGGCCGAAAATGCACTGGACTCAGGTCAAGGCCTATCACCGGCAGATCGCCCGGCAGCAGCAGGAAGCGGGGGTGAAGGAGATCGCGTTGGCGCATGGTCTGGGGTTCTTGCTGAACCACCAGAAGCCTGACGCCTGAGCGCTTTGTGCAGGCTGCGATCTTGGTGTTTCAAGATCAAAAAACGCAGCCTGCACGGTCGATTTCAGTGTTCTTCGCCCTCGGCAAGCAGGGCAATCCCGCCCATGATCACCGCCACTCCGACCCAGTGCAGCAGGCTGATCTGCTCGCCCAGCCCCAGCCACGATCCCAGCAGCACGCCGACAAACACCAGCGAACTCAGGGGAAACGCCAGTGACAGGCTGCTGCGGCGCAGGATCAGCATCCAGACAAAAAACGCGCCGATGTAGCAGGCAATCGCCACCCACACGCCGGGCGTCATGACGATGCCTTGCAGCCATTGCAGGCTGAAGTCCATCTGCCCCAACTGATCGCCGCCGACCTTGCTCGCGATCTGTCCGCCACTTTCCAGAATGATCAACAGCGCCCACAGCACGATGGTGCCCAGGCGCCCGTGGAGCCAATGCATTGCGTCGTTCCTTTGCAGTTCCAGGCGCGCTTCAGACATGGCCGGCACACACGAGCATCACGCCCGCCGTAATCACCAGCGTACCCAGCCAGCGGCGCCGGCTGACGGTTTCACCGAGCACCACTTTGCCCGCCAGCACCACGCCGCAATAAGCCAGCGCGGCCGCCGGAAACAACAGGCTCAGCGGCGCCCGCGACAGGGCACCGAGCCAGACGAAGAACTCGATCGCATAAGCCCCGATCCCGGCCCACAGCAGCGGCGCGTTGAATACCTGGCCCCAGAACACCTGCAGGCGAAAACCACCTTCCAGCGCCGGCAGGCGGTCCAGGCCCAGTTTGAAACAGAGCTGGCCGATCACATCCAGAACAATCGACAAGGCCACCAGCACAATCACGGTAAACGTCATGGAAACAACTCCTCGAACAGCTCGATCAAGGCTTGATTGGTCGCCGAATTGCGCAGGATATCGGCGTCGCTCCAGCGCTCGGCCGGGGGCTGGTCGGTCTTCGCTTCCCAGCGTTTGAGCAGGTTACTGAAGGCCGGGCGTGCGTATTCGCCGCAGATGTCGATGCCGAGGACCCGCTTGCTCGCCGCCAGAGCGCGCAGGGCCTGGAGCATGTGGCTCAGGCGCATGCCGCCCTGATCCCAGTTGGTGGCGGCGTCTTCGCTGGTAAGCACGTCCTTGTCGATGGTGATCCACACTGCCTCGGTCGGCAGGCTGGCGATCATCTTGTCGAGGAACTGGCGCCAGTCGAGTTCCGACAAGTTGTGCCAGTGCAGCATGTTTTCCTGTTGTGCATGCCCGGCGCCGTCGCCGACCCGTCCCCAGACTCTGGAGGGCGCGTGCTGCCACGGAAACAGCTGCAGCACCCCGCGTCGGAGGGCCGCGAGATTGCCGCCCTTCAATTGCGGGTTTTGCAGGTCATCGCTGCACGGGCCGAGCGTGACGATGCGGCGGATGTTCGGTAGTTTCAGCGCCTGATTGACCCACGAACCACAATGCCGACGCGGCGCGAAACGCACCCAGTCGGGGTGATTGTCGAAGTGGATCAGGCTGACCGGCTCGGGCAGGTCGGTGAGAAACGCCGGGGTCAGGTGGTGATAATCACCGGAACCGACGAAGAAGATTTCCGGCGCCGGGCCGCTGTGGCGCGGCCGTTGCTGCAAGCGTTCGGCGAAGCGCCGCCAGGTGCGTTCGCTGGACCAGAGCCGGAGTTTTGGGCCGAGATCGAGCAGGTCCAGGCGTCTGGCGCGGCCACTGTCGAGCAGTCGCGCAATCGGTGCCTGGGCCGTCAGGCTGTGGTCGAGATCTAAAATGTTCAAGGTTGCTATTCACCCTTGGCAGACCCTGCCAGACACCGGCCTCATCCATCATGAGCACCAGCCGGGCGGGGCTTTGGGGGTAAATGCAAGGGGCGGGCCAGCGTTTGGCTCAGGCGTGCAGGCGCACCCAGACTGTGACCAGCACCGTCGCCGCGATCAGCCACGCCACAACCGCCACCGCGAGCGACGCTTCCAGGCGCATGCGGTCAACCATCACGTAAAGCGTCGCCAGATAGATGAAGTACGGAATGATCGACCACATGCCGAACACGATGGTCGCCTTCAGATCGTCGATTGAACGGCCTTTGCCGACGATGTAGTGGGCGATCAGGGCAAAGGTCGGAAACAGCGGTACCAGCCCGGCGATGTAGTAGTTTCTGGTTTTCGACAGGGCGGCGAGAATCACCACCACTGCCGCGCCGAGCGCTGCTTTGAGAATCAGATCCATCAGTGGCTCAACCCGTACTTTTTCACTTTGTCGAACAGCGTGGTCTTGGCCATGCCCAGTTCCAGGCTGGCCTGGGTCAGGTTGCCGCCGCTGCGTTGCAAGGCATCGCTGAGCAGGTTGCGCTCGAACGCTTCCACCGCTTCGGCAAACGCCAGGCCCTGGCCCGCGCTGCCGGCGCCGGACTTCTTGAACGCCGGCAGGCCGAGGGCGAAGCGTTCGGCGACGTTGCGCAGCTCCCGCACGTTGCCCGGCCAGTCGTGGCTCATCAGGTTCGACAGGGTCTGGTTGTCCAGCTCCGGCAGGGCGCGGTCAAAGCGCAGCGCCGATTGCTGGGTGAAGTGTTCGAACAGTTGCAGGATGTCTTCGCGACGCTCGCGCAGGGGTGGCAATTCGAGGGTCACGACGTTGAGGCGGTAGTACAGGTCGCTACGGAATTCGCCAGCCTTGCTCGCTTCATCGAGGTCGGACTTGGTCGCGGCAATCACCCGGCAATCCACCGCCACGCTCTGGTTTGAACCGAGGCGTTCGAGGGTGCGTTCCTGCAACACGCGCAGCAGTTTGATCTGCAACGGCAGCGGCATGCTTTCCACTTCATCGAGGAACAGCGTGCCGCCGTCGGCGTGTTCGATCTTGCCGATGCGCCGTTTACCGGCGCCGGTAAAGGCGTTGGCCTCGTGGCCGAAGATCTCGCTTTCGAAGAGGTTCTCCGGCAGGCCGCCGCAGTTCAGTGCGACGAACTGCTTGCTGTGGCGGCGGCTGAAGTCATGCAGGCAGCGGGCGACCAGTTCCTTACCGGTACCGGTTTCGCCTTCGATCAAGACGTTGGCCGATGTGTCGGCGACGTTGGCGATCAGTTCGCGCAGGTTCTGCATCGCCGGCGAGCGGCCGATGATCCGGCCTTCGAGCGAATCGCGTTCGGCCAGTTGCCGACGCAGCGACGACACTTCCCGCGCCAGACTGCGTTGCTCCAGGGCGCGCCGCGCCACATCGACCAGGCGCTCTGGCGAGAACGGCTTCTCCATGAAGTCATAGGCGCCTTTCTGCATCGCACCGACCGCCATGGAGATGTCGCCGTGACCGGTGATCAGCACCACTGGCAGGCTGCGATCACGTTGTTTCAGGCGGGTCAGCAACTCCAGACCGTCGATACCCGGCAAGCGGATATCGCTGATGACGATGCCGGCAAAATTGTCGCCGACCTGCTCCAGTGCTTCTTCGGCGCTGCCCACACCAATGCAGGGAATGTCTTCGAGGGTCAGCGCCTGTTGGCAACCGAGCAGGACATGGGGGTCGTCTTCGACGATCAGCACACTAAGGTCGTGGTTCATATTGGCTCGGCAGGAGTAGGGCTTACCAACGGTAAACTGAGGACGAAGGTGGTGCCACCGCTGGCCGGGTGTTCGACACCCAGATGCCCGCCGGTGGCGGCCGCGAGGCTGGCGGACAGGGTCAGGCCGAGGCCCAGGCCTTGTTCACCGGGTTTGGTGGTGAAGAACGGTTCGAACAGATGCTTGCGTGCTTCGGCGTCGATGCCATGACCGTTGTCGCGCACGCGCAGGCGATATTTACCGTTGAATTCTTCACCTTCCAGCCACAGCTGCGGCAGCGGTTGCGCCTGCATGGCATCGAGGGCGTTGCCGATCAGATTGACCAGAATCTGTTCGAGGCGAGTCTGGTCGATCAGCAATTGCACGTCGGCGAATTGCCGGTGCAGCACCAGCGCCGAGTGTTCCACCCGCGCGCCGAGCAATTGCAACGCCGCCTCCACCGCTTTGCCGAGGCTGGCCTGACCGTGGCTGTCGCCGCGACGGGCGAACGAGCGCAGGCTTGCGGTGATGCGGCCCATGCGGTCGATCAGGTCGTTGATGGTCTTGAGGTTGGTGCTGGCGACATCGAGCTGACCGCGCTCGAGAAACCGTACGGTATTGCCCGAGAGGGTGCGCATCGCCGCCAGCGGCTGATTCAGTTCGTGGGCGATGCTGGTGGACATCTGGCCGATGGCCGCAAGTTTGCCGGCCTGCACCAGTTCATCCTGGGCACGGCGCAAGGTTTCTTCTGCCTGACGGCGTTCGCGGATCTGGCTCTTGAGGCGCTCGTTGCTGGCGCGCAAGTCCGAGGTACGTTCGGTAATCCGACGCTCCAGCTGATTGTTGGCTTCCTGCAAGGCTTCGCGGGCGGCGAGCCGGGTGGCGATGACTTTGCGCCGCTCGTTCCAGGCGATCAGCAGGAACGCCACCAAGGCAAAGGCGACCGCGACCAGAATGCCTTGGTTGATCGCTTCGCGACGCAAATCCTGCAAAGGCGTGAGCAAGGTGAAATTCCAGGGCGTGTCACTCAACGGGCGGGTCTGCGCCAGATAGCTGATGTCATCCTCGCCAGACGGCACTTCGCTGTTGGCGGGGAAGGTGAGTTTTTCCACGCCTTCGGACAGGGTTTCGCGAGCCAAAGGTTGCAGTTCGTTGAGCGGGTACCAGTAGTACTGCAGGCTTCGGGCAAGTTTTTCCTTGGTGTCTTCACTCAAGGGAATGACAGCTTTCAGACGTCGGGCCGGATCACTGGAAAGAATGATGATGCCGTTTTCATCGCTGACGAAGGCTTCCAGACGCGCGCGCTGCCAACGTTCTTCCATGGCTTCCAGCCGCACTTTGACCACGGCGACGCCGATGATCTTGCCATGCTCTTCGAGACCGTGAGCGAGGTAATAACCGGGCTCGCCATTGGTGCTGCCGATGCCGTAGAAGCGGCCAGGTTCGCCGCGTACGGCTTTCTGGAAATAGGCGCGGAAGGACAGGTCTTCACCCAGATAGCTGTCGACATCGCGCCAGTTGCTGGTGGCCATCACGCGGCCGGTGGTGTCCATGACGTAGATGGCCCGACTGCGGCTGCGCCGGTTCAGACCTTCAAGGTAAGCATTGACCGTTTGCCGGTGTTCCGGGGTCGGGTCGGCCAGCAGTTGCGGGACACTGGTTTCCAGTTCCAGCAGGCTGGGCAGGTATGTGTATTTGCTGATCTCGCTTTCGACTGCGCGGGCGTGCAGTTCCAGCTGACGCTGGCCGTTCTCGCCAAGGCTGCGGATGCCGAAATGTTCGCTGGTCCAGAAGCCGGCAAAACCCAATCCGATCATCAGGGCGATGATCAGCGGCGGCAGGAACAAATGACGGATCAGGCGAGGTTTCACGGCAAGTGATGGCGGCGCGGCGCGATAGAGAGTGGGGTCGCATTTCATCACAGATGCCTTGGGTCAACCAGCATGGCTAACAGCATGCTGGTTTGTTCGAGCGCGGAACCTGTGGCGAGGGGATTTATCCCCGATCGGCTGCGAAGCAGTCGTCAAACCGGCAGATGCGGTTTGATTTTGAAATGCTGGGGGTCGCTTCGCGGCCCATCGGGGATATATCCCCTCGCCACAAAGCTCCCTCGCCACAGAGTTCGGTGTGTTGCTTTTAGTGCTGCAGGATTTTCTCGAGGAAATGCTGCGCGCGTTCGGAGCGGGCGCTGATGTCGCCGAAAAATTCCTCTTTCGGGCAGTCTTCGATGATCTTGCCGGCGTCCATGAAAATCACCCGGTCGGCCACTTTACGGGCGAAGCCCATTTCGTGGGTCACGCACATCATGGTCATGCCTTCCTGGGCCAGTTGCACCATCACGTCGAGTACTTCGTTGACCATTTCCGGATCGAGCGCCGAGGTCGGTTCGTCGAACAGCATGACGATCGGGTCCATCGCCAGCGCACGGGCAATCGCCACGCGCTGTTGCTGACCGCCGGACAGTTGCCCCGGATGCTTGTGGGCGTGGGCCGACAGACCGACGCGCTCGAGCAGTTGCAGACCTTTCTTGGTCGCCTCTTCCTTGCTGCGGCCCAACACCTTGATCTGCGCGATGGTCAGGTTTTCGGTGATGGTCAGGTGCGGGAACAGTTCGAAATGCTGGAACACCATGCCCACGCGTGAGCGCAGTTTCGGCAGGTTGGTCTTCGGGTCGGCAATCGAGGTGCCGTCGACGACGATGTCGCCTTTCTGGAACGGCTCCAGGGCGTTGACGCATTTGATCAGGGTCGATTTGCCGGAACCCGACGGGCCGCAGACCACGATCACTTCGCCTTTTTTGACCTCGGTGCTGCAATCAGTCAGCACCTGGAAGTCGCCATACCACTTGTTGATGTTTTTGATAGAGATCATACGGCGAACCTTTTTTGCAGACGCTTGACCAGCAGCGAGGCGGAAAAGCTGATGATGAAGTAGACGACACCGGCGAAGATCAGGAACTCGTTGGAACGACCGATGATGTCGCCGCTGGAGCGGGCGGAGTTGAGGAAGTCCACCAGACCCACGGTGTACACCAGCGAGGTGTCCTGGAACAGGATGATCGACTGTTGCAGCAGCAACGGGGTCATCTTGCGGAACGCCTGGGGCAGGATGATCAGACGCATGGTCTGGCCATAGGTCATGCCCATCGCCTGGGCGGCGGCCATCTGGCCTTTGGGGATCGACTGCACGCCGGCCCGGACGATTTCGCAGAAGTACGCGGCTTCGAACATCATGAAAGCCACGACGCAGGAGGTGAACGCGCCGATCGGGGTGTCTTCGCCGGTGATCCAGCGCAGCACGAATGGCACCGCCAGGTAGAACCAGGTGATCACCAGCAGCAGCGGGATCGAGCGGAAGTAGTTCACATAAGCGCCGGCCACGCGCGACAGCAGTTTGCTGGACGACAGGCGCATCAGGGCGAGGATGGTCCCCAGCACGATGCCGCCGACCACGCCCATGACCATCAACTGCAAGGTCATGACCATGCCGTTCCACAGGCCCGGGATCGCGGGGATGATGCCGCTGAAATCGAAGTCCATTATTTACCCCCCACGGAGATCAGGCCGGGCACTGCGACTTTCTTCTCGACCATGCGCATCAGCAACATCAGGCTCATGTTCAGGGTGAAGTAGATCAGCGTGGCCAGGGTGAAGGCTTCAAACAGGTTGGCCGAGAATTCGGCGGTCTGTTTGGTTTGCGCGAGCAATTCCATCAGGCCGATCAAGGACGCCACGGAGGAGTTCTTGAACGCGTTGAGGAATTCCGAGGTGAGCGGCGGAATGATGATCCGGTAGGCCTGGGGCAGCAGCACGTTCCAGTAGATCTGCGGCAGCTTGAAACCCATGGCGCGGGCGGCGGATTCCTGGCCGCGTGGCAGCGCCTGGATGCCGGTACGCACTTGCTCGCAGACACGGGCTGCAGTGAACAGGCCCAGGCACACGACAACGCTCAGGTAGGCCGAGGTGGTCGGGTTCAAGTCCTGTTTGTACCAGTCCTGCAGGTTCTGCGGCAGCAGGTCAGGTACCAGGAAGTACCAGATGAACAGCTGAACCAGCAGCGGCACGTTGCGAAACAGTTCGACGTAGCAGGTCGCGATGCCCGATACGATGCGGTTCGGCACCGTGCGCATGACCCCCAGAATGGAGCCCAGCAGCAAGGCGATGATCCATGCCACGATGGCGATGGCAATGGTCCAGCCCAAACCGGTGACGTACCAGTCGAGATACGTCTCGCTGCCAACGCCGGTGGACTTGAAGAACACGCCCCAGTCCCAGTTGTAATTCATTAGGGTCTCCCCTCGAGATCGATCGATGTACAAGCACCCGCTTGGGGAAGGTCCTTTCCCGTCCGACGTTGAACGTCGGACACACGCGATCGGCTCGGAAACCGCCAGGTCGAGTGTTCCACAGTAAAGCCAGCAGGTAGTAACAGACGCCTGAGGGAAGGTGGCTCCCTCAGGCGATAAGGTTAGTCAGGTATCAGATTTTTACGTCAGGCGCCGGCTTGTCGCTCGGGTTGGCGATCAGATCTTTTACCTTGTCGCTCATCGGGAAGTTCAGGTTCAGGCCTTTTGGCGGGATCGGGCTTTCAAACCACTTGCTGTAGATCTTGTTGATCTCGCCCGACTTGTACAGGCCAACGATGGCGGCATCGACAGCCTTCTTGAAGGCCGGGTCGTCTTTGCGAACCATGCACGCGTAGGCTTCGAAGGACTGTGGCGTACCGGTGATGATCCAGTCGGCCGGCTTCTTGGCCTTGGCTTCTTCGCCGGCCAGCAGGGCGTCGTCCATCATGAAGGCTACGGCGCGGCCGCTTTCCAGCATGTTGAAGGACTCGCCGTGGTCTTTGGCGGAGATGATGTTCATGCCCATCTGCTTGTCGGCGTTCATCGCTTTGATGATGCGCTCGGACGTGGTGCCGGCGGTGGTCACGACGTTTTTGCCTTTCAGGTCGGCAAAGTCAGCGTAGGACGGCTTGCCATCCTTGTCTTTCTTGACCAGCAGACGGGTGCCGATTTCGAAGATGTTGACGGTGAAGTCGACTTGCTGGGCGCGTTCGGCGTTGTTGGTGGTGGAGCCGCACTCGATATCCGCGGTGCCGTTCTGGATCAGCGGGATACGGGTTTGCGAGGTCACCAGGTTGTACTTGACCTGCAGGTCTGGCTTGTTCAGGTCTTTTTTCAGGGCTTCAACGATGGCCACTTGAATGTCGTGGGAGTAGCCCACGGGTTTGCCGGAAGCGTCCGCGATGTAGGAAAACGGAATGGAGCTGTCACGGTGAGCGAGCGTGATGGTGCCCGAATCGTTGATTTTCTTCAGGGTGCCGGTGAGTTCGGCGGCGAAAACTGGTGTGCTGATCAGAGCGGCAGCAATGGCTGCGCCCAGGATATGGGGAACGATGCGCATCAAATTTTCCTCGAATTGTTTTTTTTATGGAGCCAGTTCGTCGGCCCTTTTGTGCTTCGAATGCCTGACGGCTCCTGAAGTGTTGGCACTGCAGGCATTCGTCGAGAGAGTGTAGAGCATGAGTCGTGCCAGACCAGTCGTCGATGGTTAACTTGTTGTTTTATAACGTTATTAAACTTTTGTGGCGGTGTTTTTCAGCGTATCTGATCCGGTTTACCGAATCGACCGTGAAGTCGTGTTCGGAAAACCGAACGCTTTGCCTCAGCGCCAGACCGGGAGCCAGCCAAACACGAACAACAGGTGCGAGACCGCGCAGAGGGCCCCGAACAACAGCACCAGGCCAATCATCGGTGTACCGCCCCACACCCGATAGCGCGGGCTGCCGAAGCGTTTGCGCGAAGCCCGCGCCAACAGGGCAGGGGTGATCACCGCCCATAACGTCGCCGCCAGCCCGGCGAAACCGATGGCATGGATAAAACCTTCCGGCCAGAGGACTCCGCAGAGCATTGGTGGCGCAAAGGTCACGGTGGCGGTCTTGAAGCGCCCGGCGGGGCTGTCGTCGAAGCCGAGCACATCGGCCAGGTAATCGAACAACCCCAGGGTCACCCCGAGAAACGAACAGGCCACGGCGAAGTTGGAGAAAAACGTCAGCAACAGGTCGATGTTGGCGCTGTTGAGCCGCGACCCCAAGGCGCCAATCAATACATCAATGTTGCCGCCGCGCTGGGCGATGTCCTTGAACGCGTCCCGGGGAATATTGCCCATGCTGCACAACATCCACACCAGATACAGACCCAGTGCGAGCAAGGTGCCGCTGACCAGACAGGCGCGGATCCGCTGTGGGTCCTTGCCGTAATGCTTCATCAGGCTGGGCACGTTGCCGTGAAAGCCGAACGAGGTCAGGCAGAAGGGCAGGGTCACCAGCAAGTAGGGCCAATAGTGGTTGTCGCCGTGGTCGAGGTTGAGCAGCGTGGCGCTTTGCACATGCCCGAGCAAACCACCGAACGTCAGGAAGAACGCGAGGATTTTGGCGCCGAACACCAGCGTGGTCATCCGGCTCACCGCCGTGGTACTGAGCCAGACGATAAACGCCACCAGCAGGGTGAACCCCAGGCCGCCGGCCCGTGACGACAGCGTCCAGCCCAGCGATTGCGCGGTGTGATGAATCACCGAACCGCTGGCGGAAATATAGGCGTAGGTCAGGGTGTAGAGCACAAACACGATGCTCAAGCCGTTCAAACGGCTCCAGCCACGCCCGAGCAGATCGCGGGTGATGGTGGAAAAGCTCGCGCCTTCGCGGTAGTTGAGATTGGCCTCGAGGATCATCAGGCCCGAGTGCAAGGTGCAGAACCAGGCCAGCAACAGCACGGCGACCGAGCCGTAGAACCACAGCCCGGACATGACCACCGGCAAGGAGAACATGCCCGCACCGACGATGGTGCCGCCAATGATCATGGCGCCACCGATGATCGACGGCGAGCGTTCGACAGCAGGAACGGAAGAGATTGAGGTGACGCGCATGGCAAGGCCCGCAATTTGAATTGTTATATGGCAGTGGTTGACACGGTTGCTGTGGGAGCGGGCTTGCCCGCGATGGCGCTCGGTCTGTCAACAGTGATGTTGAAGCCGCTGGCCTCTTCGCGGGCAAGCCCGATCCCACAGGGTTCTGTGCAGGATGGTTATTCAGCGGATGTCGAGCAGGTGCGTCAGATGCCGCACATTCGCCAACAAAAAGCTGTCCTGCCCCGGCAACGCATCGAACGACAACCCCACCGGCAACCCGCCCGCAGCCGCGACCGGAATGCTGATGCTCGGTGCCGCCAGGTTGCTCGCCGGATCGGTATTGCGCACGAAGGCTTCGAAGTTGCTTTCGTCCGAGCAATCGCTGAGCAGCGGCGCGCTGCACGTGACGGTCGGGTAAGCGATCAGATCCAGTCGGTGGTTGCCCAGCAGCGCACGGTATTCCTGCTCCAGACGCAGTTTGCTCATCAACGCCTGCACGTAATCGGTGTAGGAAATCGCCGGACTTTCCAGTTGGGCGTTGAGGATTTTCTTGATCGCCGGATCGCGGATCTGCGCAAGGATATCGAGGAACTGCGCACCACGTCCTTGCCCCATCAGGAACCGCGGGAAGTCGATGAAAAACTCGTAGATCGGCAACGGAAACTGGATGCTTTCGTTGATCTCGCCGATCACGGCGTCGTCGACCGGCACGATGATCGCCCCGCGATCGGCCAGGGTGTCGATCGCCGCTCGGCAATCGCGCTGCACATTGTCGGCGAGGTCGGCCCAGAGAAAGCGCTCGGGGATGCCGATGCGCAACGGTCGGTCTGCGGCCTGTTGCGCGCTGCCGGTCAGGTGCCCGTGAACGAACTGGCAGTCTTCCACGGTGCGGGTCAGCAGGCCCGGAGTGTCCTTGGTCTGCGACACCGGAACGATGCCATCGGCGGGGTAGAGGCCCGTGGTCGGACGCATGCCGACGATGCCGCAGAACGCCGCCGGAATCCGTACCGACCCGCCGGTGTCCGTGCCGACTGCGCACGGTACCAGGCCGGCGGCGACGGCGGCGGCACAACCGCCGCTGCTGCCGCCGGCACTGTGCCGTTGATTGGCCGGGTTGAGCACGGCGCCATAGGTGTGATTGGCCGACGTCACGCCGAACGACAGTTCGTGCATGTTGTTCTTGCCCACCACCCGCGCGCCGAGGTGTTTGAAGCGCTGGACAATACCGGCGTCCACCTGCGGTACATAGTCGGCCAGGCCGGGTGTGCCGGCGGTGGTCGGCATGCCGCTGACGTTGATGTTGTCTTTGAACGACACGGGCAAACCGTACAGCGCGCTGTCGCGTGCGATACCGTCGGCCTTGAGCGCTGCCGGGTCGAACGTGATGAAGCTGTTGAGGTGTTGCACCTGGGCATGACGCTCGCGCAGGGCCTGCTGCCAGGTGTCCGGGCAGTGCTGGCCGCTGCGAAATCCGTTGACGAGCTGTTCAATGGAAAGCTGGCTGTACATGGAAAATTCTCGGGTTGAAAGGGCCGGGATCAGCAGTAGCGGTACTGCGAGTGCAAGTCGTCGAGCGGGTTACCGGCAATCAGGTCGCCGCCCAGACTGCTGATCACCGCACAGGCGCCGTTGAGTGCGGTTTGAATCGCGCCTTCGGCCCAGCCACCGGTGAACGAGGCGCCGCAACCGGCCAGGTACAGGCCGGTGTCCTGGTTCGGATCGAGCGCAGTGCGGAACTGATAGAACAGGCGTTCGGAGTAAATGTCGTCGCCAGGGAAATTCAGTTTGAAGGCGCCCAGCGCGTGTTTGTCGGTCAGCCAGTCGTATTCCAGAACGTAGCGCTGATAGTCGCCGTCCAGCGGCAGCAGGTGGCTGGCAAACTCCGGCGCGCTCATCGCCAGTTCGTCGACCAGACGCAGGCAGCGCTGCACCTTGTCGGTCATCGACACCATCTTGTGCGAGTCGTCTTCCCAGGTGTAACTGATCAGCACCACGCCCCACGAGTCCGGGTCGTGCGGCGCGTAGTCGAGGCAATAGACGCCCTTGACCAGGGTGTCGGTCTGGATGTTTTGTGCCAGGCCGTGTTTGAGCCAGAACTTGTCCTTGGTCAGGATGAACAGTTTGGACGAGCCGACCATGTGGGTTTCATTGATCGCCCGCGCCACGTCGCGATTGACGAAGGCCTGGTTCTGCGTGAGCTTGAGGTTCACTTGCAGGGCACGGGTCGTGGTGGTGGTGATCACCCGGTCGCAGGCGTAGGTTTCGCCGTTGCTGCCGGCCAGCAGGATTTCGCCGTTGGCGCCCTTGTTGATCGACTCGATGCGCGTGCGGCAGATCATGTCGCGCAGCTCAATGCCATTGAACGCGGTGTCGGCAATTCGCTCGGCCAGCGAGGAAATGCCGTTGGGCACCAGCCGCTGATTGACCTCCAGGGCATTGACCACCAGCCGCAGGATCTCGGTGAACGAGGCGCGGTACACCGACTGGAATCCGCCGGAGCCAATCCCCAGCGAACCGAACAGGTGGAAGTCCTCGGGCTTGCGCCATGCCTTGCCACCCGGAGGGTTGTTGCCGGTGAAGATTCGCACCATCGCCGAGTAAAACGAGCTGTCGCCGAAACAGTCCAGGTAGCGTTGCCACTCGGGCTGCACTTCGCAGTAGTTGTGCTGTTTGAGCAGTTCGGTCAGCAGCAGTGGCGGTGCCAGGCACGTGCCGTCATCGAGGGTCACGCCTTCGCGAAGAAACGCCACCCAGCCCTGGTGCACGGTGCTGAACAGCGCCGGCGGTGGCTGCAGCGCCGCCCAGTGATGGGCCTCGCCACGGTAGTGGATTTCGGTGTCGACGACGCCCGGGTCGGGAAACGCTTCGGTGGTCTGGATACCGAAACGATTGAGGTAATGAAACAACCCGACTTCACTGGGCGGAAAGCGCATCGCGCCCATTTCGGCGATGAATTGTGGCTGTTCTTCGTCAAAGCACTGGGTCAGCAAGCGCCCGCCGACGTGTTCCGGCTCGGCTTCGAACAGGGTGACGCGGCGCGCACCGGCGCGCAGCAATTCGTAGGCCGCGACCAGCCCGCTGAGGCCGGCACCGACGATGCCGATGTGCTTTTCGGCGGATTCGGCCGGCAGGTAGCCGATCGCTTCATCGGCATTGCGCAGGAACTGGCCATAGTCATAGAGCAGATCGACGTAGGGAAAAGACAGGCACGCGGACGCCTGGTTGGAGCCGTTGGGAATAGGGTTCACAGGGGGAATTCTCGGTCGATCAGATAATGAGTTGCAGGCTTTCAAGGGCGCGTGCGGGGTTGAGCAAGAGAATCTTCTTGCCATGGATTTTCCACGTGCCGTCGATATTGATCAGTCGGTGCTCGACGGTGACCGGGTAGTGCCATTCACTGTCGCTGCGGGCCTCGCAATAGAGCATGTTGGAACTGGCGAAGGCGCTGAACGAGGCGTCGTCAACCGTGATCCGCGGACGCTGCGCGATGTGCAGGCAGCGGCTCTTGGGCTGCTGGGAAAAGTTGCGCGCATTGGCCAGCCGGTTGATGCGCAGCGTAGTCAGGAAGCGGTCCTCATACACCAGCGAGGACTCGTGCAACGGGCTGCGCTGTTCGCGGGTCATCGGAATCCAGTAGGTGTAATCGTCGCTGAGCAGTTGTTGCCAGGCGTCGAAATCCTGTTGGTCGAGCAAGTGCAGTTCGGTGTCGATCAGTTGCTCGATGGCGTGCTGATTAGATTGATCGTGTTGCATGGTCATCCCGCATCAAGTGCTGCCAGCTGTTATAGAAATTGCGCATCGCCATTTCGCTGGTGCCGGACACCACCTGGGTCTGCGCATAGGCTTCGTGCGGGGTGAACAGCCGGGCGACGTTGACCCATTCGTTGGCGTCGCTGCCCAGCCCTTCCATTGCCCGCTCGTACATTTCCACGTCATCGTGGGCAACCATCGAACACGGTGAGTTGATCAGGTTGTTGTACTGCACGGTTCTTTCCAGCAACTGCACCGGGGCGCCTTGCAGCTCGAAGATCCACGACTCGACGATGGTTTCCCGGGCACTGACCGGTTTGATCACGCGCAGTGTCTGGATCGGCCCCTTGACCATCAGGTTGGGGAAATACACGGTGTTGTGGCGGGTGTCGTCGAGGATCGCCCGGGCCTGGTCTTCGCCGTAGCTTTCCACCATCAGTTCCCAGTACCCCGGGATGTCGGTGTAAGCCTTGTGGATCGAGTTGCTGACCCCGGTGTGCCCGTGGCCGTTGGGCCAGATCCGAATGCCCATACCGGCGAAAAACTCGTAGGACGCCATGAACGGCGAGAACAGTTCGACCGCCATCGGCGGCTTGCCCTGGTCGCCGGTGTCTTTCCACAAGCGAATCGCTTCGCCGGCCGAGGACTCGTGGGCGATCATCGGGTGGCAGGTGTCGGTCTGGTTGTCGACGACCATCTTCCAGTTGCAGCGATGGCGGTGCAGCAACGGCTGGCCGACGACCTTCAACTGGCCCAGGGGCGAGCGCATGACCATGTTGTCCAGGGTCGACAGCGACTCACCGAAGAACTCGTCGAAGCCGACGCCTTCTTCCGTCAGGCGCACGAACACGAAGCCGCGATAGTTGCGCACCGCCGTCACCGCACGCATGCCTTTGTGCGCCGAACAACTGCTCAGGTCGCAGTCGTCGTATTCCTTTTTCACCGGGATGCTCAGCAATTCGCCGTCGGTCTTGAACGTCCAGGCGTGGTACGGGCAACGCATGAAGCGCCCGACATTGCCGCGTGCTTCGGCCAGCACCTTCACGCCTTTGTGCGGGCAGCGGTTGTGCAGGACTTTGATCTCACCACTCTTCTGTCGAATCATCGCCAGCGGCTGTTGGGCCAGGGTGCTGGTGAAGTAGTCACCGGTCTCGGGGATCAGGCTGTCGTGGCCCAGGTAACACCAGCTCGCGGCGAAAACCCGCTGCTGTTCCTGTTCGAATAGAGACTGATCAAGGAACAGAGATTTATGCACTTCTCTGCCATTGAAATAGTTGTCCAACGGGGTGTCCTCTTCAGATCGCCAGCTTCAGGCGGGGGCTTTTCGCGCGAGATACGCAGGGATAGATCCGCGCACTGCAGGCCGCTTCCTGTTCGCTCATGATGAAGTCGCGGTGATCGACTTCGCCTTCCAGTACATCCAGTGCGCAGACGCCGCATTCGCCGCGACGGCAGTCGTAAAGCGGATCGAGCCCGGCAGCTTCCAGGGCTTCGAGCAACGACTGCTGCGGGCCGACCTCGACGCTGACGCCGGAGTCCGCCGCGTCGATGACGCAACCCTGCGCGGCGTTGTCGCGGGCGACGTTGAACACCTCCAGATGGATCTGGTCGCGGGCCAGACCCGCACGTTCGGCATGGCTGAGTACCTCGCCGAGCATTGCCGCCGGGCCGCAGACATACAGACGGTCGTCGGCGCGCAGGTCGGCGAGCACGTCAGCGATCGCCGGACGATGGCCCGACAGGTGCAGTTGCATGCGTTCCTGAAGGTGTTCTTGCAGGTGGCTGGCGTAGACCGCGTCGTCAACGCTCTTGGCGAAGTAATGCAGGTGCGCTGGACGCTGCAGCGCAGCCAGGTGACGCAGGATGCCGGTCAACGGCGTGATGCCGATGCCGCCGGCAATCGCGATGTCGCGACCGCTGGTGACGCTCAGCGGGTAGTTGAAGGTGTTTAACGGGCCTTCCAGTTCCACGCTGTCATCGACGGCCAGGGCGCGGATGTACTGGCTGCTGACGGAATCCGGCGAGAGGCGGATGGCGAAGGTGAACCGGCCGTCCCCGGCCTCGTCCAGATGCACGGTCGAGTAATGCCGAGGATCATTCAGCCCCGGGATCAGCCATTTGAAATGCGCACCGGCGTGGCTCATCGCGATCAGTGAAGCCGGGCCGCTGACGGTGACTTCCTTGATTGACGCCGAGAGCATCCGGCAATGTGTGACGGTGAACTTCATGCAGGCGTTTCCTGGCTCAGCGGTGTTTCGTGCAGGTACAGCCACTGAACGTCGTGGTGCTGCACCCGCAGGATCGCCACCGAAATGCGCGAGGTTTCGCGCTGGTTCAGGCGATGGGTTTCTTTGTAGCGCAGCGCCACGGTCGCGCCTTCGTGCCAGACCGTGTGCAGATCGCTGATCAGGATTTCCAGACCTTTGCGGGCACCGACCGCGCCGGTGAACAGTTGCTCGACCTGCGCCCGGCCGACGATGGCGGCCGCGGTGGTGACCATGCTGAAGTGCTCGGCGAACACCGCCATCAGCGGCGCGACGGTGGCGGCTCCGGTGCCGTCGGCATCGGTGAAGACGCGGTGAATCAGGTCATGCACGTGGTGAATACTGTGTTGCGCTCGTTCAACCAGGTTGTTGTTCATGGCATTCCTTTGGAGGGTTCAATTGACTCATCTGAAACAGCGGGAACAGCCCGACCAGCGCCGCAATCGCGAACGTCGCGTGGTAGGCCGCCGTGGTATCGAACTGCTTGAGCAGCACATTGAAGATCATCAGAAACAGCGCGGCACCGAGGCTGAAGGACATCTGCCGGTTGATGTTCCAGATCACGCTGGCCTTGTGCGTGTCGCCGCCGGCAAAGTCCATCAGCGAGGTGGTCTGCGCGGTGTTGGCGCCGATGCCGCCGCCGATGCCCATCAGGCTGTAGGCGATCACGATGACCCACAGGTCCGTCGGCGCATTGACCAGCATCAGCGTGGCGATGCCGGCGCTGTGTAACAGCATGCCGAGGGTGAACAGGCGTTTGGCTCCGACCCGGTTGTAGACCCGACCGCAAATCGTCATCGCGATGAAGGCGCCGATGGCATAGAGGATCATGAACATCCCCGTCAGCCGGGCGCTGAAGTGCAGGGTGTTCTGCAGAAAGAAAATGCTCATCAGGTTGACCCCGGTGAACACGCCGGGAATCGCGTAATAGATGAAGATCGAGGTGCTGAGCTTTTTGCTTTTGAGCAGGTTCAGTTCGATGATCGCGTTGTTGCAGCGCCGGTAGTGCAGCAGGTACAGGGCGATGAACAGCAGGCCCGCCGCCACGCAGATCAGCGCGGCCATTGCCGGATAATCGCCGCCATACAGCGACATGCCCATCAATAGACTGGCCAGCGCGGCGCTGACCAGCAACAACCCTCGGATGTCCGGGCGCGGCAGGCTGGCGGGCTTGGCTTCCTTGATCCAGAACCACGACAGCCCGGCGGCGATCAGCGAGAACGGGATGTTGCTGTAGAACACCCAGCGCCACGAACTGCTGTCGACGATGATGCCGCCGACCGTCGGCGAAATGGCCGGTGCAATCAGCGCGACCGCCATCACCAGCGTGGAAATCTTCGCCCGTTGCTCACCCTGGAACAGGTTGAAGGTCAGCGCCTGGCCCACCGGAATCAGCAGACCACCACCGATGCCCTGGAGGAAACGCCAGATCACCAGTTCATGGAAACTGTCGGCCATCCCGCACATCCACACTGCACCGCTGAAGACCAGCATCGACAGCGTGAGAATTTCGCGGCTGCCAAAGCGCCCCGCCAGCCAGGTGCTCACCGGAATAATCAGGGTCAGGCCGAGAATATAAGCATTGGCGACCCACGCCACCGACGAAGTACTGACTTGCAAAGTTGCCGATATACTCGGCAATGCCACAGCCGACATAAAGATGTTTATACAGTCAATAAAAAAGCCGATCAGAAAGATCAGCGCGATCTTATAGCGATAGTTCATGTTGTATCCCCTTTGCCGCGCAGCATAGGGGCGATGGACTTGAAGTGTCGATACGACTATGCTTAAAACAATGTTTGACGGGATTTAACAGTGAGCCATAGCGCGATGCACTCTCATCTTAATCGGGTCCAGACGTTTCTTGCGGTGGTGGATTTTGGTTCTTACACCAAAGCCGCGAATTACCTGAGTATCAGCAAAGCCATGGCCAGCCTGCATGTCAAGGCGCTGGAAGAAGTCTTGTCGGCCACGCTATTGATCCGCAATACCCGCAATATATCGCTGACCGAAATAGGGCAGGAGTTTTATGAGGAGTTCAAGGGTATTGTCGCGGATATTGATAATGCCTTTGATAATGTCCTGAAAGGTAATAACCGGGTCTCCGGAAAGTTGCGGATAAGTTCAACCAGCGAGTACGGTGAAAAATATATCCTGCCGTTGATTCCGCTGTTCTCCGAGCGTTATCCGGAAATTCGCCTGTGCTATAACTTCAACTCTTCGTTGAACGATCTGGTCGCGGAAAAGCTCGATCTGGTGATTCGCCTGGGCAACTTGGCGGACTCCGCGTTCAAAAGCCGCAAGCTCGCGGATTATGAAATCGTGCTGGTGGCCACTGAGGCATTTCTCGCCCGCCATCCGGTAAACGAACCACAGGACCTGAACAACGTGTCGTGGATTGCCAACAGCAATTTGCAGGCGCCGACCCAATGGACGTTGCGCGATAGCCAGGGGCAGGGAGTCGAGGTCAGCGGCACCAGCCACTTCGAATCGAACTCCTCGACGGCCATTCGTTCGATGACCCTGTCGTCACTCGGCGTTTCAGTGCTGCCGGCCTGGGTGGTCGCCGACGACATTGCCAGCGGGCGTTTGCGGCGCTTGCTGCCTTCGTATTCGCTGCCGTCGCAGTCGATCAACGTGGTGTTCCCCAACAGCCCGCATCTGCCGCACAAGTCGCGGGCGTTCATTGATTTTCTGCTGTTGCATCTGGCCCAGTGACTCAGTGATGCATGGTGGCGAGGGGATAGATCCCCACGCCACGGCTCTGCAGATGTGAAAAAGCCCCTGAATCTCACGATTCAGGGGCTTGTCATGCAAGCGATGTCTTGGGAATCAGGCCGCTTCGATCTTGCGATTCAGCTCGACCTTGCCCAGATACGCCGCCAGTTTTTCCTGTTCGGCCGGGGTGGTGAACAGCCCCAGCTTGCTGCGACGCCACAGGATGTCATGGGCCGTGGTCGCCCACTCTTCGCTGCACAGATAATCGACTTCACGGGTGTAGAGCCCGCCGCCCAGGTGTTCGCCCATGTCGGCGAGGCTGTCCACGCCTTCAAGCATGCGCCAGGTGCGGCTGCCGTAGGTGGTGGACCAGCGGCGGGCGATCTCGGTCGGAACGAAGTCGAACTTGTCGCGAATCTGCGCGCACAAGGCCTGCGGGGTGCTCATGTCTTCGCCACCGGGCAAGGTCGCCGTGGCGGTCCAGCTCGGGCGCATCTGGGTGAAGAACGGCAGCAGTTGCGCCATCGCCGATTCAGCCAGTTTGCGGTAAGTGGTCAGCTTGCCGCCGAACACCGACAGCAGCGGCGCCTCTTCGCCGCCACCGGACAACGCCAGGGTGTAATCGCGGGTCACGGCCGACGGGTTGTCGGATTCGTCGTTGCACAGCGGACGGACGCCCGAGTAGCTGTGCTGGATGTCGTCGCGGCTGAGCTGCTTTTTGAAGTGGGCGTTGACCACTTGCAGCAGGTAGTCGGTTTCACCGTCGGTGATCGCCACTTTCGCCGGGTCGCCGGTGTATTCGCGGTCGGTGGTGCCGATCAGGGTGAAGTGGTTCAGGTACGGAATGGTGAAGACGATGCGCTGATCTTCGTTTTGCAGAATGTGCGCGTGCTCACCTTCGTACAGTTTCGGCACGATGATGTGGCTGCCCTGAATCAGACGGATGCCGTACGGCGATTCCATTTTCAGGTCGTCACGGATGAACTTGGCAACCCACGGACCGGCCGCGTTCACCAGCGCTTTGGCGGTGATCGAAAACAGGCTGCCGTCGGCACGTTCCAGGTTCAGGTGCCACAGGCCCTTGGCGCGACGGGCGCTGACGCAACGAGTCTGGGTATGAACGTGCGCGCCTTTTTCCCGGGCGGCCATCGCGTTGAGTACGACGAGGCGGGCGTCATCGACCCAGCAGTCGGAGTATTCGAAGCCTTTTTTGATTTCGCTTTTCAGCGCACTGTCGGCGCCGAACTTCAGGCTTTTCGAGCCTGGCAGTTTTTCGCGCTTGCCGAGGTTGTCATACAGGAACAGGCCCGCGCGAATCATCCACGCCGGACGCAGGTGCGGACGGTGCGGCAGTACAAAGCGCATCGGCTTGACGATATGCGGCGCCTTGGCCAGCAGCACTTCGCGCTCGGCCAGTGCTTCACGCACCAGACGGAATTCGTAATGTTCGAGGTAACGCAAGCCACCGTGGATCAGCTTGCTGCTGGCCGACGAGGTGTGGCTGGCGAGGTCGTCCTTTTCGCAAAGGAACACCGAGAGACCGCGACCGGCGGCATCCGCTGCGATCCCCACGCCATTGATCCCGCCGCCGATCACGGCAATGTCGTAGATCTCGGAGAGAGGGGGCGTACGCAAGGTAGATGTGGACATCGGCTGGCCTCGGGCTCTTTTGATTTTCTGTTTGGAAATCGAACATTAATGTTCATTTGCGAAAATGGTAGCTGATAAACACGCGCACAGCCAGTCGACTTCGATTGAAAAAACTCATCGAAGGGCGGTTAAAAGAAAATTTTCGAACATTAACAGGCGGAAAAAAACATTTGTGGCGAGGGGATTTATCCCCGTTGGACTGCGAAGCAGTCCCACAACCATGCAATGAGGTTCGACTTTGACAGGGTGAGGGGGCCGCTTCGCAGCCCAACGGGGAATGCTGAGGGGGGGTTAAACCACTTCCAGACGAATCTTGTGCTGACTCAACAACTGCGCCAGAGCTGGCACCGGCTGCTGATCGGTGACCAGGCAATCGATCAGGCTGATCGGCCCGAGACGAATCATCGCGTTGCGTCCGAACTTGCTCGAGTCCGCCGCGAGAATCACCTGCCGCGCATTGGCGATGATCGCCTGGGAAACTCGCACTTCCTGATAGTCGAAGTCGAGCAGGCTGCCGTCTTCGTCGATCCCGCTGATGCCGACCAGGGCGAAATCGACCTTGAACTGATTGATGAAATCGACGCTCGCCTGACCCACCACACCGCCGTCACGGCGCACGTTGCCGCCGGTCAGCAGCACATCAAAATCATCCTTGGCACTGAGCATCGACGCCACGTGCAGGTTGTTGGTGATGATTTTCAGATGGTTGTGATTGAGCAGGGCGCGGGCAATCGACTCGGTCGTTGTGCCGATATTGATGAACAGCGAGGCGTGATCGGGAATCTGTGCGGCAATGGCTTCACCGATGCGTTGTTTTTCATCGCGCATCTGATCGGCGCGCATCGCGTAGGCGGTGTTTTCGACGCTGGAATCGTAGGCTGCACCGCCATGGTAGCGACGCAACAGATTGGCTTCCGCGAGCTGATTGATGTCGCGGCGGATGGTTTGCGGGGTAACAACGAACAGCGTGGCCATTTCCTCGATGCTCACATAGCCGCGTTCGCGGACCAGCTCGAGTATTTGCTGCTGACGGGGAGGCAGATTCATGGGGCTTCCTTTGGGCTGCCGTGCAAAATTTGCCCATGATGCCGCAGGAATCTCCTCCCGACCAGTTACATACAGATACGAGTACTCAGGTTGGCTTATTCAGCGTCCTCACGCGCCCAGTCACGGGTACGGCTGACGGCTTTTTTCCAGCCTTTGTAGAGTTTCTCTTTCTCGACTTCGTCCAGGCTTGGTTCGAATTCGCGCTCGATCACCGCTTTGCCACGCAATTCGTCCAGGCTGCCCCAGAAACCGCACGCCAGACCCGCCAGATACGCGGCGCCGAGTGCCGTGGTTTCGCGCATTTGCGGGCGCTCGACCTGGGTGCCGAGGATGTCGGCCTGGAACTGCATGAGGAAGTTGTTCGCCACCGCGCCGCCGTCCACACGCAGGGCCTTGAGGCGTTCGCCGGAGTCCTGTTGCATGGCGTCGAGCACGTCGCGGGTCTGGTAGGCGATCGACTCCAGCGCGGCGCGGATGATGTGATCCACACGTACGCCACGGGTCAGGCCGAACAGCGCGCCACGGGCATACGGGTCCCAGTACGGCGCGCCCAGACCGGTAAAGGCCGGCACCAGGTACACGCCGTTGCTGTCCTTGACCTTGTTGGCGAAGTATTCGGTGTCGTGGGCGTCGTTGATGATCTTCAGTTCATCACGCAGCCACTGCACGGTCGAACCGCCGTTGAACACCGCGCCTTCCAGTGCGTAAGCAACTTCGCCACGCGGGCCGCAAGCGATGGTGGTGAGCATGCCGTGCTGGGATTTCACCGCTTTGTCGCCGGTGTTCATCAGCAGGAAGCAGCCGGTGCCGTAGGTGTTTTTCGCCTGGCCCGGTTCGACGCACATCTGGCCGAACAGTGCCGCTTGCTGGTCACCGGCGATACCGCCGATGGCGATGCCGCTCTTGGTGCGACCGTAGATTTCCGAAGACGCCTTCACTTCCGGAAGCATCTCGCGCGGGATGTCGAGAATCTCCAGCATCTTCGAATCCCACTCCAGCGAGTGAATGTTGAAGAGCATGGTGCGCGAGGCGTTGGTGTAGTCGGTGACGTGTACCTTGCCGCCAGTGAATTTCCAGATCAGCCAGCTATCGACGGTGCCGAACAGCAGTTCGCCGTTGCGCGCACGCTCGCGGCTGCCTTCGACGTTGTCGAGGATCCACTTCAGTTTGGTGCCGGAGAAGTACGGGTCGGTAACCAGACCGGTGTTGTCACGGATGTAGTCTTCGTGACCGTCGCGCTTGAGCTGCTGGCAGATCTCGGTGCTGCGGCGGCACTGCCAGACGATGGCGTTGTACACCGGGCGGCCGGTGGTCTTGTCCCAGACCACGGTGGTTTCACGCTGGTTGGTGATGCCGATGGCGGCGACCTGGTCGTGATGCAGACCGGCCTGGGCCAGCGCTTCAACCATCACCGCACTCTGGGTGGCGAAGATTTCCATCGGGTCGTGTTCGACCCAGCCGGCTTGCGGGTAATGCTGGGCGAATTCGCGCTGCGCGGTGCAGACCACGTTCGCGTCGCGGTCGAAAATGATCGCGCGGGAGCTGGTTGTACCCTGATCGAGGGCAATGATGTAGTTCTTATTCTGAATGTCGGTCATGTCGATTGCCTTGGACGAAATAAGGGAGAGTGGGCCGTGGCGCGGGCTCTAAATGGGCAGGAACCCGCGCCGACTGTTTCAAGAAGTTCTTGGTTTGCCGTCAATGGCCGGTTCTGCATCCTTTGTAGCAGGTGTGGCGCCGGTCAGGTGACGGGCAATGAGCCCGCGGTACCCGGCAGCGCCGAGGCAGGCACCGACAATCGGTGCAAAAATCGGAATCAGGAAGTACGGAATATCGCGGCCGCCCGTGAAGGAAATTTCACCCCAGCCAGCGAAGAAAGTCATCAGTTTAGGACCGAAGTCACGGGCCGGGTTCATCGCGAAGCCGGTCAGCGGGCCCATCGAGCTGCCGATCACCGCGATCAGCAAACCGATCAGCAGCGGCGCCAGCGGGCCTTTCGGCAGGCCGTTGTTGTCATCAGTCAGGGACATGATCACGCCCATCAGGATCGCGGTGATGATCACCTCGACCAGAAATGCCTGGGCGGTGGACAGCACAGGATTAGGGAAAGTCGAGAATACCGAGGCCAGCTCCAGGCTCGCCGCCGAGCCGCGAACCATGTGGTGGGTTTGTTCGTAATCGAAAAACAGGTTGCTGTACAGCGTGTAGACCAACAGCGCGCCGCAGAAGGCGCCGGCAATTTGCGCGAGGATATAGAACGGCAGTTTGCGCTTTTCGAAGTCAGCGAAAATGCTCAGGGCGATGCTCACGGCGGGGTTCAGGTGCGCGCCGGAAACGCCGGCGGTCAAGTAGATCGCCATGCTCACGCCGACGCCCCAGATGATGCTGATTTCCCACAGACCGAAGCTGGCACCTGCGACTTTGAGCGCGGCGACACAACCGGTGCCGAAAAAGATCAGCAGTGCAGTCCCCAGAAACTCGGCCATGCATTGGCTTGAAAGCGATGGTTGCTGTAAAGCAGTTGTCATTGAAAACCTCGTTTTTTGTTGTTGTCTGGCGCGTTTGCCGTCAGGGCAGAGCGCGATTTTCCCCGGAGCAGGATCCCCATCCTGTTCCCGGTTTACTGCTGGGTGCTGCGGAGATGATAATTCTTACATTATTCAGATTCGAAAAAATATAGACAAGAAACAAACCTGTCAAAGGTCGAAAGTGAACCGTCGGTCACAATTAAACTATTGGCCGTGTGAATGATCCTTCGCCGACACCTCTCAACCCGCCCCCAGAAAAGCTGGAGGCCACGGGAAACGTGGCTTGGAATAGAGCCTTTTGTGAGCCGATCGCCTAGAATCCGGCGCAGGATTTTTCTCTGTCTGCCAAGCCTGGAGCTGCCATGACCCCTGCGTTGGACTTGTTGAAAAAAGTTCGTGCCGAACATCGCGTGCACAGTTACGAACATGACCCGAAGGCCGCGTCCTATGGGCTGGAGGCCGCGGAAAAACTGGCGCTGGCGCCGGCGCAGGTGTTCAAGACGCTGCTGGCGGCCAGTGAAAAGGGGGAATTGCTGGTGGCGGTGGTGCCGGTCGTCGGAAGCCTCGACCTCAAGGGCCTGGCCCACGCTGCCGGGGTAAAAAAAGTCGAGATGGCTGACCCGGCTGCCGCACAGCGTTCCACCGGTTATCTGTTGGGCGGTATCAGTCCGCTGGGGCAGAAGAAACGCCTGCGCACCTTTATCGATAACTCGGCTCAAGGCTTTTCGACTATCTATGTCAGCGCTGGCCGGCGTGGGTTGGAAGTCGAACTGGCGCCTGCCGTTCTCGCTGAGCACACCCGGGCCACCTTCGCCGATATCGGCCGCGCCTAGTCTTGACCGCTGTATGAAGAAAATTCGCCGGTTCTGTGACTGGCGCTGATCCGGTCGGGACTGCATGCTCTGCCGACGAACTTCAGGGAGTAGGTTATGCAGCTCGAGTTTCATCAGGTCGACGCATTCAGCGATCGGCCATTCAGTGGCAACCCGGCCATGGTTTATCGGCTCGATACCTGGCTGGCGGACGAGTTGATGCAAAAAATCGCCGCCGAGCACAACCTGGCGGAAACGGCATTCGTGGTGCGCGAAGGCGCTGCGTGGCACATCCGCTGGTTTACCCCGACCACCGAAGTACCCTTGTGCGGGCATGCGACGCTGGCCAGCGCTTATGTGTTGTTCGAGATCTACCAGGAAAACGCCGAACGTCTGGACTTCATCTGCAAGTCCGGACCGTTGAGTGTGACCCGCGAAGGCGATCGCCTGTGGCTGGATTTCCCCTCCATCGTGCCGTCAGAGATTGGCGTGACACTGGATGTCGAACGCGCGCTGGGCGTCGAGGCGGTGGACGTGCTCGGTTCCAACGAGCTGTTCGTGGTGCTGGAGTCGGAGCAAGCGGTGCTCGACTGCACACCGGACATGGTTGCACTGGCCAAACTGCCGTGGCTCGGCGCGATCGTCACCGCGCGGGGCAATCAGCATGATTTCGTCTCGCGCTACTTCGCCCCGGCGATCGGCATCAATGAAGACCCGGTGACCGGTTCGACCCATTGCAGCCTGATTCCCTACTGGTCTGCACGTCTGGGCAAGTCGAGCCTGACCGCGTGCCAGCGCTCGGCGCGGGGCGGGGAACTGTTTTGTCGGCTGGAAGGGGAGCGGGTGAAGATTGGCGGCAATGCGACGCTCGTTGCGAGCGGCACGTTGATGCTGGGCTAACCCAAAACAACTGTAGGAGTGAGCCTGCTCGCGATAGCGGTCGCTATCGCGAGCAGGCTCACTCCTACAGGGGGATGGTGCTGGATCAGAGGGCGGTGCTGTAGCGGCGCACGCCGTTTTCCACGGCTGGAATTTGTGCGGCAGTGCTGCCCGAAGCCTGGAACAACACCAGATGTTCGGCGGATACGCGAATCCCCACCTCAGCACCCACCTGATGGTCGGCATGGCTCGGGAAGATCGACTCCAGCTGCGCGCCGGTTGGCAGTTGCAGGCGATACAGGGTCGACGCGCCGAGGAACGTCTTGCCGACGATGCGCGCTTTCAGCGCACTGTCCGGCGCATAAACGATGTCATCCGGACGCAACAGCACATCCACCGCGCCGCCCACCGGCCAGGTGTAGGCCCGGTTGCCACGCAGTTCGCCGAGCTCGGTGTGCACCGACTCCGGGCTGCCGAGCTGGCCGCGAATGAAGTAACCCTGGCCAATGAAACTGGCCACAAACGGCGTCGCCGGTTCGTGATACAGATTGTAGGGCGTGTCCCACTGTTCCAGCCGACCTTCCTTGAAGACGCCGACGTGATCGCTCACGGCGAAGGCTTCTTCCTGGTCGTGGGTCACCAGAATCGCACTGGTGCCACGGGCCTTGAGGATGTCGCGGACTTCGTGGCTGAGCTTGCGCCGCAGCTCGCCGTCGAGGTTGGAGAACGGCTCGTCGAGCAACAGCAGTTGCGGCTCCGGCGCGAGGGCGCGGGCCAGGGCGACGCGCTGTTGCTGACCACCGGACAACTCGTGGGGGAAGCGTTTGCCGAGGTTTTTCAGGTTGACCAGTTCCAGCAACTCTTCGGTGACACGCTCCTTGTTCGGGTGCTTGCGAATGCCAAAGGCGATGTTGTCGGCGACACTCAGGTGCGGGAACAGCGCGTAATCCTGGAACACCATGCCGATCCGGCGTTTCTCCGGAGCCAGGGTGTACCCGGCACTGGAGATGGTTTCGCCACCGAGGGTGATTTCCCCTTCGTGCACCGGTTCGAAACCGGCGATGGCGCGCAGGGTGGTGGTCTTGCCGCAGCCGGACGAGCCGAGCAGGCAGCCGATGTCACCGGCGTTGAGGTGCAGATTGAGGTTCTGCACCACACGTTGATCTTGATAGCCGCAAGCGAGGTTGCGCAGGTTCAGCAGTAATTCATGGCTCATGCGTGGTGGTATGCCGGTTCGACGAGGAACTCGAGCAGGGCCTTCTGTGCGTGGAGACGGTTTTCTGCCTGATCCCAGGCGACGGAGCGCGGGTCATCAAGCAGGTCGAGGCTGATTTCTTCGCCACGGTGCGCAGGCAAGCAGTGCATGAACAGCACGTCCTCGGCAGCGAGGTCGAGCAGGGCACGGTTGACCTGGAACGGCGCGAACAGCTTGAGGCGCTTGGCAGTTTCCTCTTCCTGACCCATCGAAGTCCAGACGTCGGTGCTCACCAGATGCGCGCCGCGCACGGCGTCGGCTGGATCGCGAACGATGGTCACGCGATCGCCGGCCTTGGCCACGAATTCAGGGTTCGGCTCATAACCTTCCGGGCAGGCAACGCGCAACTGGAAGTCGAACTGGATCGCCGCTTCTATATAGCTGTTGCACATGTTGTTGCCGTCGCCGATCCAGGCCACGGTCTTGCCCTGGATCGAGCCACGGTGCTCGAGGAAGGTCTGCATGTCGGCCAGCAACTGGCACGGGTGCAGGTCATCGGACAGGCCGTTGATCACCGGCACGCGCGAGTTGGCGGCGAATTCGGTCAGGGTGCTGTGGGCAAAGGTACGGATCATCACGGCATCGAGCATGCTCGACATGACGATGGCGCAGTCGCCGATCGGCTCGCCGCGGCCCAGCTGGGTGTCACGCGGGGACAGGAAGATCGCCTGGCCGCCGAGCTGGATCATGCCGGCCTCGAACGAGATGCGGGTGCGGGTCGAGGACTTCTCGAAGATCATCCCCAGTACGCGGTTTTTCAGAGGCTCGAACAGTACGCCGCGGTTACGCAGGTCCTTGAGCTCAACGCCTCGACGGATCACGCTGACCAGCTCTTCGGGCGTGCAATCCATCAGGGAGAGAAAGTGCCTTGCGCTCATCATTGACTACCTTTTGCTACTAACCGCAGATGCTCAAAGCCTTGTTTAACGGAACAACGGGCGAGACCTGCGGCGTAAGCCGCACGGAGGCGACGAAATAGGGGGAGGCGCGATATTGACACTAAATGTCGCGTTATGCCAATAGGCTACGGTTTTTGCGGGATTCGGAGAGCGGGCCGCCGTGGGCGGTCGCGCATTTGAAGCCGGGTTCAGTACAGCAGCGAGCCACTTTGTACACTGGCCTCGCGGGGCTTGGCAATGCGCCGTGGCGGGGAGAGTGCCGTTCGGGTCGGTTCGGGACCGGGTGGTTGCGGATCCGCTTGGTCGGATGATCGGGCTGAAACATTTGCTAAAGCAAAGTGCTGGGTTATAAATAAGTTTCGAGCGACGCAGGAAGCCTCCGCATGGAATCGAAAGAACAACTGTTAATGGAATTGCTGGGCCACACGGCTCGCTCACTGACCCATCTCACCGCCTCTGTCACCTCAATGTCCTTCGAACTGCTGCGCAGCGAAGACGAAGTGGTCAAGTCTGCGGGGCGCCATATGATCGATCGCATGGCGACCATCAGCGCCGGGCTCGATGAACACTGGCGCCTGATCGGCGAACTCACCGGCGTGCACGTCGCCCACGAGCAGATCGAAACCATTCAGGAAATCCAGCTCGCCGCACCGCCCCAATTGCCGTCGAACTGACGCGACGGGCTATCGGCGCCCCTGATAAGCGTCAATTCACAAGACGAACGTCGCTGGCGCGGGGGCTGCGCACGGGCCATAGTTTTGTTCCCGCAGGCCTGTTGCCCGCCCAGAACAAGACAGAGACTGGCCATGACCAAGACTCTCCATCACCGTGCCTGCCACCTGTGCGAAGCCATTTGCGGCCTGACCATCGAAACCACTGAAACCGATGGCAGCGTCGCGATCACCTCGATCAAGGGCGATGCCCTCGACACGTTCAGCCGCGGCCATATCTGCCCCAAGGCTGTGGCCCTGCAAGATATTCAGAATGACCCCGACCGTTTGCGCCAGCCGATGCGCCGGGTCGGCAGCGAATGGCTGCCGATCGAGTGGGACGAGGCTTTTGCGCTGGTGGCCGAGCGCCTGGCGGCGATTCAGGCGCGTCACGGGCAAAACGCCGTGGCGGTTTATCAGGGCAACCCGAGCGTGCACAACTACGGGCTGATGACCCATAGCAACTACTTTCTCGGCCTGCTGAAGACGCGCAATCGCTTCTCCGCGACCTCGGTCGATCAGTTGCCCCATCACCTGAGCAGTTACCTGATGTACGGCCACGGCTTGTTGCTGCCGATTCCGGACATCGACCACACCGATTTCATGCTGATCCTGGGCGGCAATCCGCTGGCGTCCAATGGCAGCATCATGACCGTGCCGGATGTCGAGAAGCGCCTGAAAGCGATTCAGGCGCGTGGCGGCAAGGTGGTGGTGGTCGATCCACGGCGCAGCGAGACGGCGGCGATCGCGGATCAGCATTTGTTCGTGCGCCCGGGGGGCGATGCGGCGTTATTGTTCGGGGTGCTCAACACGCTGTTCAGAGAAGGCCTGACTCGCGACAGCCATTTGCCGGTTGACGGGCTGGACGACGTGCGCGCGGCAGTGGCGACCTTCACGGCTGAGGCCATGAGCCCGTTGTGCGCGGTGCCTGCTGAACAGATCCGCCAACTGGCCCGCGACTTTGCCGCTGCACCGAGTGCGGTGTGCTACGGGCGGATGGGCGTCTCGACCCAGGCCTTTGGCACCTTGTGTCACTGGGTGGTGCAATTGATCAATCTGGTCACCGGCAACCTCGATCGTGTTGGCGGCGCGTTGTGCACCCAACCGGCAGTGGATCTGGTGGCGTCGACTTCGGGTGGGCATTTCAACAAATGGCAAAGTCGTGTGTCCGGGCGCCCGGAATACGGCGGCGAATTGCCGGTGTCGGCGCTGGCCGAAGAGATGCTCACCGAAGGCGACGGGCAAATTCGCGCATTGATCACCGTGGCGGGCAATCCGGTGCTGTCGACGCCCAACGGCCGACAACTGGAACAGGCGCTGGACGGCCTGGAGTTCATGGTCAGTATCGACCTGTACATCAACGAAACCACGCGTTACGCCGACCTGATCCTGCCGTCGACCTCGGCGCTGGAGAACGATCACTACGACACCACGTTCAACCTGTTCGCGGTGCGCAACGTCACCCGCTTCAATCGGGCGATTCTCGCCAAGCCCGAGGGCGCACTGCATGACTGGGAAATCTTTGTCGGCCTGGCCAAGGCCTTTGCCGAGAAGACCGGCAAGGAGCTCAAACCAACGATGCCGCCGGCGAAGATGATCGACATGGGCTTGCGCATGGGCCTGTACGGTGATGCGTCCGAGCAAAAACTCTCGTTGGCGACGCTGTTCGATCATCCGCATGGCATTGATCTGGGCGCGTTGAAACCGAATCTGGCATCGCGCCTGAAAACGCCGAATCAGCGGGTGCAGGCTGCTCCGCCGGAGATCCTCGCCGACCTCGTGCGCTTCGCTGCGTTGCGAGCACCGGCCGCTGATGAGTTGCTGATGATTGGCCGTCGGCATGTGCGCAGCAACAATTCGTGGATGCACAACTACCATCGGCTGGTGAAGGGCAAGCCGCGTCATCAGTTGCTGATGCACCCGGAGGATCTGGCCAGTCGCGGGCTCAGTGATGGGCAGCGAGTACGTGTCAGTTCGCGGGTCGGGCAGATCGAGGTCGAAGTGCTCGGCAGCCTCGACATGATGAAGGGCGTGGTGAGCCTGCCGCACGGCTGGGGCCATGCGCGTCCGGGCGTGCAGATGACGATTGCCAGCGGTCAGCCGGGGTCGAGTGCCAACGACCTGACCGATGAGTGCCAACTGGATGAGCTGTCGGGCAATGCGGCGCTCAATGGTGTGCCGGTGACGGTGGCAGCAGCCTGAGCATGTCTGTCGGGGAGACCGAGCATGGCGCTCGGGATTCCGTTACAATGCGCCACCGTGCCGACCCATGAGTCGGAAAGTTCAGCCGAGGTGCTCCATGGATATCATCGAAACGATTAAAGAGCAGATTGCCAACAACACCATTCTGCTTTACATGAAAGGCTCGCCGAATGCCCCGCAGTGCGGCTTCTCCGCAAAAGCTGCGCAGGCTGTGATGGCGTGTGGCGAAAAATTTGCGTACGTGGACATCCTGCAGAACCCGGAAATCCGCGCCAATCTGCCGAAGTACGCCAACTGGCCGACTTTCCCGCAACTGTGGGTCGGCGGTGAACTGGTCGGCGGTAGCGACATCATGACCGAGATGGCTGCAGACGGTTCGCTGCAAAGCACCATCAAGGCAGCTGTTGAAGCAGCCGCTGCGAACAAGTCCGAAGCCTGATTCGCTTTTGTGTAGGAGTGAGCCTGCTCGCGATAGTGTTCTGTCAGTTATTGAAGTATCGGCTGACACACCGCCATCGCGAGCAGGCTCACTCCTGCATGTGATTCGTGGTGTTGCCTGCATCGCATCAGGCATAAAAAAGCCCCGCGCCTCGAAAGAGGGCGGGGCTTTTTAGTGTCGCGAGTTCAGCGGACGCTGACTTACTCTTCGCCCATCTGCGATTGCAGATAGTTCTCAAGACCGACTTTATCGATCAGGCCCAGTTGGGTTTCCAGCCAGTCGATATGTTCTTCTTCGGACTCAAGAATGTCTTCGAGCAGTTCACGGCTGCCAAAGTCGCCCACGGTTTCGCAATGCGCGATGGCGGCTTTCAGATCGGCGTGGCCGGTCTTTTCGATACGCAGATCGCACTCCAGCATTTCCTTGGTGTGCTCGCCGATATGCAGCTTGCCCAGGTCCTGCACGTTCGGCAGGCCTTCCAGGAACAGAATGCGCTTGATCAGCTTGTCCGCGTGTTTCATCTCGTCGATGGACTCGTGGTACTCGTGTTTGCCCAGCTTGTTCAGGCCCCAATCTTCATACATGCGCGCATGCAGGAAGTACTGATTGATCGCGACCAGTTCATTGGCAAGGATCTTGTTGAGATGCTGGATGACTGTAATGTCGCCTTTCATGATGGGAGTCCTGCCCTGTAATAGCTGTATATAAGGCGGAGTTTGAGCTTGGTATTTATAAGTGTCAAACCTAAGTTATTGAATAATAAATGAAATTAAATCTGAATAAGAATGTTTGTGTTCCGCGTCTAGCGCCTAACCGATTGATTTGCAGGCATAAAAAAACCGGACATATGTCCGGTTTTTCGAAATAGGGGAGTGATTATGCCGCTGTAAATTCAACAGGGTAGGGGATCGCAGCCTGGGCTGTTTGCAGCTTGGTCAGGGTTTCGCGAACGACTTCCTTGGCAAGGCACGCACATTTGCCGCATTGGCTGGCGACGCCAGTGGCCTGGCGGACTTCTTTGTAGCTGCAGCAACCTTCATAGATCGCATCGCGGATCTGTCCGTCGGTGACGCCAGTGCAGAGGCAAACATACATAAGTGAGAACCGTCGCTGGTTGTGACTCAATTGCGATGGATCTTAATGTTAACGAGAATGATTGTCAAAGTGCTTTCTGAATGGTTTTCACTGGAAATGCGGATGACTGACGAACGGTGATTAATGGCGATTTGTCTGGCCCCGGAAATGCAGCGCCATTATCCGCTTTCGCTAAAAACCGTTGAGGACAGGCCAAAAACGCAGTGTATGATGGTCGGCCCTTGCGAAGGGGGTTCGTGTCACAGGGCTGTCGCCTGAGGGTGGCAGGCTGGCCCGGACCCTGAACTTCAAGTCTTTACACCAGGAGATATCAATGAGCGTACTCGTAGGCAAACAAGCCCCTGACTTTACCGTCCCGGCCGTACTCGGCAATGGCGAGATCGTTGACAGCTTCACCCTGTCCTCGGCCATCAAAGGCAAATACGGCCTGGTGTTCTTCTACCCACTGGACTTCACCTTCGTCTGCCCGTCCGAGCTGATCGCTCTGGACAACCGCATGGCTGACTTCAAGGCACGCAACGTTGAAGTGATCGCCGTGTCGATCGACTCGCACTTCACCCACAACGCCTGGCGTAACACCCCGGTCAACAATGGCGGCATCGGCCAGGTGAAATACACCATGGCTGCCGACATGAAGCACGACATCGCTAAAGCCTACGACGTTGAATCCGAAGGCGGTGTGGCTTTCCGTGGCGCGTTCCTGATCGACGACAAGGGCGTTGTCCGCTCGCAGATCGTCAACGACCTGCCGCTGGGCCGTAACATGGAAGAGCTGATCCGTCTGGTTGACGCTCTGCAATTCCACGAAGAGCACGGCGAAGTCTGCCCTGCCAACTGGAAGAAAGGCGACAAAGGCATGAACGCTTCGCCAGAAGGCGTTGCGGCTTACCTGACCGAGAACGCTGCTGCCCTGTAAGGCGCAACGTTCAGGTACAAAAAAACCGGCCTGCGTGGCCGGTTTTTTTGTGTGCGGGATTTGCCCGACGAGGATCAGTCGTCGAAGTCTTCCCAGCCGCCCATCTGTTTCCAGCGGTTTACGATCCCGCAGAACAGTTCAGCGGTTTTCTCGGTGTCGTAACGTGCCGAGTGCGCTTCACGACCGTCGAAGTCGATATCGGCCGCCTGACAGGCCTTGGCCAATACGGTTTGACCGTAAGCCAGACCGGCCAGTGTTGCCGTGTCGAAACTGGAGAACGGATGAAACGGGTTGCGCTTCATGTCCAGGCGCGCAACGGCCGCATTCAGGAAGCCAAGGTCGAAGCTGCTGTTGTGGCCGACCAGGATCGCCCGCTTGCAGCCATTGGCCTTCAATGCCTTGCGAATGCCACGGAAGATGTCGGTCAGCGCGGTTTCTTCGCTGACGGCCATGCGCAACGGGTGATCGAGCTTGATCCCGGTGAACTCCAGCGCCGCCGCTTCGATGTTGGCGCCTTCGAATGGCTCGACACGGAAGAAGTAGGTGTGATCCGGATAAACGAAACCCTTTTCATCCATGGCGATGGTGGTCGCGGCAATCTCCAGCAACGCATCGGTGGCCGAGTTGAAGCCACCGGTTTCTACGTCGACGACAACCGGCAGGTAACCGCGAAAGCGTGCTGCCATCGGGTGACGGGAACCGCCGCCACCTTGACCGTCCAGTTCATCGTCGAAATGGTCTTCACTCACGCGTGTTCCTCCAGCAGGCGCCAGCGCAGTTTTTCACCGGCGCGCAGCGGGATAACGTTCAGCTCGCCAAACGGCAGGCTGGTCGGGGCGGTCCATTCTTCGCGAACCAGGGTGATGCGGTCGGTGTTCGCCGGCAGGCCGTAGAAGCGCGGGCCGTTGAGGCTGGCGAAGGCTTCGAGCTTGTCCAGCGCATTGCGCTGTTCGAAGGCTTCAGCATACAACTCGATGGCGGCGTACGCGGTGTAGCAGCCAGCGCAGCCGCAGGCGGCTTCCTTGGCGTGCTGGGCGTGCGGCGCCGAGTCGGTGCCGAGGAAGAACTTTGCGCTGCCGCTGGTGGCGGCGTCGAGCAGGGCTTCCTGGTGCGTATTGCGCTTGAGGATCGGCAGGCAATAGAAGTGCGGCCGAATTCCGCCCACCAGCATGTGGTTGCGGTTGTACAGCAGGTGATGCGCGGTGATGGTCGCGCCGACGTTGGCCGAAGCCTCGTTGACGAACTGCACGGCGTCGCCGGTGGTGATGTGTTCGAACACCACTTTGAGCGTCGGGAAACGCTCGACCACACGGCGCATGTGCTCATCAATGAAAATCTTTTCGCGGTCGAAGACGTCGACATCGCCACGCGTGACTTCACCGTGGATCAGCAACGGCATGCCGACTTCAGCCATCGCTTCCAGCACTGGGAAGATCTTGTCGATGCTGGTTACGCCGGAATCGGAGTTGGTGGTCGCGCCGGCCGGGTACAGTTTGGCGGCATGCACGAAACCGCTGGCCTTGGCTTCACGAATTTCTTCGGGCTGGGTGCGGTCGGTGAGGTACAGCACCATCAGCGGTTCGAAGCGACTGCCGGCCGGGCGGGCGGCGAGAATCCGCTGGCGATAGCCGTCGGCTTCAGCGGCGTTGCGCACCGGTGGTACCAGGTTGGGCATGATGATTGCGCGGCCAAAGGTGCGCGCAACATCGGCAACGGTATTGGTCAACACGGCACCATCGCGAAGATGAATGTGCCAGTCGTCGGGACGCAGCAGGGTCAGGCGGTCGGACATGAGGGAATTCCAGGCGGGTCAAACTGAGGGGAATGCTACCGGAAAAGACTCTTGCAGGCACTCGCTATCAAGTTTTGCCGGAACCTTCCGATATCCCGAAGGTATGCCGTAAACATAGTGTGAATCGGTCTTTGTGTTACAGAAGCCAATGGAGCCTCCCGTGCGCCAGCGATATTTAGCCTTGCTCAGTGTGTTTGCCAGCCTCCCCGCGATGGCGCTCACCTACCAGACGCGTCTGGAGAACATTGAGTGGACGGTCGAGGGTGACAAGTTCGAGTGCCGTCTGACCCAGCCGATCACCGATTTCGGCTCGGGCCAGTTCGTGCGCAAGGCCGGCGAGCAGGCGATTTTTCGTCTGAATGCCTACAACGCCATGCTCGGCGGCGGTTCGGCGACCTTGCTCGCGGCGGCCGCGCCGTGGCAGCCGGGGCGTAACGACATCTATCTGGGCAGCGTCCGGATCGGAACTGGCAACGTGCTGTTCAACAGTTCGCAGTCTCAGGCCGGCGGGCTGATCAACGGTTTGCTCGACGGTCGCAGCCCGGTGGTGCGCCGTGCGTCCGGCGATGGCCGGGTGTCTGAAGTGCGCCTGCTGCCCGTCAAGTTCAGCAAGGCGTTCAACGACTACCAGACCTGTGTGGCGAAGTTGCTGCCGCAGAATTTCGATCAGATCAAGCAGTCGCAGATCGGCTTCCCCGGCGAAGGCACGGATCTGGACGCTGCTGCCAAGGCCAAGCTGCAAGTGATGCTGGAGTACATGAAGGCTGATCCGACGGTCAATCACATCGAGCTCGATGGCCATTCGGACAACAGCGGCAACCGCCTGACCAATCGCGAGTTGTCGCGTCGTCGCGCATTGGCGGTGGTGGATTTCTTCAAGGCCAACGGCATCGCCGAATCGCAGATCACCGTGCGGTTCCACGGTGAGCAATACCCGCTGGTGCCCAACACCAATGCGGCCAACCGGGCGAAGAATCGTCGGGTAGCGGTGAAACTGGCCCGGGTGGCAACGCCCTCCGTACCGGCGCCCCAGGCCAGCACGCCAGCCAGCACTGCAGCAACTTCCTGACCCGCCGGTCATCGTCGCGCTCTCGACAGAATCTGTCGCTTTGTCGTCTTAAGCTGTCGCGCCTCTGTAAATTATCGCGTTTGAGCGGTAGACTCCTCGGCTTTCCGTAGAACCCCGTGGAGTGATGGCATGGCGGACGTAAACAAGGTCGTTCTGGCGTATTCCGGCGGCCTGGACACTTCGGTGATCCTCAAGTGGCTGCAGGATACTTATAACTGTGAAGTGGTGACGTTCACCGCTGATCTCGGTCAAGGCGAAGAGGTCGAGCCGGCCCGCGCCAAGGCTCAGGCCATGGGCGTCAAAGAAATCTACATCGACGATCTGCGCGAAGAGTTCGTGCGTGATTTCGTGTTCCCGATGTTCCGCGCCAACACCGTTTACGAAGGCGAGTACCTGCTGGGTACTTCCATCGCACGCCCGCTGATCGCCAAACGTCTGATCGAAATCGCCAACGAAACCGGCGCCGACGCCATTTCCCATGGCGCTACCGGCAAGGGTAACGACCAGGTGCGTTTCGAACTGGGTGCCTACGCACTCAAGCCAGGCGTGAAAGTGATTGCTCCTTGGCGTGAGTGGGACCTGTTGTCCCGCGAGAAACTGATGGACTACGCCGAGAAGCACGCGATCCCGATCGAGCGTCACGGCAAGAAAAAATCCCCGTACTCGATGGATGCCAACCTGCTGCACATCTCCTATGAAGGCGGCGTGCTGGAAGACACCTGGACCGAGCACGAAGAAGACATGTGGCGCTGGACCGTCTCCCCGGAGAAGGCTCCCGACACCCCGCAATACCTGGAACTGACCTACCGTAACGGCGACATCGTTGCGCTGGACGGCGTCGAAATGACCCCGGCCACCGTATTGGCAACGCTGAACAAGATCGGTGGCGCTCACGGTATCGGTCGTCTCGACATCGTCGAAAACCGGTATGTCGGCATGAAGTCCCGTGGTTGCTACGAAACCCCGGGCGGCACCATCATGCTGCGCGCTCACCGCGCCATCGAGTCGATCACCCTGGACCGCGAAGTCGCTCACCTCAAAGACGAGCTGATGCCGAAATACGCCAGCCTGATCTACACCGGCTACTGGTGGAGCCCTGAGCGTCTGATGCTGCAACAGATGATCGACGCTTCGCAGGTCAACGTGAACGGTGTGGTTCGTCTGAAGCTGTACAAGGGCAACGTCATCGTGACTGGCCGCAAGTCCGACGATTCGCTGTTCGATGCCAACATCGCGACCTTCGAAGAAGACGGCGGTGCTTACAACCAGGCCGACGCGGCGGGCTTCATCAAGCTCAACGCGCTGCGCATGCGCATTGCGGCCAACAAGGGTCGCAAGTTGTTCTGATTCTTTCAGAACGCTGTGCAATGAAAAGGCGGGCTTGTCGTTAAGACAGGCCCGCCTTTTTTATTGAATGCTGTGTCTTGCGCGTATCGGGCGATCTCTGGCGCACTCTCGCAATGGACGTGCTCCATCCTTCAAACCCGCCCCAACAGCGTGATCGCTTGTGAGCACACGTTGTAAACAATATAGGGCGTCGCGCCCGTGTCCTTCTTCGCCGGTTTGATCGGCAGTAACGCGTTTTGTGTCAGGAAAACATCCGACACATGATTGCTTATAAGGACGATGACCCGGTCGGTTTTTTTGTCGGTGTGGTGGATTTTTTCCAGAATCGCCGTGATCTCTTTCGTCGTGTCGAGATTCCGTATGTCGATCATGTGCAGGCTGCGTAGGGCCGTGGTCAACTGAATGATGTGCTGAACAACAGGTCCCGAGGATACGCTGTCACCTGACGGCGGATCGGCCACGTTGTGGGCTCTGCACTTGTCCTTGCATGGGCTGGTTTGAGGGTGACCGGACAGTATGCAACTTGAAAACCCTGAAATACCTTGGGCACGCAGTTCTCGCGAAGATGGATTTCGTCTGGAGTTGCGCTCGCTGTTTTCTATGGCTTTTAAAAAGCTTTCATCTTTATTGAAGTCGGATGGGGAATACAGTGAGCGGTGGTTGAAGTTTAAAGTCAGAAAGAAAAGAAATAACAAGTAGAACGGGAATATGACGAGAAATCACACGTAAAACTCACGATCTTCATTGCCAAGAAATGGCAGGGACACAGCAGCCGATGTTTCCGAAATGGCTGCGAATATAGCGATGACCGTCATCGGGTTGGTAATTCTGCTCTTGATTTTTAACATGATCGTGCTCTTGTGGTTGTAGGTTTTCATTGTTTTGTGAGTTGTTGGCGGCTTTTTTGTTGCAAGGGCTTGCTCTTGGTTATAACAAAATTATTTTCCGAAGTATAAATACCCGTGCTCTGAATGTTTGTAAGTTATTGACGATACGCGGCTGTTTTAAGTGGCGGGCACCATAACTTTTTATTTCTATATGCTGCGATGCGGAGTGTGATGCCTGCCACGACAGACGCTCGCGTTGCTAGCGCAGCGCTGGCTGGCAAGCAGCGCACGCCGTTACAGATTCAAGCCGAGAGTGTCCGTTGAGGCGTCGGATTTTTAGATGAGGAAAGGATTTTTGTGGGATTTATCCTCATTGGCTGTAGGGAATGTCTCTGGATGCAAGTGCGTGTGAAACTTGGCATGCCACGGGACAAGTGGCTGGGATATTGTGCGTGTTCAAAAAATTCGAACAGCGAAACTGGACTTGCCCATGAATAAAGTGCTGATCGTGGATGATCACCCCGTCATTCGTCTTGCGGTACGTATGCTGATGGAACGTCATGGCTATGAAGTCATCGCGGAAACTGATAACGGTGTGGATGCATTGCAACTTGCTCGCGACCAGATGCCGGATATTGTCATTCTGGATATTGGTATTCCGAAACTTGATGGCCTGGAAGTTATCGCGCGCCTGACTTCAACGGCCATGCCTGTCAAGGTTCTCGTATTGACGTCACAGGCACCCGGACACTTTTCAATGCGCTGCATGCAATCGGGGGCGGCGGGTTATGTGTGTAAACAGCAGGACCTCACCGAGTTGCTCAGTGCAATCAAGGCAGTGTTGTCGGGCTACAGCTATTTTCCCAATCAGGCGCTGCACACCGTGCGCACCAGTCTGGGCAACGCCAGTGAAGCCGATATGGTGGATCGCCTGTCCGGTCGGGAAATGATGGTCTTGCAACAGTTGGCGCGGGGAAAGACCAACAAGGAAATTGCCGATGGCATGTTTTTAAGCAACAAGACGGTGAGCACTTACAAGACCCGCCTGTTGCTCAAGCTCAATGCCCGCTCACTGGTCGATCTGATCGAGTTGGCGCAGCGTAACGGACTTGTCTGAGTGGCGTCACTGACGTGATCATGGGCCGATCGAATTCAGCGAGTCGCAGAAAATGAAAAGCCTCCGTATCGGGAGGCTCTCAAATGTCAGAGATCAAAATCGTAATCAGCCAATTGCTTTTGCAGTCGGCGCTCCTCAAGCAGGTTGTCGATAGTGCGGCGTTTGCTCAGATTGGTTTTGGCGACCTCGACCACCGGTTCGGTGTCGTCGGTTTCCGCAGCAGTAAATTCGTCATCTACATCCAGTTGTTCTTTACTGTCAGTCATAAGGTTAACTCCAGGCTAAGACTGCCTTTGGCGCTCCTTATATCGACATTCCTGCTGTGGGTAAAAAAGATTTTTTCAATCGGTGAATCAGTAAAACCAATAGCCACTCAATCGTCCGATGTTTTGTGTTTGTACTCGCACAGATCTTCGATCCGGCAACTGCCACAGCGCGGCTTGCGGGCGAGACACACGTAGCGACCGTGCAAAATCAGCCAGTGGTGAGAATCCAGCAGGTAGTCTTTGGGTACAAACTTCATCAGCTTCTTTTCCACCTCAACCACATTTTTCCCCGGAGCGATGCCGGTGCGATTGCTGACACGAAAAATGTGCGTGTCGACCGCCATGGTCAATTGCCGAAAAGCGGTATTGAGCACCACGTTGGCGGTCTTGCGGCCCACGCCGGGCAGGGCTTCCAGCTCTTCACGGGTTTGCGGGACTTCACCATTGTGCAGTTCGACCAGCATGCGGCAGGTCTCGATCACGTTCTTGGCTTTGCTGTTGTAGAGGCCGATGGTCTTGATGTATTCGGACAGCCCTTCGACACCCAGGGCGTGGATCGCTGCCGGGGTATTGGCAACGGGGAAGAGCCTGGCCGTGGCCTTGTTCACGCCAACGTCCGTCGACTGCGCCGACAGAATCACCGCAATCAGCAATTCGAAGGGCGAGGAGTAGGCCAGTTCGGTTTTCGGCTCGGGATTGTCTTCATGCAGTCGACGAAAAATCTCAAGGCGTTTTGCGGCATTCATGGGTGATGTGTTTCCTTGGAGAGAGCGTTCGAGCGAGTCAAAGCCTGGCGGGCAGCCAACAGCAGCCCCAGCAATATGAAGGCGCCGGGAACCAGGGTGAACAGGTGCAGCCCTTCGTTGAACAGAACCAGGCCTTGCCAGCGTTCTGAGAGACCACGACCGAGATGGCCCTGACCGAGCAGCTCACGCAGTACCGCCAGCGTCAGTAGCAGCCCGCTCGAGAGGCCAAAAAACTTCAGGCGTTCGGTGCGCGCCTGATGAAAGAAACCATTGTATTCCAGCACCACGCATTGCAAGGCGATCAGCCCGCTATAGAACCCGAGTGCCTGGTGCCACTGCAACGCCCAGCACTGCCCAAGGATATTGGCGCAACTGGTCAGGGTGGCGGCCAGCAGCAGGCTGGCCAGCAACAGACCGCTGTCAGACAGTCGAGCGCGCAATGGAGCAATGCACACCGCGTAAGCCGTCGTGACAACGCTCGACATCAACAACATGCCCAGCGCGCCGGCCAGTGTGGCGCTGGTACCCAGCAGCAGCGCCAGCAGCAAGGCGTTGCTCAGATTCGTCGGCCGGTTCATGGTGCGCCCCCCAGCAAGGTTGCCCGGTGCTCATCAAAGTAGCGCAGGGCGTCATGGATGGCATGGACGGTGGCGCGGGAGGTGATAGTCGCGCCCGCCAGTTGATCGAACTGCCCCTGATCCTTTTTCAAGGCCCAGCCTGTGTCGTCGGGAGCGCTGCGTGATTTCCCGGAAAACCCAGCCAGCCAGGTGTTCGGCCAGTCGCCGACATGCCCGCCCAACGCTGGCGTTTCATGTTGCCGCAGGGTTTTAACACCCAGCAGTCTGCCATTGGCATCAATCGCGATGAGCAATTCGATGGCGCCGGCATAGCCCTCGGTTTGCGTGCGCAACAGCACCGCCACCGGCTGCCCGGCTTTGCTTGCCCGGTAACCCGTCAACAGCGTGCTGTGGCTTAACGTCTTATCCGCCAACGCCATTGGCTGTTCCAGAGGCTGATTGTCGTAGGCATCCGCGGCGAGCAGATCCAACAGTTTGCGACTGTCGAGCAGACGTTGTTCGATGGCAATCTGTGGTGCACTGCTGCGTTGCACCTCATAAGTCAGGCCGAGACCAACACTGGCGATCAGCACCAGTGTGATGACAGAGGCCGCGCGGTTCATGAATGCACCTGCGCCTGGCGAGTGGCGGCAAAACGCTCCAGGGCCGGCACACAGAGATTCATCAGCAACACCGCAAACGCTACGCCATCCGGGTAGCCGCCCCAAGTGCGGATCAGGTAGGTCAGCAGTCCGACACCGACGCCGAACAACAGCCGGGCCAGCGGACTTTTTGGCCCGGACACCGGTTCGGTGATGATGAAAAATGCACCGAGCATGGTCGCGCCGCTCAGCAGATGAAACAGCGGCGAGCCGTGGGAGTCGGAGCCCGAACCGTTCCAGCACAGCAGGCTGATGACAAACAGGCTGACCAGCATGCCGACCGGTGCTTGCCAGCCGATCACCCGACGTTGCAACAGCAGCAGCCCGCCGGCGAGAAACGCCAGATTGACCCACTCCACGCCGCGCCCGCCGAAATGGCCGAACGCCGGGTTGGCGGCGAATAGCTCATCCATGGTCAGGCTTTTGTTGATACGCAGACTGTCCAGCGCGGTGGCCTGAACCCAGGCGTCCGGCGCCTGACCCGTGTTGAAGACCTGTTCAAACGTTGCCAGCAGATTCATCCCGTGCGCCGGCCAGTGGGTCATCGGCTGCGGGAACAGCACCATCGCCAGCGCAAAGCCGAGCATGGCCGGATTGAACGGATTCTTGCCGATGCCACCGTACAGGTGCTTGCCGAACAGCAAGCCGCCAGCAATCGCCGTCACGGTCAGCCACCACGGGCAATAAGGCGGCAGGGCCAGCGCCAGCAATGTCGCGCTGACCCATGCGCTACCGTCGCTCAGCGTCGGGTGCAGCGGTTGTCGGCGCAGGCGGCTGACGCTTGCCTCGACCAGTGATGCGGTGGCTACCGCCAGCAGCAGATTGATCAGCACGCCCCAGCCGTACAGCCAGAACAACGCCAGCAGCCCCGGCAGCGTAGCGAGCAGCACCAGCTTCATCGCCTGTTGCAGGCGATCATCCGGTGCTTCACGGGGCAACATGATCGTGTACCTGACGCTCGGCGTCCTGCAGACGGGCGCGGGCCTTGTCGAGGGCGTCGCTGGGCGTGTCGGCGCGGCGTTCGAGCTTGCTCAGGTCGGCGCGGGCGTAGGCCAGTTCGGTTTTCAACTGGCGCAACTGGCTGTCGATCGGACGTTTTTCCACGCGCACGAGGTCAGGCAGCGGTTGCTCGCTGGCGGCTTCGGCAGCGTGAAGCGCTAGCTCTGCGTCACGCAAGGCCTGTTCCAGCGTGGCGAGCCGCTCTGGCGGCGCTTCGGCAGTCTGGGCCTTTTTCAGTTCGGCGCGGTGCATGGCCAACTGGATTTTTGCCCGTTTCAGGTCTGCGTCTTTCGCCGGGGCCGGGGCCACCGCTGTTGGAGCGCCGGGAGCGTTGCTTTCGAGTTTCGCCAGCGCCTGCTCGGCGGCTTCGAATTGCTGTTGCAACACGATCAGTTGTGACTGCTGCTCGAACGTCGGTGGATGGCCGAAGGCTTTCAGCGATTTGTGCAATTGCGCGCGGCTCATGGCGACGTCGATCTTGGCTTTTTTCAGCGCGGCGTCGGCGGTCGCGGCTTTCTGCGCGCGTACCCGTTCCAGAGCCGCCTGCACCGGATCGAGGGTAGCCACCGCCGGTTGCGTCGCCCGTTGCGCACGGGCCTCGCGCTCAGCCTGTTTCTGTTGTTCTTCGCGTTGCAGGCGGGCGTTGCGTCGTTCGAAACGCTGGCGCGCATGATCGCGTTTGGCCGCGCGTGCGCGTTGTTCTTCCAGGTTGAGGGCCAGGCCTCCCACCACCGGCAGCGTGCCTGGCGGCAGCGGATGCATTTCGATGCAATCCACCGGGCACGGCGCCACGCACAGGTCGCAACCGGTGCATTCGTCGATCAGCACGGTGTGCATCAGTTTCGCGGCGCCGACGATGGCGTCGATCGGGCAGGCTTGAATGCACTTGGTGCAGCCGATGCACTCGGCTTCGCGGATGAACGCCACTTGGGGCGGTGCCGAACCACGGCTGACGTCCAGCTCCAGCGCCGGCACCTTCAGCAGTTCGGCCAGCGCCGCGATGGTTTCGTCGCCGCCCGGTGGACACTTGTTGATCGGTTCGCCCTCGACGATGCCTTGCGCATAGGGCTTGCAGCCGGGGTGGCCGCATTTGCCGCACTGGGTCTGCGGCAGGAGGGCATCAATGAGTTGAATCAGACTCATGTTTTAATCAGTCCACTGAATCCGAGAAAAATCACTGCGATCAATCCGGCGCCGATCAGGTCGATCGGCAGCCCGCGAAAGGGCAGGGGAATGTCGTTGTCGGCGGTGCGTTCACGCAAGTCGCTGAACAGACTCAGCACCAGCCAGAAACCCAACCCGGCGCCAAGGCTCAGCGCCGTTGCCGGCAGCAGGCCGCGATCCTGTTGCGTATTGAGCAAGGCCAGCCCGAGCACGCCGGCATTGCCCAGCAACAACGGCCAGAGTCCGTCGAACGGCCAGTCGGGCAGCGCACGCGCCAACAGTTTCAGCAGCGGTGCGATCAGCAGCACGCTGAGCGGCAAGCACACGAACAGGTGCAGGGCCTGCAGTTGCAGCGGCACCAGCAGCCAGTGCCAGATCCCGTAACCGATGACGCCGGCGCTCAGCATCAGGCAGAACGTCGCCAGCCCTAGCGCATGCAGCTGGCGCCGACTGCCCGCCAGCAACGGATCGACGCCCAGCGGCCAGTGCAACACGAAGTTGTTGAGCAGGGCGGCACTGATCAGCGTAAGCGCAAGTTCGGTCATGGTTCTGCCGGCAGCAACGGGCGGGTGTCACTTAAGGTTAGGCATTATCCGGCACCCGCGAAGGGGGGGCCAGATATGAAAAATCCCACAGGCTTGCAGAACATGCCTGTGGGATCGTTTTACCGCTGGGCCTTACTTGATGCGTTGACCCGGCTTGGCGCCGCTGTCCGGGCTCAGCAGGTAGATTTCTTCACCGCCGGGACCTGCCGCCATCACCATGCCTTCGGAGATGCCGAACTTCATTTTCCGTGGCTTGAGGTTGGCGATCATCATGGTCAGGCGACCGTCGAGTTTCGACGGGTCCGGGTAGGCGCTCTTGATTCCGGAGAACACGTTGCGCTGCTCGTCGCCGATGTCCAGCGTCAGGCGCAGCAGCTTGTCCGCGCCTTCGACGTGTTCAGCCTTGACGATCAGGGCGACGCGCAGGTCTACGGCGGCAAAAGTGTCGAAGTCGATTTCCGGCGACAGCGGATCCTTGGCCAGCTCGCCGTTGCCCGCCGATGCGGCGGCACCGGTGTCGGTCTGGCTGGCGGTCAGGTCTTCTTTCGAGGCGTCGGTCATGGCTTGTACTTTTACCGGGTCGATGCGGGTCATCAACGGTTTGAATTCGTTCAACTGATGATTGGCCAGCAGGGTGGTGTGGTCGTTCCAGGTCAGCGGGGCGACGTTGAGGAACGCCTCGGCATCGGCGGCCAGCAGCGGCAGCACCGGTTTGAGGAAGATCACCAGTTGGCGGAACAGGTTGATGCCGGTGGCGCAGATCGCCTGGACTTCATCCTGCTTGCCTTCCTGCTTGTTCAGCGACCACGGGGCCTTGTCGGCGATCCACGCATTGGCGCGGTCGGCCAGGGCCATGGTTTCACGCATGGCGCGGGCGAAGTCGCGGGCTTCATAGGCGTCGGCAATGCTTGGCGCAGCAGCGAGGAACGCCTCGGTCAGCTCTGGCGCGGCATTGTTGTCGACCAGCAGGCCGCCGTTGCCTTTATGAATGAAACCGGCGCAACGGCTGGCGATGTTGACCACTTTGCCGACCAGGTCGGAGTTGACCTTCTGCACGAAGTCTTCGAGGTTCAGGTCGAGGTCATCGACGCCACGGCCCAGTTTGGCCGCGTAGTAGTAGCGCAGGTATTCCGGCGACAGGTGATCCAGGTAGGTCCGGGCCTTGATGAAGGTGCCGCGGGACTTGGACATCTTCTGGCCGTTGACGGTCAGGTAGCCGTGCACGTTGATCCCGGTCGGCTTGCGGAAACCGGCGCCTTCGAGCATGGCGGGCCAGAACAGCGCGTGGAAGTTGACGATGTCCTTGCCGATGAAGTGGTAGAGCTCGGCGGTGGAGTCCTTGCCCCAGAACGCGTCGAAGTCCAGCTCAGGCGTACGGTTGCAGAGGTTCTTGAAGCTCGCCATGTAGCCGATCGGCGCGTCCAGCCACACGTAGAAGTACTTGCCCGGCTCGTCGGGGATCTCGAAACCGAAATACGGCGCATCGCGGGAGATGTCCCACTGTTGCAGGCCGGCGTCCAGCCATTCGGCGATCTTGTTGGCGACGGCGTCCTGCAGGGTGCCGCTGCGCGTCCAGGTCTGCAGCATCTGCTGGAAGTCTGGCAGTTTGAAGAAGAAGTGCTGGGAATCCTTGAGCACCGGGGTGGCGCCGGAGATCGCCGACTTCGGATCCTTCAGGTCAGTCGGGGCGTAGGTCGCACCGCATTTTTCGCAGTTGTCGCCGTACTGGTCTTCGGTGCCGCATTTCGGGCAGGTGCCCTTGATGAAGCGGTCGGCCAGGAACATTTTCTTTTCCGGGTCGAAATACTGGGTGATCGAACGTTGGGCGATGTGCCCGGCGTCACGCAGTTTCAGGTAGATCTGGCTCGACAGCTCACGGTTTTCTTCGGCGTGAGTGGAGTGGAAGTTGTCGAAGTCGACCAGGAACTCGGCAAAGTCGGCGCTGTGTTCAGCCTGCACGTTGGCGATCAGTTGTTCCGGGGTGATGCCTTCCTTTTCCGCGCGCAGCATGATCGCCGAACCGTGGGCGTCGTCGGCGCAGACATAAATGCATTGATTGCCGCGATGCTTCTGGAAGCGCACCCACATATCGGTCTGGATATATTCCAGCATGTGGCCAAGGTGGATCGAACCGTTGGCGTAGGGCAGGGCGCTGGTGACGAGGATCTTGCGTGGTTCGGACATGTGGGGCTTCGCTACTTGATGAAACGGAGGTCGGCCACTATAAAGCGCTGGCGCATATTTTTCACCCTGTGCGCCTGTTTCCGGATACACCAATCACTTAATCCCAGCCTATGAAACCTTTTGATGGCAGTGGGGCGCTGTGGCGAGGGGATTTATCCCCGATGGGTGGCGAAGCTACCCCAAAACCAGACAACTCGGTCAATCAGGTAAACCGCGTTCAATGGTTTCACGACTGCTGCGCAACCGGTCGGGGATAAATCCCCTGACTACAGTGCTTTCCGGCTCAAGTAATGCGTCTGGCTATAAATCGCCTGACCAGAAACGAACCCGCAGGGTAGGATACCCGCCATCTATTCCCAGTCTTGTTATCGGAGTTGCCCATGAGTGCCGTCACTCGCGCAGCGGTGGAAGCCGTCCTCAGCCAATACACCGACCCTTACCTGAACCAGGACCCGGTCAGCGCCGGTTGCGTGAAGCACATCGAGATTGATGGCGAGCGCGTCAGGGTTGAGCTGGAAATCGGCTATGCCGCCGGTCTGTTCAAAAGTGGCTGGGCGCAAATGCTGCAACTGGCCATCGAAAACCTCGACGGCGTCGTCTCGGCCAAGGTCGAGGTCAACAGTGTGATCGCCGCGCACAAGGCCCAGGCACAGATTCCGGGGCTGGCCAATGTCAAGAACGTCGTCGCCGTGGCCTCCGGCAAGGGCGGCGTGGGCAAGTCGACCACCGCTGCCAACCTTGCGCTGGCACTGGCCCGCGAAGGCGCCAAGGTCGGGATTCTCGACGCCGACATCTATGGCCCGAGCCAAGGGATCATGTTTGGCATCCCCGAGCGCACCCGTCCTGAAATCAAGGATCAGAAGTGGTTCGTGCCGCTCAAGGCCCACGGTGTCGAAGTCATGTCGATGGCGTTCCTGACCGACGACAACACGCCGATGGTCTGGCGTGGGCCGATGGTCTCGGGCGCACTGCTGCAACTGGTCACGCAAACCGCGTGGGGCGATCTGGATTATCTGGTCATCGACATGCCGCCAGGCACCGGCGACATCCAGTTGACCCTGGCGCAGAAGGTCCCGGTGGCTGGCGCGGTGATTGTCACCACGCCACAGGATCTGGCACTGCTCGACGCGCGCAAAGGCGTGGAAATGTTCCGCAAGGTCAACATTCCGGTGCTGGGCGTGGTGGAAAACATGGCGGTGCACATCTGCTCGAACTGCGGTCATGCCGAGCATCTGTTCGGTGAGGGCGGCGGTGAGAAGCTGGCGAGTCAATACGGCGTCGAGCTGCTGGCCTCGCTGCCGCTGTCGATGCTGATCCGCGAGCAGGCCGATGGCGGCAAGCCGACGGTGATCGCCGAGCCGGACAGCCAGATCGCCATGGTCTATCAGGAACTGGCTCGCCACGTCGGTGCGCGGATTGTGTTGCAGGAAGCGGCGACACCGGCGATGCCGAACATCACCATCAGCGACGATTGATGGCCTGAAACACGATCAACTGTGGGAGCTGGCCTGCCAGCGATAGCGGATTCACATTCAACGAATAGGTTGACTGAACCACCGCATTCGCGAGCAGGCTCGCTCCCACACTGGTTTTTGTGTTGGGCGGTTAGATGCGCAAGCCGCCATCCATCTCCAGAATCCGTCCGGTGTAGTAGTCGTTCTCGAAGATGTACGCCGCCGAATGGGCGATCTCTTCCGGTTTGCCCATGCGCTTGAGCGGAATCCCCGAAGTCATTTTCTCCAGTGCTTCCGGCTTCATGCCCAGGGTCATCTCGGTTTCGATGAAGCCGGGGGCAATGCCCGCGACGCGAATGCCGTAACGCGCCAGTTCCTTGGCCCAGGTCACGGTGGCTGCTGCCACGCCGGCCTTGGCGGCGGAATAGTTGGTCTGGCCGACGTTGCCGGCGCGCGAAATCGACGAGATGTTGATGATCGCGCCACTGTTCTTCAGCTCGACCATTTTCGCCGCGACTTCACGGGTGCACAGGAACACGCCGGTCAGGTTGACGTCGATCACTGCCTGCCACTGGGCCAGGCTCATCTTGGTCATTTCGCCGTCCTTGACCTTGAGCAGCAGGCCGTCACGGAGGATCCCGGCGTTGTTGATCAGGCCGTGGATTGCACCGAAATCGGCGGCCACTTGCGCGACCATATGCTCGACCTGTTCTTCATTGGCCACGTTGCACAGATAGCTGCGGGCCTCGACGCCCTTGGCCTTGCAGGCCGCGACCGCAGCATCGAGTTTTTCCTGGTTCAAATCGACCAGTGCGAGCTTCGCGCCCTTGGCGGCGAAATACTCGGCCATGGAACGGCCCAAACCCTGGCAACCGCCGGTGATAATGATTACTTTGTCGTTGAGTTGCATGCGCATGCCCCGATGCCGGTCTGAGTGGTTTTTATTATTGGCGCCGCTCGATCTGTACCGGCCGTGGCCGGTTGCACATGAGCATAGCCCGATGGCGTGACCGGGACTTATCTCCGGGCGCCTGTCCGTTTTTTCGACGGATTATATATAAGGAGTCATAAATTGAGCGTTGAAGCGGCCAAGAATGCCCGAGAATTGCTTCTCAAGGAATACCGTGGCGTATTGTCCACCCACTCCAAATCAATGCCCGGTTTCCCGTTCGGCTCCGTGGTTCCCTATTGCCTGGATGAACAGGGTCGCCCGCTGATCCTGATCAGCCGCATCGCCCAGCACACCCACAACCTGCAAAAAGACCCGAAATGCTCGTTGCTGGTGGGCGAGCGTGAGGCCGACGACGTGCAGGCCGTCGGTCGCCTGACCTATCTGGCCGAGGCGCAAAAGCTCGAAGAGCCAGCCGCCATCGAAGCCGCCGCCGAGCGTTACTACCGCTATTTCCCCGATTCGCAGAACTACCACAAGGCCCACGATTTCGACTTCTGGGTGCTTAATCCTGTGCGTCATCGCTACATTGGCGGTTTCGGCGCGATCCACTGGGTCGAGCAACTGACCCTGGCCAACCCCTTCGCCGGCAAGGCTGAAATCAGCATGGTCGAGCACATGAACAGCGATCACGCCAAGGCCATCGCCCACTACGTGGAACTCGCCGGCCTGCCGCAGACGGCGCCGGCGCAACTGGCCGGGATCGACAGCGAAGGCATGCACTTGCGCATCGGTCAGGCGCTGCACTGGTTGCCGTTTCAAGCGCCTTGTCACACGCCGATACAAGTGCGCGAGGCCTTGGTTTCTCTGGCTCACGCCGAGGTCTGGCCAAATAATGCTGAGGCCGATGCTTGAATTCACGAAAGGGCGACGTCATCTAAGGCTTACTGCAAGGCATTTCTTGCGTTGAGGAATCTTTGATGCGCCCTTTTTTGTTGCTCTTTCTGCTGTTTCCGGTGCTGGAGCTGTTCGTATTCGTCAAAGTGGCAGGGGCTATCGGGTTTTTCCCGGCCCTGCTGCTGATCATTCTTGGCTCGATGTTCGGCGTGTTCGTGCTGCGTATCGCCGGTCTGGCCACCGCCCTGCGTGCCCGTGAAAGCCTGAACCGCGGCGAACTGCCTGCGCAAACCATGCTTGAAGGCCTGATGCTCGCCCTGGCCGGTGGCCTGTTGATCCTGCCGGGCTTCATCAGCGACGTGGTCGGTCTGGTGATGCTGCTGCCGTTCACCCGTCGTCTGCTGGCGAACAAAATGCGTCAACGCGCCGAAGACCAAGCCATGCGCCAGCGTGCCTTTGCCGATGACCTGCAACCCCGTGGCGGGCCTGCTCCACGCGAACCGCTGGGGCGTGAGCCGAATGTCATCGAAGGCGAGTACGAACACCGCGACAGCAAGTAACGTCTGCATCGACACGGCACCTTCGGGTGCCGTGTTCGTTTATGGGGTCTGATCGTGAAAAAAATTCTGACCTCGCCCTTGTAATAACCTTATGCGCCCTTATGTATCGGTCACCGAAAGGTTTCCGGCATTGAGTCGGACAGACTTCCGCGGTTCGCTCGACGAATCGCAACCGGCGCAGGCCGGATTTGTTAAACCCGCCGGGACTACACCGGCCGATGAAAACCACAATTAGGAGAGATCGACAATGAAGCTTCGTCCTCTGCATGACCGCGTCGTTATCCGTCGCAGCGAAGAAGAAAAGAAAACCGCTGGCGGTATCGTCCTGCCAGGTTCGGCTGCTGAAAAAGCCAACCACGGTGTGATTGTCGCTGCAGGCCCAGGCAAGACTCTGGAAAACGGTGAAGTGCGTGCGCTGGCCGTTAAAGTCGGTGACAAGGTTGTGTTCGGTCCTTACTCCGGCAGCAACACTGTGAAAGTCGACGGCGAAGACCTGCTGGTAATGGCTGAGAACGAGATTCTCGCTGTACTGGAAGGCTGATTTCCCCGCTCATTTTCCCGCTACTACAAAGTATTTAAGGAATATCGATCATGGCTGCTAAAGAAGTTAAATTCGGCGATGCCGCCCGCTCCAAGATGCTCAAAGGCGTCAACGTTCTGGCTGACGCGGTAAAAGCGACCCTGGGCCCGAAAGGCCGTAACGTGATCCTCGAGAAGAGCTTCGGCGCTCCGACCATCACCAAGGACGGCGTTTCCGTCGCCAAGGAAATCGAGCTCGAAGATCGCTTCGAAAACATGGGCGCGCAGCTGGTCAAAGACGTTGCCTCCCGTGCCAACGATGACGCCGGTGACGGTACTACCACCGCTACCGTTCTGGCTCAGTCGATCGTCAACGAAGGCCTGAAAGCCGTCGCTGCCGGCATGAACCCGATGGACCTCAAGCGCGGTATCGACAAAGCGACCATCGCGATCGTCAAAGAGCTGAAAGCCCTGTCCAAGCCATGCGCTGACACCAAGGCGATCGCTCAGGTCGGCACCATCTCCGCCAACTCCGACAACTCCATCGGCGACATCATTGCCGAAGCCATGGAAAAAGTCGGTAAAGAAGGCGTGATCACCGTTGAAGAAGGCTCGGGCCTGGAAAACGAACTGTCGGTTGTAGAAGGCATGCAGTTCGACCGTGGCTACCTGTCCCCGTACTTCGTCAACAAGCCAGACACCATGGTGGCCGAGCTCGACGGCCCGCTGATCCTGCTGGTCGACAAGAAGATCTCGAACATCCGCGAAATGCTGCCAGTGCTGGAAGCCGTTGCCAAAGCCGGCCGCCCACTGCTGATCGTGGCCGAAGACGTTGAAGGCGAAGCCCTGGCGACTCTGGTTGTGAACAACATGCGTGGCATCGTTAAAGTCGCAGCCGTCAAGGCTCCAGGTTTCGGCGACCGTCGCAAGGCCATGCTGCAGGACATCGCCGTTCTGACCGGCGGTACCGTGATCTCCGAAGAAATCGGCCTGAGCCTGGAAAGCACCACTCTGGAGCACCTGGGTAACGCCAAGCGTGTCACCCTGTCCAAGGAAAACACCATCATCGTTGACGGTGCTGGCGTTGAAGGCGACATCCAGGCGCGTATCGCTCAGATCCGTGCTCAGGTTGCCGAGACTTCCTCGGACTACGACCGTGAAAAACTGCAAGAGCGTCTGGCCAAGCTGTCCGGCGGCGTTGCGGTGATCAAGGTTGGCGCTGGTTCCGAAGTTGAAATGAAAGAGAAGAAAGCCCGCGTTGAAGACGCCCTGCACGCAACCCGCGCAGCCGTTGAAGAAGGCGTGGTACCTGGCGGTGGCGTTGCGCTGATCCGCGCTCTGGAAGCCCTGACCGAACTGACCGGCGACAACGCTGACCAGAACGTCGGTATCGCTGTGCTGCGTCGCGCTGTTGAAGCGCCGCTGCGTCAGATCGCTGCCAACTCCGGTGACGAGCCAAGCGTAGTCGTCAACGAAGTGAAGAACGGCAAAGGTAACTTCGGTTACAACGCTGCTTCCGGCGAATACGGCGACATGATCGAAATGGGCATCCTGGACCCAACCAAGGTAACCCGTTCCGCTCTGCAAGCTGCAGCCTCGATCGGCGGTCTGATCCTGACCACCGAAGCCGCTGTTGCTGATGCACCGAAGAAAGAAGGCTCGGTTGGCGGCGGTATGCCAGACATGGGCGGCATGGGTGGCATGGGCGGCATGATGTAAGCCAGCCTTACCCCTGTAACGCAAAACCCCGCTGGCGAAAGCCAGCGGGGTTTTTTATTGCCTTCGATTTAGTGTTGGCTTGAGACCGAGGTGCGGCCATCGCTGGCAAGCCAGCTCCCACAAGGATCTATGGTGTTCACCCAATACGTGTTTCACCTTGGACATTGTGGGAGCTGGCTTGCCAGCGATAGCGTCAGATCAGGCGCTGACCGGTTGTGCCTTGACGACGGCCTCAGCTTTCACCGTCGGGCGATACAGCACCCAGTAATACGACCCCAGGCAAATCAGCCAACAGAAAATCGCCGTCCACACGTTGTGCGAAAAGAAGTGCGCACCCTGCATCATCCGGCTGATCGAGAACACCGAGCCCAGGGCAAAGGCAAAGATGAACGCCTGTCGGGCCAGACGCGGACGTCTGTCACGCAGCACAAAGAACAGCGCAAACAGGGTGAAACCGGTCGCCGCATGACCACCGGGCCAGCAACGGCCGGGATTGTCGGTGGGCGGGCGATGGTCGAGCAGTTTGCTGTAGGTTTCGTGGCCGCCGAATTGCTCCAGGCTCCATGGGCATTGCACCGCCGTCACCGCTTTCATCGGTGTGACGAATGACGTGGCCAGGCCGAGTGAGAGCACCAGGCAACCCAGTTCGCGCCTGAACGGCTTGAGCCGGCCGATGAGAAACGCGCCGATAAAACCCAGTATGGCAAACACCGAAAACCCGATCACGACCTGTTTGGCGCGGTCGTGCAGGATGTTTTCAAGGAAGAAGCTGTGCCGGCCGATGAACTTTCCCGCCACCGGGTCGTAGAACATTTGCGCCAGGACCATGTCCAGGTCGGTGGTTTCCAGCAAGATCAGCATGAGCGCTGCAACAGCGGGAATGCCCAGATAAAGCCACGGATTCAACGGGCGAGGGGTGGGGCGCACAACGTTTGATGACATGTTGGATCCTGAGCAAAAAAAACGCCCCGGTGCATCGGCCCGGGGCGCTTCGATTAACGTTCGCTGACTTGCGGCGCACCCTCCTTGGATGCTTTCCAGCCAAGCAGCTGATGTTTGAAGCCATAACTGGCGGTTTGGTAGTAGGTGATGGCGCGGCTGATCAGCGGGTCATCGCTGGTCGCCCGGGATTCACGGCTTTCAGTCAGCGCATCGTCGTGTCGGCGCAAGCCCTGGCGCGGGCTGAGAATGGCCAGATCCTTGCCGTCGAACAGCCCCAGATGCTGGTAGTTGCCAACCACCACCCGTGGCGGCAACGGGTTTTCCTGCAGCAGGTTGCGCCCGAAGAACGTCGACTGGTAATCCATGTTCAGCAAGCCCAGCAGGGTCGGCGCGAGGTCGATCTGGCTGGCCAGTTGGCCGTTTTCGCGTGGTTCGATCAGCTTCGGTGCATAAATGAACAGCGGAATCTGATAGTTGGCGATCGGCAGGTCTTCCTTGCCGGCGCTACCGGCGGTGTGGTCGGCGACGAAGATGAAGATCGTGTTGTCGAACCACGGTTTCTGGCGCGCCTGCTCAAGGAACTGGCCGATGGCGTAGTCGGTGTACTTCACCGCGCCGTCGCGACCGTTGCCGGACTTGATGTCGATGCGGTTGTCCGGGTAGGTGTACGGGCGATGGTTGGAGGTGGTCATCAACTGCAACAGAAACGGCTGGCCCTTGGCGAAATCGGCATCGGCCAGTTTCAGGGTTTGCGTGTACAGGTCCTCGTCGGCCATGCCCCAGGCGTTCTTGAAGTGGATTTCGGCCTCGTCGACGCTGCTCTGATCGACCACGCGATAACCGTTACCGCTGAAGAACGCGTTCATGTTGTCGAAGTAACCGCGCCCGCCGTAGACGAATACGCTGTCATAGCCTACCGCACTCAATTGCTGACCCAGGCTGGCGAACCCGCTTTCGCGGCCGATGCGTTTGACGATCGAGCGGCCCGGCGTCGGTGGAATGGCCAGGGTGATGGCTTCCAGGCCACGGTCGGTACGGGTGCCGGTGGCGTAGAAATTATTGAAATACAGGCTCTGTTTGCGCAGCGCATCGAGGTGCGGGGTCAGATCGCGCTTGTCACCGTTGCTGCCCAGGTACTTGGCGCTGAGGCTTTCGATGGTCACCAGCACGATGTTGGGCGTGCGTGCCGTGCCGGGGTTGTCGATCACCCGGCGAATATCCTGCGGATCCTGACCGATGAAGCGGGCGTTGGGCTCGTTCAGTTCAGCGCGAATCTGCCGGGCCACCTCTTCTGACGAGCGGCTGCTGTAGAACTGGCTGTAATCCAGCTCATTGTTACGAAAGGCCGCGAAGAACTGATAAGGGCCGTTGCTCGCCAGTTCGTTCTGGTAGGCATTGCCGCCTTGGGCGCGCGGTGCGTCCTGGCTGAGCAGTTGCAGACTGAGACCGGTCACCAGCAGCAGCGCCAGCGCATTGAGCAGGCGTTTGCGCAACGGCGGCAGTGGCGCATTCAGCGCCGCATTGAACGGCTTGCGCAACGCGAAGCTGATGCCAATGGCCAGCAGCGCCAGAATGCTCAGCAGGGTGCCGATCGGGTACGACTCGAGCACATTGTTCAGCACTTCATCGGAGTACACCAGGTAGTCCACGGCGATGAAGTTGAAGCGCACGCCGAACTCATCCCAGAACAGCCATTCGGCCACCGACACGAACAGCATGACGAACAGGCTGACGGTCAGCAGCCCTCGCAGGAACCAGCGATGACCGCGGCGGCGCCACAAGGCCGATGGGCACAGCAACAGATACAGGCCCAACGGCAGCGCCGCATAGGCAAGGAAACCCAGGTCATACAGCAAACCAATGCCGAACACCGACAGGGCAACGCCACCGGCCTCATCCAGATGAGTCAGGAGCAGAATGGTCCGGGTCAGGAAAAATATCAGCAGCCAGGCGCCGGTAATCAACAGCAGCAGGCGCAGGGGCGCCGTCTTGAAAAAATCCATAGTCTGCTTCCTTTTACGATGGCGCGGGAGTGTCGCGGCGTCACTGTCGCCAGGTTGTGAACCTATAGTGAAAAAATTGTTAAGACTTGAATATGCTCGAGAGAGTTGAGTCGCGAAACGCTCAACCCTAGCTCTGGGGAGAATCTGGCCTTAAGCTGCGCGGGCCATGACGGCCGTTACTGTGTACGGAGGAGGTGCCCATGCGAATTCTATTGGTCGAAGACAACCGCGACATCCTGGCCAATCTGGCCGATTATCTGGGGCTCAAAGGCTACACAGTCGATTGTGCCCAGGACGGTCTGTCGGGCCTGCATCTGGCAGCCACCGAACATTACGACCTGATCGTGCTCGATATCATGCTGCCGGGCATTGATGGCTACACCCTGTGCAAGCGCCTGCGTGAAGACGCCCGTCGTGACACGCCGGTGATCATGCTCACCGCTCGCGATCAACTCGACGACCGCTTGCAGGGTTTCAAGTCCGGCGCCGACGATTACCTGGTCAAACCGTTCGCCCTGTCCGAACTGGCGGCACGGGTCGAGGCGGTGATGCGCCGCACCCAGGGCGGTGGTCGCCGGGCGTTGCAGGTCGGCGATCTGAACTACGACCTGGACACCCTGGAAGTGACCCGCGAAGGCAAACTGCTCAAGCTCAACCCGGTCGGCCTCAAGTTGCTGGCGGTGTTGATGCAGAAGAGCCCGCACGTGCTGCGGCGGGAAATTCTCGAAGAAGCGCTGTGGGGCGATGATTGCCCGGACAGCGACAGCCTGCGCAGCCACGTCCACCAATTGCGTCAGGTGATCGACAAACCGTTCGAAAAACCATTGCTGCATACCGTGCACGGCGTGGGTTACCGCTTGGCCGAGGGGCGTGATGGAGTTTAAGCAAAGCCTTTCCCAGCGGATCATCATTGCCTTTGCGTTGATGAGCGCGCTGGTAGCCGGCGCCTTTGCCATGGGCATCGTGGCGACGGTGCATCTGGTGGAGGAGAAACTGATTTCGGCAGGGTTGGGTGGCGATCTGCAGCGCCTGTTGCTGATGGACAACGTCTCGGACTGGAGCCATCGGCCCGAGCCGGACCAGTTGTTCTATTTCAGCGGCGGGCCAGGTGATTTCGAGTTACCCAAGGATTTGCGTCACCTGGATGCGGGCTTCCATGAAGTCTTCCGCGAACAGTTGTCGTATCACGCCATGGTCGAAATCGTCGACGGCCGGCGATATGTGCTGCTGCAGGATCAGAGCGATTTCGAAGAGCGCGAGCGTGTGCTGTTTGCCGTCGTGCTGGTGGGCTTTGTGCTCAGTCTGGCGTTGGCGGTATTCCTCGGCTGGGTGCTTGCGCGCAAAGTGATGGCGCCGGTGGTGCGTCTGGCGCGTCAGGTTCGCCACCGCGATCAGTTGCTCGGGCTGGCGCCGCCGCTCGCCCCCGACTACGCGGCTGACGAAGTCGGCGAACTGGCGGTGGCGTTCGACGCCACCCTCGGTCGCCTGCGTCAGGCCCTGACCCGTGAAAGATTATTCACCAGCGACGTCAGTCACGAACTGCGCACCCCCTTGATGGTGCTGGCCAGCTCTTGCGAACTGCTGCTGGAGAATCCGGCCATTGATCAACGCGGTCGTTCTCAGGTGGAACGTATCGCCCGGGCCAGCGAGGAAATGCGCGAGTTGGTGCAGACCTTCCTGATGCTCGCCCGTGCCCAGCGCGAAAACGCCGGGGTGGCGCTGCAGCAGAATATTGCGCAAGTGGCTGACAGCCTGTTGTGCGTATGGCGCGAGCCGATTGAAAGCAAGGGGCTGAGGTTGCAGTTCGAACCCGGCAACCCGCCGGACACCTGTTACAACGCAACGTTGCTGACCGCGGTGATGGGCAACCTGTTGCGCAACGCTTGCCATTACACCGATCAGGGCTTTATTCGCCTGACCCTTACCGCCAACGGGTTTGTGGTGGAAGACTCCGGTGTGGGCATTCCGGAAGAAAAACGCGAAGCCATGTTCCAGCCTTTCGTGCGTGGCACGGAAAACCGTGGTGAAGGCCTTGGGCTCGGCCTGTCTCTGGTGCAACGGATCTGTGAAAACCAGGGCTGGACGGTCAATTTGAGCACGATGACGCCCAATGGCTGCCGCTTCGAGGTGGATCTTGGGGCGCCTCGACGCACGTAGTGGCTCTAGGCTACTCCCTCGAAGCTGTCTAAATCCTGTATAACTCTGTAATACTTTGCCGGTAGACCCGACGTTTTTTTCACAAAGGGATGACCTGACGCTGACACGCCGCTGCCTATGGTGGTGGCATCAGTAACTCAGGAGTCCTGGTGATGGCCGGCCCGATCAAGCTCGATTTTTCCGAAAAATATGACGATCAGCATGCCCAGAAATATCTGCGCAAGCACAAGGAAAGCCTTGGTCGTCGTCTTTCTCACTGGCGTGACGAACAGCTGGCCCGCAAGGCGCTGGCGTTGGTCGGCGAGCCAGGACTGGTGCTGGACCTGCCTTGTGGGGCGGGGCGTTTCTGGCCATTGCTGGGTGAAAAAACCAATCGGGTGATCATCGGCGCGGACAATTCCGAGTCGATGATCAAGACGGCCATGGCGTCGCAACCGGCTGACGTGGTGAAACGGGTACAACCCTTGCACACGTCTGCGTTCGACATCGCCTTGCCGGATAACGCCGTCGACAGCATTTTTTGCATGCGACTGCTGCATCACATCGGTGAGGCCGAGCATCGGCGCACGATTCTGCGTGAATTTGAGCGCGTGACCCGCGACAGCGTGATTGTTTCGCTGTGGGTCGACGGCAATTTCAAGGCGTGGAAGCGTCAACGCGCCGAGCAGAAGCGTGACAAACGGCAATACCAGAATCGCTTTGTGTTACCGGCCGCTACGGTCGAAAAGGAATTCGAGGAAGCAGGGTTTCGAATTCAGGAACAACTGGACTTTATTCCGCTCTACGCCATGTGGCGAGTTTACGTATTACGCAAGAGGTAGCAGGATGGCAGTGCAATTTGCAGCAGAAACGGACGTCGCTCCGCAAGATCGCTTTGACTTTTACTGGAACCAGCGCGGTGAGTGGGTGGAAGAACCCAACGTGCGGCGCGGTGGCGAAAGTGGAGTCCAGCGGGTCGTTGGACGCGATGGTCAACTGCTGTATGCCAAGCGCCAGACCGGTCATATCTATCGCAGCTGGTTGCACCCGTTCGGACGGCCGACGGTATTGCGTGAGCTGGATGCCCTGACCGGCGTGAGCAAGCTTGGCGTGCGCGTGCCGCAAATCGTTTTCTGTGGTACCCAGCCCGACCCGCAGCACAAGTGGCGTGCGTTGCTGGTGACCAAGTCCCTGGACGGTTTCCAGGAGCTGGAACACTGGCTGGCTTCTGCCGGCGGGCGTGATCAGTGCGGCGACGTCGTTTATGAGCGTGTGCTCAAGGACCTCGCCGAGAATCTGGCGCGCATGCACAAGGGCCGTTGGCAGCACAGCTGCATCTACATCAAACATGTGTTCGTGCGGGTCACCGGCGAAGGCGAATCGGCCAAGGTTGAAGTAGCCCTGATCGACCTGGAGAAATGTCGCCAGCGTCTGACTGCCTATCGCGCTGCCTCTCACGACATGAAGCAATTACGCCGCCACTCGTCGTTCCGCGACGCGGACTGGAAAAAACTCGTCTACTTTTATGAGACGGCGTTTGGCAGCGCTATCAAAGGTTTATAGCGATGAAACTCGAAATTGCACGAGGTTTGTTTTTGGTTGGAGCCTTGGCAGTTGCATCACTGGCGGTGGCTGCCTGGGAGCAGCCACGCATGCAGGTCATTGGGGCGTCTACCAGCGACGCCCATTGTTCGATCCCACGGGTGGCCAAAGCCTCCGTGGCGACCAAGCCCGACCATGATTTGTTGTTGTTCATGTTCGGACTTTCCCAAGGAATGAGGCCGCAGAGTTGAACCGATTGAAGCCCACCTGAAAGGCCTCGCAGATGCGAGGCCTTTTTTTATGCCCGACACGACACAGATCCCTGGTAGGCGTGAGCCTGATCGCGATAGCGGTGTGTCATTCAAATCATTATTAACTGACAGACCGCTATCGCGAGCAGGCTCACTCCTACAGGGGATTATGCGGTTGGTGTGGGATCGGGTTTCGCCAGCAGGGTGTAAACGCATGGCAAGACGAACAGCGTAAACAACGTGCCGATCGACATCCCCGTGGCAATCACCATGCCGATATCAAAACGGCTGACCGCGCCGGCACCGGTGGCGAGAATCAACGGCACCATGCCAAACACCATCGCTGCAGTGGTCATCAACACCGGCCGTAAACGAATCGCTGCCGCTTCCTCAACGGCTTCACGCACTGTCAGGCCTTTGTCCTTGCGCAACTGGTTGGCGAATTCGACGATCAGGATGCCGTGTTTACTGATCAGGCCGATCAGCGTCACCAGCCCCACCTGGGTGTAGATGTTCATGCTCGACCACCCAAGGAACAGCGGAATCAGCGCCCCGCAGATCGACAACGGCACCGTCACCAGAATCACCAGCGGATCGCGGAAACTCTCGAACTGCGCCGCCAGCACCAGAAAAATGATCGCCAGCGCGAGTGCAAACGTCACCCACAACGCGCTGCCTTCCTGAACGAACTGGCGTGACGCACCGCCATAGTCGAAGGCAAAACCGGCCGGCGCTTCTTCCCGGGCGATCTGCAGAACGGTGTCGATGGCTTCACCCATGCTCACCAGCGGAAAACCGGAGATCTTCGCCGCATTGAGTTGCTGGAACTGATTGAGCTGGCGCGGTCGTGCGCGGTCGCTGACCTTGATCAGAGTCGACAGCGGCAGTAACTCGCCCTGGGTGTTTTTCACGTAGTAATTGTTCAGCCAGTCCGGGTTGTCGCGGAAGGGGCGTTCAACCTGAGCAATGACCTTGTAACTGCGCCCCTCGATGGTGAACCGGTTGATTTCCGCTTCACCCAGCAACGTCGCCAGCGTGCCCCCCAAATCCTGCATCGACACGCCCATTTGTGCGGCTTTGGCGCGGTCGATATCGACCACCACCTCGGGTTTGTCGAACGCCAGATCGAGGTCGACGAAGGCGAACTTGCCCGACTCCATCGCGCGCTTCTTGATCCGGTCGGCCACTTGCAGCAGCAATTCGTAGTCGTTGGCGGTGTTGACCACAAACTCGAACGGCAAGCCTTCACCGGTGCCAGGCAGGGACGGCAGGTTGAAGCCGAAAATCTGCAGGCCCGGGATGCCTTCCAGTTTGCCCTGCACCTCGGGGAGGATTTGCATCTGTGTGCGGCTGCGTTCGTTCCATGGCTTGAGCAGGAACCCGCCAATGCCCGCCTGCACGCCGTTGTAGCCGTTGATCTGGAACGAGGAATAGTACTCGGGGAATTCCTTGAAGATCTTGATGAACTCGTCGGTGTAGGTGCTCAGGTAATCGAGGTTGGTCGGCTGCGGCGCGGTGGCCATCATGAAAATGATGCCCTGGTCTTCGTCCGGCGCCAGTTCCGACTTGGCGAACTTGAGAAATACCGGAATCAGGCACAGCACGATCACCGCGAACACCAGCACCACCGGCCGCGTGTTCAGCGTGCCATGCAGCATGCTTTGATAGCGGCGCTTGAGACGGTCGAAAATGCGGTCGAGACGGTGGGCGAGGCCACTGGGGTTTTCTTCGTGACGCAGCAGAAGTGCGCACATCATCGGCGACAGGGTCAGGGCGACGATCCCGGAGATCACCACCGCCCCGGCGAGGGTCAGCGCAAACTCCTTGAACAGCGCGCCGGTCAGACCGGTGAGGAAGCCGATCGGCGCGTACACCGCGGCCAGGGTGATGGTCATCGACACCACCGGCATGGCGATTTCCCGCGCACCTTCCAGGGCCGCATCAAACGGCGTCTTGCCTTCCTCGATGTGCCGGTGGATGTTTTCCACCACGACAATCGCATCGTCCACCACCAGACCGATGGCCAGCACCATTGCCAGCAGCGTCAGCAGGTTCATTGAGTAGCCCATCATCTGCATGAAGAACATCACGCCGATCATCGACAACGGAATGGTCACCACCGGAATCACCACCGAACGCAACGCGCCGAGGAACAGAAACACTACGACAATCACGATCAGTACCGCTTCGAACAGGGTTTTCACTACCTCGTCGATGGAGGCCTGAATGAACAGGGTGGCGTCGTAGGCAATCTCGCTCTTGAGGTTCGGCGGCAGCTGCGCTTCCAGCTCGGGCATCAGCTTGCGCACTTCCTTGATCACGTCCAGCGGGTTGGCGCCGGGCGTGGCCTTGATGCCGATGTACACCGACGGCGTGCCGCCGAACGAACTGATCGAGTCGTAGTTTTCCGCGCCCATCTCCACCCGCGCGACATCGCCGAGCAGCACGCGGCTGTCGCCACTGACCTTGAGCGGAATCGCCGCAAAAGCCTCGGCGGATTTCAGTTCGGTGTTGGCGTTGATGCTGGTGACCACGTACTCGCCTTTCACCTCGCCGGCGGCGGAGAGGAAGTTGTACTGGCGCACCGCATTGGTCACGTCGCTGGCGCTGAGGCCGAAACCGGCGAGCTTCACCGGGTCGAGCCACAGGCGCATGGCGAACACCTGATTGCCGAGAATCTCTGCTTCGGCCATGCCCGGCAGGGTCGCGAGTTTCGGCTGGATCACCCGTGACAGGTAGTCGGTGATCTGCGGGTTGCTCAAGTCCTTGCTGAAGAAGCTGATGTACATCAGCGCCGAGGCGTCGGCGGACTCCTTGCTCAGCACCGGGTCTTCAGCGTCCTGCGGCAGTTTGTTTTTCACCTCGTTGGCCTTGGCCAGCAACTCGGTAAAGAGGCGATCGGTGTTGGAGCCGATACGTGCGTAGATCGAAATCACCGAGAAGTTCTGCCGGCTGACCGACGTCATGTAGTCGATGCCCTCGGCGCTGGCCAGGCTTTGCTGCATCGGTTGGGTGATGTAACCCTGAATGGTTTCGGCGTTGGCCCCGGGGTAGGCCGTGGTCACCGTGATCAGGGCGTTTTCCATTTGCGGGTATTGGCGCAGGGGCAACTTGCTCCAGGCCTGAAAGCCGAGCAGCACAATCAACAGGCTGACCACGGTGGCGAGCACCGGGCGGCGGATGAACGGATCAGTAAAAGCCATGGGAATTCCTTGATCAGTCGGCGCGAGGCGGACTGTTCTGCTCGCCGAGGGTCTTGTCTTCGCTGATGGCAATATGGGCGCCGTTGTCCAGTTTGATCTGGCCGGCCGTCACCACTTGTTCGCCGCTCTGCACGCCCTTGTTGATCATCACCAGGCCCTCGCGGCGTTCACCGGTTTCGATGAAGCGTCGCTCGGCAATCAGCACCGGTTGGCCCTTGTCGTCCTTTTCGACGCTGCCGTCTGCGGCTTTCTTCTGGCCGACCACGTAGACCGAGTTGCCGTAGAGGGTGTAGGTGATCGCGCTTTCCGGCACCACGATGTGCTTCTGCGGATCGGGCAGCAGCACATCGAGGCTGGCGAACATGCCCGGCAGCAGTTTGCCGTCGGGGTTGGCCAGGGTGGCGCGCACCAGAATGTTACGCGTCGAGCTTTCGACGATCGGGTTGATCGCGCTGATCTTGCCCGGGAAGACCTGGCCGGGGTAAGCGGCGGCCGAGATATTCACCGGTTGGCCGATGGCCAGTTTCGGTACCGATTGCTCGGGCACATAGAAGTCGGCGTAGAGGCTGCTCAGGTCCTGCAGGGTGGCGATTTTGGTGCCGCTGGCGAGGTAATCGCCGACGTCGACCTGACGAATGCCGATGGTGCCGCTGAACGGCGCGAGGATGCGTTTTTTCGCCAGGGAGGCATTGAGCTGGTTGACCGTGGCCTTGTTCTTTTGCAGAACCGCCGAAAGCCGGTCGTACTCGCCTTTGGAGATGGCCCGGCTGTCGACCAGTTGGCTGCCGCGGCCGAAGTCCAGTTGCGCCAGACCGAGGTCGGCCCTGGCGGTTTCCAGCAGGGCGGTTTCGACGGCGCTGTCGAGTTGCAGCAGCGGTTGCCCGGCCTTGACCTTCTGCCCGGATTCGAATTTGAGTTCGGTGACGGTGCCGGCGACTTCCAGGCTCAGCTCGACGCCTTGCAGCGCTTTCAGTGTGCCGACCGTGGGCAGACGCATCTGCCACGGCCGCTCGTAAGCCGTGGCCACCGCGACGCTGATGGGCGGTTTCGGCTTGGAAAAGCCCTGGATCATTGTGTAGATCGAAAAGGCCTTGTACCCGCCCAGGACCAGGACGATCAACAAGACAACACCCAACATGATCAGCATGCGGCGACGCAGCATATTTCCAGTTCCTTGGATAAATCAGGTGAGACAGGCGGGCACATTACTCCGAGTCAGGTGCGGATTCCAACTGGCAGTTTTTACATGAAGGTCGGGTATGAACCTTGTGGCGAGGGGATTTATCCCCGTTGGGCTGCGAAGCGGCCTCCTAAATCCTTCAGTCATACCGCGATTGCAGGTTTTAGGGCGGCTTCGCCACCCAACGGGGATAAATCCCCCTCGCCACAGGGGGCGCGTCACGCCATCAAATGCAGATGGTTGTCCCAGAGCCCCGCCGGCAGCTCCAGCGGTTTGGCCAGCAGTTCATTCTGGCGGCAATCGTAGTAGCGGCAACGCCCTTGCCCTGAGGTCACGACAAACCCGTCCTGCACCGCGCCGACACCGGCGCAATCAGGCAAGGGCGCTTCGAGGCGCACTTCGCCGCTGTCCAGGTCCCAGATAAAGAACCGATTGCCACGCGGCGCCGTCAGCGCCACCAGACGCAGCTCGCTGTGTACGGCGACGCTGGCGGTGTAATGCCCCATCGACTGCAACTGGTGATCCGGCACCGGGAACGCCACGAACGGCTGCCCTGGACGCTTGATCGCCAGCAGTTCGGAACGCTCGTGGGACGCGCCCATGAATTGCTGACCGGCGACGATGGTGCCGTCGCTGGCGATGCCCAGGTGACGTATGCTGTTCATCTGCTGGGCGAGGGTTTCCTTGCTCAGCAGGGTGCCGTCGCGCTGCATCAGTACCAGGCTCGGTTCCATGGCATTGAGGTTCATGTCGACGCGGCTTTCCGCTTCGGTCCGAATCCCGCCGTTGGCCACCACCAGGGTTTCCCCGTCCGGCATCCACGACACCTGATGCGGGCCCAGGCCATGGGTGGAAATCTCGCCGCTGTGCACCAGCCGCTCGCCTTCGAACCGGTACACCCCGAGCAGGCCGCGGCCCGGATCGGTCGTATCGTTTTCGGTGGCGTACAGGTATTCGCCGTCCTTGTGCACCACCGCATGGCCGTAGAAGTGCCGGTTCGGCTGCGACGTCACGGTCTGCAGCAAGGCCCCGTCGCGCAGGTCGATCAGGTAGCTCTCGGTGCCCGGCCGGCGGGCAACGAACAGCGCGATCGGCAGCGTCGGGTGATTGATGATGTCGTGACAGCGCTGGCCGACGTGCGTGGCGAACACGCGAGTGCCGTCCAGCCGATAGCCGACGGCGTAGTGCTTGCCATCGGTGTCATCGCGCGCCGAGAGCAACAACGGGCTCTGATCCTTGCGCTTGAACAGCGTCCAGCCGCCCAGAGTCACTGCTCCCAGCAGCACACTACCTAAAGTCAGAGCCTGGCGTCGCAGCATGGCACTTGTCCTCATCAGTCACCGTCGTTGGCGTTGAAGCCCAGTTGAATGCCCAACGCCTTGGCCAGTTCGCCTTCGTGCAGGCGATGGACGACGTTGAGGCTGTCGTAGAGGTCGTTGAGCTGCTGGCGCCCGGCGTCGTCCTGGAGCATTTCGGTCAGCGAACGCTGCGTGCTGCCGAACAGTTCCAGCGACGCGGCGTAGGCGGCGTCGATCTTGTCCGCCAACGGTTTCTGTTCGGTCGGCAGCAGACCGCGCAAGCCTTTGTTGTCGACGCCTTCCCAGACGGTTTTGGCGGCGGCAAGGCTGGCTTCCAGTGCGGTCAGCGACGCCTGGCTGCGCCATGCATCGGCCTGGAACGGCTGTGGCACACCCTTGCTCTGGCGGCCCATCGGCGTGCCGAGCTTTTTCTTCAGCGTGTCGAGGGCGGTGACCTGCACGCGCAGCAGATCGGCGATCGCTTCGTGGGAGTCGGCGTAGCGCTGGTTCGGGAACTTGCTCATCTGCGCCAGCATGCCGTCGCTGTTGTTCCAGCTCTGCAGAATCTCCTCGGCCAATTGCTTCTGGCGTTCGCCGATGGCGATCAACAGCGGGCAGTACTTGGCTTTCTGTTCAGCATTGGCAACGTCAGGCTTTTCATCGAACAGGATGTACTCGTAAGCCGACAGGCCTTGCACCACCACGCTCGATTTGGCCAGGGCAGCGGCGTCGATCTGTGGCTGGGCGACGACCAGTTGCTCGACCTGACGACCGACGAGGTTTTTCTTGTCCGGCCAGAACTGCACCTGCCACGAACGGTTGCCCTCGGCCAGCGGCCCGATCAGCAACGGTTGCAGCTCGGCCCAGGCTTTCTGCGCGTGGAGAAAGTCGGCGCGGGCGGTTTCCAGGGTTTCCTTGCCCTGGCAGTAGGCGAGGGCGCTGACTGCCAGTTGCCTGTCGGCTTCGACCCAACGGGTGTAGGTCGGCAGGATCACCGATTTGGCGATGGCCGCCGAGGTGACCGCTTGCGGGTCCTGCGGCGAGCAGGCGCCGAGGGCGAGTGCGGCAAGGCTGGTGAACAACAACTTGGGACGGAACATGTCGGGCTCCCGATTCTTTTAAGTGTTTAAAGTGAGTTCAGAAACGCCAGCAGCGCGGCACGCTGTTCGGCGTTGAAAGACAAAACCTGTTGCTGCGCCTGCTGCGCTTCACCGCCATGCCAGAGCACGGCTTCGAGCAGATTGCGCGCGCGGCCGTCATGCAAGAACTGCGTGTGACCGCTGACCGCTTGCGTCAGGCCGATGCCCCACAACGGCGGGGTGCGCCAGTCGCGGCCGGAGGCCTGGAATTCAGTGCGGTGGTCGGCCAGACCATCGCCCATGTCATGCAGCAGCAGATCGCTGTACGGGCGAATCACTTGATTGGCCAGTTCAGGTTCGGCCGCGTTGGCGGCGGTGGTGTATTTCGGGGTGTGGCACGACTGGCATCCGGCCTGGAAAAACAGGTTCTTGCCGGCCAGCACCTCGGGATCATTGACGCCACGACGCGCCGGCACCGCGAGGTTGCGGCTGTAGAACAGCACCAGCCGCAGGATGTTGTCGCTGACTTCCGGCTCGCCGCCCGGGCCATTGCCGTTCGGTGCCTGTTTGCAGGCGGTTTGCGCGTTGGTGCAGTCATCGAAGGGGCGCAGGCTGGTCGTGAGGCCCATGTCCCCGGAAAACGCGTGAACATTCTGCTGATTGAGATTCGGTTGCCCGGCTTTCCAGCCGAACCGGCCCATGACGGTCTTCTGCTGCGCGTCATCCCAGACCTGATTCGGCCGGCCATTGATGCCGTTGTTCGCTTTCGCCTGCGCGGCGGCGTTGGCGAGAATCGCCTCTTGCGGGATTGCTTCGAGCAAACCGAGGCCGATCATCGGCGGCGCGACCCGGGCGGAGAAACGCGTGTCCGGGTGCATCGGGCCGTAGCCCAGCTGAGTGAACTGCAGCACTGGTTTACGCAGCTCCACTTCAGTGCCGTCCTTGAAGCGGACCGGCACCGGGGTGTACTCGACGCGCACCTTGCCTTCGGGGACGACGCCGGGCACCGCCATGTCCTGGAACTGGCCGCCGTAGACTGGCTCCGGCACTACGCCGACCTGCTCGATGAGTTTGGCAAATTCAGGCGCGTCGGGAATCGACAGGCGCACCAGCATGGACACCGCATTGGCTGCGTCCGGCGTCGGTGGATGGCCGCGACCGTCCTTGATGTGGCAGTTCTGGCAGGCGTTGGTGTTGAACAGCGGACCGAGGCCGTCCCGCGCAGTGGTGGTCGATGGTGCGATCACCCACGGGCTGCGGAAGAAACTGTTGCCGACACTGAAATCGACCCGGCGCGACGGCGGCAGGTTGGCCGAGGGCAGGGAAAAGGCGTTCTGATCGGTCTTGCGCACGGTCGCTGCACCGCCTGAACGCGCTTCACCAGGCTCAGCCTTGGTAAAGCGCGGAGCGTCATCACAGGCACTCAGGCCCAGGGCCAGAAGCAGTGCGGACAAGCGAAGCGACAGCGAAGGCATCGGACATCCTGCAGACGGGCGAAATTAAAGGCGCAAAGTCTAACAGGGCGAGGGGGTTTGAATAAGAGGAATTATCGTTTACTTGATTTACGGCAGGGTTTCACTTGAGACCGAGGTGCCCCTATCGCTGGCAAGCCAGCTCCCACAGGATTTGAGGTGTTTGCAGAATCCGTGTAAGTCACCATTCCCTGTGGGAGCTGGCTTGCCAGCGATGAGGTCATCAGCATTACAGCAAAAAGCAGGCATGAAAAAAGGCGACCCGCAGGTCGCCTTTTTTTGACGCAGACGCTGTGATCAGAACTCGTGATCAGCGTTGTCCGGGTTCAGGTCGCTGATGCCCAGTTTGCCAGCAGCGGCTTCGATCGAACCGGTCTGCTTGACCAGGGATGCGATGGCGTCGCGCACGATCTGGTTGCCCGCAGTGTTGCCGGCAGCGATCAACTGGTCGTAGTGCTCGCCCTTGTTGGCGTGATCGACCATGACCTGGATTTTGGCTTCGGTAGCGGCCAGATCGGCTTTCAGCGCGTTGTCGGCAGCCGGGTCGGCCTTGGCCACCAGCGACGACAGGCTGGCGCCGGTCATTTTGGTGCCGTCGGTACGGGTGTACTCGCCCAGGTACACGTTACGAATGCCTTTGGCATCGTAGAAGTGCGAGTTGTGGGTGTTGTCGCTGAAGCAGTCCTGCTCGTCTTCAGGGGAGTTGGCTTCCAGGGAAACCTTCATGCGCTCACCCGCCAGTTCGCCCAGCGACAGGCTGCCCATGCCGAAGAGCATTTTGCGCAGACCGGTTTCAGCCGGCTCGGCTTCCAGGGTAGCGCGGTAGTTGTCGGCCACGTTCGGTTTCCAGTTGCCGACCATTTCTTCCAGGTCGCTGACCAGCAGTTGGGTCACGGCTTTCAGGTACGCACGGCGACGATCGTTGTGACCGCCGGTGGCGCCGGCGCCTTCCAGGTAGTCCGACGCCGGACGGTTGCCTGCGCCCGGGCCGGTGCCGTTCAGGTCCTGGCCCCAGAGCAGGAATTCGATGGCGTGGTAGCCGGTGGCGACGTTCGCCTCGGAACCGCCCAGCTCGTTGAGGCTGGCGAGTTTTTCCGGGGTGATGTCTTTTACATCGACCTTGTCTTCGCCGACCTGCACTTCAGTGTTGGCGATGATGTTGGCCGTGGCGCCCGGGTTACCCAGCGCGTGTTCGTAGGATTTGTCGACGTAGTCGATCAGGCCTTCGTCCAGTGGCCAGGCATTCACCTGACCTTCCCAGTCGTCGATGATGGTGTTGCCGAAGCGGAACACTTCGCTCTGCAGGTAAGGCACGCGCGCGGCAACCCAGGCAGCCTTGGCGGCTTTCAGGGTGTCGGCGTTCGGCTTGGCGAGAAACGCGTCGACGGCGGTTTGCAGGGTTTTCGCGGTGGATTCGGCATCGCTGTAAACGGCGAAGACCATGTCGGCATAGTGCGCGACCACAGCCTTGGCGGCCGCTTCGTCGACTTTACCGGCAGCGGCAGGCGCAGCCGCTGGCGCGGTAGTGCTGGCAGCTGGCGTCGGCGCGGCGGCTTTGTCTTTGCCTTCGCCGCAACCGGCGAGGGAAATAGCGATGGCCAGCAGACTGGCGGTAGCCAGAGGCATACGAATCATGGCGAACATCCTGCTTCGGTAGTTGAATGGATAGGCGCTGGGGGCGCAAAACTGCGACATAATGCAAATCTTTCGCATTATGTGTAAAGGGCTGTGGCTGGAAATATTTCTTATTTACGAAACGCAAAAGATCGTCCGAACGCGGTCCGAGCCTTCGGCTGCATCTGCTGGGCTGCGATCTTCTGAGGTTACAAAATGGCTGCGTTGCTGCGTTGCGCCTGTTTGAGGTAGGCACCCAGCTCACGGGCCGGCAGCGGTTTGCTGTAGTGGTAGCCCTGACCTTCGTGGCAGCCTTCGGAAATGATGTACGTCTCCTGCTCGGCGGTTTCCACGCCCTCGGCAATCACCTGCATGCCAAGGCTCTTGCCCAGTTGAATGATCGCGCGAACGATGGTCGCATCGTCGTCGTCATCCAGCAGATCCTGGACGAAGCTCTTGTCGATCTTGATCTTGTCCAGCGGCAGGCTTTTCAGATAACTCAGCGATGAATAACCGGTGCCGAAGTCGTCGATGGCGATCAGCGCCCCGGAGCGGCGCAGGCTGAGCAAGTGCTGGGCGGCGGTGCTGATGTCTTCCATCAGGCCGGTTTCGGTGACTTCCAGCTCCAGGCTGCGGGGCGGCAGGCGATACATCTGCAATAGATTGTTGACCACCCGCGGCAGCTCGGCGTGGTGCAGTTGCACGGTGGACAGGTTGACGGCCATGCGCAGGTCGACGAAGCCTTGATCGTGCCATTCGCGCAGTTGTTTGCAGGCCTGATCGAGCACCCATTCGCCAATGGCGATGATCGTGCCGTTCTGTTCGGCCAACGGAATGAACAGATCCGGCGGCACCAGACCGTGTTCCGGATGCTGCCAGCGAATCAACGCTTCGACCCCGACCACGCGATGATCGCGATAGCTGATCTGTGGCTGGTAGACGAGGTAGAACTGATCGCGCAGCAGTGCATCACGCAGGTCTTTTTCCAGTTCGCGCCGGCGGCGCATCTCGCTGTCGACGCTGGCGATGTAGAACTGATAGCGATTGCGCGAGCGGGTCTTGGCCAGGGTCATGGTCTGCTCGGCTTTCTGCAACAGCTTTTCCGTGCTGTCGCCGTCTTCGGGGAACAAGGTGATACCGATGGTGGCGCGCAGGCGGATTTCCTGATGGTCGAGGGCGAACGCCGCTTCCAGATCGTCGAGGATGCTTTGCGCCAGTTCCGCAGCTTCATAAGGCTGTTCGATATCGGCCTGCACCAGCGCGAACTGATCGCCGCCGAGGCGGGCGAGTGCGCCAAGCCGACCGCTGTGAGCGCGCAGCCGATCGGCAAGTGCCAGCAATAACTGGTCGCCGGTCTGGTAGCTGAACTGCTCGTTGATGCCCTTGAAATCATCCAGCCCCACGCACAACACCGCGACCCGCCGTTGCAGCTTGCCGGCGTCGACCAGAATCTTGTCCAGTTGCTGCTGTAATTGCTGGCGGTTCGGCAGGCCGGTCAGAAAGTCGTACTGGGCCATGCGTAGCAGACTGTTTTCCGCTTCGTGGCGCAGGTGGGTGTTGCGTTCGATGGATTCGAGCAACTGGTTGGCGGTGTTGATCCAGATGCCCAGCTCGTTTTTCTCGTGACCCTTGAGTTGCGGAATCTTGTGTTCGCTGGGGCGGTCCGGGTTGATTTCGGTGAGGTGCTCGATGATCCGCGACAGCGGTTTGGTCAGCAGCCAGTGATAGACCAGATACAGCACCAGGCCCATGGCCAGCGCGCGCAGCACGCCGGAAATGAAGATGATCACCGAGCTGACGATGAAACTCTCGCCATAAGTGGCGGTGTCGAGGGTGATGCTCAGGTCGCCGTAATACTCGCTGTAGGGACCGCGACCGACCAATTGCGTGGTAAAGGTGCGCTCCTGGCCGAGAATCAGGTCGGTCAGCCAGCGGCTGTTGGAATGCTGCAACTCACGGGACTTCTGCGCGAGCATGGCTTCGTTGGGATGGCCGATTGACGCTTGGCGCACCGCCTCGTCCTGGAACAGGCCTTCGATTACCTGCATGCCCATTTCCCGGTCCAGGCTGTAAACCGCCTGGGTGGAGGGATCGCGGAACATGTCGAGGATCCGCTCGGCGTCGCTGGCTACGGCCTGACGGGTTTTGTAGGCATCGAACACAATCTGCGCGCAGCTCAAGACCACGCCGACGATCAATGCTGACAGGAGCACGACCCGGAGCAACTTCACCGACAAGCTGTTCTTGAGTTCCAGCTTCAAAGGGTTATTCCTTGTTCCGTGCGGGTAGCGTCAAGTTGCCATGAGTATTGGCAATCCCGTGATGGCAGTCAAAGGGACAATCAAGCCCAGGGTTATTTGCCTGTGGCGTTGGCCGAAATGCAGCTGCCTGGAGTATTAGCCCTAATCTGTACTGTGTCGGTAGTTTCGACCCTCAACTTGAGCGGTTTGCAGCATTTTTTCCTCTTTTTGATGGTAGCCCGCTGTGGCATGGCAGCAAGCAGCGCGCCACAGAGAAGTCGGATTCCCCCTACACGCAAAACAGAAACACCCGGCATTCAAGTTTGAGTTCGCTCGCCAAAGTCCTCCGTTTTGCAGAGCGGGGCACGGACGTGACCAGACTTATCCCTCAACGTGAACTCCACGGCCAACAGGCGCTCGACACCCACCAGGCCATGGACACCTTTCGAGAGGCACTCAACCGTCCGGATGAACTGCCGGGATTCGACAACCTGCTCAATGCAATGGGCCTCAATCACTCCAACTATCTGAAAGGCGCCAACCAGCGAAAACTCGTAGAAGCCATCAATAACGGTGACTGGGTCATAGTGAAACCGCGGGTTGTTACTGATAGCGGCGGCGCTTCGTGGAACGCCTTCAGCCCCCAACCCGAACCACCACTGGCCGAGCAACTGGTGGAAGACCACGCCTACACCTTGCCGAAACCGGCTGAGTCAGGCTTTCACATTGTCCAGACATCTATGAGCCGCGAAGCGCTGGAGCGCGCGCTGTACCAAACGACGCCTGGCGAAGCACTGCGCCGCGAGTTCGGTTCGCTTAACCGTCATTTGGGTGAACAGGTCAAAGCGGGGCAGATGGTCCTCTTCAGCGACTCGCGCAACTACATGTGCCGACGCGAAGAGGCGCAAATGATGGCGGCAGCGGAGAAAGTGAATGAAGCGCTGAAAGACCTGACGGATGAAGAGGCTTCTTTCATGGTTGAGCATCATGAGGTGATTGAACCGTTTTTGGGTGTTTCTTCCGGAGCGTTGGGTGTTGCATCGTTTATGGTGGGGCAGCACATGGAAACGCTTAGCAACACGCTTAAAGAACTGGAGCGCTTACACATTGAGCAATACCGCCAGTATGGCAATCTCCACTCTCTGGAGTTTTTTGCACAACGCAAAAGGCTGATGAAGAAACTTGATGCCGGTTTAGGGCCCTTGGTTCGAAAGACAACCGGCATTCCGGATCACCCGAAGCTTAAACGGGCACTAGGCTTGTCCACGCAAAGGATCGTGCACAACTGGAACAAAGCAGGCGCACCGAATCAATTGCCGGGATATGCGACTCACATTGAAGGCGTGGCGCGAGCATCGAAATACATGAAGGCCGGTGGTTATGTGGCAATTGGTCTGGGAGCCAGTTCTGCGGCGATGAAAATCCACGAAGCGTGCCGAACCGGACGCGAGGCGGAATGTCGGAGGGCGAGATTCATAGAGGGGTCGAAGCTGTCTGGAAACGTTCTAGGCGGAGCACTAGCGGGCAAGTTGGCGACAACCATTGCTCCGATGACATGTGCCGCAATAGGCGTAGGAACCGCCGGAGCAGGAGGAGTCGCCTGCATGTTGGTTGTAAGTGGCATGCTCGCAGCGCAAATAGGGGATGGGGGGAGCCGAGACAGGGGAACTTATCGGCGAAAAACTGTACGAGATGAACAAATAATGACCTTCTATCGAATTTTAAGCTTGCCCACCAGTTCATCTCTTACGTTGAGCTACGTTCTTCTCGCTAATGGATTCTGGATGTTGGGAATCAACGTTAAGGATCCATCGTGATCGCCCCACATTTTGATCTCATCTATCTCTATTCATGGGCCGTCGTACTTCTGCTTTTCTTCCTCAGCGGTGCATTCGTGTTGTTCGCTGCCTATTTTCGGCTGGATCAGATGGAAGAGCATTTCATTGCCTCTTATGTCGTGGGCATTAATCGCAGAATATTGGGTAACGGCCCATTTGGACGAATGAGAAGAGTCAGAGAAATAGGGACATTGACGGGTCGTTTGACCCATGTGCAAATGCTGGATCTGCATGCAGTCATGGAAGCTGAAACTTTCCCGGAGCATCTGAAAAAGTGGCTGAAAATTCCAGGCTACCTCTTCCAGTTCGGTGTGACCGGTGCCGCTTTACTCTTACTTTGGCTGGGTATTGGTTGGATATGCGTGACCGTTTCAAGACCAGCGAACGATCTGCAATTACTCGGTATCGCCGGGTTGATTGCCTGTCTTTTTTTGGGCCTGATGGCTGGATTTGCAAAAGTATGGGTCAGCTTTTTCAGACTGGCGGAGATTGAGTCTCTCCTGAAAAAATCGTACTTCGTCGCTCGCAATCAGCGAGTGTTGGGCAATGGCGCCTATGGTCGCTACTGTCGTTTGTCTCACATTTCACACATGCTTTTAATGGACGATGATTTTCTGTCAAAAAGTGATCCCTATGCCATGGATGAGATTGCTGGTTTCCCCTCTCACCTACGACGCCTGGTTGTTATTCCTGCACGAATACTTGCCTATTCTTTCCTTGGCTATTTGGTCATCCACCTCGGCGGGAAAGCCTTCGGAGTGTTTACCTGAAGCCGCTGCCGCAAATCACAGGCATAAAAAAACCCGGCAATAGCCGGGTTTTTTGACTGGCGCGCAGCTTAAGCGGTGAAGGTTTTACCTTCGAACTGCTCAGCAACGAACTTCCAGTTGACCAGGTTCCAGAACGCTTCAACGTACTTCGGACGCAGGTTGCGGTAGTCGATGTAGTAAGCGTGTTCCCAGACGTCGCAGGTCAGCAGCGGGGTGTCGCCGCTGGTCAGCGGGTTGCCGGCGCCGATGGTGCTGGCCAGGGCCAGGGAACCGTCAGCCTTTTTCACCAGCCAGCCCCAGCCGGAACCGAAGGTGCCGATCGAGGTTTTGCTGAACTCTTCCTTGAACTTGTCGAACGAACCGAAGGCTGCGTTGATGGCTTCAGCCAGTGCGCCGGTTGGTTGACCGCCGGCGTTTGGCGCCAGGCAGTTCCAGTAGAAAGTGTGGTTCCAGACCTGAGCGGCGTTGTTGAAGATACCGCCCGAGGAAGTCTTGACGATCTCTTCCAGGGTCTTGCCTTCGAACTCGGTGCCTGGCACCAGGTTGTTCAGGTTCACGACATAGGTGTTGTGGTGCTTGTCGTGGTGAAATTCCAGGGTTTCCTTGGAAATGTGCGGCTGCAGGGCATCGTGTGCGTAAGGCAGCGGCGGCAATTCGAAAGCCATGATGATTCTCCTAATCAGGTCTGTTGCGGTGAGCGCAAGGCCGATCACGGGCGGCCAGAAATGCACCGACGAGTTTTTACTCTTTGCGGCGCAGGGTTCGGATCATAGCACCGGGGTCAAGGCTTAACCACGCAACAACTGTGTGGGATAGAGGTTCCAGAGCTGTTTGGAATAAATCAGCTGGCGATAATCAGTTGGCCAGCCACCGTAAACATCATCAATGCCACCACCAGATCAAGAATCCGCCAGGTACTCGGCCTTGCCAGCCACGGCGCCAGCCATGCGGCACCGAGGGCGAGGGTGAAAAACCACAGCAGCGACGCACTCGCCGCGCCGACGACATAGAGCCCCCGGCACCGACTGCTGCGCACCGAGCGAGCCGATCAGCAACACCGTGTCGAGATACACGTGCGGGTTGAGCAGCGTTACTGCCAGCGCGCTGAGCATCACCGCGCGCAACGAGCGCACGGTGTGGTTTTCGCCCTGATCCAGACTCTGTGTCGAGAACGCCCGGCGCAGCGCCTGGCTGCCATACCAGATCAGAAAGACTGCGCCGCCCCAGCGCGCCACCGCGAGCAATGTCGGGTTCTGCGCCAACACGGTGGCCAGACCAAACACCCCGGCCGCCACCAGCAGCGCATCGCACGCCACACACAACGCCGCCACCGGCAGGTGATGTTCACGCCGCAGGCTCTGGGCCAAGACAAAAGCATTCTGGGTGCCGATCGCCATGATCAACCCCAAGGCCACCAGCAGGCCGTTTACATAGCTTTGCCACATAACGATTACTCCGCGTTGGCTGCGAGATCGCGCAGCACTTGCATGGCCCGTTCGGCATCGGCCTGACCGACAAACAAATGATCGTGGTAGTAACCGGCGATTACGTTGCAACTGATCCCGGCCTTGCCCAGTGCGCTGGCGAACGCCGCGGTGAGGCCGACCGCTTCCAGTGCCGAATGCACATTGAGGGTGATCCACGCCGCCACATAATCGAAACCGAACCCGGCCCGTTCAGCCTGGGAGCGCTCGAGAATCACGGTCAGGCCTTCCTGCTCGCGGAAGCTGCCGACAATCTCCAGACCCTCGGGAAACTGGCCATCGACCAAGGTGCAGAACACGTATTCGCCAGCATTGAGCTGCGGGCTCATGCTGCGCAGCAACGTCGTGAGTGAGGTTTCGCCAGCCATTGCAGTGTTCCTTGATAAAGAGTGCTTGCTGGCTATTCTCCGGTCGAAAGTTGTATAAGAAAAACCAATAGTGCTGATCGCTCATTAGGAAAACTGATGTTCGACTACAAATTGCTGTCCGCGCTGGCCGCCGTGGTCGAACAGGCCGGATTCGAGCGCGCCGCGCAGGTGCTGGGCCTTTCGCAATCGGCGATTTCCCAGCGGATCAAGCTGCTGGAAGCGCGGGTCGGCCAACCTGTGCTGGTGCGCGGCACGCCGCCGTCGCCGACCGAAATTGGCCGACGTCTGCTCAACCATGTGCAGCAGGTACGACTGCTTGAGCGCGATTTGCAGACGCTGGTGCCAGCGCTCGACGAAGAAGGTCTGCCCGAGCGTTTGCGCATCGCCCTTAACGCCGACAGCCTCGCCACCTGGTGGGCCGAAGCCGTGGGTGATTTTTGTGCCGAGCAGCATTTATTGCTGGATCTGGTGGTGGAGGATCAAACCGTCGGCCTCAAGCGCATGCGTGCCGGCGAGGTCGCGGCCTGTGTCTGTGCCAGCGAACGCCCGGTTGCCGGCGCCCGTAGCGTATTGCTCGGGGCGATGCGTTACCGGGCGCTGGCCAGCCCGGCGTTCATCGCCCGGCATTTTCCTGATGGCGTGCGCGCCGAGCAGTTGCCGCGCACCCCGGCGCTGGTGTTCGGTCCGGACGATTTCCTGCAGCATCGCTACCTGGCCTCGCTCGGCGTCGATGGCGGATTCGAGCACCATTTGTGCCCGTCTTTCCGAAGGTTTTGTGCGCCTGACCGAAGCCGGTTTCGGTTGGGGACTGGTGCCGGAACTGCAGGTGCGCGACCAGTTGCAACGCGGTGTGTTGCGCGAACTGTTGCCAGATAAACCGATCGACGTGCCGTTGTACTGGCATCATTGGCGCAATGGTGGTCAGCTGCTGGGTTTGCTGACCGAACAATTGGTACGTTCTTCACCACAATGGCTGGTGGCTTAAAAGCAGTTGCGAGCGTCAAGCTGCAAGCGGCAAGTCAAGCGCTGAGCATTGTTTTTACCCTGCAGCTCGAAGCTTGAAGCTCGCAGCTGGTTTCATTGGAGCTTTACATGAAAATTCTGGTCACCGGCGCAAGCGGCTTCATTGGCGGACGCTTTGCGCGTTTCGCCCTGGAGCAGGGCCTGGACGTGCGGGTCAACGGTCGCCGGGCCGAGAGCGTCGAGCATCTGGTACGCCGCGGTGCCGAATTCATCCCCGGCGACCTGACCGATCCCGAATTGGTGCGTGAACTGTGTGCCGATGTCGAAGCGGTGGTGCACTGCGCCGGCGCCGTCGGCCTGTGGGGGCGTTATCAGGACTTTCATCAGGGCAACGTGCAGGTCACGGAAAACGTCGTCGAAGCCTGTCTGAAGCAGCGCGTGCGGCGGCTGGTGCACCTGTCGTCGCCGTCGATCTATTTCGATGGGCGCGACCACTTCAACCTCACCGAAGAACAGGTGCCCAAACGTTTCAAGCATCCCTACGCGGCGACCAAGTATCTCGCCGAGCAAAAGGTCTTTGGCGCGCAGGAGTTCGGTCTGGAAACCCTTGCGCTGCGTCCGCGTTTCGTCACCGGCGCCGGCGACATGAGCATCTTTCCGCGCCTGCTGAACATGCAGCGCAAGGGCCGGCTGGCGATTATCGGCAATGGCCTGAACAAGGTCGATTTCACCAGTGTGCAGAACCTCAACGAGGCCATGCTCAGCAGTTTGCTGGCGGCCGGCTCGGCGCTGGGCAAGGCCTACAACATCAGCAACGGCGCGCCGTTGCCGTTGTGGGATGTGGTCAATTATGTGATGCGCAAGATGGAAGTCCCACAGGTCACCAAGTACCGCTCCTACGGCCTGGCGTACAGTGTCGCGGCGCTCAACGAAGGCGCCTGCCGGCTCTGGCCGGGGCGACCGGAACCGACGCTGTCGCGCTTGGGCATGCAAGTGATGAAAAAAAATTTCACCCTCGACATCAGTCGCGCCCGGCATTATCTCGACTACGATCCGAAAGTCAGCCTGTGGTCGGCGCTCGACGAGTTCTGTGGCTGGTGGAAAGCACAGGACATTCGCTGAAACGCGTTGCAACGATTCGGCCGGCCGGCAATGAACCGCACCGCAGGTTGGGGGTCAATCCCTGCGGCTGCGGCGGTTATACTTCGCAGCATTTAGCCATCACCGCGTTTCACAAAGGTTGCCTCAATGTCCATGCGTAATGATGCCCACGACGATTTCGACGATGTCCCGAGCCTGCGCGCCGACACGTTCGACGACGATGACATTCCGACCACTGCCCGCACGTCCGTGCACTCGCGCACACCACCGGCGGTCAAGGTCCGGGCGGCCAGCACCGGGCCATTGTGGGCGCTGGTCGGCGCGCTGTTTTTTGCCTTCATGGGCCTGGCGTGGTGGAGCTTTCAGCAGATCTCGCTGATGGAACAGCAACTGGTCGCGACCCAGGAAAGCTTCGCGCGCATCAGTGAGGAAGCCGCGGGGCGCTTGCAGGATATTTCCGGCAAGGTGGTCGCCAGCCAGACCAACGTCAACACCGACAGCGAAGCCCTGAAGCTGCAGATCAAGGCGCTTGAAGGCAAGTTGCTCGATCAGGGCAAACAGCAGCAGGGTGTGGCCGGTCAGGCCAGCGATCTGGACAAGCGCCTGGCGCAGATGACCGCGCAGACCACCGAACAACAGAACGCCAACACCCAGTTGCAGGCCCAGGTCAAAGCCCTGAGTGCAGAACTGGCGACCCTGAAAAGTGCGCCGGCCGACACCAGCAAGGTCGATGCCCTGCTCAAGAATTATGACACCCAGCTGAAAAGCCTCGGCGCGGATATCACTGCGCTGAAAAAGCAGGGCAACTCGAACGCTGCGATCGAGCGCCTGGAGCAGGAAATCGTTGTCCTCAAAAGCGAGCAGGACAACCGTCCGGCAGCGCCACAGGGCGGTGGCAATACCGCCGAGTTCGATGCGTTCCGTGGCCAGATGACCCGCAACCTCAATACCTTGCAGGCACAGATCCAGAACCTGCAGCAACAGATCAATGCCCGGCCCTAGGGGCTGAGCTGAGGGGCTCTCGCCTGTAATCTCTGGATTCAAGTTCAACTTCCATATGACCCCAAGCCGTCTACGCTCTTGAAACACCAACAAGAACGAGGGATGCGTTATGGGGTTTTTGCATAAAGTGGCGTGGCTCGGGCTGATGCTGCTTGTGGGGGCAGGGCAGGCCAATGCCGTCTCCACGCAAAAGGACGACAGCAAGGCCGCCATCGCCCTGCTGGAAAAGGCACTGGCCTACTACCACGACAACGGCGACAAGGCCTTCGCCGCGTTCAGCCGTCAGGGCGAGTTCGTCGATAAGGATCGTTATGTGTTCGTGGTCGATACCAAGGGCGTGATGCTCGCCAGCGGCGGGCCATCCTCTGCCTTGATCGGTCGTGATGTCAGCGAAGTGCTCGGGCCGGACCTGCAAAAGACCTTCAAGGACGCGTTGCTGGTGCCTGAAGGCAACGGCATCCAGCAAGCCGAATACCGCTGGCAGAACTGGGCGGACGGCAAAGTCGAGCGCAAGCATGTGTATTACCAGCGCATCGGCCAGCGAATTCTGGCAGTGGGTTATTACTTGCCGCGAGCCTCTGCGGAGCAAGCCAAGGCACTGCTTGATAAAGCAGCCACCGATCTGGGCAAAGACGAAAAGGGCACGCTGACGGCGATCAACTCGCTCAAGGGCGGCTATCTGCAGGATGACCTGTATGTGTTTGTGGTCGACCTCGACACCCAGCGCTATGTCGCCCACGGCACCAACCTGCGGCTGATCAACACCGATTTCAGCAAGATCAAGGACCCGGACGGCAAACCGGTGGGCGAACCGATTCTGGCGCTGATCGGCAAGCAGGACAGTGGCGAATACGAATACCGCTGGAAAAACCCGGTGACCGGCAAGGTCGAGGACAAGCATGCCTACCTGAAGAAGGTCGGGCATTTCCTGGTGGCGGTGGGTTACTACAGCCCTTGAGTGAACGGCCTTTTGCAGGAGTGAGCCTGCTCGCGATCAGGGTGTTTTATTCAACAGTGATGTCGACTGACACGCGCTGATCGCGAGCAGGTTCACTCCTACAGGGGATCGTGGTGTTTGTTCTATCTGGCGCCGTGCTCACGCCCGCGCAACAGGTTATTGGGCATCGCAATCGCTGCCGCCAGCCCCAGCAGCGACACCGCCGTGCTCACCCACAACAAATGCCGGAACGTCACCGAAAGCTCCGCACGCAAGGCGTTCTGTGCATCCCCCGGCGCCGCGTTCAAGCCATCGAGCAACACGTTGCCCGAATGCCCCTCGCTCATCAGCGAACTGCTTGCCAGATGGGCAAAACTCGAATCCTGCAAGAAGGCCAGCAACAGTGCCGACATCAACGCGACCCCCACCGCGCCGCCCAGCGAGCGAAACAGGTTGGTGGTGCTGGTGGCGACACCGATGTCACGTTGCTCTACCGAGTTTTGGGTGCCGACCAGCGACGTGGGGAATTGCATACCCCCGGCAATGCCGCTGAGCAGCATGAACAGACCACTGAGCAGCGTTGCTTCTGGCGGACTGAATGCCATGCCGAGAATCGAGATCGGCATCAGGATCGCACCGGTGAGGATCTGCGGTTTGTAGCGCCCGGTGATCGACGTGCGCCGGCCGGCGAAGTAGGCACCGATCGGCAGGCCCATCGCCAACGGCAACAGATGCAACGCCGCACTGTCAGCGCCAGCGCCGGTGACACTCTGAAAGCGCAACGGCATCAGCACAATCAACGAAATCGCCTGGAAACTGGTAAAGAAAATCGTGCACCAGCACAGCAGGGCATTGCGGTTGGCGAACAGGTGCATCGGTAGCAGCGGTTCCCGCGCCCGGCGTTCATGCCAGACGAACACTGCCAGCACCACGACGGCGCAGGCGAACAAGCCAAGCACTTCACTGCTGCGCCACGAATGACCCTGACCGACCTGGGTGATGCCCAGCAACAGCGCGGTCAGACCGATGATCATCAGCAGCGTGCCGAGGTAATCAATGATCGGTTTGCGCTGCGGAACCGGCAATCCGCGCAGGTTGCGCCGCGCCACCCACCAGGCACCGAGGCCCAGCGGCAGGTTGATCAGAAACACCCAGCGCCACGACAGGTATTCGGTCATGTAACCGCCCAGCACCGGACCGGCGACACTGGCCACCGCGTACATGCTGCTGAAATAACCCTGATAACGCCCGCGCTCACGCGGTGGCACGATGTCGCCGATGATCGCCTGACTCACCGAAATCATGCCGCCGGCGCCGATGCCCTGAAGAATCCGCGCCAGCACCAGTTGTTCCATGCTTTGCGCCATGCCGCAGAACAGCGAGGCGAGGGTGAACAGGCCCATGCCGAACAGCATCAGTTTGCGCCGCCCGTACAGATCGCCGAGCTTGCCGTAGATCGGCACGGCCACGGTCATCGCCACCATGTAGCCAGAAATTACCCAGGCCAGCAGGCTGACGTCCTTGAACTGGGCGGAGATGGCCGGCATCGACACGGCGACGATGGTCTGGTCCAGCGCGCCAAGAAAGATCGCCATCATCAGCGCGACCAGCACGCTGCGAATGGCCGGTTTGGGTGTTTCAGGCTGGTGAAGATTGGTCACGGGCGGAACCTGCGGGCAGTGAGAATCCCGCAGGTCGCAAGGCGAGCGGGGGATGCTCGCCAGTGTAAGTCGATAGCAGGCTATTCGATAGCCTCATATGGAAGTCCGACGTAATTTTCTGCAATGGTTTTTCTGCCGGCTTCGGAGCTGACGAAATAGTCGAGTTCCGAGGCGCTGATCCGCTGGCTGAAGTCATCATGTTCGTCGAACCGGTGCAGCATCGAGGTCATCCACCAGGAAAACCGTTCGGCTTTCCATACCCGGCGCAGGCAGATTTCCGAGTATTTCTCCAGCAGGTCGGTGCGGCCGTCGCGATAAACCTTCAGCAGAATATTGAACAGGGTGCTGACATCGCTGGCGGCCAGGTTCAAGCCCTTGGCGCCGGTAGGCGGAACGATATGGGCGGCATCGCCGACGAGGAACATCCGCCCGTACTGCATCGGTTCGACGACAAAGCTGCGCAGTGGCGCAATACTTTTTTCAATCGACGGACCGGTGACAAGTTTCTCGGCAAGCTCGGCGGGCAGGCGGGTTTTGAGTTCGTCCCAGAAACGCTGATCGCTCCAGTCATCGACATGTTCTTCGGCAGGCACTTGCAGGTAATAGCGGGTGCGAGTCGCCGAGCGCATGCTGCACAGGGCGAAACCGCGCTCATGGCGGGCGTAGACCAATTCGTCATGCACTGGAGGGGTGTCGGCGAGAATGCCCAGCCAGCCAAACGGATAGACCCGTTCGAAGACCTTCAGGCAATCGGCCGGAATCGACTGTCGAGCGACCCCGTGGAAGCCGTCGCATCCGGCGATGTAATCGCAATCGACGCGCCAGGTTTCACCGTCCTTTTCGAAAGTGACGAAGGCTTCGTCGCTTTTCATGCCGTGGGGAACGACATGGCTGGCCTCGTAAAGGGTCGGCGCGCCGGCCTCCCGACGAGCGGCCATCAGGTCGCGGGTGACTTCGGTCTGACCGTAGATCATCACGGTCTGGCCACCGGTCAACCCGTGCAGGTCGATGTGCACCTGACGCCCGTCCAGGGCCAGATCGAAGCCGCCGTGCACCAGCCCTTCGGCGTCCATCCGCTGACTTACACCAGCCTGACGCAACAGCTCTACCATGCCTTGTTCAAGCACGCCGGCGCGGATGCGACCGAGGACATAGTCGGGTGTCTGACGTTCGAGAATGAGGGTGTCGATGCCGGCGTTGTGCAGCAACTGACCGAGGAGCAAACCGGACGGACCGGCACCAATGATGGCAACTTGAGTTTTCAGCGTTTTCATTGTTTTTATGACTCGCAAGCTTCACGCGGCCAAAGCCGGTGAATGATTTTTATGGATCGAGTGCTTGCATTTTTCCCTTGCGGGTCTGTCAATTGAAGGTGAAAACTGAGCCGATATCTGTACATTCTGCCAATCGGTGCGATTATCGCCCAAAAACCTGAGGCCTGGATTGAAGTGATGAACACGCCTGACCTGCCTTCGATTCCGGTGTTCAAGCTCTACGGTGAAAGCCTGGACTGGCCGACCCCTGACTTGCTGCACTGTGAAACCATTTCTTCCCGCAGCCGCGAACACCAATGGGAAATCAAACCCCACCGCCACGCCGATCTGTGCCAGTTACTCTTCGTCTTCAAAGGTCAGGCAGAGCTTGAAATCGAAGGTCAGCGCACGCAACTCGAAACCCCGGCGATTCAAGTCCTGCCGCCACTGTCGGTGCATGGCTTCCGTTTTTCCGAGGACGTGGAAGGCTTCATCGTTACCCTCGCCACGCCGCTGATCAACCATCTGCAGGCGCAGCTGGGCGAGTCGGTGCACGCCCTGGCCCAGACGCAAAGCTATCCGGCGGGCAAGGACGGCGAGTACCTGAACAGTCTGTTTTCAGCGTTGCAGGCCGAGTACAACGGCCATCAGCCGGCGCGGGAAATGCTCATGCATTCGCTGGTCAGCGTGATTATGGTCTGGGTCAGCCGTCAGGCTATCGTGCGACACAACGCCAGTCAGCGGCCGCAACGCCAGCGCGAATACCTCAATGGCTTTATTCAATTGGTGGAAGAGACCTACCGCCAGCATGTGAAGGTCGAGGATCTGGCCCATCGTCTGGGCATTTCCGTCTCGCATCTCAACGGCACCTGCCGGGAACTGGCCGGGCAACCGGCGCTGCAGATCATGCACGAACGCCAGTTGCTGGAAGCCAAGCGCTTGCTCACCTACACCAGCATGACCATTTACGAGATGTCGGAGTTGCTGGGGTTTTCCGATCCGACCAACTTCACGCGCCTGTTCCGGCGCCGGGTGGGAATCTCGCCAAAGGCGTTTCGCGACCGTCTGAAGGCCGAGCAATAAACGCCTGAACGCCACGAACCCTGTGGGAGCTGGCTTGCCAGCGATAGGGGGGGCAGCCATCTCAATGCTGAATGTCAATCCGCAATCGCTGGCCAGCCAGCTCCCACCGGATTGACTCCAGTTCAGGTCAATCAGCGCAACGCATTGAGCGTCGCGTTATGCGGAATGCAGCGTTCGAAATTACAGCTCGCGTAATCACGGGGCAGCTGCCGCATTTGCTCGACCCGCCAGGCCGCAGTGCCGTACAGCGCTAGCGTGGCGGCGCAGGTGATGAAAATCGCGAAGTACCTTCTTGTTTTGATGTTCATGGCAATGACCTCTGAACGCATACCCTGCGGTATTACTTTCAGCATAGGTCAGGTAGAAGCAGCTGCAAGCGTCGAGCGGCACGCGCCAACATGAATGGCGGCGCAGCTAGCGTGTAGCTTGTGGCTTGACGCTGGAAACCGCTTCATCCCAAGCCGGGTTTTCGGGGAATCGCTGCACCAGAAAATCCAGCATGCTGCGCAGCGCCGCCGGCATGTGCTTGCGCGAGGCGTACACCGCGTAAATGTTCATCTGCCGTGGTTCGGCATGGGGCAACAGGCGCACCAGCTCACCGCTGTGAATATGCACCCCGGCCTGATAGGTCGGCAGCATCGCCACCCCCGCACCGGCCAGTGTTGCGCGCAGTAATGTGCTGGCTTCGTTGGCGCTGATATTGCCCTGTACCGGCACCGAAACCGGTTCACCGTCTTCCTCGAAATGCCACAGGCTCTTGCCGAAATACGAGTGCGTCAGGCAATTGTGCCGGCTCAGCGCTTCGACGCGCTGCGGCGCCGGTTGTTCTTGCAGATAGGCCGGCGCGGCGCAGACTACCGAGCGACACACGGTCAGGCGTCGGGCAATCAGGTTCGGATCGAGATCATTGCTGGTGCGGATTGCCAGATCAATGCGCTCGTCCACCAGGTTCACCGTGCGGTCGAGCATTTGCAGGTCGATGCTCACCCCCGGATAGCGTTTGACGTAGGCGGCCACGGCATCGGCCAGTTGTGCCTGGCCGAACGAGGTGCTGACACTGATGCGCAGCAGCCCGCGCGGTGCGTCGTGGGGTTCGCTGACGGCGGCCTGCATGTCGCTCGACAGTTCGAGCATCTGCCGGCAGCGCGGGAGGATTTCGCTGCCCGCCGTGGTCAGGCTCAACTTGCGTGTGGTGCGGTGCATCAGGCGCGCGCCGACCCAGTCTTCCAGCTCCGCCAGATAACGCGACACCACCGGCCGCGACAGGTCCAGATGATCGGCCGCCGCCGACTGACTGCCCAGATCCACTACCGTGACAAACACCCGCATTGCTTGAAGACGATCCATGATTTGCCCGCTTTCAGAAACAAACTATGTTCAAGCATCGCATTTTTTGTACCGAGTCAGGCAACTAAGCTCTGTCCCATCGCCAAACACGGCATTCGGACCACGGAGCAACAGATGATCGGCTTCACTACCCTCAAGCGCGTTTTGCTGGCCACCGCCACCCTCGGTTTCGCGGCGCATGCCGCTGCCGCCAACCTGACACTGGATGTCTACAACCCAGGCACCAAGGCGATTTTTCCGGTGACCTCGGTGTTGGTCAGCGGCGAGAAAGACGCGATTCTGGTCGATGCGCAATTCGGCAAGGCCCAGGCCGAACAGGTCGTGGAAAAGATCCGCGCCAGCGGCAAGCACCTGACCACCATTTACATCAGCCACGGTGACCCGGATTACTATTTCGGCCTCGACACCCTGACCCAGGCCTTCCCCGATGCAGAGGTTCTGGCTTCGCAGCCGACCGTCGATCACATCAACAAAACCGTCGCCGGCAAGCTCGCCTTCTGGGGCCCGAAAATGGGCACCGACGTACCGACGAAAACCATCGTGCCGGGTGTGCTCAAGGGCGACAGCCTGATGCTTGAAGGGCAGAAACTGCAGGTGGTCGGCCTTGACGGCAAACAACCGGATCGCAGCTTCGTATGGATTCCGTCGCTCAAGGCCGTGGTCGGCGGCGTGGTGGTGGCCGAGAACATCCATGTGTGGATGGCCGACACCCAGACCGCGCAATCCCACGCCGACTGGCTGCAAACCCTGCACTCGATCGAAACCCTGAAGCCGAAAACCGTGGTGCCGGGTCATTACTTGGGCGATAGCAGCCGTTCGTTGACCAGCGTGAAATTCACCGCCGACTACATTAAGGCTTTCGACGCCGAAACCGCCAAGGCCAAGGACTCCGCCGCACTGATCAAGGCCATGCAGAAGCGCTACCCGACACTCGGTGAAGAAAGCTCGCTGGAGCTGAGCGCCAAAGTCGCCAAGGGCGAAATGCAGTGGTAACCCGATTCTGAAAACGCAGCACTCTCAAGCCAACTGGAGAATGTCATGAGCAAGATCGCAATCATTGGTGCCACCGGCCGTGCCGGTAGCCAACTGCTGGAAGAAGCCCTGCGTCGCGGCCATAGCGTTACGGCTATCGCCCGCGACACCTCGAAGATCGGCAGCCGTGCCGGCGTGGTCAGCAAGAATGTCGACGTGCTGGATTCGGCAGCGCTGCAGGCCGCCGTGGCCGGTCACGACCTGGTGATCAGCGCCGCGCATTTCGCCACCGTGCCCGCCAGTGCAGTGGTCGGCCCGGTGAAGCAGGCAGGCGTGAAGCGTCTGCTGGTGGTCGGCGGTGCCGGTTCGCTGTTGCTGCCGGACGACACCCGGGTGATCGACAGCGCCGGTTTCCCCGCCGAGTACAAAGCCGAGGCCAGCGCTGGCGCGGCGTTTCTCGATGCGTTGCGTTCGGAGAACGAGCTGGACTGGACCTTCCTGTCGCCGTCGGCCGAGTTCGTCGAAGGCGAGCGCACCGGCAGCTTCCGAGTCGGCAAGGATCACTTGCTGTTCAGTGCCGAAGGTCGCAGCTGGATCACCTTCGCGGATTACGCGATTGCGCTGATCGACGAAGTGGAAACGCCGAAGCATTCGCGTCAACGGTTTACGGTCGGCTACTGATGCTTCCCACGTTCCAATTGTAGGCCTTCGCCTGCTCGCGATAGCAGTGTGTCAGTCGACGTAAATGTCACTGACCCACCGCCATCGCGAGCAGGCGAAGGCCTGCAGGGGAATGTGGTGCTTCAGCGGGTATGCGCTTGCTCCACCAGCCAGATCATCAACTCCTCCAGCTGCGGCGACGCTTCCCCACCCTGCGGCATCACCACGTAGTAGCCCAGCCCCGTCTTCACCTTCAATTCAAACGGCATCACCAGCCGCCCGGCGCGCAGGTCGTCGCCGATCAACGACCAGTCGCCAATCGCTACCCCTGTCCCATGCGACGCCATCGACATTGCCTGATCCAGCGTCTCGAAATGCTGGCCCATGTTGACGTTGCTCAACTGCAATTGGGCAGCGTTCAGCCACACCGTCCAGTCCTGTGTGTCGCGGGTCGGGTGCAGCAGCAGATGCTGTTGCAGGTCGGTCGGTTCGGTCAGCGCCGCAGAGCCCTTCAGTAACGCGGGCGAACAGACCGGTGTCAGTTGCTCATCGAACAGGTGCAGGGCGGTCGATGAATTGTCCGGCGGCGTGCCGTAGATCACCGCGGCATCGAACTGCTCGCGCTGAAAGTCCACACCGTGAGCCAGGGTGGTGGTCAGTTTGACCGGCACGTCCGGGCGTTCCTTTTGCCATTGCAGCAGGCGCGGCACCAACCAGCGCATCACGCAGCTGGGGGCCTTGAGCTGCAGGGTTTCGCGCTTCAGAGCAATCTGCTCGGTGGCTTCGCTGATCAGGCCGAAGATCTTCTCCACCCGGGGCAGCCATTCACGCCCTTCGGCGGTCAGCTCCAGGCCCCGGGCCAGGCGAATGAATAACGCATAACCCAGATGCTCTTCCAGACCGGCGATCTGCCGGCTCACCGCGCCTTGGGTGATGTGCAACTGCTCGGCCGCCCGCGTGAAGTTGCAGCACTGCGCGGTGATCAGAAACGTGTGCAGGGCGGGCAGGGGAGGCAGTCGTTTCATGTGGATCCAAGGTATGACGTGAGGACATGGCTAGTATGACTTTTAATCGATTGTTGCCGCTACCTGCCGCCCGTTCAATGAGCCCATTCCACCCGGATCAATGTGGGAGCGAGCTTGCTCGCGAATACGGTTTTCTATTCAGCATCAATGTGGCTGATACACCGCTTTCGCCAGCAAGCTCGCTCCCACACTGGCACGGCGTATTGAACAAACAAGAAGGGCAATCGACATGGCGACGTGTGGCGAAGTACTGGTCAAGTTACTCGAAAATTATGGGGTCGAGCAGGTGTTCGGCATTCCCGGGGTGCACACCGTGGAGTTGTATCGCGGGCTGGCCCGTTCGAGCATCAACCATGTCACTCCACGGCATGAGCAGGGCGCCGGTTTCATGGCCGACGGCTATGCGCGGACCCGCGGCAAACCGGGGGTGTGCTTCATCATCACCGGTCCGGGCATGACCAACATCACCACCGCGATGGGCCAGGCCTACGCCGACTCGATCCCGATGCTGGTGATCTCCAGCGTGCAGACGCGCAGCCAGTTGGGCGGCGGTCGCGGCAAGCTGCACGAGCTGCCGAACCAGAGTGCGTTGGTCGGTGGCGTCGCTGCGTTCTCTCATACCTTGATGTCCGCAGCGGAATTGCCGGGCGTACTGGCCCGTGCGTTTGCGCTGTTCCAGGCCGGGCGTCCGCGTCCGGTGCACATCGAGATTCCGCTGGACGTGCTGGTGGAAGAGGCCGATGAATTGCTCGCCAGCGTTCCGGTCAACATCGACCGCGCCGGTGCCGCCCCCGCCGCCGTGAGCCGCATGAGCGAGCTGCTGGCCGGCGCACAACGACCATTGATTCTCGCGGGCGGCGGTGCGATCGACGCCGCCGCCGAACTCACCGAACTGGCCGAATTGCTCGACGCTCCGGTGGCGCTGACCATCAACGCCAAAGGCATGCTGCCGTCCAGCCATCCGCTGCTGATCGGCTCGACACAAAGCCTGGTCGCGACCCGCGCACTGGTGGCCGATGCCGACGTGGTGTTGGCGATCGGCACCGAACTGGCCGAAACCGATTATGACGTGACCTTCGCCGGCGGTTTCGAAATCCCCGGCAAACTGCTGCGCATCGACATCGACGCCGATCAGACCGTGCGCAACTATCCGCCACACGTGGCGCTGGTCGCCGACTCGCGCAACGCTGCACAGGCATTGCTCAGTGCTTTGTCGCACCAACCTCTGGCCGAGCGCCGCAACGATTGGGGCCAGGTGCGCGCCGCGCGTTTGCGCGACGATCTGGCCGCGAGCTGGGATGCGCCAACCCTGGCGCAGACGCGCTTCCTTGAAACCGTCCTGCACGAGTTGCCGGATGCAGTGTTCGTCGGCGATTCCACGCAACCGGTGTACACCGGCAACCTGACCTTCAACCCGGAGCGACCACGGCGCTGGTTCAACTCGTCCACCGGATACGGCACCCTCGGTTACGCCTTGCCGGCGGCCATTGGCGCGTGGTTCGGCGGCAGCATTGAGGATGGCGCCCGTGCGCCGGTGGTGTGCCTGATCGGTGACGGCGGCTTGCAGTTCACCCTGCCGGAACTGGCCAGCGCGGTCGAAGCGCGCACTCCGGTGATCGTCCTGCTGTGGAATAACCAGGGTTACGAAGAGATCAAGAAGTACATGGTCAACCGCGCCATCGAGCCGGTCGGCGTCGACATCTACACCCCGGACTTCATCGGCGTCGCCAAGGCCCTGGGTTGCGCTGCCGAGGCAATCGGCTCGGTGGAACAACTGCGCGGCGCGCTGCGCGCCGCCACCGATCGCCAGGGCCCGACCCTGATCGAAATCGACCAGACCCAATGGATGCAGGCGGTGGCCAAATGATCAATTTCCCGACCACACTCGATGGCCTGTTCATCAATGGCCAATGGTCCGCCGGTTGCGAGCATCTGCGGGTGATCAACCCGGCCACCGAAGCGCTGCTGACCACGGTCAATGGCGGTGACGAACAAGCGGTCGATCTGGCGGTCGCTGCTGCCACGGAAGCGTTCAAGGACTGGTCGAAAACCAGCGGTGCCGAGCGTGGCGCGATCCTGCGTAACATCGCCAGCGGCGTACGCAGCGGTCGCGACCACCTGATGAAGCTGCAGTCGAGCAACAACGGCAAGCCGCAATTCGAGGCGGCCATCGACGTCGACGACGTGATCGCCACCTTCGAGTATTACGCCGAACTCGCCGAAGGCCTCGACGCACAACTGGACAGTCACGTGGCGCTGCCCAGCGACGATTTCAGCGCCCGTCTGCGCCGGGAACCGTGCGGTGTGGTCGGGCTGATCGTGCCGTGGAATTTCCCGATGGTCACCACCGCGTGGAAACTCGCACCAGCGCTGGCCGCCGGCTGCTGTGTGGTGCTCAAACCGTCGGAAGTCACGCCGCTGCCGGAGCTGGAACTGGCGGCGATCATCGCCGAATCCGGCCTGCCCAAAGGCGTATTCAACCTGGTCTGCGGCACCGGCCTGGCGGTCGGTGCGCCACTCTCGGCTGATCCACGCATTGCGAAGATTTCCTTCACCGGCAGCAACGCTGTCGGTGTGCAGGTGATGCAACGCGCTGCGGAAACCGTGAAAGGCGTGAGCCTGGAACTGGGTGGCAAATCTTCGCTGTTGGTGCTTGAAGATGCCGATCTTGAACTGGCGGTGGAGTTGGCTTGCGGCGGCGGTTTTTTCAACGCCGGGCAGATGTGCTCGGCCACCAGTCGGGTGCTGGTCGCCGATGAGCTGGCCGATGAATTCCTCAACCGCTTGCAGGCCCGTGCAGAAAAAATCCGCGTAGCCGATCCGTTCGACCCGGACGTTGAGATGGGCGCACTGGTCAATCAGGCGCAATACCAGCGGGTGCTCGGCCACATTGACCGGGGTCTGAGTGCCGGAGCGAAGCTGGTGTGCGGGGGCAATCGTCCGGCGGATCTGCCGCGCGGCTATTTTTTGCAGCCGACGGTGTTCACCGAAGTGCCCCTCGACAGTGCGTTGTGGTGTGAAGAGATCTTTGGCCCGGTGCTCTGCGTGCGCAGTTTCAGCAGCGAAGCCGAGGCGATTGCCCTGGCCAACGACAGTCAGTTCGGGCTGGTCGCCAGTGTGGTAACGCGTAACGCCGAGACCGCCGACCGGGTCGCCAACGCCCTGCAGGCGGGGCTGGTGTGGCTCAACGCGCCACAAGTGATCTTCCCGCAGACGGCATGGGGCGGCTACAAGCAGAGCAGCATCGGTCGCGAATTGGGGCCGTGGGGCCTGGCTGCATTTCAGGAAATCAAACACGTGATCCGGGCGCTCTGAGCGCCCGAAAACGGGGAGCGCATGCCTCGCAACGAGGCATGCGCCGGTGTCATGGCTTCGATGAGTTTTTATCGATAGTCAGGTGTATTGCACGACCTCAGGATGAACCCGTCGGCAGCGCTGCAGGCCTTTGAACACAAGGCCTGCAGCAGATCCGGCCGCGCGGATGCAACGGTTGCGACCAACCTCATACTTAAAAGAACAAAGGGAGTCCTTCATGGGCGAGCATGATCTGAACAGGCGTCAATTCATTAAAACCGTCGGCGTCGCCTCGGTAGCGGCGGCGGCCCTGAGCATGCCCTTCATCCGGGCCTCTGCCAGCGACACACGTTTCGCCGGCAAGACCCTGCGCTTGCTGACCTGGTCGGATGACACCGGCCTCGCCGCATTGCGCAATATCGCCGCCACGTTCGAGGCCAAGACCGGCGCCAAGGTCATCGCCGACCGCACCGGCAGCACCTCGGAAATGGTCGCCAAACTCAAGGCCGGCGGTGACCGTCCGCAGTACGACATCATCACCCTGGCCGGGGTCGGCGCCGAAGGTCTGGCCGCCGCCGGACTGCTGGAAAAACCCGACCTCAACCGCATTCCCAACCTGATCGACGTACCGGAACAATACCGCACGGGAGCCAACGGTCACGGCATCGGTTACCTGCTGTGGTGCAACAGCCTGGTCTACAGCACCCGCACGCTCAAAGAGGCGCCGAACAGTTACGCGGCATTGTGGGACGCCGATCTGGCGCCGAACATTTTCCTGCCGCCGCCGAACTGGACCGAGGCGATGGACCTGATCATCATCGCCGCCAAACTCGCCGGCGGTGACGAACACAACATTGAACCGGGCTTCAAGAAACTCGCCGAACTCAAGGATCGCGTGGTCACCCTCGGCGAGAACCCGAACCAGATCGCCGAGCTGTTCCGCACCGGTTCGCTGGACATGGGCGGCTTGTACGCCCCGGCCTTCTTCCCCAAGCAGATCCGCGATCCGAACTACGGCCTCGGCGCCACGTTCGGCATGAAGGAAGGTTTCTACACCGACCTGATGCTGTCGGTGATGCCGAAGAACCGTCCCGGCGACACCGATCTGGCCTACGCCTTCATCGACCACTCTCTCGACCCGCTGGTGCAGGGCAAGATGGCCGAAGACATCTTCAACGGCCCGGTCAACGCCAAGGCGATCATCTCCGCCGAAGCACGCAAGAGCCCGTACATCCTCACCCCGGAGCAGATTGCCGAGAAGGCGATCATGCACGACAACGCCTTTTTGGCGACCGTGCATGACCAATGGATTCGTCGTTATACGGAAATCTTTTCTTCCTGAGCCGAACACCAACCTTCAAAACACCACAAACCCCTTGTGGGAGCTGGCTTGCCAGCGATGACGGCCTACCTGTCGACAATGATGTCACTGACAGATTGCGATCGCTGGCAAGCCAGCTCCCACAGGGGCACGGTGGTTTGGAGAGCTGTGTTCGTCAGTTGCTCTTCCATTGACGAGATCATTGCTATGGAACATCAATCCCTGAGCCAACCGGTCGACGCCGGCAGCGTGCGCCCGGCGCGCGGTGTTTCGCCGACCGCCCGGGCGTGGTTTTTCCTCACGCCGTCGATGCTGTTTCTCGGCGTGCTGATCGCCGCCAGCCTGCTGGTGTTGCGCATGAGCGTCGGCACCAAAGGCGCGGAGTGGACGGGGTTCAGCCTGGCCAGTTACGCCCAGTTGCTCGAACCCTATTACCTGAAATCCTTGCTGCTGACCTTGCGTCTGGCACTGATCAGCGCGGTGATTGCCGTGCTGCTGGCGATCCCGGTGGCGTACACCATGTCGCGCCTGACCTCGCCCTTTCTGCGGCGGATTTTTCTCGCGGCGGTGTTGTTGCCGCTGTTGGTCAACCTGCTGCTGCAAAGTTACGGCTGGCTGGTGATTCTCGGCCCGGGCGGGATGCTCAACCAGGCGCTGATGGGCCTGGGCCTGATCAAGCGCCCGATCATGTTGTTGTACAACCAGAACGGCGTGCTGATGGGGCTGGTACAGACCGCGTTTCCGCTGGCCGTGTTGCCGATTGCCAGCGCCATGCGCGGCGTCGCGCGCACCTACGAAGAGGCGGCGGCAACGCTGGGCGCCAGTCGTTTTCAGGTGTTCCGTCAGGTGGTGTTGCCGATGAGTCTGCCGGGGATCATTACCGGGGCGACGCTGGTGTTCGCCTACAACGCCAGCAGTTTTGTCGTGCCGTTGCTGCTCGGTGGCCGTCGTGTGCCGATGCTTGCGGTGATGGTGCATGACCAGATCGCGCCGCTGATGAACTGGCCCGCCGCGTCGGCGGCCGGGGTGGTGCTGATCGTCACCACGCTGGCGATCATGACTTTGTCCGAATACATCACTGGCCGTCGTCGGCGTCTGCTGGAGGCTTCGCAATGAGTGCCCTGACCAAGAAGCGCATGGCGCTGTTGCCCGGCGACACCGGCAAGTTCGCCGGGATCCTCTCCGGCTTCATTCTGCTGCTGGCGGTGTTGCCGATCCTGACCATGATCGTGATGTCGTTCAGCGGGGCGTCGAACCTCGATTTCCCGCCGAGCAGCTACAGCCTGCAATGGTACAAGGCGGCCTGGCACACCTTCGTGTCGCCGGATGCCAGTGATGTGTTGAGCCTCGGCCAGGCCATGGCCACCAGCCTGTTGGTGTCGTGCCTGACCATGGTCTTCGCCACGTTGATCGCGGTGCCTGCCGCCTATGCGCTGACCCGTTGCGAGTACCGTGGCAAAGCCGTGGCGTTGCAACTGATGTCGCTGCCGCTGGTGTTCCCGATGGTGGTGTTGGGCCTGGCCTTGCTGCTGGTGTTCGACAGTCTGCCGTTCCACCTGACCACCTCGCGGCTGGTGATTGCCCACGTGATTCTGGCGCTGCCGTTCGTGGTGAAGAACTGCACCGCGGCAATGCTCTCCATCGGCAGTGAAGTCGAAGAGGCGGCGCGGATGCTCGGTGCTTCGCCATTGCGCGCAATTGTCGATGTGGTGGTGCCGTTGATGAAATCGGGGATTCTGGCGGGGATGCTGCTGGCGTTCATTGTCTCGTTCAACGAATTCACCGTGACCTATTTCCTCTACACCATCGACGTCATGACCGTGCCGATCTGGATGTACAGCCGCACCGTGTCATCGCTCGACCCTACCGTGTTCTCGTTTGCCGTGCTGATCGTGCTGATCGACTTCGTCCTGATCTGGGCGCTGGAGAAGCTGGTGGGCGAGGGCGGCGTTTCCTTTTGATTTGAGGTGCAACATGACTGGTCTGATTCTGGAAAACGTCGAGAAATTCTACGGCTCGGCGTGCGCGGTACAAGACGTCAACCTGCATTTGCCGGAAGGCAAACTGGTGTGTTTTCTCGGCCCGTCGGGCTGCGGCAAAACCACTTTGCTGCGGATGATCGCCGGGCTGGAAACCCTCAGCGGCGGCGAAATTCGCCTGGACGGCGAGGACATCGGCCAGACCCCGGCGCACCTGCGCAACTTCGGCATGGTCTTTCAGTCACTGGCGCTGTTCCCGCACATGACCGTCGGTGAAAACATCGCCTATCCGCTGAAATTGCGCGGCGTCAGCAAGGCTGATCAGCAGAAGCGGGTAGTGGAGTTGCTGGAGTTGATCCAGTTGCAAGCGATGATCAACCGTCCGGTGGCGAAGCTTTCCGGGGGGCAGCGGCAGCGGGTGGCGATTGCCCGGGCGATTGCTTCACGTCCGAAAATCCTCTTGCTCGACGAGCCGCTGTCGGCGCTGGACGCGAAGCTGCGCGAGTCGATGCAGGTGGAAATCCGCCAATTGCAACAGCGCTTGAACATCACCACGATCATGGTCACCCACGACCAGCGCGAGGCGATGACCATGGCAGATATCGTTGTGGTGCTGGGCGAGCACAAGGTGCAGCAGGTCGGTACGCCGATCGAAATCTATCGACATCCGGCCAACGAGTTTGTCGCTGACTTCATTGGCTCGGGCAACATCTTCCCGGCCACGGCATTGGGCGATGGCAAAGTCGGCCTGCCGGGTGGCGATGCACTGCAAGTGCCGATCTGCAGCAGCATCGTGGTGGGGCAGAAGGTGAAGATGCTGATACGCCCCGAAGACCTGCAACTGTCTGCACCACAGGCGACGGCGGGCAATCGCCTGCTCGGCAAGGTGACGTTCGTGCGTGATATCGGCGCGACCATCGAGACCACGGTGGAGTGTTCCGGGGTGACGTTCACCGCGTTGAGTACGCCGTGTCAGGGGATTGGTTTGGGGATTGGGCATCCGGTGTCGGTGACGTTGCCGGTGGAGGCTTGTCGGGTGTTGGGGGCTTAGAGCGAGGTCTGACTCCGAATCGCCCCTCACCCCAGCCCTCTCCCGGGGGGAGAGGGAGCCGACCGAGGTGTCTGGCGTTATCCGTCGACCTGAAAAATCCAGTCGATTAAGGATTCGGCAAACCACTTTCAGGTCGGTGTACTTGTTGAATATCCCCCATTCAGTCCCCTCTCCCTCTGGGAGAGGGTTAGGGTGAGGGGCTTCTAACGGTCACACTGAAAGCCGCAACCGCGCCAGATCCCGCAACGGCGGCGCGCCAAACAAGCGGCTGTACTCGCGGCTGAACTGCGACGGGCTCTCGTAGCCCACGCGATATCCTGCCGCCGAGGCTTCCAGACCCTCGGCCAGCATCAGGCGCCGCGCTTCCTGCAGGCGCAACTGCTTCTGATACTGCAGCGGACTCATCGCCGTCATCGCCTTGAAGCGGTGATGCAGGGTCGAGACGCTGAGGTTCACTTCTTTCGCCAGATCATCAATGCGCAAAGGTTGCTCGAAATTGCCGTTGAGCCATTTGATCGCCTGGCTGATGCGGTGGCTCTGGCTGTTGGCAATCGCGATCTCATACAAACGATGACCCTGCGGACTGCGCAGCAGACGATAGAGAATCTCGCGGCGAATCAGCGGTGCAAGCATGGCGATGTCTTTCGGTGCATCGAGCAAGCGGGCCAGGCGCAGCACGGCGTCAAGCATCGCGCCGTCGATGCGTTCAACGTACAGACCGCGCCCGGTGGGCCGGGTCGGTACGCCCATCGGGCCGGCATCGGCGATCAGTGCGGTGATTTCCGCCGGGTCGATGTCCAGACGCACGGCGAGGATCGGCTCTTCCGGTGAAACGTTGACCACGCGTCCGCTCAGCGGCATCGAGACCGAGACCACCAGATAATTCAGCGGGTCGTAATTGAAGTACTCGTCGGCCAGCCGCACCTCTTTGCGCCCCTGGGCCATGATGCACAGCGCCGGCTGCGCGAGCACCGGAGCGAAGTTGTGGGACTGGGTATGGCGCGACATGAACAGCGAGCCGACGGCGGTCTGGTAACTGCCATCGTCGGTGGTGTTGCGGCGGATGATCGCCGCCAGTTCTTCGCGCTGTTTCTCCATGTCGGCATCAGGCTGGGCTTGAAAACGATCGAATGACGTCATGCACGGCATCCTCGGCAAGGGAGATGGAATGGAGCAGAGCTTAAGTTTGTGCAAGCGCGAGCGGTAGACACATCCTGTCAAATGCTTGCCTGATTCTGCATTGGCTTGCCGGCGTGCTCAGTCACAGCAGGATGCAGAGCGGCAAACTTGCTTGATACGCCGTATGACAACGGTGTGACGCGGTTTCACAGGTTGTTACAAGTCCTGTGTGCAGTCTCGCAGGATTGTGCAACAGGGCGGCAGGAATCGACTAACGGCGCGGTGTGTTCGGCGCTTAACCTTTGATCCTGTCGCAGCCCGTCCGCTGGCTGCCACGCGACTCCCTGGGAGGGTTGAACATGTCCAAGCAGATTCCCGTCAGTCACATGGCCTTCGTTCGAGCGCGCGCCGGACGCTCGGCGGAACTCGGTGTACGCCTGAGCGCGTTGATCGAGCCGTCCCGTGCCGCCCCCGGTTGCCTAAGCTTTGCCTTGCAGCATTCGCAGTGTGATCCCGAGTTGTGGCTGGTCTCCGGTTTCTGGAGCAGCCAGCAAATGATGACCCGCTATTTCAACAGCCCGTCGATGGAAATCTTCGCCGAGCTGGTGCAGGACCTGGTGGTCAACAGTCTGGATTTCCATACCTTCAAGGACGTGTCGGCCGCGCAAGCCCTTGGCCAATGCCCGGTGCCGGTACACAAACTCGCCGGTTGAGGGTTTAATGTCCGGCTTATTTGTCTGAGCCGGGATGTATGACATGGCACGTAAAGAGTTCGAACACTTCGAAGCAGTCTCCGCAGTCGTCCCCGTCGAGTTGGGCGGCAACAAGGGGTATCACGCGGCAATCGCGGTCAAAGCCCTGGTCGATGGCGGTGCACCACGCTTTCACAAACTGCTGGGTGATCAGGTGTTCCCCGGTGCCATCGCTGCCGACGAGGCGGCCATCAATGAGCTGGATAAACTCAAGGGCGTCACTGCTGACGCCGAGTTGGTCTGGTAACGCGTTACTGGCTGGCGCCTGGACGCCACATCTTGAACAGAGCCTCAGGCTCCAACTGAAAATAGTCCGCTGGTCCGCCGCCGCGCAGAATCGGTTCTGCCGCGGCGGTGTCGTAGATGCCGTCCTTCAACAGCCACTTGGCGATATGCACGGCGACCACTTCGCCGAGGATCAGCCAGCTCGGCACGGTTTCGCCGTCGGCGCGCTGCAATTGAATGATCTGCGTGACCTTGCACTCGAAGGACACCGGACTTTCGGCGACCCGTGGCACCGAAATCACTTTTGATGCCGCCGTCGTCAGCCCCGCCAATTCAAACTCGTTGACCTGCGGCGCGACCATTGCGCAGCTCTGGTTCATCTGCTCGGCCAACGGGCGCGTGGCGAGGTTCCAGGCGAACTCGCCGGTCTGCTCGATGTTGTTCAGGCTGTCTTTGCGCCCGACGCTGGAAAAACCAATGATCGGCGGGATGTAGTTGAACGCGTTGAAAAAGCTGTACGGCGCCAGGTTCAAGTGGCCCTGAGCATCCTGCGAAGAAATCCAGCCGATGGGGCGCGGGCCGACGATGGCATTGAACGGATCGTGGGGCAGACCGTGGCCGTTGGCGGGTTCGTAGAAGTGGATGTCATCGGACATGGCGAGGGTTCCTGAAGAGGGCATGCTTAAAGACGCCATAGTGTAAGAGCGCACCGCGTATTTCCAGTCAAACGCTGATCCTCTGTAGGCGTGAGCCTGCAGGGGATGTTTGTGATGCTTCAGAAATGACTAAGCCCGGCCGAAGCCGGGCTGTTGGAGGACTGCTGATATTCAGCTGATGGCTGCAGCAGTACCGGTTTTGTCGAAGCCGTCGGCAGCGATGGCATTGGCGGTGCCGGTTTTGTCGAAGCCATCGGCAGCGATGGCGTTGGCGGTGCCGGTTTTGTCGAAACCATCAGCAGCGATGGCATTGGCGGTACCGGTTTTGTCGAAGCCGTCGGCAGCCACAGCTTTGCCAAGACTGGTTTTATCAGAACCGTCAGCGGCGTAGGTGCCCGAGTGGCTGGTTTCGATGGCGGCGCTGGCGCCGGAAATGAAATCGGCGGATTTGGTTTTGTCCGAACCATCGGCAGCGAAGGTATTGGCGGCCAGTACGGACAGGGTCAGGGCGAGGATCAGTCGGGTTTTCATGTCGGTTACTCCAGATTCGTTGGCGGGTGTGTCTTGCATGGGGTTTATGCTACGCCAGTTAATTTGATTAAAAAGCGCAAATTAATGCTAAAAACAATCAATTAAGTTGATATTAAGGCCGGCGTATCGAAATCGCTTTCGCCGTCGAAGCGAAAGTCGCGCAGGTCATTGATCAGATGTTTGCAGGATGCAGCGGCAGGATTAATCAGCGATTAATCGCTTGGATGGCGATTCTGTTCTCCAACACCCTCGGCTCCGCGCTCGGTGACTACCTGGCAGATGATTCGGGCCTGGGGTTCGTCGGCGGTGCTGGCGGGGATTCTGTTGGTGATGGTTGTCGGGGCGTCGTATGCGCAGAAGCGCGTTGCCGAAATGATCTGATACCGAGTCGCCCCAATCGCTGGCAAGCCAGCTCCCACAATGACAGCGCTGTTCACAGACCTTGTGTACGACGCGAAACCTGTGGGAGCTGGCTTGCCAGCGATGGGGCCCTCACAGCCACCGTTGCAGTGGCTGGGCAACCCCGATCAGTCAGTCACGATCCGCGAGTGCTTCTGGGTGTCTTTCATGGTGATGTACACCAGCAACGACACCGCGATGCACGCCGTCACGTACCAGTAGTAACCGGTCTCCATGCCGATGCTCTTGAACCACAGCGCGATGTATTCGGCGGTACCGCCGAAGATCGACACGGTCAGTGCGTACGGCAGGCCGACGCCCAGCGCGCGGATTTCGGTCGGGAACAATTCGGCTTTCACCACCGCGTTGATCGAGGTGTAGCCGCTGACGATGATCAGCGCCGCCATAATCAGGAAGAACGCGCCCCACCAGCTCTGAATCGTGTGCAAGGTCATCAGGATCGGCACGGTGAAGATCGTCCCCAACACGCCGAAGGCGATCAGGATCGGACGCCGACCGATTTTATCGGACAGGCCGCCAATGATCGGTTGCAGGCACATGAACAGGAACAGCGTGGCGGCAGAAATGGTGGTCGAGTCGGAGATGCTCATGCCGACGGTGTTCACCAGGTATTTCTGCATGTAGGTGGTGTAGGTGTAGAACGCCAGGGTGCCGCCCATGGTCAGGCCGACCACGGTCAACAGCTCTTTCGGGTGGCGCATCAAGGTGCGCATCGCGCTTTCCTTGGACTTTTCTTTCTTGGTGAACGACTCGGTTTCTTCCATGCCACGACGCAGGTACAGCGCCACGATGGCACACAGCGCGCCGATGGCGAACGGAATACGCCAGCCCCACGCGTACAGTTGCTCGGTGGTCAGCACGTTCTGCAGCACGATCAACACGCCCAGCGCGATGAGCTGGCCGGAGATCAGGGTCACGTACTGGAAACTGGAGAAGAAGCCGCGACGTTCCTTGGTCGCCATCTCCGAGAGATAGGTCGCCGAGGTGCCGTATTCGCCACCGACCGACAGGCCTTGCAGCAGGCGGGCGAACACCAGCAGGATCGGCGCGCCGATACCGATGGTTTCGTAGTTCGGGCTGAGGGCGATCAGCAGCGAGCCGAAGCACATCAGATAGACCGAGGCCATCAGGGCTTTCTTGCGGCCGACCTTGTCAGCGTACAGGCCCATCAGCCAGCCACCGATCGGACGCATCAGAAAACCCACGGCGAAGATCGCGGCGGTGTTCATCAGTTGCGCGGTGGAGGAACCGGCGGGGAAAAAGGTTTTGGCGAAGTACAGCGAGAAGGCGGCATACACATACCAGTCGTACCACTCGACCATGTTGCCGACAGAACCGCTGAAGATCGATTTGATCCGGCTGGCTGTGGTTTTTTCTTTGGCCGGCACGGCCGCCGACCCAAGAGGCAGGGCGTTGGAGTTATCCATTGAAGGATCCTTCGTTTAATTGTTTTTGTGGAGCGCGTCGAAACGCAGCCTGCGGGGGCTGTAGCAGGAGCTGTGCCAACGGGGGGAGGGCCGGTTTAGAGGGGGTGACGGGATTGGGTGAGCGGGATATCGCCGAAAGATTTGGTTTGATGAGCGGATTTCCGCTCATTGGGGCGAAGATCAGAAGCCCCTCACCCTGGCCCTCTCCCGGAGGGAGAGGGGACTGACCGAGTGGATTGTTCGAGGTGCACCGGCCTGAGATATCGAGTCGAACTCAGGTTTGAATAGCACAAAGATCGGCTCCCTTTCCCTCTACCCCTTGGGAGAGAGGGCTGGGTTGAGGGGGATGGATCTCGGCCACACCAAAAATCTCGACCCAGCCTCATTCAGCCAAAAACATCTCCCGACTCAACCCATGTCGCTGCATCTTTTCATTGAACGTGCGGCGCGGCAGTTGCAGTTCTTCGAGCACCGCTTTCACATCGCCCCTGTGCCGGGTCAATGCCGCGCGCAGACACTGCGCTTCAAACGCTTCCTGCTGCGCGGCGAGGGACTGGCCCGGATCGATTCCCTGCACCGGCTCATCCAGCCCCAGCACCTGGCGTTCGGCAACGTTGGCCAGTTCGCGCACATTCCCCGGCCAGTCATGGCTGAGCAGGTGACTCAACTGCGCGCCGCTCAATGGCGCAAACGTCCGCCCCAGGCGCTGCGCGGCGCTTTGGGCGAAGTTGTCGAACAACAGCGGAATGTCTTCGCGACGATCACGCAACGGCGGTAAACGCAGTTCGGCGACGTTCAGGCGATACGCCAGGTCTTCCCGAAAACGTCCGGCCCGGGCTTCGTCGAGCAGGTCGGGTTTGGTCGCCGCGACAATGCGCAGATCCACGCGAATGCTCTGGTTCGAGCCCAGGCGTTCGAGTTTCTGCTCCTGCAACACCCGCAACAGTTTCACCTGTTGGGCCAGCGGCATGCTTTCGATTTCATCGAGGAACAGCGTGCCGCCATCGGCGTATTCGAGTTTGCCGATGCGCTTGCCCGATGCACCGGTGAAGGCACCGCTCTCGTGGCCGAACAGTTCGGCCTCGAACAACTGTTCAGGGATCGCCGCGCAATTGAGGGCGACGAAGGGTTTGTCCGCTCGGGAGCCAAAATCATGCAGGCAACGCGCAACCAGTTCCTTGCCGCTGCCAGTCTCGCCACGGATCAACACGTTGACCGGCAACGCGGCCAGCTCCAGCACTTGCCGACGCAAGGTCTGCAAGCCACGGGACACGCCGAGTAGCGTCGCGTCGAGTCGGGCGCGGTGATCGGCCTGCTCGTGCAGGGCGCGGTTTTCCAGCACCAGCCGACGTTTCTCCAGGGCGCGGCGCAGGCTGCCGAGCAGGGTTTCCGGGCTGAACGGTTTCTCCAGAAAGTCGTAGGCGCCATCGCGCATCGCTTCGACGGCCATCGGCACATCGCCGTGCCCCGTGAGCAGAATCACCGGCAGATCGGCATCGCGCTTCTGCACGTCGGCCAATAACGCCAGCCCGTCCATACCGGGCATGCGCACATCGCTGAGGATCACCCCGGCAAAGTGCGCGGGCAGGGCGGCGAGGCATTCTTCGGCGCGGCTGAACAGCTGCACGTCGAATCCCGACAGGCTCAGCCACTGTTCGACGGCGTTGCGAATACTGCTTTCGTCATCGACCACCATCACTGAGTTGAGCATCAGATATGCGCCTCCAGATCGATCGGCAAAGTCAGGGTGAACACCGCGCCACTGTCACCATTCTCGACGCTCAGGCGGCCGCCGGATTCATGCACGATGGCAAACGAGACCGCCAGTCCAAGCCCCAGTCCGTCGCCCACCGGTTTGGTGGTGAAGAACGGATCGAACACCTGGCTCAAGTGTTCTTCGGCAATCCCGCCGCCGTTGTCGATCACGCTCAAGCGCCACAACTGTTCGTCGGCTTGCAGGCGGATTTCCAGGCGCTTGCACGGTTTGCCGTGCATTGCATCGAGGGCGTTGCGCAGCAGGTTGATCAGTACCTGTTCGAGACGGATGGCATCGCCGCGCATCCACGCCGGGCGGGTCAGGTGCAGCACCAGGCTGACCTGTTCGTCACGCAGCCGCGCATCGAGCAACTGCAGCGACTGATCGACCACTGTCGCCAGATCCAGCCGCTCACGCAACCCGCTTGGGCTTTTGCGCGCGAAGGTTTTCAGGTGCCCGGTGAGGGCGGCCATGCGCGTGAGCATCTCGTCCACCGGTTTGAGCGCCTTGTAGGCGTCGTCGACGCGGCCATGATCGAGCAGCAGGCGCAGGGTCGCCAGTTGCATGCGCTGAGCGGTCAGCGGCTGATTGATCTCGTGGGCGAGGGCGGCGGACATTTGCCCGAGTGCGGCGAGTTTCGCCGATTGCACCAGCCCCTCTTGCGCGGTGCGCAGGTCACGGGTGCGCTCTTCGACTAACTGTTCAAGCTCTTCACGGCTGCGCTGGCGCAACTTCGCCAGACGCCAGCGCTGGTTGAGGAACAGCAGCAGAAACACCAGCGCCAGCCACACTCCGGCGGCGGCCAGGCCGGCGTTGCGCAGGTCTTCGAATGCCACTTGCGGGCGTCGCAACAGATGCAGGGTCCAGCCTTCGGTGCTGAGCGGCAGCGATTCCCAGAGATAATCCGCAGTGCCTTGCGGACCTTCGACCCGGCGCAGATCGCTGTTGTCATCGAAGCGCCGCAGCGACAGGTGAGTCAAGGGTACGAGCGCCTGTTTATCGTACTGACGGGTGGCCTTGATCTCGGCCAGATCGGCGCTGTTCAACGTCCGCAACGAGCGATAGCGCCAGCCGGGCTGGTTGGCGATAAAGACGATGCCGCGGGCATCGCTGACCAGCAGGGTGTCTGTGCCCTGACTCCATTCGCGTTCAAGTTCAGGGAATTCCAGCTTGACCACCATCGCCCCGAGGAACTCGTCCTTGTCGCCCAGCACGGCGCTGGAGAGGAAATAACCGGGAATGCCGCTGGTCACGCCTACCGCATAAAAGCGCCCGCTGCCCTGGGTGCGGGTCTGGTTGAAGTAAGGCCGGAAACCGTAGTTGTGACCGACGTAACTGCTCGGCAGGCGCCAGTTGCTGGCCGCTACGGCGAGGCCCGTGTGATCGAGCAGTTCAAGGGTCGAGGACTGCGCCGCGCCGTTGATCTTTTCCAGTTTCAGATTCAGCGCCGATTGTTCCTCGGCATCCACGGGACCTGCCAGCGCCGCACGCAACTGCGGATCCAGCGCCAGCACCGCCGGCAGGGCACGGTAGCGGTCGATCAGGGTGTGCAACGAGTTGGCGTAGAGCACCAGTTGCTGATTGGCGCGGGCGGCGTCTTCTTCCAGCGCCTGGCGCTCGGCGTGGCGGATGGCAAGCGTTGCGGCAATGGCCGCGCCGGCGATGATCAGCAGGGTATACAACGACAGACGCAAGGTACGGGAAGTCGGCAGCATGCTGGGCAGATGGATGGCAGGTCGGGCGGGCAAGATAGCATGGGCCGGACGGGTCCGGCGCGCTGTTCGCGCCGGCCGCACGGGTCACACAAACGTTTCAAGCTGACTTTGCCGGCGTGGCAGATTCAACCGGGGTTTCGGGATGGGTCTGGGTCTCGGTTCGTCGGCGATCGAGCGCTCCAGTTGTTGCAGGCGTTCGCTCACGCCCACTGCCGCGCCGGGAGCGTCGAGTAGCGCCTGAGCGGTCTCCATGACCTTGTCGATGGCGTCGAACGGATCGAGACCGGTCCTCGCCAGCTTCAATACCTGACGTTGCTTTTCAGCGTCCAGTGCCTTCAGTTGCGCATAGAACAGATCCTGAACAGGTGCCGCGTAGGTGTTGAGGTTGTCGGTGAAATTCTTGATGCCGTCGATCAGGGCTGCCCCCCCGTTGATCAGGTCTCTTGCACCGTCGACCACGCTGGACACTGTTTCGCCTGCTGTATTGAGGCCATCCTTGAGCTCCTGCGTGTGCAGCGTTTGCGCCAGCTTCAAACCCTTCTTGAAAAAGTGGTAACGCAGCAACGGGAAAACGATTGCACCGACGATCGCTCCGACGCCTGTACCGATGGCATTGCCGATCCCGGGGACCGCAGTGCCGATGATGCTGCCAATGGCGATACCTTTGCCGACACCATAAAAGACCGATTTGATGCCGGGCCTGGACTTGATGAACTTGCCGAACGTCATGCTCTTGCGCAGTTCTTCAATGTCGGCGCCTTCGGGAACCAGGCCATCGAATTCGCGGGTTAGGTTGTGTAGCTGGTCTGCCGCCGTTTTGGCTTTATCGAATAGCCCGACGGCTTTCTTGACCAGGTTGAAAATGACTTTGGACGTGCCTGTCTGGTCGACATGGATAATCGGGTTATTGCCGACGAACCCATACAGATTCAGCCCGTCGACGGCTCCCGCCGGATCGGCACTGAGCCAGCGCTGCAGCCATGGCGCGTAGTAGCGCGCACCGTAGTAATACAAACCACTGACATCCATCTCCTTGCCTGAGTAACGCACGGTTTTGTAGTCGATCCCGTCTGCCGGGTACTTGAGCATCCAGGCGGTGGCGCCAAACGGATAATACCCTTCGTGGCTGATGATCTGTGCCTGCTGATCGAGTTCCATCACGCAGGAGCCGAGGTGGTCGTCGAGGCTGTAGCGCAGTTGATCGTCGTCGACGCCTTTGGGTTTGTTCTGTGCCCAATGCAGGCAGCGTGCGTTACCGACGCTGATGACGTGCAGTTCTTCGCCATTGTCGCGGGTGCGGATTTCCAGTCCCGGCAGGTAGCGCACTTGATGAAAGTGTTCAGTGTTGGCCGTGTAAGTCTGGTGGCGCTTGAACACACGCAGGCCCTGGCTGTAGCGGTAATGTTCGGCGTCGTGGCGACCGTCCTCGCGGTGGATCAGGGTGACGCGGGTCAATTCATCGCGCGCGTTCCAGTGCAGGGCTTGCCCCGGTTGCACGGCTTGCTGATTGCCATGGCGGTCGAACAGTGTGTCGAAATCCGGAACCGGTTGCCCCTGCGCCCAGCGCACGCCGCGGTTGCTGTGCGGGTCAATGCACAACTGTTGCGTGTGATTGGCGCCGGCCCGGACATGTTTGAGTTCGATGAGGTTGTTACCGGCGTCGTACCGGTAGCTCTGGGTGTAATTGAGGCGGTTGATCGGATCGGTCGGGGTTGGCAGGCCGGGAATGTCGGTGAGCGGGCCATCGTCGTAGCCGCTCGCGCTGGTCAGCCGATACAGCGAGTCGTAGCTGAAATGGCGACGGCCATCGACGCGCTGATTGGCGAAATGACTCGGGGTAAACGCGTGGTCGTCGATGCGGGTGATGTTACCCATGGCGTCGTAAACGTATTCGAAATCCTGCAGGGGTGCCTGCGCTTGTTTCTGCGCCGATTGTCTTCGCAGACGGCCATCGGCAGGGTCGTAGCTCCATTGGCTGATGACATCATTGCCGGCCCGTTGCTCAACGATCTGTGCGGCCGCGTTGTATTGCGCAGCGAGCAGTACCGGTAGCCATGTGGTTTGATCTTTCAGTTGCAGCTGGACCTGTTTGAGTTGCCCCGAGAGGTCGTAGCGCCATTGTTGCCGGTGACCCGCGGCGTCGATTTGCTCCAATGCTGCGCCCAAGGGGCTGAAGGCGTGGCGCGTGGTGAATGCCTCGGCATCATGGAAGCGGCGGGTTTGCTCCAGTGCCTGACCGGACAAGCTGTAGCTGGGCAGGCGCAGTGTGCCTGACGGATCAGTCTGTTCCTGCCGTTGTCCGCGCAGATTGTGCCCGGGGTCAGCCGTGGAATCGGCGTAGGTAAATATTTCGACATCCACCTCGTCGTTTTCTGCGACCGCCACGACACGCAACTGACGGTCGTAGCGCATGCGCCAATGACTGCCGCGTGCATCCCAGCGCTGCAGCACCTCACCGGCCATCCCGGCAAGGTGCAGACGCCATCCGGCGTCAACGCTGTCGATTTTCAAAGGTGTGCCGGGCAAGCTGTAAGACGTGACGAGGTTAGCCCGCGGTAGCCGCGGATCCCACTGTTCGACTAACTGTCCCGCTGCATTGTGGTGCTGGCAGGTAACAAGACGTTCCACTACGCCATCCGCTACCTGACGAAAGTACGCTACACGCTTCACCGGCAAGGTCCGAGGATCATGGATGTACAGGTCGGGCGTACGAAAGTGCGGTGATGTATTCATATGCTGGTTCCAGTAATCCCTTCGCCTGCCGTTGCTCCCGGATGTTGTGGGGGCTGCGATCCCCGTGTTCTAGGCTGCTCGTTGTGCGTTGTACTGGCGATACCTTCCAATCAGTTCAAGGTTGCGATTGGCTTGTGCGATTCGTACCGATATTTGCGCTTGAATCTCATCCCGACGGATCATCCCGCCCTGGCTGGTGCCAACATTTTTTGTGAGCATGTCGTAGGCGTAATTCAATGATCCGAGAACACCTTCGGAATAGAATTCGTTGAACTCCAATCGAGCGAACGCGGCGTTGACTTCAATTCGGTCTTGATTCAGGAGGTCGATAATCAGGCCGAGACCTCGCTCTAAATCGTCGATGGTCGAGTCTTGCAGGCCCACCACTGCGGCAGCGACATCGCTCCCTGATTGGGCGATTGCCATCAGTTCACTTGCAGCGGGCACGCCCACCTGCCCAAGTGCTGTTGAAGTGACGACTGAAGCGATTTGTTTTCTTCCCTGCCCGCTGCGTGGGTCGTAACCCATGACAAAATTTTTGGCGAATTGCAGCGGTCGGTTCAATACACCCACCGTGGCTTCGGTATGCAGGCGTTCTGGATTGATTTTCCGAGGGTCAGGCAAAATGGGGGTCGAGAAGTTTTTGTAAATACTCAGCTTCTCCACAACTTTACCCACGATAGTACTGGCTATCGTTGGGACCAAAGGCACGCCGGGAGCAATACTGGAAACCAGAGCGGCAGCGCTTGTACTCGCCCCCGCTTTTGTCAGGTGATAGGCAGTGTTCACCGCAAAGCGTTTTCCGATACTCCCGTTGCTGAACAGGTTGTTCAGTTGAACATCCATGGCCTGCATCTCGATTCCCAAGGTATCCAGCACTTTTGTGTAGTCTTCGATGTCCTGTCGGTCATTGTCAGGCGTGTCTTTGCTGGTGCCGTCGTTATCAATGAAGACCAGCGGGTTATTACCGACGAACCCATACAGATTCAGCCCGTCGACATCTCCCGCCGGATCGGCGCTGAGCCAGCGCTGCAGCCATGGCGCGTAGTAGCGTTCGCCGTAGTAATACAAACCACTGACATCCATCTCCTTGCCTGAGTAACGCACGGTTTTGTAGTCGATCCCGTCTGCCGGGTACTTGAGCATCCAGGCGGTGGCGCCAAACGGGTAATACCCTTCGTGGCTGATGATTTGTGCCTGTTGATCGAGCTCCATCACGCAGGAGCCGAGGTGGTCGTCGAGGCTGTAGCGCAGTTGATCGTCGTCGACGCCTTTGGGTTTGTTCTGTGCCCAATGCAGGCAGCGTGCGTTACCGACGCTGATGACGTGCAGTTCTTCGCCATTGTCGCGGGTGCGGATTTCCAGTCCCGGCAGGTAGCGCACTTGATGAAAGTGTTCAGTGTTGGCCGTGTAAGTCTGGTGGCGCTTGAACACGCGCAGGCCCTGGCTGTAGCGGTAATGCTCGGCGTCGTGGCGACCGTCCTCGCGGTGGATCAGGGTGACGCGGGTCAATTCATCGCGCGCGTTCCAGTGCAGGGCTTGCCCCGGTTGCACGGCTTGCTGATTGCCATGGCGGTCGAACAGTGTGTCGAAATCCGGAACCGGTTGCCCCTGCGCCCAGCGCACGCCGCGGTTGCTGTGCGGATCAATGCTCAACTGTTGCGTGTGATTGGCACCGGCCCGGACATGTTTGAGTTCGATGAGGTTGTTACCGGCGTCGTACCGATAGCTCTGGGTGTAATTGAGGCGGTTGATCGGATCGGTCGGGGTTGGCAGGCCGGGAATGTCGGTGAGCGGGCCATCGTCGTAGCCGCTGGCGCTGGTCAGCCGATACAGCGAGTCGTAGCTGAAATGGCGACGGCCATCGACGCGCTGATTGGCGAAATGACTCGGGGTGAACGCGTGGTCGTCGATGCGGGTAATGTTACCCATGGCGTCGTAAACGTATTCGAAATCCTGCAGGGGTGCCTGCGCTTGTTTCTGCGCCGATTGTCTTCGCAGACGGCCATCGGCAGGGTCGTAGCTCCATTGGCTGATGACATCGTTGCCGGCCCGTTGCTCAACGATCTGTGCGGCCGCGTTGTATTGCGCAGCGAGCAGTACCGGTAGCCATGTGGTTTGATCTTTCAGTTGCAGCTGGACCTGTTGCAGTTGTCCGGCCACGCCGTAGCGGGAGCGTTGCCGATGACCGCCGGCGTCGGTCTGTTCGAGTAACGTGCCGAGCGGGCTGAGCACCCGGTCATGGGTGAATGCCTGGTCATCGTGAAAGGTACGGCGCTCTTGCAGAGGCTGGCCGCTGAGGGCAAAGCTGCCTGTGTGCAACGTGCCCGAGCGATCCTTCAGTGTGTGTAACTGGCCGCGCAGGTTGTGTCCGGCGTCAGCCGTAGCGTCGGCATAGATGAATACATCGACATCGGGCTGGTCGTTTTCGGCGAGCGCCAGCACCCGCAGTTGCTCATCGAATGTCGTGCGCCAATGGTCACCGCGTTCGCTCCAGCGCTGCAGTGGTTCGGCGGCAAGCCCCGGCAAGGTCAGGCGCCAGCCGGCGTCGACGCTGTCTGTTTTCAGCGCCTCGCCGTCGAGGCGGTAAACCGTGGTCAGGCACGGCACAGGCAAGCGCGGATCCCACTGCTTTACCAGGCGCCCGGCCGTGTCGTGCTGGCGGCGAGTGGTCTGGCGCTCAGTGTCATCACCGGCCGCATTGCGCAAGTACGCGACGTCGCTGACCGGTAGCGTCCTGGGGTCATGGGCGCGCAGCGTCGGCGTATGCCAATGCACTGAAGGGGTCATCCTCGCGAGCTCGGACAGTGCCATATCAGGCCGCCTTTTTCTTGTTGGCACGCGCCTGCTTCAGCAAAAACTGATTGTCCGTGGTGCCCATTTCCTTGTACCAGCCGACCATCGCCTGGGCGCGTGAAATGTGGCGCAAGGCCGCATTGGTTTGTTGGCGCATGCCCGCGCGAGTGATCGGCTCCAACCGTTGCCCGGAGGTCATATGGGTCACGTTGGGCAGCATCTCGGCGGGCAAAATGACGTCAGTGCCCAGCACGTCAAATGCGCTCTCTGCCCAGCCTGCGCGTTGCTCTACTGCGGTTTTCCACTCATTAAGCATGTTCTCGATTTTTTCGATTTTCGCTGGGTCAAGCCGGTTTTTGATGTCCTCGGCATCCTGCGCTTTTTTAAACAGACTCAGAAAGTGCGGGACGATCGATATCGCTGCGCCAAGCACCCTGCCGATGAGGAACTCAGGGTTGAGTACAGCGTTGAGCGCCGGGTTTATCAATTCGCTCTTTATGTCTTTCCACGATTCGATCTCTTTGACAGGGCGGTCAATGCCCAAACTTTTGTCAATGGCGCTGACAGACATTTGCGAGGTCTGCGGAATCAGTGGACCTAAATTGATCCCGACACTTTCCGTCACCGGATCGAGCATTTTCGCTGCGAGATCGCCGGCGGCATTGCCGCCGGAAACTCCCCCGACCGTCGGATAGGCGGCGACTGCAGTCGGAGGCGGAATAATGCCGTCGACAAATCCGCTGCCGAGACTTCCACCCTTTGTGGTGGCTGTATACCAATACCCAGTTTCGACGACCAGGCTCAGTACCATGGTTCTGTTGAGGCCAAGCGGATGGAGGATGTTATGCAGCTGGTCCACTACCTGTGTGGAATAAGCATTGATGACTGAAATAAATTCCGACGTCACCATAATCAGGGTTTCCGCACGCGCGTTGCCGTCAGGATCGATATAGCGCATCGGGTTATTGCCCACAAACGCATAAAGATTCGGGCCATCTGCCTGCTCTGTGTCCGCACTGACCCAGCGCTGCAACCACGGCGCGTAATAGCGCGCGCCGTAGTAGTACAAACCGCTGACATCCATTTCCTTGCCGGAATAACGGATGAATTTGTAGCTCACCTCGACCTCATGCTCGCCGACCATCCACGCCGTTTCGCCAAAAGGGTAATAGCCCTCGTGGTTGATCAGCCCGGCCTGTTGATCGAGTTCCATGACACAGGAACCGAGGTGATCGTCGAGGCTGTAACGCAGTTGGTCGGCGTCGGCGTCTTTGGGTTTTTTCTGCGCCCAGTGCAGGCAGCGCGCGTGAACGAGGCTGATGACGTGCAACTCTTCACCGTTGTCTCTGGTGCGGATTTCCAGCCCTGGCAGGTAGCGCACCTGCTGAAAGTGTTCGGCGGTTGCGGTGAAAGTCTCGTGGTATTTGAGCACCCGCGCGCCCTGACTGTAGGTGTAGTGCTCAGCGTCACTGCGCTGGTTTTCGCGGGGGATCAGGATCACCTGTTGCAGTTCGTCGCGAACATTCCATTGCAGGTTCTGGCCGGGCTGCACGGCTTGTTGATTGCCATGGCCGTCGAACAGCCTATCGAACACCGGCTCCGGATCGCCCGGTTTCCAGCGCACCCCGCGATTGCTCTGCGGGTCGATGCGCATCGTCCGGGTGTAGGCATTCGTGGCCCGCGCATGGCGCAGTTCGATGAGGTTGCCGCCGCAGTCATACTGGTACGTCTGGGTGTAGTTGAGGCGATTGTTCGGATCGCCCGGCTGTGGCAGACCGGGAATGTCTGAGGGCGGGGCGTCGTCGTACCCCGTGGCGCGAGTCAACCGATAGAGCGAGTCGTAGCTGAAATCACGGTGGCCATTGACGAGTTGGTTGGCGAAGTAAACGGGCTGGAACGCGTGATCCTCGATGCGGCTGATATTGCCGACCCGGTCGTGAAAGTATTCGAAGTCCTGTAGAACCTCGCCGGCCTCCTTGCGGCTCGACTGAGTGTGCAGACGCCCGTCCGCCAAGGCGTAGGTCCAGCGGCTGCGCACCCGGTTGCCGGCCAGTTGCTCGATGATCTGCGTGGCAGCGTTGTACTGCATATCCAGCAACACCGGCTGCCAGTCAGTCTTGCCGCTGACACGCAGATGCACTTGTTTGAGCTGTCCGGCCAGGCCGTAGCTTGAGCGTTGCCGATGGCCGCCGGCATCGGTCTGCTCCAGTAGCGCACCGAGCGGGCTGAACCGCCATTGACTGGTGAAGGCTTCGCCATCCTCGAAGGTCCGGGTCTGCGTCAGCGCCTGGCGGGTGAGGGCGAAGCTGTCCGTGCTTAGCGTGCCCGAGCGATCTTTGTGTGTCAGCAGTTGGCCGCGCAGATTGTGAGCAGCATCGGCGCTGGCATCGGCGTAGGTAAACACATCGACATCAGCCTCGTCGTTTTCGCTGAGTGCGATCACCCGTAGTTGCTCATCGAAGGTCGTGCGCCAACGCGTACCGCGCTCGTCCCAGCGTTGCAACGGCTCGCCGGCCAGACCGGGCAGGTGAAGGCGCCAGCCGGCGTCGACGCTGTCGGACTTGAGCGCTGAGCCGTCGAGGCCGGGAACCGAAACCCGACAGGGCACTGAAAGGCGCGGATCCCATTGCTCGATCAGCCGTCCTGCGGGGTCGTGATGCTGGCGGCTGGCCAAGGCTGCGGGCGTGTCATCCGCCACCGTGCGCAGGTAGGCCACCTGTCGCACCGGCAGGCCGCGAGCATCGTTCACGGCCAGCGCCGGCGTGCGTCGATGCACATTGGCAGTCATGAGCGTGGCGACCTGGCGGGCGGTGACGGCTCGGCGGTGTCGTTGAAGTCTTCGCTGGCGCGGTACCAGGGGTGGTAGGTTTCGCGGGAAAAGTCGCCACGCGCATTGATCAGCTTGATGGACCGGCCCAACGGGTCATAGAACAGTTGATCGAAATAGCCGAGCTCTCGCAGTGACTGGTCATTGACGTAGCCATGGGTGTCGGCGAAAAACGGCCGGAACTGACGCACCGGCAAGCCCTTGTTGTTGTATTCGACACGCTCGCTGATACGCCAGCGCGGGTCGGCGTCGACTTCCACGAACTGGCCATCCTCGACGATCAGCGCGCCGTCGGCGTCGACCGCATACGCCTTGCCCGGATCGACCCGTTGCTGGGTTTGCAGGGCACGGCCGAAGCCGTCGACGCAGGCTTTGATGATCTGGATCTGTGCCGGGATTTCGTCGTCAGGGTAGCGATCGGCGCTGAGCATCACGCTGTGCACCGGTTCGCGGTGAGCACTGGCGATGACTTCGCGCAACGCCTGTTCCGCAGCGCTCAGCACCGTACGCTGCGCCAGTTGCCGGCGAGCACTGGCACGAATATGCCCGCTGGGCAGCACGTATCCCCGGGCGACCCATTCGGGGAGTGCAACTGCGTCCGCCGGCACTTGGCCCATCCAGCTGAACAAGTCCTTGCGCAGCGTGCTCGCGGCTTTTTGCACCGCGTCTTCGGGGGCTTCAATGGCCGGGTCCGGGCGATGATCTTCTGGCCGGATAAATTCGCTCAGGGACTTGAAACCTGCGGCGACGCCGCGCTCGGTGCCGTGAAAACTGCTGGCCAGCGGCTGTCCGGAAGGCTCGTAAATCACTTCTTCAATATTTTCATTGGCGTCGACGATGCGCTGCGGCAGCAGGGCGTGGTAGTCGTACTCGATGTGCGTGGTGCAGTGATCCGGCAGTTCGACGCGGATGATCGCCAGGTTGTAGTCGTCGTATTCGGCTTGGGTCGCGCCATGGCTGAGCGTTTCGCGGTAGCTGCGCACTTTGTAGAAACCGCTGAGGTCGGCATACGTGGCGTAGCCGAAGTGCGCCGACCAGAGGTCTTGTTCGGCATCGATGGGCGGCTCGATCTCAAACAACAGCGGCATCGCGGTGTAACCGATTCTCTTCAGTTCGTCGCGAATATCGAAGGGCGGCGGTAAAACGTCGTAAGCCTGCAGCGCGGTCTTGTCCAACTGCGCCAGCTCCAGTGGCCCGGCAAGTGCGACAAAATCGGCCTGCCCGTCATCGAGCAGCGTCCCATCGGGCTTCACGTAACGTTGCACTGACTGCGTTGTCAGTACCCGCTGTTCATCCCAGTAGGCCGAATCCTGATGCGCGATCATGTCCTCATAACTGACCTGTTGCGCTGTCAAACCTTGCGGTAGCGAGCCTTTGGGCAACACCAGTGCATTGCTGCGCTGTTGCCACGGCAAACCGAGCCGCCACTGCTGCGGCTGATCAGTCAGGTCAATGAACGTCGAGCGTGTTTCGCTCAGATAGAAGGATTGCTGCGCTGCATCGTGTGCATCGCGCCACCACTGTTGCTCATCCACATCGGTGAACGGCGGTGTGTCCGATTCGGTCAGGCGCCGCGCGTAGTTGACGGTCAGTGCATGGGTGGACAAACCGTGGGCGTCCCAGCGCAGATTGAGGTCGTGGCGGCACAGCGGATCGTCGATGAATGTGTCGTACTGGTAGCTGATGCTTTCCAGCACCAGCGGCAGCATTACCGCTGAGGCGTATTGGCCTCGGGCCCGGACTTCGCGCACCAGGTAGCGGTTCTCCTGCACCGCATAAGGGCTGGCAATGCCCGGGGCGTCGAAGCTGTCCTCGGCGTAGGTTTCGCTGCGGATGACCGACCCCACCAGTGCCCGAGCGATTTCGTACTCGGTGTCGGCATCATGCGGCGTGATGGTTTCATCGCATTCGTCGGTGACGTGATAGCGGCTGAACAGGGTGTTGCCCAGCGGCCATGCCTGGTGATCGCCATTGAAATAGGGCGCACGCGAACGATCCATGGATTGTCCGGTGTGAAACCAGGTACAGACCCGTACCGGCGCGGTAAAACCGCTCTCGTCATCGGCGCCGGCACGTTCGCTGTCGGTCTGTTGCAACTGGCCGAACCCGCGGAACTCACGCTCTCTGGCATCGTAGACGCCCTCGCGATAAAGGAAGTTCTGGGTCAGGCAATTGCCGGTGATTTCATCCAGTTGCCGTTGCTGTTTGACCACGGCCACGGCAAACGGCAAATGACAGATCGGCAGATGTTTGAGTGCCAGTGTGCGTTGTTTCTCATCCAGCCACTCTTGCGCCGAACTGCGATAAACCACGCTGGCGCTACACCCCATGTTGTTGTTGCTCGCGGTCAGCAGATAGGGTTTGGCGGCGACGAAATCGTAGCGCCAGTGCTGCGGCGTGATGTGTGGCACCGTCAGGATCAGGCTTGCGCAGCCAAGCCCTTGCAGGTCGGCGAAACTGACCTGGCTTGAACGGTCGTAGCGCACGCCTTCAGGCCATGGCACGCTGATCGGCGTTTGTTCCAGCCCGTTCCCGCCACGGTTGCGGTAGATCTCGAACCCCTGCGATTGCAGATAAATCAGCGCAGGGGCGCCGCTGCCATCGAGGTCGGCGATGCGTACCCGCGATGCATCGAACGTTTCGTACTCAAAGGGCAGGGCGCTGATCACCCGGCCTTCGCCAAACCTGCCGTGCCCCAGGTTCGGCCAGCATTTGATTTCGTCATGACGGATACGGCACAGCTCAGGCATGTCACTGTCGAGCAGGTTGCCCAGCAGCACCAGTTCAGTGGGCGAGTTGCTGAACAACGGCAGGTGGTCATCGACGGGCACATGCAGCACTTCTTCGCCGGGAGCGAAGCCTTCCTCACGTCGGTTGGCATAGAGGCGCACCGAGTTCGGCCCGATCAACCCCAGTGAACTGAGCCCGTCACCGCTCAGATCACCGAGTTGCGACAGCGTGTGGAAAAACTCCAGTGGAAATGCATTGAACGGGACGAAGTCGGCGAATTCACGCTGTGCATTGAGTGCGCGAAACGCACTGATACCCGGTTGCGCGCTGATCCAGTCGAGGCGGCCATCGCCGGTCAGGTCCGTCAGCAGTTGTTGCACCGGGCGCTTGCGATCGCCCAACGGAATGTTGTCCAGCGCCTGCCATGGCCCGTAGCCGATTTCATCGGTGCCTGAGGTTTGGCGCAGTGGCTCACGGTAATACCAGCACTGATCATGGCGACACAGAAAACCCGGCACGCCTTCGCCATAAAGGTCAACGCACTGGTAGAAACCGCCGTCTTCCACACCGGGTTGGTTATCGGTTTCGAGCAGGCGTGTGGGGGTGCGATTGATGTCGAACGTTGAATATTCGAACTCCACGGGCGGGCTGTTCTCGACGCCGCCGCTGGCATCATAAGACTGATAGTGGGCGGCGCTGATCTGGCTGAAAGACCAGTCGCTGGAAGGCGTCGAATATTCCAGCAACAGGCGACGCACCAGCGCTGGCCTGATCGCCGGGTCAGCGCTGAAACGATGAAACATCAGGACTTGCCGGCACAGCCGGCGGGTCGCCAGTTCAAAGCCTCGGCCGTAGGTCGAAAACGGGTCCTGGCGCGTGAGCCAGGGTTGCACCGTTGCGCCATCGTAGTCCGGTACATCGGCCAGCGCGGTGCTGCGCTCGCCGTAATCGAACAGCAACTGAAAGTGCCAGTCGAGTTCGGCGGGATTGTCGATCGTCCAGCTGTACAGATGGCTGCTGGCGGTGAAGTTGCCGTAGCACACACGGCGCAGATAGCGCTGGGCACGGTAGTCATGCACCGGGTCGGGATCCTGATCATCGGCCTTGTATTCAAAACAGATGTGTTCGCCACGGGCGTTCATGCTTTCGCACAGCAACCAGCTGGCGATTCGCCCTCGGGCCTCAGGATCGGCGAGCCGTGTGGCTTCGGTCTTGCCGTAAAGGTGTAGCGAGCCGTCGGCGCCGTGTATCAACCAGAATACCGGTGGATCTGCTTCTCGGGTCTGGCGCTGCCAGCGCTCGCGCAAGGCAAAATCGCTTTCGACTCGAGGCCAGTAGCGCACCACCCTGTGCGGGCCGATGTCGACGCCGTTGTAGGTGCTCTCTTCACGGAATTTGAGCTCGCCATCCTCGTCCAGCTCTGGCATCCACACTTCCCCATCGACGCCGATGATCTCGTCGTGATCGGTGTAACGCGGCACACCTTTATGGGTTCGGCGGCTGATCTGACCCACGCCGCCCAAGTGCCAGGACAGACCGAATGGACCGTTGCCGCTCTGACTGTTGTAGCTCAGCGAAAACTGTGGATCCCAGCCCCGGCCGGGGGAAGTCGGGATCGGCAGCTCGAACGATGCCGCGCCAGTCGGCCCCACGGCGCCCCAGCTTTTACCGATGGTGGCGAGCGATGCGCTTTTGGCGATGGCAGGTGTGGTGATGCTCAGTTCTTGTCGGTCAGGCATGCTCGAATCCATTGCGCACGGGGTTGGCGTGAATGGATTGACGCTATCAAGAATGGCATTGGAATTAACCTGTCATATCTGACAGGTGCGCAAGAACATTTTGTATGCTTTGGCAGGTTTTTTATCGCATTGGGTTTGCACATGCAAAAACGGCCGGTCATCCCTGGGGATGAGCCGGCCGTTTTCATAGGGCGAAGCGCTTACTGCACTTCGACCGCCAGGCTTTCGCTGATCTTCTGTTGCCAGATCGCAGGACCGGTGATGTGCACCGATTCACCTTTGCTGTCCACCGCAACGGTGACCGGCATGTCCTTGACCTCGAACTCGTAGATCGCTTCCATGCCGAGCTCGGCGAATGCCAGCACCTTGGACTTCTTGATGGCCTGAGCCACCAGGTACGCGGCGCCACCGACGGCCATCAGGTACACGGCCTTGTTGTCCTTGATCGCGTCGATCGCGGTCGGGCCGCGCTCGGACTTGCCGATCATGCCCAACAGGCCGGTTTGCTCGAGGATCTGCCGGGTGAACTTGTCCATCCGCGTTGCGGTGGTCGGGCCAGCCGGACCAACCACTTCGTCACCGACCGGGTCAACCGGGCCAACGTAGTAGATGAAGCGACCTTTGAGGTCTACCGGCAGGGTTTCACCCTTGTTCAGCATCTCGACCATGCGTTTGTGCGCAGCGTCGCGACCGGTGAGCATTTTGCCGTTGAGCAGGACGGTTTCGCCCGGCTTCCAGCTCTGCACGTCTTCCGGGGTCAGGGTGTCGAGGTTGACGCGGCGAGCCGACGGGCCGGCTTCCCAGACGATTTCCGGGTAGGCGTCCAGCGGTGGCGCTTCCAGCGAGGCTGGACCTGTACCGTCGAGCACGAAGTGCGCGTGACGGGTGGCGGCGCAGTTCGGGATCATGCACACCGGCAGGGATGCGGCGTGTGTCGGGTAGTCCATGATCTTCACGTCGAGCACGGTGGTCAGGCCACCAAGGCCCTGGGCGCCGATGCCCAGCTGGTTGACCTTCTCGAACAGCTCCAGGCGCATTTCTTCAATGCGGTTCTGCGGGCCACGGGCCTTCAGCTCGTGAATGTCGATGGATTCCATCAACACTTCCTTGGCCATCACCGCGGCTTTCTCGGCGGTGCCGCCGATGCCGATGCCCAGCATGCCCGGTGGGCACCAGCCGGCGCCCATGGTCGGAACGGTCTTGAGTACCCAGTCGACGATCGAGTCGGACGGGTTGAGCATGGCCATTTTCGACTTGTTCTCGGAACCGCCGCCCTTGGCTGCCACGTCCACTTCCACGGTGTTGCCCGGGACGATGGAGTAGTGGATGACTGCCGGGGTGTTGTCCTTGGTGTTTTTACGAGCGCCCGCCGGGTCGGCGAGGATCGAGGCACGCAGGACGTTTTCCGGCAGGTTGTAGGCGCGGCGCACGCCTTCGTTGATCATGTCGTCCAGGCTCATGGTGGCGCCATCCCAACGTACGTCCATGCCCACACGCACGAACACGGTGACGATGCCGGTGTCCTGGCAGATCGGCCGGTGGCCGGTGGCGCACATGCGCGAGTTGATCAGGATCTGCGCCATCGAGTCACGGGCCGCTGGCGATTCTTCGCGCAGGTAGGCTTCATGCATCGCCTGGATGAAATCCACGGGGTGGTAGTAGGAAATGAACTGCAGGGCGTCGGCAACGCTCTGAATCAGGTCGTCTTGCTTGATCACGGTCATGAGTCGCGCTCCTCTAAAAAACGGTGGGGCAGCTACAAGCTTCTAGCTTCGAGCGGCAAGTTAAAGCAGTACGCGGACAGCTTGAGCTTGAGCTTGAGCTTGCCGCTTGAAGCTTGCGGCTCGTAGCTGTCCCTCTGTGGCGCGACGCTAAAAAGGCGCGGCAGTATACCGCGCCTCGATGGGGCGTACACGCGCCGGCAGTCATTCGTTGGTCGCATGGGTGGGCGAATATCGGACAGCGGGTTTGCACTTCAAGAGCTATCCCCTCACCTGAGTCCTCTCCCCAGAGGCGAGGGGGCCGATCTTCACACTGTTCAAACCTGAGTTCGACTCAGGAAAGGGTCCGATCTTCATGCTGTTCAAACCTGAGTTCGGCGCGATGTTTCAGGTCGGCGTACCTCGGATAAACCACTCGGTCAGTCCCCTCTCCCTCCGGGAGAGGGTTAGGGTGAGGGGCTTTTCAGGTCATGCATTTGACGTCAATTTTCGAGCCCGAAAATCGGTGGTCATTTATCGACTACGCCACTAAAGTGGCAGCCGGTCTGTAGAGTAGGACACTCGGTCAGCCTCTTATCGCACGGTGAGTCAACGATTGACCCATAACGCCATTCAACGTCTTTTGCTCAAACGCTTCGCCCTTGCTGCGGCCACCTATGGATTGGCTTTGCTGCTGCTGTGGCTGACGTTTTTCACCGGTCATTACGACCAGTCCCTGAGCTCCGTGGCCACTGGCAGCGCGCTGGTGGTGATCAGTCAGGCGACGCTGTTCGCGCTGTTCTGGAGCGGACGCAACCAGCGCTTTTCCGACCCCAGCCTGACCGAAGCGCAGGTGCTGCTCGGGCTCGGCTGGCAAACCTGGCTGATGGCGCATCTGGATGAAGCCCGCGGCGCGTTTCTGGTGTTTTACGTGCTGATCCTGTTGTTCGGCCTGTTTCACCTCAGTCGGCGGGCGTTCATCCGCTGTGCGCTGTTGGTGTTCTTCAGTTTTTGCACGATCACGCTGTGGGACGCCTATCAGTTTCGCCTGCGCGAGCCGGCACTCGCCGCGTTGCAGGTGTGCATTCTGGCCATGGTGCTGGCGTGGCTGGTGCTGTACGCGCGCTTCGTTCAAGTCTCGCGCCAACGCATGCGTCAGCGCCGGTTTGCCTTGCAGGCGCATCAGGACACCCTGCGCGGGATGATGCGTCAGCTCGAAGACCTGGTTGCCACCGACGAGCTGACCGGGTTGTTCAACCGCCGGCACTTTCTGCGCCTGGCCTCGCGCGAACTCAATACGATGGACAGCGATGTCGTGCACGGCCTGGCGCTGATCGATCTCGATCATTTCAAACGCATTAATGACCTGCACGGCCATGCCGCCGGCGATCAGGTGTTGCAGGCATTCGCCGGTGTCGCTCAGGCCTGTCTGCGCGACGGCGATGTGCTGGCGCGTTATGGTGGTGAGGAATTTGTGCTGCTGCTGCCCGATTGCGACGCCGAACGCCTGACCGCCTGCTGCGAGCGCTTGCGCATCGCCTTCACCGATGTCGAACTGGTCGGTCTGAATGTGGGCTCGCTCAGCCTGTCGGCGGGCATGACCTTGCTCGGCCTGGGTGACGATCTCGACGACGCCTTGCAACGTGCCGATCAAGCGCTTTACCGGGCCAAGCGTGACGGGCGCAATCGCTGTGCGGCGGCCTGGGAGAATGTCGATGCCTGAACTTCGTGTCGGTGAACGACAGTGGTCGGTGGCGGCGGGCAGCAACCTGCTCGACGCCCTTAATCAGAACGGTGTCGCCGTGCCTTACAGCTGCCGCGCCGGCAGTTGCCATGCCTGTCTGGTGCAATGTGTGCAAGGCCTGCCGGCGGACAATCGCCCGGACGCCTTGAGCGCCGAGCAACGCCAGCAGGGCTGGCGGCTGGCCTGTCAGTGTCAGGTGGTCGAAGACTTGCAGGTGCACACCTTCGATCCGCTCACCGACGGACGCCCCGCCGAAGTCGAGGCGCTGGACTGGCTCAGTGACAGCGTGCTGCGCCTGCGCCTGACCCCGCAACGCCCGTTGCGCTACAGCGCCGGACAACACCTGGTGCTGTGGCTCGATCACATCGCCCGGCCGTATTCGCTGGCGAGTCTGCCGGAAGAAGACCGCTTTCTCGAATTTCACCTCGACTGCCGCCAGCCCGGCGAATTCAGCGATGCCGCTCGACGTCTGCAGATCGGCGACCCGGTGCGCCTCGGCGAACTGCGCGGCGGCGCGTTGCATTACGACCCGGACTGGCACAGCCGGCCGCTATGGCTGCTGGCCGCCGGCACTGGCCTGGGCCCATTGTTCGGGGTGTTGCGCGAAGCCTTGCGCCAGGATCACCAGGGCGCGATTCGCATCATTCATGTGGCCCATGAGGCGAGCGAACACTATCTGGCCAAACCCCTGATGGCACTGGCCGCGCAGCGCGAAAACCTCAGTGTCGAGCTGTGGACGGCGGCCGAGTCAGCCGCCGCTTTGGCGCAACTGCGCCTTGTATCCCGGCAAACCCTGGCCTTAGTCTGCGGCTCAACCGCCAGTGTCGATGCCTTTGCAAAGCGTCTGTATCTGGCCGGACTGCCGCGCAATCAACTGCTGGCCGATGTGTTTCTGTCCCGCGGTTAAGCGCTGATATTCATGGGTTCGAAGAGCCTCTGATGAGGGGGCCTGTGTTGTGGAAGTGTCTGTGGCGAGAGAATTTATCCCCGCCGGGCTGCGCAGTGGCCCCATGATTTTGTGAGCGCTGCGCACTCAAACGGCGATAACCCCCCTCGCCACAGCCTCCCTTCACCCTCACTGAACTTCGCAACCCGGCACTGTTGAGAGATGCCATGACCGAAGCCATCCTGCTGGAGCGCGAACGCGGTTTACTGACCCTGCGCTTTAACCGTCCGGACAAGAAAAACGCCCTGACCCGCGCCATGTACAGCCGGCTCGCCGAGGCGCTGAAACAGGCCGACAGCGATCCTGCGATCACCGCCGTGCTGATCACCGGCAGTGCCGAGTGCTTCACCGCCGGCAACGACATTGCCGACTTCATCCAGCAACCGCCGAGCGACCTCGATAGCCCGGTGTTTCACTTCATGCTCAACCTGCTCGAATGTCGCAAACCGGTGATCGCGGCCGTGGCGGGGGCCGCGGTGGGCATCGGCACGACGCTGTTGCTGCATTGCGATCTGGTCTACGTCAGCCGCGACGCACGACTGCGCATGCCGTTCGTCAATCTTGGCCTGTGCCCCGAGTTTGCGTCCAGCCTGATTCTGCCGCGCCTGCTCGGTCAGGCCAGGGCGGCGCAGTTGTTGCTGCTCGGCGAAGGGTTTACCGGCGAGCAAGCGGCGGCGTGGGGCATTGCCAGTGAGGCGTTGGGCAGTGGCGCTGCGGCTTTGGCCAAGGCCCGGGAAATGGCGCTGCGCTTCGATGAATTGCCGCCGCAAGCGGTGCGGATCAGCAAGCAGTTGATGAAGGCGCCGGATCGTGAATTGATCCGCCAGGTGATCGAGGAGGAGGGCGCGCTGTTCACCCAGCGGCTGCGTTCGCCGGAAGCGCTGGCGGCGTTGACCGGGTTTATCAAGCGGCAGTGAAAGATCGCTGCCTTCGACAGCAACGGCCGCAGGTGTGTGTTGACCCGACAGCGCTGGCGAAGGTGGCGACCAATGGGTTCTTCAGGGGTCGCTCAGTCATGCTTGCGGGGCGATAAGCCCCCTGGCAACCCCCAACTGGTGATGATTATTGACGCGGACTGCTGCAAAAAACAGCACCGTGCGATCCGTGATCAAGGCGGACGCCATCCCGAAGGGGTCGGCATCGAACTGCAGCCAGCCCGTGCCCGCACCAAAGTTTTTGTCCAGGATGCCGGCGTCGGTGAATCGGGCCACGACGACCTGCGCGGGCTTATAAATGTGGCCATACACCAGAATGCTTCCGTCCTTCTGGACAGACGCGTGATGCCAGTAAGTTTCACGGTCGTCCAGACTGGTCAGCAGCGGCTTGCCGCGATTGAACTGGATGTTGGCACTGCCATCGGATTCACGACTGACCAACAAACCGCATTCTGCGTCATCCAGCGTGTAACCGATGCCAAGCAAGCGTTGGTTCGTCTGCGCAACAAGACGTTCTAACAGAAAGCTCATTGAAGCTTCCTGCGGTTCAATTAACCGATAGCCATTGTTGCCGAATGAGACGTCAGTTGCGCCAGTGGCAAGCAATCTCGTGAAGAGCGCACGGGATCCTTCATTAGCCAGGTCCCGGCAATAACCACTGAATACGTATTTGCCGTCAGCGCTGACCAGAACGTCGGTGAGGTGGGTATGCGCAAAATCGGCAAAGGCAATCCGGACGATGCCCGTCTGGTTGAAGTCGGGATCGAGCGCACCGTCCGGTGTCAGGCGAATGATCGCCGTTTGGGTTTCTTCCACGCCGTCATACACAGGTTCATGCAACAGGATTTTGCCGTCAGGCAGAATCACACTGTTACCTGCGGCAGCGATGCCGGAGGAGGTCGACGGCGCTTCAAAACTGTGCGCCTGAATCTCGCCGATGCTGCCAAGTGCAATCAGCACTGTGCCGTTATTGCCGAATGTCGAGTCCGGAGTGCCATCGGGATGCAGACGGATCAGGCCTTTCCAGGTGTTGAAGGTGCCATCGTAATAGTGGCCGATCAGTAAGATTTTTCCATCGCTGAGTTCAACCACCTCGCTGATCTGCGAGTAGGAGCGCCCTTCATCGTTTTCGACAAACGCCGCGATGACATAACCGTCCTTGCCAAATGTCGGGTCGATCATCCCGTTTGCCGTCAGCCTCACGCAGTAGTAATCAACCCGCTGACGCTTGAGCTGCACATCGCCGACCACATACAGTCGACCGTCAGCATCAACGCCCATGCCTTTGGGGTTAACGCTGCCTTCGGGAGCGCCGGGAGCATTCAGCAAGACCAGGCCGCCGTCACCAAAGGCGGGGTCGAGCTGTCCTTCATTGCGCAAAACCTTTGAATCAATGCTCATGTTCATCTCCTTGAAATAGCCCGCCCCTTGTTCAGTCACGCCCGTGGTAACGCAGGACCCATCCTTGATTCGTCGAGTCTTTGAGGTAGGTTCCGGCCACTACGATTTTTCCATCCGCCTGGAGCGCGAGGCTGTCGAAAGAAAGCGCCCCGGTAAATGGCGTGCCCACCCAGCCGGCGTTGCCGAATGTTGAATCGAACGAGCCGTCGCTCAACATTCTGCCGATGACGGCGGGGGACGGTTGGTCGGACTGCTGGTATTTACCGACCAGCACGATCTTGCCGTCCGGTTGCATGACCCCGCTGCTCCAGTAGGTGGATGCATACTCCAATCGGGTCAGCAGAGGCTTGCCGCGATTGAACTGGATATTGTATTCACCATCCGGTTCCAGGCTGATCAGGAGACCTTCAGTGCCGGTTTTGCCGATGCCCAGCAGCCGCTTGTTCGGTTGCTGGATCACGCACTCAAGAACCGGAGACCCCGACATCGGCTCAATGACAAACCCGTTGTTGCCGAACTGCGGATCGAGGCTGCCGTCGCGCAGGTAGCGTGCAAACAGGGCGGCGGATGTGCCGGAGCGGGGTGCCAGTGCGCCGCAGATGACGAGCTTGCCATCCTGATCGATCAAGCCGTTGCGCACCTTTACATCGGCAGGCGCCGCACCCGGGTAGAGGACCTGAACATAGCCTTTGTTATTGAAGGAGGTGTCCAGAGAACCATCGCTGTTGAGCAAGTACAGGAACGCCTGTGTGTCCTCTCCGTGCGTAATGGCGTAGGTGTACACCACGAGGATTTTTCCGTCGTTCAGCGACACGATGCTGCCCGATGAAGCCTGTTCGCTACCACTGGCTGCCTTCGCGGTCTGTTCGTCAGCACCTGCGGGCAACCGGAGGATGACGTAGCCCTGGTCTCCAAACGTGCTATCCAGCACACCTGCGGATGTAAAGCGCGCCAGTGCAGGTCTGCTTTCAGCGACGGTGCCCAGAAGCAGTTTCTTGCCGTCGCTCAGGCAGATGACCGATCGCCCCTTGGACTCGGTTCTGACGGTAAAAGCACCACTGGCAATGCCCTCGTTTCCAAAGGTCGGGTCCAGCTTGCCGTCCAGCGTCAGGCAGCCCAGAACGTAAGCCTGATCAGTGACCCCGGAGCCTGCCTGACCTGCGAAATACAAGCGTGTCGAGGCGCTGTCCGAACTGATCCCCCCCACATGGCTTTGCCGTCCGAGGGCCGGCAGCGTCAGCCGGAAAACGCCAGCGTCGGCAAAGTCTTCATCCAGCGTTCCCGCTTTTGGTGCCTGTCGGTTCGAGTGATCCATGGCGTTCTCCTTGAGTAGAGGATTCTCGACTCAAGTAACTGCCCGAATGCTTGCCCCGTCTACTGTCAGATCTGACAGTTGACACAGTGCTTGCCACAAAATTGCAGCTGCGGCCACGCTTGAAAGGACCCCGCCAATCACGTGCAGGTGCTGCACAAGGCTGCGATTTTTTGATGGGCCGGAAAACAAAAAGCCCCGCCGTTCACACGGCGGGGCTTTGGTTTTTCAGCAACCGGTCACTCAGACCTGCGGGTCGCCCACGTGCAGGATCTTCATGCCGTTGGTGCCGCCGGTGGTGTGGTAGCTGTCGCCCTTGGTCAGGATGACCCAGTCGCCTTTTTCCACTACGCCGCGCTTGACCAGTTCGTCGATCGCCTTCTGGCTGACTTCGTGCGGTTCCAGCGAAGCCGGGTCGAACGGGATGGTGTACACGCCACGGAACATCGCCGCACGCGCCTGGGTCTCGCGGTGTGGCGAGTAGGCGTAGATCGGCACCGAGGAGCGGATGCGCGACATGATCAGCGGGGTGTAACCACTTTCGGTCAGGGCGATGATCGCCTTGACGCCCGGGAAGTGGTTGGCGGTGTACATGGTCGCCAGTGCGATGCTTTCGTCGCAGCGGGTGAATTCCTTGCCGATACGGTGGCTGGAGGTCTTGCCGGTCGGGTGCTTTTCCGCGCCGACGCAGATGCGCGCCATCGCCTGCACGGCTTCCAGCGGGTACTGGCCAGCGGCGGATTCGGCCGAGAGCATCACGGCGTCGGTGTAGTCGAGCACGGCGTTGGCCACGTCGGACACTTCGGCGCGGGTCGGCATCGGGTTCTGGATCATCGACTCCATCATCTGGGTCGCGACGATCACCGCCTTGTTGTGGCGGCGTGCATGCAGAATGATTTTCTTCTGAATGCCCACCAGCTCGGCGTCGCCGATTTCCACACCCAAGTCACCACGGGCAACCATCACCGCGTCGGACGCCTTGATCAGGCCGTCGAGGGTTTCGTCGTCGGCCACGGCTTCGGCGCGTTCGATTTTTGCCACCAGCCAGGCGGTGCCGCCGGCCTCGTCGCGCAGTTGACGGGCGTATTCCATGTCGGCCGCGTCACGCGGGAAGGACACCGCGAGGTAGTCGACTTCCATTTCCGCTGCGAGCTTGATGTCGGCCTTGTCTTTTTCAGTCAGGGCCGGCGCGGTCAGGCCGCCGCCGCGACGGTTGATGCCTTTGTGGTCGGACAGCGGGCCGCCGATGGTCACCACGCAGTTGAGTTCGGTGGCGGTGGCGGTTTCGACGCGCATCACCACGCGGCCGTCGTCGAGCAGCAGCTCGTCGCCCACGCCGCAGTCCTTGACCAGGTCCGGGTAGTCGATGCCGACCACTTGCTGGTTGCCTTCGGTCAACGGATGGCTGGTGGAGAAGGTGAACTTGTCACCGATCTTCAGCTCGATCTTCTTGTTGGCGAATTTGGCGATACGGATTTTCGGGCCTTGCAGGTCACCGAGCAGGGCGACGAAGCGGCCGTGCTTGGCAGCGAGGTCACGCACCAGTTTTGCGCGAGCCTTGTGCTCGTCGGGGGTGCCATGGGAGAAGTTCAGACGGGCGACGTCCAGGCCAGCCAGAATCAGCTGTTCGAGAACTTCCGGCGAGTTACTGGCCGGGCCAAGGGTAGCGACGATTTTGGTACGACGGACGGACATGCAAAGACTCCTCAGGTTCAAGCGCCAGCGAAGGCTACTATGCTCTTTGGGTGTAGTCATTGTTCGTTTGCACTACTTATCATTTTCTTTATTGAACGCGGCAACTTTGGGACAAACGCGCCTGAAGATTTCCGACCATGGGTCGATACAGAGCTCAAGACAGGAGAACCCCCATGCGATTGTTGCCCATTGCCGCCCTTGCCCTCAGCGTCCTCGCCGTCACGGGCTGCACCCGTTGGTCGATGAACCATCATTTGAACAACGCTTACAGTGCCTATGACCGTGGCAATTGCGAGCAGGTGATGCTCGAACTGTCCAAGGTCGAACGCGCCAGCCGTGCCCGCCCGTATGTGTGGCCGGAAGTGTCGATGATGCGCGGCCAGTGCCTGGAGCGGCAGAAGATGTTTGTCGATGCGGCGCAAACCTATCAGTTCATCATCGCCTCGTACCCCAACAGCGAATACGCCTTCCGCGCCCGCGCCCGTCTGGAAACCCTGCAGAGCCTGGGCCATTACCCGACCCGCAGCGCAGCAGCGGTGGTGCGCCCGACGGGCTCTTGATGACAGTTGTCATACAAAAGCTGGCCGGTTGTACAGGCTGAGCTATAGTCGAATGAATCGGGTCGCCGGTGAATCCGCGATGACCCGTGCAACACCTGCGACTGGCAGTTGTAAGGTGATGGCGTATTAGCGACCGTCACACCGGAAGCGGGGAGAGCGTGCCTGCGACACAGGCGCGTTCCGAAGCAAGGGTGCGGCTCTGTGAGGGAGCCTTGCAGGACGAACTGCGCATCATGTTTACCGACCGCCGGATCGAACGGCATCAGCTGCCGTACTTCCTCAGAGTGTTCAACAGCGTCACCGACAAACCCATCGGTTTTCTGGGCAATGTGTCCGAAGACGGGCTGATGCTGATCAGCCAGTTGCCGATGATGGTCGGTGCGGATTTCCATCTGCGCCTGAAAATTCCCTGCGGTGACGGTTGCCAGCAGGTGATCGACCTGGCCGCGTCATGCCTGTGGTGCCACGAGGATGCGACGCCGCTGCATTACGACGCCGGTTTCAGTCTGCTGCGAGCGCCGCCCGAATACGGGCAGTTGGTCGAGGCGTTGCGTCAGTACTTCAGCTTTCAGCCGTTGCCGGCCTCGGCCTGAGTGCGGCGGCGCCGTCATTATTGTTATCGCTGGCAAGCCAGCTCCCACAGGGTTTTCGTCGCGCTCGGAGGTTGTGTCCGCGCGCAGAACCTGTGGCAGCGGGCTTGCCCGCGATGGCGGCAGTGCAGGCCCGCAGGGTTAACGATCAGGTCACGGCAATCGCCCGCTCACGGTCGAGCGTCTTCTCCGCCAGCAACAGGCCCATTTCGCTCAATTGATAGATCGCCATCGCCAGATGGCGCGGCTTGTCGTCCAGGCTGTCGGCCAGGTCGAGCAGCAGAATGCTGACCGAGGAAAAGGTTTCGTAAGTCTGGATGGCCACGGCTTCGGGGTTGAGGTCGGGGCTGACCATGAACATCTGCATGCCGCGATCCACGGAGTTGCGCGATGGGGGTTCGGGTTTGAGGTAGTGGTCGAGGGCGCGCTCGGCGGCCTCGTTGAGTTTTTTTGAATCGGCTGAGGTGTAGGGGGAAACCGGGTCGGTTGCCGGGGGATTCGGTGTGTCTTTGAACATAGTGATAACCCTTGTAGTGAGGGCCTTCACCACTTCGCGACTAAACGAAGGGTGGCGGCTGGACGCAGGTTAGTCGACCGGGGGGTATCACCAAAAACCGGCGCGCCGAAGCGCCCTGCGAACAGCCACCATCGAGTGCGGGGATAGGGAATACCCGACTGGATGACGCTTATACACATTGGTGACACACCCCTGGGCGACTAAACCCGACCACTGATTGGCAGCGGCACGGACCAAGTTACGGGGCATCACCAAAGCGCACAAGTCGGCGGATTCTGAGGGATGTGTAGGCAACGGCGCAAGGCACTGTAGCCATGTGCGTATGGCTGAAGGACGTTGCCAGCCTGCGTTGTAGGAAAAGCTACCGTCTGTCGGGACTGTCAGATTTTACAGGTAGGCAGCCGGTTATCCGGCGGCGTACACATACCTCTCGGACATAGCGACGATGAGGGCAGAGTCATGTCAAAGGATACGGATCTGGAAGGTGCACCCGGCGAGGCCGACGTGTTTGGCGCCAATCAAGAACCGCCGCTTCTCTCGGATGGGGTGAGTCCGGACGGACTGTATGTCGGGCCTTTGCAAATTCGGGATTGGGAGTTTACCGAAACCGTCGATACCAACAGTTCGATCATCTTCAATGTCCCGCAGTCTGACGGAGAGCATCAGGTCTGGATTGATTACTACGGCCCCAACGGATATTACGTGAAATTGCTTGAGGGGGTCTGGTACAAGGGCCGCCAATGGAACGAATGCCTTGCTATTGGACTTCCGGAGGGTTATGGCGAGTATTCCACGGTATGGAAATACAAAACCGATTGGTCCGAGACAAGAAACAAACCGGTATTCGTCAGAAAGCTACCTGTTATCACCGGTAAAGATGAACTGACAGCAACAGTCTTCGGCACGGGTGTTACGAGTGGCTATCTTGACATCGTCGAAGACAGCACTAACGCCTCCATGAGTCCGGCGATTCTCGGCAACCAGGCCAACTGGACCCTCAAAGTGCGCGAGGGCTTAAAGCCCTGGACTTACAGCATCAAGGTCAGGCATTCGCAAACTGGATGGGCTACTCGTTACTCGACGCCGATCAGTTTCAATTATTACGGCGTCCCTACCATCCGTGAGCCGAAACAGGATGATGTCGTAAGGGAAAGCAGACCCAGGGTTGAAGGCCAAGGGTTTCCGTCTGCAACCGTGAAAATTTATCAATCAGGCTCGGGCATCATTACCTATGGTGAGGCCCAGGTTGGCAATGACGGGCTCTGGTCGACGTATTTGCAGCACGACTTGCCCTATGGATCCTTTACGTTTATCGCTCAACAGTCGATGGGCAATTCTGTATTGCCCGGCTGGTCGAATCTGGTGACGGTCAATGCCAAATTTCCGCCCGGTACCCCTGCAATAAATTCCATGATTCCTGTCACGGAGCAGAATCAGAGTTTTACCCTGACTGGATCGAATGGCGGGGTCGGGGGGATTGTTCGAATTTTCATCGACGGGACGTCAACCCCGGTCGGTGAAAGCGCCGTGCTGACGCAGGCAAACTGGAGTGCCGAGGTTCAAGTGCCCGTAGGGCCCGCCTCGTTGGTGGCCATAAACGTGCGGGACGAATACGAATCCGGGCGCAGCGGTCCCCGCGCCTTCAAGATCCGCCCCCCGGCGCTGCTGGAACCACAAATGACCGTTCTCGCGGATGGCGGCATTCGGTTCTCAGGCAGCGGCCACTCCAGTGCAACGGTCGAATTCACTCTGCCCTCAGACTCGGGAGTCACTGCACCGCCGTCTGTTGTAGTCAGAGACGGCTTCTGGCAAACAACCGCGACAGGCTGGCCATTCGGCACTTATAAGCTCAAGGTCATTCAAAAGGTTCGGGACGGAGCCAATGGCTGGATCGAGTCAGTCAAATTGGAGTACACGGTCGACAAGCAAATGCCTGATGTGTATGAAACGGACTTCTCAAGGGAGTACCAACCCACCTTCAGCGGCAAAGGTTACAACGGCGCCACCGTCAGGCTCTACCATCCCGGCGGCATACATCTGGCCGCCCCCGATGTCGTCGTGAAGGGCGGGGAATGGTCCAGCATGGCCATCGAGCAATGGGGGCCGTCGGACGAACGGGAAGTTCATATCAAGCAGTTCATCGGCGTAGAGTGGTCGCCGACCTGGGTGGCACTGAAGGTCACGATCCCGCCACGGGCTCCCGGCGTGGATGATCCGCTCGAGGATGGCCTCTCACCCATGTTCCGTGGCACATGCTGGCCGGGAGCAGACGTCAACATCCGCTTCAGCGACGAAGAGCACGTTGTGTACCCGGGCATTGTCAGTGAAGGCAGCTGGCAATTTCGGCGTGACAAGGCGTTTGCCGCGGACGTGGTACATACCGTGACCGTGACTCAATTCGTCGACGAGCAACCCTCGGATCCGGCATCGAAAAGCTTTACCGTCCATCTACCCATGCTGGTGCCGGTGATCACTCAGCCCGAAGGCGACGCGAAAGTCGGCCGCGTCATGACGGTCGCAGGCCAGAACGGTATGCAAGGCGCCACGTTGCAGTTGCGTGACTTCCTTTCCGAGAGTCCTCTGGGGGCGCCAAAAAAACTGGATCAGGACGGTGACTGGTCGATCGATCTGAGCGATCTGGAATTCAGGCGCTACACCATCGATGCTCGGCAGACACTGGCCGGACGGCACTCTGAGTACAGTGACCGGCGCTCGTTCGAGGTGGTACTGCTGCCTCCGTTCATCACCCAGCCGACGATGAACGACAAGCTGCCACGTACCGCGATGCTGGAAGGAACGGGGATGGCGAATGGGCTGGTCGATGTGTTTCTGCAAGGTCTCTCCGAGCCTTGGCTCAAGGATGTGGCGGTGAACCAGGAGGGCTACTGGAAAGCCGAAGTGACCTTGCCGGTGGGCCACAAAACCATCTGGGCCCGGCAATGGTTCATGGATGACACCGGCAAGCGGCGCGAGTCGGACAATACCGAACCTGTGAACTATCAGGTCGTCCCGGCCGCCCCGTTCATCGAAACCCCGGTCGAGGGCGACGTCATCGGACGGTGGGTGGTGGTGTCGGGATTCGGTGTACCCGGCGATACCGTCAGTGTGACGTTGGCCGGGGCTGCGCGGGCAGTGCTGGCAAGCGCCATCGTGCAGGACGATCGCACCTGGTCGGTGGCGAGCGATGTCGGCCCCCTCACCGGGGGGCATTACCGGTTGCAAGCGGTAGCGTCACTGCAGGAGTTCGAATCGGTCGAGGCACTGCGACCGGTCATGCTGGGGGCGTTTTTGCCCAGCCTCGAGCGGCCGGCGGCGGGCAAGTGGGTCAGCCAGCCGGTGCAGTTTTCCGGTCGCGGCCGGGAGGGCATGGGCGTCGCCGTCAGTTGGTACAACCCGGATGTGCAGTGGGCGCAATTGCCCGTTACCGGCCAGCAGTGGGACGCAGAGGCGACGCAGACATTGCCCGAGGCGGGTCACTGGTACCGATTCCGGCAGACCCTGACTGACGGCGCGGACGACGCAACGATGTCTGACTGGGTCGACAGTGCGCGTTTTGAAGTGGAGTCCGCGCGCCCGCTCCGGAAGGATTCCTGAAGTCTGTTTCCGACTAACGGTCTGTGCACCTGTCAGATCTGACAGTAGACGGCGCTGCTGTCGAAGCGCTCAATCTTCCTCATCGAATGTGCAACCTGACACCAAGTGTCAGGTTGCTCGGACCTTCTGTCGCCTCAAGGAACCCTGATCATGGCTGATTCGCGCCGTCCTGCCGTGCAACTGTTCGAGCAGTTGTTTGGCGAAGAAAAACAATCCCGGGATGCTGGGCTGGAAAGTCTCAGGCAGTACCTTGAGGAGGGAGGCTCGATTTTTCCACTGGTGGAAAAAGGCGTTCAGGGCCTGGTGCTGGAGCACACGCTGGGTGCGGAGGATGCCCGGCAAATTCTGCGCCGGTTGAACAGCATGGCCACCTACGTGCGTCGCCAGTTCATTCAGCGGACCCTCAGCGGCGATAAAGGGGCGCAGGCAGCGCGGTCGAGCGGGATTCTGGCGATGGTCGATGGTCCGAGTTATGAACGCCTGTTCCCCACCTCTTTTGATTCGCTGTGCCCACCGGATGGCCTGGAGTCGATCACCTCGCCGGTGGCGTATCTGATCGATCTGTTGCGCTGGATCCGCGACCGTATCGAACTTTACGGCGTCGAGACAGAAAAGTTGCCGCTGCATGATCGACGCAAGGATCTGAAGCGGCTGTCGGTCGATTTCAATGCGGTGTACCGCTCGGTATCGTCGGTCGACATCATTGTCGCGGTGCTGGAAACGTTCATCTCCGAACACCAACCCGGCGTGCCACTGGAAGATGCGTTGCTCGCGGCGCGTTACCCCAACGGTCTGCCCTATTACCAGCACTGGGTCACGATCGACACGGTCGCCCGTCACCACGGATTGTCGGTCGGTGATTTTTCCCGACGGGTTGATCTGATCTATCCCTATTTTTTGTCGCCGCTCCCCGGCGATACCGATGCTGCGCGTGCTGCCATGATCCATGCATCGCGGCTGGGGCCCAAACAGCGGCAATTGCTGACTGAGCCGGCCGCAGTGGTGGGCGAACGTAACGATTTTTACCGGGACAACTATGGCGCCGACGTGCTGGATTGGCAGAACCTCAACCAGGTGACGTTCTTCGGTGGACGGACAAAGCTCGATACCCGGGCAATCGAAAGCCTGTTGTCGGTGCGCACCTTTGCTCCGGTGCGTTCGGCCAATGTGAAATTCACCCCTGAAGTACCGCCCAATGAGGCGGAAAGCGGTCATTCCGGTTCGATTTACATCAACAAGAACCAGCATTCGGCGATCGGACTCACCGAAGACAGTTCAGCCCCGTCAATTCTGCACAAATTGACAGCAAATCCTAGCGACGCCGCAGGGCTGAACGGCTATGACCGAATGAACCGAATGGTGCGTCTGGCCAACTGGCTGGAGTTGCCGTTCGATCAGGTGGACGCGCTTCTGGCGGCTGCCATGCGCGCTGAAAGTCGCGGCACCGAAACGGCGAACAATTGGGAAATTACCGAAGGCGTGGTGCGGGCTCTCGGCCTTTACCAGAGCCTGCGCGAGCGCTACCAATGCACGCCGGCGGACTTTGCGGTGTTTATTGACGAATTGGCGGTTTACGGTCGCGCCGAGGTGCTGTCACCGTTTGATCAGGTCTTCAATCATCAGGGCGACTACCGCCAACCGTTCAAGCTCGATGGCGCGACGTTTCCGCTGATGCCGCTACCGGGCGTCTCGGACCTGACCATCAGCCAACTGTGCGAGGGTCTGGCGATCGACCTGCAGACTTATCATTACCTGGCGTTAGCGGTGGCCTCTGCACACGGGCTCTCCCAAGACCTGACGCGCACCGCGGCGATCGTTTCCAGTTTTTATCGGCTGGTGAAGTTGCCTCGGCTGTTGAACATTACACCGATGGAAGGTTTGCTGATGCTGACATTGCTCGGTGGCGAGCACGAGCAATGGCTTCCTGCTCTCGCAGGCGAGCCGGCCATCCACGCGCCCAATTCGGGCACACCGGATGTGTTGAACCTGATCGAGGCCATGTCCAGCTGTGTGCAATGGTGCGAGGACAGCGGGCTGTCGGTGTCGTGGATGCTGCAACACGTGGCACCGGTGCAGCCCATGAGCGAGGCGTCGGAGTCGGATCGGCAGTTTTTCGAGCAGATTCGCAATCTGCTGTCGACGGCGCTGTTGAGCAACGGCGCCTTGTTGATGGCCGGCGTACCCTCTGCAGGCGCGGCCAACTGGCTGGACTTTCTCACCAGTCACGCGGACAACCTCGACCCTGTCGTGGATGCTGACGGCCTGGTATTGGCCCCAGTGGGAACAGCAGACGCTTATTTGAGCTTCCTGCGTGCCAAGTTGGCGTGGGCGGTTGAAAGTGCTCTGGGTGACATCGGCACGCCGCAGCGCGATTCGATTGTCGAAACCATGCTCAGTGTGGTCTTGCAGGCGCGGGACGCTCAGGTGTCGTTGGTCAGGGAGACCCTGGCTGTCTATGCAGGCGTTCCGGTCGATCGGTCCATTGCCCTGCTCGATTGGTCAAACGCTACGGTCTACCAATTACTGCGACAGGTGATCGAACACGTCGGTCTCGATGTGCAGGAAACATTACGCGGGCGCAACGAAGAACCGGATCCGTTACTGACGCTGTTGGGCGAGGTGCGCCGGCGGGCGGAGGTGACGACGACGCTGGGGTTGAGCGCCACGCTGTTGCAGGACTATCTGGATTACGGTCATCTGGCCTGGCTCAATCAGGCGGACAAATATGCGTTCACCGTGCGTACGCTTTATTACCTCACCACGCTCACACGGGCGTTCAGCCTGAGTGAACAGCCAGAGCAGGCGCTTCTGGACTATCTGCGTCAGGTCAATGCACTGCCGAAAGTCACCGGCCATGCTGCGCGTCTGGCGCAACAGGCCGCCGCGATCAAACTGGCCGGGTTCTTCGGCTGGAGCGTGCAGGAAGTCAATGAGTGTGTCAGCCGCGTTGACGAGTCAGAGCTCAAAGTGTTGAAGGACCTGACACAACTGGATCTGTTGATGCGCGTGCGTGTGCTGTCAGCCGACAGCGGCATGGATGCGCTGACGATTTTTCTGATGGGCCGGTTGCCCGCGACGCTCGACAAAGGGGCCTACGCCGAAGCGGCGGAACTGGCCTTGCTGAGCGAGACTCGGGCGCGAGTGCCGGTTATCCAGGCGCAGGGCGACCTGAAACAACTGGTCACGATCACGTGCAACGTCGACAACTCGACCGTTGTAGCCAACAAGTCCGATTCGAAAGCCACCTACACCGTGACCCTCACGGATGCTGAGGGGCAGGCGTTGAAGTTCGTTACGGTTTATTGGCGTGCGACGCTCGGCACGGTTGAAACTAAACAAACCGATGTAAACGGCGTGCTTCAAACCGATTTTGTTCCGGGCAAGGTCATGGGAACGGACACGCCGCAATACTGGCTGGATTTGTTTGAGCCCGAGAACGCTCCGCCCATCCAGGTGATGGCCGATTTCGACTCGCTGAGTTTTTCGGAGAGGGACAAATCCCCAGTGCCCCTGGAAACCGTGCCGCGGGGCCAAGAGGTCGAGCTCTACGCCAGGCTGCGGGATAACTATGGAAATCTTGGCCAAAACCTGCTGGTGGACTGGAGTTACAGGCCTGTCAATTCGAATAAAAGGCAGAGTGTGAGCATCCGGCCTGCGCAAGGCTTCACCAATCAGGAAGGGCTGACGCGTGTCTTTGTCTCCAGCGCTACTGGCGGGACATTCGTGTTCATTGTCTTCAGTCAAACCGGCAACACCTCTGCCAATTTTGAGGCCATCACCTTTGAAGGCGATGAGGTGCCGGCATGAGCCTGCGCAACAGTTTCACCCCGAGTGATACCCCCAGGGAGCAAAGATCATGGCATTGAGCAATATTGGCGGGCTGTTGGAAAAACGTCGTTTGGCGCTGCTTGAATACTGCATCGGACAGTTCGGCGCACAGACTTATGATTTTCTGGAAACACCGGATGACCTGTTTGAACTACTGCGCATGGACCCGCTGGACACCTACCCGGTGCAGAGCTCCTGGGTGGCCGAAGCGACCAGTTGCGCGCAGCAGTACATCCATGCCGTTTATCGCAAACTAGAGCCAGGTTATACCACGCACCAGTTCGACCCGCGCCATCTGGCCGAGTGGGAACTCACCAACAATTACCCGGACTGGGCCGCCGTGCAGTTGATCGCGTGCTACCCGGAAAACTTCATCAATCCTTTTGTACGGCAGCGCAAGACCAGCCTGTTCAAAACCCTGGAGAGTGCTCTCACTCAGAGCCGCTTGAGCAACGATTCGGCACAGGCGGCGCTGCGTGATTACCTGCAAACGTTCGAGCAGACCTGCAATCTGGATGTCATCAGCGGCTACATGAACGGCAAGACCCCGGCCCGCGCCGATTATTACTTTGTCGGGCGTCAGCGCGAGCAGCCGTTCCAGTATTTCTGGCGCAAGGTCGAGGTTGAACTCACTTCCATGGATAAGGCCATCAATCCGGCGGCCTGGAGCGAATGGCAGGCGGTGGACATCCCGGCGGGTAATCGCGTGCTGGATATTCGCCCGGTGTTCTGGAATGGCCGCTTGTGTCTGGTCTGGGCAGAGTGGCGCGACCGGGTGCCCCTTAAGAAGGCGGACGAATACATTCCCTACAAACTGGAGATCAACCTGGCATTCATGACGCAGAACGGCCAATGGTCGGCGCCGTTGGCTGTGCACAGTGCGGAGTATGAAGAGGATCTCAGTGCCGGTGCGCGGCTGATTGCGACGGTGCGCGAGAACTATCTGCACCCCAAGGGCAAGCTGGGTGTGTTGATCACCAACGACGAGACGAGTGACAAAAAGAAGCTGAGCGCGCAGGTCGTCCGTGATGTGCTGATGCAGCCTGTCACTGACGATGGTGGTGCCTGGCTGGAATCGGCGCTGCAGCATCGTTTTGTCAGCGCCGAGACGGTGCAGCACCCAATCGGCAGTCAGGTAACGGTGGTCTCTCGCGTAACGACGCTGGGCGCCATGACGCCCTATCTGGATGTGCAATTCACGGCGTTGCGTGTGGATGGCAAAGATGTGCTGACGGTTCAGGGTTTTTGCCGGCCAACGGGACTGGGCGACGGCGATGCGACCATGAAACTGGCCTTGAACTTCAGAACCGAGGATGACCCTGCGGATGTTGTTCAAACCTTTTCAATAGCGGGCGGCTGGACAACTGATGTGCTGACCTACTCGCGAAGAGCCGGTAGCTGGGGGGCAACCACCTTCTCCTTCGGCGATGCTGCCGGCAAACTTGGAGGCAAGGCATTTGACCTGACCATTGTCGATCTCATGGATTTCTCCGCGCCGACACTGGTAAAAAACAGCATCGACGCCGCGCAATTTCTGTCTCTCAATCAGCCCGGCCTGGCGCTGAAATTCTCCCGTCTGAATTCACTGTTCGCTCCGGAACTGGTACAGCGCGCCGGTATTTCCGTGGATGCGGTACTGGATTGGGATACCCAGTTTCTGTCCGAACCACCGCCTACCGGCGTCGTATTCACCGAGCCCAACGGTGCTTTCGACGGTGCCAACGGTCTGTTCTTCTGGGAGTTGTTTTTTCATCTGCCGCACTTGATGGCCACGCGTATGCGCGACGAGGAGCGCTTTGGCGAAGCGCAGGTCTGGCTGCATTACCTGTTTGATCCGCAAGCCGTCGCCGATCCACAAACGCCGGCGAAGCTTGTCAATCCGAAACCGCGGTATTGGCGCTGCCGTCCACTGGCGGACCTGGGCAATCCGGGGTTTGAGGCCATGGCCCCCACCGACCCGGATGCCATCGGTTATGCAGCACCGGAACACTTCAAGGTTCTGGTGTTCAGCGACTACGTGAGAAACCTGATGGCATGGGGCGACTGGTATTACCGGCAACTGACCCGTGACAGTCTGGTGGCGGCCAAGTTGTGCTATGTGCAGGCCGGGTTTCTGATGGGCAAGGCACCGACGGCACGCACCGTGACCCGTTGGCAAACCGCGACGGTTGAGAGCTTGCTGACCCAGTGCGGTGCGCGCACGGCGCTGGATGAGTTCGAGCAAACGCTGGATTACAGCCTGGCGGATCTTCCTGCCGCTTCCGATACCCCGCCCATTCTCGGGGTGGTGGGTTGCGGGCCTTTTGAAATACCGATCAATCAGTCACTGCTGGACCTGTTCGCGGCACCGCAACAGCGTCTGGATAACCTGCGCAACAATCTCACCCTCGATGGCAAACCACTGGATATCCCGTTGTTCAGCCCGCCCACCGATCCCAATCAATTACTGCGTGATCTGGCAGCGGGCGGTGTCGCCGGGCCGCGGCCGATGGGCGGGCGGTTGGTCGTCAACGCGTTCCGCTGGCGGGTGATATTCGAGGTCGCGTTGCGTGCGGTGCAGTCGCTGCAGGATTACGGCAGCCAGGTGCTGAACCTGCTGGAACGCAGGGATCGTGCCGAGCAGGAAGAGACGCAGCAAAGCCATATCGTCGAATTGGGCGCTTACGCCCGGTCCATGCAGGAGCAATCCATCGCCCAACTGGAGGCGAATGTGACCGCGTTGCAGCAAAGCAGCCTGGTGGCCAGCGAGCGCGCCGAAGCCTACAACAAACGCTATGTCGAAAATATTTCGCAATACGAATATGAGGTCATGGACAACCTGGCCACAGCGAAAGTCCTGGCGGTGACGTCCTCCAGTATCAAGCCCGCTGCGGCGTTGATGGCGGCGCTGCCGAATATTTTCGGCTTCGCCAATGGCGGGCACCGCGCCGACCAGGTGCTTGAAGCCGTCAGCTTCGGATTGGGCATCGCCTCGAACATGAAGCAGCTGGATGCCGACAGGCAAGCCACCACCGAAGCGTATCGCCGTCGTCGCAACGAATGGGCGCTGCAACGTGATCAGGCCTTGGCGGAAGTGCGGGCCATCGACGCGCAAATCGTGGCGCAGGGTTACGCCATCACGGCGGCCCGATTGAATCTTGAGCAAACCCTCAGGGCCAACGATCAGGCATTGACGGTTTACAACTTTCTGAAAAAACGCGCGAGCAATGCCGAGCTGTACGGCTGGCTGTTGGGCCAGCTCAAGGCCTTGCACTATCAGGCTTACGATGCCGTCATCAGCCTGTGCCTCAACGCCCAGGCATCCCTGAGCGCCGAGACCGGTGATTACGATGCGCAGATTCCCCTGCCCAATGTCTGGCTTGATCATCGGCATGGTCTGACGGCCGGCGAGCACCTGCGTGGGCATTTGCTGCGTATGGAGCGTGAATACCTGCAGCGCCACGAGCGGCGGCTGGAACTGGTGAAGACCGTCTCCCTGCGGCAGTTGTTCGAGGACCGGGTGGACTTGCAAACCGGCGCTGACGGCTGGGCCAGTGCGCTCAAAATATTGCGCGAGAGCGGCACGCTGGAATTCAAACTGACGCAGCTATTGTTTGATCGTGATCATCCGGGGCACTACTGCCGCCAGATCAGTGGGGTAGAAGTCGATCTGCCGGTGTTGACCGGTCCCTACGAGGACGTGCGGGCCACTTTGCTGCAGATCGGCAGCATGACGGCGACCCGAGCCACGGCGCAGTCGGTGGCCTATTTGCACAAACCGACAGGCACGGCGCCTTCGGATGTGTTGTTCAACCTGCGTAGCGGTCAGCAGATTGCCTTGTCCACAGGCGTTGCCGACAACGGTCTGACGGCGATGAAACCCGACGAGGGTTTGCTCAATCCTTTTGAAAATACCGGGGTGGTTTCCAGTTGGAAAATCAGTTTTCCCTGGCCGTTGAAAAGCCCGCAAGCGGCCACGCTGAACTCGCTGACGGACATCATCTTGCGTGTTCGCTACACCGCAAAGGCCGGCGAGCGGACCTTTGCCCGAACGGTCGAAGACATGGTGACCAAAGCTGAACGTACCGGTCAAAACACAATGCTCAAGGGAGTGCGCAATCATGAATGAACCGGTGATTCAAGCGAACGAGAGTCTGGTGCGCAACGGCGAATTTACCGATCTGGAGCACTGGAGCAGAAGTGGCCTGGTCGGCACCGGCAGTGAAATGTATGAGGGTAACGTCACCTCCTTTCTGCAAGCCGTGGACGGAGGCTGGGTGAGACAAGAGATGACCTTGCCCAAAGACCCCGGCGTCGACGCGCATTACACCCTGACTTTCCTCTGTGAGATACGGCACGAGGAATCAGGCTGGCTGCGCCTCTGGAGAGATACGCAGTTGTTATTGGAGATTGAACTCAAGCCTGGAGACTCGCGCAATAGCGAGCAAGACCGGGCCCGACTGGCAGCGGGACAACCGCTGGAGTTCAGGCCGATTAAATACGAACAGGCGCTGGAACTGCCGATTGCGCGTGGCGACATACTTCGTCTTGAAATTACCAGCCCTCTGAATGAAGCGCATATTGAGGCTTCGAGACTGCGTATCACCCACGTCGACATCCAATTGCGTCTGGCGCCGCTGGCGTTGCAGGCGTTGCAGATAGACCAAGAGACCCTGGCGCCAGGCCGTACGTTGCACCTGTGCATTGGCGCGACAGACACCGATTCTCACCGATTGACCTTTGTGCCTGAGCCGGACAATAGCTGGCGTGAAACCAAGGCTGCACTGATCATCCAGGGCAATCCGCAAGACGCCATTCTGGCGACACCCGACTGGCAGGTTGATCAGCCGCTGCAAGACCAATGGTTGCTCGACTGCCCCTTCCTCGGCGATGACCAAGAGCATGAGTTGACGCTGAACCTGCTCAACCAGTACCGCGCCGAGGCTTACACCATTCCCGTATCGCTGGGGCATCACCGTTTGGCTTTCGGGGCGGAAAAGGACGCGGCTTACTACCCGATTTTCGAATACGGGCAACAGGTGCAATTGGGGGTTCGAGTGGTGTCGTTTTACACCGCGCAGGCCATCAGCGGGCGCACCGTGACCTGGGCGCAAGCGGGTGCAGGCGTCAAAGGCGCCGCTGTTTCCGGTGACGATGGTTGGGCGTATTTCGATTACCAGCCAACGCAGGCCGGTGAGTTCGTCATCGAAGCGTCGGTTGTCAGCCCTTATTACGCTGGCGGTGTGGTTTCACGCCGCTTCGATGTCCGCGTACTGGCCACGGACCCGTGGCGTGAGCTGTCGGTGATTGTCGACGAAAACGCGACGGGCTGGGAGGCGACCGGTTATCCGAATCGTGGCAGTGCCCATCCCTTGCAGATCCGCGTGCCTGTCGACAGTCCTTTGTTGGACTCTGAACTGTCGCTGCATTGGCGCGGCGATAGCCAGACGCAATTGGGCGTCGTGGTCAGCCCGGCGCTTGAACAACCCGTGCCGGTCGACAGCGTCGACACGGTCTGGACGCTGACCAGCGACGACAGCAGTGACGGCCGGTTTGTATTGTCACTGGTCTGCTCGAAGCTGCTGTTGCCGTCACCGGATAAACCCATGTCACTGGCGCGCAACCGGGTCAAGGTCGGCGAGGTGCGCGGCGCCAATAAGTTTCCGATTGTCGATGAGCAAGAAAGCGTGTTGCTGCGCGTGCAGGTATTACACGACGTGACCCTGGGGGACGGCGATCCGGTGACCAATGCGTTGGTCGACTGGGAGACACCCGAGGACGACATCGTGCGCACTGTCACCGGGGCCGGTGGCTGGGCCAGTTTGCTCTACACGCCAAAAAGCGCCGGGGCCAGGACGGTCACGGCCAGCGTCAAGGCACATGCCGAGGCCAGTGCGATCGAGCAGTCGTTCGATGTCACAGCTGTCGCGACCAGTCCGTGGAAAAACCAGGTCAACATTTTTCTGGACGGGGTGGAAGTCGAGCGCAATACGCTGGGCGTGCTGTGTCGTCGCGGGCAGATCCATACGCTGCGAGTCGAACCGGTTAGCGGCAGCCCGTGGACCGATAAAAACATCAGTTTGCACTGGCGAGGTGAGGCGCCCGCGATCGGCTTGCAACCTGCCGATCTGGACATGCCCAAGGCATTGGTACAGGCAGGGGTGCAATGGCAACTCGCCTCAACGGCGGAGTCCAGCATCAGCAGCCTGTTCGATCTGGTGTTGCGCCTTGAAAGCGTTGAGCTGCCACGGGAATTGTCCGGGCGTCTGATCGCCGCAGACCTGACTGAAGAGTTGAGTCTGGTGCTCGATCAAATCCACGCTGAGCTGGATTCTCGCAGCCTTTTTCCGTGCCTGGGCGCGCGGCACCGCTTCAACGTTTTGCCCAATGCATTGAGCCCGTTGGTGGGTTTGCAGGCATGGCTGGTATGGTCGGGTACCTCCGCCGAAGCATTGGCCGCGACAGTGCAGCCAGCGCTGAATGCCGGGCAACCGTTGAGTGATGGCGGGGCGCTGTGGACATTGGATTTTTCCGCCAGCGAGCAACCTGGCCAGTTTTCATTGTCGCTGGCGCTCCCTCAGCTGGACTTTGCTGCCACGCCCAAACCAATGGACCTGGCGCACAACAAAGTCCGCATCGAAGCGTGGCGTGAATCGCCGATCGAGCCCGTAGTGAACGAGGATTCGGCGTGGATGTGGGTCCAGGTGGTTTCGAATTTCACCGACCGTGCCGTCGATCAGGCCCCCGTCAGTTGGGTGGCGGAGGAAAAAACCCACGAAATGAATACCGCCGCCGATGGCTGGAGCGGGTTCCCGTTTGTGCCCACCTCTGCCGGGCAGAAAACGGTGCAGGCATCGCTGTTCAGCCCCTATGACGGCTATCGGGATTCGCAGTCAATGACCGTCGAAGCGCTGGAGGTCGATCCGTGGAAGGGCGTGACGGTCAGTTTCGATGGTCAGCCAGCGCAGCCCTGGGGGGAGGTAACCTGCTTCCCGCGCCGCCGCGCTCAGCACACCATCCATGTGATGGCTGCGCAAAACAGCCCCTTGTTCGATCATCAACTGACCCTGGGGATGAGCGGGGCAGGGCCTGCCGAGTCTGGGATCCGTTTCGAATATCCCGGCCTTGGAACGCCTATATCTTTCAGCAACGCGGGTTTTCCTTACACCTTCGTGACCGGCGATCTGAAGGACGCCAGCTTTGCCCTGCGCCTGGCCTCATCGAAACTGGCCAGGCTGTCCCCGGCCAATGCAATGTCATTGGGGTCGGGAACTCAAGTGCTGAAAATCCTTGCCAGTCAGCGAGCCACGCAGACGCTGCTGTGGGGCGAGGCGGTGTCTGAACAGATCAGCGTGGTCTCGTCTGTCAGTGGCAGGCCGATGGCGGGCCTGACGGTAACCTGGCGCAGCCCGGAGCTGGGCGTGGTTACCACGGTGACGAACTTCTACGGGGTTGCGAAGATCCGTTTTGTGCCCACTACGCCGGGGGCCATTGAGCTGACGGCGACGGTGGGCGATGCGCAGTATTCGGAATCGGTTTCGTTTGCGTTTTTCCTTGATGAACCTCGTCAAATAAAGTCGCTGTTCAGCGTCGATTCACCGGGGCAGCAAGTCCATGTGGGTGTGACTGTTGTTTCGGCCTTGACGGGGAAACCTCTGCCGGATGTGTGGGTGAAGTGGACATTTGAAAACGTCTCGCTCTTACAGAGCAAAACGAATGAAGACGGGATCGCAATGGTCATCTTCAAACGTCCCTTGATCAGGCAGGGTTTTTTACAAGCCTTGGTCAAGGGCGGCCTTGCCGGCTGGGAAATACAATCTCTAGCGGTGCCAATTGATGTTCCCTAGGTGAAGCGACTGACTGTACCGGGAAATCAAGTGATTCAGGTGGGAGAATTGACACTCATCTCTGCGCTGATCTTTTCTGCTGTCAGTCAAGCGCCCCTTGAGAGCGTGGAGGTAGTCTGGATCAAGAACGGCGTCGAGCAAGAGTTGCGAACTAAAACCAATATTCGAGGCGAGGCGTATGAAAACTTCAGGGCCAGTGCAGCGGGAAGCATGACCATCCAGGCACAAATTCGTGACCCCAAAGGAAAGCCTTTCGACAGTAAGCAATTTGTATTCACCGTGGTCGAGCGGCCCTGAGGCTGGGAGCGAAGACGCTACAGGTTTCCCGCTCGTTTCCACTGCAGATACTGCGTCACCAACTCGGCCCCTAACTCCGGGGGCCGAACATCCACCACCGGAACGCCATGCGCACTCAAGCGCTCATGGAGTTCTGCCCGCTCATTCAAGTAATTCACTGTCCCGCAATAAGCCAACGCCTCAGGCAGCGTTTGTACCGTGGTCTGGCGTAACGTATCCAGCGTCTCTTCACGCAGACTGGCCACCAGCACCCGATGTTGCGTGCTCAGGCGTTTGACCGCGTTGAGCAGTTCATCATCGTCTTCATCGCGCAGGTTGGTCACGAGAATGACCAGCGCTCGGCGCTTGTGCCGAAGCAGTAGCTGATTGACTGCAGCCTGATAGTCGGCAGGGTGTTGCGTGCTGTCGAGATCGTAGACGCTGTTGAGCAACACATTGAGCTGGCCGCTGCCTTTGACTGGCGCCAGATGGCGCGGTTGATCGCTGGCGAAGGTGCTCAGCCCCACCGCATCGCCCTGACGCAATGCCACATGACTGAGCAGCAGGCAGGCATTGAGTGCGTGATCGAAATGCGACAGCTCATCGTCCTGGCTGCGCATCCGTCGACCACAGTCGAGCATGAAGATGATTTGCTGATCGCGCTCGTCCTGATACTCCCGGGCAATCGGCGTGCGCTGGCGGGCGGTGGCTTTCCAGTCGATCTGACGCAGGCTGTCGCCTTCGCGGAATTCGCGCAGCTGATGGAACTCCAGACCCTGCCCGCGACGCTGCCGCTGGCGTACGCCGAGCTGGCTGAGCCAGTTGTCCACGGCCAACAGTTCGCCATCGTAGAGTCGGGCGAAATCCGGGTAGACGCGGGTGTTGTCGACGACGCTGAGCAGGCGCTTGCCTGACCATAATCCCAATGGGCTCGGCAGGTTGATCTCGCAATGTTCGAAGCTGAAGTGACCGCGTTTGAGCGGGCGCAGGCGATAGCCGATCAGGCTGCGCTGGCCGGGTTGCAATTCGACCGACAGCGGCAAGTGCTCGAAACTCAAACCCTCGGGGACGTGATCGAACACTTGAACCTGCAACGGCTCGGTAAATTCATGCGCGACCTCCAGACTTACCTCGCTCCAGCGACCGAGCGCCAGGCTGCCGGGAATCTGTCGACTGATGCGCACTGCGGGCAGGCGTTTGAGGCGCATTGCATCGAGCGTCGCCAAGGCGAGCAAGGCCAGTAGCAATCCCCAGTTGATCGACAGCAGGCTCGCCGGGACATTGATCTCCAGTGCTTGCAAGGTGCCCAGCACGATGCCGATGGCCGCCAGGATCAGCAGCCAGATCAGCAGCAGGCGCGAGGGTTTCACAGGCGCGGCGCCGGGACTTGATCGAGCAATTGCTGCAACACCTGATCGACTTGCAAGCCTTCGATATCCAGCTCCTGGGCGAGGCGCACACGATGGCGCAGCACGGCCAGGGCGCACCCCTTGATGTCGTCGGGAATCACGAATTCACCGCCACGCAACAGGGCGCGGGCGCGTGCGCAACGTGCCAGTGCAATCGAGGCGCGCGGCCCGGCGCCAAGGCTCAGGCCCGGCCAGGTGCGGGTGCTGCGTGCGAGTCTGACAGCATAGTCGAGCACCTGATCGTCCAGCGGCAAATCGCTGGCGATGCGCTGCAGTGCCTGCACATCCTTGGCCTGCAATACCGTGCGCAGCGGCTGCACGTCGAGCATGTCGGCGCGGGTCGAACGGCTGACCTGACGCACCATGTTCAACTCTTGATCGGCATCGGGATAGTCCATGTGCACCTTGAGCATGAAGCGGTCGAGCTCGGCTTCCGGCAACGGATAAGTGCCTTCCTGTTCGATCGGGTTTTGCGTGGCGAGGACCATGAACGGTTGAGCGATCGGCAGGGCCCGGCCTTCGAGGGTGACCTGGCGCTCCTGCATCGCTTCCAGCAACGCCGCCTGGGTTTTCGCCGGGGCGCGGTTGATCTCGTCGGCCAGCAGCAGGTTGGTGAACAGCGGGCCTTTGCGCAGCTTGAACTGTTCGGTCTGCAGGTCGTACACGGCGTGGCCGGTGACGTCGCTGGGCATCAGGTCCGGGGTGAACTGGATGCGCGCAAACTCGCCGCCAAAGCAGCGTGCCAGTGCCCGCACCAGCAAGGTCTTGCCGAGCCCCGGCACGCCTTCGAGCAAGACGTGGCCACCGGCAATCAGCGCGGTCAACACGTCGTCGATCACGGCGTTCTGGCCAATCAGTGCCTTCTGCAATTCGCCGCGCACGGCCTGCGCCAACTGACTGGCGCGCTGGCGCTGCTGGGCGGCGTGGCTGGCGCTGCCGGGCTCGATCTGTTCAGTCATAACGTGTTCCTCAAGGTTTGCAGATGGGCGACCTGACGGCAGAAGTCAGCACTGGACAGGCGCCGCTTCGACACCGGGCTCAGGGCCTGGCTGATGGCGCGGGTGGGTTGCCGGGTCAGGCGTGACAGCGCCAGCCATTGCTCGGCGACGTTCAGTTGAGCGAAACCGGGATGTCGGCGGCGGGCGCGGCGCAGGACGTCCTGTTGCAAGGCCTGCAACAACGCCTGCTGGCCCGAGTGGCGCAGGGTGAAGTCGGCACTCGCGCGCAGGTGTTCCTGCAACTGTCGGCGCCCCTTCGGCGCCGGCGCCTGCAGCGGACCATGACGTACGCCGGCCTGCCACAACCACAGGCCAATCAGCGCGAGCAGGGCGACGATGGCCTGGGGGAAATAGCGCCAGAGCAAGGTCAACAGGCCGTCGTGCACGGTGTTGTAAATCAGTGTGACGTCGGTGTCGGCGCTCAGATACCAGAGCAGCCAGGCGTTGTCGTACTGGCTGATGGCGGTGGATTTCCAAAGGTCGGCATCGGTGACCACGGTGATCGAGCCGAGGCTGTAGGGCAGTTGCATCATGTGCGTGGCCTTGGCGCTGTTGGCCCAGGCCTGTGCGAGGTTCTTCGGGTCATCGAGATGGAAGTCGGTGTCGAACCCGGCGTAGGCCGGTGCGTCCTCATCTTCCAGGTACAACCTGGTCAGTTTCGGGAAGCGCTCTGATTCCGGAACAGGGGGGGAGTCTTTCAGATCCTTGCTCAAGGACTGATGCAGTTGCACCCGGTCGAGCAGCAGGTCGTTGCTCTGCTTGGTCTGCTCGTCCCATATCGACTCCGCCACGAACACCAGACGTCCGCCGGCGCGCGCCCAGTTCAATACCTGATCGACCTGACGCGGCGTCATCCGTGAACGGTCGTTGAACAGCAGAAGCGTGTGTCGACGCGGGTCGATCTGCGGCAATACGGTAAGGCTTTCAGCGTGGCTGACATTGAGGCCGCGCTCACGCAGAAACATCTCCGCTGCCAGATAGGGATTGGCTTGCGCCGCCGGCGATGGGCCGTGATCGACCACTTCTTGATAAGGCCTGGCCTTGAGATACATAAAAACGCTCAATACGCCGAGCAGCATGACGATCAGTGCGCCAAGCCACCACACCGTACGCCGGCTCAACGCGCAGTTCCGTGGTCGAACAACGCGCGCCAGCCATCGCACAATTGTTGTTGCAGATGCGCCGCCGGCAGGCGATGCCCATAGGCCATGTTTTGCCAGTGCGTGGTCAGGGTGCGGCTGAAGGCGAGCAGTTCCGGGCGCTGCAGTTGTTCGATCCGGGCGAGTACCTGATGTTCGGTGTCGGCGGATTTCAGCGGCAGATCGAAGTCATGGAGCAGTTGGCTGAGCAGCCCGCGATAGAGCAGGCTCAACGCTGCACGGGGCTGGCTGTGCCAGAGTTGTTCGGCACTGCCGGCGATATCGTCAGGCAGGGTGTCCCGGTTCAGATCCAGACCGAACGCCTGCGCTGGCAGGGTTCGTGCAGGCTTGGCCGGCAGTGTCGGGCGGCGACTGACAAAAGCTTGCAGAAACTCGCGATAGCGCCAGATCAAGCCGCCGAGCAACGCGATGACAATGCCCCACAGCAGCACTTCAATAAACTTGGCGAGGGTGTTGAGGTGCTGACCGTCGAGCCAGCCCAACAGGGTTTTCAGCCACTGCGGCAATTCACCGGGCGTTTGCTCTTTGGCCGGGGCCGCCGGGTCATCGCCGAAGCGGTAACGAGTAACGCTTTCTTTGTTCTTGAACGGCGGTTGTTCAAGCAGGGCCTTGATGCTGTCGCGCGACGCCTGACTGGTCAGGGGCTGATTCAGCAGTCGTGGGGCGTCGGGGTCGGTGTCGGGTTCGCCAGCCCGGACTGACGGTACATTCGGCAACACCAGGCAGACCGCCAGGATCAGCCCCAACACACTGTGGTTCAGACGCTGGCGCAAGCGGCGGAACACCAGTTCGATGTCCCAGGCTTCGAGTTGCGTGCGGCGGTTCAGATACAGGCTGAAACCACAGGCGACATATATCGGTTCCCACACCACAAGCACCAGCGCATACAAGGCATTGGTCAGGTGTTCGAGCCAGCGCCAGTCGTGATCCGCCGCGAGGATCAGCGACTGCCAGTCCCAGTCGGTTTCGATCTGCTGCGGCAAGAGCATGTAGAACAGCACCATCAGGCCGATCCACAGTGCGGTTTCCAGATGCACGCCGATGATGGTCAGCCATTGCGCGGCGCCGGCGTTGCGCTGCAGCAGTACGTGCAGACGTTGCTGCCTGGCATTGCCGTCCAGCCCTTCGAGCTGCATCACCGGCATCAGAAAACTGCGGCTGACACTCAGGCGTCGCCAGGTCAGACTGGCCAGCAGTTGTGGCCTGAGCAGGCGCGGCCATTCGCGCAAGGCTTGTCCGAGTGTCGGCGTTTCCCCGAACAGCGCCCTGGACAGGATGTACAGCGGCAGTCGTTCATACGCCGGCTTCAGCCACCAGAAGATAAACACCGCCAGTGACGGCGAGTCCCACAACACCACCGTGAGCAAGGCAAACAGCGGCAGGGTGACGATCGCCCAACTGGTCATCAACAAACGTCCATGTTGCTGACACATGAGCACGCCCAGATCCATGGCTTCCCAGGTCGTGCGCGGACGGATCACCACGGTGGCGTCACTCAGGCGCATGGCGTGTCCTTCCGGCGAACAGCAAATAAGCGGCGACCCCTAACCACAGTCCCGCACCCACCAGATATTTGGTGTGCGGTGCAACGCTGGTTCTGGATGACCAGTACGCCTCGATGAACGCCGCAATAAGCAGGAACAGCATCACGCCGCAGACCAGCAACACGCTTTTGCGCGCCGCCCGTTTCAACGCCTCGGCGCGAGTCAGGCGGCCGGGGGCGATCAAGGCCCAGCCGAGTTCAAGACCGGCTGCGCCGGCAAGCGCGATCGCGGTCAGTTCAAAGGCACCATGGGCGATCACGAACGACCAGAAGGTCTGGCCGAAACCGATTTCGGTGAGGTGCCCGGCCACCGCGCCGATAACCAGACCGTTGTAGAACAGGAAAAACGCACTGCCCACGCCCATCAGCAAACCGCTGGCAAAGGTCTGAAAGGCGATGCCGATGTTGTGCATCACGTAGTAACCGAACATGACCCAGTCTTCACTGGCGGCACGTTCGACGGGGCGCCCGAGGTGACCGGCCACCGGGTCGTACATGCCTTGCATCTCACGCACCTGGTCGGCCGGGATCAGGTTGTAGACCAGTTCGGGAAAGGCATACACCAGCACGCCAACGCCGATCAGGCTCCCGAAAAACAGCAGGCCGGCGACCAGTACGAAGCGCCATTCGGCGCGCACCAGCCTGGGGAAGTCGGCAAGAATGAAACTCAAAAGGTTGGCGCCCAAACGGCTGCGATGCCGGTATAGCTGTTGATGCCCGCGCAGTACCTGCTGTTGCAGCGAGTCGATGAGGAAACTGCTGTAACCGCGTTCCCGGGCCAGTGCCAGGTGGTGGCAGAGGCTGCGATAGGCTTTGGGGAAACCGGCGACTTGCGAGGTGTCCTTGCCGCGCTCGAGACGTTCGAGGGTCAGCGCAAAACGCTCCCATTCGGCCTTGTGACGACTTTCGAAAAGGCTTTGCTTCATGTCGGCCCCAACAAGCCACGGGCGATGCCATTGAGTTCCGCGACTGCCTTCGGCGCGGAGATATGCAGTGGCTGGGCCAGCAATGCTGCCAGTTCATTGACCCGCGACACTGACAACTCGCCCTGACGTTCGGCAAAACCGAGGATGGCGCGTTGTTCGTTGAGGCTGAGGGCAATGGGCGATCGACGAGGTTCGGCGCTCGGCAATGGCGGGCGCGTCAGTGGCCGCTCGCTGTAGACCACCAGCGTGCCCGCTGCCATATCGCCAAGCCGTTTGAAGGTCGGGTGTTGCAGGCAACTGATGGCGCCGAGGAAGTAGCCGAACGGCAGCAGATCGACGAAGCGCAGCAGGTTGCGCAGCAGCGAAGCCGACCAGCCGACGGGCGTACCGTCGTCGTGCACCACGCGCAGGCCCATCCACTGTTTGCCCGGTGAGCGGCCCTGACGCAACACTTCGAACAGCACCATGTACCACCAGCTGATCGCAAACAGTAGCAGCGAGCCCAGACCCATGCCGAGCTTGCCGAGAAACGCCAGAGCGATAAACAGCACGGCCATGATCGCGCCGCGAATGCCCAGATCGATCGTGAAGGCCACGGCCCGCACCATCAACCCGGCCGGGCGCAATGGCAGGTCGATGCCTTCCGGCGTTTCGACCTGATACCGCGTATCCAGCGGCGGGGTCAGCGGTGCTTTCCTTGGCAGTGCTGTAGGCTCGAGCATGGGCTACCTGATGTTCGCCTGTTCGGGGTGCAAGTGAGTCCGATGCTAGCAGTCTCTCGGGGGAAAACGACATAACTATGTATTGCACATCGTGTGTCGCAGGGTGCCTGAATGACGCGAGGCTGGCCGCGACCGCAGTTGAACGCCTAGACTTCGCCGATCTTCAGTTCAGGAACCGCCCGTGACTTCTATCTTCTGGTACGACTACGAAACCACTGGCATCAATCCCCGTAGCGATCGCCCGTTGCAGGTGGCGGGGATTCGCACTGACCACGCGCTCAACGAAATCGACGAGCCGGTCAACCTCTACTGCCAGCCCAGCGAAGACATCCTGCCGCATCCGGCCGCCTGTGCCATCACCGGTATCACCCCGAGCCAGCTCGCCGAACAGGGCTTGAGCGAAGCCGATTTCATGACCCGCGTGCACGCGCAGCTTGCTGCGCCAGGCACGTGTGGCGCGGGTTACAACACCCTGCGTTTCGATGATGAGATGACGCGTTACAGTCTGTATCGCAATTTCTTCGACCCCTATGCCCGCGAGTGGCAGGGCGGGAACAGTCGCTGGGATCTGATTGATGTGGTGCGTGCGGCCTATGCCTTGCGCCCCGACGGTCTGGTCTGGCCGACCGATGACGAAGGCCGGGTGACCCTCAAGCTCGAACGCCTGACCGCCGCCAATCACATTGATCACGGGCATGCCCACGAAGCGTTGTCCGACGTGCGCGCGACCATCGCCCTGGCGCGCTTGATCCGCGAGAAGCAGCCAAAACTCTATGACTGGCTGTTTCAGTTGCGCAGCAAGCAGAAGGTGATGGATCAGATTCGCCTGTTACAGCCTTTGGTGCATGTGTCCGGGCGCTTCTCGGCGGCGCGCAGTTACGTCGGTGTGGTGCTGCCACTGGCCTGGCACCCGAAGAATCGCAATGCCTTGATCGTCTGCGATCTGCACCTCGATCCGCAGGGCTTGCTCGATCTTGACGCGCAGACCCTGCGCCAGCGGCTGTACACCCGTCGTGACGATTTGCCCGAAGGCCAACTGCCGGTGCCGCTCAAGCTGATTCACATCAATCGTTGCCCGGTGGTCGCGCCCCTGGCGGTGTTGCGTGGCGAAGATCAGCAGCGTCTGGGGCTGGACATGGCGTTGTATCAGGCACGAGCGCTGCGACTAACTGACGCACAACAAGTTTGGAAAGATAAAGTCGCGGCCATTTATGCCAGCGAAGATTTCATCCCCAGCGAAGATCCGGAGCAACAGTTGTACGACGGATTTATCGGTGACCGCGATCGACGTCTATGTGAGCAAGTCAGAAGCGCTGACCCTGCTCAACTAGCGCAAGAGCAATGGCCTTTCGATGATGAACGTTTGCCCGAATTGCTCTTTCGATATCGAGCGCGCAACTTTCCCGATACGTTGAATTCTGAAGAGCAAGAACGCTGGCGGATATTTTGTCAGCAGCGTTTGTCTGCTCCGGAATGGGGCGCTCCGAATACCTTGGCATCTTTTACAGAGGCGGCCGGCGAATGGATGCATAGTGCGACGGCGAGTCAGAAAGAGGTGCTCAATCAATGGCAGAATTATGTCCAGGCATTACGCAAACGTTTGGATCTTTGAAAACGAACATGACCGGCTCTGAAAAACGCACATAAAAAACGCCAGCATTCGCTGGCGTTGTTTTTTTCGCGGATTGCTCTGCGAAGGCGTTGCGGCTTAGCCCAGCAGGGTAGCCCAACCTTCAACCACGTCGCCGCCCCACTTGGCTTTCCACTCTTTCAGAGTTTTGTGGTTGCCACCTTTGGTTTCGATGACTTCGCCATTGTGCGGGTTTTTGTATTGTTTAACTTTGCGTGCACGCTTGGTGCCAGTAGTTTTTACTGCACCGCCACGTGGTGCCTTGGTTTTTGCATCCGGATCCAGCAGTGCGATGATGTCGCGCAGGGATTTGGAGTATTCGCCCATCAGGGTGCGCAGTTTGCCTTCGAATTCCAGCTCGGCTTGCAGTTTGTCGTCTTGCGACAGGTTCTTCAAACGGGCTTGCAGCTCTTTGATTGCTTCTTCGGTGGCGCGATATTCGTTGATCAAGGACATGATTACTACCTTAGTAGAGTGCTGGATGACAGGGGACAGTGCCGCAATAATAGTCAGGCTGTTTCATCAAGTAAACATTTAACCGGACTTTTTATTTAATTTAGTTACAAGAGTTAGCGATAAATTGAATGCCCCGTTAAATAGTGTGATGCAGTCATCACAGATATTCACAGTTGCCTGATCAATCAGGCCATCGGTGCGCCACTGTCCTGACGAATCATTCCGTCAAAAAGCCGTAATTCGGAGCGGTAGCCACGGTAACGGTCATCCAATACTGCAGTTTTCCTGCGCAGTCGCTAGAATGGCGGCCTTTGCGAAGTTCTGGAGTTTCCCCCTCATGCGCACCTATCGGCTGGTGATCTCTTGCCCGGACCGCGTTGGCATCGTTGCCAAAGTCAGTAACTTTCTGGCGTCCCACAACGGCTGGATCACTGAAGCGAGCCACCACTCCGACAATCAGATCGGCTGGTTCTTCATGCGTCACGAAATTCGTGCCGATTCGCTGCCCTTCGGTATTGAAGTATTGCGCGAGAAGTTTGCGCCAATCGCCGAAGAGTTCTCGATGGACTGGCGCATCACCGACACCGAGCAGAAAAAGCGCGTGGTGCTCATGGCCAGCCGCGAATCCCACTGCCTGGCCGACCTGCTGCACCGCTGGCACAGCGATGAACTGGACTGCGAAATCTCTTGCGTGATTTCCAACCACGACGACCTGCGCAGCATGGTCGAGTGGCACGGCATTCCTTATTACCATGTCCCGGTCAATCCGCAGGACAAGCAACCGGCGTTCGCCGAAGTGTCGCGCCTGGTCAAACAGCACGATGCCGAGGTGGTGGTGCTGGCGCGCTACATGCAGATTCTGCCGCCGGAGCTGTGCCGCGAATATGCGCACAAGGTGATCAACATTCACCACAGCTTCCTGCCATCGTTCGTCGGTGCCAAGCCGTACCACCAGGCTTCCCTGCGTGGGGTGAAACTGATCGGTGCGACCTGCCACTACGTGACCGAAGAGCTGGATGCCGGCCCGATCATCGAGCAGGACGTGGTCCGCGTCAGCCACAGCGACAGCATCGAAGACATGGTGCGTTTCGGTCGCGATGTCGAGAAGATGGTGCTGGCCCGTGGCTTGCGTTATCACCTCGAAGATCGCGTGCTGGTGCACGGCAACAAGACCGTGGTGTTCTGATCGAACGCACGTGCGCTTGAATTCTGAAGGGCCTGGGCGTTCAATCGCTCAGGCCCTTCTTCATTCAGGCCCCTTCGCCGTTTCCGACCCGAGGACATGCTGATGAGCGATCCACTGGACAAAGCCACTTCCAAAGCGCCCGCCACATTGGGCGAAGGTTGTCTGAGCCGCTATGACCCGGAGGATATGAGCCCGGAGGATGGTACGGAGTTTCCCGGGGCTGCCGAGTTGTGGGAGCAGTTAAAGGAAGAATCCGACGATTCAGATTCCAGACGCTGAAAAGAGCGCTGCCGGAGTCTGTGATCTTTTTACGTCTGCGACACCTTCATCAACTTGCGCAACAGCGGCCGCCCCAACATCAACAGAAACACCGGCCCACCCACCAGCAAATAGAAGTAATACGTCACCACTCGCCAGATCAGGATCGCTGCCGCGGCGGTGGATTTGCCGACCATGGGCGTCAACAGTGCCGCCGAGGTCAACTCCGCAGCGCCCGCGCCGCCGGGTAACAGGCTGAACTGCCCGGCACCCAGCGACAGCATCTGTACCAGAAAACTCCACGCCCACTGCAGGTCCGCGCCCAGCCCGCGCAGGGCCAGATACAGCACGCTGTAGCGCAGCAGCCAATGCACGCAGGTCAGGGCGAAAACCTTGATCAAGGTCTGTGTCGGCAGTTTCAGGGTGTCGATGAACGCCGCGAGAAAGTGCAGGAGTTTGCGCGCCCAGCGCCGGCGTGTTCGGTGCTGGACATTCATGCCGGCGAGCAGGCGTCCGCTCATGCGAATCAAGCGGCGATGGTAGCGCGCCAGGACGACGCAACTGAGCAGGCCGCCGAACAGGGAAACCGCGCTGACGATCAGCAGCCACTCCAGGCGATCGCTGAGGTGCTGAAACAACGCGTAGATCAGAATCGCGCTCAGGGCGCAGAGAAAGAACAGCAAGTCGCTCAACTGATCCATGGCAAACACCGCGCTGCCACGGGCCGGGCGTACCCCGCAGCGGGCCAGCAGCGCCATGATCGTCAGCGGTCCGCCGCTGCCGCCGGGGGTGGCGCAGTAGGCGAATTCGGCGGCCATCACCACCCCCAGACTCTTCAGCGGTGTGACGCGCTCCCGTTGATCGCCGAGCAACAGCCTCAGGCGCAGGGTGTTGATCCCCCAGCACAGCAGAATCATGCCGAACATGATCAGCAACCAGTTCAGCGGAAAGCTTTGCAGGCGCGCCCAGGTGTCGCTGCCGCCAAGCACGACAGGGATCAGCACCGCCGCGAGCAAGCCGATCAACAACAGAATGCCGCGGCTCATGCGGCGTGCTCCAGGCACTGGCGCTGTTGCGTCAGCCAGTCGATCTTGGTCATTGGCACTCGTCCTTCAGCCAGCAGTCGTTCAAGGGTGTGCAGCCAGTAATCCCGAGAGAAGGGGTGGCGCATGTCCACCGGGTGCAAGCCTAGACGAATCACCGGTGCCTGGCGCCAGCGCTGTTCGCGCTGGGCACTGACTATTTTTGACACGCCCCGACGCCAGGCACTGCGTGCGCTCCAGACCAGCCCCGGGGCAGCGATGGGGGTGAAATCCGGCAACCGATAGAGATGTTGCGGATCACTGGTGTAGCTCAGCGGCAATTCGCGCAAGGCCTGACGGGTGCCGTCGCTCATCAGCCACGCCGGGGCGACAAAACCGTGCAGCGGCCAATCGTGGCGTTGGAACGTTGCAATGCCGGCACGCAGGCGGGCGAGGGCGGCCTCGTTTGGCAACTGATAGAACTCGCCCTCATGGGTGTAGAGACGACGCATGAACCAGTCGCGCGGCGTGCTCGGGCCGGGTTCCTGGTCGTCATGGAAATAGCCGTGCAGGGCCAGTTCATCGCCACGGGCAACGCGTTCGCTGAGCAAGCGACAAAACCCCGGATGGGCGTCGAGCGCGTTACGGCGGTGAAAATCCGGCACGACCAGCCAAGTCATCGGCACGTCGCCCATGGCGTCGACGGCTTCGACAAACGCTTGGTAGTCCGCCCATGTTTGCGGTGCCACGTCGTGCAGCACCAGTAACACGGCGGGACGATTCAGTGGCTCAGCCATTGGCAACCTTGGGCAGCGCGTGGCCGAGCACGGCGTGATAGTGGCCGAGCAGGCTGTCGACCACCGTGTCCCAGGCGTAATGCCGCTCAACATGCTGGCGTGCCTGCTGACCGAGCTTTTCAGCGCCGCGACTGAACAGCTCGCGCACGGCATTGGCCATGGCTTGCGGGTTATTCGGTGCACAGAGCAGGCCGCAGGATTCGCTGACGATCTCTGTGAAAGCGCCGGCCGCCACGGCCACCACCGGAATGCCACAGGCCATGGCTTCAAGGATCACCAGACCGAAGGTTTCCTGATCGCCGGCATGCAACAGCGCATCGGCGCTGGCCATCAGGCGCGCGACGGTCGCCGCCGGGCAGAAGCTGTCGATCACGCTGACGTTGTCTGGCACCCCGGCGGGCATTGACGAACCGACCAGCAACAAGTGATAGCGTGGGCCCAGGCGCTGCATGCATTTGAGCAGGATCGGCAGGTTTTTTTCTTTCGAGCCGCGCCCGGCGAAGATCAACAGGCGTGTGTCCTCACCGATGCCCAGTTCTGCGCGCAGTCCGGGGTCGCGGGCGTCAGGATGGAAGGTTTGCAAATCGACGCCCAGCGGTTGCACGAACACATTGCGCACCCCAAGGCCGATGAGTTTGTCGGCCATCACCTGACTCGGCGCCAGGACCCGGTCGAAGTTGCCATAGAGCCGGGTGACATAGGCTTCGATATTCGGCGTGACCCAATGGCCCATGCGGTTGCTGACCAGCAGTGGCAGGTCCGAGTGATAAAAGCCGATCACCGGCACATCCAGTTGCCGCCGCGCATCAAGGGCAGCCCAGGCGGTCAGATACGGATCGCCCACTTCGATCAGATCGGGCTGCAAATCCTGCAGGACGTTGCGCCACGGCGCGAGCCGCACCGGGAAACGATAGCCTTTGCCAAAGGGCAGAGCGGGGGCGGGAACCGTGTAAACGCCATCGTGTTCACTGAAGTGGGCGCCAGGGATCAGCAGGCTGTGGCGAGTTGCAGGTTTAACGCCCAGCCGGCGGTGTTTGGCATCCAGATAAGTCCGCACGCCGCCGCTGGCCGGGGCGTAGAACATGGTGATGTCGGCGATGTGCACGGTGACCGTCCCTCCGCTGCGTGGTACTCCCTAGGTTGACCTTTATCAAGAATAGATGTTCGGTCGGGATTGCGCGGTGGGGCGGTTAGTGAAGTTTTGCCGTGTTTTGCGGTCCGTAATCGCTGGCAGGCGGGTTTCCACAGGGATTTGCGATAACGCAGCTCCCATGTGTGAGCCAGCCTGCTGGCGATGAGGGGCGTGCAGACGCTAGATGCGGAAACTGCCGACCAGTTGCTTCAACCGCGAAGCCTGTTGTTCCAGATCGGAACAGGCGCGCAACGTTGCCTGCAGGTTTTCCACGCCTTCCTGGTTCAGCGTGTTGATCTCGGTGATGTCGACGTTGATCGACTCCACCACCGCCGTCTGCTCCTCGGTCGCCGTGGCCACCGACTGGTTCATCCCGTCGATCTCGCCAATGCGCTGAGTCACGCTGTTCAGACGCTCCCCGGCGAGGTTGGCAATCTCGACGCTGTCCTGACTGTGGCGCTGGCTGTCGCTCATGGTGCTCACCGATTCGCGGGCACCGACTTGCAGCTCCTCGATCATGGTCTGCACCTGTTGCGCCGATTCCTGGGTGCGGTGCGCCAGGTTGCGCACTTCATCCGCCACCACGGCAAAGCCACGGCCGGCTTCACCGGCACGCGCCGCTTCGATTGCGGCGTTGAGCGCCAGCAGGTTGGTTTGCTGGGAAATGCTGGTGATCACTTCGAGAATCTGACCGATGTTCACGGTTTTGCTGTTCAGCGACTCGATGTTGCTGCTCGACGCGCTGAGCATGCTCGACAGCTGATTCATTGCCTTGATGCTGCGATCGACCACTTGTTGGCCGTCTTCGGCGAGGCCACGGGCGTCGCTGGCCTGGTTCGAGGCTTGCGCGGCGTTGCGGGCGATTTCCTGGGCGGCGGCGCCGAGCTGGTTGATCGCGGCGGCCACGCTGCTGGTGCGCGAAGCCTGTTGATCGGAGTTGTACATCGACGAATTCGACGCCGCGACCACGCGCAACGCGACCTCGTTGACCTGTCCGGTGGCCGACGACACTTCGCGGATCGAGCCATGAATACGCTCGACGAAACGGTTGAACGCCGTGCCCAGCACACCGAATTCATCGTGATTGACGATAGTCAGCCGTTTGGTCAGGTCGCCTTCGCCGTCGGCGATGTCTTCCATGGCGCGGGTCATGACGTGCAGCGGCTGGATCAGCAGGCGGATCAGCATGCCGAGCAGGGCGATGATGATCGCCACCGCAATGACGGTCGCAATCACCGCCGAGGTGCGGAACTGGCTGAGCATGGCGAAGGCTTTGTCCTTGTCCACCGACAGGCCGATGTACCAGTTCACCGACGGCAGGCCTTTGATTGGTGCGAAGGTCACGATACGGGTCTTGCCATCGACGGTGACTTCACTGAAATCGCCGCTGATGCGCGGGGTGTCCTGGGGATAGGCTTCCTTCAGTGATTTCATCACCAGTGCCTTGTCCGGGTGCACGAGGATCTTGCCGTCCGAGCTGACCAGGAACACATAACCCATGCCGTCGAAATCCCGTGCGGCGAGGGTGTCGACCAGCGATTGCAGGCTCAGGTCGCCGCCGACCACGCCAACGCTCTGGCCGGCCTTCTTCGAGGCGGTGGCGATGGAAATGATCAACTGGCCGGTGGCCGCGTCGATGTATGGTTCGGTCAGGGTCGAGGTGCTGCTGCTCTCGGCGCCCTTGTACCAGGGACGAACCCGAGGGTCGAAACCGTCCGGCATCTTCGTATCCGGGCGAATGGTGAAGTGACCGGTGGCGTCACCCAGATAGGTGGCCATGAACGTCGACGTCAGGGTTTTCTGTTCCAGCAGGCTGGCGACGTTGGCGGACTCGGGGTTGATGGCGATGTTCTGGGCGGCGTTTTCGATCAGCAGGATGCGACCGTTGAGCCAGGTCTGGATATTGCCGGCAGTGACTTCGCCCATCTCGTTGAGATAGTTCTTCAGGTCATCGCGGATCGCGTTGCGCTGGAGCCAGTCGTTGTACAGCGTGAACGAGGCGAAGGCGGCGATGACGATGAGGGCGGCGGCAAGCAAAATTTTATGGCTGAAGCGCAGATTTTTGTTCATGGCTTGGGGTTCCGCTAAGGTCTTAATGTCCAGGGCGTGCTTTTATAGAAGCGCGCGTAATGGGCAAGGGTGAAAGTAAGCTGATATTTCCGTCTCTCCTTAGGGAAATGTCCGGCCCGACTTGTGATCGGGCTCTCACCTCTGTTTATCGGCCATGCAGAATCAAAGATTAACCATTGGGTGACAAAATGCCTGACTCCTCGCAACTCGTAATCGGTGCCGATCTCACAGGACAGCAGGTGGGGCAGGCCATGCGCCTGGCGAACCGCCACGGGCTCGTCGCCGGCGCCACCGGTACGGGTAAAACCGTCACCTTGCAGCGCCTTGCCGAAGCGTTCAGCGACGCCGGCGTGGCGGTGTTTGCCGCCGACATCAAGGGTGATCTGTGCGGCCTTGGCGCCGCTGGCAACCCACAGGGCAAGGTCGCCGAACGTATTGCCGGCATGCCGTGGCTCAATTACCAGCCCAAGGCTTACCCGGTAACGTTGTGGGACATCCACGGCGAGTCCGGTCATCCGTTGCGCACCACGCTGAGCGAAATGGGCCCGCTGTTGATCGGCAGCCTGCTGGAACTCACCGACAGCCAGCAGTCGGCGCTGTATGCCGCGTTCAAGGTCGCAGACCGCGAAGGGCTGTTGCTGCTGGACTTGAAGGACCTCAAGGCCCTGCTTAACCACCTCAAGGACAATCCGCAGTTGCTTGGCGAAGACGCGGCGCTGATGACCACCGGTTCCAGTCAGGCACTGTTGCGGCGACTGGCGATCCTCGAACAGCAGGGCGCCGAGGCGCTGTTTGGCGAGCCGGCGCTGCAACTCGAAGACATTCTGCAACCGACCGCCGACGGCCGTGGACGCATTCACCTGCTGGACGCCAGTCGTCTGGTGCATGAAGCACCGAAGGTCTACGCGACCTTCCTGTTGTGGCTGCTGGCCGAGCTGTTCGAGCAGTTGCCGGAGCGCGGCGATGCCGATAAACCCCTGCTGGCCTTGTTCTTCGATGAGGCGCACTTGCTGTTCGGCGACACGCCCAAGGCCTTGCAGGAGCGCCTGGAGCAAGTGGTGCGGCTGATTCGTTCGAAAGGCGTCGGCGTGTACTTTGTGACCCAGTCGCCGGCGGACTTGCCGGATGACGTGTTGGCGCAGCTGGGTCTGCGCGTTCAGCACGGTTTACGTGCGTTCACCGCCAAGGAGCAGAAATCCCTGCGGGCAGTGGCCGATGGCTTCCGGCCGAACCCGGCGTTCGACAGCCTGGCGGTGTTGACGGAGCTTGGCATCGGCGAGGCGCTGGTCGGCACGCTGACAGAAAAAGGTACGCCGGAAATGGTCCAGCGCGTCCTGGTGGCGCCGCCGCAGTCGCGGATCGGGCCGCTGAGCGAAACCGAACGCACGGTATTGATCGCCGGGTCGCCGTTCAAGGGCCGGTATGACAAACCGATCGACCGCGAGTCGGCGTATGAAATTCTGATGGGGCGCAAGGGGCTGGCGCCAGAAACTGAGGTCCCGGCAGGTAAGCCCGTGCCCGAAGAGCCGAGTCTTGCCGACAGGGCCGGGGAGTTTCTCGGGACGGCGGCCGGGCAGGCGTTGAAATCCGCCATGCGCCAGGCGGCCAATAATTTGGGTAAACAACTGGTGCGCGGCTTGATGGGCTCTTTGCTTGGAGGCAGCAAACGCCGCTGACCATTCTTTGCCGGCGAGCTAAATGTGGGAGCGAGGCTGCTCCCACATTGGATCTGCGCCCACGTTCAGATAGATTTCAGGACTTGTCTTTAGCGTGCGCCGCCAGCCGTTCCAGTGCCGCCCGCAGCCCCGGATCACTGATCCCGTCGGCCGTGGCCTGAATGGTCGCCGCCGCATCCGTCGACAAATCCATCGTATGTCCGGTCGCCCCGCGCTGCACGGTAGGCGGCTGCACCTTGAACAGAATGCGCGTCAGGCTGGCGAACTCGTCGAACATCTGCAATTGCCGTTGCAAGCGTTTCTGCTGATAACGCAGACGGGTGGCCCAATGGCCGTCGGTGACAATCAGCAACAGACTGCCTTCACGCCAGGACGCCACATGACAATGTTCGCGAGCGGCGGGTTGCAGCTGGCTTTCGAGCAAGCGTTGCAGATGCCCCAGACGTTGGGCATGGCCGAGAATGGCTTTGAGCGGCTTGGCTTCGCGCAGCAGAACGGCGGGTGCTCTGGCCGTAAGAGGGCGGAATGCCATGATCGAACACCTGAAGTAACAGAAACGCCATGGTAGCAGAAAGCGGCAAAATCACTCGCCCATTGCTTTTGTCCCTGCTTTACCCATTAAATCAACGACTAACTTCTTTCCTGTACGGGTTGAAGTTGAGCAAAACGCCCCTATCTTAAGTGAGCCCCGTCAAAGCGCAGTGCCAGCATCGTGGAACATCGCCACTTTCCTCACTTCCGTTTCCGGGTAGAATGCTCGTTCGCATGCGGCCATGAGGGCTGCACGGGCGACGCTCACGGGGCCGCCCTCCATCCCTTTAGTGTGGAAGATCCTGCCGATATGTTTGCGCCTTTGTTAAAGAAACTTTTTGGAAGCAAGAACGAGCGTGAAGTCAAACGCATGCTCAAGACGGTGCAGCTCGTCAATGCCTTCGAAGAGCAAATGGTGGCCCTTTCGGACGATCAATTGCGTGCCAAGACCGCCGAGTTCAAGGCCCGCATCGCCAAAGGGGAAACCCTCGACAAGCTGCTGCCAGAAGCCTTTGCGGTCGCCCGCGAAGCCGGCAAGCGCGTCATGGGCATGCGCCACTTCGACGTACAGCTCGTCGGTGGCATGACCCTGCACGAAGGCAAGATTGCCGAAATGCGTACCGGTGAGGGTAAAACCCTCGTGGCGACCCTGGGTGTTTACCTCAACGCGCTGTCCGGCAAGGGCGTGCACGTGGTGACGGTGAACGACTACCTGGCCCGTCGTGACGCCAACTGGATGCGTCCGCTGTATGAATTCCTCGGCCTGACCGTCGGCGTCGTGACGCCGTTCCAGCCGCCGGAAGAGAAGCGCGCCGCCTACGCCGCCGACATCACCTACGGCACCAACAACGAATTCGGGTTCGACTACCTGCGCGACAACATGGCGTTCAGCATGGAAGAAAAATTCCAGCGCGAACTCAATTTTGCCGTGATCGACGAAGTCGACTCCATCCTCATCGACGAAGCGCGTACCCCGCTGATCATCTCCGGTCAGGCCGAGGACAGCTCCAAGCTGTACATGGAGATCAATAAACTGATCCCGCAGCTGGAACTGCATGTCGAAGAAGTCGAAGGCGAAGTCACCAAGGCCGGCCACTACACCGTTGACGAGAAGACCCGTCAGGTCGAGCTCAACGAAGCCGGTCACCAGTTCATCGAAGACATGCTCACCCGCGTCGGCCTGCTGGCTGAAGGCGAAAGCCTGTACTCGGCACACAACCTGGGCCTGCTGACCCACGTGTATGCCGGTCTGCGTGCGCACAAGCTGTTCAATCGCAACATTGAATACATCGTGCAGGACGGTCAGGTCGTACTGGTCGACGAACACACCGGTCGTACCATGCCGGGCCGTCGTCTGTCCGAAGGCCTGCACCAGGCCATCGAAGCCAAGGAAGGTCTGAACATCCAGGCCGAGAGCCAGACCCTGGCCTCGACTACGTTCCAGAACTACTTCCGTCTGTACACCAAGCTGTCCGGCATGACCGGTACCGCCGACACCGAAGCGTTCGAATTCCACCAGATCTATGGTCTGGAAGTCATGGTCATTCCGCCGAACAAGCCGTTGGCGCGTAAGGACTTCAACGACCTGGTGTTCCTGACTGCCGAAGAGAAGTACGCGGCAATCGTTACCGACATCAAGGAAAGCATGGCCGCCGGTCGTCCGGTGCTGGTGGGTACCGCGACCATCGAAACCTCCGAGCACATGTCCGCATTGCTCGTGAAGGAAGGCATCGAACACAAGGTTCTGAACGCCAAGTTCCACGAAAAAGAAGCCGAGATCATCGCGCAGGCCGGTCGTCCGGGCGCCCTGACCATCGCCACCAACATGGCCGGTCGTGGTACCGACATCCTGTTGGGCGGTAACTGGGAAGTGGAAGTCGCGTCGCTGGAGAACCCGACCCCCGAGCAGATCGCGCAGATCAAGGCCGACTGGCAGAAGCGCCACCAGCAAGTGCTGGAATCCGGCGGTCTGCAGGTGATCGCGTCCGAGCGTCACGAATCCCGTCGTATCGACAACCAGTTGCGTGGCCGTGCCGGCCGTCAGGGCGATGCCGGTTCCAGCCGCTTCTACCTGTCGCTGGAAGACAGCCTGATGCGCATCTTCGCCTCTGACCGGGTGAAGAACTTCATGAAAGCCCTGGGCATGCAGCCGGGCGAAGCGATCGAGCACCGCATGGTGACCAACGCGATCGAGAAGGCGCAGCGCAAGGTTGAAGGCCGCAACTTCGACATCCGCAAGCAACTGCTCGAGTTCGACGACGTCAACAACGAACAGCGTAAAGTGATCTATCACATGCGTAACACGTTGCTGGCCGCTGACAACATCGGTGAAACCATCGCCGATTTCCGTCAGGACGTGCTCAACGCCACCGTCAGTGCCCACATTCCGCCGCAATCGCTGCCAGAGCAGTGGGACGTCGCCGGTCTGGAAGCCTCGATTGCCAGCGATTTCGGCGTGAAGCTGCCGATCCAGCAGTGGCTTGACGAAGACGATCACCTGTACGAAGAAACCCTGCGCGAGAAGCTGATGCAGGAGCTGATCGCCGCGTACAACGAAAAAGAAGACCAGGCCGGTGCCGACGCACTGCGCTCCTTCGAGAAACAAATCGTTCTGCGCGTACTGGACGATCTGTGGAAAGACCACCTGTCGACCATGGATCACCTGCGTCACGGCATCCACCTGCGTGGCTACGCCCAGAAGAACCCGAAGCAGGAATACAAGCGCGAGTCGTTCACGCTGTTCTCCGAGCTGCTGGATTCGATCAAGCGCGACTCGATCCGTGTGTTGTCGCACGTTCAGGTTCGTCGCGAAGATCCGGAAGCCGAAGAACAACGCCTGCGTGAGGAGGCCGAAGCACTGGCCGCCCGCATGCAGTTCGAACACGCCGAAGCCCCGGGCCTGGACCAGCCGGAAGCCCTGGTCGGTGAAGAGGTCGATGTCGCCCTCGCCACCGCCCCGGTTCGCAACGAGCAGAAGCTGGGCCGCAACGAACTGTGCTACTGCGGTTCGGGCAAGAAATTCAAGCATTGCCACGGGCAGATCCAGTAAAACCCGTTTCAGTCGCTGAAATACCCGCGCCGCGACCGGCTCCTGCCGTCGCGGCGTTTTGCCATTCAAGCCACCGTCCCTACGATTGGCGGTGCTGACATCATTGAGTAAGGAGCGCATTCATGGCTGTTGGTCTTGGTCCTTTGCCAACGTTGCACCCGGTTGCCGGTTTTGAACTCGGTATCGCCTCGGCCGGCATCAAGCGCCCGGGGCGCAAGGATGTGGTGGTGATGCGTTGCGCCGAAGGCTCTACGGTGGCGGGCGTGTTCACCCTGAACGCCTTTTGTGCGGCGCCGGTGATCCTGGCGAAACAACGTGTGCACAACGCTGTGCGCTACCTGCTGACCAACACCGGCAACGCCAATGCTGGTACCGGTGAGCCGGGCCTGGCTGCGGCCGAGCGCACCACGGCGAAGCTCGCCGAGCTGACCGGTGTCGATGCCAGCCAGATCCTGCCGTACTCCACCGGTGTAATCGGCGAGCCACTGCCGGTCGAGAAGATCGAAGGCGCCCTGCAAGCGGCGCTGGACGACCTGTCGGAAAACAACTGGGAAGCCGCAGCCACGGGCATCATGACCACCGACACCCTGCCCAAGGGTGCCAGCCGCCAGTTCCAGCATGATGGCGTGACCATCACCGTGACCGGTATCAGCAAAGGTGCGGGCATGATCCGCCCGAACATGGCGACCATGCTCGGCTACATCGCCACCGACGCCAAAGTCTCCCGTGATGTATTGCACAACCTGATGCTCGACGGCGCCAACAAGTCGTTCAACCGCATCACCATCGACGGCGACACCTCGACCAACGACTGCTGCATGCTGATTGCCACCGGCAAGGCTGCGCTGCCGGAAATCACTCGCGCTGAAGGCGAGCTGTTCACCAAGTTGAAGCAAGCGGTGTTCGAAGTGTGCATGGACGTGGCCCAGGCCATCGTGCGTGACGGCGAAGGCGCGACCAAGTTCGTCACTGTTGAAGTCAACGGCGGCGGCAATCACCAGGAATGCCTGGACGTCGGCTACACCGTGGCGCATTCGCCGCTGATCAAGACCGCACTGTTCGCCTCCGACCCGAACTGGGGCCGTATCCTGGCCGCTGTCGGCCGTGCCGGTGTGCCGGACCTGGACGTGAGCAAGATCGACGTGTTCCTCGGTGACGTATGCATCGCCAGCCGTGGCGCCCGCGCAAGCACCTACACTGAGGCGCAGGGTTCGGCTGTGATGCAGCAGGAAGAAATCACCATCCGCATCGAGCTGGGTCGCGGTGATTGCAGCGAAACCATCTGGACCACCGACCTGTCGCATGAATACGTGAAGATCAACGCCGAGTACCGCACTTGATCTAAAAGGTGGGGGCGGGCTGTCGGCCTCTTCGCGAGCAAGCTCGCTCCCACAGTGGTTTCGGCCGTTCACACATGCTGTGTACACCCAAGAACCTGTGGGAGCGAGCTTGCTCGCGAAAGCGATGGTTCAGACTCGACAAGTTTAGAAGCTTCCTCTGACGAAAAGGCGCCACACCCATGTCCCTGCACCTGATCATCGGCGACAAACTGCTTTCCTCCTGGTCCCTGCGCGCGGCACTGGCCGTCGAGCTGACCGGCGCACCCTACACCGAAGAGTTGATCAGACTCGGCAAACCCGACACCCGTGAGCGTCTGCTCAAGCATTCGCCAACCGCCAAGGTCCCGTTGCTGAAAACCTCACGGGGCACCATCGCCGATTCGCTGGCCATCGCCGAATACCTCGCCGAACAGTTTCCGTCCGAACAGCTCTGGCCGAGCGATCTGTTCGCCCGCGCCCAGGCCCGATCCGCCTGCGCGCAGATGCACAGTGGCTTCTTCGCCATGCGCAATCACATGCCGTTCAACCTCAGCCATGACGCGCCGCTGAGCCCGGTGCCGCCAGAAGTGAAGGTCGACATCGAGCGCATGCTCGCGCTGTGGGCTGAATGCCGTGCTGCTGCCACCGAGAGCGGGCCGTACCTGTTTGGTCGGGTGAGTCTGGCCGATGCCTTCTTCGCGCCGATTGCCGTGCGCCTGCGCACCTATCAGGTAAAGCTGCCGGCGGCCGACGAAGCCTATGTTGAAACCGTCTACCAATGGCCCGCCTTCAAGGCGTGGCAAAAGGCTGGACTGGAGGAGTTGAATCCGTGAAACGCGTACACGTCGCCGCCGCCGTCATTCGTGACGACAGCGGCAAAGTTCTCATCGCCCGCCGTGCCGACACCCAGCATCAGGGTGGCTTGTGGGAGTTTCCCGGCGGCAAGGTCGAGGCCGACGAGTCGGTGGAAACCGCGCTGGCCCGTGAGCTGCACGAAGAATTGGGCATTGTCGTCGGTGCTGCCCGTCCACTGATCAAGGTTCACCACGACTATCCCGACAAGCAGGTGTTGCTGGATGTCTGGGAAGTGTCGAGCTTCAGCGGCGAACCCCACGGTGCCGAAGGTCAGCCGCTGGCCTGGGTCACCGCGAAGGAGCTGGTGGACTATGAGTTCCCCGCCGCCAATCAGCCGATCGTCGCGGCGGCGCGCTTACCGGGCGACTATTTGATCACTCCGGAAGACCTGGAAGCCCCGGCCTTGTTACGCGGCATCCAGAAAGCGATTGCCGGCGGGATCAAGTTGATCCAGTTGCGCGCACCGAACGGCTATGACCCCAAGTATCGCGATCTGGCGGTGGACGCGGCCGGTCTGTGTGCCGGCAAGGCGCAGTTGATGATCAAGGGTCCGTTCGAGTGGCTCGGCGATTTCCCGTCCGCCGGTTGGCACATCACGGCCGCGCAATTGCGTAAATACGCGGCGGCGGGGCGGCCGTTGCCGGCGGAGCGCTGGCTGGCGGCGTCGTGCCACAGCGCTGAAGAACTGGCACTGGCCGAGCAGATGGGCGTGGACTTCGTCACGTTGTCGCCGGTGCAGCCGACCTTGACCCATCCGGATGCGCAGCCATTGGGCTGGGAGCAAGCGTCGACGTTGATCGACGGCTTCAGCAAGCCGGTGTTTCTGTTGGGTGGAGTTGGCCCGGCGGAGCGCGAAAAAGCCTGGGGCGTCGGTGCACAAGGCGTGGCGGGGATTCGGGCGTTCTGGCCGGATTCTCTGTAACGGCTGCTGGCCTCTTCGCGAGCAAGCTCGCTCCCACATTTGACTGCATTCCAACTGGATGAACCGAATCAACTGTGGGAGCGAGCTTGCTCGCGAAGGCGGCCTGTCAGACGCTACTTTTCTGCAGGTTTTACCGCCGGCTGCCAAAGAATCTCCGCAACCCCCTGCCGCCGCGCAATCAACCTTGCCGCGACGAACAACAAATCCGACAACCGATTGATATACGCCAGGCCGACTCCGGCCAACGGCTCAAGCGCATTCAAATGCTGACAACGTCGCTCGGCACTGCGCGCCAGGCTCCGGCACACATGCGCCTGAGCAATCAGCAGCGAACCGCCGGGCAGTATGAAGTTCTCCAGCGGCCCCAATTCTTCATTCCACACATCAATCGCTGCTTCCAGACGCTGGATTTCCGCCGTATTCAACGCCTGATATTCCGGCATCGCCAGCTCGCCGCCGAGATCGAACAGCCGGTGCTGACAAGGCGCCAACACGTCAATCAGCTCATTCAGCCCCGGACAGGCCTCGCGCTCGGCCAGCAACCCGGCCAGCAGCACGCCGAGCTGACTGTTCAGCGTATCGACTTCGCCAATCGCCTCGATCCGCGGATGATCCTTGGGCACGCGACGTCCATCGCCCAGGCCAGTTTCGCCTGTGTCGCCGGTGCGGGTGTAAATCTTCGACAAGCGAAAGCCCATGCTTTACCTCGGTAGTTGATTGTTTTCGGCCGCTATCGGCGCAGGTTGCGTCAGCGGCAGGCGCAGGGTGAAGCAGGTACCCTGGCCGGGCGCCGATTGCACTTCCATCTGGCCTTTGTGGTTGTTGGTGATGATGAAATACGACACCGACAAACCCAGCCCCGTGCCCTGGCCGATTTCCTTGGTGGTGAAGAACGGCTCGAACGTGCGTTTGCGCACGCTCTCGCTCATGCCGATCCCGTTGTCTTCGACCTGAATTTCGGCCCACGGCGGATTGAGCCGGGTGCGCAGGATGATCCGCCCGGGTTCGCTGTCATCTTCGCGCTGGTGAATGGCCTGCGCGGCGTTTTTCAGCAGATTGAGCAACACTTGCTCCAGCTCGTTGGCGGTGCCTGGCACCGGACCGAGGGCCGGGTCGAATTGACGGATGATTGCTTGCCCCTTGAAGTCGAAGCCGATGGCCAGGTCGAAGTCGTTGCCGGCGATTTCCACGGCCTGATCAATCAGCGCCGGCAGATCGCATGGCGCCATTTGCCGGGTGCTGCGACGGCTGAAGCTGAGCATATGGGTGACGATCTTCGCGGCCCGTGCGCCGGCCTGTTGAATGCCGTCGAGCAACTGCGGGACCTCCCGGCCCTGCAAGTAACGGTTGACCGTGTCCAGATCGATGCCCAGTTGCTCGGCGGTTTCGAGGTTCTTCGGCAGGTCCGCCGACAGCCGCCGACGAATGTTCTGCACGTTGTGCAGGATCGCCCCCAGCGGGTTGTTGATTTCGTGAGCCATGCCAGCGGCAAGTCCACCGACCGAAAGCATTTTTTCCGACTGCACCATCATCTCTTCCAGCGACAGGCGCTGGGTGATGTCGTCGATACGGATCACCACGCCACGCCCGGCGCCGCCCATCAATGGGTAGAAGGTCAGGGCGTAGTGCTTGGGTTCGTCGTCCTTGAACCAGGTCACCCGCTCGATTTTCGCCACGGTGTGTTCTTCCACAGTCTGCTTGAGTTGTGGCAGAAATGGCTTGAGTGGCTCGAACGCGAGGAAGATCGGCTGGTTCAGCGCTTCGTCCAGGCGCGTACCGGAAAGCGCACTGGCCTCCTGGTTCCACTGGGTGACATAAAGCTGTTCGTCGAGGGCGATCAGTGCCGAGGGCATCGAGTCGATGATGCTGTTGAGGTAATTCTGGAAGCCGGTGAGCTTCTTCTCGATCTTGCTGCGCACCTGGACTTCCAGTTCCAGTTTGCGGTTGGTGTGGCGGGTCTCCTCGGCAAGCCCCTGCGCCTGATCGTAGGCGGCTTGCGAGTCATCGCGCGCACGCTTGAGCTGTTGCTCACGGGCTTCGATGCGCGACAGCATGGTGTTGAACGCTTCCGCGAGGCTGCCGATTTCGTCGTGGTTGCCCCGTGAGGCGCGCAGGGCATAGTTTTCCTCGCGGGTCACCTGGCGCGACAACTCTTCAAGTTGATGAATCGGATGGGTGATCAGGCGTTTGATCTGCCGGGCAATCACCAGCCACAGCAGCACACTGAAGATCAGGATGCCGAGGCTCGCGGTCAACGTGCCAGTGTAGAACGCCATCGGCAGCTCGCTGCTCGCGACCAGTAGCAAATGGCCCGGTGCGGTACCGGGGCGGGGCAGGGTGATCAACTGGTTACTGCGAAACTCGGTGAGTTGCCAGGCTTCGATGTGCCGGTAACGTTCCGGCAGGTTGAGTTTGTCGCCGCGTTGCATCTGCGCGAGCCGTTCGCCTTTGCCGTCATACAGCGCGGCGGCGCGCAGCGGAGAATAGCTGTCGAGTTCCTTGAGCAGGCGCTCGGCGCTTTGCGGCGATTCCAGGGCTTGTGACACCAGGCTGGGGTTGGAAATCAGCCGGCCGATGGTCTGCAGTGCCTGCGGCGCCATGCTTTCCTGGGAGATGTAGTAGGCGGCACTGATGAACGTCAGGTTGGCAACCAGCAGGACAGTGGTCAACAGCACCAGCAGGGCGGCCAGCAGTTTCTGGCCGACCGGCAGGTTTTCAAGGCGCTGGCGCAATGGCATCAGAGTAATCGCAGCAAAGGAACAAGCGGTCAGCGTAGCGGGTGCTCAGTCGCCGGGCAATCCAAGGCTGTGCAGATGAGCGACCAGGCGCACTTGCAACTGATTGAGATGGGGCAAGTGCAGTTGATGGCGCGTGGCAACTTTGCAGGCGTGGCCCAATAGATAACTGATTTCGGTACGGCGTCGGCTGGCCACGTCCTGATACATCGAAGAGTAATTGGCCGCGGTGGCCAGGATCACCCGCTCGACTTCCTGTTGCAGGTTGTCTGCCGCTGCCGGTTGGCCGCAGCGCTGCAGTAACTCGGTCAGTTCCGCGCACAGGATAGTGACTTCACAGTGATGCGCCTGCAATCCACCGTTACGGCAGTCATGCAGCACGGTCAGCGGGTTGATCGCACAGTTGAGCGCCAGCTTGCGCCACAGCCGGGTGAGGATATCGGTGCTCCACTCATGAGGGATTTTCGCCGCGTCCAGATCATCCAGCCAGATCGGCGCCACCGCATGCGCGACGTCGCCGAGCCAGGTGTAGCCGTGACCGGCAAACACCACCCGCCAGTCGCCGTCGCGAAAGGCGCCTTCGGTGCTCGAGGCGCTGATGCAGCGTGCCTGCGGGACGCGGTTGGCGACGGCCTCCTGACTGCCGATGCCGTTTTGCAGCAAGATCAGTTCAGCGTCGGCTGTCAGGCGTGAAGCGAGGCCGGCGACGGCGTTTTCGGCGTCGTATGCCTTGCACGCCACGAGCAGGCGGCGGATCGGCTCTGGGTCGTCGGTCGTTTGCGCGGGGACGGCATAGGTGTTGGCTTCGCCGTGTTCGACCAGCGTCAGGCCGCCGGCTGCGTTATAGCTGCGCAAACGCTCGGCATCACGCACGATCAGCCGCACCGCCAGCCCCGCCCGGGCCAGGCGGGTGGCCCATAGCGTGCCGAGGCTGCCGGCGCCGAGAACGTGCCAGGGGGTGGACATCAGTTTTTCACTCGGTAAGGTACTGGCATGCAAGGCTCGCCGTATCGGTGGGAAAAGACCCGTTATAATGAGCCCGATTTTAACCGCAAGCCAAGCGCGCTCCATCCTCATCGGGCGCGCCTTTTTATTGGAGAGATTACATGCCGTCGTTCGACGTGGTATCCGAACTGGACAAACACGAGCTGACCAACGCGGTCGAGAACGCCGTGAAGGAACTCGATCGTCGTTATGACCTGAAAGGCAAAGGCAGCTTCGAGTTCAAGGAAAAGGACCTGACCGTCAACCTGACCGCTGAAGCCGGGTTCCAGCTGGAAGCGATGATCGAGATCCTGAAGCTGGCCCTGACCAAGCGCAAGATTGATGTGCAGTGCCTGGAAGTCAAAGACGCTTACGCCTCGGGCAAGCTGATGAAGCAGGACGCCATCCTCAAGGAAGGCATCGACAAGGAGCTGGCGAAGAAGATCGTCGCGCACATCAAGGACGCCAAGCTCAAGGTCCAGGCCGCCATCCAGGGCGAGCAGGTGCGTGTGACCGGCAAGAAGCGCGACGACCTGCAGGAAGCCATCGCGGCCCTGCGTGCCAAGGAATTCGGCATGCCACTGCAATTCAACAATTTCCGCGACTAAGCTTTCCGGTCGGGGAACCTCTCGGCGTTTTCAACGTCCGAGGGCCCAGCAGCGGCAGAAACGATTGAGCCCCAACAGGTTCAGTCTTTCTGCCGTTGATTTTTTACAGGCCGGGTAGCCGGAAATCAGGAGATAGAAGATGGATTTGAATGCTGAGGTAGACAACCTGGTCAAGGCATCCCAAGCGTGGATTCCGATGATCATGGAATACGGCAGCCGCGTGTTGCTGGCGGTGATTACCCTGGCGATCGGCTGGTGGCTGATCAACAAGGTCACGCAAAAACTCGGCGGTCTGCTGGCCCTGCGCAATGCCGACCTGGCGCTGCAAGGTTTTATCAGCAGCCTGGCGAACATCATTCTCAAGGTGCTGCTGATCGTCAGCGTGGCCTCGATGATCGGTGTGGAAACCACCTCGTTCGTGGCTGCGATCGGTGCGGCCGGTCTGGCCATCGGTCTGGCATTGCAAGGCAGCCTGGCGAACTTCGCCGGCGGCGTGCTGATTCTGCTGTTCCGCCCGTTCCGCATCGGTGACTGGATCGAAGCGCAGGGCGTGTCGGGTACGGTCGACAGCATCCAGATTTTCCACACCGTGCTGCGTACCGGCGACAACAAGACCATCATCGTGCCGAATGGCAACCTGTCGAACGGCATCATCACCAACACCAATCGTCAGCCAACCCGCAAAGTGGTGTTCGATGTAGGTGTCGATTACGAAGCCGATCTGCAAAAGGCCCGTCAGGTGCTGCTGGATCTGGCCAAAGATGAGCGTGTGCTGCAGGATCCTGCGCCGCAAGCCGTGATTTCGACACTGGGTGACAGTTCGATCACTGTTTCCCTGCGTGTCTGGGTTAAAACCGTAGACTATTGGGATGTAATGTTCATGTTTAACGAACAGTCGCGTGATCGTTTGAAGGCGGCCGGTATTGATATCCCGTTTCCACAGCGGGTGATCCGTGTGGTGCAGGAATCGGCAACATAATGATAGGTTGCTAATTAATTGCCTGACTTGTCGGTCAGTCAACTATGACAAGTGACAGGCAATAAAAAAGGCCCATCGCAAGATGGGCCTTTTTTTATGCTTCCAAACTAACCACTGACAATTACAGGATGTTCAGTGGGTATTCGGTGATCAGACGGAACTCTTTGACATCGCCTTCGCCTTCATCAGCGTTAGCAACGTGCCAGGCTTGACGGATGCGGAACGACAGATCTTTCGCTGGGCCAGACTGAACAACGTACTTGGCTTCGAAGTTGGTTTCGTGGTGTTTGCCGTCTTCACCGTAAAGACCGGTGTAAGCGCTACCCGCTGGGGTGTGGGTACCGTCGATATCCCAACCTTTAACGTAACGAACCATGAAGCTCAGACCAGGAACGCCGTACTCGGCCATTTTCAGGTCGTAACGAGCTTGCAGGGATTTCTCGCCTGGAGCGTTGAAGTCAGAGTACTGGATAGAGTTGGCGAGGAAGATCGAGTCGCCACCACGGTTGTTCTTGCCCACACCGACGTAGTCGAACGGGGTGTCGCCGTTGACCTTCTGGAAGCCCAGGGTGAAGGTATGTGCCTTCAGGAACGACAGGGCGGTTGCCAGCGAGAAGGCGGTGTTGCTGATGTCGCCCGCTTTGGCGCTGCCGGTGTCGGTGGTGCGGTAGATGTTGAAGTCAGTGTTCAGCGAAGTGTCACCACCGAATGGCGTGGTGAGGTTCACGTTCGCGTAGTACTGGTTCCAGATGTCTTCCAGCTTGGCGCCGTAGAGCGAAGCAGTCAGGTTTTCAGTGATGCCGTACTTGCCGCCGAAGTAGTCGATGGACTTGGCTTCAACGCCAGCGTAGTTAGCGTACAAGCCGCCGTTACGGGCGTTTTTGTCCTGGCTGGTCGCCGAGTAGAAGTGACCGGCTTCGAGGTCAAGGTCTTTGACTTCGCTGCTCTGCAACTGGAAGCCACTGGCAGATTGCGGAATAACACGCGAGCCGCCAACTGCGAACACAGGAGCCGTGCTTGGCTGCTGGTCGCCGATTTTCAACTCGGTTTTGGAAATACGGAATTTAACGGCTGCGCCGGCTTTGCCTTGGCTGTCGTTAACGTCGTGCGCATAACCGTTGGCCTTGACGGTGTCGCTACGGCTCATGTTGCCGGTGCCGGAAGTACCATCACCGCCATCCAGTTTGACCGCCAGGTAACCGAATGCATCGATACCGACGCCTACGGTGCCTTGGGTGTAGCCGGAAGTGAAATTGCCGAGGAAGCCCTGGGTCCAGTCTTTCTGATCGTGGCCACCGTTCTTGTTGTCGCGGTTGAAGTAGTAGTTCTTCAACGTCTCGGTGAGTTTCGCGTCTTCAACGAAACCTTTGGCTTCTGCCTGGTCACTAACAAACGGGGCGGCCGTAGCCACTTGAGTACTGGCTGCTGCTGCAACTGCCAGTGCGATCATGCTCCACTTCATCACGCGCATCGTGATTTGCTCCTTTGGTTTTAGAAGAGTACTGCCGTCCCACCTGTTTTATTATCTGGGCGGCTCTTTCTTTTTGTGTCGGCGCAAACTTATATCACGCCGACAATGTTGGCGATACTTGCTGATCCAACCTTTCAGCATCTTTACGACGTTGTCGCAGATGGCGTGGTGGATGTCGCAAATTCACAGTACCGACGCAGCCGGACTGACAACTTTCTCGCTGTTTTTTTTGCCTTCAGCATCGGTAAAAAAGAGTCCCTGGCAAAACACTTGAATCTCCATCGGGCAACCCTGCCACTGTTCTTATGGGGCTTAAGGCATCCACTTCCAGTGGTGCGCTTATAGTCCATATGGGTATGAATGCAACAAGCGTGCACAAACCGCAATTTTGCTGCGGTTATTTTTCTGAACACCCGCTTGAGCATGTGAAAACCTTGTGAAACCTAGGCTTCAAGACCGATTTTTTCAGTGCTTGACGCCTTTCCTTCTATGGTGTTGCCGCACCGTAAAGTGCGCGTGACAACCAAAAACGTTACCGGTTCACCCCGCCAGTGAGTATTTGGCGGATACCCGACGCACTCAGCGTAGACGCACTGTGCGGTTTTGGTGCAAAAAATTTTACAGCTGTTCCGGATTCATACAGTTGAGATCGGGCTGGAGGCTGAGCGCATCAGGGTTTTTCAGTCATTTCCTTGCTTTTGAAACCGATATGGGTGCTGTACTGGTGCGCGGCCTCGATAAATGTTCCATGCCGGGGCGGGCGCAGCGCTCGCGATCACAGCCTTCGTGAAGGTCGGCGCAATCGCAGGTATGCTGCCGTCCTGTCGCTTGGTGCGTCTTTCGCGAGAAGGGCCGCTAAGCTGAATAATGTCGATCAGCCGGGAGTGCGCGCAGTGTTTGCTTTAGATTCACGACTTCAACAGGACACGCTGGTCATCGGTGACTTTCCGCTGTGCCGGCTGCTGCTGTCCAATGACGCCAACTACCCGTGGTTCATCCTGGTGCCTCGTCGTGACGATATCAGCGAGTTGTTTCAGTTGGATGTCGCCGACCAGCAGCAGCTGTGGCAGGAAACCACCACGCTGGCCGAGTTGCTCAAGGATTCGTTCGACGCCGACAAGTTGAACGTGGCGACCCTGGGGAACGTCGTCAGTCAGTTGCACATGCATGTGATTGTGCGTAAGCGCGACGACGCCGCATGGCCGGCGCCGGTCTGGGGCAAGCACCCGGCCAGACCTTACAGCGCCGGGCAGGTGGCCGCGATTCGCGAGCGCCTGCGCCTGGTGCTGACCGAAGATTTCACGTTTCTGGAGGGCTGAATCATGAGCCTGGAACAACGCGTTACCGATCTGGAAAGCCGTCTGGCCTTTCAGGATGACACCATTCAGGCGTTGAACGACGTCCTGGTGGCGCAGCAGCGGGTAGTCGAGCGGCTGCAATTGCAGATGGCCGCATTGCTCAAGCGTCAGGAGGAGATGGTCGGGCAGTTCGAATCGTTCGAGGAAGAGGCGCCGCCGCCACACTATTGAGCCAGGAGCTCTTCTCCAGGCATAAAAAAACCGCGTACAGCCCAGGCTGTTCGCGGTTTTTTTTGCTTTGGATCAGCGACGCGGCAGAGCGGCGATCACGTCTTCGGCTTGCAGACCCTTGTCCCGGTTCATCACCGAGAACTCCACGCGCTGGCCTTCGACCAGAACGCGGTGGCCTTCGCCACGGATGGCGCGAAAGTGCACGAAAATATCATCGCCGGAATCCCGGGAGATAAAGCCGAAGCCTTTGGAAGTGTTGAACCACTTGACGGTACCGGTATCGCGGTTGCTCATGTCGTAGCTGGTTGGCGCGGCGGCAGGTGAAGACTTATAGAAGCTGACGGCCAGGTGCAGGATCACGGCCACCAGGGCAATCGCCAGGCTGAACAGCACGGCTGGCTGGCCGGCGATGACAGGCATCGGCGCGATCAGGGTCAGCGTTTGCAGGACGACGGTCAGAATCAGAAGCGCGCTGACCAGGTTTTGCAGATGCTGACGCGGGCCCTTGTTCCAGTACGGGATCACTGGGGCGAGAAGCAGGTTCAGCAGGCCGAAAAAGGCCAGGTAAAGTGCATCGGGTTGTTGCAGGTAGGGAACAGCTTCGGATTTCAAGCTAGGGATGAACGACAGCAGCAATGCCGCTGCGCCCATTAGCAGGTGGACGATTTTCAACATTTTGATTGGCTCACGTTTTATGACGGCTCACAAGGAAGAGCTGAAGGCGCACGGTTCGCTTCGAACAAAATAAAGAGGCGGTAGGCACGTACACGTCATCAGCCTATGCGCCACGCCCCGAAAAATGGGGCGTGGCGACACACTGCCTATTTAACAGCAAAGCCTGCGGCTACTCAAATCAGCCCGGCCAGCGGCATGGCGACGGTCGATTTGTCGCAGGCTGTGCACCCGATCAGGGCTGCGGGCTGTCAATAGCCTTGCTAGAGTGGGTCTGCACCTGTTGGATGAATTCAATCGCCGTTAGGGGGTAAACATGGCAATCGATATCGGTATCAGTGAAGAGGATCGCAAGTCCATCGTTGAGGGGCTGTCGCGTCTGCTGTCGGACACCTACGTGCTGTATCTGAAAACCCATAACTTCCACTGGAACGTGACCGGTCCCATGTTCCGTACGCTGCATTTGATGTTCGAAGAGCAATACAACGAACTGGCGCTGGCCGTGGACTTGATCGCCGAGCGTATCCGGGCCCTGGGGTTCCCGGCACCGGGCGCCTATGCCACTTACGCACGTCTTTCTTCTATCAAGGAGGAGGAGGGTGTCCCGAGCGCGGAGGCCATGATCAAACAACTGGTCGAGGGACAGGAAGCCGTGACCCGCACCGCGCGCGGCATTTTCCCGCTGCTGGACAAGGTCAGCGACGAGCCGACGGCCGACTTGTTGACCCAGCGTATGCAAGTGCATGAGAAAACTGCATGGATGTTGCGCGCCTTGCTCGAGGCCTGACCGACGGCGCGCGCGGGCAGGCCTGAGGGTTGCTCGCGCGCTGTCCGCAATCTTACTGCTGTCGTTGGCTTATCCTACGTTGATGGTCAATAAGTCATCTGGATATAACTTTGCGTCTGCGCTTTTATGAAGGCCACAGGGAGTGACTTTCACAACAGGCAGAGATGACAAAGGAGTGTCACCGATATGGTAGATGGAGACAGGCGAGGCGACAGCCATACTGGCGTGCCTCATGCGTTGAGAGTCGATTCGTTCGTCAATGAATTCGACATGTCATTGATCCGGCCGTTATCCCGGTCCGTTCGTTTGAATGGTTATGCGACCTGCCTGAGACTGGAGCAGGTCTACTGGAACATCCTCGGCCAGATGGCCGCCGACAATCGTTGTTCGGTCAGTTCACTGTTGTCCCGCGTCGATCGCGAAGTGCAATTGCGTCACGGGGGGGTGAAAAACTTCAGTGCACTGGTTCGGGTCGTGTGCGTGATGAACGGCGCCAAGGAGAAGGCGCCCGCCATTGCGCTTTGAAAACGGCGGTCGTCAGTAAGGTCGCGGCCTGTGCAGTCTTACGGCTGCACAGGCCGCATTTAATGGATATAATCCCGCTCTTTCGCCGCAAAGCCCTGCGCGCGGTGGCAATCTGATCGCCGAGACACCCCCATGCCGATGTACGATTACCAATGTGCTTCCTGTGGTCATCAGTTGGAAGCCATTCAAAAGATCAGCGAGGCACCGCTGGTCGACTGCCCTGCCTGCCAGGCGCCAGAGCTCCGGAAACAGCTGTCCATGCCAGGCTTTCGCCTCAGCGGCAGCGGTTGGTACGAAACCGATTTCAAGACCGGCGCCAAGAAGAATCTGGCCGGTGGCGACAAATCTGACTAGGGTTCAGGCCCAGGTCGAACGACACGCGTGAGTTTCTACATGTCGCACAATGCTTGAGTGCGGCGGGATCTCCACCGAATTTCGAATTACGAGAAGCGAACCACTACCATGATGCGCAGCCACTATTGCGGCCAACTGAATGAAAGCCTGGAAGGCCAGGAAATTACCCTTTGCGGATGGGTTCACCGTCGCCGCGACCACGGCGGGGTGATTTTCCTCGATATCCGTGACCGTGATGGTCTGGCTCAGGTGGTGTTTGACCCGGATCGCGCCGAGAGCTTCGCCGCCGCTGACCGTGTGCGCAGCGAGTACGTGGTGAAGATCACCGGTAAAGTGCGTCTGCGTCCGGCCGGCGCGACCAACGCCAACATGGCGTCGGGCATGATCGAAGTGCTGGGTTACGAGCTGGAAGTGCTGAACGAGTCGGAAACCCCGCCGTTCCCGCTCAACGAATACTCCGACGTCGGCGAAGAAACCCGCCTGCGCTATCGCTTCCTCGACCTGCGTCGTCCGGAAATGGCCGAGAAGCTGCGTCTGCGTTCGCGCATGACCACCAGCATTCGTCGCTACCTCGACGAGAACGGCTTCCTTGACGTGGAAACGCCGATCCTGACTCGCGCAACGCCAGAAGGCGCCCGTGACTATCTGGTGCCAAGCCGTACTCACGCCGGTTCGTTCTTCGCCCTGCCGCAATCGCCGCAGCTGTTCAAGCAACTGCTGATGGTCGCCGGCTTCGACCGCTACTACCAGATCGCCAAGTGCTTCCGCGACGAAGACCTGCGTGCCGACCGTCAGCCTGAGTTCACTCAGATCGACATCGAGACCAGCTTCCTCGACGAAAAAGACATCATGGGCCTGACCGAAGGCATGATCCGCAACCTGTTCAAGGAAGTGCTGGATCTGGAATTCGGCGAATTCCCGCACATGACCTTCGAAGAAGCCATGCGTCGTTACGGCTCCGACAAGCCGGACCTGCGTAACCCGCTGGAACTGGTCGATGTTGCCGATCAACTCAAAGAAGTTGAATTCAAGGTCTTCAGCGGCCCGGCCAACGATCCGAAATGCCGTATCGCCGCACTGCGCGTTCCAGGCGGCGCGAGCATGCCGCGCAAGCAGATCGACGACTACACCAAGTTCGTCGGCATCTACGGTGCCAAGGGCCTGGCGTACATCAAGGTCAACGAGCGTGCTGCCGGTGTTGAAGGCCTGCAGTCGCCGATCGTGAAGAACATCCCTGAAGACAAGCTGAACGTGATCCTCGATCGCGTCGATGCTGTCGATGGCGACATCGTGTTCTTCGGCGCCGACAAGGCCAAGATCGTCAGTGAAGCCCTGGGCGCGCTGCGGATCAAGCTCGGTCACGATCTGGACCTGCTGACCTGCAAGTGGGCACCGATGTGGGTCGTTGATTTCCCGATGTTCGAAGAAAACGACGACGGCAGCTTCTCGGCCCTGCACCACCCGTTCACTGCGCCGAAGTGCTCTCCTGAAGAACTGGAAGCCAATCCGGCCGGCGCACTGTCCCGTGCGTACGACATGGTTTTGAACGGCACTGAACTGGGTGGCGGTTCGATCCGTATCCACCGCAAGGAAATGCAGCAAGCGGTGTTCCGTCTGCTGGGTATCAATGAAGCAGAACAGGAAGAGAAATTCGGCTTCCTGCTCGACGCGCTGAAGTACGGTGCACCGCCGCACGGTGGTCTGGCCTTCGGTCTGGACCGTCTGGTGATGCTGATGACCGGCGCCCAGTCGATCCGTGAAGTGATCGCCTTCCCGAAAACCCAGAGCGCTGCCGACGTCATGACGCAAGCACCGGGTGTGGTGGATGCCAAGGCGCTGCGCGAACTGCACATCCGTTTGCGCGAAACGCCAAAGGCTGAGTAAGACGGGCCTGAAGGCGCATCTTCGGATGCGCCTTTTTTCTTTCCAGAGAGAGCAGGTCGAGATTTTTTTGTTTGCCGGCCAGCGCAGTTTCGCGCGGCGGGCAACGTTTCAAAGAGAATTCGGAGCGAGTTATGGCAGGTCATTCCAAGTGGGCGAACATCAAGCACCGCAAAGAACGTCAGGATGCCAAGAGAGGCAAGATTTTCACCAAGTGGATCCGTGAACTGACCGTTGCCGCCCGTCAGGGCGGCGGCGATCCGGGTTCCAACCCGCGTCTGCGTCTGGCCCTGGACAAGGCGCTGGGTGCAAACATGAGCCGCGACATCATCGACCGCGCCGTGGCCCGTGGCGCCGGTGCGACCGAAGCGGACAACGTCGAGGAGCTGACCTACGAAGGGTACGGCCCGGGCGGCGTGGCGGTGATGGTCGAGTGCATGACCGACAACCGCAACCGTACTGCCGCCGCCGTGCGCCATGCGTTCAGCAAATGCGGGGGCAACCTTGGCACCGACGGTTCGGTGGCCTACCTGTTCGAACGCAAGGGCCAGATCAGCTTCGCGCCGGGCGTTGACGAGGACGCCTTGACCGAAGCGGCGCTGGAAGCCGATGCCGACGACGTGGTGACCCACGACGACGGTTCGATCGACGTGTTCACCTCGTTCACCAGCTTCTACGCCGTGCGCAACGCGCTGGAAGCGGCCGGGTTCAAGGGCGATGACGCGGAAATCGTGATGCAGCCGACCACCAGTGCCGAGCTGGATCTGGAAGGCGCGGAGAAGGTGCTCAAGATGATCGACATGCTTGAGGACCTGGATGACGTGCAGAACGTCTATTCCAATGCGGACATTCCGGAAGACGTGGCCGCTCAGCTCGGTTAAGAGCGACTAGGCTTGAATGTGGGAGCTGGCTTGCCAGCGATGGCGTCGACCCATCAGGTAATGATGGCGCTTGACACTCCGTCATCGCTGGCAAGCCAGCTCCCACATTTGTTTTTGTGTTATTTCGAACCAGCAGGCCTATGACTTTAATTCTTGGTATCGACCCCGGCTCGCGCATCACCGGTTACGGGATTGTTCGCGATACCGGGCGCGGTGGCTGTATCTACGTGGCCTCGGGCTGTATCCGCACCGGCGCCGGCGAGCTGCATGAGCGTCTGCAGATCGTCTATCGCGGCGTGCGTGAAATCATTCAGACCTACGGTCCGGTCACCATGGGCATCGAAAAAGTGTTCATGGCAAAAAATGCCGATTCAGCGCTGAAGCTGGGACAGGCCCGCGGGGCTGCTATTGTGGCGGGCGCTGAAGAGTGCCTGGAGATTGCCGAGTACACTGCAACACAGGTCAAGCAAGCCGTGGTCGGCACCGGGGCGGCTAATAAAGAACAAGTGCAGATGATGGTCATGCACATGCTGAAACTGACCAGCAAACCGCAGATCGATGCTTCGGATGCCCTGGCGATCGCCATTTGTCACGCGCACACCCGCTCCAGTCTGTTGCCTCACGGTCTGGGCGCCGCACGCAGTCGTGGCGGGCGCTTGCGTCTCTGATAGCATCAGCATCAATTTTTCCGGAATGCGGATGGCGCCCCAGGGTTGTCGGCACGCAACCCGCATTCCAACAGTCGCCAGCCCCCGGCTGGCCAGTGCTCAAGGATCTGAAACGTGATTGGACGCTTGCGCGGTACTCTGGCTGAGAAGCAGCCGCCGCACCTGATTCTGGATGTAAATGGCCTTGGGTATGAGCTGGAAGTGCCCATGACCACCCTTTATCGCCTGCCGTCGGTCGGTGAACCACTGACCCTGCATACCCATTTGGTCGTGCGCGAAGACGCGCAGTTACTCTATGGTTTTGCCGGCAAGCGTGAGCGAGACTTTTTTCGCGAGTTGATCCGTCTCAATGGTGTCGGGCCGAAGCTGGCGCTGGCACTGATGTCGAGCCTGGAAGTCGACGAGCTGATTCGCTGTGTGCAGTCGCAAGACACCTCGGCGTTGACCAAGGTGCCGGGGGTTGGCAAGAAGACTGCCGAACGTTTGCTGGTCGAACTCAAGGATCGCTTCAAGGCCTGGGAAACCTCGCCGGCGATGTTTGCTCTGGTGCCGAACCAGCCTGACGGCCCGGCGCCGGTCAATACCGCCGAAAACGACGCGGTCAGCGCGCTGATTTCCCTGGGTTACAAGCCGCAGGAAGCGAGCAAGGCGATTTCCGCGATCAAGGACAAGAATTTGAGCAGTGAAGACATGATCCGCCGCGCCCTGAAGGGAATGATTTAAGTGATTGAAGCTGATCGTCTGATCGCCGCCGCGCACAGTCCGCGCGAGCGCGAAGAAGTCCAGGACCGGGCCATCCGCCCGGTCAGTCTGGCCGACTATATAGGCCAGCCGACGGTACGCGAGCAGATGGAGCTGTTCATTCAGGCTGCCCGTGGCCGAAACGAATCCCTCGACCATACGTTGATTTTCGGCCCGCCGGGGCTGGGCAAGACCACGCTGGCCAACATCATCGCCCAGGAAATGGGCGTGTCGATCAAAAGCACGTCGGGCCCGGTGCTCGAGCGTCCCGGCGATCTCGCCGCGCTGCTGACCAACCTTGAACCGCACGACGTGTTGTTCATCGACGAAATCCATCGCCTGTCGCCGATCGTTGAAGAGGTGCTGTACCCGGCGATGGAAGACTTCCAGCTCGACATCATGATCGGTGAAGGACCGGCGGCGCGTTCGATCAAACTCGATTTGCCACCGTTTACGCTGGTGGGTGCAACCACCCGGGCCGGCATGCTGACCAATCCGTTGCGTGACCGTTTCGGTATCGTCCAGCGTCTTGAGTTCTACAGCACCGCTGACCTGTCGACCATTGTCAGTCGCTCGGCGAACATTCTCGGCTTGCCGCTCGATCCGGACGGCGCCTTTGAAGTGGCACGCCGGGCTCGCGGGACGCCGCGAATCGCCAACCGGCTGTTGCGCCGGGTGCGCCGATTTCGCCGAAGTGCGGGCCAAGGGGCATATCACCAAAGCAGTGGCGGACCTGGCGTTGAACCTGCTGGATGTCGATGAACATGGTTTCGATCATCAGGACCAGGCGTCTGTTGCTGACCATGATCGAGAAGTTCGATGGCGGTCCGGTGGGGGTCGACAGCCTCGCCGCTGCCATCAGCGAAGAGCGCCACACCATCGAAGATGTGCTGGAGCCGTATCTGATTCAGCAGGGCTACATCATGCGCACGCCGCGGGGCCGGGTGGTGACGCGACATGCCTATCTGCACTTCGGTTTAAACATTCCGTCACGAATGGGCGAAATGCCCGTGGCAGACGAGTTTCTCGATGCCGTCGACGACTGATACACATTTTTTGGCGATTTATTCAGGGTTTGTACTGTCAGAGGACGGTACTTTTGCGGTAAAGCCGCGAATCAATGAAAAACAGTTGTCTGGCCGGATTGGCAACCTGAGGAGTAAGCACTAGAGTATGCGCGCGCAAAACGGGCTTGAGCCGTTCGCACATCGTTGTCGCGTTTATTACGAGGACACCGATGCGGGCGGCATCGTGTATTACGTTAATTACCTCAAGTTTATGGAACGGGCTCGAACCGAGCGGCTCCGCGAGCTGGGCTTTGCCCAATCGCAGCTGGCAGGGGAGGACCTGTTGTTCGTCGTGCATTCCAGCGAAGCGCGTTATCACGCGCCGGCGCGACTGGACGATGAACTGCTGGTAAGCGCTGATGTAATCGAATTGAACCGTGCCAGCCTGCGCTTCAAACAGCAGGTCAGGCGGGCAACGGATAATGTGCTGCTCTGTGAAGGGCAGTTTTTGGTGGCCTGTGTGCGCACTAACAGTTTGAAACCCCGGGCCCTTCCCGATGATCTGCGTGCGGCCTTCGCCGACGCGGTCGGTCCGGGTACACACTCTAAGCAGGAGATAAAGCGTGGAAGCTAACGTCGTCGACCATTCCTCCATGTGGAGCCTGGTCAGCAATGCCAGCATCGTGGTGCAGTTGGTAATGTTGACTCTGGTGGCCGCATCGGTGACCTCATGGATCATGATCTTTCAGCGCAGCAACCTGCTGCGTGCCGGTCGACGCGCCCTGGAGAGCTTCGAGGAGCGCTTCTGGTCGGGCATCGACCTGTCCAAGCTGTACCGTCAGGCGGGCAGCAACCCGGACCCGGATTCGGGTGTGGAGCAGATCTTCCGTGCCGGTTTCAAGGAATTCTCCCGTCTGCGTCAGCAGCCTGGCGTCGATCCTGAAGCGGTGATGGAAGGCGTGGCCCGTGCCATGCGCGTCGCCATCTCCCGCGAAGAAGAGAAACTGGAACAGAGCCTGCCGTTCCTCGCCACTGTCGGTTCGGTCAGCCCGTACATCGGTCTGTTCGGTACTGTATGGGGCATCATGAACTCCTTCCGCGGTCTGGCCAGCGCCCAGCAAGCGACCCTGGCCACCGTGGCTCCGGGTATCGCCGAAGCCCTGATCGCCACGGCGATCGGCCTGTTTGCCGCGATCCCGGCCGTTATCGCTTACAACCGTTTCTCTGCCCGCAGCGAAACCTTGCTGAGCCGCTACTACACCTTCGCCGATGAATTCCAGGCGATCCTGCACCGCAAAGTGCACACCAGCGAAGAATAAGCAGGTATTTCCGATGGCTTTAATCGCTCGAGCCCGAAACAAGCGCAAGCCGGTCGCCGAGATGAACGTAGTGCCTTACATCGACGTGATGCTGGTACTGCTGGTCATCTTCATGGTGACCGCGCCGATGCTCAATCAGGGCGTGAAAGTGGATCTGCCCAAGGTTTCCAGCGAAGCCTTGCCGCAGGACAACAACACTCAGGTGCTGACGATTTCGATCAAGGCTGACAAGACCTATTACTGGAACCTTGGCAGCGAAGTCGATACCGAGAAGCAGCAGGACAGGGCCATGACCCTGCCGCAGATGACCGACGCGGTGACCAAGATCATTCGTGCCGGCACCGAAGGCGGCAAGCGTACCCAGGTCTTTATCCGCGGCGACAAATCCGTCGATTACGGCGCCGTCATGGGCGCCATGGGCGGGTTGCAGAAAGCCGGGGTCGGTAATGTTGGTTTGATTACCGAGGCCCCCTGATGCAGCAACAGCGAGAGCCGTCCGCCTCGGAAAGCTACTTCTGGCCTAGTGTTCTGGCGATTGTCCTGCACGTGCTGGTGTTCGGCATGCTGTTCGTCAGTTTCGCCTTCACACCAGAACTGCCGCCGGCCAAGCCGATTGTCCAGGCGACCCTGTATCAACTGAAATCGAAAAGTCAGGCAACCACCCAGACCAATCAGAAGATTGCGGGTGAGGCGAAGAAATCCGCCGCGCGCCAGACTGAAGTCGAGCAGATGGAGCAGAAAAAGGTCGAGCAGGAAGCGGTGAAGGCTGCGGAACAAAAGAAAGAAGAAGCGGCTCAAAAGGCCGAGGAAGCCAAGAAGGCCGACGAGGCGAAGAAAGCGGACGAAGCGAAGAAGGCTGATGAAGCCAAGAAAGCCGACGACGCGAAGAAAGCCGAGGCCAAGAAGGCAGAAGAGAAACAATTGGCTGATATAGCCAAGAAGAAAGCCGAAGAAGAAGCCAAAAAGGCAGCTGAAGAAGAGGCCAAGAAAGCGGCCGCTGAAGAAGCCAAGAAGAAAATCGTCGAAGACGCGAAGAAGAAAGCCGCCGAAGACGCCAAGAAGAAAGCTGAAGCTGAAGAGGCGAAGAAGAAAGTCGCCGACGAAGCGAAGAAGAAAGCTGCTGCCGATGCTGCGAAGAAGAAATCGCAGGAAGCGGCACGTAAATCCGCCGAAGAGAAAAAGGCTCAGGCCCTGGCTGATTTGCTTTCCGACACGCCGCAGCGTCAGCAGGCCTTGGCCGATGAGCAGGGTGACGAAGTCGCGGGCAGTTTCGATGACTTGATTCGTGCACGGGCAGCAGAAGGTTGGGCTCGTCCTCCTTCGGCACGCAAAGGCATGACGGTCGTGCTGCAGATTGGCATGTTGCCGGACGGTACGGTGACTTCGGTCAGCGTGGCCAAGTCCAGTGGCGACGGTCCGTTCGATGCCTCGGCAGTGGCGGCGGTGAAGAATATTGGACGTTTGACAGAAATGCAGGGAATGAAGGCGAGCGATTTCGCTCCATATCGTTCATTCAAGATGACATTCACACCTGAGGACTTAGCCTTGTGAGAAACCTTCTTCGAGGAATGCTGGTCGTGATCTGCTGCATGGCAGGGATCGCGATGGCTGATGAAAAGAACATTCTGGTCACCAGCGGCAGCGATCGGGCTACTCCGATCGCCGTTGTACCGTTCGGTTTCCAGGGCGGTGCCGTCCTGCCGGATGACATGGCTGAAATCATTGGTAACGATTTGCGCAACTCGGGCTATTACTCGCCGATTCCAAAGCAAAACATGATCAGCCAGCCAAGCCAGCCGAGCGAAATCATCTTCCGTGACTGGAAGGCGGTGGGTGCTCAATACATGATGGTCGGCAGCATCGTTCCAGCGGGCGGTCGCCTGCAGGTGCAATGGGCGCTGTTCAACGTGGCCACCGAGCAGAAAGTGGCTGACGGCAGCGTTTCCGGTACCACCGAGCAACTGCGTGACATGGCGCACTACATCTCTGACCAGTCGTTCGAGAAACTCACCGGTATCAAAGGTGCGTTCTCGACCCGTCTGCTGTACGTCACAGCCGAGCGTTTTTCCGAGAAGAACACTCGCTACACCCTGCAGCGTTCGGACTACGATGGTGCTCGCGCGGTGACCCTGCTGCAATCGCGCGAGCCGATCCTGTCGCCGCGTTTCGCGCCGGATGGCAAACGCATTGCCTATGTGTCGTTCGAGCAGAAGCGTCCGCGCATCTTCATGCAGAACATCGACACCGGTCGCCGTGAGCAGATCACCAACTTCGAAGGCCTGAACGGTGCGCCTGCCTGGTCGCCGGATGGCAATCGCCTGGCGTTCGTGCTGTCGAAAGACGGTAACCCGGACATCTACGTGATGAACCTCGGTTCGCGTCAGATCACTCGCGTCACTGCGGGCCCTGGCATCAACACCGAACCGTACTGGGGCAAGGATGGCTCGACCATCTACTTCACGTCGGACCGTGGCGGCAAGCCACAGATCTACAAAACCAGCGCCAGTGGCGGTGGTGCCGAGCGTGTGACCTTCATCGGTAACTACAACGCCAACCCGAAACTTTCGGCTGACGAAAAGACCCTGGTGATGATCCATCGTCAGGACGGTTTCACCAATTTCAAAGTGGCGGCTCAGGATTTGCAGCGCGGAAGTGTAAAAATCCTAACTGATAGCACTCTGGACGAGTCGCCTACTGTTGCGCCCAACGGCACCATGGTAATCTACGCCACCCGCCAGCAGGGCCGGGGAGTCTTGATGCTCGTGTCCATTAATGGACGCGTGAGGCTCCCGCTTCCTACCGCTCAAGGCGAAGTCAGAAAACCGTCCTGGTCCCCTTACCTGAACTGACGCGGCGCTTTACGTTTTACTTAACACACTGGGGTTCATTAGGAGTTTCACGATGGAAATGCTGAAGTTTGGTAAATTTGCTGCGCTGGCTCTGGCCATGGCTGTAGCTGTAGGTTGCTCGTCCAAAGGCGGCGACAACGCCGGTGAAGGCGCTGTTGATCCAAACGCTGGTTACGGCGCAAACACTGGTGCCGTTGACGGTTCCCTGAGCGAAGAAGCTGCTCTGCGCGCAATCACCACCTTCTACTTCGAATACGACAGCTCGGACCTGAAGCCAGAAGCCATGCGCGCTCTGGACGTTCACGCCAAAGACCTGAAAGCAAACGGCGCTCGCGTTGTTCTGGAAGGCAACACCGACGAACGTGGTACTCGTGAGTACAACATGGCACTGGGCGAGCGTCGTGCGAAAGCCGTTCAACGCTACCTGGTACTGCAAGGTGTTTCCCCAGCTCAGCTGGAACTGGTTTCCTACGGCGAAGAGCGTCCAGTTGCTACCGGCAACGACGAGCAGTCCTGGGCTCAAAACCGTCGCGTCGAACTGCGTAAGTAATTCGATATGCGAACGTGCCGTCGTGCTGTAACTGTTCTGGCTCTCAGCCTCGCGCCGCTTGCGGCGTGGGCTGCGGTTCCTGTGGTCGATGACAACTCCGGTTATAACAATAGCGGGAGCAGTTATCCGCCTGCGGGTTACGGTACGAACGGCGCCTATGCCGGGGGAGCGGCTTCGGCCCCTGCCTCGGCACAAGGCATGCTGTTCAACCAACTGCAACAGATGCAGGATCACGATTTCTCGCCAGCAAGGCGTGATCGAAGAACTGCAGAATCAGGTTGCGCGCATGAAGCAAGAATCCCTGGAGCGATACCAGGATCTTGATCGGCGCATAGGATCCGGTGTTGCACCAGCCGCGACTCCTGAGAATTCTTCTGCCGGTGGCGACGCAAGTGCTGCTGCCGGTGCTGCTGCCGGTGCCGGGGCTGCTGCTGCGGCCCAAGCGCCTGCCGCGAGCAGTGAACCGGGTGATCCGGCCAAGGAAAAGCTGTATTACGATGCCGCTTTCGACTTGATCAAAGCCAAGGATTTCGACAAGGCCAGTCAGGCTTTTGCCGCTTTCCTGCGCAAATACCCGAACAGCCAATACGCGGGCAATGCCCAGTACTGGTTGGGTGAGGTGAACCTGGCGAAGGGTGATCTGCAAGGCGCAGGTCAGGCGTTCGCCAAGGTTTCGCAGTTGTATCCGAAGCACGCCAAAGTGCCGGATTCGCTGTACAAGCTGGCTGACGTAGAGCGCCGCCTCGGTCACACCGACAAGGTCAAGGGCATTCTGCAGCAGGTGGTTTCCCAATATCCGGGTACCTCCGCCGCTCAGTTGGCCCAGCGCGATCTGCAGCGCATGTAATTCAGCTTCACCCGTTTGGAAGAAACCCGCGCTTGTCGCGGGTTTTTTCGTTAGAATTCACGCCCTTTTTCTGAAACACGCTTCTGGTGATCTACGCGATGGCGGGGTTGCCTGAGGTGCCTGACGGAGGCGGACAGCCTGTTTAGCTGTTACGCCCGTGGCGACTATGCAAGACACATTGAGAATCACCGAAGTTTTCTACTCGTTGCAGGGGGAAACGCGGACTGCCGGGCTGCCCACGGTTTTTGTGCGCCTGACCGGTTGCCCATTGCGTTGCCAATACTGCGACAGCGCCTATGCGTTCAGCGGCGGTACGATCCGCACCCTCGACGATATCCTCGAGCAAGTGGCTGGCTATCGTCCGCGCTATGTCTGTGTCACCGGCGGCGAGCCGCTGGCACAGCCGAACGCTATCCCTTTACTCAAGCGTTTGTGTGATGCCGGTTACGAAGTGTCACTGGAAACCAGTGGTGCGCTCGATATCTCGGCAGTCGATTCGCGCGTCAGTCGTGTTGTCGACTTGAAGACGCCGGACTCGAAAGAGGCTCATCGCAACCGTTACGAGAACATCGAGCTGCTGACCGCCAACGATCAGGTGAAGTTTGTCATCTGCTCGCGGGAAGACTATGACTGGGCGGTGTCCAAGCTGATTCAGTACGGTCTCGAGCGACGTGCAGGCGAAGTGCTGTTTTCCCCAAGTCACCATGACCTGAATGCTCGAGATCTGGCGGACTGGGTGGTGGCGGATAACCTGCCGGTGCGCCTGCAACTGCAGCTGCATAAATATCTTTGGAATGATGAGCCGGGGCGCTGAGATGACTGAACCACTGAACACTGGCGAAAAGCGTGCAGTCATTCTGCTGTCCGGTGGCCTGGACTCGGCCACAGTCGTGGCGATGGCCCGGGCTGAAGGCTATGCCTGCTACACCATGAGTTTCGATTACGGACAGCGTTCGCATGCAGAGTTGCATGCCGCCGCGCGCGTTGCTCGCGACCTCGGTGTGGTCGAGCACAAAGTGATCGGCCTGAACCTGAACGGCATGGGCGGCTCGGCGCTCACCGATACCAGCATTGATATCCCTGAAGCACTGGGCGAGGGCATTCCGGTGACTTACGTGCCGGCGCGCAACACCGTGTTCCTGTCGCTGGCCTTGGGCTGGGCTGAAGTGCTTGGCGCCCGTGACATCTTTATCGGGGTCAATGCCGTGGATTATTCCGGTTACCCGGATTGCCGTCCCGAGTTCATTGAGTCGTTCGAGCGCATGGCCAATCTGGCGACCAAGGCGGGCGTGGAGGGCAATGGCTTCCGTATTCAGGCGCCGCTGCAGAACCTGAGCAAGGCGCAGATCGTCCAGGCAGGTGTGAAGCTGGGTGTCGATTACAGCCTGACCGTTTCCTGCTATCAGGCCGATGATGATGGCCGTGCCTGCGGCAAATGCGACAGCTGCCGCCTGCGAGCGGAAGGCTTCGCGGCAGCCGGTGTAAGCGATCCAACACCTTATTTTTGATTTTTTTCAAAAAGGTGTTGAATAGTCCTTAAAAATCAGTATTATACGCGCCACCACACAGCGGGTCGTTAGCTCAGTTGGTAGAGCAGTTGGCTTTTAACCAATTGGTCGTAGGTTCGAATCCCACACGACCCACCATATTTGGCGGTTTAGAAAATCCGGAAGGCCCACGAAAGTGAGGATTTCCGGGTTTTTTTTTGCCTGCGATTCGGGGGTGTGTTCTTTCCCGGTGTCCGCGCTGACGCAGGTCAGAATCATCTTTTGCATCTACGGGATATTCTGTAGCCTTGCGCAGCTTCAATGTTGTCCGTGCCTGATAATACTCACTCTCCCGGCGGTACCCTCAAGCGGTCCGGAGCCGGGTGTATACTCGACTTTCGCGCGAACGCGCCTGCAGGTCTTGCGAACATGACGCAGATTTCCGAACGCCTACTGGTTCAAGCCCACCTCGACGCCAAACAGCCAAAACCGCTGACTGCCGAGGAAGAGGCTTACTACCGTTCCGCCATCGCCGCCGAGCTCAAGGCTCAGGACGCGGTACTGGTGGCTCACTTTTATTGCGATCCGGTGATTCAGGCCCTGGCCGAAGAAACCGGTGGCTGTGTTTCCGACTCCCTGGAAATGGCTCGCTTCGGCAATGCCCACCCGGCCAAGACCGTGGTGGTCGCCGGCGTTAAATTCATGGGTGAGACCGCGAAGATCCTCAATCCGGAAAAACGCGTGCTGATGCCGACCCTGGACGCCACCTGCTCGCTGGACCTGGGGTGCCCGGTCGACGAGTTCTCGGCGTTCTGCGATCAGCACCCGGAGCGTACGGTGGTGGTTTACGCCAACACCTCGGCAGCGGTCAAAGCCCGGGCTGACTGGGTCGTGACGTCGAGCTGCGCACTGGAGATCGTCGAAAGCCTGATGGACAACGGCGAGACCATCATCTGGGGCCCGGACAAGCACCTGGGCACTTACATTCAGCGCAAGACCGGTGCCGACATGCTGCTGTGGGACGGTGCCTGCATCGTCCACGAAGAGTTCAAGTCCAAGCAGCTTGAAGACATGAAGGCGCTGTACCCGGATGCCGCGATTCTGGTTCACCCGGAATCGCCGACCTCGGTGATCGAACTGGCCGACGCCGTCGGTTCGACCAGTCAGTTGATCGCCGCCGCTCAATCGCTGCCGAACAAGACCCTGATCGTCGCCACTGACCGTGGCATCTTCTACAAGATGCAGCAGCTGTGCCCGGACAAGGTCTTCATCGAGGCGCCTACCGCCGGTAACGGCGCTGCGTGCCGCAGTTGCGCACATTGCCCGTGGATGGCCATGAACACCCTTGAGCGCACGCTCAAGAGCCTGAAAGAAGGGACGAACGAGATCTTTGTTGATCCGGCGTTGATTCCCCAGGCGATCCGACCTTTGAAGCGCATGCTGGATTTCACCCAGGCGGCACGGATGAAGCTGGCCGGCAACGCTTAAGCTCAAAGGCATTACACAAAACCTGTGGGAGCGAGCTTGCTCGCGAAAGCGGTGTGTCAGTCACCATTGGAATCGACTGATACGACGCCTTCGCGAGCAAGCTCGCTCCCACAGTGGTATGGGGTGTCACGAAGTTATTTGGTCTTTTTCGGAATTCGCACGAGGCGGGTGTCGGAATAGATGTCGTGCCAGGTGCGCTTCTGCTTGTCGTACAGCGACCAGAAGAACCCAAGCCCCACGCACAGCCACGAAGCGATCGACACCATGAAGCGCAGCAGCGCCTGCCACAGGCTGATCGCGCTGCCGTCGGCGTTCTGCACACGAATCCCCCACACCTGCATGCCCAGCGTCTGCCCGCCATGGGTCCAGAACTTGGCGAAGAACGCGAACAGCACCAGCAGCAGCACCGTGGAGTACAGCGGATCACCGTCCAGTTGCCCGGCGTCCGTCATCACCCGCAGGCGTTCTTCACCGATGATTGCCGCCTGGATCAGCTTGTAAACGAATCCGGTGACGATCAGCAGGGCGGTGCACAGCAGGAAGTCATAGAACATCGCGGCCAGGCGACGGCCGAGGCCAACGGCAGGAAAGTCGCCCTGTGGGATGAGCAAGGTTTTCGACATGGCAGCCTCTGGACGCAAAATGAAGCGCCATTTTACGGATTCGCGCGCACAAAAAAGCCCCTGATATCAATATCAGGGGCTTTTTCGTAACAGAAATCAGGCTTCTGCTTGTACTTCGTCAGCCTGCATGCCTTTCTGGCCTTGCACAGCAACGAAAGTCACTTTCTGGCCTTCTTTCAGGCTTTTGAAGCCGTTGCCCTGAATAGCGCGGAAATGCACGAACAGATCCGGACCGCTTTCTGGAGTGATAAAACCAAAACCTTTCTCGTCGTTAAACCACTTGACGGTACCGCTCTGACGTTGGGACATTTCTTATTTCCTTTGACGCAAAAATTGATGACAGTCTCTTCCTCATGAAAGAGTACTGGGGCTGGTTGCAGGAGAGTAAGAAGACGTCGAACGGGATGTAGCTAACTTGTAGGCTACTGCCCAGGTCACGATTCCAAGCTGACCCATGCAAACACAGTGGACAAACTCTACGCCAACTACGGGAGAAAAAACAAGCCCCGCGAAGCCCCCGGTTTTCCTGCACTTGCTGGCAGTTAGTCAATTCACTAGTGCGGCTTAGACGATTAGCTCGTTCAATTGTTTTCGAACGTTATAAGCAAAGTTCATATTCGAATCAGATGTTAGAAAATGCACTTTTTTGTGGCGATTGCGTTACACATTAGTGCACGCATAACGCAATCGCGTTACTTATAGAAACAGTCAATCAGCCACGATAGTAGCGTTGTGGAACAAATGGCATTTTGCTTACAAGCATTGGCACCTTTTTCCCACGGACGATTGCCCAAACGGTGGTGTCGAGGGTGACATAAGCGCTGTCGAGGTATCCCATCGCCAGAGGGCCGCCCAGGGTCGGCCCGAAACCGCCGCTGCACACGCTGCCGATGATCTCGCCCGCCTCGTTGACGATTTCCGCGCCTTCACGCACCGGGGTGCGTTCCTGCGGCAACAGGCCGACGCGTTTGCGTGCGACACCATTCTGCTGCTGGGCAAATACCTGTTCCGCCCCCGGGAAGCCGCCGGCTCGCGCGCCGTCGGCACGGCGTGTCTTCGAGATCGCCCACAACAGGCTGGCCTCGATCGGCGTGGTCTCGGTGTTCATGTCGTGGCCGTAAAGGCACAGGCCGGCTTCCAGACGCAGTGAATCGCGGGCGCCGAGGCCGATGGCCTGGACTTCCGGTTCAGCCAGCAGGGCGCGGGCGAGTTTTTCCGCATCGGCGGCTGGCACCGAGATTTCGAAACCGTCTTCACCGGTGTAACCCGAACGGCTGACGAAGCAATCGACGCCCAGCAGTTGCACGCGATTGAACTGCATGAAGGTCATTTTCGCCACGTCCGGCGCCAGCCGCGCGAGCACGGTGACGGCTGCCGGACCTTGCAGGGCGAGCAGGGCGCGCGCTTCGAACAGCTCCGTTATGGTGCACTGATCGCCGATGTGTTTTTGCAGATGCGCCAGGTCCTGATCCTTGCACGCGGCGTTGACCACCAGGAACAGCTCGTCGTTACCGAGGTTGGCGACCATCAGGTCGTCGAGGATGCCACCGTTGTCGTTGGTGAACATCGCATAACGCTGCATGCCCACCGGCAGGTCGATGATATCCACCGGCACCAGGGTTTCCAGGGCTTTGGCGGCATTGGCACCGGTCAGGCGGATCTGGCCCATGTGCGAGACATCGAACAGGCCGGCGTGCTCACGGGTGTGTTGATGTTCCTTCATCACGCCCAGCGGGTATTGCACCGGCATGTCGTAGCCGGCGAACGGCACCATACGGGCACCAAGTTCGAGGTGCAGAGCGTGCAGCGGGGTTTTCGACAGTTGTTCGGTGGACATGCGTGGCTCCTTGAAAATGTGATTCGGGATCGGGGGCAAGATCAAAAGCCCCTCACCCCGGCCCTCTCCCGGAGGGAGAGGGAGCTAGTTACGTTTGTCTCCCGGAGGGAGAGGGTGCCAAGTACGATCGTCTCCCTGAGGGAGGCGGAGTTAAATAAGGTTCAGCATTCGATAATGTTGACCGCCAGACCGCCGCGGGCGGTCTCCTTGTATTTGCTTTTCATGTCGGCGCCGGTCTGGCGCATGGTGCGGATGACCTTGTCGAGGGAGACGAAGTGTTGGCCGTCTCCGCGCATGGCCATGCGTACCGCGTTGATCGCTTTCACCGAGCCCATCGCATTGCGTTCGATGCACGGCACCTGCACCAGCCCGCCAATCGGGTCGCAGGTCAGGCCGAGGTTGTGTTCCATGCCGATTTCTGCGGCGTTTTCCACTTGCTGCACGCTGCCGCCAAGGACTTCGCACAACGCACCGGCGGCCATCGAACAGGCGACACCGACTTCACCCTGACAGCCGACTTCAGCGCCGGAGATCGAGGCGTTTTCCTTGTACAGAATGCCGATGGCGGCAGCGGTCAGCAGAAAGCGCACGACGCCGTCATCGTTGGCTCCGGGAATAAAGCGCATGTAGTAATGCAGCACTGCGGGGATGATTCCCGCCGCGCCATTGGTGGGGGCGGTGACCACGCGTCCGCCATTGGCGTTTTCTTCGTTGACCGCCAGCGCGTACAGGTTGACCCAGTCGAGTACCGACAGCGGATCGCGCAGTGCCGACTCCGGGTTCTTGCACAGTTGCCGATGCAGCGCCGCCGCCCGGCGCTTGACCTTCAGCCCGCCCGGCAGGATGCCTTCGTTTCGGCATCCGGCGGCGACGCAGTCCTGCATCACTTGCCAGATGTTCAGCAGGCCGGCGCGGGTTTCCGCCTCCGGACGCCAGGCGCTCTCGTTGGTCAGCATCACCTGACTGATCGACAGCCCATAAGTGGCGCAATGACCGAGCAAATCCTTGGCGCTTTTGAACGGGAAGGTCAGCGGCGTAGCATCTTCGACAATCCGGTCGGCGCCGGCAGCGTCTTCGTCGACGACAAAACCACCGCCAACCGAGTAGTACTCGCGGCTGCGAATCTGAATGCCGGCGGCGTCGAATGCGCGAAAGATCATGCCGTTGGGGTGATAGGCCAATGGCTTGCGGATCATCGCCAGATGTTCTTTCTCGTTGAACGCAATGCTGTGTTCGCCGAGCAGGTTCAGCTGGCCATTACCGCGAATGGCTTGCAGGCGGGCGGCGACGGTTTCGGTGTCGACGGTGTCCGGGTGTTCCCCCTCAAGGCCGAGCAGCACGGCCTTGTCACTGCCGTGACCTTTGCCGGTAGCGCCCAGCGAGCCATACAACTCGACGCGCACACTGGCGGTTGCGCTGAGCAGGTTTTCCCGGCGCAGGCCTTCGGCGAAGCGCGCAGCGGCACGCATCGGGCCGACGGTGTGGGAACTGGAAGGGCCGATGCCAATCTTGAACAGGTCGAACACGCTTAACGACATGAGTGGTTCTCCTGCGGAGCAGTTGTGAGCTTCAAGTTGCAAGCTACAAGTGAAAGCGGATCGGGTTTTTCCTTGCGGCTTCTATAAGGCCGCAGTGCATGCAGCGAGACACAAGCCGCAAGTAAAAAGCAGATCGGCCCTTACTTGCAGCTTGTAGCTCAAAGCTCGCAGCTGCTTTCCTTAAGCGTAGCTTTCGATCGACGGGCAGGCGCACACCAGGTTGCGGTCGCCGAACACGTTGTCGACGCGGCCGACCGGCGGCCAGTATTTGCCTTCAACCAGCGACGCCACCGGATACACCGCTTGCTCGCGGCTGTACGGGTGGGTCCACTCGCCGACCAGCTCCGCCGCAGTGTGCGGGGCGTTCTTCAGCGGGTTGTCGTCCTTGTCCAGTGTGCCGTTTTCCACTGCGCGGATTTCTTCGCGGATGCGGATCATGGCGTCGCAGAAGCGATCCAGTTCTTCCTTGGATTCGCTCTCGGTCGGCTCGATCATCAGCGTGCCGGCGACCGGGAACGACATGGTCGGCGCGTGGAAGCCGAAGTCGATCAGGCGCTTGGCAACGTCATCGACGCTGATGCCGCTGCTGTCTTTCAGCGGACGCAGGTCGAGGATGCACTCGTGCGCCACCAGCCCGTTGCTGCCGGTGTACAGCACTGGGTAGTGCTCTTCCAGACGACGGGAAATGTAGTTGGCGTTGAGGATCGCCAGTTGCGAAGCGCGCTTCAGACCGGCGCCACCCATCATGCGAATGTACATCCAGGTGATCGGCAGAATGCTCGCGCTGCCGAACGGTGCCGCGCAGACCGCGCCTTCCTTGCGCTCCATCTGGGCGTGGCCCGGCATAAACGGTGCGAGGTGTGACTTGACGCCAATCGGGCCGACGCCCGGGCCGCCACCGCCGTGTGGAATGCAGAACGTCTTGTGCAGGTTCAGGTGGCTCACGTCGCCGCCGAACTTGCCCGGCGCGCAGAGGCCGACCATCGCGTTCATGTTGGCGCCGTCGATGTACACCTGGCCGCCGTTGTCGTGAATGATCCCGCAGATTTCGCGGATACCTTCTTCGAACACGCCGTGGGTCGACGGGTAGGTGATCATCAGTGCAGCGAGGTGTTCGCGGTGCTCGATGGCTTTGGCACGCAGGTCTTCGATGTCGACGTTGCCGCGGGCGTCGCACGCGGTCACAACCACGCGCATGCCGGCCATATTGGCGGTGGCCGGGTTGGTGCCGTGGGCGGACGACGGGATCAGGCAGATGTCGCGGCGCTCATCGCCACGGCTCTGGTGGTAAGCGCGAATCGCCAGCAGGCCTGCGTATTCGCCCTGCGAACCGGCGTTCGGTTGCAGCGAGATCGCGTCGTAACCGGTAGCGGCGCAGAGCATCGCTTCCAGTTCGTCGGTCAGTTGCTGGTAGCCGGCGCTCTGTGCGGCAGGAGCGAACGGGTGCAGTGCGCCGAATTCGGCCCAGGTCACCGGGATCATTTCGCTGGCGGCATTGAGTTTCATGGTGCACGAGCCCAGCGGGATCATGGTGCGATCCAGGGCCAGATCCTTGTCCGCCAGTTTGCGCAGGTAGCGCATCAGCTCGGTTTCCGAGTGATAGCGGTTGAACACCGGGTGGCTGAGGATCGGCGACTGACGCACCAGCGCAGCCGGGATGGTGCTTTGCACCGAGGCGGCCAGTGCCGCGAAGTCCGGCAGGGTCTTGCCGTCGGCGAACAGACTCCACAGGGTTTCAATATCAGCCTGAGTGGTGGTTTCGTCCACCGACAGGCCCAGACGCTGAGCGTCGATCACCCGCAGGTTGATCTGCGCAGCGTGTGCCTTGTCGTGCAGCGCGGCGGTTTGCGCGCCGGTGGCGAGGGTCAGGGTGTCGAAGAAGCTGTCCTGCTCGACGTTGGCGCCCAGTGCGTTCAGGCCCTTGGCCAGAATCGCGGTCAGGTGATGCACGCGGTTGGCGATCTGGGTCAGGCCTTTCGGGCCGTGGTACACGGCGTACATGCTGGCGATATTGGCCAGCAGCACCTGCGCGGTGCAGATGTTCGACGTGGCCTTCTCGCGGCGAATGTGTTGCTCGCGAGTCTGCATCGCCAGGCGCAGGGCCGGCTTGCCGAAACGGTCAACCGAGACACCGACCAGACGGCCCGGCATGTCGCGCTTGAACGCATCCTTGGTGGAGAAGTACGCGGCGTGCGGGCCGCCGAAGCCCAGCGGCACGCCGAAGCGCTGCGCCGAACCGATGGCGACGTCCGCGCCGAACTCGCCCGGGGCGGTCAGCAAGGTCAGCGCCAGCAGGTCGGCAGCCACGGCGACCAGCGCGTTGGCGGCGTGGAAGCGTTCGGTCAGTTCGCGGTAGTCGAACAGGTCACCGTTGCTCGCCGGGTATTGCAGCAGCGCGCCGAAGAACGGCGTCACGTCAGTCAGTTCACGCTCGTCGCCGACGACCACGTCGATACCCAGCGGCTCGGCACGGGTGCGCAGCACGTCGAGGGTTTGTGGGTGGCTGTGGATCGAGGCGAAGAATTGGTGGCTGCCCTTGTTCTTGCTCAGGCGTTTGCAGAAGGTCATGGCTTCGGCAGCAGCGGTGGCTTCGTCGAGCAAGGAGGCGTTGGCGATCGGCAGGCCGGTGAGGTCGCTGATCAGGGTCTGGAAGTTCAGCAGCGCTTCGAGACGGCCCTGGGAGATTTCTGGCTGGTACGGGGTGTACGCGGTGTACCAGGCCGGATTTTCCAGGAGGTTGCGCAGGATCGGCGACGGCGTGTGGCAGTTGTAGTAGCCCTGGCCGATGTAGGTCTTGAACAGCTGATTCTTGCCGGCGATGGATTTGATCATCGCCAGGGCGTCGGCTTCGCTGAGGCCGTCGTCCATGCCGAGCACGCTGGTGCCCTTGATGCTTTCCGGGATCACGCTGGCGCTCAGGGCTTCGAGGGAATCGAAGCCGAGGCTGTTGAGCATGGCTTGCTCGTCAGCGGCGCGCGGGCCGATGTGACGGGCGATGAATTCGTTGGCAGTGCCGAGGTTTACTTGGGTCATGTCGCTACTCCTCAGGCTTCGGCTTGGGCTTTGATCAAACGATCGTAGGCGTCTTGATCCAGCAGTTTCGCCACAGCCGAGGCGTCGCTTGGCTGGAAGCGGAAGAACCAGCCTTCGCCCAGCGGATCTTCGTTGACCAGTTCCGGTGCGTCTTCCAGTGCCGGGTTGATTTCCAGTACGTCGCCATCGAGGGGCATGTACACGCCGCTGGCGGCTTTCACCGATTCCACGGTGGCGGCTTCGGCGCCTTTTTCGTAAGCCTGCAGCTCAGGCAGTTGCACGAACACCACGTCGCCCAAGGCGTTCTGCGCGAAAGCGGTGATGCCGACAGTAACGCTGCCGTCAGCTTCAGTGCGCAGCCATTCGTGATCTTCAGTAAAACGCAACTCGCTCATGGAAACTCCTAAGGGGGCCAGACTCGTCTGGTGGACGCGGTGGAAGGCTCGGGCGGCAAAGCCCTGATTTTATGAACGGTTACTTAGCAAGAACGCGGCCATCTTGAATTTATCGTTATAAATCAATTGGATAGCTATTTATGGCGATGCCGCAGATTGTGTGCGTGTAGCGAAATCGCTACAGCTTGGGGCGGGGAAAAAAGCTGAACGGGATCAAAGCCTTGCACTGTGGTCGCCGGAGGAGGGTGTAGCGATATCGTTCCGCTGTAGCGCTTTCAGTACAGATGGAGGTCGCTTTTGAACGGATTTCGAATCCGTCACAAATCATTGTAGGAGTGAGCCTGCCAGGGGATTTGCGGCGTGATCAGGGCTTGTTGGGAATGCCGTACTTGCGCAGGCGATGGGCGATGGCGGTGTGCGAGGTTTGCAAGCGGCTCGCCAGTTGCCGGGTCGAGGGGTAGCTGACGTAGAGCTGTTCCAGCAGCGATTTTTCGAAGGACTCGACGGCTTGTTCGAGGCTGTCGACATCGCTGTCGGTCTGGCGCGCCACGGAGGTGCCGGCGATGTCGAGATCGCCGATATCGACCAGGCTGCTTTCGCAGATCGCGGCGGCGCGGAAGATCACGTTCTGCAGTTGCCGCACGTTCCCCGGCCAACGATTACCGAGTAGCGCCGGATAGGTGCCGGGGGCGAGGCGGCAGACCGGGCGCTGGATCTGCGCGCAAGCCTGCTGCATGAAATAGCGCGCCAGCAGCAGGATGTCCTGACCGCGTTCGCGCAGCGGCGGCACTTCAACGTTGAGCACGTTGAGGCGGTAGAACAGGTCTTCGCGGAACAGGCCTTCGCTGACCATTTTTTCCAAGTCGCGGTGGGTGGCGCTGAGGATCCGCACGTTGACCTTCACTTCGCGATCACCGCCGACCCGACGGAAGCTGCCGTCATTGAGAAAGCGCAACAGCTTGGCCTGCAAGTACGGCGACATCTCGCCGATTTCGTCGAGAAACACCGTGCCCTGGTTCGCCAGCTCCATCAGCCCCGGTTTGCCACCACGCGCCGCGCCAGTGAAGGCGCCGGGGGCGTAGCCGAACAGTTCGCTCTCGGCGAGGTTCTCCGGCAGCGCCGCGCAGTTCAAGGCGAGAAACGGCGCACTGTGCCGCGCACTGATGGCATGGCAGGCGCGAGCCACCAGTTCTTTACCGGTGCCGGTTTCGCCCTGAATCAGCAGCGGCGCGTCGAGGGCCGCGACCCGTTGCGCGCGCGCCTTGAGGGTGCGGATCGCCGGGGATTCGCCGAGCAATGCATCGAAACCTTCGGCGTGGTCGTGGTGCAGTGCCGACAATTGTTCGCCGATGCGGTTGGGTTGATAGAGCGTGAGCAAGGCGCCGGCATCGGTGATCGGTGTGGCGTCGAGCAACAGGGTCTGGCCGTTGACGGTGATCTCGCGCAGCGGCAGGCGGAAGCCTTGCTCGAGCAGGGTGTCCAGCAGGCCGGGATCGTTGAACAGCTCGGAGACGCTTTCCCCCGCCGGTTCACGCCCGTACAGCGCGATCAAGGCCGGGTTGGCCAGCAACACCTTGCCGGCGCTGTCGAGGGCCAGCACCGGGTCGGTCATCGCCGCGAGCAAGGCATCGAGCTGCAAGTGCCGACGCTGGCCGGGGAGGATGTCGACGACCGTCACCGCTTCCACACCGCGCACGCGAAACAGTGCATCTTTCAGCTCTTCGAGCACTTGCGGGCTCAGGGTCGGGGCGTCGATGTAGACGTTGGGTGGAATCATCTCCACCGCATCCAGATTGAGATTGCGCCCACCGAGGATAGCCAGGACTTCCTGGGTGATGCCGACGCGGTCGATGAAGCTGACGTGGATACGCATGGGGCGGTTCAGTGATCTGCAGTGCGAAGGGTGGCAAGTATGCCTTAAATCAAAAACACCCTCACCCCAGCCCTCTCCCGGAGGGAGAGGGGGCCGATAGTGGAATGCTCACGAGGTACGCCGATCTGAAAATACGGCTGTGAATCACGAGGTACGTCGACCTGAAAAATAGGGCTGTGAATCCAAAATCGACCCGGTCTTTCAGGTCGAAGCCTGTCATCTGACACTTCGGTCAGCCCGTCTCCCTTCGGGAGAGGGGCCGATAGTGGAGTGCTCACGAGGTACGCTGACCTGAAAATACGGCTGTGAATCCAGAATCGACCCGGTCTTTCAGGTCGATGTCTGTCATCTGACACTTCGGTCAGCCCGTTTCCCTTCGGGAGAGGGGGCCGATAGTGGAGTGCTCACGAGGTACGCCGACCTGAAAATACGGCTGTGAATCACGAGGTACGCTGACCTGAAAAATACGGCTGCGAATCCATAATCGACTCGGTCTTTCAGGTCGATGTCTGTCCTCAGACACTTCGGTCAGTCCCCTCTCCCTTTGGGAGAGGGCTAGGGTGAGGGGCTTTTGAGGTTACTCGAAGTGCTCGAGATTGACCGGGTCGCCGGATTTCATATCGAGCTGCTTACGGATGTCTTCGAACATCAGATCGTAATGCTTGTGCACCGAGCCGATCTGGCTGTGGGTTCTGGGGATGCCGTATTTCTCGGCGATTCGTGTCACGTTGTTGGCAAAGTTGTAAGCCTCTTCCTTGGGCAGGAAGAAGGTCTCTTTCATGTCCTTTCCCTGAAGGCTGCCATGCATCGTGAACTGGATGCCTTTGCCTTTTTGCGGATCGGTGAACACTTCATAGTCGAGGCACACGTTGTAACTGACGTCATCTGGCGTCAATGCGTGCCGCTCGATATGCAAATGACCAGGTTCGAATTGGGCCATGGGTTTCTCCTTTCAAGGCATGGGAGAAGGGCAGACCCTGGGTCTGCCCCCGGAGTTTCTATTTATCGATAACGGATGCCCGGCTTCGCGGTGCTGACGCGAGTACCGGCGGTGCCCTGGACGATCGCTTCGATGTCCGCGAGTGAGCCGATCACCGCGACCTTGCCAGTATGGCGTGCGAATTCGCATGCTGCCTGCACCTTCGGTCCCATGGAACCGGCGGCGAAGCCCAGCCGTTCCAGTTCATCCGGATGCGCCTCGGCGATGGCTTTCTGCGTTGGCTTGCCGTAGTCGATGAACGCCGCGTTGACGTCGGTGGCGATCACCAGCAAATCGGCTTCCAGCTGTTCAGCGAGCAGCGACGAGCACAGGTCCTTGTCGATCACCGCCTCGATGCCCTTGAGGTGGCGATTCTCGTCGTACATGGTCGGAATCCCGCCACCACCGGCGCAGATGACGATGCTGCCCTTGTCCAGCAGCCACTTGATCGGACGGATTTCAAAGATGCGTTTCGGCCGTGGGCTGGCGACCACGCGGCGGAACTTGTCACCGTCCGGGGCGATGGCCCAGCCTTTCTCGGCGGCGAGTTTTTCCGCTTCGGCCTTGTCGTAGACCGGGCCGATCGGTTTGCTCGGGTTCTGGAAGGCCGGGTCCTTGGCGTCGACTTCAACCTGGGTCAGCAGGGTGGCGAATGGCACCTCGAAGTCCAGCAGGTTGCCCAGTTCCTGTTCGATGATGTAGCCGATCATGCCTTCGGTTTCGGCACCGAGCACGTCCAGCGGGTAAGGGGTGACGGAGGTGTACGCCGCCGCCTGCAGCGACAGCAGGCCGACTTGCGGGCCATTGCCATGGGCGATGACCAACTGGTTGCCGGGATGGATCTTGGCGATTTGCTCGGTGGCGATGCGGATGTTGGCGCGCTGGTTGTCAGCGGTCATCGGTTCACCACGGCGGAGCAGGGCGTTACCGCCCAGAGCTACGACGATACGCATGGTGCATGTCCTTCTAGAAAACAGTGAGTTCGTGCAGGACGAATACGATCCCTGTGGGAGCCGGGCTTGCCCGCGATGGCGGTGTATCAGTCAGCATTGCTGTCGGCTGACACACCGCTATCGCTGGCAAGCCAGCTCCCACAGTGACCGTGTCGATCAATTACAGATCAGCCAGGGTCGAGACCAGAATCGCCTTGATCGTGTGCATGCGGTTTTCCGCTTGCTCGAAGGCGATGCAGGCGGGCGACTCGAACACGTCGTCGGTCACTTCGATGCCGTTGGCCAGGTGCGGATACTGCTCGGCGATCTGTTTGCCGACCTTGGTATCGCTGTTGTGGAAGGCCGGCAGGCAGTGCATGAACTTGGTGCGCGGGTTGCCGGTGGCTTTCATCAGTTCGGCGTTGACCTGGTACGGCAGCAGTTGCTGGATACGTTCGGCCCAGGCTTCCACCGGTTCACCCATCGACACCCAGACGTCGGTGTGGATGAAGTCGACGCCCTTGACGGCGGCTTTCGGGTCTTCGGTCAGGGTGATGCGTGCACCGCTTTCTTCCGCGTATTTGTTGCAGCGCTCGACCAGATCGTCATGCGGCCACAGGGCTTTCGGCGCGCAGATGCGCACGTCCATGCCGAGTTTGGCGCCAACCAGCAGCAGCGAGTTGCCCATGTTGTTGCGGGCGTCGCCGAGGTACGCGTAGCTGATTTCATGGATCGGCTTGTCGGCGTGCTCACGCATGGTCAGCACGTCGGCGATCATTTGCGTCGGGTGATATTCGTCGGTCAGGCCGTTGAACACCGGCACCCCGGCGAACTTCGCCAGCTCTTCGACGATTTCCTGTTTGAAGCCACGGTACTCGATGGCGTCGTACATGCGACCCAGCACGCGGGCCGTGTCTTTCATGCTTTCCTTGTGGCCGATCTGCGAGGAGTTCGGGTCGATGTAGGTGACGTTGGCGCCCTGGTCATAGGCCGCCACTTCGAACGCGCAGCGGGTGCGGGTCGAGGTTTTTTCGAATATCAGGGCGATGTTGTTGCCCTTCAGGTGTTGCTGCTCGGTGCCGGTGTACTTGGCGCGTTTCAGATCGCGGGACAGGTCGAGCAGGTAACGCAGCTCACGTGGGGTGTGGTGTTCCAGGCTGAGCAGGTTACGGTTGTGAATGTTAAAAGCCATGATGGATCTCCTTCGGTGTCGGTTATCCCCCTGGCCGCACTTTATAAGTGCCGGCCAGGGCTCAGAGGTTTAGTAATCGATTGGTTCGCGGATGATCGGGCAGGTCATGCAGTGGCCGCCGCCACGGCCGCGGCCGAGTTCGCCGGCGCTGATGGTGATGACCTCCACGCCCGCCTTGCGCAGCAGGGTGTTGGTGTAGGTGTTGCGGTCGTAGCCGATGACCACGCCCGGTTCCACGGCCACCACGTTGTTGCCGTCGTCCCATTGCTCGCGTTCGGCGGCGAAGCTGTTGCCGCCGGTTTCCACCACGCGCAGCTTCGGCAGGTTGAGGGCTTTGGCCACGGTGTCGAGGAAGTTGGTTTCTTCGCGGCGAATGTCGATGCCGCCCTGTTTGCTTTCGTCAGGGCGCAGGGTGAACGCGACGATCTGGTTGACCACTTCCGGGAAGATCGTCACCAGGTCGCGGTCGCAGAAGCTGAACACGGTGTCCAGGTGCATCGCGGCGCGGGACTTCGGCAGGCCGGCGACGATGACTTTCTCCACGGCTTTGTTCTTGAACAGGTTCAGCGCCAGTTGGCCGATGGCCTGGCGAGAAGAACGTTCGCCCATGCCGATCAACACCACACCGTTGCCGATCGGCATCACGTCGCCGCCCTCAAGGGTGGCGCTGCCGTGATCCTTGTCCGGGTCGCCGTACCAGATCTCGAAATCGGCGTTGGTGAACTGCGGGTGGAATTTGTAGATGGCGGTGGCCAGCAGGGTTTCCTGACGGCGCGCCGGCCAATACATCGGGTTCAGCGTCACGCCGCCGTAGATCCAGCAGGTGGTGTCGCGGGTGAACTGGGTGTTCGGCAGCGGCGGCAGAATGAAGCTGGAGTGGCCGAGGAAGTCGCGGAACATCTGGATGGTCTTGCCACCGAAGCTGTCTGGCAGATCATCGGCCGACACGCCACCGATCAGGAACTCGGCGATGTGCCGTGGCTCTAGGCTTTTCAGCCAGGATTTGACTTCGCTGATCAGGCCCAGGCCCACCGAGTCGGCGGTGACCTTGCGGTCGAGAATCCAGTCCAGCGCTTCAGGGATGGCGACGATGTCGGTCAGCAGGTTGTGCATTTCCAGCACGTCGATCCCGCGTTCACGCATCTTGGTCACGAAGTCGAAGTGGTCGCGCTTGGCCTGGGCGACCCACAGCACGTCGTCGAACAGCAGTTCATCGCAGTTGTTCGGGGTCAGCCGCTGGTGGGCCAGACCTGGGGAGCAAACCATGACTTTGCGCAGTTTGCCGGCTTCGGAATGGACGCCGTACTTAACTTTTTCCGTGGTCATTGCAGTGATCCTCCAGAGATAAAATTTTGGGCAATTACAGAGTCAGGAAGCCGTCGTAGAGACCGTAGGCAGCCACCAGGGCACCGACGACCACCGCGGCGAAAATCAGCTTCTCGACGTTGGTGAAAACCGCTTGTTTGAGTTCGAGCTTGGCCTTGGCGAACAGGATCGCGCCGGGGGCATACAGCAGGGCCGAGAGCAACAGGTACTTGACGCCGCCGGCGTACAGCAGCCAGACCGCGTAGACCAGGGCGATGCCGCCGATGATCAGGTCCTTGCGCCGCTCGGCCGCGAAGCCTTCGTAGGTTTCGCCACGCACCGCGATCAGCAGGGCGTAGGCCGCCGACCACAGGTACGGCACCAGAATCATCGAGGTGGCGAGGTAGATCAGCGACAGGTAAGTGCTGGCCGAGAACAGAGTGATGATCAGGAAAATCTGCACCATCGCGTTGGTCAGCCACAGGGCGTTGACCGGTACGTGGTTGGCGTTTTCCTTACGCAGGAACTCCGGCATGGTGTGGTCTTTGGCGGCGGCGAACATGATCTCCGCGCACAGCAGCACCCACGACAGCAGCGCCCCCAGCAGCGAGATGATCAGCCCGACGCTGATCAGCACCGCGCCCCAGTGACCGACCACGTGCTCGAGCACGGCGGCCATCGACGGGTTCTGCAACTTGGCCAGTTCTGGCTGAGTCATGATGCCCAGCGACAGCACGTTCACCAGCACCAGGAACAGCAGCACGGTGATGAAGCCGATTACAGTGGCCTTGCCCACGTCGGTGCGTTTTTCTGCCCGCGCCGAGAAGATGCTCGCGCCCTCGATGCCGATGAACACCCACACGGTGACCAGCATCATGTTGCGCACCTGGTTCATCACGCTGCCCAGGTCGGGGTTTTTCAGGCCCCAGATGTCAGCGGTGAAGATGTCCAGTTTGAACGCGAAGACCGCGATCAGGACGAACAGCAGCAGCGGCACGACTTTGGCGACGGTGGTCACCAGGTTGATGAACGCCGCCTCCTTGATCCCGCGCAGCACCAGAAAGTGCACGGCCCACAGCAGCACCGAGGCGCCGATCACCGCAGCAACGGTGTTGCCCTCGCCGAAGACCGGAAAGAAATACCCGAGGGTGCTGAACAGCAGAACAAAGTAACCGACGTTGCCCAGCCAGGCACTGATCCAGTAACCCCAGGCGGACGAGAAACCCATGTAATCGCCAAATCCGGCCTTGGCGTAGGCGTAGACGCCGCCGTCCAGGTCAGGTTTGCGATTGGCGAGGGTCTGAAAGACAAAAGCGAGGGTGAGCATGCCGACTGCGGTGATGGCCCATCCGATCAGGACCGCGCCGACGTCGGCGCTGGCGGCCATGTTTTGTGGTAACGAAAATATCCCGCCACCGATCATTGAACCGACTACCAATGCAACGAGTGCACCGAGTCGTAGTTTTCCGGGAGCTTCAGACATTGCATAACTCCATTGCAGGAGAGAAGAGTTCACAGCGTAGTGCTGTTATCTGTACAAACAGCTGACTTGGATCAGTTCATGGTCACATTCCATTGTTAATGAATGACTTATGAAAAGACTGGTGGCATAAAGCTGCTGCCTGAAGAGCCCTGTTCCAGAGGCTTTCGGCAGATGTGGTTGGGAATTGCTCCTATTACTTTCGAATTATCACGCTAGTTGCTTTTCAGCTTTTGGCAAATTTTTGGCATCTGTTTTCAATACAGAATCGATTAATCAGGATTGGTGCACAAAACGGATTAACCGTGTTATGCGTTAGCGTTGTTGGCTATATATAAAAGGCGTTAATTGGCGTTATTCAATAAACGTACTTACGCTTATCCGTTTAGTTAATACCCAGAAATAGACACACCTTGTGGCGAGGGGATTTATCCCCGATGGGTGGCGTAGCCGCCCCAGATCCATTCAGCGCGGTGCATCAGGCAGAACGAGTTCTCAGGTTTTGGGGCGGCTTCGCCACCCATCGGGGATAAATCCCCTCGCCACAGGTATAAACAGGTTTCGAGAACCTTTGTCAGGAAGAGGGAGACTGGAATGTCGCAACCGACGCAAAAGCTGCGACTGGGGGCGTTGATCGCCTTGGTAGTGGGTTCGATGATTGGCGGGGGGATTTTTTCCCTGCCGCAGAACATGGCGGCCCGCGCCGATGCCGGGGCGATCCTGATCGGCTGGGGCATCACCGCCATCGGCATGCTGACCCTGGCGTTCGTGTTCCAGACCCTGGCCAATCGCAAACCCGAACTGGACTCCGGTGTCTACGCTTACGCCAAGGCCGGGTTTGGCGACTACATGGGGTTCTCGTCGGCGTGGGGTTACTGGATCAGCGCCTGGCTGGGCAACGTCGGTTATTTCGTCCTGCTGTTCAGCACCCTCGGCTACTTCTTTCCGGTTTTCGGTCAGGGCAACACCCCGGTCGCCATTGCCTGCGCGTCGGTGTTGTTGTGGGCCGTGCATTTTCTGGTGATGCGCGGGATCAAGGAGGCGGCGCTGATCAACCAGTTGACCACCATGGCCAAGGTCGTGCCGTTGATCATGTTCATCGTCATCGCGGCGCTGGCGTTCAAGGCAGATATTTTTACCCGTGACATCTGGGGCCACAGCAACCCGAATTTTGGCGGGGTGATGGATCAGGTGCGCAACATGATGCTGGTCACGGTGTTCGTGTTCATCGGCATCGAAGGCGCCAGCGTCTACTCGGCGCGAGCAGAGAAACGCAGCGACGTCGGCCGCGCCACGGTGATTGGTTTCATCGGGGTGCTGGCGCTGCTGGTGCTGGTCAACGTGCTGTCGCTGGGGATCATGAGCCAGCCGGAACTGGCGACCTTGCAGAACCCTTCGCTGGCGGCGGTGCTCGAGCATATCGTCGGGCCGTGGGGCGCGTTGTTGATCAGCGTCGGCCTGGCGATTTCCCTGCTCGGTGCGTTGCTGTCGTGGGCATTGCTGTGCGCGGAAATCCTCTTCGCCACGGCCAAGGACAAGACCATGCCGGCGTTCCTGAAAAAGGAAAACAAGAACCACGTGCCGGTCAACGCACTGTGGCTGACCAACGTGATGATCCAGATTTTCCTGTTGATCACGCTGTTCTCCGCAGGCACCTACACCAGCCTGATTTACCTGGCCTCGTCGATGATTCTGGTGCCGTATTTGTGGTCGGCGGCGTACGCGGTGCTGTTGAGCGGTCGCGGCGAAACCTATGAGCACGCGTCGGCCGAGCGCACCAAAGACCTGCTGATCGGCGGCATCGCCCTGTGCTACGCGGTGTGGTTGTTGTACGCCGGCGGAGTGAAGTATCTGCTGCTGTCGGCGTTGTTGTATGCGCCGGGGGTGTTGCTGTTCGCCAAGGCCAAGCGTGAGCAGGGCGAGCCGTTGTTCACCCATGTCGAGAAAGCGATTTTCACCTGCGTGATCATCGGCGCCGGGCTGGCGGCGTACGGTTTGTACAGTGGTGTGCTGTCGCTGTGAGGTTGATGCTGGCCTATCGGCCACCCTATGACTGGACGGCGATGCTGGGCTTTCTCGCTGCACGGTCAGTGGTCGGCATGGAAACCGTGGTGGACGGCGTGTACTCGCGCAGCATCGGCGTGAACGGTGTCCACGGCTCGCTGTCGGTCTGGCCGGGGAGGGGCGATGCGCTGGAGGTCGAGCTGGATTTTCCCGATCCGGCAGCACTGCCCGAGATTGTTGTGAGGCTGCGGCGGCTGTTTGATCTGGATGCCGATCTGCCGTCGATGCAGCGGCATCTGGCTGACGACCCGTTACTGGCGCGGTTGATCGCCGAACGTCCGGGGCTGCGAGTGCCGGGGGCGTGGGACGGTCTGGAGCTGGCCTTTCGTGCGGTACTCGGGCAGCAGATTACCGTGGTCGCGGCGATCCGGCTGGCGGGGAAACTGGTGGCGCAGTATGGCGCGCCGTTGTGCTCGGCGGTACCGGGTTTGGCTCGAGTATTTCCCGATGTCCAGGTGCTGGCGGCGGCTGATCTGGCGGCGCTGGGCATGCCGAAAAGTCGTGGACGGACGCTTTCGGGCATGGCGCAGGCGCTGCTGGAAGATCCGCTGTTGTTCGAGCCGGGGCGCGAGAGTGGCGTGGCGCGTTTGCTGGCGTTGCACGGGGTCGGCGAGTGGACGGCGCAGTACATCGCGTTGCGCCAGTTGCGCGATATGGACGGGTTTCCCCATGGCGATGTCGGGTTGCTGCGGGCGCTGGAGGTGCTGGAAGGTGTGCGACCCGCAGCGCGGGAACTGGCTGATCGGGCTGAGGCCTGGCGACCCTGTCGCGGGTATGCGGCGCAGGTGTTGTGGACGTCTTTGAGCGCTGTGCCCGCAGCCCAGCCGTCTCCTGGAGGGAGAGGGGGCTGACCGCGGTGTCTTTCGTGAGACATCGACCTGCAAGATCGAGTCGATTATGGATTCAACTTCGATCTTTCAGGTTGGTGAGCCACTTCAATATCCCCCAATCAGTCCCCGCGCCTCGGGGAGAGGGTCAGGGTGAGGGGCTGTTATTAAAACCACTGTGGGCGATGCGTACCCAATTCGCTGGCCGGCAACGCCCACTGCAGCGGCGTTCCGCTGATTTTCAGCGGTGCCAGCAGCCGGTGTGCCGGCCCCCAGGGTGTCTGCTCCAACACTGAGTTTTGATCCTGCGCATCTTCGGCGCGCAACGCCTCGCTCGTCCCCGGCCCATGCTCAATCAACAACTTCGCCGTGCGCGCCAGTGACAGACGCGCCGCGCCACCCCGACCAGTCTTTAAACGTTCAGTCAAAAGGCGCATCGCACTCGCCGCCAGCAGATACCCGGTCGCATGGTCCAGCGCCTGCACCGGCAGTGGCGTTGGCTTGTCAGCGGTTTTCCAGCGCTGCCCGGCCTCGGCGATGCCGCTGCTCATCTGCACCAGGCTGTCGAAGCCGCGGCGGTTCTGCCACGGGCCGCTCCAGCCGTAGGCGTTGAGGCAGACGTCGATCAGCGCCGGGGCCAGTTGTCGGCGGCGCTCGGCGCCGAAACCGAGGTGTTCCAGCGCGTCGGCGCGGTAGCCGTGCAACAGGATGTCGGCGTCCTTGAGCAGGTTTTCAAACACCGCACGATCTGCCGGAACATGCAGATCCAGCCGAGCGCAGCGTTTGCCAAGGGTGACTTCCGGGACCACGCCTGGTTCGTTCCAGCCCGGTGGGTCGATACGCAGCACGTTCGCACCGAGGCCCGCAAGAAAACGGCTGGCGGTGGGGCCGGCGAGTACGCGGGTCAGGTCCAGCACCTTGAGGCCGGCCAGCGGTTGCGCCGCCGAGCCTTGCCACACACTGACGTTTCCAGCCTGCGAATGGATGACATGCACCAGCGGTTCGGCATTCACCGCCATTCCCTGCGGATGCTGCTGCCACTGTGCCCAACTGCGCATTTCGGCGGCGCAGCCCTTGGCCTCGACCAGTGCTTGCTCCAGATCGGCACTGGTCCACTGCGCGACTTTTGCTGCCATCGCGGCACGGTCGGCGCAGGCGCCGAGCACACGTTCAGCGGCGGCGCGGTGGTGCGGGGCGTTAGTGTGCAGGCGGATCCAGCCGTCCCGGGTTGCGTAGTCACCGGCCACCGCATCCCACAGTGGTGGGACTTCCCAGCCCATCGGACGCAACGAGGTGGCGAACCAGAACGAGGCCAGTCTTCGGTCGACTTCGACGGCGGGCAAGTGTCCGGTTTGTTGCTGGAGCAGTTCGCTGACGGCCTGACCGGCCGCGGCGATGCTCGCGCAGGCCAGGTCGGTGACGGCGAATGCCGAGGGCAGGGCGCCCTGTGCGGTGAAGGGAATCGGCGTGTGCGGCAAGCCGAGTGCGGCTTGAATGGACGTGAGCAGATCAGTCATCGAAGGCCCTCCGGAAGAGAGGGCGATGATAGTGCAAAACAATCTCGAGTCAGATGAAAACGCCAGCGGGTGAACACTCACCACTGTGGGAGCGAGCTTGCTCGCGAAGAGGTCATCACATTCAACATCATCATTGAATGGCAGACCGCATTCGCGAGCAAGCTCGCTCCCACAGGGTTCAACGGTGTGGCTTATACGCGGAACTGATCCATCAACTTCATCTGCTGACTGGCCAGTGCATTGAGCTGGCTGCTGATCGCCGCCGACTCAGTGGCTTGCTCGGTCAGTGTCTCGGTGACGGTGCGAATCGCCGAGACATTGCGGTTGACCTCTTCGGCCACTGCGCTCTGCTGCTCGGCGGCGCTGGCGATCTGCAGGTTCATGTCGCTGATCACCGTCACCGCATCGCTGATCTTGCCCAGTGCGTCCACCGCCTGACGGATCTGCCCGGCGTTGTTGTGGGCCTGGGTCTGGCTCGAGTGCATGGTCGCGACCACGCCACGGGTACCAGTCTGGATGCGCTCGATAACGATGCGGATTTCTTCCACCGAATCCTGGGTGCGTTTGGCGAGGTTGCGCACTTCATCGGCCACCACCGCGAAACCACGGCCGCTCTCACCGGCACGGGCCGCTTCGATGGCGGCGTTCAGGGCCAGCAGGTTGGTCTGTTCGGCGATGCTGCGGATCACTTCCAGCACCGAGCCGATTTGCTCGCTGTTGACCGCCAGCGCTTCGACTTCGGTCACCGCTTTGCTGACTTCGTCGGCCAGTTGATTGATGTCGCGGGTGCTGCGTTCGATGATCGACATGCCGTCCCTGGCCGATTGATCGGCACCCTTGGCCGCGTTTGCGGCGTTCGAGGCGCTGTTGGCGACGTCGTGGGCGGTGGCGCTCATTTCGTTGGACGCGGTGGCGACCTGATCGATTTCGCGGAACTGCACCTGCATGCCTTCACTGGTCTGGCGCGCAATTTCCGAAGACTGATCGGCGGTGCCCCGGGCCTCGGTGATGCTCTGCTTGATCTGGGCGATGGTCGGTTGCAGCTTGTCGAGGAAGCGGTTGAACCAGTTCACCAACTCGCCCAGTTCGTCCTTTTTGCTGTAGTTCAGACGCTGAGTCAGATCACCTTCACCGCTGGCAATGTTCTTCAGCATTTCGGCAACGCTGTTGATCGGCCGGGTGACGCCGGACGCGGTCAGCCAGATCAGCAGCAGACCAATCAGGCCGGCGACCACAGCGACCAGCAGCGCGGTGATCACACCGGTTTCCTGCGCGTCGTCGAGCACCGCTTGCAGCTTGACCGAGTCGGCCAGCAGCACCTGTTTCGGCAGGTCGATGACCACGCCCCAGGCCCGCGAGTTGCCAATCGGGTCGACCGGATACACGGCGCGAATCAGCTCGCCCTGTTCGAGAATCTTCGGTGTGCCGCTGTTGATCAGTTGCAGCAGGTCCTTGCCGTCGGCGCCGAGGGTGTCAGTGATTTTCTTGCCGACCTTGGTTGCGTCGGAACTGTCGGCACCGAGCACGCCGCTGCCGGAGACGATCAGCATGTGCCCGGCGTTGTTGAACAGGTTGCGCTGGGAATCCACGGCGGCCGCTTGCAGGGCGTCGAGGGCGATGTCGACCCCGACCACGCCAATGGCCTTGCCGTCGACGATCAGCGGCACGGAAATGGTCGTCATGAGCATTTCCTTGCCACCGACGGTGTCGGCGTACGGGTCAAGCAGGCAGGTACGTTTGTTGTCGCGAGGGCAGGTATACCAGCTGTTGTACGGCGTGCCGCTGAGGCTGAGGGTGGTCTTGGTCATGTCTTCTTCGACCATGATCGTGTTCAGCGCCGAGCCGGCAGCGCGGCTCCAATACGTCGCGAAACGCCCGGCCTCGTTGGACTGACGTGCGGCGTCATTGACGAACTCACTGTCCTTGCCGTCGAGGCCGTTGGGTTCGAAGGCGAGCCAGATGCCGAGCACTTTGTCGTTGCGCTCGAAGGCGGTCTTCAGGCTCAGGTTCAGCTCTTCGCGCAGGGCGCCGGCGTCCAGCGAACGCTTGGCGGCCATCACCCGCATGTCCTTGATCTGGTCGGCCAGGGCGGTGATCACCGTCAGGCTTTCGCCGAAGGTTTTCTGCACCCGCACTGCTTGTTCCGCAGCCTTGGCCTGCAACAGGTTCTGCACGCTGGCGGTGAGCAACTTGTTGCTGGAGTCGCTGACCAGTTCGTCGTTCTGGTTGGTCTGGTAAATGTTCATGCCGACGATCAACGCGACCACACCGAGCAGGCACAGACCGGAGAGCAGGACGATTTTCAGGCGAATGGAGAGAGAGTCGAACATGGGGCGATCTCGTGAATGAATAAACGGGTGGCTTCGGGTACGCACGACCCGTTTCGCCAAATCCATTCAGCGCCATGCCATGCACATCGGCGCCTGGCGCAGGTGCATGAGGACGTTGCCGACGAACGGTCAGCGCTAAACGTTTGCGCAGGGGATTGTGCTGAAAAGGCGATTAATTACAGGGAAGTTTCAGGCTGATGAACGCCGGAGTGTTTTTGTGCTGATGAGGCTTTTGTGGCGAGGGAATCAGGCAGGGATAGATTCCGGGCGCGACCAGATCCACAGATTGCCCAGGCTCATCCCGGCAATCGCCAGGTAAACCGGCCAGCCGTGATCGAGCATGATCAGCATCAGTGTCGCGCACAGCAGCATGCTGACCGTGGCGCTGACCTTGGCTTTACGCGCGATGATCTTGCCGTTGCGCCAGTTACTCAGGATCGGCCCGAACAGCCGATGGTTTTCCAGCCAGGCACTCAGGCGCGGCGAGCTGCGGGTCGCGGCCCAGGCGGCGAGCAGGATGAACTCGGTGGTCGGCAGGCCGGGCACGACGATGGCAATCAGGCCAATGCCGAGGCTGACGTAGGCCAGCAGGCCGAACAGCAGGCGGGCGAGTTTCGAGGAGGCGGGTTGCGGCATGGGCTCGGGATTGCAGTGAGGCGAAACGGGGATTCTACAGGCTTGCAGAGATCCCTGTGGGAGCTGGCTTGCCAGCGATAGCGGTGGGACAGTCGACATCGTATTGACTGATCTATCGCCATCGCTGGCAAGCCAGCTCCCACAGGGTCTTGTGTTGTGTCAGTCAGGCCGGTTCTGCTTCGGTGGCGTAAGCCTGTTCCAGCAGCACGGTGAAGCGGTTGAACGCATCCAGTGCGCCTTGCTCGACGTCAGCCTCTTCTTCAGCGCTGAACTGCAGCGAATCGAGCGTACGCACAAAGCGCTTCCAGCCTTCGGCACGGCCGCCTTCTGGCTCGCCGAGGTGACGGGCACCGAAGGTTTCGCTCAGCTCCAGCGCGACGGCGCGCTTGATCAGGAACGCCGCGCCGAGCTTTGACCCTTCGGAAACAAACAGCCAGCCCAGGGCGCGGGCCTTGCTCGGGTTGGCCACGGCACCCGCCACTGGCGCCGGGACTTCGGTGTCCAGATCAGCGAGATCAGCCTTGGCCGCTTCCGCGCGGCAACGGGCCGGCAGATCCGGAACGATGGCGCTCAGTTCAGCGTCGTTGTAGAGGTCAACCAGTTCCGACTGGAACAGGTACTGCGCGACCACAAAGCGGGCGAAGCTGGCGCGGGTCTCGAACGGCGCGTGGGCTTTGACCAGGGCGTCGAGCTTGCTGTGCGGCGCGTGGGTGATCTGGTTCAGGCGTTGTGAACGCAGGGCTTTTTCCGAAATGGTCATGACATGTCCTTGATAAAAGAGGCGCTTGATAACGAGACGAACAAGGCAACGTGCAAGCGTAAAAAAACCTCACGGCGCGGTGCCTGAACACACGCCGTGAGGTTGACCGGATCAGATGTCCCAGATCAGGTTGATCGCGAAGTTGCGGCCCGGTTGGGTCAGGCGATCAAGGTTGGCCGGTTGCGTTACCGAAGCCTCGCCGACGCTGTCGTAACCGCGCACGTCATCCCACAGCCAGTACTTCTTGTCGGTCAGGTTGTAGATGCCGCCGCTGACAGTGACGTCGTCGGTGACTTTGTAGTACCCGGCCAGATCAAGAATGCCGAAGCCCGGGGTTTTGAACTGACTGCTGACGCCATCCGGCGACTTGAAGTTGCTGTCGTCGACGCGGTCCTTTTTCTTCACCACGGTCCAGCTCAGCAGGCCGCCGTAGTGGTCCTGGTCGTAACCCAGGCCGAACACGCCGGTCAGCGGATTGACGCTGTTGAGTGGCTCGCCGTTGTCGTTGTTGCGACCGTAGGCGTAGGCGATCGAGCCCTGGGTGTAGAGGCCTTGCGGGGCACCAAACGCATCCAGATTCAAGCGCCCTTTGACTTCCGCGCCCTTGATGGTGGCGTGCTTGATGTTGGCCGACTGGAAGGTCAGTTCGTTGCGGCCCGGGGTCACAGCGTCTTCGTTGATGAAATCGCGGTACTTGTTATAGAACACCGCCACATCGAACGAGCCTTGTTCGAATTGGCCACGCAGACCGGTTTCGTAGCTTTTGCTTTTTTCCGGTTCGAGGTCCGGGTTCGGCGCCACGCTATAACCGGTGGTGGTGTTTTCGAAGCGGCCGTACAGGGCTTTCGCGGTCGGCGTGCGGAAACCTTCGGCGTACTGACCGTACCAGGTGTAGTGGTCGCTCAGGGCGTAGGTCAGGCCGAATTTTGGCGAGACTTTGTGCCAGGTCTTGTTCTTGTCGCTGACCGTGCCCTGGCCGTCAGCCGCCACGGTATTGAGGAATTCCTGAGTGATGTGCGGTTTGAGCTGGGTGTAGTCGTAGCGCAGGCCCGGCAGGAAGGTCCAGTTGTTCCAGCTGATCTGATCCTGAGCGAACACGCTGTAGGTGTTGATGGTCGGGTCCGGGAAATCGGTGGCCTTGGCCAGCACGTCAGCGCTACTGGTCGCACCAATGGCGGTGCAGCCACGACCGACGGCCAGGCACGTGCCGTTGCCGCTGCGCGAGCCGGTGACTTTCTGTTGCTTGATGGTGGTGCCGTAAGTCAGGACGTGATCGGTCTCGCCGATGGCGAAGGCCTTGTCCAGTTGAGCGTCGAACACCCACTGCTTTTCTTCGTAAAGGGTGTCACGGGTGCGCAGCACTTTACGGGTGATCGGGTAGTAGAACTCGGTGGTGCTCTGGTCGGTCTTGGCGATCTGGTGGTTGAGGCTCCACTTCACGTTGTCGACCAGCAGGCTGTCGAGGGCGAACGAGTGTTCGATGCCGAAACGCTCACGGGTGATGGTGTCGTTGCCGGTCCGCCACTGATACATGCCGCCGGGCAGTACGCTATTCGGAATGGTCGGTGCGCCATTGAAGTACGGCCCGCCATAAGCACTTTTCTGATCGGTGTCGCGATCATCCTTGTACTTTTCGTAGGTCAGGCCCAGACGCGCATCTTCGTTGTAGTTCCAGCCGATCTTGGCCAGTACGTTGTAGGCGTTGACGTCTTCCGGGTTGGCGGCGGTGCGTTGCAGACCGGTGCCGTTGTTGCTGCCGTAGGAGTCGGTTTCATGGCCGTCGCGCTGGCTGTAGTGCAGTAAGCCGTCGAACTGCTCGGCGCGACCGGCGACGGTGGCGGATTTCAGCCAACTGTCATCGGCGGAGCTGTAGCCGGTTTTCAGGCGTGCGCCGACGTCCTTGCCGGGCTTGATGATGTCGTCCGGGTCGAGGGTGTAGTAGCTGACGGCGCCGCCGATGGCGTTGCTGCCGTACAGCACCGAGGCCGGGCCGCGAAGGATTTCCACGCGTTTGACGATTTCCGGGTCGACGTAATTGCGCTGGGTCTTGGCGTACGGGCCGTTGAAGAAACCGTCCGGCACTTCGACACCGTCGACTTGGGTCAGGATGCGGTCGCCGTCGATACCACGGATGTTGTAGCCGCTGATGCCGCCGCGCTGGCCGGCACCGCCGACGGACACGCCCGGCTCGTAGCGCACCAGATCCTTGATGGTGTTGACGTTGTTGCGATCCAGATCCTGGCGGGTCTGCACGGTGACAGTGGCCGGCACGCTGTTGACCGACTGTTCCTGACGGGTGGCGCTGATGGTCACCTGATCCAGATTGAGCGTGCCGCTGGCGTTGCGTTTTTCCAGTACGACGTTGTTGTTGCTGATTTTGCGGAAGCTCAGATTGGTCCCCACCAACAGACGCTCCAGGGCTTTTTCCGGTGGCAGCGAGCCACGCACGCCCGGCGAGGACACGCCCTGACCCAGTTCTGCCGGCAAGCCGACCTGCCAACCGGTCACGGCGGTGAAGGCATTGAGCGCCGACACCAGAGGTTGCTGGCCGATCGAGAACGAATAATCACCCATGTTGCGCGCCGGTTGTTCGGTGGCAGCCATCAGCGGTGCAGTGCCGGCCATGAGGATGGCGGCCGTCAGCAGCGACAATACGCGGGAAGGGGAAGCAGTCTGGCGGGTAAGGCGAGAGGACATCGATAGCGCTCCGTGTCGCACGAATCTTTATAGGTGCTGATCCGCATCAGAAGATGCGAATCAATTGCATTGGCTATAACGAGACGAACGGACTTTCGCTATCGAGTAAAAATAATTCTCATTTAGTTCAGGATCACCAGCGCCGGGAATTCCTGCAGGCGCGCCGATGTGATGTGGGCGAGGGAGCGCACTGCGTCCAGTGGCTGGTCGAGGCGATAGTTACCGGTGACGTTGACGTCGGCCAGCTCCTCGTTGGTGTTGATGATCCAGCCCGGGTAGTAGCGGCGCAGTTCCGCCAGGACCTGATTCAACGGGCAGTTCTCGAACACCAGCCGGCCCTGGACCCAGGCCAGGTCGGTGGTGGCATCGAGCTTGGCCGGGCGATCAAAACCGTTGGGGCCGATGCGGATGCTCTCCCCGGCGGACAACCGCACCCGTGCATCGTTGTGGGTGGCGCGCAGATCGACATCGCCACGTTGCACATTGACCTGCGCCACGCCGTCCAGATAACGCACGGCGAACGCGGTGTCGCGCACGCTGGCCTGTACCGGGCCGGCGTCGATTTCCAGTGGCTGAGCACGGTTGGCGGCGACCTCGAAAAACGCTTCACCCTGATACAGCCGTGCTACTCGCTGGCGCTCGTTGATGGTGCTGGAGAATGCGGAGTTGGTGTTGAGCAGCACCTTGGAGCCATCCTCCAGTTGCAGGCGCTGACGCTCGCCGACCACGGTCAGGTGATCGGCCTGGAGGCGCATCGGCAGGTTGCTGAAACTGAACAGGCCGAGGATCAGCACGGCGGCGGTGGCCAATGGTTTCCAGTGCGGACGCAGACGTTTGAGGACAGTGATTTTTGCAGGCTGCGCAGCGAGACTCTGCGCGCATTGCACCACTTGCGGTCCATCCCAGATCGCCTGAGCCTTGGCGAACGCCTCGGCATTCAACGGATCGGCCGCCAGCCAGGCGTGGAACTGCCGGGTCTGCTCCTCGTCCGGGCTGCCGAGCACGATGAGCCAGTCCAGAGCCTGGTCCATTGCACGGGCGGCGTCCTGCGCCGTTGCGGGCGAAGGCGGGCGGTGGGTGTCCGTCACGGTGTGTCCTCGAGCTTTTGCAAAGCAGTTTCAAGTTTCAAGCCGCAAGCTGCAAGCCAGATGCGTGTACTGCTTTTGGTTTTTACTTGGGGCCTGAAGCTTACAGCTTGCCGCTGCTGTCGTGTCGTTCAGCGACACCGATGCAGATCGACATGATCAGCTTGAGTTCCTTCTGCACGGTGCTGAGGGACACGTTCAACTCGTCGGCGATTTCCTGATAGCTGTGCCCGTGCAGGCGGCTGAGGATGAAAATCTGCTGCTGGCGGGGGCTGAGTTGACTGAGGCTCACGTTCAGGCGCTCCAGCAATTGTTCGGCGTGGGCGGCGTCTTCGGCGCTGCTGGCGGGGGCAGCGACGCTGTGCACGACATCCTGCGGCACGTCGTCGACCATGGTCCGCGAGTGAATCTTGCGCGCACGCAAATGATCCAGCGCCAGATTGCGTGCGGTCTGGAAGACAAAAGGTTCGAGGTGATCGACGGTTCGTTCGCTCAACGCCCGCGTCACGCGCAGGTAGGTTTCCTGCAGCAGGTCTTCGGCGGTGCTGTGGTTGTTGACCATCCGTTCCAGCGTACGCAGCAGCGAAGTGCGCTGCGTGAGGAAGACGTGGTGGAAGCGCGACTGACTCACGGGAGGACCTGATCGATTTCAAGCGAATGATAATGCTTATCATCTAGTTGAATGGTCAAGTGTTGATTTCAAATTGAAATCGAAACCCTGTGGGAGCGAGCTTGCTCGCGAAGGCGTAGTGTCAGCCAATTCAACTAGCGACTGACCCACCGCTTTCGCGAGCAAGCTCGCTCCCACAGGGATAGGGGGATTACTTGAGATTACTCGGCGTTGCACAGCGCCAGGCAGTTATCCAGCATGCGGTTGGAGAAGCCCCACTCGTTGTCGTACCAGGCCAGCACCTTCAGCAGTTTGCCGCTGGCTTTGGTGTGGTTGGCGTCGAAGATCGACGACAGCGGGTTGTGGTTGAAGTCGCTGGAAACCAGCGGCAACGTGTTGTAACCCAAAATTTTCGAGTGCTGGCTGGCCGCCTTCATCAGCGCGTTGACTTCGTCGGCGCTGGCTTCCTTTTTCAGCTGCACGGTCAGGTCCACCAGCGATACGTTGATCACCGGTACACGCACGGCCATGCCGGTCAGTTTGCCCGCCAGTTCCGGCAGCACCAGGCCCACCGCTTCAGCGGCGCCGGTCTTGCTCGGGATCATGTTCTGCGTGGCCGAACGTGCGCGGTACGGGTCGGTGTGGTAGACGTCGGTCAGGTTCTGGTCGTTGGTGTAGGCATGAATGGTGGTCATCAGACCGCTTTCGATGCCCAGCTCGCGGTGCAGCACCTGCGCCACGGGCGCCAGGCAGTTGGTGGTGCACGATGCATTGGAGATGATCTGGTGCGACTGGCGCAGAATGTCGTGGTTAACACCATAAACGACGGTGGCGTCGGCGCCTTTGGCCGGGGCCGAGATGATCACTTTGCGTGCGCCGGCCGTAATATGCGCGGCCGCTTTGGCGCGATCGGTAAAGAGACCGGTGCATTCGAACACCACATCAATCTTTTCCGCCGCCCATGGCAGTTCGGCCGGGTTGCGAATCGCGCTGACCGCAATGCGGTCGCCGTTGACGGTCAGACTTTCATTGTCATGCTCGACTTGCGCGTCGAACGTGCCGTGAACGGTGTCGTATTTGAGCAGATGGGCATTGATCGAGCTGTCGCCCAGATCGTTGATGGCGACGATCTGCAAATCCTGTCGATAGCCTTGGGTATACAGTGCGCGCAGGACATTACGGCCGATGCGGCCAAAACCATTGATTGCGATTCGAAGAGTCATTGAACAGCGCCGCCGTCGTTTTGTTGTTGGAATTACAAGATTATTCGCATAAAAATAGAAAACAAGCCTTTTTAGTGGCAATATTTTGTTTTATCTACAACGAGTGACCTGAATCAACTGGTCCGAATGGTCAAAAAAGCCGTCTGTCATTCCAACAACAACGGCGTTTGATCAGCATAGACAATCAGGTCGCCACATCCGTTAGCCTGGAGTTCTACACATGCATCCCCGCGTCCTTGAGGTCACCGAACGGCTTATCGCCCGCAGCCGCGCCACGCGTCAGGCTTACCTTGCACTGATTCGCGGCGCCGCCACTGACGGGCCGATGCGCGGCAAGCTGCAATGCGCCAACTTCGCCCACGGCGTGGCCGGGTGCGGCAGCGAAGACAAGCACAGCCTGCGGATGATGAACTCGGCGAACATCGCCATTGTTTCGTCGTATAACGACATGCTCTCGGCGCACCAGCCATACGAAGTGTTTCCGCAACAGATCAAAAATGCCCTGCGCGAAATCGGGTCGGTCGGCCAGTTCGCCGGCGGCACGCCCGCCATGTGCGATGGCGTGACCCAGGGTGAGCCGGGCATGGAGCTGAGCCTGCCGAGCCGCGAAGTGATCGCCATGTCCACGGCGGTGGCGCTGTCGCACAACATGTTCGATGGTGCGCTGATGCTCGGCATCTGCGACAAGATCGTCCCGGGCCTGATGATGGGTTCGTTGCGTTTCGGTCATCTGCCGACGATCTTCGTCCCGGGCGGACCGATGGTCTCGGGGATTTCCAACAAGGAAAAAGCCGACGTGCGGCAGAAGTACGCCGAAGGCAAGGCGACCCGTGAAGAGCTGCTGGAATCGGAGATGAAGTCCTACCACAGCCCGGGCACCTGCACCTTCTACGGCACCGCCAACACCAACCAGTTGCTGATGGAAGTCATGGGCCTGCACTTGCCGGGCGCCTCGTTCGTCAACCCGAACACGCCGCTGCGCGATGCCCTGACCCGCGAAGCCGCGCATCAGGTCACGCGCCTGACCAAGCAGAACGGCAACTTCATGCCGATCGGCGAAATCGTCGACGAGAAGGCGCTGGTCAACTCGATCGTCGCATTGCACGCCACTGGCGGCTCGACCAACCACACCCTGCACATGCCGGCCATCGCCATGGCCGCGGGTATTCAACTCACCTGGCAGGACATGGCCGACCTCTCCGAAGTCGTGCCGACCCTGAGCCACGTCTACCCGAACGGCAAAGCCGACATCAATCACTTCCAGGCGGCGGGCGGCATGTCGTTCCTGATCCGCGAACTGCTCGAAGCCGGCCTGCTGCACGAAGACGTCAACACCGTGCTCGGCCACGGCCTGAGCCAGTACACCAAGGAGCCGTTCCTCGATAACGGCCAGTTGGTATGGCGTGAAGGCCCGACCGACAGCCTCGACGAAAACATCCTGCGGCCGGTCGCTCGCGCATTCTCGCCAGAGGGTGGCTTGCGGGTGATGGAAGGCAACCTTGGCCGCGGGGTGATGAAAGTCTCCGCCGTCGCGCTGGAAAATCAGATCGTCGAGGCGCCAGCGATGGTGTTCCAGGATCAACAGGATCTGGCAGACGCGTTCAAGGCCGGTTTGCTGGAGAAGGATTTTGTCGCGGTGATGCGCTTCCAGGGCCCGCGCTCCAACGGCATGCCCGAGTTGCACAAGATGACGCCGTTCCTTGGCGTGCTGCAGGATCGCGGCTTCAAAGTCGCGCTGGTGACTGACGGGCGCATGTCCGGCGCGTCGGGGAAAATCCCGGCGGCGATTCACGTCAGCCCCGAGGCTTATGTCGGTGGTGCTTTGGCGCGGGTGCAAGAGGGCGATATCATCCGCGTCGATGGCGTCAAAGGTACTTTGGAACTCAAGGTCGACGCCGCCGAATTCGCAGCGCGCGAACCCGCCAAAGGCCTGTTGGGCAACAACATCGGCAGCGGCCGCGAACTGTTTGGCTTCATGCGTTTGGCCTTCAGCTCGGCGGAGCAGGGCGCCAGCGCCTTCACTTCTGCCCTGGAGACGCTTAATTGAAACTGGCTTTGGTCGGTGACATCGGAGGCACCAACGCGCGGTTCGCGTTGTGGAAAAACCAGCAACTGGAATCGGTTCAAGTGCTGGCCACGGCCGACCATGCCAGCCCGGAGGAGGCCATCAGCCTCTATCTGAGCGGCCTCGGTCTGGCGCCGGGTTCGATCGGTTCGGTGTGCCTGTCGGTGGCCGGTCCGGTCAGTGGCGATGAATTCAAGTTCACCAACAACCACTGGCGCCTGAGCCGTACGGCGTTCTGCCAGACCTTGCAGGTCGAGCAGTTGTTGCTGGTCAATGACTTCTCGGCGATGGCGCTGGGCATGACCCGCTTGCAGCCGGGCGAATTCCGCGTGGTTTGCGAAGGCACGCCGGAGCCGTTGCGTCCGGCGGTGGTGATCGGTCCGGGCACTGGCCTTGGCGTCGGCACGTTGCTGGATCTCGGTGAAGGTCGTTTCGCGGCGTTGCCGGGGGAGGGCGGTCACGTCGATCTGCCGTTGAGCAGCCCGCGTGAAACTCAACTCTGGCAGCACATCCACAACGAAATCGGCCATGTCAGCGCGGAAACCGCGTTGAGCGGTGGCGGCTTGCCACGGGTGTACCGGGCGATCTGCGCGGTGGATGGCCACGAGCCCGTACTCGATACGCCGGAAGCGATTACGGCAGCTGGCCTTGCGGGTGATCCGATTACGCTGGAAGTGCTGGAGCAGTTCTGCTGCTGGCTCGGACGCGTCGCGGGTAACAACGTGTTGACCACGGGGGCACGTGGCGGGGTTTATATCGTTGGCGGTGTGATTCCACGCTTTGCCGATTTCTTCCTCGAAAGCGGTTTCGCCCGCAGCTTTGCTGACAAGGGGTGCATGAGTGATTACTTCAAAGGCATTCCGGTGTGGCTGGTGACAGCGCCGTATTCCGGCCTCGTTGGTGCCGGTGTGGCCCTGGACCAATCAATCCCAACCTGAAATGCAATCCCCCCTGTGGGAGCGAGCTTGCTCGCGAATGCGGAGTATCAGTCAACCCAAATGTTGAATGTAATGACGCCTTCGCGAGCAAGCTCGCTCCCACAGTGGTTCTGTGGTGTTTGTTAGTTTGATGCTTAAGGCATAATCCGCCCCAATTCCAACAACAAGGATGCCTTCGAAGTGAGCTCAGTCAACAAGTCGATATTGTTGGTCGATGACGACCAGGAAATACGCGAGTTGCTGGAAACCTACCTGACCCGTGCCGGGTTCCAGGTACGGGCCACCGCCGATGGTGCCAGTTTCCGCCAGGCCCTTAACGAGGCGCCGAGCGACCTGGTGATCCTCGATGTCATGCTGCCCGACGAAGACGGCTTCAGCCTCTGCCGCTGGGTGCGCCAGCATCCGCGTCAGGCGCAGGTGCCGATCATCATGCTCACCGCCAGTTCCGACGAGGCCGACCGGGTGATCGGTCTGGAGCTCGGCGCTGACGACTACCTCGGCAAACCGTTCAGCCCTCGCGAACTGCAAGCACGGATCAAGGCGTTGCTGCGTCGCGCGCAGTTCGCCCACGAACGCAGCGGTAGTGAAGTGCTGGCCTTCGACGAGTGGCGGCTGGACATGGTCAGCCATCGGCTGTTCCACACCGACGGTGAGGAAGTGATTCTTTCCGGCGCCGACTTCGCCCTGCTCAAGCTGTTTCTCGACCACCCGCAGGAAATCCTCGACCGCGACACCATCGGTAACGCCACCCGTGGCCGCGATCTGATGCCGCTTGATCGCATCGTCGACATGGCCGTGAGCCGGTTACGCCAACGCCTGCGCGACACGGAAAAACCGCCACGACTGATTCGCACCGTACGCGGCAGCGGCTACCAACTGGCAGCCAACGTGGTTGCCGGCAATGGTCACTGAGTCGCTGCGCAAACTTGCCGCCAGGGTGCCGGTGCCGCGTTCGCTGCTCGGGCGGATGTTGCTGCTGACCTTGCTCGCCGTGTTGTTTGCACAGACGTTGTCCAGTGTGATCTGGGTCTCGCAACTGCGCGCCACGCAGCTTGAAGGGCTGGTCACCAGCGCCCGCAGCCTCGCCCATTCGATGACCGCCAGCGTCAGTTACTTCCGCTCGTTGCCGGTGGCTTATCGGCCTCTGGTGCTGGATCAATTGCGCAGCATGGGCGGCACGCGGTTCGTGGTGACGCTTAACGACAAACCGCTGGGCATGGATGTGCTGCCGGTCACCCCGCGCAAGGCTGCGGTGATGAAAGCGGTCGATGAAGTGCTGCGCCAGTCGCTGGGCAATGACACCGATATCTCGGTGACCTTCGTCAGTCCTGAAGATCTGCGCATCTTCAATGCCGGCCTGAAGCTCGACGAACTGCCACGCTCCTGGGCGCATTACGCGCTGACCCTGGAACCGGTGAACCCGCCAGTGCTGGTCACGCAGATCCAGATGGCGCCGGGCGAATGGCTGTACATCGCCTCGCTGTTGCCTGAGCCCTACACCAGTCTTGAAGAACAAGGTCTGCCGGCGCAGCAGGTATGGTTCATCGTGCTCACCAGCGGCTTTTTGCTGTTGTTCATTGGTCTGCTGGTGCACTGGCAGAGCCGGCCGCTCAAGCGCCTGGCGCGGGCGGCGCGGGATCTGTCGCTGGGCGCCGACGTCGAACCGGTGGCCGAGGGCGGCGGCAGCGAAGTGGTGGAAGTGGGCCGTGCGTTCAACACCATGCGCGAACGTATCAGCCGCTACCTGACCGAACGCAGCCAGTTGTTCAGTGCGATTTCCCATGATCTGCGCACGCCGATCACCCGCCTGCGCTTGCGCGTCGAGCTGCTGGAGGACGAGCAACTGCAAGCCAAGTTCGGCCGCGATCTGGATGAGCTGGAGTTGCTGGTCAAAGGCGCATTGCAGTGCGTGAAAGACACCGATATCCACGAAAACATCGAGCCGGTGGACCTGAACCATGTGCTCGACTGCCTGGTGGAACCGTATCTGGCGCCCAACGGCAATGGCCGCGTGACCCAGCAAGGCAAGGCGCTGGCGACGTATCCGGGCAAGCCTTTGGCGCTGAAACGCTGCATCGGTAACCTGATCGACAACGCGTTGAAATACGGGCAGAACGCTCATCTGCACATCGACGACGATGAGCGCGCGTTTGTCCTGCACGTCGACGATGAAGGCCCGGGTGTGCCGGAGCAGCGGCTGGAGCAGGTGTTCGAGCCACACTTTCGTCTGGCGGGGCAGCAGCAGGGTTATGGTCTGGGTTTGGGTATTGCGCGCAACATCGCCCATAGCCATGGCGGTGAGGTGACGTTGCAGAACCTGCGTGAGGGTGGGTTGCGCGTGACCCTGCAACTGCCGCGCTCGGTGGATTAGCTCAAAAGAGCCCCTCACCCTAGCCCTCCTCCCAAAGGGAAAGGGGACTGATCGGGGGATGCTGCAGAGATACGCCGACCTGACCGTACAGCGCCGAATCCATAATCGGCTCGGTATTTCAGGTCGGCGGAAAGCTTGTTACACGCCGGTTGGCTGCCTCTCCCTCCTCCCAAAGGGAAAGGGGACTGATCGGGGGATGCTGCAGAGATACGCCGACCTGACCGTACAGCGCCGAATCCATAATCGACTCGGTATTTCAAGTCGGCGGAAGCTTATTACACCTCGGTTGGCTGCCTCTTCCTCCTCCCAAAGGGAGAGGGGACTGATCGGGGGATGCTGCAGAGATACGCCGACCTGACCGTACAGCGCCGAATCCATAATCGGCTCGGTATTTCAAGTCGGCGGAAGCTTACTACACCTCGGTTGGCTGCCTCTCCCAGGGTGGGGTGAGGGGGCTGAGCGCGTTGTTCATTCGAATTGCGCCGACCTGATGCATTGAGTCGATTGTGGATTCGGTACAGCACTTTCAGGTCGACGTAACTCTTCAGTATCGTGCGGTCGGCCCCCTCTCCCTCCGGGAGAGGGCTGGGGTGAGGGTTGCTCTTTGTCACGGATCAGTGACAAAAACCGCCCCCTTCGTTACAAGCCCATCCCGACCCGTTGTTTAGACTGCCCGCAGTCATAACAACAAAAAAGGCCACCCATGGATCTCTTCCACCCAGGCTTCAGCAGTTGGCTGAACGCCCCTGCCCACCAGCAATGGCTCGCCGACGAAGGTCTGCGCCTGCTGGCATTCGCCAAGGCTTCAAAGCTGCCTGAAGGTTTCGGCAACCTCGACGAACGCGGCCGTCTGCCAGCGCACGCGCAAGCCGAAACCATGAACACCGCGCGCATGACCCACAGCTTCGCCATGGCCCACATTCAGGGCCTGCCGGGTTTCGCCGAACTGGTCGATCACGGCATCGCGGCCCTGCGCGGCCCGTTGCGTGATGCACTGCACGGCGGCTGGTTTGCGGTCGCCGAACACCGCGACGGCAATACCGGCAAGAACGCTTATCTGCATGCCTTCGTCGCGCTCGCGGCCAGCTCTGCAGTGGTCGCACAGCGTCCCGGCGCCCAGGCCTTGCTGGATGACGCCATCGACATCATCGACACGTATTTCTGGAGCGAAGAAGAGGGCGCCATGCGCGAATACTTCAATCGCGACTGGAGCGAAGAAGAAGCCTATCGCGGTGCCAACAGCAACATGCACGCGACTGAAGCGTTCCTTGCATTGGCCGATGTCACCGAAGATCCGCGCTGGCTGATCCGTGCACAACGCATCGTCGAGCGGGTGATCCACGGTCATGCTGCCGCCAACGGGTACATGGTCATCGAGCACTTCGACCGCGATTGGCAACCGCTGCGCGACTACAACCTCGACAATCCCGCTGACGGTTTCCGCCCTTACGGCACCACGCCGGGCCACGGTTTCGAATGGGCGCGGCTGTTGCTGCACCTCGAAGCGGCGCGGGTTCAGGCCGGCATGCTCACACCCGGCTGGCTTGCCACTGATGCGGCAAAACTGTTCGAGAACAACTGCCGCCACGGCTGGGACGTCGATGGCGCGCCGGGGATCGTCTACACCCTCGACTGGGACAATAAATCCGTGGTGCGCCATCGCCTGCACTGGACGCACGCAGAAGCCAGCGCCGCCGCCAGCGCGTTGCTCAAACGCACCGGCGATGCGCAATACGAAGCCTGGTACCGACTGTTCTGGGAATTCTGCGAAAACCATTTCATCGACCGCTGCGACGGCAGCTGGCACCACGAACTCAATCCGCAAAACCTGCCCAGTGCCGATATCTGGCCGGGCAAACCCGATCTGTACCACGCCTGGCAAGCCGTGCTGATCCCTCGTCTACCCTTGTCGCCGAGCATGGCGACTGCGCTGGCGCAGTTGTCCCAGAGCTGTCCTGTGTAACCATGTGGTGACATTCGCGCGTCCCTTCGTTACCTGCGAGGGGAAACGTCCTGTTTAAACTCCTATGCAGCGCAAGCACCAGACTTGCAATGCATAACAACAAGAAAGGTACATCTCAGATGAATGCGATTTCTCGCCTCGCTACTGTCATTTCTGTCGCCTCCCTGTTCCCGCTCGCAATTCTGCCTCTCAGTGTTTCCGCTGCCGAATCCAAAGGTTCGGTGGAAGTCGTGCACTGGTGGACGTCCGGTGGCGAAAAAGCTGCCGTTGATGTGCTCAAGGCCCAAGTCGAAAAAGACGGTTTCACCTGGAAAGACGGCGCTGTCGCCGGCGGTGGCGGTGCCACGGCCATGACCGTGCTGAAAAGCCGTGCCGTGGCTGGCAACCCGCCGGGCGTCGCCCAGATCAAAGGCCCGGACATCCAGGAATGGGCGTCGACCGGCCTGCTTGACACCGACGTGCTCAAAGATGTCGCCAAGTCGGAAAAGTGGGACAGCCTGCTCGACAAGAAAGTCTCCGATACCGTGAAGTACGACGGTGATTACGTGGCCGTGCCGGTGAACATTCACCGCGTCAACTGGCTGTGGATCAACCCGGAAGTATTCAAGAAAGCCGGTATCGCCAAAGCCCCGACCACCCTCGAAGAATTCTACGCCGCTGGCGATAAGCTGAAGGCAGCGGGCTTCATTCCGCTGGCTCACGGCGGTCAGCCTTGGCAGGACAGCACCGTGTTCGAAGCCGTTGTGCTGTCGGTCATGGGCGTTGATGGCTACAAGAAAGCCCTGGTCGATCTGGACAACAAGGCGCTGACCGGCCCGGAAATGGTCAAGGCGCTGACCGAGCTGAAGAAAGTCGCGACCTACATGGACGTCGACGGCAAAGGCCAGGACTGGAACCTGGAAGCGGCCAAAGTCATCAACGGCAAGGCCGGCATGCAGATCATGGGTGACTGGGCCAAGTCCGAATGGACCGCTGCCAAGAAAGTCGCCGGCAAGGACTACGAGTGCGTAGCGTTCCCGGGCACCGACAAGGCGTTCACCTACAACATCGACTCCCTGGCGGTGTTCAAGCAGAAAGACAAAGGCACTGCGGCTGGTCAGCAGGACATCGCCAAAGTCGTGCTGGGTGAAAACTTCCAGAAAGTCTTCAGCATCAACAAAGGCTCGATCCCGGTGCGTAACGACATGTTGAACAACATGGAGAAACTCGGTTTCGACTCCTGCGCGCAGACCGCGGCCAAGGACTTCCTGGCGGATGCCAAGTCCGGCGGCCTGCAACCAAGCATGGCGCACAACATGGCGACCACGCTGGCGGTGCAGGGCGCGTTCTTTGACGTAGTCACCAACTACATCAACGACCCGAAAGCCGACCCTGCCGATGCGGCCAAGAAACTGGGCGCGGCGGTTCAGTCGGCTAAATAAGCCATAGCGGCAAGCTGCAAGCTGCAAGTCAGAGCGCTGCCCTGCTTATCTTGCAGCTTGAAACTTGTAGCTTGTAGCTGCTCTTTTCTTTTTTATGGATTTCCCCATGAGTTCTGTTGCTGTGTTCAGCAAAGCCTCGCCGTTCGATGCACTGCAGCGCTGGCTACCGAAACTGGTGCTGGCGCCGAGCATGGTCATCGTGCTGGTTGGCTTCTATGGCTACATCCTGTGGACGTTCGTGCTGTCGTTCACCACCTCGACGTTCCTGCCGAACTACAAGTGGGCCGGCCTGGCGCAATACGCCCGGCTGTTCGACAACGACCGCTGGTGGGTGGCGAGCAAGAACCTCGCGGTGTTCGGTGGCATGTTCATCGGTATCACGTTGGTGATTGGTGTGCTGCTGGCGGTGTTCCTCGACCAGCGTATCCGTCGCGAAGGCTTTATCCGCACCATTTACCTGTACCCGATGGCGCTCTCGATGATCGTCACCGGTACCGCGTGGAAATGGCTGCTCAACCCGGGCATGGGCCTGGACAAATTGTTGCGTGACTGGGGCTGGGAAGGCTTCCGTCTGGACTGGCTGATCGACCCGGATCGCGTGGTGTACTGCCTGGTGATCGCCGCAGTGTGGCAAGCCTCGGGTTTCATCATGGCGATGTTTCTCGCCGGCCTGCGCGGTGTCGATCAGTCGATCATCCGTGCTGCACAGATCGACGGCGCGAGCATGCCGACCATCTACTGGAAAGTGGTGCTGCCCAGCCTGCGTCCGGTGTTCTTCAGTGCGGTGATGATCCTCGCCCACATCGCCATCAAGAGCTTCGACCTGGTCGCGGCGATGACCGCAGGGGGGCCGGGTTATTCCTCCGACCTGCCGGCGATGTTCATGTATTCCTTCACCTTCAGTCGCGGCCAGATGGGCATGGGCTCGGCCAGTGCGATTCTGATGCTCGGTGCGATCCTCGCGATCATCGTGCCTTACCTGTACTCCGAGCTGAGGACCAAGCGTCATGACTAGTCTCGCTGCCAAACCTGCCATCAGCCTGAGTCGCATCGCGATCTACGCGGTGCTGATTTTCGCCGTGTTCCTGTACCTGGTGCCGCTGGTAGTCATGCTGCTGACCAGCTTCAAGACCCCGGAAGACATCAGCACCGGCAACCTGCTGAGCTGGCCGACCGTGGTCAGCGGTATCGGCTGGGTCAAGGCCTGGGCCACGGTTGACGGTTACTTCTGGAACTCGATCAAGATCACCGTGCCGGCCGTAATCATCTCCACCGCCATCGGTGCGTTGAACGGTTACGTGCTGTCGATGTGGCGCTTCCGTGGTTCGCAGTTGTTCTTCGGGCTGCTGTTGTTCGGCTGCTTCCTGCCGTTCCAGACCGTGCTGCTGCCGGCCTCGTTTACCCTCGGCAAGATGGGCCTGGCGAGCACCACCACCGGGCTGGTGTTTGTTCACGTGGTTTACGGCCTGGCGTTCACCACGCTGTTCTTCCGTAACTACTACGTGAGCATTCCCGATGCGCTGGTGAAGGCTGCACGTCTGGATGGCGCGGGTTTCTTCACGATCTTCCGCCGCATCATTCTGCCGATGTCGACGCCGATCATCATGGTCTGCCTGATCTGGCAGTTCACCCAGATCTGGAACGACTTCCTGTTTGGTGTGGTGTTCTCCAGCGGTGATTCGCAACCGATCACGGTGGCGCTGAACAACCTGGTCAACACCAGCACCGGGGCCAAGGAATACAACGTTGATATGGCAGCGGCGATGATCGCCGGGCTGCCGACCCTGCTGGTCTATGTGGTCGCAGGCAAGTATTTCGTGCGCGGGCTGACGGCCGGCGCAGTCAAGGGGTAATCATGGCAACGCTCGAACTTCGCAACGTCAACAAGACCTACGGTGCCGGCCTGCCGGACACCCTGAAGAACATCGAACTGTCGATCAAGGACGGTGAGTTCCTGATCCTGGTCGGCCCGTCGGGCTGCGGCAAGTCGACCCTGATGAACTGCATCGCCGGTCTGGAAACCATCAGCGGCGGCGCGATCATGATCGGCGATCAGGACGTCAGCGGCATGAGCCCGAAAGATCGCGACATCGCCATGGTCTTCCAGTCCTACGCGCTGTACCCGACCATGAGCGTGCGCGAGAACATCGAGTTCGGTCTGAAAATCCGCAAGATGCCACAGGCGGCGATCGACGAAGAAGTCGCGCGCGTGGCCAAGCTTCTGCAGATCGAACACCTGCTGAATCGCAAGCCTGGTCAACTTTCCGGTGGTCAGCAGCAGCGTGTGGCGATGGGCCGTGCATTGGCGCGGCGGCCGAAGATCTATCTGTTCGACGAACCGCTGTCCAACCTCGATGCCAAGCTGCGGGTCGAGATGCGCACCGAAATGAAACTGATGCACCAGCGTCTGAAAACCACCACGGTCTACGTGACCCACGACCAGATCGAAGCGATGACCCTGGGCGACAAAGTGGCGGTGATGAAGGACGGGATCATCCAGCAATTCGGCACGCCGAAAGAGATCTACAACGACCCGGCCAACCTGTTTGTGGCGAGCTTCATCGGTTCGCCGCCGATGAACTTCATTCCGCTGCGCCTGCAGCGTAAGGACGGTCGTCTGCTGGCGCTGCTCGACAGCGGCCAGGCCCGTTGCGAGTTGCCGATGGGCATGCAGGACGCCGGGCTTGAAGATCGCGAAGTGATCCTCGGCCTGCGCCCGGAACAGATCGTGCTGGCGAATGGCGAAGGCAATGGTTTGCCGAGCATCAAGGCTGAAGTGCAAGTCACCGAACCGACCGGTCCGGACACCCTGGTGTTCGTCAACCTCAATGACACCAAGGTCTGCTGCCGTCTGGCACCGGACGTGGCACCGCAGGTGGGCGAAAGCCTGACGCTGCAATTCGATCCGTCGAAAGTGCTGTTGTTCGATGCCAAGACTGGCGAGCGTCTGGGCGTTGCGGGCCAGGCGCAGGCCGAAGCGCGGTCGGCGAACGTCGCGCAATTCAAGGGGCGCTGAGGACCAAATGTGGGAGCGAGCTTGCTCGCGAAAGCGGTGTGTCATGCAACACATGTATCAACTGACATAAAGCCTTCGCGAGCAAGCTCGCTCCCACAAAGGAGCACGCGGTGGATGGCCTGTTATCCATCGCACTTTATGTAAACCGCGTTAGATAAAAACAGTTAATAACAATAAAGACGAGGATGTAGGGATGAAAAAGAAACACGTCAATGCCCGCTTGATCTGCCAAGTGTCAGCGGCAGCAGCACTGGTGCTGGCCGGCAATGCAATGGCGGCCGATGCGTTCAGCTCCGATTCCAAGTGGATGACCGGCGACTGGGGTGGCGAGCGGACCAAGCTGATCGAGCAAGGTATCGACATCAAGGCGGACTACGTCGGGGAAGTCGGTGGCAACCTGCACGGCGGCTACAACGACGACAAGACGGCGCGTTACGCTGACCAGTTCGGTCTGGGCGTGGCACTGGATCTGCAAAAACTCTGGGGCTGGGACAACACCCAGGCGAAGATCCAGCTGACCAACCGTAACGGCTACAACATCTCTAACGATCGCGTGGGCGATCCGCGTGCCGGCACCTTGTCTTCCTCGCAGGAAGTCTACGGTCGTGGCCACATGGTGCGTCTGACCCAGTTGTGGATTCAGCACCAGTTCTTCGACAACAAGCTCGACGTCAAGGCCGGTTACTTCGGTGAAGGCGAAGACTTCAACACCTTTCCGTGCGACTTCCAGAACCTGGCGTTCTGCGGTTCGCAAGTGGGTAACTGGGCGACCAACATCTGGTACAACTGGCCCGTCAGCCAGGCCGCGATCCGCGTGAAGTACAACATCAACGACGAGCTCTACGCGCAAATCGGTGCATACAACCAGAACCCGTCGCAGCTGGAACACGGCAACGGCTTCAAACTCAGCGGCAGCGGCACCAAAGGTACCGTTCTTCCTGTCGAGCTGGTCTGGTCGCCGAAGGTCAACAGCCTGCCGGGCGAATACCGCGTCGGTTACTACAAGAGCACTGCTGATGCCAGCGACGTTCGTGAAGACGTCAACGGTTTCGACGCTGCTACTACTCGCGACGCGTACAAAACCCACAGCAGCAAAAGCGGCTACTGGTTCGTGGCGCAACAGCAACTCACCAGCCACAACGGCGACGCTTCCCGTGGTCTGAACATCGCGGCCAACGCCACTTTCCACGACAAGGACACCAACTTCATCGACAACTATCAGTCGGTGATGTTTGTTTACAAAGGTCCGTTCGACGCGCGTCCGAAGGATGACGTCGGTATCGGCGCGGCGCGTATCCACGTCAACGATGACGTGAAGAAAAACGCTGAACTGCTGAACGTTTCCAACGGTGTGTCGGATTACGACAATCCGGTGTTCTCGCCAATTCGCGAAACCGAATACAACTACGAGATCAACTACGGCTTCCACGTCACCAACTGGCTGACCGTACGTCCTAACCTGCAGTACATCACTCACCCGGGTGGTGTGGATGAAGTGGACAACGCTTTGGTCGCCGGCCTGAAAATTCAGTCTACGTTCTGACGCGTCTGCGATAAGCTCCTCTCTATGTGCGCATATTTGCGGACAGCGGGGGGGCGTTCTCAATTGTTTTGCCCGGCGCGGTGGGAAAAACAATTGAGAACGCCCCCTAGGCTGTCCGCTTTTTTTTGAGGGCTGGCGCAGCCCGTAACAGATGAATTCGGAACCGTGGCCAATGCATGAGCATCCGCTGCAACGCTTCTTCAAATCCCTGCGTGAACAACCGGTGTTCGCCTGGGAGCGCTATCAGATGCGCGACGTGTTGGTGATTGATCATCCGCTGTGTCAGGCGGTGTTCAGTCGTCAGGGCGCGCAGTTGCTGCACTTTCAGCCACGCGGGCAAAAGCCGTGGTTATGGTGTGCGGCGAAGTGGCCGCACGTTGGCGCCATCCGTGGCGGCGTGCCGGTGTGCTGGCCGTGGTATGGCCGCCATCCGAGCGAAAACGCCTGGCCGTCCCATGGTTGGGCGCGGCTGCTCGACTGGAAACTGCTCGACAGCAGCAGCGCCGAGGATGGCGTGCGCCTGCACTGGCAATTGCAATTGTGCGACTGGCAGGTCGACCTGCACGCGCACCTCGGAGAACGCATGGAGTTACGCCTGAGCACTGAGCATCAGGACGACATGCCGTGCCAGTTGAGCCAGGCGTTGCACGCTTACTGGCGTATTGGCGATGTCGGTGAGATAGCGCTGTCTGGCCTCGAAGGCGCGCAGGGTTATGACCAGTTGAGTCGCCAGTCTTGTCAGCAGGAAGGCGAGTTACGCGTCGATGGCGGCTGCCAGCGTGTGTTCCAGCACGACGGCGAATTACAGCTCAAGGATCACGCCTGGCAGCGCGAGTTGTGCATTGATACCGGTGACAGCGGCGACACGGTGGTCTGGCATCCTGGAGCGCGGCCGTTGTTGGGCGTGAGCTGGGATGAGATTTCCGAGTTTGTCTGTGTTGAAGCGGCGGCGGGTGGGACTGACAGCTTGCATCTGGCGCCGGGGGAGAAGGCGCATTTGAGTTTGCAGGCGTGGGCGGCGGCTTGAGTGTGTCAGTCACATCGTAGCCCCTCACCCTAGCCCTCTCCCGGAGGGAGAGGGGACCGAATGGGGGATGCTTAAGCGTTACGCCGACGTGAAAGTGCAGCGCTGAATCCATAATCGACTCTATTTTTCAGGTCGATGTATAGCGCAAGACACCTCGGTCGGCTCCCTCTCCCCCCGGGAGAGGGGGCGAATGGGGGATATTCGAGAGATGCACCGACCTGAACGGATGACGTTGAATCCATAATCGACTCGGTGTTTCAGGTCGATGTATAGCGCAAGACACCTCGGTCGGCCCCCTCTCCCTCGGGGAGAGGGCTGGGGTGAGGGGCTTTTGATCTTTAGTTGAATTCATCCCCAACCGGATACCGGCTGGCATTCAAGCTCTCTTTGATCTTGCGCAAATGCGGCTGGAAATCCACCCCGCGCCGCAAGGTCATGCCGGTCGCCAGCACATCCAGCACGGTCAACTGAATGATCCGCGAGGTCATCGGCATATAGATGTCGGTGTCTTCCGGCAGTGGAATGTTCAGGCTCAGGGTGCTGGCCTTGGCCAGCGGCGAATTCTCCGCCGTCAGGCCCAGCACCGAAGCGCCGTTCTCCCGAGCAATGCGCGCCACTTCCACCAGCTCGCGGGTGCGCCCGGTGTAGGAAATGATCACGAACAACTCACCGGTGTGCGCCACCGAAGCAATCATCCGCTGCATCAGCACATCGGCATGCGCGGTGACCGCCAGGTTGAAGCGGAAGAACTTGTGCTGCGCATCCAGCGCCACCGGTGCCGAGGCGCCGAGGCCGAAGAAGTGGATCTGCCGCGCCTGAATCAACAGGTCGACGGCGCGGCTGATCAGGTTCGGGTCCAGCGCCTGGCAAGCGCTGTCCAGCGAGGCGATGGCACTGCCGAAAATCTTCTGCGTGTACGCCTCTGGATTGTCATCGGCTTCCACCGCACGGCTGACATACGCTGCGCCACTGGCCAGGCTCTGCGCCAGTTGCAGCTTGAGTTCGGGATAGCCGCTGACACCGAACGAACGGCAGAAACGGTTGACCGTCGGCTCGCTCACCGACGCCGCCTGGGCGAGGGCGGCGATGCTGAAGCGGGTGGCCTGCTGCGGGTTGAGCAGGATCACCTCGGCGACTTTGCGTTCGGCCTTGTTCAGCTCTTCAAGGCGACTCTGGATCTGTTCCAGTAAATTTCGCACGCGGTCCATATGAAATTCCTAATTCACCTGCGCAAAGGTGCGCCGGGCTATGCAAATTGGGCCTTTGATATGGCCCGTAACGGTGGCCTATCCTACTGATGGCTCCGACCGACCACCACTCGGAATCTGTATTTTGCGAAAATGTTGTGGTTATTACTACATTTTCCCTTGAGTGATGCCTTGAAAAAAGGTATTTGTAGCTTAACTTGATAAAAGAACAAACATCATGCCTTCGATTACGGTTGAACCGTGCACCTTTGCCTTGTTCGGCGCTCTTGGCGATCTGGCCCTGCGCAAGCTGTTTCCTGCCCTTTACCACCTCGATGGCGCTGACCTGTTGCACGAGGACACGCGGATCATCGCGCTGGCCCGTGAAGCCGGTAGCGAACAGCAGCACCTGGCGTTCATCGCCGCCGAATTGCGTCGGTATGTCGGCAAAGAGCTGGACGAAGCCGTGGCCGAGCGCTTTCTGGCGCGCCTGACTTATCTGCACGTCGACTTCCTCAAGGCTGAAGACTATGTGGCGCTGGCCGAACTGGCCGGCAGCGCGCAACGCATGATTGCCTACTTCGCCACACCGGCGGCGGTGTACGGCGCGATCTGCGAGAACCTGGCGAAAGTCGGTCTGGCGGAAAATACTCGCGTGGTCCTGGAAAAGCCGATCGGCTCCGACCTTGAATCCTCACGCAAAGTGAACGACGCCGTGGCGCAGTTTTTCCCGGAAAACCGCACCTACCGCATCGACCACTATCTGGGCAAAGAGACCGTCCAGAACCTGATCGCCCTGCGTTTCGCCAACAGCCTGTTCGAAACCCAGTGGAACCAGAATTACATCTCCCACGTGGAAATCACCGTGGCCGAGAAGGTCGGCATCGAAGGCCGTTGGGGCTACTTCGACAAGGCCGGCCAACTGCGCGACATGATCCAGAACCACCTGTTGCAGCTGCTGTGCCTGATCGCCATGGATCCGCCGGCCGACCTGTCGGCTGACAGCATCCGTGACGAAAAGGTAAAAGTGCTCAAGGCCCTGGCGCCGATCAGTCCGGAAGGCCTGACCACTCAGGTGGTGCGCGGCCAATACATCGCCGGCCACAGCGAAGGCAAGTCCGTACCGGGCTATCTGGAAGAACCGAATTCCAACACCCAGAGCGACACCGAAACCTTCGTCGCTTTGCGTGCCGACATCCGCAACTGGCGCTGGGCCGGCGTGCCGTTCTACCTGCGGACTGGCAAGCGCATGCCGCAGAAGTTGTCGCAGATCGTCATCCACTTCAAGGAACCGTCGCACTACATTTTCGCGCCGGAACAACGCCTGCAGATCAGCAACAAACTGATCATCCGTCTGCAACCGGACGAAGGCATTTCCCTGCGCGTGATGACCAAAGAGCAGGGCCTCGACAAAGGCATGCAGCTGCGCAGCGGCCCGCTGCAACTGAATTTCTCCGACACCTGGCGCAGCGCGCGGATCCCCGACGCCTACGAGCGGTTGTTGCTGGAAGTGATGAACGGCAATCAGAACCTGTTTGTCCGTAAAGATGAAATCGAAGCCGCGTGGAAGTGGTGTGACCAGTTGATCGCCGGCTGGAAAAAGTCCGGTGACGCGCCCAAGCCGTATGCGGCCGGGTCGTGGGGGCCGATGAGCTCCATTGCACTGATCACGCGGGACGGGAGGTCGTGGTATGGCGATATCTGATGTGCAACTGCCTGCGGGCGTGAATGCCCACGAGTTCAAGAGCCCGGTGCTGTTGGCCGAAGGTCTGGCGCTGAATGTGGCCAAGCAACTGAGCGAGGCCATTGCTGCACGCGGCAACGCGGTGCTGGTGGTGTCCGGCGGTCGCAGCCCGGTGGCGTTCTTTCAGCACCTGGCCAAGCAGGCGCTGGACTGGTCGAAAGTCGTCGTGACCCTGGCTGATGAACGCTGGGTCCCGGTTGAGCATGCCGACAGCAATGCCGGTCTGCTCAAGCAGTACCTGCTCAAAGGTCCGGCGGCGAAGGCGCAGTTCCTCAGCCTCTACAGCGCTGCGGCGAACGTTGAGCAAGCTGCCGAACACGCCGATCGCCTGCTCGCCGAATTGCCACCGATTGACGTGCTGGTGCTGGGCATGGGCGATGACGGTCACACCGCATCGCTGTTCCCCGACAGCCCGAACCTCGCCGAAGCGTTGCAGGCCGATGGCAGCCGTCGCTGCTGGCCGATGCTGGCGCCGAGCGTGCCGCGTCAGCGCCTGACCATGAGTCGCGCGCTGCTGGCGTCGGCCAGGCACAAGATTCTGTCGATTTCCGGTCAGTCGAAACTGACCACCCTGAATGCCGCACTGGCATCCGACGACGTCGCGGCCATGCCGGTGCGCGCGTTTCTGCAACCTACGTTAGAGATTTACTGGTGCCCATGAGCCAAGGAACAGCCGCTATGACAACCCCATCCCCGACCGTTTCCATGGCGGACAAAGTTGCCCTGATCGACAGCCTCTGCGCCAAGGCGCGGATTCTGCCGGTGATCACCATCGCCCGTGAGCAGGACGTACTGCCGCTGGCCGACGCCCTGGCCGCTGGTGGCCTGACGGCGCTGGAAGTGACCCTGCGTTCGCAGTTCGGTCTCAAGGCAATCCAGATCCTGCGCGAGCAACGCCCGGAGCTGGTTACCGGTGCTGGCACCGTGCTCGATCGCAACATGCTCGCGGCGGCTGAAGCGGCCGGTTCGCAATTCATCGTCACCCCGGGCATCACCCGTGATCTGCTCGAAGCCAGCGTCGACAGCCCGATTCCGCTGTTGCCGGGCATCAGCAACGCCTCCGGCATCATGGAAGGCTACGGTTTGGGTTATCGCCGCTTCAAGCTGTTTCCGGCGGAAGTCAGCGGCGGCGTGGCCGCGATCAAGGCGCTCGGCGGCCCGTTCGGCGAAGTTAAATTCTGCCCGACCGGCGGCGTTGGCCCGGCCAACATCAAGAGCTACATGGCGCTGAAAAACGTCATGTGCGTGGGCGGTAGCTGGATGCTCGATCCGGAGTGGATCAAGAACGGCGACTGGGCGCGCATTCAGGAATGCACCGCTGAAGCCCTGGCGCTGCTGGATTAACAGTTTTATCTGACACTTCGTTGTGTGTTCTACGGCTTTACGGTGCGCTTGGTCGGTGCACCGTTTTTTTTGCCCGGCAAAAACCTGTTCCGGCCAGCGCTGCCACAATTGAAGTTACGCGGCGATACATAGTTACTGCACACAGGTTTTTCCACGGCGCTAATCTGCGTTCATCTTATGGATGAGAGAACGTGTCATGGACCCAGACTTCGCAATCCCCGTACCCTGTCCGGTGTATCAACTGGCCCCCGAGCAAATCGCCGGGCCGTTTTTCCGTAATCCGAAACTGCTGCGTCGCAATATCAGCGAAGGTGCGGATGGTTTGCCACTGTTGCTGCGCCTGACCATTGTCGATGCCATGACCGCAGAACCGGTGGTTGGCGCGAGGGTGGATATCTGGCATTGCAATGCGCGGGGCGCGAACGCGGGCGGGTGTCCGGTCAATCAGGGCCTCGATGCCAGGACAGCAATCACCGGCGACGATGACACCTACCTGCGCGGCAGCCAGTTCTGCGATGCCCGGGGCAGGGTGCGCTTCACCACGATTTATCCAGATTCCCATGCCGGCCGGGCGCTGCATCTTCATGTGGCGGTGCGCATGGTTGTCGGCGACGAATATCCCGCCGAGCACGATGTCGCCTGGACCGGCGAGCTGCAGCTCCCGGAAATCATCTCGCGCCCGACACACCACGCCAAAGCCTGGGGCGGGCGCACTTCGATGCGGTTGAACAATGCTTCGGACAGTTTGCCACCCGGCATTGGCCGCGAAGCCTCGACCCTGTATGTATGGCCGATCGGCCGTGACTCCCACGAGGACGGTTACTTCGGGCACCTCACGATCGGCATCGACACCTTTGCGGTGTCGTCGCAGATCAAACCCGAGGACTTCGACAAATACACGCTTTAGCGCATCAGCGCAGTTCGTTCAGCGCGCGAGTCAGCCGTTGCATGTCGCCTGCGGTGGTGGTCAGTCCCGGCGTGATGCGAATGCACGGCCCGCAGGCGGCACCATTGCGGACCACGGTGAACAGGTTGAAGTCATTGAGCAGGCGGTCGGCCATGGCCTTCTGGTCAGCATGTCGGCTGAAGCGCAGCGCGGTGATGCCACAATAAAGCTGCGGATCGTCCGGTGTCATGACCTCGATACCCGGCAGATGACGCACCGCGCTGACCCACAGGTTGCGCAGGTAATTGAGGCGTGCGCCTTTTGCCGGTGCACCGCCGATGGAGCGGTGTTCTTCAAAGACCAGCGGCAAGCTCATCAGCGCCGGAATGTTCGGCGTGCTGTACGGCGTGCGGGCGCGGATGTCGCTGACCGGGTAGTGCATCTCGCCCATGTCCGGGTCGATGTCGGCCAGACGCTGCGGCGCGATATACATGAAGCCGAGTGTCAGCGGCGCGCCGATCCATTTGTGCAGGTTGTAGCCGGCGAAGGCGACGCCGAGGGCTTCGAGGTCGAACTCGATCTGGCCGAGGGCATGGGCACCATCAAGGATGATGTCGATGCCATGCTCTTTGGCCAGTGCCGCGATGGCCTGCACCGGCATCACCAGTCCCGTACGATGGGTGACATGGGTCAACGCCATCAGTTTGAGTTTCGGGTGGCGGACGAAGGTTTCGCGATAGGTCTCCAGCAGGCTGTCGAAACTGGCCGGGTGCGAGTGCGCAATCTCGATGACGTCGACGCCGCGATGCTCGCCCAGCCAGCGCATCGCGCCTTTGACCGTGTCGTACTCGAGGTCGCAGATCAGCACCTGATCCCCCGGTTGCAGGCGGTTGTAGTTGCGGATCAGCGATTGCAGGCCTTCGGTGGCATTGCGGGTGAACGCCACACTCTGCGCGTGTACGCCGATCAACTCGGCCAGTTGCGCGCGAATGTCGAGGTGGTCGCGTTGTTCGAATTGCTGGCGCACGTACACCGAGTTGCTGGTGTTGATCAGCTCTATGTTGCGCTGATACTCCTCGATCACCGTGCGTGACATCCGTCCGAAGTAACCGTTTTCCAGGTTCACGGGGCCTGGTTGAACATCGTAACGGTCGGCGAACGTCTGCCAGAAGGCTTCGTCACGGGCGCGGCGGGTGTTATCGGGCATGGTCGGCAAGCTCAGTAGAGGAGGGCGTTTCAGTGGCGCGGGGCGGGTTTGCCGTGTTTGGCGCGCAGCGGTTCGAGCAGATCCGACAAACCGTTGTGATCGATTTCCTGCATCAAGGCCAGCAGTCCGCCGAGCTCGCCGTTCGGGAAACCTTCACGGGCGAACCAGTTCAGGTAGGGGCCGGGCAGGTCGGCAATGATCCGGCCCTTGTATTTGCCGAAAGGCATTTCGCGGGTGATCAGCAGTTCGAGTTTTTCGGGATTCATCAATGCATTCGTCTGGCTTGAAATCAAACTGGAAAATACAGGCATTCTGCATGCAGGCCAAATGACAGATCATGCAAATAGCCGTGATACAGATAGTTCAATCGTCTTTAAATAATTGATAAATAACGATTTTTTATAGAAATAAAAACTGGCACGCACACTGCAATATCCCTTGCATCTTCAACCAACCGCAAGGAATTTGAAAAATGACTGACATGAATAAAGAAGCCATCTCTGTACTCAACGACCTGATCGAAACCAGCAAAGACGGTCAGGAAGGGTTCAAGACTTGCGCCGAAGATATTAAGCACCCGGAACTGAAAGCACTGTTCGCCAAGCGCTCGGCCGATTGCGCCACCGCCGCTGCCGAACTGCAAGCCACCGTGCGTTCGATGGGCGGTGATCCGGAAACCTCTACCAGCGTCAGCGGTGACCTGCACCGTCGCTGGGTCGACGTCAAAGCCATGTTCACCGGCAAAGACGAAGAGGCTGTGCTCAACGAAGCCGAGCGCGGTGAAGACCACGCCCTGAAGGCTTATCGTGAAGCCATCGAGAAAATCAACAAGCACAATCTGGTTGGCATTCGTGATCTGGTTGAACGCCAGTATCACGGCGTACAGCGTAACCACGACCAAGTGAAAGCCCTGCGTAACGAGGCTCGTGCCCGTTCTTAAGCGCTTGTCGGTTATAAAAAACGCCAGCTAGTCTGGCGTTTTTTTATGGGGTTGGGAAAAGCAGAAGTCCCTCACCCTGGCCCTCTCCTGGAGGGAGAGGGGACTGACCTGATCTGGCTTAATGATTCTGGACACCCTTAAAGGGCGGTAATCTACGCCCAGCGAAGAGGTGGCATTTGACTAGACGATATTTTTCGACAGATTTCAAACGGGATGCAGCTTGCCTGGTTTTGGATAAAGACTATTCGGTGAGTGAAGCCTGCGAAGCAATGGGCGTCGGACCTACAGCACTGCGTCGCTGGGTTGAGCAGTTGCGAGCTGAGCGCAACGGTAAGACGCCTGAGAAGTCCAAGGCCATGACTCCTGACCAACAACGCATCCAAGAACTGGAAGCAAAAATCCGACGGATTGAGCGAGAGAAGGAAATCTTAAAAAAGGCTACGGCTCTCTTGATGTCGGATTCCCTCGATCAGTAAGGCTGGTCGAGGAATTAAGCGAGCAATATCCAAGATCCGAGTTGTGTGGCGTGTTTGGTATCAACCGCAGCAGTTATTACGAGCGTCTGAAACAGCGGACAAAAGTGGATGCCGAGCGCGAGCGCCTCAAGATCAAGGCTGCTGAATTACATAAGCAAAGTCGCGGTTCAATGGGCGCGCGCAGCCTGTCAAAGGCGTTGTGTAACGAAAAGGAGTCGGTAGGTCGTTACATGGCTCGTAGCCTGATGCTCGAGATCGGATTGAAGAGCCAGCAACGACGCAGACATCGTTACAAACCTAGCGGCGCAGAGGCTCAATACGCCCCCAATCATTTGGAGCGTAAATTCAACGTTGAGGTGCCCAATCAAGTGTGGTGTGGCGATGTGACTTACATTTGGGCCGGTACTTACTGGGTTTATCTGGCTGCGGTACTAGACCTGCATGCCCGACGCGTCGTCGGTTGGGCGATATCCAGAAGTCCCGATTCGGCTCTGACCTGTAAAGCGTTGAGGATGGCTTTCGAGTCGCGAGGACGCCCTGAAAACTTGATGTTCCATTCGGATCAGGGTTGTCATTACAGCAGCAAAATGTTCCGAGAAACGCTGTCGGAGATGCGAATAAAACAAAGCATGAGTCGACGAGGAAACTGCTGGGATAACGCCCCGATGGAACGTTTCTTTGGCAGTTTGAAATCTGAATGGATACCCAAGGTCGGTTATCGAAACGAAGATGAAGCCAGTAGCGATGTGCTGCGCTACCTGACCCACTATTACAATCGGATCAGGCTACACAGTCACAACGGCTATCGAACTCCGGTAGACATGGAAACCCTGGCGGCATGAAAAGGGATAAAACCCTATAACTGTGTCCAGGATCGTTTGACCAGATCAACCGAGGTGGATGTTGGAGATGCACCGACTTGAGCGACCTGAGGTGAACTCAGGTTTTGAAAAGCATCAAGATCAGCTCCATTCCCCTTCGCGCCCCCCTGGGGGAGAGGGCTGGGGTGAGGGGGAAAAGCTCTCACTGACACCCCACCAATCAATCAGCCGATGCTGATCGCCGGCAACGTTGGCAGGGTCACGGTCTGCTGCTTGCGCGGCGCGAGGATCTCGGCCTCGCCATCCACTACCAATTCATCACGCTGATTGAATACGCGAGTGGCGATGCGCACACGAAACTTCGGCAGCTTCTCGAGAATTTCCAGGCGCACGGTCAGGGTGTCGCCAATCTTCACCGGCTTCTGAAAGCTCATTTGCTGACCGATATAAATAGTGCCCGGCCCAGGCAGTTCGCAAGCCACCGCAGCACTGATCAGCGCACCGCTGAACATACCGTGGGCGATGCGTTCCTTGAACATGCTGGCGGCGGCGAACTCGGCGTCCAGGTGCACCGGGTTGTGGTCGCCCGACATCGCGGCAAACAGCTGAATGTCGCGCTCTTCGACCGTCTTGCTGTAGCTCGCGGTCTGGCCGACTTCGAGGGCTTCATAAGGGATGTTGGTAACCTGGGTCATCGGTCTTGATTCCTGTGACGGATTAAATGAATCCACAAAAATTATTCGCTGCGATGCGGGCGCGGATGGCTCAGCGCCTGGTCGATCCAGGCCAGCACATCGGCGATCACTTCGTCGCGATTGGTTTCGTTGAACAATTCGTGCCGGGCCTGCGGGTAAATCTTCAATTGCAGGTTCTGGCTGCCGGCGTTGCGCAGTGCATTGGCCAGATCTGTCAGACGTTTGCCTTCACTCACCGGATCACATTCACCGCCGATCACCAGCAGTGGCAGGCCCGGGTCGATCTGCGCGAGAGTGGACGCTTTGCTGATTTGCTGCAAGCCGCCGAGCAGGTCGATCCACAACTGGTTGGTGCAGCGAAAGCCGCACAGCGGGTCGGCCACGTATTTGGCGACTGCGGCCGGATCGCGGCTGAGCCAGTCGAACGGTGTGCTCACCGGTTTGAAGGTGTTGTTGAATGAACCAAACGACAACCATTCGATCAGCGCACTGCGGCCCTTGCCACCCTGACGCAGTTTTTCCAGGCGGGCAATTTGCCGGGCGGCGCGATAGAGGGCCGGGGGCTGGAAATTCGAACCACTGAGAATCGCCCCGTGCAGGCTGGCGCTGTGGTGCAGCAGATAACCCTGAGCGAGGTAACTGCCCATGCTGTGCCCGAGCAGAATGATTGGCACGCCGGGGTGTTGCTGGCCGATGTATTGATTGAGGCTGGCGAGGTCGCTGACAACCTTGCACCAGCCGTCGTCATCGGCGAAATGGCCGAGGGTGCCGTTCTCGGCTGTCTGGCCATGACCGCGCAGATCCGGGGCGTAGACACCGTATCCTTTGTCGCAAAACGTTTCCGCCAACTGTTGATAACGCCCGCTGTGTTCCGCCATGCCGTGGGCAATCAGGACCACCGCTTTCAATGGTGCGGCCGGCAGCCACTGATTGACGAAAAGCCGGCTGCGGTCATTCGCATCAAGCCATAGGGTGTGGTGGATCATGGCGATTCCTTTGCTCAGGGTCGAAACATTGTATAGCGCATCCGCCAGGTTAAGTCTGATCAGCCCACGCCACGGCAGGAAGATTCACGCGATCAATGACGAGATGGCCCATATTTGCCTGAATGGCCATAGCTGCTAGTGTCCGGGAAGCACCGCTTTTTCAGAAATGACAGAGAGCGGCCCGGATCAGCTCAGGTAAAGAGGACAAAAACAATGCAACCTGATTTCTGGAATGACAAACGCCCGGCCGGCGTACCGCTGGACATCGACATGGGGGAGTTCAAGTCGGTGATCGAGGTGTTTGAACGTTCCTGCAAGAAATTCGCTGATCGCCCGGCCTTCAGCAACATGGGCGTGACCCTGACGTATGCCGAGCTGGAGCGCCAGAGCGCGGCCTTCGCCGGTTACCTGCAAGCCCATACCGATCTGGTCCCGGGGGATCGCATCGCGGTGCAGATGCCCAACGTTCTGCATTATCCGATTGCTGTGTTCGGGGCGCTGCGCGCCGGGCTGATCGTGGTCAACACCAATCCGTTGTACACCGCGCGGGAGATGCGTCACCAGTTCAAGGACTCCGGGGCGCGGGCGCTGGTGTACCTGAACATGTTCGGGCAGAAAGTCCAGGAAGTGCTGGCCGACACCGATATTCAATACCTGATCGAAGCGAAGATGGGCGACCTGATGCCCACTGCCAAGGGCTGGCTGGTCAATACTGTGGTCAGCCAAGTGAAGAAGATGGTCCCGGCGTATTCGCTGCCCCAGGCGATCTCTTTCAAAAGTGCGTTGCGCAGGGGCCGTGGCCTGGGCATCAAGCCCTTGAAGGTCAGCCTCGACGATATCGCCGTGCTGCAATACACCGGCGGCACCACCGGACTGGCCAAAGGCGCGATGCTCACCCACGGCAATCTGGTGGCGAACATGCAGCAGGTTCGTGCCTGTCTCGCGCAACTCGGCCCGGATGGCCAGCCCCTGCTGCGTGAAGGTCAGGAGGTGATGGTCGCGCCGCTGCCGCTTTATCACATCTATGCCTTTACGGCGAATTGCATGTGCATGATGGTTTCCGGCAATCACAACGTGCTGATCACCAACCCGCGGGACATTGCCGGGTTCATCAAGGAACTGAAAAACTGGCGTTTTTCGGCCTTGCTGGGGCTGAACACGCTGTTCGTCGCGCTGATGGATCATCCGGATTTCAAGACCCTCGACTTCTCCAGCCTGAAGCTCACCAACTCCGGCGGCACCGCGCTGGTCAAAGCCACCGCCGAGCGTTGGGAACAGCTCACCGGTTGCCGCATCACTGAAGGTTACGGCCTGACCGAAACCTCGCCGGTGGCCTGCACCAACCCGTATGGCGATCAGTCGCGCCTGGGCACAGTCGGCTTGCCGGTACCGGGCACATTGCTCAAAGTCATCAACGATGACGGGGTCGAACAACCGATGGGCGAGCGTGGCGAGTTGTGCATCAAGGGCCCGCAGATCATGAAGGGCTACTGGCACCAACCCGACGCCACCGCCGAAGTGCTGGATGCCGAAGGCTGGTTCAAGTCCGGTGATATTGCGGTGATCGATCCGGACGGCTTCGTGCGCATCGTCGACCGCAAGAAGGACATGATCATCGTCTCCGGTTTCAACGTGTACCCGAACGAAATCGAAGACGTGGTCATGGCCCATCCGAAAGTCGCCAACTGCGCGGTGATCGGCGTGCCGGACGAGCGTTCCGGGGAGGCGGTGAAGCTGTTTGTGGTGGCGCGGGAAACCGGCGTGAGCCTCGAAGAGCTGAAGGCGTACTGCAAAGAGAATTTCACCGCGTACAAGGTGCCGAAGCACATTGTGTTGCGTGATTCGTTGCCGATGACGCCGGTTGGCAAGATTCTACGGCGGGAGTTGCGCGATATCGCCTGATCGGTGAATGGCCGCGCTGTGCGCGGATCGCGGGCAAGCCACGCTCCCACAGGGATTTTCATCAACCTTGTGGGAGCGGGCTTGCCCGTGATGCTTTTTGGAGGGGGCAAAGGCCCGGAAAACCGGGACTTTCACAGGTTTCTAGGATTTTTGCTCTAAAATGACTGTTAGAAAGTCTTGAGTCATCAATGTGACTGTGTGGGCCGCTTTTGGCTCTAGTCGGCACTTGGCAAAGCTGCTACTCTCGGCGCGCTTTGTGACTTCTCGGCCTATATAAAAGCCAGATTCACCAATACAAAACACACACCAATAATAATCGCATCAAATGCGGTGAAGAATTCGCGTTGCTGAGGAGTGGGCTTCCATGATCGAAGACTTTTGGAAGGATAAATACCCGGCTGGAATTGCTGCCGACATCAATCCAGACGAGTATCCGAACATTCAGGCAGTGTTGAAGCAATCCTGCCAACGCTTCGCCAACAAACCGGCTTTCAGCAACCTGGGCAAGACAATCACCTACGGTGAACTGTACGAATTGTCCGGTGCCTTTGCCGCGTATCTGCAACAGCATACCGATTTGCAGCCCGGTGATCGAATCGCCGTGCAACTGCCCAACGTTCTGCAGTACCCGGTGGCCGTCTTCGGTGCGATCCGCGCCGGGCTGATCGTGGTCAACACCAACCCGCTGTACACCGCGCGGGAAATGGAACACCAATTCAACGACTCCGGTGCCAAGGCCCTCGTCTGCCTGGCCAACATGGCTCACCTGGCGGAAGCCGTGGTGCCGAAAACCGGGGTCAAGCACGTCATCGTCACTGAAGTGGCCGACCTGCTGCCGCCGCTCAAGCGTCTGCTGATCAACAGCGTCATCAAGTACGTGAAGAAGATGGTGCCGGCGTATCACTTGCCCAAAGCCGTCAAGTTCAACGACGTACTGAGCAAGGGCCAGGGCCAGCCTGTGGCCGAAGCCAATCCGCACAGCGGCGATGTCGCGGTGCTGCAATACACCGGCGGCACCACCGGTGTGGCCAAGGGCGCGATGCTGACTCACCGCAACCTCGTCGCCAACATGCTGCAGTGCAAGGCGCTGATGGGCTCCAACCTCAATGAAGGTTGCGAGATCCTGATCACGCCGCTGCCGCTGTACCACATCTATGCGTTCACCTTTCATTGCATGGCGATGATGCTGATCGGCAACCACAACATCCTGATCAGCAACCCGCGCGACCTGCCGGCGATGGTCAAGGAGCTGTCGAAGTGGAAGTTCAGCGGCTTTGTCGGCCTGAACACGCTGTTCGTCGCACTGTGCAATAACGAAGGTTTCCGCAAGTTGGACTTCTCCAATCTGAAAGTCACCCTGTCCGGTGGCATGGCCTTGCAACTGGCCGCTGCCGAGCGCTGGAAAGCGGTGACCGGTTGCTCGATCTGCGAAGGTTACGGCATGACCGAAACCAGCCCGGTGGCCACGGTCAACCCGATCCAGCAAATCCAGATCGGCACCATCGGCATTCCGGTGCCGTCGACCCTCTGCAAAGTCATCGACGATGCCGGTGTCGAGCAGCCGCTGGGCGAAATCGGTGAGCTGTGCGTCAAGGGCCCGCAAGTGATGAAGGGCTACTGGCAGCGCCAGGAAGCCACCGACGAAATCCTCGACAGCGAAGGCTGGCTGAAGACCGGTGACATCGCGCTGATCCAGCCGGACGGCTACATGCGCATTGTCGATCGTAAGAAAGACATGATTCTGGTCTCCGGTTTCAACGTCTATCCGAACGAGCTGGAAGACGTGCTGGCGACCCTGCCGGGCGTGTTGCAGTGCGCCGCCATCGGCGTGCCGGACGAGAAGTCGGGCGAGGCGATCAAGATTTTCATCGTCGCCAAACCGGGCGTGACCCTGACCAAGGAAACCGTGATGGAGCACATGCGCGCCAACGTCACCGGTTACAAGGTCCCGCGTTCGGTGGAGTTCCGCGATGCGCTGCCGACCACCAACGTCGGCAAGATCCTGCGCCGCGAGTTGCGTGACGAAGAGCTGAAGAAGATCAAGGCGAAGAACGCCGCATAAAACAAAAAGCCCCGCAGATGCGGGGCTTTTTGTTGGGGCGGAGCAGGGCTGGGATTTTGTGTTGAACCTGCCCCTCACCTGGCTGGGGTGAGGGGGCCTTTCATAACCTGAGTTCAACTCGATATCTCAGGTCGATGTAGCTTATCCAAACACCTCGGTCAGTTCCCTCTCCCTTGGGAGAGGGCTAGGGTGAGGGGAAGGGCGGCGGCACAAATCCTACTGACGGAACGGCGCAAAATTCACGTTGGTCCCCGCCGGCCGCATGTCCTGCAGGTACGAATCCTTGTCCGCACTCAACTCCAGGCTCAACGCGGCCTTGCGCTTGCCTTCGTTGCGAATCACCAGGCCTTCGAGTTTTTCCCGCAGGAACACCGTCGGCACTTTCAGGTGCAGCAGTTCGTCGGTCGCCGGGGTGTGCATCAGCAGGTGAATCCACTCGTACTGACCGACGGCCAGGCGCGACACCGGCAGGTCGAACCACCAGATGTTGCGGTTGCGGTTCAGTTCGGCGAAGTGGCAGTTGTTGGTGCCGAGCACCGCGCCGCCCAGTTCCTGGTTGCGACGGGCAATGGCCTGCTTTTTATCGAGTTTCATAACATTCCTGCGGGATCTGATCGTTGGCGCACCGCGCCCATAGCTGCGCATTCTCGGGGCTTGGGGGGCAAACATAAAGCCCAACCTGCATTGCCCGACGAAAAGAGGAGCAAAAATAAATGAAACTCGTGGCAAACCGCGCCAGTCAATCATTACGTACTGACTTTTCCCCTTCAATGCACCAAGGAGAAACACCATGAGTAGCACTGGCGATAAAGTAAAAGGCATGGCCAACGAAGCGGTCGGCAACATCAAGCAAGGCGTCGGTAAAGCCACTGACAACACCAAGCTGCAAGCCGAAGGCAAGGTTCAAGAGAAAAAAGGCGAAGCCCAGCAAGCAGTCGGCAAAGCCAAAGACGCAGTGAAGAAGACCATCGACAAGGCGTAATCCGGCCTTGAACGAAACACACGAACGGCCATCCAAGGATGGCCGTTTTTGTGTCAAAGCCCGACAGTCATCCACGAAGGTCGCCAAGTAGGCTACCGTGATGTAAAAAACGGCCCCTGAGTCGCCACGACTTCAACCTGTTTCTGCGGCGAAAGGAGACGCGAATGATTTTTCCGGACATGAAAGGTCTGCCCTTGCACCGGGTGATGGTGCGCACGGTCACTGAGTTCGTTGACGACGAGATGTCGACCTACGCTTCGGCACTGGCCTACCAGATGCTGTTCTCGCTGTTCCCGTTCATTCTGTTCCTGATTGCCCTGATCGGTTTCCTGCACCTGCCGGATTTCTTCACCTGGCTGCGCCTGCAATCGGAACTGGTCCTGCCACCGCAGGCGCTGGAACAGGTCAACCCGGTGATCGACCAGTTGCAGCAATCCAAGGGCGGCCTGCTCTCGGTCGGTATCGTTATTGCCCTGTACACCGCGTCTGCCGGTGTGCGCCTGATGATGAGTGCGATGAACGCCGCCTACGACGTGGTCGAGGGCCGGCCGATCTGGAAGCGTTTCCCGCTGTCGATTGTCTACACCGTCGGCATTGCCGGCATGCTCCTGGTGGCCGCCGCGCTGATGGTGCTCGGGCCGCAGGTGATGGGCTGGATCGCCGCGCAGGTGGGGCTGGAAGACTTCATCGTTACCGTGTGGACCATCGCGCGCTGGCCGGTGATCGTGATTCTGATGATGGTCGCTGTGGCACTGATCTACTACGTCATGCCCGACGTCAAACAGGAATTCCGCTTCATCACCCCCGGTTCGGTATTGGCCGTGGTGGTGTGGATCATCGCCTCGTTGGGTTTCGCTTTCTACGTGAAGACCTTCGCCAACTACAACGCGATGTATGGCAGCATCGGGGCGATCATCGTGCTGTTGCTGTATTTCTACATTTCCGCTGCGGTGCTGTTGCTCGGCGCCGAGATGAACGCGGTGATCGAGCACATGTCCAGCGAGGGCAAGGATGCGGGTGAGAAAGTCCCCGGCGAACTCGATGCACACCCCAAACAACACGTCTCGGGCCTGGGGCGCGATCACTCGCTCAAGCCGGACACTGACGAAGCCTGATCATGATTCGTGAAATCCTCAAAATGGGCGACGAACGCCTGCTGCGCATCGCCCCGCCCGTGCCGCCGGAAATGTTCGACAGCCCCGAACTGTGGCAACTGATCGACGACATGTTCCAGACCATGGAAAGCGTCGGCGGTGTTGGTCTGGCCGCGCCGCAGATCGGCGTCGACCTGCAACTGGTGATCTTTGGCTTCGAGCACAGCGAACGTTATCCGGACGCTGAAGCGGTGCCGCAGACGATCCTGATCAACCCGCTGATCACACCGTTGAGTCCGCTGACCGAGGAAGGTTTTGAAGGCTGTCTGTCGGTGCCGGGATTGCGTGGCGCGGTGGATCGCTATCAGCAGATTCGTTACGAAGGTTTTGATCCGAAGGGCGAGCCGATCGTGCGCGTGGCGTCAGGTTTTCACGCACGGGTGGTACAGCATGAATGCGATCATCTGATCGGCCGCCTGTATCCCTCGCGCATCACCGATTTCAGCAAGTTCGGCTTTACCGAAGTGATGTTCCCGGATCTCGATCCAGCCGCCGACGACTAATCCGGGTCAAACGCGATTCTCCCCTGTAGGAGTGAGTCACGAACGATCCAGCCCCATCGCAATCATCGGCTTGCTCCGCGCATACCGGCTCAACCGCTCGGTCATCGCCTGGGGCAGGGCCGGGTCGAAGCTGAACCCGCGCCGCTCATAAAAACCGCGCAAATCCGGATGACAGAACAACCACACCGGTTCCATCACATCCTTGACGGCCGCCGCGATCAACTGCGCGGCAATCCCTTGTTCGCGGCACTGTGGATCAACAAACAAACCGGTCAACCAACGCCCGCCCGCGACCGGCCGCAAACACAGTGCGGCAACGATTTCCTCGCGCCGCGCCACCCACAATTGCGCATCGCGCACGGCTTTCATCGACGACTGGTGGCTGCGGTAGAACTTGTTCATCAACGGCCACAACGGCTCGTCGAGCAGGACGTACTGGGTATCGGGCATGGGATCGGACTGTCGGCGGGCAAAGCGGCGATTATAAAAGAACGCGCGAGGCGCGATAGGTGTATACCTGAGCCTACATCCCCTGTGAGTGGAGTACGCATCATGTCCAAAGGTATGGATTCAAAGAAAGCCGCGAAGAAGAAGCCGGCCAAGACCGCGATTGAAAAGCGTGCGGAGAAGAAAGCCAAGAAAGTCGACATCTTCGGTCATTGATCACGCCTTTCCGGAGCCCGGTTCTCGGGCTCCTGCCTGCACCCGGAAAATAATCTGCAAGATTTATCAATGTTGTTGCACAGAAGGGGAAGATTCCCGTTCCGAGCAACGCCATGCCCCATTACTTCGACGCCGCTCATCGCCAGTACATCGAAACCCTGAGAAAGTCGACTTGCCGATTGATCTGCTGAACCAGACCCTGGCGGCCATGAGCGAAAAGCGCCAACAGCCGAGAGTGGTGGCCGAGGCGTTCCTGCGTGATCAGCCGCAGGTGTGGAAGTCTTGGCTACCTGCGGATGTAGCTACCAAAGTGACTGGAAGTCTGTAAGTCATTTCTGTTGTTTCTGTAGTGCTTGTAATGGCCTCAGCACTGGCAAGCCAGATCCCACAAGACCTGCGCTGATTTGATCCAGCGCAGCCCCTGTGGGAGCTGGCTTGCCAGCGAAAGCGTCAGACCCGCCAACACCTGCCACCGCGCTGAACCGATTCTTGTGCAAAAAGTGCCAGATACTGGCCGACTAGTGGCCTTGCGCAAGGCTTCGCGCTGTCTATGCTGACCTTTAACTGACTATGTTGACCGTCATGTCAATCCAATGAGGGTCGTACACGGTTGGTCCGTGACTTCATGCTGCCAGAGTGCGCAATTAAAGGCACCGACACTGAACCGACAAGGAGCATCGTTTTACATGGAAGTTCTTCAACGCGTTAGGGCTGGCCCGCGTGCGGGCTATCAAGAGAAGGATGTCTTGATTAGAGCGTCGCTGCATGGACTCTCCGATTGACCATCATTTATCACCTGACAACTTCCTCCCGTGGAGGAGTGCGTGTGCCTGTTCTATGGAACGTAGTGGTGGATCTTGAAAGACCTGAACTTTCATCAAATCAAAAGACCGCGCGGAAGGTGATACAACCATGTTCAACCTACATCACAAGGCTGACCTGCAGGAAATCGAGCGTTTCAGCTGCGCCTTGACCGAAGCCAATGCCAAACTCGAAGCGATCAGCCGCTCGATGGCGATGATCGAATTCACGCCCGAAGGCATTGTTCTGGATGCCAACGAAAACTTCTGCAAGACCATGGGTTACAGCGCCGAGGAAGTGCGCGGCAAACATCACCGGGTATTTTGCGAAGAGGTGTATTACCGCAGCGAGGACTACGCCAGGTTGTGGCGTGACCTGGCCCGGGGCGAGCCGATCAGCGGCACGTTTCTGCGCTTGAACAAAAGCGGCAAGGAGATCTGGCTCGAAGCCAGTTACATGCCGGTGTACGGCGCGGACAAACAAGTCAAAAGTGTGATCAAAGTGGCGGCGGACATCACCGCACGGGTCAATAAAGAGCATGAAGAAGAAAGCATGCTGGCGGCGATCAGCCGTTCGATGGCGGTGATCGAGTTCACTCCGGAAGGCAACGTGATTACCGCCAACGACAACTTTCTCAGAACGATGCAGTACTCGCTCAATGAAATCGTCGGTCACCACCACAGCCTGTTTTGTCACCGTTCCGAATCCGAGTCGGCGCAGTACAAGGCGTTCTGGGCATCACTCAATCGCGGCGAATACCACTCGCACCGTTTCGAGCGCAAGAACAAGTCCGGGCAAATGGTTTATCTCGAAGCCTCGTACAACCCGTTGTTCGATACCAAGGGCCGTTTGTACAAAGTGGTGAAGTTCGCCAGCGACATCACCCAGCAGATGACCACTTTGCAGAACGCGGCGGAATCGGCTCACAGCACCTCGGTACAAAACGACGCCTGCGCGCAAAAAGGCTCACAGGTCGTGCAGCAAACCGTGCAGATCATTCAGGACATTTCCCGCGACCTCAACGAAGCGGCGCGAAGCATCGACGCGGTCAACAAGCAGTCGGACATCATCGGCACCATCGTGCAGACCATTCGCGGGATTGCCGACCAGACCAACCTGCTGGCACTGAACGCCGCCATCGAGGCGGCGCGGGCCGGTGAACACGGGCGTGGTTTTGCGGTGGTGGCGGATGAGGTGCGAAGTCTGGCGGCGCGCACCAGTCAGGCGACGCTGGAAATTGTCGACGTGGTGCGCAAGAACCACGATCTGTCTTTGAGTGCGGTGTCGAGCATGCAGTCGAGCCTGAGCCGCACCGGGCTCGGGGTGGAACTGGCGAATGAAGCGGGGGAGGTGATCCTGGAAATTCAACAGGGCTCACGGCATGTGGTGGATGCCATCGGGCAGTTCAATGCGACGCTGCAACTGAACTAGCCACCCCTGAACAACTGTAGGAGTGAGCCTGCTCGCGATTGCGGCGTGTCAGTCACCGGATAAGTAACTGATGTACCGTTATCGCGAGCAGGCTCACTCCTGCATTGGGTTTCATGCAACTTTCAGATCAAAGCGCAGCGAGAAACTTGTCCGCCAGTTTGTCACTGTCCTTGACGTCGTTGACGTTCTCTTTCTCCGATTGCGCCAGTTGCATCTTGTCCTGCAGGCGCTGGGCGATCTCTTTGGCCACCGCCAGTTGTTTCTCCGGCGGCAGGTTGGCGATGTCTTCTTCGGTCAGGCCCATGTCCTTGAGGATACTGTCGCGCAGCCGTTGTTCCGGCGTCTTGCTCATGTAGTCCTTGAACTCGTCGGTGGCGCTTTTGCCGGTGCCGCCGGTGGCATCGGTCGATTGCAGATTGACGCGGGTCTTGGCGAACGCTTCATTGACATTGTCGCTGATGCGCGAGGCTGCACTGACCTGTTGGGTCGCATTCTGGGTGGCCGAGTCCTGCACCTTGGCCGTGGCTTCCGTGCTTTGCGTCTGCACCTGGTTCTGCAGGGCTTGCAGCATCGCGCCGTGGAGGCCGCCTTGCAGACCTGCCGCCGCGGTGGCAGTGGCGTCTTCAGCCAGCCGCTTGGGCAGCGGGAGCGTTTCCATGTGTTTTGCACTGACCAACATGATGAATTGACCTGTAGGTAATGACTGACTGCCGTACAGGAGCAATTACCGTGCCCGTTGCATAAGTTGTTGTGTTTCAGGGGGTTGGCGTGTCAGCCAAGCGAAGAAGCGGTCAGCCGTTGCCGTCTCGCGGCAGAGGATGACCGCTCGGCTGTCAGCGATGGGCAATGTTCTCCAGCGCCAGATTGCGGGTGCGCGGGCCGAAATAGCCAATGGTCAGCATCACGATGAGCATGCTGCTGACGATGAACGCCAGCACCCCGGGTGTGCCGAAGTGATCGAGAAACACGCCGATCAACAGGCTGCTGAACACGGTCGACAATCGACTGAACGAATAGCAGAACCCCACCGCCCGGGCGCGGATGTTGGTGGGGAACAGTTCGCTTTGGTAAGAGTGATAACTGAAGCTCAGCCAGGCGTTGCAGAAGGTGATCATCACCCCGCAGACAATCAGGCCGAACGCACTGGTCTGCCAGGCGAACAGGGTGCCGAAGGTCATCGAACCCAGGGCCGAACCGACGATCTGCCACTTGTTTTCGAACCGGTTGGCAAACTTCACGAACAGTAACGGCCCGAGCGGGTAGGCGAGGGTGATGATGAACGCATACATCAGGCTATGGGTGACGCTGACGCCCTGACCGGAAAGCAGCGCCGGCAACCAGTTGCCGAAACCGAAGAAGCCGATGGCCTGAAAGATGTGGAAAACGATCAGCATCAACGCGCGCCGACGATACGGCGGTTGCCAGATATCAGCGAAACGCCCCTTGCCTTCGACATCGACCGGCACAGTTTCGGGCTGATCCAGTGGCTGGCGATGATCCTTTTCGCAGCGCGCCTCGATGTCATCGAGGATGCGGTTGGCTTCGTCGAAGCGGCCATGTTGCGCGAGCCAGCGCGGCGACTCCGGCAAGCGCTTGCGCAACCACCAGATAAACAGCGCGAACACCGCGCTGGCCAGCACCACCCAGCGCCAGCCGCTGATCCCGAACGGCGCCTGCGGCACCAGCCACCACGACATCAGCGCCACCGCTGGCACCGAGAGAAACTGCACGAAAAAGGCGAAGGCGAACGCCGAGCTGCGCATGCGCTTGGGCACCAGTTCCGAGAGATAGGCGTCGATGGTCACCAGCTCGATACCCAGGCCAATGCCCACCAGAAAACGCATGCAGATAATGCCCAGCGCCGAACTCTGAATGCCCATCAGTACCGTGGCCACCGTGTACCAGACCAGCGCAAAGGTGAAGATCGCCCGCCGGCCGAAGCGATCGGCCAATGGGCTGAGCAGGCTGGCGCCGAGGAACAGGCCAAGGAACGTCGCCGAGGCAAACGCGGCCTGATCGGAGAAGCCGAACACGCCCTGATTGCCGGTGGCGAAGAGGCCGTCGCGGATCAAGCCGGGGCTGATGTAGGCGGTCTGGAACAGATCGTAGAGTTCGAAGAAACCGCCGATCGACAACAGCGCCACCAGTCGCCAGATCGTGGCGACGGCAGGGAGGCGGTCGATGCGGGCGGAAATCTCGGCGGCGCGTATCGGGTCGATGCCATCGCGTAGCGCGGTGGCGGGGGCGTGAGCAGTCATCGGCTGATCCATTTTTTATTGATGGAAAAGCTTAGCCTGCTATCGGAGTTCACGGATTGTGAATATCGGCGGTTTACCCGGAAAAGCCGCCGATTTCTTGCAATAACTGGTTACCAATTAACGATTTATGCCGCGGCGGGCGAATCGGGCAGCGCCGACGCCGGCAAGCCGAAGACGCGATCGAACAGCCAGTTGAAGGCGAACGTGTAGCACGGGATGAAGATGATCAACGCCAGATCCAGCAGGAATGCCTGCACCAGACTGATGTTCATCCACCACGCGATCAGCGGAATCAGGAACACGATCAGCGTCAGTTGAAAACCGACCGCGTGGGCGATCCGCCGTTTGACCGTGCGCGTGCGCGATGGCTGATGGCTTTCCCAATGCTCGAACAGCGAGGTGTAGATGAAATTCCAGGTCACAGCGATGGTGGTGATGATCACGGCCAGCGGCCCGGTGCTGCCCGGCGAGGTGCCGGACAGCAGCGCCAGACCGAGGGCGGAGAAGGTCATGCCGATCACTTCATAGAGCGACACGTAGATCAGTTTGCGTTTGACGCCTTGCATGGGGTTTTGCCTCTTTCTTGCAGCGTGTTGGCCAGTGGGGCTGGCGAAGGCGACGAAAGATAGCTTCAATAAGCGTGACAGAAAAAGTCAGAAGCTTTCAGTTTCATTGATAGGTGAGTGGAGTGAATTTCAACAGTGACAGCATCGAACTGTTCCTCGCGGTGATCGAGCGCGGTTCGTTTTCCGCCGCCGCCCGGGCCTTGGGTAAAGTCCCCTCGGCGGTGAGCATGGGCATCGGCAACCTTGAGGCGGAACTCGGTTATTCGCTGTTCGACCGCAGCCATCGCGAGCCGAAACCGACGGCCATGGCCCTGTCGCTGGTGCCTCACGCACGGCTGATCGCCGAGCAGCTCAAGCAGTTACAAGTCCACGCGGTGGAACTGTCGTTGGGGCTGGAGAGCAAGTTGTCGATTGGCGTGGTTGCCGATATCGACCGTCGGCGTTTACTGGCCGCGATCAAGGTGATTGCCGAGCGCCATCCGCTGCTCGACATCGAAGTGCTGACTGCGCCGCAGGATGACGTGCTGGCGATGTTGCACAGCGGCCGGGTCAGCGTGTGCCTGGCGTTTGCCGGGTTGAGCATGCACGTGCTGGAGCGCTTTCAGTTCGTCGGCAGCGAACGGATGATCGCCACGCTGGCGGCGGACAGTCCGTTGTTGCAGGGGCAGGATCTGTTTCTCGAAGACCTGGTGCACGTGCGGCAGATCTTCGTCGCCAGTCGTGATTTGCCGATCAGCGAAACCCGACCGCTGGTGGCCGAATCGCACTGGCGCACCGACACCCTGGAGGCGGCGCTGGAGATGGTCGAGGCGGGACTGGGCTGGGGCAATTTCCCGTTGTCGGTGGTGCAGCCGTGGCTGGACAGCGGGCGTTTGAAGCGGCTGAATTTCCGCAACATCGAAAACGGTCTGGTGCTGCCGGTGCATGCGGTGTGGCTCAAGAGCCAGCCGTTACAGAAGGGCGCGTTGGCGCTGGTCGAACTCCTGGGCGATTGACCCCGCGCAAATCCCACAGGGATTGCGGCTAAACCTCGGATTTGAGAACGCCACAAAAAACTGTGGGAGCTGGCTTGCCAGCGATAGCAGGGGGTCAGTCAACAATTTATCGACTGACTTGACGCCATCGCTGGCAAGCCAGCTCCCACAGGGATTTCGGGGTCAGGTACTTTCGCGGATTTTCAGTTCGAAGCCCATGTCTTCGACCGGCCGCGCCACGCGGTTGCCGGCCATCAACGTCAACATCTGCTCCGCCGCGCGCCGGCCAATCGCCTCGCGCGGGGTGTTGATACTGCTCAGGCGCGGCACCATGTGCTCGGACATCGGCAAGTCGTTGAAGCCAAGAATCGCCACCTGCTCAGGAATCTTGATGCCATTGCGCAACGCTTCCAGCAACGCTCCCTGCGCGAGGTCGTCGTTGCCGAAGAAGATCGCATCGACATCCGGATGCGCCGCGAGCAGTTGCAGGAACAACTCGCCGCCCAGGCCCACCGACGATGATCGCGGGGTCAGCACTTCCAGATCCGGGTCATACCGCCCGGCCTCCTGCAACGCTTTGCGGAAACCTTCGCCGCGCAACAGCGTGCGCTGGTCGAGTTGCGCGCCGATGTAGGCCAGACGCTTGCGCCCACGGGAGAGCAGATGCTGCGCTGCGGTTTCGCCGGCACTGAGTTGCGAGAAACCCACGCAATTCACGCCGGCGGCGCTGTCCAGTTCCATCATGTAGACGCAGGGAATGTTGCTGGCCTCGATCATCCGTCGCGAACTTTCCGTGCGATCAAACCCGGTCAGCAGCAAACCACGGGGCTGATAGGCCATGTAGTTACGCAGCAGGTTCTCTTCTTCATCGCGCGAATAGTGGAAGTTGCCGATCAGCACTTCAAAGCCCTTGGGCGTCAGCACGCGATGAATGGCTTCCAGCGTATCAATGAACAACAGGTTGGACAGCGATGGCACCAACACCACCACCGAGTGGCTCTGCGCCGAGGCCAGGGCGCGGGCGGCAGGGTTGACCACGTAGTTGAGTTCGAGGGCGGCTTTCTGGACTTTTTCCACCAGTTCAGTGGCCACGGTGCTGACCCCGCGCAGGGCGCGGGAGGCGGTAATCGGGCTCACCCCGGCGAGGCGGGCAACTTCGTTAAGGGTGGGACGGCCGGTGGTGCGAGTGTTTTTATCGTTTTTAGGGGTGGTCATCGGGCGGCTTGCCAAACAAAAATCAAGGCACTAAGGTAGCGCTGTCCTGATGCAGCTGCAAATGCGTGAGCGAGGTCCTGCCTGATCCTCGCTTTTTGGCGTTGGACGAAAACCTGCTGCAACCCAAAAAAACGACAAGAAGGCGTCGGCAACTTCTGCCTGTGCACTAGAGTCATAGCTAGCAAAGGTAGCGCTGTCTGCGCGCTGAGGTGTTATATGAGTCATCCCATCACCGCCCTGGTCATCATGGGCGTTGCCGGTTGCGGCAAGACGTGCGTCAGCGAGGCCCTGTGCCAATTGAGCGGCGCCACTGCCATTGAAGGCGATACTTTCCATCCGGCCGCGAACATCGAAAAGATGAGCGCGGGGATCCCCCTGAACGACGACGACCGTGCCGGCTGGCTCGACAGCCTGTGCGATGAGTTGCGTCGTGTCGATGCGTTGGGCGAGCGCCCGGTGCTGACCTGCTCGGCCCTTAAACACAGTTATCGCGAAGTGCTGCGCAGTGCCTTGCCGGGCCTGGGCTTCGTGTTTCTTGAGCTGACCCCTGAAGTGGCCGCCGAGCGTGTGTCCCACCGCCCGGGTCATTTCATGCCGGCCACGTTGATCGAAAGCCAGTTCGCCACGCTCGAATCGCCGAAAGGCGAGCCGTTGACCCTGGCGCTGAATGCCTCGATTCACAGTGTTGAAGAACTGGCGGCGCAGGCTCATGTCTGGTGGCAGGCCCACGGTCTGAAACAGGCGGTATGAGTGTGTTGAAAGAGATAGCGCTGTCCTCCCGACTTCTGTTTAACCCGTTTTAATAACAACAACAATCCAGGAGACACCCCCAATGTTTGGCATGTCCCACGACGCCTACCTGCTGCTCGATGCAGTGGTCACGGTAATCGGCCTGATTATCCTGATCACCAAATTCAAGATTCACCCGTTCATTTCCCTGACCATCGCGGCCGCGTTCCTCGGCCTGACGTCCGGCATGCCGATCGGCACCATCATCAAGGCGTTCCAGGACGGCTTCGGTGGCGTGCTCGGTTTCGTCGGCATCATCCTGGCGCTGGGCACCATGCTCGGCAAAATGATGGCCGAATCCGGCGGTGCCGACCAGATCGCCCAGACCCTGATCCGCGCCTTCGGCAAAGACAAGGTCCAGTGGGCGATGATGTTCGCCGCGTTTCTGGTAGGCATTCCGCTGTTCTTCGAAATCGGTTTTGTGCTGCTGATTCCGCTGGTGTTCATCGTCGCCCGACGCACTGGCGTGTCGATCATCAAGATCGGTATCCCGCTGCTCGCCGGCCTGTCCGCCGTGCACGGTCTGGTGCCGCCGCACCCGGGGCCGCTGCTGGCCATCGGCGTATTCGGTGCTGACATCGGCAAGACCATTCTTTACGGTCTGATCGTTGCGCTGCCGACGGCAATCATTGCCGGTCCGATCTTCGGTACGTTTATCGCCAAGCACATTCCGGGTCACCCGAATCAGGAACTGGTCGATCAACTGGCCCGCGAAAATGACGACTCGACTACGCTGCCTAGCTTCAGCATCACCCTGATCACCGTGCTGTTGCCGGTGTTCCTGATGCTGCTGAAAACCTTCGCGGACGTGGCGCTGCCGGACGGTCATTTCTTCCGCACCTGGATGGACATGATCGGTCACCCGATCTCGGCACTGCTGCTGGCCTTGCTGCTGTCGCTGTACACCTTCGGGCACAAGCAGGGCATCGGTTCCCAGCAGATGCTCAAGTGGCTCGACGCGAGCCTGGCGCCGACCGCTGCGATCATCCTGATCATCGGCGCCGGCGGTGGCTTCAAGCAGATGCTGGTGACCAGTGGTGTAGGTGACGTGATCGGCCACATGGCGGTGAGCGCACAGATCTCGCCGATCCTGCTGGCGTGGCTGGTGGCGGCGGTGATTCGTATCGCTACCGGTTCGGCAACTGTGGCGACCATTACCGGCGCGGGCATTGTCGTGCCGGTGGTCGGGATGATCCCGGGTGTCAACCGTGAGCTGCTGGTACTCGCGACTGGCGCGGGCTCGTTGATCCTGTCCCACGTTAACGACGCCGGTTTCTGGCTGGTGAAGCAGTACTTCAACATGACCGTGGCCGAGACGTTCAAGACCTGGACGGCGATGGAAACCATCCTGTCCATCGTCGCCTTGGGCTTTATCCTGCTGTTGTCGCTGTTCGTTTAAGCGGCTTCTTGCAGGCACAAAAAAACCGCAGCGATGCGGTTTTTTTGTGGGTGATGATTTCTTCGCTACACACAAAGCCAATGTGGGAGCGAGCTTGCTCGCGAAAGCGGTGGCTCAGTCAGCATTGATGTAGCTGACACGACGCCTTCGCGAGCAAGCTCGCTCCCACAGGGGATAGGTGTCAGGCGGAAGTTTTTGGACTCAGGCCATCGGCCCGGAACATCCCGCGAATCCCGCGCACTGCCTGACGAATCCGGTCCTGGTTTTCGATCAGCGCGAAGCGCACGTGATCATCGCCATACTCACCAAAACCCACCCCCGGCGAAACGCAGACCTTGGCCTCGGCCAGCAACTTCTTGGCGAACTCCAGCGAACCCAGATGCGCGTACTGCTCAGGAATCTTCGCCCAGACATACATCGAAGCCTTCGGATTCTCGACCATCCAGCCCAGTTCATGCAGGCCTTTGACCAGCACGTTGCGGCGCTGGCGGTATTGTTCGGCGATGTCGCGCACGCACTGTTGATCACCTTCCAGCGCGGCAATCGCCGCCACTTGCAGCGGGGTGAAGGTGCCGTAGTCGTGGTAGCTCTTGATCCGCGCCAGCGCATTGACCAGCTCCGGGTTGCCGACCATGAAACCGATCCGCCAGCCAGCCATGTTGTAGCTCTTGGACAGGGTGAAAAACTCCACCGCGATGTCCTTGGCGCCCGGCACCTGCATGATCGACGGGGCTTTCCAGCCGTCGTAGACGATGTCGGCGTATGCCAGGTCGTGAATCACCAGCACGTCGTACTGTTTGGCGAGGGCGATCACCCGTTCGAAGAAATCCAGCTCCACGCACTGTGCGGTGGGGTTGGACGGGAAGCCGAGGATCATCATCTTCGGCTTCGGGATCGAGCCGCGGATGGCGCGTTCCAGTTCGGCGAAGAAGTCCACGCCCGGCACCAGCGGCACCGAACGTACCTGGGCACCGGCAATCACTGCGCCGTAGATGTGAATCGGGTAACTCGGGTTCGGCACCAGTACGGTGTCGCCCTGATCCAGGGTCGCCAGCATCAGGTGCGCCAGGCCTTCCTTGGAGCCGATGGTGACAATGGCTTCGCTTTCCGGGTCGATGTCGACCGCGTAGCGTTCCTTGTACCAGTTGGAAATCGCCCGACGCAGGCGCGGAATGCCCTTGGACGTGGAGTAACCGTGGGTGTCTTCGCGCTGGGCGACCTGCACCAGTTTTTCGACGATGTGCGGCGGCGTGGCCCCGTCGGGGTTGCCCATGCTCAGGTCGATGATGTCTTCACCACGCCGCCTGGCGGCCATCTTCAGTTCGGCGGTGATGTTGAAAACGTAAGGGGGGAGTCGATCTATGCGCGCAAAGCGGCGCGGCGAACCTTGTTCAGCCATTGTTGCCTCGGATAACGTAAGCGCCCGGAACCGTCCGAGCGACGCTGGTCACTGCGGTGACCTGTTGGCGAAGATAAGGGCTGTGATGGCAGACTGTCCAGCCCCCCGGTGTTCAAACAATCGTTAAACAAATTTTCCCAAGGAAATTGGTAGATGGAATTCACCAGCGGCTTCTTGCTGAGCCTCTCGCTGTGCCTGGACATCGGCGTGGCCAACATCGCGATGATTACCCTGGCGATGCAGCGCGGTTATTTCCAGGGCTTCGCGCTGGGCCTCGGTACCTGCGTCGGTGATCTGATCTACGCGGTGCTGGCGCTGGCCGGGATGACCGTGTTGCTGCAATACGAAACGGTGCGCTGGGTCCTGTGGATCGGCGGTTCGGCGCTGCTGATCTATTTCGCGGCGAAGATGATCTATTCGGCGATTCACCACGAGGCGCAACTGGCGGCGACCGCGGAAGTAGGGCAGAACTCGCACCGCAAGGAGTTCTTTCGCGGGATCTTCCTCGCCATGTCCTCGCCAAGCGCGATTCTGTGGTTCGCGGCAGTGGGCGGCACCTTGATCGCCCGTTCCGGCGGTGGTGGTCCGGTCAGTTCGGCGCTGTTCCTCGGCGGGTTTCTCTGCGCCGGGCTGCTGTGGTCGGCCGGTTTGTGCTTTGCCGCGAGCCACGGCGGCAAGTTGCTCGGCGACAAGCTGTTGCGCTACTCGTACATGGCATCGGCGGCGATCTTCTGCTATTTCGCGGTTTACGTGATCGTATCCGGTTATAACGAGTTCGTTGGCTCCGGGGCGGCCGACCAGTTGCACGCCTTGTAACATTGCGAATCGGGTTTGGCTTCTATACTCACCTGCCGAACCCCTTTTTTTGTTCCAGGAGTCGAGTCATGGATGAGCAAAAACGCGTCGAAGTGTCAGAACCTCGCTTCGAACATGGACACTTCCTGCTGATTGCAGGATTTCGTGGACGATTTACCCAGGACAGCGCCAAGGACATCCCCGCACTGTGGGAAAAGTTCTTGCCGCACCTGGGAAAGATACAGGGACAAAAAACCGAAGTGACCTACGGCGTCTGCAGTAACTTCGATGGCCAGGGCGGCTTCGATTACATCGCCGGGGTGGAAATCAGCAAGCTCGATGACCTTGACCAGAAGGTCTACCAGTGGATCGAAGTGTTGCCCAGGCAGTATGCGGTGTTCGAGCACAAGGGACCGCTCGATCAGTTGCCGCAGACTCTGCAGTACATCTACAAGACCTGGTTGCCGACGTCCCATTACGTGGAACTCAACGCGCCGGAAATCGAGCGTTACAGCGCCGATTTCAATCCGCGGCTGCACACCGGCAAACTGGAAATCTGCGTACCGGTCGACACCCGGGCCTGAGCGCATAAGCATGAGGCGGATCAATGATCCGCCTCATGCTGTTCAACCGCGTTTACCTTTGCCCACCCGTCGCGCCCGCAACAGGTCGATGCCCAGGGTGATAAAGCCGAACGTACTGATGCCCAACACCATCAACAGGCCGATTTCCACGCTGCTCATAAGCGGTTTCCCCCAAGGGTGATCAGAGACACGCCTCAGAAATAGCTCGCCGCCGGCACGAAGAAAAGCGCTTATACGCAGGCTTTACGCGCCCTGCACAGATCGATATGGGCACCTTATTCCTTTATGCTTTGCGCACTTTTCTCCGCTGATTTTCGAGCTGCCATGAACACCCTCATCCGCAACGTCACCGCTGCCGACCTGGACCGCTGCTACGCCATCGAAACCGTTGCCTATGAAGGCGATGAAGCCGCCACCCGCGAGAAGATCGCCACCCGCATCGCCACCTGGCCGGAAGGCTTCATCGTCGCCGAGGTGGACGGGGTGGTCGCCGGTTTCGTCAACTCCGGTGCGGCGTTTGATGTGCAGATGTCGGACGAGGCGTTCAAGGAGCTGATCGGCCACGATCCGCAAGGGCCGAACGTGGTGATCATGTCGGTGGTGGTGCACCCGGACTACCAGGGTCAGGGCCTGGCCAAGCGCCTGATGGCCGAGTTCATCGAACGCATGCGCGGGATGGATAAAGCGACGATTCATCTGATGTGCAAGGAGAAGCACATCCCGCTTTATGCCGGGTTTGGCTTTGCCTACATCAAACCGTCAGAGTCCGATCATGGCGGGATGGCGTGGCACGAGATGATCCTCACTATGTAAGACATCACTCATAACCTGTGGGAGCTGGCTTGCCAGCGATAGCGGTGGGTCAGTCGACATCAACGTCTGATGTGCCGACGCCATCGCTGGCAAGCCAGCTCCCACAGGTTCTAGCGGTGTTTGCAATTCCCCGTTCAGTAGAGAGTGTCGCTTACTCTTTTCGGCGCTTCCCGGTCGTAGGTCTCGGCATCAAACTGCCCGTCATTCAGGCGCTTGTGAAAGGCGCCGGCGGAGGGCAGGGCCGAGCGCGGCAGGTGGGTTTGCGGGTTCCACGCATCCGAACGCACAAACGCTTTCGAACAGTGGAAAAATGCCGCCTCCACCGTCACCAGCAACACCGTTTTCGCCGGTTTGCCATTCACCGCAAAGCTTTCCAGCAGTTCGGGATCTGCACTGATGGTCGCGGTGCCATTGACCCGCAGTGTCTCGCCAATCCCCGGAATGATAAACAGCAGCGACACTCGCGGATCGTGCAGCACATTGCGCAGGGTGTCGATGCGGTTGTTGCCCGGGCGATCCGGCAGGGCCAGGGTGTTTTGATCAATGATCCGTACAAATCCTGGCGCATCACCCCGCGGCGAATTGTCGAGACCGTCGGCGCCCACCGAACTGACGATCACCAGCGGCGACAGGCGCACCATCGCCTGATAGTCCTCGTTGAGAAAGCCGATCTGCTTGCGCACCGCGCGCTCGTGGGGCAATCCGTATATCGCTTCCAGTGCTTCCAGTGCTTCGATTGATTCGATCATCGTGCAATCCTTGCTGACTCAGAAAAACAGCCCCATGCGCCGCTCGTAACCGACCCGGCCCTTGTACGCTTCGCCGCTGTCAACGAAGCCGTATTTGGCGTACAGCGCGATCGCTGCGTCGTTATCCGCATCCACCGACAGCTCCAGGCCCTTGATCTCCGGCCATGCTTCACGCGCCACGGCGGGCAATGCTTGCAGGCAGGCCTTGCCGTAACCCTTGCCCTGCGCCCGATGGTCGACCTGCAAAGCGTGCAGGGTGGCGCTGTGTGCATCGGCCCAGTCCGGCAACACGGGCGGGCGCTTGAGCAGCAGGAACGCCACCGGTACTTCCTCCGCCAGCAGCGCGAAGCCCTTCACGCCGGGGCCGGGTCTGGACAGCAGCGTGTGCAGCGCGCCGTGGATGTCGCCGGAAAACTTGATCTGCTCGGGATGGATTTCAATCGCCTCGACTTGCTGACGCTGCAAAGGGCTCAGGCTGTCGTACGGCACAAGTTGGGCTGACACGGGAATTTCCTTTTTCCTACAAAGATAAGCCTCGGATTCTAGCGATTTTGTCTTCGGCGGAAATTTTTTGTTTCGTCTGTCGATCCGTTCGATGGCTGAACGACTAAGGGTGTCTTCACCACAAAAACCGGAGAACACCATGAGCGCACACGCTGACATCCAGAGCCTGATCAATACTTACCGCGAGGCGGTGATGAGCAAAAACGTCGAGCAAGTCATGGCGTTGTACGCCGACGACATCGTCTCGTTCGATGCGATCAAGGCCCTGCAATTCAAGGGCAAGGCGGCCTACCGCGCACACTGGGAAGCCTGCATGGAAATGTGTGCCGGCCCGCACGTTTTCGAGTTCCACGAAATCGCCATCGAGACCGCCGACAACCTCGCCTTCGCCCACTGGGTCGCGCATTGCGGCGGGACCAACGACAAGGGCGAAACCCAGAGCTGCTGGATGCGCGCCACCGCGTGTTATCGGCAGGTGGGCGGGACGTGGAAGATTGCCCACGAGCATTGGTCGGCCCCGTTCGATCCGATGAGCGGCGCCACGCTGTTCGACGTGCAGCCCTGATCTTCAGCCATAGTTGATCCGTTCGAATCAGGAGAAAGCCATGAAGTATCTATGCCTGGTCTACAGCGATGAGCGCCTGCTGCACACGTCGCCCGACAGCCCGGAAGACGCCGAATGCTGGGCGTATGCCGAGTCGATTCAGGGCAGCGGCCGCATGGTTGCCGCCGAAGCGTTGGAGTCGGTGCAGACCGCGACCACGGTGCGCATGCGCAACGGCAAGCTGTCGATCACCGATGGCCCGTTCGCGGAAACCAAGGAGCAACTGGCCGGTTTCTACCTGATCGACGCCAAGGACCTCAACGAAGCGATTCAGGTCGCCGGCAACATTCCGGCGGCCCGGGTCGGCAGCGTCGAAGTGCGCCCGGTGCGGCAGCTGAATGTCTGACGTCCGGGCGCGGGTCGAGCAGGTCTATCGCGAGGATTCGCGGCGGATCCTCGCGACGCTGATTCGCCTGCTCGGCGATTTCGACCTCGCCGAAGAAGCCTTGCACGAGGCGTTCTTCGTCGCGGTCGAGCGTTGGCAGCGCGACGGTGTACCGGACAATCCGCGCACCTGGCTGGTGTCCACCGGGCGCTTCAAGGCCATCGACGTGTTGCGCCGACGTGCGCGTTTCAAAGCCTCGCAGCCATTGCTGCTGGCGCAACTTGAAGAACTGGAACAGGCCGACTGGAGTGGCGAAGATGTGGAAGACGATCGCCTGCGGTTGATCTTCACCTGCTGTCACCCGGCGCTGGCGGCGGATGCGCAAGTGCCGCTGACCTTGCGCGAAGTCTGCGACCTCACCACCGAAGAAATTGCCCGCGCCTTTCTCTCGGCGCCGGCGGCCATCGCCCAGCGCATCGTGCGGGCCAAAGCCAAGATCCGTGACGCGAAAATCCCCTATCAAGTCCCCGGCCTGAGCGAACTGCCCGAACGCCTCGACAGCGTGTTGCGGGTGATCTATCTGGTGTTTAACGAAGGCTATTCGGCGTCGATGGGGGCTGAACTGATCCGTGAAGACCTGACCCGCGAGGCGATCAGGCTCGGGCGTTTGCTGATGGAGCTGCTGCCGGAACCGGAGGTGATGGGGCTGTTGGCGTTGATGCTGCTGCACGAGTCGCGGCGGCCGGCGCGCACCTCGCCGGACGGCGAGTTGGTACTGCTGGATGACCAGGACCGCTCGCGCTGGGATGCCGGGCTGATTGTCGAAGGTTGCGCACTGGTGGAGCGGGCGCTGACCACGCGGCGATTCGGTCCGTATTGCCTGCAAGCGGCGATTGCTGCGGTGCATGCCGAGGCGCCTTCAGCGGCGCAAACGGATTGGCAGCAGATCGTCGGGCTGTATGACGTATTGCTCCGAGCGATGCCATCGCCGGTGATCGAACTGAACCGCGCGGTGGCGGTGGCCAAACGGGATGGGGCGTTGGCCGGGTTGACGCTGATCGAGGGGATCCTGGATCGCGGCGAATTGCAGGATTACCACCTGGCGCATTCGGCGCGGGCGGAGTTCTGTCGGAAGTTGGGGCGGGTGGAGCAGGCGCGGCTGGCGTATCGGCGAGCGCTGGAGCTGACGCGGCAGGAGCCGGAGCGGCGGTTTATCGAGGGGCGGTTGAGCGAACTGGATTGACCCGAGACCTTCAGTGGCAGTGTCGGCCTCTTCGCGAGCAAGCTCGCTCCCACAGGTGATCGCATTCCAAATGTGGGAGCGAGCTTGCTCGCGAAGAGGTCAGTAAGGCCAGTATCAATAAACCAGGCCTGCTCGCGAATGGGCGCGCCACCTATTCCAGCATCTTGCTCAACAACCAGCTCCCCGCCGGCCCTGGCGGATAAATCCGCGACCACAACGCATCGACGTACACCGGTCGTGGCCAGCCGCGCACGGTCAGTTCCACCAGCGAGCCATTACCGAAGCGCCCCACCAGCCAGCGCGGCAGCGCCGCCCAGCCAAAGCCCATCTCGGCCATTTCCATCAACATCAGGTAACTCGGTGCGGACCACACCCGGCCCTTCGCCCGGCTGTCGTAGGGATTGACGATGGTCGCCAGCCGCAACTCGCGATGCTGCTGCAGAACCGCCTGGTCGATATTTTCGACGTCGGTCAGGTTGTGGTCGTCCTTCACGAACAGGGCAATGTCTGTGCGCTCGGCCACCGTCGAGGTCACCAGGTCGGGCGGATAGCTGTCCTGCATTTCGGCAAACGCCAGATGTGCGCGACCACGCTGGACCAGTTCGATGAGGTCGTCGCACTCGGCGATCAGGCATTCCAGCTCCAGATCGGGATAACGCTGCTCGAACTCGACCAGCGCCGCTTCGAAGCGCGCCGATTGGTAGGTATCGGAAAGCGCCACGGTCAGCTTCGGCTCGACGCCTTCGGCCAGTTGCCGCGCCGTCATTTCCATGCGACTGCTGGCCGCCAGAATCGCTTCGGCCCGTTGCAGCATCACATGGCCGGCCGGGGTCAGGCTCGGTTTGCGGCTGGTGCGATCGAACAGTTGCAGATCGAGGTCGATCTCCAGGCTGGCCACTGCCGCGCTGATGGTCGACTGACTGCGCCCCAGTTTGCGCGCCGCCGCCGAGAACGAACCTTGGGTCGCCGCCTGGACGAACGCCAGCAGCACTTCCTGCGAAATCATCAACTATCGCCTTGGTAGATGGTTATTGGTTATGAAGTATCGGTATCCAGGTGGATCATGGCAACCATCTTCACAGAGGAATCAGGCCATGACTGCCAATAAATCCATCGTTGAACGAATTTGCCAGGCCATCGGTTTCGAACTGCTGGCGATCCTGATCTGTACCCCGTTGCTAGCGTGGATCATGGATAAACCGCTGCTCGACATGGGCGCGGTGACCGTGCTGATCGCGTTGTTGGCACTGGCGTGGAACGTGGTGTTCAACCGCTTCTTCGACCGCATGCTTGCGCGCCTGAACGTCGCCCACACCGCTTGGGTGCGCGTGATCCATGCGCTGCTGTTCGAAGGGGGCTTGATCGTGATGGGCGTGCCGCTGATTGCCTGGTGGCTGTCGGTCAGCCTGTGGCAGGCGTTCCTGCTGGACATCGGCGTTCTGCTGTTCTTCCTGCCGTACACCTACGTGTATCACTGGGGCTATGACGTGGTGCGGGAGCGCTTCTTGATGTCGCGTGCGGTTTAAATCCGCACTACAACCTGTGGCGAGGAGCGCTTGCTCCCTCGCCACAATGTGTGTTCGCGGATTTCAGTGTCAGAGGAACATCCCGCCCGACGCTTCAACCCGCTGGCCATTGATCCACTGGCCACCCGGCGACAGCAGCAACGCCAGCGCGCCACCAATGTCGTCCGGTTGCCCGGCACGGCCCAGTGCGGTGTTGCTGGCGACCATCGCATTGATAGCCGAGTTGTCGCGCACCGCACCGCCACCGAAGTCAGTCTCGATTGCCCCCGGCGCCAGAATGTTCACGCCGATCTGCCGTGTACCGAGTTCCTTGGCCTGATAGCGGGTCAGCACTTCCATTGCCCCTTTCATTGCCGCGTAGGCGCCGTAGCCCGGCAGGCTGAAGCGGGTCAGGCCGCTGGAGATGTTGATGATGCGCCCGCCGTCGTTGATCAGCGGCAGCAATTGCTGGGTCAGAAAGAACGGCCCTTTGAGCTGGATGTTCATCAGCAGGTCGAACTGCTCTGGCGTGGTCTCGGCGAACAGCGCGTGCACACCGATCCCGGCGTTGTTGATCAGGAAATCGAAGCGCGAACGTCCGAAGGTCTCTTGCAACGCCTGCTCAATCCGTACGCCGAAATCGGCGAAGCTGTCGCTGCGGCCGACGTCCAGTTGCAGCATCACGGCTTTGGCGCCGCGGTGTTCCAGTTCAGTCACTAGCGCCTGGGCTTCATCGGCGCGGCTGTGGTAAGTGCCAATGATGTCGATGCCCTGGGCGGCGAGGTGCAGTGCGGCGTTTTTGCCCAGGCCACGACTGGCACCGGTGATCAATGCGATTTTGCGATTCATGTGAAATCCTCGATTGCGGTGAGTGGTGTTGAGCAAAGTTTATTTATCCGCCATGAGGTGATAAACAGGCTGAAACCGGAATCACTGGTCGGATCTGCCGAACAATTAACGGGTGTCCTCATGAACAAACTGGAACTGCTGCGCACCTTCGTCCGGGTCAGCGAACTGTCGAGTTTCACCCTCGCCGGCGAAAGCCTGGGGCTGCCGCGCTCGACGGTGTCCGAGCATGTGCAGGCGCTGGAAGCCCTGCTCGGTACACGCCTGCTGCAACGCACCACGCGCAAGGTGCAGGCGACGCAGGATGGTCTGGTGCTGTACGAGCGCAGCAAGGATCTGCTGTCGCACATGGATGAGATCGAGGGCTTGTTTCGTCAGGATCCGGCCTCGCTGAGCGGTCGGATTCGCGTCGACATGCCGAACATTCTCTCGCGCCGCCTGATCATGCCGCGGCTGCCTGAGTTCATGGCGCGTCACCCGAATCTGGAGCTGGAAATCAGCAGCACCGACCGCCGGGTCGATCTGCTCAGCGAAGGTTTCGATTGCGTGGTGCGCATCGGCGCGCAGCCGGATCAGTCAGTGGTGGCGCGGCACCTCGGTGACTTCCCGATGATCAACTGCGCCAGCCCCGCGTACCTCGAACGTTACGGCGTGCCGCAGACGCTGGAGGATCTGGCGCAGCATCGACTGGTGCATTACGTGGGCGTGCTCGGTTCGCGCTCGGAAGGGTTTGTGTATGAACAGGACGGGCAGGTACGGCGCCTGCCGATGGCTGGCAGTGTCACGGTCAACAGCACCGATGCCTACGAGTCGGCCTGCCTCGGCGGCTTCGGCTTGATTCAGGTGCCGCGCACCGGCATGCAGCCGCACCTGGACACTGGTGAACTGGTGATTGTGCTGCCGCAGTTCACTGCGCCGGCGATGGGGATTTCGATTTTGTATGCGCGACAACGACATTTGCCGTTGCGGGTGCGGGTGTTCATGGATTGGTTGGGCGAGGTGATTCGTTCGACGCTCTGACTCACACCGCAGATCAACTCTAGCGAGCCTGCTCGCGATGGCGTCCTGTCAGTCGATGCAGAGGTGACAGATGTACCGCTATCGCGAGCAGGCGAAGGCCTACAAGGGAACCCGTGTTGTTCAGAAGAACCGGGTAAACAGCCAATACAGGCTGCCCGACAGCAGAATCGCCGCCGGCAGCGTCAGCACCCACGCCATCAGCAGATTGCGGATGGTCTTCATCTGCAAACCACCGCCATTGGCGACCATGGTCCCGGCCACGCCCGATGACAGCACATGGGTGGTCGACACTGGCAAACCAAACATGTCCGCTGCGCCGATGGTCAGCATCGCCACGGTTTCCGCCGAGGCGCCCTGGGCGTAGGTCAGGTGGGTCTTGCCGATTTTCTCGCCGACCGTCACCACAATCCGTTTCCAGCCGACCATGGTCCCCAGCCCCAAAGCGATGGCCACGGCGATCTTCACCCACAACGGAATGAACCGCGTAGCGTTGTCGATCTGCTGCTTGAACAGTTGCAGTTTGTCAGTGGTGTCGGCGTCGAAGTTACCGACCTTGTTCTTGTCCATCAGGCGAATACTTTCGCTGGCCAGGTACATGTCGTTGCGCACGTTGCCCATGGCTTCGGCCGGGACTTTCGACAGCGAGCCATAGCCTTTGACCTCTTCGCCAATGTGCCCGGTCAGAGCGGCGAGGGCGGGGATCAGTTGCGGCGTCGCTTGCTTGCTGCGCACGTAATCGGAGAGCACCGGACGCGGATCGGCCGGGGCCGGCAGCGGGGTGTTTTTTATCAGCGCCTGCTGGGTGACCTCGGCCACCGCGGCGAACTGCAACGCCTGATCGGCGGGCATGGTGCGGTTAAGCGCATAGGCCATCGGCAAGGTGCCGACCAGAATCAGCATGATCAGGCCCATGCCTTTCTGCCCGTCGTTGGAGCCGTGGGCGAAGGACACGCCGGTGCAGGTGACGATCAACAAACCACGAATCCACCACGGTGGCGGGGTGTTGCCTTCCGGGGCCTTGTACAGCGCACGGTTCTTCACGAACGCACGCAGGGCCAGCAGCAACAGCGCCGCGCAACCGAAACCCACCAGCGGCGACAGCAGCAAGGCGTAACCAATCTTGGTCGCCTGCGCCCAGTCCACACCGCTGGTGCCGTCGCGCCCGTGCATCAGGGCATTGGCCACGCCGACGCCGATGATCGAACCGATCAGGGTGTGCGACGACGAGGCTGGCAGGCCCAGCCACCAAGTGCCGAGGTTCCACAGGATCGCCGCGATCAACAGGGCGAAGATCATCGCGAAACCGGCGGACGAACCGACCTGCAGAATCAACTCCACTGGCAGCAAAGCGATGATGCCGAACGCCACCGCGCCGCTGGACAGCAGCACCCCGAGAAAATTGAAGAACCCCGACCAGACCACCGCCACGTTCGGCGGCAGCGAGTGGGTGTAGATCACCGTTGCGACCGCGTTGGCGGTGTCGTGGAACCCGTTGACGAACTCAAAGCCCAGCGCAATCAGCAGCGCCACGCCGAGCAGCAGAAACGGCGTCCAGGTGGTGACGGTGGTGCCCAGCTCGTGCATGTCATGCATCAGGCTGTAGGCGGTGAACAGCATCCCCATGGCCAGCACTGCGAAAAAAATCACGTAGGTGAACGGGCTGGCTTTATTGTCGAGGGCGGGTCTGCCGCTGGGGGCGGACGCCTGGCGGGCGGTCAGGGAAGGAGTAGCCATGAGCGGACAATCCTGAGCGAGGAAAGGAGTGTCGCCCATGATCGTTGCTAAATATTACAGAGAAGCTGCGTCAGATCAGTGTTTGCGGGATTAGTCTGACCATTGATCCCAGGGCAATAAACAGCCGCTGCAGGCGTGAGCCTGCTCGCGATGAGGTTGGCACATTCAACACAGAGGTGCCTGCCACACCGCTATCGCGAGCAAGCTCACGCCTGCAAGGGATCTGTGCTGGGGCAGAGTATTTAGCGGGTTAGTAATCCCCACGCTTGCGAAATGCCCAGCGCCCGGCAATCACGGTGAACGTCGCCACCAGTGCCACCAGAATCCAGAACCCCTCCGGATCCGTCGCCAGCGGTACACCGCCAACGTTCATGCCGAAGAAACCGGCGATGATGTTGATCGGCAGCGCCAGCACCGTGACCACGGTGAGGGTGAACAGCGTGCGGTTGCTCTGTTCATTGAGGTTGGCGGCGATCTCTTCCTGGAGCAACTTGATCCGCTCGCCGAGGGCGGTGAGGTCGTTGATGATCAGCGCAAACTCCTCGGTGGACTTGCGCAACTCCTTGACGTCCTCCTTTTGCAGCCACGGCGGCGGCCGGTTGAGCAGGCGCAGCAACGAGCCCGGTTCCAGCGCCAGCAGCCGTTGCAGGCGCACCAGCACGCGACGATTGGCGCCCAGTTCGGCGCGGTTGGTCGACAGGCGCGAGGAAAGCAATTCGTCCTCGACCTGGTCGACGCTCATGCTGGTCTTGCGCACGATCTGTGTCAGCACTTCGCCCTGATCGCGCAGCAGGTGCACGAGCAATTCCGACGGCGAACGAAAACGCTCGCCGGCCTTCACCGACGAGCGCAGTTTGTCCACCGAGTGCAGCGGTTGCAGGCGTGCACTGACGATCAGTTTGCTGCGCACGCAGACCCAAAGTGTCGACACGTCCGAGGACACCATGCTGCTGAGGTTGAACACCACGTCGTTGACCACCGCCAGCAACGCCGAATCGACGTGCTCGATGCGCGTCGAACGCGAACCTTCGTGCAGCGCTTCGAAAAACTCTTCGGGCAATTGCAGATGGCTTTTCATCCAGCGCTCACACGCGGCGTGGGCCAGGTTCAGGTGCAGCCAGAGAAATTCACCGCTGTCGCCGTCTTCTTGCAGACAGCGCAGGGCGGTGGCCGAATCGACTTCGCGGCCCTTTTCACCGGGCAGGAAACGAAAGCCGTAGAGCAAACCGAACAAGTCAGGATCACGATGACTGAGGTCGAGGCTGTGGTTCATGGAGGCTCGCTGCGAGGAGGGCGTCCGGGGCGGAATTCCCGGATTCACCTGAGCCGCATCATCGCAATGTCACATGACGCTTGTGTGACAGCAAAATGACGTCAAATCAGCGACTTACCGGCGGTCGGAATTTCTTCAAGAAGCGCTCTGGCACGCCGATCACGCTTAGGTTACGTTGCGCGCGCTTGGCCAAGAGCCAAGGCTCGCCGACATGGATGTCCGGCAAAATCCCACGCCTTATCGGGCGTGCCTCATCCCTGTCCTGAGTATCTTGCGATGCTGCAAAAATCCCTGAGAGCGCAAATTCTCGCCCTGCTGAGCGGCAGCCTGCTGGCGACACTGTTGATCGCGCTGGCCTGCTTTCACTTCCTGTCCAACGGCGTACAGAACTACAGCCAGTTGATCGCCGGTCCGTTGCACACCTCGCAACTGATCGACGAAGCCAACCTGCAATTCAAGGTGCAGGTGCAGGAATGGAAAAACGTCCTGCTGCGCGGCAAGCAACCGGCGGATCTGAGCAAATACTGGAGCCAGTTCGAAGATCGCCAGCGCGATGTACAGAACATCCTTGGCGAACTGGCCGGCCAGAAAGGCATCGAGCCGGCGCTGAAAACCCGCATCGAACGCCTGCGTGAAGAACACCGCCTGCTCGGCGCTGCCTACCAGAAGGGGCGCGATGCCTATGTGGCCGCCGGTGCCGATCCAGCGGCTGGCGATGCCGCCGTCAAAGGCGTGGACCGTGCCGCCAGCGATCAGATGAGCGCGTTGGTGGCCGAATTGCGCAAGCAGGGTGACGAGCAATCGCTGCAAATCAACGACAGTGCCAACAACACCGTGATGCTGGGTATTCTGGTGATGCTCGGCTCCGGTCTGCTGATTGGTCTGTTGAGCCTGTGGCTGGTCAACCGCAACCTGATCGAACCGATCCGCAAGCTGATCGATTACGTCACCCAATTGAGCCGCGGGCGCCTCGCTGAACGTGTCGCCAACGACCGTCAAGACGAGTTGGGCAACCTCGCCGCAGCCGCCAATACCCTGCGTGATTTCCTTGCTGAAACCTTCACTCATCTGCAACGCAGCGCCAGTGATCTGGACAGCGCCAGCGGCGAGTTGAATGCGATCGCCACGACCATGGCCGGCGGCACCAACGAGCAGTTCAACCGCACCGACCAGGTGGCCACGGCGATGAACGAAATGTCCGCCACCGCCCAGGAAGTGGCGCGCCATGCCGCCGATGCCGCGCGCGCCGCCGATGATGCCGACCAGTCCGCTCAACAGGGCGAAAAGGTCATGCAGAGCACCATCCATTCCATCACCCAGATGCGCGGTGAAATCGCCAACACCGCCACGGTGATCCGTCGTCTGGAAGCCGACAGCGGCCGTATCGGCAAGGTGCTGGAAGTGATTCGCGGCATCGCCGAGCAGACCAATCTGCTGGCGTTGAACGCGGCGATTGAAGCGGCGCGGGCCGGTGAGGCCGGGCGTGGTTTTGCCGTGGTCGCCGATGAAGTGCGCAACCTGGCGCAACGCACGGCGGAGTCGATCATCGAGATCAACCAGATCATTCAGAGCGTGCAGACCGGCGCGGTGGACGCGGCCCAAGCCATCGACAGCGGCCAGTCGCGCAGCGATGAAAGCGTCGAGCAAGTGACCCAGGCCGGCGCCATGCTCGAGCGCATCACCCACGCCGTGGAAGCGATCCGCGACATGAACCGGCAGATCGCGACGGCGGCGGAAGAGCAGACTTCGGTGGCCGAAGACATCTCGCGCAACCTCACCGAGATCACTTCGATTGCCAGCACCAACCTCGACAACGTGCAGCGCACCGAAGCGGCCAGCCAGAACCTGCATGGCCTGTCCGGGCAACTCAATGAAGTCACCGCTCGCCTGAGCGCGTGAGCCGTTGGCTGTGTACCGGTTCGGATACCGAGTCGGTACACAGTCAATCTCAAATTGCTGCGCACAGGGTCGATGACCGGGTATCTAAAACCGGCATTGGAGCACTCCCATGGTCAGCATCACGTCTGTCTCGATCAACCAGACCCTCAGCACCTCGACAAGCAAAACGTCGATCACTGACGCCAGCGAAGACACCTCTGCCAGCGCCACGGCCAGCACCAGCGCCGCCACCGACGCCCCGAAAGCTGCCGGCGGTGCAGCCCCGTCCGGCGACAGCAGTTCCAGCAGCGAAGAATCGGATTCGGTGAAGGAACTGCGCAAGCAGATTGCCGAACTGCAGAAGCAATTGCAGGAGGAACAGCAGGCGCTGCAAGCGGCGCAGGCGAAGCAGGACAACTCGGATGCCAAGGCGGCTGAAGTGGCAGCGGCTCAGGCGCAGGTCACCGCCACCTCGGCGTCCCTGTCAACCGCCACAGCTTCATTGTTGCAGGCGTTGCAGGATTCCGACTCGAGCACTTCGGGGTCGTTGGTCAGCACCTCGGTGTGATGCCTTTTCCCCTCACCCTAGCCCTCTCCCAAGGGAGAGGGAACTGACCGCGGTGACTATTCGAGCTACGCCGACCTGAAATATCGAAGCGCACTCAGGTCCTTGTTGTTTTCCTGATCGGCTTCAAGATTGCGAGTCGAACTCAGGCTTTGAAAAGCCCCCGATCGGCTCCCCCTTGGGGGAGAGGGCTGGGGTGAGGGGGAGAAAATCTCACTGACAACACAGCAAAAAAGCCGAACACAAAAAAGCCGCACGATTTCTCAATCGTGCGGCTTTCCGTATTCGCTGTATCAAGTGTCTTGCTTGTTGCTCAGCACCTTGCCGGTGGTGGCGTCGAAGTCGACGTCGAACTCTTTGCCGTCAGCGGTTTTCAGCTCAACTTCATATTCATAACCGTTGAAGTGGTTATCCAGGTCGGTGTCGGTGATGGTCGCACCCGGATGCAGTTTCAGCGCTTCGGCATTCATCGACTCCAGCGACTTGATCTTGCCGTCTTTAACCAGTTGCGGAATCTGATCGACGCGCACATCAGCCTGGGCCAGGCCAGCGGTGAGGGTCAGGGCAGCGGCGGTAAACAGGGCAGTCAAAGTTTTCATGAGTTCGTTCCTTGCTTGTTTAAGTGCGTGTTCTGTTGAAGTGAGTTCAGATTAATCACTGCAACTTAATTCACCCTTAAAACAACGCATCGCGCGCAGGACTCGTAGGAGCGAGCCTGCTCGCGATGCGGACAACCGGGTTTATCTATCAGAACCCGTTGTTCTTCAACACCTGATCAACACTGGCACTGGCCGGGCGCTTGTAGAACTTCAACAGCTCACTGGCGCGGTTGGTGAAAATGCCGTCGACACCGGCGGCCATGACTTTCTCGAAGTCCACCGGCTCATCGACGGTGTACACGTGCACCAGCATGCCCTGATCGTGGGTGTACTTATTCATCCAGGGTTGCACCAGGTCCGAATAACTCTGGTCGCCGCCCTTGGTCAGCTTCGCCGAAGGGCCGGTGCCGATCGCCCCTTGCGCCTTGGCGTAATCGACCCACTGCTTGAACTCGGCTTCGGACTTCGGTTCCTGCTTGCCGTAAAACACGTTCTTGTCCTTCTCGCCGGAGTCGGCGAAAGACACTTTCGATTTTGGTTCGATGCTGCCTTCACCGACCCACAACAGCAGGATCTTCGGCACTTGCGGCATTTCCTTTTGCAGCAGTTCGAGGCTGTTTTTCTCGAAGGTCTGCAGGATCACCTTGCCTTTGCCCTGGCCGACGCCGAGCTCGCTCTTGGCCAGTTTCGAACCGGCCTGGCTCAACCAGCCGCGGTCCTGCAGCTTCTCCTTGAGGTCATGCTCGATGCCGGGAAATAGCTGCGGCTCTTTGGTTTCGATGTACAAGCCCGGCTTGTGTTTCGGGTTGGCCTGGGCGATGTCGATAATCTCGTCCAGGGTCAGGATTTTCAGGCCGGCGTAGGTCGGACGCGCGCGATCCGGGTAGGCCGTGTTGTACCAACTGCCGGCGTCGAGGGTTTTCAATTCGGCCATGGTGAAGGCATTGGCCGGGCTGTCCTTGCGCTCCGGGAACTTGCTGGCGACGTCAGTGGTGCGTTGCAGGTTGTTGTCGTGCAGGGCGAACAGCACGCCGTCCTTGCTGCGCTGCAAGTCCATTTCCAGGTAATCGGCGCCGAGGTCGCGGGCCAGTTTGTAGGACGCGGCGGTGGACTCCGGTGCATCGAAGGACGCGCCACGGTGGGCGATCACCGCCGGGTGCGGGATACCGTGTGCCGCAGCGACGGCCTCGGGATCGGTCTGGCTGGCGGCCTGCGCCTGACCGAGAGCGAGCAGCAGGCTCAGCATGAGGGCGCTTTTGGTGAAAGTGGCGGGCATGTTCGAGTTCCTTTCGCAGGGCATTTTCAAAGACGTACCTTTTAACAACTGAATCGGTTGCGTGCTATCGCCAGACCGACATAAACGTATTAAAAGCGATTTTTCCTGCACTTTTGTGGCGCGGTTTGCAGTACGCTTGCCCTCGGCAGACGTCCCGGCAGAGGGCGCGCCGTTCCGTTGCCCTGCGTGTAAACCATCGAACACTTTTCGTGAGGTTTACCATGCGCATCACCTCCCAACTCATCTGCCAGGCGGCCGACGACCTCAAGGGCTTTGTCGGCCTCAACCGCAAAACCGGTCAGTACATCGTGCGATTCAGCGAAGATTCGTTCGGCATGGACGTGGCCGATGACGGCATCATTCCCACCAGTGAATTTGTCTGGGCGGCGGCCTCTGAGACGACCATGACCCTGAAGCGCGAGCTGATTCAGTTACTGCTGGATCAGAACATCCATGACCGGATCAACATCACCGAGCCGTTGCGGGTGTACATGAGCAAGGTTGAGGTGCCGGAGATCGTGGCGGTGCGCAGTCTGGTGAGGGGCTGAGATTTTGCGCAGTCTGTGAAGGCCTCTTCGCGAGCAAGCTCGCTCCCACAGTTGATCGCATTCCTCCTGTGGGAGCGAGCTTGCTCGCGAAGAGGCCAATCAGTGCGCCGCTGCACTCACTGCTCAAACCGATACTCGCGCTCCACCCGACACACTTGCGTGTGGAATTTCGAATACCACTGCGCGCGCCCTCGTGCCTGAATCACCCGGTGCTCGGGATGCTCGCGCCAGGCCAGAATCGCCGCCTCGCTCGCCCAGTACGAAATGGTGATCCCGACCCCGTCCTCGCCCCGGATCGAATCCACGCCGAGGAACCCCGGCTGCTGCACAACCAGCTCCATCATCCGCTCGGATGCCGCCGCGTAACCGTTGTCGCCCTCGGTGCGGGTCGAGGTGAAAATCACCGCGAAGCAAGGCGCGTTAGGTTTCATTGTTTTTGCTCCGCACACGCTTCAACGAATGCCCGCACCAGCGGCGGGACCAGACCCTTGAGCGCCGCACGTTCCGGCTGGAACAGTGTTGCGACGAAAAATACATGGTTGCTCAATTCGATCGCCCGCAAATCTCCCGCCGAATCATGGCCCACAGCGTGTAGCTGATGGTTCAGCAACGCTCGTTCGAACTGCGGATTCACACCGAACCTGCAGCGATAGCCCTCACGAATCTCCGATGTTTCGTACGCCTTGGCGATCAACGAGCCTGCGACCAGATGAATGCTGTCCACGGCTTCCACCAACGAACAGGTCAGCGGCGTGAGCACCGCTCGCTGCGAATCGGGTGACGTCTCGCCATGTTCGGCATCGGCCCAACCCAGCACGTTGCGGGAAAATTCCAGCACCGCATGCTGAAAACCGCCGCAGGTGCCGAGGAAAGGTCGCTGTTGTTCGCGGGCAAAACGAATGGCGCGCAAGGCACCAGCTTCGCTTTTGTAGGGGCTGGCCGGTACGCACCAGAAACCGTCGAAATGCGCCAGCGCGGCATCAGCGTGGATCTGTTCGGTGGGCAGCCATTGAAATTGCACCTCGCGGCCGGTCTGCTCGGCGAGCATGCCCAGCGCAACGGGGATCGCTTGGTGCGCGGTGACTTGCGGGTCGTAATCGCCGATCAGGGCGATGCGGATGGCGCGGTTTTCCATGAGTGTTCTCTGCGCTTGTTGATTGATGGGGCTCACTATAGATTGGCGTTCACGCACTCAATATTGGCGTATTCCCAAGTGATCAATGCAGCGACGCACTATCGACTCGACTACCCGGATCTGGCGCTGATTCTCGCTCTGGTGCGCGGAGGTTCTCTGGCTCGGGCTTCGCAGTTGCTCAGGGTAGACGTGTCGACGGTGTTTCGCGCCGTGCGTCGTCTGGAGTCGGCGCTAGGTCAGCAACTGTTCGAAAAGAGCCGTGCCGGTTACCTGCCCACCACGCTCGCGCAGACCCTGGCCGAACAGGCTGAGCGCGCCGAGCAGGCGCTGGAAGCGGCGCGCATTGGTGTGGAGCAGGGCGGAGAAGTCGTCAGCGGCACGGTGCGCCTGACCTGTACCGATTCGGTGCTGCAAGGGCTGCTGTTACCGGCGCTGGCGCAGTTCATGCCGAACTACCCGGCACTGACCCTTGAGCTGAGCACCTCCAACGATTTCGCCAACCTCAGCCGGCGCGATGCGGACATTGCGCTGCGTTTGACGCGGACACCACCGGAGCATCTGGTCGGACGGCAACTGGCGAAGATTTCCTACCGGGTCTGTGCCAGTACGCGCTATCTGCAAAACATTGATGCAACGGATCTGGCGGCGCTGACCTGGATCGCCCCGGACGAGTTTTTGCCGGATCACCCGACCGTCGCCTGGCGCCGCCAGCAGTTGCCCGGCGTGACCCCGGCTTATCGCTGCAACAGCATGCTGTCGGTGACTGAACTGGTGCGCAGCGGACTCGGTGTGGCGGCATTGCCGGACTTTCTGATTACCGAGGGTTTGCAGGCCCTCAGCGAACCGCTGCACGGCTACGACACCGCGCTGTGGCTGCTGACCCGCCCGGACTGCCGGGCCTTGCGCTCGGTGGTCACGCTGTTCGATGAGCTGGGGCGGGCGCTGCGGCTGCCGTGATCAGCGTTTCGGGTTCTGGCAGATGTGCTCATGCAGTTCGCGGGTCAGGCCTTCGATGCGTTCAGTCAGGCTCTTGGTCATTTCGGTGAGGCGGGTGTTCTGCTCCAGCAATTCGAGCAGTTGCGCGGTGGTTTGCGCGGCCTGCGCCTGGCGTTCGGCGTTGGCCACCGCCAATGCTTCACGGTGCTGTGCGTCGGCGTCCGACTGCGCCTTGTCCCGTGCGGCCTGACGGGTCTGCGCCAGCAGGATCAACGGTGCGGCGTACGCGGCTTGCAGGCTGAACGCGAGGTTGAGCAGGATGAACGGGTAGACGTCGAACTGTGTCACGCCCGACACGTTGAGGCCGATCCACACCGCGACGATCGCGGTTTGCGCGCCGAGAAACAGCGGTGTGCCGAAGAACCGCGCGAAGGCCTCGGCACGCAGTGCAAACTTGTCGTTGCCGAACGTGGTGTTGAGGTGGGCGTGAGGGCGATGGAAGCGCAGGTGATCGACGGGGGCGGTGGCGGGGGAGGCAGATTTTTCGGTGGTCATGATGGGCTCGGCAGGCTTCAGGGCTATTGTTCACTATAGCCTTGTGCCGAGGCTGACGGCCTCTTCGCGAGCAAGCTCGCTCCCACATCGGAATGCGTTTCCCTGTGGGAGCGAGCTTGCTCGCGAAGGCCGCGACGCGTTCTACAGACCCAGTACATCGATCACCCAGGCGCCCGCTCATTGGCAAACATGCTCACCGCCTGCACCGCCTCACTGGCGCCATCGCGAATCTGCAGAATCACGCTGCCGGCCTGATCCGCCAGTTCAACGCCTTGCGCCGCTCGGCCACGGGTGCCTTCCATGCTCTTGATCGCCTGACGGGTTTCGCTCTGGATCAATCCGATCATGTTGGAAATCTCCGCCGTCGAGCCGCTGGTGCGCGCCGCCAGTTGCCGCACCTCGTCCGCCACCACGGCAAACCCGCGACCTTGATCCCCGGCCCGCGCCGCCTCAATCGCCGCGTTGAGCGCCAGCAGATTGGTCTGGTCGGCAATTGCGCGGATGGTGTTGACGATCGCGGTGATCTGCTCCGAGCGTTCGCCGAGCTGCGCGATCAATGTCGAAGACTGGGCGATGTCGTCAGCGATTTCGCGCATTTCGCTGGCCGCTTGCTGGATCACCTGAGTACCTTGCTCGGCGACTTTGCGGGTTTCCACGGAGATGTGATAAGCCGCGCTGGCACTGCGGGCATCCTGCTCATGCTGCTCGACGCGGGCGGTGACGTCCGTGGCGAACTTCACCACTTTGCACAACCGCCCGGACGCGTCGTACACCGGGTTGTAGTTGGCTTCCAGCCACACGGTCTGGCCGCGCTTGTCGACGCGCTCGAACTGGCCCTGAAACAACTCACCCTGGTTCAGCCGCCGCCAGAAATCCTCATAGGCGCTGCTGTTGACCAGATCCGCGCGGCAGAACAAACGGTGATGTTTACCTTTGAGTTCAGCGAGCGTGTAACCCATGCGTGTCAGAAAATTCTGGTTGGCCGTGAGAATGCCGCCGTCGAGGTCGAATTCGATCACCGCCATCGCCCGGTCGATCGCCTGCAGCTTGGCGTTGGCCTCGCTTTCCTGCTGGACCTTGGTCGTCACGTCCATGGCGTACTTGACCACTTTCACCACACGCCCCGACGCATCCTTGATCGGGTTGTAGTTGGCTTCCAGCCAGATCGGCTGGCCCTGGCTGTTGACCCGCTCGAACGTGCCGGACTGGAACTGGCCGTTTTTCAGACGCGACCACAACTCGGTGTATTGCGCGCTGCGGCCAAACTCCGGGGTGCAGAACAGACGATGAGGCTGGCCGATCACCTGATCAGCGCGGTAGCCCGTGGTTTTCAGGAAGTTGTCATTGGCCGTCAACACCACGCCATCGAGGTCGAACTCGATCACGGCCATGGAGCGGTCGATGGCTTCGAGCAGGCCGTTCTGTTCGGTGATGGTGTGTTGAAGGTCGTTGAGGGCGGACTGATGGCGTTTGAAAAACATAGGGGCAGTACCTGGAAGTAGGGAAAGACGAGGTTTTTGTCCCTGTTTCCGCGCTGGCAGAGCAAATGCCGGGTGAGCACTTGTCATTGACTGCAAAGTGCCAGCATCCAGGCTGACGAGGGGATCTTATACAAACTGTTTGTCGTTGTACAAGAAAATGCGTATCAGCATGACTATCGGTGTTTTCAAAGGCTGATGGAGTTGGCGTCGTTGGTGCGCGGCTGGCTCAGCGCCACGCTGATCGTGTTGCGTCCCGTGTGTTTGGCGGTGTACAGCGCTTTGTCAGCGTCATCCAGCCAGGCCAGTGCGTCGCGGTACGACGGCTGAAACCGCGCCAGACCGATACTCAGGCTGACCCGCAGTTCCGGCACATCCGGGTGACGGTATTGATCCAGCGCCTGACGCAATCGTTCCATTTGCAGTTCGGCTTTTTTCAGTGGCTGGTCGGGCAGGATCAGGCAAAACTCGTCGCCGCCGTAGCGGCCGGCCCGTTCGCTTTTGCTCACCATGCCTTTGAGTTCGCCGCTCAGTTGGCTCAGCACCGCATCGCCAATGATGTGGCCATAGTTGTCGTTGATGGACTTGAAGTGGTCGACGTCGATCAGCGCCAGAATGTCCTGGGTGTGATTTTGCCGGCACAGCTCGAACCTGGCGTGCAGCTGATCTTTCCAGGCGCCGTGGTTGAGTAGTCCGGTGAGGCTGTCGGTGCGGCTCAGGTCGCGCAGCGTGCGTTTGTGCTGCGCGAGTTTGATCGCCAGTTGGTAACAGACCATGCCCAAGGCCAGTGGATACAGGGTCAGCATCGGCAGGCAGGCCCAGGCTTCAATTTGAGTCATGGTCGGACTGAATTTGAAGCCGAAGATCGAGCCGCCCAGCAGTACACCGACGCACTGCGCGACGGCGCCGAGCAGGAACAGGCGTCGGCCACCGGCGGCGACGTTGTTCATGGTCATCATCGACAGGATGGTCACGCTGGTCAGCGGATTGAACTGAAAACACGCGGTCCAGAAGCCGCCGCACAACGAGTCGTACAACAGATTGCGACGCTCGGCGCGGTAGGGGAAGGTTGCGCGGGTTGATACCTGATAAGCCAGATGCGGCCAGACAAATCCGTTGAACACCAGCAGCGCCCATAGCCATGCCGGCATGTTCAACGGATACAGCGCTGCCGCGACGCTGAAAAAGCCGACGCCCAGACCGATAGTCCTAGGCAGATAGATGCGTCTGGCGAATGACAAGCCTTTGCCGCGTGGGTTTTCCATGATGTCCTGCGCCAGATTCATCCTGAAATACTTTGCCGTATTTTTTTCAGGTAGACCATTCGTCGGTCAATTGTCGGACATTGTCATTTATTCCAGCGCGAATAATCAGTGTCCTTCCGAGCCATTTAATCGACGGATCGCGCGCAGAGGCACGGTTTAGAGCTGGTAACGCGCCAGAAACATCTCCAGTGCCGATTCGGCCACGGCTTTTTGGGTGGCGGTATCCAGTGGCGGCTGGCCCATGGAAATCTGCGGCCAGAAGCCGAACGACTTCAGCAGCCCTTGCAGCTGCTGCCCGGCGAATGCCGCGTCCACGGGTTTTAGCCGACCGTCCGCCTGAGCGGCGCGAATCCACACGGTCAGGCCTTCTTCGCGCGCGCCCATGCGCGCCACCATATCTTGTGCGCGCTCCGGGGAGTGGATGGTGGCAGCAATCGCCACGCGGGCCAGACTGAGAAAATTGTCATCGGCCATCATCTGCAATTTTGCCCCCAGCATCTGTTGCAGTTGCTCGCGCAGCGGCTGATCGGCGCTATAGGTCACGGTCTGCTCGGCGGTGATGCGTGCCCAGAGTTGGTTGAGAATTTCGGCGAACAGCTCTTCCTTGCTGGGAAAATGGTTGTACACCGTGCGCTTCGACACCCCGGCGGTGGCCGCGATCTTGTCCATGCTGGTGATCTCGAAACCGTTGGCACGGAATTCGGCAATGGCCGCCTGGATAATGGCTTCGCGTTTGCGGTCAGTGAGGCGCTGTGGAGCTGTCATAAGTAAGCTTCGGCAGGAAAAGTGGAAATTACACTTGGAAGTTTACTTGTCATGCGCTTTCATGCAACCTAGAAACTACACCGACCAGTGTAATGTTGCGTTAATCCTCGCAACCTAAAAAACAGCAGTTCGGCCTATGCGTGCAGCTCTGGCCATTTATCGTCCCACCGCGAAAAATCGTGAATTGCGCGGTTTTTCTGGAGTCATTTCAGTCATGGCCAATCCAGTTTCCCTCCCGGATAAAATTTCCACGCCTGAAGCCTCTCGACAGGATCAAGGGCTGTTCCGCAACCATGCGCCGGTGCGCCGCGAAGGCTTTCGCAAAATGCTGCGCATCATGTGGAACATGATCTTCCACAAACCGCGCAACACCCGACCCGCCGCCGCTATCCCGGTACAACCGTTGACCCGCGACGACCTCCTGGCAGCGCCCAACCACAGCGTGTTTCGCCTCGGCCATTCGACCCTGTTGCTGAAACTGCAGGACAAATTCTGGATCACCGACCCGGTGTTCGCCGAACGCGCCTCGCCCGTGCAATGGGCCGGCCCCAAGCGATTCCACCAGCCACCGATCAGCATCAACGAATTACCGCCGATTGAAGCGGTGATCCTGTCGCACAACCACTACGACCACCTCGACTATGCGGCGGTACTGCGGCTGGCGGCCAAGACCAACCTGTTCCTGACTCCGTTGGGCGTCGGCGATACCCTGATCAAATGGGGCATCGACGCCAACAAAATCCGTCAGTTCGACTGGTGGCAGGGCACCGAAATCGCCGGTATCCGCTTCATCGCCACGCCGTCGCAACACTTCTCCGGCCGTGGCCTGTTCGACAGCAACAGCACCCTGTGGGCCTCGTGGGTGATGATCGACGGCGACACGCGGATCTTCTTCAGCGGCGACAGCGGCTACTTCGACGGCTTCAAACGCATCGGCGAACAATACGGCCCGTTTGACCTGACCCTGATGGAAACCGGCGCCTACAACGTCGAATGGCCGCACGTGCACATGCAACCGGAAGAAACCCTGCAAGCCCACCTCGACCTCAAGGGCCGCTGGCTCTTCCCGATCCACAACGGCACCTTCGATTTGGCGATGCACGCCTGGCATGAACCGTTTGACCGGATTCTGGCGCTGGCGTGGGAGCGCAGTGTTTCGATTACCACGCCGCAGATGGGTGACGCGTTCAATATTGCTCAACCGCATCGTGGCGAAGCGTGGTGGTTGGCGGTTGAAGGGGAGAGTGAGGGTGTGGCGCAGAACGCCTGACGCAAGCTGATATTGATTTGTGGCGAGGGCATTTATCCCCGTTGGGTCGCGAAGCGGCCCCCTCTGTTCAATCAAGACAAGGGGCCTGCTGCGCAGTCCAACGGGGATAAATCCCCTCGCCACAGGTCCTTAATCAGCCATTGCATAATCCCCACGCCCCACCGATTTCGATGGCACGCCCATACTCGCACTGCGCCCCGGCGCAAACCCCGGAAAGAACACCAACCCCTGTGCCTCAAACCGATACGCCAACGCCAATCGCGCTGCATCCGCCACGTCCTGCTGCGCTTCAAACCGCTGGATGTCGTCCGCTGCGACCTTCGCCTCGCGCGACAGCTGTTCCACGCTCCAGCCCAGCATCGCTCGGGCCTGGACGCAGTGCGTCGGGGTGAACTGGAAAAGGGCAATGCGTTCGAGGATGTGGTTCATCGCAAGAGAGGCCATGGTGTGCTCCGGGCTCAAGAGTGCTGATTGAAAATGTACTGTGTTTTTGTACAGTTGTTTTCGGCCGGGATCAAACGCATTTTTTGATTTGCCCTAGTTCGCCGCCTCCAACCAGACGGACGGTGCCTGACCGAGCATGCGCCGGAACATCGTCGAGAACGCCGCCGGGCTCTCATAACCGAAGTCCAGGGCGATCCGCGTTACCGCTTCACCGGCTGCCAGCCGTGCCAGTGCCAGCACCACGCAAGCCTGTTGCCGCCATTGGCTGAAGCTCAACCCGGTCTGTTGCCGAAACAATCTGTTGAAGGTACGCAAGCTTATGTGCAACTGCTCGGCCCAGTGTTGCGGCGACTGATGTGCGTTCGGCTGACGCAGAAAGTTCTGACACAACGCCAGGAGTTTTCCGTCAGACGGCAGCGGAATGTGCAGGGGCAGGGGCGCGCTGCGCGCCAGTTCATGCAGCAACAGCTCGATCAGCACGCCATTGCGACCCTCAAGCTCATAGGCCAGCGGCACCTCCACCGCTTCCATCAACAGGTGCCGCATCAACGGCGAAACACTGATCACCTGGCAACGCGGTCCCAAGTCCACCGTCCCCGGCTCGATGTACACGCTGCGCGTGCTCACCCCCAGCATCAACACCTCATGCGCCACCCCCGGCGGAACCCACACCGCCCGCTGTGGCGGCACCACCCAGTTGCCGTCATGGGTGCGAACCTGCATCACTCCGGTCGCGCCATACAACAATTGCGCCCGCCGATGCGTATGAAATGGCAACAGCTGACCGTGGGAATAATCCGTACCAATCGCCACCACCGGGCGCGGCGTGTGATCCAGCAGATTGATCGAAACATTGCGCATCAAGCGTTTTCCGGTAGTTGGCGTAAACGCAAACATTATTGGCTGAGTTGCTGAAGCAGGCCAAGCCGCGTGGCTCTATCGTCGACCGCTCGCCCTCATCGGATAACGCGCCATGTTCTACATTCTGCTGACCCTGTTCGGCTGCCTGACCGGCATCACCGCCGTCCTGTTCGGCTTCGGCGGCGGCTTCGTCGTCGTGCCGCTGCTGTATCGCCTGCTCAGCGCCAGCCACGGCGCCGACGACCCCATCGGCCAGTCGGCGATGCACATCGCCGTCGCCACCTCGACCTGCGTGATGATCGTCAACGCCCTGATCGCCACCGACAAACACCGCCGCGCCGGCAACCTGATCCGCCATTATTTGTGGCCACTCGGCAGCTTCATCGCCCTCGGTGCGATCCTCGGCGCGATCGCTGCGGTGTGGGTCAGCGGCGAGGTCATTCGCTACGCGTTCATTGGCTATCTCGGCGTGACTATCGTCGATTGCCTGCTGAGGCGCGGCTTCCTCACTCAGAACGCAGACGTCATCCCACGCCGACTTGGCGCTACGGAAACTTCCGCAGGCGGTGTAGGCATCGGCGCCATTGCGACGTTTCTGGGTGTAGGAGGCAGCGTCATGACCGTGCCGCTGTTGCGCCGCTGTGGACTGAGCATGTCGCAAGCGACGTCCATGGCCAATCCTCTGAGCGTGCCGGTGGCAGTAGCGGGGACGCTGACGTACATGGCATTGGCCGGGTTCAGTCAGGCTGAGTTGGGGGCGTGGTTTGTCGGGTATGTGGATCTGCTCGCGTTTGCGGTGCTGACGGTTGGCTCGCTCATCGGGATTCGATTGGCCGCGCCATGGATTGGGCGGATACCAGACCAGGTGCATGCCTGGGTCTATATCGGGTTGCTGATTATTGTGCTGCTGTGCATTTCGCTTAAATGAATCATTGCCAGGTTACAGCGGAAGAAATAAAAATCGGTAACTAAGCGCCGTCCTCCAGCAATGACCAGAGAACCAGGATGTTGATCTTCAATTGCACCGAAGCAGCCAGCAAGTTTTTCAGCCGTGTTCACAAGGGCAAAAAAATCACGCCGTTGGATGCTAATCCGCCGTCCTCAATCATTGAAGATGATGAGTTGAACGGCGCTGACGAGCAGTGGCTGGTGCACGCGATAACGGTACAACGCAAGCATGTGCTGCTGGTCATTCACATCAAAACCCGTTATTGCGTGATTTTGGCTGACGTCAAAAAGGCTGATGCTGAGGGCTTCATTGCGCGTTTTATTGATCGCTGGGTCAAGGGATTGGTGATCAACGCGCATCATCATGACCTCGGGCAGTGGCTTAACCCTGAATTGATGTTGGCGCGGGTGCAGCAGACTTGTGAGCATCATCGCTTTTATCGACGCAGCCATCGCAGCGCGCAAAAACACATTGATGAGATTGCATGGATTTTCCAGGACAAGGTCGCTCATACGGGCTCTTTGCCACCGGATGAAATCACAGCGATGGTATTTGACGAGCAAATGAATGACACGCCCAGAAGCAGTAAGGGCGCCAAGTCTTACTACTTTCCGAATGAGGAAATGGCGCTTCACTGGCTGCGTCATTACTGCTTTCTTGATGACGTCCAGCTTCATGCTGCCAAGGAGCGTCGCCATCAAAGGGTTCAGGAAATTGCGGCCCTGGAGCGCGAAGCCTGGCTTAAAAATTACGAGCGAGAAAACTCGAATCGTTAAGCTACCCACGCCATAATCCGCAGCGTATTTTTCAGCGCCGGCGCCTATGCGCCGACGCGACCTCCGATTCCTTCAAGGATTGATCCATGCTCAAGGGACTGCTGCGCCTGGCGCCATACGCTGCGGCGCTGTTCACACTGATTTCCACTGCCCATGCCGAAGAGGGCCGGCGCGTGTTCACCGGCACGCTGGGCAAGATGCCGATTGTGCTGGAGCTAAACACCACGCAGCAGGATGAAGTCACCGGCCGCTACTTCTATGAGAAGTATCACCGCGACCTGGAACTCAGCGGTTCGCTGCAAGACAGCACGTTGAATCTCGTTGAGGGCAACAACCGCTATGGCGACGATAAACCGCTGCCGACTCTGAAGCTGGAAGAGACTGCCAATGGCTGGCAGGGTGAATGGCAAAGTCCGCAGGGAAAGAAGCTGCCGGTTAAACTCGCCGAGGCCAAACTTCCCGCGCCAACGTCAGCAACTTTGCCGTTCGTTGCCGCGCTGCCAAACGACGAGCCTTACGAGTATCTGCGCCTGCAGGGACTCAAACTGAAACCGGCGAAGAAAGAAAACTTCATGGGCTACGAGCTGCAATGGTGGACGGAGCCTGAGACAAAGATCTCGCTGTTCAGCGTGGAGTCCGGACTGTCGAAAGATGATCAGCAGCGGATAAACCAGCAGTTGCTCGGGCGACTCTGGAATGAAGTCATCAGTTACCACAGCTGCCAGCTGCGGGGCGGAGAAAACGTCGAATTCATGCAGCAGGCAGAACCGAAAATGATCTCGCCAGCCGTGGTCAGCCTGAACATCTCCACCAGCTACTACTGCGGCGGCGCGCATCCGGATTTCGGTGATTCCCCGCTCAACATCGACGTGAAAACCGGCCACCCACTGTCGCTTGAAGATGTGTTGTGGGTCGGTGAGGGCAAACCATTGCTACACGCCGAGCGCGACAGCCTGGGCGACAAACCGCTGAGCGAGGCCGAAAGTGACGCGCGTTATCGGTATGTCAGCAAAGAGCTGGTGCCTTGGATCATCCAGCAATTCACCGCCCTGTACCCCACGGAAATGAAGAAACCCGCACAAGATGACGACTGTGATTTCACAGATGAAAGCATCTGGGGAACTACGCCGTGGTACTTCACTGATAAGGGCCTGTACCTGGGCGCCTACTTCGCTCGCGTACAACGCTCTTGCGACAGGCCAGACTGGTCGATCCTGCCGTACTCCGTCGTCAAACAACACCCGGGCGCGGTCGAACTTCAACTGCCCAAAGGCTAACCGTCACGCCAACCCCGGCGCTTCCCGCACAATAAAGTGATCCAGGTTCTCGATGTTGGCACTGAACACCCCGAACGTCTGTTCGGGGTTCTTCTTGCTCGGCACCTGCTTCAACTCCGGCGTCACGCCATAGAAGAAACAGAACAACTCCTTGTCGCTGTCAATCGCGTGCTTGATCTCTTCCAGAAACGCCTTGCGCTTGCGGTAGTTGTCGATCAGCTTCTTGCTCAAGTACACGTTCACCGAATACGGCTTCTTCTTCGGCTCATCTGCCTGCTTGAACCAGACCTTCTGCTCGAAGTCGATGCGAAAACTCTGGGTGTAATCCTTGATCTCCTTGATCTTGCCCCAGTAAATCAGCCCCTTGTTGTCCGTCAGATACTCAATCTTCTTGAAGAACGAGCCATAAGGCGCCGTGTGCTCACCGATCTTCAACGGCATGCGCTTGAGCAACTCCTTGTCGGCGAAGTTCGACACAAAACACTCCACCGGATGCGCAAACACACTGGTCTTGTCCGGCGCCGTCTCACGCCCAGGCGACTCTCTACCAATGTCCGCCGCCGCCCGAACCGGATCATCCCGCAACACATCCGCCGCCCCCGCGGGCGCAGCAGGCTTGCGCACATACGCACGCCGCGTCAGCAACAACTCTGATGGGAAATGCTCCTCCCGCCCGTCATCCGTTTCGCCATCCGCCGTCTCAACGCCAGATGCCGACGCCTTCAAACTCACATACGGACAACCCGCTACATGCTGCGTAGTGGGCAGATTCTTGAAGTGCGGCGTGCGCACGTAATTCACGTTCTTGGCGTTGAACGTGCCCAACTCGTTAGATGCATCGAACGCCGAACGACAGGCATCGTTGGGGCACTGGAAATGCTCCTTGGTCGAGTCGAACGCCACCGTCTCATCGAAATTGAGATCGCGAACGTCATAGATCGACAACTTGTCGTCGAGGCTGAGGCAGTAGGCGAGATCGAATTTCATGGCAGGGCTCGGATCCTTGAGTGGGGGAGGGGTATTAATAGCGGGAGGTGGCGCGGGTTGCACTGATTGTTTTCAGGATGATGCGGAATCTGTGGGAGCCAGCCTGCTGGCGATTCTCGGCATCAACCAGATTTCAATCCTCACGCCAACATCGCAGGCCACACATCCATCTGTGGCAAGGGAGCTTGCTCCCGCTGGGCTGCGAAGCAGCCCCAAGCATTTTGAACCACAAAAAAATCCGCTACTTGAAACCCAAGCAGCGGATCTCGAAACACTCATCAACCACGCAACAATCGCGAAGCCCTACGCCACCAGGATTCCTGCCGATTGAACCGATCCTCCGCCAGTAAACAAGGCATATCCCGCAACCGAATCCACGGCTCGTCCCGCCAGTGCAACGTACTCAGCGACATCTGCGGCCAACTCAAGACACTCAATATCGGACGCTCAACCGCGCGCGCCGGACGAGCGTCACGCAGCGCAGGCACGACCTGATGCGTCAGCCACTCACGAAGCTGCCGGTACTCAGGACAGTAGTGATAGATCAGCAGTGCATACACACCGGACTCACTCACCATCATGTGGTCCTCGGCTTCGCCATAGGTCTCCACGCACATCATCTGACGCTGATCAGCGTCGAGTTTGCGCAACTGGCGCTCATCAAGATGTTTGCCCATCAACCGGCCCAACTCATGGACGCAGAACCACGCTTGGTTCTCGACCAGAAGGGCGTGCAGGTGAGTTTTGTTGCGGGTGAAACGAGTCGGGAGAAGTGGTTCAGACATGGCATGCCTCCTGATCGAGAGGCAAGGGATTCGAGCGGCGGGTACAGCGATTCACCTTCATCATGAAGGTTGGATATCCAGGCATTTCCATTTACCTCTGGCTGCTTTCTTAGGGCATTCGTTAGGGTGTCGGGAGCTAAGAAACCCACCAGAGACGGGCCGGACATATTCCCCTTTCGGGTCTTGTATTCGCCCACTCCCGACATAACGGGACTTTTCGCAGGCGTAGAGAAACCGCAGACGAAAAAAAGCCGCATGACTGTCGGGTGCGGAGGACCGCTCTGGTTGAGGCGTTTCTTAGGCGCCGAGTTGTGAGCCTAGGGGCTCAGAGGTGCATGGTCAAGCCTTCAAAAACGACAAATATTCTGAGATGAAGGGGCGTGTAGTTCTTAGGCTTCAACGTTGAACGCCTTTTGGATTTCAGTACGTAGGAGATCTCTGTTTTTTGTGTGGCACTCCCAGACCGTTGCCACCCGCCACCCCAGATTGATCAGAGCCTGTTGGGCTTTAAGATCCCTTTCAACATTTTTCGTCAATTTGGTTTGCCAAAAATCGACCCTGCTTGTTGGCATGTATGCATATTTACAATTGGGATGTCGGTGCCAAAAGCAGCCATGAACGAACATACATAAACGATATTTCGGGAACACTAGGTCAGGTGTTCCCGGTAGGTCTTTTCTGTGCAGGCGGAATCGAAGCCCCATCTGGTGACATAGCGAACGTACAACCATTTCTGGCTTCGTGTTCTTACCCCGGATCTTGGACATGATCCTGGAGCGATGCTCGGGGGAGACTATGTCTGCACTCATTCACACCTCGTTCAAGGGGAAACTCATGTTCAACCACGTCATCACTGCGTTGCTATCCTGCAGTCCAGTTTCGCGAAGAAGCTCAACAATGTCTCTTCCTGCAAGAATCATCACAGGATGGCCGTCTTCTACGATCTCCTTGTAGGCTTGGTCATGAAGCCAGGAGGTGGTGATGATCACACCGAATTGTCGATGCCGTAGGCGAGAGATCAACCTGGACACTTCACGAACGCCTACCGAGTTAGCAATCCCGTAGCATTTAGCTTCGATTGCAAAATCTACTAAAACTGACGTTTCCGGCCTTCCAATTCTGAGTTTCCCCGTACCGTCTCGACCACCATCGCGATACCGCCTCGTCAGATCGAGTTCAACGGTGTCTGGCAAGCAGACCCTCACCAGATGTGCCGCGCATGCCTCAAATGCGTACGGATCTGACTCGAAGTGCTTGTGGAGGATCGAAAGCATTTTCATGTCTTCTTTCGAAGATGGCAGCTGTTCCTTTTTTGAGCGGATAGGCTGAGATCGTTTGGCAATCAGAGGAGTGTATTGCCCGGAGCGAACCCATTTCATCCACTCAAGCGGTGCGTGTTCGCTATCGCTTGCTCGCGTGCCATTGATGATGTCCGTCAGCCAGTCTCGTGAAATTTCCGGCAAGTCGAGAATGGTGAAAGTCGCCCTGTAGTTCTGAAATCGCTGACCTTTGCTGGCATGCCACACAGCTACCAAATCATCATTGTGAGTGCTTCCGATTCGACCTGGGACGGCAAGCCCCCTAAAAATCACATCTCGATAGATCCCTGCTTTGGTGAAAACGAAAATGGGTGGGATATCTGCCCTGTCACCTGAGTGTTGCCGCTCGAAAATTAGCTCTAAAAGATTGTTGCCATAGCGATGGGTTTCGTCCAATTTACGCCCGGGCTTCTTGTTATCGCCGTAGTAGGTGAACACACCCGTAGAGAGGTCCAATTCGTCGGGCCAATCAAGATCCTCCATGCTCGATAACAGGGCTATGAGGCGTGGGTCATTTCGTTTTCCTCTGATCCTGAAGCCACCTTGATTGCTAAGGTTCAGTAGCTTCGTCAGCGGATCGTCGCTGGAATTGCCATTGCGGCTACCGGCGTAGTGGGCGTCAATCATCAAATCTGAGCTTGAAAGCTCGTCAACAGAGTAAACCAGGTTGTCTGTCATGGTGGTGTCCTAGTGCCATCAGTGTTGAATGGTGCCGGGAACCTGGTAACCTGGCTAGAAGATTAATTTAAAGGCTTTGAAATGGATCAGATTCGCGCGTTTGACATGTTCTGCGGGGCAGGAGGTGCCAGTTTAGGAGCCCGAGAGGGAGGCGCGACTATCGTCGGAGGTGTAGATCTTTGGGGCCCTGCTGTGGACTCATTTCGGCTCAATTTTCCAGAGGCTCAGGTCTATCAGGGGGATCTACGAAAGCTTAGCCCCAGGAAGATATTAAAAGAGACTGGGCCCATTGACCTGCTTATTTCATCGCCAGAATGTACTCATCATACGTGCGCGCGTGGTGCTAAACCTCGTTCTGAGGATAGTAAGGACACCGCGTTCCAAGTTATTCGCTATGCAAAAGTAATGAAACCTCGTTGGATAACGCTCGAAAACGTGGTTCATATGAAACCATGGTCTCGTTATGACGAGTTATTAAATGAATTAGAGCGGTTGAATTATAAGGTTCGAGAGCAAGTAATTGATGCGTCTAAGTTTGGAGTCGCTCAGCGCCGTCGACGATTATTTATGATCGCTGATCGTCAAGAGCTTCCGGATGTTGTTGTGCCAAGTAATACAAAATACAAAAATGTTTGGGATATTTTGGATCGTAGCGGAAAGTACAAGATGACGCCATTGCGCATTCCCCGAAGAGCTAAAGATACACTCGCGCGCGCGGATCGAGCTATAGCTGAGTTGGGGGGCAATAAGGCATTTTTAATTGTCTATTATGGAACGGATGGTTCAGGTGGTTGGCAGCGAATGGACGACCCACTGCGTACTATAACAACGGTTGATAGGTTTGCATTTGTAATGCCGACACCCAGCGGGCATATGATGAGAATGTTACAGCCAGAGGAGCTTCGGCGCGCAATGGGGTTTCCTGAGAACTACATCTTTCCTGATGTTACTAGGCGAGATAAGGTTAAGCTGATGGGGAATGCAGTGTGTTCTCCGGTTATGGAAGAGATTGTTAAGGCTATTATTGATAGATCTTCAAAGCAAGGCGTATATAAAGCGGCGTAATTTCTATGAAATTTTAAGTTTCCGAGGTGTCTATGGAAGATGATATCGAAAGCGGGCCTTCAGCTTTTCGGCCTCGGGCTAGAATAATGAAAACGCTGGGTGAAGAGTTAATTAGTAGCGATACAGTCGCGGTTATTGAGCTTGTAAAAAATGCTTATGATGCTGGTGCGAAGAATGTTTTAATTAAATTTAAGAATGAGCTAGTAGCTGGGGCAGGTGGAATAACAGTCATAGATAACGGGTTAGGGATGGGGCTCGATACAATTCGTGGAGCCTGGATGGAGCCTGCTACTCCTTCGAAAAAAAAGAATAAAAATAGTCTTGATGGTTCACGTCGCGTCTTAGGTGAAAAAGGCGTAGGGAGATTTGCTGCATCTAGGTTAGCGGTCTCATTAGCATTGGCAAGCCGAAAGCAAGGTGAGGATATTGAGTCCTATGCTTTTTTTGATTGGAGCCAATTTGATGATGAAGAAAAGTATCTTGATCAGATTAAAATAGAAACTCAGCAGCGTATACCGGAAGATATTACTCTTCTAAATAAAGAAGTTCCTATAGGTTTTTTTGAATCTGAAGATGCTGTGCATGGTACTGCGCTTCGTATGAATGGACTAAGGAACTCCTGGGATGAAATGAGTTTCCTGGCATTGCAGAGAGGTTTATCCCGTTTAGTTTCTCCTTTTTCTGAGGTTGATGGCTTTGAGATTAAAATTTCAGCTCCTCCACCATATGAGAAATTTTCTAAAAGTATCGAGCCTCCACAAGCGGTAAAATATCCTCACTATACAGTTTCTGGACGTGTTTCTGAAAGTGGTGAAGTGGATTTGACTTATACCGTTTTAGCTAGTGGCAACTCGGTTGATGTGAAAGGACGTATTGTTCCTGTCAATGATGATGGTCGCTGGGAATTTCTAGAATCAAGCGCTGAAAGTGATGAAGATAATTTTCGTAACCCAGCTTGTGGCGCATTGGATATTGAACTAAGGGTCTGGGATCGTGATGATCTTGGAAATATAGTTCAAATGATTAATAGCTCAATCTCAAATGTTCGGAAAGACCTCGATGCATTTGCAGGTGTGAATATTTACAGGGACGGATTTAGGGTCTTACCTTACGGTGAGCCGAATAATGATTGGCTTCGTTTGGATCTGCGTCGTATTCAGAATCCTTCGCTTAGAATATCGAATAACCAAATTTTTGGTTATGTCCAGATAACCGCAGATCGAAATCCAGAGTTGAAAGATCAGTCAAATCGTGAAGGGTTGCGAGAGAATCAGGCATACTTTGATTTGAGAGAGATAATGATCACTATCCTCTCCAGATTGGAAGTGCATCGACGCCAGTATAAGAAGAGGGAAGATAATAAGGGTAAGAAGGATGATAAGCAGCGACCGGGACTGTTCGACTCTTTAGATTTTGAAGGTATTAAAAGCCATTTAGCTGAAAGGCATCCCTCAGACAAGGCCGCTCTAAATATCGTTGAGAAAGTAGAAAAAGATTATTTTCGAAAGATCGAAGAAATAAAGCTTGTTGTAGCGCGATATCATGGGCTGGCTACTCTAGGGCAGCTTATTGATCGACTCTTGCATCAGGGGCGTCATCCTCTAGCCAAGATAGTTGGGTACGCGCAGTTAGGCTTGAATAGCGTCATACGTATGAGGGATGAGGGGGATTCCAGTTCCGGTGTAGCAAAGCTAATCGAACGGTTTACAAAAATTTTAGGACAGGGAGATGTTTTAGATGGAGTGTTCCGTAGGATTGAACCATTCGGTGGGCGGCGAAGAGGGCGCCCTTCGCAGCTATATTTAGAGAAATTAATAAAAGACTCTTATGAGATTTTAGCTGAAGAATTTGAAAGGAATAATGTCCAATTCTCCTCTCCTAACTCACAAACTCTTGTGAGCGTAGATCCATCTGAGTTTCAAGAAATTATTGTCAATCTCTTTCAAAATAGTCTTTATTGGTTGAAGTTGGCTCCAGAGGATAAAAGGATAGTAGCAGTTACAGTTAAGCGGAATGCTGAGGGGGCCGTTGAGCTTATTGTTGCTGATAGCGGGCCAGGAATACCTACTGAAAACCGGGAATTGATTTTTGAGCCTTACTTCACTACGAAGAATGATGGGATCGGATTGGGGTTGTCTATTGTAGGTGATATTGTGACTGACTATTATGGAGGCAGTTTCGAGTTGATGGATTCAAATCCCCTGGGTGGTGCTGCTTTCAGAGTTACGTTAAAAAGGAGGGTGTAATGGCTAGGGTGTGGAATTTTTTAGTTTTTGATGACGATAGAGAGATTTTAGAACTTTTAGTTGAGGAATTAGAGGAGCCTGGTTTTTTAGGTGAAGATGTAATCAGGTGCACAACCGTAGATAATTTTTTAGATGCAAGGAAATACGTCGAGACTGGGAATTTTGATTTGGTTATCTTAGATCTTCAAGATGAGGGAGTTGATCTAGATAATAGAGGGGGGATGATCGGTTTAGTGGTGAAAAGGTACTAGGCTATCTGAAAGATAAGCAGTTTATTCCTGTTGTTTTTAATACGGGGTATGCTGAGAAAATAATGCACCTTCAGAGCCATTTCGTTAAGGTTGTGAGGAAGGGGGCGGCCGGCGAATTAAGTCGCGTTGTGAGGGAGACTTTTGAAACTAAGCTGCCTGATTTGATTCGTTATATTCAGGATGAACAGAGAAAATACCTTTGGGGGCATGTCGAGGAACACTGGAATAGTGCTGATGAGCTTAAAGAGGATGGGGAGGTAGCCTATCTCTTAGCGCGTAGATTGTCCAACTCATTAAATGCTTCTTCAATTCGAAAGTTTTTTAACCCTGAATATGTTGGTGCTTCGACTGTTCACCCTGTTGAGTATTATATCTGGCCCGCACTTAATTCATGCGTAAGTTTGGGTGATTTGTATCGTGCTAATGAGTGCGGGGCTATCTATCTTGTGATTAACCCGGCCTGCGATTTTGAGCAGGGAAAAGCGGATTTTGTCTTGCTGGTAAAATGTAGAAAGATTGAAGAGTTTTCTGAGTTCGAGAGCATACGGAATGCGCTTGCTGAGCAGCAGGTAGTTAGCGCTGGTAAACGAAAGGAATTAAATGCCTTGATTGGCGATAACAGAAAGGTCGCTGGTGGGCAGCCTGATAGATATAAATATCTTCCAGGTACATCATTTCTTCCTCATCTTGTTGCGGATTTTCAGTTGGTATCACAGATACCAATAGATGCTTTTTTGAATGGCGATAGCTTTACAAAAATTGCAACTTTGGATACGCCGTTCGCTGAGGGCGTTCAAGCTAAATTTTCACGGTACTATGGTCGATTTGGTATGCCTGATCTTAATTTTGAATCTATTGCGGGTGACTTGATTTCTGCAATGCAGAATATACGTGCTTAGGTTGCTAGCGTGTATAGGGAGACTTTTTGGTTTCCCGTTTGCCTCGAAGAGTACTATCTGTTAAGTTTAAATTCTGAGTATTTCAAGTTTGAAAGAGTCCTTAGATTTTCTAGCTTGATAGAAAATTACGTGGTTCTTATCTGTGTTCTTGCATATTTCAATTATTTTGCACCTGTCTTCTTCGCTGGTTCTTATTCCAAAAGTAATAGATTTTAAGCACCTTGGTTTGAATTTTTTAACGCCGTAAGATTTTTCATCTACTAATCTAAACTCTTGTTCGTAAGACCATTTGTGGTACTTGTCTGTTAAAACAGATATGCCTCCTCTTCGATCATCCTCTTTTTTCAGGATTTCGGCTAGTTTGTCACTTTTGGCTTTCCACGCTCTCGGTGGGAGGTGTCTATATTTGCTGAAAATATCGGTATAGAATTTAATGATTATTTCGGGATCGTTTAGGTCGGAAAAAGTGTCTTTGTAGTTTACGGGGAATAATTTTGTTTGTGGAATTGTGTTTTTGTGTAGAGTGTCAAAGCCTATGCAGAATCCTTTATGATTGTCTGCATAATGGCTCCACATTAATATTTCGTCATTTACGCTGCTGAGGCTATAAATTCCGACGTTTTTCAGCTTTTCCCTGATTCTGAGATGGGTTTTATCTAGTATTGGATCGCCATTTTTTATTATGTCTATGCATATGTTTTTTAGGTGTAAATATATTGGTGTGTTTAGAACTCCTTGGTTATGTAATAAGTCTAGTTCGATTGATGCTCTGTTGTACATTATAGGGAGGTTGGGAAATGGTGTTGAGAACTCAAATGGATCATTGAAGTCTGTATAAGTTGAAAAATAAACTGTATTGTTTTTAAGGGTTTCTAATGAGTATTCATTTATGCCGCGATATTTGTAGCCGAACATCTCTCTTCCTTGATTATTAAAAAATGGCCAAAAAAAACCCTGAGGTCTCAGGGTTTTTTTGGTGGGGGCTACTCAATCCCAGCTCAAAGCACCACCAGTTTGGTATTCGATCACACGAGTCTCAAAGAAATTCTTCTCTTTCTTCAAGTCCATAATCTCGCTCATCCATGGGAACGGGTTAGTCGTCCCTGGATACTCTTCTTTCAAACCAATCTGGCTCAAACGACGGTTTGCGATGAACTTCAGGTAGTCCTCCATCATCGCCGCGTTCATGCCCAGTACGCCGCGAGGCATGGTGTCACGGGCGTATTCGATCTCCAGCTGCGTACCCTGCAGGATCATCTGGGTCGCTTCTTCCTTCATTTCGGCATCCCACAGATGTGGGTTTTCGATTTTGATCTGGTTGATCACGTCGATGCCGAAGTTCAGGTGCATGGATTCGTCGCGCAGGATGTATTGGAACTGCTCGGCGACGCCGGTCATTTTGTTGCGGCGGCCCATGGAGAGGATCTGGGTGAAGCCGCAGTAGAAGAAGATGCCTTCCAGAACGCAGTAGTAGGCGATCAGGTTGCGCAGCAGTTCTTTGTCGGTGTCCGGGGTGCCGGTTTCGAACTTCGGATCGGAGATCGAACGGGTGTATTTCAGGCCCCAGGCTGCCTTTTTGGCGACCGATGGGATCTCGTGGTACATGTTGAAGATTTCGCCTTCATCCATGGCCAGCGATTCGATGCAGTACTGGTAAGCGTGGGTGTGGATCGCCTCTTCGAAGGCCTGGCGCAGGATGTACTGGCGGCATTCCGGGTTGGTGATCAGGCGGTACACGGCCAGTACCAGGTTGTTGGCAACCAGGGAGTCGGCGGTGGAGAAGAAGCCGAGGTTGCGCATCACGATGCGGCGCTCGTCGTCGGTCAGGCCTTCCGGGTTTTTCCAGAGGGCGATGTCGGCGGTCATGTTGACTTCTTGCGGCATCCAGTGGTTTGCGCAGCCGTCCAGGTACTTCTGCCAGGCCCAGTCGTACTTGAATGGCACGAGTTGGTTGAGGTCGGCGCGGCAGTTGATCATGCGCTTTTCGTCAACGGCGACACGGGCGGAGGCGCCTTCGAGTTCGGCGAGGCCTTCGGCGACGTCGAGGGAGTTCAGTGCAGCCTTGGCACGAGCCACGGCGGCCGAGTCGTCGGCGGTCACGGCGCGGGCTTCGAGCGCGGCGGCGCCGCCGGCGTTGTCGAGGCGGTCCATGTTGGCTTCAGAAGCGTGGCCGGCGTTGGCGCCTTTCACTGCTGCTACTTCACTGTCTTCTTTGTCGAATTCGTCCCAGCTCAGCATGACGTGTCGTCTCCTGCGTGAGGGCCTGTCGCCCCGTGTGAAACCTGATGGTTGGTTGTTCACACGGTCGTACAGACCGCGTTGGATCTTAAGGAATCGTTTTTTGCAGCAGCTAAGGCAGGCAATAAAACAGAATTTTGTTCGGGGTTCCGAGAGCCTCTGACGGGCGCAGATCAGCGTTGACGCTGCTGCGGGGCTTCAGAATGGCTTTGATCCCTGTAAGGGAATATTGCTGACCCGATTAGGGCGGCATTATAGGGAAAAAAACACGGGCGTGGGGGAGGGCGAAACACCGCAGGGCGTTCGATCGGCCGGGTGATTTCGATCGGAGCGAGGGTTTACAGGGCTTTCGCTGGGATTGGCCTGCGAGATTTTTTTTTCATTAATTTTTTTGCGAGGCTTCGGTTGCTCAAGAAATGAGCAAAAAACCGGGTTTTTCACTATATCTTGTGTTTTGCAACCCTTTTGAGCGACCCCAGACACAACTGAGCCCGACCGAAGTCGGGCTGGAATCGACCCTCAAATGAGGCGCTGAGTGATCCGATTCGGTGCAGTCTCAATCATCAATTGGTGCAGCCGTTACCCATGACGCTGTAACGCAGGATGTGACGCTGACCTTTGGAGTCGTCGTATTCCATTTTGGCCGGAACCACTTCGCAAACATTCGGTACTTCGCTCATGGATACAACTTTGGCGATGTCCAGGTGAGTGGAGTAAGTGTATTCCTCGATAACCGGTTGTTGCTGCGCGACATCAGTCGGAACCTCGTCTGCCATGGCGGTTGCGCACAGACTGCTGAGGGCCAGAACCAATAAAGCTTTCATTTCAAATTTACCTTCTTGAGGTCGAGTGGGGTCACGCAACCTTTTTAGGGTTGCGTGTGGAACTTCATCGTTTGCAGTTATTACTTGAGAGCTGGATTAACGGCCTTCGTGGGGGCTGTAACGTTGTTAATCGCGTTTGCCTTGTCGGCGAGGTGGATTTTAGGGAGGTGGAGTGTGGGTAAACAGGTGGGGTTTTGATAAACACTTTTGGCAGATTTGGTAACAATCGGTCGAAATCGTCTGCAACCGGGTTTGCTGGTGATGGGGTTTGCCTGAATAACCGAGTCGTCGGAATCGCTGGCAAGCCAGCTCCCACAGGGGTTGTGGGGTGTTGGAGCAAGCAGCGCAGGGCTTGCGTCAGGGGTAACTGGATGTTTTGTAGGGGCTTGTTACTACCATCGTCGAATGGTTCTATGGGGCCGGCCCGGCTACAACGGGGTCATACAAAAACAACTATTACACCGAGGTAGGAAAGATGAGTGCGGCTTCTCTGTATCCCGTTCGTCCCGAGGTTCTGGCTAATACGCTGACTGACGAGGCGACCTACAAAGCCATGTACCAGCAGTCGGTCGTCAACCCTGACGGCTTCTGGCGCGAGCAAGCCAAGCGTCTCGACTGGATCAAGCCTTTCACCACGGTGAAGCAGACGTCGTTCGACGATCACCATGTCGACATCAAGTGGTTCGCCGACGGCACCCTGAACGTTTCCTATAACTGCCTCGACCGCCATCTGGCCGAGCGCGGCGATCAAGTCGCCATCATCTGGGAAGGCGACGATCCTTCCGAAAGCCGCAACATCACCTACCGCGAACTGCACGAACAAGTCTGCAAACTGGCCAACGCCCTGCGTGGTCAGGACGTGCACCGTGGTGACGTGGTGACCATTTATATGCCGATGATCCCGGAAGCCGTGGTCGCCATGCTGGCCTGCACCCGGATCGGCGCGATTCACTCGGTGGTGTTCGGCGGTTTCTCGCCGGAGGCCCTGGCGGGGCGGATCATCGACTGCAAATCCAAAGTAGTGATCACCGCTGACGAAGGCATTCGTGCCGGCAAGAAGATTCCGCTGAAGGCCAACGTCGACGACGCGCTGACCAACCCGGAAACCAGCAGCATCCAGAAAGTCATCGTGTGCAAGCGTACCGGTGGCGACATCAAGTGGAACCAGCATCGCGACATCTGGTACGAAGACCTGATGAAAGTGGCGGGCACCGTGTGTGCGCCGAAAGAGATGGGCGCCGAAGAAGCGCTGTTCATCCTTTATACCTCTGGCTCGACCGGCAAGCCGAAGGGCGTGCAGCACACCACCGGCGGTTATCTGCTGTATGCGGCGATGACCCACGAGCGTGTGTTCGACTACCGTCCGGGCGAAATCTACTGGTGCACCGCCGACGTCGGCTGGGTCACCGGCCACAGCTACATCGTCTACGGCCCGCTGGCCAATGGCGCGACCACGCTGCTGTTCGAAGGCGTGCCGAACTACCCGGACATCACTCGGGTGGCGAAGATCGTCGACAAGCACAAGGTCAACATCCTCTACACCGCACCGACCGCGATCCGCGCAATGATGGCGTCGGGCACCGCCGCTGTTGAAGGCGCTGACGGCAGCAGCCTGCGTCTGCTCGGTTCGGTGGGCGAGCCGATCAACCCGGAAGCCTGGGACTGGTATTACAAGAATGTCGGCAAGTCGCGTTGCCCGATCGTTGATACCTGGTGGCAGACCGAAACCGGCGGCAACATGATGAGCCCGCTGCCGGGGGCGCACGCGCTGAAGCCGGGTTCGGCGGCGCGTCCGTTCTTCGGTGTGGTGCCGGCACTGGTCGACAACCTCGGCAACATCATCGAGGGCGAGGCCGAGGGCAATCTGGTGATTCTCGATTCGTGGCCAGGTCAGGCGCGCACGCTGTATGGCGACCACGACCGCTTCGTCGATACCTACTTCAAGACCTTCCGTGGCATGTACTTCACCGGAGACGGTGCGCGTCGTGACGCCGACGGTTACTACTGGATCACCGGGCGCGTGGACGACGTGCTCAACGTGTCCGGCCACCGCATGGGTACCGCCGAGATCGAGAGCGCGATGGTCGCCCACCCGAAAGTCGCCGAAGCCGCGGTGGTTGGCGTGCCGCACGACATCAAGGGGCAGGGCATTTATGTCTACGTCACCTTGAAGAATGGCGAGGAGCCGAGCGAGCAGCTGCGCCTGGAGCTGAAGAACTGGGTACGCAAGGAGATCGGCCCGATTGCTTCACCGGACGTGATCCAGTGGGCGCCGGGGCTGCCGAAGACCCGTTCGGGCAAGATCATGCGCCGCATTCTGCGCAAGATTGCCACGGCGGAATATGACGGGTTGGGGGATATCTCGACCTTGGCCGATCCGGGGGTGGTGCAGCATTTGATTGATACGCACAAGACGATGAATGTGGCTTAAGCGTTAGCTTCATGGAAGCCCTGTCCGGTGATGCCGGGCGGGGCTTTTTTGTGTCTGATGGGGTTGTGGTGGCTTTGCTGGCCTCATCGCTGGCAAGCCAGCTCCCACAGGTTTTGGGGTGTATACGGGGTTTCACTCTCAACCGAATCCCTGTGGGAGCTGGCTTGCCAGCGATAGCAATCTGACGGGCGCCGATGTAATACCCTGTCGGAACCCAAACCCACCCAACCAATAATTATCGATCTCCCCCGCAAGACATTTCCCGCTGTTACCCGCGCCCAGCCGAGTAACCATATGTGTAACCGTCCGCCCCGTAGCGGGGCAAAGGGAAACGCAACGCTCCGTTTTAGAGCCTCAAAACCCCCGGTGAAAAATAAGACACAACGCTGCGCTTGCCGGATTAGAAGGGTTTGCGAATAATAGGCCCGCAATTTGCAGCATAGATCGGTTCACTGTCTTTCGCTCTTGCATGATTTTGCAAGGCTGTCAATGTGCTCAAGCGGGTTTCTCTGTGCATCTGTAATTAGTTGTCGCATTGAAGAAATATCGGCTTCGGGCCTGTCGTTAGAATGCCGATCACTCGCTCATCGTGGCTGACGTTGAAACCTTCGACGGTTTCAATGGGAAATTTCCCACCGATGCTGCACCGATTTCCCGATTCACCCATTCGCATATTGGGCTGTCGCTCACTCTGCCGTTTTTGCCCTTTACCGATGGAGTCCCAAGATGAAGAAACTTGTGCTGCTTGGCGCCCTGGCACTGTCCGTGCTGTCGCTGAATTCCTTCGCTGACGAAAAACCTCTGAAGATCGGTATCGAAGCGGCTTACCCTCCGTTCGCTTCCAAAGCCCCGGACGGCAGCATCGTCGGTTTCGACTATGACATCGGCAACGCTCTGTGCGAGCAGATGCAGGTCAAGTGCGTGTGGGTCGAGCAAGAGTTCGACGGTCTGATCCCGGCACTGAAAGTGCGCAAGATCGACGCGATCCTGTCGTCCATGTCGATCACTGAAGACCGCAAGAAGTCGGTGGACTTCACCAACAAGTACTACAACACCCCGGCACGTCTGGTCATGAAGGCCGGTACTCAGGTCAGCGAAGGTCTGGCTGAACTGAAGGGCAAGAACATCGGCGTACAACGTGGTTCGATCCACGAGCGTTTCGCCCGCGAAGTCCTGGCCCCGCTGGGTGCCGAGATCAAGCCATACGGCTCGCAGAACGAAATCTACCTCGACGTGGCCGCCGGTCGCCTCGACGGTACCGTGGCTGACGCTACTCTGTTGCAAGACGGCTTCCTCAACACCGACGCCGGCAAAGGCTTTGCGTTTGCAGGCCCGGCGTTCACCGACGTCAAATACTTCGGTGACGGCGTAGGTATCGCTGTGCGCAAGGGCGACGCGCTGAAAGACAAGATCAACGCTGCCATCGCGGCCATCCGCGAAAACGGCAAATACAAGGCAATCCAGGACAAGTACTTCGCCTTCGATATCTACGGCAAGTAACACGTTTCTGCGACAAGTCCGAAATGGCGCAAGCAACAGGATCTCTGCGGTTTGCGCCATTTTTTCATCCCAACTTTCGAGGACCTGAATCATGTTGAAAGGCTACGGGGCTGTCATCCTCGATGGCGCATGGCTGACGCTTCAGCTCGCCTTGTCGTCCATGGCCCTGGCCATCGTTCTCGGGCTGATCGGTGTCGCGTTGCGCCTGTCGCCGGTGCGCTGGCTGGCGTGGCTGGGCGATCTGTATTCCACGGTGATCCGCGGGATTCCCGATCTGGTGCTGATCCTGCTGATCTTCTACGGCGGTCAGGATCTGCTCAACCGCGTTGCGCCGATGCTTGGCTATAACGATTACATCGACCTGAACCCGCTGGCCGCCGGTATCGGCACCCTTGGTTTCATCTTCGGTGCGTACCTGTCGGAAACCTTCCGTGGCGCGTTCATGGCGATTCCCAAGGGGCAGGCCGAGGCCGGTCTGGCGTATGGCATGAGCAGTTTTCAGGTGTTCTTCCGGGTGATGGTGCCGCAGATGATTCGCCTGGCGATTCCCGGTTTCACCAACAACTGGCTGGTTCTGACCAAGGCCACCGCATTGATTTCTGTGGTCGGTCTGCAAGACATGATGTTCAAGGCCAAGCAGGCGGCGGATGCCACTCGCGAGCCTTTTACCTTCTTCCTCGCAGTGGCGGCGATGTACCTGGTGATCACCAGTGTTTCGTTGCTGGCGTTGCGTCAACTTGAGAAGCGCTACTCGGTAGGCGTAAGGGCGGCTGATCTATGATCTTCGACTACAACGTCATTTGGGAGTCCATGCCGCTGTACCTCGGCGGCCTGCTGACCACCCTCAAACTGCTCGCGCTGTCGCTGTTTTTCGGTCTGTTGGCAGCCCTGCCGCTGGGCTTGATGCGCGTGTCCAAGAATGCCGCGGTCAACGGCATTGCGTGGCTGTATACCTACGTGATTCGCGGCACGCCGATGCTGGTGCAGCTGTTTTTGATCTACTACGGTCTGGCCCAGTTCGAAGCGGTGCGTGAAAGCTTCATGTGGCCGTGGCTGTCCAGCGCAACGTTCTGTGCGTGCCTGGCGTTCGCGATCAACACCAGCGCTTACACCGCAGAAATCATCGCCGGCAGCCTCAAGGCCACGCCGAACGGTGAGATCGAAGCGGCCAAGGCGATGGGCATGTCGCGCTTCAAGATGTACAAGCGCATCCTGTTGCCATCGGCCCTGCGCCGGGCGCTGCCGCAGTACAGCAACGAAGTGATCATGATGCTGCAGACCACCAGTCTGGCGTCCATCGTGACCCTGATCGACATCACTGGCGCGGCCCGTACCGTCAACGCGCAGTTCTACCTGCCGTTCGAGGCGTACATCACCGCCGGCGTGTTCTACCTGTGCCTGACCTTCATTCTGGTGAAGCTGTTCAAGCTGGCCGAGCGTCGCTGGTTGAGCTACCTGGCCCCGCGGAAGCACTGATATGGAACGCATCGACCACGTATTGCCGTGGAGCCATCTGGGCAGCGAGCGCAAGATCTCGGTGTTCCGGTTTGGGAGCGGCGAGCGCAAGGCTTACATCCAGGCCAGCCTGCATGCTGACGAACTGCCGGGCATGCGCACCGCCTGGGAGCTGAAAAAGCGCCTTGGCGAACTCGAAGCCCAAGGTCTGCTCAACGGCGTGATCGAGCTGGTGCCGGTCGCCAACCCGCTGGGCCTCGGCCAGTTGCTGCAAGGCAATCATCAGGGGCGTTTCGAAGCCGGCAGCGGCAAGAACTTCAACCGCGATTTCGTCGAGCTGAGCGCGCCGGTTGCGGCGGCGCTGGCCGACCGTCTCGGTGACGATCCGCACGCCAACATTCGCCTGATCCGTCAGGCGATGGCTGATCATCTGGCGGCATTGCCCGAAGCGAGCAGCCAGTTGCAAGGCATGCAGCGCGTTTTGCTCAGCCATGCCTGCACCGCCGACGTGGTGCTGGATTTGCACTGCGACGCTGAAGCCGCGCTGCACATGTATGCGCTGCCGCAGCACTGGCCGCAGTGGCGTTCGCTGGCCGCGCACCTGGATGTGAAGGTCGGGTTGCTGGCGGAAGATTCTGGTGGCAGCTCCTTTGATGAAGCGTGCTCGTTGCCGTGGCTGCGCCTGTCGCGGCAGTTCCCGGACGCGCAGATTCCGCTGGCGTGCCTGGCGACCACCGTCGAGCTGGGCGGTCAGGCCAATACTGATCGCGCGGATGCGCTGGCGTGGGCCGAAGGCATTCTGGCGTTCCTCGCCGAGCAGGGCCTGATCAGCGGCGAGTGGCCGAAACCGGCGCACGAAGCCTGCGAAGGCATGCCGTTCGAAGGCACTGAATTGCTGTTGGCACCGCACCCCGGTGTGGTGAGCTTTTTGCGTAAACCCGGCGAGTGGGTCGAAGCCGGGGATGAGATTTTCGAAGTGATCGATCCTGTGTCCGATCGGGTCAGCACGGTGTGTGCTGGTACCTCCGGGGTGCTGTTTGCCATTGAACGGCTGCGCTATGCCCAACCCGGTTTCTGGCTGGCCAAGGTGGCGGGGCGCGAAGCGCTGCGTCACGGGCGCTTGCTCAACGACTGACTGACTGTTTTTGTGAGAACCGACCGCATGTACAAACTTGAAGTCCAAGACCTGCATAAACGCTATGGCAGTCACGAAGTGCTCAAGGGCGTGTCCCTGAAAGCGGCAGCCGGCGATGTGATCAGCATCATCGGCTCCAGTGGCTCCGGCAAAAGTACTTTCCTGCGCTGCATCAACCTGCTCGAGCAGCCGCACGCGGGCAAGATTCTGCTCAACAACGAAGAGCTGAAACTGGTGGCGAACAAGGATGGCGCGCTGAAAGCCGCTGATCCGAAACAGCTGCAACGCATGCGTTCGCGCCTGTCGATGGTGTTCCAGCATTTCAACCTGTGGTCGCACATGACCGCGCTGGAAAACATCATGGAAGCGCCGGTCCACGTGCTGGGCGTGTCCAAGGCCGAAGCCCGCGAGAAAGCCGAGCACTACCTGAACAAGGTTGGCGTGGCCCATCGTAAAGACGCGTTCCCGGGGCACATGTCCGGTGGCGAGCAGCAGCGTGTGGCGATTGCCCGTGCGCTGGCCATGGAGCCTGAGGTGATGCTGTTCGACGAACCGACCTCGGCCCTTGACCCGGAACTGGTTGGCGACGTGCTGAAAGTCATGCAGGCCCTTGCTCAGGAAGGCCGCACCATGGTTGTGGTGACCCACGAAATGGGCTTTGCCCGTGAAGTGTCGAACCAGTTGGTGTTCCTGCACAAAGGCGTTGTTGAAGAGAGCGGCAACCCGCGCGAAGTGCTGGTCAATCCGCAATCGGAGCGTCTGCAGCAGTTCCTGTCCGGTAGCCTCAAGTAATCGCTGCCGTTATGCACCAAATTAGGTCATGCTTCGCGACCTAGAGATTGGCGCGGATCCCTGTGGGAGCGAGCTTGCTCGCGAAAGCGGTAGTTCAGATAGCAACGATGTTGACTGATACACCGCCTTCGCGAGCAAGCTCGCTCCCACAATGAATCTCGGTTGGTTTCGAGATTTGCGTTCATTTACGGGCTAGCATTGGCCCATGCCTTCATCACCGTTGTTCGTTCCGGATTGCCCGCCCATGACTGCCCATCGAATTGGTTTCCTGATTTGGCCCAGCACTAAAGCTCTGACGCTGGCGCTGGCGGAGGAGGCCTTGCGTGTCGCTCAGCGGGTTCACCCGGACGTGGTTTACGAGTTGTCCTTCCTGCACGCCGAGCCACCGGCCGAAGGCGCCTGGCAATTGCCGGGGGAGGCCTGGACCGGCAAGCTGGAAAACTTCCAGAAACTGTTCCTGCTCGCTGACGAGCCGCCGACCACTCTGGCCCCGGCGCTCAGCAGCGCGCTCAAGCAGCTGGTGCGCGCCGGTTGTGTGATCGGTGGGTTGTCGGCCGGTGTCTATCCGTTGGCGCAACTCGGTCTGCTCGACGGTTACCGCGCCGCCGTGCACTGGCGCTGGCAGGACGATTTCGCCGAGCGCTTCCCGAAAGTCATCGCCACCAGTCATCTGTTCGACTGGGATCGCGATCGCCTGACCGCGTGTGGCGGCATGTCGGTGCTCGACTTGCTGCTGGCGGTGCTGGCCCGCGATCACGGTGCGGAACTGGCCGGTGCCGTCTCTGAAGAACTGGTGGTCGAGCGCATCCGTGAGGGCGGCGAGCGTCAGCGCATTCCGTTGCAGAACCGCCTCGGTTCCAGCCATCCGAAGCTCACCCAAGCGGTGCTGCTGATGGAAGCCAACATCGAAGAGCCGCTGACCACCGACGAAATCGCCCAGCACGTGTGCGTGTCCCGTCGGCAGCTGGAGCGGATCTTCAAGCAGTACCTCAACCGCGTGCCGAGCCAGTATTACCTGGAATTGCGCCTGAACAAGGCCCGGCAGATGTTGATGCAAACCAGCAAGTCGATCATCCAGATCGGCCTGTCGTGTGGCTTCTCCTCGGGGCCGCACTTCTCCAGCGCCTACCGCAACTTCTTCGGTGCCACGCCGCGGGAAGATCGCAACCAGCGGCGCAGCAGCAGCCCGTTCGAATTGTCGTCAGTGCCGTCCGAGCGTAGCTGAACGCGACCTGTCAGAGTGACGATCCCGAGAGTCCGCTTGAGGTGGAGGACTGACCGCTGCCATAGGGTAAGTTCGGGTTTGTAACGTTTTGGAGTTGCTGCTGCTGTCGTTTTTGTTCGGCCAGTGCATTTGCCCTTGCCAGACGCTGGATTTCGACGTGGTGCAGGCTTTCCCCCGAGAGCGGGTTGTCGCTGAAAATAAAGTCGGCGCTATTGATGCTCGCCAACTCGGCAGGCAAATCGGTGAAGGCATTGCCGGACAGGTCGGCGTACACCAGGTGCGGACGGTTGAACAACCCTGACGGGATTCGGCTGAGCCCTGTGTTGCCCAGATCCAGCCAGACCAGTGCGGTCATCTGACTGAGGTCGGGCGTCAGGCCCAGGGAGTTGTTGCGCAATTCAAGGCGACTCAGGTTATTCATGACGCTCAATGCATCCACGTTGGCGGGCGTCAGGGTGACGTTGCATTCGGGCAGGTTGAGTTCAGCCAAATCCTCCATGGTCAGCACCGCGTCGGGAATGTTCCCCAGTTGATATCCCTGGATCGTCAGACTGCGCACCTTGGGAAAACCATTCAGGAACTGGCCGAGTTGAGAGGCCGCGCCGCCTGTTCGAGTCAGTTTCAGGGTGCGGATATGTCCGAAGTCCGCCGACAGGGTCGGCAGTTCGCCAGTGAGCGGAACGCTGGATGAGAATTCAAACTCCGAGGTATCGTCCGGGGTGATTCGGCGCCAGCAATGTTCGAGCTGTTCCTTGAATTTCATCCGGTTGGTGCGTTCCTGCAGCAGGGCGTCGTCTGTCAGGGGGACCCGAGTGACAGGGTCGAGCGGAACGGTATTGGCCCATGATTGCAGATCGCTGGACAGGGTGGCGATTTCAGTCTGGCGCCGCACAAGTTCCAGGCGCCCTTCGGCGAGTGTCCCCGGCAGGCTGTAGACGATCTTGCTCAGGCGCTCTCCGGTGACGTCAGGGTAGAGCGTACGTCCCAGTTCGATATCCTCGGGTTCGACCCACACATTGAAGTCGCTTCCCGTGCGTTGGTGGTAGATCTTTATCCGTTCCCGTGTCGTCAATGACAACGGATTGTTGCTCAGGTCAAATCCGTCGCTGACGTTGGCCGGGACCCGGAAAAGGGCCTCCGGAAGTTCGCTGATACGATTTTCGCTGAGTATTGCGTATGTGAGTCTGGAGCGTTCCAGCAGCCCGATGGGGATCTGGTCGATTCCGGTGCTGGCCAGGTCGATGACATTGAGTTCCGGCAGAGCAGAAAGAACCGGGGTGCGGCCCAGAGGATTGTCGTACAGGTCCAGCGATTGCAGTTTGCTCAGGGACGACAGGAGCGTCTGCGCGGGTTCGTCGAAAACGATGTCACAGCGACTCAGTACCAGCGTTTCGAGATCGGACATGGTGGCGACAGCCTCAGGGAATTTGCCCAGTGTGAAGTCGCGCATTGCCAGGGTTTTCAATCCGGTAAAGCACCGCAGGAAACCTTCAGCGGAGGTCAAATCCTTGTTGCCCAACAGGGAGAGCTGAACGATGTGGCTGAAGTCAGCCGACAGCGCTGGCAAGTCACCGAAAAAAGTCAGATCGGCGATAAAACCATTGGATCCGGGCTTTGACCGGGAGACGTGCCGGTTACGCCAGAACTGCTCGACTTTCTTGCCGAACGCGCGCCTGTTCAGGCGCTGCGTTGCCCTGTCCGCAGCGCCCATGACCTGGGCGGGGACGCGATTCGACCATGCCTCGAGATCGCTGAGCATTTTGCCGATTTCCGTTTCCCAGCTCGCCAATTGCGCAGTGCCATCGGCCAATGTCCCGGGCAAACGATAAACCACGTCTGCGGCCTCTTTAATATTCAGGGTTGGAAACAGGTTCCGTGTGCGGCTGATGTCGGCCTGGTCCGGCAGCACGCCAAAGTTGGCCCCGTGTTGCGTGTAATAAACCTTGATGCGCTCGCGGGCTGCCTGGGACAGAGGGTTGGCGGACAGTTTTGTCGCACGGGCGAGTTTGATGTCGAGCTCAAAAAAGGCTTCGGGCAGGTCGGTAATCGCGTTGTTGTCGAGGTGCGCTTCACGCAGGTTCGGGTGTGTGCCAATACCGTCCGGGACTGCGGTAATTTCGGTGCTGGACAGGCGAAGGTCACTGAGTGCCGGCATGTTCGTGATGTCCGGCGCCCGCGTCAGCGGATTGTGGCGCAGATCCAGGCTCTCAAGATCGGGCAGTGACTCCAGTACTGTCTGGCCGTTGTCGGTGAGGGTCAGGTTGCAGTTGGCCAGCGTGACGTCTATGAGTTCCGTCGTGCGAGTCAGGGACGCGGGTATTTCTCCCAGGGAGAAATCGTGGAGCTCAAGAATCTGCAGGTTGCCGAACTGCTCAATGAACGGGCCTGTGCCACTGATCGCAGGGTTGCCCCGAAGATTAAGTTTCAAGACGTGGCTGAAATCGGCGGTCAGAACCGGCATGTCGCCCTGGAAGGTCGGGTTAGCCGTGAAAGCGTCCATGCGTATGCCGGAGGTCTCTGAGCGTGTTCGCCAGAGTTGCTCGAATTGGTCGGCGAATTCCCTTCGGGAGGTGGTGTTGATGAATTGTTCGGCGGCGCTGATCGCTTCGCCAGTCACGGGATCCTGCTTCGGTACCTGGGTTGCCCAGGCCGTGAGATCGGCCAGCAGGGTAGTCAGTTCGGCCTGCCAGATGTTGAGCCGGGTCCGGCTGTCGGCCAGTGTTCCGGGCAGGTCATAGATGATCCCGCTGGCGTCTTCCTGGTCAAGGGACGGGAACAGTGATTGCATCAGCGCGATGTCCTCGGGAGCAGCCAGAACATTGAAGTCTTGCCCGGTTTTGCGGTAATAGGTTTTTATCCGCTCGCGAGTCACCGGCGACAATGGGTTGTCGGCAAAGATCATACCGTCGGTGCGAATGGCGGGCAGGTCAAGCAACTCGACGGGGAGTTCTCTGATCCTGTTGCCGCTGAAAACAGCGATGACGAGGTTGGCGTGATCGGCCAGTCCGGGAGGCACCTGCGACAGGTGGGTGTTGGCCAGATCGAGACGGTTCAGTTCTGGCAGAAAAGTCAGGTCGGGAAACGTGCCCAGCGGGTTGTCGCTCAAGTCCAGCATTTGCAACTGCGGCATCGAGACAAGCTTTGCCTGGTTTTCCGGGGTCATCACTACACCGCAATCCTGGAGTTGCAGTGTCTGCAGGTCGTGCAGGTCAACAGCTGCCAGCGAGTTCGGGTCGAAGTCGAAAACACTCAGCTCCAGTGACGTCAGCTTCTGGAAGCGTCGCAAGAACGGTTCTACGCCGGTCACCCCTTTGTTGCCATTGAGCGTCAGGTGGGCAACATGGTTGAAATCGCTATCGATCACCGGCATATCGCCCAGGAATCCGAGGGTCAGCTCCAACTGACTGCCGCGGTGCTCGGGAACGAAGGGTGATTGGTTACGCCAGAAATTCTCCAGCCTCTGGCTGAAGTCCAGCCTGGCGAGACGATCGCGGGTTCGTTCGCTGAGCGTCAACGGCTCTTGGGTAGCGGGAGAGCGTCGGGGGGTATCGTTGCTCCATCTCGCGAGCTCGACTTGCAGCCGTCCAAACTCTGCCTCCCAGGCTGTGAGTCTGGCGTGGCCGTCCACCAGCGTTCCGGGTAATTGATAAATCAGATCCACGGCTCGATCAGCGGTGACGGCGGGAAAGAGCCGGGTGGCCAGTTCGATATCGGCGAGGTCAGGCACTACGCCGAAGTGCTTGCGTGTCTGTTGGTAGTAAAGCTTCACTCTTTCCCGGCTGGCTGCGGACAGCCGCGGGTTGGCGCCGAAGAGGAATCTGTCACTGAGTGCGCTGGCGAGATTGAAGAACTCATCGGGAATTTCAGTGATCGGATTACCGGCGAACCGTCCGGAGACCAGGCTTGGATGAACAAGCATGCCCGCCGGCACCGTCGAAATGCCGGTGTTATCGAGGTTGAGATAACTCAATGCGGGCATCGTGCGCACATCAACCGGCTCACCCAGCGGATTGTCTGAAAGATCCAGGACTGAGACCTGCGGCAGGGACGTCAGTGTCGCCCGGTTCGCCTGGGTCATGGTGATGCCGCAGTTGCGCATGGTCAGTCGCTGCAGGCCCGGCATCGAGGTCAGGGCCTGGGGCAGGGTCGGCAGGTCGAGGTTCTGCACGTCCAGGGAATGCAGTCCCGGGCATTGTCGCAAAAACGGTTCCAGGCCACGGGTACTGGCATTGCCGTTCAGGATCAGCGATCTGACATGACTGAAGTCGCCGCTCAAGGTCGGTAGATCGCCCATTATCGGATCCGTGATCTGCAACAGGTACCCGGCCGATTCCTGTGTTTCCCGGCGCCAGCAGCGTTCGATAGCATTGCTGAACGCCCGGCGGCTTTGTTGTGCCGCGCGACGTTGAGTGTCAGTCAGCGCGATTGCGCTACGCGGGTCTCTCGTCGGAACCCGGGTTTCCCACACACGCAGGTTGTCGCGCAACAGGGTGAGCTCGTCACTCAGGCGGGCGAGCTCATTGGCGATGCTTCTTGGGTTGTTCGCAAATCTCGCGGCAAAGGCACGTGCGTCTCTGGCGGTGTAACCGCGATAGATCACGCGAATCCTGTCCAGAGGCGCCTGATTTACCTCCTGGCGCCGTGTTGCAAGGAATTCTGACACGGGAGACAGTCTTTCACGGCTCCGGAAGCCGACCAGACGCAGGGGGTCGACTTCCGGGTGACGGACCGGCGCCAGCGAAACGGCTACACGAAAATCGCTGCGATCGAGGGGCCGTGCACGGATGGCGGTCTTGAGTTTTTGCGCCTGACCGATATGGATGTCCATGGCCTGACGCTCGGCGTCCGGCAGCGCATAGAGGATGCTTGAGTACACGTCGGTGGCCCCGTGCAATTCATGCCCGCGGTCATCGAAGGGCTGATAAGTGCCATCGGGTTTGCGCACCAGAACCTTTTGTTCCGGCGCATCAGCGCGGCCGGTGCTGTCGAGCATCGGGCCGGCATAGGTGCCGTCGCGGATTTCCAGGCGTACCTCGCCGCTCCAGCCGGGCACGTACCGCAGACTGTGCAGAACCAGGGTGTCGGTGTCCGGATTGGTCACCGAGTCCAGTTCCAGCCCTTCGAATGCGCGGGTGACGCGTACTTCTTCGCTGGCCACCTGCATGAGCTCCTGCTGTCGCTGGGGCAGTTGGCCTTCGCTGATTTGCAGCAGCTCATCACTGCGGGTGGTGTTGAGCAGTTCCTGGGTGACACGCGGTGGCAGGGGCGGTTCGAATTGGGCAAGGGTGGTGTGCAGCGGGTCGTCGACGTTCTCGAGGGCTCGGTAACGCGACTCGAACAGGTGGCTGCGTTGCGCCTTGGCCAATTGCAGCAGTTGTTTGCGCAACTCGCGGGCGCGGATATCCAGCGGCAGGTCCGGGCCACCAAACGGCTCGTCGAGCAAGGCCTTGGCCTCTTGTTCGCTGAGGTCCTGCAGCAGTGATGTGAGCACATCATTGTCGATCAGACTGGTCTGGCGCAGATCGGTCAGTGGCAAGGTTTCGTCGCTCGACGACTGCCAGATGACCTCTCCTTGTCGGTCCAGCAAGCGCAGGCGTTTACCCGCAGGCCAGCGTCCGTGTTCGGTGAGCAATTGCAGTTGCGTCTGCGGATCGGCGCGGCGGTATTGTTCGGGCAGGTCGCTGGCCAGTTGGTCGATGAACACTTGCAGGTCCTGGTCGATCCGGAAGCGGCTGATGCTGTCGGCCAGCAGTGGCGGCACTGACGCCTGCTCGGCGTGCATATTGCGCAATGCGTCTTCGTCATAGCCGCTGACTTGCAGAATGCGTTCACGCCGTTCCGGTGTGAACCCTTGCATCTCATGACCGATGCGGCGCAACGCGGTCGCATTGTCCCATTCCAGCGGTTGCTCGAGTTCGGTGTGCCAGGCGCCATCGCCGTTGTGGCGCACGACGGGTTGGTAGGCGTCGGGGCGGGTTGGGTGTTCGATACGGTACTGGCCGGGGATCGCGGATTCGCTGACGGCAAAGTGCGCGTCTTCCAGCGGCAGAATCTGTTTGCCCTGATGCTCGTGCAGACCCAGTGGAGAGGGTTTGGAATCGGCTGCCGGCAGGGATGTCTGCTGATAGCGGGTCAAGTCCTGATCCCAGTAGCGGGTATTGCCGTTCGCCAGCTTCACCGGTTTGAAACGCTCGATGAACGCGATGACTTCCTTGGGCAGGACTTTACGAAACTCACCCACTGCAATCGAACCGCCGACGGCAAACAGGCCCAGTTGAATCGCTGCGTCCACCATCCCCACCAGATGCGTGAACGCTTCGGTGATCTGGCCTTGCGCCCATTCGACGATGCCCTCGAACACTTCGTCGAGAAACTGATAAGCCATGTAGGCCATCATCAGTTCGCCCAGCCCCGGCACGAACGGCGCGATGATGAACACGGCGGTCTGCAAAATGGCCGAGGCGATACCGACGAAGGAATCCCACAGCGCCCAGCGGGCATTCGAGTCGACCGTGGCGGTGGCGACCGCGATGACCTGGCCGTCATTGAGAATCTTGTTGAGTTTTTCCTGGTACTGGTGCTGCCACAGATCACCGAGGATCACTGTAGCGGCCAGTTGCAGATCAGGCTTCTCGAGCGGCTCGCTGCGCCAGATCGGGTCCTGACTGCCGTGCACCGCTTCATGCCACTTCACCTGGCTCAGGCGAGTGTTCAGGCTGGAGAAGAAAACGCCGCGCTGTTCGTGGTTGACGAAGCGGCTGAAGAATTTCTGATAGTCCTGCGCGCGCAGCTGACGGGTCAGTTCCTTTTCCAGCTCCGCCGAAGAGGCGTACTCCTTGACCGGATGCTCCGGGTCATCCGGGACGTAGGCGACCACTCGCGCTATTGTGTGGACTTCATCGGCCTGGGGGGCGAACACCAGGATACCGGTGAGCGGCGCGCCCATCATGGTCAGCGCCTGAGCTTGCAGGTGCTGCCCGTCGATGCGCAGGTGCCGCACGCCGTCGATCAGTGCAACGATCGTGCGACAGTAACGGTCGCTGATATCGCCCGTCAGACGGGCGAATTGCAGGGCGGCCTTGAGCGCGGCCTTTTCGCTCTTGTCGACATGTTTGCGTAACGTTGCGCCTTTTTTCGCGTCGGTCATGCCGAGGTGGTCTTCGAGGTACGTCTTGTACTGCGCACCAATGTCCAGCTCCCGGCACATTTTGGTGAACGCCGGGATGCTCATTTTTTCCTTGAGCCAGGGCAGGGTGTCGAACTGTGCGGTGGCCGAGAGCGGCGTGTCGGACTGCGCGGAAGGCAAGGACTGCATGATGTACGTCGACGCGGCGTCATAGGCATCGTCCTGCGTCTCCTTTTCTTCGAAGTTATGCAGCGCCGCCGCCAGCAGCGACACCGTCCACGTGCGTGCGCCGGTCTTGATGCCGAACAGCGGCGTGGTGGCAGGGATATACAGACGCAGCTGGATGTTGCTGACATCCAGTTCCAGGTCGAAGTGGGCCTTGATCGCGGCCTTGAGCAGCGGTTCGGCAAAGGCATTGATGTCCCTGAATTGCTCCAGTTGGCGGTCGACATCGTTTTGGGCGGACCAGTGGGCGGAATTGAGCGCCTTGAGCGCCTGATGCTCGGTCGCCGAACGCGCTAGAAGTTGAAGGGGCATCGCTGGCAGGGTGTTTTTCAATGCCTCGCGTCTGGACGCTGAAGCATTGCCGAGCCATGTGGGCAGGCTGGCTTGCAGGTGCAGATAGTGAGTGTCGGGTTGTGCCCCGAAAGGGGTGTCGTTGGGGTGTTCAGTCGTTTGCATCGGGCCAATCCTTGGCATCTGGAAAGCACCAAGCAAATCAGAACGATGCATGGGGGGTGCGGTACATATTTATAGCTGTGCCGCGCCGTTCAGTTGATATCCTCCCGGGCCTGCCGCAAATCGGCAGCGACAGTTTAAACTGCGCCTTTGCGACGCTATATGTCGCATTGCCGTAAACCCGGGAAAATTCAGGGTTTGCGCTATAAGAAGTTGTCGCTTGGCGACAAGGCCGGGCTGAAAACTGTCCTTACAATCCTCACCAAGCTCGCCAGTTTCAGGCGGGTGTTCCTCTTCAGGAGACTCCGATGTCCGTTGATCACGCTGCGGTAGAACGCGCCGATTTCGACCAGGTAATGGTTCCCAACTACGCGCCTGCCGCTTTCATTCCGGTGCGTGGCGCCGGTTCCCGCGTCTGGGACCAGAGCGGCCGCGAGCTGATCGACTTCGCCGGCGGGATTGCCGTAAACGTATTGGGCCACGCGCACCCGGCGCTGGTCGGTGCGCTGACCGAGCAAGCGAACAAGCTGTGGCACGTGTCCAACGTGTTCACCAACGAGCCTGCCCTGCGCCTGGCGCACAAGCTGATCGACGCCACGTTCGCCGAGCGCGTGTTCTTCTGCAACTCCGGCGCTGAAGCCAACGAGGCCGCGTTCAAGCTGGCCCGTCGCGTGGCGTTCGACCGTTTCGGCAGCGAGAAGTACGAAATCATCGCCGCGCTCAACAGCTTCCATGGCCGTACCCTGTTCACCGTCAACGTCGGTGGCCAGTCGAAGTACTCCGACGGTTTCGGTCCGAAAATCACCGGCATCACCCACGTCCCTTACAACGACCTGGCCGCGCTGAAAGCGGCGGTGTCCGACAAGACCTGCGCGGTCGTGCTGGAACCGATCCAGGGCGAGGGCGGCGTGCTGCCGGCCGAACTGGCTTACCTGCAAGGCGCCCGTGAACTGTGCGACGCGCACAACGCGCTGCTGGTGTTCGACGAAGTGCAAACCGGCATGGGCCGTACCGGCCACCTGTTCGCCTACCAGCATTACGGCGTGACCCCGGACATCCTGACCAGCGCCAAGAGCCTGGGCGGTGGTTTCCCGATCGCGGCGATGCTGACCACCGAAGCACTGGCCAAACATCTGGTCGTCGGCACCCACGGCACCACTTACGGCGGCAACCCGCTGGCGTGCGCGGTAGCCGAAGCGGTCATTGACGTGATCAACACCCCTGAGGTGCTGAACGGCGTCAACGCCAAGCACGACAAATTCAAGACCCGTCTGCAGCAGATCGGCGAGAAGTACGGCCTGTTCACTCAGGTGCGTGGCCTCGGTCTGTTGATCGGTTGCGTACTGAGCGATGCCTGGAAAGGCAAGGCCAAGGACATCTTCAACGCCGCTGAAAAAGAAGGCCTGATGATTCTGCAGGCCGGCCCGGACGTGATTCGTTTCGCTCCGAGCCTGGTGGTCGAAGATGCCGATATCGACGCTGGTCTGGATCGCTTCGAACGCGCCGCAGCAAAACTGACGCAAGCCTGATAGACCCTTCGACGCCTGGAGTTTTTTCAGGCGTCGATCAAATTTTTTGATACCGAGCACTATCAATGTGGGAGCGAGCTTGCTCGCGAAGAAGGAGTGTCAGTCGCCATCTAAGCTGACTGATATACCGCTTTCGCGAGCAAGCTCGCTCCCACAGTGTCCGGTGTTTTTTCTGTGAATTGATAAGAGAAAAGGAGTGACACCATGCTGGTGATGCGCCCTGCGCAAATGGCTGATCTGGGCGAGGTACAGCGTCTGGCTGCGGACAGTCCGATTGGTGTCACTTCCTTGCCGGATGACGTGGAACGTCTGAGCGACAAGATCGCCGCAAGCGAAGCCTCGTTTGCCGCCGAAGTCAGCTTCAACGGTGAAGAGAGTTACTTCTTCGTCCTCGAAGACACCGCCACCGGCAAACTGGTCGGCTGTTCGGCCATCGTTGCTTCGGCCGGTTATTCGGAGCCGTTCTACAGCTTCCGCAACGAGACCTTCGTCCACGCCTCCCGCGAGCTGAAGATCCACAACAAGATCCACGTGCTCTCGCAATGCCACGACCTGACCGGCAACAGCCTGCTGACCAGTTTCTACGTGCAGCGCGAGCTGGTGGGGTCGCCGTGGTCCGAGCTCAATTCCCGTGGCCGTCTGCTGTTCGTCGCCAGCCACCCGGAGCGTTTCGCTGATTCGGTGGTGACCGAGATCGTTGGCTACAGCGACGAGAACGGTGATTCGCCGTTCTGGGACGCGATCGGTCGCAACTTCTTCGACCTCAACTATGCCGAGGCCGAGCGCCTGTGTGGCCTGAAGAGCCGCACGTTCCTCGCCGAGCTGATGCCGCATTACCCGATCTACGTGCCGCTGCTGCCGGATTCCGCTCAAGAAGCGATGGGCCAGGTGCATCCGCGTGCGCAGATCACCTTCGACATCCTGATGCGCGAAGGCTTCGAGACCGATCACTACATCGACATCTTCGACGGTGGCCCGACCCTGCATGCGCGGGTTTCGGGGATTCGTTCGATCGCCCAGAGCCGCGTGGTGCCGGTGAAGATCGGTGAGCCGGTCAAAGGTGCCGGGCGCCAGTATCTGGTGGCCAACGCGCAGTTGCAGGATTACCGCGCGGTGTTGCTGGAGCTGGACTACGCGCCGGGCAAACCGGTGACCCTGGATCTGGAAGCGGCCGAAGCCCTGGGCGTCGGTGAAGGTGCCAGCGTGCGCCTGGTGGCGGTTTAACGCCTTAGCGAGTTTCACGGGTGGCGAAGGCGGCCCGTTTGAGGAGATAGCATGATTGTTCGTCCCGTACGCAGCAGCGATTTATCCGCGCTGATCGACCTGGCCCGCAGCACCGGCACCGGCCTGACTACTTTGCCAGCCAACGAAGAACGCCTGACCCACCGGGTCGGCTGGGCCGAGAAGACTTTTCGCGGCGAAGCCGGCCGTGGTGATGCGGACTACCTGTTCGTGCTCGAAGACGACAACGGTCGCGTGGTGGGGATTTCCGCCATCGCCGGCGCGGTCGGGATGCGTGAGCCGTGGTACAACTTCCGTGTCGGCCTGACCGTCAGCGCCTCGCAGGAGCTGAACATCTATCGCGAGATCCCGACGCTGTTCCTCGCCAACGACCTGACCGGCAATTCCGAGCTGTGCTCGCTGTTCCTGCACGCCGATTACCGCACCGGCCTCAATGGCCGCATGTTGTCCAAGGCACGCATGCTGTTCATCGCCGAGTTCCCGGAGCTGTTCGGCAACAAGATCATCGCCGAGATGCGCGGTGTCTCCGACGAAGCCGGGCGTTCGCCGTTCTGGGAAAGCCTGGGTCGGCACTTCTTCAAAATGGAATTCAGTCAGGCCGATTACCTGACCGGTGTCGGCAACAAGGCGTTCATCGCCGAACTGATGCCGAAATTCCCGCTGTACACCTGCTTCCTCTCGCCGGATGCGCGCAACGTCATCGGCCAGGTGCACCCGGACACCGAGCCCGCGCTGGCGATGCTCAAGGGCGAAGGCTTCAGTTATCAGGGTTACGTCGATATCTTCGACGCCGGCCCTGCCATCGAGTGCGAAACCAGCAAGATCCGCGCCGTGCGTGACAGCGAAGCGCTGGTGCTGGCGATCGGTACGCCGGGCGATGACGCTACGCCGTTCATCATCCATAACCGCAAACGCGAAGATTGCCGCATCACCGCTGCCCCGGCCCGTCTGGCCGCCGGCACGCTGGTGGTCGATCCGCTGACCGCCAAACGTCTTCAACTCAACGCCGGCGATCAAGTGCGCGCCGTGGCGTTGTCTGCTGCCCGGGAGTCGAAATAATGAATTCGCTATACATCGCAGGTGAATGGCTGGCCGGTCAGGGCGAAGCCTTTCAGTCGCTGAACCCGGTGACCCAGCAAGTGCTGTGGTCGGGGGAGGGCGCCACCGCCGCTCAGGTCGAGTCCGCCGTGCAGGCGGCGCGTCAGGCATTCCCGGGCTGGGCGCGCCGTTCGCTCGACGAGCGCATCAGCGTGCTCGAGGCCTTTGCCGCCGCCCTGAAAAACCACAGCGACGAACTGGCCCGCACCATCGGTGAGGAAACCGGCAAGCCGCTGTGGGAAGCCGCGACCGAAGTCACCAGCATGGTCAACAAGATCGCGATTTCGGTGCAAAGCTACCGCGAACGCACCGGCGAGAAGAGCGGCCCGTTGGGCGACGCCACCGCCGTGCTGCGCCACAAGCCACACGGCGTGGTCGCGGTGTTCGGCCCTTACAACTTCCCGGGCCACTTGCCGAACGGGCACATCGTACCGGCGCTGCTGGCCGGTAACAGCGTGCTGTTCAAGCCCAGCGAACTGACGCCGAAAGTCGCCGAGCTGACGGTCAAGTGCTGGATCGAAGCCGGTCTGCCGGCCGGCGTGTTGAACCTGCTGCAAGGCGCTCGTGAAACCGGCATCGCGCTGGCGGCGAACCCGGGCATCGACGGTCTGTTCTTCACCGGTTCGAGCCGCACCGGCAATCACCTGCATCAGCAGTTCGCCGGACGTCCGGACAAGATCCTCGCGCTGGAAATGGGCGGCAATAACCCGCTGGTGGTCGATCAGGTGGCTGATCTGGACGCGGCGGTGTACACGATCATTCAGTCGGCGTTCATTTCTGCAGGCCAGCGCTGCACCTGCGCCCGTCGTCTGCTGGTGCCGCAAGGTGCGTGGGGCGACAGCCTGCTCAAGCGTCTGGTTGAAGTCAGCTCGACGATTGAGGTGGGTGCGTTCGATCAGCAACCGGCGCCGTTCATGGGGTCGGTGATTTCCCTTGGCGCGGCCAAAGCGCTGATGGATGCCCAGCAACATCTGCTGGCCAATGGCGCCGTGTCGCTGCTGGCAATGACTCAGCCACAGGCGCAATCGGCCTTGCTGACCCCGGGCATTCTAGATGTGAGCGCAGTCGCCGAGCGTCCGGACGAAGAACTGTTCGGCCCGTTGCTGCAAGTGATCCGCTACACCGATTTTGCTGCAGCGATCGCTGAAGCCAACGACACCGCGTATGGCCTGGCGGCAGGTTTGCTGTCCGATTCCGAAGCGCGTTATCAGCAGTTCTGGCTGGAAAGCCGCGCCGGTATCGTCAACTGGAACAAACAGCTGACCGGCGCCGCGAGCAGCGCGCCGTTCGGCGGTGTCGGCGCTTCGGGCAACCATCGCGCCAGCGCCTACTACGCGGCAGATTACTGCGCGTACCCGGTGGCCTCGCTGGAAACCCCGAGCCTGGTGTTGCCGGCGGCCCTGACGCCTGGCGTGAAAATGGTCTGATGCCTATCGCTGGCAAGCCAGCTCCCACAGGGATTGAGTCGTCCACAGAGTCTGTGAACACTGCTAATCCTGTGGGAGCTGGCTTGCCAGCGATGGCCGCGACGCGGTCGCACTGAACAGTTAGTTACTGAAGCCTATAACAACAGATTCTCGTGGAGCCTCGCTGATGAAATCCTATGAAGTCAATTTTGACGGTCTAGTGGGGCCGACCCATAACTACGGTGGTCTGTCCTACGGCAACGTTGCGTCCCAGAGCAACAGCCAGCAATCCTCGAATCCGAAGGAAGCGGCGCTGCAAGGTCTGGCGAAAATGAAAGCGCTGATGGACATGGGCTTTCAGCAAGGCGTGCTGGCGCCGCAGGAGCGTCCGGACGTGGCTGCGTTGCGCCGTCTGGGTTTCAGTGGCACCGACGCGCAAGTGATCGAGCGCGCTGCCAAAGAGGCCATGCCGCTGCTGGTCGCCAGTTGCTCGGCGTCGAGCATGTGGGTGGCCAACGCCGCCACCGTCAGCCCGAGCGCCGACACTGCTGACGGTCGCGTGCATTTCACCGCCGCCAACCTCAACTGCAAATACCACCGCAGCATCGAGCACCCGACCACTAGTCGCGTGTTGGGGGCGATGTTCGCCGATCAGCAGCACTTCGCCCACCACGCCGCCTTGCCGGCGGTGGCGCAGTTCGGTGACGAAGGCGCCGCCAACCACACGCGTTTCTGTCGTGAATACGGCGAGGCCGGTGTCGAGTTCTTCGTGTTCGGTCGCAGCGCATTTGACACTCGTTACCCGGCGCCGCAGAAATACCCGGCGCGCCAGACTCTGGAAGCGTCGCAAGCCGTAGCGCGTCTGCACGGTCTGCGGGACGAGGGCGTGGTTTACGCTCAGCAGAATCCGAACGTGATTGATCAGGGCGTGTTCCACAACGACGTGATCGCGGTGGGCAACGGCGAGGTGCTGTTCTATCACGAGGACGCGTTCCTTGAGACTGAGCACATGCTGGCCGAGCTGCAAGGCAAGCTCGCCAACGTCGGCGGCAAGTTCCAGTCCATCTGCGTGCCGCGTTCGGCGGTCAGCGTCGATGATGCCGTGCGCTCGTACCTGTTCAACAGCCAGTTGCTGTCGCGCCCTGACGGTTCGATGTTGTTGATCGTGCCGCAGGAATGCCAGGCCAACGAGCGCGTGTGGGCTTACCTGCAAAGTCTGACCAGCTCCGGCGGCCTGATCCGCGAAGTGAAAGTCTTCGACCTCAAACAAAGCATGCAGAACGGTGGTGGCCCGGCGTGCCTGCGTCTGCGTGTCGCGCTCAACGAAACCGAACTGGCGGCGGTCAACCCAGGGGTTATCATGACCGCGCCGTTGTACGGTTCATTGACCGCATGGGTTGAAAAGCACTATCGCGACCGCCTGAGCGAGAGCGATCTGGCGGACCCGCAATTGCTGCTTGAATGCCGGACGGCACTGGATGAACTGACGCAAATCCTTAAACTGGGCGCGGTTTATCCATTCCAGATCAATTGATGGCCGGCGCGTCGCCTGAATGCGGCGCGCGGCTTGTCTCCCCAAGAGAGTAAAAACATGAGCGATTCCCTGCAGCTGATCCTTGAAGATACCGACGGCACACAACTGCCAACCTCGTGCACCCGCGTCGCGGTCATGTGGCAAGGCAAAGAGCTGTGGATCCAGCAGGATGGCCGTGGCCAACTGCTGATTGGCGTGGACGTCGAGGAAGGTGACGAAGAGTACGCCAATCTGCTGCTGCGCCCATTGGCGACTAATCTGGTAAGTCTGCAACTGGAAATGGAACCGGCTGACCTCGGCGCTGACGAGGATCACGTGCACGGCCCGGATTGCAACCACGATCACTAAGGAAACCGCTCTATGCTCGCCCTCGGCAAACTGCTTGAACTGACCCTCGCCGGCCGCGAACCGGCGGAGAAGACTCAACTGACTGTCGAAGGCGTGCGCATGCGCTGGTTGAGCGAGGGTGCGCTGGAAGTACGGCCACCCGAAGCGCGTGACAATGGCCTGGACCTGCTGCTGTCGGCAGGCATCCACGGCAATGAAACCGCGCCGATCGAGTTACTCGATCGGCTGCTGCATGACATCGCTCGCGGCGACCTGAAGCCGCGCGCACGCATTCTGTTTCTGTTCGGCAATCCGGAAGCGATTCGTAAAGGCGAGCGCTTCGTCGAGCAGGACGTCAATCGGCTGTTCAACGGCCGTCATGAACAAACCAGTGGTTCCGAAGCGCTGCGCGCCTGTGAGCTGGAGCGACTGGCGGCAAGTTTCTTCAGTCTGCCGGATCGTGATCGCCTGCATTACGACCTGCACACGGCGATTCGTGGCTCGAAGATCGAGCAGTTCGCCCTGTATCCGTGGAAGGACGGTCGCCAGCATTCGCGCCGCGAACTGGCGCGCCTGCGTGCCGCCGGGATGGAGGCGGTGCTGCTGCAGAACAAGCCGTCGATCGTGTTCAGCTCCTACACCTACGACAAGCTCGGTGCCGAGGCCTTTACTCTGGAACTGGGCAAGGCGCGGCCGTTCGGGCAAAACGAAGGGGTCGACGTTTCGCGCCTGGAAACCCGCCTGCAGCAGATCATCGAAGGCAATGAGCCGGGTCTGGCCGAAGAAGGCCTGGACGGTTTGCAGCTGTTCAGCGTGGCCCGGGAAATCATCAAGCACAGCGATGCCTTTCGCCTGAATCTGCCGGCGGACATCGAGAACTTTTCCGAGCTGGATGTGGGGTATCTGCTGGCCGAAGACCTGGCCAATACCCGCTGGGTCATCGAGGAAGAGGGCGCACGGATCATCTTCCCTAATCCGAAGGTCAAGAACGGCCTGCGCGCGGGCATCCTGATCGTGCCGACCGGCGACGAAAACCTCGCCTGACCTCAATCGCAAGGTCTACACAAAACCACTGTGGGAGCGAGCTTGCTCGCGAATGCAATCTGACATTCAACATTTGAGTTGGCTGTCAGTCCGCTTTCGCGAGCAAGCTCGCTCCCACAGTGGAAAGAGTGAGGCCCAAGGCCTCACCCATGGGCTATCAGACCGCTACAGCATGCGGCTCACTGCGGCGCAGTGCGCGAACCTTGCGCAGCGTATCCGCGCACGTCCGCGCCGCTTCCTGACCCTTGTGCACAAAATGCTCGAAGAAGAACTTCTGATGTTCTTCGCCGGCATGGAAGTGGTGCGGGGTCAGGGACACCGAGAACACCGGCACTTCGGTCTCCAGCTGCACCTGCATCAAGCCGCTGACCACCGACTGGGCGACGAACTCGTGACGGTAGATGCCGCCGTCCACCACCAGGGCTGCAGCGACGATGCCGGCATAACGACCGGTCTTGGCCAGCAACTTGGCGTGCAGGGGCATTTCAAAGGCGCCGCCGACTTCGAAGAAGTCGATGTCCGATTCCTGATAACCCTGGGCCAGCATTTCGGTGATGAAGCCTTTACGGCTCTGGTCGACGATTTCCTTGTGCCGAGCAGGCCTGGATGAACGCGACGCGCTCGCCATGTGGGTGTTTGCTTTTGCTGTCGATAGCGGTGGGTTGCATGTTCTGACTTCTGTTTCGTGTGAAAAACAGGGCGTTATGAATCGAAAGGGATTCAAGGGTGCGCACGCTCGCACGACTGCTCGCGGACGGCCCTTTGGCGTCAATCCCGTTCTCTCTTCATCCGGACTATGACCGTCGGCCCCGGAATCACACCGGGTCTGCTGACCTTGCCGCCACCCACCGCAAAAACGGTGTGCGTCGCCAAGCGCTCGCGGGCTATGCGCATTGCGCGCAATTACCGCCGGTGGGGAATTGCACCCCGCCCTGAGAACGTTTTTGCCGCCCTTTGTCGGGCGGCGCAGCGTTTTTAACACAGATTGTGCGTCTGTGCATTGCGCCTTTCCGATGATTGCCATCGAATTTTTTGACTGCCCGAAACGACTTTTCCTTGCGCAAGGGTTGATTAATCCGCGCCATGACCGCAGTAATTCACCTTCGTAAAGGGATTTCCCCTGCTGACTTGAGGCCAGGTTCATGAGCGTTATCGATCTTCGCAGCGACACCGTCACCCAACCGACTCCCGCCATGCTCGACGCCATGACGGCGGCGGACACCGGCGACGACGTGTATGGCGAAGATCCGACGGTCAATCGTCTGGAAGCCGAACTGGCCAGGCGCCTGGGTTTTGCTGCGGCGCTGTTCGTGCCGACCGGCACCATGAGCAATCTGCTGGGGTTGATGGCGCACTGCGAACGTGGCGACGAATACATCGTCGGCCAGCAGGCGCACACCTATAAGTACGAGGGCGGCGGCGCGGCAGTGCTTGGCTCGATCCAGCCACAGCCGCTGGAAGTGCAGGCCGATGGTTCGCTGGATCTGGATCAGGTCGCGGCGGCGATCAAACCGGATGACTTTCATTTCGCCCGCACCCGTCTGTTGGCGCTGGAAAACACCATGCAAGGCAAGGTGCTGCCGCTGGAGTATCTGGCCCGGGCACGCCAGTTTACTCAGGATCATGGCCTGCAACTGCACCTGGATGGCGCGCGGTTGTACAACGCGGCGGTCAAGCTGGGCGTGGATGCCCACGAGATTACCCAATACTTCGATTCGGTCTCGGTGTGCCTGTCCAAGGGCCTCGGTGCGCCGGTCGGCTCGGTGCTGTGCGGCGCCGAGGCATTGATCGGCAAAGCACGCCGCCTGCGCAAAATGGTAGGCGGCGGCATGCGCCAGGCCGGATTGCTCGCAGCAGCGGGGCTGTATGCGCTGGATCACAACGTCGAGCGTCTGGCGGACGACCACGCCAACGCGCTATTTTTGGCCGAAGGTCTGCGCGACGCCGGGTTTAGCGTCGAGCCCGTGCAGACCAACATGGTCTACGTGCAGATGGGCGATAAAGCCGAAGCGATCAAGGCGTTTGCCGCCGAGCGCGGGATTAAATTGAGCGCCGCCGCACGTCTGCGCATGGTCACGCACATGGACGTCAATCGCTCGCAAATCGAGCAAGTGATCGCGACATTCGTCGAGTTTTCGCGCAAGTGACAGCGTTAGCCGTCCAATTGACCGTTTCTATCGTATAAACACGCTGTACCCCGCGCGCAGGGCCGATATAATGCGGCCCTTTGCCGTCGCTTCGTCTGTTGACGTTTCGAACAGGCCTTTGGCCGCAGCCTCCGTGGAAGAACCTAATGAAAAGCGCAGAAATCCGTGAAGCCTTCCTTCGCTTCTTCGAAGAGCAAGGCCACACCCGTGTAGCCTCCAGCTCTTTGATTCCGGGCAACGACCCAACCCTGCTGTTCACCAACGCGGGGATGAACCAGTTCAAGGACTGCTTCCTGGGCCAGGAAAAGCGCGCGTACACCCGCGCAACCAGCAGCCAGAAGTGCGTGCGCGCCGGTGGCAAGAACAGCGACCTGGAAAACGTCGGTTATACCGCTCGTCACCACACATTCTTTGAAATGCTCGGTAACTTCAGCTTCGGTGACTATTTCAAGCACGACGCGATTACCTTCGCCTGGACCTTCCTGACCGGCGTTCTGAAACTGCCGAAGGAAAAACTCTGGGTCACCGTCTACGCCTCCGACGACGAAGCGTATGACATCTGGACCAAAGAGATCGGCGTGCCGGTCGAGCGCATGATCCGCATCGGCGACAACAAAGGCGCGCCTTACGCGTCCGACAACTTCTGGACCATGGGCGATACCGGCCCGTGCGGCCCATGCACCGAGATTTTCTACGATCACGGCGACCACATCTGGGGTGGCCCACCGGGTTCGCCGGAAGAAGACGGCGACCGTTACATCGAGATATGGAACAACGTGTTCATGCAGTTCAACCGCACCGCCGACGGCGTGTTGCATCCGTTGCCAGCGCCGTCGGTCGACACCGGCATGGGGCTGGAGCGGATCAGTGCGGTGATGCAGCACGTCAATTCCAACTATGACATCGACCTGTTCAAGAACCTGCTGAAAGCCTCGGCTGAAGCCATCGGTTGCGAAAATGGCGATCAGTCGTCGCTGAAAGTGGTGTCCGACCACATCCGTTCGTGCGGCTTCCTGATTGCCGACGGCGTGCTGCCGTCCAACGAAGGCCGCGGCTACGTGCTGCGCCGGATCATTCGTCGTGCCTGCCGTCACGGCAACAAGCTGGGTGCCACTGGCAGCTTCTTCTACAAGATCGTGGCTGCGCTGGTCGCCGAGATGGGCGAAGCCTTCCCGGAACTGAAGAAGCAGCAGAGCAACATCGAGCGCGTACTCAAGGCCGAAGAAGAGCAGTTCTCCAAGACTCTGGAGCACGGCCTGAAGATTCTCGAGCAGGACCTGCTGGAACTCCAAGGCACCGTGGTGCCGGGCGACGTGGTGTTCAAACTCTACGACACCTACGGTTTCCCGATGGACCTGACAGCTGACATCGCTCGTGAGCGCGGCCTGACGGTCGACGAAGTCGGCTTCGAGCGTGAAATGGAAGCCCAGCGTGTTCGTGCGCGTTCGGCCAGCTCGTTCGGCCTGGACTACAACACCCTGGTCAAGGTTGATGTGGCCACCGAGTTCACCGGTTACAAAGACACCAGCGGTTCGGCAAAAATTGTCGCCATCTATAAAGATGGCCAGTCGGTCGACGTCTTGAATGAAGGCGAAGAGGCGGTGATCGTTCTGAATCAGACGCCGTTCTACGCGGAGTCCGGCGGTCAGATCGGCGACTGTGGTTTCCTGCAGGCCGGTAGCGCACGTTTCGACGTTCGCGACACCACCAAGACCGGCGGCGCATTCCTGCACCACGGTGTGCTGGATTCGGGCAGCCTGACCATCGGCGCACCGGTGGAAACCCACGTCGATGCCGAAGTGCGTCACGCGACTTCGCTCAACCACTCTGCCACTCACTTGCTGCACGCTGCGCTGCGTCAGGTCTTGGGCGAGCACGTGCAACAGAAAGGTTCGTTGGTTGATAGCCAGCGTCTGCGCTTCGACTTCAGCCACTTTGAAGCGATCAAACCAGAGCAAATCAAGGCGCTGGAAGACATCGTCAACGCCGAGATTCGCAAGAACTCCGCGGTTGAAACCGAAGAAACCGACATCGAAACCGCCAAGCAGAAAGGCGCGATGGCGCTGTTCGGCGAGAAATACGGCGACAACGTGCGCGTGCTGAGCATGGGCGGCGATTTCTCCGTCGAACTGTGCGGCGGTATCCACGCCAACCGTACCGGCGACATCGGCCTGCTGAAAATCATCAGCGAAGGCGGTGTGGCATCGGGCGTGCGTCGTATCGAGGCAGTCACCGGTGCTGCGGCACTGGCCTACTTGAACGCGGCAGAAGAACAACTCAAGGAAGCGGCCAACCTGGTCAAGGGCAGCCGCGACAACCTGATCGACAAGCTGTCGGCCGTGCTGGAGCGCAACCGCGCACTGGAAAAGCAGCTCGAGCAGTTGCAAGCCAAGGCTGCCAGTGCCGCGGGCGACGATCTGTCGAACTCGGCAGTGGACGTCAAGGATGTGAAGGTTCTGGCCGCACGTCTGGATGGTCAGGACGGCAAGGCGCTGCTGGCGCTGGTCGATCAGCTGAAAAACAAACTCGGCCGCGCAGTGATCCTGCTCGGCAGTGTCCATGAGGAAAAGGTCGTACTGGTTGCAGGCGTAACCAAGGACCTGACTGGCCAACTCAAAGCCGGTGATTTGATGAAACAGGCTGCTGCGGCAGTGGGCGGGAAGGGCGGTGGTCGTCCGGACATGGCGCAGGGCGGCGGTGTCGACGCCGGCGCACTGGATGGCGCATTGGCGCTGACCGTTCCATTCGTCGAGCAGGGTTTATAAGGCAGTCCGTCCGGCCCGCAGTCTAGTGGCGGGCCCGGCGGCTGTTCGAGTGATTATTGGGCGCCCTTCATGGGCAGAGGCGGCTTTGAAATGGCTTTGATCGTACAGAAATTTGGAGGCACCTCGGTCGGCACTGTCGAGAGAATCGAGCAGGTCGCCGACAAGGTTAAGAAATTCCGCGATGCCGGCGATGACCTGGTGGTTGTGCTGTCTGCAATGAGCGGCGAAACCAACCGTCTGATCGATCTGGCCAAGCAAATCAGTGGCGACACTCAACCGGTTCCGCGTGAACTGGACGTGATCGTTTCCACCGGTGAGCAGGTGACGATTGCCCTGCTGGCGATGGCGCTGATCAAGCGCGGTGTGCCGGCGGTGTCGTACACCGGTAATCAGGTGCGGATTCTGACGGACAGTGCGCACAATAAAGCGCGTATCTTGCAGATTGATGACCAGAAAATTCGTGGTGATCTGAAGGCGGGTCGCGTTGTTGTTGTCGCCGGTTTCCAGGGCGTCGACGAGCACGGCAACATCACCACCCTCGGTCGTGGCGGTTCCGACACCACCGGCGTGGCACTGGCGGCTGCATTGAAGGCCGATGAGTGTCAGATCTACACCGACGTCGATGGTGTCTACACCACCGACCCGCGTGTGGTGCCGGTCGCTCAGCGTCTGGACAAGATCACCTTCGAAGAGATGCTGGAAATGGCCAGCCTTGGTTCCAAGGTGCTGCAGATCCGTGCGGTGGAATTCGCCGGCAAGTACAACGTTCCGCTGCGCGTACTGCACAGCTTCAAGGAGGGTCCGGGCACCCTCATTACTATTGATGAAGAGGAAACCATGGAACAGCCGATCATTTCCGGCATCGCTTTCAACCGCGATGAAGCCAAGCTGACCATCCGTGGCGTGCCAGACACCCCGGGCGTGGCGTTCAAGATTCTCGGCCCGATCAGTGCCGCGAACATCGAAGTCGACATGATCGTGCAGAACGTCGCGCACGATAACACCACCGACTTCACCTTCACCGTGCACCGCAACGACTATCAGGGCGCACAGACCGTGCTGGAAAACACCGCTCGCGAGATCGGTGCCCGTGAAGTCGTAGGCGACACCAAGATTGCCAAGGTCTCGATCGTCGGCGTCGGCATGCGCTCCCACGCAGGCGTGGCCAGCCGCATGTTCGAATCCCTGGCGAAAGAAAGCATCAACATCCAGATGATCTCGACGTCGGAAATCAAGGTTTCCGTGGTGATCGAAGAGAAGTACCTGGAATTGGCCGTGCGCGCTCTGCACACGGCTTTCGAACTGGATGCTCCAGCCCGTCAGGGCGAGTAATTCCGTTTACATGAAGGGCGCGGTCTGACCGCGCCCTTTATTTTTGAATGGCGCGAGCCCCTGATCTGTTCTTTTGCTCGCGCTGGTCAATACTCAGGCATGTAGGGCTACGATCGCTCCGGTTGTAGGTCGGGTGCCTTTTTTTTGCAGACTGTTGTCCCTGAAGAATTGCGTGAGGAGAGAGGTATGCTGATTCTGACTCGTCGGTGCGCAGAAAGCCTGATTATCGGTGATGGCGAAATCACCGTGACCGTGCTCGGCGTCAAAGGAAATCAAGTGCGTATCGGCGTCAACGCCCCGAAAGAGGTAGCCGTGCACCGTGAGGAAATTTACCTGCGTATAAAGAAAGAGAAGGACGAAGAACCAAGCCATTAATTTTTATCGTTTTTTATGTTTGCAAACGGGGAAGAAGGTGGTTAATATACGCCCCGTGTTGCGGAGAGCTGGCCGAGTGGCCGAAGGCGCTCCCCTGCTAAGGGAGTACACCTCAAAAGGGTGTCGGGGGTTCGAATCCCCCGTTCTCCGCCATTATTTGCTTAGTACGTTGTAATCTGGCTTTTTCGGTAAGTTGTTGAAATTACTAGAAAAAGTGGTTGGAATAGAGATTAAACGGGCTATAATGCGGCGCAACAAATGCACTCGTAGCTCAGCTGGATAGAGTACTCGGCTACGAACCGAGCGGTCACAGGTTCGAATCCTGTCGAGTGCACCATTTAAGAGTCAGTTGCAGCAATGTAAATGACTCGGCTTCAACCAGGTGTGATCTGGTCTAACAAACACAAATGCACTCGTAGCTCAGCTGGATAGAGTACTCGGCTACGAACCGAGCGGTCACAGGTTCGAATCCTGTCGAGTGCACCATTTAAGAGTTAGTTGCAGCGATGTAAATAACTTGGCTTCAACCAGTTGTGGTCTGGTCTAAAAACACAAAATGCACTCGTAGCTCAGCTGGATAGAGTACTCGGCTACGAACCGAGCGGTCACAGGTTCGAATCCTGTCGAGTGCACCATATACCGAAAAGCCCGCGTTTAACGCGGGCTTTTTGCTGTCCGGGATTTGGCTTTTCCCTTCACGCATCCCCTCTCATCGAAATCGACTTGAGCACTGCGGCCTCGCTTGAGGTCATAGCGATAGCTGGTTGTCGAAGTCCGGACATTCACCTTGTCGGGTTTGCCCAGTGCGCTTTCAACATCCTCTTGGCTCATGCCGGCAATCACGCGTTGATTGATGATTGCTTCACGACGTTGCCTGGCGCTGATCAGATTGCCGCATTGATCTACTGCCGTGCCGACAACGCCTGGTTCGCGTCTTCTGGTTTTCATACCGGATGTTTCTTCGTGGTCGTGTTCGGGCATCACCGCGATGACCGAGCCTGGCAAGTAGGGGTGAACTTCCTGCACGGATCGCTGCTCGCCGCTGGCGCAGCTCATGCTGGTGAAGGTGACACTGCCGTCGACGGCTTCGCAACGATGAAGCGTGGTGGCGGCCCCGGCGGGAGGCAGGCAGAGCAGGCTGGTCAGGACAAAAATAGAAGTTTTCGATGGCATTCGGCGTCCTCCATGACGATCTACGCTCAAGGGTAGTCGCTACATTTTTTGTCGCCGGTGTGTTTTCTTTTCAGGATGAGTCGTCGCATTTGCAAGGATCAGGACTGCGCTCAGGTTTGTTTCGCAAGCGCTTGTTTCGACCGTGATTTTTTAACGTTTAAAACCGTCAGGCGGTGTATCATTGCGCCCGTCAGCCCCGCCGGGGCTTATGGAAAACCTCCATGGACTTACCCAGTAGTTACTCAGTACCGCGTTTTACCAATCATGAATTGACTGATTGATCCTTCCGGCGTGCCCCGCTGCTGGGAGTGGAGTTCGCCTATGTCCGAAATCGAAGTAAAGAAAACACAGGAAAGCCTGCAGGATCGCCTGGCTCAGGTCGTCGAGCTGCTGCAGCGCCAGCGTGTCGTTGAAGACCTGACTCATCGTCAGGAAGGTCCGCATCACGACCGGGTCGAAAACCTGGTTCACCGGCAAAATCTCGTCGAGTTGCAACGCAAGCTCGATGATTTGCACTCCGCCGACGTCGCTTACATTCTCGAAGCCTTGCCGCTGGACGATCGTCTGACGCTCTGGCAACTGGTCAAGGCCGATCGCGACGGCGACATTCTGCTCGAAGTATCCGATTCCGTTCGAGAAACGCTGATCGCCGACATGGACGATCACGAGCTCCTGGCTGCGGCCAAGGACATGGATGCCGACGAACTTGCTGACCTGGCTTCCGAGCTGCCGCGAGACGTCGTCCATGAGCTGATGGAGAGCCTGGATAACCAGCAGCGCGAACGGGTGCGTTCGGCCCTGTCCTATGACGACGAGCAGGTCGGCGCGCTGATGGACTTCGAAATGGTGACCATCCGTGAGGATGTCAGCCTCGAAGTGGTGTTGCGTTATCTGCGCCGTCTCAAAGAGCTTCCTGGTCATACCGACAAGCTGTTCGTGGTCGATTACGACGGTGTGCTCAAGGGTGTGCTGCCGATCAAGCGTTTGCTGGTCAACGATCCGGAGAAACAGGTTTCTGAAGTCATGGCCAGCGATCCGGTGAGTTTCCACCCGGACGAAGACGCCTACGACGCCGCTCAAGCGTTCGAACGTTATGACTTGATCTCGGCCCCGGTAGTCGACAAGAACGGCAAGCTGATCGGACGTCTGACCATCGACGAAATGGTTGACCTGATTCGTGAGGAAAGCGAAAGCGAAGTCCTCAACATGGCCGGTCTGCGCGAAGAGGAAGATATCTTCGCCTCGGTCTGGAAATCCCTGCGCAACCGTTGGGCGTGGCTGGCCATCAACCTGATCACGGCGTTCGTCGCATCGCGGGTGATCGGTCTTTTCGAGGGCTCGATCGAGAAGCTGGTAGCGCTCGCGGCGCTGATGCCGATCGTGGCGGGTATCGGCGGCAACTCCGGTAACCAGACGATCACCATGATCGTGCGCGCCATGGCGCTTGACCAGGTCAGTACGGGCAACACTTCGCGCCTGATGCGCAAGGAGCTGGCGGTTGGGTTGATCAACGGTCTGGTCTGGGGCGGGGTGATCGGTGTGGTTGCCTATCTGCTCTACGGCAGTTGGTCGTTGGGAGTGGTGATGACCGCTGCGATGACGCTCAACCTGTTGCTCGCGGCGCTGATGGGGGTGCTGATTCCGATGACCCTCGCGAAGATGGGGCGCGATCCGGCGATGGGCGCGAGTGTGATGATCACCGCCATGACCGACAGCGGTGGCTTCTTCATCTTCCTGGGGCTGGCGACAATCTTCCTGCTCTAACCGGCTGCAAAGAAAAGGCCCGCCAAAATGGCGGGCTTTTTTGTGCCTGTTGATGGGTGATTAGTAACCTGTGGCGAGGGGATTTATCCCCAATAGACTGCGCAGCAGTCCCTCTTTTTGGGGCCGCTTCGCAGTCTATTGGGGATAGATCCCCTCACCACGAATGTATGTCAGGCGGCTAACGCGTCAAATCGCAGGCAAAAAAAAGCCAGCACTTATGCTGGCTTGAGATGTTCGGTATGGCTCAGGACGCGTCTGCGGCCATCTCGGCGTCGTGAGCGATCAGCGACACCAGAGCGTTCTGTTGACGGTGAGACAGCTGACGGAAGCGTTGCAGCAGTTCACGCTCGTGCAGCGAAAGCTCTGGGCTGTCCAGGCGCATGCTCAGCTCTTCGCCCAGTGCACCTTCCTGAATAAGACTCTGCTCAAGGCGTGCAATGATTTCGGAGTTCATGCTGCGATGATGATTGCGAGCCACCTCGGCAATGCGTTCACGCATCCCGTCTGGCAGACGTACGACGAACTTGTCAGCCGTACGGCTGGAATAAATTGCCTGTTTCAATGGGCGCATATATTTAACCGGTTAGTTCAGGGGAGCGGTTCTCGGAATTGGCCGCAGGATGTGTGGTAGGACAAGCATCCGCGCCAAATGGTTCAACCTGAATTGTTAAGAGGCCCGCATCATGCCTCAAAATTGCCAGATCATTGGCGTCAATTCTGTGACAAATATTGAGCTGGGTAAAGGCGTAATGCCAGCACCAATTATCAGAAATGCGGACTGGTTGGAAAACTTTGCCTTGGCCCGCATCAATGGCCGCTTCCTGATGCACATCAATTGATGCCCGAAGGCTTCAGAACGTGCATGCTATGCGGCTTTCTATCCTTGTTTCCTTACCTGTACAGGATAGTGGCAATTTGCCGATTTACTAGGGGCAGACACGTTCCGGAGGATGTTTTCAGGATGGATGGCAGGCTTATTTATCTGATGGGGCCTTCCGGATCGGGCAAGGACAGCCTGATCGAAGCGGCGCGTGAGCCGTTACGGGCAATGAACTGCGAAATCATTCGCCGGGTGATTACCCGATCAGCGGAGTCGGTGGGTGAAGACGCCGTCGGCGTCACGCCGCAAGAGTTCGATCAGCGCGAGCGTGACGGCGATTTTGCCCTCGCCTGGCACGCCAACGGCCTCGCGTATGGCATCCCGATAGAAATGGACGAATGGTTGCGCGCCGGTCGTCATGTGCTGGTGAACGGCTCGCGCGCCAATCTGCGTGACGCGCTGACACACTATCCGACGCTGATCCCGGTGCTGCTGACGGTGAAGGATGAAGTATTGCGCGAGCGCCTGGTGCGGCGCGGTCGAGAGACCTTTGAGCAGATCGATGCGCGGCTTGCGCGTAACGCGTTATTCAAGGACCGGCGAACCAGCGATCTGCCTGTTCATCTGATCGACAATTCAGGTGCTCTGGTGGATGCCGTCAATCAATTACTGGACTTGATCCGGCTCAACGCAACACCGGATCGAACTTGATCCTGCGTCCGGCGACCAGTGCCAGTGCGAACAACACCGCAAACACGCCGCAGCCAACCAGGGGCAGGGTGATTTCGGTTTCCTCGAACAGCGAAAAATGCACGACGCCACTCAATAAGGCGAGGATCAGAAATCCTGCGGCTGATTTGGACATGCTGTACTCCTGAAGATATTTCAAAAAACCAGACGTTCGGTGTCGCGCGTCGGCAGTGCTTGCTCAGGCTCATTGACTGCCTGCGCCGCGAAGTCGCTCTGATCGCTCAACACCGCCCACTGCGGTGCTTTCTGCACCTGCAAGTAATGCGGCATACGCTGAGCCACCGGTTCAGCACTCTCGGGAACAAAATGAAAGCCAACCAAAACCGCGAGAGCGATTGCGTTTGCAAGCAGGAGAGTGCTGTTCATGGGGCGGACTCCGTTTGTTCTGTTATGTGAACAGACAAAGCAGCCGTCGTGCCAACAGTCTAACCGCTGTTAAGTCCCTTAAAAACAAGCATTTGGAAGGGTTTTTCAACAGGCTCAGGTTGCATTCTGCAATGATGGCTTTTTGCGGCAGTGCAAATTGCACGGTAAATCATCCCGCAAGGTTGTAGGGCGCCTGCCTACACTTAAAAAGCCCACGGACGACATGACAAATAGAGGGCTGGCCGTTAACATGCTCGCCGTCCGTCGCGCCGCATCCGGCCGTGACAACTCAGTGTCTCAGTAGCTCAATTGGATAGAGCATCCCCCTCCTAAGGGGAAGGTTGGCAGTTCGAACCTGCCCTGGGACACCATATAAATCAAGGTCTACAGCGTTTTCTGTTTTTCTCGTCAATGCTCCGTGGGTGCAAGGCGGGTGCAAAATTGCTTAGATCTATGTCTTAGCGCCGCCGTTCATGGGCTATTTGGTTTTGGTCCTGGTTCGAACTTTGAATCCAGCCCTTGTCGGACTATCGCAGTAGTCGGAAAAGCAGCGGAGATCAGATTCGTGGCTGAATGTACGGTGTCTGCACACCAAGAAATTGTTGCCATAAGGTAGTCAATGTCCGCTTCATTTGCGGCACCTGACCCACGACCGTCAGGTTCCATACTTGTGAAGGACATCGGCAAAACGTGCGCATACTGAGACAGCAGATCCCAAATCGCGTAGAAATTCGCCCTTTCCCATCCGGCCTGCTCAAGCATTTCGTCTCTGCTGGAGATCATAAGATTATCTCCAGCCAAACAGCGCTTTTTAACCTTTTCGTCGAGAGTGATGAACCAAGGGTTTATCTTCAGTCTCTGCCGTAACTCTTCTGCTTGGCGTGTCCAGTCGTTCGCCTCCTCAGCTACCCCGACATTCCTCATCATTTTCGCTCGCCTCGTGCAATCGTTGATGTAAAGCACGAAGAGCCTTGCTGACCATTCCGCATCGCAAGATGGTGTTTTGGTAAGGTAGAGAAATAGTAAATACCCCTCGATGATCGCGCGACATTGACCAGCAGCACAGGCGAAATCCCAGTTCTCAAAATCCGATTTCACCCAGCGCGATCGAGGTACTGCACAGATCAGTGCGACGGAGTGGCTGCATAATTTTTTGAAAATCTGTACAGAGAACCCTAGATGTAGTTCTGAGCTTTCAACATCAATAGCTTGACTAACCGCCATCGCTTCACACGTGGCTACGTCTAGCTTTGTAAGGGCTGTGTTATACGCTAGGTCGACACTTTCGCTGTGTTGGGCGTTATCGCGATCGTCCATTGATTGCATTCTCTGTGTATGTGGTGGAGCAAGGGTTAAGCATTTAACTGATCGCGAATGCGTAATACGGTCGTTGTGGAGCAGCTGGCGTGCCGAGCCGTTGCGCGAATGCCGAGGCCGGCGCCTAGTAGTTCGGTCACACGCTTATGCATATCAGCGTCAACGGGGCGGCCTTGGTACTTGCCAGCGGCCTTAGCCTTCTCGATGCCCTGGGCCTGGCGCTCGCGACGCTGCTCGTAATCTTTACGCGCAATGGCGTCCATCATTTCCACCAGCATTGAATTGATTGCTCCCAGCATCCGCCCGGTGAACTCATCCCCCTTAGTGTCCTGCATACCCTGGTGGCTGGTCGGTAGATCTAACGCGACGATGCGCAGGCCCTTGGAGTCGATCGCAGCCTTGAGCTTCTGCCAATCCTCTACAGGAAGGCGCGAGAGGCGGTCTATTGATTCCACCAGCAGCACATCACCCTTGCGGGCATCCTTGAGCAGGCGCAGCAGCTCAGGCCGGTCCGCGGTCGCTCCGCTGGCGTTCTCTAGGTACTCGCAGGCAATAACTTTGTTCTGGTCGCTCGCAAACTTCTCGAGAGCCGTGCGTGCGCGGCCGGCATCTTGCTCGTCGGTTGAGGCTCGAAGGTAAGCGCGGATGAACATAATGCAACCTGTATCAGTTAGGGTGTTGTCCTAATAACGTTGCATTTTGGGTGTCACATATCAAGTGAAAAGGCTGGGAAAGGTGGAATCAGCCTGTATCAGCCTAGGCATACCTTACCTTACACATGGTAACTACCGAGAAGGCAAGGCAAAATGGCATCATCAGCCGCAGGAAGCCGTTCATCAAAGGAGAACCGAATCGTGAGCACCACTGAATCCACATACGACGAGATTGACGACAGCACCGAGCTAGAGGACTCTGCCGAACAGGAGGAAGCAACCGAATATAAATTTGATCTGACATTCTATGGGGCTGACTATCCGGTTGATGGTTTAGTTAGTCGACTGAAGAAAAGTGACATCGTGATTCCGTCATTCGACCCTTCAAACGATTTGGTTTTTGAAGTTGAAGCTTTCCAGCGCAAGTTTATCTGGAGTAAACTTCAATGCGATCGTTTTGTAGAGTCCTTGCTTCTAGGTTTACCAGTACCTGGGATTTTCTTAGTGCAGCAGTCAGATAAGAGACTGCTAGTGCTGGATGGTCAGCAACGCCTGCTCACACTCTCCGCCTTTTACGAAGGCATGTTGAATAAGAAAGAGTTTTCATTAGAAGGTGTTCAAGAACAGTTTAAGGGTAGAACATATAAGACGCTTGACGAGGATCAAAGAAGGACGCTTGATGATGCAATTATTCACGCCACCGTGATTAAGAAAACTCAGGAGTCACAAGATCTTTCAAGTATCTACACGCTTTTCGAACGCCTAAACTCTGGCGGAACAAGATTGTCTCCGCATGAAATTCGAGTGGCTTTAGCTCCTGGTAAGTTGATGCACTTAGTGCGGAAGCTTAATGAAACTAAAGCATGGCGCGTAGCTTTCGGCAAGCCGTCCAGAAATCTCAAAGACCATGAGTTGGTGCTTAGATTCATCGCGCTACAGTTCTCACCTGTGCCATACTCAAGCCCAATGAAAGATTTCCTTACGATATATGCACAGTACAATCAGAATCTGACGAAAGAGAGCGACCAAGTAATCGAGAAAGCTTTTGTTGACGCAATCAACTTAATTACTGAGGTAGTTGGGCCTAAACCATTCAGGTTGACCAATGCTCTGAATGCTGCTGTCTTTGACTCTGTTATGCTTGGCGTAGCGAAACGACTTGAGAAAGGCGGGGATATCGACAAAGGGAAAGTCCTACACGCTTACGAAAACCTGCTGAAGTGTGACAAGTTTTTAGCAGCAGTAGGGAAAGCCACCGCGCGGGAGGATCAAGTTGCTGAGCGCATAAAACTGGCTGAGTTAGCGTTTAGTGAGGTTTAGACCATGAAGCGTCATGCCTCGCTAAAAAATGCACTCGATGCAGCATTTGCCCGTGCAGACAAAATCGATATCATGGAAACCGAACTACGTGCTGATTTCGCAAGACACTTGTGTGTTTTGGTTTCTGGGTTTCTAGATCAAACAATAAAGAACTTTACCACCGAGTACGTGAAGAAACGCGCGTCTCCACAAATAACGCACTATGTATCCGGATCTATCAAGAACCTCACGAACTTGAAGTCTACTAAGCTGTCAACTCATCTGCTTTCTTTCGATGAGAGTTGGAGGGTTGATATTGAGAAGCTTATCTCGGATGAAAGAAAAGAAGCTATTGATAGTCTTGTAACCCTTAGGCATGGGATAGCACATGGCCAGCCTGGTGATGTTTCATTGGCTAGGGTTAAGGGCTACTACAATGAAATTGTAAAAGTTATCCAAGGGATCAAGGCGATAATGGACATTGATAACGGAGTTTAATCAGGAGCGTATAATTGCCTTTGGCATTAATCACATCTGTTGGTCGATCCGTTGGTCTGATAACAAAATAAATTTTGTATCTTTCCTACCTGATTGGCATGAGTCTAAATGCCAATCAGGCAGGAGAATGACTAGAGTGCGTCTGTTTCAGGTGCTATAGATACGCAATTCAAGTAGCCGGTGTATTTCCGGCTGTCATATTCTGCCGCAAAAACAGGCTGTGTATTATTTAACCTATTTTGGCACATTGCGGAAGCATGCTCTCCGTAGAATGTTGCTATATCTTGCGCTTCGCACTCAGCACTACCCTGTTTTTTGAAACGGCCACTTCTTCCATCCAAGGGGCAAGTTTCCAAGAACATGATTGTTTGAGGAGCTTCCGAGATATATAGTTTGCGCCCATCATTTTTCGGGTCGTCATTATCTAAGCAACGGAACAATGCCTCACGTTCTTTATCTTGTGGGGTGCGGGCGGCCATTAGCACGTTCGATAGTGCCGAGCACATGCTGCTTGCGTAATTCTTGTTATTAAACTCAGCTACCTTGTACTCATCGTAGTCGCATCCAGCGCCAGCTGCGCAGGCTAGCGAGAGAATTAGAGTAAACATATAAATCCTTTTATGATGGATCAGTAAGATAGTTATGGAAGGTACTTGGCGTTCGCACCTCATAAGATCCTACTCACCACCATTCCGAGCGATCCATTCAAGCGCATCCGCACGCTCTTGCGTCATGCTAATCTCACAACCAGCCCCATTAAGAGTGTCCATATTGCCGCCCGAAAGATTATAGTAGATACTACAGTCAGCATTCCTGAATTTAATCCAAATCCGTTGAGCTTCCCGTAGTCTGTTCTTGCTCTCGTCTGATAAAACGCCCATTGCGTTTTTGTAAGCAAGATTTGATCTTGCATCTTGTAGTGAGAGTTCGGCACTGGAACATTCGACCATGTCATAGGTCGCACCGCCAGCTTTGTCCATGCAGTTGCTATATGCTGGTGAATAATTGTCCTTAGCAAGTGCGCTGTTAGAAAGGCCGCAGACGATTGCAACAATTGAATAAATAGTAGATCGCATAATTGATTCTATATAAGTAAATGTGTATTGCTTACGTTATGCGTTTTCAAATTCAATAGAAGATCTGGACTTGCTTGCGTCCTCGATGGCAGAAATGCACTCGTCGCGCTTTTGCTTTTTAGAGAACTCCATGCCTCGCGATCCAAGCTTGCCGTGAATATAGAGTTTTTTTCCAGCTTGACGGGTGATACGCCTAACTTGACTCAATGGAACCTCCTCCATTGTCCCGAGCTCGGTAACAAATTTAAGGTTGAAATAGTCGGAGATAGAGTAGTTGGCCATATCCTTGGGAAGCAGTACTCTGTCATTTTTAGGATCTACCACAACCCCAAAATACGTCGTGGCTACGGATTGAGCTATTTTTAAAAAGGTAAATATAGCGAGAGCTAAAATAAAATAGCCTATTACCGTCGAGGCAATCGATTTACCGCTAGCAAACATGGCGTATAGCCAATAAAAGATGAAAATTGCACCCATTGAGGTCCCGCATGGTCGAATCAGGTTGCCAATTGTTGCCGCTGACCGAAAACTGACCCAGTAAAGGCTGTTCTGCCGACTGAAAACTGACCCAGGTGTTCAACTGCTTCTGCTCACTTTTCGAGCAGGAGAACACAGGGTTATCAGCATGGAAATGTTGGGAAAAATCCGGCGGATGTACTTCCGCGACAAGCTTTCGCTGCATCAGATAGCCAAGCGTACCGGACTGTCGAGAAACACCATTCGAAAATGGGTCAGAGCACCCGAAGCCACCCAGCCGGTGTACCAAAGGTGCGCAACCTTCAACAAACTCAGTCCATTTCACGAGACGCTGGAGCATGCGCGCATTGTCGACGTCTTGATCGAAATTGCGGAGAGAATGGCCGCTGCCGTGAAACCGGTGGCGGCTGGCGAATGCAGGCAATCAGATTGAGCTACGCAGCATGGCTGCCTTATGTAGTAGGCATCGTGTTGGGAGGCGGACCTATGCACCGTGCATAGGTCTTGAGTTTCGTGAGGAGTCGACGCTACCTACTTCACTCTATGCGTCGATATCAAGTTGACGCAGATGTTCTACGGTATATCCGCTTTACTTGCCGTGAAGGTTTTAGGTTTTTGAGTGAGAGGGCCAATTCGATTATTTCTATCCGGTAGGTGTCGCGATTGGCAATAATCTTGATCGCGATGGCACTGATGGACACCATTAGCAAGGCGATCATGCCGAATACGAAAATCTGGTCGATCAGAGGGCTAGTGAAGCTGGTAGCTGTGAGTTTTGACCAGTCGGAATGGGTAACTGAGTTGCCGAACGCGTAGCTAAGAGAAATAAGCGAGAAGAGCGCGGTTTTTTTTGCATCCGCCTCCATAAAAAGACCTAGACGTCGCTCTTGACGCTTTATCTTGAGTTCTAATCGTTGTTTTGCAAGCTCCAGTTTGTTTGCCGGTTCTTCCATCAAACTGGATGCTTGGAGGTGGTCATGTTCGATCTCGCCTTTGCGATAACTACGGTTGTCATCTCGCCAAGAAAATATTGTACGTGCCATCATCAACATCGGCGCGGCGAAAGACAAGAGGGCAATGCCTTGTGCAATCGGACCACTCCAAAGCGCTACAGTGACCCAGCCACTGGACAAAGGTGAATAGAGTTTGTGCCACATAGCTAGGAGGCACAATACAGCAAAGGGCACCATGGCAGTGGCAAGACCATAGGTGAAGGATTTTTCCAGAAAAGCCTCGTAGACCGTTTTTGGGGCGCTGGGACGGTAGGGCCTCACGGAGTCTAATTTTTCCAGAAGGCGCTCAATTTCGTGCATCGAAACTCCTAAGCTGTAGCTGTACATGGATGAATAATGTTCGAGTATTGATTATTTACTCAATACCTCCAAAGTCTTTCATTTGCCCAAGCTGGATTGCCGCAATTAAAGATGTGAGATGAGTGCCAATCATAAGTCCCTTGCTCTCCTTATAGGTATGAAAAATACCTACCAAGCGAGTGAGAGACCAATCATTAGATAGTTCATGGCCCTCGGGCCATGCAAATATGCCGCCCCCGCTCACGCCTCGAGGGCTGAGAGGGTTGATTTTTTTTCCACTCCCAGAAGAAACAGCATTTTTTTTCTTAAAGTGCACCACGATGCTTGAGTCTGCAAATAGACCTAGCTCTTGATAGGTTCGCTCCTCTGCAACAACTCCACGGTATGATGCAGTCTCTGAACTAAAACGGTCTCCGTTTTGTCGTGCTTTGCTGACTGGGTAGCCGTAGATAGAACAAATGCCAAGATCCAGTGCGCTATGAATAATCTCGCAGCGAGACTGTGGGAGTGGTTTAAAATAAGCAAGCATACTCTTGGCAAAATTAGTACTGAGTCTACAGTACGCAATGTCTACTGGATCATCCTCCCTATTTTCTTCAGGGGGGAGGTCAACATAGGCCATGTACCCATCAATTTCGACGAGCCCATCGGAAGTAGGGACCATTAATTGTCCGCTACGCATCGTGTCTGTAACGTGTGCAGCGGTAAACAAAAACGGCTTTGCTTGGAATTCGACAAATATTCCAGTTCCTACCTGTTGGATTCTTCCTGAGTCGCGAGACTCTACGAAAATTGGTACTAGTGCCTCTTGCGGGTCAATTGCGTGCATGCTTAAGATCCATGTAAGTCTTATGTTTAAAGCCATATTTCATCGAGATTACTACAATATTTTTACACCTTGTTAATCGGATTTTTTACCAATTTTTTCCTTGAGGCTTTGAAGATGATCTATCAGAATTTCCAGTTGGGGGCGAGTAACCGCGAGCGGGTATCCACCTAGGCCTGAGCGGAGCACATTGTGGTGGTCAACAAGAAATAGTTCGTTACTGAGATATTTTTTATATTTGGGTAAAGACATTTCATGCATTGTGGGGATGTCGATGGCTTCGATTTCTATTTTAGATTTTAACCTTGGAATGGGCATAAGGTTTCTCCGACTTTTTGCTCAATATGATGAGCTCGGTTGTCGCGATGAATGGTGTTAGTTTTTGATGTTTTTTTCGATTGTCTCTTTGATGGCGCGTTTTTTTGCACGCATTACTTTCTGGTAGTAAGAAAAGGTTAGAGTGGCTATAGGAATAATTGATGTATATATTCCAAGGCCCAGGCCGATTCCCTGTCTGAAAGAGAATTCATTTTCTTTCGCCAGGTTTGCGGGAGTTTCCATGATATACATTGCATACAGCATGCCGAGCGCCATGCAAATTAGAATGGCAAGGGCACCTCGTTGAAGTAGCTTTGGCCCTGATGGTGCGTACTTTTTAAATAGTTGTTCTAGGTCTGATGTTGACATGGGTTTTCCTTGATTGAGCTTGTGATTGATTTGATTTTTACAATGTTATGTTTTGGGGACGGTTGAATTTTGTTCTGCAAGACCGGAAAGGATGCCACTGATTTGACTTTCGTTTAATACGTGTTTTGGTATGAAGTCCATTTCCTGGGGAAGGTTGTTCAGTGGTAATAGGATCGCGCCTTTTCTCTCTCCGAAAATATTTATAATGAAACTCTTCAGGAGACTTGGCCCCTTGAGCGCATATGCTGATCGGAAAAGTGACAGGTCGCAAATGTAGCCGCCAACTTCAACCCAACAGTGTCCATTCCAGTGTTCACGAATAGTCGAATTGTCGCGGCTCGGTGTGGGGATGTTTTGTGCACTTGAATACGGGGGCGCCGTTAATGTATAGGTCACCTATTACAGCAATAGCTGGAATAGAGTAGTAAGATTTCAGCGCCGCTACGAACCCTGCGCTAATCATCACACAGGATCCAAAAACAGGTGGAACTAAAGCTAGCGTTTTTCGCGCCGCTTCGATTAATTTATCAGGAGAGTTAACTGCAAAAGGGGAATACGCAGCAAAAGCATCTCTGCCAATGTCCCCACAAACTATTTCTTTGATTTTTGATTCACGCAAAATTCATATCCCTATGATGCTTAGCAATATCAAGGTCTTATCCGAAAAATTGTTGCGACAAGCGTGTGATCGGCTCATAGATCGCGACATATGCGGTCGTCTTAGTCGTATCGCCAGATTTCGAAGCAATCGTGTAACGCTACTAATTTGCCATCATTTTGTCCACCATCTCCTTGGCTGGATTAGCTCGCATGCCTGGTTTTCACCTTAAGCAGCTGCACCGGTAGATCTCAGAGGGCCTTCCCTGAATTATTTGAGGGGGGCGAGCGCGAGGCGGACGCGTTTCACATTGAAACTGACTAAAAAACGACGTTTTGAACCCCATCTCGCGCACTTGTAAAGCTATCAAGCTGGTAAGTATCTTAAATTCTAGTGACAGCTCTATCATGGAGGTGCACTCACATTATCGGCTATCGGCTATCGGCTATCGGCTATCGGCTATCGGCTATCGGCTATCGGCTATCGGCGTGAAGCCTGGAGACTATGAAGGTAAACCACCAGAATTTGGATAAAATCGTACGCTAAGCGTGAATCGCCCCGGGTTTCGTAGACACCTCTTTGCCTTAAACTGAGGCCAATTAGGAGGTGCCATGAGCAACCCGCATTACCCCGAAGAATTCAAAATCCAAGCGGTCAATCAAGTGATCGAAAAGAAGCTACCCGTCGCTGATGTGGCGGCCCGTCTCGGCGTGTCGACGCATAGCCTCTATGCCTGGATAAAGCGCTACAGCAAACCTCAAGAAGAACGGCAGCAGGATGATGATCAGCACGCTGAGCTACGTCGTCTGCGAGCGGAACTCAAGCGCGTCACTGAAGAGCGAGACATATTAAAAAAGGCCGCCGCGTACTTTGCCAAGGAGTGCGGCTGAAGTACGCCTTTATCAAGCAGCGCGCGGGCGACTATTCGATTCGACGGCTTTGCCTGACGCTGAAAGTCCATCCCAGCGGTTATTACGCCTGGCTGTCTGAGCCGCAATCTGTACGCGCCAAAGACGACCAGCGACTGCTGGGTTTGATCAAGCATTCCTGGCTGGAGAGCGGCGGCGTTTATGGCTATCGCAAAATCCACGACGATCTGCGCGAGGTCGGTGAAGATTGTGGCCGCCATCTTGTAGCGAGGCTGATGCGTCTTGAAGGTCTGCGCTCTCAGACAGGGTATCGGCGTCGCCCTGGAAAGTATGGAGGTAAGCCAGCGGTCGCCTCACCCAATTTGCTGAAGCGCCAGTTCGATGGTCGTGGAACCCAACAAGGTTTGGGTCACCGACATCACCTACATTCGTACGTATGAAGGCTGGTTGTATTTGGCGGTGGTACTGGATCTGTTTTCTCGTCAGGTCGTTGGCTGGTCAATGAAGTCGCAGATGACCAGTGATCTGGCTATTGATGCGTTGTTGATGGCGGTTTGGAGGCGTAAACCGAAGCAAGAGGTGATGGTTCATTCCGACCAAGGTAGCCAGTACAGCAGCTCCGATTGGCGCAGTTTTTTGAAGGCAAACAATTTGATTGCCAGCATGAGTTGCCGAGGCAACTGTCATGACAACGCCGTGGCCGAGAGCTTTTTCCAGCTTCTGAAACGGGAACGGATCAAGCGAAAAATCTACACCACGCGCGAAGATGCTCGTAGTGATGTGTTCGATTACATCGAGATGTTCTACAACGCAAAACGCCGGCATGGTTTCAACAATCAACTGTCACCGGTAGAGTTTGAAAAGCGTTACGCAATGAGTTTGCAAGGTGCCTAGAGAATCCGGGGCGATTCAATCTGGTCTGGTGTGGCGACATCACCTACATCTGGGCTCAAGGGAAATGGCATTACCTGGCTGTCGTTATGGATCTTTACGCGCGCCGAGTGGTGGGCTGGGCGCTGAGCGACGTGTTTTTCTCGGCTGGCTTGGCGTATGGAGTCATATTTGAACACGCTAAGCGAGACTTAGAAGGACGGTTTTCGGATGGCCACCTGCTGCGAACTTCGACCATACGTTTTGTCCGTAAAGAGGGCAGGTTCTGGGTGATCACTACCCAAAATTCGAGGTACTTGATCGCATCCTTCAAAAAAGGAAATGGCCGGGCGAGCTTCAGAGCTTTCTGCTATCTACAACAATTGGGAACCAGGCACTAACAGTTTGATGAGTTCGAGGCAGGCCTGTAGCCAACCTGGTAAAACCTCGGAGGATTTAAAAATGGCTCGAAGAGACGACGACACAGTTTATTGCGACGTTCAAATGCCGATTGCCCAAGCTCGAGAGCTTTTGCAACTGGTGACTGTTCTACATGAATCGCGTGCTCATCCCGGTTTCGATTCTGTATTTTAGAGCATTAAGCGCGAGCTAACGATGTCGATAGACTTTGTTGAGAATTCGCCCAGTTGGGGGGCTGGAAAGCCAACGAAGCATTAAAGAACTATGGTCAAACTCTCTCGGGTTTGTGATGTAAAGACCTAGCGTACCGAAGTGTACCAGTCGCCGATTTAGACATATCCATGATGAAGCCCTATAAGGCTCCCTTTTGCGGCAAATCGAGTAAGGGAGTGATCAGGTCAAGGCGAGCAACGACTATATATCTGCGACAAAAGATTCGTTGTTGAGATGATTTGTTGCAGGAATGAAAATCCTCCCTAGTTATAGGAGGCTTTTAAATCATGGGTCAACTATTTGGCCAAATTTATCAATTCCGTGATGGCGTTGGTCTATGTTATCAAATATTATAATTCCTCTATAAAAGCCACCTCCACCTGATTCTGACATAGTCTTGGTTTTAATTTTTGGTGGGGTGGGTTTGCAGTCGTTAGATAGCGCAGCAATCCCTAAAGGGATCTTATTTGACTGTGGGCAGGACACAACCGATGAATTGGTTATTCCTATGCTATTGAGCCTGCTGGCAAGATTTTTTAAGAAAATGCAGCTCCCATTGCTTTCATAAATATCCCAGAATGCCTTGCTATACATAATGGCTGTATTTGTATCACCTGAGTTATAGGCAGTAGCAGTTCTATCATAAGCTTTTTGACCAAACTCCTCTGCAGAAGAACATTCCAGGCCATCACCGGCCTTGGCAATTGTTACAAATGATAGAAGTTCAATGCATAAGACAATTATCAGTCTGTTTGTTCTCATTTTTAGGGTTCTCTATAAACTGTTTTGTCGGCTGGTGTTACTCCATGGTCGATCATGTTTTCGAATGGCGTGTTTAACGCTCGCATTAACGAATATCTTCTAATTCGCCACGAGTGCCCATTCCTGTGCGAGTACCACCTCCACCTGTAGTTTTCTTAATTGTGCATGGTGGAGGGCAGCTATTAAGCATATTCCTTAAATCAACATTATTCTGAGACGTTATGGATGTCTTGGTTATTCCTTTGCTGTTTAGCTTGTCAGCTAATTCTTTAATGAATGGACAGTTTTTGTTGCGTTCGTAAATCTCAAAAAATGATTGGCTGTACCTATTGGTTTGAAACTTATTTCCTGAATTATAGGCGTCAGCAGTTTTGTCATAGGCTTCTTGGGCAGCCTCCTCTGCAGCGGTGCACTCCTGATTATCTCCATTCTCGGCCATTGCTGTGAATGAAAGAAGACCAAGCCATAGCGCAAGCATTAGATTAATCGCTTTCATTTCAAGGCTTCCCAGCTTGTTCTTTTTTCAAAGAATCGTTGTATTGTTTTCGTAATTCAGAGGATTTTGGTAATAGAATAGGTGGCGGTGAGCTAGTCTGTGCTTCTGTTGATTGCGTGCTTCCTGAAGTAATTTCTACACGATCAGGGGCCGTGTAGTTATTTGTAGAACGAGCAAACAGCGCGGCGATAATGATAATGCCGCCCATGAAAATACCCACAATACCTGGGGTATGGGTGGCCACCATAGCTTTAAATGACTCACCAGCAACGGGCAGCGCATGAAGTGAAATTCGATTTGAGTCACTGCTCGAAAAGAAGGACACGGCCAGGCCACCGAATATAATTCCTGCACCAATCAGCATCGCCAACAGTCGCAGGAGCGTATTGTTGATTAACCCTAGTCCGGAAAAAGTGAAAGCCAGGTCATCACCACTATTCGCATCAATGATGGAGGTCGTTCTCCAGATGGAGGTGGCGACTAACCCGATTAGCAGAAGGCCGGCGATGCCAAGGGCGATGCCTACGCCTTTCCACATGCCCGCTTGCCATGCAGGCCAGTGAAAAATGTGCATTCGCTTATCAACGACTTCGTCATTTACTGGGGGAGCCCCAGAGACAGTGGCGGGTGTTTGGACGGAGACAGGCGCTGTGGCGGGTTCTACAGCGGCGTCTTGATCAGTGGCGGACATATCAGAGCCTCTTGAATGGCCGAGCGACCCTTGATATGCCGTAACCGGCGTAAGCCGCAAACCAAGTCTTTAGAATCTCAGCAGACAAGCCATATAGGCGTGCCTGCTGCTAAAGCGTAGCTATGAACGTTTGCTTTGCAAGCCAGGTCATCGACGGCTTCTTGATTGTGTGGCTAGCAAAGAAATGTACAAGACGAACCAAATGTAGTCCGGCATATACTTGCCGAGAATAAAGTTCAAGGATTCAACCTCTAACACGCGACTTCCATTTTTGTGCCACTGCCAATTGGCAGATGATCAGCCGGGCCATTTTGTTTGATGATTCTTGCGGATTAATGGGAGTGAGCTAGTCTTCGAACGACATATGAATGGCAGTAAATCATCTAAAAGTGAGGAAGCCATGGAGTTCAAACGTCGGCACGGTAGTCTCTGCAACGCCAGCCGCAGGGAAAATTAAAGTTGCGCCACAGGCAAAGCGCGGAACCGAGAAGACCCTTTCTAAGCAGCCGCCCAAAAAAGACTGAAGTGCTGAAGCGTAATTAACTCGTCGCTTAATTTTGATGGGGGAAACACAGTGTGTAGGCTTCAACACACTGTGTTGTTCTCGACGTGGTAAAAAGCGTGAACGCTTTAGAGGCAAGATCTGAGGCTTGTTGCGCCGCGATCAGATATCCAGTTCATGCTGCCGTCAGAAAAAAATCGACTGTTGTCCTGTCGTTGCTACCGACCACATCGACCATCCCACGATATTTGAACCGACCACTGACACGCCACCTCCGGGCCTTGCTGAAGACTCACGCTGTTGTGAATCCCAGCCAAAGGCTCATTAAGACATGAGGACGAACTTTGAATCATGAATTATGGCTTGAGCCCGATGGCTTGCAGTTGTTTTGTCCCTCGGGGCCTCACGGCGATGAATCACGTGCACTGCTTGAGCCGGGGTCGAAGCTGGTTTGGGAAGTCGAAGCGGCAAGCCGTTTCGAAGCGATGACTAAGTACTATGAGTACATGGATTGGGGGGAGTGGACCACGGATTTTCCCGAGCTGGATAAAACTCCTTACGGAGGGCCTGGCTGGGAGGATTACCCCGCATGACATATGGAGGGGCGTAGTGAAGATTCAAGACCTGCGCGACTTGAATCAATACATGAGTGCTGTGATTACCAGCACTCGCTGAGATTGAGATCATTCGGCTAGTTGTCGCCGTTCTCCTCGAACTTGCCAATCGAGGTGCTGACCCCGCTCAGCTGACGACGTCCTTTGACCTCGTAGGTACGTCCGCCGTCTTCCGGGTCTGGCTTGCGCACGGTCATTTGCGCAAATAATCCGTCCTTCTCGCTGTAGGCGCCGAACCAATTGTTCATCCGGCCGATAAAACACTCCTTGCCGATGAACACCGGGAAGTCAGCGACCGACTCGATGGCATAATAGCCGGCTCCATAGCTGTAATACCCCTCAGTATCGGTGGCCGTTGGTGGAATCGGGCAGATCGGTGTTCTCTGCTCGCTGGCCTGAGTCTGACTTTCAGTTACATGAGTCAATGCTTGGTTGAGTGACTGATGCAGAGCTGGCTCCAGTTTGAATGTCGTCTTGCCGTCCTCATTGTGCTGAGTCCGGGGAACGCTAAGTCGGTAGTCGTAGCGAACCTCGATGATGGGCACTTCGTGGTTGATTTGCAGGGGGTTGAGCAAATACACCCGATCAACTCCGTACGCGCCGGCGCGATAAGCCGCGTAAACCTTGCCACCAATATTGACCCAGTTGACCGACTGGTTGGCGCCGCGGTCGTTGGTAGAGTAGAGCGAACCGCCAATGGATTCGCCGTCGGACGCCGGGGTTCTGCGGTTGAACTTGTCGCCCTCACGGCGAAAGGTCTCGACGAACGTGTACAGGCCGGTGCCGCCCGTGTAGGTCTCGACTATCAGGTCACGTTGCCGGTCACCGTCAAGGTCAATCAGGGTAAACATGGTCCGGCCCAGGGCCGTATCAGCGTCGAACTCGGTGGTGCTCAAGGCCTTCCATTCGTCTTGGGAAACGCCTTTGGGCCGAGTCTTGGGGAAGTGCGTTTTGTCTGAGAATTGATCGGCGTCCGGGTCGGCGGAAAACGTGGTCCCAGGGCTTTTCAATGACAGTGAGGCGAGTGTCCGTTCCAGGGCAAATTGCGGATCAGTTTTGCTCGCGGCCCGAATACTGTTTTGGAGGTCATCCAAGACCTGTTTATCAACACCATCCGGTTGATGGGCGGCGGACTGTGTCCACTGCGTTTGCAAAAGTTGCAGGCGCTCGCGATAGCGCAAATCCAGGCAGGTAACCTCGTCGGCGCACTCATTGCGTGTTTTCAACCAGCTACGCTGCGTTTGCTTCAGGTCCGGTTGGGCTTGCGCAGAGGTGGTCATCAGTTGCCGATAGAGCATCCCCATCTGCGCATCCAGGTCATACAACCCTTTATTCGCGCAAATCGTCTTTTCGACGGTATTCGAAGCTTTCGCACAATCCATTCCAGCCGCCATCGCTTGCTGGATAAACAGCAGCGCACAGGCGGACACGATGTAACGTCCTTTGATGTACACGAGATAAACCTTGTAGTGGAAAGGTAAGCCGGCGCGCAGGGTAATCGCTGTACGAGGAATCTTGAAGTGTCCGCTTCAGGGAACGTCACTTGTGGCCGATAACCCACTCGGTGACTTAAAAGTCGCGTGAAATCGCTTGATAGCATTTGGCCGGCAGCTATCATCTGCGCGCCTGAAATTGCCCTCACTTCAATTGCCTGGAAATCCTCGATGCTGTCGTATCACCAAAAGAGTTTTCTGATCGTCGATGATTTCTCGGATTTCCGCAGTTCCGTGCGTTCGATGCTGCGTGAGCTGGGGGTCAAGGATGTGGACACCGCCGATACCGGCGAGCAGGCACTGAAGATGTGTGCGCAGAAGTCCTACGATTTCATCCTGCAGGATTTCCATCTCGGCGACGGCAAGAAGAACGGCCAGCAGGTGCTCGAAGACCTGATGTCGGAAAAGCTCATCAGCCATGAAGCGGTGTTTGTCATGGTGACGGCCGAGACCAGTCAGGCGATGGTGCTCAGTGCCCTGGAGCATGAGCCGGATGCGTACCTGACCAAACCGTTCAACCGTTCCGGCCTGGCGCAGCGCCTGGAACGTCTGGAGCAGCGCAAGACGTTGCTCAAACCGATTCTGCAAGCCCTCGATCGCGGTAAGCCGGTCGAGGTGCTCAATGCCTGTATTGCGCTGTGCAAGCAGGACATCCGCTATTCGCCGCTGTGCCTGCGTTATCGCGCCGATGCATTGCGCGACATGAACCAGAACGAAGCCCTTGAGCGCCTTTACGACGGCATCATTGCCGACCGGCCGTTGCCGTGGGCGTTTGCCGGGTTGGGCAAGTTGCTGTTCAAGCGCGGGCAGGTGGCGCAGGCCAAGGGCGTCTATGAGAAAGCGCTGAAAGTGTTTCCGATGATGCCGGCGTTGTACGACGGCATGGCCGATGTGCTGGTCGCCGAAGGCGATACCAAGGGCGCGCAGCGGGTGCTGGAAGAGGCGATCCGGTTGTCGCCGCTGGCGGTGCGTCGGCAAGCGCTGCTCGGCAAACTGGCAATGGCCAACGAAGACTTCGACACCGCCTCGCGCGCTTATCGGCAAGCGGTGGCGCAGGGCGCGCAGTCGCGGTTCAAGGATCCGGAAAGCAACCTTGGTCTGGCCCATGCATTGATCAGCAAGGGCAGCGAGCGCGGTCTCGACACCCGCACGCGGCTGGAGATCAACACCACCCTCAGCGCGGTGGCCAAGGAGAACCCGACCGACCCTGGCCTGCAGATTCGCGCGCGCCTGATGAAGGCCACCAGCCTGTTGCTCAACGACGCGGAAACCGCTGACAAGCTCACCGAGCAAGCGCTGATGCGTCTGGACGGCATGGAGCAGTTCATGAGTCCTGAAGCGGCGCTGCTGGTCGCCAAGCAACTGCAGATGCTCGGTCAGGCCGAAGCCGGCACGTCGATGCTCAAGAGCTGCGCGGAAATCTATGGTGATGATCCGGCGGTGATGAAAGACATCGCCAAGCTCACCGACGACCCGACTATCCTCAGTTCGAGCAACGCCGCCGCTGACCTCAACCGTCAGGGCGTGCGTGTGTACAAGACCGGCAACCTGGTGGAGGCCCGCGAGGTGTTCCGCAAGGCGCTGAAGATGCAACCGAAGAACATCAGTATCGCGCTGAACATGGCCCAGTCGCTGCTGCACGGCACCGACACCAATGTGCCGTCGGCGGAGCTGGAAGAATGTCGGGCCTGCCTGAAAATGGTCGGCCTGATGCCCGACACCGACGCGCGTTATGCGCGTTATCAGAAGCTGAAAAGCAAGGCGTTTGGCGAATGAACCAAGACGAGCAGGCGCTGGATTTTTCCACGGTGATTGCCTCCACCGTTCACGACATGAAGAACTCGCTGGCGATGCTGATGCAGGCCCACAGCCAATGGCTGGCGCGCTTGCCTCAAGCGCAGCGCAGCGGGGCAGAGCAGGGCGTGATCGACTTCGAGTTCGCCCACCTCAACGGCATGCTGGTGCAGTTGCTCGGGCTGTATAAGCTCGGCGTCAACCAGATGCCGCTGCAACCGGCGTATCACGAGCTGGATGATTTCATCGAGGCGCAACTGGCGGCGCATCAAGAGGTGTTCGCCAGTCGCGGCATTATCGCCACTTATGAAGTCGATCCGCTGAGCCCGCTGGGGTTCTTCGATCGCGAATTGGTGGCGTCAGTGTTGGGCAACTGCATCAACAACGCCATTCGTTATGCCCGCGAGTCGCTGTTGATTACCGTCAGCGACGAGGCCGGGCAACTGGTGTTGAGCATCAACGATGACGGCGACGGTTACCCTGCCGAGATGCTCGAGCGCCAGGCCGATTACGTGCAGGGCATCAATCACGGCAGCGGCAGCACCGGCCTGGGCCTGTATTTCGCTAACCGCATTGCTGCTTTGCATCAGCGCAATGGCGTGGTCGGGCATACCGAAATCAGCAACGGCGGGCCGTTGGGTGGCGGGGTGTTCAGCCTTTATCTGCCGTGACCCGGATTTTTGTTTGACGCTGCTTGATATTCCGAACAGCCGGAGCCTATTTTGTACGGGTCGCCGTTCGCGGCTCGCACAATAACAAGGATTGCGTCATGACAACCGATGGCCAGCGTTCACTCGCGCAGCGACTGACCGGCATTGATGAGATTGAGTGCGTCACGCCGGATTTGAATGGCGTGCCGCGAGGCAAGGTGATGACCGCCGAGGGTTTCCTCGAAGGGCGGCGTTTGCAGATGGCGCGGGGAGTGCTGTTGCAATGCATCATGGGCGGTTATCCACCGGCGCGGTTTTACGGCAGTGATGACGGCGACCTGGCGCTGGTGGCCGAGCCGAGCATGATCCATCCCCTGCCATGGAGCGACGAGCCGCGTGCCCTGGCCATCTGCGATGCCGATGAACTGAGTGGCGAAAGCTCCAATCTGTCGACTCGTGGTCAACTCAAGAAAGTTATCGCTCGTTACGCCGCTCGCGGTCTGGCACCGGTCGTAGCGACCGAACTGGAATTCTTTGTCTTCGCGCCGAACACCGATCCAACCCAGCCGTTCCGTCCGCCGGTTGGCCTCGACGGGCGTCGCGAGGATGGCCAGTCGGCGTTCAGCGTCAGTTCCAATAACGGTCTGCGGCCGTTCTTCAGCGAAGTCTATAAATGCATGGCGGCCCTCGGTCTGCCGCGCGATACCTTTATGCATGAGATGGGTGTCAGCCAGTTCGAGATCAATCTGCTGCACGGTGATCCGCTGTTGCTGGCCGACCAGACGTTCCTGTTCAAGCACCTGCTCAAGGAAGTCGCGCTCAAGCACGGCCTGAGTGTGGTGTGCATGGCCAAGCCGCTGGCGCACACGCCGGGCAGTTCGATGCACATTCACCAGAGCCTCGTCGCGATCGCCACCGGCAAGAATGTGTTCAGCGACGAGAGCGGCCAGCCGACCGCAATGTTCCGCCATTTCATCGGCGGGCAGCAGGCGGGCATGGCGGATTTCACGGCGCTGTTTGCACCGAATGTGAACTCCTATCAGCGCCTGTGCCACCCGTTTGCGTCACCGAATAACGCTTGCTGGTCCCACGATAACCGCGCCGCAGGGCTGCGGATTCCGGCCAGTTCGCCGGTCGCTCGTCGGGTCGAAAACCGGTTGCCGGGGGCCGACGCCAACCCCTATCTGGCCATCGCCGCCAGTCTGGCCGCCGGTTTGCATGGCATCGAGCATGAACTCGAACCGACCGAAGCGATTCAGGGCGAGTTCGAGGTGCCGGACAATCTTTCGCTGCCGTGTACCTTGCATGCCGCACTCGAGCGTCTGAAACGTAGCCAATTGGCGAGGGAACTGTTCGGACAAGAGTTCATCGAAGGCTACATCGCTTCGAAGACCATGGAGTTGACCAGTTTCTTTGACGAAATCACTCCCTGGGAACGGCGTGTTCTAGCAGCCCAGGCCTGACGTACTGTCGCCACCGGGCTATCGTTTTGATAGTCCGGTCTTTACTGCAAGGAGCCGCTCGGAACGCCGATGCGCCAAATCTGGAAATCCTTTCGAGCGCTGTATTTCGCCTCGCTGATGATGTTGATCGGCTCGGGCCTTCTATCTACTTATCTGGCGTTGCGCCTGGCCGCTGACCATGTCGACGGACTGTGGGTTGGTGCGCTGATGGCGGCCAACTATTTTGGCCTGGTGCTGGGCGGCAAGATCGGTCACCGCTTGATCGCCCGGGTCGGGCATATCCGCGCGTACTCGGCGTGTGCCGGGATCGTCGGCGCGGCGGTGCTCGGGCATGGTCTGGTCGACTGGCTGCCGGCGTGGCTGGTGCTGCGGACCATCGTCGGCCTCGGCATGATGTGCCAGTACATGGTGATCGAGAGCTGGCTCAATGAGCAGGCCGACGCCAACCAGCGTGGCCTGGTATTCAGCGGTTACATGATCGCGTCCTATCTGGGGCTGGTGCTGGGGCAACTGATTCTGGTCATGCACCCAGGCCTGGGCCTGGAACTGTTGATGCTGGTCGCGCTGTGTTTCGCCCTGTGTCTGGTCCCGGTGGCGCTGACTCGGCGAATTCACCCGGCGCCGCTGCATCCGGCGCCGATGGAACCGCGCTTCTTTATCAAGCGCGTGCCGCAGTCGTTGAGCACGGTGCTGGGGGCCGGTCTGATCATCGGTTCGTTCTACGGTCTGGCGCCGCTGTATGCCTCGCAGCAGGGGCTGTCGACCGAGCAGGTCGGTCTGTTCATGGGTAGCTGCATTTTCGCCGGGCTGCTGGTGCAGTGGCCGTTGGGCTGGTTGTCCGACCGCTATGACCGGGCGCTGCTGATTCGTTGCTTTGCCGGGTTTCTCGCGGTGGCGGCATTGCCGTTGGCGATCCTGCCGCAGGTGCCGCTGGAGGTGCTGTTCGTGGTCGGCTTCCTCTGTTCGCTGGTGCAGTTCTGCCTTTATCCGCTGGCCGTGGCGTTCTCCAATGACCACGTCGAAGGTGATCGTCGGGTGTCGCTGACGGCGATGCTGCTGGTGACCTACGGGGTCGGCGCAAGTATCGGCCCGCTGCTGGCGGGTGTGCTGATGAAACTGTTCGGCAGCCAAAGTCTGTATGCGTTCTTCAGCTTCTTTGCGCTGGTGCTGGTGTGGCGCATTCGTCCGAAAGCGGTGACCAATCTGCACCAGGTCGACGACGCGCCGCTGCATCACGTGGCGATGCCGGACAGCATGTCCAGCTCGCCATTGGTCGCCGCGCTTGACCCGCGGGTGGATGAGCAGGTGGTGCAGGAGCAGATGCAGACGACGGTGACGCCTGAGCCTGAGACTGAGCCGGACAAAGAACCTGAGTCTGAGCCCGTTGCAAGCCCGGATGACGCCAGCGATAAACCTGCTCCGGACATCAGTGGTGCCAGGCCCTGACAGTTGAGCTGGGATGGAAATCCGTGGCGAGGGGATTTATCCCCGTTGGGCTGCGAAGCGGCCCTGAAACCCGGCAATCACATCTTTATGACGCTCTGCGCTGAATGGTCTTAAGCCTGCTGCTCAGTCGGGCGGGGATAAATCCCCCTCGCCACAGAATGTCCTGCCGAGCATTCATTCAGCGCAAAAAAAAGGGCAGTCCCGCCAAGGACTGCCCTTTTTCATTGTGCGTTCGACTCAGAGGTCGTCTTTATCGAAACGCCGTGCCTCACGCTGCAACTGGTACACGAAGCGCTCGACATTACGTGCCGCCGGGCCACTGATGTTGTGGAAGCGCAGGCCGGCGAAGGTGATGTTGAGTTTTTCTTCGAAGTGCAGATAGCGCAGTTCGACGGAGGTCGGCTGGTTGCCGAACAGCGGCGGAGCGATCAGCCGGTCGTAGACCTGGCCCAGTTGCAGGCGGTCAGTGATGTCACCTTCGAAACGCAGCTTGCAGCCGGTCGCGGAGATATCCAGCAATTTGCCGTTGATTGGCGCCTTGAGCTTCTCGCCGCCCAGTTCGACGCTGACCAGATCGGTCAGTTTCAGAGCTGCGCGAAAGGCATTGCGGCGCTGGTGGTAAACCACTTCGGTGGGCAAGTCGCCAGTGTAGAAACGGTCGCCATCGGACTCTTCGATGTTCAGCCTGCCGGTGCATTCCCAGGCAATGCGCACGCCTTCGTGAAAGCCTTCGACCTTGAACGGCTCGCCGGCCAGCAGGAAGCGTTCGCCATCGCGCGGGATCATCTCGTCTAGGGCGATCGAGGCGCTGTCGCGGTCAACCTTGATCAAATAACTCTGGAAGCGCTGGCTGCGTTCATGGAAGGTGATGATCAGTGGATCATGACTCTCTTGCAGTTGGCGCAGGTTGCTGGAGATTTCCAGGGGCGTGGTCAGCACCTTTGGTGGCTGCGGAGCATCATCCGCGCTTAGGGCGTTTGGCACGTTTTCTCAATCTCCAGACAAAATTTGACGATGACTAGCCGGCATTTTGCCAGCATGCTTCACGTGTTGATAGTGCGGGCCCATCGAATGGCTCACGCCTGGCTGAACGTACGCGGCTTGACGGGCTTGGCGAAGGTTCCGCTGGCGTCGTAGAGCGCTGGCGGCTCGCCACCGGTGAGGATCTTCAGCTGATTGGCTGTGGCAGCCTGCTGGACCAGGATCGATTGGCCATTGTTGACGTTGGCCGCCTGGCATTGGGCAATGAGATCGGTGAGGACATCACTTTGACTGAGCAATTGGTCGCCGATGCTCGACTGGCTGGCCAATTGCTCAAGACCCTGCCGATTGGTCGGCAGGTTGAGGCTGGCGAGGATTTCGCTGCGCTTGCGGCCATGCTGTTCGAGCAGAATGATCAATGCCTGTTTGCGCGCCAGAATTTCTTCCAGCAGTGGCATGTCGCGACCGTGCAAGGCGAGGGACTCGTTTTGCAGCAACTCCAGCAATTGTTGAGCTGGAGCAAAGTCGTCGATGATCAGTTGCAATAAATTAGTGTCGTGCATGGCTGGCCTTGGTTTCTAAGCGTCCAAAAGCCTCGCGCTGGCGGTGGCCTAGCGCTGGGCTTCGAAGTTGAGCAGTTTGCTGGCTACACGGTTGCTGTCGACTTTATAGCTGCCATCGGCAATCGCGGCTTTCAACTCGGCCACACGGGCTTTGTCGACAGCAGGCTGATCGCGCAGCTTGTCAGTGACCTTCTGCAACTGTTGAGCCTCATTGCTGAGGTGTACCGATTCCCCGCTTTTTGCGGTACTGGCCGATTCGGCCGGGGTATTCAGCGGTGCGGAAGTGCCGTTTTCAACGGTTTCCTTCGGCGCGCTGGTACGCGTACTGCCTGTAAGTGACGAGGAGCTGTTCAAACGGCTGAAATCGATGACCATGATAAAAAACCTCTGGGAATTTGGACGCTTGCCATGTTTTCGGCCATCCCCTGGAAAACTTTAGGCCCATTTGGCAATGAGCCTCATGTACCGGCGCGTGTCCTGCTGCGGCACAGTTTAGGGAAGCGGCGAGGTCGGCGCCAGTTTTCTGCTCAGTGGTTCACATGGCCACTTCCACTTGGCCGGGCGCGATGACCTGCGCCTTGATGACCCGCTGGGAGTTGAGGTTTTTCACCCGGATCTGCTCCTTCAAGCCGCCGTTGGACAGGGCTTCGCCCGGCATTCGCACAGCCAGCGTACCGCTGCGGGCGATGATGACCACTTGATCGCCCTTGCGAATGACTTCTGCCTGTTCCAGATGCACCTGGGTAATCACCTGATCGGCGACCGTTGGTCGGGTCAATTTCTGCCCGATCGCTTCGTCTACGGACGTCAGAAAACCCTGATTGATCAGGCTGACGTCGCGCTCGCGCAAGGTCACGTCCCGCGGCTCGATAATGCCGGCGCGTTTGAGCGGTCGAGTGGTGGTCACAATCTCGCGAAACAGGCGGACTTGAGCGGGCACGAACACGGTCCAGGGCGAGGTGCCTTCACAGCGAACCTTTACCGTTACCCGGCCCAACGGACGTGCCGGACTCTCCAGGCTGGCTGTCAATTCCTTGTCGCACATAGGCATGTGCATGCGGGGGTCGAGCTGGTTTACTTCGATTTCGTAGCGGCCTTCCGTTTGACTGGTAGCCAGATAGTCTTCTACGGTGAACTCAAGAAAGCCCTGAGTGACGCCGATAAGCATGTCAGGCAAGGTAACCGCATCAGCAATGGCAGGGCTGCCAGCGAAAAAGAAGCAAACGGCGGACACCGCGCAAAGCCCTCTGCGAAGGGAAGATGTCAGGCGTCGGAAAAATGTCGTTTGAGCGTTCATACGAGTTAAAAAGCAAGCGCCGTGCCGTTTAGCAATGAATGTGCGTCGCAACAACACTTGGCGTTGGTGTAGGAGTCTGGGCATGGCTGGTGTAATGGATTCGGTAAACCAGCGCACGCAACTGGTAGGGCAGAATCGCCTGGAGCTGTTGTTGTTCCGTCTCGACGGTCAGCAGCTCTACGGAATCAACGTGTTCAAGGTGCGGGAAGTGCTGCAATGCCCGTCGCTGACGTTGATGCCCAAGTCCAGTCCTGTCGTGTGCGGGGTGGCGAATATCCGGGGGGCAACCATTCCGATCCTCGATCTGGCAATGGCGACCGGTTCCGGGGCGTTGAAAGACAAGAACAGTCCGTTCGTGATCATTACGGAGTACAACACCAAGACCCAGGGTTTCCTGGTTCGCTCGGTGGAGCGCATCGTCAACATGAACTGGGAAGAGATCCATCCGCCACCCAAGGGCACGGGTCGCGATCACTACCTGACCGCTGTGACTCGAGTGGACAATCAGTTAGTCGAAATCATCGACGTCGAGAAAGTGCTGGCGGAAGTGGCGCCGACACCGGAAGCGATTTCGGTGGGTGTGGTCGACGTCGAAACCCAGAGCAAGGCGTTGTCGCTGCGCGTGCTGACGGTCGATGACTCGTCGGTGGCGCGCAAGCAGGTCACGCGTTGCCTGCAGACGGTCGGCGTCGAAGTGGTGGCGCTGAACGACGGCAAGCAGGCGCTGGACTATCTGCGCAAGCTGGTCGACGAGGGCAAGAAGCCGGAAGAAGAGTTCCTGATGATGATTTCCGACATCGAGATGCCGGAGATGGACGGGTACACCCTGACGGCGGAAATCCGCAGCGATCCACGCATGCAAAAGCTTCATATCATCCTGCATACTTCGTTGTCGGGGGTATTCAATCAGGCGATGGTCAAGAAAGTCGGTGCCGATGACTTCCTGGCCAAATTCCGTCCTGATGACCTGGCATCCCGGGTAGTCGACCGGATCAAAGCAGCAGATATCAGCTAGGGGCGCTTTGCCCCTGGCGGTCAACACGATTTAAGAGGCGGCATCATTGTCTACGGGTAATTTGGATTTCGAACAGTTCCGGGTCTTCCTGGAAAAAGCCTGTGGCATTTTGCTCGGTGAAAACAAGCAGTACCTGGTCTCGAGCCGTCTCAACAAACTGATGGAGCAGCAAGGCATCAAATCCCTGGGTGAGCTGGTTCAGCGCATCCAGACCCAGCCGCGCAGCGGTTTGCGCGAGCAGGTGGTCGATGCCATGACGACCAACGAAACCCTGTGGTTTCGTGACACCTATCCGTTTGAAGTCTTGAAGAACAAGGTGCTGCCCGAGGCGATCAAGGCCAGCCCCAACCAGCGTCTGCGGATCTGGTCGGCGGCGTGCTCGTCGGGTCAGGAACCGTATTCGCTGTCGATGTCGATCGACGAGTTCGAGCGCAGCAACCTCGGCCAGTTGAAGATGGGCGTGCAGATCGTTGCCACGGATTTGTCCGGCAGCATGCTGACCAACTGCAAGACCGGCGAGTACGACAGCCTGGCGATCGGTCGCGGCTTGTCCGCCGACCGTCTGCAGCGTTACTTCGACCCGAAAGGGCCGGGGCGCTGGGTGATCAAGGCGCCGATCAAGAACCGGGTGGAATTCCGTTCGTTCAACCTGCTCGACAGCTACGCCAGTCTGGGCAAGTTCGACATCGTGTTCTGCCGCAACGTGCTGATCTACTTCTCCGCCGAGGTGAAGAAAGACATCCTGTTGCGCATTCACAGCACGCTGAAACCGGGCGGGTATCTGTTCCTTGGCGCTTCCGAAGCGCTGAACGGTTTGCCGGATCATTACCAGATGGTCCAGTGCAGCCCGGGGATCATTTACCAGGCGAAGTGATTGGCTGCGGCAACACAAAAAAACGGGAGGCCCTAAAAGGCCTCCCGTTTTTTTGTGCCTGGCATTCAGTCTCAATTCACCCCAAACCCCCTGTAGAAGTGAGCCTGCTCGCGATAGCGGTAATACATCCAACATCATCGGCGCCTGACACACGGCTATTGCGAGCTGGCTCACTCCTGCAGAGGACATTGGTGGGTGAGAGAGGGGGGGCAAGCGGCAGAAAAGCGGCATCCGGCGGAAACCGGTTGCCGCTTTTCTGGCATTGCCGCATTGCCGATCCCCCGCCAGGCCCCGGTTTACGGGGGTTCTTCTGTTTGGCACGGCCCTTGCTAAAGCTCAGGTACGAAAAACCGGTCACCTGAAGGTTCCCGACATGAGCATCAGCTTCGACAAAGCGCTCGGCATTCACGAACAAGCATTGGGCTTCCGCGCCCAGCGTGCCGAAGTGTTGGCCAACAACATCGCCAACGCCGACACCCCGAACTACAAGGCGCGGGATCTGGACTTCTCCAAAGTGCTCGAAGCACAGACCGAGAAAACCAAAAGCGGTGGCACGTTTGCCCTGAACATGACCAACAGCCGTCACATCGAGGCCGAAGGTCTGGGCAATGGCGACGAATCGCTGATGTATCGCACGCCGATGCAGCCTTCGATCGACCAGAACACCGTGGACGCTCAACTGGAGCAGTCGAACTACGCGGAAAACGCGGTCGGCTTCCAGGCCAGCTTCACCCTGCTCAACAGCAAATTCAAAGGGCTGGTGTCAGCCCTGCGCGGAGAGTAATCCATGTCCCTGTCCAGCGTTTTCAACATTGCCGGCAGCGGCATGAGCGCACAAACCACGCGTCTGAACACCGTGGCCTCGAACATCGCCAACGCCGAAACCGTTTCGTCGAGCATCGACCAGACCTACCGCGCCCGTCACCCGGTGTTCGCCACCATGTTCCAGGGCGGCCAGAACAGCGGCAGCAACTCGCTGTTCCAGAGTCAGGACGCTGCCGGTCAAGGCGTGCAGGTGCTTGGTGTGGTCGAAGACCAGAGCAACCTCGAAGCGCGTTACGAGCCGAACCATCCGGCCGCCGACGCCAAGGGCTACGTCTACTACCCAAACGTCAACGTGGTGGAAGAAATGGCTGACATGATTTCCGCGAGCCGTTCGTTCCAGACCAACGCCGAAATGATGAACACCGCCAAAACCATGATGCAGAAGGTACTGACCCTCGGTCAGTAATAAGGGGCGACTGCCATGAGTGTTTCCGATTCCACCAGCGGCGTGAATATCAAGGACGTCCTGTCCAATTCTTCGGTCAAGACCGGGACGACCACTGGCGGCCTGGCTGCAGCCACCAATAGCGCCACCGGCAAGCAGGCCCTGGGCAAAGATGCGTTTCTGCAACTGCTGGTCACCCAGCTGAAAAACCAGAACCCGCTCGATCCGCAGGACAACAGCGAGTTCGTCGCGCAACTGGCGCAGTTCAGCAGCCTGGAAGGCATCACCACGCTGAACACCACCGTCAGTGGCATCGCCGGCAACTACAACTCCTCGCAGGCCCTGCAGGCGTCGTCGCTGGTCGGTCGCTCGGTCATCGCTCAGACCGACAAGGCCGTGGTCGACACCAGCAAGAGCTTCAATGGCTCTGTGGTGGTCCCGGCGTCCGGCGCTGTCTCGGTCACCATCAAGGATACCGACGGCAAAGTCGTGCGCACCATCGACATGGGCACCCAGAAGGCCGGCAACGCCAGTTTCATCTGGGACGGCAAGGACGCGTCCGGTGCGGTCGCGGCCGCGGGCACTTACACGTTCACTGCCAGCGCCACTTACGACGGCAAGGCCACCTCGCTGATCACGTATCTGCCGGCCACCGTCAACAGCGTGACCATCAGCCAGACCGGCGGTGAGTTGATGCTGAACCTGGCGGGCCTGGGCAGCGTCGCGCTGTCCAAAGTACAAACCATTGGTATATAGAGCCGACTAACCGGCACAAAGGAGTGGAATATGTCTTTCAATATCGGCCTTAGCGGTCTCTATGCTGCCAACAAGCAACTGGACGTCACCGGCAACAACATCGCCAACGTGGCCACCACCGGTTTCAAGGCGTCCCGTGCAGAATTCGAAGACGTGTACTCGGCCACCCGCCTGGGCACCGGCAGCAAGACCGTCGGTAACGGCGTGCGTCTGGCCAACGTTTCCCAGCAGTTTGGCCAGGGTGACGTGAACAACACCGGCAACGTGCTGGACATGGGCATCCAGGGCAACGGTTTCTTCATCCTCAGCGACAACGGTTCCCTGAGCTACACCCGTGCCGGTGCGTTCAAGACCGATGCTGAAAACTACGTGGTCGACAACAACGGCAACCGTCTGCAGGGTTATGGCGTCGATGCCAACGGCAAGATCATGACCGGTGTGCTGACCGACCTGAAGATCGACACCTCGTCCCTCAAGCCGAACGCGACCACCAAGATCGACCAGACCATGAACCTGAACTCGGAGGACGTCAAACCTACCGTGGCGCCGTTCAGTCCCACCGATCTGAACAGCTATAACAAGCTGATTTCCACGCCGGTCTTTGACACTCAGGGTAACGAGCACCGCATGGATCAGTACTACGTGAAAACGGGTACCAATGCGTGGAGCGTTTACACCTACATGGATGGTCGTACGCCATCGGACCCGGCCAACAACACCCTGACGCCGCTGACCCACAACATCACCTTCAACTCTGACGGCACCATCAATACCGTGACGGCAGGTGCTGGCTGGACCCAGGCCGGCAACACCCTGACCATGACCGGTTGGGTACCAGGTGTCGTGACCAACCCGGCGACCACGCCTGTGACCTGGGGGCCGAACGGTTCCAAGGCTAACCCGACCGGTATCGCGTTCAACATGTCGTTGACCACCTCCTTCAACTCGCCGACCGCGCGTACGGCGCAGTACCAGGACGGTTATGCGACTGGCCAGATTTCCAGCCTGACCATCGACTCGACCGGTGTGATGACCGCCAACTTCAGCAACCAGCAGACCAAGGCGATCGGTCAGGTAGCCGTGGCGAGCTTCGCCAACGAGCAAGGCCTGCAGCCGATTGGCGGTACTCGCTGGAAGGAAACCTTTGCCTCGGGTGTGGCGGGTGTTGATGCGCCGAAGACCGGCACCCTGGGGTCGATCGTGTCGAACTCGCTGGAAGAGTCGAACGTGAACCTGACCAATGAGCTGGTGGACCTGATCAAGGCCCAGAGCAACTATCAGGCGAACGCCAAGACCATTTCGACCCAGAGCACCATCATGCAGACCATCATTCAGATGACCTGATTGTGTCGAAACCGCTCTGCCACTGAAAACCGACGCCTTGGGCGTCGGTTTTTTTTTACCCTGGGGAAATTCAAAATTTCAATAACCCACCGTTCGTCGGGTTGTTGGTTTGAAACTTGCACTCCGCACGCCCAAAGAAAGTTACGCGTCAAAACTTCATATGATTTGCTTCATTGAGCCAGGACATCGTTCGGCAACAAGGAATTCAGGAAGCTTTCGCACAAGGTTTCACCGTAGTTTCCAACCCACACAAGGAAGATGTAATGGCTGTAATTTATGGTTCTGATGGTGCAGATACTTTGATGGGTACTGCAGGAGACGATCAGATACGCGGGCTTGCCGGTGACGACATCATCAATGGTGGCGATGGCAATGACGTACTGATCGGCGGCGCGGGTGCCGACCAACTGATTGGCGGTGCCGGCATCGATACGGCCAGTTATGAGGATGACAATTCGGGGGTGGGCGTCACCGTCAATCTGAAGACTGGCGTCAACACCGGTCTGGCCAAGGGCGATACGTTCGTCGGGATCGAAGCCTTCCGGGGCACGGTGTACAGCGATAACTTCGTCGGTAATGCCGAGGCCAATACTTTCGACGGTGCCGGTGGTTATGACACTCTGAGCTACGCCACGTCCGAGCAGGCCGTGAACATTACCGTCAATGGCACCACCGGAAGCGGTCTGGGAGGGGACGCCCAAGGCGACCTGTTCAGCAACATCGAGGTCATCACCGGCTCTGCCAATGCCGACGTGTTTACCGTGAACTCCGGCAGCGTGACGCTCTACGGCGGCGCCGGTAACGATGTGTATATCCTCAATGGCAAAGATTCCATGGCTATTGGTGAACTGGCTGGAGGCGGCGACGACGAGATTCGTACCAACCAGGCCGGCATGGGGATGAGCGGCGAGATCGAGCGCCTGACCTTTACCGGTACCGGTAACTTCACCGGGCGTGGCAATGCCGGGGACAACATCATTACCGGCGGCGCGGGCAACGACGTGCTCATCGGGGGCGCCGGGGCCGATCAGTTGATTGGCGGCGCGGGCATCGACACGGCCAGTTATGAAGATATCGTTTCGGGCGTCGGTGTGACGGTCAACCTCAAGACCGGCGTGCATACCGGCATTGCCACAGGCGACACGTTCAGCAGCATCGAGGTGATTCGCGGTTCCAGCTACGCCGACAATTTTGTCAGCGATGCTGCGGCAACCACCTTTGAGGGCGGCAATGGTTTCGACACATTGAGCTTTGCCGGCTCGGAACAGGGCGTCAATCTGACGGTGGCGAACTCAGCCGGCACCGGCAGCGGTGGCGATGCGCAAGGGGATGCCTTCAGCAACATAGAAGCTTTCTACGGCTCGGCCCAGGCTGACGTGTTCACCGTGACCGCCGGCAGCACCACCTTTTACGGGGGGGCCGGTAACGACGTCTACATCATCAATGGTCCGGGTACGGGCGGGGTTATCGAACTGGCGGGAGGCGGTGACGACGAGATTCGCACCAACCTGACCAGCCTGACCATGGGCAACGAAGTCGAGCGCCTGACCTACACCGGTACCGGTAACTTCACCGGTCGCGGCAGCGCCGGCGACAACATCATTACCGGCGGTGCAGGCAACGACCTGCTGATCGGCGGGGCGGGGGCCGACCAACTGATCGGTGGCGCCGGCATCGACACGGCCAGCTACGAGGACAGCCTCGCCACTGGCGTGACCGTCAATCTGAAAACCGGCGTTAACACCGGTTTCGCTGCGGGCGATACGTTCTCGGGCATCGAGATCATTGTGGGCAGCAAAAACGCCGACACCTTCGTCAGCGGCGTTGAAGCCAACATCTTTGATGGCGGCATTGCCGGGGGTGTCGACACGGTCGATTATTCGACCTCGACACAAGCCGTCAACATCACCCTGACCACGCTCGGCACAGGCAGCGGGCAGGGCGGCGATGCCCAGGGCGATACCTTCACCAATATCGAGAAAGTCGTCGGATCGGCACAGGACGATGTGTTCACCACCGGTGCCGGGACCTTCACGTTGCAGGGTGGGGCGGGTAACGACCTGTACGTGATCAACGGTCCTGCCTATCAAACAATCGTCGAGCTCGCCGGAGGGGGTGACGATGAGGTGCGTACTTCGCTGACGAACATGACGTTGAGCGCCGAAGTCGAGCGCCTGACCTACACCGGTGCCGGCAACTTCACCGGTACCGGCAATGCCGGTAACAACATCATCACCGGTGGCGTCGGCAACGACGTATTGATGGGGGGCGCGGGTGCAGACGCATTCATCGGTGGCGCCGGTAACGATACCGTCAGCTATGACGATTCTTCTGTGGGCGTGACGATCAACCTTAAAACCGGTGCCCACACCGGCATCGCCACTGGCGATACCTTCAACGGCATTGAAGTGATTCGCGGCTCCAAATTCAGCGACACATTTATTGCCGGCAGCGCTGCCGACAAGTTTGAAGGCGGCGCTGTCACGACCGATAACGTCGACGTGGTGGACTACTCGCAATCGGCTGCCGGGATCAATCTGACCCTGGCATCCGGTGCTGGCACCGGCACCGGCGGCGATGCCGAAGGGGATTCGTTCTCCGGCATCGAGAAGATCATCGGTTCTGCCTACGACGACGTATTCAGCTCGAGCACCGGCGGCTTCACATTGCAGGGCGGGGCGGGTAATGACGTCTACATCATCAACGGCAACGCTTCGCCGGTCATTATCGAGGTGGCCGGGGGTGGTAACGATGAGGTACGTACTTCGCTGTCGAGCATGACGTTGAGCGCCGAAGTCGAGCGCCTGACCTACACCGGCACCGGTAACTTTACCGGTGCCGGCAACGCCGGTAACAACATCATCACCGGCGGCGCGGGCAACGACAATTTGTACGGTGGCGGTGGCGCCGACACGTTTATCGGAGGGGCTGGCACCGACACCGTCGGCTATGACGACAGCAACGCGGCGATCACCTTCAACTTCAAGACTGGTGTGCACACCGGCATCGCCGCCGGCGACACTTACGTCGGTATCGAAATGATTCGCGGCACGCAGTACGGTGACACGTTCATCGCCGGTGCCGGCGCAGACAGGATTGACGCAGGTACCGGCACCGCCGTAGACGTGCTGGATTACTCGCAATCCGGCCAGGGCGTAAACCTGACACTGGGTGCGGCCGGCGCAGGATCGGGCGTGGGGACGGGCGGTGACGCCGAGGGTGACAGCTTTGTCGGCATCGAGAAAATCATCGGCTCGGCCTACAACGATGTCTTCACCGCCACTACCAACTCGACCGGTTTTACCGTGCAGGGCGGCAGTGGCGATGATGTCTACATCCTCAATAATGCGGCCTACGGCGCGATCGTCGAACTGGCCGATGGCGGCAATGATGAAGTGCGCACCAATCAGTCGTACTACATCCTCAATGCCGGTATCGAGCGATTGACCTACACCGGAACCGGCGCGTTCATCTCTCGGGGGAATGCGCTGGATAACGTGATCACGGGCGGGGCGGGTAACGACATTTTGTCGGGGGGCGAGGGTGCCGATACCTTCATCGGTGGCGATGGCTTCGATACGGTCAGCTATGACGACGCCGGCGCAGGCGGTGTGACGATCAACCTCAAGACCGGTGAGCACACCGGGATTGCCAAGGGCGACAGCTTCCAGAACATCGAGAGGTTCCTCGGTTCGTCACGTGATGACACGTTCTACGGTAACGAACAGGTCAACAACTTTGATGGCGGCAACGCTCGCGACACCGTGAGCTTCGCCTTGGAAGGTTCAGCTATCACGCTGGATCTCACCAAGCCACTGACCGGCGCGGCGGCTGGCGACACCTACACCAATATCGAAAACTGGGAAGGCACGGCTTTCAACGATACGTTGATCGGCGGCGCCGGTTCCGAGACGTTTATCGGTGGCAAGGGCGCCGACTTCATCGACGGCGGTGCCGGCACCTCCGATGCCGCCTGGTACACGGGCAGTTCGGCGGCGGTACAGGTCGATCTGCTGGCCAACACTGCCACCGGCGGTGATGCCACCGGTGATGTCCTGGTCAATATCGAAGGGCTGCATGGCTCCGCGTTCAACGACACCCTGACAGGCAACGCCACCTGGAACCAGATCTATGGGGGGGAAGGCAACGACCTGGTCTATGGCGGCGATGGCGACGACGCGATTTACGGTGGCAAGTATGAGCCTTACTCCATCAACGGTCCTGATCGCAGCGGCGCTGCCGAGGCCGATCAATTGTTTGGGGGTAACGGTAACGACACCCTATTCAGCGCGAACAACGATATCGGCAGTGTCTTGCACGGTGATGCCGGTAACGACCAGGTCACCGTCTATGCAGGCACCGCCTACGGTGACGAGGGCAACGATATCCTGGAAGGTGTCGGCTCGGAGTATCAGCTGTTTGGTGGCGCCGGTGCTGACACCTTGATCCTGTCTGCCGGCGGTTATGCCTACGGCGGCGAGGGTGGTGACACTTACAAAGTGAATTCGTCGACCACGGTCTTGATCAAGGATGACGGGCTCTATGGCAATGACAAGGTCGAGTTGCAGAACATCAAGTCGTACGCCGATGTGATCATCAAGACCGATGGCACCAATGCCTACATCTTCAACGCGGTGGAGTGGAACGCCGGCAAGCAGAATAATGCGGTGATCCTCGCAGACTGGTATGCCGGTTCCAACACCATTGATACCTTTGTCACCAGCAATGGCGATACCTTCACCATTCCGGTGGTAGGGCAGGCAATGGCTGAGTCGTTTATGGTCTGACGCAGCACTGTAGAAACAACTGGCGGCGAAACCTGAACTTCAGGTTTCGCCGTTTTTTTTGCCCCCGGCTTTTTCCGGTCTGCCAGTCTCCCGTGGGAGCTGGCGCAGGTGCAAAAGAAAACCCCCGACAAACCAGAAGTCTGTCGGGGGTTTCTTTTATCCGGAGGTATCAGGCGTCTCGCAACGCCTGATCGGCTCAGCTTATTGGCAAGCTTCGCAGTCCGGCTCGTCGATCGCGCAAGCCTTTGGCACAGGTGCCGGACCGGCCGGAGCAGCCAGTACGGAGTCGTCGCCGTGGTTGCCGCCGCTGGAAACAGCGTTCAGCTTGCCGGTGTTGATGGTCGACTTCTCGGTGCTGGTCGCGGCCAGGGCACGGAGGTAGTAGGTGGTTTTCAGACCACGGTACCAGGCCATGCGGTAGGTCACGTCGAGCTTCTTGCCCGAGGCGCCGGCGATGTACAGGTTCAGCGACTGGGCCTGGTCGATCCACTTCTGACGACGGCTGGCGGCGTCAACGATCCACTTGGTGTCCACTTCGAACGCGGTCGCGTAGAGCTCTTTGAGTTCTTGCGGGATGCGCTCGATCTGCTGAACCGAACCGTCGTAGTACTTCAGGTCGTTGATCATGACCGAGTCCCACAGACCGCGAGCCTTGAGGTCGCGAACCAGGTACGGGTTGATCACGGTGAATTCGCCCGACAGGTTCGATTTCACATACAGGTTCTGGTAGGTCGGTTCGATCGACTGCGAAACGCCAGTGATGTTGGCGATGGTCGCGGTCGGTGCGATGGCCATGATGTTCGAGTTGCGAATGCCTTTCTGTACACGGGCGCGAACCGGTGCCCAGTCCAGGGTTTCGTTCAGGTCAACGTCGATGTACTTCTGGCCACGCGCTTCGATCAGGATCTGTTGCGAATCCAGCGGCAGGATGCCTTTGGACCACAGCGAACCGTTGAAGGTCTCGTACGAGCCACGCTCGTCAGCCAGGTCGCAGGACGCCTGGATCGCGTAATAGCTGACCGCTTCCATCGACTTGTCGGCGAACTCGACGGCAGCGTCGGAACCGTAAGGGATGTGCTGCAGGTACAAGGCGTCCTGGAAGCCCATGATGCCCAGACCGACCGGACGGTGCTTGAAGTTGGAGTTCTTCGCTTGCGGCACCGAGTAGTAGTTGATGTCGATCACGTTGTCGAGCATGCGCACGGCCGTGTTCACGGTGCGTTGCAGCTTGGCGGTGTCCAGCTTGCCATCCACGATGTGGTTCGGCAGGTTGATCGAGCCCAGGTTGCAAACGGCGATCTCGTCCTTGTTGGTGTTCAAGGTGATCTCGGTGCACAGGTTCGAGCTGTGAACCACGCCAACGTGCTGCTGCGGGCTGCGCAGGTTGCACGGGTCTTTGAAAGTCAGCCATGGGTGGCCGGTTTCGAACAGCATGGACAGCATTTTGCGCCACAGATCTTTGGCCTGGATGGTCTTGAACAGCTTGACCTTGCCCGGGTACTCGGTCAGCGCTTCGTAGTACTCGTAGCGCTCTTCGAAGGCTTTGCCGGTCAGGTCGTGCAGGTCCGGTACTTCCGATGGCGAGAACAGGGTCCACTTGCCGTCATCGAAGACGCGCTTCATGAACAGGTCAGGGATCCAGTTGGCGGTGTTCATGTCGTGGGTACGACGACGATCATCACCGGTGTTTTTACGCAGCTCGATGAACTCTTCGATGTCCATGTGCCAGGTTTCCAGGTAGGCACAGACAGCGCCTTTGCGCTTGCCACCCTGGTTGACGGCTACCGCGGTGTCGTTCACCACTTTCAGGAACGGAACCACGCCTTGCGACTTGCCGTTGGTGCCCTTGATGTAAGAGCCCAGTGCACGCACCGGCGTCCAGTCGTTGCCCAGGCCACCCGCGAATTTCGACAACATGGCGTTGTCGTGGATCGCGTGGTAGATGCCCGACAGGTCGTCCGGAACGGTGGTCAGGTAGCAGCTCGACAGCTGTGGACGCAGGGTGCCGGCGTTGAACAGGGTCGGGGTCGAAGCCATGTAGTCGAAGGACGACAGCAGGTTGTAGAACTCGATCGCACGGTCTTCTTTCTGCTTTTCTTCGATCGCCAGGCCCATGGCCACACGCATGAAGAAGATCTGCGGCAGTTCGAAACGCACGCCATCCTTGTGGATGAAGTAACGGTCGTACAGGGTCTGCAGGCCCAGGTAGGTGAATTGCTGATCGCGCTCGTGGTTGATCGCCTTGCCCAGTTTTTCCAGGTCGAAGGTGGCCAGCACAGGGTTCAGCAGTTCGAACTCGATACCTTTGGCGACGTAGGCCGGCAGTGCCTTGGCGTACAGGTCGGCCATTTCGTGGTGAGTGGCGCTTTCGGCGACACCGAGGAAGCCCAGGCCTTCGGCACGCAGGGTGTCCATCAGCAGGCGGGCGGTCACGAACGAGTAGTTCGGCTCGCGTTCAACCAGCGTACGCGCGGTCATCACCAGGGCGGTGTTGACGTCGTTCAGGGCCACGCCGTCGTACAGGTTCTTCAGGGTTTCGCGCTGGATCAGATCGCCATCGACTTCTTCCAGACCTTCGCAGGCCTCGGTGACTATGGTGTTCAGACGACCCATGTCCAGAGGCGCAAGGCTACCGTCGGCGCGGGTGATGCGGATCGACGGGTGGGCCTGTACCGGCTCTTCGGTGGTGCGAACGGCGCGCTCTTTGGAGCGGGCATCACGGTAGATCACGTAGTCACGAGCGACTTTCTGCTCGCCGGCACGCATCAGGGCCAGTTCGACCTGGTCCTGGATTTCTTCGATGTGGATGGTGCCGCCCGATGGCATGCGACGCTTGAAGGTCGCGGTGACCTGTTCGGTCAGGCGGGCAACGGTGTCGTGGATTCGCGACGAAGCAGCAGCGGTGCCGCCCTCAACTGCGAGAAACGCTTTGGTGATAGCGACGGTGATCTTGTCATCGGTGTAAGGAACGACAGTGCCATTACGCTTGATCACGCGCAGTTGACCAGGCGCGGTGGCTGCCAGATCCGAAGTCGAATCGGCGGCCTGCGGCAAGGTGCCCTGCGGGTTCTCGCGAGTTGTGTCGGTTTGCATGGGGGGTGATCTCCACATTCTCTATGTTTGTTTGGGCACCATCATGGTGCTCACCGTTCTGGTCCGAAGCACTACAACCGACGGGCGTCGGGCATAACAACTTCGGACCAGTAGGAAAAAGGCTAATGACGCCGCATCCTTGCCGAAGTTTTTGGCTGCGAGCCAGGGCTCGAGCCGGATTCCTTCCAGGGTGACAGTCATGACTGCAACACCCGTACCGTTCCGGTCGTTTCCAACCTGAAAAACGATGCCATCCGCAAGTGCGGTTTGGGCTTTGAAAAACTTGCTTGGTTCAACCGGAAACTGGCAATAAAGCGCTTGAGTTTCAGGTCCGAAATGTGGTTGGGCGTTTAAGCGGAAAACCCTATATGTAGGGTCTATCCTTGCGCCGTGCTACAAGATAATGCGTTTCGAGGGGGCTTGCAACGTACTAGCTGTGGATAAACCTGTGCGTAAATTGTGTAAGAAACACGGAATTCCCGTGTAGGCCGCGAACCTGCTGAGCTAGACCGTCTGTCACCGTTTTTTCCTTGGGAAAAACGCTTCAGCGGATTTTTAAGGGCGCGAACCCTATCACAAAAAACCGCCTTGTCCGAACGCATTTACCGACTTGTGTTCTGGCTGTACGCCGTTTATACAATCGGCCCACAAGTACGCATTCTTATCCTCCGAAAAGATGACAAAAAGACGGGGGACAGGATGTCAGTCAGTGACTGGCGCAGGGTTGCGGGAGCGGGCTTGCTCGCGAATGCGCATGTGTCATGGAGCCTCAATGTCGAGCGCGCCGTCGCCTTCGCGAGCAAGCCCGGTCCCACGGGGTATTGTGTTGAGTCAGGCGTACCTCCTTTATTAATAACAATGGAAAGCAGAGGTCAGCGGTGGAGCAACAAGCCTTTCAGGTATTGATCGTCGAGGATGACCAGCGTCTGGCCGAGTTGACGCGTGACTACCTGCAAGCCAATGGATTGCGTGTAGACATTGAAGGCAACGGGGCGCTGGCGGCGGCGCGGATCATCAGGGAGCAGCCGGATCTGGTCATCCTCGACCTGATGTTGCCGGGCGAGGATGGCCTGAGCATCTGCCGCAGAGTGCGCAGTCAGTACGACGGGCCGATCCTGATGCTCACCGCACGTACCGACGACGCCGACCAGATCCACGGCCTCGACCTCGGTGCCGACGATTACGTCTGCAAACCGGTGCGCCCGCGCCTGTTGCTGGCGCGGATTCAGGCGTTGCTGCGCCGCAGTGACACACCGGAACCGGCCAGCGAGAAATCCCGGCGTCTGCAATTCGGCCCGCTGGTGGTCGACAACGCCTTGCGCGAAGCCTGGCTGAGCGACACCGGCATCGAGCTGACCAGCGCCGAATTCGACCTGCTCTGGCTGTTGGTGTCCAACGCCGGGCGCATCCTGTCACGGGAAGAAATCTTCACCGCCCTGCGTGGCATCGGCTACGACGGCCAGGACCGCTCGATCGACGTGCGCATCTCGCGCATCCGTCCGAAAATTGGCGACGACCCCGACCATCCACGGCTGATCAAGACCATTCGCAGCAAAGGCTACCTGTTCGTCCCTGAAGCCTGCGCAGACCTGCCGCTGTGAACTCGATCTTCCTGCGCATCTACGGTGGCATGTGCGCGGCGCTGATTCTGGTGGCGGTGCTCGGCGTGCTGGCGCTGAACCTGCTCAATCAGGTGCGCAGCGAGCAGTACCGCGAGCGTCTGGCCCACGGCACGTTTTCGTTGATGGCCGACAACCTGCAACCGATGAACGAAACCGAGCGGCATCGTGCCTTGCTGGTGTGGGAACGATTGCTCGGCATTCCGCTGGCACTGAAAAAGTTTGCCGAGACCGACCTCGATCTGGCTCAGCGCACCCGCGTGCAGCGCGGCCAGGCCTTGGTAGAACAGACTGGCCCACACGCGGCCAGGGTCTTCCGGCTGGTCAGTGACAAGGAACAGCTTGTGCTGGTGGGGGAAGTGCAGCAGATCAGCGAACAACTGGCCCGGGCGACGATTTACCTGCTGGCCGATGAACTGGTGCGCGTGCCGGTCGGCGAACAGCCCAGGCGTCTTGCGCAGATAAAGGAAGAGAAAGGCTTCGGCTTTGATCTGCGCCTGGTCACCGTGGAAGACGCCGACATGGACGAAGACCAGAGCCGCCGCGTCGCCGAGGGCGATACGGTGATGGCGCTGGGCAAGGGCGGCGATTCGATCCGGGTGTTCGCCGGCATGGTCGGCACGCCGTGGGTACTGGAAATCGGCCCGTTGTATCAGATGAATCCGTATCCGCCGCAATGGCTGGTGCTGATCGCAGCGCTCGGGCTGAGCCTGATCGGCCTGATCGTTTACCTGTTGGTGCGTCAGCTCGAACGCCGCTTGCGTGGCCTCGAAGCCGCCGCCACGCGGATCGCCAAGGGCAGTCTGGAAACCCGCGTACCGGCGCGCGGCGCCGACTCGGTCGGGCGGCTGGCGTCAGCCTTCAACAAAATGGCCGAGCACTTGCAGCAGTTGCTGGCCATCCAGCGTGAACTGGTGCGGGCGGTGTCCCACGAATTGCGCACGCCGGTGGCGCGCTTGCGCTTCGGTCTGGAAATGATCGGCTCGGCGACCACGCCGCAGGCGCTGGAAAAGTACCGCGAAGGCATGGATCACGATATCGAGGACCTCGATAAGCTGGTCGATGAAATGCTCACTTACGCACGCCTGGAACAGGGTTCGCCGGCGCTGACGTTCCAGCGCATTGATCTGGATGCGCTGGTCAATCAAGTCATCGAGGAACTGGCGCCGTTGCGTGCCGAGGTCACGGTGCAGCGGGGGTTGTGCCTGTCTGCTGCCGATAATGACGGGGCCTGGGTCGAGGCCGAGCCGCGTTATCTGCACCGGGCGCTGCAGAATCTGGTGAGCAACGCCATGCGCCATGCGCGTTCGAAGGTCACGGTGAGTTATCAGGTCGGGCAGTTGCGTTGTCGGGTCGATGTCGAGGATGACGGGCCAGGTGTGCCGGAGGTGGCGTGGGAGCGGATATTCACGCCGTTCCTGCGCCTGGATGACAGCCGGACGCGAGCGTCGGGCGGGCACGGTCTGGGGTTGTCGATCGTGCGGCGGATCATCCATTGGCATGACGGCCGGGCGATCATAGGCAAGAGCAAGAGTCTGGGAGGGGCGTGTTTCAGCCTGAGCTGGCCGAGGAATCAGGAGCGACGTTGAGTATTTGTGATGGTTTTGCTGGCCCCGTCGCTGGCAAGGCAGCTTCCACAGGGCTTGCGCACGCCCGGAGCCTGGGGGAGCGGGCCTGCCGGCAATGGGGTTCTGAGCGGCGATAAAGATTTCAGGCAGGGATGCTCACCAGACTCAACAACTGCCCCTCCTGCACCCCAAATTGCGCCTCCAGCTCAGTGCCATGACGCCATTCTGCGGACAGATCAGTCAGCAGCCGCAGCCGCACGTGACCTTGCGCCGTCCACTCCAGCACTTCAGCGTGCTCGAAATAGAAACGCTGTTGCACGATCGGATACAGCGCCTTGAACAGGCTTTCTTTCACCGAAAAAGTCAGCGTCACGCACAGGCCCAACTGCTCTGGCGAGCCGGCGGCCATGCGCTGCAATTCCGCCGGCGTCAGGATTTCTCCGGCGAGGCGTTCGGCGCGGTCGCTGTCGAGCAGGTTTTCCAGGTCCATGCCCAGGCCGCGCCAGTGCTGTTTGTTGGCGACTATCGCCGCCGCACGCCCGGTGCTGTGGGTGATCGAGCCGCAGATGTGCGGCGGCCACACGGGTGCGCGATCTTCGCCAATCGGCGGGACAACCCCTGCGCCTTGCAGTTGTTGCAGCGCCGCACGGGCGCAGATACGCCCGGCCAGAAACTCGGCCTGACGCTTGGCGACCGAACGCTGAATGCTCGGCGGCGGCACGACGGCGCTGCGCTGGAAGTCATCCCCGAGCAGTTGCGCCGGGTCGAAATGGGTGCTGAGCAGGACGGTGTCGGGCAAGACGTTTGGCAACGGCCAGTGGGCGTCGAGCGGGGTGCAGCAGGCGGGAAGGATCGGGCTGACATTCATGGCGGGCATTTTGCCGGTTGATGTCGATGCTGGGTAGTAGGTCATGCTGTTTTGGCGAGGGAGCATGCTCCCTCGCGCCACAGGTCATCCTGCAGCGTTTGATCAACTGAAGATTTTCTGGAAGAACGCCTTCATGTCCGCCCAGGATTTTTCATCGGCGGCCTTGTTGTAGCCGATATCCGGGCCACCGTGTTCGCCGTGGCTCAAGCGGTCGGCATCCGGATTGGTGAAACCATGTTTGGCGCCGTTGAGGCTGACGAACGTGTAGTCGGCACCGGCGTTGCCCATTTCCGCCTTGAACGCGGTGACGTTGTCGGCGCTGACCATGCTGTCCAGCGCGCCATGTTCGACCAGAATCTTTGCCCTCACACTGCCGGGCGTGGCCGGGGTCGTGGTTGCCAGTGCACCATGGAAACTCACCACACCTGCCAGCGGCACACCCTGGCGCGCAGCGTTCAGGACCACGCCACCGCCGAAGCAATAGCCGATGGCGGCGATTTTATTAATGTCGGTCTGCGGCTGTTTTTTCAGCAGATCCAGCCCGGCCTCGAAACGCTTGCTCGCAGCGGCCGCGTCCTGGGTCGCGGCCTGCATGAACGCCATCGCATCCTTCGGGTGCTCTGTGTTCTTGCCTTCGCCGTACATGTCGATCGCCAGTGCGCTGTAACCCAGCCCGGCGAGGTCGCGTGCGCGGCGCTTGGCGTAATCGTTCAGGCCCCACCATTCATGCACCACCACCACGCCCGGGCGCTTGCCCTTGATCGCGTCGTCGTAGGCGTAATAGCCGATCAGTTGTGTGCCGTCGGCGCTCTGGTAGGGAATCTCCTGAGTCTTGATCGCGGCGTTGGCCAGGCTGCTGACAGCGAGCAGGGTGAGTGCGAGGAACAGGCGCATGGTCGGTCTCCTTGTCGAAAGTGGTCAGGACAGCCTAGTCGATTTGATTCGGCGCCGGTTTCAGAGAGTGTTCAGGGCAGGTACAGGGGCGGCTTGCTAACCTTGCACCCTACCGAACAGCAGTGAGAAAGTTGTTGCCTGTGCCGTCGCCTTCGCGAGCAGGTTCGCCCCCACAGGTAGGCTGTTGAAGTTGGAGCGTTTGATTTACCCGGGAGAGCGTTATGAAATTGTTGGTCGTCGAAGATGAAGCGCTGTTGCGTCATCACCTGCAAACCCGCCTCACGGAGAGCGGTCACGTGGTCGAGTCCGTGGCCAATGCCGAAGAGGCGCTGTACCAGACCGGACAGTTCAACTTCGATCTGGCGGTGATCGATCTGGGCTTGCCGGGCATGGGCGGTCTCGACCTGATTCGCCAGTTGCGCTCCGGCGGCAAGGCCTTCCCGATCCTGATCCTCACCGCGCGCGGCAACTGGCAGGACAAGGTCGAAGGCCTCGCCGCCGGCGCCGACGACTATCTGGTCAAGCCGTTTCAGTTCGAAGAACTCGATGCGCGGCTGAATGCCCTGTTGCGCCGCTCCAGCGGGTTCACCCAATCGACCATCGTCGCCGGGCCGTTGTTGCTCGACCTGAATCGCAAACAGGCATCGCTGGATGAAGAGCCGCTGGCGTTGACGGCCTACGAATACCGCATCCTTGAATACCTGATGCGGCACCACCAGCAAGTGGTGCCCAAGGATCGCTTGATGGAACAGCTTTACCCGGATGACGACGAACGCGATCCGAATGTCATCGAAGTGCTGGTCGGCCGTTTGCGCCGCAAGCTCGAAGGCCCGGCCGGGTTCAAACCGATCGACACCGTGCGGGGTCTCGGCTACCTGTTCAATGAGCGCTGCACTTGATTCGTTCCCTTCGCGTTCGCTTGATGCTCGCCGCCGCCACGTTGGCGGTGTTGTTCATGCTGGCGTTGCTTCCGGCGATGCAAGGTGCGTTCAGTCTCGCGCTGCAGGATTCGATCGAGCAGCGTCTGGCTTCGGACGTCACCACGTTGATTTCCGCGGCGCGGGTCGAGAACGGTCGGCTGCTGATGCCCGATCAGTTGCCGGACGAGCGTTTCAACCTCACCGACTTCCGCTTGCTCGGCTACATCTACGACCGCGAAGGGCATCTGGTCTGGCGTTCGCGAGCCACCCAGGAAGAGCAGATCAATTACAAACCGCGCTACGACGGACTCGGCAACGAGTTCGCGCGGATTCGCGAGACCAACGGTCAGGAATTCTTCGTCTATGACGTTGAAGTCAAACTGCTTGGCGGCAAAAACGCAGCGTTCAGCATCGTCGCCCTGCAACCGGTGCGCGAATACGAAACCACCCTCGAAGGCCTGCGTGAGAATCTCTATCTGGGTTTTGGCGCGGCGCTGCTGGTATTGCTGGTATTGCTCTGGATCGGCCTGTCCTGGGGCCTCAAGGCCTTGCGTCAGCTCAGCCAGGAACTCGATGAAATCGAAGGCGGTACTCGCGAAAGCCTGACTGAACAACACCCGCGCGAACTGTTGCGCCTGACCGGCTCGCTCAACCGTTTGCTGCTCAGCGAGCGGCAACAGCGCAGCCGTTATCGCGACTCCCTCGATGATCTGGCGCACAGCCTGAAAACCCCGTTGGCCGTGCTGCAAGGGGTCAGTGAGGACATGGCCCAGCGCCCCAAGGACCTCGATCAGGCCTGGGTCCTGCAAAGCCAGATCGAACGCATGAGCCAGCAGATCAGCTATCAACTGCAACGCGCCAGCCTGCGCAAAAGCGGTCTGGTGCGCCATCAGGTGCGGCTACAGCCGGTGTTGAAAAGCCTGTGCGACACCCTCGACAAGGTGTATCGCGACAAACGTGTGCGCGTGGCGTTTGATCTGCCGGAGCATTGTTATGTGCCGATCGAGCAGGGCGCTCTGCTGGAGATGATGGGTAACCTGCTGGAGAACGCCTATCGTCTGTGCCTGGGGGAAGTGCGCATCAGCGTGCGCGAGACCCTGGCCGGGGTCGAATTGTGCGTCGAGGACGATGGCCCGGGCGTGCCACCTGATCAGCGTGCGCGAATTCTCGAGCGTGGCGAGCGCCTGGATCGTCAGCATCCGGGGCAGGGCATCGGGCTGGCGGTGGTCAAGGACATCATCGAGAGTTACAACGCCAAACTGATGCTGGGGGATTCGCCGATGGGCGGGGCGGCGTTCAGGATTCATTTTCCGGCGGTTTAGTCGCCGGCCTTTCGGGCGCCATCGCTGGCAAGCCAGCTCCCACAGGTTTCGATGTCGTTCGAGGGTTTTGCGTTCGGCCCGGACACTGGAGCTGGCAAGCCAGCTCCCACAGGTTTCGATGTCGTTCAAGGATTTTGTGTTCGGCCCGGACACTGTAGCTGGCGAGCCAGCTCCCACAGATTTCGATGTCGTTCGAGGGTTTTGTGTTCGGCCCGGAGACTGTGGGAGCTGGCTTGCCAGCGATCAGGCCAGTCAAGGCGCCACAGGCTGCGAGCAGATCACTGCTCCTGCGCCCGATAAGCCCCCGGCGTCAGCCCCGTCCACTTCTTGAACGCCCGGTGAAATGCCGACGGCTCGGAAAACCCGAGCTGCTCGGCGATCTGTTGCAACGACAGATCCGCGCGGCCCAAATGGTAAATGGCGATATCCCGCCGCAACTGATCTTTCAGCGCCTGAAAACTGGTGCCTTCCTCACGCAAATGCCGGCGCAACGTCTGCGGGCTGATGTGCAGGTGCGCGGCCACCGCCTCCAGATCCGGCCAGCGCGCACTGTCGCGGCTGAGCAAGCGGCGCAGGCGGCTGCTGAGGCTGTCGCCGTCGTCGGGGCGCGAGAGCAGGTCGGCGGGGGAGCGCTCGAGGAAATGCTTGAGGGTGCGTTCGTCCTGCAACAACGGCATGTGCAGGTAGCGGCTGTGAAAGACCAGACTGCTCTGCCCGGCGCCGAAGGTCGTGGGGCAGGGGAACAGCAACTCGTATTCCGCACCATGGGCGGGGCGCGGGTAGCTGAACGTGGCCTGTTCGAGGCGAATCCGCTGGCCGATCATCCAACTGCCCAGGCGATGCCAGATCACCAGCAGGCTTTCGCTGAGAAAGTGATCCGGATCCCATAGCTGCGCATCATCGAGACTCAGGCGCACCCATTCGTCTTCACGGCGCAGGCTCAGGCGCGGGGCTTGCGGGAATAGGCTATAAAACAATAAACCGCGTTGCAGTGCCTTCTCCAGATTGCGGCAGTGAATCGAGGCATGGCACATCATGGCGAAACTGCCGGGTTTGCTGGGTGCGTGGCCGAAACCGAGGTATTCGTCGTCCAGGGCCAGCCACAGGTTCTGGATCAACCGGGTGAATTGTTCCGGAGCTATGCGCGCGCGGGGTTCATCTAGCAATTCCGGGCTGATGCCCAGTTGCGACAGCAGGTTCGAATAATCGAAACCCAGGCGACGTGCGCCACCGAGGGCGGCACGGGCGAAATGACTGGCGATGGTGCGTTCGCGCATAAGCGGCAGATCCTTCCTCAGGCGCCGGATGGTAGCCGGCGGCCGGATGCACCTACAAGGCGGATTTCCGCCAAATTGTAGGACCAGAAGCGTCTGGTTGGCGGAAATCCGCCACACATGAGTCACCGGATGGTGACATTCATGCACGTGTAATCCCTGACATCAAAAGGCTTGTAGGCAATCGCACCAAAGTGGCACGACGTTTGCGATACAAGCCACAGAAGCGTGCGTTTCACCTGATGGAAAACGCTGCTCCAACAACAAATCCCTCCAGTGCAGGAGGGTTCGCAATTAAGGTTTCGCGGCCAACAGATGGATGTTGCTACGCGGGACGCTTGAGGAAAACTGCAATGACGACTCGTCAGCCACTGTACAAATCCCTGTATTTCCAGGTGATCGTTGCCATCGCCATCGGCATCCTGCTTGGTCACTTCTACCCTCAGACCGGTGTGGCCCTCAAGCCGCTGGGTGACGGGTTCATCAAACTGATCAAAATGGTCATCGCCCCGATCATCTTCTGTACCGTTGTCAGCGGCATCGCCGGCATGCAGAACATGAAATCCGTGGGCAAGACTGGCGGCTACGCGCTGCTGTACTTCGAAATCGTTTCCACCATTGCCCTGCTGATCGGTCTGATCGTGGTCAACGTTGTGCAACCGGGCGCCGGCATGCACATCGACGTCACCACCCTGGACGCCTCGAAAATCGCCACTTATGTGACGGCCAGTAAAGACCAGAGCATTGTCGGTTTCCTCCTCAATGTAATTCCGAACACCATCGTCGGCGCGTTCGCCACCGGTGACATCCTGCAAGTGCTGATGTTCTCGGTGATCTTCGGCTACGCCCTGCATCGCCTGGGTTCGTACGGTCGTCCGCTGCTGGACATGATCGATCGCTTCGCCCACGTGATGTTCAACATCATCAACATGATCATGAAACTGGCGCCACTGGGTGCATTTGGTGCCATGGCCTTCACCATCGGTGCCTACGGTGTCGGCTCGCTGGTGCAACTGGGCCAGTTGATGATCTGCTTCTACATCACCTGCATCCTGTTCGTGGTGTTGGTGCTGGGTGCGATCTGCCGTGCTCACGGTTTCAGCGTGTTTAAACTGGTACGTTACATCCGTGAAGAACTGTTGATCGTACTGGGTACGTCCTCGTCGGAATCGGCACTGCCACGCATGCTGATCAAGATGGAGCGTCTGGGCGCGAAGAAATCGGTAGTGGGTCTGGTGATCCCGACCGGTTACTCGTTCAACCTCGACGGTACGTCGATCTACCTGACCATGGCGGCCGTGTTCATCGCTCAGGCGACCGACACCCACATGGACATCACCCACCAGATCACCCTGCTGCTGGTACTGCTGTTGTCCTCCAAAGGCGCGGCGGGTGTCACCGGTTCGGGCTTCATCGTACTGGCCGCTACCCTGTCGGCGGTCGGTCACCTGCCGGTGGCCGGTCTGGCGCTGATCCTCGGTATCGACCGCTTCATGTCCGAAGCCCGCGCACTGACCAACCTGGTCGGTAACGCTGTTGCGACCATCGTGGTTGCCAAGTGGGTGAAAGAGCTGGACACCGACGTGCTGCAATCCGAGCTGGCCTCGGGCGGTCGTGGTATCGCTGACACCCGTCCTGAAGATGACCTGGGTGTGGCTGAAGGCGCGACCCCGAGCAACGTCAAGTAACTGCACTCGGGTAATACTCTGTGGCGAGGGGGCAAGCTCCCTCGCGACAGATGCACTGAGAAACCCGCTTCGGCGGGTTTTTTCTTGCCCCTGATTTGAGCGTAACGGTCACCCCCGCTGACATATCCGGTGATTGCCGGACGCGGCATCGCTGCCTAGGCTGGGTGCATTGCCCAAGGAGATCGCCCATGTCTGCGCCGCTGGCCTCATTGAAGATTCTGGATTTCTCGACCCTGCTGCCAGGCCCGTTCGCCTCGCTGTTACTGGCGGATATGGGCGCCGAGGTGCTGCGCATTGAATCGCCGACGCGCATGGATCTGTTGCGGGTATTGCCGCCGCATGATGGCGGAGTATCGGCCAGTCACGCCTACCTCAATCGCAACAAGCGCAGCCTGGCGCTGGATCTGAAACAACCCGAGGCGCTGGAAGTGGTCAAGCAACTGCTGACCGATTACGACATCGTCCTCGAGCAGTTCCGTCCCGGTGTGATGGAGCGTCTGGGTCTGGGGTATGAGGCGCTGAAGGCGATCAATCCGAAGCTGATTTACGTGTCGATCACCGGGTACGGTCAGACCGGGCCGTACAGGGATCGCGCCGGGCATGACATCAACTACCTCGCACTGGCCGGGCTGGCCAGTTATACCGGTCGCGCCGACAGCGGTCCGTTGCCGCTGGGCATGCAGGTGGCGGATATCGCCGGTGGTTCGCTGCACGGCGTGATCGGCCTGCTGGCGGCGGTGATTGCCCGGCAACAGAGCGGGCAGGGCACCCATCTGGACGTGAGCATGACCGATTGCGCGTTCAGTCTGCACGCGATGGCCGGTGCCGGTTACCTGGCCTGTGACGAGGAACCGCACTGGGAAGACCAGATGCTCAATGGCGGCAGCTTTTATGACTATTACCGCTCGCGTGACGGGCGCTGGTTGTCGGTGGGCAGTCTGGAGCCGGCCTTCATGCAGCAACTGTGTGCGGCGTTGGGCCGGCCAGAGTTGGCGGCGCAGGGCTTGTCGCCCAAGCCCGAGCAGCAGCGGTTATTGAAGGACGCACTGAAAGTGGAATTCGAGAAACACGACTTTGCCGAGCTGTGTGAATTGTTCGCCGGGGTCGATGCCTGTGTCGAGCCAGTGCTGAATCTGAGCGAGGCGGTGCTGCATCCCCAGTTGCAGGCGCGTGAACTGGTGACCCAGGTGCCGCGTGGGGATGGTACGACGCAGGCGCAGATTGCCTGTCCGCTGAAATTCTCCGAGGCGCTGCCGGCACCGCGACATGTCGGGGCGGGGTTGGGGCAGCATACGGAGCAGGTGTTGGGCGAGTTGGGGTTTGGTGCGCAGCGGATTGCCGAGTTGCGTGCTTCCAAAGTCATTCTTTAGGGCCTGTACCGGCCTCATCGCTGGCAAGCCAGCTCCCACAGGTTATGTGTCGTGTACAGAGCCTGTGAACACCCGGAAACTGTGTGAGCTGGCAAGTCAGCTCCCACAGGTTTTGTGTCGTGTACAGAGCCTGTGAGCACCTGGAAACTGTGGGAGCTGGCTTGCCAGCGATGAGGCCCTGCGGTCCAGCTGAAAACTGACTATTCCACCCGCATCTCACCACTGAATACCAAGGTGTTGCGGCATCTACGGCACAAATACCGTCGCCCCTGGCGCACCAGGCTATGACGCTGTGCCGAAAACGGAAAATCACTGTCGGCGCACGGGCATTTGTAGATGTAGCGGGTCACGCTGCGGCGTTTGACGGCGTAGGTGTGGCAGCGATCCGGCGGCAGTTCATAGACCCCGCGCATGATCAGTTGCCACTCTTCGCCGTGTGGCTGGATGCGGTCGCCGAACAGTTGATGGGCGATCAGGTGCGCGACTTCGTGGGCCACGGTCTGCTTGAGGAAGTGTTCGGTGTTTTCCCGGTACAGCTGCGGGTTGAAGCGCAGCAGGTTCTCGTGCAGATGCGCGACACCGGCTTTTTGCCCGCGCAGCTTGAGGCTGACGACGGGGCGTTGGAAATGACGTTTGAAAAAGGCTTCTGCGAGTTGGTAACAGTCTTCGACGCGGGTATTGAGTTGCTCGGGCATGCTTGATGGATCTCCAGAGGCGTCGAGTATGCCGCAACCTCCCGGACTTGCGAATCGCCGACCTGCCGAATGGTCATCCGCCAAACGAGAAGGCCGCCTTGCGGCGGCCTGTATTGGCAGATCTTGTCGTTCTCGGGGGGGAATCATGTCAGTTGGTATACACCGGCCCTACGCCGAGGCCCCAGACAATCACGGTGAACGCCATGATGGCCACCAGCACCACCAGACCGACCGCGAGCACTGAGCTGGAAAACAGAAAGCCTTCGTCCGAGGGAATGTTCATGAACGTCGGCAACCCGACGTACAGCAGGTAGACCGTGTAGCAAATGGCCGCCGTGCCGACGATCATCCCCAGCCACATGTGCGGATACAGCGCCGCCAGGCCGCCGACGAACAGCGGCGTTGCGGTGTAGGTGGCGAACGCGACGCAACGGGCGAGGCTCGGGTTGGCGTCATAGGTGCGCGCCATCCAGTGCACGAAAGCGCCCATCACCGCGACCCCACCGAGCATCGCCAGGTATGACATCACAGTCATCCAGATCGCGCTTTCGACGGTGAGCATCACCGGCGCCCGGTTGCCGATCACCCAGCCAACCTGGGTGGTGCCGATAAACGCCGAAACGGCCGGAATCGCCGCGAGAATCAGCGTGTGGGTCAGGTACATGTGGCTGATGCTTTCCTCTTGGTCGCCACGGATCTCCTTCCATTCCTGATCGGGGTGGGTAAACAGTCCCACTACGTGATGGATCATGCCAGTCACTCCTCTTGTTATTGCCATCGCCCCCCAGCGGAGCGCCTACGGGCCAAGGTGGCCGAGCAAATACAGGTCTTCAGATGTGTGCGACCTTATGACGCAGTATAGAAAGGTCTTAACCGCACTGGGACTGGGGGCTTAGAGCAAATCGCGCTGTAAATACGGGGCTTAATCGCCTTGGGGTCTTGGCATCTGCTCTTTTTTATCTTTGAAATACATTTGTGGTGAGGGGATTTATCCCCGATGGGGTGCGAAGCCGCCCCAAAACCTCAGAACTCTATTTTCCCGATACTTCGCGATGGATGGTTTGACGACTGCTGCGCAGCCGATCGGGGATAAATCCCCTCGCCACAGAGGGCAATGCAGACCTCGGAAGAATGGGGCAGACTCTCGGCCCTTCGCCCCCACGGGGTTTTTGCGTAAAATGCCCGCCTTTCGTCACACCTCACGGATTTCGCGTCATGGGCACTCTTACGGTCAACCAGAACAAACTGCAAAAGCGCCTGCGCCGCCTGGCCGGCGAAGCGGTCGCCGATTTCAACATGATCGAAGACGGCGACAAGGTCATGGTCTGCCTGTCCGGAGGCAAGGACAGCTACACCATGCTCGACGTGTTGATGCACCTGCAGAAGGTTGCACCGATCAAGTTCGAGATCGTCGCGGTGAACATGGACCAGAAGCAGCCGGGTTTCCCCGAGCACGTGCTGCCGGCCTACCTGAAAGAGCTGGGCGTCGAGTACCACATCGTCGAGAAAGACACCTACTCGGTGGTCAAGGAGCTGGTGCCGGAAGGCAAGACCACCTGCTCGCTGTGCTCGCGCCTGCGTCGCGGCACGCTGTACACCTTTGCCGACGAAATCGGCGCGACCAAAATGGCCCTCGGTCACCATCGCGATGACATCGTCGAGACGTTCTTCCTCAACATGTTCTTCAACGGCACCCTCAAGGCGATGCCGCCGAAACTGCGTGCCGATGACGGCCGTAACGTGGTGATCCGCCCGCTGGCCTACTGCAACGAGAAGGACATCCAGGCCTACTCGGACTTCAAGGCTTTCCCGATCATCCCGTGCAACCTCTGCGGTTCGCAGGAAAACCTGCAGCGTCAGGTGGTCAAGGAAATGCTTCAGGACTGGGAGCGCAAGACCCCGGGTCGAACCGAAAGCATCTTCCGCAGTCTGCAGAACGTGGTGCCGTCGCAACTGGCCGACCGCAATCTGTTCGACTTCACCAGCCTGAAGATCGACGAAACAGCGGCTTCGCGCTTCGTTAACGTCGTCAACCTGTAAACATACTTCAAATGTGGGAGCGAGCTTGCTCGCGAAGGCGTCGTGTCAGCCGACATCAATGTTGAATGGCATACCGCTTTCGCGAGCAAGCCTGCTCCCACAGTGTTTTGTGTTCAAAGGTAGAATTTCATTTTCATTTCCCAGGAGAGGGCATGCGCGATTACAAGTGGCTGCACGAATACTGTCTGAACCGCTTCGGTTCGGCGGCTGAACTGGAAGCCCATCTGCCCGTTCCCAAGACTGCGGCGCAATTGCGCAAGATCAGCGATGACCGCTACCTCTCGACCATGGCCCTGCGCGTGTTCCGCGCCGGGCTCAAGCACAGTCTGGTGGACGCCAAGTGGCCGGCCTTCGAGGACGTGTTCTTCAAGTTCGACCCGGAAAAAGTCGTGCTGATGAGCGCCGAGCACCTCGAACGCCTGATGCAGGACGCGCGGATCATCCGCCACCTGGGCAAGCTCAAGAGCGTGCCGCGCAATGCGCAGTTCATCCTCGATGTCGAGAAGGAGAAGGGCAGTTTCGGCGCGCTGATCGCTGACTGGCCGGTGACCGATATCGTCGGTCTGTGGACCTACCTGAAAAAGCACGGGAGTCAGCTGGGCGGGCTGTCGGCGCCACGCTTTTTGCGCATGGTCGGCAAGGATACCTTCGTGCCGAGCTACGACGTGGTCGCCGCGCTGAATGCACAAAAGATCGTCGACAAGGCCCCGACCAGCCTGCGCGATCTGGCGATTGTGCAGGAGACGTTCAACCAGTGGCATGAACAGAGTGGCGGGCGGCCGATGAGCCAGATTTCGATGATGCTCGCTTACACCGTCAATCATTAAGACCGCGTCGCTCTAATCGCTGGCAAGCCAGCTCCCACAGGGCCTGTGTTGAAACACAACTTAGTGATCGACACAGAAACCTGTGGGAGCTGGCTTGCCAGCGATAGCGGTTTGTCAGGCGACGGAGACTTCGCCTTCACCCGCCAGTTTGCGATTCAACTGATACCGCCAGCGCACATACAGCAGCGCCGAACAGAACAGCGCCAGGCTGGCGACCATCTCCAACACGCCAAACAGCTGGCGGCTCGGGTCATAGGCCGCCAGTGCGCCCTTGATGAAATACAGGTTCACCACAAAGCACATCCACGAATGCCCGCGGGCGCTGCCCATGATCATCGCCGGTGCGAGAACGATCCACGGGATCAGCTCGACCAGCAGAATCACCCACGGTCGGGCGCCGTGCAGGTCGGCGAACACCAGGTAGTAAGCGGCGAGCAGCCCGGCGAGGCCGAAGAAGCACAGCAGGCTGATGATCCGCATTGCCTTGACGCGGGGTTCGAGCCACTCGACGGAGGGCAGGACTTTCGGCTTCTTCGCCACCCTCAGCCCTCCAGTTTTTGTGCGGTCTTGGCCAGGCGCAGGCCCAGCGCGCGACACAGTGCCATTTCGTGCTGATCGAGGCCTTTTTTACCGTCCGCCCCGGCGTGATGGCTGGCGCCGTAAGGCGTGCCGCCGCCCTGGGTTTCCAGCAGCGCCGACTCGCTGTACGGCAGGCCGGTGATCAGCATGCCGTGGTGCAACAGCGGCAGCATCATCGACAGCAGAGTGGTTTCCTGGCCGCCGTGCAGGCTGGCGGTGGAGGTGAACACACCGGCCGGTTTGCCCACCAGTGCACCGGTCAGCCACAGGTTGCTGGTGCCGTCGAGGAAGTACTTCAGCGGCGCGGCCATGTTGCCGAAGCGGGTCGGGCTGCCCAAGGCCAGGCCGGCGCAGTTCTTCAGGTCATCGAGGGTGGCGTAGAGCGCACCTTCGTCGGGAATGTCCGGGGCCACCGCTTCACACTCGGTGGAGATCGCCGGCACGGTGCGCAGGCGCGCTTCGAGGCCGGCCTGCTCGACACCGCGAGCAATCTGCCGGGCCATCTCGTTGGTCGAGCCGCTGCGGCTGTAATACAACACCAGAATGTACGGCGCGCTCACGGCAGCAACTCCAGGATCTGCTCCGGCGGACGACCGATCACGGCCTTGTCGCCGACTTCGAGAATCGGTCGCTCCATCAGCTTCGGATGTTCGGCGATGGCGGCGATCAATTGCGCTTCGCTGAGGTTTGTGTCGGCCAGCTGAAGCATTTTGTATTCATCTTCCCCGGTGCGCAGCAACTGGCGTGCGCTGATCCCGAGCTTGCCGAGCAGGGCCTTGATTTGCGCCGCGTTCAGCGGGGTTTCCAGGTAACGCACGACGTTCGGGGTCAGGCCGCGGGCTTCAAGAAGCTCCAGTGCGCCGCGGGATTTCGAGCAGCGCGGATTGTGATAAAGCGTCAGATCGGTCATGGCGGGTCGCTTCTGGCGTAAAGTGGCGGCTATTCTAACTGTGCAGCGCGCAATCCAGAACCGTCAGAGGCGTTGGGTCGCAGGCGCATTCAATTTTTGACCAGGGAACATGACATGACACGGCGATTGGCAGCGGCATTGACGATGATCGGGGCGTTGATGCTGGGGGGCTGCGGCAATGATTACGGGATCGACCAGAACGGCCAGAAAGTCGCGTCCGAGCGTTTGGACAAACAATGGGTGGTGCTCAACTACTGGGCTGAATGGTGCGGTCCGTGCCGCACGGAAATTCCGGAACTCAATCATCTGGCTGAGGAGCTGAAAGGCAAGAACATCGGCGTGTTCGGGGTCAACTTCGACAACGTGCAGGGCGAGGATCTCAAGTCTGCCAGCGAGAAGCTGGGCATCAAATTCACCGTGCTGGCGCAGGATCCGGCGGACCTGTTCGACGTGCCGCGCAGTGAGGCTTTGCCGGTGACCTACATCATCGACAACAAGGGCAAGGTGCGTGAGCAGTTGATGGGCGAGCAGACGGCGGCGGGGGTGATGGCGAAGCTTGAGGCGCTACAAGCGACCAAGTAACGTCAAAAGCCCCTCACCCCAGCCCTCTCCCGGAGGGAGAGGGGGCCGACCGAGGTGTCTTACGAGCTACACCGACCTGAGAGATCGAGCGGATTACGGATTCACCAAAGCAAGATCCAGTCGATTATGGATTCGCCAAAGGAAAATCCAGTCGATTATGGGTTCGCCAAAGCAAGGCCCAGTCGATTATGGATTCGCCAAAGCAAGATCCAGCGGATTATGGATTCGCCAAAGCAAGGTCCAGTCGATTATGGGTTCGCCAAAGCAAAATCCAGTCGATTATGGATTCGGTGAAGGCCTTTCAGGTCGGCGTACCTCTTCAATATCCCCCAATCAGTCCCCTCTCCCTCTGGGAGAGGGTTAGGGTGAGGGCTTTGGCGGCCTGAGGGTTAACCCTCTTCCAGCCACCAGCGCAATGGCTTGCCTTCAGCCGGCCAGAAGCGCATCTGCTCGATCGGCGAGACGTCCCAGCGTTCGACGCCTTGCAGCGCCTGCAGGAAGCGTTGTTCCTGCTCCATCAACGCGGGTGCGCAGAGTTTGCGGGTCTTGCCGATTTTGCCGAAGCTCAGCTTGTCGCCGTCGAGGGTGTACGGCGCGAACCAGTGATTGCAGCCGCCATTGCCATACGCGCGACCATCGTCGCCGAGGGTCACGGTCAGATGGCTGTAATCCATCAATGGTCGCTCGCCGATCCACTCCAGAATGTAGCTGCGGTTCTGCTGCAACTGCACAGGCTCCGCGGCGCAGCCAACCAGGCCTGCACCGATCAGCGCAGTCAGGGCCAGGCCTTTCATCACGCGGGCTCCTGGCATTTCGGGCACAGGTGCTTGTCGCCGACGGCTTTCCAGCCCAGCTCGGCGATGCGCGCCGTGGCGGCCGGTTGCTCGGCGGCCTTGCCCAGTTTGGCGTCCACGGCGAATTCGAAGCTCAGCTCTTTGGCGCAGCTGTCGCAGTTGACCTGCCAGGTGTGAATCGCCAGTTCGCCGAACACCGGGCCCGTGGTCATCGCGGTCCATTGACCCGGCGGGTTGATCAGGTGGCGCACGGTTTCGACGGTCAGGCGCATGGACAAGTCCTTGCTGCCTTTGAGGGTCACCAACAGGGTATCGCCGATGCGGATCGAGCCACCGTTGCCGGTAACCTGATAGCGGCCGGGTACGAGGGCGCGGCATTCGGTGAGGGTGTGTTGCGGGTTCATCAGGGTGTAGCGGAAATCGTGTTCGACCATGGGTCCTCCAAATATGCGCGACATGCTAGCACGGGCTCGATTGCAGAATGGTGCACGCGTGCGACCTTCGATCCGGTTCAAATCGACCGACGCTCATGGCAAACTGCCGCCCTCGACTCTGAAGGAACGGAACATGGCGCTGATCGAATGTTATGAATGCAAGCGGAGCATCAGCTCCGAAGCCCAGGCGTGCATTCATTGCGGGGCTCCGATGGCGGAGCAACCGGTACAGGCGCACGTGCAAGCGGGGCCGGCGCAGGCATCGACAATTTCGTTCGGTAGCCTGCCGCGCAACCGGGCAGTCCCCGAGGCTGCCGCCGTGCCTCCGGTCGCCGAGCCGCTACCGAAAGTGATGCCGGCCGCCGCGGGGCGTCGCCGTCGCCAGCAAGCCGCGCAAGCGGTGGAGGCTCACGTCAATGCCGACGGCAGCCGTCCGGTGGAAGGCTGGCTGAAGATCATGGTGTTTCTGCTGCCGATGGTGTTCGTCTGGTTCCTGCTGCGCAACGGCCATTCGGCGAAACAGCGGCTGTTCGGTTTCGGCTGGCTGGGCCTGCTGATTCTGGCGTCCTCGCTCTCGCCGAAATAACCCTCAACCTTCGACCTGGTTCTGCGGCGTTCCTGCCGCCCAGGTCGCGATGTTGTGTAAGGTCGTCGCCGCGATCGCGCCCAGCGCTTCATGGGTCAGAAACGCCTGATGCGCCGTGACGATCACGTTGGGAAACGTCAGCAGACGCGCCAGCACATCGTCCTGCAACGGCAGGTCGGAACGGTCCTCGAAAAACAGCTGCGCTTCCTCCTCATACACATCCAGCCCCAGATAGCCCAGTTGACCGTCCTTCAACGCGTCGATCAGCGCCGGCGTGTCCACCAGACCGCCGCGTCCGGTGTTGATCAGCATGGCGCCCGCTTGCATGTGCGCCAGTGAGTCTCGGTTGATCAAGTGCCTGCTTTGCTCGTTGAGCGGGCAGTGCAGGCTGATGATGCGTGATTGCGCGAGCAGTTCCGGCAGGCTCAGATAACGCGCGCCCAACGCCAGCACGGCGGGATTGGGAAAGGGGTCGTAGGCCAGCAGTTCACAGCCGAAGCCATGCATGATTTTCGCGAAGGTCGCGCCGATCTGCCCGGTGCCGACCACACCGACCGTTTTACCGACCAGATCGAAACCGGTCAGGCCGTGCAGGCTGAAATCACCTTCGCGGGTGCGGTTATAGGCACGGTGCAAACGCCGGTTGAGCGCGAGGATCAGCGCCACTGCGTGCTCGGCCACCGCATGTGGCGAGTAGGCCGGGACGCGCACCACCGACAGGCCCAGGCGTTTCGCCGCGACCAGATCGACATGGTTGTAACCGGCCGAGCGCAAGGCGATCAGCCGTGTGCCGCCGGTGGCCAGGCGTTCCAGCACCGGTGCACTGAGATCGTCATTGATAAAGGCGCAGACCACCTCGTGATGTTCGGCCAGGGCCGCCGTATCGAGGCTCAGCCGGGCTGCTTGAAAGTGCAGCTCAAGGCCGGCCGGACAGGTGGCGGCGAGAAAGCTCTCGCGGTCGTAGGTCTGGCTGCTGAAAACAATCGTGCGCATGAATTCCTCCTGGAACAGCGTGGCCGGTCAGTATCGACCTGCCACTACCTTAGCGTGAGCGCGCGGCATCGGCATTGTCGTGGATCAGGCGCTGATCCTCGCTTGAGCGGCGAGGCGATTGATCGCCCGCTCCAGTTCTTCCAGCGCCGCCACGGCTTTGGGGTCGCCTTGTTTGAGCAGGGTTTCGCTGCGTTGGCAGGCCGCGCGCAATTGCGGCACGCCGCAGTAACGGGTGGCGCCGTGCAGGCGATGGACGCGTTCGATCAGGGCGTTCTGGTCACGGCTTTCACACGCTGCACGAATGGCCTCGCGGTCGGCTTCCAGCGAAGCCAGGAGCATTGCCAGCATGTCTGCCGCCAGATCCGCCTTGCCCGCGGCCAGGCGCAGACCTTCTTCGTGATCGAGCACCGGCAGTTCATTGTTCGCCGCGGCGCTGTCGCTGACCCGCTCCGGTCCATGATTGCGCAGGGCCAGGCCGGTCCACTTCAGCACCACTTGCGCCAGTTGCCGCTCGCTGATCGGTTTGGTCAGGTAGTCATCCATGCCGCTTTGCAGCAGCGCACGTTTCTCGTTGGCCATGGCGTGGGCCGTGAGGGCGACGATCGGCAGCGGTGTGCAGTGCCGTTCGCTTTCCCACTGGCGGATGGCTTCGGTGCTCTGGCGTCCGTCCATGCCGGGCATCTGCACGTCCATCAACACCAGGTCGAAGGACTCGGCCTGTACTGCTTTCACCGCCGCGTAGCCGCTTTCCACCGCGAGCACCTTGGCGCCCATGTCTTCGAGCAGGGTCTGCACCAGCAGCAGGTTGGCCGGGTTGTCATCGACACACAGCACTTTCGGCGCGCGACTCGACAGCGGCTCGCCCGGCTCATTGCGCGGCTGGCGCGGGTTGGCCAGATCCGACAGCGCCCGGCGCAGCTTGCGCGTGCAGGCCGGTTTGGCCTGCAACTGGCTGTGCGGGTTCGGTACTGAGAGGTGAAACAACGTTTGTTCGGTGGTCGGGCACAGCACCAGCACTTTGCAGCCCAGGTGCTCGAGGTCCCAGACATGCTGGTTCAGGCGTTCCGGCAGCATGTCGCTGCTGGTGATGCCGAGCACCGCCAGATCAATCGCCTGATCGGTCTGGTGGGCCCCGGTGACGCCATTGGTCAGGGTTTCCAGGGTATTGAAGGTCGTGACGTCGAGGCCGCAGTCTTCCAGTTGATGCTGCAACGCCTGGCGCGCCAGTTCATGGCTTTCCAGCAAGGCGACGCGCCGTCCGAGCAGCGGCGCCGAAGGCAGGTCTTCGGCATCGTCACGGGTTTTCGGCAAGCTCAGGCTGATCCAGAACTCCGACCCTTCGCCCGGCGTGCTGTCGACCCCGATTTCACCGCCCATCTGCTCGATCAGGCGCTTGGAAATCACCAGCCCCAGGCCCGTGCCGCCGGGTTGCCGCGACAGCGAATTGTCGGCCTGGCTGAAGGCCTGAAACAAAGCGCGCACGTCCTGATTCGACAGGCCGATGCCGGTGTCCTGAATGCTGATGCGCAGTTGCACGCTGTCTTCGTGTTCGTCCTCGAGCATGGCCCGGGCGACGATGGTGCCTTCGCGGGTGAACTTGATCGCGTTGCTGACCAGGTTGGTGAGGATCTGCTTGAGTCGCAGCGGGTCACCGACCAGCGACAACGGCGTGTCGCGATAGACCAGACTGACCAGTTCCAACTGCTTGGCGTGGGCGGCCGGGGCCAGAATCGTCAGGGTGTCCTGCAACAGATCGCGCAGGTTGAACGGGATATGGTCGAGCACCAGTTTGCCGGCCTCGATCTTCGAGAAATCGAGGATCTCGTTGATGATCCCGAGCAGGCTGTCGGCGGATTTTTCGATGGTGCCCAGGTAGTCGAGCTGGCGCGGGGTCAGTTCGCTTTTCTGCAACAGGTGGGTGAAGCCGAGAATGCCGTTGAGCGGCGTGCGGATTTCATGGCTCATGTTGGCGAGAAATTCGGATTTGATCCGGCTCGCTTCCAGTGCTTCTTTACGCGCCAGATCCAGTTCGATGTTCTGGATTTCGATGGTTTCCAGGTTCTGGCGCACGTCTTCGGTGGCCTGATCGACGCTGTGCTGCAATTCTTCGCGGGCGTTCTGCAGGGTGCCGGCCATGCGGTTGATGCCTGAGGCCAGTTCGTCCAGTTCCTGACTGCCGAGGGGCGGCAGACGGGTTTCCAGATGGCCGTCCTTGAGTTGCGCGACGGCTTGCTTGATCTGGCCCAGCGGCCGATTGATGGTGCGGCCCATGCGCACGGCGAGCAGGGCGGCACCGGCCAGGCCGGCGGCGATCAGCAACAGGCTGGCGAACAGGCTGCGATATCCGCGCAGCAGCATGCCGTTGTGCGACAACTCCAGTTCGACCCAGCCGAGCAACCGGTCGGATTCGGCTGGAATCAGTTCGCCGGCGAGGTTGCGGTGTTTGCCGAAGACCGGCATCAGGTAGCGGGTCGCGTCATTGCCACTGCGCCGTTGCAACTGCGTGCTGTCGCCGGTGGGGGCCTGATTGAGCATGGTCGGGCCGGCGTGGGCCAGCGGCGAGCGATCCGGCGCCAGAAAGGTTACCGCGCGCACGTCCGGTTGTTCGAGGGATTGGGTGGCGATGCGTTCAAGCAGGTCGTTGTTGCCATGGCCCATGGCGGGGGCGACCAGCGGCGCCAGTTGCTCGGCGATCATTTCGCCGCGCTGCATCAATTGGGTCTGCAAGTCGGACTGTTGCGTCCAGGTGAAGTAACCGCCCAGCACCAACGCCATCAGGCTGGTCGGCAACAGGGTCAGCAACAACACTCGACCTTTGATTCCCAGTTTCTTGAGCACGCCCATCTCCTGCATCCCGCTGATCCGTTGACTCATGCGTGCATCCGGCACGCGACATGGGCGCAGTGTAGCGATTTGCTCGCGGGCAATCTCCGGAAAAATGCGCGCGCCATCGGTCGTCGCGCCGGTGCGCGTTTGTCCGGCAGGTCAAGCTTGTGTTGCCCCACGCCCGGCAATCTTGAATAATCGCCGCTCAACTGAGAATGACTTGCAGATACTCATGACTCCTGTTTCCGTTGGCCAGCCGCGCATTCTTTCCATCGAAGACGATCCGGTCCTCGGCGCCTACGTTCACGAACAGCTGGGCCGCAGCGGCTTTCAGGTGACCTGGTGCCAGAACGGCCAGGAGGGCCTGAGCATCGCCCGACGCCAGCCGTTCGACGTGGTGTTGATGGACATTCTGTTGCCCGGGCTGGACGGACTGAATGTGCTGACGCAATTGCGCCAGAGCCATTCGACGCCGGTGTTACTGATGTCGGCGCTGGGCGCCGAGGCGGATCGCATCAGTGGTTTTCGTCTGGGCGCCGATGATTATTTGCCCAAGCCGTTCAGCATTGCCGAGTTGCACGTGCGCATCGAAGCGATCCTGCGACGGGTGGCCCTTGATCGGCGTCCGCCGGTGCTTGCAACGCCGCTGACCACGGGAACCCTGCGCTTTGACGACGCACAGTGCGAGGTGTTTTTCCGCGACCAGGCGGCTGGCCTGACCCGCAGCGAATTCCGCTTGCTGGAAACCCTCGAGCGCAATGACGAGGAAGTCTTGAGCAAGGCCTTCCTTTATCAGCACGTTCTGCAACGCGGCTATGCGGCGCACGATCGCAGCCTCGACATGCACATCAGCCAGATCCGCCGCAAACTCAAGGCCATCGGCTACACCGAGCGGGAAGTGCGCACGGTGTGGGGCAAGGGCTACGTATTGAGTGGCCGTGCCGATGAAGCGCTCTGAATTGCCGGGGCGCCATTCGCTGTTCTGGAAACTGGCGTGTCTGCTGGTCGCGTTCTGTCTGCTGATGATCTGGCTGAGCTGGTCATGGGGCCGCTACATGGAGGAGCGCAACCAGTTTCTCTCCGACGAGGCGCGCGGTACGCTTACCCGGTATGCGGCTGAGGCCGAACGGGCCTGGCAGCGCGGTCAGCGTGACGGTATTGATAGCTGGTTGCAGAGCATGGAATTGCGTGAGGCCGCTTGGGCTGGCGTGATCGACCGCAACTTGCAGTCGCTGAGCAGCGAGCCGTTGAATGATCAGGAAGTGCAGCGCCTGACGTTTTTGCGCGGGCTTGACTGGCCAATCCACAAGCAGGGCCGACCGTGGTTGCGCGTGCCGTTTCCCCATGATCCTGCTACCGGCAGTTTAGTGATTGAACTGCCCGAACGTTTTTTGCCGGGGAAGTACCGGGTGTTCTGGCGGGTGATCACCAACGGCGTGATCCCTGGACTGTTCACTTTATTGCTGTGCGTCGGCCTGTATCGCCTGCTGGTGGTGCCGCTGAACAACCTGCGCGAACAGGCCAACGCCTGGCGCGCCGATCAACTGAATGTGCGGCTGTCGAGCGGCATCACTCAGCGGCCGGACGAACTCGGTGAACTGGCCCGCGCCTTCGACTCGATGGCCGAGCGCCTGCAATCGACCGTTGCCTTGCAGCAACAACTGTTGCGCGATTTGTCCCATGAATTGCGCACGCCTCTGAGCCGGCTGCGTGTGGCCAGCGAAAGCGAGCAGGATCTGCGGCAACTGCGCGATCGCATCGGCCGTGAAGTCGACGGCATGCAGCGGCTGGTCGAGGACACCTTGCAATTGGCCTGGCTCGACACCGACCGCACGCCGTTGCCCGACGAGGCGATCCAGATTCAGGCTCTGTGGGAAATGCTCACGGATAACGCCTGTTATGAAAGCGGCTGGCCGAGCCTGCAATTGCAGTGTGCGGTGCCGTCGTCGTGCTGGGTGCGCGGCAACCTCAACACCTTGGCGCAGGCGTTGGAGAACATCCTGCGCAATGCCATTCGACATTCGCCCGAGGGCGGCATCGTGCGCCTCGACGGACGGCGTGACGGCGATTACTGGCATTTGTGGCTGGAGGATCAGGGCGGCGGAGTGGCGGAAGGGGATCTGGAGCGGATCTTCTCGCCGTTCACCCGCCTCGACGGCTCGCGGCCCGGAGACGGTGGATTTGGCTTGGGGTTGAGCATCGCGCGCAATGCCGTGCAGCGCCAGGGCGCAAGTATTTGGGCGGAGAACAGCGGGGCGGGGTTGCGCTTGAATTTGCGCTTGGTGGCTGATGACGGTGTTGGGCCGACTGACGCCTTCGCGAACAGGCTCGCTCCCACAGTTGAACCCGGTTCGCCGCAGATTGTGTGATCAACGCTGATCCCCCGGGGGGAGCGAGCCTGCTCGCGAAGAGGCCGTACGCTTCACCGCCCACTAAGGTGACCCACGGCAAAAGTCGCACCACTGGTGCGACTTTCAATCCCTTATTCCCATAAACCATAAGCACCGCACTTTGCGTGATATGGCCTGCGCAGGTTTGCCGGTATGATAGGCGCCCCCGCACGTCTGGATTGCGAATACGCCATGACCTTGCAGTACCCAACCATCGCCGATTGCGTCGGCAACACTCCGCTGGTTCGTTTGCAGCGCCTGCCTGGCGCCACCAGCAATACCCTTTTGCTCAAGCTCGAAGGGAACAACCCGGCGGGTTCGGTCAAGGACCGTCCGGCGCTGTCGATGATCACCCGCGCCGAGTTGCGCGGGCAGATTCACGCCGGCGACACGCTGATCGAAGCGACCTCGGGCAACACCGGGATCGCCCTGGCGATGGCCGCCGCGATCAAGGGTTACAAGATGATCCTGATCATGCCGGACAACTCCAGTGCCGAACGCAAGGCGGCGATGACCGCCTACGGTGCCGAGCTGATTCTGGTCAGCCAGGAAGAAGGCATGGAAGGCGCCCGCGACCTCGCTCAGCGCATGGAAGCTGAAGGCCGTGGCAAGGTGCTCGATCAGTTCGCCAACGGCGACAATCCTGAAGCGCACTACACCACCACCGGCCCGGAAATCTGGCGCCAGACCCAGGGCACCATCACCCATTTCGTCAGTTCGATGGGCACCACCGGGACCATCATGGGCGTGTCGCGCTACTTGAAAGAGCAGAACGACAACGTGCAGATCGTCGGTCTGCAACCGATGGAAGGCTCGGCCATTCCCGGCATCCGCCGCTGGCCGCAGGAATACTTGCCGAAGATTTATCAGGCCGACCGCGTCGACCGCATCGTCGACATGGCGCAAAGCGAAGCCGAGGACGTCACCCGTCGTCTGGCCCGCGAAGAAGGCATCTTCTGCGGCGTGTCCTCGGGCGGTGCGGTGGCAGCGATGCTGCGCCTGTCCAAAGAAGTTGAAAACGCGGTGATCGTCGCGATCATTTGCGACCGTGGCGACCGTTACCTGTCGACCGGCATTTTCGACGCGCCCAACTGATGGCCAAGCATGAGAGAGGCCTGCGCTTCCAGCCCACCGGCGGCAGCAAGGCCGCGCAAATTCCGACCGGCAAAAAGCAGCGCCTGACCATCGAGCGTCTGGCCAATGACGGTCGCGGTATCGCGTTTTTCGAAGGCCGCACCTGGTTTGTCCTCGGCGCCCTCGCGGGTGAAGAGGTCGAGGCGCGGGTGCTCGGCGCCCACGGCAAAGTGGTCGAGGCGCGAACCGAGCGCGTGTTCAAGGCCAGCGAATTACGCCGCCCGGCACCCTGTCCGCACGCCGGTCGTTGCGGTGGTTGCAGCGTCCAGCATCTGCCCCACAGCGAACAGCTTGCCCTGAAACAGCGCATGCTCGCCGAGCAATTGTCGCGCGTTGCCGGTGTCGAACCCGAAGCATGGGCAGCACCGCTGACCGGACCTGAATTCGGCTATCGCCGTCGCGCCCGCATCGCCGTGCGCTGGGACATGAAGGCCAGGCAACTCGAAGTCGGTTTCCGCGCCGCCGGCAGTCAGGACATCGTCGCGATCAGCGAATGCCCGGTGCTGGTACAGCCCTTGCAACCAATCATGACCCGGTTGCCGGAGATGCTTCGTCGGTTGAGCAAACCGCAGGCGCTGGGGCATGTCGAGTTGTTCAGCGGCTCGGCGCTGGCGGTGTTGCTGCGTCATATGGCGCCGTTGTCCGAAGCGGACCTGACGATCCTCAAGGAGTTCTGCCAGTTCCATGAAGCGCAATTGTGGCTGCATGGCGAGGGCGAGCCGCAACCGGTCGATGTTTCGCAGACGCTGGGCTATCGCCTGGAACAGTGGGATCTGGATCTGGCGTACCGCCCGGGGGATTTCATTCAGGTCAACGCCGGGGTCAACGAAGCCATGGTTGCGCAAGCGCTGGACTGGCTGAAACCCGGCAGCGACGAACGCGTGCTGGATCTGTTCTGCGGCCTCGGCAACTTTGCTTTGCCGCTGGCCAAAAGCGTGCGTGAAGTGGTGGCGGTCGAAGGTGTGCAGACCATGGTCGAGCGCGCTGCGGCGAATGCCGCTAGTAACAATTTGCATAACACAAAGTTTTTTCAAGCCGATTTATCCCAGCCTTTGAGCGATGCCGAGTGGATCGCAAACGGCTTTTCTGCGGTACTCTTGGACCCACCGCGTGACGGTGCTTTCGAGGTGGTGCGCAAGCTTGCGACCCTGGGCGCGAAGCGGTTGGTGTATGTGTCGTGCAACCCTGCAACTCTGGCGCGCGATACGGTCGAATTGATCAAACAGGGCTACCGGTTAAAACGTGCCGGGATTCTCGATATGTTTCCTCAGACGGCACATGTCGAGGCCATGGCGTTATTTGAAGCGAGCCAGGATGGCTCGTCATCCGTCTGACCTGTCCTGGCAGCGCTCGCTCGAGCCCCGCGAGCGCAAACGGGCAATGAAGGTCAGCGATTTGACGCATTGAATCTGCGTCGTAGGGAAGGTAAAGCAAGATGGTACAGGTGAGAGCACACCAGCCGATCAACACTGACGGCAGTATCAATCTCGAGGCTTGGCTCGATCACGCGGTCAGTGTCGATCTGGCACTGGATCGCGAAGCCTTGAAAGAAGCCTGCGAGTTCGCTCGCGAGGCCGAACAACAGTCCAACGCCGCGAAGAATCTGTGGTCCGAAGGCACCGGCAGTTTCAGTACCGGCCTTGAGATCGCCGAAATTCTCGCTGACCTCAAACTCGATCAGGATTCGCTGGTCGCGGCGGTCCTTTACCGTGGCGTGCGCGAAGGCCAGATCGAGCTCGCGGCCGTCAGCCAGCGCTTCGGCCCGGTGGTGGCCAAACTGATCGACGGCGTGCAGCGCATGGCGGCCATCAGTGCCAGCCTCAGCCCGCGCCAGTCGATGGTGATGGGCACGCAAGGGCAGGTGGAAAACCTGCGCAAGATGCTCGTCGCGATGGTCGACGACGTGCGCGTTGCCCTGATCAAATTGGCCGAACGGACCTGCGCGATCCGTGCGGTGAAAACCGCTGACGACGAAAAACGCAACCGCGTCGCCCGGGAAGTCTTCGACATTTATGCGCCGCTCGCGCATCGCCTGGGCATCGGTCATATCAAGTGGGAACTGGAGGATTTGTCCTTCCGTTACCTGGAACCCGACCAATACAAACAGATTGCCAAGCTGCTCCATGAGCGGCGGCTGGACCGTGAGCGTTTCATCAGCGACGTGATGACCCAGCTCAAGGACGAATTGCAGGCCACCGGCGTCGACGCCGACATCAGTGGCCGGGCCAAACACATTTATTCGATCTGGCGCAAAATGCAGCGCAAGGGTCTGGAATTCAGCCAGATCTACGACGTGCGCGCCGTGCGCGTGCTGGTGCCGGAAATGCGCGACTGCTACACCGCGCTCGGCATCGTCCACACCCTGTGGCGGCACATCCCGAAAGAGTTCGACGACTACATCGCCAACCCGAAAGAGAACGGCTACCGCTCGCTGCACACAGCGGTGATCGGCCCGGAAGGCAAGGTGCTGGAAGTCCAGATCCGTACGCATTCAATGCACGAAGAAGCCGAACTCGGCGTCTGCGCGCACTGGCGCTACAAGGGCACTGACGTCAAATCCGGTTCGAACCACTACGAAGAGAAAATCTCCTGGCTGCGTCAGGTCCTCGAGTGGCACGAAGAACTGGGCGATATCGGTGGTCTGGCGGAACAGTTGCGGGTCGATATCGAGCCGGACCGGGTCTACATCTTCACCCCTGACGGTCACGCCATCGACTTGCCGAAGGGCGCAACGCCGCTGGACTTCGCCTACCGCGTGCACACCGAAATCGGCCACAACTGCCGTGGCGCGAAGATCAACGGCCGGATAGTACCGCTCAACTACAGCCTGCAGACCGGTGAACAGGTCGAGATCATCACCAGCAAGCACGGTACGCCGAGCCGCGACTGGCTGAACCCGAACCTTGGTTACGTCACCACCTCGCGGGCGCGGGCGAAGATTGTTCACTGGTTCAAGCTGCAGGCTCGTGACCAGAACGTCGCGGCCGGTAAAACCCTGATCGAACGCGAGCTCAATCGCCTCGGTCTGCCGGCGGTGGATTTCGACAAGCTGGCCGACAAGGCCAACATGAAAACCGCCGAAGACATGTTCGCCGCCCTCGGTGCCGGCGACCTGCGTCTGGCGCAACTGGTCAACCTGGCGCAGCAACTGGTCGAGCCGGAACGCGGCAACGAACAGCTGGAGCTGATCCCGCGCAAGGCCACTGGTTACAAGCCGGGCAAGCGCGGCGATATCCAGATCCAGGGCGTCGGCAACCTGATGACGCAGATGGCCGGCTGCTGCCAGCCGCTGCCGGGCGATGCGATCGTCGGTTACATCACCCAGGGCCGCGGTGTGAGCATCCACCGTCAGGACTGTGCCTCGGTGCTGCAACTGGCCGGGCGCGAGCCGGAGCGGATCATCCAGGTCAGCTGGGGCCCGGTGCCGGTGCTCACCTATCCGGTGGACATCGTCATTCGCGCCTACGACCGTTCCGGTCTGCTGCGTGACGTCTCGCAGGTGCTGCTCAACGAGCGCATCAACGTGCTGGCGGTCAACACCCGTTCGAACAAGGAAGACAACACTGCGCTGATGTCGCTGACCATCGAGATCCCGGGGCTGGATGCGCTGGGGCGCTTGCTGGGGCGGATTTCGCAGTTGCCGAACATCATCGAGACGCGGCGTAACCGCACGCCTTGATGACCAACCCCGATCAACTGTGGGAGCTGGCTTGCCAGCGATTGCATCACCTCGATTGTCCTGATTCACCGAGGTGTCTGCATCGCTGGCAAGCCAGCTCCCACATGGTTTTGTGGTGAGAGATAAATGATGTACAGCCTTGAAGACCTGCTGCATTTGATGAGCCGTCTGCGCGACCCGCAGTACGGTTGCCCGTGGGACATCAAGCAAACCTACGCGACCATCGTCCCGCACACCCTCGAAGAAGCCTACGAAGTGGCCGACGCGATTGAGCGTGGCGACTTCGATCACTTGCAGGGCGAACTGGGCGATCTGTTGTTCCAGGTCGTCTATTACAGCCAGTTGGCCCGGGAAGAAGGGCGCTTTGAATTCGCCGGGGTGATCGACAGCATCACCCGCAAACTGATTCGCCGTCACCCACACGTGTTCCCCACCGGTGATCTGTACGCGCCGCTGGACGTGCCGCGTCTGAGCGAGGAACAGGTCAAGCAGCGCTGGGAAGCGATCAAGGCCGAAGAGCGCGCCGAGAAATCCGTCACACCCGAACAACTGTCACTGCTCGATGACGTGCCCGCCACGCTGCCAGCCTTGTCACGTTCGGCCAAGCTGCAGAAGCGTGCCGGGCAGGTCGGTTTCGACTGGCCGGATGCCTTGCCAGTGCTGGACAAGGTGCGCGAAGAGCTCGATGAAGTTCTCGAAGCCATGTCCGAAAATGATCCCGCAGCAGTGGCTGACGAGATCGGCGACCTGCTGTTTTCCGTGGTCAATCTGGCCCGGCACCTGAAGGTCGATCCGGAAACGGCGTTGCGTGGCGCCAACGCCAAGTTCGAACGACGTTTCCGATTTATCGAACAGGCATTGCGCGACACCCACCGTCCCATGGAAGATTGCACCCTCGAAGAGTTGGACGCCCTGTGGGGCGAAGCCAAACGCCAGGAAAAGAATGTGCCCAGCTGCGGCTGAGCAACTGCCCAAGTGAGTAAGCACCATGAGTATTTCCCTTCGCGATCAGTTGCTCAAAGCAGGGCTGGTCAACCAAAAGCAGGCCAAACAGGTCAGCAAGGATAAGCAGAAGCAGCAGCGTCTGGCGCACAAAGGCCAGATCGAACTGGATGATTCGCAGCAGCGCGCCGCCCAGGAAGCCATGGCCGAGAAGGTCAAGCGCGACCAGGAGCTGAACCGTCAGCAGCAAGAGAAAGTCGAGGCCAAGGCCCGTGCTGCGCAGGTCAAGCAACTGATCGAAGTCTCGCGTCTGCCGAAGCTGAACACCGAGGATTACTACAACTTCGTCGACGACAAGAAGGTCAAGCGCATTTCGGTCAACACGCTGATGCGCAACAAGCTCAGCAACGGTTCGCTGGCGATCGTGCACCACGGCGGCGGGTATGAAGTGATCCCGCGTGAGGCGGCCCTGAAGATCCAGGAGCGCGACCCGCAACGCATCGTCCAGCTCAATGTGCAGACTGAAGAGGTCAGCACCGAGGACGATCCGTACGCGGCCTACCAGATCCCTGATGACCTGATGTGGTAAAGCGATAAAGCTGTAACAACACAAACCCCGCTCATGGCGGGGTTTGTCGTTTTTAATGCTGTGGTTGAATCAGGCGGATTTCAGATCCCGCTGCTGTTCTTGCAGTTCCAGTTCGGCCTTGTAGTTGTGGGCGTCGATTTCGTTGTGGAACATGCCGACCAGCAAGTCTTGTTGATGCACATCCCAGATCCGTACACCGGCGGCTACGCCTTCATGGGACATGTGTGAATCGTCGCGTTCAGTTACTTTTACAGTCATCTGCTAGCTCCAAATCTCAAGTTATCTGCAGCAAGGCGTGTGCAGGACTCTTTTATATGATTTGTTAGCTTGCTAAGTAAACGCTTGATTTGCGCAAGGTGTTGTTGCGTTTTTTGCAACAGTGCTGCAGCCCGCGTAATCCGCGACATTCGGTCGCAGGGCGAAAGGTTTCATGACAGAAGTTTCATTTTCAGAGCACCCTGGAACCCTGTGGGAGCTGGCTTGCCAGCGATGACGTCGGCACTGCAAACATCTTCGTTAACTGACACTCCGCTATCGCTGGCAAGCCAGCTCCCACAGGGATCAGCGGTGTTCCGGCTGATTGCTTCAGGCAAAAAAACGCCCCGAACCAGTCGGGGCGTTTTCAGGTGTGGCTCAAGCGGGGGGAATTACTTGCCTTCCCAGCGCTTCAGGACCAGCGTGGCGTTGGTGCCGCCGAAGCCGAAGCTGTTGCTCATCACGGTGTTGATGGTGGCGTTTTCGCGGGTCTTGGTCAGCACCGGCAGATCGGCCACTTCAGGGTCCAGCTCGTCGATGTTGGCGGAACCGGCAATGAAGTTGCCTTCCATCATCAGCATGCAGTAGATCGCTTCGTGAACGCCGGCGGCGCCCAGGGAGTGACCGGACAGGCTTTTGGTCGAGCTGATCGCGGGTGCCTTGTCGCCGAACACTTCACGCACACCTTTCATTTCCGCGACGTCGCCGACCGGAGTCGAAGTGCCGTGGGTGTTCAGGTAGTCGATTGGCGTATCAACGGTGGACATTGCCATCTGCATGCAACGGATCGCGCCTTCGCCACTCGGGGCAACCATGTCGTAGCCGTCGGACGTTGCGCCGTAGCCAACGATTTCGGCGTAGATCTTGGCGCCACGGGCCAGAGCGTGTTCCAGCTCTTCAACCACGACCATGCCGCCACCGCCAGCGATGACGAAACCGTCACGGTCGGCGTCGTAGGCGCGGGAGGCTTGTTCCGGGGTGTCGTTACGCTTGCTGGACAGAGCGCCCATCGCGTCGAACAGGAACGACTGGCTCCAGTGCTCTTCTTCACCGCCACCGGCGAAGACGATGTCCTGCTTGCCCATCTGGATCTGTTCCATGGCGGTACCGATGCAGTGAGCACTGGTGGCGCAGGCAGAAGCGATGGAGTAGTTCAGGCCCTTGATCTTGAACGGAGTGGCCAGGCACGCGGAAACGGTGCTGCTCATGGTCCGCGTGACGCGGTATGGGCCAACGCGTTTCACGCCTTTCTCGCGCAGGATGTCCAGCGCTTCCATCTGGTTCAGGGTCGACGCACCACCCGAACCGGCGATCAGGCCGGTACGCGGGTTGGACACTTGTTCTTCGGTCAGGCCGGAGTCAGTGATGGCGTCTTTCATGGCCAGGTAGGCGTAAGCCGCAGCGTGGCCGACGAAGCGATAGATCTTGCGATCAATCAGCTCTTCAAGGTTGAGGTCGATGGAGCCGGAAACCTGGCTACGCAGACCCATTTCAGCATATTCCGGGTTGAACCGGATGCCAGGGCGGCTTGCACGCAGGTTAGCGGAGACGGTCTCTTTGTCATTGCCCAGGCACGAAACAATGCCCAGACCAGTGATAACGACGCGGCGCATGCGAATAACCCTTAGAAGTTGTCAGTGGAGGTGAAAACGCCGACGCGAAGGCCTTCGGCGGTGTAGATTTCGCGACCGTCGACAGTCACCGAACCATCGGCGATGGCCAGGTTCAGCTTGCCCTTGAGGACGCGTTTGATATGAATGTTGTAGGTGACTTTCTTGGCGGTCGGCAGCACCTGACCGAAGAATTTCACTTCGCCCGAACCCAGCGCACGGCCACGGCCCGGCAGGCCTTGCCAGCCCAGGAAGAAGCCGACCAGTTGCCACATGGCGTCCAGACCGAGGCAGCCCGGCATCACCGGATCGCCTTCGAAGTGGCACGCGAAGAACCACAGGTCGGGGTTGATATCCAGCTCGGCGACCAATTCACCTTTGCCGTACTTGCCGCCTTCTTCGCTGATCAGGGTGATGCGATCCACCATCAGCATGTTCGGGGCGGGCAGTTGCGCGTTACCTGGGCCGAACAGCTCACCGCGACTGCAGCGCAGCAGATCTTCCCGAGTAAAGGCGTTTTGTTTGGTCATGCGAGCTCCTCAATAATCCCATGCGGCAGGTGGGGCAAATCTTCCCGGCCGATCGACGCGTTCATGCCTCGTACCGGCAGCCTACTCATAGACTATTGCGTTGTGGTGAAAGTCACAGCACCAAGGACATGAATGTACACTTGTGCACTGAAATTTTTATTCAAGCCCCTTTTGAGGCTTGTTCGGGTGCCTAAGACTGCCGCACTTTCGCTTTTCACGCCAGTCGCAGATGGTCGAAAAACCGTCACTACTGCACCCAGCGTTGCAGAATCTGTTGTAGGTCATTGCGTTTGAACGGTTTGGCCAAATAATCGTTCATGCCTGCCGACAGGCAAGTTTCGCGGTCGCCCTGCAAGGCGTTGGCGGTCAACGCGATGATCGGCACCTCGCGGCGTCCAGGCAGCAAACGGATCTGCCGGGTCGCCTCGTAACCGTCGATGATCGGTAAGCGACAATCCATCAAAATTACTTCGAATTCGCTGCCCTCGGCACTGCGCACCGCCTGCACGCCATCGGTTGCCACACTGACAGTAAAGCCCAGGCTGCGCAGCATCGCTTCAATCACCGTCTGATTGACCGGGTTGTCCTCCACCAGCAACACGTTGCGCCCTTCACCGTGGTCGTTGCCATTCAGTGCGCGCGGTGCGGCCAGTTGCGGCAACGCCTGTTTATAAAGGGCCAGGGGAATTTCCAGGGTGAACACCGAACCACGACCTTCCTCACTCTGCGCGCGCAAGGTGCCGCCCATGCGTTCGGCCAGGGTACGGGCAATCGGCAGACCGAGGCCGGTGCCACCGTAACGCCGGGAAATCGAACTGTCGGCCTGCTGGAAAGCGTTGAACATCAGCTCCAGACTTTCGGCCGAAATGCCGATGCCACTGTCGCGCACCGAGCAGGTGAACCAGAGCAGTTCGTGATCCAGCGACTGCCATTGCGCTTCGATGCTGACCCGCCCGCGCTCGGTGAATTTCAAGGCATTGCCGACCAGGTTGACCAGAATCTGCCGGATCCGCGTCGGATCGCCCTGCACCTGCAACGCACGCATGTCCTCGGGGATGCGCAGGTTCAATGTCAGACCACGCTGCACCGCACTGTGCTGGAACGACTGGGCGCAGGCGCCGATCAGTTCGGCAAGATTGAAAGGAATGTGCTCCAGCTCCAGTTCCGAACGCTCGATCCGGGAGAAGTCGAGGATGTCGTTGATGACCTTCAGCAAGTGCTCGGTGGACTCCGACGCAAGGGCGGCATACTCGATCTGCTCCTCGGTCATGTCGGTGGTTTCCAGCAACTGCAGCATTCCCAGCACGCCGTTCATGGGGGTGCGCAGTTCGTGGCTCATCATCGCCAGAAAATCGGATTTGGCGGTGTTGGCCTTTTCCGCTTCCTCGCGGGTCTGGATCAGTTGCGCCATCGCCTGGTGCTGTTCGCGGCTGGCCTGTTCCAGCGCTTGGGCGAGGTTGTTGATGTGCTGCGACAGGGCGCCCAGTTCGGTGTCATCGACGATCGGCAGCGGGGTTTTGTAGTCGCCGTCCTGAATCGCCTTGACCGCATTGCCGATATCACGGATCGGCTGCGACAGGCTGCTGGCCAGGCGCCGCGCCAATACGAAAGTGAAGAGCAGGGCAAACAGCGCGAGGATCCCGGCCTTGAGGAGGATTTCCTGCTGGCGCTGACTGAAGGCATCGCTGGACAGCCCGACGATTACCCGTCCCAGATAGTCCTCGCTGGCGCCGCCATTGTTGACTTTGCCATCCTGAAAAAAATCAGTGTGCAGGGCGATCCGTTGCAGGCGTACCGGTGCCTGAAACACTTCCACCTGATGTGCGTGACTGTGGGCGGCGGCCGGTTGTTCGACGTACACCAGAATCCGGTTGGCGCTGTCCTGTACTTCGAGAAACCGCACGTTAGGCGTGGCCAGGGTGGCTTTGAGCAGACTCTCCAGCACTTCGTTATTGCCGGAGATCACGCCGTATTCGGTGGCGGGCGCCAGTTGGTTGGCGATCAGTTGGCCGGTGTGATTGAGCTCCTGGCGCAAATCCTGAATACGCACGAAGGTGAAGAAACTGATCAACAGTAGAGTCAGCAACAGCGCCGGGCCCAGGCTGATCAACTGGGTGCGGGTGTTGATGTCCCAACGGCGACGGAAAATCATGGACGGCGTTCTCCTTCGGCCAGCGCTCTGGCAACAGACGCATCATTCAAGGGTTCGATCCCTAGGGAACGAGCGACCTGCGCGTTACTTGAGACTTTAAAACGTTCGGGATAGAGCGTTCGCGGCCAACTGGCCGGTGGCTGGTCGAGCAATTGATCGAGGATCGTCAGCCAGTCGTTCTGGTCGCTGTAACTGCTGGCGAGGCTGCCGGCGCGGACGAAGGCGACGTTGGGACCGACCAGCGCCACTTGCCGCGCGTAGCTGCTGAGCAGCAGGTTTTTCGCGGTTTTCGGGTTGTACAGGTCGGGATCGTCGAGCCCCAGCAACACGTCACTGTTTTTCAGCACCGATTGCAGCGGGCGACTGTCGTGAATGTTGTCCCAGCGCTGACTGACAATTTCCAGATTCAGCGGCTGTGCGGCCAGGCTCAGCTCGTGGAGCAGAAATTCGCTGTGCTGATCGAACAGCACGCCGATGCGCCGTGCCTGCGGCAGAATCCGCCGGATCAATTGCAACTGCCGGCTCAGTGGCGGATCGCTCCACAGCAGGCTCAAGTGCGGCGGTTGCGCAGTGCCGAGACGTTGCCGCGCCTGCAGGCGGCTGATGCGCAGCACCAGCGTCGCCGGGCCCTGGGCATCCTGCAGGCGCCAGTCGAGGCTGGGCAGGTCGAGCAGAATCAGGCGCAGGCTGGACGGTAATTTACCCGGTGCCGGCAGACTCGCCAGCGGCTGGAAGTGCACGTTATCGGTGGGCCGCAACTCGCTGAGCGCCTGAACGAACGCCTGCACGCCGGCGCTTTCTTCGGCGCCGGTCAGCAGAATGTCGGCGGCCTGCACCGCCACGCCATGCAGCCACGCGGTCAAAAACAGGCACAAACCCGCCAGCCAGTGGCCTAGGGTTGGCGTCTTGTGAAACAGGCTGCCGCGCATCTAGAACTCCAGCTCGGCGCTGAAGTACATCACCCGGCGTTCGTCGTAATGGTTGTCGACGAAGGTGGTCGGCTGGTTATCGAGGCGCTGTTGCAGTACCCCGGCCAGTTGCAGGTGCGCCTTGCCCAGAGCGATGCGTTTGGCGATGCGTGTGTCGACCCGCTCGAAGCGGTAGCCGTTGAGTGCGTTGTCGCCGTAATAGAAGAGGGCGCTGTTCCAGCCGTGGCCCCAATCGCGTAACCAGCCGGCGGAACCGCTGTTGCTCGCGGTGAATTGCTGATCGAGCGGATTGCTCGCCTCGGCGTCGACATAGGCGTAGGTGACGCGCAAACGGTCGGCCAGGCTCAGGCGCCAGTCGAGCTGGGTTTCCGTGCCGCGAAAACGCGAGCTGTTGGCGTTGCTGGCAATGTATTGGTTGTTGCGCAGCGGTTCGCTGATCATGCCGGTGATCTCGTCGTAGAACAGCTTCACATCGACGGCCAGCCCCAGTTCGGCGAAGTAGCCGTTATAGCCCAGCTCCCGCGAGCGCATGTGTTCCTGTTCGAGGTCGCCCGGGCCGCGGGTCTTGACGAAATAGCGTGCCGACGACTGACCGTAGGCCGACGGCTGCAGATTCTTGACCAGGTAACTCCAGTTCACATTGTTCTCGAACATATCCGGCGAGCGGATCGCCTCCGAGTACACCGCGCGCAGGCCGTGGCGCGGGTTGATCAGGTAATTGATCGCAAAGCGCGGCGTCAGCGAACTGCCGATCAGTTGCGTGTCTTCGAACATCGCGCCGCCCTGCAACAGCCAGTGGTCAGTCGCGCGCCACTCCAGTTGGCCGAACGCCCGCCACGTGGTGTCGTCGAGTGTGCCATTGAAGTAGGTCTCGGAGTCGGCACGGTCGTAACGATAGTTCATGCCGCTGACCAGTCGCAGACTGTCGGACAGGCTGAGGGTGTCCTGCACTTCGAGGTCGTAACGCGATTCCCGGGCGCTCTGGTCGATATCGCCGCACAGGGTGCGACTGGCACCGTTGCGCCACTGATCGAGCACCTGATTGGCCAAGGCCATTTCCTGTGGCGTGCCGGGCGCGGCACCGGGACCGGTGAAACGGGTGATGTTGCGCGCCAGACGTTCGGTGTAGTTCGGGTTGAGCTGCCACAACTGCGTCAATTCAGGGCTGAACGACACCTCGGCATCGCAGGCGCGCCACACCTGCTGACGATCCCAATGCTGTGCCGAGCCTTGGATATAGACGCTGTGCTCGGGGTTGAGGTCGAGATTCCAGCGCACCGAGCCGGCGTAATCCTTGGCCACCACGTCGGAATTGTCCCCGGCGGCGGTAATCCCCGAGAACACCGGGCGGTAGGTGTAGGGCCGCTGGTTGGTGCCGTCCTTGGCGTTGACCTGCCAGTCGAGGCTCTGGTTGTCGCTGAGGGTGTGGCTGACCGCGAGGCTGAAGCGGTTCAAGCGGCGGCTGTCGCGGTAATCGGCACCGTTGCGATCGCTGTCGAAACCGTCGTCTTCCTGCCCGGACAACGACAGACGCAAATCGCCGCCATTCCAGCCGGTGCCCTGACTGGCATAAAAGTCGTTGATGCCGCGCTGACCACGGGTGTACTTCAACCGCGTGCCGTGGCTGTCGGCGGGGTGGCGGGTGATGATGTTGACCACCGCCATCAGCGCATTGGCGCCGTAGCTGACGGTGTTCGGGCCGCGAAACACTTCGATGCGCTCGATGTCTTCCATGGCCACCGGAATATCGCTCCAGTCCACCGTGGCGAGACCGGCGCGGTACACCGAGCGGCCGTCGATCAGCACCTGCATGCGCCGCGCCTCGGTGGCGTTGGTCCCGTGATAATTGACCGCTGCCTGATTGCCGCTGATGTTGCCGACCATCATCCCCGGCACCAGACGCAGCAGTTCGCTGATGTCGCGGGCGCCGCTGGCGTTGATCAGTTCGCTGTCGAGCACGGTCATGCTGCCCGGTACTTCCGCCGGTGTCTGTTTCAGACGCGTGGCCGTCAGTACCTGAGGCAGTGCGTCGTTGTCCAGAAACAGGTCGTCCGCCAGCAATACCGGGCTGAACAACAGCGCCAGTAACACCGACGAAAGCGCAGACGAAGGGCCAAAAGACACGGCACAACCTAGATAGCGAAGAATTGGCGCGCATGTTAACCGAGGGCAGCGACTTTTCCAGTCACGTTGCAGGCATTTTCCTAGGTTTTATTGGTCTTCTTCCTACAAGTGTCGGTAATTGATGCAGGGGCTGGCCGCGACTCGGTCGCCCCGTATAATGCCGGCATCGCCACTGGTATGGATTAACGGATTGCATATGACTGAACAGCGCCCGATTGCGGTCCTGGGAGGCGGAAGTTTTGGTACCGCCGTGGCCAATCTATTGGCCGAGAACGGCCATCAAGTCCGGCAGTGGATGCGTGACCCCGAGCAGGCCGAGGCCATTCGGGTCAATCGCGAGAACCCGCGTTATCTCAAGGGCATCAAGATTCTGCCGGGAGTGACCGCCGTCACCGACTTGCAGGCAACCCTCGACGCCTGCGAACTGTGCTTCGTCGCGCTGCCTTCCAGCGCACTGCGCACGGTGCTGGCCCCCCACGCCGAGCGCCTGAGCGGCAAGATGCTGGTCAGCCTGACCAAGGGCATCGAAGCCCAGACCTTCAAGCTGATGAGCCAGATCCTCGAAGAAATCGCCCCGCAGGCGCGCATCGGCGTGCTGTCCGGGCCGAACCTGGCGCGGGAAATCGCCGAGCACGCGCTGACCGCCACGGTGGTCGCCAGTGAAGACGAAGACTTGTGCAAGCAGGTGCAAGCCGCGCTGCACGGTCGCACCTTCCGCGTTTACGCCAGTGCCGACCGCTTTGGTGTCGAACTGGGCGGGGCGTTGAAAAACGTCTACGCAATCATTGCCGGCATGGCGGTGGCGCTGGAGATGGGCGAGAACACCAAGAGCATGCTGATCACCCGCGCACTCGCCGAGATGACCCGGTTTGCAGTGAATCAGGGCGCCAACCCGATGACCTTCCTCGGTCTGGCCGGGGTCGGTGACTTGATCGTCACCTGCTCCTCACCCAAGAGCCGCAACTATCAGGTCGGGTTCGCCCTCGGCCAGGGCTTGAGCCTCGACGAAGCGGTGTCGCGTCTGGGCGAGGTGGCCGAAGGGGTCAATACCCTGAAAGTGCTCAAGGCCAAGTCCCAGGAGGTCGGTGTGTACATGCCGCTGGTCGCCGGGCTGCACGCGATCCTGTTCGAAGGACGGACGCTGGAACAGGTGATCGGTCTACTGATGCGTGCCGAGCCGAAAACCGACGTCGACTTTATTTCCACCAGCGGTTTCAACTGATTCAACAGGAAGCGAACCATGAACGATCCGAAAACCGAAGCCAAGTACGAATCCATCCTCCTGCGGGTGCTGTGGATGATCGTCTACGTGCTGGTCTGGCAAGTGGCGCAGTTCATCCTCGGCGCGGTGGTGCTGGTGCAACTGATCTATCGTTTGATTTATGGCGCTCCAAGCGCCGGCCTGATGAATTTCGGCGACAGCCTGAGCCAGTTTCTCGCGCAGATCGGGCGTTTCGGCAGTTTTCACAGTGACCAGAAACCGTGGCCATTCGCCGACTGGCCAACGCCGCGCACCCCGGAAGGTGAAGCGCCGCACGCCGTGCCACCGGCACCGCATCCGGCTCGAGATGAGGAACCCAAGCTATGAAACTCTGGGTATTGCGTCATGGTGAGGCCGAGCCTTATGGCTCGCGCCCCGACTCCGAGCGGGAGCTGACTGAACACGGTCGTCAGGAAGCCTTGAAGAGTGCAGCCCGGTTGATCGGTCAGCCGCTGACGGCGATCTACGCCAGCCCCTATCTGCGTGCACAGCAGACAGCGCAGATTGTTCGCGAGGCGCTGGGTTTCGAGCCGGAAATTCGCACTGTCGAATGGCTGACGCCGGAGTCCGACCCGGACAAAGTCGCCGAGCAACTGGTGTCGGTCAGCAATGTACTGCTGGTCAGTCACAACCCGTTGGTGGGCTATCTGCTCAGCTATCTGCAACATGGCGCCGGGTATCCGCCGGAGAAAGTCAGCACCGCGGGGCTGGCCGAGCTGGAAAGCCCTGAGCTGCTGATTGGCTCGATGACGCTTAACAGCCTCAAGCACCCATAACACCGTTCCCTGCAGGCTCACTCCTGCAGGGTCCGCGTGCGGACGAAATTATTTGTCTGAATTTTCCAACCAAGCACTTGCTTGGTTGACTACGCTTGCTCCAGACCCAAAAAACAGGAGCGAGTCGCATGTCTGCTGCCTTCCGATTGCCGCTGGACGTGTTTTACGAACGCGAGGCCCGGCATCCGCGCCAGCGCTTTCTGGTACAGCCCATCGGTGGCGGGCAGGTCGAGACCCTGACCTGGGCCGATGTTGGCCATCAGGCCCGGTGCGCTGCGCACTGGCTGCGCGCCCGGGAGTTGCCGCAAGGCAGCCATATTGCCCTGATCTCGAAAAACTGCGCGCACTGGATCATCGCCGATCTCGCCATCTGGATGGCCGGGCATGTCTCGGTGCCGCTGTATCCCAACCTCACCGCTGACTCCGTGAATCAGGTTCTCACGCATTCGGACAGCGTACTGGCGTTCATCGGCAAGCTCGATGACTGGCCCGGCATGTCCCGAGGCATACCGCAGGGGCTGCCGACCATCAGCCTGCCGCTGCATCCGCCCGGCGCGTTCGATTTCGCTTGGGACGACCTGCAAAAGAGCTCGCCGATCCGTGACGATCCGCGCCCTGCTGGCGAGCAACTGGCGACCATCATCTACACGTCCGGCACCACCGGCCTGCCCAAAGGCGTGATGCACAGCTTCGCCAACCTTGGGTTTGCCACGACTCATGGCACGCAACTGTTCGGGCTCAACGAGAACGACCGGTTGCTGTCGTACCTGCCGCTGTGCCATGTCGCTGAGCGGATGTTCGTCGAACTGGCGTCGATCTACACCGGGCAGACGGTGTTCTTTGCCGAGAGCCTCGACACCTTCATCACCGACCTGCAGCGGGCGCGGCCCACGGCGATGTTCGGTGTACCGCGGATCTGGACCAAATTCCAGATGGGTGTGTACGGCAAGATCCCGGCCAAACGTCTGGATTTCCTCCTCGGACTGCCGTTCATTGGCAAGCGGGTTGGGCACAAAGTGCTCGCGGGGCTGGGGCTGGATGCCTTGCATGTGGCGTTGTCCGGCGCAGCGCCGGTGCCGCAGTCCCTGCTCGACTGGTATCAGACGCTTGGCCTCGAGGTGCTGGAGGTCTACGGCATGACCGAGAGTTGCGGCTACTCGCACATCTGCCTGCCTGGCCAGTACAAACAGGGCTGGATCGGCAAGCCGTGCCCGGAGGTCGAGGTGCGCATTGATGAGTCCGGCGAAGTGCAGGTGCGCAGTCAGGCGAACATGCTCGGCTATTTCAAGGACCCGCAGAAAACCGCTGAAACCCTGACCGGGGACGGTTTTCTGCGCACCGGCGACAAGGGCGAGCAGGATGCCGAGGGGCGCTTGCGCCTGACCGGGCGGCTCAAGGAAATCTTCAAGACCAGCAAAGGGAAATACGTGGCTCCGGCACCGATCGAGAACCGCCTGGCGGTGCATTCACGGATCGAGCAGGTGTGTGTGGTCGGTGACGGCCTGAGTGCGCCGCTGGGCCTGTGTGTGTTGTCGACGGTCAATCAGGACGAGGGGCGGGCGAGCCTGCATTCGAGCCTTGAGAAGCTGCTGGAAGAGGTCAACGCGGTGCTCGACAAACATGAGCGCCTGCGCCGGCTGGTGGTGGTCAAGGACAGTTGGGCGGTGGAAAACGGTTTCCTCACGCCGACATTGAAAATTAAACGCAATGTCATCGAAGACACTTACGGCGCGCGCTTCGAAGAATGGAGCGAGCGCAGCGAGGCGGTGCTGTGGCAGGATTGAGTGACGATCAAAACAACAAAGGAAGCCTGCGATGACCTTGTGGCGCACCACTCCGAACATCGAGCAGTTGAACGCAATCCAGAAAAACACCATCGGCGAAGTGCTGGATATCCGTTTCGAGTCCTTCGACGAGGAATCGCTGACGGCGAGCATGGTCATCGACCACCGCACCCACCAGCCTTACGGTCTGCTGCATGGCGGCGCCTCGGTGGTGCTGGCGGAAACCGTCGGCTCGATGGCCAGTTACCTGTGCATTGATGCCAGCAAGTTTTATTGCGTGGGGCTGGAGATCAACGCCAACCATTTGCGCGGCTTGCGCAGTGGGCGAGTGACAGCGGTGGCCACACCGATTCATATCGGCCGCACCACCCATGTCTGGGATATCCGCCTGACCAGCGATGAAGGCAAGGCCAGTTGTGTTTCGCGGTTGACCATGGCGGTGGTGCCGTTGGGCGAGCAGCCACCGGCGCGTTGAGTGGGTTTATTCAGTGATGCCCTCATCCCGGCCCGTGGGCCGGACGTGCGGTTTTCACGTTCTCCATCGACCTGAAAGATCGAGTCGAGTATCGGCTTTGAAAGCCATGAAGATCTGCTCCCACCCCTCGCCCCCTTGGGAGAGAGGGTCGGGGTGAGGGGGCAGCGATCTCCCGGACGCACCATCACGCTGACCAGACTGTCATCATTCCTGGCAGTTACGGTCATTGCCGGGAGGCGCGGTCTTACGGACAATCAACGCCACGTTTCCCGCTCATGGATTTACCCGCATGTCGCAACCGATCTTTTTCGCCCACGCCAACGGGTTCCCCTCGGGTACCTATGGCAAGTTGTTCGCGGCGCTGGCGCCCGAGTACCGGGTCGCGCATCTGGAGCAGCATGCCCATGACCCGCGTTTCCCGGCGGATGACAACTGGTACAACCTGGTCGACGAGTTGATCCACCATTTGCAACAGCAGGATCAACCGGTGTGGGGTGTGGGCCATTCCTTCGGCGGCGTGTTGCACTTGCATGCGGCGCTGCGTTGCCCGGAACTGTATCGCGGCGTGGTCATGCTCGATTCGCCGGTGTTGACCCGCACTGACCAGTGGGTGATCCGCGCTGCCAAGCGCTTCGGTTTCATCGACAGGCTGACCCCGGCCGGGCGCACGCTGGGACGCCGTGAAGAGTTTGCCGACCTCGACAGCGCGCGCAGCTATTTTGCCGGCAAGAGCCTGTTTCGCGGTTTCGATCCGGAGTGCTTCGACGCCTACCTGCAACACGGTTTGCACAAGGTTGGCGACAAGCTGCGCCTGCGTTTCGATCCGGCCACCGAAATCAGCATCTATCGCGGCGTGCCGCACACCAGTCCCGGCCGCACACGACAATTGCAGGTGCCACTGGCAGTGGTGCGCGGGCACAAGAGCAATGTGGTCATGCGCCATCACACCCGCTTCGTGTCGCGCCTTGCCCAGGGCGAGGCGTTGAGCATGCCCGGTGGCCACATGTTCCCGCTTGAGCGCCCGCAAGACACCGCACGCTTGCTGAAGAACCTGTTCAACCGTTGGGAAGCCCGTCAGGACAAGGATTGCGCATGAGCCCGACCTTCGAAGAAGTGCGCCTGAGCCTGCCGCATATCGAGCTGGCGGCGCATTTGTTCGGCCCCGAGGACGGTCTGCCGGTGATCGCACTGCATGGCTGGCTCGACAACGCCAACAGCTTCGCGCGGCTGGCCCCGAAGCTCAAAGGCCTGCGCATCATTGCTCTGGACATGGCCGGGCACGGCCATTCCGGGCATCGTCCGAACGGTGCTGGTTATGCACTCTGGGACTATGCCCATGACGTGCTGCAAGTGGCCGAACAACTGGGCTGGCAGCGCTTCGGCCTGCTCGGGCATTCGATGGGCGCCATTGTTTCGCTGGTGCTGGCGGGTTCGCTGCCGGAACGCATCAGCCACCTGGCGTTGATTGACGGGGTGATTCCTCCTACCGACAAAGGCGAAAACGCCGCCGAGCGCATGGGCATGGCCCTGCAGGCGCAACTGGACCTGCGCGAAAAGCGCAAACCGGTCTACCACACCCTCGACCGGGCCATCGAAGCGCGAATGAAAGGCCTGGTGGCGGTCAGTCGCGAGGCCGCGCAGTTGCTGGCGCAACGAGGGCTGATGCCGGTGCCGGGCGGTTATACCTGGCGCACCGATAATCGTCTGACCCTGCCATCGCCGCTGCGCCTGACCGAGGAACAGGCGATGGCATTCGTTCAGCGCATCCAGTGTCCGGCGCACCTGGTGGTCGCGGCGGACGGCATGCTGGCCAGACACCCGGCGCTGCTGGAGCGTCTACCCTTTAGCCGGGAACAGCTGCCGGGTGGGCATCATTTGCACCTGAACGACGAGGCCGGTGCCGACCTTGTCGCAGACTGTTTCAATCGGTTCTTCGCCATTCCTTGACTTGCTGCGGGCAACTGTCGAGGCTGGTCGGGTTGAAATGGGAGACAACCACGATGGATTGCTATACCGCTGCGACCCCGATCCGCCACGACATGTCTATCCGATGAGCCGGACTATGCGCTCACTCGGTCTGTTGGTGCTGTGCTGTTGCAGTTCCTTGTCATTCGCCGCCGATGTGCCGGGCAGTCAGGATCTGCAGATCGTGCCGCGTCTGGCCGATGCGCAAATCGTCGATTATCGGCCTCCGGTCGAGCTGGAGCGGATCTACCCGATGGGCTCGATTCGCAAGATCAGCGGGCAGTTGCGCTTCGACGGGCAGGTCACTGCCCGTGGCCAGACCACCTCGGTGACCTACGAATTACCCCCGGAACATTCCGCTACCGAGGCGTTTACCGCCGCGCGTGAAGCCCTGCAAAAACAGGGCGCCGGGTTGTTGTTCTGGTGCCAGGCCCGTGATTGCGGCGAAAGCAGCCTGTGGGCCAACGAGGTGTTCGGCAACGCCAAACTGTACGGTGCCGACGAGCAGCAGGCGTATCTGCTGTTGAGGCTGGCGGCACCACAGGACAACACACTGGTGGCGCTTTACAGCATCACCCGCGGCAATCGCAAAGCCTATCTGCACGTCGAGCAGTTCGAGGCGATGGCGCCGCTGGGCGAGCTGCTGCCAACCTCGGCGACCTTGCTGCGCCAGCTCAAGAGCACCGGCGAACTGCATTTTCCCCAATTGGTGAATGAGCCCGATGACACCTGGTTGCGCCTGATTTCGCGTGGCCTGAACCTCGATACCACCCAGCGGGTGACGGTTTCCGGGCCCAAAGCCGAGGCCTGGCGCCAGGCCCTGATCAATCAGGGTGTGCGTGCCGCCCGGATGGAAACCGGCAGCGTCGACGGCGCTGGCCTGCGCATCGAGCTGTTGCGATAAGCTCTGGCGGGCGAGCACGAACCGCGTGTTCGCCTACTCTTGGCCTGACTGACTTTTTTTCGAGACCTTACATGCTCAATAACGATCGACTGCTGGTGCAGATCCTGCTGCTGGTGTTGTTTGGCGCCAGCCTGTGGGTGATGGCGCCGTTCTGGTCGGCGCTGTTCTGGGGCGCAGTACTGGCCTTTGCCAGCTGGCCACTGATGCGCCTGCTGACCCGTTGGCTCAATGGTCGCGAATCCCTGGCGGCGGCGATCCTGACCCTGGGCTGGATGTTGCTGGTGGCGGTGCCGCTGGTGTGGCTGGGGTTCAATCTGGCCGATCATGTGCGCGATGCCACAGCGTTCATCAAGGATGTACAGGTGGACGGCTTGCCCGAAGCGCCGGCCTGGCTCGGCACGTTGCCATTTGTGGGCGAACGGCTGGTGGGCATCTGGAACAGCATCGATCAGCAGGGCGCGGCCCTGATGGTGTCGGTCAAACCCTATCTGGGACAGGTCGGCAACTGGCTGCTGGCGCGCAGTGCGCAGATCGGTGGCGGGATTCTCGAACTGACCCTGAGCATTGTCTTTGTGTTCTTTTTCTACCGTGACGGGCCGCGACTGGCGGCGTTTGTTCATGGGTTGCTGCAGCGCTTGATCGGTGAACGCGCGGGTTATTACATCGAACTGGTGGCCGGTACGGTGCAGCGGGTGGTCAACGGGGTAATCGGGACGGCGGCGGCACAGGCCGTGCTGGCGCTGATCGGGTTTTTGATTGCCGGAGTTCCCGGGGCGTTGGTGTTGGGGATCGTGACGTTTCTGCTGAGTCTGATTCCGATGGGGCCGCCGCTGGTCTGGGTACCGGCCACGGCCTGGCTGGCGTGGAAGGGTGAGTATGGGATGGCGGTGTTTCTCGGGATCTGGGGGACGTTCATCATCAGTGGCGTGGATAACGTGCTCAAGCCGTATCTGATCAGCCGTGGCGGTAATCTGCCGTTGGTGATTGTGTTGCTAGGGGTGTTTGGCGGGTTGATTGCGTTTGGGTTTATCGGGTTGTTTATTGGGCCTACGCTGTTGGCGGTGGCTTATAGTTTGTTGACGGATTGGAGTAAGAGTCAGGTTCGGGTTGAGGATCGGCGTTGATTTTTTTGGGCTTTTTTTGGGGGGGGCATATCCGTTGCTGCGGTAACGGCGGCTTAGGGTTCCGCCCTTACGGCGGGTCACTTTTGACAAACGCCTCAAAAGTAACCAAAAAGGCTTGCTCCTACGTGCGGCCCGCTCGCTGGGGCTCGGGGTTCCTTCGCTCCGGGCTCCATCCGGGCGCATCGCCTCCGGTTTGCTTCGCTGCACCTCCTCTCGATGTGTTTGGCTGCGCCAAACGGTCGCTGCGCTCCCACCCCCGGATGAATCCCTCCACTCAGCCTTCCGAAGTCGCCCGTGGATCAAGATCAAAAGCTGCAGCCGAGCTTGCGCTCATCCTGTTGAGTGGTGAGGGGCAGAAGCGGTGCACGGTGGGCGCAGCTCTTGCTTTGACTTTTCTGTGGGAGCTGGCTTGCCAGCCGATGGCGGCCTGACAGCCGACCAATCCCTTGCAAGACTGCCCACGATCCACCTGTAGGAGTGAGCCTGCTCGCGAAGGCGGCCAGCCAACCAACCAATCCCTAACTGAATGCCCCCAACCCACTGTGGGAGCTGGCTTGCCAGCGATGGCGGCCTGACAGCCAACCAACCTCTTGCAGACTGCCCACGCTCCACCTGTAGGAGTGAGCCTGCTCGCGATGGCTGCCGGCCAACCAACCAATCCCTAACCGAATGCCCCCAACCCATTGTGGGAGCTGGCTTGCCAGCGATGGCGGCCAACCAGCCAACCAATCTTTTACTGATGTACCCGATCCACCTGTAGGAGTGAGCCTGCTCGCGATGGCGGCCGGCCAACCAACCAATCCCTAACCGAATGCCCCCAATCCGATGCAAGCTCCCGAAAGCTGCAATCTTTTGATCTGGCTTTGGCTTTGGCTCTGGCTTTGGCTCTGGCTTTTGATGTTGCTTTTGATCTGCCACCCCATCGGCAGGCCGAGCGGAGGTGTTCATCAGGGGGGTAGGCGCGCAGCGCCGTGCGGCGAAGCCGCATTCATCGAGAGGAGGTGCAGCGAAGCAAACCGGAGGCGATGCCCCCTGGTGGACACCGTAGCGAGGGAACACTGAGCCCCAGCGAAGTGCCGTACGTCAGGGGAAGCCTTTTTGGTTACTTTTTCGGCGTCTGGAAAAAGTGACCCGCCGTAAGGGCGGAACCGTAATCAGCAACACCCGCAGCAACGGATATGCTCAAAAACCCCCAAACCCCAACCGAATTCCAACCGAATTCCAACCCAATAACTGCCGAATACTGCGCACTCCAGCTCCCAAAAAAACCAAAAGATCGCAGCCTTCGGCAGCTCACACAGCCATTACGTGGCAACGTTGAGATATTTGCCCACCGGTGCCGTACTGGTCAGTGAATACTGCTTGCTCAGGTTGGCAATCATACGGTTCAGCGCTTCGGCAGTCGTCTGCGCAGAAGCCGTCTGCTCTTCATCCGGTCGTTCACCACCTGCCTGTAAAGCGGCTTTCAGCTCATCACTGCTGACACCGCCACTGCTGTCGCTGTCCAGCACCTTGAGCAGCGCGGCGCTGTTGTCGGTGCTGGTGGTCGAGGTGCTGTCGCGGGTCTGCAGCGCGCTGCTCAGTTCGGTAGCGGTCACGCTGCCGTCGCCATCGGTGTCGAGCTGGCTGAACAGTTCGTCACTGTTCGCTTCTGGCGGTGGGGGCGGCGGGGTCAGGCTGGCGGTGAGTTCGTCCTGGCTGACAGTACCGTCCTTGTTCTTGTCCAGGGCCGAGAAGATCTGGTTGCTGTCAGCGCTACTGCCGGCGCTGGTCAGGCCGCTGCTCAGTTCGTCGCTGCTGATGGCGCCGTCGCTGTCGGTGTCGAGGGCGCTGATCAGGGCGTCGGCCAGGTCGGTGTTCGGGGCCTGGTCGCGGGGCGGTGGTGGCGGGGTCATCGCGGTCATTTCTTCGGCGCTGAGGCTGCCGCTGCCGTCGCTGTCCAGATCACCGAACTGTTTGCTCAGGTTGACCAGCAGGCCATCGTCGGATTTCTCCGACAGGGCGCTATTCAGTTCGTCCTGATTCACCGCGCCGTCGCCGTTGCTGTCGAGTGTGGCGAACAGTTGCTTTTGCAGTTGCTGGCTGCGGGCGTTTTGCGTGGAGGTGCTGCTGGTACTGGTATAGCTCGTGTAGTTGCTGACGCTACCGATCATCGGACTCACTCCCTGGGATGGAAAACCGGTGGTGTACCGGCTTATGCAGACTCAAGGGGCAACGTGTCCTGGGTGTTTGGACTTTGTACCGGTGGTTACACAGATTGGCAGCGCACGCAAACCTACAACGATCGGTGGTGTTCTCAGGTGCGCGGCAGGCGGATGATGGCGGTCAGGCCGCCGCCGGGTGTTTCTTCCAGATTCAGCTGCCCGCCCAGCCGCTGCGCCGCCTCGCGCGCGATGGTCATGCCCAGACCTACACCGCCGGAGTTGCGGTTGCGCGAGCCTTCCAGGCGATAAAACGGTTCGAACACCGCCTCACGTTTGTCTTCGGCAATCCCCGGGCCGTGGTCGATCACGCGAATCAGCAGTTGCTCGCGCTGATCCTGCAATTCGATGCGTGCCTGTCCGGCGTAGCGCAAGGCATTGTCCATCAGGTTGTTGATGCACGAACGCAAGGCCATCGGCTGCACGGGCAACGGTGCGCAGTGGCCGCTGACCTGCACGTCCGCGCCCTGGTCCTGAGCGTTTTCGCAGAGCGATTCGACCAGGGCCTGCACGTCCATCAATTGCAGCGCCTCGCTGGTGCGCTGTTCGTGCAGGTAGGTGAGGGTGGCGTCGAGCATGTCGATCATGTCGTTCAGATCCTGACGCATCTGGCTTTGCAGCTTGTCATCGCTGATGTTTTCCAGGCGCAGTTTCAGGCGTGACAGCGGTGTGCGCAGGTCGTGGGAGACGGCGCCGAGCATCCGCGCGCGTTGCTGGACCTGTTCGCGAATGCGTTGCTGCATCAGGTTGAAGGTGTGTGCCGCTTGCCGCGCCTCCCGTGGGCCGGACTCGTCCAGCGGCGGGCTGTCGAGGTCTTCGCTGAGGCGCTCGGCGGCGTCGCTCAGGCGCTGGATCGGTCGACTGAGCAACTTGGCGCCGTACCACGCGGCAATCATCAGGGTGATGAACTGAAACGTCAGGGGCACCACCGGGCCGCCGAACCATGGGCGCGGTGGGTGTGGCGGGTAACGAAGGTCCCGTGGCAGCGGCTGCCCCTCGGCATTTTGCGCAAACTCCGGGGGCGGTGGTGGGGGCGGTGGACCGTAATGGTGAAACCAGGCAAAGGCCAGCAGGTGCGCCAGGACAATCGCCACGAACAGCACGCCAAACAGGCGGCCGAACAACGTGTCGAAGCGCGCTCGCATCAGCCGATGTCCCTGGCGTCGAACAGGTAACCCTCACCGCGCACGGTTTTGATCAACTGCGGTGCTTTGGGATCGTCGCCGAGTTTCTGCCGCAGGCGCGACACCAGCAGATCAATGCTGCGGTCGAACGCTTCGATCGAACGACCACGGGCGGCATCGAGCAATTGTTCGCGGCTCAGTACCCGGCGCGGGCGTTCGATGAACACCCAGAGCAGACGGAATTCGGCGTTGGACAGTGGCACCACGAGGCCGTCGTCGGCGATCAACTGGCGCAAGACGCTGTTCAGGCGCCAGTTGTCGAAGCGAATGTTGGCTCGCTGCTCGGTACGGTCGTCGCGCACCCGGCGCAGGATGGTCTGGATCCGTGCCACCAGCTCCCGTGGTTCGAACGGTTTGGCCATGTAGTCGTCGGCGCCCAGTTCCAGGCCGATGATGCGGTCGGTGGGTTCGCAACGGGCGGTGAGCATCAGAATCGGGATGTCCGATTCGGCGCGCAGCCAGCGGCATAGCGACAAGCCGTCTTCGCCAGGCAGCATCAGATCGAGCACCACCACGTCGAAATGCTCGGCCAGCATCGCCTGACGCATGGCTGCGCCGTCGGTGACGCCGCTGGCGTGAATGTTGAAACGGGCCAGATAGTCGATCATCAACTCACGGATCGGCACGTCGTCGTCGACGATCAGGGCGCGGATGCTCCAGCGCTTGTCGTCTTTATGCTCATCCGTCATGGTGCTTTGGGTGTTGTGCATGGGGCTGTTCATCTGCCAGTAGGCCGCCAACCACAAAGATGGGCTGCGAGGTGGTGGTTTCAGCATAGGCGTCCTACCGTGAGGCGGGAAGTGCTGATGTAAGGACGTGTTGCGGCTGGCGAGGCTAGCGTGGGCGCTTGTTGGCGGCGTGTCGGTTGTGTATCGGGATCGACACAATAGCAGCGAGCGCTATGCTGATCACGGCCGGCGCGACGATTTACCGATCATCGGGTGCCGCGCCGCCGCCGGTTCCGCTACAATGCGCGCCGATTTCGACTTGCCTGAGAGCCCATCCATGTCCGCCTGCCAGACTCCTATCATCGTCGCCCTGGATTTCCCCACCCGTGACGCCGCACTGAAGCTGGCCGACCAGTTGGACCCGAAACTGTGCCGGGTCAAAGTGGGCAAGGAACTGTTCACCAGTTGCGCCGCGGAAATTGTCGGCACCCTGCGTGACAAAGGCTTCGAGGTGTTCCTCGACCTGAAATTCCACGACATTCCCAACACCACCGCAATGGCCGTGAAAGCCGCTGCCGAGATGGGCGTGTGGATGGTCAATGTGCATTGCTCCGGTGGCCTGCGCATGATGGCGGCCTGCCGTGAAGAGCTGGACAAACGCAGCGGCCCGCAGCCATTGCTGATTGGCGTGACCGTGTTGACCAGCATGGAGCGCGAGGATCTGGCCGGTATCGGTCTGGACATCGAGCCACAGGAGCAGGTGCTGCGTCTGGCGGCGCTGGCCGAGAAGGCCGGAATGGACGGTCTGGTGTGCTCGGCGCTGGAAGCCACGGCACTGAAAACCGCGCACCCGTCGCTGCAACTGGTGACCCCGGGGATTCGCCCGGCGGGCAGTTCGCAGGACGATCAGCGTCGCATTCTGACCCCGCGTCAGGCGCTGGATGCAGGTTCCGATTATCTGGTGATCGGCCGTCCGATCAGCCAGGCGGCGGATCCGGCCAAGGCACTGGCTTCGGTCGTGGCCGAAATCGCCTGAGCAAACACCGCAAAACCCCGTAGGCGTGAGCCTGCTCGCGATCACGGTGTATCAGTCAACATTGCCGTTGCTTGATACACCGCTATCGCGAGCAGGCTCACCCCTGCAATTGTCGGGTGGTGGCCTCAGACTTTCAGCACCAACTTGCCGAAGTTCTCCCCGCTGAACAATTTCATCAGCGTTTCCGGAAAGGTCTGCAGACCTTCGACGATGTCTTCCTTGCTCTTGAGTTGCCCCTTGGCCATCCAGCCGGCCATTTCCTGTGCAGCACTGGCGTATTGCGCCGCGTAGTCCATCACCACAAAGCCTTCCATCCGCGCACGGTTGACCAGCAGCGACAGGTAGTTGGCCGGGCCCTTGACCGCTTCTTTATTGTTGTACTGGCTGATGGCGCCACAGATCACCACCCGTGCCTTCAGGTTCAAACGGCTCAGCACCGCGTCGAGGATGTCACCGCCGACGTTATCGAAATACACGTCGACGCCTTTCGGGCATTCGCGTTTAAGCCCGGCGATCACGTCTTCGTTCTTGTAGTCGATGGCGCCGTCGAAGCCCAGTTCATCGACAAGGAATTTGCACTTGTCGGCGCCACCGGCAATGCCGACCACGCGGCAGCCTTTGATCTTGGCAATTTGTCCGGCAATGCTGCCCACCGCACCCGCGGCACCCGAGAGAACCACGGTGTCGCCCGCCTTCGGTGCGCCCACGTCGAGCAGGGCGAAGTAGGCGGTCATGCCGGTCATGCCCAGCGCGGACAGATACACCGGCAGCGGCGCCAGTTTCGGATCGACTTTATAGAAACCTCTGGGCTCGCCAAGGAAATAATCCTGCACACCAATGGCACCGTTGACGTAGTCCCCGACCGCAAAACCCGGATTGTTCGAGGCGATCACCTGGCCGACACCCAAGGCACGCATGACTTCACCGATGCCCACCGGTGGAATGTACGATTTGCCCTCGTTCATCCAGCCGCGCATGGCCGGGTCGAGGGACAGGTATTGGTTCTTGACCAGAATCTGGCCTTGCGCCGGTTCGCCGACCGGCACTTCCTGATAGGTGAAAGTCTCGCGGGTTGCGGCACCCACCGGGCGTTTGGCGAGCAGGAACTGGCGATTGGTCTGGGAAGTCATGGCAGGCACTCAAACGGAATGAAGCCTTGTTGATAGACCTTCATCGACGATGTCGCAAGGTTGGCTGCCGGGGCGAATGCTGGTCGATCCAGTGCAGTGATAGTCACCCGCACAGGTTTATCACTGTGACGCATGGGCACCTAAACAGCCGTTTGATAGTGCTGACGCCCGACAGCCCCCGGTGGCTATGCTGCAAGTCTGCACACCCTCTGCATCCAATCCCTTAGAGGACATAACAATGAGCATGACGTTTTCCGGTCAGGTTGCCGTGGTCACTGGCGCTGCCAACGGCATCGGCCGCGCGACCGCCCAGGCGTTCGCCGCCGAAGGTCTGAAAGTAGTGGTGGCCGATCTGGACACGGCGGGGGGCGAAGGCACCGTAGCGCTGATTCGTACAGCCGGTGGCGAAGCGACCTTCGTACGTTGCAACGTAACCGTTGAAAGCGAAGTGAAAAGTCTGATGGACGAGGTGATCAATACCTACGGTCGTCTTGACTACGCCTTCAACAATGCCGGTATCGAAATCGAGAAGGGCAAGCTGGCCGAGGGCTCGATGGACGAGTTCGACGCGATCATGGGCGTCAACGTCAAAGGCGTCTGGTTGTGCATGAAGTATCAGTTGCCGCTGTTGCTGGCTCAGGGCGGCGGCGCGATCGTCAACACGGCGTCGGTGGCCGGCCTCGGTGCGGCGCCGAAAATGAGCATCTACGCAGCCTCGAAACACGCGGTGATCGGCCTGACCAAGTCGGCGGCCATCGAATACGCGAAAAAGAAAATCCGCGTCAACGCAGTGTGCCCGGCGGTGATCGACACCGACATGTTCCGCCGCGCCTATGAGGCGGATCCGAAGAAAGGCGAATTCGCCAACGCCATGCATCCGGTCGGCCGTATCGGCAAGGTCGAAGAAATCGCCAGTGCCGTGCTTTATCTGTGCAGCGACGGTGCGGCGTTCACCACCGGGCATTCCCTGGCGGTGGACGGCGGCGTGACCGCGTTCTGAAACCGTCCTGCCAGAAAACAACCCGCCTGCGTGCGGGTTTTTTTATGGGCGCGGATCGGTTCCATTAAACCGCTAAACAATGTGTATCAAAGGGTTAGAACGGGTGCTTTTGGCGGCGTTGTCGCACAGCCTGTGCGCCGCGGCTGTGATTTACTGCGGGCAGCAAAACGGACAGGAGTTTGCTTGCTCATGGAATTGAGAATTGACCGACAGGCAATGGTGCCGGTGGTGCAGCAGATTGTGGATGGATTGACGGGATGGATCCTGCAAAATGACGTACCACCGACGACCCGACTTCCCTCCGTGCGGCAAATCGCCCGCGACAATCTGCTGAGCCAGTCGTGTGTCGTCGAGGCGTGCGAGCGGTTGGTCTCGCAGGGGGTTCTGAGTGCGCGTCAGGGTGCGGGGTTTATCGTCGCTGCAACGCCATCGCTGTTGAGTGTCGAGGATGAATCTGGCTTGCTGGAGAGCCAGCAGGCCAGATGTGGTGCGGTGTGTGGCGGCCCCCGTGGCCTGAAGCTTGGAAGCGGTGGTTTGCCGCAAAGCTGGCGTGAGCCGGACGACCTCAGCTACGCACTGCGTGAAGTGGCGCGCACCGACATGGCCAGCCTGTTCGACTACAGCTCGCCACTGGGCCTTCCGGCGCTGCGCGAGCAGATCGCCAGACGTCTCAAACTGTTCGATATCGAGGCGCGCAGCACCCAGCTGATGAGCACCAACGGCGCCAGTCATGCACTGGATCTGATCGTGCGCACATTGTTCAAGGCCGGTGACTGCGTGGTGGTCGAGACACCCGGCTATCCAGGGTTGTTCGACCTCCTGCGCTTGCATGGGCTGCGCATGCTCGAAGTGCGTCGCACGCCGAGCGGGCCGGATGTCGAGGCGCTCGAGGCGTTGCTGCGCCAATATCGGCCCCGCGCCTTGTTCGTCAACAGCCACCACCACAACCCCACCGGCAGTTGCCTGACACTGGCCATCGCCCAGCGTCTTGTGCAATTGAGTAAAACCTACGATGTGCGCTTGATCGAAGACGATGTCTACGCCGATCTGCATACTGGCAACGGTACACGCCTGGCCGCGCTGGACGATGAGGGGCGGGTGATTTACGTGGGCAGCTTTTCCAAGACTCTGAGCAGTTCGCTGCGGGTCGGATTTGTCCTGGCCGACCGCGAACTGCTGGTGCGCCTGGCCCAGGTCAAGATGATCAGTGGCCTGGGTGGCAGCGGGTTCTCCGAGGCGGTGCTGGCCAGCCTGATGGCGTCTGGCGCGTATCGCAAACTGGTGCAGCGCCAGCGTCAGCGCTTGAATGCCGACCGCGCGGCAGCACTGCAGGCGCTGGAGGACGCCAATTGGCAGGTTTTCGGCAAGCCGACGGGCGGGTTGTTTATCTGGGCGCGTGCGCCGCTGGCCGATCCAGTCCGCGTACGAACGCAGGCGCAACGCAGCGGCGTGTTGCTGGCCGCCCCGGAGGCGTTCAGTCCCAGTGGTGAGACCAGCGACTGGCATCGGATCAACATCGCCTTCGCCTGCGATCCACGCGCCCGGCAGTTTTTCCGCAATACCGGTGTGGATCGACCTCCAGTGTTCTGAAAACGACGCGGACCTAGCTTTTTGCCATTATTCCGACGCCAGAGACTTGTGCCGTTGATTGGCCATTGCGAATCTTCGTCAACAGACTAAGGCAGAGGGCTACGCGCAATGATTTCGGCCGTGCAAGGACGTTTTGCCAACCTCGGTATGGCGAAAAAACTGGGTGTCGGGTTTGTGCTGGTTTTGCTGCTGACCGCTTTGGTGGCAGCCATCGGTGTCTGGTCCCTGCAAACCATCAGCCAGCGCTTCGAAGGGCTCAAACAGATGTCCTCGCTCAACAGCGGCCTGCTCAAGGTGCGTCTGCTCGAGCAGGAGTACGCCTTGCGCGGCAATCCGAAAACCGCCGATGCCTTGCGCAAGGGGGTGGACGAGCTGGTCGCTCAGGCCAACGAACTCAAGGCGCAATCGCCGGCCTACGTGACAGTGATGACGGATGTCGAACAGTCCCTGGGGGCTTATCGCAAGGCGTTCGATGAATTCGTTTCGTTGACCCAGGCGAAGGACCTTGCCCTGGAAATGGCCAGTTGGTCGGTCTCCAGCGTGGCCAACAACCTCGATGTGTTGCAGGCAGGGCTGGCCGATGATGGCGCGTATACCTTGAAAGACACCGAGGGCAAGGACGGTGCGCAGTTTATCGAGCAGGCCGGGCAGGTCAGTCAGGTGTCGATGCTGATGCTGCAAGCGATGAACGAGGCGCGGGTGCGTCTGGATCAAAGTCGCAAAGGCGATGCCGACAGTGCCGGCAAGGGCAATATCGAGCAAGCGGCGCAGGCGCAGACACAGGCCGAGGCGCTGAAGTTGACGGTCAAGGACGAAGGCTATCTGACGGTGCTCAACGAAGTCTCCGGGCACATTGCCGGCTTCAACGACAAACTGGCCGAATACACTGGGCTGCTGACCCAGGAAAAAACGGTCTACGAGCAATTGCATCAACGTGCCGCACAAGTGGTGGAGCGGGTGGATCAAGCGTCGGTCGCCGAAGACGCGGCGATGCAGGCCGAACTGAAGAAAAACTCGCTGTTGATCATCGGCTCATCGGCGCTGGCGTTGCTGGTCGGGTTGATTGCCGCGTGGGTGATTACCCGGCTGATCGTTGCGCCGCTGCGCAGTGTGATTCAGGTTGCGCAGCAGATCGCGGCCGGTGATCTGAGTGCGACGGTGCAGGTCAACCGTCGCGACGAAATTGGCCAGTTGATGCTGGCCATGCAGCAGATGGGCGCCGGGCTGAGCACGATTGTCAGCGGTCTGCAGGCGGGGATCGAGCAACTGGCGAGTTCGGCGCAATCGCTGTCGGCGGTGACTGAGCAGACCAACCTTGAGGTCAGCAGCCAGAAGGAAGAAACCGAGCAGGTCGCCACCGCCATGAACCAGATGACAGCGACGGTGCATGATGTCGCGCGCAATGCCGAAGAAGCGGCGCTGGCGGCGCAGACAGCGGATGACAAGGTTGAGAGCGGTCAGCAAGTGGTGCGCCAGAGCATGGCGCGGATCGAGCAGTTGGCGGATTCGGCGACGTCGGCCAGTTCCAGCATCGACAGCCTGAGTGCGCAGATCCAGAACATCGGTACGGTGCTCGAGGTGATCAAAAGCGTCGCCGAGCAGACCAATCTGCTGGCGTTGAACGCGGCCATTGAGGCGGCCCGGGCCGGGGAGCAGGGCAGGGGCTTTGCAGTGGTGGCCGATGAGGTTCGCGCGTTGGCCCGGCGTACGCAGCAATCGACCGAGGAAATCGAGCGCCTGGTCAGTGCGTTGCGTGCGGCGGCGCACTCCTCGGTGCAACAGATTCAGAGCAGCGGTGAACTGGTGAAGCTGGCGGTCAGCGATGCGCTGCAGACAGAGAGTGCGCTGGGCAGCATTGCGGCGGCAGTGTCGTTGATTCAGCAGATGAATCAGCAGATTGCGGCGGCGGCCGAGGAGCAGAGTTCGGTGGCTGAAGAGATCAACCGCAGTGTCACGAGTATTCGGGCAAGTGCGGATCAGTCTTCGCTGGCGATGCGGGGGAATGCGGCTTCGAGTGTTGAGCTGGCTCAGTTGGGGAGTGAGCTTAAGGGGATGGTTGGGCACTTTCGGCTTTGACTTGGCGGCCTCTGGGCCGCTGCGGGATTCATCCGGGGGCATCGCCTCCGGTGTGCTTCGTTGCACCTCCTCTTCGATGTGTCTGGTTTCGCCAGACGTCCCCGGATGAATTCCACCACTCAGCCTGTCGTTGGGACCTCGCAGATCAAGTTCAAACGCAGGCGAGCTGACACTCGGCCTTGTGGCAGGCTCGGTCATTGCGCGAGCCCGTCTGACAGCCCGGTATTTTCCTGACGAAGGCATTCTCTGCAGGCGCTGCCAAAGGTTGTGGACTTGGCATTGCCTGCGCTTACCTGTTTCGGTTTTGGTTTATCCGAGAATGGGGCTTGTGTCGCTTTCGAATGTTTTGTACGGGGGGACAAGACTGATGTGGGTGATGGCTTGATGGCGGATGACTTCTGTCTGGTTGGCTCGAAGAGTCGGTTTTTGAATGATTACTGTGGCGGTATCAATGCTGACGATTTTTGCGTAGCGGCTGGTGATGCTGTTCTGAAAATCAAAATGCCCTTGCAGATAAACTTTATTGCCCGGACCGATGGCAGTGAGTTGCGACTGTGCAGCTAGGTTGTCCATAGTGACGTGTCCATTTTGTTATGAATGAAGGTTGCCAAATATGCGATCTCGTGAATTCAACTGAAAAGATCGAATGGGCTTCCAGGCAGTTCTGTTCGACAGCCATTCTGGGCAGCGGATTTGAGTGGAAACAGAAGACCACTCCTCTTTATCTGTAGGGTGTTTCTCTGTTTTCTCGGGGGGATAAATAAGCAGTAGCGCAGAGGGAAGTGTGTTTCAGATTCGAAATGTTTAACGCGTGTACCGAGTTTGCTGTGTGTGGGAATGATCAACCCTGTGGGCTGGCTTGCCTGCGATGGTGGCCTCCCGCCCGACCAGATACACCCGGTCTCCCTGCGGTAGCGAGCCTGCTCGGGAAAGCGCCCCGACATTCATCCAGTCCCTATCGGGTTCACAGCCGCGAGCCCACAAAAAAGCCACCTCTCGGTGGCTTCTCTTTCAACATCTGCAATCAGTCGTAAATCACTTTCTTCTTCCAGTCCGCATCGGCTTCGACGTCTTTGAGGCCGGCGGTCAGTTGGTTTTCTTCGCCTTCAACCGGGGCGATTTTGTCCATGACCTGGGCGTTGGCGCGGGCCAGCAGTTTTTCCAGGTATTGCAGTTGTTCGGAGTACATCTGGGGATCCTGCTGTTTGCGCAGGTATTGCACGCCGCGTTCGAAGGCGAGGCGGGCCTGGCCGGGCTGGTTTTGTTGCAGGGACTGTTGGCCGAGGTTGTTGAAGAACTCGATATGCAGCAGTACCAGGATGTGGCGGACTTCGCGGACCCACTGTTTGGCTTCGTTCGGCGGCAGAAAGCCATCGTGGGCGGCGCGGGTGATCTGGCCGTGGAGGGCTTCAAGGAGGAAGCGCACGTCCTTGGCCTTGGCTTCGGTCAGGATCGGTGCTGGCGGGTTGTTGACCGGAATCGATTCGCCCTGGGCCACCAGCGCGCTCAATTCGGTGATGCGGGCCTTGGTCGTGGCGCTGGTTTTTTCCAGGTTCAGCAGGCGCTGGCAGACGTTCAGTTCCAGGCGGGTCAACAGCAGTTTCAGTGCCGGGGTCATGAATTGGCCGGGGAAGGTCTCGGTCAATTCGCCACAGCGGCGCAGGCGGTCATTGAGTTCGACTTTGGTGCGGGCCTTCTCCAGTTTGTTGTTTTCCACCACATGGTTCATGTAGCCAATGGCGATCAGAATTGCGATCCCGGCTATGACAAGCAGGGTGATCATGAGTGGTGTCACCGGTAAGACCTCTTTATAGGGTTCGCATGCGAGTGTAGTGGTTGGCCTTTTAGGTGCCTAGCACCGCTCGACGTGTTGATTCGGCAGGTTCAACCTGTATCGGCCGCGCATGGCTTATATGAATGCTGGCGCTTGATGTGCAGATTGCCATCACTGGGGTGGACTATAACGCCTTGGCGAGTGGCGGAATATAGGCGTCAATCGTCGGGCGACGCAAAACCCCGATTGCTCCCGTAAACGACGTCGAAGTCATTGATTTAAATAAATTTATATCTGGGGGTTGACGACCTTCCAATCCATCCATAGAATGCGCGCCACTTGCAGCGTAAAGCACACAGCGAAACGCGGCAGGGAGTGAATGTTGTAGCGTGTCCCCTTCGTCTAGTGGCCTAGGACACCGCCCTTTCACGGCGGTAACAGGGGTTCGAGTCCCCTAGGGGACGCCAATGCGGGAATAGCTCAGTTGGTAGAGCACGACCTTGCCAAGGTCGGGGTCGCGAGTTCGAGTCTCGTTTCCCGCTCCAATTTTAAACAGCACTGCTTTCGGGCGGGGCTGAGTGAAACCAGAACCAAATCTCAGGATGCGGATCTGGACACCGAAACACACACCATGTGTTCCGGGTAGCGTGTCCCCTTCGTCTAGTGGCCTAGGACACCGCCCTTTCACGGCGGTAACAGGGGTTCGAGTCCCCTAGGGGACGCCATTTGCGGGAATAGCTCAGTTGGTAGAGCACGACCTTGCCAAGGTCGGGGTCGCGAGTTCGAGTCTCGTTTCCCGCTCCAAATTCAAAAGCGCCGCTCGGCTAAGAGCGGCGTTTTTATTTAAGTGAAAGTTGTAGCCTGTCCCCTTCGTCTAGTGGCCTAGGACACCGCCCTTTCACGGCGGTAACAGGGGTTCGAGTCCCCTAGGGGACGCCATTGCGGGAATAGCTCAGTTGGTAGAGCACGACCTTGCCAAGGTCGGGGTCGCGAGTTCGAGTCTCGTTTCCCGCTCCATATTCACAAAAACGCCGCTCAATAGAGCGGCGTTTTTGTATGCGCGTTTTTTGTGTTTGCCCTGCCTTTTACAATTTTCCTACAGCCGATCCGTGAGATCAGGACGCGTCTGACAGTCAGCGCGAGGCAATTCTGGGATAACGACTGGCCTTGCTCACCGAGCTTTTTCTGTTGATTCCGGAGATCCTTCAATGTCATTGAAATCAGTGTCGCGCGGCAGTTTGTCCGAGATTCGTGCCACCGCGCTTCTCGCGCTACCTCTGATGGTCGGCCATGTCTGCGCCGGGTTGATTGCCTTCGTCGACAACCTGATCGCCGGCAACCACGGCACCGACACGCTGGCGGCGGTAACGCTGGGCACCGCATTGTTGTGGCTGCCGATGCTGGTGCCGATCGGTACGTTGATTGCGTTGACGGCGTCGGTCGCGCGTTTACAGGGGGCGGATCGTACCCATGAAATCGCGCCGATCTTTCGCCAGGCATTGTGGCTGGCGCTGTTCATGGGGCTGTTGATGTTTGCATTTCTGAGCCTTGTGCCCCTGTTGCTCGCGCCTGCCGGGATCGCCGAGCAGATGATTCCCGGCGCTCAGGCGTTCCTGCATGCAGTGCGTTGGGGCAGTCCGGCGTTGACGCTGTTTTTCTGCATGCGTTATCTGTGTGAAGGGATGCACTGGATGCGTCCGACGATGATGTTCAGTTTCGGCGGTCTATGGGTGCTGGCGCCGCTGGGCTACGTGTTGACCAATGGCAAATTGGGCTTTCCCGAGTTGGGCGCGCAGGGGCTGGGGATCGCTTCGGCCGTGATGATGTGGCTGCAGGCATCGTTGTTTGCTGGCTATCTCTGGTTTGGCAAGCGTTTGGCGCATTTGCACCTGTTTGCACGTTTCGATCTGCCGAGTCGCTCTGGGATCATGAATTTGTTGCGCACCGGCATGCCAATCGGCATTGCGATTCTGATGCAAGGCAGCCTGTTCATTGTGACTTCGTTGCTGATCGGGCGATTGGGCTCGACGTTTCTCGCGGCGCACCAGATTGCGGTGAACCTCGCGCAGCTGTGTTTCATGATCCCGGTGGCTGTGGCGGAGGCGACAACGGTTCGCGTGGGCCATGCGTCAGGGCGCGGCGATCTCCAGCGTGTCCGGCAAGCCGCTTGGGCCGGTTGCGTGATTGTGTTGCTGACGCAGAGCGTATCGGTCGTCATCTTGTTGTTGGGCAATGAAGCGATTGCCAGCCTGTATAGCTCCGACATCGCCGTCACGGCATTGGCCTCGACGCTGTTGTTGTTTGCCGCCGCTTTGCAGTTTCCCGATGGCTTGCAGATGCTTTCGGCGGGTGCGTTGCGTGGTCTGCAGGATACGCGCGTGCCAATGTGGCTGGCGGTTTTCTGTTATTGGGGCGTCGGTGTACCACTCGGCGCGGGTTTGGCATTTGGACTGGAGTGGGGGCCGCAAGGGATCTGGACGGGATTGATCACGGCGCTGAGCCTGGCGACGCTTTTGATGGGCGCGCGATTTATCCATAGCAGCCGGGTCAGGGTGACTGCCATCAGTTGAAACAAAAAGGCCCGCCGATGAACATCGGCGGGCCTTTCGTTTGCCGGTGAGTTACCAGGACATCATCAAGCGGCCGGCGAACAGGATCAGCACGACACCCATGGTGCGCTCGAACCAGTGCCCCATGCGCAGGAACAGCAGGCGCACCTTGGCGCTGGAGAAAAACAGCGCAACGATGACGAACCACAATGCGTTCACACAGCACATCCACAGGCCGTACAGCGCCTGGATGTTCAGCGGCGTGCTGGCGCTGATGATCGTGGTGAAGATTGCCAGAAAAAACAGCGTGGCTTTCGGGTTGGTGGCATTGGTCAGGAAGCCGGTGGTGAAAGCCTTGAGTAGGGTCTGCTCGACTGCCGGCTCGTCGACAGCTTTTTCCCCTTCAATTGCCGACTTGGGTTTGCTGCGCAACAGGCTGACACCCAGATACAGGATGTAGGCGCCACCGATGACCTTGGCCACGGTCAGCAGCCAAGGGGTGGTGTGCATCAATGCGCCGACCCCGAGCAATGTATACAGCACGTGCACGGAGATGCCCGCGCCGATCCCCAGCGCCGTGCAAATGCCCACGACTCGGCCGAAACGCACGCTCTGGCGGATAGTGACGGCGAAGTCCGGTCCGGGGGCGACCACGGCCAGAAAATGAATGGTGGCCAATGCCAGAAATTCGCCCAGGTAGTTCGATAACATCTCAGCTCCAGAAAGTCAGGGGTGAAGCATTGCCGCGGTAGCCGACAAAGAACGAAAGGCTCAAGCGCGGATCCGCCACACCCGGGGTTACCGAGTGCATGCAGCGTGAATTGAACATGATGAAATCTCCGGGATTCGGCCGTACTTCAAGGGTCGGAGGGCCGAGCAGGGCAGGGTCTATGCCATAACTGTCGCCACGCATTTCGTCGAACCGGTCAGCAGAAATGTCGTCATCCCACATCTGTAATGCGCCGCCTTCGGTTGGCATGTTCAGGTAAACATTGCAGGCAAACTGTGCTTCCAGGCTGCGAGCCTGAAAGCTGTCCGGGGCGTCTTTGGCAAAGATGTCGTGATGCGCGAGGAAGCACACTCCCGGCTTCACTACGCGTGACAACCCGACATACATTTTGCGCCCGTACAGGTTTTCCAGATGCGCACCGGCCGGCCATGACTCATCGAGCATGCAGCGCAGCGTGTCGACGGGAGAGGAGTAGGGCGCGCAACGGTTACGCAATTCAGCGATGTTGCTGGTTGCACGCTCGAAATAGTCTTCGATCAGCAGCGGCTGGTTTTCTGCCTCATAGAACGCCATGCCGATGCGGCCGATGCTCGGTGCGTTGATATAGCCTTCAAAGCCTGGAGCGAGGATTTTGTCGCCAATCTGGATTGCCAATGCTTCGGGCAAAAAGCCTTTGACGCGGATGGCGAGGACTTCTTCGTTGGCCAGTTTTTTTATGCACGTCTCATCGAGACGCTCGACGTCTAGCATCATTTTTTGTAGGTCCATCTATCGGTAGTCAACGGAACCTGCGAATGCGGTTCCCCGGCGTCGGGCGATGCGTGCTGCACCGCCCAAAATCCTTAATCCACGCTGTAGTGGACCGACAAGGTGCCCTTTTTCTGCGCAAGGGACGCGATCGTGACTGTGCCCAGATCCTTCAGGCTACGTACATGGGTGCCGCCACAGCCGTAGGCGGGCAGCTCACCGAAACCGATTTCACGCACTCCTTCGCGCAACGAGGTCAGGCGTGGCAGGTCGTGTTCTATCCATTGGTTGATGCCGTATTGGACGCTTTGCGCATCGACTTCCCGGGCACCTTCTGCCGGTTTGAATTGCACCCGGCCTTCGTCTGGCCAGTGGTGCGCCTTGATCGGCGTCCAGCCCATTGCCTGGATAAAGTGGCCAATCAGGTGGCCGGCCGAATGCATGCGGGAATTGAAGCAACGCTGTTGTTCATCGACGCGAATCTGCGTCATGCCAGGCTTCACCGGCTGATCCACGTAATGCACGATCCGGTCGGGTTCCTGCACTACGCGCAGAACCCGGCTTTCATCGATCCAGCCAGTGTCGCAAGGCTGACCGCCGCCTTGCGGATGAAACAACGTGGCGCGCAGCACCACGGCAAATTCGTTCTCGTGGGGCGTGCAGTCGAGGACTTCCACATTGGCCTTGAGCTCATCACTATGGAAAAAGAGGCGAAGCGTCATATTCCATGCCCTTATTAAAATTTCTATTTTTATTATATGAATCGTGCAATAACGTGATAATCCGTTCAAACATCAAAGGACTTGTGCGCTGTGAGCATAAATCTCCCGCTACCCCTGCTCGGTGAAATGGCGATTTTCGTCAAGGTTGTCGAGACCGGAAGCTTCTCTGAAGCGGCCCGTCAGCTTGGCTCTTCGCCGTCAGCCGTGAGTCGCAGCATTTCGCGACTGGAAAAGGCCCTGGCCACGCGACTGTTGCAACGCACTACCCGCAAATTGCGTTTGAGTGACGGCGGAGAAGAGGTCTTCAAGCGTTGTCAGGAGATGGTCAGTGCTGCCAGATCGGTGATGGAAATCAGCGGCCAGTTCACCCACGAAGCGGAAGGCCTGGTGCGGGTCAGCGTACCGAAAGCGGTGGGGCGTTTCGTGATTCACCCGCACATGCCCGAATTCCTGCGGCGTTACCCCAAGGTCGATGTCGAACTGCTGCTCGAAGACCGACAGGTTGATTTGATCGACGACCATGTCGATCTGGCGATTCGTATCACGGATCGGCCGCCGGCCGGATTGGTCGGGCGGCAGTTGCTGACTATTGACCATCTACTGTGCGCCACACCGCAATACCTGGCTGAACACGGCACGCCGACGCACCCTCACGATTTGCTCAAGCACAGCTGCATTTATCTGGGGGAAACGCCGAGCGATGCGCGCTGGAAGTTCAAGAAAGGCAGCAAGGCGGTGACGGTGGGAGTACGTGGACGATACGCCGCGAACCACACGGGGGTGCGTCTGGGCGCGGTGTTGCAGCACCTGGGCATTGGCAGCCTGCCGTATTTCACTGCCCGATATGCACTCGAACAGAAGTTGATTGTGCAGGTGCTGCCGGACTGGACCTTCCTCGCTTCCTACCATGGCGGACTGTGGCTGTTACATTCGCCGACGCGTTATCTGCCACCCAAGTTGCGAGTGTTTATCGATTTTCTGGTTGAGTGCCTGGAGAAGGAGCCGACGTTGAGCAAGCCAGCGAGGACGGGGGCGCCGAACAATCTGGCGATGGCGTATGAACTGCCGGAAAGTGAGGGGCTTCTATAAAGCAAAAGATCGCACCTTCGGCAGCGCCTGCAATCCATGCAGGCGCTGCCGAAGGTGCGATATTTTGATCTGTGGAAACTTAGTGCTTGCTGTCCTGGGCGGACATCGCCAGCAGCTGTTTTTCCTGATTCCAGTCGAACGGTTCGTCGTTCTGTTCGGCTTCGTAGCGACGCTCTTCCAGAGCCTGATACAGGTCGATCTCTTCATCAGACAGGTAGTGCAGGCAGTCGCCGGCGAAGAACCACAGCAGATCGCGCGGGATCAGGTGGGCAATTTGCGGGTAACGGGTAATCACTTGAGTCAGGATGTCCTGGCCCAGGTATTGGCTTTCGATCGGATCGATCGGCAAGGATGCCAGCAGTTCGTCGAAGCGCTCCAGGAACAAGGCATGGCTTTCTTCGGGAACCTGTTCGGCCTCACCTACGGCGACCAGGATACTGCGCAGGTGGTCGAGCAAAACAAGATGATCGGCAACGACGTTGGACACGAGATAAGTCCTCAAGAGCAAAACGGGCGCGGGAGTATAAAGCTCCCGCGCCCGTTTTTATATGTTTGAGGGGATCAGCGCACTTTCCCCTCTGCCTGTTTCAGCTCCTCTTTGTCGAAATCATCGACGTCGATCACCTTGCGTCGTGCCGCTTCGGCATCGCGCAGACTCTGCGCTTCCGCCGGTTGCAACACCCCCGCTTCAAGTGCGGCATCAATGGCATGTTCGCCCGCGGCCGGTTTGACCTGACCGCTTTTCAGCGAGGTGTGCAGTTTTTTGTGCAGAGGCTGCGCGGCGTGCAACAGATCGCTGGCGTGTTGCAATGCGCCGACCGCATCGTCTGCCGATTGCGGGCGATAGCAGCCGGCAAGCAGCTCTTCCAGCGCCGGATCGCCCTTCGCGCGACCAATCACCCCGGCGACTTCGGCCCCCAGTTTGTCCGACGGGCCTTTGTGGCGACGACCGAACGGGAACACGATGACCCGTAGCAGGCAGCCGAAGACTTTGTTCGGGAAGTTGCTCAGCAGTTCATCCAGCGCCCGTTCCGATTGACCGAGGCTTTCCTCCATCGCCCAGCGCAACAGCGGTTCCATGTGCGCGGGTGAATCCAGATCGTGATAACGCTTGAGCGCGGCGGAAGCCAGATACAGGTTGCTCAAGACATCGCCCAAACGTGCCGACAGACGCTCGCGGCGCTTCAGTTCACCGCCCAGCAACATCATGCTGAAGTCGGCGAGCATGGCGAACGCCGCAGCCTGGCGGTTGAGGGCACGGAAGTAACCTTGGCTGATTCTGTCGCCCGGTGCGTGTTCGAAGTGACCGAAGCCAAGGTTCAGCACCAGTGTGCTGGCGGCATTGCTCACGGCGAAACCGATGTGTTTGAGCAGCAGGCCATCGAACTCTTTCAGCGCCTGATCCTTGTCCTCGCGCCCGGCCAGAGCCATTTCCTTGAGCACGAACGGATGGCAGCGAATCGCGCCCTGACCGAAGATCATCAGGTTGCGCGACAGGATGTTCGCGCCTTCCACGGTGATGAAGATCGGCGCGCCGTTCCAGCTGCGCCCGAGGTAGTTGTTGGGGCCCATGATGATCGCCTTGCCACCGTGCACATCCATGGCGTGGCTGATGCACTCGCGGCCGCGTTCGGTCAGGTGGTACTTGAGGATCGCCGACAGCACCGACGGTTTCTCACCGAGGTCCACCGCGTTGGCGGTGAGCATCCGCGCAGCGTCCATCATCCACGCGTTGCCGCCGATGCGCGCCATGGCTTCCTGGATGCCTTCGAACGCCGACAGTGGCACGTTGAATTGCTCGCGAATCTGCGCGTATTGGCCGGTTACCAGACTGGTGAACTTGGCCGCACCCGTACCGACGGCTGGCAGCGAGATCGAACGGCCGACCGACAGGCAATTCATCAGCATCATCCAGCCCTTGCCGAGCATTTCCTGACCACCGATGAGGAAGTCCAGCGGGATGAACACGTCTTTACCGGAGTTCGGGCCATTCATGAATGCCGCGCCCAGCGGCAAATGACGACGGCCGATTTCCACGCCGGCGGTATCGGTCGGAATCAACGCGAGGCTGATACCGAGGTCTTCCTTGTCGCCCAGCAGATGCTCCGGGTCGTAGGCCTTGAACGCAAGGCCGAGCAGGGTCGCGACCGGGCCGAGGGTGATATAGCGCTTTTCCCAGTTCAGGCGCAGGCCGATGACTTCCTGACCTTCCCACTGACCTTTGCAGATGATCCCGGTGTCGGGCATTGCCCCGGCGTCGGAACCGGCGAGCGGGCCGGTTAGGGCGAAACAAGGGATGTCGTCGCCACGGGCCAGCCTTGGCAAGTAGTGATTGCGCTGTTCGTCGGTGCCGTAATGCAGCAACAGTTCGGCAGGGCCGAGGGAGTTGGGCACCATGACGGTGGAGGCGAGGTCGCCGCTGCGGGTGGCGAGTTTCATCGCCACTTGCGAGTGAGCGTAGGCCGAGAACCCCTTGCCCCCGAATTCCTTGGGAATGATCAGGGCGAAGAAGCCATGCTCCTTGATGTGCGCCCAGGCTTCAGGCGGCAGGTCCATCGCCTGGCCGATCTGCCAGTCGGTGACCATGGCGCAGAGTTCTTCGGTCGGACCGTCGATGAACGCCTGTTCTTCTTCGGTCAGTTGCGCCTTGGGATAGGCCAGCAGTTTTTCCCAGTCGGGACGACCGCTGAACAGCTCGCCATCCCACCATACGGTGCCGGCATCGATCGCGTCGCGCTCGGTCTGCGACATCGGCGGCAGGGTTTTCTGAAACCAGTTGAACAGCGGCGCGGTGAAGTGTTGGCGGCGCAGGTCAGGCAACAGCAACGGTGCGGCGACCACCGCCAACAGGACCCAGAGCACCACCAGCAGCCAGCCCGGTGCATGACTGAAAATACCCATTGCCAGCAGATAGACGGCAACGATGCCCAACGCCGGCAGCGGGGCGACGCGCCGGTGGGCGAGATACGCCACGCCAACGATCAAAACCAGTATCCACAACAACAGCATATTCAGTCCTCCGTGAACCAAGGCAAATCGACCCTCCAGAGCTTAGACGGCATCTGTAAAACCGGGTGGTCAGAGCAAGGTGATTGAAATCGTGGGAAACCCCGGATGGTTTTCGTAAGTTCGGTGGGCAACACGTGTGGGAAATCGTTCGCTCATCCCGCGCCTTTGCGTCCAAGTTTGGCCGAAACGTCGTTATCTCTGTGCTTGGGCTGTCGCTAGACTCGGGGCTCACCCAGGAGAATGTCGTCATGCACGAGTATCTGAGTCCCGGCCGCTTCATCGATAGTGACCACCCCGCCGTGGTGGAGTTCGCCGAACAGTACCGTGGAGCCAGCCGCGATCCGCTCGCGCAGGCGGTCAGTCTTTACTACGCCGTGCGCGAGGCGGTGCGCTACAATCCCTACACCTTCAGTCTCGACCCGCAAACCCTGTGCGGCAGCTATGCCCTGGCGACGGGGGAGAGTTATTGCGTGCCCAAGGCCACGTTGCTGGCCGGGTGCGCGCGGCATTGCGGGATTCCCGCGCGCATCGGTCTGGCCGATGTCAGAAATCATCTGTCGACCCCGCGTCTGCTGGAGTTGCTGCGCAGCGACGTGTTCGCCATGCACGGCTACACCGAATTGTTCCTGAACGGGCGCTGGGTCAAGGCTACACCGGCCTTCAACCAGAAACTCTGCGAACTGTTCAACGTCGCGCCGCTGGAATTCGACGGCATCCACGACAGTGTTTTCCACCCGTTCAACCGCGACGGCGCGCAGTTGATGGAGTACCTGGTCGATCACGGCCAGTTCGCCGATGTGCCGGAACAGTTCTTCTTCGAACACCTGAAAAAGTGCTACCCGCATCTGTTCGGCGATAAACAGGCGACGGTGCTGGGTGATATGCAGAGTGATTTGAGCCGTGTCTGATCCGGCGTATGCTGCTTGCCCACTCATTTGAAAAGAGGCGGTCATGCTGAAGATCTGGGGACGGAAAAACTCATCGAATGTCCGGAAGCCGCTGTGGGCCGCCGAGGAGTTGGGTCTGGCGTATGAGGCGATTGATGCCGGTGGCGCCTTCGGTGTGGTCGATACGCCTGAATATCGGGCGATGAACCCGAACGGCCGGGTACCGGTGATCGAGGATGACGGCTTTGTGCTGTGGGAATCCAACGCGATCGTGCGCTATCTGCTGGCCAAACATGCGCCGAACAGTGCGTGGTACTCGGCCGATCCACAGGCACGAGCCAGCGCTGACAAGTGGATGGACTGGACCTCCTCGAGTTTTGCCGGTCCCTTCCGTACCGTGTTCTGGGGCGTATTGCGCACGCCCGCCGACAAGCAGGACTGGCCGGCAATCAACGCTGCGATCAAGGAATGCACCGAGCTGTTGAACATGGCCGAGCAGGCGCTTGCCAGCCAGCCTTACCTGTCCGGAAGCGAAATCGGCATGGGTGACATTCCCCTCGGCTCCTTCATTTATGCCTGGTTCGAGATGCCCATCGAGCGTGCCGCACAGCCGTATCTGGAAGCGTGGTATGCCCGGTTGAAGCAGCGTCCGGCGTATCAGAAAGCAGTCATGACCGCGTTGACTTGATAATAACTATCGACACACTTGACTGTACTTGTGTGGCGGCGGCAAGCACCATTGCGTTCGCGCGCCGTGGTTGTTTTGTTCGCCGCCCGGCCCAATCTTTCCTTTTCTTCCCTTCTTGGTGCGTAAATCCGATATGAGTTCCGCTCTGTCCATCCGGCAGCTAACCAAAACCTACGGCAACGGGTTCCAGGCCTTGAGTGGTATCGATCTGGACGTCGCCGAAGGTGACTTTTTCGCCTTGCTCGGCCCCAACGGTGCCGGCAAATCCACAACCATCGGCATTCTCTCGACCCTGGTGAACAAGACCAGCGGTACGGTGAATATCTTCGGCCATGACCTGGACAAGAACCCGGCAGCGCTCAAGCGCTCGATCGGCGTGGTGCCTCAGGAATTCAACTTCAACCAGTTCGAAAAGACCTTTGACATCGTCGTGACCCAGGCCGGCTACTACGGCATTCCGGCGAAAATCGCCAAGGAACGCGCCGAGCAGTACCTGACCCAACTCGGCCTGTGGGACAAGCGCGATGTGCCGTCGCGGTCGCTGTCCGGCGGCATGAAGCGTCGCTTGATGATCGCCCGGGCGCTGGTGCATGAACCGCGCCTGCTGATCCTCGACGAACCGACCGCCGGGGTCGACATTGAGCTGCGCCGGTCGATGTGGACGTTCCTCACTGAACTGAACGAGAAGGGCATCACCATCATCCTCACCACGCATTATCTGGAAGAGGCTGAGCAGCTGTGCCGCAACATCGGCATCATCGACCACGGCACCATCGTCGAGAACACCAGCATGAAACAACTGCTGGGCCAGCTGCACGTCGAGACCTTCCTGCTGGACCTGAAAACCGACTTGAACGTGGCGCCGCAATTGCTCGGCTATCCCGCCCGGTTGATCGACAGCCATACCCTGGAAGTCCAGGTCGACAAGTCCATGGGCATCACCGCACTGTTCACTCAATTGGCGCAGCAGAACATCGAAGTGCTGAGCCTGCGTAACAAAACCAATCGCCTCGAGGAGCTGTTCGTGTCCCTGGTGGAGAAAAATCTGTCGAAGGTGGCGGTATGAGTTCCGAATTCCGTCCCAACCTCGTCGCCCTCAACACCATTGTTTATCGGGAAGTCCGGCGCTTTACCCGGATCTGGCCGCAGACCCTGCTGCCGCCGGCGATCACCATGGTTCTGTATTTCGTGATCTTCGGTAACCTGATCGGCCGGCAGATCGGCGACATGGGTGGCTTCACCTACATGGAGTACATCGTGCCGGGGCTGATCATGATGTCGGTGATTACCAACTCCTACGGCAACGTGGTGTCGAGCTTTTTCGGCAGCAAGTTCCAGCGCTCCATCGAAGAACTGATGGTGTCGCCGGTATCGCCGCACACCATCCTGATCGGCTACACCGTTGGCGGCGTGCTGCGCGGCTTGATGGTCGGGGTGATCGTGACGATTTTGTCGTTGTTCTTCACCCATCTGCAGGTGCATCACCTCGGCGTGACTTTGCTGGTGGTGATTCTGACGGCGACGATCTTCTCGCTTCTGGGCTTCATCAACGCCGTGTTTGCGCGCAACTTCGATGATATTTCGATCATCCCGACGTTTGTGCTGACGCCGCTGACCTACTTGGGTGGCGTGTTTTATTCGATCACGCTGCTGCCGCCGTTCTGGCAGACCGTGTCGCTGGCCAACCCGGTGCTGCACATGGTCAACGCCTTTCGGTACGGCATTCTTGGTGTGTCGGATATCCGTATCGGCATTGCGATCACCTTCATGCTGGTGGCGACCGTGGTGCTGTATGTCGGTTGTGCGCGGTTGCTGGTGAGTGGGCGCGGGATGCGGACCTGATCCCAAACCGCGTCGCTGTCATCGCGGACAAGCCCGCTGCGACAGGGATTGTGTCGTTCACATAATTCCGGGCAAACCCGATTCTGTGAGAGCGGGCTTGCCCGCGATGGGGTTCATTCAGACGCTACAAAAAAACGGCCTCCAATGCGGAGGCCGTTTTGCATTCAGCGCATGCGGCTTTTCTTGCGCCGCGCCCATTGCCGCGCCACCCACCAGCGCCAATACATCATCACAATGCAGTAGGCGAGGGCACCGAGTACCAGCCCGCAGACCACCGAGCCCAGCAAAAACGGCTGCCACAACGTCGACAATTGGCCGCTGATCCATTCCCAGGTCAACTCATCCGGCAGATGCCGGGCAGGCACATCCATCAACCATGCCCCGGCCTGATAGGTGCAAAAGAACACCGCCGGCATGGTGATCGGGTTGGTCAGCCAGACCAGACTCACGGCGATCGGCAGATTGCCACGCACGGTAATGGCCAGCGCAGCGGCCACCAGCATCTGCGCCGGAATCGGCAGAAATGCAGCGAACAGGCCGACGGCCATCGCACGGGCCACCGAGTGGCGGTTGAGGTGCCAGAGGTTCGGGTCGTGCAGCAACTTGCCGAGAAAGCGTAAGGATTTGTGTTCCCTGATGCTCGTCGGGTCGGGCATGTAACGTTTGAATAAGCGCCGGGGCATAAGGCTTCTCGGTCGGTTAAGGCGGCAAGTATGTCTGGATTCTACGAAGCGCCCATTCAGACTTTGTGACAATTGTTGACGACGGTCGTGCCCGCCAACCGCTATGCCTAAGTGCGGGACTCTCAAGGACGGGCTTATGCGCACAGGGATGATGGCGCTGGCAGTCGGTCTGCTGGTGCCGCTTTTTATGCCGGCGTTACCGCCGGTCGGGGTCGTGGTGCTGCTGCCGGTGGTGGCGTTGATGGTGTTGCCGTTTCGCAGCTATCCAGTGGCGTTTCTGCTGTTCGGCTTCACCTGGAGCTGCGTCGGTGCGCAGTGGGCGTTGAATGATCGACTCTCGCCAGTGCTGGACGGCGAAACCCGCTGGATCGAAGGGCGGGTGACGGGATTGCCGCAAACCAGCGATGGCGTCGTGCGCTTCGAATTTGCCGATGCCCGCTCGCGTCACGAGAAACTGCCAACGTTGCTGCGGCTGGCCTGGTATGCCGGGCCACCGGTCAACAGCGGCGAGCGCTGGCGATTGGCGGTGAAGTTCAAGCGCCCCGGCGGGCTGCTCAATCCGGATGCCTTCGATCATGAGGCCTGGTTGTTGGCCCAACGCATCGGTGCGACCGGCACGGTCAAGGACGGGCAGCGTCTGCGCGAGGCACACTGGGCTTGGCGTGACAGCATTCGCCAGCGTGTGCTGGCGGTGGATGCGCAGGGGCGGGCCGGAGCGCTGGCGGCTTTGGTGCTGGGTGACGGCTCGGGGCTCAGTCGCGAAGATTGGCGCATTCTGCAAGACACCGGCACCGTGCATTTGCTGGTGATTTCCGGCCAGCACATCGGCCTGTTGGCGGCGGTCATGTACCTGTTGGTCGCCGGATTGGCCCGTCTGGGCGTGTGGCCACTGCGCTGGCCATGGCTGCCGTGGGCCTGCGGTCTGGCGTTCGCGGCGGCGCTCGGCTACGCGTTGCTGGCCGGGTTTGACGTGCCGGTGCAACGCGCCTGTGTGATGGTGGGGCTGGTGTTGCTGTGGCGCCTGCGCTTTCGTCATCTGGGCGCGTGGTGGCCGCTGTTGCTGGCGTTCAATGGCGTGCTGTTGCTCGATCCACTGGCCGGGTTGCGGCCGGGGTTGTGGCTGTCCTTCGCGGCAGTGGCGGTGCTGATCTTCACCTTTGGCGGACGCCTCGGTGCCTGGCGCTGGTGGCAGACTTGGACTCGGGCGCAATGGCTGATTGCGATCGGTTTGTGTCCGGTGTTGCTGGCGCTGAACCTGCCGATCAGCCTCAGCGGGCCGTTGGCGAATCTGTTGGCGGTGCCTTGGGTCAGTCTGGTGGTACTGCCACCCGCGCTGCTTGGCACGGTGTTGTTACCGCTGCCGTATGTCGGCGAAGGTTTGCTGTGGCTGGCGGGTGTCTTGATCGACGGGCTGTTTCGCGGGCTGGCGCTCATTGCCGGACACTGGCCGGCCTGGGTGGCAGCTTCGATGCCGGTGTGGGTCTGGGCGATCGGCGCACTTGGCGCGTTGCTGTTGCTGCTGCCGCGAGGCGTGCCCATGAGGATTTTGGGCTGGCCACTACTGCTGATCCTGGCGCTGCCGCCACGCGAGCCACTGGCACACGGCCTGGCGGATGTCTGGCAATTGGATGTTGGCCAGGGCCTGGCGATTCTGATCCGCACGCGTCATCACACGTTGCTGTATGACGCCGGGCCGCGTTTCGGCGATTTCGACCTCGGTGAACGGGTGGTAGTGCCGGCGTTGCGCAAACTGCGCGTGGAACACATTGATCTGATGATGCTCAGCCATGCCGACGCCGATCATGCCGGCGGCGCCCTGGCGATCACACGCGGCTTACCGGTGGCGCGAGTCATCAGCGGCGATCCGCCGGGCCTGCCTGCCGAATTGAGTGCCCAAGCCTGCGAAAGTGGACAGCAGTGGCAGTGGGATGGCGTCCGTTTTCGTCTCTGGCAATGGGCCGATGCCGACGACAGCAACCAGCGTTCCTGCGTGTTGCAGGTCGAGGCCAATGGCGAGCGCCTGTTGCTCACCGGCGACATCGACCTTCACGCCGAACGGGTTCTGCTCGACAGCGCGCTGGCAGTCCCGACCCAATGGCTGCAGGCCCCCCATCACGGCAGCCGCACCTCTTCCTCGATGGCCCTGCTCAAGGTGTTGAATCCTGAAACGGTGCTGATTTCCCGCGGCCACGGCAATTCGTTCGGCCATCCTCATCCCACGGTACTGGCGCGCTATCGCAAGCAGGGCCTGCGCATTTACGACAGCGCCGAGCACGGCGCGATTCATCTGCAACTGGGCAGGTTCAAACCGGCGCGGACGATGCGTCAACACCGGCGTTTCTGGCGTGATTCGCCAGTATTGGCCCGTTGATCGGAGCGCGCTTGAATGCACCATCACGGTCGTCGGGCCGGCGGGTCCTGATCGCGAAGCGGTATGGTAAAGTGGCGCACTTTTTCGAGGGGACTGTCACTGTGTGGGAATTGGTCAAATCCGGCGGCTGGATGATGTTGCCGATCATTCTGAGTTCCATCGCGGCCATGGCGATTGTCGCCGAGCGCCTGTGGACCCTGCGCGCCAGTCGCGTCACCCCCGAGCATCTGCTGGGCCAGGTCTGGGTGTGGATCAAGGACAAGCAGCTCAATAAAGAAAAACTCAAGGAATTGCGCGCCAATTCGCCGCTGGGTGAAATCCTTGCCGCGGGCCTGGCCAATTCCAAGCATGGTCGCGAGATCATGAAGGAATGCATCGAAGAAGCCGCCGGGCGGGTGATCCACGAGCTGGAGCGCTACGTCAACGCGCTGGGCACCATTGCTGCGATGGCGCCGCTGCTCGGCCTGCTGGGTACGGTGCTGGGCATGATCGACATTTTCAGTGCCTTCACCGGCTCCGGCATGACCACCAATGCATCAGTGCTGGCCGGCGGTATTTCCAAGGCGCTGATCACCACGGCGGCGGGCCTGATGGTCGGTATTCCGTCGGTGTTCTTCCACCGTTTCCTGCAACGCCGCATCGACGAACTGGTGGTGGGCATGGAGCAGGAAGCGATCAAACTGGTCGAAGTGGTGCAGGGCGACCGTGACGTCGATCTGGCCGGGGAAAGAGCGTGAAATTCCGTCGCAAACCCCGGGAAACGGTGGACATCAATCTCGCGTCGCTGATTGACGTGGTGTTCATCCTGCTGCTGTTTTTCGTCGTGACCACCACCTTCACCCGCGAGACCCAGCTGCGTGTCGATCTGCCAGAGTCAGTCAGCGGTTCGCCCGCCGAAGACCAGCAGCTCAAGCAACTGGATGTCGCGATCAGCGCCGAAGGCGTGTTCTCGGTGAACAACAAGATTCTGCCGAAGAACGATCTGGCGACCCTCATGGAAGCCATGCAGAAAGAAGCCAACGGTGACACCAACATGCCGTTGTCGATCAGTGCCGATGGCAAGACTCAGCACCAATCAGTGATCACCGCCATGGATGCGGCCGGCAAGCTCGGTTTCAGCCATCTGCGCATGACCACGGTCGAGGCGGCGCCCAAATCCTGATGAGCCTGTCCGATCGCTTGCTCGCCGCGTGGTATCAGGGGCACCCGGCCCTGACGCTGTTGCGGCCGCTGGAAATGTTGTATCGCCGCGTGGTGGTCAATAAACGCCGGCGCTTTCTTGATGGTGAAGGCGCAATCTATCAGCCGCCGGTGCCCCTGATCGTCGTGGGTAACATCACCGTCGGCGGTACCGGCAAGACGCCGATGATCCTCTGGCTGATCGAGCACTGCCGGCGCAGCGGTTTGCGCGTGGGCGTGGTCAGCCGTGGTTACGGTGCCAAGCCGCCGCAATTGCCGTGGCGGGTCGAAGCCGACCAGCACGCCGCCATCGCCGGCGACGAACCGCTGCTGATCGTCCAGCGCACCGGGGTGCCGCTGATGATCGACCCTGATCGCAGCGCCGCCGTCAAAGCTTTGCTCGCCAGCGAGCCGCTGGACCTGATTCTCTCCGACGATGGCATGCAGCATTACCGCCTGGCCCGGGATCTGGAACTGGTACTGATCGACGCCGCCCGTGGCCTCGGAAACAAACGCTGCCTGCCGGCCGGTCCGTTGCGTGAGCCGATCGAGCGCCTGCAAAGCGTCGACGGTGTGCTGTTCAACGGCGCCACGGCCGACCGCGACGATGGCTTCGCGTTTCGCCTGCAACCGACCGCGCTGGTCAATCTGCGCAGTGGCGAGCGCAAGCCGCTCGAGCATTTTGCGCCCGGTCAATCGGTGCACGCAGTGGCCGGGATCGGCAATCCGCAACGTTTCTTCAATACCCTCGAAGCGCTAGACTGGCGGGCAATCCCCCATGCGTTTGCCGACCACGCGCAATACAGCGTGCAGGCCTTGAATTTCACACCGTCATTGCCATTGGTGATGACCGAAAAGGACGCGGTGAAGTGCCGTGCCTTTGCGGCTGACGACTGGTGGTATCTGGCGGTCGATGCCGTGCCGTCACCGGCCTTCGTGGCCTGGTTCGACACACAGTTGATGCGCCTGTTGCCCGATCGCCTTTTGCCTTAACTCTTTATCCAGGGAATGTTCATGGACACCAAATTGCTCGACATCCTCGCGTGCCCGATCTGCAAAGGCCCGCTCAAGCTCAGCGCCGACAAGACCGAACTGATCAGCAAGGGCGCCGGCCTGGCCTACCCGATCCGCGACGGCATCCCGGTGATGCTCGAAAGCGAAGCGCGCACCCTGACCACCGACGAGCGTCTGGATAAATGACCACTGCCTTCACCGTTGTCATCCCGTCGCGTTACGCCTCGACCCGTCTGCCGGGTAAACCGCTGCTGGATATTGCCGGCAAGCCGATGATCCAGCACGTCTGGGAACAGGCGAGCAAAAGCAGCGCCAGCCGTGTGGTCGTGGCGACAGACGATGCGCGCATTGTCGAGGCCTGCCAGGGTTTCGGCGCCGAAGTGGTGCTGACCCGTGAAGACCACAACTCCGGCACTGACCGCCTGGCCGAAGTCGCGGCGAAACTGGGCCTTGAGCCTGACGCGATCGTGGTCAACGTGCAGGGCGACGAGCCGCTGATCCCGCCGAGCGTGATCGATCAGGTCGCCGCCAACCTTGCCGCCCACACCGAAGCGCGCATGGCCACCCTGGCCGAGCCGATCGAGGACGTGCAGACCCTGTTCAATCCGAACGTGGTCAAGGTTGTCAGTGACCTCAACGGTCTGGCGCTGACCTTCAGTCGCGCAACCTTGCCGTGGGCGCGCGATGCATTCGCCAAGAGCCGCGAGCAGTTGCCCGAGGGTGTGCCGTACCGTCGTCACATCGGCATTTATGCCTACCGCGCCGGTTTCCTGCAGGATTTTGTGAGCTGGGGCCCGTGCTGGCTGGAAAACACGGAATCCCTCGAGCAACTGCGTGCCCTGTGGCACGGCGTGCGGATTCATGTCGCCGATGCGTTGATCGCACCGCCGACTGGCGTCGATACCGTCGAAGACCTCGAGCGCGTTCGTCGCCTGCTGGAGGCCTGATGCGCGTTCTGTTCGTGTGCCTGGGCAACATTTGCCGTTCGCCCACCGCCGAAGGCGTATTGCGCCACAAACTGCGCGAAGCCGGGCTGGCGGATCGAGTCGAGGTGGCTTCCGCCGGCACCGGCGACTGGCACGTCGGCAACCCGCCGGACAAGCGCAGCCAGGCCGCCGCCAAAGTGCGCGGCTATGACCTGTCGGCGCAACGCGCGCAGCAGGTCAGCCGGGCCGATTTCGCCAGTTACGACCTGATTCTGGCCATGGACAACAGCAACCTGCGTAACCTCAAGGCGCTGCAACCGTCCACCGCCAAGGCCGAACTGGATCTGTTCCTGCGCCGTTATGCCGGGGTGGTCGATGAAGTGCCGGATCCGTATTACGACGGCGATCAGGGTTTCGAACAGGTGCTGGATCTCATCGAAGCGGCCTGCGACCAACTGTTGATCGAAGTGAAGGGCCGGTTATGAGTGTGCAACTGCAACGGCAGGTTTCCCTGAAACCGTTCAACAGTTTTGGCGTGGATGTTCGCGCGCAACTGTTTGCCGAAGCCCACAGCGATGCCGATGTCCGTGAAGCGCTGGCTTATGCCGCTGCGCATGACATGCCGTTGTTGGTGATTGGCGGTGGCAGCAATTTGTTGCTGACCGCAGACATTCCGGCGCTGGTGCTGCGCATGGCCACTCGCGGCATTCGTGTGGTGAACGATGACGGCAATCACGTCGTGATCGAAGCTGAGGCCGGCGAACCGTGGCATCCGTTCGTCCAGCACACGCTGGCGCAGGGTTTTTCCGGTCTGGAAAATCTCAGCCTGATCCCCGGCACTGTCGGCGCTGCGCCGATGCAGAACATCGGCGCCTACGGTGTCGAGATCAAGGACGTGTTCGCCGGGCTGACTGCGCTGGATCGCCAGACCGGTGAGCTGCGCGACTTCAGCCTGGAAGAATGCAACTTCGCCTACCGCGACAGCCTGTTCAAGCAGCAGCCGGGGCGTTGGCTGATCCTGCGCGTGCGCTTCAAGCTCGACCGGGTCGCCCATCTGCATCTGGACTACGGCCCGGTGCGTCAGCGCCTGACCGAGCAGGGCATCGAGCAACCGACGCCCACCGACGTCAGCCGGGCGATCTGCAGCATCCGCAGCGAAAAACTGCCGGACCCGGCGGTGCTCGGCAATGCTGGCAGCTTCTTCAAGAATCCGCTGGTATCGGCCGCCCTGGTTGAGCAGATCAAGGCGCAGCACCCGGATCTGGTGGCCTATGCGCAACCGGACGGGCAGATGAAGCTGGCCGCTGGCTGGCTGATCGAGCGCGCTGGCTGGAAGGGTTTCCGTGAGGCCGATGCCGGCGTGCATAAATTGCAGGCGCTGGTGCTGGTCAATTACGGCGCGGCCACCGGCCTGCAACTGCTGGAGCTGGCGCAACGCATCCAGAAAGATATTGCCGAACGTTTCAATGTCGAGCTGGAAATGGAACCCAACCGCTATTAATGCAGCTACGAGCCTCAAGTTTTTAGCGGCGAGCTACAATCTTGATCGTGAGCCAGCTCCTGCTTTTGCTTGCAGCTTGTAGCTAGAAACTTGCAACTGAAAAGCCCTGTCTCAGCAGGGCTTTTTTGTTAACGATGGGTTAACTTAGCCAGCTAACGATAACCGTCATTTGCTTCACCAAAGGCCCGGTGCAGACGTTCGCGTCGGCACGAGAGAGCCTATTAGCCTGAGTTGATCTGCGTGAACCATCGCCAGCCTCCGGCGGCAGATTGCTCGACCCCATAACCACCAAGAATATGCGGGCGTGCCCATGATTACCCTGAAACTCAACGGTCAAGACCATCCTCTCGATGTCACTGAAGACATGCCGCTGCTTTGGGCCATCCGTGATGTCGCCGGTTACAACGGCACCAAATTCGGCTGCGGCATGGGCCTGTGCGGCGCCTGCACCATTCACATCGACGGCTTGCCCGCCCGCAGTTGCATCACCCCCATAGGCTCGGTGGTCGGACAAAACGTCACCACCATCGACAACCTGCATGCCGATCCGGTCGGGCAAGTCGTCCAGCAAGCCTGGCTCGACAGCGCCGTGGCCCAATGTGGTTTCTGTCAGGGCGGGCAGATCATGTCCGCCACCGCGTTGCTCAAGACCAACCCGAACCCGAGCGATGAGCAGATTGAAGAGGCGATGGTCGGCAACATTTGCCGGTGCGGTACTTACAACCGCATCAAAACCGCGATCCGCCAGGCTTCCACTCATTTGAAGGAGGCCAAGGCATGAGCCGTTTGCCGAATGATTTTGCCCTGAGCAACCTCAGCCGCCGTGGTTTCCTCAAGGGTGTCGGCGCCACTGGCGCATTGGTGCTGGCCGCCAGTTGGGGCTGGCAGGACGCGTTGGCCGAAGATGCACCGAAGAAATTCGGCGCTGACGGCATGCCCAACGGCTGGATCGACGATCCGAAGGTCTACGTCAGCATTGCTGCGGACGGCACGGTGACCGTGGTCTGCAACCGTTCGGAAATGGGCCAGGGCGTGCGCACCAGCCTGACCATGGTCGTTGCCGATGAACTGGACGCCGATTGGGCCAAGGTCAAAGTCCGGCAGGCGCCGGGCGATGAAGTGCGGTTCGGCAACCAGGACACCGACGGTTCGCGCAGCATGCGCCACTGGTATGAGCCGATGCGCCGTTGCGGTGCGGCGGCCAGGACCATGCTGGAGCAAGCCGCTGCTGCGCAGTGGAAAGTGCCGGTGGGCGAGTGCCATGCGCAGTTGCACAAAGTCCTGCACAAACCGTCCGGTCGTGAACTGGGTTATGGCGAGCTCGCCGCTGCCGCCAGTGCGCTGGCCGTGCCGGCGCGCGACAGTCTGCGCCTCAAGCAACCGGCGGAGTTCCGCTATATCGGCAAGGAAGGCACCAAAGCCATCGACGGCGACGACATCGTCAACGGTCGTGCGGTGTATGGCGCCGATGTGCATTTTGACGGCATGTTGTTCGCCACTGTCGCCCGTCCGGCGGTGTACGGCGGCAAGGTCATGTCGGTGGATGACAGCGCCGCGCTGAAAGTCCCGGGTGTGCTTAAAGTCATTCAGATCGAAAGTCGTCCGTTGCCGTCGGAGTTTCAGCCGTTGGGTGGCGTGGCTGTAATCGCCAGCAACACCTGGGCAGCGATCAAGGGCCGCGAGGCGCTGAAGATCGAATGGGACGATGGCCCGAATGCCAGTTACGACTCGGTGGCCTATCGCAAGGAACTGGAAGCTGCCGCGCTGAAACCCGGCAAAGTGGTGCGCAACACCGGTGATATCGACAAGGCCCTCAGTGGCGCCGCGAGTACGCTGGAAGCGTCTTACTATTTGCCGCACCTGGCGCAGGCGCCGATGGAGCCGATGGTCGCCATCGCCCGTTACAAGGACGGCACTTGCGAAGCCTGGGCGCCAAGTCAGGCGCCACAGGTGACCCGTGAACGGATTGCCGAGCGCCTTGGCCTGCCTTTCGATAACGTCACCTTCAATGTCACGTTGCTGGGCGGTGGTTTCGGGCGCAAGTCGAAACCGGATTTCGTCGTAGAAGCGGCGATCCTCGCCAAGGAATTTCCCGGCAAGGCCGTGCGGGTGCAGTGGACGCGGGAAGACGACATCCATAACTCGTATTTCCACACGGTGTCGGCCGAATACCTGAAGGCCGGCGTCGGCAAGGATGGCATGCCGTCGGGCTGGCTGCATCGCACGGTGGCGCCGAGCATCACCGCATTATTCGCGCCGGGCATGAACCATGAGGCGGCGTTCGAACTGGGCATGGGCTTTACCAACATGGCCTATGCCATTCCCAGCGTGCGCCTGGAAAACCCAGAAGCGACGGTGCACACCCGGGTGGGCTGGTATCGCTCGGTGTCGAACATTCCTCACGGCTTCGCGATCCAGAGTTTCGTCGATGAACTGGCGCACAAGGCCGGCGTCGATCCGCTCGAGTATCAGATCAAACTGCTTGGCCCGGACCGGCAGATTGATCCGCGCACCCTCAGCGAAGAGTGGAACTACGGCGAATCTCCCGAGCGTTATCCAATTGATACCGGGCGCATGCGTGCAGTGCTGGAGACGGCGGCGAAGGCAGCCGGCTGGGGTCGCCAATTGCCCAAGGGCCGCGGCCTGGGGCTGGCGGTGCATTACAGCTTTGTCACTTATGTGGCGGCAGTCATTGAAGTCGAGGTCAAGGACGACGGCACGCTGATCGTGCACAAGGCCGATATCGCCGTCGATTGCGGGCCGCAGATCAACCCGGAGCGTATTCGCTCGCAGTTCGAGGGCGCTTGCGTGATGGGCCTGGGCAACGCGGTACTGGGGGAAATCAGCTTCAAGGATGGCAAGGTCCAGCAGGACAACTTCCATATGTACGAGGTGGCGCGCATGTCGCTGGCACCCAAGGAGGTCGCGGTGCATCTGGTGACGCCACCGGGTGACGTGCCGTTGGGCGGTGTCGGTGAGCCAGGCGTGCCGCCGATTGCGCCGGCGCTGTGCAATGCGATTTTCGCCGCCACCGGCAAACGCATCCGTGACTTGCCAGTGCGTTACCAGTTGCAAGGCTGGCAGAAGGCGCAGGCGTAATGGACAGCGCTGATCTCAACGTCCTGCGCAGCGTGCTGGAATGGCGCCGCGCCGGGCAGCGGGTGGTGTTGTTCAGCGTGGTGCAGACCTGGGGCACTGCGCCCCGCGCGCCCGGTGCGATGCTCGCGTTGCGCGAGGATGGCGTGGTGATCGGTTCGGTGTCGGGCGGGTGTGTCGAGGATGACTTGATCGCGCGCCTGCATGACGGACGGATCGCGAGCGACGGCCCGCCGGTGCAGTTGATTACTTATGGCGTCACCCGTGAAGAGGCGGCGCGCTTCGGTTTGCCCTGTGGCGGCACGTTGCGCCTGACTGAAGAGCGGGTCGGCGATCCGGCCTGGGTTGCCGAACTGCTCGCTCGATGCGAGGCCCATGAAATCGTCGCCCGTGAGCTGAATATCGCCACCGGTGAGGTGCTGCTGACGCCCGCCAGCCCAGCCGATTCGCTGCAGTTCGATGGTCAAACCCTGCGGGCGATTTACGGTCCGCGCTGGCGTCTGCTGTTGATCGGTGCCGGACAGCTGTCGCGGTACGTGGCAGAGATGGCGCGGTTGCTGGATTTCGAGGTGCTGATCTGCGACCCGCGCACCGAGTTCGTTTACGGCTGGGCAGAGCAACAGGGCCGTTTCGTTCCGGGCATGCCCGATGACGCGGTATTGAGCATTCAAACCGACGAGCGCACGGCGATTGTTGCGCTGACCCATGATCCTCGCCTGGACGACATGGCCTTGCTGACGGCGCTGGATTCACCCGCCTTCTATGTCGGTGCACTCGGCTCCCGGGTCAACAGTCAGAAACGCCGGGAGAATCTGGCTCAGCTAGGCTTGTCAGAAGCAGCCATTGCGCGATTGCACGGGCCGATCGGTCTGCACATTGGCAGCCATTCGCCGGCGGAAATTGCCTTGTCGTTGCTGGCGGAGATTGTTGCGGTCAAGAACGGCATCGCGTTGAAACAGAAAAAGCCGGCGGAGGGCACATGAGTCGATCCATTGCAGTGATCGTGCTGGCAGCGGGCGAGGGCAGCCGCTTTCGCCAGGTGGCCGGCGCGGACAGAGACAAGTTGCTGGCCGACTGCACCGGGCGCGATGGCGCGGTGCGGTCAGTGATCGAGCAGGTGTTGGTGAATCTGCCCGCCAGCCTCGACAAGCGTGTGCTGGTGACCACCGAGGCGCGACCGCAAGCGATGCGTATGGCGCAGGCCTACGGCTGTGAAGTGGTTTCCATAGGCACCACCGGAATGGGCGACAGCATTGCTGCCGGGATTGCTGCGTGCCCGAAAGCCGATGGCTGGCTGATTGTATTGGGGGATATGCCGTTTATCTTGCCGTCGACGCTTGAGCGGGTGGTCGCGGCCATGGCGGACGATGCCGTAAGCGTACCAGTGCAGGCAGGTGAGTTTGGCCATCCGGTGGGATTTGGGCGTTCGTTTGGCCCGGCGTTGTTGGGGTTGAGTGGCGATCGCGGGGCCAGGCCGCTGTTCAAGCAGGGGCGCGTGGTGGAAGTGGCGGTGGATGATCCCGGAGTGTTGTGGGATATCGACGTGCCTGAAGCGTTGGTGTTTCCCCGGTCCTGAGGCCTGAACGGATGACCTTGTGGTAGCGGGCAGTGATGTCGAACACGAAGGCAAAAAAAAGCCCCGCCTGATTGCTCAGGCGGGGCTTTTTACTGGCTGTTGGAATCAGACGAGCGGTTTAGGCTCGTGTTCTTTTTCCTGGGCCACTTCGTGCTGCTCGACCGCGTCCTGAACGGAGCGTGGTGCTTCAGCAATCACCGACTCAACGACAGCTTCCTCTGCGGCCGGGGCAGGGGCTGCCTCGACTACTTCAGCAGCGACCGCTGGAGCTGCCGCAGCAGCCAGTTCGGCTTCTTTGGCCAGACGCTCTTCTTCACGCTTGCGACGACGCACTTCACGCGGATCGTTAGGCGCGCGACCGTTTGGCGTCAGGGCGCTGACCGGTGCTGCAGCTTCAACCACCGGGGCCGGAGCTTCGGCTACCACGGGCGCTTCGACAACCGGCGCTTCAACGACTGGCGCTGGAGCAGGTTGAACGGCTTCCACTACGGGTTCGGCAGCCTTGGCTTCTTCAGCGGCTGGGGCCTCGACAACGGACGCCGGGGTTTCAGCGACGGCAGGCTCGGCCACCCAGTTGAATGCGGTTTGTTCTTCACGAACTTCACGCACGCTTTCAGTCACGGTTTCAGCGACGGTTTCAACAACCTGCTCTGCCACCACAGCAGGGGCTTCGACAACCGGCGCTGGCTCGGCAGCAGCTTCAACCTGAGGCTGAGCTTCGCGAACCGGTGCCACTTCGACTTCCGGAGCGGCGATCACTTCCACCGGCGTAGTCGCTTCGACAACCGGCGCTTCCACTGGAGCGGTTTCCAGGGTGGCGGCGGTGGCGCGTTCGGCTTGCTCGTGAGCCTGTGCTTCAGCCGGAGCGCTGATCACGCTGCTGGCAACAGCGGCGGTGACGGCCAGGCCGGCAGCCAGATCGGCAGTGCCTGGTGCTTCAGCGTTTTCGCCAGACTCGGATTCTTCCGAACCTTCGATTACGTTGCCGTTGGCATCACGCTGACGCTCACGACGGTTGCTGCGACGACGCTGACCACGGGAGCGACGACGCGGACGATCGCCTTCGGCGGTGTCCTGACCGTCTTCCGGCAGTTGCTCTTCGTTCGTAGTCACTTCTTCTTCGGCAACGGCAGCAGCGGCCTGCTCGGCACGTGGCTGACGCTCTTCACGCGGCGGACGTGGCGCGCGCTCTTCACGCGGCTGACGAGCCGGACGCTCTTCGGCAACGACAGCGGCAGCGGCGGCTGGAGCGGCAGGAGCGGCGTCCAGAGGTTCGCGCAGTTCACGCACACGCTCTTCACGCTCGCCACGTGGCTTGCGGTCTTCACGTGGGGCACGCGGTGCACGTTCTTCACGCGGAGCGCGTGGTGCGCGTTCCTCGCGGGCGGCTGGTGCTTCGCTGCGGGCTTCACGCGGCTCGCGGACTTCACGGGCTTCACGTGGGGCGCGTTCTTCACGCGGCTCACGCGGTGCACGTTCTTCACGTGGCGCACGTTCTTCGCGCGGCTTGCGTTCTTCATCGCGGCGACCATTACGGTTGCGGCTCTGCTGACGACCGTTGCGACGCTCTTCATTGCGGGCCGGACGCTCGGTGGCCGGTTTTTCAACCACGACCGGAGCGGCTGGCTCTTCCTTGGTGGCGAACAGGCTGACCAGCGATTTCACCAGGCCTTTGAACAGGCTTGGCTCTGGCGCGGCAACCGGTGCCGGTGCTGGAGCCGCAGGTGCGGCGACTTCGGTCGGCACCGGAGCGTTGGCGCGGGCCGGTGCAGTCTTGACCGCGGCTTCCTGGCGAACTAGGGTGCGGGTCGCGGCGGCTGGCTGGACTTCTTCGACTTCGGCCGCAGCCGCAGCGATTTCGTAGCTGGACTGGTTGGTCGCGGCTTCCGGGCTGTCGTCACGCAGACGCTGAACTTCGAAGTGCGGCGTTTCGAGGTGATCGTTCGGCAGGATGACGATACGGGCACGGGTGCGCAGTTCGATCTTGGTGATCGAGTTGCGTTTTTCGTTGAGCAGGAACGCGGCGACCGGAATCGGCACTTGAGCGCGCACTTCGGCAGTGCGGTCTTTCAGGGCTTCTTCTTCGATCAGGCGCAGGATGGCCAGCGACAGCGATTCAACGTCACGGATGATGCCGGTGCCGTTGCAACGCGGGCAGACGATGCCGCTGCTTTCACCCAGGGATGGACGCAGGCGCTGACGGGACATTTCCAGCAGGCCAAAGCGCGAGATGCGGCCGATCTGCACGCGAGCGCGGTCGGCTTCCAGGCATTCGCGGACTTTCTCTTCCACGGCGCGCTGGTTCTTGGCAGGGGTCATGTCAATGAAGTCGATGACGATCAGGCCGCCGATGTCGCGCAGGCGCAACTGACGGGCGATTTCTTCGGCCGCTTCAAGGTTGGTCTGCAGGGCGGTTTCTTCGATGTCGCTGCCTTTGGTGGCGCGCGCCGAGTTGATGTCGATGGACACCAGGGCCTCGGTCGGATCGATAACGATGGAGCCGCCGGAAGGCAGTTCGACGACACGCTGGAACGCGGTTTCGATCTGGCTTTCGATCTGGAAACGGTTGAACAGCGGCACGCTGTCTTCGTACAGCTTGATCTTGCTGGCGTACTGCGGCATCACCTGGCGGATGAAGGTCAGGGCTTCGTCCTGGGCTTCAACGCTGTCGATCAGCACTTCGCCGATGTCCTGGCGCAGGTAATCGCGGATGGCGCGGATGATCACGTTGCTTTCCTGGTAGATCAGGAAAGGCGCGGAGCGATCCAGCGAGGCTTCTTTGATGGCGGTCCACAGTTGCAGCAGGTAATCGAGGTCCCACTGCATTTCTTCGCTGCTGCGGCCCAGGCCGGCAGTGCGCACGATCAGACCCATGTCGGCTGGTGCCACCAGGCCGTTCAGCGCTTCACGCAGTTCGTTGCGCTCTTCGCCTTCGATGCGACGGGAGATACCGCCGGCACGCGGGTTGTTCGGCATCAGCACGAGGTAACGACCGGCCAGGCTGATGAAGGTGGTCAGGGCGGCGCCCTTGTTGCCACGTTCTTCTTTTTCGACCTGAACGATGACTTCCTGGCCTTCGCTCAGGACGTCCTTGATGTTGACGCGGCCTTCAGGGGCTTTCTTGAAGTATTCGCGGGAGATTTCTTTGAGGGGCAGGAAGCCGTGGCGCTCGGAGCCGAAATCGACAAAGGCAGCCTCAAGGCTTGGTTCGATGCGAGTGATACGGCCTTTATAGATGTTGGCCTTCTTCTGCTCGCGTGCACCGGATTCGATGTCCAGGTCGTAGAGGCGTTGGCCATCTACCAGTGCAACACGCAACTCTTCGGGTTGAGTCGCGTTAATCAGCATTCTTTTCATGTAGTACCGTCGGTTTCCGGGCTGCCGGAAACGGCGTTCGGCACACACGACTTCTCACGGTCGGTGTCAGGTGCGTCGGGAATGGTTGGCCATTCCCGTGTCCAGCGATGTCAGGCCAATTGGGCCGATACCGCGACGTACGCGTCCTGCTTGCTGTGGCTACATAAGCACTCAGTCAGGAGGAGGAATCAACCAGCGGCTGTGGACGAGATGAAGCGTCTTGATAAAGCCTATTGCTACACAGTCCGGCGGTTGTGCATCTCCACCCTACACGTATCCCTGATAATTCGGGTGCTGCCGCGCGCAGAATCCGCAGCGGGTTGGCATTTACCGTGAGCTCCGAAAGGGGAGGTCACGCATCATGGCTAATTCAGGCGATGTTTCCGAAACATTCGCTCGGGGTCATCTGCAGCTGACTGCACTTTGTGAACTGGCCTCGAATATTTGCCTGTCAGGCGAGTGAAAACTCTGCTCGACGGTGTAATTCAGGCCTCATGTCACCTGCGCTTGTTACAACTGCAAACTCCACCGTTACGTAGCGAAAGCCCCGTAGGACGGCCTCGCGTCCTGGTGAATTGCGTTGGTCAGGGCCGGTTTTTGACCGTGGTTCCGCTGTCCAGGCCGCTTTTGGCGGCGTTCGCGACTATAGCAGCAATGATTAAGTGCTTCAAATCCATAAAAATTGTTATCATCCGCGGCATGACAACTACTGCCCCTTCGACTCCAGGCGTTCAACTGCTTGAAGTCTCGCCGGAGTATGCCGGCCAACGAATCGACAACTTTCTCCTCGCCCGGCTCAAAGGCGTGCCCAAGACCTTGATTTACCGCATTTTGCGTAAAGGCGAAGTGCGTGTGAACAAGGGGCGGATCAAGCCCGAATACAAGCTGCAGGCCGGTGATATCGTGCGCGTGCCGCCGGTTCGCGTGCCTGAGCGCGACGAGCCGGTGCCTCTGGCGCAAGGCTTGTTGCAGCGTCTGGAAGCCTCGATTGTCTACGAAGACAAAGCCCTGATCGTGATCAACAAGCCCGCCGGCATTGCGGTTCACGGCGGCAGCGGCTTGAATTACGGCGTCATCGAAGCCTTTCGTCAGTTGCGCCCGGATGCCAAGGAGCTGGAACTGGTTCACCGACTTGACCGGGATACCTCCGGCCTGCTGATGATCGCCAAGAAACGCAGCATGTTGCGGCACTTGCACGCCGCATTGCGCGGTGACGGCGTCGACAAGCGCTACATGGCGCTGGTTCGCGGCAACTGGGCAACTTCGATCAAGCAAGTCCGTGCGGCGCTCGGCAAGAGCAATCTGCGCTCCGGCGAGCGCATGGTCGAGGTCGATGAGGAGGAGGGCAAGGAGTCGGTGACCGTGTTCAAGGTCCTGCGTCGCTTTGGCGACTTTGCCACCTTGATCGAGGCCAAGCCGATCACCGGCCGCACGCACCAGATCCGCGTCCACACGTTGCACGCCGGGCACTGCATTGCCGGCGACACCAAGTACGGCGATGACGGTTTCAGCAAGGAAATCCGTGATCTGGGCGGCAAGCGCCTGTTCCTGCACGCCTACATGCTGACCGTGCCGCTGCCCGATGGCGGTGAACTCAAGTTGCAGGCACCGGTCGATGAAATGTGGGCCAAGACCGTGGAGCGATTGAGTGCGCCCATCTGATTGCAAACTGCTGATTTTCGATTGGGACGGCACCCTCGCCGATTCCATTGGTCGGATTGTCGAGGCGATGCACTCTGCGTCCGCGCGTTCCGGTTTCGAGTTGCGTGATGATTTTGCCGTCAAAGGCATCATCGGCCTGGGCTTGCCCGAGGCGATCCGCACCTTGTATCCGGACATCAGCGATACCGAGATGACCTTGTTTCGCGAGTATTACGCCGATCACTACATCGCGGCAGAAGCCGTGCCTTCGCCGTTGTTCGATGGCGTAGTCGAGTCGATGGCGTCGTTTCGCGAGCAGGGCTATTACCTGGCAGTCGCGACCGGTAAAAATCGTCGCGGACTGGATCGGGTGCTCAAGGCCAATGGCTGGGAAGACTATTTCGATATCACTCGCGCCGCCGACGAGACTGCGAGCAAGCCGCACCCGCTGATGCTTGAGCAGATTCTCGCGCATTGCGGTGTGCGCCCCGAGCAGGCGTTGATGGTAGGGGATTCGTCCTTCGACCTGTTGATGGCGCGTAACGCGGGCATGGCGTCTGTGGCGGTGAGTTATGGCGCGCAGTCGATTGAATCGCTGCAGCAGTTCGAGCCGCGCCTGTCGATCGACCGGTTTAGTGAATTGCACGCCTGGCTGGGGCAGCAGGCTTAATACGTTTTTGCTGGGGTACAGCGCATGACCGACGAATGGAAAGCACCGGCCAAGGCAAGTGCCGACGACGGTGACGAGAAAAGCTGGAAACTATTGGAGAAAACCCTGCTGGCCGGCGTGCAGGAGCAACGTCGTTCGCGGCGTTGGGGGATTTTCTTCAAGCTGCTGACGTTTGTTTATCTGTTTGTTGCGCTGATTCTGTTCACGCCGCTGATGGACATGGAAAAGAGCGCCACCCGTTCTTCGAACTACACAGCGCTGATCGACATCACCGGCATGATCGCCGACAAGGAGCCGGCCAGCGCTGACAATATCGTCGGCAGTCTGCGGGCGGCCTTCGAGGACAAGAAGGTCAAGGGTGTGATCCTGCGCATCAATAGTCCAGGCGGCAGTCCGGTGCAGTCGGGTTACGTGTATGACGAGATCAAGCGTCTGCGGGGGCTGAACCCGGACACCAAGGTGTATGCGGTGATTTCCGATCTGGGGGCGTCCGGTGCCTATTACATCGCCAGTGCGGCGGATCAGATCTATGCCGACAAGGCCAGTCTGGTTGGCTCCATCGGTGTGACGGCGGCGGGTTACGGCTTTGTTGGCACGATGGACAAGCTGGGTGTCGAGCGTCGTACGTATACCTCGGGTGAGCACAAGTCGTTCCTCGATCCGTTCCAGCCACAGAAAGCTGACGAGACGGCGTTCTGGCAGACCGTGCTGGACACCACGCACAAGCAGTTCATCAACAGCGTCAAGCAGGGGCGCGGCGATCGCCTCAAGGACAAAGAGCATCCGGAGCTGTTCTCCGGGCTGGTCTGGTCCGGTGAACAGGCGCTGCCGCTGGGGCTGATTGATGGCCTGGGTAACGCCAGTTCGGTGGCGCGGGATGTGATCGGCGAGAAAGAGCTGGTGGATTTCACCGTTCAGGAATCGCCGTTTGATCGCTTCTCGAAGAAGCTGGGTGCCAGCGTGGCTGAGCAGTTGGCGATGTGGATGGGTTTCCACGGGCCTTCGTTGCGTTAATTCGTTTCAAGTCAAAAGATCGCAGTCTGCGGCAGCGCCTACAGAGATCGGTGTAGGAGTTGTCGCAGGCTGCGATCTTTTGCTTTAAGGGATCTGTACGCCTTCGGCCAGCAGCATGTCGATCAGGCGAATCAACGGCAGGCCGATCAGGCTGGTCGCGTCAGGCCCTTCGGTGGATTGAAACAGGCTCACGCCCAGCCCTTCGGCCTTGAAGCTGCCAGCGCAGTCGTAAGGCTGTTCAATGCGCAGGTAGCGCTCAACGCGAGCCTGGTCCAGTTTGCGCATGTGAACGGTGAACGGCACGCAGTCGACCTGGCATTGGCCGGTCTGGCTGTTAAGCAGGGCCAGGCCGGTCAGGAAGGTCACGCTTGCGCCGCTGGCGGCCATCAATTGTTCGCAGGCCTTGTCGAAGGTGTGCGGCTTGCCGATGATCTGCTCGCCAAGCACGGCGACCTGGTCAGAGCCGATGATCAGATGGTCGGGGTGGCTGGCGGCCAGTGCCCGGGCTTTCTGTTCGGCGAGACGTTTGACCAGTTCGATGGCTGATTCGCCAGGGCGATGGCTTTCGTCGATATCCGGCGAACAGCAGACGAACGGCAGGTGCAGGCGGGCGAGCAAATCCCGGCGATAAGTCGAGCTTGAAGCAAGTAATAAAGGCAGCATTGGCGTCTCCTGAGGCAGGCGCGAATTCTAGCGGAGGCACGCAAGTGACGGACAGGGCACAATTTCCTTTGACATGGGTGGGTGCATCCCTATAATGCTGCGCCTATGTTGAATGACCCGATTCCACCTCACGTTGACCCGCGCAAATTGGCTGACCGTGGCACCACCCTTCAAGGTGAACTGCTGCTGGCCGATTTGAAGAGACTCTGCGACCCGCTTTCCGACAATGTCGGTACGGTGCAGGCCAAATTCGTTTTTGAACGAGATGAACGTAAATCTGTGGTGATCCACAGCTTTATCGACACCGAAGTCAAAATGGTTTGCCAGCGTTGTCTTGAGCTGGTCACCCTGCCGATCCACAGCGAATGCAGTTACGCTGTAGTGAAGGAGGGTGCGAATACCCAGTCGTTACCGAAAGGTTATGACGTGCTGGAACTGGGCGAAGATCCATTGGATCTGCAGTCACTGATCGAGGAGGAGCTTCTGCTCGCCTTGCCCATTGTGCCTGCTCATCATCCGGAAGAATGCCAGCAGCCGGCGGGAGCAGATGAACCCGTATCGAGCGAGGACGAGGTAACGCGGTCCAACCCGTTCAGTGTATTGGCGCAGTTAAAGCGTGACCCAAACGTTTAGGAGTTAATCAATTATGGCTGTTCAGCAGAACAAAAAATCCCGCTCTGCCCGTGACATGCGCCGTTCGCACGACGCTCTCGAGGCTAGCACTCTGTCTGTAGAAAAAACCACTGGTGAAGTTCACCTGCGTCACCACGTATCGCCAGAAGGCGTATACCGTGGCCGTAAAGTGATCGACAAGGGCGCTGACGAGTAATCACTTGTCCGCTCAAGTCATCGCGATTGACGCAATGGGCGGGGACTTCGGTCCCCGCAGCATTGTTCAGGCCAGCCTTGCTTGCCTTTCTGCTACGCCCTCGCTGCACCTGACCCTCGTCGGTCAACCCTCCCTCCTTGAAGAATTGATCCACGGCCAATCGGCTGCCGATCGCGCGCGCCTGACGATTATTCCGGCGTCCGAAGTCATCACCATGGACGAAAAACCGACCCAGGCCTTGCGTGGCAAGCCGGACTCGTCGATGCGTGTCGCCCTTGAACTGGTGCGTGATGGCAAGGCTCAGGCCTGTGTCAGTGCCGGTAATACCGGGGCGCTGATGGCGTTGTCGCGCTTCGTGCTCAAGACGTTGCCGGGCATTGATCGACCAGCGATGGTGGCGGCGATTCCGACGCAGACGGGTTATTGCCAGTTGCTCGACCTGGGCGCCAATGTCGATTGCAGTGCCGAGCATCTGTTGCAGTTCGCGGTGATGGGGTCGGTGGCAGCGCAGACGCTGGGCATTGCCCGGCCACGAGTGGCGTTGCTCAATATCGGCACCGAAGACATCAAGGGTAACCAGCAGGTCAAGCTGGCAGCGACCTTGTTGCAGGCGGCGCGAGGTATCAATTACATCGGTTTCGTCGAGGGCGATGGCCTGTATCGCGGTGAAGCGGACGTGGTGGTGTGTGACGGTTTTGTCGGCAATATCCTGCTCAAGTCCAGCGAAGGCCTGGCGACGATGATCGCGGCGCGCATCGAGGCGCTGTTCAGGAAAAACCTCGCGTCCCGGGTTGTCGGGGCGTTGGCGTTGCCATTGATGAAGCGCTTGCAGGCGGATCTGGCGCCGGCGCGACACAACGGCGCAAGTTTTCTCGGTCTGCAGGGCATCGTGGTGAAAAGTCACGGTTCGGCCGGGGTTCAGGGTTTTCAGAGTGCGATTCAGCGGGCCTTGATCGAGATCCAGGAAAATCTTCCCGAGCGCCTTCATGGTCGTCTGGAGGATTTGTTGTCTTAGGCGTTTTCGTCGGACAATGCTTAAATGTGACCGCCCGGTTCAAAGGGCCATCCAACTGTCAGTTTCTTGCGTCCCCACGTGGGGCGTCATTTTTCGACGACAAGATCATTAGGGGCTTGTTACATGTCTGCTTCCCTCGCATTCGTCTTTCCAGGACAGGGTTCGCAGTCCCTCGGCATGCTGGCCGAGCTGGGCGCGGAATATCCGTTGATCCTCGAAACTTTCAAAGAAGCCTCTGAGGCTCTGGGCTATGACCTGTGGGCGCTGACCCAGCAGGGTCCGGAAGAGCTGCTCAATCAAACCGATAAAACCCAACCGGCCATTCTGACCGCTTCGATCGCCCTGTGGCGTCTGTGGCTGGCGGAAGGCGGCGCGCGTCCGGCCTTTGTTGCCGGTCACAGCCTGGGTGAATACAGCGCGCTGGTCGCTGCCGGTAGCCTGACGCTGGCTGACGCGGTGAAGCTCGTCGAGCGCCGTGGTCAACTGATGCAGGAAGCGGTTCCGGCCGGGCAGGGCGGCATGGCGGCCATTCTCGGTCTGGAAGATGCCGACGTACTGGCGGCCTGTGCTGAAGCAGCGCAGGGCGAGGTGGTCAGCGCCGTCAACTTCAACTCGCCAGGCCAGGTGGTCATCGCCGGTGCCAAGGCGGCCGTTGAGCGCGCCATCGAAGGCTGCAAGGCCCGTGGCGCCAAGCGTGCCATGCCGCTGCCGGTGAGCGTGCCGTCGCACTGCGAACTGATGCGTCCGGCCGCCGAGCGCTTCGCCGAATCCATCGCCGCCATCGACTGGCAGGCGCCGCAGATCCCGGTGGTACAGAACGTCAGCGCGCAAGTGCCGGCCGATCTGGAAACCCTCAAGCGTGATCTGCTCGAACAACTGTACAAGCCAGTGCGCTGGGTTGAATCGGTCCAGACCCTGGCCGCCAAAGGCGCGACCAGTCTGGTCGAATGCGGCCCGGGCAAAGTCCTGGCCGGTCTGAACAAACGTTGCGCCGAAGGCGTTTCGACTTCCAACCTCAATACCCCAGACGCTTTCGCTGCCGCTCGCGCAGCGCAAGCCTGAATCAGGAGAAGCTTGCATGAGTCTGCAAGGTAAAGTTGCACTGGTCACCGGTGCAAGCCGCGGTATCGGCCAGGCTATCGCGCTGGAACTGGGTCGTCAGGGCGCCATCGTCGTGGGTACCGCGACCTCCGCCAAAGGTGCCGAGGCAATTGCCGCCACGCTGAAAGAGCACGGCATTCAGGGCACCGGTCTGGAACTCAACGTCACCAGCGACGAATCGGTCAGCAAGGTGCTGGCGAGCATCCAGGAGCAGTTCGGTGCGCCGGCGATCCTGGTCAATAACGCCGGCATCACCCGCGATAATCTGATGATGCGCATGAAAGACGACGAGTGGTACGACGTGATCGATACCAACCTGAACAGTCTGTATCGCCTGTCCAAGGGCGTTCTGCGCGGCATGACCAAGGCGCGTTGGGGTCGAATTATCAGTATTGGCTCGGTGGTGGGTGCCATGGGCAACGCAGGCCAAGTAAACTATGCAGCCGCCAAGGCCGGTCTGGAAGGTTTCAGCCGGGCGATGGCGCGTGAAGTCGGTTCTCGTTCGATTACGGTCAACTCGGTGACCCCTGGGTTCATCGACACCGATATGACCCGTGAACTGCCTGAAGCACAGCGTGAAGCCTTGCAGACGCAGATTCCGCTGGGTCGTCTGGGGCAGGCTCAAGAGATCGCATCTGTGGTCGCTTTTCTTGCATCCGACGGTGCGGCATACGTCACCGGGGCTACAATCCCGGTGAACGGTGGGATGTACATGTAAGTAAAATGTGACGGATTGCTTCAAAAAAATGTCATACGAGCTGTCTAAAATCCGTTATAAAGCTGCAATCTATTTATAGGCAGAGGGCCGCAGGGTTTGAGGAGTGAAGCTTTCAGTTGAAAAGCTGAAAAGTCTTTCTATACACTTACCCACTGGCCAGCTGCCTGAATTTGTCCATTAGGAGTGAAAACAAGGTATGAGCACCATCGAAGAGCGCGTCAAGAAAATCGTTGCCGAGCAACTGGGTGTTAAAGAAGAAGAAGTGGTCAACACCGCTTCCTTCGTAGAAGACCTGGGTGCCGACTCCCTTGACACCGTTGAGCTGGTGATGGCTCTGGAAGAGGAATTCGAGACCGAAATCCCTGACGAAGAAGCTGAGAAGATCACTACTGTACAAGCTGCAATCGACTACGTTACTAGCCACCAGGCGTAATAGTTTGTAATCGTTGTTTGCTGTCATGGAAAAACCGCACTGCCATCATGGCGTGCGGTTTTTTCTTTAGGCCTGATGCAAAATCGTCATTTGAAAAAGGAGAGTGCTGTGTCGCGTAGACGCGTCGTAGTCACCGGTATGGGTATGTTGTCGCCACTGGGCACGGATGTGCCGAGCAGTTGGCAGGGCATTCTGGCTGGCCGCAGTGGCATTGGTCTGATCGAACACACCGACCTTTCTGCCTATTCCACCCGCTTTGGCGGCTCGGTAAAGGGCTTCAATGTCGAGGAATACCTGTCGGTCAAGGAAGCGCGCAAGCTCGACCTGTTCATCCAGTACGGTCTCGCGGCAGGCTTTCAAGCCGTGCGCAATGCCGGTCTGGAAGTCACCGATGCCAACCGTGAACGCATTGGCGTGGCCATGGGTTCTGGCATTGGCGGTCTGACCAACATCGAAGAAACCAGCCGTACCCTGCATGAAACGGGTCCGCGTCGAATCTCGCCATTCTTCGTGCCAGGCTCGATCATCAATATGATTTCCGGTTTCCTGTCCATCCATCTGGGGGCACAGGGGCCTAACTACGCCATTGCCACCGCGTGCACCACCGGTACGCACTGCATCGGCATGGCGGCGCGCAACATCATGTACGACGAAGCCGACGTGATGATTGCTGGCGGTGCCGAAATGGCTGCTTGCGGCCTCGGCATGGGCGGCTTCGGTGCCTCCCGTGCGCTGTCGACCCGCAACGACGAGCCGACCCGCGCCAGCCGTCCGTGGGACAAGGGCCGTGATGGTTTCGTCCTGTCCGATGGTGCCGGCGCCCTGGTCCTCGAGGAGCTGGAGCACGCCAAGGCACGCGGCGCGACCATCTATGCCGAGCTGATCGGTTTCGGTACCAGTGGCGATGCCTTCCACATGACCTCGCCACCTGCCGATGGCGCCGGTGCTGCGCGCTGCATCACCAATGCATTGCGCGACGCGAAGATCAACGTCGATCAAGTGCAATACATCAACGCCCACGGTACTTCGACCCCGGCTGGCGACCTCGCCGAAGCCAATGCGATCAAGTCCGTGTTCGGTGACCATGCCTACAAAATGGCGGTCAGCTCCACCAAGTCCATGACCGGTCACCTGTTGGGTGCGGCGGGTGCGGTCGAGGCAATCTTCAGCGTGCTGGCGATCAACAGCCAGGTGGCGCCACCGACCATCAACCTCGATGAGCCGGACGAAGGCTGCGATCTCGACTTCGTGCCGCACACAGCGCGCAACATGGACATTGATGTCGTGCTGTCCAACTCCTTCGGTTTTGGCGGCACCAATGGCACCTTGGCATTCCGCCGGTTCGCAGGCTGATGGACAGCTGGGTCGACGGTCAACCGGCTGACACTCTGTCGCTGAAAGATCGCGGCCTGGCTTACGGCGACGGTCTGTTCGAGACCATCGCCGTGCGCAGCGGCCAGCCGCTGTTGCTGGATCGCCACCTGACGCGTCTGGCCGATGGTTGTGCGCGCCTGGCCATCGCGGCGGACTTCGATCAGGTTCGCCACGAACTGCTCGTTTATGCGGCGGCGATGGGCGAGGGCGTGCTCAAGCTCATCCTCACCCGTGGCGACGGCTTGCGCGGTTACGCGCCGGATCCGGCGGCGTCTGGCCGGCGCATTCTGCAAGGCAATCCTCCTGCGGCTTATCCGGTGGTTCATGCTCAACAAGGCATCCGCCTGTTTCCGTGCAGCACGCGTTTATCAAAGCAGCCGTTGCTTGCCGGGCTCAAACACCTCAATCGACTGGAACAGGTTCTCGCCCGTGCCGAATGGCAGGACAGCGAACACGCCGAAGGCTTGATGCTCGATCAGGCCGGTCGCGTCATCGAAGGAGTGTTCAGCAATGTCTTTGTGGTGCGCGACGGGGTGCTGATCACGCCGGATCTGAAGCGCTGTGGTGTCGCCGGCGTGATGCGTGCCGAAATATTGTTTCAGGCCGAGTCACTGGCCATTCCCACCCAAATCGCCGATATCAGCCTCGAACAGCTGCAATGGGCTGATGAAGTTTTTGTCTGTAACAGCGTGTATGGCGTCTGGCCGGTTCGTGCCTATGCTGCGCTGAGCTGGCCGGTTGGCCCGCTCACCCGTAAACTGCAAGCCATTGCCCGCGCCCTACTGGATGCCTGATTCGTGAGACGTAAACTTTTGCTGCTGCTGGAAACCGGACTGGTTCTGGCAGGGCTGCTGATGGGCGCCAGCGCCTGGAAGATTCACTCCGCACTGGAACAGCCTCTGAACATCACGCAGGAAGAACTGCTGGATGTGCCGAAAGGCTCGACCCCGACCCGTACTTTCCTCGAACTCGAAACCGATGGCGTCATCAAGGATGCCTTCTGGTTGCGGATTTACTGGCGCTTCAATCTCGCCGGCACGCCGATCCACAGCGGTGAATACCGCATGCAGCCGGGCATGACCGTCAACGGCCTGATCGACTTGTGGAAGCGCGGTGAAGTGGTGCAGTACAGCCTGACCCTGGTTGAAGGCTGGAATTTCCATCAAGTGCGCGCCGCGTTGGCGAAAGACGAAAAGATCGAGCAAACCCTCAACGGTTTGAGCGACAGCGACGTCATGACAAAGATCGGCCACAAAGGGGTATTCCCGGAAGGGCGGTTCTTCCCGGATACCTACCGCTTCGTGCGCGGGATGTCTGATGCCGAGCTGCTGAAGAAGGCGTTCGATCGACTCGATGAAGTGCTGGCCAGGGAGTGGGAAAAACGCTCCGCCGATGCGCCCTACACCGAGCCCTATCAAGCGCTGATCATGGCCTCGCTGGTCGAGAAGGAGACCGGAGTGCCACAGGAGCGCGGGGAAATTGCCGGCGTCTTTGTGCGCCGTATGGCCCTGGGCATGCAGTTGCAGACCGATCCGACGGTCATTTACGGGCTGGGCGATCGCTACACGGGCAAGCTGACCCGTGCCCATCTCAAAGAGCCGACGCCTTACAACACTTACGTGATTCCCGGTTTGCCGCCGACGCCGATTGCTATGGTCGGGCGTGAAGCGATTCACGCCGCGCTGAATCCGGTCGACGGCACCAGTCTGTACTTTGTGGCGCGTGGCGATGGCAGCCATGTGTTCTCCGATGATCTGGATGCGCATAACAGTGCCGTGCGCGAGTTCCAGCTCAAGCGACGTGCCGATTACCGTTCGAGCCCGGCGCCGGCGACTGCGCCTGAAGCAGCTCCGACAACCGAGGAAGCGATTCCTGCGGCATCACCGGACACCGCACCGCAAGCACTGCCACCGGTTACGCCGCCGCAGCCCGCGCCGGAACCGGAAGCCGCCGCCCCGAAAAACGCGCAATGACTTTGATTAAGGACTGCCTGTGACTGGCTTGTTTATTACCCTGGAAGGCCCGGAAGGCGCCGGTAAAAGCACCAACCGCGAATACCTCGCCGAGCGCCTGCGCGCCGCAGGTGTTGAGGTGTTGCTGACCCGTGAGCCCGGCGGTACGCCCCTGGCTGAACGGATTCGCGACGTGCTGCTGGCCCCGGCCGACGAAGTCATGAACCCGGATACAGAGTTGCTGCTGGTGTTCGCGGCGCGTGCCCAGCATCTGGCCGAAGTGATTCGCCCGGCACTGGCCCGCGGCGCCGTGGTCCTGTGTGATCGTTTTACCGATTCGACTTACGCCTATCAGGGCGGCGGCCGTGGTTTGTCGCTGGAGCGGATCGCCACGCTGGAAACCTTCGTGCAAGGTGACCTGCGTCCGGACCTGACGCTGATTTTCGATCTGCCGGTGGAAATCGGCCTGGCCCGCGCCAGTGCCCGTGGCCGTCTGGATCGTTTCGAGCTGGAAGGCCGGGCATTTTTCGAGGCCGTGCGTAACGCGTTCCTCAAGCGTGCCGAAGCCGATCCTGCGCGCTACGTGCGGATCGACGCCGGTCAGCCGTTGGCCAAGGTTCAACAATCGCTGGATACCCTGATTCCGAATTTGCTGGAGCTGAGCCGTGGCTGAGGCCTATCCATGGCAGGACAGCCTCTGGCAGCAACTGGCCGGACGTAGCCAGCACGCCCACGCCTACCTGCTGCATGGTCCGGCCGGCATCGGCAAACGTGCGCTGGCCGAACGCTTGATGGCCAGCCTGCTGTGCCAGCGCCCGACGCCTGAGGCTTGCGGCGAGTGCAAATCCTGCCTGCTGCTCAAGGCCGGCAGTCACCCCGATAATTACATCCTCGAACCGGAAGAGGCCGACAAGGCCATCAAGGTTGATCAAGTGCGTGATCTGGTCAGCTTCGTGGTGCAGACCGCGCAGCTGGGCGGGCGCAAAGTGGTGTTGATCGAGCCGGTCGAGTCGATGAACATCAATGCTGCCAACGCCTTGCTCAAGAGTCTGGAAGAACCGTCCGGCAATACCGTGCTGCTGCTGGTCAGTCACCAGCCGAGCCGTTTGTTGCCGACGATCAAAAGTCGTTGCGTGCAGCAGGCCTGTCCGCTGCCGGGTGAGGCGATGAGCCTGCAATGGCTGGCCCAGGCATTGCCGGACTGTTCCGCAGAAGAGCGTGTCGAACTGCTGACGCTGGCGGCCGGTTCGCCGTTGGCGGCGGTCAGCCTGCAGTCGCAAGGCGTGCGCGAACAACGCGCGCAAGTGGTCGAAGGCGTAAAGAAGCTGCTCAAGCAACAGCAATCCCCAACGCAACTGGCCGAGGAATGGAAAAACATTCCAATGCTGCGCCTGTTCGACTGGTTCTGCGACTGGTCGAGCCTGATCCTGCGCTATCAACTGACTCAGGATGAAACCGGCCTCGGCCTGACCGATATGCGCAAGGTCGTGCAGTACCTGGCGCAGAAAAGTGCCCAGGGTAAAGTGCTCGATATCCAGGACTGGATTCTCGCCCAGCGCCAGAAAGTCCTGAGCAAGGCCAACCTCAATCCGGCCCTGCTGCTGGAGGCGCTCTTGGTGCAATGGGCGGGATTGCCTGGTCAAAGATAAGAATGTGTACCTAGACTCTGAACATCAGCAGTGGAGGTCGTCATGAATGAACCCGCCAGCCCGGGGCCGCGTAACGGCATCTTGTCTCTGACCATCAAGGACAAGTCGGTGCTTTATGCCGCCTACATGCCATTCATCAAGAACGGTGGCCTGTTCATCCCGACCAACAAGAGCTACAAGTTGGGCGATGAGGTGTTCATGCTGCTGAACCTGATGGACGAGGCCGAAAAGATTCCGGTCGCCGGCCGAGTCACCTGGATCACGCCCAAGGGCGCGCAGGGTAATCGCGCTGCCGGTGTCGGCGTGCAGTTCAACGAGGGCGACAACACCGCCCGCAGTCGCATCGAAACCCATCTGGCCGGAGCCCTGAAGTCCGACCGTCCCACCCATACGATGTAAGTAGCCGTGTTTTTATGCTCGTAGATTCCCATTGTCACCTTGATCGCCTCGACCTCGCCGCCCATGACGGCTCGCTGGATGCCGCACTCGACGCGGCTCGCGCACGCGGGGTCGGGCACTTTCTGTGCATCGGCGTGAGTGCCGATAATGCTGCCGATGTCAAAGCCCTGGCTGAGCGTTATGCCGACGTCGATTGCTCGGTCGGCGTGCATCCTCTGGACGTGCAACCTGGCGCGGCCCCGGCGCTGGACTGGCTGCTGGAAGAACTCAATCACCCGAAAGTGGTGGCGATCGGTGAAACCGGTCTGGACTACCACTACGAGCCGGAAGCTGCCGAGTTGCAGCAGCAATCCTTCCGCCTGCACCTGCAAGCCGCCCGGCAGACCGGCAAACCGGTAATCATCCATACTCGCGGCGCCCGTGCCGATACCCTTGAGCTGCTGCGCGAAGCGGCACTGCCTCAGGCCGGTGTGCTGCATTGCTTCACCGAAGACTGGGACATGGCCAAGGCGGCGCTGGACATGGGGTATTACATTTCCCTGTCGGGCATCGTCACGTTCCGCAATGCCGATGCGCTGCGCGACGTCGCGAGCAAGGTTCCGGCGGATCGCCTGCTGGTGGAGACCGACTCGCCGTATCTGGCGCCGATTCCTTATCGGGGCAAACCGAACCTGCCGCAATACGTGCGCGAAGTGGCGGAGTTTCTGGCGATGCTGCGTGGGGAAAACTACGAGCGGTTTGCCGAGCAGACCACTGAAAATTTCAAGCGGCTGTTCCCGCTGGCCTCTGTCAAATCTGCCATGTAGGCGTTGCCGAAGGCTGCGATCGGTTGATCTTGCTCTTGGGAGATAAAGTCAAAAGATTGCAGCCTGCGGCAGCGCCTGCTGGTGAGCGATCATCAAATCGCAGGCAAAAAAAACCCGGGTTCTGGGGGGTGAATCCGGGTTAAGACCATTAGGAGTAAAACAAAGGCACGCGGTCCCTTGGTACCTTTATCGGCGCGGCACTTGGGGGAGATGCCGCCCGACAGTTCAAGTATTGATCAGTCTGGCGTTCAGTCCAGTTAGCCGGTCGGGGTTTTTAAACAAATTTGGAATACGTTCGCTTCGGTTGAGTTCTCATTGCGCCCCAATCGTTCTCAAAACGAACGGGAAACACAGATATGGTCGGATGATCCGTGCATTTTTGTGCAAGTTAGGCATAATACGCGGCTTCGAATTTTGACCCTTCAGACCTTTTCTTATGCACAAAGAACCTCGTAAGGTCCGTGAGTTTCGTCGCCGCGAGCAAGAAATTCTCGATACCGCGCTCAAGCTGTTCCTCGATCAAGGTGAAGACAGTGTCACCGTCGAGATGATTGCTGATGCCGTGGGTATCGGCAAAGGCACGATCTACAAGCATTTCAAGTCCAAGGCCGAGATCTATCTGCGGCTGATGCTCGATTACGAGCGCGATTTGAACGAGCTGCTGCATTCGGCCGATGTCGACAAGGACAAGGAAGCATTGTCCCGTGCCTACTTCGAATTCCGCATGCGCGACCCGCAGCGCTATCGCCTGTTCGACCGCCTCGAAGAGAAGGTGGTCAAGGGCAATCAGGTGCCGGAAATGGTCGAGGAGCTGCACAAGATCCGTGCCTCGAACTTCGAACGCCTGACCCTGCTGATCAAGGGCCGCATCAGCGAAGGCAAGCTCGAAGACGTGCCGCCGTACTTCCACTACTGCGCATCCTGGGCACTGGTGCACGGCGCTGTCGCGCTGTATCACTCGCCGTTCTGGAGCAATGTGCTGGAAGATCAGGAAGGTTTCTTCCAGTTCCTGATGGACATCGGCGTGCGGATGGGCAACAAGCGCAAGCGCGACCCGGAAACCCCGAGCAGCTGAATCATTCAGCGACCTGATGGCGCCATGATTTCGCTACATGACGCAGTACCGCAGGAATATACTCAGGCATAGGGCTTGCTAAAACTTGATTTGTGAGTCAAGTTTTAGCGGCTCGAATTTCTATCGCCGGAGTGATCATGATCGTTGACCGTCAAGGCAGGCGTTTTCGCAATTTGCGGATCAGTCTGACTTCCGCCTGCAATTACGCCTGTACCTACTGCGTGCCCAACGGCAAGCGGCTGGTGGCTGCGCAGGATGAGCTGTCGGCCGAAGCGATGGCACGCGGTGTGGCGTATCTGATAGAAGCCGCCGGTATCGAGCGCTTGCGCATCACCGGTGGCGAGCCGCTGGTCAGCCCCAAACTCGAGTCATTCATGACTGCCGTCGGCCGGATGGGGCTGGAAGACATCAGCCTGACCACCAATGGCCAACTCCTCGCGAAGAAACTGCCGCTGCTGGTGGATGCCGGTCTGCGCCGGATCAACGTGTCCCTCGATACCCTTGACGCCGGTGCGTTCCGCAGCATCGCCCGTGGCGGCGATCTGGCGAGCGTGCTCGACGGCATGGACCAGGCGAAAGCGGCGGGGCTGAAGATCAAGGTCAACATGGTGCCATTGCGCGGGCAGAACCTCGATCAGGTCATGCCACTGCTCGATTACTGCCTGGAACGTGGCTATGAGTTGCGCTTCATTGAGTTGATGCGCATGGGCCACCTCGCCACCGACTCCAATGCCTTCCTGCAACAGTTTGTCAGCCTGCAGCAACTGCTGAGCCTGATTGGCGAGCGCTACGAATACGCCCAGGCCGATGCGCCGGTGGACGCCACCGCTGTGCGTTATGCCATCCCTGGCGTCGGTCACTTCGGCGTAATCGCCAATGAAAGCGTGCCATTCTGCCGGACTTGCTCGCGTTTGCGCCTGTCGTCCACCGGTTGGCTGCATGGCTGCCTGTCGTCGAGCAACCGCCACTATGTCGGCGATCTGCTCGACAAGCCGCGCCATCAGGCTCTGCCGGCGTTACAGCGCTTGCTGGTCAAGGCGTTGGGTGACAAGCAGGAAGTGGCTTTTTCCGGTGGCGCGACGGTCATGAAGATTATTGGCGGCTGAGCTCCCTCGCCACAAAAGCCTCATTTCAAATTCGATACCTGTAGATTTCTGTGAGCTGGCGCAAAAGCTGCATTCAACGGCCATTCGCCGGTTTTCCGTCACCGGCTTCTGGAGGATGAGGATGCGTAGCCTGGTTTTGCTGCTGGCCGTTTTGGCGCTTGGCGGCTGTATGACTGTCAGCGATATGGCCGAGGGCACTCGCTATCAGATGAGCGACGCGGGGCTGCTGGATCACAGCGACAGCCGCCGGGTGAACAACTTCCGCATTCAGCCGGACTCGTTCATCTACATCGCCCAGGGTTCGTTCGCACCGCCGGGTGGTTCCTATCCACGGCCGAACGTGGTCGCCGAAGAAGCCTTCAAGGGCTTTGTGGAATACTTCCCGATGGTTCGTCGCGCCCGTGCGCCGGAAGGCCTCGATCAGGCGATGGGCGAAGCCCGCGATGCTGGCGCGCATTATTTGCTGTACACCCGTTTTGCCAAGGCTGACGACCGCATCGGCAACTCCGACGAGTGGCTCGATCAGGAAGCCGTGGATCGCGTGGGCATCGACGGCGGGGTGATTCAGATCATGTTGATCGAGACCAGCACCCAGTATTTGATTGATACTGCACGGATCAAGAGTCGTGGCGGTTTACTGACGTTCCACGACAACAAGCCTGAAGACCTGATCGGCCCGCCACTGGCGCAATACGCGCGCAGCCTGCTGGGAGTCGGCGACCAATAAACCAAGGAGAACGCCATGAGTGGCCCGCAAAAAGCCAATGACCTGTTGGGACAGATCCCCAAAACCAAAGGCCTGCCGCCGGTGCACTTGTGGAACCCGGACTTCTGCGGCGACATCGACATGCGCATCGCCCGCGACGGCACCTGGTATTACCTGGGTACGCCGATCGGGCGCAAGCCGATGGTCAAATTGTTCTCCACGATCATGCGCCGCGACGGCGATGATTACTTCCTGATCACCCCGGTCGAGAAGGTCGGGATCAAGGTCGACGATGCGCCGTTCGTGGCGATCACCGTGGAAGTCGAAGGCGAGGGTGAGGCGCAGGTGCTGCGATTTACTACCAATGTCGATGAGACGACCGAGGCCGGGCCCGAGCATCCAATCCGCGTCGAGATCGACCCGGCGACACAGGAACCGGCGCCGTATGTGCATGTGCGCACCAACCTTGAAGCGCTGATCCATCGCAATGTGTTCTACCAACTGGTGGAGTTGGCGGTCAGTCGTGAAGTCGATGGCCAGCGCTGGCTTGGCGTGTGGAGCGGCGGCGAGTTCTTCCGCATCGGCCTCGAACCCTGATCCAAAACAAAAAACCTGCAGGAGTGAGCCTGCTGCATTTGTTTTGCGTTTCCGCAGTAAATCCTGATTGACACCCAATCATATGATCATTAGCGTGAACACCCATCGCGAACCGCTTTGAGGTGTTCATGTCCAGCAGCTTTCATGTGTCGACCGTCGACTGGCTGGGCAGCTGGATCGCCGCTGGCCAGGTCAAACCGGGTCAGACCCTCAAGGTCGAAGCGGATTTGGGTGAACAACTTGGCGTCAGCCGCACCGTCATCCGCGAGGCGATCAAAACCCTGGCGGCCAAAGGCATGCTCGAAGTCGGGCCGAAGGTCGGCACGCGGGTGTTGCCGGTACGGCGCTGGAACCTGTTCGATCCGCAAGTCGTCGGTTGGCTGTCGCGTAATGGTTTGCCGGAAAACTTCGTCGATGACTTGCTCGATCTGCGCCGCACCATCGAGCCCATGGCCGTGCGCTGGGCCTGCGAGCGCGCCACCGTGGAACAGATCGAGACGGTGCAACTGGCTTACAACGCCCTGGAGCGAGCCGTGGACAGCGGCGTTGATTACAACCGCGCCGACCAGTCGTTTCACGAGTCCATTCTCGCGGCGAGTCACAACCAGTTCATTGAGCAAATGGTCCCGGCCCTCGGCGCCTTGCTGGCGGTGTCGTTCGAGGTCTCGGCTGCCGACCCGGATGAGCTGCGCCGCACCTTGCCGATCCACAAGGACATGGCCGAGGCCATCGCTGCCCGGGATTCGGCGCGCGGGGTATGGGCGTGCATGACCCTGATTGATAACGCCGACCTGGCCATCAAGCGCTTCTACCCGAAGGTGATGGCCGACAAGAAAGCCAGCTGACAACCCAAATCCCCCTGTAGGCGCGAGCCTGCTCGCGATAGCGATTTCATCAGTGCCAGACATCCCGACTGACCCGACGCCATCGCGAGCAGGCTCGCTCCTACAGTAAAAACAACAACATGAAGGATTCAACATGACGTGGACCGCCGTAACCCAACACCGCGCCCGACTTGGTGAAGGTCCGTTCTGGGACGCGCCGACCCAGGCGTTGTACTGGGTCGATATCGCCGGCAAACAGGCCCTGCGGCTGATCGGCCAGAACGTGCAGATCTGGCAGATGCCGGAGCACGTGTCCGCGTTCATTCCCTGTGCCAGTGGCGATGCCCTGGTCACCCTCAGCAGCGGTGTCTATCGCCTCGACCTTGATTCCCCGGGCCTCGAACCGCGCCTGACCCTGTTCTGCGTCGCCGACCCGCAACCGGGCAACCGTGCTAACGAGGCTCGTTGCGATGCTCAGGGTCGACTGTGGCTGAGTACCATGCAAAACAACATCGGCGAGCAGGGCGAGGATCTGCCGATCATTCGGCGCTCTGGCGGTCTGTTTCGGGTCGATGCCGATCAACGTGTGACGCCCTTGCTGCGCGGTCTGGGGATTCCCAACACGCTGTTGTGGAGCAATGACGGCACCACGCTGCTGTTCGGTGACAGCCTCGACAGCACGCTTTATCGCTATTTCATTCACACCGACGGCAACCTCGACACTGCTTACGTCTGGTACGGCCCCGATCAGCACGGCGGCCCGGACGGTTCGGCGATGGACGCCGAAGGTTACGTGTGGAATGCGCGCTGGGATGGCAGTTGCCTGTTGCGCCTGACCCCGGATGGCGACGTTGACCGCAAGATCGACTTGCCCGTCAGCCGACCGACCAGTTGCGTGTTTGGCGGTGAAGACCTGAAAACCCTGTACATCACCAGTGCCAGTAGTCCGCTCAACCACCCGCTGGACGGCGCGGTGTTGTCGATGCGCGTCGAGGTGGCCGGTAAACCGTGCACTCGGTTTGCGGGATAAATCCCAAAATATGGGATGCAAAATTATATATTGAGATTATTTGTCGGTCGGGTTTATAGTCGGCTCCAGCAGTAACACGCACTCACACTTAAAAAGAACAAAACAGGTGAAGTGATGCAGCGAATCCATCTCGCACTCCCGAGCGGAGTCCGCGTCTTGCAACGGCCCACAGCCGTCAGCGGCGCCTGCCTGTTTCGTTCCACACGCCTTCCAGACCGGACATCGGCAGATGCCCGGTTTTTTTGTGCCTGCGAAACAGGAGTCCTGATCCATGGCTGAACCCCTTTCCCTGCCGCCGGTGCCTGCACCGCCGAAGGGCGAGCGTCTGAAAAACAAGGTTGTGCTGCTCACCGGCGCCGCGCAAGGCATTGGCGAAGCCATCGTCGCGGCGTTCGCCACGCAGCAAGCCAGGTTGGTGATCAGCGATATCCAGGCCGAGAAAGTCGAGCGGGTCGCCGCGCACTGGCGCGAGCAGGGCCATGACGTGCAGGCGCTCAAGGCTGACGTGTCGCGCCAGGAGGATCTGCATGCGATGGCCAGACTGGCTGTGGAGCGGCACGGGCGCATCGACGTGCTGGTCAACTGCGCCGGAGTCAATGTGTTCCGCGATCCGTTGCAAATGACCGAGGACGACTGGCATCGCTGCTTCGCCATCGACCTCGACGGCGCCTGGTACGGGTGCAAGGCCGTGCTGCCGCAGATGATCGAGCAAGGTGTCGGCAGCATCATCAACATTGCCTCGACCCATTCGAGCCACATCATTCCCGGCTGCTTCCCGTACCCGGTGGCCAAGCACGGCCTGCTTGGCCTGACCCGCGCCCTCGGTATCGAATACGCGGCGAAGGGCATTCGCGTCAACGCCATTGCCCCGGGCTACATCGAGACGCAACTGAACATTGATTACTGGAACGGCTTTGCCGACCCGCAGGCCGAACGCCAGCGCGCACTCGATCTGCATCCGCCCAAGCGCATCGGCCAGCCGATCGAAGTGGCGATGACGGCGGTGTTCCTGGCCAGTGATGAAGCGCCGTTCATCAACGCCGCGTGTATCACCGTCGATGGCGGGCGCTCGGTGATGTACCACGACTGAACGCAGCGGCTTTCAGGCGGATAAGTCCGTTTGAAATCCAATCATCATACGATATGACTATTTTCGACAGGTTTTGCAGGAACACGCTTTAACGCTTTTCAAACATTGCTCAAAAAAAATAACAAGGAGTCAGCTTATGAAACGTCGTTTCGGGATTCGTACCCTGTGCAGTGCTGCCCTGGCGGTCACCGCGTTCAGTCTGAGCAGTGCGCTGCTCGCCGCCGACACCGTGAAGATCGGTTTTCTGGTCAAGCAGGCGGAAGAACCGTGGTTCCAGACCGAGTGGGCCTTCGCCGAAAAAGCCGCCAAGGACAAGGGCTTTGAACTGATCAAGATCGCCGTGCCGGATGGCGAGAAAACCCTCTCGGCCATCGACAGCCTGGCGGCCAATGGCGCCAAGGGCTTTGTCATCTGCCCGCCGGATGTCTCGCTCGGCCCGGCGATCATGGCCAAGGCCAAACTCAATGACCTCAAAGTGATTGCCGTCGATGACCGCTTCGTCGACGCCAACGGCAAGTTCATGGAAGACGTGCCGTACCTCGGCATGGCCGCGTTCGAAGTCGGCCAGAAGCAGGGTAACGCGATGGTTGCCGAAGCGAAGAAACGCAACTGGGACTGGAAAGACACCTACGCGGTGGTCAACACCTACAACGAACTCGACACTGGCAAGAAGCGCACCGACGGTTCGGTCAAATCCCTGGAAGACGCCGGTATGCCGAAGGATCACATCCTCTTCGCCGCGCTGAAAACCCTTGATGTGCCGGGCAGCATGGACGCCACCAACTCGGCGTTGGTGAAGCTGCCGAGCGCGGCGAAGAACCTGATCATCGGCGGCATGAATGACAACACCGTGCTCGGCGGCGTGCGCGCCACCGAAGCCGCCGGGTTCGCGGCGGCCAACGTGATCGGCATCGGCATCAACGGCACTGACGCCATTGGCGAACTGAAAAAGCCTAACAGCGGCTTCTTCGGTTCGATGCTGCCAAGCCCGCACATCGAAGGCTACAAAACCGCCGAGATGATTTACGAGTGGGTTACCACCGGCAAAGAACCGCCGAAGTACACGGCGATGGACGACGTCACCCTGATCACCCGCGAGAACTTCAAGCAAGAGCTGGAAAAAATCGGCCTGTGGAACTGACGGCTGCTCGAACGCTGTGAAGAGGTGGCTTTATGCACGCGCAAGTACAGACACATGAACAGGGCCGCGCCGGCAGCCTGCGCTTCAACGGGATCGGCAAAACCTTTCCCGGGGTGAAAGCGCTGGACGGCATCAGCTTCGTCGCCCATCCAGGTCAGGTTCACGCCTTGATGGGCGAGAACGGCGCCGGTAAATCGACCCTGCTGAAAATCCTCGGTGGCGCCTACATTCCGAGCAGCGGCGAGTTGCAGATCGGCGAGCGGACGATGGCTTTCAAGTCCACGGCCGACAGCATCGGCAACGGCGTCGCGGTGATCCACCAGGAGCTGCATCTGGTGCCGGAAATGACCGTGGCCGAGAACCTGTTTCTCGGTCATCTGCCGGCCAGTTTCGGTTTGATCAATCGCGCCACGCTGCGCCAGCAGGCGTTGAATTGCCTCAAAGGCCTGGCCGATGAAATTGATCCGCAGACCAGGGTCGGGCGCTTGTCCCTTGGCCAGCGGCAACTGGTCGAGATCGCCAAGGCGCTGTCGCGCGGTGCCCATGTGATTGCGTTCGACGAACCGACCAGCAGCCTCTCGGCCCGCGAAATCGACCGTTTGATGGCGATCATCGGGCGTCTGCGCGACGAGGGCAAAGTCGTGCTTTACGTGTCCCATCGTATGGAAGAAGTGTTCCGTATCTGCGACGCCGTTACGGTATTCAAGGACGGTCGCTACGTGCGCACCTTCGATGACATGAGCCAGTTGACCCACGATCAACTGGTGACCTGCATGGTCGGTCGCGACATTCAGGACATCTACGATTATCGCCATCGCCCGCGTGGCGCGGTGGCACTGAAAGTCGATGGCTTGCTGGGTCCTGGCCTGCGCGAGCCGGTCAGTTTCGAGGCGCACAAGGGCGAGATTCTCGGCCTGTTCGGTCTGGTCGGGGCAGGGCGTACCGAGCTGTTTCGATTGCTCAGCGGCCTGCAGCGCAATACCGCCGGACGCCTTGAATTACGCGGCCATGAATTGAAGTTGCGCTCACCGCGCGACGCGATTGCGGCGGGCATTCTGCTGTGCCCGGAAGACCGCAAGAAGGAGGGCATCATTCCTCTGGCCAGCGTGGCCGAGAACATCAACATCAGCGCCCGTGGCGCCAACTCCGGCCTTGGCTGCCTGCTGCGCGGAATGTGGGAGAAGGGCAACGCCGACAAGCAGATCAAGGCACTGAAAGTGAAAACGCCCCACGCCGGCCAGCCGATCAAATTCCTTTCCGGCGGCAACCAGCAGAAGGCCATTCTTGGCCGCTGGCTGTCGATGCCGATGAAAGTCCTGCTGCTCGACGAACCGACCCGCGGCATCGACATCGGCGCCAAGGCCGAGATCTACCAGATCATCCACAACCTCGCCGCCGATGGCATTGCGGTGATCGTGGTGTCCAGCGACCTGATGGAAGTGATGGGTATTTCCGACCGCATTCTGGTGCTCTGCGAAGGCGCCTTGCGCGGCGAAGTCAGCCGCGATCAGGCCAATGAATCCAACCTGCTGCAACTGGCTTTGCCGCGCCACCGCGCTGACGGCGTGGCGAACTGAGAGGTGACTATGATGACAACCCAAAACGAAACCCTGCCCAAAGAGCGCAAACCGCTGGACATGCGCCGCTTCCTCGACGACTGGGTCATGCTGCTAGCGGCCGTGGGCATTTTTGTCGCCTGTACCTTGCTGATCGACAACTTCCTTTCGCCACTGAACATGCGTGGCCTGGGCCTGGCGATTTCCACCACCGGCATTGCCGCGTGCACCATGTTGTATTGCCTGGCGTCGGGGCATTTCGACCTGTCGGTGGGCTCGGTGATTGCCTGCGCCGGGGTGGTCGCGGCGGTGGTGATGCGCGACACCAACAGCGTGTTCCTCGGCGTCAGCGCGGCGCTGGTAATGGGCCTGATTGTCGGGCTGATCAATGGCATCGTGATTGCCAAGCTGCGCGTCAATGCGCTGATCACCACGCTGGCGACGATGCAGATCGTCCGTGGCCTGGCTTACATTTTTGCCAACGGCAAAGCGGTGGGCGTGTCGCAGGAATCGTTCTTCGTCTTCGGCAACGGCCAGTTGTTTGGCGTACCGGTGCCGATCCTGATCACCATCGTCTGCTTCCTGTTCTTCGGCTGGCTGCTGAACTACACCACCTACGGGCGCAACACCATGGCCATCGGCGGTAACCAGGAAGCGGCATTGCTGGCCGGGGTCAACGTTGACCGGACCAAGATCATCATCTTCGCCGTGCACGGTGTGATCGGCGCGCTGGCCGGGGTGATCCTCGCTTCGCGCATGACCTCCGGGCAGCCAATGATCGGTCAGGGTTTCGAGCTGACGGTGATTTCGGCATGCGTATTGGGCGGGGTGTCGCTGAGCGGTGGGATCGGCATGATCCGGCATGTGATTGCCGGGGTGTTGATTCTGGCGATCATCGAGAATGCGATGAACCTGAAAAACATTGATACGTTCTACCAGTATGTGATTCGCGGTTCGATTCTGTTGCTGGCCGTCGTCATTGACCGTCTGAAGCAGCGCTAAAATCAAGAGCCCCTCACCCCAGCCCTCTCCCAGAGGGAGAGGGGGCCGACCGAGGTGTCTTGCGTAATCCGTCGACCTGAGAGTTCTCGTCGATTATGGATTCGTCATGCATCGACCTGAAAGATTGGGGCAATTATGGATTCGGTCAGCCACTTTCAGGTCGATGTATCTCCCAAATATCCCCCATTCAGTTCCTTCTCCCTCCGGGAGAGGGCTAGGGTGAGGGGCTTTTGATCTTCTCGCCTTTTGTCCGCCCCCCTAAATTTAACTTGCTCGCCCGCATCCGTTTCGGGTATCAATTTGTACATGATTAGACAGGTACGATTTGACAAGAAACAACGGGTGGTCGACGAACTCGTCCGGCGCATCGAAAGCGGCCTCATGGAGGACGGCTTTCTGTTGCCCGGGGAGCATCAGTTGGCTCAAGAATTCAAGGTCAGCCGTGGCACGCTGCGCGAAGCGCTGGCCGAACTGAAGCGGCGCAATTACATCGCCACGCAAAGCGGGGTCGGCTCGATCGTCACGTTCGACGGTGTGGTGCTCGACCAGCGCAGTGGCTGGGCGCAGGCGCTGGCCGACAGCGGCGCGCTGGTCAACACCGAAGTGCTGCGCCTCGAAGCCGTGACCCGGCCAGACCTGCTCTCGCGTTTCGGCACCGACCAATTCATCACCCTCGACCGTCGCCGGCGCTCCAATGACGGCACGCTGGTGTCTCTCGAACGTTCGTTGATGCCGGCCACCGGCGGCCTGGAAAGCCTGCCGCGCGTCGGTCTGATCGACAATTCCCTGACCATCACCCTGGCTGCCTATGGCTACATCGGCGAGCGCGGCGATCAGTGGATCGGCGCCGAACCGCTGAATGCCGTGGACGCCGAACTGCTCGGTCGTCCGGTGGGCACCGTTTTCCTCAAAGCCTTGCGCACCACCTACGACCGGCAGAACCGTTTCATGGAGCAGGTCGAAAGCTTGCTCGATCCGGTGCATTTCCGCCTGCACCTGCAGTTTGGAGAATCGAAATGACCGCGTTCAACCGTGCCCTCGGTGCGTTTTACGGCCTGGCCCTCGGTGATGCGCTGGGCATGCCGACGCAGTCGCTGAACCGCGAAACGATCAAGACCCGCTTCGGCCGGATCACCGATCTGCAGGACGCCGGTCCCTTGCAACCGATCGCCGCCAATATGCCCAAGGGGTCGATCACCGATGACACCGAACAGGCGATTCTGGTCGGTGAGTTGCTGATCGAAGGCAAGGGCCGCATCGAGCCGGCGATCCTCGCGCAGCGTCTGATCGAGTGGGAAGCCGAAATGCAGGCCAAGGGTTCGCAGGATTTGCTCGGGCCCTCGACCAAACGTGCCATCGAGATGATCCTCGCCGGGCATTCGGTCGAAGAGGCCGGGCGCTACGGCACCACCAACGGCGCAGCGATGCGCATTACTCCGGTAGGGATCGCGGCGGACGTCGCCGAGCCCCAGCGCTTCATCGCCGCCGTGGTACAGGCCTGTCAGGTCACCCACAACACCACGCTGGGGATTTCCAGTGCCGCGGCGGTGGCAGCGGTGGTCTCGGCCGGGATCAACGGCATGGACCTTGGCGAAGCGCTGAACCTCGGACAGCAGATTGCGCAACAGGCCGAAGCGCACGGGCACTGGGTCGCCGGTGGGCGTATCGCTTCGCGGATCAGTTGGGCGCGCAGCATCAGCGTCGACAGTGACAAGGCGTTGTTGGCGGACTTGCTGTACGACGTGATCGGCACGTCGGTGGCGTCGCAGGAATCGGTGGTGGTGTCGTTCGCCCTGGCGCAGCAAGTGGCGGTCGGCGAGATGAGCGCGTTCGATGCATTGTGCATGGCCGCCAGCCTGGGCGGTGACACCGACACCATCGCGGCGATTCTCGGCGCCATGCTCGGGGCCTGCCTGGGCCTTGAGAGCTGGCCGGTGCCGATGATTGCCACGGTGAAAGCGGTCAATCATCTGGAGCTTGAGCCGTTGGTGCAGGGGCTGTTGGCCCTGCGTTGACGGGCTACGCCAACGCTGGCAAGCCAGCTCCCACAGGGATTGGGCCTGTCTCAAGGTTAACTTTGAACCTGTGGGAGCTGGCTTGCCAGCGATAGGCGCACCGCATAATCGAATTTTCAACCCGCAATGGATCGCGCAGACAGGCCGAGGACGGCCGGGATGTCTTGTCGTTCTGCATCATTGCCACAACCACAATAAAGGCAAACAGGAGCACAGTTCATGAGTTCATCAAACGCCGGGCAAAGCGCCGGACAGCTGGAGACCCGGGGTATCGAACCGGTGCCGGAAGCCGAGTGCAACGGCCATCCGCTGCAACTGTTCTGGGTCTGGTTCGCCGCCAACATTTCCATTCTCGGTCTGCCGCTGGGCGCCACGCTGGTTGCGTTTCGCGGGCTGGCGATCTGGCAGGCGATCATCGTTGCGATTGTCGGCGCAGCCGGTTCGTTCGCGGTGGTGGGGATCATCTCGATCGCTGGCCGTCGTGGCCGTGCGCCGAGCCTGACCTTGTCGCGAGCGATCTTCGGTGTGCGCGGCAACATTGGCCCGACGCTGGTCTCACTGATGTCGCGGCTGGGCTGGGAAACCGTCAACACCACCACGGCGGCATTCGTGTTGCTGTCGCTGTGTTCGATCCTGTTCGGCTCGCCGGTGGAAGCGAAGAGTGCGCCAGTGCTGACGCTGATCTTCATCGCGATTTTCGTCCTGCTGACCCTGTCGGTTTCCGGCCTCGGCCACGCCACCCTGCTGGTGATCCAGAAGTGGGCGACTTATGTGTTCGGCGCGCTGAACATCCTGGTCGGCGGTTTTCTCTGCGCGACCATCGACTGGAGCGCGGTGTTCAACGCCACCCCGGCGCCGCTGAGCGCAATGATCATCGGTATCGGCACCATGGCTGCCGGCACCGGGATCGGCTGGGCCAACGCCGGTGCCGACATGTCGCGCTATCAGCACCGCAGCGTCAAAGCCGTGCGTCTGGTGGCGTCTGCCGCGTTCGGCGCCGGGATTCCGCTGGTGCTGCTGATTACCCTCGGCGGCCTGTTGTCGGTAGGCAACAATGATCTGGCGTCGGCGACTGACCCGATCGTGGCGATCCGCGACATGCTGCCGACGTGGATGGCCGTGCCATACCTGATCACTGCATTCGGCGGCCTGCTGCTGTCGAACAACCTGTCGGTGTACTCCGCCGGCCTAACCACGCTGACCCTCGGCCTCAAAGTCAAACGCGTCTACGCAGTGGTGGTGGACATCGTCGCGATCTTCGCCGGTTCGATCTACTTCATGCTGATTGCGGATAGCTTCTACGGCCCGTTCATCACCTTCATTTCCCTGCTGGCGGTGCCAATCACCGCGTGGGTCGGGATCTTCGTGGTTGATCTGATTCACCGCCACTACTACAGCCCCAAAGACCTGCTCGACGTCAGCCCGAGCAGCGCTTACTGGTATCGCGGCGGCATCGAATGGCGCGCGTTCGGCGCGTGGGCGATTGCCATCGTGCTCGGCTTCAGTTTCACCACCATTGGCACCACCGCCGAGAACGTCTGGTTCAAGGGCTTTCTGTCCGACTCGTGGCTGGGCCACAACGGTCTGGGCTGGATCGTGACCTTCGTGGTGGCCGGTGGCATTTACTTCGTCCTCGGCGGGGCGAAAGACCGTCGCGCTGCGCAAGTCGAGCGTGCTCATGCCTAAGATGTTGCACACCGGCCAGGTCATCATCGACTTGGTCATGGCCGTGGAAAAATTGCCGCAGGTCGGCGGTGATGTGCTGGCGCAATCGGCCGGTTTCGAAGCCGGCGGCGGTTTCAACGTGATGGCCGCTGCCGTGCGCAATGGCTTGCCAGTGGTTTATCTCGGTCGCCATGGCTCCGGGCGCTTCGGTGACCTGGCGCGTCAGGCGATGAATGACGAAGGCATTCATATCGGCATCCAGACGCCTGCGCCACGCGACACCGGGATTTGCGTGGCACTGACCGATGCGTCAGCTGAGCGCAGTTTCATTTCCTATATCGGCGCTGAAGGTGAGGTGACGGCGGAGGATCTGAACAGCGTTGCGGCGGAGGCAGGCGATTACGTTTATCTCAGCGGCTACAGCTTGCTGCATGAAGGCAAGGCGCAGGCGTTGCTCGACTGGACGTTGGCCTTACCGGATACGATCAACGTGGTGTTCGATCCGGGGCCTTTGGTCGAATCACCGGACTCACCGCTGATGCAGGCGCTGTTGCCGCGCATCGACGTGTGGACCAGCAACAGTGTCGAAGCGCTGCGGTTTACCGGCGCTGAAGAGATTGCATCTGCACTTGATCGTCTCTCTGAGCATCTACCCAAAGACGTATTGATGGTGGTCCGCGACGGTCCGCAAGGCTGCTGGATTCAACAGCATGGCGAGCGCCGGCATGTGCCGGGGTTTGTCGTTAAAGCGCTGGACAGCAATGGTGCTGGGGATGCGCACGCCGGGGTATTTGTCGCAGGGTTGGCGCAGGGATTGAACGCGCATGAGGCGGCACGCAGGGCGAATGCAGCGGCGGCTCTGGCGGTGACCCGGTGGGGGCCGGCGACTTCGCCGGAGGCTGCTGAAGTCGATGCGTTTATCCGCGAGTCACTCTGCGACTGATTTGTCGCTATCGCGGGCAAGCCAGCTCCCACAGGTTTTGATGGTGAACTGCTGCCGCAGGCTGCGATCTGTTGATCCGGAAATCAAAAGATCGCAGCGTGCAGCAGCACCGGAATGATCACGCGTTCACACAATCACCGCGCCGGGTCGTCGAGCTTTCGCGCCGCTTCAACCCCGGCCGCGCTGAGCTTGATCGGCAGGTTCAACGAGTGTTCGCCGGCCTCGTTGCAGGTCACATGACCATGGTGGATCAATCCGCGATCCTGCAGGGCGGCGAGGGCGCTGGCGACGACTTTTTCGCCGCGGTAATTGTCCAGCACCTCCTTGCCCAGACCACTGGGGTGAGCGTGCAGCAGGCGGGTGAGGACTTCTTTTTCCAGGTTTTTATCGACGTTCATGGTTACCTCTTCATGGATGTGAACAGGACGCTCGCGTCGGCGAACTACTGACTGCCGCCTTCGGAGCCCGAACCACCGGTGGTGGTTTTCGAGCCGATGCCGTGGCCGGCGTTATCGGGTGTAGCGGGGGAGTCAGGGGTGTTCATGCCACCCTGGCGGCCGGGATCGCTGCCTTGGGTGCGTGGGTCGGTGCCGGTGGCCGGTGGCTGGTTGATCAACGGAACACCGGAACCATCGGTGTTCATGCCGGGGGCACTGTTGATAACGGGGGCTCGCGGAGCCGGAGTCGGATCGGTGGGGCCGGTGCCCGCTGCGGTGGTAGAAGCGGCAAAAACCGCGGGACTCAGCAGGGCGGCGAAAACGAGGGCAGTCAACCTTGACGGGATCATAGGGCGTCTCCAGTGATTGAAATCCTTACCTGTCGTTGGTCTGCCCTCTTGTCCGATTGGTGCCTGATTAACGACGAACGGTCGAGACGCAGGACGATCAGCCGATGCCGATTTCCTCCTTGAACTGCTCCATGAAACCCTTCAGGCGTTGATGGCGGATCTGCGCCAGACCTTGACCGGCAGCGGTCTGGAAGCCCTCGGCCAGGTGCAGCAGTTTGGTCTGGAAGTGGTCGAGGCAAAAGCGCATGTCGTCGTAGTCGCGCTCTTTTGCTTCGGGATCATGTGGGTCATACAGCGCCGAACCCATGCGCCCGGCGACGTAGAACGTGCGAGCAACGCCGAGCATGCCCAATGAGTCGAGCCGGTCGGCGTCCTGGACGATTTTTGCCTCAAGCGTGAGCGGGCTGATGTTGGCGGAAAAGCTGTGGGCTTCGATGGCGTGGGCGACGCTGCTGATCTTGCTTTCGGGCCAGTCCAGCCCGGCCAGCACATTGGCGGCTTTCTTTGCGGCAAGACGCGAAGCCTGTGAGCGCAGCGGCGAGTTCTTTTCCACGGACACGCAATCGTGCAGCAGCACGGCGGCGAGCAACACTTCCAGGTCTCCACCTTCCTCGGCCTGCAAGGTGCGTACGTTGTGCCAGACCCGTTGCAGGTGGGCGAGGTCATGGGCGCCGTCTTCGGAGGGTTCGAGGGCGTGGGGCAGCAATTCGCGGGCGAGGGTGATCAGAGGGGCAAAAGCGTTGGCAGACATAAGTGTTCTTTCAGTTGAGTTGAGCTTCTGTGGCGAGGGAGCTTGTTGAATCGTCGCGCCGTTCCGCGCGACTGCGCGGCAGTCGCAAAACCCGGAAAACAAGCCCTGTCTGATAGATCACATTGGATGGAATTGGGGCCGCGCGCAACCCAGCGGGAGCAAGCCGCCTCGCCACAAAAGCCATGCAGCTTTAGTATGGCGCTTTCCATTTCCGACAAGGCCCGTTCATGACGATCGAAATCCGCCCGGCGACCCCCAGCGATGCTCCGCAAATCCTCGCCTTCATCACCGAACTGGCAGATTTCGAAAAGGCCCGCCACGAAGTGATCGCCAGCGTCACCGACATCGAGCGCAGCCTGTTCAGCGAAGGCGCTACCGCCCACGGTCTGATCTGCCTGCGCGACGGCTTGCCGATCGGCTTCGCGGTGTTCTTCTTCAGCTATTCGACGTGGCTCGGCAGCAACTGCCTGTACCTCGAAGACCTCTACATTACCCCCGAACAACGCGGCGGCGGTGCCGGCAAAACCTTGTTGCGCCACTTGGCGAAAATCGCCTGCGACAACGACTGCGGCCGTTTCGAGTGGAGCGTGCTGGAGTGGAACACCCCGGCCATCGACTTTTACAAATCCCTCGGCGCGCAGCCGCAGGAAGAATGGGTGCGCTATCGCATGGACGGCAAAGTGTTGCGCGAGTTCGCCGAGGGCTGAACAACAATGTTGGCGACCCCGTGCTGATTTGATTGTCGCCAGCCCTCTAGTCCGGCACTCTACGCGCCATTTTTGCGCGATCACGGACGACACCTGCAATGCCTCTGGCAAAATTTCTCCACGCCCGTGGAGCCTTCGCTGCGTCAACGAGTGACCGGCGATGAGCGGACTACGGGCGTCAATGCGTCTGTATGGCCTGGTGAAAAACTCAGGCTCCACCGACAACCCCACGCGTCAACCGGTCGACATTCTGTGCATGACAAATCGCAGGGGCGGCAGCGCGATTCGTGCGTTCGTGTCACGCCTTGATGCCGAGTTGATGACGCGCAGTTCCGGGCTCGCCGATTACCGCATGGTACCGCTGCGCACCTTCGATCCGACGGCGTTTATCGACGCTCATCAAGGCTGGCTGACGCTGCACGTCTGTTGCGGTTTCGTCGCCCCCGCCGGGCATTCGCTGCTCAAGGACGGCGGGTTGATGCCGATGGGCTGGTACGTCTATTCCGAGATCGGCCAGTGGACGGCCCAGCATCATCTCGACCTCGGCGCACAAATGGCCGAGCTGCTGCAATCGACTTACGAGCGTAATCACCTGCGCAACTACAACGCCTGGCTCAACGAACTCGACGACGCCTCGCCGGCCGAACTGGCCTGGCAAACCGACGAAGCCTGGCGACACCTGCAAACCGCCGCATCACCCGACAGCCGTGAGCATCGCCACGCCCTGTTCGACCCCGTCGACAACCGCTGGCGCTTCGCCGCGACCGACATCGATATTCATCAGCCGCACCCGGAACCCCTGAAGCAAGGAGCTTTGAATTGAGTGGTAAACCCGCTGCACGCGTCACCGACCCGACCGCCTGCCCACTGCCAGGCCATGGCACCAACCCGATAGCCTCCGGCTCGCCGAACGTCTTCTTCGACGGACTCGCCGCCGCGCGCATGACCGATAAATCGGCGTGCGGCAGTCCGATTACCGGAGCCGTTTCCGGCACCGTATTCATCAACGGCCTGAACGCGGCCACGCTCGATAGCACCGGTGGCCACGGCAATGTCGTGGTTGGTGGTTCGGGGACGGTGATCATTGGGCAGAGTGGTGGAGGGGCGGCGTTTAGTGGATTGTTGCCGATGCCGGTGCACTTTACGGACAGGTTGCAAGTGGTGAATGAGGACACCGGAGAGCCGGTGCCCTACCACCCCTACACGATTCAGCGCGGCGATGGCAGTGAGGAACCGGGAATTACGGATGCGTTGGGATTCACCCATACCGTCAGCTCGCATTTGGCTGAAACTATAAATTTGTTTGTGGAGTGATGATAAATGGCAGAAGGAAGTGCGACAGCAGACACTCCAGAAGTGCCGGTAGCTAGAAGGAATCCAGTTACCCATACGCTCACTTGTAAGACTGATCAGTCTGTTAAGCAAGCATCGGTAAAATTGCGGGATGTAATGGTATTTCTTGTTGGCGGGGCGGGCGATCAGGAAAGATATTATGTTGATGGCCCTAACCACAACGTCGATTACGTTCGAGACATGGTTGATGCAGATATCGAAGCTCTAGAAATCAAGAAGTACTGCACTACCTTGCCTCTTGGTTATAACGCGTTCATGAGTGAAGAGGATCTGGAAAATAATGTAATTGGTAAGATTTCAAACTGTAATACCGCCGTTTACATTATCGGTCATAGCTTGGGTGGGTGGAATGGCGCGCACCTATCGGCTGTTTTGTCCGATCGTGGATTTAAAGTCAAAATGCTGGTCACCCTAGACCCTGTAGGCCACGGAAAAATTGTCTACGGTATTTCGAAGATATACAGGCAGGTTCCTCAGCCAAAAGCGGAATATTGGGTGAATATCAGAGCTGCTGCAGTTGATTGGAATTTATCGGACGTCGTTGCGGATTTTGGTGAGCAATGGGAAATCTCCGCTGGACCGAATGTAATGGGACGGCTGGACATCAATCACGCGGATGCTAACTTTATGTACGCGCGACCTTTGCCTGGTGGCAAGTCAGCTCGACAGATTTTAAGGGAATCAATTTTGAAATGGACCAAGGAGTAACGTTTTGTGAGATTTATAACGTTGGCAGTCATGATTCTGATGGTCTCTGCGTGTTCTTTGAATCATGGTCGGCCTATCGCTAATTTACAGTACTCAAAGACTGATCGGCTTCGCAGTACCGGGATTTATCAAATTTATTTTTCGTCAGACGTAGAACTGCTTCAGTTGTTCAAGTCGTCTATTGGTCAGGGCCTTGTATGTTCGTTAACGGACGATCAAGATTTTTCACAGGCGCACCGTATAAAGCAATCCGGTTTCGGGTTCATTGAAAAAGTATCAACTGATTCACTGATCTATAGGGCGGATGTTCTTTTCGATGAGCAGGTAGATGATAAGGGTGAGGAAAGACGTCTCAAAGGAGATTTATTAGTCCCGTTTTTGAAATCCAGAGATTCCATTTCTTGTGTGTTTAGAGTTCATTCGACTACTTACAAAACGTATTTCTCGAAGATCATGCAAGTCCCGAGTGTAGATTTGATGAATCCGGGAACTGCAGAGTAGCCGCATATTTTAGCGGCCTTGCCTACTTTGAAGGCCGTTTCCACCATGACCAGTTCGTGTCCATATTATGGGTTTACGACCATTGGGTAATAATAAGACGGCTCGCAGTATTTTTAATAAATTGGTTTCGAATTTCTTCAAGGAGTGAAGCTCGCACCACGATATTTTTTTGATCTGTTCGGTAAATAACGATCATCACTACTTCTTCGATCCGAATCTGCATGAACTCCGGTTTGCAGAGGAAGAATTTTCAATCTGAAAAATCCCATAATATGGGATGTGAAATTACATATTGAGATTTACCGTCTGAGAGGTCTATAGTCCGTCGCACTCACTGCCAAAAACAAAACAGGTGAAGCGATGCAGGCGCAATTGATCGCGCTCGATTGGGGGACGACCTCATTACGTGCTTACAAACTCGCGGCGGGCGGGGTGGTGCTGGAGCAGCGTGCGCTGGCGTCCGGGATCATGCAGTTGCCCGCGACTTCGCGAGTCATCAACGGTCGCGAATGCACTGACGGTTTTGAACTGGCCTTTGATGACGCGTGCGGCGACTGGCTCGACGCGCAGCCGGATCTGCCGGTGATCGCCTGCGGCATGGTCGGCAGCGCCCAAGGCTGGCGCGAAGCGGCCTACTGCGAAACACCGGCGAACGTCGCCCATCTCGGAAATTCCCTACAAACACTGGCCAGTCTGCGCGGCACGCGGGTGCACATCGTGCCGGGCGTGATTCAGCGTTCACACCTGCCCAACGTGATGCGCGGCGAAGAAACCCAGGTCCTCGGCGTGCTGCAGAATCTGCCGGCCGAGGCGAGCGGCGATCTGTTGATCGGTCTGCCGGGCAGCCATTCCAAATGGGTGGAGGTGGTCGATGGCTGCATCACTCATTTCGATACCTTCATGACCGGCGAAGTGTTCGCCGTGCTCAGCGAACACAGCATCCTTGGCCGTACCCAACAGCACGGCGCGGCTTTCGATGGCCCGGCGTTCGACCGTGGCGTGCAGGTGGCGCTGTCGGCGGACGGCGAGCTGGGCGTTCTATCGACGCTGTTCAGTGCCCGCACCCTGGGCCTGACCGGCGAACTCGGCGCCAGTGCGCAACCTGATTATTTGTCCGGCCTGTTGATCGGTCATGAACTGGCGGCACTCGCCACGGTTCAGCGCCGCCGCCGCAACAGCGCGCAGCTTCCTTCGATCATCCTCATCGGCAATGCGCAACTCTGCGCGCGTTACAGCCGTGCCCTCGACGCCTGCGGTTTCGCCGCGGTGACGCTGGCCGAGCAGGCCACAGAGCGTGGTTTGTGGCAACTGGCGCTGGCCGCCGGACTGCTCGATTCCTCATCCCGTTAACCCTGACTGGAGGCCTGACATGCTCAAGCAAGCATTGGCGCAAAACGGTCTGATCGCGATCCTGCGTGGCCTGCATCCGCAGGAAGCCGCTGCGGTCGGAGAAGTCCTGTATGCAGCTGGATTTCGCGTCATCGAAGTACCGCTCAATTCCCCTTCGCCGTACGAAAGTATCCGCATCCTGCGCAAGACCTTGCCCGCCGATTGCCTGATCGGTGCCGGCACGGTGTTGACCCCGGAACAGGTCGAGTTGGTGAAAGAAGCCGGCGGGCAAGTGATCGTCATGCCGCACAGCGACGCCAAGGTCTTGCGCGCGGCGAAAGCGGCGGGGCTGTTTCTGTCGCCAGGTGTGGCCACACCGACCGAAGCATTCGCGGCGCTGGCGGAGGGCGCAGACATTCTGAAGCTGTTCCCCGCCGAGCAGATGGGCCCGGCGGTCGTCAAAGCCTGGCTGGCGGTGTTGCCATCCGGGACGGTTCTGGCGCCGGTTGGCGGTATTACGCCGGACAACATGCAGGCGTTCATCGACGCCGGCGTGAAAGGTTTCGGCCTCGGTTCCGGGCTGTTCAAACCGGGCATGACGCCGCAGCAAGTGGCGGTGAACGCCGAGGCCTACGTGGCCGCGTGGAAGGCGCTTGGTTAAGACTTTTTGGCGCTGCGTGCGCTGCATCTAACAAGAGAGACAAACAGATGAAAATCACCAAACTCACCACCTTCATCGTCCCGCCGCGCTGGTGCTTCCTCAAGGTCGAAACCGATGAAGGCGTGACCGGTTGGGGTGAACCCGTGGTTGAAGGTCGGGCGCACACCGTGGCCGCTGCCGTCGAAGAATTGTCCGACTACCTGATCGGCAAAGACCCACGCAATATCGAGGACATCTGGACGGTGCTGTATCGCGGCGGCTTCTACCGTGGCGGCGCGATACACATGAGTGCGCTGGCTGGTATCGATCAGGCGCTATGGGACATCAAGGGCAAGGCCCTCGGCGTATCGGTCAGTGACCTGCTCGGTGGGCAGGTGCGCGACAAAATTCGCGTGTACTCGTGGATCGGTGGCGACCGTCCGGCCGACACCGCGCGCGCGGCGAAAGAGGCGGTGAGCCGTGGTTTCACCGCGGTGAAAATGAACGGCACCGAAGAACTGCAATTCCTCGATACCTTCGAAAAAGTCGATCTGGCGCTGGCCAACGTCGCTGCAGTGCGTGATGCGGTCGGGCCGAACGTTGGCATCGGCGTCGACTTCCATGGTCGCGTGCACAAACCGATGGCCAAGGTGCTGATGAAGGAGCTCGATCCGTACAAACTGATGTTCATCGAAGAGCCGGTGCTCAGCGAAAACTACGAAGCATTGAAGGAGCTGGCGCCATTGACCAGCACGCCGATCGCTCTCGGCGAGCGGCTGTTCTCGCGCTGGGACTTTAAACGGGTGTTGAGTGAAGGCTACGTCGACATCATCCAGCCGGATGCCTCCCACGCGGGCGGCATCACTGAGACCCGCAAGATCGCCAACATGGCCGAAGCCTACGACGTGGCGTTGGCGCTGCATTGCCCGTTGGGGCCGATTGCGCTGGCCGCGTGTTTGCAATTGGACGCGGCTTGTTACAACGCGTTTATCCAGGAGCAGAGCCTGGGCATCCATTACAACGAGAGCAACGATTTGCTCGACTACGTGAAAGACCCACGGGTGTTCGACTACGACCAGGGTTTCGTGAAGATTCCGAACGGGCCGGGACTGGGTATCGAGATCAACGAGGAATACGTGATCGAACGCGCCGCCGTCGGCCACCGCTGGCGTAACCCGATCTGGCGCCATGCCGATGGCAGTTTTGCCGAGTGGTGAGTCCCTCCTGACCTACCACTAAACCCTGTGGGAGCTGGCTTGCCAGCGATGAAGGCGGCACGTCCGACACTGATGTGACAGACGCACCGCTATCGCTGGCAAGCCAGCTCCCACAGGGTTCGGCGCACGCTCTACGACTGTCCTCAAATAATCATAAGAAGAGGCACCCCCCATGCCACCGCAAACCCTCACCGGGCAGGCGTCTTTAGTCACGCCCAGCCGCAAGCGGTTTTTCATCATGGTGCTGCTGTTCATCACCGTGGTCATCAACTACCTCGATCGCAGCAACCTGTCGATTGCCGCGCCCGCGCTGACCAGCGAACTGGGCATTGATCCGGTTCACGTCGGGCTGATTTTCTCGGCGTTCGGCTGGACCTACGCCGCGATGCAAATCCCCGGCGGCTGGCTGGTCGATCGCGTGCCGCCGCGCATTCTTTATAGCGTCGCGTTGCTGCTGTGGTCGCTGGCCACGGTGATGCTCGGCTTTGCAGCCAGCTTCATTGCGCTGTTTGTGCTGCGCATGGCGGTCGGTGCGCTGGAAGCGCCGGCTTATCCTATCAACAGCCGTGTGGTGACGACCTGGTTTCCTGAGCGCGAGCGGGCCACGGCGATTGGTTTTTACACGTCGGGGCAGTTTGTCGGGCTGGCGTTTCTGACCCCGGTACTGGCCTGGCTGCAACATGAGTTCGGCTGGCACATGGTGTTCGTCGCCACCGGTGCAGCGGGGATTGTCTGGGCGGCGATCTGGTACGCGGTGTATCGCGAGCCGCGAGACTTCAAAGGCGTCAACCAAGGCGAAATCGACCTGATTCGTGAGGGCGGTGGGCTGGTCGATATTCAGCAGGAGACGGCCAAGGTCAAAGCCAGGTTCAGCTGGACCGATCTGGGTATCGTCCTGACCAAGCGCAAGTTGTGGGGCATCTACCTCGGCCAGTTCTGCCTGAACTCGACGCTGTGGTTCTTCCTCACGTGGTTCCCGACCTATCTGGTGAAATATCGCGGCATGGACTTCATCAAGTCCGGCCTGCTGGCGTCGCTGCCATTTCTGGCTGCTTTCGTCGGTGTGCTGTGCTCGGGGTTCTTTTCCGACTTGTTGATTCGGCGTGGCTGCAGCGTCGGGTTTGCGCGCAAGTTGCCGATCATTGGCGGGCTGCTGATTTCTACCTCGATCATCGGCGCCAATTTCGTTGAATCGACACCGCTGGTGATTGCCTTCCTGGCGCTGGCGTTTTTCGGCAACGGGCTGGCGTCGATCACCTGGTCGCTGGTTTCGACCCTCGCTCCGGCACGTTTGCTCGGTTTGACCGGCGGGGTGTTCAATTTCATCGGCAACCTGTCGGCAATTGCCACGCCGATTGTCATCGGTTTCCTCGCCAGCGGTGATTCGTTCGCCCCGGCAATCACCTACATCGCGGTTCTGGCGCTGATCGGTGCGTTGTCCTACGTGCTGCTGGTGGGCAAGGTCGAACGTATCGAGTTGTAGTGCTCCGCCTCGGGCGACCATAATGCCGCCCGTTCCCTCGCTCAACGGTAAAGGCTGGATATGCAGGAAGACGCCCCGGAAAAAACCAAGGACGCCGCACCCACCGGCACTCAGACACTGCTTCGCGGCCTGGGCGTGGTGCAGGCGGTGGCCAGTGGCGCCCGCGATCTGAAAGAGATTGCCCGGCTGATCGGCACCACGCGCAGCACCACCCATCGCTTGGCCAGTTGTCTGGTGGATGAGCGCTACCTGCGCGTGGTCCCGCAAATGGGTTATCTGCTGGGGCCGAAGCTGATCGAGCTGGGGTTTCAGGCACGCGAAGAGTTGCCGCTGGTGAGTCTGGCCGGACCGTATCTGGACGAGTTGTCGGCGCTGACCGGGGACACCGTGCATCTGGGTATTCGTGAAGGCGACGAGGTGCTGTATCTGCTGAAGAATCCGGGGCGCAATGGCCCGGAAATGCGTTCGCGGGTCGGCCATCGCATGCCGCTGGCGCGAACCGGGATCGGCAAGGCGTTGATGCTCGATGACTCGCCGCAGGATTGGCAGCGCCTGTACGACATCAGCCTGCCGGCGGGTGGGAAAAGTCAGTTCTGGCCGCAACATCCCCAGCAATCGTGGGAACAGCTTGAGCAGCGCATGACCGATTACGTGGCCGGCGGCTACGCTTTCGATCTGGAGGACAACGAACCGTCGATCCGCTGCGTGGCGGCACCGATTCGTGATGCGAGCAAGCGCATTGTGGCGGCGATCAGCATCGCCAGCACCGTGCCGTACATGCCGCTGGAAAAAATGGCCGAGCTGATCCCCCTGATCAAAGGGGTCACAGCCCGGCTGTCGGCGGAGCTTGGCTTGAAGGTGTGAGGCCTTAAACCTTGAGCGTCGCCATGTCGATCACGAAGCGGTATTTCACGTCGCCGGCGATCATCCGCGCGTAAGCCTCGTTGATCTGGCGGATGTCGAGCATTTCGATGTCGCAGGTGATGTTGTGCTCGGCGCAGAAATCCAGCACTTCCTGGGTTTCGGCGATGCCGCCGATCAACGAACCGGCCAGCACGCGACGGCCCAGCACCAGGTTGGCTGCATGCACCGGCGGGTCGATCGGCTCGATCAGTCCCACCAGAATATGCACGCCATCAAAGCGCAGGGTTTGCAGGTACGGGTTGAGGTCGTGCTGCACCGGAATGGTGTCCAGCAGAAAATCGAACTGGCCTGCGGCGGCAGCCATCTGTTCGGCATCGGTGGAGACGATCACATGATCGGCACCCTGACGACGACCTTCTTCGGCCTTGCTCGCCGAACGGGTGAACAACGTCACTTCCGCGCCCAGGGCCTTGGCGAATTTGATGCCCATGTGGCCAAGGCCGCCCATGCCGAGAATACCGACCTTGTCACCGGCCTTCACGCCGTAGTGCTTGAGCGGCGAGTAGGTGGTGATGCCGGCGCAGAGGATTGGCGCGGCGCTGGCCAGGTCGAGTTTTTCCGGGATGCGTACCACGAAGTGCTCGCTGACGACGATGCAGTCCGAATAGCCGCCCATGGTGTTGCTGCCGTCGACCCGGTCCGGGGTGGCGTAAGTCATGGTCGGGCCTTCGAGGCAGTATTGCTCGAGGTTCTGCTGGCAGGCGGCGCAGGTGCGGCAGGAGTCGACCATGCAGCCAACGCCGACCAGATCTCCGACTTTATGTTGGGTGACGTTCGCACCGACGGCGGTGACTTTTCCGACGATCTCGTGGCCGGGCATCAGCGGATACACAGCGATGCCCCATTCGTTGCGGGCCTGGTGGATGTCGGAGTGGCAGACGCCGCAATACAGGATCTCGATCGCCACGTCGTCAGCGCGAGGGCTGCGGCGTTCGAATTTCATCGGGGCGAGGGGAGTGGTGGCCGATTGAGCGGCATAACCGATAGCGGTGTACATGAATAACCTCGCAGAAGCAGTGACAGGTGAGGTGGCGCATTCTGGGCGTCGTCTGTCGCGGCGGCCATGACGATTCCTCCGGGTCTCATGCCTAATCCTCCGGCATGCAGGTTTCGGCGAGCGCATGGGCAAAAGGATCTGCGATGATGCTTGCATGCCTTTTTCCGTGACTTTTTTGAAGACCCCTCCGATGCAGTTGACCCGCCATCTTGATGCCAATGCCACGCTGGTTTCGCTGATCGAGCCGCTGGCGCTTTGCGACGGTTACAGCCAGACCGGGCTGCCGGGCGTGCAGGTCTTGCGCGCCAGTTGCGACGTGGCGCGTGGCCCGCATATTTATGAGCCGAGCCTGATGATCATCGCTCAGGGCAGCAAACTGGCGTTTCTCGGCCCGCGCACTATGGAGTACGGCGCCGGGCACTACCTGATTCAGGCGCTGCCGGTGCCGTTCGAGTGCGAAACCTTTGCCTTGCCCGATGCGCCGTTGCTGGGCGTGTCGGTGGCCATCGATCGGGTGCTGCTCGGCGAGTTGGTGCTGGCCATGGGGCTGGCGCCGGGGCGGCACATTCCGGCACAGACGCCGGAGTCGATGACCTCGGTGGTGCTCGATGATGACATGCGCGGCTGTGTCGAGCGCTTGCTGCGCTGCCTGCACGATCCGCTGGAGCGCCAGATTCTCGGACCGGCGCGGGTGCGCGAATTGTTGTTCACCGCACTGCGCGGGCCGCAGGCCGATGTGTTGCGTGCACTGGTGGAGCAGCAGGGACAGTTTGCCCGGGTCGCTGCGTCGATCAGTCACCTGCATGCGCATTACACCGAACCATTGAATGTCGAGACCCTGGCCAGTTGCGCGAACATGAGCGTTTCGTCCTTTCACGAGCACTTCAAACGCAGCACGTTGCTGTCGCCGGTGCAGTACCTGAAGCGCTTGCGATTGCTCAAGGCGCAGACGTTGCTGGTGGCGGAAGGGCTGGGCGTGGCGCAGGTGGCGCATCGGGTGGGGTATCAGAGCACGTCGCAGTTCAGTCGCGAGTACAAGCGTTACTTCGAGCGCAGCCCTGGCGACGAACGCGTGGCCTGAGTCTGCGCGGATCCCTTGTAGGAGTGTTGAAACAGAAATCATGGGCAACAAAAAGGCCCCCATCTCGGGAGCCTCGTTGTTCAGCGGTACAACTTACATGTTCGGGTAAGTCGGGCCACCAGCGCCTTCCGGCGTGACCCAGGTGATGTTCTGCGAAGGGTCCTTGATGTCACAGGTCTTGCAGTGCACGCAGTTCTGGGCGTTGATCTGGAAACGCTTCTCGCCGTCTTCCTTGGTGATCACTTCATACACGCCGGCCGGGCAGTAGCGCTGCGCCGGTTCGTCGTACAGCGGCAGGTTCTTGCTGATCGGGATGCTCGGGTCGGTCAGCTTCAGGTGGCACGGCTGTTCTTCTTCGTGGTTGGTACCGGAGATGAACACCGAGCTCAGTTTGTCGAAGCTGAGTTTGCCGTCCGGCTTCGGATAGTCGATCTTCTTGCAGTCGGCGGCCAGCTTCAGGCATGCGTAGTCCGGCTTGGTGTCGTGCAGGGTGAACGGCAGTTTGCCGCCGAAGATGTTCTGGTCCAGCCAGTTGAAACCACCGCCGACAATGGCGCCGAATTTGTGGATCGCCGGCCCGAAGTTACGACTGGCGAACAGTTCGTCGTACAGCCAGCTCTTCTTGAACGCGTCGACGTAGGTGGTCAGCTCTTCGGTGCCATCTTTCTCGGCGAACAGGGCGTCAGCCACCGACTCAGCGGCGAGCATGCCAGAACTTCATCGCGGTGTGGCTGCCCTTGATCTTGGCGAAGTTCAAGGTGCCGAGGTCGCAACCGATCAGCGCACCGCCCTTGAAGACCATTTTCGGCAGCGAGTTCAGGCCGCCTTTGCAGATCGCACGGGCGCCGTAGCTGACGCGCTTGCCGCCTTCCAGATACTGAGCCAGCACCGGGTGATGCTTGAGGCGCTGGAACTCGTCGAACGGCGACAGGTAGGTGTTGCTGTAGGACAGGTCAACAATCAGTCCGACCACCACCTGATTGTTTTCCAGGTGATAGAGGAACGAGCCGCCGGTGTTTTCGGTGCCCATGATGTCCAGCGGCCAGCCGGCAGTGTGGACCACCAGGCCTGGCTGATGTTTGGCCGGGTCGATTTCCCAGATTTCTTTCAGGCCGATGCCGTAGTGCTGGGCGTCGGCATCGCTGTCGAGGTTGAAGCGCTTGATCAGTTGCTTGCCGATGTGGCCACGGCAGCCTTCGGCGAACAGCGTGTACTTGCCACGCAGTTCCATGCCTGGGGTGTACAGGCCTTCTTTCGGGTTGCCTTCGCGGTCGACGCCCAGATCACCGGTGATGATCCCGCGAACCACGCCTTGCTCGTCGATCAGTGCTTCCTGAGCGGCGAAGCCCGGGTAGATTTCCACGCCCAGGTTCTCGGCCTGCTGGGCCAGCCAGCGGCACAGGTTGCCCAGGGAAATAATGTAGTTGCCTTCGTTGTGCATGGTCTTGGGCACAAAGAAGTCAGGAATTTTCTGCGCGCTGTCGGCGTTTTTCAGGACGAAAATATCGTCGCGGGTAACCGGAGTGTTCAGCGGGGCGCCGAGTGCTTTCCAGTCCGGGAACAGTTCATTCAGAGCGCGTGGTTCGAACACGGCACCGGACAGGATGTGTGCGCCGACTTCGGAGCCTTTTTCGACCACGCAGACGCTGATTTCCTTACCGGCTTCGGCGGCCTTCTGCTTCAGACGGCAGGCGGCGGACAGGCCAGCGGGGCCGGCACCGACGATGACCACGTCGAATTCCATGTATTCGCGTTCCACAGGCTATCTCCTACTCAAGGCTCAACAGTTTTTTTTCTAATTTGGAGGTTCGGTGACGCATCCGTTATTGCCTTTACGTTAACGTCAAGGGTAATAATGGGCAAACCACCTTTCTCTCTAGGCGGCGCATTATATCTACACCACTCTCAGCGTCCAATACAAACGTTTGTTTGAATCGGCTCCAGCCCAGAGAAATCAAAGAAGCGCGGCTTATGAATGGTCATTTTGCTGTATTGACCGGAATAGGCGTTCCGGTCAAGATACGGGCGGTTTTGCGCTCGTCGTAGGCAGACTGGCGGTTTCAAGAGCACCTCTAAAGACAGGGCACAGGCCGTAGAAGGTGATGCGCAGTGCAGGTCCGGCGCGCAGTTTACATGGCGTGAAGAGCAATGACTGGTCGGTCACCCCTGACGAACGGTCAGCGCTGTTCATAAAGTGAAATCACCCCGCACCCACGTCGGCGTTTTTAGAGGTGCCCTTTAGCCTGATGAGCATCAACCGCCAGGTTCGCCTAGGCGACTTTCTTTTCACCGGAGAGTAACGAGGAATCCATGAAGGTTCTTGTAGCTGTCAAACGCGTTGTGGATTACAACGTCAAGGTTCGCGTCAAGGCGGACAATTCCGGCGTCGATCTCGCCAACGTCAAGATGTCGATGAACCCGTTCTGCGAAATCGCAGTGGAAGAAGCCGTACGCCTGAAAGAGAAAGGCGTTGCGACTGAAATCGTCGTCGTCTCCATCGGCCCGTCCACCGCTCAGGAACAGCTGCGTACCGCACTGGCCCTGGGTGCCGACCGCGCCATCCTCGTCGAATCGGCTGAAGACCTGACTTCGCTGGCCGTGGCCAAGCTGCTCAAGGCTGTGGTCGATAAGGAACAGCCGCAACTGGTGATCCTGGGCAAGCAAGCGATCGACAGCGACAACAACCAGACCGGCCAGATGCTCGCGGCACTGAGCGGCTACGGTCAGGGCACGTTCGCCTCGAAAGTCGAAGTCTCCGGCGACAGCGTTGCCGTGACTCGCGAAATCGACGGCGGCGCGCAGACCGTTTCCCTGAAACTGCCAGCGATCGTCACCACCGACCTGCGTTTGAACGAGCCGCGCTACGCGTCCCTGCCAAACATCATGAAAGCCAAGAAGAAGCCTCTCGAAGTGCTGACTCCGGACGCTTTGGGCGTTTCCACCGCCTCTACCAACAAGACCCTGAAAGTCGAAGCGCCGGCTGCACGCAGCGCAGGTATCAAGGTCAAGTCGGTGGCTGAACTGGTCGAGAAACTGAAAAACGAAGCGAAGGTAATCTAAATGACTATCTTGGTTATTGCTGAACACGACAACAAAGTGCTGGCCCCGGCCACACTGAACACCGTGGCTGCTGCTGCCAAAATCGGCGGCGATGTCCACGTTCTGGTTGCAGGTCAAGGTGCTGGCGCCGTGGCTGAAGCCGCTGCGAAAATCGCGGGCGTGAGCAAAGTCCTGAACGCTGACAATGCCGCTTACGCGCATCAGCTGCCGGAAAACGTTGCGCCGCTGGTTGCCGAACTGGGCAAGAGCTACAGCCACATCCTGGCTGCCGCTACTTCCAACGGCAAAAACATCCTGCCACGCGTTGCCGCGCAGCTGGACGTTGACCAGATCTCCGAGATCATCTCGGTAGAAAGCGCTGACACCTTCAAGCGTCCGATCTACGCCGGTAACGCCATCGCTACCGTACAGTCGACCGCTGCGATCAAAGTGATCACCGTGCGTGCCACCGGTTTCGACCCGGTTGCCGCTGAAGGTGGTTCGGCTGCTGTTGAAGCCGTTGCTGCTGCGCACAACGCCGGCACTTCCAGCTTCGTCAACGAAGAGCTGGCCAAGTCCGATCGTCCGGAACTGACCGCTGCCAAGATCGTCGTTTCCGGCGGCCGCGGCATGCAGAACGGCGACAACTTCAAACACCTGTACGCCCTGGCCGACAAGCTGGGCGCAGCCGTGGGTGCTTCGCGCGCTGCGGTCGACGCAGGTTTCGTCCCGAACGACATGCAGGTCGGTCAGACCGGCAAGATCGTTGCGCCACAGCTGTACATCGCCGTCGGTATCTCCGGCGCGATCCAGCACCTGGCCGGTATGAAAGACTCCAAAGTGATCGTTGCGATCAACAAGGACGAAGAAGCACCGATCTTCCAGGTGGCCGATTACGGCCTGGTGGCGGATCTGTTCGAAGCCGTCCCTGAGCTGGAGAAGCTGGTCTAATCCGGCGGCTTCACTTATAAAGAGCCCGACCTTTTGGTCGGGCTTTTTTTTGTCTCGCATTTGAGTGGAGCGTGTTGCCATGGATCTGCGCCGCAGGTTGTTATTGGGATTGATCCTCTTGCCGGGAATGGCGGCGGCCGCCGGCAAGTGTGAGCGCCTCGTCGTCACCGGCAGCCCGGACGCGCCGCCGTATCTGTGGCAGGACCCGCAGAATCCCAAACAACTGATGGGTGCCAGCGCCGACTTGTTACAGCAGATCGCCAAGGATCTGGGTATCAAAGTCGAGTTGCTCTACGCCGGTAAACGCTCGCAAGCCCTTGATGAAGTGCGCAGCGGGCGCATGGACATGCTCGCCGACGCGCCGCTGACCCTCAATGAGCTGGAAAACCTCGACTACATCCATCCGCCGTTGCTGGAAAACGATTATCTGGTGTGGACCCGCAAAGGCTCGACGCTGGTTTACAGCGAGGCCAAAGACCTGCACGGCCACACGGGCGCGTTGTCGGAAAAGTCTCGCATGACCCAGGCATTTGGCACTTTCGCCGAGCAGAATCTGACCCTGACCCGGACAGCCAACCTCACCCAGGCTTTTCAGAAACTTCTGCTGGGCGAGGTGGAATATGTCCTCGCTGGCCGCTACTCGGGCATGGCCGCCGCGCAGGCGCTGGGGATGGCCAATGACTTGTTGGCCTTCGAACAACCGATCGACCGGCCGGGCCTGTTCCTCGCGGTTTCCCATAACTCGGCCTGCAACGATCCGTGGTTGCGCGGACAGTTGGCCAAAAAGATGACAGAATTGCCCGCGTCCGGACTGACGGAAGCCGCGCTGCAACGCAATATCGAGCGCTGGAAGGCGCAGCAGCAACAGCCGCAACAAGCCGTCAGCGCCCCAAAACAGTAGGGATTCTTAGTGAGTATTCGACCTCTTTTCGCGGCTGTGGCCGTTCTGGCCCTGGCCGGTTGCGCAACCGATCCGGCACCCATTGAACAAATGCGTTTGACCGAGCAGGCCATCACCCAGGCCAAGGCCGTTGGCGCCACCGCTGATGAAGTGCCTGAAATGAAACTGGCCGAAACCAAATACGACCGCGCCAAAGGCAACATGGCCGATGAGTCTTACCGCAACGCACGCATGCGGTCAGAGCAGGCTGAACTCGATGCGCGTCTGGCGGAAGCCAAAGTGCTGACGCAAAAGAGCGAAGAGCAGGTGAACGTGCTCAATACCCGCATCATCCGTCTGCGCAAACAACTGGGGGATGCCCAATGAGCCGCAAGTCCACCGTGCTCGGCGGTCTGATCCTCGCCGGTTGCGCCAGTCTGTACGGCTGCGCCGGCCAACACAGTGAATCCGCTTTGCAAGAAGCCAGTGCCGACTTCCAGAAGGTCAAGGAAGATTCCAACGTGTTGCGTATCGCGCCGAAAGACGTGATCCGCGCCGGTGAGTCGCTGGCCCGTGCCGATCGGCTGTCGACCTATTGGGGCAGCGGTTCGGACGTGGTGCATTACGCCTACCTGAGCCAGCGTTACAGCGAAATCGCCCGCGAGCACACCAATCAGGTGCTCAACGAGGAGCGCGCGGCCAAGCTCGAACTGGAACGTCAGCGCCTGCAACTGGCCTTGCGTGAGTCGAAGTTGCTCAGCGTGCAGCAGCAAGGCAAGTGGCTTGAAGAGCAGATCGTTGCGCTGGCCACCACCCAGACCGACCGTGGTCTGGTGATGACCCTCGGCGATGTGCTGTTCGATACCGGTGAAGCAGAGCTGAAGAATTCGGCCAACCGTGTCGTGCTGAAGATCGTCCAGTTCCTGCAACTGAATCCCAAACGCGTGGTGCGCATCGAGGGTTACACCGACAGCACCGGCGGCAAGCAGGAAAACCTCAAGCTGTCCCGCGATCGCGCGCAAGCGGTGGCCGACGTGCTGATGGACTTGGGCATCGACGACAAACGCATTCAGGTCGAAGGCTACGGCGACGAATACCCGGTGGACGCCAACGCTTCCGAGCGCGGGCGGGCACAGAACCGTCGCGTGGAAATTGTCTTCTCCGATGAAAAAGGCCAGCTCGGCGCCGCCCGCTGAGGGTTGCGTCTCTGGAAAGCCCGGCCTGTCATGCAGTGCCGGGCTTTTTTACGTGTGTCGAATGGCTCGCAAATCCGTACAGTCGGGGGCAGACACCGCACTGTATGGTCGAGTAATGTGGCAACTGTCCCAGTACACTTCTAAACTGTTCCGGTATTGTTTCACACAAGAATAAAATGCCCGTGAAATCGAGTGCTGCGTCATGACCAATCTCTTGCTCTACCAACGTATTGCTCAGCAACTGGCCGAAGACATCCGTCGTGGCGTCTATCAACCGGGAGAACGCGTGCCGTCGGTGCGCAAGATGAGTTCGCAGCTCAACGTCAGCCATGCCACGGTGTTGCAGGCTTACGCCAACCTCGAAGATCAGGGGCTGATTCGGGCGCGCCCGCAATCCGGTTATTACGTCCACCAGACGCCCGCCCTGACCGCGCCGACGCCCGACATTGCTCGGGTCGAGCGGCCGGGATTGGTCACCCGCAGCAGCATCATTCAGCAGGTTCTGGTCGAGTCACGCCGTGAAGGCGTCTTCCCGCTCGGCGCTGCGGTGCCAAGCGTCGATTATCTGCCGGTGCGCGCACTGCATCAGCAACTGGCCAAGGTCACGCGCTTCCATAGCCCACGGGCGTTCAGCTACATGTTCAGCCCCGGCTTCGAGCCGCTGCGCCGGCAGGTGGCGATCCGCATGCGCGACGCTGGCGTGGTCATCGACCCGTCGGAAGTGGTGATCACTCACGGCTGCGTCGATGCCTTGCAGATGTCGTTGCGGGTGCTGACCCGTCCGGGCGATCTGATCGCCGCCGAATCGCCGACCTATTACGGGCTGTTGCAACTGGCCGATCTGCTCGGTCTGAAAGTCATCGAAATCCCCAGCGATCCCGCTACCGGCATGAGCCTCGAAGCATTGCAACTGGCCGCCAACCAGTGGTCGATCAAGGCCCTGGTGCTGACCACGCGCCTGAGCAATCCACTGGGCGGGACCATGCCGGAGGAGCGCCAGAAACAGCTGTTACGTCTGGCGTCGGACTTCGACATCCAGATCGTCGAAGACGACATCTATGGCGAGTTGATGTTTGAACAGGGGCGCACCAAGGCGCTCAAGGCCTATGACCGTCTTGACCGGGTGATCTACTGCTCGAGTTTCTCCAAGACCTTGTCGCCGGGGGTGCGCATCGGCTGGATGATTGCCGGCAAGTATCAGCAGGAAATCCAGCGTCTACAGACCTTCAGCACCCATTCGGCCTGCAGCGTGACGCAGATGGCGATCGCCGCTTATCTGGAAAACGGTGGTTATGACCGGCATTTACGGTACATCCGCCAGGAATACCGGAAAAACCTCAGCGCCTTCCAGCTGGCAGTGCAGCAGTACTTCCCCGAAGGCACGCAAATGACCCGGCCCACGGGCGGTTTCATCTTGTGGGTAAGCTTGCCGGGCAGGGTCAACACCCAGGAATTGCATGTCCGCGCCTTGCAGCAGGGCATCAGCATTGCACCGGGTCTGATCTTCAGTAATACCGAGCAATTCAACCACTGTATCCGCCTCAATTGCGGCATTCCGTGGAACCGCGAGGCGGAGCGGGCGTTGATGACGCTCGGCCTGCTGGCGACTCAGCTGTGTCAGGAAACGGCGGGCGGATTTTAAGCCAGCAGTGGCTCGTGCTTGTCTTGTAGCGCTCAACAAGCGAGCATATGGCCCTCTGCCGTTAGTGTTGTAGGGTCCATGAAAGCGATTTTTTCTGCCGCCGGAGTCATCTTGGGTTTGCTACTGATCAGTCATGCGCCGAGTGCCTTGGCGGCAGCCGTTCAAGAAAAGCCGGCAACGGCTACCTCAGAAAAAAAGCCTGCAACGAGCGCAAAAGCGGCCCCGGACAAAAAATCGCAGCAGAAGAAAGCCGCCCCGGTGAAGAAGCGCCCGCCGATTGCGTCGAAATCAAAGTCGGCCAAAGAACTGGTGAACACACCGTTGCCGCCCGCCAGGCTCGACCTGAGTCTGCCCAAGGAGATGGTTCAGGAGCTGAAACCGCCCGGCACCGTGGTGCTGCCGAAGCACGATCAGATCCTGCCGCAGTTTTTTGGCGAGAAAAACAGTGGATTCCAGCTCAACGGCCGCTTGCTCAGCAACGAAATGCAGTTGCAACTGCGCAACGAAGACCGCCGGGAAATCGAAGGCGCGGCGCTGGATTTCGAATTCAAGCAGTAATTCCTGCTCACCTGTGACCCGCAGACCAGACGCTTTGTCGGAGACTGGTCAGTCACATTCACTTATCGGTAAAAACCCCGGATCAGGGAATTTTAAACAGCCGTTTTAGCGGTTACTCTGTTCCGCGTCTCTTTAGCACATTACCCGTCGTGAGGATTTGCCCGTCATGAAATGCCGTGAAGGCTGTGGCGCTTGCTGCATTGCCCCTTCCATCAGTTCGGCGATTCCCGGTATGCCTGATGGCAAACCTGCCGGCGAACGTTGCGTGCAACTCTCGGTCGAAAACCTGTGCAGCATTTTCGGCCAGCCAGAGCGTCCCGCTGTCTGTTCCGGTTTTGCCGCCGATGTCGAAGTCTGTGGCAGCAGCTCGGAAGAGGCGATCAGGTTGATCGGCTGGTGGGAGCAAATGACGGCGGCGTGATGTGTCAAACGAACGGAACTTCAACAATAAGGAATAAGACTATGGGTTCGCTGCATCGTATCGCTGTGTTGTGTGGTTTGACTGCCGTGCTGGCTACTTCGGCGGTTCAGGCTGAAGACTGGAAGGTCGCCAAGAACGAAGACGGCATCAAGGTTTCCCTGAGCGAAGTGCCGGGTTCGGACTACAAGTCCTATCAGGGCGTGGTCTTGATGAAGACCACCATCGCCAAACTGCGCGCACTGCAGGAAGACGTTTCCGGCGCCTGTGCCTGGATTCACGAATGCAAGACCCAGAAACTGCTCAAGCACGAAGGCGATCAGAGCTGGACCTACACCCAGTTCAACACGCCATGGCCAGTCACTCCGCGCGATTCGGTGCTGCACATCACCACCGTCGAAGGCGCCGATGGCAGCCTGATCCGCAACCTTGAAGGCGTGCCGAAGTACGTGCCGGAAGAGAAAGGCTTCGTGCGCGTTGCCCAGGTCAAGGGTTTCTGGAAGTTCGTGCCCAAGGGCGATCAGGTCGAAGTGACCTATCAAGTCCACACCGAGCCGGGTGGCAGTGTGCCGGCGATGGTGGCCAACAAGTTTGTCGTCGATGCGCCGTTCAACACGCTTAAAGCGTTGAAAGAACGCGCCGAGAAGTAATCGCCGCCGGTTGAGCAAAACGCCCCGATCAAGTCGGGGCGTTTTTGTTTTGTCGCTATATTGTGTTTCCAGATATGCGTTGAACGAAATTTTCACAACGTGTTCAAGACAATTCGCCCGCGCCGTTGGCACGCGGCCGCGCTACTGTGGCATTAAATGAAAGTGTCCGGCACCGAGGCAGTAATCAATGGTAATGGTGCGGGTGATCGTGCAACATTTGCGCACCGCGCAAGCCCCGGGGTCTGGAATGGCCAATAGAGGGCATGGCGCCGCTGTATTTTTGCAACTTTAACTTCCAATGGGTCCTAAAACGACATGGCAAACCCGGACGCCCTGAATCAGCAGCGATCTTCTGCTCGCCTGCTGCAACCGACCGTCAAATCGCATCTGGCCTACACGCTGCTTTGTGCACTGGTCATGATGGTGATGTTTTCCGTGCTGCGCCTCGCGCTGCTGGTCTACAACCGCGAGATGATCCTCGACACCCCGGCTTCGACCTTCATTGAAGCGTTCGCCAACGGCCTGCGTTTCGACCTGCGCCTGGTGGTGTACATTTGCATTCCGCTGGTGCTGGCGCTGTTCAGTGCCCGCGCCATGGCCGTGCGTGGTTTCTTCCGTCTGTGGCTGACGATCGCTTCGAGCATCGCGCTGTTCCTCGGCCTGATGGAGATGGATTTCTATCGCGAATTCCACCAGCGCCTCAACGGCCTGGTCTTCCAGTACGTGAAAGAAGACCCGAAAACCGTGATGAGCATGCTCTGGTACGGTTTCCCGGTGGTCCGTTACCTGCTGGCGTGGGCGATCGGCACTGTCATCCTGACCCTGGCGTTCAAAGGCGCCGACCGTGCGACCCGTCCACGCGGCCCCTTCAGTGGCGGCAACGTCGGCACCCGTCAGGTGGCGCCGTGGTACACCCGCCTGGCGGTGTTCGTGGTCTGCCTGCTGATCTGCGTCACCGCTGCTCGTGGCACCCTGCGTCAGGGCCCGCCGCTGCGCTGGGGTGACGTGTACACCACCGAGTCGAACTTCGCCAACCAACTGGGTCTCAACGGTACGCTGTCGCTGATCGCTGCCGCCAAGGACCGCATGGGCGAGGATCGCAACAACATCTGGAAAGCCACCCTGCCACAGGAAAAGGCGCAGAAAGTCGTGCGCGACATGTTGCTGATGCCTGACGACAAACTGGTCGATGCCGACATCGCCGCCGTGCGCCGTGAATACACGCCGCCCGCCGACAAGACCTTGCCGATCAAGAACGTCGTTGTGATCCTGATGGAAAGCATGGCCGGTCACTCGGTGGGTGCTTTGGGCGCGCCGGGCAACATCACCCCTTACCTCGACAAACTGTCGAAGGAAGGCCTGCTGTTCGACCGCTTCTTCTCCAACGGCACGCACACCCACCAGGGCATGTTCGCGACCATGGCATGCTTCCCGAACCTGCCGGGTTTCGAATACCTGATGCAGACCCCGGAAGGCAGCCACAAGCTCTCCGGCCTGCCGCAACTGCTCAGCGCGCGCAAGTATGACGACGTCTACGTCTACAACGGTGACTTCGCCTGGGACAACCAGTCGGGCTTCTTCAGCAACCAGGGCATGACCAACTTCGTGGGTCGTAACGACTTCGTCAACCCGGTGTTCTCCGACCCGACCTGGGGCGTGTCCGACCAGGACATGTTCGACCGCGGTCTGATCGAACTGAAGGCGCGGGAAAACGGCAAGCCGTTCTATGCGCTGCTGCAAACCCTGTCCAACCACACGCCATACGCTTTGCCGACACCCTTGCCGGTCGAGCGCGTGACCGATCGTGGCAGCCTCAACGAGCACTTGACCGCCATGCGTTATGCCGACTGGGCGTTGGGTCAGTTCTTCGAGAAGGCGCGTAAAGAGCCGTACTTCAAGGAAACCCTGTTTGTCATCGTCGGCGACCACGGTTTCGGCAACGAGCGTCAGATCACCGAAATGGACCTGGGCCGCTTCAACGTACCGATGCTGATGATTGCGCCGGGCATCCAGGAAAAGTTCGGTACCCGTGACCACACCGTGGGCACGCAAATCGACATCGTGCCGACCATCATGGGCCGTCTGGGTGGCGAAGTACGTCATCAGTGCTGGGGCCGTGACCTGCTCAACCTGCCGGAAGGCGACACCGGCTTCGGTGTGATCAAGCCGTCGGGCAGCGAGCAGACCACTGCCATCGTCACCGCTGACCAGATTCTCGTGCTGCCAAAGGATAAAGAAATGGCACCGAAGATCTGGCAGTACCAGTTGGGCGCCAATCCGCATGCCGAGATCGTGCAGGATGCACCGCGTACCGCTGAATTGAAACTCAAGCTCGAATCGTTCCTGCAAACGGCGACCAAGAGCCTGATGGACAATACCGCCGGCGTGATTAACGGCAAGCCGGACTGATAAAAAACGCTGCATAAAAAAGAGGCCCCTGAGGGCCTCTTTTTTTGTCCTGCGTTTTATATCCTGCCGAGTAACAGCAAGACCAGCAGCACTACCAATACCACGCCAATAATGCCCGACGGGCCATAACCCCAACTTCTGGAGTGCGGGAAGACCGGCAGACCACCGATCAGCAACAGGATCAGGATAATGATAAGAATTGTGCCCATGTCGATTTTCCTTGTTGATAGTATTCGAGAAGTCTTGATGTTCAGGGGCGGCTGGTAATTAACTAAATCCAGACGGCTTACAAATTCCGACTGTTGTGCATGAAAAAAAATTCAATGTTTTTTTAATGTATTTGGATCGCTCGCTTATTTCCTTTGAAACAAAAAAATCGCGGCCTGGTTCCTCTCGGCCGCGCCTGCACGAATCTTGTAGGCGCTGCCGAAGGCTGCGATCTTTTGATCCTGTATTCAGCAGTCTGATGGAGCGTGGAGGGCTAAGGATCCTTCGCTACACTCCGCGCATCTTCCCCGGAACAACAAGGCTGTCTGCTATGCAAAATCGCATGATGATCACTGGCGCGGGCTCGGGTTTAGGTCGGGAAATCGCGCTGCGCTGGGCGCGTGAAGGCTGGCAACTGGCCTTGTCCGACGTCAGCGAGCCCGGTCTGCAGGAAACCCTGAAAATGGTGCGCGAAGCCGGTGGCGACGGTTTTATCCAGCGCTGCGATGTGCGTGATTACAGTCAGCTCACGGCGTTCGCCCAGGCCTGCGAAGAGAAGCTTGGCGGCATCGACATCATCGTCAACAACGCCGGTGTGGCATCGGGCGGGTTCTTCAGTGAGTTGTCGCTGGAAGACTGGGACTGGCAGATCGCGATCAACCTGATGGGCGTGGTCAAGGGCTGCAAGGCATTCCTGCCGCTGCTGGAGCAAAGCAAAGGCAAGATCATCAACATCGCGTCCATGGCGGCCTTGATGCAAGGCCCGGCCATGAGCAACTACAACGTCGCCAAGGCCGGTGTCGTAGCGCTGTCGGAAAGCCTGCTGATCGAACTGGCGCAACAGGAAGTCGGCGTGCATGTGGTGTGCCCGTCATTCTTCCAGACCAACTTGCTCGATTCGTTCCGTGGGCCGACCCCGGCAATGAAAGCGCAGGTCGGCAAGTTGCTGGAAAGTTCGCCGATCAGCGCAGCAGACATCGCCGACTACATCTATCAGCAAGTCGCCGCCGGCGAGTTCATGATCCTGCCCCATGAGCAGGGCCGCATGGCCTGGGCCATCAAGCAGAAGAACCCGCAACTGCTCTACAACGAAATGACCGCGATGGCGGAAAAAATGCGCGCCAAGGCCAAACAGAACAACGGCTGAGCTTGCCCGGCGGGTGTCGCGTGGTTAGGGTGGCCGCAATGGTCACCCTGACGAGACGCTTCGATGCTCAATTACTTGTGGTTTTTCCTTGCGGCGCTGTTTGAAATCGCCGGTTGTTTCGCTTTCTTCATGTGGCTGCGTCAGGGCAAAAGTGCCCTGTGGGTGATTCCTGCGTTACTCAGCCTGACCCTGTTCGCCCTGTTGCTGACCCGCGTTGAAGCGGCCTACGCCGGTCGCGCCTATGCCGCGTATGGCGGGATTTACATTGTCGCCTCGATTGGCTGGCTGGCCGTGGTCGAGCGCGTTCGCCCGTTGAGTTCGGACTGGATCGGCGTGGCGTTGTGTGTAATCGGCGCCAGCGTGATTCTGTTCGGTCCGCGCTTCTCGGTTGCTTGAATTGACGGTTTTGTACGAAACGTCTGACGGCCTGTCGGCGGGGTGGGTGTAAGGCAAGACTGATTTGCCGGCCGCGCATTGTGTCGCACCGGCAAGCCGCGCATCTTCAGGGTTCGTTAACCCGGAAGGACCAATCCCATGCTTGTACTCAGCCGCGTCGTCGGTGAATTGATTTCAATCGGCGACGACATTTCCCTGCGCGTTCTGTCAGTGAACGGTTCCAGTGTGCGTTTCGGCGTCGAGGCGCCCCAGAAAGTCAACGTGCATCGCGCCGAAGTCTACGAACGGATCCAGCGCAAGCAGGCCTCTGAAAAGGCCCGCTGACGGGCTCAGTCGAACAGGTGCTTGGGCACGTCGTGCTTGAGCATCAATTGGCATTGCTCACTTTCCGGGTCGAAGACGATCAGCGCCTGGCCTTTGGTCAGGGCCTGGCGTACGCGCAGGACACGGGTTTCCAGCGGCGTGTCATCGCCGTTGTCGGTGCCGTCGCGGGTGACGAAGTCCTCGATCAGGCGGGTGAGGGTGTCGACTTCAAGTTGGTCGTGGGGAATCAGCATGGGCACCTCGGTTCAATCAAGGTCAGGATGCTACGGCGATTGTCGGTTGCCTGCCAGTTTTGTGTGGGGTGTACCGGCCTCATCGCTGGCAAGCCAGCCCCTACAGTTTTTGGTTGGACCACAGGGCCTGTGAGCGGCACAAGCCCTGTGGGAGCTGGCGTGCCGGCGATGCGGGCAGTCCAGCCGCTACAGTAACCGAATCAACTGTCGGAACGCTGCCCCACCAGACTGTCCACCGACGGCACCCGCGTATCACTTTCCATCTGCGTGTCGTGCTCGATCTGATGACTGAACCGGTCGAGCGACGCATTGGCCGGCGCCGCGTCGCTGGCAAACACTGGCGGACTCAGAATATAGGCCCCGAGCAAGCGACTGAGCGCCGCCAGGCTGTCGATGTGCGTGCGCTCATAACCGTGGGTGGCGTCGCAGCCAAAGGCGAGCAGGGCGGTGCGGATGTCGTGGCCGGCGGTCACCGCCGAGTGGGCATCGCTGAAGTAATAGCGAAACAGGTCGCGGCGCACCGGCAACTCGTTTTCACTGGCCAGGCGCAGCAAATGCCGTGACAGGTGATAGTCGTACGGCCCACCGGAATCCTGCATCGCCACGCTCACCGCGTGTTCGCTGGAATGCTGGCCGGGGGCGACCGGCGCGATGTCGATACCGACGAATTCACTGACGTCCCACGGCAATGCTGCCGCCGCGCCGCTGCCGGTTTCTTCGGTGATGGTGAACAGCGGATGGCAGTCGATCATCAATTCCTGACCGCTGTCGACGATCGCCTTGAGCGAGGCGAGCAGCGCTGCAACCCCGGCCTTGTCATCCAGGTGACGGGCGCTGATGTGACCGCTTTCGGTGAACTCCGGCAACGGATCGAACGCCACCACGTCACCGACACTGATGCCCAGCGAATCGCAATCGGCCTTGGTTGCGCAGTAGGCGTCCAGACGCAGCTCGACGTGATCCCAACTGATCGGCATTTCGTCCACGGCGGTGTTGAATGCGTGCCCGGACGCCATCAACGGCAGCACGCTGCCGCGAATTACGCCGTTGTCGGTGAACAGGCTGACGCGGCTGCCCTCGGCAAACCGGCTCGACCAGCAGCCGACCGGGGCCAGGGTCAAACGCCCGTTGTCTTTCACGGCGCGCACGGCCGCACCGATGGTGTCGAGGTGCGCCGAGACCGCGCGGTCGGGGCTGTTTTTCTTGCCCTTGAGGGTGGCGCGGATCGTGCCGCGACGGGTCATCTCGAAGGGAATGCCCAGCTCTTCCAGACGCTCGGCGACGTAACGCACGATGGTGTCGGTGAACCCGGTGGGGCTGGGAATGGCGAGCATTTCCAGCAGGACTTTTTGCAGGTAGTTCAGATCCGGTTCAGGGATTTGTGTGGTCATGGAAACTCCTGATGAGTTGAGGCGCATCGATGGTTTCGATGAGGGGATTTGTATTGCCTGTCAGTGCCCCATCGCTGGCAAGCCAGCTCCCACAGTGATTGGCTACACCGCTGGACCTGTGGGAGCTGGCTTGCCAGCGATAGGGTCGGTTGAGGTTCTACATGATCAAGAAACAGCCGGCTGACTGTGCGGAAACAGCAGATCGACAAACCGCTCCGCCGTCGGCTGCGGTTCATGGTTGGCCAGCCCGGCCCGTTCGTTGGCTTCGATAAACACGTACTCCGGTTGATCCGCCGCCGGCACCATCAAATCGAGACCAACCATCGGAATGTCCAGCGCCCGTGCTGCGCGCACGGCGGCATCGACGAGGGTCGGGTGCAGGATCGCCGTGACATCTTCCAGTGTGCCGCCGGTGTGCAGATTGGCGGTGCGCCGCACGAACAGATGCTCACCGGCCGGCAGGATGCTGCTGTAGTCATAACCAGCCGCGTGCAGGGTGCGTTGGGTTTCGTGATCCAGCGGGATCTTGCTCTCGCCACCGGTCGCCGCCTGACGGCGCCGGCTCTGCGCTTCGATCAACGCACCAATCGAATGGTGCCCGTCACCGACCACTTCCGCAGGCTTGCGAATCGCCGCCGCCACCACGTCAAAGCCAATCACCAGAATCCGCAGATCGAGGCCTTCGTGGAAGCTCTCCAGCAGCACCCGGCTATCGAATTGTTTTGCGGTTTCGATGGCACGCTGCACCTCTTCGATGCTCTGCAAATCCACCGCCACGCCCTGGCCCTGTTCACCGTCGAGCGGCTTGACCACCACCCGCTGATGCTCGTCGAGAAACGCCAGGTTATCGTCGGCATTGCCGGCCAACTGTTGCGACGGCAGGTTGAGGCCGGCGGCTTTCAGCACCTTGTGGGTCAGGCTTTTGTCCTGGCACAGGCTCATGCTGATCGCGCTGGTCAGGTCGCTCAACGATTCCCGGCAGCGCACCCGGCGCCCGCCATGGCTGAGGGTGAACAGCCCGGCGTCGGCGTCATCGACCTGAACGTCGATGCCACGTCGATGGGCTTCTTCGACGATGATTCGCGCATACGGATTGAACTGCGCCTCCGGTCCCGGACCGAGGAACAACGGCTGGTTGATGCCGTTCTTGCGCTTGATGGCAAACGTCGACAGGTTGCGAAAACCGAGCTTGGCGTAGAGATTCTTGGCCTGACGATTGTCGTGCAACACCGACAGGTCGAGATAGCTCAAGCCGCGACTCATGAAGTGCTCGATCAGATGACGGACCAGCACTTCACCGACACCGGGCCGCGAGCATTGCGGATCGACCGCCAGGCACCACAGGCTGCTGCCGTGCTCCGGGTCGTTGAACGCTTTGTGATGATTCAGGCCCATGACGCTGCCGATCACCGCGCCGCTGTCTTCATCTTCAGCGATCCAGTACACCGGGCCGCCCTGATGATGCGGGGTGAGCCGCGTGGCGTCGATCGGCAACATGCCGCGCGCCTGATACAGCACATTGATCGCCTGCCAGTCCGCCTCGCTCTGCGCGCGACGAATGCGGAAGCCGCGAAACACCCGTGTCGCCTGACGGTAATCGCTGAACCAAACGCGCAAGGTGTCGGACGGATCGAGAAACAATTGGGTCGGTTCAAGACCGAGAATCTGCTGCGGCGCGGCGACGTACAGCGCGATGTCGCGCTCGCCGGGTTGCTCGTTGAGCAATTCCTGCGCCAGCGTCGCCGGGTCAGGAAAGGTGTGGCCGATCAGCAGCCGGCCCCAACCGCAATGCACGGCGATAGGGTCGGCGCCGAGTTCGCTGCCGTCTTCGGCCAGACGCGCCTGCAAGCGTTCATACGACGGGGTCTGACCGCGCAGCAGGCGTTGGCTGATAGCCGTGGCGTGGGGTTTCATCAATCAGATTCCTTGTTCACTGAGCCACAGGTTCAAGGCCGCCAGTTGCCACAGTTTCGAGCCGCGTAACGGGGTCAGTTGGCCTTGCGGATCGGTCAGCAGTTTGTCGAGCATCGCCGGGTTGAACAGGCCGCGATCCTGACTCGGATCAAGCAGCAGTTCGCGCACCCAGTTCAGCGTGTCGCCTTGCAAATGCTTGAGGCCGGGCACCGGGAAGTAGCCTTTTTTGCGATCAATCACTTCGCTCGGAATGACCCGTCGCGCCGCCTCTTTGAGCACCTGTTTGCCGCCGTCAGGCAGCTTGAAGCGACCAGGCACACGAGCCGACAGTTCGACCAGGCGATAGTCGAGAAACGGCGTGCGAGCTTCCAGGCCCCAGGCCATGGTCATGTTGTCGACACGTTTGACCGGGTCATCCACCAGCATCACCGTGCTGTCCAGGCGCAGGGCTTTGTCCACGGCGGCATCGGCGCCCGGTTGGGCGAAATGTTCCTTCACGAAGTCGCCGGCAGCGTCATTGGCCGTGAGCCATTTCGGCTGCACGGTGGCAGCGTAGTCGTCGTAGCTACGGTCGAAGAATGCCGCGCGATAGGCCGCGTACGGATCCGCCGCACCGTCCACTTGCGGGTACCAGTGATAACCGGCGAACAACTCGTCGGCGCCCTGGCCGCTTTGCACTACCTTGCAGTGTTTGGCCACTTCGCGAGACAACAGGTAGAACGCGATGCAGTCATGGCTGACCATCGGTTCGCTCATCGCGCGGAAGGCAGCAGGCAGTTGTTCGATGATCTCTTTTTCGTCGATGCGCAACTGATGGTGCTGCGTGCCGTAGTGTTTGGCGATCAGGTCCGAATACTGGAACTCGTCACCGCGCTCGCCGCCAGCGTCCTGGAAACCGATGGAAAAGGTCGACAGGTTTTCCACGCCGACTTCCCGCAGCAGACCGACGAGCATGCTCGAATCGACACCGCCGGACAGCAGCACACCCACATCCACCGCCGCACGTTGGCGGATCGCCACGGCTTCGCGGGTGCTGTCGAGCACGCGGTCGACCCAGTCTTCCAGCGTCAGGTTTTTCTCATCCTCGTGTGGGCCGTAGGGCAGGGTCCACCAGGTTTTCTGTTCGGTGGTGCCATCAGCTTCAACGCGCATCCACGTGGCGGCCGGCAGCTTTTCGATGCCGGCCAGCAAGGTGCGCGGGGCCGGGACCACCGCGTGGAAATTCAGATAGTGATTGAGCGCCACCGGGTCGAGGATCGGGTTGATGTCGCCGCCCTTGAGCAGCGCCGGCAGGGCCGAGGCGAAACGCAAACGCTGACCGGTGCGCGACAGGTACAACGGCTTCACGCCGAGACGGTCGCGAGCGATGAACAGGCGCTGGGCGTCGCGCTCCCAGATGGCGAAGGCAAACATGCCGTTGAGTTTCGGCAGCATTGCTTCGCCCCAGGCGTGGTAACCCTTGAGCAGCACCTCGGTGTCGCCACCGGAATAGAATGCGTAACCGAGCGCTTCGAGTTCGGCGCGCAGTTCCGGGAAGTTGTAGATCGCGCCGTTGAAGGCCAGGGACAAGCCCAGTTGACTGTCGATCATCGGCTGCGCCGAGCCGTCCGACAGGTCCATGATTTTCAGGCGACGGTGGCCCAGGGCAATCGGCCCTTGAGCATGGAAGCCCCACGCGTCGGGGCCGCGAGGCGCCAGGTGATGGGTGATTCGCTCGATGGCTGCAAGGTCTGCAGGGTGTTGATCAAAACGTAACTCGCCAGCTAATCCGCACATAAAATCCTTACCGGTTTTTCCGTTGGGGAGGGTGATTCTCAGTCAGGCCAAAATGGCCGTTACTCAGAAACTGACCCGGTGCAGTTGTGGGAGTTTTAGAACGATGAGTTATAAGGGGCGGCGACTGACCGGCGGGCAGTCGCTCTTTTTCATTTGCCGCGAATCAACGTGCGCAAGGCAAAACGGTTGGGATGGCAGGCTTCGGCGACGCTTCTAGGCAGGGGCAGCGGCTCGTTGTCCAGCCACGCCGCCAGCAGTTCGCCGGACAGCGGTGCGGTGATCAGCCCGCGTGAGCCGTGGCCGCTGTTGACATACAAGCCGTCGAGCCACGGGCAGGCAATGTCCGGCACTTGTCGCGCATCCTTGCTTAACGCCTCGTAGACCTGAGCGAAGGCTTCGCGGTCGGCCAGCGGGCCGACAATCGGCAGATAATCGGGGCTGGTGCAGCGAAAGGCGGCGCGGCCCTCCAGCGTTTCTGCAGGCAGGTCATTGATGTGCAGACGCGCCACCAGATCGCCGGAGATCCCCTCCAGCATCGCCAGATTGCCCAGGTGTTCGGCGGTCGTCGGTGTCAGATCATCGCTGGTGAAATCGAAACTGGCGCCCAGCGTGTGTTCGCCCAGGCGCGCCGGGGCGACATAACCTTCGGCGCAGACCACGGTGCGTAGCGTCTGGCTTTCCGTGGTTTGCGGCAGGCGCGTGATCTGCCCGCGAATGCGTTTGAGCGGCAGCTCGGCACTGTGTGCAAAGCGTTTGATTTCCGCAGCGCCGGCCAATACCACCACCGGTGCGCTGGCGAGCACACGGTCGCCGGCGAGGGCTTGCCACTGACCCTCGACCTTGCGCAGTTCCAGCGCCTCGTGATGCTTGAGCAATTCGATGTTCGCTTGCGCGGCCTGTGCCTGGCACAGCGCGGGCGGATGCACCCAGCCGCCTTCGGGGTAATACAAGCCGCCGTGGCTCAGTCCGACCCCGGCCTGAATCTCGGCCTGCGGCTGGTCGAGCCAGTGCACCAGATCTTCCGGGAACGCCGCCGCCAGTTGTGCATGGCGCTCGGCTTCCTTGGTATTGAATGCCAATTGCAGCACGCCGCAATCGTCCCAATCCGAGCCGCGTTGCAGGGTTTCCAGCAGGCGGCGGGTGTAGCCGAACCCGCTGACGATCAGTTGCGACAACGCGGTGCCGTGGGCCGACAGCTTCAGGTACAGCACGCCCTGTGGATTGCCCGATGCTTCCTGCGCCACGTCGGCATGCCGTTCCAGCAGGCTGACCTGCCAGCCCCGCGCCGCGAGACTGGCGGCGCTGGCGCACCCGGCCAGCCCGGCGCCGATCACCAATGCGCGGCGCTCACCGGTCAGCGGGGCAGGGCGGGCGAACCACGGTTTGTCTGGCGCGGGTGGCGCAACGTCCTGCGGCCAGCCGACAAATTCACCGCGCAGGATTTCCCACTTGTGGCCGATGCCCGGCGTGCGTTTCATCTTGAACCCGGCGGCATTGAGCAAGCGCCGCACCCAACCGGTGCTGGTAAAGGTGCTGATAGTCGAGCCGGGCGCGGCCAGGCGGGCCAGTTCGACGAACAGCTCGGCGGTCCACATGTCCGGGTTTTTCGCCGGGGCGAAGCCGTCGAGAAACCACGCGTCGATCTGCGCATCGAGCTGCGGCAATTGCTCCAGCGCATCGCCGATCAACAGCGTCAGCGTGACCCGGCCATTGCCCAGAATGAGCCGCTGAAAACCCTGATGGATCGCCACGTAATGGGTCAGCAACTGATCGGCCAGCGACTTCAGTTGCGGCCACAAGGCCAAGGCCCGCTGCAAGTCCGCAGGGCTCAGCGGATACTTTTCGACGCTGACGAAATGCAGGCGCGCCCCGGCCACCGCATGTTGCTCGAACAGCTGCCAGGCGCAGAGAAAATTCAGCCCGGTGCCGAATCCGGTTTCGCCGATCACCAGTCGCCCGTGCGCCGGCAACGCGGCAAAACGCTCGGCCAGACGGTTCTGTTCGAGGAATACATAACGGGTTTCTTCCAGACCTGACTGATCGGAAAAATACACGTCATCGAACACCCGCGAACGCGGGCGTCCCTGGTCATCCCAGTCGAGCTGGGCGTGGGGCAATACGGGTTTCATGGCAGGCTCGGCAATCACAAGGCGGCCATTCTAGCCGATCGGGCGCTGGGTGCTTGATCCATGGCAAGGGGGGCCAGGGTCGAATGCAGGATCATCACCGGCTTTTGTGGCGAAGGCGCTTGCTCCCGCCGGGGTGCACAGCAGCCCCAAAACCGGTGAACGCGATGTGTCTGGAGGACCGTGGTTGCAGGTCTTGCGACTGCTGCGCACCCCGGCGGGAGCAAGCGCCCTCGTCAACGTTATTCATTCATTTAACTCACCTTGGCGGAGGAATTTCTCCGCCATCGCCGTGCCCAATCCGCTAGTCTTGCTGCATTCTGGAAGGAGCCGTCCCATGTTTGAATCCGCTGAAATCGGTCACGCCATCGACAAAGAAACGTACGACGAGGCGGTGCCTGCGCTGCGTGAAGCTTTGCTGGAAGCGCAGTTCGAGTTGCAGCAGCAGAAACGCTTCCCGGTGATCATTTTGATCAACGGCATTGAAGGGGCCGGCAAGGGCGAGACCGTCAAGTTGCTCAACGAGTGGATGGACCCGCGTCTGATCGAGGTGCGCACCTTCGATCAGCAGACCGATGAAGAGCTGGCGCGGCCACCGGCCTGGCGTTACTGGCGGATGCTCCCGGCGAAGGGGCGGATGGGGGTGTTCTTCGGTAACTGGTACAGCCAGATGCTTCAGGGGCGGGTTCACGGTCTGTTCAAGGATCCGCGCCTGGATCAGGCAATCAACGCCGCCGAGCGTCTGGAAAAGATGCTCTGCGACGAAGGTGCACTGATCTTCAAGTTCTGGTTTCACTTGTCGAAGAAACAGATGAAAGCGCGGCTCAAAGCCCTGGCCGATGACCCGCTGCACAGCTGGCGCATCAGCCCGCTGGACTGGCAGCAATCGCAGACCTACGACAAGTTCGTCAAATACGGCGAGCGCGTGTTGCGCCGTACCAGCCGCGACTACGCGCCGTGGCACATCATCGAAGGCATGGACGCCAATTACCGCAGTCTGGCGGTCGGCAAGATTCTGCTCGAAGGTCTGCAAAATGCGCTCAAGCGTCAGCAGGTGCACACCGAAGAAGTCAACGCGGCACCGCTGGGTACGGCGGTCGATCAACTGAACCTGCTCGACAGCCTCGACCTCAGCCAGCAGTTGGAAAAGAAAGACTACGAAGAACAACTGATCACCGAGCAGGCCCGGTTGTCCGGGCTGATGCGCGACAAACGCATGCGCCGCCACGCTCTGGTGGCGGTATTCGAAGGCAACGATGCTGCGGGCAAGGGCGGGGCGATCCGGCGGGTGGCGGCGGCGCTCGATCCGCGTCAGTACAGCATCGTGCCGATCGCCGCGCCGACTGAAGAGGAACGTGCGCAACCGTACTTGTGGCGGTTCTGGCGGCACCTGCCGGCGCGGGGCAAGTTCACCGTGTTCGACCGCTCCTGGTATGGCCGGGTGCTGGTGGAGCGGGTCGAGGGCTTTTGCAGCCCGGCCGACTGGCTGCGCGCCTACAGCGAGATTAATGACTTCGAAGAACAGATTGCCGACGCCGGGGTCATCGTCGTCAAATTCTGGCTGGCGATCGACAAGGACACGCAGATGGAGCGCTTTCAGGCGCGGGAGCAGATTCCGTTCAAGCGCTTCAAGATCACCGAAGACGACTGGCGCAACCGCGACAAGTGGGACGCCTACCGCGCTGCCGTGGGCGATATGGTCGACCGTACCAGCACCGAAATATCGCCGTGGACGCTGGTCGAGGCCAATGACAAGCGCTGGGCACGGGTCAAGGTGCTGCGCACCATCAACCGTGCGCTGGAAGAGGCGTTCGAGAAGTCCGACAAGCGCACGAAAAAGCACAAGGACTGAACCGATGGGCACGCATACGCGGGGTGAATGATTGTCGCGGTCGGCGATGAGGTGGACTTATGCTCGGTCCACTCTCAACCGACAACAACAATGAGGTATGCCATGCGTGAAGTGGTGATCGTCGACAGCGTGCGGACCGGCCTGGCCAAGTCCTTTCGCGGCAAGTTCAACCAGACCCGCCCCGATGACATGGCGGCCCATTGCGTCAACGCGCTGTTGACACGCAATGACATCGACCCGGCCAGCGTCGAAGACTGCATCGTCGGCGCCGGTTCCAATGAAGGTGCGCAGGGCTACAACATCGGCCGCAACGTGGCAGTGCTCTCGCGCCTGGGCACCCACGTGGCCGGCATGACCCTCAATCGTTTTTGTTCCTCGGGTTTGCAGGCGATCGCCATTGCCGCCAACCAGATTGCCTCGGGTTGCAGCGATATCATTGTCGCCGGCGGCGTCGAGTCGATCAGCCTGACCCTGAAAAGCGTCAACACCGATCACCTGATCAACCCGCTGCTCAAACAGCAGACGCCGGGTATCTATTACACGATGGGCCAGACGGCCGAAGTGGTGGCGCGCCGTTATGGCGTGAGCCGCGAGGACCAGGATCGCTATTCACTGCAAAGTCAGATTCGCACGGCACAGGCGCAGGCTGCGGGGTTGTTCGATGACGAAATCGTACCGATGGCCGTGAAGTATCGGGTCGAGGACAAAGCCAGCGGTGAAGTGCAGGTACTCGACGGTGTCGTCGAGCGCGATGACTGCAACCGCCCTGACACCACTTATGAAAGTCTGGCGGGGCTCAAGCCGGTGTTTGCCGAGGACGGTTCGGTGACCGCGGGGAACTCCTCGCAACTGTCCGACGGGGCCTCGATGACGCTGGTGATGAGCCTGGAAAAAGCTCTGCAACTGGGGCTGAAGCCGAAAGCGTTTTTCCGCGGCTTCACCGTCGCCGGCTGCGAGCCTGACGAGATGGGCATCGGCCCGGTGTTTTCGGTGCCGAAATTGCTCAAGGCCAAGGGCTTGCAGGTAGCGGACATTGATTTGTGGGAGCTGAACGAGGCGTTCGCGTCGCAGTGCCTGTACAGCCGCGATCGGCTGGAGATTGATAACGAGAAGTACAACGTCAATGGCGGCTCGATTTCCATCGGCCACCCGTTCGGCATGACCGGGTCGCGGCAGGTCGGGCATCTGGTGCGCGAGTTGCAGCGGCGTCATCTGCGTTACGGCATCGTCACCATGTGTGTGGGCGGCGGGATGGGGGCGGCAGGGTTGTTTGAGGCGGTGCGCTGAATCAGGAAGAAAGTTGTTGGCTGATAGATTGCTATCGCGAGCAGGCTCGCTCCTGCATTTTGGAATGCGTTCCCTGTAGGAGTGAGCCTGCTCGCGATTGAATCAACCCGGTGACCGATTGGAATCCACAACCTGCATCCGCGCGATATACGCCTTTATTTCCAGCTCAGCCTTTTGCGCACTGGCAAACGGCCCCTCCAGGGTATTTTCCCGAGTGCTGAAGAACAGCTCGCCATTGACCCGACACAACCGCTCACTGCGAAAATGCGTCGCGGGGGCGCTGTCCTGAGCGCGCATGCCGTACATGATCGGCCTCCTTGGTAAGAAGTCAGTGAATGCATCCCATGAGCTTATGCCTGAAGCACTTGGCGCGCCTGGCCAGACGATCAACGGCACTCCGTCAATTTAATGCTGCGACCTGCACAGTTTCATTCGCGGCCTGGCCTGAACTGTCCCTGTGTTGCGCCTGCATGCGGGCCTAGAATGACCGCTCTTGTCAGCAGGCATTGGGGTTCGCATGCACATTTCATCCGGTCGCTGGGTTTACGGTCTGTGCCTGGCGCTGCTGACAGCGTTTTTGTGGGGCATTTTGCCGATCAAACTCAAGCAGGTATTGCAGGTGATGGACCCGATCACGGTGACCTGGTTTCGCCTGATGGTCTCGGGCGGCTGCCTGTTCATTTATCTGGCCTCGGTCAAGCGTCTGCCGAGCCGTAAAGTGCTGGGGCCCAGAGGCGGTTGGCTGGTGCTGATGGCGGTGCTCGGGTTGGTGGGCAATTACGTGCTGTACCTGATGGGCCTGAATCTGCTCAGCCCCGGCACCGCGCAACTGGTGGTGCAGATGGGCCCGATCATGTTGCTGATCGCCAGCCTGTTTGTGTTCAAGGAGCGTTTCAGCATTGGCCAGGGGATCGGGCTGGCGGTGCTGCTGATCGGGTTTGTGCTGTTCTTCAATCAACGTCTGGCTGAATTGCTCACCTCATTGTCGGACTACACCGCCGGCGTGTTGCTGGTGCTGTCGGCCTCGACGGTCTGGACGTTCTATGCGCTGGGTCAGAAGCAGTTGCTGACGGTGTGGAATTCGTTGCAGGTGATGATGGTGATCTACCTGTTCTGCGCGCTGTTGCTGACACCCTGGGTGCATCCGCTGGAGGCGCTGGCGCTGAGCCCGTTGCAGGGCTGGCTGCTGCTGGCGTGCTGCATGAACACGCTGATTGCCTATGGCGCATTTGCCGAGGCGCTGGCGCATTGGGAAGCGTCGCGGGTCAGTGCCACGCTGGCGATCACGCCATTGGTAACCTTTGGTGCGGTGGCGCTGGCGGCGTGGATGTGGCCGGAGTATGTGCATGCCGAGCAGATCAATGGTCTGGGCTATGGCGGGGCGGTGCTGGTGGTGCTGGGCTCGGCGCTGGTGGCGTTGGGGCCGTCGTTGATTGGCGGGCTCAAGGCGCGGCGGATGAAGATGGCAGCAGGTTAACCGCGTCAGGGCCATCGCGAGCAGGCTCACTGCTGCATGGGGAACGCATCCCCCCCTGTAGCAGTGAGCCTGCTCGCGATGACTTATTAAGCAACGCTACAAATCTCAGCCCTTGGCGCCAGCCTCGATCATGTTCTCCGGCCGCACCCAGGCATCGAACTGTTCATCGCTCAGATACCCCAGTTGCAGCGCCGCCTCACGCAAGGTCAGGCCTTCGCTGTAAGCCTTCTTGGCGATTTCCGCCGACTTGTCGTAACCGATGTGCGGGTTCAGCGCCGTCACCAGCATCAATCCGCGCTCCAGGTGTCTGGCCATGACGTCGGCATCCGGCTCAAGCCCGGCGATGCAGTGCTGCTGGAAGTTGCTGCAACCATCGGCGAGCAAGCGGATCGATTGCAGCACGTTATGGATGATCACCGGTTTGAACACGTTCAACTGCAAGTGACCCTGGCTCGCGGCGATGCCGATCGTCACGTCATTGCCCAACACCTGACACGCCAGCATCGACAGCGCTTCGCACTGGGTCGGATTGACCTTGCCCGGCATGATCGAGCTGCCCGGCTCGTTCGCCGGCAGCTTCACTTCGGCAAACCCTGCGCGTGGGCCGGAACCGAGCAGACGCAGGTCGTTGGCGATTTTCATTAGCGCGACGGCGAGGGTTTTCAGCGCGCCCGACAGGTTGGTCAGCGGTTCATGGCCGGCCAGTGCCGCGAACTTGTTCGGTGCGGTGACGAAGGGCAGGCCGGACAGCGCGGCGAGCTCTGCGGCAATCGCCTCGCCGAAACCGTGTGGCGAATTCAACCCGGTACCGACCGCTGTGCCGCCCTGCGCCAGTTCACACACCGCCGGCAGCGCTGCGCGAATCGCCCGTTCGGCGTAATCCAGTTGCGCGATGAAGCCCGACAGTTCCTGACCGAAGGTGATGGGTGTGGCGTCCATCATGTGTGTACGGCCGGTTTTCACCAGTTTCATGTGGCGTGCGGCGAGTTCCGCCAGGCCGCCGGACAGCTCGGCAATCGCCGGCAGCAGTTGCTCTTGCACCGCTTGCGCGGTGGCGATGCTCATGGCGGTGGGGAAACAGTCGTTGGAGCTTTGCGAGCGGTTGACGTGATCGTTCGGGTGCACCGGCGTCTTGCCGCCGCGCGGGTTGCCGGCCAGTTCGTTGGCGCGACCGGCGATCACTTCGTTGACGTTCATGTTGCTCTGGGTGCCGCTGCCGGTCTGCCAGACCACCAGCGGGAACTGGTCGTCGTGCTGGCCGTCGAGCACTTCGTCGGCAGCCTGTTCGATCAGGCGGGCGATGTCGGCGGGCAGGTCGCCGTTGCGATTGTTGACCCGGGCGGCGGCTTTCTTGATCAGGGCCAGGGCGTGCAGGACCGGCAGCGGCATGCGTTCCTGACCAATGGCGAAGTTGATCAGCGAGCGTTGCGTCTGAGCACCCCAGTAGGCGTCGTCCGGGACTTCGATCTGGCCCAGGCTGTCGGTTTCGATACGGCTCATCGTGCACACTCCTGTTGGTCTGTTTGCGCAGTTTAGGCCCGGTCAGGCCCAGGTGGTTCCATCGGGGCGATTGTTGACCGGTAAAACCCGGTCAATCAAGCGCGGCAAGGGGCGGGGGTTGAGCCACAGCGTTTTTTAGGCGCAGAATGGGCGCCCTTGGGGTTTGACCTCGCCTGTTAGAAAAGGAAACTCGATGACTCGTCTTCGTGCCATCTGTACCGCGGTTGCACTGGTTTGCGCCAGCGGCCAGGTGCTTGCCGATACCGCCAGCCACAACGCCAGTGCCGAAGCTTTCCTGACCCTGGCGCACGCTGACAAACTGGGTACTCCGGTGTACATGCAAGTGCAGCAAATGTTCGCCCAGCGCTTTGAACAGACCAAAGCCCCGGAGTCGAAGAAAGCCGTTCTGGAAACCTACCAGGCCAAGGCCAACGCCGCCCTGGACCAGGCCATTGGCTGGAACAAGCTCAAGCCTGACATGGTCAAGCTCTACACCAGCAACTTCAGCGAATCCGAGTTGAAAGACCTGGTTGCGTTCTACCAGTCGCCACTGGGCAAGAAGGTTCTGGAAAAAATGCCGCAGCTGACCCAGCAATCGGCCCAGATGACTCAAGCCAAACTGGAAAGCGCCGTGCCGGTCGTCAACAAGCTGCTCGACGACATGACCAACGAGTTGGCACCGAAAGGCGCTGCGCCGGCCAAGAAGAAGTAAGCGGAGTTCGTGATGACCATGCAACAACGCATCGAATCGACGCTGGGCCTGCTTCAGCCTGAACATCTGCAGGTGCTGGATGAAAGCCACATGCACAGTCGCGGGTTACAGACTCACTTCAAGGCAGTGGTGGTCAGCGCGCAGTTCGAAGGCCTGAACCGGGTCAAGCGCCACCAGAAAGTCTACGGCACGCTCGGCGAGCTGATGGGCGAGTTCCATGCGTTGGCGCTGCACACCTACACCCCGCAGGAATGGGCAGAGGTGGGCGCCGCTCCGGCGTCGCCAACCTGTGCAGGAGGAAAGCAGCGATGAGCTTCAAGCGGCAAGCTGCAAGTTAAAGGCGAGTGTTCCTGGCTTGTCGCTTGAAGCTCGCCGCTTGAAGCTGCTTTTTTGCTAGAATCCGCAACGCGCCGTTCAACCGGCGCGTTTTTTTTTGAATCCGGTTCACCCTTTGCGAGGGTAGCCACCTGGAGAAATACCCATGACACAACCGATTGTCGTGGCGGCACTGTATAAGTTCGTCACCCTCGAAGATTACGTCAACCTGCGCGAGCCCCTGCTGCAAGCGATGGTCGACAACGGTATCAAAGGCACTCTGCTGATCGCCGAAGAAGGCATCAACGGCACGGTGTCCGGCAGCCGCGAAGGCATTGATGGCCTGCTCGCTTGGCTGAAGAACGACCCGCGCATGATCGACATCGACCACAAAGAGTCGTACTGCGACGAGCAGCCGTTCTACCGTACCAAGGTCAAACTGAAGAAAGAGATCGTCACCCTCGGCGTCGAAGGCGTGGATCCGAACAAAAAGGTCGGCACCTACGTCGAGCCGCAAGACTGGAACGCCCTGATCAGCGACCCGGAAGTGCTGCTGATCGACACCCGCAACGACTACGAAGTGTCGATCGGCACCTTTGAAGGCGCCATTGATCCGAAAACCACCAGTTTTCGCGAATTCCCCGACTACATCAAAGAACACTTCGACCCGGCCGTGCACAAGAAGGTCGCGATGTTCTGCACCGGCGGTATCCGCTGCGAGAAGGCTTCGAGCTACATGCTGGGCGAGGGCTTCGAAGAGGTCTATCACCTCAAGGGCGGTATCCTGAAGTACCTCGAAGAGGTGCCGCAGGAAGAAACCAAGTGGCAGGGCGACTGCTTCGTGTTCGACAACCGCGTGACCGTGCGTCACGACCTCAGCGAAGGCGACTACGATCAATGTCATGCCTGCCGCACACCGGTCAGCGTTGAAGATCGCGCTTCCGAGCACTACGTGGCCGGCATCAGTTGCCCGCATTGCTGGGACAAGCTGAGCGAGAAAACCCGCCGCAGCGCAATCGATCGGCAAAAACAGATCGAACTGGCCAAGGCGCGCAACCAGCCGCACCCGATCGGCTACAACTATAAGCAAGCATCTACCGAGGCTTAATCATGTCTGCGCGCCTGCTCTATGTGATGGATCCGATGTGTTCCTGGTGCTGGGGGTTCGCTCCGGTGGCCAAGGCACTGGTCGAGCAGGCGCAGGCCGCCGGGGTGGAGTTGCACTTGGTGGTTGGCGGCTTGCGCACCGGCAGCGGTGCGGCACTGGAGCCGACCACTCGGCGCTACATTCTCGAACACTGGCAAGCGGTCACCGAGGCGACCGGTCAGCCATTCAAGTTCGACGGCGCATTGCCGGACGGATTTGTCTACGACACCGAGCCTGCCTGCCGCGCGATCGTCACGGCGCGCAGCCTGGCACCGGATTGCGCGTGGACCTTGCTCGGCCTGATTCAACACGCGTTTTACGCTGAAGGTCGCGATGTCACCCAGGCCAGCGTGTTGGTCGATCTGGCCGAACAGGCGGGCGTGCCGCGCATCGAATTTGCCGAACACTTTGACCGCGCCGAACAGCACGAAGCCACTCTGGCGGATTTCAACTGGGTGCAGGATCTGGGCATCGCCGGTTTCCCGACCCTGCTCGCCGAACGCAATGGCCAACTGGCGTTGCTGACCAATGGCTATCAACCGCTCAGCGAGCTGTCGCCGTTGCTCGGCCGCTGGCTGGAGCGCGCAGCCTGTGCCTGACCTGGCCGATGACACGTCAGCCGTAAAGCGTGTCGACCGGCTGAGCTGGGCAGAAGTCCGGCGACTGGCACTTCATCACAAAAAATCCTTGTGGATCGCCAATGGCGTCGCCGTGCTGGCAACGCTGTGCAGCGTGCCGATTCCGTTGCTGTTGCCGTTGCTGGTGGATGAGGTGTTGCTCGGTCACGGCGATGCCGCACTGAAAGTCATGAACCATGTACTGCCGGGTATGTGGCAACAAGCGGCGGGTTATATCGGCCTGATGCTGGTGGTCACGCTGACCCTGCGCTGCAGCGCCCTGTGTTTTGGCGTGTTGCAGTCGCGGTTGTTTGCGCGACTGGCCAAGGACATCGTTTATCGCATCCGCGTGCGCCTGATCGAACGCCTCAAGCGTATTTCCCTCGGCGAATACGAGAGCCTCGGCAGCGGCACAGTGACCACGCACCTGGTCACCGATCTGGACACCCTCGACAAGTTCGTCGGCGAAACCCTCAGCCGCTTTCTGGTGGCGATGCTGACCCTGGTCGGCACGGCGAGCATCCTGATGTGGATGCACTGGAAACTCGCGCTATTGATCCTGCTGTTCAACCCGCTGGTGATTTACGCCACGGTGCAGTTGGGCAAACGGGTCAAGCACCTGAAGAAACTCGAGAACGACAGCACCTCGCGTTTCACCCAGGCGCTGAGCGAAACCCTCGATGCCATTCAAGAAGTGCGCGCCGGCAACCGTCAGGGTTACTTTCTGGGTCGCCTCGGTCTGCGCGCGCAGGAGGTGCGCAACTACGCGGTCAATTCGCAGTGGAAAACCGACGCTTCCAACCGTGCCAGCGGTTTGCTGTTCCAGTTCGGCATCGACATCTTCCGTGCGGCGGCGATGCTCACGGTGTTGTTCTCCGACCTGTCGATCGGCCAGATGCTCGCGGTGTTCAGTTACCTGTGGTTCATGATCGGCCCGGTCGAACAACTGCTCAATCTGCAATACGCCTACTACGCCGCCGGCGGCGCGCTGGCGCGGATCAACGAACTGCTGGCGCGCGCCGATGAGCCGCAATATCCGGGCGGTGTCGATCCGTTCAAGGGTCGCGAAACCGTCGGCATCGAGGTTCAGGGCCTGAGCTTCGGTTATGGCGATGAGCTGGTGCTGGATCAGATGAACCTGTCCATTGCCCCGGGTGAGAAAGTTGCGATCGTCGGTGCCAGTGGCGGTGGCAAAAGTACCCTCGTGCAGTTGCTGCTGGGGTTGTACACGCCGTTGGCCGGTACCATCCGCTTCGGTGGTTCGACCCAGCAGGAAATCGGTCTGGAGCTGATCAGGGAGAACGTCGCGGTGGTGCTGCAGCACCCGGCGCTGTTCAACGACACGGTACGCGCCAACCTGACCATGGGCCGCACCCGCAGTGACGAAGCCTGTTGGCAGGCACTGGAAATCGCTCAGCTCGAACCGACTATCCGCGCCTTGCCGGATGGCCTCGACAGTATCGTCGGGCGCTCCGGCGTGCGCCTGTCCGGCGGTCAGCGCCAGCGTCTGGCGATCGCGCGGATGATTCTCGCCGAGCCGAAAGTGGTGATCCTCGACGAAGCCACCTCGGCCCTCGACGCCGCCACCGAATACAACCTTCACCAGGCCATGGCGCGGTTCCTCAATGGCCGCACCACGCTGATCATTGCCCATCGTTTGTCAGCGGTGAAGCAGGCCGATCGCGTGCTGGTGTTCGATGGTGGTCAGGTCGCCGAAGATGGCGATCATCAACAGTTGATTGCCGACGGCGGTCTGTATGCCAAGCTTTATGGTCACCTGCAGCAGATCCAGCGCCCTTGAGTTTCGTGCCGATTTCTGTGCTTAGTGCTTGAATTGCATTGAGTAAAATCACTCGGAACGCCCGCACAGTCCCGCCATTTGCACAATCGACCTAGAGGACGGCCAAGCTGTCCCTTTGACTTGGCGAAAATTAGCCTAGGCTGAGCTGTCAGGAGCGGGATTTTCCGGTGTTCATCTGGCAGTGCTTGCGCAAGGGATCTCATGAAGCAAAAGCGGACTCTCGGAACGCCACGGTTGTTGGGCATCGTCTGGCCATTTATTGCCGTCGTGTTGTTTCAAGCGTTATTGGGCGGCGTGAGTCTTTACGTGCTCTCGGCGGTTCGCGGTTACGTCGCCGGCGAAAGTCTCTGGTCCAAGGGCCAGAAAGACGCGATTTACTACCTTAATCTCTACGCCGACAGCCGTGACGAGGCGATCTTCCTCAAGTACCGCACTGCGATCGGTGTACCGCAAGGCGGGCACCAGTTGCGTCTGGCGCTGGATCATCAGCCGCCGGATCTGGCCGCAGCGCGCGAAGGCATTCTCAAGGGTGGCAACCACCCGGATGACGTTTCCAGTCTGATCTGGCTGTACCTCAACTTTCGCCATTTCAGTTATCTGGAGACCGCGATTGACCGCTGGACGGTCGGTGACGCCTATCTAATCGAGCTGGATAACGTGGCGCAGGAGATGCACCGCAGCATTTCACAGAACAATGCCGGCAGCGCCGATATCCAGCGCTGGAAGGCACGGATTTTCGCCATCAACGATGGCGTGACCCCAGCCGCAAAAGCCTTCAGCGATGCCTTGGGCGAAGGCTCGCGGATGATTCTGCGGCTGCTGCTGTTAACCAATCTGGCCACGGCGCTGGGGCTGATCGTGCTGGCCTTGTGGCGCACGCACAAGTTGCTCAAGCAGCGCCATGCCTTTGCCGAGGCGTTGCAACTGGAGAAGGATCGGGCGCACGTTACCTTGCATTCGATCGGCGACGGGGTGATCACCACCGATGTCGACGGCGCCATTGACTACATGAACCCCGCCGCCGAAGCCATGACCCACTGGAAGGCCGAACAGGCGGCGGGCCTGCCGCTGGCGGCGTTATTCAATCTGCTCGATGACAACGCCCAGTCCGAAGGTCTGACCCTGATCGAGCACATTCTCAGCGGCAAGCTCAGTGGCGGCAGCGAGCATTCGAAACTGATCCAGCGCCTGGACGGCAGTACGGTGTCGGTGACCCTGGTCGGCGCACCGATCCGCAATGCCGGCAAAGTCAGTGGTACCGTGCTGGTGCTGCACGACATGACGCAGGAACGGCAATACATCGCCAACCTTTCGTGGCAGGCCACCCACGATGCGCTGACCGGTCTGGCCAATCGCCGCGAGTTCGAATATCGCCTGGAGCAGGCGCTGCACAACCTCACCCGCCAGGCCGGGCGGCACGCGCTGATGTTCCTCGATCTGGATCAGTTCAAGCTGGTCAACGACACGTGCGGCCATGCGGCGGGGGATGAGCTGTTGCGGCACATCTGCACCCTGCTGCAGTCGGGATTGCGCGAAGGCGACACCCTGGCGCGGCTCGGCGGCGACGAGTTCGGCATTCTCCTGGAAAACTGCGCGCCGGACGCGGCAGAAAAAATTGCCGAGGCACTGCGCCAGACCGTGCAGAACCTGCATTTTGTCTGGAAGGGGCGGCCCTTCCTCACCACCGTCAGTATTGGCCTGGTGCATGTCGCACAGACCCCGACGACCCTGGAAGCGTCCCTGCGGGCGGCAGACATGGCCTGCTACATGGCCAAGGAGAAGGGGCGTAACCGCGTGCAGGTCTACCACGCCGACGATTCCGAACTGTCCCTGCGCTTTGGGGAAATGGCCTGGGTGCAACGCCTGCACATGGCGCTGGAAGAAAACCGCTTTTGCCTGTACGCCCAGGAAATCGCTCCGCTCAAGCCCAGTGACGGCAAAGGCGGGCACATCGAAATCCTGCTGCGTCTGCATGACGAGGCCGGGCGGATGATTCTGCCGGACAGCTTCATTCCTGCCGCTGAGCGCTATGGTTTGATGAGTCAGCTGGATCGTTGGGTCGTACAAAATGTTTTTAAGGTTATTGCTCAATGTATTGCCCAGGAACAGCAAGGGCCATTAGCAATGTGTGCGATTAATCTGTCAGGCATTACTATAGGAGATGACGCGTTTTTGCACTTTCTGCGAGAACAGTTTGTTAACTACGCTATACCTCCTGAAATGATTTGTTTTGAAATTACTGAAACCAGTGCAATTTCAAACTTGGGCAGTGCAATTAGATTTATCAATGAGCTCAAAGGCTTAGGTTGTTACTTCTCACTAGATGACTTTTGTGCCGGAATGTCTTCGTTCGCTTATCTGAAACATTTGCCTGTAGACTTCCTGAAGATCGACGGGAGTTTCGTAAAGGATATGCTGGACGACCCGATTAACCGGGCAATGGTCGAAGTGATCAATCACATCGGGCATGTCATGGGTAAGCAGACAATTGCCGAGTTTGTTGAAACCACCCAGATCGAGCAGGCACTGCTTGAAATTGGCGTGGATTACGCTCAGGGTTATGTCATCGAGCGCCCGCAATTGTTTACCTGCGACAGTTTGCAAAGTCGGCCCGCCAGACCGCAACCGCTGTTATTCAAAGCGCCTGGCACGTTCCGTTGAAGTCTCTCGCCGATCCTTACAATCACAAATCAAAAGGAGCCGAACAGTGATCGACACATTCAACCGAACCGGACCACTCATGGAAGCTGCAAGTTATCCCGGCTGGGCACAACAGCTCATTCAGGACTGCAGCGAGAGCAAGCGCCGGGTTGTCGAACATGAACTTTACCAGCGCATGCGTGATAACAAACTCAGCGCCAGGACCATGCGTCAGTACTTGATTGGCGGCTGGCCGGTGGTCGAGCAGTTTGCGTTGTACATGGCGCAGAATCTCACCAAAACCCGATTTGCCCGTCACCCCGGCGAAGACATGGCGCGCCGCTGGCTGATGCGCAATATCCGCGTCGAGCTCAATCATGCCGACTATTGGGTGCACTGGAGTCGGGCGCATGGCGTCAGCCTGGAAGATCTTCAGGCCCAGCAAGTGCCGCCGGAACTGCATGCGCTGAGTCACTGGTGCTGGCACACCAGTTCGGCCGACTCGTTGATCGTCGCCATCGCCGCTACCAACTACGCCATCGAGGGCGCGACCGGGGAGTGGTCGGCGCTGGTTTGCTCGACGGGCGTATACGCGGCGGCGTTTCCCGAAGAAGATCGCAAACGCGCGATGAAGTGGCTGAAGATGCACGCCCAGTACGACGATGCCCACCCTTGGGAAGCTCTGGAAATCATCTGCACGCTGGCCGGCCTGAACCCGAGCAAGGCGTTGCAGGCCGAATTGCGCCAGGCCGTGTGCAAAAGCTATGACTACATGTACCTGTTTCTGGAACGCTGCATGCAACTGGAGACGTCGGAACGCTTGCTGGTCAACCGAGAGCGCAGGGTAGTCGTCGAGAGCTGATACACCGCGTAAAAATGTAGGAGTGAGCCTGCTCGCGATAGCGGACTGTCGGTCAACATCAGTGTTGAATGTCAGATCGTCATCGCGAGCAGGCTCACTCCTACAGTAGATTTGTAGTGTCTGGAAAGGCTTAGCCCGCCATCGCCAGGCGGTTACGACCTTCGCGCTTGGCCACGTACAACGCACTGTCGGCGCGACGCAGCAGGCTGTCGGCCGATTCGCCGGGCAACAGCGTCGAGCAGCCGAGGCTGACCGTCAGTTCGATCAACTGGCCATCGGCGTAATACTCCGCCGCTTGCGCCGCATAGCGCAGTCGCTCGCCGACCATCGCTGACGCTTCGCGGCCGGTGTTCGACAGCAGAATCAGAAACTCTTCGCCGCCATAGCGAAACACCATATCGACGTTGCGCAACTGACCCTTGATCGAGGCGGCCACGGCTTTGAGCACATCATCGCCGGCACTGTGGCCGTGACTGTCATTGACCCTTTTGAAGTGGTCGATATCCAGCATCAGTACCGACAATGGTTGCAGGTGCCGGCGCGACATTTCGATCTCGCGTTGCAGGGTCTGCTCCATGGCGATGCGGTTGCCGGCACCGGTCAGCGGATCGCGCAGGGCGCTCTGAGTCGCGGCGCGGTAGAGCAGGGCGTTGCGCATCGGGTACAGCAACACCGACAGCAGCGATTCGAGGTGCCCTTGCTCCTGATCGTTGAAGCGCTGATTGCGGCGGAACACCAGTTCGCCCATGTGCTCGCCTTCATGGCTCAGGCTATAGCTGACGGAATGATGACCGCGAGCACCGAACTCCAGGCGCAAGTCGCTGCCCTTGTGCACATAATGCAAGGCGTCCAGCGGCACGAGGCGCTGAACTTCGCGGAAAAACAGACCGAGGATGCGTTGCGGTTCAAGGCTGGTTTGCAGTTGCAGGCTCAGTTGCTGGCGCAATTGCGCGAGACTGGCGGGCCGCTCCAGAAGTGGCGGCTGCTGACCGAAACCCAGGCGTTGCAATTTGGCACTGTCGAAGTCAATTGCATTGGTCTGGGAGGGTGATTTCATATGGCGTGAGCCCCTAAGCAGTAAGTCTGTCTTACAGGCTGGGTGAGAGCGGCTATGGGCTGCGCGTCATACTGATCCATCAGTCCCGTAGGACATTTGGCGTAAGTTTAGTCTGCCTGATGTCGATTAGTCAGCTATCGAAATCGCCCCGGCGCCACTGCCTTCACACGGCATGCTTTGAGGGAATTTAGAGCGAAAGTCGTGCCATTCAGTTCAGGTTAATTAAAGCCTTTTGTATTCAATGGCTTACGATCTTGATGGGGAAAACAGCGCTGGATTTTTGACTGACTGGTGACGGTCGGTGCTGGTAAAAGCCTGCCGCGACGGGAATCCGCCGCGGCAACAAAAGCGACGTATGGCACTACTGAGCGTTGAATGCCTGGCCGTTGATACCCGTACTGTCCGGGCCCATCAGGTAGAGATAGACCGGCATGATCTCCTCGGGCGTCGGATTGTTCAGCGGGTTTTCCCCGGGATATGCCTGGGCGCGCATGCTGGTGCGGGTGCCACCCGGGTTGATGCTGTTGGAGCGAACCGGTGCCACGCCGTCGACTTCGTCGGCCAGGGTTTGCATCAGGCCTTCGGTGGCGAACTTCGACACACCGTAAGCGCCCCAGTAAGCCCGGCCCTTGCGGCCGACGCTGCTGGAGGTGAATACCACCGAAGCGTCCTGCGACAGCTTGAGCAACGGCAGCAGGGTGCTGGTCAGCATGAACATGGCATTGACGTTGACCTGCATGACCCGCATGAAGTTGTCGCCGGAGAGTTGTTCGATTGGCGTGCGCGGGCCAATGATCGAAGCGTTGTGCAGCAGGCCGTCAAGGTGGCCGAATTCGTTTTCGATCATCGCCGCCAGTTCATCGTATTGATGGGGCAGGGCGGTCTCGAGGTTGAACGGAATTACCGCCGGTTGTGGGTGACCGGCCGCTTCGATTTCGTCATAGACCTGGGTCAGATTGGCCTCGGTCTTGCCCAGCAGCAGGACGGTAGCGCCGTGGGCCGCATAGGTTTTCGCGGCAGCTGCGCCGATGCCACGACCGGCTCCGGTGACCAGAATGACCCGATCCTTGAGCAATTCGGGGCGAGCGGTGTAATCAAACATAAAAACCTCACAATCCATTCATGAAGACCTGCTTCGCACTTGTGGCGAGGGGATTTATCCCCGATGGGTTGCGAAGCAGCCCCAGCATTCTTCCAGTTCGATTTGACGTGCAGGTTTTACGGCGGCTTCGCCGCCGATCAGGGATAAATCCCCTCGCCACAAAGGCATCCTGCAAACAGTCAGGTCAGCAACTGCAGAGTGCGCTGTCCAGCACCTTGCGCAGCTCCAGCGGATGATCCACCACTACGTCCGCGCCCCAGTGCCGCGGGTTGTCGTCCGGGTGAATGTAGCCAAAGGTCACTGCGCAGGTCTTGGTGCCGGCATCGCGCCCTGACTCGATATCGCGCAGATCATCGCCCACAAACAGAACGGTCGATGGATCCAGATCAAGCATTTTGCATGCGAGGATCAGCGGTTCCGGATCCGGCTTGCTGTTTTTCACGTGATCCGGGCAGATCAGTAGCGCAGAGCGCTCGGCCAGCCCCAGTTGCTGCATGATCGGCTCGGCAAAGCGCAGCGGCTTGTTGGTGACCACGCCCCAGATCAGATTGGCTTTTTCGATATCGGCCAGCAGTTCGCCCATGCCATCGAACAGCTTGCTGTGCACGGCGCATCCCACCAGGTAGCGTTCGAGGAACTCAAGGCGCAGCTCCTCGAAGCCCGGCGATTCCGGGTCCATCGAAAACGTCACCGCGACCATCGCCTTGGCGCCGCCGGAAATTTCGTCACGGATGTGCTTGTCGTTCATCGGCGGCAGGCCGCGGTCCGCACGCATGGCCTGGCAGATGGCGATGAAGTCCGGCGCCGTGTCGAGCAGGGTGCCGTCCATGTCGAAAAGAACTGCTCTGATGGCCATCGGCTTATTCCTCGCGCAGGGTCTGGATCATGTAGTTGACGTCAACATCGTTGGCCAGCTTGTAGTGCTTGGTCAGCGGGTTGTAGGTCAGGCCGATGATGTCCTTGACGGTCAGGCCAGCCATGCGGCTCCAGGCGCCGAGCTCGGACGGGCGGATGAATTTCTTGAAGTCGTGGGTGCCGCGTGGCAGCAGCTTCATGATGTATTCGGCGCCGATGATGGCGAACAGGTACGCCTTCGGGTTGCGGTTGATGGTCGAGAAGAATACCTGGCCGCCGGGCTTGACCATGCGGAAGCAGGCGCGGATCACCGACGATGGATCCGGCACGTGCTCAAGCATCTCCAGGCAGGTGACCACGTCGAACTGCTCGGGCATTTCTTCGGCCAGGGCTTCGGCGGTGATCTGCCGGTATTCGACGTTGACGCCGGATTCCAGCTGATGCAGTTGCGCAACGGCCAATGGCGCTTCGCCCATGTCGATGCCCATGACAGTGGCGCCACGCTGGGCCATGGCTTCGCTGAGGATGCCGCCGCCGCAACCGACGTCGAGGACTTTCTTGCCGGCCAGATTGACCCGTTCGTCAATCCAGTTGACCCGCAGCGGGTTGATGTCGTGCAGCGGTTTGAACTCGCTCTCGCGGTCCCACCAGCGGTGGGCCAGGGCTTCGAATTTGGCGATTTCGGCGTGGTCGACGTTGCTCATGATCAATTCCTCGAAAAACTTGAAAAAGGCTGTAGTCCCGGAGTCTGTCCCGGGGTGTTTACGATTCGGTGTGGCCGCTGATGCGCTGTCCCCAGGCGCGGGCGGTGGCGCCCAGCTGTTGTTCATCCATACGCGTCAGGCGCCGGTCGTCGAGTAACTGTTTGCCGGCGACCCACAGGTGCTTCACGCAGTCGCGACCGGTGGCATAAATAAGTTGCGAAACCGCGTCGTAGACCGGTTGCTGCGCCAGGCCGGACAGGTCAAAGGCGACAATGTCGGCGGCTTTGCCGATCTCCAGCGAACCGACTTGCGCTTCGATGCCCAGGGCTCGCGCGCCGTTGAGGGTGGCCATGCGCAGTGCGCGATGAGCGTCCAGTGCGGTGGCCGAACCGGCGACGGCTTTGGCCAACAGAGCCGCGGTGCGGGTTTCGCTGAGCAGGTCGAGATCATTGTTGCTCGCTGCACCGTCGGTGCCGATCGCGACATTTACCCCAGCCTGCCACAAACGTTCTACCGGGCAGAAGCCGCTGGCCAGTTTCAGGTTCGATTCCGGGCAGTGGATCACGCTGGTGTTGCTTTCTACCAGCAGCGCCAGGTCGTCATCGCTGATCTGCGTCATGTGCACGGCCTGGAAGCGCGGGCCGAGCAGGCCGAGGCGACCGAGGCGCGCCAGCGGGCGCTCGCCACGCTGCTCGACGGCCTGCTGCACTTCAAAGGCGGTTTCGTGCACGTGCATATGAATCGACGCGTCCAGCTCCTCGGCGATCACGCGGATTTTCTCCAGGTTCTCGTCGCCGACGGTGTAGGGTGCATGAGGGCCGAAGGTGATCCTGATCCGCTCGTGGTGCTTCAGATCGCCGAACAATTCGACGCCCTGACGAATGGCTTCATCGGCGCTGCCAGCGCCCGGGATCGGGAAATCGAGGATCGGAATGGCGATCTGCGCACGAATGCCGCTGTTGTGCACGCGCTCGCTGGCGACCTTCGGGAAGAAATACATGTCAGAGAAACAGGTGATGCCGCCCTTGATCTGCTCGGCGATGGCCAGGTCGGTGCCGTCACGGACGAAATCTTCATCGACCCATTTGGCCTCGGCCGGCCAGATGTGGTTTTCCAGCCAGGTCATCAGCGGCAGATCATCGGCCAGGCCACGGAACAGCGTCATCGCCGCGTGGCCGTGAGCGTTGATCAGGCCCGGAGCGAGCAGCATGTCCGGCAATTCACGGGTTTCAGTGGCGTTACACTTCAGTGCTTCGACGCGTGGGCCGATAAATACGATGCGACCGTCGCGGATCCCCAGGCCATGCTCTTTGAGCACGACGCCAGCGGGTTCGACAGGTACCAGCCAGGTCGGCAGCAATAATAAGTCGAGCGCAATGGCAGGTTTCGGCATCGAGGTCGGTTCCAGTGCTTTTGTAAAGGATGGCGAAGTATACCCGAGCGTCTTCGCGGGGGGATCGCTATAATCGGCGGCTTTTGTTCATGAGTGCGGGGTGAGGGATGCGCGATCGACTGTTGGCTGCGGAGAAAGTAAAGGCCATCGTTTGGCGAGACGGCGCGCTCCACCTGCTGGATCAGCGTGTTTTGCCATTCGAGGAAACCTGGATCGCCTACACCAGTGCCGCGGGCGTGGCTGAAGCCATTCGTTCGATGGTGGTGCGTGGCGCGCCGGCCATCGGCATCAGTGCCGCGTATGGCATCGTCCTCGCGGCCCGTGCCCGCGTGGCCGAAGGTGGCGACTGGTATGCGGCGCTGGAAGAGGATTTCGCCTTGCTGGCCGATTCTCGTCCGACCGCAGTCAATCTGTTCTGGGCGTTGGGTCGCATGCACGATCGGCTGGATCGTCTGAAAGACCATGCTGATCCACTGGCCGCGCTGGAAGCCGAAGCTATCGCCATTCATGAGAGTGACCGCGAAGCCAACCTGACCATGGCGCAGCTCGGCGTCGATCTGATCCGCAAGCACCAGGGCAATGCGCAGGCGATCCTGACCCACTGCAATACCGGCGCACTGGCCACCGGCGGTTTCGGTACGGCGCTGGGGGTGATACGCGCCGCTTATCTGGAAGGCATGGTCGAGCGTGTCTACGCCGACGAAACCCGGCCATGGCTGCAGGGTTCGCGCCTGACCGCCTGGGAACTGGCCAACGAAGGCATCCCGGTCACGTTGAGCGCCGACTCCGCCGCTGCCCACATCATGAAAACCAAAGGCGTGACCTGGGTGATCGTCGGCGCTGACCGGATTACGGCCAACGGTGATGTGGCCAACAAGATCGGCACCTATCAGCTGGCCGTGAACGCCATGCATCACGGCGTGCGTTTCATGGTGGTGGCGCCGAGTTCGACCATCGATATGACTCTGGCCAGTGGCGATGACATTCCGATCGAAGAGCGTGATGGCGCCGAGTTGCTGGAAGTCGGTGGCAAGCGTGTGGGGGCGGACGTCGAGGCGTTCAATCCGGTGTTCGACGTCACCCCGGCGGATCTGATTGATGCAATCGTCACCGAAAAGGGCATCGTCGAGCGTCCAGATACGGCGAAAATGGCCCAGTTGATGTGCCGCAAGCGCCTGCATTGATTGGCTGTGGCGTCTGTAAGGACGCCATCGCTGGCAAGCCAGCTCCCACAGGTTTTGTGCCCGCGGCCGATCCTGTGGGAGCTGGCTTGCCAGCGATGAGGCCCTAAAAGTCAATAAACATTCCCAAACCAAGCCTCAATTCTGCATTCAACGAAGCTCTGAGCTTCTCTGGTCCCCTTTAAGCCTGTCACCGGTCAACTAACTATGCTCCATGCGCATCTGGGGGATAGGTGCGTGGCGGCTCTTGTGATAACATCCGGCGTTTTCCGAGGCAGCTTCACGGAGCTGTCTTCACTGCGCAAATCCGCGATCCAATGTTGATTTGTCGTAAGTCGGTGCATGGCACTCGGCCGGCCCCGACGAGCTTCGTTGCTCCCACATGGATATGACGAAGTTTCACCAGAAAAAGGAATCAGGCTTCTCATGGGCGAACTGGCCAAAGAAATCCTCCCGGTCAATATCGAAGACGAGCTGAAACAGTCCTATCTCGACTACGCGATGAGCGTAATCGTCGGCCGTGCACTGCCGGATGCGCGCGATGGCCTCAAGCCCGTGCACCGTCGCGTACTGTTCGCGATGAGCGAGCTGGGCAACGACTTCAACAAGCCGTACAAGAAATCTGCCCGTGTTGTCGGCGACGTGATCGGTAAGTATCACCCGCACGGTGATACCGCGGTGTACGACACCATCGTTCGTATGGCTCAGCCTTTCTCCCTGCGCTACCTGCTGGTAGACGGTCAGGGCAACTTCGGTTCGGTCGACGGCGATAACGCTGCGGCCATGCGATACACCGAAGTGCGCATGACCAAGCTGGCGCACGAGCTGCTGGCTGACCTGCACAAGGAAACCGTGGACTGGGTGCCGAACTACGACGGCACCGAAATGATCCCGGCGGTCATGCCGACCCGTATCCCCAACCTGCTGGTCAACGGCTCCAGCGGTATCGCCGTGGGTATGGCGACCAACATTCCGCCGCACAACCTCGGTGAAGTCATCGACGGTTGCCTGGCGCTCATCGACAACCCTGAGCTGACCGTCGATGAACTGATGCAATACATCCCCGGTCCGGACTTCCCGACCGCCGCGATCATCAACGGTCGCGCCGGCATCATCGAAGCCTACCGTACCGGTCGTGGCCGTATTTACATGCGCGCCCGCTCGATCATCGAAGACATCGACAAGGTCGGTGGCCGTCAGCAGATCGTCATCACCGAGCTGCCGTACCAGTTGAACAAGGCGCGTCTGATCGAGAAGATCGCCGAGCTGGTCAAAGAGAAGAAGCTCGAAGGCATCACCGAGCTGCGTGACGAGTCCGACAAGGACGGTATGCGCGTCGTGATCGAGCTGCGTCGCGGCGAAGTGCCTGAGGTGATCCTCAACAACCTCTACGCCCAGACCCAGCTGCAATCGGTATTCGGCATCAACATTGTTGCGCTGATCGACGGTCGCCCGCGCATCCTGAACCTCAAGGATCTGCTGGAAGCCTTCGTCCGTCACCGTCGCGAAGTGGTCACCCGCCGTACCGTGTTCGAACTGCGCAAGGCGCGCGAGCGTGGTCACATCCTCGAAGGTCAGGCCGTTGCTCTGTCGAACATCGACCCGGTCATCGCCCTGATCAAGGCTTCGCCGACCCCGTCGGAAGCGAAGGAAGCGCTGGTCAGCACCCCGTGGGAATCCTCGGCGGTGGTGGCGATGGTTGAGCGTGCCGGTGCGGACTCGTGCCGTCCGGAAAACCTCGATCCGCAATACGGTCTGCGCGAAGGCAAATACTTCCTGTCGCCAGAGCAGGCGCAAGCCATTCTCGAACTGCGTCTGCACCGTCTGACCGGTCTGGAACACGAGAAGCTGCTGGCCGAGTATCAAGAGATCCTCAACCAGATCGGCGAGCTGATCCGCATCCTCAACAGCGCCGTGCGCCTGATGGAAGTGATCCGCGAAGAGCTGGAAGTGATCCGCGCCGAATACGGCGACGTGCGTCGCACCGAAATTCTCGATGCCCGTCTCGACCTGACCCTGGGTGACATGATCCCGGAAGAAGAGCGTGTCGTGACCATTTCCCACGGTGGCTACGCCAAGACCCAGCCATTGGCGGCGTACCAGGCTCAGCGTCGTGGCGGTAAAGGCAAATCGGCGACCGGCGTCAAGGATGAGGACTACATCGCTCACCTGCTGGTTGCCAACAGCCACACCACGCTGCTGCTGTTCTCCAGCAAGGGCAAGGTGTACTGGCTCAAGACTTACGAAATTCCGGAAGCATCGCGCGCCGCCCGTGGTCGCCCACTGGTCAACCTGCTGCCGCTGGATGACGGTGAATACATCACCACCATGCTGCCGGTCGAGGAGTACACCGAAGGTCACTACATCTTTATGGCGACCGCCAACGGCACCGTGAAGAAGACCCCGCTGGAATCCTTCAGCCGTCAGCGCAGCGTCGGTCTGATCGCGCTGGAGCTGGATGAAGGCGACGTGCTGATCTCCGCGGCCATCACCGATGGCGAGCGTGAAGTGATGCTGTTCTCCGACGGCGGCAAGGTCACCCGCTTCAAAGAGTCCGACGTCCGTGCGATGGGCCGTACCGCCCGTGGTGTGCGCGGCATGCGTCTGCCAGAAGGGCAGAAGCTGATTTCGATGCTGATTCCGGAAGAAGGCAGCCAGATCCTCACCGCTTCCGAGCGTGGTTATGGCAAGCGCACCGCGATCACCGAGTTCCCTGAGTACAAGCGTGGCGGTCAGGGCGTGATCGCCATGGTCAGCAACGAGCGTAACGGCCGTCTGGTCGGTGCGGTGCAGGTGCTCGACGGCGAAGAAATCATGCTGATTTCCGATCAGGGCACCCTGGTGCGTACCCGTGTCGACGAAGTGTCGAGCCTGGGTCGTAACACGCAAGGTGTGACGCTGATCAAGCTGGCCAAGGATGAAACCCTGGTCGGTCTGGAGCGGGTTCAGGAGCCGTCGGAAGTCGAAGGTGAAGAGCTTGAAGGTGAAGAGGGCGAGGAGTTCGAAGGCAGCGTCGTGAGCGACGATGCTGGCGAAGACCAGCAACTCGACGCCGCAGCAGACGAAGAACCGCAAGAATAAGCGGGCAAACGAGGGGGCGGATGAGAATTCGCCCCCTTGTTATTTGTCCGGTATGAAATATCGACGCCCATGATGAACCCTGTGGGAGCGAGCTTGCTCGCGAAAGCGGAGTAACAGGCGACATTGTTGTTGAATGTCAGTCCGCTTTCGCGAGCAAGCTCGCTCCCACACACGATTGGCGCCGACTGATATGTGATACCACCAAATCAGAGCGAGATTGGATGTGAGCAAGCGAGCCTATAACTTCTGCGCCGGTCCTGCGGCGCTTCCTGAAGCTGTCCTGCAGCGCGCCCAGGGTGAACTCCTTGATTGGCACGGCAAGGGTTTGTCGGTCATGGAAATGAGCCATCGCAGCGATGAGTTCGTGTCCATCGCCACCCAGGCCGAGCAGGATCTGCGTGACCTGCTGAATATCCCGTCGAACTATAAAGTGCTGTTTCTGCAAGGTGGCGCCAGCCAGCAATTCGCGCAGATTCCACTGAACCTGTTGCCTGAAGGCGGCTCTGCCGACTACATCGACACCGGTATCTGGTCGCAGAAAGCCATTGAAGAGGCCTCGCGCTACGGTCACGTCAACGTTGCCGCTACCGCCAAGCCTTACGACTATTTCGCCATCCCGGGCCAGAACGAGTGGAACCTGTCGAAAGACGCCGCTTACGTTCACTACGCGCCGAATGAAACCATCGGCGGTCTGGAGTTTCAGTGGATCCCGGAAACCGGTGACGTGCCGCTGGTGGCTGACATGTCTTCGGACATTCTGTCGCGTCCGGTCGATATCTCGCGTTTCGGCATGATCTACGCCGGCGCGCAGAAGAACATCGGCCCGAGCGGCATCGTCGTCAACATCATCCGCGAAGATCTGCTGGGCAAGGCCCGTTCGCTGTGCCCGACCATGCTCGACTACAAGGTCGCGGCCGATAACGGCTCGATGTACAACACCCCGCCGACCCTGGCATGGTACCTGTCCGGCCTGGTGTTCCAGTGGCTCAAAGAGCAGGGCGGTGTCGAAGCCATCGCCAAACTCAACGACGTCAAGCAGCGCACGCTGTACGATTTCATCGACGCCAGCGGCCTCTACAGCAACCCGATCAACAAGTCCGACCGCTCGTGGATGAACGTGCCGTTCCGTCTGGCTGACGACCGTCTGGACAAGCCGTTCCTGGCCGGTGCCGACGCGCGTGGCCTGCTCAACCTCAAGGGCCACCGCTCCGTGGGCGGCATGCGCGCCTCCATCTACAACGCCGTCGACATCAACGCCGTCAATGCGCTGGTGGCGTACATGGCTGAATTCGAGAAGGAACACGGCTGATGTCCGAGCAAGAACTCAAGGCACTGCGCGTTCGCATCGACGCTCTGGACACCAAGGTCCTCGAGCTGATCAGTGAGCGTGCGCGTTGCGCCCAGGAAGTCGCGCGAGTAAAGATGGCCTCGCTGGCCGAAGGCGAAGTGCCGGTGTTCTATCGTCCCGAGCGTGAAGCTCAGGTGCTCAAGCGGGTGATGGAGCGCAATCAGGGGCCGCTGGGCAACGAAGAGATGGCGCGGTTGTTCCGCGAAATCATGTCCTCGTGCCTGGCGCTGGAGCAACCGCTGAAAGTGGCTTATCTGGGGCCTGAGGGCACTTTCACCCAGGCGGCGGCCATGAAACACTTCGGTCACGCGGTGATCAGCAAGCCGATGGCGGCGATCGACGAAGTGTTCCGAGAGGTGGCAGCAGGTGCGGTGAATTTTGGCGTGGTGCCCGTGGAGAACTCCACCGAGGGCGCGGTCAACCACACGCTGGACAGCTTCCTCGAACACGACATGGTGATCTGCGGCGAAGTCGAGCTGCGCATTCACCATCACTTGTTGGTTGGTGAAAGCACCAAGACCGACAGCATCAGTCGCATCTACTCCCACGCGCAGTCGCTGGCCCAGTGCCGCAAGTGGCTGGACGCGCACTACCCGAATGTCGAGCGCGTGGCGGTGTCCAGCAACGCCGAAGCGGCGAAGCGGGTCAAGGGCGAGTGGAACTCGGCGGCGATTGCCGGCGACATGGCGGCAGGGCTGTATGGTCTGACGCGTCTGGCGGAGAAGATCGAAGACCGTCCGGACAACTCGACGCGCTTCCTGATGATCGGTAACCAGGAAGTGCCACCGACCGGCGACGACAAGACTTCGATCATCGTCTCGATGAGCAACAAGCCCGGCGCGCTCCACGAGCTGCTGGTGCCGTTCCATGACAACGGCATCGACCTGACCCGGATCGAAACCCGTCCGTCGCGCAGCGGCAAATGGACCTACGTGTTCTTCATCGACTTCGTCGGCCACCACCGTGATCCGTTGATCAAGGGTGTGCTGGAAAAGATCAGTCAGGAAGCAGTAGCACTCAAAGTGCTGGGTTCCTACCCGAAAGCAGTTCTCTAAGGGCGGTAGCAAATGAGTGGCAACTTCCTCGCTCTGGCACAGCCGGGCGTGCAACAACTTTCGCCGTATGTTCCGGGCAAGCCTGTGGATGAGCTGGCCCGCGAGCTGGATCTGGATCCGGCGAAAATCGTCAAACTGGCGAGCAACGAAAACCCGCTGGGCGCCAGCCCGAAAGCGCTGGCGGCGATCCGTGAAGAGCTGGCCGAGCTGACCCGTTATCCGGACGGCAACGGTTTTGCACTGAAATCCCTGTTGGCCGAGCAGTGCCGCGTCGAGCTGAGCCAGGTCACTCTGGGTAACGGTTCCAACGACATTCTCGAGCTGGTGGCGCGCGCCTATCTGGCGCCGGGCCTGAACGCAGTGTTCAGTGAGCATGCGTTTGCTGTCTATCCGATTGCGACTCAGGCCGTTGGCGCTCAGGCCAAAGTGGTTCCGGCCAAGGATTGGGGGCATGACCTGCCGGCCATGCTCGCGGCCATCGACGCCAACACCCGCGTGGTATTCATCGCCAACCCGAACAACCCGACCGGTACCTGGTTCGGCGCCGAAGCGCTGGACGAGTTCCTGCAGGATGTGCCGGAGCACGTTCTGGTGGTGCTGGACGAGGCTTACATCGAGTACGCCGAAGGCAGTGATTTGCCGGACGGTCTGGACTTCCTTGCCGCGTATCCGAACCTGCTGGTTTCGCGCACCTTCTCCAAAGCTTACGGTCTGGCGGCACTGCGCGTTGGCTACGGTCTGTCGACTCCGGTGGTCGCTGATGTGCTGAACCGCGTTCGCCAGCCGTTCAACGTCAACAGCCTCGCCCTCGCGGCAGCCTGTGCAGCATTGAAGGACGATGAGTATCTGGCGCAAAGCCGTCAGCTCAACGAGTCGGGCATGCAGCAACTGCAAGCCGGTTTCCGTGAGCTGGGTCTGGGCTGGATCGAATCCAAAGGCAACTTCATCTGCGTTGATCTCGCTCAGGTCGCTGCCCCGGTGTTCCAGGGACTGCTGCGCGAAGGCGTGATCGTGCGTCCAGTGGCCAACTACGGCATGCCGAACCACCTGCGGGTGACCATCGGTCTGCCAGCGGAAAACAGCCGCTTCCTCGAAGCGCTGCGCAAGGTTCTGGCTCGTGGGTGATGTCACTGCACTGCAATCTGCTGCACCTATGATCGGGCGCCTTGTGGTGGTCGGTCTGGGGTTGATCGGTGGTTCGTTTGCCAAAGGCTTGCGTGAAAGCGGCGTGTGTCGCGAAGTGGTCGGGGTCGATCTCGACCCGCAATCGCGCAAGCTGGCGGTCGAGTTGGGGGTGGTGGATCGTTGCGAGGACGATCTGATCGCCGCGTGTCAGGGCGCCGACGTGATTCAGCTGGCGGTGCCGATCCTGGCCATGGAAAAAGTGCTGGCCCGTCTGGCGAGCGTTGATCTGGGCGCGGCGATTCTGACCGATGTCGGCAGTGCCAAGGGCAATGTGGTGCGTGCGGCGACCGAGGCGTTCGGCGGCATGCCGGCGCGTTTCGTGCCGGGGCATCCGATTGCCGGTTCCGAGCAGAGCGGGGTGGAAGCTTCCAACGCTGAACTGTTCCGTCGGCACAAGGTGATCCTGACACCGCTTGAGCAAACCGATCCGGCGGCGCTGGCGGTGGTCGATCGCTTGTGGCGCGAATTGGGCGCAGACGTCGAGCACATGCAGGTCGAGCGTCACGATGAAGTGTTGGCTGCGACCAGTCATCTGCCGCACCTGCTGGCCTTCGGTCTGGTCGATTCGTTAGCCAAGCGCAATGAAAATCTTGAGATCTTCCGTTACGCTGCGGGCGGTTTCCGCGATTTCACAAGAATCGCCGGAAGCGACCCGGTGATGTGGCACGACATCTTCCTTGCCAATCGCGAGGCTGTCCTGCGCACACTCGATACATTTCGCAGCGACCTCGACGCCTTGCGCGACGCGGTCGATGCAGGGGATGGGCACCAATTGTTGGGCGTCTTCACGCGCGCCCGGGTTGCCCGCGAGCATTTCAGTAAAATCCTGGCCCGCAGGGCCTATGTGGACGCTATGAATTCCAACGATCTGATCTTCCTGGCTCAACCTGGTGGCCGCCTTTCCGGTCGGATTCGCGTACCGGGTGACAAATCGATTTCCCACCGCTCGATCATGCTCGGCTCCTTGGCTGAAGGCGTGACTGAAGTGGAAGGTTTCCTCGAGGGCGAAGACGCCCTGGCGACCTTGCAGGCTTTCCGCGATATGGGTGTGGTCATCGAAGGCCCGCACCACGGCCGCGTGACCATTCACGGTGTCGGCCTGCATGGCTTGAAACCGGCGCCGGGCCCGATCTATCTGGGCAACTCCGGTACGTCGATGCGCCTGCTGTCCGGCCTGCTGGCCGCGCAGGACTTCGACAGCACCCTGACCGGCGATGCGTCGCTGTCCAAGCGTCCGATGAATCGCGTGGCCAATCCACTGCGTGAAATGGGCGCCGTGATCGAAACCGCTGCCGAAGGTCGTCCGCCGATGACCATTCGCGGTGGTCACAAGCTCAAGGGGCTGACCTACACCATGCCGATGGCCAGCGCCCAGGTGAAATCCTGCCTGCTGCTCGCCGGCCTGTACGCGGAAGGCAAAACGACCGTTACCGAGCCTGCGCCAACCCGCGATCACACCGAGCGCATGCTGCGTGGTTTCGGTTACCCGGTCAGCGTTGAAGGTGCGACGGCTTCGGTCGAGTCCGGTGGCAAGTTGACTGCGACCCACATTGAAGTGCCGGGTGACATCTCGTCGTCGGCGTTCTTCCTGGTGGCAGCGTCGATCGCCGAAGGTTCGGAGCTGGTGCTAGAGCACGTCGGCATCAACCCGACTCGTACCGGTGTTATCGACATCCTGCGCCTGATGGGTGCGGACATCACTCTGGAAAACCAGCGTGAAGTCGGCGGCGAGCCTGTGGCTGACCTGCGCGTGCGGGCAGCTAAGCTTAAAGGTATCGAGATTCCGGAAGAGTTGGTCCCGTTGGCGATCGACGAATTCCCGGTGCTGTTCGTGGCTGCTGCCTGTGCTGAAGGGCGCACCGTGCTGACCGGCGCTGAAGAGCTGCGGGTCAAGGAATCGGATCGTATTCAAGTGATGGCGGACGGCCTGTTGGCGCTGGGCGTCAAATGCCAGCCGACTCCGGACGGCATCATCATCGACGGCGGCCAGATCGGCGGCGGCGAAGTGCATGGTCACGGCGATCACCGTATCGCAATGGCTTTCAGTGTGGCCTCCCTGCGTGCCACCGCACCGATCCGCATCCATGATTGCGCCAACGTCGCGACGTCGTTCCCCAACTTCCTCGCATTGTGCGGGCAGGTCGGCATTCGTGTGGCACAAGAGGCTCAGTCGTGAAAAACATTGCACCGGTCATCACCATTGATGGGCCAAGCGGCTCGGGCAAAGGCACCGTAGCCGGGATTCTGGCCAAGCGTCTGGGCTGGAACCTGCTGGATTCCGGTGCGCTTTACCGTTTGCTCGCCTTTGCCGCGCATAACCATGGCGTTGATCTGACCAATGAAGAGCTGCTGAAGAAACTCGCCGCTCATCTGGATGTGCAGTTCATTGCGGCGACCGAAGGTCAGTTGCAGCGAATCATTCTGGAAGGTGATGAAGTCAGCGATGTCATTCGCACCGAAAGCGTCGGTTCCGGCGCTTCGCAAGTGGCTGCATTGCCCGCCGTACGCGAGGCGCTGCTGCAGCGCCAGCGTGCTTTCCAGGAAGCGCCGGGCCTGGTGGCCGATGGTCGCGACATGGGCACGGTGGTGTTTCCCGATGCACCGCTGAAGATTTTCCTGACCGCCAGTGCCGAGGAGAGGGCGCGCCGTCGATATTTGCAGTTGAAGGGCAAAGTCGAGGGTGTTAGTCTGTCGAGTCTGCTAGATGAGATCCGTGCACGCGACGAGCGTGATACCCAGCGCGCAGTGGCCCCGCTCAAACCGGCGGCCGACGCGATACAGCTGGATTCCACGGAGTTGTCCATCGATCAGGTGCTTGAACGCATCATGAGCGAGATCGCCATTCGCGATATCGCCGGGTGACCAAGAAGGTTGCAGGGGACCAGTCATAGTCCTGCGGCGCTTCTTCTATATGAAACTAACCCACACCGTCTGGGGTGTGGAGATGGGCGTATCCTTCGCCCTCATTTACAGGAATTAAAATGAGCGAAAGCTTTGCGGAACTCTTTGAAGAAAGCCTAAAAACCCTGAACCTTCAGGCAGGCTCCATCATCACCGGTGTTATCGTTGATATCGATTACCAAGCTCGCTGGGTAACCGTTCACGCTGGCCTGAAGTCTGAAGCACTCATCCCGCTTGAGCAGTTCTACAACGACGCTGGCGATCTGACTATCAATGTCGGTGACGAAGTTCACGTTGCGCTGGACTCGGTTGAAGACGGTTTCGGTGAAACCAAGCTGTCCCGTGAAAAAGCCAAGCGCGCTGAATGCTGGATCGTTCTGGAAGCAGCCTTCGCAGCTGAGGAAGTGGTCAAGGGCGTTATCAACGGTAAGGTTAAAGGCGGCTTCACTGTCGACGTTAACGGCATCCGTGCGTTCCTGCCAGGTTCCCTGGTTGACGTCCGTCCAGTGCGCGACACCACGCACCTGGAAGGCAAAGAGCTGGAATTCAAGGTCATCAAGCTGGACCAGAAGCGCAACAACGTTGTCGTTTCCCGTCGCAGCGTCCTGGAAGCCGAGAACTCCGCCGAGCGTGAAGCTCTGCTGGAATCCCTGCAGGAAGGCCAGCAAGTCAAAGGTATCGTCAAAAACCTCACCGATTACGGCGCATTCGTCGATCTGGGTGGCGTGGACGGCCTGCTGCACATCACCGACATGGCCTGGAAGCGCATCAAGCATCCTTCCGAGATCGTCAACGTTGGTGACGAAATCGACGTTAAGGTTCTGAAATACGATCGCGAACGCAACCGTGTTTCCCTGGGCCTGAAGCAACTGGGCGAAGATCCATGGGTTGCTATCAAAGCCCGTTACCCAGAAAGCACTCGCGTTACCGCTCGTGTAACCAACCTGACTGACTACGGCTGCTTCGCTGAGCTGGAAGAAGGCGTTGAAGGTCTGGTACACGTTTCGGAAATGGACTGGACCAACAAAAACATCCACCCTTCGAAAGTCGTACAAGTCGGCGACGAAGTGGAAGTCATGGTTCTGGACATCGACGAAGAGCGTCGTCGTATCTCCCTGGGCATCAAGCAGTGCAAGTCGAACCCGTGGGAAGACTTCTCTGGCCAGTTCAACAAGGGCGACAAGATCTCCGGCACCATCAAGTCGATCACCGATTTCGGTATCTTCATTGGTCTGGACGGCGGCATCGACGGTCTGGTTCACCTGTCCGACATCTCCTGGAACGAAGTGGGCGAAGAAGCCGTACGTCGTTTCAAGAAGGGCGACGAGCTGGACACCGTTATCCTGTCGGTTGACCCAGAGCGCGAGCGCATCTCCCTGGGCATCAAGCAACTGGAAAGCGATCCGTTCTCCGAGTACGTCTCGGTTAACGACAAAGGCGCAATCGTTACTGGCACCGTGAAAGAAGTTGACGCCAAAGGCGCCATCATCGTTCTGGCCGACGATATCGAAGCGACTCTGAAAGCCTCCGAAATCAGCCGTGACCGCGTTGAAGACGCGCGCAACGTTCTGAAAGAAGGCCAGCAAGTAGAAGCCAAGATCATCAGCGTTGATCGTAAGAGCCGTGTAATTCAGCTGTCGATCAAATCGAAAGACGATGCTGAAGAGAAAGAAGCTATCCAGAGCCTGAACTCCGTTCAGGAAGCTCCAGCCGATACCACTATGGCTGCTCTGCTGAAGCAAGCAATGGCCAAACAGAACTAAGTTCTGCTTGATCATGAAAAAGGGCGACTTCGGTCGCCCTTTTTTGTGCCTGCGATTTACCGATTTTTGCTGTCCTTTTTTATGAGTGTGCTTGTAGGTGAAACCAAATCATTTCCCTGATGGTCTGTTTCTTTAATCGGATCAATCGCCTATTCACGACTAAGCTAGTTCTTAAGCGTGTAGTCGTCGGGCTTCGCCTGGCATAAGGAAGTGAATGAACAAGTTTATCGTCCTCTTGGCTGCTGTGGTTCTAGCGGGCTGTACCACCAGCGCCAAGACCCATGCGGTGCGAGGTGTCAGTGGCATAGAGATAGACTGCTCCGGATTGGGCTCTGGCTGGGACAAGTGTCAGCGGCGTGCGGCGAAGGAGTGCAAGGGGGCTGGATACAAGGTGATCACGCGATCTGACGATGCCAGGGATGAGGAGGAGTTTCCTTTTGGCTTCAACCCGGCAGGCTACGTCACCCGCACGATGCTGGTGATATGCCGGTAGAGCGTGTTTGCGGGTTTGATGCCCTGAAAACGGGCGTTTCGGCGCCGAGGAAGATATGTCAATCCCTGGGCTGTTCAAAATCTTCCGGGCGTGCTAAAACCTTTCAAGCGCTGATCTAGCTGCTTGAAAAAGAAGGGAAAAATATGACGAAGTCGGAGTTGATCGAACGAATTGTCACCCATCAAGGGCTACTCTCATCCAAGGATGTGGAGCTGGCCATCAAGACCATGCTTGAACAAATGTCCCAATGTCTGGCGACCGGTGATCGTATCGAGATCCGTGGGTTTGGCAGCTTCTCATTGCACTATCGTGCCCCGCGCGTAGGCCGCAATCCAAAAACCGGCCAGTCGGTCAGCCTTGACGGCAAATTCGTTCCGCATTTCAAGCCAGGTAAAGAGCTGCGTGATCGGGTGAACGAAGAGGAGGACGAGATTTGACCGTCGCGACCCTGCAGGGAGTTTTTCATGCGTAATCTCAAGCGCATGCTTCTTGGCGCATTCATTCTTTTGCTGGTGTTGGTTGTTCTGGCATTCGTTCTGGAAAACCAGCAATCGATCTCGCTGATATTCCTCGGCTGGTCGGCTCCACAACTTCCGGCATCGCTTGTAATGGTTTTGGCGTTGCTTGTCGGTATGTTGATTGGTCCAATACTCGCCTGGTTTCTGGGGCGTTCGTCCAGAGCCTCGCGCAAGCGTCTGGTCTGAAATGGCAGCGGCGGGGCATCTGTCGAAATTGCGCTCTGGTCCATCTATATCCATTAGTAAATCGTTCATTAAGCTGTAAAATGCCGCCCTTATTCGATAGCGGCCTGTTTGCGCGTCGTCAAAGGCTGGCTTCGGCAGACGCCTTTCGATGTAATGACAGTTGCGATCATGGACCGGACAGCGCTCGATTGGCGGTACTGTCAGCAACTCAAGGGTATGGTTTCGCGTGAAAATTCTAGTGACCGGCGGCGCCGGGTTTATTGGCTCGGCAGTTATTCGTCATATTATTTCCAATACAACCGACTCCGTAGTGAACGTCGACAAGCTGACGTATGCCGGTAATCTTGAATCGCTGGCGCAAGTCAGTCAGGACGAACGTTATGTTTTCGAGCGAGTGGATATCTGCGATCGCCAGCAGATAGACCGTGTGCTGCAAGCGCATCAGCCGGATGCGATCATGCACCTGGCGGCAGAGTCCCATGTCGACCGTTCGATTTCCGGGCCCTCCGAATTCATTCAGACCAACATCATTGGTACGTACACCTTGCTGGAGGCAGCACGCCACTATTGGCTGGCCCAGGACGATGTGCGCAAGGCCGCTTTTCGCTTCCACCATATCTCGACGGATGAGGTGTACGGCGACCTTGAAGGGCCTGAAGACCTGTTCACCGAAGAGACACCCTATCAACCGAGTTCGCCATATTCGGCCAGCAAGGCCAGTTCCGATCACCTGGTGCGTGCGTGGGCCAGAACCTACGGCCTTCCGACCCTGGTCACCAATTGCTCGAACAACTACGGTCCGTGTCACTTTCCCGAGAAGCTCATTCCGCTGATTATCCTCAATGCGCTGGAAGGCAAACCCTTGCCGGTGTATGGCAAAGGTGACCAGGTACGTGACTGGCTTTATGTCGAGGATCATGCCCGCGCGCTTTATAAAGTCGTGACCGAAGGTGTGGTCGGCCAGACTTACAACATTGGCGGCCATAACGAAAAGCAGAATATTGAAGTAGTGCACACGCTGTGTGCGTTGCTCGATGAGTTGCGCCCCGATTCGGCCTATTGCCCGCACGCCAGTCTGATCACTTATGTGCAGGATCGACCTGGCCACGACCAGCGTTATGCAATCGATGCCAGCAAGATCCAGCGTGAGCTGGGCTGGACGCCAGAGGAAACCTTTGAGACCGGGATCCGTAAAACGGTCGAATGGTATTTGAGCAATGCTGATTGGGTTGCACATGTGAAGAGCGGCGCCTACCAGCAATGGATCGATCAGAATTATGCGGATCGTTCGAGCCAGTGATGAAAATTCTGCTGCTGGGCAAAAGCGGGCAAGTCGGGTGGGAGCTTCAGCGCTCGCTCGCTCCGCTCGGCCAGTTGATTGCCCTTGATCGTCACGGCGCAGATGGCCTTTGCGCAGATCTCTGCGACCTCGTCGGGCTGCGCGCCACGATTCGCACGCTTCGTCCCGATGTCATTGTCAACGCTGCTGCATACACCGCCGTCGACAAGGCTGAGGTCGAGACGCAACTGGCCGATTGTGTGAACGCTCAGGCCAGTCAGGTCATGGCTGAAGAGGCGGCGGCCTTGGGGGCATGGCTGATTCACTATTCGACCGACTATGTATTCAACGGCCAGGGAACCACGCCCTGGGTGGAAACAGATGCCGTCGATCCGCTGAATCATTACGGCGCGAGCAAAATGGCTGGTGAAAACGCCATTATTGCCTCGGGCTGCAAACATCTGATTTTTCGAACCAGCTGGGTTTACGGCGCCCGGGGCAGCAACTTTGCCAAAACCATGATGCGCCTGGCCAAAGAGCGCGAAACCCTGAAGGTCATTTGCGACCAGATTGGTGCGCCAACGGGGGCGGATCTGATTGCCGATGTCACCGCTCTGGCGATTCAGCGCGTCAAGCTGGATCCGCAGTTGTCCGGCGTGTACCACCTGGTGGCCGGCGGGGAAGTGTCCTGGCATGGTTATGCGTCCTTTGTGATTGACTTTGCCCGTACCTGCGGCGAAGCGTTCGCGGTCACTGCGATCGACCCGATTCCCACCAGCGCCTATCCGACGCCGGCGTGCCGTCCCTTGAATTCTCGTTTGAATACACGGAAGTTGTGTGACGCCTTTTCTCTACACTTGCCGGACTGGCAAAGTGGTGTAACCCGAATGCTCAGGGAAATTCTGAATAAATGATCAAGACTAACCGTAAAGGCATCATTCTGGCCGGCGGCTCGGGGACTCGTTTGCACCCGGTCACCCTGGGCGTGTCCAAGCAGCTGCTGCCCATCTACGATAAACCGATGATTTTTTACCCGCTGTCGGTACTGATGCTGGCAGGCATGCGTGAAATCCTGATCATTTCCACCCCGGAGGACTTGCCGAATTTCCGCAAGTTGCTGGGTGATGGCAGCCTGTACGGGATCGAGTTGAGTTATGCCGAACAGCCAAGTCCCGACGGGCTTGCGCAAGCCTTCATCATTGGTGAAGAGTTCATTGGCGACGACCCTTGCTGCCTGATTCTCGGCGACAATATTTTCTACGGACAATATTTCACCGAGAACCTGCGCTCCGCCAATGCCCAGCCTTCGGGGGCAACGGTCTTCGGTTATCACGTTTCCGATCCGGAGCGTTTCGGGGTGGTGGAGTTCGATGCCAACGGCAGCGCGCTGAGCATTGAAGAGAAGCCGCAAAAACCGAAATCCAATTACGCGGTCACCGGCCTGTATTTTTACGATAACCAGGTCGTGGAAATCGCTAAAAACATCAAGCCTTCAGAGCGTGGCGAGCTGGAAATCACCGACATCAACCGCGCTTATCTGGAACAAAAGACGCTCAACGTCGAAATGTTGGGTCGCGGTTTCGCCTGGCTGGATACCGGTACACACGACTCGCTGCTTGAAGCCGGTCACTTCGTGCATACCATCGAGCATCGCCAGGGCTTGAAGGTCGCTTGCCTGGAAGAAATTGCGTATCACAACGGCTGGATTACCGCTGAGCAGGTCGATGCCCAGGCGCAGCGCCTGAAGAAAACCGGTTATGGTCAATATTTGCAGAAGTTGCTGGATCAGCCGTCGCATTGATGGCCGTTTTGCCCTTGGCGTCGGTCTGTTGCATTCAATTGTCGAGTTATTAATAGCGGGCAGCCGCTGTAGAATGGCCGACAGTATCGGGCAATGTATTCGACGCTTGTAAAGGTGCGAGTGTCATGGGTTCCGTCGCCTTGAAGTGGGCAGACGGGGCAAGGGTCCTTCACCTGATTCGGTGCAGGAACGACTAGAAACATAACTGAGCCTGCTTTCCTGAAGATCACCGCAGGAAAGGGGATTAAGGACTTAGAGCATGGAACTGATTCCCGTAATTTTGTCTGGCGGAGTGGGCAGCCGGTTGTGGCCTGTTTCCCGTGAAGCCCATCCCAAGCCTTTCATGGATTTGCCGGATGGCCAGAATCTGATCCAGAAGACGTTCCTGCGTGCTTCACGTCTTGAAGGTGTCGTGGAAGTCCTTACGGTGACCAACCGTGAGTTGCTGTTCAAGACTGAAGACGAGTACGGGGTGGTCAATACCGCCAAGCATGCGCAAGGGTTCATCCTCGAACCGTTCGGGCGCAACACTGCGGCGGCAGTAGCGGCGGCAGCATTGCAACTGGACGCCACTCATGGCCCCGACGCCCATATGCTGGTGCTGGCAGCCGATCACCTGATCAAGGACGAAAAGGCCTTCGCCGCCGCAGTTGCCAGCGCGGTTGCGCTGGCAGGTGAAGGCTGGCTTGTCACTTTCGGTATTCAGCCGACGTATCCTGAAACGGGCTTTGGCTACATCGAAGCGCAAAAGGATGCCCCGCTCAACGGTGGTTTGAAGGTCGCGCGGTTTGTCGAAAAGCCGGATCTGGAAACCGCACAGGCCTACGTAGGTGCTGGCAACTACTTCTGGAACTCGGGCATGTTCTGCTTCCGTGTCGGCACCGTTCTGGAAGAGCTGCGTCTGCATGCGCCCGACGTCGTCGAGGCTGTTGCCAAAACCATCGAGGTGTCGCGTCTGACCTCGTCCAGCAAATACCGTTGCCTGGCTCTGGATAGCGAAAGCTTCGCCCAGGTGCCGGATATCTCCATCGACTATGCGCTGATGGAGCGCTCGGACAAGGTCGCGACCATTCCTTGCGATATCGGCTGGAGTGACATCGGTTCCTGGAACGCCGTAAGCGAATTGACTGCGCCAGACGAAAACGGCAACCGCTTCGAAGGTGAAGTGCTGTCTCACGGTTCGCGCAACAACTATGTGAACAGTGAGGGGCGTCTGACAGCTCTGGTCGGTGTGGAAGACCTGTTGGTCATCGACACCCCGGATGCGGTGATGATCGCCCACAAGGACCATGCCCAGGATGTGAAGCACATCGTCAACCAGCTCAAGGCCTGCAGCCATACGGTGCATTTGCTGCATCGCACGGTCCACCGTCCATGGGGTACCTACACCACCCTGGAAAATGGCGAGCGCTTCAAGATCAAGCGTATCGTCGTGAAACCGAAGGCTTCGCTCTCATTGCAGATGCATCACCATCGCAGTGAGCACTGGATTGTTGTCAGCGGGATGGCCGTGGTGGTCAACGACCAGCAGGAACTGATGCTCAACACCAACGAATCGACGTTCATTCGTGCCGGACACCAGCATCGCCTGATGAACCCGGGCGTCATTGACCTCGTCCTCATTGAAGTGCAAAGCGGCGATTATCTGGGTGAAGACGATATCGTGCGTTTTGAAGACAACTACGGCCGCGTTGACAAGTAACCGCGTGCTGCCAGTCATAAGCCTGGTCGGTGATTGTTTTGCCGATCAGGCTTATTTGCATGTGCCCACCTGCGACTTCAATCCCTATAGATGACACACAGCCGTGGCGCTCCCCATCCGCCGTCTCGGACTACCAGGCAAGAGATCAAAATGCATACCCCGATCAAAACCCGATGCTTCAAGGCTTATGACATCCGTGGCGAAGTGCCGTCCGACCTGAACGAGGATGTCGCTTATCGAATTGGCCGTGCAATGGTCGTTGAGCTGCAAGGTAAAAGCATTGTGCTGGGGCGAGACATGCGCCTGGAAAGCCCGATGCTCGCCGAGGCGATGACCCGGGGTTTGATGGAGGCGGGCGCGGATGTCATAGATATCGGACTGTGCGGTACCGAAGAGGTCTATTTTGCCACCAGTGCATTCGGTGCCGACGGCGGGGTGATGATCACCGCCAGCCACAATCCAAAAGGCTACAACGGGATGAAGCTGGTCAAGTCGCAGTCGCGACCGATCAGTGGCGACACAGGCCTCAATGCGATTCGTGACCGGGTGGAAAGCGGCGATCTCGGTGCGCTGGCGGACAAGGCTGGTGAAGTTCGGCATGAGCTCGATAAGAGCCGCTACATCGATCACTTGCTCACCTATATCAACGTCGCAGAGCTCAAGCCGCTGAAAGTGCTGGCCGATCCGGGCAATGGCGCGGCCGGTCCGGTGTTGCAGGCCCTGATCGACAAGCTGCCGTTCGAATGGGTAGTGATCAATGCCGAGCCAGATGGCCATTTTCCCAACGGCGTACCCAATCCGCTGCTGCCGGAAAATCGCGAGCTGACCCGCCAGGCGCTGCTCGACAATGGCTGTGATGTCGGGCTGGCATGGGACGGCGATTTCGACCGCTGCTTCTTTTTCGATGAAACCGGCCGGTTTATCGAAGGCTATTATCTGGTCGGGTTGCTGGCAGAAATGCTGCTCAAGCAACACCCTGAAAGCAAAATCATTCATGACCCGCGCCTGACCTGGAATACCATTGATCAGGTCGAGCAGGCCGGTGGTGTGCCGGTGTTGTGCAAGACCGGGCATGCCTTCATCAAAGAGCGCATGCGTCTTGAAGATGCCATTTATGGTGGCGAAATGAGCGCTCACCACTATTTCCGCGATTTCGCCTACTGCGACAGCGGGATGATTCCCTGGTTGCTCGTGACGGCCCTGATGTCCACCACGGGCAAGACCCTGGCGCAACTGGTCGACGAGCGCATTGCTGCCTATCCGTGCACCGGCGAGATCAACTATCGCGTCGAGGATGTACCGGCGATGCTGCAGAAGGTTCTGGCGCATTATTTGCCGCAGAATCCTGAGATCGACAGAACCGACGGCATCAGCGTTTCCTTTGCCGACTGGCGTTTCAACCTGCGCGGCTCCAACACCGAACCGCTGTTACGGCTCAATGTCGAAGCCAGAGGCGATCAGGCGTTGATGTGGGCGCGTTTGAAAGAGATCGAGCTGTTGATCAAGGGCGCTTGAGTCTTCGTTTCTTTGGTATTCGACGGCGCCCGAGTCTCGATGAGCGAACCATTGCGGTGCGGGTGCAGGTTGTGAAATATCAATTCAATAGGTTCCTATTTTGAAAACGGTTTTATTGTTAAGCACCTATCCGATCGCCTCTCCCCGACACGGGGGGCAGGTCCGGGTTGCCAATATCGCGAAAACCTTTGGCGAAAATGGCTGGAGTGTGACTCATCTGGCGGTTTATGAGCCGGAGGGCTATCCGCCTTCGAGCCTGGGAGCCAACGATGTCAGTTTTCCCGCTGGCAGCCCCTTCCGGAAATACAAGGGCACCTATGTTCCCTTGATCAACGACTTGCTTTCGGGCGAATTCGCCGCATCGGAACAAGGCGGGTTCGCAGACATTCTCAAGAAATTGCCGCCGGTTATCGACGTGATTCATGTCGAGCAGCCGTGGCTGTGGCCCTTGGTACTGAAGATCCGTCAGATGCCGCAGCACGCCAATGCGTGCCTGATTTACGGATCGCAGAACATCGAGGCTCCGCTGAAGCAGGAAATCCTCGACAGTTACGCTATCAAAGGTGCGGAGCCGGTCATCGCGGATATCGAGGCCCTGGAGCGCAAGGCGGCTCTTGAGGCCGATATTGCCGTGGCCGTTACCCAGGCGGATTACGACATTCTCCAGGCCTGGGGGGCGAAAAAACCACTGCTTGCCTCCAATGGAATCGCGCCATGGTCGGCGAAGCCGGAGCTGCTCGCCAGCTGGAAAGAGCGTCTGCCGCAGTCTCCGTGGATTCTCTATGTTGCCAGCGCCCACCCGCCTAATTTCAAGGGCTTCAATGAGTGCCTCGGCAGTTCACTGGCGTGCATACCGCCGGATAGCAAACTGGTGGTGGTCGGCAGTGTGTGTGAGCACCTTGAGGCAGCGCTGCGTGACAGTCGCTGGGGACAGCTGAATCTGTCGCGTCTGCAGCTGCTCTACATGCTGCCGGATGAAGACCTGGATGCCGTGAAAACGCTGGCGCATGCGTTCCTGTTGCCGATTCCTCATGGTGGCGGTTCCAACATCAAGACGGCCGAAGCCATCTATTCGGGCAAGTACGTCATTGGCACAGAGTCGGCTTTCCGTGGCTTTGAGCAGCACCTGAATCTGCCGGAAATCAGTGTTGCCCGTACGCCGGACGAGTTTCATGCGGCGATTCGCCTGCGCCTGACGGGGCCGGCAACCATTGATGCCAACGGGCCGGACAGGGTATCCCGCGAACCATTGACCTGGGTCCGTAGCCTTGAGTCGATCCCGCATGCAGCGGCAGAAGTCATTGAAAAGAAGGCGCAAGCATGACCACCTGGTTTGATGTAACGACCATTCTCGGCTGGCGTCGGCCGGCGGTAGGCATTATTCGCACGGAGGCAGAGGCTGCCACCCATGCACTTGAGTTGATTGCTGCGGGCGAAGATGTGAAGTTTTGCTTCTACAGTCATGCCACCGGTTACAGCGCAATTGACGCAGCCGAGGTCGCTGCCACCCTGAAAAGAATTTCTGGCGCGCACATGCCTGCGCCAGGCCGGATCGCTGCAGGCAGTTCGAATAAAAGTTCAATTGAGGCCCGGTTGAAAGAAAAGGCAATCAAGGTACTCAATCGCCTGCCGCCCAAGGTGAGCGGGCGCATTTATCAGTTCTTTCAATTGCGCCGTACCTCCATTGTCGAAGCCGTGATTGGTGTTCGACACCTGAAGTCGGCGACTCTGGCGTTCTTCAGGCCAGCCAATCGCAGCCATGTGTTCAATCCTTCGTTTCACAAGGTGCGCACCGGCGGTCATCCTTTCGCAAAGGGCGATAGTTACATCTCGGTTGGGCTGGACTGGGACAACAAAAACCTGCCGCATCTTTATGAACTCAAGAAGCAAGTTGGTCTGCGCGTCGTTCTTTTCTGCTACGACGTGATTCCGGTAAGACTGCCGCATCTGTGCGTCGGTGATGTGGCCGCCAAGTTTGCCAACTACTTTGCCGATGTTGCGTGGTGTGCGGACAAGATCCTGTGTATCTCGGAATGCACGCGCAAGGATCTGGTCGCGCTACTCGAAGAGTTGGGTGCCCCTGTGCCCGAGACGGCGGTGGTCAAGTTGGGTTGCCAGCTCTCCCATGAGTTGAGCGACACCATCAGTGCAGATGTGCAGGCCTTGCTGAAAGAGCGCTTCGTATTGTTCGTTTCGACGATCGAGCGCCGCAAGAACCATGAGGTCCTGTACCGTGCCTATACCCGTCTGATCGATGACGGAGTCAAGGATTTGCCAAAACTGGTGTTTGTCGGGATGCCGGGTTGGGGGGTAGGTGATTTGTTGTCGGATATCGCGCTTGACCCGCGGACAAAGGACTACATTCGCATCCTCAACAACGTTTCGGACTCTGACCTCATGCACTTGTATCGCAACTGCATGATGACGGCATTCCCGTCCTTGTATGAAGGCTGGGGTTTACCGGTTGCAGAAAGCCTGGCTGCCGGCAAGTACTGCCTGGCCTCCAATGCAGCGTCGATTCCCGAAGTGGGCGGGGAACTGCTGGATTATCTGGAGCCATGGGATGTGTCGGCGTGGGTCGCCGAACTGCAGAAGTATGCTTTTGATCCGCTGGCACTGGCGGCCAAGGAAGAAGCGATCAAGCGTGACTACAAACCCGTTGCCTGGAAAGACACGGCACAGTTTGTTTTTGGAAGTTTGAAGCAACAATAACGCGGGCGGTTTGCGGTGGATCAGATGCTGATCCACCGCACGTCCGGTTCAGACGATCGTATTGGTATTGAAGATGCTCAAGGGCTTGAGGATCTCCGGAGTCCCGAGCAATTCAGGGCTGGCTGACCATTTTTCGATGATGGTCGCAAAATGATCGACTGCCGAAATCACCACCTTCGCTCGAAGCACGACCGGAATGGCCTGTTCCAGCTTGTGAGCGTAATTCTCGGCGGTGAAAGTCTCTTTGGCCCATGCTTGCGCCTGTTTGCCGATCTCGGCGGCCGAAGATGGCTTGCTGCGCAGCGAAAGGAAAATCTTTTTCAGATCTTCAATCTCGTTGTCGGGCGACACTTTCAATACATATTGGTCCGGTAGTTCCTTGTAGAAGCCGGTGTCGGTGACGATAGTGGCTTTGCCATAGAGCATCGCTTCAATGGCTGAAGCAGAAGCGGCTTCCAGGCTAGGCCAGCGCAGGCAACTGATCACGTCGGCTTCTCTGATGGCTTCGGACAGCGTGGCATCGTCGACTTCGTTGGAAATGATCAGTTCGACCCCTCCCTTGGCGGCCATTTCGGTCAGTTTACTTTCGACGTCCGGAAGAATGGCGCCTACCAGGCGATAGCTGATGTTCTTGCGCAATGAAGCGTTGCTTGCGATGGCCTTGATGCAGCTTTCAACCCGCTTGTTCGGGTTGACATGGCCGATCGTCAGCACCTTCAGTTTGCCGTCACTTTTGCGTTCTTCTTCGGCGTCAACAGCTCCTGGTGCATCGTAGGCCAGCGGCGTCACGAAAACCGGACCTGCACACGCAGCCATTACTCGCTTGCAGCCCCAGTTACTGTGGGTGATCACGCCGGTGGCCATCGAGCTGATCCATTCGGTCAGCGGGGCAGTCTCGCGTGTCGAGCTGATAAAGGTGGCGCTATCACTGACATTGAAGTAGTTGGTGGCAATTTTGCTGCCATACCACTGAGTCAGGATGTCATTGGCCTCATCGCGTCGTTGTTGCGCCCAGCCCCAGAACAGGTGGCCAAGAAAGAAATCGTGCAGGCAAACAATGCCCGGGGCCTTATGCAGCCAGGCCACGCCACCTTCATGAAACTCGTAATTGTCGCCGATCTGGTAGACAAGGCAGTCGGCGCTGGCCACTTCTTGAGCAACCTGCTCTTCGTCGGTCCAGGGGATGGCGGTGCAACCAAAGTCGTGCGGCTCTTTGGCCAGGACATGGGCGCTCTCGGTTCGTACCAGAACAACGTGATGCTGCTGGCTCAGCAGTGCACGCACCACGAGGCGCGTCATCCGGCCAATGGCAGAGGATTTGACGCCGGGTGTGAAGATGACAAGTTTCATTTGAGAAGCGCCTCGATGGTCTCGGGCCAATTGATGCCCAGCGTATTCCACAGCGCCTGGGCGCCTTCACCATACTGGATGGTCCGGGTCTTGCTCTCAAAAGCGGCATTCATGGCTTCCGCGAGACTTTCGGCGGTGGGTTCTGCCCGCCAGCCGGACTCGTGGGGGGTGACCAGGCCAAGGATCCCGCCACTGTCTGTCGTGGTGATCAGCGCTTTGCGCGCCGTTGCAGCTTCCATGGCCACATAGCCCAGCGAATCTTCGTCAAAAGGGATGTAGGCGACGGCGAGCGCCTGATTGACGTAGTTGACGTAGGTGGCACGCGGCAGGAAGCCAAGGTCAAGCTTGACGCGGTCATGCAGGCCGAATTCGTTGATGATCGAATGCAGTTGCAGCGTATCGGCATGGGACTCGGGAGGGCCGGCAATGACCAGCTTGACGCGTTGATCGGCTTTGGCGAGCGCCTGCAGGAGCAGGTACTGACGCTTCATGCTGTTGACGCGGCCACCGGCAAAAATATAGTCGCCATACTCCCCGCCGGTGAGCGCTTCCGGGTCGTTGACCGGCGGCAGCAGCACCTGCGAATCGAACCCGTTGTATTTGAACAGGCGCTGTCGCGTGACTTCCGAGTTGGTGTAGATGTGGCGGCTCTCGGCGAAGGTTTCGTTGTCCGCGTTGATGATGGCGTTGCGAATGTCCGTACCGCTTTGGTCCGCTGGCAGATTGGTTTGCCCGACATCGTACAGGTCGTAGGCCTGACGATATTGATGCAGCAGCCACAATGACTTTCTGTGGTGGCGGACCAGATACGCCGGAAACTTCAAGGCGATGACGTGATCGGTGTTGAAGATTTCCATGGTGCGCGTCATCAGCATCTGGGAGGGGATGCGCGAGGCAGGTTCCCACTGAGCCGGTATGCGCATGACTTCGGCATCGTGACCGGCAATGATCAGGTTTCTTTGCAGATTGACAGCCAGCTCTTCCGCACCGCCCCAGATGAACGGGGCCATGTTGTTTACAATCAGGACTTTCATGCCAACAGACGCTCCAGCACATGTGACCAGGAAATTTTCAAGTCAACCAATCGCTGTTTGGCGTTCTTGCCCATGGCTTCGGTGTTGCTCCGATCCCTGTACAACTTGTCCATCGCCTGGGCCAGGGACTCGGGCGTCGGTTCGGCGATGTAGCCGTTATAGCCGTCCTTGACCAACTCCAGCACGCCACCCGAGTCGGTGGTGGTGAGAATCGGTTTTTCGGCGTGACTGGCTTCCAGGCTCGGATAGCCGTAGGAGTCCTCGTCGACCGGCAGGTAAGCGGCGGCGAGACATACCGACAGATGCTCGACCTTTTCCTCTTCAGTGATCCAGCGATCATCAAGGGTCACGCGATCTTCGAGACCGTATTCCTCGATCTTCTGCCGCAGGGAAATACCGTAGTCAGGCCCGGCTCCCGTTCCCAACAGACGCAGGCGAACCGGCGTCGTGGTATAGCTCAGTGCATCGATCAGCAAGTGCTGGCGCTTGTGATGTTCGAGGCGGCAGATATAAGCGATCTCGTCGTTGTATCCGGCGCAAAAGAACCGTTCCGATTCGAATACAGGCGGGTAGAGCACCTCGCTGTCGACATCGTTATAGGTCTTGAGTCGGTTGGATACGACCTTGGAGTTGGTGAAAATGGTCTTTGCTTCGCCCAGTGCCCTGGTATCGGCGTCAGCCAGTGCATCGCGGATGGCGCGATGCTTGGCGTTGTCCGGAAAGTCGCGATACGGGCTGTCCCACATATCGTAGAACGCACGGATATGGTGGATAAACCAGAGGATTTTATGCGGGTGAGGAATCAGGTGCGACTGGGGGCGGAAGCAGATGATCCGATCGGCGGCCTGAATATCCACCCAACGCAGCGCCATCATCTGCTGGAACAGCAGATCCGGCGCATCGAGTTCAGGCAGGTAGACGACTTCGACCTGATGCCCGGCAGCCGTCAGGGTAGAGGCCAGCCAGTCGACGATATTTCTTCCGCCCCCGCGGATAAAGGGCACAAAAGTGGAGCAAAGGGCGATTTTCATCAGTCTGCCAAGACCTCACGCAGGCTGGCTGCAATTCTGATGATGTCTGCCTGAGTCAGGTCCTGGTGCGTTGGCAGGTTGATGCCGCGGCCCGACCAGAGGTCTGCCACAGGGTAGACATTGTCTTCCTTGTAAGGTGGCAGAACGTGCATCGGATAGAAAACGGGGCGGGTTTCGATGCCCATCGCATCCAGTTTCTGCATGACCGCGTCGCGTTTGTGCTCGTCACCATCGGCCAGGAAGATGTTGTACATCCAGAACACCTGTTTGGCCCAGGCGGCCTCGGTTGGCAGAACGATCTTGCCCTTGAGGTCTGCCAGCGCTTCGTTGTACCAGCCGGCCAGACGATCGCGATCGGACAGTGCAGTGGCAATGTTTTCCATCTGGGCCAGACCGATGGCTGCCTGGATGTTGGTCATGCGGTAGTTGTAGCCGATCACCGGGAACCAGTACCGACGATTCGGATCCATGCCCTGACCACGGAACAGGCGCAGTTTGGCGGCCAGTTCATCGTCGTTGGTGGTGATCATGCCGCCTTCGCCGGTGGTGATGATCTTGTTGCCGAAAAAGCTGAAGGTCGCACAAGTCCCCAGGCTGCCGACTTTGCTGCCTTTTACTTCGGCACCGTGTGCCTCGGCAGCATCTTCCACCACCCAGAGGTTGTGTTTGCGGGCGATTTCATTGACGACATCCATTTGTGCAGGATGGCCATAGAGGTGCACCGGGATAATGCCTTTGGTTTTTGCAGTGATCTTGCTTTCGATCGTCTGCGGATCGATGTTCATGGTGTCGGCGCACACATCCACCAATACCGGGGTCGCCCCGCAATAGCGCACTGCGTTCGCCGTGGCAATGTAGGTCACCGTCGGGATGATGACTTCGTCGCCCGGTTGCAGGTCCAGTACTACCAGGGCCAGGTGCAGCGCAGTCGTGCCGTTATTGGTGGCGATCGCATGCTTGACGCCGCAGAAGGCTGCAAAGCTTTCTTCGAAGGCGCCGATGTATTTGCCGTTGGAAGAGATCCAGTTGGTGTCCAGGCAATCCAGCACGTAATTGCGTTCATTGCCGGCGAGCTTTGGTTGTGCAACAGAAATACGTTTCATGTTTCTTCCTTCAAATTTTGTGTAGAGCTTTGGCTGGCACGCCGACTACTGTGGTTGCCGACCCGATATTCGAAATGACCACGCTTCCGGCACCGACCATGACCGACTCACCGATGTGGATCTCGGGAATGATTTTGCTGCCGACACCGATAAAGCTCAGGGTGCCCACCTGCACGTTGCCCGCCAGCGCGCACTGAGGGGCGATGTGTGCAGCGGCTCCAATCACGCAATCGTGGTCAATGGTGGCGCCGGTGTTGATGATGCAAAGGTCAGAAATCGTCGCCTCGGCATTGATGACCGCACCGGCCATCACCGCAATGCCTGTTCCCAGCAAGGCTGAAGGTGAAACCACTGCCGCCGGACTGATGGCATTGACCAGGCGGAACCCCATTTCGGTGACTTTCCGGGCCAACTTGTTTCTCAGTGAATTCGAGCCGATGGCAATGAACACCTGTTCGTATCCGTCCTGACGCAGGGCTGCAAGGTGATCGTCGCTTTTGAGTACGGGGATGCCCAGGCAGGTATCCGGGCTGTCCGGATTACCAACGCAATAGGCCACCTTGTCGCCTTGCGCATGCAGCAGTTCGATGCACACCTTCGCGTGCCCGCCGGCACCGACCACGATGACTTCAGTCTTCATGCGTCCTCACCTCGGGCCAGCCGCGTATTGTCCACGCGTTCACCCGGTGGGGCGTCTGCTACCGGGATATTGTTGCCGAGGCTTTTCTGTTCTATCCGGTCCAGTTGCTGTTGCAGACTTTCCAGCGAGTGCTGGCTGGAAAAGATTTTCTGTGACAACCGGGTCTGGATTTTCGCCGAGTTTGCCAGGCGCTGAAACTCCAGGACGATCTGCTGGTGCTGCTGGTACTGGATCTTTTGCAGCTTGCTGAACTCTTCCAGCATTTCCTGGCGGATGGCTGCGGTGAAGTAATTGCGTAGACGAAACAAAAGCGGGCGGGTCAGCGGTCGCACGACGCGCAAGCTGTGGTGGGCAATGCGACGAAGCGTCTGCTTTGTGTAGTGGCGAATGATCAGGCGCATGCCTGGCTGCATAGGTGCGACGTCCTCGGGTACGGCGGCGCCCGTTTCGATGGTGTGTTTTGCGTGCAGTCGTCTGGATGCCAGGGTGAAGGCCACCTGGATATCCACGCCATTGCGCTTGGTACTGTTCATTGACTCAAGCTCCGAAATAGGCAGCGGTGACCGTCGCCGGGTCGCCATCCATCTTTATTTTGCCGTGTTCCAGCCACAGCACCCGATTGCAGGTGTGCATGACCAGTTCGCGCGAATGGCTGGCGATCACCAGGATATTGGTCGACTTCACCAGCTCGTTCATGCGGATTTCAGCCTTGTGCTTGAAGCCTTCGTCGCCCACCGAGAGCCATTCGTCCATCAACAGGATTTCCGGTTTGATCGTCGTCGATACCGCGAACGCCAAACGCAGGTGCATGCCTGACGAGTAGGTGCGGATTGGCATATCGACGAAATCGCCCAGTTCGGAAAACTCGATGATCTCGTCCAGCTTTTCGGCGATCTGTGCCTTGGTCATCCCGAGGATGCCGCCACGCAGGAAAATGTTCTCCCGCCCGGTGGCTTCCGGGTCCGTGCCCAGCGAGATGTCGATCAGCGAGCCGATTTCACCCTTGATCACGGCAGTGCCAGTGGAGGGCTCGTAAACGCTGCTGAGCAGGCGCAGCAGGGTGCTCTTGCCGGCGCCGTTATGTCCAAGCAGTCCGACGCGATCGCCGTCGCGCAGGGTAAACGTCAAGTCTTCCAGTGCTCTGACAACTACGCGACCTTGTTGGTCCGCACCCAACTGACCGCCGGTCGCAACCTGCATCAGACGCTTTTTCAGGGAGCGGCCGTTAGCGTTGTAGATCGGGAAATCTACACAAACATTTTTGAATTCGATCAAGGACATTAGTAGTTCTTCTTAGAGCCAGTAAGCGATACGGCGCTTGTAGCGACCGTAGACCACGAGCGCAATGGCCCAGCCGACGACGGCCATGCCCAGGGAAACCCACCAGTTGGTGGCAGTTGGCAATTGACCGATCAGCGGCGAACGAACCACCGACATGATGTGGTAGGCCGGGTTCAGGTCCAGCAGGTACAGCCCGGCACGCTGTGGCAGCAGGCTTGGCATCCACATGATCGGTGTGAGGTAGAACACGACTTGCAACAGACTCCCGACGATTTGCGGGAGGTCGCGGTAGCGTGCGCAGAGAATCCCCAGCAGCAGGGCAATCCACGTCAGGTTGAGCAGTGCCACGGCGAAGCCCGGAATGCTCAGCAGCGCCAGCCATGTCAGTGGCTTGCTGACCGCGAGCAGCACCAGGGGAAAGATCACGATGTTGTGGCCCAGAATCAATATGTTGCGCCAGATCATGCGCATGATGTGCGCGAATAGCGGGATCGGCAGTTGTTTGATGATGCCTTCGGCCGCAATGAACCCGGTGCATCCTTCAGTAATGACCGTGGACATGAAACTCCACAGGATCATGCCGATGGCGAGGAATGGAAGGAATTCCTGAATCGGCGAATTGAAGATCTGGCCGAAAACCACGCCGATGGTACCGATCATGACGCCCATGCTGATGGTCAGCCAGAACGGTCCCAGTGCCGACCTTCTATAGCGCTGCCGGACGTCTTGCCAGCCTAGCATCCCTACTAATGAGTAGCGCCTTGTCGCGGCGATGATGTCCGACACGGCGATACTTACTGAACCATTGCGCATTAATAGCACCAGATTGTTGATCAAAAAAACACGCCATTTTAGGCTGGGGGGCGGGGAGTGTCACCCTTTCTACATTATTTCTTTGTACTGTGCGGTGCGCAGTGTCAGGTAGCGGCATGAAGCCCGCAACTTCCTGATTTTTATAGTGGGTGCCGGAGAGTGGAGTCGTGCAGAATGCAAGCCTTGTCAGTCGAAAGGCTGTCACGCAATGCTGGCATTATGACTCTGTTACGTGTTGCCAGCAGCTTTGGTATCGTCGTCACGAACCGCATTCTGTATGATCTGCAAGAACTTGCGGCTCGTCGCATAGAGCTCAATGGCGCACATGACACAGCAGGGCCTGGCAAAGGCTCTTTAATGGAGTTTAGAGGAATCGCATGAAAGCTATCGTTACTGGCATTACTGGGCAAGACGGCGCCTACCTGGCGGAATTGCTGCTGGAAAAGGGTTATACGGTGTACGGCACCTACCGTCGGACCAGTTCTGTCAATTTCTGGCGCATCGAGGAGCTTGGGATTGAAAAGAATCCCAACCTGCATCTGGTCGAGTACGACCTGACCGACCTGTCGGCCAGCATCCGTCTGCTTCAGACCACCGAAGCGACCGAGGTCTACAACCTCGCGGCCCAGAGTTTCGTAGGCGTGTCTTTCGATCAGCCGCTGACTACCGGCGACATCACTGGTATGGGCTGTGTGAATCTTCTGGAAGCGATCCGTATCGTTAATCCGAAGGTGCGCTTCTATCAGGCTTCGACGTCCGAAATGTTCGGCAAGGTGCAGGCGATTCCTCAGGTTGAAAGCACGCCTTTCTACCCGCGCAGCCCTTACGGCGTTGCCAAGCTGTACGCTCACTGGATGACCATCAACTACCGCGAGTCCTACGGTATCTTCGCGACCAGTGGCATCCTGTTCAACCACGAATCGCCACTGCGCGGCCGTGAGTTCGTGACCCGTAAAATCACTGACTCCGTTGCCAAGATCAAGCTCGGCCTGCTCGACAAGATGGAACTGGGCAACCTCGACGCCAAGCGCGACTGGGGCTTTGCCAAAGAGTACGTCGAAGGTATGTGGCGCATGCTGCAGGCCGATGAGCCGGACACCTTCGTATTGGCCACCAACCGTACCGAAACCGTGCGTGATTTTGTCACCATGGCCTTCAAGGCTGTCGGCATTGATCTGTCCTGGAGCGGCGTTGCAGAAGACGAGCAGGGTACTGATGCGGCCACCGGTAAAGTGCTGGTCACGATCAATCCGAAGTTCTATCGCCCGACTGAAGTGGAACTGCTGATCGGCAATCCGGCCAAGGCCAAGGCCGCCTTGGGCTGGGAGCCGAAAACCACGCTGGAAGAGCTGTGCCGCATGATGGTGGAAGCTGACCTGCGTCGAAATGAAAAAGGATTTTCGTTCTGATGAGTATTGCCGGTAAACGCGCGCTGATTACAGGTATTCAAGGTTTCACTGGGCGGTACATGGCTGCTGAGCTTCAAGCCAGCGGGTATGAGGTGATAGGGCTGGGATCCCAGCCTTCGGATGAGCCTGGATACTTTCAGGTTGATCTGGCCGACGGTACTGCTCTGCGTGACGTGCTGGCAACTATTCAACCGGATGTCGTCATCCATTTGGCGGCGTTGGCGTTCGTCGGGCATGGTGCTGCCGATACTTTTTATCGGGTCAATCTGATAGGTACGCGGCACTTGCTCGAAGCCATTGCGGCGTGCGGCAAAGTGCCTGACTGCGTACTGCTCGCCAGTAGCGCCAATGTCTACGGCAATGCCTCCGCCGGACTGTTGAGCGAAACCACGGCGCCTGCGCCGGCCAACGATTACGCCGTCAGCAAGCTGGCCATGGAATACATGGCCAGTCTCTGGCACAACCGCCTGCCGCTGGTGATCACCCGGCCGTTCAACTACACCGGCGTCGGCCAGGCTGAAAGCTTCCTGTTGCCGAAAATCGTCGCCCATTTTCGTCAGCGTGCTGACAAGATCGAGCTCGGCAATCTGGATGTCTCGCGGGATTTCAGTGATGTCCGGGCAGTGGTCAAGGCTTATCGCGGTCTGATCGAAGCCCGGCCTTTGGGGCAAACGGTCAACGTGAGTTCTGGCAAAAGCCACTCGCTTCGTGAAGTCATCGACATGTGTTCGGCGATCACCGGTCACCAGATCGAAGTGGAAGTTAATCCGGCATTTGTCCGCGCCAATGAAGTAAAAATCCTGTGCGGTGACAATTCCCGTCTTTGCGAACTGGTCAAAGGGTGGGATACACCCGGTCTGGACCAGACGTTGAGCTGGATGCTTTCGGCGGAATAAAATGAAGCTAGTCCTGTCTGTCGAGCCGATCCGCTTTCCGCTGACCGGCATCGGCCGCTATACCTATGAACTTGCGCTGAGACTTCAGCAAAGTCCTGAAATCACTGATCTGCAATTTTTTGCCGGTCGACGTTTTTTGCCTGAGCTGCCGACCGCTGCCAATGAATCCGGCAGTGGTTATGGCTTGAAGCGTGCGGTACAAAAGAACTTTCTCGCCGTAGAGGCTTATCGGTTACTGATGCCGATGCTGCGCAAGGCAGCCCTCAAGGGACATGGCGATTTTCTGTATCACAGCCCCAACTATTATTTGCCGCCCTTTGCTGGTCGAAGTGTGGCGACCTTTCATGATCTTTCGCCCTTCACCTGGGCCCATTGCCACGCGCCGCAACTGGTGCGTTATCTGCAAAAAGAACTGAAAACCACGTTGGTGAGGGCTGACGCGCTGATCACCGATTCGGAGTTCACTCGCCAGGAACTGGCGAGTTATTTCTCTTGGCCGGTCGAACGTATTCATACCGTGCCCCTGGCGAGTTCTCCAGAGTTCTACCCGCGGCCGCTCGAAGCGTTGCGCAGTGTTCTGGCTCGGCATGGTCTGGAGCCGGGTGGCTATACACTTTTTGTCGGCACCATCGAGCCGCGCAAGAACATCGAGACATTGCTCGTGGCCTATAGCCGCTTGCCGCTGGCGGTACGAACCCGTTGGCCGTTGATCCTTACCGGCTACCACGGTTGGCGCAATGACACGATTCACGAAAAACTTGAAAGCGCCAGGCGCGAAGGCTGGGCGCATTACCTCGGGTTCGTTCCCAGCGAAGACTTGCCTGTACTGTTTGCGGGCGCACGCCTGTTCGCCTTTCCATCGCTCTATGAAGGTTTTGGTCTGCCCGTTCTGGAGGCCATGAGCTCCGGTGTGCCGGTGGTCTGCTCCAATAGTTCCTCGTTGCCTGAGGTGGCGGGCAACGCCGCTCTGATGTGCGCCGCAATGGATGTCGATGAGCTGACGCGCTTGATCGAGCGAGGGCTGACTGATCAGGCCTGGCGTGAAATCGCCGTCGTCAATGGAATGAAACATGCCCAAGGCTTTTCCTGGGAGCGTTGCGCCAGAGAAACCTTGCAGGTCTATCGAAAGGTAATCGACGGAAAATGATCAAGGTTCTGCACTTTTTCAAAACCTACTATCCGGAAACGATGGGGGGCATCGAGCAAGTCATCTTCCAGATAGCCCAGGGCGGTGCCGAGCATGGATTTTCGTCCGAAGTGCTGTATCTCAGTGAGCGGGGCGCGGCGCGCAACGAAACGGTTGGTAATCACATTACCCATCGTTCAAAGCTTGATCTGCATGTCGCTTCGACCGGTTTCTCCCTGTCTGCGTTCAAGGACTTTGCCGAGTTGGCGAAAGCGGCGGACGTGGTGCATTTCCACTTTCCCTGGCCGTACATGGATCTGGTTCATTTTGCGACCCGCCATGGCAAGCCCTCAGTGGTCAGCTACCACTCCGATATCGTCAAGCAAAAGACCCTGCTCAAGCTGTATCAGCCGTTGATGAACCGCTTTCTTTCCAGTGTGGATTGTATAGTGGCGTCGTCGCCGAATTACGTGCAAAGCAGTCCTGTGCTGTCTCGGTTTCGCGACAAGGTCGAGATCATTCCCTATGGTCTGGATGCGAAAACCTATCCGGACGTTAGCGCTCAAAAACTCTCGGAGTGGCGTGCAAGGTTGGGTGACAGGTTTTTCCTTTTTGTCGGTGCTCTGCGTTACTACAAGGGTCTCGACGATTTGCTTGAGGCTGCCCGGATCACTGGTTTTCCGGTGGTAATAATGGGACAGGGGCATCAAGAGGTCGAGCTTAAGGAAAAGGCATCGCGTCTTGGCTTGAGGAGTGTGCATTTTGTCGGTGGCTTGGATAACGACGACAAGGCTGCATTGTTGACGCTATGCCATGGTTTTGTGTTCCCTTCGCATCTTCGTTCGGAATCGTTTGGGATCTCTTTGCTTGAGGCTGCCATGTATGGAAAACCTTTGATTTCTTGTGAAATCGGATCTGGCACTACGTTCATCAACATAGCCAATGAAACCGGTCTGGTGGTTGCGCCGAGGGATTCTTCGGGGCTGGCCCAGGCCATGAGCAAACTTTGGCATGACCCTGTTCTCGCCGGTGAGTTGGGCCAGCGTGCCAGGCAGCGTTATCTGGAAATCTTTTCGGCGGATGAAATGGTCAAGTCTTACGCCGCTCTTTATCGAAGGATCTGCAACAAATAAGTGTCGCGACTTTTTATATCTTGGCTCGAGTACCCTGAAACAGGCCAGTTCACTCGCTGTTTTTGTTTGGGCGCGAAGGCATATTTTTGCCTGAAATTCTGAGCTTTGTCAGTAACTCAGTGACAGCGGCCCTACTGTCACTGAGTTCACCCCCCCCTCAGTTGTTACTGGTGGGAGGCATTATATTGAACAGGACCACGGCACCATCCGCGCGGGTAAGGGATGGCGGGCCTAAAAGCTTAATGAAGTCCTTGATGAGCGCGTCAGCGCCATCGGTGTATCCGCGCTTATCGATATAAATGGCAGAAAATCCCATCTTTCGAACCGCGTCGAGTTGCTCCGATGCTGACTTTTGCTCAAGCGCTCGATAGTACAGGTCACCCTCACGCCCTTTCATCCCGCCAAAGCTCCAGCGCAACTGTTCAGAGTTGAAAAAGGCCGAGCTTAATGAGTAAACGGATAACAGGTTCTTAGGACCGGATTCTGGGAATCCGAAGTAGGGGAGCTGGTAGATAGCAGACTTTGCAGGAAGTTTGCTCTCTATCTCCTTGATGAACCCTGAGTCAATATCATAGGTCGCAAATGCACTATTCACAATTGTGCGGTAGGACACTGGGGTTTGGTCAAGGAAGCCAATTATTAATATTGCAGCGGAGAGGGCCAGTGGCGCGTATTTCAGTTTTAAGAGTTTTTTACTCTCGTTGAGTGCTAGCGCCAGTGCCAGCAGGCAGCCAAAGTTGACGAATATCGCTATGCGATCCCAACCCCTGATGGCTGGTGTTACCAGCATCGCGAAGACAACGCTAAAACCGCCCGGTGAGGCTATGAGCAATATAGCCAGTACGGCGATTGCAGCGAGGCTTTTCCGTGGATCGACACCTTTGCCCGCAAGAGCCTGGCAAACAGTAAATATCGCTACCAGAAGCCCCAGTATGCCGACAATACCAACCGATGATGTGGTGTTGGAAAGGGGGAACGTACGTTGATAAGTACGAGTGTAGTCAGCAAGGGCGGCGATTCGGTGATCCGGTTGGGGCAAGAGCAGGTGAATCGTTTTCAGGCTGAACAGTTCAGATTCCTGAGCAAAGCGCTGAGCGACTTCCGGATTCGCTTCACGAGTGAAGCGTTCGACGATATTAGGTGCAAGATTGGCCAGTACCCCTATGAAAATGACTAGGGTAAATAGTCCGCCTGTGATAATCGGCTTGGCACTGTTGCCACGAATACTGCCGTGAATTGCGCTGACTATCAGCAGTATTGCTCCAAAGAATGCGAAATAAACTCCAAATGAACTGAGAATTGCGGCGACAAAAAACAACGACAAAATACTGCTGATTTTCCTCGGGTTAAAAAGCTCTTCCCCGGCTGAAATCTTGTGACCGTAGTAGAAAAAGAGTGGAACGCTGAAGTACCAGGTGTAAAAAAGGTGGCCATAAAAGAAGCGGGCAAAATGGAAGGGGGCAAAGGAAAAAAGCATGGCAAAGCATGCAGCATAAGAGCGGTGAATCTGAAAGTATCTAAGAACGGAAAATGAGACTAGAAACGCTATTGGAAAGCTCAACAGGAAATAAAGATTTACGGCGGATACAGCGGACCCGCTGATTTTCCCCAGGATTTTCAGTATCAGGAAACTTCCAGCGTCAGAGCCGGGGTAGTCCAGGAAATTCGAGCCAAAGGGGAATCCGCTTCGCGGATTATCAAATATCCAGCCTTCAATGGCTCTTTGTGCTAGCCAGTCGCTCGCCAGGCCATCGCCTGAATAGATGTAAGGCTTGTCCAGAGATATTGGCAGGAAGTGAGGCCAGCCAAATAAAACGAGGCATGCAAGCGCTACAGAGGCCAGGCTCCCGGCGACAAGGCACTTCCACTCTTTGCGACATACAGATAATAGGTTGCTCCGGTTCATACAATTCACTTTGTAGAAAAACTGTTGGGGGTGTCAGGCGGTGCCGTCCTTTCACCGTGATGCTTTAAAGGCTGGGGAGGTAATCTCGCCGTGGCGTACCCGGGAAATCGTATTCAATTCAGGCGAAGAGGTAATGACCTCTTCGCCTGAATTTCAAGTCGTGGGCTCGATCTGCGCTGACAGCTAGTCAGCGGCTCTGTTTGACGATCTTCACCCAGTCCAGTCTGGCCGAGAGGCCGTAGTAGTTGTCGTCAACCTCAGAAACGAACTCGATGACGTTTTTGCCGGTTTTGAGCAGGTCGGGATTCAGATCCCCTCCGAAGCCGCCGTCCGCATTCCATTGCACCGGAATCGAGGTGCCATTTACCAGTACCTGCATCCCGCCACGAATTTTTTCGTTGGCGAACGCGTTGAACAAGCCGCTGATGCTGTAGGCGCCGGGCGTTGGCTGCAAATCAAAGATCAATGACGCGCGAGGGGCATTTTTCCAGACTGATGAGGTGTGGGAGAAGCGTTTGGCTTCCCATTCAGTATTGCGCCAACCTGAGCCGGATATAGGTGCATCGAGGCTCCACCAGCGGCCGAAATCGTTGAGGTACTCATCCTTGTGTTCTTGGCTGCGAAATTTGAAGAAGTCGAGCCAAGGTGTCGTATCGGTCAGGCCTCGCAGGCGCGCGGTGATTGGCAGCGTGTTCGAAGCAAGATTGCGGCGATAGGTCTCCAGCTCCGGGCTGACGGGCGTTATTTTCCCTTGACCAACTACCACGGTGACAACCTCGGCATTAGAGAGCTTTTTGCTTGCTTGTTGCGGGGTAGGTTCGATGCCCGGGCCGCCGGTGGGGGTTGGGTAGTCGAATGTCCAGCCATCAGCGGTTTGTGTGCATTTTCCCTTGCGTAATAACGAGTCTGACTGTTGCCATTCGCCGCTAGGCATGTAGCAAACCTCAAGTGTGTCTACCGGTTTTCCATAGATATGGAAAAGTACAGACGAGAGGTTTGGATTCAGAAACATCCAGTCATGGTTTAGTTCGTTAGAATAATCAAGAATGATCAATGTTTTATTGGCGGCATTGCCATTAAAGTTTTCGACAATGTCCCTCAGTACCGTTTGTTGTCTTTTCGAAATATCGATGTAGTGCTGGAACTGAAACAACTGGGCAGCCAGGCCGGTGTAAAAAAGGATGGCGGCCAGGACAGCGCTGGTGATTTTCGAGTAGCGATCAACCGCAACCAGCAGCGCCAGGAAGAACAATGTTGCGCCAGGCGCCGCGTACAGGAATGTCCGCTGGCTCACTGACATGTGGGCAAGGTTGAAGATGAAAGGCAGGTAGCCCAGGCAAATCAGCAAAAGGCCAACGACGATCATGCGACTCAGCGTGGACCAGCTTCTTCCGCTTTCATCTGCTGTAGTCAGGGTAGTCGACATGCGGGCGACGCACTGGATCAGCGCCAGTAACGCCAGTGTGGCGATGGCGAGATACCAGTAGCTGCTGATTTCGGTGAGGGTAATCCTGATGGCATCGATCCAGCCGCCGACAATGCTGTGCCCCAGGCCCAGCGTGAAAATTTTGCTGTAATGGCTTTTCAATGACGTCAGGGCACTGTCACCCACCACTGCGCCTTGATAAGTCTGCACCAGTGGCGCTGTGTGGATGACGTAGGCAATGTAGGCGAGGGCGCCGGCGGCCCAGATTACGTACTGCGCAAAAAAGCGTTTGATGTGTGGAATCAGTCCCTTGAAGCCGAGTTGGATGAAGATCACCAGCGCTGGCGTGGCTGCCAGCAGCAGCGAAACTTCATACATTGCGCAGCCGGCAGCCAGCAGCAGGGTGGCCAGGGTACTGAGTGCAAAAGAGCGCACCCGGCTAGGCTGATCAAGTGCCTGTAGAAAGACGACGCTCGCCAGCAAGACCAGGCTCAAGGCCCAGTTGATGTGAATCGATCTGAACGACAACTGCATGGTGTCGGCCGGGAAAACGATGACCAGAATACTGGCCAGCATGCCCCACTTGAGTGCGCCAGTGACTCGCGTGGTGATGACGCTGAGCGACCAGCCTTTGATCACCAGAGCGATGATCAGCAATACGTGCCAATAGTTGAACGTGTCGGGATCAAGAAAATAGCCCACGGCGTGTGGGAAGATGGTCAGCGGGCGCAACGCATGCGCTGGCATTGCGCTGGATACATCGGTCAGGAAAAACACGCCGATTCGGCTGAACAGTCCAATGACGCCCCATTCTTCGAGGAGGCCGGTCAGTGCGAAACCAAAAGGCAGCCACATGAAGAATACTGTCAGTATCGCCGGCCCCAGATGGGCCAGCCAGGTCAGCGTTTTTCTATGCCGTAACGACGACGTCGGCGTGAACGCCAGTTTAGAAGATGTCATGGGGCGCCTGTTAATCCTTCGCGGGCTTTGTTTTGTGAGTTGCCTTAAGAACGATTTTGTTTAAAAGGTAACTTGAGGGTAGGAGCAGCAAGATGACGAGAATCGGGGCAATCGCCTTGTGCAGGTGCAAGTGCTCGACCAAAAGGTTAAGGAGCAGTGCGCCAAAAATGTATTGCACAAGATAAATGGTCGGATAAATGAGCATGCCAAGCAGCGAGTGTTCGACCTTGAATACCACTTTTGAGTTGAAAAAGTAGGCGAAGACGATCCCGGCCACGTAAGCAATTGCATAAGCTATCTGATAGTCGATCAGATAACTGAGCAATAAATAAAGGCAGTAAGTCAGTCCGGTATTAAGTCCGCCGCCGATCAGAAAACTGATCCAGCGGCGAACTTGCGGATTGTTTTTCAGTGTATTCACAGTGGGGATTTTTTTGCGGTCAGCTTGGTGAACTCTGAATAGTCACGGATGTAGTCGTCCGCTTCGTAGTAGTCGGAGGTGAACACCAGCAAGACCGCGTCTTCAGAATATTTGTACTGAATGCCCCAGATCAGTGGTGGCAGGTAGATGCCTTTGTTCGGGGCGTCCAGCATGACTTCTGCACGGTTGGTGCCGTCATCCACGACCACGGCGCAACTGCCTTTCACGCAAATCAGAAACTGGTGGCATTTGTGGTGAGCGTGCTCGCCACGGGTTTTCTGGCTTGGAACGTTGAAGACCAGGAAGTAGCGCTTGGGCGTGAAGGGGATTTCCTTGTGGAATTCACCGACGGAGAGATCGCCACGCATGTCCGCGATGTATTTGAAGCGGTGAGTGGTGACATCGCCCACGCCGAGGCGGACAACTGCGTCTTCCTGCTCTTGCGGCTTTTGTGTCGGGGTTTTGCTGGCATCGCTGGAGGCGGAATTTTCCACGTAGCCGGTGATGCGCGCCGGAGAGCCGGTAACGATGGCGTACGGTGGCACGGATTTGGTCACGACCGCACCTGCGCCAACCATGGCGCCGGTACCGATGGTGATGCCAGGCAGAATCACTGCGCCGCCGCCAATCGAGGCGCCGTCCTGGATGACTGTCTGCGAGAACGACTCGGGGTAGACCTTGGAGCGCGGAAACTTGTCGTTGGTGAACGTGGCGTTCGGCCCGATGAACACGTCGGAGCCGATGCGCAGGCCGTCCCACACGTACACACCGGATTTGATGGTAGTGCGATCGCCGATGACCACATCGTTTTCGATCAAGGAGTGCGAACAAACGTTCACGTCGTCGCCGATCACTGCGTCCGGGAACACCACCACGTACTGCCAGATGCGCGTGTTTTTACCGATGTTCTTGCTTTTTACGTCAGCGCTGGCATGGATGAAAGGCTCAGACACTTGGGTTCTCCTTGTTATCGAGTTTCATGCAAACGATCGCCAGAGGCCGTTGTTTGCTGTTTTCGTAGGCGCGCCAGGCATATGTGCCCACCAGGCCTATCCCGAGTAGATTCAGTGTGCCGAGCAGCAGCACCACCGACATGGTCGCGGCATAACCTGGCACTTCAATGGCACCTGACAGTTTTGCAACGATCACCATCAAGCCGATAAACAGCGAAATCAGCGAGCCCATCGCGCCCATGCGCGTCAGCAGGCGGATCGGGTAGTCGGTGAACGCGAACACGCTGTCCATCATGTATTCGAGTTTTTTCTTGAAGGTCCAGGCCGACTTGCCTTCGAGTCGGGTCTGGCGCTCGTACTCGATAAACTTGCGGCGAAAGCCCAGCCAGAAAATCAGGGCGATCAGCGACGAGCGCGATTCGTTCAGTTGCAGCAGTTGTTCGCGGAAGGCTTTGTTGCAGCCGAAGATGTCGACGCCGCCCTTGGGCATGTCATGGACCACCAGGCGGCGGTACAGGCCCCAGAAAATCGACGAGGCCATGCGGCTCGAGAGCGGATCCTGGCGGGCATTGCGGGTGCCGATGGCGACGTCGCACTCATCGTTGGACAGCGATTTGAAAAAGCTGATCAATAGCTCGGGCGGCTCTTGCAGGTCGGCCGCCATCACTCCGAAATAATCGCCTTTGGCGGCCATCAGCCCGGTACGAATAGCGGGGAACGAACCGAAGTTTCGCGAATGGGCCAGCAGTTGGGCCGAGAAATGCATGCTGCCCAATGCCTGTTTGAGCAGCAGGAACGAGTCGTCAGGGCTGCCATCCACCACAAACACCACCTCGAGCTGGTTCTCGAGCGCGGTGTTCATGTCCGTCAGGGCCTGGATCAATCGGGGAATCGAATCAGCGTTTTTATAGACGGGAACGATGACGGAATATCTCATGCAGTCCATCCGTTGACTGCGGTGATCACGTTGCTGACTTCCTCGTCGGTCATTTCCGGGTAGCAAGGCAGGGTCAGGATCAGCGAAGCCAGTTGTTCGGTATTGGCCAGGCTGAGCCCGGCGAACTGCTGGCCGAATACCGGTTGCTTGTAGTCCGGGATCGGGTAGTGGACGTCGGAGGCGATCTGCGCCTCGCGCAGGTGCAATTGCAGAGCGTCGCGCTTCGGCGACTTGATCACATACAGGTGGGCAACCGACGCCAGGCCTGCGTCCTGCGCATGACTGATGTCGCTGTGGCGGATTTCGTTGCGATAGCGCGCTGCAATCTCGCGACGGCGGGCATTGCCTGCATCAAGGTGCGGCAGGAATTCGGACAAAATTGCTGCCTGCATTTCATCGAGGCGGCTGTTACGGGCGCCGTCCAGCTCAACGCAATACTTGGAAGACCAGCCGTACTGGCGCAATTGGGCCACGCGCTGAGCGATGGCCGCAGAGTTGGTCACAACGGCACCGCCATCGCCGAGTGCACCAAGGTTTTTGGTCGGGTAGAAGCTGAAGCTGGACGCATCGCCGAACGTGCCGACGCGCTGACCATCGCGTTCGGCGCCATGCGCCTGGGCGCAGTCTTCCAGCAGCGGAATGTTGTGCGTGGCGCAGTAGTCGGCGATCGCTTTGATTTCCGGTACTGCCAGGCCATACAGGTGGGTCACGACCACGGCTTTGGCGCCGGCCTCGATAGCCTGTTTGACGCCGTCCAGGGTGACGACGTGGGTGTGCAGGTCGACATCCATGAACACAGGCGTGGCGCCGATGGCCAGCACTGAGGTGGTGGTGTACATGCCGGCGTTGGCAACAGTGGCCACGGAGTCGCCTTTCTCGATGCCGAGCGCCTTGAGCGCCAGTTCGATGGCGTCGGTACCGTTGGCGACGCTGACGCAATGACTGGCGTTCAGGTATTGCGCAAAGGCTGCTTCAAAGCGTTTGACTTCCGGCCCCAAAATCACCCAGCCGCTGGCGACCACCCGTTGCACCGAAGAGTTAATTTGCGACTGAAACTTGTCTATCTTCGCTGCAAGGTTGTTGATTTGCTGCATGGGTGCTCTCCATTTCGAAGCAAAAAGCGTCTGATATCTGATTTTTTGGCGGTGTTAGCCGAAATTCTGCATGAAGGGAAACTGAAATCCTAAATCAGGAAAGCGCTCTGATCCCTTTTCCGCACGGATTCTATCTGTACCCTGAGCCCGCTCCAACCAGCAAAGTGCATTTAGAGGAAGTTGGCTGTTTTAGCGATGATGTTGCCGCGCATTTGCAGGCGGTGTGCGAGAAGTGGCTAACCCGGCGTCGATTCAATAAACTGCCCCCCTCAAGCCGTTCTCCCTTTCAATCTTCTGACCTGCGCGGCAGAAACGGGTGATCGCCACTTTACGAAAGGACTGGCTGCAGTCTCTTTGCAGCATTCATTTTTCCCAAGGGACGCCCGTGAGCACCAAGACATTTCTGGTAACTGGTGGCAGTGGTTTTGTGGGGCGGGCACTGATCAAGCAACTGGCGGCGTCAGCGCAGCGATGCGTGGTTGCCCCGGTGCGACATAGGGAGGCATCCCTTGCGCCGGGCGTGCGTCAGGTTCCGTGGGCCGGTCTGGGGAGCGGGGAGGACCTGACTGAAGCCTTGCAGGGCGTCGATTGCGTCATTCATGCCGCGGCACGGGTCCACGTCATGAACGAGGCGGTCGCCGATCCGCTGGCAGCGTTTCGTCAGGTCAATGTCGAAGGCACTCTGGAACTGGCGCGTCAGGCCGCAGCGGCGCAGGTCAGGCGTTTCATTTTCATCAGTTCGATCAAGGTCAACGGTGAAGGCACGCCACCCGGCCGTGCGTATACGGCCGACGACGTGCCGGCGCCAGTCGATCCTTACGGGATTTCCAAGTACGAGGCTGAGCAGGCTTTGCTGGCGCTGGCCGGGGCGACCGGGATGGAGGTCGTCATCATCCGTCCGGTGCTGGTCTACGGACCCGGCGTCAAGGCCAACTTTCTCAGCATGATGCGCTGGCTGGAACGCGGGGTGCCACTGCCATTTGGCGCTGTCGACAACCGGCGCAGCCTGGTGGCTCTCGATAACCTGGTCGACCTGGTGTTGACTTGCACTGAGCATCCGGCTGCGGCAAATCAGGTTTTCCTCGCCAGTGACGGCGAAGACGTGTCGACCACGCGCTTGTTGCGCTCGCTGGGTGTGGCGCTGGGCCGGCCCGCCCGCCTGCTGCCGGTGCCGGTCTGGCTGATGCGTGGCGTTGCCCGTTGGCTGGGGCGTGAGGCGCTGTCGCAACGGCTCTTCGGTTCGCTGCAGGTCGATATCAGCAAAAACCGCCAACTATTGAACTGGGTGCCTCCGGTCACCTTCGATCGCGCCTTGAGTCTGACGGCGCAGCATTTTCTGGATACTCGCCAAACATGAAGTACGGATGGTTCATCGCGTTCATCGCGCTTCTCTCCCTGGCGCTGACCTGGGCTCTGCGTCATTACGCACTGTCGCGCAGCCTGATGGATATTCCCAACGCTCGCAGTTCGCACTCAGTGCCAACCCCGCGTGGCGGTGGGGTGGCAATCGTCCTGACGTTCACTCTGGCGCTGGTGTTCCTGTGGTGGCGGGATCTGATCGCGGTCTCGCAATTCTGCGCGATTGCCGGGGCCGGGGCGCTGGTCGCCGTGATCGGTTTCATGGATGACCACGGCCACATCGCCGCGCGCTGGCGGCTGTTGGGCCATTTTGTTGCGGCTGGCTGGTTGCTCGTATGGCTGGGAGGCTTGCCTGCCCTGCAGTTCGCAGGCGTGGTGGTTGATCTGGGCGTGGTCGGCCATGTGCTGGCGGCGTTTTACCTGGTCTGGCTGCTCAACCTTTATAACTTCATGGATGGCATCGACGGCATCGCCAGTGTCGAAGCCATTTGCGTGTGTCTCGGTGCCTGCCTGCTTGGCTGGCTCGGCGGCTGGCCGCAACTGGTCTGGGCACCGCTGTTGCTGGCGGTTTGCGTCGGTGGCTTCCTGTTCTGGAACTTCCCGCCCGCGAGGATTTTCATGGGCGACGCCGGCAGCGGCTTCCTCGGCATCGTGCTGGGAGGTCTGTCGTTACAGGCAGCCACCCAGAGTGCCGAGTTGCTGTGGGGTTGGCTGATTCTGCTGGGCGTCTTCATTGTCGATGCAACATTTACCCTGTTTCGGCGTCTGTTGCGGGGCGACAAGGTGTATGAAGCGCACCGCAGCCATGCCTATCAATATGCCTCTCGTCGGTTCGGCAGTCATCTGCCCGTCACTATGGCCGTTGGCGTGATCAATATGTTCTGGCTGCTGCCTATTGCTGTCGCGGTCACCCGTTTCGGGCTGGACGGCAGCCTGGGCGTCATTGTCGCCTATGCTCCATTGCTGGGCCTTGCAATCAGGTATCGCGCAGGTGAGCTCGAAAAAAGCTGAACAACAACCCGGTAACAGATTTGTCATTTGGGTTTAAAGTGCATGGCATTCAAGCGGATCGACCACGGGAATACGGCAGTTGAAGGGAGGAGACTGAGTGTTTGAAGAACTGATGGACAAGGTCCGGGAGCGGCTCGTCGCGCTGCCGAGACGACGCAAGCGTCTGATACAGGTGGCGACGGACATTGTTCTGGTCTGGGCCGCCCTCTGGCTGGCGTTCATCGTCCGTCTGGGCATTGATGACATGTATAACCCCTTCAGAGTGCACTTCTGGCTGTTTGTCTGCGCGCCGGTCGTGGCCATTCCCCTGTTTATCCGTTTCGGCATGTATCGGGCGGTGATGCGGTATTTCGGTAACGATGCCCTGATCGCCATTATCAAGGCTGTCAGTCTGTCTTCGCTGATTCTGGCGGTCGTCGTGTACTGGTACAGCAACCACGAAGCCGTGGTTCCTCGCTCGATCATCTTCAATTACTGGTGGCTGAGTATGGTCATCATTGGCGGCCTGCGTCTGTGCATGCGCCAGTATTTCATGGGCGACTGGTTTACGGCGGCTCAGCATGTGCCATTCACCAGTCGCGAAAACGGTTTGACCAAAGTGGCCATTTACGGTGCCGGCGTCGCTGGCAACCAGTTGGTGGCGGCGCTGCGCATGGGCAAGGTCATGCGGCCGGTGGCGTTCATCGACGACGACGCCAGCATTGCCGACCGATCAATCTCGGGGTTGCATGTCTACAAGCCCAAGCACATTCAGGAAATGATCGACGTCACCGGCGCTCAGGAGATCCTGCTGGCCCTGCCTTCCTCCACGCGGGCCCGGCGCCGGGAGATCCTTCATCTGCTCGAAGGCTTTCCGCTACACATCCGCAGCGTGCCGAATTTCACTGACCTGGCCAGTGGCAGGGTCAAGGTCGAGGATATCCAGGAAGTGGATATTGCCGACTTGCTGGGGCGTGACGCGGTGCCCGCACAACCGGACCTGCTGCAACGTTGCATCAAGGGCAAGACGGTCATGGTCACCGGTGCCGGTGGTTCGATCGGTTCGGAGCTTTGCCGACAGATTTTTGCCTTGGGGCCGACCACGCTGCTGCTGTTTGACCACAGTGAATTCAATCTCTACAGCATTTTGTCCGAGCTGGAGCAGCGTGGATGCCGGGAGTCGGTAGCTGTGCATCTGCTGCCGATCCTGGGGTCCATCCGTCACCCGCACAAATTGCTCGACGTGATGAAAACCTGGCGTGTCGATACCGTCTATCACGCTGCCGCGTACAAGCATGTGCCAATGGTCGAGCACAACATTGCCGAAGGCGTGCTGAACAATGTGATGGGCACGCTGAATACGGCGCAAGCGGCGCTGCAATCGGGCGTCGCCAATTTTGTGCTGATTTCCACCGACAAGGCTGTCCGCCCGACTAACGTGATGGGCAGTACCAAACGTCTGGCCGAACTGGTCCTGCAGGCATTGAGCCGCGAGATCGCCCCGGTATTGTTCGGTGACAAGGGTAACGTGTCGAGGGTCAATAAAACCCGTTTCACCATGGTGCGCTTTGGCAATGTGCTGGGCTCCTCCGGCTCGGTGATCCCGCTGTTTCACCGGCAGATCAAATCCGGCGGCCCGTTGACCGTCACCCACCCGAAAATCACCCGCTATTTCATGACCATCCCCGAAGCGGCGCAACTGGTCATCCAGGCCGGGTCGATGGGGCAGGGGGGGGATGTGTTCGTACTGGATATGGGTGAGCCGGTGAAGATTGTCGAACTGGCGGAAAAGATGATCCACCTGTCCGGTTTGAGCATCCGCTCCGAGCGTAATCCCCAGGGCGATATCTCTATCGAGTTCACTGGGCTGCGCCCGGGCGAGAAACTGTATGAGGAATTGCTGATCGGTGACAACGTGGCGGCGACCCCGCATCCGATGATCATGACCGCCAATGAAGATCACTTGCCCTGGGAAGTCCTGAAGGCGCGGCTGGGTGATTTGCTCGCGGCGGTCGAACTCGATGATTATGCTCGTGTCAGGCAGCTTCTGCGCGAAACCGTCAGCGGCTACACCCCCGACGGTGAAATCGTTGACTGGATCTATCAGCAACGTCGTCTCGAACCCTGATTGTTTCACATCCTGTAACGCACGCATTTTTGACATGGGCGCACCATGACCTAAGTTTGGAGAGCAGCTTCGGAAAAGCTGCTTTCTCAAACGATGATGGAGCGTCACAAATGCGTACCGGTTACTTCTACTCTCTGATTTTCGCTTTCCTCACCAGCGCCTCGATTGCCGCAATCGCCGCACCTGTCGCGCCTTCCGATTCACCCAAGGCGCCTCTGGTGATGGAAGTGCCAGCGGCCGCCCAGAGTGCCAGGATTGATCTCAACGACGCCGATGCGGTAACGCTGCAGAAAGAGCTCTCAGGCGTGGGTGAAGCCAAGGCGAAGGCGATTGTTGCATATCGCGAAACAAATGGACCCTTTGCCTCGGTGGATGAGCTGCTGGAAGTGAAGGGAATCGGCAAGGCAATCCTGGATCGCAATCGCGAGAAGCTGGAAGTCAACTAAGCTGAAGGTTCAACGCCAAGGGGCCGGTCATTGACCGGCCTTTTTCGTTTTGCAATGCGAACACCTGCGGCAGGCAGGCGAGGTGTTCTCCAGCAGGGTAAAAATTACGACTATCATATTGGCTTGGTATTATGCCTATAATAATTCGCCACCCCTGAGCTGCCCGGCTCGGGGGTTATTTACCCACTCACAAGTGTTTCAGGAGCAAAGTCATGAATTCTGTGCAGTCTCAAGGTACGGCTCTGATCACTGGCGCCTCGTCCGGTATCGGTGCGATTTACGCCGAGCGTCTGGCGGCGCGTGGTTTTGATCTGTTGCTGGTGGCCCGTGACAAGGCCCGTCTGGACAGCGCCGCCAGCCAATTGCGTGACGCTCACGGTGTGCAGGTCGAGGTGTGGAAAGCGGATCTGACCCAAAAGGACGATGTGATCAAACTCGAACATCGCTTGCGCAGCGATTCGAGCATCAGCCTGCTGGTTAACAATGCCGGCGTGGCCGCCGACGGCCCGCTGGCCAATGCCGACATGGATCAACTGGAACGCCTGATCCAGTTGAACATCACCGCCGTCACGCGTCTGGCGTCGGCCGCCGCTGCCAGTTTCGCCAAGGCAGGTCGCGGCACGATCATCAACATCGCCTCGGTCGTGGCGTTGTTCCCCGAGCGCTTCAATGCGACCTACACCGCCAGCAAGGCCTATGTGTTGAGTCTGACCCAATCGTTGAACGCGGAGCTCGAAGGCTCCGGCGTGCAGATCCAGGCCGTGCTGCCGGGCGTGACCCGCACTGAGATCTGGGAGCGCTCGGGGATCGACGCCAGTGGCATTCCGGCGGAAATGGTCATGGACGCCGGGGAGATGGTGGATGCCGCCCTGGCCGGTCTGGATCAGGGCGAACTGGTCACCATTCCATCGCTGCCCGATGCCGGCGAATGGCAGTCGTTTGTGGCGGCGCGCCATGTCATGGCGCCGAACCTTTCGCGCAGCGCTGCAGCCCAGCGCTACAAATCAGGTCATTGAATCGAACAGGGGTAATTACGGTATGAGTCAGCGTCGAGTAGTCGTCACCGGTATGGGCCTGGTGTCTCCGTTGGGCAGTGGTGTCGAAGCGGTCTGGCAACGTTTGTTGGCGGGACGTTCGGGTTTGCGTGCGCTGCCTGACGCGGTGGTCGCCGATTTGCCGGCACGGGTCGGTGGCAGCGTGCCGACACCGGAAGAAGACGCCGAGGCCGGATTCGATCCGGATCGTGCCACACCGCCCAAAGAACAGAAGAAAATGGATCGCTTCATTCTGTTTGCCATGGAGGCAGCACGCCAGGCGCTGGAGCAGGCCGGATGGCACCCTGCCGAAGCCGCCGAGCAGGAGCGTACGGCGACCATCATTGGCTCCGGTGTCGGTGGCTTTGGTGCCATCGCCGACGCGGTGCGCACCACAGACAGTCGAGGGCCTCGGCGTCTGTCCCCATTCACCATTCCATCTTTCCTGGTCAATCTCGCCGCCGGTCATGTGTCGATCCAGCATGGCCTCAAAGGACCATTGGGGGCGCCGGTGACGGCGTGCGCCGCCGGGGTCCAGGCGATTGGGGATGCTGCGCGGCTGATACGTGCCGGTGAAGCGGATATCGCCGTGTGCGGCGGTGCCGAAGCGGCAATCGACCGGGTCAGCCTCGCCGGTTTTGCTGCTGCCCGGGCGCTTTCCAGTGCTTTCAACGATACTCCCGAGCGCGCTTCACGACCGTTCGATCGCGACCGGGACGGTTTCGTCATGGGCGAGGGCGCCGGTCTGCTGGTGATCGAATCACTGGAGCATGCTTTGGCCCGTGGCGCGCAGCCACTGGCCGAGCTGGTCGGTTATGGCACCACTGCCGATGCCTATCACCTGACTGCCGGGCCGGAAGACGGCAGCGGTGCGCGGCGGGCGATGGCACTGGCGCTGGCGCAGGGTGGAATCACGCCGGATCAGGTGCAGCATCTCAATGCGCATGCGACTTCGACCCCGGTGGGCGACCTGGGTGAACTGGCAGCGATCAAAGCGCTGTTCGGCACGCAGAATAAAATTGCCGTGACCTCAACCAAATCAGCCACCGGCCACCTGCTCGGTGCTGCCGGGGGGCTCGAAGCGATCTTCACGTTGTTGGCGATTCGCGATCAGGTGGTGCCGCCGACCCTCAACTTCGATAACCCCGACCCTGCCAGCGAAGGGGTGGACATTGTCCATGGCCAGGCGCGGTCGATGCCGATCGAATACGCATTGTCCAACGGCTTCGGTTTTGGCGGAGTCAATGCCAGCGTGCTGTTCAAGCGCTGGCAGGCTTAATCTTCGGTGTGCTTGAGGTGTTCGCGGGTAACGTCGAGGATGCGTTGCGCAAACCCGGCATCCGCGACACTGCGCGACAGCAGCAACGCGCCGACGAGCGTCGACATGATCACAATGGCGCGGTCGGCGCAGTTGTCTCCCTCAAGGTTGTCCTCGATTTGTTCCAGTCGGGCATTGAGGACCTGATCGCTGGTAGGGCTCGGTTGACCGCGCAGGCCCAGTTCCGAAGAAATGGTCAGCAGCGGGCAACCTTCATCGGGCGATGTCCTGTGCCATTCCGACAAATAGGTATCTATGAACGCCTCGAGGGGGTTGTCTGCGGCAAAGATTTGCGCACAGACCCCGGCGACTTGTTCACCCGCCTCCTGCAAGGCTTTCTCGACCAGTTCGTCCTTGGACTTGAAGTGCGAATAGAAACCGCCGTGGGTCAGCCCCAAGGCTTTCATTAACGGTTGCAGGCCGATCGCGCCTATGCCGTCCTTGCGAAATCGTGCCGAGGCCTCCTTGATAATGCGCTGATGGGTCTGGGCTTTATGGTCTTGCGAGTAACGCATGTGTAGCTCTCCGCAACAATGCCCCATCTTAACCAAGGAAAATTACATGGTGACTGTACTTCAACTTCTAAAAACGGCGCGGATAAGTCCCACGGGTTACTGAAATGAAAACCCCGCCAGTCAGGCGGGGTTCGGGTTCAGCGGTCTTGGGCTTCTTTGGCGTCCGCTTCGGCGTTGCGCTCGGCCACGCGTTTGCGTTCTTCATCGGTCAGTTCGACTTTGTTGGCGGTGTCGCGCAGCATCATCAATCCACCCACGATCGAGCCGATTGCAACGACCAGAATCAACCAGGCATACCAGGGCATAACGGCTCTCCTTAATGGCAGATCGACGGGCGAGAATTTCGCCGTACGAAGCTGCATACCACTTTTGAGCGAAGTGACGTCGCAGTGGTTCCATTCTAGGCCGGTTATGCCGGATGCACCTTAGTTCCTTGCAGGTGCAGCCCGCGCCTGCTTGAGCTTTACAAACCGGTGAGCATTGCGTCGGCCGGTGCGTTGGCGCGCAACTGGCCGGTGAGCAGGAAGTAAGCGAAACCAACGGCCATGAAGCCGAGGAAAATCAGCCCGATCAGCGCGTTGAACCAGGCCATTGCCACCAGGCATACCACCGCCAGTACCAATGCAATCATCGGCACCAGCGGATAGCACGGCGCGCGGAAAGTGCGCTCCAGATTCGGCTCTGATCGACGCAGTTTGAACAGACTGAGCATGCTCATGATGTACATCACGATTGCCCCGAACACCGCCATGGTGATCATCGCGGCAGTGAGCGTCATACCGCCAAGGTTGATCAAGCCGTCGCTATAGATGGCAGCGATGCCAATGATGCCGCCCACGATAATCGCGCGGTGCGGCGTCTGGAAACGCGAGAGTTTTGCCAGCGAGGCCGGCAAGTAACCGGCGCGGGCGAGGGCGAAGAATTGTCGCGAGTAACCGAGGATGATCCCATGGAAGCTCGCCACCAGGCCGAACAGGCCGATCCACACCAGCATGTGCAACCAGCCGGAGTTGTCGCCGACCACGGTTTTCATCGCCTGTGGCAACGGGTCGTTGATGTTGGCCAGTGTGCGCCAGTCACCGACGCCGCCGGCGAAGAACATCACGCCCATGGCCAGCAGCACCAGGGTCAGAATGCCGCTGATATAAGCCTTGGGAATCGTGCGTTTCGGATCCTTGGCTTCTTCGGCGGCCATCGCCGCACCCTCGATGGCCAGGAAAAACCAGATCGCGAATGGAATCGCCGCGAACATTCCGGCAATCGCCGGCGCGCCGAACACGTCCGAACCGGCCCAGCCATTGAGGGCGAAATGGCTGAAGCTGAACGCCGGCGCGACCACCCCCATGAACACCAGCAGTTCGGCGACGGCCAATACGCAGACGATCAGCTCAAAGGTCGCGGCCAGTTTCACGCCGAGAATGTTCAACCCCATAAAGACGATATACGCGCCAACCGCCGCGTGTTTCGGATCCAGCGCAGGGAACTGCACATTCAGATAAGCGCCAATCGCCAGCGCAATCGCCGGTGGCGCGAACACGAATTCAATCAGCGTCGCCAGCCCGGCAACCAATCCGCCTTTTTCACCGAAGGCGCGGCGGCTGTAGGCGAACGGCCCGCCGGCGTGGGGAATGGCGGTGGTCAGTTCGGTGAAGCTGAAGATGAAGCAGGTGTACATGGTCGCGACCATGAATGAGGTCACCAGAAACCCCAGCGTTCCGGCCACGCCCCAGCCGTAACTCCAGCCGAAGTATTCCCCGGAAATCACCAGCCCGACGGCGATGCCCCACAGGTGCAACGTGCCCAGTGTGGGTTTGAGTTGTGTGTTCATGCGCTTGCTCCCTGAACGGTTTGGACAGCTTCGGAGGAGGGCGTGTGCAGTGGGCGTGCCATTGCCGTGAAACAAGTCGTAATGAGTTGAAAGCTGTCGTATCGGGGATGTTCGCGGTGGGATAGCTGCTTTTTGTGCGCCAGTTGAGTGCGATGTTGCTCGTTATGCCGTCTTCGCGAGCAAGCTCGCTCCCACATTTTTGAAATGCGCTCGCCTGAACAACGCCGACACCTGTGGGAGCGAGCCTGCTCGCGAAGAGGCCCGCCCATACGGCGCAAAACCCACCTGTAACGCCGGCATAAACTCACTCTTTACGCTTTCTTTATGCACAGCCAACACCCTCGCTCTCGTTCCTTTACAGCCTCCTTTCCGACAATGCCTCCACACGCGGCAATACGCCGTAACACGGAGATCTTCCATGAGCGTTCTGGACGGGGTGTCACTGCTATTGGCAGTGGGGCTGTTCATTTATCTGTTGGTTGCGCTGTTGCGCGCGGATCGGAACTAGGAGCGGCTATGCACAGTTATGACTATTGGCTGATCCTCGCGTTTTTCGCGGTGGTCTTGCTGCCGGCGCCGTTCCTCGGGCGCTTTTACTACAAAGTGATGGAAGGGCAGCGCACCTGGCTGACGCCGATTCTCGGCCCGGTCGAGCGCGGTTGCTATCGCGTTGCCGGGGTTGATCCGAACGCCGAGCAGAGCTGGCAGAAATACACCCTGGCGCTGCTGGCGTTCAACCTCGCCGGTTTTCTCCTGTTGTTCGCGATCCTGTTGTTTCAGGATCACCTGCCGCTGAACCCGCAAAACCTGCCGGGCCAGGAATGGACCCAGGCGTTCAACACTGCGGTCAGTTTCATGACCAATACCAACTGGCAGTCCTACAGCGGTGAAGCGACCCTCAGCTACCTGAGCCAGATGGTCGGTCTCACCGTGCAGAACTTCGTCAGCGCCGCCACCGGTCTGGCCGTGCTGGTTGCGCTGTGCCGTGGTATCGGCCGCAAGTCGACCAAGACCCTCGGCAACTTCTGGGTCGACATGACCCGCGCCACCCTCTACGGCCTGCTGCCAATGTGCCTGCTGCTGGCGCTGTATCTGGTGTGGCAGGGCGTGCCGCAGACCTTCGCGCAATACGTCAATGCGGTGACCATGCAAGGCGTTGATCAAGTGATCCCGCTCGGCCCGGCGGCCAGCCAGATTGCAATCAAGCAACTGGGCACCAACGGTGGTGGCTTCTTTGGCGTGAACTCGGCGCACCCGTTCGAGAACCCGAGCGCCTGGAGCAACCTGTTCGAGGTGTCTTCGATCATTCTGATCCCGGTGGCACTGGTGTTCACCTTCGGTCACTACGTCAAAGACCTGCGTCAAAGCCGCGCGATCATCGCCTGCATGCTGGCGTTGTTCCTGATCGGTGGCGCGACTTCGCTGTGGGCCGAATATCAGCCTAACCCGGCGCTGAACAACGTCGCCGTCGAGCAGACTGCGCCGCTGGAAGGCAAGGAAGCACGCTTCGGTACCACCGCCACCGTGCTGTGGTCGGTGACCACCACCGCCGCATCGAACGGTTCGGTCAATGGCATGCATGACAGCCTCAACCCGCTCAGCGGCATGGTCGCGCTGGTCAACATGATGGTTGGCGAAGTGATCTTCGGCGGCGTCGGTGCCGGGCTCTACGGCATGTTGCTCAACGTGCTGATCGCGGTGTTCCTCGCCGGTTTGATGATCGGCCGCACCCCGGAATACCTCGGCAAGAAACTCCAGGCGCGGGAAGTGCAACTGCTGGTGGTGACCTTGCTGGTGATGCCGATTGGCGTGCTGGTACTCGGCGCCATCGCGGCGACCCTGCCAGGCCCGGCGGCGACCATCAGCAACCCCGGCCCGCACGGTTTCAGCCAGTTGCTGTACGCCTACACCTCGGCCAGCGCCAACAACGGTTCGGCGTTCGGTGGTCTGAGCGCGAACACACCGTTCCACAACCTGATGCTGGGCTTGGGCATGTTGATCGGTCGCTTCGGCTACATCCTCCCGGTACTGGCCTTGGCCGGTAGCCTGGCGATGAAGAAAACCGCACCGATCGGCCAGAACAGCTTCCCGACCCACGGCCCGTTGTTCGTGACCCTGTTGACCGTGACCATTTTGCTGGTGGGCGGCTTGACCTTCCTGCCAACCCTGGCGCTCGGTCCAATCGCCGAACACCTAAGTATGGGCTTCTAAGGAATCCATCATGAATATGCATGTTCCTGCAAAACCTGCGGTGCCGGCCAAGTCGGCAGAAGCACCGAAAACCGCGATCTCGGCGCTGTGGCGTCCGGCGCTGGTGCAAGCCTTCGTCAAGCTCGACCCGCGCCAGCTGGTGCGTTCGCCCGTGATGCTGGTGGTCGAACTGACGGCGATTTTTACCACCGTGCTGTGCTTCATCCCGGACAACGTCGTGCCGACTTTCGTCGCCGCGCAGATTGCCCTGTGGCTGTGGTTCACCGTGCTGTTCGCCAACTTCGCCGAAGCCTTGGCCGAAGGTCGCGGCAAGGCCCGCGCCGACAGCCTCAAGGCTGGCAGCGAAGGCCTCAGTGCGCGGCGCAAACAGGCCAATGGCAGCTTCCAGGTGGTGCCTGCCGCCAGCCTGCGCAAAGGGGATGTGGTGCGCGTCGAAGCGGGGGAGATGATCCCCGGTGACGGCGAAGTCATCGAAGGCATCGCCGCGGTCAACGAAGCGGCAATCACTGGTGAATCGGCGCCGGTGATTCGCGAGTCCGGCGGCGACCGTTCCGCCGTCACCGGCAACACCCGGCTGGTGTCCGACTGGTTGCTGGTGAAGATCACCGCCAACCCCGGTGAGTCGACCCTCGACCGCATGATCGCGCTGGTCGAAGGCGCCAAGCGCCAGAAAACCCCGAACGAAGTGGCGCTGGACATCCTGCTGATCGGCCTGACCCTGATCTTCCTGTTGGTGGTGGTGACCCTGCAACCGTTCGCCCACTTCGCCAATGGCAGCCTGCCGCTGGTGTTCCTGGTGGCGCTGCTGGTCACGCTGATTCCGACCACCATCGGCGGCCTGCTGTCCGCCATCGGGATTGCCGGGATGGATCGCCTGGTGCGCCTGAACGTGATCGCCAAGTCCGGTCGCGCCGTGGAAGCGGCCGGTGACGTGCACGTGCTGCTCCTGGACAAGACCGGCACCATCACCTTCGGCAACCGTCGTTGCAGCGCGGTGCATGCCGCCCCCGGTGTGAATGGTCGCGAACTGGCTGAAGGTGCGTTGTTCGCCTCGCTGGCGGACGAAACCGCTGAAGGCAAATCCATCGTCGAATACCTGCGCGGTCTGCACCCGCAGTCCGAGCCGGCCCTGGATACCCTGACCGCCGTACCGTTCAGTGCCGAAACCCGTTTGTCCGGTGTCGACTATCAGGGCCGGGTTTATCGCAAAGGTGCGGTGGATTCGCTGCTGAGTTTCATCGGACAAAAACGCGCTGATCTGGCCCCGGCCCTGTCGCGGGAAATCGACAAGATCGCCCAGAGCGGCGGCACCCCGTTGCTGGTCTGCGTCGACGGCAAACTGCTTGGTGTGATCCACCTCAAGGACGTGGTCAAACCAGGCATTCGCGAACGTTTCGCCGAGCTGCGCAAATTGGGAATTCGCACTGTGATGGTCACCGGCGACAACCCGTTGACCGCTGCCGCCATCGCCGCTGAAGCAGGCGTCGATGACGTGCTCGCCGAAGCCACTCCGGAGAAAAAACTGGCGCGCATCCGTCACGAACAGAATGACGGTCGTCTGGTCGCCATGTGCGGCGACGGCGCCAACGACGCCCCGGCGCTGGCCCAGGCTGACGTCGGCATGGCGATGAACGATGGCACCCAGGCGGCGCGCGAAGCGGCGAATATGGTTGACCTCGACAGCGACCCGACCAAGCTGCTGGACGTGGTGCAGATCGGCAAGGAATTGCTGGTGACCCGTGGCGCGCTGACGACCTTTTCCATCGCCAACGACGTAGCCAAGTACTTCGCGATCCTGCCGGCGCTGTTCGCGGCGATCTATCCGCAACTGGGCGTGCTGAACATCATGCACCTGACCAGTCCGCAGAGCGCGATTCTTTCGGCGATCGTGTTCAACGCCTTGATCATTGTCGTACTGATTCCGTTGGCCCTGCGCGGTGTGCGAGTGCAGGCGGCGAGTGCGGCGGCGTTGTTGCGGCGCAATCTGCTGATCTACGGACTGGGCGGGATTCTGGTGCCGTTCGTGGGGATCAAGGCGATCGACATGCTGCTCACGGCGCTGCATCTGGTGTGAGTTTGATATCGCAGCCCCTCACCCTGACCCTCTCCCAAGGGGAGAGGGTCAGGGTGAGGTGATTACGGAAGCTGCATCGACCTGAAATACCGAGCCGAATTCAGGTCTTGAACGATACAGAAATCGGCTCCCTTTCCCCCTCGCCCCCTTGGGGGAGAGGGCTGGGGTGAGGGGGGAAGAAGTCTCCCTGACACTCCACCCAAGTTGCCCAACGAATTCGAGGATTTTGCAATGTCCACAATGATACGTCCGGCCCTGAGCCTGCTGGTGCTGATGACCCTGATCACCGGCGTCGCCTATCCACTGGTGGTCACCGGTGTCGCGCAGGTTGCCTTTCCCGAGCAGGCCAATGGCAGCCTGGTGCATGACGCTGCCGGTAAAGTCCGCGGCTCGTCGCTGATCGCCCAGGATTTCGTCGGTGATGCGTGGTTCCATCCGCGTCCTTCGGCGGGCGCGTTTGCGACCGTTTCCAGCAGTGCCAGCAACCTGGCGCCGAGTAATCCGGCTCTGGCGACACGGGTCATCGACGACGCCAACAAGTTGCAAGTGCCCGGCCAGGGGCCAGTGCCTCTGGCGCTGCTGACCACCTCCGGCAGCGGCCTCGATCCGCACTTGCCACCGGCCGCAATTGCCTATCAACTGGCGCGAGTTGCCGCAGCGCGAAACTTGCCGGTGTCTACCTTGCAGCAACTGCTCGATGCGCATACCGAACAGCCGCTGGTGGGACCGCCAGTGGTGAATGTGCTGGCGCTGAACATGGCACTGGAAAAACTGTAGTTCTGTGATGTTGCCATTCGCGAGCAAGCTCGCTCCCACAGGAGGACGCGTTCCAAATGTGGGAGCGAGCTTGCTCGCGAAGGGGCCATAACGAACACCGAATCAACATCAGCAAGAGAGAACTCCCAGCATGAGCGACTCCGGCCGCGCCGATGCGCTGTTAGCAGACCTGCCCCGCGACGGCCGTGGCCGGCTCAAGGTTTTCCTCGGTGCCGCCCCCGGCGTCGGCAAGACCTACGCCATGCTCCAGGCCGCCCACACCCAACTGCGCCAAGGCGTGAAAGTCATCGCCGGCGTGGTCGAAACCCATGGCCGCGCCGAGACTGAAGCGCTGCTTGGCGGTCTGCCGCAGCAACCGCTGGTGCGCTCGGAATACCGTGGCGTCATGCTTGAAGAAATGGACCTTGACGGTCTGCTCGCGGCGAAGCCGAAACTGGTGCTGGTCGATGAACTGGCCCACAGCAACGCCCCCGGCAGTCGCCACGCCAAGCGCTGGCAGGACATTCAGGAGCTGCTCGCCGCCGGCATCGACGTGTTCACCACCGTCAACGTCCAGCACCTGGAAAGCCTTAATGATCAGGTGCGCGGCATCACCGGTGTGCAGGTACGCGAAACCCTGCCGGACTGGGTGCTGCAGGAAGCCTACGAACTGCTGCTGATCGACCTGCCTCCCCGTGAACTGCTCGAGCGTCTGCGCGAGGGCAAGGTCTACGTGCCGGAACAGGCGCGCGCGGCGATTGATGCGTTTTTCACCCAGACCAACCTCACTGCATTGCGTGAGCTGGCGATGCAAACGGCGGCCGCGCAGGTCGATAACGATCTCGCCCAGGGTTATCGCCAGCTCGGTCAGGCGGCCCCGGCAGTGCGCGGCCGTTTGCTGGTGGGCGTCGATGGCGATGCACAGGCTGAACGTCTGGTGCGTCACGCCAGTCGCGTCGCCCAGCGTCGGCATTTGCCGTGGAGTCTGGTGCATGTCGACAACGGCACGGTGCGCGATGAACAGTCGCGCCTGCGCCTGCAAAGCGCGCAGCAATTGGCCGAGCGTCTGGGCGGTGAAGTGGTGTTGCTGCGTGCCGGTGAAGTGGCGAAGACCCTGATTCAGCATGCCGCCGAACGCCGTGCGAGTCTGGTGTTGGTCGGTCAGTCGCGGCCGAGTCTGCGTCGTCGGCTGTTCGGTGGCGGGCTCGCCGCACGTTTGCTGCGGCAGGCGCATGGCCTGGAAATCAACGTCCTCGATAACGACCGTGAACACCCCCAGCAACGCCTGCAAGTGACGCCGACGCTGGTCTGGTTCGACTATCTGCTGGCATTGGTTGCCACGGTACTGGCCTGTGCGCTGGCGTGGGCGGTATCGAGTATTTTGCCGTTGCCGAACATCTCGCTGGTGTTCCTCGCCGCGGTGTTGCTGGTGGCGGTGCGCAGCAGTCTCGGGCCGGCCCTGGCCTGCGCCGCGCTATCGTTTCTGACCTACGATTTTCTGTTTATCCCGCCGAATTTTTCCTTCGCCATCCAGCGTGAAGAAGACGTCCTGACCTTGCTGTTTTTCCTGCTGATGGCGGCGCTCACCGGCAACCTCGCGGCGCGTCAGCGTCGACAACTGCAGGCGCTGCGTGACACCCAGGAAGAGACCACCGAACTGCTCGACTTGTCGCGCAAACTTACTGCCGCGACGGATCGTCAGGCCGTGGTCAGCGCCGCAGCGCAACACCTCAACGGCTGGAGCGATCTGCAACTGTGCCTGCTCAATCGCGACGGCCAGGGCGGCTGGAAAGTCGAGACCGGCGGGCCGCTGGAGTTCAGCGAAGCCGAACGCGCCGCCGCCGACTGGGCCTGGCAACACGATCAACCCGCCGGCATGGGCACCGGCACGCTGCCGTTCGGACGTTGGTGGTGGTGGCCGTTGTCGGTCGAGGATGGGCCGCTGGCGCTGCTTGGGGTCTGCGCCAAAGAAGGCCAGACCTTGAGCGGTCAGCGTCGTCGCTTGCTCACTGCGTTAAGTCAGCCGCTGGCGCAGGCGCTGGCCCGGGCACAACTGGCGGATGATCTGGAAGCGGCGCGCCTGCATGGCGAAACCGAGCAGTTGCGCAGCGCGTTGCTGGCCTCGGTGTCCCACGATCTGCGCACGCCGCTGACCGCCATGCGCGGCAGCATCGACAGCCTGCTGGCGCTCGGTGAAGCGATCCCGCTGGAGGACCGTCGCGAGTTGCTCGAAGGTACCCGCGATGAGGCCGAGCGCCTCGACCGCTACATTCAGAACCTGCTCGACATGACCCGCCTCGGCCACGGTGCACTGAAACTGGCGCGCGACTGGGTGTCGCCGGCAGACATCGTCGGCAGTTCGCTCAATCGCCTGCGCGCAGTGCTGGCGCCGTTGCAGGTCAGTGCCGATGTGCCCGGCGAGTTGCCGTTGCTGTACGTGCACGCCGCGCTGATCGAACAGGCGCTGGTCAACGTGCTGGAGAACGCAGCACGGTTCTCGCCGCCCCACGGTCGGTTGCAACTCATCGCAGGCGCCAATGACCAAGAGATTTTCTTTTCGGTCAGCGATGAAGGACCGGGGATTCCCGAGGACGAACGGGCGAAGATTTTCGACATGTTCTACACCGCCGCACGCGGTGATCGTGGCGGCCAGGGCACCGGCCTGGGGCTGGCGATCTGTCAGGGCATGGTCGGCGCCCATGGCGGGCGCATCAGCGTCGCCGACGGTATCGACGGCCGCGGCACCTGCATCACCTTGCACCTGCCGTTGCAGACGCAGCCGGGGATGGACGATGAAGCCTGATCGCTACTGCGCTACTCTCTTGCCAATCTTTTGTGTTGATGTGAATTCATGAGCCAGACCGCGACCATTTTGGTGATCGACGACGAACCGCAGATTCGCAAGTTTTTGCGCATCAGCCTCGCGTCACAGGGCTACAAAGTGCTGGAGGCCGGCACGGGCGCCGAGGGCCTGGCGCAGGCGGCGCTGAACAAGCCGGACTTGCTGGTGCTCGACCTCGGTCTGCCGGACATGGACGGCCAGCAAGTGCTGCGCGAATTTCGCGAGTGGGCCACGGCGCCGGTGCTGGTGCTGTCGGTGCGCGCCAGTGAAGGGCAGAAGGTGCAGGCGCTGGATGGCGGCGCCAATGACTACGTGACCAAGCCGTTCGGCATTCAGGAGTTTCTCGCACGAATCCGCGCGCTGTTACGCCAGGCGCCGGCGGGAGAAGCGCAACAGGCGGCGTTGAGTTTCGGCCCGCTGACCGTCGACCTCGCCTATCGCCGGGTGCTGCTCGACGGGGTCGAAGTGGCGCTGACCCGCAAGGAATACGCCGTGCTGGCGCAACTGGCACGGCATCCGGGACGGGTGATCACCCAGCAGCAATTGCTCAAGGACATCTGGGGGCCGACCCATACCGAGGACAGTCATTATTTGCGGATTGTGGTGGGGCATTTGCGCCAGAAACTCGCGGATGATCCGACGCAGCCGCGGTTTATCGTGACGGAGGCGGGGGTTGGGTATCGCTTGTTGAGTGAGAACAGTCTGTAGGTTTTGTGTTGGCTGGTCTGGCCTCTTCGCGGGCAAGCCCGCTCCCACAGGGTTCTCGGGTGTTTCTGAAATGTGTGCTGCACACCGTCCACAGTGGGAGCGGGCTTGCCCGCGAAGAGGCCCGGTCAGGCTGCCGGGATTTCAGCCCTGCTCGCTGTCATAGCGATCCAGCGTATCCCGGGCAATCTCCCGTCCCAGTGCGATCAACTCCGGCGCCTTGTAAAACTCGAAAAACCGGCACACCCGTTTCGGCACGTTGATCAGGATATCCGGCGGATACCCGGCGATCTTGTACTGCGCCAGCGAGGTCTGCATCACCTCGAAACTCTGGTTGATCAGGTCGAGCAACGACGCCGGGCCGACGTTGTCGATGATGAACGAACCGGTCGCCGACTTCGGTGCGCCTTCACGCTCGGGGGCGGCCGCCGGTTGCTGGCTCTCCGGCCCGACACCTTCGAGCCACGGGTTGATGTCTGCCGCCTCGGCGCGCAACGCTTCCTGCTCAAGCATCAGTAATTGCTCGGCCTGTTTGCGGCGGAATGGCATCTTCGAACCCAGTGACGCGATCAGACTGTCAAACCGCGAGCGGAACGCGGCGGGGCGCTGGATCACCGGCAATTGGTAATGGCGCTGGTTGGTCGAGTTGAGATTGACCGCGATGATCAGATCACAATGGCTGGACACTACCGGCACGATCGGCAACGGGTTGAGGATGCCGCCGTCGACCAGCATGCGATTGCCTTGCATCACCGGGGTGAACAGGCTGGGAATCGCCGCCGATGCGCGCATGGCCTGGTGCAGGCAACCTTCCTGAAACCAGATCTCCTGCTGGTTGGTAAGGTCGGCGGCGACAGCGGTGTAGGGGATGCGCAGGTCCTCGATATTGATTTCGCCGACGATCTTGCGGATCTGCCCGAAGACTTTCTCGCCACGAATCGCGCCGAGGCGAAAACTCACGTCCACCAAGCGCAGCACATCGAGGTAATCCAGGCTTTCGATCCAGTTGCGGTACTCGTCGAGTTTGCCGGCGGCGTAAATTCCGCCCACCACGGCGCCCATCGAACAACCGGCAATACAGGCGATGTCGTAACCGCGTCGTTCGATTTCTTCAATGACCCCGATATGGGCATAACCCCGGGCGCCCCCGGAGCCCAGCACCAGCGCGACACGTTTTTTCATCAAGCTTCCTCCCGACAAGGTCCCACAATGCACCCTTCGACAGACGGGCTCAATCGCCGAGGTCGCTCAGTGCGCCGATGGCGTCGTTTTTCACAATGGCGTGATGTTTCAGCGCTATCCTTTTCGCCAGCGCAGATTCGAGTCGGGCAAGGCACTTTTTTGCAGCCCGACCGTCTTACCTGCACGTCTGTTGACCTATCGTTGAGGTGTGAGTGATGAAAGCCTGGATCTGTGTGCCGTTGATGGCTCTGGCATTGGCCGGTTGCGCCGGCAAGACCGCGTACCGTGACACCTGCGGCAGCCAGCTCGATGCGGCGTGGCATGAGCTGGACCTGGCCAAGGCCGAAGGGTTTGCCGGTACGGTCAGTTATTCCAAGGCGCTGTCGTTACTGACGGCGGCGAAAACCCAGCAGCAATTCGAAGGTTTCGAAGGGTGCAGCAACAAAGCCGAGAAGGCGCGCTTCTACATTCGCGAATCCCGCGCCGGACGCTAAGCTGCTGACGTGAAGCAAGGATGCTGAGTTCGCAAAACATCAGACTCGTCCCGCAAGCCATTTGAATCAGGAGCAAGTGATGTCTGTGTTGGTTGACCGGTTGGTAGCTCATGTTCTGAGCCTGGAAGTGCGGTTGCTGGCCTGTCAGGCGCGCCTGACGGCGCGCACCGACCCCGAGGCGTTGCACGACTTGCGCACCACCGTGCGACGCTTGCGCAGCCTGTTGCGGCCGTTGCGCGGCTTGCCCGGCGTCGAGCAACTGGAAAACGCCGCGTCAGCGGTTGGCCAGGTGACGACGCCGTGGCGCGACCGTGAAGTGCTCGCGGCGTATCTGCTGCAACACCATCAGCCTGACGCCGCGCAACGGCGCATGGCGCAAATGGCCGAAGCCTACCCGGCGCTGGCGGCGAGCGCGGAGCTCAATGCGTTGCTGATGATTCTCGACGCGTTCCCGCGCTTCCTGCGGGCGTCCCAGCGGCAAGGATTGCTCAAGGACCTGGATAAACGCATTGAAAAACGTCTCGGCAAGCAATGGGAGAAACTCGACGAGGCACTGCACGATCCGGCCCACGATCGTCATCGCCTGCGCTTGCTGATCAAGCGTGTGCGCTATGGCATCGAAGCCTATCCCGAGCTGGATCGCTTGCCGAAGGCGGCGCTGAAACACTTGAAGGCCACGCAAGGGGCATTGGGTGACTGGCACGATTGCTGGCAATGGCTGGCCAAGGCGCAGCAGGAATCCGATCTGCAACCCTGCGTCGCCACCTGGCAGGCCGGGCTGATCGCGGCCGAACTCAAGGCCGACCGCGTGCTCGAAAAATTCAGCGCGACCTGCTTCAAATCCTGAATTCCCCTCGGATCCCCCCGAGGGAGCGGGCTGGCAAATCGGTGTAAGGCCTTTCTGTCAGCCCATTTGACCGGAATAGACGCTGCGGCGCTCTGCCATGCTGGTTAAGATCGCGGCATTCATTTCTTGATTGCCGAGGTTGTCATGCGCTTTTCCGATCTGCTGGAGGCGGTCCGCCGTCAACCGGAACTGACGATTCCCGCCGAGTGGGGTCAGGGCCGCGCCAGTTTTGGTGGCCTGGTGGCGGCGCTGCAATATGAAGCCATGCGCGCGAAGGTGCCGGCAGATCGCCCGGTGCGGTCGCTGGCGATCACCTTTGTCGGCCCGGTCGAGCCGCAAGTGCCAGTGAGTTTCGAAGTCGATGTGTTGCGCGAAGGCAAAGCGGTCAGCCAGGTGCTGGGGCGGGCCATGCAGAACGGGCAGGTAGTGACGATCGTGCAAGGCAGCTTCGGTGCTTCGCGCCCTTCGGAAGTGGCCGTTGCGGCCTATCCGGCCGTTGACATGAAGCACTGGGAGGAATGTCAGGAATTGCCCTATATCAAGGGCGTGACCCCGGAGTTCATGCGTCATCTGGCGATGCGCTGGAGTGTCGGCGGCATGCCGTTCACTGGCACTCAATCGCGGCAGATGGGCGGCTGGGTGCGGTTGCGTGGGGACGTCAAGGAAGAGCCGGTCAATGAGGCGCATCTGCTGGCGCTGGTGGATGCATGGCCTCCGGCACTGTTGCCTTATCTGAAGAAACCGGCACCGGGCAGCACGTTGACCTGGACCATTGAATTCGTGCAACCGTTACACGATTTAAGCACGCTGGACTGGTGCAAATACCTCGCCGACATTGAGTACGCCGCCGACGGTTACGGCCATGTGGCCGCCAAGCTCTGGAGCGCGCAAGGGCAATTGATTGCCATGAGTCGCCAGACCGTCACGATCTTCGCCTGAATCAATGCCGACGGTGGCGCTCACGCCAGGCGCGCCACCAGCCGCCGCTGAGGAAAAACCGTGGAAAGGTCAGGAATTGTTCGACCAGCAAGCGCGACACGGCATCCTTGCGGTCACTGAACGGCTCGGAGGCTTGCGCCTCCAGGCTGTGGCCGTGGCGCTGCAGACCCAGCGCCGCGATGATGCCGATCACACCGATAGCCACGCTGGCCAGGCTCAGGCTGAACACGCCGGAGACGATCAGCAGAAATGCCACGATGAACAGCGGTACGGCAATCAGGTGCAGCACCAGATTGGTCGGGTGCTGATGATTGTTCGGGTACGCGCGCCATTGCCACGCGGGAAGATTGGGGTGACGTTTGCCCATGTTGACTACTCCTCGATCCATGTTGAACACAAGGTTGAAGAATAGGCCGGGGCGGGTGGGGCGGCGAATCGAGGTTGGCTATGGCGGTGATAGGCACTATGGCTGGATTCGCTGGTGTCTCGGCAGGCGCCAGCGCGGGCAAGCTCGCTCCCACAGTGCTCTTCAGTGAGCAGCCATTTTGTGAGCACCCATGAAACCTGTGGTAACCGGCTTGCCCGCGATGAGTCCTTCAGAGTTTGAGTTGGCCTATCGCCTTGCTTAACTCCCCAGCCAACGTCGCCAATTCATTACTGGTCGTCGCTGAATCCACGGTCTGCTGCACAGTGTTCTCGGTCACATCCCGAATGCTCACCACCGCCCGATTCATCTCTTCCGCCACCTGACTCTGCTGCTCCGCAGCCACCGCAATCTGCGTGTTGCTCTCGCGCATCTGCGCCACGGCACCGGTGATTTCCGCCAGCGCTTCACCGGCCGCTTGCGCCTGTTGCACACAGTCATCGGCCTTGTACGAACTCTCCTGCATGAAATCCACCGCGTCGCGTGTGCCGGCCTGCAACGCCGAGACCATGGTGGTGATCTCGTCCGTCGAGGTCTGCACCCGTTTCGCCAGATTGCGCACTTCATCGGCGACCACGGCAAAGCCACGGCCCATCTCGCCGGCACGCGCGGCTTCGATGGCGGCGTTCAGCGCCAACAGGTTGGTCTGTTCGGCGATGCTGTGGATCACGCTGACCACGCCGTTGATCTTCTGGCTGTCTTCGGCCAGACGCTGAATCATCTCGGCGGTCTGCTGCACGCCGCTCGATAACCCGGCGATCGAATGCTGCACCCGGGCCACCACTTGCTGGCCGCTGCCGGCCAGGCCATCGGCGGTCTGCGACAGGTCACGGGTGGCACCGGCGTGTTGGGCGATGTGGTAAACGGTGGCGGTCATCTCGTTGATGGCGGTGGCGGCCTGATCGGTTTCGCTCTGTTGCCCGAGCATGCCGTGGCGCACTTCGTTCATGCTCGACGCCAGCCGCGCCGCGCCGACATCCAGTTGCCGCGCCGTGTTGGCAACGGTGGTGACCACCCGTTGATAACCGGCCTGCATCGCGTTGAACGCATTGGCCATCTGCCCGACTTCATCTTTGCAGGCCAGCGGCACCCGAGCGGAGAGGTCACCGCTTTTCTCGACATGCAGCATCACGTCTTTCAACGTGTTGAGCTGGCTGAGCAGAAAGCGGATCAGCAACTGCGAAGCGCCGAGCATCGCCAGCATCAGGATAAACACCGCCACCGCGTAGTTGGCGAATCGCTCGCTGAACACCTGACTCAGGCTCGGGCCATAGGCAATCACGGCGACGTGCTGACCGTCGGCGCGGCTGAACACTTCGGCGCCCATCAGCGGGTTGTCACCGAACAGCGGCATCGGATTGATCTCGTTCCAGCCGTTGCTGTCGGTGACCTCCAGCAGCGGCTGATCATTGAGGCGGGGCGCTTCGCCGCGTTTGAAGGTCAGTACCTGATCGGCCTTGGGCAGGGCTTGCCCGGCCGGCCAGGCCTTGAGCAACTGCGCCTGAGCCTGAGCGGACGCTTGCGCGGCGTGGCTGCGAGCCTGCTGTTCAAGTTGCACGGCGTACAAGACCAACAGCAGGGTGGTGACAAAGGCGACCGCGTTAACCGCCCAGAATTTGTATTTCAGCGAGATATTGCTAAGCCAGGCACCCATGGAGGTCTTCTCTGATAGCGGAAACAGCATTGGCAAGGTGCCATTATTGTGCCGCTATGCAGACTGGAAGATCTTGATATGAGTCAACAGACGATCAGGTCCCGCCCGTGTAGGAGTGAGCCTGCATTGAGTTTTTAGGGTGTCAGGGAAGTGTGGGTAAACCGTAAAACACGCGGGCACACGCCGTGGTATGCGCCGCCAGATCTTCCTCGGTCTCACCTCGATGCAACGCCACTTCGCGCAACACCTCGGTCAGGTAGGCCGGTTCATTGCGGCCGTTTTTCGGTTTCGGCCGCAGGGTGCGCGGCAGCAAGTACGGCGCGTCGCTTTCCAGCATCAGCCGTCCGCGCTTGATCTCTTTGACCAGCGGGTGCAAATGCGTGCCCCGGCGCTCATCGCAGATCCACCCGGTGATGCCGATGTGCAGATCCAGATCGAGGTAACTGAACAACGCCTTTTGCTCGCCGGTGAAGCAGTGCACCACGGCGGCCGGCAGTTGATCGCGGAAGTCTTTGAGAATCTCCAGCAGGCGCTGGCTGGCGTCGCGCTCATGCAGGAACACCGGCAACTGCAGTTCAGCGGCCAGCGCCAGCTGTTCTTCGAGGACTTTTTCCTGCTGTGGGCGCGGCGAGAAATCACGGTTGAAATCCAGTCCGCATTCACCCACGGCGACCACGTTGTTCTCTTGCAACAGACTGCGCAAACGGCGGGCGCTGTCGGCGTTCCAGTCGCTGGCCGAATGCGGATGGATGCCGGCGGTGGCGAACAGGCGCTGAGCGCTTTCATCCAGTTGCTGGCACAGTTCCAGGGCCTGTTGGCTACCCTCGACGCTGGTGCCCGTCAGTACCAGTTGGCAGACCCCGGCAGCGTAGGCGCGGTCGAGTACGGCCTGGTGTTTGTCGGCGAAACTTGGGTTGGTCAGGTTGACGCCGATATCGATGAGTTGCATGGTTGCTACCTCGGGCCGAAGGCCGGAAAGCATACCAGAGCTGTAGATTCATAAGAAAAGCCAAGAACTACAACGAGTTATAGCTGTCTTTTGATGCCGCGACGCAGTCCGGGTTGGCAGCAATGCCATCACTGTGCCAGTCTCTCGCACTTTGTCAGCGCTCCAGGCGCTCTGTTTTCGTCGGTGATTTCGACCGTTCAGCGGTGAAATTACCCCGTATTCTTTCCGGAGAGTGGATGGTTCGTCCCTCGATGTTGCTCCTGTTGTGTGGTTCGCTGCTGCTGCCGATGACGGCGGTTGCGCGCCTGCCCGGGCCGCTGCAAGCCGTACCGGCGGCCAAGGTGCGTGACTTGTCCGAGATTCGCAGCAGCCGCGTCTTGCGCGTGCTGGTCAACCAGAGCCGCAACAGCTCCGGTGAAGTTCAAGGGCAGTCCATCGGTGTCGAATACCATCGCCTGCGCGCCTTCGAGCAATACCTCAATGGCCACGCCCGTGACGGCCAGGAAATCACCCTCAAGATCATTCCCAAGGCCAAGGATCAGCTGCTGGGCGCGTTGCAGCGCGGCGAGGGTGATCTGGTCGCACCGGGTGAGTTGCTTGAACTGCAACCGGGCCATGCGGTGGCCAGCAGTGAGCCGATCGCCAGCAACGTGCCACTGGTGCTGGTCGGGATCAAGGGCGAGCGGCGTTACACCAAGGTCGAACAGCTCTCCGGCAAGACCCTGGCGTTGCCGACCGGCAGTGCGGCGGGGGAGGCGGTCAGTCAGCTCAATCAGAAACTGGCGCTGCACAAACTGGCGCCAATCAAGATCGAATGGGTCGACCCGACGCTGGCGGTCGAAGATGTGCTGGAGATGGTGCAGGGCGGCATCTTCCACCTGACCATTGTCGAGCAACCGATTGCCGAGCGTTGGGGCAAAATCTTGCCGAAGCTGCGTTTCGACCGGCAACTGATGATCAGCGAGCCGGGAGAGGAATACTGGTTCGTGCGTCGCGATGCTTCGATGCTGCGGGCGAGCGTTGATCGTTTCCTCAGCGGTTACAAAAAACCGTCGAACGAAGATGCGGCGTTTCTGCGTATCTATCGGCGGCTTTACCAGGTTCACTATCCACTGGCCAGGGCTGATCGCCAGCGCCTGGAAAAACTGCGCCCGACCCTGCAAAAACATGCCCAGGCGCAGAACATGGACTGGTTGAACCTTGCCGCGCTGGCGTTCAAGGAATCGGCGCTGCAACCCAGCGCCCGCAGCGGCAGCGGCCCGACCGGGTTGATGCAAATCACGCCGTCCGCCGCCCAGCGCGTGGGTGTCAACAATATTCAGAATCTAGATGCCAACGTGCAGGCCGGCGCCAAGTACCTGGCGATGATCCGTCGCAAGTTCTTCAACAGCCCCAAGCTCAATGAGCGCGAGCGCATGGCCTTCACCCTGGCGGCCTACAACATCGGTCCCGAACGTGTGCAGGGCATGCGCGCCGAAGCCCGGCGGCGTGGGCTGAACCCCAATCAGTGGTTTTTCCAGGTCGAACGCATCGCCATGGAGCAAGTAGGAATGGGGCCTGTCAGCTATGTTAATAGCGTGAACAAGTATTACTTGGCGTTCGACCGGGAGCGGGAGTCGTTGGAGCCCGGGGCGCAAAAAATCGTCTCACGGAAATGATCTAATAAACTGATTGTTATGGCGGAATATTTGCGCTTTTAACATGAAATTTACTGATTAATATAGCGGCCAACCAACACACACAACTTCTCGCAAAAACAAGGAATGCCCCATGAGCTCTCTGATCAACAAAGTTCTGTTCACCCGCGCCGGCTACGGTCTGACCATCCTGCGCATCGCTGTCGGCGTGATCTTCGCGGCTCACGGTTCGCAAAAACTTTTCGGTCTGTTCGGTGGTTACGGTCTGGCGGGCACGGCGCAGTACATGGACAGCATCGGTCTGCACCCGGGTTACCTGATGGCCACACTGGCCGGCGGTACCGAGTTCTTCGCCGGGCTGGCGCTGATCATCGGTCTGCTGGTGCGTCCGGCAGCGCTGGGTCTGACCTTCCTGTCGCTGGTGGCCATCTTCACCGTGCACATCAGCAACGGTCTGTTCATGGCCAACAACGGCTACGAGTTTGCCCTGGCGTTGCTCGGTGGCAGCCTCGCAGTACTGATTGAAGGCGCCGGCAAGCTTTCGGTGGATCGCGCCATCGCCGGTTAAGCGCTCTGGCTCAAGCAACAGGCCCGCATTGTGCGGGCCTTTTTTGTTGCGGCTGATTCTTGACACCCATCGGTCACGTTCTCTAGGATGTTGCTCATGCGCCGATTTAAACAGCTACTTGCGGGGCGCCAGGTGACTCAGACAGTTGCCGTCAGAAGCCGGAACAGGGCTTCGAAATACCGCTAAAGCGCTGGTTCGGTGTTGCCTCTCACCTGCCATGCAGACTTTTGAGGCAGAGACACAACACGATGAATGCACTACGCCCTCCAGCACGTCCAGCGCCGATCACCGCGCATATCACCCAGCGCAACCCGAAAATCCTGCTTGGTGGCAAACATCAGCCGACGCTGTTGCGTTATCTCGATGGCTGGCCACGTCGCAGCGGCGGTCCTGCCGCGTTCCTGATCCAGTTTGTCGAAGACGGCGAGTCACTGGCACGCTTTGCCAGCGACAGTTTCGACCTGGCCGTGATTCAGGCGCCCAGCGCGGCAGATGCTGCGGAAATGATCAAACAGCTGACCCGTGTTGCGCGGCAGGGACTGATCACCCGTGGTTGAAATGCGTTACGGGTAGTCGATCGCCACGACATAGACGAATTGCTCGCCAGTCGGCGTCTGCACCCGCACTTCGGCGTCCAGCGCCTTGCCGATCAAGGCGCGGGCCAGCGGTGAGTCGATGCTGATCAAACCCAGCTTCAGATCCAGTTCATCCGGACCGACGATGCGGTAGCGCGACTGCTTGCCGTCTTCGTCTTCGATGGTGACCCAGGCGCCGAAATAGACCTTGTTCGGATCGCTGGGTTTTTCGCTGACGACCTTCAAGGCTTCCAGGCGCTTGGTGAGAAAACGCACGCGACTGTCGATCTCGCGCAGCATCTTCTTGCCGTAGGTGTACTCGGCGTTTTCCGAGCGATCACCCTGCGCCGCCGCCTCACTGACCGATTGCGTCACCTGCGGGCGGCGCACATGCCACAACTCATGAAATTCGGCGCGCATCCTTGCTTCACCTTCAGGGGTGATCAGCGCGGTGCCGGCGGTGCGGGGAGGGCGATAACGGCTCATGGCAAGTTCTTGTGATGGAGAGTGCTTGAGTCTATCAACCCTCGCGCAACACTGTCAGCGGGCTCGCGTTCAACGCGCGCCGGGTGCCGAACACTCCAGCACCGCCAATCAAGGCCGCGCCAATCAGTGGCAATAACAGCAACCACGGGTGCGGATGCCACGGCAGATCGAAGGCGTAGCGGTACAGCACCAGGCTCACCACTTCCGAACCGATGGCCGCCAGCAAGCCGCTCACGGCGCCGAGCAAACCGAACTCGATGCGCCGCGCCTTGATCAGCAACCGCCGTTCCGCGCCGAGTGCGCGCAGCAACGCACCTTGGCGGATACGTTCGTCCAGGGTTGCCTGCAATCCGGAAAACAGCACCGCCATCCCCGCCGCCAGCACGAACAACAACACGTACTCCACCGCCAGCGTGACCTGGGCGAGGATGCTGCGCAGATGTTCGAGCAGCGCTTCGACCTGCAGAATAGTCACTGCCGGGAACGCCCGCGACAGCTCGATGATCTGCTGATCGTGGCCGGGAGCCAGATAGAAACTGGTCAGGTAGGTCGCAGGCAGATCCCTCAAGGTGCCGGGCTGGAAGATCATGAAGAAGTTTGGCTGGAAGTTGTCCCAATTGATTTCACGCAGGCTGGTGACTTTCGCCTCTCGGTTGACCCCGCCAACGCTGAACACCAGGTGATCGCCCAGTTTCAGCTTGAGGCTCTCGGCGACTTTGCCTTCCACGGAAACGCCAGGAATCTCGTCGCCCGGCTGATCCTTCCACCATTCCCCGGCGGTCAGCTTGTTGCCGGCCGGCAGGTCGGCGGCCCACGTCAGACTGAGATCGCGCTGAATGGCGCGGTCGCCGGCCGAATCCTTGCTGACGATCTGCTGCACCGCTTCGTCGTTGATGCTGATCAGGCGTCCTGGCACCACCGGGTACAGGGGCGCTGCTTGCGCGGACACATTGACCAAACGATCGGTGAAGGCCTGTTTGTCCGCCGGCAGGATGTTCAGGGCAAAGTAGTTCGGGGCGTTTTTCGGCAACTGGTTCTGCCAGGTGTCGAGCAGTTCACCACGCAGCAGGGCGATCAAGGCCATCGACAACAGAATCAAACCGAACGCCAATGCTTGCCCGGCGGCGGCCAGTGGATGACGCAACAACTGGCCAAGGCCCAGGCGCCACGGCAGGGAGGCGCGGGCCAGCAGGCGGCGCAAACTGTTGAGCAGCAACAGTAGCAATCCACCCAGAATGACCGCCGCTACCACACCGCCGCCGAGCAGGGCGAAGGTCAGCAGCAGGTCCAGGCTCAGGCGCCACATGATCAGGCCGAGGGCGCCCAGGGCTGCGCCGTAAACCATCCAGGTGCTGGAAGGAATCGGCAGCATGTCGCGGCGCAGTACGCGCAGCGGCGGTACACGTCCCAACGCGGCGAGCGGTGGCAGGGCGAATCCGGCCAGCGCCACCAGTCCGGTGCCGATCCCGGCAATGGCCGGGAACACTCCGCCCGGTGGCACATCACTCGGCAGCAGGTCATGCAGCAGCGCGAACAGACCCAGTTGCGCCAGCCAGCCGAGCAGCGCGCCGCTGAGGGCGGCAAGCAGCCCGAGCGCCGTCAGTTGCAGGCTGAACAACACCATGGTTTCCCGGCGCGACAGACCCAGGCAGCGCAACAAGGCACTGGCGTCGAAGCGGCGACTGGCAAAGCGATTCGCCGACAACGCCACGGCCACCCCGGCCAGCAGCACCGCCACCAGACTGGCCATGTTCAGATAACGCTCGGCTTTGCCCAGCGCGCCGCCAATCTGCCGATTGCCGTCACGGGCATCCTGAATCCGCTGGTTCGCCGCCAGCCCCGGTTTGATCAATTGCCGATACGTTTCCAGCGCCTGCGGTTCACCGCGCCAGAGTTCGCGGTAGCTCACGCGACTGCCGGGCTGGACCACGCCAGTGGCGGCGAGGTCATCGAGGTTGATCATGACCCGTGGCGTCAGGCTGTAGAAGTTGCCGGCGCGGTCCGGTTCGTAGGTCAGCACGCGCGTCAGCTTCAACGTCTTCATGCCGACGTCGATGCTGTCGCCGATCTTCAGGTCCAGTGCGGTCAGCAGGCGCGCCTCGACCCAGGCCTCACCGGGTTGCGGTTCACCGCCGGACGCTTCGACAGCGAATGGCGCCGGGGCGCTCTTCAGTTCACCGCGCAAGGGATAGGCGCGATCGACCGCTTTGATGCTCGATAGCTGAATGCCGTTGTCGGTAGCAATGACGCTGGAAAACTCCACGACCTGCGCGTGATTCAAGCGCAGCTCGGTGCCGCTGCGGATCTGTTCCTCGCGTGCCGGCGAGCTGCCTTCCAGCACCAGGTCGGCGCCCAGGAACTCGGTGGCGCGCATCATCATGGCGCCATTGAGGCGGGCACCAAAGTAGCCGATGGCGGTACTGGCCGCCACGGCGACCACCAGTGCGAAGAACAACACGCGCAACTCCCCGGCGCGGGCATCGCGCAGCAGTTGGCGAATGGCGAGGCTGAACAGGCGCAACAGCGGCAGACGTGCCATCAAGGCTCCAGAGGGGCGACCAACAGCCCGGCTTCAAGTCGGATCAGACGCCGGCAGCGATGGGCCAGGCGTTCGTCATGGGTCACCAGCACCAGGGTGGTGCCGCGTTCCTTGTTCAATTCGAACAGCAAGTCGCTGATGCGCTCGCCGGTGTGGCTGTCGAGGTTGCCGGTGGGTTCGTCGGCGAACAGCACATCCGGCTCGGCAGCGAACGCACGGGCAATGGCTACACGTTGCTGTTCGCCACCGGAGAGCTGGCGCGGCGAATGTGTCAGGCGCTGGCCGAGACCCACGCGCTGGAGCAATTCGGTCGCACGTTCACGGGCGTCTTTGCGGCCATCGAGTTCCAGCGGCAGCATGACGTTTTCCAGTGCGTTGAGGCTGTCGAGCAACTGGAACGACTGAAAGACGAAGCCGACGTGCTCGGCACGGATGCGCGCGCGCTGGTCTTCGTCGAGATTGCTCAGGCCCTGGCCGGCGAGAATGACTTCGCCGCTGCTCGGCAGGTCGAGGCCGGCGAGCAGGCCGAGCAGGGTGGATTTGCCGGAACCGGACGCGCCGACGATGGCCAGGCTGTCGCCCTTGTTCAGTTCCAGGCTGAGTTCGTGCAGGATAGTCAGTTCACCTTCCGCGCTGGGAACCACTTTGCTGAGGTTCTTCGCGGTGAGAATGCTTGCGCCCATGGAGAATCCGATGCGTGTGTGGTTTTTGAGTGCTGGCCTGGCCCTGACGTGCATGGCCCAGAACGCAGCGGCGGGTACTGTCCTGATCGTTGGCGATAGTATCAGCGCCGGTTTCGGACTGGATACCCGGTTGGGGTGGGTATCGCTGCTCGAGCAACGGCTCAAACAGGAGGGTTTCGACGATAAAGTCGTTAACGCCTCCATCAGCGGCGACACCAGTGCCGGAGGCCAGGCACGGCTGCCGGCGCTGCTTGCAGAGCATAAGCCGGAACTGGTGATCCTCGAGTTAGGCGGCAACGATGGCCTGCGCGGAATGCCGCCAACGCAATTGCAACAAAACCTTGCGGCGATGATCGACAGCTCGCGCCAGAGTGGCGCCAAGGTGCTGTTGCTCGGCATGCAGCTGCCTCCCAACTACGGCAAGCGCTACACCGATGCCTTTGCCGAGGTTTACGGCAAACTCGCCGACGAGAAGAAGATCCCGCTGGTACCGTTTTTCCTCGACGGCGTCGGCGGTCATCCGGACCTGATGCAGGCCGATGGTCTGCACCCGGCAGCCGGGGCTCAGGGCAAGTTGCTGGAAAATGTCTGGCCGACGCTAAAACCGCTGTTATGAGGCTTTTCTAGTGGCAGGCTTTCGGCTAATGTGGCGCCCCCTTATTTGGAGCCCCCAATGCCGCGTTCTGCCTGGTCCCTGTTTGCCTACCAACTGATCGAGCCTGACGAACAGCTGGATCTGTTCGCCTGCCAGGAAGTGCGGGTGCATCTGGTGACCCGTCAGCTGGAACTCGGCGGCTCGGCGGATCGCACCTTGTGCGGCAGTCTGCTGCCGGCGCAACCACGCTGGTCGAGCGTGGATCGCCGGGTGTTCCAGGATCAGCGCCTGTGTTCGTTGTGCCGGGCAATTCTGGAATCGCAGAAGCGCGGCACCTCGCCGATCTGGCCCGAGTTGCGTTTCGAACTCTAAGCTGCCCGGCGAGGCGTCCGGTGCGGGAGCGGGCTTGCTCCCATCCAAAGCACCTTGTCGCCTGCTGCGGGGTGGTCTCCCCGAATTCCCAAGGTGCGGTGTACAATCGCGCACTTATACCCTTGATGATCATGCAAAGGATTTTCCGGATGTTGCCGCGCTTTCCTGCCGTCACCCGCTGCCTGTCACTTGCCGCCCTGTGTGTGGCCGGTCCCGTTGCTGCATTGGAGTTTCCCCTGCCACCCCCCGGTGAAGACATCATCGGTCAGGTCCAGGTGATCAAAGCCAAGTACGAAGACACCTTCGCTGACCTGGGAACCAAATACGATCTGGGTTATTCGGAAATGGTCGCGGCCAACCCGGGCGTCGATGCGTGGTTGCCGGGCGCCGGTACCGAAATCGTCCTGCCGACGCGCTTCATCCTGCCGCCGGGGCCGCGCGAGGGCATCGTGATCAACCTCGCCGAATACCGCCTCTATTACTACCCGAAAGGCCGCAACGTGGTGTACACCTTCCCGTTGGGTATCGGTCGTGAAGGCTGGGGTTCGCCAATCGCGCACACCTCCATCACTGCGAAGACGCCGAACCCGACCTGGACGCCTCCGGCCTCGATCAAGGCCGAGCACGCCGCTGACGGCGATCCGTTGCCGAACGTGGTGCCGGCCGGCCCGGATAACCCGCTGGGGCCGTTCAAGTTCACCCTCGGCACGCCGGGCTACCTGATCCACGGTTCGAACAAGAAGTTCGGTATCGGCATGCGCACCAGTCACGGCTGCTTCCGCATGTTCAACAACAACGTGCTGGAGATGGCCAGCATGGTGCCGGTCGGTACTTCGGTACGCATCCTCAACGATGCCTACAAGTTCGGCCGCAGTGGCGGCAAGGTCTACCTGGAAGCGCACACGCCGATCGACGACAAGGGCAACCCGTCGGTGGTCGACAAGCACACCGCGGTGATCAACGCGATGCTCAAGCGTGACGACATCACCAACAACCTGCGTATGAACTGGGATGTGGTGCGTGATGTGGTCGCGGCTGAAGATGGCTTGCCAACCGAGATCGGCACGCCGAATACCTCGGCGCCGATTGTCTCGAGCGCGCCGATCGACCTGCAGCAGTAAGGTCTGGTCCGAACCCGTCGATGCGTCAGGCGTCGACGGGTTTTTTATTGCCCGGACGAAAGTGCGGGCAATAAAAAAGCCGACCCAAAAAATGGGTCGGCTTGATAACAATCCCGAGGGATTATTACTTGCGGCTAGCTTTGTCCAGCATACGCAGAGCACGCTCGTTAGCTTCGTCAGCAGTCTGTTGTGCTTTTTGAGCAGCAGCCAGAGCTTCATCAGCTTTACGGTATGCTTCGTCTGCACGAGCCTGGGCGCGAGCAGCTGCGTCTTCAGTAGCGGTCAGACGTGCTTCGGTTTCTTTCGATGCGCTGCTGCAACCGGTAGCCAGAACTGCGGCCAGAGCCAGAGCAGAGAATTTCAGAACGTTGTTCATCGTGTTCCCCTTCAAGGACTTTCAAATTAAGTGGCTGTCTCCTCACGATTGAGGAAATAGCCGGCGTACATACTACCCATTACTTGTAGTAAGTAAACTGACGTAGCGCAAGAAGCAAAAAAAATTGTAGGCGTTGATTCTTTTTCGAGCAACTTTTAACAGGTTGTATAAAAAACACCCAGCTGCAAGCCCCGCGCCGAGCGAGTTAATGAGAAAAAGTTCCCTTGGCCGCGTGCTGTTTTCGCAGTCTTGGCTAAAGTCTGACTAGATGACTTCGTCTACACTTTTGTTTCGGTTTTGCGTGCTGCTTCGCTTATCTTTGTCCATGTTGAGGTGACTTTAAAAAAGGCGCTGCGTCTTAAGTCTCAACATCCGGCAATGTTCAGGTGCATCGATCGGGATGAGGGTCTCCCGCACGATCCCTGCGTCCAACGGAGCAACCCCCCGTCAACCACCCGTGATGACGAGTGCACCTTGAGCATTTTTGCCAATGGTGCCTACTATTTATCAGGTGCTCGGTTGCGCGAGATCGGTGTGGCTCTTCTCGGTGTCCATCAGGCACGGGGTGGCGTAGTTGTTCCTTCGCCGGAAAAACATCGGTAAGGTAGGGGTCAGAATCCAAGACCCGCGAGGAGTAGTGATGAGCGAGGCGTTGTCCATCCACCATGACCAGGCTGGTCATCAGTTCGAGACCAATGTGGACGGTCATCGTGCCTACCTGACATACATGGATCTGGGGAAACAGACCCTGGATATCTATCGCACGTTCGTGCCCAATGCCTTGCGTGGTCGTGGCATTGCCGCAGCGCTGACGGAAAGCGCGCTGCAGTACGCCGAAGAAATGGGCTACACGGTGATTCCGTCGTGCTCCTACGTCGAGCGCTACATGGAACGTCATCAGCGCCGCGCCGCGAAGATCTAATCGAACACACACAAAAACGCCGGGCAATGCCCGGCGTTTTTTTATGCCTGCGAAACCTGGATCAGCTGCGCTGACGTTTCGGCAACACGTCCTTGAGCTTGGCGTGCATGCTGCGCAGGGTGTTCTCGGTGGCGGACCAGTCGATGCAGGCATCGGTGATCGACACGCCGTATTGCAGGTCGGCGAGGTCTTTTGGAATCGCCTGGCAACCCCAGTTCAGGTGACTCTCGACCATCAGGCCGATGATCGACTGGTTACCTTCGAGGATCTGGTTGGCGACGTTTTCCATCACCAGCGGCTGCAAGGCCGGATCCTTGTTGGAGTTGGCGTGGCTGCAATCGACCATGATGTTCGGCTTGATCTTCGCCTTGTCCAGCGCCTGCTCGCACAGGGCGACGCTGACCGAATCGTAGTTCGGCTTGCCGTTACCACCGCGCAGCACCACGTGACCGTAGGCGTTGCCCTTGGTGGTGACGATCGACACGCCACCTTCCTGGTTGATACCGAGGAAACGGTGCGGGCTGGACACCGACTGCAGCGCGTTGATCGCCACGGTCAGGCCGCCATCGGTGCCGTTCTTGAAGCCAACGGCCGAAGACAGGCCGGAAGCCATTTCACGGTGGGTCTGGGATTCGGTGGTGCGCGCGCCGATGGCCGACCAGCTGATCAGGTCCTGCAGGTACTGCGGGGAGATCGGGTCGAGGGCTTCGGTGGCGGTCGGCAGGCCTTTTTCGGCCAGATCCAGCAACAGCTGGCGACCGATGTGCAGACCGTCCTGAATCTTGAACGAGTCGTCGAGGTACGGATCGTTGATCAGACCTTTCCAGCCGACGGTGGTGCGCGGCTTCTCGAAGTACACCCGCATGACCAGATACAGGGTGTCGGAGACTTCCTCCGCCAGCACCTTGAGGCGATCGGCGTATTCGTGGGCGGCCTTGATGTCGTGGATCGAACACGGGCCGATCACTACGAACAGACGGTGATCGGTGCCATCAAGAATGTTGCGAATGACTTCGCGGCCCTTGGTGACGGTGCGCAGGGCAGCGTCGCTCAGAGGAATATCACGCTTGAGCTGATCGGGAGTGATCAGGGTCTCGTTAGAGGCGACGTTTAGGTCGTTGATCGGTAAATCAGCCATCGTTTACTCGTCAGGTCACGGGTGCCGGCCGCCAGCGATCCCCGCGCGGCGGAGCACAGCAGATTTAAGCGCGTCGGGGAGCGGAACCTTAGCGCGTCAGACGCTGCTCGACAATGGGCACGTAACGCTTTAGAAAACTGCGTCAGTCCGGCACAGGCTGGGCGAAAGCCTTGCGCACGCTGTCGTGGGAGAACTCGTCGGCATGCTGTTCGACCCATTGCAGGGCCAGTGCCTGAATATCCTGCAGATCTTCGTGGGCGTCGTTCATGCGGCAGAAACGCTCGATCTGACACACTTGCTCACCCATTCTTGCGCTGAACAGCGTCTGTTCGTCAGTGAAGGCGATCCCCACCAGATAACCTTTTTTGCGCCGCAGACACCACGCCACGTAGCCCGGATAGCAGATATCGGCATTGAGCGTCGGCATGCGCACTTGCAGCGCCGTGCCGTGGCGCCAGGCGCGGTGGTAATTGCAAGCGATGCCGCCGAGGCTGATAGTGTGCAGCTGTTGCCTGGAAATACACTCAGGCTTGAGCAAGGTTAATTCAACCGGCACCTCGTCCGGATGAGGAATGAAACGTCCCATGAGCACAGACTCCCTGTGTCGGCCATTTGACATTGTTTCCCCCAGTATAGTGGTCGAATCCGAGCTGACCGATTTCGACGCCGACCAGCGGCTGCTGGCAATGAGCGGCGTTTCCCTGGTGATTTTCACCAGTGTCGGCTGTGCCAGTTGCCGTTATGCCCGCGAGGTGTTGCCGGGACTCGATCTGGCAATCGATCAGTTGTGCTGGATCGATGCCGGCGACAACGGCGGGTTGGTCGAGCGTTATCAGGTCTTTCATTTGCCGGCGTTGTTTGTGGTGCGCGACGGCGAGTTCTTTGGAGCATTGCACACGCGCCTGACGGCCGATGCTCTCAACGGGGCATTGGTGCAGGCACTGGGTCGAATTGCAGAGGAGTTGCCATGATGGGGGCAGTGAACAAACCGGTGGTGGGGATTATCGGTACCGGTGCGATTGGCGGTTTCTACGGTGTGATGCTGGCGCGGGCCGGCTTCGATGTGCACTTTCTGTTGCGCAGCGAGTTCTCGGCGGTGGCCGAGCGCGGCTTGCAGGTGAACAGTGCGGTGCATGGTCCGCTGACGTTGCATCCGGTACAGGCCTATGCAGCGGCCGAAGACATGCCCCAGTGCGACTGGCTGCTGGTCGGCGCCAAGACCACCAGCAATGCCGGTCTGGCACCGTCGATCATTCAGGCGGCGAAGCCTGACGCGAAGGTGCTGGTGCTGCAAAACGGCCTCGACGTCGAAGACAGTTTGCGTGAGCTATTGCCCGAGTCCCTGCATCTGCTGGGTGGGCTGTGCCTGATCTGCGTGCATCGCGAGGAGCCGGGGCAGATCACGCATCAGGCTCTGGGCGCGGTCAACGTCGGTTATCACAGCGGTCCGGCGCTGGAGAATGCCGCACGCATGGCGCTGGTCGAGGAGGGCTCCAGCCTGTTCCGTGCGGCGGGCATCGAGTCGCAAGCGATGCCCGATCTGCATCAGGCGCGCTGGCAGAAGCTGGTGTGGAATATTCCCTACAACGGTCTGTCGGTGCTGCTCGGCGCCGGCACCGCACCGCTGATGGCCGATGCCGACAGTCGCGTGCTGATTCAGGCATTGATGGCCGAAGTGGTGCAGGGCGCCAAGGCCTGTGGCCACGACATGCCGCCGGGCTACGCCGACTACCTGTTCACGATGACCGAGAAAATGCCTGACTACTGGCCGAGCATGCACCACGACTTTGTGCACAAACGTCCGCTGGAGCTTGAGGCGATCTACGCCCGGCCACTGGCGGCGGCCAAGGCGGCGGGTCTCGAACTGCCGCGTATCGACGCGCTGTATCGCAGTCTTTGTTTTATCGACCGACGTAACGTTTAGGTCGATTTTTGTGTAAGGGGTGGGGGAAGGCATGGCCAAGAACATCGATGACAAACTGGTGCTGGCGATCTCGTCGCGGGCCCTGTTCGACCTGAGCGAAAGCCACAAGGTTTACCTGTCGAGCGGCGTCGAAGCCTATCGGCAATATCAGATCGAACACGAAGACGAAATCCTCGCGCCGGGCGATGCCTTCCCGCTGGTGGAAAAGCTCCTGAGCCTCAACAGTCGCCTCGGCCGCGCGCGGGTCGAGGTGATTCTGGTGTCGCGCAACAGCGCCGACACCGGCTTGCGGGTGTTCAACTCGATTCACCATTACGGCCTGGCCATTTCCCGCGCAGCCTTCGTCGGCGGGCGCAGTCCTTATCCGTACCTGAAGGCCTTCGGTTGCGACCTGTTTCTCTCCACTCACGCCGAGGACGTGCGCGCGGCGCTGGATGCCGGGTTCGCGGCGGCGACGATTCTGTCCGGCGGCGCCAGCCGTGCGGCGAGCGACGAATTGCGCATCGCATTCGACGGTGACGCAGTGATTTTTTCCGACGAGTCGGAGCGCGTCTATCAGTCTGGTGGGCTGGAAGCGTTTCAGGCCAAGGAGCGTGAGTCGGCGCGTGAGCCTTTGCGCGGCGGACCGTTCAAAGGCTTTCTCGCTGCGCTCAATCTGTTGCAGCGCGAGTTTCCCGACGACGCGTGTCCGATTCGCACGGCGTTGGTCACCGCACGTTCGGCGCCGGCCCATGAGCGCGTCATCCGCACCTTGCGCGAATGGGATATCCGTCTCGATGAATCACTGTTTCTCGGCGGCCTGAGCAAATCGGCGTTTCTTGAAGCGTTTGCTGCCGATGTGTTTTTCGACGATCAGACCGGTCACTGCGAACTGGCCCGTGAAGTGGTCGCCACGGGCCACGTGCCCCATGGCATCAGCAACGAACCGCCGGTCTAAAGCCCTGTGGTTCAAGACGTTGCGTCGCCCGTCGTAGTCGCCAAGGCACTGCTAAGCTGAATCAAATCTCCGCCATGTTGGCACGCGAGGAGGTCATATGATTCGTTCGATGTTGTATGCCACTGACCTCGGTCTGTACGCACCGTTAGTGATGCAGCATGCCCTGGCGCTGGCGCGAACGTTCAATGCCGACCTGTATGTGGTGCATGCCGTGGAGCCGATGGGGCTGTTCGCCGAATCGGTGTTGCAGAGTTATCTCGACGAGCAGGCACTGAACGAATTCCACAGTCAGGGTCTGAAAACCGTCATCGCCAGTATCGAGCAGCGCGTGCTGGAAAGTTTTCGCGAAGAACTGGGTGAAGAGGGCGAGCAGGATCTGCAGCGCATTTGTGCCGTGCGTGTGCTGCAGGGCGATCCGTCGCAGGTGATTCTGGACCAGGTGCAGAAACTCTCTGTCGATTTGCTGATCGTAGGAAGTCACAGCCACGGGGTGGGCGCAGAAACGCCATTGGGGCGCACGGCGGCCCGGGTCCTGCAATTGGCCAAGGTGCCGGTGTATCTGGTGCCCTTGGTGGAGCGTCGGCGGCGGGAGGATCGCTGAGCAGGAATAATGGTCTTTTGATAAAAAAGTTCTAGATTTATTCTTCAAACCATTAATATAGTTATATACCAACGCTGATGCCCGTGGCGTCTACCTGCTTTGAGGGATTCATATGAAGCTTCAACAATTGCGCTACATCTGGGAAGTGGCGCACCACGACCTCAACGTTTCCGCTACAGCCCAAAGCCTTTACACCTCGCAACCGGGCATCAGTAAACAAATCCGCTTGCTGGAAGACGAACTCGGCGTCGAAGTGTTTGCCCGCAGCGGCAAACACCTGACTCGCGTCACGCCGGCCGGCGAGCGCATCATCACCACTGCCGGTGAGATTCTGCGCAAGGTCGAAAGCATCAAACAGATTGCCCAGGAATTCTCCAACGAGAAAAAGGGCACCCTGTCGATTGCCACCACGCACACTCAGGCGCGTTATGCGCTGCCGCCGGTGATCAGCAATTTCATCAAGCAATACCCGGACGTGGCGCTGCACATGCACCAGGGTTCGCCGATGCAGATCGCCGAGATGGCCGCTGACGGTACCGTCGATTTCGCTATTGCCACCGAGGCGCTGGAGTTGTTCGGCGATCTGGTAATGATGCCGTGCTACCGCTGGAACCGTTGCGTGGTCGTGCCGCAGGGTCACCCGTTGACCAAACTGCCGAAACTGACGCTTGAAGCGCTGGCCGAATACCCGATCGTGACTTACGTGTTCGGGTTTACCGGCCGTTCGAAACTCGACGAAGCCTTCAGCCATCGTGGCCTGACGCCGAAAGTGGTGTTCACCGCCGCCGACGCCGACGTGATCAAAACCTACGTGCGTCTGGGTCTGGGCGTGGGCATCGTGGCGAAGATGGCGGTCGACACCAAACTCGACAACGACCTGGTAGTGCTGGATGCCAGCGAGCTGTTCGAGTCGAGCATCACCAAGATCGGTTTCCGTCGCGGCACCTTCCTGCGCGGCTTCATGTGCGACTTCATCGAGAAGTTCGCGCCGCACCTGACCCGCGAAGTGATGGCCAAGGCCATTCAGTGTCACAACAAGCAGGAACTGGAAGAACTGTTCGACGGCGTCGAACTGCCGGTTCACTAAGCGGTTGTCCTACAGCACCTCGGTGACAGCGAACTGTTGCCGGGTGCCCGCCACCAGAATCTCCACCTCATCGCCCTCGAATTTGCCCAGCAGGTTGTTGCCCAGCGGCGAGCGCGAGGTGATGACGGTTATCGGCTGACCCACCACATCGACTTTCAGGCCCGCCGCATCCGGCGCCAGAAACAGCCATTGTTCGCGACCCTTTTCGTCCTCCAGACCGAGCAGGGAGCCGACCTCGATGCCACGGCTTTCGTCGTAGGCACGCAACGTCAGGTTCTGGCACAGCGCCAGTGACTGGCGAATTTCCTCGACTCGTTTCGCCTGACCTGCTGCCAGATACGACGCTTCCAGTCCGAGGGTGTCGTACTTGTTTTCGGCGATGTTTTCTTCGTGGGTCGCGGTTTCGTAAGCGGTTTGCGCGGCGCGCTCGGCGATGTCGAGGTCAACGCGCAGTTTGTCGAGAATCAGTTGGTGGACGATGTGTTTGTTCATGATCAATCGCAGAATTGCAAAACATTGGCGCGGCTCTTTTCGCTCGGCGCGGTCTGGTCCTGTTGCAGCCAGAACTGGCATTTAGGATTTGACTGGTTGCGCGTGTTACCGCGTGCCTGATCCAGTCGCGCCTGTTGTTCGTTCTTGCGCAGGTTCTCTTCGTACTGCTCGAACAGCGGGCTTTGCGGTGGACTCTCCGGTTGGACCTGGACGGCCGGCGGATTGGCCAGTTGCTGTACCGCCTGGGCGACCGGCGCCAATTGTTCCTTGAACAGCACAGGCGCGAGCAGCCAGCAGGTCAGCGCAATGGCCAGGAACCCCAGCCACATGCCCAGGGCAATACTGCCGGTCAGGCGCAGCGCGCTAAGCTGGACAGGCAAGGGGCGACGCGGATTGGGGCGATAGGGCATGGCTGCCTCCTGGCGGATGGTTGCGGGCAAGTGGCGATTGTCGCACGAAGATTAATCGCCGTCGGCTCTTCTGCGCGAGGTCATTTATGCGGACAATCGCGGCTTTTGCCAACGGGAGTCTTGAATGTCGGATCTGAAAACCCGCTGGGATATTTTTTGCACCGTGGTCGACAACTATGGCGACATCGGCGTGACCTGGCGTCTGGCCCGGCAACTGGTGGCCGAGCATTCACTGACGGTGCGCTTGTGGGTCGATGATCTGCGTGCCTTCGAGCGTATGTGCCCCGAGATCGATATCCATGTCGCGCAGCAATGGCAAGAGGGCGTCGAGGTGTGCCACTGGCCGAGCGAGTGGACACAGGCGCAAGCCGCAGACGTGGTGATCGCCGCGTTTGCCTGTCAGTTGCCGCCTGCGTACATGGATGCCATGGCCGAGCGCCAACAGCCGCCGCTGTGGATGAACCTCGATTACCTCAGTGCCGAAGACTGGGTCGTCGGTTGTCATGGTTTGCCCTCGGTGAAATACAAATCGGTGCAGAAGTTTTTCTTCTTCCCCGGGTTTCAGCCGGGCACCGGTGGCTTGCTGCGTGAACGCGGTTTGCTTGAGCGGCGTCGGCAATTTCAACAGGACGCCGCTGCACAGCGGCAATTCCTCGACAGTCTGGGGATCGTTCGCGCACCGGGCGCACAATTGATTTCATTGTTCGCCTACGAGAACACCGGTCTCGCCAGCTGGCTGGATGTGCTGGCCGCCGATGACGAGCCCACCCACCTGCTGGTGCCGGAAGGGCGAATTCTCGGTGATGTTGCGCAATGGCTCGGGGTCGATTCGCTGGCCGTCGGCGACCTCAACGTGCGTCAAGCGCTGACCGTGCAGGTGCTGCCGTTCGTCCGTCAGGATCAATACGATCACCTGCTCTGGTGCTGCGATTTCAACGCGGTGCGGGGTGAGGACTCGTTCGTGCGGGCGCAGTGGGCGGGGCGGCCGATGCTCTGGCACATCTATCAGCAGGACGAAGACATCCATCTGGACAAGCTCGACGCGTTCCTCGCGCTGTATACGAAAGGGCTTTCACCGGCCGCCGCTGAGGCGATGAACGGTCTGTGGCGGGCGTGGAGTGCCGGTCAGCCGATTGGCGATCACTGGCTCAACGCCCGCAAACATTGGCCAGAACTGCAGGAAAACGCCGAAGTGTGGTGTCTGGAACAAGGCTTGCAGGCCGATCTTGCCGCAGCGCTGGTAAGGTTTTACCTAAATTGGATATGATACGCGGCCTAGATTTTTGTAAATCCCATCCAAATTCGGATATTCGCAATGAAAACTGGTAAAGAACTCAAACCCGGTACCGTGATCCGTATCGACAACGATCCTTGGCTGGTTCAGAAAGCTGAATTCACCAAGTCGGGCCGTAACAGCGCGATCATGAAGACCAAGCTGAAGAACCTGCTGACCGGTTACAAGACCGAAACCGTTTACGGTGCGGACGACAAACTGGACGACGTGATCCTGGATCGCAAAGAAGCCACCCTGTCTTTCATCAGCGGTGACTCCTACACGTTCATGGACACCACCGACTACACCATGTACGAGCTGAACGCTGAAGACATCGAAGCTGTTCTGCCATTCGTGGAAGAAGGCATGACCGACGTTTGCGAAGCCGTGTTCTTCGAAGAGCGTCTGGTTTCCGTAGAACTGCCGACCACCATCGTGCGTCAGGTTGACTACACCGAAGGTTCCGCTCGCGGTGACACTTCCGGCAAGGTGATGAAGCCTGCCAAACTGAAGAACGGTACCGAGCTGTCGGTTGCTGACTTCATCGAAATCGGTGACATGATCGAGATCGATACCCGCGAAGGCGGTTCCTACAAAGGCCGTGCCAAATAAGCATCGCTTTTCGCGGAAAGAAAAAGCCCGACCATTGAGTCGGGCTTTTTTGTGGCTGCGATTTGAGTTTCACGCAATCCCCTGTAGGCGAAGGCCGACATTGGGATTTGCGTATGGCTTCAGACGGTGGTGTGCAGACGCACGTCAACGTTGCCACGGGTAGCGTTGGAGTACGGGCAGACCTGATGCGCCGCTTCGACCAGGCTCTGTGCATCGGCCTGTTCCAGACCCGGCAGGCTGATGTGCAGGTCGATGTCCAGACCGAAACCGCCCGGGATCTGGCCGATACCAACGTGCGCGGTGATCGAGGCGTCGTCAGGGATCTTGCGTTTGGTCTGGCTGGCGACGAATTTCAGTGCGCCGATGAAGCAGGCCGAGTAGCCGGCAGCGAACAGTTGCTCAGGGTTGGTCGCAGCACCGCCGGCACCGCCGAGTTCTTTCGGGGTGGCGAGTTTGACGTCGAGGATGTTGTCGCTGGAGATCGCACGACCATCACGGCCGCCGGTGGAGGTTGCGATTGCGGTGTAGAGCGTTTGCATGGTGTGAGCCTCGTTGAGTGTATTTGTGCGCTAATTGTTTGCGCGCTAACTAAGTGCGAGGTGAATGTAGCTCGCTAATATTTAGTGCGCAAGATATTTTTTTGAGAAATGTTCGCTTCGACGCTAAAGCACGCGCCCGGTTATCCTGGAAAGCGCTGTTTAGACGGGTTGGCGGGGAAGTCAGGCGTGAAAAAATATTTTTCAGACAACGAAATCACAGGTAGGAGCGAGCCTGCTCGCGATATCGGTGTCACAGTCAGTACGATGGCGCTACTGATATCGCGAGCAGGCTCACTCCTACAGTGGAACTAATGGCGGGTCAGATCAGGCTGCCCTGCAGATGGCTACGCAGCGCCTGTAACTCCGCTTGCAGCTTCTGCAGGCGTTCCAGGGTGAAGCCGCTGGCGCCCAGGATGCATTGCGGAATGGTTTGCGCCTTGTCGCGCAGCGCACGACCCTGTTCCGTCAGTTCGACGATCACCACGCGCTCATCTTCGCGACTGCGTGTGCGGCTGAGCAAGCCTTCGCTTTCCAGGCGCTTGAGCAATGGCGTCAGCGAGCCCGGATCGGTCAGTAGTCGAGCGCTGATTTCTCCGACGGTCAAACCATCCATCTCCCACAGCACCATCATCGCCAGGTACTGCGGATAGGTCAGGTTCAAGACCTGCAACAGCGGCTTGTAAACCTTGGTCATCATCAGCGAAGTGGAGTGCAGGGCGAAGCAGGCCTGGTTATCCAGCAGCAGGTCCTCGCAGGTATCGCGTTCGGAAGTCATGTCAAAGCCTTGTTCGAGAATGGTCATGAATCTAGCGCCCGAACCTTTAATGCGCCAGATAATTTTCCCGTCCTAGTGCCGGCCCAGCTCGCGCTGCAGCGCCAGATCCCAGGGCGGCACCGGGCTAAACCGCGTTTTGAGGTATTCCAGCAGCAAACGGCTGCGCGAATGGGTTTGCTGTTCCATGCGTAATGCGTAGATACCGGTGGATTCCGGTTCCGGCAGACCGTGTTCGCAGAACAGCGGCAACAACTCACCGCGCAGCAGGTATTCGCTCGCCAGCCAGGTCGGCAGGTGTGCAACGCCCAATCCGGCCAGAGCGCCACACACCAGCGCTTCGGCATTGTTGGCACTCATGCGGATGCGACCCGGCCGATGCAGTTGCATCTGGCCGTCCTGCTCGAAGCGCCAGGCGAAAGGCGGGGCGAGGCCGTCCCAGTCGAGGCCGTCGTGTTCGGATAACTGTGCCGGAGCACTCGGTAAGCCTCGGCGCTTGAGATAGTCCGGGCTGGCACAGGCGATGCGCGCAATACTCGCCAGCGGGGTGGCGACCAGTCGGGTGTCAGCCAACTGCCCGGCTCGCAACACCAGATCGACCTTGCCCAGATTCGATCCGGCCATATCGACAAAGCTGTCGATCAGGTGCAATTGCACATCCAGCCCCGGGTAGAGGACGAGAAAGTCGGCAATCACTGGCGCCAGATGCCGTCGTCCGAAGGCTGCCGGCGCGTCAATACGGATCAGGCCTTCCGGCGCGCTGCTCAGGGACACGGCCTCGGCCCGGGCCAGTTGCAACTCGGCAATGATGCGCCGCGCCCGTTCGGCGAACGCCAGACCCGCGGGGGTGGCCAGCACGGCGTGGGTGCTGCGGATGAATAATTGGCTGCCGACTGCACTTTCGAGGCTGTCGATACGCCGCGCGACCGCCGATGGTGTCAGCGGATGGCGCCGCGAGGCGGCGGAAAAGCTCCCGCTTTCCAGTACATCGAGAAACAGTCCGAGTTGCTCGGTCAATTGGTTGGGGTTCATGAAAAAGCTACGCCTGTGCGAAATCTGCATAGCCATTGTGCGTCGCTGTGCGTTTCCCCGCCAGCCGTGACTGCGTAGGATGATTCGCCTGACGTAAGAGGAATTCGCCTGTGATGGAGTTTTTGTTGTACCTGTTGTTCGGTGCCGCCCTCGGTACGCTTGGTGGCATCTTCGGCATTGGTGGCGGCTTGATCGCGATCCCGCTGCTGGGCGTGTGGTTCGGCCTTGATCAGCAGATCGCTCAGGGCACCGCATTGGTCATGGTGGTGCCGAATGTGATGCTGGCGTTGTGGCGCTATCACCAGCGCAATCGCATCGAACTGCGTCATGCGATGCCGTTGGCGGTCATGGGCTTTTGCTTTGCCTGGCTCGGCTCGATCTGGGCGGTGGGTATCGACGCGCAAACCATGCGCATCGGTTTTGTCGCATTTCTTGTGGTGCTGTCGGCCTATAACTTGCTGAAGATGTTCGGCAAGCGTCCGGCGGCGACGTCCGAAATGCGTTACTCCTGGCCTTGGCTCGGCGTGCTGGGAGCGGCCTCCGGGACCATGGGCGGTTTGTTCGGTGTCGGCGGGGCAGTGGTGGCGACGCCCGTGCTGACCAGCCTGTTCGGCACCACTCAGGTGGTCGCTCAGGGTTTGTCGCTGGCCCTGGCATTGCCGAGCACCGGGGTCACGCTGGTGACGTACGCGGTGCATCATGAAGTGGACTGGATGATCGGCTTGCCGCTGGCCATCGGTGGTCTGGCCAGCATCAGTTGGGGGGTGAAGGTCGCCCACGCGATGCCGGAAAAGCTCTTGCGCGGGCTGTTTTGCGGTTTTCTGGTGCTGTGTGCGGTGATGCTCGCGTTTAAAGTTTGAAGCCTTCGACGATGTGCTCGGCCAGGCACTCGGTGATCGGCGACGGATTGTTCAGGTTGCGGATCAGCATGATGCTTGCCTCGGGTAACAGTGGCAGATCTTCGTTGGCGCCGAGAATGCGCATGTCCGGAGTGATCAGGCTTTCCAGCTGCGCGGTGATCGCCAGGCCGGCGCTCACCACCGCCATCAGCGCCGACAGGCTGGTGCTGTTATAGGCGATGCGGTATTCGCGGCCCATCGCGTCCAGTGCGTTGCAGGCCCACAAACGGCAAAAACAGTCACTGTTGAACATCGCCAGCGGCAGCGGCGTCTGTTCGTGAGCACTGAAGTTCTGTGCCTCGGCCCAGACAAAACGCTCCTTGCGCAACAACTGGCCAATCTCGTTGCCCGGCTCGCGAGTCACGATCGACAAGTCGAGATCGGTGCGCTGCAGCAGCTGTCGGGTCGATTCGCAATGCACTTCGATCTGGATCAGCGGATAGAACTGCGCAAACCGCGAGAGGATCCCCGGCAGAAAACGCATCACGTAATCATCCGGCGTGCCGATGCGCACCGTGCCGACCATGTGCGGCTCGCGCAATGTGTTGAACACTTCGCTGTGCAACTTGAGGATGCGCCGCGCATACCCGAGCAAGACCTGGCCCTCGGCAGTCAGGCGCACCTGGCGACCATCACGCTCGAACAACTGGCGCTGCAACACGTCCTCTTCCAGACGCTTCATCTGCATGCTCACCGCCGACTGTGTGCGGTTGACCATTTCGCCGGCGCGGGTGAAACCGCCCTGATCGGCAATCGCGACAAAGGTGCGCAGGACATCGGTATCAATACTGGGGTAGGCCGACAATTGATGAATCTCCGTGATGCATGCCATCAGAAACATTCGTTGGATTGATCTTAGCGTCGGCGCGAGACTTGAGCCATCCACAAGGAGGGCAACACGATGAAAGGTCAAAGAGAGTATGTAGACGAAACAAAATTTTCCGGTCACGGCCATATCGTTTCCGACCTGCTGCACAAGTTTAGCCGCTGGTACGAACTTCACCGTGAACGCGAGTTGCTCGCCAGTCTGAGTGATGAAGCGTTGAAAGACATCGGCGTCAGTCGGGCCGACGTCGAGCACGAAGCGGTGCGGCCGTTCTGGGACGATCCGATGCATAAATGATCAGGCACTTACTACACAAACCCCTTTCCGGTGAGGTAGGTTGCGAGCAGACAAGGAGATGTTCATGCCCGCGACGCTGTCCTTTTCCCTCAAACAGGCGCGACGACTGGCGCTGGCTGCCCAAGGGTTCAACGGGCGCCAGCCGCCGACCGTCAAGGCGCCACATCTCAATCGTCTGATCGAACAGCTGGGTCTGCTGCAGATCGACTCCGTCAACGCCGTGGTGCGCTCGCACTACCTGCCTTTGTTTTCTCGTCTCGGTTGCTATTCCTCTGACCTGCTCGACCAGGCTGCCTGGAGTTCGGGTAGACGTCGCACGCTGTTCGAATACTGGGGCCATGAAGCGTCGTTGCTGCCGCTGGAAATGTATCCGCTGATGGGCTGGCGGATGCAGCGCGCCAAACGTGGTGAGGACATCTATCAGCAACTGGCAACGTTCGGACGTGAACAACAGGAGACGATTCGCCGGGTTCTGGCCTCGGTCGAGGAGCGGGGCGCATTGGGCGCCGGCAGTTTGTCGACCCGCGAAGACAAGGCCGGGCCCTGGTGGGACTGGAGTGCGGAAAAGCATGCGCTGGAATGGTTGTTCGCCGCCGGCGAGGTCGCCGTGGCCGGCCGCCGGGGTTTTGAGCGTTTGTATGATCTGCCGGAGCGGGTCATCCCGTTGTCGATTCTGCAGCAGCCGCTGCCGGATGAAGCCGAAGCGCAGCGCGGTTTGCTGCTGCACGCGGCCCAGGCATTGGGCGTGGGGACGGAAAAGGATCTGCGCGATTATTTCCGCTTGAGCCCGGGGGACGCCCGGCCGCGTCTGGCGGAGCTGGTCGAGGACGGGCAGTTGCAGACCTGCGAAGTCGCCGGTTGGCGACAGATCGCCTATTGCCTGCCGGAGCCGCAAGTGCCGCGCAAAGTCGTCGCCAGTGCGCTGTTGTCGCCGTTCGATTCATTGATCTGGGAGCGCAGTCGCACCGAGCGGTTGTTCGATTTCCGCTATCGCCTGGAGATCTACACGCCGCAGCACAAACGGGTCTACGGCTATTACGTGCTGCCCTTTTTGCACAACGAGCGCATTGCCGCGCGGGTCGATCTGCGCGCCGAGCGGGCGACGGGACGCTTGGCGGTGCATGCGCTGCACGAGGAAGCGCCGGGGCTGGAGGATGAGGGGATGCTGGCGCTGGCTTTGAATTTGCGGCGCATGGCGGATTGGTTGGGGCTGGAGCGGGTGCAGCTCAATTGTCAGCGCCAGAGTGCAGGGCGGTTGCGGGTGGCATTGGCGCAGATCGGCGGTGACTGAACTGGCCTCTTCGCGAGCAAGCTCGCTCCCACAGTGGATTTGTGAACGACACAGATCCTCTGTGGGAGCGAGCTTGCTCGCGAATGCGGCCTCTCAGGCGCGAGATACCTGACTGATTCAGCGCCGGACTTGTTTCAACGTTTCGGCAATCAAAAACGCCAGTTCCAGCGACTGATCGGCATTCATCCGTGGATCGCAGTGGGTGTGATAACGGTCCGACAACCCATCCTCAGTGATCGGCCGCGCACCACCGATGCACTCGGTCACATTCTGCCCGGTCATCTCGATGTGAATCCCGCCGGCATAACTGCCTTCGGCTTCGTGCACCTGGAAGAACTGCTTCACCTCGCCAAGGATCTGCGCGAAGTCGCGGGTCTTGTAGCCGCTGCTCGCCTTGATCGTGTTGCCGTGCATCGGGTCGGAACTCCACAGCACCTGCTTGCCCTCACGCTGTACGGCGCGAATCAGCGCCGGCAGGTGATCGCCGACCTTGTTCGCGCCCATGCGAGCGATCAGGTTCAGGCGGCCCGGGTCGTTGTCCGGGTTGAGCACGTCGATCAGGCGGATCAGGTCGTCCGGGTTCATGCTCGGGCCGACTTTCACTCCGATCGGGTTGTGCACCCCGCGCAGGAATTCGACATGGGCGCCGTCGAGCTGACGGGTGCGGTCGCCGATCCACAGCATGTGCGCCGAGCAATCGTAGTAATCGTTGGTCAGGCTGTCGCGACGCACGAAGGCTTCTTCGTAGTTCAGCAGCAGCGCCTCATGGGCAGTGAAAAAACTGGTTTCGCGCAGTTGGGGCGAGCTGTCCATGCCGCAGGCGCGCATGAACGCCAGGGTTTCATCAATGCGATCGGCAAGGTGGCTGTACTTTTCGGCGAGTGCCGAGTTGGCGATGAAGTCCAGGTTCCACTTGTGCACCTGATGCAGGTCGGCAAACCCACCCTGGGCGAAGGCGCGCAACAGGTTCAGGGTGGCGGTGGACTGGTGATAGGACTGCAGCAGGCGCTCCGGATCCGGCACGCGGCTCTTTTCGTCGAAGCCGATGCCGTTGACGATGTCGCCGCGGTAGGCCGGCAGGGTCACACCGTCGAGGGTTTCATCGTTGGCCGAGCGCGGCTTGGCGAACTGACCGGCCATGCGCCCGACCTTGACCACCGGGCAACCGGCGGCGAAGGTCATGACGATCGCCATTTGCAGCAACACTTTAAAAGTGTCGCGAATCTTCGCCGCAGAGAACTCGGCAAAGCTTTCCGCGCAATCGCCGCCCTGCAGCAGGAACGCCCGGCCCTGGGTTACTTCGGCAAACTGCCGGCGCAGCTCGCGCGCTTCGCCGGCAAACACCAGCGGCGGGTAGCTGGCCAGGGTCTGCTCGACCTGACGCAGATGCGCGGCGTCGGGGTATTGGGGTTGTTGCTGGATCGGCAGGGCACGCCAGCTGTCAGGGCTCCACGGTTGGCTCATCACGGTCTCGAGTTTTCTACGCACGGAAGGGCATGGTATCAGCAAATTAGTGCGTGACCTGTTCCCGCCCCATCGCCGACAATCGCCGCTTTGCCACGGCACCATAGCGGTGCCATCGCGTCACCGCGCCCGGTGACCATCAGGAGACGAAATGACTGAGGAGCGCGTCGAGCATCTGCTCGCCGAAGTACAGGATGAGTTCGGCGTGATTCGCGTGCTGGAAGTGGCTGATTACCGCTTTCTGGAGTTCGGTGATGCCATCGAGCAAAGCTGCGTGTTTACCGCCGATCCGAGCTGGCTGGAATACGACTACACCCGGGCGATGCTGATTGGCGCGCTGTGCCACGCGCAACCGGAGAGCGCGCTGTTCCTCGGCCTCGGTGCTGGCACGCTGACCCAGGCCTGCCTCAAGTTCCTGCCGCTGGAGGACGTCGAAGCCATCGAACTGCGCCCGGACGTACCGCGTCTGGCGATAGAATACCTCGGGCTGGACGACGATCCGCGACTGTACATTCGTGTTGGCGATGCGCTGGAGTTGTTGCCGACGGCCGAGCCTGCAGATCTGATTTTCGTCGATCTGTATACCGATGTCGGTCCTGGCGTCGGGCATCTGGCCTGGAGTTTCCTCGGTGACTGTCAGAAACGCCTGAATCCGGGTGGCTGGCTGGTGATCAACCAGTGGGCCACCGATGACGGCAAACCGTTGGGCGCCGCGCTGTTGCGCGGGCTCTATCACCGGCATTACTGGGAACTGCCGGTGAAGGAGGGCAATGTGATTCTGATTGTGCCGGCGGAACTGGATCAGGAACTCGACATGCAGGCGCTGACTGCGCGGGCTGCAGCCCTGGCGCCGAAGTTGGGGTATTCGTTGCAGTCGTTGATCAACAGTATTCGCCCGGCCACCTGAGGCGTCAGTGCTGGCCCCATCGCTGGCAAGCCAGCTCCCACAGGGTTCGCGCCGTACGCAAAATGTGTGAACGACTCGGTCATTGTGGGAGCTGGCTTGCCAGCGATGGCGCCCTGACAGGCGACATAATTCTCAGATCCCCTTGAATATGCCGGGTCGCCGCTCCACCAGCGACCGTACTCCCTCTTTGGCATCTTCACTGGCCAGCAACTTCTTCACCAGCGCCGGCAACCCTTGCGCCGCCGCTGTCTCACCTTCATAGCGCGCCTGCCGTGCCGACATCAACGTCGCCTGCACCCCCAGCGGTGCCTGCCGGGCAATCCGTTCGGCCAGTTCAATCGCTCGCGGCAACAAGTCTTCGCTGGCCATCACTTCCTGCACCAATCCCAGGCGCAGGGCATCGTGGGCATCGAACTCATCGCCGGTCAGCAGCCAGCGCATGGCATTGCCCCAGCCGGCGACCTGATGAAAACGTAACGTCGCGCCACCAAAAGGAAAAATCCCACGCTGCACTTCCATTTGCGCGAAGCGGGTATTGCTCGCGCAGAGGTTGATGTCCGCTGCCAGCATCAGCTCGATGCCGATGGTCAGGCAATAACCCTGCGCGGCGACAATCACCGGTTTGCTGACCCGTGGTCCGACGAAAACACCCCACGGGTCGCAACCGCCGGTCGGAACCTGCCAGCCTTCGGCCAGTGCGGCACTGGCGTTGACCAGATCCAGGCCGGCGGTGAAGTGCTCGCCGTGACCGAACACCACGGCCACCCGTGCTTCGTTGTCGGCCTCGAACTCGCCGTAGGCCAGGCTCAGTTCGTTGAGCAGGTCGAGGTCGAAGGCGTTGCGTTTGGCGGCTCGATCCAGGCCGATCAGGTGGACATGACCACGACGTTCACGGCTGACGCGGCCGGCGCAGGGCTGATTCATGGCTAAATCCTCGGACGGGAAGGGCGGGTACAGCGACGGTATGTCGCAGCTCGGTGAATCGTTTAAGCGTCATCGCCCGCAGGGCCGGGCCCTTGAAAAATAGACCTTCGCCCGATTATCCGCAAAACCCCGTTACACGGCGGTGACACACGGATTCAGGCAATAAAAAAAGCTCCCTTTTTGGGCAAATTCCGGTATAGTGCGCGCCGGCCTTTAACCGGGCCGCGTTTAGGTAGCGCAATTCCCCGAAGTCAGCTTCGGCTGCACGTCCGCACTGCGGGCTCTTCCTTGACGATTCTTTTTCATTCATACGTTTTCGCAAATCCCCGCCGACAAAGCTGCCAGGGCGACTCTTGAGTCTCAACACGGCATGTGCAGCTTTGGAGCATGGGTCTTTGCGGATGCACTTAGAGGCAGACCCATGACCCAGGAAATCGGCGGCTTCGCCGCTCTTGAACTTCATCCTAATATTGTCGCTGCAGTAGTCGCTACCGGCTATGAAGAGCCTTCGGCCATTCAGCAGCAGTCGATCCCGATCATCCTCGCCGGTCACGATATGATTGGTCAGGCGCAAACCGGTACCGGTAAAACCGCTGCCTTTGCCCTGCCTATCCTGCACCGCATTGATCCGTCCAAGCGCGAGCCGCAAGCTCTGATCCTGGCCCCAACTCGTGAGTTGGCGCTACAAGTTGCAACCGCTTTCGAAACCTACGCCAAGCAAATGCCGGGCGTAACTGTTGTGGCTGTCTACGGCGGCGCGCCGATGGGCCCACAATTGAAAGCAATCCGTAATGGCGCACAGATCGTTGTCGCCACGCCGGGCCGTCTGTGCGACCACCTGCGTCGCGACGAAAAAGTCCTCGCTACCGTGAACCACCTGGTTCTGGACGAAGCAGACGAAATGCTCAAACTCGGTTTCATGGACGACCTGGAAGTGATCTTCAAGGCCATGCCGGAAACCCGTCAGACCGTATTGTTCTCGGCGACCCTGCCGCAGTCGATCCGTGCCATCGCCGAGCGTCACCTGCGCGATCCGAAGCACGTGAAGATCCAGAGCAAGACCCAGACCGTTACCGCGATCGAACAGGCTCACCTGTTGGTTCACGCTGACCAGAAGACTTCGGCCGTTCTCAGCTTGCTGGAAGTGGAAGATTTCGACGCTCTGATCATGTTCGTACGCACCAAGCAAGCGACCCTGGATCTGGCCAGCGCCCTCGACGCCAAAGGCTACAAAGCCGCGGCGCTGAACGGTGACATCGCCCAGAACCAGCGTGAGCGCGTGATCGACTCGCTCAAGGATGGCCGTCTGGACATCGTTGTCGCGACCGACGTTGCTGCCCGTGGTCTGGACGTTCCGCGCATCACTCACGTGTTCAACGTGGACATGCCGTACGACCCGGAATCCTACGTGCACCGTATCGGCCGTACCGGCCGTGCCGGTCGCGAAGGTCGTGCGCTGCTGCTGGTGACTCCACGTGAGCGCCGCATGCTGCAAGTGATCGAGCGTGTCACCGGTCAGAAGGTGGCTGAAGTTCGCCTGCCGGACGCTCAAGCCGTTCTCGATGCACGCATCAAGAAACTGACCAACAGCCTGTCGCCGCTGGTCGCTGATGCCGAATCGACTCACGGTGAGCTGCTGGATCGTCTGACCGCTGACATCGGTTGCACCCCGCGTGCACTGGCTGCAGCCCTGCTGCGCAAGGCTACCAACGGTCAGGCGCTGAACCTGGCAGCGATCGAGAAGGAACGTCCACTGGTGCCGAACAACGCACCGCGTGGCGACCGTCCTGAGCGTTCCGGTGACCGTCCTGATCGTGGTGATCGCGAGCGTCGCGCGCCAATGCCTCTGGGCGAAGGCCGTGCCCGTTGCCGTACCGCGCTGGGTGCGCGTGACGGTATCGCCGCCAAGAACCTGCTGGGCGCCATCCTCAACGAAGGCGGTCTGGCCCGTGAAGCGATCGGTCGCATCCAGGTGCGTGACAGCTTCAGCCTCGTCGAGCTGCCGGAAGATGGTCTGGACAAGCTCCTGACCAAGCTGAAGGACACTCGCGTTGCTGGCAAGCAGTTGAAGCTGCGTCGCTATCGCGAAGATTGATCCGCCCTTGGGCTGATTGATCGAACAAAAAAATCCCCGACTGGTTCGGGGATTTTTTTTGCCTGCTGCCCGGGTTCACACCAAACCCTGTGGGAGCTGGCTTGCCAGCGATGACGTCAGCCGAAGCGATAGATATCCATCCCCAGCGCACCCATCGTGAATCCCTGATGCGCCACACTGAATTCACCCCCCGCGCCCCGGGCGAAATACAACGGCAACAAATGCTCATCACTCGGATGGCTGCGCACCGCATTCGGTGCTTGCTGACGGTAGTCTTGCAGCGCCGCCTCATCATTTGCCGCCAGCTTGTCGATCATCCAGTCGCGAAAATCCCGTGCCCATGGCGCGACGCTCTCCGGACCCGCATGCCAATCCAGTTCCCGCAGGTTATGGGTGATGCTCCCGGACCCGATCAGCAAAATTCCCTGATCACGCAGCCCTGCCAGCGCACGGCCGACCCGGGTTTGCAGTGCCGGACCGCCACGAGTCGGTAGTGAAACCTGCACCACCGGGATATCCGCCTGCGGGTACATCAGCGACAACGGCACCCACACGCCGTGATCGAACGGCCGTTGCGGGTCGAGGCGTGCAGGCAGATGCGCGGCGTTCAGCAGTTCGGTGACTTCGGTCGCCAGTTGCGGATCGCCCGGTGCCGGGTACTGCACTTCAAACAGCGCCCGAGGAAAGCCGCCGAAGTCGTGCCAGGTTTCGGGCTGTGGATGACTGCTGACCAGCAATTCGTCGCTCTCCCAATGGGCAGAGACGATCACGATGGCTTTGGGACGGGGCAGCTCGGCGGCCAGTCGGGCCAGTGCCGGACCGCTGGCGCCGGGCTCGAGAGCGAGCATGGGCGAACCATGGGAAATAAACAGGCTGGGAAACATGGAGGGATTCCTGAGCGTTAAGATGAGCCATCTTCGGTCAGTACATTGATCTAAATCTAATATAAGTTTTAACGCGTTTTGATCGGTTTTTTGGGAGTGATGCATGCAGCCTGAGTTTTGGCACAAAAAGTGGGCGTCGAATCAGATCGGCTTTCATCTGTCGGAGGTGAATCCGTATTTGCAACGGCACTGGCCGGAACTGTCGATGCCGGCAACGGCGCGGGTGCTCGTGCCTCTGTGCGGAAAAAGTCTGGATCTGACGTGGCTGGCCGGGCGCGGTCATCAGGTGCTAGGGATCGAACTGTCGGAAAAGGCCATTGAGGACTTTTTCAGCGAGCACCAGATACAGCCGCAGATCAGCGAGAAGGGCGCATTCAAGGTCTATCGCAGTGATGCCATCGAGTTGTGGTGCGGCGATTTCTTTGCGCTGACGGCGAGCGATGTGGCGGATTGCGTGGCCTTTTACGACCGCGCCGCGCTGATTGCCTTGCCCGCGCCGATGCGTGAGCGCTATGCGGCGCATCTTCAGCAGATCCTGCCGCAGGGTGTGCAAGGGGTGTTGATTACGCTGGATTACGATCAGGCGCAGATACCAGGTCCGCCATTTGCGGTGGGGGATGATGAGGTAAAGCGGTTGCTCGGGGATCTCTGGCAGGTGCAGGCGCTGGAAGAGCGGGATGTGCTGGGTGAGAGCTGGAAGTTTCTGCAGGCAGGCGTGACGCGGCTGGAGGAGCGGGTTTACCGGGTTTCTGGCCGATAGATTTTTTATTGGCAGGGCCGGCCTCATCGCTGGCAAGCCAGCTCCCACGGTGATCCGTGTTGTATCAGAGATCCAGATAACAGCACAAAAGCGTGTGGGCGCTGGCTTGCCAGCGATGGGGCCAGAACAGGAAATCCATTATCCCGAGCACAAAAAAGGCCCGCATCGCTGCGGGCCTTTTCGTTACAGATTGATCAACCGCGACGACGCAGCGCGTCGATACGCTCTTCCAGCGGCGGGTGGCTCATGAACATACGGGCAAAGCCCTGTTTGATGCCACCGTTGATGCCAAAGGCGTTCAGGGTGTCCGGCATGTGCACCGGCAGGCCCTGTTCGGCGCGCAGGCGTTGCAGGGCGCCGATCATGGCGTTGGTGCCAGCCAGGCGTGCACCGGCTTCGTCGGCACGGAATTCGCGTTTGCGCGAGAACCACATGACGATCGCGCTGGCGAGAATGCCCAGCACCAGTTCGGCGAAGATGGTCGCCACGTAGTAGGCGATGCCCTGGCCTTCTTCGTTCTTGAAGATCACCTTGTCGACGAAGTTACCGATGATCCGTGCGAAGAACATCACGAAGGTGTTCACCACGCCCTGGATCAGTGCCAGGGTAACCATGTCACCGTTGGCCACGTGACCGATTTCGTGGGCCAGCACCGCTTTCACCTCGTCGGGCGAAAAACGCTCCAGCAGGCCCTGGCTGACCGCGACCAGCGCGTCGTTCTTGTTCCAGCCGGTGGCGAAGGCGTTTGCTTCGTAGGCCGGGAAGATACCGACTTCGGGCATCTTGATCCCGGCTTCGCGGGACAGTTGCTCCACCGTTTGCAGCAGCCATTGCTCATGCCGGGTACGTGGCTGGCTGATGATCTGGGTGCCGGTGCTCATTTTCGCCATCCACTTGGAGATGAACAGCGAGAACAGGGAGCCGGCGAAACCAAAGACCGCACAGAAAACCAGCAGCTGACTAAGGTCGAGATCAACCCCGTTGGCCGCCATGAACCCGTTGAAGCCGAACAGGCTCAGGGTGATGCTGGCTATCAGCACGACCGCCAGGTTAGTGGCCAAAAACAGCAGGATGCGCATCATGGTTATAGAAATCTCCTCAAGCTAAAGATGTAGCGTACTGCGGGGTATATAAGGTGCTGCACCGGGCTATTCAACCGAGTGACTATTTCAAACTGTGTCCTACAGCCAATTCCCCGGTATGAAGGACAATTCTCACCGCCAATATCGAAACGGATGACGCACGGCAGCGACCCGTCGCCATTACGCCAGGTGCGGATTAGCTGTTCGAATCGCAAGTGTAGAAGGGCGGTGGAAGTGCGGTTCACAGAAGTGTTGCTGAATCAGACAGTGCGCAACGTTCGGGCCGTTGCGCACTGCTGGCCAGTTACTGGCGGTACGACTTGAGGAAGTTGCCGATGCGGCCGATGGCCATTTCCAAGTCATCGACGCGGGGCAGGGTGACGACACGAAAGTGATCCGGCCACGGCCAGTTGAACGCCGTGCCTTGCACCACCAGCAGCTTTTCCGAGAGCAGCAGGTCGAGGACGAATTTTTCGTCGTTGTGGATCGGGCAGACCTTCGGGTCGATTTTCGGGAACGCGTACAGCGCGCCCATCGGCTTGACGCAGCTCACGCCCGGAATGTCGTTGAGCAACTCCCAGGTGCGATTGCGTTGTTCCAGCAGGCGACCCTGCGGCAACACCAGGTCGTTGATGCTCTGGTAGCCGCCCAAGGCGGTCTGGATGGCGTGCTGGCTCGGTACGTTGGCGCACAGGCGCATGTTGGCGAGCATGTCGATGCCTTCGATGTAGCTCTGGGCGTTGTGCTTCGGTCCGGAAATGGCGATCCAGCCGGAGCGGAAACCGGCCACGCGATAGGACTTGGACAGGCCGTTGAAGGTCAGGCACAGCAGGTCGGGCGCCAGCGAAGCGGTGCAGATGTGCACGGCGTCGTCGTACAGGATCTTGTCGTAGATTTCGTCGGAGAACACCACCAGGTTGTGCGCCCGGGCAATTTCCAGCATGCCTAGCAGGACTTCCTTCGAATACACCGCACCGGTCGGGTTGTTCGGGTTGATGATCACCATCGCTTTGGTGTTCGGGGTGATCTTGGCCTTGATGTCGGCCAGGTCCGGGAACCAGCCGGCGCCTTCGTCGCACAGGTAATGCACGGCGTTGCCACCGGCAAGGCTCACGGCAGCGGTCCACAGCGGATAGTCCGGGGCCGGCACCAGCACTTCGTCACCGTTGTTGAGCAATGCCTGCAACGACATCACGATCAGCTCGGAAACACCGTTGCCCAGGTAGATGTCTTCGATGCCGACACCTTCGACCTGCTTCTGCTGGTAGTACTGCATCACGGCCTTGCGCGCGCTGAACAGGCCTTTGGAGTCGCTGTAGCCTTGCGCGGTCGGCAGGTTGCGGATCACATCCTGAAGGATTTCGTCCGGCGCTTCGAAACCAAATGGCGCCGGGTTGCCGATGTTCAGCTTGAGGATGCGCTGGCCTTCCTCCTCCAGTCGTTTGGCGTGCTTGAGCACCGGGCCGCGAATGTCGTAGCAGACGTTGGCGAGCTTGTTCGATTTGCTGAACTGCATGGCGATGTGATCCCGAAAATGAACGATCCAGACGGCGAATGGACAACCGTACTGGGATTCCTGCGTCTTCGCACAGGCGGAGTCTTGCGCCGTGGCGCCGAGAATCCGTTTGAATGCGCCCGGTCTGACTGCCAGACTGGCGTGTGACGAGGCGCAATCATACGTGCCACCCGATCCGTGGAAAAGGTACAGATCGGGCTTTTTCAGCCGCTGAGGTGTGATGATGGAAAAGTTGGAAAAAACCCTGGAAGAATGGCGTGCGATGCTCGACCCCGAGCAATACAACGTGTGCCGTCTGAGTGCCACCGAACGACCGTTCTCCGGCAAATACAACGCCACCAAAACCGACGGTGTTTATCACTGTGTCTGCTGTAACGAGCCGCTGTTCGATTCCACGACCAAATTCGATTCCGGCTGCGGCTGGCCGAGCTTCTACGCGCCGATCGGCGCAAGCGCCATGACCGAAATCCGTGACACCAGCCACGGCATGATTCGCACCGAAGTGAAATGCGCCCGTTGCGATGCGCACCTGGGGCACGTATTCCCGGACGGCCCGCCGCCGACCGGTTTGCGTTATTGCATCAATTCGGTGTGCCTGAACCTTGAACCGCGCGAATGAACTTCACGTTTGAACGGTTTGATTGAACCTCGGCAGGAGCTGCCGAAGGCTGCGATCTGTTGATCTTCAAGACAAATCGAAAGATCGTCCGAATGCGGCCCGAGCCTTTGGCGGTTCCTGCGGGGAACGATTTCAAATATTAAATTGCACACAATTTAATTGCTCGCTATGTTTGGCCTTCGCCGATAACCCGAGGACCTCGTGCCATGAGCGACAACCTGCTGAATATTCCGTGCACCACCATCAAGGGTGAGCAAAAGACCCTGGCTGATTTCGCTGGCAAAGCGGTGCTGGTGGTCAATACCGCCAGCAAATGCGGTTTCACTCCGCAATACAAAGGCCTTGAGCAACTTTGGCAGACCTACAAGGACCAGGGCCTGGTCGTGCTGGGTTTCCCGTGTAATCAATTTGGCAAGCAAGAGCCGGGCAATGAAGGCGCGATCAGCGAGTTCTGCGAGCTTAACTACGGCGTCAGTTTCCCGTTGTTCAAGAAGATCGACGTCAACGGTGCCGAGGCCCATCCGCTGTTCGTGCAGTTGAAAAAACGTGCCCCGGGTGTGCTTGGCTCCCAGGGCATCAAGTGGAACTTCACCAAGTTCCTGATCGGCAAGGACGGCCAGTTGGTCAAGCGTTTCTCCCCGGCCACCAAGCCGCAGGACCTGACTGGCGAGATCGAAGCCCTGCTCAAATGAACCGCCTGCCCGTCGATTCGCTGAAGCTCGACAGCCAGTTGTGCTTCAAGTTGTATGCCGCGTCCCGGGCGGTGATTCGTGCTTACAAGCCGATGCTCGATGAGCTTGGCCTGACCTATCCGCAATACCTGGCGATGCTGGTGTTGTGGGAGTGGCAGGATTGCGCGCCGGAGCAACCGACGGTCAAGGCGCTGGGTGAGCGCCTGGCCCTGGATTCCGGGACGCTGACGCCCTTGCTCAAGCGGCTGGAGCAGTTGCAACTGGTGCAGCGTCGACGCTCGGCGCGCGATGAGCGTGAAGTGCACTTGAGCCTGACCCCGGCAGGTCAGGCACTGCGCGAGCAGGTCGGGCCGCTCAAGGCGCGCCTGCTATGCGACAGCGGGGTCGATCTGGATCGCCTCAACGACTTGCGCCACGGTCTCGATCATCTGCTGGGGCAGATCAAGGCGCTGTCGTAGCCGGAATCCATTGATCGAGCAGGGCTGCCAGTTCTTCCCGGCGGAACGGCTTGGCCAGATAGTCGCTCATGCCCGCTGCCCGGCAGCGTTCGCGTTCCTCGGACATGGCGTTGGCGGTCAGGGCGATGATCGGCAGGTCCGGCCAGCGTCCGCTCTGGCGGATCTGCCGGCTGGCTTCGTAGCCGTCCATCACTGGCATGTTGCAGTCCATCAGCACCAGATCGAACGAGTGATACTCCAGTTGATCCAGCGCCTCGGCGCCGTGGGCAGCCACCACGACGTCGCAGCCCAGTTTGCCGAGCATGCCCTTGGCCACCAGTTGGTTGACCGGATTGTCTTCGACCAGCAGCACCAGCCCGCGCCGCACGTTGGGGGTTGTCTCCAGGCGAGTATCGTGGATGGCCGCGGTGTCGGGTTGCAGGGTGCGGCGCAGATTCTGATAGAGCGCATTGCGTGCCAGCGGACGCGCCTGTTGCTGCAGTGGCGCAAGGGCCGCCGCTTCTTCGCTGGGCAGGAAACTGCCGTAAGCGGTCACCAGCAGGATCGGGGCGGTGAGGGTCGGACGCAGCCCGAACAGGCATTCCGGGCAATCGGTGATCAAAACGTCAGGCGTCAGACCCAGCAGTGAATCCTCGATGGTGCGCTGCTCGTATTCAAGGCCCCAGGCCGGCAGCAGGCTTTTCAGCAATTCGGCCAGGCCACTGCTGGCGGCGGTGATGGCCAGTACTTTGCCGTGCAATGGCGCGGGGGGCAGAGCCCGGGTGTGGCAGGGCAACGGCAGTTCGGCAGAGAACTGGCTGCCGAAGCCGGTCTCGGAGCTGATGGTCAGGCGTCCTTGCATCGCTTCGCACAGGTTGTACGTCAGCGCCAGTCCGAGCCCGGTACCACCGTACTGGCGCGTAATGCCGGCACCGGCCTGGGTGAACGGCTGGAAGATCCTGACCTGCGCTTCCTGGGCAATGCCGATACCGGTATCGCAGACTTCGATGCGCACGCCGTCGTTACAGGTCGACAGGCGCACATCCACGCGACCGAAACGGGTGAATTTCAGCGCGTTGGACAACAGGTTGCTGACGATCTGCCGCACGCGGGTCGGGTCTCCCAGCACCAGCGCCGGGAAGTACGGATCGATCAGGCAGGTCAGTTCAACGCTCGGTGCGGCGTTCTGCGACAACAGGTTGGCCGTGTCCTCGATCAGCGAACCCAGATCGAACGGGATGTGCTCGAGCTCCAGTTGCCCGGCATCGAATTTCGACAGGTCGAGAATATCGTTGAGCAGTTCCACCAGCACCTTGCCCGAGTCGTGGGCGATCGAAAGCTGTTGCTGTTGCTCGGCATTCAACGGCCCGTCGAGGGACAGTGCGATCATCCCCAGCAGACCGTTGAGCGGCGTGCGGATTTCATGGCTCATGTTGGCGAGGAACGCCGATCGCGCTTCGGCCATTTCCAGTGCGGTGCGGCGGGCGACTTCGAGCTCCTCGTTGGACTGACTGAGCCGGGCATTGATTGCCTTGAGCTCGGCGGTGCGCGCCGAGACAATGTGTTCCAGTTGGCCGAGGTAGTCGGTCAGACGGTTTTCGGCGTTGCGCCGCTGCTGGATCTCGGTGGCGATATTTTCGAATTGTTGATTGGCCACTTTGACCAGCACACCGATTTCGTCATTGGCGTGTCCGCCCGGACAGATCAGTGAGGTCGGTTCGGCGCTGCGTGGATCGCGCCCGCTGAGTTCGCGAATCACCCGCACCAGCGGTTTGGTCAGCATCACGTAGAACAACGCCAGCAACAGGCCGGTGAGGATCAGGCTGCGGGCGAAACCGTTGAACAGGGTAATCTCGGCGCGGCGCAGAAAGCGGCTGCCGAATGCGTAGGTATCGACTTCAAGGCTCAACACCCCCAACGATTCGTTGGGCAGATGATCCAGGTACAGGCGATCCTCGAACTGGCGCTTGGCGCCGAACAGAAAATCGCTGATCACCCGGTAGCCGCTTTGCAGTTCCGGACGTTTGACGCTGGCCAGCACGTTACTGTTGTTGTCGGTCAGCTGCGCGGAGATGATCGCCGGTGAGCGCAACAGGCCCAGGGTGAGTTCCTGCGCGAGTTCGGCGTCGATGTTGTAGGCGATGCGTGATGCCGGATTGTGGCTGATTTCCAGCAAGGACAGGATTTCACGGTTGATGGAGGCGTCTTCGCTGGCATAATCGATGCCTATTTGCAGCAGACTGAGCAGCGTGCCCAGAATAAACCCGACCAGCACAGTCAGCCTGGCTTGCTTGTATGACAGCCGGTGGGTGAATTTGATATCCATGGGGTGTTGAACCACTTCCGTTTCCCTTCGCTGCTCAAGCATAGTCGATCATGTCTCGAAACCGAGGTTCCCGAATCGCCTTGTAACAAGGCGCGGCGCGGGATTATTGATCTGATTGTCGTCGCTGGATCACCATCATCACTGTGAACGTGCCCGAGGAGAAGACGTGGATTCCCGATTGAATGCTTTTCTTGAGCGCGCCGAGTCCGTTCTGGCGCGGATCGAGCCGCTGTTGCCGGCACCGCGTCCCGTCATTGACTGGAGCACCTGCCTGGCGGCGCGCTGGCAGCGCGACGGGCGCAGCGGGTATCTGCTGCCGCTGGAAGTCAGTCTCGACATGCGCCTGAGCGACCTGATCGGTGTTGATCGGCAGCTTGAGCAACTGGGTCGCAACACACAGCAATTTCTTGACGGCATGCCGGCCAACCATGCCTTGCTCTGGGGCTCGCGCGGTACCGGCAAATCGTCGCTGGTGCGGGCGCTGCTCGCCGAACACGCCGGGGCGGGTCTGCGCCTGATCGAAATCGAGCGTGACCATCTGGCCGACCTGCCGCGTGTGGTCGAGCAGATCGCCAAGTTGCCGCAACGGTTCGTGCTGTTCTGTGATGACTTGTCGTTCGAGTCCGGTGAAGGCGATTACCGCGTGCTCAAAAGTGTGCTCGACGGCTCGCTGGAGCAGGCGCCGGATAACGTCTTGCTGTACGCCACTTCCAACCGCCGCCATCTGGTGCCGGAGAAGGAAAGTGACAACGAAAACTGGAAACGCGTCGATGGTGAGCTGCACCCCAGCGAGGCCGTGGAAGACAAGATCGCGCTGTCGGACCGTTTCGGTCTATGGCTGTCGTTTTACCCGTTTACCCAGGAACATTTCCTTAACGTCGTCGAGCACTGGATCGGTCAGTTGGCCGCCAAGGCCGGTTTGAGCTGGCAGCGCGACGAAGCACTGGACATCCTCGCCGTGCGTTGGGCCACCGGCCGCGGTAACCGCAACGGACGTTGCGCGTACCAATTCGCCCGTTACTGGGTGGGACTGAAATTGTTGGAGCACAAGGCATGATTGATTTGCAACAAAGCGGCCAGGGCCTCGAAGGCTATGGCATGTTGGCCGCGCAACTGGAATCGCTGCTGGCGGACGAGCGCGATTTCATCGCCAACGCCGCGCAGTTTTCGGCGTTTCTGTTCAACCAGCTCGAGGACCTGAACTGGGCCGGTTTCTACCTCAACCGCAACGAAGAGCTGGTGCTCGGCCCGTTTCAGGGCCAGATCGCCTGCGTGCGCATTCCGTTTGGACGCGGTGTGTGCGGCGCGGCAGCTGCCAGTCGGCAAACCCAGCGGGTGGAAGACGTGCATGCGTTTCCCGGCCATATCGCCTGCGACAGCGCCTCGAACAGTGAGCTGGTGGTGCCGTTGGTCAAGGATGGCCGTTTGATCGGCGTGCTCGATCTCGATAGCCCGAAGCTGGCGCGCTTCGGCGTCGACGATCAGGCCGGCATCGAGCAACTGGCGGCGATTTTCCTGCGTCTGACCGACTGCTGATCAAGCGCTGAGGCCAGCCTTGCGCAACAGGCTGGCGGCATCCACGGCATCAATCTGCTGTGGATCGAGAAAGCGCGTGGCGTACTGCAGGTAGACGCCATCGCTGATGAACAGGCCGAACAGCGGCGCATCAATGTGCGCTTCGCGACACATGGTGGCCATGATCCCCAGCGCTTCGCTGAGGGTCTTGGCCTTCTTGTAGGGGCGATCGGCCGCCGTTAACGCTTCGAAAATATCGGCGATCGCCATCATCCGCGCCGGCAGGCTCATGTCTTCGCGCTTCAGGCGTTTCGGGTATCCGGTACCGTCCATTTTTTCGTGATGACCGCCGGCGATTTCGGCGATGCTGTCCAGATGGCCGGGGAAGGGCAGGTGGCTGAGCATCATGATCGTCTGCACCATGTGATGATTGATGATGTAGCGCTCCTCACGGGTCAGTGTGCCGCGGGTGATGCTCAGGTTGTACAGTTCGCCGCGATTGTATTTATAACGTGGCACGTCCAGCTTGAACCCCCATGGATTGTCGTCGGGAATCAACTCGTTCTTGTCTCGTTCGAACAAATGTTCGGGCTTGTCCGCCAATAACTTTTCGCGAACCGGCAGGGTCGATGCCGGTGTTTGTGCCTGACGTCTGTTTTCTGCCCACGACACCCCCAGACGGTCATCCAGGGTGCGCATCCAGGTACGTTGGGCAAGGTCGTTGAGGCGTTCGAGATCCGCTTCGGCCATCGCCTCACTGCCAAGATTGCAGCGCGCGACGAAGGCAAAATCGTCGTCCAGCGCGCTCAGCGTGGCGTCTCGCTCTTGCGCCAGTGTTGTCGCGTCAGCACCGAGCGCCAGTGCCTGCCAGTAGCTGATCCACGCATCGCGCTTGAGCACCTCGAAGCGGGTGCGGATCTCGTGGATGCGGTCGTTGATGGTTTCCAGTTTGGTGGCTTTATCGACGACGTATTCCGGCGTCGTGACCTTGCCGCAATCGTGCAGCCAGGCAGCGATGTGCAGGGCTTCCCATTCATCCTCGGTCGGCCGATAGGCGCTGAACGCCGGGGCCTGACTGGCCGCGGCGGCCTGGGCCAGCATCAGGGTCAGCTCCGGCACGCGTTGGCAATGGCCGCCGGTGTAGGGGCTCTTGGCATCAATGGCGCCGGCGAGCAGTTGAATGAACGCATCCAGCAATTGTTTCTGTCTGGCTTGCAGTCGCTGGCTTTCGATACTCACGGCGGCGGCACCGGACACCGCTTGCAGGAACGCGATGCGGTCAGGCTGCAGTTTTTCCAGATCCGCCGCCGTGCCGCTGTCGTTGACCAGCAGAATCAGCAGGCCGATGGTTTCATCGTGGCGGTTGTGCAGGCGGATGCCGATCATATGAACGCGCGGCGCTTGCATGGCCAGCAGGACTTGCTGCAGATCCGCCGCCTGATCGAAACCCAGATCGCTGACCAGGCTGTTCGCACCGATCAGTTGCCTGAACCACATCGGGCCGTGGTCCTGTTGCAGGTCATGCGCCTGAATGTCGAAGTTCTCCAGGGGCTGCGGCGTGCCATTGATCACCAGCCCGTAAGGCACCATGCGCGTGTCGTCATTGTCGCGCAGATAAATCAGGCCGGCCTGGGCCTGGGCGATTCCCACGGTTTCGAACAGCACCCTGTGCAGCAACGGTGCGAAACGGGTTTCCGCGCACAGGCTATCGGTGATGCGGAAGAAGCTCGCCAGCGTGTCTTTCATCTGCGCCATCGACACGCTCAACTGATCGACTTCCAGCACGGGCGAGCGTCGGCTCAGGGGAAAGTTGAAATCGAAGCTGCGGATTGCGTCTGCTTCCTTGACCAGCGCATGCAAGGGTTTGACCAGAATCCGCGAGATCAGCCAGCCCAGCGGCAGACACAGCAACAACGTGGCCAGGGTCACCAGTGCGCCTTGCCAGCGCATGCGATAGGCGTCGACCAACAGTTCGTCTTCGGGCACCAGCAGCGCCAGTTGCAGGCCCTTCGGCCCACCTTCCTGCATGCTGCTGCGGGCGACGATCCATTGCCGGCCATCGGCCTGCAGGCGCTTGCCGGGGTTGTCTGTCGTCAGCAACACGTTCAGCCCGGGGCTCAGATCAGCCACTCTGGCCTGGCGTGCGTTGCGATCATCGACAATCAAGCGGTCGCTGTCGGGGTAAGCCACGACGTTGCCATCGGCATCGAACAAGGCAATCTCGGTCGACGGGGTGACCCGGTGCTTGATCAGAGTGGCCGACAGTGTGGCCAGGGTCAGATCGGCACCGATTACGGCGTTCTCTCCACTGCGCCGGGCCAGCGTGGTGCCGATATTGTGGGTGGAGAAAAACACGTAGGGTTCAGTGGTGATCTGACCGGGTTGCCGGCGTGCATCGGTAAACCAGGCACGACTGCGCGGATCGTAGGCGTCGTCGCGGTTCTCCAGGCGGCTGACCGGCTGCAAGGCCTGATCGAAGAACAGCGATTGCGAGTGCGGCGTGCCCTGCGCGTCATGCTCGATGCTCCAGACTTGATAGCTTGCAGTATCCGGAGCCTTGAACCGTGTTTTCAGGGCGGCGTCGCGCAGCGGCCGGACCATGAAAAAATCGCCGTTGCTGTAACCCAGGTACAAGGAGGCGAGGTTGGGGTTGTCCGTCAGTGACTGGGCGAAGGGTTTGAGCAACGGCAAGCGTTCTTCAAGGCGCTGGGCCTGAGTGGCCGGGTTGTCCGCCAACAGACTGAGCACGTGGCGGATCGGCTGATAGGTTGCACGCAGGTCCAGGCGTACATCCTGTTCGATACGGTTGAACAGTTGTTCGCTGCTCGACAGGATGATTTTCGTGGTCTGGTGATAATTGAACAGGCCCAGCACGATGCCAGTGAGCAACAGGAGAAACGTGAACATGACGCTGATGTGCACGTGCAGCGGGAACCGGCGTTGCTCCGGGCGCAGTGGGCTGGGCATTTCAGGCTCTCCATGATGGTTAACTCACTGCTCAGCGTTCAAGCATAGTTAAGGCAGGCTCATCGTGCTTCGATCCGCGAGGGCAAGTTGTTGCCGTAACGCCTGTTCGAGTTCGAGCATGGCCCGGTCAGTCGCCGCGCAATGGCGGGCGATGTCTTCGCTCGACATTGCCTGCGCGCAGGCCTGTTCGAGTGCATCGCAACAGGCGATCACCCGCGCAGCCTGGGCGATGCGGGCAGCGCCCTTGATTTTGTGGGCGACGATCGCCAGTGCGCCGAGATCGGAGGCGGACGACAGCGCGAGCAGTTCCTCCCGGTCAAGACGACTGCTCTTGAGCAGTTCAACCAGCAGGCGCCGAGCCTGCGTCGGGTCGCCACCGCACAGCAGATTCAGACTTTGCAGGTTAAAGGCCGGCGGTTGTGCCTTCGGGGTCATGCCATCGACCCATTGGCCGAGCACGCTCAGACTCAAGGGTTTGAACAGGCAGTCGTCCATGCCGGCCTGTTTGCAGCGCTGAACTTCCTCGGGCTGCGCATTGGCCGTGAAACCCAGCACGGTGCAGGGCGAGCAGCGCGTGAGCAGCTCATGCTGACGAATGGCGCGAGTCAGTTCATAGCCGTTCATCAAGGGCATGTTGCAGTCAACGATGACCAGGTCGAACTGGCCGGCCTTCCATTGCTCAAGGCCAATGCTGCCGTTCTCGGCAATGCTGAAACGATGCCCGAGAAACTCCAGTTGCTGACACATCAACAGGCGATTGGCGGGGTGATCGTCCACCACGAGGACGTTCAGCGGCGTCGGCGCAGTCTTGATAGATGGCACCTGTTGAGGGGGGCTCGCCTGGGCCGGCAGGGTTTGCAGGGGCAGAGAAACGCAGACCTGCGTGCCGATGCCTGGCTGGCTGCTCAATTGCAGATGGCCTCCCATCATTTCGCAGAGGTTGCGACTGATCACCAGACCGAGGCCTGCGCCACTTCTGGCCTGCTGACTGCTGTTTGGCGCCTGGGCAAAGGGTTCGAACAAGCGCTGCTGATCCTCGGCACTGATGCCGACGCCGCTGTCCTGCACGGTCAGTTGCATCAGCGCATGGGCAGGGGCCTCGGTTTGCATGAGGTCGAGGGTGATTCTGATCTGGCCTTGCTCGGTGAATTTGATGGCGTTGCTGATCAGATTCGACAGGACCTGCTTGAAACGCAGGGGATCCAGTTGCACGTCGACCGCGAGGTCCGGCGGATTGAAGTACGTGTGCAGGGCCAGGCTCTTCTGGCGTGCAAGACCGTCGAAGATTCGGGTGACGGACGCCACGGTTTCGACCAGGTTGACCCGCTCCGGGCACAGGCTCAGGCGTCCGGATTCGATCCGGGCAATGTCGAGAATGTCGCCGATCAGACCGAGGAGGTCTTTGGCCGAGTGGTAGGCGGTATCGATGGACGTGCGATCCGGGTGTTGTTGATCCATGCGTCGGAGTGTCAGTTCGAGCATGCCGATCACCGCATTCATCGGTGTGCGGATCTCGTGGCTCATGGTGGCCAGAAACGTGCTTTTCGCCCGGTTGGCTTCATCGGCGCGCTCTTTGGCCGCGCGCAGTTCCTCGAAGAGCTGGCGGCGCTCACTGATGTCGATCCAGCCACCGATGACGCCTTTGACGGCTCCACTGGAATCACGATACGGGAGAATCCAGTGATAGATGGTCAGGCGGCGGTTGCCGATGTGCAGGGGGCGGTCAAGTATCAACGGCGTGCCTTCGGCTACGACGCGGCGGTAATCGGCCTCAAAGGCCTGGGCTTCGAACGCGTTGCTCAGGGAGCCCTCAATCACGCTTTTGCCGATGACGTCCTCGCGCCTGGCGTTGAATGCTTCGAGGTAGCTGTCATTGCAGCTTTGCAGCAGGCCTTCGCGATCGCGAACGTAAATGGGGTGCGGTGTGCCGTTGACCAGCGAGCGCATGAACTCGAACTGATCGTTCAGGGCGCGCTCGGCTGCCTGGCGTTGCTTGATCTGGTGACGCATGTAGGCGTTCCACGCCAGTAACAGCAGGAGAACCAGCCCGGCGGCGCCGATCACTTGATAAAACAGGCGCTGATAATTGCGCCAGATATTCTGCGAGGTGGAGTAGCCGCGCCAGCGACCGTTGATCACCCCCAGTTCCTCGGGGGCGATGCTCAGCAACGCCTTGTTGATGATCGAGACCAGTTCGGTGTTGTCCCGCGCTGTTGCCAATGAGAACGCGGCCTGGCTGGTGCCGATGGTGGTGGTGATTTGCAGCGCCTGATCAAAGATCCGCGAAGAGATGAAGTAGTTGGCGATCACCAGTGAGTTCACCGCGCCATCGACATGCTTTTCGGCGAGCAGCGAGACCGCGCTGAAGGTGTCCGGCGTCTCGATCAACTGGATGAGGGGAAACTCCCGGCGCAAGTACTCGACCATTGGATTGCCTTGGGCAATCGCCAGTTGTTTGCCCTTGAGCTGGCTCAGGTTTGTCGGACCATCGGCGCTCTTGCGGGTCAACAGGACATAGGAATTTTCCAGGTACGGGCGACTGAAGTTCAGGGTTTGCTCGCGTTCGGCGGACGGCAACAACGCGGCAATCAGATCGGCCTGGTGACTGTCTATTTGCCGGATCATTTCCGCGTCGTTGCGACTGCGCCGGATGTCGAAGCGCAGGCCTGTGCGCAAACGGATCAGTTCGAGCAGGTCGGCGCTGATACCGCGTAAATTGCCGCCGCTGTCGAAGAACGTCAGCGGTGCCAGCGCTTCATTCACCACCACACTCACCACGGGGTGCTGTTTGATCCAGGTTTCTTCACGCTGGGTCAGTTGCAGTTTCTGGTCGGTCAGCAACAGGTCACTGCCGGCACTCCAGCGCTTGGCGATGTTATCGCGTTCGCTCCTGGGTACGGCATTGAGTACGGTGTCGATGATCGACAGCAACTGCGGATTGTTGCGCCGTATGGCAAAGCTGAATCCCCGGGTTTCCTGCTTGCCGAAATTGGCCATGCGCACGTTATTCAGGTAGCCCTTGTTGACCATGTATTGGGTGGAAACGATGTCGCCGAGAAACACGTCGGCCTGATCGAAGGCAACCGCATTGATGGCATTCTGGTAGGAGGGATAACAAGTGATGAGCGCTTTGGGGTACAGCGCCTTGACCTCGTGCAACGGCAGATAGTGATAGACCATGCTCAGGCGCAGTCCGGCCAGGCCTTGGGCCAGGGAGCGGGTTTCGTCTTCACGGGTGACCAGCGCCGGCTGATCCCTCGCGTAGGGCACCGTCAGCGCGAGGTTCGCGTTGCCCGCCTCGAAAGCGTTCGCGGTGCCGAGCAGATCGATCTGGCCATCGACCAGGGCGCGTATCGCTGCGTCCCGGGAGGCAAAGCGCATGACACGGATCGGCAAGCCGGTGGCCTGACTGAGGAGTCCGGCGTAGTCGGCCGTCAGACCTTCGTAGTCCTTGCCGCTGACAGTCATGTCAAAAGGCGGATAGTCGGGTGCAGAGGTGCCCAGTATCAATTCTTTACGAGCACTCAGCCACACGCGTTGGGACTGTTCGAAGATGACCGGCACCGCCTCGCCTGAAGACCGGCTGAGCAGGGCATAGTCCGGTGCCGCGTTGGGCATGGCAAAGGCGTAGGTACTCAAAAAAAGAGCAACGCTCAACGCAACTAAATAGTCCTTTAAACGACTGGGCATGCGGGGTCTCACACGAGTGCGTTTCGTTTGGCCATCTCGATAAGTTCGACAAGGGATCTGGCTTTGAGCTTTTGCATCAACCGCTTCTTGTAAGTGCTGACGGTCTTGTTGCTCAAGAACATGCCCTTGGCGATTTCCTTATTGGTGCGGCCTTGTGCAAAGAGTTGAAGCACCATCAATTCGCGATCGTTGACGGACTTGAATAATTCCAGTTCGGCATAACGAATATCGTCGCTGCGAACCGGGTTCAATGCCTGGCTGGGGAAATAGTTGTAGCCAGAAAGTACGGCTTTGATTGCACTGACCAGTTCGCTCAAGTCCTCTTGTTTACACACATAACCTGATGCGCCGGATTGCATGCAGCGAACGCCGAACAGCGTTGGACATTGAGCAGTGAGTACCAGGGTTTTCAATGGCGAACTCATGGCGTTGAATCGGGCCAATACCTCAAGGCCGTCGAGCTTGGGAATGCTGATGTCGAGAATGATCAGGTCTGGCATGCACTCGCGCACCATCTGCATGGCATCGACCCCGTTATCGGTTTCACCGACGACCTTGTAACCCTCATGCTCCAGCAGCATTCGAACGGCGAGACGGATGACCGGGTGGTCGTCGACAATAAAAACGGAGTTCATAATCAAATCCCATACAAGCACGAATAAAGGGCGCACCTTAGCTCAGATGAATGAGCACTCGCATGAACTGTCATGAACTCACTTGCGTTATCAGATAATTCCTACAACTAATGAGGAAAGGGACTACGACTAATCCGGGTTTGGCGTAAGGATGCTCAATTTTTTAATTGGCTTATAGTTGGCATTGGATGTTTTGCAAATGCGGCGGATTAATGGTTTTAGAGGGGCGGTTGGTGTTGTGTCAGTTGTTTATTATTTGTTTGTGTAAATGTCTGGGCGGTGAATAAAAATACCGCAGCCCTGGGGAAACAACGTTGACCACATTAACGCTGTACATGAAACAGCCCGTATTCAACCGGCCAAGAGCGCCGGCTGAATACGTCAGGATCAATGACTGGAGCGCCCGGTCATCTCCATGGCCATGTCGCTGGCGTAGCTGTCGGTCATGCCGGCGATAAAGTCGATCATGCGCAGAAACGAGGTGTGCAACGAACCGTGTGGGTCCGGCGCATTGTTGCCCAGCAAGTCGAGGATGCGCCGGCTCTTGAAGGAAGGCGTACGGCCGTTGTGTTGCTCCAGGGCAGCCCCGCAGAAGGCATTCAGCAGGATTTCCAGCGTCGTATAGGCGCCGATTTCGTGCAGGGTCTTGCGTTTGTCCTGGAAGATCTTCTTGCGGGCGATGTCCTTGGCGTTCAACACGCAGCGCTTGGCCGGTCCGTGCATGTGCTCAACCAGATCGCCGTGCAGCGTGCCGTCGAGCAGGGCATCCTGCTGCTCGACGAAGGCCCGGGCCGCAGCATTGGTCAAATGTTCGATGGCCTTGCCGCGCAGAATCGCCAGTTTGCGTCGGCGCGAATCCTGCGGACCGAGTTGCCGGTAGGTTTCCGGCAGGTCGTCACCGACCAGCCCCAGCAGCAGCGATTCGACTTCGCTGTAATCGAGCAGGTCCATCTCCAGACCATCTTCGAGGTCAATCAGCGCGTAGCAGATATCGTCGGCGGCTTCCATCAGGTACACCAATGGATGCCGCGCCCAGCGCTGGTCTTCCAGTTGAGGCAGGCCGAGCTTGTGGGCAATCTGCTCGAGTAACGGCAACTCGCTCTGATAGCAGCCGAACTTGTGCTTCTTGTAGCCGAGGGAGTCGGCGTGACGCGCGGTCCACGGGTACTTCAAATACGTGCCGAGGGTGGCGTAGGTCAGTCGCGTACCGCCGTCAAACTGATGGTACTCAAGCTGCGTGAGCACCCGGAAGCCTTGGGCATTGCCTTCGAAATTGAGGAAGTCAGCACGTTCTGCCTCGCTCATGCCATCGAGCCAACCGCGCCCGGCGGCCTGCTGGAACCAGTGGCGAATGGCATCTTCCCCGGAGTGGCCGAAGGGCGGATTGCCAATGTCGTGGGCCAGGCAGGCCGATTGCACGACCATTCCCAGATCGCTGGGATCGCACCATTCGGGCAGGGCATTGCGCAGGGTTTCGCCAACGCGCATGCCCAGCGAACGGCCCACGCAACTGACTTCCAGTGAATGGGTCAGGCGTGTGTGGATATGGTCGTTGCTCGACACAGGGTGCACTTGGGTCTTGCGCCCGAGGCGGCGAAAGGCACCGGAGAAAATGATGCGGTCATGGTCTTTGTGAAAAGGGCTGCGACCCAGTTCTTGCGGGCTGTGCAGCGGTTTTCCGAGGCGTTCGCGGTTGAGCAGGGTTTGCCAATCCAAGGCTGGTTCTCTCCGTCAAAGTGACTGTTGCCCTAGCTTCCCGGTTCATGCTGCCACCTGCAAGCGGAACTACAGCCCCGCCGCATCAATATCGATCAACAGCAGCCGCTCGCCGTTATCGAAAAACTGCCCGGCCGTCAGGCAGTACTGATTGCTGGTGGCATCGCGGTAGGTGCTGGACAGGGTCAGGCGACGTTCTTCCCAGCCCTCGGCCAGCAAATGATAGAAGTAGGGTCGCCATGACCAGTTATGCCCCAGGTACCGGTTGTCGGCGACCCAGCCATGGTGCCGCCACTCCAGGTTCGGAGTCAGCTGCGTACCGTGGCGGTCGCATTGGTAAAACCGCAGCAGCCAGGGAAACGCCTCCAGATGGGGCAGGGCGCTGAGAGGTGCATGGGCCTGCGCCCAGCCCTGCAGGATCGCCATCAATTCCGCCAGTTGCTGGCGCATCCGCATCAAGCGCCCGCGCTCAGCGAGTTTCTGTTGGACATAACGCTGGCGCAACTCGGCGAAGCGCGGCACAAACGCGTCGGTAGCAAAAAAGGCTTCCTGCGCCCGCGCGAACAGAAAACCCTGCACATAACGTGAGCCGCACTCGAGGGCGAAATTCAGTTGGGCTTCAGTCTCGACGCCTTCGGCGATGATCCAGCAACCCGTCTTCTCGGCCATCTGTGCCAGCGCCTTGACCACGTCACTGCTCGGCCCGCCTCGTGCGGCGGCCTGGAACAGGCGCATGTCGAGTTTGAGGATGTCCGGCTGTAGCGCGAGCACGCGATCGAGTTGCGAGTAGCCGGCACCAAAGTCATCAATGGCGATTCTCGCCCCGGCCTCGCGGTAGCGGGCGACCACTTCGGCCAAACGCTGACTGTTGCCACCCAACTCGGTGATCTCGAACACAATGCGCTGCGCATCGACTCCGTGACGCGCCAGTTGCTTGAGGCTGGGCAAGGCTTGATCGGGGCGCAGGCGACTGATCCAGCGCGGCGACATGTTCAGGCTGAGAAACCAGTCCGCCGGTGCTTGGTGCAAACGGCTCAGAGCGTTGTCGCGGATTTGCCGGTCGAGACGCCGCAGGGCGACTGCCGGCGTACGCGGATCGGCGAACAGCGGTCCGACCGAGGTCAGTTGACCGTCATTCTGGCGCAGACGACCCAGTGCTTCGACGCCTGCTATACGGCCGGTGGCGGTGTCGATGAAAGGCTGAAAGCAGGCGAGCGGTTGCCCGTCGATCACGGGGCCTCCTTAGTCGTTCTTGTTCTGATTGAACCCTGTCGACCGGGTAGGCGTGCAGGGATCGAACCTCTCGATAAAAGAGGTTCATCCCGGTGATATTGCAAGAATGCAGCCAGATGTGTCGGTTTAACGCTTGGCCGAGCTTTGCATGACCAGTTTGATCAGTGGTCCGAGGCTGGTCCCGAGTCGGATCAACCGCGTCAGGCCACTGATACCACCGCTTTTCGCGCCTTTGCCGGTAATGAAGCCCAGCAGAGTGACAGCGGCTACGCCCCATAACGGCGCGTGTTTGATGCCGAAGCCGTCGTGCAGGTTTTGCGTCATGCCGCGCACGCGCTGCAACGGTTGCAGGACCTGTCCGGCTTCGTGGCGGATTTCCTGGCGATGCATTTCCATGCGCAGGCGAATCAGCGCCTTGCGCATTTCCCGGCGCGAGCTGTTGTGAGGCAGTTCAGGCAGGCTCATGGCAACAGGCGCTCCCGGTCGTTGGCCAGCTCTTCCAGCGTACCGTGGAAGGGTGAGGATTCATCGAAGATTGCTGCCTTGAGGCGCAGCCCGCAGAAGATTGCCGCCAGGGTGTAGAACACGCACAGGCCGATAATCCCGGCCAGCCGGTAGGTGTCCCAGAGCAGGATCAACACCAGGGCTGACAGGCCGACCAGCAACAGCAGCGCAAACACCAGCGCCAGACCCGCAAACAACAGCAGGCTGACGGTACGGGATTTCTGCTCCTGCAACTCGATGCCGAACAATTCGACATGGCTGTGCAGCAAACCAAGGACAGCGGCGCCCAGACGCCGTGTGGAGGAGGCGGTGCCCGCAGTCGGGCCGGATTCACCGATCGACATGATCAGCGCCGAGTGGCCAGCAGGCCAATCAGGAAGCCGACGCCAGCAGCGATACCGACCGACTGCCACGGATTGGCCGACACGTAATCCTCGGTGGCGTTGACCGCTGCCTGACCGCGATCACGCAACGTCTCTTCAGTCAGTTTCAGGGTCTCGCGGGCACGCAGCAGGCTGTCGTGAATCTGCTCACGCAACTCATCCGCCTGATCACCGGCCAGGGTCGCGGTGTGCTCGAGCAACCGTTCGGTGTCGGCAACCAACGTCTGGAAGTCGTTCATCAGGATTTCTTGAGCAGTCTTTGCCTTGATGCTGGCCATGGGTGGATCTCCGTAAGTGGCGTCTGAAGCGTTCGAGTATGAGCCTTGCGCGAAGGTTCATTACAAATGACTGGTACAACTTTTGCTGTGTGCTGGTGCGTCGTCCGGCAGTCGTGCGCTGTTGCCGGGCGTGCATGCCGGAAAACCTTAACTCAAATAATCCCGGTTCGTGTCAGGACATCGACCTCGTGCGCCAAAACGGTACAGCGAATCTGCGGATCCCTGACCGGGCGGTCGCAACTTGGTGCATGAAATGCCCGCATGAACCGCTTTGGTGCTCTTTTTTCCTTCAGGTCTGCCTCTCCATGGAAAATCTGCAAAGTGCTGTGGACACACTGGTGCACAGCTCCAATACATTGTTCATTCTGATCGGTGCGGTGATGGTGCTGGCGATGCACGCCGGTTTCGCTTTTCTGGAGGTCGGTACGGTTCGCCAGAAAAACCAGGTCAACGCGTTGTCGAAAATCCTCAGTGATTTTGCCGTCTCGACCCTGGCCTATTTCTTTATAGGCTATTGGATCTCCTACGGTGTGACGTTCATGCAGCCAGCGGCCGTTTTGAGCGCTGATCATGGGTATGGGCTGGTGAAGTTTTTCTTCCTGCTGACTTTCGCGGCAGCGATCCCGGCGATCATTTCCGGCGGCATCGCCGAGCGTGCCCGGTTTGTTCCGCAGTTGTGTGCCACGGCGTTGATTGTGGCGTTCATCTATCCGTTTTTCGAGGGGATGATCTGGAACGGCAACTACGGCCTGCAAGCCTGGTTGACCGCGCAGTTTGGCGCAGCCTTCCATGATTTCGCCGGTTCCGTGGTGGTGCACGCCATGGGGGGATGGCTGGCGCTGGCAGCGGTGCTGCTGCTCGGCCCGCGCAACGGCCGTTACCGCGATGGAAAACTGGTGGCGTTCGCGCCGTCAAGCATTCCGTTTCTGGCGCTGGGCTCGTGGATTCTGATTGTCGGCTGGTTCGGCTTTAACGTGATGAGTGCGCAGACCCTGCAGGGCGTCAGTGGCCTGGTGGCGGTCAACTCGTTGATGGCAATGGTCGGCGGCACGGTGGCGGCGTTGATCGTCGGACGCAATGACCCGGGTTTCCTGCACAACGGCCCGCTGGCCGGACTGGTGGCGGTTTGCGCGGGCTCCGATCTGATGCATCCGGTCGGCGCGCTGCTGACTGGGGCGATTGCCGGGGCGCTGTTTGTCTGGTGCTTTACCGCCGCGCAGGTGAAATGGCGCATCGACGACGTGCTGGGCGTGTGGCCATTGCACGGTTTGTGCGGGGTGTGGGGCGGCATTGCCTGTGGCATCTTCGGTCAGACGGCGCTTGGCGGTCTGGGCGGTGTCAGCCTGATCAGCCAGTTGATCGGCAGCGCCCTCGGTGTGGCAGTGGCACTGATCGGCGGCTTCGCCGTTTACGGCGTGATCAAGGCGCTGCACGGATTGCGCCTGAGTCAGGAGCAAGAGTATTACGGCGCCGATCTGTCGCTGCACAAAATTGGCGCGGTGAGTCAGGATTAGGTTTCCACATCGTCGGCACCGGGATAAAAACCGTGCAACAGACGGTAGCGATCGATGCGCACCTGATCGACTTTCTCCTGCACCTGATGCGCCGGCAGACCCAGCATGATCAAGGCATGTGAGGCGAGCATCAGGCTCGACTCCAACAGCTCCGGCACCACCTCGGTGGCGCCGGCAGCTTTCAGTTCCGCCCATTGGCTGTCGTCGCGCGTGCGCACCAGAATCGGTACATGGGCGTTGAGCCGGCGTGCTTGCGTGAGGATGCGCAGCGCGACGTCACTCTGGTCCACGGCGATCACCAGCAACCTGGCACGCAGCAGGCCGACGGCGGTGAGTAGATCGCCGCGTGTCGAATCGCCGTAGTGCACGTCGCTGTCCCCGCTTGCGGCTTCCTGAACGCGCACCGGATCGTTGTCCAGCGCAATGTAAGGCTGTTGCGCGTTACGCATGAACCGGCCGATCGACTGGCCGACCCGTCCGTAGCCGCAGATCACCACATGCTTGTCGAGGTCGGCATTGAGCGCACTGATTTCTTCGATCTGCGCTTCCTGATTGGGCTTGCGGTGCAAGGTCGCGGCAATGCGCGGGGCTGCGCGCAGTAACAGCGGCGTCAGTACCATCGAGCAAAAGGTGGTTGCCAGCAGCAGGGCGCCCAACCTGTCGGGCAGCAGGCTGTTTTGTTGCATTTGCGCCATCAGCGCGAAACAGAACTCGCCACCCTGGGCGAGGGCCAGACCACTGCGCCAGGCCGTTTCGCTGTCGCTGCCGCGCCACTTCACCAAAAGGGCCACGACGAGGCCCTTGATCACCATCAAGCCCAAGGTGAGACCGAGGATCAGCAAGCTGTGACTGACGAACAGTTGCAGGTCGATCAGCATGCCGATGCTGACAAAAAACACCCCGAGCAAAATGTCGCGGAAAGGCCGGATGTCCGCCTCGATCTGATGGCGATAATGGCTTTCGCCCAGCAACATGCCGGCGAGAAATGCGCCGAGGGCCGGCGACAGCCCCAGCAGGTGAGTCAGCCAAGCGGTCAGCAGCACGATCACCAGCGCCAGCAGCACGAACAATTCTGCCGAGCGTGACGCCGCCACTTCATGGAAAAGACGCGGCAACAACCAGCGGCTGGCCAGCAGCAGGCCGACAAACAGCAGCACGGTTTTCAACAACGTCAGTGGCAAGGCCCAGTACCACGCCTGAGTGCTGCTGCCAGCGAACACCGGCACCAGCGTCAACAGCAGCACCGCGACCACGTCCTGAAACAGCAAGACACCCACGGCGTTCTGCCCGTGGCTGCTGAACACTTCACCGAGGCTGCCAAGTTCCTTGGTGACGATCGCCGTGGAAGACAACGAAAGCCCGGCGCCGAGCAGCAGCGCGGGCGTCGCGGACATGCCCAGCAGCATCAGCAACAGACCGAGCAGCGCCGTACTGATCAGCACCTGCTGACTGCCGAGACGGAATACCACCTGACGCAGGGCAATCATTTTCGACAGAGAGAATTCCAGGCCCAGCGAAAACAGCAGGAACACCACGCCCAGCTCCGCCACATCCGGCAGGTGTTCGCTCTGGTTGACCCAATCGAATGCGCTGGGCCCGACCAGCAAACCCACGCACAGGTAACCCAGCACGGGTGGTAGCCGCAGCCGACGAAACAGGGCAATCACCACGAGGGACGAGGCGAGGATAATCAACAGATTGGCAAACACTGGGCGCTCCGATGTCAGGTTTTGACCTCTCAAGCGTAGAGGCAAAAAGTCCGGGAGCATCGTGTAATTGGCTTCTGGGCGAACTGATTTGCGTCAGGGTTTTGCGCGCCAACCCCCTGCAGGAGGGTTGCAGCCTTTGAGCGGCGGTGGCTCGACGGGTTTTCAGGCGCGGCCTAGAATAAGCCCACGAATTTTTGGTTGAGCGATCATGCTTCCTGAATGTCAGTTGTTCGGCACCCTGGGGTGTCATCTGTGCGAAGTCGCGGAATCCATGCTGATGGAGTTCGTCCAGCGCGGCCTGCTGGTGGAACTGGTGGATATCGCTGACGACGAGTCATGGTTTGAGGCCTACAGCCTGCGGATTCCGGTACTGCGCCGGGTCGATACCGGCGCAGAGCTGGGCTGGCCGTTCAGCGCGGATGAAGTCGTGGCCTTCTTGCGTTAATCATTCACCCCGCTGGTCGCAACGCTTATCCATCCCTTGGCACCTCGCGGCTTATTCGGTTACTGTATGTTCATACAGTAATTGAGTCAGAGGGACGAACCGTGGTCAATGTCGAACAGTTGAAGAACAGCGTGAACCGGATGTCGGTTGACGTGGTGCGCGAGGCCGTCCTCGAGTTGCGCCTTGACGGGCTGGTCACGGAAGGCAAGACGCCGTTCAACAAACTGCATTTCAACACCTGCTTTGCCGAGATCGAGGCCTTGTTTCAGCGGGCCGGGTACCACAAGCAGCTGGATGTGGTCGGCTATCAGGGCTTGCTGTACGCCTTGTATGATCCGGGGCGCTGGGAGGCTGTCGACGTGCTGCGCTGGCTCAAGGAGTTCACGGAGGCGGCTGCGCTCAAAACGATTCCGGCCTGAGGAATCTGCGCTAGGTTCGTGGCCTCCCGTGCTGGATAATGCCGGCCTGCATTGAGGGTTCGAATTTCCGTATGTCCACATCTCCATTTTCCGCTGCGCAGAATCAGGCCAGCACGCTTTATCTGCCGCCTGGTCACTGGCTGACCGTACTCGACTGCCTGTGCGATCACTTCAGCGCCATCGGCCGCGAGCAATGGCTGGACCGGATCGCCCGGGGCCGCGTGCTGGATGGTCAGGGACAGCCGATTGCAGTGGATCTGCCCTATAAGGAAGGCCTGCGGATTCATTACTTTCGCGAAGTGCCGGACGAAAAACCGATTCCGGTGATCGAGTCGATTCTGTATGCCGATAACCATCTGGTGGTGGCCGACAAACCGCATTTCCTGCCGGTGACGCCGGCCGGCGAGTATGTGGAACAGACATTACTGCGCCGTTTGATCCGACGCCTCGACAATCCCCATCTGGTGCCGCTGCACCGGATCGACCGGCATACGGCGGGACTGGTGATCTTTTCCGCCAATCCGCAGTCCCGTTCTGCGTACCAGTCACTGTTCCCGACGCGGCAGATCGACAAACGCTATGAAGCCATTGCGCCGGCGCTGCCCGGACTGGAATTTCCCCTGATCCATAAAAGTCGCCTGGTCGATGGCGAACCGTTTTTCCGCATGCAGGAAGGGCCGGGCGTCAGCAACACCGAAACAGCGGTTGAGGTGCGTGAGAAAAACGGCGATCTATGGCGTTATGGCCTGTATCCGGTCACTGGCAAGAAGCATCAACTGCGGGTACACATGACCGCGTTGGGGGCGAGTATCTGCAACGATCCGTTTTATCCGGAGGTATTGAAAGATGTTGAGGATGACTACGCCAATCCGTTGAAGCTGCTGGCGCAAGGGCTGCGGTTTGTCGACCCGGTGACCGGTGAGTTGCGTGAGTTCGAGAGTCGAATCACCCTGCAGTGGTGATATCACCGGATTTTCCGAGCGCCCATGAAAAAGCCCGCATCGAATGCGGGCTTTTCTGTATCGGGTGTCGACCCGGAGCTTACAGCTCCTTAACGGTACGAACCTGATCCTTGTTGATGCGAGTTTCTTTGCCGTCCAGCTGTTTGAACTCGTAGAAGCCCGAATCATCATCGTATTTCGGGGTGTCGACGGCCTGGATTTCGCGACCGTCATTCAAGGTGATCACTGTTGGCGACGAGCAACCTGCGAGGGTAGCCAGGCCCAGTGCGAGCATGAAAGTGGCGAGGGTCCGTTGAGTCATGAGTGTGTCTCCGAATGGGAATTCTTTTGGTTACTGAGCTTGAGACGTATACAAGGCGTGAGAGTTCCTTGAATGGTGTCAGTCTGACACAGTGTTGTGCGAACTTAACAGTTCAGGGGTGTTGAGGTTGGCCAGCCGCGGGTCATTGTCCGGGCATTGCAACGCGGTGGCACCGAGACCGCGCATCACCCGGCCGGGGCTGCGTTCACCGGCGTTCCAGGCGGTTTCGAAGGCCGGCAGAAGCGCAACCGGAATCACGCAGAGCAAAGGTTCCCAATGTTCATCGTGGCGCAACATTAAAGGTTTTTCAGGTTGCAATTGAGCGGCTTCGCGCATGCTTTGCACGAGTGCCGCGTCGATTCGCGGCACATCGCACGGCAATACCAGCAAATGCGAATGGTGCGCGACTTTCAGGCCGGCACGAATGCCGGCCAGGGGGCCCGGAAAATCGCCTTCGTCATCCACCACCAATTGATCGGCGAACGGTGCGTACCGCTCGCGATTGCGATTGCAGGAAATGATCAAGTCATCGGTCAGTTCACGCACCTTGCGCTGCAAATGGGCGATCAAAGGCTCGCCCAGCCACTCGACCAACCCTTTGTCCTGGCCACCCATGCGTTGGCCGCGTCCACCTGCCAGGAGCAGGATGGAGCAGGGCGGCAATTGGGTATTCAGCGTCATGGCAGCTCTCCGGTAGGGCGGCGGGAAATGGGGGCGCTGTGATATAACACCGGGCTGTTTCCCCTACAACTGGACGAGCCTATGAAAGCCAAGGCTGATGTACCTTTCGTGCCGCTCAATATAGCGGTGTTGACGGTCAGCGATACCCGAACTCTGGAAACCGACACTTCAGGCCAGGTCTTCGTCGACCGCTTGACGGCCGCCGGCCATCTTTTGGCCGAACGGGTTCTGCTCAAAGATGATCTCTACAAAATTCGCGCGCAAGTTGCCAACTGGATTGCCGACGACGTTGTGCAGGTGGTGTTGATCACCGGCGGTACCGGTTTTACCGGGCGTGACAGCACGCCGGAAGCCGTTGCCTGTCTGCTCGACAAGCAGGTCGACGGGTTCGGTGAGTTGTTCCGGCAGATTTCGGTGGCGGATATCGGCACCTCGACCGTGCAATCGCGGGCGTTGGCCGGTCTGGCCAATGGCACGCTGGTGTGCTGCCTGCCGGGTTCGACCAACGCGGTGCGTACCGGCTGGGACGGGATTCTGGGTGAGCAACTGGACGCTCGTCACCGTCCGTGGCAATTTCGTCACCCACCTGAAGCAGGCGGCGCCTTGTGAATCCCGTGGGTAAGCCGGGCAAGACCGGTAGCTTGCTGCCTGTCGAGGTGGCGTTGGCGCGGTTGCTGGAAATGGCCGAAGCCACGCCCATCGCAGAGCATGAGTATTTGCCTCTGGCGCAGGTCGAGGGGCGGGTGCTGGCTGAAGATCTGGTGTCGACCCTCGATTTGCCACCTTGGCCCAACAGTGCGATGGATGGTTATGCCCTCAACCTGGCGGACTGGACGGGGGAAGCCATGCCGGTCAGTCAAAAGGTGTTCGCCGGACAGGCTCCGCAGCCATTGACCCCGGGGACCTGTGCGCGAATCTTCACGGGCGCACCAGTGCCACCGGGCGCCGATTGCGTGGAAATGCAGGAAAACGCCGAGGTTGGGGCGGATGGTCGCGTACGTTTCATCGAGACAATGGCGGTCGGGCAGAACATTCGTCCGCAAGGCCAGGAAACCACCGTCGGCGAGCTGATCCTGACGGCGGGGACCCGACTTGGCCCGATCGAGCAAGGTCTGTGCGCGTCCCTGGGGCGCGCCGGACTGAACGTCGTGCGCAAGGTATGCGTGGCGGTAATCTCCACCGGCGATGAGTTGGTCGAACCGGGTCAGGCGCTGGGGCCGGGGCAGATTTACAACAGCAATCGGGTGGTGCTCTGCAGTTGGCTGCAGCGCTTGGGCTGTGAGGTGGTCGATGCCGGTATTCTTCCGGATGACCTGGCCGCGACCCGCGCCCGCCTGGGTGAGCTGCAGGATGTCGATCTGATTCTTTCCACCGGCGGCGTATCGGTGGGTGAAGCGGATTTTCTGGGTATCGCCTTGCGCGAAGAGGGTGAACTGGCGCTGTGGAAACTGGCGATCAAGCCCGGCAAGCCCCTGACGTTCGGTCATTTCCGCAACGTGCCGGTCATTGGTCTGCCGGGTAATCCGGCCTCGACGCTGGTGACCTTTGCGTTGTTGACCCGGCCTTATCTGTTGCGACGCCAGGGTGTGCAGGATGTCGAGCCACTCAAGTTCACGGTGCCAGCAGGTTTTGTCTGGCCGGTGGCGGGCAGTCGGCGTGAATACCTGCGGGGCCGGCTCGAACAGGGACGGGCGATTATTTATCGCAACCAGAGCTCCGGTGTGCTTCGCAGTGCCGCGTGGGCAGACGGCTTGGTGGAAGTGCTGGAGGGCAGAACGTTGCTTGAAGGCGATGCGGTGGTCTTCATTCCGCTGAGCGACCTTTTGGGGTGACTCCCGTCTTGCAAAGGCAGGCTTCGATCAATACCAGCGAAGCCTGCCACGATTGACCCGCTCAATGGCTGATCAAGGTTACGAGCTGGTCGAACCGACTATTGGCTACCCAGCCCAGCAGTGCCAGCACAACAGCGGTTGCTCCCGCCGAGTAGGCCAATCGGTGCTTGATCGTTTTGACGTCACCGCGAACCTCGTCCATGTCCCGCCGAATGTATTTCAGGTGGGTTTCCAGCTCGGTCACACGAGGTTCCATATTCACTTCTCCAGCGGTTCTGGTGTTTTGCCCAAAACCGGATTTGATGTTCGCGTGTTGTTCTTCCAGACCGGGCACCGAACACACCGGTATTCTCGCCTCAAGGCTTCCCATGGGAAAAACCACCGGCAGTTTCAACGGTACGCTTGCTGACGCTTCCGGCGCTCGAACGCCAGGAGGTATTGGGGGTGTATCCACTCATTAAATGCACATCCGTGTGGTGTTGAATTGAAAATTGATACCGCCTGCGCACGTTGAAGCATTGGTCGAGTTGGGTCAATTAAGCCGATTCCGTATGTTTTGTACGAAAAAATACCGCTGTGTAGGACGCGGTGCTCCGATGGGCGAATTAATTGCGGTGCCTGTGGCTTTTTTGCGTGTCTGAGTGGTCAAGATGTTTCAACCGATTCATTTCAGGGAGTGACGCTATGAGTGAGCGCCGGGCGCTGTTGATTCTGCATGGCAAGCAAGCGTTGAACGAGGCGGTCCGTACCGCCGTCGAGCAAAAGCGCCAACAAGGCTGGGAACTGGCGGTACGTCTGACCTGGGAAGCGGGCGACGCCCAGCGATGGGTCGAGCAGGCGCTGGCTGACGGCTACAGGACGATTATTGCCGGTGGCGGCGACGGCACTTTGCGCGACATCGCCGAGGCCTTGGCGGCGCATCCGGGCAAGGCCAGCCTGGTTCTGCTGCCGCTGGGTACTGCCAACGACTTTTCACGCGCAGCGGGTATTCCGCTGGAGCCGGCTGAGGCGCTTGAACTGCTGGATGTGCCGCCCAAGGATATTGATCTGGGTGAAGTAGGCGGGCAGATTTTTCTCAATATGGCCACCGGCGGTTTCGGCAGCCAGGTGACGGCCAATACCTCGGAGGATCTGAAAAAGGTGCTGGGCGGCGCGGCTTATCTGTTTACCGGTCTGTCGCGTTTCAGTGAGTTGCATGCCGCGTACGGCGAATTGCAGGGCCCGGACTTTCACTGGAGTGGCGAGTTGCTGGCCCTGGGGATCGGCAATGGTCGCCAGGCGGGTGGCGGGCACGTGTTGTGTCCCCAGGCGCTGGTCGACGACGGCTTGCTGGACATCAGCATCCTGCCGGCGCCGCAGGAACTGGTGGGCACCTTGAAAAACCTGCTCAGCGACGGTTTCGGGATCGACAATATGTTTGTCCGGACCCGTTTGCCGTGGGTCGAAATCAAAGTGGCCGAAGGGCTGTACATCAATCTCGATGGCGAGCCGCTGGAGGGCGACAGCATGCGGTTCGAGGCGCGACCGGCAGCGTTGCGCGTGCATTTGCCGGAGCACTCGCCGCTGTTGAGCGGCGTGCCTGCGGTCAGTCGTCCAGACTGATGATCTGTTCACGTACGGCGAACAGCACCAGGCCCGCCACGTCGTAGATCTGCAGGCGTTTCATGATCTGCGAGCGGTGGGTTTCTACCGTTTTGATGCTCAAACCCAGGCCGTTGGCGATTTCCCGCGTGGATTTTCCACGCACGATCAGGCGCAATATTTCCAGCTGTCTGGCGGTCAGGTTGTGCGAGTCGCTGGTTTCCGGCGCCTGCTTCTGATTGCGGGTCAGTGCCTGGTTGATCACCGTGTGGGCGATGGCCGGACTCAGGTAGCGTTCGTTGTTGCGCAACGCTTCCAGCGCGTGTTCGAGTTCGGTGGCCGTGGTGTCCTTGAGCAGGTAGCCGTGGGCGCCGGACTCCAGCGCCTGCATGATCAGGGCGGGGTCGGTGTGCATCGACAGGATCAGCACTTTGCTCTGCGGGCGCACGCGTTTGAGCCGTTGCAGGGCTTCCAGGCCGCCGGTTTCTTTCATGGAGATATCCAGCAACACGATATCGGGATTCAGTTGCTCGACCATTTCGAGCAACTGCGAGCCGTCATTGGCTTCGCCAATCACCGCGTAACCGGGAATATCCAGCACCAGAGCGCGCACGCCGGCCCTGATCAGCGAGTGGTCATCCACCAGAAGTAAGTTGCAAGTCAACGCATAACCTTATTCGTACTGGCCCGCTCGAGTGCCCGCGGCGCCCAGGGGAAGAGTGCTTCGATTCGAGTGCCTTTGCCAGGCTCACTGCTGACGCTCAGGGTGCCACCCAGTTGCTCGATCCGTTCGGCCATCCCGGCCATGCCGCGTTGTCCTTCTCGCCCGGGATCGACAGCCGGGGCGAACCCCTGACCGTCATCGCTGATCAGCAACGTCAGGCCTTGCGGCAACCGTTGTACACGAATCAGCAGATTTTTCGCCTGGGCGTGACGCAGAATATTGGTGACCGCTTCCTGGGTGATTCGAAAGGCGGCGACCGCCATTTCTTCCGGAATGCCATTGAGCCGCTGCTGGCAATCAAGGCTCCAGTGCACATTGGTGTTGGCCATGGTCTTGAGCAAGTGCGCACGCAGGCTGGCTTCAAGACCGAGACTGGTCAACTGTCGTGGATTGAGAATGGCCGAAACATCGCGCACTTTGTTCAGCGTTTCTTCCAGGGTGTCGCACAGGGTTGTGCAGTGTTCCTGCAGATCTTCCGGTATTCGCCTTTTCAGCCACTCACTCTGCAGCTTGGCGGCCGTCAGCAATTGACCGATATCGTCGTGCAGTTCGCGACTGAGTCGGTGACGCTCGTTTTCCTGAACTTCCAGCAAGCGGTCGGCGAGTTCCTGTGGCTGGAACTTGATCGATTTGCGCGACAGTCGATATTGCACCCAGACACACGCGGTCGCGGCGAAGTTGAGCAGCAGCAGCCCGACGTGAACGGGCGCGGAAAAACCATAGGTCAGCAGACTGCCAAGCGCTGCCGCGATACACAGTATGAGTGTGAACCGGCGGGCGTTTTCCCGGGAAGGTGGCCATGTGATGATTGACTTGAGGCTGGCGTACATAACGGATGGAGCCAATGGATGTTCGCTGCGGGTAGATCGACCGGTCGCGGGCGGATCTCTGTCTGGAAATACTGTCAATAATGTTATTGGTTTCAATGCGGATCAGTAAGCGATAGTTGACGGCAAACTTTGCATGATTGTCGATCACTGAAGTCACTGTGCCATTAATTGAAAGCAACTAATGGGCGGCATAATACCACTTAAGATACCGTTGGTCGCGTTTGCTATATATGTCCAATGAGTCAGGAATTACGCCGTGTTGGACGCGAGTTCCATTATGGAAACCCCGTTTAATTGTCTTGCGTGGATATCGCCGGCAGCGCAAGTTGATGGCTTTAGCTGCACACAGGAAAACCCTGAGGTCGCCGGAAAAGATCCGTCTCGGTCAGGCGCAATTATTTAATTCGTTATGTCGCTGGCAGGTATGAACTATTCATTTGCGACATGTGGCATGGCAGTCTCACTGAGCAGCTCAGTGTGTACTCGCGCCGGTCAGGCCTGTCGCTCCGACCAGGAAAGGGGCGCCAAACGTTTGCCCGTCATGGCTGGCTGGAACCGGGTCTGGCCGACCTGGAAGGCAAATGCCTCGATCAGCGAAGCCTGTTCGCTTTCATCGAGGCTCAGCTGGCCGGTGCTTGGATCGACCAGCTCAAGCTGCCAGGCCATCAAGGTCAGGCAGTCCTGCAAGGCTTGCAGCGCCTGTTCGTGCAGGTCGATCTGATCCTGGGCCTGAATGAGCAGATCGTGGATATTCAGGGAAAACTCGGACACCGCCTCAAGCGCCAGGGCCTGGGCCCGGCTCGCGAGTTTGAGCAGCGTGCTGAGCATGCAGTCGATGGCGTCCTTGTCATTGCTGATCAGTTGCAGGTGACTGAGGCATTCTTCGGACTTGGCCAGGAGCGTTTCGGCCTCGACAAGAAATTCGGGGAACCGCTGGGTCCACTCTTTACGGTCGATAGGCATGCTTATCTCCACAACGTCATGTCTGATGAGGGAATGCCGTGTGTGCCGACGATCATGCACCGTCGCGAGATCGCGCCCCACTGCGCAGGTGCACAGATCCGGGGTTTCGAGAGGATGTGTTTCCACTGACCTGCGATCGCACACAATAGCCTGACTCCGTTCATGCAATGAGAATGGCGTCACATTAATGGCTATTGGATATTGCGAACATCAGGTTGGGCCTGATTGTGACTAGGGGAATCCCTTAGGCGCGGGAACCTAACGTGCGAACCGAGGTCGCGCCGTCAGGACTGTAGCAGATGAAATCACGAGAGCCAGTAAAGCATGATGTTAATGTGACATCAATGCCCAGCTGTGGCATTTTGATGGCGAATTTTGCGGGAATCAAGATTCGTTATTTACCGCCGATAACCCTTCTTAGTGAATTCAACAGAACAAGCCCAGGAGTCATTGATGGCCGGCATTCTCGACACGGTAGACCAACGCACGCAACTGGTGGGTGAGAATCGCCTGGAAATTCTCATGTTTCGACTGGCCGGACGCCAATTGTTCGCAATCAACGTGTTCAAGGTGCAGGAAGTCCTGCAACTGCCGAAACTGACCTTGATGCCACAACGTCACCCGTTCGTGTGCGGTGTGGTCAATCTGCGCGGGCAGACCTTGCCGGTGATCGACCTGTCCCAGGCGATCGGCATGCGTCCGTTGGTGCCCGGGCCGAACAGCACGATTATCGTGACCGAGTACAACCGTTCGGTGCAGGCGTTCCTGGTCGGTGGCGTGGACCGCATCGTCAACATGAACTGGGAAGCGATCCTGCCGCCGCCGACCAGCGCCGGCCGCCAGCATTACCTGACGGCTATCAGCAAGGTCGACGATCAACTGGTGGAAATCATCGACGTCGAGAAAGTGCTCGCCGAAATCGTCCCGTACAACGCCAAGGTGTCCCGCGACAAACTCGATGATCCGGTGCTGGAGCGCGCCCGTGGCCGTGAAGTGCTGCTGGTGGACGACTCCAACGTGGCGCTCTCGCAATTGCGCGACACCCTCGGCCAGCTCGGGGTGAAAATGCACATTGCCAGCGACGGTCTGAAAGCGCTGAACATGCTTAAGGCCTGGGCTGACACCGGCGTGAACATGACCGACAAATTGCTGATGGTCTTCACCGACGCGGAAATGCCGGAAATGGACGGCTATCGCCTGACCACCGAAATCCGTAATGACCCGCGCCTGCGTGGGCTGTACGTGGTGTTGCACACGTCGCTGTCGGGCAGTTTCAACGACTCGATGGTGAAGAAGGTCGGCTGTGACAACTTCCTCTCCAAATTCCAGCCGGACAAACTGGTCGATGTAGTGCGTCAGCGTCTGATGCTGGATGAAGTGCCGGCCTGATCACACCACCCCACGGCATGCGTAGGCGCTGTCGAGTGAAGCGACGCTGCGCCTGCGTTGTCGTGCAGTGCCCGATCTCAGGCTTTGATTCGCAGATAAAGCTCGTATAGGGTGGCTTTCTTTAGCCACCAGGGAGCTGGCCATGCTGCGTCTGAGCGCGCTTTATCGTTACCCGTTGAAATCCGGCAAGCCCGAGATTCTGCAATCGATTGGCCTGGACAAACTGGGCCTTGAAGGTGACCGCCGCTGGATGCTGGTGGACGAGGCCAGCGGACGGTTCCTGACCCAGCGCGCCGAAGCGAAAATGAGCCAGCTGGCGGCGCTGTGGAATGCGCAGGGCGGGTTGACCCTGAGCGCTCCCGGGCATGCAGCGCTGGAGGTGCCATTGCCTGAGGCTGATTCCGACCTGCGCGGCGTGACCATCTGGCGCGATACCTTGCGCGTTCCGGATGCCGGCGACGACGCGGCCCGCTGGGTCAGCGAGTTCATTGGCAAACCCACGCGGCTGGTGCAGGTGCCACTGAGTCGCGCTCGCATGACTCAATCCGGTTATGGCCATGAGGACGACCAGGTTGCGTTTGCCGACGGCTTCCCGTTGTTGCTGATCGGTGAGGCGTCGTTGCAGGACCTGGTACAAAAGGTTGGGCGGCCGCTGGAGATGCTGCGTTTCCGACCGAATCTGGTGATCGAGGGCAGCGAGGCGTTCGCCGAGGATGGCTGGAAGCGGATCCGTATCGGTGATGTTGAGTTCCGGGTCGTGAAGCCGTGCTCGCGGTGCATTCTGACCACCATCGATCCGCAGACCGGCGAGCGCAGTGCCGATCGCGAACCGCTGGCGACCTTGCAGAAATACCGTGCCCAGGCCGACGGCGCAATGTTCGGGCAGAATCTGGTCAACGACAGCAAGGGTCAGCTGCAAGTCGGAATGCCGGTGGAGATCCTCGAGTAACCGGCCCTGAAATGAAAATGCCCGTGTCCTTGGACACGGGCATTTTTTGCGCCGGGAAAAACCGCAGTATCAGCCGCGGTATTCGCACAGGTAAGCGGTGTCGACGGCGACTTTCAGCTGGAACTTGCTGTTGGCCGGAACTTTGAACTGGCTGCCGGCGGCGAAGGTTTCCCAGTCGTTGCTGTCCGGCAGTTTGACCGTCAGAGCGCCGGAAACGACGTGCATGATTTCGCGCTGGCTGGTGCCGAATTCGTATTCGCCCGGGGCCATGACGCCGATGGTCGCCGGACCTTCAGCAGTGCCAAAGGCGATCGACTTGACGGTGCCGTCGAAGTACTCGTTGACTTTAAACATGGGCGATTCCTCGAAAAAGGGCTAAAAAATGGAGGCGGCCAGTATGCACAAGGCTTCTGGCGCCGTCACCTGCCTGGCGACTGTCCAGTGAGTTCTCGAATTGACCCTAGAGTGGCAAGACCAGCGGCAGCAACCGCGCAGTGTTGCGCGCATCTTCCAGGGCGCGATGCTGTTGGCCACTGAACTGCAAGCCGGCCAGTTGCAATGCACCGTTGAGGCCCAGCGGTCGCTCCAGGCGTCGCGCCTTGGCAAAGCGCTGCTTGAGGTTCATGTGCGGCACCCGGCTCAAACCGCTGTCGAGTTGCAGGCGCTGCCACTCTTGCAGCAATTGCTTTCGGTCGTAATCGCCCCAACTGGCCCAGCCTTCGAGCCGCGCCTGATGCTGGGCGAGCCAGCGTTCGAACGCCGGCCAGACTTCGCTTAACGGCTGCGCAGCGTCGATATTGGCCTGGGTGATGTGCGTCAGTTCACGGCAAAACGGCGTCAGCAAGGGCCGCCGAGTCGGTTTGACGAAGCGCTGAAAGTGATCCTGCTCGCGTCCGGCGCGATCGACGAGTGTTGCGCCGATCTCGATAATTTCCATCTCGGTGACCGGCCAGCCCCCCTCATCGGTAGTGGCTTCCAGATCTATGACCAGCCAGTGTGGCATCGCAGGGTTCCTGATTTCCGCGTCCTGATTCATCAGAGCGTAGTCAAACCCGGCGTTTGTGTCTGGGCGACTACTCGACCTGCAACAGAACCTGACGATTTTTTACCTGATCGCCAACCTTGACCTGCACCCGCTTGAGCACGCCGTCGATGCCGGCCTTGAGCGGATGCTCCATTTTCATTGCCTCCAGCACCACCAGCAGCTGACCTTTGCTGACCGCGCTGCCTTCGCTGACCAGGACGTCGACGATGGCGCCGTCCATCGGTGCCTTGAGGGTGCCGGAACTGACGCTGATCTGACTGCTGATGATGGCGTGAGTTCGATCCTCCAGATGCAGACTGCCGGGATGGACGAACAGCCACAGTTGATCGGCCGCCAGGCGAAAAGCATGGCGTTGCTGCAGGCCATCGATTTCCAGGGTCACTGAACGTGCATTGCAGTCGATGAGTTTCAGTTCGAATGTGCGCTCAAGCACCTGTACCTGAAAACAGCCATCGCGCCCGGCATGCAGCTGCAGCGTCCAGTCCTGGTCGTCGAGGCCGAGGCGATAATGCAGCGGCACACTGGCGTTGTTGCGCCAGCCTTTCAATGAGGTGCGATGCCCTTGGGCGGCGGCCTGGTAAAACAGGACGGCGGCCATTGCCAGTTGCTCGGCACTCGGCACGTAGCGATGCAGGCTGGGGTGATCGCTGAAATACTCAGGGATGAACGCCGTGCTGAATTCGCCACGGATGAACTGCGGGTGCTGCAGCAGGCTGGCCAGCAACCGCTGATTGCTTTGCACACCCAGCAACACGCTGTCCTGTACCGCCCGCAACAGTTTGCGCCGGGCTTCGTCGCGGGTCGCGCCGTGGGCGATCAGTTTGCCGAGCATCGGGTCGTAGAACGGGCTGATCGACTGGCCTTCGTACAGGCCATGATCGATGCGGGTGCCGGGTTGCAGCGCCGGTTCCCACGCGGTGACGCGACCGGTCTGCGGCAGGAAATCCTGCGCCGGATCTTCGGCATAGAGGCGCACCTCCAGGGCATGGCCGTCGAGCACGACCTGGTCCTGCGTCAGCGGCAGTGGTTGCCCTTCGGCGACCAATAGCTGCCAGGCGACCAGGTCCAGCCCGGTGATCAGTTCGGTCACCGGATGCTCCACCTGCAGCCGGGTATTCATCTCCAGAAAATAAAACTGCCCACGTGCGTCGAGCAGAAACTCCACGGTGCCGGCGCCGACATAGTTGACAGCGCGTCCGCCCTTGAGCGCCGCTTCCCCCATGGCCTGACGCAGCTCGGCGGTCATCACCGGGCACGGTGCTTCTTCGATGACTTTCTGATGGCGGCGCTGGACGGAGCAGTCGCGTTCACCGAGGTAGATGAGCTGGCCATGTTGATCGCCGAACACTTGCACTTCGACGTGCCGCGGTTCGATCAGCGCCTGTTCGAGTATCAACTCGTCGCTGCCGAACGCGCTCATCGCTTCCGAACGGGCGGTGCGCAGTTGCGCCGGCAAATCGGTTGCGCTGTGCACCAGGCGCATGCCGCGACCACCACCGCCGGCACTGGCCTTGATCATCAGTGGATAGCCGATGTGTTCGGCTTCGCGCAGCAAAGTCGCATCGTCCTGCGCGGCGCCCTGGTAGCCCGCGATGCACGGCACGCCGGCGTCGAGCATGGCGATTTTCGACAGGCGCTTGCTGCCCATCAGCTCGATGGCCTCGGCACTCGGGCCGATAAAGGTCAGGCCAGCCTCTGCGCAGGCCCGGGCGAACCCGGCATTTTCCGAGAGGAAGCCGTAGCCGGGATGGATCGCGTCGGCGCCGCTACGGCGCGCGGCGTCGAGGATCGCCGGGATGTTCAGGTAGGACTGCTGCACCGGTGCCGGGCCGATGTTCACTGCCTGGTCGGCCATCTGCACGTGCAGAGCATCGGCGTCGGCGTCGCTGAACACGGCGACCGTGCGATAGCCCAGAGCCTGGGCGGTGCGCTGGATGCGGCAGGCGATTTCACCGCGGTTGGCGATCAGGATTTTGTGGATGGCGGGCATAGTCATGTTCCTGAAATTGTGGCGGTGAATGTGTTGGCCTCATCGCGTGCAGGCTCACTGCTACAGATAGTGTGAGTGACGCAAATCCCCTTGTAGGAGTGAGCTTGCTTACGATGCTTTTAAAGGGCCCACCCGGGTTTACGCTTTTGCACAAAGGCCATGGTGCCCTCGATCCCTTCGGCCCCGGTTACCGCCTCGCTGAACCACTGCGCCGCCTCATCCAGCAATTCACTCGACGGTTGCCCGGCGCTGGCCAGCAGTAACTTCTTGGTCATGGCGTTCGCCTCCGGTGCGCAACACAACACATGCTGCAGAACCTCATCGAGGCGCTCGGCCAGCGCCTGCGGGTCCTGCTCGACAAAGTGCACCAGCCCCAGGCGTCGCGCCTGATGGCCGTCGAAGCGCGCCGCGGTCAGTGCCAGTCGGCGGGTTTCGGTGAGGCCGATGCGCTGCACCACGAACGGGGCAATCTGCGCCGGCAGCAGGCCGAGGCTGGTTTCCGGCAGACCGAACTGCGCCTGGTGATCGGCGATGGCGATGTCACTGACGCAGGCCAGGCCGAACCCGCCGCCCAGCACTGCGCCCTGTAGCACGGAGATCAGCACTTGCGGCGCGTGCTGAGCTTCCTCCAGCAGAGCGCCGAAAGCGCGGTTCAACTCGCGATAGGCTGCAGCCCCTTGGGCGCGGGCATTGGCCATGTCTTTGATGTCGCCACCGGCACAGAAATGGCCGCCGGCGCCACTGAGCACCAGAGCGCGAACACGGCGGTCATCCCGCACAGCCGCCAACACCGCACGCAGTTCCGCAACCATCTGCAGGCTCATCGCATTGCGGCTGTCCGGGCGATTGAGGGTGATGTGCAACACGCCGCCATGCTCTTCGAGCAGCAGGGTCTGGCAAGTGGGCAGGGGGCTCATTTGTTTTTCCCTGGCAGGATGCCCATCAGTTTGCAGATGATCCCGAGCATGATTTCGTCGGCGCCGCCGCCAATCGACACCAGCCGCACATCGCGATAGGCGCGGGCTACCGGGTTGTCCCACATGAAGCCCATGCCGCCCCAATATTGCAGGCAGCTGTCGCTGACTTCGCGGCCGAGGCGTCCGGCCTTGAGCTTGGCCATCGACGCCAGACGCGTGACGTCCTGGCCCCTCACATACTGCTCGGTAGCCTGATAGACCAGCGCGCGCAGGCATTCGATTTCAGTCTGCAACTCGGCAAGGCGGAAGTGGATCACCTGATTGTCGATCAGTGCGTTGCCGAAGGTCTTGCGCTCCTTGCAGTACTCGATGGTGCTGTCGACGCAATATTCCAGGCCCTTGATCATGTTCGCCGCACCGAACAGGCGTTCTTCCTGAAACTGCAGCATCTGCATCATGAAGCCGGCGCCTTCGTGGCCGATGCGGTTGCGTTGCGGCACGCGAACGTTATCGAAAAACACCTGGGCGGTTTCCGAACTGCGCATGCCGAGTTTGTCCAGGTGCGAACTGAGGCTGATCCCCGGGGTGTTCATCGGCACCATGATCAGTGACTTGTTGATGTGCGGCTTGTCGTCCGAGGTGTTGGCCAGCAGGCAGATAAAATCGGCGCTCGGCGAGTTGGTGATCCACATCTTGCTGCCGTTGATCACATAGTCGTCGCCGTCCTTGCGCGCGCTGGTTTTCAGCCCGGCGACATCGGAGCCGGCGCCGACTTCCGAGACGCCGATGCAGCCGACCTGCTCGCCGGTAATCGCCGGCCGCAGGAACTCTTCACGCAGTTCATCGGAGCCGAAGCGGGCCAGCGCCGGGGTGCACATGTCGGTCTGTACGCCGATCGACATCGGTATGCCGCCGCAATGAATGGTGCCGAACTCTTCGGCGGCGACAATCGAGTAGCTGTAATCCAGGCCCATGCCGCCGAACTTTTCCGGTTTGGAAATCCCCAGCAGACCGAGGTCGCCCGCCTTGCGGAAAATCTCGTGGATCGGAAAGCGTCCGGCCTTTTCCCACTCGTCGACGTGCGGATTGATCTCGTGTTCGACGAACTGGCGAACGGTGCGGCGCAGGGCTTCGTGTTCCGGGGTGAAGATCATTTTTATTGTTCTCCTTGGGGTCCGTGGCAGTCAGAAGCGGCTGACGCCGAAGCTGTTGGGTTGCAGCGTGCGAATGTCGGCTTCGTGGCAGATGTCCAGCAGGTAGCCGAGCAGGGTGCGGGTGTCGCGCGGATCGATCAGGCCGTCGTCCCACAGGTTGGCGCTGCCGTAGAGTGCGGTGGACTGGCTGTCGAGTTTCTGCGCAGTGACCTGCTCGAGCATGTCGAGCATCTTCGGGTCTGGCGTCAGGCCATCCTTGAGCTGTTTGGCTTCAGTGACGATGCGCAGGACTTTACCGGCCTGCGCGCCGCCCATCACCGCCGTGCGGCTGTTCGGCCAGGCGAAGATGAAGCGTGGATCGAGGCCGCGCCCGCACATCGCATAGTTGCCCGCACCGTAGGAGCCGCCGACGACAATCGTCAGTTTAGGCACCCGCGCATTGGCCACTGCCTGAATCAGTTTCGAACCGTGCTTGATCACGCCTTGCTGTTCGGATTCGGTGCCGACCATGAACCCGGTGGTGTTGTGGAAAAACAGCAGCGGCGTCTGGCTCTGGTCGCACAACTGAATGAACTGCGCGGCCTTGCTCGCGCCATTGGGCGTGATCGGGCCGTTGTTGCCGATGAAGCCGCAGGCGCGGCCCTGGATCTTCAACTGGCCGCAAAGGGTTTGCTGGTCGTACTCGCCCTTGAATTCGAGGAAGTCCGATTCGTCGGCGATCCGCGCAATGATTTCGCGCACGTCATACGGCTTTTTCGCATCGTCCGGAATCAGTCCGAGCAACTCCTCGATGGGGTACAGCGGTTCCTTGTATTGCGGCTCCGGCAGCCACGGCAGTTGCTCGTTCCACGGCAACATACGGAGGATTTCACGCACCTGACGCACGCCGTCGGCGTCGTTCTCGGCCAAGTATTCGGCAGTGCCGGCAATTTGTGCGTGCATCTCCGCGCCGCCCAGCTCCTCATCGGTGGCCACTTCTCCGGTCGCGGCTTTGAGCAGCGGTGGCCCGGCGAGAAACAGCTTGGCCTTGCCGCGCACCACCACGACGTAATCCGACAGCCCCGGCTGATAGGCGCCACCCGCCGTGGCCGAACCGTGCACCACGGTAATCTGCGGCAAACCCATTGCCGACATGCGCGCCTGATTGGCGAAGCTGCGTGCGCCTTCGACGAAAATTTCTGCGGCGTAATTAAGGTTGGCGCCACCGCTTTCGGCAAGGGTGATCAAAGGCAGTTTGTTTTCCTGGGCGATCTGCTGCAGGCGCAGGGACTTTTTCAGGCCGCTCGGCGAAATGGTGCCGCCCTTGATCGCACTGTTGTTCGCCACCACCATCGCGCGCACGCCGCAGACGTAGCCGATACCGGCAATCAAGCCGCCACCGGCGGCGCTGCCGTCCTTGTCGTCGTGCAGTTTGTAGCCGGCCAGGCTCGCCAGTTCGAGGAACGGTGCGCCGGGGTCGAGCAACAGGTTCAGGCGTTCGCGGGGTAGCAATTGCCCGCGCTTGTCGAATTTCGCCTTGGCTTCGGCGGCTTTGTTCAACAGGTTCTGTTCGAGTTGCTGGACGTGCTCGATGGCCGCGAGCATCGCCGCGCGGTTGCGGGCGAAGTCTTCGCTGTGCGGATCGAGTCGGGACTGGATCTGCGCCATGGTTTATTCCTTATCCTTGAGCACGTCGGGCAAGTACGCCCGGTGGAACCCGTTGAATGATTCGCTGTGGGTCGCCTTGTGCAACGGCCACGCACGGCTGCCGAGGCTGGCGGCACCGTCGATTTTCAAGGTGCTGCCACTGATGAACGCCGCCGCCGGGCTGAGCAGGAACACAATCGCCGCACTGACTTCCGATTCGGTGCCGATGCGCTTGAGCGGCACGTGTTCGCGCAAGGTCGGGATCACCGCTTTGAAGGCGCCTTCGTAGGTGTCCATGCCGCTGGAGGCGATCCAGCCCGGTGCTACCGCGTTGACCCTGACCCCGGCGTAACCCCACTCGACGGCGGCAGTCTTGGTGAAGTTGTCCATGCCCGAGCGCGCCGCGCCGGAGTGGCCCATGCCGGGCATGCCACCCCACATGTCGGCGAGCATGTTGACGATGTTGCCACCGTGCTTGCTCATCGACTGGTTGAACACTTCCCGGGCCATCAGGAAGCCGCCGACCAGATTGGTGCGCAGTACGGTTTCAAAACCTTTCTGATTGATCGAGGCCAGGGGGAAGGGGTACTGGCCGCCGGCATTGTTGACCAGTCCATGAATCGGCCCGTGTTCGGCGATCAGTTCGCGGACCCTTTGTTTCACCGCTTCTTCGTCACGGATGTCGCAGGCTTTCCAGTGCACCCGGCCGCCGTCTTCGGCGATTTCGGCGGCGACTTTTTCGAGCTTTTCCGGTTTGCGCCCGACCAGTAGCACATTGGCGCCGAGCGCCGCCAGTTCATGCGCGGTACAACGCCCGATGCCGCTGCCACCACCGGTGACGATGAGGGTCTGGCCGCTGAACAGATCGTTTCTGAAAACCGACGCGTAAGCCATGCACACCATCCTCTAGTCGAACTGTTCGGCGATGCTCTGCGGCACCGGTATCTGGATTTCCAGCAGTTGCTGGGCGAAGGCTTTGCCTTGCGGGTCGATGCGCAGGCTGGCCACGCCGCCGCCACCGAGGGCGTTTTCCAGGAGGAAATTCAGGCTGTGGGTGCCGGGCAGGTACCAGCGCTCGACGCGGCCATGGATCGGATCGAGCACGTGGCTCATCCAGTCGACGATGACGGCCGGGGTCAGCGCCTCGGCGATCCACGGCAGGTAGTCGGGTTTACGCGGCATGACGCCGATGTTGCTGTGGTTGCCCTTGTCACCGGAGCGCGCCACGGCCAGTTTCACCAGCGGCACACTGGCGTCGGCCCGGCCTTGAGGCCTGGGTGGCTGGTCGGGCGCTGGCAGCGCCTGGCTGTCGAGAGGCATGGGCGCCGGCAGGGCGCAGGGGTGCCGTTCGCCGGCGATATCGACTTCGAGGTTGCAGACACTTTTATCGATCAGGAACGAGAACAGGCGGATCACCGGGTATACCGTCGGCCGGCCGCCGACAATACCGGTCAGTCCCGGCGCCATGCCGGTGGCCGCTTGGGCGATTTCCCGGGAGAACAGGACCAAGGCATGTTTGTCCGCATGGCGCACGGCGATCTTGATCACCACTTCGCGGCTGTCGCGGCGCCGCCCGTGGGGGCCATAGGTGGCTTCGCTGCCGAGCAGTTCGATATCGGTTTCGCTGTAGGGCCCCCAGCCGCGCTGGCTGAACATCCCGGATGTCTTGTCGATGATCGCCTGACTGACGCGCCTGGCCTTCTCCACCGCGTCGATACCGGCGATCAGGCAGCTGGCGGTGCAGCGAAAACCGTCCGGGTAGGTGGCGCTGACCTTGTACTTGTCGCTTGGTGGCAGGCCTTTGGCACCGTGCACATGCACGGCGTTTTTGCCTTGTTGCTGGAGTTTGACCTGTGTGAAGTCACAGACCACATCGGGCAACAGATACGCCTGCGGGTCGCCGATTTCATAAAGCATCTGCTCGCCAACGGTGAGCGGCGTGACCAGTCCACCGGAACCTTCGGGTTTGCTGACGATGAACTGGCCGTCGCTACTCACCTCGACGATCGGGAAACCGATGTGTTCGTAATCCGGCACGTCGCGCCAGTCGGTGAAGTTACCGCCGGTGCATTGTGCGCCGCATTCGATGATGTGCCCGGCCAGAGCGGCCTGGGCAAGTTTGTCGTAGTCATGCCACGACCAGCCGAACTCATGCACGAGGGCCGCGCTGACCACCGCACTGTCGACCACTCGCCCGGTGATGACGATGTCGGCACCCAGTCGCAGCGCTTCGACAATCCCCGGTGCGCCGAGGTAGGCGTTGGTCGATACGCACATCGGCGGCAACGGCGCACCACTGAACATTTCACTGACGCCGCCGAGTTGTTTGAACTGCGGTTGCAGGTCATCGCCAAGTAATACGGCGATTTTCAGCGCGACCCCGGCCTTGTCGCAGGCGGCTTGCAGAGCGGCGGCGCAGGCTTGCGGGTTGATGCCGCCGGCATTGCTGATCACGCGGATTTTCTGCTTCGCCAGTTGTGACAGCAGTGGCGTGAGGACTTCGATGAAGTCACCGGCAAAACCCGCTTGCGGATCCTTCATGCGAGCGCCCGCCATGATCGACATCGTGATCTCGGCGAGGTAATCAAACACCAGATAATCCAGGCGTCCACCGCCTACAAGCTGCGCGGCGGCGGTGGAGGTGTCTCCCCAGAATGCGCTGGCGCATCCGATGCGGACGGTGGTGGGCATTTTTATCTCCGACTCAGAAACCTGCGACAGAAGTGTCTGGAGGCTACCAAGCAAGCGCTTGGTTTGTAAACAGCTGAAATATCTTCTGCCCAAGCGCTTGCTTGGTCGTCGTCGGCGGCTTAAATTGCGCGCAACCCTGTGGTTTCAGGGGGCAACAGACTGATCGACTGTAGGAGAGAACGGGTGGACGAGCAAAAAGCCCTGAGGGTCATGCGCGAATTGGTCGATCAAGGCCAGTTGACCGACCCGGACAGCGCCCGCGGCAAATTGCTGCAAGTGGCGGCTCACCTGTTTCGCAACAAAGGCTATGAGCGCACCACAGTGCGCGATCTGGCCGGCGCGGTCGGTATCCAGTCGGGCAGCATTTTTCATCACTTCAAGAGCAAGGACGAAATCCTCCGTGCGGTGATGGAAGAAACCATTCGCTACAACACGGCGTTGATGCGAGCGGCGCTCGCCGAAGCGAGCAATGTGCGTGAACGCGTGTTGGCGCTGATTCGCTGCGAATTGCAATCGATCATGGGCGGCAGCGGTGAAGCCATGGCGGTGCTGGTGTACGAATGGCGTTCGTTGTCCGAGGAGGGCCAGGCCAAAGTCCTCGCGTTGCGCGATATTTACGAAGCGATCTGGTTAGAGGTGCTGGGTGAGGCCAAGGACGTCGGGTTTATTCGCGGCGATGTATTTATTACCCGACGTTTCCTCACTGGCGCGTTGTCCTGGACCACCACCTGGTTCCGTGCCGGCGGCAGTTTGAGCCTCGATCAACTGGCTGACGAGGCATTGATTCTGGTGCTCGAAGAGCGTTGAGCCACTTTCTATCGGGCCGGGAAACTGGCTAACTGGGCGAAACCGCCTAGCTTGAATGCATTGATCGGTATTTTTTCGGGGAGTGGGGTGTTTTGAAGTCTTCGCCAGTTCGGACGGCCGCTGGGCTGATGCTCGCAGCGCTGGCTGCATTATGGGTTTTGCCCGCGCAGGCAGCGCAATTGGTTCGGGTGGGTGCAGCGCATTTTCCGCCTTACACCATTCGCCCGGAAAACGGGGCCGACACCGGCCTGTTGCCGCAACTGGTCGAGGCGTTGAATCGGTTGCAGAGCGACTATCAGTTTGTCCTCGTGCCGACCTCGATTCCCCGACGGTTCGGTGATTTCAAACAAGGCCGGATTGACATGGCGATCTTCGAGAACCCGGAGTGGGGCTGGAAGGACATTCCCCACTCGGACGTCGACATGGGCCTTGAGGACGCGGAGATTTTCGTCGCGCAACGGGAGGACGGTCGCCAGCAAAACTATTTCGCCGATCTGTCGGGCAAGCGTCTGGCGCTGTTCAGCGGTTATCACTATGAATTCGCCAACTTCAATGCCGACCCGAAGTATCTCGCCCAGAACTACAACGCCACACTGACCTATTCCCACGACAGCAACCTGTTGATGGTTCTGCGCGGCCGCGCCGATATCGCACTGGTGACCCGTTCCTATCTGTTCGATTACCTGCTGCGCAATGAAAAGGTGCGCGAGGCGTTGCTGGTCTCGCAGCGTATCGATCAGGTTTACCACCACTACGCCATTCTTCGCCCGACCGCACCGATCACCGGTGAAGCGTTCGGCAAGTTGCTCAAAGGCCTGCGCGACAATGGTGAAATGCTGAAAATTTTCGAGCCGTACAAGATTGCGGTGGTGCCGGTACCCCATCACTGATTGTCCTGCTGGCCTAAATTTCCACTCTCGGCTCACGTCCCATCGTTGAACTGTCGACGAATATCGTGAGCCCGACCCATGCCCAATCTGAATGACCTGACTGCCCTGGCGTTGCCTTCGGGCCGTCACCTCGCAGCCGATGCCACTGAAAGCCGTTTGAGCCTGAGCCTGGACGGACAGCCGCTGATTCGTCTGCGCCTCGAACGTGATGGCAAGGGACCGATCCAGCTCGATGAGCGTTATGCGCTGCCTGTGGGGCAAGCGCTGTGGGCAGCCTGTTACTGGTTGTTCGCCCGCGATCCCGCGTGTCAGCAATTGACCTGGCAACTGGATCAACCGCCGACCGACGCCTTGCGCAGCGGTTTGCTGGTGAGCACCGAGGTAGCTGGCGAGTACCGCTGCCAGCGCACGCTGTTCTGGCAACTGCCGCAACCGTGGCTCGGCACTTCACTGGCTGGCAGCTATCCGCAGCACATGGTCATCAGCCAGGGCAGGCGCCATCCGCTGCGTCCGGTGAAGCCGCGCGGTGAAGTCTATCGGCGTTTCGATGCGCGTCTTGGCGCGTGGATTTCCCTGCGTTCGCTGGAAATCGAAGAGGATTTGCCACGCTTCCATCGCTGGCAGAACAGCCCGCGGGTCGCCCGTTTCTGGCAGGAAGAGGGCAGCATCGAGCAGCACCGCGAGTACCTGAGCAAACTCGAAACCGATCCACACACCCTGACGCTGATCGGTTGTTTCGACGATCAGCCGTTTGCCTATTTCGAGGCGTATTGGGCGAAAGAGGATCGCATCGCGCCGTTCTACGACGCCGATAATTACGACCGCGGCATTCATATGCTGGTGGGGGAGGAGGAGCATCGCGGGCCGCACAAGGTGGCGAGCTGGCTATCGGCGCTGGTGCATTACCTGTTTCTCGATGATCCGCGCACGCAACGCGTGGTGGCCGAGCCGCGTGCCGACAACGCGAAGATGATCGGGCATATGCAGAACCAGTGCTTCCACTGCGAGAAGGAATTCGACTTTCCGCACAAACGCGCGGCGCTGATGCTGCTGGGGCGCGAGCGGTTTTTTGATCGGTGCACGTTGGCGTAAAAGCAAAAGATCGCAGCCTTCGGCAGTTCCTGCATGAAACGTATTCCTCTGCAGGAGCTGTCGAAGGCTGCGATCTTTTTTGGCCGCGAGCCGGGCTTAGCGACGACCCAACGATGCCGCATCCCCACGACTGCCCGACACCTTGCGGCAGTGCACCAGGGCATCACGAATCATGAAGTTGACCAGGGTCGGCGAGACGCCGAGTTCCTTGGCGATGTCCTTTTGCGGCACGCCGTGCAGGCGGTACATCTCGAACGCATAACGGGTGCGGCTGGGCAGCTCGGTCAGCGCGTCGGCAATGTGTTCCAGGGTCGAGAAGTTGATGTGTGAGGTTTCTGGCGAAGCGCCCTGAATGACCACATTCAACCCTTCCTCTTCGGGGCCCGAATACTTCTGCTCCAGCGCTTGTTTGCGGTAGTGATCAATGGCGAGGTTGCGCACGATCTGGAACAGATAACTCAGTTGAGCCTTGATCGAGGACGTGATCGGTGGCGCCGATTGCAGTCGGAAAAACGCATCCTGCACCACGTCTTCGGCACGCGACCGGCACCCGGTAATGCGGGCGGCGATTTTGACCAGAATCAGTCGATTGTCGACAAAGGCCTGAAGTAGCGGTGAATCGCACCTGCTTGTGGATACTTGTTCCGTCATGGAAATCACCTTGCTGCCAATAGGTTAGTGGGACGGCTGGGGGAGGGGCCGTCCTACACATCGAGCGACAAATTATGTTGAATGATAATGATTGTCAATTGAGAAAGAGAAGTAATGCGCCACAAAGGTGCGTTCTGAGAACTGCGACACGCCGCCACACCCCAGCCCTGTTGGCGCTCCCGCCCGCTGACTAATTATTTCCAGACGTCATCCGTTCTCATTGGTGAATGGCTCCGGCTGCACAGCCCCGGCCAGCCAGCATTCCCAAGCCTTGCGTGGTCGGCACAGACCGCGCCCTGCATGCCCTTGAAGGGGCGTGACGCAGCAACCCGATTCCACTAGCAAGCCGACTTCAGGCAGGAAACCTCATGACCGACGCGTTCGAACTCCCCAGCACCCTGGTCCAAGCCCTCCAGCGCCGCGCGGCCCTGACGCCGGATCAACTGGCCTTGCGTTTTCTCGCTGAAAACCCAGAGCAGGCTGTGGTACTCAGCTATCGCGAACTCGATCAGCGCGCCCGCAGCATCGCGGCCGCGCTCCAGGCTGAAGCCGAATTCGGCGATCGCGCGGTGCTGCTGTTCCCCAGCGGCCCGGACTACGTTGCGGCGTTCTTTGGTTGTATGTACGCCGGAGTGATTGCGGTCCCGGCCTATCCGCCGGAGTCGGCGCGTCGCCACCATCAAGAGCGTCTGCTGTCGATCATTGCCGACGCCGAGCCGCGTTTGCTGCTGACCAGCGCCGACCTGCGCGATGCCTTGCAGCAGATCGACGGCGCGCCGCCGCTGTTGTGCGTCGACACCCTCGACAGCGCACTGGCCGAGCGTTGGGTTGAACCGACGCTGCCGCCAGAGCACATTGCTTTCCTGCAATACACCTCCGGTTCCACCGCGTTGCCCAAAGGCGTGCAGGTCAGCCACGGCAATCTGGTTGCCAACGAGCTGTTGATTCGACACGGCTTCGGCATCGACGTGAACCCCGACGACGTGATCGTCAGCTGGTTGCCGCTGTACCACGACATGGGCCTGATCGGCGGTTTGCTCCAGCCGATTTTCAGCGGTGTGCCGTGCATTCTGATGTCGCCGGCGTACTTCCTCGGCCGACCATTGCGCTGGCTCGAAGCGATCAGCCAATACGGCGGCACCATCAGCGGCGGACCGGATTTCGCTTACCGCTTGTGCAGCGAACGGGTCAGCGAATCGGCACTGGAACGGCTCGACCTGAGCCGCTGGCGCGTGGCCTATTCCGGCTCGGAACCGATCCGTCTCGACACCCTTGAACGCTTCGCCGAGAAGTTCACCGCGTGCGGCTTCAGCGAAGACAGTTTCATGGCTTCTTACGGTTTGGCCGAAGCGACGCTGTTCGTGGCCGGTACTGCGCGTGGCACCGGCATTCCGGCGCTGCGCGTGGACGATCAGACATTGGCGCAAAACCGCGCCGAGCCGGGCGACGGCAGCCCGATCATGAGTTGCGGCATCAGTCAGCCAGAGCACGCGGTGCTGATCGCCGACCCCGTCACGCTACAGGAGCTGGCTGACAACACTGTCGGCGAAGTCTGGGCTGCGGGCCCGAGCATCGCCCGCGGTTACTGGCGCAACCCCGAAGCCAGCGCCAGGACTTTCGTCCAGCACGCCGGCCGGACCTGGCTGCGCACCGGCGATCTGGGCTTCGTTCGCGATGGTGAACTGTTCATCACCGGGCGTCTGAAAGACATGCTCATCGTGCGCGGTCACAACCTGTATCCGCAGGACATCGAGCAAACCGTCGAGCGCGAAGTCGAGGTGGTGCGCAAGGGCCGGGTCGCGGCATTTGCGGTTTCTCAGGACGGCGAGGAAGGGATCGGCATCGCTGCGGAAATCAGCCGCAGCGTGCAGAAAATTCTCCCGCCCGAAGCGCTGATCAACGCCATTCGCCAAGCGGTGGCCGAGGCGTATCAGCAAGCGCCGAGCGTGGTGGTGCTGCTCAATCCGGGCGCCTTGCCGAAGACCTCCAGCGGCAAGCTGCAACGTTCCGCCTGCCGCAATCGTCTGGCCGATGGCAGCCTCGACAGCTATGCGCTGTTCCCGTCCACGCAGGCCTCCAGCATCGAATCGGCCGTGCAAACCAACGAACTCGAAGCCCTGATCGGCAGGATCTGGGCCGAGCAGCTCAACGTGCAACAGGTCAGCGCCGACGACCACTTCTTCCTGCTCGGCGGTAATTCCATCGCCGCCACGCAAGTGATTGCCCGGGTGCGTGAGGCGCTGTCGCTGGAGCTGAATCTGCGCCTGCTGTTCGAGGCGCCGACCCTGTGCGCATTTGCCGCCGCCGTGGCGCAACAGCAACAGGACGGCGGCAGCGCTCAAGGGCAAATCAACACGCTCTCGCGCAGCGAGCCAATCGTGCAATCCCTGGCACAAAACCGTCTGTGGATCACCTGGCAGCTCGACCCGCACAGCAGCGCCTACAACATTCCTGGTGCCCTGCGTCTGCGCGGCGAACTGGACCAGGACGCCGTGCGCGCCAGCTTCCAGCAACTGATCGAACGCCACGAATCGCTGCGCACGCGCTTTTTCGAACGCGACGGCGTGGCCCTGCAACAGGTCGAGGCGGCGACTGAATTCAATCTGCAACTGATCGACATCAGCGACCTGCCAGCCCACGAGCGTGAAGCCCGCGCGCAACAGATCCGTGAAGACGCAGCGCGCACCCGGTTCGACCTGGAAAAAGGCCCGCTGCTGTGGGTGACGCTGGTGCGGCTCGGCGACGAAGATAATCAACTGCTGGTGACACTGCACCACATCATCGCCGACGGCTGGTCGCTGAACCTGCTGATCGACGAGTTCTCGCGCCTGTACGCCGCTGCCACCCAAGGCCAGCGCGCCGACCTTGCGCCGCTGCCGACCCAATACGCCGACTACGGCAGCTGGCAGCGCCAATGGCTGGCGCAAGGCGAGGGCGAGCGACAACTGGCGTACTGGAAAGCACAACTGGGCGACGAACAGCCGGTGCTGGAACTGGCCACCGATCATCCTCGCTCGGCCAGACAGTTGCACAGCGCCGCCCGCCACAGCGTGCGCCTCGGCGTCAGCCTCAGCGATGCGATCAAACAGACCGCCCAGGCCCACCAAGCGACGCCGTTCATGCTGTTGCTCGCGGCCTTGCAGAGCCTGCTGCACCGCTACAGCGGTCAGCGCGACATTCGCATCGGCGTGCCCAATGCCAACCGTCCGCGCCTGGAAACCCAAGGCCTGATCGGCTTCTTCATCAACACCCAGGTGCTGCGTGCCGAGGTCGATTCGCACCTGTCGTTTGTCGAGTTGCTGACGCAGACCCGCGAGGCCACGCTTGGCGCTCAAGCCCATCAGGACTTGCCGTTCGAACAACTGCTCGAAGCCTTCCCGCAGGCTCGCGAACACGGCCTGTTCCAGGTGATGTTCAACCACCAGCAACGCGATCTCGGCGCGCTGAAACGCTTGCCGGGGCTGCTCGCCGAAGAACTGCCGTGGCACAGCCGCGAGGCCAAGTTCGACCTGCAACTGCACAGCGAAGAGGATCGCAACGGGCGCCTGACCCTGTCCTTCGACTACGCCGACGAGTTGTTCGAAGCGGCGACCATCGAGCGTCTGGCCGAACACTTCAGCAACCTGCTGCGCGCCGTCTGCGAACAGCCGCAACAGGCGATCGGCGACCTGCAATTGCTCACGCCGTGCGAGCACGAACAGCAACAGGCATGGAGCGTCGCGCCATGCACCCCGGCGCCACAATGGCTGCCGGAACGGCTCAACGATCAGGCGCGCCAGACTCCGGAACGCACTGCGCTGGTGTGGGACGGCGGCAGTCTCGATTTCGCCGAATTGCATGCCCAGGCCAACCGCCTCGCGCATTACCTGCGCGACAAAGGGGTCGGCCCGGACGTATGTGTGGCGATTGCTGCCGAGCGTTCACCGCAACTGCTGATTGGCCTGCTGGCGATTCTCAAGGCCGGCGGTGCCTATGTGCCGCTGGACCCGGATTACCCGGCCGAGCGTCTGGCCTACATGCTCAGCGACAGCGGTGTCGAACTGCTGCTGACCCAGACCGCATTGCTCGATCGTCTGCCGGCCCGCGACGGCGTCAGTGTGATCGCGATGGACGCGCTGCACCTGGAAAACTGGCCGAGTCAGGCGCCGGGTCTGCATCTGCACGGCGACAACCTCGCCTACGTGATTTACACCTCGGGTTCCACCGGCCAACCGAAGGGCGTCGGCAACACTCACGCCGCCTTGGCCGAACGTCTGCAATGGATGCAAAACACCTACGGCCTCGATGAAACCGACGTGCTGATGCAAAAGGCCCCGATCAGTTTCGACGTGTCGGTGTGGGAGTGCTTCTGGCCGCTGATCACCGGCGCACGGCTGTTGATTGCCGCGCCGGGCGAGCACCGCGATCCGCATCGCATCGCCCAACTGGTTCAGCAATATGGCGTGACGACGTTGCACTTCGTGCCGCCGCTGCTTTCGCTGTTCATCGACGAACCGCTCAGCGCCGAATGCACCAGCCTGCGTCGGCTGTTCTCCGGTGGTGAAGCGCTGCCGCCAGAACTGCGCAACCGCGTGTTGGCGCAACTGCCGGCGGTGCAATTGCACAACCGTTATGGCCCGACCGAAACCGCGATCAATGTCACCCACTGGCATTGCACAGCGGCTGATGGCGAGCGTTCGCCGATCGGCCGGCCGTTGGGCAACGTGATCTGCCGCGTACTCGATGCCGATCTCAATCCGGTGCCGGCCGGGGTGCCGGGTGAACTGTGCATCAGCGGCATCGGTCTCGCTCGCGGTTATCTCGGTCGCCCGGCGCTGACTGCCGAGCGTTTCGTGGTCGATCCGCTGGGTGAGCAGGGCGCGCGTTTGTACCGCACCGGTGACCGCGCACGGTGGACCTCGGACGGTGTGATCGAATACCTCGGTCGTCTCGATCAGCAGGTCAAACTGCGTGGCTTCCGTGTCGAGCCGGAAGAAATCGAAGCGCGCCTGCTGGCTCAGGAAGGCGTTGCCCAAGCCGTGGTGCTGGTGCGTGAAACCGCTGCCGGCGCGCAACTGATCGGCTATTTCACTGCCGCCGATGGCAGCGAAGATCAGGACGCACTGATCGCCCGTCTGAACACCGCATTGGCCGCCGAGCTGCCGGAATACATGGTTCCGGCGCAACTGATGCGTCTCGAACAAATGCCCCTGAGCCCCAGCGGCAAACTCGACCGTCGCGCCTTGCCCGAGCCGCAGTGGCAAGTCCGCGAGCATGTCGAGCCGGTCACTGAGCTGGAACAACAGATCGCCGCGATCTGGCGCGAAGTACTGGGGCTGGCGCAAGTCGGTCTGCGCGACGACTTTTTCGCCCTCGGCGGGCACTCGCTGCTGGCCACGCAAATCATCTCGCGCAGCCGTCAGGCCTGTGACGTCGAGTTGCCGCTGCGCGCCTTGTTCGAACACAGCGAACTTGGCGATTTTGCCGAGCAGATCCGCCTGATCCAGGCCAGCGGCAAGACCAACCAGCAGCCACCGATTGCAAAAGTCGACCGCAGCCAACCGGTGCCGCTGTCCTATTCGCAACAGCGCATGTGGTTCCTCTGGCAGATGGAACCGGACAGCCCGGCGTACAACGTTGGCGGCATGGCGCGCCTGCGTGGCGTGTTGCATGTCGAGCGTTTCGAGGCGGCGTTGCAGGCATTGATCCTGCGCCACGAAACCCTGCGCACCACCTTCCCGAGCATCGACGGCGTGGCCCGGCAGCAGGTGCATGCCGAGACGGGCGTACGCATGGGCTGGAAGGATTTTTCGAAACTGCCGGCTGACCAGCGTGAGCAGAAGGTGCAGCAACTGGCCGATGCCGAAGCGCACCTGCCGTTCGATCTGGAAACCGGGCCGCTGTTGCGCGCCTGTCTGGTAAAGACCGCCGAACATGAGCACTACTTTGTCCTGACCCTGCACCACATCGTCACCGAAGGCTGGGCGATGGACATCTTCGCCCGCGAACTCAGCGCGTTGTACGAAGCGTTCGTCGATGACCGCGACTCGCCGCTGGAGCCGTTGCCGGTGCAGTACCTTGATTACAGCGTCTGGCAGCGCAACTGGCTGGAGTCCGGTGAACGTCAGCGCCAACTCGACTACTGGACCGCGCAACTCGGACGCGAACATCCGCTGCTGGAGCTGCCCGGCGACCGTCCGCGTCCGCCGGTGCAAAGCCACCAGGGCGAACTGTTCCGTTTCGACCTCAGTGATGATCTCGCCGCCCGTGTCCGTGCCTTCAATGCGCAAAACGGTCTGACCCTGTTCATGACCATGACCGCCGCGCTCGCCACCTTGCTCTACCGCTACAGTGGCCAGACCGACCTGCGTATCGGTGCGCCGGTGGCCAACCGTATCCGCCCGGAAAGCGAAGGGCTGATCGGCGCGTTCCTCAACACCCAGGTGCTGCGTTGCCAGCTCGACGGCCAGATGTCGGTGGGTGAGTTGTTCGAGCAGGTGCGCCATACCGTGATCGAGGGCCAGTCGCACCAGGACCTGCCGTTCGATCATCTGGTCGAAGCCCTGCAGCCACCGCGCAGCGCCGCGTACAACCCGCTGTTCCAGGTCATGTGCAATGTGCAGCGCTGGGAGTTCCAGCAGAGCCGCCTGCTCGCCGGGATGACCGTCGAGTATCTGGCCAACGATGCGCGGGCGACCAAGTTCGACCTCAACCTGGAAGTCACCGACCTCGACCATCGCCTCGGTTGCTGCCTGACCTACAGCACTGATCTGTTCGATGAACCGACCATTGCACGCATGGCCTGCCATTGGCGCAATCTGCTCGAAGCGCTGATCAGCGATCCGCATCAACGCCTCAGCGAGTTGCCGCTGCTGGCGGCGCCGGAACAACAGCAACTGATCGACAGCCTCGGTGCGGAGCCGGGCGAGCATCGCCTCGATCAGTGCATCCATCACCTGTTCGCCGAGCAGGCGCTGGCCCGTAAAGACGCGCCGGCCCTGACGTTCGCCGGGCAGACCCTGAGCTACGCCGAACTCGACGCCCGCGCCAATCGGCTGGCCTGGGCCCTGCGTGAACGCGGCGTCGGTCCGCAAGTGCGGGTCGGTCTGGCGCTGGAGCGCTCGCTGGAAATGGTTGTCGGCCTGCTGGCGATTCTCAAGGCCGGCGGTGCTTACGTGCCGCTGGACCCGGAATACCCGCTCGACCGTTTGCACTACATGATCGAAGACAGCCGCATTGGTCTGCTGCTCAGCGATCGGGCAATGTTCAATGCTCTTGGTGATCTGCCGCCGAGCGTGGCGCGCTGGAGCCTGGAAGAAGACAGTCCGGCACTGGCCGGCTACCCGGCCACCGAGCTGCCATTGATCAGCTTGCCGCAGCATCAGGCGTACCTGATTTACACCTCCGGTTCGACCGGTAAACCGAAGGGTGTGGTGGTTTCTCACGGCGAAATCGCCATGCACTGCCAGGCCGTGATCACGCGTTTCGGCATGCGCCCGGACGACTGCGAACTGCACTTCTATTCGATCAACTTCGACGCCGCCACCGAGCGGCTGCTGGTGCCGCTGCTCAGCGGCGCGCAGGTGGTGCTGCGGGCGCAAGGGCAGTGGGATGCCGAAGAAATCTGCGGTTTGATCCGCCGCCACAAGATCAACGTCCTCGGTTTCACCCCGAGCTACGGCAGCCAGCTGGCGCAGTTCCTCGCCACGCAAAATCAAACGCTGCCGGTGCGGATGATCATCACCGGCGGCGAAGCGCTGACCGGTGAACACCTGCAGCGGATTCGCGCTGCGTTCAAACCGAGCCTGTTTTTCAACGCCTACGGCCCGACCGAAACCGTGGTCATGCCACTCGCCAGTCTGGCCCCGGAAGTGCTGGAAGAAGGCGCCGGCAGCGTGCCGATCGGCAGCGTGATCGGCGACCGCCTGGCGTACATCCTCGACGCCGATCTGGCGCTGGTGCCGCAAGGCGCGACCGGTGAGTTGTTCGTCGGCGGCGCCGGTCTGGCGCAGGGTTATCACGACCGCCCGGGCATCACGGCCGAGCGTTTTGTCGCCGACCCGTTTGCCGCGAATGGCGGGCGCATGTACCGCACCGGCGATCTGGTGCGCCAGCGTGCCGATGGCTTGGTGGAGTATCTGGGGCGGATCGACCATCAGGTGAAAATTCGTGGTTTCCGCATCGAACTGGGCGAGATCGAAACCCGCCTGCTTGATCACGCTTCGATCCGTGAAGCGGTGGTGCTGGCGCTGGATGCGCCGAGCGGCAAACAACTGGTTGCCTATCTGGTCAGCGAAGTCGCCGAGCAAGGTGAAGTACAACAGGCCGAACTGCGCGACGCATTGAAGGCGCACCTCAAAGCGCAACTGCCGGACTACATGGTGCCGACGCACCTGATCCTGCTGGCGCGCATGCCACTCACCGCCAACGGCAAACTCGACCGTCGTGCTTTGCCCGCGCCGGATCCCGAGCTGAATCGTCAGGACTATGTCGCCCCGAGCAACGAACTGGAACAGGCCCTGGCGCAGATCTGGTGCGAAGTGCTCAACGTCAAGCAGGTCGGCCTCAACGACAACTTCTTCGAACTCGGTGGCGACTCGATTCTGTCGATTCAAGTGGTCAGTCGGGCGCGGCAGCAAGGCATCCATTTCAGCCCGCGGGACCTGTTCCAGCATCAGACCGTGCAGACCCTCGCCGGAGTCGCCAGCCGCAGCGAACGGGTGACTGCCGAACAGGGGCTGGTCAGCGGTGACTCGGCGCTGACGCCGATCCAGCACTGGTTCTTCGACACTGAAATCCCGGAGCGTCAGCACTGGAACCAGGCCTTGCTGCTGGAGCCGAGCGTGGCGCTGGAACCGCAGCGTCTGGAGCAGGCGCTGCTGGCGGTGATCGAGCAGCACGACGTCTTGCGTCTGCGCTTCACCCAGGCCAACGATCAGTGGCAGGCCACGCATCAACCGGTGTCCGATGCCAATGTGTTGTGGCAGGTGCGGGTGCCCGCGATGGAGCAGTGCCAAGCGTTGTACGCCGATGCCCAGCGCAGCCTCGAACTGCAACACGGCCCGCTGTTGCGCGCGTTGCTGGTCGATGGACCCGAAGGTCAGCAACGGCTGTTCATCGCGATCCATCACTTGGTGGTCGACGGTGTCTCGTGGCGCGTGCTGCTCGACGATCTGCAAACCGTGTATCGCCAACTCGACGCCGAACAAGCGGTGAAGCTGCCGGCGAAAACCAGTGCCTTCAAGGACTGGACGGCACGCTTGCAGGCCTACGCCGGCAGCGAATCCCTGCGCGAAGAACTGAGTTGGTGGCAGACGCAACTGGCCGGGCCGAGCGCCGACCTGCCATGCGAAAACCCGCAGGGTGGACGGCAGAACCGGCATGCGCAAACCGTCAGCGTGCACCTCGATGCCGAGCGCACTCAGCAACTGCTGCAACAGGCGCCGCGTGCCTATCGCACGCAGGTCAACGACCTGTTGCTGACTGCGCTGGCCCGCGTCTTGTGCCGCTGGAGCGGGCAGCCGTCGGCGCTGATTCAGCTCGAAGGCCACGGCCGCGAAACCCTGTTCGACGAGATCGACCTGACCCGCACCGTCGGCTGGTTCACCAGCGCCTATCCATTACGCCTGACTCCGCACAACATTGAAGAAGCGGCCGGGCAGGGCGCTTCGATCAAGGCGATCAAGGAGCAACTGCGCGCGGTGCCGCACAAAGGCCTTGGCTATGGCGTCCTGCGTTATCTGGCCGATGACCTCAGTCAGCGCAGCATGGCGGCGTTGCCCAACGCACCGGTCACCTTCAACTACCTCGGCCAGTTCGACCAGAGTTTTGGCAGCGATGCGCTGTTCCGTCCTCTCGATGAACCGGTCGGCGCCGCCCACGATCCGCAGGCGCCGCTGCCCAACGAGTTGAGCATCGACAGTCAGGTGTATGGCGGTGAACTGCTGCTGCGCTGGACCTTCAGCGCCGAGCGATATGACGCGCAGACCATCGTTGATCTGGCCGACGCCTACCTCGGCGAACTGCAAAGCCTGATCGCCCATTGCCTGCAAGACACGGCCGGCGGGTTGACGCCGTCGGACTTCCCGCTGGCGAAACTGACTCAGGCGCAACTCGATGCGTTGCCGGTGCCGGCGGCGCACATCGAAGACGTCTATCCGCTGACGCCGATGCAGGAAGGCATGCTCCTGCACACCTTGCTCGAACCGGGCACGGGCCTGTACTACATGCAGGATCGCTACCGCATCAACAGCGAACTCGATCCCGAGCGTTTTGCCCAGGCCTGGCAAGCGGTGGTCGCCCGTCACGAAGCGCTGCGTGCGTCGTTCTGCTGGAACGTCGGCGAAGACATGCTGCAAGTGATTCACTCCCCGGGGCGCACGCCGATCGAGTACCTGGACTGGAGCAACGTTGCCGAGGCCGAGCAAGAACCGAAGCTGCAGGCGTTGCTCAAAAGCGAACGCGAGGCCGGTTTCGATCTGCTCAATCAGGCACCGTTCCACCTGCGCCTGATCAAGGTCGGCGCGGCGCGTTACTGGTTCATGATGAGCAACCACCACATCCTGATTGATGCCTGGTGCCGCTCGTTGCTGATGAACGATTTTTTCGAGATCTACACCGCCCTCGGTGAAGGTCGTGAAGCGCATTTGTCGGTGCCGCCGCGCTACCGCGATTACATCGGCTGGCTGCAACGCCAGAGCCTGGCCGAGGCGCGCCAGTGGTGGCAGCAGAACCTGCAAGGGTTCGAGCGCACCACGCCGATCCCGAGCGACCGGCCGTTCCTGCGTGAACATGCCGGCGAAAGCGGCGGCATGATCGTCGGCGACTGCTACACCCGCCTCAATGTCGAGGACGGTGCACGTCTGCGTGAACTGGCCCAGGCCCATCAACTGACAGTGAACACCTTCGCTCAAGCGGCGTGGGCCTTGGTGCTGCGCCGCCTGAGCGGTGATCGTGACGTGCTGTTCGGTGTGACCGTGGCCGGGCGTCCGGTGGACATGCCGGAGATGCAACGCACCGTCGGCCTGTTCATCAACAGCATTGCCCTGCGGGTGAAAATGCCCGAGGACGATCAGCGCAGCAGCGTGCGCCAGTGGCTGAGCGCGCTGCTCGACAGCAACATGCAACTGCGCGAGTACGAATACCTGCCGCTGGTGAACATTCAGGAACAGAGCGAACTGCCGAAAGGCCAGCCGCTGTTCGACAGCCTGTTCGTGTTTGAAAACGCGCCGGTGGAAGTCTCGGTACTGGACCGTGCGCAGAGCCTCAACGCGACCTCGGATTCTGGCCGCACCCACACCAACTTCCCGTTGACGGCGGTGTGTTATCCGGGCGATGACCTTGGGTTGCATCTGTCGTATGACCAGCGCTACTTCGACGAGTCGACCATCGAGCGCATGCTCGGCGAGTTCAAGCGTCTGTTGCTGGCGCTGGTCGATGGCTTCCATGGCGACATGGCCGAACTGCCGTTGCTGGGCCGTGAGGAGCAGGACTTCCTGCTGCACGGTTGCAACCGGAGCGCACACGATTATCCACTGGAGCAGAGCTACGTGGCGCTGTTCGAAGCGCAGGTGGCGGCGCACCCGCAACGCATCGCTGCCACATGCCTGGATCAGCAACTGAGCTATGCCGAGCTGAACCATAACGCCAACCGCCTCGGCCATGCCCTGGTCGCAGCCGGGCTGCAGATGGATCAACCGGTGGCGTTGCTGGCCGAGCGTAACCTCGATCTGCTCGGGATGATCATCGGCAGCTTCAAGGCCGGTGGCGGTTACCTGCCGCTGGATCCCGGCCTGCCGGGCCAGCGCCTGCAACGCATCCTTGAGCTGAGCCGGGCGCCGGTGCTGGTGTGCAGTGCCGCCTGCCAGGCACAGGCGCAGGCCTTGCTGGATGAATTCAGCTGTGCCAACCGTCCGCGTCTGTTGGTCTGGGAAACGCTGCAAGCGCAGACGACATCGGTGGAAAACCCGGGTATTCACAGCGGCCCGGACAACCTCGCCTATGTGATCTACACCTCGGGTTCGACCGGCCTGCCGAAAGGCGTGATGGTCGAGCAGCGCGGCATGCTCAACAACCAGTTGAGCAAGCGTCCGTACCTGGATTTGAGCGAGGCCGATGTGATCGCGCAGACCGCTTCGCAAAGCTTCGATATTTCGGTCTGGCAGTTCCTCGCCGCAGCGTTGTTCGGTGCGCGGGTGGACATTGTGCCGAACGCCATCGCCCACGATCCGCAGGGGTTGCTGATGCATGTGCAGGCGCAGGGCATCACCGTGCTGGAGAGCGTGCCGTCGCTGATACAAGGCATGCTTGCCTCGGAGCGCCTGAGCCTCGACGGCCTGCGCTGGATGCTGCCGACTGGCGAAGCGATGCCGCCGGAACTGGCGCATCAGTGGCTGTTGCGTTATCCGCAGATCGGGCTGGTCAATGCTTACGGTCCGGCAGAATGTTCCGATGACGTGGCGTTTTTCCGCGTCGATCTGGCCTCGACCCGCGGCAGCTACTTGCCGATTGGTACGCCGACCGACAACAACCTGCTCTATCTGGTCGATGGCGCGCTGGAATTGGTGCCGTTGGGTGCGGTGGGTGAGTTGTGCGTGGCCGGTACTGGGGTCGGTCGCGGTTACGTCAGCGATCCGCTGCGCACCGCGCCGGTGTTCGTACCGAACCCGTTCGGCGCGCCGGGCGAGCGTCTGTACCGTACCGGTGACCTGGCACGGCGCCGCAGTGACGGTGTGCTGGAATACGTCGGGCGGGTCGACCATCAGGTGAAGATTCGCGGTTACCGCATCGAACTGGGTGAAATCGAGGCGCGTCTGCACGAGCAACCGGAAGTCCGTGATGCGGCCGTCGGGGTGCAGGAAGGGGTCAATGGCAAGCACTTGGTCGGCTATCTGGTCGCGGCGGATTCGGCGCTCAATCCGAGCGAACGCCTGGAACGGATCAAGCAACGCCTGCGCAGCGAACTGCCGGAATACATGGTGCCGCTGCACTGGTTGTGGCTGGATCAGCTGCCGCATAACGCCAACGGCAAACTCGACCGCAAGGCCCTGCCGGCGCTGGAGATCGGCCAGTTGCAGAGCGCGGATTACCTGGCCCCGCGCAACGAGCTGGAGCAGACCCTGGCCGATATCTGGGCCGAGGTGCTGAAGGTCGACAAGGTCGGCGTGCGCGACAACTTCTTCGAGTTGGGCGGGCATTCGTTGCTGGCTACGCAGATCGCTTCGCGGGTGCAGAAAACCCTGCAACGCGATGTGCCGCTGCGGGCGATGTTCGAGTGCAGCACGGTGCAGGAACTGGCCGAGTACATCGAAGGCCTGGCGGCCAGTGACATCACCGAGGACAAGGTGGATCGGTTGAATGACCTGATGGCGGAGCTGGAAGGGTTGTAATCTGCGGCCCCATTGCTGGCAAGCCAGCGCCCACAGTGATCGAACGTGTTCACAACATTTGTGTGCAGCGTAGAACCTGTGGGCGCTGGCTTGCCAGCGATGGCGTCAGTGAATTCAACACAAGTAAACCGGCACATTCACGTACATTTCCCAGGTTGACGACAAACTACCGGCAGCTCAGGCTGCCGGTTCTCTTTTTCTACCGCGGGGGTGGTCGATGGCTTTTTTCACGGTTGACGGACAAGCGTTGCACTACATTGATCAAGGCACCGGCCCGGCCGTGTTGCTGGCGGGCAGTTATCTGTGGGACACCGCCATGTGGGCGCCGCAGATTGCTGCACTGTCGCCGCACTATCGGGTGATCGCCCTGGATCTTTGGGGCCACGGTGAGTCCGGCGCGTTGCCGCAAGGCACCACTTCGCTGGACGACATCGCCCGTCAGGTGCAGGCGTTGCTCGATCACCTGGAGATCGACCAGGTCACTCTGGTCGGGTTGTCGGTCGGAGGCATGTGGGGCGTACGCCTGGCATTGTCGGCGCCGCAACGGGTCAACGGCCTGGTGCTGATGGACACTTACGTCGGCGTCGAGCCAGAGCCTACCCGCCAGTACTATTTTTCGCTGTTCAAGCAGATCGAAGAATCCGGCGAAATCTCTGACCTCTTGCTCGACATCGTCGTGCCGATCTTCTTCCGTCCGGGCATTGATCCGCAGTCGGCGCTTTACCAGGATTTCCGCGCGAAACTGGCGGCGTATTCGTCTGACCGTCTGCGCGACAGCATCGTGCCAATGGGGCGTATCACCTTCAGTCGGGATGATCTGTTGCCACGCCTGGGCGAGTTGAATGCACAGGCCACGCTGGTGCTGTGCGGCGATCAGGACAAACCACGGCCACCGGCGGAAACGCAGGAAATGGCTGAGTTGATTGGTTGCCCTTGGGTGTTGGTGCCGGAGGCCGGGCATATCTCCAGTCTGGAGAATCCGGCGTTTGTGAACGAGGTGCTATTCAGCTTCTTGAGCGAGCGCAACCGCCACACCGCGTAAACGTTCTTTGCGAGCAAGCCCGCTGCCACAGAGGATTTCAATCCAGGGTGGGAGCGGGCTTGCTCGCGAAAGGGCCGCCAGGTTTCGAAAGGTTCGGAGCTATTTTGGGCCGAGAATCTTCGCCAGCTTGTCCGGCGAAGGCGCCCCTTGCTGTTGTTGCAGCTCACCCTTGTCGTCCATGTAGAAAATCGCCGGGGTCGCCTGCAAGTCCAGGTCCTCCATCAACTGCATGTTGGCCGCCAGTTTGGTCTGCACCGCCGCCGGAATGTCCTTCAAGGCCTTGAGCGAACTGGCCTTGCCAGCCTTCTCGTGATCCTCCAGCGCCTTGGCCGGATCCTTGGCCGCCAGCAGCGCGGCGGACTTGCCCGGGCTGTCTTCGCGAATGATCCCGACCATGATGTGCCGCAACTGCACTTTGCCGGCCTTGACCCAAGGGCGTGCCTGTTCCCAGAACATGTTGCAGTACGGGCAGTTCGGGTCGCTGAACAGGTACACCGTGCGCGGTGCATCCTTGTTGCCGTCCTGAATCCAGTTGCTCGCCTCGAACTTGGCCCAGACTTCCTTGGCCATCGGCGCATACACCAGTTTCTGCAACGGTTCGCTGCTCAGGTCTTTGCCGTCGGCGTCGTACAGGTTGCCGAGCAGCACGTGCTTGCCATCCGGGGTCAGGTAGAGCGCCATGCCACGGTTCTGGTATTGCGCCGCGTAACCACGCAAACCATCAGGCGCATCGAACTGGCCGACGATTTTTGCGCCTTTGGCCTCGATCTGCTTGATCGCGGCAGGCAGTTCTTCAGCAGCCTGCAGCGACGGCAAATGCAACAGGGCAGCGCCCATTGTCAGCGTCAGCAGGTGGCGGAGGCGGGGCATGGCAGTTTCCTTGCAGAGGTGGCCGGAGCAATGGCCGGGTTCGATTGGGAGTGTGGCGCATCGAAATTTTCCAGTGCGCGAGCCAGACTGGCATTGGACAACTCACCCAGGTGGCTGCTCAGCAGGCGACCGTCGGGGCTATAGAACAGGGTAGTCGGCAATGCCATGGAGCCCACGGCCTGGCCCACTTGGCCGCTGCGGTCGAACAACACGTTGGTCAGGCTCAGGCCCTGGGTTTCGAGAAATGTCGCCACGCTTTGCATGCTTTCGCCCTGATTGACAAACAGGAAGGTCAGGTCAGGCCGTTGCTGTTGGGCATTTTCCAGGACCGGCATCTCGCGCCGGCACGGTGGACACCAGGTTGCCCACAGGTTGATCACCAGCGGACCGCCCTGATAATCGCTGAGCTTGATGGTTTCACCGGCTGCGTTACGCAGGGCGATGTCCGGCAGACGGGTGCCTTGTTCGTAGATGTTCAGTGACAGGGTCGCCAACAGCCAGAACAGCACACCACTGGCCACGCCAAAACCCAGCGGGCGCCGTAACCCCGGGCGCCGCCAGCCGCGATACAGCGCAACGAGCAGCAACACGATCACCCCCGGCCAGGCGAGGAAGCCGCCATCGCGCAGGTCGACGATCTGCCACGGGTCATTGCGATAATGCGACCAGTACACCGCCACGAACGCGATACGCGCCGCCAGCATGCCCAGCAGGAACAGACTGAACAGCGCAGACTCGGGGTTCTCGCCACCGCGTTTGGCCACCCGCCAGCCGACAAAAGTCGCCAGCGCCAAGGCACTGATCAGCAGCAGATGGTTCAGCGCGATGGCAAAGGTGCCGAGGGTGAAAGTCAGCATTAATGAGCGTCTCGGGTGGTGGTCCAGCGTTGCAGGAACGTCTCGGCATCGACTTCGCCGGTGATGCGCTGGCTGCGGCGCTCTTCACCGTCGGCGCCGATCCAGACGAAACTCGGTGGGCCCGGAACCTTGTAACGGCCAAGCAGTTCGCGGCTGGCCGCATTGTCAGCGGTGACATCCAGCCTGAGCAGGCGCACATCGCTCAGCGCCTGCATCACCTTGGCCTGGCCAAACACCTGCTTCTCCATGACTTTGCACGACACGCACCAGTCGGCGTAATAATCGAGCAGCACCCACTGGCCCTGGGCCGTGGCGGCATCCAGTTCGCGTTGCAGTGCTGCGGGGTCCTTGATCGTGGTGAACGCTTCATGACCGTTCGGTGCCGCGCTGGCCACACGGCCGGCGCTGTATACCTGCAAGGGTTGATACGGATCGTCGCTGCCGCCCGCCGCGCCGATCATCAGCAGGCTGCCCCACAGTCCCAACAACAACGAGATGGCGCCGAACACCTGCGCGACCCGGCCATACCCTTCCGATTGCTTCCAGGCGCAGAACGCGGCGATCAGCAGCAGCGCGCCGCACAGGCCCAGCCACAACGACGAATCCAGTACCGGGCGCAACATCAGCAACGCGGTGGCGAGGAACAGGAAACCGAAGATGCCCTTGAGCAGATTCATCCAGGCGCCGGGTTTGGGCAGGAAGCGATTGCCGACGGTCACCAGCAACAACAACGGCACACCGATGCCGATGCCCAGCGCAAACAGAATCAAGCCGCCGTGCAGCGCGTTACCGCTCTGGGCGATATACAACAGGGCCCCGGCCAGTGGTGCGGTCATGCATGGGCCGACCAGCAGACCGGACAAGGCGCCCAGCACACCGGCACCGATCAGGCTGCCACCGCTGCGGCTGCGCGAGGCGTGTTCGAGGCGATCGCGCAACGCCACCGGCAATTGCAGTTCAAAGAAGCCGAACATCGGTAGTGCCAGCACCACAAATACCGCAGCGAACGCCCCCAGCAGCCACGGGTTCTGCAACCAGGCCTGAAGGTTGGCACCCAGCAGCGCGGCAATCACGCCCATGGCGGCGTACACCAGTGCCATGCAGATCACGTAACTGCTGGCGAGCGCAAAACCACGACGGGGTGTCGCGCCACTGCCGACGATCATGCCCGCCAGAATCGGCAACATCGGCAACGAACACGGGGTAAACGCCAGCAACAGGCCAAGGCCGAAAAACACCAGCAGACTCCAGCCCAGCGCCCGCTGTTGCAGGCTGCTGGCCAGGGCTTGATCCGGTGCTTCGTCGCTCGCCGTGGTGGCGGATGCCTTGCCGCCCAGATCAATGACCCGGGTTTGCGGCGGATAACACAGTCCGGCATCGGCACAGCCCTGGTAACTGACCTTGATCTGCCCGCTGGCCGTCGCCGGGATTTTCACTTCCAGGCCTTGGCGATACACCGGCTGTTCACCGAAAAACTCGTCGCTGTGGGACTCACCCTCAGGCAGCGCCGGTTGTTGCGCCGCCGCCAGACCGTCGAATTTCAGGCGTTTCTGGTACAGGTAATAGCCGTCGGTGATCTGCCAGAACAACTGGGTTTCCCCAGACTCCAGACGTTCGGAGGTGAGCACGAATGCCTTGTCGACCGGCAGAAACTCCGGTTTTGTATCAAAAGGATTGTTTCCAGCCTGGGCCAGGCTGGACATCAGCAGAGCAAACAAAAGAAAAAAATGACGCATGGAGGAGCCTTGTCCCTGTGCAAGTGAGGTGCACAATGGGCGGCGGCGATTAACCGATGATTAACCGGCCGAGGCGCCCGGTTCAAGGCAGGCCGCAGAGCAAACCGGGCCAGCTGTCTTCATCCACATCGATAGGGCCGTATTCCACCCGATTGCGCTGCATGTTGTAGCAAATGTATTGGTTGTTGTTCAGGAAAATGTAGAAGTAACTGGCCGCGAACGTACGATCATTCTGCACCGCCGTGATGATCCTGTCCCGGTAAGGCTCAAGGCCCGGCCAGGATTCGGCGTTGATGCTCTCGTGCTGGATATCGCTGTTGGACAGGTTGATTGCGACGGTATGGCCGTCATTCATGAGAAACCGGAACACCTGGCTACTGGAACCGGTCATTTGCCACCAGGTACCGGCAACGATGCGCTCAAAGTAAGGGCGAAGTCGTGCCCAGACGGTATTTTCCAGAGGCTCCATGCTGCGGACCTTATCCAGGTCCTGATCGTATTTACACACCATCGGTCGGCCATTGTCGCTATAAAAAAGCCACAAGACATCGTCGTCGAAGCCACTTTGCGCGTCAGGAATGATTCCCGTGGTGGTAAAACCAAAGCGCAGATTGCGCACGTGTCGATGAAACTCGCCCCAGTTATCGGCGTTGGCTTCGGCGGGATATTCGGCGGGCACCCGGTTGGTGCCGATGTTGAAGCGTGAATAGGTATTGGAGTCCTTGAAAAAAAAGTAGATCCGGTCAGGCCCCGAGCGCCAATCCACGGCGACGACATTTTTTAAATGAGGCATTGTTCTTAAATCCGTTTAAGGGTTGTAGTAGCAGTCAGTTTCGACCGCAGGCTAAACCAGCACCAAACGGATAGACAGGCGCAAACTGTTTCAGTGTTGGTAATCAAACTGATGGCAAGTCTGACCTGGTCGAATTCCAGGTCACACAGCGAGCGGGTTACCGTGCGGCGCGCTTTCCGTCAGCCGGCGCGGCGGCCATAATTGCCACTTAATCCTCGCCTGTTTGACTCGCCTTTTTATTCATGGAGCGCCCATGCACGTATTGGTTTGCGAAGACGACGAGTTGATCGCCAGCGGGATCGTTGCCGGTCTGACCGCTCAGGGCCTGACGGTCGAACACGTCAACACCGCGTCCAAGGCGCGGGCGATGCTCAAGGTCGCCGAATTTGACGTGATGGTGCTCGATCTCGGCCTGCCCGACGAAGATGGCCTCAAGTTATTGCAACAACTGCGTCAGAGTGGCCTGGAGATTCCGGTGCTGATTCTGACCGCGCGCGACTCGGTCACTGACCGGGTCGACGGTTTGCAGGCGGGGGCCGACGATTACCTGCTCAAGCCATTCGATCTGCGCGAACTGTTCGCGCGCCTGCAAACCCTGCTGCGGCGGGTGGCCGGGCGCAGTGTCAACCTGATCGAACACGGTGCGCTGACTTACGACCCGAGCAGTCGTGAGACCACTCTGGCCGGGCAACCGGTGGACTTGTCGCGGCGCGAGCAATCGCTGCTTCAAGCGTTGCTGCACAACCGTGGCCGGGTGCTGTCCACCGAGCAATTGAAGGACAGCGTCTACGGCTTCAACGATGAACTGGAGAGCAATGCGCTGAACGTGCATATCCATCACCTGCGCAGCAAACTCGGCAAGGGCATCGTCGAAACGGTGCGCGGCCTCGGCTATCGCCTGGGCCCGGCCGACGGTGGAGATCAAGGCAAGTGATGAGTCTGCGACTGCGCCTGAGCCTGACCCTCGGCGCCGCGTTTGCGCTGATCTGGGCGCTGGCGGCGGCCTGGATGCTCAGCGATCTGCGCAATCAGATGATGTTTTCCCTCGATCAGCGGCTGGTAGCCTCCGCACGCATGGTCGCCGGGCTGCTGGAGCAATTGCCGGCCTTGCCGAGCAAGGGCGAGGGCACGCATTTCAGTGCCGAACAGTTGAACATTCCCGGCGGTATGGCGTGCCAGGTCAGTTCGTTGCGCGGGGAAATTCTCGCCCGCAGTCACAGCAGTCCCGAGCAGGCTCTGGAAGCCGAGAAAATGGGCTTTCACGATCAGATGATCGATGGTGCGCCGTGGCGCAGCTTCACCCTTGCCCGGGGCGATGTCCGCATCACCACAGCCGATCGGCAAATCGAACGCGAAGCGTTGAACATGTCGATTCTGCTGGCCGCTTCGGTGCCGGTGGGCGTGGCATTGCTCGGGTGTCTGTGCCTGCTATGGCTGGGGATCGGACAGGGCCTGGCGCCGCTCAACCGACTGCGCGAAGCCTTGATGCGGCGCAATGCCGATTCGCTTGAACCGCTGCAATTGCAATCGTTTCCCAGTGAATTGAAACCGTTGCTCGACACCCAGAATCAACTGTTCCAGCGCATTGGCAAAACCATCGAGCGTGAACGCCGCCTCACCGGTGACGCCGCCCACGAACTGCGCAGCCCGCTGACCGCAATCAAGACCCACCTGCAAGTGGCGCGCATGACCGAGGGCAGCGCCCGTGATCAGTCGCTGGCGCGGGCCGAGGAGGGCGCCGACCGCCTGCACCGCACCCTTGAGCAATTGCTGTTGCTGGCGCGGGTCGAGGGCAGTCTGTCGTTCGATGACGGCTCGCAGTGCAGCGCCGAGCAAGTCGCCAGGCTGGCGATTGCCGACGCCACCGGCGGTGAGCGCCTGCGCATCCAGTTGAAACTGCCGGCCGATCTGTCGACCGCTGCGCTGCAGATGCCGGCGGTGCTGTCGATTGCGGCACTGCGCAACCTGCTCGACAACGCCCTGCGTCATACGCCGCAGGACTGTGCAGTCGAACTGAGCCTGGAAACTATCGGCAACCGTGTGCGCTTTGTCGTGCGCGACCATGGCCCGGGCATCCCCCCGGACGATTTGCAGCATTTGACCCAACGCTTCTGGCGCAACGGCCAGAGCACCGGTTGCGGCCTCGGTCTGGCGATCGTTCAGGCAATCGTTCAGCGTTGCGACTGCGCGCTGCACTTCGACAGCCGCCCGGACGGCTTGCGCGTGGAGTTGACCATGCCGTTGCAAGCGGTCTGAGTTCACCCCGTCAGCACTGTGTATTGGCACATCAAATGTAACTTCTCTCCATTAGTCATCCGGCCGCTGCGGGGTTAAGGTCGCTGCAGCTTTGACTCAATGGATTGAGGGGATCGCGCCATGGAAGCACCCATCTGTATTCGTCCGGCCACCCTGGCCGACACCGGCATTATCAGCCGCATCATCGAACGTTCGATCCGCATCGGTTGTGCACTCGACCACCGCAACAATCCCCGGCAAGTCGATGCCTGGGTCCGCCAGCAGTCCGCCGGACACCTCTGTACGTGGCTCGCCGATGCACGTTTCTACCTCAACCTCGCCCTGTTGCGGGACAAACCGGTGGGGGTCGGCATGGCCCTGGCCAGTGGCGACATCACCCTGTGCTACGTGCAGCCGGAGTGCTTCCGCCGTGGCGTCGGGCGGGCGCTGATGGATGATCTTCAAGGCTGGTTGCGCCTGCGCGGGGTGCAGCGGGTCAGTCTCAACAGCACCCGTACCGGCGAGGCGTTCTATCGACACCTGGGCTATCGCCAAGCGGCGCCGCCCTTGACCCATGAAGGTTTGCAGACTCTGCCCATGGTCCGGTCGTTTCCCGCCTGCGCCTGACAAACGATCAAGGGCCTAAATCCTCGGGACGCTTAAGCGTTTCCAGAACAGGAAAACCTGCATGTGCGCTCCGCGACCGGAACGCGCACCTGTCCAGTGTGCTGTTTTGGTCACTATCCATAGCGTATTGAGGGGTCGAGAGATGTCAGTCGCCACCAGCCTTATCGAACAGTCGTCGGCCCGGGTCGCCTCGGCGCCGGCCGAAACGTTGTACCAGTTCCATGAATCACCGTTGCTCGCTCGCCAAAGCCAGCAGGAATCCAATGCGCGCAGTTATCCACGGCGCATTCCCCTGGCGCTCAAGCGTGCCAGGGGCCTGTATGTCGAAGATGTCGAAGGACGCAGCTTCATTGACTGTCTGGCCGGTGCCGGCACGTTGGCGCTGGGGCATAACCACCCGGTGGTGATCGAGGCGATCCAGCAAGTGCTGGCCGATGAGTTGCCGCTGCACACCCTCGACCTGACCACGCCGGTCAAGGATCAGTTCGTGCAGGATCTGTTCGGTCTGCTGCCGCCGGCGCTGGCAGCGCAGGCGAAAATCCAGTTCTGCGGCCCGACCGGCACCGATGCCGTGGAAGCCGCGCTGAAACTGGTGCGCACCGCGACCGGGCGCAGCACCGTGCTGTCGTTCTCTGGCGGTTACCACGGCATGAGTCAGGGGGCGTTGAGCCTGATGGGCAGCCTGGGGCCGAAAAAACCGTTGGGCGCCTTGCTCAGTAACGGCGTGCAATTCATGCCGTTCCCTTACGACTACCGCTGCCCGTTCGGCCTCGGTGGCGCTGCCGGTGTCAACGCCAACCTGAGCTACCTGGAAAACCTGCTCAACGATCCGGAGGCCGGCGTGCAGTTGCCGGCGGCGGTGATTGTCGAAGCGGTGCAGGGCGAGGGCGGTGTGATCCCGGCGGACATCGAGTGGCTGCGCGGTTTGCGCCGTATCACCGAGAAGGCCGGCGTGGCGTTGATCATCGACGAGATCCAGAGCGGGTTTGCTCGCACCGGCAAGATGTTCGCCTTTGAACATGCCGGCATCACCCCAGACGTGGTGGTGCTGTCCAAAGCCATCGGTGGCAGCCTGCCGCTGGCGGTGGTGGTCTACCGCGACTGGCTCGATACCTGGCAGCCGGGCGCCCACGCCGGCACGTTCCGTGGCAACCAGATGGCGATGGCCGCCGGTTCTGCGGTGATGCGTTATCTGGTCGAACACAAGGTGTGCGAGCACGCCGAAGCCATGGGCGCACGCCTCAGCGAGCATCTGCGCATTCTGCAGCGCGACTTCCCGCAACTGGGCGATATCCGTGGGCGGGGCCTGATGCTCGGGGTTGAACTGGTCGATCCAAGTGGCCCGGTGGACGCGCTCGGTCATCCACCGGCCTTCGCTCGCCTGGCGCCGCTGGTGCAGCGCGAGTGCCTCAAACGCGGCCTGATCCTCGAACTGGGCGGTCGTCACGGCGCGGTGGTGCGCTTCCTGCCGCCGCTGGTGATCACTGCCACCGAAATTGATCGCGTCGCCGAGATCTTCGGTCGCGCGTTAGCCGCTGCCACCGCTGCGCTGTAAATTTTTTGCCGCGCCGCACGTTCTTTCTACATACCCGGCTGCACCTGTGGTGCGGCCCACCCTTACAACGATGGAGAACCAGCATGACGTCAGTATTCGACCGCGAGGACATCCTCTTTCAGGTCGTGGTCAACCACGAAGAGCAGTACTCGATCTGGCCGGACTACAAAGCCGTGCCGCAAGGCTGGCGCACCGTGGGCAAGAGCGGCCTGAAAAAGGAATGCCTGGCCTACATCGAAGAGGTCTGGACCGATATGCGCCCACTGAGCCTGCGGCAGAAAATGGAAGCGCAGGTTGCCGCGCAATAAGCTGCCGGGCAAAAACAAACCCGCTGAACCGGAGACGGTCAGCGGGTTTTTTCATGCCCCGGATTTGTGTTGGCTGGGCAGGCCCTATCGCTAGCAGGGTAGCGATGAACGGTAACGCGGTTTCGGCTGAAACTAAGCCCCGCTCAGACCTTTGAGCAGCAAATCCACATTACCCTCAAGCTCCGCCACCGGATCCGCCGCATCGGTGCTCAACACCACCAGACGACTACCCGATTCGGCAATCGCCGCTTTCACCGGCTCCGAAGGCTGGCGATGATGTAGCACCACCGCGACATCGTTGTCCTTGAGCGTTGTCGTGAGTTTCTTCAGATCCTCTGCCGTCCACTCCGCATCCGGTCGAGGATCCTGGCCGATCAGCTCCAGATTGAGGCTGCCGATCAGATAACCGAAGTGATCGCTGAGGCTCATCACGCTCAGATTGTCAGCGCTGGCCAGACGCGCCTCACTGTCGGCGCTCAGTTTCAGCAGGCGCTGTTTCAATGCCGCCAGATTCGCCTCAATGGCAGGCTTGGCGCTAGGGGCCAGGCGCACAAGGTCCGCCGCCATCACGTCGGCCATGCGCCCCATGTTATTGCTCGCCAGCCAGGGCTGACTGTTCAGGCCATCAACCTTCAGGCCCGGTTGCACGGCAATGCCGGGCAGGGCGCCGTCCACCGGGCGCGCGGCGTCGACTTCAACGATGCGGATATTGCTGCGCCGAGCGATCGGGTACAGCGGATCATCGGCCCACAGCGAGCGCACGCCGATCACGGCATCGGCATCGGTCGCCAGTTTGCTCAGCGCCGGAGCACCACGACCGGTGAAGTACGCGGTCTGACGACTGCCCGGCAGATTTGCCGGCGCCGCACGTTCAAGGTTGACGTCAGTGCCTTTGAGCAGCACTTCGCTCAAGCCGTAAGTGATCGGCAACGAGGCCAGCACGCGCAGGGGCTTGGCGTTTTCGGCCGCCAGCAACGGTGTGCCGACCACACCGCACAGCGTGATGGCCAGGGTCAGGTGTTTCAGTGAAAACATCATTTATCCAAGATTCCCTTTCAGACTCGGGACAACCCCGCGCGCGATGGCGGCGAGGGCGAAGGCAATGCCGGCGACCAGAATGATCGCGGCGCCGGACGGAATCGGCAGATCGAACACGATCGGCGCCAGAATCCCGCACAAGGTGCTGACCGTGGCGATCAGTACCGAGCACCCGAAAAAGCCTTTCATCGACTGGCTGAGCAACCGCGCAGCGGCGGCGGGAATCACCAGCAGGGCGCCGACCAGAATCGCACCGATCACTTTCACTGCGGCGACGGTGATCAGCGTCACCAGAATCACGAACAGATAATCCAGGGTCTTCACGGCCACGCCACGTACCGCCGCCAGTTGCGGGTTGAAACTGGCGAGCATGATGCGGTTGTACAGCGGCAGCGCCAGGGCCATGACCAGCGAACCGACGATGGCCAGCACCGCCAGATCATTGCCATTGACCGTCAGTACCGAGCCGAACAGCACGTTTTCCAGAATGTGCACGTTGATCTTGCCCGCCAGAATCAGCAGCAGGCTCGCCCCCAGGGCCAGCGATACCGAGAGGAACACGCCGATCAAGGTGTCCGGCGCCAGACCCGTGCGGTTGCGCAGGTAGTTGAGCAGGATGCCGAACAACAGGCAGTAACCGAACAGGCTGCCGTACGGCCCGGTGTAGGGTTCGCCAAGCAGAATGCCGATGGCCACGCCGGTCAGCGCCGCGTGGCCGACCGCTTCAGAGAAAAACGCAAAGCGCTTGACCACCACCAGCGTGCCAAGGCCGCCGAGTACCGGACCGATCAACAGCCCGGCAAGCAGCGCATTGACGACAAAACCGTAGGCCAATGCTTCCGGCAGATAACCGGACGAGGCCCAACCCTGGACCATCAAACGGAAGGCTTCGTAACTCATCATGCAGCACTCCGTGGATGGGTCGAGAACAAGGTCAGCAGGCGTTCCGGGGTCAGCGCCTGTTGCGGCGTGGCATCGAACAGCACGCGACGGTTGAGACCGGTGACGCGATTGGCCAGACGGCCAACGGCTTCCAGGTCATGCTCGATCCACAACACGGTAATGCCTGCGGCACGCCAGTCTGCGAGCAGGCGTTCGAACACCTGAATCCCGGCTTCATCGAGGGCTGACATCGGCTCATCGAGGACCAGCAATTGCGGCGCCGGGATCAAACCCTGGGCGAGAAGCACGCGCTGCCGTTCGCCGCCGGACAAGGCGCCCATGCGGCGTTTGCGTTTGTCCTGCATGCCGACGCGTTCCAGTGCTTCACCGATGGCGCCGGCGTAGTGCTTGCTCAAACCGAGAAACGCCGGGCGACGCTGGCACATGGCGGCCATGAAATCGTCGACCGTCATTGGCAAGCCGCGATCGAACTCCAATGCTTGTGGCACGTAACCGATGGTGCCGGGCGCTCCGGGCCATTGCAGGCTGAGCTGGCCCTGATGCGGCATCTGCCCGAGCAAGGTCTTGATCAGCGAACTCTTGCCGCCGCCGTTGGGGCCAACTAATGCGTGCACGCTGCCGGGCTGCACCTGGAAGCTGACGTTGTCGAGAATGGTTGTGCGGCCGAGCGTCAGACTGACCTGCGCAAATTCCAGCGTCGGTCCCGAAACCTGTGGGAGCGACGGTGCAACGATTCGACTTGCCCGCGAATGCGGAGTGTCATTCAACAATGATGTCGGCAGATCCGGCGCCTTCGCGAGCAAGCTCGTTCCCACCGGGGTTTCGGTGTTGTCGGCGATCAGGTTTTCTTTGGAAGTCATGCGCCGGACTCCTGAATCGCCCGCACCACGGTGTTGAGGTTGCCGGTCATTTCCTTTTCGTATTTGTCGGCGGTGTATTCGCCATAGGAAATGTGCGACAGCGGGTACAGCTTGACGCCGGACTCACGCTGGATGGTTTCGACGTACGTCGACGGGAAGTCCATCTCCGAGAAGATCACTTTCACGTCGAGTTCGCGCAGTTGATCGATGGTCTTTTTCAATTGGCTCGGACTCGGCTCGATGCCGTGAGCCGGTTCGACCACGGCGGTCACTTCCAGACCAAACTCGCGCAGCAGGTAGTCGTAAGCCGCGTGCACCGTGGCCACGCGCAGTTCGGCGTTCGGCGCCTGGGTCAGTTTGGCCAGTGCGTCGGCGCGCATCTGTCGCAGGCGTTTGCCGTAGGCGCGGGCGTTCTGGGTGTAAGTCTTGGCGTTGTCCGGGTCGAGCTTGCCCAGTTCGCGGGCGATGTTGTTGACCTGGGCAATGGACGCGCTGATCGACAGGAACGTGTGCGGATTCACCACTTTGCCGGCCCCGCGCGCGGCGGTGCCGGTGGCGGCCAGCAGCGGCACGTTTTCGTTGGCTTCGATGGTCTTGATGTTCGGCGTTTCACTGGCGGCGATCATGCGGTCGGCGAAGTCGTCATGGCCGACCCCGTTGAGCACGATCACGTCCAGTCCGCTGATGCGTTTGATGTCTTCGGCCCGGGGCTCGTAGGCGTGCGGGTTGAAGCCGGCGGGAATCAGCGGCACCACGTCGGCCTTGTCGCCGACGATGTTCGCCACGTAGCTGTAATAAGGGTGCAGGGTGATGCCGATGCGCAGGCGCTTGGCCGGATCGGCGCTGACCAGCGGGCTCAGCAGGCAGGCGCAAAGGCCAGCCAGAAACAGACGCAACAACGGACGGCGAGGGGATGAAATAGACATGGGCAAACGGTCTTCTCTCGAATGCGGGCGAAGGATCAATGGCGATGTTCGCGGGTAACCCCGGCATCGAATTGCGCGACGATCTGTTTCCAGCCGGCAGCGGACAGGGCGGCGGCGTCCAGCTGTTTCGGGGTTTGCACGGCCGCGTCACGGTTGAGCCAGATGTCCGGCGCGGCCTGCGCGTCGGCGCCGGGCAGCATCACGAACGAACCGGCGACGGCAGGCGTCTGGCTATGGCCGAAATAGGCGCTGTCCGCCAGCAATTGCCAGGCGTGGCCGCCGCGACTGACCGAACTGGCATCCTGGGCAAACGGCGCGAATCCTTCATCGGCAAGATTTTGCGGAGTCGGCAGGGTGTGCTGTTCTTCGCGCAGCAGGCGAATTTCGTCCAGCGTCACCCGCAGGTCGGCATAGATGCCTTGCTCGGCGGCGCTGAGATCGCGGCGGGCGTCCAGCTGGTTGCTGGCGACCGGCTCCGGCTCATGGTCCACCCCGCGCCACGCCACCACCGAACCGGCAATCGCCAGAATCAGCAGGCACAACAGCAGCACATTGAGGGTTTCATGCCCGGCGCCGGCCGGGCGCACGATGTGTATGGTTGGCTTCGTCATGGGGCCTCGATATCGGCTTGGTCGATCTCGACCACGTGGCCGGGGCCCGCGTCGAACAGCACGTAGAATTCGGCACCGGGCTTCTTGAAGGTCAGGGTCGAATCGGCACCCAGTTTGCCCGGTACCAGAATGGTCTCGTCATAACCGATCACATCGAGGGTCACCCCTGGCGCACCGCTGCCGTCGGAAAAACCGCCGGTGCATCTGATCTGCTCAGCGTCGATGGCTTTGCACTCGCACATCGGGTTATGCGCCAGGGCGCCGGTACTGAAACCGGCGCCGAGCACCAGCAGGGCGGCACTCAACCGCAGGCGCAGAGAGCGTTGAGAGCGGGTCATGGTTTGGCTCCTTGTTTGTTCAGCCAGGCCAGCGTGGCGGGGGAGGCCTGGCTCAATGGGATCGAGGCCTGATGCATGCTGCCGTCCCAGCCTTCCATGGTGATCCACAGTTCGGCGTCGGGACGGGTCTTTTCCGGGATCGGCATTTGCGTGCCCATGCGGTAGGGGGTGCCGAAGAAAATGGTGCCGGCGGCGCGCAGGCTGCGTGGCTTGCCGATGCGCAGGTAGGTGGCCTTGACCTGCTCGATGCAGGTGTCGCAGAGCGCGGCGCTGAAGTTCTTCATGTAGCCGGCCGGGCCAGTGAGTACCGGCGCTTCGTTGCGCAGTTCGGCCAGGCGCAGGCTCCACGGACCGACCTGGATGTCGCCGATTTCCCGTTGCCCGAGACCGCTGTCGCCGCGAAACAGCGAGGCGTCGGCGAAGTACTTGGGCATGAAGCCCAGCGGGATCAACAACAGCAGCACATTGATGTGGAAACGCCATTTGCGCCACAAGCGTGACAGGGGCGAAGGTGGCGTGGTCGCCTTGGACTTGCTCACAGGCTGGCCTCCGAAGGTTCACGGCTCATGACCGGTTGCGCCTTGATGCGGTTTTTCTTGTCCTCGCGCTTGAGCGCGTTGGCCGTGGCCAGGGCGGTGCGCTTGGTCCAGATCAGCAGGCCGCTGAGTACCATCAGGCTCAGCAGCAGGCCGAAGAAGAACCAGATCAACTTGATCCAGATACCGCCGAAGTCACCGGTGTGCAGCGGGCGCATCGACTCGGTGACGAACTCCAGCGAGGAACGATCGGAGAGCAACCGTGAAGCGGCCATGTCGCCGTTGTACGGGTTGAGCGTGGCGGTCTGGAACATCAGCGGATACCAGCCGCGTCCACCGACGCTCATGTGGCTGTAGGCATTGCCCGGCAGGCTGACGAAACTGGCTTCCAGCCCGGGAATTTTCTGCTGGGCGATTTCGACGGCCCGGTCCAGGCTGATCCGTGGCGGCGGTGTGCCGGCCGCGGAAATCGGCACGCTCTCACGGGACATCGCCGGAATGATCGGCTCGCTGGAGATGGAAATCTGGTTGTCGAACAGAATCGCGCGAATCAGGAACCAGATGCCGGTGATGGAGATTACCGCGATGAACCAGATCGACCAGATGCCGCACAACCGATGGAAGTCGCCCCAGAAGATCCGGGCGCCATGGCGCACCCGCAGGGTCGGGCGCAGGAAGCCTTTCCAGAATTTTTTGTAGACCACCAGGCCGGTGATCAACGACACCAGCATCGGCACGCCGAGGAATGACACCAGGTACCAGCCCCAGCTGTAGCCGTTGGTGAACGGCACCAGCCACCAGCCATGCAGGGCGCGGGTGAAGGCTTTGAAATCGAAGCTGGGCGCGGTGCCCTGGATCACCCCGGTGTATGGATTGACGTAGACCGTCAGCGAGCGCCCGTCGGGGTAGCTGACTTCAACGTCCAGGGCAAAGTGCGACTCGTCCGGCCGGCTGATGCTTTGCACCAGGGTTTGCGGTTCGGCGGTTTTGATCGCCGCCAGAACCTCGTCGTAGCTGAGCCGTGGGGCGTCGTCCGACGGTGGGCTGGCGCGCATTTGCGGGTTGGCCAGCCAGACGATTTCCTGACTGACCACCGCCAATGTGCCGGTGACACAGACGATCAACACAAAAAACCAGATCGGTAACGCCAGCCAGCTATGCACCAGGAACCACAGTTTGGAGCGGGATTTCTTCGACATGATTGCGCGTCTTGATAGCGGTGAAAGGGCGCGTGGCTACGGGCTTCGCAGCACGGCATTCCCCGAAAGACCGGTCGTGGCTTTTGCCTACGCGAACGGCCTGCATCTCTATAGGACGGATGAGCGAGGCAAATCCCGATAAAGGATATGAAAGTAAATGTTTCGCAGTTCGCTCGATGCCCTCCCGCAAGGGGCGTTCGAGGCCGGGATTGAACACGATTCATGATCTGCGCCATCACTGTCCGCCGATTGATGGCCAGCCCCCGCTCCCTATGATGGAAACCACACGGTTTCCTTGAGTGAGCGCTTTGATGACCCCCAGAACCCTCTACGACAAACATATCGACTCGCACACGGTGTGCCGCCTCGACGATCAGGGCCACGTGCTGCTCTATATCGACCGGCAGGTGATCAACGAATACACCAGCCCGCAGGCCTTCAGCGGTTTGCGGGCTGCCGGCCGCACGGTCTGGCGGCCGGGCACGGCGCTGGCGGTGGTCGATCACGTCAACCCGACGGCGCCGCTGCGGGTCGCCGCTATGCCCGATGCCGGCGGGGCGCGGCAGGTGTCGTATCTGGCGGAAAACTGCCGTGACTTCGGGATCGAACTGCTCGACATCCTCGACAAGCGCCAGGGCATCGAACATGTGATCGCCCCGGAGCAGGGTTTCATCCTGCCGGGCATGGTCATTGCCGCTGGCGACAGCCACACCACGACCTACGGTGCGCTGGGTGCATTCGGTTTCGGCATCGGCACCTCCGAGATCGAGCACCTGCTGGCCTCGCAGACCCTGGTCTATAAACGCCTGAAAAGCCTGCGAGTGACCGTCGATGGCGAACTGGCGCCGGGCCTGACGTCGAAAGACCTGATCATGGCGCTGATCGGTCGGATCGGTGCGTCCGGGGCCTCCGGTTACGCCATCGAGTTCTGCGGGGCGACCATTGATGCCCTGAGCGTCGAAGCCCGCATGACCATCTGCAACATGGCGGTTGAGGCCGGCGCCCGCGGCGCTTTCATGGCCCCGGATGAGAAAGTGTTCGCTTATCTCAAAGGCAAACCGCGTGCGCCGCAAGGTGAGCTGTGGGAACAAGGCCTGAAGACGTGGCGCGAATTGCGCAGTGATCCCGGGGCGCTGTTTGACCGGGAAATCTACCTCGATGCCCGTGAACTGGAACCGATGGTCACTTGGGGCACCAGTCCGGACCAGGTTGCCCCGATGGGCGCGCGAGTGCCCGATCCGCAAACCGTCAGCGATCCGATCCTGCGTCTGGACATGCGCCGCGCCCTCAACTATATGGGCCTGGAACCGGGCATGGCGCTGAGCGATATCGTCATCAGCCACGCTTTCATTGGCTCGTGCACCAACGCCCGGATCGAAGACCTGCGCGATGCCGCCAGTGTTGTGCGTGGTCAGCAAGTGGCCGGGCATGTGCGGGCGATGATCGTGCCCGGCTCCAGTGAGGTGCGCGCCCAGGCCGAAGCTGAAGGCCTGGCGCAGATCTTTATCGACGCGGGGTTCGAATGGCGTCAGTCCGGTTGTTCGATGTGCCTGGCGATGAACGATGACGTGCTCGCCCCCGGCGACCGCTGTGCTTCCAGCACCAACCGCAATTTCGAAGGCCGCCAGGGTGCCGGTGCGCGTACCCACCTGATGAGCCCGGCGATGGTCGCCGCCGCCGCGATCCGCGGTCGTCTCACCGACATCCGCCACTTTGGAGAACGCCCATGAGCCTGCAACCCTTCACCCACGTCAGCGGCCAGGCCGCGCCATTGCTGGCGGCCAACGTCGACACCGACGTGATCATGCCCAAGCAGTTTCTCAAAGGCATCGACCGTCAGGGGCTGGATCGCGGATTGTTTTTCGACCTGCGATTCCGGCCAGATGGCACGCCCGATCCCGCATTCGTGCTGAACCAGCCTGCGTGGCAGGGTGCGAGTTTCCTGGTGGTCGGTCCTAACTTTGGCTGTGGTTCCAGCCGTGAACACGCGGTGTGGGGCTTGCAGCAAATGGGCATTCGCGCGCTGATCGGCAGCAGTTTTGCCGGGATCTTTTTTGATAACTGCCAGCGCAACGGGGTGTTGTTGATTACCCTGGACGGCGCGCAGGTACAGCGGATCGGAGCGCTTGTCGGGCAGCCTGAAACGGCGCGGATCAGCATTGATCTGGAGGCGCAACACATTGCCCTGGCGGATGGCAGCGTGATCGGGTTCCAGATCGACACTTTGCGCAAAACCGCGCTGCTGCTGGGGCTGGACGCCATCGGCAGCACCTTGCAACGCCGCGAACAGATCAAAGATTTCGAACGCCAACACCTGGCCAACAACCCTTGGCTTTCCTGATATCCCTTGTAGGCGTGAGCCTGCTCGCGATGGCGGTGTGTCAGGTACAACAATTCTGACTGATCCATCGCTGTCGCGAGCAGGCTCACTCCTACAGGGAGGGTTGTGGTGTCGGGGCTACAGCGATAACCCTTTGAAATGTTCCTGCAAGAACTCTACGCACGCGCGCAATTTTCCCGAATGCGCCAGCCGCGTCGGGTACACCGCCCAGACGTTCGCGCTCTGGCTGTAGTCCTCCAGCACCTGCACCAGCCGCCCTTGCGCCAGCAGCGGTTTCACATCCCACAGTGAGCGCAGCAACACCCCGCGTCCGTCCAGCGCCCATTGCAAGACAATCTCGCCGTTGTTTGACGACAATGGCCCACTGACCCGCACGCTCTCTTGTCCGCCATCGCGATCCAGATTCCAGATGCCGAAGGCGTTGTCGCGCTCCTTGATCACCAGGCAATCGTGCTGTTGCAGTTCATCCAGGGTCTGCGGTGTGCCGCGACGTTGCAGATAACCGGGGGCGGCGCACAGCACCCGCCGGTTACTGGCCAGACGCCGGCCGAGGTGCTGGCCGGGAATGTCATCGCCAACGCGGATCTCCAGGTCAAAGCCTTCGTTGATGATGTCCACCACCCGGTCGAACAGGTCGAGGCGAATTTCCAGGTGCGGATAACGTTCCGCCAGCAACGACACCGCCGGTGCCACGTGATTGCGCCCGAAACCGAAACTGCTGCAGATGTGTAAACGCCCACGTGGGCTGTCGTGCGCGTCGGACAGCTCGTCGTGCAGTTGCTGAAAGTCATCGAGAATGCGCAACGCCCAGCGCTGCACCCGTTCGCCGTCCTCGGTCAGCGAGACACGCCGACTGGTGCGGTGCAGCAGGCGAGTGCCGAGGGTGGTTTCGAGAATCTGGATGCGTTTGCTGACGTAGGCCGGTGACAGGCCCAACTCATCGGCCGCGGCGGCGAAGCCGTTCTGGCGGATCACGGTGAGCAGCACACGCAGGTCTTCGGGCAGGGGCACGGTGTCTTTCTTCTGGGACATGTCAAAAACGAACACTGGCGGCACAAGCCGCCAGAATAGCATTGCCGTTGGCGGCGATTACTCGGTGGCAACTCTGGCTTTGGCGGCACGGGCATGACGGCCGGACTTGAGGGCGATGGGCGCGAGTTTGTCGCGATCCAGTTCACCCTCCCACGCGGCGATGACCAATGCAGCAACCGCGTTGCCAATGATGTTGGTCAGTGAACGGCATTCGGCCATGAAACGGTCGACGCCGAGGATCAGCACCATCGCCGCCACCGGCACGGTCGGCACCACGGCCAGGCTCGCCGCCAGCGCGACAAATCCGGCACCGACCACGGCGCCTGCACCTTTGGAGGTGAGCATGGCCACCGCCAACAAGGTCAGCTGCTGTTCCAGCGACAAGTCGATATTGGTCGCCTGGGCAAGGAACAACACCGCCAGGGTCATATAGATGTTGGTGCCATCCAGGTTGAAGGTGTAACCGGTCGGCACCACGATGCCGACCACGCCTTTCGAGGCGCCCAGGCTTTCCAGTTTCTGGATCAGTTGTGGCAACGCTGATTCGGAAGAGCTGGTGCCGAGCACGATCAGCAGTTCAGCCTTTATATAGCCGAGCAGTTTGAAAATGCTGAATCCGGCGTACCGCGCGATCGCGCCGAGCACGCAGGCCACGAAGATAAACGCGGTCAGGTAGAACGTGCCGATCAGCTTCAACAACGGCAGCAGCGAGCCGACCCCATACTTGCCAATGGTGAAGGCAATCGCGCCGAACGCGCCAATCGGTGCCACCCGGGCAATCATGCCGACAATGCGGAAGAACACTTCACTGGCCTGATTGATGATGCCCACCAGCGGCCGGCCCTTTTCACCGACCATCACCAGCGCCACGCCAAACAGCACCGAAACGAACAGCACCGGGAGAATTTCTCCCTTGGAGAACGCGTCGAAAAACGTCGTCGGGATCACATGCAGGAGAAACCCGGTGATGCCCTCGCCGTGCTCGGCCTGACCGACAATACCGGCAATCGCCGAGGAATCGAGGGTCTTCACGTCAATGTTGAAACCGGCGCCGGGATGCAGCAGATGCGCGGCAAGGATGCCGATCACCAGGGCGAGGCTCGACACCACTTCGAAGTACAGCAACGCTTTGCCGCCGACCCGGCCGACCTGTTTCACGTCGTGCATGCTGGTGATGCCGGAGACCACCGTGCAGAAGATGATCGGGCCGATGATCATCTTGATCAGTTTGATGAAACCGTCACCCAGCGGCTTGAGTTCGACTCCGGCCTGCGGCCAGTAATGGCCGATCAGCACGCCGAGGGCGATGGCGACGAGCACCTGTACATAAAGGGTTCCCAGTAGTTTTCGAATAGTCATTGTTATTATCTCGAGACGGATTTCGGGCATGACGATCCCGCACGGGCCAGTCGAGGCCCGTGGCAGGAAACGGTTCAGGTCAGGGCGAAGCGGCGGTCAGCGCAAAAAGGTCAGCGCTTCGGCGAGCAACAGTTCCGGGACTTCTTCGGCGAGGTAGTGGCCGGCGGGCAACGCCTGGCCGCTGACGTTGGCTGCCACCTGCTGCCATTCCTTGAGCGGATCGAAGCAACGCCCGACGGTGCCTTCGGCGCCCCACAACACGCGCAGCGGCAACTTCAGGTGGTGTCCGGCGGCGATGTCGGCGCGGTCGTGCTGCAAGTCGATGTCGGCGCTGGCGCGATAGTCTTCGCAGATGCCGCGGGCACTGCCCGGTCGTTGCAGACAGCGTCGATATTCCGCGAAAGCCTCGTCGGTGAACGGCTTGAGCCCGGCACTGCGGCTGCCCATCACGCTGCGCAGATAAGCCTCGGGATCGGCTTCGATCAGGGTTTCCGGCAATGGCGCCGGGCGGATCAGGAAGAACCAGTGCCAGTAGGCGCGGGCAAATGCTTCGTTGGTCTGCGTGTACATCGACAGGGTCGGCGCGATATCGAGCAGCATCATGCGCTGCACGGCATCCGGGTGATCGAGGGCCAGGCGGTGGGCGACCCGCGCGCCCCGGTCGTGGGCGAGTATCGAAAACCGCTCGAAGCCCAGCGCTTGCATCAACTCGACATTGTCGCGGGCCATTTCGCGTTTCGAGTAATTGCGGTGCAGCTCATCGGCGGCGGGGCGAGCGCTGTCGCCATAGCCGCGCAGATCGGCGGCGACCACGGTGAAGTGTTCGGCCAGTTGCTCGGCAATCTTGTGCCAGATCACGTGGGTTTGCGGGTGACCGTGCAGCAGCAACAGGCCCGGTCCGCTGCCGCCGACGCGGCAGGCAATGTCAACGCCGTTGACGTGGCGCAGGTCCTTGAGAAATCCGGCAAACATCGGGCTGATCCTTTTTCAGGGTTCTTGTTGGATGCATCCTGAAAGGGTGTGGCGCCGGGGGCAATACGGGAAGCGTGGTGTGGCGGTTCATGAAGTGTGTTGCGTGTGCCGGCCTCTTCGCGGGCAAGCCCGCTTGTATGGTAGGACTTGAAGGGAGGAGGAGGGACAAAGCCCGATTCTGACTGTTGACGCAGTACAGATCCGTGGGAGATTTCGCCCCTCCTCCTTTCACCCAAGCGCCGATAAAGAATGCATCTGGCTAGACCGACGATAGGAACAAGCCTGCGCCTCTGGGTGAGCCCTTCAAGTGCTCAAAACCATATCCCGGAGGAAAACCAATGGCAATGCCGGTTTCTGTCACAAAGCCGATCGTAGGCGTGGATGTCGCCAAGAACGAACTGGTGATCTATCACGCCGAACTTGACCTGCTTGAAGAGATCCCCAACAACAAAACAGCCATCAAGCAATGGTTGAAGGCCTTGTCGGGGACCGTCGCTGTAGCCATTGAGTCGACTAATATCTATCACCTGGAGTTCGCCGATCTGGCCTATGAGGCCGGCTGCGTGATTTACATGGTGGGTGGCTATGAACTTAGCCATTACCGCAAAGGGGTGAATATCCGCGCCAAAACCGATGCGCTGGATGCCAGGCTGCTCGCTCGCTATCTGAAGAACGAAGGTGATGATCTTCACCCTTGGACCCCGCCATCACCGCTGTACCGCCAGCTCTTGAGCCTTTTTCGTCGTCGCGCAGCCTTGGTCCAGGCGCGGGTCGCTCTGGTGCAAAGCTGGGCGAATGAGCCGCTGCTGAAATCTGCGTTTGCCGAGCAAGTGAAGTCCATGCAAAAGCTTGAAACGCTGGTCGAAAAGACGATTAATGATCGTCTGAAAGAAGCTGGTTTGCTCGGTCAGTTGAAGCGTTGCCTGAAAGTTGAAGGCATTGGATTTCTGACCGGAGCCCGTTTGCTCACGACGTTTCAGCGGGGCGAGTTCAGAAGCGCGGATGCGTTTATCGCCTTTCTGGGGATGGATTTACGAGTGTCGAAGTCAGGACAAAAAGACGGTCGTCGGAGTTTGACCAAGCGAGGTGACCCTGAAGCCCGCCGGCTTCTGCACAACGCGGCCATGTCGGCCAGCCGAACACCAGCCTGGAAAGGCTTTTACGAAGAGCAAAGAACTCGAGGTTTTAGCACCACTCAGGCGCTGGTGATACTGGCTCGCAAGCTTGCTCGGATCGTATTCGCCCTACTGAAGAGGCAGAGCGAATACCAACCAAAAGCCGGTTGAGGGCTTCCCCTCAACCATAGAATCTCCCACATTTGGAATGCGTTCCCTTGTGGGAGCGGGCTTGCCCGCGAAAAGGCCATTGCTGGCGCCGAACAAACTCAGGCTTGCTGAAACATCTCCATCGCCCGCTGCCGAATCTGCGCTTCGGTCAGATCTTCCTTGCGCGAAGCGAGAAACCACAGGTGCCCATAGGGATCCTTCAACGTCCCGCTGCGATCCCCGTAAAACTGATCCTTGACCTCGGACACCGTCGTCGCCCCGGCGTCGAGTGCCCGTTGAAATGATTTGTCGACATCGGTGACATACAGATGCAAACCGACCGACACCGCGTTGTCCGGGCCGCTCAACGGCCCCTGATCGCAAGGCGTACCGAGCATGATCGCGCTGTCGCCGATGCGCAGCTCCGCATGGCCGATTCGGCCGTCGGGCATGTCCAGACGCATGACTTCGGTGGCACCAAAGGCTTTCTTGTAGAAGTCGATGGCTTCGGTGGCCTTATGGATGCCGAGATACGGGGTAATGCTGTGATACCCCTCGGGAATGGGTTTGACGCTCATGACGTTCTCCCTGATTGTTGTTCTATAAATGGGCTTCACCGGTTTTCCGGAAGAATCACTATAGAACTGTCCTGACGGCCAGGATTTTCAACCGACGAGCAGCACCCGCAAGGCCACGCTCACGTTGACCTTGTGGCAAGCTCCCTCGCCACAACGAACGATTAAGGCTCGACGGGAAAATGCGCCCCCGGCCCCTGTTCCCCCAGCACATCGCCCTGATTGCGCAGCGGACACGCCTCCATCGACAGACACCCACAGCCGATGCAACCGGTGAGCCGGTCGCGCAGCAGGGTCAGTTGGTTGATCCGCTCATCCAGTTCCTGCCGCCATTGCTCGGACAAAACCTTCCAGTCCGCCGCCGTCGGGGCGCGATCCTCCGGGAGCCGCTTCAGCGCCTCGCCAATCTCCGCCAGGGGGATGCCCAGACGCTGGGCGACTTTGATCAATGCCACCCGCCGCAACACCGCCCGTGGATACCGCCGCTGATTGCCGGCATTGCGCTGGCTCTTGATCAGTCCCTTCGATTCATAAAAGTGCAGGGCCGTGACCGCGACGCCGCTGCGGGCCGCGACTTCGCCGACGGTGAGCGGCTTGTGTACGTTTTCCTTGGTGATCATTGCAAAATGCTCTTGACCTTGACTTAACTAGAGGTTTTACCCTGCAGGCCTTCGAGTCGCAAGATTCGTCTAACGCCGAGTGGGGGCTTTCCATGAAAAACCGCAGCTTTACCCAATTGATCGAATTTGAAATCGAACCCCGTCAGCAACCGGCTCTGGTCAGCGCGCTGTCGGTGCAGACCGAACGCCTGGCCCAGCGTTACGACGGTTTCGTCAGCGCCAGTGTGCAGGCCAGCGATGATGGCCGGCGCGTGCTGAGCTTTCTGCAATGGCAGAGTCGTGAGGCGGGAGAGGCCGCGTTTCGCAGTTTCGAAAGCGGCGAGCAAGACTTCTGGCAACTGATCCACGCCCATCACGCGCGAACCATCACGTTCAACTCCTTCCAGGTGCTGAGCAGCATCGCCCGCAGTCACGACGATGCGCTGCACTGCAACCTGGTCGGCTAGATCGACAACTGGATCAAACGCTCACCTTGCAGGTTGTCGCAATGTCGCCGCTTGTTCACCGCCAGTTCACCGATCTTGATCAGGCGCGTGCGCGTGACGTTGCGGCTCAGACCGAGCAGCGCCGCCGTATGCACCTGGTTGTAATGGCAGAAGCGATAAGCGGCGCGCAGCAAGGCGTCTTCGACTTTTTCGTGCAACGCACCGGCCTGTTGCGCGAAGAGTTTTTCAAAGGCTTGTTCCAGCAAGGCTTCCGGTGAATCGTCGGCACTGCTGTGGTGATCGTCCGGTCGCTCGATGCGCAGGTTCGACAGGCGTAGATCATCACGCTCGATCACGCCGTTGCGGCAGATCAACAAGGTGTGATGGATGACGTTTTCCAGCTCGCGGATGTTGCCCGGCCAGCCGTAGGCGCGCAGTTTTTGCTCGGCGCCGGGGCTGATATTGACGCGGCCGTAACCCAGACGCTGGCTGTAGGCCTCGATGAAATGCCGGGTCAGCGGCAGGATATCGCCGGGCCGTTCGCGCAACGGACTCAGTTCCAGATTGACCACATTGAGCCGGTAATACAGATCTTCGCGAAAGTTGCCGGCATTAATGGCCTTCTCCAGTTGCACGTTGGTGGCCGCCAGCACCCGCACGTCGATGGGAATGCTCTTGCGCGAACCGAGGCGCACCACCTCGCGCTCCTGCAACACGCGCAACAACTTCACCTGAATCGCCATCGGCAGATCGCCGATTTCGTCAAGGAACAAGGTGCCGCCATCAGCTTCCTCGAACCACCCGGCCTTGGCGCTCAGGGCGCCGGTGAACGCGCCTTTTTCGTGACCGAACAATTCGGCTTCCACCAGCGATTCGGAAAACGCTCCGCAATTGACGGCGATGAATGGGCGATGACGGCGATGGCTCAGGTTATGAATATGCCGCGCCACCAGTTCCTTGCCGGTACCGGTCTCGCCGATGATCAGCACGCTGGCCTCGCTCGGCGCGACCTGTTGCAGGTGCGCGAGCAATGCCTGGGATTTCGGGTCTTCGAACACCTGCGCGGTAGCGCGAATCGACGTCGCCAGGGCGGGTGAGGGCGGTAGGGTCAGCAGTTGCATGGGCGCGTCCTTATAGAGGCAGGATCAGGAATAGAACGTCGGCACTGGCAGGGACTGGTTCAGCGCCCAGTCGCCCAACTCGTGGAGTTTGTAATCCAGCGGGTCGTGCAGGGTTTGCGTACGCAGGTTGCGCCAGTGGCGGTCGAGGCGCAGCGAGGCATGGGTGGAACGCGCGCCGGTCACCTCGAACAGATGGCTGCAGATATCCAGGCCCTGGCGGCTGGCCGCGACTTTGGCCGTGGCAATCGCGGTGGCGACATGGCCGCGCTCTTCAGCGCTGAGGCTCGCACCCTTGGCCCACGCGGCATCGAGCAATGCCGCGGCGCGCTCGACCAGCAGGCGGATGCCTTCCAGGGCGACCCAGAATTCGCCGTAATGGGCGAGCACGTAAGGATCTTCGCGCACATCGCGGGCGGACGATTTGTGCCACAGCCGGGTTTCCTTGAGGGTGTAGTGCCGCGCTTCCTCGAAAGCGCCTTCGGCGATGCCGAGAAACATGTGGGTGAAGGTCAGTTGCGCGATCAACGGCCGCAGGCAGGCGAACGGTGTGCTCAGCGGGCCGGGATCGAGGAGCAATTCCGACTCCTCGACCCGCACCCGTTCGAACGTGGCGCTGCCGCTGTCGGTCTGGCGCTGGCCGATGTTGTTCCAGTCATCGTGCAGGGTGATGCCACTGCGCCCGCTGGGGATCGCTGCGATCAGCAACTTGCCGCCGGCGTTTTCATCCACCGCCGAGGCGATCAGCATCTGCGAGTCGCTGGCGCCGGAGCAGAAGCTTTTCTTCCCGGAAAACTCGCGCCAGCCGCCGAGATCCTTGACCACGGTGCGGGTGTCGAGGGGATTGAGCGCATTGCCCCAGAACCAATTCTGCCGTGCCGTCTGTTCGAACCAGGGTTGCCATTGTTCCGGACGGGAAAACAGGCGCACGGTGGCGAGCATCAAGTGATGAAAACCGAAGACGTGGGCGATGGAGCTGTCGACCTTGGCGAACTCGCGCACGATCTGCAGGGTTTCGCTCCAGCTCGCGCCGAGGCCGCCGTAGCGAACGGGAATGCTCAGCGCCAGCAGGCCACTGTCGCGCAGGGCATCGCGCTCAGCTTTCGGCGTGCCGCCACGTTCGTCGCGCTCGACGGCTGTCAGGGCAAATTCGGCGGCCAGTTGGCGGGCGGTCTGAAGTGGGGAAAGCAGGGTACTTTGCGGTTTGGCAGTCACACGGTGTTCCTCGAAATCGATTGCAGTCCCTCTGTGGGCGCGGGTCAGGACTTGGTGGGCAGCACATCATTGGCGATCATTTCGCCAAACGGCCCGGTGAGGTTGGTCACGCCGCGCCCGGCCAGGCTCGCGTAAGGTTCCGGCAACAGTGGGAACACCAGTTCGGCAAAACGGTAAGCCTCTTCCAGGTGCGGATAACCGGAAAAGATAAAACTCTCGATGCCCAGGTCCGCGTATTCCTTGATCCGCGTCGCCACTTGTTGCGGATCGCCGACCAGCGCGGTACCGGCACCGCCGCGCACCAGACCGACACCGGCCCACAGGTTTGGCGCGATTTCGAGGTTGTCGCGACGGCCATCGTGCAACGCCGCCATGCGCCGCTGACCCTCGGAGTCGAAACGCGAGAAGGATTTCTGCGCGGCTTCAATGGTTTCGTCACTGATGTGTTCAATCAGCTTGTCCGCGGCTTTCCACGCCTCTTCGGCGGTCTCGCGCACGATCACATGCAGGCGAATGCCGAACTTGACCTTGCGTCCGTGCCGCGCGGCGCGCTCGCGCACATCAGCCAGTTTTTCCGCGACGGCGGCGGGTGGTTCACCCCAGGTCAGGTAGACATCGACCTGTTCGGCGGCCAGGTCATGGGCCGCGTCGGACGAACCGCCGAAGTACAGCGGCGGGTAAGGTTTCTGCACCGGTGGGTACAGCGCTTTGGCGTTCTGCACCTTCAGGTGCTTGCCTTCGAAATCCACCGCCTCACCTTGCAACACCCGGCGCCAGATCTGCAGGAATTCGTCAGTGACTTCATAGCGTTCGCTGTGACTGAGGAAACTGCCGTCACCACGGTTCTCATCCGGGTCGCCACCGGTCACGACGTTGATCAACAGGCGGCCGTTGGACAGTCGGTCCAGCGTTGCCGCCATGCGCGCCGAGACAGTGGGTGAAATGATCCCCGGTCGGATCGCCACCAGATAGCGCAGGCGTTCGGTCAAAGGCACCAGCGCCGACGCGATCACCCACGAGTCTTCGCAGGAGCGCCCGGTGGGAATCAACACGCCGTGATAGCCGAGGCTGTCAGCGGCCTGGGCCACTTGTTTCAGATAATTGAGGGTGACCGGGCGGGCGCCTTGTGTCGTGCCCAGATAATGGCCGTCACCGTGGGTCGGCAGGAACCAGAAAACATCCATGAACAGCTCCTTAAGCGATCTTCAGCAACGGTTTGATTTGTGTGGCAAACAGCGGCGCGGCGCGTTCGGCGGCGAGACGGATACGTGCCTTCAGCGGTTCGCTGGTGATCTGGTAATCGACAAAATCGGCCTCGGTGGCATAAACGCCGATCGGCAGGGTGACTGCCTGGAAGAAGCTGAACAGCGGGCGCAACTGGTGATCGAGGACCAGCGCATGGCGTTCGCTGCCACCGGTGGCGGCTAACAGGACGGGGGTGTCGATCAGTGCGTTGAGGTCGATCAGGTCGAACAGATGCTTGAGCAGACCCGGGTAGGACCCGCGATAAACCGGCGCAGCAACAATCAACAGGTCGGCCTGTTCGATGGCGCGCAGTTCGGCCTCGACTTCGGCGCTCAACTCCTGACGCGAAAGGGCGCCGCCGAGCGGACGGGCGATGTCGCCGAGTTCGATCAGATGACTCTCGATCGACAAATGCCCGGCCAGTTCGGCGAGCAGCGCCTGGGTCAGCACCAGGGTACGGGACGGACGCCAGGTGCCGCCGGAGAGGGCGACGACTTTCAGGGGACGCGACATGTTCAGTTCCTTTTTCAACAGTTGCTCAACGAGCAGTGAGTAAGTCACCGGACTTGAGCAAACGCTGTACCAATTCCTGGAGAGCCCGGTTTAAGGGGCGTTGAGCGTTATCGTGATGATCTGCTGTGTGAGTTTCAGGTGGCTTTGTTGAATGACTGTTGGCTAGGCAACAGTTGCTGGAGCAACAGTCGCCAAGGCATGCAGGGATTTATAAAGGCTGTTTGTTATTCCGCAAAAGAACCTTAATTGATATTTATAGAGCTTTCGGAGATATGCGACGCCTCTGTGGATTTTCTGATAGCCACTATTGAGCGTGTTGATTTTTGCGCGAGCGGGGGCGGGCGTAGCCTTTGTCCATCGACTCCGATTGTTCGCCAGGACGCTCCCCATGAATCGCTTACTGACTGTTTCCCTGTTGCTCGCTGTCTCCGTACTCGCCGGTTGTGCCAGCCATGTATCCCCGGAACTGCGCCCCTACACCGCAGAAGAATCCCGAGAACTGGCGATGGAGGCGCTCAATCGCAGCGGCCTGTCCTTCGACGAATACCACGCGAAAAAAGCGCAATTAGTCGGTCAGCCACAGAAGACGCTCGGTTTCGACCAGAAGGGTGAGATGAGCGCCGGGCGTGCCGTACAGTTGCACGGCCGTCCAAGCTGAAAAGAAATTGTACTGCTCGAAATTTTCGCTAACTGTCCGTGGGTTTGCCGCGTCGCGTGGGATAGGGTCAACACCTGAATGACCCTGCCGGATTGCTGCCATGACCCTCTCGCTTGATCTTTTGTTGGGCTTTGCCCTGTTTGCCCTTGTCACCTCGATTACCCCGGGGCCGAATAACACGATGTTGCTGGCATCGGGCGTTAACTTCGGGTTCAACCGCACCATCCCTCATATGCTCGGCATCACCTGTGGATTCTTCGTGCTGGTGCTCGCGGTGGGCTTTGGCCTGGGCACGGTGTTTCAGACATATCCACTGCTCTACAGCGTTCTGCGTTACGTCGGCGCAGCGTATCTGCTGTACCTGGCCTGGAAAATTGCCCATTCGGGGCCGGTCGCAGACAACGCTGACGGCGAGGCAAAACCGATCAGCTACCTCGGCGCAGCAGCCTTTCAGTGGGTCAATCCCAAGGCATGGATCATGGCCATCGGTGCCATCAGCACTTACACGCCAATGCAGGGTTACTTCACCAATGTCGTGGTCATTGCAGCGGTGTTCGCCATCATCAACCTGCCGAGTGTCGGCCTCTGGGCGGCGTGCGGCACGCTGTTGCGCAATGTGCTGAAGGAGGCGCGCTGGTTGCGTGTGTTCAACTGGGGCATGGCGGCGTTGTTAGTGATCTCGTTGTATCCGTTACTTCTCGAAAGCTTTAGCTGACGCATTGCTTCAACCGCCGGCCCGATGCCTGTTAAGCTCGGCTTCAGGAGCGTTCCTACGCACTTTTAAATGAAGTTGTTCTTCTTTAACGGCATCCGATCAGGTATTGATGACGCTCTCGAACCGACGCGCAGCTCACAAGGCTGCGCTTTGCCGTTTGCAGACACGAGCCTCCTGATCCCGGAACACGCTCTGCGAGTCTTTTATGAACATACGTCCGTTGTATTTCGATTACGCCGCCACCACCCCGGTGGACGAGCGGGTCATCCAGGTGATGATCGAGTGTCTGGGCTTTCACGGTAACTTTGGCAACCCGGCCTCCAGCTCCCACGCCTTCGGCCAGCAGGCCCGGCACACGGTCGAGCAGGCGCGGCGGCAAGTCGCCGAACTGGTCGGCGCCGAGGCCCGGCAGATTGTCTGGACTTCCGGTGCCACTGAATCCAACAACCTCGCCCTCAAGGGTGTCGCCCAGGCTCGCGGCGTGTCCGGCGGTCACCTCATCACCAGTCAGATTGAACACAAGGCCATCCTCGATACCGCTCGCCAGTTGCAGGACGCCGGCATCGCCGTGACTTATCTGGTGCCGGACGCCGATGGCCTGATCACCCCGCAAGCGGTCAGCGAAGCGATGCGCGATGACACCTTTCTGGTGTCGCTGATGCTGGTCAACAACGAACTCGGCACGGTCAACGATGTGCAGGCCATTGGCGAAGTCGTGCGCGGCCGCGAGGCGTTGTTCCATGTCGATGCGGCGCAGGGTGCGGGCAAAGTGAAAATCGACCTGGCGCGCTGGCCGGTCGATTTGATGTCCTTTTCGGCACACAAACTTTATGGCCCCAAGGGCATTGGTGCGTTGTACGTCGGCCCGCGGGCGCAGCAGCGTTTGCAGGCACAGATTCATGGTGGCGGTCACGAGGGCGGCTTGCGCTCCGGCACCCTGGCGACCCATCAGATTGCCGGCATGGGCGCTGCATTCGCCCTGGCTGCAGAAGCATTCGATGAAGAAAAACAGTCCATCGTTGCCCTGCGCGAGCGTCTGCTTGAGCAATTGCTGAGCCTGCCGGGCGTGCGCCTCAATGGCAGCGCCAGCCAACGCATTCCGCATACCTTGAGCCTGACGTTCAGCGAAGGCGAGTTCAACAGCACGGCGCTGAGTCATTCGATTGCATTCTCTGCGACCTCTGCCTGCAACTCCGCGAGCAACGCACCTTCCCACGTGTTGTTGGCGCTGGGGCATGACGCGCAACTGGCCGCGCGTACCCTTCGCTTGAGCCTCGGCCGTTTCACCACGGCCGAAGATATCGACAAGGCTGTCGAACTGATCAAGACCGCCTGCGCCAGTGCTCCGGCATTCTGGGCGACCGGGCTTTAACCAGCCGCCTGACGGCGACGAACAATAACGATGAAGTGATTAGCAGGAGACATGATGAGTACCCAGACCTCGACCGAAGGATCGGTGCCCCAGCGCCTGGCGCACACCCGTGAACTGATGCGTCGCGAAGGCATCCACGCGCTGCTGGTGCCGTCCGCCGACCCGCATTTGTCGGAATATCTGCCGGGTTACTGGCAGGGCCGCCAATGGCTTTCGGGTTTCCACGGATCGGTTGGCACCTTGATTGTCACTCCTGATTTCGCCGGTATCTGGGCCGACAGTCGTTACTGGGAGCAGGCGACCAAGGAACTCAAAGGCAGCGGTATCGAGCTGGTCAAATTGCAACCGGGTCAACCGAGCCCGCTGGACTGGCTGGCCGAGCAGACCCCGGAAGGGGGCGTAGTCGCGGTCGACGGTGCGGTCATGGCTGTGGCCTCGGCGCGTACCTTGAGCAGCAAACTCGAGGCGCGTGGCGCCCGTCTGCGTACCGATATCGACCTGTTGAATGACGTCTGGAGCGATCGCCCGAGCCTGCCAAACGCACCGATCTATCAACATCTGCCGCCGCAGGCGACCGTCAGCCGTGGCGAAAAACTCGCCAGGTTGCGCGAAACCTTGCAGGAGCGCGGGGCTGACTGGCATTTCATCGCCACCCTCGACGACATCGCCTGGCTGTTCAACCTGCGCGGCGGCGACGTGTCGTTCAACCCGGTGTTTGTTTCGTTTGCGTTGATCAATCAACAGCACGCCACGCTGTTCGTTGCACTGAGCAAAGTCGATGCTGATTTGCGCTCGGTGTTGGAGAAGGATGGCGTGACGCTGCGCGATTACAGCGAAGTCGCCGACGCGATGCGCGCTGTGCCGAGTGGTGCAAGCCTGCTGGTGGACCCGGCGCGAGTCACCTGCGGTTTGCTGGATAACCTCGACAGCGGTGTGAAACTTGTTGAAGGCCTCAACCCGACGACACTGGCCAAGTCGCAAAAGAGTGAAGCCGACGCGCAGCACATCCGCAAAGCGATGGAGCAGGACGGTGCCGCGTTGTGTGAGTTCTTCGCCTGGCTGGAATCGGCGTGGGGCCGCGAGCGCATCACCGAACTGACTATCGACGAAAAACTCACCGCAGCCCGTGAACGTCGTCCGGATTATGTATCGCTGAGTTTCAATACCATTGCCGCCTTCAACGCCAATGGCGCGATGCCGCACTATCACGCCACCGCAGAAGAACACGCGGTGATCGAGGGGGATGGGCTGTTGCTGATCGACTCCGGGGGGCAATACCTGGGCGGCACCACCGATATCACGCGGATGGTGCCGGTCGGTACGCCGACCGAAGAGCAGAAACGCGATTGCACCCGTGTGTTGAAAGGCGTCATCGCATTGTCGCGGGCACATTTTCCGAAAGGCATTCTGTCGCCGCTGCTGGACGCCATCGCCCGTGCACCGATCTGGGCGGAAAGCGTGGATTACGGTCATGGCACCGGTCACGGTGTCGGCTATTTCCTCAATGTTCACGAAGGCCCGCAGGTGATTGCCTATCAGGCGGCGCCCGCTCCGCAGACGGCAATGCAGCCGGGGATGATCACTTCCATCGAGCCCGGTACTTATCGTCCAGGTCGTTGGGGCGTGCGCATCGAAAACCTGGCGATGAACCGCGAGGCCGGGAGTAGCGAGTTCGGCGAGTTCCTCAAGTTTGAAACCTTGACGCTGTGCCCGATCGACACGCGTTGCCTGTTGCCGTCACTGCTGAGTCAGGAAGAAAAGCAGTGGTTTAACGCTTACCACGCCGAAGTGCGCGAGCGTTTGAGCCCGCTGCTCGAGGGCCCTGCGCTCGAGTGGCTGAACACCCGCACCGCTGCTATCTGACAGGCTGAAGCTCAGGCGCTGACACCAGCGCCTGAGTCACCGGTTTGGGCTAAAGCTGGCGCAATGCCTGCTCGACAAAGTCCAGACGATCCTGGCCAAAAAACATCTGATTGCCGATAAACATGCTCGGTGCCCCGAAAACTCCGCGTTTAACGGCGGTTTCGGTATTTTCCTTCAGCGCAGCCTTTACCGTTTCGTCATTGGTCAACGCCAGGACTTCGGCGGGATCGAAGCCGTGCTCGCTCAACAGCGCCGCGACGGTCGCCGGCTCATCGAGAGGACGGCCCTCGACCCACAACGCGTTGAACAGGCAATCGATAAACGCGTGAAAGCGTTCAGGCTGGCGCAACTGGATGCCGGTGACGGCGCGCATCAACATAAGCGTGTTGATCGGAAAGTGTGGATTGAATGTCAACGGCACGCCGTAGCGTTTGGCGTAGCGATCCAGATCCTGAAACATGTAACGGCCTTTGGCCGGAATCATCGCCGGAGAGGCGTTGCCGGTCGCTTTGAACACACCTCCCAGCAACATCGGGATGTAAATCAACTCGCTGTCGGTTTCGGCACACAGTTTCGGTAACTGGGTATAAGCCAGGTAAGTGGCCGGGCTCCCTAGGTCGAAATAGAACTCAACGGTTTTACGCATCGTCGCTTCTCTTTATTTATTGTTATGAAGTAGGGCTTACCAGCGCTCGTTCCATGGGCGCAGATCCAGCTCGAATGTCCACGCGTCCCGTGGCTGGTTGTGCAGATACCAGTAATTCTCGGCAATGTGTTCGGGATTGAGTATGCCGTCCTGATCCTTGGTGGCGTATTTTTCGGGGAAGCTGTTGCGGATGAAGTCGGTGTCGATGGCGCCGTCCACCACCACGTGAGCAACGTGGATGTTCATCGGCCCCAACTCCCGCGCCATGCTTTGCGCCAGAGCGCGAATGCCATGCTTGGCACCGGCGAAGGCGGCAAACCCGGAAGCGCCGCGCAGCCCGGCGGTCGCACCGGTGAACAGAATCGTGCCGCGTTGGCGGGTGACCATGCGTTTGGCCACTTCACGGGCATTGAGGAAACCTGAGAAACAGGCCATTTCCCAGATCTTGAAATACTTGCGTGCGGTTTCTTCGAGAATGCTGCAAGGCACATTGGCGCCGATGTTGAAGACGAACGCTTCGATTGGGCCCAAGCGGGTTTCGATGTCTTCAATCAGTGCGATGACGTCTTCTTCCTTGCGCGCATCGCAGGCAAATCCGTGGGCTTCGCCACCTTCGGCATTAATCGCCTCTACCAGTGGCTGCAATTTGTCGGCGCTGCGTCGGGTCAGACAGGCGACGTAACCTTCCCTGGCGAAACGCCTGGCAATGGCGCCGCCTGTCGCATCGCCTGCACCGACCACCAATACGACCTTGTTGTTATTCATGGGGGATTCCCTTTAGTAAACGATCGTTAAGTGAACGAACGTTATGCTAGGATCCGGGCAACGTCAAGACGAGCAATTCGGGGCACATTCATGCGTTACTCTGCCAGTCACAAACAGGAAACCCGGGACAAGCTATTGCACAGCAGTGCGCTCTCGGCGAAGCGTTCCGGGTTTTCCACGGTAGGCGTCGATGGCTTGATGAAGGCGATTGGACTGAGTGGCGCGGCGTTCTACAGTCATTTCTCTTCGAAGGATGCGTTGTTTACGGCCATCGTTGAGCGCGAACTGGGTCAAAGCCTGGAGCGCCTGGGCGGGCAGGGCACGCAGGACCGGACGCGACTGGAGCGCTGTCTCAAACACTATTTGAGCATGTCTCATGTTGAGCAGCCCGAGGCCGGCTGCGCGTTGCCGGCGCTGGGCGCGGAAATCGCCCGTTCCGAATTGCAGGTGCGCGAGCAGGCCGAGTTGTGGATCTGTCGGCTGCAGAAAAGCTGGGCGCAAATACTGGAAAGCGACAGCCTCGCGTGGTCGATTCTGTCGCAGTGTGTCGGGGCATTGGTGGTGGCGCGGATGCTGGCCACGCCGGACATTCAGCGCGAAGTGCTGAAGTCCAGCCATGAAGAAATCGGTCGCCAGCTCGCCGGGCAGGGCTGAACTATTTGCAAATGACGATCATGCTGCGGCTGGTATAACCGGCAGGGTTGAGGCCAAACGGATAATCACCCGGCTCTTCTACGGTGTCTCCGGACTTGGCGATGACTTTGTAGCCTTTCGGAGCGCAGGAGTTGGCTGCGCTGGTGTAGCACTTGTCCCAAGAGGACGACAGTCCAGAACAATTGATATGCAGCCCTTTTTTGCCGTGTTTTACCTGGGTCTTCGACGTCGCCGCACAGCCCGCAATCGCGAGTACAGCGATAAGTATCAAAATTCGTTTCATTACCGTCCTTATAGCGGCCGCGAGTCTGACGCTCGGGTCTGCCTGTCTTCGCTTGCGCTCTGAGCGCTTTCAAATCCCTGCTCGAAAAATCCATGTATGGCATCAAGTTAAGGCCTAAACATGGCCTAAATGAGCGCCAATTGCCAGACCTTCGTGAAATCCCGCTTCAATCTGCCGCAATGGCAGGTTTGGCGGCGCTGCCCATGGTCAGGGTGGCGCCGACGGAAGCCAGAATAATGCAGAGGATGGCCATCCATTGTGACAGTGAGAGGTATTCCTGCAGGAATAACAGGCCAGACAAGGCGCCGAATGCAGGCTCGATGCTCATCAACGTACCGAAAGTACGGGCGGGCATGCGCGTGAGTGCAACCATTTCCAGGGTGTAGGGCAGGGCGGTGGACAAGATGGCGACGCCAATGGCGACAGGTATCAGTGACGGTGTCAGCAGCGCAGCGCCGGCATGCACGATACCGATCGGCGCAACAAACAGTGCCGCGATCATTACACCTAGAGCCGCGGTGGTGACGCCGTTGTCAGCCCCAGCCTTTTGACCGAACAGAATATAGAGCGCCCAGCAGACGCCGGCCCCTAACGCATAACCGGCACCCAGCAGATCAATCCCGCTGGAGGTTGCGCCCGTCGGAATCAAGAGCAGCAATCCGATGGCGGCGAGGCCGATCCATAGAAAGTCGATGGCTCGACGCGATGCATAGATGGCAACCGCCAATGGACCGGTGAACTCAAGCGCAACCGCGATTCCCAGCGGCACGGTGCGCAGGGACATATAGAAGAGGAAGTTCATGCCACCCAATGCCATGCCGTAGACGATCACGGTGCGCAATGATCTGGAGGTCAGCCTGGCACGCCATGGGCGCAGCAGTAGCAACATGATTACACTGGCGAAGACTAATCGCAGCGTGGTGGTGCCTTGGGCGCCTACCACCGGGAACATGCTCTTGGCCAAAGACGCGCCGGACTGGATTGACCCCATGGCTATTAACAGCAGGCCAACCGGGAACAGCATTGAGGCAAGAGAGCGAGGTTGGTCATTCATTGCGCGGCATCGTCCAAGGTAAGAGCAGGGTATTGTTGTAGATATTGGGCAATATACTGCGCATTCACTGCGGTGGCGTCTATATATAGGTCGTTTTTTCTTAGAACGATAGAAAAACAGAATTAAGTGTTGACGGCAGATTCTGGAAGTCTATAATTCGCCCCACTTCCGGCGCAGTCGAAACGGAAAACTCCTTGAGATTCAATGAGTTACGCAGTTTTCGGCAGTGGCTTGCTTCAGTTTATCGAAGCCTGGAAGGAGTTGGAGATGCCGGTTGATCTGGTGCTTTCAACGGTTCGATCTTCTCGGTCGAAAGCGGAGAAAAAGAGGTGTTGACAACAGCGAGTAACGCTGTAGAATTCGCCTCCCGCTAACGAGAGATCGGAAGCGCAAGTGGTTGAAGTTGTTGAGGAAATCTTCGAAAACTTCTGAAAATAATCACTTGACAGCAAGTGAGGCTGCTGTAGAATGCGCGCCTCGGTTGAGACGAAAGATCTTAACCAACCGCTCTTTAACAACTGAATCAAGCAATTCGTGTGGGTGCTTGTGGGGTCAGACTGATAGTCAACAAGATTATCAGCATCACAAGTTACTCCGCGAGAAATCAAAGATGTAACCAACGATTGCTGAGCCAAGTTTAGGGTTTCTTAAAAACCCAAAGATGTTTGAACTGAAGAGTTTGATCATGGCTCAGATTGAACGCTGGCGGCAGGCCTAACACATGCAAGTCGAGCGGATGAAGTGAGCTTGCTCATGGATTCAGCGGCGGACGGGTGAGTAATGCCTAGGAATCTGCCTGGTAGTGGGGGACAACGTTTCGAAAGGAACGCTAATACCGCATACGTCCTACGGGAGAAAGCAGGGGACCTTCGGGCCTTGCGCTATCAGATGAGCCTAGGTCGGATTAGCTAGTTGGTGAGGTAATGGCTCACCAAGGCTACGATCCGTAACTGGTCTGAGAGGATGATCAGTCACACTGGAACTGAGACACGGTCCAGACTCCTACGGGAGGCAGCAGTGGGGAATATTGGACAATGGGCGAAAGCCTGATCCAGCCATGCCGCGTGTGTGAAGAAGGTCTTCGGATTGTAAAGCACTTTAAGTTGGGAGGAAGGGTTGTAGATTAATACTCTGCAATTTTGACGTTACCGACAGAATAAGCACCGGCTAACTCTGTGCCAGCAGCCGCGGTAATACAGAGGGTGCAAGCGTTAATCGGAATTACTGGGCGTAAAGCGCGCGTAGGTGGTTCGTTAAGTTGGATGTGAAATCCCCGGGCTCAACCTGGGAACTGCATCCAAAACTGGCGAGCTAGAGTATGGTAGAGGGTGGTGGAATTTCCTGTGTAGCGGTGAAATGCGTAGATATAGGAAGGAACACCAGTGGCGAAGGCGACCACCTGGACTGATACTGACACTGAGGTGCGAAAGCGTGGGGAGCAAACAGGATTAGATACCCTGGTAGTCCACGCCGTAAACGATGTCAACTAGCCGTTGGGAGCCTTGAGCTCTTAGTGGCGCAGCTAACGCATTAAGTTGACCGCCTGGGGAGTACGGCCGCAAGGTTAAAACTCAAATGAATTGACGGGGGCCCGCACAAGCGGTGGAGCATGTGGTTTAATTCGAAGCAACGCGAAGAACCTTACCAGGCCTTGACATCCAATGAACTTTCCAGAGATGGATTGGTGCCTTCGGGAACATTGAGACAGGTGCTGCATGGCTGTCGTCAGCTCGTGTCGTGAGATGTTGGGTTAAGTCCCGTAACGAGCGCAACCCTTGTCCTTAGTTACCAGCACGTAATGGTGGGCACTCTAAGGAGACTGCCGGTGACAAACCGGAGGAAGGTGGGGATGACGTCAAGTCATCATGGCCCTTACGGCCTGGGCTACACACGTGCTACAATGGTCGGTACAAAGGGTTGCCAAGCCGCGAGGTGGAGCTAATCCCATAAAACCGATCGTAGTCCGGATCGCAGTCTGCAACTCGACTGCGTGAAGTCGGAATCGCTAGTAATCGCGAATCAGAATGTCGCGGTGAATACGTTCCCGGGCCTTGTACACACCGCCCGTCACACCATGGGAGTGGGTTGCACCAGAAGTAGCTAGTCTAACCTTCGGGGGGACGGTTACCACGGTGTGATTCATGACTGGGGTGAAGTCGTAACAAGGTAGCCGTAGGGGAACCTGCGGCTGGATCACCTCCTTAATCGACGACATCAGCTGCTCCATAAGTTCCCACACGAATTGCTTGATTCATTGAAGAAGACGATAGAAGCAGCCCGAAATTGGGTCTGTAGCTCAGTTGGTTAGAGCGCACCCCTGATAAGGGTGAGGTCGGCAGTTCGAATCTGCCCAGACCCACCAATTTTGTGTGGGAAACGCCTGTAGAAATACGGGGCCATAGCTCAGCTGGGAGAGCGCCTGCCTTGCACGCAGGAGGTCAGCGGTTCGATCCCGCTTGGCTCCACCACTACTGCTTCTGAAGTTTGAAAGCTTAGAAATGAGCATTCCATCAGTGTGATGATGAATGTTGATTTCTAGTCTTTGACTAGTTCGTTCTTTAAAAATTTGGGTATGTGATAGAAAGATAGACTGAACGTTACTTTCACTGGTAACGGATCAGGCTAAGGTAAAATTTGTGAGTGACTCTTAAGAGTTTTGCGAATTTTCGGCGAATGTCGTCTTCACAGTATAACCAGATTGCTTGGGGTTATATGGTCAAGTGAAGAAGCGCATACGGTGGATGCCTTGGCAGTCAGAGGCGATGAAAGACGTGGTAGCCTGCGAAAAGCTTCGGGGAGTCGGCAAACAGACTTTGATCCGGAGATGTCTGAATGGGGGAACCCAGCCATCATAAGATGGTTATCTTGTACTGAATACATAGGTGCAAGAGGCGAACCAGGGGAACTGAAACATCTAAGTACCCTGAGGAAAAGAAATCAACCGAGATTCCCTTAGTAGTGGCGAGCGAACGGGGACTAGCCCTTAAGTGGCTTTGAGATTAGCGGAACGCTCTGGAAAGTGCGGCCATAGTGGGTGATAGCCCTGTACGCGAAAATCTCTTAGTCATGAAATCGAGTAGGACGGAGCACGAGAAACTTTGTCTGAATATGGGGGGACCATCCTCCAAGGCTAAATACTACTGACTGACCGATAGTGAACTAGTACCGTGAGGGAAAGGCGAAAAGAACCCCGGAGAGGGGAGTGAAATAGATCCTGAAACCGTATGCGTACAAGCAGTGGGAGCAGACTTTGTTCTGTGACTGCGTACCTTTTGTATAATGGGTCAGCGACTTATTTTCAGTGGCGAGCTTAACCGAATAGGGGAGGCGTAGCGAAAGCGAGTCTTAATAGGGCGTCTAGTCGCTGGGAATAGACCCGAAACCGGGCGATCTATCCATGGGCAGGTTGAAGGTTAGGTAACACTGACTGGAGGACCGAACCGACTACCGTTGAAAAGTTAGCGGATGACCTGTGGATCGGAGTGAAAGGCTAATCAAGCTCGGAGATAGCTGGTTCTCCTCGAAAGCTATTTAGGTAGCGCCTCATGTATCACTGTAGGGGGTAGAGCACTGTTTCGGCTAGGGGGTCATCCCGACTTACCAAACCGATGCAAACTCCGAATACCTACAAGTGCCGAGCATGGGAGACACACGGCGGGTGCTAACGTCCGTCGTGAAAAGGGAAACAACCCAGACCGTCAGCTAAGGTCCCAAAGTTATGGTTAAGTGGGAAACGATGTGGGAAGGCTTAGACAGCTAGGAGGTTGGCTTAGAAGCAGCCACCCTTTAAAGAAAGCGTAATAGCTCACTAGTCGAGTCGGCCTGCGCGGAAGATGTAACGGGGCTCAAACCATACACCGAAGCTACGGGTATCACCTACGGGTGATGCGGTAGAGGAGCGTTCTGTAAGCCTGTGAAGGTGAGTTGAGAAGCTTGCTGGAGGTATCAGAAGTGCGAATGCTGACATGAGTAACGACAATGGGTGTGAAAAACACCCACGCCGAAAGACCAAGGTTTCCTGCGCAACGTTAATCGACGCAGGGTTAGTCGGTCCCTAAGGCGAGGCTGAAAAGCGTAGTCGATGGAAAACAGGTTAATATTCCTGTACTTCTGGTTATTGCGATGGAGGGACGGAGAAGGCTAGGCCAGCTTGGCGTTGGTTGTCCAAGTTTAAGGTGGTAGGCTGGAATCTTAGGTAAATCCGGGATTCTAAGGCCGAGAGCTGATGACGAGTTACCTTTCAGGTGACGAAGTGGTTGATGCCATGCTTCCAAGAAAAGCTTCTAAGCTTCAGATAACCAGGAACCGTACCCCAAACCGACACAGGTGGTTGGGTAGAGAATACCAAGGCGCTTGAGAGAACTCGGGTGAAGGAACTAGGCAAAATGGCACCGTAACTTCGGGAGAAGGTGCGCCGGTGAGGGTGAAGGACTTGCTCCGTAAGCTCATGCCGGTCGAAGATACCAGGCCGCTGCGACTGTTTATTAAAAACACAGCACTCTGCAAACACGAAAGTGGACGTATAGGGTGTGACGCCTGCCCGGTGCCGGAAGGTTAATTGATGGGGTTAGCTAACGCGAAGCTCTTGATCGAAGCCCCGGTAAACGGCGGCCGTAACTATAACGGTCCTAAGGTAGCGAAATTCCTTGTCGGGTAAGTTCCGACCTGCACGAATGGCGTAACGATGGCGGCGCTGTCTCCACCCGAGACTCAGTGAAATTGAAATCGCTGTGAAGATGCAGTGTATCCGCGGCTAGACGGAAAGACCCCGTGAACCTTTACTATAGCTTTGCACTGGACTTTGAATTTGCTTGTGTAGGATAGGTGGGAGGCTTTGAAGCGTGGACGCCAGTTCGCGTGGAGCCATCCTTGAAATACCACCCTGGCAACTTTGAGGTTCTAACTCAGGTCCGTTATCCGGATCGAGGACAGTGTATGGTGGGTAGTTTGACTGGGGCGGTCTCCTCCTAAAGAGTAACGGAGGAGTACGAAGGTGCGCTCAGACCGGTCGGAAATCGGTCGTAGAGTATAAAGGCAAAAGCGCGCTTGACTGCGAGACAGACACGTCGAGCAGGTACGAAAGTAGGTCTTAGTGATCCGGTGGTTCTGTATGGAAGGGCCATCGCTCAACGGATAAAAGGTACTCCGGGGATAACAGGCTGATACCGCCCAAGAGTTCATATCGACGGCGGTGTTTGGCACCTCGATGTCGGCTCATCACATCCTGGGGCTGAAGCCGGTCCCAAGGGTATGGCTGTTCGCCATTTAAAGTGGTACGCGAGCTGGGTTTAGAACGTCGTGAGACAGTTCGGTCCCTATCTGCCGTGGACGTTTGAGATTTGAGAGGGGCTGCTCCTAGTACGAGAGGACCGGAGTGGACGAACCTCTGGTGTTCCGGTTGTCACGCCAGTGGCATTGCCGGGTAGCTATGTTCGGGAAAGATAACCGCTGAAAGCATCTAAGCGGGAAACTTGCCTCAAGATGAGATCTCACTGGAACCTTGAGTTCCCTGAAGGGCCGTCGAAGACTACGACGTTGATAGGTTGGGTGTGTAAGCGCTGTGAGGCGTTGAGCTAACCAATACTAATTGCCCGTGAGGCTTGACCATATAACACCCAAGCAATTTGCGTCGAAGAGAGCAGATTGCGGTGTGTGAAGACGAAACGAACCGAAAGTTCGCGCAACTCACAAGACACCTGTATCACATACCCGATTTGCTGAAGCGAGACCAGATGGTCACGAGTCAGTACCCGAATTTCTTGACGACCATAGAGCGTTGGAACCACCTGATCCCATCCCGAACTCAGAAGTGAAACGATGCATCGCCGATGGTAGTGTGGGGTTTCCCCATGTGAGAGTAGGTCATCGTCAAGATTAAATTCCGAAACCCCAATTGCGAAAGCAGTTGGGGTTTTGTTTTGCCCGCAGGAAAGTTTCAGGTCAGATCCAGCCGTCGCAAGAGCTGCCATTGGGAAAAATCGTTCTGAAGTGACCGGGTAGTTTTTGGTATGGTGCAGCTCGTTTTTTAACGGACTGATGTCATGCCCACGGATCGGCACTCATTTATGTAAAAGAGTCGCTGTAGAAATGCCTGAAGCCATCCCGATCAAGGACCACGAAAAAGAGACGCGTCTGGTCAACAAGCGGTTGATCGCCTGCGCCTTGTTCGTCTTCGCCATTAGCTGCGCCCTGGTGGTACGCCTTTACATCCTGCAAGTGGTGGAGTTCGACTACCACTCCACCATCTCAGAAAACAATCGTGTCCACGTCTTGCCCATCCCGCCGACACGCGGCCTGATCTACGACCGCAATGGTGTGCTGCTGGCCGACAACCGCCCCAGCTACAACCTGACGATCACCCGTGAACGCGCCACTGACGTCAATCGGGAGCTGGACGAGGTCATCAATCTGCTGCACCTGCCTGCCGAAGATCGCACGGTGTTCGACAAGGCCATGAAGCAGTCCCGCCATCCCTTCACGCCAGTAACACTGTTCTATGAGCTGACGGAAGAGCAGATCGCTGTGCTGGCGGTCAACGAATTCCGCCTGCCAGGACTCGACGTTGAACCGCAGTTCGTCCGCCATTATCCGCTCGGCGCCCATTTCGCCCATTCGATCGGTTACGTCGGCCGGATCAACGAAAAAGAATCCAAGGCCCTCGATTCGGTTGAATACCGCGGCACCCAGTCCATCGGTAAAACCGGTATTGAACGCTTCTATGAAGCTCAGCTGCACGGTCACGTTGGCTACGAAGAAGTGGAAACCAACGCCCAGGGGCGTGTGCTGCGGGTGCTCAAACACACTGATCCTGTGCCCGGCAAAAACATCGTTCTGAGCCTCGACGTCAAACTGCAGGAAGCCGCCGAAGCTGCTCTGGGCGATCGTCGTGGCTCCGTCGTCGCGCTCGACCCGTCCACGGGCGAAGTGCTCGCCATGGTCAGCAACCCGAGTTTCGACCCTAATCTGTTTGTCACGGGCATCAGTTCCAAGGAGTACTCGGCGCTGCGTGATTCCATCGACCGGCCGCTGTTCAACCGCGTATTGCGCGGCTTGTACGCGCCGGGCTCAACAATCAAGCCAGAGGTGGCAATCGCCGGTCTCGATGCGGGTGTGGTGACCCCACAGACCCGCGTCTTCGACCCGGGTTACTATCAGCTCCCGGATTTCGATCACAAGTACCGTAACTGGAACCACAGCGGCGATGGCTGGGTAGACATGGACGCCGCGATCATGCGCTCCAACGACACCTACTTCTATGATCTGGCGCACAAGCTCGGCATTGATCGCCTGCACGATTACATGGCCATGTTCGGCCTCGGTGAGAAAGTCTCGCTGGACATGTTCGAAGAGTCGCCAGGCCTGATGCCATCCCAAGCCTGGAAGCGCGCCACTCGACGCCAGGCCTGGTTCCCCGGTGAAACCGTGATCCTTGGCATCGGCCAGGGCTATATGCAGGTCACGCCGCTGCAACTGGCCCAGGCCACTGCGCTGATCGCCAACAAGGGCGTATGGAACCGGCCGCACCTGGCCAAGACCGTCGATGGTGTCGCACCGGTCGACGAGCATCCCATGCCGAACATCCTGCTCAAGGATCCGCGCGACTGGGAACAGGTCAACCACGGTATGCAAATGGTGATGCACGACGCCCGCGGCATCGCCCGTGCGGCCGCTGCAGGGGCGCAATACCGCATTGCCGGCAAGAGTGGTACTGCGCAGGTGGTGGCGATCAAACAGGGCGAGCGCTACAACCGCGAGAAGACCCTCGAACGCCATCGCGACAACGCCTTGTTCGTCGGCTTCGCCCCGGCCGAGCATCCGAAAATCGCGATCTCGGTCATGATCGAAAACGGTGAGGCCGGTGGTCGGGTTGCCGGCCCTGTCGTGCGGCAGATCATGGACGCCTGGCTACTTGATCAGGACGGCCATCTCAAGCCGCAGTACGCGGCGCCAACCAAGGCGCCGGGTGATCCGCACGTTTGAACGACAACGGCTGCGCGGGGCAATCAGACTTTTTCGTCGATTCTTTTGGCATTGATAGCGGCCTCGCGTGCGGCGACGATGGCGGCATCCGACGCCGGTGTCCCCAGTTCGCCTTTACGCCACAACTGATGAGAGAACAGGCCGTCGATGGCTTCAGCGCTCGGCGCTTTGCCCTTGGGTATAAACAGGGCCGCCAGATCAATGGTGTTGGCGAAGTTTTCTTTGGTCAGGTTGTACTTGCCCAAGTGGCTGCCTCCCCACCCGGCATCGGCCGCGACCAGTTCGATGGAGGTGTCGCGGTAGCTGTTCGCCGCGGTTTTGAGTGCGCCAGAGGCATTGAGCAGGGCGTTCAATTGCTCCATGTCTGAGGCGCTCAGCTCGCTATTGGAATTCAACGCCTTGAGGCTGCCATCGGTTTCAACGGTAAAGCCGAATTTCTTGTTGGCCAGATCCGGAAAAGTGTCACTCAACGCCGACTTGAAGTCCTCGAACGCCAGCTTCAGCGATTCGTGGGCATTTCTATGCTGTTCGGCGATTTTCGGGAAGTCTGCAGCCTGGGGGCGGCCAAGCCAGACGTCGATCGCTTCGAGGGTCGGGCTGACAGTCTGGGCGTCATCACTGGGATGATAAACCGCCGCCGGATTGAGGTTGACCGCCGTCTTCTGGAGGTCTTCGCTGAGCGACTTTATGTTCAGCGGTTGTGCGGATTTGGTCAGTTCAGCGGCTGAAGGCTGAATAAATGCAGAGTTTAAAGAGATCGCCATGTCGTCATTCCCTGATCGTTGGTTGTAAGTCATTTATCGGCGATCTGAGGCTGTGCTTAAGTCATGCGCTGGCAGTAGGCGTTTCAGGATGTGTCATGGATCTATGCTGGTCGCTGTCATCGCTGCAACGTGGTGGTCTTCACTCAATACTGGATTGAAAACCGCCACCAGCGAATCCACTACAACCTCAGGCCCCTGGTACCGGGCAACTCATATCCCCTTCCTCACACTTCAAATACTGCTTCAGCGCCTCGACCCGGACCTTGGTCACCGCCGTCAGGCAATTGCTGTAAACCCAGGGATAAACACTTCCGCCCGTTACACCCGACGATGAAAACTTGCACTCGGCATCGCGAAATCCGATCCACGCCCGCTGCGCGTTGACCAACAACTTCTTGCCCTCCGGGTTGTCCTTCAAGCGCCCGGTGATCTGCTGATACAGCGCATTCAATTCTTTGTCCGCTGCCTTGAAGTCCTGTCCGGCACACTGATTCATCGTCGCCTGATCGCTGGCATTGGCGCAGTCGACGGCGGCGTGGGCTAGGGGGGTGAACACCAGGGGCGACAGGGCCAGGAAAAAACGTGGGGACATAGGGGGGGCTCACTGTAGATGACGGGAATAACCGGCATTGTAGCGATCAGACTCAACTCCCGCTGTAACCGCGCAGGCGCATGCAGTCATTGGTCAGGTCGATCTGTTTCTCCGCCACCACAATTCCGTCACCCACTCCGGCGCCGACCGCCGCTTCCATGCTCTTGTCCGACGGCGTGCTGTTGTAACTGGCAGTCGCCGACTTGGCCTGATACTGGCACTCGGCTTTGTCGTGCTCCACTGTCGCCTGGGACGCGCCAGGCTTGCTCCAGTGGTCTACGGAACTGATGCAGGCTGACAGCGTCAGCAGTGATGCCCAGAGGGCGGCATAGTGCGGAGACTGCATGGTCTGCTCCAATGTCTGCCGGAATAACCGCTGAGTTTAGACGCAACGGTCAAAGGTCGAGCCCGGGCCGTTGACCGTTTGATACAACTTCAGGTTGGACATGTGGTCATACGAGCCTAGTGTTCAGAACAGGAGGTGACGTATGAAACCAGTACCCAATAGTTTCGAACGCAAAATCACTCTCAAGGCGCCACGTTCCCATGTCTGGCGTGCCTTGGTCGATGCCGAGGCGTTTGGCCAGTGGTTTGGGGTGGCGCTGGAGGGCAGGCGGTTCATTGCCGGCGAATGGACGCAAGGGCAAGTCACGTATCCGGGTTATGAACATGTGTTGTGGAATGTGCTGATCGAGCGGGTCGAACCGCAGCAGTTGTTCTCGTTCCGCTGGCATCCGTATGCCGTGAATCCGAAGATCGACTATTCCCAGGAGCCGACCACGCTGGTCAGGTTCGAACTGGAAGACTTCGAGAACGGCACGTTGCTCAAGGTGTCAGAGTCCGGCTTCGCGCACATTCCCGATGTCCGCCAGAAAGAGGCCTATTACATGGACAGCCGTGGCTGGGAGGAGCAGTTGAGCCGGCTCGAACAGTTTCTTGCCGAGAGCGCCCGGGCACGTGAGCGTGACGGCGGCTGAGGTTTTCCAGCCCTGGTTGAAACGCTGGGTACTGGCGGTTTTTCGAAAATGACCAGCAGGCGCAAACGTCGCGGCCGCTGAAAGTCGCGCAGATATCCGCTGCCATGCTCGACGACTGACAGGGCTAAGGGTTTTCGGAAGGGGGTCTATAGCGAATGTCTTACACGCACTGGTAGCTTTTACGACTATTGCCGATTGGATCCAGAGCGTAATCTACACCCATCAACTGAGACACAGGGAGTGTTTCAGGATCATGGATGATCGACCATTTGCAAGGATCGCTGCCGACAGGGAGTCGATAATGGTCTTGGGAAAAACCCGCTTCGGCGGGTTTTTTTTCGTCCATGGAAAAGTAAACCCCCTGTAAGAGTTGCCGAAGGCTGCAATCTTTTGATCTTGATCTTAAAACCAAATCTAAAGATCGCAGCCTTCGGCCGTTTCTACAGAGGGCGCGCGTTATGAGGCGATCAGTTGGCGCAGGACGTAATGCAGGATCCCGCCCGATTTAAAGTATTCAACCTCGTTCAAGGTATCGATCCGGCACAACACCTCGATCTTCTCCTGACGCCCGTCTTCACGGGTGATCACCAGCGGCAAATTCATCCGCGGTGTCAGCTCGACGCCGGTCAGGCCCTGAATCTCGAAGGTTTCCTTGCCAGTGAGATTGAGGCTCTTGCGGTTCTGATCGAGCTTGAACTGCAGCGGTAACACGCCCATGCCCACCAGGTTGGAACGATGGATGCGCTCGAAGCTTTCGGCGATTACCGCTTTGACGCCCAGCAGATTAGTGCCTTTGGCCGCCCAGTCGCGGCTGGAGCCGGTGCCGTATTCCTGACCGGCAATCACTACCAGTGGCGTGCCGTCGGCCTGATAACGCATGGCGGCGTCATAGATCGCCATCTTCTCGCCACTCGGGATGTAGAGGGTGTTGCCACCTTCTTCGCCGCCGAGCATTTCGTTGCGGATGCGGATGTTGGCGAAGGTGCCGCGCATCATCACTTCATGGTTGCCACGGCGTGAACCGTAGGAGTTGAAGTCCCGTGGTTCCACACCTTTTTCGCGCAGATAACGCCCGGCCGGACTGTCGGCCTTGATGTTACCGGCAGGGGAGATGTGGTCGGTGGTCACTGAATCGCCGAGCAATGCCAGCACCTTCGCCGCTTTGACATCGCTGATCTCCGGCAACGGCCCGCCAATATCGTCGAAAAATGGCGGATGCTGGATGTACGTCGAATCGTCCTGCCAGACATAGGTCGCCGCTTGCGGCACTTCGATTGCTTGCCACTGTTCATCACCGGCAAACACTTCGGCGTATTCCTTGTGGAACATTGCGGTGTTGACCTGATTTACCGCAGCGGCGATTTCCTGGCTGCTCGGCCAGATGTCACGCAGGTACACCGGATTGCCTTGCTGATCGTTGCCCAGTGGCTCGCTGCTGATGTCGGTGCGCACGCTGCCGGCCAGTGCGTAAGCGACCACCAGCGGCGGCGACGCCAGCCAGTTGGTCTTGACCAGCGGATGCACCCGGCCTTCGAAGTTGCGGTTGCCGGACAGCACCGACGCCACGGTGAGATCGGCTTTCTGGATAGCTTTCTCGATCGGCTCCGGCAGCGGTCCGGAGTTGCCGATGCACGTGGTGCAGCCGTAGCCGACCAGCGAGAACCCGAGTTGATCGAGGTATTGCGTCAGCCCGGCGGCCTTGTAGTAGTCGGTGACCACTTTCGAGCCGGGCGCCAGCGAACTCTTCACCCACGGCTTGCGCGTCAGGCCCTTCTCTACGGCTTTTTTCGCCAGTAGACCGGCCGCCATCATTACGCTCGGGTTGGAGGTGTTGGTGCAGGAGGTGATCGCGGCGATCACCACCGCGCCGTTCTTCAGGCGATAGGTGTGGCCTTCGTATTCGTACTCGGTTTCGCCGACCAGATCGGCGTTGCCCACGGCCACGCCACCACCACCTTCGCTTTCCAGGCGACCTTCTTCCTTGCTGGTGGGTTTGAATTGCAGGTCCATGAAATCACTGAAGGCTTGTGCGACATTCGGCAACGAGACCCGGTCCTGCGGGCGTTTCGGCCCGGCCAGGCTGGCTTCGACGCTGCCCATGTCCAGCGCCAGGCTGTCGGTGAACACCGGTTCCTGACCGGGCAGGCGCCACAGGCCCTGGGCCTTGGTGTAGGCCTCGACCAGTTTCACCACTTCAGGCGGACGACCCGACAGGCGCAGGTATTCCAGGGTCACATCATCGACCGGGAAGAAGCCGCAGGTGGCGCCGTATTCCGGGGCCATGTTAGCGATGGTCGCGCGATCCGCCAGCGGCAGGTCGGCGAGGCCGTCACCGTAGAACTCGACGAATTTGCCGACCACGCCTTTTTTGCGCAGCATCTGCGTGACGGTCAGCACCAGGTCGGTGGCGGTGATGCCTTCCTTGAGCTTGCCGGTGAGTTTGAAACCGATGACTTCCGGAATCAGCATCGACACCGGCTGCCCGAGCATCGCCGCTTCCGCCTCGATGCCGCCGACGCCCCAGCCGAGCACGCCGAGGCCATTGATCATGGTGGTGTGGGAGTCGGTGCCGACCAAGGTGTCGGGGAATGCGTAGGTGCGCCCGTCCTCATCCTTGGTCCACACCGTGCGCCCGAGGTATTCGAGGTTGACCTGATGACAGATCCCGGTACCCGGCGGCACCACGCTGAAGTTGTCGAAGGCGCTTTGACCCCAGCGCAGGAACGCATAACGTTCGCCGTTACGCTGCATTTCGATGTCGACATTCTGTTCAAACGCGCTGGCGCTGCCGAATTTGTCGACCATCACCGAGTGGTCGATCACCAGGTCCACCGGCGACAGCGGGTTGATCCGCTGCGGATCGCCGCCGGCCTTGGCCATCGCCGCACGCATCGCGGCGAGGTCGACTACGGCGGGTACGCCGGTAAAGTCTTGCATCAATACGCGGGCCGGGCGGTACTGGATCTCGCGGTCGGAGCGGCGCTCCTTGAGCCAAGCGGCAATCGCCTTGAGGTCGGCGCCGGTGACGGTTTTTTCATCTTCCCAGCGCAGCAGGTTTTCCAGCAGGACTTTCAGCGACATCGGCAACTGGTCGATATTGCCCAGGCTTTTCGCGGCATCCGGCAGACTGAAATAGTGGTAGGTCTTTTGGTCGATCTGCAGGGTTTTGAGGGTCTTCAGACTATCGAGGGACGGCATTACGATCACTCCTTTGAGTCCGCACGGCTACGGACGGAGGGGACGGGCAGAGCTATCAACGTAGCCCTGTTTTCAGTAGCTGGCTAATAACTGGACTCTATCAATAAGTCCAAGGTTCCGAACTCGGCTATCATGCGCCGGTTTTCGTGACAGGCTTTGCTTCATCGCAAGGCTTGAGCAGCGCGCAGGGGCCGAATGTCCGCCCTCTGCCCAGGAGTAAGAATGAACACCCTATTCATGCATTGCCGGCCAGGCTTCGAAGGCGAAGTCTGTTCGGAAATTTCCGACCTCGCCGCCCAGCTCAACGTGGCCGGTTACGCCAAGGCCAAAGCGGCCACTGCGTACGCCGAGTTCGTCTGCACCGAAGAAGACGGCGCCGAGCGCCTGATGCGCGGTCAGCGTTTTGCCGAGTTGATTTTCCCACGCCAGTGGGCGCGCGGGCTTTTCATTGATCTGCCGGAAAACGACCGCATCAGCGTGATCCTCGCGCACATGGCCGATTTTCCGGTATTCGGTAGCCTGTGGCTGGAAGTCGTCGACACCAACGATGGCAAGGAGCTGTCGAACTTCTGCAAGAAATTCGAAGGTCCGCTGCGCAAGGCATTGACTGCTGCCGGCAAACTGGTGGAGGACGCCAGCAAGCCGCGTCTGTTGCTGACCTTCAAGAGTGGCCGCGAAGTGTTCCTCGGCATGGCTGATGCGGGTAACTCGGCGATGTGGCCAATGGGTATTCCACGCCTGAAGTTTCCCCGAGAAGCGCCCAGCCGTTCGACGTTGAAACTGGAAGAGGCCTGGCACCACTTCATTCCGCGGGATCAGTGGGAAGATCGCTTGCACAGTGACATGACCGGTGTGGATCTCGGCGCCGCGCCGGGCGGCTGGACCTGGCAACTGGTCAACCGCGGCATGCTGGTGACCGCCATTGATAACGGTCCGATGGCTGAAAGCCTGATGGACACTGGCCTGGTTCAGCACCTGATGGCCGATGGTTTCACCTTCAAGCCCAAGCAACCGGTGGACTGGATGGTCTGCGACATCGTCGAGAAGCCGGCGCGTAACGCGGCGATGCTCGAAGAGTGGATTGGCGAGGGCCATTGCCGCGAGGCGGTGGTCAATCTGAAACTGCCGATGAAGCAGCGTTATGCTGAAGTGAAACGTTTGCTCGAGCGCATCGCCGATGGTTTCAAGGCCCGTGGGATCAAGGTCGATATCGGCTGCAAACAGCTGTATCACGACCGCGAAGAAGTGACGTGCCACCTGCGCCGTCACGACATCAAGAAAGCCAAATCCCGCTGAAATATGTAACTGGCCGTTATGGCGAGTGACTTGCTCCCGCAGGGCTGCGAGGCGGCCCTGAATTCAGCATCCATGTTAGTTCCGGCGCACCGGGCAAAAAGGTTTTACGACGGCTACGCCGCCGAGCGGGAGCAAGCTCCCTCGCCACACGCTCGGCAATGCGCGACAATGCCGGCCAGTTTCAGGAGTGAATCATGAGTGAAATGATCGATACCCCGGTCGACGGCACCCTCGACGCCACCGGCCTCAATTGCCCGGAGCCGGTGATGATGCTGCACCAGCACATTCGCGATCTGGTGCCCGGCGGCCTGCTCAAGGTGATCGCCACCGATCCCTCGACCAAGCGCGACATTCCCAAGTTCTGCGTGTTTCTCGACCACGAGCTGGTCGAGCAGCACGAAGAGTCCGGTACCTATCTGTACTGGATCCGCAAGAAACACGCCTGAAACCAAGGCAGCGCACAAACAACTGTGGGAACCAGCAGGCTGGCTCCCACATTTTTTGTTCCGCTGTAAAGAGAAGACTCAGCCCAGCGAACGACTGATCCGGATACGCTTGCGCGCACTGCGGGTCAGACGGATCGACAACATCAGTGCCGCACAGCTCAAACCGACGATCAAACCCTGCCACAAACCACTCGGGCCCCGTGGCGCGCCGAGCCAGTCGGTCAAACCGAGGGCGTAACCCACCGGCAAACCGATACCCCAGTAGGCGAACAAGGTCAGGATCATCGTCACCCGCGTGTCCTGATAACCGCGCAGGGCGCCGGCGGCAGTGACCTGAATCGCGTCGGAAAACTGGAACAGCGCCGAGTACACGATCAGCATCGCCGCGATATGAATCACGGTCGGATCAGCGGTGTAGATCGCCGCAATCGGCTCGCGCAACAACAGCATCATGCTCGCCGACAGACAGGCGTACGCCAGCGCGGTGCCCATGCCGACGCCGGCGGCGAAACGTGCTTCCCGAGGCTCTTCACGACCGAGTGCCTGGCCGACGCGGACGGTCACCGCCATGCCGAGGGAATACGGAATCATGAACACCAGCGAGCTGACGTTCAGCGCAATCTGATGCCCGGCCACCACAGTGGCGCCGAGGCTGCCGATCAACAGCGCGATCACGGCGAAGATGCTCGACTCGGCAAACACCGCGATGCCGATCGGCAGACCGACCGCCAGCAGACGCTTGATCACTGCCCATTGTGGCCAGTCGAAGCGGCTGAAGATCTCGCTCGAACGATAGGCCGGGGCCCAGCGCTCGTAACCGGCCAGACCCAGCGCCATGACCCACATCACGATTGCCGTGGCCCAACCGCAGCCGACGCCGCCCATGGCCGGCACGCCGAAGTGGCCATAGATGAAGATGTAGTTCAGCGGAATGTTCAGTGCCAGACCGCACAGGCCCAGCACCATCGCCGGACGGGTGCGGCCGATACCGTCACTTGTGCAGCGCAGCACGTGATAGATCGCAACCGCTGGCAGACCGCTGGCGATACCGTGCAGGTACTGCATGCACGGGCCGATCAATTCCGGATCGACCTTCATCAGGTGCAACACCGGCTCGGCGGCGACCAGCATCGACGTCGCGATCAGGCCGACCACCAGCGCCAGCCACAATGCCTGACGGACGATCGGGCCGATTTCGCGGTGGGTGCCGGCGCCGAACCGTTGGGCAACCTTGGGGGTGGTGGCCAGCAGGGTGCCAGTCATCAGCAGAAACACCGGGACCCAGATCGAGTTGCCCAGTGCCACCGCCGCCAGATCCCGTGGTCCGACGCGGCCGGCCATGACTGCATCGACGAAGCCCATGGCCGTGGTCGCCAGCTGCGCGATGATGATCGGCAGCGCCAGGGCGAGCAGGGTCTTGAACTCCAGGCGGATACGCGCGGGGCGGGTGAGGGAGACAGCGACAGGTTGGTCAGTTACGGAATTCACAGGCGAAGCGTCCAAAGGTGTTGATGCGCAAGGCGCCGCATTCTACGCCGCTGACACCTTGGTCAGGAAAAATCCTCTGTTGCAGATTTGTAATCAACAGACCCGTCAACTATGGCGAGGGCGCCTGCTCCCGCTGGGGACGAAGCGCCCCCGAGACTATCCAGCGCGGTAGCTCAGGGAAAACCCGAGGGCAGACTTTCCGCCCGCTGCGCAGTCTGGCGCGAGCAAGCGCCCTCGCCACGATGCAGTCTGCACTGGCCCAACGGTGGATCTGCACCTAAACTGCCGATCCGCCAAAGGAGCCCGCCATGCTGATTGTTGCCGACGAAAATATCCCGCTGCTCGATGCCTTTTTTGCCGGTTTCGGCGAGATCCGCCGGGTGCCAGGCCGTTCCATCGACCGTGCGACGGTCGAGCAGGCCGACGTGCTGCTGGTGCGCTCGGTGACCCAGGTCAACCGGGCGTTGCTGGAAGGCAGCCGGGTGCGCTTTGTGGGCACGTGCACCATCGGCACCGATCACCTGGACCTCGATTATTTCGCCGAAGCGGGGATCACCTGGTCCAGCGCGCCGGGTTGCAACGCTCGGGGGGTGGTCGATTACGTGCTCGGCACTCTGATGACGCTCGCCGAAATCGAAGGCGTCGATCTGACGCAACGCACCTATGGCGTGGTCGGTGCCGGCGAGGTCGGTGGTCGGCTGATCAAAGTGCTCAAAGGTCTGGGCTGGAACGTGAAAGTCTGCGATCCACCACGGCAGGCGGCCGAGGGTGGCGATTACGTCAGCCTGGAGCAGATCCTTGAGCAGTGTGACGTGATCAGTCTGCATACCCCGTTGACCCGCAGCGGTGACGGCGCGACCTGGCACCTGCTCGATCAGGCGCGATTGCATCAGCTTAAACCCGGAGCCTGGCTGATCAATGCTGCGCGCGGTCCGGTGGTCGATAACGCTGCGTTGCGTAAAGTGCTGCTGGAGCGTGAAGACCTGCAAGCGGCGCTCGATGTCTGGGAGGCCGAACCCGAGGTCGATGTCGCGCTGGCCGAACTCTGCGTACTGGCCACGCCGCACATTGCCGGTTACAGCCTTGATGGCAAACAGCGCGGGACGGCGCAGATCTATCAGGCCTACTGCAATTTCATTGGCCAACCGGCGAGCATCCAGCTCAGTGACTTGCTGCCGGCGCCGTGGCTGTCGCAAGTCACCCTGCACGCCGACAGCGATCCGGCCTGGGCGCTGGCGATGTTGTGCCGTGGCGTGTACGACCCGCGCCGGGATGATGCGGATTTCCGCCGCAGCCTTGTAGGCAATGGCGCTGAGCAGCGTGCGGCCTTTGATGTGTTGCGCAAGCAGTATCCGGTGCGACGTGAGATTGAGGGGCTGAAGGTGCGGATCGAGGGGGATTCGCCAGTGTTGCAGCAGATTGTGGCAGCGCTTGGGGCGGTGGCTGTCTAGCGATCAAATCGGCTCTATCACGGGCAAGCCAGCTCTCCCAGGTTCTCTGTGTTACTCAAGACTTGAACTAGCCACTGGACTTGTGGGCGCGGCCCTGCCCGCGATGGTCGCACCACAATTGGCAATTTGCGGGCAGAAAAAACCCGGCCAGAAAGGGGCCGGGTCGGAAGACGCTGGCTATATCACTTTTGTTCGGCAGGCTTGACCAATCGCTTCTCCAGTTCGCGGCAGGCGTCCTGGATCATGTCTTCAGTGATCGGTACTTCACGCCCCTCCTTGTCAATGATGGAGCAACCAAGAGGTTGGCCGGGCTTGGTGCGGATCACTTGAATCTTGTCATCGCTGCTGTGTTGCAAGGACATGGCCTGTCTCCTCATCAGGTTGTGCGCGTAGATTAAAACCGCCACGTGACCAGGCTGTGACAACTCCCTGGGGACTGTCAAAAGCGGCATCTCCACTCAAACAGAAATGACCGCTCGTCTCAACCGGCACTTTAGACCGATAGCAACTATGGCCTAGTCTTTGGGGGCATATTTAACCTGACTCATTGTGATTTACAGAGTTCCACCCCATAGAAGGTTTAGGCTAGCCCCTTTCATCAACACGGATGTGTACCTGAATGACCCCGAAGCTTTCTTCCCGGCACCGTCGCGCCCTGCGCCTGACCAGCCGATTCCTGGCCCCCTACCGTTGGCAGGTCATCGGTGCGCTGCTGGCGTTGATCGTCACCGCCGCTGTCACGTTGTCGATGGGGCAGGGGATCAAATTGCTGGTCGATCGGGGCTTCATGACCCAGTCGCCGCACCAGTTGAACCAGAGCATCGGCATTTTCATGTTGATGGTACTGGGCCTGGCAGTCGGCACGTTCGCGCGGTTTTACTGGGTGTCGTGGATTGGCGAGCGCTGTGTGGCGGATATCCGGCGTGAAGTGTTCAACCACCTGGTCTATCTGCACCCCGGCTTTTATGAGAACAACCGCAGTTCGGAGATCCAGTCACGCCTGACTGCCGACACCACACTGCTGCAGTCGGTGATCGGCTCCTCGCTGTCGATGTTCCTGCGTAACCTGCTGATGGTTATCGGCGGCGTCGTGTTGCTGTTCGTGACCAATGCAAAGCTCACCAGCATCGTGGTGATTGCCTTGCCGTTCGTGGTCGCACCGATCCTGATTTTCGGCCGGCGTGTACGCAATCTCTCGCGGCTGAGCCAGGACCGCGTCGCCGATATCGGCAGCTACGTTTCCGAAACCCTCGGCCAGATCAAGACCGTGCAGGCCTACAACCATCAGGTGCAGGATGAGCAGCGTTTCGCGACAACCGTCGAGGACGCGTTCGACACCGCGCGTAAACGCATCTTTCAGCGTTCATGGATGATCACCGTGGTGATCGTGCTGGTGCTGGGCGCGGTGGCGGTGATGTTGTGGGTGGGCGGCATGGACGTAATTGCCGGGCGTATCACCGGTGGCGAACTGGCGGCGTTCGTCTTCTACAGCCTGATCGTCGGCAGTGCGATCGGCACCTTGAGCGAAGTCATCGGTGAACTGCAACGTGCGGCGGGTGCTGCCGAGCGTATCGCCGAACTGTTAAGTTCGCAGAACATCATCCAGCCCCCGACCACTGGACTGGTGACCTTGCCGGAACGAGTCAAGGGCGAACTGCAATTGCAGGATGTGCGTTTTTCCTACCCGTCGCGTCCGGAAAGCTACGCCGTCAACGGCTTGAATCTGACTATTCGCGCTGGCGAGACTCTGGCGCTAGTCGGGCCGTCCGGCGCCGGCAAGTCCACGGTTTACGATTTGCTGTTGCGCTTCTACGACCCGATTGAAGGGCGGATCCTGATCGACGGCGTGCCGCTCACCAGCCTTGACCCATTGGACCTGCGCCGCAATTTCGCCCTGGTCTCGCAATCGCCTGCGCTGTTTTTCGGCAGCGTCGAAGACAACATCCGTTACGGTTGCCCGGGCGCGACGCTGGAACAGGTCAAGGAAGCGGCGAAAATCGCCCACGCCCATGATTTCATCGAAAAGATGCCGCAGGGTTATCAGACGCATTTGGGCGACGCTGGCCTCGGCCTCTCTGGCGGCCAGCGTCAGCGTCTGGCGATCGCTCGGGCGTTGCTGGTCGATGCGCCGATCCTGCTGCTGGACGAAGCCACCAGCGCCCTCGATGCGCAAAGCGAACACCTGATTCAGGAAGCGCTGCCAAGCCTGATGCACAACCGCACCACGCTGGTGATCGCGCATCGTCTGGCTACCGTGAAAAATGCTGACCGGATCGCGGTGATGGACCAGGGAAAACTGGTGGCAATCGGCACCCATCAGGAGCTGATCGTCAGTAATCCGCTGTACGCGCGGTTGGCCGCGTTGCAGTTCAACGACGGCCACGCGATCGCCGTGTAGACGTTGTCGCAGGCGGCGATCTTTTGATTTTGCTGCAAAAAAATGCCCGCATCCAAGTGCGGGCATTTTTTTGCAGCAAAAGATCACCGCCTGCGGCAGCGTCTACAGATCATTGGTCATCGAAATACCGCTCATGCCAATCCACCAGCGGCTGCGGCGAGTTGAGCTTCTGGCCGTAGATCACCGAATAAGACAGCACGTTCTGCACATACTGGCGGGTTTCGTCGAACGGGATGCTTTCCACCCAGACGTCGAAGCTCAGGTGGTCGGCGCCGCGCAGCCATTGGCGAACGCGGCCCGGGCCTGCGTTGTAGGCGGCGGAGGCGAGGACGCGGTTGCCGTTGAACTGGCTGTGCACCTGGCTCAGATAAGCGGCGCCGAGCTGGATGTTCTTGTCCGGGTCAAGCACTTGCTGCGGCGAGGCCAGCGGGATGCTGAACTTGCGCGCGGTTTCCTTGGCGGTGCCGGGCATCAGTTGCATCAGGCCGCTGGCGCCGACGCCGGAGCGGGCGTCGTCCATGAACGCGCTTTCCTGACGGGTGATGGCGAACACCCAACTGGAATGCAGGCCGCGCACCTTGGCTTCGCGCACGAGGGTGTCACGGTGCGCCATCGGGAAACGGATATCGAGATCATCCCAGTATTGCGCCTGACTGATGGTGCGGATTGCCGGGAAGTACCATTTCAGGTCGTAGGCCAGTTTGGCCTGGGCGACCATTTCGTCGCGGTTGAAATGGCGGCTGACGTGGTACCACTCACGGCGACCGTCGACGATCTGCCCGCGGGCATGGAATTCCAAGGCGCGTCGCACGCCGGGGGTGTTACGCACTTTGTTGATGGTCGCCTGGCTCAGTACCAGCGGCTTGTTCATCACCGAGTACGGCAGTTGCGAGCGGTCGGCGGCGAGGAAACCGTAGAAGTCGCGTTCCTTGGCCAGATTCTTGTACAGCGTCTGCGCTTCCGGGTTCCGTGGCTGCGCCAGTTCCAGACTGCGGGCCTGCCAATAGCGCCAGCGGTTGGTGGTGGCCAGATCCTGCGGCAGACGGCGGGTCAACTGATAGGCGTCGTCCCAGCGGGCCAGACGCAGCAGCAGGCGCAGGCGCCATTCGGAAACGGTGTTGTCGCGCAGCTCCGGGTCGTACTTGGTCATCACGTCCAGCGCCCGGCTGTCGAAACGCCGAGCCAGCGTCAGGCCGATTTCCCGGGCGATCGCGACTTTCTCGTCACGGGAGAAGTGCATGCTGCTGGCGTAACCATCGAGCAGGGCCATGGCCTTGTCCGGATCCTGACGGGCGAGGCGACGCAGGCCGAGGCTGACCACGTCGGACATCGGCTCGTCGGCCGGGGTGAAGCGCGACGGCTGGTTGAGCAGTTCGGGCTTCTGCGCGACATCCACCAACAAGCGACCGCGTGGGGCGAGGGTGGTCAGGCCGTTGACCAGACTGTTGGCCAACGGATAGTTACGCGCCTGGGCGGCCAGTTTGGTGCGCTCCCAGCGTTTCTGTTCGGTCAGTTGGCCATCGGCGGCCCAGATCCCGAACAGCCCGACACAGGCCGCCGGTTGCGATTTGCCGGTCAGCCACAGTTTGTCGGCGTTGGCGTAACCTTCGGCCTTGTGGCCGCTGCTGATCTGGTTCTGCGCGTTGAGGCAGTCCAGTTCGGTAAAGTTCAGTTTAGGGTCGTAATACCTGGTGAAGGTCGCCCAGTCGCCGCGGTCGGCCAGCCAGCGCAACCAGCGCAGTTTCATCCAGTTGGCCTGCGGCAGGTCGCCGTGCTCGGCGAGGAATTTCTCGATCTCGGCGTTGCTCGCGGTCTTCAGACGGGCGGTCAACTCGTCGTAAGCCAGATACGGTTCCAGCGGATAATCGGCCAGGGCCTGGCTGTAACGGAAGTACGGGCCGGTGTCGCCCTTGGCCAGGGCGCGCTTGGCTTCATCGTAATACTGGCGTTGGGTGGACAGGTCCACCGCCTGGGCGGATTGAGCGGCAGCGGCGGTAAGTAGCAAACAGGACAAGACACTGAAAAGGCGACTGCGCATGAGACATCCGGGCAGAGAAATCATGACAAGCACCGGCCGCGGCCAGCACTGAATTGTCTGTAGCTTAGCCTTTTGCCAGCAACGGGCGAAAGCTTTGCGACCCATGCAGCACAAGTTCGCAACAAATGTTGTGCAGAGTGCTTCGACAGACAAATTGCCGGCCTGTTGAAGTCCTAAGTCAGGTAGAATGCGCGCCCGGTTTTTGGAGAAGCTCATGACCCTGCTCAAATTCAGCGATGTGTCCCTTGCATTCGGCGCGATGCCGTTGTTGGACAAGGTGTCCTGGCAGATCGCCCGTGGTGAGCGGGTGTGCATCATCGGCCGCAACGGCACTGGCAAGTCCAGCATGATGAAACTGGTCAAGGGCGACCAGAAGCCCGATGACGGCTCGGTGTGGCGTGCCCCCGGTCTGAAAATCGGCGAATTGCCACAAGAATTGCCGGTGGCCGACGAGCGGACCGTGTTCGACGTGGTTGCCGAAGGCCTCGATGGCGTTGGCGCCTTGCTCGCCGAATACCATCACCTGAGCCAGAACATCGTCACCGATGCCGATCTGGACAAGCTGATGCACGTCCAGCACGACCTCGAAGCTCGTGACGGCTGGCGCTTGCAGACCCTGGTCGACAGCACCCTGAGCCGCCTGCAACTGCCGGCCGACAAGACCCTCGCCGAATTGTCCGGCGGCTGGCGTCGTCGTGTGCTGCTGGCGCAGGCGCTGGTGTCCGAGCCGGATCTGCTGTTGCTCGACGAACCCACCAACCACCTGGACATCGGTGCAATTGCCTGGCTCGAAGAAGCCCTGAAGGATTTCCAGGGCGCCGTGCTGTTCATCACGCACGACCGTTCTTTCCTGCAAAACCTCGCCACACGCATCCTCGAGCTGGACCGCGGCGGCCTGATCGACTGGAACGGCGACTACGCCAGCTTCCTGGTGCATAAAGAAGCCGCGCTGGCTGCTGAAGAAACCGCCAACGCGCTGTTCGACAAGCGTCTGGCCCAGGAAGAAGTGTGGATCCGTCAAGGCATCAAGGCCCGTCGTACCCGTAACGAAGGCCGTGTCCGCGCCCTGAAAGCCCTGCGTGTTGAGCGCAGCGAGCGTCGCGAGCGCACCGGCAAGGCGAACATTCAGCTGGAAACCGCCGACAAGTCCGGCAAGCAAGTGATGGTGTTGGAAAATGTCAGCTTCCATCACCCTGACGGCCCGTTCCTGATCAAGGACTTCTCGATGGTCCTGCAGCGCGGCGACCGTATCGGTCTGCTCGGCGCCAACGGTACCGGCAAGACCACCTTGCTCAAGCTGATGCTAAACGGCCTGCAACCGACCAGCGGCACAGTGGAAGAGGGCACCCGGATCGACGTGGCCTACTTCGACCAGTTGCGCCATCAGCTGGATCTGGAAAAGACCGTGATCGACAACGTCGCCGAAGGTCGCGATTTCATCGACATCGACGGCCAGAGCCGCCACGTGCTGAGCTACCTCGGCGACTTCCTGTTCAGCCCGCAGCGTGCGCGCACGCCGGTGAAGGCACTGTCCGGTGGTGAGCGTGCGCGCTTGCTGTTGGCGAAGCTGTTCAGCAAGCCGGCGAACCTGCTGGTGCTCGACGAACCGACCAACGACCTCGACGTGGAAACCCTCGAACTGCTCGAAGAAGTGCTGCTGACCTTCAACGGCACCGTGCTGATGGTCAGCCACGACCGGGCATTCCTCGACAACGTGGTGACCAGCACCCTGGTCTTCGAAGGTGAAGGCAAGGTACGTGAATACGTCGGTGGTTATCAGGACTGGATCCGTCAGGGCGGCTCGCCGCGCCTGCTGGGCGTGACCGAGAGCAAGTCGGGCAAGGCTGACCTGAATTCGGCGGTGGTCACCGCTGAGCCTGCTGTGGTTGCTGAGCCTGCCGCTGTCGCGCCGGCGGCCAAGAAGAAACTGAGCTACAAGCTGCAGCGCGAGCTGGAAGCGTTGCCGGGTGACATCGACGCCAAGGAACAGCAGATCGCTGCGGTCGAGGCTGAAATGGCCGAAGCTGGTTTCTATCAGCGCCCGCCGACCGAGACGGCCAAGGTAATTGCTTCGCTGGAGCAGTTGCAGGCTGAGCTGGATGCACTGGTGGAGCGTTGGGCCGAGCTGGATGCCTGACTGATCCGGTGACAAAAAAGCCCGGCCTCATTTGCGTGAGGCCGGGCTTTTCACATGCGGATCGAGATTCAATAGGCGTGGGCCTGGTGTTTCAGCGTTTGACCAGGTGCACCGCCAGTACATCGCAAGGCGCGCCGTGCAGTACGTCATTGGCCGTGGAGCCAAGCAACAGCGCCAGGCCGTGACGGCCATGGCTGCCGACGACGATCAGGTCGCAATGGTTTTCCTTGGCGAAATGATGGATTTCCTGGCGTGGCTGACCATAGGTCAGGTGGCAATTGGCGCCCTCAAGCTCTGCGTATTTGGTTTTCAGACGCTCGAGACGCTCCTTGGCCTGATCGAACTGCTGTTGTTGCAGTTGTGACAGATCCATCGGCACGTCGCCGCCGAACGCCATCGCCATTGGTTCGACGATATGTACCAGCGACAGCTTGGCGCCGTTGCTCGCCGACAGCTCTCGGGCGCGGTGAATCACAGGGTCGCACTCTTCGGTCAGATCTACGGCGACCAGGATATGGGAGTAGGGCATGAGGTGCTCCTCGTGAGGTTTCAATATTGTTAAGTATGGCTGGTTTCAAGCGCATTGGTTCCAAAGTGACACAATGCGCTCACCAAGAATTGGGAATAGAGATATGACGGTCTGGTTAGTGGTGTCAATCCTGCTGGTGGTATTAAGTCCGCTGGCCTGGTTGCGCCCTTCGCGTGTTCAAAGCGGTCGCATGGCCCTGCGCATGGAGGCGCGCCGCATTGGTCTGGCCATGCAACTGGCGCCTCAGGAATGGCCGCACTGGCTGGGGCAGGAGCCGCCCAATCCGTGCGCGCAATACCATCGGCCGCGCCGTGGCAATCAACCGGCATGCTGGGCTTACTGGCAGAAAGCGCCGGGGGTGTGGGTCAATCAGTGGCAGGAAGTCTGCGAAGACCGGGCGCTGCTTAATCATTTCGAAAAGTTGCCGGGCAACGTTTTCAAAGTCGAGGCCGACAAGCAGATGATCGCCTTGTATTGGGGCGAGAAGGGCGAAGCCACGGTCTTGCAGGATATCGACGCGACTCTGAAAGCGCTGGCGTGATGCGCGGAATTTTCGCACTGCAACGGTGTGAAGCGTCCGGCAGACGAGCAATAAAAAGCCCGACATGATTCGTCGGGCGGGTTTGGCCAGGCAGGCCGGAAATTCTTTTCGAGGCTGTATCGGGCAATCTCTGATCAGCACATCTCACTGTAGTCCAGCCAGCGTAGCCTTTTAAACAGGGTTCGTTGTGAATTAGGGCGAATTTTCTAACTATTGATTCTATGAATGGCTTCACATGCAGGCGTGTGTTGCACGTCTGCGTGGTACGGAAATGACCGCAAAGTCGCATTTGAACCCGTATTTTGGGCGATTGACAATTGTCGGAAATTCCGTGAAGGTGACGTACCCAAATCAAACGGGCGTATGAATTGAGCGTTTGTCTTACAGACTGCTCCTACAGAATCCCGACTATCGCGTTGGCGGGTGTGCCGGGTGGATTGGCGTTAGCATCGACGAAAAAGCGTCCTGCCGAGCCATTCGCCTGCGTCCGACGTGTACTGTTCAGCTTCCATATCGTGGAGATCAGTTGATGATTTACGAAGGTAAAGCCATCACGGTTAAAGCTCTTGAAAGTGGCATCGTCGAATTGAAATTCGACCTCAAGGGTGAGTCCGTCAACAAGTTCAACCGTCTAACCCTGAACGAACTGCGTCAGGCCGTAGACACCATCAAGGCAGATGCTTCGATCAAGGGCGTGATCGTCAGCAGTGGCAAGGACGTGTTCATCGTCGGCGCCGACATCACCGAATTTGTCGACAACTTCAAGCTGCCGGATGCCGAGCTGGTTGCTGGCAATCTCGAAGCCAACAAGATCTTCAGCGATTTCGAAGACCTCAACGTTCCTACCGTAGCGGCCATCAACGGCATCGCGCTGGGCGGCGGTCTGGAAATGTGCCTGGCGGCTGACTATCGCGTCATGTCGACCAAAGCCAAGATTGGTCTGCCGGAAGTCAAACTGGGCATCTACCCAGGCTTCGGTGGCACTGTGCGTCTGCCGCGTCTGATCGGTGTCGACAATGCCATCGAGTGGATTGCCGCCGGCAAGGAAAACCGCCCTGAAGACGCCCTGAAAGTCAGCGCCGTTGACGCCGTGGTTGCTCCAGAGAAGCTGCAGGAAGCTGCCCTTGAACTGATCAAGCGCGCCATCTCCGGCGAGTTCGACTTCAAGGCCAAGCGTCAGCCGAAACTTGAAAAACTCAAGTTGAACGCCATCGAACAAATGATGGCTTTCGAAACCGCCAAAGGTTTCGTCGCCGGTCAAGCAGGCCCGAACTACCCGGCGCCGGTCGAAGCGATCAAGACCATCCAGAAAGCCGCGAACTTCGGTCGTGACAAGGCGCTGGAAGTCGAAGCCGCCGGTTTCGTCAAACTGGCCAAGACCTCTGCCGCGCAGAGCTTGATCGGTCTGTTCCTGAACGATCAGGAACTGAAGAAAAAGGCCAAGGCCTACGACGAAATCGCCAAAGACGTGAAGCAGGCTGCCGTACTCGGCGCCGGCATCATGGGTGGCGGTATCGCCTATCAGTCGGCCTCCAAAGGCACGCCGATCCTGATGAAGGACATCAACGAGCACGGTATCGAGCAGGGTCTGGCCGAAGCCGCCAAACTGCTGGTTGGCCGCGTTGATAAAGGTCGCATGACCGCTGCGAAAATGGCTGAAGTGCTGAACGGCATTCGTCCGACCCTGTCCTACGGCGACTTCGGTCACGTCGATCTGGTGGTTGAAGCGGTCGTCGAGAACCCGAAGGTCAAGCAAGCTGTACTGGCCGAAGTTGAAGCTCAGGTCAAAGAGGACACCATCCTCGCGTCCAACACCTCGACCATTTCCATCAGCCTGCTGGCCAAGGCCCTCAAGCGTCCGGAAAACTTCGTCGGCATGCACTTCTTCAACCCGGTGCACATGATGCCGCTGGTGGAAGTGATCCGTGGTGAGAAGTCCAGCGAACTGGCCGTTGCCACCACCGTTGCCTACGCCAAGAAAATGGGCAAGAACCCGATCGTGGTCAATGACTGCCCGGGCTTCCTGGTCAACCGCGTACTGTTCCCGTACTTCGGCGGCTTCGCCAAGCTGGTCAGCGCCGGTGTCGACTTCGTCCGCATCGACAAGGTCATGGAAAAATTCGGCTGGCCAATGGGCCCGGCATACCTGATGGACGTGGTCGGCATCGACACCGGTCACCACGGTCGTGACGTGATGGCTGAAGGTTTCCCGGACCGCATGAAGGATGACCGTCGTTCGGCCATCGACGTGCTGTACGAAGCCAAGCGCCTGGGTCAGAAGAACGGCAAGGGCTTCTACGCCTACGAAGCCGACAAGAAAGGCAAGCAGAAGAAGGTTGCCGATCCATCGGTGCTGGAAGTGCTCAAGCCGATCGTTTACGAGCAGCGCGAAGTCACTGACGAAGACATCATCAACTGGATGATGATCCCGCTGTGCCTGGAAACCGTGCGTTGCCTGGAAGACGGCATCGTTGAAACCGCCGCCGAAGCCGACATGGGTCTGGTCTACGGTATCGGTTTCCCTCCATTCCGTGGCGGTGCGCTGCGCTACATCGATTCGATCGGTGTTGCCGAGTTCGTTGCCCTGGCTGACCAGTACGCTGATTTGGGCGCGCTGTACCACCCGACCGCGAAGCTGCGCGAAATGGCCAAAAACGGCCAGAGCTTCTTCGGTTAAGCGCCCCCAACTAGAGTGAGAGTGAACTTATGAGCTTGAATCCTAGAGACGTCGTGATTGTCGACTTCGGTCGTACTCCGATGGGCCGCTCCAAGGGCGGCATGCACCGCAACACCCGCGCCGAAGACATGTCGGCGCACCTGATCAGCAAGCTGCTGGAACGCAACGCCAAGGTCGATCCTGCTGAAGTCGAGGACGTGATCTGGGGCTGTGTGAACCAGACTCTGGAGCAGGGCTGGAACATCGCGCGCATGGCGTCGCTGATGACCCAGATCCCGCACACCTCGGCCGGCCAGACCGTCAGCCGTCTGTGCGGTTCGTCGATGAGTGCCCTGCACACTGCCGCGCAAGCGATCATGACCGGCAACGGTGACGTGTTCGTGGTTGGCGGCGTCGAGCATATGGGCCACGTCAGCATGATGCACGGTGTCGATCCGAACCCGCACATGTCCCTGTACGCGGCGAAAGCCTCGGGCATGATGGGCCTGACCGCTGAAATGCTCGGCAAAATGCACGGCATCACTCGCGAACAGCAAGACGCTTTCGGCGTGCGTTCCCACCAGTTGGCCCACAAGGCAACTGTGGAAGGCAAGTTCAAAGACGAAATCATCCCGATGCAGGGCTATGACGAGAACGGTTTCCTGAAACTGTTCGACTACGACGAAACCATTCGTCCGGAAACCACCCTGGAAAGTCTGGCGGCCCTCAAGCCGGCCTTCAATCCAAAGGGCGGCACCGTGACTGCGGGTACTTCGTCGCAGATCACCGATGGTGCTTCGTGCATGATCGTGATGTCGGCGCAGCGTGCGCAGGACCTGGGCATTCAGCCGATGGCGGTGATCCGTTCGATGGCTGTGGCGGGTGTGGATCCGGCGATCATGGGCTATGGTCCAGTTCCGGCCACACAAAAAGCCCTGAAGCGTGCGGGCCTTGGCATCAACGATATCGACTTCTTCGAGCTCAACGAAGCTTTCGCTGCACAGGCCCTGCCAGTGCTGAAAGATCTGAAAGTACTCGACAAGATGAACGAGAAGGTTAACCTGCACGGCGGCGCGATCGCCCTGGGTCACCCGTTCGGTTGCTCCGGTGCGCGTATTTCCGGCACCTTGCTGAACGTGATGAAGCAGAATAGCGGCACCTTCGGGGTGGCCACTATGTGCATTGGTCTCGGCCAAGGCATCTCCACCGTCTTCGAACGCGTTTAAGCGTCTCGTCGATGGAAGCCGGGGCCAAGTGCCCCGGTTTTTGTTTTTGTGGATTTATTTTGTTTTTATTTTGAAAAAATTTGAGTGAGGGCCGAAGCATGCCGATACAACCTGGGCTCTACCAACATTACAAAGGTCCGCAGTACCGCGTATTCAGTGTTGCGCGGCATTCCGAGACCGAGGAAGAAGTGGTCTTTTACCAAGCCCTGTATGGCGATTACGGCTTTTGGGTGCGCCCTTTGAGCATGTTCGTCGAGTCGGTCGAGGTTGACGGCGAGCAGGTGCCACGCTTTGCTTTGGTGCAAGCCGAACCGAGCCTTTTTACCAAGGCATGAGGCGAGTGCGCACAGAACCCTGTGCTTGACCTCACCTTGTATCAACTATATATAGCGGTGCCGCGTCAGGCGCCAACCGCCTTTCACTTCTAGAATTCAGGAATTTTCTGATCCATGGGCAAATCGCTGGTCATTGTGGAATCCCCGGCTAAGGCCAAGACCATCAACAAGTATCTGGGTAACCAATACGTGGTGAAGTCGAGTATCGGCCATATCCGAGACCTGCCCACCAGCGGTTCGGCTAGCGCCAGCAAAGAGCCAGCCGCCAAGCGTGGCAAGGCCGCTGCAGGCGAAGGTCCGGTGCTCACGCCGAAAGAGAAGGCGCGCAAGCAGTTGGTCTCACGTATGGGTGTCGATCCCGATCATGGCTGGAAGGCCAAGTACGAGATCCTCCCGGGCAAGGAAAAGGTCATCGAAGAGCTGCGCCGGCTCGCCAAGGATGCTGACACCATCTATCTCGCAACCGACTTGGATCGCGAGGGGGAAGCCATTGCCTGGCACCTGCGCGAAGCCATCGGTGGTGACGACAGCCGCTACAAGCGCGTGGTGTTCAACGAAATCACCAAGAAGGCGATTCAGGAGGCCTTCTCCGAGCCCGGCGAGCTGGACATCGACCGTGTGAATGCCCAGCAGGCGCGTCGTTTCCTCGACCGCGTCGTGGGCTACATGGTCTCGCCGCTGCTGTGGGCCAAGATTGCCCGTGGCCTGTCCGCCGGTCGCGTGCAATCGGTTGCCGTGAAGCTGGTGGTCGAGCGCGAGCGCGAAATCCGTGCGTTCAACCCGGAAGAATACTGGGAAGTGCACGCCGACCTTGGCACTGCCAAGGGCTCGACCGTGCGTTTCGAAGTGGCGCGTGAAAAGGGTGAAGCCTTCAAGCCGCTGAATGAAGCACAGGCCACGGCTGCACTGGAGAAACTCAAGTCCTCCAGCTACAGCATCGTCAAGCGCGAAGACAAACCGACCAGCAGCAAGCCGTCGGCACCGTTCATCACGTCCACCCTGCAACAGGCCGCAAGCAACCGCCTGGGCTTTGGCGTGAAGAAAACCATGATGATGGCCCAGCGTCTGTACGAAGCTGGCTACATCACTTATATGCGTACCGACTCGACCAACCTGTCGGCCGATGCCGTGGCGATGGCGCGCACTTACATCGAAGATGAGTTCGGCAAGAAGTACCTGCCGGAAACGCCGAACGTCTACAGCAGCAAGGAAGGCGCACAAGAGGCTCACGAAGCGATTCGTCCGTCCGACGCCAACACCACGCCGAGCAAGCTGGCTGGTATGGAGCGTGATGCTGAGCGTCTGTATGAGCTGATCTGGCGCCAGTTCCTCGCTTGCCAGATGCTGCCGGCGCAATACCTGTCTACCACCGTCAGTGTGGCGGCGGGTGACTTCGAGCTGCGTGCCAAGGGCCGCATCCTCAAGTTCGACGGTTACACCCGCGTTCTGCCGCAGATCGCCAAGCCTGGCGATGACGATGTTCTGCCGGACATGGCGCAAGGCGACGTGATGAAGCTGATCAAGCTCGATCCGTCCCAGCACTTCACCAAGCCGCCGGCGCGTTACTCCGAAGCCAGTCTGGTCAAGGAAATGGAAAAACGCGGCATTGGTCGTCCTTCGACCTACGCTGCGATCATTTCGACCATTCAGGATCGCGGTTACGTGACCCTGCACAACCGTCGTTTCTATTCGGAAAAGATGGGCGACATCGTCACCGAGCGTCTGTCGGAAAGCTTCTCCAACCTCATGGACTACGGCTTCACTGCCGGCATGGAAGAGAACCTCGATGACGTGGCCCAAGGCGAGCGTGACTGGAAAAACGTGTTGGACGAGTTCTATGGCGATTTCAAGAAGAAGCTCGAGGTAGCCGAGAATCCGGACAATGGCATGCGTGCCAACCAGCCGGTCATGACCGACATTCCGTGCACCACGTGCGGCCGTCCGATGCAGATCCGTACCGCCTCGACCGGTGTGTTCCTCGGTTGCTCAGGCTACAGCCTGCCGCCGAAGGAGCGCTGCAAGGCCACCGTCAACCTGGTGCCAGGCGACGAAATTGCTGCGGACGACGAAGGTGAGTCGGAATCGCTGGTGCTGCGTGGCAAGCATCGCTGCCCGATCTGCAGCACGGCGATGGATGCCTACCTGCTCGACGAGAAACGCAAACTGCACATCTGCGGTAACAACCCGGATTGCGCGGGCTACGAGATCGAAGAGGGTAACTACCGCATCAAGGGCTACGAAGGTCCGAGCCTGGAATGCGACAAGTGTGGCAGCGAGATGCAACTCAAAACCGGCCGTTTCGGCAAGTTCTTCGGTTGCACCAACCCGACCTGCAAGAACACCCGCAAACTGCTCAAGAGCGGTGATGCGGCGCCGCCGAAGATGGATCCGGTGAAGATGCCTGAGCTGAAATGCGAAAAGGTCAACGACACCTACATCCTGCGCGACGGTGCTTCCGGTCTGTTCCTCGCGGCCAGTCAGTTCCCGAAAAACCGTGAGACCCGTGCTCCGCTGGTGATTGAAATTCTGCCGCACAAGGACGAAATCGATCCGAAGTACCACTTCCTGTGTGAAGCGCCACAGAAGGACCCTGATGGCCTGCCGGCGGTGATCCGCTACAGCCGCAAGACCAAGGAGCAATACGTGCAGACCGAAGTCGACGGCAAGCCTACCGGCTGGAAAGCGTTCTACGACGGTGGCAAGTGGACCGTTGAAGACAAGCGCACGAAAGCCAAGGCTGAGTAAGCGCCGGTCCGATACACAAAAGGCCGCATGATGACCCTCGGGTTTCATGCGGCCTTTTTGTTTTATGCTTGCGGTCGGCTCCGCTGATCCATGACACTGTCAGGTCTGTGTGACGTAATTATTTCGCTGTGGAGACTGCCGGCATGGCGCACGAACTCTATACCCGCACCAATCAGAAGATCTATTTTGCCGGCTTGTCGCTGGAAGCGCTGGCGCGCGCCGAAGAGGGGCGAGCGATGAACGCGTTGGCGTTGATTCAGGCGGGACGTGAATCCGCGTTGTTCCACCTCTATGGCGCGCTGTTGGGTTTATGCCATGAGATTGCCGGGTTCTATCGTTTGCCCCAGGCCAGCGCGCCTCGAGCCGAGGTTTTGCTGACCCGCGAAGTGCTGGAAACGATTGCGATCCCCGAATTGGCCGAGATGATTGAGCTGGCAGGTAATCCGGAAACCTGGCTGGCGAAACTGTTGGCGGCGCATTCGGCGCTGTTCCAGCCACCACGGGTGCCGCACAAGCCCAAGGGCGATGTGACGCAGCCGTTGATTCAGGCCGTTAATCTGGATGAAGAGGAGGCGCCGCAGGAACTGACTCGCGAAGAGCTGGAGAGCTGGCGGCAGAATCTCAAAGGCTTGGCCATTCGTTTTCGCGAAGGATTGAACGAGTGTTGAGGTCGATTGACACGGTGGCAATATGAAACATGCTGCTGGTCAAGATCCCGAGCGAAGCCTGAATGATGTCTATATAATCCCTGCCTTTCGTGGAGAACAGACCTATATGCCAACGTCCTTTCTAGAAATTGTCGAGTTACCAGACGGCCGAATCGAACTGCGCAGGGCTGAGGACGAGGGTTCTCTGGTGACGCTGGATTTCTCCGAGGATGCCAAGACGTTCCTGCAGGGGCAGCATGTCGAGATCGCCAAGGCGATGTTGAGTGTTGGCGTGCAGATGGCGGGTCGGATGATCGAAGGTGAGTTTGATAAAGATGAGGGGCCACGGGTTCTTCATTGATCCCTGCCTGTTTTGTCGGTACCGCTTCAGATCGGCTTCTCTGTCCCTGGAGAAGCCCTGCGCTCCAAACAGCGCGCGTTGTCAGTGAGTCAACCCAATCGGATGTTCAGGCTTTGAGCGTCGCCCGTGCGTGCAGCGCTGATCAGTTGTTGCCGCGATTGGGCATTCAGCGGGTTGAGCCAGGTCACCACCGTATGACTGCGCGCCAGGCGCAGTGCTTCGCAGGCCAGTTGCTGGGCGCTCTGAGTGCCGCGTGGTTGCAGCAGTAGAATCCGTTCACGATTCAGGCCCGCATCCCGAAGCCATGCCTGGGTCAGGCTGGCCGGTGGCGCAATCAGCGTCAGCCAGCGTGCGTCCTGGTCCTCGCTGAGTTCGCGCAGGATCGGGGCGAGCAGGTTCAGGCAGTTCCCGGCCGCACCGCGCAGTGACAGCTCACTGAATACTTCGGGTTCGGCATTCCAGGGACGCTCGACCACTTCTTTCAGGATCGGCGCCATCGGTTGCGCCAGAAACGCTTCGAATAAAGGCAGTTGTGTTTGCTGAGGTGTGTGTGGGAACTGCATAAAGCCTCCTTTAGCGGCGGATTACGCCGACACTCAAGCCTTCGATCACCAGTTCCTGATCTTTCAGGTCAACTTCGATAGGAGCGAACTCAGGGTTTTCGGCGATCAGCCAGACCTTGCTGCCTTCACGCTTGAAGCGTTTGACGGTCACTTCATCACCGATTCGCGCCACGACAACCTGGCCGTTACGGGCTTCGCGGGTGGTATGAACCGCCAGCAGGTCACCGTCGAAAATACCGATGTCCTTCATGCTCATGCCGTGAACGCGCAGCAGGTAGTCGGCGCGTGGATGGAAGAAGGCAGGGTTGATGTTGCAGGATTCTTCGATGTGCTGCTGGGCGAGAATCGGTGCGCCGGCAGCGACCCGGCCAATGATCGGCAGGGTGGAGTCGTCGGCCTTGGCTTCGAAGCCCGGGATGCGAATGCCGCGGGAAGCGCCAGGCGTCATCTCGATGGCGCCCTTGCGGGCCAGTGCTTTCAGGTGTTCTTCTGCCGCGTTGGGCGACTTGAAGCCCAGCTCCTGAGCGATTTCCGCACGGGTTGGCGGGTAGCCGTTGTCTTCGAGGCAGCGTTTGATAAAGGCCAGAATCTCGGCTTGGCGTGGCGTCAGCTTTAGCATATTGATCGCTCTGTCTTTTTATACAGTGACTGGGATTATATACAGTGAAGCGGTCTTGGCAATGCCCGTTTTTTTACCGGCCGCCAGACGGTCGGCAAGGGTGTTTATTAATGCGATGGGCTTGTGTGGTTAAATAGCTGACCGACCATTCCCAAAACGAACCGGCAGGCTTGACAAGGCACAGGCTGAAACGTATGTTTCAAACAAGTGTTTGTCAGGCGGAGTAGCCATGGCCCAGTCGGAAACCGTTGAACGCATTCTTGATGCTGCCGAGCAGTTGTTCGCGGAGAAAGGTTTCGCTGAAACCTCATTGCGTTTGATCACCAGCAAGGCAGGCGTCAACCTGGCAGCGGTGAACTATCACTTCGGTTCGAAAAAAGCGTTGATCCAGGCGGTGTTCTCGCGTTTTCTCGGGCCGTTCTGCATCAGCCTCGATAAAGAACTGGAGCGGCGTCAGGCCAAGCCTGAAAACAAGCCGACCCTCGAAGAGCTGCTGGAAATCCTTGTCGAACAGGCTCTGGTGGTTCAGCCACGCAGCGGCAATGACCTGTCGATCTTCATGCGTTTGCTGGGTCTTGCGTTCAGCCAGAGCCAGGGTCACCTGCGGCGTTACCTTGAAGACATGTACGGCAAGGTGTTCCGTCGTTACATGCTGCTGGTTAATGAGGCCGCACCACGCATTCCACCGATCGAACTGTTCTGGCGCGTGCACTTCATGCTCGGCGCTGCAGCGTTCAGCATGTCCGGTATCAAGGCGCTGCGTGCAATTGCCGAGACCGATTTCGGCGTCAACACCTCCATCGAACAGGTCATGCGCCTGATGGTGCCGTTCCTGGCGGCCGGCATGCGCGCCGAAACCGGTGTCACCGATGCGGCGATGGCCACCGCACAACTGCGTCCGCGCAGCAAATCGACGCCGGTCGCCGCCAAGGTTTGACCGCACACGGGTGGGCGCAGCAGCTTGTATCCGCTAAGCTAGCCGCCCATGCCGACTCTCGTTCTGAACCCGATTCTGATGAAAACCGCTGACCTGCCGGGCACTGCCCACGGCAGCGATTTCATGCGGATCGGGTTTTTCGTTTTCAAGGAATCTCTATGACTGCTGGCCTGCAAGGCTCGTTGATGGTGGACGTCGCCGGTACCTGGCTGACGGCCGAAGATCGCCAATTGTTGCGCCAGCCCGAAGTGGGTGGCCTGATCATTTTTGCCCGCAACATCGAGCATCCACGGCAGGTGCGTGAGCTGAGCGCGGCCATTCGCGCCATTCGCCCGGATCTGTTGCTGGCGGTGGACCAGGAGGGTGGTCGCGTGCAGCGCCTGCGTCAGGGCTTTGTGCGTCTGCCGGCCATGCGCGCCATCGCTGACAATCCGAATGCCGAATACCTCGCCGAGCAATGCGGCTGGATCATGGCCACCGAAGTGCTGGCGGTCGGCCTCGACCTGAGCTTCGCCCCGGTGCTGGATCTGGATTATCAGCGCAGTGCGGTGGTGGGTACCCGTTCGTTCGAAGGTGATCCGGAGCGCGCAGCACTGCTCGCCGGGGCGTTCATTCGCGGTATGAACAGTGCCGGCATGGCCGCCACTGGCAAGCACTTCCCCGGTCATGGTTGGGCCGAAGCCGACTCACACGTTGCGATCCCGAACGACGAGCGCAGCCTCGACGAGATCCGCGCCCATGACCTCGTACCGTTCGCCCGACTCAGCCAACAACTGGCCGCTGTCATGCCGGCCCACGTCATTTATCCGCAAGTGGATTCGCAGCCTGCCGGTTTCTCCCGGCGCTGGTTGCAGGACATCCTGCGTGGCGAGTTGCAGTTTGACGGTGTGATCTTCAGCGACGATCTGTCGATGGCCGGTGCCCATGTGGTGGGCGATGCTGCCAGCCGTATCGAAGCGGCCCTGAGCGCCGGCTGCGACATGGGCCTGGTGTGCAACGACCGTGCAGCGGCCGAACTGGCCCTGAGTGCCGCGCAACGGTTGAAGGTCAAACCTTCTGCCCGCATCGCGCGCATGCGTGGCCAGGCGTTCGCCAGCACCGATTACCGCCAGGATCCGCGCTGGCTCACCGCCATCGGCGCGCTCAAAGACGCTCAACTGATTGATTAAGGACGTTTCGCTATGACGGTATACGCGATCATCGGTGGCACCGGCCTGACCCAGCTCGAAGGCTTGAGCATTCGTCAGTCGCTGGCCGTGGACACGCCTTATGGCGCGCCTTCGGCCGAGGTGCAGGTCGGTGAGTATGCCGGCAAGGAGGTGCTGTTCCTCGCCCGTCACGGCCACCCGCATCGCTTCCCGCCGCACAAGGTCAACTACCGCGCCAACCTGTGGGCGTTGAAGCAGGCCGGGGCTGAAGCGATCATCGCGGTGAATGCCGTAGGCGGGATTCACCCGGCGATGCGCACCGGGCATTTCTGCTTGCCACATCAGATCGTTGACTACACCAGCGGCCGTGAACACACGTTTTTCGCCGACGATCTCGAACATGTCACCCACATTGACTTCAGCTTCCCCTACAGCGAACCGCTGCGTCAGCAGTTGATTGCCGCAGTGGCCGCCGAGGGTTGCGAATACAGCGATCAAGGTGTGTATGCCTGCACCCAGGGCCCGCGTCTGGAGACTGTGGCCGAAATCGTGCGTCTGGAGCGTGATGGCTGTGACATCGTTGGCATGACCGGCATGCCGGAAGCGGCGCTGGCGCGTGAACTCGAACTGGATTACGCATGTCTGGCGCTGGTGGTCAATCCGGCGGCGGGCAAGTCCACCGCGGTGATCACCATGGCCGAGATCGAACAGGCGTTGCAGGGCGGCATGGGCAAGGTGAAATCAGTGCTGGCACGGGTATTGGCTGGGTGAAAGGCTGACAGCGCCATGACGATAATCATCAGTCAGCTTCACTCGCTGCCGTGGACTGAGGCCTTCAACCGTAATGCTTTGGCCAAAGCCCGCGTTTACGCCATCGAGGACCGGATAAAAATCCATTTGGTCGATGACGAGATGATTGAGGCGGCCTGCGCGGGTTCTGAAAGTCACGTTTATCAACAGGTCATCTATCTGGTTAAAGATGAGCAGGAGCGATTCGGCCTGCGATGCTTTTGCTCCTGCCCGGTGGAAATCAACTGCAAGCACAGCGCTGCGGTGCTCTTTCACTTACAGGATCGCGCGGCTGAAGAGACTGACCGTGATGCCCCGGTTCAGTTGAATAGAGCACTGGAGCACTGGCTTTCCACTATTCCTGTGGCGACCCAGTCTTTTGAAGAGGCCTCGCAAGCGGCCAGTACGCGACTGTTTTACAAACTCAAGGCCACGCCGGTTTCGGGCAAATGGCTGGTCGAAATATTCAAGGTTTACCAGCTCAAGAGTGGCGAGCTGCGCGACGTTAAGCCGTTGTTTTCGCTATCAGACATGCTGATGCGCCAGCCCGGTTATCTGAACGAACTGGACCTGCGGATTGCCAGGCTGTTGGTGGCCACGCACTCCCATCATGCGTATTACAGCGGCTATCCGCTGGACGGTCGCAGTGGCGCCGAATTGCTCGAAATGTTGTTGAACACGCGGCGCCTGTATCTGGATTTTGAAACATTGCAGCCGCTGACTTCGGGCGCGAGCAGAAGCGCGCAGTTTGCCTGGGCCGAACAAGCCAATGGCAGTTTTCGCCCGCAGTGGAGCAGTGATGAAGCGTCAGTGGAAACAGTGCTCGCGCTGGAACCTCTTTATTACCTGGATCGAGAGCGGCAACAAATCGGCCCGCTATGCAGCGAGTTCGATGAAAAGCTCGCCTGTCATCTAGCATTGGCGCCAGAGATTCCGGCACGTCAGGCCATGCAGTTCAGCCATCGAATGAGTGTGGCTACTCAGGTCGCCCCACCGCACAAGTTGACGGAGCGGATCATCGACGATGTTTTGCCCAAGGCTCATCTGACCCTCGCCAGCGGCAAGCGCTACACTCGCTGGCAGTACGAGCCGGAGCACCGAGCCGCTTTGCTGTTCACCTACGGCGGTCTTCCCGTACAGGATCGCAACCCGGAGGTGGTGGTTCTTTCGGGCGTTGAAACCCAGCGTATCCAGCGTCAGCCCGCCGCCGAAAAAGCCCTGCGTCAGCAATTGCAGAAACACGGTTTCAAAAAGGCCACGCGCAAAAGCAGCGTTGATCATCCGGGTGAACGGTTTGATCTGCCCGATGATTCAGCCTGGCTCACATTTGCTCAGAATGGCATTCCCGCGCTGCGTGAAGCAGGCTGGCAGATTGACGTCAGCCATAACTTTCATTTCAACGTGGAGAAAGTCGAGCACTGGTACGCCGAGGTTGAGGAAGAGTCGGGGCGGCAGTGGTTTGATCTGCAGTTAGGGATTGTCGTCAACGGTGAGCGCCACAGCCTGCTGCCGATTTTTCTGCACCTGTTACGCGCCCAGCCGATGCTTCTCGATCCAGCCAACCTCGCTCAGCGCGGTGATGATGAGTTGCTGTTGGTCGAGTTGGGGGCCGGGCGCTTCAGCGCTAACATCAGTGGCAAAGTCGCCCTGCCTTTTGGTCGGGTCAAACCGTTGCTGGCCACACTCAGCGAGTTGTATCTGGGCAATCATCATGGCGATAAGTTGCGCTTGAGTGCTCCCGATGCAGCACGCCTGAGTTTGCTGGAAGGTGTATCGCTGGAATGGCAGGGCGGCGAACGGTTGCGCAATTTTGCCCGGCGCCTGCGTGAATCCACTTACACGCAAGTCGTAGCACCGCTCGGTCTCAATGCGCAGATGCGGCCCTATCAGCTCGAAGGCTTGAGCTGGATGCAAACCCTGCGTGAGCTGGAGGTTGGCGGTATCCTCGGCGATGACATGGGGCTGGGTAAAACGCTGCAAACCCTGGCGCACCTGTTGACGGAAAAGCAGGCGGGGCGGCTTGATCGTCCTGCGCTGGCGGTAATGCCCACCAGTCTGATCCCTAACTGGCTGGACGAGGCGTTGCGTTTTACGCCGCAGTTGAGGGTGCTGGCGCTACATGGCGCGGGGCGGAAAAAAGACTTCGCCAGTTTTGCCGAATACGATCTGGTGTTGACCACTTACGCCTTGTTGCCGAGGGACCTTGAGGTTCTGCAGCCGCAGTTGTGGAGTGTGCTGATTCTCGATGAGGCGCAGAACATCAAGAATCCGGTCAGTAAGGCTGCTCAAGCCGCACGTGATTTGCAAGCCCGGCAGCGCTTGTGTTTGAGCGGCACTCCAATGGAAAACCACTTGGGCGAGTTGTGGTCGCAGTTTCACTTCTTGATGCCCGGTTGGCTGGGTGACAGTAAAGCGTTCAATCGTGATTACCGTACACCGATTGAAAAACATGGCAACGCCGAGCGCATGCAGCATCTGACGGCGCGAATAAAGCCGTTCTTGCTGCGACGCAAAAAGGACCAGGTGGCGACCGAGTTGCCACCGAAAACCGAAATTGTGCATTGGGTCGATCTCAGCGACGGTCAACGCGACGTGTATGAAACGGTTCGCGTGGCGATGGACAAAAAAGTCCGCGACGAAATTGCCCGCAGTGGTGTGGCGCGCAGTCAGATCATCATTCTTGATGCCTTGCTCAAGCTGCGTCAGGTCTGTTGCGACTTGCGCTTGATCAATATGCCGCTGACTGCGAAAGCGCTGCGTTCGGGGAGTGGCAAGCTGCTCAGTTTGATGGAGATGCTTGAAGAGCTGATTGGCGAGGGTCGCAGGATCCTGCTGTTCTCCCAGTTCACGTCGATGCTGGCTTTGATTGAGCAAGAGTTGCAGCAACGTGAAGTCAGCTATTCGCTGTTGACCGGTGAAACCGCAGATCGGCGCACGCCAGTGAAAGACTTCCAGAGCGGCAAGGTGTCGCTGTTTCTGATCAGTCTGAAGGCCGGGGGCACAGGTTTGAACCTGACTGCGGCAGACACGGTGATCCACTTCGACCCTTGGTGGAACCCGGCAGTGGAGAATCAGGCCACCGATCGCGCATATCGAATCGGGCAAAACAACCCGGTATTCGTTTACAAGCTGATTGCCCGCGGCACGGTAGAGGAAAAAATCCAGGCACTGCAGCAGGAAAAGGCTGCGCTGGCCGGGGCGGTGCTTGAAGGTGGCACGACAGGTGGGTTCAAGCTGGAGCAGACTGACATTGAGGCGCTGTTTGCGCCGCTGCCGGTTTCCACGGGTTGATGATTTAAGCCTGGGCTCGATATCTGAGGGCCCCATCGCTGGCAAGCCAGCTCCCACAGGTTTTTGTGCTGTTCACAAAAACAGTGTTCAACCCAGATTGCTGTGGGACCTGGCTTGCCAGCGCTGGCAATTTGTCTGAAAAGCGCATCTCAGCGCTTGTCGAGCTTATCCGGCAACGGCGCAAACAGCGCTTCAATATCATCACTCTGCAGTTTCCAGTCCCCGGCCTTGCGTCCATCCAGCACGCCCGCTGCCAAGTCGGATTTTTCCTTCTGCAGGTGCTGAATTTTCTCTTCCACCGTGCCCCGGGCAATCATCTTGTAGACGAACACCGGTTTCTCCTGGCCGATCCGATACGCACGGTCAGTGGCCTGATTCTCGGTCGCCGGGTTCCACCATGGGTCGTAGTGAATCACTGTATCCGCTTCGGTCAGGTTCAATCCCACGCCGCCGGCCTTCAGGCTGATCAGAAAGATCTGACGATTGCCACTCTGGAACTCCTTCACCGGTGTGCGTCGGTCCCGGGTCTGGCCGGTCAGCAGCGCATAGGCGATCTTGCGTTTTTTCAGTTCCTCTTCGATCAATGACAGCATCGAGGTGAATTGTGAAAACAGCAGTATCCGCCGACCTTCCTCAAACAGCTCCTCGAGCATTTCCATCAGGCTGTCGAGCTTGCCCGACGTGCTGCCGCGAGCGGGCAGGGTGGCGTCATTGACCAGGCGCAGGTCGCAGCAGACCTGACGCAATTTCAGCAGTGCTTCCAGAATGATGATCTGACTGCGCGCCACGCCTTTGCGCGTGATTTCATCGCGGACCTTCTTGTCCATCGCCAGGCGCATGGTTTCGTACACATCGCGCTGCGCTTCGTTGAGGTCGACCCAATGGATGATCTCGGTTTTCGGTGGCAACTCGGTGGCCACCTGTTCTTTGGTGCGGCGCAGCAGAAACGGTTTTATCCGGCCGTTGAGGTGCTGAAGCCTGACTTCGCTGCCGCGTTTTTCAATCGGCACGCGGTAGTCGGCGTTGAAGCTTTTGACGTCGCCAAGCCAGCCGGGCAGCAGGAAGTGGAACAGCGACCATAGCTCTCCCAGATGGTTTTCCAGCGGCGTACCGCTGAGGCACAGACGCTGCCGCGCATTCAACTCTCGCGCCGCTTGGGCGGCTTTGCTGTTCGGGTTCTTGATGTACTGCGCTTCATCCAGCACCAACACATGCAGGGGTTGCTTGGCCAGGCGCTCGACATCCTTGGGCAGCAATGCATAGGTGGTGAGGATCAGGTCGAAGTCAGCGAGGTGGTCAAAGTGCTTTTTGCGGCCGGCACCGTACAGCGCCACCACTTTCAGTTGCGGGGTGAAGTGCGCCGCTTCATCGAGCCAGTTGGGAATCAGGCTGGTGGGCATGACCACCATGCACGGCCGGTCAAGGCGTCCGGCGTTTTTCTCGCTGAGAATGTGCGCCAGCGTTTGTAGGGTTTTGCCCAGTCCCATGTCGTCCGCAAGAATTCCGCCAACTTGCAGCTGTCGCAGCGATTGCATCCAGCTCAAGCCTTCGAGTTGGTACGGCCGCAACGTCGCGTTCAGCCCCTGCGGCGCATCGGCGCTGAAATCGCGAATGTCGCGCAGGCGCTGAGCAAACGTACGGATCTGCTCACCGCCTTCCCACAGCAGCGGAATGCCTTCCAGCGAATTGAGACGCGTGGCATCGGCCTTGCTCAGGCGCAGGGTGGTTTCCCCCGGCTCCTGGAGATAAAACTCGCCGAGGGTCGTCAGCACCGGTTTCAGTCGGCCCAGCGGCAGCGCCACCTGCAATGGCCCGTGCTCGCTGTTGCGCTGCGGAATATTCACCAGAATCAGTTCGTCATCGCGCCGGCGCGCCAGGCGTTCCGGGTTGAGTATTTCCGTGTGCGAGCGCATCAGGTTGAGCAGGATCGGCAGCAGGCTCAGGCGTTCACCGTTGACGATGATGCCCAGTTCCAGATCGAACCAGTCGCGTTCCGGTGCCTGTTCGACGGTGGCGTACCAGTCATCCACGGCCGTCAGGTCGAAGCCGAACTCTTCGTCGATCTGCAATTCCCAGCCCTGCGTGCGCAGCTTCGGCAGATCATTGAGGGTGAAGGTCAGCCAGGCACTGTCGTTGACCATCTCATACAGCTCACCGGCGCTTTCCGGCAGGGCTTTGCTCTGGCGGGTGGCAATACGAAAGCCGAGGATTCGTAACTGTTCGCGGTAGGACTGTTCGACGTCCGGGTGGCGTTTTATCCGTAATGTCTGGCTTTCCTGACGTATCAGGATGTCGCTGTTTTTCTGCCCGCTGACGTATTCGTCGAGATAGCTGAACGACAGCGCCGCGCGGTGCTGAATGTAGCGCTGCATCTTGCCGTTGCGCGGTTCGAAAGCGCTGAATTCGACACTGGCCAGCCACAGGCGCGGGACCGGCTGAACGTTATCCACCAGCACTTGCGGCGGGGCTTTCGGGCTGCGGTTTTCCAGCACGGCCTGGAGTTTTTCCAACAGTTCGGCGTCTTTGGCGGCAGCCGGGTATTCGAGGGTTTCCTGCACTTGCAGCAGCACCGCTGCGCAATGTTTGCAGTTGCTGCGAACCGGGCAGGTGCACGCGGCCTCCACCAGCAGCAAGGTGCCTTTGGCCGACTCGCGCAGCGTAATGGTCTGACGGTAGACATTGCCGCCAGAGCCTTCGCAACTGGCGGTGATGGTCGCATCGCCGACCTGGGCGATACGGACCCGGTTCTCCAGGGCGTAGCGACGGCCACGCTCCAGGCTCTGTTCCTTGAATCGGCTGACCCAGGAGGGTGCCAACGGTTTACTCAGGGGCGGGGGCATAAGGACTTCGATCAGTCCGGAATGGCTTCAGGCGCTTCCCGCGGCGCCGGCGCCGTCAGGGAAGTGATCTTGATCAGCAGGGCCAGGTGGCCGTTGTCGAGATAGTTGAGTTGGCCGTTCTTGGTGTGGCTGTCCTGCTTCAGGCGTTCGCTGGCGGTGACCATGCCGTTGGCGTCGATCTGGTTGACCCAGAAGTCGGCATTCACATCGGTGAAGCGTCCCAGCTTCATTTCCAGCGTGCCCTCGATCGGGAACTGGCCGAACTGTTCCTTGCCGTCGCTGACGGCCACCTTGGTCGGCGTCTCGCCGAGGGTCTGTTGCCAGGCCTTGTGCAGCAGCACACTGTAATCGCCGCTGGCAGTGAGTTTGTTGGCCACTTCATTCAGCGCGGGTGTGCGCTGGCTGTCGTCGCCCAGACGCTGGGCGCCGGCGGCCCAGTCTTCCGGGGCGGCGCGGCTGACGATCGCCGGCACCGCGTTCTGGCGGACCAGAATCATCTCGACCATATAGGTGTCATCGGCAAACGCCGTGGGTGCGACCAGAGTCAGCAGCAAGGTCAGCGAACGAAACAGGCGCATTGGGCGTCCTTCAAGCAGTTTTCGGGATGAGGCGCTCGAACAGCGCCTCTACAGTATTAAAGCGCTCTTCCGCGCGCTCCATCGGCACCTGGAACTTGAACATCGTGGCGCCTTCGAATTTGTAGCGTTTTGGCTGGCTCTGGATCAGTTTGATCAACGTCATCGGGTCGACCGGCGTCTGCGCGGCGAACTCGATACGTCCGCCCTGCGGCCCGCCATCGACCTTTTTGATGCCCAACTGTTCGGCCTGCAATTTCAAGGCAGTGATGCGCACCAGGTTCTTGGTCGGTTCCGGAAGCAGGCCGAAGCGGTCGATCATCTCGACCTGCAGATCCTTCAGGCCCTCTTCGTCGGTGGCCGAGGCAATGCGCTTGTACAGAATCAGGCGCGCATGCACATCCGGCAGGTAGTCTTCCGGAATCAGTGCCGGCACCCGCAGGTTGACCTCCGGGCCACCGCCGAGCGGTTGATCGAGGTTCGGCTGCTCGCCCTTGCGGATCGACTTCACCGCACGCTCCAGCATCTCCATATACAGCGTGAAGCCCACGGCCTGGATCTGGCCGCTCTGGCCATCGCCGAGCAATTCACCGGCGCCACGGATTTCCAGGTCGTTAGTGGCCAGCACGAAACCGGCGCCAAGGTCCTGGGTATTGGCAATCGCCTCCAGGCGCTTTTCCGCATCCGCGGTGATTTGCTGGCGCGGCGGGGTCAGCAGGTAAGCGTACGCCTGGTGGTGACTGCGACCGACGCGACCGCGCAACTGGTGCAGTTGCGCCAGGCCGAATTTGTCGGCGCGCTCGATGATGATGGTGTTGGCGCTCGGCACGTCGATGCCGGTCTCGATGATGGTCGAGGCGATCAGCACGTTGAAGCGCTTGTGATAGAAGTCGCTCATCACCTGTTCGAGTTCGCGTTCGCGCATCTGCCCGTGACCGATGCCGATCCGTGCTTCTGGCACCAGTTCGGCGAGATCTGCCGCGCACTTTTCAATGGTCTTCACGTCGTTGTGCAGGTAGTAAACCTGTCCGCCGCGCAGCAGTTCACGCAGCAGGGCTTCTTTGACCGTGCTCTTGTTCTGCTCCATGACGAAGGTGCGCACCGACAGGCGTCGTGCCGGCGGCGTGGCGATGATCGACAGGTCGCGCATGCCCGACACCGCCATGTTCAGCGTGCGCGGAATCGGCGTGGCGGTCAGGGTGAGGATGTCGACTTCGCTGCGCAGGGCCTTGAGCTGTTCTTTCTGGCGCACGCCGAAACGGTGCTCTTCGTCGATGATCACCAGCCCGAGGTTTTTGATCTTGACGTCGTCCTGCAGCAATTTGTGCGTGCCGATGACGATGTCGATCTTGCCTTCGGCCAGATCGGCGACGGCGGCGTTCACTTCCTTGGCCGATTTGAAGCGGCTCATCACTTCCACGGTCACCGGCCAGTCGGCGAAGCGGTCGCGGAAGCTGTTGTAGTGTTGCTGGGCGAGCAGGGTGGTCGGCACCAGAATCGCCACCTGCCGACCGCCATGCACGGCGATGAACGCGGCGCGCATGGCCACTTCGGTCTTGCCGAAACCGACATCGCCGCAGACCAGTCGATCCATCGGCTTTGGTGCGAGCATGTCTTCGCGCACGGCCTCGATGGTGGATTGCTGATCCGGGGTTTCTTCGAACGGGAAGCCGGCGCTGAACGTCGCGTAATCGGCTTTCGGGTCGGCGAACGCATAACCTTCGCGAGCGGCACGGCGGGCGTAGATGTCGAGCAGTTCGGCGGCGACGTCGCGCACCTGCTCAGCCGCCTTGCGCTTGGCTTTCTGCCAGGTTTCGGAACCGAGGCGATGCAGCGGAGCCAGGGAGTCGTCACTGCCGGTGTAACGCGCGATCAGGTGCAGGTTGGCCACCGGCACGTAGAGCTTGGCGTTCTCGGCGTACTCGAGGGTGAGGAATTCCGCGGCCTGATTGTCGATTTCCAGAATCGTCAGGCCCAGATAGCGCCCGACACCGTGATCGATGTGCACCACCGGCGCGCCTTCGCGCAGCTCGGTGAGGTTTTTGATCACTGCATCGTTGGCGACATCGCTGCGCTTCTCGCGGCGGCGCCGCTGCATGACCCGCTGACCGAACAGCGGGCTTTCCGCGACCAGCGCCAGCGCCGGGTCGTCGAGCATCAGACCTTCGTCAAGCGGGGCAATGGTGATCGCCAGGCGGTCTTTGCCCGCGACGAAGTCCGGCCAGTTGTCGACGGTTTTCGGCCGCAGCTTGAGGCGTTCCAGCAGCTCCAGCAGCACTTCGCGCCGGCCCGCGGATTCGGCGGTGAACAGCACGCGCCCAGGGAATTCGTCGAGGAATGCCGAAAGCGCGGCCAGCGGTTGCGTGGCCTTGGCCTCGATCGCCAGATTTGGCAGGGATTGCGCCGGGAAGCGCTCACGGCCGACGCCGGTGTCCACATCCTGTTGACTGGCCACCACGCGCGGCCAGTTCTTCAGGCGGGCGAAACAGTCTTCCACCGGCAGGAACAGCTCTGCCGGTGGCAATAAAGGACGCGATGGATCGACGCGGCGCTCTTCATAGCGATTGCGCACGTCGTTCCAGAAATTTTCCGCCGCTTGCTCGATGCCCGGCAGCGAGAACACCTGGGTGTCCTGGGGCAAGTAATCGAACAGGGTCGAGGTTTCGTCGAAGAACAGCGGCAGGTAGTACTCGATACCGGCCGGAGTAATCCCGCTGCTCAGGTCCTGGAAGATCGGGCAGCGACGGAAGTCGACATCGAAGCGTTCGCGGAAACGCGCCTTGAAGCGGGTGACCGCATCTTTCTGCAGCGGAAACTCACGGGCCGGCAGCAGCTTGACTGAATCGACCTTGTCGATGGAGCGCTGGTTTTCCGGATCGAAGGTCCGCAGGGTCTCGATTTCGTCGTCGAACAGGTCGATGCGGTAGGGCAGCTTGCTGCCCATCGGGAACAGGTCGATCAGCGCGCCGCGCACGGTGAACTCGCCGTGCTCGTAGACCGTGTCGACGTAGCGATAGCCGCTGGCTTCGAGCCGCGCGCGCATCTGCTCGACATCGAGTTTCTGCCCGACATCCAGCACCAGGCTGCTGCCGAGCAGGAATTTGGTCGGCGCCAGTCGATGCAGGGCGGTGGTGATCGGTACCACCAGCACGCCATGCGCCAGTTCCGGCAGTCTATAAAGGCTGGCGATACGCTGGGAAATGATGTCCTGGTGCGGCGAGAACAGGTCGTAGGGCAGGGTTTCCCAGTCGGGGAAATGCAGAACGGGCAAATCCGGGGCGAAGAAACTCAGCTCCTGTTCCAGCCGTTCGGCACTCTGGCTGTCGGCGGTCAGTAGCAGGGTAAAGCGCTTGGCAGCGCTGGCAGCCTCGGCAATCGCGAGACTCAGGGCAGCACCGGGCAGATTGCCCCAGTGCTGTTTACCTGCCGCAGCAGGGAGAAGCGGTAGACGCAGAACAGGCACGGAAGGTTGAGCTCCAGGCGTTGCGACAAAGTCGGTAATTGTAGCGGCGTCGGGTGCCGCCTGTCAGTTGCAGACTACGTCTATCTTCGTTGTTTGCGCGAAATGTAGTGGTAACCATAAAAACGAGCACTTTTTTCAGGGTTATGTAGTGCCGAAATCGGATGGTGTTACGGAGGGTTACAGACATCGTCTAACAGTAGTCGAAAAATTGACTGCGCTGGAGGCCCCGGTTTTACTGGGCTCGCGGAGGGTGTGATTTTTTTGGAGGAAATTTTGTTACCGATTGCGCGACAAGCGCGCATTGCTGAAAGAGGTTGTCGGCGGCATAATGTAGCCCCTTTTTTCTGCCCCTACATGTGGAAGGTTACCGTGACTCAGAAGCCCGACCAGTGTCTTGGTGAATGGATCGACCGTGAAGCACTCGCAGAAGCGATGATTCCGCTTATCGGTCAGCTCTACCGCAATAACAACGTGGTGAGCTCGATCTATGGCCGCAGCCTGATCAACCAGTCTGTCATCGCGATTCTCAAAGCTCACCGCTTTGCGCGCCACCGCTCTTCCGACGACAGCGAACTCTCCGTCCACGAAACATTCCCACTGCTCAAAGCCATGAGCGAGCTCAAGCTCGGCGCGGCTTCGGTAGACCTGGGCAAGTTGGCGTTCAAATTCCGCAGCGAAGGCAATGGCCGCAGCGCCGAGCAGTTCGTACGTGAAGAACTGGCTGACGTGGTTGGCCAGCAAAACGCTTCGGCCCGCAAAGGCACTGACGTTGTGCTTTACGGCTTCGGTCGTATCGGCCGTCTGCTGGCGCGCATCCTGATCGAGAAAACCGGTGGTGGCGACGGTCTGCGTCTGCGTGCCATCGTCGTGCGCAAAGGCGCCGACAACGACCTGACCAAACGCGCCAGCCTGCTGCGTCGCGACTCGGTGCACGGTCCGTTCAACGGCACCATCGTCATCGACGAAGAAAACAACACCATCACCGCCAACGGTAACCTGATCCAGGTGATCTACGCGAAGAACCCGACCGAGGTGGATTACACCCAGTACGGGATCAAAGACGCGCTGCTGGTGGACAACACCGGTGTATGGCGTGACGCCGATGGCCTGGGTCAGCACCTGCAATGCCCGGGTGTCGCTCGCGTTGTTCTGACCGCGCCTGGCAAAGGCAAGCTGAAGAACATCGTTCACGGTATCAACCACAACGAAATCACTGCTGACGACAAGATCGTGTCCGCCGCTTCCTGCACCACCAACGCCATCGTGCCGGTGCTGAAGGCTGTGAATGACAAGTTCGGCATCATCAACGGTCACGTCGAAACCGTTCACTCGTACACCAACGACCAGAACCTGATCGACAACTTCCACAAGGGCGATCGTCGTGGCCGTAGCGCCGCGCTGAACATGGTGATCACCGAGACCGGTGCTGCCACCGCTGCTGCCAAGGCCCTGCCTGAGCTGGCCGGCAAGCTGACCGGTAACGCGATCCGCGTTCCGACGCCAAACGTGTCGATGGCCATTCTCAACCTGAACCTTGAGAAAGCCGCCACCCGTGAAGAGATGAATGAGTACCTGCGCTACATGGCGCTGCACTCCGATCTGCACAAGCAAATCGACTTCGTCAACTCGCAGGAAGTGGTGTCCACCGACTTCGTGGGTTCGCGTCACGCCGGTGTGGTCGACGCTGAAGCGACCATCGTTCAGGACAACCGCGTTGTACTGTACGTCTGGTACGACAACGAGTTCGGCTACAGCTGCCAGGTGGTTCGCGTGATGGAAGACATGGCCGGTGTAAACCCGCCAGCGTTCCCGCGCTAAGCACTCGTTGCAAATGAAAACGCCCCGACTTAGGTCGGGGCGTTTTTGTTTGTGTGGCTGGATCAATCTCTATTGCCTGTGCCGGCCTCATCGCTGGCAAGCCAGCTCCCACAGGTTCTTGGGAGGTTGCACAATTGTGTTCACGCCCGAACTCCCTGTGGGAGCTGGCTTGCCAGCGATAGCGTCTTATCTGGCGCCGCCGACGATCGAGGCCTGCGCAGTACGCAGCTCATGCCGGTTACCGCGGAACAACACCAGCGTCGCAATCAATCCCAACACCGCCGCACCACTCAGCCAGATCCCCGGCGCTGCCTTGTTGTCCAGCACATGAATCAGGTAAGTACACGCCGCCGGGGTAAACCCGCCGAACGTCGCGGTTGCCAGGCTGTAAGCCAGTGAGAAGCCGGTCGTACGCACTTCAACCGGCATGATTTCGGTCAGCGCCACCACCATCGCGCCGTTGTACGAACCGTAGAGGAACGACAGCCACAATTCGACAATCAGCAAATGGCTGAAGCTCGGGTTCGCCACCAGCCACGACAGCGCCGGGTAGGCGGTCAGGATCGCCAGAATGGTCGCCGCCAGTAGTAAGGGTTTACGGCCGATCTTGTCAGACACCGAGCCCATCACCGGCAGCCAGAAGAAGTTCGACAGACCAATACACACCGTCACCAGTAACGCATCGAAATCCGACAAATGCAGTTCAGCCTTGCCGAAGGTCGGGGTGTAGGCGGTGATCAGGTAGAACGACACCGTAGTCATCACCACCAGTGCCATGCCGGCGATGACGATGCCAAAGTTCTGACCGATCGAGCGGACAATTTCCCGCAGGGTTGGGCGATGTTTCCTGGCTTGGAACTCTGGCGTTTCCTCCAGCGAGCGGCGAATGACAAAGATCACCGGCACAATCATGCAGCCGATCAGGAACGGCACGCGCCAGCCCCAGTCACCCATTTGTTCCGGGCTCAGCCAGTGGTTGAGGCCGACGCCGAGCAGGCCGGCGAAAACCACCGCCGCTTGCTGACTCGCAGACTGCCAGCTGACGAAGAAGCCCTTGCGGCCTGGTGTGGCGATCTCTGCCAGATAGACAGATACGCCGCCCAGTTCTACACCAGCGGAAAAGCCTTGCAGCAACCGACCAAACAGCACGATCAACGGCGCAGCGACGCCGAGGGTGGCGTAGCCTGGAACACAGGCGATGAGGATCGTACCGGCTGCCATCAACGCCAGCGTGATGATCAGCCCTTGGCGACGGCCATGACGGTCAATGTAGGCGCCGAGGAAAATCGCCCCGAGCGGACGCATCAAGAAGCCGGCCCCAAAAGTGGCCAGTGAAAGCATCAGCGAAGCGAAGGCGCTGTCGGTGGGGAAGAAGGTCTTGGCAATGGCTGTGGCGTAAAAGCCATAGACCATGAAGTCGAACATTTCGAGGAAGTTGCCGCTGACAACGCGAAAAATCGCTTTGCCTTTGCCCGTGGTGGAGGACATGTTCAGGTACTCGCTATTGGATTTTGTATAAAGATGTTGCAGATCCTTTAATTCATAATGGCCGTCGCGGTTTTACGGAGAGATGAATAATTGTTCACTAGACGGTTGCTTGGGCTTGTGATTCTGGCTGGCTTATTGGCAGGCTGCGGCAATGGCGATTCCATGGAAAGCCTTGGTGGGGCGACCATGGGCAGCACGTATTCAATCAAGTATGTGCGCCGCGCCGGCTTGCCCGAACCGAAGCAAGTTCGCGGTGAAGTGGAGGGGATCCTCGGCGAAGTCGATCGGCAGCTATCCACCTATCGCAACGATTCGGACATCGAGCGCTTCAACGCTTTACCCGCCAATAGCTGTCAGAAAATGCCTGCAGCGGTACTCGAATTGGTCCGCACGGGCGAACAACTGTCAGCGCAAAGCGAAGGCTCCTACGACCTGACTGTCGAACCGCTGATGAATCTCTGGGGGTTCGGCCCGCAGGGGCGCGAAGAGAAAGTCCCTGGCGCCGCCGCACTCGCCGAGGTGATGTCGCGCGTCGGTTATCAGCACTTGCGCATCAATGGCGAGCAGTTGTGCAAGGACGCCGCCGTCGAAGTCGATTTCAACAGCATCGCCGCCGGTTATGCCGTCGACACCATTGCCGCCAGACTCGAAGCCATGGGTATCCATGACTATCTCGCTGAAGCCACGGGCGAACTGAAGGCCAAGGGCAAAAAACTCGACGGCTCGGCATGGCGCATCGCGCTGGAGGAGCCGCGTGACGATCAACAGGTGGCCGAGCGCATCATTAATGTCGATGGCTACGGTGTGTCCACGTCCGGGGATTACCGTAACTATTTCCTGCAGGACGGTCGGCGTTATTCCCACACTCTCGATGCGCGCAGCGGGGCGCCGGTCCTACACGATCTGGCGTCAGTCACGGTGATTCATCCTTCAGCGTTGATGGCCGATGGACTCTCCACGCTGTTGCTGATTCTCGGGCCGGAAAGGGCGTGGGACTATGCCGAAAAACATGGGATTGCTGCATTCTTCGTGATTCGTGCCGATACAGGTTTCGTCATCCGCACCAGTCGGGCGTTCGAGCGGCTCAATGGCGCAAAAGTTGACTGAAAACAGTACGAAGGCTGGCGTTGTAGTGCAGGCAAAAGTAGCCTACGACGCGACCAAGGGTTAATGTGCGCGGCGTTGACGCTTCTATAGACTGTGTCCGGGTTCTTCATTGGCCCCCAATTGTTCCTTCGCGCCGCGATTCGGCGTGATTTAGCCGTCGGTGCTGCTGGCATCGCGGCCTGTTCTGAGGAGTACGCATGGCTGTCTACAACTACGACGTGGTGGTGTTGGGTTCCGGCCCGGCGGGAGAAGGCGCGGCAATGAACGCCGCCAAAGCAGGGCGCAAGGTCGCGATGGTCGACAGCCGTCGCCAGGTCGGCGGTAACTGCACCCACCTCGGTACCATCCCGTCCAAGGCCCTGCGTCACTCGGTGCGGCAGATCATGCAGTTCAACACCAACCCGATGTTCCGGGCGATCGGCGAGCCGCGCTGGTTCTCCTTCCCGGACGTGTTGAAAAGCGCCGAGAAAGTCATTTCCAAACAAGTCGCTTCGCGTACCGGCTACTACGCCCGTAACCGCGTCGACGTGTTCTTCGGCACCGGCAGCTTCGCCGACGAGCAAACCATCGAAGTGGTCTGCGCCAACGGCGTGGTCGAGAAACTGGTGGCCAAGCACATCATCATCGCCACCGGTTCGCGCCCGTATCGCCCGGCGGACATCGATTTCCACCACCCGCGCATCTACGATAGCGACACCATCCTCAGCCTCGGCCACACCCCGCGCAAACTGATCGTTTACGGCGCCGGCGTGATCGGTTGCGAATACGCCTCGATCTTCAGTGGCCTGGGGGTATTGGTTGAGCTGGTGGACAACCGCGGTCAGTTGCTGAGCTTCCTCGACTCGGAAATCTCCCAGGCGCTGAGCTACCACTTCAGCAACAACAACATCACCGTGCGCCACAACGAAGATTACGATCGCGTTGAAGGCGTCGATAACGGCGTGATCCTGCACCTCAAATCCGGCAAGAAGATCAAGGCCGACGCCTTGCTCTGGTGCAACGGCCGTACCGGTAACACCGACCAGCTCGGTCTGGAAAACATCGGCGTCAAGGTCAACAGCCGTGGCCAGATCGAAGTCGACGAGGCCTACCGCACCTGCGTGCCGAACATCTACGGTGCCGGCGATGTGATCGGCTGGCCGAGCCTGGCCAGTGCCGCCCACGACCAGGGTCGTTCGGCAGCCGGCAGCATTGTCGATAACGGCAGCTGGCGCTTTGTGAATGACGTGCCGACCGGTATCTACACCATTCCGGAGATCAGCTCGATCGGCAAGAACGAGCAGGAACTGACCCAGGCCAAGGTGCCGTACGAAGTCGGCAAGGCGTTCTTCAAGAGCATGGCGCGTGCACAGATCGCCGGCGAGCCGCAAGGCATGCTGAAGATCCTGTTCCACCGTGAAACCCTGGAAGTACTGGGCGTGCACTGCTTCGGTTATCAGGCGTCGGAGATCGTGCACATCGGTCAGGCAATCATGAGCCAGCCGGGTGAGTTGAATACGCTGAAGTACTTCGTCAACACCACGTTCAACTACCCGACCATGGCCGAAGCCTATCGGGTAGCGGCGTACGACGGCCTCAACCGGCTTTTTTGACGGGCTCCGGCCGGTGGCCTGAGCCGGCCGGGGAGACCGATTTCAGCAATTCTCGAGGGTGGCAGTGGCCAAACCGGGAAAGTCTGTAATCAGGCTGTCAACGCCGAAGTCGGCGAGTCTGCGCATCAGCGCAGGCTCGTTGACGGTCCACACCGACACATGCAGCCCCTGACGCTGCGCCTTCTGCAGGCGTTCCGGCGTACACAGCGTCCAGTTCAGCGCCAGAATCTCACAGCCATAGTTGGCCGCGACCTTCAACGGGTCGAGCCAGGCGTATTCGGCTACCAGTCCGCGTGACACGTCCGGCACCAGGTCCAGTGCCGCTTTCAGCACTTCCCTCGAACTCGAAGTAATGGTCACCTTGTCGAGCAAGCCATGGCGCTGGGCCATTTCGCGAATCGCCAGCACGGTGGTTGCAGCGCGGGTGCGCGACGCACTTTTGACTTCCAGTTGCCAGTGCTCGAAATCACACTGCTCAAACAATTCTTCCAGCGTTGGAATCGGGCACGGCTTGATCCAGCCCGGGCCGCCCTTGCGCGCGTCGTAGGTCACAAGTTCCGCGGCGCTGTGCTCGACGACCTTGCCACGGCGGTCGGTGGTGCGCTTGAGGGTCGGGTCGTGGATGACCATCAACTCGCCGTCCTTGGACAGGTGCAGGTCCAGTTCGCAACGGCGCACGCCGTGTTTGAGACATTCCTGAAAACTGGTCAGGGTATTTTCCGGTGCTTCGCCCTTGGCGCCGCGGTGGCCGTAGATGAGGGTCACGGTGCTTCCTTAAATTAAATGCCAGATTCGTTCTGTTCGCGGGCCAGGCGTCGTTCCTGGGCCTGCTTCTGCAAGATATAGCGCGCGAGCAACTGGCGCTGGGCGTCGGTCAAGTGTTCGAACTCGGTGCCGACGTCGTAGCCGTCGCCCTTGCGATCGCAATGGGTGACGCGGGCGCGCAGCAACAGGCCGAGCGCCTGCGGCATCAGCACCAGTTTCACCGACAGGTGCGCGCCAGCGGCGAGCGCGGTCGGGTGCTGAAAGTCGATCCCGCCTTCGGAGATGATTACCGGTTGCGGCTCGCCGATGTGGCCGAGCACGGTCAGGGCGACCACCTGGCTGAGCAGGTCGATGCGCTTGTTCTGTGATTTGAGGAACGCGGCGATGGCCCGGTCGCGCTCGCTGATCTGGCGCAACAGGTGTTGCGACTCGAATTCACTCAGGTGCAGTTCACTGAGCAGGTTGAAGAGCGGGGAAGCATCCTGCAACACTTCCTGGCCTGCGGCTTCGAGAGCGGACAGGGGCTGAATTTCCAGTGCGATCGTGTCCTCGATACGGTAGTATTCGCGGCGATCTTCTTCATCTAATGTCGACATGGCGAACCCATGGTAGCGGCGGTGGTCTGAGTGTAAAGCTGGTTATCGACCCCCGCCACAAGGACGTTCTTTTTCCCTCCGAACAAGCCCCGACATGTTCAGACCTCTCTTCGTATTTATCGGCACGCGTTATACCCGTGCAAAGCGTCGCAATCATTTTGTGTCATTCATTTCCCTGACTTCGATGATCGGGCTCGCCCTTGGCGTGGTCGTGATGATCGTGGTGCTATCGGTGATGAACGGCTTCGATCATGAGATGCGCACCCGTGTGCTGGGCATGGTGCCCCACGCGACCATCGAATCCACCGAGCCGATCAACGATTGGCAAGGCCTTGCCGCCAAGGTCAAGCAGAACCCGCAGGTGACGGCCGTTGCGCCATTCACCCAGATGCAGGGCCTGCTGACCAATAACGGTCAGGTGTCCAAGGTGTTGCTCAACGCCATCGACCCTGCGCTCGAGCGCAATGTGTCGATCATCGACAACTTCATGCAGCAGGGCAAACTCGACGATCTGACGCCGGGCAGCTTCGGCATTGTGATCGGCGACAAGGCCGCGACCAAGCTCGGGGTGGGCATCGGTGACAAGATCACCTTCGTCGCACCGGAGGTCAGTCTGACCCCGGCGGGGATGTTCCCGCGTATGAAGCGCTTCACCGTTGTGGGCATTTTCCATGTCGGCGCCGGTGAGCTCGACGGTTATCTGGGCGTGACCAACCTGCAGGATCTGGCGAAGATGCACCGCTGGAAACCTGATCAGGTGCAGGGCATCCGCCTGAAGTTCGACGACCTGTTCCAGGCGCCGCGTGTGGCGTGGAACATCGCCCAGCAACTCGGTGAAGACCATTATTACGCCCGCGACTGGACCCGTACCCACGGCAATCTGTATCAGGCCATCCGCATGGAAAAAGCCATGATCGGCCTGTTGTTGCTGCTGATCGTCGCCGTGGCTGCGTTCAACATCATTTCCACGCTGGTGATGGTGGTCAACGACAAGAAGGGCGACATCGCCATTCTGCGCACATTGGGCGCCACGCCGGGCACGATCATGCGCACGTTCATGGTGCAGGGCACGGTGATCGGCGTGGTCGGCACGGCGATCGGTGCCGTGGTGGGGATTTTCGCCGCGCTCAACGTCAGCGCGGCGATCTCGGCCCTCGAAGGGCTGATCGGCCATAAATTCCTGAATGCCGACGTGTATTTCATTGATTACCTGCCGTCGCAGGTGCAGAGCCAGGACGTGGTCATGGTCTGTGCCGCTGCGTTGGTCCTGAGTTTCCTCGCCACCCTGTATCCCGCCTGGCGTGCCGCGCGCACCCAGCCGGCGGAGGCGTTACGTTATGAGTGAGTCGGGCATGAGTGAACAAGCAATCCTGAGCTGTCGCAACCTGGGCAAATCCTATGAGGAAGGCCCGGAATCGGTGGAAGTGCTGGCCGGTCTGCAACTGGAGTTGCACCCGGGCGAGCGTGTGGCGATCGTCGGCAAATCCGGTTCGGGCAAAAGTACTTTGCTCAACCTGCTCGGCGGCCTCGATACGCCGACCCAGGGCAGCGTCTGGCTCGACGGCGAAGAGTTGTCGGCCCTGAGCGAGAAGAAGCGTGGCCTGCTGCGTAACCGTGCCCTCGGGTTCGTGTACCAGTTCCACCACTTGCTGCCGGAATTCACGGCGCTGGAGAACGTCTGCATGCCGCTGCTGATCGGCAAGACCGCGATCCCAGAGGCGCGCCAGCGCGCCACGGCCTTGCTGGAGCGAGTCGGCCTCGGGCACCGTCTGGAGCACAAACCGGCCGAGTTGTCCGGTGGCGAGCGTCAGCGTGTGGCCATTGCCCGCGCCCTGGTGAACAACCCGGGTCTGGTGATGCTCGACGAGCCCACCGGCAACCTCGACTCCCACACCGCCGAAGGCATTCAGGACCTGATGCTGGAGCTGAGCACGTCGATGCGCACGGCGTTCCTGGTGGTGACTCACGACATGAACCTGGCTCGTCAGATGGATCGCGTCCTGCAGTTGCAGGAAGGCTGCCTGACGCCTATCTGACCGGCTGAAACCCGGTGCCTGTAAAGGCGCCGGGTCTTTTATTTTTATACGGTGCCCCAGCGAATGTTCAGACCGTTATCGATCTTTATCGGCACGCGCTATACCCGCGCCAAGCGCCGCAATCGCTTTGTTTCGTTCATTTCGATGACCTCGATGATCGGCCTCGCCCTCGGCGTGCTGGCGATGATCGTGGTGTTGTCGGTGATGAACGGCTTTCAGCGCGAAATGAGCTCGCGCATCCTCGGCATGGTGCCCCACGCGACCATCGTCGGCGTCAAGCCGATTGATGACTGGCAGCCGGTGGCCGCCGCCGCGATGAAAAATCCCGAAGTCACCGCCGCCGTACCGTTCACCGAGATGGAAGGCATGCTGTCCTACAAGGGCTTGATGCAGCCGATCCAGATCAGCGGCATCGACCCGGCCCAGGAAGGCAAGGTGTCGATTGTGGCGCAGCACATCGTGCAGGGGCGTCTCGATGCCCTGAAGCCGGGCGAGTTTGGTGTGGTGATCGGTGAAATCACCGCGCGGCGCTTTCGCCTCAACGTTGGCGACAAGTTGACCCTGATCGTGCCGGAAGTCAGCACCGCACCGGGCGGCATCACCCCGCGCATGCAACGGCTGAATGTGGTCGGTGTGTTCAAGGTCGGCGCTGAGCTGGATGGCTCCATGGGCCTGATCCACATGGCCGATGCGGCAACCATGCAGCACTGGGAACCGAATCAGGTGCAAAGCGTGCGGCTGGCGGTCAAAGACTTGTACACCGCACCGAAAGTGTCTTCGGACATCGCCACAGGCCTTGGCGCCGAGTTCAAGGCTGACGACTGGACCCACACCCAGGGCAGCCTGTTCAGCGCCATGAAAATGGAAAAAACCATGATCGGCCTGCTGTTGCTGATGATCGTCGCCGTGGCGGCGTTCAACATCATCGCGACGTTGATCATGGTGGTGAACGACAAGGGCGCGGACATCGCGATCCTGCGCACCATTGGCGCCACGCCCCGGCAGATCATGGCGATCTTCATGGTGCAGGGCACGGTGATTGGCATCGTCGGCACCCTCATTGGCGGCGTACTGGGGGTGATCGCCGCGCTGAATGTCAGTGAGATGGTCGGCTGGGTCGAGCGGGTAACCGGGCAGCATATCTTCAGCTCCGACGTGTATTTCGTCAGCAATCTGCCGTCGGAATTGCAGGGTGGGGATGTGCTGTTGATCTGTTCGGCGGGCTTTATTCTGAGCTTCCTGGCGACGCTGTATCCGGCGTGGCGGGCGGCGAAGATCGAGCCGGCTCATGCATTGAGATATTCGTAAGCGCTGAAATCGTCATCGCGGGCAAGCCCGCTCCCACAGGGTTTTGGGTCGTTCACAAATGGTGATTCAACTCAATACCTGTGGGAGCGGGCTTGCCCGCGATGGGGCCGGACCTGCCGGCCTCATTTCCCCTTGGGCAACTCGATCACAAACCGCGTCCATCCCGCTTCTGATTCGCAATGAATCTCCCCACCATGGGCCCGGACGATAGATTGCGTAATCGCCAGCCCCAACCCCGCATGCTCGCTGCTGCCTTCCTGCCGCGCCGGATCTGCGCGATAAAAGCGGTCGAACAACCGCGGCAACAGTTCGGCTGAAATCCCGTCACCACTGTTCTCGACTGACACCTGCACGGCGTGCGGCTGATCGACAATGGACAGGTGCACGCTGCCCGCCGCCGGGGTAAAGCGCAGCGCGTTATCGAGCAAATTCGACAAGGCCCGACGCAGCATGCTGCGATCACCTTTTATCTGCGCGTTACCCTCGCGACTCAGCGTCACCCCGGCGTCCTCGGCCAGTGGCGCGAAAAACTCCAGCAACACGTCGCTCTCGTCCGCCAGTTCCAGCGCCTCACGCTTGGGCATCAACAAACCGTGATCCGCCTTGGCCAGGTACAACATGTCGTTGACCAGTTGCGCCATCCATTGCAGTTCTTCGAGGTTACTGTGCAGAGCTTCGCGGTAATCCTCGATCGGCCGTGGGCGGGTGAGGGTGACCTGGGTGTGAGTCAGCAGATTCGACAGCGGCGTGCGCAGTTCATGGGCGATGTCGGCCGAGAATGCCGACAGCCGTTGAAACGAGTCGTCGAGGCGTCCGAGCATGGCGTTGAAGCTGTGGGCCATTTCCGCAAGCTCGGGCGGCATTTGCCCTTCCGGCAGGCGGGCATTCAGCGATTGGGCGGAAATCCCGCGGGCCACCGCGCTCATGCGCCGCAAAGGGCGCAAGCCGCTGCGTGCCGCCCAGGCGCCGAGCAGCGCGGTGGCCAGTGCCGAGAGGCCGACGGTCAGCCAGATCAGATGCTGCATGCGTTGCAGGAAGTGTTGGTGGTGGGTGATGTCCAGCAACAGTGTCAGTTGCGGCGAATCGCTTTTATCCGGGTAGAGCGGGGCGTTGAGCACGCGGTAATCGGTGCCATCCTGACGGAGGGTTGCCAGCCCGGGTTGTTGCGGCAACTCCTTGGGGATGTGCGTCGAGCTGTCGTACCAGCGTTGGCCGTCGCTGCCGGTGATGCGCAGAGACAGATCGGCCTGCCGGCTCATTTCATCCGCCAGCCGCGCTTCGCCGGTGCCCGGTTGGACAGCCTGCAAGGCGCGGCGCAGGCCGATCAGTTTGCCGTCCAGTTGTTGCTGATCGAGTTCGATAAAGTGCGCCTCGCTGGCGCGGTTGAACAACACCCCGGCGAACAGCGAGACCACGGCGGTACACGCGGCAAACAACAGGGCCAGACGCGAACTCAAGGACAAGCGGCGCATCAGGCACCACGCTCTTCAAGCACGTAACCCATGCCGCGCACGGTGTGGATCAGTTTGTTCGGGAACTCATCGTCGATCTTCAGGCGCAACCGGCGGATCGCCACTTCGATGACATTGGTGTCGCTGTCGAAATTCATGTCCCAGACCTGCGAAGCGATCAGCGACTTCGGCAGCACTTCACCCTGGCGGCGCAAGAGCATTTCCAGCAGGGCGAATTCCTTGGCGGTCAGGTCGATGCGCTGGCCACTGCGCTCGACCCGGCGGCGGATCAGGTCCAGGCGCAGGTCGGCCAGTTGCAGGCTGGTTTCCTGTGGCGTGGCGCTGCCGCGGCGCAACAGGCTGCGTACCCGGGCCAGCAGTTCGGAGAAGGCGAAAGGCTTGACCAGATAATCGTCAGCGCCGAGTTCAAGGCCGTGCACCCGGTCTTCCACGGCGTCCCTGGCCGTCAGAAACAGGACCGGGGTATCCAGTCCGGCGCTGCGCACCGCTTGCAGAATCTGCCAGCCACTGCGACCGGGCAGCATCACGTCGAGGATCAACAGCGCATAATCACCACTCAACGCCAGGTGCTGGCCGCTGTTGCCGTCGGCCACCAGTTCCGTGTTGAAACCGGCCTCGGTCAGGCCCTGGCGCAGGTATTGGCCGGTTTTCGCTTGGTCTTCGACGATCAACAGTTTCATGGGCGACTCGGGGTGATAGACACGAAGGCTTTATACCGTGCGCAACGGCAACACGCGCCAACCTGACAAAGTTGTAATCTGCCTGTCAGGTAGCTGCCAGCGCAGGCCGGCTAAAGTTTCCCACAGGCTGAACTTTATCTTGTTGGAGTACGACCATGTTTTTGCGCAAATCCCTGGCGCTGAGCGCCTGTTTGTTGGCGTTGAGCGCGCCGGTGTGGGCCGCGCCAGCGCACACCTATGACTTCGGTCAACCGGCACCGGCCGCCAAGGCCACCCGCAGCATCGAGGTGGTGATGGGCGATATGTCGTTCGATCCCAAGGCGATTCAGGTCAAGGCCGGTGAGACCGTTCGTTTTGTGCTAGTGAATAAAGGCCAGTTACTGCATGAATTCAACCTGGGTGACGCGGCGATGCACGCCAGGCACCAACAGGAAATGTTGCAGATGCAGCAAAGCGGCATGCTTACGCCGACCGGCATGAAGGATATGTCTCACGATATGGCGGGCATGGATCACGCCGCGATGGGCCACGGCATGAAGCACGACGACCCGAACAGTGTGCTGGTCGAACCGGGTACAACCGCCGAACTGACCTGGACCTTCAGCAAGGCCACCAGCCTGGAATTTGCCTGCAATATTCCCGGTCATTACCAGGCCGGCATGGTCGGCAAACTGACGGTCAGTCAGTAAGCACTCAAAGGCGGGCGCAAAGGCTGGTAGAATCCGCTGATTCTTCAGTCAGGTTTCCGCCATGCATCCCGCAGCCGAACATTCGCCGCTGGGCAAATCCAGCGAATACATCGCCACGTACACGCCGTCCCTGTTGTTCCCGATCCCGCGCACCGCGAAGTGGGCCGAACTGGGCCTGACCGCCGACACCCTGCCGTATGAAGGTGTGGATTTCTGGAACTGCTTCGAACTGTCGTGGTTGCTGCCGTCGGGCAAACCGGTGGTGGCGATCGGTGAGTTCAGCATTCCGGCCGATTCGCCGAACATCATCGAGTCGAAGTCGTTCAAGCTGTATCTGAACTCGCTGAACCAGACGCCGTTCGCCGACATCGCCGCGCTCGAAGCAACACTGGTCAAGGACCTGTCGGCGGCTGCCGGCAAACCGGTAGGCGTGCGGGTGCGCAGTCTGAAGGAGGTCGAAGCGGAAGGTGTCGTGGCGTTGCCCGGCGTGTGCATCGACGACCTCGACATCAGCGTCAGCAACTATGAGCATCCGCGTCCGGAACTGCTGCGTTGCGATGATTCGCGGGTTGTCGAAGAAAGCGTGCACAGCCATCTGCTCAAATCCAACTGCCCGGTCACCAGCCAGCCGGACTGGGGCAGCGTGGTGGTGCAATATCGCGGTGCGGCACTGGATCACGCCAGTCTGCTGGAGTACATCGTCAGCTTCCGCCAGCATTCGGACTTCCACGAACAGTGCGTGGAGCGGATTTTCCTCGACCTGCAGCGCCTGCTGAAGCCGGAGAAACTCACGGTATTTGCACGTTACGTGCGTCGCGGCGGTCTGGATATCAACCCGTATCGCAGTACTGAATCTGTACAACTGCCGAACCACCGTCTGGTCCGTCAATAAACAACCTCTGTAGGCTCACTCCTACATGGGAAAACGTTTCAAATCACGAAAATGAAAAAGCCCTGCCGGTGATGGCAGGGCTTTTTGCATTGCCGTGGGAGGGTGATCAGATCCCCATGCTGCCCAGCGCATTGAAGATATTGCGCAGGGTGCCGGCAATAGTCGGGTGTTCCACTTCAAAGCGTTCCACCGCCAGGTTCACGCCATCAGCGATGCTGGCGTACTGCGTGGCGCTCTCCAGTTTGATTTCCGATTCGATCTGCGCCATCAGGGCATGCAGATCTTCACGCTCTGCTTCGGACAGCGGTGGATTCTGCTCCAGTTGCTCGCGCAGGGTATCGAGTTGTTTCTGCAGTTCTTGAGCGGGCATGACGTGGTTCCTTTTATCTAGAGGCACTGGCATTGACCGCAGCCGCGCGCCAAAGGTCTATGGCTGACCTTTAGATTAATCCACTCGCGTCGAACCTGCATGATCCCGATCAGGGCTTTTCACCTTTGAGGCGACGCAGGCGGATGTCTGCCAGGCAGGTGTCGAGCTCACCCAGATGATCAATCACCGAATGCACCCCGAGGCTGAACAGTTGCACGGTCGCTTTGCCGCGCCGTTGTTCGCGTTCTTTCTGCGTCAGCGCCTGCCATTCGCTCGGCGCCAGGCCGCACAGTGAGCCGCAGGAGGCCAGGCCAATCGTCCACAATCCGGCATTCAGGCCCGCTTGCAGCAGGCGCGGTTCGCCGCTGACCAGCACGCAGCCGTCCAGGCTGGCGACGTTCAGCTCCATCAGCGCTTGCCAGCAAGCGTTGGGCGACGGCCACGGATTGAGGGTTGCCGAGTGTTGTGCAGGTTTGATCCAGGCCGGCAGCGCAGCCGCCAGCGCTTGAGTGAGGGCAGGGGGCAGTTCATCGAGCCACGCACAGGGAATCTGTTGGCGCTGCAAACTGTGCAGGCTGTCGAGCGCACCGGGTGTGGCTTCGACGTGTTCGGGCAGGACGCCGCTCTGTTGTTGCGCGCGGGCACCGAAATCCACCAGGCAACCGCTGAGACCGAACAGGACGGCGGTCAGACCGGGCTCGGCGAAGGGCAAGGTTTCGGCATGTGACATGGCAACGTCCCTGAAATAGCGATAAGGCTAGAGACTGTAGGTGACAGTTGCGTGACGGGTGCATGAAGGGCGGCGTGGGAACGTTCCTACAAGTTTGCACAATTGGCGGACTGCCCAAACGGCCTTTTACGCTTATACTAACGGCCTTAATGCCCGGGCCCCGACGCCCGCGACAGTACAAATCCAAGGAGTTTTCTATGCGCTGGAGCAATCCGCTCGCTCAGCTTTGTGTATGTGCCGGCCTGTTGCTGGCTCCGTTCGCCACTCAGGCCGCAACGGAAGAAGACCCTTGGGAGAGCGTCAACCGTCCGATCTTCCAGTTCAACGACTTCGTCGACACCTATGCACTGAAGCCTTTGGCCCAAGGCTATGAGTTTGTCACGCCGCAGTTCCTTGAAGACGGCATCCACAACATGTTCCGCAACGTCGGTGACGTCACTAACCTGGCGAACAACATTCTGCAGGCCAAACCTGCCGCCGCCGGTGTCGACACCGCGCGGATCATTTTCAACACCACCTTCGGCCTGCTCGGTTTCTTCGACGTCGGCACCAAGATGGGTCTGAACCGCAGCGACGAAGATTTCGGCCAGACCCTTGGCTACTGGGGTGTCAGCAGTGGCCCGTACGTGATGCTGCCGTTGCTTGGCCCGAGCACACTGCGTGACGCACCTTCCAGGTACGTCGACAGCTACACCGGCCCGTACCGCTACATCAACGACGTGCCTGTGCGTAACTCGGTGTTCGGCCTGAACATCGTCGACACCCGTGCCAGCCTGTTGTCGAGCGAGAAGCTGATCAGCGGCGACAAGTACACCTTCATCCGCAACGCTTACTTGCAGAATCGCGAGTTCAAAGTGAAGGATGGCAAGGTCGTAGACGATTTTTAATTTCGACCGGTAAAACAGAAAGGCGACCTCAGGGTCGCCTTTTTTGTGTGTAGTTATTTCATCTTCAGGATGCTCAGGCCGAGCTTCTGGCTATCGCCTTCCTGAGCCTTGACCCAGACCACCTCAGTCTCGGCTTCCAGGCCGCTGAGTGCCGCATGGTCGGAATCTATGCGCACGCGCAAGCGGTCGCCGACCGCGAACTGCCGCGGCGCTTCAACCTGCATGCCGCTGCTGGAGAGGTCGATGCACACCGCGCTGATCTGATCACCTTCATGAATCAGCACGACATCGGCATCGACCCGCATGCGGATGAAATCGCGCTTTTCGCTGTAGTCCCGACTGGTTTGACTCATAGGTTCGTCCTTCCATTGGGTTACGGTTTGAGCTGTTCTTATAACTCTCGGTGATTTGACAAGTAAAGTCGTCAAGCGACCATCGGCGTATGCTTGAAACGCTCTGCGGATGGGAGTACCGTCTGCGCCTTAGAAGGGCACCTCTGGTGCAACCGTGTGCAGAGCCAATGCTCGAAAGCGGTGCAGCAGAGAGGCTAGAAAGCGAATCCAGTAGTCTGCGCAGGGCCCGATGCCTGCCCACTACGCCAACCTAATTCTGGCGCCGTTTGCCCACATGCCAAAAACCAGTGCCACGCTGCTGATAATCGATGATGACGAGGTAGTGCGCGCGAGTCTCGCGGCCTATTTGGAAGACAGTGGTTTCAGCGTCCTGCAGGCCAGCAATGGCCAACAGGGTCTTCAGGTATTCGAGCAAGAAAAGCCCGACTTGGTCATCTGCGATCTGCGCATGCCGCAGATGGGCGGTCTCGAACTTATCCGTCAGGTTACCGAGCGATCACCGCAGACGCCGGTGATCGTGGTTTCGGGCGCCGGCGTGATGAACGACGCGGTCGAGGCGCTGCGCCTGGGCGCGGCGGATTACCTGATCAAGCCTCTCGAAGATCTGGCCGTGCTCGAGCACTCCGTGCGCCGGGCCCTGGACCGTGCGCGTCTGCTGCTGGAAAACCAGCGCTATCGCGAGAAGCTGGAAAAGGCCAACCGCGAGCTCGAAGCCAGCCTGAACCTGCTCCAGGAAGACCAGAACGCCGGTCGCCAGGTGCAGATGAACATGCTGCCGGAAAGCCCGTGGAGCATCGACGAGTTCAACTTTGCGCACCAGATCATCCCGTCGCTGTACCTGTCGGGTGATTTTGTCGACTATTTCCGAGTTGACGAGCGCCGGGTGGCGTTTTACCTGGCGGACGTATCGGGTCACGGCGCTTCTTCAGCCTTCGTCACCGTGCTGCTGAAGTTCATGACCACGCGCTTGCTGTTCGAATCCAAGCGCAACGGCACCTTGCCGGAATTCAAGCCTTCGGAGGTCCTTGGTCATATCAACCGGGGGCTGATCAGTTGTAAGCTGGGCAAACACGTCACAATGGTCGGTGGAGTCATCGACGAGGAGACCGGTTTGTTGACCTATAGCATCGGCGGCCATCTGCCGTTGCCTGTGTTGTACACGCCTGACAGTGTTCGTTACCTGGAGGGGCGCGGTCTGCCGGTGGGGCTCTTCAATGAGGCCACCTACGAAGATCACGTGCTTGAGCTGCCGCCGACGTTCAGCCTGACGCTGATGTCTGATGGCATTCTGGATCTGTTGCCAGAACCCACGCTCAAGGAAAAAGAAGCTGCTTTGCCCCAGCGGGTGAAGTCGGCGGGCGGCAGCCTGGATGGTCTGCGGCAAGTATTTGGATTGGCCACGCTAGGGGAGATGCCGGATGATATCGCCCTGTTGGTGTTGAGCAGGAATCTTTAATGAGTACCGGTAGAATCCAGTTCGCCGAGCAGGACGGCACCTTCGTCCTGAAGTTCGTCGGTGAAGTTCGCCTGACCCTGTGTTCGGCGTTGGATGCGACTATTGAGAAAATCTTCACCGCGTTGAATTTCAACGCGATCGTGATCGATTTGACCGAAACCCGCAGCATCGACAGCACCACGCTGGGCCTGCTGGCCAAGCTGTCGATTCTGTCGCGGCAGAAGGTCGGCCTGTTGCCGACCGTCGTCACCACCCACGATGACATCACCCGTTTGTTGCAGTCGATGGGCTTCGAGCAGGTGTTCAACATCGTCAACCACCCGGTGCCTTGCCCGGAGTGCCTGGACGACCTGCCGGATCAGGATCAGTCGGAAGAAGTGGTGCGGATCAAGGTGTTGGAAGCGCACAAGATCCTCATGGGGTTGAACGACTCCAACCGGGAAGCGTTTCATGACCTGGTCAATGCCCTGGAAAGACACTGATCTGATGAAGTGATGTTGTCTGGGCCGGCCTCTTCGCGAGCAAGCTCGCTCCCACACTGGATCAGCGTCGATCACCAATCCCCTTGTGGGAGCGAGCTTGCTCGCGAAGGCGTTAGATCAGACGATACATTTTCCATGGCGGACTGAATAAAAAAGGGCGAACCCTCACAGGTTCGCCCTTTTTGCATTTCACCAGCTCAGATCACAGCTTGGCCTGCAACAGCGCCTCAAGCTTCTCCTGATCACGGGCAAACTGACGAATGCCCTCAGCCAGTTTCTCGGTCGCCATCGCATCTTCGTTCGACAACCAGCGGAACTGCGCTTCATTGAGGCTCAGGCGTGCTTCACCGGCGTGGCCCGGGGCGAGTTTGCGCTCCAGTTTGCCGTTGTCTGCCGCCAGCTTGTCGATCAGGTCCGGGCTGATGGTCAGGCGGTCGCAACCGGCCAGTTGCTCGATCTGGCTGAGGTTGCGGAAGCTCGCGCCCATGACCACGGTCTTGTAGTCATTGGCCTTGTAGTAGTTGTAGATGCGCGTCACCGACTGTACGCCCGGATCATCGGCGCCGGTGTAGTCGTTGCCGTTGGCCTTCTTGTACCAGTCGTAGATGCGGCCCACGAACGGCGAGATCAGGAACACCCCGGCGTCGGCGCACGCGGCGGCCTGGGCGAAGGAGAACAGCAGGGTCAGGTTGGTCTGGATGCCTTCCTTCTCGAGGATCTCCGCCGCGCGGATGCCTTCCCAGGTCGAGGCGATCTTGATCAGCACGCGGTCACGGCCGATACCGGCCTTGTCGTACAGCTCGATCAGGCGGTGTGCGCGTTTCAGAACGGCGTCCTGGTCGAACGACAGGCGCGCATCCACTTCAGTGGAAATACGCCCTGGAATCACTTTGAGGATTTCCTGGCCCACCGCGACGCCGAAACGGTCGCTGGCCAGGCCGACATCGCCCTTGCAGTCGCTGACGCAGGCGTTCAGCAGTTCGGCGTAAGCCGGAATGGCCGCGGCTTTGAGCAGCAGGGAAGGGTTGGTGGTGGCGTCGACCGGCTTGACCCGGGCAATCGCTTCGAAGTCGCCGGTGTCGGCAACCACGGTGGTCATCTGTTTGAGTTGTTCCAGCTTGGAAGTCATGTGTGTGCTCTGTCCTGTGGGTTTGACGACATTACCCGAGCGCTGACAGTCACTCAAGGGTATCCGGGCGTATCGACGGCCCCGCTGGCAACAACCTGAGAAGGGTTGCTTGATGGGCGGGGCGCGGTAGTGATCAATACGATGCCAAAACCGGTCACAGGTTCAAAGCAACTGACAGCTAACCCCGGTTGAGCACTCAGGGTCAGGGCTAATGCTGGCTCAACTGGGTTCTGACTGCGGTTTCCGCCGGTTTCGGCTGGCCGTCGGCGGTCAGAAGACCGAAATTCTTCTCGCGATCATTGCTGCCTGTGTCGCTGTTTTTCCATTCGTAGATCGACGTCAGTGCAATGTTGCGGGTTTTGATATCGGCGACGAAGGCACTGATTTTACTGGCCTGACCCTCCATACCCCCGTTGGACGCGAGCGCCGAGATACCCCATTCGCTGATCACCCCCGGCAGATGGAAGTTCTGCTGGATAAACGCTTGGGCATTGCTGATCTGCGTGCCGGTCATGCCATAAGGATGATAGGAAATCGCGCTGAGGCATTTTGGGTATTCGCTGACGATGCGGTTGAGCGCCACCGTGGACGCCGATCCGGCGGTGGGTGGTCGGGCGAAACCGAAGCCGATCACCGGGGTGGCCTGAGGTTTGTCCTGCAGCGTCTTGCACGCGGCACTCATGAACGGCACGAACGTCGTATCGAAATTCCCGGTCGGCCAGTAAGTGTTCAGATCCGGCTCATTCCATAACTCGATCGCCACCAGTTGCGAGCCGTAGGTCGTTGCCAGGCTGGTCAGCGCGTTGGCGTACGCGACGCCGGCGTTCGTCAGATCATTGGCCGGCAACGGCTTGGTCGCGCGCAAGGTCATCAGCACCGGCAGGCCAGCGGCACGGGCCACAGCGAAGGCGTCGCTGATCTGCTTTTGATAGGCCGCGCTGCCCAGGCTGTCAGTCCACACGCCAAAGCGTACGAAACTGAAGCCGGTGCTTTTGACCTTTTGGGCGTCGGCGGCGGAGAAGGTCTGGACCTTGACCTGAACACCGATGGTTTTATCGGCAGGCAGTGCCGGGAACAGTTCATTGGCGTGACTCTGGCCGGTTGCCGCCAGCAGCAACAGGGTAAGGGCGCCGAGTGGTTTCAGAGGTGCTGTTTTCATGTCGGTTCTCCGGGTGAGAAGTGACAACGGCGAAAAGTTTCCAGTGATAACCGATTGGAAACTGACAATCGCATTAAGTGCGCGAATGTTAGTTTTTGTCAGGAAGCCAGAGTCTGAAAATCACAGTTATTTTTAGTCCGGTAATTCCGTTTGGGCGACTTTTGGTGCTGTGGTACTTAATACGCTGGTACTAACAGGGCGAATCTGTTTCTGAGTGCAGGATGATCTAGTGGGTTCATTAAGATTTGTTCTGAGTGTTGGCAGAATGATATTACACAGGAAAGTAAACCTTGTTCAGAAATATCCTGGTTGTGTGCGTTGGCAATATTTGCCGAAGTCCGACTGCAGAACTTCTGTTGCGTAACGCGCTGACCGCATCAACCATCTCGGTGACCTCTGCAGGCCTCGCGGCGCGAGTTGGCGAAGGCATGGAGGCGTCGGCACGCCAGGTCCTGGAAGACCGCGGCCACAGCGCCGAGGGTTTCAGGGCGCGGCAATTGACCGCCGATATCGTCAATGAGTCGGACCTGATTCTGGTCATGGAAAAACAGCATGTAAATCAAGTCCTGAAGATTGCCTCTCACGCCAGAGGCAAAGTGTTTCTGCTCGGCAAGTGGCAGAGCGAGCGTGAAATACAAGACCCGTATCGTCAAGGCAAGGCCGCTTTTGTTCATGCACATGCATTGATTGAAGATGCCGTTAGTTCATGGGCGCAGCGCCTCGGGCATTGATCAATATTCTTCAGAACAGTGAATGGTAAGAACAGACTTATGCAGTTACCGTCAGTAATCGGCACCCGTGACAACGATCAAGACAGTATTGATCTGCTCGGCATATTCGGCAGTCTGATTGACCAGAAATGGCTGATCGGCGCATTCACCGGTGCCTTCATGGCCGCCGGCGTTGCCTATGCGGTTCTCGCCACACCGGTGTATCTGGCGAACGCGCTGGTACAGGTGGAGCCGAAAAAGAACGACATGCTCGGCTTTTCCGATCTCAACAGCATGCTCGGCGGCCAATCGCCGTCGGTGACCGAAATCGGCATCATCAAGTCCCGCGCGGTGATCGGCAAAACCGTCGATGACCTGCGTCTGGACATCGACGTCACGCCTAATACGTTCCCGATGATCGGTGGGTTTTTCGCCCGGCGTTATCGCGGCGAAACCGAAACCAGCGTGGCGCCGCCGCGTTTCGGCCTGAACAGCTATGCCTGGGGCGGCGAGCGTCTGGAGATCACCCGGCTCAACCTGCCCAAAGAACTGCTGGGGAAAAAACTTACGCTGATCGCCGGCGAACAGCAGCACTTCCAGTTGCTCGACGACAACGACAACCTGCTGGCGGAGGGCGTCACGGGTGAAGCCTTTGCCCAGGACGGCGTGGAAGTGCTGGTCGCCCAGTTGGCGGCGAACCCCGGCACCCGCTTCGAAGTGGTGCGCAATCCACGGATCGTGACCATTCAGGGGTACCAGGACGCTCTGGATATTTCCGAGCAAGGCAAAGAGTCGGGGATCATTCGTCTGGCGCTGGCCAGCGCCGATGCCGCTGAAGCGGTGAAGATCCTCAACAAGATTGCCGCGCTGTACGTGGATCAGAACGTGCGTCGCACTTCGGCGGAAGCTGCGCAGAGCCTGGCCTTCCTGCAAAGCCAGTTGCCCCAGGTCAAGCGTGATCTGGCCAAGGCCAGCGATGCGCTGAACGCCTATCAGACCCACGGCAAGACCGTGAACATTTCCCTCGAAACCCAATCGGTACTGGGCCAGTCGGTGGCGCTGGAAACACGGATCTCCGAGCTGAAAATGCAGCAGGCGGAGATGGATCGCAAGTTCACCAGCCAGCACCCGGCCTATCGCGCGTTGATGAGCCAGATCGGCGAATTGACCCAGCAACAGAAGTCGCTGGCAGGCAAAGTCCAGGACTTGCCGGCCACGCAACAGGAATTGCTCAACCTGACCCGCGATGTCGAAGTGGCGTCGCAGATCTACACACAACTGCTGAACAAGTCCCAGGAACTGGACATCGTCCGCGCCGGTGCGGTGGGCAATGTGCGGCTGGTGGACACGGCGGATGTCGACCTGAGCAGCCCGGTCAAGCCGAAGAAGGCGCTGATCGTGCTGATCGCCACGTTGCTCGGCGCGTTCGTCGGTGTGGCGCTGGTGTTGCTGCGCAAATCCCTGAGCCGTGGCCTGGAAGGCCCGGAAGCCATCGAGCAACTCGGCTTGCCGGTGTACGCCTCGATTCCCTACAGCACCTTGCAGCAGGAAGAGGATGGCAAAAAGGGGCGCGCCCGCGATGGCGTCGACAAGCCGGCCTACCTGTTGGCCCTGCGCAATCCGACGGACCTGTCGATCGAGTCGATCCGCAGCCTGCGCACCTGCCTGCACTTTGCCGGGCTGGACTCGACCAATAACCGCATCATGATTTCCGGGCCGAGTCCGCAGGTCGGCAAGACCTTCGTCTCCTCCAACCTTGCCGCCGTCATGGCGCAAAGCGGTCAGCGCGTGGTGCTGGTCGATGCCGACATGCGCAAGGGCCATCTGCATAAAACCCTCAACACGCCGATCGTCAACGGTTTGTCGGACCTGCTGGTCAAGCGCTGCAGCATCGAGCAGGCGATCAACAAAATCGAAGGCGCGAACCTGCACTTCATCAGTCGCGGCCAGGTGCCGCCCAACCCGTCCGAGCTGCTGATGCACGCCAACTTCCGTGAGCTGCTGGCGCAACTCAGCGAGCTGTATGACGTGGTGATCATCGACACGCCACCGCTGCTGGCGGTGACCGATGCGGCGATTGTCGGTCGTGAGGCCGGGATCAGCCTGATCGTGACGCGCTTCGGGGTGAACCCGGCCAAGGAAATCGAACTGACCATCCGCCGCTTCGCGCAGAACGGCATCGAGTTGAAAGGGGCGGTGTTCAACGGCGTCGAGAAGCGCGCGGCCAGCTACTACGGCAACGGCGGCTACGGTTACTACAACTACGAATACGCGTCCGACAAATCCTGAATGGTCCTTACATGTTTGAAGTGGGTGAGTTGTGAAAAAAATACTGCACGTGGCTGAGACGATCAAAGGTGGCGTCGCGACGGTGATCCGCACCATTTCGGTTTCGCCCGACGGCGACGCGGCGCGCTACGAGCTGGTTTACCTGGTGCCCCAGGATCAGGAAAAGGAACTGCACGGCATCGCGCCGCATCAGATCCGCACTTTCGCTCGCAGCGGGCGCAACGTGCCCTCGCTGCTGCGTTTTGCCTGGCGCCTGAGCCAGGTGATGCTCAAGGAAAAGCCCGACGTGGTGCATTTGCACAGCACCTTTTCCGGGGTGATCGGCCGCGTCGTGTGCGTACTGTTGCGACCGTGGCGCAAGCCGAAAATCGTCTATTGCCCGCACGCCTTTTCGTTTCTGATGGAAAGCTCGCCAACCAAGCAGAAGGTGTATGCGTGGATCGAGCGGGTGCTGCAGAAGGTCACCGACGTGATCATTTGCGTCAGCCAGTACGAGCTCGATAAAGCGGCGCGATTCGGCATCGAGCGCAAGCGCATGAAGCTGATCTACAACGGCATTCATCAGCGCGACGAAGCGCCGAAAGCCCAAAGCCCCGAGCCGATTCATCTGCTGTTTGTCGGCCGTCTCGATTACCAGAAAGGTTTCGACGTACTGCTCAAGGCCTTTGCCAAGGTGCAGCGCAACGACTTGAAACTGACGGTGGTCGGCAGTGCGGTCAACGAAGACTCCGTCGAGTGTCCGCCGATGGACGCCGTGGAATACCTGCCGTGGGTCACGCCAACGGAAGTGCACGCGCTGTACCAGAAGGCCGATGCGCTGATTGTCCCGAGTCGCTGGGAAGGCTTTGCCATGGTGCCGCTGGAAGGCATGGCCATGGGGCTGCCGGTGATCGCCAGCAACTGCACCTCGCTGCCGGAACTGGTCACCGACGAGGTGTCCGGTTACGTCTTTCCCTCCGGTGATCACCAGGCGCTGGCCGACGTGCTGGCGAAAATCCAGAAGCCGCGCTTGCTCGACCTTGGCAACGAAGGTCGCAGCATTGTCCGCGAGCGTTTCAGCGCCGCGTTGATGATCCGCCAGACCTACGACCTGTATTGCGCTCCCACTTATTAAGTAGAACTCAGCTTATGAACGTAACGATTTTGCATGGCTACAGTGCGTCCAACTCCGGTGACGGTCTGCTCGTCGACCTGGCTATTGCCTTGGTGCAGCGCAACTTTGGCGACGACACGGCGATCAGTGTCGTGGCGTCCGATCCCGAGTCTTTCAACTACTTGCCGCACCCGCGTTTCGACGCACCGGTGATGGCAGCCAAGGGGCTGGGGCGGGTAAAGCAAGCGGTGTTCCTCAACCAGTCCTACGCCGGGCTGGCTGATCTGTTGAAGAAAACCGACCTGATCGTTGGCGTCGGCGGCGGCTACATGCGCTCGAAAAGCGCCTTCGAACACATCAAGCTGAAACTCGGCCACGCCAAGCAACTGGAAACCGCGATCCTCAGCAAAGTGCCGTCGGTGTACCTGCCGCAAAGCATCGGTCCGTTCCATGGCGAGAGCCGCAAGATCGTCGAACATTACGCCAGCGCAGACGCGGTGTTTGTCCGTGACAATCGTTCCTCGGCAATGTTTGACGCCTGCGAAAACGTTTACCGCGCACCGGACCTGGCCGTGCAGTCGCTGGCGAGCAAAATCCTTGCGCAACCGAAGTTCACCCGCTGCGCCGCGTCGCCGGCCACCGTGTGCGTGGTGCTGCGCAAGCCGCCGGAGTGGAGCAAGGAAAAGAAAGTCGCCTACGTGGCCAACCTGAAGCTGCTGCTGCAGCGCCTGAAGAACAAAAGCAAAGTGGTGTGCGCCGTACAAAGTGCCGTGCGTGGCAACGATGACGGTGCGTTCTATCGCGAACTGGGCATCACCGAAGACCTGTTGTCGTTGAAGGCGACGATTGCCAAATACCAGCCGGACCTGGTGATTTCCGTGCGTCTGCACGGTGCCATTGAATCGCTGCTGTCCGGCGTGCCGGCGTACCACATCAGCTACGAGCGCAAAGGCTTTGGCGCCTATCAGGACATGGGTGTCGAGGACTGGGTGATCAACGGCGGCGACATCAACGTCGACACCATCATCGACACGGTTTACAAACCGAACGCACTGGCCGATTTCGGCAAGCGCCTGACCGACACCTGTCGCGAGATCGAGGCAAAAACCGTGGCCATGGACGAGATCATCAAAGGTATCGTTCGATGATATTGCGGCTGTTGCTTCGCGGCGGAGCCTTAGGCGCGAAGTTCTTGCTGGTGCTGGCGATCACTCATTACCTCGGTTATGAGGCGCTGGGTTTTTACGGTGTGGTGGTCGCCGCGTCGTTGATCGCGTCGAAGTTCTACAGCGTCGGTTTCAGTTCCGAGATCAACCGGCTGATCAGCGTCGGCGGCAGTTCGCGGCGGGTGGTCGACCGGGTCCTGCTGCTGTATCTGGCAGTGGGGCTGCTGTTGTCGGTGCTGACCGTGCTGATTTACTCACTGTTCCAGACGGTGGATGCGACGGTTGCGCTGATTCTCTGCGTGACGCTGGTACTGCTCACCGAACACCTGTCATTCGAAATCAACTCCTTCGTCTTTTCCGCGCAGAAAGCCACCGCCGGCGCGTTGCTGTTCTTTATCAAGACCGGCCTGTGGGCGCTGTTGGCGGTGGGCGGGATGATGCTCGGCTGGGTGCCGGGGATCGCCAGTGTGTTGTGGCTGTGGGTCGCCGCCAACGTGCTGGTTATCGTCGCCGGTTACCTGATCGTGGTGAACGTGCACAAGGGCCGCGTGGCCGGGCCGTTGGCCACCGCTACTGTGTGGAGGGCCGGGTTGCCGTTCTATCTCGGCACTGGCTTGATCGCCTTGAGTCAGTACGCCGAGCGCTTTCTGATCGTCGATCTGGAACCCTATGCCAGCCTCGGTAAATACGTGTACGCGTGGTCGGCAGCCAACACCTTGCAAGCGCTGTCGTATGCGGTGGTGGCGGTGGTCGGTATCCCGGTGCTGGCCAAGCGGTTTCAGGCTGATCAGCAGGCGTTCACGCTCCGGCAACTGTTCGTCAACAAGTGGGTCGCACGGTCGCTGGTGGTCTCGGTGGCGGTGGCGGTGGCGATTTATCTGTTCTTCAACGTGGTGCTCGATTACGTCGCCACCAGCGTGCCGCGTCCGGATAACGGAATCCTCGGTGTGCTGATCGTTTCCTTCGCCCTGCGCGCGATTGGCGACATCGTCTGGGGCGGTTTGATCGCCTCGAAAAACAGCCGGGTGTCGCTGGCCAGCGCGGCCATTTGCGTGCTGGTGTCGGTGCCGGTCAGCTACCTGCTGATCAAGCACTATTCGATTTACGGCGCGGCGTGGGGCAACGTCTTCGCGATCATCGTGCAACTGGCGGTGATTGCCGTGTTGACCCGCGTGACCGGGGCGAAAAAGGCTGCGCTGTCATGGGCCTGAAATTGCCGTGCATCGAGTTTCGCGGCAAAAAACTCGATTCCTCGCTTTCGTTTTTGATCCTGTTCACCGGGCTGTTTCTGTCGGTGGCCATGCCGTTGCTGATTCCCCGCGATCCGGGCCCGGATGCCATGACCTTGTGGTCGTCCTATGCCAGGGCGGACAACTGCAATTTCTGGAACCCGTTCTCGCCGGATCGCTCGTCCTACGAGTGTTCGGCGTTCCTGCTGCGGCCCACCGGGATCAACCTGACCAACGCCTGGGCCTACGGGATGTTCTGCAATTTTTTCCTCACGGCGATTCCGGTGGTGGTGTTTCGGCGCATGCCATTGGCGATCTTCGGCACCTTGTGTCTGTGGGGCATTGTTCGCTCGTTTTTTCTGGAGAACCTGACCAAGGAAATCATTGTGTCGGTGGCGGTGTTGAGCATTCTGCTCAGCGCGTTGACGCGCAAATATCGCGGCGGTTTTTTCCTCTCGGCGGTGATCTACGGCGTGCTGATCCGGCCTTACTGGATTCTGTTTTCGCTGTCGTGGGTCGGCGTCTGTGTGATGAAGAAGTACGTGTCACGCACCACGTTTTTCCTGATGTTGTTCCTGTTCTACCTCGCGGTGGCCATGGCGATCCAGATAGCGCTGGGCTTTCCGGTGTCGTCGATTCGCGCGAGCAACAACGAATTGCGCACGGCGGGGGAGGAGGGCTCGAAATCGTTGATCGTGTCGTGGCTCAGCGGCAGCGACTTCGTTTCGCAAGCGTTGGACTCGATGATCATCTTCTTCCGGCTGTCGTTTCCGGTGGAGCTGATTCTGCTGTCCGGACCGGGGCAGGTGATCTTCGTCGCGTTGATGATCATGACCGCGCTGCTGCTGTTCAAGGTCATCACCTCGACTGATTACAAGGGCGCACCGATCCAGACCAAACCCAAGGAACTGATCGCGATTCCGCTGGCGTTTCTGCTGGTGCAGGGCTTGTTCGAGCCGGACTTCGGTTCCTTCGCCCGGCACTTCTCCATGGTGGTGCCGGTGTTGTTCGTCGGGCTCGGCTTGATGCTGCGCGCGAACAAACCGGTGCGGGTTGAATCACGCATTCTGAATTGAGGCAGGTGCTTTATGTCGAGCAAGAAAAAGTCCCTGGAGATCGAAACCCTGCGCGGGCTGGCGTGCCTGTTGCTGGTGCTTTATCACGTCATCGGGCCGCTGGGCGGTGGTTTGAAAATCGACATCGGCTCGCCGTTCCGGGTGATTGCCGACTCGATGGTGTACGTGCGCATGCCGTTGTTCACCTTCATCTCCGGGTACATCTATTCGATCTACAAAATCCGTGGCAATGACTTTTCTGCGTTCTTCAGCGGGAAGGTGCGACGCTTGATCGTGCCGCTGTTTTGCGTCGGCGTGCCGTTTTCGGTGTTGCAGGCGGTGGGCCCCGGGGTGAACAAGGAGGTCGGGGTAGTCGACGCGTTGCTGTCGTTCTGGGTGCCGATCAACCACTTCTGGTTCTTGCAGGCGGTGTTCATCATTTTCATGTTTGTCGGGTTGCTGGAGTGGCGCGGGATGCTGCGCTCGGCGACACGGCTGTATGGGTTGTTCGCGTTGGCGGCGCTGTTGTTTCTGTTGCCTCCGTTCAAGCTCGATGCGTTCGGTATCAATGGCGCGATCTACCTGTTGCCGTTTTTTGTGGCGGGGATGATTGGCCAGGAGAACGTCGACGCGCTGAAGCAGCGCTTCAAGGTGATCGGGCCGGTGCTGTTTGTATTGATCTCACTGACGTTGCTGTACGTCGCGGCAATTGATCGTGAGTTGATTGTCGATCGTCGCAGTCTGATCGGTCTGACCGTGGGTTGCCTGTCGTGCATCGCTTTGCTGTCGAGCGATGTGCGCTCGAAGGCGCTGACCTGGCTCGGTGGTTATTCCTATGCGATCTTCCTGTTCCATGTGCTGTTCGCGGCGACGTCGCGGTTTGTGCTGGGGCGGTTGGGGGTGAAGGATGAAAGCTTGCTGGTGCTGGGTGGGCTGAGCTTTGGCTTGCTCGGGCCGGTTGTGTTGTCGATGATTTTCAGTCGATTCAATTTCACTTCTGTGTTGTTCCTGGGGGAGCGGGTGGCGAAGAAGAAACCGGCGGCGCCCATCGTCCCGGTGGTGCAGACGCAAAACAGCTAAGAGCTTCGCGAGCAAGCTCGCTCCCACAGTGGATATCTGCAAGTCATACCATCCCTGTAGATGACCACAATCCCTGTGGGAGCGAGCTTGCTCGCGAAGGGGCCATTCCAGACTGAAGGAAATTTTGCATGTTGGCAGTAGATGATGCGCATCCCGTCGCAGCGTCGGTGGTTCAGGTAGGCGATGCCCGCGAGCGTTTTGCCCAGTGGCGTGAAGGCAAGGCTGGCAAGGTGTTGTCGGTCTCGGTGATCGGCGACAGCTACAGCGCCGGGCAGGATTTCTACCTGAACAAACTGGTGCAGCGCGTGGCAGGGGAGGTGGGGTTTGCCGGGCCGGGTTACGTCGGTTTCAACCACGGTGCGGCGCTCGGCGGCACGCATTTCAAATACACCCGCAGCAGTGACAAGTACTTTGCCGGCGACTGGAAGGTTTCAGACCTGGGACAAGCGAGTCCGGACAGCCGCACGGTGACCGGCCGGCCCGGCGCATGGCTGCAGGTGGATGCGAGCCCGACGCCGCGTATTGATACGGCGGTCACTCAGGCGAAACTGCTTTACCTGGGCAACGGCGAACCCAGCGAGATCCGCTACCGCTGGACGCCTGCGCAAGACTGGCAGCCGTTGACGCTTGAAGGTTCGGGGGTTCAGGAAGTCCCGCTGACAGGTCTCTCGGCAGCGAAAGACTGGTCCTTCAAACTGGAAGTGGTGAAGGGCACACCGACGTTGTTTGGCCTGTGGATGAGCAACGATCAGAACGGCGTGCGAGTCTCCAAACTGGCGGCATCAGGCGCGGCCTCTGCGGATTTCTATCACCAGGATCCGCAATGGCAGGTGCAGTGGAAAGCTGCCGTGTCGAAGATCCCCGCTGATGTTTACTTGATCATGCTCGGCGGTAACGATCAGGGTTTCGGCGTGAAGCCAGCGCAGTATTTGCAGAACGTTCAGGGGCTGGTGGGGATGCTGCGCGAGATTCAACCGAAGGCGAGCATCAACCTGATCATGCGCCAGGACACCACGCGTTCCAGCGCCTATCCGATGTCAGCCTATGCACAGGTGCTTGAGCCTTGGGCGCGCGCGCAGCATCTGGGTTACGCCAATCTGCAATGTGCGTTCGGCCCCGACGTCAAACGCTACGCGGCGGCAATGATCGGCCCGGACAAGATTCATCCGGTGCCGGCCACGGGCGGGAAGGTGATTGCCGATTACTTTTATGGCTGGATCATGGGCGTCAAGGATCGGTGCGACGCCCTCCTGAAATAACCACAAACCCCCTGTAGCTCCTGCAGGGGGAATGGGTCAGGCATCAGACGTCCTGCGTGAAGGCGTCGACCTGCTCGAGCAACTCCGCAATCTTCTGCGGCATCAGCCGTGTATCACAACGGGTTTCCACGTTGATGATGATCGCCGGGTCGTTGCAGCAGATACGCACGCGAAAGCGCCAGTGGCTGAAAATGACTTTCAGACCATCGCGATCATCCATTTCCAGCGCCTGCTCGCCATACAGCTTTTTCAAATGCGCGAGCAGCGGATACGGATCGCGCAGCGGCCGGCGAATGTCCCCGGACGCCGGAAACACACCAATCCGCTCCACCAGCAGAATCGTGCCCAGCCAGGACTCGTTGGCGCTGGGCAACGGCTGATGGCGGGACAGCCAGCTCATCACCCCGAGGTTACCCACCTCGCGTTCAATCTCTACGGAATGTTGTGCAATGTTCATGGTGGCCTCGTTGGGTGAAGGGCGCCGTCTCAGCGACCCTTGAGGTAAACGTTTTCGTAGCAGAAGTTGGTCGCCTGCAGGTAACCCTCGGCGTCGCCGCAGTCAAAGCGCAGACCTTTGAATTTGTAGGCCAGTACGCAACCGTTCTGCGCCTGTTTCATCAGCGCGTCGGTGATCTGGATTTCGCCACCCTTGCCCGGCTGGGTGTCGGCGATCAGGTCGAAGATGTCCGGCGTGAGAATGTAGCGGCCGATGATCGCGAGGTTCGACGGGGCGTCCTGCGGCGCCGGTTTTTCCACCATGTTGTTGACCCGGTAGATGCCGTCGGACATCAGCTCGCCGGCAATCACCCCGTACTTGTGGGTCTGGTCGGCCGGCACTTCCTGGATGGCAACGATCGAGCAGCGGAATTTCTTGTACAGCTGAATCATCTGCGAGAGCACGCCGTCGCCTTCGAGGTTCAGGCACAAGTCATCGGCCAGGACCACGGCGAAGGGTTCGTCGCCGATCAGCGGGCGGCCGCTGAGAATCGCGTGGCCGAGGCCTTTCATTTCCACCTGGCGGGTGTAGGAGAAGGTGCAGGTGTCGATCAGCTCGCGAGTGCCGGCAAGGAACTTTTCTTTCTCGGTGCCGCGGATCTGGTGTTCGAGTTCGTAGCTGATGTCGAAATGGTCTTCCAGCGCACGCTTGCCCCGGCCGGTGACGATGGCCATGTGTTGCAGGCCGGCGTCCCGTGCTTCTTCAACGGCGTACTCGATCAACGGCTTGTTGACGATCGGCAGCATCTCTTTCGGCATGGCTTTGGTGGCCGGCAAGAAACGCGTGCCATAGCCGGCAGCGGGAAACAAACATTTACGAATCATAAAAGTATCCTGGACAGTCATGGAACACAGGCAACAGATGCGCGCACTCATACAGGGCGTGCAAGTTTCAATAATATTGTTGAACGACTGCTTTAATACCTGAGTCAGGTTGTTGATGGCAATTAGTCGTAGCGGTAAAACATGACAATGTTATGAGATGTCGGTAAGTGCGGTATTAGTTATTTTTAGTCGGTATCTGTTGATAGTGATGAGTGCGCGGGGAGTGCTAATAAGTAGCGGGCAATACAGTGTGACCTGCAAAAATATTTATTGCCAGTCATTGAACTAGTTTTGTTTCCGGTTGTTGTCGCCTTATTTATGTGGGGTGTGACACATCTTCAATAAATCAGGCTTGACACGCTACTTGTCACTCATCCAAAGACGGATCGCGCTATGAAGATTCTGGTAACGGGTGGTGCCGGTTATATCGGCTCGCACACCACACTTGCGCTGCTTGAAGCAGGTTATGAAGTTGTCGTACTGGATAACCTTTGCAACAGCAGCGAAGCCGCGTTGCACGCCGTTGAAAGCATTTGCGGCAAGAGTGCCTGGATGATCCGCGGCGATGTCTGTGACCGGGCACTGCTCGAGCGGATTTTCCGCGAGCACACCATCGAAGCCGTCCTGCATTTCGCCGGGCTCAAGGCCGTGGGCGAGAGCGTGCGCAAGCCGCTCGAATACTACGAGACCAACGTCAGCGGCAGCATCAACCTGTGCCAGGCGATGGCGGCGGCGGGGGTGTTTCGCCTGGTGTTCAGCTCTTCGGCGACGGTGTATGGCGAGCCTGAGCAGATGCCGATCCGTGAGGATTTCCCCACCGGCAACCCGACCAATCCCTACGGCCAGTCCAAGCTGATCGTCGAGAACGTGCTGCGTGACCTGAGTCAGGCCGAGCCGCGCTGGAGCATCGCCTTGCTGCGCTACTTCAACCCGATCGGCGCCCACGCCAGCGGCCATATGGGCGAAGACCCCAGCGGCATCCCCAACAATCTGGTGCCGTATATCAGCCAGGTGGCGGTCGGCAGCCTGCCGGAGTTGTCGATCTTCGGTAACGATTACCCGACAGTGGATGGCACCGGCGTGCGTGACTACATCCATGTGGTCGATTTGGCGGACGGGCACTTGAAGGCGTTGCAGTCCATCGCTGAACGCACCGGCATTCATACCTGGAACCTCGGCACGGGCGATGGCTACAGCGTGCTGCAAGTGCTCCACGCGTTCGAACAGGCCTGCGGGCAACCGGTGCCGTATCGCATGATGCCGCGCCGTTCCGGGGATATCGCCGAGAGTTGGGCCGATGCCTCCAAGGCCGCCAAAGAGTTGGGCTGGAAAGCCACGCGCAACTTGCAGGACATGGTCACCGACACCTGGCGCTGGCAATCGAACCATCCTCGCGGTTATCTCGAATGATGTCGTTCTAATACTGAATGTTAGTTTCGGTCAGGTGTTAGATATCGTCGGGAAAATACGCTGGAAATGCCTTTTGCAAGTCCGTAGATATAAACCTGCCGTTCGACTTTTATCAGTTGGGTAAGACTGTGAAAGAACAACGGATCTTGTTCGCGCTTTTTGCGGACTTGAACGCTACCACCTCTAACTCAGGCCGGTTTTTTTAACAGGTCGAATGTTAGAAAGGAGTTGATATGAAAAAAGTAATGGCAGTTGCCCTGTTGACGATGTTGAGCAACTGGGCTGCCGCCGCTGAAGCGCCGCTGACAGCGGTGACCAATGTAGGTGGCAATGTAGCGGCTTCTCAAGCGCCTGCAGCCAGTACTGCAATGGTCGCCAGTGCTGTAGCGGCGTCCAACAGCGGTGGCAGTGCCAACGGCGGTACTACCGGTACCACAGGTACCACCGGTACAACCGGCACGCATAACTAACAGGAACATTTGTTAGTGCAGTACAAAGTCGCCCGACGCAAGTCGGGTGACTTTGTTTTTAGATTCGCCCTTGAATAGCGTAGTGCCATTATGACTCGTAGTGTTTATCTTTTAATGTTGGCAAGTCTCGCTCTGCAAGGTTGCATGTTTTCCCCCGGTCAATACCTGAGCACCGGTGGCATTACCCGCCAGGGTGCCAGTGAAAGCAGCCGGGTCGAGCTGATTCCGATCACGCCCAAGCTGATCTCGATGAACCGCGCCACGCAAAAGCGTGAGTCGTTGCCGCCGGAACTGTTGGCGACGCCCGCCGAGTACCGCATCGGCAACAACGATGTCCTGTACATCACGGTGTGGGATCACCCGGAGCTGACGGCCCCCTCCGGCGCGCAACAACAGATCGACGCCAACGGCCGACTGGTGCGCTCCGACGGCACGCTCTACTACCCGTTTATAAAGGAAGTCCAGGCCGCCGGCCGGACCATCCAGCAACTGCGTTCGGACATCGAACAACGCTTGTCGGCGTTTATCGCCGAGCCACAAGTAGACGTGGCGGTGTTGCGTTTCGCCAGCCAGAAAGTCGTGGTCACCGGCGCGGTGGCCAAGGCCGGCCCGCAAGCGATTTCCACCAATCCGCTGAGTGTGGTCGAAGCCCTCGGTTCGGCCGGCATCGACACCAACAATGCCGACTTGTCCGGGCTGTTGCTGACGCGCAACGGGCGCACCTATCCGCTCAACCTCGACTCGCTCAATCAGCAGGATTCGCAGTTGCAGAACGTCTACCTCAAGGGCGGCGACCAGTTGTACCTGCCGTATAACGACAACAAGCGCATCTACGTCATGGGTGAAGTCAATCAGCCGCGCGCGCTGAGCTTCAAGACCGCGACCATGAACCTCACCGATGTCCTCGGTTCGGTCGGCGGCTTGAGCCAGACCACCTCCAACGGCAATGCGGTGTATGTCATTCGCGGCGTGGAAAACCTCGACGTCGAGCCGGCGAAGATCTATCAGCTCGAAGCCGAATCGCCGACCGCCATGGCGCTCGCTTCGCACTTCGAAGTGCGTCCCCAGGACGTGGTGTATGTCGGGCCGGCCAACGTGACTCGCTGGAACCGTCTGATCAGCCAGTTGGTGCCGTCGGCATCGATTGTCGGCACTGGCGCTTCCGCTGCGAAGAACTGGAGCGAATACAGTAACAACAGCAAATAAGGTCGCCGACTTTGAACATTTTGAAAGTTGGCCTGTGCCTGATGGCGACCTCGTTGCTGTGTGGCTGTAACCCGCTGATGAGCGCTTCGTTGAATAACCTTAAAGCGGCGGTTGTTGGCCCGGATGAAGTCGACGTGTCAGCGGCCGAAGTGGCCGCGGTCAACTACCCGCAGCTGAAACTGACCACGCCGTCCGGCTCCGGGGTGCTGGCGCTGGTGCGCGAGCGTGAAGACCTGCAGTTCTGGGTCGCCTCCGGCAAACAGGTGCTGCTACTGCGCAATGGCCTCGCCGTGCGCAGCATTGGCCTGGGCCTGGAAGGCGATCTCGATGGCACGCGGCTGGCCGATGACTCGCCGTTCAAACAAGGCCTGCATCACGTCGCCGACGGTTTCACCACGCGGCGCTGGATCGACCTCTACAAGGGCCAGGAAGTCGGGGTGATCGTCAACAGCCGCTTCTCGCGCCGATCCGAACAAACCCTGCAGATTCTCGACAAGGAATACACCGTGCTGCGTGTCGATGAGCAAATTGACGCCCCGGCCATCGGCCTGCGCGCGACCAATCGTTACTGGGTCGACCCGCGTGACGGTTTCATCTTGCAGAGCGAGCAGCAACTGACCTCGCAGTTGCGCGTCAAGGTTGTGCAACTGACCCCTGATCGCAGGCACCTGCCGTGATGCGCCTGAAATTGTTATCGGCGGGCCTGATGCTGGTCGCCAGTGTGAGTCAGGCGGCCGTCACGGTGACGGGCGATGTCGCCAATCCCGGACCGGTCGAGTTGCCACCGGGCGGGCGCTTGCTCGATGTGATCGGTGAAGCGGTGCCGAATGCCGAAGGCTATTGGCTGGCGGGCGGGTTGCTGCGGCAGTCGTTGATTGAGGAGCAGACACGGCTGAAGGTTGGCGTGCTGTTTGACCTCGACGTGCTGCAGCGCATGGCGACGTTGTTTGATCGACCGAGTCGTGTGGCGCTAGCCCGGCGTCTGGCCGAAGACGTGCGGCAGATGCCGGTAACGGGCCGGCAGATTGCCGACCTCGATCCGGTGGCGCTGGAGGTTGGTTTCGCCCGCAACATTCGTCTCGATGACGGCGATCGTCTGGTTTATCCGAAACGTGTCGATGAAGTGCAAGTGCTGGGCGCAGTCGCCGAGCCGTGCCACTTGCCGTATCAGCCGTTGCAGGAGGCTCGTGAATACCTGCAAGGCTGCGCGATTCTGGCCGATGCCGAAGCCGATTACCTGTGGCTGATCCAGCCCAATGGCGTGTCGCGGCGTGTCGGCATCGCGCACTGGAATCGCGAGTCCGGGCAATTCCCGGTGGCCGGCAGCAAGATTCTGGTGCCGGTGAAAAATGATGATCTGGATCCGCCTCTTCCTGAACTGAATCAGCAGTTGGCCGAATTCATTGCCACGCAGCTGGCCGAGGTGGTTCGTTGAAGTTACGTTTTGCAGCTGTGTTGTTATTGCCTTGTGGTCTGGTGCATGCCGAACCGCGCATTACTCAGAACGACTTCGGCGGCACCGGTCTGTTGCAGACGCCGACCGCGCGCATGGCCCCGGCCGGCGAGTTGAGCGTCAACGCCAACCGCACCGAACCGTACAGCCGCTATAGCGTTTCGCTGCAGCCGCTGGACTGGCTCGAGGGCTCTTTCCGCTACACCGCGATCACCAACCGGCCGTACGGCTCGGAGGCCCTGAGCGGTAGTCAAAGCTATAAGGACAAGGCGGTCGACGTCAAAGTCCGGCTGTGGCAGGAGAGTCACTGGCTGCCCGACGTGGCGCTGGGCTTCCGAGACATCGGCGGTACCGGTTTGTTTTCCAGTGAATTTTTCGTCGCCAACAAGCGCTACGACAATTTCGATTTCAGCGCCGGGATTGCCTGGGGTTACCTCGGTAATCGCGGCGACATGGACAACCCGTTGGGCTACGTCAGTGATCGCTTCGATACCCGTCCGGCCCTCGAAGGCACCGGTGACGTTAACTCGGGTTCGTACTTTCGCGGCCGGCCGTCGTTCTTCGGCGGCGTGAGCTATCAGACGCCGTGGGATCGTCTCAGCCTGAAACTCGAATTTGAAGGCAACGACTACAAGCACGAGCCGAAGGACAATGAGATCAAGCAGGACTCGCCGATCAACCTCGGCGCGGTGTTCAAGGTCACCGATTCGGTTGATGTCAGCGCGGCGTGGGAGCGCGGTAATACGGCGATGTTCGGCGTGACTTTCCACACCAACTTCGTCAGCCGCAAGGCGCCGGCCAAGACCTACGATCCGACTCCTGAGCCGCTGCCGGCGAAGGCGCCGACCACGGCGCCGGATCAGGTCGACTGGGCCAACGTCTCGCAGCGCCTGCAGCAGAATGCCGGCTATAAAGTCGAGCGCATCGCGCAACGTGATTCCGAGCTGATCGTGTATGGCGAACAGCAGCGCTACTTCCACTCGTCCAAAGCGGTGGGGCGTGCGAGCCGGGTTCTCGATAACAGCGTCAACGACGACATCAACTGGTTCACCGTGGTCAACAAACGCTACGACCTGCCACTGGAAGAAACCAGCGTGCCGCGTCAGACCTTTCGCGAAGTGATCAACAACGAAGAGCCACTGGAGTCGCTGCACCGCACCACCGAGATCAACCCGGCCATGCCGCACAACGAGAAAACCCTCTACACCGAAGCGCCGCAGCACTTCAGCTATGGCGTGGGGCTGGGCTTCAAACAGAACGTCGGCGGCCCGGATGGCTTGCTCTATCAGTTGAGTGCCGATGCTGACGCTGAGTACCGCTTCAATCGCAATACCTGGTGGAGCGGTTTGCTCAGTGCCAACCTGGCCAACAACTTCGACAAATTCACCTATGACGCGCCGAGTGGTTTGCCGCGTGTGCGTACGGATTTGCGTCAGTACCTGACCACGTCCAACACGACCATGCCGTTGTTCCAGGTCAGCCATGCCGAGCAGCTGGATAAAGACCTGTATGGCATGGTTTACGGTGGGTATCTGGAGTCGATGTTCGCCGGGGTCGGCGGTGAAGTGCTGTTCCGTCCGACCGGTGAGCGCTGGTCGGTGGGCGCGGATCTGAACTGGGTGCGCCAGCGCGATTTCGATCAGGGTTTTGCCCTGCGTGATTACTCGGTGGTGACCGGGCATGTCACGGCGTATACCGATTTGCCGTTCGATACGCTGGCGGCGGTGAGCGTCGGGCGTTATCTGGCTGGGGACTGGGGCGGCACGCTGGATATCTCGCGAGAGTTTTTCAACGGCGTGCGCTTTGGTGCGTGGGCGACGATCACCACCGCTGGTAGTGCCGAGTATGGCGAGGGTAGTTTCGACAAGGGTATCTACCTGTCGATTCCGTTCGACGAAATGATGAGCATGTCGACCATGCGCCGCGCCAACCTGGTATGGGCACCGCTGACCCGTGACGGCGGCGCGCGGCTCAATCGCGGCTACCAACTGCACTCCATGACCGATAGCCGGGAAGGGGACATGTTCTATCGCAATTTCGGGAAGATTACCGAGTAAGCGCGGATCTTCGAAACACCCGAAAACCTGTGTGAGCGAGCTTGCTCGCGAAGGCGTCAGCCCAGTCAGCATCCTAGTTGCCTGAACCACCGCTTTCGCGAGCAAGCTCGCTCCCACATTGGTTATCTGTCGCACCCCAAATCCCGAATCATTCCCGAATCCCTGTGGGAGCTGGCTTGCCAGCGAAGAGGCCGGCACCTGCAACATTGATGCTGCCTGACCCACCGCCATCGCTGGCAAGCCAGCTCCCACAGTTATGTGTCTAGCCATAAGGCCTGAGCCAAGCACAGCTTCCCCAGGTTATTTGTCTAGCCATAAGGCCTGAGCCAAGCACAATCCCCTGTGGGAGCTGGCTTGCCAGCGAAGAGGCCGGCACCTGCAACATGGATTTTGCCTGACCCGCCGCCATCGCTGGCAAGCCAGCTCCCACAGTTATGTGTCTAGCCATAAGGCCTGAGCCAAGCACAGCTTCCCCAGGTTATTTGTCTAGCCGTAAGGCCTGAGCCAAGCACAGCTTCCCCAGGTTATTTGTCTAGCCATAAGGCCTGAGCCAAGCACAAGTCCCCTGTGGGAGCTGGCTTGCCAGCGATGAGGCCGGCACCTGCAATATTGATGTTGCCTGACCCACCGCCATCGCTGGCAAGCCAGCTCCCACAGTTATGTGTCTAGCCATAAGGCCTGAGCCAAGCACAGCTTCCCCAGGTTATTTGTCTAGCCGTAAGGCCTGAGCCAAGCACAGCTTCCCCAGGTTATTTGTCTAGCCATAAGGCCTGAGCCAAGCACAAGTCCCCTGTGGGAGCTGGCTTGCCAGCGATGAGGCCGGCACCTGCAATATTGATGTTGCCTGACCCACCGCCATCGCTGGCAAGCCAGCTCCCACAGGTTATGTGTCTAGCCATAAGGCCTGAGCCAAGCACAGCTTCCCCAGGTTATTTGTCTAGCCGTAAGGCCTGAGCCAAGCACAAATCCCCTGTGGGAGCTGGCTTGCCAGCGAAGAGGCCGGCACATTCAACATTGACGTTGCCTGACCCACCGCCATCGCTGGCAAGCCAGCTCCCACAGGGATTTGCATTTACCCGCAATCCAGCTCCACTCCCAAATCCCGGGCACAAAAAAGGGGACTTTCGTCCCCTTGCAGTGCGTCGCACCCAACCTCAGTAAATATCCTTCGACAACAACGTAAACGGTGTCTTCACCAGGATCTTCAGGTCCAGCCACAACGACCAGCTATTGATGTACTGCAGGTCAATCTCCACGCGCTTCTGCATCTTGTCGAGGGTGTCCGTTTCACCGCGGCAACCGCTGATCTGCGCCAGCCCGGTGATCCCCGGTTTAATCCGGTGACGCGCCATGTAGGCGAGGATTTTCCCCGAGTAGAAGTGGTTGTGCGCAACCGCATGCGGACGCGGACCAACCAAGGCCATATGCCCCTGCAACACGTTGAACAGCTGCGGCAATTCATCCAGCGACGTGCGGCGGATAAAGCGCCCGACCGCGGTAATACGCGAGTCGTTACGGCTGGCCTGCTTCACGTCACGGTCATCGTGGACGCGCATCGAGCGGAATTTCCAGACCTTGATCACCTTGCCATTCCAGCCATGCCGATCCTGTTTGAAAAACACCGGGCCGGGCGAGTTGATCTTCACCGCCAGAGCAATGATCAGCAGGATCGGGCTCAGCGCGATGATCGCCAGCAAGGCCACGGCTTTTTCCACCAGGCTTTTGCTCAACGCAGCGGTCGGGCGACTGGTCAGCGGGCTTTCGTTCAGATAGATCGCCGGCAGACCGTCCACGACTTTCACCGAGTGATTGAGCAGTGTCAGACTGTTCAAGTCCGGCACCCAGACCACATCGACGTTGGCCCCCAGCAAATCGACATACATCGCTTCGATTTTCGCGGCCTCGCACAGCGGCAGGGTGATGTACAAACGGCGGATGTCATGGGCTTCGATCAGCTCCAGCAACTCCTCCTGGGCACCGACGACGCGCGGTGCATCGGCATCCAGTGCAGGCACGTCGCCGTTGCTGACCAGGCCAACCAATGGCAGGTTTTCCAGTTGGCTGAGTTTCTTCGCCAGCCCCAGCGCCAGCTCGCCGGTACCGACGATCAGGGTTTTGTGCTCGCTCTTGCGGGTGCGCTGATAGAACTTCGAAAACGCATGCAATGGCGCATACAGCAACGCCTGACCGAGGAAACCGTACACCGCCCAGCTCAGAATCACCTGCCGTGAAAACAGCTCATCGGCCTGGCAGACAAACGCGATACACGCCAACGCTGCCATGGTCATCGACCACCCCATGAACAGCCGTCCCAACCCGCTCAGGTAGTTATCGCGTTTGCGATAAACACCGCTGAACGTGTAAGCCGGCACCGACGCCAGTACCGCCAGGGTGGCGCACATTCGGTAGTAGAACGCGACCGTCCCGGTGTGCTGTTCCGCGAGGATGAACAGCAGCGTCACGACAAAGCCTTGTGCCAGCGCCCATTGGCCCCAAAAGGTCAGTCCCTTGAGGCCCGTGCTTCGATTGATACTAAGAGAAAGATCCATACGATATCCCCAAAAGACGTCCATTCAGGTTTCAACAGTTGAAAGCCGAGTTGTTATGCAGACTTATTGTTTTTGTTGTAGCGAGTGTCCTGAGGTAACAACGTCGATATGCCGAACTGTCGTCAGTCAATAGACTAAGTTATTGCCGGGAATGGTGTCTGACGAGTTCTAACAAGATGGCACAGTGCCAACTTTTAATAATTAAATAGAGGGGTGTTAGAAAAGGTCGCAGAGCAGGGGGTGAATAAATGATGTTGTATTTGTTACTGTTTGAGGGGTGGCGGCAGGGAATGTCGAAATTAACCAGGGGAGGTGTAACCAAACAGAGTGCTCTTGTTGTTTTTGTTGTCGCACTGTTTTCTGTTGGTGTTGATCGCGGTGGTCAGTAGCGTTTACGCGACGATTTCCTGGATCAGGCAATAACCGCGATTTCGTACGGCACGAAACAATCGTTCGCCGTTACTGGCACTTTTGAACTTGTCTTGCAAACGACTCAGGCACATTTCCAGGCCGCGGTATTGCTCCGGCTCTCGACCGATGCTGAGGATCAGTTCTTCACGGCTGACCACACGCTCTTCATGGTTGAGCATTTTCCTGACCAATGCTGTTTCCAGGCCGGTCAGGCTAATCTCGACACCTTCTTTGATCAATGCACCCTGATCATTGTCGAGTTGCCAGGTTTCGTTGCAAGGCGTGGCGCCTTCGGAAGCCGGTGGCATGTTGCCGCTTTCAGCGTTTATGACCGTAGCACTGTGAAAAGGATTCGCCGCTTGTGCGGCCAGCCATTCCGATTCAAGCGTGGCTAATATGCGCTGGGTATCATGCTCGATACTGCGAGCGACGTTTTTACGACTGATGCTTGGATATGTGAACTCCATCACCATTGGGGCGGAAGAGGGCGAAGCAACACCTTCAACAAACATTTGTGCCTGAGACGTGCCGAACGAGTTGAAACGCTCACTGGACAAGATGCTCTCCAGTTCGCGCTGCGACGTTGTACTGTGAGTCACGACAACAAAATATTTCCTTGGGAGGGTTGTACTAGTTTCCATGTCTCTCTCCTAAATACACACCAAAATTGGCTAAAAGATAAATCGGCAGGCGAGCAATGACTTCCTCGGAAGTAATCGAAAGGCAGGGTCTGGGCCCAATAATGGCCCTCGATAAATTCCACTCGATCTGCTGCTATGTTATGGAGTTTTATTGTTATGGGACGTGTTGACGCGCTCATTCAAGTGCTTGTTATTTAATGGGCGTAAAGCAGAACTGGAGCTATATGGTTGCATTAGACGATCCTTCGTACGTATGCAAAAGAGATTGACTGCCCGAGACTCAGGCAGTCGATATCAGGCCCCGCGTCAGGCGATAGCCGTAGCCGCGGATGCTCTGAATCGCGTTTGTACCATACATGTCCTTGATTTTTCCACGCAAGCGGCTTATGGATTTCTCCAGTGCGCGAGGGTCGTAGAAATTGCTGTTGAGGCCCATGATATTGGCGATTTCATCATGGCTCAGAATGTGATTACTGGTTTGCGCAAAGGCTTCCAGGATCTTCATCTCGGCAAACGAGATGTCGAGTTTCTTGCTGGTGCCCAACAGGCAGATACGTGTCGGGTCAAGCGTCAGGTCAATATCGCGTTGCCATTCTTCACTGTTGAAGAACTCGCCAAGCAGCTCGGCGCTATCATCGGAAAGGGTATTGAGCTTGATACAAAAGTCCGCGCCAGCCAGATAATACTTGATCTTGTTGAAAGCGCCGCGCCCGGTAATGACCGCGCAAATGATCGGTTTCAAGTTATCGCTACGCAGGTTTTCCACCAGCGCAAGATTGTCTTCCAGCGCCTGTGGGCTGTCGATAACAAGGAAGATGGCGCGATAGGAACCGAGATGTTCATACTGCTTATATGAACTAGTGTAGGCGTTGGCATCCAGAGCCATATCAGGGCGCACGTGCCGGGCGACCAGTGCTTTAAAATGTTCAGCCACGCCACGGGTTCGACCCAGAGTGAGAACACCGGGTTCGTCGTTTGTCGGGCGCGGACTACTAGTCGCCAAGTTCCCTGAGAGCATCATGCATTGACTCGAATTAGGTGCTGACATCGGGATGTTAAAGCACCGGTTCTCATCTGTGACTGACAATTGGTAACATTCACGCGATTTTTAGACGTGGCTCCCGAGTTTTCTAACAATAATTAAGCTTTTCAAGCTTTTAGTTGATTTTCTCGGGATGGTGAACTAGTGCTTAGATGGTGGCGATATGCAATGGTGCCACTATTTTGAGGTGATTGCGATAGCGTAGTTTGTGTCCTTTGGCCACTGTATGGCCATCCCTGAATAATGTGATTCTGATCACAATTTATCGGCAGAGCAAATTTTTTTGTACTAAACGCCTAAATATTTTTCGATTAGTTCGTCGGCCGACGATTACTAACATGGCTTGAGTGTGTCTTTTGATAAGTCATATTCTGCCAGCGCAAAGATCATCCGATCGCGGCCCGAATCTTCGGCCGCTCCTACCTTTGAAATGCGTTGGCGTAGGCGCTGCCGAGGTTTGGGCCGCGATCGAACGATCTTTTGATCTTCAATTGTGTAACTTCAGATACTCGACCCCTGAGTGTTATAAAACCGGTCGCTCGCCAAGAGCGCGCCGACGGAGGATTAATGGATTTCTGGACCCTTTTCCAGGTGTTAATATTAGGTGCCGTAGAAGGCCTGACCGAGTTCCTGCCGATCTCGAGTACAGGTCACCAGATCATCGTTGCCGACTTGCTGGAGTTCGGCGGCGAACGCGCCATGGCGTTCAACATCATTATTCAACTGGGGGCCATTCTTGCCGTTGTCTGGGAGTTCCGACCCAAGATCTTCGAAATCGTCAAAGGCCTGCCCACCCAACGTAATGCCCAACGCTTCACCCTCAACTTGCTGATTGCCTTTCTACCCGCCGTGGTCTTGGGCGTGTTATTCGCCGATGCAATCCACGAATACTTGTTTAACCCGATCACCGTCGCCGTGGCACTGGTCGTTGGCGGCATCATCATGTTGTGGGCCGAGCAGCGCAGCCATGTGATCAGCGTCGAACACGTCGACGACATGCGCTGGTCTCACGCACTGAAAGTCGGTTTCGTACAATGCCTGGCGATGATTCCCGGCACCTCACGCTCCGGCTCGACGATCATCGGCGGTCTGCTCTTCGGCTTGTCGCGCAAAGCCGCCACCGAGTTCTCGTTCTTCCTCGCCATGCCGACCATGGTCGGCGCCGCCGTGTACTCCGGCTACAAATACCGCGACCTGTTCCAGCCCAACGACCTGCCAGTCTTCGCCCTCGGCTTCGTCACCGCGTTCATCTTCGCGATGATCGCCGTACGCGGCTTGCTCAAGTTTATTGCCAACCACAGCTACGCCGCGTTCGCCTGGTACCGGATCGCGTTTGGTTTGTTGATTCTGGCAACGTGGCTGTTTGGCTGGGTCAACTGGACCGCCGCAGCGGCCGCCTGATCACTGAGCGCTGATCAACGCCGCAACGGCGAGATCGTTTAACGTCGAATCCGACGACTCCTGGCGAAAACGCTGCAAGGCCGAGGTGAAATACGCGGCCTGCAGCATGCCGTCGCTGGCGAGGTACAGACGTGCGTCTTCCTGTTCTGCAGCAGAGTAAACACGCTTGTGACTGTCAGTCGTTTCCTGGCTAGCCGAAAAAGGCGCGAGGAATAAAGACAACAGAGTGAAGCCGGACAACTGCGTGGCCTCCCACGGTGTATCGGTGCTCCCGATGCAAAGACCGTCGCAGTGCGCATAAACGTTTGAGGTGACGCTTAACAAGGAGAGGAGGGTGAAACGCTGGAAACCAGAGAAATTAAACGCGGGCATAAACAAAAGACATCCTGTCAGTACAGCAAAACACCGGGCAACGCTCATGCGTCGCCCGCACACTCAAGCCATCAATCAACGACCTTCAAGCAACTCAGCCGCCTGATCCAGCAACGCCAGCGGATCCTTGGCCTTGTGAATATCCACCGACAACAACTGACGGAATTTCCGCGCCCCCGGGAACCCCGTGCCCAGGCCCAGCACATGCCGCGTGATGTGATGCATCGCCCCACCGGTCTGCAAATGCTCGGCTATATAAGGCCGCAACTGCGCCAACGCCTCAGCCCGGCTGATCACCGGCGCTGAACTGCCAAACAACTGCTGATCCACCTCCGCCAGCAAATACGGATTGTGATAAGCCTCACGCCCCAACATCACACCGTCAAAGGTCTGCAAATGCTCATGGCAGGCCTCCATCGTCTTGATCCCGCCGTTCAGCACAATCTCCAGCTCCGGAAAATCCGCCTTCAGCTGCGCCGCCACGTCATAGCGCAACGGCGGAATGTCACGATTCTCCTTCGGCGACAACCCCTCCAGAATCGCAATCCGCGCATGCACGGTGAAGCTGGTGCACCCGGCATCACGGACGGTGCCGACGAAATCACACAACTCCGCGTAACTGTCCCGACCGTTGATCCCGATGCGGTGCTTTACCGTCACCGGAATCGACACCGCATCACGCATCGCCTTCACACAATCCGCCACCAGTTGCGGATGACCCATCAGGCACGCGCCGATCATGTTGTTCTGCACACGATCACTTGGGCAGCCGACGTTCAGGTTCACCTCGTCGTAACCGTGCTCCTGGGCCATGCGGGCGCAGGCGGCCAGATCCAACGGAACACTACCGCCCAACTGCAGCGCGAGAGGGTGCTCGGCTTCGTTGTGACGGAGGAAACGTTCGTGATCGCCGTTGAGGAGTGCGCCGGTAGTGACCATTTCGGTGTAGAGGAGCGCGTTCTTCGATAGGAGGCGTAGGAAGAAACGGCAATGGCGGTCGGTCCAATCCATCATTGGGGCGACGGAGAAGCGGCGGGAGAGTGGGGCAGATGTAGCGGTGATCGGAGACATTGGCGGTTCTGGATTTGCTGAGGCTGGGAGGCGCAGGAGTTTATCAGGATCGGTGGGGAAGAGTTGAGGCACGATCATCCTCTAAAACAGTGGTGCGTGCACTGGGAACTCCGGTACAGAGCATGATATTGTAGCTTCGTGAGATGATTTGGTTGGCTTAAATAACTCATGTGAAATGGATGTAAAAATTGTCTAAAACATTAATTAGAACTCAGGGATTCGCATGAGCAGTGAAGAATACGAATATAAAACGCTTAACTTATACCCGATTGACTATCCTTTTGAGACGCTAGTTGGTCGTATTGAATCTGATAAGTTGCTGTTGAATCCTGAGTTTCAGCGAAAATATAAATGGGATAAGGAAGGCTGGGAGAGATCGTCGCGCTTCATTGAGTCATGCTTGATGCGTATACCACTTCCTTCTTGTTATTTTGCTGAAGATGAAGTTGGTCGTCATGAAGTTATAGATGGTGTTCAGCGACTGACAACTATCACAAAGTTTTTTAATGATGAGTTCGCTCTTGCCGGGTTGACAACCTTTGTCGAACTCGAGGGGAAGAAGTTTTCAGAGCTGGGTAGTTATCAATCTGAGTTGGAGGCCACTACAATTCGTTGTATTGTTCTTCGTAAGGAAAACCCTAAGTCACTTATTCGTGAAATTTTTGCGCGACTGAATCAGGGCGCAGTTAGACTGTCAGATCAAGAAATCAGACATGCAATCTTCCCCGGAGCATTTAATGACCTTTTGCGCCAATTAGCGAGGCATGAGGTGATTTCCGAGTTTGGACGCGGCGCGAAAGGAGTGGCTAAGAAGGATAGTCTTGAGAGCGAGGAGCAAGTATTACGGTATTTCGCGCTCAAGGGTGACTTAGATGGCTATCAGGACAAGCTGTCACGTTACTTAGATAGTTTCATGGCTAGCCAGCAGCAGTGCTCAAAAAAAGATGTTTCGATTCGAAAGAAGGATTTTGAGTCGACCTTGGATAAGTGCACTGCGGTCTTTGGCGATTCCGTTTTTATAGACACTAGCAAAAAGGTGCCCCGCCAAAGCATGGTGCACTATGATTTGCTGATGTTTAGCTTCAGTGACGTTGATAAAGAAGTGCTTCTGGAAAAAATTGAAGAAATCCGAGAAGGCTTCTTGACTTTGTGCAAATTGCCCCAATTTCAGAAGACACTATCATCCGGCCTGCAAAATAAGGGATCAATTCTGAAGCGGCGTGCGCTGTGGGCAGAAATCCTCACGGCGGTGCTAAATGGATGAAGCGAGGATTCATCAAAAATACACAGAATTATTACATTCTATTAATGAAATTATTGGAGTAACTGAGCAGCGACTTTTCGCTGGGGAACCAGACAAGTTTTTTCAAGATAATATGAATTTTTTTGTTAAGGCTTACTTGATCACCATATGTACTTATCTTGAGTCTTATTTAAAGGATATTGCATATTGCAGAGTTGAGGTGGTTGAGGGGAAGCTTAGGCAGGTCTATATTCCAAGCAATATCGTGCATTGGTGCGTCTCCGGCTTTAAAGATGTTAAAGTTCCGAAGTATGAAACCCTTACTCTTCAAATTAAGAAGAAAGATCTCGGTGAACAGTTGTCTGCACAGCCATATAAAACTGTGGAGGTTTTCAAGCTAATCGGTGTCGAGCTTGAGAAGGTTGCGGGGTTTGTTGAGCAAAAAGATCACATTAAGTCAATGGTCAATAAGCGGAATAATGTGATACATCATAATGATGATGCTTCCGACGTTACCTTGACGGATTTACGAGGTCATATTGATAGGGTTTATTTGTACATGGCTGCAATAACTGCTGAGGTGAAAAATCATAATCTGAGGTGAGTTGTGGAGCGCTTGATGCGCTCCCGTTTGCGTTGCGCAACTTTCAAATGAATTTTCGACCTCGCTAATTTAGTAAAGAGGCGTGGAATTGCTCTTCTGTTTTTTTAACTAGATGCGACAGGGGCCGTGCAGTCTTACGGCTTTTTTTAGATTTTTTTCGCGGGTTAACGCCCGCTGTCAGAAATGGAATGAGTTTTTTACATTATGTCTAGGTAAGCGCAACAGGTTATCAACAGTTACCTCTGATTTTGTTTAAGTTTCAATAATCAGTGATCTCCATTACCTACACCACCTTGCGCCTCCCCCTACACCTAAGACAGAATCCCCCGGCTTGTGCGTCTAGCCCGCAGGTTCTATCGTCCCTACGTCACTGAAAACCAGTGATCGGGTTTGGTAGCCCGTCTCCGTCAGAAGCACAAGACTACTGTCTTGCGAGGGCGTTTTTCGTCTTCGTTTTATGGTGGTCATGCGCGGGGCGTCTTCGGATGCGCCGGGGTTCCTGACGACCGGTCTACCAACCTGCGTATGGCCTCCACCCTTCGTTTGGTAGCGAGAGTGATGGCTCCTTTTCGTTCATCCGTCAGGAGTTACACCATGTTCAAACCAACACCGAATCCGCCAGAAACCGACCCCGCATCCCCCTACGAATCCCTCAACTCCAAAAAACTCCACGAAGCCGCCGAGCGCGCCCTCGATCACTATCTCCTTCCCGCCAGCCACATCATGGCCAGCACCAACGAACCCGAGCGCATGTACCTCGCCAATCCGAAGTACGACTCGGAATCCCTGCTGGCCAACGCCAGTGAAACGCTGGGTTCCGCCTCGGAAATGCTCAATAACTTCGCCGCGACGCTCGAACCCTCGCAGCGCAAGACTGCGCTGGGCATTGCGCAGGTGGTGATGTTGGGGGAGTTGGCGGTGAATCAGGCTTTGGATAAGGTCGAAATCAAGCCGTAAACCCCTCGCTCCTCTGTGGCGTGCAGCCACTGCTCGCCGCAGAGGGGCCAGCACCTGAATCCGCATTTTCAACCCCGTTTTACGTCAATAGCGATGTGCCACAAATCATGATGGCAATGCGTCATCACGCCGCTCGAAAAGTTCAACGATTATACAAAAATATAAAGTTGTACAAGTTTTCGCAAAATTAATAGCATCCCTCCAGACACCTTTGCTGAAACGATAAATCCAGCGTGCAGACGCTCTGTTTGCGACGTGACGGGTTTGTCTGCCGGTGCTCGCGTCGGGTTGTTTTCGACGCTTCACCAGGATCCGCATCGGCATTTGCATTTCAGGGACAGCTGGAGCGTCCCGTATTACGCCTTGGATGACGACCCCCGAATGTCTGGACGGTGACTGCGGTTGCCGGAGATCTATTTTTTTGTGCCCGGCGTTTCGCGTCTGGGCGTTTGAGGCTGAATATGGCAGTAGCATCGAATTTCCTGGGTGACATCAAAGTTTCCCGCAAGCTGGGCGCTGGCTTTGGCATTCTTTTGCTGGCTGTTTTGGCGGTTGCCTTCATTGGCTATAACAGCAACGGCGTGCTGGTTGATCGTTTGAGTACGACGCGTCTGATCGGCACGCTGAATGACGCGACGCAAGATATGCGTTTGTCCGAGAAACAGTACGAAGCCGCCGCTGACGCAGCGTTCGCCGATTCCTATAACGCTCAGTTGAATGTCTTGCAGGGCCTGGTGAGCAAGGCGCTGGACACCTTGACCCGCGCTGAGAACCAGCAAGCTCTGAAGGCTTTGCAAGCCACGATTGTTGCCTACGACCAGAAGGTCAAGCGGCTGATCGCTGCCGATCAGTCGACCACGGATGCCCTGAAACCGCTGACGGCGCTGTCGGACAAGTACGCGCAGACCTTTGCCGGCATGCTTGAAGGCACCACGACCAGTGCGCTGGCGTCTGCCGATGGCGAACGCGTGCGGGAGCTGCGCACGGTGGCCGACTTGCGCAATGGCATGACCACGTTTCGCCTGATGTTGCGTCGTTACATTGCGGTGCCCAACGACGTGAATAAAAAACTGATGATGGAGACCATTGATACCTTCCTGGGTGATATCACCAAGGCGCGCACCAGCCTGCCGACGGCCCTGTCGAGCCAACTGGAGGAAGCGCACGCCGGCATGCGTCGTTATCGCGAAGTATTGGTGGAAGTGGCCGGGCTGTTTGAGCAGAAGCAGACCATGCGCGAGCAGGTCGATCAGGAAAGCAAGGCGATGGACAAGATCATGACTGGCCTGATGGACACCCAGCAGCGCCTGGCGCGTGAAGATCAGCGCTCAGCCTTTATCCAGATGGCGGTATTGACCGTGTTGGCGCTGGTGATCGGGCTGTTTGCTTCGGTGGTCATCTCGCGTCAGATCACTGCGCCGCTGGCGCTGACGGTTGATCTGGCTCGACGTATTGCCAAAGGCGACCTGACGGTACAGGCCAAGTCTGCGCGCAAGGATGAGTTGGGCGATCTGCAAAATGCGATGCAGGACATGGCGCAGAACCTCAACACGCTGGTGCAAGGGATCGGCAATGGCGTCACGCATATTTCGACCTCTGCGGAAAAGCTCTCGGCCATGAGCGAGCAGACCAGCGCGGGCGTACGTCAGCAAAAAAGTGAAGTGGATCAAGTCGCCACGGCGATGCACGAAATGGCTTCGACGGTGCAGGAAGTGGCGCGTAACACCACCGATGCCTCCGCTGCCGCGACCCTGGCCGATCAGCAGGCGCGCCACGGCAGTACGGTGGTGAAGCAGGCGACGGTGCAGATCAGCGAACTTGCGGTGGCCATTGAAGAGTTGGGCGGTGCGATGAACGTGCTGACTCAGGACAGCGAGCAGATCGGCAAAGTGATAGACGTGATCAAAGCCGTTGCCGAGCAGACCAATCTGCTCGCGTTGAACGCCGCGATCGAAGCGGCGCGGGCGGGTGAGCAGGGGCGTGGTTTTGCGGTGGTGGCAGACGAAGTGCGCTCGCTGGCGCAGCGCACGCAGGACTCGACCAAGGAAATCGAAGCGCTGATCGTCACCCTGCAACAAGGCACGCAAGCGGCCGCGACGTTGATGGCCTCCAGCCGCGAGCGCACCCTCGATACGGTGGCGTTGGCGCAGAAGGCCGACTTGGCAATTACCGAGATCAACCATTCCATCGGTACGATCCAGGAGATGAGCCTGCAGATCTCGGCCGCCGCCGAACAGCAAAGTGCCGTGGCCGACGAAATCAATCGCAGCATCGTCAGTGTGCGTGATGTGGCTGACCAGTCGGCTGTCGCCAGCGAAGAAAGTGCGGCGGCGACGATTGAGTTGGCGTCGCTGGGGCAGGATCTGCAGCGAATGACCGCGCATTTCCGCACCTGATCATTTGCACGTAGAGCACGCGGCGCCTTCAACTATTCCGGCGCCGCAGGGCTACAGTTATTGCCTTGTTTGCAGATAACTAAGTCCAGTAGCTGTTTTTTTATCACCATGGAAGGTTGCACGCCGTCATCAGAGTGGTTCATGTCCGACTTTCCAACATCATCGACCTCTTCCGCAGGGTGCCACGGTTGTAAAAACAAAGGCGTGCCGGATATGGATTTCGCTTTTGCCTTTCAGCCCATCGTCGATCTGCGCGATCAAACGACGTTTGCCCATGAAGCCTTGGTTCGAGGGGTGAATGGTGAGGGCGCCTTTTCAGTCCTGGAGCAGGTGGACGATCACAACCGTTATCGATTCGATCAACTGTGTCGGGTGCGGGCGATTTCCACGGCGGCTGAGTTAGGGATGACCCAGTACCTGTCGATCAACTTTCTGCCGAATGCCGTGTACCGGCCGGAGGTGTGCATTCGCAGCACGCTGGAAGCGGCGCGTACTTACGGCTTCCCGTTGGAGCGGCTGATCTTCGAAGCGGTGGAAAGCGAGCACGTTGAAAACAACAAGCATTTGATGAACATATTGCGTGAGTATCGTGAGTTTGGTTTCAAGACGGCGATCGACGATTTTGGCGCCGGCCATTCCGGCCTTAACTTGTTGGCGGATTTTCAGCCGGACTTGATCAAGCTGGATATGGCGCTGATCCGGGATATTCACCGTGACCGAGTGCGCCAGATCATCGTGCGTAACGTGGTGAATATGTGTAGAGAGTTGGGCGTGGAGGTGATCGCCGAGGGCATTGAAGGTGCCGAGGAACGAGATTTTCTCGCCGATTGCGGCATTTATCTGATGCAGGGTTACTGGTTCGCCAGGCCTGCCTTCAAATCATTGGCGCAGATCCCTGCGAGTGCGTGGCTGCAGCGATGAACACGTTCAGCTCGCACTGATCCGCTCGATCACGGGGACCAGCGTCGGACGTTTGCCAAGCCATTCAGCTTTGGTCATCCCCAACAACACCACATCGACCCGCACCCCGTCCTTTACCACGTTCTGCCGCCGCACACCTTCAACCTCAAACCCGAACCTCTGATGCATCTTCACCACTGCGGTGTTCATCGCCAGCACTTCGCAATTCAGCTTTTCCAGACCCGCGACATCAAACGCGTAATCGAGCAGCCAGAACTCGACTACGCTGCCCAAGCCTTTCCCTTGCAAACCGACATCCAGATAAAACGCCCAATCGGCGGTCTTGTGCAAAGCGTTGATCGCATTCAACGAAACTACGCCCACCGCTTGCTCATCCTTGATCACCACAAACACTTGCTGCCGTGGATTGCCGTGCAAGGACGCTAGCCAGTTGGCATGTTCGTGTTCGCTGATTTCATGCGACGTGTACATGAATTTGCGCACGTCCGGTTGGTTGCGCAGGGTGCGGACGTGGGCCTGGATCGCAGGGGCGATTTCGGTGAGGGGGAGGAATTGCATTCGGCGGTCCTTGTCTCGCAGGGGTTGCAACTGAACCTGCGCTGTCGATCTGTAAAGTTTCATGTTGCCGTTTGAGGCGTGGGCCTAGGATGGTGGTATCAGTCGGTGTTGTCTCGTTTTTTCATCCCCTAGGGAGTCGTGCCATGCGCGTCGATGTCGTCAAAGTGCTGTTGATTGCTGCCGCTGTATCGGCGTTGAGTGCTTGTTCGGGGGCGGGTGGGTTGACCACGACCAGTTGTTTTTCGGCGGATTGTCAGTCGCCGCAGGGGCGCAACAATGCGACGACCCTGAAGTTTGGCGGGAACAGTATTGGCAGCAGTCTTAACCAATACAGCTCCGGGATGTTGCACGACGACTGAAATACGGCGGGTGTTGAGTGGCAAATAGTTTGTGGCGAGGGAGCAAATTCTCTCGCCACAGGAATAGCCTCAGGGTTTTTTACTGCGGCACGGCCAGCCACTCGCCAATGACCTTCTGATACTGGCCGGTAACCTTGCTCAGGTGCAGCCACTGATCGACATACAGTTTCCAGCTGATGTCATCGCGCGGCAGCAGGTACGCCTTCTCGCCGTATTGCATGTATTGATGCGGATTCACCGCGCACAACCCTGGTTTGAGTTTCTGCTGATACAGCGCTTCCGAGGCATCGGTGATCATCACGTCGGCCTTGTTGTCGAGCAGTTGCTGGAAGATCGTCACGTTGTCGTGCAGGGCCAGTTGCGCCTTGGGCAGGAAGGCGTGGACGAAGGCTTCGTTGGTGCCGCCGGCGGGTTCGACCAGGCGCACATCGGGCTGGTTGATCTGTTCCACCGTCTGGTACTTGCTGACATCGGCGCAGCGCACCAGCGGAATTTTGCCGTCGGTGTCGAGGGTGTTGCTGAAGTAGGCTTTTTTCTGCCGTTCGAGGGTGACCGAAATGCCGCCCATGCCGATGTCGCACTTGCCGGCCTGCATGTCCGGCATCAGGGTTTTCCAGGTGGTTTGCACCCATTGGACTTTGACCCCGAGGCTGTCGGCCAGCGAGCGGGCCATGGCGATGTCGATGCCTTCGAAGTCGCCGTCCGGGCGTTTGAAGGTATAGGGCTTGTAGTCACCGGTGGTGCACACGCGCAACTGGCCTTGTTGCTGGATGCTGTCGAGGTGTGAAGCACTTGACTCGGCGTGGGCGCTGGCGGCCACGGTCAGCAGGCCGCAGAGGATCATTGTGCTTTTTAGTGTTGTCATTGTGATCGGGCTTCCGGGAAGGACGGTGGCCCAGTGTAGTGAAAGGCTTTGTCGGGTGTCATCCCGGGGCCGGACTCAACGTGCCGAGCCACGCCACCAATGCAACGATCAGTAAGGCCATTGCTAGTTCAACCACCACGCTGCGTCTGAGCGCATTGGCCGCGACGGCATGCCGCCCATCGCGCAACGATTGTTGCAGCGAAGGGCCAAGGTGAAAGCGGTTCAACGCCGCCAACACCAACATCCCCGCAAACAGTAGAACCTTGATCGCCAGCAGCATCCCGTAAGTGCCGAGCAACACGTCGTCAAACCTCGGCCCGACGATAAACAGGTAATTCACTGCACCGGTAATCGACAGTGTCAGCACGATCACCGCGCCGATCCATTCAAAGCGCTTGACCGATAACACCAGCAGGCGAATGCGCGCCTCATTGACAAGCCCCCGCGCCATCAACACCAGCGCCAACATCGCACCCAGCCACGCGCCCGCCGCGAGCAGGTGCAGAATGTCGCTGAGAAAATGCCAGAACCGCAGCACTCCCTCGTCCATCGCCCCATGCCCGCTCCACGCGAGAGAGGCGAGGGCGACGGCGCCGGCCATCGTTGCAAGCCCTGCGCCGGGCCTGATCAACACCACGATCAGCGCGCTCATCCGCAGCGCCCACGCCAGCCCAAGGTCGGTTTCCAGCAGCATCATCTGCAGATGCGGCCACAGCGCCGCGAACGTCGTTTCGCCGCTCATGGCGCGGGTCATCAACACCAATCCGGCGACTGACAACAGCGCCCCGATCAACGCCATCCCGCGCAACATCGGCCGAAAGCGCAGCAACGCCTCAGCGCTGTACAGCGCAAACAACGCCAGCCCGAACAACAGCAGCAAATCTACATACAACGCAAACCGCAGGAAGATGTTGATCAGGTCAGCCATCGCTCACTTCACTTTGAACGTGACATTGCCGGTGATCGGGTGCGTGTCGCTAGACACCGCGCGCCATTGGACTTGGTAGGTGCCGGCGGGCAGCGGCGCGAGCGGGGTGATCAGCATGCTTTTCGGGTCGCTGCCGGCACTGACCTTGGCTTTCATCGGCATCGGCGAATGGGCCATGCCGGGCATTTCGGTCATCACCAGTTTGGCGCCGGAGAACTGGGTCAGCAGGTTCTCGGAAAAGTGCAGTTCGATCTTGCCGGGTGCGCCGCCGTCGGCACCTTCGGCCGGGCTCGACGAGAGCAGTTTCGGATGGGCCTGGGCGAGGCCGCTCAGGAGCAAGCCGCTGGCGAGTGCAAGGGTGATGTTCAATGTGCGCATGCAAGACCTCTGGGTTGTTTTCTAATGGGATTCAGAACCACATCCGCACGCCAAGCACGAGGCGCGCTTCGCTGCGATCCTCGCCTTCTTCGCGGGCGTAATCGGCGGTGTTGCCGTAAGTACGGTTCCACGTTACGCCGATGTAGGGGGCAAATTCGCGGCGGACTTCATAACGCAAGCGCAGGCCGAGCTCAGTGTTGGAAAGGCCGGAACCGATGCCCCGTTGCGCATCGTTCTTGCCGTAGACGTTAACTTCGGCGGTGGGCTGCAGGATCAGGCGATTGGTCAGCAGGATGTCGTAGTCACCCTCGAACCGCAGCGCGCTCTGGCCGCCTTCACCGATAAACGCAGTGGCCTCGGCTTCGAAGTTGTAGAGCGCCATGCCCTGTAAACCGAACGCGGCCCAGGTCTGCGGCGCGCCGGGTTTGAAGTCCTGACGCACGCCGCTGACCACGTCCCACCAGGGCGATATCGCATGGCCCCAGAGCGCCTGAAGCTCGGCGTCTTCGGTCTTGCCGTTGCTGCGTTCGCCTTCGGAGCGCAGCCACAGACGATCGATATCGCCACCGATCCAGCCGGACAGATCCCAGGCCAACGCGCTGCCGTCATCGGCGTCCTGCCATTCGAGTTTGTCGGCAAGAAAGTAGCTGTTGATCGCGCTGTCGTGGACCTGATGGCCGCCGGGGCTGGTGAACACGGCGGCGCGGTCGGCGTCGGTCAGGGGCGGGATCGGCGTGCGGCTTTCGGTCGGCGCGGCGGGCTGCATCATGCCGTCGTCCATGCTTTGCATGGCCGAGTGATCCATGCCGGCCATCTGGCTGTGATCCATGCCCGGCATGTCGCTGGCGGCCATCGCCGAACTGCCGATGAGCAACAAGGAAAACGTGGTGAGTCGAGTCATCAGCGGCCCCTTCATTCCTCCACCCGCACTTCACGGAACATGCCCGTTTCCATGTGGTACAGGAGGTGGCAGTGATAGGCCCAGCGGCCTAGTGCGTCGGCGGTCACGCGATAACTGCGGCGCGTGCCGGGCGGCATGTCGATGGTGTGTTTGCGCACCTGGAAGTCGCCGTTTTCGTCTTCCAGATCGCTCCACATGCCGTGCAGGTGAATCGGGTGGGTCATCATCGTGTCGTTGACCAGCACCAGGCGGATGCGCTCGCCGTACTTCAGACGCAAGGGCTCGGCGTCGGCGAATTTGATGCCGTTGAACGACCAGGCGAATTTCTCCATGTGGCCGGTCAGGTGCAGTTCGATTGTGCGGCTCGGGTCGCGGCCATCCGGATCTTCGAAGGTGCTGCGCAGGTCGGCGTAGGTCAGCACACGACGGCCGTTGTTGCGCAGGCCGAGGCCGGGGTCGTTGAGTTTGGGGGCGGTGGTCATGGCTTGCATGTCTACCAGCGGATTGTCTTTCTCGCTGTCGGGATGGGATTGCATCGGGCCCATCGCCGAGTGATCCATGGCGCTCATGTCCATCGAACCGTGATCCATGCCGCCCATACCCATGTCGTCCATGGTCACCAACGGGCGCGGATCCACAACCGGTACCGGCGCAGATAGCCCGGCGCGAGTGGCGAGGGTGCCACGGGCATAACCGCTGCGATCCATGGCCTGGGCAAACAGCGTGTACGCGTCGGCGTCCGGCTCGATGATGACGTCGTAGGTTTCGGCCACGGCGATGCGCAGTTCATCGACGCTGACCGGTTTGACATGCAAGCCATCCGCCGCCACCACGGTCATTTTCAGCCCGGGAATGCGCACATCGAAGTAGGTCATCGCCGAGCCGTTGATCAGGCGCAGGCGCAGCTTTTCGCCGACGCGGAACAGCCCGGTCCAGTTGTTATCCGGCGCATGGCCGTTCATCAGGAAGGTGTAGGTCGCGCCACTGACGTCGGCAATGTCGGTGGGGTTCATCTTCATGTCTGCCCACATCTTGCGATCGGCGACGGTGGCCCCCCAGCCTTTTTCGCTGACGTCCTCGATGAAATCGCCGACGGTGCGTTTGTGGAAATTGTAGTAGTCGGATTGTTTTTTCAGGGTCTTCAGCAGGTTGGCCGGGTTTTCGTCGGTCCAGTCGCTGAGCATCACCACGAACTCGCGGTCGTAGTGGAACGGCTCGGGTTCTTTCGCGTCGATCACCAGCGGCCCGTAAACACCGGCCTGTTCCTGTAAACCGGAATGGCTGTGATACCAGTAGGTGCCGTTCTGCCGCACCTTGAATTGATAGACGTACACGCCGCCCGGCTCGATGCCGTGAAAGCTCAGGCCCGGCACGCCGTCCATGTTCGCCGGCAGCAGAATGCCGTGCCAGTGAATCGAGGTGCTGGCGCTGAGCCGGTTACGCACCCGCAGCGTCACGGTGTCGCCCTCGCGCCAGCGCAGCAACGGGCCGGGCAGGCTGCCGTTGATGGTCATCGCCGTGCGTGGGCTGCCGGTGAAGTTGACCGGGGTTTCGCCAATGAACAGCTCGAACTCGCTGCCGCTCAGTTCATGCAATTGACCGGGAGCGTTCAGCGCCCAGACCGGCGTGCGCCACAGGCCAAGGCCACCGAGCAGGCTGCCGGCGGCGAGGCCTTTGACGAAGGTGCGTCGTGATGGGTTGGAAGGCATGCGCTGGAAATCCCCGTTTGACTCATGACGGGAAGGCTAACCAGCGCCAGCTTTCAGTTGGCTGAGGCGGAGATTACAGTTTTGACAGCTTCATTCGCGGCGAGATGATCGGCCAGATCCCGCGCCTGTTGTGACGCCGCGAGCCGCGCCTGACGATCAACGTCTTCGCCGAGAATGGTCTTCTCGACGCTCAACTCATGCACATCGCTGATGCCGATAAACTCGAGCCACGCGGCCACGTAGGGTTTCTGAAAATCGAAGCGTTCGGCGGGTGTGGCCGATTGCGCAGAGAAATCCATCCCGCAGGCATAGGCGCCCACGGCGGTTTTGTTTTTCAGCAAACCTTGCAGGCCGTGTTGCGGGTCGAAACTGAAGAGGATGTCTTTCTGCGACACCAGGTCGATGAGGTGCTTGAGTTTGTATGGAATGCTGAAATTCCACAGCGGCACCGACAGCACCAGAATATCGGCGCGATGCAGATGCGCGGCGAGGTGTTTGAGCTGATCCCACGCCGTTTGCTGGCGCGGCGACAGCGGTGTGCCATTGAGTCCGGCGTACTTGGCATTCAGCATCTCTTCGTCGAATTCCGGAAGCTGCATGCCCCATAAATCCAGGGTTTCGAGGCGCGTCTGCGGGTGATGCTGTTGATAGCGGTCGATGAACTGGCGCGCGACCTCCAGTGAGGCGGAGCGCTGTTTGCGCGGCGAGCATTCGATGTGAAGAAGAGTGGTCACGTTAAGGCCTCGGCATTCGGTGGGGGAGTGCGAGGCATTGCAACATAGCGAGGATCTAACTATAAATTGTAAATAAATCATCCATTGATCACGTATCTCACTATGTTTGACGCCCTGTTGCTCAAGACCTTTGTCACCGTTGTCGATGAGGACGGCTTCAGTCGTGCCGCGGAAAAACTGCATCTGACTCAATCGGCGGTGAGTGGGCATTTGCGCCGGCTGGAAGAGCAAGTCGGCAAGCCGCTGCTCAAGCGCACGACGCGATCGCAACAACTCACCGCCGATGGCGAGCGCCTCATGGCCTATGCGCGGACGATTCTGGCGCTGAACCGCGATGCCTGGGCGCAGCTCACGCGCACGCCGTTTCAAGGGCGGGTGCGGATTGGTGTGTCCGAGGATTTTGTCGAGGCACGGTTACTGCGCGCGTTGCAGGATTGCGCGGCGCAGCATCCGGGCATGGAGATTGATGTGCAGGTGAATATTCCCGGGACCTTGCTGAGCCAGATGCAACAGGGTGATCTGGAAATGGTCATCGGTTCGCTGTGCGAAACCGGTGAATCTGGCGTTTTGCTGTGGCAGGAGCCGCTGGTGTGGGCCTGGGCCGCGCAACCTGTCGCGCATTTACCGACGCCACTGCCGCTGGCGCTGTTTCCAGAGCCGTGTCCGTATCGCGAAGCCGCATTGACGCGTTTGGCCCGGGCCGGCATTTCTCAGCGCACGGCCATGCTGTGTTCGAGCACGGCCGGGTTGCGCGCAGCGGCGGCATCCGGATTTGCCGTGGCGCCGATGCCGGCGAGTCAGTTGGGGCAGGGGGTGGCAGCGCTGGCAGCGGAACAGGGTTTGCCGGCGTTGCCGGATGCGCAGTTCCGCTTATTTGTCGCAGCGCATGCCGATCCGCAGATGCTCGATGCCGTTTCGCAGGTGATCGTCGATTTCTGTTCGACGCGGCGCCAGTAAAAGGCTTACAGACCGAGGCCTTCCTGCACCGCCAGCAAAAGATTGTTTTCAGTCAGCGCGATGGCATCCAGTTGCTGACCTGTTTCAATCGACTGCACCCACCAATGGCTTTCACCGTGTTCATCCACGGTACGCAGCAGATAGGTGTCCGTGGCTGAGGGGATGATTTGCACCCGCCCGGCGCCATCCTCGGTAAACCGCGCAATGGGATCGAATGTCAGGGTTTGATGATTGGCCTCGATCACCAGTTGGTCGATGGCGTAATCGTGGGATTCACCATCCGGAGAACGTTCGCAAACGTGGGTCGGATTGCGCCGAATTTTCAGGCCGACTTCGGTGACCGGCTGCAGCCACGCCTCGATGCGGTGGTACAAGTCGTACACCTGCGCCGGCCAGCAATCGATCTCCAGCGCGGCATCCGCGTGGGTGTGCCGGGTTTGCTTGAGTTTGGCGGCGAGTTCGTCTGCTTTACTCATTTCGGATCCCTTGGTTTGATGGCTGCCTGTTAATCGTAGACCTTTCAACGGGGTACGGCGTTGCCTTGCGTCATGCACTTGCAACACAAGCGTGTCGAAATCAGCGCTGGCCAAGTCTGGCCAGGATCGAAAACCACGGACGCAGGCGTCCCAAGGAGCGGGTAGATGAAAAAGCTGTTTACAATTTTGGCGGTGATTGCGCTGACGGCCGGTAGCATCGGTTTGAGTTCGGCGCGCCAGTCGCAGTCGAGCAAGGCGCAGGCGGAATCGGTGGCGGGGGTGTTCGATTACTACCTGCTGGCGTTGTCCTGGTCGCCGACGTTCTGCCTGACCCACAAAGATGACGCGCAATGTTCCGGCAAGGGCTACGGCTTCGTGCTGCACGGTTTGTGGCCGCAATACGCCAAGGGCGGCTGGCCGGAATCCTGCCCGCCGCTGACCACCCTGTCGGCTGCGGAAACCAGCAAGGGGCTGACGCTGTTCCCGACCAGGAAACTGCTCGACCACGAATGGTCCAAGCACGGCACGTGCAGCGGCCTCGGCGCGATGGGTTATCTGGATGAGGCGGACAAAGCCGTTGGCGCCGTCAAAATCCCGCAGGCGCTGCAACCGTTCAGTTCTTCGTATTACTTCGAAGCCCAGGAAATCGCTGACCTGTTCCGCAAGGCCAATCCGGGGATTCCGGCTGATGGCATCGCGGTGATCTGCAGCGGCCCGGAACTGTCGGAAGTGCGGGTGTGCATGGGTAAGGATCTGCAATTCGGCGCGTGCGGCAAAGGCGTGAAGACGCAGTGCCGGGCGGGGGATATTCGGGTGCCGCCGTCGCGTTGAACTGATTCAAGGTCGAAAGGACCACACGGACCTGGTGGCAAGGGAGTAAGCGCCCTCGCCACAGGTTTTTGGTGAACCCGAGTACGCATCTCCCGGTCAGGCTTTGACCGCCGGCCACCCGCCACGGGTGCATCTATACAGTGCGATGCGCCGTCTGGCCCTTCACAACGGATTAACCGCAAAGCAGGCATCGAAAATAAATCGGCGAACAGCGATCATCCAAATGCGCTGTGCGCCGATACATCTGGGCGGGAGCGTGGCGTTTGCCCCGTGCATCCCGGTGGGCTACGCTCACAAAATATAAGGGTTACGGGCATTTGCCCTTGTCGTACCTGCCCAGGACACGTTTTTGCCTATCCCCATTCATGATCCGCATCAAGCCCCTGGAGGCGCCCTTAAACGCTTGCCGCTGCGTAAAGCCGCCGCGTGGTTTATCGTTGCGGTGGGGTTGTGCCTGCTCGGTTTACTGTATTTGCAACTGGAACAGTCACGGCGTCAGGATCTGGCGGTGGCGCAAGTGGCCTCCAGCAACCTGACGCGGGCCATGGCGCAACAGGCCGAGGACACCTTTCTGGCGGCGGACCTGGTCATGACCAGCCTGGTCGACTGGATTCAGAATGACGGTTACGGTGCGGCGCAACGGCCTCGGCTGCAGCAAACCTTCGCCCGGCGGGTGCAGCAACTGAACCAGTTGCACGGCATCTTCCTGTTCGATACCCAGGGGCAGTGGGTAATTACCTCGTTTACCGATCTGCCCCGTGGCAATGGCGTGGCCGACCGCGAGTATTTCAAGTATCACCAGCAGAACGCCTCGACGCTGGCGCACATCGGCCCGGCCATCCGCAGCCGCGAGAACGGCGAGTGGATCATCCCGATTTCCAAACGCGTCAATGATCGCGCCGGCCGTTTTCAGGGGGTGTTGCTGTCCGGGATCAAGATGTCGTATTTCGATCACTTCTTCGAAAGCTTCAGCCTCGACGACAACGGCATCATGTTCATCGGATTTACCAACGGCACGTTGCTCGCCCGCCGACCGTTCGATGAAAGCCTGATTGGCACGTCGCTGGCGCAAGGCCAGATCTATCGGGAGTTGCTGCCCGAGGCGTCGGCCGGTACCGCAATGATCAATTCGGTGGTCGACGGCGTCGTGCGTTTGTATGGCTACCGGCGGTTGGCGTCGTATCCGTTGGTGGTGGCCGCCGCCACGTCAAAGGACACGATCCTCGAGGGCTGGTACGCGCGGGCGGTTCAGTCCAGCGTGATCGTGGCGCTGGTCACCCTGGGTGTCGGCCTGTTCGGCTGGGTGTTCATTCGTCAGGTGCGCGATGGTGAGCGCATCGAGAAAAACCTGCGCAAGGCACAGCAGGCGCTGGAACAGATCGCGACCCATGACAGCCTGACCGGACTGGCCAACCGGCGTCTGTTCGAGCGTTCCCTGGAAATCGAGTTTGCCCGAGGCGCGCGACAGGTCAGCCCGGTGAGCCTGATCATGCTCGATATCGACTTCTTCAAGCGTTACAACGACGCCTATGGGCATGTCGCCGGTGACCATTGCCTGACGCAAGTGGCGCAGGTGCTCATGACCTGCTGTCAGCGCAAGGCCGATCTGGCGGTGCGCTATGGGGGCGAAGAGTTTGCGGTGCTGTTGCCGAACACCGATATCAACGGTGCCCTGGCCATTGCCGGGCAGATTCGTCGCAGCGTCATCGACAAACACATCACCCACAGCGGTTCGCCCACCGGCTATCTCACCGTGAGCCTGGGCTGCTATTCGTTTATTCCGAGCGGCAATGACAGCCCGGAAGTATTTATCCAGCGGGCGGATGAGGCGCTGTATCAGGCGAAAAATGCCGGACGCAACCGCGCCGCGGTGTTTTCGCCGGAGAGCGATGTGGCCGAGCTGATGCGTTCCGACCGCTGACAATCAACCCTGTGGGCGCCGGCCGCGTCGTTAGGCCGGTTGCACAGGGCAACGCCCTTACCACGGATGACTCTTGTGCGTTCAGCCGCCCGTGCCACCGCCTGCACCGCCAGTCCCGCCGCCAGCCGAACCGGTGCCGCCACCCGCACCGGAGCCCGATCCGCTGGCGCCGCCATTGGTGCCGGTGCCCGACCCCGAACCACCCGAACTGCTACCGCCGGACGGCGCGCCCGGCGTGTTGTCCGGTGGCATGGTCGAGCCGGTGGCACCGCCGGATCGGGTGCCGGTGGCATCCGCGCCATCGTTGGCGGCGAAGCTGGCCGCCGAGGCGGTGGCGAGCAGGCCGGCGAGGAATAATGAAGTGAATTTGCGCGTGATCATGGTGCGTCTCCAGAAAGGGAATTGACCTGATATTGGTCTGACGCGCCGACGCCTTGGTGCCGATTGGCTGACCAGTGGTCAACGCCGGGTGCGAGTGGCCTCCTGATCTTCGCGAATATTGGCTATTTGCCGAGAGCAGAGCGGGGGCTAACGTAGCCACACCTTCACTTGCTGCCCGGAGTCACCATGAAACCTCGTACCGATTTCTACACCGCCTCCCCAGACGCGCTGAAAGCGATGATCGCCCTGGAAACCGCCGTTTCCAAACTGCCACTGGAAAAGAGCCTGATCGAACTGGTCAAGCTGCGTGCCTCGCAAATCAATGGCTGTGCGTTCTGCATCGACATGCACACCGCCGACGCGATCAAGGGAGGCGAAACCCCGCGGCGTCTGTTTGCCGTGACCGCCTGGCGTGAAGCACCGTTCTTCAGTGACCGCGAGCGCGCCGCGTTGCTGTGGACCGAATCGCTGACCCAACTGAGCCTGACTCACGCTCCGGACGAAGACTATGACGTGGTGGCCGCGCAGTTCACGCCCAAGGAAATGGTCGACCTGAGCGTGGCGATCAGCACCATCAATAGCTGGAACCGCCTGGCCGTGGGTTTCCGTAAAACCCCGCAGGCTTAAGCTTCAACACATAGCCCCTGTGGGAGGGAGCCTGCTCGCGATGGCGTTGTGTCAGTCGACAGCTGCTTCGCTGATACACCGCCATCGCGAGCAGGCTGCCTCCTACGGGGGGGAAGTGGGTGAACGTAAAATACGGGATCAATGCGCATCGGCACTCGGCGCGGCCGGTGGTTGCACCTTGCGCATCAAGGGCACCATCGCCGTGGCGATGATGAAGCACAGCATGATCATCAGGAAGGTGTCGCCGTAGGTTTGTGTCTGCGCCTCGCGGTAGGTCAGCAGCCACAATTGGCGCAAGCTGGCGGTGACCCCGACGTCGCCACTCTGGCCCAGCGCGGCGAGGTTGCCGCCGACCTGGGACAGCCACTGATTCATCGCCTCATTGCTGCTGTTCAGGTGCTCGGCCAACCGCGTGAAATGCAGGTTGGTGCGGTCATTGAGAATGGTCGCACATGCAGCGATGCCAATCGCGCCCCCCAGATTACGCATCAGGTTGAACAGGCCCGACGCATGCTTGAGCCGCGCCGGCGCCAACCCGCCCAAGGTCAATGTCACTGCTGGCGGCACTGCCAGTTGCTGGGCGATCCCGCGTAACGCCTGCGGCAACATCAATTGCCCCGCGCCCCAGTCGTGAGTGATCGGGCTGAATTCCCACATCGACACCGCGAACAGGCCCAGACCGATCATCATGATCCAGCGCAGGTCCATGCGATTGGCCAGAAAGGCATACAGCGGAATCGCCATGATCTGGAACACGCCCGTGGAGAACACCGCCAGGCCAATGTCCAGCGCGCTGTAGCCGCGCACCCGGCCGAGAAACAGCGGCGTGAGGTAGATCGTCGCGAACAGGCCGATGCCGGTGACGAAGGAAAAGAAGCAGCCGAGGGCGAAGTTGCGATCCTTCAGGGCGCGCAAATCGACTATAGGATTGGCCACGTACAAGGTGCGGCCGATGAAGGCCAGTCCGGCGAGGCCGCTGATCCACGCAGTGGTCAGGATGGTCCGGTCGCTGAACCAGTTCCAGCGCGGGCCTTCTTCGAGGGTGTATTCCAGGCAGCCGAGAAACAGCGCGAGAAACACCATGCTCAAATAGTCCGCACCCTTGAGCAGGGACAATTCCGGCTGGTCGATTTTCACCAGCATCGGCACCGCCACGGCAACGAAAATCCCCGGCACCAGATTGATGTAGAACAGCCAGTGCCACGAGGAAATATCGGTGATCCAGCCACCGATCACCGGGCCCAGTGTCGGTGCCAGCGAGGCGACCGCGCCAATGGTCGCGGCGGCGATCACCCGTTGTTTGCCGGTGAAGAAAAAGAACGCGGTGGTGAACACCAGCGGAATCATCGAACCGCCGAGAAACCCTTGCAGCGCGCGAAAAGCGATCATGCTCTGGATGTTCCAGGCCACGCCGCACAACAGGCTGGCGACGGTGAAACCGACGGCCGAAGCGCAGAACAGCCAGCGCGTGGAGAACACCCGCGACAGCCAGCCCGACAGCGGAATCACGATGATTTCGGCGATCAGGTAACTGGTCTGCACCCATGCGGTTTCGTCGGTGCCGGCGGACAGTCCGCCGCCGATATCGCGCAACGAAGCCGAGACGATCTGGATGTCCAGCAGCGCGATGAACATGCCGATGCACATCGTCGCGAAGGCGAACACCTTGGTCGCGGTGGCCATGTCCGCCGCGTTGAACGGTTGCGCCGGGGCGGTGAGGGTGGCGCTCATGGTGCAACGGCCACGGCGCGGTTTTCAGGCTGGGCGCGGGTGTCGACTTCGGCGGTCACCGACAGGCCTGGACGCAGATGGCCCAGCACGCCGTCGGCGGGGTCGAGAAGGATGCGCACCGGTACGCGCTGGACGATTTTGGTGAAGTTGCCCGTGGCGTTCTCTGGCGGCAGCACGCTGAACTGCGAACCGGTGGCCGGGGCGAGGCTGTCGAGGCGGCCGTGGAATTCCTGACCGGACAACACGTCGGCGCGGATGCTCACGCGTTGGCCGGGTTTCATCCGCGCCAGTTGGTCTTCCTTGAAGTTGGCATCGACCCACAAACCGCTGGCAGGCACCACCGACAACTGTTGTAAACCGGCCTGGGCGTAGGCGCCGACGCGTGCGCGGCGGTTGCCGATCACACCGTCGACCGGGGCGCGCAATTCGGTGTAGCTCAGGTTCAATTGCGCCAGATCCCGCTCGGCGCGGGCTTGCTGGAGGGCGGCGCGGGCCTGTTGTTTTTGCGTGTCGATCACCGCGAGCTGGCGTTGCGCGGCGAGCAGTTCAGCCTGCGCGCGGGCACTCAAGGCTTGCGCGGTCTTGAAGGTGGCGTCGGCGCGTTGGGCGCTTTCCACCGACACGGCATTGGTTGTCACCAGACGTTTGTAGCGTGCGTTGTCATCCCGCGAGCGAGCGGTCTCGGCGCCGGCGGCGTCGATGCCGGCACGGGCCTGGCCGATCACCGCCTGTTGCAGTTGCTCGGTGGCGTCGAGGTTGGCCAGCAGGGCTTCTTCGGCCGCCACAGCGCCTTCAGCCTTGGCGAGATTGGCGCGGTAATCGCGAGCGTCGAGGCGAATCAGTACGTCGCCGGCCTTCACCGGCTGATTGTCGCTGACCAACACTTCTTCGATATAGCCGGCGACTTTTGGCCCGATCACCGTGACGTCGCCACCGATATAGGCATCGTCGGTTTCTTCGAGAAAACGTCCGGCGCCCCACCAGTGCATGGCGTAAATACCGGCGAAAATCAGCGCGAGCAATCCTGCGCCCGGAAGCAAAACGCGTTTGAGCAGGGGCGGCTTGGTCTTTACCACAACAGGTTCGAGGGTGGGCATGCTAGTCATGGCGGATTACCTGCGTAAGCGGATCGTTATTACGGCTGTAATATGATGCAGGTAATATTTGGTGGCAAATTATTTCTGGTGCCAATCGTCAGTTGTTCACTTGAGCCAGTGGCCCGGTGTACTGCCGGTCATGGTTTTGAAGAAGGCGATGAAAGCGCTATCGCTGGCAAAACCTGATTCGAACGCGCAGTAACTCAGGCTGCGCCCGGTGGCGAGCAATTCCATCGCGCGCATCAAGCGCCACTGCTGGCGCCATTGCTGATAACTCATGCCGGTTTCGCGCTGGAAGATTCGCCCGATGGTGCGGCTGCTGGCGCCGACCTGCTGCTCCAGCACTTGCAACTCCGGAGGCAGACGTTCAGGCGTTTTCAACAGGGGTGCCAGGCGCTTGTCCTGAGGTAACGGCAGCAGCATCGGTTGCTGCGCCGCTTCAGCGATTTCGCTCAGACACAGGCCGAGCAGTTGGGAGAGTTTGCCCTGCTGCCAATCGCTGGCGAAATCCGCCAGCGCCATCGGTTCCAGCACCGCACGCAACAACGGGCTGACTTCAATCACGCAGACCTGCTGCGGCAGTGCAGCGCACAGTTCGGGGATCAAATAGATCGAGCGGTAGTCGACGCTCTGTTGCATCACCGCGCGATGGCTGACACCCGGTGGAATCCACGCCGCCCGCGACGGCGGTAGCAGGCACAGTTGCTGCGCCAGGGTAATTCGCGTGCAGCCTTGTCGCGTGTACAGCAGCTGCCCGCGTTGATGGCGGTGCAAACCAGAGTCGTGATCGCCCAGGGTCGAAGCAATACCGATCACCGGTGCCTGATAGCGATCTGCGTCAAACGTTGCGTGGGCATCGAGCCAGGCCATGGATTGTCCGATTTCAGTGATTAGTTGGCAGGGTCTGGATAATACGCCACTGCGCAATTCTTAAACTCCTCGGCGGTTTATGCGAGGAGTGATGAAGAATGAACAACAGACATTTCCTGTGGCTGGCGATTGCGTTGCTGATGTTTCCGCAGATCGCGCAAACCCTGTACAGCCCGGCGCTCGGTGATATCGGGCGGGTATTTGACGTTGGCCCGCAAGCCGCCGCGCAGACGTTGTCGGTGCATTTCCTCGCGTTTGCCGTCGGGGTGGTGGTGTGGGGGCGTTTGTGCGATCGCATCGGTCGACGCCCGACGATGCTCGCGGGCCTGGCAATCTTTGCAATTGCCACGCTTTTAGGCCTGCGGGTCAGCAGTTTCAACGGTTTGTTACTGGCGCAGATGTTGGCGGCCTTCGGTGCGGCGGTGGGGTCGGTGGTCACGCAGACCGTGTTGCGCGACCGCTTCAAAGGCGCCGAACTGGCGCAGGTGTTTTCCCTGGTGGGCATCGCGCTGGCGGCCAGCCCGGCGCTTGGCTTATTCAGTGGCGCCAGCCTGGTGCAGGCCTTTGGGTATCGCGGTGTGCTCGCCGCGTTGCTGTTGCTGGCCACGTTGTTGTGGTTATGGAGTTGCTACACCTTGGTGGAAACCCGGCCAGCGCCGACTGGCCATGTTGCTCTGTTCAAAACGCTTGGGCGCATGTTGCGTGACGCGGGTATCTGGCGCTCGGCGCTGTGGATCGCCTCATTCAACGTGGCGCTGTTCAGCTATTACAGCGTCGCTCCGTTCATGTTTCAGCGGTTGGGTGTGGACGCCAGTGTGTTCGGTTACAGCGGTGTGATCCTCGCACTGGGCTCAGGTTTTGGAGCATGGCTGAACCGGCGCTTATTGACGGTCGGGTTCAAGGCATTGCAGTTGATTCGCCTCGCGGCTGGCATCGCCTTGCTCGGTGGTCTTGGCGTGTGGTCGCTGCAGGGCAGTGTCGCGTTCGTGCTGCCGATGCTGCTGGTGGTGTTGGCGTTTGGCCTGGCGATCCCGAACATTCTCGGTTCGGCCCTGGCCGATTACGCTGATCGGTTGGGCACCGCCGGGGCGTTGTTGGGCTTGATGTATTACCTGCTGATCGGCGCGGGGCTGATGCTCGCTGGCTGGTTTCAAGCCCTCGGGGAAACCCTGATAGCCAGTAGCGCCGTGGCTTTGCTGCTGACAATAAAGCCAGGCAAAGCAATTGTTTAAGAAATGTAAGCGCTGTAGGAAGCGTCTTGCTTTTGTTTGGAATGGCTCCGACTATCACGATCATTGATGACATGGCATTGCGCCATTTGATGATCGCAAGGAAGTTGCGTGCCGTTTCCGTTTTGCGCTTTTTTTCGTCGTTGTTCCACGCTTTGCCCGCTGCTGTCGGCCTTTGTGTTGAGTGTGTGTGCCTCCTCGATTGAAGCTGCCGAACCTGTCGCGCCGGGCCAGGAAGTGCTGCGCCAGCAACAACAGCAGCAGCGCGATTTGCAACAGTTGCAACTTGAGCAAAGAAAGCGGCAGTTGGAGCGCGGCGCGTTCGGCCCGGCGCCGGTCACCCCGGCCATACCGCCAACCTTCACCGCCGATGAACAGTGCTGGCCGTTAAGCGGCACGCGCATCGGCGGCGTCACGCTGATCGACAGTGACAAACTCAACGCGCGGATCAAACCGTTGCTCGCGCCGTGCATGGGCGTCAGGCAGATCAACCATCTGCTGGCGACCATCACGGCGATTTACGTCGAGAAGGGCTACATCGCCAGTCGCCCTTATCTGCTCAGCGCGCCGGCGGCGGGGCAGTCGCTGGACATCAGGGTCGACGAGGGCTACATCGAGTCCATCGAGCTGGCCGATCAGCGTTTGCCGCTGTCCCTCGGCGGTGCGTTCCCCGGCATGCTTGGCGAGCCGCTGAACCTGCGCGATCTGGAGCAAGGCCTTGATCAACTCAATCGCCTGCGCTCGGTCGATCTGACCGCCGACATCGCCTCCGGCAGCCAGCCCGGCGCTTCGCGGATCATCCTGCGTTCGCGCACTGCCGGGCAGTCGCGCTGGGCCTTGAATGCGGGCATCGACAACCTCGGCAGCGCCAGCACCGGACGTGATCGCGACAGCGTCAGCCTGAGCTTCGACAGTCCGCTGCAACTCAACGACTTGTTGAGCCTTAGCGCCAGCGACACGTTGAATCAGGGCGACCGCTATAACCGCAACGCCAGCCTGTATTACGCGATCCCTTACGGCTACTGGACCTACAGTGTGTTCGCCAGCCATGCCGAATACCGCGCGCCATTCAAACTGCCGAGCGTGACCTTCCACAGCACCGGCATCACCGACCAGATCAGCCTGCGCGCCGACCGCGTGTTGTGGCGCGACCAAAGCCGCCAGCTCAGCGCCAACCTGCAACTGGCGCACAAGGATGTCGATAGCTACCTGCAAGACGTGCGGCTCGGCATTCAGAGTCCGACCCTGACCGTGGCCGAGGCCGGACTCAATCTGTTCTGGCTTGACCGTGCGGTGTGGAACCTCGACGTCAATTACGCGCAGGGCCTGCGCTGGCTCGGTGCCGATGACGACGCGCAGCAACCGATCAACAACCTGCCCAAGGCACAGTTTCGCAAGTACCGCGCCGGCCTCAGTCAGTGGCGTAACGGTCAACTCGGCGAGCAGGCGTGGCAGTGGCAGAGCCAGCTCAACGTGCAGTACAGCCCCGATCCGTTGCCGGCGATCGAACAACTGCTCGGCACCGACGATTCGGCGGTGCGCGGCTATCGGGTCAGCAGCGCTTCGGGCGCCAGCGGCGCAATCTGGCGCAACACCCTGCGCCTGCCGCTGCGCAGCGCATGGCCGGTGCAGATCACGCCGCGCGTGGGCCTCGACCACGGCTGGATCAAGGCTGATCACGGCGCTCAAGGCCAACGCCTGAGCGGCGCCAGTGTCGGCCTGAACCTGGGCTGGAAAAACCTGCAGGTGGACGTCGATTACCAACGCAGCCTCAACACCCCAAGCGGTCTGCTGCACGAGCCGCAAACCTGGCTGATGCGCGTAGGGCTGCAGTTATGACCGCTATCCATACAAACAACGCAGTGAACGAACAGCCGTCGGACCTGAGCGCGACAGCCACGGCCAAGACTAAAACGCGCGACGTGATGCCGTACTTACATGGAGACGTTTTTATGCCAGCACACACTTTTGCATTTCATCTTTCGCCTCGGGGCAAATTGCGCTGGGCGATTGCCAGCCTGTTCTTCGCCGTGCACCTGCCAAGTGCTCTCGCCGGTGGTGTCGTCGTCGCGCCCGGGCCGGGCGGTACCGCGCAATTGCAGACCCAGGGCGGTGTGCCCATCGTCAACATCGTCGCGCCCAATGGCTCGGGCCTGTCGCACAACCAGTTTCTCGATTACAACGTCGATCGTCAGGGTGTGGTGCTGAACAACGCCTTGCAGGCCGGGCAATCGCAGCTCGCCGGGCAACTGGCGGCCAACCCACAACTGCAAGGGCAGGCCGCGAGTGTGATCCTCAACGAAGTGATCAGCCGCAACCCGTCCGCCATCAACGGCGCGCAGGAAATCTTCGGTCGCCCCGCCGATTACGTGCTGGCCAACCCCAACGGCATCTCGGTCAATGGCGGCAGTTTCATCAACACGCCGAACGCCAGTCTGGTGGTTGGTCGCCCGGAATTGAATGACGGCAAACTGCAAGGTCTGAACACCCGCGACGCCAGCGGTCAGTTGCAGATTCAAAACGGTGGCCTGCGCAATGGCGAGGGCTCGATCAACCTGATTGCGCCGCGTATCGACAGCCAGGGCGCGCTCACCGCCCGCGATCAACTGAACCTCACGGTCGGGCGCAATCAGGTCGACTACGCCAGCGGTCAGGTGAAAACCGTGGATCCGGCGGGCAACACTTCTGATCAACGCATCGACGCCAGCCTGTTCGGCGCGATGCAGGCCGGGCGCATCAATATTGTCAGCACCGCCGAAGGTGCCGGCGTGCGGGTGGGTGCGGTACAAGTCGCCGGGCGTGACGGTGTGCAGATTCGTTCGGCCGGCGACCTTAGTGTCAGCGGTGAAGCCGTGGCCAACAGCCTCAACGTCAACCGCGCCGGGATTCGCAGCAATCAGGGCGATATCGGTCTGCACAGTGGCAAGGACCTGACGTTGGCCGCCACCGATGTCAGTGGCCGTGACGTCACCGTCGAGGCCAAACGCAATCTGACCCTGAGCACGGTCGAAAGCCGCAAGCTCCAGGAAAAACGCGAGAACTGGAACAACAGCACCATCGGTATCACCTGGGAAACCTATGACCGCACCCAGACCGATAGCGAAACCCGTCAGCACGGCAGCCAGATCGTCGCCAGTCGCGACGCGAAATTGGCCTCCGGTAAAGACACCGAACTGAAAGCCGCCAAGGTCGACGCGGCGCGGAAGCTCGACGTGCAGAGCGGTGGCGATCTGCGCCTGACTGCCGCCACTGAAAGCCACACCCAGACCGATCAAGGCAACCACCGCAAACACCTGTGGAAAGCCGACTGGAACAGCAGCAACGAGGAGCAGCGCAGCGTCACCAGCCAGTTGAAGGCTGGCAACATCGCCCTGCAAACCGCCGCCTTGCTGCGCTCCGACGGCGCCGAACTGAACAGCGCCGGTGACCTGCATCTGGCGGGCAAACAGGTGGACATCAGCACCGCCACACGGACCAGCCGCAGCAGTGACAACCGCTATTCCGGTGACCTCGTCGGCGGTGGTTTCTTCGGCAAGACCGGCGATGCCGACAAGGGCCAGACCCGGCATCAGGGCAGCAAGGTCAACGCCGGCGCAAAACTGATCGTCAAGGCTGACGACGTGCGCATCAGCGGCAGTCAGGTGCGCGGCGGCACCGACGCCAGCGTGATCAGCGACAAGGGTTCGCTGATCATCGACGGCGTGCAGGACACCACGCACAGCAATAACCACGACAAGGACAGCAAGTTCTTCGGCATCACCAAGGACGAATCGCGCCAGAACAGCAAAGACAGCACCACGGTGCGCAGCGAACTGGTGTCCGATAGCAACCTCAAGCTCAAGAGCGCCAAGGACATTGAGGTCGCCGGCTCGACGGTCAAAGCCGGTGGCGCGCTGACGGCGGATGCGACGGGGGATGTGAATGTGCATTCGGCGCAGAACACTCACGACAGCACTGACACCACGCAAACCCGTGGCTTCGATGCTTACGCCAAAGAACAAACGCCAGAGCAATATCGCGCCGGGATTCACTACGAAGACAAACAGCAAACCGTGACCCGTAATGATGTCACTCAGCAAGGCTCCAGCCTCAGCGGCGGCAGTGTGCAGGTGAAGGCTGGCGGTGACGTCACGCTCAAAGGCGCGGAGGTGAAATCCACCGCTGGCGACACAACGTTGAGCGGCAAAAACGTGTCGTTGCTGGCCGAGGCAGACAGCCACAAAACCTCCACCGACACCTCCAGCACCGGCGGCGGTTTCTACTACACCGGCGGCCTCGACCGTGCTGGCAGTGGCGTCGATTTCGCCCACGGCACTGCGCAGGATTCGACCAGCAAAACCACCGCACAGACCACCAGCGTACAGAGCAGCGGTGGCTTGACCATCAATGCCGACAAACTCGCCACCGAAGGTGCGCAGGTCAAGGCCGGTAACGGTCTGAATATTGCCGCCAACGAGATCGACAACCGTGCGGCCAGCAACACTGACAGCAGCACGCATAGCGAGAGCAACTGGTCGGCGGACATCGGTGCCAACGTCGAATACAAAGATATTGCTCGGCCGATCGCTGGCGCGGTGAAGGACGTGCTCAACGGCAAGGTGCCGGACAAGGACTCGCTGGCCAATCTCGGTCAGCCGAATGTCGGTATCGACGTTGCGGTCGGTCATGGCAGCGCCAGCAAATCCGAGCAGAGCAGCAACGCTGTGGTCAGCCGTTTTGACGGCGGCACTGTCGATGTGAAAACCACTGGCACGCTGCACGACCAAGGCACGCAATACAACGCCAGCGCCGGCCAGGTGAACATCAGCGCTGACAAACTGCTTGCCGACGCCGCGAGTAACACGCACAACAGCAGCGCTGATGCGGTGGATGCCAAGGTCGATGTGCGCGTCTACACCAAGACCGGTGAAGACGTGAACGTCGCTGGCAGCGGCGCGGGTGGCAGCAGTGCGTCGAGCAAGGACAGTTCCACCGCCGTCGTCGGCGCTTATGCCGGCAGCCAGGGTGTGAATATCAAGGTCGGTGGCGATGCGCAGTTCGAAGGCAGCCGTTTCGATGGCGGGCAGGGCGGAGTGAGCATCAACACCGGCGGTGATCTGGCGCTGAATCAGGCCAACAACCGCCAGCACAGCAACGACAGCAGCCTGCGTGGCAGTGGCTCTCTGACGGTCGGCACCTTGCCGGGGACCGACGGCACCAACGTCGACCTCGGCGCCGGTTTCCAGCTCGATCACACCGGCAAGCAGACCACTGACACCCAGGCCCATGTGGCGAGCATCACCAGCAACGGTCCGGTGCAACTCGGCAGCGGCGGAAATCAGCTGCAGCAAGGCAGCAAGATCGACAGCGCTGGCGCCATCGTACTGCACGCCGACGGCAAGCTTGATCTGCAAGCGGCCGCCGATACTCACACCGCCACTGGCAGCAATCTCGGCGGCGGCTTGAAGGGTGGCGGCAGCAAAACCAGCAGCGAGAAGAGTCGCGATCAGGCCGGCAATCTGAGCGGCAACTTCAATATCGGTCGAGTCAATGAGGATTCGCAAACCCTCAGCGGTGGCCAGCTCAACAGTCAGAGCGGCATCGCACTAAGCGGTGATTCGATTCACCTGCAAGGCACGCAAGTCAGCGCACCGAACGTCAGCATCGACGCGCAGAAGGGCGGTTACGTGCAGGAATCGGCGCAGTCCACCGACAACCGCAATAACTGGAATGTCGCGCTGAATGCCGGCGGCAACTTGAGCCGCAAAACCCCGACCGCCGCGGATGAGAAGGCCAGCAGCGACCACGGTTTCAATGCCGGCGCCAAGGTGGGTGTGGATTACTTGCAGGGCAGCACCCAGCAGAACAGCCAGATCAAGGCTGACCATGTGGTGTTGAACAGTGCCGGTGATGCGCAGCTGGCGGGTGCGCGGATCGACGCTAAAGATGTCAGCGGCACAGTCGCGGGTGATCTGAAGGTCGAGAGTCGCCAGGATTCGAGCAACCATGCCAAGGTCGATGTCGATCTGGGCCTGACCGCGAAGAAAAACCCACCGAGCGACAAGGAACAACTCGCCGGCACCGACTACAAGCCGACGCTGAAAGCGCAGGGCGAGTATGCGCACAAGGACAGCGTTGCGCAGACGTCTGGGATCAGTGGCAGCCAAGGGGTGAACCTCGCAGTCGGCGGCGCGACGCAGCTGACGGGCGCGCGGATTTCGGCTACTGAAGGGAAGGTGGATCTGGGCGGATCGAAGGTCAGTCGCGCTGAGCTGAGCAACCGTGACTATGGCGTGAAGGCCGGACTTGATCTGCCACATAAAGCCGAGGAAAACGCACCCAAGGTTTCCTTGGAGAACGGCAACCTGAAAGTCGGCCCGGTCACCCTGAGCGGGCATCTGGACACCCAGACCCTGCAAGCCGGGATCGACGAAAAAGGCTGATCCAATGGCCGGTGGTGGATGCACTTGAACCTGCATCCACCACCGAACCCTGTGGGAGCGCGCTTGCTCGCGAAAGCGTCCGCTCAGTCAATGCAATAAGTGACTGATGTTGCGCATTCGCGAGCAGGCTCGCTCCCACATTGTTTTGCGCCAGGCGCTAAATCTCGCGCATCATGCGCGACCTTAAAGACGCCAGGGAGGCAAACAATGAAAACCGCATTCGTCGCTGTACTCGGGGCTTTGTTGATCGCTCAAACCTCCGTGTCCTTCGCGGATAACAGCAATGGAAAAAATCTCTATTCGCAGCGCTGCGCTGTGTGCCACGGCGCCGATATAAAGGGCACCGGGCCGTTGGCGCATAAAAGCAATCCGCCAACACCTGACCTGACAACGCCCGCGTTCAAAAAACGCCTGAATGAATATCCGGGCGTGATTGTGTCGTCGATCATCCTTCGCCCGAACGGCAACCTGATTCCGAAAACATTGCAGGAGAACGGGGTAAAAATACCGCCGCATGCCTGGAGCGTTAAGGATCTGCGCGATCTGCATGACTACATGAGTGGTGTGATTTCGATAAAACGCTGAGCTGCAAAGGCGACCCGGACGGTCGGTCGAGGAATCCATTGCTTCGGCTTAATGGTAACCATTACTATTCACATCCTTTCCTCAGCACGCCGCCCATATCCCCCATGCGTCCCCGCAGACCCGGATTTTTCGAGCATTACGAAGAGTTGATCGGCACCTGGACTCGTCGCCTGCGCAATCGTGCGCAGGCCGAGGATCTGGCGCACGACACCTTTGTGCGGGTGCTTGAGTCCGATTCGGCGGCGGTGCAGCAGCCGCGGGCGTATTTGCACCAGACCGCACGCAATATCGCGGTCGACGGTTATCGGCGTGAGGATCGGCGGGGCGTCATGGAATCGGAGGCCATGGATCACGCTGAGTCGTTGTCCGGCGACCCGGAGCATTACATGCATGCGATTCAGTTGGCGGATTCCATCGAACGGGCGCTCAGTGAACTGCCGGTCAATTGCCGCAAGATTTTTGTCTGGCAGAAGATCGAAGGCCTGACTCAGGCGGAAATCGCCGAACGCCTGGGGTTGTCCAAGAACATGGTCGAAAAGTATATGATCCGCACCCTTCGGCACTTGCGTGATCGCCTCGACGGGTTGCAGTCATGAACGACCGTGCTTTTTCATCCCCGGCCAAACAGGACATTCCATGATGGATACCCGTGATTGCGCGTGCGGGCCAACAACGGTGCGTGACGACGCGGCTCGCTGGTTTGTGCGTTTGCAGGAGCCAACGATCAGCGCCGACGAGCAGCAGCGCTTCGACGCCTGGCTGACTGAGCATCCGCAGCACCGTGACGAATTCCAGTTGCTGCAGGGCTTGTGGTCGGCGGCGGATCTGCTGCCGGTGCCACGCCTCAAAGCTCTGGTTGAAAACCCGCCAGCCCGCCGCGCACGCCGGCCGTTGCTGCGTTATGCCGTGGCCGCCAGTGTGCTGGCGGTGGCGCTCGGGCTGGGCCTGTTCAGCGGTTTGAATCATCCGGGCAGTTACCGCGCCGAGTTCGCCACGGCGTTGGGCGAGCGCAAGCATGTGGCGCTGCCGGACGGTTCGGTGATTGATCTGAATAGTCGCAGCCGCTTGCAGGTGCGCTTTGAACAGGATCGTCGGTTGATCGAATTGAGCGAAGGCGAGGCAATGTTCAGTGTTCAGCACGACACCGCGCGCCCGTTCGTGGTCGAGGCCGGCAGCGGCAAGGTCACGGTCACCGGCACCCGTTTCGATGTGCGCCGCGACGTTATGCAAACCCGCGTCGCGGTGGAGCAGGGCACGGTGAAAGTGCAGGGGCGGGGGGCGCCGGATAATCAATTCATCAGCCTGACCGCGGGCCTCGGCACTGATGTCGATGCTCAGGGCAAAGTCGCGCAGGCCTACGCGGTCGACTCGGCGCAAGTGACGGCATGGCGCAGCGGCAAACTGGTGTTCAACAACGCCAGCCTCAGCGAAGTTGCTGCCGAAGTGTCGCGCTATCGTGAGAAGCCGTTGACCATCGCCAACCCGTCCGTGGCCAGTCTGCGCCTGACCAGCGTGTTCAAGTCCGACAATACCGACGCCTTGCTCAAGGCCTTGCCGAGCATCCTGCCGGTGGCCGTGCGCACCCTCGCGGACGGCAGTCAGGAAATAATTTCAAAATAGCGTTCAGGTTTTTTTCGAGTTCATCGTCTTCCTGTTCAACTGCAACTGGTTTGCATTAACAGACGCACACTCTTGCGATCCACAGGACTCCGTACGACGTGAACACCCCCACTGCCAACAACAAAAAATCCCCTTGGTTGCCGCTGGCCCTTGCGCTGGCGGTCAACGCTGCCATGCCGCTGGCGTTCGCTGGCGAAGCGATCCACATCCGCGCACAGCCACTGGGCCAGGCCCTGAGCGAGCTGGGCCAGCAGACGGCGCTGCAAGTGTTTTTCAGCCCGGACCTGGTCGCTGGCAAACAGGCGCCGGCAGTCGATGGTGATATCTCGCCGGAGCAGGCTTTGCGCCAGTTACTGCAAGGCAGCGGTCTGGAGTATCAGATCAACGAAGGTTCGGTAACCCTTGCGCCTGCCGCGACTTCCGCCGCCAGCAATGGCCCGCTGGAGCTCGGCGTGACCGACATCAAAGTGGTCGGCGACTGGCTCGGTGACGCCGACGCCGCTGTGGTGCAGAACCACCCCGGGGCGCGCACGGTGATCCGCCGCGAAGCGATGGTCGAGCAGGGCGCGATGAACGTCAGCGACGTGCTCAAGCGTGTGCCGGGCGTGCAGGTGCAGGACTCCAACGGCACCGGTGGCAGCGATATTTCCCTCAACGTCGGCGTGCGCGGTCTGACTTCGCGTCTGTCGCCGCGCTCCACCGTGTTGATCGACGGCGTACCGGCAGCCTTCGCCCCGTACGGTCAGCCGCAACTGTCGATGGCGCCGATTTCCGCCGGCAACCTCGACAGCATCGACGTGGTACGTGGCGCTGGTTCGGTGCGTTATGGACCGCAAAACGTTGGCGGGGTGATCAACTTCGTCACCCGCGCGATTCCGGAAAAAGCCACCGGGGAAATCGGCACCACCCTGGAAACCACTCAGTACGGTGGCTGGAAACACATCGACACGGCGTTTCTTGGCGGCACCGCCGACAACGGCATGGGCGTGGCTTTGCTGTATTCCGGGGTCAACGGCAACGGTTACCGCGAGCGCAACAACGGCAACGACATCGACGACGTGCTGCTCAAGACGCACTGGGCGCCGACCGATCAGGACGATTTCAGCCTCAACTTCCACTACTACGACGCCACGGCCGACATGCCCGGTGGTTTGACGCAAAAACAGTACGACGACAAACCGTATGACTCGGTGCGTGACTACGATCAGTTCACCGGTCGGCGCAAAGACGTGTCGTTCAAATGGATCCGCCAGATCGACGAACGCACTCAGGCGGAAATCCTGACTTACTACACCGACAGCTTCCGTGGCAGCACCATCGCCGCCCGCGACCAGAAAACCCTCAGCTCGTACCCGCGTTCGTATTACACCTTGGGCATCGAACCACGGGTGTCGCGGATTTTCGATGTCGGCCCGACCACCCAGGAAGTCAGCGTCGGCTATCGCTACCTGAAAGAAGCGATGCACGAGCAGTCGAGCCGCCTGGCGCTGGTCAACAATCAGCCGGTGGCGACACCGACGTCCGATGGCCACGTGTTCCAGGATCGTACGGGTGGCACTGAAGCCAATTCGGTCTACGTCGACAACAAAATCGACGTCGGCAACTGGACCGTCACCCCAGGCATTCGCTTCGAACACATCAGCACCGACTGGCATGACCGTGCCGTGCTCGACACCGCCGGCAAACCGGTACAGGCGAAAAACCGCAGCATCGAAAGCAACGAACCGTTGCCGGCGCTGAGCGTGATGTATCACCTGTCGGATGCGTGGAAGCTGTTCGCCAACTACGAAACCTCGTTCGGCAGCCTGCAGTATTTTCAGTTGGGGCAGGGCGGCTCGGGTGACCAGACCGCCAATGGCCTGGAGCCGGAAAAAGCCAAGACCTACGAGATTGGCACGCGCTACAACGATGATGTGTGGGGCGGTGAGGTGACGCTGTTCTACATCGACTTCGACGACGAACTGCAATACATCAGCAACGACGTGGGCTGGACCAACCTCGGCGCGACCAAGCACCAAGGCATCGAAGCCTCGATGCACTACGACATGGCGGCGCTGGATCCGCGTCTTGACGGCCTGACCGCCAACGCCGGTTTCACTTACACGCGTGCGACCTACGAAGGCGAAATTCCGGGCTTCAAGGGCCGTGATCTGCCGTTCTATTCGCGTCAGGTGGCGACCGTCGGTTTGCGTTACGACATCAACCGCTGGACCTACAACCTCGACGGTTTCGCCCAGTCCAAACAGCGTTCGCCGGGCACCGGTGTGAATGCCGACGGCAGCTTCAACGGCAACTACATCACCGAAGGCACGGCCGACGGGCAGTACGGCGATATCCCGGGTTACGTGACCTGGAACGTGCGCGGGGGTTATGACTTCGGGCCGCAGGTGTCGAACCTGAAGTTGGGGGCCGGGGTGAAGAACGTCTTCGACAAGCAGTACTTCACCCGTTCGAGCGATAACAACTCGGGGATGTATGTGGGGGCGCCGAGGACGTTTTTTGTGCAGGCCAGTGTGGGGTTTTGATTGATTGGCTGATTGGGTGAATATCCGTTGCTGCGGGTGTTGCTGCTGGCGGTTCCGCCCTTACGGCGGGTCACTTTTTCCAGACGCCGGAATGCCGGCCCAGCGAAAAAATAACCAAAAAGGCTTTACCCTGACGTTCGGCCCTCGCCGTGGCTCGGGTCCCTTCGCTCCGGGATCCATCCGGGGGGCATCGCCTCCGGTTTGCTGCGCTGCACCTCCTCTCGATGTGTTTGGCTGCGCCAAACGGTCGCTACGCTCCCACCCCCGGATCAATCCCTCCACTCAGCCTGCCGACGGGCCCTGAGATCAAAAGCGGTACTCGAGCTAACGCTCATTGTGTTGAGTGGTGAGAAGCAAAGGCTATGTGCTGCCTTTGCTTTTCTGTGGGAGCTGGCTTGCCAGCGATGGCGGCCTGACAGCCGACCAAGTTCTGGCGGGGGTACTCAACCTTACTGTGGGAGCGAGCTTGCTCGCGATGGCGGCCTGACAGCCGACCAATCTTTGACCGATGTACTCAACCTCCCTGTAGGCGCTACCGAAGGCTCGGGCCGCGATCGGACGATCTTTTGATCTGCTTGGCTTTTGCTTACTTTTCGCTGGGCCGGCATTCCGGCGTTTGGAAAAGTGAGTAACCGCCAGCGGCAACACCCGCAGCAACGGATATGCCCCCAACCCCAACCCCAACCCCAAAACAACAATCTGGCAGGTGCACTAAGTTCAGACTCTCAATACCTTCCCACCAATCGCCACCGCCACCAGCAGCACTGCCATCAGCCCAAAAGCAAAACTCAAACTACTGGCATGGGCAACAAAACCAATCACAGCCGGTCCCGCCAGAATCCCCGCATAACCCAACGTAGTAATCGCCGGCACCGCGATGCTTTCCGGCATCACCGTCTGCTTGCCCACCGCCGTATACAGCACCGGCACGATGTTCGAACAGCCGGCGCCGACCAGTGCGTAACCGACCAGTGCAGCCTCCCAACTCGGTGCGAACGTCGCCAGAAACAGTCCGGCGGATGCCAACAGACCGCCAAACAGAATGATCCGCGTCGCCCCGACAATCCGAACAATCCGGTCACCCATCAAACGTCCGGCGGTCATGGTCAGGGCAAATGCCGCGTAACCGAGTCCGGCATAGGCGGTGTCGATCCCGCGCTCTTGCGCCAGGAATACCGCGCTCCAGTCCAGCGCCGCGCCTTCAGTGAGGAAGACGATAAAGCACATCCCGCCAATGAACAGCACGATGCCGTGGGGAATGGCGAATGCGGGACCTGAGCTTTCGCTGCCGTAGGGCAACATGTGCGGCACGCACTTGAACAACGCGGCGACCAGCACCGCCACCACCACCAGCATCGCGCCCAGCGGCGACAGGCCGAGGCCGAGCAGGGCACTCACGCCGGCGGCGCCGACGATCCCGCCGAGGCTGAACAAGCCGTGAAAGCCCGACATCATGTTTTTGCCGCTGGCCCGTTCGACGATCACCGCTTGCAGGTTCACTGTCGAATCCACCGTGCCAAGCCCGGCACCAAACATGAACAGCGTGGCGATCAACGCCGGAATCGACGACACCGTCGCCAGCAGCGGCAATGCCAGACAGATCAGCAAGGTGCCGCCAGTCGCCACTCTGCGGCAGCCGAAGCGCGCGGCGAGAATCCCCGCCATCGGCATCGCCAGAATCGAACCGACGCCGAGGCACAACAGCAACAAGCCGAGCGTGCCTTCATCGAGCCCGGCGCGGGCCTTGGCGTATGGCACCAGTGGCGCCCACGCGGCAATGCCGAGGCCGGCGATGAAAAAGGCGATGCGCGTCGACATCTGTTGCAGGCGTCCGGGGACGAAGGTGTCTTGGGGGGTGAGGCTGGTCATATCGTTCCTTGGCAAAAAACATCGCGTCCCCGAAGGACAGTGATAGCGCGTCGAGGTTCGATCGCAGGTTCCGGGGGAGTGCAGTCGACATCCTAACCCGTAGGCGTTCGCCTGCTCGCGAAAACGCTGATTCGGGTAATGAATATGGCGATTGACACACCGCCTTCGCGAGCAGGCTCGCTCCTGCAGGGGATTGCGTTTTACAGTGGCAGCTTCAGAGGGATTGAACGGTAAGGGCGGGTGATGACGCGATTTTACGATGCACGGGGCAATATTTACGGGGTGGTTTCGCCTCACGCACTTCGCGAGGCGGGGATCGGTCTGCCGATGACGGCCGCGCAGTGTGCCTTGTCGAGACAGGCGTGGAGCCGCGTAGCCATCACGCTGTGCTGCGACTGGCCCGAAGGGCAGCGTCCCGCGGGGAGCAAATCCCACCGTAGCGACGGCCTGCTGATCGGCTCGTTCCAGACGTCGCCGCCATTCGACGTACTGATCGTCAACACCGACGGCACACTTGCCGAGCGCAGTGGCAATGGCCTGACGATTTTTTCGCAGGCGCTGACCGAGCAAGGCGTGATGCCGGAGGAGGGCGCGTTGTTGCGCGTACATCACGACAAGGGTGATGCCGTGGAAACCTCGGTGAAACCGGCCGAAGTCGAAGGCGTTCAAGGCTTTTGGCTCGATCTTGGCCAACCCGGTTTCGGGGCGCGCGCAGTGGGTGCGCAGAACGTCGAAAGCGCCGACTTCAATGGGCGAGAAGTGAGTGTGGTAAAGCCACTGGCGACACTCGATCCGGCATGGTCACATAGCCAGTTTGTGCGTATCGGCAATCCGCATTGCGTGACGCTGCTGGATGACCGGGCGGCATTGCCGAGCAATCAACAGATGCGTGAGTCACCGCTGAACCAAGGGTTGACCGCAATCGCCTACGCCATGCCCACCGGTGCCGGAAATCCATGCCCGGCCGGCGTCAATCTGCAATGGGCGGTGCTCGACTCACCACAGAAAATCCTCGCCCGAGTGTTCGAACGCGGCGAGGGGCCGACGGCGTCTTCCGGCACCAGTGCCAGTGCCGTGGCATCGGCGGCGTGGCGGGTGGGTTGGGTGGCGGCCGGTGAAGTGCAGGTGGTGATGCCCGGCGGCACGGCGCCGATATTGCTCGAAGAAGCAGGCGGTGAATTGCACAGGGTCAGGTTGTTTGGTACAGCGCGGTTGATGGGCTGAATTCTAAGACGCCATCGCTGGCAAGCCAGGCTCCCACAGGGTTTGTGTTGAACACCTCATTTGTGTACGCCACTGAACCGCTGTAGGAGTGGGTGTACCCGGTTTTTGTATTCACCACAAACCCCTGTGGGAGCCTGGCTTGCCAGCGATGGCGCCATGAGCTCCAACACAAATCTCAGCTCAGCTCACCACTGAACTCCACCACCGGCATCTGCCGCTTCATCAACACCTCGCCGCCGCGAATCGAATACAACGGCAAGCCCTGACTGCGAATCACCTCGTAATCGCTGTCCGCTGAAAGTATCAACAGATTCGCCGGGCGCCCTTGTTCCAGCCCGTATCGCTCGCCCAGGTGCATGGCCTTGGCGCTGTTGTCCGTCACCAGATCCAGTGCGTTCTGCAGGTTGCGATAACCGAGCATATGGCAGATGTGCAACCCGGCTTCGAGTACGCGCAGGATGTTGCCGTTGCCCAGCGGATACCATGGATCGACGATCGAGTCCTGGCCGAAACACACGTTCATCCCGGCCTCCAGCAACTCGTTGACCCGGGTCACGCCCCGACGTTTCGGGAAGTTGTCGAAGCGCCCCTGCAGGTGGATGCTTTCGGTCGGGCAGGAGACGAAACTGATCCCGGAGTGGCCAAGCAGGCGGAACAGTTTGGCGCAGTAAGCGTTGTCGTAAGAACCCATCGCCGTGGTGTGGCTGGCGGTGACCCGTGCGCCCATGTCACGGCTGCGCGCTTCTTCGGCGAGCACTTCGAGGAAGCGCGAATGTGGGTCGTCGGTTTCGTCGCAGTGCACGTCCACCAGGCAACCGGTGCGTTCGGCCAGGTCCATCAGGAATTTCACGGAACTGACGCCCTGATCGCGGGTGTATTCGAAATGCGGAATGCCGCCGACCACGTCGGCGCCCATGCGAATCGCTTCTTCCATCAGCTCGCGACCGTTGCGGTAAGACTCGATGCCTTCCTGCGGGAACGCGACGATTTGCAGGTCGATCAGGTGTCGGCTTTCCTCGCGCACTTCGAGCATGGCCTTCAGCGCCGTGAGTTGCGGATCGGTGACGTCGACGTGGGTGCGCACATGCTGGATGCCGTGGGCGGCCAGCGCCTGAATGGTTTTCTTGGCGCGGGTCTTGGTGTCTTCTTCGGTGATGGTGACCTTGCGCTCGCCCCAGCACTCGATGCCCTCGAACAGCGTGCCGCTCATGTTCCAGCGCGGCTCGCCGGCCGTGAGGGTGGCGTCGAGGTGGATGTGCGGCTCGACGAAGGGCGGCACCACCAGATTGCCGCCGGCGTCGAGGTCGCCGGGGTTGAGGTTCGGGGCTTCGGTCTGGCGACCGATGCTGCGGATCAGACCGTCTTCCAGGTGCAGTTCGTGCAAACCGTCCTGGTTGCGCAGTCGGGCGTTGATGATGTGCATCAGGCGAATCCTTCTTATAGGTCTTGTAGTGGCGCACTGGCGCGACGGGCGCCGAGCAGGCCGGTGACGATGACATACGTTAGCGCGGCGGCGGCAATCCCTACCAGCGGCGCGACCCACGGCGAGTGGAATGCGGCGAGCGTACCGACCGCGTAAGCCCCCAGGCCCGGCCAGTTGAACGCCGGCAGCCGGGTGTCGGCCAGACGCGGATAGCGCCCGCGCCAGCGGAAGAAAAAGTCGGCCATGATCACCCCGCCAATCGGCGGAATGACGGTGCCGAGCAGGATCAGGTACGGCACCAGCATGTCGTACATGCCCAGCAGGGCGAGCAGGGTGCCGATCACTGCACCGGCGAGGGTCACGGTTTTGCGTCGGCCGGTGCGCAGCAGGTTGCAGCCGGCGACGGCGAAGTTGTAGATGGTGTTGTCCTGGGTGCTCCAGATGTTCAGCAACAGCATGGCCATCGCGGCCATGGCGAAACCTTGCAGCAGCAAGACTTCGACCACGTCCGGCTGTTGATAGACGATCGCACCGTAGGCGCCGATCAGCACCATCAGGCCATTGCCGACGAAGAAACCGATCAGGCTGGCCAGCACCGCCACCCGCGCCGAACGCGAGAAGCGGGTCCAGTTGGTGGCCTGGGTCGCGCCGCTGACGAAGGTGCCGAACACCAGGGTGATCGCGGTCGACCAGTCCAGCGAACCGCTCGGCACCACGGCCAGCAAACCATCGAGGCCACCGACTTTAACGGTCGCGACCCACATCGACAGCATCAGCAGCAACATCATCGCCGGCACCGCGATATAGGACAGAATCTCCAGGCCGCGATAACCGACATACGCCGTGGCGCAGAACATCAGGCCGAACAGCACCATCAAACCGAGCACGGTGCCTTCATCGAGATCGAAGTATTTGCCGAGCACCACGGCGGCGGTCGCAGTGCCCCAGGCGTACCAGCCGATCTGGGTGAAGCCGAGGATCAGGTCACTGAGCTTGCTGCCGACTTCACCAAAACAGAAACGGCCCATCAGCACCGAATTGAGACCGCTCTTGAAGGCGATGTAACCCAGGCCGGCGGCGTATAGCCCGAGCAGCAGGTTGCCGACGATGATCACCACGAGCATCTCGCTGAAACTGAACGCCACACCGAGCTTGCCGCCGGCAAACATGGTCGCCGTGAAGAAGGTGAACCCGAGCAGCACCATGGCGGTCGAGGCCAGGCCTTTGCGAGCGTGCATCGGGACTTCGCTGAGGGGGTAGTCGTTGCCGGGATCGTTCTGCGTCATGGGGCGTTCCTTGCTGAAGAGGGAAGACTCGAAGCAGGTTGCAGTGGTCGTGCCAGATGTCGGTTATGCGGACTATGTATAGACGAGTTGCCGGCAATGGCTCGAAAGCGGTGCATCTGAATGCACCCGAGCCCCATGTGGGCGCCAAAAAACACAGGCATAAAAAAACAGCCGTGAAGGCTGTTCTCTATTTTCCTGACAAACACCGATCCTTTGTAAGAATGAGCCTGCTCGCGATAGCGGTTTGTCGGACACATTGATTTTGAAGGTGCCGAAGCTATCGCGAGCAGGCTCACTCCTGCACGCAGATCTGCGTTGAATCACTCACCGCGATAGATACAACCGCTGGTGCAGGTTTCGTGAATGCGGATCGCACTGAGTTCCGGCAGCAGCGGCTTCATTTCATTCCAGATGAATTTGGCCAGGACTTCGCTGGTCGGGTTTTCCAGGCCGGGAATGTCGTTCAGGTAGTTGTGATCCAGACGCTCGTACAGCGGCTTGAAAATCGCCTTGATCTCGGAGAAGTCGCGGATCCAGCCCGTGTGTGGATCGAGGTCGCCGCTCAGGTGAATCGCCACCTTGAACGAGTGACCGTGCAGGCGTCCGCACTTGTGGCCGTCCGGTACGTGCGGCAGGCGGTGGGCGGATTCGAAAGTAAATTCCTTGAAGATTTCCACAGTATTTTCGGCTCTGTTCAGGTGGCGTTCGCCGCAGCGATTCGGGCAGGCGGCGAGTTTACCAGCTTGTGTTTGGCGATGCGGGAAAACACTGACTAAAGGGTCAGCAAGCGCTCGGCGAGACGACCGTTGGCGGTCAGTTCGAGAAACTCGTCGCCCAGCCGGCGACTTTCGTCCATCGCCGCGTGCCAGTACTTTTGGCGGCTCGGTGCATCACCCATGAAGCGTTTGAAGTCGTTACGGTCCGGCAGTTTGCCGTAGGGCAGGCGCGCCAGATATTCCTTCGATGGTGCCAGCAACAGCACGTCCTGCAAGCGCTCCACCGAGGCCTTGCGCCAGGGCAGGGTCTTGTCGAACCAGCCCGGAATCACCCGGTCGGTGAAGTGCGGATAGAGCACGATGCCGTCGCCGCTGTAGGGCAGGTCGAGGTGATAGTCGAGCAAACCGCCATCGCGGAAGGTGCCGGCACCGGCGCCCGGCAGGTCGCGCACACCCTCCATGACCATCGGGATCGAGCCGGACGCCAGCAGCGCCTGTCGCAGGTTGCCGGCATTGAGCGCGACGAAGCGCGACGGAAAGTCGTTCAGCGCATGCACCGGCGGGGCCAGGCGCGGGTCATGGATGATCAAGCGTTCGAAGTGCCGCGACAGCCGCGCCCGCCCGCGCAGGTTGTCGGCAATCACCGAACCCAGCGCCAGCCCGAGGCGGCCGCGGTGGTCGTCGGCCAGGCGCCCTTGGCTTTTCACCACCATGATGTTCAGGCGGTAGTCGGCGTTGTTGAGGATGCTGGCGTCGCGGCCGTCGAGCAGGTCGTTGAGCATGCGTTGCGAGCTCTGGCTGATCTCGGCCATGGTCACGCCTTTGTTGAAATTCTGCTCGGCGTACAACTGGCCGAGACGGCGGATACCTTCGGCGGCGTCCGGCAGGCAGGCGCTGGCGAAGCGCCAGGAACCCACCGACGCACCAATCAGCGAACGCTCACGAGGCGCGCTCGGCAGCCATTCGCCGAACAACGCCAGATCCAGCCCCTGAATGCCCAACGCCTTGGGACCACCGGCAGCACCGGGCAGGGTGCCGACGTCCTTGGCGTTCAGGCCCTGGGCACGAATGCGCGCCATGGCCCGAGGGCCGGCCTTGAGGGTGAGGGCGGGGAACTTGATGTGGATGGCGGTCATACCGGTCTCGATCGTTAGCAAGCTGGCAATTATAGGTTAACCACTGAACCCTGTGTGCGGGCTTGCCCGTGATGACGGGACAGCTTGCATCCCGGTGGCTGAAAGGACGCTATCGCGGGCAAGCCCGCTGCCACAGGGTTTTGCATGATTCAACGGATCCGGTATTGCCTTGAAACAATGATGGCAATTCAGTTTCAGTTAAGTTCATCCCGCTAAGGTGCCCATCGTAGCAACACATAAGAATACGGAGATCCCATGAAAACCCTGACTGCCCTGTCCATTGCCTCGATCATCGGCCTGACCGCCAGCATCGTTCACGCCCGCGATCTAGGCCCCGACGAAGCCCTGCGCCTGCGCGACGCTGGTACTATCGTGTCCTTCGAGAAGCTCAACGCCACGGCACTGGAAAAACACCCGGGTTCGACGATCACCGACACCGAGCTGGAAGAGCAGTACGGCAAGTACATCTACCAGATCGAAATGCGTGACCCGCAGGGGCTGGAGTGGGATCTGGAATTAGACGCGGTCAGCGGGCAGGTTCTCAAGGATCATCAGGATACGTAATGAAGGTTAATGTTCGCGCCACCCGTCGCACGGCGTTGGCGCTTGTGCTGTTTTGCTCGATGGCCCAGGCCCGCGACCTCGATCAGGACGAAGCCCTGAGTCTGCGCCAGCAGGGCGTGATTCTGCCGCTCGAGCAGGTCCTGCAGCAGGCGATGGACCGCTACCCCGGTTCGAAATTGCTGGAAGTCGAGCTGGAAGAAAAACACGACGTCTACATTTACGAAGTCGAGCTGCTCACCGCCGAAGGCGTCGCCCGCGAGCTGCATTTGAAGGCCGATACCGGCGAGCTTGTGAAAGACAAGGAAGATTGACCGATGCGTTTGCTATTGGTGGAAGACCACGTACCGCTGGCCGATGAATTGCTCGCCGGCCTGCAACGTCAGGGCTACGCGGTGGACTGGCTGGCCGATGGCCGTGATGCGCTGTATCAGGGCAGCAGCGAGCCTTACGACCTGATCATTCTCGACCTCGGCCTGCCCGGTGTACCGGGGCTCGACGTGCTGGCGCAGTGGCGCGCGGGCGGTCTGGCGATCCCGGTGCTGATTCTCACGGCGCGGGATTCCTGGGCCGAGCGCATCGAAGGCCTGAAAGCCGGCGCTGACGATTACCTGACCAAACCGTTTCACCCCGAAGAGCTGTTCCTGCGCATTCAGTCGTTGTTGCGTCGCTCCAAGGGCCAGGCCAATCAACCGACGCTGCAGGCCGCCGGCCTGCATCTGGACGAGGGCCGGCAATGCGTGGTGCGTGACGGCAGCGATATTCAACTGACTGCCGCCGAGTTTCGACTGCTGCGTTATTTCATGCTGCACCCGGAACAGATTCTGTCGAAAAGCCACCTCGCCGAGCACCTCTATGACGGCGAAACCGAACGCGATTCCAACGTTCTGGAGGTCCACGTCAATCACCTGCGGCGCAAGCTCGGCAAAAGCGTGATCGAAACCCGTCGCGGCCAGGGTTACCTGTTCGGCGGGCAAGCTTCGTGAGGTCGATCCAGCGCCGTTTGAGCCTGGGCTTGATCAGCGTGATGGTGATCGTCGGCGTGGTGCTGGCGCAAATCAGCCTGTGGTTGTTCGAAGTCGGTTTGCAGCGTTATCTGGAAGCCGGTCTGCGCAACGACAGCGAAAGCCTGCTGGTGGCGCTGGTGCGCGGTCCGCAAGGGTTGCAGCTGGATGAGCGGCATCTGTCACCGGCCTATCAACGGCCGTTCTCCGGGCATTACTTTCGCATTGATTTCGCCGACAGCCACTGGCGCTCGCGTTCGCTGTGGGATCAGGATCTGCCGCTGCTCAACCATCCAGGCCTGCACAGCAATCTGCAACTGGGGCCGGACGGTCAGCAGTTGCTGGTGCTGCGTTCGGACTATCGGCGGCTGGGGCAGTCGATCTCGATCAGCGTCGCTCAGGATTACACCCCGGTGCGCGAGAGCTTCCAGCGCATGCGCCAGATCGGCCTCGGCCTCGGGCTGGCCGGGTTGCTGCTGATTTTGCTGTTGCAGCGAATCACTGTGCGTCGCGCCTTGAAGCCGCTGGAAAGCGCTCGCGAACAGATCGCCCAGTTGCAGCAGGGCCAGCGTTCGCAACTCGACGATCAGGTGCCGGTGGAGCTGGAGCCGCTGGTGGCACAGATCAACCATCTGCTCGCCCACACCGAAGACAGCCTCAAGCGTTCACGCAATGCGCTGGGCAATCTCGGGCATGCCCTGAAAACGCCGCTGGCGGTGCTGTTGAGCCTGGCCTCCAGCGAAAAACTCGATGCCCATCCCGAGTTGCGCAAGATCCTCAAGGAGCAACTGGAGCAGGTGCAACAGCGGCTTAATCGCGAACTCAATCGCGCGCGTTTATCCGGTGATGCGCTGCCGGGTGCGCTGTTCGACTGTGATGCGGAACTGCCGGGGCTGCTGGCAACGCTGAACATGATTCACGGCGAGCATCTGGCCTTGAGCTACGTCGCGCCGCCGGGGCTGCAATTGCCGTGGGATCGTGAGGACTTGCTGGAACTGCTCGGTAACCTGCTGGACAACGCCTGCAAGTGGGCGGACGCCGAGGTGCGCCTGAGTGTGATCGAGCGTACGGATGGCTTTGCCCTGTGCGTCGAGGACGATGGGCCGGGGATTCCCGAACAGCAGCGGACTCAGGTATTCAGTCGCGGGACGCGGCTGGACGAGCAGACCCACGGGCATGGCCTGGGGCTGGGGATTGTGCGCGACATTGTCGAGGCGTGGGGTGGCTTGCTGGTACTGGGCGAGAGTAAGTGGGGCGGGTTGAAGGTGGTGATCGAGTTGCCTCGGCGGTGAGCCTCTAAATGCCCCTCACCCTAACCCTCTCCCGGAGGGAGAGGGGACTGACCGAGGTGTCTGTTCGAGCTACACCGACCTGAAATACCGGATCGAACTCAAGTTTTGAAAGCGTTCCCGTGGCCTGAAATACCGGATCGAACTCAGGTTTTGAAAGCCTTTCCGTGGCCGGAGATACCGGGGCGAACTGAGGTTTTGAAAGCTTCTTCGTGACCTGACATGCCGAGCCGGGCTCAGGTTTTGAATGACATGCAGATCGGCTCCCTTTCCCCCTCGCCCCCTTGGGGGGAGAGGGCTGGGGTGAGGGGGGAATCCAACTGACACCCCACCATCCGGAATCAGACCCGGAACTGATCCATCAGACTCTGCTGCTGATTCGCCAGGCTGTTCAGCGACTGGCTCACCCGCGCCGATTCGTTCGCTTGCCCCGACAACGACTCGGTCACGTCACGAATGGTCGCCACGTTGTTGTTGATCTCCTCGGCCACTGCGCTCTGTTCTTCCGCCGCGCTGGCGATCTGCAGGTTCATGTCGCTGATCACCGTCACCGCCTCACCGATCTGGCGCAGCGCAGTCACCGCTTGCCCGACCTGCTCAACGCTGCCCTGAGCCTGGCGATGGCTGTTGCCCATCGAACCGACTACGTCCTGGGTACCGGTCTGCAACTGCTCGATCACCTGGCGGGTTTCTTCCACCGACTCCTGTGTACGGCGGGCGAGGTTGCGCACTTCGTCGGCGACCACGGCAAAACCACGCCCGGCTTCACCGGCACGTGCGGCTTCGATGGCCGCGTTGAGGGCGAGCAGGTTGGTCTGTTCGGCGATGGCGCGGATGGTTTCCAGCACCGTGCCGATCTTCTCGCTGTTGGCGGCCAGGCCTTCGACTTGCACCATCGCCGCGCTCATGTCGGCGGCGAGGGTGTCGATGCTCGCGGTGGTGCGGTCGATCACGGTCAGGCCCTGGCGAGTGGCGCGGTCGGCGTCTTTGGCCGCTTCGGCGGCTTGTGCGGCACTGCGCGCGACGTCCTGCGCGGTGGCGCTCATTTCGTGGGACGCGGTGGCGACCTGATCGACCTGACGATATTGCTGTTCCATGCCGGCGCTGGTCTGGGTGGCGATGGCCGAAGACTGGTCGGCGGTGTTGCGTGCGTCCTGCACCGAGCGTTTCACTTCGGCAATGATCGGCTGCAACTTGTCGAGGAACTTGTTGAACCAGCCAGCGAGTTGACCGAGTTCGTCCTTTTTGTCGTAGGCCAGACGGCGGGTCAGATCGCCCTCACCACTGGCGATGTCTTCGAGCATATTGGCTACGCCGAGGATCGGTTTGGTCACGCTGCGCGCCATCAGCCACACCAGCAGCAGGCCGACCAGCGCGGCCAACACGCCGAGGCTCAGTTCGATCAGGGTGCCCGAGTTGTTGCTCGCATCCAGTTGCTGCTTGAGTGCCTCGGCGCGTTCTACCAGAACCTTTTCCGGCACGTCGAGCAGTACGCCCCACGACGGACCGCCGGGGATCGGCTGGAACGGCGACAGCACTTTCAACTGGCCGTTGCTGTGCAGGCTGCTGACGCTGCTGCTGGTACCGAGTTGGCGCAGCAGTTCGGCGCCGCTGACGGTGTCAATGGCATCCAGACGCTGGCTCAGCTTGCTGGCGTCCGGGCTGTAGCCGGCGAGCAGGCCGGTGGGGCTGATGATGCTCACGGCGGTCTGGCCGTCATAGAGCTTTTTGCTCGCGCCCTGGCTGATCGCTTGCAGGCTGTTGAGGTTGATGTCCACCGACAGCGAGGCGATGACCTTGCCGTTGACCATCAGCGGGAAGACGATGCTGGTCATCAGCACGTTTTGCCCGTCGATCACATAAAAGTACGGTTCGATCACGCACGGCTTGAGGGTGGTGCGCGGGCAAGTGAACCAGGCGTTGGCCGCCTGACCGCTGGGGCCGGTGCTGGTGTCGGCCATGTCGCTTTCCGGCAGGGCCATCGAGGTGACTTTGCCCGGGGTCGGCTGCGACCAGTACAGGGCGAAACGGCCCTTGTCGTTGCTGCCCAGTTCAGCCTGGCCGGCAAACAGTTCGTCCTTGCCGTCCAGCGCGTTGGCTTCGAACACCAGCGACAGGCCGAGCAGGTCAGGGTTGGCCTGCAGCGCGGACTTGACCTGACGGGTCATGTCTTCACGCAGGTCGAAGGCATCGAGGAAGCGTTTTTCCGCCTGTTCACGCAGGAACAACACTTGCCGCGAGAAACCGTGGCCGTACTGATAGGCATCCATGAATTGCTGCCGAATGCCTGCGGCCTGCACTTCACCTTGCGATTCGATGCGCGCCTGGGCCGATTCGGTAAGCATCTCCATGCTCGACGCTTTCACCAGTTCGGAACTGTGCTCCATGCGATACAGCGAAAGACCCACCAACAGGGTCACGATACCGGCCAGGCACAGCCCGGCGAGCAGGGTGATTTTCCATTGGATGGAAAGTTGTCTGAGCGACATGGAAACGTCCTTATTCGATAAATATCTGAGACTTTGCACTGTAACGGCCCAGGAACAGCTTTCTTGAGCTTCGAGCCGCAAGCTGCAAGAGAAAAAACGCAAAAGCTTGCAGCTTGCGACTTGCAGCTTGCCGCTGCTTCATTCACAGTGCGCGCCCTTCTAATAAGACCCTCTTTGCAAATCCGCCGGTGCTCCATGGGCGGACTCATCCTGTCTGGCGATGTGTTTCCATCGCAGTGTTTTTTGAGGTAGTGAAATGAACGCAGTCATAGCGGCAGTCGGCATCATGCTGATCCTCAGCCTGTCCCGCGTGCACGTAGTGATCGCCTTGATCGTCGGCGCGCTGGTCGGCGGCCTGACCGGTGGTCTGGGCATCGACGCCACGCTCAAGGCGTTCAACAGCGGCCTGGGCGGCGGCGCGACCGTGGCGTTGTCCTACGCCTTGCTCGGCGCGTTCGCCGTGGCGATTGCCAAGTCCGGCCTGGCTCATGCGCTGGCCGACAATGCGCTGGCGATGGTCGATCGCCAGCATGCGAGCGGGGGCGGCAGTGTCAAATGGCTGCTGATCGGCCTGTTGTGGGTGGTGGCGATTGCCTCGCAGAACATCCTGCCGATCCACATTGCGTTCATTCCGCTGCTGGTACCGCCGCTGCTCTATGTCCTGACCAAGCTGCAACTCGACCGGCGCCTGATCGCCTGTGTCATGACCTTCGGCCTGATCACCCCGTACATGTTCCTGCCGGTGGGCTTCGGCAACATCTTCCTCAATGAAATCCTGCTGGCCAACATTGCCCGCAGCGGCGTCGACATCAGCGGCATCAACGTCACCCACGCGATGGGCATTCCGGCGCTGGGCATGGTGTTCGGGCTGGCGATGGCGTTCATCAGTTACCGCAAGAAGCGCGTATACGACCTGGCGAAGATCGAGCAGGTCGAGCAGGTGGCGGTGCAGTACAACCCGCTGAGCCTGATGATTGCCGGTGTGGCGATTGCCGCCGCGTTCATCGTGCAGTTGCTGCTGGACTCGATGATTATCGGCGCGCTGGTCGGCTTCCTGATCTTCTCGGTGTCCGGCATCGTCAAGTGGCGCGAGACCGATGACCTCTTCACCGAAGGCATGAAGATGATGGCGATGATCGGCTTCATCATGATCGCCGCGTCCGGTTTCGCCGAAGTGATGAAGGCCACCGGCCAGGTGCAGACCCTGGTCGAATCGTCGGCGTCGTGGATCAATCACAGTAAAGGCATCGGTGCATTGTTGATGCTGCTGGTCGGCTTGCTGGTGACCATGGGCATCGGTTCGTCGTTCTCCACCGTGCCGATTCTGGCGGCGATTTTCGTGCCGCTGTGCGTGCAACTGGGCTTCAGCCCGATCGCCATTGTCTGCATCGTCGGCACCGCCGGGGCCTTGGGCGATGCCGGTTCGCCGGCCTCGGACTCGACGCTGGGCCCGACCTCTGGCCTGAACATCGACGGCCAGCATCACCATATCTGGGACACCGTGGTGCCGACCTTCCTGCACTACAACCTGCCGTTGTTGGCGTTCGGCTGGGTGGCCGCGATGGTCCTCTGAACCTCACCGATCTCCTGTGGGAGCGAGCTTGCTCGCGAAAGCGGTGTATCAGCGACTTAATGGTTGACTGACACGACGCCTTCGCGAGCAAGGTCGCTCTCACAGGGGCGCGGAGTAATCCCTTTGCTCAACTTTTGTGATGGTGTGCCGTTAAAGCCTTTAACCACGCCAATAAAACCAAAAGAGTGAGCTCCCCCCATGCGCTTGAGTCTCAAGGCCAAAGTCCTGTCCCTTGCCGTCCTGCCGGTGCTGCTCTTTGCGCTGGTCATCAGCCTGACCACGTTGTTTATCCTCCAGCAACAGGCTCACACTGAGGTCGAACAGACCCGCGAGCGCCTGCTCGGCGATGCCAAAGCCACGCTGCAAAGTTACGTCGCCGTGGCCATGACCACGATCAAGCCGCTGTACGACGCTGCCGCACCGGGTGACAACGCGGCGCGGGCGCAGGCGATCAAGCTGCTGTCGGGCATCCGCTACGGCAAGGACGGCTACTTCTTCGGCTACGACTCCGAGACCGTGCGCCTGTTCAAGGCCAACGACCCCGAAGGCGTGGGCAAAAGCTTCAAGGACAACCGCGACCCCAATGGCGTTTACGTCAACCGCGGCCTGGTGAGCGTGGCGAAGGACGGCACCCACTATCTGCAATACAGCTCGCCGCTGCCGGGCAACGCCAACGTGCTGGTGCCAAAACTCGGCTACACCGAGTACCTGGCGAAGTGGGACATGGCGGTCGGTACCTCGGTCAACCTCGACGGCATCGAAGCGCAGGTGGCGCTGGTCGAGGCGCAGGTGCAGGAACGCATGCAAGGCGTGGTGCTGAGCATCGTTGGCGTGGCGGTGGTGGTGCTGCTGGTGATTGCCATCGCGGGGATGCTGCTGGCCAATACCATTCTGCGGCCGCTGACCCTGATGAAAGCCAACCTCGATGACATCGCGGCGGGCGAGGGCGATCTGACCCGCCGCTTGAACATCACCAGCCAGGACGAACTCGGCGAACTGGCCGGCTCGTTCAACCGCTTCGTCGACAAGATCCACGGCCTGGTGCGGCAGATCACCGAGATGACCACGCAACTGACCGGCCTGGTGACCCAGGTGTCGGATCAGGCCCAGCGCTCCGACCAGGCGATGGAGCGTCAGCGCCACGAAACCGATCAGGTTGCCACGGCGATCAATGAAATGTCCGCCGCTGCCCAAGAGGTGGCGAAGAGCGCGCAGAACGCCGCCGTCGCCGCCCAGCAGACCGATGAAGAAGGCCAGAGCGCCAAACGCGTGGTGGCCGGCAGCATCAAACAGATTCATGCGCTGGTGGATGACATTCGCAGCAGCGGCGTGTCTCTCGACAGCCTGCAACAGGACGTGTCGTCGATTGTCGGCGTGCTCGGGGTGATCCGCTCGATTGCCGAGCAGACCAACCTGCTGGCGCTCAACGCCGCGATCGAAGCGGCGCGGGCCGGGGAGGCCGGGCGCGGCTTTGCGGTGGTGGCGGACGAGGTGCGGGCGCTGGCCAGCCGGACGCAGATCAGTACCCAGGAAATCCAGGGCATGATCGATCGCTTGCAGGCGGGCACGCAGTCGGCGGTCGAGGCCATGCGCCGTTCCAGCGAGGCGGGCGATGGCACCTCGGCGCAGGCCAATCAGGCCGGGGCGTCGCTGGATGCGATGGCGGAACTGATCGCGACGATCAACTCGATGAACGCGCAAATTGCCAGTGCCGCCGAAGAACAGACCGCCGTGGCGGAAGAAATCAACCGCAGCGTGCATCAGATTGCGGTGGCGGTGGACAGCGTGGCCGATGAGACGCAGTTGGGTGCGCAGACTTCGCGCAGTCTGGCGGAGCTTGGGCAGCGGCTGGGCAAACTGGTGGGGCAGTTCCGGATCTGAACACTGGAAAAGCACCTGACCCTCCCGAAACGTCGGACCGCCCGTAGGGAGAGGGGACTGACCGAAGTGTATTGCTTCCTGCATCGACCTGAATGGTTTGGTCGATTATGGATTCGGCAAGACCGGTTCAGGTCGGTGTGTTTCTTCAGCATCCCCCAATCAGTCCCCTCTCCCTCCGGGAGTGTATGTACCGGACACATGGTGGACAGGTGTTCGGAGACATGGTGGACACTTTTTAATAGGCACATTGCTCATCACTAAGGAGATGACCTGTGTCTTGGGAAGAGGTGTCCACTGTGCAGCTTCGTTCAGAATTCGTGCTTTTGGCTCGGCAAGAAGGGGCCAATGTCCGGCAGCTTTGCCGTCGATTTAATATCAGCCCAAGCACCGCCTATAAATGGCTTAACAGGTTTGAAAACCTGGGTGCAGAAGGACTGAACGATCAGTCTCGACGACCGAAGACATCACCCAAGCGATGTGCTGATGAGGTTGAACAGCAGATTCTGACCGTGAGTCAGGAGTACGCGGCCTGGGGCGCTCGCAAGCTCAAACGTGTGTTGGAAGACAATGGCTTAGTGATGCCTTCAGTCAGTACCGTGCATGCGGTTTTACAGCGTCATTCACGCGTTGATCCAAAGGCCGCCGACATCAAACCGTTTATCCGTTTTGAGCATGAAGCGCCCAACGATCTTTGGCAGATGGACTTCAAGGGGCATATCAGTCTGGGTCAGGGGCGTTGCCATCCGTTGACGATACTGGACGATCATTCGCGGTTTTCACTGTGCATCGCGGCGTGTATCAATGAGCAGCGCGACACCGTCCAGGAGCATCTGGTCCGGGCCTTTCGGCGCTATGGCCTGCCTTTGCGCATGACGATGGACAACGGCTCTCCATGGGGTGATCAGACAGGCGTTTATACCGCGCTGGAGGTCTGGCTGATGAGTCAAGGCATCAAGGTCGGCCACTCTCGACCTTATCATCCGCAAACCCAAGGAAAGCTGGAACGCTTCCACCGCAGTCTGAAAAATGAAGTCCTCCAGGGTCAGCACTTTAACGATCTCAACAGCGCGCAACGGGCGTTTGATATCTGGCGTGATATTTACAACCAGAAGCGCCCGCATCAAGCGCTGGACATGCAGGTTCCTGCTACTCGGTACAGCAGCAGCTCAAGGGAATATCAGGAGCAACCCGCAGCGCCGGAGTACGACGATGGTGATGTGGTCAGGAAGGTTCAGGTAAAGGGCGAGATCTACTGGAGGAACCGTGAATACACAGTCGGGAAAGCTTTTTTCGGGAAGTCAGTAGCTATCCGGGAAACGACGGAGGACGGCATCCACGATGTCTACTGGAGTAGACATCGCATCGCCCGAATCGACTTGAACTTGCAGATCGTTACGGCAGGTAAGAAGATCTAAAACCGTCCACCATGTCTCCGAACATGTGTCCACCATGTCTCCGGTACATACAGGGAGAGGGCTAGGGTGAGGGGCTTTTGATTTTCAGCTTCAAGGTCTGTCCCAGTACGGCACTTCGCCAAAGCACTCGACAAAGAAATCAATCACCGTCCGCACCTTCACCGACAGCCGCCGGCTCCCCGGCCACAGCACCGCAATCTGCTGCGGCTCCAGACTGTTCGACACCTGATAGTCCCCCAGCACCGGCACCAGCGTGCCTTCGCGCACCGCCTCACCGATCAGCCACGACGGAAACATCACCAGCCCCAACCCTTGCATGGCCGCCTGGGTCAGGGTGTCGGCGTGGTTGCCGGTGATCGGTCCCTTGACGGCGTACGGCGTCCAGTCCTTCTGACCCTGGCGGAAAAACCAGCGCTGCTGGCCGGTCGCGCCTTTGTAGGCGAGGCACTGGTGTTGCGCGAGATCTTCAGGTTTCTGCGGCGTGCCGTGGCGCTTGAGATACGCCGGGCTGGCCGCGACCTGAAAGCGGTGCGGCGCGAGAATCCGTGCCTGCATGCTCGAATCGTGCAACGCGCCGATGCGAAACAGCAGGTCGGCGCCTTCCTGCAACGGGTCGACGTAATGGTCGGTCTGCTGGATGTCCAGTTGCAGCTTCGGATAGCGCGCGCACAACAGGCCAAGCCACGGCGTCAGATGCCGTTGGCCGAACACCACTGGCGCGTTGATCCGCACCAGCCCGGTGGGCTCGCTTTGTTGTTCCTGCAAGGCCTGTTCGGCTTCCTCCAGTTGCACCAGCAGCAGCCGCGCGTGGTGGCCGAGCAGGCGCCCGGCCTCGGTCGGGGTCACGGCGCGGGTGTGGCGATACAGCAATTGCTGATTCAGCGCCTGTTCCATCAACTGGATCTGCCGCGAAATCGAAGAGGGCGCCACGCCCTCGCGGCGGGCGACTTCGGAAAAACTGCCGTGATCGAGCACCGCCACAAACAGCCTGAGTGCCTTGAATCCCAGCTCATTGAGCCCGTGCATGAATTGTCCTGCTGTGCGAGTTGCGCAAAAGTGTTGTCCGGATGCTCCCATTTATCGCACAGCGGCGCCAGCCGATAATCCGCGCCATCGTTGACTTGTACAGGTTTTGGTTATGCAGACGTTGGATGAAGTGAGTGGGACGGCCCCGGTGGCCAAACCGGGATTGCGCCTGTTGTTGCTGCCGCTGGTGATTCTGGCCGGCATGGGCTTGTCGGTGGAGGCAGGCTTGCTCGGGCCGTTGGGGGCACAGGTCGGGCATTTGTGGGCGACCTTGAGCATCTTTGGCGTGGGTTCGGCGATCCTGTTTTTGCTGCTGTTGTTCGCCGGCCCACAGAAAGGCCCGGCGCTGACCGATCTGCCGCGCTGGCAATTGATTGGCGGCTTTTTGGGGCCGATGTATGTGGTGGTATTGACCCTGGCGACGCCGCATATCGGGATTGCGATGACCATGATTGCGATTCTGTCGGGGCAGGTCGGCAAGAGCGTGTTGATTGACCATTTCGGCTGGTTTGGCGCGACGCGCAAGAAGGTCAATGCCGAGCGGTGGCTGGCGTTGGGTCTGATTGTGGTGGCACTTGTTCTGATTGCGCGGGGTTGAGTGATGAGTCTGGTTATTTTGTTGGCGGTGGTGGTGTTGGCTGGCGCGGTGTTGAGTGTGCAGGCGGCGATCAATGGGCGTCTGGGTGAGACCGTCGGGGTGTTGCGCAGTAGTTTGCTGACTTTTTTTGTCGGGGCTGTGACGACCGGTTTGTTGATTGTGTTTTTCGAACCGGCCCATGCGGTGAGCCTGCTCGATGTGCCGAAGTGGCAGGTCTGCGGGGCGCTGTTTGGTGTGGTGTACATGATGGTCATGGTCGGGGCGGTGCCCGTGGTGGGGACGGCGGTGGCGACGGTGGCGGTGATTGTCGGGCAGTTGGGGATGGGGATGTTGATCGACAATTTTGGCTGGCTGGGGAATCCGGCGATCGAGCTTTCGTCTTCCCGGGTGTTGGCGATGGTTTGTCTGGGGTTGGCTTTGGTCTTTATGTATCGCAGTAGTGTTCGTCGAGTTGATTGAGATTGGGGGCAGATCCGTTGCTGCGGTAACGGCGACTTAGGGTTCCGCCCTTACGGCGGGTCACTTTTTCCAGACGCCGAAAAAGTAACCAAAAAGGCTTTACCCTGACGTTCGGCCCTCGCCTAGGCTCGGGTCCCTTCGCTCCGGGATTCATCCGGGGGGCATCGCCTCCGGTTTGCTTCGCTGCACCTCCTCTCGATGTGTTTGGCTTCGCCAAACGGTCGCTACGCTCCCACCCCCGGCTAAATCCCTCCACTCAGCCTGCCGACGGGCGCTGAGATCAAAAGCGGTACTCGAGCTAACGCTCATTGTGTTGAGTGGTGAGAAGCAAGGGCTGTGTGCTGTGTACTGCCTTTGCTTTTCTGTGGGAGCTGGCTTGCCAGCGGTGGCGGCCTGACAGCCGACCAAGCTCTTGCAGACCGCTCGCGATCCACCTGTAGGAGTGAGCCTGCTCGCGATGACGGCCAGCCAACTGACCAACTTCTGCCCCGCTGAACTCAATCCCTGTGGGAGCTGGCTTGCCAGCGATGACGGTCTGACAGCCGACCATACTCCCTCAGATGTACACATCCCCTGAGCTGCCGAAGGCTGCGATCTTTTGATTTCGCTGTTGCTCTGGCTTTTGACGTTGCTTTTGATCTGCCACCCCATCGGCAGGCCGAGCGAAGGTGTTCATCAGGGGGGAGGCGCGCAGCGCCGTGCGGCGAAGCCGCATACATCGAGAGGAGGTGCAGCGAAGCAAACCGGAGGCGATGCCCCCGGATGGGCACCGTAGCGAGGGAACACTGAGCCTCAGCGAAGTGCCGTACGCCGGGGGCAGCCTTTTTGGTTACTTTTTCGGCGTCTGGAAAAAGTGACCCGCCGTAAGGGCGGAACCCTAATCAGCAACACCCGCAGCAACGGATATGCCCCAAACCCCAACCCCAACCCCCACAGCCACCAGCAACTCCTACACTGTAATTACGGCTTACCCCACAAGCCCCAGACAACCACCAAAAAAGGAGTCTGCCCCCATGCCCGATAGAAAATGCGACTGCCCCAACTGCAAATGCACCATCAAAGAAGGCGAACACGCCTACGCCGTACACGGCAAACACTATTGCTGTGAGGCCTGCGCTCACCACCACAAAAACGGTGAAGCGTGTTCAAGCAAAGGCTGCCACTGCGCCCACCCCAAATAAAAGCGCCCATAAAAAAGTGGAGCCTAATCAGGCTCCACTTCCAGTTTCAGGCTCTCATCATCCAGCCGTTCGGTATGCCGCACCGTGCCTTGCAACCGTCGCCCCTCCACCCGGACCACCACGGTTTTCGCCTGGTCCAGGTCTTCCGGTAACGGCGCGGGCACGCGCAGGGCGAAGCGATAGGGGTCGCCTTCGACAGCCTCAAGACCCACCCGACAGTCCACGCTTTTGGTGATACGGCCAAACAGGGTGTCCAGGCCATAATCCAGATGCGCCGGGCTGAAGATGCTGGTCATTGTGTACGCCCCCAAAGAGTCCCCATCGCCGACGAGAGTCTAGCTCGCCGGTCGCCACGTGACGTTTTCCACGCCGAATTTTTCCGCCATCGGTTTGCTGGTCTTTTGCACTTTCTCCCGGCCGAAACGCGGGATGCGACCCACGCCGGCGTCGCAGCTTGCCCAATGCCACGCCTCCGTGTTGTCCATTTTGTCCGAGCGGATAATGAACGACTTCGGCGTGCCGTGAAGGGTGTAATCGATGACAAACAGTTTTGCGTTGTTCATAAAGCCCGTATTCCTCCCTGTGGTAATAGAAGGATCACTGCGCCCCGGGAAAATTCACTCGGATTGTCCGACGGTATCTATCGTTGGCGACGCGGTGACCGACTGGTTACCATGCGGCTTCCGCCAACCCCAATGAATGCTCGCCATGGCCCTTGCCGCGCCCCCCGATCTGAGTGATACCGATGTGCCGGTGCAACCGCTGGCGCGCACTTATCCCCGTGGTTTGTATATCGAGCCGCACGAGCACGTCTGGGGGCAGTTGCTGTATGCGATGAGCGGAGTGATGTGGGTCGAGACGCCGCATGAGGCGCTGGTGGTGCCGCCACAGCGCGCCGTGTGGTTGCCGCCCGGGGTGCCGCACGGGATTCGTGTGGTCTCGGACTTGCAGATGCGCAACATTTACCTGCGCCCGGCGCTGGCGGCGACGCTGGATGAGACGGTGCAGGTGATCGAAGTCGGCGGGTTGCTGCGTGAACTGATCGTCGGGTTGGTGGAGCAGGGCGACAGTGGCGATCCCGGGTATTACGACGCCCTGGTCGGGTTGGCGTTGCTGGAGTTGAAACGCGCCCGGCGTTCGCCGTTGAAGATTCCGCTGCCGGACGATTCCGACCGGCGCCTGATGAACCTGTGTCAGGCGGTGATGGCCGCGCCGTCGCTGGAGATTGCGTTCGAGCAGCACGCGGAAAATGCCGGCGCCAGCGTGCGCACGCTGGCGCGGTTGTTCAAGGACAGCCTCGGCATGGGCTTCGCCGAATGGCGGCGGCAGGTGCAACTGGCGACGGCGGTGGCGGCGTTGATTCAGGGCGTGGCAGTCAGTGTCATTGCCCGAGAGCTGGGTTATTCGCCGAGCAGTTTCAGTGACATGTTCCGCCGTGAGCTGGGCGTGGCGCCTTCGCAATTCCCCGCGGCCTGAACACCATCCCTGTAGGCGTGAGCCTGCAGGGTTGTGTGGTGACTTGCCGATATTTGGCTGAAATTCAGAAGTCCTTGGCCGACGCCTTCTCCACCGATTCCCTAGACTCTGCCCATTCCTTTTAGCGGCGGAGTTTTCCCCATGAACTACCTGATTTCGCTGGCCATCGGCCTGGGCGTCGGCCTGCTCTATGGCGCGCTGAATTTTCGTTCGCCGGCGCCACCGGCCATCGCCCTGGTGGGGCTGCTCGGCATGCTCGCGGGTGAGCAGTTGTGGCCGATGGGCCGGCAACTGGTCGCCGGTTGGTTCTCGTGAATTTTCCTTTCTCTCTTCGGTGGATGTCCTCATGAAAGCACTGCAATTCGATAAAACCGGCGACCTGTCTTCCCTGCGTTTCGTCGACGTCGCCACTCCGCGGCCCGGCGCCGATGACGTGCTGGTCGAGATCAAGGCGGCCGGTCTGAACCCCAGCGACGTGAAGAACGTGCTCGGGCGTTTTCCGTACACCACGTTGCCGCGGATTCCCGGGCGCGATTTCGCTGGCGTCGTGGTTGAAGGCCCGCAGGCGTTGCTCGGCCAGGAAGTCTGGGGCACCGGCCGTGAGCTGGGCTTTTTTGCCGATGGCTCGCACGCGCAGTTCGTCAAGCTGCCGGCCAGTGGCGTGGCGCACAAACCGTCGCACCTGAGTTTCGCCCAGGCCGCCAGCCTCGGCGTGCCGTACACGACGGCGTGGGATGCGCTTGAGCGCAGCGATGTGAGTGCTGAAACCCGTTTGCTGGTGATCGGCGGTGGCGCGGTGGCGACGGCGGCATTGGCACTGGCCAAGGTCCGTGGGGCGCAGATACTGGCGGCGGCGCGGCGACCGGAGCAGGTCAAAGACTTGCAGGCCCAGGGCTTCGCGACGATCCAGCTGGATAAACCCGAAGAGCTCGGTGCCCAAGTCCACGCGGTTTACAGCGGCGGCGCCGATGTGATCTTCGACACCACCGGTTTCTGGCTGCCCGCCTCGGTGGCGGCGCTGGCACCGTTCGGCCGCATCGCGATCATCGCGGCACCGGTCGACGGCCATGTGCAGTTGCCGGCGCTGGCGCTATACCGCAAGGGCGGTTCGGTGGTCGGGATCAATTCGCTGCTGTATGGCGTTGAGGCCTGTGCGGCAATGCTCGAGCAGTTTGGGCGGTTCTTCGATGAGGATCGGCTGCCATTGCCGCAGGGGCTGGTGGAGGTGCCGCTGGCGGAAGGTCTGGCACGTTATGCCGAGGTGAATCAGGGCAGCGGCGATAAGATTATCCTCATCCCTTGATCTCACCAACACCGCATAACCTGTGGGAGCTGGCTTGCCAGCGATAGCGGTGGAACAGTCGATGAAGATGTTGACTGCTCTAATGCCATCGCTGGCAAGCCAGCTCCCACAAGGTGCTTTGGTGGGTTCAGGAGTGCGGCACGCCGTTTTCCCACGCCGACCAGTTTTTCAGGATGTCCTGCACCAGCGGATTGCCTGCTCGATAGAGGTTTTCCAGCGCCGGCACGAAGCCGCCCTGATCGGCGTACTTCAGCAAATTGTCCACTTCGCTGCCGCCCGGAGCAGGACGGTCGAAGTCGGAGCCGGCGCGCACCACCGCGAGGCGCTGCACATCCACCAGGCCTTCACGGCTGGCGCGCAACAAAGCCTCATAGGTCGAGTTGTCTTCCTGTTGCGTGGTGCAGTATTCGCCCTTGTTGTCGGTCAGCAGCCTGGTCCAGACCTCGGCGCGTTCGCTCAGGCGAGTGCCGGAGAACCAGGTGTTGCCTGCCAGCGTGTCGCAACGGGTGACGACGGGCGGCTGGTTGGCCGGAGCTGACGGGTATTTCCGGCGCCACGCCGCCGATTCCTTGCTCTCGCTCAGCGCGACCTGGTGGCTCAGCGCAAAGGCCTTGGCCTGCAGTTTCGGGTTGAGTTCGAAGACTTCGGTCTTGTAGTCCAGCGGCGGTTTTTCGTTCGGGCCTTTGGTGTTGATGCCCAGGTAACCGGTTGGCCAGCTCGACGGCGCGTCGCGAGAGTCCAGTTCCCACTGCGTGCCGAACTCCACCAGGTAATGCGCCCACGCGGCGGTGCCGATGGTCCCGTGCTTGGGGCTGATGCCGGCAATCCCGGCGATCAGGAAATAACTTTTGCGCAGGTCGAATTTCGGCGACAGGGCCAGTGCCAGGGTCGAGGCGGCGGCGTTGGTCTGGCCCATGCCGGTGGTCAGCAGGCACACCTGCTGAGCGTTGCAACGGATGGTCGGGTACTCGGCGGACAGGCCCGGTACACGGATTTCCTGCTTGAGATTCAGGCGCTCGATCCAGTTCTGTGCCTCGGGGGCGAACATGGTGATCAGCACGACTTTCGGCTGGATCGGCGCTTGCGCCGCCCAGGTGGTGGAAGAGAGCAGGGCCGCAGCGGCCAGGGTCAAACGCATCATTGCTTGCATGAATATCTCCTCAATTCAGAACTGGTAACCGATGCCGGCGTAGTAACCCCAGCCGTTGGAACGCGCGCGGAAATTGCCGTCGCCGAAGTTCAGCTCGCTGCCATCCTCCCAGTTACCGCCGTTATGGAAGTAACGGCCGACGAGGGTGAAGCGCAGGTGGGTGAACGAGTACAGCAACACGTTGGTCGCCACCGTGGCGTTGGCGGTACGCGCCGGGTTGTCCTTGTGCAGGTCCGAGCCGAAATCAAAGTTGGTGAAGCCGATGTAGGTCAGCGACGCGCCGTTGCTGAATTTGTCGATGGGCACGATGTACTTGAGCTGCGCGCGGTAGCCGTCCCACGAATACTCGTTGCTCGCGCCGTAGTTTTCCCACTGGTAGCGCCCGTAGAGGTTGGCCGACAGGTTGACCCGTGAGTGGGTGTCGATGTCGGTGCCGAAGCCACTGTAGAGGGTGTTGGCGCGGTTCTCCTTGCGGCTGCCGTGGTCGTAGATCCAGTCGAACGCTACATACCATTCCTTGAACGGGCCGATGGCCAGGCTGCGCCCGGCGAGGTAGTCGATGGAGATGCGCGGTTCGTGTTCCATGAACACCGGTGAACCGTGGTCCCACACCCCTTTGTCGTGGCTGTTGCCGATGTTGAAGATCTTCGGGATGTCGACGTAGCCGTAAAGCTCGAACGGCCCTTTACGCCCGAAGTACTCGTACTCCAGATAGATATCGTCAGCCGGTTGCGGACCGAAACTGATGTCCTTGCTGCCGATCAGCGTCAGGTCCTGGTTGTACCAGTCCGACAGGTACGCACCTTCCTTGGGCGGGCTGGCTTCGGGGCTGAGGGTTTCGCCCTGGGCGGATTCTTCGGGCAAGGCCGGCTGAGCGACAGCGCTGTGGCTGAGAACTCCGGTAACGCCGGCCAGTAGCAGGGAAACAGCAAACGTGCGCGCAAACGGGGCGCGAAGCGGGGAAGCAGCGTGCATTCAAAGTCCTTTTTTGCGGATCGAGGCCCGGGTTCTGCGGGCCTGTATGGTTTTGTTACGAAAAAGCCGTTACAGGCAGGTCGCAAACGTTTGCACAAGGCGTACCAAGTCTCCCGGCCACACCGCGTTCCCCTTGTAGGCTTGGGCCTGCTCGCGATGGCGGCGTATCAGACAAAATCGAGTGATCTGACACGACGCCATCGCGAGCAGGCTCACTCCTGCAGGGTTCGTTGGGCGATCAGAGCTAGTGTCTGCTGGCCGAAACCCGCGGTTTAGAAGGCCCTAGTATTAAAGTATTAACACCATTTAATCCGTGCTCCATCGCGGGGCGTCTACTAGCGTTGTCCCCAATCAGCGGTTTTGTGATGACCGTCGCAGTCTTGATTCGCGTGTGGAATAAGCGCGGCTTTGCACGCTTTCAAGGAAGAAATTGGCCACGACAAGGAGTAGTTGCCCGTGGAAGCAAGGTTCGGTGTCGCCCTCGTTTCGCGTTTTTCCCCTCTTTCTCTTGCTGTGCACCTGAGCGTTGCCGGGTTGTTATTTGGCGGTGTCAGCGCACCTGCATTGGCCACCTGCTCCACGGCCGGTTCCACCGTGACTTGTAGCGGTGTGCCGACTCTGCCGCTATTTCTCAACAACTTTTCCAGCGCCACCAGCGGCCTGACGGTCAACGTCAACTCCAGCGCGCAAATGAACGCGACCCTCGGCGGCCATGTGATGGACCTGACCGGGGTCAACATCACTCTGAACAACTCCGGCACGATCGACCCGGCGCTGCTGGGGCTGGTCTCGGTGTTGAGCGGCGGTGCCTTCATCGGCTCAGGCGCAACCAGCACGGTCAGCGTGCTCAACAACGCCAGCGGGATCATCCGCGGCACCGGCATGTTGCTCGGGCTTAACCTGACCAGCATCGACGGCCTGGGCATCGCGGTGAACAACGCCTCAGCCGGCACCACTACCATCACCAACAACGGCACCATCACCTCGACCGGGCTCTCGATCGGCGGCATCACCCTGGCCGACACCCCGGTGGTCGGCGTGTATGGCGGTTCGCAGGTCAACATGACCAACAGCAGCACCGGCACCATCAACGGCCGGATCGCCTTCGAGACCTCGGCGGCGGGCAACACCTTCACCAACGCCGGCGCCATCACCGGCGGCGTGTCGATGGGCGCGAGCAGTACCAACACCTTCACGGCGATCACCGGCTCGTCGGTCAGTGTCGGTGACGGCGTGCAAATCAGCGTCGGCCTCGGCGGACTGATCGGCATCAACCTGACTTTCGCCCCGACCGGGACCGTCGATGGTGGCGCGGGCGGCACCAACAGTCTGATCCTGCAGAACCCGATCGGCGTCGGCGGCGGCACAACCGGCGTCGGCACGGCGTCGAGCGCCAACTACGTCAACTTCAACAACCTGACCATCAACAGCGGCACCTGGACCTTGCAGGGGCCACTGGTCAGCGGCGCGACCACACTCAATGGCGGTGTCGCCCAGTTCAACAACAACGCCACGTTCGGCAGCGGTGTCCTCACCTCCAATGGCGGGATCCTGCAGGCCAGCAATGCCGGCTTGAACGTCAGCAACCTGATCTCCCTCGGCGCCGGGGGCGTGACCGTGCAAGGCACCAACGCCACCACCTTGAGCGGCGTGATCTCCGGCAGCGGCGGTCTGACCAAAGTCGGTTCCGGGCAACTGAGCCTCAGCGCCGCCAACACCTACCTGGGCAACACCACGCTCAACGGCGGCACCGTGCAGTTGGGCAACAACCTGGCGTTGAGTACCGGCACCCTCAACGTCACCGGCGCGACAACCTTGAGCGCGCCCGGCACGATCAATCTGAACAACGCCATCAGCCTCGGCGGCACATTGACTGCCGGCGGCACCGGCGCATTGACGCTCGGCGGCTTGATCACCGGCAGCAGCGGCCTGACCAAGACCGGCACTGGCAGCCTGACCCTCAGCGGCGCCAACAGCGGTTACACCGGCACTACCACCCTGAGCGCCGGCAGCCTGCTGGTGACCAACAACGACGCGCTGGGCAGTGGCGCGCTGAACACCGCCGCCGGCACAAACCTGGACAGCACCGCCAACGTCACCCTGGCCAACAACATCGCGATGACCGGCGCACTCAACGTGCTCGGCAGCAACGCCCTGACCCTCGGCGGCGTGTTGAGCGGCACTGGCGGCATCACCAAATCCGGCAGCGCCAGCCTGACTCTGAGCGGCAACAACACCAACGCCGGCAACACGCTCCTCAACGCCGGCAGCCTGTTCGTCGGCAGCAACACTGCGCTGGGCACTGGCGCGTTGAACGCGGCCGCAGGCACTACGCTGGATGCCACCACGGCGGTGACCCTGGCCAATGCCGTCGCGCTGGCGGCGGATTTGACCATCGGCGGCACGCAGGCATTGGGCCTGAGCGGCATCGTCAGTGGCGCCGGCAACCTGATCAAGAACGGCACCGCGAGCCTGACCCTCAGCGGCAACAACACCTTCGTCGGCGGCACTGCGCTGAATGCCGGCACGCTGATTGTCGGCTCCAACACCGCGCTGGGCACCGGCGCATTGACCACTGCGGCGGGCACCACCCTCGATACCAGCACCGCCGTGGCGCTGACCAACGCGATCAGCCTCGGCGGCAATCTGGACATCGGCGGCAGCGCCAATCTGACCCTCAGCGGCGTCGTCAGCGGCGGTGGCGGACTGACCAAACGCGGGTTCACCAACCTGGTGCTCAGCGGTGCCAACACCTTTACCGGCGGCACCACGCTGGCGGCCGGCACCCTCACCGCAGGCAACGCTGCGGCGCTGGGCACTGGCGTCTTGTCGGTCACCGATACGGCAACGCTGGACAGCAACACCGCCGTCAACCTGAACAACACCATCAACCTCAACAGCAGTGCCCTGACCATCGGTGGCAGCAGTGGCCTGACCCTGTCCGGTTTGGTCAACGGTGCCGGTCAGTTGATCAAAAATGGCACGGCCAACCTGACCCTCAGCGGCGCCAACACGTTCAGCGGCGGCACCACGCTGAACGCCGGCAGCCTGACCGTCGGCGACGGCGCGGCACTCGGTACCGGCGCACTGACCGTGGCCGGGGCGGGCACCCTCAACAGCAGTTCGGCGGTGACGTTGAACAATGCGATCACCCTCAACGCCAACCTCACCGCTGGTGGCGCCAACGCGCTGACCCTCGGCGGGGTCATCAGCGGCAGCAATGGTCTGATCAAGAACGGCGCGTCGAGCCTGACCCTCAACGGCAACAACACCTACACCGGCACCACGGCGCTGACCGCCGGTTCGCTGATCGTCGGTTCCAGCACTGCGCTGGGGACGGGCGCACTGAACGCCTCGAACGGCACCACGCTGGATGCCGGCACGGCGGCGACGCTGACCAACAACGTCAACCTCGGCGGCACCCTGACCGTCGGCGGCAGCAATGCGCTGACCCTCGGCGGTGTGGTCGCGGGCATCGGTGGCCTGATCAAGAACGGCGCGGCCGACCTGACCCTCAACGGCGCCAACACCTATTTTGGCAACACCGCGCTGAATGCCGGCACACTGATTGTCGGCGCCAACGGCGCGCTGGGCGCCGGTTCGTTGAACGCGGCGGCCAACACCACGCTGGACGCCAACACGGCGGTCAGCCTGAACAACGCGGTGAGCCTGGCCGGCGCGCTGAACGTCGGCGGCACGGCCGACCTGACCCTGACCGGTCTGGTCAGCGGCGCTGGCAGTCTGGTGAAAAACGGCACGGCCAACCTGATTCTCAACGCGGCCAACAACTACCTCGGCGGCACCACGCTGAATGCCGGTACCGTGACTGTCGGCAACAGTTCGGCGTTGGGTTCCGGGGCCCTGACCGTGGCTGGCGCGGCGACGCTGGACAGCAATTCGCCGCTGGTCAGCCTCAACAACAACGTCGCCCTGAATGCCGCGCTGACCGTAGGCGGTACGCAGAATCTGACCCTCGGTGGCATCACCAGCGGCACCGGCCCATTGATCAAGAACGGCGCGGCCAACCTGACACTCAACGGCAACAACACCTTCAGCGGCGGCACCACGCTCAACGCCGGCACCCTGACCCTGGGCAATGCCAACGGTCTGGGCAGCGGCGGCTTGACCGTCGGCGGTGCGGCGACCCTCGACAACAGCGCCTCGTTCGGCATCGGCAACGCGATCACCCTGAATGCCGGACTAACCGTGGCAGGCAACAACGACCTGGCCCTCAACGGCATCATCGACGGCGCCGGCAGCCTGACCAAAAACGGTCTGTCCGACCTGACGCTGGCCGGCAGCAACACCTTCAGCGGTGCACTGAATATCGTCTCCGGCAGCGTCACCACCCTCAACAGCGGGGCACTGGGCAATACCTCCGGGGTGAACATCAGCGCCGGCGCCAGCCTGAATCTGGGCAGCGATGCCAGCCTCGGTGCGCTGACCGGCAGCGGCAGTGTGCAACTGACCGGCAGCAACACCTTGACCGTCGGTGGCGGCAACCTCACCAGCACGTTTGATGGTGATCTCAGCGGCAGCGGTGGCCTGACCAAAATCGGCACCGGCACGTTGAATCTCACTGGAATCAACGGCGTCACCGGCAACACCGCGATCAATGGCGGCACCGTGAACCTCAGCGGTTCGCTGGCCAGCGCGCAACTCAACGTCAATACCAGCGGCACCCTGACCGGTACCGGCTCGGCGCTCGGCGCGGTGAACATCAACAACGGCGGGCATCTGGCGCTGTCGTCGGGCAACACCTTGTCGGCGAGTGCGCTGACCCTCGGTGCCGGCAGCAACGTCGATGTGGCGCTGGGTACACCGTCGACCGCCTCGCTGATGAACATCGGTGGCAACCTGACCCTCGACGGCAATCTCAACGTCACCGATGCCGGTGGGTTCGGCGTCGGCGTGTATCGCCTGTTCAACTACACCGGCAGCCTGAGCAACCTCGGTCTGGACGTGGCCAGCGTGCCGGTCGGTTATGCGCTGGGCGATCTGGTGGTGCAAACCGGGGTGGCCAATCAGATCAACATTCAGGTGTCGGCACCCAACAGCAACATCCGTTACTGGGACGGCAGCCAGACCATCGCCAACGGCCTGGTCGACGGTGGCAGCGGCACCTGGAACGCGGTCGGCACCAACTGGACCGATGCCAACGGGCTGGTCAACCAACCGTGGGCCAGTGACTTCGCGGTATTCCAGGGCACCGCCGGTACGGTGACGGTGAATGGCACGCAATCGTTCACCGGCCTGCAGTTCATCACGGATGGCTACAGCCTGGTCAACGGTGCGGCAGGGCAGCTGACCGCCGTCAACGGCACCGGCGGGACTACGGCGGTGCGCGTCGATCCGGGCGTGACCGCCACTGTCGGCGTCAATATTGATGGCAGCGGCATCCTCAATAAACTCGATGCCGGCACCCTGGTACTCACTGGCGCCAACACTTACAGCGGTGGCACGCAACTGGACGGCGGCAAGATCATCGTCGGCAGCAACACCGCGCTGGGCAGCGGTACGCTGACCGCCAACGCCGGCACCCAACTGGACAGCAACACCGCCGTGACCCTCGGCAATGCCGCGACGCTCAATGGCAATCTGACCGTGGTCGGCAGCAATGCACTGGCCCTCAACGGGGTGATTGGCGGCACTGGCGGATTGATCAAAAACGGCGCGGCCAACCTGACCCTCGGCGGCAACAACGCCTTTCTCGGCCCGGTAGCGTTGAACGCCGGCGGGTTGATTCTGGCGTCGAACTCGGCACTGGGCTCTGGCACGCTGAACGCCGCAGCGGGCACCAGTGTCGATGCGAGCACTGCGGTTTCGCTGAACAACGCGGTCAACCTCGCCGGCAACCTGGGCATCGGCGGCACGGCGGACCTGACGCTGGCGGGTACGGTCAACGGCGCCGGCAGCCTGACCAAGAACGGTGCGGCCAACCTGACCCTGAGTGGCAATAACAACTTCCTTGGCGGCATCGCGCTGAACGCCGGTACCCTGACTGCCGGCAGCAACTCGGCGCTGGGGCTGGGCAACCTGAGCGTGGCGGGCGCCTCGGCGCTCGACAGCAGTAGCGCCGTGAGTCTGGGCAACAACGTGGTGCTCAACGCCAACCTGAGCAACACCGGCAGCAACAACTTGAGCCTCGCTGGCGTGGTCAGCGGTGCGGGCGGGCTGATCAAGAACGGCGCGTCGAACCTGACGCTCAACGGCATCAACACTTACACCGGTGGCACCACGCTGAACGCCGGTACGCTGACCCTCGGCACAGGTGCTGCGCTCGGCAGCGGCGCACTGACCGTGGCCGGCGCCTCGAGCCTCGACAGCAGCGCGCCGCTGGTGCTGGCGAACAACGTCAACCTCAATGCCAACCTGAGCCTGGCCGGCAACAACAACCTGACCCTCGGCGGCGTGATTGCCGGGGCGGGCACCCTGACCAAGAACGGTCTGGCCGACGTGACCCTGTCCGGCAACAACACCTTCAGCGGCATTTTCGATGCGCTGTCCGGCAGCCTTACCACCCTCAGCGCCAATGCCCTGGGCAACAACGCCACGGTCAATCTGGCTGGCGGCGCGGCGCTCAACCTCGGCGCTTCGGGCAGTCTCGCCAGCCTCACCGGCAGCGGCACGGCGCTGGTCGGCACCGGCAACACCTTGAGCCTTGGCGGCAACAACGTCAGCAGCACCTTCGCCGGTGTCCTCAGCGGCGACGGCGGGCTGAGCAAGCTTGGCACTGGCACGCTGACCCTCAGCGGCATCAGCGACCTGACCGGCGACACCAACGTCAACGCCGGCACCTTGCAGGTCAACGGTTCACTGGCCAGCAGCAACGTGCTGGTCAACAACGGTGGCACCCTCGGCGGCAGCGGCACCTTGACCGGTGCGGTGACGGTAGCCGATGGCGGGCATCTGGCGGGCGCGACCGGCAGCACCTTGTCGGTGGATTCGCTGGTGTTCAACGGCAACTCGAACTTCGACGTCGGCCTCGGCGCTCCGGTCGTCGGTGGCGGCACTGCGCTGGTCAACGTCGGCGGCAACCTGACCCTGGACGGCACCCTCAACGTCAGCGACATCGGCGGTTTTGGCAGCGGCGTGTATCGCCTGATCAACTACACCGGTGGCCTGACCGACAACGGCCTGCTGATCGGCACGGTGCCGGGCAGCGTCACCCCCGGTGACCTGACTTTGCAGACCGCGCTGGCCAACCAGATCAACCTGCTGGTCACTGCGCCGGGCGTCACCGTGCAGTTCTGGGACGGCAACCAACTGGTGGCCAACGGCTCGGTGGAGGGCGGCAGCGGCACCTGGGGTTCCGGCACCACCAACTGGACCGACGTCAACGGCACCACCAATCAGGCCTGGACCAATAACTTCGCGGTATTCCAGGGCACGGCGGGCACGGTGACGGTCAACGGCGCGCAAACCATCACCGGCATGCAGTTCGTCACCGACGGCTACAGCTTGCAGAACGGCACGGCGGGTTCGCTGAACCTGGTCAACGGCTCGATGGGCAATGCTTCGGTGCGCGTCGATCCGAACGCCACCGCAACCCTCGGCGTGGCGCTCAACGGCACCGGCACCCTCGGCAAATACGACAGCGGCACGCTGGTGCTCAACGCCGCCAACGGGTACACCGGCGGTACTGCGCTGAATGGCGGCAAGATCGTTGTCGGCAACAACGCCGCGCTCGGCACGGGTGTGCTGACCGCAGCGGACGGCACCGCACTGGACAGCAATGCGGCGATCAGCCTCGCCAACAACGTGCTGCTCAATGGCGGTCTGACCGTCGCCGGCAGCAACGCCTTGACCCTCGACGGTGTCGTCAGCGGTGCCGGCAGCCTGATCAAGTCCGGTGCGTCGAGCCTGACCATCAACGGCAGCAACACCTACAGCGGCGGCACGCAACTGGCTGGCGGCACGCTGGTGCTGGGCAACAACAGCGCAATCAGCAGCGGCGCCCTGAGCGTGACCGGCAACGGCACCCTCGACAGCACCTCGGCGCTGCAACTGGCCAACGCGGTCAACCTCGGTGCGCAACTGACCCTGGCCGGCAACCAGAACACCACGCTGCTCGGCGCCATCACCGGCACCGGCAGCCTGGTGAAAAACGGCAGCGGCGACTTGCTGCTCAGCGGTGCCAACACCTACAGCGGCGGCACCACGCTGAACGGCGGCAGCACCACTGGCGACACCAGCAGCCTGCAAGGCGCGATCGTCAACAACGCGGCGCTGACCTTCGCGCAGAACGCCGACGGCAGCTACACCGGCAACCTCACCGGCAGCGGTACGCTGAACAAAACCGGCACTGGCCAGTTGCTGCTCAGCGGCAACAACACCTTCACCGGCGACACCTCGGTGCAGGCCGGCAACCTGATCGTCAACGGTGTGCTCAACAGCGCCAACGTCAACGTCGCCAGCGGCGCGAAAGTCGGCGGCAGCGGGCAACTGGGCGGTAACGTGCAACTGGCCAGCGGCGCAACGCTGACCGGTGGTGGTACCGCCACGCCGTTGTCGGTCGGCGCGCTGGCGTTGTCCTCGGGCAGCAATCTGGACTTCAGCCTTGGCTCGGCCAGCAGTTCGACCACCGTGGTCAACGTCGCCGGCAACCTGACCCTCGACGGCACGCTGAACATCAGCAACGCCGGCGGTTTCGGCACCGGGGTCTACCAACTCTTCAGCTACGGCGGCAGCCTGACCGACAACGGCCTGATCTACGGCAGCCTGCCGGTGTCGGCGGCCAACCTGACCCTGCAAACGGCGATTGCCAATCAGGTCAACCTGCTGGTGCAGGGCACGCCGGGTGAAGTGCAGTTCTGGAACGGCGGCACCACCAACCCTGACGGCAGCATCGGCGGCGGCAGTGGCGTGTGGGGCCCGGCGACCAACTGGACCGATCCGAGCGGCACGCAAGCGTTGGCTGCCAACGGTCAGTTCGCCGTATTCGGCGGGCAGGGCGGCACGGTCACGGTGCAGGGCAATCAGAACTTCACCGGCCTGCAGTTCCTCGTCGGTGGCTACAGCCTGGTTCTGGATGCCGGCGATACACTGACTCCGGTCAACGGCCCCGGTGGCACGCCAGCGCCGATCCGGGTAAATGCCGGCGGCAGTGCCGAAATCGACGTGCCGCTGATCGGCACCGGCGGCATCGAAAAACTCGACGCCGGCACATTGCTGCTGAGCGCTGCCAACACCTACAGCGGTGGTACCACGGTCAGTGGCGGTACGCTGGTCGGTAACACCACCAGCCTGCAAGGCAACATCACTAACAACGCCTCACTGGTGTTCCTGCAGAACACCAATGGCCGGTTCAATGGCGCCATCAAGGGCGCCGGAGCGCTGGCCAAACGTGGCGCCGGTACCTTGTTGTTGACCGGTGATCAACCGTTCACTGGCACGGTTGCGGTCGATCAGGGCGTGCTGCAAGTCGACAACCGTGCGGCCCGGGCCTCGCTGGGCGGGCAGGTCACTGTCGCCAACGGTGCGGGCTTGAGCGGCAACGGCAGCGTTGGCTCGGTGGTCAACCACGGTGTAGTGGCTTCCGGTGGCGCCGACGGCACCTTGAGTGTGGCCGGTAACCTGAGCAACGCGGCGGATGGTGTCTTGGCGTTGACGGTCAGTTCGCCGACCGCCACGCCGCTGGCGGTGGGGGGCACGGCCACCCTCGGTGGCGGGCTGGTGGTCAACAGCCTCGCGCCGTTCACCGGTAACACCAGATACTCACTGATCACCGCAGGTGGCGGCGTGACCGGCACCTTCAGTTCAGCCGATCTGCCGCAGTATGCGTTCCTCGACAGCTCGCTGATCTATGGTGCCGACTCGGTCACCCTGGCCGTCAGCCGCAACGGCAACTCGTTCGCCGACGTCGCCGCCACGGGTAACCAGCGCGCCACCGCCACGGCACTCACCCATAACGGCCCGGCGGGGGCGGCCCTGCAGAATCAGATCGTCAACCTCAGCGTGGCCGGTGCGCGTAACGCATTCGACAGTCTGTCCGGGGAAATCCACGCCAGCACGGCCAGCGCCATGCTCGAGGATTCGCGCTTCATCCGTGAGGCGGTCAATGACCGCATGCGCCAGCCGTCGTGCAGCGCCTCGGACGATCCACGCCGGACGCTGGCACCGAGCGACACCCAGCTGAGCAGCAACGGCTGTCACGGGGAAATGGTCGGCTGGATCCGGGCCATCGGTGCCTGGGGGGACATGGGCGGCGACAGCAACACGGCGAAAGTCGATCGCAACCTTGGCGGTTTCATGCTCGGCACCGACAAGGCGCTGGACGACACCTGGCGTGCCGGGATGGCCGCCGGCTACACCCGCAGCAACCTCAACGCGCATGATCGCAACTCCGATGCCAAGGTCGACAGCTACCACCTGGCCGGCTATCTGAACTCGCAGTTCGATGCCTTGGCCGTGCGCCTCGGCGCGGCATACAGCTGGCACAGCATCGAGAGCAAACGCGATGTCAGCGTCGGCAGCTACAACGACCGCCTGAAGGCAGATTACGACGCGCGCAGCGCGCAGGTGTTCGGTGAAGTGGGGTACGCGATCAGCGCGGCGGGAGTGGCCATCGAGCCGTTCGCCGGGCTGGCCTACGTCAACTACGACAGCGATACCGCCAAGGAAAAAGGCGGAGTGGGGCGCCTGAAGGCCGACGCCGATCAGGACATCACCTACTCGACCCTCGGGGTGCGCGTCGGCAAGCGTATGACCCTGGCCAACGGCAGCCAGTTGACGCCCCGCGCAGCCATCGGCTGGCGCCATGCGTACGGCGACACCAAGCCTGACGCCGACCTGAGCTTCATCGACGGCGGCGCCTCGTTCAGTACCCAGGGCGTGCCGATCGCCAAGGACAGCGCCTTGCTCGAAGCCGGCATCGACTTCCAGGTCACCCCGACCGGCAAGCTGGGTATCGGCTACTCGGGCCAGGTGTCGAGCGACAACAACGACAGCGCCTTCAACATCAGCTTCAGTCAAAGCTTTTGATTCAGGTTTAGGGTCGAAGCACCTTCAGCCGCCCGCGAGGGCGGTTTTTTTTTGCTGGGCACAATGGCAAGGTTGTTTGCGTCCGGCCTTGAGTCGGCGGGGAGCGTTCGATAGCTGTCGCGAGCGAGCTTGCGATGAGGTCCTGTCATCCAGCGCAAAAATCTGCCCGCCCGCGCTCTGCTAGAATCCGCCCCATCCATTGCCAGAGACTCCCCTGATGAGCGAGCCGATTCGTCTGACCCAATACAGCCACGGCGCCGGTTGCGGCTGCAAGATTTCCCCGCAGGTGCTGGAGGTGATTCTGGCCGGCAGCGGGGCGCAGAACCTCGATCCGAAACTGTGGGTGGGCAATGCCTCGCGCGATGATGCGGCCGTGTACGAGATTGATGCCGAGCGCGGTGTGGTATCGACCACGGATTTCTTCATGCCGATCGTCGACGACCCGTTCGATTTCGGCCGCATCGCGGCGACCAATGCAATCAGCGACATCTACGCGATGGGCGGTGATCCGTTGATGGCGATTGCGATCCTCGGCTGGCCGGTCAATGTGCTGGCCCCGGAAGTGGCGCGTGAAGTGATTCGTGGCGGCCGTGCGGTGTGCGACGCAGCGGGCATTCCACTGGCGGGCGGGCATTCGATTGATGCGCCGGAGCCGATCTTCGGCCTCGCCGTCACCGGTCTGGTGGAAAAGCGTCATATGAAACGCAACGACACCGCCACCGCCGGTTGCCTGCTGTACCTGACCAAACCCCTGGGCATCGGCATCCTTACCACCGCCGAGAAAAAGGGCAAGTTGCGTCCTGGCGATGTTGGCGTGGCCCGCGACTGGATGTGCACGCTGAACAAACCCGGCAGCCGCTTCGGCAAACTCGCCGGCGTGACGGCGATGACCGATGTCACCGGTTTCGGCCTGCTCGGCCACCTGGTGGAAATGGCCGACGGTAGCCAGCTTACCGCACGCATCGCCTACGACCGCGTGCCGCGTCTGGACAGCGTTGAGTATTACCTCGATCAGGGCTGCGTCCCCGGCGGTACGTTGCGCAACTTCGACAGTTATTCAAGCAAGGTCGGCCGCGTGCAGGAATTGCACAAACGGCTGTTGTGCGACCCGCAAACCAGCGGCGGTCTGTTGATTGCCGTCACGCCTGAGGGCAATAACGAGTTCCTCGCCGTCGCCGCCGAACTGGGCCTGAACCTTGAGCCAATCGGCGAACTGGTTGAGCGACAGACGAACGCAGTCGAGGTGATTTGATGCACCGCGATTGCACCGACTACCGTGACATTTTCCTCAACGACCGGCCGCTGATGGACGCCCGCGCGCCAGTCGAGTTTCACAAGGGCGCGTTCCCCGGCGTGATCAATCTGCCGCTGATGAATGACATCGAGCGGCAGAAGATCGGCACCTGTTACAAGCAGCATGGGCAGCAGGCTGCTATCGAACTGGGCCATCAACTGGTGTCCGGCGCGGTCAAGGCCGAGCGTATTCAAGCCTGGGCCGATTTTGCCCGGGCCCACCCCGATGGTCTTATCTATTGTTTTCGAGGCGGTTTGCGTTCGCAGATCACCCAACAGTGGCTGCACGACGAGGCCGGCATCGACTATCCGCGTGTCGGCGGTGGCTACAAGGCGATGCGCACCTTTCTGATCGACACCCTGGAGCAGGCCATCGACCAATGTGATTTCGTTTTGCTCGGCGGCATGACCGGCACCGGCAAGACCGAAGTGCTGGTGCAACTGCGCAATGGTCTGGACCTTGAGGGGCACGCCAACCATCGCGGTTCAAGCTTTGGCAAACGGGCCACCGGGCAGCCGTCGAACATTGATTTCGAGAACCGTCTGGCCATCGACATCCTCAAGAAACGCGACGCCGGGATCGAGCAGTTCGTGCTCGAGGACGAGAGCCGGGTGGTTGGCAGTTGCGCCTTGCCGCTGCCGCTGTATCAGGGCATGCAGCAGTACCCGATGGTCTGGCTCGAGGACCGTTTTGAACATCGCGTAGAGCGGATCCTGCGCGATTACGTGGTGGACCTGTCCGCGGAGTTTGCCACGGTGCATGGCGAGGACGGTTTTTTGCTGTTTTCCGAGCGGCTGCTCGAAAGCCTCAACAATGTGCAGAAGCGCCTGGGTGGCGAGCGGCATCGGCGGATGTTGATGCTGATGGAAGACGCGCTGGCCGAGCAGGGGCGTAGCGGGGCGGTGGATTTGCATCGCGGCTGGATCGAAGGCTTGCTGCGTGAGTATTACGACCCGATGTATGTATTTCAGCGCGAGAAGAAGGGCGGGCGGATCGAGTTTGCCGGGGAGCGCGGGGCGGTGCTTGAGTATCTTCGCGAGCGCTTGAATCAGAAAGATTCATAGCGTTTTTGCCGGCCGCATCGCTGGCAAGCCAGCTCCCACAGGTATCGCGGATGTACATGAAATTTGTGTACGTCCTGCAACCCTGTGGGAGCCGGCTTGCCAGCGATGAGGCCCGCATGAATCAGCAAGATTCAGGTAGGACAGGTTTGCTTGCCATGATCCAGCCCCTGCTTGTAGCTGTGGCTCTGCAGACTGGCCTTGCCGTTGTGCCAGGTCAGGGTCAGCACATACAGCGAGTCGAAATCGTTGGCCGCCCAGTCGTCGGTGATGTTCTGTTTCTCGCCCAGCGCTTTCCCGGCGACCTTGTTGATCAGCTCTGGCAGATAGCCGTGGGACCACGCGGTGTAGATCGTCGAGTTGTGGTACTTGTCCTCCAGCAGTTCGCGGGCCAGGTCGCTGGTGTCGTTGGCCGAAAACTCAATGTTCACCGGCAGGCCGAGTTTGATGGCGGCGGGGCTGATGGTCATCAGAGGCCGAATGTAGCTGTAGGAGTTGTCCAGCTCGCCTTCCTCGACATTGCGCGTCGGGTCGGCGGCGAACACGTAATCGGCCTTGCCGAACTTTTCCGGCAGCAGCGTCGACAGCTCGATCGCACGGTTCAGGCCCTGGCAATTAAGCTGGCCGAGCCCGCCATCGGGCTTCTCCGCGTGGCGCAGAAACACCAGCGTCTGGGTGCCGTCCACCGGTTGCGCGCGAATCTGGCTCGATTCCAGCGACAGGAACAGCGCACTGACCGCCAGCAGGGAGGGCAGGGCCATGTACGCGCGATGGTTGAAGCGTTTGGCGAATCTCATGAGGTTCGTCATTGGATAAAGGATTCTTCAGCAATGTCGGTTGAGGCTGACAAACCGTTCCACCGCGGGCTCCCAGCTCCGGGTGTTTTCCCTGTCGTGTCGTGCTTCCTTTGCGAATGGCATAGCTCAGAGTCCCTGAGGCCGGTTTGGTTCATGCACCGTAGACGAGGGATGTTACGGTTCGTGCAGAAGCGGCTGGCGGCGGCGAATTTTTGATTTTGTTTTGCAACAGCGCGCTCAAAAACATCGCAGTCCGTGGCCGCGCCTACATTATGATCAGGCTTTAAATTGTGACTGGATGCTTCCCATGACCGATCTGTCCGCGTTCCCGATCACCCGGAAATGGCCCGCGCAGTACCCTGACTGGATTCAGCTCTATTCCCTGCCAACGCCCAACGGCGTCAAAGTCTCGATCATGCTCGAAGAGATCGGCCTGCCGTACGAACCGCACCGCGTCGGCTTTGACACCCAGGACCAGTTGTCCGCCGAGTTCCTGTCGTTGAACCCGAACAACAAGATTCCGGCGATCCTCGACCCTCACGGTCCCGGCGACCAGCCGCTGCCGTTGTTTGAATCCGGGGCGATCCTGATTTACCTGGCCGACAAAAGTGGCCAGTTACTGGCTCAGGAAGGCGCACTGCGTTACGAAACCATTCAGTGGCTGATGTTCCAGATGGGCGGCATCGGCCCGATGTTCGGCCAGCTCGGTTTCTTCAACAAATTCGCCGGCAAGGACTACGAGGACAAGCGTCCCCGGGATCGCTACGTCGACGAAAGCACACGCCTGCTCAAGGTGCTCGACGGTCGGCTGGAAGGCCGCGACTGGATCATGGGCGAGCGCTACACCATTGCCGACATCGCAACGTTCCCGTGGGTGCGCAACTTGATCGGGTTCTATGAGGCCGGGGATCTGGTCGGCATCCAGAACTTCCCGAACGTCACCCGCGTGCTCGAGCGCTTCCTGGCCCGGCCGGCGGTGATTCGAGGCCTGACCATTCCGTCGTAATCGACACACGACCCTGTGGGAGCTGGCAAGCCAGCTCCCACAGGGTTTCAGGGTGAAGCTGACGGATTATTACGCCCCCGGTAATGCACTCTTGATTGATCCAGGTTTGTACCCCGCCCGCCGCAAGGCATAAGCTTCGCCCCCTACGACTTTCGTCTCATCTTCCGATTTCAGGAAAGGCCCCATGTCCAGTCAGTTCCCCGAAGCACGTCCCCGCCGTCTGCGCCGCAATGCGAGCCTGCGCAGTCTGTTCCAGGAAACCGAATTCAGCCTGAACGATCTGGTACTGCCGATTTTCGTCGAAGAAGACATCGACGATTTCGTGCCGATCAAGAGTATGCCGGGGGTGATGCGCATTCCCGAGCGCAAACTGGCCAGCGAGATCGAGCGCTATGCCCGTGCCGGGATCAAGTCGGTGATGACCTTCGGTGTATCCCACCATCTGGACAGCAACGGCAGCGACACCTGGCGCGAAGACGGCCTGGTCTCGCGCATGTCGCGCATTGCCAAGGACGCGGTGCCGGACATGATCGTGATGTCCGACACCTGCTTCTGCGAATACACCGATCACGGCCACTGCGGCGTGCTGCACAACCATGAAGTGGACAACGACCAGACCTTGATCAACCTCGGCAAACAAGCGGTGGCGGCCGCGCGCGCCGGTGCTGACGTGATCGCGCCGTCGGCGGCGATGGACGGTCAGGTGCGGGCGATTCGTCAGGCCCTCGACGCGGCCGGCTTCACGCAGATCCCGATCATGGCCTATTCGACCAAATTCGCCTCGGCCCTCTACGGCCCGTTCCGCGAGGCCGGTGGCAGCGCGCTGAAGGGCGATCGCAAAAGTTACCAGATGAACCCGATGAACCGCCGCGAAGCCCTGCGCGAATCGCTGCTCGACGAGCAGGAAGGCGCCGATGCACTGATGGTCAAACCGGCCGGTGCGTACCTGGACATCATCCGCGACATCCGTCAGGCCTCGAACCTGCCGCTGGCGGCGTATCAGGTCAGCGGCGAGTACGCGATGATCAAGTTCGGCGCGCAGGCCGGGGCGATTGACGAGGACCGCGTGGTGCGTGAAAGCCTCGGCGCCATCAAGCGAGCGGGTGCGGATCTGATCTTCACCTACTTTGCGATGGATCTGGCGCTGGCCGGGATCTGACAAACACCGAAGTGCCCTTGTGGGAGCTGGCTTGCCAGCGATTGCGGTAGCTCAGTCAACGTTGATTTTGACTGTGCCGGCCTCATCGCTGGCAAGCCAGCTCCCACAGGTTTTTGGGTGTTTTTGGGTCAGGGGCAGGCGAAATACGGCCGGATCCCGTGATCGCGAAAATAGCGTTCGATCACCTTCGGATCGGCGCTGTTGTCCGCTATCGCCACATAGGTGTCCGGGCGCAACAGATAAAATCCGTTACGCCCCAACCCCGCTGTTTCAAACGCCGGACGCCAGTCGAACACATGCAGCGGCAGATGGTGTGCGTGGCACCAGGCGATCATCTCGTCGCTGGTGTCGCCGTACACGTGCACCTGCCAGCACGGCTGCCGTAGTGGCTCGTAATTATCGCCTTCACCGTCATGCGCCCACGGCAGGCGATCGCCGCCGTGCACGTGGCCGGCCACGCCCTGGCTGAGCGGCATGCCGCGGTAGTTGAGGGTGACCTGCGACACAGTGCGAAAGAGAAATTCGCGGCTGGCCTCGAACGCCGCCAGTTTCGGGATCAGGAACGGTGCCACCCGCATGCGCAGCAGATCGGCCATGCGCCCCTCGGCGGTGACGAAGCTGAACACTTTGTCGGTGGTCGACACCAGTCGACGGGCGAAGGCAATGCGTTCGGTTTCGTAGCTGTCGAGCAGGCCCGGTTCGGCGCCGCCGCCGAGCACCGCCGCGAGTTTCCACGCCAGATTGATCGCATCGCCGATGCCGGTGTTCATGCCCTGACCACCGGCCGGACTGTGCACGTGCGCGGCATCGCCGAGCAGGAACGCGCGACCGCTGCGAAAGTGTTCGGCCACCCGGTGATGCACGCGGTAGGTGGAAAACCAATGCACGTCCTCGATGTGGACTTTCAGGTGTTCGATGGCGCGGCTGCTGACATCGGAAAACGCCAGGGTGTCGGCGCGATCCGCACGCTCGTCGCGCACCGTGCCGATCAGCCGCGCGCGGCCTTCGCCAGCCAACGGGAACACTGCGAGAAAGTCTGCCTCATCCAGATCCAGGTGCAGCTCGCCATTCATCGCCGGGCCGCTGGCCTTGACGTCTGCCACATAGAAGATCTGTTGATACGTGCCGCCAGGAAAACCGGCGTCGAGGGATTTGCGCACCACCGAACGGGCGCCGTCGCAGCCCGCCAGATAGCAGGCCTGACAGATTTCCTGCTCGCCGTCGGGCAAGCGCAGATGCGCGGTGAGGCCGTCGCTGGTTTCCTCGAAGCTCTCCAGCGTGGTGTTGCGTTCGACACTGACGCCGTAATCTTCCAGGCGCTCGATCAGCAGCCGTTCATGCTCATCCTGGGGGAAGATTTCGACGAACGCGTAGGGTGTCAGCCCTTCGCCAATACGGTTCAGCGGCAATTGCGCGACCGGTTTGCCGTTGACCCAGAAGTTCGCCGCCGCCACCCGATGGCCCTTGCGCACTACGGTGTCGGCCAGGTCCAGCTGACGATACAACTCCAGGGTTCGCGCCTGCACCGCCAGCGCCCGGGACGTGGTGCCGGGGGCGGAGGTCTTGTCGAGGATGCGCACGCGCACACCGAGTTTGCTCAGCCACAGGGCCAGCACCAGGCCGGTCGGGCCGGCGCCGATGATCAGTACGTCGCTGCGGTTCATGGCCTGTCCTCCTTCAGCTGTGCAGCAAGTATGGATCAGCAGGGCGGCGCGGCCAGTTTCTCAGCCAGACGGAAAAGGCCCCGCAGCGGTGGCGCTGCCGGGCCTTTGCATTTTTGCCGAGATTGTGTGGCGAGGGCGCTTGCTTGCGCTGGACTGTGCGGCAGTGCGCTTGTATCAGAGAAGCAGGGGCCGCTTCGCGACCCGGCGGCGGCAAGCGCCCTCGCTACAAAGATCGCGATACTCACGGGAACAGTGTTTCGTTGCGGCAGTCCTAGCCTGCGCCACACCTTTGATCGTATGGTGAACCGGCTCAACGCACGCCAAGGAGCACTATGTACAGCCCTCGATTACTGATCTCTCTCGCTGCACTGCTGGTGCTCGCCGGTTGCGCGGGCCAGCGCAGCAGTGAACCTGCCCCGCGTGCGCCCGCCGAAGTGAAGGCCGAAATCGTGCGGCTGATGCCGGCAAAAGTGCCTGACCGCCAGGGCTGGGCCACCGATATTTATGCCGCGTTCGCCGCGCAGAACATCAGTCCGACCACGCAAAACCTGTGTTCGGTGCTGGCAGTGGCCGAGCAGGAATCGACCTTTCAGGTTGACCCGACGGTGCCGGGCCTGGGCAAGATCGCCCGTGACGAGATCGACCGCCGCGCCGGCAAGGCGCACATCCCCGGGATGCTGGTCAGCGCCGCGCTGGCGGTGCGTTCGCCCACCGGCAAGACCTACAGCGAACGCCTGAACGCCGCGCGCAGCGAGAAAGACTTGAGTGCGGTGTTCGACGACTTCATCGGCATGGTACCGATGGGGCGCACCTTGTTCGGTGGCTTCAACCCGGTGCACACCGCCGGGCCGATGCAGGTCAGCATCGAATTCGCCGAGCAGCACGCCAGGGACTACCCGTACCCGGTCAGCGGCACGATCCGCCACGAAGTGTTCACCCGCCGTGGCGGCATGTACTTCGGCACCGCGCATTTGCTCGGTTATCCGGTGAGTTACCGCGAGCCGTTGTACCGCTTTGCCGACTTCAATGCCGGGTGGTACGCCAGCCGTAATGCGGCGTTCCAGAACGCGGTCAGCCGTGCCTCGGGCATTCCCTTGGCGCTGGATGGCGACCTGATCCGCTATGACTCGATCCTGCCCGGCAGCACCGAGCTGGCAGTGCGCACCCTCGGCAAGTCGCTGGGCATGCGCAATCCGACGATTCGCGATCAACTGGAGAAAGGCAAGACCCTGGAATTCGAGGAGACGAAGCTCTATCAACGGGTGTTTGAGCTGGCGGACAAGGCCGAGGGCAAAACCCTGCCGCGCGCCGTGCTGCCGGGGATCGTGCTGCAGAGCCCGAAAATCACCCGCAAACTGACCACCGCGTGGTTCGCCAAACGTGTGGATGAGCGCTACAAACGCTGCATGGCCAAGGCCGGTTGATGCGTGCTCAAAGCACTTTGACGGCTCTGCCGATGGCCTGAATCGGTCCGGTCGGTTTGCCGATCGGCGAGCCGTTGGCGCCTTCGAGGGTGAGTTCGAACAGCTGGTTCGGTTGCAGCGGCGGCAGTTTGTCCAGCGGCACCTTCAATGCCTGCCCCGGTTTGACCAGCCCCAGCGACACCGGCCCTTGCCAGCCGTCAGCTTTGGTCCAGAACTCCAGCGCCTTGTCCGCCGGCACTTCGACCACTCCCAGCGGAATCAACTGGATCTCCCGTGCATTGTTCGCCTGGATCACCCAGCCTGGCGCCTTGTCCTGCGGGGCGACCAGTACCACCAGATAGCTTGGTTTCGGCGCGGTCTGGGTCACCAACAACGTCCCCAGGATCAGCGTCGCGGCCAGCCCGGCGGCGCTCAGACTCCGCCACAACGGCAGCAGATTCCACCACGAAGGACGCGCCGGCTCAGGTGCCTTGCGCGAGAGTCGCTCGACACTGCGTTCGATGCGTGGCCACAAGTGCGGCGAGGGCGGATGCGTTCCGGCCAGGTCCGTCAGGTCCAGCAATCGCCGCTCCCAGGCATCCACCGCGGCTTGCAGTTCGGGCTCGTTGCGCAAGCGCTGTTGCACCGCTTCGCGCTCCGGCGCTGACAGGGTGCCGAGCACGTATTCGCTGGCCAGTTCATCAAGTTGCTGCGCCGATTCAGTGGTCATCCCATGCACTCCCGCAACGCATTGAGGCTGCGTTTGATCCAGGCTTTGACGGTGCCCAGTGGCGTGTCGAGACGGGTGGCGATCTGCGCGTGGCTGTAGCCGTCGACGTAGGCATGCAGGATGCAACTGCGCCGTTGTGGTTCCAGTTGTTCCAGACAGCGGTGGATGCGCGCCGAATGCGCGTGGGCGTCGAAACCGTCCTCATCCACAGCCACTTCGTGAGCTTCGTCAAAGGGCGTTTCCCGGCCCTGATCACGTAACAGATTCAGCGCCAGATGCCGGGTCACGCTGAACATCCAGCCACGCGCCGAACCACGCGCCGGATCAAATCCCGCCGCGCCGTTCCAGATCTTGATGAATGCCTCATGAACAATGTCCTCCGCCAGCGCCGTGTCGCGCACCAGCCGTTTGGCCACACCGAGCAGGCGTGGGCCTTCCTGTACGTACAAATCGTGCAGGGCCAGGCGCTCGCCTCGGGCACAGGCAGCGAGGCGGGCTTCGTAATCGAAAACGGATTCGGCTAAAGGCATGTCGTGCAATCTAGCTCACATTCCGCAAACATCCACACAACTCCATTCCCTTTGCAGGAGAGAGCCTGCTCGCGACAGCGGTGCGTCAGTGAAGCCTGTGTTGGCTGACACTCCGCTGTCGCGAGCAAGCTCACTCCTACAGGGGATTTGCGATGAGTCAGGAAATCAGTTCGCCGCCCAGAAGATGTAATCCGCCTGATATTTCACCACTTCCTGCTTGCCCTTGTTCGCCGCCGTGCATTCACTGCCGGGCGCCACGCCACCCTTGAGTGCGACCCGCTGGATGTAGCTGACGCCGCTCATCGCGCCTTTGCCCTCGGCCGGGTTGGCCTTGACCAGTTGATAAGGCAGGTTGCCCGGACTCGACGGCGCCACGGCCAATTGCGTGCCGGTGACTTTCGAACCGTCCTTGGCCTGCCAGGTGGCGGGTGGGCCGAAGTAGGTGCCGACTTGCTTGCCGCTGCGATCATTGAGCACCGCTTTGGGGCCGACAAAGGTCCACTCGGTCTGCCCGGCGGCATTGGGTTTGTCGCGGCATTCGTAGGTGATCTCGCCGACACCGGTGGTTTCCATTGCGACTTTGTGGCCATCCGGGACTTTGATGCTGTCCGGCAGGCCGCTTTGGGCGAAAGCGCCGGCGGAGGCTGCGAGCAAACCGGTGAAGCAAATCAGCTGTGTGGTGTTCATCAGTGTGTTCTCCGAAAAGGGTAGATCGCTGGCAGCCATCAGTGGCTGTTACAGGGACTACCCGTGGCGGAGACGTTTGGATGCAGTGGCTGGAAAATATTTTTCTGGATCACCTCTATACCTGTGGGAGCTGGCTTGTCAGCGATGGCGTCGTGTCAGCCAACATCGTTTTCTCTGATACACCGCAATCGCTGGCAAGCCAGCTCCCACAGGGTTCCTTATTGGGTTTGAGGCCGGAGGCGTTCAGCAACTCCTGGGTGTAAGGATGTTGCGGCGCGGCGAAGATCTCCCGCGACGATCCTTGCTCGACCACCTTGCCGTCCTTGATCACGATCAAGTCATGGGCCAGTGCGTGCACCACTGCCAGGTCATGGCTGATGAACAGATAGGTCAGACCATGCCTGATCTGCAATTGCCGCAATAATTCCACCACCTGCTTCTGCACCGTGCGATCCAGCGCAGAGGTCGGTTCATCGAGCAGAATCAGCGCCGGCTCCAGCACCAAGGCGCGCGCGATGGAAATGCGCTGGCGCTGGCCACCGGAAAACTCGTGTGGGTAACGATGGCGGCTTTGCGGGTCGAGGCCGACCTCCTCAAGCACGCGAATCACCGCCGCTTCGCGTTCGGCCGCAGTGCCGATACCGTGGGTCAGCAGGCCTTCGGCAATGATCTGCTGCACCGACATCCGAGGGCTGAGGCTGCCGAACGGATCCTGGAACACCACTTGAATCTGCCGCCGCAACGGTCGCATCAAGCGTTGATTGAGCAGGCTCAGCTGTTTGTTGCCGAAACGGATACTGCCCTCCGATTCCACCAGGCGCAGGATCGCCTGACCCAGCGTCGACTTGCCCGAACCCGACTCACCGACAATGCCCAGGGTCTTGCCGCGTTGCAGGGTGAAACTCACGCCATCCACGGCTTTGATGTAATCCTGCTGGCGACTGAAAAACCCTTTGGGCAACGGGAACCAGACCTTCAGATCGTCGACCTCAAGCAAGTTGTGATCGTACTCACTCGGCACCGGCGCACCGCTGGGTTCAGCCTCGATCAACAAACGACTGTAAGGATGCTGCGGTGCCCGAAACAGCGCTGCGCAATCGGCCTGTTCGACGATCTCGCCATGGCGCATCACGCACACCCGCTGAGCGATGCGCCGCACCAGATTGAGGTCGTGGCTGATCAGCAACAGCGACATGCCGAGGCGCTGCTGCAGCTCGATCAGCAATTCGAGAATCTTCTGCTGCACGGTCACGTCGAGCGCCGTGGTCGGTTCATCGGCGATCAACAATTGCGGCTCGTTGGCCAGCGCCATGGCGATCATCACCCGTTGCCGCTGACCGCCGGAGAGCTGATGCGGATAGGCTTTCAAGCGCTGCAGGGGCTGGCGAATACCGACCAGCTCCAGCAGCTCCAGCGTCCGTGCGCGAGCGGCGCGGCCCTTGAGGCCTTTGTGAATTTCCAACACTTCGCTGACCTGCTTTTCCACGGTGTGCAGCGGGTTCAGCGAAGTCATCGGCTCCTGGAAAATCATCGCGATCCGGTTGCCGCGCAAACCGCGCATCTGCTGCTCGCTGGCCTGCAACAAGTCCATGCCGTGGTAGCGGATCGAGCCGCTGCTGCTGACACTCTTGTCCGGCAACAAGCGCAGGATCGAATGCGCCGTCACCGACTTGCCCGAGCCGGATTCGCCGACCAGTGCCAGGCATTCGCCACGGCGAATATCGAGGTTCACACCATGCACCACTTGCTGCCCGGCGAAGGCGACGCGCAGGTCGCGGATTTCAATCAGGTTGTCGTTCATGTCAGCTCCGGGGATCGAATGCGTCACGGCAGGCCTCACCGATAAACACCAGCAACGAAAGAATCAGCGCCAGCGCGAAAAACGCCGTCAGCCCCAGCCATGGCGCTTGCAGATTGCGCTTGGCCTGGCCGATCAGTTCGCCCAGCGATGCGCTGCCCGCCGGCATGCCGAAGCCGAGAAAATCCAGTGCGGTCAGGGTGGCGATGGCACCGGTGAGAATGAACGGCAGGTAGGTGAGGGTGGAGGTCATCGCGTTGGGCAGAATGTGCCGGCACATCAGTGCGGTGTCAGTCAGGCCCAAGGCCCGTGCGGCTTTGACGTATTCCAGATTGCGCCCGCGAAGGAATTCGGCCCGCACTACATCCACCAGTGCCAGCCAGGAAAACAGCGCCATGATCCCCAGCAACCACCAGAAACTCGGCGAGACGAAACCGGACAGGATGATCAACAGATACAGCACCGGTAGCCCCGACCATATCTCCAATAGCCGCTGCCCGAGCAAGTCGACCCAACCGCCGTAATAACCCTGCAATGCCCCGGCGACGATGCCCACCAGCGCACTGATGCCGGTGAGGATCAGTGCAAACAGAATCGAAATCCGTGTGCCGAAAATCACCCGCGCTAAGACGTCCCGTGCCTGATCGTCGGTGCCCAGCCAGTTGCTCGCCGAGGGCGGGCTCGGTGCCGGCTCGTCGAGGTCGTAGTTGACCGTGTCGTAGCTGAACGGAATCGGCGGGAACAGCATCCAGCCGCCCTGATCCTCGATCAGCCGGTGTACGTAGGCGCTGGCGTAATCCGGCTGGAACGGCAGTTCGCCGCCGAAATCGGTTTCCAGATAATCGCTGAGAATCGGGAAATAGAAGGCGTCGTGATAGCGGATCACCAAGGGTTTGTCATTGGCAATCAGCTCACCGCCGAGGCAGACCAGGCACAGGCCGATAAACAGCCACAGCGACCAGCGTCCACGCCGGTTGGCCTTGAATTGCGCAATGCGGCGCTGGCCCAGAGGGGAAAGTGTGAACATCAGGCAGTCCTCGCCGAGAAGTCGATGCGCGGGTCGAGCAGGGTGTAGCAGAGGTCGCCGATCAGCTTGATCAGCAGGCCGAACAGGGTGAACAGAAACAGCGCGCCGAACACCACCGGATAATCACGCGACACCGCCGCTTCGTAGCTCATGCGCCCGAGGCCATCGAGGTTGAAAATGGTTTCGATCAGCAAGGAGCCGGCGAAAAACACCTCGATCAACGCCGACGGCACACCGGCCACCACCAGCAGCATCGCGTTGCGAAACACATGGCCGTAAAGCACGCGGCGCTCGGTCAAACCCTTGGCCCGCGCAGTGATCACGTACTGGCGGCTGATTTCGTTGAGGAAGCTGTTTTTGGTCAGGATGGTCAGCGTGGCGAAGCCGCCGATCACCAGCGCCGTCACCGGCAATACCAGATGCCAGAGGTAATCGCCGACTTTGCCGAGGGGGCTGAGGCTGTCGAAGTTGTCCGAGACCAGGCCCTGCACCGGAAACCAGTTGACGTAACTGCCACCGGCAAACACCACGATCAACAGAATCGCGAACAGAAACGCCGGCATCGCGTAGCCGATGATGATCGCCGTGCTGCTCCAGACATCGAAGGCGCTGCCGTTGGTGATTGCTTTGCGAATGCCCAGCGGGATCGAAATCAGGTAGGTGATCAACGTTGCCCACAAGCCCAGCGACAGCGACACCGGCAACTTCTGCGCGATCAGGTCGGTGACCTTGGCGCCACGAAAGAAACTGCTGCCCAGATCCAGTTGCGCGTAGTTTTTCAGCATCAGCCACAGGCGTTCGTGCATCGGTTTGTCGAAGCCGTAGTGGTGTTTGATTTCTTCGATCAGCGCCGGGTCGAGGCCACGGCTGCTGCGCCCGGCACCGCCCGTCGCGGCCACTTCGCCACCGCCGCCCATGCTGTGTCCGCCGAAGCCTTGCAGGCGCGCAATGGCTTGTTCCACCGGGCCACCCGGTGCGGCCTGCACGATGAGGAAATTGACCACCAGAATGCACAGCAGCGTGGGGATGATCAGCAGCAAACGCCTACTCAGATAACGCAGCATGTCACTGACCCCCCGCGAGCCGGGTGTGCATCTGTTGCGTGGTCAACGGCTTGGCCGAGACCTCCCACCAGGTGTTGAGGCCTTCGTCGTATGCCGGTTGCACAGACGGCATGCCGAAACGGTTCTGATACACCGTCGGTGTGCCTTTGGAGTAGTAGTTGGGAATCATGTAGTAACCCCATTGCAGCACCCGGTCGAGGGCGCGGGCGTAATGCACCATGGCTTCGCGAGTGTTGGCCTGGACCAGCCCGTCGATCAGTCGATCGACCGCCGGGTTGGCCAGCACCATTGAGTTGGAACTGCCGACCTGTGTGGCACTTTGCGAGGCGTACAGGTTGTACAACTCACGGCCGGGAGAGACGATCGGATCGCCGCTGCGCGGGAACGCGGCGACGATCATGTCGTAGTCCCGGGCGTTGAGGCGGTTGATGTATTGCGCTGAGTCGATCCGGCGCAAATTCAGGGTGATGCCGATCTGCGCGAGGGTGCGCTTGAACGGCAGCAGCATGCGGTCGAAGCCGCCCTGACCGTCGAGAAACGTGAATTCCAAAGGCTCGCCGGCAGCATTGACCAGCCGATTGTGTTGCGGTGTCCAGCCGGCCTCGGCGAGCAGTTTCAACGCTTGCAGTTGCTTGTCGCGGATGTAGCCGCTGCCATCGGTTTTCGGTGCCTGATACACCGCGGTGAAGACCTCGTCGGGGATCTGCCCGCGCAGCGGTTCGAGGATCTTCAACTCGTCGGCATCAGGTAGCGCGGTGGCGGCCATTTCACTCTTTGGCCAGAAGCTGTTCTGGCGCACGTAGAAGCCGCGCATCATCTGCTTGTTAGTCCACTCGAAATCCCACAGCAGGCTGATGGCCTGACGCACGCGACGATCCTGGAAAATCGGGTTTTGCAGGTTGAACACGAAGCCCTGCGCCGCCGTCGGTTTGTCCGGGGCAAGGATCGACTGCTGCAAGCGACCGTCACGCAATGCCGGGCTGTCATAGCCGACCACATAACCGGACGAGGAAAATTCGCGGTTGTAGTCGAAGGCGCCGGCCTGCAACAACTGACGGGCGACGTCAGTGTCGCCGTAAAAATTCACCGTCAGGGTGTCGAAGTTGTACATGCCACGACTGACCGGCAGGTCTTTGCCCCACCAGTCCGGATCGCGTTCGAAACTGATGCTGCGCCCGGCATCGACCTTGCTCACGCGGTACGGGCCGCTGCCCAGCGGCGGCTCGAAACCGCCGCCATTGGCAAAGTCGCGGGTTTGCCACCAGTGTTCGGGCAGCACGCGCATCGTCGCCAGGTCCAGTGCCAACGTGCGGTTGAGATTGTTCTTGAAAGTGAAGCGCACCTGCCGCGGGCCTTCGATCAGCACGTCCTGCACGTCGGCGTATTGCTGGCGATAGCTGAGGCTGCCCTTGGTCATCAGCAGGTTGAAGGTGTAGCGCACGTCCTCGGCGGTGATCGGCGTGCCGTCGGCGAAGCGTGCCTTTGGATTGAGGGTGAAGCGTACCCAGAGTCCCTCGGGATCGCGTTCCATTTGTTGCGCGACCAGTCCGTAAACGGTGTAGGGCTCGTCCAGCGAACGGAACGCCAGCGGCGCATACACCCAGTCGTTGACCTGCACCACGGAAATGCCCTGATCGGCATACGGGGTGATGTAGTTGTATTGACCGATTTCCATCGACGCCCGGCTCAGCGAACCGCCCTTGGGCGCCTTGGGATCGACGAAGTCGAAATGCTCGAAGTTCGCCGGATACTTCGGCGCTTCGCCGTAAACCGTCAGCGCATAACTGCCGCCGGCCAGCGCCGAAGTGCCAGTGCATAGCAGCGCACTGCCGAGCAGCAGGCCAGCCATGTTGCGCAAAAAACTCATGAAGTCACTCCTGAAAATCCCTGAAGAAGCCCGAATCCCTGTGGGAGCGAGCTTGCTCGCGAATGCGGTATGTCAGCGAAGGATGTGTTGACTGACACGACGCCTTCGCGAGCAAGCTCGCTCCCACACTGGGGTTGTGGTATTTCCGGTTAGAAGTGGTACGTCATGCGCGCAAACAAGGTACGGCCCAGCGGATCGGTGTAGCGCGGGTCATAGCCGCTCTGGAAGTTGTAGGCCTGGTTGGTGAACGGCGGGTTGCGGTCGAACATGTTCTTCAGCCCGGCATCGACGTCCAGCACCTTGTCGAAGGTGTAGCCGGCCGACAGGTCCCACACCGAATACGACGCCACGCGTGCGTGGGTGTCGCGGTCGTAGTCGTTGTAACCGGTGGTGAAGCGGTTGGTCAGCGACGCCCGCGCCGCGCCGAAGGTCCAGCTGCCGGTGAGGTTGTGTTTCCAGCGGGCAATCACGCCGTCACCCTGGAAGTCGCCGACCTTGTCGGTGAACGGGCCTTTGATGGTGCTCTGGAAGTCGTACTCGTCAACATAGGTGCCTTGCAGGCCCAGGCCGAACTGGCCGTACGGCGTGTTCGGGAAGCGATAGTCCAGCGACACGTCGACCCCGTTGGTTTCGACGATGCCGAGGTTGGCGTTGCCAGTGACGATGTAGTTGAGCGTGCCGTCGGCATTGCGCACGAAGCGGTCCTGATAGGCACCGGCCTGATCAAACACGGTGGATTCCGGGAACGGCTGGATCTGGTTGGAAATGTGAATCCACCAGAAATCCAGGCCCACCGACAGGTTGTTCACCGGTTGATAAACGAAGCCCAGGGTGACGTTGCGGGCTTTCTCCGGCGCCAGATCCTCATTGCCGCCGATCTGGTTGAGGAACTGCTGACCGCAATCGCGCCCGCCGTTGCCGCCTGGTTGCACTACGCCGCCGGTACACAGCACCGGGTCGTTGTAGTAGCCCTGGGTGAAGGTGATGCTGCGCGGTGAATAAAGCTCGTACAGCGACGGCGCACGGAAACCTTCGCTGTAGGCACCACGTACCACCAGCTCTTTCAACGGCTGGTAACGGAACGAGTATTTCGGGTTGGTGGTGCTGCCGAAGTCGCTGTATTTGTCGTGACGCACGGCGGCGGACAGTTCGAGGCTATCGAGCACCGGCACGTTGATTTCGGCGTACGCGGCTTTCACGCTGCGGTCGCCTTCGACGCTGCCGTTCGGGTCGATGCCGAGGCTCTGGATATCGCCGGCAAACTGCTCGAAGTCCTGGTGGAATTTCTCTTTGCGGTACTCGCCACCCAGCGCCAGGCCGGAAGGACCGGCGCCGAACCAGTCACCGATTTCGCGGCTGATCCGGCCGTCGAACCCGGCCACGCGGCCGACAGCCGTGGTGTAGGCGCCGTGGTACGCCGCCGCGTCGATGTACTGCTGGCCGGCAGCGGATTGCGGGCCGAACGGGTTGAGCAGGCCGCTGGCCAGACCATTGATCATCGCCTGGTCGCTGACATAACCGCTGGTGACGCTGGAGACGATTTTGTTCTGGTTGTACGAGGCGCCGACATTGTAATCCCAGCCGCCGACCAGACCGTCGAAGCTGAGCAAGAAGCGCTGGCTGGTGTTCTGGTCTTTCGATTCGCGGGGACCGGCGGCGGTTTCGCGCCAGTTGACGTCCACCGGTTGCGTCGGGTCGAGGGCGAAACCGGTGGGCGCCGGGGTGATGCCGTTGCCGGGGTAGTAGGGCGATGAGGCATCCAGGCTCAGGCCGGTGAGCGGAGCCGGGCCGACCGCCGTGGCGTTGTTGTTGCGCGACCAGAAGTATTCGAGGTTGACGTTGTGGTCGTCCGCCAGCTTGCCGGTGGTCTTGCCGAAGAACGAAGTCTTTTCAGTTTGCGGAATCAGGTCGATGTATTCGCGGGTGCTGAAGCGGCACAAACCGTCGCGGGCCACAAGGTTGGGACCGTTGCAATTGCTGTTGGCCAGTGGGTTGGTGGCGTTGCCGTTCTGGCTGTAGTTGCCGGGGAATGCGGTGCCGGAGGTCTGGTCCAGGCCGCGGCCGGGCACGTAGTCGCGGGCAAAGGAGCGGTCGTTGGCGTCGAGGTTCTGCTGCTTGTTGTAGTTGAACACGCCGAGCACGTTGAAGCGGTCCTGCTCCAGATCGCCGTAACCCCAACTGGCGCTCATGTCTTTGGTAGCGCCACCGCCGCTGTGGGTCGGGGTTTCGCCGCCGAGGCTCAACTGGCCGTCGGTCATGGATTTCTTGGTGATGAAGTTGATCACGCCGCCGATGGCGTCGGTGCCGTACAGGGCTGACGCGCCGTCGCGCAGGACTTCCACGCGTTCGATGGCGGCAAACGGGATCATGTTCAGATCCACCGCGCCACCGGCCGAGTTGGTGCCGGACAAGGCGTTGTTGGCCAGGCGTCGACCGTTGAGCAGCACCAGCGTCTTGTTCGCGCCGATGCCGCGCATGTCGGCAAACGACGCGCCGCCGGTGGCCGCGCCGACCGAGCCGGCGCTGTTGTTGATCGACTGGCTGCCGGTGATGCGCTGCACCAGTTCGGCGGTGGTGGTCACGCCTTGTTTGCGCAGTTCATCGGCCTTGAGAATGGTGATCGGCACCGCCGTCTCGGCATCGACCCGGCGAATCGCCGAACCGGTCACTTCCACCCGTTGCAGTTGCGTGGTCGGCGCAGCCACCGTCGCCGCAGCCGGTACGGCAGCATTGTCGTCCTCGGCGGCTTGCACGGTGCCGGCGCCCATCCCCATGGCCACCAGATACAACGGAACAAAACGGCGACGAGAAATCGTTGCCACCAAAGGTTTGAGCGTGAAGCGTGGAGTGTTCATCAGCATGGTTGTTTCCGACTTTGTTAGACGTTATCGAATTGGCCTTGTGAGCCCCTCATTGCTCCGCTTTCGGTGATACCGCGTGCGGAAAACCACTTTCTTCAAGCAAGCCGATCCCCTCCGAAGACGCTTTGCGTTTTTCGGTCGGCTGATTGCGACGGGAGGCGGTCCGCGGTGTCGGGCGCGTTTTTTAACGCGCGCCCGACACCGCACTCAGTGGGTGGTCATCACCGATATTTTGGTAATGCCCGAGCGTTCGATGGACGCCATGGCCTTGGCCACCTGGCCGTAATTGACGGCGGAGTCGGCCTGCAACTGCACGCGGACTTCGCTGTCCTTGGCCTTGACCTCCTTGAGGCTGGCCTCCAGCGATTCCGGAGCCAGTTCGGTCTTGGCCAGATAGAACTTGCCGTCCTGATCGACGCTGACCACTACCGGATCCTTCTTTTCGGCGGGGGCGACGGCGTCGGTTTTCGGCAAGTTGACTTTGATCGCGTTGGTCATCAGCGGTGCGGTGACGATGAACACCACCAGCAGCACGAGCATCACGTCCACCAGCGGCGTGACGTTCATTTCGCTGAGCACTTCATCGCTGTCTTGAGTGGAAAAGGACATCAGCTGGCCTCCCGCACGGCGGCTGTGGTTTTGCTGGCGATGGCCTGGCGGCTGATGGAAAACGCGCTGCGCGAGGCGAGGGCGTCGAAGTCGTGGGCGAAGTCGTCCATGTCCGCCGAGGCGAGCTTGAGGCGACGCAGGAAGAAGTTGTAAATCAGCACCGCCGGCACCGCGACGGCGATGCCGACGCCGGTGGCGATCAGTGCGTGACCGATCGGGCCGGCGACCGCTTCAAGGCTGGCCGAACCGGTTTCGCCGATGCTTTGCAAGGCTTCCATGATGCCCCACACGGTGCCGAACAACCCAATGAACGGCGCGGTGCTGCCGATACTGGCGAGGATCGCCTGACCGTTTTCCAGCGAGCGGCGTTCCTTCTGGATCTGCTGGCGCAGGTTGCGTTCCAGGCGATCCGAGCGATTGATGGTGTGCGCCAATTGCTGGGTGGTGCGCGGCGAATCCTCCACCAGCAGGGCTTCGAAACCGCTGCTGGCAATGCGCGCCAGCGAGCCCGGGTACTGGCTGGCGTGCTCGGCGGCGGTGAGCAGGTCCGGCGCGCCCCAGAAGGCTTTGCTGAACTGTTTGTTCTGGGCTTTCTGGCGCAGGTATTGCGCCGACTTGACCAGCAGGATCGCCCAGCTGACCACGGAAAACAGCACCAGCCCCCAGAGCACACCGGGGACAATCATCGAAGACAGAGAAGGGTTCATGGCTACACCTCGCTTGCATTAAGTCGGTTGTGAGTTCGTCGGGTTGTGCCGTTATTGCGGCAATTTGAAATCAATGGTCTGGGTGGCGAAGCCGTCGATCGGCGTGTCACCGCGTTTGGCCGGAATAAACTTCCAGTTCTTCACCGCCGCGACGGCCGCGTCATCCAGTTGCGGCTTGCCGCTGGACTTGGTCACCGTCACCGAGCCGGCGCGTCCGTTGGCCAGTACCTGAATGCGCAACACCACGCTGCCTTCCCAATTGCGCCGCAGCGCCAGCGACGGGTATTCCGGCGGCGGGTTGCCGAGGCTGGCGAGGCCGGAAATCGCCGCCGACTCTTTCACCGGCGCGGGCGCGGCGGCAGGTGCTGGTGGCGCGCTCGGGGTCGCCGGTGCTGCGGGAGCGGCCGGTTGTGCCGGGGCGGGGGGCGCTTTCGGCGGCTCGACCTTTTTCAGCGGTTTCGGCTTCTCGACCGGTTTCGGTTTTTCGATCGGCTTGGGTTTCTCCACCGGTTTCGGCGGTGGCTTGACCGCGTCTTCGTCTTCCACCGGTTGTTCAGGTTCCGGCGGTGGTGGAGGAGGCGGTGGTGGTTCCGGGGTGGGCGGTGCCGGTGGTGTCGGGCTGGTCAGCTCGACAGTCATTTCCGGAATCTGCGGCGGTGTCGGCAGTGGCTCGGGCCGGGTCTGCTGGAGAAACCACCAGGCGCCGCCGTGTATCAGCGCCGATACCGCCACCAGCAACAGCATCTGCTGTTTATTCAACCCGCCGGGTTGCGAGGTGTTGGCTTTAAAGGCCGGCCCGCCCAACGCCGGCGGGAGTGGCGCTTCCCGTAATGGCCCCGGCAGGGTTTTGTGCTTTACCGCATCGTTCATTAAAGCTCCCTCGGGTTGATGAAGGGCAATAAGGTGCCGTCCGAACATATGGGTGATGTTCGAGTGGGTGGGTGTAACTTTCTTCTAGGTGTGCGCAGGCCGATAGTTGAACTATCTATTAATAGGCTTGTGCAGGCTTACTGGCTTAGTGTCATCGACTTTTTATGTTCATTAGCCGTTCCCTGGTGTTGTTTTATCTAGGGCCTGCCGAGCCTTCGGCAGCTCCTGCAGATGTTGCGTTCGAAGTTCGTTTTGCAACCGCTGTGCCAAATATTGCTGAAATGTAGAGCGGTTATTTCACCACTGTTACCCATGTCGCATTTATATAAGTTTTATCGGTTGCCCCGTTTTTCTTTAGTGCAGGGTTGTCCACGGCCCCGAATGCCGGGGCTTTTTTACAGGCGAGTCAGACCGCGCGCAGTATCAGGCCGATTAGCGAGATAGAGCAGCTGAACTCGGGTCCGCCAGGGCGCTTGATGGTGCGCGGCGGACTGATTTGGTGCGGGTCAATGTATTAGCGGGTCACAGGCCGTATTCCTTGTTCTTGTTGATTTGAAATGTATGCTTCAATTATTTGTTAGTTATGGTTGCGAGCGCATTTTTGGTGCAATTAAAAATATTCAAGTTATTGTTCGACAATCCTGCTGTCGAGCATTCATGTAGCGCTTGCGCAATAACTTCATGGGTTATATTTAAAAAATAAATAGTGCCGTGGCGCAGGCGCAATCAATGCCGCCAACGCAGTGCGTGACGCTTGGGTTCAGGTAATAAAGTAAATGTATGGGTGGCCAGAGCTGTTCCGGCTAACTCGGCTTTGCGCCAATGGATACCAACGGGACGTGATGCGGCAATACGTTTGAAGATTCACGCGGTGAACTCCTTGTTGCCAGCTCGGATACACGAACTTTTGGTTCGGTATCGCACCTTACAAGAACGCGGATAGCGTTCGATGATTGCTCTTGGTGCGGGATGGGCACCGCCAGCGCTGTTTTGCGAGGTTTGAATTCGCAAGTCGCGAATGCATGGGAAAACCGTGCCAAAACCGATACACAGACAGATTTTTTCTACACCCACGCTACAGCCATCTACTCTGTGGCAATGGTCTTTTCGGGGGGATTGGATATGTACCAGCTCTACGGGCACAGAAACTCAGGCGCAGCCGCCATCGAAGCGGCGCTGGAACTGTGCCAGATCGCTTACCGTTTTATAGATATCGAAGCCAGCACCGAAGCCGCCGAGGCGTTGGCCCAGCTCAATCCACTCAAGCAGATACCGACCTTGCAACTGCCTGACGGCAGTGTCATCACCGAGAGCGCGGCGATCCTGATTCATCTGGGCCTGACGTTTCCCAAGTCCGGTTTGCTGCCGGCCCAGGCGGAGGATCGTGATCAGGCGATTCGCGGCCTGGTCTACATCGTCAGCAATTGCTACGCGGCGATCGGTGTCATCGACTACCCCGAGCGCTGGCTGCTGATGCCCGACGAAGCCTCGCGGCAGAACCTGGTGGCTGGCACGCGTGAGCGTTTGCATTGGAGTTGGGAGGTGTTTGCCGACCAGTTTTCCGCCGAGTTGTACCTGGATGACGAAACGCCCGGCGCGCTGGATGTGCTGGCGGCGGTGGTCACACGCTGGGCCGGCAGCCGTGAGCATTTGCGTCAGACGCGACCGGGGTTTTATGCGTGGTTGCAGCGGATTGACCGGCATCCGGTGCTGGCGCCGGTATTCGCCCGGCATTGGCCTTCTTGAACACACCGCAAAACCAAATGCAGGAGTGAGCAGGCTCACTCCTACAGGGGGCTTCGGGGATTATTCCCCGCGAATGTACTGCTCCAGCTGCCTGATCAGCTCGGCCTGTTCGGCAATGGCTTCCTTGACCAGGTCACCGATCGACAGCAAGCCGATCAGCTTGCCGTTCTCCACCACCGGCAAATGGCGCAGGCGTTTGTCGGACATGATGCCCAGGCAGGTGTCGACGGTTTGATGGGTGTCCACGGTGATCACGTTCGCCACCATGATGTCGCGCACCGGTGTGCCCACCGACGAGCGTCCATGCAGCACCAGTTTGCGCGCGTAATCGCGTTCACTGATGATGCCGACCACTTTGTCGTCTTCGACCACCAGCAGGGCGCCGACGTTTTTCTCGGCCATCTTCATCAGCGCTTCGAGCACCATGTGATCAGGCTTGATCTGATGCACTTCCTGATTTTTCTGATCTTTGAGCTTGAGCAGTTGGGCGACGGTCTTCATGGCGGTTACTCAGGTGTTGTCGTTGTTATTCAAGCATCGTAGACGCAAGCGCGCAGGGCAAGGTGGCAAAGCGGCAGATAGCACGCAAAAAACGTCATATGCGGAAAAAATCCCCATTCAGTGTTGTGAAGTGCAAACCCACAAGGTTCTTCCATGCCAGCGGAGCGTAGAATGCGGCTCTGTTTCAATTCCTGAGGTCGCAGTGGTGGATTTACAGCAGGGTTTCGTCCTGACCCGGCATTGGCGCGATACCCCAGCGGGCACTGAAGTCGAATTCTGGCTGGCAACCGACGCCGGGCCGCGCCGCGTGCGGTTGGCGCCGCAGACCTCGGTGGCGTTTATCCCTGCCGCACAGCGCGAAGCGGCCGAGCGCCTGCTGCACGACGAAAAGCACGTGGAACTGCGCCCGCTGGCTCTGCAGGATTTCGAACATCGCCCGGTGCTCGGCCTGTATTGCCAGCAACACGGCCAGTTGATGCGCCTGGAAAGCGCGCTCAGCCGCGCCGGCGTCGACGTGTTCGAGGCTGACGTGCGCCCGCCGGAACGCTACCTGATGGAGCGTTTCATCACGGCGCCGGTGCTGTTCAGTGGCACGCCCGATGCTGACGGCGTCTTGCTCGACGCCCACCTCAAACCAGACCCGACATACCGGCCGAACCTGCGCCTGGTCTCGCTGGACATCGAAACCACGGAAACCGGCGAGCTGTATTCCATCGCCCTCGAAGGCTGCGGCCAGCGGCAGGTATACATGCTCGGCGTGCCCAACGGTGATGCGAGCAGCGTCGATTTCGACCTTGAATACTGCGACTCACGCACCGTCATCCTGAAAAAACTCAACGACTGGTTTGCCCGCCACGACCCTGACGCAATCATCGGCTGGAACGTCGTGCAGTTCGATCTGCGCATTCTCCACGAGCACGCGCGGCGTCTTGGCGTGCCGCTGAAAATCGGCCGTGGCGGTGAAGAGATGCAATGGCGCGAGCACGGCAGCCGCAACCATTATTTCGCTGCGGCGGCGGGGCGGCTGATCATCGATGGCATCGAATCTCTGCGCTCGGCGACCTGGAGTTTCCCCTCGTTCAGCCTGGAAAACGTCGCGCAAACCCTGCTCGGCGAAGGCAAGTCGATCGACAATCCGTACCAGCGCATGGACGAAATCAACCGCATGTTCGCCGAGGACAAACCGGCGCTGGCCAAATACAACCTCAAGGACTGCGAACTGGTCACACGGATCTTTGCCAAGACCGAGCTGCTGACGTTTTTGCTCGAACGCGCCAGTGTTACCGGGTTGCCGGCGGATCGCAGCGGCGGCTCGGTGGCGGCGTTCACCCATTTGTATATGCCGCTGATGCACCGCCAGGGTTTCGTCGCGCCCAATCTGGGCACCAACCCACCGCAGGCCAGCCCCGGCGGTTTCGTCATGGATTCGCAACCGGGGCTGTACGAGTCGGTGCTGGTGCTCGACTACAAGAGCCTGTACCCGTCGATCATCCGTACATTTCTGATCGACCCGGTGGGGCTGATCGAAGGCCTGCAGCACCCGGACGATACCGCATTCGGTGCCCGGGTTTCCGTGGCGCCCGCTTCTCGCGTACCCGGCATTGCCTGCCGTCCATCGTTGCGCGCGTGGCCGAAGGGCGCGAGACCGCCAAGCGCGAGCACAATGCGCCGCTGTCGCAGGCGCTGAAAATCATCATGAACGCCTTCTACGGCGTGCTCGGTTCCAGCGGTTGCCGGTTTTTCGATACGCGGCTGGCGTCGTCGATCACCCTGCGCGGCCACGAAATCATGCTGCGCACCCGCCAGCTGATTGAAGCGCAGGGCCACGCGGTGATCTACGGCGACACCGATTCGACTTTTGTCTGGCTGCGTCGCCCGCATGGCCAGGAAGAAGCGGCGAACATCGGCCACGCGCTGGTCAAGCACGTCAACGACTGGTGGCGTGCCCATGTGCGTGATGAATACGGCCTGGAAAGTGCTCTCGAACTGCAATTCGAAATTCATTACAAGCGCTTCCTGATGCCGACGATTCGGGGCGCGGAGGAGGGCAGCAAGAAGCGCTACGCCGGTCTGGTGAGCCGCGCCGACGGCAGTGAGGAAATGGTCTACAAAGGCCTGGAAACCGTGCGCACCGACTGGTCGCTGCTGGCCCGGCAGTTCCAGCAGGAACTGTACGAGCGCATCTTCCAGCGCAAGCCCTATCAGGATTACGTGCGCGACTACGTGCGCAAAACCCTTGCCGGAGCGTTCGATGATCGGCTGGTCTACCGCAAGCGCCTGCGGCGTACCCTCGATGACTACGAGCGCAACGTGCCACCGCATGTGCGCGCCGCCCGGCTGGCCGATGAATACAACGCCGGGCACGGTCGCCCACGGCAGTATCAAAACGGCGGCTGGATCAGTTACGTGATCACCCTGGCCGGGCCGGAGCCGTTGGAAGTGCGTCGTGCCGCGATCGACTACGACCACTACATCACCCGCCAGCTGCAACCGGTGGCGGACGCGATCCTGCCGTTTGTCGACGACGATTTCTCAACCCTGATCGGGGGGCAACTGGGCCTGTTTTGAGTCCAGCAGTTGCAGGGTCCATTCGTCGAGGATGCCGTGGAAGTAGCGTTCGAGTGCCTGATTGAACGGACAGTCCTCGGCGCTGAACTGCGCAAACAGAGTCATCGAGGAGTGAAATTTCAGGTCATCGGGGTGGCCGAAAATTTCGGCAATCGAGCGCTGATGCACCTTCAGCACCAACTGCGTACAGGTTCGCAGCCGCGCGCCGAGCAGGTCGTGGGCCAGATAGGCCTGTGCTTCCTCGGCGGACTGAATGGCGAAGCGTCGGGACATCTCGCTGCCTCCCAGGCCGGCGAGCTGCGGGAACACAAACCACATCCAGTGGCTGCGTTTGCGGCCCTCGTCGAGTTCGCGTTGGACCCGTTCGAACACCGGGTCCTGGGCCTGGACGAAACGTTGCAGGTGGAACGGGTCGTACTGATCAGTGCTTCTCATGACGAAGCCCTCGCCAGCGGCCAGCGACTCAGACCATCGCCAGCCGCTGCTTGCGTTGTGGCGCCTTGAATACCTCGTCCAGCGCCGCCAGATCCCCGGCCTCCAGTTGCAGCTGCGCCGCTTGTGCATTGAGTTGCACGTGTTCCGGGCGGACAGCCTTGGGAATCGCAATCACACCATCCTGACGCAGAATCCACGCCAGCGAAACCTGCGCCGGGGTCACGCCGTGACGAGCGGCAACCGTGTTCAGCACCGGCTCGGCGAGCATCGCACCAGCCTGACCGATCGGGCAGTAGGCCATCAGCGGCAGGCGCTGTTGCTGTGACCACGGCAGCAGGTCGAATTCGATGCCGCGCTCTTCCAGGTTGTACAGCACCTGATTGGTGGCGCAGGCCGAACTGGACAGTTCTTCGAGGTCGTCGACATCGAAATTCGACACGCCCCAACGGCCGATCTTGCCGTCCGCGCGCAGACGTTCGAAGGCTTCGACGGTTTCTTCCAGTGGGTACTGGCCGCGCCAATGCAGCAGATAGAGGTCGATGTAATCGGTGCCGAGCCGCCGCAGGCTGCGCTCGCACGCCTGGGGGATACCTGTGCGACTGGCGTTGTGCGGGTAGACCTTGCTGACCAGAAATACCCGGTCGCGCAGGCCGGCGATGGCTTGGCCGACGACTGTTTCGGCACCGCCCTCGGCATACATTTCTGCGGTGTCGATCAGGGTCATGCCCAGTTCGATACCTTGGCGCAACGCAGCCACTTCACGCGTGTGCGCCGCACGGTCTTCGCCCATGTGCCAGGTGCCCTGGCCAATCACTGGAACCTGCACGCCTGCGAGTTCGAGGGTACGCATGCCAACCTCCTGTGCTGATGGTCGATACCTTAGTGGGCAGCAGGATAGCGCAGGGGTTCCATGGGGTTCAAAAGCAAGAGCTCGCAGCCTGTATTTTGCATTTCGCTCTCTTTCTTTATTCCTCTACCCGTACAAGTGCGCAAGAAGTTGCGCAGTGCTTTGCCTGTTTTCCAGCCGGTAAGTCTCTGCAGGCCACGTAGATCGTTACTCATGACAAAATGCAGGCACATCACCTCATCCCCGAGGAAGTATGGGGACGGCAAGCAAGCTTCTTCTCGGACATCGGGATGGGCGGAGAGCGGGATAAAAAGGAAAACGGCCTGTTGATGCCTGACAGTGCGGATCAGGCTAAGAAAACCAAGCGCGTTTTTTACCGTTGCGGATCGCATGGTAAGGTCTATAGCCCGATGGTTAACAACATGGTAACGACCGTCAGGAGCAAATATGAGGCTGGTGTCATCGACGAAGCACAGGCGCGAACTCAGATATCCGCGATACAGACAAGATTAAGAGCAAGCCTTTCGGTGCCTGGCACTAAACAACGCCGACTTAGATAAGCAAGGAGAAGGGTTTATGGAATATTACGTGCTTTCTCAAAAGGAAGAGCCTGGTTGCCCGGCTGGCTTCTTACAGGCAGATCTCTACGATAAATTTTACTCAGATACCAAAGGTGTCGAGCATGGCTTTTTTCCTTGGTATGCGGAGAAAATCCATTACAAAACACACTCGCCCTATCCAGAAGGTATGGTGCTTATTTCTAAAGATAAGTTCTATGATTTCGATATACGCAGTGTGGCGCGTTTCTACATAGTCAGTGATGATTTCATGTCTGTTTGTAGCGAGCTGGACGTAGGTGTTACTGACGCTGTGCCTATTCAAGTGGTTTCCAAAGGTGGGGAAACTATTTCATCAAAAAGCTACAATGCCGTACTTTTTGAAGAGTTGGATGCGCGCTCGGAGACTGATCCTGCTTCTACTTTCATAGAAGAGGGTGGGTTGATTTTCAGGTTCAAAAAATTGGTATTACCTCCCGACTTCAAGCGTGATCTGTTCAAATTCAAGGGGTTGATTTCAGGAAGTAATACACTTATTTGCTCGCGCATATTCAAAGAGCTTGCAAAAGATATTAAAGGAGTAAATTTTACGCCTTTGGAAAGCGTGCTTTGGTCGGCTATCAAGCCAATTTGAATGTGAAAGGTTGACGCAGTTGCAATCACCAGTGAATTCCGCGCGGCTTGCTTACGGATTGCGAGCCTTCGTGAAGGTCAAGCAGTTTGTCATTGCGATCAACCAGCGTGATTTTCAACTGGCGAAAAATTCATCACCGATACCCATTGGTAAGAAGACATTTGGATGCCTGAGTAACTTGGTCAAAGGAGTGACAACATGAAAGACGCAATCCGCTTGGGCGACTCCACTACCCATGGTGGCAAGGTGCTCGAAGCCTTCTCCCGAACCGACCTCAACGGCAAGCCCATCGCCGGGCTTGGTCACAAAGTCAGCTGTCCTCTGTGCAAAGGCATTTTTCCGATAACCGAAGGTAGCAGCACCTACACCGTCGACGGCACGCCTATCGCGCTGGACGGCATGAAGACCGCCTGCGGGGCCGCGCTGATTGCCAGTGGCCCGAAAGGAGCGGTGGTCAGTTGAATTCGCGAGGGTGAGCTCTTCGTTCGCCCTCATGAATACCGCAAGTAAACAACCTGGCTTCATCCATTAAAGGAATAAACATGAAGAACACCGCTTTGATCCTCGCACTGATCGCCGCTATCGGCACTGTCAATGTCGCTCACGCAGAAGAGCTGGATGCCGCTACGTTGAAAGGGATGTACGACACTGGGCGCAACATGTCCGGGCTGATTAACCATTGCGTGGACAAGGGCTTCCTGAAAGCTGAAAGCACAGTGAACGCCAATAAAATGGTGGCGTATGTTGCCGGTGTTCCAGGTCAGATGGACAAAAGCGATGGCGACAAGAATGAGGCCCATGGTCGTAAGGGTGAGGTGTTTGCCGATGGTGAATACAAAAGCCTGGAGGCCAATCTGCCGCCGAGTCTGACGCTCAAGCAATGGTGCGCGCAGGCGGATCAAGGCATGCGCCAGGGATTGGAGCGTGTGGGTCTGTAATCCATTGATCGTTCCCACGCTCTGCGTGGGAACGATCAGCGTTGGAGGTTATTTAGCGGAGAACTTCAGCACCACGCTCTGCGTATAAGCCTGCCCCGGATCAAGCCGAGTACTCGGGAAACTCGGCTGATTCGGCGAATCCGGATAGTGCTGTGTCTCCAGGGTAAACGCGCCCCAGTGCGGATAGACCTTGCCTCCCTTGCCCTTGACCGTGCCGTCGAGGAAGTTACTGGTGTAGAACTGCACGCCAGGTTCCGTGGTGAACAGCTGCAGAACGCGACCGGACTGCGGGTCACTCACCTCAGTGGCAACCTTACGGATATCGCCCTTGGTATCCAGCGCCCAGTTGAAATCAAACCCACCCTGTTTTGGCTCGGCAAATTTCAGCTGCGGATGATCAGCCTTGATGTGCGTACCGATCGCGGTTGGTTTGCTGAAATCCATTGGCGTGCCCGCCACGGGGGCCAGTTCGCCGGTCGGGATCAGCTTGGCGGTGACCGGGGTGTAATGACTGGCGTGCAAGGTCGCGACCTGTTTGAGAATGTCGCCATTGCCGGCGCCGGCGAGATTGAAGTAGCTGTGGTTGGTCAGGTTGAGCACGGTCGGCTTGTCGGTGCTGGCCTTGTAGTCGATGCGCAGTTCGTTGTTGTCGGTGAGGCGATAGGTCACCTCGGTGGTGAGGTTGCCGGGGAAACCCATTTCACCGTCCGCCGACAGATAAGTCAGGGTCACGCCCACTGAATCCTTGTCCCGGGTTTCCTGCGCCTGCCAGACCTTCTTGTCAAAGCCCAGCGGGCCACCGTGCAGCGCGTTGGTCTTGTCGTTTTGCGGCACTTGATAGCGTTTGCCGTCAAGTTCGAACGCGCCGTCAGCCAGGCGATTGCCGAAGCGCCCGATGGTCGCGCCGAAGTACGCGGTGCCTTTCTGATAGCCCTGCACATCGTCGAAACCAAGCACCACATCGTCGAACTTGCCGTGCTTGTCGGCGACTTTCAGCGATTGCAGGGTCGCGCCGTAGGTGATGACGGTGGCTTGCATACCGTGGCTGTTGCGCAAGATGTATTGCTCGACGGGCGTGCCGTCATTGGTTTTACCGAAAGCCTTGTGTTCAGCGCTGAGGCCGGCTGCGTTAGCGGAAAGGGTGGCGATCATCAGGGACAGTCCGAGGCCGGATAACAGGTGACGTGATTGAAGCATGGTAGACCTTCCTTTTTTGTTGTTGTTTTCAAATGGCGGATGACCCTGTGCAGGTGCCATCGTCATTAGTCATTCTAATTGAGGTTAAACAGAAGGTTTATAGTTGATTAGTCGGTTATTTCAATAATAAAGACAGACTAATTGCTGGGAGGGGCAGTGCCGAAGGTCGGCTGGTGACGCGCATCACTGCACTTTTGCGCAATCAGCGGCTCTATCCATGGCCAGGATGCGGCGACGCCCGCCGCTCAGGAATGTGTCTGTTCGAGTATTCATGCCGAGAGTTTTTCATCCGATCACTGCGTTTTTTCGTCGCCCATGCCTGCTGCTGGTCTGCCTGTCGTCGCTGATGTTCAGCGGTTGCAGTCATCAGGACGGCAACGGTTTCTTCCATCAGATGCGTGAAGGTCAGCCGCAGGAATTTCTGCAGACCAGTGTCGACCGCATGGCGACCCTGGCAATGCGCGACAACCTCAACAGCCTTTATCGCCTGATGGGCAAGTTGTACTTGCGCAACCCGGAAGAGCTGCGCAAGTCCGGGTTTCTCGACATCAACACTGCCGTTAAACAGGTGCGGCTGGCCATCGAGCAGCAGCAACCGTTGCCGGTGCTCGGCAATCGCAAGGATCTGGCGGCGCTGAGCTATGCGATGAGCCCGGAGTTTCTCGGCGACCGGGTCGGCGCGTTCATCTATGCGATCGGCAGCATGCTGGTCACCGCCCATGGCAATCGCACTGAGTTCTACATGACCGACGCGATCAATCCGACGTTCGTTCACAATGCTGCGCGCAATATCGAAAAAGCTACGTGGATTTTGTCTCAGCGGCAGAACAAGGAAGGTCAGCCGCTGCTGTTTTCCAATGAGATCTCGGAGGAGGGCACCAATCTGAGTTTCGCCACCGAATTCAGCAAGATCGTTGCACGCCTGGATTTGCTCACGCAGATGCTCGATGAGCGGTATCGGCGGATCGGACTTAATTACGCGCAGAGTTTGCTGTTCCTGAATTTCCTGCCGGTGCAGTGAGTTCGGCGCGGTGATGGCAATCAATGCAGCACAACACCTGCGGGAGCTGGCTTGCCAGCGATTGTGGCGTGTCAGGCAACGGAACAGCTGACTGATACGACCTCATCGCGAGCAAGCCCGCTGCCACAGGTTCCTGCGTCGAGGTCGATATGGCATAACCATAGACCGCATTGATATATGTGGTTATAAGAAAAATCGCTATGCTGCGGGCCAGATTTTTCCTGTCGTTTTTCTGGACGTCTTAATGGAATTGGCAAATTTCGGCCTGGTGATTGCCGGGCTGGTGGTGGGTTTTATTGTCGGCATGACCGGTGTCGGCGGTGGTTCGTTGATGACGCCGATCCTGCTGTGGTTCGGCATCAACCCGGCAACGGCGGTGGGCACTGACCTGTTGTACGCGGCCATTACCAAATCCAGCGGCGTCCTCGTTCACCGCAAGAACAAAAACATCGACTGGGCCATCACCGGCTGGCTGACCCTCGGCAGCGTGCCGGCGGTGGCCATGACCTTGTGGTTTCTCAGCACCCTGCACACCGCCCCTGAGGCGATGAACGCGATCATCAAGCAAGCGCTGGGCTACGTGCTGTTCGCCACGGCGTTAGCGATTCTGTTCAAGAAACGCTTGCTGGCATTCGCCCACAAACGCGCGGGCGGCAACTACAACCCGAACGGTGTGCGCCTGAACGTGATGACGGTGATCACCGGTCTGATCCTCGGCACCATGGTCGCCTTGACCTCGATCGGCGCTGGCGCCCTCGGCACGGTCGCGTTGTTCATTCTCTATCCGCTGCTGCCGACCCGGCGTCTGGTCGGCACCGAAATCGCCCACGCCGTACCGCTGACCCTGGTCGCCGGCCTTGGCCACGCGAGCATGGGCAACATGGATTGGGGCGTGCTGGGCTTCCTGCTGATGGGCTCGCTGCCGGGCATCTGGCTCGGCAGCCACCTGACCGGGCGCATTTCCGATGAAGTGCTGCGCCCGTGCCTGGCGACCATGCTGTTGTTGATCGGCTACAAGCTGGCGTTCTGAACCGGCCATGCCTGAAACCACCGTCCATTGCGAAGGTCGTCTCGCCATCACCGTTGAACCGCGTGAGATGCGCATGAGCCATTGGCTGTATGCGCCGCGCGTAGTCGATGTGCAGCGTCAGCGAGTGCTGCTGGATCTGAGTGAGGGCCTGTGGGATTTGCTCGGTACCGCCGATGAGGTTGCCGATAGCATCGTGCTGGTGCTGCGCAAGTACCCGGGCGATCGGGCGTCGGTGATGCTGAGCGTTGAACTCGACAGTGGTGAACTCAAGCTCGGCGGACAACCCGTCGCCCCTTCGCAATTACTCTCGGCGCTCGATTCAATCCTCGCCTGATGCTGCACTCAACTGTGGCGAGGGAGCTTGCTCCCTCACCACAAGGTTAGTGTTTGATCACGTACTTCATGACCGTCACTGGCAGGTCGTCGTACACCAGTTCCTCTATCACCTCCCAACCCAGCTGCGCATACAGCGATTGCGCCGCGTCGGTGTACAGATACAACTGCGACACGCCGAGCGCCGCCGCTTCATCGACGATCCTGTTGACCAATTGCGATGCGACCCCGCGTCCCCGATCTTCAGCCTTCACATAAACCCCTGCCAGCCACGGCGTCAGTTGCGGGCGGATCTTCATGTCGCTGTCGATCAGCAGCGCACCACCGAGCAATCTGCCATCCTCGATGGCCACCACCACGCTGGGAATCGCGCCCTTGCCGCAGGCCGCGCGCATCCGTTCGGTGCGGGCCTCAAGGGTATCGCCGGGGCGGAACTCGCCCCATTCCTTGAAATTGAGTTCGGCCAGTTCTTCAATCAGATGCGGGTGATCGCACAGGTAGTCGATGTACATACGCAGAACTCCTTTTCGTCGGTGAACAGCCACCCTAATGCGGTCATCAAAGGTAATCAAATCCACGTCACGATTGCGCGCAGCTGGTTGCGCAATGTCGTGGCTGTCCTAAGCTTCTGACAAGGCGAAACATATTTGCCGGGCGTGCCCGGAACAATCGCCACGATGCGCAATCATTAGAGCGTGGATATCAAAAGGAGATGCGCATGCTCATCAGGTCACTGACCCTGACACTCTTGCTGGCGATTGCCGGCCCCTTGTTCGCCGCAGATAACGATTCGCCCATCGCCGGGGATATGGGCAGATCCCGACCATTGATCGTGATTGCCTCCAGTACCGTCGATCCGGTATGGGTAGGCCTGAAAAAGTCGCTGGAAGATCCCGCGAACAAGAAGGGCATCGCCGACCGCAATATCAAGGTCTACACCATCCTCAATATGGCCGGTCAACTCGACGGCAAGGACCTCGGCCAGCAGGACACCATGGCCTTGTTGCGCTCGCTGAAGCTGGGCGCCGGGGCTTATCCGAAAGTGTTCCTGTTGGGCAAGGACGGGGAGACCAAGCTCTCGGCCTCGGGCGATGAAGCAAAATCGGTGGACCTGAAGAAAATCTTCGACACGGTCGATGCACTGCCAGCCACCGAGAAGGACATCGCCCCACCGTCTGTGGCGACGACCCCCGCGACTACCGAACCGGCCACGACGAAAGGCGCCAAAAACGCCAAGCCGACCAAACCGGCCAAGCCACCTGAAATGCCGGATGATTGATGAGTAGCACCCTGTGGGAGTGGGCTAGTCCGCGAAGAGGTCCGTACAGTCGACATCACCCTTGACTGACAAGGCGCCTTTGCGGGAACTGGAAAATGGGCGACCTGTGCAGGTCGCCCATTTTTTATTGCCTGGTACAAAGCCCGTGGCTCGCGGTCAGTCAGTGACCGCGCTGAGGATCTTGTGGGCAATCTTCACCCGCTCAGGAATCGGAAAGTTCTTGTTGGCCATGATCACGATGCCAACATCCCTGGCTGGCACAAACGCCACGTAAGTCCCGAATCCACCGGTCGAGCCGGTCTTGTTGATCAGCACGTCAGCCGGTTGCGGTCGCGGTGGATTCAGCCACTGCACCTTGTGCGCTTCCATGGCCATTTCCGTCGAATTGCCCGCGAGCAAGCGATCGAGGCTGATCGGGTAGCGATACATTTCCCAACCCAGGCCCTGGGTCATATCGCCGACGGTGTAATAACCGGTGTGGGTGTTGGCGATGGTTTTTTGCAGGGACGCTTCAAGGGTTTCAGGTTTCAGGTTGGCCTGAACGTAACGCAGCATGTCCACCGCACTGGTTTTAACGCCATAGGCTTGCGAGTCCAGCGCACCGGACGTGACGCGAACCGGTTTGTCATGCTTGTCATAGCCCTGCGCATACAGGTCCATTTGGCTGGCGGGAACGCTGAGGTAGGTGTGTTGCAGGCCCAGTTTCGGCAGCAGGGTTTGCGTCATCGCCTGATCAAAAGGCTGGCCGAGGGTTTTCGCCGCCAGATAGCCGAACAGGCCCAGGCTCGGGTTGGAGTACTGGCGATGGCTGCCGGCAGGATAGACCGGTTTCCATTGCTGGAAATAGCCGAGCATCTGCTCAGGGGAATCCGCTTCGCTCGGGAATTGCAGAGGCAAGCCGCCGGCGCTGTAGGTGCCCAGTTGCAACACGCTGATGTTGTCGAAGGCACTGCCTTGGAGCGCGGGCCAGAGCGTGCTGGCCTTGGTCGCCAGGTCGAGTTTGCCGTTGGCCTGGGCGTAACCGGCGAGGGTGGCGGTGAAGGTTTTGCTCACCGAGCCGATTTCGAACAGGGTGTTTTCGCTGACTTTTTGTCCGGTATCTTTGGTGGCGACGCCGTAGTTAAAGTAATGCGCTTGGCCGTTGGCCGTCAGCGCCACGGTGAGGCCGGGGATGTTCTGTTGTTGCATCACCGGTGTCACCGCCGCGTTGACCAGCGCTTGCAGTTGCGCATCGGAAGGCGGTGCGGCCATGCAGGTCGTCGCGCCAAAAAACAGTCCGAAAGTACTGTAGGAAAAGAGTTTGCCAGGGTTGATGAATGACATGAATGAACCACTCTCCATGAGTGTTGATGATGGTATCCCGCTACACTGCGGGCGATTTCCCCGTCGGGCGACTGATCAGCGCCGCCAATTTAGTCAGCGCGGCGCCAATCGACAAACGACGAAAACTCGCAGCAGCCATTAGAAAAATTTGGGACTGAGCATGATTCGACCACAATTGCCGCTCAACGCGCTGCGCGCCTTTGAAGCGTCCGCACGCCATTTGAGCTTCACCCGTGCGGCCGTCGAGTTGTGCGTGACCCAGGCGGCAGTCAGTCATCAGGTGAAAAGCCTCGAAGCGCAGCTCAACGTCACCCTGTTCAAACGCCTGCCCCGCGGGCTGATGCTGACCAGCGAAGGCGAAACCCTGTTGCCGGTGCTGAACAGTTCATTCGATCGCATTGCGCAGATTCTCGAACGTCTTGCCGGTGGGCAATACCGCGAAATGCTGACGGTCGGCGCCGTCGGTACGTTCGCGGTGGGGTGGCTGTTGCCGAGGCTGGCGGACTTCCGGGCGAAACATCCGCTCATAGATTTACGGCTGTCGACCCACAACAATCGCGTGGACGTCGCTGCTGAAGGGCTGGATTACGCGATTCGCTTTGGCGCGGGGGCGTGGCACGGCATTGAAGCGACGCGGTTGCTTGATGCGCCGCTGTCGGTGTTGTGCGTGCCGGAGATCGCCCGGCAACTGCGCACGCCGGGCGATCTGTTGCAGCACACGTTGCTGCGTTCCTATCGCACCGATGAATGGCCGCAATGGTTTCACGCGGCAGGCCTGGCGACCCACGCGGCGCCACCACAGAGCATTGTCTTTGACTCGTCGCTGGCGATGATGGAGGTGGCATTGCAGGGCAGCGGGGTGGCGCTGGCGCCGCCGCTGATGTTTGCCCGGCAACTGGCGGCCGAGACGATCTGTCAGCCGTTTGCAATCGAGATCACCACCGGGAGTTACTGGTTGACGCGGTTGCAGTCGCGGCCGGAAACGGCGGCGATGCTCGCCTTTAAAAACTGGCTGCTGCAAATCTCTGGTTAATGCAAAACCCCTGCAGGAGTGAGCTTGCTCGCGATGGCGGTGTGTCAGTCAACATTGATATCAACTGACACGCCGCCATCGCGAGCAGGCTCACTCCTACAGGGCGGCTGGACGACTCAAAAGCGTCAGCGCACCAGACACGGCCGCTTGTTATCGAATCGCCACCCCGGAATCAGAAACTGCATCGCCACGCTGTCATCCCGCGCGCCGAGGCCCATGCCTTTATACAGTTCGTGGGCCTTGGCCACCTGATCCATATCCAGCTCCACGCCGAGCCCCGGCTTGTTCGGCACCTGGACACAGCCGTCGACGATTTGCAGCGGTGCCTTGGTCAGGCGCTGACCGTCCTGCCAGATCCAGTGGGTGTCGATGGCCGTGATCTCGCCGGGCGCGGCAGCGGCGACGTGGGTGAACATCGCCAGAGAGATATCGAAGTGATTGTTGGAGTGCGAGCCCCAGGTCAGGCCCCACTCATGGCACATCTGCGCCACGCGCACCGAACCTTGCATGGTCCAGAAGTGCGGGTCGGCCAAGGGAATGTCCACTGACTGCAGCTGGATGGCGTGGCCCATTTCGCGCCAGTCGGTGGCAATCATGTTGGTCGCGGTTTTCAGCCCGGTGGCGCGGCGGAATTCAGCCATGACTTCGCGCCCCGAATAACCGTTTTCCGCACCGCACGGGTCTTCGGCGTAAGCCAGCACGTGGTGTTGATCGCGGCACAGGCGGATCGCTTCTTTCAAGGACCAGGCGCCATTCGGATCGAGGGTGATGCGTGCATCCGGGAAGCGTTCGGCGAGGGCGGTGACCGCTTCGATTTCCGCATCGCCGCTGAGCACGCCACCCTTGAGTTTGAAGTCCTTGAAACCGTATTTCGCATGGGCCGCTTCGGCGAGGCGCACCACCGCTTCGGCGGTCATGGCGTGCTCGTGTCGCACGCGAAACCAGTCATTATCGGCATCCGGTTCGCTGCGGTAGGCGAGGTCGGTTTCGCGCTGATCACCGACATAGAACAGGTAACCGAGCATTTTCACTTCATCACGTTGCTGGCCTTCGCCAAGCAGCGCCGCAACCGGTACGTCGAGGTGCTGGCCGAGCAGATCGAGCAGGGCCGCTTCAAGACCGGTGACGGCGTGAATGGTGATGCGCAGGTCAAAAGTCTGCAGGCCGCGGCCACCGGCATCGCGGTCGGCGAAGGTCTGGCGCACTTGATTGAGGATCTTCTGATAGGTGCCGATCGGGCTGCCGACCACCAGGCTGCGCGCATCTTCCAGGGTCTGGCGAATGCGTTCGCCGCCGGGCACCTCGCCGACGCCGGTATGGCCGGCGTTGTCTTTGAGAATGACGAGGTTGCGGGTAAAGAACGGCCCGTGGGCGCCGCTCAGGTTGAGCAGCATGCCGTCGTGGCCGGCCACCGGGATGACGTGCATGTCGGTGATGATCGGGGCTTTGGCAGTGTCGTGTGCGGTCATGTTTTTATCCTTCTGATACAGCGTTCAGGCGTGCTTTGGCGCGGCCTCGGCCACGGCGAGGTCAGCAGCGGGTTTGGGCGTGGTGCGCGCAGCGAAGACGATGATCGCGGCAATGATCGAGGTCGCGGCCAAACCGTAGAGGCCGCCCTGAATCGAGCCGGTGTGTTCTTCGAGCAGGCCGAAGGTGGTCGGCGCGACGAAACCGCCGAGGTTGCCCACCGAGTTGATCAGCGCAATCACCGCTGCGGCGATGCGAGCATCCAGATACGCCTGGGGAATCGGCCAGAACAGCGACGAGGCGGATTTGAACCCGAGTGCCGCAAAGCAGATGGCGACGAAGGCGAAAATCGGCCCGCCGGTAGTGGACATGAACATTCCTGCGGCGGCGATCAGCAGCGCGGTGGCGACCCACGCCTGCTGGTGTTTCCACTTGGCCGAGAACGCAGCGAAGGTGTACATGCCGATGATCGACAGCAGCCACGGAATCGAGTTGAACAGGCCGACCTGGAAGTCGCTCATCTCGCCCATTTTCTTGATGATGCTTGGCAGCCAGAAGGTCGCCGCATAAATGGTCAGCTGGATGAAGAAGTAGATCAGGCAGAACAGCAGGATCTGCCGGTCCTTGAGCAGTTTGCCCAGTGAAGGACGGATGGGCGTTGCGGCTTCGCGGGCCTTTTGTTCATCGTCGATGGCATTGACCAGCGCATCCTGTTCGGCGCGGGTCAGCCATTTGGCGTCGTGGGGTTTGGCGTCGAGCCAGAACCAGACAAATACACAGAGCCCGACCGAAAACATCCCCTCAATGAAGTACATCCATTGCCAGCCGTGCATGCCCAGGCCATTGATTTGCAGGAGCAGGCCGGACAGCGGACCGGAGATCAGCGAGGCCACGGCGGAACCGCTGAGGAAGATCGCAATCGCCTTGCCGCGCTCGACGCCGGGCAGCCAGCGGGTGAAGTAGTAGATCACCCCAGGGAAGAACCCGGCTTCGGCCACGCCGAGTAAAAAGCGCAACACATAGAAGTGGGTTTCGTTCTGGATGAACGCCATGCCGGCTGCGACCAGGCCCCAGGTGAGCATGATGCGAGTCAGCCAGATGCGTGCGCCGACTTTCTGCAGAAGCATGTTGGACGGCACTTCGAACAGCGCGTAGCCGATGAAGAACAGACCGGCGCCGAAGCCGTAGGCGGCGGCACCAATGCCCAGATCGTGTTCCATGTGAGTGCGGACGAAACCGATGTTCACCCGGTCAATGTAATTGACGATGAACATGATCACGAAGAGCGGCAGGACGTGGCGTTTCACTTTCGAGATGGCGGACGCGAGCGTCGAATCGACGCCCTCGTGCATCCCGGAGACGGAGGTTTTCACTTGGTTTTCTCCCACTGATTATTTTTATGCGGGGTAGGGCTGGTGCTGCTTTGTTGATAGACATCATACAACCTGAAATTTTTGTCCTACAAGTGGGCCGATGCAATTAAATTTGTCTGGCGCCGGTTCTTTTTATGCTTTTTTGCTTTCTTAAGGCGTATCTATTGGGATTTCTCGCAGTGAGTGGAGCGCTGAAGCTGCACGCTATCGTCTTTTGTTGACGTGAACGCGCTGGTTTTTTCGCAACTTCCATAAAGATATTTGAGTGTTGTCATACAAGTGGTTCAGGATTTTTAGCGCTAAAATCAACCTCGTCCCGCACTGCGCGATGCTACGATCCGCTGGCCCCGATCATCGGAACCGACCATGCAAGAAGACCTCGACGCCCCCGCCCGTAAACGCGCCCATAACCTGGCGCATGACCTGGTGGAGAAACTCACCCAGAGCATCCTGCTCGGCCAGTTGTCGCCCGGCGACAAGCTGCCGTCGGAGAACGCCATCGTTCAGGAACACGGCGTCAGTCGCACGGTGGTGCGCGAAGCGATTTCCAAATTGCAGGCGTCGGGGCTGGTGGAGACGCGGCACGGCATCGGCACCTTCGTCATTGAGCGCGCTGCCGAGCAGGGTTTGCGCCTGAATGTCGATACCGCGCTCGGTGTGCGCAGCATTCTTGAGTTGCGCATGGGCCTGGAGACGCAGGCCGCCGCGTTGGCAGCGCAACGGCGCAGTGAGCAGCAACTGCTGCAGATGCGTCAGGCGCTGGATGACTATCAGCGTCTGCTGGACAGCAACGATAGTTGCGTCGAGGCTGATCGGCGTTTTCATCTGCTGATCGCCGAGGCCACTGGCAACGTCTGCTTCAGCGAAATCATGCAGCACCTGGGCAACGCAATGATTCCGCGCAACCGGCTCAATGCTGCCGAACGCGGAGCGGCAGATCTAAGCAAGCTGGGGCAGTTGGCCAACCTCGAACACGAGGCGATCCTGAATGCGATCAAGCGTCAGGACCCCGATGCGGCACGCGCAGCGATGTGGCTGCACCTGACCAACAGCCGCGACCGCTTCAGTGCGCAGGGCTGATCGCCGCTGGTCCGTTCAATAGCACGCCTCCCGCCAGCACGCTTCCAATCAGTACGGCCCGGATGTTCCGGACCTCCTGTGTGAGGTGTGTCATGGCGAATGATTTGCTGTTTCAGGGTGGTGTGTTGCCGACTGATCCGACCCGGCCGGTGCCCGGCACGGAGGAGCCGACATTGGCTGATCATGATGCGCCGCCGGGTATGAGCCCGGGGCGCGATCCATTGAGCGACGCCGATCGGCCGGAAGACTGGAAGGACCCGGCGGCGGACGATGATGTGCCACCGGCGGATGTTCCGACGCCGTTGTCGGATGATCGCAGGTAATAAAACCCCGGGTTTTGGTGCCGGGCTTTTTTGTCGGTGGTCAGTTGCAGTGTGTGTTGTTCATGCCGGCCTCATCGCAGGCAAGCCCGCTCCCACAGTGGTGTCATGGAATTTGGTGTTCGACACCTGCCCTGTGCGAGCTGGCTTGCCAGCGATGGCGGCGGCAATGCCGCTGAAGATCAGTTCCCCCCGACAGGGTAGTGCATGCCCTCATAGGGGATTCGTAGCTACATCCCGCATCAGCAACCCAAAGCGCAAATCCACCGCATCCGGAATCGGCAGGTACACCGTGTGCCCGTCCCCCGGCGCAACTTCGATCGCTTCCCCCTTGGCACTCTGCAACTGGTGCAGATCAAAGTGGAAATTGCCCTTGGGCGTCATCAATTCCAGATGGTCGCCCAGTGCAAAACGGTTCTTCACCTTGACCTCGGCCAGCCGGTCGCGGCGTTCGCCGGTCAGTTCGCCAACGAATTGCTGACGTTCCGACACCGAACTGCCGTGCTGATAGTTCTGGTATTCGTCGTGCACATGCCGGCGCAGGAAGCCCTCGGTGTAGCCGCGCTGCGCCAGTGATTCCAGGTCGCTCATCAGGCTGCGATCGAATTCGCGCCCGGCGACTGCATCGTCGATCGCCCGGCGATAGACCTGCGTGGTGCGTGCGCAATAGAAGTGCGACTTGGTGCGACCTTCGATCTTCAGCGAGTGCACGCCCATGCGGGTCAGGCGCTCGACGTGCTGGACGGCGCGCAGGTCCTTGGCGTTCATGATGTAGGTGCCGTGCTCGTCTTCAAACGCGGGCATCAACTCACCTGGGCGATTGGCTTCCTGCAGCAGGAACACCTGATCGGTCGGCGCGCCGATGCCCAGGGTCGGCTCGGGCTGGAAGGTCTGGACGATGTCGCCGAGCTGGTTTTCCGTGGCTTCCTGCGCCGAGTATTTCCAGCGGCAGGCGTTGGTGCAGGTGCCCTGATTGGCGTCGCGCTTGTTCATGTAGCCCGACAGCAGGCAGCGCCCGGAGTAGGCCATGCACAGCGCGCCGTGGACGAACACTTCCAGTTCCATGCCCGGCACCTGCTCGCGGATTTCGCCGATTTCCTCCAGCGACAGTTCCCGCGAGAGGATGATCCGGCTCAGCCCTTGTTGCTGCCAGAACTCGACGCTCGCCCAGTTCACGGTGTTGGCCTGCACCGACAGATGAATCGGCATCTGCGGAAAATGGCGGCGTACCAGCATGATCAGGCCCGGGTCGGACATGATCAGTGCATCCGGCGCCATCTCGATCACGGGCGCCAGGTCCTTGAGGAAAGTCTTCAGCTTGGCGTTGTGCGGCGCGATGTTGACCACCACATAGAAGCGCTTGCCTTGTGCCTGTGCCTCGCGAATCCCCAACGCCAGGTTGGCGTGGTCGAATTCGTTGTTGCGCACCCGCAGGCTGTAACGCGGCTGACCGGCATACACCGCATCGGCTCCGTAGGCGAAGGCATAACGCATGTTTTTCAGGGTGCCGGCGGGGGCGAGCAGTTCCGGGGCGGTGAGGGCTTGGGTGAGAGTCATGGCGGCGTCGATGGCAAAAGCGCGGCAGCGTAAGGCGGATGTCCGCGCGGGTTATTGATCTGGATCTATGTTTCGGCGCGTTGCGCCGATCTGTGCAAAAGCAGCACAGATGATGTGCTGCTTGTCGTGTTTTCTGCCCGGCGGCGAGTGCTTAACCTTTGCCCATCATTCAACCGAGCAAGGACATTCCCATGCAGCGCTTCACCCGCCGTTTCCTCAGTGCCTGTGCATTTTCCGGGGTGCTGGCCAGCACTGGCGCAGTTGCCGACAGTCAGCCGACCCTTCGGGCGATGTCCGGCGCGACTCCGCTCAGCCAATTGCCCACCGGCAAAACCGCCTTGCTGGTGATCGATTTCCAGAACGAATACTTCAGCGGCAGGCTGCCGATCCCGGACGGTGCTGCTGCACTGGCGAAAACCCGTGAGCTGATCACTTTCGCCGACCGCCACCACATTCCGGTGTACCACGTGCAGCACGTTGCGCCGGCCGGTTCGTCGGTGTTTGCCAGCGATGGCGATACGGTGAAGTTTCACCGGGACATGCAGCCACGGGCGCAAGACGTCGTGCTGCAAAAGAACACCGTCAGCGTATTTGCCAGCACCGATCTGAACCAGCGCCTGAAAACCTCCGGCATCGACACGCTGATCGTCTCGGGCCTGATGACTCACGCCTGTGTGGCTGGAGCCGCGCGGGATGCAGTGCCGCTCGGTTACAGCGTGATTGTCGCCGCCGATGCCTCGGCAACCCGCGCCATTACCCGTGCCAATGGCGCGGCCATCGACAAGGACTCCCTGCACAAGGCTGCGCTGGCGGAAATCGAGGACACGTTCGGCGACGTCTTGAGCACCGGACAAATCGTCCGTTTGCCGGTTCGATAAGCGGGCTCAAGCTGATCCGCAACTATGCTCCATGAATAAAGATGGCACTCGTGCAGGCCCCGATTGACTAAGGTTCGGGGCGTGCATGACGCCTGACTGACATGGATCGGACATGAACCAAAAAAATCTTCAATTCAAATCCCTCACCGTGCTGCTGTTGCTGGTCACGGTGGCGTTTATCTGGATCCTGCTGCCGTTTTATGGCGCGGTGTTCTGGGCGGTGATCCTCGGCATCCTGTTTGCGCCGATGCAACGCCGGTTACAGCAGAAATTCGGCTGGCAACGCAACCTGACTGCTTTGTGCACCCTGGGCATTTGCCTGATCATTGCGATTCTGCCGGTCATCATCCTCAGCGTGTTATTGGTCCAGGAAGGCGCGACGCTGTACAACAACATCGAAAGCGGCCAGCTGGACATCGGCGCCTATCTGGCGCAGTTCAAACACAGTCTGCCGCCTTACTTTCAGCATTTGCTTGATCGCTTCGGCATGGGCGAACTCAACGGTCTGCGCGAGAAAATCGTCAAGGCGTCGATGCAGGGCAGTCAGGTACTGGCCACTCAGGCCTTCAGTTTCGGTCAGGGCACGTTCGAGTTCGTGGTCAGCTTCGGCATCATGCTGTACCTGCTGTTTTTCTTTCTGCGCGATGGCGCCGAGCTGGTGCGCAAGGTGCGTACCGCCGTACCGCTGGAAGAGAGTCACAAACGGCGTTTGCAGTTGAAGTTCAATCGGGTAGTGCGGGCAACGGTGAAGGGCAACCTGGTGGTAGCGGTCACTCAGGGCGCATTGGGCGGGGCGATTTTCTGGTTTCTCGACATCCCCAGCGCACTGCTGTGGGCCGTGCTGATGGGTTTTCTGTCGCTGTTGCCGGCGGTGGGGGCGGGAATTGTCTGGGCGCCGGTGGCGGTGTATTTCCTGCTCAGCGGGATGATTTGGCAAGGCGTGGTGTTGGCGTTGTTCGGGGTGTTTGTGATCGGCTTGGTCGACAACGTGCTGCGCCCGATTCTGGTGGGCAAGGACACGCGTATGCCCGATTACTTGATCCTGATCTCGACCCTTGGTGGCCTCGCGGTGTTCGGCCTCAACGGCTTTGTCATTGGCCCGTTGATCGCGGCCCTGTTCATGTCCAGTTGGGCGCTGTTCATCGAGACCAAACCGAAAGTCCAGTTGCCTTAGGCTTGAAACGGCTCGCCAACGATTTTCTGCGACAAGGCCTGCGCCGCCGGCAGCGAGGTGAGCGGGCCGCTGATCGGCTCGCCATCGCGCACCAGATACCAGCAGGCGAGCAGGCCCGACGCTCTGAGCGCGGCGGGAACGGCGCTGCCGATAACGGACATGATTTGAACCTGAGCCATGACAAGGACCTCCATCAAACGATGGGGCTACCTTAGGGATTCAACGGTTGCAGGGACAATCAACGCTTTCGATAGTAGTCATTGATGCCGTTGAGGGCTGATCAATCGACCACTTGATCGAGCATGTGCATGACCTCGCGCTCGTTGAGCAAGCCCTTGTGCACGAGGTTCTCCGTCAGTAGCGAGAGAAACTTGGCACAACGGTGACCTTCCAGGTGCTTGAGCTCGGTCAGGGCGCTGTACACCTTGCTGGAGGTGCAGAGGCCGACAATGCGGTGCGGGTTTTGTGTAGGCATGTAATCGTCCTTGTTCTTATCAACCTGTTGTTTGCGGACGGATTCAGATTGCGGTTCCGTCATGACAAAAAGATGACCGTTGTGTGCAAAAGACCATAACGCTCGCAACCATCATGCCGACTTTAGCGGGTGAGACTGTCTCCACAGCGACCTTGGCGAGATTTTTTCAGACCCTGGCCGACCGGCGGTCATAAAAAAGCCCCGCTCTATAAAGCGGGGCTCTGTGTTTTCGGTTACCAGCGTGGGCCACCGTAATAGTGCGGGCGACCGTAATAACCACGCGGTGGGCCGTAATACACCGGAGCCGGTTGCACGTACACCGGTTGTTGCACATACACCGGCGCTGGCTGGTAGTAGACCGGTGGCGGTGGTTGCTGCACATAGACCGGTGGCGGCGCATACACCGGCGCCTGTTGCACATAAACCGGGCGATCCTGGTTGATAAGCGCCGAACCGATGATGGCCGAGCCGACGATTGCGCCAAACACTGCCGGCCCCTGCCAGCCACCGCCATGGGCTTCTGCTTGCCCTGTGACAGCAAAGGCACCGATCAGCAGGGCGACGATAGGGAGTTTACGAATCATGGTAATTCCTCGGTTCTTCAACCCGGCATCGGGGCCTGCACCAGGCCCACAGTTGTCGCGGGGATATCTCTAAGACAGCGAAATCCGGAAAATCAGCACAGCCGTTGGGTAAATTTTGTGTAAGGTCTGTACCGGCTTCTTTACTGGGCCATGCGCTGGCCACGGCACACGTTTAAAACAGGCCGCTATGATCGTTCAGAACCTGATGGGCTGGCTAATCCCGTCCATCCGAAAGTGCGTTTGAAGGAGAAATTTCATGCAGATGAACCCGAACAAAGACACCCAGCTGTGCATGTCCCTGTCCGGCCGGCCGGGGAATTTCGGTCTGCGTTTTCATAATCATTTGTATGAGCAGTTGGGCCTTAACTTCTACTACAAGGCGTTCAGCAGCCAGGACCTGCCCGGCGCAGTCGGCGGCATTCGCGCCTTGGGCATTCGCGGTTGCGGCGTGTCGATGCCGTTCAAGGAAGCCTGCATCGCATTGGTCGATGAGTTGGACGCGTCGGCGGCGGCGATCCAGTCGATCAACACCATCGTCAACACCCAGGGGCATCTCAAGGCCTACAACACCGATTACATTGCGGTTGCGCAACTGTTGGAAACCCACGCCGTGCCCAAGGATTCGACTTTTGCCTTGCGCGGCAGTGGCGGCATGGGCAAAGCGGTGGCCAGTGCCTTGTGCGACGGTGGCTATAAAAATGGCTTGATCGTCGCCCGTAACGAGCGCGCCGGGCGGGCACTGGCCGAATCGCTGGGCTATCGCTGGCAAGCCGAACTGGGCGATGAACGCCCGCAGATGCTGATCAATGTCACACCGGTGGGGATGGATGGCGGGCCGGAGGCGGGGCAACTGGCGTTCGAACCTGAAGTGATCAACGCGGCGGACACGGTGTTCGATGTGGTGGCGATCCCGTCAGAAACGCCGCTGATCGTGCGTGCTCGCGCTGAAGGCAAGCGGGTGATTACCGGGCTGGAAGTGATTGCGATCCAGGCGCTGGAGCAGTTTGTGCTGTACACCGGGGTGCGGCCGACGGAGGAGCAGTTTGCGGCGGCGGTGAATTTCGCACGGAGCTGATTGTTTCGCTGAGCGGGCGGGCCTGATCGCCAGCAGGCGGTGGGAGCGGGCTCGTTCCCACCGTAAAACTGCTGTGTTTATTCGAGGCGTGCCAGGCGTTCTTCCAGCGCAGCAATCCGCGCTTCCAGCTCTTCGATGCGTTCTACGGAAACGCCTGTGCCCGCACGTTCCTGCGGATTCTGCCGCGCGGCCATGATCGCCTCGATGTCTGCCGGATCGCCCAGCGCATGGGTGTAACGGTCTTCGCGCTGCCCGGCCTGACGCGGGATCAACACCGCCAGTCCGCGTGCGATCAGGCGCTCGAGCTGGTGCACCACTTGCTCGGCATCTTCAAAGTCATGCATGCGGCCGCTGCGTGTCAGCAGCTCATTGACGGTTTGCGGGCCACGCAGAAACATCAGTCCGCTCAGCACTACTTGGGCTGGCACCAGTTCCAGCGCCTTGTCGACCTTGTGCTCCCAACGGTCGGCACGACTGCCCATCACCAGCTTGGCGAAACCACGGCCCTCAAGGGCACGCAGGCTCTGGCCGACCTGACCCTGGGTCAGGTTCATCACCGGTTCACGGCTGGTTTTCTGGTTGCACGCGAGTACCAGCGCATTGAGCGTCAGCGGATAGGTTTCCGGGCTGGTCGCCTGTTTCTCGATCAGCGCACCGAGAATGCGGATTTCCGTGGCGTTGAGCCGTGGCTCGTCGAAGGTTGCTTCAAGTTCTGTGGTCATCGCGCGTTCCCTCTGCAGTCGAAGGCGCCTAGCCTAATCCTTGCCAAACAAAAGGCAAGCCGTGCGGTCATCAAGCATGGCTATAATCGCCTCCACGTTCCACCCAGCCATCACACGAGACTGCCATGACCATTTCCCTGTACGCCGCATCCGTCCCGGTTTTTCAACAAATGCTCAACGCCATGAGCGATGTGCTGAAGAAAGCTGAAGCCCACGCCACCGAGAAAAACATCGACCCGAACGCCTTCCTGCAGGCACGCCTGTACCCGGACATGTTTCCGCTGATCCGTCAGGTCCAGATCGCCGTTGATTTCGCCAAAGGCGTTTCCGCGCGTCTGGCCGAAGTCGAGTTGCCGAAGTACGACGACAGCGAAACCACCTTCGCCGAGCTGCAAGCGCTGATCGCCAAGGTTCTGGCCTTCATCGGCGAGATCAAGCCTGAGCAGATCAATGGCAAGGAAGGCATCGAGATCGTGACCCGTCCGGGCACGCCGAAAGAGAAGCGCTTCAGCGGTCAGGCTTATCTGCTGACCTACGGCCTGCCGCAGTTCTTCTTCCACGTCACCACCACCTACGCACTGCTGCGTCACAACGGTGTTGAAGTGGGTAAACGCGATTACATGGGCGCGTTCTAAAACACCCGGCAACAAAAAAGCCCGCCAAGGTTTGCGCCTTGGCGGGCTTTTTGTTTTTCTGGGTAGGGGCGAGCCTGCTCGCTCCTGCAAGGTCGGGTGTCAGGCGGTGCGTTGGGCTTTCGCTTCTTCGCCCAGGCACGCTGCTGCGGTAAACAGTACGTCGGTAGACGAATTCAACGCCGTCTCTGCCGAATCCTGGAGCACGCCAATGATGAAGCCCACTGCCACTACCTGCATGGCAATCTCGCTCGGGATACCGAACAGGCTGCACGCCAAGGGGATCAACAGCAGCGAACCGCCGGCCACACCCGAAGCGCCGCACGCGCAGATCGCCGCGACGACGCTGAGCAGGATTGCGGTCGGAATGTCTACGGCAATGCCGAGGGTGTGCACGGCCGCCAGGGACAGCACAGTGATGGTGATCGCCGCACCGGCCATGTTGATGGTCGCGCCCAGCGGGATCGACACCGAATAGGTGTCTTCATGCAGGCCCAGGCGCTTGCTCAGCTCCAGGTTGACCGGAATGTTCGCCGCCGAACTGCGGGTGAAGAACGCGGTGATGCCGCTTTCGCGCAGGCACTTGAGGGTCAGCGGATACGGGTTGCGACGCAGCTTCCAGAACACGATCAGCGGGTTCATCACCAGCGCCACGAACAGCATGCAACCGAGCAGCACCGCCAGCAGGTGCGCATAGCCGATCAGTGCGTCGAAACCGGAGGTGGCCAGGGTCGACGCCACCAGCCCGAAAATACCCAGCGGTGCAAAACGAATCACCACGCGCACGATCAGGGTCACGCCGTTCGACAGGTCGCCGAGCACTTCACGGGTGGTGTCGCCGGCATGGCGAATCGCGACGCCCATGCCGATCGCCCAGGCCAGAATGCCGATGAAGTTGGCGTTGATCAGCGCGTTGACCGGGTTATCCACCACGCTCAGCAACAGGCTTTGCAGCACTTCGCCAATGCCGCCCGGTGCGGTCACCGAAACGTTATCGGTGGACAGCACCAGATGCGAGGGAAAGGTCATGCTGGCAATCACCGCCACAACGGCTGCCGCGAAGGTGCCCAGCAGGTACAGGAACAGAATCGGCCGGATATGGGTTTCCTGGCCGTGCTTGTGGTTGGCGATCGAGGCCATCACCAGCACGAATACCAGAATCGGTGCCACGGCTTTCAGTGCCGAAACAAACACTTTGCCGATAAACGCAGTGCTTTTCGCCGCTTCCGGGGCGAACAGCGCCAGGGCGATACCGGCGATCAGGCCGATCAGGATCTGCGTGACCAGGCTCAGGTTCTTGAGGCGTTGCAGGAGAGAAGGGGATGAAGCGGTCATAACGGCATCTCTGATTTTTTATAGGGGTGCAAGGTGCATGAGGGTAGCGTTAAAGCGGGGGCAGGCCACCGTCATGCCGCGAACGTGCTGATGCGATATCAACGCTAATAAACTCGGCGTTGAACAAGCTGTACGTTTTTCAGGGCGCGGACTTTATCACAGCGCAGGCCTTATCCTTCAGGCCTGTGACGATCTGCCACCGATCATGTCGGCAAGATCGACAGGTTTGTGCAAGTCAGTGCGGACACTCTCTGTTAAGATTCTCCATCCTCATTTTCAAACTCTGCCAGCGGACCTCCGGGTCAACGCTGGTGTCGTCGTTTTGCTGGAGTTGCGCATGCTGTTGCCCATTCTTCTGTTGTCCGCCGCCGGTTTCACGGTGCTGACCACAGAATTCGTTATCGTCGGCCTGCTGCCGGCGATTGCCCGAGACCTTGAAGTCACCATCCCGCAGGCCGGATTGCTGGTCACTCTATTCGCTTTTACGGTCGCGATGTTCGGGCCATTCCTTACTGCGTATTTCGCCCGATTCGAGCGCCGCCGGCTGTTTATCACCATCCTGATCATGTTCGGTCTGGCCAATACCGTGGCCGCGCTGGCGCCGAACATCTGGGTCATGGCGATTGCCCGATTGATCCCGGCGCTGGGGCTGCCGGTGTTCTGGGCGCTGGCCAGTGAAACGGCGGTGGACATTGTCGGGCCGGATTACGCCGGTCGCGCCATCGCCAAGATCGGCTTCGGGATTGTCTGTGCCACGGTGTTCGGCATTCCGGTCGGTACGCTGATTTCCGATGCGTTCGGCTGGCGCAGTGCCTTTGGCATTCTGGCGGTGATCGCGTTTGCCAAGGCCTTGCTGTTGTTTGTTTACCTGCCCAAGACCAGCCTGCACCAGCATCAGGTCGGTTTCCGCTCGCAGTTCAAGATCCTGCGCAGTCCGTTGATGATCGGGCACATCCTGCTGTCGATCCTGGTGTTTAGCGGCATGTTTACTGCTTATACGTATCTGGCGGACATCCTTGAACGCCTGGCCGGTTTCAATGGCACCGTGGTCGGCTGGTGCCTGATGGGCTTCGGTGCGGTCGGCTTGATCGGCAACTCGCTGGGTGGCCGTGCGGTGGATCGTCATCCGCTCGGTGCGTCGGTGTTGTTCTGCGCGTTCATGATTGCCGGCATGGTGTCGCTGGTGCCGAACATCCATTCGCCACTGGGCCTGGCGGTGGCTATGGGAATCTGGGGCGTGACTCAGGCTGCGTTGTTCCTGGTCAGCCATGTGCGCCTGATGAAAGCCGCACCGGAAGCGCCCGCGTTTGCCGCTTCGTTGAACATCGCCGGGGCCAACCTGGGGATCGGCCTGGGCGCGATGATCGGTGGACGGGTGATTGACAGTGCCGGTCTGGGCTTCCTCGGGTTCGCCGCCGCCGGGTTCATCCTGCTGTCGGTGTTCCTCGCCATGGTGCTGATGACCCTCAAGCCGCGCGACGCCTGCGCGCAAGCGTCATAACGCGGTAAACAGCTCGCGTCGGGCACCTTCGGTAATCGCCACAATGCCGGGGTGCTTGACCTTGCGTTCTACCGAAATCGCGTAGAACGACTCGGTCACCGCGTCCGTCTGGCCAATCAATTCCACGCCGTACTGGCGCTTCACTTCATCGGCAATCACGCTCGGGCCGATAAAAATCCCGCTGCCGGACTGGCCGAACGCCTGCATCAAGGCACTGTCATCGAATTCGCCGACGATTTGCGGCTGGATCTGCTGCTCGGCGAACCAGCGCTGCAAACGGCTGCGCACCACGGTTTCCGCTCCGGGAATCAACAAGGGTGCGCCGTGGAGGCTGCGCGGGAAGTCTTGTCCGTATTGAGCCGCCAGATGCGCGGTGGCGAAGAAACTGATCCCGCATTCACCGAGTTTCTGACTGTAGCCCTTGATGTCGAGGTGCGAAGGCATCGGGCTGTCGGAGATCACCAGATCCAGACGCTGGATCGCCAGGTCCGCCAGCAAACGTTCGAGTTTGTCTTCGCGGCAGGTGATGCGCAGCGGCTCGTTCAGCTCCATGGTCGGCGCGATCAGCCGGTAGACGATGGACTTGGGCACCACGTCCGCCACGCCGACCCGAAACAGGATCTGCTGTTCATTGGGTTGCGCGCGCAGCATCAGTTCCAGCTCACCGCCGAGCTGGAACATCTGCTCGGCGTAGGGCAGGGCCTGGCGCCCGGCTTCGGTCAGTTCAAGTTGCCGGCCGACCCGTCGGAACAACTCTATGCCGTAGGTTTGTTCGAGCAGCGAAATCTGCCCGCTGATGGTCTGTGGCGTCAGATTCAGCTGTTCGCAGGCGCGCACGATGCTGCCGGTCTTGGCGACCACCCAGAAATAATGCAGTTGTCGGTAATTGAGCATAAGCCCGCAGTCCTTGTGTAGGCGCTGCCGGAGGCTTTGATCTTTTCATCCTGTTTTTCAAGAAGCAAAGATCGCAGCCTGCGGCAGCTCCTGCATGAATGTTTGGGTTCGTAAAAACCGAAGTATAGCCGCTAAAAATACGAATTTTCCTGAAGTGTCCGCTTGCCTAGAATGCCCAGCCATCGACGGCCGGTCTGCGACCCTGTCTGTTCATTCGAAGGAAAGCCCAATGAAATACACAATCCCTGCGTTGATGTTTACGTCTTTACTGCTCATGGCCGGTTGTGATCAGGCGGAAAAGAGCGCCCAGCAGTTGATGGGCAAAGCGGCCGAAAGCGCCAAGCAGGCCATCGACGACACCCACAAGGCAGCCGAACAAGCGCTGAGTGACGCCACGGGCGGGTTGATCGAGAAAAAAGAAACACCGGAAAAAGACGCGGAAAAATCCGAATCTTCCTCCAAGACCATTTAAACCGTCGTACAACGAGTCAGGACTGACCCATGGAATATCTATTAGAACTCGCCGCCAGCCCTGCCGCCTGGGTTGCTTTGGCCACACTGGTGGTGATGGAGATCGTGCTCGGCATCGATAACCTGATCTTTATCTCGATCCTGACCAACAAACTGCCCGAGCAGCATCGGCAGAAAGCCCGTCGCATCGGTATCGGCATGGCGTTGATTCTGCGTCTGGCCCTGTTGAGCACCATCGCCTTTATCGTGCAGTTGACCGCCCCTGTGATTGAAATCATGGGCCAGGCATTCTCCTGGAAGGACATGATCCTGATTGCCGGTGGTCTGTTCCTGGTGTGGAAAGCCACGACCGAGATCCATCACAGCATGGACCCGGCGCCGGAAGACCCGAAAACCGCGACATCGACCGTGACTCTGGGTTTTGCGGCCGCCATCGGTCAGATCTTGATGCTGGACATGGTGTTCTCCATCGACAGCATCATTACTGCGGTGGGCATGACTGAGCACTTGCCGATCATGGTGATCGCGGTGGTGGTCTCGGTGCTGGTGATGCTGTTCGCGGCTGAGCCTCTGGCCAAGTTCATCAACGACAACCCGACGGTGGTGATGCTGGCCCTGGGCTTCCTGATCATGATCGGCATGACGCTGATCGCCGAAGGCTTCGGCGCCCACGTACCGAAAGGTTATGTGTATGCGGCGATGGCGTTCTCGGCAGCGATTGAAGTGCTGAACATGCTGTCGCGCCGGACGAAGCAGAAGAAGCTCGCTCAGCAGGCTTAATCGGCAACCAAGTAAAAAGGCCGGCTGGACTCCTGGAGTCCAGCCGGCCTTTTGCTTTATGCAGGAACTGCCGAAGGCTGCGATCTTTTGACGTTCATGATCAATGGATCGCAGTCCGCAGCAGCGCTTGCATCGGGTTTATGTCAACGACCTGTCAGTGCGCAGTCGCGTGGCGCACGCGTTGTTTTTCCGGTTTGTGAATCGGCGCCAAATCGACAGGATGATGGTGGCGCCGGGCAATACGCAGCACGCCCCACAGCATGGCGGTGGCAACGGCCAGCCAGCCGGCAATCAACATCACGATGGTCATGGTCAGGCTCATCAGTGCCTCCTCTTCGCCCTGCATCGGGCGCACACTTATTCAATTCGCTCTGTTTCAGTGACAGTCTAGACAATGCGGTGTTTCAGGCTATTGACCAAAGGTCGCTGGTGACCAATCAGTTCGCTCTATGCAAACGCTGCCGCTACGGTTTAAGGCTATACCGCAGCCGTGCGCGGCCCTATGATCGCTGGCGTTGCCGGAACACGATGACCGGCGTCTGAACAGAGAGTAACGATGGTCCAGGTATTTTCTCGAATTCGTGTGGCGCTGCTGACGGCCGGTTGCGCGGCGCTGCTGGCCGGTTGTGCGGGCAGTGTGGCGCCAGAGGTCAAGCGTTTGCCGGAGCGGGTCGAACTCAGTGGTACGTTCTATCGGGGCGACGCCCATCAGAGTGGGCCGCAAGTGTTGGCGAGCCTGTTGTCGCAGCAGGGCATCGTGACCACCCCGGGCCTGCTGGAAAAACCGCTGCACCTGCCCGGTGGCGAAGACAAGCTGCAAGAGAATATCCAGAACCTGGCCCGCGAGTACGGCATGGTGGTCTACCCGCTGGATGCCAACCTGCCGGCGCTGCTGACGCAGGTCGCGGCGGGATACCCGGTGATGGTGCGTTTCAGCGAGGGCGCGGCGTTCTGGGCGGAACCGCGTTACGCGATCCTGTCCGGCTATGACCGCAATAAACAGAAGGTGCTGCTGCGTGCCGGTATGAACCGTCGCGAACTGATGAGCTTCAGTTCCTTCGAATCGGCGCTGGAGAAGTCAGGTGGCTGGGCGATCCTGATCCAGAAACCTTCGCAGATTCCGGCGGCAGTCGACCGTGGCCGTTGGCTCAAGGCGGCCGATGAGCTGGCTCAGGCCGGTCAGGAAAACGAAGCGGCACAGGCGCGCAAGGCGCTGGCTGCGCACTGAGGCTCCGTTCGTCATTTGCCGGGCACGACTGCGCCCGGCAACCCTCCAAATCATAGAGCCCGCTTTTCGCGGGTGAACCAGGAGGCGACATGACAGATTCCCCATCACCGAAAGGCCCGCATTCTTCCGAGCATTCCTCGGGAGATGATCTGGGGTTTGATCCGGACTCGCCTGACCTCGATGATCCGCAGGTCGACCCTGTCGGCCCGGCCAAGGCGCCTCTCGATGTGGTGCCCGGCGAGGACCCGAAAAAACCTGCCAGGCCCTACGATCCCTTAGCCAATCTGAAACCTTGATGTGAGGTGCGTATGAGTACCGATTCAAGCTTCGATGACCAAAAACCGGACAGCGTGCCGACCACGCCCGAGACCGATATCGACCCGGTGCTGGACCCGGACAGCGTGTTGCGCGACCCGTTGGCCCGACCGTTGGTGGCGCCCGGACTGTTACCAGATCCGCAAAAGGGCGATGGCATCCCGGATGATGATCAGATGCCATTGCCCAATGATTGAGCAAGGCTGACCGGCGGACTGCCTTTGTAGTGAGGGAGCTTGCTCCCTCACCTCGGGCAAATCTGTCTGAAAGCGTGTTGAATTACTTCGAAGCCTCAACCACGCCGCTCTGCCGCGACTTGAGGTTTTTATCCGCTTTGTATTGCTGCGCCACTGCCGGAACGCTGGCGCTTCTGCCGGTTTCCACCCAACTGCGGATGCGGCTGGCATCGGCAAAATGGGTGTATTTGCCAAACGCGTCGAGAATCACCAGGGCGACGGGGCGATTGCCCATCTTCGTCACCAGGACCAGGCAATGACCGGCCGGGTTGGTGAAGCCGGTTTTGGTGATCTTGATGTCCCAGTCGGCTTTGTTCACCAAATGATCGGTGTTGCGAAAGCCCAGGGTGTAATTGGGTTTGCGGAACGAAACGGTCTTTTCCTTGGTAGTGGTCAGCTCGCTGAGAATCGGGTGTTTGCTCGCCGCTACCAGCAGCTTGCTCAGGTCGCGGGCCGTCGAAACGTTGCGCTCCGACAGGCCGGTCGGTTCAACGTAGTGGGTGTGGGTCATGCCCAGTGCCTTGGCCTTGGCGTTCATCGCAGCAATAAACGCTGCATAACCACCGGGGTAGTGATGGGCGAGGCTGGCGGCGGCGCGGTTTTCCGAGGACATCAGGGCGATCAGCAGCATTTCGCGGCGCGGCAGTTCACTCTTGAGTTTGACTCGGGAGAACACGCCCTTCATTTCCGGCGTGTTGCTGATATCGACATTGATCCATTCGTCCATGTTCTGCCGGGCTTCGACCACCACCAAACCGGTCATCAGCTTGCTGACGGAGGCGATCGGGACGATCACGTCAGGGTTGCTGGAATAAATGACTTTATTGGTCTGCATATCCATGAGCAGGGCGCTGCCGGAGGCGATCTTCAGTGTCGAAGCATCGCGAGGGGCAGCGGTGGTTTCCGCAGCGTTGATCGTTGGCGTGATGAATGTGCCTGTAAAAGCGAAAAACAGGCTCAGAATCGAAAGACGAATTTTCACGCGGGCGAACTCATAAAGGTTGGATATTCCGTTAGTTTGTAACGGGTTATTTCTTCAAAGCGTCGCATTCTAGGAGTATGGCTGAAGATCTGTCGATGGTTGTTTGAATGACCTGAAAAACTCGTGAAAAGGCCTGTAAAAAGAGGGGTTTCCGGCGAACGGTTAGTGTTTTTTCTCAGGCATGAAAAAACCCGCACGAGGCGGGTTTTTCAACGGTGCAAAATACGCCTCAGGCGTGCAGGGTTTCCGCTGCGTAGAGGGTGTTTTCCAGCAGGCAGGCACGGGTCATCGGGCCAACGCCGCCCGGTACTGGTGTAATCCAGCCGGCGCGGGGCAGGGCGGTGTCATACACCACGTCACCGACCAGTTTGCCGTCGTCCTGGCGGTTGATGCCGACGTCGATCACGATCGCACCTTCCTTGATCCACTCGCCCTTGACCAGACCCGGCTTGCCGGCGGCCACGACGACCAGATCGGCACGGCCGACGTGTCCGGCCAGATCCTTGGTGAAGCGGTGCGTGACAGTGACGGTGCAACCGGCCAGCAGCAGTTCCATCGCCATCGGGCGACCGACGATGTTGGACGCGCCAACCACCACCGCATCCAGACCATAAAGGTCCACACCCGTGCTTTCCAGCAGCGTCATGATGCCTTTGGGGGTGCATGGGCGCAGCAACGGAATGCGCTGTGCCAGGCGACCGACGTTATAAGGATGGAAGCCGTCGACGTCTTTGTCCGGGCGGATGCGTTCCAGCAGTTTGGAAGCGTCCAGGTGCTCGGGCAGCGGCAGTTGCAGCAGCACGCCGTCGATTGCCGGATCGTCGTTGAGACGATCGATCAGATCGGTCAATGCTTCTTGCGTGGTTTCGGCGGGCAGGTCGTAGGCTTGAGAGAGGAAACCGACCTCTTCACAGTCTTTACGCTTGTGCGAGACATAAACCTGAGAGGCAGGATCGCTGCCGACCAGGATCACCGCGAGGCCGGGCGTGCGCAGGCCTTGCTGGCGACGCTCGGCAACACGTTGGGCGATCTGCTGGCGCAGGCTGGCGGCGATCGATTTGCCGTCGATTAGTTGTGCAGTCATTGCGCGTGATTAACCATCGAGAGGGGAAAAAATGAGAACGCATTCTCGCATGTCGAGCGATGAGGGCAAAGGCGCTTGGTCAGCAAATTCCCCTAACTCCTTTAATTAAATGAATTTTTTTCAAAAAGGATTTGACGACCTTCAGAGCGCTCTATACTATTCGTCGCACTTGTCGGGCACAGCCTAGCACTGGTTAAGAAGGTGAAGCGGAATTACGATTCTGTGACACTGGAAAGCACTTAGTTTGTAGTCCTTTAAGAGTACAGATTAATAAGGCGCCCGTAGCTCAGCTGGATAGAGCATCCGCCTTCTAAGCGGATGGTCGCAGGTTCGAGTCCTGCCGGGTGCGCCATTAGGCAGCTTTGGCACAAGTAACGCGATATGGTGGGCGTAGCTCAGTTGGTAGAGCACGGGATTGTGACTCCCGTTGTCGTGGGTTCGATCCCCATCGTCCACCCCATATTTCGAAAGGCGCCGGATGTAACAGTCTGGCGCCTTTGCTTTAAAAGCTTCATCTGCGGATGTGGTGGAATTGGTAGACACACTGGATTTAGGTTCCAGCGCCGCGAGGCGTAAGAGTTCGAGTCTCTTCATCCGCACCAATTAAAGCTTCATTCATGCCTTGTGCCGGGTGGGGTTTCAACAAAGAAGTTATTTGGCTTTTTTGTTACGCAATATGGTGGGCGTAGCTCAGTTGGTAGAGCACGGGATTGTGACTCCCGTTGTCGTGGGTTCGATCCCCATCGTCCACCCCATATTTCGAAAGGCGCCAGATTTAACAGTCTGGCGCCTTTTTTGTTTTAGCGGTTTGGAAATCCGGCGCTTGCCGGTTTCAGGTCGCAGGAGCAGGGCAGTTCGTCGTATTTGTGCACTTCGACGACGCTGCGCTGCTTGCCGGTCCTGCTTGCGGGAGCGGTCGTCAGGGAGTGATTGGCAGTCTCTTCTATATATAGAAGAGGTTGGCGCAGAGCCCTGGCGTGATTGGTTGTATTCGCCTGTGGGGCGCGCTGTATTCGTGCGGCGGTCCCGATAAATTGCCTGCTGTTTTTTTACCCGTTTTCGAGTAGGGTGACTTCTTGAGTTTGACCCACTAGAATGCATGCCCTTGATTCTGGGGTCGGAAACGGCCGGCTAACGTCTGTGCAACGAGGAATATCCATGCAAGTTTCTGTTGAAAATACTACTGCTCTCGAGCGCCGCATGAGCGTCACCGTGCCGGCTGAGCGCATCGAGACTCAGGTCAACAAGCGTCTGCAGCAGACCGCCCAAAAGGCCAAGATTGCTGGCTTCCGTCCAGGCAAAGTGCCAATGAGCGAAATCAAGCGCCGTTTCGGTGCTGATGCTCGCCAGGAAGCTGTAGGCGACGTGATCCAGTCCTCCTTTTACGAAGCTGTGGTTGAGCAGAAGCTGAACCCGGCCGGTTCGCCGTCGATCGAGCCGAAGTCGCTCGAAGCTGGCAAAGACCTGGAATACGTAGCTGTATTCGAAGTGTTCCCTGAGTTCACCGTTGCCGGTTTCGAAGGCATCACCGTTGAGCGCCTGAGCGCTGACGTGGCTGACGCTGACCTGGACAAAATGCTCGACATCCTGCGCAAGCAGAACACCCGTTTCGAAGTGGCCGATCGTGCTGCCCAGAACGAAGATCAGCTGAACATCGATTTCGTTGGCAAGGTTGACGGCGAAGCATTCGCTGGCGGCTCCGCCAAAGGCACTCAGCTGGTGCTGGGTTCCGGTCGCATGATCCCTGGCTTCGAAGAAGGCCTGGTTGGCGCTAAAGCCGGTGAAGAGCGCGTTCTGAACCTGACCTTCCCAGAGGACTATCAGAACCTGGACCTGGCTGGCAAAACCGCCGAGTTCACCGTGACGGTCAACACCGTTTCCGAGCCAAAACTGCCAGAGCTGAACGAAGAGTTCTTCGCTCAATTCGGCATCAAGGAAAGCGGCATCGACGGTTTCCGCACCGAAGTTCGCAAGAACATGGAGCGTGAACTGCGTCAGGCGATCAAGTCCAAGGTCAAGAATCAGGTCATGGACGGTCTGCTGGCCACCAACCCGATCGAAGTGCCAAAGGCGCTGCTGTCCAACGAAGTTGACCGTCTGCGCGTGCAGGCTGTTCAGCAGTTCGGTGGCAACATCAAGCCTGACCAACTGCCGGCCGAGCTGTTCGAAGAGCAAGCCAAGCGCCGCGTCGTGCTGGGCCTGATCGTGGCTGAAGTGGTCAAGCAGTTCGACCTGAAGCCTGACGAAGCTCGTGTTCGTGACATGATTCAGGAAATGGCTTCGGCTTATCAAGAGCCTGAGCAGGTCGTGTCCTGGTACTACAAGAACGAGCAGCAACTGAACGAAGTGCGTTCGGTTGTGCTGGAAGAACAAGTTGTGGATACTGTTCTGCAGAAAGCTAGCGTGACCGACAAATCGGTCTCTTACGAAGAAGCGGTCAAGCCGGTAGAAGCTCCAAAAGCCGACTGATTGTTTTTGCGTTAGAAGTGCACACCATAAGCCAGCTCTCGAGCTGGCTTATGCGTATTCAAGACATAACTATTTGGGAGTGACTGCAGAGCATGTTCCGTAATTCGTATATTCAGCAGAACTCTGATATCCAGGCCGCAGGCGGCCTGGTCCCGATGGTTGTCGAGCAATCTGCTCGTGGCGAGCGCGCCTATGACATCTACTCGCGCCTTCTGAAGGAGCGTGTAATCTTTCTGGTGGGTCCTGTAGAGGACTACATGGCCAACCTGATCTGTGCGCAATTGCTGTTCCTTGAAGCGGAAAACCCGGACAAGGACATCCATCTCTATATCAACTCCCCGGGCGGTTCGGTGACAGCGGGCATGTCGATCTACGACACCATGCAGTTCATCAAACCCAACGTATCGACCACTTGCATCGGTCAGGCCTGCAGCATGGGCGCGTTCCTGCTGACTGCCGGTGCGCCGGGCAAGCGTTTCTGCCTGCCAAACTCGCGCGTGATGATTCACCAGCCACTGGGCGGTTTCCAGGGCCAGGCGTCGGACATCGAAATCCATGCCAAGGAAATCCTCTTCATCCGCGAGCGTCTGAACACGCTGATGGCCAAGCACAGCGGCCGTACTCTGGAAGAAATCGAGCGCGATACCAATCGCGACAACTTCATGAGTGCAGAAGCTGCGAAGGAATACGGTCTGATCGATGAAGTGATCAATCAGCGTCCAGCTTAAAAATAAGCAGCTCAAAACAGGCTTGGTCGGCTGGTCTGATCACCAGCGGGCTTGAAAAAGCCCGCAATAGCCTTCATCTTGTGTTGCAAGCCTATCGGATTTGGATCGAACGAATGACTGACACCCGCAACGGCGAGGACAACGGCAAGCTGCTCTATTGCTCCTTCTGTGGCAAAAGCCAGCATGAAGTGCGCAAATTGATTGCCGGCCCCTCGGTCTTTATCTGCGACGAGTGCGTCGACCTGTGCAATGACATCATCCGCGAGGAGGTGCAGGAAGCCCAGGCCGAAAGCAGCGCGCATAAATTGCCTTCGCCTAAAGAAATCAGCGGCATCCTTGACCAGTACGTCATTGGTCAGGAGCGTGCAAAAAAGGTTTTGGCCGTAGCGGTGTACAACCACTACAAGCGCCTGAATCAGCGTGACAAAAAGGCTGACGACGTCGAACTCGGCAAGAGCAACATCCTGCTGATCGGCCCGACCGGCTCGGGTAAGACCCTGCTGGCCGAAACGCTGGCCCGCTTGCTGAACGTTCCGTTCACCATCGCCGACGCAACCACCCTCACCGAGGCCGGTTACGTAGGTGAAGATGTCGAGAACATCATTCAGAAGCTGTTGCAGAAATGTGACTACGATGTAGAAAAAGCCCAGATGGGCATTGTCTACATCGACGAAATCGACAAGATTTCCCGCAAGTCCGACAACCCGTCGATCACCCGCGATGTTTCCGGTGAGGGCGTGCAGCAGGCCTTGCTCAAGTTGATCGAAGGCACGGTCGCTTCCGTTCCGCCGCAAGGTGGTCGCAAGCATCCGCAGCAGGAATTCCTGCAGGTCGACACCCGTAACATCCTGTTCATCTGCGGTGGTGCGTTCTCGGGTCTCGAGAAGGTTATCCAGAACCGTTCCACCAAGGGTGGCATCGGTTTCAAGCGCAGAAGTGCGCAGCAAGGAAGAAGGCAAGAAAGTCGGTGAATCCCTGCGTGAAGTCGAGCCTGACGATCTGGTCAAGTTCGGTCTGATCCCGGAGTTCGTCGGTCGTCTGCCGGTTCTTGCAACGCTCGACGAGCTCGACGAGGCTGCGCTGATGCAGATTCTCACTGAGCCGAAAAATGCTCTGACCAAACAGTATGCCAAGCTGTTCGAGATGGAAGGCGTGGATCTGGAGTTCCGGACCGACGCACTGAAATCGGTCGCCAAGCGAGCCCTGGAGCGTAAAACCGGTGCCCGTGGCCTGCGTTCGATTCTCGAAGGTGTACTGCTCGATACGATGTATGAAATCCCCTCGCAGTCCGAGGTGAGCAAAGTCGTGATCGATGAAAGCGTCATCGAAGGCAAGTCCAAGCCACTGTATATCTACGAAAACAGTGAGCCGACGGCCAAGGCAGCGCCGGACGCCTAAGCGTCCACTCTGCTGCAATAAGGAAGGGGCCTTCGGGCCTCTTTTTTTTTATGTTGTTTTTTACATCCGCTTTGCGCTTGTTTTTTTTCAAGGCAGACCCCATCTTGGTTTCAAGCTTAATTCCATCTGATTACGGCCATATGGCCGCCGTAGAGGCGAAATCATGAAGACAACCATCGAATTGCCTCTCCTGCCATTGCGTGATGTCGTGGTGTATCCGCACATGGTTATCCCGCTGTTCGTGGGGCGCGAGAAATCCATCGAAGCTCTCGAGGCAGCGATGACGGGCGACAAGCAGATCCTCCTGCTGGCCCAGAGAAATCCGGCTGATGACGATCCCGGTGAAGATGCTCTACTATCGCGTAGGTACCATTGCCACTGTTTTGCAGCTGCTCAAGCTGCCTGACGGCACCGTCAAGGTGCTGGTCGAAGGTGAGCAGCGCGGTACCGTTGAACGCTTCAGCGTGATTGACGGGCATTGCCGTGCCGAAGTCTCGCTGATCGAAGAAGTCGATGCCGCCGAGCGCGAATCCGAAGTGTTCGTGCGCACGCTGCTGTCGCAGTTCGAACAATATGTGCAGTTGGGCAAGAAAGTACCCGGCTGAAGTCCTGTCGTCGCTCAACAGCATTGATGAGCCGGGTCGCCTGGTCGACACCATGGCGGCGCACATGGCGCTGAAAATCGAGCAGAAGCAGGAAATCCTCGAAATCATCGATTTGTCGGCCCGGGTCGAGCACGTTCTGGCCTTGCTGGACGCCGAGATCGACCTGCTGCAGGTCGAAAAACGCATTCGTGGTCGTGTCAAAAAGCAAATGGAGCGCAGTCAGCGCGAGTACTACCTGAATGAGCAGATGAAGGCCATTCAGAAAGAGCTGGGCGACAGCGACGAAGGCCACAACGAGATCGAAGACCTGAAAAAGCGTATCGACGCTGCCGGTCTGCCGAAAGACGCATTGGCCAAGGCCACTGCGGAGCTGAACAAACTCAAGCAGATGTCGCCGATGTCTGCAGAAGCCACCGTGGTGCGCTCCTACATCGACTGGCTGGTGCAAGTGCCGTGGAAGGCGCAGAGCAAGGTACGCCTTGACCTGGCGCGCGCAGAAGACATTCTCGATGCCGATCACTACGGTCTGGAAGAGGTCAAGGAGCGTATCCTTGAGTACCTCGCCGTGCAGAAGCGCGTGAAGAAGATCCGTGGTCCGGTGTTGTGCCTGGTCGGTCCTCCGGGCGTGGGTAAAACCTCGTTGGCCGAGTCGATCGCTCATGCTACCAACCGTAAATTCGTGCGGATGGCCCTGGGTGGCGTGCGTGACGAAGCGGAAATTCGTGGTCACCGCCGGACTTACATCGGTTCGATGCCAGGAAGATTGATTCAAAAGATGACAAAAGTAGGCGTGCGCAACCCGCTGTTCCTGCTCGATGAAATCGACAAAATGGGCAGTGACATGCGTGGCGATCCGGCGTCGGCGCTGCTGGAAGTGCTCGATCCGGAGCAGAACCACAACTTCAACGATCACTATCTTGAAGTCGATTACGATTTGTCGGACGTGATGTTCCTGTGCACCTCGAACTCGATGAACATTCCGCCGGCATTGCTGGACCGGATGGAAGTCATTCGCCTGCCGGGCTACACCGAAGACGAAAAGATCAACATTGCTGTCAAATATCTCTCGCCGAAACAGATCGCTGCCAATGGTTTGAAGAAGGGCGAGCTGGAATTCGACGAAGAAGCGATCCGCGACATCATCCGTTACTACACCCGTGAAGCCGGTGTGCCGGGGCCTCGAACGTCAGATCGCCAAGGTCTGCCGCAAGGCCGTGAAAGAACACGCGCTGGAAAAACGCTTCTCGGTGAAAGTGACAGCTGATCTGCTGGAACACTTCCTCGGTGTGCGCAAGTTCCGCTACGGTCTGGCCGAGCAACAGGATCAGATCGGACAGGTGACGGGCCTCGCCTGGACTCAGGTTGGCGGCGAATTGCTGACTATCGAAGCCGCAGTCGTACCGGGCAAGGGTCAGTTGATCAAGACCGGTTCGCTGGGCGATGTGATGGTCGAATCGATCACAGCAGCGCTCACCGTTGTCCGCAGCCGTGCCAAGAGCCTGGGCATTCCCCTGGACTTCCACGAGAAGCGCGACACGCACATTCACATGCCGGAAGGGGCGACCCCGAAAGACGGTCCTAGCGCCGGTGTAGGCATGTGCACGGCGCTGGTGTCGGCATTGACCGGCATTCCGGTGCGCGCCGATGTGGCCATGACGGGTGAAATCACTTTGCGTGGTCAGGTACTGGCAATCGGTGGCCTGAAGGAAAAACTGCTCGCGGCTCACCGCGGCGGGAATCAAGATTGTGATTATTCCGGAAGAGAACGTGCGTGATCTGAAGGAGATTCCTGACAATATCAAGCAGGATCTGCAGATTAAACCGGTTAAATGGATTGACGAGGTCCTGCAAATTGCGCTGCAATATCGCGCCGGAGCCCTTGCCGGATGTGGCTCCGGAGATAGTTGCCAAGGACGAAAAACGTGAGTCTGACTCTAAGGAAAGAATTAGCACGCATTAATACGTTTTTGCCTGGGGGGCTTCCTTGACAGCTTTTTAGAGCCCTTGTTATAAAGCGGCTCTTAAGTGTCTGTAGGCCATTCAGCACTCGTTTTTGCTTTCACCAAAAAACTTAGAATCATCTCAAAATAGATATAAGGGGACTTAGAGTGAACAAGTCGGAACTGATTGATGCTATCGCTGCATCCGCTGATATCCCGAAAGCTGCTGCTGGCCGTGCGCTGGACGCTGTAATCGAATCCGTCACTGGCGCTCTGAAGGCTGGCGACTCCGTTGTTCTGGTTGGTTTCGGTACGTTCTCCGTAGACTGATCGCCCGGCTCGTACCGGTCGTAACCCACAGACTGGCAAGACTCTGGAAATCCCGGCTGCCAAGAAGCCAGGTTTCAAAGCCGGTGAAGAGCTACTGAAAGAAGCTGTTAACTAAGTTTCAGGTTTTCTACCCATCCGGGTCGGGGTCATGCCTGACTTGGCAGCGGAGCGGTAGAGCAGGTAGCTGATGCAGTTGCCTGTAACGCCGGGATCGAGGGTTCGAGCCCTGTCCGCTCCGCCAGTTACGAGAAGGCGCATCCTCGGATGCGCCTTTCTTCTATCCGGATTCTACCCACGCTCCACGGTTGCCAAATTTTGAAGTTCAACCGTTTCTGGGGGACGCATGCTGCAGAATATCAGGGACAATTCACAAGCGCTGGATTGCCAAGACCATTATCGGGGTCATCGTTGCACTGATGGCTCTGACCGGTTTCGATGCCATTTTCAAGGCCACCACTCACAGCAATGAGGCGGCCAAAGTCAATGGTGAAGAAATCAGCCAGAACGAGCTGAGCCAGGCCGTTGATATGCAACGCCGTCAGCTGATGCAACAGCTGGGCAAGGATTTCGACGCTTCGCTGCTCGACGAAAAAATGCTCCGCGAATCGGCCCTCAAGGGTTTGATCGATCGCAAGCTGTTGCTGCAAGGCGCCGAACAGTCGAAATTCGCTTTCTCCGAAGGCGCACTGGATCAAGTGATCCTGCAGACACCTGAGTTTCAGGTGGATGGCAAGTTCAGTTCCGAGCGTTTCGATCAGGTGATCCGTCAACTGGGCTACAGCCGTATGCAATTCCGCCAGATGCTGGCCCAGGAAATGCTGATCGGCCAACTGCGCGCCGGTGTGGCGGGCAGTGGTTTTGTCACCGACGCGCAAGTGCAGGCATTTGCTCGTCTGGAAAAACAGACCCGCGATTTCGCCACGCTGAACGTCAAGGCCGATCCGGCGGCGGTCAAACTGACCGACGACGAGGTCAAGGCTTACTACGACGAGCACGCCAAGGAATTCATGACCCCGGATCAAGTGGTCATTGATTACCTGGAGCTGAAGAAGTCCTCGTTGGCTTCGATCAGGTTGCCGTCAAGGACGAAGACCTGCAGGCCGCGTATCAGAAAGAGATCGCCAACCTGTCGGAACAGCGTCGTGCGGCGCACATCCTGATCGAAGTCAACGACAAGACCACCGAAGCTCAAGCCAAGGCGAAAATCGAAGAAGTCCAGGCGCGTCTGGCCAAGGGCGAGAAGTTCGAAGCATTGGCCAAGGAGTTCTCGCAGGATCCGGGTTCGGCCAACAATGGCGGCGACCTGGGTTACGCAGGTCCTGGCGTGTATGACCCGGCTTTCGAAAAAGCCTTGTACTCGCTGGCCAAGGATCAGGTGTCCGGTCCGGTTCGCACCGACTTCGGCTACCACTTGATCAAGCTGCTGGGCGTTGAAGCGCCGGAAGTGCCGACCCTGGCCAGCCTGAAAGACAAGCTGACTCGCGAGCTGAAAGCTTCGCAGGTCGAGCAGCGTTTCGTCGAGGCGACCAAACAACTGGAAGACTCCGCATTCGAAGCGTCCGACCTGGCCCAGCCAGCGGCGGATCTGAAGCTGACCGTGCACACCTCCAAGCCGTTTGGCCGTGAAGGCGGCGAAGGTGTTGCGGCCAACCGTGCCGTGGTCACTGCAGCCTTCAGCACCGAAGTGATCGATGAAGGCGCCAACAGCACCGCCATCGAACTCGATCCGGAAACCGTGATCGTCCTGCGTGCCAAGGAACACTTGAAGCCTGCTCAACTGCCGCTGGAAAGCGTCGCTGCGGCCATCCGCACTCAGTTGACCAAAGAGCACGCCAGTGCGGCTGCCAAGACCAAGGCGGAGAAGCTGATCGCTGATCTGCGTGAGGGCAAGGCGCCGCTGGACAAGGCGGTTGACGGTCAGAGCTGGAAAGCCACCGCTGCGGCCACTCGTGCGCAAGAGGGGGTTGATCCTGCGGTGCTGCAGGCGCTGTTCCGTATGCCGAAGCCGGCTGCCAAGGACAAGCCGACGTTAAGCAGCGTGACGCTGTCGGATGGCAGTCTCGTGATCGTGCGCCTGAACGGCGTTAACGAAGCGGCTGCGCCGACGGATGAAGAGAAGGCGCAGTATCGTCGCTTCCTGGCTTCCCGTGAGGGGCAGCAGGACTTTGCGGCGTATCGCAAGCAGTTGGAGAGTCAGGCGGATATCAAGCGGTTCTGATGTTTGCTTGAGCTGTCATGAGAAAGCCCCGGCTCGTTGGTCGGGGCTTTTTTTTGGGCTGTGAATCGTGGCGGCCTTTGGGCCGGCCATGCTTTGGGTGGGATGTGTGTATATCCGTTGCTGCGGGTGTTGCTGATTGGGGTTCCGCCCTTACGGCGGGTCACTTTTTCCAGACGCCGGAATGCCGGCCCAGCGAAAAAATAACCAAAAAGGCTTTACCCTGACGTTCGGCCCTCGCCGTGGCTCGGGTCCCTTCGCTCCGGGATTGATCCGGGGGCATCGCCTCCGGTTTGCTGCGCTGCACCTCCTCTCGATGTGTTTGGCTCCGCCAAACGGTCGCTACGCTCCCACCCCCGGATCAATCCCTCCACTCAGCCTGCCGACGGGCGCTGAGATCAAAAGCGGTACTTGAGCTAACGCTCATCGTGTTGAGTGGTGAGAAGCAAGGGCTGTGTGATGTCTTTGTTTTTCTGTGGGAGCTGGCTTGCCAGTGATGGCGGCCTGCCAGACAACCAATCCCTAACAGACTGCACTCAACCCCTGTGGGAGCTGGCTTGCCAGCGATGGCGGCCTGAAAGCCGACCAAGCTCTAGGGCGCAAGACCGAAGCGAGGCCACTCCATCGAAGCCGTCAGTCATGCGGCGCTGGCCGGGATCATCTGCCAGCCGGACTTCATGACACACGAGGATGTGGCGCGGTCGGCTAAAGCGGGCGCTTGATGCGCATCTGCAGCATGTCGGTCAGTTCTGGGTATTGTGGCCGTCCAGTCGTCATGACTGCGCCAAATTGCGCGTCGTCATTGATCACTTGTCGTTGCGACTTTTCCCGGCAAACGATGGTCAATAGGGTTGTAACGGCTTTAAGACACAATCCATGCGCCGCAGGGCCAAGTTCTGTTGCACAATATGCCCCGGACTGTTTTCCCTCAGGATGTTTAATGTTGATTTCAACTCCCATGCGTGTCGTTGGGTTGGCGCTGTTGTTGACCGCTGTCGCTGGCTGTTCGAAGGACAAGCCGATGTATGAGCATGAGAACTTCGATGATTCCGGCACGTTCTCGCGCAATTATCCGGTGGCTGACACCGCGAGTTGCGAGGCGGCCCGTCGCGCGTTGCTCAGCCAGGGTTACATCATCACCAGCAGTGACCCGAAACTGATCAGTGGCCACAAAAGCTTCCAGCAAACCGGTGAAACCCACATGGAGATCAGCTTCAACGTGGTGTGTACCGAAGATGGCAGTTCCAAACACCATGCCACGATGTTCGCGAATGCCTTGCAGGACCGCTACGCACTGAAAAAAACCAACAATTCCGCCAGCCTCGGGGTTGGCGTGTTGGGTTCGGTGTCGATGCCGATCGGCTCATCGGACGATTCGATGGTCAAGGTCGCCAGCGAAACCGTAACTTCGCAAAAGTTCTATGAGCGTTTCTTTACCCTGGTGGAACTGTTCCTGCCGGCGGATGCGAAGAAAGCCGCACATATCGAAGAAAAGCCCAAGACTGATCTGGGTATGCCGGAGCCGAAGCCCGCCGCAGTCGCGCCGGCAACACCGGCACCGGCGGTAGAGGCGGCGCCCGCGCCGCCGCCGGCGGGGATTGTCGAGCCAGCACAGAGCATGACGCCGGCAGCCCCTGCAGCGACTCCAGCGCCCGCTTCGGTGTCACCGACGCCAACGGGCTCCGAGCCGGTCGTGCCGCCGGTCGAGTCCGCGCCGATCACCCCGGCACCGAGCGCAGAGCCTGCGCCGGCCACCGACACGATCACGCCGCCGGCGAACCCGAGCAATATCCCGCCGCCGTCCGAGCCGATTCCGGCGCTGCAGTAAACGCAGACGGCCCTTTGTGGGCGTGAGCCTGGTCGCGAAGACGGAGTATCAGTCGACATTCATGTTGTCTGGTTCACCGCTTCGCGAGCAGGCTCGCTCCCCCATCAGTTTTGCGGCGTACTCAAATCTCGTTTACATTCCCCCGACAAAAATCCCGCGATAAATTCCTGACCGCCTGCTACGTTTTATTCATGAAGGCCGGGTTTCACTTTTCCTTCATACGGGCACGTTATGCTCGAGGCACTGGTTATTTGACCGGGCCCATTCGAAGAGACCGGCAGGGGGATTGCACGATGGACGACTATCAAGAAGAACTGCTCGAGTTTCAGGCCTTTGAACTGGACCAGCCAGAGGCCGCCGAAGACGCCACTGAGCTTTAAGGCTTCAAGCCGTTTTGCGGTGACTGCGGCGGAATTCGCCCGGGGTCTGACCGCTCCAGCGTTTGAATGCGCGCTGGAAGGCTTCGGCTGAGGCGAACCCGAGCAGGTAGGCGATCTCGCCGAAGGCCAGTTCGGTATCGCGGATGTAGGTCATCGCCAGATCACGGCGAGTGTCATTGAGGATTGCGCGAAACTGCGTGCCTTCCTCGGCGAGTTTGCGCCGCAACGTCCAGGTCGGCAGCTTCAGGCGTGCCGCCACTTCTTCCAGGTCCGGTTCGCGACCACCATTGAGCAATGGCCCCAGTAATTGCGTGATGCGTTCGCGCAGGCTGCGGGTGCGCGTCAACTGCTCCAGTTCTCGTTCGCACAAAGCGAGTAAATGCTTCCAGGTGCTGGGGCAGTGCTCGGGATTGCGCTGGGCCAGACTGCTCAGGCTCAGGCGCAGTTGGTTGCGCTCGGTACCGAACTGAATCGGGCAATCACCCAGTACGGCGTAGGCTTCGCGGTAATCCGGTTCGTCGAATTCAATCTCGATGCGCTCCGCCGGCAACGTCTGCCGGCTGACACTGGACAACTGATGCAGCCACCCGGCGATGATCGAATCCACCACGAACCGGTTGTAGGCGTTGTACGGGCTGATCGAATAGAAACGCAGCCAGGCGCCATGGGCGTCTTCGTGGAAGCTTGACTGGCCACGATAGTTGGAACCGTACAGCGGTTCAAAACAGAGTCAGGCAACGGGCGGCTTCGCGCACGGTCGGGGCTTGAGCGGCAGTCACCCCGGCCAGTCCGGCCTGGCTCAAGCGACTGAGCTGGCCCATGCGCAGACCGAGTGCCGGGTCGCCGGTCAACTGAATCGCCGCGTGGCCCAGGCGCATGTAACGCGGTATGGATAAACGCGCCCCGGCCTCGGCCAGGCGGGCGGCATCCAGTCCATATTGCTCCAATAAGGGCTGCGGATCGACACCGTGACTGTGCACCGCGTCGGCGAGGCTGTGCACGAAGCCTACCGACAGATCGCCCAGACGCATCGGCAGCGGTTTCATGGCTTACAACCAGATATTCAATAAACGCGCGCCACGGGCATCGCCGTCGGCGAACTGCTGACCGTTGCTGCTGAGAAAACTCTGACCCGAACCCGCCAGGTTCCAGAACTGCCCGCGCAGGAACACGCTCATACCGGCAAGCGCCCGGCTGCTCGGTGGTTGCGCGGTCAGGGTCAGGCGATGCCAGGCCTGGCCCTCGCTGACTTCACCAGGCTTGAGGCTGACCGAGCCCGGCGTACTCGAACCCTTGTAGCCGCGCCACGGTTGGTCCCACGCGCCATGGCCGAATACTTGCGCCGGCACGGCCACCAGTTGCACGCCTTGTTCGTCGAGTTTGCGGTAGTTGTCCGGGTACCAGCTGTCGCTGCCGATCAGCACGCCGAGGCGTCCGGCCGGGGTGTCGACCGCGTTGATGGTTTGATCGGTTTCGCCGGCCAGCACTTCCCGTTGATCGAAGACCGGGTGCATCTGCCGCTGCGGTTGCCCGAGCGGTACACCGTCACGCCCGAACACCACGCTGCTGTTGAACAGGGCACCGCTGCCGGGTTTGAGCTGGCCGTCGCGGATGCTCGGTTCCGGCAGCACGATAGTGCCGGCCACCAGGGTTACATTGAATTCTTTGGCCAGGCCACCGAACAGCGCCTGGTAATCCTTGGCCATGGATTTGGACTTCATCCGCAGGTGCGCGTCGTTGAGCCGGTCGCTGCCCTTGGCGCTGAGCCAGGCGCGGGCGAACAGCAGCGGATTGCTCGCCGCCAGCCAGTTCATCGCTTCGGTGAGGGTCGGTGCCTGATACAACTCGTCCTTCTCGCCGCTGATCATCAACCAGGTGCCGACATGTTCCGGTAACACCACCACGGTTTTTTCATTCAACAGGCCCTGATCCTGTGCTTGCTGCAAATACGCCGCGAGTTTGCGGTGCGGGCAGGCGGTCGGGGCTCTGGTAGTCGGTGGGAAACAGCTCGGGCTGGATGCCCAGCGACGTTGCCTCGGTCGGCCGGCGTACCCTGATCGACCGCCAGTTTGATGCGCAGGTCCGACAGGTAATGCCCCGCCGGCCGGTCCGCCGCCCACATGGCGTAGGTGGTCAGGGCGGCAACAATGGCCATGGAGAAAAACAGGTACAGAAGTTTGCGCATGAAAACCAACAACAGCCGGGTACAGGGTGTGACGACTAGGGTAGGGCCCATGACGCCGGTTGCCAAGGGGCGCTGCGCATTTGGATCAATAAGTTGTCAGTTACGGTCATTGAGTGACAGCGATGCGACTCTTAGTCTGTCGAACATGACTGACGGGGGACGCAGAGCTCCCGCACTTTTTCCGTGATCGCTCGTTGTGGAGTTACCGATGACCGCCGCTCATTACCCGCACCTGTTGGCCCCGCTGGACCTGGGATTCACCACACTGCGCAACCGCACCCTGATGGGCTCGATGCATACCGGCCTTGAAGAAAAGCCGGGTGGTTTCGAGCGCATGGCGGCGTACTTCGCCGAGCGTGCCCGTGGCGGCGTCGGCCTGATGGTCACCGGGTGGTATTGGCCCGAACGATGAGGGCGGGGTGTATTCCGGCGCGGCCAAGCTGACCACCGAGGAAGAGGCGCTCAAGCACCGCATCGTCACCCGCGCGGTGCACGAGGCCGGCGGCAAGATCTGCATGCAGATCCTCCACGCAGGGCGTTATGCCTACAGCCCGAAACAGGTCGCGCCGAGTGCGATCCAGGCGCCGATCAACCCGTTCAAGCCCAAAGAGCTGGACGAGGAAGGCATCGAGAAGCAGATCAGCGATTTCGTCACCTGTTCGGTACTGGCGCAGACCGCCGAGTACGACGGTGTCGAGATCATGGGCTCGGAAGGTTATTTCATTAACCAGTTCCTCGCCGCCCACACCAACCACCGCACCGACCGCTGGGGTGGCAGCTACGAAAACCGCATGCGCCTGCCGGTGGAAAATCGTCCGCCGCGTGCGTGAAGCGGTTGCGCCCGAACTTCATCATCATTTTCCGTCTGTCGATGCTCGACCTGGTCGAGGGCGGCAGCTCCTGGGAAGAAATCGTGACCCTGGCCAAGGCCATCGAGCAGGCCGGCGCGACGATCATCAACACCGGCATCGGCTGGCACGAAGCGCGGATTCCGACCATCGCCACCAAAGTGCCGCGCGCCGCGTTCAGCAAGGTCACCGCCAAGCTGCGCGGTTCGGTGAACATTCCGCTGATCACCACCAACCGCATCAATACCCCGGAAATCGCCGAGCAGATTCTCGCCGAAGGCGACGCCGACATGGTCTCGATGGCGCGGCCGTTCCTCGCCGACCCGGACTTCGTCAACAAGGCCGCTGAAGGCCGCGCCGACGAAATCAACACCTGCATCGGCTGCAATCAGGCCTGCCTCGATCACACCTTCGGCGGCAAGCTCACCAGTTGCCTGGTCAATCCGCGTGCCTGTCATGAAACCGAGCTCAATTATCTGCCGGTGCAGCAAATCAAGAAGATCGCCGTGGTCGGTGCCGGTCCTGCCGGCTTGTCTGCCGCGACCGTGGCCGCCGAGCGCGGGCATCAGGTGACGTTGTTCGATTCGGCCAGCGAGATCGGCGGCCAGTTCAATATCGCCAAGCGCGTACCGGGCAAGGAAGAGTTCTTTGAGACCCTGCGTTACTTCAAGCGCAAGTTGCAGACCACCCACGTCGAGGTGTGCCTGAATACCCGCGTCGATGTGGCGAAGCTGGTTGAAGGCGGTTACGACGAAATCATCCTCGCCACCGGCATCGCGCCGCGTGTGCCGGCGATTCCGGGCGTGGAGAATGCCAAGGTGTTGAGCTATCTGGACGTGATTCTGGAGCGCAAGCCGGTTGGCAAGCGTGTCGCGGTGATCGGCGCCGGCGGTATCGGTTTCGACGTCAGCGAATTCCTCGTGCATGAAGGCGTGGCCACCAGTCTGGATCGCGCCGCGTTCTGGAAAGAGTGGGGCATCGACACCCATCTGGAAGCCCGGGGTGGCGTGGCCGGTATCAAAGCCGCGCCGCATGCACCGGCCCGCGAGGTGTTCCTGCTGCAACGCAAGAAGTCCAAGGTCGGCGACGGTCTGGGCAAGACCACCGGCTGGATTCACCGCACGGGCCTGAAGAACAAGCAGGTACAAATGCTCAACAGCGTCGAATACCTGAAGATCGACGACGAAGGCCTGCACATCCGCATTGGCGAAACCGGCGAGCCGCAAGTGCTGGCGGTGGACAACATCGTGATCTGTGCCGGTCAGGATCCGCTGCGTGAGCTGCACGACGGCCTGGTCGAAGCGGGGCAGAACGTGCACCTGATCGGCGGTGCCGATGTGGCGGCGGAGCTGGATGCCAAGCGTGCGATCAACCAGGGCTCGCGCCTGGCGGCTGAACTGTAATCCAGCGATAACCCCTGAGGGAGCGAGTAAGCCCGCTCCCTCAGCGGGATGTGTTGTGGCTGTTAAGATGGCGGTTCTTGTTCCGGAACCGCCTGCATGTTTTTGCCTTCCTCCGACTGGCTGCCCCAAGCCTCTCTCGAACCCCTTCAACTCGACTGGCTCACCCGTGCCGGCATTGAGGTCGCGATCCTGCGTCTGGACCGGATCGACCCGCTGATCAGCGGCAACAAGTGGTTCAAACTCATCGAACACCTCAAGGCGGCCGATCTCGCGGGCGCCGAAGGCATCATCAGCCTTGGGGGCGCGCATTCCAATCATCTGCATGCGTTGGCGGCGGCAGGCAAGCGGCTGGGGTTCAAAACCGTGGGGCTGCTGCGTGGCCATGCGCAGCAAACGCCCACGGTGAAGGACCTGCAGGCGTTCGGCATGCACCTGCACTGGCTGGGTTTTGCCGGTTATCGCGCGCGGCATGCAGCGGATTTCTGGGTGCCGTGGCAGGCGCAATATCCGACGTTGCAGGCGGTGCCGGAGGGCGGCGGAGGATTGGCGGGCGCCTTGGGCTGCAAGGTACTAAAGGCGCAGGTTTGCGCACAATTAAGCAATCTTGGCTGGGACGATTACCACGGCTGGTGGCTGGCCTGCGGCACCGGAACCACCCTGGCCGGGCTGGTGTTGGCCGAGGCGGGCGAGCACCCGGTATATGGCGCTCTCGCGGTGCCGGAGGATCATGGCGTCGCGCCGCAGGTCGAGACGATCCTTCACGAAGCCGGCCTGGGCCCTGGCGGGTACGAGCTGATCGACGCCAGTCGGGGTGGATTTGCCAAGGTCGATCCAACGTTGCTGGCATTCATCGAGCAGACCGAACAGGTCAGCGGTGTACCGCTGGAACCGCTGTATACCGGCAAGGCCTTGCTGGCGCTCAAGCAACGCATTGAAGCGGGCCGGTTTGCACATGGCACTCGGCTGGTCTTCGTGCATAGCGGTGGGTTGCAGGGACGTAGAGGATTCAGCCCCCTGCCATCGGGCGAATAACTTTCTGTGGCGAGGGGGCTTGCTCCCGCCGGGCTGCGCAGCAGCCCAAAACCGAATGACGCGGGTTGCTGGATTAATCCCGACCTCAGGGTTTACGACGACTGCACCGCCGAGCGGTAGCAAGCTCCCTCGCCACAGGTAAATCCCCTCAGCGCCAAGCCAATCGCCCGCCTGGAGATCAGCGTTCGACCCGTTTGGGCATCATCCGCAACAACGTGTTATCACCCACCACATAGTGGTGATAAATCCCCGCCAGTGCATGCAGCCCGATCAGCCAGTAACCGATTGTGGCGATCAGCACGTGCCAGCCTTCCACTTGTTTGGCGAACGCCTTGTTTTCCCCCACCAGCAGCGGCAGGTCGAAACCATAGAACATCACTTGATGCCCTTCGGCGCTGGTAATCAGCCAGCCGAGAATCGGCATGCTGATCATGAACAGGTACAGCGCCCAGTGCATCAGCCGCGCCACGGCGATTTGCCAGCGTGGTGACGCGGGGAAAATTTTCGGCGCCGGGCCGAGGCTGCGCGCCAGCAGGCGAAACCACACCAGCACGAACACGGTCAGGCCGAGCATGTAATGCACTTCGCGGATCAGCGTGCGGCCGCCGCTGCCTTTGGGGAAGATACCGCGCAATTCCATGCTGGCGTACACCAGCACCAACAACACCAGCATCAGCCAGTGCAGCAGGACCGACACGGTGCTGTAGCGTGATTCGGAACTTGTCCACGGCATACGGTGTTTCCTCACAGATCAGGGTCGAGTCGTGCCGTTCTTGTGCGACGGCCTGCTTTAACTGTAATCCGCTTTGGCGGATTTGCCTGACGCTGATCGGTCTTTCACGGCTCTGAATCAAGGGGTGGGGCAATAAAAAACGCCAGTGTCGGGCAGACACTGGCGTTTTTTGTTTGTCGCGAGCGACAGCATCAGCTCGATTGCGGCATTTCACCGTTGGCCAGACGCTTGTTGATGTCGGCGATCACTTGCGGCAGATCGCTGATGGTGTCGATCATGTAGTGCGGGCGCGAGCCTGCGAACAGGGCGTGGATACGCTTGCGCTCACTGGCCAGCACGTCGCTGCTCAGGGCGCGGAACCCTTGGTAATCCAGGCCCAGCGCATTGCCGGAGCAAATCAGCGCGACGGTCCACATGCCGGCACGACGACCTTCGAGAATGCCCGGCACGGTGTCGTCGATCTTCACGCACGCGGCCACGTCGTCGATGCCCAGCGCAATCACGTTGGCCAACGCCTGTGCCGGCCAAGGGCGACCGTTCGGCACTTCGTCGGTGGCGACCACGTGGTCGGCGATGTAGCCGTTGGTGGCGGCCAGCTCCACAACTTTATCCATCACCTGCTTCGGATAGCCCGAGCAGGAACCGATCTTGATCCCCTGCTGACGCAAATTGGCGATGGTCTCCAGGGCGCCGGGAATCAGCGCCGAGTGCTCGGCAATCTTCTCGATCTGCAGTGGCATGAAGCGGTTGTAGATCGCGGTGACGTCATCGTCGGTCGGTGTGCGGCCGAATGCCTTGCGATAGCGCTCGGCGACCTGCGGCTGATCGCACAGGGTGCGGATGTGGTCCCACTTGCCCATGCCCATCGGGCCACGGGCCTCTTCGATGGAGACCTGTACATCGAATTCGGCGAAGGCCTCGACGAAGATCTGGGTGGGTGCGAAGGAGCCGAAATCGACCACGGTGCCGGCCCAGTCGAGGATGGCGGCTTGCAGTTTGTCTGGATTTACATAATTCATGGCAATCAATTCCTGAGTTGGCAATGCAATTCAAACGGTAGGAGTGAGCCTGCTCGCGATAGCGGTTGATCATTCAACAACGTCATCGACTGACGCGGCCTCATCGCGAGCAGGCTTACTCCGGCAGGGGATTTTTGTGTGGAGCTTAGATGTCGAGAACTTCCATCTCGCGCAGCACTTCACCGACTGCCGCCACGGCCTGGCGCATGTCGTCGGGGCTGACGTGGCCGATGCAGCCGACGCGGAAGGTTTCGACCTGGGTCAATTTGCCGGGGTAGAGGATGTAGCCCTTGGCCTTGACCCGCTCGTAGAAGTCCTTGAACTGGTAGCGCGGGTCTTTCGGCGCATGGAAGGTGGCGATGATCGGTGCCTGAATCGCGGCGGGCAGGAAGCTGCGCAGCCCCAATCCAGCCATTTCTTCCATCAGTGCCTGGCAATTGGCGACGTAGCGCGCATGGCGTGCCGACAGGCCACCTTCTTCGTTGTATTGCAGCAGGGCTTCGTGCAGTGCGGCGACCACGTGGGTCGGCGGGGTGAAACGCCACTGGCCGGTCTTCTGCATGTAGGCGTGCTGGTCATACAGGTCCATTGCCAGCGAATGCGAATTGCCGGCCGCTGCAGCCAGTGATTCTTTGCGGGCGAAGACGAAACCCATCCCCGGTACGCCTTCCAGGCATTTGCCGGACGCGGCGATCAGCGCATCGAACGGCACTTTTTGCGCATCCACCGGCAGTGCGCCGAACGAGCTCATGGCGTCGATGATCAGGCGCTTGCCGTGTTGCGCAACCACGTCGGCAATGTCCGGCAGCGGGTTGAGAATGCCGGTGCTGGTTTCGCAGTGAATCAGCGCGACGTGGGTGATGGCGCCGTCGGCGCCCAGCAGCCGGTCAACATCGGCGGCGGTGGTCGGTTCGTCTTCGGCGGTTTCGAAGGTGCTGAAGGAGCGGCCGAGCACTTCGCAGATCTTCGCCAGACGCTTGCCGTAGGCACCGTTGATCAGCACCAGGACTTTGCCGTCTCGGGGCACCAGGGTGCCGATCGCCGCTTCGACGGCGAAGGTGCCGCTGCCCTGCAACGGTACGCAGTGGTGAGTCGCCGCGCCGTTAAGAATTGCCAGCAATTGTTCGCAAAGGCTGGCGGTCAGTTGATTGAAGCGGTCATCCCATGACCCCCAGTCGACCATCATCGCCTGACGGGTGCGGGCCGATGTGGTCAACGGACCGGGAGTGAGCAGGATGGGTTCGGCAATACTCATTCGTGTGTCCTCGGATTGCGCTGTGGGATGAAGCTACGGGGCATACGTTGCAATTCGCCGGTCTATCAATCAAATTGTTTGTTGTTATGCCAGCCATCAGTGAGAGTTATTCATGAACCTGTTCCAGTTGCGTGCCTTCGACGCCGTGGCCCGCGAAGGCAGCTTCACCCGCGCCGCTGCGCGGTTGTTCATCAGCCAGCCAGCCGTCACCGGGCACATCAAGGCGCTGGAGGAGCACTACCAGATCACCCTGTTGCGGCGCACGGCGCGACGGGTGGAACTGACGGAGGAGGGCACCAAACTCGCGGCGATCACCCGGGCAATGTTCGGTCTGGCCGAAGAGGCGCAGACCTTGCTCGAGGCGAATCGGCAGTTGCTGACCGGGCGCCTGGAGGTGGCGGCGGATGGCCCGCACATGGTCATGCCGATGCTCGCCAGCCTGCGTGCGCGTTATCCGGGGATCACGGTGAACTTGCGTCTGGGCAATGCTCAGGAAACCCTCGCGGCGCTGATATCGGAGCATGCGGACGTAGCGGTGCTGACCGAGGTCGAGCCGCGCAAGGGCCTGCATCTGCAGGCGCTGAGCGAGTCGAGGATCTGCGCGCTGGTGCCGGCGGGGCACCCTTGGGCGGCGCGCTCCGGGGAATTGAAGCTCAAGGCGCTCGATCAGGTGATCATGGTGCTGCGCGAACCGGGTTCGATCACTCGCCGCACCTTCGACCAGGCGTGCGCGCAGGCGGCGGTCAATCCACGGGTGCTGCTGGAACTCGATAGCCGCGAGGCGGTGACCGAGGCGGTGGCGGCCGAGCTGGGGGTTGGCGTGGTGTCGTCGGTGGAGGTCAGCCATGATCCGCGGGTGGTGGCGATTCCGATTGTCGGGGAAGGGCTGGTCAATCGACACATGATCGGCTGTATGGAGCGGCGGCAGGAGTTGCGCTTGATTCGGGCGTTCTTTGGTCTGGCATCGGCCTGATACACCGCGGTGCGCTCATCGCTGGCAAGCCAGCTCCCACAGGGATGGCGTCGTACATCAAATCGGGGCCACTACCCATTCTGTGGGAGCTGGCTTGCCAGCGATGGGGCCAGACCTGTTCACACCAGACTCTTGCGAACCATATCCAGGAACGTCGCCACCACCCGCCGCGAACTCTGCTCACGCAAACACACCAGCGTCTCGGTCAAGCGCCGGGTGCAATCGGTAATCGGCAACGCGCACACCCGTGAGTCCGCACCAAACTCCGCCGCCGACACCACCCCGACACCAATCCCCACCACCACCGCCTCGCGCGCTGCTTCCCGGCCTTCAACCTGAATCGCCGGGCGAATGCGGAACCCCGCCCGGGCCATTTCTTCTTCCAGGGTCTGGCGCGTTACCGAGCCGTGTTCGCGCAGCACCAGCGGTGTGTCATCCAGGTCCGCCAGGCAGATCGACTCACGTTCGGCCCACGGGTGATGGCGAGAGACGAACGCCACCATCGGGTCGTTGCGCAGCGGTACACACAGCAGGCGTTCATCGCTGACATCACGCCCGAGCAAGGCCAGGTCGGCCTGGTAGTTGAACAGGCGAAACAGTGATTCATCGGTGTTGCCGGTCTCGATCTTCACGCTGATGCCCGGGTAGCGCTCGCAAAACCGCGCAATCTGCGGCAACACGTGCACCGGCGCATCCACTGCCAGAATCAGGCTGCCGGTCTGCAAGGCCTGGGATTCCTGCAACAACTCCTGTGCTTCAGCCTCAATCACGAACAGGCGCTGGGTGATTGCCAGCAGGCGTTCGCCAAGATCCGTCAGGCGCACGGAACGTTTATTGCGATGAAACAGCAGCACGCCGAAGCGTTCTTCGAGTTTGCGCACCTGGTCGGAAATAGCCGGTTGCGTGAGGAAAAGGCGCTCGGCGGCTTTGGTGAAGCTTCCATGGACGGCCACGGCGTGGAAGGCTTTGAGCTGGGCGTGGGACACCGACATGCAACCTCCAGTAATAAGCTGAGCTTATGTGTGAAATACGATAAATCGACTTTATTTATTAAACAGTAATTGCTTTGATCCGCTCACGCCATCGCTGACTGCCCGTTCGGGCAGCACGCTGGCGATGAGCCTGTGCGTGCAACCGCAGGACTCATCTGACCGCTATCGCCTTAGGGATGGGGCGTTGGCGAAGTGCTCAACAATAAAAAACACAGGCGTTTACTTAACGATTCTGCCGGCACACTCACACCCTGAGGTCAGAACCACAATGAACAAGCACATCGGCACCCTTGCGCGTTGGCGCATGCAGATTTTCGCTATCACCTGGCTCGCGTACGCCGCTTTCTACTTCACCCGCAAAGCGTTTTCGGTGGCCAAGCTGGGCATCGCCGAAGACCCGACCTTCATGCTCGACAAGATGGCCATGGCCAACCTCGATGCGATCTATCTGGCGGCTTACGCCATCGGCCAATTCACCTGGGGCATGCTCGCCGACCGCTTTGGCCCACGGGTCGTGGTGCTGGGCGGCTTGCTGATTTCCGCCGCTGCGGCGTTGGTGATGGGCAGTTTCGCCACGCTGCCGATCTTTGCCACCTGCATGTTGATTCAGGGCCTGGCGCAATCCACCGGCTGGTCGGGACTGTGCAAAAACCTCGGCAGCTTTTTCCCGGCGCAACAGCGGGGGCGGGTGCTCGGCTTGTGGAGTTCCTGCTACGCGTTTGGCGGTCTGGTGGCGTCGCCGTTCGCCGGCTGGTGGGCGTATACACTGATCGGCACCTGGCACGCTGCGTTTATTTCCAGCGCGGTGGTGGTCGCCGTGGTGGCGGTATTGTTCTTTATTTTCCAGCGTAACAAACCGGAAGATGTCGGCCTGCCGGCCGTGGAGCCGGAGCCGGTCCTGTCCGCCGAGGAAACCGAAGCCAACAGCAAGCTCAGCGTCTGGGAGCCGTTGAAGGAAATCCTGCGCAACCGCACGGTGCTGGTGCTGGGCCTGGCGTACTTCATGTTGAAACCGGCGCGTTACGCGATTCTGCTGTGGGGCCCGGTGATCGTGTTTGAACAGATGCCCAGTGTCGGCAAGGTCGGCGCGGCAATCATTCCGACGTCGTTCGAGCTGGCCGGGTTGCTTGGGCCGATCATGATCGGCCTGGCTTCGGACAAACTGTTCGGCGCCCGGCGCATGCCGGCCTGCGTGTTGAGCCTGCTGGCGCTGACCGTGACCCTGGCGCTGTTCATGGGCGCCTTGCACACCGGCAGTGTGTTGCTGGTGGTGGCGCTGCTGTTTGTCATGGGCCTGACCCTGTACGGCCCCGACTCGATGATCAGCGGCGCGGCCGCCATCGACTTCGGCAAGGCCAAGGCCGGCGCCACTGCCGCCGGATTCGTCAACGGTTGCGGTTCGGTCGGTGCGGTCCTTGGCGGCTTGCTGCCGGGTTATTTCGACTCGGTGACGGTGTTCATCGTGTTTGCCGGGTGCGCGCTGTTCTCGGCGCTGGTGCTGATCCCGCACTGGAACAGCCGCCCGGTCGGCGTGATGGAGCCGCGTGCGTCCATTCCCAATTGCCCGCTGAAGATCAAACCCCTGCGTTCCTGAACCCCCTTTGCCTCGCGGCCTGCTGCGGTGTTCGCGGCAGGCTGTGTCGTGGCCATCTGACTGGAGATATCCCATGAGACCGTTTTGGCTGGCGCAGGCCCTGCAGGCCGACACCTCCGACGCTTGCCCGGCGCTGCAAGGCGAAGTGCGCACCGACGTGTGCATCGTCGGCGGTGGTTACACCGGGTTGTGGACGGCAATCATGCTCAAGCAACAGAACCCCGAACTCGCTGTGTTGTTGATCGAGGCCGACATCTGCGGCGCCGGGGCCAGTGGCCGCAATGGCGGGTGCGCGCTGTCGTGGTCGGCCAAGTACTTCACCCTTGAACGTTTGTTCGGTATTGAAGAAGCGGTTCGCCTGGTCAAGGAATCGGAACGCAGCATCCACGCCATTGGCGAGTTCTGTGAACAGTACGGCGTCGATGCCGATTACCGCCTCGACGGCACGCTGTACACCGCCACCAACGCCGCGCAGGTCGGCTCGACCGATGCGGTGATCGCGGCGCTGGAACGCAACGGCATCAACTCGTTCACCCAGCGCCCGGTGGCCGACGTGCAGCGCATGGCCGGTTCCAGCAAGCATCTGGAAGGCTGGTTCTCGCCGGCGGCGGCCAGTGTGCAACCGGGCAAACTGGTGCGCGGCTTGCGCCGGGTGGCGTTGCAACTGGGGGTGAAAATCCACGAACACACTGCGATGACCGGGCTGGAGGAGGGGCGTGCGGCGCGTATCCAGACGCCGGACGGCTGCGTCATCGCCGATCGTGTGGTGCTGGCGATGAACGCGTGGATGGCTCGTGCCTTCCCACAGTTCGAGCGCAGCGTAGCAATTGTCTCCAGCGACATGCTGATCACCGAGCCGCGCCCGGACCTGTTGCAGGACATCGGTTTGACCAGCGGTGTTACCGTGCTTGATTCGCGGATCTTCGTGCACTACTACCACAACACCCCGGACGGCCGGATCATGCTCGGCAAGGGTGGCAACACCTTTGCCTATGGCGGGCGGATGCTGCCGGTGTTCGATCAGCCGTCGCCGTATGCCGGCCTGCTCAAGCGCAGCCTCGACGATTTCTTTCCGGCGTTTGCCGATGTAAAAGTGGACGCAACCTGGAACGGCCCGTCGGATCGCTCGGTTACCGGTCTGCCGTTTTTCGGCCAGATGAGCCACAGCGGTAACGTCTTCTACGGTTTTGGCTATTCCGGCAGCGGCGTCGGCCCGTGCCATATGGGCGGGCAGATTCTCGCCTCGCTGGTGCAGGGGCTGGATAACCCGTGGACACGCTCACCGCTGGTCAACGGGCCGTTGGGCTATTTCCCGCCGGAGCCGATTCGTTACCTCGGCTCCTTGATGGTGCGCAACGCCATCCGCCGCAAGGAACGCGCCGAGGATCACGGTCGCCGGCCACGGCATCTGGATGTGCGCCTGGCCAGGTTTGCCGCGGCGGCGGGCAAGGCCGATAAAGGCTGACCACCCCTCCTGCTGGAAGAGGTCAGGGTGCATTCATTAGCCAGTCGAGCAGCAAGTCGTCGTTGTGCGTGATGTCCCGGGGCGGGGGCTGACGTGAATCGGCGAGGCACAGGATCGGCCGGTCGGGATCGCCGTCGAGGAAACTCACCCATACCTCGCTGCCGGCGCAGGGCAAATCGTCGGCGCTGATGCGGCTACTGGCGCGGGTCATGGCGATGGGCAGCCACAGCGTGGCGCTTGCGTCGCAGGGGGCACCGTGCTCGGGCCAGAGCGTGACAGCCATGCGGCCTTGCTCGTCGAGTTGCGCCGGTCGCCCCGGTATTCCCGACACCTGCGCCAGGTGATAGCCGGCAATGCCGGGGCGCCGCTGCTTGAGTGGCGGACGGAAATCGGTTGACCAGGGCTGCGCGGTGAAGTCGTTGTAATAACGGTGTGCGGTCGAGGCCGGTTCGAGTATCGACGGGTGCTGCCCATGATGTTGCAGGTGGGTGATCAGCCATTGTTCGTTGAATTGGCTGAGCGGGTGTTCCAGCACTTGCAGCAAATGCCCGCTGAGCAAACTCACGCAGTCGCTGCGACCGTGAACCGAGCGCTGCTGACAGCGTTGCCGTTCGAGGTGCCGACGGCTGCGTTGCTCGGCATGGCGTTGTGCCGGTGAAGTGGATAACGGCTGCGGATTCGTCGCGGTCTGATTGGCCGCCGCCTCACCGCCCGCCTGCTGGCCGCGATTGCGCACGGCATGCAGGGGCACAACGGGCGCACCATGATGCTGCTGATACAGCGAACTGATCCGGGGTGACGGAGTCGGCTCATCGGCCTCGAACGGCAGCAACGTGGGCGACTGCGGCAGGCTCAGGCTGTCGTCGGCAAACACCACGACATGGCCATCCGGCCGGTGTTCGAAATGGTAGTGGATGCCTTCTTCTTCGCACAGGCGCTGCAGCAACGCCAGATCGCTTTCCTCGTACTGAATGCAAAACGGCCGCACCGGGTAATGGCCCACGGTCGTTTCAATCCGGTAATTGCCGCTCGGCAGCGCGCTTTCGAGTAACCGCTGGAGAATCTGCGGCACGCTCAGTTGCACGAAGACCCGGCGTTTGCCCGGCGCTGCCAGCCCGTGCAGGTGCGGCACCAGCTCCAGTCGGTAGCCGACCCGGTGCGTGCCGCGATGTTCGCAGCTGGCGCTGTGGATCACGCCGTGAATCCCGTGTCCTGAGTCAAGGCGCAGAAAGGCCTGTTGCTGCAACAGCGCTCCCGGCGGTATCGCGGGGGCGAGGCCGATCAGTTCGACGTCGAAACGATAAGGCTGGTTGAGGGCCTCTTCGCCGTCGAAGCGCAATACCGGCAGGATCAACCCGCTGGTGGTCAGGGTCAGGGTGAAGGGACTTTCCTTGTCATTGAGCATTCGCACGGGCTCTGTCAGGCAAAACGAAGCTCAGAGGGTACGAAACCACAGCGCTGATGGGGCAGGTTAAAGCTGCTTTTCAGAATCGCCCTACAAGGTGTGGTGAAGATCTCGATTTCGCAGGACGATTTTTTTGGTCGATTGACGACTTTAGGCCGTATAAACTTGGCGCCACGCGTCGGCCAATAGATGTCTCGGCGCCACAGATCAAGAGAGTGAGTAATGGGCGCACAGTGGAAGGTTAAACACAAAGAAGCGGCAGCCAACGCCAAGGGCAAGATCTTCGGCAAACTGGTGAAGGAAATCACCATCGCTGCCCGCAACGGTGCCGATACCGCCACCAACGCACACCTGCGTCTGGTGGTTGAACAGGCCAAGAAAGCCTCGATGCCGAAGGAAACCCTGGACCGCGCCATCAAGAAAGGCGCGGGCCTGTTGGGCGAGACCGTGCAGTACCATCGCGTGACCTACGAAGGGTTTGCCCCGCACCAGGTGCCGCTGATCGTCGAATGCGTCACCGATAACATCAACCGCACCGTCGCCGAGATTCGCGTCGCGTTCCGCAAGGGTCAACTGGGCGCCTCCGGCTCCGTGGCCTGGGACTTCAACCACGTCGGGATGATCGAAGCGTCGCCGGACACCCCGGACGCCGACCCGGAAATGGCCGCGATCGAAGCCGGAGCCCAGGATTTCGAAGCCGGCGAAGACGGCGCGACCCTGTTCCTGACCGACCCGACCGACCTCGACGCCGTGCAGAAAGCCCTGCCGGAGCAGGGTTTCACCGTGTTGTCGGCCAAGCTGGGTTACCAGCCGAAGAACCCGGTCAGCGGCCTGAGCGACGAGCAGATGGCTGAAGTCGAAGCGTTCCTGGAAGGCCTCGACAACCACGATGACGTGCAGGACATGTTCGTCGGCTTGGCTGGCTGATTGGTTGTATCAGTAAGTGCCTCATCGTGAGCCGGCTCGCTCCCACCGTTGCAATGCATTCCAAGGTGGGAGCGAGCGGGCTCGCGATTGACCGCGCAGCGGTCACTGCTTCGCCAATACCTCGATGACTTCACTGAAGCCCGGCCGCGCCAGCACATCTGCCTGACAGCAGCGCCGCTCCAGATCTTCCAGCACGCCGCGCCGTTCATCACTCAGGCCCGAGTCGATGCGCGCCAGCAGTTCCCCCAGCAAGACGCCGAACGCTCGCACTTCGAGGCGTTGCAGTGCGCGGGTTTCCAGGGTGTCGGTGGTGGCATGAAACGACGCTGCACCGAAATCCCCGAGCAGGCAGTCACCGTGCTCGTTCAACAAAATATTGTGCCCGTACAGATCACCGTGAGTGATGCCTTGCCGGTGCAGGTGTTCCGCCGCCGACGCCACGCCTTGGGCAATGCGCAACGCCACGTCGGCGCTGAACCGGCAATCCTCGGCGTAAACATCCCGTGAGCACGACGCCAGGCTCGGCAGACTCGCGAGGTTGCGGTAGCTCGGGTCGATCAGTTGCATTACCAGCCCTTGCTGGTCGTCGGGGTGGGCGCTGATGCGACCTTCCACCCGAATCAGATTGGGGTGCAGTCCGGCAGTGATGCAGGCATTCATTTCGTGCAGCGGCGAGCCGTCGCTGGTCATCTCGCCTTTGTACAGTTTCACCGCCACCGGTTGCGCTGCACCGTCGTCGCGCTGCCAGAGCGCCCGGGAAATCACCCCGGAAGCGCCTTCGCCCAGTTGTTGTTCCAGGCGCAGCGCCGACCAGTCGATCGACGGCGTGGCATCCAGGGCGCTGGCGTCTGCCTCGGTTTCCAGCGGGTTACCGGCGTAGGCCAGCCAGGTCAGGCTCGGCAGCGTCAATAGCCACTGCGGCAGTTCGGTCAACCGATTGGCGGCGATGCGAATCAGCTCCAGGCGATGGCAACCACTCAGCGCTGCGGGCAGTGCCTGCAGGCGATTGCCGGCCAGCATGAGCTTTTGCAGGTGAGGACGTTCGCCGAGCGCGTCAGGCAGGGTTTCGATGTGGTTGTCGGTGAGGATCAGCCAGCGCAACAGGGGCGGCAGGGCGGCAGCGGGCACATCGACGATTGCATTGGCCTTGAAGCCGATCATCGTCAGCGCCGCGCATTGGCCGAGGCAGGCCGGCAGTTCGGTGAATTGATTGTCCGAGCAAAACAGCACGCGCAAACGCTTCAGGCGATGCAGGTCATCCGGCAGGCGGCTCAAGGCGTTGCCGCTGAGGTTGAGGATTTCCAGGGTATCGGCCAGGTCGAAGATCTCCGCCGGGAACTCGGTCAGTCCGCAAGACAGGTCCAGACGGGTGATGCCCGACAACTCGCCGGCACGCAATTGAGCAAGGGTGTGCATAGAAATATTCGCATCAGAGTCGCAAGAATGGCCGCCATCATAACGGCAGCGCCGACGCCGGTGGAATTTCCTGTAACTGGCCCAGACGGCTGCGGGTGCGGGCCAGGTCGATGGCGTGGCCGGCGAGGCTTTCGCGCAGCGGCAGGCGGCCAAGCAGGGTCAAGTGTTTGTCCTGGTCGTAGAGCACGTCGATCAGGTTGATGAAGCGTTGTTGGGCGGCGATCGAGCATTCGTCCAGGAGCGGCAGGTCGTCGATGACCCAGTGGTCGAAACGCCGGCACAACTCCAGATAATCCATCACCGCCGTGGGTTGTTCACACAGATCGTTGAAGGTAAAACCCACGCGGCTGCCCTCGCACAAACGGGCCTGAAAATGTCGGGTGCCGACCGGCAGTGCCAACGGCGGCGCATCCTGTTGCGGCAGGTTGAGGTCACGGCGCTGGGCTGCGGTGGCTGGCCATACGTAATGGCCCTGAGTAAACAGCTGATGCGCATGGTTGCGCGCATGACTGCGGTAATCATGCGGACCACCGACTTCCATGACCTGCATGCGCGCGTTGATCAGCTCGATCACCGGCTTGAAGCGAGCGTGGTACAGCGGATTGGGCAGCAGGCCCTCCGGTGCATAGTTAGAGGTGACCAACAGCAGGGTCCCGCGCTGGAACAGGGCCTTGAACAGCCGGGTAATGAGCATCGCATCGCCGATGTCATGCACATGAAACTCGTCGAAACACAGGACCTGACAATCCTCCAGCAATTCATCCAGGGTCATGGCGAGGGCGTCGTCGTGCTCGCGATGCCGGAACATGCCCTGATGCAGTTGCGCGAAGAACTCATGGAAATGCAGGCGGCGTTTGCGGCTGATCGGCAGCGCCTGGAAGAACCCGTCGAGTAACCAGCTCTTGCCGCGTCCAACGGCGCCATGCAGGTACAGGCTCGGCGGCGTGTGTGCCGGGGTCGCGCACAACAGACTGGCTTGCTGCGCCATGCAGTCGATCACGCGCTGCTGACTGTGGCTGAGGGTGTAACCCTGGCTCTGGGCCTTGAGCCGGAAATAATCACGGATCGACTGGGCGCTGGCGTCTTGCCCTGCGTGCGCCGGCAAGCCTTTGCCGAACCAGCGGCGTAACGCTGGCCAGCGTTGGGTCAGACGCGATCGTTTGGACGGTCGGGCGGGCACTTCAGGATCACTCCGTATTTATCGGGCCGGATCCCCGGAGTGGGGCGTCGTAGTGTAACCAGAGGTCGGTCCGGCCATCCACCGCGGCTCGTCGAGAGAGGGCGGTCACTGAACAAGTCTGGCGGGGTTGTACAGTAATTTGCAGCGACATTACTGGCGTGTTTGCCAACGTTTCGAAACATATCCCGGGAAAAGCGTGGATCCAATCGACTGGCGGAATCGTCGACCGTTGCTAGTCTGAAGCACAGTAACGACCGTGCGAGTGATCGCTGACAAGGAAAAGCGCCGTGAATGTACGTGGGGTCATCTGTCTGCTGGGGGCGCTCGTCGCGCCGGTCGAGGCGGCAGATCTGCAGGTCGAAGTGCGTGTCGATGTGCAGCGCGGTTGCCAGTTGATCGGCCAGCAACGCGAGGCGGGCATGCAACAACTGGGCGTGCTCGACTTTGGCAGCAGCGCACGCCTCGACGATCCTGCCGGGCCTTTGGCGGCGGCGCTGACCAATCAGCGTTTGCCACGCCTGGAGTGCAACCCGGACACGCCTTATCAGATGCGCGTCGACGGCGGTTTACATGGCGGTATCGGTGAGGTGCGCTACATGGTCGGTGCTGCGGGCGGCAAGCCGATTCCTTACCGCCTGTTTCAGGATGCCGCGCGGCGGGTGCCGCTGGTGGTGGATGTACCGGTCAGTGGCCGGGTGCCCGACAGCGGCACGGTGGAGTTGCCGCTGTATGCGCGGATCGAGCGGCTGGCCGAAGTGCCGCGGGTCAGCCGCTACTCGGATCTGCTCAAGGTGACGGTCACTTGGTGAGCACACGGTTGCAGTCGGCAACCCGCTGGAATGGATTACGCAGGGAAGGGCGTTCGATGATGAGCGCGGTGGTCAAGTCAACCTGAAGGAGTAGGGCGGGCGCAATGGCAGGTAAACACTGGATGGTTCTGGCGGCAGGGACGCTGGCGCTGCTCGCTGACAACGCACAGGCAGCCGTGAGTGGGCAGATTCATGCGCGGCTGATCCTGATCGCCGGCTGCGAGGTGACCCATGCATCCAGTCCCGCCAGCCCGGTCAGCCATCTCGGCACCCTCGATTTCGGTCCTCAGGGGCCAACCTGGAATACACCGATCAAGGCCAGTCTGGATGGCGACAGCAGCGGCAAACTCAATGTGGCCTGCAATCCTTCGGTCACCGGTTTCACTGTCACCATCGACGGTGGCACCCACGGTGACGGTAACACCCGGCGCCTGAGCAATGGCCGCCAGACCCTTCCCTATGAGCTGTTCGTCGATCCCTCCGGCGCCCGCAGCTACAGCATCGGCCAACAACACAATTTCGCTGTCACCAGCGGTGCGCAGATACCGATTCCGGTCTTTGGCACGGTGGTGGCGAATACCCGCGCGGTGCCGGCAGGTGTCTATACCGACACGCTGACGGTGACGCTCGACTGGTAACCCGAAGAGGACGGACACCATGCGCAGGATTGCTTCAACACTCGGTTTGTCGCTGCTGGGCCTGACACTGGCATCCAGTGCCAATGCAGCCACGACGGTCACCGGCCAGATCACCTCCAGCCTGATCCTGATCAGCAGTTGCCAGGTCAATGGCGCCGGCGGCTCCAGCGGGTTGAATTTCGGTGCGTTGAACTTCGGCACCGCCAACAGCCTGTTCACCACCGCCACCGGGCAAGTGCTCGGCGGTGGCGGCGGGGCGCTGTCGATTCTGTGCTCCAGCGGCACCACGCCGACAGTGAAGGTGCGGGCCGGCTCCCATGACGGCATGTCACCGGGCGGTACGCGAGCCTTGTACGACGGGGTGGCCAACTACGTGCCTTACGATCTGTATACCGATGCCGGGCACTCGCAGCTGCTGGCAATTGACGGGACGATCAACCTCGCCGCCAGTACCGGTGTGGCGCAGACCGTGAACATTTACGGTCAGGCGGTGGGCAAGGCCGGTTTGCCGGCCGGGACGTACACCGACACCGTCGCTGTTGAACTGACGTTCTGATGCCATGGGCCGCTCTGGCGCTGTCGCCTTGCTCCTGTTGTGCGCGGGCAGTGCGCCGCTGCCGTTGACGGCGGCCACCAGTCAGAGCTTTCAGGTCAGCGCGACGGTGACGGCGGGCTGCCTGGTGGTGGGCGGGGTGTCGAACTATGGCGGGCTGAATTTCGGTTCGCGCTCGGCCCTGGCCACCGACATAGTGCAGGTGGCCCTGACCGGGGGCGTGCAATTGCAGTGCACACCGGGGGTGACGCTGAACATGAGTGTCGACGGCGGCCAGTACAACAACAGCGGCCGGCACATGCAGCTCAACAGTGGCAGTGCACGGGTGGCGTATGCGCTGTTTCGCGATGCGGCGTACAGCCAGAGTCTGGGCATTGGTCAGAGTGTGGCGGTGGCGTACAGCGACGCGAACAACATCAGCCTGCCGATTTACGGCCAGGTGCAATTGCCGGGCAATCAGCCTGGGGGGACGTACAGCGACGTGTTGCAGGTGCAACTGTCGTGGTGAGGCGAAGTCTGGATGGCCGACAAGGAGCAGGTTTATGGGGTGTTACACGTCACGGCGGTCGCTCGGGCAGGGCGCGGTAGCGGCGTTGCTCATGATGGGAATGAGTCATGTACAGGCCGCCAGTTCGGTGTTGATCTGGCCCATTGATCCGGTGCTGGAAGCCGATCAACAGGCCAGCGCACTGTGGCTGGAGAACCGCGGCAACGAAACCGCCAACCTGCAGATCCGCGTGTTTGGCTGGAGCCAGAACGGCTTCCAGGAGCAATACCAGAACCAGCGCGACGTGATCGGCAGCCCGCCGGTGGCGAAAATCGAACCGGGGCAGAAACAGCTGGTGCGCCTGACACGGACCAAAGACGTGCCGCCGGGGCAGGAACTGGCTTACCGAATCATCATCGACGAAATCCCTTCTGCTCAACCCCCCGTCGCTGATGGTGGCAAGACTGCCGCGGCGATCCGCTTCCAGATGCGCTATTCAGTACCGCTGTTCGCCTATGGCGCGGGGCTGTGGAGCAAGGAAGACAGCACCCGCGCGCGCGATCCCAAAGGCATTGGCTTGCCGCAATTGAGCTGGCGCACGGTGGCGGTGGACGGCAAGCCTTACGTGGAAGTGCGTAATCAGGGCGCGGTGCACGCGCGGTTGACCGATGTGGCAATCAAACAGGGCGGGCAAAGCAAACCGTTGGCCGAAGGGCTGCTGGGTTACGTGCTGCCGGGGGCGGTGATGCGCTGGCCGGCACCGGGTGGATTGGCCGGTGATTCGGCGTTGCAGGTGCGGGTCAATGGTGCGACGCAGGTGCAGAGCATTACGCCGGCACGCTGACTTCGTGTGGTGAAGGGGGGATCCGAGATGAAGGCATTTCTCTGAGGTGAGCGAATTGATCTGTGGAGCGGATTGATCTGTGGCGAGGGGATTTATCTGTGGCGAGGGGATTTATCCCCGTTGGGCCGCGAAGCGGCCCCGTCCTTTCTTCCATTGAGCCGGGCACCGCCGGGCGACTGCTGTGCAGCCGAACGGGGATAAATCCCCTCGCCACAGATAATCCCGTCGCGACAAGGAATGAGTCACCTCGCAATCCCCGGTTTCGGCAAAGCAATATCAGGAGGATTCAGTCCATTGACGGACGTCAAACGTGTATGAGCCCAGGATGGGCTCGCCGTCTCCAGCGTCCGTTGTGGCTCATGACCGGCGCGTGTTGCCTGGTGTTCGTTCAACCGGCTGGGGCCGGCGAACTGCCGCCGCCCCCCAGCGGCATGGAGGCCGTCAGTGATGCACAGTTGTTTCTGGAACTGGTGGTCAACCAGATGAATACCGGGCGTGTCGTGGCCGTGGAACAGCGTGGCGGGCGCCTGTTTCTGCCAGCCACTGCGTTGCGCGAAACCGGCATGAAATTGCCGGACAACATCAGCGCTGAAGTCGACCTCGACGGCTTGTCCGGGCTGCACAGTGATTACGACAGCGTCGGCCAGCGCCTGCTGCTGGACGTGCCGCCGGAGTGGTTGCCGGAGCAGTTTATCGGCAATCGCGAGGCCTATCCGCGGACGCCGGCGCTGAGCAGTTTCGGCGCGTTGCTCAACTATGACCTGTACTTCAACGACACCGATGATGCCGGTACTTACCTGGCCGCGTGGAACGAAGTGCGGCTGTTTGACAGCTGGGGCACGCTGTCCAATACCGGGCAATACCGGCGCACCTTGTCGGGGGATTCGCTCAGCACGCTGAACGATGGTTACCTGCGTTACGACACCACATGGCGTTATTCCGATGACGAGCGAATGCTCACCTACGAAGCCGGTGATGTGGTCAGCGGCGCCTTGCCATGGAGCAGTTCGGTGCGCCTGGGTGGCGTCCAGTTCTCTCGCGATTTCGCCGTGCGTCCGGATCTGGTCACCTATCCGTTGCCGCAGTTCGCCGGCGAAGCAGCGGTGCCGTCTTCGGTGGACCTGTTTATCAATGGCTATAAGTCCAGCAGTGCGCAGCTGCAACCGGGGCCGTACACCCTGACCAATATTCCGTTCATCAACGGTGCCGGGGAAGCGGTGGTGGTGACCACCGATGCGCTGGGGCGGCAGGTGTCGACCACGGTGCCGTTCTACGTCACCAGCAGCCTGTTGCAGAAGGGCTTGAGTGACTTTTCCGTGGCCGCCGGGACCTTGCGTCGTGACTACGCCCTGAAAGATTTCAGCTACGGCCCGGGCGTGAGCGCTGGCAGCCTGCGCTATGGCGTCAGCGACAGCTTCACCCTCGAAAGCCATGCCGAGGCCGCCGACTCGCTGACCCTCGGCGGTCTGGGCGGCAACCTGCGCCTGGGCAATTTCGGCGTGCTCAACAGCGCCGTCAGCGAAAGCCGTTTCGACGGCGAGGGCGGTCAGCAGTTGAGCCTCGGCTATCAGTACAGCAATCAGCGTTTCAGCTTTTCTTACCAGCGCCTGCAACGTCACGCTCAGTACGCCGACCTGACTGTGGTCGACAGCCCTTACATCAGTCTCAGCCGCCGCAGCGAACAGGCCACCCTGAGCCTCAACCTCGACCGCTGGGGCAGCCTCGGTGCGGGTTATTTCGACGTGCGCGCCGCCGACGATTCGCGCACGCGCCTGCTTAACCTCAGCTGGAGCAAGCCGCTGTGGCGCAACAGCAGTTTCTATCTGTCGGCCAATCGCGAAATCGGCGATAGCAACTGGGCCGTGCAGGCGCAACTGGTGATTCCGTTCGATCTGCGTGGCAGCCTGGCGCTCAGCAGCGAACGCAGCAAGACCGGGCAGACCCAGCAGCGCGTCAACTACAGTCGTGCGGTGCCGACCGAGGGCGGAGTGGGGTTCAATCTGGGCTATGCCAAGGGGGACGGGCCGGATTACCGACAGGCCGACGTGACCTGGCGTCTGCAATCAGTGCAATTGCAGGCCGGTGTCTACGGCACCTCCGACGCCGAAACTCGTTGGGCTGATGCCAGCGGTTCGCTGGTGTGGATGGATCGGCAGGTGTTCGCCGCCAATCGCATCGACGATGCGTTTGTCGTGGTCAGCACCGACGGTTTCGCCGACATTCCGGTGCGCTATGAAAACCAGCGGGTCGGCCAGACTGACAAGAACGGTCACTTGCTGGTGCCGTGGAGCAGCGCCTATTACCGCGGCAAATACGAAATCGATCCGCTCAACCTGCCAGCGAACGTGCGCAGCCCCAACGTCGAGCAACGTATCGCGGTGCGTCGTGGCAGCGGTTATCTGCTGGAGTTTGCGCTGACCCGGGTCAGCGCCGCGAGCATCGTTCTGGTCGACGCGCAGCAGCGCGAACTGCCGCTGGGCGCAGGCGTGTTGCATGCCCAAAGCGGCACGCGGACGGTGGTCGGTTGGGACGGACTGGTGTATCTGGAGAACCTGCAGGCGCAGAATTCGCTGCAGGTGACATTGGCCGACGGCAAGACCTGCCAGGTGCAGTTCAGCGTCGATCTGAATCAGGACCAGGTGCCGTTGATTGGCCCGTTGGTGTGTCAGTGATGGCCGCGCGGTTGTGCCTGTGGCTGATGTTGATGCTGCCGGGCGCGGCGCAGGCGCTGTGTTCGGTGGTGGGCACCACACCGGCGGCCTTCGGCACGATCAGTTCGATTGCCGTGCGCACCGTTTCGCAGCCCAGTTCCACACTCAATGGCGGATTGAGTTGCACCGGTTCGCTGTTGGCGCTGTTGACCAGCAGTGATCATTTCTGGGGCACGGTGTCCTCGACGCAAAGTGGGCTGGTCGGCCCCACGGGTGACGTCATCAGTTACACGATCTACGCCAACAACAGCACCAGTTACCCGCTGACGCGCGGCACCGCCTTCGACTTTGCGCGTAATGGCATCATCGACGCCCTCGGCCTGCTCAACGGCACGACACCGAAAACCGTGCCGTTGTACCTTGGCACGACCATCGGCAGCAATGTGGCGGCCGGGGTGTACACCGAGACCCTGAGCATTTTCTGGAACTGGAATTACTGCTCGGGCATCGGCATCGGTTCGGTGTGTGTCGGTCGCGACATCAACAGTGGCACGACGACGTTGACGGTCAACCTGACCGTGTCCAACGATTGCACGATCACCGCGCCGAACATTGCCTTCGGCAGTGCCCCGGTGGTCAGCGCTTTCACGCCGGTCACCGGGCAGACCATCAACCTGGCCTGCACCAAGGGCAGCGCCTACACCGTGGGTTTGAGCGACGGGCAGAATCCGCTCAGTACCGGCGGGCGGCGGCGGATGATTTCCGGGAGTAATTATCTGGCCTACGACATCTTCAAAAGCGCCGGCAGTACCCGCTGGGGCAGCGTCGGCGCGGCACGGCGGGCGAGCACCGATGCCGAGGTCAATCCTGGCAACGGGCTGGGCACGGGCAGTCAGATTTTCAATTACAACGCGAAGATCTACACCGACCAGGCCACGCCGCCGGCGGGGACGTATGTGGACAACGTGGTGCTCGACGTGGGGTTCTGAGCAGACACGGACTTCTCCTGGGGAGTAGAAAGTGTGGCTGATCCGACGCCATCGCCAACAGGTCGGCTCCCACCGGTTTTTCGGCATTTTCAGAAGGATTGGGACTGCTTGAGCAATGAGGTGACCGGTGTATCGACCGGGCTGACCATCGCATAGTTGTACCCGCCGCCCGACCAGTATTGGGCCTGCAAATCCCCGTCACTGCGGCTGCCTCGTGGCAAAAAGGTGTTTTTCGGTCCCGGCGGGCGCACATAGAAACTCACCTTGTGCCCGCCACCGTCCTCATAGATCACCATCGCCGCGGGGCCCTCATCGGTGCTGAGCAGTCGCCCGCTGACCGGTTGAAAGCCTGCTGCCGTCAGGTCCGGCAGGCGACTGGCCCGGGCGAAATAGCGGTCGAGCCAGCGCTGCATATCACCGTTGTCAGCCACCTTGTAGTCCGCCGGCAACATGCCTTGCTGGGCAATCAGTCGATACGCCTGCAGCGCGTCGGTCATCGGTAGCAGGGACGGGCGCACAAGGGTCATTTCCCGCGCCTGCCAGCCACTGAAACCGCCAATGCCCACGGCCATCAACAAGACGGCGGCGCTCGCCAGGTGCCGCTGCGTTTGGCGCTTGCGGCGCTGCCGGATCATCGCCGGGTCGAGGGCCGGATTGGCCGGTTGCAGCAACGCTCCCCCCAGCGCCGCCCGCAATTGCTGGGCATCCTGTTGCCAGGCGCGAACCTGGGCCGCTTGATCCGGGTGACTGGCCAGCCAGGTGTCCAGTGCACGCCGGTCGGCGTCGCTGAGCTGGTGGTCGACATAAGCGTGCAAATCACGCTCGCTGGGAGGCAGGCTGATCATTTGAGTATCCGCAAAGAAGGGCTATTGATTTCGCCGTCGCTGAGGAGGCGCAAGGCCTGGCGGGCACGGGACAGACGCGACATCACGGTGCCGATCGGGGCGTCGAGAACCTCGGCGACCTCTTTATAAGTCAGGCCTTCCACCGAAACCATGAGCAGCAGGGCGCGTTGCTCGGTGGGCAGGCGATCAAAGGCTTGCAGCGTCGATTGGGCGATGACCGTGCGTTCGACCGAAGGTTGGGCATCGTCCCGGCCGGTAAAGAAATCGAGCATCCGCGCATAGCGTCGGGAGCGCCGATAGGCATCGAGAAACTGCCGGTAGAGGATCGCAAACAGCCAGGCACGCACATCACCGTCGGCGCGTTTGTCGCCCCAACTCGACAGGGCCCGTTCAAGGCTCGCCTGGACCAGATCGTCGGCGCTGCTGCTGTTGTGCGTCAATGACACGGCAAAGCGGCGCAATCTGGGGATGAGTTCACGCAGTTGTTCGTCGAGTGCGTTCATGCCGAAGTCTTCATGGAAGGTAATGCTCTGAGGCGCAAAAAAACAGCGTCGGGAAGCAAGACGCTCCTCGTCGAAGGTTATTCCAGAGAAGGTGCTGTAAATCTTTTTCCTTTGCTTTGTAGGATAGTTCGTCGCGATTTGTAGTGCGTGTAATGGTTTTCGGATTCCCGGATCAACCCGTTTGAAAGGCGCGTTTCCCGACGGTGCAGCCAATGCCCCCGACGGACGTGACCACCAAAAATGGTTGAAATCAGAAAACGGGAGTTTCCTCATGCAAGCGTTCGCGATATCTAGCCGGTCCCTACGAGGCTTTGCACCCGAGGTGACCGTTGAGCCCAATCCCTGGCAGCGTTTCGGTCGAGGCCCGCAAGTCGCGCCGGAGGCGCCATTGATTCATCGCGCAATCGAAGCGCAAGCCGTTGAACGGCCCGAAGCTGTCGCGGCGCAGCATCAGGGCCAGTCCATCACTTACGGCGAGTTGAACCGCCAGGCGAATCGGCTCGCAACGACGCTGCTCGAACACGGTGTATTTCCTGGCGACCACGTGGCGCTGTTTGTCGAGCGCTCGATTCCGATGCTGGTGGGCATGCTGGCGGTGTTGAAAGTCGGCGCTGCTTACATTCCTCAACACGTGAGCATTACTCCCGCTGCGCAGTTGCGCCACATCATGACGGTCGCCCGGGTGCGGGTCGTGCTGACTCTGTCTGAGCTGGCGCAGGCGATTCCCTTGGACTCGGAGCAACAGTGCATTCATCTGGATGAAGTCATCCGTGCTGACACCGTGGCCGCCGACGAACTGAACATCGGTGGCGCAACGTCGTCAGCGGATTCACTGTGTTTTGTCCTGTTTACCTCGGGCACCACCGGACTGCCCAATGGCGTGCGCGTGACTCAACGCAACGTGTGCAATATTTTGCTGACCAGCCCCGGTGATCTCGGGATGCGCCCGGGGTTGAAAGTCGGTCAGATCCTCAACATCGCGTTCGATATGGCGGCCTGGGAAGTACTGGGTTGTCTGGCCCACGGTGCAACCCTGCTGATCCGGGGCAAAGACATCGCGCAGACCGCTGAACACTGTGATGTGCTGATTGCGACGCCGTCGATTCTCGCCACCCTTGATCCCGCCCGTTGCACCCGGGTGAAAGTCGTCGCTCTGGCGGGTGAACCTTGCCCGCAACCGCTGGCAGATCGCTGGGCGAAGTTCTGCATGTTTTACAACGCCTGTGGGCCCACCGAAACCACCATCGTCAATACCATGCAGCACTATCGGGGTTCGGGGGCGCTGACGATCGGCAAGCCGACGCCCAATAACACGGTGTATGTGCTTGATGAAGCAGGGCAGCTGTGCGGACCGGGCGAGCAGGGTGAGATGTGGGCGGGCGGGGATTGTGTGACGGCGGGTTACCTGGGCAATGCTCAATTGACCCGCGAGCGGTATCAGCCCGATCCGTTTCTGGGCCAGGGACGCATGATGTTTCGCACGCGTGACCTGGGGCGCTGGACCGCAGACGGTGAGCTTGAACATCTGGGGCGTGTCGATGATCAGGTCAAGGTCAGAGGCTTTCGGGTTGAACTCGACGCGGTGTCGGCGGCGCTGGAGTCCGCGCCGACCTGCGAGCGGGCGGTCACGCTGAAGCTCGACAGTCGTCATCTGGTGGCCTTCGTTTATCCCGCCAGTACAGATGTCGATGCAGCGCGTGCCTGTTGTGAAGCGCGGCTTGCCTACTATTGCGTGCCGTCGTTGATACTCGCCGTTGACGAGATTCCGCTGACGTCCCGGGGCAAGGTCGACAAGCGTTTGCTTCTTGAGTGGGCAGTGGCGCATCAGGCCGAACAAACAGACGGCGGGCAGCCAGTGCGGGTGCAGGCATGAGTGCGCCACAGGTGAGCATCGTCCTGCCTGCCCGGCGGCCACTCTGGCAACGTCTGGGAACACTGCCGATGTTCTCGCATTACAACCGTCTGGTGGTGTTAGTGCTGGCCTGCAACATCGCCGTGCTGGTGTACGGCATCACGGTCGGGCAGTGGTGGTCCACCGCCGGTGTGAATTTGCCGATGTTGTCGGCACTGGTGGTGGCGAATCTGTCCCTGGCGATACTGATTCGTCAGCAGTACCTCATCAATCTGTTGTTCTGGCTGGCCACCCGGGCGCCCACGACCTGGCCGTTGGCGGTTCGCCGGTCGCTGGCCAAGGTTTATCACTTCGGCGGCCTGCACAGTGGTGGCGCAATGGCCGCGATTGCGTGGTTTGCCCTGTTGTTCGGTTCGATGATCTGGCAGCGGCTCGAAGGGGCGGGGGGCGTTTCGCTGACGCTGATCGGGCTGAGTGGCGGGTTGTTGGGGCTCCTGTTACTGGTGGCAGTCATGGCGATGCCAACCTTGCGCGGGCGTTTTCATAATGCGTTCGAACGCACCCACCGTTTCGCCGGGTGGGCCGCGTTGGCGATGTTCTGGGCGATGACGCTGGTTTCTGCGCGGGAACAGGATCGCGCGGCTGCGCTGATCGATGTACTGGCGCAGTCCGCCTCGTTCTGGATGTTGCTGCTGGTCACGATGAGCATTGCCTTGCCGTGGCTGCGATTACGCAAAGTGCCAGTCAGCCTCGTGCGGCCTTCGTCGCATGCGGTGATAGTGCGTTTGGAACACCACACCCCGTTTGCCGGCTCCGCCACAGCGATCAGCCGTAATCCGCTGTGGGAATGGCATTCGTTCGCCAACATTCCCACACCGGGAAAGGAGGGTTTCCGCCTGATCATTTCCCGGGCCGGCGACTGGACCGGGGCGTTCATCGAGCAGGCGCCAACACATGTCTGGGTCAAGGGCATCACCACGGCCGGCGTGGCGCATATCGAAACGCTGTTCAAATCGGTGGTGTATATCGCCACCGGCAGCGGTATCGGACCGGTGTTGCCCCATTTACTCGCTAGGCAGGTGCCCATCCGCCTGATCTGGTCGACCCGCAGTCCGAGAGCCACGTATGGCGATTCGCTGGTGGACGAAATCCTCGAGGCCCAGCCTGATGCGCTGATCTGGGACACGGATGTGTCCGGCAAACCCGATCTGGTGACATTGGCCTATGCCGCTGTGCAGTCGTTCGGCGCTGAAGCGGTGATTTGCATCTCAAATCAGCGGCTGACTGAACGTGTGGTCGAAGAAATGGAAGCGCGTGGCATACCGGCCTACGGCGCCATCTGGGATTCCTGAGCTCGCGGCGACTGTTTTCCTCCCGACACTTTTTACCGACATGAGATGAATATGAATCTGTTGATCGAAAGACAGGGCCGAGTCGTGTTGATCCGGCTCAACCGCCCGCAAGCCCGAAATGCCCTGAACACCGAAATGATGCGTGAACTGTTGGAAACCCTGCACGGGCTGGACACTGATCCGGGCGTCGGGTGCTTTGTGATTACCGGGACCAAGGATTACTTTGCCGCCGGCGCCGATATCAAGGAAATGCATGAAAAATCCTGCCTGGACATGATTGAGCAAGATTACTTCGCCGGATGGGATGCCTTTGCCCGGCTCCGGACGCCGAAGGTGGCTGCTGTCGCGGGCTACGCCTATGGCGGTGGTTGTGAGCTGGCGATGATGTGTGACCTGATCATCGCCGCCGAATCCGCGACGTTCGCCTTGCCGGAAATTACCCTCGGGGTGATGCCGGGCATGGGTGGGACTCAACGGCTGACGCGCCTGATTGGCCGGGCAAAAGCCATGGACATGATCCTGACCGGGCGTTCGATCAGTGCTCGGGAAGCGGAACAGGCGGGGTTGCTGTCGCGGGTGACGGCCGCCGATCAATTGCTTGAGCAGGCGCTGGCCGTTGCGCAGCGCATCGCCGGGTTTCCACGAACGGCGACATTGGCAGTCCGTGAAGCGGTGGATCGAGCGCTGGAGTCGGGGTTGAGCGATGGCATCCTGTTCGAGCGCAGAGTGTTTCATGGCTTGTTTGCCACCCCGGCGCAAAAAGAGGGCATGCAGGCGTTTCTGGAGAAGCGCGAACCCCGTTTTGATCAGGTGTAGCCTGCCTGCACGCGGCATCACACGCAGAGCCATGAAAGAAACTACAGTGCAAAGGGAATAACCCTACGAGACGGGCGTCTTATAGCACCTTCCCCTATGGCCATTGGCCCTGGAGTCTTTCATGGTTGATCCCACCTCACCCAACGCTTCTCCGCCTGGCAGGCCGCAGCGTCCGCCCTTGAGTGCCGCGAGCCTGCTATTTCGACTGGCCGGCATTGCCGTTGTGGTCGGCGCTGTAGCCGGGGCGTTTGCCTACGTGCACGGTAACTTTGAGCCACAACGGCTGACGCCCAAGGCGTTGGTCGATGTGCTGGAGAAAAACAACGGCGTGCATCCCGGTTTCCGCCGCAATCACGCCAAGGGCGTGTGCGTGATCGGGCATTTCGAGAGCAGCGGTGAGGCGCGCGCGTTCTCCACGGCGCAGGTGTTCAACGATCCGCGGACCCCGGTGGTCGGACGTTTCGCCTTGCCGGCGGGCAATCCCTATGCGCCGGACAACAGCGTGCCGATTCGCAGTCTGGCGTTGCGCTTCACCCAGGCCAACGGTCAGCAGTGGCGTACCGGGATGAACAGCATGCCGGTGTTCCCGGTGGGCACGCCCGAGGCGTTCTATCAGTTGCAACAGGCGCAGTCGCCGGACCCGGCCACCGGTAAACCGGACCCGGCCAAGGTCCCGGCGTTCTTTGCCGCGCACCCGGAGGCGGTGCCATTTTTGACATGGATCAAGACCGCCAGACCGTCAGCCAGTTACGCCACTGAAACCTACAACAGCGTCAACGCGTTCTATCTGGTGGATGCCAGCGGCAAGAAGCAGGCCGTGCGCTGGAGCATGAAACCGTTGGCCCAGGACACGGCGGGCGCGACCGCGCCTGAGGGCAGCGATTTTCTGGAGAAAGACCTGGTGCAACGCCTGGCCGCGGCGCCCCTGCGTTTTCAGTTGAACATCACCCTGGCCAATGCCGATGACCCGGTGAACGACGCCAGCAAAATCTGGCCCGAGGGGCGCAAGGTGTTGAACGCCGGCACCCTGGTGCTGGAGAAAACCCAACCGCAGTTGAGCGGCGAGTGCCGTGACATCAACTATGACCCGCTGGTGCTGCCAGCCGGTATTCAAGGCACCGACGACCCGCTGCTCGCAGCACGCTCCGCCGGTTACGCCAATTCCTACCTGCGTCGCACCAGCGAAGTCAGCCAGTTGCCCGCCGCCAGACAGGAGGCTCGTCCATGAGCACTCAACCGACACATTTCGCTTTGTTGGCGCGGCTGCTGCACTGGTTGATGGCGCTGATGATCATCGCGATGCTGTTTATCGGTGCCGGTATGGTGACTTCGGTTTCCGAGCGGCATGAATGGCTGATTCATCTGCACAAACCGTTGGGCATAGCGATTCTGGCGCTGGTGATTGTGCGCTTGCTGGTGCGCATTTCCACTCGACAGCCGCCATTGCCGGCGGACCTGCCGGGTTGGCAAGTGATGGCGGCGAAGGCATCGCACGTGCTGCTCTATGCCTTGATGCTGGTGTTGCCGTTGCTCGGCTGGGCGATGATCAGTGCATCGGGCGAACCGGTAATGCTCAGCACCACAATGCAACTGCCGTCGATCGTGCCGGCCGATGCGCAGCTGTTTGCGTTATTGCGCAAGGCCCACGGGTATCTGGCGTACCTGTTGTTCCTGACGGTGCTGTTGCACCTGGCGGCGGCGCTGTTTCATGGCTGGGTGCGCCGCGACGAGGTGCTCGACAGCATGTTGCGCGGACGCGATCGCGGCTGATTTGCCTGAGTGGCGCATTGTGCCGATGCGCCACTTTGCAGGGGCAGCCACCCGTATCCCACAGCGGTTGTGCGTTGTACACGTTACCCGGGAACTGCCCTGAAGATCGCAGACGCGCTGCGATCTTCAGGGCACGCGGGGAGGGGGTCAGCGCAAGATATCGACCATGTCGGCGAGGGTGGTCAACACGTCTTTACCCAGTTGTTTCGAGCGTTTGCCCGACCAGCCGGTCAGGGGGTTCGGCGCATCGTCGTGGTCCTTGAATGGCATTTCCAGGGTCTGCGACAGGCAATCGTATTTCTGACCAACGGCGTTGCAGGCCAGGGTCATATTGGCCTGGCCCGGTTCGTCGCGGGTGTAGCCGTATTTGGTCTGGAAATCTTTGGTGGTGCGCTTGAGGTGCGTGCGGAAATGCTCTTCAAGCTTCTCTATCCGTGGCGTGTATCCCGGATTGCCTTCGCTACCAGCGGTGAACACATGGGGGATTTCTTCGTCGCCGTGTACGTCGAGGAACATGTCGACGCCGTACTTTTCCATCTGCTGTTGTACGAAAAGTACCTCGGGGCTGAGTTCCTGACTCGCGTTCTGCCAGGCGCGGTTCAAATCCTGGCCCATGGCGTTGGTGCGCAAGTGACCGTGGAAGGCACCGTCCGGGTTCATGTTCGGCACCAGATACAGGTCGGCGCTGGCCAGCAGCGTGTTCAACACCGGGTCGTCGTGGCGCTCCAGTCGCTCGATCACGCCTTCCATGAACCATTCGCCCATGTGTTCGCCGGGGTGTTGTTGCGCGATGATCCAGACCTTGCGCTGGCCTTCGGCGCCGCTGCCCTTGCGCAGCAACTGAATGTCGCGGCCCTCGACGCTTTTGCCGGTGGCCAGCAGTTCGGTGCCAGCCTTGGTCTGCGCTTGATCGATCAGCCAGTCATGGCGACCGCGGCTGTAGGGTTCGAAGTAGGCGAACCAGGCGTGCGTCTGCTCGGCTTCGAGGCAAAAGCGCAGGCTGTCACCTTCAAAACTGGTAGGAATGCGGAACCAGTTGACGTGGTCGTAGGACGCGACGGCCTGATAGCCGGTCCAGGCCTTGTTGTAAGAGGACTGGCTGGCGTTGACCAGGCGAAACCAGTGTTCTTGATGAACATGCAGGCCGCTGGCCTTGAAGTGAAACCACTGGAAGTGCGGGCTGCGAGTGTCCGGGCGGATGGCCAGGACCGGATTGAGCGGATTGGAGATGTCGATGACTTGAATGTTGCCGCTGTCGAAATTGGCACTGATGTCGAACGAAGATTTGGCCACGGTCATAATCGTTTCCTGAATATGATTTTTATGGCTGTTACTTTACACGCAAGCTTGAAGTGAGACCGAGGGGATTTGCAGGGCTGTAGCGGGGGGCGTCTTCCATGACGCGAATGCAGCTTAGAGACTGTGTAGTTGATTCTCAAGTGCTAATTATCTGAAGTTCGCCCCAATGTGGCCGGGCTTCGCTTGCCAACCGATATTCTTTTGATATTATCCGCGCCATCGAATTTGCAGCACTCAAAGACTTCATTAGCCTGAAGCCATAAGCCCGAAAAACGGGTAAAAAAAGACCCGGCAAAAAGCCGGGTCAAAAACCGTGATTAGCCTGATGAGGAGATAGTCCAGAAGACCGACCTAAGGTCTCTGGCCCATCGACTGATCTCGCGACCAGTTGCTTGCAATAATAATCATTATCATTTGCAAGTCAAATGTTTTTATCTGCGCGATTGGAAAATTCTTTTCCGTCCGTTCCACTCAAGGTCGTTCAGACCTCATCGCCATCGAGCGAATGGTCGACCATTGCCCGCGCCATATCCACCATGTGCACCACTGAAAACGCCAGGTCGCGACTCGCGCCCTGCAGGTTCTCTGCGGCCTTGAACGCAGTGGCGGCGGCGCAACGCAACAGATCCGAGGCGTGCACCAGGGCTTCTTCGCCACTGAGATGGTGCCTGACATTGAAAAAACGCTCGCCCGACTCGGGTTCTGACACAGCTGGTTTCAAGTAGTAATCCAGGGCGCGCTGCGCCGCGGCATTGCCTTGAGGCGAGGTGAACATGGTGTCCATTTGCAGATCGGGCAAGTCTTTGCTGCTGATATTCATGATGATGGGCCACTCCTTGTTTGATTGAAAATCCGTGCTTGCAGAATAGTACGATGCGTAGTTGTGACCAGAATTTAAATACTACAATATGTGTTTTGCTAGCCGAAGGCGTCCGCGTAAGGTGCCGCACATGGATAAATGGATTGAGTTGGTCAAGGCCAAGATGAGTGAACTCAAAATCACTCAAACAGAGCTCGGAGAGCGCGTCGGCATGTCCCAGGGCGGGATCGGCCATTGGCTGAACAAACGTCGTGAACCTGGGATCACGGAAATGAACCGTGTGTTGCAGGCACTGGGCATGGACTTCCTGGAAGTGGTGCTGGTGATTCGCGAGCCGCCGCTGACCCCGGATGACGAAATGCCGCTGGCGCAGAAGTACAACCCGTACTTCCGCTACCCGGTCAGTGACTGGCACATGCCCTGTGAGGTGCGCGAAAGCGGGGAGTCAGCTTATGCCGCATCGGACAAGCAGCGTTTCGAACTGACGGATTACCACGCCCGTGGTGCGGCATTCTGGTTGACGGTGGCGGGGGATTCGATGACCGCGCCCAGCGGCCCGAGCATCGCCGAGGGCATGCTGATTCTGGTCGATCCGGAGGTGGAGGCAGTGCCCGGCAAACTGGTCATCGCCCAGTGGGCGGACAGCGCTGAAGCGATCTTTCGCAAACTCGACGAAGAGGGCGGCCAGCGTTACCTGGTGCCGCTCAATCCGACCTGGCCGAAAGCCTTGTTGACCGACGAGTGTCGCATCATTGGTGTTGTGGTGCAGGCAACGGCACGTTACTAGTCAGATCGATCCTCGCTCGGCGCAGGATCGATCGCTCACTCAGACTTCTTCCAGTTCAACCAAAGCGCTGCCTTCGCCAACCATCTCGCCTTCCTGGCAATACAGCGCTTTGATCACCCCGGCGTGCGGCGCACGAATGCTGTGCTCCATTTTCATGGCTTCCAGCACCACCAGTTGCGCGCCGGCCTCGACAGATTGCCCGGCCTCGACCAACACCCGCACGATACTGCCGTTCATCGGTGCCGTCAGGCCGCCCTGATGACTGTGGCTGGCTTCCACGGCGCTGATCGGATCGTAAGCCTCGATGCGACGCAACTCGCCTTCCCATTGCAGGTACAGCGCATCGCCCTGGCGAATCGCCCGCAATGTCCGGCGTACGCCGTCGTGCTCGATGATCAGCGTTTCACCTGACAGCGTGGCGTTGCCAACAGCCCCCAGCGTCCGCGCGCGATCCTGACCCTCGCAACTCAAATGCAGGGTCAGTTCCCGAGGCAGACCTGCTCGCAAGCCGCTGTTGAGCGACCACGGCGACGCGGGATCATCCGACCGTGCAATCGCCGGCAGACTCTGCGCAAACGCCTGCCCGGCGGCGGCCCAGAACTCATCGCTCAAGGGTTGTGGAGCAGGCAGCAGCTGCTCCTGGTAACGCGGAATAAACCCGGTATCCAGTTCCGCTGCGGCAAACGCCGGGTGCGCAATGATCCGCCGCAAAAAGTTGATGTTGGTCTTCAGTCCGCCAATCGCGAACTCATCGAGCATGCTCAACAACCGCAGACGCGCCTGTTCACGGTCCTCGCCCCAGGCAATCAATTTGCCGAGCATCGGGTCATAGAACGGTGAAATCTCGTCCCCTTCCTCAACGCCGCTGTCCACCCGCCGCCCCGGCCCTTGTGCCGACTCGCGATACAGCGCCAGACGCCCGGTCGCCGGCAGAAAATCATTTGCCGGATCCTCGGCATACAACCGGACTTCAATCGCGTGGCCATTGAGCGGCACTTGATCCTGAGTCATCGGTAACGCTTCACCACGGGCCACGCGAATCTGCCAGGCCACCAGGTCCAGACCGGTGATGGCTTCCGTCACCGGGTGCTCGACCTGCAGCCGCGTATTCATCTCCATAAAGAAGAATTCGCCGCGTGCATCCAGCAGGAATTCCACCGTGCCGGCGCCGACATAGCCGATCGCCTGGGCCGAACGCACTGCCGCTTCACCCATGGCGCGGCGCAGTTGCGGCGACAGCCCCGGTGCCGGCGCTTCCTCGACGACTTTCTGATGCCGACGCTGAATCGAGCAATCGCGCTCGTTGAGATACAGGCAATGGCCATGCTGATCGGCAAACACCTGGATTTCCACGTGACGCGGCTTGAGCAGGTATTTCTCCACCAGCATCCGCGAATCGCCGAACGATGACTGCGCCTCACGCTGGGCCGAGGCGAGGGCTTCGGCCAACTGGCTGACGTCCTCGACTACTTTCATGCCTTTGCCGCCGCCGCCCGCGGTGGCTTTGAGCAACACCGGATAACCGATGCGCTCGCAGGCCTCGCGGAAGGTGTCCAGATCCTGCGCCTCGCCGTGATAGCCGGGCACCAGCGGCACGCCGGCGGTTTCCATCAAGGCCTTGGCGGCAGACTTGCTGCCCATGGCGTCAATGGCTGCGGCGGGCGGGCCGAGGAAAATCAGCCCGGCCGCTTCGATGGCGCGAGCGAACCCGGCGTTCTCCGAGAGAAAGCCATAACCCGGATGAATCGCCTGGGCGCCGCTGGCCTTGGCCGCGGCGATCAGTTTGTCGATCTGCAGATAGCTCTCGGCGGCTTTGCTGCCACCCAGATCGACCCGGATATCGGCTTCGCGGCTGTGCCGCGCCTCACGGTCGGTGGCGCTGTGCACCGCCACGGTGGTCAGGCCCAGCGCCTTGGCGGTACGCATGACCCGGCAAGCGATTTCGCCGCGGTTGGCCACCAGCAGGGTAGTGATAACAGGTGCGTTCATCAACGCGACTCCTTGGTGATGGCTTGCCAGCTCGGCGGACGTTTTTGCAGAAAGGCACGCAAGCCCTCCTGGCCTTCCGGGCTGACGCGGATCCGGGCGATGGCGTTTTCGGTGTAGCGCCGCAGCGCCGGAGTCAGGGCGCCGTTGCCGACCTCACGCAGCAAATCCTTGCTGGCGCGCATCGCGGCGGGGCTGTTGAGCAGCAGGTTGTCGATCCATTGCTCGACGGCCTGATCAAGCTCGGCGGCCGGGTAGCTCTCGGACAGCAAGCCGATTTCGCGTGCCCGCTGCCCGCCAAAACGCTCGGCGGTCAACGCGTATCGACGCGCAGCACGTTCGCCGATGGCCTGCACCACGAACGGACTGATCACTGCCGGCGCCAGACCGATGCGCACTTCCGACAGGCAGAATTGCGCGTCATCGGCGCCAATTGCCATGTCGCAGCAACTAATCAGGCCCAGCGCACCGCCGAATGCCGCACCTTGCACCACGGCCACGGTGGGGATCTTCAGTTTGGCCAGGTTGTACATCAACTCTGCCAGTTCCCGGGCGTCGTCGAGGTTGGTGTGGTAATCGAGTTCAGCCGACTGCTGCATCCACGCCAGATCGGCACCGGCACTGAAATGTTTGCCACGCCCGCGTACCAACAGAAAGCGCAGGCTGGCATCGCTGGCGACCTTGTCCAGCGCCAGGATCAGCTCACGGATCATCTCGGCATTGAAGGCGTTGTTCTTTTCGGCGCGGTTGAGCCACAGGGTGGCGAAGCCTCGTGGGTCGCGCTGCAGTTCCAGGGTGTTGAAATCGCTCATGAGATTCTCCCGATCACATCCGGAACACGCCGAAGCGGCTCGGTTCGATAGGCGCGCTCAGCGACGCGGACAAGGCCAGGGCCAGCACATCGCGGGTCTGCGCCGGGTCGATGACGCCGTCGTCCCACAGCCGTGCGCTGGAGTAATAGGGGTGACCCTGCTCTTCGTACTGGTCGAGTATCGGTTGCTTGATCTCGGCTTCCTGTTCGGCGCTGAAGCCCTGACCGCTGCGTTCGGCTTGTTCACGCTTGACCTGCACCAGCACGCCGGCAGCCTGCTCGGCACCCATCACGCCGATGCGCGCATTCGGCCACATCCACAGGAAACGCGGATCGTAAGCCCGCCCGCACATGCCGTAGTTGCCGGCGCCGAAGCTGCCGCCGATGATCACGGTGAACTTCGGCACCTTGGCGCAAGCCACCGCCGTCACCAGTTTTGCACCGTGCTTGGCAATGCCGCCGGCCTCGTATTTCTGGCCGACCATGAACCCGGTGATGTTTTGCAGGAACAGCAGTGGAATGCCGCGCTGGCAAGCCAGTTCGATGAAGTGCGCGCCTTTTTGCGCGGCTTCGGCGAAGAGGATGCCGTTGTTGGCGAGGATCGCGATCGGGTAACCGTGCAGGTGCGCAAAACCGCAGACCAGCGTGGTACCGAACAGCGCCTTGAATTCATCGAACACCGAGCCATCGACCAGCCGCGCGATCACTTCACGCACGTCGAACGGCTGCTTGGCGTCGGCCGAGACCACGCCATACAGCTCGTCGCTGGCGTAAAGCGGCGCAATCGGAGTGCGTTGTTGCACCTCGCCCAGCTTGCGCCAATTGAGGTTGGCCACGCTGCGGCGGGCGAGGGCGAGGGCGTGTTCGTCGCTCTCGGCGTAATGGTCGGCCACACCGGAAACCTTGCAGTGCACATCGGCACCGCCGAGGTCTTCGGCGCTGACCACTTCACCGGTCGCCGCTTTCACCAGTGGCGGGCCGGCGAGAAAAATCGTCGCCTGATTGCGCACCATGATCGCTTCGTCGGCCATCGCCGGCACATACGCGCCACCGGCAGTGCACGAGCCCATGACCACGGCAATCTGCGGAATGCCCATCGCGCTCATGTTGGCCTGGTTGAAGAAGATCCGGCCGAAGTGTTCGCGATCCGGAAACACTTCGTCCTGACGCGGCAGGTTGGCGCCGCCCGAGTCCACCAGATAGATGCACGGCAGGCGATTCTGCTGGGCGATGGTCTGCGCGCGCAGGTGTTTTTTTACGGTCAGCGGATAGTACGAACCGCCTTTCACCGTCGCGTCGTTGGCGACGATCATGCATTCGACGCCTTCGACCCGGCCGATCCCGGCGATCACGCCGGCCGCCGGTACGTCTTCGCCATACACAGCGTGGGCGGCCAACTGACTGATTTCGAGAAAGGGCGAACCCGGATCAAGCAAACGGTTGATCCGCTCGCGCGGCAGCAATTTGCCCCGCGAGGTGTGGCGTTCCTGGGCTTTTGCGCCGCCACCCTGCGCCACTTGGGCGAGCAGGGTGTGCAGGGCGTCGACCTGTTCAAGCATCGCCGCGCTGTTGGCAGCGAACTCCGCTGAACGGGGATTGAGCTGAGTGTGCAGAATCATGGGCTACTCCGTAGCAGCTTGAAGTTTCAAGCTGCAAGCTGCAAGTTGAGGCAAGAGCGCATGTCTCTTGTCGCTTGAGGCTCGCAGCTTGCCGCTGACGAAATTCATTTCGTTTCGTTGAACAGCTCGCGGCCGATCAGCATGCGGCGGATCTCACTGGTGCCAGCACCGATTTCGTACAGCTTGGCGTCACGCAGCAAACGGCCCGCCGGGAATTCGTTGATGTAGCCGTTACCGCCGAGAATCTGGATCGCGTCGAGGGCCATTTGCGTGGCGCGCTCGGCGGTGTAGAGGATCACCCCGGCGGCATCCTTGCGGGTGGTCTCGCCGCGCTCGCAAGCCTGGGCCACCGCATACAGGTAGGCGCGGCTGGCGTTGAGTTGGGTGTACATGTCGGCGACTTTGCCCTGGATCAACTGGAACTCGCCGATGCTCTGGCCGAACTGTTTGCGGTCGTGGATGTACGGCACGATCAGGTCCATGCACGACTGCATGATCCCGGTCGGGCCGCCGGACAGCACCACGCGTTCGTAATCGAGGCCGCTCATCAGCACTTTCACACCGCCGTTGAGCACGCCGAGGATGTTCTCTTCCGGTACTTCAACGTCATCGAAAAACAGCTCGCAGGTGTTGGAGCCGCGCATGCCGAGCTTGTCGAACTTGTTGCTGCGGCTGAAGCCTTTCCAGTCGCGCTCGACGATGAACGCGGTGATGCCGTGCGGGCCTTTTTCCAGGTCGGTCTTGGCGTAGATCACGTAGGTGTTGGCGTCAGGGCCGTTGGTGATCCAGGTCTTGCTGCCGTTGAGGACGAAGTGGTCGCCGCGTTTGTCGGCACGCAGTTTCATCGAAACCACGTCGGACCCGGCGTTCGGCTCGCTCATCGCGAGGGCGCCGACGTGTTCGCCGCTGATCAGCTTCGGCAGGTATTTGCTTTTCTGTTCGTGATTGCCATTGCGATTGATCTGGTTGACGCAGAGGTTGGAGTGCGCACCGTAGGACAGTGCCACCGAGGCCGATCCGCGGCTGATTTCTTCCATCGCCACCACGTGCGCCAGGTAGCCCAGACCTGCGCCACCGTACTCTTCCGGCACGGTGATGCCGAGCAGGCCCATATCGCCGAATTTGCGCCACATGTCGGCAGGGAACAGGTTGTCGTGGTCGATCTGCGCAGCACGTGGAGCGATCTGATCGGCGACGAAGGACTGAACCTGATCGCGCAGCATGTCGATGGTTTCACCGAGGGCGAAGTTCAGGGATGGGTAGCTCATGGGTCACCTTTTGGCTTTTTTGTAGGGTGGGGAGGGCGGTCGAACGGCTCTCACCTTTACGTTAACGTAAGCCTGCGGCGGATGGCTGTCAATCACCCTTTACGTTAACGTCAACTTGAGCGAGAGTAAGGGCAGTTCAAGATTGAAACGGAGCAGACCTTGTGGGAGCGAGCTTGCTCGCGAAAGCGTCAGATCAGTCAACATGGATGCTGAATCCGCTGGCCTCTTCGCGAGCAAGCTCGCTCCCACCGGGATTAAATCCGACAAACCCATAAATAAAGACAATAGGGGTCGTCATGGATCAACCCAGTGCAAACCCGCAGCGCAGCTACACCCGTGGTTCTCAGGACAAAGCCCTGCTGGCGATGACCATCGGGCAGAAGTTCGATCACACCGCCGCGCAATATCCTGACGGTGAAGCGCTCGTCGTGCGCCATCAGCAACTGCGCTATTCCTGGCGACAACTGGCCGATGCGGTGGACCTGCACGCCAGAGCGCTGCTGGCGCTGGGGATGCAGGCGGGCGATCGGCTCGGAATCTGGGCGCCAAACTGCGCGCAATGGTGCATCACGCAAATCGCCACGGCGAAGATCGGCGTGATTCTGGTCAACATCAATCCGGCTTACCGCAGCACCGAACTCGAGTACGTGCTCAAGCAATCCGGCTGCCAATGGCTGGTCTGTGCCGGAGCGTTCAAGTCCTCCAACTACCACACCCTGTTGCAAGGGTTGGTGCCGGAACTGGCCGAGCAATCCATTGGCCAGTTGCGCAGCGAACGCCTCCCCGAACTGCGAGGGGTAATCAGTCTTGACGCGCAACCACCGTCAGGTTTTCTGCCGTGGTCGCAACTGGCTGATCTGGCCACCAGCATCTCTCCCGAACAACTACACGAACGCAGTGACAGCCTGCACTTCGATCAAGCGGTCAACATTCAGTACACCTCCGGCACCACCGGTTTCCCCAAGGGCGCGACCCTCAGTCATTACAACATCCTCAACAACGGCTACATGGTCGGCGAAAGCATCGGCCTGACGCCTGCCGATCGCCTGGTGATCCCGGTGCCGCTGTATCACTGCTTCGGCATGGTCATGGGCAATCTCGGCTGCATTACCCATGGCAGCACGATGATTTACCCCAACGACGCTTTCGATCCGTTGCTGACCCTGCACGCCGTGGTCGAAGAGAAAGCCACCGGTCTGTATGGCGTGCCGACCATGTTCATCGCCATGCTCGACCAGCCGCAACGTGGCGAATTCGATCTGTCGAGCCTGCGCACCGGGATCATGGCCGGCGCCACGTGCCCGATCGAAGTGATGCGGCGAGTCATCAACGAGATGCACATGAGCGAAGTGCAGATCGCTTACGGCATGACCGAAACCAGCCCGGTGTCGCTGCAGACCGGGCCAAACGATGAGCTTGAATTGCGCGTGACCACCGTCGGCCGCACCCAGCCGCAGCTGGAAAGCAAGATCATCGACGAAGCCGGCAATCTGGTGCCGCGTGGCACCATCGGTGAACTGTGCACCCGCGGTTACAGCGTAATGCTCGGCTACTGGAACAACTCGCAGGCCACTGCCGAAGCCATTGATGAGGCGGGCTGGATGCACACCGGCGACCTGGCGAGCATGAACGCCGAGGGCTATGTGAACATCGCCGGGCGCAACAAGGACATGATCATTCGTGGTGGCGAGAACATCTACCCGCGTGAGCTGGAGGAGTTTTTCTTCACCCATCCGGCCGTGGCGGATGTGCAGGTGATCGGCATTCCGTGCTCGCGCTACGGTGAGGAGATTGTTGCCTGGATCAAATTCCACCCGGGCCACAGTGCCACCGAGCTGGAATTGCAAACCTGGTGCAAGGAGCGCATTGCGCACTTCAAGACGCCGCGTTACTTCAAGTTCGTCGAGGATTTTCCGATGACGGTCACGGGCAAGATCCAGAAATTCAGGATGCGTGAAGTCAGCATCGAAGAACTACGCGAAAAGCAGGCTTGATAGGGATCAAATGTAGGAGTGAGCCTGCTCGCGATTGCGGTGTGTCAGTCGATGCAAATATTGACTGATACACCGGCATCGCGAGCAGGCTCACTCCTACAGGGGATTTGGGGGGATTCAGGAATCGCAGAAAGCACAAAGGGGAGCCGAGGCTCCCCTTTAATTTTGTCGTCGCGTGCTCTTTTTATTATTGAGGGGCGGTCTGTTGTTGTTTTTGGCAACCGTTGCCCTTTACCGCTGTTTTTGGCGACCCCCATCCGGGATCAAGAGCAAACGTATTTTTTTGAGCGCTGATCTGCTTTCTCGTTAAACGATCCAACCGATTCGGGAGCTACCTGAAGGTAGTTTTATTGTTCTCTGCCCGGTTGCGGGTCACTCCTGAGAGCACCCTGAAAAGCACACCTTCTCCAAAAAAATCTGTTAGCTGCGTCTCTGCCGTGTTGTTTTTGTTATGTCAGAGTCGGTACGTCTTATTTTTATTGGTTTGCTGCTTTTTATTCTTGTTATGCCATAGAGATAGCAGAAGCCGTGCCAACTTTTAAAATACCTTATAAATCAATGTCTTAAGATTTTTCAGGATTTTTCGATCAGGCAGAACCAGACAATTTGTTTCCGTGTTACCCGCTTGCGTCCACATTTCGGACACAGCGGTAACACCCATCCCCTCACTGTGCGCTACGGGCCTTGGCCACGCGCGAACCGCTCGGGCGACCGAGCACGGCACTGATTTGCTGACCCGCAGCAATCAAGGCGTCCAGGTCGATACCGGTCTGAATACCGAGGCCATTGAGCAGGTACACCACATCTTCGGTGGCCACGTTACCGCTCGCGCCTTTGGCGTACGGGCAGCCGCCCAGCCCTGCGATAGAGCTGTCGAACACGGCAATACCTTCGAGCAGGCTGGCATAGATGTTGGCCATGGCCTGGCCGTAGGTGTCGTGGAAGTGCCCGGCGAGTTTTTCCCGTGGCACTTGCGCCGACACCACCTCGAACAGACGGCGAGTCGCGCCCGCCGTGCCGGTGCCGATGGTGTCGCCGAGGGACACTTCATAGCAGCCCATCGCATACAGCTCGCGGGCGACCATCGCCACTTGCTCGGGGGCGACCGTGCCTTCGTACGGGCACCCGAGCACGCAGGACACGTAACCGCGCACGGTAACGCCGTGCTGTTTTGCGGCTTCCATGATCGGTGCGAAGCGCGCCAGGCTTTCGCTGATCGAGCAGTTGATGTTGCGCTGCGAGAACGCTTCGGAGGCGGCGGCGAACACCGCGACTTCCTTGACCCCGGCGGCGAGGGCGTCTTCAAAACCGCGCAGGTTCGGCGCCAATGCACCGTAGGTGACGCCGGGCTTGCGCTGAATCTGCGCGAACACCTCAGCCGAACCGGCCATTTGCGGTACCCACTTGGGCGAAACGAAACTGCCGACTTCTATATAGCCAAGACCGGCAGCGCTGAGTGCATCGACCAGTTGCACCTTGTCGGCCACGCTGATCGGTTGGGCTTCGTTCTGCAGGCCATCGCGCGGGCCGACTTCGATCAGGCGTACTTGGGAGGGGAGGGACATGGGCGGACCTGCTCTGGTGAATTCGTGGAGAACCCCTGTAGGAGTGAGCCTGCTCGCGATCGCGGAGTGCCAGATAAAAATTGCTTGACTGATACACCGCTATCGCAAGCAGGCTCACTCCTACAGGGGGATTTGTGTTGTTTGTCAGATGGCCTGCTGGCTCTTGAGCGTCTGCTCCAGCGCCTGCACGCAGCGCTCTTCCGCCGTATCGAGCTCCAGCTTCATCTGTTCGATGTCGAGCAACTGTTGCTCCAGTTGTTCGCGGCGCTCGCTGATTTTCGCCAGCATGCTGTTGAGCTGTTTGGTGTTACCGCTGGAGGGGTCGTAGAGTTCGATCAGTTCGCGGCATTCGGCCAGGGAAAAACCGATGCGCTTGCCGCGCAGGATGAGCTTCAGGCTGACCTTGTCGCGGGGCGAATAGATGCGTTCCTGACCGCGACGCTCGGGGCTGAGCAGGCCTTGTTCTTCATAAAAACGGATCGCCCGGGTGGTGATGTCCAGCTCGCGGGCGAGGTCGGAAATACTGTAGGTCTGACTGCTCATGAAAGCGCTCGAAAGAAGGTCTTGGCGCTAAGCTAATGGCTGGTTGACGTTTACGTCAAGCAAGAAAAGGATCGCAGCCTTGGGCAGCTCCTGCACCTGTCTGTGCAGGAGCTGCCGAAGGCTGCGATCTTTTACTCTTTCTTCAAACCGCCTGCTTATCCAGCTTCTTCTCCTGCGCCGTCACCTGCTGGCACAACTCGATCATCTGTTCACGCATCCAGCGGTTGGCCGGATCCTGATCGGTGCTTTCATGCCAATACAGGTGCGTTTCCACCGGCGGCACATCATTCACCGGTAAATTGAACGCCTGCAGTTCATGGCGTCGGGCAAACCGCTCCGGCACCGTCATGACCATGTCGGTCTGCTGCATCACCTGCGATGCCATCAGATAGTGCTGCGAGCGCAGGGCAATCTTGCGCTGAATGCCCATTTTGCCGAGGGCCAGATCGACATACCCCAGGCCGCTGCGGCGGCTGGAAATATGGATGTGGGTCAGCGACAGGTAATCATCCAGCGACAGTTTTTCCTTGCCCGCCATGGGGTGACCCTTGCGCATCGCGCAGACGTAACGGTCTTCCATCAATTTGACGTGGCGCACCTGCGGGTCGGTGTTGAGCGGCGCATCCACGGCGAAGTCGAGGCGCCCGGCGGCCAATTCCTTGGTGGTTTCCCGGCGTTTGGACAGAAAACTTTCGATGATCACCGTCGGCGCCAGACGACGCAGGCGCTGGAACAGCGGCGGCAGAATCACCGCTTCGGTGAGGTCGGTCATGCTGATGCGGTAGGTCTTGACCGCTTGCGCCGGGTTGAAAATGCGGCTTTCCTGAACCGATACGCGCAGCAGCGACAGGGCGTTGCGCACCGGGCCGATGATGTTCTGCGCCATCGGCGTCGGCACCATGCCCTGGGCTGTGCGCACGAACAGCGGGTCGTTGAAGGTTTCACGCAACCGCGCCAGGGCGTTGGACACCGCCGGCTGGGTGATGCCGACAATCTGCCCGGCGCGGGTCAGGTTGGCTTCGGTGTAGATCGCGTCGAAGACGATGAAAAGGTTGAGGTCGACCTTACTCAGATTCATAACGCGGCTTCTCTTGTTTTTAGGGGCGAGTGTTCAGGGGCTGATGATCAGTGAATCATATATCGGTGATGAATGTTTATACACGCCGAGAATAGGCTAGGTAAATTATCAGCGCTGTTCTAGCATCGAATGCATGACTTAAACAACCTCTGCCACAGAAGGTATTCGCTCATGGATTTCGCTTATTCGCCCAAGGTGCAAGAACTGCGTGAGCGCGTGACCGCGTTCATGGACACTTACGTTTACCCGGCCGAAGCCGTGTTCGAACGCCAGGTTGCCGAAGGCGATCGGTGGCAGCCAACGGCGATCATGGAAGAGCTCAAAGCCAAGGCGAAGGCTGAAGGTCTGTGGAACTTGTTTCTGCCCGAGTCAGAGCTTGGCGCCGGCCTCACCAACCTGGAATACGCACCCCTGGCGGAAATCATGGGCCGCTCGTTGCTCGGTCCTGAGCCGTTCAACTGCTCGGCGCCGGACACCGGCAACATGGAAGTGCTGGTGCGCTACGCCAATGAAGAACAGAAACAGCGCTGGCTCGAACCGCTGCTGCGCGGCGAGATCCGTTCGGCGTTCGCCATGACCGAACCGGACGTTGCCTCGTCCGACGCCACCAACATGGCCGCCCGCGCCGTGCGCGATGGCGACGAGTGGGTGATCAACGGCAAGAAGTGGTGGACCTCCGGCGCGTGCGATCCGCGTTGCAAGATTCTGATCTTCATGGGCCTGAGCAATCCCGACGCTCCGCGTCACGCCCAGCACTCGATGATCCTCGTGCCGGTCGACACCCCCGGGGTGAAAATCCTCCGTCCGCTACCGGTATTCGGTTATGACGATGCGCCGCACGGTCACGCCGAAGTGCTGTTCGACAACGTGCGAGTGCCGTACGAAAACGTTCTGCTCGGTGAGGGCCGCGGTTTCGAAATCGCTCAGGGGCGGCTTGGCCCAGGCCGCATTCACCACTGCATGCGTTCGATCGGCATGGCCGAGCGTGCGCTGGAATTGATGTGCAAACGTTCGGTGAGTCGCACCGCGTTCGGCAAACCCTTGGCGCGTCTGGGCGGGAATGTCGACAAGATCGCCGACTCGCGGATGGAAATCGACATGGCACGCCTGCTGACATTGAAAGCGGCCTACATGATGGACACCGTCGGTAACAAAGTGGCGAAGAGCGAGATCGCGCAGATCAAGGTGGTCGCGCCGAATGTGGCGCTGCGGGTGATCGACCGGGCGATCCAGATGCATGGTGGGGCCGGGGTGTCGAACGATTTCCCGCTGGCCTACATGTACGCCATGCAGCGCACCCTGCGCCTGGCCGACGGCCCGGACGAAGTGCACCGCGCAGCGATTGGCAAGTTCGAGATCGGCAAGTATGTGCCGAAAGAGATGCTGCGCAGCGAGCGCTGATCCTGGACTGAGTTATCGTTCATCGCTGGCAAGCCAGCTCCCACAGTGTCCGAGTCGTACACAAAACCCATGTACGCTCAAAAAACCTGTGGGAGCTGGCTTGCCAGCGATGACGCAAGCAGGTTCAACACATCAACATCAGGCTCAATACACCCAAACCTCAACCCGCCGATTCTTGATCCGCCCCTCATCCGCGCTGTTCGCCGCCACCGGCATCAACGCGCCAAACCCGCGCACCTCACGCAACACCACGCCGTTCTTCACCAACTCCCGTCGCACCGCCATCGCGCGCAGTTTCGACAACAAGTCCGCCCGCGCCGGGTCATCCTTTTCATCACCAAAGCCCACCAGCGTCACCGCCCGGTCGGTTTTTTCATGGCGTTCTATATAGTCGAGTACGCGGGCGAGATCCTGACGCGCCTTGTTGTCCAGGTTCGCGCTGCCTTCCTCGAAACGGAAGTTCACCGTCAGACGTTGGGCGTGGCGGCTGAGGGATTGATAACCCTCGGGCATCAGTGCATTCGGCGCGACGCTCATGGCGTGTACGGTCTGGCTGATAAAACCGTTGGCTGCGACGATTGCCTGCCCCTGCGGACTTTGTGCAAACGCAACCAACGCCTTCGCCCATGGATGGTTGCTGTCGGGCGGTAGATAGAAGAACAAGCGCCGCGACAGCGGATAGTCCTCGGTGGCGATCAGGCTGTTGAAGGGGAGCATTGATTGCGACGCGCCATCGGCAATCGCCACGGCTTTGGCCTGACGCACATAGGGCAAACCGATAAAGCCAATGCCCTGCGGATCGGCGCTGACCGCGTCGGACAATTGCTCGCTGGATTCAAAGCGTTTCGCCGCGTTGTTCAGACTTTTCCCGCGACGATTGAGGACCAGTTCCTTAAACGTGTCGTAGGTGCCGGACTGGTCATCACGCGCATATAAATGAATCGGCCCGCCACGCCCGCCGAGCGCTTCCCAGGTTTTCACCTCGCCGGCGAAGATCCGCGCCAGTTGCTCGGTGTCGAGCTGCTGCAGCGGATTGTCGGGGTGCAGGATGATTGCCAGGCCGTCGATGGCGATGACTTGCTCGGCTTCAGGACTCTTCATGTCGCCGAGCGCTTGCAGACTGAGCAGTTCGCTGTCCTTGATCGGACGGGATGACGCGGCGAGGTCGGCAGTGGCCGCTTTCAGCGCCGTGAAGCCGGTGCTGGAACCGTGAGCGGCGATGTCCACGACCACGCGTTTACCTTGCGCGGTCTGGCCGACGACGCGTTGTTCGTTGGCGGTGTCCGGGGTTTCGCGGTGGACTTTGAGCAAGCCTTGTTCCTGCAACAGGCCCTCGACCAATGCGGGGCCAAGCGCCGCGCCGATGGTGTTGGAACCCTGAATGCGCAACACCGGGCCGTTTTCAGAGATGGGCAGGGTGGCGGCAGACACCGACAGCCATGCACTCGACAGAAAAACGAACAGAACACGCAGGGTCATGCCGGCACCGAATCAAGCCAAGGGGATTGCCGGGGAGATTAAGTCAGGCGCATGACCGAAACATGACACCGATGAAACTGTGGGAGCGAGCTTGCTCGCGAATACGGAGTGTCAGTCACCCGATATGTTTCTGATGCAACGCATTCGCGAGCAAGCTCGCTCCCACAGGCGATTCGAAGGTCAGGCCAGTTCCAGCCAGATCGGCGCGTGATCCGACGGTTTTTCCATCCCGCGCAATTCATAGTCCACGCCCGCGTCCTTGACCCGTGGCAACAGACCGTGGGAGGCGAGGATCACGTCGATGCGCAGGCCACGCTTGGGCTCATCTTCAAAGCCACGGCTGCGGTAGTCGAACCAGCTGAACATGTCGGTGACGTCCGGGTTCAAGTGGCGATAGCTGTCGGTCAGGCCCCAGTTTTTCAGGCGGGCCATCCACTCGCGTTCTTCCGGCAGGAAGCTGCATTTGCCGGTTTTCAGCCAGCGCTTCATGTTGTCCGGGCCGATGCCGATGTCGCTGTCTTCCGGGGAAATGTTCACATCGCCCATCACCACCAGCGGCTGTTCGTTGTGGAACTGGCTTTCCAGCAGGGCCTGCAGATCACTGTAGAAACGCTGTTTGGCGGGGAATTTGGTCGGGTGGTCGCGGCTTTCGCCCTGCGGGAAGTAGCCGTTCATGATGGTCACCGGCACGCCATTGGCGTCGGCGAACGTACCCCAGATGAAACGGCGCTGGGCGTCTTCTTCATCGGTGGCGAAGCCTTTGTGAACAGCGATCGGCTCGTTGCGCGAGAGCAGGGCGACGCCGTAATGGCCTTTCTGGCCGTGGAAATACACGTGGTAGCCGAGGGCGCGCACTTCTTCGAGCGGGAACTGGTCGTCGTGGACTTTGGTTTCCTGCAGGCCGATCACGTCCGGCTGGTGTTTTTCGATCAGCGCTGCCAGCTGATGCGGACGGGCGCGCAGTCCGTTGATGTTGAAGGAAACGATCTTCATGGTCGGCAGTCCTGGCAAAAGGGCGATGCTAGCTGACATGGGGGAGATGGGCCAGCGTGGGGCGGGAGAAATCATTTTTGGCGGTAGGATTTGTGTTGCCTGGGCGGGCCCCATCGCTGGCAAGCCAGCTCCCACAGGTTTCTCGGGTGCACATGAATGTTATGAACGACGCGGACACTGTGGGAGCTGGCTTGCCAGCGATGGGCCCCACCCGGTCGATGAAGATCCAGCCTTGGTCTATACCTGTGGGGAACTGCGCCAGCCGCAAAAGGTTCGTACCAACAAGAGCGCCGCCATTTGGACGCGCCTCGGGGAGAATCATCGTCATGCCTGAAACCCAGACCGCCATCGCCGATATTCACATGCTCGACCGCGGTTATTCCCGCGAAGCCCGATCGCTGCTGTATCAGGCCTATCGCCACGAACCGACCTTCGGTTACCTGTTCGAGGCCGAGCGGCCCGGCTATGAGCAACGGGTGCGCGCCACCGTGCGGGAGCTGGTCAAACAGCATTTTCTACAGGACCTGCCGGCCATCGGCCTGTTGGTCAACGACCGGTTGATCGGCATCGCCCTGATCGCACCGCCACAGCGTCGCCTGGGGATTACCGAAAGCTGGGCATGGCGCCTGCGCATGGTGCTCAGCACCGGTTTGCGCTGCACTCGGCGTTATCTGGAGTACCACAATGCCGTCGCCGCCTGCGTGCCCGGCGATTCGGTACACATGCTGCCGCTGCTCGGGGTGCACCCGCAGTTCCAGGGCAAACATTTCGGCGAGCAACTGCTGACCGCCGTGCACAACTGGTGCGCCGTCGATGAAACCTCTCAAGGCGTGGTGCTCGACACCGGCAACCCGCGATACCTGGAATTCTATAAACGTCAGGGTTATGAGGAGATTGGCGAAGTTGCCGTCGGCCCGGTGCGTGAACACGTATTTTTTCACGCCAATCCACAGCTGTTACAAACAGCAATGGCTTGACCATCGAACTTTTTCGGAAATTTCCTGTTCTATCACGCTCCCAAGCCCGTGATAGCATCCGCGCCTATGAAGTTTCCAGGAAGATTTACCAGTGGCGTGCTCATGCTGTTAACCAGCTGCGCGGCGCTGGCGCAAAGTGAATTGGATGTGCGGATCAAACCGTCCAACGATGAACTGAAGGCCAATATAGAGGGCTATATCGGCAGCCTCGGCGATCGTGACGAAGCAGCGTTGCTGCGCTTCAGTCGCGGTGCCGAGGAGCAGGCGCGCAAGGCCGCCCAGGCCTTGGGCTACTACCAGCCGCAGATCGACAGCGACGTCAAGGGCGGGGACAAACCGCGGCTTGTGCTGAAGATTGATCCCGGCGAGCCGATTCGCCTGCGTAACGTCACCATCCGTGTCGACGGCCCGGCGGCCGCTCTCAAATCCTTTCGTGTACCGAACAGCGACGTGCTCAAGTCCGGCGCGGTGCTCAACCATGGTCGCTACGAAGACGCCAAACGGCTGATCCAGAACCAGGCCTCGCGTTTCGGCTTTTTCAGCGGCCATTTCACCAGCCAGAAACTCATGGTCGACCCGCGCGCGGGGGTGGCTGACATCGAACTGATCTACGACAGCGGCCCGCGCTATGCACTGGGCAAAGTCAAATTCGAAGGCGACACGCCCTTCGACGAAGACCTGCTGCAACGCATGGTGCCGTTCAAGGAAGGCGAGCCGTATGACTCCGAACTGATCGCCGAACTCAACCGCGACCTGCAATCGAGCGGTTATTTCGAAGGCGTGCGCGTCGATGCCGCGCCCACTTCGGCGAAGAATGACGTGATTCCGGTGGACGTCAAACTCGACACGCGCAAGCCGCGCACCATGGGCCTGGGCCTCGGTTATTCGACCGACGTCGGCCCACGGATCAAGGCCAACTGGACCCGCCACTGGGTCAATCCGCAAGGCGACAGCTACGGCTGGGAAGCCGAACTGTCGGCACCACGGCAGAACGTCGGGCTGTTCTATGACATCCCGCTCGACCCGCCGCTGACCGACAAACTGCGCTGGGCCGGCGGTTATCAATATGAAGACATCGACGGTTCCGACACCCTCAGCAAGCTGCTGACGTTCGGCCCGGAATGGCACAGCAAGCTGCCCAGCGGCTGGCAGCGGGTCATTTCGTTGAAATGGCAGCGTGAGGAATACCAGCTCGGTGACGACTCCGGTCTCAGCACCTTGCTGATGCCCGGTATCAGTTACTCGTACCTGAAAAGCGACAACCGCATCGACCCGCACAATGGCTATCGCCTGACGTTTGAAAGCAAAGTGGCGAAGGAAGGCCTCGGCTCGGACAACAACCTGCTCTATGGCACCGCGTTGATCAAAGGCCTGACCACCGTATTCGACAACCATCGCTTCCTCGGGCGGGTGCAGGTCGGCGGCAGTGCCACCAACGGCTACACCTCGGTACCGCCGTCGCTGCGCTTCTTTGCCGGTGGTGACCAGAGCGTGCGCGGTTACGACTACCAGAGCCTGTCCCCGGAAAACGCCAAGGGCGACCGTATCGGCGGGCGCTACATGGTCGCCGGCAGCGTCGAGTATCAATATTCGATCGCCGAGAAATGGCGGGTGGCGACCTTCGTCGACCAGGGCAACTCCTTCAACAAACTCGAACTGCCGAACCTCAAGACCGGGGTCGGTATCGGTGTGCGCTGGGTCTCGCCGGTGGGGCCGATCCGCCTCGACCTGGCCCACGCGCTGGACGACGATGGCGGCATCCGGCTGCACTTTTCCATGGGGCCTGAGCTGTGAAGCGTGGTTTGAAAATATCCGCAGTGGTGCTGTTAGCGCTGCTGCTGTTGATTGTCTTGAGCATCAGCGCCGTACTCGGCACCCAAGCGGGCAGTCGCTGGGCGCTGGGGTGGGTGCCCGGTCTGAGCGTGGAGAATTTCCAGGGCCGCCTCGGCGGGCAGTGGAGCGCCGATCATCTTGTATGGCAGCAGGACAGCAGCCGGGTCGAGCTGGACAAGCCGATCTTCGCCTGGTCGCCGCTGTGCCTGACCCGCATGACCCTGTGCATCGACCAGCTCAAGGCGGATCAGGTCATTCTGCAATTCCCGCCGAGCGAGGAGACGACTGACAGTGGCCCGATCAAACTGCCGGACCTGCAACTGCCGGTGGCTATCGAACTCGGTGACGTGCAGGTCGGCAGCCTGCTGTTCAACGGCAGCGAGCAGCTCAAGGGCCTGCAACTGGCGGCGCACTGGACCGCCAAGGGGATGCAGATCGACAGCGTCAAACTGCAGCGCGACGATCTGAGCCTGAACCTCTCCGGCCTGCTGCAACCGACCGGCAACTGGCCGTTGAACATCGCCGGCGACCTGAGCCTGCCATCGGTCGGCACAAGCCCCTGGACGCTGGCGCTCAAGGTTGACGGCGACCTGCTGAAAACCCTCAACCTGCACGCCGACAGCCGCGGTTACCTCGATGGCCAGTTGAACGGCGAGCTGCAACCACTGGCGGAAAACCTGCCGGCCAAGGTGCGCATCACTGCGGAGGCGTTCAAACCGAGCGCCGATCTGCCGGACACCCTGCAACTCAATCAATTGGTACTGACCGGCGAAGGCGATCTGAAAAACGGCTATCAGCTAAACGGCAATGCCACGTTGCCCGCCGACAAAGGCCCGGTGGCGCTGCTGCTCAAAGGCAAGGTAGACGCCAGCGGTGCGCAGATCGCCGGCCTCGACCTGACGGCCAACGACAAGCAAAGCCTCGCACTCACCGGCAGCGTCGACTGGAGCAAAGGCCTCACGGCTCAGGCCAATATCAATTGGCAGGATTTTCCGTGGCATCGGCTGTATTCCGAGATCGACGAGCCGCAAGTCGCCTTGCGTACCTTCACTGGCGAAGTTTCCTACACCGACGGTCAATACATCGGTAACTTCGCCGCCGCACTGGATGGCCCGGCGGGGGCGTTCAGCCTGAGCAGTCCGTTCAGCGGCAGCCTGAAACAGATCGCTTTGCCGCAACTGAAAATGGAAGCCGGGCAGGGCAAGGCCGAGGGGCATGTGAACGTGCAGTTCGCCGACGGCATCGCCTGGGACACTGCGCTGGAACTGTCAGCGTTGAACCCGGCGTACTGGGTCGCCGAGTTGCCGGGCACGTTAGCTGGACCGCTGAAAAGTAAAGGCGAGATGAAGAACGAGCGCCTGAGCCTGACCGCCGACCTCGACTTGAAAGGCAAACTGCGCGGTCAGCCGGCGATCCTGCAAGCCAAGGCTGACGGTGCCGGCGAGCAATGGAACCTCAACGCCCTGCAAATCCGCCTCGGTGACAACAGCATCAACGGCAAGGGCAGCCTGCAACAGAAACTCACCGGGCAGATCGACATCAAGCTGACACGGCTGGCCCAGCTCTGGCCGCAGCTGCGCGGGCAGGTCACTGGCCAGGTCAACGTCGCCGGTACGCTGAAAGCACCGCAAGGCAAGCTCGACCTGCAAGGTGCGCAACTGGCATACCAGGACAATCGCCTGCAAAGCCTCAACCTCGATGCCAGCCTCGATAATGCGCAACGGGCGAAGGTCAATCTGAAGGGCAGCGGGATTCAGGCCGGCGACACTAACCTCGGCGTGTTGACCGCCAGCGCCCAGGGCGACATCAAAAGCCAGAAGCTCAACCTCGACCTGATCGGGCCGAAACTGAAACTGGCCTTGGGGCTGGACGGCAATCTGGACAAGGGCAACTGGCGCGGACGTCTGGCCAGTGGTGACATTCAGGCCGGTGGGCAGGACTGGAAACTGCAAAACCCGGCCAGGCTCGAACGCCTGGCTGACGGCAAGATCAACTTCGGCGCGCATTGCTGGATGTCCGGCAATGCCAGCCTGTGCGGCGAAGACCAGCGGCTGCTGCCCGAGCCGAAATTGCGCTACCACCTCAAGCAATTCCCGATCGAAAGCCTCGCGCAATGGTTGCCGAAGGATTTCGCCTGGCAAGGCAAGCTCAACGCCGACCTGCAACTGGACCTGCCGGCCAGCGGCCCGAACGGTGTGGTCAGTATCGACGCCAGCGGCGGCACTTTGCGCATGAAGGAAAAGGATCAGTGGCTGGACTTTCCGTACCAGACCCTGAAACTCACCAGCAAACTCACACCGAAGCGCATCGACACAGACCTCAACTTCGTCGGCGGCAAGCTTGGCGAACTGATGGTGCAGGCCCAGCTCAATCCACTGCCAAAGAACAAACCGCTGAGCGGCTCGTTCCGTCTTAGCGGGCTGGATCTGTCGGTGGCGCGGCCGTTTGTACCGATGGTCGAAAAGCTCACCGGGCACTTGAACGGCAGTGGCACGATTTCCGGCGGGCTGCTGGCGCCGCTGGTCAACGGCACGGTGAAACTCAGCGACGGCGAAGTGTCCGGCGCCGAGTTGCCGCTGGAACTGAAGGATCTGCAACTGCAAGCGGTGATCGCCGGTGAAGCGGTGCGCCTCGACGGTGGCTGGAAGAGCGGCAAGACCGGCCAGGGCAGCCTCAACGGCAACGTCGCCTGGGGCCAGGCGCTGATGGTCGATCTGGCGTTGAAAGGCACGCAGTTGCCGGTCACCGTCGAGCCCTACGCCAAGCTGGAAGTAGCACCGGACCTGAAGATTTCCATGGCCGGCGACGAGTTGAAAATTGCCGGCAAGGTGCAGGTGCCGAGAGGCGAAATCACTGTGCGCGAACTGCCGCCCTCGACGGTGAAAGTCTCCGACGACACGATCATCGTCGGTGCGCAGACCGAAGAGGGCAAGCCGCCGATGGCGATGAAAATGGACATCGACGTGGTGGTCGGCGAAGACAAACTGAGTTTTGCCGGCTTCGGCCTGACCGCCAACCTGCAAGGTCACGTGCACATCGGCGACAACATGGACACCCGCGGCGAACTGTGGCTCAACGACGGCCGATACCGCGCCTACGGCCAGCGCCTGAACGTGCGCCGTGCGCGTCTGTTGTTCGCCGGCCCCATCGATCAGCCGTATCTGGACATCGAAGCGATTCGCCAGACCGATGACGTGATCGCCGGTATTCGCCTGAGCGGCAGCGCCGAGCAGCCGACCACGCAGATCTTCTCCGAGCCGGCCATGAGCCAGGAGCAGGCGTTGTCGTATCTGGTCCTCGGGCGGCCGCTGAGCACCAACGGCGAAGACAACAACATGCTCGCGCAAGCGGCGTTGGGGCTAGGCCTGATGGGCAGTTCCGGGGTGACCAGCGGGCTGGCCAAGGACCTGGGCATTCAGGACTTCCAGCTCGACACCCAAGGCAGTGGCAACACCACCAGCGTGGTCGCCAGTGGCAACATTTCCGAGAAGCTCAGTTTGCGTTATGGCGTCGGCGTGTTCGAACCGGCCAGTACCATTGCGCTGCGTTACAAGCTGAGCAAGAAGGTCTATCTGGAAGCGGCCAGCGGTGTCGCCAGTTCGCTGGATATCTTCTACAAGCGCGATTTCTAGATCGCGCTTGCTTCTTGAATCGGGTCGCTGCCATCGCTGGCAAGCCAGCTCCCACAAGTCTGTCCGGCGCACCTGAATGTTGTGCCCGGCAAGGACCCTGTGGGAGCTGGCTTGCCAGCGATGGCGTCCTCTGAGGCGCAATCGCTGGTGGGCGCAGACGAAGGGTTACTGGAGATCCGCTGATTTCTCAGAGGTTGTCGGGCGGCACACCAGCGCCACCCGCTCGTAGTTCAGCGCCTTGTTGCGTTCCGGCAAGGCATAAGGCGCTTCGCAGCGCTGGTTCTGCCAGTTGATGGTCAGGGTACCGGCGTCGGCTTCCACCAGCGCCAGTGCCTTGCCGCCCGGGTCGGAGATCGCCAGTTGCTTGCCGGCGCTGTCCTCCAGCGAGGCGCCAAACGGGATCGGCTGGTGTTGCGCGTCGAACAAGGCGAACTGCACGCGGCGTCCGGTCTTGCTGGTGTAACGCGCCAGCACCACCGCACCACGGCGTGGCACCACTTGCCGGGTCGCATTGTCGATCTCGATATCGCCGCCCAGATCGCGGGTGTCGAGGTTGATCCAGTTCACCCGATAAGGCTGCGCATTGGGCACCACGGCGAAGCCGTTACTGCCGGTCTTGGCCCCGCTGAAACTGCCGATTTTCACCCCTTCCACGCCTTCGACCTGCGCCAGCGCGAATGTCTCGCCCACGGTTTGTCCCAGGTTGACCCCGCCGCCGTGGCCGACGATCGAACCTGCCAGGTTAAGGTTCTGCGAGTTGTAGCCGCGTCCCTGACTGTAGCCGGCACTGATATCCATCACCGAGGTGCGAGTGCTGAGGTTGACCGACCCAGAGCTGCCGCCGGTGCTGCTGTTGCCGGCTTGTACCGAGTAATAGGTGTCGCTGTCTTCCGACAGATAGCCATTGATGCCCATTTGCGTGGTGTCGCTGGATTTCTGCGTGCTGGCCGAGACAAAGGCCCGTGGTGCACGGGGCTTGGAACCCAGCGGGAACGACACGGACAGGTTGACCAGCGTGTCGTTGTTCGCCGGGCCGTAATTGCCGACATCTTTGGAGTAGGTGGCGCCGATGTTGTAACTCACATCCCCCCAATAGTTGCTGTAACCGGCCGACAGGCTTTGCGAACCGCCGCGTCCCCAATAACGCTGGTCGCTGGCATTCACGTAGACGCTGCCAAATTCCTGGTTGCGCCCCAGGCTCTGGTTGACGGTCAGGTCGGTGCGGGTTTTCGAGTTGCCGCTGCGTTGCTGGCCATCGCGGCTCAACTCCTCGACGTGCTCGGTGAGAGTGCGATAGCCCTCGGTCGAGTAACGGTAGGCGGCGAGGGTGAAGTTGGTGTCGGTGCCGGTGAACGTCTTCGCATACAGCGCGCGCAAGCTGTTACCGGTGACCGTTTCGCCGAAGGTGTTGCTCATGGAGTGGGTCAAGTCCAGTGAGATCGCACCGATGGCAGTATTGCGACCGGCCCCGACGGACAACGCCTTGAAATTGTCCGTGGCCTGCACACCGACGATCCCGGACAAGTTGCTGCTGATGCCATACGCCAGTGTGCTGCTGACAAACTGCGGGGTCTGCTGATCCTCGCTGTTGCTGTTGTACTGGCCGGCCGAGACGCTGTACTTCAACTGGCCCTGACGGACCATGATCGGCAGGCTGGAAAATGCTTGCACCGTCACCCGGCGTCGACCATCGGCTTCGATAATCGTCACTTCCAGGTCGCCATTGGAACCGCTGGGGTAGATATCGCTGATCTCGAACGGCCCCGGCGGCACGTTGGCGGTGTAGAGGATGTAGTCGTTCTGGCGAATCTCCACGGTCGCACTGGACTGCGCAATGCCGCGAATCACCGGCGCATAACCGCGCTCGCTGTCGGCACGCATGCCGTCGTCGGACGCCAGTTTCAGGCCACGATAGCGCACGCTGTCGAACAGGTCGGCATCGGAGAAAATATCCCCGGCGCTGAACTGGCCTTTGAGTGCGGTCACGTCATGTTGCAGATAGCTGCGGTTGCTCTTGAACGTGCTGGGCTGGCCGGTGCTGCTGTTGAAGTTCGACTCGTTGCGCAAGCGCCAGCCACCGAGGTTGATCCCGTTGCGCAAGCCGAGGTTGTTGGACAGGGTGTTGTCAGCCTGGGTGCTGTTGCGGCTGCTGCTCAACTGGTAGTTGATGAATGCGGCGGGCACGCCTTCGTCCCACAGCGCCGGGTCGACGTAACCACGGCGGCCACGCTCCATGGCGCTTTGCGGCACGCTGACCATCAGGCGCAGGCGCGGCACGTCGTAACGCACGCTGGCATGATCGATCAGGGCGGGCAAGTCGATGCAGGCGTCGGCGTCATCAGCGGCCAGTTTGCCGCTGGCTTGCAGTTGGCCGATATCGACCCCCAATTGCTGCACCATCTCCAGGGTCAGGCAGGCCTCGACCTTGCCCGTGCCGGGGTGGCGACGGAAGTCGATATCGCGACGGCCGACCAGGGTCTCGTTGCCGTAGAGGTCGACCCGGTAAATGCCGGGTAACACGCGACTGCTGGCGAGCAGCGATTGCAGGTCAACAGAGGAGGGCGCGCCTTGCAGAAACGATGTATTGAATTGTTCTTCGTCATCGGCCAGGCAGGTGCAACTGAACACCAGGGCAATCGAAAATGGCGCCAATCCGTCGCGCTTGAGTAAAAACATACAGGAACCCTATATCACCTCCGAAACGAACTAACGGAGCGAAGAGAAATACAGTGACAGTGCGGCTGTAGCAGCGGCACGGAAGTTATGGCGCTTCTTTATTCAAACTGGCGCGGGCATCGAGATTGTTCGAAAGTTGCGCGCTGTAACGGTCTTGTGCGCCATAGTCATTAATGCTGCTGAATAACAAGCGCACTGTATTGGCGTTGTGAAGTTGTTTGAGGCTGAACTCTTTCTGTTCGCCGGGGGCGATCATCATCGAATCAAAAGGGTGTTCGCTGCCTGCGCCGGATTGCAGGGTGATATCGGCAATCGACACGTGATACTGGCCCGGGTTGTTCACCTGCAGTACTCGTTTGCCGGCGCGATCGGCCAGGCGCCAGGTCAATTCGCTCGGCGCCAGATACGCGTTGTTTTTCAGTGCCGGCGGGCGGAAGAACACCTTGATGCGCTGGCGCACGGCCAGTTGCAAAGTGTTCGCCGATTTAGCCGACTGGGGAATTTCCTGCACGTTGAGCCAGACCACCGACTCGCGGTCGGTCGGCATTCCCGCGCCTTCGTAGATCACCCGCAAGATCTGCTGTTCGTCGCCGCTGACGCGCACCAGTGGCGGCGTGACGGCAAAGGGGACCGCGGCGGTTTCACTGGAATCGGTGTCGATCCACGACTGAATCAGTACATCTGCACCGCTGTTACGCACGGTGATCCCAGCTTCCTTGTGTTGGCCGTCGAAGACCAGACGGGTGCTGCTCAAGGAAATGCCGGCCATGGCCTGATTGGCCACGAGCAGACCCAAAAGGCCCGCACAAAAGGACAATGAGTGACGATAAAACATAGGGGGTACCGCGCAATTGAATGAGGGTGCAGGGCCGACCGGCCCCGCACCAGGCGTGAGTGTTCGCGCGGGTTATTCGTATTGCAGCGTGAACGGCAGGGTGGCATCGCCGCGACCGGCAACAGCCAATTTCGGATCTGCAGTGGTGACGTAGGCGGCCGAGAATTTCAGCGAAGTGTTGCTGTCTTGCAGGGTATTTTCGATCTTCGCGGTGGACGGCGAGCTCAGGTCGATCAACGCGCCGTTGGAGTCGAGCAAGGCGATACCGATGTTCTTCGCAGCGCCCAGGCCGTCGATCAGCTTCAGCACTTTGGTCCCGGCAACGATGCCCGAGCCTGCGCCCTTGGTCGGTTCGAAAATCATCGCCACTTTGGTGCCGGCGTTGCAGTTGATCTTCATGTCGAAGTTTTCGGCGCTCAGGGTGCCGTTGCCTTTAGGTGCAGTGGCGGTGCCCATGTCCTTGATCGACACTTCGCCCATGTTGACCGAAATGGTTTTGTTGCTTCCGGCGCCTTCAACCGAGCAGGCATCGTTGTTGATGGTGCCGGTGAAGTTGATGGTGCCGCTACCAGCCTTGGTCGGGGTTGGGGCCGGTGGATCTTCTGCCAGCGCATTGCCCGTGGCGGCAATGATCGAAAGGGCGAGAAGTGCGCGAGTCAGCTTTTTCATGTTGCTTTTCCATTGGTTGGGGTTAAAGCAACACAATAAAACCCGGGTTCCCGGTGGAACATCAGACGATTCCTAGATGCGGGGATGTTACGTCGAAGTGCAGAGTCGTTTATTTGAACAAGTTGCGTTCTATGCAATAAGCCAGTAACTCTTGATCGCTATTTACTTCAAGTTTGCGCATGGCTGAGATTTTCTGCGTACTGATGGTTTTGGCACTTCTGTTCAATCCTCTGGCAATTTCGTTAACGCCCTGGCCTTGAACGAACAGCCGCAGAATTTCATGTTCCTTGGGCGACAGTCGGGAAAAGCGTTCATCCAGATCGGCGCCATCGTTGAGCACCGACGTTGGCGCTGGTCCTTTGCTACGTACCCGATTGCCTTTGGCAATGGCTTTGAGCGCCACCTCTATTTCAACGTGCAGCTGGCTTTTCTGAATCACCGCCAGTACACCAAGTTCCTGCAGGCGGGTCAGGATCAGAGGATTGGAAATCATGGTCAGGACCAGCACCTTCACTTCAGGAAAATGCCGGGTCACGAACTCCACCAGCTTCAGGCCGTCACCGTAGGGCGAGTCACCGGGCATGTTGAAATCGGTGATCAACAGATCCACCGCCTGAGACTTCAGCAACTCGATCAAGCCATCGGGACACACTGCCTCGCCCACCACGTTGAAGCGTCGGTCACGCTCGACCAGTTCCCGTACCCCCAGAAGGACGATGGGATGATCGTCGGCGATGACAACGTTGAAGGTTTCCATGGGTGCTTTATCCAGAGTGAAATTATTCGAGGGTGTCGAGCAGGTCAGTCAGACGCGCCAGTTGTTGGCGCACTTGCAGGGCCAGCGCCGGGGTGATCGCCATGCCGGTCAAGCGACATTCCAGCTCGACAAACGTGCTGGCCAGGGCCTCGACCCGCACGGCGCCGAGTGCCCCGGCCATGCTGTGCAGTTGCTGTGCGACGCTGCTGGCGTTGGCCGCATCGAGCGCCGTCAGTGTGGCCTGAACGTCGCGGCGCAGGGTCGCGACAAACAGCTCGCGCATTTTGGGTGAGAGGGGTGGCGCGGCGTCTGCCACCGGCGCGATCGCTGTCTGGCAGTGGCTTTGCAGCTGTGTGCGCAGTGTCGCCAGGTTCAGCGGCTTGACCATCCATGCGTTCATGCCGACGGCGGCGCAACGTTCGCCTTCTTCGCGCAGGGCATTGGCGGTGACGCCGATGATCGGCAGCGTTGCATCCTGCTGGCGCAGTGCAGCGGCCAACTGGTAACCGTTCATGATCGGCATGTTGACGTCGGTCAGCAGCAGATCGAAGCGTCCGGGTGCCCATTGCACCAGCGCCTGTTCGCCATTGGCGGCGACCACTACCGAACAGCCCAGCGCCTCCAGTTGTTCCTTGATGATCGCCGCGTTGATCGTATTGTCCTCGGCCACCAGTACGCGCAGGTTCAGCGTTCGGCTGTTTTTCTGCTGCGAAGGCGCACGCGGGTGACTGGCGCCGTGTCGGGCCAGCGCAATTGCCCAGCCAATTGCACGTACATCGTCGGCATCAACCAGCCAGTCGCTGCCGCTCACCTGCGCCGGATTGGGGCCGCCCGCCATGGCGATGATTCGCGGGCCATCGAATACGCTGGCGTTGGCCAGCGGCGCAAGGTCCACCAGCAGCGCCGGGGAGGGCGGCAGCTCGTTCGTCACCAGGCGGCAATCAAGACCAAAGCGGTCAAGCCAGGCGCTCAGATGCTGCGCCAGTTCGGCCACCGGTGCCCGTACATAAACGGCGGCGCCGCCGGCCACGAACGATGGGCAATCGGCGAGGCTGCCAGGTGCGCAATCCAGGGTCAGTTGCAAGTTGAAGCGGCTGCCCAGTCCCGGCTCGCTGACCACGTTCAACTGACCCTGCATCAACTCACACAGCCACTTGCAAATGGCCAGACCCAACCCGGCACCGGCATGACTGTCGGCTTCGTTGACTTGATAGAACGGGTCGAACAACTGCTGTTGCTGCGCCTGGGAAATGCCCACGCCCGAATCGCTGACCTGCCACTGCACCTCGGCGCGCCCGCCAGTGTTTTGCAGCACATGAACGCGCATGACCACACGGCCATTGTCAGTGAACTTGATTGCGTTGCTCAGCAAGTTATTGAGGATCTGGCGAATGCGCTGCGCATCACCGAGCAATTGATCCGGTAGCGCCGCATCGATGCAGGCATACAGTTGCAAACCTTTGCCACGGGCAAACGCGCCGAAGCTGCGCACGACGTCTTCGGTCAGCTCCAGCGGACAAAACGGCTGAAGCTCGAGATTCATTTGCCCGGCCTCGATCTTCGACACATCCAGCACGTCGCTGATCAGCTTGAACAGACTGGCCGACGAGCGCTGGATGGTGTCCAGATAAGCCTGTTGACGCGGGTTCAGCGTGGTCAGACCGAGCAGTTCCAGAGTGCCGAGCACGCCATACAGCGGCGTGCGGATTTCATGGCTCATCGTCGCCAGAAACCGGCTCTTGGCTCGATTGGCCGAATCAGCGGCCTGGCGCGCGACCTCAAGCGCCGCCGCGTCTTCGACATGGCGGGTCACATCATGCAGTGCACACAGCCAGGCGTCCTGGCCCTGATAACGGGTGGCGACGAAGGCGACATGCAAATGCCGACCGTCAATCTCCAGTTCGGCATGGCCTTGGCCGGTCGCTGCCTGCCGGTCGAGCAGGTTTATCAGTTCGCGGGTGTCGTGCCATTGCTGGGCGCGCTGGTTCTCCAACAACACCTGATGATCGCGGCGACTGATCACGCACAGGCCAGTGGGCGCGGTGTCGATGACCGCGCGGCTGAACGCTTCGCTTTCGGCGATGCTCGCGTGGGCACTTTGCGCGGGAAGAATGACGCGCTGGGTGTACCAGCGATTGAGTGCCCGGCCACTGCCGAGCAGGGCGAGCACGAGAACCAAAAGGCACAGCAATGGCCACAGCGCGTAATCGAGAAAGCTCTGCACACTGATAACGTAAATCGCCGTCCACGGACGTTCGTCGGGGCTGGTCAGCTTGAACACCAGGCCATCCGCGGTCAGATTCGTGCCTTCATTGAGCACTTGATCGGGCTTCAGCGCACCGATCAACACCGTACCGTCGGGCGTGAGCAGGGTGAAGTCGTCGTAAATCGACCACGCCATCAAACGCTCGATGTTGTTGACCTGGGACAGTTTCAGCAGCGCGCCGACCACCGCCCAGGAGTTGGCACCTTCGATGGCCTGCGTCGGTTTGCTCAGATTGATCCGCACGTAGGCCAGCAGAGTCGGGGTAACGTTGTCCTTCTCGGCGAACGCGTAGGGCACCCAGTGAACCTGCGTTGAAGTCTGCGTGCGCCGTTGCATGTTCATCCGGGTCATGAGCTCGACGAAGGTGCTTATCTGCGTCGGCCCTGCACCACGCAAACGGCCGGCGGCGGGCACGGCGATATCGAAATTGTCCGGCCCGTTGAGCAGGATCACCTGCGGTGACTGGTAATGCGAGGCTGCCCAGAAGGCGCTGTAATAAGCTGCCAGATAGCTGCCGAGGGCAAACACCTTGGGGTGTTGGCTGGGGGCGATTCGCTCCGGATCGATCTTTACGCTGAACGGCAGCGAAAACGGCAGCCCACGGCCTTCGTAAATGTTCGGCCCTTCTTCGGGCAAAAGCTTTTGGACAACAGGTGGCGTCACAGCCTCGGAAAGGTACACACCCTTGGCGCTGGCCCTTGAGATAGCGTCGAGAAAGGCTTCCTGCTCGTGAATGTTTTCCATCAGTCGGGCGAAGTGGAACTGCAGGGTATCGCGCTGTTCTTCCACCATACGCTGCACGCCCAGATAACTGATGCCCAGCAACAACAGGGCCAGCGCACCGAGCACCAGCAAGCTCTTGTTCAGGCGTAGCGAACTGCTGGCGAGTCTTTCCAGAAATGCGTTGGGCTGCGGCATTACAGCGCCTGATCAGTCAAAGTGGAAAAGTGTCTGGACACAAAGACCTCGGTAGCAAACGGTGTCGTCAACAGCGTCTGGGGTTCACCAGGCATTGGCCGGTCCATCATGGGTCAGCAACTGCTGGAACTGCTCCGCAGACACGGCGTGGGAGATCAGGAAACCCTGAACCTGAGTGCAGTCGATCTTACGCAACAGAGCAAGTTCTTGCGCGGTTTCCACGCCTTCGGCGACCACCGTCAGGCCCAGTTGCCGACCCAGGGTGACAATGCTGGTCAGCGCCTGGGCCAGCTCGGCGTTACTGTTGCAACCCTGCACCAGCGCGCGGTCGATTTTAAGCTCGGTGAAAGGCGCCGACACGAGATTCATGTAAGAACTGTAGCCTTTGCCGAAATCATCCTGAGACAAACCGAAACCCTTGATCCGCAAGCGGCAGGCGCCGGCGTAGAAATTACTGATGTCATCGGGCACCGAACAGTCCATCAGCTCGAAACAGATCCGCGCCGGCAGGCCTTCATGTTGCAGCACGAAAGCGAGGATGCGGTCGGGCAGGTCATGGCTGTTAAGCAGGTGCGTGGGCAGATTGATCGACACCGGAATGTCATAGCCCTGCTGGCGCCATACGGTTTGCGCGGCAATCGCCTGTTCCAGCATTCGCCAGAGCAGCCGTTCTTCGAGGTCATAAGCAATCAGCGCCGGTAGAAATGCCCCTGGCAACAGCGTGCCATGTTCGGGATGCATCCAGCGCACCAATGTTTCGGCGGCGACGATGCGGCCATTGTCCAGTGCCTTTTTGGGTTGGAACCAGGCCTGTAATTCACCCTTGTCCAAGGCATGCAGAATACTTTGCCGATCAATGCCGGGCTGCGTCGCGACCGGGCCGGCCTGGCGCAGCGTCTGTAACTGCTCGATCAGACAACGCAGGGCAGCGCTGTTGACCGGTTTGGAAATCAGCCCGATGACTTTGACCTGCAGGTTGCTCGCCACCAGGCTCGCGCCCATCAACATGCGCCGCGAGGCAGCGCTCATGATCGCCAGTGCCGGGCGCGAGGGCTGCGCGGCCAGGCCCTGGATGAACTGCACGCCGTCCATGCCCGGCATCAGCAGATCGGTGAGGACCAGATCGAACTCGCGGTTTTTCAGACGCCGCAAGGCTTCTTCGCCGTCCCGGGCAAACTCCAGATCGAATACGCCCAGCTCGTTGAACAGGTTCTGCAAGTACAGGTGCTGGAACGGATGATCTTCGACAATCAGCAGGCTAGAGGACTTCATGGGTGACTCGTTCGTAGGGAGCCAGGACGATCGACAAGGCTCTTAGCGTAAAAGGTTTGACCAGGCAGTGGTTCATGCCGGCCGCCAGGCACAGGGCCTCTTCACCGCGCAGGGCGTTGGCGGTGGCGCCGATGATCGGCGTGGTGCAGCCCAGGCGACGCAAGGCTTTGGCCAATTCATAACCGTTGAGTCGTGGCATGTTGACGTCGCTGAGCACGACGTCGAAGGTGTCGTCCTGCCACAGTGACAAGGCCTCTTCGCCATCGCTGGCCAACGCTACCGTGCAGCCCAGCTCTTGCAACTGGTCGCGCAGGATCAACTGGTTGATTGCATTGTCTTCGGCCACGAGGATGTGCAGGTGCAGCGGCGCCAGCGCCTGGCTTTCTGCCTGTTGCGGATGCTCAATGGTCTGGCCGCCCTGAGCCTGACGCACGGCTCGGCGGATCGCGGCCAGATCACTCAGATTCGCCACCCAACCTTTACCCGTGCATTGCGGTTCACAGGCAGCATCGCCGCTGGCCAGTACCCGCGGCCCTGACCATTGCAGTTCGCCGCGCTGCTCCATCGGTGCCGGGTACAGTTCCAGCAACACGCCAGCGTCGGCAGATTCGTGGTTGTCCGGCGCGCCGAGGTGCGGTCGGGCTCCCCAACGGCGCAGCCAGCCAGCGAGGCTTTCGGCCAGTTCGCGTACCGGCGACACCACGTAAACGGTTTCACCCGCCAGATTCGGCGCTGCTGCGGGCAATCCGCTGCCCGCGCGCTGCTCCAGTGGCAAGGTCAGGGAAAAACTACTGCCCAGCCCCGGTTCGCTGACCATGCGTAGCGTGCCGTTCATCAAATTTGTCAGCCGCTGGCAGATCGGCAGGCCCAACCCGGTGCCCGCGACCGCATGGCTATTGCCCTGAGTCTGATAGAACGGATCGAAGATAAATGCCTGATCAGCATGGGCAATTCCGCGCCCGGTGTCCGACACCTGCCATTGCACGCACACGCGTTCGCCTTCACGGGACAGCGCTATGACCCGCAACACCACGCGTCCGGAGTCGGTGAATTTGACCGCGTTGCTCAACAGGTTATTGAGAATCTGCCGCACCCGGCTGACATCGCCCACCAGGCTGTCGGGCAGTTGCGGATCAAAGCATGCGTACAGCTGCAAACCTTTGCTCTGCGCCGCCGCCGCGTATCCCTGCACCACCTCCTGCGCCAGCGCAACGATGGAAAAATCGCTCAGCTCCAGCGCCAGTTGCCCGGCCTCGATTTTCGACACATCAAGCACATCGCAGATCAATTGCAGCAGGGTCGCGGACGAGCCTTCGATCGCGCGCAAATAGCTTTTCTGCTGGTTGTCGAGCCGGGTGCGGGCGAGCAGTTCGAGGGTGCCGAGCACGCCATACAGCGGCGTGCGGATTTCGTGGCTCATGGTCGCGAGAAACAGGGTTTTCGCTTCGTTGGCGGCATCGGCCGACTGGCGCGCCTGCTCCAGCGCCGCTTCGATTTGCCGGCGCGCGCTGATATCGCTGAAGGCGCAAAGCAATACGTCTTCACCCTTGTAGCGGGTCGGCGCGCAACTCAAGTACAGGTGCCGGCCATCAGCGGTGTCGAAATAGTCGGTCAGGCAGGGCGCATTGTCGTCAAACGCAGCGCGAATCCAGCCGGGGCCCAGTTGCCGGCTGCACGTGCCCAGCCATTGTTGGGCAAGGGTATTTTCCAGTACCACCTGGCCATCGCTGCGGCGCAACACGCAGAGTGCCACGGGTGCGGTCTGGATTACGTCGCGGCTGAACAGCTCGCTTTCCACCAGCGCCTGAATCCGGTGCAGTGTGGGCGTGATGAAGCGATGTTCCAGGCGCCGGGTCAGAAGACACACCAGGTTGATGCTCGCCAGACAGAACACCAGTGCGCCAAGCATCTGCGGCCACAAGGCCCAAAGCACCGCCAGCAAGTCGATGGAGTAGGTGAGTTGCCAGTCCGACGACTTCAGTTGTTTGCGCAACACCAGTTGCTCGGGCAGCCAGCCGTTGCCGACGAATCCGAAGAAATCCTGCTGGCGCAGCAGTGGCAGATGCTGCCCCGCTGGCGGCTTGTGGCTGTTGCTGAAGAGCGGCATCCCTTGCGAGTTGAACATGGTGAACTCGCCGGCACTGTGGTCGCTCAGGGCGCTGGAGACTTCGCGGTCGTCCATTTCCAGACCGAGCCAGCCGGAATCGGGGTCGCGATCATCCAGGCGAATGAAGATGTACAGCTGCGAGTGCCCTGGCAAGTTGTGGGTCAGCCAGATTTCTTTGAGGGCGCTGGTGTTGTCGCGTTTGAAGGTTTCCAGGCGATCAAGCATCGCACGCGGAAAATCGCCAGCCATAGGCGTCGTGTTGTACAGGCGCCACACCTGCGCCTCGGCGCCGCTGCTGACGTAGAGCAGATTCAATTTGCGCGCTTGCAGATAGTCACGCATGCGCTGGGTCAGCCAGATGCTCCATTGCTTGCCGGGGGTTTGTCCCAGCAGCAGCCGGATTTCTTCCTCGGACAGCGGCGCGCTCAAAGCGGTCTGGCGAGTCGCCGACAAACTCAGGCTTTCCAGCAGCGCCTCGCGGGTGGTGAAAAAGGTGTGCGCCTCGGCGATGGCGCTGCTCATGTAACTGCGCCGCTGAGAAATTTCGTTGTTGAAGGTGAACAGCAGAAAGCTGTACACGCCGCCGAGAATGCCCAGCAGCAGTACCAGCGCAAAAATGCGCAACAGGCGTCGCGCAGCGTGGGGCGTGGACAAGACCGGGCTGATCTGGTGGAGGTAGTTCTTCAATCGCATCCCGGCACAGTAGGGGCGAGCGGACGCCGGGAGAATCAGACAATCCTTAAAAGCGTCACAGGTAATTGACGATGAAGGTCACTTCGGTATTTGCACTGCCGGCCTCGACATTCTCTGTGCCCAGACGGTAATACGCGGCCGAAAAGGGGATTTTGAAACTGAGCCCGGTGGTGGTGAAGCCGTTGAACGGGTAGGTGGTGTCGAAAGCGATGGGCTGGCCGAGTTCATTCATCACTTGCAAGCCGATGCCTTTGGCGGTGGAACTGGAGTTGAGCGCAACGACACCTTTGGTGGCATCAAGGATCGGGGTGTTGGCTTTGAGTGAATAAGTGACTTTCTTGATCCCGGTCTGGCATTGGTTCAAGGCAATGTCGAAGCGCACCTTGCGTGACGTGGCGCCGGCTTCGCGAAAGTCGTCGAGCTGGTAATCGTCACCCATCGCCACCGGTACAGACGGGGTCTGGCAGGAGGCGGCGTTCAGCACGATGGGGTTCATCAGGTTAAGGTTCTTCAAGATGAGATCATCGTCCTGCAGGCTGCCCAGATACCCCGCGTCGATGTTGACTTTCGACGTCAGCTCGCCGGTCTTGATAATTTCCAGACGCACGGAGTTCGCGCCGAACCCATAGCTGGTGTTGGCGGCGATGGCTTGCAAGGCTGTTTCGTAACGGCTCAGGGCTTCGAACCAGACGCGGTAGGACAGTCCGCTCTTGCCCAGCGGAAAAATACTGTCCTTACCGGTGGCGGTGCCCAGTTTCGGATTCATCTGAATGCCAAACATGGAAGTCTTCGAGCAGCTCCAGATATGGCCGGTTGACTGCACGGTGTCCTGATAGACCACGGTGCCATTGGGTGTGTCGGCAGGAATGGTCAGAGTGGAACTGGCGAGACTGGCGCCAAAGTTGAGGGTTTCAGTCTTCGAATTGACCGCAACACAGCTGCCGGCCAGCACGTTGGAGGCGCAGGCAAACAAGGTGGTTGCGATACAGAGCGGGAGCGGGCGCTGGAGTTTGAAACGCTTCATGGAGAGGGTTTACGTAATCGGTCAATGAACTGCGTACGTTAAACACGCCGTCTGGTTGTAGACATCAGGCGATTCTTAGAAAGCATCTCTTCCTTTGCACCGTGTCGCGGCCATCGCGAGCAGGCTCACGCCTACATGTGGAATGCGTTCCCCCCGTAGGCGTGATGGCGTTCTTCTATGCGCGACAAAAACCCAGGCCATTGGTCAACTAATTACAAAGCAACCTAACTATTGCGTTGACATTCGCTGCCTAGGCAGTAACATCTCGACATACATTCACTGCCTAGGCAGTTATTAGGTGAGCAAATGAAGCATTTCACCCCGGACGAATTCAAACACTGTCATCTCGGCCTGTTGCTGGGCCGTGCCGCGTTGCTCAAGGACCGGATCATCGACACCCACATGGAGCCGCATGGCATTACCGCCGCGCAGTTCAAGGTGTTGATCATCATGGCCCAGTTCGGCGTCGACACCCCGGCCGAGCTGTGCCGGCACCTGTCGCTGGACAGCGGTTCGATGACACGCATGCTCGATCGTCTGGAGCAGAAAGGTTTTCTCGCTCGCCACCGCAGCGAAGGCGATCGCCGTCAGGTGCAACTCAAACTCACCGAGCAGGGCCAGCAACTGGCCGATCGCCTGCCATACATCGGCGCTGACGCGATGAATGAACTGGCCGGCGCCGTCACTCCGGACGAGTTGAAAACCCTGGAATACATCCTCAAGAAAATCCTGCTGGCAGCCGGTGACCCGATCACTATCCAGCGGTTAGGTGAACACAATGAGCGGTAAAACCTTGCGCAGCAGCCTGACCTTGGTGCTGTCGGCGATGATCCTCGCCGGCTGCGCCAACTACAGTGGCCTCGACACTCAGGGCAAACGCCTTGATGCGAAAAGCCTCAATGCCAGCCAGTCCCTCAGCGGCGTGACCCTGTCGCCGGCCGCGTGGCCGAAAAGCGACTGGTGGACCAGCCTCGGCGATTCGCAACTCGACGGCCTGATCCGCGAAGCCCTGCACGACAGCCCGGACATGCAGATCGCCGAAGCCCGCGCGCATCAGGCCAGCGCCGCCGCGTATGCCGCCGATGCCGAGCGTTATCCAACCCTCGACGCCAGCGCCGGCATCAGCCGTTCGCGCCTGGCTCGTGATCAGGATCCGCTGGGGCAGGGCGGGGCTTATTCGACGGTGCGCAATGTCAGCGCCGGTTTCAATTACAACTTCGACCTCTGGGGCGGTCAGCGTAACGCCTGGGAAGCCGCACTCGGTCAGGCTCGCGCCGCTGAAGTCGATCGTCAGGCTGCACAACTGACCCTCGCCGCCGACGTCGCCCGCGCTTACAGCGATCTTGGTCAGGCGCACATCGTTTATGACCTGGCGAACGAAGACCTCAAACGCACCAAACAAATGCTCGACCTAAGCCAGCGTCGCCTGAGCTCCGGGATCGACAGCCAGTATCAGTTCCAGCAAACCCAGAGTCTGGAAGCCAGTTCCGAAGCCAGTCTGATCGACGCGGAAAAACGCCTGAACAGCGCGAAAATCGCGTTGGCCGTGCTGCTCGGCAAAGGCCCGGATCGCGGCAACGAAATCGCCCGACCGAAAGTCCTGCAAGCCAGCGCTGTCGCCGTGCCGTCGGTGCTGCCGGCGGAACTGCTCGGTCGTCGCCCGGACCTGGTCGCTGCGCGCTGGCGCGTCGAAGCGGCGAGCAAGGACATCGACTCGGCGAAAACCCGCTTCTATCCCAACCTGAACCTCACGGCCTCGGCCGGTGCCGAATCGTTGTTGGGTGACGCGATGTTCGGCTCGGCCAGTCGTTTCTTCAACATTGCCCCGACCATTTCGGTGCCGATTTTCGACGGCGGACGCCTGCGCGCCAACCTCGATGCGCGCGATGCCGATTACGATCTGGCGGTGGCGCAGTACAACAAAAGCCTGGTGAAAGCCCTGGGCGATGTCAGTGACACGATCAACCAGCTGCGTGATATCGGCCGGCAGATCGGCGCGCAGCAACACGCCACCGACATTGCTCAGGATTCTTACAACACCGTCGTCCAGCGTTACGGTTCCGGCATCGGCAACTACCTGGACGTGCTCAGCATCGAGCAGCAATTGCTGCAGGCCCAGCGTCAACTGGCCAACCTCAATGCCGAGCAGATCGACCTGTCGATTCAATTGATGCAAGCGCTGGGCGGCGGCTTCCAGGGTGAAACCCTGACCGCAGCCAACGCCACCCCAGCCACGCCGCACAACTAATTCAAGGTATTTGTCATGGCCACTGCCGAAAACACTCAAGCTCAAGGCTCCACTCCCGACACCGGCAATCCGCGCAAACGCAAAGTGATGCTGCTGGTGCTGACCGCTGTCGTCGTCCTCGCCTGTGCCGGCGTCTGGGCGTATCACGAATTCATCGGGCGCTTTAACGAAAGCACCGACGACGCCTACGTCAACGGCAACGTGGTGGAGATCACCCCGTTGGTCACCGGCACCGTGGTCAGCATTGGCGCGGATGACGGTGATCTCGTTCACGAAGGCCAGGTGCTGATCAACTTCGACCCCAACGACGCCGAAGTCGGCCTGCAAAGTGCCCAGGCAAAACTGGCGCGCACCGTGCGTCAGGTGCGCGGCCTGTACAGCAACGTTGACGGCATGAAAGCCCAGGTCAACGCGCAACAGGCTGAAGTGCAGAAGGCCCAGGACAACTACAACCGCCGGAAAAACCTCGCCGCAGGCGGGGCGATTTCCCAGGAAGAGCTGTCCCACGCCCGCGACGACCTGACCTCGGCGCAAAACGCCCTGGCCAACGCCAAACAGCAACTGAAAACCACCAGCGCGCTGGTCGATGACACCGTGGTGTCGTCGCACCCGGATGTGATGGCGGCCGCTGCCGATCTGCGTCAGGCCTACCTGACCAACGCCCGCAGCACTTTGATCGCGCCAGTCACCGGTTACGTCGCCAAGCGCACCGTGCAACTCGGTCAACGGGTCCAGCCGGGCACCGCGCTGATGGCGGTGATTCCACTGGATCAACTGTGGATCGACGCCAACTTCAAAGAAACCCAATTGCGGGACATGCGCATCGGTCAGCCAGTGGATATCGAATCTGACATCTACGGCAGTGACGTGAAATTCAGCGGCACCGTCGACAGCCTCGGCGCCGGTACCGGCAGCGCGTTTGCCTTGCTGCCGGCGCAGAACGCCACGGGTAACTGGATCAAGATCGTGCAGCGTGTGCCGGTGCGCATTCACATCAATGCCGAAGAACTGGCCAAACATCCGCTGCGCGTCGGCCTGTCGACCAACGTTGAAGTCAACCTGCACGACCAGAGCGGTCCGGTACTGGCGCAGCAACCGCCGCAAAAAGCCTCGTTCAGCACCAACGTCTACGACCGCCAACTGGCTGAAGCCGACGCGATGATTGCGCAGTTGATCCACGACAACAGCGCTGCGCTGAGCAAAACCGCGCAACGCTGAATCTTTCCCCTGTGGGAACAGGTTCTCAAGGTGATGAGATTTACTGTGGTGAGGGGATTTATCCCCGATGGACTGCGCAGCAGGCCCGGCTTTTCTGAATCAAAGGAGGGGCCGCTTCGCGGCCTATCGGGGATAAATCCCCTCGCCACAGTGTTTCCTTGCAACATTGATTTTTTCCCACAAGGGCTGCTGTGTCTGTAACAGACAGGGCGCCAACCCGGTTCCAAAGGATTCACAATGAGCAATAACGCCTCTTTCACGCCGCCCAGCCTGTTGCTCAGCACCATCGGCCTGTCGCTGGCGACGTTCATGCAAGTGCTCGACACCACCATTGCCAACGTGGCGCTGCCGACGATTTCCGGCAACCTCGGGGTCAGTTCGGAGCAGGGCACGTGGGTGATCACCTCGTTCGCCGTGAGCAATGCGATTGCGCTGCCGCTGACCGGTTGGCTCAGCCGTCGTTTCGGCGAGGTGAAGCTGTTTCTCTGGGCCACCATTCTGTTTGTGCTGGCCTCGTTCCTCTGTGGTATCTCGACGTCGATGCCGGAACTGATCGGTTTCCGCGTGCTGCAAGGCCTGGTGGCCGGGCCGCTGTACCCGATGACGCAGACGTTGTTGATTGCCGTGTATCCGCCCGCGAGGCGCGGCATGGCCCTGGCGTTGCTGGCGATGGTTACGGTGGTCGCGCCGATTGCCGGTCCCATTCTCGGTGGCTGGATCACTGACAGCTACAGCTGGCCGTGGATCTTCTTTATCAACGTACCGATCGGCATCTTTGCGGTGATGGTGGTGCGCTCGCAACTGGCCAAACGTCCGGTGGAAACCAGTCGCCAGCCGATGGACTACGTCGGGCTGATCAGCCTGATCATTGGCGTCGGTGCGTTGCAGGTGATCCTCGACAAGGGCAATGATCTGGACTGGTTCGAGTCGAACTTCATCATCATCGGCGCGGCGATTTCGGTGATCGCGCTGGCGGTGTTCGTTATCTGGGAAATGACCGACCAGCATCCAGTGGTCAACCTGCGCCTGTTCGCTTACCGCAACTTCCGCATCGGCACGCTGGTGCTGGTGCTGGGTTACGCCGGGTTCTTCGGCATCAACCTGATCCTGCCGCAGTGGCTGCAAACCCAGATGGGGTACACCGCAACCTGGGCCGGTCTGGCCGTGGCGCCGATCGGTATCCTGCCGGTGTTGCTGTCGCCATTTGTCGGCAAGTACGCGCACAAGTTCGACCTGCGTCTGCTGGCCGGGCTGGCGTTTCTGGCGATTGGCTTGAGTTGCTTCATGCGGGCGGGGTTCACCAATGAAGTGGACTTCCAGCACATCGCACTGGTGCAGCTGTTCATGGGCATCGGCGTGGCGCTGTTCTTCATGCCGACCCTGAGCATCCTGATGTCCGACCTGCCGCCGAGCCAGATTGCCGATGGTGCCGGCCTGGCGACCTTCCTGCGGACCCTCGGTGGCAGCTTCGCGGCATCGTTGACTACGTGGATCTGGATTCGCCGCGCCAATCAGCACCATGCGTACATGAGTGAAAGCATCAGCACTTTCGAACCGGCAACCCGGGAGACCTTGAATCACCTGGGCGGCGCGAGCCAATCGGCGTACGCGCAGATGGACCAGATCCTCTCCAGCCAGGCGTACATGCTCTCCACCGTGGATTACTTCACGCTGTTGGGCTGGGGGTTCATGGGGCTGATTCTGATTGTGTGGCTGGCGAAACCGCCGTTTGCCGCGAAGGCAGGGCCGGCGGCTTCCGGGCACTAAGGTCAAAAGCCCCTCACCCTAACCCTCTCCCAGAGGGAGAGGGGACTGACCGTGGTGCATGTTCGAGGTACGCCGACTTGCAATACCGAGCCGAACTCAGGTTTTGAAAAGCACAGAGATCGGCTCCCTTTCCCCCTCGCCCCCTTGGGGGAGAGGGCTGGGGTGAGGGGGTAAAGCTCTTCAGCCGTGCGGCAAAGCCAGCGGCGGGGCGAAATCGAACGGCGCCAAGGCGTAGCCGCTCTCATCGACCTGCAACGCCCATCCCTGACGATCCCAATCCCCCAGCACAATCCGCTTGGCCGCCTGCTCGCCGAGCTGCAGTTTGTGGATCGCCGGGCGGTGGGTGTGGCCGTGAATCAGGGTTTTCACCCCGTATTGCTGCATGATCCGTGGAATCTCGTGCGGCGTGACGTCGACAATGTCGTTGGCCTTCATCCGCGTCTGCGCACGGCTTTCGCTGCGTAGTTTGCGCGCCAGTTTATGGCGGGTGCTCAGCGGCAGATGGCGCAGGATGAACAGGGTGATCGGGTTGCGCAGGTAGCGACGCAGCTTCATATAGGCTTCGTCGCGGGTGCAGAGGCTGTCGCCGTGCATCAACAGCACCGGCTCGCCATAGAACTGCACGACACTCGGGTCCTTCAATAGCGTGCAGCCGGCTTCTTTGCAGAAGGCCTTGCCGAGCAGGAAGTCGCGATTGCCGTGCATCAGAAAGATCGCCGTGCCGCTGTCGCTCAATTGGCGCAGGGCCTGGCAGATGGAACGCTGAAAGGGCGTCATGGCGTCGTCGCCAATCCACGCCTCGAAGAAGTCGCCGAGGATGTACAACGCACTCGCCGAGCGGGCGCGTCCGGCGAGCAAATCCAGAAACGCCCGGGTAATGTCCGGGCGCTCCTCTTCCAGATGCAAGTCTGAAATCAGCAATATCACGCTTCGATGATCTCGGCTTTCTCGATGATCACGTCGTCTTTCGGCACGTCCTGGTGACCGGCCTTGGAAGTGGTGGCAACGCCTTCGATCTTGTCGACCACGTCGGTACCGGCAACCACTTTACCGAACACGGCATAACCCCAGCCCTGAGCGGTCTTGGCGGTGTGGTTGAGGAAGCTGTTGTTGGTGGCGTTGATGAAGAACTGTGCCGAGGCCGAATGCGGGTCCATGGTACGAGCCATGGCCAGGGTGTACTTCTCGTTCTTCAGGCCGTTGTCGGCTTCGTTCTGGATGCTGGCGCGCTTGTCTTTCTTTTCCTGCATGCCAGGCTGGAAACCGCCGCCCTGGATCATGAAACCCTTGATCACACGGTGGAAAACCACGTTCTCGTAGTGACCGGCCTTAACATATTCGAGAAAGTTGGCAACGGTGATTGGCGCTTTTTCCGCGTCCAGTTCGATGACGATGTCGCCATGATTGGTGGTCAATTTAACTTGAGTCATGATCGCTACTCTTTATAAGGAATTCGTGGTTTTCGGACACTGAGTCCCGAAACCGGTTCAGCCTGCTTCGGCCAAGGTGCGCAGTTTAGCGTGACAGGCGCGAATTTCGAGGCTGTTTTTCAATTCCCGGCGATTAAATGCGCTCCTTTATAGGCCGTGCTCTGTCAGGCCCTTGACAGCATCGGCTATGATAGCGGCTTTGTTTTGTCTGGCCCCCTTTGCGGCCGCGCACATGTAAGTCAAGGATCCTATGAGCAAGCCCACTGTCGACCCTACCTCGAATGCCAAGTCCGGCCCTGCCGTGCCGGTCAATTTCCTGCGGCCGATCATCCAGGCAGACCTGGACTCGGGCAAGCACACCCAGATCGTCACCCGTTTCCCGCCTGAGCCCAACGGCTACCTGCACATTGGTCACGCCAAGTCGATCTGCGTGAACTTCGGCCTGGCCCAGGAGTTCGGCGGCGTCACGCACCTGCGTTTCGACGACACCAACCCGGCCAAGGAAGACCAGGAATACATCGACGCGATCGAAAGCGACGTCAAATGGCTGGGCTTCGAGTGGTCCGGCGAAGTGCGCTACGCCTCGCAGTATTTCGACCAGTTGCACGACTGGGCCGTGGAGCTGATCAAGGCCGGCAAGGCCTACGTCGACGACCTGACCCCTGAGCAGGCCAAGGAATACCGTGGCACGCTGACCGAACCGGGCAAGAACAGCCCGTTCCGCGACCGTTCGGTTGAAGAGAACCTGGACCTGTTCGCCCGCATGCGTGCCGGTGAGTTCCCGGACGGCGCCCGTGTGCTGCGCGCGAAGATCGACATGGCCTCGCCGAACATGAACCTGCGCGACCCGATCATGTACCGCATCCGCCACGCCCATCACCACCAGACCGGTGACAAGTGGTGCATCTACCCGAACTACGACTTCACCCACGGTCAGTCGGACGCCATCGAAGGCATCACCCACTCGATCTGCACCCTGGAGTTCGAAAGCCATCGTCCGCTGTACGAGTGGTTCCTCGACGCACTGCCAGTGCCGGCGCACCCGCGTCAGTACGAGTTCAGCCGTCTGAACCTCAACTACACCATCACCAGCAAGCGCAAGCTCAAGCAACTGGTCGATGAAAAGCACGTCAACGGCTGGGACGATCCGCGCATGTCCACGCTGTCGGGCTTCCGCCGCCGTGGCTACACGCCGGCTTCGATCCGCAACTTCTGCGACATGATCGGCACCAACCGTTCCGATGGCGTAGTCGACTTCGGCATGCTCGAGTTCAGTATCCGTCAGGACCTCGACGCGAACGCTCCGCGCGCCATGTGCGTGCTGCGTCCGTTGAAAGTCGTGATTACCAACTACCCGCAAGACCAGGTCGAGAACCTCGAACTGCCGCGTCATCCGCAGAAGGAAGAACTCGGCGTGCGCAAGCTGCCGTTCGCCCGTGAAATCTACATCGACCGCGATGACTTCATGGAAGAACCGCCAAAGGGCTACAAGCGCCTGGAGCCGAACGGCGAAGTGCGTCTGCGCGGCAGCTACGTGATCCGAGCCGACGAAGCGATCAAGGATGCCGACGGCAACATCGTCGAACTGCGCTGCTCCTACGATCCGGACACCTTGGGCAAGAACCCGGAAGGCCGTAAGGTCAAAGGCGTGATCCACTGGGTGCCGGCGGCTGCCAGCATCGAGTGCGAAGTGCGTCTGTATGATCGCCTGTTCCGTTCGCCGAACCCGGAGAAGGCCGAGGACAGCGCGAGCTTCCTCGACAACATCAACCCTGACTCACTGCAAGTGCTGACCGGTTGTCGTGCTGAGCCATCGCTTGGCGACGCACAGCCGGAAGACCGTTTCCAGTTCGAGCGCGAAGGCTACTTCGTCGCGGATATCAAGGACTCGAAACCCGGTCAGCCGGTATTCAACCGTACCGTGACTCTGCGTGATTCGTGGGGCCAGTGATTCAAGGGATTTAACGTGCTAACGATCTACAACACGCTCACCAAGAGCAAAGAAGTCTTCAAACCGCTGGATGGCAACAAGGTGCGCATGTACGTGTGCGGCATGACCGTGTACGACTACTGCCACCTCGGCCATGGCCGCAGCATGGTCGCGTTCGACCTGGTGACCCGCTGGTTGCGCTTCAGCGGCTACGACCTGACCTACGTGCGCAACATCACCGACATCGACGACAAGATCATCAATCGTGCCCGCGAGAACGGTGAATCGTTCGACGCGTTGACCGAGCGCATGATCGCCGCGATGCACGAAGACGAAGCGCGCCTGAACATCAAGAAGCCGGACATGGAGCCGCGTGCCACGGATCACATTCCGGGCATGCACGCGATGATCCAGACCCTGATCGACAAGGGTTACGCCTACGCCCCGGGCAATGGCGACGTGTACTACCGCGTCGCCAAGTTCATGGGCTACGGCAAGCTGTCGCGCAAGAAGATCGAAGACCTGCGCATTGGTGCGCGCATCGAAGTCGACGAGTCTAAAGAAGACCCGCTGGACTTCGTCCTGTGGAAAGCCGCCAAACCGGGCGAGCCGAGCTGGGAATCGCCATGGGGCGCCGGGCGTCCGGGCTGGCACATCGAGTGCTCGGTGATGTCCACCTGCTGCCTCGGCGAGACCTTCGACATTCATGGCGGCGGCAGCGACCTCGAGTTCCCGCACCATGAAAACGAAATCGCCCAGAGCGAAGCAGCCACCGGCAAGACCTACGCCAACGCGTGGATGCATTGCGGCATGATCCGCATCAATGGCGAGAAGATGTCCAAGTCCTTGAACAACTTCTTCACCATTCGCGACGTGCTCGACAAGTACCACCCGGAAGTCGTGCGTTACCTCCTGGTGTCGAGCCACTACCGCAGCGCGATCAACTACTCGGAAGACAACCTCAAGGACGCCAAGGGCGCACTCGAGCGTTTCTACCACGCGTTGAAAGGCCTGCCGAGCGTTGCCCCGGCCGGCGGCGAAGCGTTCGTCGAGCGTTTCACCACGGTGATGAACGACGACTTCGGCACGCCGGAAGCCTGCGCCGTGCTGTTCGAGATGGTGCGCGAGATCAACCGCCTGCGCGAGAGCGATCTCGACGCAGCGGCAGGTCTGGCGGCGCGTCTGAAAGAGCTGGCGAGCGTGTTGGGTGTGTTGCAGTTGGAGGCGGATGACTTCCTGCAGGCGGGCGCTGAAGGGCGTGTCGATGCGGCTGAGGTTGATGCACTGATTGCTGCACGTCTGGCGGCGCGGGCGGGGAAGGATTGGGCTGAGTCCGATCGTATCCGTGATCAGCTGACGGCGATGGGCGTTGTGTTGGAAGACGGGAAGGGTGGGACTACCTGGCGTCTGGCTGACTGATAGCTGTGATTAGCTTCAAAACAAAACCCGCCTTGTGCGGGTTTTTGTTTGGGCGCAAGAAAAGTCCCTCATCCTAACCCACCCGAAACGTCGGGCCGCCCGGAGGGAGAGGGGACCGATTGGGGGATGTTCAGGAAATACGCCGACTTGAACGTGCTGCTTTGAATCCATAATCGACTGGTTTTTCAGGTCGATGTACAACGCCAGACACCTCGGTCAGCTCCCTCTCTCTCCGGGAGAGGGCTGAGGTGAGGGTGAGGGTGTCAAAGTGCCGACCTGGACCAGATTTGAATCCATAATCAACTCGGTTTTTCAGGTCGATGTACAGCGCCAGGCAACTCGGTCAGCTCCCTCTCCCTCCGGGAGAGGGCTGGGGTGAGGGTTGCTTTTGACGTTCGCGTAGGTCTTGATGTCGGCAACGCGTTCAGCCGGATGCTGAGCAGCGACGATCATGTAAGGGAAACACCATGGCCAATCACTATCGCGAACTGCTAACGACCCCAGGCGCCACCGGGTTAGTGCTCGCGAGTTCTATCGCGCGCTTGCCACAGGCAATGATCGGCATCGGCATCATCACTATGCTGGTGCAGCAAACCGGTGTGTACTGGCTGGCCGGTGCCGTCGCCGGGACTTTCACCCTGGCCAATGCGTTGCTCGGCCCACACATCTCCAGACTGGTTGATCAGCATGGCCAGAGCCGCGTGCTACCCGTCGTCACGGCGTTCAGCATTGCCATGTTGCTGGCACTGATCCTCGCGGTTTACATGCGGGCACCGGCCGCACTGCTGTTTGTTCTAGCGGCGCTGGCGGGGACGATGCCGAGCATGCCGTCGATGATCCGCGCGCGATGGACACAGTTGTTTCGGGGCAAGCCGCAGTTGCACACGGCGTTCTCGCTGGACACGGTCCTCACCGAGCTGGCCTATATCGTCGGCCCGCCACTGGCGATCGGTCTGAGCGTGAGTTTTTTCGCCGAAGCCGGGCCGCTGGTTGCGGTCGGGTTGTTGGCTATTGGGGTGACCGCGTTTCTGCTGCAACGCCAGACTGAACCTAAAGTTGTCGTGGGCCACGCCAGCCATGGCGGCTCAACCCTGCTGATTCCCGGCGTTCGCACCATTGTTCTGGCGCTGTTGGCGATGGGCGTCATTGGTGGCGCAATCGATGTCGCGGTCGTCGCCTTCGCCAATGCGCAGGGCTGGCCAGCGTCGGCGACCTTCATCCTTGCTGCCTATGCGTTTGGCTCATTGGTGGCGGGCCTGACGTTTGGTGCATTGCGGGTTTCCCTGGCGATTGAAAAACAGTTTCTGGTCGGGATATTGGTGACGGCGTTCACCGGTGTGCTGCCTGTTTTTGCAACGGATGTTTATGTGCTGACAGCGGCGCTGTTTATCGCGGGCATCTCGTTTGCTCCGACGATGGTCGTGGTGATGAAAATGGGGACGATCATTATTCCTCCGTCGCGGATTACCGAAGGGCTGACGTGGATGACCACGGGTATCAGCATTGGCGTTGCGCTAGGCGGCATGCTGGCGGGGCTGGTGATTGATGCGTGGGGCGCGCGGGCAGGGTTCGGCGTGGCGATTGGTGCAGGGTTGATGATGGTGGTGGTTGTGCTGGTGGGGTTGCGGACATTGGAGGCGGCTTCGGTTGCGCATGTTGAGCCAGAATTTTCGCCCTCACCCTAGCCCTCTCCCCCAGGAGAGGGGACTGAATGGGGGGATGCTCAATAGATACGCCGACCTGAACGTGCGGTACCGAATCCATAATCGCCACGATGTTTCGGGTCGATGTTCAGCGCCAGACACCTCGGTCAGCTCCCTCTCCTGGGGGAGAGGGCTGGGCGGGCGGCGTTCCGATGAGGGGAACGGGGTTCACTCAACCCTCAATCTGGCGCAGCCGCTTGTAAAGCGTATTCCGACTCACCCCCAACCGCCGCGCCAGATGTGAAATATTCCCCCCGGAAGCCTTCAGCTCCCGGTTCAGTGCCTCAACATTATTCAAATCCAGCTCCAACGGCGCCGCACTCTCCACCGGCTCCATCTCCAGATCCACAAAAAAATCATCCGGTAAATGCTCAGGCCTCACCGGTTGCTCCTCAGCCATCGCCAGCGCCACTTGCATCACGCTGCTGACTTGCCGCAAATTCCCCGGCCACGGATGACGACTGAACAGCTCCAGCACTTCCTGGCTCAAACCCGCCCATTGCGTCGGCTCACGATGCTGTTCCCACAGTCGTTTAAACAATGCCTGCTTATCACTGCGCTCGCGCAGCGGCGGCAGTTCCAGGGTCAAACCGCCAATGCGGTAGTACAAATCCTCACGAAACCGGCCCAATTGCACTTGTTCACGTAAAGAGCGGTTAGTCGCCGAGATAATCCGCAAATCCACCGGGAACAGCTCGCTACTGCCCACCGGTTGCACGCAACGCTCTTGCAGCACGCGCAGCAACCGCGCTTGGGTCGGCAACGGCATATCGCCAATCTCGTCGAGGAAGAGGGTGCCTTTGTCGGCTTTGCGGATCAGGCCGATGCTGCCTTTCTGGTTGGCACCGGTGAACGCGCCTTTCTCGTAGCCGAACAGTTCAGACTCGACCAGTTCGGCGGGGATCGCCGCGCAGTTGACGGCAATGAACGCCTGTTTGCTGCGGGAGCTGGCCTGATGCAGGGCTTTGACGAAGACTTCCTTGCCGACGCCGGTCTCGCCGTGAATCAGCAGCGGAATATCCTTTTCCAGCAAACGCTCAGCCTGGCGCACGGCTTTTTCCACGCGACTGTCGCCGAAGTGCAAGGTATTGAGGCTGATCGCGTTCGACGTTTTAACCGGTGGTTCCGCACGTTTCGGCTCGGCAAACACCCGCGGCTGGAGCGGCGCCTGTTGCGGCCGCTTCAACAGACACTGAAAACGGTTACGCCCGGACGTCTGCAAGGCAAACGGCAAGCCCTCCGGCTGATTGAGCAACTCCAGCAGCGACACCTTGAACAGGCTTTCGACGCTGACCCGCGACAGGCGCACACCGAGCAGATTGTCCGCGCGCCGATTGGCCGACAGCACCTGACCGCTCTCATCGAAGATCAACAACCCCGCCCACTGGCTGTCGAGGTTGTTCAACCCGGTGTTGAAGGTCAGTTGAAAATGCTGGCCGTGGAACAGGTTGAGAATCAGCCGGTTTTCCACGGTCTGGCTCATCATCTTGACCATGCCCAGGGTGTGCGACGGCGGCAGGTAGCTGTCGCTGGACACGTCGAGCACCGCGATGACTTTGCGCTCGGCGTCGAAAATCGGTGCGGCGGAACCGGTCATGAAACGGTTGGCCTTGAGGAAGTGCTCGTCGTGCTCGATATGCACCGCCTGTTCGCAGGCCAGCGCGGTGCCGATCGCGTTGGTGCCGCTTGAGCGTTCCCTCCAGCTCGCGCCGGCCCGGAACCCCCGCGCCAGATTCGGTTCGATAAAGCGTTGCGTGCCCCACGACGTCAGCACCTGGCCCTGATTGTCGGCGAGCATGATCAGGCAATTGGAATTGCTCAGGATGTTTTCGTAATAGGGCAGGACTTCCTGATGGGTGGTCTGCACCAGCGCATGGTGACTGTCGAGCAACTGCGCGATGCCGGCGGCGGGCAGTTGATCGAAGGCCGGGGTGCTGTGGTGGTCGAGACCGAAGGCGCGGCAACGTTGCCAGGACGTCTGGACGATCGCGTCGTGGGACAGCGGCGGGGCAGGTGCGGCCATGGCGGGTCAGCCTCTGATGCAGCGTTTTTATTGTTGTTATGAACCCAAATCCCGAGAACCACACAGATCAACTGTGGGAGCGAGCTTGCTCGCGAAAGCGTCGTATCAGTCACCGAATCGGTTGAATGACACACCGCATTCGCGAACAAGCTCGCTCCCACAGGATCTCCGGTGTTCACCGAAATGAGTTCATAGAGTGTTGTTCACTATTGTTCATTGTCAATCGCTCAACTGTTCAAATGTGTTCAGCAATGAACGCCCGTTCGCCACGTTTTCGCCACTTTTCACGACAAATCAACCACTTGCCATTTCTGGCACGAATGTCGCTCTGATGCACAGGTCGCTTGACTCCAATAATAAAAAGGCCGAGCCATGTCACTCACCCTGGAGCACGTCAGCCGCACCGTCGAGGGCCAGACCTGGATCGACGATGCCTGCCTGAAATTCGAACCCGGTTCGTTCAACGTTTTGCTTGGGCGCACGCTGTCCGGCAAAACCAGCCTCATGCGGTTAATGGCCGGGCTGGACAAGCCCGACAGCGGGCGCATCCTGATGAACGGCGTCGATGTCACCCAGCGCCCGGTGCGGTTGCGCAACGTGTCGATGGTCTATCAGCAGTTCATCAATTACCCGACCATGACCGTGTTCGAGAACATCGCCTCGCCCCTGCGTCAGGCCGGGGTCTCGAAAGAAATCATTCAGAGCAAAGTGCTGGAAACCGCGAAGATGCTGCGCATCGAGAAGTTTCTGCAGCGCTATCCGCTGGAACTCTCCGGCGGCCAACAGCAGCGCACCGCCATGGCTCGCGCGCTGGTCAAGGATGCCGAGCTGATCCTGTTCGACGAGCCGCTGGTCAACCTCGATTACAAGTTGCGCGAGGAACTGCGTCAGGAAATGCGCGAGCTGTTCAAGGCGCGCCATACCATCGCGATCTACGCCACCACCGAACCCAACGAAGCGCTGGCACTCGGCGGCACCACAACCATTCTTCACGAAGGCCGGGTGATTCAGAGCGGCCCGTCGACTTCGGTGTATCACCAGCCGCAAACCGTGTTGGCGGCGGAATTGTTCTCCGAACCACCGATCAACCTGATGCCCGGACGCATCGCCGGCAACGAAGTCAGCTTCGCCAATTTCGTGCACTTCCCGTTGAACGTCGATCTGCGCCCGGTGGGTGAGGGCGAGTTCCGCTTCGGCGTGCGCCCCAGCCACATTTCGCTGGTGCCGAGCAACGATGACGATCTGGAACTGGCGGTCACCGTCGAAGTGGCGGAGATCAGCGGTTCGGAAACCTTCCTGCACGTGCGCAACGAGCATTTCCTGCTGGTGCTGCACCTGCCCGGGGTTCACGAATACGACGTCGATGCGCCGATCCGCATCTACATCCCGACCCATAAACTGTTTGTGTTCGATGCGCAGGGCCGTCTGGTGCAAGCACCGGGCCGGCGTGTCGCGAGGGTTGCCTGATGGCCGAAATCCGTTTGCAGCACCTCGCCCACAGCTACAGCAAAACCCCGAGCGGCGCGGAGGATTATGCCATCCGCGAGATGGATCACGTCTGGGAGCAGGGCGGCGCCTACGCCTTGCTCGGGCCGTCGGGTTGCGGCAAGTCGACGTTGCTCAACATCATTTCCGGCCTGCTCAGCCCCTCGCAGGGCCATGTGTTGTTCGACGGCAAAGCGGTGAATGACCTGACGCCGGAGAAGCGCAACATCGCCCAGGTTTTCCAGTTTCCGGTGGTCTACGACACCATGACGGTGTTCGATAACCTCGCCTTTCCGCTGCGCAATCAGGGCATGGCCGAGGCGAAAGTGCACAGCAAGGTGCAGGAAATTGCCGAAGTTCTCGACCTGCAAAACCTGCTGAGCAAAAAGGCCTGTAACCTCACCGCCGACGAAAAACAGAAAGTCTCCATGGGCCGTGGTCTGGTGCGTGACGACGTCTCGGCAATCCTCTTCGACGAACCGCTGACGGTGATCGACCCGCACCTGAAGTGGAAACTGCGGCGCAAGCTCAAGCAGATCCACGAGCAATTCAACATCACCATGGTCTACGTCACCCACGATCAACTGGAAGCCTCGACCTTCGCCGACAAGATTGCGGTGATGTACGGCGGCCAGATCGTTCAGTTCGGTACGCCAAGGGAATTGTTCGAGCGGCCGAGCCACACCTTTGTCGGCTACTTCATCGGCAGTCCGGGGATGAACCTGATCGACGTGCAGCCGCAACCCGGCGGCGTCGGTTTCGCCTCGACGCACCTGCCGTTGTCCGACGCCATGCAACGGCATATCGAGCACGGTCAGTGGAAAAATCTGAAGGTCGGCATCCGCCCCGAGTTCATTCATGTGTGGGACGAGCCGTTTGATGACGCGATGCAGGCGCGGGTCGTACACGTCGAAGACCTCGGCACCTACAAGATCATGACCCTCGACCTTGATGGCGCGCCGCTCAAGGTGCGCCTGACCGAAGACAAACCGGTGCCGCAGGGCACGGCGTACATCAGTTTTCCAGCGCAGTGGTTGATGGTCTATGCCGATGAATTTCTGCTTGAAGCCGGTGATGAGGTGCAGCCATGAACAAGGTGCAGAACAACAAGGCCTGGTGGCTGGTGTTGCCGGTGTTTCTGCTGGTGGCCTTCAGTGCGGTGATCCCGATGATGACCGTGGTCAACTATTCGGTGCAGGACATCTTCGACCAATCCAGCCGCTACTTCGTTGGCGCCGATTGGTACAAGCAAGTGCTGCTCGATCCACGTCTGCACGACTCGCTGCTGCGCCAGTTCATCTACTCCGCGTGCGTGTTGCTGATTGAAATCCCGCTGGGCATCGCCGTCGCCCTGACCATGCCGACCAAGGGCCGCTGGTCGTCGGTGGTGCTGATCATTCTGGCAATCCCGCTGCTGATCCCGTGGAACGTGGTCGGCACGATCTGGCAGATCTTCGGCCGCGCCGACATCGGCTTGTTGGGTTCGAGCCTTAACGCGATGGGCATCAGCTACAACTATGCGGCCAACACCATGGACGCCTGGGTCACGGTGCTGGTGATGGACGTCTGGCACTGGACTTCATTGGTGGCGCTGTTGTGCTTCTCGGGTCTGCGGGCGATTCCCGACGTGTATTACCAGGCGGCGCGCATCGACCGGGCGTCGGCGTGGGCAGTGTTCCGCCACATTCAGTTGCCGAAGCTGAAAAGCGTGCTGCTGATCGCGGTGATGCTGCGTTTCATGGACAGCTTCATGATCTACACCGAGCCGTTCGTGCTCACCGGCGGCGGGCCGGGTAACGCCACGACCTTCTTGAGTCAGACGTTGACGCAGATGGCGGTAGGGCAATTCGACCTCGGTCCGGCAGCGGCGTTTTCGCTGGTGTACTTCCTGATCATCCTGTTGGTTTCGTGGCTGTTCTACACCGCCATGACCCATTCCGACGCCAACCGCTGAGGGCCCGGCCATGAGCAAGAGAAAGCTGATTCCGCTGCTGGTGTACATCCTGTTCCTGCTGGTGCCGATCTACTGGCTGCTGAACATGTCGTTCAAGAGCAACACCGAAATCCTCGGCGGCCTGACCCTTTTTCCCCAGGACTTCACGCTGGCGAACTACAAGGTGATCTTCACCGATCCGAGTTGGTACAGCGGCTACATCAACTCGCTGTACTACGTCAGCCTCAACACGGTGATCTCACTGAGCGTGGCGTTGCCGGCGGCGTATGCGTTTTCGCGTTATCGCTTCCTCGGCGACAAACACCTGTTCTTCTGGCTGCTGACCAACCGCATGGCGCCGCCGGCGGTGTTTCTGCTGCCGTTCTTCCAGTTGTATTCGTCGATCGGGCTGTTCGACACGCACATCGCCGTGGCGCTCGCGCACTGCCTGTTCAACGTGCCGCTGGCGGTGTGGATTCTCGAGGGCTTCATGTCCGGCGTGCCTAAGGAAATCGACGAAACCGCCTACATCGACGGCTACAGTTTCCCCAAGTTCTTCGTGAAGATTTTTATCCCGCTGATCGGCTCCGGCATCGGCGTGACGGCGTTTTTCTGCTTCATGTTTTCCTGGGTCGAACTGTTGCTGGCGCGCACGCTGACCTCGGTGAATGCCAAGCCGATTGCCGCCGTGATGACGCGCACGGTCTCGGCCTCGGGCATCGACTGGGGCGTGCTGGCGGCGGCGGGGGTGTTGACCATCCTGCCGGGCATGCTGGTGATCTGGTTTGTTCGCAACCACGTGGCCAAGGGCTTTGCCCTCGGTCGGGTCTGAGGAGCTGATGATGGAATGGATGAGCTGGACTACACCTACCGCAGCTTTCTTCATCGTCATCGGCCTGATTCTGGTTGGTATGACGACATGGGAGTTGCGCTCGCCGAGCATCCTGCGGCGAGGTTTTCTGCCGATTGCCACCACCCGTGGTGATCGCTTGTTTATCGGTCTTCTCGGCAGCGCCTACCTGCATTTGCTGGTGATCGGCGCCACCGACTGGAGCATCTGGGTGGCGTCCGCGTTGTCCCTGGTGTGGCTGTTGGCTGTGATGCGTTGGGGCTAGTCGAGTCGTTCGGCAACGCGGCTCCACAACTTAAACAGGAGGTCTCTATGTTCGACAAAAACAATAAGCTGCGACATAGCATTTCATTGGCAGCCATGCTGGCACTCAGCGGTTTGAGCGCCGCCGCGTGGGCGGATGCCTACGAAGACGCGGCGAAAAAATGGATCGGCAGTGAATTCAAACCGTCGACCCTGACGGCGGAGCAGCAACTCGAAGAACTGAAGTGGTTCATCAAGGCCGCCGAGCCGTTTCGCGGCATGGAAATCAAAGTGGTTTCCGAGACCCTGACCACCCACGAATACGAGTCCAAGGTGCTGGCCAAGGCCTTCACCGAAATCACCGGGATCAAGCTGACCCACGACCTGCTGCAAGAAGGCGACGTGGTGGAAAAAATGCAGACGGTGATGCAGTCGGACAAAAACATCTACGACGGCTGGGTCAACGACTCGGACCTGATCGGCACGCACTTTCGCTACGGCAAGACCGAGTCGATCACCGACCTGATGGCCAACGAAGGCAAGAACTTCACCTCGCCGACCCTCGACATCAAGGACTTCATCGGCATCTCGTTCACCACCGCGCCGGACGGCAAGGTTTATCAGCTGCCTGACCAGCAGTTCGCCAACCTGTACTGGTTCCGTGCCGACTGGTTCGAACGCGCCGACCTGAAAGCCAAGTTCAAGGAAAAGTACGGCTACGAACTCGGCGTGCCGGTGAACTGGTCGGCCTATGAAGACATCGCCAAATTCTTCAGCGAAGACGTCAAGGAAATCGACGGCAAGCGCGTCTACGGACACATGGACTACGGCAAGAAAGACCCGTCGCTGGGCTGGCGTTTCACCGATGCCTGGTTCTCCATGGCCGGTGGCGGCGACAAGGGCCTGCCCAACGGCTTGCCGGTGGACGAGTGGGGGATTCGCGTCGAGGACTGCCACCCGGTCGGCTCCAGCGTGACTCGCGGCGGCGACACCAATGGTCCGGCGGCGGTGTTCGCCACCACCAAGTATGTCGACTGGCTGAAGAAGTACGCGCCACCGGAAGCGGCAGGCATGACCTTCTCCGAATCTGGTCCGGTACCGTCGCAAGGCAACATCGCCCAGCAGATTTTCTGGTACACCGCGTTCACCGCCGACATGACCAAACCGGGTCTGCCGGTGGTCAACGCCGACGGCACGCCGAAATGGCGCATGGCGCCGTCGCCGCGCGGACCGTATTGGGAGGAGGGCATGAAGCTTGGGTATCAGGACGTGGGGTCGTGGACGTTCATGAAATCCACGCCTGAGAAACAGAAACTCGCGGCGTGGCTGTATGCGCAGTTCGTCACCTCGAAAACCGTTTCGCTGAAGAAAACCATTGTGGGCCTGACGCCGATTCGCGAGTCGGACATCAACTCGCAGGCGATGACCGATCTGGCGCCGAAGCTCGGTGGCCTGGTCGAGTTCTACCGCAGCCCGGCCCGCGTGCAATGGACCCCGACCGGGACCAACGTGCCGGACTATCCGCGTCTGGCGCAATTGTGGTGGAGCCACATCGCCGAAGCGGCCAGCGGCGAGAAGACCCCGCAACAGGCGCTGGATGGTTTGGCCAAGGATCAGGACGCGATCATGACGCGTCTCGAACGCTCCAAGGCGCAAGCGGTGTGTGCACCGAAAATGAACCCGGAGCGCGACGCGCAATACTGGTTTGATCAACCGGGTGCACCGAAACCGAAACTGGCCAACGAGAAGCCGAAGGGCGAGACCGTGAGCTACAACGAACTGCTGAAATCGTGGGCGGATGCGCGCAAGTGATAGTGGAACGGTGAAAGGCAAACGGCACCGCAAGGTGCCGTTTTCATTTGTGCTTGATCGACCGCCATCGCTGGCAAGCCAGGCTCCCACAGGTTTCTGTGGTGTGCACAAAACTCTGTGTACACCGCAATTCACTGTGGGAGCTGGCTTGCCAGCGATGGGGCCATTGGTGTCGCCACAGGAAAGCCCAGGCGGAACACGGTCATGGCGCCGGGCAGGCTTTTCACCTCCGCCACCCCCTGATGCAGGCTCATGATCGAGCGCACAATCGCCAGCCCCAGCCCGGTGCTGCCCTGCGAACGCGAGCGGGCGCTGTCGACGCGGTAGAAACGATCGAACAGATGCGGCAGATGCTGCGCCTCGATCCCCGCCCCCGGATTGCTCACCAACAGCGCAGCCTGTGTCGCACCTTGCTCGATCAGCAGCGTCACGGTTTTCCCCTCCGGGCAGTGGCGCAGCGCATTCGACAGCAAATTGGAAACCGCCCGCTGAATCATCAACCGGTCACCCTGCACCGACGCGCTGCCGACGACGTTCATGTGAATGTTCTTTTCCTGCGCCGACAACGAAAACATTTCGGCCACTTTTGCGACCTCAGCCTCCAGCGCCACCGATTCAAACGGCGCCAGCGCCGACGGATGACTGACTTGCGCCAGAAACAGCATGTCCGAAACAATCCGCGCCACGCGCTCCAGCTCCTCGGTGCAGGACACCAATACGTCCTTGTATTCCTCGGTTGTGCGTTCGCGGGACAAGGTCACCTGGGCTTTGCCCATCAGGTTGTTGATCGGCGTGCGCAGCTCATGGGCCAGGTCATCGGAGAACTGCGACAACTGCTGCACCCCGGCATCCAGCCGATGCAGCATGACGTTGATGCCCTGGGCCAGTTCGCTCAATTCCTGTGGCATGTTCACCACCGACAGCCGATGGTCCAGGTCCTGGGTCGAGACCATCGCCGCCACTTTGCGAAACTCGCGCATCGGCGCCAGGCCGCGCTGCACCGCACCCCACGCGGTGAGGCCGATGAACACCAGCAACAGCGGCAGGGCAATCAGCGTCGAGCGCAGATAGGCGCTGAGCAAGGCCTGATCGTGGGCGTTGTCCATCGACAGCAACACCGGCACGCGGTTGCCATCCTTGAGCCGAATCAACTTCGATGCGGTAAGGAATTTCGCCCCCTCGGCATCGGTACTGTCGCTGTAGGTCAACTGATCGGTCGCCGCTCGCACTGCCCGCAATTCGACCCGCGGATCCCTCAGCCCGGAGCCGGTTTTGAGCAACGGCGAACGCAGGTTCAAGCGGTCATAAATGGTCAGCGTCAGGTTGTCATGGCCCATGACCTGATCGAGCAGAATGTGCGGCTTGCCACTGACTTCCTTGGCGTCGACGTACAGCGACAGGCTGTGCTCCACCTGCGCCATCTTCTTTTGCAAGCTGTCGCGCGACAGCGCGTTGAGCTCATGGGTCAGGGCGAAATACGCCAGGATCGCCAGAAACACCACCAGCATCGCGCCGAGCGTACTCACCGTCAGACCGAGGCGCATCGACAGGCTGGCCGGCTTCATTCCCGTGCCTCCAGCACGTAACCGACACCGCGCAGGGTATGGATCAGCTTGTGCTCGAACGGGTCGTCGATTTTTGCCCGCAAGCGGCGGATCGACACTTCGACCACGTTGGTGTCGCAATCGAAGTTCATGTCCCACACCAGCGAGATGATCTGCGTGCGGGTCAGCACCTCGCCGGACTGGCGCATCAGCAGGTGCAGCAGGGCGAATTCCTTGGTGGTCAGGTCGATGCGCTGCGCGCCACGAAACGCCCGATGGCGGCCCGGATCGAGTTCCAGATCGGCGACTTTCAGTACCTGCGGCACCGGGATGTTTTCGCTGCGGCGCATCAAGGTGCGCACCCGCGCCAGCAGTTCGGGAAACTCGAACGGCTTGACCAGATAGTCATCGGCGCCCAGGTCCAGACCGCGGATTTTGTCCGCCAGCCGCCCGCGTGCGGTGAGCATCATCACCCGCGTTGAGTGGGTGCGGCGCAGTTGTTCCAGCACGCCCCAGCCGTCCAGTTCCGGCAGGTTCACGTCGAGAATGATCAGGTCATAAGTCTGCTGTTGCGCCAGATGCAATCCATCGGCACCGGTGGCGGCGTGGTCAACGATATAACCACTTTCGGTCAAACCCTGATGCAAGTATTCGGCAGCTTTAAGCTCGTCCTCGACGACAAGGATTCGCATGATCTATCACCACTTTTATTTAATGGATATTTAATTAAGGTGACCGGGAAAGTTATTGTTTTTGTAAGGTCTTCCGGACGTTGTTCTATAACGATAAGAAGCCCCTCACCCTAACCCTCTCCCAGAGGGAGAGGGTTAGGGTGAGGGGCTTCAGAACTGCACCGACGTGGAACATCTTTACGGAATCCATAGTCGACTTGATTTAACAGGTCGATGGAAAGTGTCATACACCTCGGTCGGCTCCCTCTCCCCCGGGAGAGGGCTGGGGTGAGGGGAAGTCCGGACAATAAAGGTTGTAGTGGCTACAGGGTCAACCGCCAAGCGCTTTAAAACGCTGCTCTGCGACAGCCGGTCGCAGCACAAGCCACAAAATCCTTATGAGTTTGATTCCCGCAAGTGCTGTTCAGCAGATAACTATTGTGTTTTTGTTTCGATGTATTTCGATAGAACCGTTTGCACTTCGCATCCTAGAACAAAACAACTTCGGCAAACCGTGGATGACGGATTTGTAATCTTCCAGTCACCTTGTCGATAAGTTCAAAACTCTACCGTGGCGGCATCAAAGATTCTTGATTAAAGGAAGTCTTCCATTGCCCGGTTTAACAGAGCTGATGGCGCGATCACGCCTGAAAAAAATAGCCAGCGGCATTCTGTTGCTGGCCACTGCAAACCTTGCGGTTGCATCGACCCTGACTCTGGAGCAGGCCCTGCAAACGGCCTTCGCCGGCAACCCCGATCTGGCCGCCGCGCAGTGGGAAATCGGGATTGCCGAGGGCGATCGCCAGCAGGCAGGCCTGATCCCCAACCCCGAGGTGTCGTGGGAGGCTGAAGACACCCGGCGCAACTCGCGCACCACCACGGTGATGCTCAGCCAGCCGATCGAACTGGGCGGCAAACGCGGCGCCCGCATCGACGTCGCCAGCCGCGCGCAGGACGCTGCCGGCATCGAACTGGAGCGCAAGCGCAATGCCTTGCGTGCCGATGTAATTCAGGCGTTCAACAGTGCGCAAACCGCGCAGCAGCGTTTGCAGCTGTCCCGGCAATCTCTGCAATTGGCCGAGCACGGTGTGCGCGTAGCCCAAGGGCGCATTGAGGCGGGTAAATCGTCGCCGGTCGAGGGTACGCGGGCGCAAGTGCAGCTCTCGGAAGTGCGCCTTGAACTGAGCCGAGCCGAACGCGATCAGGCCACCGCGTACCAACAACTGGCGCAGGTCATGGGCGCGCCGTTGCCGACGTTGACCAAGGTGCAGGCACCCACGCAAAGCATGCCGGCCGTTCCACCTCCGACAAAATTGCTTGAGCGTCTGAACGAGACCGCCGAACTGCGTCTGGCCACGTTGCAGATTGATCAGCGCGAAGCGTCGCTGGGCCTCGAAAAGTCCCAGCGCATTCCCGACCTCACCGTGAGTATCGGCAGTCAGTACAGCGAAACCGAGCGCGAGCGGGTCAACGTGGTCGGGCTGTCGATGCCGATTCCGTTGTTCAACCGCAATCAGGGCAACGTGCTCGCCGCTGCTCGCCGAACCGATCAGGCGCGGGATCTGCGCAACGCCACCGAGCTGCGTTTGCGCACGGAAATCCAGACCAGCCTCGAGCAATGGCAGACCGCCAACGGCGAAGTCAAAGCCTTCAATCAGACCATCCTGCCCGCTGCGCAAAGTGCGGTGGACAGCGCCACCCGTGGTTTCGAAATGGGCAAGTTCGGCTTCCTCGATGTGCTCGACGCCCAACGCACGTTGATCGCCGCGCGCAGCCAATACATCCAGGCCGTCAGCGAGGCGACCGACGCCCGCGTGCGCCTCGAACGGATCTTCGGCGACCTCAGTGTCAGCCCTTGAATTTGACTTTTCACATCACTGCGCGCGGGCACGGCGCAGAGGAGTTTGCATGGATAAAAAACTGATGGTGGTCGCGGTGGCGACCCTGGCGCTGGGCATTGGCATCGGCTCGATGTGGGCGGGCAATGCACCGCTCGAGGCTCACGCCGATGAGGCGGCAGAACATGCGGATCACGCCGAAGAAAACGCGGCAGCCGAAGGCGAGCATGACGAAGAGGGGCATATCGAATTGAGCGCCGAGCAGATCACCTCGGCGGGCATTCAACTGGCCGAGGCGCAGGCGCAGCGCTTCAGCCTCGGCCTGTCGTTCCCCGGTGAAGTGCGTTTCGACGAGGATCGCACCGCCCACGTTGTGCCGCGAGTGCCGGGAGTGGTCGAGTCAGTGGCGGTCAACCTCGGGCAACCGGTGAAAAAAGGTCAGTTACTGGCGGTGATTGCCAGCCAGCAGATCTCCGATCAGCGCAGCGAACAGGCGGCTGCGCAACGCCGTCTGGACTTGGCGCGGACAACCTACGAGCGCGAGAAAAAACTCTGGCAGGACAAGATCTCCGCCGAACAGGATTTCTTACAGGCTCGCCAGGCACTGCAAGAAGCGGAAATCACCATGAACAATGCTCGACAGAAAATCAGTGTGCTCAGCGGTAGCGTGGTCGCCAGCGGCGGCAATCGCTATGAACTGCGCGCACCGTTCGACGGCGTGGTGGTGGAAAAACACCTGACACCCGGCGAGGTGGTCGATGAAAGCACGGCTGCTTTCACCCTGTCCGACTTGTCCCGCGTGTGGGTCACGTTCGGTGTTTCACCCAAGGACTTGACCAAGGTGCAGGTGGGCAAACCAGTCACCGTCAGCGCGCCTGAACTGAAAGCCGAAGTGACTGGCAACGTGGCCTACGTCGGCAGTCTGCTCGGTGAACAGACCCGCACCGCGACCGTTCGCGTGACGCTGGAAAACCCGCAGGGCTCATGGCGCCCGGGGCTGTTCGTCAGCGCACGGGTGGCCACCGACAGCCGCGAAGTGAAAGTCGCTGTGCCGGAGACCGCGATCCAGACCGTCGAGGACAAACCTACGGTGTTCGTCCGAACCGATGATGGCTTCAAGGCGCAAGCGGTGGAGCTGGGCGGCCGTGCAGCCGGCCACGTCGAAATCACTCAAGGGCTGGAACCGGGCGCGCAAGTCGCCAGCGCCGGCAGCTTCGTCCTCAAGTCGGAGCTGGGCAAAGCCTCAGCCGAGCACAGCCATTAATTCTGGAAGGTCCTCATGTTCGAACGCCTGATCCAGTTTGCCATCGAGCAGCGCATCATTGTGCTGCTCGCCGTTCTGCTTATGGCCGGCCTCGGCATCGCCAGTTATCAAAAGCTGCCGATCGACGCCGTGCCCGACATCACCAACGTTCAGGTACAGATCAACACCGGCGCCGCCGGGTTTTCGCCGCTGGAAACCGAACAGCGCATCACCTTCCCGATTGAAACCGCCATGGCCGGTCTGCCGGCACTCGAACAGACCCGTTCGCTGTCGCGTTCGGGGCTGTCGCAAGTGACGGTGATCTTCAAGGACGGCACTGACCTGTTCTTCGCCCGTCAATTGGTCAACGAGCGTTTGCAGATCGCCAAGGAGCAATTGCCTGAAGGCGCAGAGGCGGTGATGGGGCCGATCTCTACCGGGCTCGGCGAGATTTTTCTGTGGACGGTTGAGGCGAAGGAGGGCGCGCTCAAGGACGACGGCACCGCGTACACGCCGACCGATCTGCGGGTGATTCAGGACTGGATCATCAAGCCGCAACTGCGCAACGTGCCGGGTGTCGCCGAGATCAACACCATCGGTGGTTTTGCCAAGGAATATCAGATCGCGCCGGACCCGAAACGCCTGGCCGCGTACAAGCTGACCCTCACCGATCTGGTCACCGCGCTGGAGCGCAACAACGCCAACGTCGGCGCCGGTTATATCGAGCGCAGCGGCGAGCAGTTGCTGATCCGCGCACCGGGGCAAGTGGCGAGCACCGAGGACATCGCCAACATCGTCATGGCCAACGTCGACGGCACGCCGATCCGGGTGAAGAACGTCGCCACCGTGGAAATCGGCCGTGAATTGCGCAGCGGTGCGGCCACCGAAAACGGTCGGGAAGTGGTGCTGGGCACCGTGTTCATGCTGATCGGCGAGAACAGCCGTACCGTGTCGCAAGCGGTCGCGAGCAAGCTCGAACAGATCAATAAATCCCTGCCCCAAGGCGTGATTGCCGTGCCGGTTTACGACCGCACGCACTTGGTCGACAAAGCCATTGCCACGGTGAAAAAGAACCTCGTTGAAGGCGCGGTCCTGGTCATTGCGATTCTGTTCCTGTTCCTCGGCAATATCCGTGCGGCGCTGATTACCGCGATGGTGATTCCGCTGTCGATGCTGTTTACCTTCACCGGCATGTTCAGCAACAAGGTCAGTGCCAACCTGATGAGCCTCGGCGCGCTGGACTTCGGGATTATTGTCGACGGCGCGGTGGTGATTGTCGAAAACACCCTGCGCCGCTTGGCCCATGCGCAGCAGCATCACGGCCGTTTGCTGAGCCGTGCCGAGCGTTTCAGGGAAGTCTTTGCCGCAGCGAAAGAGGCGCGGCGGCCGCTGATTTTCGGCCAGTTGATCATCATGGTGGTGTACCTGCCGATCTTCGCCCTGAGCGGCGTCGAAGGGAAAATGTTCCACCCGATGGCGTTCACCGTGGTCATCGCGTTGCTCGGTGCCATGTTGCTTTCCGTGACCTTCGTGCCGGCGGCGATTGCGCTGTTCGTCACCGGCAAGGTCAAGGAAGAAGAGGGCGCGGTGATGCGTGGCGCGCGCCGGGTGTATGCGCCGGCGCTGGCGTGGGTGATGAGTCATCGGGCAATCGCAGTGGGCGCGGCGTTGGCCGTGATCGTGCTCAGCGGCGTGCTCACCAGTCGCATGGGCAGCGAGTTTGTGCCGAGCCTCAGCGAAGGCGATTTTGCCCTGCAAGCGTTGCGCGTGCCGGGCACCAGCCTGACGCAGTCGGTGGACATGCAGCAGCGGCTGGAGACCTTGATTCTGGCAAAAGTGCCGGAAGTCGAACGCGTCTTTGCCCGCACCGGCACCGCCGAAATCGCTTCCGACCCTATGCCACCGAACATCTCCGACAGTTACGTGATGCTCAAACCCATAGACCAATGGCCAGACCCGAAAAAGCCCCGTGAAACCCTGATGGCTGAACTGCAAGCCGCTGCCGCGACGTTGCCGGGCAGCAACTACGAACTGTCGCAGCCGATCCAGTTGCGCTTCAACGAACTGATCTCCGGCGTGCGCAGCGATGTCGCGGTCAAGGTGTTCGGCGATGATATGGATGTACTCAACGCCACGGCGGCGAAGATTGCGGCAGCGATGCAGAAGGTCAGCGGCGCGTCTGAAGTGAAGGTCGAGCAGACCACCGGGTTGCCGGTGTTGACCATTAACATCGACCGCGACAAGGCGGCGCGTTATGGCCTCAACGTTGGCGATGTGCAGGACACCATCGCCGTCGCAGTGGGCGGGCGTCAGGCCGGCACCTTGTACGAGGGCGATCGGCGTTTCGACATGGTGGTGCGCTTGTCCGATGCCATGCGCAAGGACATCGACGGCCTGGCGGCGTTGCTGATTCCGGTGCCGGCGCTGAGCGGTGCGGCGAATCAGATCGGTTTTATCGCGCTGAAGGACGTCGCCAGCCTCGACCTGGTGCTCGGGCCGAATCAGGTCAGCCGCGAAAACGGCAAGCGTCTGGTGATCGTCAGCGCCAACGTGCGCGGGCGCGATATCGGTTCGTTTGTCAGCGAGGCCGGTGAGGTGATCGAGCGCGATGTGCAGGTCCCGGCCGGTTACTGGACCCGTTGGGGCGGGCAATTCGAGCAACTGCAATCGGCGGCCAGGCGCTTGCAGATCGTGGTGCCGGTGGCGTTGCTGCTGGTGTTCGGGTTGCTGTTCATGATGTTCAACAATCTCAAGGACGGCTTGCTGGTGTTTACCGGGATTCCGTTTGCCTTGACCGGCGGCGTCATGGCGCTGTGGTTGCGCGATATTCCGTTGTCGATTTCGGCTGGCGTGGGGTTTATCGCATTGTCCGGGGTGGCGGTGCTCAACGGGTTGGTGATGATCGCGTTCATTCGCAATTTGCGTGAAGAGGGAAGGTCGCTGGCGGAGGCGATTAATGTCGGCGCGCTGACGCGCTTGCGGCCGGTGTTGATGACGGCGCTGGTGGCGTCGCTGGGCTTTATTCCGATGGCACTTGCGACAGGTACCGGCGCGGAAGTGCAGCGGCCGTTGGCGACGGTGGTGATTGGCGGGATTCTGTCTTCGACGATCCTCACGTTGCTGATCTTGCCTGCGCTGTACCAGATCGCCCATCGCCGGGATGAGGACCCGATCCCCACTGGGCCGTGATCTTTTGTAGGGGTGAACCTGCTCGCGATATCGGTCTATCTGCCGGATTTACATCGGCTGACCCACCGCCATCGCGAGCAGGCTCACTCCTGCGGGTTTTGTATACGTACATGACGAATCTGTAATTCCCCCGCCACCGTCACGAAAGGTGCGCCTTGTTACCTTGATCCCGTCAGCTACTTAAACGAGGAATCAACGATGAAATTCGCCCGACTGAGCACCTTTGCAGCCGCCCTGATGCTGTCGTCCCTGGCCTTGGCCGAAGGCGGTGGTGACCGCACTTTCGACCGCATGATGAGCGCCAATGACCGCGCCGTAGAGCTGTTCGTCGCCAAGGAACAGGCTCGCGACCCGGTCGTCGTCAACGAGAAGAAAGACGACCAGAGCAAAAAACTGTAAGCACCGCGCACTGGAACAAGCCCGTTGTCGCGTGTCGATGCCGGGCTTTTATAGGGAGGAGTAAACATGCAGTTGATCAAATGGATGACCGTCGCCGGCATCATGGCCATGTCTGCGAATGTGCTGGCCGAAGGCGGTGGTGATCGCACTTTCGAGCGCGCGTTCAGCGCCAATGCCAAAGCCATGCAGCAATACGCGGCCGCGCGCGGCAAGGCGGCGCCAGTGGTCAAGGAATATGAATACGGGATGAAGCTCGACGTGGTGAACATCGTCAGCGTGGTGAAGCCGCAACCCGCTTGCTCGGTGGTCCCGACCGCCATGACCTACGAGGATTCCAAGGGGCAGCTCAATACGCTCAGATACAGCGTGGCAGGCGCGTGCCGCAACCGCGGCGGCTAACCAACAGCCAACCTCAGACCTGCCGAAGGCTGCGATCTTTTGAGCTTGATCTTAAAAATCAAAATCAAAAGATCGCAGCCTTCGGCAGCTCCCGCACGGGGGGATTTTCAGTCTCACGATCGGTATGTCGATTCGTGATGTTCATCCCCGCGCACCGCTGCGACTCGGACTATTTGGCCGGCAATCGCGCGACGTCGGCTTCGGCGGGTTCTGGCGCGGCTTCCTGGTTCAACTTGCGGCGGGCGATCTCGGCGCCGCGCAGACGCAGTGGCGTTTCGATGAAGCGATAATTGAGTTCGCTGAGCACCAATAGCAACCCCACCGATGTCAGCAGCAACTCCAGCGTAAAGCGCCCATCCAGCGGTACATCCTGACTGGCGGCGACACGCGTCCAGATCTCGGTACTCAGGTGATTGGCGAACACGTGGATCACATAGAGGCCATAGGACCGCGAACCGAGCCACTGCATGAAGCCGCGCAGGACGGCCGGGCAGTAGATGTAGCCTTTCTGGTAGCTGGCCAGCCAGACTATCAGCACCGCGACGATCGCGATCAAACCGACGGCAATCGGCACCGCGATCAGCTGAGTGGCGATCGCGCCCAGCATGTAGAGCAGAAACAGCGTGCACAGCAACGGTTTGAGCATTCCCTGACCCAGCCCGACCGGTTCTATCTGTTGATAGAGACGGGTACGGGTAAACAGGCACAGGAGAATGCCCCAGAGCATGGCGTCCAGGCGGAAGGACGAGAGCATGCTGCTGGCGGGGTTGCCGAAGGGATTGCGGTCCAGACCGAACTGCAAGGCAATGAGTGCGAACAGTGCGATGACCCGCCAGCGTGGGGCCGTGATGAACAGCAGGAAAAACGGGAATACGAAGTAGAACTGCTCTTCGAGCGCCAGGCTCCAGTACTGAGGGCTTGGGCCCAGCAGGCTGTTGTATTGATTCGCCAGGTTACCGCTGAAAGTCGCAACGGCGGTGAAACTGCGCAGATTGTCGAACCACGAACCGAAGATGTTCGACTGGTTGAACGCAATGGAAAAGATCAGCGGGATCAGTATCCAGAGCCAGGCCGTCGGCAATAGACGGTAGGCACGGCGCAGCCAGAAACACGCCGCTGCCAGGCCGAACTGGCCTTGTGCGCGGTGTTTGTCGAAATAGTCCAGATAGGCCTTGCTGACTACGAAGCCGGAAATACAGAAGAACAGATCGACGCCGGTCCAGGGCATGAAGATCGAGAAAATCCGTAGCAGCACATCAACATGGAACGGCAGCAACATGTTGACATGGCTCAGGAGGGTCATGGCGACAGCAGCCCCTCGCAAGTATTCGATTTCCAGGTTTTTACGGCTACTCATCGATCCCTCGTTATTCTTGTTGGTCTGCGCAGGCGAAGATGGCAGGTCGCCGACGGTCCGGTCAAGAAAACGATAACTTTTTGCGAAGCAAAAAAGGCGCCCCGAAGGACGCCAAAGGATTCACCTCTTACCAAAGGAGCAAGGAGCTTCTAAAGGTGAATTTTCATCAACGAGCAGTCAGAGAATGGCCAGCGGGTATTCGACAATCACCCGTACTTCATCCAGGTCGGACTCGAACGCCGTGGCGCGGGTGGTGGCCTGGCGCAAGCGCAGCGACAGGTCTTTCAGTGAACCGCTCTGCACCACGTATTTGACTTCGATATTGCGCTCCCAGCGCTTCTGGTCGGTCAGCGGATTACCCTCGGCGTCGCGGCGCATGTACACGGCATTGGCGTTGCTGTAATCGGCATCGGTGCCGCGCGCATATCGGGTCATGAACGACAGGCCGGGCACGCCGTAAGTGCTCATGTCGAGGTCATAACGCACCATCCACGAACGTTCTTGCGGCGAGTTGAAGTCGCTGTACTGAATGGAGTTGTCGAGAAAGATCGAGTCGGACTGGCGCAGGTAATCGAAGTCGTCATTACCGTTGTTGCGCTGGTGGGAGAGGGCGACGGAGTGGGCGCCGAGCTTCATACCGACCCGGCCGCTCCAGATGTTGTTGTCGAACTCGCCAAGCAGTTGTTTGCCTTCGTCGACCGCCTTGTAATAGTTCAGGCCGCCGAACAGCGAGAGGTCGTCAGACAGGGGATAGGTCCATGCGGTGCCGGCGTAGTATTGATTCCAGGCATCCTTGAGGCGACTGGAGTACAGACTGAAACTGAGGTTCTTGTTCAGCACGTAGTCGCCACCGCCGTAAGCGATCCACGGCGAATTGACCGGGCCGCCGTAGAACGTGGCGAAGTTTTCGCGCAGGTCGCTGGACACCGGTTGGCTCATCGCATGCAAACGCCCGCCCTGAATCGACAGGCCCGCAATGCTGGTGTTGGTCGCCGTCACCCCGCGAAAGCTTTCCGGCAGCAGGCGCGAGTCACCGGCCGCCACCATCGGGTTGGCCGGGAACACATCACCGACCTTGACCACTGTACCGAACGCCCGCACTTTGGCGGCGCCACCGATTTTGCTGTATTCGTCCCGTGCCTGGCCGTCTCGGTTGACCGGCAACACATCGAACGAACTGCGCCCACCGTTGCGCCCGTCACCGGTGTCGAGTTTCAAACCGATCATGGCAAACGCATCGACCCCGACCCCGACGGTGCCTTGGGTGAAACCGGATTCGAACTTGCTGATCACCGCATGCGCCCAGGCTTCGGAATAACCATTGCCGGTAGGGCTGGACTGGCCGTTACGGTGATCACGATTGAAGTAGAGGTTACGGTTGAGCACCGTCAGGCTGCTGCCTTCGACAAAGCCTTCGGGCTTGTCCTCTGCAGACACCAGGGACGGCCCTGAACCGACCACCACCGCTAAAGCGGCCAACGATATTTTTGTAGGGTTAACCATCAAACACTCCTTGGGTTCGGCAGAACGGGAACGTGCGTCGGCGTGGGTTTTATTGTTCGACGGGCAAGGGCCCGTCGGCATGGGTCGCCGGGTGACATCGTTGCAAGCTGCGGATAACGCCAAGGTGATGGGGGAATTACAATTTGGTCATGTGGGCGGGGTGGAAATGCTGTGTCAGGTCAGCGCTGCGAGTTGTTCGATCGTTTGTGGGAAGCGTTCGACCAGACGGATCAGGGTGGTGGCCTGAGCATTGGGTGTCGCTCGTCCTTGTTCCCAGTTTTCCAGCGTTCGCGTGTTGGTGCGCAGATACATTGCGAATACTGACCGGGACAGATTCAGTTGCTGACGGATGGCGACGACTTCATCCGCAGTGATCGGCATCAGTTTTGGCAACTGAACCTTGTGGGTACGCAAGGTGATTTTGCCTTGGCGTTCATCGGCCAGTGCTTCCAGTCCATCCATCAGTTCGGAAAAAATGTCACGTTTCATAGTGGGTTCTCGCGTTGAGTTCTTTATCCAGTGTCTTTCTGAAAAGTTTTTTCTGGGCAGGCGTCAAATCGTCCTGCTCGTTTTTGCTGTAGACGGTAAAGAGCCAGAACTGATCGAAGCCTGACCACCAGTAATAAATCACTCGTAATCCGCTACGTTTACCTTTCCCTCTTCGTTGGTCGCTAAAGCGAATTTTACGAAGCCCGCCTGTGTCCTCGATGAGATCGCCCGCTTCCGGATTTTTCAGCAACTCCAGTTGCAAGCTGCGAAACAGATCGTCATCCAGATAGTCGTCTCGGTGCTTCTGAAACACAGGCAATTCGATAAATAGAGCATCCATGTTCTGTACGTTACCTGCGTATAGTGTTGTCTCGATAATCGAATCGGTCAAGGCCTCCTGGCCTTGCTTTTCGTCCCTTTTTTAACGGTAGACGCCGGTCGTAAAAACACCTGTAGGACGAATCGCCGCGTGTGGTGAGAACGTTCGATGGATCTATGAAGAAGCTTCGCAACTGGCGTGTCAGAACAATCGCGCAGCAGTGTCCAGCGCCGAATGGCGATAGCGGCGGGGTGTCAGGTTATGAAGAGGTTGAGTGTGCCGACGCCTTCGCGGGCAAGCCACGCTCCCACAGTCATCCGGGAAGACACAGAATCTGACAACGACACACGACCTGGAGCGAGCCTGCTCGCGATAGCGGATTGTCAGGCAATGAAGATGTTGAATGTCCCAACACCTTCGCGAGCCGGCTCACTCCCACAGTGGTTTCAGATGTGCCCGAATGTTGTGAACGGCACACAAACCTGTGCGAGCCGGACTTGCCCGCGATGAGGCCAACGGCAGTGCTCGAGGTGATAAATCCCGCAAAAACAAAAACGGCACCCGAAGGTGCCGTTTCCGTTTTGTAGCCCGCCAGGCAATCAGCCCGCCAGACCCGCCTGCTGAACCAGAGTCAGCAATGGCTGCGGGTACACACCCAGGAAGAACGCAACCAGGGCGATAGCCAGCAGCATCACGCCGCCTGCCTTCTGTTCCCAGTGCAATTGGGCGTCGTGGCGACGCAGGTTTGGCTCGATCAGGTACAGGGTGACCATCACGCGCAGGTAGTAGAACACGCCGATGGCGCTGCCCAGAACCAGCGAGCCGACCAGCCACCATTGGTGCGATTCAACACCGGTAGCGATGATGTAGAACTTGCCGATGAAGCCCGCGGTCAGCGGGATACCGGCCAGGGACAGCATCATCACGGTCAGAACGGCGGTCAGGTACGGACGGCGCCAGAACAGGCCGCGGTATTCGTACAGAGCGTCTGCGTCACGGCCGTTGTACGGCGAGGACATCAGGGTGATCACGCCGAAGGCACCGAGGCTGGTGATCACGTAGGTGACCAGGTAGACGCCAATGGCTTCCACCGCCAGACCCTTGCTCGCCACCAGAGCGATCAGCAGGTAGCCGAAGTGCGCGATGGACGAGTAACCGAGCAGACGCTTGAGGTTGCTCTGGGTCAGGGCCAGCAGGTTACCGAACAGGATCGACGCAATCGCGATCACGGTCAGCACGTCGCTCAGCACGCCGCTGCTGGCAGCAGGGGAGATCTGGAACAGACGCACCATCACCGCGAACACCGCAACCTTGGAAGCGGTCGCGAGGAACGCCGCCACCGGTGCCGGAGCACCTTCGTAGACGTCCGGCGTCCACAGGTGGAACGGCACCAGCGACAGCTTGAACGCCAGACCGATCAGCATCATGCCCAGGCCCAGTTGTGCCAGCGAGCTCGGCAGGCCAGTTGCAGCCAGCGCCTGACCGATGCCAACGAAGCTCAGCGAACCCGAGTCGGCGTACAGCAGGGCCATACCGAACAACAGGAACGCGGAACCGGCGGCCGACAGCACCATGTACTTGATGCCGGCTTCCAGCGAACGCTTGTTGAAGAAGGCGTAAGCCACCAGACCGTAAACCGGTACCGAGAGCAGTTCCAGACCGATGAACAACCCGGCCAGGTGCTGCGCGCTGACCAGAACCAGGCCACCGGCGGCGGCCATCAGGATCAGCAGGTACAGTTCTTCACGGTTGCCCGGGTAACCCGAACCGCCATCGCCCAAATAGGCGTGGGCGAGGGTGACGCAGGCGAGGGTGGCGACCAGGATCAGCGCCATGTACAGGCAAGCAAAGGTGTCGATCTGCAGCAATGGGGTCACGGCCAGAGGCGCGACTTTCAGGGCTGGCAGGATCGACAGCAGGGCCAGGTTCAGACCGGCGACCGAGATCAGGAAGGTCTGCGAGTGGTTGCGGCGCCAGGCGATTGCCAGCATCACCACGATAATGGTGAGGCTGGTGATCAACAGTGGCGCAAGCGCAATAAAGTGTTGAATCGTGAATTCCATAGCGCTCTTACCGGGCCGAAGCGAGTTGAGTGAAGGCGGTGCCGAGCCACTGCTGCACGCCATGCATCGTGGCGGCAGACGTGTCGAGGAACGGTTGCGGGTAAACGCCGAGGTAAACCAGCAGTACCGCAAGGCCCAGCACCATGATCAGTTCGCGAGCGTCCATGCCGTGCAGGATCGAATCCGATTTCGACGGACCGAAGTAGGCACGGTGGATCATGATCAGCGAGTAGACCGAACCGAACACCAGACCGGAGGTGGCAATCGCAGTGATCCAAGGCCAGCTGGCGAAAGAGCCGATCAGGATCAGGAACTCACCGACAAAGTTACCGGTACCCGGCAGACCCAACGAAGCGGCTGCAAAGAACAGGCTGATCGCCGGCAGGTAAGCGATACGCGACCACAGACCGCCCATCTCACGCATGTCACGAGTGTGCAGACGCTCGTACAACTGACCGCTGAGGATAAACAGTGCTGCCGCCGACACACCGTGCGCCAGCATCTGGATCACTGCACCTTGCAGGGCCAGTTGGCTGCCGGAGTAGATGCCGATCAACACGAAGCCCATGTGGGACACGGAAGAGAAGGCGATCAGACGCTTGATGTCGGTTTGTGCGAAAGCGAGGAACGCACCGTAGAAGATCCCGATTAGACCGAGGGTCATGGCGATCGGCGCAAACTCGGCCGAAGCATTCGGGAACAGCGGCAGGGCGAAACGCAGCAGACCGTAGGCCGCGGTTTTCAGCAGGATACCGGCGAGGTCGACGGAACCGGCAGTCGGCGCCTGGGCGTGGGCATCAGGCAACCAGGAGTGGAACGGTACGACTGGCAGCTTGACCGCGAAGGCGATGAAGAAGCCGAGCATCAGGATGTACTCGGTGGTCATCGACATCTTGGTTTTCAACAGATCGGCGTAGTTGAAGGTAATCACGCCGGTGTTGTTGAAGTTGACCAGCACCAGACCGAGGATCGCCACCAGCATGATCAGGCCGGAAGCCTGAGTGAAGATGAAGAACTTGGTCGCTGCGTAGATCCGGGTTTTCTTGCCGTCCGAAGAACTGTGACCCCAGAGCGCGATGAGGAAGTACATCGGCACCAGCATCATTTCCCAGAAGAAGAAGAACATGAACAGGTCGAGGGCGAGGAACACGCCGACCACGCCGCCCAGGATCCACATCAGGTTCAGGTGGAAGAAGCCAACGTGACGTTGAATCTCTTTCCACGAGCAGAGTACCGAGAGGATACCCAGCAGGCCGGTCAGCAGGATCATCAACAGCGACAGGCCGTCGAGGGCCAGATGCACGTTGATGCCGAAGCGCTGGATCCAGACGTGCTTGAACTCAAGCGCCCAGGTCGGATCGGCGCCAGGCGCCGGAGCAAATGAATAGTCACCGTGGGCCCACAGCCAGAGGCCGAGGGCGAGTTCCAGGGTCATGGTCAACAGCGCAATCCAGCGGGGGAGGGTAGCGCCGAAGCGCTCACCCATCCAGCACAGCAGGCCGCCGATGAAGGGGATCAGGATTAGCCAAGGCAGAATCATGACGGGCTCGTTTCCTTTCGCAAATTCGCAAGGTTCATATCAGACCGCTACCAGCACGATGGCGCCAATGACCAGCACGGCACCAGCAGCCATCGAAGCAGCGTACCAACGCAGTTGACCGGTCTCGGTGCGGCTCAGGGCAGTGTGACCACCCTTGGCCATACGCGGGATCAGACCGATGGTCTGGTCGAGCGGGTCTTTGCGCAGTACGTGGCTGATCGCCAGGTAAGGCTTGACGAACAGTTTGTCGTAGATCCAGTCGAAGCCCCAGGCAGCGAACCACCAGGCCGAAAGGAAACGGCCGATGCCGCTGTTGGCAATCGCCGTCACGAAGCGACGCTTGCCGAGGAACAGCAGCGCTGCCAGCAGGATACCGGCCAGGGCAATGGCGCCCGAGGCGATTTCCAGACTGTGCTTGGCTTCGCCACCGGCATGCCCAACGCTTTCCGGCAGTACGCCGTGCAGCGGTGGCACGATCATGGCGCCGACGAAGGTCGACAGCACGATCAGCACCGACAGCGGCAGCCAGTGCGAGATGCCGTGACCGGCGTGGGCTTCAGTCTTGGCTTCACCGTGGAACGTGATGAAGATCAGGCGGAAGGTGTACAGCGAAGTCATGAACGCGCCGACCAGACCTGCGTAAAGCAGACCGTGGTTGCCGCTGGCGAACGCTTCCCAAAGGATTTCGTCCTTGGAGTAGAAGCCTGCGGTGACCAGTGGCAGAGCGGCCAGCGCAGCACCACCGACGATGAAGCTGGCGTAGGCCAGTGGCAGTTTTTTCCACAGACCGCCCATCTTGAAGATGTTCTGCTCGTGGTGGCAGGCAACGATCACCGCACCGGAAGCAAGGAACAGCAGGGCCTTGAAGAAGGCGTGGGTCATCAGGTGGAAAATCGCGCCATCCCAGGCGCCAACGCCCAGCGCCAGGAACATGTAGCCGATCTGGCTCATGGTCGAGTAGGCGAGGATACGTTTGATGTCGGTCTGTACCAGTGCGGCGAAGCCTGCGAGAACCAGGGTCACACCACCAACGATGCCGACCAGGTGCAGGATGTCCGGCGCCAGGGTGAACAGTCCGTGGGTACGGGCGATCAGGTAGACACCGGCGGTCACCATGGTTGCAGCGTGGATCAGTGCCGACACCGGGGTCGGGCCGGCCATTGCGTCCGCGAGCCAGGTTTGCAGTGGCAGTTGCGCCGATTTACCGACCGCACCACCCAGCAGCATCAGGGTCGCCAGAGTGATCCAGAAGTCGCCGACCTGGAATTTCTGCGGTGCCAGCACCAGCAGTTCCTGGATGTTCAACGTGCCCACTTGCTGGAACAGGATGAACAGGCCGATGGCCATGAACACGTCGCCGATCCGGGTGACGATGAAGGCCTTGAGTGCGGCGTTACCGTTGTTGCGGTTGCTGTAGTAGAAACCGATCAACAGGTACGAGCACAGGCCCACGCCTTCCCAGCCGAAGTACAGGAACAACAGGTTATCGCCGAGTACCAGGAACAGCATGCTGGCGATAAACAGGTTGGTGTACGAGAAGAAGCGCGAGTAACCCGCTTCGCCGCGCATGTACCAGGACGCGAACAGATGGATCAGGAAACCGACGCCCACCACCACGCCGAGCATGGTGATCGACAGGCCGTCGATGTAGAGGGCGAAGTCAGGCTTGAAGCCTTCGACCGCCATCCACTTCCAAAGCACCAGGGTGTAGTGACCGCCTTCGGGAGGCGCGACGTTGAATTGCCAGATGACGTAGGCGGCGACAATCGCCGACAAGCCAATGGAACCCACGCCGATCAGCGCCGAGAGGTTTTCCGACCAGCGTCCACGGGAGAACGACAGCAGCAGGAAACCGATCAGAGGGAATACGAAAGTCAGAAAGATTAGGTTCATCCGCGCATCTCACTGGCAGCGTCGATATCGAGCGTGTGGAAGCGGCGATACAGTTGCAGCAGGATCGCCAGGCCAATACTGGCTTCGGCGGCTGCCAGGCTGATCACCAGGATGAACATGATCTGTCCATCCGGTTGCGCCCAGCGGGCGCCCGCAACGATGAAGGCCAGTGCAGAGGCGTTCATCATCACTTCCAGACTCATCAACACGAACAAAATGTTGCGGCGGACCATCAGGCCGACCAGACCAAGGCAGAACAGGATGCCGGCAACGGCCAATCCATGCTCGAGAGGGATAGCAGGCATGTCTTACTCCTTCGCCTCGTTACGGCCCAAATGGAACGCCGTGACGGCTGCGGCGAGCAGCAGCATCGAGGCGAGTTCGACCACCAGCAGGTACGGACCGAACAGGCTGATGCCCACGGCTTTCGCGTCTACGGTGGTGTGGCCGATGGCCTGACCGCTCTGATGAGCGAACAGCACATACAGCAGTTCGGCCAGCAGCAGGGCGGCGAGAATCACCGGTCCTGCCCAGATGCCGGGCTTGAGCCAGGTGCGTTCCTGCTGAACCGAGGCGGGCCCCAGGTTCAGCATCATCACCACGAACACGAACAGCACCATGATGGCGCCGGCGTAGGCGATCACTTCCAGCACGCCGGCGAACGGTGCGCCGAGTGCGAAGAAGGTCATGGCCACGGCGATCAACGAGATGATCAGGTAGAGCAGGGCGTGCACAGGGTTGGTGTTGGTGACCACACGTAGCGTGGACACAACAGCGATACCCGATGCGAAATAGAAAGCGAATTCCATCGTTCTTCCTTAAGGCAGCAAGCTCTTCACGTTGATCGGTTCGGCTTCGTTCTGCGCAGAGCCTTTCGGCTTGCCAGCGATTGCCATACCTGCAACACGATAGAAGTTGTAATCAGGGTTTTTGCCGGGGCCGGAGATCAGCAGATCTTCTTTCTCGTACACCAGGTCCTGACGTTTGAACTCGGCCATCTCGAAATCCGGGGTCAGCTGGATTGCGGTGGTCGGACAGGCTTCCTCGCAGAGACCGCAGAAAATGCAGCGCGAGAAGTTGATACGGAAGAAGTCCGGGTACCAGCGACCGTCTTCGGTTTCAGCTTTCTGCAGCGAGATGCAACCCACCGGGCAAGCCACGGCGCACAGGTTGCAGGCTACGCAACGTTCTTCGCCATCGGGGTCACGGGTCAGGACGATGCGACCACGGTAGCGTGGTGGCAGGTAGACCGGCTCTTCCGGGTATTGCAGGGTGTCGCGCTTGCGGAAGCCATGGCCGAAGACCATGACCAGGCTGCGCAACTGGGTACCAGTACCCTTAACGATGTCGCCAATATATTTGAACATGGGTCAAATCCTCACTGAACCGCAACCGCAGGTGTGTTCCACAACACAACCGCAGCGGTTATCAGCAAATTGATCAGGGTCAGTGGCAGGCAGAATTTCCAGCTGAAATCCATCACCTGGTCATAACGCGGACGCGGAATGGAAGCGCGCAGCAGGATGAACAGCATGATGAAGAACGCGGTCTTCAGTGCGAACCAGACGAAGGACAGTTGCGGCAGGATGCCGAACGGACCGTGCCAGCCACCGAAGAACAGGGTGACCAGCAGCGCCGAGATCAGGATGATGCCGATGTATTCACCGACGAAGAACATGCCCCATTTCATACCGGCGTATTCAATGTGGTAACCGTCGGCCAGTTCCTGTTCCGCTTCCGGCTGGTCGAACGGGTGACGGTGAGTCACGGCCACGCCAGCGATGAAGAAGGTACAGAAGCCGAAGAACTGCGGAATGATGAACCACAGGTTCTGCGCCTGGTACTCGACGATGTCGCGCATGTTGAACGAGCCGACCTGCACCACGATGCCCATCAGGGCCAGGCCCATGAACACTTCGTAGGACACGGTCTGCGCCGAGGCACGCAAGCTGCCGAGCAGGGCGAACTTGTTGTTACTCGACCAGCCGGCGAACAGCACCGCGTAGACCGACAGACCGGCCATGGCGAAGAAGAACAGCAGGCCGATGTTCAGATCCGCGACGCCCCAGGTCGGGGTGATCGGGATGATCGCGAAGGCGATCAGCAGGGCGGACATGGCCACCACCGGTGCCAGGGTGAAGATCACCTTGTCGGCAAACGGCGGGGTCCAGTCTTCCTTGAAGAACATCTTCAGCATGTCGGCGGCGATCTGGAACATGCCGAACGGGCCAACGCGATTCGGACCGTAACGGTCCTGCCACCAGCCCAGCAGGCGACGCTCGACAAAGCTGAGCAACGCGCCTGCGACCACAACGGCCAGCAGGATCACGATGGCTTTGATGACCGTCAGGATCACGTCGATCACTTCAGGGGTGAACCAGGTCATTGCGCTGCCTCCTGCAGACCGTCGACGGACACGCCGGCGAATGCCGGTGGAATGCCGGCGATGCCCGCAGGCAAGGCCACCAGACCCGCGCCCAGTTCTTCATTAATGCGCAGCGGCAGACGCAGGGTCTGACCGGCCACGTTCAGGCTCAGCAGGGCACCGTCGTTGACGCCCAGGCGATCCGCTTCGGATTTGGCCAGTGCCACGTATGGAGCCGGGATGCGCTCTTGCACCGGCGCAGCTTTCGACGAAGTCTCGTCGCTGCCGAACAAGTGGTAGAACGGCACGGCTTGCCAGGTGCCCGGCGCCGGATTGAACGCACGCGGAGCGGCAGCGAACCAGTTCAGCGAGTCGCCCGTGCTTTCGATCAGGCGGGTGCCCGGGTCGCCAGCGCGCAGGTGACCACCGACTTCGTCCTGGAACTTGTTCCACGCTTGTGGCGAGTTCCAGCCCGGCGACCAGGCGAATGGCACTTGCTGACGTGGTTCAGCCGAACCCGAGTAACCTTCCATGGAGAAGGCGAACGCGGTGTCTTGGTCTTGCGGGGTACGCGGTTCGTGAACGCTGATGTCGGCGCGCATCGCGGTGCGACCGGAATAACGCAGCGGCTCACGCGCCAGTTTCAGACCCTTGATGCGGAACGCGGCCGATGGGGCTGCGTCGACGATACGCGCCAGTTGCTCGGTGCTCGAGGCAACGGCAGCGGTGACGTGGTCGAGTTGCGTCCAGTCGATCGGCTGGTTCAGCAGGGTCGAGCGCAGGGCGTGCAGCCAGCGCCAGCCTTCGTGAACCAGGATGCTCGCATCCATGTATTGCGGATCGAAAACCTGGAAGAAGCGCTGGGCGCGACCTTCCTGGCTGACCAGCGTACCGTCGCCTTCAGCGAAGCTCGCGGCTGGCAGAACCAGTTGCGCGCGGTCGGTGGTGGCGGTCTTCTGGTGGTCGGCAACGATCACCACTTGCGCAGCGTTCAGGGCTGCGTCGACCTTGGCTTTCGAGGTGCGGGTGTACAGATCGTTTTCCAGCACGACGATGGCGTCGGCCTTGCCGTCGATCACGGCTTGCAGCGCTGCGTCGACCGATTCGCCACCGAGCATGGCCAGGCCAAGGCTGTTGGCTTCCGGCACGATCAGGCTGATCGAACCGTTTTTCTCGCGCAGCTTCAGGGCTTTGGCGATGTTCGCCGCCGCTTCGATCAGCGCTTTCGAACCCAGCGAAGTACCGGCGATGATCAGCGGACGCTTGGCCGCGAGCAGGGCGTCGGCGATGCGCTTGGCCAGTTCCAGGGCTTCGGCGTCCAGACCTTCAACGGCCGGGGCGCTGGCGTCCAGCGCGTGAGCAACGGCGAAACCGATGCGCGCCAGGTCATCCGGAGCGGCGTGTACGCATTCTTCGGCGATGTCGTCGAGCTTGGTTTCAGCGAGGCTGGCGATGAACAGCGGGTTCAGTTCGTGCTGACCGATGTTCTTCACCGCCGCGTCGAGCCACGGCTGAACGCGCATGGCTTCGGCCATGTCTTCAGCCTTGCCCTTGACCGACTGACGCAGGGCCAGGGCCATACGCGCAGCAGTCTGGGTCAGGTCTTCACCGAGGACGAAGATCGCGTCGTGGTCTTCGATGTCGCGCATGTTCGGCACGGGCAGCGGGCTGTCTTTCAGCACTTGCAGGACCAGACGGATGCGCTCCAGCTCGGACGCTTCGATACCCGAGTAGAAATGCTCGGCGCCGACCAGCTCACGCAATGCGTAGTTGCTTTCGAGGCTGGCACGCGGCGAACCGATACCGACGATATTGCGCCCGCGCAGCAGATCGGCAGCCTTGTCCAGCGCCTGATCCAGGCCCAGCTTGGTGCCGTCGGCCAGCATTGGCTGACGTGGACGGTCGGTGCGGTTGACGTAGCCATAACCGAAACGGCCACGGTCGCACAGGAAGTACTGGTTCACCGAACCGTTGAAACGGTTTTCGATGCGACGCAGCTCGCCGTAACGCTCGCCCGGGGAGATGTTGCAACCGCTGGAGCAGCCATGGCAGATGCTCGGCGAGAACTGCATGTCCCACTTGCGGTTGTAACGCTCGGAGTGCGTCTTGTCGGTGAACACACCGGTCGGGCAGACCTCGGTGAGGTTGCCGGAGAACTCGCTTTCGAGGGTGCCGTCTTCAACGCGACCGAAGTACACGTTGTCGTGGGCACCGAACACACCGAGGTCGGTGCCGCCAGCGTAATCCTTGTAGAAACGCACACAGCGGTAGCAAGCGATGCAGCGGTTCATTTCGTGGGAAATGAACGGGCCCAGTTGCTGGTTCTGGTGGGTGCGTTTGGTGAAGCGATAACGGCGCTCGTTGTGGCCGGTCATCACGGTCATGTCTTGCAGGTGGCAGTGACCGCCTTCCTCGCACACCGGGCAGTCGTGCGGGTGGTTGGTCATCAGCCATTCGACAACACTGGCGCGGAACGCCTTGGATTCTTCATCGTCGATGGAGATCCAGGTGTTGTCGGTGGCAGGCGTCATGCAGGACATGACGATGCGACCACGGGTGTCGTTCTCGTCGGTGTACTGCTTGACCGCGCACTGGCGGCAAGCCCCGACGCTACCAAGCGCGGGGTGCCAGCAGAAATAAGGGATGTCGAGGCCCAGCGACAGACATGCCTGTAACAGGTTGTCTGCCCCGTCGACTTCGAGCGCTTTGCCGTCTACGTGGATAGTGGCCATGGTTCAAAGTTCTTCGTTGGCCCGGTGTCAGCGGGCGTGGCTAATGGAATCTTGTTATTCGTCCGAATCCAGTCAGCCCCGAAAGGCGTCATCGGACGAAAGGCGAAGGGCACGGACCCTTCGCCTTTTTAAGCGTTTACGCGCCGACTACGATCGGCCTTGCCAGAGGCGGGACGGCGGCGCTTGCAGGCGCGATACCGGCTTCGAACTCTGGACGGAAGTATTTGATGGCACTGCCCAAAGGCTCCACGGCACCCGGTGCGTGAGCACAGAAGGTCTTGCCTGGGCCGAGGAAGCCGACCAGACCCAGCAGGGTCTCGATGTCGCCTGGCTGACCGCGGCCTTCTTCGATGGCCATCAAGAGCTTGACGCTCCATGGCAGGCCATCACGGCACGGGGTGCAGAAGCCGCAGGATTCGCGGGCGAAGAACTGCTCCATGTTGCGCAGCAGCGACACCATGTTGACGCTGTCGTCCACCGCCATCGCCAGGCCGGTACCCATCCGGGTGCCCACTTTGGCGATGCCGCCGGCGTACATCTGTGCGTCGAGGTGTTCTGGCAACAGGAAACCGGTACCGGCACCGCCTGGCTGCCAGGCCTTGAGTTTGTAACCGTCGCGCATGCCGCCGGCGTAGTCTTCGAACAGCTCGCGAGCGGTCACGCCGAATGGCAGTTCCCACAGGCCAGGGTTCTTGACCTTGCCGGAGAAGCCCATGAGCTTGGTGCCCATGTCTTCGCTGCCTTCGCGGGCCAACGATTTGTACCAGTCAACGCCGTCGGCAATGATCGCCGGCACGTTGCACAGGGTTTCCACGTTGTTCACGCAGGTCGGCTTGCCCCACACGCCCACGGCGGCAGGGAAGGGCGGCTTGGAGCGCGGGTTGGCGCGGCGGCCTTCGAGGGAGTTGATCAGTGCGGTTTCTTCACCGCAGATGTAACGCCCGGCGCCGGTGTGGACGAACAGCTCGAAATCGAAGCCGCTGCCCAGAATGTTTTTACCCAAAAGGCCAGCAGCCTTGGCTTCTTCCACGGCACGGTTGAGGTGCTTGGCGGCGGTGGTGTACTCGCCACGCAGGAAGATGTAGCCACGGTAGGTTTTCAGGGCGCGGGCACTGATCAGCATGCCTTCGATCAGCAGATGGGGCAGTTGCTCCATCAGCATGCGGTCTTTCCAGGTGTTCGGCTCCATCTCGTCCGCGTTGCACAGCAAGTAGCGGATGTTGATGGATTCGTCCTTGGGCATCAGGCCCCACTTCACGCCCGTGGGGAAGCCTGCACCGCCGCGACCTTTCAAGCCTGCGTCCTTCACGGTCTGGACGATGTCGTCCTGAGCCATGTCGGCGAAGGCCTTGCGCGCAGCGGCGTAACCGTTCTTGGCCTGGTATTCGTCGAGCCACACGGCTTCGCCGTCGTCACGCAGACGCCAGGTCAGCGGGTGAGTCTCGGCCGAACGCTTGATGCGGTTGGCAGGACCGAAAGATGTCAGGGTCATACGTAGCCCTCGAGCAGTTTGGCCACGCCGGCAGGCTGCACGTCGCCAAAGGTGTCGTCGTCGATCATCAGCGCCGGTGCCTTGTCGCAGTTGCCGAGGCAGCAGACAGGCAGCAGGGTGAAACGACCGTCGGCGGTGGTCTGACCCAGGCCGATGCCCAGATTGTTCTGGATTTCGCTGACCACCGACTCGTGGCCGCCGATGTAGCAGACCATGCTGTCGCAGACGCGAATGATGTGGCGGCCGACCGGCTGACGGAAGATCTGGCTATAGAACGTCGCCACGCCTTCAACGTCGCTGGCCGGGATGCCGAGGATCTCGCCGATCGCGTACAGGGCGCCATCCGGCACCCAGCCGCGTTCCTTCTGAACGATCTTCAGGGCTTCGATCGACGCCGCGCGCGGGTCTTCGTAGTGATGCAGCTCGTGCTCGATGGCCGAGCGCTCGGTTTCACTCAAGGTGAAACGGTCTGTCTGGATAAGCGTGCTGTTCATGCTTAGCGGTCCACGTCGGCCATAACGAAGTCGATACTACCCAGGTACGCAATCAAGTCCGCGACCATGCTGCCTTTGATCACCGAAGGGATCTGCTGCAGGTGCGGGAAGCTCGGAGTACGGATCCGGGTACGGTAGCTCATGGTGCCGCCGTCGCTCGTCAGGTAATAACTGTTGATGCCCTTGGTCGCTTCGATCATCTGGAAGGATTCGTTGGCCGGCATGACCGGGCCCCACGAAACCTGCAGGAAGTGCGTGATCAGGGTTTCGATGTGCTGCAGCGTGCGCTCTTTCGGCGGCGGCGTGGTCAGCGGGTGATCCGCCTTGTACGGGCCTTCCGGCATGTTGCGCATGCACTGGTCGATGATCTTGATGCTCTGGCGCATCTCTTCGACGCGGACCATGCAGCGGTCGTAGGCATCGCCGTTGGCAGCCAGCGGTACTTCGAACTCGAAGTTCTCGTAGCCGGAGTACGGACGCGCCTTACGCAGGTCGAAGTCGCAACCGGTCGAACGCAGGCCGGCACCGGTGACGCCCCATTCCAGGGCCTCTTTGGTGTTGTACTGGGCAACGCCGATGGTACGACCCTTGAGGATGCTGTTCTGCAGGGCGGCCTTGGTGTACTCGTCGAGGCGTTTTGGCAGCCACTCAACGAAGTCTTTCACCAGTTTTTCCCAGCCGCGCGGCAGATCGTGCGCGACGCCGCCGATGCGGTACCAGGCCGGGTGCAGGCGGAAACCGGTAATGGCTTCGATCACCGTGTACGCCTTCTGGCGGTCGGTGAAGGTGAAGAACACCGGAGTCATCGCACCAACGTCCTGAATGTAGGTGCCCAGGAACAGCAGGTGGCTGGTGATCCGGAAGAACTCGGCCATCATGATGCGGATGACGTCGACCTTTTCGGGCACCTTGATGCCGGCCAGCTTCTCGACCGAGAGCACGTACGGCAGGTTGTTCATCACGCCGCCGAGGTAGTCGATACGGTCGGTGTACGGGATGAAGCTGTGCCACGACTGACGCTCGGCCATCTTCTCGGCACCACGGTGGTGGTAACCGATGTCCGGCACGCAGTCGACGATCTCTTCACCGTCCAGTTGCAGGATGATGCGGAACGCACCGTGCGCGGAAGGGTGGTTCGGGCCCAGGTTGAGGAACATGTAGTCCTCGTTGGCACCGGAACGCTTCATGCCCCAGTCTTCAGGACGGAAGCGCGCGGCTTCTTCCTCAAGCTGTTGCTTGGCGAGGTTGAGGCTGAACGGATCGAATTCGGTGGCGCGCGCCGGGAAGTCCTTGCGCAGCGGGTGACCTTCCCAGGTCGGCGGCATCATGATGCGCGACAGGTGCGGGTGGCCTTTGAAGTCGATGCCGTACATGTCCCAGACTTCACGCTCGTACCAGTTGGCGTTCGGCCAGATGCTGGTGACGGTCGGCAAGCTCAGGTCGCTTTCGGACAAGGCGACTTTGATCATCACGTCACTATTACGCTCGAGCGACATGAGGTGATAGAACACGGTGAAGTCGGCGCCCGATGGCAGCCCTTGACGCTTGGTGCGCAGACGCTCGTCCACGCCGTGCAGGTCATAGAGCATGACGTACGGCTTGGGCAGGTTGCGCAGGAAGGTCAGGACTTCGACAAGTTTGGCGCGCGCCACCCACAGCACCGGCATGCCGGTGCGGGTCGACTGAGCGGTGAACGCTTCGGCGCCAAAACGGTTGTTCAATTCGACGACCACATCCTGGTCGTCTGCCTTATAAGGCGGGATGTACAGAGCGCTGCCTGTAGTCATGGTTATTTTTTCGCTTTCGGTCAACGTAAAGAATGAAGCCAGCTTCTCGTTTCTTTTGTAAGAACAGATCTGGATCAGACTTCGTCAGGGCTGCGCAGGTTGGTGACTGCGATTCGCTGTTCGCGGCGCTGTTCTTTCTGCGAAGGCATGTCGGCGCGATAAACGCCTTGATCACCAACGACCCAGGACAGTGGGCGACGCTCCTGGCCAATCGATTCCTGCAACAGCATCAAGCCTTGCAGAAATGCTTCTGGACGGGGCGGGCAGCCAGGTACGTAGACGTCCACGGGCAGGAACTTGTCCACCCCTTGAACTACGGAGTAGATGTCGTACATGCCACCGGAGTTGGCGCACGAACCCATGGAGATTACCCACTTCGGCTCGAGCATCTGCTCGTAGAGACGCTGAATGATCGGCGCCATCTTGATGAAGCAGGTACCGGCGATAACCATGAAGTCGGCCTGACGCGGTGATGCCCGGATAACTTCGGCGCCGAAGCGCGCGATGTCGTGGGGCGCCGTGAAGGCGGTGGTCATTTCCACGTAGCAGCACGAAAGGCCGAAGTTGTACGGCCACAGGGAGTTTTTACGCCCCCAGTTGACCGCGCCACTCAGCACGTCTTCGAGCTTGCCCATGAAAATGTTTTTGTGGACTTGATCCTCTAACGGATCGGAAACGGTTTCCCGTTCGCCAATCGGATACTGCTCGTTAGGAGCATCGGGGTCGATTCTGGTGAGATTGTATTGCATTGCCAAAGCCTCATTGTTTCAGCTTCGCCTGCCGCTTGCGACGAGCTTCCGGAGCCCAGTCAAGGGCGCCCACTCGGAACAGGTAGACAAGACCTGCCAACAGAATTGCTATGAAAACGAGAGCTTCGACGAATCCGGTCCAGCCGCTTTCGCGGACGGACACAGACCATGCAAAGAGAAAGAGGGCTTCGATATCGAAGATCACGAACAGCATCGCGACCAGATAGAATTTGGCTGAGAGCCGCAAGCGGGCGCCACCGGTAGGTAGCATGCCGGACTCGAACGGTTCGTTTTTGCTGCGGCCCCAGGCTTTTGACCCGAGGAGGCTGGAGACGCCGAGCATGAAGGCACACAGGCCGACTACACCCAGAAGGAAAATGGCAAAGCCCCAGTTGTGGGCCATGAGTCCTGTCGCTTCGGGCATGCTGGTAATCCTTAACAGAGAGCAAAGGTCTCTGAGCTTGATAAAGAAATAAGGCAGTGACGATATGTCGCAGCAATCAATCGCGCTGATTTTATGGCTAAACACCCTGCAAGTAAAATTCCTATAGCGAAATTATTTATTGGAATAAGGACATAGCGCACCTCCAATGCCCTGCAGCCCATGCATTGCGGGCATTAGCCGGGTTTGTGTGAATTATGTTTTGTAGGAAATGTAACGAACATAGTTGCTGCTAAATGATAATTGATATCGTTTGGAGTGCTTTTGTAACTGTTTAGCGGTGCAGTAAACAGAAAGTTGTCTTATATGCCTGTTACTGCAAGTAGCGGTGGCGTCCGTTTTAGCGGATTTTTCTGACATCTGTACCGCTCTGGATCAATGTTTTCTCCGGACGACACCGATCCCTGCAGGCTCACTCCTACAGGGATTTGTGGTGGTCATTGAATCCTGGGCAAAAAAACGCCCCGAACCAGTCGGGGCGTCAGTCTTGCGGCTTTGCGGTTAGCTTTCTATACGATCCGCAAAGGCCGTTTGCTCAGCGAAGCAGAATCAGTGGAACTGTTCTTCTTCGGTCGAACCGGTCAGCGCGGTCACCGAGGACGAGCCACCCTGAATCACGGTGGTCATGTCGTCGAAGTAGCCGGTGCCCACTTCCTGCTGGTGAGCCACGAAGGTGTAACCCTTGGCGGCGTCGGCGAATTCCTGCTCCTGCAGCTTCACGTAGGCAGTCATGTCGTTGCGGGCGTAGTCGTGCGCCAGGTTGAACATGCTGTGCCACATGTTGTGAATGCCGGCCAGGGTGATGAACTGGTGCTTGTAACCCATGGCGGACAGTTCGCGCTGGAACTTGGCGATGGTCGCGTCGTCCAGGTTTTTCTTCCAGTTGAAGGAAGGCGAGCAGTTGTATGACAGCAGTTGGTCCGGGTATTCCTTTTTGATCGCTTCAGCGAAGCGACGGGCTTCTTCCAGATCCGGCTTGGCGGTTTCGCACCAGATCAGGTCGGCATACGGCGCGTAAGCCAGGCCACGGGCGATCGCTTGGTCCAGGCCAGCGCGAACCTTGTAGAAACCTTCCTGAGTACGCTCGCCAGTCACGAACGGCTGGTCGTACGGGTCGCAGTCGGAAGTCAGCAGGTCAGCCGCGTTGGCGTCGGTACGAGCCAGAATGATGGTCGGAGTACCGGCAACGTCGGCAGCCAGACGGGCAGCGGTCAGCTTCTGTACGGCTTCCTGAGTTGGAACCAGTACTTTGCCGCCCATGTGGCCGCACTTCTTCACGGAAGCCAGCTGGTCTTCGAAGTGAACGCCGGCGGCGCCTGCTTCGATCATGCTCTTCATCAGCTCGTAGGCGTTCAGAACGCCGCCGAAACCGGCTTCGGCGTCAGCCACGATTGGCGCGAAGTAGTCGATGTAGCCTTCGTCGCCCGGGTTCTTGCCGGCTTTCCACTGGATCTGGTCAGCGCGACGGAACGAGTTGTTGATGCGCTTGACCACGGTTGGCACTGAGTCCACCGGGTACAGCGACTGGTCCGGGTACATGGATTCGGCGGAGTTGTTGTCCGCAGCCACTTGCCAGCCCGACAGGTAGATCGCCTGGATACCGGCCTTGACTTGCTGAACAGCCTGGCCGCCGGTCAGGGCGCCCATGCAGTTGACGAAATCTTTCTCTGGGCGGAAGGACGGCTTGGCACCCTGGGTGACCAGGTTCCACAGCTTCTCGGCGCCCATTTTCGCGAAAGTGTGCTCAGGTTGAACCGAGCCACGCAGACGGACGACGTCAGCAGCGGAATAAGTGCGAGTCACGCCTTTCCAGCGCGGGTTTTCAGCCCAGTCTTTTTCAAGGGCTGCAATTTGCTGTTCGCGTGTCAGTGCCATGGAGATAAACCTCGTCGCGTCTTTATGAAAAGTTGTTCTGCGGTGGAAAATTCCTGCGCTCGCTGACCAGAAGCTTAGGTGGTCAAGTCGGGTTCGGCGGGGGAGGCGACGGGATGAACGATGGGCTCGAGGGGAAAGTGAGCAGGTAAAGGCGAACTGGCGGGCGCAATCGGGGCGTCGTGGGCCTTTCATACGAACTGCAGTGTGGTGCCGGGTTACCTAATAACGCTTCCGTCCCTCGGGACAACTTCGTTCCAGTCGACAACCTCGTCAAACACACCTTGTGGGCGGTATAGACACGAAGCGGTTCGCGGGGTAGGTGCGAACGTCGCTTCGAAGGCCCTTGCCAGGGCCTCTGATTAGCGGGAGCGAGGCCATCATGCCTTTGCTTTTTTGCCTCGTCAAACGTTTTGTAGTGCTTTTTTTCAAGCACTACATCTTTGGTCTAATACGACTAATCAGTCAGTTTTCGGTGCTTTAGTCCAGCGCGTCGACTTTGACCCGCAAGGTCATGTCATCCCGGCCTTGAGTCGAGTAGCTGCGGGTCAGGCCCTGTTGGTCGGCCTGAGTCTGGCGATTGACGCCGGCGAGGGTGATCCATTCGCCGAGGCGTCCGCTGACGGTTGTGTCGGTGCTTTGCACGTTCACTACATCGGGACGTTCCTGGCTCATGCGGTCACGGTTGGTACTGATTGCCAGGTGAACGATGTCGCCGGTGACGCTGGCCGTCACGTAAAAACCCTGGGTGACGTTGCGATATTGCGTCTGGCTGCTGTAATCGCCATAGGAGTTGGTCTGGCTGCTGGTGATCGGCACGCTCTGGCCAACCTGGATCAGCGCCGGCATGCCGTCGGTGGCCTGTACCTGCTGCACGCCGCCGTCGCGGCTGGCGGTGCTGCGGCTGATGATCCGGGTCTGGTTCGGCGGCGCGCCGTTGACCGAGTAGCCTTCATCGCCACGGCCGTTGTTTTCGTTGGTGTCGACCGTGATCAACAAGCGTTTGGGTGCAGTGTCGAGTTGGGTGACCAGCGCCTTGAGCTCCTGAATCTTGTCCGGCTCGGCCTTGATGATCAGTTGATTGCCATAGGCGCTGACCTGGCCGTCCTTGCCGATGAAGTCTTGTGCCATCGGCAGCATGTCGGCGCTGGTGCGGTACTTGAGGGGCACGATTTCTGTGGCTGCCATCACCGACAGGCTGCAACCGAGCAGCAGGGTGGTGAGCAGGGTGCGTAGGGACATGTCCGTTATCTCCGCTTTCGAAAGGCTTGATATTGCCAGTTTGTCGGCCTGCGGTGGTGCAAGTTGAATCGTAGACAGCAAAACGCCCCGGCATCGGCGGATGTCGGGGCGTTTTGTGGTGTGCTTGCGAGCCTCTTCGCGAGCAGGCTCATTCCTACAGGGAATCGCATTTCAATTGTAGGAGTGAGCCTGCTCGCGATCGCCGCGCCGCGGTCTCAAGCCGAATGGCGAACCATATCGACATGCGGAATCCCGGCTTCAAGGAATTCCTCACTGACCAGGCTAAAGCCCAAGCGCTCATAGAACGCCGTGGCCTGTACCTGCGCACTGAGCATCTGCTGCTGCAGGCCTCGCGCTTCAGCTTCAGCAATCACCGCTTGCATCAGCGCATCGCCAACCTTCATCCCGCGCCAGTCTTTCAGCACGGATACCCGGCCAATGTGCCCGTCGGGCAACAGGCGCGCAGTGCCAATCGGAAAGTCGCCTTCAAACGCCAGAAAATGCACGGCGGTCGCGTCATCCGCGTCCCATTCCAGCTCGGGTGGCACCGATTGTTCGGCGATGAACACCGTTTCACGAATGCGCCGGATCTCGGCGATGTCCTTCTGCCAGTCTGCGACACGTACGCGAATCTTATTCATCGGCGAACCCCAGGCTGCCTTGCTTGACCAGTTCGCACAGCAGGCCGCGACCGTCTTCGTCGTCCAGCCAGTCGCCGAGGTTGTCGGTGTGCAGGGCGTCGGCGGCGCAGATCAGCTTCAGCAGTTCGCGCAGTTTGCCCGGCAGATAACGGCTCTGGCCGCTGGCGAACAGCAGCAGGTCGTCATCGACTTCCGACCAGGCCAGGCGCGCGCTCGGGTTGCGGATCAGTACCGCGCCATCCTGCAGCGCAGCGAGGAAGTCTTCTTCTTCAACTTCTTCCGGGCCCACCACCAGTTCCGGATAGCGCGGCTCGGTCATGTACTGGCCGAACCAGGTCAGCAGCAGACGCTCGTCGCTCATGTGCTCGGCGAGCAGGGCTTTCAGGCGATCCAGTGCGTCGTGTTGAATCTGATGCGGGTCAGCGGCCGGTTGCGCGTCGGCATCGGTGTAGCGCTCTTCGTCAGTCAGGAACTGGCTGAGGAAGTCGGTGAAGTGGGTCAGCACTTCAGAAGCGCTCGGTGCGCGGAAACCGACCGAGTAGGTCATGCAGTTGTCGACCGCGACACCGCAATGGGCCAGACGGGGCGGCAGGTAGAGCATGTCGCCCGGCTCCAGTACCCACTCTTCGGTTTCGTGGAATTCGGCGAGGATGCGCAGGTCGGCGTGTTGCAGCAGCGGGCTCTCGGAATCGCACATCTGGCCGATTTTCCAGTTGCGCTTGCCGTGGCCTTGCAGCAGGAACACGTCGTAGTTGTCGAAGTGCGGACCGACGCTGCCACCCGGGGCGGCGAAGCTGATCATCACGTCATCGACGCGCCAGCTCGGCAGGAAGCGGAAGTTTTCCAGCAGTTCGCTGACTTCCGGGACGAACTGGTCAACGGCCTGCACCAGCAGGGTCCACTCTTTTTCCGGCAGCTTGCTGAATTCGTCTTCGGCAAACGGGCCGCGACGCAGTTCCCATGGGCGCTCGCCGTGTTCGATCACCAGACGCGATTCGACTTCTTCTTCCAGGGCCAGGCCGGCCAGTTCGTCGGCGTCGATCGGGCTTTCGAAGTCAGGAATCGCCTGACGGATCAGCAGTGGCTTTTTCTGCCAGTAGTCGCGCAGGAATTCGCGTGCTGTAAGGCCGCCCAGAAGTTGAAGAGGAATATCGGAATTCATATGTAACCTATTGAAAAAAAGCACTTTTCAGACGGGAATAAAAACGCCCGGCGCGGCCGGGCGTCTCAAACGGATCAAGCGGTCGATCAGATGCGTTTGGCTTGCGCTACAGCGTTGCCGATGTAGTTGGCCGGGGTCAGTTGCTTGAGCTCGGCTTTCGCTTGCGCTGGCATGTCCAGGCCGTCGATGAAAGTCTGCAACGCTTCAGGGCTGATGCCCTTGCCGCGGGTCAGTTCTTTCAGCTTCTCGTACGGGTTTTCGATGTTGTAGCGGCGCATCACGGTCTGGATCGGCTCAGCCAGGACTTCCCAGCATGCGTCGAGATCAGCGGCAATCTTCTGCTCGTTGAGCTCCAGCTTGCTGATGCCTTTGAGGCTGGCTTCGTACGCGATCACGCTGTGGGCGAAGCCGACACCGAGGTTGCGCAGTACGGTGGAGTCGGTCAGGTCGCGCTGCCAGCGGGAAATCGGCAGTTTGCTCGCCAGGTGCTGGAACAGGGCGTTGGCGATACCCAGGTTGCCTTCGGAGTTTTCGAAGTCGATCGGGTTGACCTTGTGCGGCATGGTCGACGAACCGATTTCGCCCGCGATGGTGCGCTGCTTGAAATAACCCAGGGAGATGTAGCCCCAGATGTCGCGGTCGAAGTCGATCAGGATGGTGTTGAAGCGCGCAATGGCGTCGAACAGCTCGGCGATGTAGTCGTGCGGTTCGATCTGCGTGGTGTACGGGTTGAAGCCCAGGCCCAGTTCGTCTTCGATGAAGGCGCGGGCATTGGCTTCCCAGTCGATCTGCGGGTAGGCCGACAGGTGTGCGTTGTAGTTGCCGACAGCACCGTTGATTTTGCCCAGCAGCGGTACGGCAGCGACTTGAGCGATCTGACGCTCGAGACGGTACACCACGTTCGCCAGCTCTTTACCCAAAGTCGTCGGGGAGGCCGGTTGACCGTGGGTGCGCGACAGCATTGGCACGTCAGCGAAACGGATCGCCAGTTCGCGGATGGCATTGGCGGTCTGGCGCATCAGCGGCAGCATCACGTCGTCACGGCCTTCGCGCAGCATCAGGGCGTGGGACAGGTTGTTGATGTCTTCGCTGGTGCAGGCAAAGTGGATGAACTCGCTGACCTTGGCCAGCTCCGGCAGCTTGGCCGCCTGCTCCTTGAGCAGGTATTCGATCGCCTTGACGTCGTGGTTGGTGGTGCGCTCGATCTCTTTGACGCGCTCGGCGTGCTCCAGCGAGAAGTTTTCAGCCAGTTCATTGAGAACGGCGTTGGCCTCGGCGGAGAAGGCTGGCACTTCCGGGATACCGGCGTGGGCGGCCAGGCGCTGGAGCCAGCGCACTTCAACCAGGACGCGGGCACGGATCAGGCCGTACTCGCTGAAAATCGGGCGCAGGGCCTGGGTTTTGCCGGCGTAGCGGCCGTCAACAGGGGAAACCGCAGTGAGCGAAGAGAGCTGCATGGGGTGTTCTCGGACAGTCGGGCAACGAAATGGGGCGCGTATCATACATGAAAAATCCGCCGGTCCGTTGCCAACTGACCGGCGTATTACGCGCTACAGACTACAAAACTTTTATTGCGCGACGATTTACTCGCTGCGCATCAACGGATACAGCTCTTTGAGCAGCTTGCGCCGGCTGATCACCAACTGCCAGCGGTGCCCGCCAAGCTGACGCCACAGGCGCGCCGAACGGATGCCGGCGAGCAGCAGGGCGCGGATCTTCGAGGCGTTGCTCGGTTGCTGCAGGTTGCGCATGTCGCCGTGCACTTGAATGCGTTGGCGCAAGGTACTCAGGGTGTCCTGATACAGCGCGCCGCATGCGGCGACCACGTTTTCGTGGGCCGGGCCGAAGTGTTCGACCTGCGACTGGATCTGCGGCAGGCGCTTGCCGATGGTGTCGAGCATGTCGCCACGCTTGGCCAGTTGCCGCTCCAGGCCGAGCATCGACAGCGCATAACGCAACGGCTCGCGCTGCAAGGTGCTCGGGTCGCGTTCAAGGGCGCCGATCAACGCACGATAGCCTTCGCGCAGATTGATGTCGTCGCCGCCGTATACGTCGAGCGTGTCCTTGGGGTCGCGTACCAGCAGGCTGCCGAGCATGCAGCTCAGGCCGGCCTCGTTGGTCTGGCCGGTCTTGGCGATGCGGTCAACCAGCACGGCGGCGAGAAACACGCCGCCCAGCGCGGTCAGTTGCTCCTGGGTCGGGCTCATGCCTGGCCGCTCCACGGCTCGGCGACTTCGATCACGCCGCCACCGAGGCAGATTTCACCGTCGTAGAACACCACGGACTGGCCTGGAGTGACCGCACGTTGCGGTTCGTCGAACACGGCGCGGTAGCCGCTGGCGGTTTTTTCCAGGGTGCAGGCCTGGTCGCTCTGGCGATAACGCACTTTGGCGGTGAGGCGCAGCGGCTGGCTCAGGTCGATCGGGTTGACCCAATAGATTTCCGAAGCGAGCAGGGCGCTGGAGAACAGCCACGGATGGTTGTTGCCCTGGCCGACGATCAGCTCGTTGGTGTCCAGGTCCTTGCGCAGCACGTACCACGGCTCGTCGCCGGCGTCTTTCAAGCCGCCGATACCGAGGCCCTGGCGCTGACCGATGGTGTGGTACATCAAGCCGTGGTGACGGCCGATGACGTCGCCTTCGGTGGTCTTGATTTCGCCCGGTTGCGCCGGCAGGTATTGCTTGAGGAAGTCGCTGAAGCGGCGTTCGCCAATAAAGCAGATCCCGGTGGAATCCTTCTTCTTGGCGGTCGCCAGCTCGTATTTCTCGGCAATCGCGCGGACTTCAGGCTTCTCCAGCTCACCGACCGGGAACAGGGTCTTGGCAATCTGTTCGCCGCCGACGGCGTGCAGGAAGTAGCTCTGATCCTTGTTCGGGTCGAGGCCCTTTAGCAGTTCGGTGCGGCCTTCGATGTCGCGGCGACGCACGTAGTGGCCGGTAGCAATCAGGTCGGCGCCGAGCATCATGGCGTAGTCGAGAAACGCCTTGAACTTGATCTCGCGGTTGCACAGGATGTCCGGGTTCGGCGTACGGCCGGCCTTGTATTCGGCGAGGAAGTGCTCGAACACGTTGTCCCAGTATTCGGCGGCGAAGTTGGCGGTGTGCAGCTTGATACCGATTTTGTCGCAGACAGCCTGGGCATCCGCCAGGTCGTCCATGGCGGTGCAGTACTCCGTTCCGTCGTCTTCTTCCCAGTTCTTCATGAACAGGCCTTCCACCTCGTAACCCTGCTCGATCAGCAGGAGAGCGGAAACGGAAGAGTCCACGCCGCCGGACATGCCGACAATGACGCGCTTCTTGGATGTGTCAGAAGGGGCTGGATCACGCATAGGGATTCAATGAGTGTCTTGAAAAAGGACGCGATTCTATCAGGCTCACGGCCTCAAGGCTAAAGAGAAGGGCGGATCAGTTCGAGACTGAAGTGATGACCGGCCAGATAATCGTCGATGCAGCGGATGATCAGCTCGCTGCGCCAGTTGTCGCGCTGGGCGATTAATTCGCTGCGGGTCAACCACTTGGCGCCGACGATGCCATCGTCCAGTTGGTAGTCCGGGTGGTGTTTCACCGCTTTGGCGCTGAAGCACACACGCTGGTAAGTCACGCCGTTGCTCGGCGCGGTGTACAGGTAAATGCCAATCACGCCGGTGGGTTCGACGTCCCAGCCGGTCTCTTCGAGGGTTTCGCGCACGGCGGCGTCGATCAGGGTTTCGTCCGGGTCGAGGTGACCGGCGGGTTGGTTCAGCACGTTACGCCCGGCCTTGTGCTCTTCGACCATCAGGAAGCGGCCGTTGTCCTCGACGATGGTGGCGACGGTGATGTGGGGGAGCCATTCCATGAGTATACCTCGGTGTTGAATATTGAAACCCGAACCCTGTGGGAGCTGGCTTGCCAGCGATAGCAATGGATCAGTCACATCAATGTTGAATGATAAACCGCCATCGCTGGCAAGCCAGCTCCCACAGGGTTTTGTGGTGATCATAAAGCCCGGAAACACAAACCCCGGCACAAGGCCGGGGTTTGTGATGTTCCCTTTACAACCTTAAACCAGCGCAGCAATCGCCGCGTTGAAGGTTGCGCTTGGGCGCATGGCCTTGCTGATCAGCTCGGCATCGGCGTGGTAGTAACCACCGATGTCCACTGGCTTGCCCTGAACGGCGTTGAGCTCGGCAACGATGGTCGCCTCGTTCTCGGTCAGGGTTTTGGCCAGGGTCGCGAACTGCGCTTGCAGTGCAGCGTCTTCGGTCTGGGCGGCCAGGGCCTGAGCCCAGTACAGCGCCAGGTAGAAGTGGCTGCCGCGGTTGTCGATGTTGCCGACTTTGCGCGATGGCGACTTGTTGTTGTCGAGGAACTGGCCAGTGGCCTGATCCAGGGTTTTCGACAGCACCAGCGCTTTCGGGTTGTTGTAGTTCACACCCAGGTGCTCAAGGGACGCTGCCAGTGCGAGGAACTCGCCCAGCGAATCCCAGCGCAGGAAGTTCTCTTCAACCAGTTGCTGCACGTGCTTCGGTGCCGAACCGCCGGCGCCGGTTTCGAACAGGCCACCGCCGTTCATCAGCGGCACGATCGACAGCATCTTGGCGCTGGTGCCCAGTTCCATGATCGGGAACAGGTCGGTCAGGTAGTCGCGCAGGACGTTGCCGGTCACCGAAATGGTGTCCTTGCCTTCGCGAGTGCGCTGCAGGGTGTACTTCATGGCATCGACCGGCGCCATGATCTGGATGTCCAGACCGGCAGTGTCGTGATCCTTCAGGTAAGCCTGAACTTTCTCGATCACCACGCCGTCGTGGGCGCGCATCGGGTCCAGCCAGAAGATCGCCGGGGTGCTGCTGGCGCGAGCACGGTTGACGGCCAGTTTGACCCAGTCCTGGATCGGCGCGTCTTTGGTCTGGCACATGCGGAAGATGTCGCCGGCTTCAACAGCCTGCTCCATCAGCAGCTTGCCCTTGCTGTCGGTCACGCGAACCACGCCGTCAGCCTTGATCTGGAAGGTCTTGTCGTGCGAACCGTACTCTTCGGCTTTCTTCGCCATCAGGCCTACGTTTGGCACGCTGCCCATGGTGGTCGGATCGAACGCACCGTTGGCTTTGCAATCTTCGATCACGGCCTGGTAGATGGTCGCGTAGCAACGATCCGGGATCACTGCCTTGGTGTCGTGCAGCTGACCGTCGGTGCCCCACATCTTGCCGGAGTCACGGATCATCGCTGGCATCGAGGCGTCGACGATAACGTCGCTCGGCACGTGCAGGTTGGTGATGCCTTTGTCGGAGTTGACCATCGCCAGCGCAGGGCGAGCGGCGTAGACCGCTGCCATGTCGGCTTCGATCTGTGCTTGCTGCTCGGCCGGCAGGGCCTTGATGCGTGCGTACAGGTCGCCGATGCCGTTGTTCAGGTTGAAGCCGATCTGGGCCAGCACGTCAGCGTGCTTGGTCAGGGCGTCTTTATAGAACTCGGCAACGATCTGGCCGAACATGATCGGGTCGGAAACCTTCATCATGGTCGCTTTCAGGTGCACCGACAGCAGCACGCCTTGGGCCTTGGCGCTGTCGATTTCAGCGGCGATGAATGCGCGCAGAGCGTTTTTGCTCATTACGGCGCAGTCGAGGATCTCGCCGGCCTGAACGCTGGTTTTTTCTTTCAGAACGGTAGCAGTACCGTCCTTGGCGATCAGCTCGATCTTCACGGCGTCAGCGGCGTCGATCAGGGCAGCTTTTTCGCTGCCGTAGAAATCGCCGGTGCTCATGTGAGCCACGTGGGACTTGGAGTCTTTGGCCCAGGCGCCCATTTTGTGCGGGTGCTTGCGCGCATAGTTTTTAACCGACAGCGGAGCGCGACGGTCGGAGTTGCCTTCACGCAGAACCGGGTTCACGGCGCTGCCCTTGACCTTGTCGTAACGCGCCTTGGCTTCTTTCTCGGCATCGTTGGTCACGGCTTCCGGGTAGTCCGGCAGGTTGTAACCCTGGGCTTGCAGCTCTTTGATCGCGGCTTGCAGCTGTGGCACCGAAGCACTGATGTTCGGCAGCTTGATGATGTTGGCTTCAGGCGTAACGGCCAGGTCGCCCAGTTCGGCGAGGTGGTCGGCTACGGCTTTGTCGCCCAGTTGCTCGGGGAAGCTGGCCAGAATACGTGCTGCAAGAGAGATATCGCGGGTTTCCACGGCGATATCGGCCGAGGCGGTGTAAGCCTCGATGATCGGCAGCAGGGAATAGGTGGCGAGGGCTGGAGCTTCGTCGGTGAAGGTATAGATGATCTTCGAGCGGGTGGGCATATTCGGATTAACTCTCTCTTCTTTGCTAAAGCGTGCGCAGAAACTCGAGGGGCGCCGGGTAAGCGCGTTCGTTCAAAGTCATCCATGAACCGAATGTCGAGATTCTTCGCGGTGATGTTGGGTGCATCAGTAGAGCGTCAAGCAGTCGGACTGCGGTAACAACCCGACCAATCAGGCGGAAAGTCTCGTGCTAGAGAGGCCAGCCGTCGTGACCCTTTGGTCAGCGGGCGCCATTATACATAGGTAGCTGGCAATCTGCCGATGGTTCATATGCAACGATTCTCGTCCATTGGTCTAAAGGTCGCAGGGCGGGGTGGGGCGTAGAGTCGTCGCGAATGCTTGAGTTTGGCGCTTTTCCCTTTGCTTTCAGGCTTGTACGAAACGAGATGTAGGCGCGCCACGAACAGAGGGTTTGCGTGTTGATTTAACTGGGTTACGCTCGAACCAAGCCAGATGTTCAATCCAAACAATGGAGTTCAGCATGGGTTACAAGAAGATTCAGGTTCCAGCCGTCGGCGACAAAATCACCGTCAATGCAGACCATTCTCTCAATGTTCCTGATAACCCGATCATCCCCTTCATCGAAGGTGACGGCATTGGTGTCGACATCAGTCCGGTGATGATCAAGGTGGTCGATGCTGCAGTTCAAAAGGCATACGGCGGTAAACGCAAGATTTCCTGGATGGAAGTCTACGCCGGGGAAAAAGCCACTCAGGTTTACGATCAGGATACCTGGCTGCCTCAGGAAACCCTGGATGCAGTCAAGGATTACGTGGTTTCCATCAAAGGCCCGCTGACCACTCCCGTCGGTGGCGGCATCCGCTCGCTGAACGTGGCCCTGCGTCAGCAACTCGACTTGTACGTTTGCCTGCGCCCGGTGCGCTGGTTCGAAGGTGTGCCAAGCCCGGTTAAAAAGCCTGGCGACGTCGACATGACCATCTTCCGCGAGAACTCCGAAGACATCTACGCTGGCATCGAGTGGAAGGCCGGTTCGCCGGAAGCCACCAAGGTCATCAAATTCCTTAAAGAAGAAATGGGCGTCACCAAGATCCGTTTCGACGAAAACTGCGGTATCGGCGTCAAGCCGGTTTCGCTGGAAGGCACCAAGCGTCTGGCGCGCAAGGCTCTGCAATATGTGGTCGATAACGACCGCGATTCGCTGACCATTGTGCACAAAGGCAACATCATGAAGTTCACCGAAGGTGCCTTCAAAGAGTGGGCCTATGAAGTGGCGGCCGAAGAATTCGGAGCGACCCTGCTCGACGGTGGCCCGTGGATGCAGTTCAAGAATCCGAAAACCGGCAAGAACGTTGTGGTCAAGGATGCCATCGCCGATGCCATGCTCCAGCAGATCCTGCTACGCCCGGCCGAATACGATGTAATCGCGACCCTGAACCTCAACGGCGACTACCTCTCCGATGCCCTGGCGGCGGAAGTGGGGGGTATCGGCATTGCACCGGGCGCCAACCTGTCCGACACCGTGGCGATGTTCGAAGCGACCCACGGCACCGCGCCGAAGTACGCCGGCAAGGACCAGGTCAATCCGGGTTCGCTGATTCTCTCGGCGGAAATGATGCTGCGTCACATGGGCTGGACTGAGGCGGCGGATCTGATCATCAAGGGCACCAACGGCGCCATTGGTGCGAAAACCGTGACCTATGACTTCGAACGTCTGATGGACGGGGCCAAGCTGGTTTCGTCTTCGGGCTTCGGTGATGCGCTGATTTCGCATATGTAAATGAAAGCGGCTGTAACCAAAAATGCCCGGCTCGAGTGATCGAGCCGGGCGTTTTTTTCTGGCAGGTGATTCAGTCGAGTCAGCTGGTTACCGATTGCTGCTGGACGGCAGTCGAGACGGCGCCTCCCACGGTCTCGACGCTTTCAATCTTGGTCGCATGCAGGCCTTTGGGGCCTTGCACAATCTCAAACCTGACGGCTTGCCCTGCCTTGAGGGTTCTGTACCCGCCCATCTCGATGGCGGAGTAATGCGCAAAGAAGTCGATCTCTTTGCCATCCTCATCGCGGCCTTCACGGGCATCGGTATTGATAAAGCCGAATCCCTTGGCATTGTTGAACCACTTGACCTTGCCGACAGCCATGCTCAAATCCCTCTGCACCAGACTCCATCGCTGGAGTATCATCCAATTCATCCGCAATCTAATCCGTAAAAGAATTGACTCCGCGGATCTTTTTTACCCACTGTGGGCTCTATTGGTTGTAACACCGTTTTCCCGATAGTCAAGGTGACCGGGCAGTCGAAGTTGAAAACGTGGACAGCCGCCCCCACCACTGTATTTGCACAACTGAAGAACCTTTCTTTCCATGCATGCAATCAGCCAGATTCGACTAACATTCAATCAGGATCGCCCGCTTCTCCAAAAGGATCTTCCAGAGGAGCACGACGACGATTCGGCAGGCGTTGCTGTTCAGGAAGCAAAGCCTGCGTTACAGGCGCCGCCGATGTACAAGGTGGTTTTGTTTAATGATGACTACACACCGATGGATTTCGTCGTCGAAGTGCTCGAGGTGTTTTTTAACCTGAATCGCGAGCTGGCGACCAAGGTCATGCTGGCCGTCCACACAGAAGGACGGGCAGTATGTGGAGTGTTTACCCGCGACATCGCCGAGACAAAGGCCATGCAGGTCAACCAGTACGCCAGGGAAAGCCAGCATCCGCTACTCTGTGAAATCGAGAAGGACGGTTAATCGCCGACCACTTGGGTATGAGGTGAAGCTATGTTAAACCGCGAGCTCGAAGTCACCCTCAATCTAGCCTTCAAGGAGGCTCGTTCGAAGCGTCATGAATTCATGACCGTCGAACACCTTTTGCTGGCCCTATTGGACAATGAGGCTGCCGCCACCGTTTTGCGTGCCTGCGGCGCAAACCTCGACAAACTCAAGCATGACCTGCAGGAGTTCATCGACTCCACCACGCCATTGATCCCCGTTCATGACGAAGATCGCGAAACCCAGCCAACCCTGGGCTTCCAGCGTGTACTGCAACGTGCTGTTTTCCACGTACAGAGCTCGGGCAAACGCGAAGTAACCGGCGCTAACGTGCTGGTTGCAATCTTCAGTGAGCAAGAGAGTCAGGCCGTGTTCCTGCTGAAACAGCAGAGCGTGGCGCGCATTGATGTCGTCAACTACATCGCTCACGGCATTTCCAAAGTGCCGGGGCATGGCGATCACTCTGAAGGTGAACAAGATATGCAGGACGACGAGGGCGGTGAGTCTTCTTCTTCAGGCAATCCTCTGGATGCTTATGCCAGCAACCTCAACGAACTTGCGCGCCAGGGTCGCATTGACCCGCTGGTCGGCCGCGAAATGGAAGTCGAGCGTGTGGCGCAGATTCTTGCGCGCCGGCGTAAAAACAATCCGCTGCTGGTCGGCGAGGCGGGCGTGGGTAAAACCGCGATTGCCGAAGGTCTGGCCAAGCGCATTGTCGACAACCAGGTGCCGGACCTGCTGGCCAACAGCGTCGTGTATTCCCTCGACCTCGGTGCTCTGCTCGCGGGCACCAAGTATCGCGGCGATTTCGAGAAGCGCTTCAAGGCGCTGCTCAATGAACTGAAAAAACGTCCGCAGGCGATCCTGTTCATCGACGAAATCCACACCATCATCGGTGCGGGTGCTGCGTCCGGTGGCGTGATGGATGCCTCGAACCTGCTCAAGCCATTGCTCTCGTCTGGTGACATTCGTTGCATCGGTTCGACCACGTTCCAGGAATTCCGCGGCATCTTCGAGAAGGATCGTGCCTTGGCGCGTCGCTTCCAGAAAGTCGACGTGGTCGAGCCGTCGGTGGAAGACACCATCGGTATCCTGCGTGGCCTGAAAGGGCGTTTCGAGCAGCACCACAATATCGAGTACAGCGATGAGTCGTTGCGCGCCGCTGCTGAACTGGCATCGCGCTACATCAATGACCGGCACATGCCGGACAAGGCCATCGACGTGATCGACGAGGCGGGCGCCTACCAGCGTCTGCAACCGGTCGAGATGCGCGTCAAGCGTATCGAAGTGCCGCAGGTCGAAGACATTGTGGCGAAAATCGCGCGGATTCCGCCAAAACACGTCACCAGTTCCGACAAGGAACTGCTGCGTAACCTGGAGCGCGACCTGAAGCTGACGGTGTTTGGTCAGGACGCAGCGATCGACTCGCTGTCGACTGCGATCAAGCTGTCGCGTGCCGGGCTCAAGTCGCCTGACAAGCCAGTCGGTTCATTCCTGTTCGCAGGCCCTACCGGTGTCGGTAAAACCGAGGCCGCGCGGCAATTGGCCAAGGCCTTGGGGATCGAGCTGGTGCGCTTCGACATGTCCGAATACATGGAGCGTCACACCGTATCGCGTCTGATTGGTGCGCCTCCGGGTTATGTCGGGTTCGATCAGGGCGGTCTGTTGACCGAAGCGATCACCAAGCAGCCGCACTGCGTGTTGTTGCTCGATGAAATCGAGAAGGCGCACCCCGAAGTCTTCAACCTGCTGTTGCAGGTAATGGACCACGGTACGCTGACCGACAATAACGGGCGCAAGGCGGACTTCCGCAACGTGATCGTGATCATGACCACTAACGCCGGTGCCGAAACGGCGGCGCGTGCTTCGATCGGTTTCACCCATCAGGACCACTCGTCTGATGCGATGGAAGTGATCAAGAAGAGCTTTACGCCGGAGTTCCGTAACCGTCTGGACACCATTATCCAGTTTGGTCGCCTCAGTCATGAGGTCATCAAAAGCGTGGTGGACAAGTTCCTTACCGAGCTTCAGGCGCAGCTGGAAGACAAGCGTGTGCTGCTTGAGGTCACTGATGCCGCGCGTAGTTGGCTGGCGGCGGGTGGTTATGATTCGGCGATGGGCGCACGTCCGATGGCGCGTCTGATCCAGGACAAGATCAAGCGTCCGCTGGCGGAGGAGATTCTGTTTGGCGAGCTGGCCGAGCATGGCGGTGTGGTGCACATCGACATCAAGGATGGTGAGTTGACGTTTGACTTCGAGACGACGGCAGAAATGGCCTGACGGCCTTGGATCAAGAGGGCGCCTTCGGGCGCCTTTTTGTTGTCTGGGTTTTTTGGGTGAATATCCGTTGCTGCGGTGAGGGCTTATTACGGTTTCGCCCTTACGGCGACTCACTTTTTTTACAAACGCCTAAAAAAAGTAAGCAAAAAAACGCTTGCTCCTACGTGCGGCCCGCTCGCTGAGGCTCGGGGTTCCTTCGCTCCGGGATCGATCCGGGCGCAGCGCCTACGGTTTGCTTCGCTGCACCTCCTCTCGCTGTGTTTGGCTGCGCCAAACGGTCGCTACGCTCCCACGCCCGGATCAATCCCTCCACTCAGCCTTCCGATGTCGCCCGTGGATCAAGATCAAAAGCAGGCGAGCTGACACTCGGCCTATTGAGTGGTGAAGAGCGGGTGTTTGGCTTTGGATTTGTGGTGGATTTACCCCTCACCCCAGCCCTCTCCCTAGGGAGAGGGAGCCGATTTGTGGGCTTTTCAAAATCTGAGTTCGACTCGATATCGCACGTCGGCGTAGCTCTCCCAAACACTTCGATCAGTCCTCTCTCTGGGAGGGTGAGGGGCCGATTTATTTGCTTTTTAGAGCCTGAGTTCAACGCGGTATCGCACGTCGGCGCAGCTCCCCCAAACACCACGGTCAGTCCCCTCTCCCTCCGGGAGAGGGCTAGGGTGAGGGGCTCTTGATCTGGCTCTGGCTTTTGATCTGGCTTCGGCTTTTGATCTTTTGCCCCATCGGCAGGCCGAGCGTAGGTGTTCATCCGGGGGTAGGCGCGCAGCGCCGTGCGGCGAAGCCGCATTCATCGAGAGGAGGTGCAGCGAAGCAAACCGTAGGCGATGCCTCCGGATGGACTCCGTAGAGAGGGAACACTGAGCCTCAGCGAAGTGCCGTACGCCGGGGCAAAGCCTTTTGGGTGACCTTTCCGGCGTTTGGAAAAGGTGACTCGCTGTAAGAACGAAACCGCCAGCGGCAGCACCCGCAGCTACGGATATGCCCACAAAACCCAAATCCCAGACAAACAAAAACGCCCGGTATAAACCGGGCGTTCTGTATTGACTTGATTAACGAGCGCGGTAAGTAATGCGCCCTTTGCTCAAGTCATAGGGCGTCAGCTCGACGCGCACTTTGTCACCGGTAAGAATACGAATGTAGTTCTTGCGCATCTTGCCGGAAATATGCGCGGTTACGACGTGCCCATTTTCCAACTCCACGCGAAACATGGTGTTGGGCAGGGTGTCGACGACAGTGCCTTCCATTTCGAAGCTGTCTTCTTTCGACATGCAGTAAAGCCCTCGGTATCCAATGAATGGCCCGGTGCAACTGCGCCAGGCAAAAGCGGCGTGCATTGTGCCCGAAAAATGGGGTTTACGCCAAGGGGTTTAGGGCTTGGGTTTAGTTCAGGACAACCCAGCGCTGATTAATCAGCAATTCGATGGGGCGATATTGCGTCTTGTAGTTCATCTTTTTGCAGTTTTTGATCCAGTAACCGAGGTACACCGCCTCAAGCCCGAGGCGATGGCTTTCGGCGATCTGCCACAAGATGGCAAAACGGCCAAGGCTGCGGCGTTCTTCGGCGGGTTCGTAGAAGGTGTACACCGCCGACAAGCCGTTTGGCAGTAAATCGGTGACCGCCACGGCGAGCAACCGTCCGTCGAGACGGAACTCGTAAAAGCGCGAGAAGGGCAGGTCGCGGACCAGAAATGTCGAGAATTGATCACGGCTGGGCGGGTACATGTCGCCGTCGGCGTGACGTTGTTCGATATAGCGCTGGTACAGATCGAAATATTCTTCGCTGAACTTCGGCTTGGCCGGACGCACCTGCAGGTCGGCGTTGCGTTTGAAAATGCGCTTCTGCTGACGATTGGGGATGAACTGCGCCACGGGAATGCGCGCAGGTACGCACGCATTGCAGTTCTGGCAATGCGGCCGATACAGATGATCGCCACTGCGACGAAAGCCCATTTCCGACAGGTCTGCGTAGACATGCACATCCATGGGCTGGCTCGGGTCGAGAAACAGGGTCGTCGCCTGCTCCTCGGGCAGATAACTGCAAGAGTGGGGCTGAGTGGCATAGAACTTGAGGCGTGCCAACTCGGTCATGATCAACCCTCGGGATAAGCTGGTGAATTAAGTGTAAGCCACGCGCGCAAAAGTCGCTCAGCAAACCCAGGTGGCACGTTGAGGTTGATCCAGATGATTGGCCAGATAGCGCGCGAATTCACTGCGGGGAATCGCCCGGGCGCCGAGGCTGTGCAGATGATCGGTCGGCATCTGGCAGTCGATCAGCACAAACCCCGAGTCTTTCAAGTGTCGCACCAGTGTGGCAAAGCCATATTTGGAGGCGTTGTCGGCGCGGCTGAACATTGATTCGCCGAAAAACAGTTGGCCCATCGCCAGGCCATACAGGCCACCGACCAGTTCGCCCTGATCCCAGACCTCCACCGAATGGGCAAAGCCGCGGCGGTGCAATTCAATGTAGGCGTCCTGCATGGCTTGCGTGATCCAGGTGCCATCGGCGTAATCCCGTGGCGCGGCGCAGGCGCGGATGACGGCATCAAAATCCTGGTCGAAGGTCACCTGATAGCGCGCCTTGCGCAGTAATTTGCCGAGACTGCGCGAGACATGCAGTTCGTCGGGAAATAGCACCGTGCGCGGATCCGGCGACCACCAGAGAATCGGCTGGCCTTCGGAAAACCACGGAAAGCAGCCATGGCGATAAGCCTGAATCAAACGATCGGCGGACAGGTCGCCGCCGGCGGCGAGTAATCCGTTGGGTTCGCGCATGGCCTTTTCCAGCGGCGGAAAAGTCAGTGAGTTGCGTTGTAACCAAGTCAGCATGGCATCCAGGCTTGCAGAAGGGGAGGGCGGTGCGGGTCGTGTGGCCCGCGATAAAGTGTGCCGTTAAATGACAGGAATGTCGTCCAGATACTTCTCCGCATCGAGCGCAGCCATGCAACCGGCGCCGGCGGACGTCACCGCTTGCCGGTAGACGTGGTCGGCCACGTCGCCTGCGGCAAACACGCCGGGGATCGCGGTGGCCGTGGCATCGCCCTCGCTGCCGCCCTTGATCACCAGATAGCCATCGCGCATTGGCAACTGACCCTGAAACAGGTCGGTGTTGGGTTTGTGGCCAATGGCAATGAACACGCCCGCCAACGACAGTTCGCGGGTTTCGCCGGTGTGGCTGTCGCGCAGGCGGGCGCCAGTCACGCCGCTGGCGTCGCCGAGCACTTCGTCAAGGTTCTGGTTCCAGTGCAGGCGCACGTTACCGCTGGCGGCTTTGTCGAACAGCTTGTCCTGAAGGATTTTCTCCGAGCGCAACTTGTCGCGACGGTGGATCAAGTGCACTTCTTTGGCGATGTTGGAGAGGTACAACGCTTCCTCGACAGCGGTGTTGCCGCCACCGACCACCGCCACCACCTGATTGCGATAAAAGAAGCCATCACAGGTCGCACAGGCGGAAACACCCTTGCCGGCGAAGGCTTCCTCCGAGGGCAGGCCCAGATACTGCGCCGACGCGCCGGTGGCGATAATCAGTGCGTCGCAAGTGTAAGTGCCGCTGTCGCCGATGAGTTCAAACGGGCGCTGCTGCAACTTGGCCGTGTGGATGTGGTCGTAAACGATCTCTGTGGCAAAGCGTTCGGCGTGCTTTTGCATGCGCTCCATCAGCACCGGGCCGGTCAGGCCTTCGACGTCGCCGGGCCAGTTGTCGACCTCGACCGTGGTGGTGAGCTGGCCACCGGCCTGCAATCCGGTAATCACGACGGGTTTGAGGTTGGCGCGGGCGGCGTAGACGGCGGCGCTGTAGCCGGCCGGACCGGAGCCGAGAATGATCAGGCGTGAATGCTTCGCTGCGTTCATCAAATACACCTCATAAGCCTTTGTCACAAAAGACAATGCATGCTCAAATTGAACCGCAGGTTTCGTGCGCTTGGCTATGCTCAATGCTGGGCTTTGAAGCATGGCATCAGACGCACAAACCCGTACAATGCCGGGCTGTAACAGAATATTCGCTGCGCACCGTGTTTATAAAAGCCGCAGCGCAGTGTTAAAAGTAGTCTCAGTTGTGCCCGTTCACTTTTCACCTGCCTGGATTGGGCAGTTTTTTATCGTCATTCAATAGATGGACGCGCCTCGGGCGCAGGAAAAGAAGCGTTTTGAAGAAATCCACCGCAGCACCAAAAACAGTCGTCCCGCTCTGGCGCCAACAGTTGCACTACCGGCTCAAGGAAGGTGCATTGATCGCCATCGGTGCCTTGTGCCTGTTCCTGATGATGGCTTTGCTGACCTACGGCAAGGACGATCCGGGCTGGAGCCACAACAGCAAGATCGACGACGTGCAGAATTTCGGCGGCCCGGCGGGTTCCTACAGCGCCGACATCCTGTTCATGGTGCTCGGTTATTTCGCGTACATCTTCCCGTTGTTGCTGGCGATCAAGGCGTATCAGATCTTCCGTCAGCGTCACGAACCGTGGCAGTGGAGCGGCTGGCTGTTCTCCTGGCGCCTGATCGGTCTGGTGTTTCTGGTGCTGTCCGGCGCGGCACTGGCGCATATCCATTTCCATGCCCCGACCGGTCTGCCGGCGGGCGCCGGTGGCGCATTGGGCGAGAGCCTCGGCGATCTGGCGAAGAACGCGCTGAACATTCAAGGCAGCACGCTGCTGTTCATCGCCCTGTTCCTGTTCGGCCTGACGGTGTTCACCGACCTGTCGTGGTTCAAGGTGATGGACATCACCGGCAAGATCACCCTCGACTTGTTCGAGCTGTTCCAGGGCGCGCTCAACCGCTGGTGGTCGGCCCGCACCGAGCGCAAACAACTGGTCGCGCAACTGCGTGAAGTCGACGATCGCGTACATGACGTGGTGGCGCCGACGGTCACCGACAAGCGTGAACAAGCCAAGGTCAAGGAACGCCTGATCGAGCGTGAGCAAGCCCTGAGCAAGCACATGTCCGACCGTGAGAAGCAGGTGCCGCCGGTCATCGCCCCGGCCCCGGCCAAGGCCCCGGAACCGAGCAAGCGCGTGCAGAAAGAGAAACAGGCGCCGTTGTTCGTCGACAGCGCCGTGGAAGGCACCTTGCCGCCGATCTCGATTCTCGATCCGGCGGAAAAGAAACAGCTCAATTACTCGCCGGAGTCCCTGGCAGCGGTCGGCCACTTGCTGGAGATCAAGCTCAAGGAGTTCGGGGTCGAGGTCACGGTGGACTCGATCCATCCGGGCCCGGTGATTACCCGTTACGAGATCCAGCCCGCTGCGGGCGTGAAAGTCAGCCGCATCGCCAACCTGGCGAAAGACCTGGCGCGTTCGCTGGCCGTGACCAGCGTGCGCGTGGTCGAGGTGATTCCGGGCAAGACCACCGTGGGTATCGAGATTCCCAACGAAGACCGGCAGATCGTGCGCTTCTCCGAAGTGCTGTCGACCCCCGAGTACGACAACTTCAAATCGCCGGTCACCCTGGCCCTGGGCCACGACATTGGCGGCAAACCGGTCATCACCGACCTGGCGAAGATGCCGCACCTGCTGGTAGCCGGTACCACCGGTTCCGGTAAGTCGGTGGGGGTGAACGCGATGATCCTGTCGATCCTGTTCAAGTCCGGCCCGGAAGACGCCAAGCTGATCATGATCGACCCGAAAATGCTTGAGCTGTCGATCTACGAAGGCATTCCGCACCTGTTGTGCCCGGTGGTTACCGACATGAAGGACGCCGCCAACGCCTTGCGCTGGAGCGTCGCCGAGATGGAGCGCCGCTACAAGCTGATGGCGAAGATGGGCGTGCGTAACCTGTCCGGCTTCAACGCCAAGGTCAAGGAAGCCCAGGATGCCGGCGAGCCGTTGAGCGATCCGCTGTACAAGCGTGAAAGCATTCACGATGAAGCGCCGCTGCTGCAGAAGCTGCCGACCATCGTCGTGGTGGTCGACGAATTCGCCGACATGATGATGATCGTCGGCAAGAAGGTCGAAGAACTGATCGCGCGTATCGCGCAGAAGGCCCGTGCGGCAGGTATTCACTTGATCCTCGCGACCCAGCGGCCGTCGGTGGACGTGATCACCGGTCTGATCAAGGCCAACATCCCGACCCGTATGGCGTTCCAGGTTTCGAGCAAGATCGACTCGCGGACCATCATCGACCAGGGCGGCGCCGAACAATTGCTCGGCCACGGTGACATGCTCTACATGCCGCCGGGCACCAGCCTGCCGATCCGGGTTCACGGCGCATTCGTGTCCGACGATGAAGTCCACCGTGTCGTCGAAGCGTGGAAACTGCGTGGCGCACCGGAATACAACGATGACATCCTCAACGGTGTCGAAGAAGCAGGCAGCGGTTTTGAAGGCAGCAGCGGTGGCGGCGACGGCGATGATCCGGAAGCGGACGCACTGTACGACGAAGCCGTGCAGTTTGTGCTGGAAAGCCGTCGCGCCTCGATTTCCGCTGTACAGCGCAAGTTGAAGATCGGCTACAACCGTGCCGCGCGGATGATCGAAGCCATGGAAATGGCCGGTGTCGTCACCTCCATGAACACCAACGGTTCGCGTGAAGTGCTGGCCCCGGGCCCGGTACGCGACTGATCCCAGAAGCAAGAGGTGGCACAATGACGTGCCGCCGCTCTCCCACGAGTATTCAAGAGGACTCCCATGCGTCTGATCCGCATGCTGTTGCCAGTACTGGCACTGACCACATTCACGGCCCACGCCGATGACAAGGACGTGGCTCGTCTGACCCAATTGCTGGAAACGTCCAAGACCCTGAGCGCGAACTTCTCGCAGCTGACCCTCGACGGCAGCGGCACGCAGTTGCAGGAAACCACCGGCGACATGACCCTGCAGCGTCCGGGCCTGTTCTACTGGCACACCAATGCGCCGGCCGAGCAGACCATGGTCTCCGACGGCAAGAAAGTCACCTTGTGGGACCCGGATCTGGAACAGGCGACGATCAAGAAGCTCGACGAGCGTCTGACCCAGACCCCGGCGTTGTTGTTGTCCGGTGATGTGTCGAAGATCAGCCAGAGTTTCGACATCACGGCGAAAGAGGCAGGCGGCGTGATCGACTTCACTCTGAAGCCGAAAACCAAGGACACGTTGTTCGACAACCTGCGCCTGTCGTTCCGCAACGGTCTGCTCAATGACATGCAACTGATCGACAGCGTCGGCCAGCGCACCAACATCCTGTTCACCGGGGTCAAGGCCAACGAGCCAGTGCCGGCCTCCAAGTTCAAGTTCGACATCCCCAAGGGTGCCGACGTGATCCAGGAATAAACCCCGGATCCTGAACTGGGCCTTTGTGGTTTGGAGCTTTTGTGGCGAGGGGATTTATCCCCGTTCGGCTGCGCAGCAGTCGCCAAAACCATTGCACTTGGTAGGCCTGATACAACGAAATTGCTGGTTTAAGGGCCGCTTCGCAGCCCAACGGGGATGAATCCCCTCGCCACAGGGTCACCCACAGAGTTCAGAAAATTCGAGGTTTCAACGCTACGTGATGGATCTGTTTCGCAGTGCACCGATTGCCCAGCCACTGGCCGCGCGTTTGCGCGCGACCAATCTGGATGAGTACGTCGGTCAGGAGCACGTGCTCGCTCGCGGCAAGCCTCTGCGTGAAGCGCTGGAGCAGGGTGCCCTGCATTCGATGATTTTCTGGGGCCCGCCTGGCGTGGGTAAAACCACCCTGGCGCGATTGCTCGCGGAAGTCTCGGACGCGCACTTCGAAACGGTCTCGGCGGTGCTTGCCGGGGTCAAGGAGATCCGTCAGGCGGTTGAAATCGCCAAGCAGCAGGCCGGTCAGTACGGCAAGCGCACGATTCTGTTCGTCGATGAAGTGCACCGGTTCAACAAGTCGCAGCAGGATGCGTTCCTGCCTTATGTCGAAGATGGCACACTGATCTTCATCGGCGCCACCACCGAAAATCCTTCGTTCGAACTGAACAACGCCTTGTTGTCGCGGGCCCGCGTCTATGTGCTGAAAAGCCTCGACGAAGCGGCGCTGCGCAAACTGGTGCATCGCGCACTCACCGAGGAGCGTGGGCTGGGCAAGCGCCACCTGACGCTCAACGATGAAGGCTTCCAGATGTTGCTGTCCGCCGCCGATGGCGACGGTCGACGGCTGCTCAACTTGCTGGAAAATGCCTCGGACCTCGCCGAAGACAACAGCGAGATCGGCACCGAACTGCTGCAAAGCCTGCTCGGCGACACCCGTCGGCGCTTCGACAAAGGCGGCGAAGCCTTTTACGACCAGATCTCCGCGTTGCACAAATCGGTGCGAGGTTCCAACCCCGACGGCGCGCTGTACTGGTTTGCGCGGATGATCGACGGCGGTTGTGATCCGCTGTACCTGGCCCGGCGCGTGGTGCGCATGGCCAGCGAAGACATCGGCAACGCCGACCCGCGTGCCCTCAGCCTGTGCCTGGCGGCGTGGGAAGTGCAGGAACGCCTCGGCAGCCCGGAAGGCGAACTGGCCGTGGCCCAGGCCATTACCTACCTGGCCTGCGCCCCGAAAAGCAATGCGGTGTACATGGGGTTCAAGACCGCCCTGCGCGCCGCCGCTGAAAACGGTTCGCTGGAAGTGCCGCTGCACCTGCGCAACGCGCCGACCAAACTGATGAAACAACTGGGCTACGGCGATGAATATCGCTACGCCCACGATGAGCCGGACGCCTACGCCGCCGGCGAAGACTATTTCCCTGAGGAGCTTGAGCCGATCCCGTTCTACCAACCGGTGCCCCGAGGCCTGGAATTGAAGATCGGCGAGAAGCTCAACCACCTCGCTCAACTCGATCGTTTAAGCCCAAGACAGCGGAGAAAATAGTGCTTCCATTGATTGTTGCAGTCTCCGCCGGCGGGATTGCCGGCACCCTGTTGCGCTTCGCCACCGGCAATTGGGTCAATGCCAATTGGCCGCGGCACTTCTATACCGCGACGCTGGCCGTTAATATCGTGGGCTGTTTGCTGATTGGCGTGTTGTACGGCCTGTTTTTGATACGCCCGGAGGTGCCGATCGAGGTGCGCGCCGGGTTGATGGTCGGCTTCCTCGGGGGGCTGACGACTTTTTCATCCTTTTCACTGGATACGGTGCGCCTGCTGGAAAGCGGGCAAGTGCCGCTGGCCCTGGGCTATGCGGCACTCAGCGTATTCGGCGGGCTGCTCGCGACGTGGGCCGGCCTGTCCTTGACCAAACTTTGATAACGAGAAACCGACATGCTCGATTCCAAACTGTTACGTAGCAACCTTCAGGACGTAGCGGACCGCCTGGCTTCCCGTGGCTTTGCCCTGGATACCGCGCGCATCGAAGCGCTGGAAGAACAGCGCAAGACCGTCCAGACCCGCACCGAAGCACTGCAGGCTGAGCGTAACGCGCGTTCCAAATCCATCGGTCAGGCCAAGCAGCGCGGCGAAGACATCGCACCGTTGATGGCGGACGTCGAGCGCATGGCGGGCGAGCTGAGTGCCGGCAAGGTCGAGCTGGACGCGATCCAGACCGAACTGGACTCGATCCTGCTGGGTATCCCGAACCTGCCGCACGAATCGGTGCCGGTCGGCAAAGACGAAGACGACAACGTCGAAGTGCGCCGCTGGGGCACCCCGACCGCCTTCGACTTTGAAGTGAAAGACCACGTTGCCCTGGGCGAGAAGTTCGGCTGGCTCGACTTTGAAACGGCCGCCAAACTGTCCGGCGCGCGTTTCGCCCTGCTGCGCGGGCCGATCGCTCGTCTGCACCGCGCCCTGGCGCAATTCATGATCAACCTGCACGTCAACGAGCACGGCTACGAAGAGGCTTACACGCCTTATCTGGTTCAGGCTCCAGCGCTGCAAGGCACCGGGCAACTGCCGAAGTTCGAAGAGGACCTGTTCAAGATCGCTCGCGAAGGCGAGGCCGATTTGTACCTGATCCCGACCGCCGAAGTGTCGCTGACCAACATCGTGGCCGGTGAAATCGTCGACTCGAAGCAGCTGCCGATCAAATTCGTCGCCCACACCCCGTGCTTCCGCAGCGAAGCCGGCGCATCGGGTCGCGACACTCGCGGCATGATCCGTCAGCACCAGTTCGACAAAGTCGAAATGGTCCAGATCGTCGAGCCGTCGACGTCGATGGAAGCGCTGGAAGGCCTGACTGCCAACGCCGAGAAAGTCCTGCAACTGCTGGGTCTGCCTTACCGCACTCTGGCGCTGTGCACCGGCGACATGGGCTTCAGTGCCGTGAAGACCTACGACCTGGAAGTGTGGATCCCGAGCCAGGACAAATACCGGGAAATTTCGTCGTGCTCCAACTGCGGCGACTTCCAGGCCCGCCGCATGCAGGCGCGTTTCCGCAACCCGGAAACCGGCAAGCCTGAGCTGGTGCACACTCTGAACGGCTCGGGTCTGGCTGTCGGTCGTACCCTGGTGGCCGTGCTGGAAAACTACCAGCAGGCTGACGGCTCGATCCGCGTACCGGACGTGCTGAAGCCTTACATGGGTGGCCTTGAGGTCATCGGCTAAATGAAATATCTGCCGCTGTTTCACAACCTGCGCGGCAGTCGTGTGTTGGTTGTCGGTGGGGGGGAGATTGCCTTGCGCAAATCCCGCCTGCTGGCCGATGCCGGTGCGCTGCTGCGGGTGGTCGCACCTGAAATCGAACCGCAACTGCGTGAACTGATCACCGCCTCGGGTGGTGATTGCCTGTTGCGCGGTTACGGCGAGGCGGATCTGGACGGTTGCGTGCTGATCATCGCCGCCACCGACGACGAGGCGCTCAATGCCCAAGTGTCCAGTGATGCCCATCGGCGCTGCGTACCGGTCAACGTGGTGGATGCGCCGCAATTGTGCAGCGTGATCTTCCCGGCGATCGTCGATCGTTCGCCGTTGATCATCGCAGTGTCCAGCGGCGGCGATGCGCCGGTACTGGCGCGGTTGATTCGCGCCAAGATCGAAACCTGGATTCCCTCGACCTACGGCCAGTTGGCCGGTCTGGCCGCGCGTTTCCGTAATCAGGTGAAGAACCTGTTTCCGGATGTGCAGCAACGTCGCGGTTTCTGGGAAGACGTGTTTCAGGGCCCGATTGCCGACCGGCAACTGGCCGGGCAGGGTGGCGAGGCCGAGCGTCTGCTGCAAGCCAAGATTGATGGCGAAGCGGACATCACCACCGGTGAGGTGTATCTGGTGGGCGCCGGGCCGGGCGATCCGGACCTGCTGACCTTCCGCGCCCTGCGTCTGATGCAGCAAGCCGATGTGGTGCTGTACGACCGTCTGGTGGCGCCGGCGATTCTTGAGCTGTGCCGTCGCGATGCCGAGCGGATCTACGTCGGCAAGCGTCGCGCCGATCACGCCGTGCCGCAGGATCAGATCAATCAGCAACTGGTCGATCTGGCCAAGGCCGGCAAGCGTGTGGTGCGGTTGAAGGGCGGTGATCCGTTCATCTTCGGCCGTGGCGGTGAAGAGATCGAAGAACTCGCGGCTCACGGTATTCCGTTCCAGGTGGTACCGGGGATCACGGCGGCCAGCGGTTGCGCGGCGTATGCCGGGATTCCGCTGACCCATCGCGATTACGCGCAGTCAGTGCGCTTCGTCACCGGGCACCTGAAGGACGGCTCCACCGATCTGCTTTGGGCCGACCTGGTTGCCCCGGCGCAGACCCTGGTGTTCTACATGGGCCTGGTCGGGTTGCCGGTGATCTGCGAGCAGTTGATCAAACACGGTCGCTCGGCCGATACCCCGGCGGCGTTGATCCAGCAGGGCACCACGGTCAATCAGCGGGTGTTTACCGGCACCTTGGCTGATTTGCCGCGCCTGGTGGCGGAGCATGAAGTGCATGCGCCGACGCTGGTGATCGTGGGTGAAGTGGTGCAACTGCGCGAGAAACTGGCGTGGTTCGAGGGTGCTCAGGCGCAGGTTTGAAAACCGCGTCGCCTCTATCGCTGGCAAGCCAGCTCCCACGGGTTTTGTATTGAAGCTGCAATTTTCAGCTTTATACAGATCCCTGTGGGAGCTGGCTTGCCAGCGATGGCGTCCTCAACATCAGCGAATCAATCAGCCCCTGCGCCAAACCCCTTTCCCGCTCAGCCGCGCCCGATCATGGGCCACACTGAAATCCTGCGCCGGCCCCTTCGGCACAACCCCCGTCGGGTTGATCGTCTTGTGACTGCCGTAGTAGTGATGTTTGATGTGCTGAAAGTCCACGGTCTCGGCAATCCCCGGCCACTGATACAGCTCACGCAACCAGTTAGACAGGTTCGGGTAGTCGGCAATCCGCCGCAAATTGCACTTGAAGTGGCCGTGATACACCGCGTCGAAGCGAATCATCGTAGTAAACAGACGCACATCCGCTTCAGTCAGGAACTCACCGCTCAGGTAGCGGTTGGCGCCCAGCAACTGCTCCAGATGATCGAGCTCGGCAAACACCTCATCGAACGCCGCTTCATAGGCCTGTTGCGAGGTGGCGAAGCCGGCGCGATACACGCCGTTGTTCACTGCCGGGTAGATCCGCTCGTTCAGCGCGTCGATCTCGCCGCGTAACGGTGCCGGGTAGAAGTCCAGGTCGTTGCCGGTGAGGTTGTCGAAGGCGCTGTTGAACATGCGGATAATTTCCGCCGACTCATTGCTGACGATGCGCTTGAGCTGCTTGTCCCACAGCACCGGTACCGTGACGCGCCCGGTGTAGTCCGGGGTGTCGGCGGTGTAGCGCTGGTGCATGAAGTCGAAGTGATCGAGTTTGTCGCCGGTCGAGCCGAGAGCCTTGTCGAAGGTCCAGCCGTTTTCCAGCATCAGCCAACTGACCACCGAGACGTCGATCAGCTTTTCCAGACCCTTGAGTTTGCGCAGGATCAGCGTGCGGTGTGCCCACGGGCAGGCGAGGGACACGTAGAGGTGGTAGCGTCCGGCTTCAGCGGTAAAACCGCCTTCACCGCTCGGCCCCGGCTGGCCGTCAGCGGTGACCCAGTGACGCCGCTGCGCCTGTTCGCGCTGGAACGCGCCGTCCTTGCTGCTTTCGTACCACTTGTCCTGCCAGTGGCCATCGACGAGTAAACCCATGATCAAGACTCCATAAACCAATAAACGTTGGAGTCGAGTCTATTCCGATGAGTTCGAACAAAAAGCGCAAAGATCGGGCGCGAATGATCGGTTAAATCGATTTGTTCCGCGCGGCCCAGTAGCGTTCGGCGGTTTCGAAGGCTTGCTCGCGGCTTTGGCCAAGGCCGCGCAGGGCCAGGGCCATGGTCGAGATCAGGGCCAATTGCGGATAGCTGTCGACCACCTCGCCGCGCCACACCGCTTTCAGATGCTCGATGTCCAGCGCGGCCGGTTTGACGTGGCGCTGGCTCGACAGCTGCGGCCATTCCTCGTCCCAGCTCTCGCCGCCGGCGGTGCCGTACAAGTGGCTGTTGGCGTCCGGATTGATCTCGATTTCACCGCCGTCGCCCTTGACCACAATCGCCGTGTCGCCGAGCAGGCCGCTGGCCTCCCGGTGCACGGCTTGATAACCCGGGTGGAAAATACTCTGCAGACCACAACGCGCGCGCAGCGGATTGAGAATCCGTGCCAGCGAGTGGATCGGCGAGCGCAGGCCCATGGTATTGCGCAGGTCGATCATCTTCTGCAACTGCGGCGCCCAGTCCATCAGCGGCATGAACGCCAGGCCGCCGTTATCCAGTGCGCTGCCGACCTGTTGCCAGGTGCGGCACAACGGGATCTGCAGTTCACCGAGCAGTTGCTCGGTATACAGGCGCCCGGCGGTGTGGGCGCCGCCGCCATGCATGAAAATCCGCACACCGTTTTGCGCCAGGCATTTGGCCGCCAGCAGGTACCACGGCAGATGACGTTTCTTGCCAGCGTAGGTCGGCCAGTCGAGGTCGACGTTCAGCGCCGGCGTCTGCAAACGCTCGCGCAAGGCTTCGGTGAAACCGGCCATTTCCTCGGCGCTTTCTTCCTTGTGCCGAAGCAGCATCAGAAAGGCGCCGAGCTGGGTGTCTTCGACCTTATCGTCGAGCACCATGCCCATCGCCTCTCGGGCTTCCTCGCGGGTCAGGTCGCGGGCGCCGCGCTTGCCCTTGCCGAGGATCCGCACGAATTGAGCGAACGGGTGTTCGGCGGGCGTTTCGAGGGTCAGCGCTGGAAAGTCAGTCATAAGCAATTCGTCGGTTTGGGCAGGCCCGCCAGTTTCGCGGCGAGTTTGGCAGGGGTGCCTTTGAACAGTCGGTTCAGGTGCAGGCTGTTGCCTTTTTCCGCGCCGAGTTTCAACGCGGTGTACTTGATCAGCGGGCGCGTGGCCGGCGACAGCTGGAATTCGGCGTAAAAGCTGCGCAACAGTTCGAGGACTTCCCAGTGTTCGGCGGTGAGTTCGATGTCTTCGGCGGCGGCGAGGGCGCCCGCGACATCGTGGGACCAGTCTGCGAGGTCAACCAGAAAGCCATCCTTGTCCAGTTCGATGGCGCGGGTGCCGACGGTCAGGGAATTCATAGCCAGCTGTTGACCTTGTCGTGGTGGATCGATAATTCGACGAAGGCCGGGTAGTCGATGGCTTCGACCCAATCCGGAATCTGCTGGGCGCGGGCCTGGGCGTCTTCGGTGAGGACGAACAGTTGCAGCTGACGGCTTTGCAGCGCCGTGAATGGCGCGGTGCCGGATTGCAAGGCATACACGGCGTCGCCGCACAGCAGCAAGGCGTCGGCCGTGCCGATCACACGCAGGCAACTGCTCAGGCGATCGTCGCCGAACGGGGAATGAGACAACACATGCAAAGTCGACATCAGAGGGTGATCACCTGGTCGTAACGGTCAATAAGGGCGGTGATTTGCTCGGCGGCGAGCGGCTGCGCCTCGTCCAGCGACAGATCGCTCAGCCCACGCAGGCTGGCGCTGTCGGCGCAATAGAACAGTTCTTCAACACCGAACATCGGCAGCGCCTGCAGGTTGGCGCTCAGGTCCTTTTGCTGCAAGGCTTTGGCGTTTTGCCCGGCGGCCAGTTGCAGCACGCCGTCGTCGAGAAACAGCAGGCCGATCGGCAGGTCGAAGGCGCCACCGGCCAGCACGATATCCAGTGCTTCGCGGGCGCCGGGGCCGGACCAAGGCGATTGGCGGCTGATGATCAACAGGGATTTGGCCATGTCATGCGCCTCCGAAACAGATCAAGCGGTCGGCATCTTGCGCGGCGTCGTGCAACTGGCCAAGACCGGACAGCTCCCACGGCGCGCTGACGGACACGGCGTCACGCTGATAGCGTTTGGCTTCTTCGCCGTTCAAGGCACCACGGCGCAGGGCGGCGGCGATGCACACTACGCCATCGAGTTGCTGCTCGGTGATGAACGCACGCCATTGTTTGGGCAGGTCGAGTTCGTCCTGCGGGGTGACCACCGCGTCGGAAGCGTTGTAGACGCCATCCTGGTAGAAAAACAGCCGGACAATCTCATGCCCCCCGGCCAGTGCCGCCTGGGCAAACAGCAGGGCGCGGCGCGAGGAGGGCGCATGGGCGGCGGAAAACAGCGCAATGGCGAACTTCATGACGGACTCGATCAGCGAAACTGCGGCCATGATAAAGCTTTATGAAGTCATCCGCGAAACCGAAGTCATGCACATGACCCCACAGGATCGCATTTCAACGGGGCATGTAGCCTAACTGCCAACGACGCGGAATGGCCAGGGACAGCACGCCCAGCATCGCGGCCAGTACACCACTGGCCAACATCGCCTTGAGGCCAAAATGGTGTTCCAGCACCGCGCCAAGAATCGCGCCGATAAACATCCCGCTCCACGGCACCAGTTGCACCCGCCAGCCATTACGGCGTTCGCCGAGCAACCAGCGGCCCAGGCCACGGCCAAAGCGTGACAGGGCGCCGGTGACATAGGTCAGCCCGACCGGGAGGCCATTCACTTCCTCGACCGACGCGTTGAGCATGCCCATCGCAATGATCGCCGCCAGCAGCGCCGGCAATTGTGCGTCATACGGCCAGATCGCCGCCGCGCAGAGCAGGCTGGCGATACACAGCAGCAGCGGCAGCGCCCGGCGGCCGCCGAGGCGAGCAACGAGCACGCCCAGGGCGTTACCGACAATAAAGGTCGCGACGAGGATCACCAGGCGCACGGTCAGCCCGAAATCACCATCGCTGATCGCCACGGCCAGGCGTGTGGTATTGCCACTCATGAACGAAACAAAGTCGCCGCTGGCCATGAAGCCGATCGCATCGGTCATGCCCGCGAGTACCGATAGGCTGGCCACCAGCGCCAGGCCCACGCGCCCGCGCCACTTTTGCGTGTGCAGGTGGCCGGGGCTGGCGCGGTGAGTCGAGGCGGATGGCAGCATGGGTGCAGGTGTCCTTGCGCAGCGATTAAGGTTCTATGCCATACAGGTCGCAATATTCCAGCCAGTCCATGCCAGCCATCTCTGCGACTTCGCGATGCACCTCCAGGCGCTGCGCGCGATATTCCTGCGGCGAATCGGTGGTCAGTTGCAGGGTCAGTTCCCAGGCAAACAGGCCCTTGCTCTCGGCCTCCGCCTCAAATGCTTCGTGCAGACGCTCTTCGCGATACTGGGCCTGGGTTTCGCCTTTGGCCTGGGCCAGCAGTGGGTTGAGGTTGTCGAGGGTTTCGCGCAAGTCAGGTCGCGCGTCGAGAAACAGTTGCAGGGCATGTTCATGTCGCTGGTCGGTAGGCGCCATGGGTTTTCCTTGTGAGGCTGATGACCGTAGGTTGCCGTAGCTGCCGGCGTGTGTCGCGTGATAAATGCAGTAAAGCAGAACGATTCCTGCCGCTGCGGTGCTACAGTCCGCTTTTTTCTGACTGAGCGAAAACAATGCGAATTCTGATGGTAGCGCTGGCGGCAACACTGCTGGCCGGGTGCGCGGGTTCGGTGATGGATGATGCTCGCACGAGAACGCCGTACAAAGTCATGACCTCGGACAAGCCCGAGAAAAACGTGGCCCAGTGCGTGCAATTCGGCTGGCAGGACGAAGCGGTGTTCGGCGTGGATGCCGCCGCCTATCTGGAACCGCGCAAACAGGGTGGTACGACGGTGTACACGCGTTCCGCCGAGTCGTTTGTCGATGTGACGACCGGGCCGTCGGGCACGACGCTGAATTACTACGTGCAAAAGGATGATTTTGTCGCCAAGCGGCGCTTGGCGGCGTTGGCGACCTGCCTTTGATCATGCATTGATGCGGCCAGCCTCAGCGCGGGCAAGCCCACAGGATTTTGTGTGTCGCTGAAGATTTCAGCCTCACCACAAAACCTGTGGGAGCAGGCTTGCCCGCGAAGGGGCCGGCCCCTTCAAACGATCAAGCGCTTCTGGAAAAAATGCCGTTTATGTCCCGGCGGGTAGTCGTCGATTTCCCCAAACTGGCTATACCCGAGCTTTTCGTAGAACGCCGGCGCCTGAAAGTCGAAGGTGTCGAGCCATGCCCCGATGCAGCCTTTCTCCCGCGCCAGGTCTTCGGCCATGCGCATCAGCTTCGATCCAACACCCTGACCGCGGCCAGCCTCGGGCACTGACAGCAAATCGATGAACAGCCACTGGCACACCAGCCGCCCATACAGCCCGCCAAGGATCTGGTTGTCATCGTCGCGCACCAGCAGGGTGAGCGGCTCAGATACCGCGATCCCGGCCTTGGCGACGTTGTAGGCATGCAGGGGCGCCAGAATGGCCTGGCGTTCTTCTTCGGTGTTGTTCAGCGACTGCTCGATGCGCAACTTCATGCGTGACGTCCTTGTAGTGTGAACCCGCAGCCTAGCCTGTCTAGGGGGCATCTTCAAAGCCCTTGCCCCAACCGTTTGGAACCGCCGCTCCCGCGTTGCGGTCTAGCCTTTACAGCGTCATTCCAGCACGCGGTTGATGAGGACCCCCCATGAATATTTTTGAAGCCCTTCGTGAAAGCCATGACCGCCAGCGTACCTACGCCAAAGCCCTGATCGCGACCAGCGGCGATACGCCGGAGCGCGTTGAAGCCTACAAGCAGCTCAAGGCCGAACTGCAGGCCCATGAAACTGCTGAAGAGCGCCACTTCTATATCCCGCTGATGGAATTCGACAACGGTGTCGATCTCAGCCGCCACGCCATTTCCGAACACCATGAGATGGACGAAATGATGGAAGAGCTCGACGAGACCGAGATGTCCAGTCCGGCGTGGCTCGCGACCGCGAAAAAACTCTCGGACAAGGTGCACCATCACCTCAAGGAAGAGGAACAGAAGTTCTTCCAGATGGCCGGGAAACTGCTCGACGACAAACAGAAAGAACAGCTGGCCGGGCAATACGAAAAGGAGTTCCAGGCGCAACTGCCGTGACGCGTGAATGCGCGATTTCGTAACCTTGACGTGTAGGTCTTTGCCTATGCGTCGAGTGAGATTCGCCGCACTTAACTGTACATATATCCAGTATTTTCGCTGTTTTACCGATTGTGTCCCGGCAGGCTGCGACAAAACCGCCGATGGACAAAAAAATCACCTCCGTTAGCTTGAAGGCCTCTCCTCGGAATGGAGAGTTCTTAAATCAACGGAGTGAAAAACATGAATCAACCACAAGCACAAACCCAACTGCGACACGGTCGCGTCATCTCCCCGGCCAGCCGCGGTGCGGTGGCGATCGAGCAAGGATTGCTCGGCGCCTGGCAGGTCAACGAAATGGAAGGCGGCAAGAATTTCCCGGCCCTGGCTGCCGGGCCTTTTCCGGCGCCTTACCAGACTGACTCCGACAGTGTCACGCCGCCTGCCGATGGCTACATCCTCAGCGGTGGCAAGACCGATGCCCGTGACTGCGTGAACTTCACCCAGGAAGAGATGAGCAAAAAACTCGGCCGCCCGTTCACCTGGCCGCTGCTCAATGTCACCCCGGGGCAGACCCTCGACATCCAATGGGAATACACCGCGCCACACACCACTCGTGGCTATCGCTGGCTGATCACCAAGGATGGCTGGGACCCGAAACAACGCATCACCCGTGCGCAACTGGAAGCCCAGCCGTTCTTCGAGGATTTTTACACGCAGGTGCCTTACTACAGCTATCCGAATGAGCTGAAGGCCAAGGTCAATCACGCGGTGAAACTGCCGGCCAACAAAAAGGGCCACCACGTCATCGTGCTGATGTGGATCGTCGCCAACACCGGTAACGCCTTCTATCAGGCCTTCGACGTCGACTTCAAATAAGTCGTCATCACCCTGAACCCACACGTTCTGAAGGATTAGAACATGTCAAAGATCGACTTTTCTTTAATGCAAAACACCACGAGCGATGCCGCCTCGCTGATGCCAAGCATCGCCGGTAAAAAGATCCTCATGGGCTTCTGGCACAACTGGCCCGCGGGGCCGAGCGACGGCTACCGTCAGGGGCGCTTCGCCGAGCTCGCTCTGGAAGCGGTGCCCAAGGAATACAACGTGGTTGCCGTGGCGTTCATGAAGGGCAGCGGGATTCCAACCTTCAGGCCGTATAACCTGTCCGACGCCGAGTTCCGCCGCCAGGTCGGCGTTCTCAACAGTCAGGGCCGGGCGGTGCTGATTTCCCTCGGTGGCGCCGATGCGCAGATCGAGTTGCGCGCGGGGCAGGAACAGCCACTGGCCAACGAAATCATCCGTCTGGTGGAAACCTACGGTTTCGACGGGCTGGACATTGATCTTGAACAGAGCGCGATTGATTCCGCTGCCAACAAGACCGTCCTGCCGGCTGCGCTGAAACTGGTCAAGGATCACTACGCAGGCCAGGGCAAGCACTTCATCATCAGCATGGCACCGGAGTTTCCGTACCTGACCAGCACCGGCAAATATGTCGGTTACCTGCAAGCGCTGGAAGGCTACTACGACTTCATCGCCCCGCAGTTCTACAACCAGGGCGGCGATGGCATCTGGGTGCCGGAGGCCAACAGCGGCGCTGGCGCGTGGATCGCCCAGAACAACGATGCGCTGAAGGAGGACTTCCTGTATTACCTGACCGAAAGCCTGGTGACCGGCACTCGCGGGTTCACCAGGATTCCTGCCGAGAAGTTCGTCATCGGCTTGCCGGCCAACGTCGATGCGGCGGCGACCGGTTACGTGATCGACAAAGCGGCGGTGGGCAATGCGCTCAAGCGTCTGGCAATCAAGGGGCATCCGATCAAGGGGCTGATGACCTGGTCGGTGAACTGGGACAACGGCAGCAGCAAGGATCATGTGCCGTACAACTGGGAGTTCAGCCAGCGTTATGGTCTGCTGATCAATGGAGTGAAGCTGGCTGAGTAAGTGAGCCAAAGGGCCCGGTAGCGCTGCCGGGCTCTTTGCTTAGCGATCAAAAGAGCACCTCCATTGAAATTCAGTCCCCTGAAGGCGCTGCCGAAGGCTGCGATCTTTTCTTTAAAAACCCTCCAGCCGCCCCGTGCCGGGCCGCTGCCCACCTTCAAGCACCAGCAAGCGCTCCTTGGCCTCCAGCCCCCCGGCGAACCCCGTCAATTTCCCCGAGGCACCAATCACCCGATGACACGGCGCAACAATCGAAAGCGGATTTTTCCCATTGGCCGCACCGACGGCCCGCACGGCGGCGGGATGGCCGATCTGCTCGGCAATCTGGCTATAGGTTCGCGTCTCGCCAAACGGAATGGTCAGCAGCGCCGCCCAGACTTTTTTCTGGAAGTCGGTGCCGACAAAGTCCAGCTCCAGATCGAAGCAATGCCTTTGTCCGGCAAAATATTCTGCAAGTTGCCGAGCGGTTTTCATCAGCAGCGGATTGTCCGGCGCCTCGCTCATCGGCCCGAGACGTACGCGATTGGGTTTGTCGTTTTCCCAGAGGATGGCCACCAGTCGTGAACCGTTCGCGACCAGCTTCAGCTCACCGACCGGTGAGGGCAGGGTGATGAACGTATACGACATGGTGACCAGCTCCGGATCAGAGGATGAACAGTGCTCAGCATACTGCCTGATGGGGGAGGCGCAATACGCAAAGCCGACCATACTGCTTGTTGCTCTTGAAGCGTTCCCCTCTGTTTTGCACAGCCCCTAAAACAAAAAAAGAGATCGACTCATGAAGTACGAACCTTTGGCCAAATCGCTGATCGCGACCTCACTGGCACTCAGTTGCCTCATGGCTCACGCTGCTTCGGTGGCCCCGGTTGCCGCCGAGAACGGTATGGTCGTCACGGCGCAACATCTGGCCACGCATGTCGGTGTCGATGTACTGAAAAGCGGCGGTAACGCGGTAGATGCGGCGGTTGCCGTCGGTTATGCGCTGGCGGTGGTTTATCCCGCGGCGGGCAACCTCGGTGGCGGCGGTTTCATGACGATTCAACTGGCGGACGGGCGCAAGACCTTCCTCGATTTCCGTGAAAAAGCCCCGCTGGCGGCGACCGCCAATATGTACCTCGACAAGGACGGCAACGTCGTGCCCGATCTGAGCACCCGAGGCCACTTGGCGGTCGGCGTGCCGGGCACCGTTTCGGGCATGGAACTGGCGCTGAGCAAATACGGCACCAAGCCGCGCAAGGAAATGATCGCTCCGGCCATCAAACTGGCCGAAGACGGGTTTGAACTGCAGCAGGGCGACGTCGAACTGCTGGAGTACGCCACCGACGTGTTCAAGAAGGACATGCGCGATTCCGGCTCGATTTTCCTGCACAACGGCGAACCGATGCAGGTCGGGCAGAAACTGGTGCAGAAGGACCTGGGCAAAACCCTGCGCACCATTTCCGAGAAGGGCGCCGACGGTTTCTATAAAGGCTGGGTGGCCGACGCGATTGTCACGTCCAGTCAGGCCAACAAGGGCATCATCACTCAGGCCGACCTCGACAAATACAAGACCCGGGAACTGGCCCCGGTGGAATGCGATTACCGTGGCTACCACGTGGTGTCGGCGCCACCACCGAGTTCCGGCGGCGTGGTGATCTGCCAGATCATGAATATCCTCGAAGGTTATCCGATGAAGGATCTGGGCTTTCACTCGGCCCAGGGCATGCACTACCAGATCGAAGCGATGCGCCACGCTTACGTGGATCGCAACAGCTACCTCGGCGACCCGGATTTTGTGAAGAACCCACTCGAACATCTGCTCGACAAGAACTACGCGACCAAACTGCGCAACGCGATCCAGCCGCAGAAGGCCGGTGTTTCGGCGGAGCTGAAGCCTGGCGTGGCCCCTCATGAAGGCAGCAACACCACTCACTATTCGATCGTCGACAAGTGGGGCAACGCGGTGTCGGTCACTTACACCCTCAATGACTGGTTCGGCGCCGGCGTGATGGCGAGCAAGACCGGGGTGATCCTCAACGATGAAATGGACGACTTCACCTCCAAGGTCGGCGTGCCGAACATGTATGGACTGGTGCAGGGCGAGGCCAATGCCATCGCTCCCGGCAAGGCGCCGCTGTCCTCGATGAGCCCGACCATCGTCACCAAGGACGGCAAAGTGGTCATGGTGGTCGGCACGCCGGGCGGCAGCCGGATCATCACCGCGACCTTGCTGACCATGCTCAACGTCATCGACTACGGCATGGGCCTGCAGGAAGCGGTCGACGCGCCGCGCTTCCACCAGCAGTGGATGCCGGAGGAAACCAACCTCGAAGACTTCGCGGCCAGTCCGGATACGAAGAAAATCCTCGAGAGCTGGGGCCACAAGTTCGCCGGCCCGCAGGATGCCAACCATATCGCGGCGATTCTGGTCGGTGCGCCTTCGCTGGGCGGCAAACCGGTAGGGAAGAACCGCTTCTACGGCGCCAACGATCCACGGCGCAATACCGGCTTGTCACTGGGTTACTGAGCGGCGTAAAACAGGGGGCGGACGGCGTTCCGCCCCCGTCTCAAGGATTGATCAAGGAAGGCTCATCATGACCACCGCATTACTGATCATCGATGTTCAGCGGGCTCTCTGCTCGGGCCAATACCAGTGCCACGACATTCACCGCGTGATCGACACGATCAACGCCCTCGGCGCACGTGCGCGCAAGGCCGGCGTGCCGGTCGTGCTGATCCAGCATGAGGAAAAGGACAGCCCGTTGGCCTACGGTGCCGAGGGCTGGCAACTGGCCGAAGGACTGGCAACGTCCGCCAGCGATCTGCGGGTACGCAAGACTGCCCCGGATTCGTTTTATCAGACCGAACTGCGCAAACTGCTGCCCAGTGAAGATTTCGAACAACTGGTGATCTGCGGTCTGCAGACCGACTACTGCGTCAACGCCACCGTGCGTCAGGCGCATCAACTGGGTTACGACGTAGTGCTCGTTTCCGATGGCCATTCCACCCTCGACAACGGCAACATGAGCGCCGAGGACATCATCGCCGAGCACAACAAGGATCTGGCGCACCTGACCGGCTCCGTGGCGCGGATCGATGTCAAACCGGCTGCTGAAATCAGGTTCTGACCGACACATCCAATTTCCCCGTGGGAGCAGTCCCGCTCCCCCAGGATTTCTGTCAGCGTCACTGGCATACTGCGCGCCGTCTGAAGAATGGAATCTACCGATGTTCGCGCTCAAGCTCCGCCACCTCCTGATGCTCTCAGCGTTCGCTGTTGCCCCCGGCGTCCACGCCAGCAGTTTCGATTGCGCCAGTGCCGGCACCCCGACTGAAAAAACCATTTGTGCCGATCCGGATCTCTCCAATCTTGACCAGAGGCTGGGTTCGGCATGGCAGTCCGCTGTGGCAAAGGTCGCCGACCCGAAAGCCCTGAAAGCGGATCAGCGAGGATGGCTCAAGCAACGTAATCAATGTAACGAACAGGTCCCCTGTTTACGCCGGCAGTACCTGATGCGGCTCACGGCCCTTGAATACATGGTCAAGCCGTTTTCCTGGAATAGCACCTGGCAGCTGATTCCCTGGGGTGTTTCAGAAGGGGCAGAGCTGAAAACACAGCGCAAGGGGGCCTCACAGATCACCTTCGATATTTCAGCGGCGAACGGTAGTCACTCGGGTGAACTGGAGGGGGTCGCCACTGTGGAGGGTACGCAGGCCCGTTACGCAGAAGGAGACTGCGTTTTGACGTTCACGGCGCTCAATGGACTCATGGACGTGACACAGACTGGCGATGCTTCCGACTGCGGTGCCGGGATGGGTGTTTACTACGGCGGTCGGTATGTGGCATCGAAGCAAACGGTCGCGGTGGGTTATGACTTGCTCACACTGGGCGTGGTACAGACTCGACGAGAGAACGAGATCGTGCACACGCTTCTCGGCGGCGACTATCAGGTGCTTCTGCAAAACTGTGGCATTACACAGACAGGTGATGCCTCTGTCGATGTACCTAATGGTGATGTCAGCAAATACTGGGTCCGGGGGCTGCCATCGAGCAATGCAGCGATTGTGATGCGTGCACCGGATGAGCGTATCTGGCTGGTGGTGTTGGTATTTGACCAGCAGGGTAAATCCCGTGCGCGCTACTACACCAACGTTGCCGAGTGGAAAGGGCGTTTGCCTGACGCCTTGCGCGCCTGGCACAGGGACCTGGGGGGTGAATTGGTTCTGCCTCTGGACTTCATGCCCTGACCGGGTTGCGCGGCTGCCTCTTCAAGTCGCAAATAAAACCCCACGAATCGCCCCCGTCCGCGGCGGCATCATCACGCCTTCCAGCACCATCCGCGTGATCGTCAGCGCTGCCGTCTGGTAGTCCTCATCCTGCGGCTCGGGTCGGCCAGTGATGCAACCCATCTGCCAGCCAATATTGGTGTACGTGCGCGTCGCCGACCAGATGAACAGCATCAAATGCTCCGGATCCACCGGGGCCAGCAAACCGCGCTCGATCCAGCTGCGCAAACATTCAACATTGCGTCGCGCCTCAGCGTGCAAGAGGTCGCGGCACTCAGCGGGCAGTTGGCGACCACCCAGCAGCAATTCGCCGCTGAACACCTTGGCAGCCGCCGGATTTTCACGGGCGATGCGAATTCTGGCAGCGACATAGGCACGCAGGCCAATCAGCGGGTCATCGCTTTCACGCAACACCGCCGAGGCTTCCAGCAGTGGCTCGACAAAACCCAGCAGCACTTTGCAGTACAGGTTTTCCTTGGTCTGGAAGTAGTAATACAGGTTGGCCTTGGGCACCCCGGCGCGGGCCGCGATGTCACGGGTCTGGGTCGCGTCGAAGCCGTTGGCGGCGAATGCCTCGCTGGCGGCGGCCAGAATCGACTGTTCGTTGCGAACGCGGATGGCGCTCATGGATACACGGTAAGAATGGACGGCATGGGAAGGTTCTGACGAAATCGGTTTCGCAATATACAAAACTATATAGCGATGAAGCCAGCGCACTCGACACGCAGCGCTATGCTGGTTCGAACATTCAAACAAAGGAGGGAAGGGCAAATGACCATCAAGGCGCGGCGAGCGGACGCAACACATCTGGATGCGGTGGCACCGTTGTTCGACGCTTACCGGGGGTTTTATCAGCAGCCGGCGAACCTGGCGCAATCGCGGGCGTTTATTGCCGAACGCCTGGCTAACGACGAATCGGTGATCTTTTTCGCAGAGGATGACAGCGGCGAAGCGCTCGGTTTTGTGCAGTTGTACCCGACGTTTTCCTCCATTGATGCTCACCGCACCTGGCTGCTCAGCGATCTGTTTACCACGCCTGCCGCTCGTGGCTGCGGCGTGGGCCGACTGCTGATGAACAGCGCCCGCGACTTTGCCCTGCAAACCGGCGCCAAGGGCCTGGTGCTGGAAACCGCCACCGATAACCTCACCGCGCAGAGCTTGTACGAATCGCTGGGTTATGTGCGTGACACCGGTTACTACACCTACCTGCTGGATTTGCGTCAGGCTTGAGTGCAGGCCTTCAGCAACCGCTCGATCTGCGCCAATTCCCAGGTACTGAGCAAACTCACAGGATCAGTGCCGTAGCGCTGCCAGGTATCGAGCGCACCTTCCTGGCCATCGGCACTGCGGGCGTATTCACAGTGATGTAACTGCGCGTCTGCAAAATCCAGCAGCAGTCGCCAGCCTTCGATATCGACGGCAATCAGTGCGGATTCGCCTGGCGCTGCGCACACTTCAACTGTCAGTACGCCCAGTGCGGCTTCACGCAGACGCTGGCTCACTTCGCGGGCAGTCAGAAAACACGGCATGTTCTGCACTCATTCAAAGCACGAGCGCGCAGCATAAAGGTCAGGTTGATCAGTGTCAGCGTTCACTGGCCCGCGGCGGAACAATTCCGTAACATCCGCAACCCTCTTTTTCCGCGAACACCCGCGGCCGTGCTCATCGGCCGCCCAGTCAGGTAAGCCATGAAACCGATTCGTCTGCGCGCCGATGTCCTGGCCGGACTCACCACCTCGTTTGCCCTGTTGCCCGAGTGCATTGCGTTTGCGCTGGTGGCTCACCTTAACCCGCTGATGGGCCTGTATGGCGCGTTCATCATTTGTACGCTGACCGCTTTGTTTGGCGGCCGGCCGGGCATGGTCTCCGGTGCAGCGGGTTCGATGGCGGTGGTCATCGTCGCGCTGGTGGTGCAACACGGCGTGCAATACCTGCTGGCGACAGTGTTGCTCGGCGGCCTGATCATGATGGCGTTCGGGCTGCTGCGTCTGGGTAAACTGGTGCGCATGGTGCCGCACCCGGTGATGCTCGGTTTCGTCAACGGTCTGGCGATCATCATTGCGCTGGCGCAACTGGAGCATTTCAAGAACGGTGAAGCCTGGATGAGCGGCACGCCGTTGTACCTGATGACCGGGCTGGTGCTGTTGACCATGGCCATCGTCTATCTCCTGCCGCGCCTGACCCGCGCGGTGCCGCCGGCCCTGGTGGCAATCCTCGGCGTCGGCCTGCTGGTCTACCTGTTTGGCCTGCCGACCCGCACGTTGGGCGACATGGCACACATCGCCGGTGGCCTGCCGACTTTCGCGCTGCCGGACATTGCATGGGATCTCGAAACCCTGCGCATCATCGCGCCATACGCGATCCTGATGGCGCTGGTCGGGTTGCTGGAAACCCTGCTGACCCTCAACCTCACCGATGAAATCACCGAGACCCGGGGCTATCCGGATCGCGAATGCGTGGCGCTGGGCGCGGCGAACATGGTCAGTGGCGCATTCGGCGGCATGGGCGGTTGCGCGATGATTGGCCAGACGGTGATCAACCTCAGTTCCGGCGGGCGCGGGCGTCTGTCGGGTGTGGTGGCGGGGGTGTTGATTCTGTTGTTTATCCTGTTTCTGTCGCCGCTGATCGAGCGTATTCCGCTGGCGGCGCTGGTCGGGGTGATGTTCGTGGTGTCGCAGCAGACCTTCGCCTGGGCCTCGTTGCGGGTGCTGAATAAAGTGCCGCTCAACGATGTGCTGGTGATCATTGCGGTGACAACCATCACCGTGTTTACCGATCTGGCCACGGCGGTGCTGTGCGGCATCATCATCGCCGCGCTCAATTTCGCCTGGCAGCAGGCTCGCGAGTTGTACGCCGATGAACATCTGGAGGCCGATGGCAGCAAACTCTATCGCCTGCATGGCACGTTGTTTTTTGCCTCGACCACGCCGTTCCTCAATCAATTCGATCCGGCCAACGACCCGGCGAAGGTGACGCTGGATTGCCGGCATTTGAGCTTCGTCGATTATTCGGCGATCGCGGCGCTGAAAACCTTGCGCGAGCGCTACGCCAAGGCGGGCAAGGAATTGCAGGTGTTTCACCTCTCCGAGCGCTGCAAGAAACTGCTCAAGCGTGCCGGCGTCGAGCACCACTGATCCTGTGTGGAAGCGGGCTTGCTCGCGAAGGCGTCGTGTCATTCAACGCTGAAGTTGAGTGATCCATCGTCTTCGCGAGCAAGCCCGCGCCCACATTGGTTTTTGCGTTTAAGCGATGGCCGGAAAGTCGATGTCGGTCAGCGCGGTGTTGTTCAGATAGTTGGTCAGGGTCTGCACGGCCACCAGCGCGATCACTTCAATGATCTTCACGTCGTTGATGCCGGCAACGCGTGCGGCTGCGATCTGTTCGTCGTTCAAGTGGCCGCGGCTCTCGGTCAACTGCCGGGCGAGCGTGGCGTAGGCGTTGAGTTCACCCTGACGCGCGGCGACGATGTCTTCGGCCGACAGCCCGGCCTTGCCGGCAAACAGCGTGTGTGCTGCCAGGCAATAATCGCATCCGTTGACCTGTGACGTGGCGAGGTACACCGCTTCCTTTTCCTTGGCGCTGAGCGAGGTTTTGCCGAGGATCGCCGAGGCTTGCACGTAGGTTTCCAGCGCCACCGGCGCCTGGGCCAGGGTGGCGAACAGATTCGGCAGGAAACCGATCTTCTTTTTCACGCCTTCCAGTACCGGGCGAGTGGCGTCAGTGGCGGTGTCGAGGCTGATAGCGTTGATGCGGCTCATGGTGATTCTCCGAAAATCCGCGGCGAAGTGCAGCGGGGGTGGAGGCCATGTTAGGCAGCGCAACTGGCGCCTTGGCGGCAAATCGTCGAGGATATGCGGCAGATCGTCCAGAATTGCCGGCCAAGCGCCTTCGCGACACGGCGTCAGCGGTGCAACCAAAAAAGCAGCAGATTTGCCTCGGAGTCGCCCATGGATCGCCTTTCCACCTTGCTCAGCCATTTCGGCGTAAACGCCGGGACCTTTCACAGCGGCACGTTTTGCGGCCTCAGCGTGCATGCCGACGAACCGTGTGGCCATGTGCACCTGTTGCAAGCGGGCGAGTTGCTGCTCAAACCCGGCAACGCGCGCGAAATCAGACTCGATGAGCCCTCGCTGATTTTCTTTCCCGGCCCCTTTGCCCATCGGATGTTCGCCGACGAGGCCATGAACCCCCGGATCGTCTGCGCGACGCTGACATTTGACGGCGGTTCCGGTAATGCCCTGGCGGCAGCCTTGCCGGATTATCTGGTGCTCAAACTCACGGAGATACCGGAGCTGGGCGGCACGCTGGAGTGGTTGTTCAAGGAAGCTTTCGAAGCGCATTGCGGGCGGGTGGCAGTGATGGACCGGTTGTTCGAGTTGTTGGTGATTCTGTTGTTGCGCCACCTTATCGAGCGTCGCGAACAGCAGCCGGGGATGATGGCCGGGCTGGCCGATCCACGGCTGTCACGTGCACTGAACCTGATCCACGAACAACCGGAAAAACCGTGGAGCGTGGCCGAACTTGCCGCCGCCGCCAACCTGTCCCGCGCAGGATTTGCCGAACACTTTCGCCGCGTCGTCGGGCAGCCACCGGCGGACTATCTGCTGAGCTGGCGAGTCAGTCTGGCGCAAAAACGTCTGCGCGAAGGCAAGCCGATTGCGTTGATTGCCGAAGAAGTCGGCTATGAAAGTCCGTCGGCGCTGGCCCGGGCGTTTCGACGCAAGACCGGGCTCAGTCCTCGAGCGTGGAAGGCAGCCAACTGAGGTCATTTGGCGAATTTCTTCGCTCCGACCACGCATGAAATCACGCCCAGCGTCACTGCCAGCATGCCGAGGCTGACGTGTTCATGCAGCAGTGTCGCGGCCAGGGCCAGGCCGAAAAACGGTTGCAGCAACTGCAACTGACCGACCGCCGCGATCCCGCCCTGAGCCAGGCCGCGATACCAGAAAACGAAGCCAATCAACATGCTGAACAACGCGACGTAGGCCAGGCAAAGCCACGCTGACAGACTGATGTCGCGGAACGAGGCGGGCGCCAGCCACAGACTCAGCAGCGCCATCACCGGCAGCGCCAACACCAGAGCCCAGCAGATCACCTGCCAGCCACCGAGGCTTCGCGACAGTTTTGCGCCTTCGGCGTAACCGAGGCCGCAGGCCAGAATGGCGGCGAGCATCAGCAGGTCGCCGGTGGGCGAAGCGGTCAGCCCTTGGGCCAGGGCGAATCCGACCACCAGCGCACTGCCAAGTATCGAGAAGATCCAGAACACCGGTCGTGGCCGTTCACCGCCGCGCAACACGCCGAAAATCGCGGTGGCCAGCGGCAGTAGTCCGACGAACACAATCGAATGCGCCGAGGTCACGTGTTGCAAGGCCAACGCGGTCAGCAACGGAAAACCGAGCACCACGCCGAGCGCGACAATCAACAGCGACCACCACTGCTCGCGCGCCGGGCGTGGTTCGCGAAACAGCCACAACAGCGCCACCGCACACAACCCGGCAATGGCTGCGCGTGCCACGGTGAGAAACACCGGATCGAATTCCAGCACGGCCAGACGCGTGGCCGGCAATGAGCCGCTGAAGATCACCACGCCGATAAAGCCGTTGATCCAGCCGCTGGTTTTGTCCAGGGTCGGGTGGGGCAGATTCGAGGTTTGTTCCATACGCCTTCATGCTCGGAGAGGGGGTTGTGTTTCGGTCATGCTAGGGCCGAGAATCAGCACAATCAAAGAATTGTCATGGATACATCCAGCGATGCCGCGATCCCGCTACAAGACACTGGTCGACGCTTACGCCGGCGACATCCGCGCCGGGCGTCTGGCGCCGGGCACACGATTGCCGACCCACCGGGAACTGGCGGCCAGCGCCGGGCTGGCGCTGGCCACCGCGTCGCGGGTGTACGCCGAGCTGGAGGCGATGGGGCTGGTCAGCGGCGAAACCGGACGCGGCACTTTTGTGCGGGAGACCTCGTTGGCGCCGGGGCAGGGCATTGATCAGAAAGACGTGGCGGTCGGCATGATCGACCTCAATTTCAACTACCCGTCGTTGCCCGGTCAGGCCGACCTGTTGCGCACGGCGCTGCGCCAGTTGGCACTGTCCGGCGACCTTGAAGCGCTGTTGCGTTACCAGCCCCACGCCGGTCGCCAGCACGAACGCGCTTCGGTGGCGCGCCATCTGACGGCGCGCGGGGTCAACGTCGACGCCGCGCAAGTGTTGATCGTCAATGGCGCTCAGCAAGGGCTGACGGTGACGCTAATGGCGTTGCTCAAGCCCGGCGATGTCATCGCGGCCGACGCGCTGACCTATTCCGGTTTCAAAGTGCTGGCCGAAGCGTTGCATCTGGAGGTGGTGGCGATCCCGTGTGGCGAGCACGGGCCGGATCTGTCGGCACTCGACGCGCTGTGCCGCCAGCGTCCGGTGCGCGCGGTGTACAGCATGCCGACGCTGCACAATCCACTGGGTTGGGTGATGCCGATCGAGCAGCGCGAGCAACTGGTCATGCTTGCCCGCCAACATGACCTGATCCTGATCGAAGACGCGGCCTACGCCTTTCTGGTGGACAACCCGACACGGACCTTGATCGACATGGCACCCGAGCGCACGGTGTACGTGTCCGGGCTGTCAAAAAACATTGCGACCGGTCTGCGCGTCGGTTTTATTGCGGCGCCCGACACGAGGGTGCCGGCACTGGAGCGGATCATCCGCGCCACCACTTGGAACACCCCCGGGGTGATGACCGCGATGGCATGCGGCTGGCTCGATGACGGCACCGTCGCGCTGCTCGAGGCGCAAAAGCGTCACGATGCCAGGGCGCGTCAGGCGCTGGCCGCCGAGTTGTTGACAGGACTGCGCTGCATTGGCCATCCGTCCTCTTACTTCCTGTGGCTACCGCTGCCGGAAGACGTGCGCGCCGATCAGATCGTCGTGGCGTTGATGCACGAACAGATTTCGGTCACCACGGCGGAGCCGTTTTCGGTGTCGGCGCAGGTGCCCCACGCGATTCGGCTGGCGTTGGGGTCGGTGGACATGGACGTCTTGCGTCAAGCGTTAATCACCGTCAGAAAGGTCATCGGCGCGTACCTGTAAGCTTTCGCTGGCGAGAAAACCGTGGCGAGGGAGCTTGTTCCCGCAGGACTGCGCAGCAGTCCTGTGTTTGCGGCCGCTTCGCCACCCGGCGGAAGCAAGCTCGCTCGCCACAAAATGTTAGCCTTGGCGCACTTGCACGACACTGCTTTGGATCGTTTGATGAAAAACAGCGCTTTCCTGTCCCTGACCTTGATCCTTGCCGCAGGCCTTTTCGGCACCACCGCGCACGCCGCCGGTGACCCGGAGGCTGGCGCCAGGATCTTCCCGCGCCTGTGCGGCGGCTGCCATCAGGTCGGCGAATCCGCCCGGCCGGGCTTCGGTCCGCAACTCAACGGCATCATTGGCCGCAAGGCCGGGACCTCGGCGAACTACGTTTATTCCGACGCGATGAAAAATGCCGGCCTGACTTGGGACCGCGACACGCTGACGGCGTACCTGAAAGATCCGAAAGGCGTGGTGCCTGGCACGCGGATGATTTTCTGGGGGCTGAGCGACCAGGAAAAACTCGACAACCTGCTGGCCTACCTCCAGACCTTCGCGCAATAAGGGCCGGCGCTTGATTTCTGATCGCCGCCACGCTTGGCGTGGGAGTGCCTCACGGACTGCGTACCCACGTAGCGCGTGGGAACGATCAGAGAGGCGAGGTGATGATTACGTGATGCGCCACTCGGTTGCGTCCCGCCGCTTTCGCCTGGTACAGCTGTTGATCGGCGCGTTTGATCAGGGCGGTGGGGCTGTTGTCCGCCGGGTCAGCCAGGCCCACGCCGATGCTCACCGTGACGTGTTCGACCACCGGGAAGTGCGTGTCGGCAATCGCCGCGCGGATTTTCTCGGCGACCACTTCCGGGGTGTCGGGCTGGGCGATTTCCGGCAACAGGACAGCGAACTCTTCACCGCCGTAACGGGCGACGAAATCGGTGGTGCGCAGGCTGGCGCCGATCAATTGGGCCAATTGCCTGAGCACGTCATCGCCCACCGCATGGCCGTGGGTATCGTTGATGCGTTTGAAATGGTCGGCGTCGATCAACAGCAGTGCAAACGGGCGCCCGGTGCGGCGCGACAGCAGCGTGTATTCGGTGAGTTTTTCGTCGAAGCGGCGACGGTTGTAGGCGCCGGTCAGCGCGTCGTGGGTCGCCAGGCTCAGCAGCTCGGCGTTGGCCTGGCGCAGATCGGCCGTGCGCTGCGCCACGATGGCTTCCAGCGATGCATTGGCCTCCTGCAGTTCGCGTTCCTTGCCGAGCAGCGACTGCGTCATTGCATCGATCGACTGGCCAAGCTGGGCGATTTCCCGCACCGGGTGCTGCAACGGAAAGTGCGCACCGGGCTGGTTGTCCTGCACCTGTTTGGCCGAACGCGCCAACTGTTCGATCGGACGACTCAGGTACAGCGCCAGATAATAGGCCACCACGCCAAACAGCACGGCAGCGACCACCCCCAGCAAGAGCAATTTATACAGCAGCATATGCGCCGGTTGCAGCGCGGTTTCCAGGGGCTGGCGCACGGCAATCGACCACGACAGTGCACTGCTCGACGGTGTTGGCACTTTGACCATACTGGTCAGGTAGCCATCGCCCACCGACCAGCCCGGCGCGCGTGAATCACTCGTCGACAATCGCTGGCCCATCAAGGCTTCGGGGTAGAGCACTTTGCCGTCGTGATCGATGATCAGCGCTTCGATGTCCGGTGCCGAGTTCTTGTGGGAGAACGCCGCCGATTCGACAATGCGCGTCACCCAGTTCCAGTGCGCGTGCGCGCCCAGCACACCAATCACCTGATCGTCGGCATTACGGATCGGCGCCGCGAAGTCGATGAAACGCAACGGTTCGCCGCTGGGCGACCCCGGCAGCATTTTGGCCAGCAGCACCGCTTCATGAGGATTGCCGGTGTATTCGCCGCGCAGTCCGGCCTGAAACCACGGCCGTTGTTGCACCGATTGGCCGACCAGCAAGCCATTCACCGCTTGATGCACGTTGCCTTGGGCATCGGTCACACCCATCCACGCATATTCGGCACGGGCCTGAGTGCGCAGTTGCAACGATTTGAGAATGGCCGGGTTGTCCAGATCACCGCGTTCCAGATGCGGTGCCCGGCTGAGCAGATACACCTCCAGCTGCCGCTCGCGCAGTTGTTCACCCAGCAACGACGCGGCCGAACGTGCCGTATTGAGCAGCGCGCTGCCACTGGCCTGCTTCATCTGCTCGGTGGCGATATGGCCCACATAAAAGCCCACGCTCAATAACGTCAGCAGGGACAAACCGGTAAACCAGAGAGTGAGATGGCTACGCAGACTGGCTTTGAGCATGGGCGGTGTCTGTCTTCATTGGAGTGGCGCCATGGTATGCGACATCGACGATCAGCTGCCAGCGAAGCGGTTCACGAACCGGGACGAAACCGCCGACACGAAAAAGCCCGGCTGATCAGGCCGGGCTTTCAATGGGGACAGCGGCAGTGCTTTGGGCTCAAGCGTTGCGGCTTTCGATCAGACGATCCGAACCGCCTTCGGCAACGCGGCGTTCGAGCAGACGATCCGAACCACCTTCGGCAACGCGGCGTTCGAGCAGACGATCAGAGCCACCTTCGGCAACGCGGCGGTCGATCAGACGATCCGAACCACCTTCGGCAACGCGGCGTTCGAGCAGACGATCCGAACCACCTTCGGCAACGCGGCGTTCGAGCAGACGATCCGAACCACCTTCGGCAACGCGGCGTTCGAGCAGACGATCCGAACCGCCTTCGGCAACGCGGCGTTCGAGCAGACGATCAGAGCCACCTTCGGCAACGCGGCGTTCGAGCAAACGATCCGAACCGCCTTCAGCCACACGGCTTTCAATCAACTTGTCCGAGCCGCCTTCGGCGATCAGGGTGTGCGCCGGGGTTGCGGCGAAAGCGTTAACTGCAAAAACCGAGAAAGCGATGCTGAGAAGGGTCTGGCGTTTCATGATCGTGTGCTCCGGGGTGTTTTGGGTTGGTATGGAGCGGATGTTACGCCGCAGAATTTTTATGAGAACTTCATTGCCGTGATGGTAAACATCGACGGCAATGATGGTCCCCCAAACCCCACACCAACCACTTGTAGGTGCTGGCGCCGGCTGCGATCTTTTGATCCTGACGTCGCTCAGCGTGAGTTCCCGGCCCGAACACACAACTCCCCGGTAGCCCTGACCAACGCCAGCTCATGCAGCGCATCCCGCGCCAGCCCCTTGCGCGCCTCCATCACCCAGGCTGGACAATCCGCAGCCTGGCGATACGGCGCAAACGCTGCATATTGCTGCAACAGCCGGCTCTGCAGCTCATCCAGTCGCGGGCGGATCTGCTGGCCCAGGTCCGGCCGCGGTGTGTCCGGCGCCGCCCCGGCCGCCTGCCATTGCGCGAGCAAGCCGTACTGCACCAGCTTGTTGGCTTCCATCTGCGCCGCGAGCAACTGTGCAACTTCTTCAGGATCCAGCTTGCGTTCAACGGCCAGCGCGCGGGCGTTGGCAATGACCTGCGCTTCACGCGGGCCGTCCTGAATCGGCTTGCCGCTGTCCCATTTGGTCAGCGCCACCTGATCGCCGATGTTCAGGCGTTCGTTCAGGGTCATCAACAAGGGTTTCAACGACTCGGGCGCTGCGGCTGAGGCGGCGTGGGCGGTGCCGGCGAACAAAGCCAGCAAGGCACAGGAGAGCAGGCGTGACGGCTGGAGCATGGGCATGGCCTCGATTGAAATATAAACACGGGGCTCAAATGTTAATTGCACCCCGCTTGCAAGTCACCGAAGCTATCCTGCATCAGTCTTCCCGTGTCGAGATGGACCTCCAGTCAATGCAAACCCCCAGCGCCATCAAACCTCTCTGGCAAACCTACTTGCTGTTTCTGGCGCCGATGGTGTTGTCCAATTTCCTGCAATCGATGTCCGGCACCGTCAACAGCATCTACATCGGTCAGATGCTCGGCACGCAGGCCTTGGCGGCGGTGTCGGGGATGTTTCCCATCGTGTTCTTTTTCATTGCCCTGGTGATCGGCCTCGGTGCCGGCGCCGGTGTACTGATCGGCCAGGCATGGGGCGCGCGTGAGCCGCACATGGTCAAGGCGATTGCCGGGGCGACGCTGCTGTTGGGGGTATTGATCGGTCTGGTCGCGGCGGTACTCGGCAGCGTTTTTGCGCGGCAGGCGTTGGCCGGGTTGGGCACGCCGGCGGATGTGCTCGACGATGCGGTGGCGTATGCCCACGTGATGATGTGGATTCTGCCGTCGATGCTGGTGTTCGTGTTGTTCACACAGTTGCTGCGCGGGGTCAGCGATACGCTGTCGCCGTTGCTGGCGTTGATGGTGTCGACCTGCGTCGGGCTGGCGCTGACGCCAGCGCTGATACGCGGTTGGTTCGGCTTGCCGCAGATGGGCATTCAGAGCGCGGCCTATGCGGGACTGGCGGGTAACCTGTCGGCGATGGCGTGGCTGGCGTGGCGCCTGATTCGCAAGGGGCATCCGCTGGCGCCGGATCGCGAGTTCTTCGCCGCGTTGCGCCTGGACGCGGCAATTCTCGGCAAGGTCCTGCGCATCGGTCTGCCGACCGGTGTGCAGATGATCGTGCTGTCGTTGTCCGAGCTGGTGATTCTGGCGCTGGTCAACCAGCATGGTTCACAGGCGACGGCGGCCTATGGCGCGGTGACCCAGATCGTCAACTACGTGCAGTTCCCGGCGTTGTCGATTGCGATCACCGCGTCGATCCTCGGCGCCCAGGCCATCGGGGCCGGACGGCTGGAACGCATGGGGCCGATCCTGCGCACCGGGCTGCTGATCAACGTGTGTCTGACCGGTGGATTGATTGTGCTGGGCTATTTGCTGTCGCACTGGTTGCTGGGTTTGTTCCTGACCGAGGACAGCACCCGCGCCATGGCCGAACATCTGCTGCACATCATGTTGTGGAGCCTGCTGGTGTTTGGCTTCCAGGCGATCATCGGCGGGATCATGCGTGCCAGCGGTACGGTGCTGGTGCCTGTGGCGATCGCAATCATCTGCGTGGTCGGTGTGCAGTTGCCGGCGGCGTACTGGCTGGACGGGCAATATGGTTTGCAGGGCGTGTGGATGGCGTTCCCGGTCGCGTATCTGGGGATGCTGGTGCTGCAGACCCTGTATTACAAGCTGGTCTGGCAGCATCAGAAGATCGAACGCCTGGTTTGAATACAGCCAAATGCAGAAGCTGCCGCAGGGGCGTGGGTGGTGTAACCGGCCGATGTTTGCTTAAGTCAATCGAGCCCCCGACGACAACGCGCTGCCCGGAGAATCCCATGTCGATTCGTTTGTTGCTGGTTGCCGCGTTGTTCCTGTGCGCCATTCCCGCCGTGCAGGCGGTGGAATACACCCGGGTCAACACCGCCGCCAGCCAGATCAGTTTCACGTACAACCAGATGGGGTCGCGGATGTACGGCACGTTCGGCAAGTTCGACGCGACGCTGAAGCTCGACACCGACAACCTCGCCAACGCCCAGACTACCTTGCACATCGACCTCACCAGCATCGACGCCGGCAGTGAAGATGCCAATACCGAACTGGTGAAACCGGCGTGGTTCGATACTGCGAAATTCCCCGTGGCGGTGTTCGAGTCCAGCCAATTCACTCGGGTTTCCGCAAACCACTACCTGATCGCCGGCCGTCTCACCCTCAAGGGCATCACCCGTGATGTGAAGGTGCCGGTGGAACTGAAACCAGACAGTGACATCGGCATTTTCGACGGTGAACTGTTGCTCGACCGCGACAGGTTCTGCTTGGGTGCGGGGGAGTGGGCCGACACTGTGGTGTCCAGGGAAATTGCCATCAAGTTCCGAGTGGTGGCGCCACAACAGTGACGCCACCTGCCCGGTTCAATAGGCGCGCCAGTGCCCCGGCACCCAGCGCCACTCATTGCCGCCCCAGCGATAATGGCCTGCGACCCAGTGATAGCCCGGTGCAGGCATCACCGGCACCACTTCCACCGGTGGCGGTGGCCGGTGCGGACGCGCCGGTGCAATCACGCAACCGGACAGGGTGATCGCCACCAGCGTAGCGGCGAGGAGCGATTTAACGGTGTTTGACATGGTGAAGTTCCCGATAGATGAGGTGTACAGCGTGTCGGGCGATCAACGCACCCAATGCCCTTCAATCCAGACCCAGTTAGGCCCGCGAGCCTGCCAGTGCCCCGGTTTCCAGCGCGCGCCGTAGCGCACCGGTTGCCAGTGACCGGGCACCCAGACATAACCGCGTCCTTGCCAGCGCCAATGGCCCTGATCCCAGACATAACCGGGACGCGCGCCCGGCATCACTTCCATGCGCATCGGCGGCGGTGCTTGCTGAACGATCACCACCGGTTGCGCGAACACCGGCGCGCTGCCCAGCGCGGCCAGGGTGAGCGGCACCAGCAGCAGGTTTTTTCGCCATTTGGACAGGGAACGCAAAACGCTCATGACAACTCCTCAAGGCCTGCGTGGAAAAGTGAACGCAGTTGAGGAATTGGACGCCGAATCGGCAAAAGATCCTGTGCGCGGCAGATGAAATTTTATTCAGAGAGGAGGGCGGCGCGAGGCTGACAGCGTGGCGCGCCAGCAAGGTATGCCGCACGCGCCGAGGCCGGGAGGTGAACCTGGGTTCAATAGAACCGGTCTTGTTCTTTCATCGCCTGAATCTGCCAGAACGTCCTGCCCGAGATCAGCAGAAACAGCAGGGCGAGCAACACACCACCGGCCATGATGTAGAACCCGGTCTTGTAGCTTTGCAGCTGGCTGGCGATGCAGCTTTTGTCAGGCATCCAGCGCGAAACCAGCAGCGGGATGGGGCCATCGACTTCGTACTGGGTGTGTTCGGCGTAGCGCTCGTCGGCATGCTGCCCTTCATGAACCTGGCCTTGCTCATCGGCATAGCGATAGTGGATGACCTTGCCATTCTTGTTCATCGGGATGTTTTCCAGCTGCGTGACAGTGCCGCGGGTGTCCACGCCGTTGAGATTCAACACGCCATACAGGATGCCCTGATTGCGGGCCATACCGGCCAGAAGCAAGACCACGCAGCAGGCGACGGTCAACATGACGATGCGGTTATAGAGGTGATCCTTGGCAGCTTCGCGCGGGTAATACATGGCCCGATCCTTGGTCTTGGCGGAGAGAGAGGTCGTTACATCGGCCCGCGCAAAGGGATCTTTAGGCGGTAGCCGGTCGCGTCACGGTATGATGTCGCGGTTCGTCGACCGCCGCGGTTGTCGGCGACGCTTTTTACCGTCGGAGTTCGCCATGCCACGCATCACCCATTACAAAACCCCATGCCCGGAAAGCGTCAACAGCCAGATCCTGCAGATGGTCGTCGACTACTTGACCGACATCAGCGCGGTCGGACTCGGCCCGAGCAACCTGCTGTACAACGTTTATCAGTACGTGGTCGGTTATGAGGTGCATTTGTATCTGGAAGCGTTGAACGGCGAGAAGGGCACCGAGGTGGAGTTGCTCGTGGCGACCGATGACGATGACCCGCAACAGCTGATCGGTTTTCTGCTGTACCTGCCGGTGCAGGGCGATTGGGAAGCCTGCAGCGTGGCGTACATGGCCGTGCGTGAAGGGCATCGGCGCCAAGGGGTGGCACGGGCGATGATCGCTGAAATGGTCGGGCGTTACCCTCACGCCGAACTGGCCTGTAGCGTCGGCAAAGTCCCGTATTTCGAGGCGCTGGGTTTTGACGTGATCGGGCAGCGCGAGACACAGGTGCTGATGAGTACCCGGCATTACCGCAGCAACGGTCTGCGCGGTTTCATCGACACCACGCCGATCTACCGGTCACTGGAAGTGCAGCAGATTCACACCTATCTGCTGCAGAAGAACGGCAAGCGCGCCATGCTCGATGCGGAGAAACAACGCGACCGGCATCTGGATCAAGTCACCCGCCACACCGAAGCATTCGTGCGCCAGCGCCTCACCGTGCACTGATTGCGTACCCGGCCAATTCGCGCAGACAAAAAAAGAGCCTCAAAGCTCTTTGATGGGGAGGAAGTAGAGCCCGTGAGGCTCAAGATGCGCATGAAGCCAGGCACGGGCTTGATTTGGGGTTCAGAGCACCCGCGCCTACGCAGCGCTGGATGAGCCAAGTCACTGCGTCATTCCATTCTGTGAGCGTGGCAGGGCGGGCTCAAGTACCGCCAGTCGCGCGGATTGCGCCGCGAGGCAGCGCCGCGGTGGCGCCGCTCCTCCAGGCAACAGTGATGTTAGCGAGCGCCGGGCCAGCCTGCTTGGGCGAGGGCGGCGAGCAGGGTCTCGGCATCCAGTCCCGGCACCGAGTGGCCGTTGCCGTCGGTGCTGTCGCTGGCGAGCAGGGCGTTGATGATCGCTTCTTCCACCGCTTCAGTCGCCGCCAGAAACAGCTCGCTGATGTGGTCGTTATTGACCATGCGCAACCCGTCGCAGGTCGGCGCGCCTTTGCCTTCGTAGGCAGCGGGTGGCACCTGAGCGTTACCAGTGGCGAAGGCGATGAAAATGTCGCCGCTGTGGTCTTCATTACCACCGCCGGTCCGCGCCAGGCCAAGGCTGGCACGCTGTGCCAGACGCGTGCATTGATGCGGCAACAACGGTGCATCGGTGGCCAGGCAGACGACGATCGAGCCCATGCCCGGGTGCGGCAGCGAGGCACGCAAAAACGGCGAGTCCTTTTGCTCCATGTAACGCCCGACCGGATAACCATCGACCCGCAGCTCACTGCGAATGCCGTGGTTGGCTTGGACGATGGCGCCCACGGTCCAGCCGCCCTCGGCAGCGCTCAAACGCCGCGATGCGGTGCCGATGCCACCCTTGAATTCATGGCAGATCATGCCACTGCCACCCCCCACGGCGCCTTCTTCGACCGGGCCGTCCACCGCACTGTTCATTGCTTCGGCAACATGCTCGGGCTGCACGTGGAAACCGTTGATGTCATTGAGCAAGCCATCGAAGGTTTCCAGCACCACCGGCATGTTCCAGTAGAGCCGGCCGTCATCCGGTTGTTGCTGACGATCCAGGGCAATCATCGCATCACGCACCACACCGAGGCTGTGGGTGTTGGTGAAGGCGATCGGGCTGGTCAGCAGGCCGGCCTCGCGAATCCATTCCAGCCCCGTGGCATCGCCGTTGCCGTTGAGCACATGCACACCGGCGAAACACGGCTGCTCGTTGGTTGACCCCGGACGCGGTTCGATCAGCGTGACGCCGGTGCAGATGTCTCGGCCGGCGCTGCTGCGCCCGCGCACATTGCTGTGGCCGACACGGATGCCGGGCACGTCGGTGATGGCGTTGAGCGGGCCGGGCGATAACTGACCGATGCGGATATTGAGGTCGCGGGCACGAGGTTTCATTGAGGTTGGTCTCTCTATAAAAAGTGTGAACAAGTCACGATTGCTGAGGGAGCGGGCTTGCCCGCGAAGGCGGCGTGTCAGGCGACAACGATACTGGCTGACCGGACGCTATCGCTGGCAAGCCAGCTCCCCCAGGGGTTTGTGGTCTACAGGAGGGTTACTGGCCGTTCTTGACCTTGCTCCACACCCGCGTGCGCACCCGCTCGGTGGCTTTGGGCAGCGGCTCGAGGGTGTACAGCGTGGCCATGGCGCTGGCAGACGGATACACCGCCGGGTTGTCGCGCGTGGCTGCGGCCACCAACGGCGTGGCCGCACGATTGCCGTTCGGATAGGACAGATGCTCACTGACCGGCGCGATCACTTCAGGGCGCAGCAGGTAGTCGATGAAGGCCAGGCCTTGCGTGCGGTTCGGTGCGTCCTTGAGCAACACCAGGGTGTCGAACCACACCGGCGCACCTTCCTTGGGCAGGCTGTAGGCGATCTTCACGCCGTTGCCTGCCTGCTCGGCGTTGGTCTTGGCTTCGAGCATCGCCCCCGACCAGCCCACTGCCACGCAGATGTTGCCGTTGGACAGGTCGCTGATGAATTTCGACGAGTTGAAGTAAGCGATGTGCGGGCGCAGTTTGAGCAGCAGCGCCTCGGCTTTCTTGTAGTCCTCGGGATCGGTGCTGTTTGGCGGCAACCCCAGATAGTGCAGGGCCACCGGCAGCATTTCCGAGGGTGAATCGAGCATCGCCACGCCGCACTGGCCGAGTCTGGCGAGGTTGTCTTCGTTGAACACCAGGTCCCAGGAGTCCACCGGCGCCTTGTCGCCCAGGGCTGCGCGCACCTTGTCGACGTTGTAGCCGATGCCATTGGTGCCCCACAGATACGGCACGGCGTACTGGTTGCCGGGATCGTTGTTGGCGAGTTTTTTCAGCAGATCGTGGTCAAGGTTTTTCCAGCCCGGCAGTTGCTCACGGGGCAGCGGGGCGAGGGCGCCGGCCTTGATCAGCGTCGGCAGGCTGTAGTTGCTCGCCACTACCACGTCGTAGCCACTGCGGCTGGTCATCAGTTTGCCTTCGAGCACTTCGGCGCTGTCGAAGGTGTCGTAGACCGGTTGAATGCCGCTGTCGCGCTGAAAGTCGTGCAGGGTGTTCGGGCCGATGTAGTCGTACCAGTTGTAAACGTGCACGCTCGGCGCATCAGCGGCCATCGCGCTCGAGGCGACGCTGATACAGGCCAGCAGACCCAGGTTGATGCCCAAGTTGATATAGCCACGGTGACGACGCATGATGCGGCACTCCTGGCCTGTGCAGGCCGGTGATGAACAGGAGTGCTCAGCCTATCGGGGCGGTCACGCCTGACCCATTCCCATCACGGGTTACTCAAAAGGGGTAGTGCGTGGACGCGTTGTTGCAGGAATTGCCGGTGCATCAGAGCCTGGCGCGGGTGTTCAGCGGCGTCGGCGAAGACGGTTTCTGGCGGGCGCTGGTCGACACCCTGCGCCTGCTGGTGCCGCTGGACAACGCGCTGGTCGCGGTCATGAAAGCCGCTCAGGCACCGCAATTGTTGATCGACTTCGACAGCAAGGGCGGCGCCGATGAGCAACAGGAACTTGCCGGTTACAGCGCCGGAATGTATCTGCTCGATCCGTTTTATCAAGCCGCGTCGAATGGCATCGCCGACGGTTTGCATAGCCTGGCCTCGGTGGCGCCGGACCAGTTTCTGCACAGCGAGTATTACCAGAGCTATTTTCGCTCGGTGGTGGGCGAGGATGAGCTGCAGTTCATGATCAACGTCGAAGGCGGCGTGCTCGGTTTGTCACTCGGTCGGGCGACGAGGTTCGACCTGGCCGAGCAGGGCCGGTTGTTATGCGTACGTGATTGGGTCCTGGCAGCGATGCGTCGGCATGTGCAGTTGTTGCCGCCGCAGGGCGTGCCGGTTGAGGCGGTGATCGGCGATCTGGCGACGCTGCTCGATCGTTTTGACGCGCGGCTGACGGTGCGCGAAATCGACACGGCGCGCCTGATTCTGCAGGGCTTTTCCAGCAAGGCGATGGCCCGGCAGCTGGGCATTTCACCGGAAACCGTCAAGGTCCACCGGCGCAATCTCTATCACAAGCTCAATGTGAACGGGCATGGCGAGCTGTTTGCGCTGGTGTTGCGTCCACCCACTGCCTGATGCACCACAGTCCCTGTAGGCGTGAGCCTGCAGGGTTTTTCGGGGGTGTCAGCCGTGGCGCTGGAAGACCAAGGCCTTGAGGCCGCTTTGCGGGTCGATATCGGGGAATTCCGGTGGATTTTCCAGTCGCTGTTCAAAGCGCAGGCTCGGGGCCTCCTGCATCACCCCGTCGATCAGGAAGTCCGCCCCGAACGACGGATCGTTCATGCACGCCAGCACCGTCCCTTGTGCTGTCAGCAACTCAGGCAGACGCCGCAGCACGCGCTGGTAATCCTTGGTCAGCAGAAAACTGCCTTTCTGAAACGACGGCGGGTCGATGATCACCAGGTCATACGGGCCGCTGTTGATCACCTTGCCCCAGGACTTGAACAGGTCATGCCCGAGGAAGCTGACCTTGCTCAGGTCATGGCCGTTCAGGCGATGGTTGTCGCGACCGCGGCTCAGTGCCGCGCGAGACATGTCGAGGTTGACCACATGGCTGGCGCCACCCGCGATGGCCGCCACGGAGAAGCCGCAGGTGTAGGCGAAGAGGTTGAGCACCCGTTTGCCGCTGGCCTGCTCGCGCACCCAGTTGCGCCCGTAACGCATGTCGAGAAACAGCCCGGCGTTCTGCTTGCGCCCCAGATCGACGCGATACTGCAAGCCGCCTTCGACGATGGTCATTTCCTCGATCTCCTCGCCCAGCAGCCACTCGGCGGTGCTCTGCGGCAGGTAACGATGCTGGATCAGCAAGGTCTGCGCGCCAGACTGCAGCCACTGCGGCGAACGGCTGATCTGCAGCAACAAGTCCTTGAGTGCTGCGAGTTGTTCGGGCGCCGGCTCCTTGAACAGCGACACCAGCACCACGCCCTGCAACCAGTCCACGGTCACCTGCTCAAGCCCCGGCCAGCAGCGCCCGCGTCCGTGAAACAGGCGACGGGTTTCGCTCGGTGCCGCCGCCAGCGCGGGCAGCAAATGGGCGTGAAGGGTGGCGAGGGCTTCAGGGTTCATCGGTCAGGGTCGGCAAGCAAAAGGGCCGGCATTTTAACCACAAACGGGCGGCGGCGAACGTCTGTCTGCGCCGGTCTTGGGCGTTCTTTCGGAAAAGATCTGTATCAAAAGTGAATTTCTGTAGAAGCCGCTGCTCATACCAGTTAAGCAGCGGATTCACGCCGCTAAATCGTTAATGCAATTCAGGGAGTGCTGTTCCATGTGCCCAACACCAACGGCGAACGCGCACCTTCCTGGCGGGTTGATTCTGGTGGTTGAGGATGACCCGTTGATTCTGGAGTTTCTTTGCGAAATTCTTCAGGAGGAAGGTTTCAAGGTCGAACCGCAAACCAGTGCCGATGCGGCGTCGCTTTACCTGGAAAAGCACGCGCAGCAAGTGGCGCTGTTGCTGACCGACATCACCATGCCCGGCACCCTCAACGGTGCTGATCTGGCCAACCTCGTCGGCGACCGCTGGCCAGAGAAGCCGGTGATGGTCATGTCAGGTTATGAAACCCCGGAAACCTCGGGGGTCAAGCATCCGGTCGCGTTCATCAAAAAGCCGTGGGCCATCGGCCAGTTGCTCGATTGCGTGGACAGCGCATTCAAGTCCAAGGCTCCGCGCCTGCACTGACAAGTGCTACATTGCCGGGCCTATTGTGCCCGGCACCTTGCCAGAGGAAGCGACCCTTGCCTGTTCACGACGCTGTATTCAATCGCGCATTCGGCGCCTTTCTGTTCGACATGGACGGCACCGTCCTCAACTCCATCGCCGCCGCCGAACGCATCTGGTCCGCCTGGGCCGTGCGCCACGGCGTCGATGTCGAGGCGTTTTTGCCGACCATTCATGGCGTGCGGGCCATCGACACGATCAATCGCCTGAACCTGCCCGGGGTGGACGCTGAAGCACAAGCGGCGTTTATCACCGAAGCGGAAATCGAAGACGTCGAAGGCATTGTCGAGATTCCCGGTGCGGCGGCATTTCTCAACAGTCTGCCTGGGGATCGCTGGGCCATGGTGACCTCGGCGCCGCGGGATCTGGCATTGCGGCGGATGGCGGCGGCGGGGATACCCGAACCGGCGGTGATGATCACCGCAGAAGATGTGCAGGCCGGCAAACCTGATCCGGCCGGCTACCTGCTGGCGGCCCGACGCCTGGGCCTCGAGCCGCGTGATTGCCTGATTTTCGAGGACGCCGCCGTCGGTATCCAGGCCGCTGAAGCGGCTGGCGCAGCACTGGTGATCATCACCACCACGCATCAGCATCCGCTGCACACAACTCATGCAACGCTGGCCGGTTATGACGCAGTCCAGGTCAACGTCGACAGTGCTGGCAAGCTGCGCCTGCAAGCCGACTGATTCAACTCAATCCCTGGGGGAGCGTGTTGTCAGTAAACCCCCGGCAGCAAGCGCCAGCTGCGCGCGCAATAAGCGTCGTACTCGGCGCCAAACTGCCCGCGCAGCAGCGCCTCTTCGGAATGAATGCGGGCGATCAACGGGATCAGGGTCAGTGCGGCGAGCAGCAGCCCGACCAGCGAACGAAACGCCAGCGCCCAGCCTACAGCGTTGATCACCAGCCCCAGATAACTGGGATTGCGCAACCGTTGGTAGATGCCATCGGTGACCAGCCGATGCCCCGGCTGGATCGCCACCAGTCCGCTGAAGCGCCGCCCGAGCACAAACACCGGCCACAAGCGCAGTGCGCCGCCGATGATAAACAGCAGCGCGCCGAACCAGCGGATGCCTTCGCCACCCAGCGTCAGGATATTCAGGCGGTCGCAGTAGGCCGGCAGAAAACCGCTGATCAAACCAATCACGCCGAATGCGGGAATCACCCAGCGATTGGCCCGGTCCTCGCGTTCGCCCGAACTCAGGTTCACTTCGGTGAACAGCGAGGCGATCACCATCGCCAACGTCGCCAGGGTCACGACCACCAGCGAGCCATGGGAAAAGAACACCGCCACACCACCAATTCCCCACATTGCCAGCCCCAGGTAAGCGAGCGTGGCGAGTATCGCGACGACGGTCATTTGCGCAGACATTTTCATGGCGGCCTCACGGCAAAAGGCTGATCCGTTCAGTGTAGATCGCCAGTGTTTTTCTGGAGGAGTGAGCCTGCTCGCGATGGCGATGCTTCATTCAATGGCTGCTCGGGCAAGGCCGGCAGCATCGGATCGTCGAGCACCTGAACACCTGGCAGGTCGGAGTCGTCATCGGTCGGCGGCTCACTCACCAACGCGATATCGAGGCTACGCTGACGCAGGCCTTCGAGTTGCTCGGCGGCGCTCAAGTTGTACCGCGCCACATGCGCTTGCCGAGGATGTCGCGGCGTCGGCGGCGGTGATACCTGCCGGCTTCTGGCAGGTGTTGCGTGAGGCAAAACTGGTTTCTGAACGGGCGCCGTTGCCGGATCAACAGATCGCAGCCTGCGGCAGCTCCTACCTGGGAGGTGTGTGATGAAAATTGATTTGAGCGGTAAGTTGGCCATTGTCAGTGGCAGCACGGCGGGTATTGGCCTGGGCATCAGCCAGTCGCTGGCCGAAGCCGGCGCCACGGTCGTGGTGATCGGTCGCGACACGGCCAAGGTTGACGCGGCGCTGGCGAGCATTCGGCAGAAGGTGCCGGGCGCGCAATTACGCGGTCTGACGGCTGATCTGGGCAGCGCCGAAGGCGCCGAAAAACTGTTCGCTGCACAACCGCGGGCGGACATCCTGGTGAACAACCTCGGGATCTTCGACGCGGTGGATTTCTTCGACACCCCGGACAGCGAGTGGACGCGGTTCTACGAGGTCAACGTGATTTCCGGCGTGCGCCTGTCGCGGCACTACGTGCCGGCGATGGTCGAGCAGGGCTGGGGGCGGGTGATTTTCCTGTCTTCTGAATCCGGTGTGGCGACGCCGGCCGACATGCTCAACTATGGCGTGACCAAAAGCGCTAACCTCGCGGTGTCGCATGGCCTGGCCAAGCGCCTGGCTGGCACTGGCGTCACGGTCAATGCGATCCTGCCGGGCCCGACGTTCACCGACGGTCTGGAGCAGATGCTCAAGGACGCCGCTGCCGAGTCCGGTCGCAGCCTGCGCGATGAGGCCGACGCCTTTGTGCAAAAGGCTCGACCCACCTCGATCATCCAGCGCGTGGCCGATGTCGAAGAAGTTGCGCATCTGGTCACCTACATCGCTTCGCCGCTGTCCTCGGCCACGACCGGCGCGGCCCTGCGGGTTGATGGCGGTGTCGTCGACAGCATGGCGATCTGAAACCGAAGTCTTCTGGAGAAACCTTTATTTATGGCAACTGCATCAGCAACGATCGACATCCCGGCCTCGGCCGATCAGGTCTGGCAATTGATCGGCGGCTTCAACACGCTGCCGGACTGGCTGCCGTTCATTCCCAAGAGTGAGCTGAGCGCGGGCGGGCGCGTGCGCACCCTGCAAACCGCTGACGGCGCAGTGGTGATCGAACGCCTGCAAACGTTCGATAACGCAGCGAAGACCTACAGCTATTCAATCGAACAGGCGCCGTTCCCGGCCACGGATTACCTGGCGACGATCAAGGTCGAGGCGCACGGGCAGGGCGCGCGGGTGACGTGGTCGGGACGCTTCACGGCCAACGGCGTAAGTGAGGAGGAGGTGGTGGCGTTGTTCAGCGGCATCTACCAGGGCGGCCTCGAAGCCCTGCGGGCCAATTACCCCACCTGATTGAACACCACAAAAACCCTTGCAGGCGTGAGCCTGCTCGCGATAGCGGTCGATCATTCAACAAACATGTTGGCTGACCCACCGACATCGCGAGCAGGCTCACGCCTACATTGCATCGCGGTGATTTTCAGGATTTTGAAATCAGACTTTGCCGACAATCGAGCATCAGTTTCGCCCCGCCAAGATCGCTCTGGCCCACTTCAAGACTGAAGCCATGCAGGCTGACAATCGCCGCCACAATCGACAGGCCGAGGCCAAAGCCACTTTGCGGTTGCCCACCCTCGGCCCGGTAGAACCGCTGAAACACCGCCTCACGCTCGGCCTCGGGAATCCCCGGCCCGGAATCGTGGACTTCGATCCGCGTATGCCCGCCGTCATTCACGCCGCGCAGGATCACCGTGCCGCCAGCCGGGGTGAACTTGATCGAGTTGCTCAACAGATTCGCCAGCGCCTCGAATAACAGTGCCCGATCACCGTTCAGGCGTGGCAGGGTTTCCGGCATGTTCAGTACAAACAGCAGTTCGCCTTCCTCGGCCAGCGGCAGGTAAAACTCGTGCAGTTCTTGCAGCAATTGCACCGGATCGAGCTCGACAAAACCCGAGCGGCGCTGCCGGTCTTCCAGTTCGGAAATCCGCAACAACCCGCGAAACCGCGCCATCAGCGTATCCGCTTCCGCCAGCACCAGATCCAGTTGCGCCGCTTCCTGCGAGCCTTCGCCGGCCTGTTGTTGCATGCGGTACAACTGCGCGCGCAGGCGGGTCAGCGGGGTGCGCAGATCGTGAGCGATGTTGTCGCACACGCCTTTGACCTCATGCATCAAACGTTCGATGCGCTCAAGCATGGCGTTGACGATGGCGGCGAGCATGTCCAGTTCATCGCGGCGATTGGACAGCGGCAAGCGGTGGGTCAAATCGCCCGCGACGATGGCCTGGGCACTGGCCTGAATCGCTCGAATCCGCCGCAAGGGCCGACGGCGTAACAAATGCCAGCCGGCAATCCCCGGCAAAATCGTCAGCGACACGCCCCAGAACAACGCGTGCAGGATGATCCGCGTCACCGCGAACAGCGAGCCGTTGTCGCGCAACAACACCAGCCAGCGTCCGTCACGGGTTTGCGTGGCAACGGCGTCGCAACTGTCGGCGGGCAGGGTCGGATCGTCGGAGTCGGCGCAGTCGACGAGCATGTGGATCTTGCCGTCCAGCGGCAGGCCTTCGGGGATCCGTTGCAGTGCGCCACCGAGGTAGGTGCCTTCGGCATCGAACAGGCCATAGGCGTCGATGCCGCGGATGTCGAAGGTCATGCTCGCGGCGAGGGCTTCTTCCAGTTGCTCGCCACGAAAGTGCGAAAACAGGTGCTGACGCTGCATCAGCGAATGTTTGGCGAGGTTGTCGAGGTAGCCGGACACCTCGAAATACATGACCCCCATGAGGATCGCGCTCCATGCCACGAACAGCGAACTGTACAGCGCCAGCAAACGGCTGCTGGAGGAGCGCCAGCCGTCAGACGGGTTCGGCAATGACATAACCCGAGCCCCGTACCGTGCGGATCAGCGGAACGTTGCCGGCAGCGTCGATTTTCTTGCGCAGACGGCCGATGTGTACGTCGATCAGGTTGGTGCCCGGGTCGAAGTGATAACCCCAGACCTCTTCGAAAATCATCATGCGCGAAAGGATCTGGCCGCTGTTGCGCATCAGGAATTCCAGCAGTTTGTATTCGGTCGGCAACAGCGTCAGGACTTGTTCGGCGCGACGCGCTTCGTGGCTGATCAAGTCCAGCTGCAGATCCGCGACCTGCAAGGTCGTCGCCTGGGTGGCGCCGCTGTTCTGCCGGCGCAACAACACTTCGACCCGCGCCGCCATCTCGTCGGTGGCGAACGGTTTGGTCAGGTAATCATCGCCACCGGCACGCAGGCCGCGCACGCGCTCGTCGACATCGGACAGGGCGCTGATCATCAGGATCGGCGTGGCCACGCCCATGGTGCGCAGGGTGGTGACGATGGCCAGGCCATCCAGTTCGGGCAACATGCGGTCGAGGGTGATCAGGTCGTAATTGCCGCTCACCGCCCGGTCGAGGCCTTCGCGGCCATTGTCGACCCAGTCGACGTCGAGCCCGTGGCTGCTCAATTCGGCGACGATTTCCCGGGCGGTCACGGCGTCGTCTTCGATGGTCAAAATACGCGTCATAGGGCTGGCCTTGATCGGTTCAACGGAATGGCTGCATTTTGCCAAGAAATTTCCGTGACGCTTTAAATTAACTTTCATGTTGTAGCTGCCATTGAGCGGGCTTGGGGAAATATTTTCCTGAACGTTGATGTCATCTGGCCACAATCTCAATAAGGAGTGGTTTCGGTGCGTACGTTGATTCGCCGTGGCTGGATGCCAATAACCGGGTTGGTGCTGACGCTGTTGAGTGCTTCGGCGATCGCCGCCAATACCCCTTGTTCCGGGAAGAAGGGCGGAATTGATCGTTGCGACGGCGACCTGTTCCTGTGCAATGACGGCTCTATCAGCGGCTCGAAGAAAAGCTGTGCCGCCCTGTTCGGCGAACGCCAGCAGGCGCGCCCGCAAAACTTTCTCCAGAGCGATGATGGCTGTGCCTGCGGCACAGGCTCGTTTTGCACGGGGCCGCGCGGAGGCGTGTATTGCCTGACGCCCAGTGGTAACAAAAGCTACAAGCGCAAATAACGTGCCTCGCCGCCAATGCATAAAACCCGCTGTTCTCGGGCATTTGTTGCAAGTTGCATGGTCCGGGGAAGTTCATTTTTTATAACTGATTGAAACCAAAGGATTTATTTAATTTCTGCGACTGGCACGGTCACTGCAATTCGTCTGATGACGAGTTGTAACACTATTTTTCATGCCTGGAGCGGTACAACAATGAATAGATCCTCAGATGGGTTTTATCCTGCTTACGAAGACTCGAGCAGCGTGTCAGGCGTTTCCTGGGGCGCGATTTTCGCCGGTGCGGCGGCTGCCGCTGCACTGTCGATGATTCTCGTGCTGCTCGGTTTCGGTTTGGGTTTCTCTGCCGTTTCACCGTGGGCCGGAGAGGGCATCAGCGCCAAGGGCCTGGGCATTTCCACGATTGTCTGGCTGGCGGCGACGCAAATCATCGCTTCGGGCATGGGGGGTTACATCGCCGGTCGTCTCCGGGTGAAGTGGGCGAACATGCACGGTGACGAAGTGTATTTCCGCGACACCGCCCACGGCTTCCTCGCCTGGTGTGTGGCCACGCTCGTTACCGCAGTGCTGGTGGTGGGCTCGGTCAGCAGCGTGATCAGTGGTGGCGTGCAGGCGGGTGCCAGTGTCGCCGGCGGTGCCGCCAGCGCCATTACCCAGGCAGCCGGTACGGCTGCGGCAAACACCGACAGCAATCAGTACGGTTACTTCGTCGACAGCCTGTTCCGTGATGACCGTCCTGCAGCCGTCAGCGATGACGCCGCCCGTGGCACCGTGACTCGTATCTTTGCGCAAAGCCTGGCCAATGGTCAGCTCAGCGCCGAAGACCGTACTTACCTTGCGCAACTCGTCGCTCAACGGACCAACCTGACCCAGGCCGATGCCGAACGTCGCGTCGATGAAATCTACGCACGTACCCAGAAAGCCATCGCCGACGCCAAAGTCAAAGCTCAAGAAGCCGCCGACACCGCTGCCAAAGTCGCTGCCTGGACGTCGCTGTGGATGTTCATCTCGCTGCTGGCCGGTGCGTTCTTCGCCAGCTTCGCCGCCACCTTCGGCGGTCGTCGTCGCGATGCGGTCGAGTACGTTGAAGTCGACACTTACACCACGACCACCCCGGTCCGTTAATCAAGGAGAACCACCATGCGCTCACTACTGCTGTTTTTCCTCGGCGTACCGATCCCGATCATCATTCTGATCGCCCTGTTCGTGCACTGATTGCTCTATAGGGGTTCATTGCCTCGGCCGCTTCCACTTCACGGTGAAAGCGGCTTTTTCATTATTGCCGCTGACCTGCGCAGGGGCTGCCGAAGGCTGTGATCCTTTGACTTTGATTTTTTAAAACAGGATCAAGAAATCGCAACCCGCAGCAGCGCCTGCAGGGAGAGATGTTTTAACGATCTGGATCAATATTCCCTTGGGCGAGATCACCTAACTTAAAAGATCCAGGCCCTTGTCGCGGTATCGACTACAGTGCTCCGGTGCGCAATTTGCTGCGCTCATGGAGTCGCCCGGCAGATCCCACCAAAAACCACAACGGATCGCCAGGCAGAGTGCAGCAAGGAGCTGACGTAGAACTCCCCTGAACCTTTTCACGGATGAACATTGCAATGCACTGCCTAGAACGAACCTTTGATATTCAGCCTTTGACCCAGGCGGATATGACCGTCCACATCAACGGCCAACCGGTGACCGCCGCCATCGGCGAAACCGTGCTCAGCGTCATTCAATCCCTTGGCGTACGCCAGATTGCCCGCAACGATCATGACCAGATCAGCGGCGCCTACTGCGGCATGGGCGTGTGCCAGTGTTGCCTGGTCAAAATCAACGGCCGACACAAGCGCCGCGCCTGCCAGACCGTGGTACGCGACGGCATGCGCATCGAGACCCAGGTCAACCGCGTCGCCGCGCAGGAGGTCCTATGAGTCAGCAACCGTTGATCGTCGGCGGCGGCCCGGCGGGCATGGCTGCGGCCATCGAACTGGCCCGGCACGGCGTGCGTTGTACCCTGCTCGAAGAAGCGTCGCGCCTTGGCGGGGTGGTCTATCGCGGGCCGCTGCGCGATGGCGTGCAACTGGATTATCTGGGGCCGCGTTACGCTGAAGTGCTGGGCAAACTGCACGGTGATTTTCAGGCGCAGGCCGGGTTGATCGACGTGCGTCTGAACCATCGCGTGATCGGCGCCGAGGGCTCGCGGGCACTGGTGGTGCTGGACGGCGACGAGCAACTGCACTCGATCGAGTACCCGCAAGTGCTGCTGGCTGCCGGTTGCCACGAACGCAGTGTGCCGTTTCCCGGCTGGACGCTGCCGGGGGTCATCATGCTGGGCGGTCTGCAACTGCAAATCAAAAGCGGTGTGGTCAAGCCGCAAGGGCCGGTGATCATTGCCGGCACCGGGCCGTTGTTGCCGCTGGTAGCGACGCAACTGCACGCCTCGGGCGTGCGTGTGGCGGGGGTGTATGAGGCCTGCGTGTTCAGCAAGATCGCCCGCGAGAGTCTGGCGCTGTTGAACAAACCGCAGCTGTTCCTCGATGGCCTGAGCATGCTCGCGTACCTGAAACTGCACGGCATCCCGATGAATTACGGCTGGGGCGTGGTCGAAGCCCACGGCGAAGGCGAACTGAAAAGTGTCAGCGTCGCGCCCTATTCGGCGACGTGGGAGCCGGACCTGTCCCGTGTCGAACGCTTCGAAGCGCAGACGCTGGCGGTCGGTTACGGCTTCATCCCGCGTACCCAACTCAGCCAGCAGATGGGCCTCGATCACGGCTTCAGCGACGACGGCTATCTGCGCGCCAACGCCAATATCTGGCAGCAAAGCAGCGAACCCCATGTGCACCTGGCCGGCGACATGGGCGGGATTCGCGGCGGGGAAGCGGCGATGCTCGCCGGCAAGATCGCTGCGACGTCGATCCTGTTGCAACGCGGCGTGCTCGAAGAGGAGCTGGCGCGGGTCCGCCGTGACCGCTACTTGAGCAAACTCAAAGCCATCGTGCGCTTTCGCGCTGCCGTGGATCGCTACACTGAGCGCGGCGTCGGCCAGACCGCGTTGCCGGCCGCCGACACGGTGATCTGCCGCTGCGAACACACGACCCGCGCCGACATCGACCGCGCGCTGGAGCAGGGCGTGCAAGACATCGCCAGCCTGAAAATGCGCACCCGGGTGAGCATGGGCGACTGTCAGGGGCGGATGTGCGTCGGCTATTGCAGCGACCGTCTGCGCCAGGCCACCGGACGCAAGGACGTCGGCTGGCTGCGTCCGCGTTTCCCGATTGATCCGATTCCATTTTCCGCGTTCCAGTCCGTCGGCACGGAGGCCGCTGCCCATGAGTAAGTTTTATGACGTGATCATCGCTGGTGGCGGCGTGATCGGCGCGTCCTGCGCCTATCAATTGTCCAAGCGCCAGGGCCTCAAGGTCGCGCTGATTGATGCCAAGCGGCCGGGCAACGCGACCCGTGCTTCGGCCGGTGGTTTGTGGGCGATCGGTGAATCGGTCGGCCTCGGCTGCGGGGTGATTTTCTTCCGCATGATGTCGGCCAATCGCAAGCGCGAAACCCAGGGCGCGGCGGTGGCGGTAGACGCCAGCACACCGCATATCCTGCCGGCGTCGTTCTTCGATTTCGCCCTGCAGTCCAACGCGCTGTACCCGGCGTTGCACCGGGAGCTGAAAGACCACCACGGGATGGATTTCAAGTTCGAAAAGACCGGTCTGAAATTCGTCATTTATGACGACGAAGACCGGCTCTACGCCGAACACATCGTCGGCTGCATTCCGCACCTCGCCGATCAGGTGCGCTGGCTCGATCAGGCGGCGCTGCGTGCAGCCGAGCCGAGCGTCAGTCACGAGGCCCGTGGCGCACTGGAGTTTCTTTGCGATCACCAGGTCAGCCCGTTTCGCCTCGCCGATGCCTATCTGGAGGGTGCGCGGCAGAACGGTGTCGATATCTTCGTCAACACCAACGTGACCGGTGTGCTGCACCACGGCACCCGCGTGACCGGGGTGCAGACGGCGGAGGCGGGGGTGTTTCACTGCAAGACGCTGATCAACGCGGGCGGCGCCTGGGCGGCGGATTTGAGCGAGTGGGCGACCGGCATCCGCATTCCGGTGAAACCGGTGAAGGGCCAGATTCTGCTGACCGAACGTCTGCCGAAAATCCTCAACGGCTGCCTGACCACCAGCGATTGCTACGTGGCGCAAAAGGACAACGGCGAGATCCTGATCGGCAGCACCACCGAAGACAAGGGTTTCGACGTGACCACCACTTACCCGGAAATCGCCGGGCTGGTGCAGGGGGCGGTGCGCTGCCTGCCGGAACTCAAGGACGTCAACCTCAAGCGCACCTGGGCCGGACTGCGTCCGGGCTCGCCGGACGAGTTGCCGATTCTCGGGCCGATGCGTGGGGTGGAGGGCTATATGAATGCCTGCGGACACTTCCGCACCGGCATTCTGACGTCGGCGATTACCGGTGTGCTGCTGGACAAACTGATCAACGACGAGCCGTTGCCGCTGGATATCACGCCGTTCCTGGCCGACCGGTTTGAGGTCGCGCCGGTCAAGCACGAGCATGAATTAGAGCTGGCCTGATTCAAGTCACATTGATGCGGAATGTGCTGGCCTCTTCGCTGGCAAGCCAGCTCCCCCAGGGTTTGCAGTCGTTCACAAAACCTGGGGGAGCGGGCTTGCCCGCGAAGGCGTCGGCCCTGGCGGTCTGAAATTTGGATCTGTTCAAGGACGTCAGTCCTGGCGCGATTCCTCTTCCAGCTGATCCGACTCAAACAGCCGCGCCAGTTCCGCCCGGGCTTCCTGAGCGGTCTGCAGGACTTTGGCGGCGTCGTCGTAAACCGCGTGCTGGGCTTCCAGCACCTGTTCGTCGTGGTGCTTGAAGCGCTTGATCCGCGCATCGGCCTGGGCCTGGGTCAGACCGAGGCCGACCAGGGTGCGGCGGCTCATTTCCAGACTCGAATAGTAGGTTTCCCGAATCGGCTCGGCGCCGACATCGACCAAGCGGTGCACGTGCTGACGGTTACGTGCCCGGGCGATGATTTTCATGTGCGGATACAGCTTGCGCACGATTTCGGCCGTCTTGATGTTGGTCTCCGGGTCATCCGTGGCAATCACGAAATACTCCGCCTCGCCAACTTTGGCCGCATTGAGGATTTCCGGGCGCATCGGGTCACCATAGAACACCGGCACACCGCCGAAACTGCGCGACAGCTCGATGGTTTCCACCGAGGTGTCCAGCGCCACGAACCGGATGTTCTGCGCCCGCAGAATCCGCGCCACGATCTGCCCCATCCGGCCCATGCCGGCAATCACCACCCGTGGCGTTTCGGTGTCGATCTGGCGGAACTGCTCCGGCACTTCCACCGGTTGCACTTTCGGGCTGACCAGACGCGCACAGAGCAACAGCAACAATGGCGTCACCGCCATCGACAGGGTGATGGTCAGCACCAGCAAGTCGTACAGGCGCGGTTCGAACAGACCCTGATCGCGACCGATCTTGAACACCACGAAGGCGAATTCACCACCGGCAGCCAGGACGATACCGAGGCGAATGGCGCTGATCTTGTTGAGACCACCGGCCAAACGCCCGACAACGAACAGCAACGGCAGCTTAAGACCGATCAGCAACAGCGTCAGCCCCAGCACGGTGATGGGGGCGCTGAGCAACAGGCTGAGATTTGCGCCCATGCCGACGCTGATGAAAAACAACCCCAGCAGCAGCCCTTTGAACGGTTCGATCTGTGCTTCCAGTTCATGGCGATACTCCGAATCCGCCAGCAGCAGCCCGGCGAGAAACGCCCCCAGCGCCATCGACACACCGACCAGGTCCATCAGCCACGCCGTACCGATCACCACCAGCAGCGCGGTGGCGGTGGACACTTCCGGCAAGCCGGTTTTCGCCACCACGCGGAACACCGGACGCAACAGATAACGCCCGCCGACCACCACCACGGCGATGCCGCCGAGCACTTGCAAGGCGTGATTGAGGCTGTCGGCGCTGCTGGTGTCCTGACCGCTGCCGGCGAGCATCGGCACCAGGGCGATCAACGGGATGGCGGCGATGTCCTGAAACAGCAGAATCGCAAATGCCAGCCGTCCGTGGGGGCTGGTCAGTTCCTTGCGCTCGGCCAGGCTTTGCAGGCCGAACGCGGTGGACGACAGCGCCAGGCCGAGGCCGAGCACTATTGCGCTGTTAAGAGGCTGGTCAAACAGCGCCAGCGCCAGCCCGCCAATCACCGAGGCGGTCAGCAACACCTGCGCCAGGCCGACGCCGAACACCGATTTGCGCATTACCCACAAACGTCGCGGCGACAGTTCGAGGCCAATGATGAACAGCAGCAGGACCACACCCAGTTCCGAGATGTGCGCCACGCTCTGCGGATTGCCGATCAGGCCCAGCACGGAAGGACCGATGATCACCCCGGCAAACAGATAACCGAGCACAGCGCCCAGTTGCAGGCGTTTGGCCAGAGGCACGGTGAGCACCGCCGCTAACAGAAACACGACAGCGGCTTGCAACAGATTGCCTTCATGGGGCATGGGGTAACTCCTGACAACGGTACGGCGGGGGCGATAAGGATAAGGGCTGAAACGATTCAAGATCCACTGAAGATCCCCTGTAGCAGCGAGCCTGCTGGCGATAGCAATCTGTCAGATTCCCGGTTGTTGACTGACATTCCGCCATCGCGAGCAGGCTCATTCCTACAAGGGCTGCTTATGCGCTCTGTAATATTTTGCATCAGTTGGTTACATTGATAGCCTTTGTGAATCAATCTTTTTAGAGTTCGCCATGGCCATCAACTTCGACCTCAACGACCTGCAGGCCTTTCGCGCGGTGGTCGAGCAGGGCAGTTTTCGCAAGGCTGCCGACACCGTGCGCCTGTCACAACCGGCTCTGAGCCGGCGCATCGAAAAGCTCGAAGACGCCCTCGGTGTGAAGTTGTTCGAGCGCACCACGCGCAAGGTCAGCCTGACCCAGGCCGGGCGCGGATTCATGCCCAGCGTCGAGCGCTTGCTGGATGACCTCGACGTGGCATTGCTGGGCATCAGCGAAGTCGCTTCGACCCGAATGGGTCACGTCACCGTGGCCTGCGTGCCGTCGGCGGCGTACTACTTCATGCCGCGGGTGGTGGCGCGTTACCACCAGCAGTTTCCGCGGATCAAGGTCAAGGTCCTCGATTCCAGCGCCCACGATGTGCTCAGCGCAGTGGTGAATGGCGAGGCGGATTTCGGTTTGAGTTTCCTGGGCACTCAGGATGCCAAAGTCGATTTCGAACCGCTTGTGCAGGAGTGCTATGTCGTTGCTTGCCGGCGCGATCACCCGTTGGCCGGGCGCAGCAGCGTGACGTGGGACGAGTTCTATCAGCAGGATTACATCTCGCTCGACAAGACGTCGGGCAACCGCTTTTTGCTTGATCAGGCCTTGAGCAGCGTGGTGCCGCAGCGTCAGAGCATCTGCGAGACGCGGCATGTGACGACCATGATTGGTCTGGTGGAGGCGGGGCTGGGGGTGGCGGCCGTGCCGCTGATGGCGATGCCGGGGCCGGATCATCCGATCCTGACGCGGGTGCCGCTGACCGATCCGCAAGTGATGCGCAGCGTCGGCATCATCAAGCGCCGGGGTCGCACGTTGACCCCGGCGGCACTGGAACTGGAGCGGCTGGTGGTGGAAATGAAAGTCCAGCCGCCAACGATCAGCGCTTGACCGAATCCAACCCGGTGGCTTGCACGTCTGCCTGGGCCGCAGGTGCGGCGAGGTAGTCGAGCAGGGCCTTGGCCTCTTTTGGATGCTGCGCACCGACCGGGATACCGGCGGCGAAGCGCGTCACCGACTGCACCGACTCCGGAATCTTGCCGACAAATGTCACGCCCGGCACGGGCAGCAATTCGCTGACCTGCTGGAAGCCCAGCTGATAGTCACCGGTGGCCACCACGGAGCCGACCGGGACTTTCGGGATCATCTTCGCTTTCGGTTTCAGTTGATCTTCGACGCCGAGTTTCTTGAACAGCTGCTGCTCGATGTACACGCCGCTGGCGCTGTCGGAGTAGGCCACCGATTGTGCGTCGAGCAGGGTTTTCTTCAGGCCTTCGACGCTGCTGATGTCCGGTTTCGGCGCGCCTTGGCGCACCACCAGGCCGATCCGCGAATCCGCCAGTTCAACCCGCGAAGCCGGGTCGACCTTGCCCTGCTTGATCAAATCGTCGAGGGCGTAGCCGACCATGATCACCACGTCAGCGTGTTCGCCACGGGCGAGGCGATTGGGGATCGCTTCCGGCGCCTTGCCCATCGACGGGCCGAGCTGGGTGTCGAGCGTGTTGCCGGTGGCCGCGGCGAATTTCGGCCCGAGGATTTTGTAGGCGGCAGTGAAGCCGCCCGACGTCATCACGTTCAGTTGTTCAGCGTGTGCCAGGGCGCTGAACGCGAAGAGGGCGACGGCACTGAGGTTAATGAGTTTTTTCAAGGTGATTGCTCCTTATGCGGCAACCGGTTGCAGACGGCCGCCTGCGCGGCGATAGAGATACAAGGTGGCGCACAAGGCGCACAGCGCGCCGATGCTCATCCAGTAACCCGGCGCAGCCTTGTCGCCGGTGTACTGGATCAGAAAGGTCGACATCGCCGGGGTGAAACCGCCGAAGACCGCAGTGGCCAGGCTATAGGCCAGCGAGAACCCGGCAACGCGCACTTCCACCGGCATGATCTCGGTAAGCGCCGGGATCATCGCGCCGTTGTACATGCCGTAGATAAACGACAGCCACAGCAGCGACAGCAACATGTGGCTGAAGCTCGGCGCCTGCACCAGGTACGACAGCGCCGGGTAGGTGGTGGCCAGGGCCAGCAGCGACATCGCGATCAGCACCGGGCGACGACCGATACGGTCGGACAACATGCCGCCAATCGGCAGCCAGCAGAAGTTCGACACACCCACCAGCAAGGTCACCAGCAGCGCGTCGGAGGTGCTCAGGTGCAGCACGGTTTTGCCGAAGGTCGGCGCGTACACGGTGATCAGGTAGAACGCCGTAGTGGTCAACGCCACCATCAACATGCCGCCCAACACCACGCCCCAGTTCTGGCCGAGGGTGTGGAACACTTCGCGCATGCTCGGACGGTGTTTGCGTGCGGCGAACTCTTCGGTTTCCGCCAGGTTACGGCGCAGCAGAAAGATGAACGGCACGATCAGGCAACCGACGAAAAACGGAATGCGCCAGCCCCAATCGGCCACCACGCTTGGCGCCATCCACGCATTCAGTGCGTAGCCCAACGCAGCAGCGACGATGATCGCCACTTGCTGACTGGCCGACTGCCAGGCCGTGAAGAAACCCTTGCGACCCGGGGTGGCGATCTCCGCGAGATACACCGAAACCCCGCCCAGCTCCGCACCGGCGGAGAAGCCTTGCAGCAGCCGCCCGATCAACACCAGTGCGGGTGCGAACAAGCCGATGCTTTCGTATCCGGGCACCAGCACAATCAGGATCGTACCGCTGGCCATGATCGACAGGGTGACGATCAAGCCCTTACGGCGGCCCACGTCGTCGATGTACGCACCGAGCACAATGGCGCCCAGCGGTCGCATCAAAAAGCCGGCGCCGAACACGGCGAACGTCATCATCAGAGACGCGAACTCACTGCTCGCCGGAAAGAACACCGCCGCGATCTGTGTGGCATAGAAACCGAACAGAAAGAAGTCGAACTGTTCGAGGAAGTTGCCCGAGGTGACTCGGAAAATGGCACCGGCCCGCGAGCCGCCGTGTGGGATTGAGGCTGTCATAGCAAAGGACTCCACCGCTTTTATGACGTGCGCGACGTGGAAGCGGCGCACGGTTGTTATTGCGGTGGATGGTGGCGCAGGTGTAACTGGATGTTAATTGCATTATTGGCATGCATTGATGCGCAAAGCGGATCAATCTCTTGAAACACCTCTAACCCTGTGGGAGCTGGCTTGCCAGCGATAGCGGTGTGTCAGTCAATGAAAATGCTGAAAGGCCTGTCCCCATCGCTGGCAAGCCAGGCTTGTATGGTAGGACTTGAAGGGAGGAGGAGGGACAAAGCCCGATTCTGACTGTTGACGCAGTACAGATCCGTGGGAGATTTCGCCCCTCCTCCTTTCACCCAAGCGCCGATAAAGAATGCATCTGGCTAGACCGACGATAGGAACAAGCCTGCGCCTCTGGGTGAGCCCTTCAAGTGCTCAAAACCATATCCCGGAGGAAAACCAATGGCAATGCCGGTTTCTGTCACAAAGCCGATCGTAGGCGTGGATGTCGCCAAGAACGAACTGGTGATCTATCACGCCGAACTTGACCTGCTTGAAGAGATCCCCAACAACAAAACAGCCATCAAGCAATGGTTGAAAGCCTTGTCGGGGACCGTCGCTGTAGCCATTGAGTCGACTAATATCTATCACCTGGAGTTCGCCGATCTGGCCTATGAGGCCGGCTGCGTGATTTACATGGTGGGTGGCTATGAACTTAGCCATTACCGCAAAGGGGTGAATATCCGCGCCAAAACCGATGCGCTGGATGCCAGGCTGCTCGCTCGCTATCTGAAGAACGAAGGTGATGATCTTCACCCTTGGACCCCGCCATCACCGCTGTACCGCCAGCTCTTGAGCCTTTTTCGTCGTCGCGCAGCCTTGGTCCAGGCGCGGGTCGCTCTGGTGCAAAGCTGGGCGAATGAGCCGCTGCTGAAATCTGCGTTTGCCGAGCAAGTGAAGTCCATGCAAAAGCTTGAAACGCTGGTCGAAAAGACGATTAATGATCGTCTGAAAGAAGCTGGTTTGCTCGGTCAGTTGAAGCGTTGCCTGAAAGTTGAAGGCATTGGATTTCTGACCGGAGCCCGTTTGCTCACGACGTTTCAGCGGGGCGAGTTCAGAAGCGCGGATGCGTTTATCGCCTTTCTGGGGATGGATTTACGAGTGTCGAAGTCAGGACAAAAAGACGGTCGTCGGAGTTTGACCAAGCGAGGTGACCCTGAAGCCCGCCGGCTTCTGCACAACGCGGCCATGTCGGCCAGCCGAACACCAGCCTGGAAAGGCTTTTACGAAGAGCAAAGATCTCGAGGTTTTAGTACCACTCAGGCGCTGGTGATACTGGCTCGCAAGCTTGCTCGGATCGTATTCGCCCTACTGAAGAGGCAGAGCGAATACCAACCAAAAGCCGGTTGAGGGCTTCCCCTCAACCATAGAATCTCCCACAGGGTTTGGTGGTGTTCAAAAAAGTCGAGTACAGCCAAGACACTTGTGGGAGCTGGCTCGCCAGCGATGGCGGTGTGTCTGCCAACTACAATGCCCCGGCCAGCCCATGCAAAAAAACAAGGAATGATTCCAGTCCTCCGCAGTCGGAGTTCAGGTATCACAAATCTGAAGGAGGTTCACCGATGAACAGCAAAACCCTAATCGCCAGCCTGGCCCTCGTCGCCGGCATTGCCGGGATCAGCCCACTTGTTCAAGCGGCGCAAACCTCAAGCGAACCTGCCGTCCAGTCCCCGACCAGCGACCGTGAATTGAAGGTCAACGACCGGGCCCCGGACGTTTATCAGCGCAGTGACAAAGCGCTGAAAAACTGGAAACAGAAAGGTTTGAAAGCACCGGTCGAACAGGCGCAGTGGGTGCAGATCAACGACAAGTACGTGATGGTCATGATCACCAATGGCACCATCGTCGAGATGCAACCTGTCGAGCGTTAAGCCCCGGATTCAAAAGCCCTGCGCATGCACCCGCGCAGGGCTCACGCCCCCCAACCGATACTGATTGTTCCCACTGCGCTTGGCTTCATACATCGCCAGATCGGCAATGTGCAACAGCCGATCCATGGTCGGCGCATGATCCGGAAACACCGCCACCCCAAGGCTGGTGCCGACATGGCGCTGGTCGTTGCCGATGGTGATCGGCGGCGACAGTTCGATGAAGATCTTCTGACAGATGCGGCGGGCTTCGTCCTGCAGGTCGAGGTCCGGGGCGAGGCCTTGCAGGATCACCACGAACTCATCGCCGCCGATCCGGGCGACCGTGTCGGTGTTGCGCAGAATGCGTTTCAGGCGCGTGGCGGTGGTGATCAGCACCCGGTCGCCGGCGGCGTGCCCATAGTGGTCGTTGATGTTCTTGAAGCCATTCAAGTCGACAAACACCAGCGCCACCCGCGTAGCGGTCTGACTCGCCTGATCCAGCGCTTCGGACAAACGTTCTTCCAGCACCAGGCGGTTGGGCAGGCCGGTCAGCGGGTCGAAGTGGGCGAGGTGCTTGAGGTAACTCGCCGAGGCTTTTTCTTCGGTGATGTCGCGCACCACGCCCATCATCTTGATCACCGCGTCGTGATCGTTGCGCACCACGTTGCCGGTTTCGCGCAGCCAGCGAATGGTGCCGTCGGGCCAGACCACGCGGTATTCCTCGTCGTGGTTTTCGCCGGTTTCCAGGCAACGCAATTCACCGTCGCGGACCCTGATGCGATCGTCCGGGTGCACGCAAGAACAGAACAAGGCATAGGACGGGGTGATTTCGCCGATCTTGAACCCAAACATGCCGTAGATCGCATCCGACCAGTACAGCCGATCGGTGTCGACCTCCCAGTCCCAGGTGCCGATACGCGCAAAATACTGGCTGCGCTTGAAGCGCTCGGCGTCGCCGTCCTGATGGATATTGCGACCCTCAGCCGCGCGGGTCAGCAGGTCTCGGTACTCAGCCAGGCGACGGCGTAACCCGCGCTCGCGCAGAACCAGTACGACAATCACGGCAAGCATGACGACGCCAATGGCCAGGCTGATCCAGAGGTCAATCATTCGGGAACTGCCAGCATGACGTAACAATCCGTGAAGTAATGGCGGATGGCTATATTAAGGGTTCCGCCACCGATTGGGATACAGCGGCCATCTTCGTTTATGAGTTGCGAATGAGCGACAATTCTGGGAAAACGGCGGCCAGCTGAATAACAGAGTGAATGTCATGAACGATGAATTGCAGGTAATCGATCTTCAGGTCGGCGAAGGCAAAGCCGCCGTCAAAGGCGCACTGATCACCACCCATTACACCGGCTGGCTGGAAGACGGCAGCGAGTTCGACTCTTCCCACAGCCGTGGCAAACCGTTTCAGTGCGTGATTGGCACAGGGCGGGTGATCAAGGGTTGGGATCAGGGACTGATGGGAATGCAAGTGGGCGGCAAGCGCAAACTGCTGGTGCCGGCGCACCTGGGGTACGGCGAGCGGTCGATGGGCAAGATTCCGCCGAATTCGAATCTGGTGTTCGAGATTGAGTTGTTGGAAGTTCTGACGCGGGACGATTGAGGCGGGTGTAATAACGACCTTGATTTTCCTTATCTGACATTCGGTATCCGTCATTGCCAGCGGGCTCTCACAGGGGGATCGAGCTCGCTCTCAGTATCCCGTTCATCCTTTGATTGCTCATCCGGCTTGCGATTGCCGAAGCCATCGACGATCATGCGCGGCATATAGGGGTAGGGGGTATAGGTATGTCGCACATTCACGAACACAAAGACGAATTGCTCAACCGCGTCCGACGTATCGCCGGGCAGGTGCAGGCGGTTGAAAAAGCGCTGGAGGGCGACGCCGATTGCGCCAAGACCTTGCACTTGGTGGCGGCGATTCGCGGCGCGGTCAACGGTTTGATGGAGCAGTTCATCGAGGCTCACACCCGAGAGCACGTGGCGCATCCCGACCTGACCGACGAAGAGCGCGCCCAGGGCGCCGAAGACTTGCTGCAAGCCATCCGCCGTTATTCCAAATAGAGCACGAGCATCATGAGCCTGACTCCAAGCGCTGATCGTTTCAGCCACGATCACCAGTTCCTCGGCGCGTCCCACGACGAAAACGCCCGCCGCACCCTGTGGGTGGTGGCGCTGACGTTTGTGATGATGATCGGCGAGATCGCCGCCGGCTACATCACCGGCTCCATGGCCCTGCTGGCCGACGGTTTCCACATGGCGACCCATGCCGGCGCGTTGGGCATCGCCGCGGCGGCCTACGGTTTCGCCCGGCGCAATGCCAACAACCGACGCTACAGTTTCGGCACCGGTAAAGTTGGCGATCTGGCCGGATTTGCTTCAGCCATGGTGCTGGGGCTGGTGTCGCTGGGCATTGCCGGCGAGTCGCTTTTTCGTTTGTTCGAACCCACCACCGTAGCGTTTGGCGAAGCGACGGTGATTGCGATTGTTGGACTGGGCGTGAATATCCTCAGCGCTTTTCTACTGATGGGCCATCACGGTCACGATCACGGCCATCAGCATGACCACAGCCATGCTCATCATCATCACCATCACGACAACAACCTGCGCTCGGCCTACGTCCACGTGCTGGCCGATGCGCTGACCTCGGTGCTGGCGATCGCCGCGTTGCTGGCCGGGCGTTACCTCGGTTGGGTATGGCTGGACCCGGTGATGGGTATTGTCGGCTCCATTGTCATCGCGAAATGGGCCTACAACCTGATGCGTGACAGCGCGGCGGTGCTGCTCGACACCACCGACGAACCGGTGGCGGCGGAAATTCGCGAGCTGCTGGAAACCTCGGACGACGTGCGCATCAGTGACCTGCACGTCTGGCAGGTCGGCCCGCAGGCACGGGCGGCGATTGTCAGTGTGGTGGCGGCCGCCGGCGTCACCGCCGAGGCAATTCGCGAGCGGCTGGCGCCGGTGCATGAGCTGTCGCACCTGACGGTTGAGTTACGCAGCGCTTAACACTGCGCCTGGCTGAATAACGGGACCCGCCCATTCAAGGAAGGGCGGTAGTGCCAGGCCAGTTGCTGCAGATTCACACCGTGATCAAGGATTTCTCCGACAGTCGCAGCGGCAATCGTCAGCGCCAGCCGTTGTCCCGGGCATTGATGCCGGCCGCTGCCGAAGCTGAAACTGCGCCGGTTCGGGCGATCCAGCAGAAACTCGTCGGGGCGTTCGTTGAGTGCCGGATCGCGATTGGCCGAGGCCAGCAACAGCAGAATCACCTCGCCGGCCTCGACCCGCACTCCATCAATCTCGCAAGCCTGCGCGACAAAGCGCCGAGTGTTCTGCACCGATGGATCGAAACGCTGAACCTCAGCCAACAGCGCATCCATCGGTGCGCTGCGTAGCGCGGGCTGACGCCGCACCGCGACCAAGGTATTACCGATCAGCCCGGCCGTCGCTTCGAACGTCTGTGAGCAAAGCCCGATCAGATTGGCGATCAGCGTTTCTTCGTCGCCCGCGAAGCGTTGCAGGATGGCCTTCAACCAGTCGCTGTTCGATTCGGCGAGTAGCTCGATGAAGTAACCGCGTAATTGTTCAGCCGCCGCGTGTGCCGCCATCAGTTGCAGATCATTGCTCAACGGCGACAGGCACGCGACAAAGTCAGCGGTCAGCTCACTGATCGCCCGGCCTTGCGCCGGGCTGAAGCCGAGCAGTGCTGCGACCACGCACACCGGGCCGCGAAACATGGCTTTGTATACGCCGTCGGCATCTGCGCTGATCAGGCGTGCAGCCACCAGCGCCCGCACCCGGGCTGCATCGAACACGTCAAGCGCCGGCTCGATCGCCGAACGTGGGCAGCGCTGGCGTTCGCCCTCACTCATTCGCATCAACCGGGCAAAGACCTTGCCGGCCATTCCCGAGGCAATCGCTTTCGGCACTGGCTCCTGTGTTGGACGCACCTGGCAATCGGCATGGGCCAATACCGCACAGACTGCGCGAGCGCTGCTGGCGACCCACAGTTTCTGCGGGTGATGAAAGGTCAGTCCGCCCTGCGCGCGCAGTTCGGCGTAGTAGGGGTAGGGATCGGCCTGCGTCGCAGCGATGATCGGGTCCATGGTGCATAGCCTTGTCGTCGGGAAAGTGATGCGAGTATCTTCAGTCCGCAGCGACGACGATTCGTCGGGGAGCGAAATATGCACGCAGAACATCAAGACATCGGCGTCTCGCAAGTGGCCGCCGCCATCGCCGAACCGGCGCGCACGAAAATCCTCTGCTCGCTGATGGACGGCCATGCGCGCACCAGTACGGAGCTCGCGGCCATCGCCGAAGTCAGCGCCTCGACCGCCAGCGCGCACCTGAGCAAACTCAAGGATCTGGCCCTGGTGCGCCTGCATGTGCAGGGTCGCCATCGCTATTACAGCCTCGCCGACCAACGTGTGGCCCAGGCGCTGGAGGCGTTGATGGTGATCGGTCAGAACGCCGCGCCAATGTTCAAACCGCATACGCCGGATCGCCTGCAATTCGCCCGCACCTGTTACGACCATATGGCCGGTACGCTGGCGGTGTTGCTGCACGACCGCATGCTGGAGGCGGGGTGGCTGGTGATGACCGATGAGCAGGTATATCGGTTGAGCGACAGTGGCGAGGCGCTGTTCGGCGGATTGGGCATTGAGGTGCAGGATCTGAGCACGTTGCGCCGCAAGTTCGCCTGCCCGTGCCTGGACTGGAGCATGCGCCGGCCGCATCTGGGTGGCTCGCTGGGGGCGGCATTGTTGCAAACGGCGTTGAAGCGCAAGTGGGTAACCCAGGATCTGGACAGTCGGGCGTTGGCGTTGACGGCGTTGGGGCGCAGGGAGATCGGGGCGCGGTTCGGGGTTGAGGTGCCATTGCAAGCGCAGAGTAAAAGATCGCAACCTGCGGCAGCTCCTGCAGGGAGTGCGTACACCTGATCGGCCGAGATCTTTTGATCCTGCTTTGCACCTTGTGCCAATCCTATAGACTCGATACTGTACGCATAACCAGTACCGAGTCTTCACCATGCAAATCATCGACAAGCTCAGCATCCTCGCCGACGCCGCCAAGTACGACGCCTCCTGCGCCAGCAGCGGCGCGCCCAAGCGCAGTTCCGAGGGCAAGAGCGGGCTGGGTTCGACCGATGGCATGGGCATCTGTCACAGCTACACGCCGGACGGGCGCTGCGTCTCGCTGCTGAAAGTGCTGCTGACCAATTTCTGCCTCTATGACTGCCAATATTGTGTCAACCGCCGCTCCAGCGATGTGCCGCGCGCCCGTTTCACCCCCGAGGAAGTGGTTACGCTGACCCTGGATTTCTACCGGCGCAACTGCGTCAGCGGGTTGTTTCTCAGTTCCGGGATCATCCGCTCGGCGGACTACACCATGGAGCAACTGGTGCGCGTGGCGAAGCTGCTGCGTGAAGAACATGAGTTTCGCGGCTACATCCATCTCAAGACCATTCCCGAGGCCGACCCGGCGCTGATCAAGGAAGCCGGGCGCTATGCCGATCGGTTGAGCGTCAATATCGAGTTGCCCACCGATGCCAGTCTGCAAACCCTGGCTCCGGAGAAGCAGATCGGTTCGATCAAGCAGGCGATGAACACCATCTACACCGGCGTGCAAACGGTGCTCAATGAGCCTCGTTCGGCGAAATTCGCCCCGGCCGGGCAGAGCACGCAAATGATCGTCGGCGCCGATGACACCGACGACAGCACGATCCTGCACAGCGCCCAGTCGTTGTATGGCAACTACCGTTTGCGGCGCGTTTACTACTCGGCGTTCAGCCCGATCCCCGACAGCCCGAAAAGCGTACCGCTGGCCGCGCCACCGCTGATGCGCGAGCACCGTTTGTATCAGGCCGATTTTCTCTTGCGCAGCTATGGCTACAGCGCCAGTGAGTTACTCAAGGGACCGGGAAATCTGGCGTTGGACATTGATCCGAAACTGGCCTGGGCGCTGCAGAATCGCGAGGTGTTCCCGCTGGATCTCAACCGCGCCGAACCGGCCTTGATCGCACGCATTCCGGGCATTGGTTTGCGTACCACCGAACGCCTGGTGCAATTGCGCCAGCAACGGCGCATCCGTTACGAAGACGTGGCGCGCATGCGCTGTGTGCTGGCCAAGGCCAAGCCGTTCATCATCACCAGCGACTATCACCCGCAACAGGCCGAAGTCACCAGTCACATGCTCTACCAGCAACTGCGCGACCGGCCGCAGCCGCAGCAGATGGGGTTGTGGGGATGATCAATCTCGATTGCGACGATCTGTTCGTTACCTGGCGGCAGCAGGCGCGCTGGTTGCTTAGCCATGAGATCGACCCGAGTCTCGTCAGTTGGGCGTCCGAAGGCGTGAATGACCTGTTTGCCAGTGATGTGCAGGTGCCCGAAGGGCATGGCCCGTTCCAGGCGCGCATCCCCCGTGCATTGCTCGACACGCTGGAGCAAGCGGCCCGCTACCGTGGCGACCAGCGCTGGAGTCTTTTGTACGAAGTGTTGTGGCGTGTCAGTCACGGCGACCGCACGGCGATGATGGCCGGCGACAAACTCGGCAGTGAGCTGCAGCGGCGGATCAAGCAGGTACAGCGCGAAGCCCACCATCTGCATGCCTTCGTGCGGTTCATCGAACGCCCGCAGGATCAGCCAGGCCCGCAATACGTGGCGTGGCACGAACCGGCCCACGACATCCTGCACAGTGCCAGCGAACACTTCGTCGGGCGCATGGGCCGATACCGCTGGTTGATCGCCACCCCGCGTGACGGTGTTTACTACGACGGCGAACAATTGATTCATCAGCGCCAGTGCCCGCTGGAATGGCAGCAACTGGCGCAGAACGTCGACGACCCCCACGGCGATCTGTGGCTGACCTATTACAGCCACATCTTCAACCCGGCGCGGTTGAACGAGAAGGTCATGCAGGGGCACTTGCCGGCGCGGTTCTGGAAGAACCTGCCGGAAGGGGAATTGATACCCGGATTGATCACCCAGGCGCGCATGGGCAAGCAACAGAATGGTCAGGCCAGCGGGATAGCCGGGCGGGCCGGCAAGCGGATTGCCTTGAAGCAGGATGAGCCTGAGCAGGTTGTTCAGCGGGTTGCCGAAGCCATCAACAGACCAAAACCGGCAAAGGTCACCCCCGAGACTTTCGCCGCCAGCCAAGAGCCTTTCGGGCTCGACAACCAGCCTTTGGCCGCATTGGCGAGCAGGGCATAGCTGCCGTGCACCAGAATCACCAGCGTTGCGTAAGAGGCCACCAGTTTGAAGAACTGCGGGTAAAAAGCCTGTTCAGTGTCAATGAACTGCGGGAACACGGCCAAAAAGAAGAAGATCGCTTTCGGATTGAGAAACTGCAGGGACGCGGCTTCGAGAAAGCGGTAGCCCGGACGAGAAGGGCGAACCTGCTGCAGGGCACGGAAACGATCTGAACGCCAACTCTTGAAGCCCAAGTACAACAGATAGGCGGCCCCGGCATATTTCAGCACGGTAAACGCCTCGGCCGAGGCGCTGAGGATCAAGCCGACGCTGGTGGCGCTGAGGGCCGCCACCACGAAAGCGCCCGAGGCGATTCCCAGTATGCCGGGCACTGCGCCGGTCCAGCCCAGGCGCACGGCGTTGGACAGGGTCAGCACCACGCCCGGGCCGGGGCTCAAAATAGTCAGGGTGGCGAACAGTACGAAGAGTCCGTAGCTGTGCATGATGTTGCTCCGTCGAATCGCGTGTCTGCATGTGGGCAGATTGGCGTGGCGACAAGGCGCTGACAAACGCTTTAAATGCAGTGCATATGTGACTAAATTAGACCCATGAAAAATTCACTTCCCCCGCTCAACGCAGTTCGCGCTTTCGCTGTTGCTGCTCGTCATCAGAGTTTCAGCCTGGCGGCCGAAGAGCTGCATGTCAGCCATAGTGCAGTCAGCCGTCACGTCAAACTGCTTGAAGAGCACTTGGGCGTTTTACTGTTTGAACGGCGTGTTCGGCAATCGCTGCTGACGCCGGCGGGTGAGCATTTCTATCAGCAAGTCAGTACCGGCCTGGCACAGATAGCCGACGCCGCTGCCGAGTTGAAGCGGCAGGCAGCGCGGCCGACGATCAGGATCAATGTCCGGCCGTCCTTCGCCCTGTTATGGCTGACGCCTCGTTTGACAGACTTCTCGACGCAGCATCCGCACATCGACACCCAGGTCGTCACACAGACTCAGTCGCCGGATCCGGTCCGCGACGATTTCGACATTGTCATCCGCCGGGGCCGTGACGATTGGGCGCCGTCGCTCGAGGCGCAAGCGTTGTTCGAGGATGAATTGGTCATGGTCGCGGCGCCGGCATTGATTGAGCGACTGCCGCTGACAAATCTCGCCGGTCTCAGTGCGCACACCTTGCTGACCGTCAGGGCGCGGCGAGAAGACTGGCACCACTGGGCCATGCATTTCGGCCAGAGCCAGAGCAGCAGCCAAGTGATCCGCCAGTTTGATTACATGCACCGGGTGCTGGAAGCGGCCGTTGCGGGCGAGGGCATCGCACTGTGTCCGACCACTTTGCTCGGCACGCATTTGTCGAGTGGTCGCCTGATCTGCCCGTTGCCGGAGCTGCGCATGCCGCTGCCTCGCTATTACTACGGTGTTGCCCCGCAAGCGTCGGCGCACACCAAGGTGTTCATTGAGTGGATACAGCAACAGCGCCCATGAAAAAGCCCCCCATCGATTACTCGATGGGGGGCTTTTGTGCATCAGCAGCCGTCAGATCAAACCTTGACGATCCAGCCCGCTGGCGCTTCGATGTCGCCGGTCTGCACGCCAGTCAGCTCTTTGTAGAGCTTCTGGGTGACCGGGCCGACTTCGGTTTCGCTGTGGAACACGTGCAGGTGGTCGTTGTAGCTGATACCGCCGATCGGGGTGATCACGGCGGCTGTGCCGCAAGCGCCAGCTTCCTTGAAGTCCGACAGTTTGTCGATCAGCACATCACCTTCAACCACTTCCAGGCCCAGACGGGTCTTGGCCAGTTCGATCAGCGAAAGGCGGGTGATGCCTGGCAGAACCGACGGCGAGTTCGGGGTGATGAACTTGTTGTCGTGGGTGATCCCGAAGAAGTTGGCCGAACCGACTTCCTCGATCTTCTTGTGGGTCAGCGGATCCAGGTAGATGGCGTCGGCGAAGTGCGCCTTCTTGGCCTGGGAACCCGGCATCAGGCTGGCGGCGTAGTTGCCACCGACCTTGGCCGCACCGGTGCCTTGTGGGGCTGCGCGGTCGAAGCTGGAAATCTGGAAGTTGTGCGGGGTCAGGCCGCCCTTGAAGTAGGCGCCGACCGGGATCGCGAACACCGAGAAGATGAACTCCGGAGCGGTACGCACGCCGATGTTGTCACCCACGCCGATCACGAACGGGCGCAGGTACAGCGCGCCGCCGGTGCCGTAAGGCGGGATGAAGCGCTCGTTGGCACGAACCACTTGCTTGCACGCTTCGATGAACTGCTCGGTGGACACGTGCGGCATCAGCAGGCGGGCGCAGCTGCGTTGCATGCGCGCGGCGTTCTGATCCGGGCGGAACAGGTTGATCGAGCCGTCCTTGCAACGATAGGCCTTCAGGCCTTCGAAGCACTGCTGGCCATAGTGAAGGGCCGTCGAGCCTTCGCTGATGTGCAGCACGTTGTCTTCGGTCAGGGTGCCTTTGTCCCACTCGCCATCGCGAAAGTACGACAGATAGCGTTTGTCGGTCTTGATGTAGTCAAAACCCAGCTTGTCCCAATTGATGCTTTCGTTACCCATGACACCCTCTATCACTGAACAACCGCCGAAACGGTTCAAGGCTTCTGACGTTTTTTGGATGGGCACAACAATACTTCATTCTTGAGCGGTTTCGCAGCCCGGACTATCGGATGGCACACAGATAAATCGTGTTGCCCTCAGGAATTCGCGAGCAAGCTCGCTCCCACAGGGGAATGCATTCCAAATGTGGGAGCGAGCTTGCTCGCGAAGGGGCCATCACTGCCACCCTCCATTTGACGGATTTACAGGTGTAGCGCATGCCCCAAAGCACGCAACGCCGCTTCCTGCACCGCTTCACCCAAGGTCGGGTGCGCATGGATGGTGCCGCCAATGTCTTCCAGCCGCGCACCCATTTCCAGGCTTTGTGCAAACGCGGTCGACAACTCGGAAACCCCGACTCCCACTGCCTGCCAGCCGACAATCACATGATTGTCGCGACGGGCGACCACCCGCACGAAGCCGCTTTTCGATTCCAGGGTCATCGCCCGGCCATTGGCGGCGAACGGGAAGCTCGACACGATGCAGTCCAGTCCGGCGGCCTTGGCCTCGTCCGGAGTCTGGCCGACCACCACCAGTTCCGGGTCGGTGAAGCACACGGCGGCGATGGCGGTCGGGTTGAATTCGCGGTGTTTACCGCTGATCAGCTCGGCGACCATTTCGCCTTGGGCCATGGCCCGGTGCGCGAGCATCGGCTCGCCGCTCAGGTCGCCGATGGCGTAGACGTTGCGCATGCTGGTCTGGCAACGGCTGTCGATCTTGATCGCCGAGCCATTCATGTCCAGGTTCAGCGCTTCGAGGTTCCAGCCCTGCGTATTCGGTTTGCGGCCGACGGCCACCAGCACCTGATCGGTTTGCAGATTCAGGGTGTCGCCGTTCGGGTCACGCACCTGCAAGGTCCCGTCGAACCCCAGCACGCTGTGTTTGAGATAGAGCTTCACGCCCAGTTGCTTCAGGGCTTCGTGTACCGGTTGCGTCAGCTCGGCATCGTAGGCTGGCAGGATGCGATCCTGCGCCTCGACCACACTGACCTCGGCACCGAGCTTGCGGTAAGCAATGCCCAGCTCCAGACCGATGTAACCGCCGCCAACCACCACCAGCCGCTTTGGCACAGACGTCGGTGCCAGCGCTTCGGTGGAGGAGATGATCGGCCCGCCAATCGGCAGGATCGGCAGGTTGACGCTGGTCGAACCGGTGGCGAGTACCAGGTGTTCGCACTGGATTCGGGTGTCGCCGACTTCAACCGTTTTGCCGTCAATGACCTTGGCCCAGCCGTTGATGACCTGAACCTTGTGCTTTTTCAGCAGTGCGGCGACGCCGGTGGTCAGGCGATCGACGATACCGTCCTTCCACTCAACGCTTTTAGTGATATCGAGGGTCGGCGCCGACACGCTGATGCCCAGCGCCGAATGCTCGCTGTGATGCTGCGTCTGGTGAAACTGCTCGGCCACATGAATCAGCGCTTTTGACGGGATGCAGCCGATGTTCAGGCACGTGCCGCCCAGCGATTGGCCTTCGACCAGAATCGTCGCAATCCCCAGTTGCCCGGCGCGAATCGCCGTGACGTAACCGCCAGGACCGCCGCCAATAATCAGCAGCGTGGTGTTCAGAGTTTGCATGCCTTACTCCACAAACAAAGTGGCGGGTTGTTCGAGCAAGCCACGGATGGCCTGGATGAAGAGTGCCGCGTCCATGCCGTCGACCACGCGGTGATCGAAGGAACTGGAGAGGTTCATCATCTTGCGGATCACCACCTGGCCTTTGACGACCATTGGCCGTTCGACAATTTTGTTCACGCCGACGATTGCCACTTCCGGCAGGTTCAGCACCGGGGTGCTGACGATGCCGCCCAGGGCACCGAGGCTGGTCAGGGTGATGGTCGAGCCGGACAGTTCGTCGCGGCTGGCCTTGCCATTGCGGGCAGCATTCGCCAGGCGCGAGATTTCCGCAGCGCTGTCCCACAGGCTGCGGGCTTCGGCGTGACGCACCACCGGCACCATCAGGCCAACGTCACTTTGCGTGGCGACGCCGACGTGTACCGCGCCGGGGCGGGTGATGACCTGGGCTTCGTCATCGTACCGGGCGTTCATCTGCGGGAAGTCGCGCAAGGCAACGACCAGCGCACGCACGAGGAACGGCAGCAAGGTCAACTTGCCACGGCTGGCACCGTGTTTTTCATTCAGATGCGCGCGCAGCTCTTCAATGGCAGTGACGTCGATTTCCTCGACGTAGCTGAAGTGCGCGGCGCGCTGGGTGGCGTCCTGCATGCGTTGGGCGATCTTGCGACGCATGCCGATCACTGGAATCTGTTCTTCATCGTGACGCTGGGCGTAAGCGGCGGCTGCCGGCGCCGAAGCGTTCGACTGACCTTGCGCCAGATAGGCCTCGAGGTCCTCGTGCAGCACACGACCGGCCGGGCCAGTGCCGCGGACCAGACGTAATTGAATGCCCAGATCCAGCGCATGTTTGCGCACGGCCGGGGAGGCCAGTGGACGTTCATCGGCTTCACGGGCAACCATCGGGCCCTGGCAAACGGCAGCCGGACGCGGTGCAGCAGCGGCGACCGGTCTGCTTTCGACCGTCGCTTCAGCTTTCGGCGCAATCGGTGCCTCTTTGACAGGCGCGGGTGCGGCGGACTCCTTCAAGTTGCCGGCACCTTCCACCTCGATGCTGATCAGCACACTGCCGACCGCCATCACTTCACCCGGCTGACCGCCGAGAGCAATCACCTTGCCGTGCACCGGCGATGGAATATCGACCATGGCCTTGTCGGTCATCACGTCCGCCAGCACCTGGTCTTCAACCACCAGATCGCCAACCTTGACGTGCCACTGCGACAGTTCGACTTCTGCGATGCCTTCGCCGATGTCCGGCATCTTGATAACGTGCGTGCCCATTCAGACCTCCATGACCCGTTTCAGAGCTGCGCCCACACGGGACGGCCCAGGGAAATACGCCCACTCTTGCGCGTGCGGGTAGGGGGTGTCCCAGCCGGTGACGCGTTCGATCGGCGCTTCCAGGTGATGGAAGCAATGCTCTTGCACCAGCGCGACCAGTTCGGCGCCGAACCCGCAAGTGCGGGTGGCTTCGTGCACCACTACGCAACGGCCGGTTTTCTTCACCGACTTGACGATGGTTTCCAGGTCCAGCGGCCACAGGCTGCGCAGGTCGATGACTTCGGCATCAACGCCGGATTCTTCGGCCGCGACTTGCGAGACGTAGACGGTGGTGCCGTAGGTCAACACGGTCACGTCCTTGCCCGGACGGGTGATCGCGGCGACGTCCAGCGGCACGGTGTAGTAACCGTCCGGCACCTGGGCTTGCGGGTGTTTCGACCATGGGGTTACCGGGCGGTCGTGGTGGCCATCGAACGGGCCGTTGTACAGGCGTTTTGGCTCAAGAAAGATCACCGGGTCATCGTTTTCGATGGAGGCGATCAGCAGACCCTTGGCGTCGTACGGGTTGGACGGCATCACGGTGCGCAGACCACAGACCTGGGTGAACATCGCCTCGATGCTCTGGCTGTGGGTCTGGCCGCCGTAGATGCCGCCGCCGCATGGCATGCGCAGGGTCATCGGTGCGGTGAACTCACCGGCCGAGCGATAACGCAGGCGCGCCGCTTCGGAAATGATCTGGTCGGAGGCCGGGTAAACGTAGTCGGCGAACTGAATCTCGGCGACCGGACGCAGACCGTAAGCGCCCATGCCCACGGCAACACCGACGATGCCGCTCTCGGAGATCGGTGCGTCGAACACCCGCGAGGTGCCGTACTTGGTCTGCAGGCCTTCGGTGCAACGGAACACGCCACCGAAGTAGCCGACGTCCTGACCGAACACCACCACATTGTCGTCACGCTCAAGCATCACATCCATGGCCGAGCGCAGGGCCTGGATCATGGTCATGGTGGTCGTGGTCATGGCGGTTTCCAACTGAATATTGTTGTTGTGATCGTTCATGTCAGATCCCCAACTGCTGACGCTGGCGCTTCAAGTGCTCCGGCATCTCTTTGTAGACGTCTTCGAACATGGTCGCGGCGCTTGGAATCTGGCCGCCGGCGAGGGTGCCGTACTGCTCGGCCTGTTTCTGCGCGGCAATCACTTCGGCTTCGAGCTCGGCACTGACGGCGGCGTGTTCTTCTTCCGACCAGTGGCCGACCTTGATCAGGTGCTGCTTCAGGCGGGCAATCGGGTCGCCCAGCGGGAAGTGGCTCCAGTCGTCGGCAGGACGGTATTTGGAAGGATCGTCGGAGGTCGAGTGCGGGCCGGCACGGTAGGTGACCCATTCGATCATGGTCGGCCCGAGGTTGCGCCGGGCGCGTTCAGCGGCCCAGGCAGATGCTGCATACACGGCGTAGAAGTCGTTGCCATCCACGCGCAGCGAAGCGATGCCGCAACCGACGCCGCGGCCGGCGAAGGTAGTGGCTTCACCACCGGCGATGGCCTGGAAGGTCGAGATCGCCCATTGATTGTTGACCACGTTGAGGATCACTGGCGCACGGTAAACGTGGGCGAAGGTGAGGGCGGTGTGGAAGTCCGATTCGGCGGTGGCGCCGTCACCGATCCACGCCGAGGCGATTTTCGTGTCGCCCTTGATCGCCGAGGCCATGCCCCAGCCGACAGCCTGAATGAACTGAGTGGCGAGGTTGCCGGAAATGGTAAAGAAACCGGCGTCCTTGACCGAGTACATGATCGGCAACTGGCGGCCCTTGAGCGGATCGCGCTCGTTGGACAGCAGTTGGCAGATCAGGTCGACCAACGGCACTTCGCGGGCCATCAGAATGCTTTGCTGGCGGTAGGTCGGGAAGCACATGTCGTCGATGTTCAAGGCCAGGGCCTGAGCGCTGCCAATGGCTTCTTCGCCAAGGCTCTGCATGTAGAACGACATTTTTTTCTGCCGCTGGGCGACCACCATGCGGTTGTCGTAGATCCGCGTCTTGAGCATGGCGCGCATGCCCTTGCGCAGGATCTCGACCGGCACGTTTTCAGCCCATGGGCCGAGGGCGTTGCCCTGATCATCGAGCACGCGAATCAGGCCACGCGCCAGATCGGCGGTGTCGGCGGGTTCGACGTCGATGGATGGTTTGCGCACCGTACCGGCATCGGTCAGATGCAGGTAGGAAAAGTCGGTTTTGCAGCCTGGGCGGCCCGAAGGTTCAGGGACGTGCAGACGCAGCGGTTCATACGCTTGGGTCATGGCTTCTACGCTCGATCTTGTGAATTTCTTGTAGTGAGCTGGCAATCATTCTTGGGTGAAAGAAATCTTGTCCTACAACAATCATAGGCCCGGGCCAGAAGAATATTTCTCTCTGTTTCGTTGCGCTGGAGACGATTTGCAGATAGAAATTCTGCATAAACATAAAAAACAGGTGGTTTTGTCTCATGCGCAAACTGGACCGTACCGACATCGGCATTCTCAACAGCCTTCAAGAGAACGCGCGCATCACCAACGCCGACCTCGCACGCTCGGTGAATCTGTCGCCGACACCGTGCTTTAACCGGGTCAAGGCGATGGAAGAATTAGGGCTGATTCGCGAGCAGGTGACGCTGCTGGACGCCGACCTGCTGGGACTGCATGTCAACGTGTTCATCCACGTCAGCCTCGAGAAGCAGGTGGAGGAGGCGTTGCAGCATTTTGAAGAAGCGATTTCCGATCGCCCGGAGGTGATGGAGTGCTATTTGATGGCGGGTGACCCGGATTATCTGATCCGCGTGCTGGTGCCGACCATTCAGTCGCTGGAGCGTTTCATGATGGACTTTCTGACCAAGGTGCCGGGGGTGGCGAATATTCGCTCGAGTTTTGCGCTCAAGCAGGTGCGCTACAAGACTGCATTGCCCTTGCCGGCAAACGGCCTGACGCTAGGTAACTGAAAGTCAGATGTAGTCATACCGGTAATCGAGTTCTGCGGTATAGAGGGTTTGTCGGACGGTAAAGGTTTGCGCCCAGGGCGCCCTTTCATTGGCAGGATGAAAGATCAGGACGGTTTCGTTCGTGTCTGCCGAGCCAGCTCCATTGGTAAAGCCTGGAGTTCCAGCATGCTGATGTTTCCAGCGTTCCCACAGCAAGTCGAGGTAGCAGTGGTGCAGGAAGAATATCGGATCGTTGGGTGAGGAGGCTTGTGCCATGCTGCCGCCAATCCAGGCATGTACCGGATTGTGCAAAAGGCTTTCCGAGACGTTTTCCCAGCCGCTTTCATCCATCCAGTAAGGCGTTCTGTTCAGGGTCGAAATAACATCCAGCGGGGTGGGCAGTGCGCCGCTTGCCCCCAGATTTCGACGAATGCCGGTGTTGCCAGTGCCCTCGTCCCAGACCCTGACATCGAATTGTGAGTGCTCCCTGGAAAACGGACCGCTGGTGACACGCTGATCTTGCAGGTTGTCACCGTTTGAACCCATGAAATCCGACGTGAAGGGGTTGTCTGCTCCGGTCAGTTGCCAGTTCCAGTAGGGCAGGGTAATGGTCGGATCATTGGTGGCGGACTGCAGGGCCAGTTCGAACTGGCGAATCAGAATTCGATGCCACGGATAGAACAAAGGGCTGCGATGCGGATTGGGTATCAGCGGATTGGCGCCGCCCATCGAGTTTTTGTGGATCTGCACAAAGTCATCGTAGCGATTTTGCTGTCCGGGGCGCAGGACGCTGTCGACGTTGTTTTTCAGTACCAGGATCGCATCGACGAACGCAGCTTTCTGTTGCGGTGTCATGTCGCGGTGATTACGGCGAATATCCATATTGCGAAAACTCCATTGAATGTTTGCCCAATGGAGTCTGATCGCTGAGAGGATTTTCACCAGTTCATCACTATCGCCAGCGTTCGTAGGAAAAATAATCTGGTGATGGTTCGAGCGACGTTTTCCTATAGAGAGTTGAGCGGAATCTTCAGGTACACCACGCCGTTTTCCTCTGCCGGTGGCAGATTCCCCGCCCGCACATTGACCTGAATCGCCGGCAGCAGCAGCGTCGGCATGCCCAGCCCGGCATCGCGTTTGGTGCGCATCTCGACGAACGCCGCCTCGTCGATTCCGTCATGCACATGAATATTGCTTTTGCGCTGCTCGCCGACAGTGGTCTGGCACTGCGCGGCGCGGCCTTCGGGTGGGTAGTCGTGGCAGACGTAGAGTTTGACGCTGGCGGGGAAGGCCAGCAGCTTGTGGATCGAGTTGTACAGTTGATGCGCGTTGCCGCCGGGGAAGTCGCAGCGGGCGGTGCCGACGTCGGGCATGAACAGCGTGTCGCCGACCAGAATCTGTTCGCCGTCGATCAGGTAAGCCATGTCCGCCGGGGTGTGGCCGGGGACGTGCAGGGCGGTGGCCTTGAGGTTGCCAATGCGGAATGACTCGTTCGGCGCAAACAGGTGATCGAACTGCGAGCCATCGACGCAGAATTCCGGCTCCAGGTTGAACAGCGCCTTGAACACGTTCTGCACTTTGCTGATGGATTCGCCAATGGCGATTTTTCCGCCCAGTTCCCGGCGCAGGTAAGGCGCTGCGGACAGATGATCGGCGTGGGCATGGGTTTCCAGCAGCCACTGCACTTGCAGGCTGTGCGCGTGAACGAAGGCGATGATTCTGTCGGCCTGGGCGGTGCAGGTACGGCCGGCGGCGCCGTCATAATCAAGCACCGGGTCGACGATTGCGCACTGTCCGCCATCGTCTTCGTAGACCACGTAGCTGTAGGTCGAAGAGGCGGGGTCGAGGAAAGCTTCAATCTGCGCGGGCATGGACACCAACCTGAACAAGGAAAATGGGTTGCAACACTTTATCTAAAAACATAATGTTCACAGCTTAAGTGACGTTGAAGGCATCGTGCAAATGCAATCCAGTCTGACCGAATGTGAAGTCGCCCAATTGCGCGCCTCGGCCTCCAAGGCCTGCGCGCTGCTCAAGGCCCTGGCCAATGAGGATCGCTTGTTGATCCTGTGCCAATTGACCCAGGGTGAACGCAATGTCGGCGAACTGGAAAAAATGACCGGCGTGCGTCAACCGACGCTGTCCCAGCAACTGGGCATCCTGCGCGATGAAGGGCTGGTGGCGACTCGCCGTGAAGGCAAATACATTTTTTATGGCCTGGCCAGTCCTGAAGTGATTCAGGTGATGAAGACCCTGTCCGGGTTGTATTGCGGCGCGGTGCTGAAAAGCCTCGGTCACCCATAAATGCTTGCCAGCACACTACCCCTGCAGGAGTGAGCCTGCTCGCGAAAGCGGTGGGTCAGCCAGCATCTTCTGTGACTGTCACGCCGTTATCGCGAGCAGGCTCACTCCTGCAATGGATTTGTGGGATGGCCGGAAAAAACCTTGCGTGCAGCAATAAGGAACAAGCAATGAACGATCAACACTGGGGCCCATCCATCAGTGCAGACATCGTGGTCATCGGCGGCGGTACGGCGGGCATCGGCTTCGTCGCCAGCCTGCTCAAGCGCGATCCACATTTGAACGTCACGGTGATCGAGCCGAGTGCCCAGCACTACTATCAACCGGCGTGGACGCTGGTTGGCGGTGGCGCCTACGACGCCAAAGACACCGCCAGGCCGATGAGCAAGGTGATGCCCCGTCATGCCACCTGGATTCAAGCAGCGGTGACCGCTGTCGATCCTGACAAGCGCCAGCTGACCCTCAACGATCAACGCACCGTCAGCTATCAGAACCTGATTGTCTGCCCCGGCCTGCGCCTGGCCTGGGACAAGATCGAAGGCTTGCAGGAAAGCCTCGGCCAGCACGGCGTCACGTCCAACTACAGCTATCAGCATGCGCAATACACCTGGGATCAGGTGCAGAAACTGCGCGACGGTAAAGCGCTGTTCACGCAACCGGCGATGCCGATCAAATGCGCCGGTGCACCGCAGAAAGCGCTGTACCTGTCCTGTGATCACTGGCTCAAAAGCGGATTGCTGAACAACATCAAGGTCGAGTTCAACCTGGCTGGCGTCGCGCTGTTTGGCGTGGCGACATTCGTGCCGCCATTGATGAAGTACATCGAAAAATACAACGCGCAACTGGCGTTCAACTCGAACCTGGTCAAGGTCGACGGCCCGGCGAAAACCGCGTGGTTCGAGACCAAGGACGCCGACGGTAACGTCACCCGTGAGGCGAAAACCTTCGACCTGCTGCACGTCGTTCCACCACAGGTGTCGCCGGATTTCATCGCACAAAGTCCATTGGCCGATGCCGCTGGCTGGTGCGAGGTCAATCCGCACAGCCTGCAACATCCGCGTTATCCGCACGTGTTCGCGCTGGGTGATATCTGCGGCACCAGCAATGCGAAAACCGCTGCGGCGGTGCGCAAGCAAATCGTGGTGGTGGCGCAAAACCTGCTGGCCTTGCGCAAGGGCCAACCGCTGCCGCTGAAATACGACGGCTACGGTTCCTGCCCGCTGACGGTGGAGAAGGGCAAGGTGATCCTCGCCGAGTTTGGCTACGGCGGAAAACTGCTGCCGACCTTTCCCCTCGATGCGACCGTACCGCGCCGTTCGGCCTGGTGGCTCAAGGCGACGCTGCTGCCGTGGTTCTACTGGAACGGCATGCTCAAGGGCCGTGAATGGCTGACCGCCGTGTCCAACGTCGACTGAGAGGCCTCTATGTTGCTGGCTAGTCTGTTTGGCGTGGTGATGGGGTTGGTGCTCGGGCTGACCGGCGCGGGCGGCGGGATTCTCGCGGTGCCGGCGCTGGTGCTCGGGCTCGGCTGGACGATGACTCAGGCTGCGCCCGTGGCCTTGTTTGCAGTGGGCAGTGCCGCGGCGGTCGGTGCCGTCGACGGTTTGCGCCATGGTCTGGTGCGTTATCGTGCGGCGTTGCTGATTGCGGCACTGGGCGCGGTGTTTTCGCCGCTGGGCATCTACTTCGCGCATCAGTTGCCGGAGCAGATCCTGATGATGCTGTTCAGTCTGCTGATGGTCATAGTGGCCTGGCGCATGTTGCGCCGCGAGCGCGCGCAAGCAGGCCCGAGTGACCACGGTCACGCCAGTTGGGGCCAGAAGAACTGCATGCTCAACGAGCAGACCGGGCGCTTCGACTGGACCGCCAAATGCACCGCGACGTTGGCGGCGTTGGGCGCGATTACCGGCGTGGTGTCCGGGTTGCTCGGCGTTGGCGGCGGCTTCCTGATCGTGCCGGCGTTCAAGCAACTGACCGATGTGCAGATGCGCGGCATCGTCGCCACGTCGTTGATGGTGATCAGCCTGATCTCGGCGATTGGCGTGATCGGGGCGTTTCACGCCGGTGTGCGGATAGATGCTCAGGGTGCGGCGTTCATCGTCGCCAGCATCGTCGGCATGATCATCGGTCGCAAGCTCTGCGCACGGGTGCCGGCGCGAGCGTTGCAGGTGGGGTTTGCCAGTGTGTGTCTGGTGGTGGCGGCCTACATGGTATGGCGGGCCTGAAGCAACACCTGTGGCGAGGGAGCGGACTCTCTCGCCACAGCGTCGGGGTTACAACACCAGATGCGGTAACCACAGCGAAATCGCCGGAATGTAGGTCACCAGCATCAATACCAGAAACAGCACGGCGTAGAACGGCAGCAGCGCCTTCACGGTGCTTTCGATACTGACCTTGCCCACCGCCGAGCCGACAAACAGCACCGCGCCCACCGGTGGCGTGATCAGCCCGATCCCCAGGTTGACCAGCATGATCATGCCGAACTGCACCGGATCGACACCGATGCCGAGAATCACCGGCATCAGAATCGGCGTGAGGATCAGGATCAGCGGCGCCATGTCCATCACCGTGCCGAGCAACAGCAGCATGACGTTGATGCACATCAGGATCACGTAGCGGTTGTCCGACAGGGTCAGGAACAGCGTGGTGATCTTCGCCGGGATCTGCATCAGGGTCATGATGTAGCCGAAGCTCGCCGCGAAGCCGATCAGGATCATCACGATCGAAATCGTGCGCACCGTGCGGTGCATCAGTTTCGGCAGTTCGCTCCATTTATAGTCGCGATAGATGAACATGGTCACGAAGAACGCCCAGAGCACGGCGATGGCCGCGGACTCTGTGGCGGTGAAGACCCCGGACAGAATGCCGCCCAGAATGATCACCATCGCCATCATGCCCCATAGCGCTTCGCCGCAGATCTTCAAGGCCTCGCGCAGCGGGATGACGTCGCCCTTCGGGTAGTCGCGTTTTTTCGCGAAGATCAGGCACAGCACCATCAGGCATGCGCTCATCAACAGGCCCGGAACCACGCCGGCCATGAACAGCGAGGCGATGGACACGGTGCCACCGGCCGCCAGCGAATAAAGCACCGAGTTATGGCTTGGTGGCGTCAACAGCGCCTGCACCGACCCGCTGACCGTCACCGCCGTGGAGAACTCGCGCGGATAACCCTTGCGCTCCATCTCTGGAATCAGCACCGAGCCCACCGATGCCGTGTCGGCCACCGACGATCCCGAGATCGCACCGAAGAAGGTCGAGGCCATGATGTTGACCAGCGACAGACCGCCACGCACGAACCCCACCAACACCCCGGCAAACGCCACCAGCCGCCGCGACATGCCGCCCTCGGCCATGATCGCCCCGGCCAGCACGAAGAACGGAATCGCCAGCAAGGAAAATTTATTGACCCCGCCGGCGACCTGAATCATCAAGGCCTGGAACGGGATGTCGATCCACCACGCGCCGATCAGCGCCGACAACCCGAGGGCGTAGGCGACCGGCATGCCGATCAGGATCAACACGATAAAACTGCCTAACAGAATCAATGCGTCCATCAGGCAGCCCCTTCGTTTTCTTCAACCAGGTCGAACCGCACCACGCGGCGATTGCTTTGGTCACCGAACAGCAGTTTTTCCACGACAAAGATCAGCGTCAGTGCGCCGCCGATCGGGATTGGCATGTAGGTGATGCCCACGCGCAAGGTTGGCAGGGCGCTCATGAACTGGTTCCAGGTCGAGGCGCACAGCTTGGCACCCCAGATGGTCATGAACAGGCAGATGGTGCCCATCAGTAACTGCGAGATGACGCTCATCGTTCTGCGCAGGTTGGGTGGTAAACGGTCGGTGACCATGGCGACGGCCATGTGCGCACCGGCGCGATAACTGGCAGCGGCGCCGATGAAGGTGAAGACCATCATCAGCAGGATCGCGGTGGGTTCCGGCCAGCTCGAACCGGTGCCGAGGGCATAACGGGCGAATACGCCCCAGGGAATGATCAGGGCGATGGCCAGGACCGACAGGCCCGCGACCCAGATGCAGGTCATGTACAGCTTATCGTTGAGGCGCAGCAGCGAATTCTTCATCGGGATCCACCGTAACCGGGCAGCCGCGAGCGTCAGTGGACGCCAGCGCTGCCGGGCCTTTCATTGAGGGCTGGGAGGGTTACTGCACCGCTTCGATACGCTTGATCAGGTCGGCGTAAGGCGCGCCGTATTTCTCGCGAACCGAGGCAGTGGCCTCGTAGAAGGGTTTCTTGTCGACGGTGATGAACTCGACGCCGGCGGCCTTGAGTTTTTCTTCGCTGCTGGCGGACTTCGCGTCCCACAGTGCGCGCTCTTCAAGCTGGGCCGCCTTGGCGGCTTTCTTCACCAGTGTTTGCTGTTCAGGGGTGAGTTTGTCCCAAGTGATTTTCGACATCACGATCGGCTCCGGCAGGATCAGGTGGCCAGTGAGGCTGTAGAACTTGGCGTTCTGGAAGTGATTGTGCTCGAGCAGGGTTGGCGGGTTGTTTTCCGCGCCGTCGATCACGCCGGTCTGCAGGGCGCTGAAGATTTCCCCGGTGTCCATCGCAATGCCGTTGCCGCCCATGGCATTGATGGTTTCGATGAACATCGGGTTGCCTTGCACGCGGATCTTCATGCCCTTGAGGTCTTCGAGTTTGCGCACCGGTTTCTTGGTGTAGAGGTTGCGCGTGCCGCCGTCCATCCAGGCCAGCGCGACCAGACCGAATTCCGATTGGGTGATCTTGTCGAGGATCGCATCGCCGACGTCGCCGTCGATCACCGCACGCATGTGCGCCTGGTCGCGGAAGATGAACGGCATGTTGAACACGTTCACATCCGGCACCACCGGGCCGACGATGCCGAGGCTGACGCGGGTCATCTGGATTGCGCCGACCTGAGCCTGTTCGATGACTTCCTTTTCCGAACCGAGCACGCCGCCCGGGAAATACTTGAAGGTGAGGTCGCCGTTGGTTTCCCTGGTCAGGGTTTTGCCCATGCCTTCTTCCGCGACCACGGTCGGGTAACCGGCGGGGTGAATGTCGGCGAATTTGATTTCCAGCGCCTGCGCGGCGCTGGCGAGAGTAAAGGCAAACGGTAAAGCGACGGCGAGCAAGGTGCGTTTGAAGTACATGGGGGTGAGTCTCCAGTCTTGTTATTGTTGTGTTCAAGGCGCAGCGGTGCAGCAGAGGCGGGTGTTACAGCACATCGTCGAATATCGGCTCCGGCAGGCCCTTGACGTTGGGGTTAAGGGCGAACACGCCGCCGGCCAGGGATTGCGGATCGTGGTCATCGCCGGGACGAATCGAGGTCACGAACAAGGTGTCCATACGGCTGCCGCCGAAGGCGCACATGGTCGGTTTTTTCACCGGTACGGCCAGCGAGAAATCGAGTCGACCGTCCGGCGCGAAGCGGTGAATGAGGCCGGCGTCGTTGGCACAGATCCAGTAGAAACCCTCGGCATCCACAGCAGCCCCGTCGGGGCGTCCGGGGAAATGATTCATGTCGATGAATACCCGGCGATTCGACGGCGTGCCGCTGTCGGTGTCGTAATCGAAGGCCCAGATCAATTGCACGGCGGGGTGCGAATCAGACACATACATCGTCTTGCCGTCGGGGCTGAAACCGAGGCCGTTGGGCACGATGAAACCGTCCAGTTGCGCTTCGATCACGCCCGACTGCCCGGTGCCGTAGCGGTACAGCCGGCCTTCGGGCAAGTTCAGGCCCATGTCCAGCACCATACTGCCGGCCCAGAAGCGGCCCTGACGATCGCAGCGGCCGTCGTTGAGGCGCATGTCATTGCGGCTGTGTGCAACGCTGGCGAGCCGTTCGCTGTCGAGACTGCCGTCGCTGTGCGGGTGCAGATGAAAGAAACCGCTCTCCATGCCAGCGACCCAGCCACCCCGGCGGTGGCGAGCGATGCAGGCGAGCATTTCCGGGGTTTTCCACGCATGGACGTGGCCGGTGTCGGCGCTCCAGCGTTGCAGCCCGCCGTTGGGGATGTCCACCCAGTACAGGGCGTTGTCCTGCGGCACCCAGACCGGGCTTTCACCCACGGCATTGCGGGCATCGACGATCAATTCGGCTTGCATATTCATTCCCTTGTGTCGTGGTCAGCGTGATCAGTCACCGAACGGACCTGCCGCGACAAACGCGCCGCCCTGATAGATGCGTGCCGGGTCATCGGCCGCTGGCATCGGTTGTGCTTCGACCCGTTCGCGGAACACTTCAGAGGTGTCTTTCGGCGTGAACCCGAGGTGGCTGGCCAGGCGGTTGTCCCACCACAGGTCCTTGTTGTCGGACATGCCGTAAACCACGGTGTGGCCGACGTTCGCCGTGTACAACGAGTGTTCGAGCAGTTGCGTGAGGTCGTCGAAGCTCAACCAGGTGTGCATCATCCGGCGGTTTTGCGGCTCGGGAAACGAGGAGCCGATGCGGATGCTGACGGTCTCGATGCCGTAGCGATCGAAGTAGAAACTGGCCATGTCTTCGCCGTAGGACTTGGACAAACCGTAGTAACCATCGGGACGGCGCGCTGAGCTGGCGTCGAGTTTTTCGTCCTGCTTGTAGAAACCGATGACGTGGTTGGAGCTGGCGAAGATCACGCGCTTCACGCCGTGCCGGCGCGCCGCTTCGTAGATATGGAAGACGCCGCAGATGTTGGCCCCGAGGATTTCTTCGAACGGCCGCTCCACCGAGACGCCGCCGAAGTGCAGGATCGCATCCACGCCTTCGACCAGTTGGTGCACGGCGTGTTTGTCGGCGAGATCGCAGAGCATGATTTCTTCACGATCATCGGTGGCCGGGGCGAGGGCGGCGATGTCGGACAGGCGCAACACCTTGGCATAGGGGCGCAGGCGTTCACGCAGGACCTTGCCGAGGCCACCGGCAGCGCCGGTCAGCAGCAGGCGATTGAAAGGGGCGCGGGGTGCAGAAGTAGACGTCATGGCAATCCCTTACATGTTTTGTTTTTAAGTTTGTTGTAGGTTGTCGTATGACTGCGCTGAAGTATCGGTAGGGTTTCCGGAACTTGTCAACGCGACTTTTGGTGTAAATGACGGAAGGCCCAAAACACTTTTCGATCACCACAATGCCCACCTGGCAACGCAATCCCTTGCAGGAGCGAGCCTGCTCGCGAAAGCGGTGTGTCAATCAACATCCATGGTGAATCTGCCGCCGCCATCGCTGGCAAGCCAGCGCCCACAGGAGTTTGTGGTGAATGCGCTAATTGAAAACAACGCTGATACCTGCGGGAGCTGGCTTGCCAGCGATGAGGCCGGTCCAGGCACTCTTGCATCGACTGCCAAGGCGCCTTTGCGAGCAGGTTCGCTCCCACAGGGTAAAAAGAGATCTGCTTACAACAACGAAATCGGATAGCTGATAAAGACCCGGTTCTCGTCGAACTCGTTGGTGCTGAAGTCCCGGCGGATCGTCGCGTTGCGCCATTTCACGTTGAGGTTTTTCAACGGGCCGCTTTGCACCGTGTAGGCCAGCTCCGACTCGCGGCCCCATTCCTTGCCGTCGGTCACGGTGCCGGTGTGCACGTTGTCGCCGCTGATGTAGCGGTTCATCAGGGTCAGGCCTGGAATGCCGAGGGCGACGAAGTTGTAGTCGTGGCGCAGTTGCCAGGAGCGTTCCCTGGCGTTGTCATAACTGGCGTTGTAACTGTCGTTGGCCAGAGTGCCGCCGCTGGTGCCGTTGACCCGCATCCAGGCATCGTCACCGGAGAGTTTCTGCAGGCCGACATAGAAGGTGTTGCCGCCGTATTTGGCCGAGAGCAGGGCGAAGGCGGTCTTGTTGTCGAGGTCACCGGCGCGGGCACTGCCGTCTTCCTTGCCAGTGAAAAAGCCGAGGTTGGCACCCAGTGTCCAGTCGCCCAGCGGCTGGCTGTGGCTGACGTTGAAGTACTGTTGCTGGTAGATGTCGCTGAGTTCGGCGTACCACACGCCGACCAGGGTGCGTTTGTCGTTGAAGGTGTATTCGCCGCCGCCAAAGTTGAAGCGATCGGAAGTGAACGCGCCGCGGCCGTTCATTGACATGTCTTCCATGCTTGCGTCATTGCGTGGGCTGTTGCCGCGAAACTGACCGCCGTAGACGGACAGGCCGTTGATCTCGGTGGAGGTGATCTGGCCGCCGCGAAAGGTCTGCGGCAGTGAGCGTCCGTCGTCCGAACGCAGGACCGGCAACACCGGCATCCATTCGCCGACCTTCAGTTCGGTCTTCGACACCTTGGCCTTCAGCGCCACACCGAGCCGGCCGAAATTGTCGGCCGGGCGCCCGTCATCGTGGATCGGCAGCAGTTGCGTACCGCCGGTGCCTTTACCGCCGTCGAGCTTCTGTGAATACAGCCCCAGCACGTCGAGACCGAAACCGACAGTGCCTTGGGTGAAGCCGGATCTGGCGTCGAGGATGAAGTTCTGCGTCCACTCTTCAGCTTTGCCCTGCGGGTAGGCCGGGTTGACGAAGTTGCGATTGAAGTAGGCGTTGCGCAGGTTCAGCGTGGCCTTGCTGTCGTCGATAAAGCCTTCGGCACCGGCGCTCATCGGCAGGGCGAGGGCGAGGCTGCTGCAGCCGATCAGGCTCAAGGTCGTGCGTGGGCGAGGGGCGGAAAAGCGCGAAGGGCGGACGAAATTGCAGACGAGTGTGCTCACTGTGACGCTCCCTGTTTCGGTTGTTGTTTTTATTATTTGTTATACGTCGTCGTACAACATGGTTGCGGATATTTCCTACGTTTTCGGGGAATGTCAACAGCAAGTTATACGATGACTTGCTGGCGCCTGAATGTTCAATTCGCCACCCAACCCGGTGGGAGCTGGCTTGCCAGCGATTGCGCAGTGTCATTCAACAAGGATGCTGGATATGCCGGCCTCAGCGCTGGAAAGCCAGCTCCCACAGGGTTTGATGGATGACAGGGATGAGTGTGTTGCCGGTCAATTTGCGGCAAACTTCACCCACGTTCCGCACAAGGCCTTTCCATGGATCAATACGCCCCGCGCAACTGGCAGCCCCACGAAAAGCCCAGCCTGCCCGGTTCCCCTTCGACGCCGTTGCACTCCAATCCCAAGCGCCTGGCGTATGCGCTGGTCGGTGTGCTGGTGGCGGTGACCGGTGGTTTGGGCAACTCGCTGGTGGTCGCCAACCTGCCTTACCTGCAAGGTGCGCTCGGGGCGACCACGGCGGAGATGGCCTGGTTGCCGGCGGCGTTCGTGATGACCAATGTGTCGATGAACCTGCTGCTGGTGAAGTTTCGCCAGCAGTTCGGTTTGCGCGCGTTCACCGAAGTATTTCTGGTGCTGTATGCACTGGTGACCTTCGGCCATTTGTTCGTCAATGACCTGAACTCGGCGGTGGCGGTGCGGGCGGCCCACGGCATGGTCGGTGCGGCACTCAGTTCGCTGGGCCTGTATTACATGGTCCAGGCGTTTCCGGCGAAGTGGCGGATGAAGGCACTGGTGCTCGGCCTGGGCACGTCGCAACTGGCCTTGCCGCTGGCGCGGCTGTTTTCCGAGGACTTGTTGCAGATCGCCGAATGGCGTGGCCTGTACCTGTTCGAATTGGGCATGGCGCTGCTCTCGCTGGGCTGCGTATTGATGCTCAAGTTGCCGCCGGGCGATCGCTTCAAGACGTTCGAACCCCTCGACTTCCTCACCTTTGCGATTCTGGCTACCGGTGTAGCGCTGCTGTGTGCGGTGTTGTCGTTGGGGCGTATCGACTGGTGGCTGGAGGCCAACTGGATCGGCTATGCGCTGGCCGCCTCGATTGCCTTGATCCTCGCCGGTCTGGCCATCGAACATAACCGCAGCAACCCGCTGCTGATGACCCGCTGGCTCGGCAGCGGGGTGATGATCCGCCTGGCGCTGGCGGTGACCCTGATTCGTATGGTCACCTCGGAGCAGTCCACCGGTGCGGTCGGTTTCATGCAGAACCTGAACATGGGCTATGAGCAGTTGCACAGCCTCTACGTGGTGATGCTGATCGGCAGTGTCGCGGGGCTGTTGACCAGTGCGCTGACCATTGACCCCAAACACCTGCTGATGCCGCTGATCATCTCGCTGGCGCTGATGGCCACCGGGTCGATGATGGACAGCTTTTCCAACAACCTGACCCGCCCGGAAAACCTCTACTTCAGTCAGTTCCTGCTGGCCTTCGGCAGCACGTTTTTCCTCGGCCCGACCATGGTCTTCGGTACTCGCAATGTGCTGACCAATCCACGCAACCTGGTGAGCTTTTCCGTGCTGTTCGGGATCTGCAACAACCTCGGCGGCCTGCTGGGCGCGGCACTTCTGGGCACCTTCCAGATCGCTCGGGAAAAATTTCATTCCAGTCACATCGTTGAGCACCTGACGCTGTCTGACCCGTTGGTGGCCGCGCGCGTGCAGAGCGGCGGTTCGGCGTACGGCTCGTTGCTGGCCGACCCGAGCCTGCGCAACCTGGCGGGTATTCGTAGTCTGTCGAATGCCGCGACTCGCGAGGCCAACGTGCTGGCCTACAACGATGTGTTCATGCTGATCGCCGTGATTGCGGTGCTGACCATGATCTGGCTGTCCATTCGTGCACTGTGGCTGATGAGCACCACCAAAGCCGTCGCCTCTGCGCCTTCCGTACCACCTAGCGGTGCTTCTACTTCATGACCGAACCGACCACCACAACCACCAATGCCATCGCTGCCACGCCTGAAGGTGCGGCGCCGCCGTCCTCGCCCAACACCGAACCGCGCTCGCTGCGGGTGCGGATCATCTCGTCGCTGGGCTTTGCCGCGATCGCCATCGTCGGCGTGTTGATCGTGTTGTATGCCTGGCAATTGCCGCCGTTCAGCAGCGCGGTGGAGACCACCGAAAACGCTCTGATACGCGGGCAGGTGACGATCATCGGGCCGCAGCTCAGCGGCTACGTGTTCGAGGTGCCGGTGCAGGATTTTCAGTACGTGAAGGCTGGTGATTTGCTGGTGCGTCTGGACGACCGGATTTATCAGCAACGCCTCGATCAGGCGTTGGCGCAACTGGCGGTGCAGAAAGCCGCGCTGGCTAACGTGGTGCAGCAGCGCAACAGTGCCGAAGCGACCATCAAGTTGCGTCAGGCGGTGCAGGCCGACAGTGAAGCGCAGTTGCGCAAAAGCGAGGCCGATCTGCGGCGCAACAAGGAGCTGGTGAGTGACGGCTCGGTGTCCAAGCGTGAAATGGACGTGGCGTTGGCGGCCAATGCGCAAAGTGTCGCGGCGGTGGCGCAAGCCAAGGCCAATCTGGAAATCGCCCGGCAGGACCTGCAAACGGTGATCGTCAATCGCGGGTCGCTGGAGGCGGCGGTGGCCAGCGCGGAAGCGGCGGTGCAACTGGCGCGGATTGACCTGTCGAACACCCGCATCGTCGCCCCGCGTGACGGCCAGCTCGGGCAGATTGGCGTGCGCCTCGGCGCCTACGTCAACTCCGGGGCGCAGTTGATGGCGCTGGTGCCGAACCAGAAATGGGTGATCGCCAACATGAAGGAAACCCAGATGGACAGCGTGCGCGTCGGGCAACCGGTGCGTTTCACCGTCGATGCGTTGAACCACCGCAGATTCACCGGTCACGTGCAGCATATTTCGCCGGGCACCGGTTCGGAATTCGCGCTGTTGCAAGCCGATAACGCCACCGGCAACTTCGTGAAAATCGCCCAGCGGGTGCCGGTGCGGATCACCATTGATGAGGGGCAGCAGGAAGAGGAGCGGTTGCGTCCGGGGATGTCGGTGGTGGTCAGTATTGATACCGCGGCGGGCGACACACAACCTCATTGACCCAATGCATAACCCTGTGGGAGCGAGCTTGCTCGCGAAAGCGATGTATCAGTGACATTTCTTTATCTGACACACCGCCTTCGCGAGCAAGCTCGCTCCCACAGTTGAACGGCGTTTATCCTGTGATCATCGGGGGCAGGGTGCCGAGTAGCGAAACCGCCGCCACCGCCCCCATCCCCAACAGCCATTCCAGCACCACACTGCGCTTGAGCGCGCCCATCCGTTGTTCGCAATCATCAATCCGCAAGCGGTTGAACAGCGCCAGCGCCAGCATGCCCACCACCAGCGCCGCCTTGATCAGCAGAATCAGGGCAAAACCGCTGAACAACGGCGTCGGCCACCACTGGTCGGTCAGCACGCGCACGTTGATCAATCCGGTGATCAGCAGCCCGGCCACCAGCCAGTAACCGACACCGCTGAAGCGTCGCAACACCTCACGCGGCTCACTCGGCTGACGCAGAATCATCACCAGCAGCAACAGTCCGCCGAGCCACGCGGCGACGCAGGTGAGGTGGATGACCTGGTTGAGAATCAGCAGTTGCCCGCTCAAGCCATCGAGCATCGCACCGTGACCAACCGGCGCCAGCGTTGCCAGCAACGCGCCGCTCAAGCCCAGCCGTAACGCCAGGTTTGAACGCCATGGAGTGAACAGCAATGCCAGCAGCAGTGCATTGATCAGCAGGTGCCAGCGCCACACCTGGCCAAAAAACGTATTGCCCAGCACCAAGGCAACCGTGTCCACGTCAAACGCTGCCGCCGCCGAACCGGCCATGCTCGCCGTGATCAACAGCGCCCAGGCAATGCCGCTGGCCAGTGCAATGGCCGTCAGCCAACGCGTCAGGTGCGTCAACTGCCGATCCAGCGCCAGCGCTTCACCGTTGAGCAGCAACGGCCGGAACAGCCAGGCGCCGAACAGCATCAACACCACGGTGAAATGCAGGAAGCGGCACAGCACCAGCGCTTCATTCATCAATCACTGGCCAACCTTGAACTGATAGGCGCCTTCGCTTTTGTGCGTATCGACGGATACGGCGTGCCACTCGACTTTGTATTCACCCGCCGTCAGTGGTGCGGCGGGGGTGACGATCAGGGTTTTCTTGTCACCTTGGGTGGTCAGCGGCTTGAGCGCGATCGGTGCGCCATCCTTGGTCAAGGTGACTTTGGTGAAGCTGGCTTCGACGCCTTCGGAGAAGGTCAGGCGCAGGTCGGCCGGTGCAGTGACGGTGCTGTCGGCAGCCGGGGTCTGGCTTTTCAGGTGGGCGTGAGCTAACACGGAGGTGGCGGCGAACAGCGAAGCGAGCAGGGCAGTGGTGGTCAGGAGATTCTTGAACAGCATCGCGGATACCTCGTTGGCAGAATAAAAAGCGTCAGTTTAGCTACCCGCTGTCCTTCGTACGAAGTTTTGTTTGTCGCGGTCGCCCGCGCACCAGAGCGGATGCTAGTCTTGGGCAACGCTGTTGCCAGGGAGCCCACATGGGCAATCACAAGATCGAGATTCGTCGCAGTAACGTCGAGAAAATCCTGCTGGCGGCGGAAAAAGTCTTCGCCGAAAAAGGCTTCGGCGGCACCGCCATGGCTGACATCGCCGCCGAAGTGCAACTGCCGCGCTCCAACCTGCATTACTACTTTTCCACCAAGAGTGAGCTGTACAGCGCGGTGTTGTTCGATTTGCTGGAAGTGTGGAAGCAGGATGCGCTGTGTTTCGAAATGTTCGACGATCCACGGGTGGTGCTCAGCAGCTACATCCGCGCCAAGATGAATCATTCGCGCAGCCGGCCATACGGTTCGAAAGTCTGGGCTAACGAAATCATCCACGGCGCGCCGACGCTGGGCGAGGCGCTGGATGTGAGCCTGTACGACTGGGCGAAAATGAAAGAAGCGAAGATCCGTCAATGGGTGGAAGACCAGCGGATTCTGCCGGTGGAACCGTCGAGCCTGCTGTACATGATCTGGGCCTCGACCCAGCATTACGCCGACTTCGATCATCAAGTGAATATTCTCAACGAACACCAACCGCTGTCGGACATGCAGTTCGAGCGGGCGGTGCAGACGGTGACCAGTGTGATCTTGCGTGGGATCGGGCTGGAGCCCTGAAAGTAAAAGCCGACCCTCACCCCAACCCTCTCCCGGAGGGAGAGGGAGCTGACCGAGGTGTGTTGAGAGGTACATCGACCTGTAAGACCGGGTCGATTATGGATTCAAGGCGGTTCTTATCTGTGAATCCCAGGCGATTCATGCAGTTCGAGCGGGCGGTGCAGACGGTGACCAGTGTGATCTTGCGCGGGATCGGGCTGGAGCCCTGAAAGTAAAAGCCGACCCTCACCCCAGCCCTCTCCCTGTATGTACCGGACACATGGTGGACAGGTGTTCGGAGACATGGTGGACACTTTTTAATAGGCACATTGCTCATCACTAAGGAGATGACCTGTGTCTTGGGAAGAGGTGTCCACTGTGCAGCTTCGTTCAGAATTCGTGCTTTTGGCTCGGCAAGAAGGGGCCAATGTCCGGCAGCTTTGCCGTCGATTTAATATCAGCCCAAGCACCGCCTATAAATGGCTTAACAGGTTTGAAAACCTGGGTGCAGAAGGACTGAACGATCAGTCTCGACGACCGAAGACATCACCCAAGCGATGTGCTGATGAGGTTGAACAGCAGATTCTGACCGTGAGTCAGGAGTACGCGGCCTGGGGCGCTCGCAAGCTCAAACGTGTGTTGGAAGACAACGGCTTAGTGATGCCTTCGGTCAGTACCGTGCATGCGGTTTTACAGCGTCATTCACGCGTTGATCCAAAGGCCGCCGAGATCAAACCGTTTATCCGTTTTGAGCATGAAGCGCCCAACGATCTTTGGCAGATGGACTTCAAGGGGCATATCAGTCTGGGTCAGGGGCGTTGCCATCCGTTGACGATGCTGGACGATCATTCGCGGTTTTCACTGTGCATCGCGGCGTGTATCAATGAGCAGCGCGACACCGTCCAGGAGCATCTGGTCCGGGCCTTTCGGCGCTATGGCCTGCCTTTGCGCATGACGATGGACAACGGCTCTCCATGGGGTGATCAGACAGGCGTTTATACCGCGCTGGAGGTCTGGCTGATGAGTCAAGGCATCAAGGTCGGCCACTCACGACCTTATCATCCGCAAACCCAAGGAAAGCTGGAACGCTTCCACCGCAGTCTGAAAAATGAAGTCCTCCAGGGTCAGCACTTTAACGATCTCAACAGCGCGCAACGGGCGTTTGATATCTGGCGTGATATTTACAACCAGAAGCGCCCGCATCAAGCGCTGGACATGCAGGTTCCTGCTACTCGGTACAGCAGCAGCTCAAGGGAATATCAGGAGCAACCCGCAGCGCCGGAGTACGACGATGGTGATGTGGTCAGGAAGGTTCAGGTAAAGGGCGAGATCTACTGGAGGAACCGTGAATACACAGTCGGGAAAGCTTTTTACGGGAAGTCAGTAGCTATCCGGGAAACGACGGAGGACGGCATCCACGATGTCTACTGGAGTAGACATCGCATCGCCCGAATCGACTTGAACTTGCAGATCGTTACAGCAGGTAAGAAGATCTAAAACCGTCCACCATGTCTCCGAACATGTGTCCACCATGTCTCCGGTACATACACTCCCGGAGGGAGAGGGAGCTGACCGAGGTGTGTTGAGAGGTACATCGACCTGTAAGACCGGGTCGATTATGGATTCAAGGCGGTTCGTATCTGTCGATCCCAGTCGATTTTGGATTCAAAGCTGTTCTTATCTGTGAATCCCAGGCGATTCATGCAGTTCGAACGGGCGGTGCAGACGGTGACCAGTGTGATCTTGCGCGGGATCGGGCTGGAGCCCTGAAGGTAAAAGCCGACCCTCACCCCAGCCCTCTCCCGGAGGGAGAGGGAGCTGACCGAGGTGTGTTGAGAGGTACATCGACCTGTAAGACCGGGTCGATTATGGATTCAAAGCGGTTCGTATCTGCGGATCCAAGGCGATTTTGGATTCAAAGCGGTTCTTATCTGCGGATCCCAGTTGATTTTGGATTCAAAGCAGTTCTCATCTATGAATCCCATTCGATTATGGATTCAAAGCATCTCTCATCTATGAACCCCAGTCGATTTTGGATTCACAACAATACTTTCAGGTCGGCGGAGTTTGGCAGCACCCCCCAATCGGTCCCCTCTCCCTTTGGGAGAGGGTTAGGGTGAGGGGGCTTTTGGATCGGCCGCCGGTCTAGACCGCAACGTGGTACGGATTCCTCGGATCATGGTTCCAGTCGAGAAACGGCTTGCCCGTCTCCATCGGCACCATTTCGATGCAGTCCTGCACCGGGCAGGTGATCTGGCACAGATTGCAGCCCACGCACTCGTCATCAATCACTTCATATTTATGCGTGCCGTCGGCCTGCTTCAGGCTGCTGATCGCCTGGTGTGAGGTGTCTTCGCAGGCAATGTGGCAACGCCCGCAACCGATGCACGCGTCCTGGTCGATCTTCGCAATCACCTGATAGTTGATGTCGAGGTACTTCCAGTCCGTGGTATTGCCCACCGCACGCCCGGAAAACTCGGCGATGTTGGCGTAGCCCTGACTGTCCATCCACCGCGACAAGCCGTCCTTCATCTCTTCGACAATGCGGAAGCCATGCAACATTGCCGCTGTGCACACCTGCACCGCGCCGCTGCCCAGCGCCATGAATTCCGCCGCATCACGCCAACTGCCGATGCCGCCAATGCCACAAATCGGCAAGCCCTGGGTCTGCGGATCGCGGGCGATTTCGGCGACCATGTTCAGGGCAATCGGCTTGACCGCCGAGCCGCAGTAACCGCCATGGGTGCTTTTGCTGCCGACGGTGGGCAGGGCGACCATGTGTTCCAGATCGACACTGGTGATCGAGTTGATCGTATTGATCAGCGACACCGCATCGGCGCCACCGCGATGCGCGGCGCGGGCGGCGACGCGGATGTCGGTGATGTTCGGCGTCAGTTTGACGATCACCGGCAGCGAGCAATAAGTCTTGCACCAGCGGGTGACCTGCTCGACATACTCCGGCACCTGACCCACCGCCGCGCCCATGCCACGCTCGGGCATACCGTGCGGGCAACCGAAATTCAGCTCGATACCGTCAGCGCCGGTGGCTTCGACCAGCGGCAGGATGTGTTTCCACGATTCCTCCACGCACGGCACCATCAGCGAGACGATCAGCGCGCGGTCCGGCCAGTCTTTCTTGACCTGGGTGATCTCGCGCAGGTTGATCTCCAGCGAGCGGTCGGTGATCAGTTCGATGTTGTTGATGCCCAGCACTTCGCGGTTATTGCCGTAGTGTGCCGAGTAGCGCGACGAGACGTTAACCGCCGCCGGGTCCTCGCCGAGGGTTTTCCAGACCACGCCGCCCCAACCGGCCTCGAAGGCACGGACTACGTTGTAAGCCTTGTCGGTCGGCGGCGCGGAGGCCAGCCAGAATGGATTGGGGGCTTTGATACCGGCGAAGACAATCGAGAGATCGGCCATTTACGCAGCCTCCACGTTAAGCATCAGTTGAGCATTGATCGCCTCGGCGGCGCGTTTGCCGTGCTGCACGGCTTGCACGGTGAGGTCCTGATCGAGGCTGGTGCAGTCGCCGCCGGCATACACCCCGGGGATGCTGGTGCGCAGGTTGTCATCGACCTGAATCCGCTCGCCCTGACGCTTGAGTTCGCGGGCCAGCGGGTCGGCGAGGGCGCTGCTGTCGAAGGCCTGACCGATGGCTTTGAAGATCGCATCAGCTGCCAGTTCGAAGGTTTCGCCAGTGGTTTGCAGGCGTCCTTCGACCAGATGCGTGCGGGCGAAACGCATGCCGCGCACCTGGCCTTGCGCGTCGAGCAGCACTTCGTCCGGTTGCGCCCAGGTCAGCAGGCGCACCTGATTGGCTTTGGCGATGTCCTGTTCGTGGCCTGTGGCGCCCATGTCCGCCGCACCCCGGCGATACACCAGATTGACATCGCGGGCACCGAGGCGGGCCATTTGCACGGCCATGTCGATCGCGGTGTTGCCGGCGCCGAGGACGATGCAGCGCTCGGCCAGCGGCAGTTGCGAGAGGTCATCGGCCTGACGCAGTTCGCGGATGTAGTCGGTGGCGGCGAGCAGGCCGGGGGCGTCCTCGTGTTGCAGGCCGAGCTGTTTGCTGGCATTGAGGCCGAGGCCGAGGAACACCGCGTCGAATTGCTGATGCAATTCGCTTAGGGTCAGGTTGTCGCCGAGTTTCTGCCCGTGGCGAATCTCGATGCCGCCGATCTGCAGGAGGAAATCCAGTTCCTTTTGCGCGTAGTCGTCGACCAATTTGTATTTGGCGATGCCGTATTCGTTGAGGCCGCCGGCTTTCTCCCGCGCTTCGAAAATCACCACGTCATGCCCGTGCATGGCGCTGCGATGAGCGCAGGACAATCCCGCGGGCCCGGCGCCGACCACGGCGATGCGTTTGCCGCTGCTGGCGGCGCGCTGGAACGGGTGCTCGGTGAAGTGCGCGTTGTCCACGGCGTAGCGTTGCAGCAGGCCGATCAGCACCGGCGCGCATTCCTGCGCGTTGTTGCGCACGCAGGCTTGCTGGCAGAGGATTTCGGTCGGACAGACTCGCGCACAACTGCCGCCGAGGATATTCGCCGAAAGGATTTTCTGCGCTGCACCGGGCACGTTGTCCTGATGGATGTTGCGGATGAACGACGGAATGTCGATCTCGCTCGGGCACGCATTGACGCATGGCGCGTCGTAGCAATACAGGCAGCGTGAGGCTTCCAGATGCGCCTGCCGGGCGTTGAGCGGTGGCGCCAGATCGGTGAAATGGCCGGCGAGGGCGGCGGCGCTTTCGTGTGGGTGCGGGAGATGGTTCAGGGTCTCGATCACGGTTTTTTGCCTCACGGTTATTTGAGGTTTCTGCCTCTGTCGGGCAGTGGTTTTTGTGGCGTTCGGAATGGCCTCTTCGCGAGCAAGCTCGTTCCCACATTTGGAATGCATTCCCCTGTGGGAGCGAGCTTGCTCGCGAAGGCCGAAGGCCTGGATTTCAGCGTTTCACAGCAGTCGGCTTGTGCATCTCAGCGCGCTTGCTCAGCAAATCAAACACCGCCGGATACGCCGGCCGTTCGATGTAGCGCCCGGCCCCACGCTCGGCGCGCAGGTCGCCGTCCGCCCAGACCACTTTGCCCTGGCTGACGGTATGGCTCGGCACGCCGCGCACGGTCTTGCCTTCGAAGATGTTGAAGTCCACCTGCTGATGGTGGGTCTTGGCGGAGATGGTGCGGGTACCTTGCGGGTCCCACAGCACCAGGTCGGCATCGGCACCCACACGAATCGCGCCTTTGCGTGGGTAGAGGTTGAAGATTTTCGCAGTGTTGGTGGAGGTGAGGGCGACGAAGTCCTGCATCGACAAACGCCCACTGTTGACCCCTTCGTCCCACAACACTGCCATGCGGTCTTCGATGCCGGCGGTGCCGTTGGGGATCTTGCTGAAGTCGTCGCGCCCGGCGGCTTTTTGCTCGGCGCAGAAGCAGCAGTGGTCGGTGGCGGTGGTGTGCAGGTTGCCGCTTTGCAGACCATGCCACAGCGCTTGCTGATGCCCGCGCGGACGGAACGGCGGGCTCATCACGTAACCGGCGGCGGTCTGCCAGTCCGGGTGCTGATAGACGCTGTCGTCGAGCAGCAGATGCCCGGCCAGCACTTCGCCGTACACCGGTTGGCCCTTGCTGCGGGCATAGGTGATTTCGTCGAGGGCTTCCTTGGTGGAAACGTGCACCAGGTACAACGGCGTACCGATGGTTTCGGCAATGCGAATCGCCCGGCTCGCCGCTTCGCCTTCCACCTGCGACGGCCGCGACAGCGGATGCGCTTCCGGCCCGGTGATGCCCTGGGCCATCAACTTGCGTTGCAGGTGATAGACCAGCTCGCCGTTTTCCGCGTGCACGGTCGGCACGGCGCCGAGTTCCAGGCAGCGCTCGAAACTCGCCACCAGCGTGTCATCGGCGGCCATGATCGCGTTCTTGTAGGCCATGAAATGCTTGAAGCTGTTGATCCCGTGATGGCTGACCAGCTCGGCCATCTCCTCACGCACCTGCTCGCTCCACCAGGTGATCGCGACGTGGAAGCCATAGTCGGACGCGGACTTCTCGGCCCAGCCGCGCCACTGATGAAAGGCTTCCATCAGTGACTGTTGCGGATTGGGAATCACGAAGTCGATGATCGAGGTGGTGCCACCGGCCAGACCGGCCGCCGTGCCACTGAAGAAGTCTTCACTGGCCACGGTGCCCATGAAGGGCAGTTGCATGTGGGTGTGTGGGTCGATGCCGCCCGGCATCAGGTATTGACCGCTGCCATCGAGCACTTCGGCGTCGGCGGGAATATCAAGGTGTTCACCAATGGCTTTGATCACGCCGTCGGCGCAATAGACGTCGGCGCGATAACTTTCATCATGGGTAACAACGGTGGCGCCACGGATCAACAGAGACATTCCGAGTTCCTCGCAGGCATGACCGACTGGTATCGGTTCTATATGTTTTATTGATGTACAGCGATGAACGGCGTATTCCTGTCATGGCTGTCAGGAATAGAAACTAGTCGCAGTTTTGAAATTGATCAAGATTATTTTTTATAAGCTTATGAATGTTTTAAGTGTTTGAAAAATAAAGATAAAAAACATAAATCACCAAAATGGTGAGGCTGTTCACCATTTTGACGCACTTGACAGGATGGAAATATGAGCAAGATTTCCTATGTGAAATCAGCCGCTTGAAGTTGAGCTGCGGTCGATCGCCCCGAATGAAAAAAATTGCAGTGCACCAGATTGAGTCCTGACAGTTCGAACAACTTGGCAAACGTTTAGCCTGAGCGTGCAGACAGGTTTTCACGGACTCTCTCGATAAATAATTAAAACCGAGCAATATCAGAAAGTTGCAATGTGTTTGAACCACGGCCCGATGCGTAAGCGGGGCACCCGGCACGTTTATTGATGCCGCCGCTGACACCATGGCCGGTACACGAAAGTTGTCAGTTCCTCCGGCCATCGTCCGGCTCGCACCCTGGTGTGCAGCCGCCTGATGAGCAAAAAAATAATCAGAAGAACAGTGGAGCGGCCATGCAACAGAACAGATCGCAAGTGACCGAGCGCGACGGCTTGTTCGAACTCGAAGCCGGCAGCGACGTCCTCGACAGTCCCCGTTACAACCACGACATGGCACCGACCAAGGTGCGCGAACGAACCTGGAACAAATGGCACATCACCGCGCTGTGGGTCGGCATGTCGGTGTGCGTGCCGACCTACACCCTCGGCGGCGTGCTCACCGCGTATTTCGGCCTGAGCGTGGGCGAAGCGCTGATGGCGATTCTGCTGGCCAACGTCATTGTGCTGATCCCGCTCACGCTCAACGCTTTCCCGGGCACCAAGTACGGGATTCCATTCCCGGTGCTGCTGCGTTCGTCGTTCGGCGTGCTCGGCTCCAACGTGCCGTGCCTGATCCGCGCGCTGGTGGCGTGTGGCTGGTTCGGCATTCAAACGATGTTTGGCGGCCTGGCGATTCACCTGTTTCTCGGTTCGGTGTTCGAGGGCTGGAAATCCCTGGGCGGCACCGGCGAGGTGATCGGCTTCATGATCTTCTGGTCGCTGAACCTGTGGGTGGTGATTCGTGGCGCCGAGTCGATCAAATGGCTGGAAACCCTGTCCGCGCCGTTGCTGGTAGCGGTCGGCATTGGCTTGCTGATGTGGGCGATGCCCAATGTGTCGATGACCGAGCTGCTGGCGATTCCACCGAAACGCCCGGAAGGCGCCAGTGTGGTCAGTTACTTCGCCGCCGGGCTGACCGCGATGGTGGGCTTCTGGGCCACGTTGTCGCTGAACATTCCTGACTTCAGCCGTTATGCCAAGAGCCAGAAGGACCAGATCCTCGGGCAGATTTTCGGCTTGCCACTGACCATGTTCCTGTTCGCCTCGCTGGGTGTGGTGATGACCGCCGCCTCGGTGAAACTGGTGGGTGTCACGGTGTCCGATCCGGTCAGTCTGATCGGCCACATTCAAAGCCCGGTGTGGGTCGCGGTGGCCATGGCGCTGATCATCATCGCCACGCTGTCGACCAACACCGCAGCGAACATTGTTTCGCCGACCAACGACTTCCAGAACATTGCGCCCAAGGTCATCAACCGCACCAAAGCAGTGTTGCTCACCGGGTTGGTCGGGCTGGCCTTGATGGCCCACGAACTGCTGAAAAAGCTGGGGCTGATCGTTTCCGACGTCAGCCTGGAGACCGTGTATTCCAACTGGCTGCTGGGCTATTCGAGCCTGCTCGGGCCGATCGCCGGGATCATGGTGGTGGACTATTTCCTGATCAAGAAACAGCAACTGGACCTGGCCGGGTTGTACCGCGACGACGTGTATCCGGCGTGGAACTGGGCCGGATTTACCGCGTTTGGCGTGCCGGTGGTGTTGACCCTGTTGTCGCTGGGCAGCGATGCGTTCAGTTGGTTCTACAGCTACGGCTGGTTCACCGGCTCGGCGCTGGGCGGGGTGATTTATTACGGGTTGTGCGTGATGCGGGCGCAGCCTTCGGTCATGAAATCAGCGGTGTAAAGGAAGGCTTCATCGCTGGCAAGCCAGCTCCCACAGGGATCGAGTCGTACACAAATTGTGGGCACACCCAAAAACCTGTGGGAGCTGGCTTGCCAGCGATGGCGGCCCAAAAAGCACCACAGAAATATCATAAGAAACTGCCTGAGGAGATCAACATGAACGCAGCCGTAGACGTTCTGCAATCCACCCATCAGCACATCAACCGCGACCGCCTCTGGGCCTCGCTCATGGAACTGGCCAAGCTTGGCGCCACGGTCAAGGGCGGGGTCTGTCGCCTGGCCCTGACCGACCTCGACCGCCAGGCCCGCGATCTCTTCGTGCAATGGTGCAAGGACGCCGGGTGCAGCGTCACGGTCGATCAGGTGGGCAACATCTTCGCCCGCCGTCCGGGGCGTAATCCCGATCTGCCGCCGGTGATGACCGGCAGCCACATCGACACTCAGCCCACCGGCGGCAAGTTCGACGGCTGCTTCGGCGTGCTCGCCGGCGTCGAAGTGTTGCGCACCCTCAATGACCTCGGCGTGGAAACCGAAGCGCCGCTGGAGGTGGTGGTCTGGACCAACGAAGAGGGCTCTCGTTTCGCCCCATGCATGATGGGCTCCGGAGTGTTTGCCGAAAAATTCACCCTCGAAGAAACCCTGGCCAAGGTCGATGCCGAGGGCGTCACCGTCGGCGAAGCGCTCAACGCCATCGGCTATGCCGGGCCGCGCAAAGTCAGCGGGCACAAGGTCGGCGCGTATTTCGAGGCGCACATCGAGCAAGGCCCGATCCTTGAAGACCAACAGAAAACCATCGGTGTGGTGCTCGGCGCGCTCGGGCAGAAGTGGTTCGACCTCAAGCTGCGCGGCGTTGAAGCTCATGCCGGGCCGACGCCGATGCACCTGCGCAAGGACGCCCTGGTCGGTGCCTCGGTGATCGTCGGTGCGGTCAACCGCGCCGCCCTCGGCCATCAACCCCACGCCTGTGGCACCGTCGGTTGCCTGCAGGCCTATCCCGGCTCGCGCAACGTCATCCCCGGCGAAGTGCGCATGACCCTCGATTTTCGTCATCTGGAGCCGGCACGCCTGGATTCGATGATCGCCGAGGTGAAACACGTCATCGACGCCACCTGCGAAGAGCACGGGCTGACCTATGAACTGACCCCGACCGCCGACTTCCCGCCGCTGTACTTCGAGAAGGGCTGTGTGGCGGCGGTGCGCGGCGCGGCGAAAGGGCTGGGTCTGTCGCACATGGACATCGTCAGTGGCGCCGGGCATGACGCGATTTTCCTCGCCGAACTCGGCCCGGCCGGGATGATTTTTGTGCCGTGCGAAGGCGGCATCAGCCACAACGAAATCGAAAACGCCGCGCCGGATGACCTGGCGGCGGGGTGTGCGGTATTGCTGCGGGCGATGCTGGCGGCTTCGGCGATGGTGGCGGGCGGTCAACGCGCAGCGTGAGCGCGCATTAAAAACGGGATAACCACTCAACAGCGGTTATCCCGTTGTCATTGTTCAGACGTCGAAATCTCTTCGTCTTGTCATGTTTCCGTCATCAGAGTGTGCAATTTTGCCCCTGCCTGAAACATGGGGTACCGGGTTCGGAGTGGGGTAACAGGAAAAACCACCTGTCCAATACCGTTACGCAATTGGGCTACCCGGCGGATTTCCATCGCAGAAGAGGTGGAAGTCATCGACCATCATCCCGGTTACGAGCAGTACTGAGCGCAGAGACTCGGCTCTGCCGCCGATATCCAGCCGATCGGTGCTGCCGTCACACAGGTCTTTCAGCGTTGGGACAAGGCGGACTTGTTGCTGAAGATCAGTCAGCAAAGCGCTGCGCTCCTGGCTACGGCGATACTCGACAACACCCTGAATTTCACCGGGCAAATGACCACGGCGCAGGATGTGCAGGCGTATGCGGTGCTCGCGCGGCTGGTGAATTCTTCCATGCTACGCAAGGAATTACTGAAACTGGGACTGTGCGCTGGCCATCAAGGCGCGCCAAACACCATCGTCCAGTAAACCCCTTCATCGCTGCGCGCCTCACTGGCGAAGCCGGCGCCGACCTGGGTGAACATCGGGTTCATCAGGTTGGCGCAATGCCCGGGGCTGGCCAGCCATCCGGCCATCGCCTTGCCCGGTGAGCTCTGCCCGGCGGCAATATTTTCGCCTATTTGCCGGCCACGGTAGCCCGCTGCCCGGGCGCGGTCGGCGGGCAGGTCACCGTCCGGATCGCGGTGAGCGAAATAGTTGCCGTAGGCCATCGCTTTGCTGTGGCCCTGCGCGGCGGCGCCGAGCGCGGCATTCCAGCTTAAGGGGCGGGCGGCGGCGAACCGCTGACGGCCACACATTCTTGGGCGCGCCCGGGCGGCGTTGACCTCGGCGAGCAACGCCTTGCCGACGCTGCGGTTATCGCCAACACGACTGTCGAGCACCGGCTGTGCCAGCACCACTTGCCATTCATTGCGCGAACGACTGACGCCGATGTCGGCGTAGCTCGCATCCAGCAACGCGGCGCAGTGGTCGTTCTGCAGCAGGTCGAAGGCTGCTTCGGCGTCCTCGGCGCCGACCACGCGAATACTGCGCACCGCCACGGCGGAATACCCGGACGACTTCAACGCTTCACGCATGCCACCGGCGTAGCGATAACCGATCGGCAAGGCCAGGTTCGACTTCAATGCCAAGGGCGCCAGGCGTTGTGCGGGGCGCCGATCGCAGCGTTGCGGATGGGCACGGTAGTCATTGATGGCCGCCACCAGTTGCCGTTCCGCACCCGCATGGGCGGTTTCAGCGAACAGCGGCGAAAGGATCAGCAGGCACAGCGAAACGAAGCGAGACGAACGGACGGCGTGGCGCATGGGACAGACAGCTCTGAAAAAGGGGAACAGCGCTTGAGTGGGGTTCACCGCAGAACACGGCGCGCGTAGGACTGGGCTTTTCGGACTTGGTTCAAGGGGTGGCAAAGGCTTTTTTTTCGAGGCGACGAAGCGTGGATCAAGCAGATATTCAAGTGGCCTTGGATGGCCCTGTCGCGAGCAGGCTCACTCCTGCAGTTGAAATGCATTCCTCTGTAGCAGTGAGCCTGCTCGCGATGGAGCCATGAAAGCCACACGACCCTCAGCGATTCAACACATCCCCCATCCACTGCAGATATTCCCGCCGCTCGGAAATCGAGTTATGCCCCGAATCCGGCACCACCTTCAACACCGCCACACCCTTGGGAAAGCTGCTCAGCAAGCGCTCGGTACTGGCCCGTGCAATCACCTCGTCATCACTTGCCGCGAGCAGCAACGTCGGCACACGGATATGCGCGGCGTACTTGCCCGACTCGAAGCGATCCCTGAGCAACCATTTCACCGGTAGCCACGGATAATGCTGTTCGGCGATTTCTTCGAGACTGTTATACGGCGTCACCAGAATCAGTTGCTGCACCGGGCGCTGACTGGCCAGGCGTACGGCAACGCCGGAACCGAGGCTGCGTCCGACCACGGCTATCTGTGGATGACTGGCGTACACCTGATCGAACAGTGCCAGGGCGTCCTTGGCAATCGCCTCCTCAGACGGCGAGCCGCCGCTGCCGCCGAAGCCCCGATAGTGCAGGAAATACAGCGCGTCATCCGGAAAGGCTTCGGCGAACCCCGGTAGATTGCGCGACACGTCCTCGGCATTGCCGCCGAAATAGATCACTGCTCGCGGTCCGGCACGTGCTCGCGTGGTCACCCAAACGTCGGCATCCGGCATCGACAGTTTCAGGCGAGCGTCCGCTGCTTCGACCGCAGCGGGCCGCGGGAAGTAGATCAACGAGCGCTGAAACACGAACAGCGCGGCGCACAGCGCCAGGTACAGGGCAACGATCAAGGCGACGAGTGACATCAGGCGTCGGGACATTCGGCTACTTTTAACGGGTGTGAGGGTTCGCTGTCGCAGTGTAGTCCAGCATGGCGAGCGGACAGCGTGCGCACACAACGTGCAACAGATCCAGGCAGCAGGGGAACCAGCATGAGCCACACTGAGGGTTACTCCCGTCGCCGTTTGCTCACACTGGCTGCCGGGGTTTCGGCGGTCTTCACCCTTGAGCGGGCGCTGGCCATTGCCACCACGCCCGCGATTTCCGGAGGCCAGACCATGCAGACCCGCGCCATCCCCTCAAGCTCCGAGTCGCTGCCCATGGTGGGCCTGGGCACTTATCGCGGTTTTGACGTTGCGCCGGGCGATCCGGTCTACCGGCAACTGCCGGCCGTGCTCGATGAGTTGTTCGGCAAGGGCGGCACTGTCATCGACAGCTCGCCGATGTATGGCCGTGCCGAACAGACCACCGGTGAACTGCTGTCGATCCACGAACCGCGCTCGCCAGCGTTTCTGGCCACCAAGGTGTGGACCCGCGGGCGCGCCGAGGGCATCGCGCAGATGGAGCAGTCATTCAGCTTGTTGCGCACCGAACGCATCGACCTGATGCAGATCCACAACCTGCTCGACTGGCAAACCCACCTGCCGACCCTGCGGGAGTGGAAAGAGCAGGGGCGCATCCGCTACATCGGCATCACCCATTACACGCCTTCGGCTTATGACGAAGTCGAAGCGGTACTCAAGGCCGAGCCCGTCGACTTCCTGCAAATCAACTACGCCCTCGACGATCGTGGTGTGGAAAAGCGCCTCTTGCCGCTGTGCCGCGAGCGCGGTGTGGCCGTGATCTGCAACCGGCCGTTTGGCGGCGGTGGGGTGCTCGCCAGGCTCAAGGACAAGCCGCTGCCGGGCTGGGTCTCGGACGTGCAGGTCAACAGCTGGCCGCAACTGGCGCTGAAGTTTCTGCTTGCGCATCCAGCGGTGACCTGTGTGATTCCGGGCACCAGCAATCCGCGCTACATGGCCGATAACGCCCGGGCCGGGTTCGGGCCGATGTTGACGGATGCGCAGCGGCACCAGTTGATTGCGTTGCTCGGTTAGCGCCGCTCAACCGCGAAACCGCAACGCCTCCAGTAACAAGGCAAACGCCGGTGCCGCCTGGCGTCGGCTCGGGTAGTACAGGTGATAGCCGGCGAACGTCGGGCACCAGTCCTCCAGGACTTGCTGCAAACGGCCCTCGGCCAGATACGGCGCGACGATGTTCTGCGGGATGTAACTCAGGCCAAAGCCATCCAGCGCCGCATTGAGCAGCGGGTAGACGCCGTTCAGGGTGATCTGCCCCGAGACACGCACTTTCAGGCGTTCGCCATCCTTCTCGAACTCCCAGGTATAGAGCCCGCCGTTGGTCGGCAGGCGCAGGTTGTTGCAGGCATGCCCGGTCAAATCCCGTGGGGTGTGCGGTGCCGGATGACGGGCGAAGTACTCCGGCGCGCCAACCACCGCCATGCGCATGTCCGGGCCGATGCGGGTGGCGATCATGCCTTGGGCGACGTCCTCGCCCAGGCGCACGCCCGCATCGAAGCCTTGTCCCGCGATATCGACGAAGCCGTAATCGCAGCAGACCTCGACGGCGATGTCCGGATACTTGGGCAGAAAAGTCTGCAGCACCGGGCGCAGCAGCCAGTCCAGCGAATGGTCGGTGGCGCTGATGCGGATTCTGCCGGCCGGGGTTTCACGCAGGTGACTCAGGGCGGCGAGTTCGCGCTCGATCTCTTCGAAACGCGGGCCGATGCTTTGCAGCAGGTGTTCGCCGGCCTCGGTGGGCGAAACGCTGCGGGTGGTGCGGGTCAGCAGGCGCAGGCCCAGACGGGTTTCGAGGGCGCGGATGGTGTGGCTGAGTGCCGATTGCGAAACGCCCAGTTTGGCGGCTGCCTTGGTGAAGCTGCGCGCGCGCGCGACGGCGAGGAAGGCGAGCAGGTCAGTGGCGTTTTCCCGAAGCATTGATGAGTGTCCTGCATAAGTTTTTTCGAATTCTAGTCGATTATCTGAAGAGTACGGCCCGCTAAAGTGACCTGCAGGCGCTGCCGAAGGCTGCACCTACCGATTTTTTTTGCATTCTGGAGGGCATGTCATGAACCCGATTACTGCTTCAGCGTTGACGTTGTCTCTGTTGGCTGCGGATGTGCAGGCCAATGAAAGTGCACGCGTGACGGTCACGCCCAATGGCTCACAACCTTCGGCCCGCGGCCCGGCGGATTGGTTCACCGGAATCGTGCGGGTCGATGCGCCGTTCAAGGGCTCGGATGCCGCGCGGGTCAGCGGCGCCACGGTGACGTTCGAGCCGGGAGCGCGAACGGCATGGCACACCCACCCGTTGGGGCAGACGTTGATCGTGACGGCCGGTGCCGGTTTCGTGCAGGAATGGGGCCAGCCAATACGCGAGATTCGCCCGGGTGACACGGTGTGGATTGCACCAGATGTGAAGCATTGGCATGGCGCAGCACCGACGACGGCGATGACGCACATTGCGATTGCCGAGGTGCTGGACGGCGAGGTGGTGGAGTGGATGGAGCAAGTAGGGGAGGCGCAATATCCGCGGAGTGAGTGACGCGCCAGTTCCCCATGCCCATGTGCTACAAGGCCCTCACCCAATCCTCTCCCTTTGGGAGAGGGTCAGGGTGAGGGGCTTTCAGATCATCTCGGGCAAGGACGAGAGAATCTTGTCCAGGGTGATCGGATACTCGCGCACCCGTGCTCCGGTGGCGTTGTAGATCGCATTGGCCACCGCCGCGCTCACCCCGCAAATCCCCAGCTCACCTACACCCTTGGCCTTCATCGGCGACGAAAGCGGATCGGTCTCGTCAAGGAAGATCACCTCCTGATGCGGAATGTCGGCGTGCACCGGCACTTCATATCCGGCCAGATCATGGTTGACGAAGAAACCGAGCTTCTTGTCCACCGCCAGCTCCTCCATCAACGCCGCACCGACGCCCATGGTCATCGCCCCGATCACCTGGCTGCGCGCTGCTTTCGGGTTGAGGATGCGCCCGGCGGCACACACCGCGAGCATGCGTCGCACACGCACTTCACCGGTGGCGGCATCCACCGCCACTTCGACGAAATGCGCACCGAAGGTCGACTGCTGATACTGCTTGTCCAGGTCGCCGAATTCGATACTGTCCTCAGCCACCACCACACCATCGCGCGCGGCATCGCGCAATGGCACGCGCTTGCTGCCGACGCTCACCTGGCCGTCGACGAACGCTGCCTGATCCGCTGCCATGCCCAACTTGCCAGCGACAGCTTCACGCAACTTCATGCACGCGGCATACACCCCGGCCGTCGAGCAGTTGCCGCCAAATTGTCCGCCGGAACCGGACGACACCGGAAAATCCGAATCGCCCAGACGCACCACGACATCCTCTAATGCCACCCCCATCATCTCGGCCGCCGTCTGCGCGATGATCGTATAGCTGCCGGTGCCGATGTCGGTCATGTCGGTTTCCACCGTGACCTTGCCATCACGTTCCAGCCGCACCCGTGCGCCGGACTTGAGCAGCAGGTTGTTGCGGAACGCTGCGGCGACGCCCATGCCGATCAGCCAACGGCCTTCGCGGCGGCTGCCAGGGGTGGCAGCGCGTTGATTCCAGCCGAATGTTTCGGCGCCGGTCTGCAGGCATTCGATCAGGCGTCGCTGGGAGAACGGACGCTCGGTTTTCACCGGATCGACCTGGGTGTCGTTGAGGATGCGGAACTGGACCGGATCGAGCTTGAGCTGCTCGGCCATCTCGTCCATGGCGATCTCCAGTGCCATCAGGCCTGGAGCTTCACCCGGCGCACGCATGGAATTGCCCTCGGGCAGATCCAGCGGCGCCCGACGCATGGTCACCCGGCGGTTTTCGGCCGCATAGAGCAACTGACTCGGCTGCGCCGCGACTTCGACCTTGCCGTCCTTGAGGTTGCCCGACCACCCTTCGTGGGCAATGGCGCTGAGCTTGCCGTCGGCCGTGGCACCCAGGCGAATGCGCTGGATGGTGGCCGGGCGGTGGGTGGTGTTGTTGGCCATTTGCGGGCGGGCGAGGGCGACTTTCACCGGTCTGCCGGCCATGCGCGCGCCGAGGGCGGCGAGGATCGCGTCGGCGCGGATGAATAATTTGCCGCCGAAGCCGCCGCCAATGTAGGGCGAAATCAGGCGGACTTTCTCCTTGGGCAAACCGAGGGTGGTGGCAACGTCGTCGACACTCCAGGCGATCATCTGGTTCGACGTCCACAGGGTCAGTTGATCGCCTTTCCACGCCGCGAGTGTGGCGTGCGGCTCCATCATCGCGTGGGATTGATCGGGGGTGGTGTAGGTCTGGTCGAACTGCACCGGGGCGGCGGCAAAGGCCGTGTCGAAGTCGCCATGGGTGACGTCGGGCAATTCGTCTTTGTCTTCGACACCCTGGTCGCGCACGTTGACCAGATCGAACTGGCCTTTGTCCGCGACGTAATCGACCTTGACCCGTTGCGCGGCGGCGCGAGCCTGCTCGAAGGTTTCGGCGACCACCAGTGCCACAGCCTGGTGATAGTGCTGCACCTCGGGACCGGCGAGCAACGGCGCCGCGTTGTATTTGCCTTTGCCGAGCTTGCCGGCGTTGGCGGCGGTGACAATGGCCAGCACGCCGGGCGCGGCTTTGGCGGCGTCCAGATCAATGTGGGTGATCCGACCCTTGGCAATGGCCGAACCGACCATGAAACCGTAAGCCTGATTGGCCACGGCCTCGTGTTGCTCGTAGGCATACGGCGCCTGGCCGCTGGTTTTCAGCGGGCCTTCGATGCGGTCGGTGGGTTTGCCGACGACCTTCAACTGGTCGATCGGGTTGGTGGTGGCGGGCGTGTCGAATTTCATGCGTCTTCCCTCGCTTGCGCCAACACCGAGCCGAGCGTGCGCTCGACCAGGGTCAGTTTGAATTGGTTGTCGTGGGTCGGCGTGGCGCCGTCGAGCAGGCGCTCACTGACCGCTTTTGCACCGTTGGGCAGCAGCGCTTCGGCCGCTTCGACCCGCCACGGTTTCGGCGCGACGCCGCCGACCGCCACACGACCGCTGCCATCCTTGTGCAGAATCAGCCCGACCGACACCAGGGCAAAGGCGTACGACGAGCGATCGCGTACCTTGTGATAAAGGTGTGTACCACCGACCGGGGCGGGCAGCGTCACCGAAGTGATGAACTCGCCGGGGCTGAGGCTGGTTTCGACGTTCGGTGTGTTACCCGGGAGCTGATGGAAGTCGGCGATGGCGATGCTGCGGGTGGTGCCGTCCGGCTTCACCGTTTCCACCTGCGCGTCGAGTGCGCGCATGGCAATCGCCATGTCGCTGGGGTGGGTGGCGATGCAGGCGTCGCTGACACCGATCAATCCCAGTTGCCGACTGACCCCGCCAATCGCCGCGCAACCGCTGCCGGGCTGACGCTTGTTGCAGGCCTGATTGACGTCATAGAAATACGGGCAGCGTGTGCGTTGCAGCAGGTTGCCGGCGGTGCTGGCCATGTTGCGCAATTGGCCGGAGGCACCGGCGAGCAAGGCGCGGGAGAGCAGGGCGTAGTCGTTGCGCACGCGGTGGTCGGCGGCCAGGTCGGTGTTGCGCACCAGGGCACCGATGCGCAGTCCGCCGTCGGGCGTGGCTTCGATTTGATCCAGGCCCAAGTGGTTGACGTCGATCAGATGCAGCGGGGTTTCGATGTCGAGTTTCATCAGGTCGAGCAGGTTGGTGCCGCCGGCGATGAACTTCGCGCCTTCGACCTGTGCCGCCAGCGCTGCGGCTGCGGCAGGGGAATCGGCGCGGCTGTAATTGAACGGTCTCATGCGGGCACCTGCGCGACTTCAGTGATGGCTTCGATGATGTTGGAGTAGGCGCCGCAACGGCAGATATTGCCGCTCATGCGCTCCTGGAATTCACTGGCGATCAGTTGCGGCGCTTCGGTCAGGCTGGGGCTGACGTGGCTGGGAATGCCCTCGCGAATCTCCTTGAGCACCGCCACCGCCGAGCAGATCTGCCCTGGCGTGCAGTAACCGCACTGGTAGCCGTCGTGCTTGATGAACGCGGCTTGCATCGGGTGCAGGCTGTCGGGCATGCCAAGGCCTTCGATGGTGGTGATCTCGCTGTTTTCGTGCATCACTGCCAGGGTCAGGCAGGCATTGATGCGGCGGCCATCGGCGATAACGGTACAGGCGCCGCACTGGCCGTGGTCGCAGCCTTTTTTACTGCCGGTCAGGTGCAGGTGTTCGCGCAGCGCATCGAGCAGCGTGGTGCGGTTGTCGACCTCAAGGGCTTGAGGTTTACCGTTGACGTTGAGGGTTACTTTGGCCATGGCCGGTTGCTCCAGACTGGCCGCGTAGGCCTTGAGGCTAATGAAAGGCGGCATTGCAAACGCGGTGGCGGTCACCGCGCCGAGGATCAGGAATCTTCGTCGGGAAATCGTCATGCTTCGATTCCTCTCTGGCTTAATCAGGACGGCAGGGATTGAAGGCCCAATCGGGCGCGCCGGCATGCTTGCCGGTCTCGTTCTTGAAATGACCTGCACGGAGGGGAAAAGGTTTTTGCGGATTTTCGCTATAGAGTTATGCGTAGAGCTCATGAGTCTGCTGCGCGACTCAGCGCTCACTGGGGAGGAGGCTTACTCCCGACAGCGTCGGATCAGTCAGCCTGTTGGCTGAATCACACAGCGCCTTCGCGAGCAGACTCTCACAAACGCCATCAACACCGGACTGATGCGGAGCTGTTCCGATGTGACCCGCTGCAGCCCGCCAAACAGCACGTTGGAGGCCGTGTCCGAACCGGTCAACGCCACCCCGAGCCAACCAAGCAAGGTGCCGGACATCGGATAGAAAATCCCCGTCGCCGCGAATGCCAGGCCCATGGTCGCGTCCATCGCTGGCCAGTGAATCATCGGCGCTTTTCCCGGTCGTATCTGCGGCTGCGCGCACCGCGTCCTGAAGGCGAGGGCAGCGTTGGCCGATTCCGTCGTCAAGACCTTGGTTTTAGGGAAGTGTTGAATGAAGCGTGTGACAACGATGCTGCTGACTGTGACTGCCGCCGTTTTGCTGGGTGGATGTGTGGCGGATTTTGATGAGGGTCACCGCCATGGCCGGCACTACGACCGCGATCATGAGCGTTATTACGATCATGACCGGCGCTGGGATGACCGGGATGACGACCGCCGTGATGGCCGTCGCTACTACCGCGATCGGGATGATGACTGACTGAATCCCGCGCTCCGCAAGAGGCTGGAATCGTGCGACGGGAGGGGCTGGACGCAATGATGGCAATTCAGTAGCATCGGCGTTTTTTTGCCCCTTCCCCTCAAGGATGATCATGTCTGTCGCTTGTTCGTTGCGTCGCTCACCCGTTGTTGTCGGTGCCGTTCTGTCGGCGCTTTTGCTGTCAGGCTGCACGCAGATGGGCACCTATCAGGATGCTGCCGATCCCGATGCCGCCAAGCTGCGCTTTGTTGCCAATACCGATAACGCGACGGTGGACTATTACGATGCCGAGCATTGCGACGGGCAGACCACCGGCATCATCAACAATCTGTTCATCGCCGACAGCCAGCGTCGGGTCGGCATGTCGGTGGCCCCGCCGGAAAAGGCCAGAGGCTATCTGGAAATCAAACTGCCGCCGGAAAAGGACATGTACCTGAAGGTCAACACTCAGGTCGGGTATGCGGTATGCGGGTCCGGTTTCACCTTCAAGCCGCAGCGTGGCACGGAGTACGAACTGACCCTCGACCTCAAGGGGCGTCACTGCTCGACGCTGATGCAGCGTGTGCAGCGTATCGACGGCAAGGATGTGCGCACACCGGTTGCGATCAAACGCGAAGGACTGGCGGCCTGCGCCGGGCGCAATGCGATCTTCCCGAAACCGCCGGCGTTGCTGCCGGACACCCCGGAACGCACGGCCATGATCGACCGTATCGTCAATGGCAGCCTCTTTGTGGTGATGAAGTCTGGCGCAACGAAGCCGACGACGTTTACCCCGGAAAAGCTCGATTCGCTGATCAGTGAGCGCAAGGCCAAAATGAACATTGCCCTGCCGGACGATTACTGGACGCTTTACCGCCAGAATCTGGTGCAGTTCGATACCGAGAACGCCAGTAATGCCGACGAGGCGATCAAGCGCGCCAGCGACGAGTATCGCCAGCGTTTGCGCAGTGTCGATGACAAGCGCCTGAAAGATTGGTCTAGGCTCAAAGGCTCGGACGGTAAACAAGTTAACGCCGCGCCGAACGAAATGGAGACCGACATGATCATGTACTACTTCCAGTCGTCAAAAGGCGTGGTGGTTGAAACCGTCGGACGCCATCTCGAGCGCATGGCCAAGATGGATGCCCAGTACAACGTCTGCTCACGTTACGCCGACTGCTGGAAGCGCTGATCTCCGTAAGGCCGATGTGAACAAGCCCACTGCGCCGAAACGGCCAGTGGGCTTTTTTGTGCGTGCTGCGATTAAAAGTGAGCGCTCGCCTGGACGCGGGATCGCGCAGGCAGCGAGGCCTCGAGATCCAGCAAATGGGTGGCGAGAATGTCGCTCAGAAAACGGAACTGATCGTTGAAACCGACCACTTCATTGCTGAAATGATTGCTGGCGGCAGGCATCAGCAGGTCTTCGAAATCTTCGTTGAACACCAGCGCCCGGGCTTTGTGCGACACCGCGTGCTGAGCGTAATAGTTGCTGCCGAACACCGGGAAACTCACGGAGAGTGTGACGATGGTGTGAATCATGATGTGAACTCCTCGTTGTGTCTCGGATGGGTGGATCGTGCCTTTGAAGGGCGGCGGGTGGAAGGCAATCGTCGCAATGGTGAGTATTGATGGCGTTGATGGTTCGGGTTTCGGGCGGGCGATGAGGTCGGTGCATCCAGCATCAGGCCCGACTGACCCACCTATACTCAAATCTGCCTCCCACTCATCTCAAGGAAAACCCCACCGTGGACCTGCGCGCGCTGGTGGTTGCCGCACTGTTTCTGCTGGCTGGCTGTGCCACATCGGCGCGGGCCCCGGTGCCAGCGCCACAGGCCATCGTGGTGTCGCCGGCCACCTGGCAGCAGATCGACCGTGAAATCGTCAGCGCCTCGCAGCAGTCCACCGAGCAAGTCAAGGTTTTCGCCCGTGGTTCGATGGAACATTGGCGTACTCGCGTCTATCAGCAAACTGAAGAAAATTTCATCCCGTGGTTCAGCAGCTACTGGACCCAGGAATGGCTGTCGATGAAGGTCAGCTGGTACACCCTCAACGCCGGTGGCGAGCAGGACGCCTCGGCCAAGCGCCTGGCGGCGTATCTGCTTGAGCAATATCAGGAAAGAGTGCTGGCGCCGGTGGCGGTCGAGATTGATCCGGACGCGATCCTCGGCCAGGCCACGGCGTTCTATGCGCAACTGATGGCGCAGCAGATGCCGCTCATCGCCCGGCGTCATGGCGTGCCGGTTGCGCAGCTCAACGGGCGGTTGCAGAAGATCCCGGCGATCGCCCTCGGTCCGCCGCCGGCGCGGGATGCTTCGCTGTATCAGGTGGTCAGCACCGAACCGTTGAACACGCTACCGGCCTATGCGGCGCTGATCGACAAGATCCACACCGACGGCGGGGCCAAAGGGATTGCCTCGACCGACGCGGGCATGGCGCCCGTGGCCAAACGCGCCAGCCAGCGCATGGAAGCGGAAATGGCCCCGCGCGGCGCCGCGAGTGCGGTGGCGGCAGCGGCGGGGAAACTGGCGGGGGCCATGATCTCCGTCGGGGTGGCGGGCATTCGCGCCATCCTGCAGGCCAATGACCGTCCCGACAGCGAGGCGCTGATTCGCAGCAGTCTGGGCAATACCTTCGACAAGGCGTGGCTGAAACTGGTGCAGAACCCGACCACCGGCGTCATGGCCGGCACGCTGCACATGGCCGGGCAAGTCGAGCGCAATCTGGGCGGCGCTGATGAGCCGTCGGTCGGGTTGGGGGGCAATCGTGTCGAATGGCTGCCACCGCAATCGACCAATCAGCAGATCGAACCCAACGTGCAAGGAGAATGACCATGGCATACATCGACATCTTTGTGGCCCCCGTACCGACCGCCAATCGCGAGCAATACAAAAAACACTGCGTCATCGCCGCTAAATTGTTCAAGGAATACGGCGCCCTGAGTGTCGTCGAATGCTGGGGCGATGACGTGCCGGACGGCAAGGTCACGTCGTTCCCGATGGCGGTGAAACTCAAGGAGGATGAAACCGTGGTGTCCGGCTGGCTGATCTGGCCGGACAAAGCCACCCGCAACGCCGGCATGGCGAAAATGATGGAGGACCCACGCATGAAACCCGACGTGAACCCGATGCCGTTTGACGGGCAGCGCATGATCTATGGCGGCTTCATCGACCTCCTCGAATCCTGAGGCCTGCACCATTGCCACTGCGGCATGCGTTTCATCTCAAGTACGCAATTGGACAGGGTAGGAGCGGGCTTGCTCGCGAAAGGGCTGCGTCAGATAACAACGAGGTCGACTGACACGACGCCTTCGCGAACAAGCCCACTGCCACTGGTGTGCTGTTCACTCCGTGGCGGGGGTGATGCGGCAGCTTTTACGCTGACGAATTTCTTCGTCGGTCGGACGTTCGCGGACAAACTCGAAACGCGGTTCACCCTCGCTGTAATGCACCAGCCAACCCCATTCCAGCTCGGTTTCATCCTGCCCGGGATTCGGTGGGCGGGCCCACCACGGCTCTTTGCTGAGGACCTCGCGCATGACGGCCTCCGGTTGATGGCAATCCTTGAACTATAGACTTGTGTGGCGAGTCGTCAGAAAGAGGCGGGTAGAATCGACGATCACGAACCTTAAAGGAGCCAGGCCATGATGGATGAAAAGCGGTTGTTCTTTGCCCTCGACTGCCCACCGGCACAGCGCAAGGCGATTGCTCAGTGGCGTAGCGAGTTGGGTTTGCGAACCGGCAAACCAGTGCCAGCGGATAACTTCCATCTGACGCTGCTGTTCCTCGGCGCAGTGCCGTTGGCGCTGATTGGCGAAGTCTGCGAAGCCGCTAGCAAGGTACGCACGCCGGGGGAGGCTTTGAAAATTTCGCTGGACCGCGTGCAGGTCTGGCACCGCGCCGGGGTGTTGTCGTTGGCACCGGAGCAGGCACCGCAGGCGCTGCTGCGCCTGGTTTATGCACTGGAACAGGCCATGTTGCCATTTGGTTTTGAAGAGCCATCGCACGAGTTTCGCCCGCATCTGACCCTGGCGCGGGACTATCGCGCGCCGGAACCGGAATCCGCCACGTCGCCGGAATTCTTCCTGCGCGCCGAACGTTTTGCCCTGTTCGAATCGCACAAGGGCCGCTACCGGATTGTGCAGGACTGGCCACTGATCTAAAGCCACAAAAAAAGGCGCCCGAGGGCGCCTGAAATTTACCTGAGCCGAGGGAGCCAGGTGAGGCTATTTAGAGGCAGGCGACTGGGGATGGGGTAGTTTGTAGTGGCGAAATGGCATCCATGCGTCTAGGATCTTGTTTTTTCTACCACGGATTGGTTGCATGAAAGCGCTTAAAGATTTTCCCGTTACACCCGAACAGTTGGGGCTATTCTCTCGAATAAATGTTGGTGTTGAAATTATCAAAGGAGCAGCAGGAAGTGGGAAAACCACGACTGCATTGTTGAAGCTAAGAGCTCTAACACCAACATATGTTAATCGAAGTAGAAAAAAAGACATCCCAAGTCCTGTTAATATTCTTGTTCTTACTTATAATAAAACTTTAAGTGGGTACGTTCGCGAACTAACATCAAGCCAGAAGTTTGATAGGCTGGTAAATCTGGATGTGTCGACATTCAATAAGTGGGCATATCATTTCGTCCGTCCCGGTAGTGTAATGAACTTTACGGATACAGATGGACTTCTCCGATATCTTGCGTTAACGATTTCTGGCGATACTGATTTTTTTGTGGATGAAGCTAGATATGTCCTTGGTCGCTTTGTACCCGAAAAGTTAACGGATTATTTGGGGGCGAGAAGGGAAGGCAGAGGGGCGAGTCCAAGGATGGAGCGATCAACTAGGCAGTTGCTATTGGATAAAGTAATTTATCCTTATCTGGCGGCGAAAATGGCGATGGGAAAGCAAGATTGGAATGATCTTGCCATACATCTGAGCCAAAATAAAATGGCAAATTATGACTTGGTGGTTGTGGATGAGGCACAGGATTTTTCTGCTAACGAACTGCGAGCAGTGTTAAATCAATGCTCGGCTGAGTCGTCTGTAACTTTTGTACTTGATAGTGCTCAGAGGATTTATAGCCGTAGTTTTATTTTTTCAGAAATTGGGGTGGTTGGTTATCCTAGTTTTAATTTGAAGAAAAACTATCGAAATACAAAGCAGATCGCTATGTTTGCTGCTTATTTTTTAGATGGGCTTGAAAGTGATGAGAGTTGGACTGTTCCGGATTATGAAAGCGCAATTCGCGTTGGGTCTAAGCCTTTGGTTCTTCTTGGTGAATATGTAGATCAGGTATTATATGCCATTTCATTTATTCAAAAAAATGTCGATCTTCTGGAAGAGAGTGTGGCATTTTTGCATCCAAGGCTACATTTCAATGAGCTAAAGGAACAACTGGATGCGCGGGGGATGGGATGGGTGAATCTGAGGGCAGAAGCGGAGTGGCCCGAAGGTGACACGAATATTGCCCTGAGTTCCCTACATTCCTGCAAAGGCCTGGAGTTCGATCACGTCATCATGATTGGGTTGGACGGCCAGTTCGTAGACGTGCAGGGATCTCCCAGCGAGTATGAAATGGCTGCGAGAATGCGTCGTTTGGTTGCGATGGCGGTGGGTAGAGCGCGAAAAAGCGTGATTATTGGCTTCAAATCCTATGACGTCCCAGATATGATCCGTCGATGTGATCCAAATCTTTACCAAGGAGTCCAGGTGTGAGTGAAGCCGATATTGAGAAACTAATTGAACGAAGGGGAATTCAGTCGGTTCTTCATTTCACTACTAATAGAGGCTCTTTAGGAACATTCGCTTCGAAGGCTTTGAAGTCACGCTTTTTACTGGACTCCGATGATCAGCTTGAGCATATTTTTACCCCGAATGCACTTTATAGATCTAGAGATTTTAAGTGGTTAAACTACGTTAATCTTTCTATCTCTCAGATTAATACTAATTTTTTTCAGGTTGCCGAAAATAACTGGCACCGAGAGAAGGGTTTTTTTTGGTGTATCTTTGACTTTGATCCAGAGATTTTAACTCATCCTGGTGTTGTTTTTTCTACTACGAATAATATTTACAGTGATGTTATTCGTGGTGAGGGTAGTGTGGGGCTCGAAGCAGCTTTCGCGCCCTTCATTAGTCATTGGAATACAACTACGTCAAGCTCAGTTGTTCGCCCTGCTGATTATCCTTCTTGTTTGCCAACTTGTAGGCAGGCTGAAGTGCTCTATCCTAGTGAGGTTTCAACTGAATTTATTCAGAGAATATATGTGCGTAATGAATCTGAGGTTGATGAATTAATGGGGCAGATGGCGATAGCATCGCATCCCGACATTCCAATAAAAGTTGCGCCTGAATTATTTGTCGGAATAAAGTGAGAACCATATGCCAAACACTAGGCTGAAACGTACTATCTCATCCGCGCTATGGTCCGCTTACGCTGATGCGTTGGGTTTTCCGACGGAGTTGGCTAATGAAAAAGTAGTCATACAACGACTCGGCAAGTCCAAGGCGACTCGCACTGAACAATGGAATCGTCAAGTCGGTGGCCGTTTTGGTGCAATGATTGCCTTGCCTGCGGGTGCCTATTCTGATGATACACAATTACGGCTTGCGACTTGTCGTGCAATTCGAGGCAACGGATACTTTGATGTTGAATCATTTGCCAAAATAGAGCTTCCAGTTTGGCAAGCATATAGTTTAGGCGCGGGCCGTGGTAGCAAGGCAGCGGCGACAGCTCTTAGTAATCGTAGTAACACGTGGTTTAGTAATTTTTTTAGCGGATACACTGATGGCGGTGGAAATGGGGCGGCCATGAGGATACAACCTCATGTTTGGGCTGCTGAAAATCTCCGGGATTTTGATGCTTTTATTCCTGATGTAATTAGGAATGCTGTCTGTACTCATGGGCACATGCGGGGAATAGCCGGTGCTGTAGTTCATGCGGCTAGTCTAGCTTTAGTTATGAGTAACGAGCGGGTGGTTTCACCCGACCAATGGTACGGGCTAGCGAGTTACATTCGTGCAATTCCTGATCAAATTGCTCAAGATTCTGATTTGGCTACTTTTTGGCTTCCTACGTGGGAGCAGAAGAGTAAAAAAAGCTTGATGGCGTCTGTAGAGGAGGTTGCCGTAGAGTGGGAGTCGGCATCGAGTAATGTGTTAGATATCCTAAAAAGAGAGCAGGCATCGTCTGTTAAGGATGTATACGAATGCGTTGTGAAAGCTGAGAATGGATTAAGTAAGGATGAGCGAGGGTCCGGTCTTAAGTGTGCGTTATTTGCGAATGTGGCCGCTTGGTTAGCATCATTATCTGGTGCACAAGACGTCATTAATGTCGTTGTAAATTTGCTTGATAGTGATACAGATACTATTGCCACTATGTCCGGTGCTCTTATTGGTGCAGCTTATCCAGATGCAGTATTTCTTGGTGATGTGCAAGATGAAAAGTATATCCGTTCTGAGGCGGAGCGTCTTTATGATGTGAGCTGCGGCATCAAGGCTGATAGTTATTCATACCCTGATATACTTTTCTGGCAAGCTCCTCGTGTCGCCTTAGACGTTATGCGATTGGATGGAGGAAAATTCTATTTTGAAGCTTTTGGATACGTTAAACCAATCGGGCAGCCATATACCGGAATTCAGAAAAATTCGAGTTGGCAGTGGCTAATGCTAGAAACTGGTCAGACTATTCTTAGCAAGTTTCGTACGCAAATAGCTAAAAATTTAGAGCTTAGTCTTGGGGATGAGCCGGTTCGAATAGAGTCGTTAAAAAGAACCGGCGCGAAAAATTTCGAATTGTTTCATAAGGACGAAGTGGGGGCAGATGTTTTTAGTGGCGCAGAAGATAATATTGCATTTGCCAATGCTGGGCCACTTACATCCTTTGATAGCGACAAGTCAGAAGCTGAGTCTGCTTTAAATCTTGGCGAGAAAAATCAAGCCGCTGTAGGTGGGGTGTTTGTACCTCCAGATGATGGCTGGATATTGCATTATGAACCTTCAATTCCACGAGGTATGGATATACTTACCTCAGAAGCTATAAAAAACTTTGATCCCTTACTTATTGGGCAGCACTTGCTTTATCTGGCGGAGCGTCCTAACGGTATTGAATTGTCTGCGGTATATGCCGGAATTATTGCTAAAGCAAAAATTGCGCGTCTTAATAGAGATAAACAAAAAACGAATGCTAAGGCTGATGAGCTGAGTAATTAATAGTTCATTGTCACAGTGAAAATTAAAAAAGGCGCCCGTGGGCGCCTGAAATTCACCTGAACCGAGGAAGCCAGGTGAGGCCGTTCATTGCAGGGTGCAGCGGTGGTAAGGCGCTGCGTGAACGGGAAATCATTGAGTTACTTAAGCTAAGAAAATCCTGGGCCTGCACTGTCCGAATGTGATCTCAAAACCCTGTGGGAGCTGGCTTGCCAGCGATGGGGCCAGCACATCCTGCATCACCTTTGCCTGACCCACCGTCATCGCTGGCAAGCCAGCTCCCACCTATTCATCAGTGTTGTTGGAATCCCGACTCCGCAGGCTTACTTGCCGAGTTTCACCCGAGTCCAGCCACGGGTCATGATCCGTTGCGTGGCAATCGGTTGATCCGGTACCGCATACAGCGTCGCCATCACCGCTTGCGACGGGTACGAACCCGGATCGTTGCGGATCGCTTCGTCTACCAGTGGCGTCGCCGCCGAGTTGGCGTTGCTGTAGCCGTTGCTGTTGGTGATTTCGGCGATGATCTCCGGACGCATCAGGAAATCCATGAACAGGTAGGCGTTCTCGACGTTCGCCGCATCACGCGGGATGGCGACCATGTCGTAGAAGCTGCCGGCGCCTTCCTTGGGAATGCTGTAGTCGATCACCACGTTGTTGCCCGATTCCACCGCACGGGCCTTGGCCTGTAGCACGTCACCGGAGTAACCGACCGCCACGCAGATGTTGCCGTTGGCCAGGTCCGAGATGTACTTGGAGGAATGGAAGTACGCCACAGACGGGCGGATCTTCATGAACAGCGCTTCGGCTTCGAGGATGTGTGCCTTGTCCTTGTCGTTCACCGGATAGCCCAGGTAGTGCAGGGCGGCCGGGAGCATTTCGGTCGGCGAGTCGAGGAAACTGACGCCGCAGGCCTTCAGCTTTTCAGCGTTTTCCGGCTTGAACAGCAAGTCCCAGGAGTTGGTCGGGGCATTGGCACCGAGCACTTCCTTGACCTTGGCCGGGTTGAAGCCGATGCCGATCGAGCCCCACATGTACGGGAACGCGTGGGCGTTGTCCGGATCACTGGCGGCGGCGTTTTTCAGCAGCACCGGGTTGAGATTCTTCCAGTTCGGCAGCTTCGATTTGTCGAGGGTCTGATAGACGCCGGCCTTGATCTGCTTGGCCAGAAAACTGTTGGACGGCACGACGATGTCGTAACCGGATTTGCCCGCCAGCAAACGCGCCTCAAGGGTTTCGTTGCTGTCGAAGACGTCATAGGTCACGCGGATGCCGGTCTCGTCTTCGAACTTCTTGACGGTGTCCGGCGCAATGTAATCGGACCAGTTGTAAACACGCAGCACCTTGTCGTTGGCCTGGGCGCCCATGACCATTGCGCCCATTAAGGACAGTGTCAGCAGAGTCCTGCCAAACATTTTCATCGGTGAAACTCCATTCTTTTTATTCAAAAACTTTTAATCAAAAGCACAAACCCACTGCACGCATCACCTTGTGGCGAGGGGATTTATCCCCGTTGGGCTGCGAAGCGGCCCCAGCAGTTCTACCTGAAAACTGCGTATTCAGGTTTTACGACTGCTTCGCAGCCGAACGGGGATAAATCCCCTCGCCACAGTTGTTCATCCGTGTTGCTTAAGCAGTGGCGGCGCGTTGCGGCTGCTGCCACGACTCATTCGCCGTCTGGTCCATCGCTTCCTGAATCGCTTTCTTGCGATTGGCTTCTGCCTTGCGGCCGAAGTACCAGACGAGGAAGGTCACCAGCGACACCGCCAGCAGAATCAGACTGGCCACGGCGTTGATCTCAGGCTTCACGCCTAGACGCACCGCCGAGAACACTTCCATCGGCAGCGTCGTCGAGCCCGGGCCGGAGACGAAGCTCGCCAGCACCAGGTCATCCAGCGACAGGGCAAACGACATCATGCCGCCCGCCGCCAGCGACGGCGCGATCATCGGAATGGTGATCAGGAAAAACACCTTGAACGGCTTGGCGCCGAGATCCATCGCGGCTTCTTCGATCGACAGATCCAGCTCCCGCAGGCGGGCGGAGACTACCACTGCCACATAGGCTGCACAAAACGTGGTGTGGGCGATCCAGATGGTGACAATGCCACGCTCCTGCGGCCAGCCGATCAACTGCGCCATCGCCACGAACAGCAGCAACAGCGACAGACCGGTGATCACCTCAGGCATCACCAGCGGCGCGGTGACCAGGCCACCGAACAGCGTACGACCCTTGAAGCGCGTCACACGAGTCAGCACAAAAGCGGCGAGGGTGCCCAGTGCAACGGCGGCAATCGCGGTGTAGCAGGCGATTTCCAGCGAGCGCACCACCGAGCCCATCAGTTGCGTGTTGTCGAGCAGGCCGACGTACCACTTCACCGACCAGCCACCCCACACCGTCACCAGTTTCGAGGCGTTGAACGAGTAGATCACCAGGATCAGCATCGGCAGATAAATGAACATCAGGCCGAAGATCAACATGAACTTGGAAAAACCGAAGCGTTTCATCCCCGTGCCTCCATCTCTTTGGCCTGGCTGCGGTTGAACAGCAGAATCGGCACAATCAGGATCAACAGCATCACCACCGCCAGGGCAGACGCCACCGGCCAGTCGCGGTTATTGAAGAACTCTTGCCACAGCACGCGACCGATCATCAGCGTCTCCGGGCCACCGAGCAGTTCCGGAATCACGAACTCACCGACCACCGGAATGAACACCAGCATGCAGCCGGCGATGATCCCGTTCTTGGCCAGCGGTACGGTGATTTTCCAGAAGTTGTTGAAGTTGCTCGAACCCAGGTCCGACGCGGCCTCCAGCAGGCTACCGTCGTGCTTCACCAGGTTGGCGTACAGCGGCAACACCATGAACGGCAGGTAGGCGTAAACCACACCGATATACACCGCAGTGTTGGTGTTGAGGATCTCGATCGGGTGATCGGTCAGGCCGGTCCACATCAGGAAACTGTTGAGCAAACCGTTGTTGCTGAGGATGCCCATCCACGCATAAACGCGGATCAGGATCGCGGTCCAGGTCGGCATCATGATCAACAGCAGCAGGACGTTTTGCGCTTCCTTGCTCGCCTTGGTGATGGCGTAGGCCATCGGGAAACCGATCACCAGGCACATCAATGTGCTCAGCGCTGCGACCTTCAGCGAACCGAGGTAGGCCGACAGGTACAGCTCGTCTTCGCCGAGCATGGTGTAGTTGCCGATGTTGAGCATCAGCTGGAATTTCTGTTCGGCGTAGGTGTAGATCTCCGAGTACGGCGGGATCGACAGCGCGGCCTCCGAGAAGCTGATCTTCATCACCAGGAAGAACGGCAGCATGAAGAACAGGAACAGCCAGATGAACGGGATGCCGATGACGAACTTGCGCCCGCTGGGCACCAGGCGCAGGCATTGCTGATTGAAGGTTCTCATGAGCGCAGTACCACGCCGCTGTCGTCTTCCCACCAGACGTAGACCTTGTCGTCCCAGGTCGGGCGCGCGCCACGGCGTTCGGCGTTGGCCATGAACGACTGGACGATTTTGCCGCCGGGCAATTCGACGTAGAACACCGAGTGACCGCCGAGGTAGGCGATGTCGTGCACCTTGCCTTCGGACCAGTTGTAGCGGAACTCCGGTTGGGTGGTGCTGACGAGCATTTTTTCCGGGCGGATCGCGTAGGTGATCGACTTGTCCTGCACCGAGGTGCTGACGCCGTGACCGACGTAGATCTTCTGCTGCAAGTCCGGGCTATGAATGATCGCGTGACCTTCAAGGTCTTCTACCACGGTGCCGTCGAAGGCGTTCACGTTGCCGATGAACTCGCAGACCATGCGGCTGACCGGGGCTTCATAGATGTCGACCGGGCTGCCGATCTGGGCGATCCAGCCCAGGTGCATGATCGCGATGCGCTCGGCCATGGTCATGGCTTCTTCCTGGTCGTGGGTCACCATCACGCAGGTCACGCCGACGCGCTCGATGATCTCGACCAGTTCAAGCTGCATTTGCGAACGCAGCTTTTTATCCAGCGCGCCCATCGGCTCGTCGAGCAGCAACAGCTTCGGACGCTTGGCCAGCGAGCGGGCGAGGGCGACGCGCTGACGCTGGCCGCCGGACAACTGATGGGGTTTGCGTTTGGCGTATTGGGTCATGTGCACCAGGCGCAGCATCTCTTCGACGCGGGCGTCGATTTCGCTGGCGGGCAAACGGTCCTGCTTCAGGCCGAAGGCAATGTTCTGCGCCACGGTCATGTGCGGGAACAGCGCGTAGGACTGGAACATCATGTTGATCGGCCGCTCGTATGGCGGCATGTCGGTGATGTCCACACCGTCGAGCAGAATCCGCCCTTCAGTCGGGCGCTCGAAACCGGCGAGCATGCGCAGCAGGGTCGATTTGCCCGAACCGGAGCCGCCGAGCAGGGCAAAGATTTCGCCCTGATGGATCTCCAGGGACACATCGTCCACAGCGGTGGTTTCGTCGAACTTCTTGGTGACACGGTCGACTTTCACCAGAACCTTTTTCGGTTGCTGATGACCTTCAAGTGCCTTCCTGTAAGTGCTGGAGGCGTTTGCCATGTGAAACTCCCAACAGGTTTCGTTCGCTCGGCCAACGCGGCCGGGCTTAAGTGGATTGCAAGCCTGCAGGTGCATTCCCGGTCGGATCACATCCCCCTGTGGGAGCTGGCTTGCCAGCGATGGCGGTGGGTCAGTCACCATTAATGTTGAAGGTGACGGCCTCATCGCTGGCAAGCCAGCTCCCACAGGGTTTTGCATTGTTCTGACAGGTATTGCACTTACCGATCCGGCTTGTTCGGCGCCGCCGTCCTGGCTGCCTGGGTCGTGCTTGTTGTTATTACGGATGTTGTTGTTCACGAATGACGGATGTGCGCAGGCACACCCGACTTCCGAGGGGGCAGTAAATCGTTACGTATTCTTGGGTTGAGTCAGCGCTGGTTGCGTCGCGCCGCCCGTTGCCGGCAAGCCTCACCGAACGCCTGGAAAATCTTCAGGTACGGCGGGTTGTCCAGCACTTGCCATTCCGGATGCCATTGCACGCCGAGGGCGAAAGTCGGGCTGTGCTCGACCGAGATCGCCTCGATCAGGCCATCCGGCGCCACGGCTTCGGCACGCAAGCCGGGGGCGAGGCGGTCGATGCCCTGGCTGTGAATCGAGTTGACCTGGAACTCGCCCGGCAATCCCAGCGCTTCGAACACACCACCGCCGAGTGCTGTCACGGCATGGGCCGGTGCGTATTGCACGGCGACATCCGGACTGTCGGCTTCGCGGTGATCGAGCATGCCGGGCAACTCATGCACTTTCTGGTGCAGGCTGCCGCCGAACGCCACGTTCATTTCCTGGAAGCCACGGCAAATGCCGAGCACCGGAACGCCCGCCGCGATGGCTGCACGCAATAAAGGAAGGGTGGTGGCGTCCCGCGCCGGATCGTGATCCGTGCCGGGGGCACTGGCCGGGCCGTGATAGTGGAAGGGCTCCACGTTCGAGGGCGAGCCGGTCAGCAGCAGACCGTCGAGTTGACCGAGCAGGTCTTCGATTTCAGTCAGGTTGCCAAGGGAAGGAATGACCACTGGAAGCCCCTGAGCGCCAACGCTGACAGCACGTACGTACTTGTCGCCGCTGATGTGATAGGGGTGCAGGCCAATCTGTTTGACGCACGCAGTAACGCCGATCAATGGCTTGAATGCCATTTTTATTCACCTCGAAGTTTGACACTTGAACGAGCTTTTCCGGAGCTTAGCCTCGTTGATTTTAATTAACAACTGCCATGTAAAAAATTCTAAACGCCGTTCATCAAATCTTCATGAATTCCGGCCTTGTGGCGCCTGCGTTGGCACGTGAGTGTTAAAAAAAGCCCGAAAAATAAACGCTGAACGGCCAGCTGTTCGCTATTGACTTCACTTTGCCTTTCGGATTGACTGGCTCGGCGAAACAGCAGTGAACATAATAATTAACAGCTAAATAGGTGCATCATGTCGGTCCCTCTGCGTACCGTTCAACTCAACGAAGCAAACGCATTCCTTAAGAAATATCCTGAGGTTTTGTACGTCGACCTTCTGATTGCGGATATGAACGGTGTGGTGCGCGGCAAGCGCATCGAACGCACCAGTCTTCACAAGGTTTACGAGAAAGGCATCAACCTGCCGGCCTCGCTCTTCGCTCTCGACATTAATGGCTCCACGGTGGAAAGCACCGGTCTGGGCCTGGACATCGGCGACGCTGACCGCATCTGCTACCCGATCCCGGGCACCCTGAGCATCGAGCCGTGGCAAAAGCGCCCGACCGCACAACTGTTGATGACCATGCACGAACTGGAAGGCGAGCCGTTCTTCGCCGATCCGCGAGAAGTGCTGGCCAACGTCGTGCGCAAGTTCGATGAGATGGGCCTGACCATCTGCGCCGCGTTCGAACTGGAGTTTTACCTGATCGACCAGGACAACGTGAACGGCCGTCCGCAGTCGCCACGTTCGCCGGTGTCCGGCAAGCGTCCGGTGTCGACTCAGGTGTACCTGATCGACGACCTCGACGAATACGTCGACTGCCTGCAAGACATCCTTGAAGGCGCGAAAGAGCAGGGCATCCCGGCTGACGCCATCGTCAAGGAAAGCGCCCCGGCGCAATTCGAAGTCAACCTGCATCACGTCTCCGACCCGATCAAGGCGTGCGATTACGCGGTCCTGCTCAAGCGTCTGGTGAAGAACATCGCCTACGACCACGAAATGGACACCACCTTCATGGCCAAGCCGTATCCGGGCCAGGCGGGTAACGGTCTGCATGTGCACATTTCGATTCTGGACAAAGAAGGCAACAACATCTTTGCCAGCGAGGATCCCGAGCAGAACGCCGCGCTGCGACACGCGATCGGCGGTGTGCTGGAGACCCTGCCTGCGCAAATGGCTTTCCTCTGCCCGAACGTCAATTCGTACCGTCGTTTCGGCGCGCAGTTCTACGTACCGAACTCGCCGAGCTGGGGCATCGACAACCGCACCGTGGCCGTGCGCGTGCCAACCGGTTCGCCGGACGCCGTGCGTATCGAGCATCGGGTCGCCGGTGCCGACGCCAACCCGTACCTGCTGATGGCGTCAGTGCTGGCCGGGATTCACCACGGCTTGACCAATGAAATCGAGCCGGGCTCGCCGGTCGAAGGCAACAGCTACGAGCAGAACGAACAGAGCCTGCCGAACAACCTGCGCGATGCACTGCGCGAACTGGACGACAGCGAAGTCATGGCCCGCTATATCGACCCGCTGTACATCGACGTGTTCGTCGCTTGTAAAGAAAGCGAGCTGGCCGAGTTCGAGAACTCGATCTCCGACCTTGAGTACAACTGGTATCTGCATACGGTGTGATGGGTTCGGGCCTTTAAAAGCCGAAGAGCCCCTCACCCTGACCCTCTCCCGGAGGGAGAGGGGACTGACCGGGTTGTATTGAGATAGTCAGCGACCTGAACGATCGAGTCGATTATGGATTCGGCAAAGATTTTTCAGGTCGGCGAAGATTCCAAGCAACCCCCAATCGGTCCCCTCTACCTCCGGGAGAGGGCTAGGGTGAGGGCAGCCCTCTCAAACCAGACACAACACCCCGACACCCCCAATTCCCCCCCTTGTCGAGCCACAACAATGACCACAACCCGCAACGACTGGGAACAGCGCTTCCAGTCCCTGACCATCGAATCCCGCGCCTTCATCAACGGTGAATACCGCCCGGCAATCAGCGGCGCCACCTTCGAATGCCTGAGCCCCGTCGACGGCCGTTTCCTCGCCTCCGTGGCCAGCACCGACGAAGCCGACGCCAACCTCGCCGTCGAAGTCGCACGTCAATCGTTCAACTCCGGTGTGTGGGCCAACAAGGCCCCGGCCGAACGCAAGCGTATCCTGATTCGCTTCGCCGATCTGATCCTGCAACACCAGGAAGAACTGGCGCTGCTGGAAACCCTCGACATGGGCAAACCGATCAGCGACTCGATGAGCATCGACATCCCGGCGACCGCCAACGCGATCCGCTGGAGCGCCGAGGCCATCGACAAGATCTACGACGAAGTCGCTGCCACGCCGCACGACCAACTGGGACTGGTGACCCGCGAGCCGTCCGGCGTAGTCGCCGCGATCGTGCCGTGGAACTTCCCGCTGATCATGGCCAGCTGGAAATTCGCCCCGGCCCTGGCCGCCGGTAACTCGTTCATCCTCAAGCCTTCGGAAAAATCGCCGCTGACGGCGATCCGCATCGCGCAACTCGCGCTGGATGCCGGCATTCCGAAAGGCGTGTTCAACGTCCTGCCGGGCTTCGGTCACACCGTCGGCAAGGCGCTGGCGCTGCACATGGACGTCGACGTGCTGGCCTTCACCGGCTCCACGGCGATTGCCAAGCAACTGATGATTTATGCCGGGCAAAGCAACATGAAACGCGTCTGGCTCGAAGCCGGTGGCAAGAGCCCGAACGTGGTGTTTGCCGACGCCCCGGACTTGCGCGCAGCAGCCCAGGCGGCGGCCGGCGCCATCGCGTTCAACCAGGGCGAAGTGTGCACCGCCGGTTCGCGCCTGCTGGTCGAGCGTTCGATTCGCGAGCAATTCATTCCGCTGCTGGTGGAAGCGCTGCAAGCGTGGAAACCCGGTCACGCCCTCGACCCGGCAACCACCGTCGGCGCCGTGGTCGATCAGCGTCAACTGGACAACGTGCTGCGCTACATCAGCATCGGTCGCGAGCAGGGCGCCGAGCTGATTGCCGGCGGCCAGCGCACCCTCGAAGAAACCGGCGGCCTCTATGTGCAACCGGCGATCTTCGACGGCGTGACCAACGCGATGACCATCGCCCGCGAAGAAATCTTCGGTCCGGTGCTGTCGCTGATCACCTTCGACACCGTTGAAGAAGCGCTGCAGATCGCCAACGACAGCATCTTCGGCCTCGCCGCCGGCGTCTGGACCAGCAACCTGAGCAAGGCGCACACCTTCGCCCGTGGCCTGCGGGCCGGCAGCGTGTGGGTCAACCAGTACGACGGCGGCGACATGACCGCACCGTTCGGTGGCTTCAAACAGTCGGGTAACGGTCGCGACAAATCGCTGCACGCGTTCGACAAGTACACCGAGCTGAAAGCGACCTGGATCAAGCTCTGATTTTCTACAGCGGTGGTCGCCTTCAATGGGCGACCCTCGGAGAACAATAAAATGAAGCAACAACACGTCAACAGCTACTACGCCGCCACCCGCAACGAAGTCATCGACTTCCCGACCCTTGAAGAATCGGTCGAGTGCGATGTCTGCATTATCGGCGCCGGCTACACCGGCCTGTCCTCGGCGCTGTTCCTGAGTGAAGCGGGCTATAAAGTGACCGTGCTCGAAGCGGCGAAAGTCGGCTATGGCGCCAGTGGCCGCAACGGCGGGCAACTGGTCAACTCCTACAGCCGCGACGTCGATGTGATCGAAGAGCGCTACGGCGAAAAGACCGCAGAAATTCTCGGCAGCATGATCTTCGAAGGCGCCGACATCATCCGGTCGCGGATCAAGGAATACGACATCAAATGCGACTACCGCCCGGGCGGCATTTTCGCAGCGATGAACAAGAAACAACTCAACGGTCTGGCCGAGCAGAAGCGCAATTGGGAACGCTACGGCAACCGCAATCTGAAGATGCTCGACGCCGCGGACATTCGTCGCGAAGTCGGCTCCGACGCCTACGTCGGTGGCCTGCTCGACATGCAGGGCGGTCACGTGCATCCGCTGAACCTGGCCCTCGGTGAAGCCGCAGCTATCGTGCGTCTGGGTGGCAAAATCTACGAGCAATCGGCTGCCGTCGAAATCAAATACGGCGAACCGAATGTCGTGCGTACCGCCAAAGGCCAGGTGCGCGCCAAGTACCTGCTGATCGCCGGCAACGCCTACCTGCCGCAAGGCCTCGACAACCGGGTGACCGCGAAAAGCATGCCATGCGGCTCGCAGATCGTCGTCACCGAACCGTTGACCGAGAAACAGGCGCGCAGCCTGATCACCAACAACTACTGTGTCGAAGACTGCAATTACCTGCTGGATTACTACCGCCTGACGGCCGACAACCGTCTGCTGTACGGCGGCGGTGTGGTTTACGGCGCGCGTGAACCGGACGACATCGAACAGCTGATCCGGCCGAAGATCCTCAAGACCTTCCCGCAGCTCAAGGACGTGAAAATCGACTACCGCTGGACCGGCAACTTCCTGCTGACCATGTCGCGCATGCCGCAATTCGGCCGCATCGAGAAAAATGCCTACTACATGCAGGGCTACAGCGGTCACGGCGTCACCTGCTCGCACCTGGCCGGCAAACTGATCTCGGAAATGATCCGCGGCGACGCCGAACGCTTCGACGCCTTCGCATCGCTGCCGCACATGCCCATGCTCGGCGGCCGCACTTTCTCGGCACCACTGACCGCCCTCGGCGCCGTCTACTACTCGTTGCGCGACCGTTTCGGCATCTAAGTTACCTCCCCGGCGGCGGCCCCCAAGACCCCGCCGGTTTTTGACCTGCCAGTGCAGCCACCCTCACTCCCGCTGACACACCACAAAACCTGTGGGAGCTGGCTTGCCAGCGATAGCGGTCTTTCAGCAAAAGGGATGTTGAATGTGCCACCAATCGCTGGCGAGCCAGCTCCCACAGGTTTTGCATTTACTTCGCAATTAGCACCAGCAGGCTCTTTTACCCCACCGTCCATCGAACCTGCTGAGCAACACCGACAAACGTGATTTAATAGCCGCCTTTCACGGTTCCGGGACACGGGAGCAACGTGATCCGCGCCCTCGGCGCGTCACCCGCCACCCACCCCCATCGCCCTTAAGTCGTTCTCACATAAGGCAGTCATGGATACGGGTTCTCGACTCAAACTAGTACGCGAAAGCTACAAACTCTCCCAGCGCGAGCTGGCCCGGCGTAGCGGCGTGACCAATGCCACCATCTCCCTGATCGAACAGAATCGCGTCAGTCCCTCAGTCAGTTCACTGAAAAAACTGCTCGAGGGCATCCCGATGTCCCTGGCCGACTTCTTCACCTTCGACCAACCGCCACGCGAACACCAATACGTGTTCCGCGCCAACGAACAGCCCGACCTCGGCCGCCACGGCCTGCGCCTGCTGCTGATCGGCGCCTCCGTCCCAAGCCGCCAGATGCGCCTGCTGCGCGAGCAATACGCACCGGGCGCGAGTTCCGGGGAAGAGCCGATTGTTCACTCGGAAGGTGAGGAGTGTGGGTTGGTGACGCGGGGAACTGTTGAGTTGACCGTGGATGGCTCGGTGAGTGTTTTGAATGCGGGGGATGGGTATTACTTTCCTACCACGCTGCCGCACAAGTTCCGCAATATCGGGGCGGATGAGGCTGAGATTATTAGTGCGAATACGCCGGCTAACTTCTGATTGATGCTCTAGGTAAAAACCATACGCTGTAAGAAAATCCGACGCCTTGTTGAAGGGCGTCGGATTTTTTTTGATTCGAGGAAAGGTTTGTAGGTTTGATGGTTTTCATTTGTAGGAAGGCTCTGAATGAGTGCGTGATGATGCAGGGTTAATGACGTTAGGGGATTTCTGGCATGTTTACATTGCTACGCGCGATTTTTTAGGGCAAAGGTGGTGGTGGAATTATGAGTATTCGGGAAAAATGTCTTGTTTCACTCTCAATGATAAAAGGGTGTCATATAACGTTCTTGAGGCGTGTGAAGTCGTGACGTTAAGATTTATAACTCAAACAATATTTTTATTTTTATTGACTTTTGCTTTGAGTGGTATTGGCGCGTTAGTGCAAGTGAATTTTTTCAGTGGGATGTTTTTAGTGTTGAAGGATGTAAAAGAAATTGTAAGTGGTCTGATTTTCGTATTGCTTCTGTATGTTAATTTTCGCTACTGCTTTCCTGATCAGCTGGCTGAGTTGCGAGGGCGAAATGTCCGAAGTGATCGGTATCCTGTATGGGTGAGGCAGTATATTCTCTTTAATTGTGCCTTGTTTGTTGAGGAGGTTTTTTATTACACAATTAAGGATCTGGTGAGTCTGTCTGAAGTTGTTTTTAGGTTGTTAGGTTTTTTGATCTTTGCTTCTGTTTATGCTTACATGATGTCTAGTGAGGAGTTCAAGATAAAATGGTGATTTATTTGTTTTGTCGAAAGTCTATCTCTTCGCTTATGTTTTTGACTGTTATGCTGTCGATCAGTAGTTCAAATACCAAAGCCAGATTCCCCGTTTGGTTGTAAGCGCGCTCGTAATTAATTGGGTCATGATGGAATAGCTCTATTGAACCTGGTTTCCGCACGTGCTGCAGCATGCCAAACCCCGAAAGAATTAGATCTACGCTGTAGTAAGCAGTGTTTCCTATATGAGTATCGTTTGTCACTAATTGATAGAATTTACGAATCGGACCCACTGTGCTTTGAGCATCAGGGCCGTTGTAGATATTTACTACCCCTTCATGAATGTTGTTGATGCCGTGCGCCGAATAGAGTGCTCCTGCAAATATACCTTGTGGGCTTTTGCTGGAGAATTGTATGGCACCTATGTGCAATTGCATCATCCCCGCTGCAACACCTACACCGTTTTGAGCATAAAAAGATACTTTGTTCAATAACTCAGCGTGTTCCTCCCTAAGCTCTTGCAACCCCTGCTTGGCACTAATAACACCTTCATCTACCGCCCGAATAATCTCGTTCGCATAAGACGAGACAATCTCGCCAAATTTGAGCTGGCTGAAGCTATCGTACAACTGAGTCGCGCCGATGTGGCACCCGAATGCGACCAGATCGGAAGCAGCTCGGGTAACGTCGTTGATGTCACACGAATCCTCATTCACCGTCATTTCCCCAAGTGCTGAAACCGCACGTGCCTGCCTGGATATGTGTCCAGCTGATTTCGCGATAAGTAAACGACACCAACTCTTGCGGCTGGGCGTCGTTCAGGTGAATGGCGTGGGGAACCTGAAGGTTGATGTGTGCGATTTTTGCGCCGGTTATGTGGATTTTGAAGTACTTGTCCTGTGTGCCAGCGGGGGAGGTTCGGTAGAAGAAGATTGTGCAGTCCAGCACTTCACGCTCATGAAGTGCGGCGGCCAGTAGTGGTGAGGATTTGTCGATGTTTTTGGTGATCATGATCGGCAGGTGTTTGCCACGGTCAGCGGTAACGCCGCCGTTATTGCCGGTGGTCATGTTGTGCGAGTAGGCCAATACCATTATTTCGTCAAGGTGACCCACTTGGCACTTGTTGCCGATGGAATTAGTGTCGGAACAGCCGGCGGAGATCAGTCCTTGTAGGTTTCCGGTAATGCTCATGTAACTGTGGTTGGCCATGGATGCTCTGCTTTATTGAACGGAATACTCTTGTTTGAAGAGTAACCGTCAACTAAAGCCGGAACAGTGAGGCGTCGGTCCGCTGTTGATGATATTCAGACGCGTCTTACAAGGGGCGCGGAAGTCATGAGGTGATTATTCCCAAGTGCCAGCGACGTTATCGCTGGTTGGATGACCGGGCGTTTATGAAGTTGGCACTTTGGTAATGTGTTGGTTATCAGGCTGGCGCGTCGAAACCTCGCTGTTCGATTACCCGAAACACATCACTCACGTCCTGCACCATGATCCTGGCGATGTTGGTCACAGTGTTGATGTCGTGTTCGGCGTAGTCGGGGAGGCTGGTGCAGGCGATGAGGTCGAGGTATTTGAGGACGGCGTTTAGGCGTTCGGCGAGGCAGGCGTGGAGGTCGCGTAGTGGGGCGTCGGCGTTGATGAGGAGGACGGGGTGGTCGGTGGCGGGGTGTGACATGTGGGCGTAGTGGTGGAGCGGTTTTTTGATCGTCATAAGATTGCTCTTCAAATAATTAAGAAGTGCCACCTTTCTGCTGCGAAACAAAGGGGTGGCAGCTGTATGCGGGTTCGCAGACCGGAGAAGAGTCAAACCGGCAGACCCGAAGGTCTCCCACACACAGCCGCCATATAACGAAACGGCGGCGAATTTTGCCACAGTTGTCATCTAGCGGTGTGTGTCACTTCTGAGGGCTGCGAAACCCATCGCCAACTGCGGTCAGCGACAGCCCCACTCTAGGCAGCAATTCCCGCATCCACAACCGAACTGTAGGACGCAAACCCGGCCCTGTGGCGAGGGGATTTATCCCCGATCGGCGACGCAGTCGTCGTAATCCGGCGCCCACGTTGTGTCAGGAGAATTCAGCTCGCCGGTTTGGGGCCGCTTCGCAGCCCATCGGGGATGAATCCCCTCGCCACAAGGGGTGTTTTCCTACGCGTTTTTCAGACTTCAAATTCGGTCGAATCTCAAATCATGGCTTTGCATGTTGGTACAGGGGCTGCTTCGCAGCCCAGCGGGAGCAAGCTCCCTCGCCACAATGGATGTGTTGATGCACGAAAAAGGGACACCCAGCGGTGTCCCTTTTTATGTGCCCTAAACAACCGTCACTTCGCCTTCCAATGCCCACCGCCACTTTCACAAACAATCTTCGCCTGCCCCAGATTCTCCGCGCCGTAGTAATACGTGGTCACCTGCGCGCCCTCGGGAATGTTCAACGCTTTGGCGTTTTTGTCCTTGCTGGTGGAGTGCGGGTTGGCCAGGGATTCCTGGGTGAGGGTGGCGATGCACGTGGCTTGATAGTGGTCATCGCACTGCTGGACCTTTTTCTTGACGGCGTTGACCATGTCCTTGCTTTCGTTGCTGCATGACCAGTCGATGGAATTGACCGGCATGCCCTCGTATTCGTAGCAGCTGTGGCCGGAAACGGTAGGCACGGAGGTGCTGGAGGAGCGGGTTTCGACGTCGCAGCCTTCGGCCATGACGCAGGTGGGGATGACGCAAAAGGTGGCGAGCAGAAGCAGGAATCGAATGTTCATCGGGGTTTCCTCTTCAATGGCGCCGGTTTTGATCAATGAATTGGCGCTTATGGTTTCGAGATTGTGCAGGGGAAGGAGGTTCCATCAGGTTTTTGATTTGCGCTGTTCGCGTAGACTGCGAAACAATCGGACACATCTAGCGCCCAAGGATTGGAATATTGCCCATGATTGAAATCGGCAGCCGCAACAACGCCCCCACGTCGCAGCACCCAACCCACGACGTCTACATTTTCAACATCGACCTGTCCCGAGCGGCCACGCCTTTCTGTTTCGAACAATCGACGGCCGGGGGGCATGGTGGGCAGGGCGGTGCGCGCTGGTTGGCGCTGGATGAGCTGTAAGCCTGGCCCGGTGAGTGGCGTGAGCACTTGAAGAAGTCTGATTGTGCCTGGGTCGCTGAGTTGATTGACGCGCATCCTGGTGCGGATCAAGTGACATTGGTGTCGATGATTCTCAAGCGTCACGCCGAGTCAGCGAAGCCTGTCGGTCGCTGAAAGCCATTGGCGCCTGGCTCAAACGCAATATCCACGTTGGCGGCCGGTATGGCGTTTAACCCGAGGAAACCCCTATGACTCAAACACTCGAACGCGCCATTGCCATCGCTGCCACCGCACACGCGGGGCAGGTGGACAAGGGCGGGGCGCCGTACATTTTGCATCCGCTGAAAGTCATGTTGCGCATGACCACGCTGGAGGAACGCATCGTCGCGGTGCTGCACGATGTGGTCGAGGATTGCGGCATCAGCCTTGATGACTTGCGCAAGGAAGGCTTCAGCGAAGAGGTGCTGGCGGCGATTGCATCGGTGACCAAAGTGCCAGGCGAGTCCTACGAGGATTTCGTCGAGCGCGCGGCGCAGAACCCGATCGGCCGGGTGGTGAAACTGGCGGACCTGGAAGAGAACAGCGACCTGTCACGGATCGCCTCGCCAAGCTGGGAGGATCTGGAGCGGATCGAAAAATACCGGCGGGCGATTGGACGGTTGCGCGCTTAAGCCATTTGAATAGCCAGGAAGGCGACCATGAAATCGATTCTGTGTCTGTTGATCGCCGCCGGTTTTGGCGCGGTGCTGCAATCCCTCGGTGTGCCGCATGGCTTGCTGTTGGGTTCGATCCTTGTCACGGCACTGCTCGTGACAAAATCGGGTTTCGCACCCGCGACGCCTTATGGGCTGGGTTATATCCAGGTCACCCTGGGCATCGCCACCGGGCTGATGTTCGAGGCGTGGGACAGTGCGATGGCGTCGACCATGTTGCCGAGCCTTGGTGTGTTGCTGCTGTGCTTGACGGTGCAGATTGCGCTGGCCGGTTGGTGGCTGACGCGCGGCGCAGGGTGGAATCGCACGGATGCGCTGCTCGCAGTGTATCCGGGGGCACTGGCGGCGGTGTTCGATTTGCTGGAGTCGGAGAAGGCGTCGAGCAAAGTCATCATCGTGCACCTGATGCGGTTACTGCTGATCACGGTGCTGGTGAGTTTTTTGATTCCGGGACCGGTGTCGATTGCTGCTGTTGAAAGCGCTCCGTTGACCACCGGCATGGCGTTGACGGTTGTCTCGGTCATCGGCTTGAGCGTCGTGCTCGGTCGCTTGCTGCTGGTGATCGGCGTGCCGGCGCCCTTCATGCTCACGGCGATCATCATCACCGCCGTCTTTGTAAAAGCAGGGTGGTTGCACGGTTTTCACATGCCCGACTGGAGCTTGAATCTGGCCGCGCTGATTCTCGGCGTGCGCATCGGCTCACGGTTTCAAGGCTTGGGCGTCAGGGAATTGGGGCTGCATGGTCGCACGGCGCTGGTCTCGGTCGGGCTGATGATCGTCGTCGCGGCGGCATTTGCTGAAGTGGCGGCGCGATGGTTGGGCAGCGATCCATTGTCGCTCTGGCTGGCGTACATGCCGGGGGCGATCGAGACGATTGCGATTGTCGCGTTTGCGGGTGGGTTGAATGTGGTGTTTATCCTCACTCACCACTTGGCGCGGATGGTGCTGCTGCATTTTGCGCCGGCGTTGTTGGTGCAGGTGCGGCGGGTGCGGGAAGGGGCTTGAGCGAATCAATCGTTGCCGTACATCAAGTCCAGTTGTTCTATCCACGCGGCGCTGGCATTGAATCTGGCGTAATAGCGCTGTTTTTCAGCGTCACTCAAACACGTAAAAAACGGCAGGAAATAACGCTCGTTGTAGAAACCTTGGGCTCCTTGCATGTTGCCTCCCCACCATGAGGGGTTGTAACCCTCGAAGGCGACCCACGGTGGGGGGACAGTGAGTTTTTCGTGGTTCAGCCAGTCGAGGAACTTCGCGCTGTTAGTCACTAAATGAATCGTGACCGCGTTGAACGCTTGCTTGGCGGTGAAGAATATCAAGCGCTCTTTGCTCAAGGCGTCCTCATATTCAAAGGTGCGCAGGCCGTTGAGCGTGCTTTCCCTGACCTTTTGGAAGGACGAGTCGACCCACTGCCCGAAACGGTTGACGTCGTTTTGCTCAGTCAGAAGTGAGAGGTAACAGGCCAATACTCCGGATTGCTCAAGCGATGTCATCATCGGCAGGTTTGGCAGTCTGGCGACCGACAAAGGCATCACAAAGTACGACTGCAGGACTTTCAGGCTGTATCCGGCAAAAAGCGGCTTCGCCTCAGGCTTGATCAGCGCGGCGAGTCGGCTCAGTAAACGACGCATCGGAATCCGTGATCAGCGAAATTGAGAGTGTCGGGATGGTATCCATAACGGCGAGTGCGAACCACTGATTCCATAACGTTGAGTGCCGTGTTCAAGAGTTCCTTGCCGAACACTTTGAACTAGACTCTCTGATTACCCCGCATCACAGCCAACCCCAGGCCCCGCCGGAGGTAATCATGAATCGCCTGACGCCCATCCCGCTATTGATCGCTGTCGCCCTGTGCGCCAGTCAAGCCAGCGCCGAATCCGTCGTCCCGCTCAAAGGCCAGACCTCGCAACAAACCCAGATCGACATCAACGACTGCCACTCCATCGCTTCAACCTCCACCACTTCCACACCGCAAGCCGGCGGCCGTCTCAAGGGCGCCGCTGTCGGTGCGGCGGCGGGCGCGGCAGGTGCGCAAGTGCGCGGCCGTCAACACGACGAGCTCTACGAACGCGTCGACGATGACCGCAAGCAGGATTACCGACAAAACCGCGCCAAAGAGACTGCAGCCGCCGGTGCGGTCATCGGAGGCTCGCGGCAGCGCCAGGAGCGACGGGCACAGGGCAAGACCGAGGCGGCAGCAAGTTCCAGCGCTTACACCGGATGCCTGCAAGGGCGCGGCTATCAGATCACACCTTGACGGCTCGGCTTGTGCGCTTCGATCAGGTGCATCATCAACGCACTATAGAGCGTCACCAGAATGAACAGGCCCATGCGCACCGCAAACGCGGTGTACACGTCCTTGCCCGCCGCACTGTCCTGCACCGATTGCCCGAGCAGGATGATCATGGTGATGAATGTGTTGATCCAGAATCCGGGGCTGAATTGCGTCGGGCTCAGGCGATAGAGTTTGCGCGCCAGCCACAGGCCGAACAGCAGCGTCCACAGAAAGAACATCCACAGGTGCACGAACAGACTCAGGCCGCACCACAGCAGTACCGCCAGTACGCCGGCGAGTAGCGTCGAACCCAGCAGTTCGCGGCCGGCGTGGTGAGTCCGGGTGGTGGAGGTTTGCTGGCCGAGGCTGACGGCTTTGAGGATGATCGGCAGGTAGCTCGCCGGATCGCTCAGGGCCAACAGAAAGGTCGGCAGCACGATCAGTGTGGCGCGCAGGGCCACGCGGGGGACGTCATCGGCAGGCATGGCGGGTGGTTTCGGCGCCGTGGGGCTGTCGGGGCGTTCCGGGAATAGAGTGTGACTGAGGCCGACCACTGCAACCGCCAGCAACAGGCCTTTGACCAGCGCGCCAATCACCGCCATCGCCAGGTCGAACTCGGCGAAGCCGGCGGCGGAGATCATGGTCATGCCGATCACCAGAAACATCATGATCAATGGATTGCCACCACGCAGGCCGAAGCGGAACACCAGAAACAGACCGAGGCCGATCAGCAGCACACCGCTCACCGGGTAGTAACGCAGCAACGGTACCAGCAGCAGGCCGATGCTGGTGGTGAATGCCGCCACCAGCGCCAGTGCCAACGCACCTTTCAGTGGCAGCGGGCGGGGCAGACTGGCGAGCAGCAACACCGCCAGCACTGGCGAGATAAAGGGCAGCGGCAAGGCAAAAGCATAACTGGCGGCGGTGCACAGCGCCGTGCCGAACGCCAGGCGCAACGCCCGTTGCGCCGGCACGCTGCGTTCAATAGGCATACGACAGCCAGCTCATCAAGCCGACAAACAGCCGCCCCAGCGGATTGAGCAGATTGCCCTCGGTGGGGAAGGCCATGACCTCCGCCTGGCCGCCGGCGCGGATGGCACGGCTGTCGAACAGGCGCTTTTTCGCCTCGTCACTGAACTCGATGATCACCGGGAAACGTTGCGCCGGACGCAGCCAGTCGCGGCTGTTCTGGATGCTCGGCAAGGTGCCGGGCGCCGGCGTCTGGCCGACGCTGACGCCATAACCGACGCTACGCACGCGACCGTCGAGCACTTCGCCGGGTAGCGCGTCGAGGACGATCGCCACCGGGGTGCCGGGTTGCACGCGGCCGAGGTTGTTTTCGGTGAGGTCGGCGCTGATCCACACGTCGTGAATGGCGATCAGGGTCATCAGCGGGCTACCGACCGCAGTGAACTGGCCGACGTCGGTGCGCAGGTCGGTGATCAGTCCCGCCGAACGCGCGCCGATGCGGGTGTTGGCCAGATCCAGTTCCGCCTTGGCCAGTGTGGCGGCGGCGCTGAGCAGTTTGGCGTTGGTGTCGGTGTTGCCGCCTTCCTGCTCCTGCGCACGCAGCACTTCGGCCCGGGCGGCGGCGACCTTGCTGACCGCCGCTTCGTGGTTGGCCCGGGACACTTCCAGAAGCCTTACGGACACCGTGCCCGGATCTTCTTTGTACAAACCTTCAAGCCGTCGATTGTCCTGCCGCGCCTTGAGTTCATCAGCCTGGGCTGCACGTAGCGATGCCTGGGCCGAAGCGATACCGGCGGTGCTGGCGCCAACTGTGCGACGGGTGTTTTCCAGATCGGCACGGGCGCGGTCGACGGCAATTTGCAGCGGCTGCGGATCGAGTTCGAAGAGGATGTCGCCGGCTTGCACGTCCTGATTGTTGCGCACGTTGACCTTGATCACCCGGCCCGCGACTTCCGCCGCCACCGGGATCACGAACGCGCCGACCCGCGCCTGTTGGGTGTAGGGCGTAAAACGGTCGGCCAACAAGTACCAGGTCAGGCTCAGCACAATCACCAGCAGCACCCAACGGATGCCTTTTTTCGCCGGATCCGGCGGCGCTTCATCACTCATGGCGGTCTACCTGCGAGGGAATCGGATAGGTCGGTTGCGGCGGCGGGGCGCTCAGCAGTTCGCCCCAATCGGTGCGTTGCCGCATCTGCTGCCGGGTCGCTGCATCGATCTGCGGCCCGGCGCTTTGCCAGCCGCCGCCGACGGCGCGGTACAGGGCGATCAGGTTACTCACGGCGTTGCTGCGGCTGACCAGATAGTTGTCCTGTAACTCCAGCAACGCACGCTGGGCATCGAGCACCCGCTGAAAGTCTGAATAGCCTTCTCGATATTGGGTGTTGGCCAGCACCAGAGAACGCCGCGCCGCGCCTTCGGCCTCGCCGAGAATGCGTTCGCGTTCCAGCGCTTTGGTCAGGCCGCTGGCGGCGTCGTCGGCTTCGCGGGCGGCCTGGCGGACTTTGTCGCGATAGGCTTCGATCAGTTGCTGCAGGCGCGCGTCCTGCACGCGGATGTTGTTGCGGATCCGCCCGTAATCAAAGATGTTCCAGCGCAGGCTCGGGCCGCCGATCAGGTCGAGGCTGCGCGGGCTGGCGCCGAGGGTGTCGCTGGACCAGACGATGCTGCCGAGCAGGGTCAACGAGGGATACAGGTCGGTTTCAGCCACGCCGACCAGCGCCGATTGCGCGGCAACGTTCAGCTCCGCTGCGCGCACATCGGGGCGGCGCAACAGCAGGTTGGCCGGGACATCTTGCAACACGGCGCGATCCACCAGCGGAATCAGCCCCGCTTGCTCCGCCAGGAACGCCGCGCCACCGGGTGGCTGGCCGACCAGCACCGCCAGCGCATTGCGGGTGCGCAGCAACTGGTCTTCGAACGCTGGAATGCTGCTCAACGTGCCGAGGTATTGGGTTCTGGCCTGTTGCAAATCGAGTTCGGCGGTCTGGCCGCTCCGAAAGAGTTTTTCGGTGATCTCGAAATTGCGTTTTTGCTGGGCGGCGTTCTCCCGGGCGACTCGCAGCCGGGCTTCGGTGGTGCGCAGGGCAAAGTAGGTGTCGGCCACTTGCGCACGAAGCAGCACGAGGGCGTCTTCGTAATTGGCCTGGGCGGCGAAGTAGCTGGCGTCGGCGGATTCGATGGCGCGACTGAAACGACCCCAGAAATCCAGTTCCCAGCCGACATCGAACGCGGCGCTGTGCTGCCAGAAGTGCACGTCTTGCGGGTTGTTGCCGCCGGACTGGTGGCGGTCGATGTACAGGCTGTCGGCGCTGGCCTGTTGCAGTTGCGGGTAGCGACCGCTGTCGGCGATGCCCAGTTGCGCCCGGGCTTCGAGGACCCGCAGGCCGGCGATCTTCAGGCTGCTGTTGCGGGCTTCGGCGTCGCTGATCAATCGGTCGAGCACCGGATCGGCAAACACCTGCCACCACTGGCGCAGATCCGGCAGCGTGCCGCGTTCGCTGGCCTGCTCCAGTGCCGGACTTTGCCACTGCTTGCTCCAGGCCTCGGCCGGCGGCTGGAAATCCGGGCCCAGCCGCAGGCAGCCGCCAAGGCTCAGCGCACCGAGCAGCAGCAGGTGGCCGGGATGGATCAGCAGGGCTGGCGTTGCAGGCATACCGGGAGGCCCCAGTGGGAAATGTCACTGGAGCATAGACCGCAGATTGCGGGTTGATCGAAGCAATCAGCTGCTACGCTTTTTCAGGCGAACTCCCCTGAACCGCCCCCGACGAAAAGGTAGGAAACCATGGACACTGCTCAAGATCCGCTTGCCCCCACCAGCGCCAACTGGCGTTTCAAGGTCGGCGTGGCAATCATCTGCCTGATGCTCGGTTCGTGGCTGATGGTGCCGATTGCCGCCGCCCTCGATGTGCCGGGCTCGAAAGTTGCGGCGCTGACCGGGGTGTTGTTCATCAGTAACAAGGTGCTGTTGCTGCTGGTGATCGCGGTGATGGGCAAGGCCGGGTTCGCCGAACTCAAGCGCACGATCGGCCACTATATTTCCGGCGTGATTCCGACCCCTGTGGCCGAAGTCAGCCCGATGCGCCACAAGGTCGGCGTGGTGATGTTCTGCCTGCCGCTGCTGTCGTCCTTCCTGGAACCTTATTTCGACAACTTCTTCCCGGGCGTACGGCCCAATCTCTGGCAGATGCAGGCGCTGGGCGACTTGATGTTCGTCGGCAGCTTTTTCGTGCTGGGCGGCAATTTCTGGGACAAGGTCCATGCGCTGTTCGTGCGCAAGGCGCGGGTGGTGGCGGAGTGAACGCAGGTAGAGGACTGATTTGAAGGGTGGTGAATGTCTGGATACGGCGCCGTATCCACACATTCACCCCGCCTCGAACAGTGACACGTCTGGGTAGGGCCCGTGGCCCAAGCGATCGCGCTTCAGCGCAAGCATCAAAGATATGCCGGTCTTCCCCGCAATCGATTCGCCGATAACGGCAAGGTCGTGATGAAACGCCTCGGTTATCGAGTCGATATTGTCTATCGTCAGCTTCCGAACGGGTTGGCGCATGTTGATCTCTGCAAAGCATCTGGAGCCGACAACGCCAGATTTTTGCTTTGCGGGTGTCTAGAGAAATCATCGCTGGCAAAAGTCTGAGCCCAGCGCAGGATTAGTCCTTGATCAGGCGTGCCCGAGCGCGATGGCAAACGACACGACGACCATGCAGGCAAAAGCGAAATTGAGGTTCATGGGGTGTTCATCCTGGTCCTTTTGAAAGTGGGGCCATTCTGCCGGGGTCGGGTCAAAAGAAAAAATTCGGCTTCGTGATTCCAATGATCGAAGCCATTGATACCGGCGTTGTGTTTGCAAGTTTGCTTGGCTAAGCTCGCACAAACCTGCAATGACAAGCATAAACAGGCAAAACCATGCACGATCATTCCGCTTCAGAGCTTCCCTCCCTGCGCCGGCAGAAAATTCTTTTGATCCTCGAACGTGACGGCAAGGTCATGGCGTCCGAGTTGAGCCAGCACTTTGCAGTGTCCGAAGACACCATCCGCCGCGATCTCGCCGAACTCGACAGCGCCGGGCTGGTGCAGCGGGTGCATGGCGGGGCATTGCCGCGGCCGAAAGACACCGGCAAGGATTATTTCACGCGGCTGGAGGAATCCGATGAGGTCAAGGTGCGTCTGGCACAGTTGGCGGCGCAGAAGGTCGAGGACGGGCAGATTGTGCTGTTCGACTCCGGCTCCACCACGTTGCAGGTGGCGCGCTCGTTGCGTGCGGATATCCGCATCACGGCGGTGACGGCGGCGCCGATGACGGCGATTGCCTTGGCCGAATACAAGGACGTCAAAGTGATCCTCGCCGGTGGGCAGTTGAACCCGCGCACGATGTCGGCCGGCGGCCATGAAGCGGTGCGGCTGTTGGCCGGGATCAAGGCGGATCTGGCCTTCACCGGGGTGTGTGCGATTCACCCGGAAGTGGGGATTACCTCGCTGCATTTCGATGAAGTGCCGGTGAAGCAGGCATTGCTGGACAGTGCGGCGCGAGTGATTGCGGTGACCACGGCGGACAAGCTCGGCGCGGTGGAGCCGTTTGTGGTGGCGTCGTGTACGCGCCTGCATACGCTGATTACCGAGCGGCATGTGGCGTCGGGGAGTGTCGAGGATTATCGGCGGCTGGGGATTGCGGTGGAGCAGTTGCCGGACTGAGGTTTGTGCTGGAGCTGCTGGCCTCATCGCTGGCAAGCCAGCTCCCACAATGCCCGTGGCGTACCCAAATTTCATGTACACCGCAAAACCTGTGGGAGCTGGCTTGCCAGCGATGGGGCCAGTCCCGTCAACGCAACTTTTCAAGCATCTGGTAGTACCACATCCCCGCCGCCAACAACGGATTGCCCAGCAAATCCCCCATGGGCACGCGAATGTGCTGGCACTGGGCAAAAGTGTCGAACTGCTCCAGCTGCCCGGTGATCGCCCGGCTCATGATCTCGCCCATGATGTGGGTGGTGGCGATGCCGTGCCCCGAGTAGCCCTGGCAATACCAGACGTTGTCCGACAGCTTGCCCAGTTGCGGGATGCGGTTGATCACGATGCCCATCGCGCAGCTCCACTGGTAGTCGATCTTCACGCCTTTGAGCGCCGGGAAGGTTTGTTCGATGCACGGGCGCAACTCGGCGGCGATGTCTCGCGAGTCCTTGCCGCTGTAGTTGGCGCCGCCGCCGAACAGCAGGCGCCCGTCGGCGGTGAGGCGGTAGTAGTCGAGGACGAAACGGCAGTCGTACACCGCGAGGTCTTCGGGGTTGATCTGCCGCGCCAGATCGCCCAGCGGCGCGGTGGTGACGATGCCGCCCATGGCCGGGAAGATCTTGCCCTTGAGCTGACCCGGTTCGAGCTTGTGATAGACGTCACCGGCGAGCATCACTTGATTGGCGTCGATCTGGCCGTGAGCCGTCCTGACCCCAGGCGTCGCGCCATGGATGATTTCCAGCACTTCACTGTTTTCGAAGATCAGCGTACCGAGACTCTCCGCCGCCCGTGCTTCGCCGATGCACAGATTGAGCGGGTGCAGGTGCATGTTGCGGGTGTTCTTGATCGCGCCGTGGTAGAGGTCGCTTTGCAGCAGGTCACGCACTTGGCTTCGGTCGAGCAGACTGACTTCATCGCCCAGGCCGCGGCGCACGGCTTCCTCGTAATCGTTGCGCAAATCCGTCATGTGACTGGGCTTGTAGGCAGCGTGTAAATGACCGTGTTTGAGGTCGCACTGAATGCCATATTTCGCCACGCGCTGCTGGATGATTTGATGCCCGCGCCAGCGTAGGTGCCAGATGAAATCGTCAACCGCATCACCGAGTTTCGGGCGCATCTGTTTACGCATCGCGCCATCGCCGGAGAGGCTGCCGGTGACCTGGCCGCCATTGCGCCCGGTGGCGCCCCAGCCGATCTTGTTGCTCTCGACGATGGCAACCTTCAAACCTTTTTCGGCGAGTTCGACGGCGGTGGCAACGCCGGTGAAACCGCCGCCGATGATCACCACGTCGACTCGGTGTCGGCCGCGCAGGGTCGGGTAGTCGGTGTCCTGATTGAGGGTGGCGGTGTAGTAGGAATTGCAGCGTTGGCTCATGTCAGTGTCCACACAAAATTCAAATCGGTACGCGATCCCCTGTAGGCGCGAGCAGGCTCACTCCTACAGGGGGATCAGTGGTGAGTCTTCAGGCTTCGGTCAAATACCAGCGCCAATCCTGTTCACCCACCTCGGCCATGAACTGCCGGTACTCGGCGCGTTTCACCGCCAGGTACACGCCGAGAAATTCCTGGCCCAGGGCATCCCGCGCCCACGCAGAATTCTCCAGCGCTTGCAGTGACGTCAGCCAATCGGTCGGCAGAAACTCCTTCGCCTGCGCGTAGCCGTTGCCCTCGACCGGTGCGCCCGGATCGAGATTTTCACGAATGCCGCGATGGATGCCGGCCAGGATCGCCGCTGCGGCCAGGTACGGGTTGGCGTCGGCGCCGCAGATGCGGTGTTCGATGTGTCGGGTATTGGCCGGGCCACCGGGTACGCGCAGGCTGACGGTGCGGTTGTCGACGCCCCAGGTCGGCGCCAGTGGCGCGTAGCTGTTGGCCTGAAAGCGCCGGTAGGAGTTGGCGTTGGGGCAGAACAGCAGCAGCGAATCGAGCAGCGAGGCGAGCATGCCGCCAATCGCCGTGCGCAGCAGCGGGGTGCCGGCCGGGTCCTCGGAGGCGAACAGGTTGCGCCCCTCGCCATCGGCCAGGCTGACGTGCATGTGCATGCCGGTGCCGGCCAGATCATCGAACGGCTTGGCCATGAACGTCGCCTGCATGCCGTGCTTGTGCGCCACGGCTTTGACCAGGCGCTTGTAGCGCACTGCCTGATCCATCGCCTGCAGTGCATCGCCGTGTTCGAGGGTGATTTCCACCTGGCCCGGTGCGTATTCGGAGATCGCCGTGCGCGCCGGAATGCCGTGCAGTTTGCAGGCGCTGTAGAGGTCGGCGAGGAACGGTTCGATCTGCTCCAGTTCGCGCAAACCGTAGACCTGCGTGTGTCGCGGTCGGCCACCGTCGGCATCCAGCGCCGGTTGCGGGCGACCGTTGTGATCGCGTTTGGCGTCGAGCAGATAGAACTCCAGTTCGCAGGCCATCACCGGGTGATAACCCTCGGCCTTGAGACCGTCGATGATCCTGATCAGCAAATGGCGCGGGTCGGCGATGCTGGCGGGCATGCCCTCGGTCGGGTGCATGCTGACTTGCACCGCAGCGGTTGGAATCTGCCGCCACGGCAGGCGCACCAGACTGCCTGCGAGCGGGTAGGCGCGGCAGTCGATGTCGCCGACGTCCCAGACCAGACCGGAGTTTTCCACGTCCTCGCCCTGTACGGTCAGGCCGAGAATGGTGCTTGGCAGCGGGCGGCCGCTTTCATAGACGGCGAGCAATTCCTCGCGGTGCAACAGCTTGCCGCGCGGCACGCCGTTGGCGTCGAGGATAAACAGCTCGATCATGTCGATATCAGGGTTTTGGTCGAGAAACAGGCGTGCGTCTTCAATGGCTGCGAATTTCATGGTCAATCACTCACGAGGGCGCCGCACAGGCGCGCAGATTCGGGCCGGACGCAGGGAGGGCGTCCTGGCAGGGATTTCAAATGCAGATCAGTCAGAGGTGACACAGAACCTGTGGCGAGGGCGCTTGCTCGCGCTGAGGCGCGAAGCGGCTCTCGCTTTTCGATTCAAAGGCAGGGGACTGCTAAGCAGTCCAGCGGGAGCAGGCTCCCTCGCCACAATGCGGATCTTGACTGACTGGCGGAATCAGCAGGCGATATCCGGCGGGCGTGCGGAGTGACGCAGCTTGGAACGGCGCAGGGCCATGGGCAGATTGACGATGCGATTCATGCGCGGCCCCTGTGACAGAGGGCGCACACTGCGGAGACGTTCAACGATTTTAGTTGTTGTGGTGACGTACTCATAACGCGTGTTTCCGTTGGCGGAAAGCGTCGGTGGCGGGGCAATCCCGTCGACCGGTGTGCCCGGATAGTAAGGGGGAACCTCGGGAGCTGTAAACGATGAATGTGAAATATCTTGAACGCCCCGATCATCCGGCATCACCGTCTGGATCGGTCACTCAAACAACCGGCGCTTCAATCCCGAACATCTTGCGCGCCTCGGCAAAACACTTCTCGGCAATCGCCGAACGCGGTTCGGTCTTGCGCATCACCAGCCCCAGCGGGGCCAGCACACTGGCATCCGGCAGGTTCATGAATGACAGGTGTTCGATCGGTGCTTCCAGGCCACTGTCCAGCGGCATGATCGAGCAGCAAAAACCCTGGTGAATCGCCTGCAACAGCTGATAGGTCGAATCGCTTTCCAGGATCGGCTGCGGATTGAGGCCACGGCTACGGAAGCTCAGGTCAATGGATTTGCGGTAATGCATGCCGGTGGTGATCATCCCCAGTGGCAGTTCCGCTGCATCCTCCCAGCTCATTTCATTGCCTTCGAACTGGAAGTGACGGTTGTCGTACAGCAGGCCGACGCGGGTTTCGCCGATCTCGAAAAACTCGAAATAGCTCGGGTTGACGTGGTCGAGATAACACACGCCGAGGTCGAGTTGATTGTTGCCAAGACCGGCGATGATCTCGTCGGAACTCAGCGAGGACAGGCTGAATTTCAGTTCCGGATACGTGCCGGACAACGCCTGAATGTAATTGACTGGATTGAAGTTGCTCAGTGGCACCAGGCCCAGGCGCAAGCTACCGACCAGTTGCCCGCGACACGCCGCCGCTTCGGCGAACAGCCCATCATGTGCCGCCAGCAGCGTGCGCGCCCAGGCCAGCACACGTTCGCCGGCCTGAGTGAAACCTTCGAAGCGCTGGCCCCGATTGACCAACACCAGATCCAGCTCGTCTTCCAGGTTGCGCAGGCGCATCGACAGGGTCGGCTGGGTGATATGGCAGCGGGCGGCGGCCTGGCCGAAGTGACGGGTTTCGTCCAGTGCGATCAGGAACTTGAGTTGTTTGATGTCCACGATGGCACCTGCTCGACGGGAATTTGGATTGAGTATTGACGCAGAGGCGCAAGGCGCGTGAAACGCGCAGGGTGCGACGATCTCATCTGATGGCGCATTCGTCCAATCGCAAGCGTTCAAAGGGCGATGGATCGGCTCTGTCACTCACGGTTCAAGGGGCTCTCAGCGCGGTGAGGTTCCGCGACAGAGCCGCTCGAAAATGTGGTGGCGAGAGTGAAGCGGCAGGTAACCTGTGGCAGCTGGCAAGTCAGCTCGCACAGGTTCTTGGGTGTCATGGGCGCAGGATTCAGCTCAGTACATAGTCCACTGGCAGCAGCATTGGCGGCAGGTCGGTCACGCCCAGTTCGCTGAGGATGTCGCGCTCGATGGTGCGCACCAGCGAGTCGGTCGCGAGGTCGTTTTCGTCGCGGCCGAACGGGTCTTCCAGTTCATCGGCAATCGCGTCGAGGCCAAAGAACGTGTAGCTGACAATCGCCGTGAACAGCGGCGTCAGCCAGCCCAGCGGCTCGGCCATGGCGAACGGCAGCAGGATGCAGAACAGGTAGATCGTGCGGTGCAGCAGCAGGGTGTAGGGGAAGGGCAACGGGGTGTTCTTGATCCGTTCGCAGACCGCTTGCGCCTGGGTCAGGCTGGTCAGGTGGTTGGCCAGCAGCATGTAGCGCCACTCGCTCAGTTCGCCGTTCTGATGCAGGTCGGAGCATTGCTGGCCGACCTGCTGCAGAATCCGCCCGCTGTAATCCGGCACCTGCGCATCGTGTTTCGGTGTGATCCAGGCACTGCTGGCCGCGGCCTCGCTTTCCCGGCGCAACCGCGCATTCAGCGCGTGGGCAAACCCGCAGAGGTTGAGCAGTAACGGTTTGCGCTCGGCGGACTCGCGGATGACATGGGTTTCGCGAATCACCGAGCGAATGTGCACCAGCACATCGCCCCAGGCCTTGCGCGCCTCATACCAGCGGTCGTAGCAGGCGTTGTTGCGAAAACTCATGAAGATCGACAGCGACAGCCCGAGCAAGGTGAACGGCGTGGCGTTGACCTTGGTGAAGTTGCTTGGGTGGAGTATTTCAATCAGGACGATGGCCGACGCCAGCAGGGTGACCATCAGCGTGCGCAGGGCGATGCGTTTGGCAATCGACCCCTTGAGGGTGAAGAGAATGGCGAACTGGTTGACCTTGGGTCGGATGATCATGCTGGACGGTCCCGGTGACGCAGGGTGAGGGCGGTTTCAACCGCCGGTCATGTTCATGAAGCGCACGACCTGGACGTCGTCGTTCACTTCGAAGTTATGCCGGTATGGCTTGAGCTTCATCGCCTCGATGATGGCGTTCTCCAGCCGTTGCGGTTGCCCCGGATGGGCGCGCAGCACCGCTTTCAAGTCCACTGAATGCTCGTTACCCAGACACAGTAGCAGGCGCCCCTCAACGGTCAGTCGCACGCGGTTGCAGGTGCCGCAGAAATTGTGGCTGTGTGGCGAGATAAACCCCAGGCGTATCTGCGGCGCCTCGGCCAGTCGCCAGTAGCGCAACGGGCCCTGGGTCGATTCGGCCGAGTCGATCAGGGTGTAGCGCTCGGCAATCTTCTGGCGTACCTGCGCACTGGAAAAAAACGACTCGGCGCGGCTGTGTTCGCTGATGATCCCCAGCGGCATTTCCTCGATGAAGGCGATGTCGAGCTGGTGGTCGATGGCGAAGCTCACCAGGTCGTTGACCTCTTGATCGTTGCGCCCCTGCATTACCACGACGTTGAGTTTAGTGCGGGTGAAACCGGCCTTGCGCGCGGCATTGATGCCGTTGATCACCTGCGCCAGATCGCCGGTGCGGGTCATTTGTCTGAAGCGCTCGGGGTCGAGGCTGTCGAGGCTGATGTTCAAGCGCTTGACCCCGGCGTCGAACAGCGGCGCGGCGAGTTTGCCCAACTGCGAGCCGTTGGTGGTCATGCACAGTTCGCGCAGGCCGGGCAGGGCGGCGATCTGCTCGCACAGTTTGACCACGCCCGGACGGATCAGCGGCTCGCCGCCAGTCAGGCGAATCTTGCGCGTGCCCAGTGCGACGAAGCTTTGCGCCAGTTGATAGATTTCCTCCAGGGTCAGCACTTGCTGACGTGGCAGAAACTGCATGTCCTCGGCCATGCAATACACGCAGCGGAAATCGCAGCGGTCGGTGACTGACATGCGCAGATAGTCGACGCGGCGGTTGTAACCATCGATCAAGACGCGTTCTGACATGACAGCCTCGCAAGAGTGGAAACCCCTGTCGAAGGGGATTGGCCCGCGCAGGTTAGGGGCTGCGTTGAGTAGCGTCCAATCACTGTTTCTGAACGGCTGATTGATCCCGTCGATGATGAAATGTTTTTCGCCGAATTGGCGTCGTCAGGTTTACAAGGATTGGTGATGAAGGGTTTTTGGCGCTTGAGATACCGGGCTGCATCTTGAGGTGAAGCCCTCCGGTGCGAGCCTGCTCAGGTGCTGTGAACCCCCCCTGAGCAGACTCGCTCCTGCGGCAATGATGGTGCGCCAAAGAGTTACTGCGCGCCAAACATCGCGGTCCAGTAAATCCCCGCACTGCTCTTCGGATCGGTCGCATAGGCCGCGCCGAGCTCCTTGTATTGCGGGTTCATCAGGTTGGCGCAATGGCCAGGGCTGGCCAGCCAGCCCTCGACGACTTTGCCCACGGTGTCCTGGCCGGCGGCGATGTTTTCGCCGACCAGTTGGCCGCTGTACCCGGCGAGTTCCGCGCGATCGCCGGGGGTGCGGCCGTCGCGGTCCTTGTGGTCGAAGTAATTGTTGTTGGCCATGTCACGGCTGTGATCCTGGGAAATCGTGCCCAACGTCGCGTTCCACGCCAGCGGTGTGGCAGCGCTAAAGGCCTGACCACCACACTGACGGGCCTTGCTGCGGGCGGCGTTGAGTTCGCTCAGCAACTTCTGCCCCTCACTCTGCGCATCCCCCAGCCTGGCCGACAGCAACGGCCGCGCCAGCACAATGCGCCAGTCGCGGTCGGCACGGCTGACGCCGACATCGACGAACTGCGGATCGAGCACCACCTGACAGAAACTCTCCTGAATCGCCTTCATCGCCGACGCCGCATCGCGCGGGCCGTTGAGCGTGATTGCCTGGACATTGACCATCGGGTAACTGGCGCTGGCCATGGCCTGTTGCAGATCGACCATGCCCGTGGCCGGCAAACGCAGTCGCGGATCGGCCGACAGCGGCGGCAGTTCAGTGGACGCCTGGCTGCCGCAGCGCTGCGGTTGGCTGCGGTAGCTGTTGATCGACTCGATCAATTGCGACTCATCGGCGGCCATGGCCGGAATGGCCAGCACCAGGCCGACGGACAACGCGGCGAAACGCAAAACGGATGGCATGAAGCGCATGGAAATCTCCCTTGAGCTGAGTGCGCCCATGATGCGCGAAAGGCCCCCGGTGGACGCAATGTCTTTTTCTTCATCCGGCGCTTTTTTCTACGCAACTTTGTCGAAGTATTTGCCGTCTACACTCTCCGAAGACCCCGGAATCCGGGTGTCTCCCCGACGTAACACCTTGCCCGGACCGGGCGCTGCCGGAAGAACTGACATGGGATTGAAAGCGTTGGCTGGCTGTTTCGCGTTAATGCTGTTGACTGGCGTGGCGGGGGCCACCGATCAGGCACCGATCAAGGCGAAGGCTGAAGAAAAAGCCCAGGTGCTCGAAGAGAAAGCCGCCGACCAAGTCAGTGCGGCCCCGGCACCCAGATCCGAGGCCATCACCCCGACCGAAGCCCAGGCGGTTGACCCGGCCGGCGCGGCGCCGCTGGACGATCCGCTCACCTGCCTGGCGCGCAGTATCTATTGGGAAGCCAAGGGCAAGGACACCCCGGAAATGGAAGCGGTGGCGAGTGTGGTGATGAACCGCCTCGGCCACGAAGGGTTTCCCGACACGGTGTGTGCCGTGGTCAAACAAGGCTCGGAAACCAAGAGCTGCCAGTTTTCCTGGTGGTGCGATGGCAAGCCGGATCAAGTCAAGGAAGATAGCGAATACGCCTTGGCCAAGGAAATCGCCGGCAAGGCCCTCAATCGTCAGCTCAAGGATCGCACCCACGGCGCGTTGTATTTCCATGATCGCAACGTCCATCCGAGTTGGGCCAAGGAATACCGCAAGACGGCCGAGACCGGCAAATTCCTGTTCTATAAACCCGCTGGCGGTGATGCGCGTTAGGCACAGACTTCGCGCACGCAATGGCGCAGCCAGCGGTGCGCCGGGTCAGCGTCCATGCGCGGGTGCCAGAGCATGGACACGCTGATCGGCGGCATCTCGAAGGGCAGGGCGAAACTGTGCAGGCCGCTGCGCAGCTTGCTCGTGTGACGTTCCGGCACTGTGGCGATCAGGTCTGATTCACGCACCAGCGTCAGCGCTGCGGAGAATCCACCGAACGAGGTGACGATGTCCCGTGTCAGGCCAAAGGCGAGTAATGCTTCGTCCACCGGGCCGCTGCTGCGCCCGCGTCGCGAGATCAGAATGTGTTCGCCACCGGCAAAGCGTTTGCTGTTGATCTTGCCCGCGCTCAACGGATGCCCCTCACGCACCACCCCGATCCAGTGATCCTGAAACAGAATGCGGCTGTGCAACGTCGGATCCGTGGTGTCGTCGACCACACCCGTCTCCAGGTCCACCCGGCCTTCGCGCAGCGGCGTGCTGTCCTTGTCGGCTTTTTGCACAAAGCGCAGGCGCACCCCGGGCGCCTCTTCGCCAATGCGGGCGAGCAGGGCAGCGGCAAAGGTTTCCACAAAACCGTCGGTGTTGCGCAAGGTGAACGTGCGTTGCAACCGGCCAGGGTCGAGTGTCTCGGCGGGGCGCAAAACCGCCTCGGCGGCCTGCACCAGATGACCGACCCGCTCGCGCAATTCGAGCGCCCGCGGCGTTGGCACCAGGCCACGACCGGCGCGTACCAGCAACGGGTCGCCGGTGGTTTCGCGCAGACGGGCGAGGGCGCGGCTCATGGCTGACGGGCTCAACCGCAGGCATCTCGCGGCGCGGGCGACGCTGCCTTCGCGCAGCAAGACGTCGAGGGTGATCAACAGGTTCAGATCCGGAGCGGTCATGACATGGCGTTCCATGCAGGTATTGAGTGCAAAGCATGCGTCTTGCGCCGTGTATTGTCGAGGCTCAGGCTACGGCGTATCACCCTTGCGCTGCGAGCACGCCATGCCCCGAGAACCCCTGAACCCCACAGCCCGCTGGGCGCTGACCAGCCTGGCACTGTCGATGTTGATGCCGTCTCTGGACACCAGCATTGCCAATGCCGGATTGCCGACATTGGCGGCGGCGTTCGATGCGACGTTTCAACAGGTGCAATGGATCGTACTGGCCTACCTGCTGGCGGTGACCACCTTGATTGTCAGCGTCGGGCGTCTGGGCGATGGCGTTGGACGCCGGCGCTTGCTGTTGGTCGGGATCGGCCTGTTCACCGCCGCGTCGTTGGCCTGCGCACTCGCCCCTGGATGGATCTGGTTGATCGGCGCACGAGCAGTGCAAGGCGTCGGCGCGGCAATCATGTTCGCGTTGACGGTTGCACTGGTCGCCGATGCGGTGCCCAAGGCGCGGGCGGGCAGTGCAATGGGCTTGCTGGCGACGATGTCCGCCACCGGCACCAGCCTCGGGCCGTCGCTGGGTGGGCTGTTGATGGAGCATGTCGGCTGGCCGTCGATCTTTCTGCTCAACGTGCCGTTGGGGTTGCTCAATGCGTGGCTGGTGTATCGCTATTTGCCGGCCGATCGCACTGCCCGCACGCCCGTGACGTTTGATTATGTCGGCTCGGGAGTACTGGTGTTGACGCTGGCGGCCTATGCGCTGGCGATGACGCTCGAAGGTTTCACCCTCGGATTGCTAGTGGTCAGCCTGTGCGGCGCGGGGTTGTTCATCGTGGTCGAGAAGCAAGCCAGGGCGCCGCTGATACGCCTGTCTCTGTTCGCCGACCCGCGACTGAGCAGCAGCCTGGCGCTGACTTTGCTGGTGACGACAGTCATGATGACCACGCTGGTGGTCGGGCCGTTTTACCTGAGTCGCGGGTTGGGCCTGAGCAGTGCCATGGTCGGATTGGCGTTGTCGGTCGGGCCGTTGCTGGCGGCGTTTGGTGGCGTGGCGGCCGGGCGGCTGGTGGATCGCTTCGGCGCGCGGCGCATGGTGCCGCGCGCGTTGCTGGGGCTGGCCGGCGGTTGCGCACTGCTGGCGCTGTTGCCGACGCATCTGGGTCTGCCGGGGTATTTGCTGCCGATGACGCTGGTCGCCGGGAGCTATGCGCTGTTCCAGGCGGCCAACAATACCGGATTGATGGCGGGTGTCAGTCAGGATCAGCGCGGTGTGGTGTCGGCCCTGCTCGGGCTGGCGCGCAATCTCGGATTGATCACCGGGGCGGCGGTGATGGGGGCGGTGTTTGCCCTGGCCACGGGTGGCCCGACCCAGGCACCTGCCGAGGTCATCGGCCGCGGCTTGCACATCACTTTCGCCGTCGCCACAGCGCTGATGCTCATAGCCCTGATCCTCAGTCGCGCCAAGATCAAATGTGGCAGCGGGCTTGCTCGCGAAGAGGCCGGTACAGCCGACATCTCCAGCGACTGAGCCACTGCTTTCGCGAGCAAACCCGTTCCCACAGAAGCACCGCGTGGCGGCAAAAACTGCAACCGCTGTGGTGCTTTGTCAGCTGGCGTGGGTACTGAGAATGCTCGCCACCTGTTGCGGCTGACAATTGAGGTACGGCGACGAGCGCAGCCAGCGCTGGTCGGGGTACCACGAGAACATGAACTGGCCGTTCTTGAGTTTATCGATCACTTGTCGGGCGATCTGCGGCCGTACCGCCGGGCAGCCCTGGCTGCGGCCGATGCGCCCCTGGCGCTTGCTCCACAACGGATTCACGTAACTGGCGGCGTGGATCACGATGGCACGATCGCGGGCCAGGTCGTTGAAGCCCGGTTCGAGGCCGTCCATGCGCAGCGAGTAACCGTGGGTGCCTTCGTAGCTTTCCTGGGTGCGGAACAGGCCGAGACTGGATTGATAACTGCCTTCACGGTTGGAAAACTGCGTGGCGAAGTTTTCCCCGGAGTTGGAGCCGTGGGCGACCAGATCGCGCAGTACCAGTTTTTTCCGGTTCAGGTCGAAAATCCACAAGCGGCGCTCGGTGGACGGTTGCGAATAGTCGATGATGGCCAGATGGCGGGACGGTTTCGCACCGTTGTTGACCGCGCATTGCATGGCGTTCAAGGCACCTTTCAGCGCTTGGGGATTGAGTTCTGGCGCGGCGTGCGCGAGGCTGGTAAAGAGCACCGGCGATGGTTTGCCGGCGGCAAAAACTGGACTGGTCACGGCGACAAGGGTCGCGGTGGTCAACAGAAGTCGGCGCAAAAACGTCAACATTTATAAAGTGTCCTCACTGTCTACATATTTGGCACTTTGGCTCCTGACTCCCAGTCATACCCGACAGACCCCGGATTCGGGCCTGACTGTTCAGCGCACCTGATGTAAGGTTGACCGTCATTGAGACGGCTACGGATTGGAGTAAAGCAGTTGTTCAAAAAGTACGCATGCTACTTGAGCATTTGTTTGCTCGCAGCGCCGTTTGTCGCTTGTGCCGATGAGCCGTTGCCGCCGCTGGAGACATTGCCGACGCCGCCTGCTGAAAGGCCGGTCGAGCCGCAAAGTCCGCTGCAGGCGGTGCTGATCAGTTTGCCGCAGTCGTGCGCGGCGATTGCCGCGCAGCTCAATGGCCCGGCGCTCACGCAATTGCAGGCCTTCTACGAACAGCAGGACTGGATGCCGGTGTGGGCCAGTGACTCCGCACGATTGCCGGCCTTGCACGCGCAATTGCAACTGTTGGCCGACGATGGGCTGAATCCCAAGCGCTACCCGCTTCCGAGCACAGCGCCGCAGGATGGCGAGTTGTGCGCCGACATCGACATCAGCCGCAACTACCTCCAGGCCCTGCAGGATTTGCATTACGGTCGCCTGCTGCAATCGCATTTCGAACCGCTGTGGCATGCCGACGACACCCCGCGCGACCGTCAGGCGGAATTGCTGGCCATCGCCGTACCCGGCATGCACGACATCGCCGGCGCGTTCGATCTGGCCCGTCCGCGTCTGGCGCAGTATCAAAGCCTGCGCCAGCTCTACGCCGTGCAACGGCTCAAAGCGTTGCCGCAATGGCAGTCCGTGGGCAACGGGCCGCTGCTGCGCCCGTCGATGGAAGATAAACGCGTGCCGGAACTGGCGCAGCGGCTGTTCAGCGAAGGCTATCTGACCCACGCCTTAGGCGCGCCGGGCAATGCCTATGACGGCGTGCTGGTCGATGCCGTGAAAAGTTTTCAGGCCAGCCATTCCTTGCAGGCCGACGGGGTGGTCGGGCCGGGGACGATTGCCGAGCTCAACATCAGTTCGCTGAACCGCCGTGAACAGTTGCGGGTCAACCTCGAACGCTTCCGCTGGCTGGCCCAGGACATGGAACCCAATGGCCTGCTGGTCAACGTTGCCGCCGCCGAACTGACTCTGTATCAGGGCGGTCAAGCCGTGTGGCAGACCCGCACTCAGGTTGGCCGCGCCGAGCGCCAGACACCGTTGTTGAAGTCTCGCGTCACGCGCCTGACCCTCAACCCGACCTGGACCGTGCCGCCGACTATCTGGAAAGAAGACAAGCTGCCGGAAATCCGCAAGGACCAGACCTTCCTCAGCCGGCAGAACCTGCAAGTGCTCGATGCCAATGGGCAACCGCTGGCAGCGGCGGACATCGACTGGGACAACCCCGGCAACATCCTCCTGCGTCAGGATGCCGGGCCGCGTAATCCGTTGGGGCAGATGGTCATCCGCTTCCCCAACCCGTTCTCCGTGTACCTGCACGACACGCCGAGCAAGGCGCTGTTCGAGAAAGGGCCGCGTGCCTTCAGCTCCGGCTGCGTGCGGGTCGAGCACCCGATGCAGCTGCGCGACCTGCTCCTGACCCCGGCGGAAAAGGCCCGCACCGACACCTTGCTCGCCACCGGCACCACTCACGAATTTCGCTTGTCGGCGCCGGTGCCGATCCTGATGACCTACTGGACCGCGCAGGTCGATAATGCCGGTCGGGTGCGCTACGCGCCGGACATCTACAGCCGTGACAGCGCGTTGCTGGCGGGGCTGGACCGGGCGCATTGAGCCTCAGCGGGTGTGGCGTTGCCAGAACACCCGCGCCAGCCACGCATCGACGCTCAGCTTGCCGGCACCGGCGAACAGCAGTGGCAGCAGCGCAGCCAGATAAATCGCCGGCAGCTTGAAGTTGCCGAAGCCCTTGTTGGTGATCGCGTAACCCTGCGCCAGTTCGCTCAGCGTCGACCAGTCGGCGGGCCAGTGCACGGCGGCGGTGGCGACCACGGTCACCACGATCAACGCAAGGGCCGAAATCCGTGTGCCGAAACCGCACAGAATCGCCAGCGCGCCGATCAGCTCGGCCCACATCGACAGCTCCCAGTTCAGCGACGCCGGCAGGTGATCGAAGGGAAACGGGAAGCGCGCCTGGATGTCTTCGAACCAGTTCTGCCCGTTGAATTTCTCCAGCCCCGACTCGAAAAACTCCCAGGCGATAAACAGCCGCAGCGTCAGGGGGGCGAGCCAGGTGCCGGCGCGGTCGAGGTTCAGGTGCAGCCCTTTGATGGCGGTTGAGAGGGTTGTGGTCATGATGCATCTCCGGTGAGTCGGGCCAGTTGAATCGACCGGGGTATTTCAGCCTTGAGGTGTATCGGGGATGTGTCGGCGGGGTGGGGGATTTTGCGTGGGGTGTGTCTGCGGCTTCGGGGTATACAGTGCGATACAGTCAAAAGCCCCTCACCCCAGCCCTCTCCCGGAGGGAGAGGGAGCTGACCGGGTTGTCTTGCGTCCTCCATCGACCTGAAAAAACCAGTCGATGATGGATTCACCGAAGCAGATTCAGGTCGGCGTACATCCTCAATATCTCCCGTGTGTGTAGCGGAGGGAGAGGGCGCTGACCGGGTTGTCTTGCGTTCTCCATCGACCTGAAAAAACCAGTCGATCATGGATTCATCCACGCACATTCAGGTCGGCGTGCATCCTCAATATCTCCCGTGTGTATGGCGGAGGGAGAGGGCGCTGACCGGGTTGTCTTGCGTTCTCCATCGACCTGAAAAAACCAGTCGATCATGGATTCACCCACGCACATTCAGGTCGGCGTACATCCTCAATATCTCGCGATCGGCTCCCTCTCCCTCTGGGAGAGGGCTGGGGTGAGGGCATAAGGGCTGGACGCGCACCTCCGGCCCCGTCAGCATGACCTACAAAAAACGGACCAGCCCCATGCGAAGACTTCCCTCACTGGCCGCCCTGCGCACTTTCGAATGCGCCGCCCGTCACGCGCATTTCGGCCGGGCGGCGGCGGAATTGTGTGTCACCGACAGCGCCGTCAGCCATCAAATCCGCCAGCTCGAAGAGCAACTCGGCGTCGCGCTGTTCATCCGCGAAGGCCGGCAGATTCGCCCGACCATCGCTGCCGGACGCCTGATGCAAAGCCTGCAGCAGGCCTTCGAACTGATCGGCGACGCTTGTGATGAATTGCGCGACCCATCCTCGCTCGCGGTGTTGCGTCTGGCCGTCACCGCGGAGCTCGCGCAGAAATGGTTGATGAGCCGTCTCACCGATTTCTATGCGCGTTACCCGCACATCACCTTGCACCTCTATGAACAACCGATCGACGCTGCGGCGCCCGGGGAAGACATTGATCTGGCGATCACCTACGGCACCGGTCCGGTGGACAGCAGTGCGTATTTCGTCCGGCCGCTGCCCGACCTGCAATTTTTCCCGGTGTGCAGCCCCGGACTGTTCAACCAGGGCAACCTGAAAACGCCAAGGGATCTGGCCCGTCACTGCCTGCTGCACGATGATCAGGACGGCAAGACCTGGACCGCCTGGCTGACTAGCCACGCCGGCGATCAGCGGCCGCAACGCCAGTTGTATTTCGCCCATGCCGGGCTGGCCCTGGAAGCGGCGGCGCAAGGGCAGGGCGTGGCGATGGGCGACAACCTCACCGCCCAGGAGGATTTGCAGAGCGGGCGACTGGTGCGACCCTTCGCGTCGAGCATGACCGCCCTCGGTCAATACGCGCTGGTCTGCGAACGGGTGCGTCTGGAGCGTCCGGCGGTGGCGCAGATGCTCGAATGGTTCAACGATCAACTGGCCGATTGATGAGTTGAATTCAACTGTTCCGTAATAATCATCGTTGGCGAGCGCAGCGCCTGCGCCCTTAGCCTGTGGTCATTCCCAACCCGAAGACGAGGTTTGACCATGGCACGTTTGCTCGACTCCACCCCCAAACAGGACGGCTTCCGTCTGCCCGGCGAATTCGAAGCGAAGTCTGGCTGCTGGCTCGGCTGGCCGGAGCGCACCGACGTCTGGCGCAACGGCGCCAAGCCGGCGCAGAAAGTCTGGGTGCAGATCGTCAGCGCCATCTCGCAGAGTGAGCCGGTCACCGTGTGCGCCTCTGCCGCGCAATTCGCCACCGCCCGCCGGCAGTTGCCGCCGCAGGTACGCGTGGTCGAGATGACCTGCAATGACACCTGGTTCCGCGACAGCGGTCCGTGCTTTGTCGTCAACGATCAGAGCGGCGAAGTGCGCGGCGTCGACTTCGAGTTCAACGCCTACGGCGGCCTCGACGGTGGCTTGTATTACCCCTGGGACAAGGACGACCAGATCGCCAGCAAGATCCTCGAAATCGAGCGCTTCGACCGTTACCGCGCGCCGTTGATTGCCGAACTGGGCGGTATCCAGAGCGACGGCCAGGGCAGCATCCTCACCACCGAGCAATGCCTGCTCAACCGCAATCGCAACCAGCACCTGGGCAAGGACGAAGTCACCCGACGCCTCACCGATTACCTCGGTGCCGAACAGGTGATCTGGCTGCCACGGGGCTGCAAGTTCGACGAAACCGACGGCCATGTCGACGACCTCGCCTGCTTCGTGCGTCCCGGCGAAGTGGTGTTGCAATGGACCGACAACCGCGATGACCCGCAGTGGGAAATCTATCAGGAGGCCTACGACATCCTGCGCCGCACCCGTGACAGCCGGGGCCGCGAGTTGATCGTGCACAAACTGCCGCAACCGGACGTACTGGAGTGGACCGCCGAAGAAGCCGAAGGCCTCGATCAGCAGGACAGTACCCACACTCGACAGGCCGGCACCCAAATCTGTGCGTCATACATCAACTACTACGCCGGCAACCGCTCGATCGTGGTGCCGCTGTTCGGTGACCGCAACGATCAGGTGGCACTGGCGACACTCGCCGAACTGTTCCCGCAGCACAAGATCGTCGGCATCGAAAATTCCCGGGAAATCCTGCTCGGTGGTGGCAACGTCGCCTGCATCACCATGCCGCAATACGCCGGCAAGGGGGTGTGATGATGGGCCTGCACAAACTGACTCAAGCGTTAATGCTGGTGCTTGCACCCCTGTGTGTGCAGGCCGCCGATTCCGCCAAACCGGTGGTTAACCTGTACATCTGGGGCGAGTACCTGGCACCGGACACACTGAAGAATTTTGAAGCGAAAACCGGCATTCATGTGGTCGCCGATCACTTTGACTCGCTGGAAACCGTCGAGACCAAACTGCTCACCGGGCGCAGTGGTTACGACCTGGTGCTGACTGCCGGCCAGCACTTGTCGCGGGCCATCGAGAGCGGCGCAATCCAGCCGTTGGACAAGGCGCGGGTGCCGCACTTTGCCGGGGTCGGTGATGAGTTTCGCCAGCACATGGCGGTGTTCGATCCGGGCAATCGCTATGCGGGGATCTACGCCTGGGGCACCACCGGCGTCGGTTACCAGGACGAGGCGATCAAGCAGCGCCTGCCGAATGCGCCGACCGACAGTTGGGCGATGCTGTTCGATCCGGCCGTGGTGGCAAAATTTGCCGATTGCGGAGTCAGTCTGCTCAATGATCCTAACGAAGTGTTCGCCGCCGTGATGAAGTACATGGGCCTGGACATCAACCGGCAGAACCTCGACGACTTGAAACTCGCCGAGCAGCAACTGGCGAAGATCCGTCCGTACATCCGCTACTTCGACAACGACCTGAACATCAGCGACCTGGCCAATGGCAACACCTGCGTGGCGATGTCGTGGAACGGCAATGTGGCGATTGCGGCAGGGCAGGCGGAGGCGGCGAACAAACCGTTCAAACTGAGTTACCACATCCCGAAAGAAGGCACGTTGATCTGGTTTGACGCGATGGTCATTCCCAAGGACGCGCCGCACCCGCAGGCCGGGCTCGCGTTGATGGATTATCTGATGACGCCGGAGGTGATCGCGCCGATTACCGACACCATTCATTACGCCAATGCGATCACGGCGGCGGACGGCCTGGTCAATGCGTCGATTCGCAATGATCCGGGGACGTATCCCCCGGCCGACGTCAGGGCCACGCTGTACAGCAAAAACGACAACGGCAAAGCCTTCAATCGGGCGTTGATCCGGGCGTTCAGTCGGTTGAAGTCCGGGCTGTGAACAGATGACCCTCAACCCGGCCTTCTCCCGGGAGGAGAGGGGGCCGACCGCGATGTCTTGCGTTATCCATCGACCTGAAAAACCGGGTCGATTATGGATTGCCCCATCAAGTCCTGGCGATCATGTATTCAGAGGCGCTATTTCAGGTCGGCGTAAATCTCCAATATCCCCCCCATCAGTTCCCTCTCCCTCAGGGCGAGGGCAGCGGTTTCGGCACCCGCCACAAATACCACGCCGCCACCGTCCGATAGGGGCTCCATGCCAGGCCGGTCTCGATCATCTGCCTGCGCGTCGGCTGCACTTCCAGTCCCTTCAGTCGCCGATAACCCTCGCGCACACCAAAGTCATCTGCCGGCAGCACGTCCATGCGCCCCAGGCCGTAGATCAACAACATCTCCACGGTCCAGCGGCCGACGCCGCGCAAACTGACCAGGCGCTCGATCAGCGCTTCATCCTCCATCACCAGCGCCGTGCTGTAATCCGGTACCACGCCGTCCAGTGTTGCCTGGGCGATCCCTTGAATCGTCGCGATCTTGCCGGCGGAAAACCCGCAACTGCGCAGGCGTTCGAAATCGGTCGCCAGGATCTGCTCAGGTCGCGCAAACGTCTGCCCGGGAAACAACCCCACCAGCCGCCCGACAATCGCGTCCCCGGCCTTGGCATGCAGTTGCTGATAGGCAATCGCCCGCACCAGCGATTCATAGGGATCGCGTGTCGGGTGCGGTTGGTGCAGGCACGGGCCGATGGCCGCGATATGTCGGTGCCAGTCCGGGTCGAGCGCGGCCAGCAACGCGCTGGCCGCCTGGTAGGTGTCGGGCATGCTATTTCAGCAGGCCGTTGACTTCGCCATAGCTCAACGCCATGAGACCGTGGGTGTCGAGCTGGCCTGTGGCGAGAAAGCTTTTCACCAGCCCGCCCATTGCGCCGTAGAGGAACTCGGCGATGCCGGAACCGGCGCTCAAGCGGCGCACGCCGAGTGCCTGCAACTCCGAGGGCGACGGCAGGCCAGCGAAGCCGAGCACGTTGACCGGCAATGGCGTGCCCTTGCAGATCGCCTCGATTTCATAAGCTGCCGTCACCCCCGCCGCAAACAAGCCATCGGCGCCCGCCGCTTGATACATTGCGGCGCGCCGCAGGGTTTCGGCAACGCGGTCTTCGGCCGGTACAAGGTTTTTCAGATAAACATCGGTGCGGGCATTGATGAACAGCTGCACATTGCGTGTGTCGGCAACCTGGCGCGCCCGTTCGATCTTGCGTGCCAGCAGCTCGGGCGCTGCCGAACCGTCTTCGATATTGATGCCCACGGCACCCGCCGCGATCACCGCATCGAGCACTTCGGCGACACGGCCGAGGTCATCGGAATAACCGGCTTCGACATCGACGGTCAACGGCACGCTGATCACCCGGACGATGGATTCCACGGTCGACACCAGGCGGTCGAGGGGCAGGGTGTTGCCGTCCGGGTAACCGTGGGCCCAGGCCACCGCCGCACTGCTGGTGGCGATGGCTTTGCCGCCGAGGTGTTCGACCAGTCGTGCGCCGGTGGCGTCAGCGACGTTGGTCAATATCAGCAGCCCTTGCTGGTGCAACTGGTGAAACGGCGTCGCGAGCGCGTTCATCAAAAATCCTTCTTGTCAGTTGATTCGGTTCGTCACAGTGCCAGTTGTTGCGTGAGCTGTACGGCAGCGTTTTCCAGCCTGAGCAGGAACGCCTTGCGCGGCTGCCCTCCACCATAGCCGGTCAGCGAGCCGTCCGCGCCGATCACCCGATGACACGGCACGACAATCGACAGCCGATTGTGCCCGTTGGCCAGACCGACTGCCCGGCTGGCACCGGGTTTGCCCAAACCTGCGGCGATGGCGCCGTAAGTGCTGGTCTGGCCGTAGGGGATTTGTTGCAGTGCCGCCCACACTTGCCGGGCAAAGTCGCTGCCGGGCGCGTGCAGTGGCACGCTGAAGGCGCTCAGCTTGCCGGCGAAATATGCCGCCAGTTGCTCTTCGATCTGCTGCAAATGCGCATTGTGCCCCGGTGCAACCGCGTAGCCATAACGGTGCTGCAGGTCTTCCACTTCACGGGTCAGCGCCGGGCGGTCGAGAAACTCCAGCAACACCAGCCCACGACGCTCGGCCATGGCGATCATTGGCCCCAGCGGCGTGGTCAGCCGGGTGAACAGCAGCGGTTCACTCTGGGCGGCGCGGCCGGGGGTGATGTGGAATGACTTCTGGAAGGCATCGCGAAAACCACTGAGTGATTCATAACCGGAATCGAACGCCGCGTGATCAATCGACGTGCCCTGACGGATTCCGCCCAGTGCCACGCCCAGCCGGCGTGTGCGCAACCAGGCGTGGAAGGTCATGCCGAAATGCTGTTTGAACCAGCGCCGCAGTTTCAGCGGCTCGATGCTGTGCGCGAGCAGTTGCGCATCGCTCCAGCGCCGCTCCGGATCGGCGTCCACCGCCTTGAGCAAGCGCTGCACCCAGTCCGGCGCGATGGCTGCCGCGTCCAGCGGTTTGCAGCGCAGGCAGGCGCGGTAGCCGGCCGACAGGCACTCATCGGCATGAGCGAAGAATTCGACATTCTCCGGTTTCGGCTTGCGCGCGGTGCAACTGGGGCGGCAGAAGATCCCGGTGGTTTTCACGGCCGTGAAGAACACGCCTTCATAGGCGGTATCGCGTTCGAGCATGGCACGAACCATTTCGGCGTGGGGGGGCAGGACAACGGTCGGTATGTTCATGGCTCGAGAGTAAAACCAGTTTGTCGATGGCTCCACCGAAAAATCGACAGTGAATTTTTTCGATTCTGCACCACAATGACCGGGTCGCTGAATGTGAGGAGCCCAGCCCATGCAGCCGTTTTCGATTCAACATATTGATCACATCGTCCTGCGCGTTGCGGATCTGCCGCGCAGCATCGCGTTTTATGGCCAGGTCTTTGGCGCCGACGTGGTCAAGCGCAACGAGCCGCTGGGCCTGGTGCACCTGCGCGCCGGCACCTCGATGATCGACCTCGTCGACCTGGCCGGCGAGATTGGCCGCAAGGGCGGCGGGGCGGCCGGTGCCGAGCGGCGCAACGTTGACCATTTCTGCCTGCGCATCGAGCCGTTCGATGAAGCGGTGCTGATCGCGCACTTGCAATCTTTCGGCCTGACCGTGGCGAAAGCCGAATCACGCTTTGGTGCCGAAGGCAAAGGCCTGTCGCTGTACTGCTTCGACCCGGATGGCAATCAGGTCGAACTCAAAGGACCGTCCGTGGCTTAAGCCCGTTTCGCCATCAACAGCGCCGAGGCCGCAGCCGACAACAACCCCGCGCAGCAACGATTGAAGATACGTTTGCCGCGCGGCTCGGCGAACCAGCGGCGCATGTGCAGGCCCATGTACGCGTAGGCGCTGATGGCAATCCATTCCAGTAACAGAAACAGCACGCCGAGCACCGCAAATTGCGCCGGCACCGGGCGGGTCGGGTCGACGAACTGCGGCAGAAAGGCCGTGAACAGCAGAATGGCCTTGGGATTGCCCGCTGCCACCAGAAACTCCTGCCGCGCCAACGCGAAGAAGCCCGCTGCTGCACCGGTCACCTGTTGCCCGGCGTCGGGGTTGGCCCGCCACAATTGCCAGGCCAGGTACAGCAGATACGCCGCGCCAGTGATCTTGATCGCCTGGAACAGCCATTGCGACGTCTGCAACACCACCGACAACCCGGCGCCGGCCAGCGCAATCATGCCGGCGAACGCCAGAATCCGCCCGATCCCGGCCGTGCAGGCACGGCGAAAGCCGTAATGGGTGGCATTGCTGACCGACAGCAGATTGTTCGGGCCGGGTGCCATGTTCAGGGCGAAACAGGCGGGCAGAAACAGTGACAGCGTGGCGAGGTCCATGGGCGCGGGCTCCAGAAGCGATTGCGGTTTTTTATCACAGGCTGCAAGCGCGCTACCCCATACAGTCAGGCGCGAGAGTCACGGTACAGCGCCCGACGCTCAGTGAATCTTGTCGAACTTTTGTGAATCGTCTGAACTCTGAAAGGTCGGAGCGTGATGGTTTTCGCAGAAAAAACTGCCTGTCCGGTCAGAAAGGGCGATTGCCGTGTAAGCTTTCGTCCCCAGATGCACACACCCCGCACGGCCCCAGGTGGCCCCACCAAGAGCGATTTACATGCAAGCAAAGGCCCGTGAAGTTTATGTGCCACCGGTGCTGCAAGATCTGCGGGCCGGCACTGCCGAGCTGCACATCGCACTGGAAAAGCGTCTGCCGTTTTTTTCCGATAGCCTCGATATACCTGCGTTCAAGCGCCTGATGGCGGCGTATTACGGCTTTTATGAGCCACTGGAAAGCCTGTTGCAGATCAACGGTTGCGTCCCCGCCGATTTCGATCTCGGCCCACGACGCAAAACCCCGACGCTGCGCGCCGATCTGCAAGCGCTGGGGTGCACTGCCGAAGCGCTCGAACAACTGCCGATGTGCGCTCAATTGCCGGTGATCGACTCCAGCGCCGCCGGCCTCGGCGTGCTCTATGTGCTCGAAGGTGCGACGCTCGGCGGGCAGATCCTGCGCCGGGAAATCGCTACGCGACTGGGCCTGGATGCCTCCAACGGTGCGGCCTTTCTCGATATCTACGGCGCCGCCACCGGTCGCCGCTGGCGGGAGTTCATCGAATACCTGGGCAATCGCCCGATGTGCGCCGAGGAGCGCGCAGCTGTCGTCACGGCGGCACAAACCACATTCAGCTGTTTCGAGCGCTGGCTCGAGCGCCGGGAGGTACTGGCATGACCCCGCAAGACAAAGAAACGTTTGAAGAATTGCTGGCCAACTGCGCCGACGAGCCGATTCGATTCCCCGGCGCGATCCAGCCCCACGGCGTGCTGCTGACCCTCAGCGAGCCGGCGCTGGAGATCATTCAGGTCAGCGCCAACGTTGAATCCATGCTGGCCCGTGCGCCGCAGAGCCTGATCGGCCAGCCACTCGAAAGCCTGATCGGCGCCGCCGAAGCGACGCAAGTGCGCGAGGCCCTGCTGCATCCGGCACTGTCCGACGGACCGCCGCTGCGCTTCAGCGTCAATGGCACCGCGTTCGAAGGTTTGCTGCACCGTCACCAAGGGGTGCTGATTCTGGAACTGGAAATCCACGTCGAAAACTTCCAGCCCCGTAACGTCGCCGGCAAACAGACCCATCTGGGGCGCATGCTTCAGCGCCTACAAGCGGCCACCACGTTGCAGGCGCTGTATGACATCAGCGTCACTGAAATCCAGGCCATGACCGGTTACGACCGGGTGCTGATCTACCGTTTCGAAGAGGAAGGGCACGGCCAGGTCATCGCCGAAGCCTCCGATCCGTCGATGGAGGTGTTCAACGGCCTGTTCTTCCCGGCTTCGGACATTCCCGAGCAGGCGCGTGAGTTGTACCGCACCAACTGGCTGCGGATCATCCCCAACGCCGATTACCAACCGGTGCCGCTGGTGCCGAAGCTGCGCCCGGATACCGGCACGCCGCTGGACCTGAGTTTCGCCACCCTGCGCAGCGTGTCGCCGATTCACTGCCAGTACATGAAGAACATGGGCGTGCTGTCGTCGATGAGCATTTCCCTGCTCAAGGGCGACCGGCTCTGGGGCCTGATCAGTTGCGGCAATCGCGAGCCGCTGCACGTGCCTCACGAATTGCGTGCGGCGTGCCAGACCATTGGCCAGGTGCTGTCGCTGCAGATCAGCGCCATGGAAGCGCTGGAGATCAGCCGCCAGCGTGACGAAAAACTCGAGGCGTTGGCGCTGCTCAATCAGGCGATGATCGATTCGCCGCAGAACGTCTTCGACGGTCTGGCCAATCAGCCGCAGGCATTGATGGCGCTGACCAACGCCGGCGGTATTGCGATCATCGAAGACAAACAGTTGCACCGCTACGGCAACTGCCCGGAACCGGACGACATCCGCGCCTTGCACAAATGGTTGCAGGCGTCCGGTGAGCCAGTGTTTGCCAGTCATCACCTGGCCAGCGTTTATCCGCCGGCGGCGCAGTATCAGCAGGTGGCCAGTGGCATGCTCGCCATGAGCCTGCCGAAACCGGTGGACAACGGCGTGCTGTGGTTCCGCCCCGAGGTCAAGGAAAACATCAACTGGAGCGGTGACCCGCGCAAGCCGCTGGATCTGGAAAACTCCGACGCCGGGTTGCGTCTGCGCCCGCGCACTTCGTTCGAAATCTGGAAAGTCGAGATGGCCGGGATCTCCACCAAGTGGAGCCACGGCGATGTGTTCGCCGCCAACGATCTGCGCCGCTCGGCGCTGGAGAACGATCTGGCCCGGCAAGTGCGCCGAGAGCAGGAAGCAGTGCGCGCTCGCGACGACCTGGTTGCGGTGGTGTCCCACGACCTGCGCAATCCGATGACCGTGATCTCGATGCTCTGCGGCATGATGCAGAAGGCGTTCAGCTCCGACGGTCCGCATACTTCACGGCGGATCTCCACGGCCATCGACACCATGCAGCAGGCTGCCGGACGCATGAACACGTTGCTGGAAGACTTGCTCGATACCTCAAAAATCGACGCCGGGCGCTACTCCATCACCCCGCAGAAACTCGACGTCGGGCAGATGTTCGAGGAAGCGCAGGCGTTGCTTGCGCCGTTGGCGCTGGACAAGGACATCAGCATTTCCTTTGCGGCGGACCCTGATCTGCGCATCCACGCCGACCCGGAGCGACTGTTTCAGGTGCTGTCCAATCTGGTCGGCAACGCGATCAAGTTCACCCCGCGCCTGGGCACGGTGGGCGTACACGCCACCTCCGTTGGCAATCAGATCGTCTTTACGGTGCGAGACAGCGGCGAGGGCATTCCCAAGGAACATCTGCCGCACGTGTTCGACCGCTACTGGACGATGAAGGAAGGCAACCCGACCGGCACCGGCCTGGGTTTGTACATCACCCAGGGCATCGTCGAAGCCCACGGCGGACAAATCGTCGCCGAAAGCGAACCAGGGCAGGGCAGCGAATTCCGCTTCACCGTGCCGCGCCTGGACTGAACACAGCTTTTATGTGGGAGCGAGCTTGCTCGCGAATGGGGTCGTCCTGGCAATGCAGTGTTGAATGACCCTCCGCTTTCTCGAGCAAGCTCGCTCCCACAAGGGATATGTGTGGTCAGGGGCATTTTCTTCAATACCGGGAGCAGGGCGCTGGCTAGGGTGTGCACCTTGTTCCTCGATTTGAAGCAGGTGTGCGATGAGTCTGATTGTATCCATGGCGGCGTTTGCGCTGGCGGCGTCCATCACGCCGGGGCCGGTGAATATTGTGGCGTTGAGTTCCGGGGCGCAGTTCGGTTTTCGTGCCAGTCAGCGGCATGTTGCCGGAGCGACGCTGGGGTTTGTGCTGTTGCTGGTGCTGATGGGCCTGGGTTTGCACGAGGTGCTGAAACTCTGGCCATTCCTGACCCGCGTGGTGCAACTGGCCGGCGTGGCGTTTTTGCTGTTCATGGCGTGGAAACTGGCTGTGGATGATGGACAGTTGAACGCCAAGGATTCCGGGCGAGCGCCATCGCTGCTCTATGGCGCGGTGATGCAATGGCTCAACCCGAAAGCCTGGCTGGCGTGTGTCGCGGGCATGGGAGCGTTTGTCGCCGATGGCGAGGCGCGGCTGGTGTGGCAGTTTGCGGCGGTGTATCTGGTGATCTGTTATCTATCGGTGGGCTGCTGGGCGTATGCCGGGACGTTTTTGCGTGGGTATCTGAGCAACGCGGCGGGGATTCGCGGGTTCAATCGGGTAATGGCGGGGCTGTTGGCACTGAGCGCAATCTACCTATTGCTACCGTAGACCTTGTAGGCGCGAGCAGGCTCGCTCCCTCAGGAGAAGTGTTGAGTTTTAGAGGCAGCGTCAGCCGCGATATTGGCCGGGCGTCGCCGCCAGATGCTGCTTGAACGCGCGCTGAAAATGCGCCTGATCGGCAAACCCCGCTTCCAGCGCCACATCGGCAATCAACTGCCCGCTGCGCAGGCGCTCGCGGGCGAACTGGATGCGCTGGTTGACCACAAAGGCGTGGGGCGTCATGCCGTAATGCTGTTTAAAGGCGCGGATCAGGTATGACGGGGACAGTTGTGCTGCCGCACAGATATCGTCGAGGTTGAGCACCTCGGTGCAGTGTTCGCGGATGAAATCCGCAGCACGTTCCAGTTTGAAGTTCGGCTCGCGCAGAGAGGGGCCGACGGGGTTCAAACGCAGTTGCAGATCACTGAAAAACTCTACCGCTGCGCTCTGTTTGCGCAGCACATCCTGGTGCGGGTCGATCAACGTTTCATAAAGTCCATTCAGCTCATTGAACAGTGCAGCATCGTCGAGGTGAGTGGTGGAAAAACGCCGAAACTCAAGATCACTGGCAAACCCCAACTGATGCTGCAAATCCGTCAGCCACGGTGTTTCGACGTACAGCATCACGTACGACCACGGCTGATCTTCGATCGGATTGCACGCATGCACATCGCCCGGATTCATCAACACCACCGTGCCTGCCGCCACGTCGAACTGCGCCTGCTCGTGCACATACGTGCTGCGCCCGGCGGTGATCGCGCCGATGGAAAAGTGCGCGTGAGAATGCCGCGCATAACAGACCTCGCGGCCATCGGCGATGGCCCGCGCTTCAATGAAGGGCAGGGCTTCGTCGCGCCAGAAACGCGGGGCTTTTTCAGGGTGTTTGGCGGCAGCGTGTTTCATCGTTGTTATTCCCGGCAGGCCAGGGCGCCAGTGTATTAGCTCTGGCCGGCAAAGGCCCGTTCGAGTTCGGCAATGTCGAGTTTTTTCATCTGGAACATGGCCTGCATCGCGCGCTGCGACTTGGCGGTGTCCGGGTCCAGCATCATGTGCATAAAGGCCACTGGCACGATCTGCCACGACACGCCGAACTTGTCCTTGAGCCAGCCGCATTGCTGGGCTTCGACGGGGCCACCTTCGGACAGGTTGCCCCAGAAATGGTCGACTTCTTCCTGATTCTGGCAGTTGACCTGAAACGAAATCGCCTCGCTGAATTTGAACATCGGCCCACCGTTGAGCCCGGTGAAGGTCTGGCCATCGAGCTCGAAACTGACGGTCATCACCGCACCTTCCGGCTTGCCGTGAAATTCCTGGCCGACCTTGCTGTAGTGGGTCAGACCGGTGATTTTCGAATGATCGAAGATCGAGCAGTAAAACTTCGCGGCGGCTTCGGCCTGATCGTCGAACCACAGGCAGGGCGTGAGTTTTTGAAAGCGTTGCATGGCAGTCATCCTCGGCAGGTTAGACACGCAGGATTTACAGCGTAGTCAGTCCTTGGTCGATTGGCGGTGCCGTAGATCGACAATTGCCGAGCATTGGAAATCCCGACGACGGAGACATCGAGCTGCAGACCGGACTTTCTTATCGTGTCTTTCTGTAGTCGTAATGACAAAGTGTTGGGTCGAATTGACTATGTTCGGCTTGTGTCAAATTGACTCGTTATCGTGCAACAAACTGATTCTATTGAATTAAAAATATGGCACGAGACTTGATGTACTCAACTTACCTAAACGAACCGCTCAGGAGTACGCCACCATGCTCACGTTCTTCGAAAGCCCGCTGAACGTTCTGCATCTTTCGAGCAAAATCCTCGTCGCTGGTCTGCTCATGTTGCTGGCCGGCATCTACGGCGCGTATCTCTACAACGGCCACATGCCGATTGCACTGCTGGTGGCGATGCATTCGCTGACCATCCTCGGCCCGACCCTGATCAAGATCGGCTACGTCATGCGCCTGCTGGCGCAGTACCGCGTCCGTGGTCCGCAGATGATCCGGCAAACTGCATAGATCCCACAGGTTTCTGTGGTGCCCACGAATTCCGGGAACAACTGAAATCACTGTGGGAGCTGGCTTGCCAGCGATGGCGGTGGGTCTGGCAGCATTGATGTTGAAAGTTACGGCCTCATCGCTGGCAAGCCAGCTCCCACAATGATGGGTGGTGTTTCTGAAATTTCAGCGGCGCTCGGCAACCATCAGCAACGACTGCGGCAGCTGACTTTGCGGGTGTTGTGGCTCTTGCAGGCTGACGAGTTGGAACCCGGCCATATCAAGTGCATTCAACCAGCTCGACAACGTGCGGAAATACCACGGCATCGGCTGCCACTGGCCCTTGAACCCGGCGAAGGATTCTTCGCGCCAGCCATCCTGATAATCCCCAGCCGCCACAGCCCACGGATGCAGTGTCTGAATGACCAAAACCCCGCCGGGAACAAGCAGCGTATTCATCGCCGCAAGCAGCGGAATAATGTCCTGATGCAGCAATGAAAAATTGGCGCAGATCAGGTCATAGTCGCGACCGATATCGACCTTCCCATCGACCAGCGCTTCGTAGCTCGCAACATGCGCCCGCGCCGCCCGCGCCGCCCTCGCCAAACGCGCCGCTTCAATAAGCCGCGCATCGCCATCCACACCCACCGCATCAATCCCGCGATCCGCCAGCGCCCGCAACAGCCAGCCTTCACCACAGCCGAGGTCGAGCACACGCTGCGGCTGCCGGCCCATGATCGCCAGCAGAATCGCTTGATCGGTAACCTGCTGGCGGCTTTCGATGGCGCCGCTGCGGATCACTTCGATCCAGGCATCAGCGTTGTCGTGCCAGCTCTGCAAAAGGCTGGATTCGGGGGAGGGCATGGCGGTGTCCCAACTGGGAAAAAAATGAGTATGGACGCTGTAGTGTGCGCTTGTGCATTTTGATCTCCCGTCAGGTGGGAGAACAGCAAGAGAGCTGACTAGTGGGGGCTAGACGGGTAAATCGGGATGGCTTGATGAGTTCTGCTCATCAAACGACCGAGGGGCAGAGTGAAAGTGAGGGGGAGAGGACCCCTCACTCATTCCGTGTGTTGGCTACTGCGGGATGCGCAGCTTGTCCAGCAGGCGATTGACCAACAGCTCGTTCAGCATGATCACCTGTTGCAGCGCCAGCAGCGGTTTACGCTCCGGGCCGCCTATCGAGTTGGCGATGTTGCCGGCCATGGAGTGGGCGTAGGAAAGCGACTCACAGGCTTCGACCAACAGGGTTTCTTCATCCAGCGTGGGGTCGACCAGATAGACCGGGCGAAACTTGGGTGAGCTTGGTGGGGCGCCCAGTGCTTCGGGTCGCAGGTAGTAGTCGAGGGCGCGGTCGGTGGCTTCTTTGACCTTTTGCGGGTCAAGCGCGGGGTCGTGAGGGATTGGATCGGTGTCTGGAGGATTGGGGGTGATTTTGAACATGGATGAAACTCCCACTTAGCAATTTAAGGAGCCATCGCACTCGCTACCAAACGAGGGTGGTGGCCATGCGCAGGTTGGTAGACCGGTCTAAGCGGGAAAACCCGGCGCTCCCGAAGGAGCCCCACGCATGGCCACCATATAATTCGAGTTCCCAAAAGGGACCGAACAAGGTGTAGCCATGACGCTTAGAGACGGGCTACCAAACCCGATCACTGTTTTGCAGTGACAGGCAAACGATATAGCCCGGCCCATAGCCGTGTAAGCCGGCGGATTCTGGCGTACGCGTAGGTAACGGCGCAAGGTGTTGTAGGGTGGATGGCGTAACGGTTTGTGTGATTTAAACGCGATAACCGGATGACGTTTACACATGTGCAATGTCGGTTTGTGGCGGCTTTCGGTTTTGCGTGAGTCTGTGAGATTTTTCCCCCTCACCCCAGCCCTCTCCCCCAAGGGGGCGAGGGGGAAAGGGAGCCGATCTTTGTGCTCTTCAAACCTGAGTTCGACGCGGTATTTCAAGTCGGTGCAACTTGCACATTCAGCGCGGTCAGTTCCCTCTCCGCCAAAGGGGCCGAGGGGGAAGGGAGCGGATCTCCATGTAATCCAGAGCCCGAGTTCAACTCGATATTTCAGGTCGGCGTATTCCGAGCAAACAACTCGGTCAGTTCCCTCTCCCTCCGGGAGAGGGTTAGGGTGAGGGCTGTCGGTAATTTCAAATTCTGAAGCGGAGGTGTGACATGAATCGATTGACTGGCGGTTGCCTATGCGGCGATGTCCGTTTCGAAGTGACAGGCCAGCCCTACCGCGTCGGCATTTGCCACTGCCTCGACTGCCGCAAGCGCCACGGCGCACTATTCGGCACCTCGGCCATATTCCCCGAGGATGCGTTGACGGTCACCGGCGAAACCCGCGACTACAACGGGCGCTTTTTCTGCCCGCGCTGCGGTTCTCCGGTGTTCGCGCGTTCGGCAGATGAAGTAGAGGTCAACGTCGGATCGCTCGATGAGCCTAATCAGTTCAAACCTACTTACGAACTCTGGACCATTCGCCGCGAGTCGTGGCTACCGGCGCTGCCACTGGCTCACCACTACGAGCGTGATCGCGAGAGCACAGAGCGTACAGAGGATTAGAGGGGGCAGAAAACTTCTGGGACTTGGAATGGAGTGAGGATTCTTGGCATGTCACATAGTCCCTGTGGGAGCGAGCTTGCTCGCGAAGGCGTCGTATCAGTCGACATCAATATTGAAAGTAATGACGCTTTCGCGAGCAAGCTCGCTCCCACAGGGTGCAGTACATAAACTTACAGATCTTCACCGCGAATAAACGCCAGCAGATCCGCGTTAATCGTTTCGGCCTCGGTCGTCGGCATCCCGTGCGGAAACCCCGGATACGATTTCAGCGTGCCATTGGGCAGCAACTTCGCCGACAACGGCCCCGAGTCCGCATACGGCACAATCTGATCATCCTCACCATGCATCACCAGCACCGGCACCGTGACCTTCTTCAAGTCCTCGGTGAAATCCGTCTGCGAAAACGCCACGATCCCGTCGTAATGCGCCTTCGCCCCACCAATCATGCCCTGACGCCACCAGTTGGCAATAATCCCCTCCGAAGGTGTGGCGCCCGGCCGGTTGTAGCCATAAAACGGCCCGGTCGGAATGTCCCGATAGAACTGCGCCCGGTTCGCCGCCAGTTGTGCCTGGAAATCATCGAACACCGATTTCGGCAAACCACCCGGATTGCTCTCGGTTTGCACCATCAGCGGCGGCACCGCACTGATCAGCACACCTTTGGCAACGTTGGCCTGACCATGCCGGGCGATGTAATGAATCACCTCACCGCCACCGGTCGAGTGACCGACATGCACGACGTTCTTCAGGCCCAGATGATTAACCACAGCCAGCGTATCGTCGGCGTAATGATCCATGTCGTGCCCGTCCCAGACCTGACTGGAACGCCCGTGCCCTCGGCGATCATGGGCAACCACCCGGAAGCCTTTGCCCAGGAAGAACAGCATCTGCGCATCCCAGTCATCGGAACTGAGCGGCCAGCCGTGATGGAAGTGGATCACCGGCGCATCTTTTGGGCCCCAGTCCTTGTAGAAGATTTCGACGCCGTCTTTGCTGGTGACAAATCCCATGTTCGCTACTCCAGACCAATGTGATGGATAACCCGCTCGATGTTCGCGGACCGGTTTCGCGGGTGATGATGGTTGTGCGCTGGCTCAGTGCGAGCCGTTATCAACTGTAGGATCAAAGTCGACCGTTGCATGACCGGTGGTCGCAACATCTGGCTTCACGCGCAAATTAGGCTTTGCTGAAAGGGAAAAGCCGAGGCGTGCGTAGGCATCTGCTGCCACAGCGACGCCCCTTCAGAACACCGTGAGTCTGAGGAAATCCCCCGATGCTGACCCTGAATATCAATGGCAAGGATCAGGAGCTCGATGTCCCGGCGGACATGCCGTTGCTCTGGGTCCTGCGCGATGTCGCGCACCTGACCGGTACCAAATTCGGCTGTGGCATGGCCCAGTGCGGCGCGTGCACCGTGCACGTCGATGGGGCGCCGTTGCGCGCCTGCATTACGCCCGCCACCGCCGTGGCCCACGGCCAGAAAATCCTCACCATCGAAGGCCTGTCCACCGACGGTTCGCACCCGGTGCAACAAGCCTGGGCCGAACTCGACGTGGTGCAGTGCGGTTACTGCCAGTCGGGGCAGATCATGTCTGCGGCGGCTCTGTTGGCGAAGATCCCCAAACCCACCGACAGCGATATCGATCAGGCGCTCTCCGGCAATATCTGCCGCTGCGGCACCTATCCGCGAATCCGAGCGGCCGTGAAACGTGCGTCCGAGATTGGCTGATTGGGAGAGAGACGATGAACAGTCCTGTATCGCGTCGGGGTTTTCTCAAGGGCAGCGCCATGTTGGGCGGTGGCCTGGTGGTAGCGTTTGTCGTGCCCGGCGCCCATAAGTTTGCTTTCGCGGCAGAGAATGAAGGCAAGGTCTTCGCGCCCAATGCGTTCTTGCGCATTGCCGCAGACAACAGCGTCACCGTGTTGCTCGGCCATTCGGAAATGGGCCAGGGCATCTGGACCGGCCTGACCATGTTGATTGCCGAAGAGCTGGACGCCGACTGGTCGACAATCCGCGTCGAACATTCACCGGCCTCGGCGGCGGATTACGGCATGCCGGCGTTTGGCGGCATGCAGATTACCGGTGGCTCGACATCGACGTGGATGGAGTTCGACCGCTATCGTCTGGCCGGCGCCACGGCGCGGCAGATGTTGGTCGAGGCGGCGGCCAAGCGTTTCGACGTCGCGCCTTCAGCGATTCGCACCGAATCGGGTGTGGTCATCGCTGGCGATAAACGCGCGACGTACGGCGAGCTGGCTGACGCGGCCGGGCAACTGCCGGTGCCGGACCCGAAGTCGATCACCTTCAAGGACGCCAAGGACTGGAAGGTCATCGGCAAACCGACCAAACGCCTCGACACCCCGGAGAAAATCACCGGCCGCGCCAAATTCGGCATGGACGTGCAGTTCGAAGGCTTGATGACGGCGATGGTTGCCCGTGCGCCAGTATTCGGCGCGACGGTCAAATCCTTCGAAGGCGCTGAAGCGTTGGCCGTGCCGGGCGTGCACAAAGTGGTGCAGGTGCCCACCGGCGTGGCAGTGATTGCCGAGCATTACTGGGCGGCGAAACTCGGGCGGGACGCGTTGAAGGTCGACTGGAACCTGGGGCCGCACACCGACCTGAGCAGCGCAACCCTGCTGGAGAGTTTCCGCAAACTGGCCGCCACGCCGGGGACTTCGGCGGCTCAGGCCGGAGACGCCAAGGGCCGTTTCGGCAAGGCGGTGAAGAAGATCGACGTTGAGTACAGCGTGCCGTATCTGGCCCACGCGCCGATGGAGCCGTTGAACTGTACGGTGAAGATCAGCGCCGAGAAGTGCGAGATCTGGACTGGAACGCAGTTTCAGACGCTCGATCAAATGGTCGCCGGCAAGATCACCGGACTGAAGCCCGAGCAGGTGGAGATCCACACCGAATTCCTGGGGGGTGGTTTCGGGCGCCGGGCCAACCCAACGTCTGACTTCGTCGCCGAAGCGGTGCAAGTGGCGAAAGCCGCCGCCATGCCGGTGAAAACCGTGTGGTCGCGGGAGGATGATATTCGCGGTGGTTACTACCGTTCGATGTTCCTGCATCAGGCACGGATCGGCCTCGGCGCCGATGGCCTGCCGTCGAGCTGGCAGCATGTGCTGGTCGGGCAGTCGATCATGGCCGGCACCCTGCTGGAAGCGACGATGGTCAAGAATGGCATCGACGCGACCTCGGTCGAAGGCGTGGCCGACAGTCCCTATATCAAAGGTCTGGCCGATCATCAGGTCGATCTGCATTCGCCGCAGACTGGCATCAACGTGCTCTGGCTACGATCGGTGGGGCATAGCCACACCGCGTTTGTCATGGAATCGCTGATTGATGAAATGGCCACAGCGGCGGGCAAGGATCCGGTCGAGTACCGGCGCACATTACTCAAGGAACACCCTCGGCATCTTGGCGTGTTGAACCTGGCGGTGGAGAAGGCCAACTGGAAAGCGCCGTTGCCGGACGGTCACGCGCTGGGCGTCGCGGTGCATGAGTCATTCGGCAGTTACGTGGCGCAGGTCGCGGAGGTGTCCCAGGACAATCTGGCGATTCGCGTGCATCGCGTAGTTTGTGCGGTGGACTGTGGGATTGCGGTGAATCCGCAGAGCATCGCCGCGCAGATGGAGTCGTGCATCACCTTCGGCCTGGGCATGGCGCTGCACAGCAAACTGACGCTCAAGGACGGCGCGGTCGTGCAATCCAACTATCACGATTATCAGGTGCTGCGGCTCAACGAGATGCCGGTCGTCGAGGTGCACATCGTGCCCAGCAGTGACAAACCCGGCGGCATCGGCGAGGCCGGTGTGCCGCCGACCGCGCCAGCGGTGGCCAACGCGGTGTTCGCCCTGACCGGGCAACGCCTGCGCGAGTTGCCGCTGCAACTGTCGGGGGTGTGAGATGAAACGACATCTGTTGTTGGGCTCGGTGATCCTGTTGGGGCTGGGTGGTTATGCCTCTGAGCTGTTCGCCGACGATCAGGAAGCACTGAAGGCGTTCGGCACCGTGCAGAAAGTCTTTCAGAGCCCGCGTTGCCAGAACTGCCACATCCCCGGCGATTCGCCATTGCAGTTCGACGCCGGCATTCCCCATGCGATGAACGTGGTGCGCGGCATGGACGGCAAGGGTGCGGCTGGTTTGCCTTGCGCCACCTGTCACGCGGAAAACAATCCGCCGGCCAGTTACGGCCCGCATGCGCCACCGGGGGCACCGCACTGGAGCCTGCCGCCGGCGGCGCACAAAATGGCCTGGATCGGCCTGCCGCCGGACAAGCTCTGCGCGATGATCAAGGACCGTTCGAGCAATGGCGATCGCGACTTTGCTGCGCTGATCAAGCATGTCAGCGAAGACAAACTGGTGCTGTGGGGCTGGAATCCCGGAGCAGGGCGCGCGCCGGTGCCGGTGCCGCACGATATTTTTGTCACGCAATTCAAGCTGTGGGCCGATGCGGGCGGGCCTTGTCCGGTGGCGGGGATCTGATGAAGTGAACCCCTCGGCGAATTAGCGCTACGCTTAAAAGCATTGTTGCCAATGGAGTGTGCTGATGCTGGTTCCAGGAAAACCTGCGAATGAAACGGCGCGAGTTCAGGCGCTGCACGGTCTTGAACTGCTCGATTCCGCCCCTGAAGAGCGTTTCGATCGACTGACACGGTTGGCAAAACGCTTGTTCAATGTGCCGATTGCACTGGTGACGCTGGTCGACACCAATCGGCAGTGGTTCAAATCGTGTGTGGGGCTGGATGTCAGCGAGACGCCGAGGGATGTTTCATTCTGCGGCCATGCGATTCTTAACGACGGCCTGTTGTTGGTGCCGGACGCCCGCGAAGATGTGCGCTTCCATGACAACCCGCTGGTGACGGGCGCGCCGCACATTCGCTTCTACGCCGGTTACCCTTTGACCGTGCCCAACGGCAATAAAATGGGCACGCTGTGCCTGATCGACACCAAGCCCCGCGACCTCGACGAGGAAGAGCGCGCGTTGTTGCGGGATCTGGCGGAAATGGCCGAGCAAGAGCTGGCCGCTGTGCAGGTCGCGAGCATGGATGAATTGACGTTGTTGTCCAATCGCCGTGGTTTCAAGCAACTGGCGCAGCATGCGCTGGACGCCTGCGCGCGGATAAAGCGCCCGGCGACCTTGCTGTTTTTCGACCTTAATGACTTCAAACAGATCAACGATCTGTATGGGCATGCCGAGGGTGACAGTGCGCTGAAGACCTTTGCCGACGTGCTGCGCATCGCCTTTCGCGAGAGTGATGTGGTCGGGCGTTTGGGCGGGGATGAGTTTGTCGCGCTGCTGACCGGCTCCAGCCATATCGAAACCACGGCGATCATGGCGCGGCTCAAGGATATTCTCGAAGAGCGTAATGCCACGTTGCACCGGGGCTATGCGATTCGCTTCAGTGTCGGGCAGATCGAATACGACGCTGAGCGCCATGAGACCGTGGATCGGCTGCTGGCGGATGCTGATAGTGCGATGTATGTGCACAAGCAGGCCTTGAAGCGTTGTTGATTCGGGCCTCATCGCTGGCAAGCCAGCTCCCACAGGGATCTGCAGTGAACCGGGATTTTGTGAGCACCCGAGAAACCTGTGGGAGCTGGCTTGCCAGCGATGGCGTCCGCACATTCAACATCGTCATCGGCTGACCCACCGCCATCGCGAGCAGGCTCACTCCTACAATAGCGTCGGGTGTTCTCAAAGTCCCGGTTCACCACAAATCCATGTGAGAGCGAGCTTGCTCGCGAAGGCGTCCGGTCAGGCACATCTCTGTTGAATGTGCTGGCCTCTTCGTGAGCAAGCTCACTCCCACAGGTACCTTCGGTGTTCAGAAAATCCCGGTGCACCGTAGATCCGGTGGGCGCTAGCCTGCTAGCGAATGCGTCAGCCCGAACAATACAAATCTATTTGGCAAACAACTGCCCAATATCCTTGAACGCCTTGAACTCCAGCGCATTGCCGCACGGGTCAAACAAAAACATCGTCGCCTGTTCCCCCACCAAACCCTGAAAGCGAATCCCCGGTTCAATCACAAACTTGGTTTCGAGCGACTGCAAACGCTCGGCCAGCGCCTCCCATTCCTGCATACCCAACACCACACCAAAATGCGGCACCGGCACGTCATGCCCGTCGACGGCGTTGGTGTGCGCGGCTTCCTGCGAGGCGTTTTTCGGCGCCAGGTGAATCACCAGTTGATGACCAAAGAAGTTGAAATCGACCCAGTGCTCACTGGAGCGACCTTCTTCCAGACCAAACACCTCGCGGTAAAAGTGCCGTGCGGCGTCAAGGTCATACACCGGAATGGCCAGATGAAAAGGGCTGAGCTGCATAGTGGGATTCTCGATCAGGTTCGGTTGACTGAGTTTAGTGCTGTGAAATGTGATTGAAAGACGATAGTTTTTGTGTCGAGCTCAAATTATTTCGATCAATCGAGGTGTGCATGCTGCGCGAACTCAAAACCTTTCTCGCGGTGGCACGCCACGGCACGTTTGCGGCCGCGGGTTTGCATATTGGCCTGACGCAGTCGGCGGTCAGTGCGCAGATCCGCAACCTCGAAAACGCCTTGGGCATTCGCCTGTTCGATCGCACCGGTCGGCAGGCGACGCTCAATGCGGCGGGGCAGCGGGCGTTGCCGATGGCGCAGGAAATGCTCGCGATCTTCAGCCGCATGGCGGTGGACGACGCGGTCAGCGAGTTTCGCGGCGAGCTGAAAATCGGTGCAGTGGCCACCGCGCAAACCGGCCTGTTGCCGCAAGCCTTGTTGCGTTTGCGCCAGCAGGCACCGGGGCTGGAGCCAAAACTGGTGCCGGGGGTGTCGTTGAATCTGTTGAGTCAGGTCGATGCCGGCGAAGTTGATTTGGCGATCATGATCAAGCCACCGTTCGAGTTGCCCAAGGAGTTGTCGGCGCAGGTGATCCGGCGTGAGCCGTTTGTGTTGATCGTGCCGCCGCAGGTCGAGGGCGACGATCCGCTGCGGTTGCTCGCCGAACGGCCGCATGTGCGCTACGACCGCAATTCTTTCGGTGGGCGATTGGTGACGCGGTTTCTGCGGGAGCAGCGCATAGAGGTCAACGTAGCGCTGGAGCTGGATGAGCTGGAGGCGATCGTGAAAATGGTCGAGTCGGGGCTGGGCGTTTCGTTGTTGCCCAGGGCCGGACTGTGGCTGGAGCATCCGCTGAAGGTCAGGGTAATCGAGTTGGGTGAGCTGACGTTCTACCGCGAGATGGTCCTGCTGCAGCGCTATAGCCAGCGCAATCAACCGATTCAAAAGCTGTTCGCCCAGTGCCTGGAATAACCCCCCAATCCTCCCTGTGGGAGCGGGAGCGCACAAAAAAGCCGGGGCTGCCGAGACACTGATTTGGCTCGTAAAGACTATGGCACTGTCATTTCTGACAGGTGTTTCGCGGTAGGGCGGCGTGTGACAGTAGCTCGCGCGTTTCGAACTGCTGCCTCAAGACTTTCAGATACGCCATTCGCGCAAAGCATTACAGGCAGCGTCTTTCTCAAAGGATGAACCACATGAACAGTCAAGATGGCGCTTCTTCTGTCAACAATGCCGGCGATCTCGATCCAACATTCGGCGTGGACGGTGTTGTAAACGTTCCCATTGCTTCAGGCACCCTCCGGTGCATGGTGGAGGATAACCAGGGCTCTATTGTCCATGGCCTGTGGGTCGGTAACGAAATGTGGTTTTACCGGATTTTCGCCAACGGCAGCCAGGATCTGCAGTTTGGCAGCGACGGGGTCACCCGGTGGGAGTTTGCGCCCGGCAAGCTATCGGTCCCCGTTCAGTTACTCCAACAGGCGGATGGAAAATATGTGGTGATCGGAGCGCTTCGCGACGATCGCTCTGATCAACGACCCAAAGTTGCCATTACCCGATTCAACAGCAATGGAACCCCGGATCTGGTCTTCGGTAACAAGATTCTGCCGTTGCCGGCACAAAACAATCTGTTCACCGAGTTCCCTTCGTACGGATGTTTACAGGCCGACGGGAAAATCCTGGTTGCGGCGTCGTATACCTTGGTCGATGGACAAGACCAATTGGTGCTCAGGGGCAGCCGACTTTATCGACTTCAGGCCAATGGCGAGGCCGATCTGGAATTTGGCGGTGGGCGCGGCTTTGTCGAGGTGCTCATGAACGGGCAGAACACTGAAGTTAAAAGCGTGGTCGTGACCCGCGACGGGAAGATTGTTGTGGGCGGAACCACCGAGCGGGTGCGGGTGGGTTCATATGATCGAAAACAATCAGTCGCCCGGTTTTTGTCAAATGGTGCACTCGACGATACCTTTGGCAGGAACGGCTACTGGGAAGCCGATGGCGACAACGTGATGGGGCGTGTCATTTTTCTTGAAGACAAGCTCATTGTGGTGGGACATGAAGTTGTCAAGCCCAGCGGGTATCGGGTATGTGTCTCCAGGCTGACAGCCGATGGTGAATTTGATCCGACGTTCAATAACGGGATCAGACTGTTGACTGATGTGCCCATGGATGTTCCGGGCTATGTCCTCATATGCAATGCAGTTGCCTTGCAGGCGGATGGAAAAATCATTGCTGCCGGTTACGCCGGGTTCGCCGCACGTGCCTACTGGTTGCGGGTCCAGACCAATGGCCAGCTTGATCCGGACTTCGGAGATCAAGGCTTGCATGTGCATGAGCCTTCTAACCTGATGGGTGGGGTGCTGGTTCAAACCACTACGGGAAGAATCCTCGCCGCCATCGACTCAGCTGTTGCTCCCGCTCCGAGAATCCTCGGCATTCTTGCTTGAAGTTCTTTTGCTTCAACCCATAAAAAACCCGCCAGCAAATGGCGGGTTTTTATGGGACAGGCGAAGATTACTCTTCGATGTTGCCCATGGCGGTGGTGTTGAAGCCGCCGTCGACGTACATGATTTCACCGCTGATGCCCGACGCCAGGTCGGAGCACAGGAAGGCGCCGGCGTTGCCGACTTCTTCGATGGTGACGTTACGGCGCAGCGGGGTTTGCGCTTCGTTGGCGGCCAGCATCTTGCGGAAGTTCTTGATGCCCGAGGCTGCCAGAGTACGGATCGGGCCAGCCGATACGCAGTTGACGCGGGTGCCGTCCGGGCCCAGGGAGCCGGCCAGGTAACGTACGCCAGCTTCCAGCGAAGCCTTGGCCATGCCCATTACGTTGTAGTTCGGCATGGTGCGCTCGGCGCCCAGGTACGACAGGGTCAGCAGGCTGCCGTTGCGGCCTTTCATCATTTCGCGGCCAGCTTTGGCCAGGGCCACGAAGCTGTAGGCGCTGATGTCGTGAGCGATACGGAAACCTTCACGGGTGGTGGCTTCGGTGAAGTCGCCGTCCAGTTGGTCGCCCGGGGCGAAGCCGACGGAATGCACGATGCAGTCCAGGCCGTCCCACTTCTTGCTCAGCTCTTCGAAGACCTTGGCGATTTCTTCATCGCTGGCCACGTCGCACGGGAAGCACAGCTCCGGGCTCGAACCCCAGCCCTGTGCGAATTCTTCAACACGACCTTTCAGTTTGTCGTTCTGATAAGTGAAGGCAAGCTCAGCGCCCTCGCGATGCATGGCGGCAGCGATGCCGGATGCGATGGACAGCTTGCTGGCGACACCGACGATCAGTACGCGCTTACCGGCGAGAAAACCCATGTGTTGCTCCTCTTTCAGGTTATTGCGCAGTGGCTGGTGCCAGAAAAGCGGCTTCCAGCAACTGCTGTGTATACGGATGTTGGGGGGCGGCAAAGATACTTTGCGCGTCTCCCTGTTCGACCACTTGGCCATGCTTGACCACCATCAACTGGTGGCTCAGCGCTTTGACGACAGCCAAATCATGGCTGATAAACAAATACGTCAGGTTGTACTTGGCTTGCAGTGAACGCAACAGCTCCACCACTTGCCGCTGCACCGTCCGGTCGAGCGCCGACGTCGGCTCGTCCAGCAGGATCAGCGCCGGTTTCAGCACCAAAGCCCGGGCAATGGCGATTCGCTGCCGCTGCCCACCGGAAAATTCGTGGGGGTAGCGGTGCCGGGCTTCCGGATCCAGACCTACCTCCTTCAATGCCGCAATAATCGCCGCCTCTTGTTCTTCGGCGGTGCCCATCTTGTGAATCCGCAAGCCTTCGCCAACGATGTCGCTGACGCACATGCGCGGGCTCAGGCTGCCGAACGGGTCCTGAAACACCACCTGCATCTCCCGACGCAACGGGCGAACCTCGTTCTGCGTCAGGCAGTCTAGCTGCTTGCCTTCAAAGCGAATGGCGCCTTTGCTGGCGATCAGCCGCAAAATCGCCAGACCTAGGGTGGATTTGCCGGAACCGCTTTCCCCCACGATCCCCAGGGTCTGACCCTGAGGCAGGCTGAAATTGATGCCGTCCACTGCCTTGACGTAATCCACCGTGCGCTTGAGCAGGCCTTTCTTGATCGGGAACCAGACTTTCAGGTCCTCGACTTCAAGCAGCGGCGCGCCGATTTTATTGCTCGCCGGGCCTCCGCTGGGCTCCGCGCCGAGCAATTCCCGAGTGTACGGATGCTGCGGCGAACGGAACAGCTCTTCGCACGATGCCTGTTCGACGATGCAACCGCGCTGCATGACACATACGCGATGCGCAATTCTTCGCACCAGGTTCAAATCGTGACTGATCAGTAACAGCGACATGCCCAATCGAGCCTGCAATTCCTTGAGCAAATCGAGGATTTTCAGCTGAACGGTCACATCCAGGGCGGTGGTCGGCTCGTCGGCAATCAGCAGTTCCGGCTCGTTGGCCAGGGCCATGGCAATCATCACCCGCTGGCGCTGGCCGCCGGACAATTCGTGGGGCAGGGCCTTGAGGCGCTTGTGCGGCTCGGGGATGCCGACCATCTCCAGCAGCTCCAGGGTGCGCTGGGTCGCGACTTTGCCGGTCAGGCCCTTGTGGATGCCCAGCACCTCGTTGATCTGCTTCTCGATCGAGTGCAGCGGGTTCAGCGAGGTCATCGGCTCCTGAAAGATCATTGCGATGCGGTTGCCGCGAATGTGGCGAATGGTCTTTTCTTTCAGTGCCAGCAGATTCTGTCCGGCGTAATTGATGCTGCCGGCCGGGTGACGGGCGATCGGGTAGGGCAGCAGGCGCAGGATCGAGTGCGCCGTCACCGATTTGCCCGAGCCGGATTCACCGACCAGCGCCAGGGTTTCGCCGCGCTTGATGTCGAAGCTCACACCTTCGACCACGCGGTGGACGCGCTCGCCAAGGCCAAATTCGACGGCGAGGTCGCGCACTTCGATCAGATTGTCCTGATTCATTTCACTTCCTCGGGTCGAAGGCATCGCGAGCGGACTCGCCGATAAACACCAGCAAACTCAACATCAACGCCAGCACGGCAAATGCGCTCATGCCCAGCCACGGCGCTTGCAGGTTGGATTTACCCTGGGCCACCAGCTCACCCAGCGACGGACTGCCGGCCGGCAAGCCGAAACCGAGGAAGTCCAACGCGGTGAGGGTGCCAATGGCGCCGGTGAGGATGAACGGCATGAAGGTCATGGTCGAGACCATCGCGTTGGGCAGGATGTGGCGGAACATGATCGCGCCGTTCTGCATGCCCAGCGCCCGCGCGGCGCGCACGTATTCAAGGTTGCGGCCACGGAGGAACTCGGCGCGCACCACGTCGACCAGGCTCATCCACGAGAACAGCAGCATGATCCCCAGCAGCCACCAGAAATTCGGCTGGACGAAACTGGCGAGAATGATCAGCAGGTACAGCACCGGCAACCCCGACCAGATCTCCAGAAAACGCTGCCCGGCCAAGTCGACCCAGCCGCCATAGAAGCCCTGCAGCGCGCCGGCGATCACGCCGATGATCGAACTCAACACGGTCAACGTCAGGGCAAACAGCACCGAGATGCGGAAGCCGTAGATCACCCGCGCCAGCACATCGCGGCCCTGGTCGTCGGTGCCCAGCAGGTTGTCCGCCGAGGGCGGGGCCGGGGCCGGGACTTTCAGGTCGTAATTGATGCTCTGGTAGCTGTAGGGGATCGGCGCCCACAACACCCACGCATCCTTGGCCTTGAGCAGTTCGCGGATGTACGGGCTCTTGTAGTTGGCCTCCAACGGAAACTCGCCGCCGAAAGTGGTTTCCGGGTAGCGCTTGATCGCCGGGAAGTACCAATTGTTGTCGTAATGCACCACCAGCGGCTTGTCGTTGGCGATCAGCTCGGCGCCGAGGCTCAGGCCGAACAGGATCAGGAACAGCCACAGCGACCACCAGCCACGCTTGTTGGCCTTGAACAGTTCGAACCGGCGGCGGTTGAGAGGGGACAGGTTCATCTCAATGCTCCCGGCTTTCGAAGTCGATGCGCGGATCGACCAGGGTGTAGGTGAGGTCGCCGATCAGTTTCACCACCAACCCCAGCAGGGTGAAGATGAACAGGGTGCCGAACACCACCGGGTAATCGCGGTTGATCGCCGCTTCGAAACTCATCAGCCCCAGACCGTCGAGGGAGAAGATCACTTCCACCAGCAAGGATCCTGTGAAGAAGATGCCGATGAACGCCGACGGGAACCCGGCGATCACCAGCAGCATGGCGTTGCGGAACACGTGGCCGTAGAGCACGCGGTGGCGGGTCAGGCCTTTGGCCTTGGCGGTGACCACGTACTGTTTGTTGATCTCGTCGAGAAAGCTGTTTTTGGTCAGCAGGGTCATGGTCGCGAAGTTGCCGATCACCAGCGCGGTCACTGGCAGCGCCAGGTGCCAGAAGTAGTCGAGGATCTTGCCGCCGACACTCAACTCATCGAAGTTGTTCGAGGTCAGGCCGCGTAGCGGGAACCAGTCCAGGTAACTGCCGCCGGCAAACACCACGATCAGCAGGATCGCAAACAGGAACGCCGGAATCGCATAGCCGACGATGATTGCCGAACTGGTCCACACATCGAAGTGGCTGCCGTGCCGCGTGGCCTTGGCGATCCCCAGCGGGATCGACACCAGGTACATGATCAGCGTGCTCCACAGCCCCAGCGAGATCGACACCGGCATCTTTTCCTTGATCAGGTCGATGACCTTGGCGTCGCGGAAGAAACTGTCGCCGAAATCCAGCTTCGCGTAGTTCTTGACCATGATCCACAGGCGTTCCGGGGCCGATTTGTCGAACCCGTACATGTGCTCGATTTCCTTGATCAGCGCCGGGTCCAGGCCTTGTGCGCCACGATAGGACGAGCCAGCCACCGACACCTCGGCACCGCCGCCGGCAATGCGGCTGGTGGCGCCCTCGAAGCCCTCGAGTTTGGCGATCATCTGTTCCACCGGGCCGCCGGGCGCGGCCTGGATGATCACGAAGTTGATCAGCAGGATGCCGAACAGGGTCGGGATGATCAGCAGCAGTCGCCGAAAAATATACGCCAGCATCTGATTACTCCGTGCCCACAGGGTCGGCTTGCAGTTTGGTTTCGACTTCTATGGCGGGTTTCGCGTCAGGCTTGACCCACCAGGTGTTAATCCCGATGTCGTACTTGGGCGAGACTTTCGGGTGGCCGATGTGGTTCCAGTAGGCCACGCGCCAGGTCTTGATGTGCCAGTTGGGGACCACGTAGTAACCCCATTGCAATACCCGGTCCAGTGCACGGGCATGAGCCACCAGGCTGCTGCGTGAATCGGCGTTGATCAGGGTCTCCACCAATTGATCGACGATCGGGTCTTTCAGGCCCATGGTGTTGCGGCTGCTCGGTTTGTCGGCGGCGGCGCTCATCCAGAATTCGCGCTGCTCGTTACCCGGCGAGTTGGACTGTGGGAAACTGCCAACCACCATGTCGAAGTCCCGCGAACGCACGCGGTTGATGTACTGCGAGACGTCCACGCGACGGATCACCAGGTCGATGCCGAGGTCAGCGAGGTTGCGTTTGAACGGCAGCAGCACCCGTTCGAATTCGGTCTGCGCGAGGAGAAATTCGATGACCACCGGTTTGCCGGTGGCGTCGACCATTTTGTCATCGACGATCTTCCAACCAGCCTCTTGCAGCAATTGATAGGCCTCGCGCTGCTGAGCGCGGATCATGCCGCTGGCATCGGTCTTCGGGTTCTCGAAGGCCTCACTGAACACTTGCGCCGGGAGTTTGCTGCGGAACGGCTCGAGGATCGCCCGTTGCTCGGCGTCAGGCAGGCCAGTGGCAGCCATTTCCGAGTTCTCGAAATAGCTGCGGGTGCGGAAGTAGGCGCCGTTGAACAGTTGTTTGTTGGTCCATTCGAAGTCGAAGAGCAGGCCGAGCGCCTGACGCACCCGCACATCCTGAAACACCGGGCGGCGCAGGTTGAAGACAAAGCCCTGCATGCCGGTCGGGTTGCTGTTGGCGATCTGTTCCTTGATCAAGCGACCTTCGGTAACCGCCGGGATGTTGTAGGCGTTGGCCCAGTTCTTTGCAGTCATTTCCAGCCAGTAATCGAACTGCCCGGCCTTCAGCGCTTCGAGGGCAACGGTGTTGTCGCGGTAGTAATCGGTGGTCATCGTGTCGAAATTGTAGAAACCACGGTTGACCGGCAAGTCCTTGCCCCAGTAATCCTTGACCCGCTCATAGCGCACCGAGCGCCCGGCCTTCACTTCGGCGACCTTGTACGGGCCGCTGCCCAGCGGGATTTCCAGGTTGCCCTTGGTGAAATCGCGACTGGCCCACCAGTGTTTCGGCAGCACCGGCAACTGGCCGAGAATCAGCGGCAACTCGCGGTTGTTGGTGTGCTTGAACTTGAACAGCACTTTCAGCGGATCTTCGGCGATCACTTCGGAAACGTCGCTGTAGTAGCCGCGAAACAGCGGTGAACCTTCCTTGGTCAGCGTGTTGAAGCTGAACACCACGTCCTCGGCACGTACCGGGTGGCCGTCGTGGAAGCGCGCTTCGGGGCGCAGGTAGAAGCGCACCCAGCTGTTGTCCGGAGCCTTTTCGATCTTGCTGGCGATCAGGCCGTATTCGGTGAACGGCTCATCGAGGCTGTGCTTGGTCAGGGTGTCGTAGATTTGCCCGACGTCGTCGGCCGGCACCCCTTTGCTGATGAACGGGTTGAGGCTGTCGAAGCCGCCGAAACCGGCCTGACGGAAGATGCCACCCTTGGGCGCGTCGGGATTCACGTAATCGAAATGCTTGAAATCGGCCGGGTATTTCGGCGGCTCGTTGTACAGGGTCACAGCGTGTTGCGGGGCGGCACAGGCCAGCCCGGCGAACAGCAGACCGCTGGCCTGCACGAGCAGGGCGCGGAACGGTTTCATTGATCTTTCTCCGAAGCACTTCAGCCACCACGCGCTCAGGCCCAGGGTGTAAGGCGGCGTGGTGACAAAGGCCAACCGGTTGCGGTAGGCCAGACGGTGATAATTGAGGTACCAGTTGGGAATGCTGTAGTGCTGCCACAGCAGCACGCGGTCCAGCGCCTTGCCGGCGGCGACCTGTTCGTCGCGGGTGCGTGCGGCGAGCAATTGCTCGAGCAGGTGATCGACCACCGGATTGGCGATACCCGCGTAATTCTTGCTGCCCTTGACCCCGACCTGACTGGAATGGAAGTACTGCCATTGCTCCAGACCCGGGCTGAGCGTCTGGTTGAGCGTCATCAGGATCATGTCGAAATCGAACTGATCCAGACGTTGTTTGTACTGGGCGCGATCCACCGTGCGCAGGCGCGCATCTATGCCGATGCTGTTGAGGTTTTCGATGTACGGCTGCAGGATGCGCTCAAGGTTCGGGTTGACCAGCAGCAGTTCGAAGCTCAGTGGCTGGCCATTGGCGTTTTGCAAGCGTTGACCGTTCGAGCTTCCAGCCGGCCCCGGCGAGCAGGGCCAGGGCCTTGCGCATGGTCTCCCGGGGGATGCCGCGGCCATCGGTCTGCGGCAGGCTGAACGGTGCGGTGAACAGCCGGGCCGGGAGTTGCTCCTTGTACGGCTTGAGCATCAGCCATTCATGGCCGACCGGCAGCCCCGTCGCGGAAAACTCGCTGTTGGGGTAGTAGCTGGTCGTGCGCTTGTAGGCGTCGCTGAACAGCGCGCGGTTGGTCCACTCGAAGTCGAACATCAGGCCCAGCGCTTCACGCACCTTGACGTCGGCAATCGTCGGACGCCGGGTGTTCATGAACAGGCCCTGGCTCGGGGTCGGGATCTGATGCGGGATCTGCGCCTTGATAACATCGCCACGGCGCACGGCCGGGAAGTTGTAGCCGTTGGCCCAGTTCTTCGCCTGGTGCTCGATATAGATGTCGAACTCGCCGGCCTTGAACGCTTCGAAGGCGACGTCGCTGTCGCGGTAGAACTCGACTTCCATGCGATCGAAGTTGTACTTGCCGCGATTGACCGGCAAATCCTTGCCCCAGTAGTCCTTGACCCGTTCGAATGTCAACTGCCGCCCCGGTGTGACGGACGTGATGCGGTATGGCCCGCTGCCCAGCGGCGGCTCGAAGGTGGTGGCCTTGAAGTCGCGGTCTTTCCAGTAATGCTGCGGCAGCACCGGCAGTTCGCCGAGACGCAGGATCAACAACGGATTACCGGAGCGCTTGAGCACGAAACGGATGCGCTGCTTGTTGAGGATGTCGACGCGCAACACTTCCTGCAACGCCGTTCGGTACAGCGGATGACCTTCCTTGAGCAGCAGACGGTAGGAGAACGCCACGTCGTAGGCGGTGATCGGCGTGCCATCGTGAAAACGTGCTTCGGGGCGCAGATTGAACACCACCCAGCTGCGATCTTCGCTGTACTCCACCGATTGCGCGATCAAGCCGTAACTGGATGCGGGTTCGTCACCGGACGGCGAATACTGGCCGGTGCCGACCATCAGCGGCTCGTTCAGCTCGTTGATGCCGTACTGCAGGAAATTCGGCGTGGTGACCGGGCTGGTGCCCTTGAACGTGTAGGGATTGACCGTATCGAAGGTGCCGAATGCCATCACCCGCAACGTACCGCCCTTGGGCGCTTGCGGGTTGACCCAGTCGAAGTGGGTAAATCTGGCCGGGTACTTGAGCGTGCCGAACTGCGCATAACCGTGACTTTCGGTAATCGTCGCGCTTGCGGTTGAGCTCAAGGCCAGGCTGATCAGGAGCAGGAGGAGGGGACGCTTCAAGTCAGATCCGATCCAGGCGGCTTGGGCTTAGTGGGCCGTACAGTAACAGCTTGTCTGGACAGGAAAAAGATGCGGGTTAATGCAGGGTTAATCGTTTGCGCGAAGAGCCCCTCACCCTGACCCTCTCCCGGAGGGAGAGGGGACTGACTGTGGTGTCTGGACGAATTACACCGACGTGCTGCACCGAGTCGAACTCAAGTTCTCAAAAGCCCCTAACCCTCTCCCGGGGGGAGAGGGGACTGATCGTGGTGTTTGGACGAATTACACCGACGTGCTGCACCGAGTCGAACTCAAGTTCTCAAAAGCCCCTCACCCTAACCCTCTCCCGGAGGGAGAGGGGACTGACTGTGGTGTCTGGGCGAATTGCACCGACGTGCGATACCGAGTCGAACTCAAGTTCTCAAAAGCCCCTCACCCTGACCCTCTCCCGGAGGGAGAGGGGACTGACTGTGGTGTCTGGGCGAATTGCACCGACGTGCGATACCGAGTCGAACTCGGATTTTGAACAGCACGGAGATCGGCTCCCTTTCCCCCTCGCCCCCCGTGGGGGAGAGGGCTGGGGTGAGGGGGAACGATCTAAAGCACACCACAAAAACCTGATCCAAAAAAAAGCCCCCGAAAACTCAGGGGCTCTTCTGTCAGTGCGGTTGATAAACCGTGAGCATCTGCCCCGGCTTCAACGCTTTACCCGCACCCGGATTCCAGCGCTTGAGATGCTGCATCTCAACGTTGAAGCGCTTGGCCACGACGTACAGCGTGTCGCCGCGCTTGACCTTGTACTGGGTCTGCTGCGCGCTGTCGTCCTTGCCTTTGCTCTTGCTGTTGGCCGCAATCACGGTATTGACGCGCCCCGACTTGCGAGCCGGCGTGCGCTTGGTGGTGTCTTGCATCACCAGCGTCTGGCCGACCTTGAGGTTCTTGCCGGTCAGCTTGTTCCAGCGCTGCAGATCCTTGACTTCAACCTTGTTGGCCTTGGCGATGGAGCCAAGGTTGTCGCCACGCTTCACGCGATAGGCACGCTTGAGCTGTGCCACTTCCGACGGATCGGCGCCTTCGAACACCGGTTTCAGCGAGCGCGGGCTGATCAGCTCTTCCGGCCGCATGGTCTGCAGGCTGGCGGTCAGCAGTTGCGCCTTCGATGTCGGCACCAGCAGGTGCTGAGGGCCGTCGATGGTGGTGCGCTGCTTGAACGCCGGGTTGAGCTGGAACAGTTCGTCTTCGTCGATGTTGGCCACTGCCGCGACCTTCGACAGGTCCATGCGCTGGTTGATTTCGACGACCTGGAAATACGGTTCGTTGGCGATCGGGTTGAGGTTCACCCCGTAGGCTTCCGGCGCCAGCACCACTTGCGACAGCGCCAGCAGTTTCGGCACGTAGGCCTGGGTTTCCGCCGGCAACGAAGACAGGTTCCAGTAGTCGGTCGGCAAGCCTAGCTTCTCGTTCCGCTCAATGGCGCGGCTGACGGTGCCTTCACCGGCGTTGTAGGCGGCCAGGGCCAGCAGCCAGTCACCGTTGAACATGTCGTGCAGGCGGGTCAGGTAATCCATCGCTGCGGTGGTCGAGGCGGTGATGTCGCGACGGCCATCATAAAAGCGGGTCTGGCGCAGGTTGTAGTAGCGGCCCGTGGACGGGATGAACTGCCACAGCCCCGACGCGTCGGAGCGGGAGTAGGCCATCGGGTTGTAGGCGCTCTCGATCACTGGCAGCAGGGCCAGTTCCAGCGGCATGTTGCGCTCTTCGAGACGCTCGACGATGTAATGAATATAGAGACTGCCGCGTTCGCCGGCATTCTCGAGGAAAGAGGGGTTACTGGCGAACCACAGGCGCTGCTGCTCGATGCGCGGGTTCACGCCCAGGCCTTCTTGCAGCTGGAAACCGCCGCGCATACGCTCCCAGATGTCCTGGGGCACCTGCGGGCTGGGCTTTTCACTCAGCCAGATGGGCTTCTGCTTGGCTCGCGCAGCAATGTTCGGCGTATGGGTCGCTTCAGTCTGCGGAGCATGGCTGGAACAGCCCGCCAGCGTGGCGGACACAGCCACCGCGATGGCTTGCGCCAGGCGGGTCAATGCGTCTGAATTGACGGACTTACGTATGGATGACGACATTGGCTGGAAGTAAGTTCCGGGCAAAAATGTCGGGCGATTCTAGAAAGCGCACCCCCTGCGGTCAACCATTCAGAATTTTTGTACCAGCTGGTGAGTCACTTAGAATTTATCTTTCCAGGCTCGCAGCGCAGCAAATACCTCACTCGGCGCCCGGTTTTGAGCGCCTGCCCGTTCGTCCACTTTTTGTGTAACTAATGTTTCAGTGGTCCGCAAAAACGGGTTGGTGAGCTTTTCCAGAGCCAGGGTCGAGGGCAGGGTCATGACCCCGTTTTGCCGTTGCTGGCTGACTTTTTCCAGACGAGCGGCGATGTCCGGGTTGGTCGGTTCCACCGCAGCCGCAAACTTGAGATTGCTCAGGGTGTATTCATGGGTGCAGTAGACCAGCGTATCTTCGGGCAACGCGGCGAGACGGCTCAGGGAATGGTGCATCTGCTCCGGCGTGCCTTCGAACAAGCGGCCACAACCGGCGGCAAACAAGGTGTCGCCGCAAAACAGCAGACCGTGGTGGTAATAGGCAATGTGTCCCAAGGTGTGACCGGGCACCGCATAGACCGCGAAGTCCCAGCCGAGCACACTGACGCTATCGTTGTCCTTGAGCGCCACGTCACGCGCCGGGATGTTTTCGCTGGCCGGCCCATAGACCGTGGCGCCACTGGCCTGCTTGAGGCGCTCGACGCCGCCGACGTGGTCATGATGGTGGTGGGTGATCAGGATGTCGCTCAGCACCCAGCCCGGATGGGCGTCGAGCCACGCCAGCACCGGCGTGGCGTCGCCCGGATCGACCACCGCACAGCGTTGGGAGCGGTGATCCTGTAACAACCAGATGTAGTTGTCGGTGAACGCGGGCAGGGCACTGATCTGTATCATTGTCGGAATTCGCCAAGCGGAAAACATTGGCGCATCTTAGTAGTTCCTGGCGCGTTGGAGAATGACATGACCGATAAAGCGTTCGCTCAGGCCGATCCGGACTGGCTGGCATTGATCAGCGCCGCACGTGAATGGCTGTCGGGGCCGCTCGGGCAATTTCTGCTCGACGAAGAGCGGCGCATGCTTGAAGACGAGCTGGGTCGCTTCTTCGGTGGTTATCTGGTGCATTACGGCCCGTCCGCGCAAACCCCGCCCTCGGCACCGCAGGTTCAGCGCAACGTGCGCCTTGGCGCGCCGCTGCCCGGGGTCGAGATCGTCTGCGAAGAACAGGCCTGGCCGCTGAGCGAGCATGCCGCCGACGTGGTGGTGATGCAGCACGGCCTCGATTTCTGTCTGTCGCCCCACGGCCTGTTGCGCGAAGCCGCGAGCAGCGTGCGCCCCGGCGGGCATTTGCTGATCGTCGGCATCAACCCCTGGAGCACCTGGGGATTGCGGCATGTCTTCGCCCATGACGCCTTGCGTCAGGCCCGTTGCATCTCGCCTTCGCGAGTGGCCGACTGGCTCAATCTGCTGGGCTTTGCGCTGGAGAAACGCCGCTTCGGGTGCTATCGTCCGCCGCTCGCGTCAGCCAAGTGGCAGGCCCGTCTGGCCGGCTGGGAACGCAAGGCCGGTGACTGGCAACTGTCGGGCGGCGGTTTCTATTTATTGGTGGCACGCAAGATTGTGGTCGGCCTGCGACCGGTGCGTCAGGAACGTCGCGAGCCGATGGGCAAGCTGATTCCGCTGCCGATGGCCAAGGTCAACCGCCGCCGTATCGAACCGTAAACCTTCTTTTTATAAGTGGCCGGACATGCTCCGGCTGCGGCCATCGTCGATCCGTGATTGACGAGGCAGGCATTTATTCTGGATAGACTGGCATGAGCGAAAGCGTCGATAGCGTAGAACTGTTCACCGACGGCGCCTGTAAGGGCAACCCCGGTCCGGGCGGCTGGGGCGCCTTGCTGGTGTGCAAGGGCGTCGAAAAGGAACTGTGGGGCGGCGAGGCCAATACCACCAACAACCGCATGGAACTGCTCGGCGCCATCCGTGGCCTCGAAGCCTTGAAGCGGCCCTGCGAAGTGTTGCTGGTGACCGACTCGCAGTACGTGATGAAAGGCATCAACGAGTGGATGGCCAACTGGAAGAAGCGCGGCTGGAAGACGGCGGCGAAAGAACCGGTGAAAAATGCTGATCTGTGGAAAGAACTCGACGAGCAGGTCAATCGTCACAAGGTCACCTGGAAGTGGGTGCGCGGGCACATCGGGCATCACGGCAACGAGCGGGCTGACCAGTTGGCCAACCGTGGCGTGGACGAAGTGCGCGGCTACAAGCAAAGCTGATTTCGCTTCTGAACCGTGGTGCGGCCATTCGCGAGCAAGCTCGCTCCCACAGGGAAATGCATTCCAGATCTGATGCCCCTTCCCTGAATTGGAATGCATTCCAATGTGGGAGCGAGCTTGCTCGCGAAGGGCGCGCCACGGTCTGACTGAAACACCCCGCCGAGCGTGTTAACATCCGCTTTTTTGCACGATTGACCCCGTTGAGAATTGAACACTGATGGCCACCAGATCCGTTGTACTCGATACCGAAACCACCGGCATGCCGGTGACCGATGGTCACCGGATCATTGAAATCGGCTGTGTCGAACTGATCGGTCGGCGCCTCACGGGCCGGCACTTTCACGTCTATCTGCAACCGGATCGCGAGAGTGACGAAGGCGCGATCGGCGTTCACGGCATCACCAACGAATTCCTCGTCGGCAAACCGCGTTTCGCCGAGGTGGCCGACGAGTTTTTCGAGTTCATCAACGGCGCGCAGCTGATCATCCATAATGCGGCGTTCGACGTTGGCTTCATCAACAACGAATTCGCCTTGATGGGCCAGCACGATCGCGCTGACATCACCCGACACTGCTCGATCCTCGACACCCTGATGATGGCCCGGGAACGTCACCCGGGGCAGCGCAACAGCCTCGATGCGTTGTGCAAACGTTATGGCGTCGACAACTCCGGCCGTGAACTGCACGGCGCCTTGCTCGACTCGGAGATTCTCGCCGACGTCTACCTGACCATGACCGGTGGCCAGACCAGTCTGTCGCTGGCCGGTAACGCTTCCGACGGCAATGGCACAGGAGAGGGTGCGGACAACTCCGCCACCGAGATCCGGCGTCTGCCGGCCGATCGCCAGCCCGCGCGGATCATTCGGGCGACGGAAGAAGAGCTGGCGGCGCATATGGCGCGGCTGGAGATCATTGCCAAATCCGCCGGTGGTCCGGCATTGTGGACGCAGATCGCCGAGGCTGACGCGCAGGCTTGACCCTGTCCCTGTGGTGAGGGAGCAAGCTCTCTCGCCACAAAAGTCAGGTCAGGTGTCATGAAGCCAACTGGCCACCCTCGCCACTTTCGCTGCAACCCTCTACCCTGAGTGCATTGGCAGACATTGATCCGCCGCCTCGGGACACTGAGCCTCATGTACAAAGATTTGAAGTTTCCGGTGTTGATCGTCCACCGCGACATCAAGGCCGACACGGTCGCCGGTGACCGTATCCGTGGCATCGCCCGCGAGTTGGAGCAGGAAGGTTTCAATATCGTTTCGGCCACCGATTACACCGAAGGGCGGTTGGTGGCTTCGACCCATCATGGTCTGGCGTGCATGCTGATCGCTGCCGAAGACGCCAGCACGAACTCCCATTTATTGCAGAACATGGCCGAACTGATCGGCCTGGCGCGGGTGCGCGCACCGGATCTGCCGATCTTTGCCCTGGGCGAACAGGTCACCCTGGAAAACGCCCCGGCCGATGCCATGGCCGAGCTCAATCAACTGCGCGGCATCCTGTATCTGTTCGAAGACACCGTGCCGTTCCTTGCCCGGCAAGTGGCGCGGGCGGCGCGCAAGTATCTGGATGGTTTGCTGCCGCCATTTTTCAAGGCGCTGGTACAGCACACAGCCGACTCCAATTATTCCTGGCACACCCCAGGCCACGGCGGCGGTGTGGCGTATCACAAGAGTCCGGTGGGGCAGGCGTTTCATCAGTTCTTCGGGGAAAATACCCTGCGTTCGGATTTGTCGGTGTCCGTACCGGAGCTCGGTTCGCTGCTCGACCACACTGGCCCCCTCGCTGAAGCGGAAGCCCGCGCGGCGCGCAACTTCGGCGCCGACCACACCTTTTTCGTGATCAATGGCACCTCGACCGCCAACAAGATTGTCTGGCACTCGATGGTCGGTCGCGACGACCTGGTACTGGTTGATCGCAACTGTCACAAATCGGTGCTGCACGCGATCATCATGACCGGCGCAATCCCGCTGTACCTGTGTCCGGAGCGCAATGAACTGGGGATCATCGGCCCGATTCCGCTGAGTGAATTCAGTCGCGAATCGATTCAGGCCAAGATCGAGGCCAGCCCGTTGACCAAGGGGCGTGAGCCGAAAGTCAAACTGGCGGTGGTCACCAACTCAACCTACGACGGCTTGTGCTACAACGCCGAGCTGATCAAGCAGAACCTGGGCAACAGCGTCGAAGTGCTGCATTTCGACGAAGCCTGGTACGCCTACGCGGCGTTTCACGAGTTCTTCGCCGGTCGCTACGGCATGGCCACCTCGCGCAGCGAAACCAGCCCGCTGGTGTTCACCACCCATTCCACGCACAAACTGCTCGCCGCGTTCAGTCAGGCTTCGATGATTCACGTGCAGGACGGCGGGGCGCGGCAACTGGACCGTGATCGTTTCAACGAAGCGTTCATGATGCACATCTCGACCTCGCCGCAGTACAGCATCATTGCTTCGCTGGACGTGGCATCGGCGATGATGGAAGGCCCGGCCGGGCGCTCGCTGTTGCAGGAAACCTTCGACGAAGCCCTGAGCTTCCGCCGGGCGTTGGCTAATCTGCGGCAGCACATTGCCGCCGATGACTGGTGGTTCTCGATCTGGCAACCGCCGGGGGTCGAAGGTATCGACCGCGTGCAGACCGAAGACTGGTTGTTGCAGCCGGAGGCCGAATGGCACGGGTTTGGTGAAGTCAGTGACGACTACGTGCTGCTCGACCCCATCAAAGTCACCCTGGTGATGCCGGGGGTGAACGCCGGCGGTGCGTTGAGCGAGAAGGGCATCCCGGCGGCGGTGGTCAGCAAGTTCCTCTGGGAGCGTGGGCTGGTGGTGGAAAAGACCGGTCTGTATTCGTTTCTGGTGCTGTTTTCGATGGGCATCACCAAAGGCAAATGGAGCACGCTGCTCACTGAATTGCTGGAATTCAAGCGCAGTTACGATGCCAACGTCCGTCTCGAAACCTGCCTGCCGTGCGTTGCGCAACAAGACAGCACGCGTTATCGCGGCATGGGCCTGCGCGATCTGTGCGATCAATTGCATGCCTGCTATCGCAGCAATGCCACGGCCAGACACCTTAAACGCATGTACACGGTACTGCCGGAAATCGCCATGAAACCGGCCCACGCCTATGATCATCTGGTGCGTGGCGAAGTCGAAGCGGTGCCGATAGATGAGCTGGAGGGGCGGATCGCGGCGGTGATGCTGGTGCCGTATCCGCCGGGTATTCCGTTGATCATGCCCGGCGAGCGCTTCACCGAAGCCACCCGCTCGATCATCGACTACCTGAAGTTTGCCCGCACGTTCGATAGCAGCTTTCCCGGTTTTGTCGCTGATGTGCATGGACTGCAACATGAAGATGAAGGCAATGGGCGGTTCTACACCGTCGATTGCGTCAAGGAATGAGGACTTTCCCGAGTATGCAACCGGTCATGAATCCGAAATACCCAGGGCTGTCGGTGCGGGTCGCCGATGAGGGCTTTGCGCCTTATATCTGGGGCAGCGACTTCAGTTTTGAGGTGGTTGCGTATGGGGCCGCGGTGGTCGGCGCACCGGTCGAGCAGTGGCAGGTGACGCCGATCGTGCCGTACCGCAAGTGCTACGGCATCGATCCGGAGGAGTTCAGCGCCTTTCACAATGCACCCGACAGCGCGATCTTCATGGCGTATCTGGATGACGAGCCGGTCGGTCATCTGGTGATCAGTACCAACTGGAACGGCTTCGCCCATATCGACGAGCTGGCGGTGCACGCCCCGGCCCGTCGGCACGGTGTGGCCAAGGCGTTGCTGGATGTCGCGCAGTTCTGGAGCCGCAAAAAGAAGCTGCCGGGGATCATGCTGGAAACCCAGAACAACAACCTCGGCGCCTGTCGGCTGTATGAGCGTTGCGGTTATGTGATTGGCGGTATCGACCATTTGCGTTATCGCGGCATCGATCCGAACACCGCCGAAGTGGCGCTGTTCTGGTATCGATTGTTCGATAATCCGCTGGAGCGCCCGCTCAGCTCGACAGCATCGCCTCGGCTTGTTCCGTGACGATTGCCAGCAGGGTCTGAATCGCAGAAGGCGTGGCCGCGTGTTTGCAGGTCAGCGCGTACAGGCTGATCGGCACTGCCGGTGACAACGGGCACACGTCCAGCCCGCCGGCCCTTGCGCCAAGGGCGGTGAACGGGTCGACGATGGCCAGCCCTTCGCCGGCCTCGACCATGCTGCGCATCATCTGGTGGGTTTGCACCCGGGTCTGGATGCTCGGCACAGGCCGCAGGGCCTGGAGCTTGTTTTCCAGTGCCGGGCTCAGCGGGTCGTGGCCTTCGAGGCCGACCATCGCCTGACCGGCGAGGTCCTGCAGGGAAATGTACTTTTGCTTTGGTTGCAGCCAGCCGTGGGGAGCGAGCAATTGCAGCTTGCCGTGGGCCAGTGGCCGGGCGTGGATGTCGGGGTGTTCGGGGGCGTGCAGGCTCAGGCCCAGATCGCTTTCGCGCAGCAACAGGCTGCGGACGATGTCGCGGGTTGATGCGCCAAGCAAGGTGCACGGTGCGTCAGGCAGGCGCCGGCGCAGGGCGGCGAGGCTTTGTGGCAGTAATTGTTGCGCCAGCGGCGGGGTGCCGATGATGCGCAGGGGCGGGGCGAGGTATTGCTTGAGGCTGCTGGCCAGACGCTGCACTGGCTCCAGCGCTTCATAGACGTGGGCGATTTCCACCTGCAATGCCCGGGCTTCGGGCGTTGCCTGCAAGCGTCCGCGCACGCTGGCGAACAGCATGAACCCCAACTCACTCTCGGCTTCACGCAAGCGCGCTTCAACGTCGGTCAGCGGCAATTGCAGCCATTCGGCGGCCGTGCCCAGGTGACCGGTCTGCAAGAGCGCCTGAATCACTTCGATATGACGTAAACGCATGCGTGAAGTCCATGTTCAGCAGGTGGGGTCAGAGGCTGAATCCTACCCCAACTCTGCGCATATGACTTCTGCTCATAACGAGGTGTTATTGAGCGACGGTTGGCTCGGGTTCGCGGATCAGGGTGATGTCCGACTGAACCAGCAAAAACTCATTGTCACTGAGCTTTTTGACGCGATCGCCAATCGCCAGTTTGTAGGTGGTGACAGGCTCCATGCCGGTGAGACCGTCTGCCGACGGGGTGGATTCCTGGAACTCATGCACGGAATAAACGCGGCCTTCCGCATCTCTTGCATGGAACTGACCGACGAGTACTGCTGCCATCTGCTTAGAACCTCTGGAGATAAAACGCTTGATTTGCGGCTTGGTAGACCTTCATCAAGCCCTGTAAGTTTTCCTACAGAAAAAAAATAATCAGTGCGGAGGAATTTCCCTTGCGCGCTGGTGAAACTGTCATCGAATCATCTATAACTACAGGCTCTTCCCACGGACAGTCGAGAGTCTTCCATGAGCAATGTCTACAACGTCGCTGTAGTCGTCGGCAGCCTGCGCAAAGCATCGATCAACCGCAAAGTCGCACTGGCGCTGGCCGAGCTGGCACCGGCGAACCTCAAACTGAAGATTGTCGAAATTGGCGACCTGCCACTCTATAACGAAGACATTGACGGCGATTCACCGCCGGCAGCCTACAGCACTTTCCGCCAAGAAGTAGGCTCTTCCGACGCGGTGCTGTTTGTCACCCCGGAATATAACCGCTCGGTGCCGGCACCGTTGAAGAATGCGATTGACGTGGGTTCACGGCCGTATGGCAAAAGCGTCTGGAGCGGTAAGCCGGGTGCGGTAATCAGCGTGTCGCCGGGGGCGATTGGCGGTTTTGGCGCCAACCAGCATCTGCGCCAGTCCTTCGTGTTTCTCAATGTGCCGTGCATGCAGCAGCCGGAAGCGTATCTGGGTGGCGCGGGTTCGGCATTTGACGAGGCGGGCAAGTTGAGCGACTCGGTGAAACCATTCCTGCAGAATTTCATCAATGCGTATGGGCAGTTCGTGGAGCAACACAAGAAATAATCTGGTCAGATCGGCGGTAAAACAGAGATCATGTGGGAGCGAGCTTGCTCGCGAAAGGGCCATCAGCCACACCTTTGGTGACTGACAGTTCGCTTTCGCGAGCAAGCTCGTTCCCACATTTTTGTGGTTTGGCTTATTTTCCATTTATTAAGGCTGTCGCGGATGCTCGCTGCGTCACTGATTTTCCTGCTGACCATTACCCTTGTCATCTGGCAACCCAAAGGCCTCGGCGTCGGCTGGAGTGCGACGCTTGGCGCCGTACTGGCGCTGATCTTCGGTGTCGTTCACCTGAGCGATATCCCGCTGGTGTGGCAGATCATCTGGAACGCCACCGGCACGTTCGTCGCGCTGATCATCATCAGCCTGTTGCTCGACGAAGCCGGGTTCTTTGCCTGGGCCGCGTTGCATGTGGCGCGCTGGGGGCGGGGCAGCGGACGCAAGCTGTTTGCCTTTATGGTGTTGCTCGGTGCGCTGGTGTCGGCGCTGTTCGCCAATGACGGCGCGGCACTGATCCTGACGCCCATCGTCATCTCCATGCTGCTGGCGCTGCGTTTTTCACCGGCGGCAACCCTGGCGTTTGTGATGGGGGCCGGTTTTATCGCCGACACCGCGAGCCTGCCGCTGGTGGTATCGAACCTGGTCAATATTGTCTCGGCAGACTTCTTTCACATCGGCTTCAACCGCTATGCGGCGGTGATGGTGCCGGTCAACTTTGTCAGCGTTGCGGCGACGCTGGGCATGTTGCTGTGGTTTTTTCGCCGCGACATTCCGGCGGCTTACGACCCTGAACAACTCGAACACCCAGAAACTGCGATTCACGATAAAGCCACGTTCTACGCCGGTTGGGCAGTGTTGGTAATCCTCCTCATTGGTTGTTTTGCGCTGGAGCCACTGGGCATTCCGATCAGTGCGATTTCCGCGGTGTGCGCCGCGCTGTTGCTGGGCATCGCTGCCCGCGGCCACAAGATTTCCACGCGCAAGGTGATGAAAGAAGCGCCGTGGCAGATCGTGATTTTCTCGCTGGGCATGTACCTGGTGGTCTATGGCCTGCGTAATGCCGGGCTGACCGGGTATCTGGCCGGTTGGCTGGATGTGTTCGGCGAGCATGGCGTGTGGGGGGCGGCGCTGGGCACCGGTGTGCTGACGGCGTTGCTGTCGTCGATCATGAACAACTTGCCGACGGTGTTGATCGGGTTGTTGTCGATTGATGCCAGTCAGGCGAGCGGGGTGGTCAAGGAAGCGATGATTTACGCCAACGTGATTGGCAGTGACCTGGGGCCGAAGATTACGCCGATCGGCAGCCTGGCCACGTTGTTGTGGCTGCATGTGCTGGAGCGCAAGGGGATCCACATTGGTTGGGGGTATTACTTCAAGGTGGGGATTGTGCTGACGGTGCCGGTGCTGTTGATTACCTTGGCGGCATTGGCTCTGCGGTTATCCCTTTAGACCGTGTTGAGCCCTATCGCTGGCAAGCCAGCTCCCACAGGTTTTTTGGTGTGGCTTCGTTAGTGAGCACACAGAAGCCCCCTGTGGGAGCTGGCTTGCCAGCGATGAGGCAGTACAAGCACTACAAAATTTCAGGCTAGCCCCGGCACATTCGGCCAAAGATCCGACACCAGAAACAATCGCTCCGCCTCTTCCCATTCGCCCCGTGCATTCTCGATCAGGCGCACCATCAGTTGCGCCGGGGCCAGGGGTTCCAGGTCATCCAGCCACATCTGCAAGTGTGCGTGGCTCCAGGTCTGGTCCGCCGGATAATGCGCCGGTGCCAGCCAGGCGTGGCGTGGCAGCGGTTGCCAGCGTCCGGCCGGGCGCTGATCGACAAAGGCCGGCCAGTCTTTTTGATGCAGCCAACTGCCACGCAGGTGTTGCGGATGTGCGCCTTTTGGCGGTGCGGCCTCACCGGGCCACGGGTACAGCAGGTATCCGCCCAGCCACAGCTGCGCACTGAACACCCCGATGCCCAGCGTCGCCAACGCCTCGCGGCTTTCCGGACGGGCCGATATCGGCAATTGATGCTCGGCCAGATGTGCCAGTTTGCGGTCCAGCCGGTCATGGCATCCGGGCCCCAGCCACTGCGCCGGATCCCGTCCGTCACCGTGCTGCGGCCCGAGGTACAACTTGATCGCCAGCTCGAGATGATGCACGCCGTCGCGGTCTCGCAGCAGCATGTCCAGTTCGCCGAGGGTGTGGCCTTCGCGGCGGATCGGCAGGTTGGCGGCGATCAATTCGATGCCCGGCGCGTGCTCCACCGCAAACTGCCACAACCGTTCGTAATACAGGCCCAGGCGCCGGGTGCGCGCCTGCGACAGCCAGTGCAGCAAGCCATAACTGTCGCGGTCGAGCTCGCGCAACCAGTGTTCCAGTCGCTGCGGATCATGCACCCAATCGCTGCCGGCCAGCGGATGACGCTGCGGCCACGGCGTGGCGGCGAGCATCGGCGGCGCCAGAATTACCCACGCCAGATCCCGCACTTCCGGATGGCGTAATTGGTGCGGCAGCTGGAGCAAATCGGGAAACAGGATCATCTTGCGAGCATAGCCTGAAACACGAGCACACCCTTGAGGCTGAAAGGATTTTGTCTATCGCAGGCTTTCGCCCATAATCGTGCTTTTCGCGTTTTCGATTGTCCGCAGAGGTCCCATGGAGCAATTTCGCAATATCGGCATCATCGGTCGCCTGGGCAGTTCCCAGGTGCTGGATACCGTCCGCCGACTGAAACGCTTTCTGCTCGATCGTCACCTGCACGTGATTCTCGAAGACACCATCGCCGAAGTCCTGCCGGGCCACGGCCTGCAGACCTCGTCGCGCAAGATGCTCGGCGAAGTCTGCGACATGGTCATCGTCGTCGGCGGTGACGGCAGCCTGCTCGGCGCCGCTCGCGCCTTGGCCAAGCACAATATTCCGGTACTCGGGATCAACCGTGGCAGCCTCGGTTTTCTCACCGACATTCGCCCCGATGAGCTGGAAGTCGAAGTGGCCAAGGTGCTCGACGGCCATTACCTGGTGGAAAACCGCTTCCTGCTGCAAGCCGAAGTCCGCCGGCATGCCGAGGCCATCGGCCAGGGCGATGCACTCAACGACGTGGTGCTGCACCCGGGCAAATCGACGCGGATGATCGAGTTCGAGCTGTACATCGACGGCCAGTTCGTTTGCAGCCAGAAGGCCGACGGCCTGATCGTCGCCACTCCTACCGGCTCCACGGCCTACGCGCTGTCCGCCGGCGGGCCGATCATGCATCCCAAGCTCGACGCCATTGTGATTGTGCCGATGTACCCCCATATGTTGTCGAGCCGGCCAATTGTGGTCGATGGCAACAGTGAGCTGAAAATCGTCGTGTCGAAAAACATGCAGATCTATCCGCAGGTCTCCTGCGACGGGCAGAACCACTTCACCTGCGCGCCGGGCGACACCATCACCGTCAGCAAGAAAGCCCAGAAGCTGCGGCTGATTCACCCGCTCGACCACAACTATTACGAAGTCTGCCGGACCAAGCTCGGCTGGGGCAGCAAGTTGGGTGGTGGAGGCGACTGATGCTCGATCCCGCGCGCAGTTATGACCTGATTGGTGACGTGCACGGATGCGCCCTGACCCTCGAACACCTGCTTGACCGTCTCGGTTACCACAAGCAGGGCGGGATCTGGCGGCATCCATCGCGCATGGCCGTGTTCGTCGGCGACATCATTGACCGTGGCCCGCGAATCCGCGAGGCACTGCACATCGTCCACGACATGGTCGAGGCCGGCCAGGCCTTGTGCATCATGGGCAACCACGAATTCAACGCGCTCGGCTGGAGCACGCCGGCGCCACCGGGCAGCGGCAAGCAGTTCGTCCGCGAACACACACCGCGCCATGCGCGCCTGCTGCACGAAACCCTGAGCCAGTTCGAAGACCATCCGGGGGACTGGCACGACTTCCTCAACTGGTTCTACGAGCTGCCGCTGGTGGTGGATGCCGGGCGCTTCCGCGTGGTGCACGCCTGTTGGGATGCCAGCCTGATCGAACCGTTACGCGGGCTGTTCGCCGATGCGCGCATTGATGAACACTTTCTCCAGGCCTCGGCCGTGCCCGGCAGCTTCGCCTGCACCGTGTTCGATCGCCTGCTGCGCGGCACCGACATGCGCCTGCCGGATGGCTTGACCATGACCAGCGGCGACGGCCTGGTGCGTTCGTTCTTCCGCACCAAATTCTGGGAAGACGACCCGAAAACCTACGGCGACATCGTCTTCCAGCCGGATGCATTGCCAGAGCCGGTGGCGCAGAAGCCGCTGAGCTCCAGCGAAAAAAACAACCTGCTGCGCTACGGCGTCGACGAGCCGTTGCTGTTCGTCGGCCACTACTGGCGCAGCGGCCAACCGGCGCCGATCCGCCCGAACCTCGCGTGTCTCGATTACAGCGCGGTGCTCTACGGCAAACTGGTGGCCTATCGTCTGGATCAGGAAACCCGCCTCGATCCGCATAAATTTGTCTGGGTCGATGTCGAGCGGCCGGAGGTGCTGCAATGAGTGCGGTAGCGGTATTGCGTCTGCCGTTGGCAGTGGACCTGAGCGGTTTCGTCAAACTGCTGCAACGCATGCAGGTGCCGCATCGGGTCAGCGAAGAGGCGGGCGAGCAGGTGCTGTGGGCACCGGCGGAAATCAGCGAGGACGTGCGTTCGCTGTACGAGCGCTTCCCGGCGGGCGATCCCGATCAGCAACTGGAGATCCCGGTGGCGCCGACCTTCAAGCGTCCGAGCTTCGCCGAACAACTCAAACACGCCAAGGCCACCGGATTTATCCTGCTGCTGAGCCTGCTGGTCGGTGGCCTGACCTACCTGGGCGACAACCTCGACACCATCCGCCTGCTGACCTTCCTCGACTTCCGCGTGGTCGGCGAGTACATCCAGTTCACGCCGCTGGCCGACAGTCTGGCGGCGGGGCAGTGGTGGCGCCTGTTCACGCCGATGCTGCTGCACTTTGGCATCCTGCACCTGGCCATGAACGGCATGTGGTACTGGGAGCTGGGACGGCGCATCGAGTCACGTCAGGGCAGCATCAATCTGCTCGGTCTGACCCTGCTGTTCAGCCTGGTGTCGAACTACGCGCAGTTCGCCTGGAGTGGCCCGAGCCTGTTTGGCGGCTTGTCCGGCGTGCTCTACGGATTGCTCGGCCACTGCTGGATTTTCCAGTTGCTGGCGCCGAACCCGGCGTATCGCCTGCCGCGTGGCGTGCTGGTGATGATGCTGGTGTGGCTGGTGATCTGCATGTCCGGGCTGGTCTCGATGATCGGTTTCGGCCAGATCGCCAACGCCGCGCACGTTAGTGGGTTACTCATCGGATGCTTCACCGGTTTGTTGGGCGGTTTGTATAACCGCCGTAAACTGGCCGCCTAAAATTTTCAGTGAATAAAGAGCACGGAGACCCTGATGTCCTCTTTTAACGAAATGATCAACAACATCACCCCGGACATCTACGAGAGCCTGAAACTGGCCGTGGAAATCGGCAAGTGGTCCGACGGCGGCAAACTCACCGCCGAACAGCGCGAGCTGTCGTTGCAGGCGATGATCGCCTGGGAAATCCAGAACCTGCCTGAAGAGCAGCGCACCGGTTACATGGGCCCGCAGGAATGTGCATCGAAGTCGATCGAAGTGCCGAACATCCTGTTCAAGTCGGATGCCATCCATTGATCGAGATTGGCCGCGGTGCAATCAGCAAAATGTCGGCGCGCCTCGACGGGCCGAACGTGCAATATGCGTTTCGCCTGGATGACGTCGAGGTGCCGGTCAATCCCATGATCGGTACCACGGTGCGTCTGGAGTACCTGGGGGCGATTCATTGCACCCATTGCGGACGCAAGACCAAAACCAGTTTCAGTCAGGGTTACTGCTACCCGTGCATGACCAAACTGGCGCAGTGCGACCTGTGCATCATGAGCCCGGAGCGCTGCCACTTCGAGGCCGGCACCTGCCGTGAGCCGGAGTGGGGCCAGAAGTTTTGCATGACCGACCATGTGGTGTATCTGGCCAACTCGTCGGGCATCAAGGTTGGCATCACCCGCGCTACGCAATTGCCGACCCGCTGGCTTGATCAGGGCGCCAGTCAGGCGTTGCCGATCATGCGCGTCGCCACGCGCCAGCAGTCCGGCTTCGTCGAAGACCTGTTCCGCAGCCAGGTGGCGGACAAAACCAACTGGCGCGCGTTGCTCAAGGGCGATGCGGCGGCGGTGGACCTGGCGCAAGTTCGCGATCAGCTGTTTGAAAGCTGCGCCGAGGGCTTGCAAGGTCTGCAACAGCGATTCGGCCTACAGGCAATTCAGACGATTGCCGATGTCGAACCGCTCGAAATCCGCTATCCGGTCGAGCAATACCCGGCCAAAATCGTCAGCTTCAACCTGGACAAGAACCCGATTGCCGAAGGCACGCTGCTGGGGATCAAGGGCCAGTACCTGATTTTCGACACCGGCGTGATCAACATTCGTAAGTACACGGCCTATCAGCTCGCCGTGCATCAATAAGGATTCCAGCATGCGCACCGAACAACCGAAGATGATTTACCTGAAGGACTATCAGGCACCCGAGTACCTGATCGACGAGACGCACCTGACCTTCGAGTTGTTCGAGGATCACAGTCTGGTCCACGCGCAACTGGTGATGCGTCGCAACCCTGAGCGTGGCCCGGGCCTGCCGCCGCTGGTGCTCGACGGCCAGCAACTGGAGTTGCTGTCGGTGACCCTGGCCGACCAGGAACTCGGCGCCGACGACTATCAGCTGACGGAAAACACCCTGACCCTGCAGCCCGCCAGCGCCAGCTTCACCGTCGACACCAGCGTAAAGATCCACCCGGAAACCAACACCGCGCTGGAAGGCCTGTACAAGTCCGGCACGATGTTCTGCACCCAGTGCGAGGCCGAAGGCTTCCGCAAGATCACCTATTACCTCGACCGCCCGGACGTGATGAGCAAGTTCACCACCACCGTGGTCGCCGAGCAGCACAGCTACCCGGTGTTGCTCTCCAACGGCAACCCGATCGCCTCGGGCCCCGGCGAAGACGGCCGGCACTGGGCGACCTGGGAAGACCCGTTCATGAAGCCGGCGTACCTGTTTGCGCTGGTGGCCGGTGATTTGTGGTGCGTCGAAGACACCTTCACCACCATGACCAATCGCAATGTCGCGCTGCGCATCTACGTCGAGCCGGAAAACATCGACAAGTGCCAGCACGCGATGAACAGCCTGAAGAAGTCGATGCGCTGGGACGAAGAGGTCTACGGTCGCGAGTACGATCTGGACATCTTCATGATCGTCGCGGTGAATGACTTCAACATGGGCGCGATGGAGAACAAGGGCCTCAACATCTTCAACTCCAGCGCAGTGCTGGCCCGCGCCGAAACCGCCACCGACGCCGCGCACCAGCGGGTCGAGGCGATCGTCGCCCACGAATATTTCCATAACTGGTCGGGCAACCGCGTGACCTGCCGCGACTGGTTCCAGCTGTCGCTCAAGGAAGGTTTCACTGTGTTCCGTGACGCCGGGTTCTCCTCGGACATGAACTCGGCCACGGTCAAGCGCATTCAGGACGTGGCGTACCTGCGTACCCACCAGTTCGCCGAAGATGCAGGTCCCATGGCCCACGCGGTGCGGCCGGACAGCTTCATCGAGATTTCCAACTTCTACACCCTGACCGTGTACGAAAAGGGCTCGGAAGTGGTCGGCATGATCCACACCCTGCTCGGCGCCGAAGGCTTCCGCAAGGGCAGCGACCTGTATTTCGAACGCCACGACGGTCAGGCCGTGACCTGCGACGATTTCATCAAGGCCATGGAAGATGCCAACGGCGTCGACTTCAGCCAGTTCAAGCGCTGGTACAGCCAGGCGGGTACACCGCGTCTGGCGGTGAGCGAGTCCTATGACGCCGCAGCGAAGACCTACAGCCTGACCTTCCGCCAGAGCTGCCCGGCAACCCCGGACAAGGTCGAAAAACTGCCGTTCGTGATTCCGGTCGAACTCGGCCTGCTCGACAGCAATGGCAATGAGATAGCCCTGCGTCTGGCTGGCGAAGCGTCGGCGCAAGGCACCACTCGCGTGATCTCGGTGACCGAAGCCGAACAGACTTTCACCTTCGTCGACGTCGCCGAACATCCGCTGCCGTCCTTGCTGCGTGGTTTCTCGGCCCCGGTGAAACTGAGCTTCCCGTACAGCCGCGACCAGTTGATGTTCCTGATGCAGCATGACAGCGACGGCTTCAACCGCTGGGACGCCGGGCAGCAGTTGTCGGTGCAGGTGCTGCAAGAGCTGATCGGCCAGCAGCAAAAGGGCGAGAGTCTGGTACTCGATTCGCGGTTGATCACGGCGCTGCGTACCGTGCTGTCCGATGAGTCGCTGGATCAGGCGATGGTCGCCGAAATGCTCTCGCTGCCGGGTGAGGCCTATCTCACCGAAATCAGCGAAGTGGCTGACGTCGAAGCCATCCACACCGCACGCGAATTTGCCCGCAAGCAACTGGCGGACAATCTGTTTGAAGCGCTGTGGCTGCGTTATCAGGCCAACCGCGACCTGTCGAAGCAGACGCCGTACGTGGCCGAGGCCGAGCACTTCGCCCGTCGTGCGCTGCAGAATATTGCGCTGTCGTACCTGATGCTCAGCGGCAAGCCTGAAGTACTGGCCGCCGCACTGGAGCAGTTCGAAAACAGCGACAACATGACCGAGCGCCTGACCGCGCTGGCCGTGCTGGTCAACTCGCCGTTCGAGGAGCAGAAAGCCCTGGCGTTGGCGAGTTTCGCCGAGCACTTCAAGGACAACCCGCTGGTCATGGATCAGTGGTTCAGCGTGCAGGCCGGCAGCACCCTGCCGGGCGGTCTGGAGCGCGTGAAAGCGTTGATGCAGCACCCGGCGTTCACGATCAAGAACCCGAACAAGGTGCGTGCACTGGTGGGTGCGTTTGCCGGACAGAACCTGATCAACTTCCACGCGGCGGATGGTTCGGGCTACCGTTTCCTCGCCGATCTGGTGATCGAACTGAACGGCTTCAACCCACAGATCGCCTCGCGCCAACTGGCGCCGCTGACCCGCTGGCGCAAATATGACAGCGCGCGGCAGGCGTTGATGAAGGCCGAGCTGGAGCGGATTCTGGCTTCCGGTCAGCTGTCCAGCGACGTGTACGAAGTGGTGAGCAAGAGCCTGGCGTAAGCCGGGTTACACCAGACACTGTGGGAGCGGGCTTGCCCGCGATGGCGGCATTAGATTCAACGTCGATGTTGAATGATCTGCCGCTATCGCTGGCAAGCCAGCTCCCACAGTTTTTTGCGTTTGCGTTATTTCAGATCGAAGCGATCCAGCTCCATCACCTTGGCCCACGCCGCCACGAAGTCCTTCACGAACTGTTCCTTCGCGTCAGAGCTCGCATACACCTCGGCCAGCGCCCGCAGGATCGCGTTCGAACCGAACACCAGATCAACCCGCGTTGCCGTCCATTTCACGCTCCCTGTATTACGGTCGCGACCTTCGAACTCGTCCGCCGCCCGTGAGGTCGGCTTCCACTCCACGCCCATGTCCAGCAGGTTGGTGAAGAAGTCGTTGCTCAAGGTTTCCGTGCGGGTGGTGAAGACGCCGTGACGACTCTGCCCGGTGTTGGCGCCCAAGACGCGCAGGCCGCCGACCAGCACGGTCATTTCCGGCGCGGAGAGGGTCAGCAGTTGAGCCTTGTCGATCAGCAGGGCTTCCGCCGAAACGGTGTATTTGCCCTTGCTGTAGTTGCGGAAACCATCGGCGATCGGTTCGAGGAAACCAAACGATTCGACGTCGGTTTGCTCCTGGGTGGCATCGGTGCGTCCTGGGGTGAACGGCACGGAAACCGAGTGCCCGGCGTTTTTCGCCGCTTGCTCGACCCCGGCATTACCGGCCAGCACAATCAGGTCCGCCAGCGAGACTTTCTTTCCGGAAGCTCCGGCATTGAACTCGTTCTGAATGCCTTCGAGGGTTTTCAGCACCTTGTCCAGTTGCTCCGGCTGATTGGCCTGCCAGAACTTCTGTGGGGCCAGACGCAGACGACCGCCATTGGCGCCGCCACGCTTGTCGGAACCGCGGAACGTCGATGCTGCGGCCCACGCGGTGGAGACCAGTTGCGACACCGACAGACCGGACGCCAGCACTTTGCTTTTCAGCGCCGCCGCGTCATTGCTGTCGATCAGCGGGTGAGTCGCGTCCGGAATCGGGTCTTGCCACAGCAGCTCTTCATTGGGCAGTTCCGGGCCGAGGTAGCGCGAGAGCGGGCCCATATCGCGGTGGATCAGCTTGTACCAGGCGCGGGCGAAGGCGTCGGCCAGTTGCTCCGGGTTGGCCAGGAAACGGCGGGCGATCGGCTCGTAGATCGGGTCGAAGCGCAGCGCCAGGTCAGACGTGAGCATGGTCGGGGAGAGTTTCTTGCTCGGATCGTGAGCATGCGGAACGGTGCCGGCGCCAGCGCCGTTTTTTGGTTTCCACTGGTGCGCACCCGCCGGGCTTTTGAACAGCTCCCACTCGAAGCCGAACAGGTTTTCCAGGTAGTTGTTGCTCCACTGGGTCGGCGTGGTAGTCCAGGTCACTTCCAGGCCGCTGGTGATGGTGTCGGCGCCTTTGCCGGTGCCGAAGGCGTTGCGCCAGCCGAGGCCTTGTTCTTCCAGCCCGGCGGCTTCCGGCTCCGGCCCGACATTGTCGGCGGGGCCGGCGCCGTGGGTCTTGCCGAAGGCGTGACCGCCGGCGATCAGCGCCACGGTTTCTTCATCGTTCATGGCCATGCGGGCGAAGGTTTCACGGATGTCGCGCCCGGAGGCGACTGGATCGGGATTGCCTTCCGGGCCTTCCGGGTTCACGTAGATCAGGCCCATCTGCACCGCGGCGAGAGGGTTTTCCAGATTGCGCTCGCCCTGATCGGTGCGGCTTTCCTCTTTGCCGTGCAGATCGGGTTCGGCCACGAGCGTGCCGTCACCGGGTTCCTGCATGGCCGATTTGTCTTTGCCGTAGCGACTGTCGCCGCCGAGCCATTCGCGTTCCGAGCCCCAGTACACGTCCTCATCCGGCTCCCACACATCGGGACGGCCACCGGAGAAACCGAAGGTCTTGAAGCCCATCGACTCCAGCGCGACGTTGCCGGTGAGGACAATCAAGTCAGCCCAGGAAATGTTGCGGCCATATTTCTGTTTGATCGGCCACAGCAGGCGCCGGGCCTTGTCCAGGCTGACGTTGTCCGGCCAGCTGTTGAGCGGGGCAAAACGCTGTTGCCCGGAGCCGGCGCCGCCGCGGCCATCGGCGGTGCGATAGGTGCCGGCGCTGTGCCAGGCCATGCGGATGAACAGCGGGCCGTAGTGGCCGAAGTCGGCGGGCCACCAGTCCTGCGAGTCGGTCATCAGCGCGCGCAGGTCTTGTTTCAGCGCCTGGAAGTCCAGGCTTTTGAAGGCTTTGGCGTAGTCGAAGTCCTTGCCCAGCGGATCGGACTTGGGCGAATGCTGGCTGAGGATCTTCAGGTTAAGTTGATTCGGCCACCAGTCACGGTTCGTCGTACCACCACCGGCGGCGTGGTTGAACGGGCATTTCGATTCGTTTGCCATGTTCGGGTCCTTATCAGGTCTTCTACGGCCGGCTCGTGCCGACTTCGGACTAGTAAGGCTAGACCCGACTGGCGCAGTCAGCTAATAGGCCGACTATTGGGTGTTGATAGTCAGAACCTTTTAGTGCGTGCGCCATGCAGGAGTTGTCGCAGGACGTTGTGCTCAGCTCGATTGTGCGGCTTCGTCGTCCGGCACGTCGTCGAGGATGTCTTCCTGCCCCAGTACTTCAGTGATCACGCTGAAATCCGTCACTTCCACCGCACCAAGCCCATATCCCAATAAGTGGAAGGAGAAGGCCTTGCGCGGCAGCGGGTTGTCGAAGCTGAAATCCATCTCCAGCGGCTGATCCGCAGTGGCGACCATCTCCGACGGCAGCCCCAGTTGCACGTCCTGCTCGAACTCCTTGGCCTTGAGCTGAATGTACGCTGCCTGCTGCGGATCGACCGAGCGCACCGTCAGGCGTACGCGGGTGTGCGAGCCCTTGGGCATTTCCAGGTATTGCGCGCCGATCAGGTTATCGGCCCAGTCATCCTTGATCTGCGCCTGCAGCGGGATGACGTTGTTGCTGCCGAACTGATAGCGATGATTGAGCGGGGTGCGCAGCAACGACAGGTCCAGCGCATCGGCCCGGGCGGCGATCTGCCGGGCCGGGTGACCGCTGTAGTTGCCCTTGAACTTCGCGCTTTCGGCGATGAAGCCGGTGCTTTCGTAATAGCGGCAGCGGCGCGGCATGTCGCATTCGGAGAAAATGCCGTGACCATCGTGATAGCGCAGCTTGCCGTTGGTGAACGACATGATTTCGCGGCCGCTGTCGTAGTCGCGGAACAACGAGCGACCGCTCAGCGCGGACGGCACCGGCAGGTCGAAATAGTCGAGGATCGAAGCGCTCAGATCGACGTGGCCATAGACCCCGGCATTCAGTCGCGGCAGCTGTTCATGCTCCGGCGCCAGGGTCAGGTTGAATCCCCAGGAGGAGGCCAGGCGCACGCCGTCGATGCCGTGGGATTCATCCGACGTGATCATCACCAGGGTGTCCTTGAGCACGCCTTGGCGTTCCAGGCCGCTGAGGAACTGTTCCAGGGCATCGTCGAGATAACCGACGGCGGCCTGTTTCGGCGTTTCGTAACGCTCAAGGTAATCGTCCGGCGCGGAGTAGGGCTGGTGGGTGCCGACGGTCAGCAGCGTCAGCATCCACGGTTGTTTTTGCGTCTTCAGTTGGCCGACATAATCCAGCGCACCTTCGAAGAAGGCCCTGTCGTCCTTGCCCCACGGGAATTCCAGATAGTTGGCGTTGCTGAACCACTCCAGACCATGCGTGGCAGCGAAACCGATGTGCGGCATGATCTTGTCTTTGGCCATGAAACGCAGGCCGGCACCTTGCAGATAATGCGTGCTGAAGCCGTTCTGACGCAGCTGCGCCGGCAGGCACGCCTTATTGCGCTCGTGCTGGGTCAGCATTTCCACGCCTTTGGGCGTACCGTTGTTGAGCTTGTCGTAATCGCCGCAAAGCATCGCGTACAGGCCACGAATGGTCTGGTGGGTGTGCAATACGTAATCCGGCGTGTTCATGCCGCGCTCGGCCCAACGGCTGAGGTTGGGCATGAGGTCTTCCTGATAGTGGCTGCCGATGGCTTCGCGGTTGGCACGGATGTAGGCACCGGGGATGCCTTCCAGGGCGATGATCAATACGTTGCGTGCCTGGCCCGGTGCACTCAGCAGTTTGTGCCCGTTGAGGTCGACATCGGTGAGCCCGGCCATGACCGGCGCGGCTTCTTCGACATCACCGTCGAGCCATTCCTCGGCCTGGATTTGCAGATCGGCGACCTGACTGGCGAGCAACTGATGCGGCAGGTTGTACTGCCGCCACGGATCGTCTTCGTTCGGCCACAGGTTCTGCGCAGCCCAGTGTGCGGCGAACAGCACCACCGGGGCGGCCCAGATGGCGCGAGGCAGAGCCGTGCGCTTCACTGCGCGGCTGCCGAACTGTGTCAGCAGCCAGAACAGCAGCGCCACCAGCAAGGTCACCGCCAATGCCGGATGCGCCATCCCGCCGCCGGTGGAGTTCTCGACGAATTGCGGGTCGATCAGGTAATGCAGATCCGCCGGCGTCGGCAGGCGCCCGACGGCGCTGACCAGTTCCGCCGTGGCCACCGCCAGCAAACCCCAGAACAACAGCACCGGCAATGCCAGCCACCACGCCCGCCGATGCAGCACCACCAGCAGCAGACTGCCGATGGCCAGGTCCGACAGATAACCCAGCGGCGTCGACCAGCCCAGCGCCGCGCGCAGACACACCGGGACGATCAGCACCAGCACAATCAGCGAAAAGAGGCGGGCATGCGGCCGCCGCAGCCAGTGAAAAAAAGCGCTCACAAAAAAAGACCTTCCACGTCATCAAACCGTCAAAAAAGTGTGGGCGATGATACCAAGGGTGGGCGGTCTGATTGCCTTTTTAAACGCACGGCTGATTCGGTGGCGGGGCCGCTCTTGAAGGGTGGGCGGCAGGTCCGAAGCCTTGATGGGCGCGCCTGTCGGAGCGCGTTCGGCTGGTTTGTCGCTGCAGATGTGCGACGGTTTTATTGTTTCAGGCTGTTTACTGGCGGTGATTTCGCTGTAGGTGCTGCGATCTTTTGACTTTGATTTCTTAACGCAAGATCAAAAGATCGCAGTCTCGTTTAGCTCGACAGCGCCGACAGGAATTGCTTTATGCCGGCCCGACAATCGCGTGCTATCCATATGCAATAAAGGTATTTAATTTCTGTTTTTTATAGCGATAAAGTCATGCCTTTCAGCACACCACCCCCTGCTGCGAGGTAGTCATGGCCACACCGTTCAAACGTTCCGCGCTGACTCTGTTGGCCGCTTCCCTGGCAGCGGGCGCGCTGTTCAGCAGCGGCGCCCAGGCTGAAGGCAAGATCAGCATTGCCCAGCAATTCGGCATCGGTTACCTGATTCTCGATGTGGTGCGCGATCAGCAACTGATCGAAAAGCACGGTAAGGCACAGGGCCTCGATATCAAGGTCGACTGGAACAGCATCTCTGGCGCGACTGCGATGAATGAAGCGCTGCTCACCGGTTCACTGGATGTAGTGTCTGCGGGCGTGCCCCCCATGCTGACCGTGTGGGATCGCACCAAGGGCAAACAGAACGTCAAGGCCATCGCCGCCCTCGGCTCAATGCCCAACTACCTGCTGACCAACAACCCGAACATCAAGACCCTCAAGGACTTCAGCGACAAGGACCGCATTGCCGTGCCCGCTGCCGGCGTCGGCTTCCAGTCGCGTACCTTGCAGATCGAAACCGCCAGGGAGTTCGGTGACGATCAGTACAAGAAATTCGACGACATCTCGGTCAGCCTGCCGCACCCGGACGCTACGGCGGCGCTGATTGCCGGCGGTTCGGAAATCAACGCGCATTTCTCCAGCCCGCCATTCCAGTACCAGGCCCTGCAACACCCCAACGTGCACAAAGTGCTGAGTTCCTATGACGTACTCGGCGGCCAGGCCACGTTCAACGTGTTGTACACCACCGAAAAATTCCACGACGAAAACCCGAAAACCTACAAGGCGTTTTACGACGCACTGGCGGAAGCGGAGACGATCATCAAGGCCGACAAACCTGCCGCGGCCCAGGCGTACATCCGCGTCGAGCAATCGAAGCTGCCGCTGGCGTTGGTCGAACAAATCGTCAAGGACCCGGAAATCGACTTCACCGTGGTCCCGCAGCGCACCTTTATCTACGCCGAGAAACTGCAAGAGCTGGGCGTGCTGAAGAACAAGGCGGGGAGCTGGAAGGATTACTTCTTTGAAGAGGCGCATGCTGGCGCGGGGAGCTAAGTGAACGATGAACAATGAGGGGGGCGGGGCTTTCTGGACAGAGTAATGGCCACTCAGTAGCATTCGCGCCCAACGGACTTTCCCTTCGCACGTCGTCCGACGTGGAATGCTCAAGGAATCGACATGCGCGACACCCCCGATGGTCAACGAACGGTCGTGACCCTGGTCAACGGCGAGATTCGCTGTGAAACCCAGATCAGTTTCAGCTCCGTGTCGCTCGTCGATGGCGAGGTGCGGGTGCATACCGCTCAAGGCAATCAACTGGACGTTGCGGTGCCCGGGGCGGACTTTGTTTTGCGTTTTGATCAGGAGGGGGTGCAGCAGATTCCGCTGGCGCAACAGGCGCCGGTTGAAGCGGTGCCTGTCGATGACAGTGTGAAATTGTTTACCTCGAAAACCGTGTGGATCACTCTCGCACTGTTGTTCTTCGTCGGTTCGGTCTTCGGTTGGCTGGGGTTGGTGGTTGCAGGCGGATACTTCGGTTACCAGTGGCGTCAGGTGGCCAGGCGCAAGAAACAGTTGGCCAAGGCAACCGCAGGTGAAACCGTGACCCGTTCCGGCACGGGGATGTCACGGCAAAGCGTGCGCAACGCCTTGGCCCGCAAGCGTTAAGGCGACGCGCACCGGCAACAAAAAAGGGGCGGTCTGATCAACGATCAGGTCGCCCCTTTTTTGTGAACGCGATGTCAGATCAATGCATCTTGCTGTGATCGTGACCTTCCATGTTGGTCAGTGCGCGAACCGGCGCTTTAACTTCAACGGTTTCTTTCTCGCCCTTGGCGTTTTCCACGGTCAGGGTCAGCGGCACTGTTTCGCCTTCTTTCAACTGACCGTTCAAGCCCATCAGCATCACGTGGTAGCCATTCGGATCAAGCTTGACGGCTTTGCCGGCCGGCAGTTCGATGAATTTCACCGGGCCCATGCTCATGACGTCGTTCTTCATGGTCATTTCGTGGATCTGCACATCCTTGGCCACTGGGGTGGCTACGCTGAGCAGCTTGCTGTCGCTGTCGGCGGTGAGGGTCATGAACGCGCCGCTGGCGGACTGGGTCGGTACGGTCGCACGGACCCAGGCGTCGCTGACGGTGGTCTGTGCCGATGCCTGGAAAGCCAGGCCCAGCAGGGACAGACCGAGTACCGCGCGTTTGATGTGATTCATAACAGGTTGCATCAGCAAACCTCCATAACAGTGAGCAAATCTTCTGTGCATTCTTCTGCCGAAAGCGAGGTGGACAGACCCAGGCGCAAGCCGCCATTGGAGTCGTAAACATAGCTGGTGGCCGTGTGCGAGATGGTATAGGTGTCGCCGGCCGGGACTTTCTCGTAGAACACGTCGAATTCCTTGGCCGTGGCCGCGGTTTCCTCAAGCGTGCCGTACAGCGCAACGAAGGTCGGGTCGAAGGCTTTCATGTAGGCGTCGAGGATTTCCGGGGTGTCGCGCTCGGGATCGAGGGTGATGAAGATCACCTGCAAGCGGTCGCCGTCCTTGCCCATCAGCTTCTTGATTTTCGCCGCACGGGCGAGGGTGGTCGGGCAGACTGCCGGGCACTGGGTGAAGCCGAAGAACACCATCGGCATCATGCCGCGAAAGCTCGACAGCGTCATGGTTTCGCCGTCGGTGTTCTTCAGTTTGAAGGTGCGCCCCATGATCTTGTTACTCAAATCCTTGCCGTACTTGTACGACAGTTGGCCGCGGGTGTCGCAGCCGGCGAGCAGGCCGAGCCCGAGCACGCCCATTCCCGCAAGCACCTTGCGGCGAGTCAACAAAGCCGTCATCTAATACCGCCTTTTGCAGCCCGTCAGTCGGCAGGACCGGCGGGGGGTTAACCTTAAAAGCGGCGCATGATACCAAACTGAGGGCAGGCGCCGGCCATGGATCGCCGCACCGCATAGGATCGGGCGACAAAAGGTGTAAGAAAAAGTGACGGGTACTTATTGAATCGTCGCTTCCGAAGCCTGCCAGCCACCGCCCAGCGCGGTGTACAGATTGACCTCCGCCACCAGCTGCGCCAGCCGATCGGTGATCAGGCCTTGTTGCGAACTGAACAGCGAACGCTGGGCATCGAGGAACGTCAGGCTGCTGTCGACACCATTCTGATAACGGTTCTGCGCCAGGTTGTAATAGGTCTGCGTAGCCTCGACCAGATCGCGCTGCGCCTGTAATTGCTGCTGATACGTCGTGCGCGCGGCGAGGCCATCGGCGACTTCCTGAAACGCGGTCTGGATCGACTTTTCGTATTCGGCCACCGCCACGTCTTTCTGCAGTTTCGAATAATCCAGGCTCGCGCGCAGGCTGCCGGCATTGAAAATCGGCAGGCTGATCTGTGGCTGAAAGGTCCAGGCGCCGGAGCCGCTGCCGAACAGTCCGGACAGATCGCGACTCGAGGTGCCGGCATTGGCCGTCAGACTGACGCTGGGGAAAAACGCCGCCCGCGCTGCGCCAATGTTAGCGTTGGCCGCCTTGAGTTTGTATTCGGCCTGAAGAATGTCCGGGCGCCGTTGCAGCAGATCCGACGGCAATCCCGCCGGCACTTGCTGCACCAGTTCGCTGGCCAGCGGCCGGGCGGGCAACGACGCCGGCACGGGCGCACCGACCAGCAGCGTCAGGCTGTTCAGGTCCTGCGCCACCTGCCGCTGATAACGCGCCAGATTGGCCCGCGAACTGTCGACGCTGGTTTTCGCCTGCGCCTGTTCCAGCGCCGACGACTTGCCGGCCTCGCGGTTACGGGTGGTCAGGTGCAGGCTCTGTTCGTCGGCGGCAAGGGTGTCGCGGGTCAGTTCGAGCAACTCCTGATCGGCGCGCCAGGTCAGGTAAGCATTGGCGACGTTGGCCACCAGACTCAACTGCGCACTGCGTCGCGCTTCTTCCGTCGCCAGCCAGCTCTGCAGCGCTTGCTCGCTGAGGCTGCGCACGCGGCCGAAGAAATCCAGTTCATAGGCGCTGATGCCGAGGTTGACCGCGTAGGTCGAGTTAATCAGCGCTTTGCCTTTGGTCACGCTGGAGGGCATACGTTGGCGTGACTCGCTGGCATTGGCCGACACCGCCGGCAGCAGGTCGGCGCGCTGGATGCGGTATTGCGCCTGGAAGGCTTCGACGTTCAGCGCGGCCACGCGCAGGTCCCGGTTGTTGACCAGTGCCGACTCGATCAGCTGTTGCAGGGCCGGGTCGTTGAACAGCGTGCGCCAGTCTTCGTTGGGTGTTGCCGGTTGTGTGGCGGTGGGGTATTGCGCGGCGCTCGGCGATGCCGGGCGCTGGTACTCGGGAATCAGGGAACAGCCGCCCAGCAGCATGGCCATGGACAGCAGGGAAAGTCGCAAGGTAGACATCGAACAGCCTCGTGCATGAAAGAGGGGAGATGCTTGCAAGGAAAACGGGGGGTGATGGGCTTGTGTGTTGAGAAAGATCCTGTGCTGAGAACACCCTGTGACGAGGGGATCTATCACCGTCGGGGCGCGTAGCAGCCCCTCTTTTGGACGATAAAAAGCGCGGCCTGCTTTGCCGTCCAGCGGGGATAAATCCCCTCGCCACCAAGGTACTCACGCAGTTCGAAGTCAGGCCCCGGCCATCCATCGCGCCAGCCCATGCCGGCCACTGACCCCGAGTTTGGCCGCCGCCCGTTTGAGGTACGTCTCGATCGAGCTGTTTTTCACCCGCAGTTTCTCGGCGATTTGCGGCACCGTGCCGCCGGTCAGCAAGCCCAGGCAGACTTCCTTTTCGCGTGCCGAAAGGACGACGCCACTCATCGCCAGGCGCTCATCGAACACCAGCGCCAGCGGTGCCTGATCGAGTTCGGCCTGGGGCAGGCGTGGCTGGCGGGCGAGGGTTTGCCGACTGATGTGCGCATGGCGTTCGATCAGTGGCAGCAGGGTGTCCGAAAGACTTTTGAGAAACGACAGCTCCGGCAGTGAAAACACCCGCCGGGTATGCGGTCGGTAAAACGAAATGACGCAGCGGCGGTTGGACATGCGCGACACCAGATTGCACTGATGCGCATTGTGTTGCGGGTAGCGAGGTTGCAGCGAGGCTCTGAGCTGGATCAGCAGCGAGTCATTCATCTCGATCATCTTCGGCAACAACGGATGGTCATCGGCCCGTTCGAGCGGGTCGGCCGGCGCACAGGTCTGCGGTAAACCGGCACTGCCCAGCGGCTTGATCTCGACCACGCTGGCCTGACGCTCATCCAGCGTCCACTCGCTGAGGTCGACGCCGTCGACCGGCACCAGCGTGTCGACCAGCTGAAACATGTTCGCGGCAAAGTGATCGTCCCCGGTGCTGGCAATCAGCTCACCCAGTTGCCAGTAGAAATGCGGGTTTTCCATATTGCGAATACTGCCGGTCAGATTCATATCCTTGTCATCCCTGGTTCAGAGCCATCACTGAATCGTCTGCCGTCTAAGTAAAAGCCGCCCACGCAGTCATTTCTCCTTGAACATGATCTGGAGCGGGATTTAAGCCTATGGATTTGTCCTACGTCTGTAGGGGAAAACAGGGACACAAAGTGCCATCATTTCGGAAAGTTGGCGCCGGGCTTCTGACGTTATCCGGTACAGATGCCACGCCTTTCGTGACTGTTCGGTCACTGCAAAGCCTTGAAAGCCGGGACTATTAAGCTGCGGTGCGAGCATTGCGCTGGCCGATGGCTGCGCTGGCTTGTGGCATTTTTCCTACAAGTATTTCAGCGTTTCCTCTCCGAACTTTTAGAAGCTTCCTGTCGGATCAGCGGCAACCGGGGCTGACAGGCCTTGGGAGGGTGCTGGGTTGTCCGGGTTTCACGTGTCATGTCGGCGTCGGGGCCGATGCTTGAATAGGCGCAAAATTTCATGAGAAGGACTTTATGCCGCCTATTTCTGCCCCAGCGGTGGACACGCCGTCCGCATCGACCCAGACGTGTCCCCTGACCGCAGCGCAGCTGGACATCTGGCTGGATCAGCTGAGTCGCGGCGATTCGCCGCTGTACAACATCGGCGGGTACCTGGAGCTGAGCGGTCCGCTGGATCCGGCACGGATGCAGGCAGCGCTCGAAGGCCTGGTGGCCCGGCATGACGCCCTGCGCACGGTGCTACTGCCGGGCGCCGGCGTCGATGGCTTGCCGTTGCAGCGGTTTGCCCGCGCATGGCCGGTGCCGATGCCGATTCACGATGTGTCGGCGCAGGCCGACCCGGAGTCGGCGGCGCGGGCATTGGTTCAGGCGCGTATTGATCAGCCCTTCGTGCTGGGCGGCGGCTGCCTGTTCCGTTTTCTGTTGATCCGCCTGGATGATGAGCGCCACTGGCTGTCCGTTCAGGCCCATCACCTGATCATTGATGGCTGGAGCTTCGGCGAAATGTTCAAGTCGCTGGACGATATCTATAACGCGCTGGCGAACGGCCAACCGGCGCCGGCCTCGGCACCGTCCTACCTCGACTTCATCGCCGACGATACGCGCTATCGCGCGTCGCCCCGTTACGCGCTGGACCGCAGGTACTGGCTGGACAAATACCGGCAATTGCCCGAGCCGCTGTTGCTGCCACGCCACCAACCGAGCCGCGCCGGCAAAACCGTTCAGACCCAAGTGTTCACGCAACCCTTGCCGGCGTTGTTGCACGAGCGCATGAAGCAGGTGGCTCGAGGCGTTGGCGCTTCGGCGTTCCATGTGTTGCTGGCGGCGCTGCACGTGTATTTCAGCCGTACGGCGCAGCGTGACGAATGGGTGGTCGGCCTGCCGATTCTCAATCGCGGCGGTGCACGGTTCAAATCCACCCTCGGGCTGTTCGCGCAGATCAGTGCGGTCCACATGGCGTTTGGTCGCCAGCGCACGTTCGGTGAACTGGTCAGGGCGATCCGCGATGAGCTCAGAAAGGATTTTCGCCATCAGCGTTTCCCGGTCAGTGAGATGAACCGCGCCCTGGGCCTGCTGCGTGAGGAGCGCTCGCAGTTGTTCGAGGTGACGGTGTCCTACGAGCAGGGCGCTCACGATTATCGCTACGGTGAGGCGTCGGGGCGGATGATCAAGGCCTCCAACATGGAGGAGGCCACGCCGCTGGCGGTGCACCTGCTGAGCAATCAGGTCAACGACGACGCGCATTTGTACCTGGTTTACAGCGAGGCGTATTTCAGCGCCGAGGAGATCACGGCCCTGGCCGCACGCTGGCTGTTGATTCTGGAACAAGGGCTGGAGGCGGTGAACTTGCCGGTGGCGGATTTCAGTCTGAGCACGCCTGAGGAAGAGGCGCTGCTGCAACAGTGGAATGCGACGCGAGTGAGCTACCCGGCGGTGAGCACGATCCATCAGCGTTTCCAGGCGCAGGTGGCGCAACGGCCGCAGGCGCTGGCGGCGGTGCAGCAAGGGCAATCGCTGACCTATGCCGAGCTTGATCAACGGGCCAACGCGCTGGCTCATCATTTGCTCGACCTTGGTGTGCGCCCGGATGACCGGGTGGCGATCGTCGCCCGGCGCGGTCTCGACACGTTGGTCGGGTTGCTGGCGATTCTCAAGGCCGGCGCCGCCTATGTGCCGCTCGACCCGGCGCATCCGGCCGAGCGCCTGAGCTATCTGCTGGAGGACAGCGCGCCGCGGGCGGTGCTGACCCAGCGTGGTTTGCGCGGGCATCTGCCGGCGTTGTCGGTGTCGGTGATCGAACTCGATCGCCCGAGCTGGCCGGCCACTGATAGTGACGCGCCAAAGGTGCCCGGACTGACCCCGGCACATCTCGCCTATGTCATTTACACCTCCGGCTCCACCGGCCTGCCCAAAGGGGTGATGGTCGAGCACCGGACCCTGTGCAATCTGGTGGATTGGCATGCTGACGCGTTCGATCTGCAGGCCGGCAGCCAGACCTCGAGCCTCGCCGGGTTCGGTTTCGATGCGATGGCCTGGGAAGTCTGGCCGGCGCTGTGCGTGGGCGCGACCTTGCACCTGGCACCCGCCAGCGAGGGCAGCGAAGACATTGGTGCGCTGCTCGACTGGTGGCGGGCGCAACCACTCGAGGTGAGTTTTCTGCCGACCCCGATCGCCGAATACGCCTTCAGCCGCCAGCTCGATCATCCGACCTTGCGCACGCTGCTGATCGGTGGCGATCGCCTGCGCCAGCTCCCGCGCCCGCAATCGTTCGCGGTGATCAACAACTACGGCCCGACCGAAGCCACGGTGGTGGCGACCTCGGGGCGCCTCGCCGCCGGGCAGGCGCTGCACATCGGCAAGCCGGTGAGCAACGCCACGGTGTATGTGCTCGATGATCAGCAACAACCGCTGCCGCCAGGCGTGGCCGGCGAGTTGTACGTCGGTGGGGCCGGCGTGGCTCGCGGTTACCTGAACCGTGCGGACCTGAGCGCCGAACGCTTCCTGCGCGATCCGTTCAGCCGCGAAGCGGATGCGCGGATGTATCGCACCGGCGATCTGGCGCGCTGGCGCAACGACGGCACGCTGGAGTATCTGGGGCGTAACGACGATCAGGTGAAAATCCGTGGCGTACGCATCGAACCGGGAGAAATCGAGAGCGCACTCGCCAGCCATGCGGCGGTGCGCGAAGCCGTGGTGCTGGTGCGCGACGGGCAGTTGTGGGCGTGGTTCACCGAGCAGGCGCCGCTGGACATCAACCAGTTGCACGCGCACCTGAAAAGTCGCCTGAGCAGTGCCATGCTGCCGAGCGCCTACGTGCGTCTACCGGCATTGCCCCTGACCGCCAATGGCAAGGTCGACCGCAAGGCGCTGCCGGCGCCCGGGCCTGAGGACCTGATCCGCCGCGAATATGAAGCGCCGCAAGGCGAGGTTGAAATCGCTCTGGCGCTAATCTGGACGGAAGTGTTGCAAGTCGAACGGGTCGGGCGTCACGACCATTTCTTCGAGTTGGGCGGGCATTCTTTGCTGGCGGTGATACTGATCGAGCGCATGCGTCAGCTCGACTTGAGCAGTGACGTGCGCGTGTTGTTCAGTCAGCCGACCCTCGCCGCATTGGCGGCCTCGGTCGGCAGCGGGCGTGAAGTCGAGGTGCCGGCCAACCGCATCGCTGCCGACTGCACGCACATCACCCCGGCGCTGCTGCCGCTGGTGCAACTGGCGCAGGCGGACATCGAGCGCATCGTCGCCACGGTGCCCGGCGGGGCGGCCAATGTGCAGGACATTTATCCGCTGGCGCCGCTGCAGGAAGGCATCCTCTATCACCACATCACCGCCGCCCAGGGCGATCCGTACCTGCTGCAATCGCAACTGGCGTTCGACAGCCTTGAGCGCGTCGAGGCTTTCGCCGCAGCGCTGCGCGAGGTCATGGCGCGCCACGACATTCTGCGCACGGCGGTGCTCTGGGAGGGCCTGAGCACGCCGGTGCAAGTGGTCTGGCGCGAGGCGATTCTGCCGTTGCAGGAAGTCGAATTCGACCCGGCCAACGGCCCGGTCCTCGAGCAGTTGCATGCGCGCTTCAACGCCCGGCGTTACCGCCTCGACGTCAGTCAGGCGCCGCTGATGCGTCTGGTGTACGCCAAGGATCCGGCGTTGGGTCGGGTAGTGGGGATTCTGCTGTTTCATCACCTGGCGATGGACCACATTGCCCTCGAAGTGATGCGCGGCGAGTTGCAGGCCAGCCTCTGCGGGCAGGTCGTGGAACTGGCGCCGCCGGTGCCGTATCGCAACTACGTGGCGCAGGCGCGCCTGGGTGTCAGCGAGCAGGAGCACGAGACGTTTTTCCGCGAACAACTGGCGGATATCGACGCGCCGACCCTGCCGTTCGGCCTGCAGCAAGTGCAGGGCGATGGTTGCGGCATCGACGAGGCGCAGCAGGCGCTGCCGGCAGAGGTCTATCAGCGTTTGCGCCATCAGGCGCGTCAGGCCGGGGTCAGCGTCGCGAGCCTGATCCATCTGGCGTGGGCGCGGGTGCTGGCGGCGACGTCCGGCCAGTCCAATGTGGTATTCGGCACCGTGCTGATGGGGCGGATGCAGGGCGGCGAGGGCGCCGACCGGGCGTTGGGGGTGTTCATCAACACATTGCCGCTGCGTATCGACGTCGACGCCGGGGTGCTCGACGCTGTGCGCGCTACCCATGCACGACTGACCGCACTGCTCGGGCACGAACATGCGTCGCTGGCGCTGGCCCAGCGTTGCAGCGGAGTCGCCTCACCGGCGCCGCTGTTCAGCGCGCTGCTCAACTACCGGCACAGCGATGAATCGCAACTGCTGGAACCGTCGCGGCAAGCCTGGCAAGGCATCGAAACCCTGGCCAACGAAGAACGCACCAACTATCCGCTGACCCTGAGCGTGGATGATTACGGCAACGGTTTGCGCCTCACCGGCAGGGCCGTGGCGCAGATCGGCGCGCAGCGGATCTGCGGTTATATGCAAGCCGCGCTGAGCGGCCTGGTGCAGGCGTTGGAACAGGCACCGCAACAGCCGCTGAACCGTTTGCCGATCCTGCAGGCCGAGGAGTTGCAACGCTTGCTGATCGCGTTCAACGCCACCGAGGTCGATTGCCCGCTGGAACAGCCGCTGCACGTTTTGTTCGAAGCGCAGGTGCGGTGCAAACCGAACGCTATTGCGCTGCAGAGCGGTGAACGCAGCCTGACTTATCGCCAGCTCAATGAGCACGCCAACCGCCTGGCCCACCACTTGCGCGAACTCGGCGTACAGTCGGATGCGCGGGTGGCGATCTGTGTCGAGCGCGGGCTGGATCTGGTGGTCGGTTTGCTCGGCATCCTCAAGGCGGGGGGCGCCTATGTGCCGCTGGACCCGGACTATCCGCTGGAGCGTCTGAATTACATGTTGCAGGACAGCGCGCCGGTTGCCCTGCTGGTGCATGGCGCCACGCGGCAACTGTTGGGCGAGCCGGGGGTGCCGCTGCTCGACCTCGACCGCCGCACGTGGGACCAGCAACCCGCGAGCAATCTGCAGGTGCCCGGCCTCGGCGCCGCGAACCTCGCCTATATGATCTACACCTCGGGTTCTACAGGCCTGCCCAAAGGCGTGATGATCGAACACCGCAGCGCCTGCAACATGGTGCACTGGGGCTCGGTCATTTCGCCGCCAACCGGGCACGGTGCGCTGCTGCAAAAAGCGCCGTTCAGCTTCGACAGTTCGGTGTGGGAGATCTTCTGGCCGCTGTGTTCCGGCATGCGTCTGGTATTGGCCCGACCGGATGGCAACCGTGATTCGGCGTACGTGGTGCAGACCATTCGCCAGCATCAAGTGACGGTGGTCAAGTTCGTCCCGGCGTTGCTGCAGCAGTTCATCGAACAGGACGACGTCGAGCAGTGCACCAGCCTCACTGATGTCCTCAACGGTGGCGGCGAACTCAGCGCGGCACTGGCGCGGCAGGTGCGTGCCCGGTTGCCATGGGTGCGTTTGCACAACGTCTACGGCCCGACCGAAACCACGGTGGACAGCACCGGATGGACGCTGGAGCCGCACCTGCCGGTGCCGGAGAATCTGGTGCCGATCGGCAAGGCGCTGAGCAACACCCGTCTGTACGTACTCGACGCTTACGATCAACCGGTGCCGCAAGGCGTCAGCGGTCAGTTGCACATCGGCGGGGTCGGCGTGGCGCGCGGTTATCACCGATTGCCCGAGATGCAGGCCGAGCGCTTCATCGACAGCCCGTTTGTGCCAGGCGACCGGCTGTACCGCACGGGCGATCTGGTGCGCTACAACCCGCATGGCGAGCTGGAGTTCCTCGGCCGCAACGACTTCCAGATCAAGCTGCGGGGCTTGCGCCTGGAGCCGGGGGAAATCGAGGCGCGGCTGATCGAACATCCAGCGATCCGTGAAGCGCTGGTGATGGTGCGCGACGAGCGTCTGGTGGCCTGGTACACCGTGCGCTGCGGTGCAGAAGCACCGGGGCTGGAGACCTTGCGCACCCATGTGCTGGCGCGGCTGCCCGAATACATGGTGCCCGGAGCCTTTGTGCGGCTCGACACTTTACCACTGACGCCCAACGACAAGATCGACCGGAAAGCCTTGCCGGAACCGGGGGCGGACGCGCTGATCAACCGGCCTTACGTGGCGCCCGAGGGTGAAGTCGAAACCACGCTGGCACGGATTTGGGGCGAGGTGCTCGGCGTCCATCAGATCGGGCGGCATGACAACTTCTTCGAGCTCGGCGGGCATTCGTTACTCGCTGTAAGCCTGGTGGCGCGCATGCGCCAGAACGGTTTGCACACCGATGCCCGGGCGCTGTTCAGTCAGCCGACGCTGGCTGCGCTGGCGCTCAGCACCACGCGAGAGGCGCAGCAAGTGGTCATCCCGAAAACCACCATCCCGAGCCTCAACCGCAAACGCCGGCTCTAGTCCGGCGCCGTCCACTACGGCTGACATCGAACCTGTGGCGAGGGCGCTTGCTCCCTCGCCACAGGTATTCGGCAACTCGTCGGCAGGGAAGGTGGCTTGTCCCCGCTTCCCATGTCAGCCCCCCATGCCCCGATGTTTTAGTTTTTCCAGGCTGCGCGCAGTTCGCACGGACTCGCGGCTGCGCGCTCATTTTTCTCGTATTTACAGCAGGTTATCCCATGCAATTCAGCGAACTGATGGCTGTTATTTCCACCCATGCGATCCGCCTTCAACAGGAAGATGAAGACCTGGTCATTCTGGGCAGCGACGACGCGCTGGATGATGCGGTGTGGGACAGTCTCGCCGCGCACAAGGCGCAACTGCTGGAACTGGTCGCCCGTCACGGCGGCGACTGGTTGAGCCCGGCGTTTCGCATCACCCCGGACATGCTGCCGCTGGTGACGCTGGATCAGCCGACCATCGACCGTATCGTCGCCAGCGTGCCGGGCGGCGCTGCCAATTTGCAGGATATCTACCCGCTGGCGCCGTTGCAGGAAGGCATGCTGTACCTGCACCTGTCGGCGCCTGCTGGCGACCCCTACGTGTCGCAGGCGCGCTTCGCCTTCGCCAGTCGTGAGCGTCTGGAAGCTTTCGCCGAGGCGCTGCAGTGGATGATCGAACGCCACGACATCCTGCGCACCTCGTTCGTCTGGGAACGCCTGGATGAACCGCTGCAAGTGGTGCAACGCCATGCGTCGCTGCATTGCGAAGAAGTCCGGCTCGATCCGGGTGTCGACGTGCTGACGCAACTGCTCGAACGTCACGATCCGCGCACCTTCCGTCTTGACGTGCAGCAGGCGCCGCTGCTGCGTCTGGTGTATGCGGCGGACCCGGCGAACGGGCGTGTGGTTGCGCTGTTGCTGTTTCATCACCTGATCATGGACCACGTCGCCCTCGATGTGGTGCGTCGGGAAACCCGTGCGCACCTGCTCGGCCAGGCCGCGCAGGTCGGGCCGGCGGTGCCGTATCGCGATCACCTGGCCAAGGCGCGCCTGGGCCTCGACCAACAGTTCCATGAGGCGTTCTTCCGCGAGATGCTCGCCGACATTGACGAGCCGACCTTGCCCTGCGGTTTGCAGGATGTGCAAGGCGATGGCCAGGCCATCGAAGAAGCCTTGCTGATGCTTGAGCCCGAGTTGAGTCGACAACTGCGCGGCCAGGCGCGCCAGCTCGGGGTCAGTGTCGCCAGCCTGATGCACCTGGCGCTGGGCCGGGTGCTCGGCCAGTTGTCCGGGCGCACGGCGGTGGTGTTCGGCACCGTGCTGCTGGGGCGGATGGAGGCAGGCGAGGGCGGCGAGCAAGCGCTGGGCATGTTCATCAACACGTTGCCGCTGCGCGTGGATGTCGGGCAGGACGGGGCGCGCGAGGCGGTGCTGGCGACCCATCGGCGCCTGACTGCATTGCTCGCCCATGAGCAGACGTCACTGGCACTGGCCCAGCGCTGCAGCGCCGTCGCGGTGCCGACACCGCTGTTCAGCGCGATTCTCAACTACCGGCACAGCAGCGCGGAAGACGTCGCCGAGGTCAGCGATCTGGCCCCTGGCGTGCAGGTGTTGGGCGCCCGTGAGCGCACCAACTACCCGTTGACCGTCAATATTGATGATCTCGGTGAAGACTTGCGCATTACCGCGCTGGCGGACGCGGTCCTCGGTGCCGAGCGCATCGCCCGTTACCTGAACACCGCGCTGCACAGTCTGGTGCACGCTCTGCAATCGGCGCCGAATACGCCGCTGCACAGCCTCGATATCCTGCCGGCAGCCGAGCGTGAAAAACTCCTGCATGGCGACCGTTCATTGGCGCCGCGCTTCCCCGAATCACCGCTGATCCACCAACAGTTCGAAGCCCATGCACGGGCCCGGCCCGAAGCGCCGGCGCTGATGTTCGGCGGGCACACCCTGAGCTACGGCGAACTCAATCGCCGCGCCAACCAGCTCGCGCATCACTTGCTGGCGCGCGGTGTCCGCCCGGATGACCGGGTGGCGATTTGCGTCGAGCGCGGCCCGCAGATGATCGTCGGCCTGCTCGGCGTGCTCAAGGCCGGCGCCGCTTACGTGCCGATCGACCCGGCGTATCCGCTGGAACGCATCGCCTACACCCTTGAGGACAGCACCCCGGTGGCGCTGTTGATGCAGGCCGACACCGCCGAGCGCGTGGCCGGTGCCGAGGTTGTGCAAATCGACCTCGACAGTGTGCAACTGCACGCCGAACTGACCAGCAATCCGTACATCCCTGAACTGCTGCCGAGCCATCTGGCCTATGTGATCTATACCTCCGGTTCCACCGGTCTGCCCAAAGGCGTAATGGTCGAGCACCGCAACGTGGTGCGGTTGTTCGCGGCGACCCAGCCGTGGTTCAACTTCAACCCGCAAGATGTCGGGGCACTGTTCCATTCCTTTGCCTTCGACTTTTCGGTGTGGGAAATCTGGGCCGCGCTGGCCTTCGGTGGCCAGTTGCTGCTGGTGCCGCAAGCGGTCAGCCGTTCCCCGGACGACTGCTACGCGTTGCTGTGCCGCAGCGGCGTCACCGTGCTCAATCAGACCCCGAGTGCCTTCCGCCAGTTGATCGCCGCGCAGGGGCGCAGCCCGTTACAGCACTCGTTGCGCGAAGTGGTGTTCGGCGGCGAAGCCCTGGAACCGGGCCTGCTCAAGCCGTGGTATGCGCGGGTCGGCAATGCCGGCACGCGCCTGGTGAACATGTACGGCATCACCGAAACCACCGTGCACGTGACCTATCGGCCATTGGCCGCGGCGGATGCGCATCTGGTCGGGCGCAGCCCGATTGGTGTGGGCATTCCCGACCTGCAACTGTACGTGCTCGACGCCCAACGCGAACCGGTACCCGCCGGCGTCATCGGTGAGCTGTACGTCGGCGGTGCCGGGGTTGCCCGTGGCTACCTCAATCGCCAGGCGCTGACCGCCGAGCGCTTTATTGCCGACCCGTTCAGCGGCCGCACCGACGCCCGTTTGTACAAGACCGGTGACCTCGCACGCTGGACCGCAGACGGCAGCCTCGAATACCTGGGGCGCAATGACGATCAGGTGAAAATTCGCGGTTTCCGCATCGAACTGGGCGAAATCGAAGCGCGTCTTGCGGCCTGCCACGGTGTGCGTGAAGCGGTGGTCATCGCCCGCGAAGACAGCCCCGGTGATCAGCGGCTGGTGGCTTACTGGCTGGCCGCAGAAGACGCCGCGCCGAGTGCCGCGCAATTGCGCGACGCGTTGCTGCTGTCGCTGGCCGACTACATGGTGCCGAGCGCCTTCGTACGCCTCGATGCGTTGCCGCTGACCACCAACGGCAAGCTGGATCGCAAGGCCTTGCCGCAGCCTGAGAGCGATGCGTTCGCCCGGCGCGGTTTTGAAGCACCGTCGGGTGGCGTGGAAACGCTGATTGCCGGCCTCTGGCAGACCCTGCTCGGTGTCGAACAGGTCGGCCGTCACGACAATTTCTTCGAACTCGGCGGCCATTCGCTGCTGGCGGTAAAACTGATCGAGCGCATGCGTCAGCACGATCTGCACTGCGACGTACGCGTGCTGTTCGGCCAGCCAAGCGTGGCGGCACTGGCGGCGACGCTCGGCAGCGGCCATCGCCTCGTGGTGCCGGACAATCGGATCAGCGCCGATTGCACACGGATCACCCCGGACTTGCTGCCACTGGTCTCACTGGATCAAGCCGCCATCGACCGCGTCGTGGCCACGGTGCCCGGCGGCGTCGCCAATGTGCAGGACATTTACGGTCTGGCACCGTTGCAGGCGGGGATTCTCTATCACCACCTGGCGACCAGCGCCGGCGACCCGTACGTGCTGCAGGCGCAGTTCGCCTTCGCGGGTCTGCCACAGATCGAGGCCTTCGTTCGCGCACTGAATGCAGTGATCGCCCGGCACGACATTCTGCGCACCGGCGTGGTCTGGGAAGGCCTGGAAGAACCGCTGCAGGTGGTCTGGCGCGAAGCGCCGCTGGCGCTGGAGCGCGTCGATGCCGACCTGCTCGAAGGCGACGTGCTGGAGCAGATGCAGGCGCGTTTCGATCCGCGTCACTACCGCCTCGACCTGCGCCGTGCGCCTTTGATGCGCCTGGCTTATAGCGAAGACCGCGAACACCAGCGCTGGGTCGGCATCCTGTTGCTGCACCACATCGTCCTCGACCACACCGCACTCGAGGTGTTGCTGGCAGAAATGAGCGACAGCCTGCAACCAGGCGCTCGCGAACTGCCGGCGCCGGTGCAGTACCGCAACTACGTGGCGCAGGCGCAACTGGACGCCAGTGCTCAGGCGCATGAAGCGTTTTTCCGCGACATGCTCGGCGACATCGAAGAACCGACCGTGGCCTTCGGTCTGCAAGACGTGCATGGCGACGGCAGCAGCATTGTCGATACAGTGCAGGCGCTGGACGCCGGCGTTGCCCGGCGCTTGCGCGAACAGGCGCGCCGGCTCGGGATCAGCGCCGCCAGCCTGGTGCACCAGGCCTGGGGGCAGGTGCTGGCGCAAATGTCGGGCCGCGACGAGGTGGTGTTCGGCACGGTCTTGCTCGGGCGCATGCAGGGCGGCGAGGGCGCCGACCGCGCCTTGGGCATGTTCATCAACACCTTGCCGCTGCGGGTCAGCGTCGGGGCGATGGCGGTGCAGGACGGTGTGCGCGCCACCCACGAGCGGCTGGCGCAACTGCTGGGCCACGAACAGGCCTCGCTGGCGCTGGCCCAGCGTTGCAGCGGTGTATCGGCGGCGCTGCCGCTGTTCAGCACCTTGCTCAACTATCGCCACAGCGCGGCACAATCGGCGAGCGTGGCGTGGGATGGCATCGAGGTGCTGAGTTCCCGCGAGCGCAGCAACTATCCATTGGTGATCAGCGTTGACGATCTCGGTGAAGGCTTTGGCCTGACTGTGCAAGCCGTCCCGCAAGTGAATGGCGTGCGGGTCTGCGATTACCTGCAAACCGCGCTGCACAACCTGCTGACAGCACTGGAGCACGCTCCGGCCACTGCGCTGCAGCAGATTTCGGTGATGTCGCCCAGCGAGCGGCAGCGGGTTCTGGTCGGGTTCAACATCACCGGGCGTGAATACCCGCCTGCGCAAACCGTACAGCGTCTTTTTGAAGCGCAAGCGGTGGCCCATCCCGAGGCCCTGGCGGCGGTGCAAGGTACGCAGCAATTGAGCTATGGCGAACTCAACCAGCGCGCCAATCGCCTCGCGCATCACCTGATCGGCCTTGGCGTGCAGCCCGACGACCGGATCGCCCTGTGTGCCCGGCGCAGCCCCGACATGCTGGTCGCACTGTTGGCGATCCTCAAGGCCGGCGCCGCTTATGTACCGGTCGATCCGGCGTACCCGCCGGAGCGCATTGCCTACCTGTTGCAGGACTGTGCGCCGGTGGCGATCCTGGCCCAGGCCTCGACCCGCGACCTGCTCGGTGGCGTACCGCTGATCAATCTCGACAGCGAACGCTGGCAACACCTGTCAGATGCCAATCCGCGGATACCGGCGCTGACGCCGAACCATTTGGCCTATGTGATCTACACCTCCGGTTCCACCGGCCAGCCGAAAGGGGTGATGGTCGAACATGCGACCCTGGAAAACCTCGTGCACTGGCACGTCGAAGCCTTCGACCTGCAGGCCGGCAGTCATACCGCGAGTGTCGCCGGGTTCGGTTTCGACGCCATGGCCTGGGAAGTGTGGCCAGCGCTGTGCGTCGGTGCGACCTTGCACCTGCCGCCGCAGTCGATCGGTAACGAGCACCTGGACGAGTTGCTCGACTGGTGGTGCGCGCAGCCGTTGCAGGTGAGCTTCCTGCCGACACCGGTGGCCGAATATGCCTTCAGCCGTCAGTTGCAGCACCCGACCTTGCGCACGCTGTTGATCGGTGGCGATCGCCTGCGCCAGTTCACGCGCCTGCAAAGCTTCGAGGTGATCAACAACTATGGTCCGACCGAAGCGACGGTGGTCGCGACTTCCGGGCGGGTAGAGTGTGGCCAGCCGTTGCACATTGGCCGGCCGATCGCCAATGCCAAGGTGTACTTGCTGGACGCCGAGCAGCGTCCGGTGCCGGTGGGCGTGGCGGGCGAGTTGTATGTCGGCGGCGCGGGCGTGGCGCGTGGCTATTTGAATCGCCCCGAATTGAGCGCTGCGCAGTTCCTCTTTGACCCGTTCAGCGATGACCCGCAGGCGCGCATGTACCGCACCGGCGATCAGGCGCGCTGGCTGGCCGACGGCAATATCGAGTACCTGGGGCGCAACGACGATCAGGTCAAATTGCGCGGCGTGCGCATCGAACTCGGTGAAATCGAAGCCGCGCTCGGCAGTCACGCGGCGTTGCAGGAAGCTGTGGTCCTGGTGCGCGATGGGCGCCTGATCGCCTGGTTCACCGAGCGCTCGGCGGTTGACATCGAACAGTTGCGCAATCACTTGCAGGCGCGCCTGCCCGACGCTTTTTTGCCCGCGGCTTACGTGCGGCTGGCGGCCTTGCCGTTGACCGCCAACGGCAAGATTGATCGCAAGGCCTTGCCGGAACCGGAGCACGGTGCGTGGCTCAGCCGCGAATACGAGGCGCCACACGGTGCGGTGGAAATCGCGCTGGCGCAGATCTGGATCGACGTGCTGAAGGTCGAGCAGGTCGGGCGCCACGACAACTTCTTCGAACTGGGCGGGCATTCGTTGTTGGCGGTGAGCCTGATCGAACGCATGCGCCAGATCGACCTCGCCGCCGACGTGCGTGTGTTATTCAACCAGCCGACTCTGGCAGCACTGGCCGCCGCTGTGGGCAGCGGTCGTGAAATTGCAGTCCCGGCCAACCGGATCCCGCCAGGCTGCACGCACATCACCCCGGACATGCTGAGCCTGACCGAACTCGATCAGCCGAGCATCGCACGCATCGTCGCCACGGTGCCCGGTGGCGCGGCCAACGTGCAGGACATCTACCCCTTGGCGCCGCTGCAGGAAGGCATTCTTTATCACCACCTGAGCGCCGAACAGGGTGATCCATACCTGCTGCAATCGCGACTGGCGTTCGACAGTGTCGAGCGTCTGCGCACGTTCGGTAATGCCTTGCAGCAGGTCATCGCACGCCACGACATCCTGCGCACCAGCGTGGTCTGGGAGGGACTGTCGAGTCCGCACCAGGTGGTGTGGCGCGAGGCTCCGCTGGTGGTGCAAGCGGTGGCGCTGGACCCGGCGCAAGGTGACATTCTCGAACAGTTGCACGCACGCTTCGATGCGCGCTATCACCGCCTCGACCTCAGCCAGGCGCCGCTGATGCGCATCGTCTATGCCGAGGACCCGACGCAGCAGCGGGTGGTGGCGATTATCCTGTTCCAGCACTTGATCCTCGACCACACCGCGATGGCAGTGGTGGGCGAGGAAATGCGTGCGTTCATGTTCGATCAGGCCGACAGCCTCGGCGCGCCGATGCCGTATCGCAACTACGTGGCGCAGGCGCGGCTGGGCGCCAATGAGCAGGAGCACGAAGCGTTCTTCCGCGACATGCTTGGCGATATCGACGAGCCGACCCTGCCGTTCGGCCTGCACGACGTGCAAGGCGATGGCGGCGACATCGAGGAGGCGCAGCAAACCGTCGATGCCGGGCTGGCACGGCGTCTGCGCGAGCAGGCCCGGCAACTGGGCGTCAGTCCGGCGAGCCTGATGCACGTGGCCTGGGCGCAGGTATTGGGCGTGCTTGCCAACCGCCGCGACGTGGTGTTCGGCACGGTGCTGCTGGGCCGTCTGCAGGGCGGCGAGGGCGCCGACCGCACGCTGGGCGTGTTCATTAACACCTTGCCGTTACGCGTGGACGTCAGCGCAGGCGTGCAAGGCGCGGTCAAGGCCACACACGCACGCTTGACCGCGCTGTTGGCCCATGAACATGCGCCACTCGCGCTGGCCCAACGCTGCAGCGCGGTGTCCGGGGCGCCGCTGTTCAGCGCCATTCTCAACTACCGGCACAGTGCGGCCGAGGCGCAGCCGCGTGACGGTCAGGGTATCTGGGAAGGTGTGCAGTTACTCGGCGGCGAAGAGCGCAGCAACTACCCGCTGACCCTCAGCGTCGACGACCTGGGCGAAGGCTTCGCCCTCGCGGTGCTGGCGCTGACGCAGATCGGCGCGCAGCGCATTTGCGGCTACATGCACACCGCGCTGGAGCATCTGGTGAACGCGCTGGAACAGGCGCCGCAACGTCCGCTCAACCGCTTGCCGATTCTTCCGGTGGAGGAATACGAGCGCTTGCTGGTCGGCTTCAACCCGACAGCGACGGCGTACCCGCGCGGGGCAACGATTCAGGCGCTGGTGCAAGTGCAGGCCGCGCAACAACCAGAGGCTCTGGCGGTGGTGCAGGGCGCGCAGCAACTGACCTATGCGCAACTCAATCAGCAGGCCAATCGCCTGGCCCATCACTTGCTCGGCCTCGGCGTGCAACCGGACGACCGGATCGCCGTGTGCCTGCAACGCAGCCCGCAAATGCTGGTGGCGCTGCTGGCGATCCTCAAGGCCGGCGCCGGTTACGTGCCGGTCGATCCGGCGTACCCGGCGGAACGCATCGCTTACCTGTTGCAGGACAGCGATCCGGTGGCGGTGCTGGCACAGGCCTCGACCCGTGAGCTGTTGGGCCGGGTGCCGGTGATCGACCTCGACCAGGACATCTGGCAGCACCTGTCCGACGCCAATCCGCAACTGCCGACGTTGACCCCGGCGCATCTGGCCTACGTGATCTACACCTCGGGTTCGACCGGCCAGCCGAAAGGCGTGATGGTCGAACATGCGACCCTGGAAAACCTCGTGCACTGGCACTGCGAGGCGTTCGACCTGCGTGCGGGCAGCCACACCGCGAGTGTCGCCGGTTGCGGTTTTGACGCGATGGCCTGGGAAGTCTGGCCGGCGCTGTGCGTCGGTGCGACCCTGCATTTGCCGCCGCAGTTGATCGGCAACGAACACCTCGACGACTTGCTCGACTGGTGGTGCGCGCAACCGTTGCAGGTCAGCTTCCTGCCGACTCCGATCGCCGAATACGCCTTCAGTCGCGAGCTGCAGCACCCGACGCTGCGCACGTTGTTGATTGGCGGCGATCGCCTGCGCCAGTTCCCCCGCGAACACAGCTTTGCGGTGATCAACAACTACGGTCCGACCGAGGCCACGGTGGTCGCGACCTCCGGCCAGATCAATGCCGGCCGGCTGCTGCACATCGGCCGGCCCGTCAGCAACGCCAAAGTCTACCTGCTCGATGATCAGCAACGGCCGGTGCCGGTGGGCGTGACGGGTGAGTTGTACGTCGGTGGCGCGGGGGTGGCCCGGGGTTATCTGAACCGCCGCGACCTGAGCGCCGAACGCTTCCTCGAAGACCCGTTCAGCGACGAACCGCAGGCGCGCATGTACCGCACCGGCGACCTCGCGCGCTGGTTGGCCGATGGCAATATCGAGTACCTGGGGCGTAACGACGATCAGGTCAAACTGCGCGGCGTGCGCGTGGAACTGGGGGAAATCGACACCGCGCTGTCGAGTCATCCGGCGGTGCAGGACGCGGTGGTGCTGGTGCGCGAGGCGCGTTTGATCGCCTGGTTCACGGCGCGCACGGCAGTCGACATCGAGAACCTGCGCCTGCATCTGCAGGCACGCTTGCCGCAGGCCTTGGTGCCCGCCGCTTATGTGCGCCTGTCGGCGCTGCCGTTGACCGCCAACGGCAAACTCGACCGCAAGGCCTTGCCCGAACCGGATCAGGACGCCTGGCTCAGCCGCGAATACGCTGCACCGCAAGGTTCAGTGGAAACCGCGCTGGCGCAGGTCTGGGCCGAGGTGTTGCAGGTCGAGCAGGTCGGGCGTCACGACAACTTTTTCGAACTGGGCGGCCATTCGCTGCTGGCGGTGAGCCTGATCGAACGTATGCGTCAGCTCGGCCTGAGCACCGACGTGCGCGTGCTGTTCAGCCAGCCGACCCTCGCCGCGCTGGCCGCCGCCGTGGGCAGCGGCCGCGAAGTCGAAGTGCCGGCCAACCTGATTCCGAGCGGATGCACGCACATCACCCCGCAGATGCTGACGTTGCTGCAACTGGATCAGCCGAGCATCGAGCGGGTGGTCGCGACGGTGCCGGGTGGCGCGGCCAACGTGCAGGATATTTACCCGTTGGCGCCGCTGCAGGAAGGCATTCTTTATCACCACTTGAGCGCCGCGCAGGGCGATCCGTACCTGCTGCAATCGCGCCTTGCATTCGACAGCCTCGAACGCTTGCAAGCCTTCGCCGCCGCGCTGCGTCAGGTCATGGCCCGTCACGACATCCTGCGCAGCGGGGTGGTCTGGGAGGGCTTGGCGACGCCGGTGCAAGTGGTCTGGCGTGAGGCGCAACTGCCGGTGCAGGAGGTCATCCTCGACCCGGCGGCCGGCGATGTTCTGGCGCAGTTGTACGAGCGTTTCGACGCGCGGCATTACCGCATCGAGCTCAGTCAGGCACCGTTGATTCGTCTGGTCCATGCGCACGACCCGGCCAATGAGCGGGTGGTCGCGATGCTGCTGTTCCATCACATCGCCATGGACCACACGGCGCTGGCCGTGGTGCAGGAAGAAATGCAGGTGATCCTTTTCGGCCACGGCCAGCCACCGCTGCCGGCGGTGCCATACCGCAACTACGTGGCGCAGACGCGCCTGGGCGTCAGTGAGCAGGAACATGAAGCGTTCTTCCGCACGATGCTCGGTGACATTGACGAGCCGACACTGCCGTTCGGTCTGCTTGACGTACACGGCGACGGCAGTGACATCGAAGAAGTGCGCCAGAGCGTGCCCGAAGCCCTGGCCTTGCGCTTGCGTGGCCAGGCGCGGCAACTGGGGGTGAGTGTCGCCAGCCTGTTCCACCTGGCGTGGGCGCAAGTCCTGGCCGCGACTTCCGGGCAGGAGCACGTGGTGTTCGGCACCGTGCTGTTGGGCCGGATGCAGGGCGGCAGCGGTGCCGATCGCGGCCTGGGCATGTTCATCAACACCTTGCCGTTGCGCGTCGATCTGGGCGACACCCCGGTGCGTGCCGGCGTCCGTGCGACCCACGCCCGACTGACCGCGTTGCTCGGCCACGAACATGCGTCACTGGCGCTGGCCCAGCGTTGCAGCGGTGTGGCAGCGCCGGCGCCGCTGTTCAGCGCCATGCTCAACTACCGCCACAGCGTCAGCGAGGAACAGCAGCAGGCCGCTCGCCTGAGCTGGCAAGGCATCCATAATCTTTCCAGCGAAGAGCGCACCAACTATCCGCTGAGCCTGAACGTCGATGACCTCGGCCAGGGCTTTTACCTCACGGCGATGATCCCTTCGCGCATTGGCGCGGCGCGGGTCTGTGGCTACCTGCAACAGGCGTTGTCGGGGCTGGTCGAGGCGCTGGAGCAGACACCGCAGCAGGCGTTGAACCGTCTTCCGGTGTTGCCGGATGGCGAACGTCGGCAACTGCTGTTCGGCCTCAATGCCACTGACGTCGATTACGATCTGGAGCAGACGATTCATGGGCTGTTCGAGGCGCAAGTGCAGCGCTCGCCGCAGGCGCCGGCGGTGGTGGCCGCTGAGCAGTCGCTGACCTTCGCCGAACTCAATGCGCGGGCCAATCAACTGGCGCGGCATTTGCGCGGGGTGGGGGTGCAGGCCGATTCGCGGGTGGCGATCTGCGTCGAACGCAGTCTGGATATGGTGGTCGGGCTGCTGGCGATTCTCAAGGCCGGCGGCGGTTACGTGCCTCTGGACCCGGCTTACCCGTTGGAGCGTCTGGCCTACATGCTGGAGGACAGTGCGCCACTGGCGGTGTTGGTGCAGGGTTCGACTCGCTCGTTGCTCGGTAACGTCACGGTGCCGCTGATCGATCTGGATCAGCCGCACTGGCAATCGCAACCGGCGGACAATCTGTCAGCACCGGAATTGACCCCGCACCACACGGCTTACGTGATTTACACCTCGGGTTCCACCGGGCAACCCAAAGGTGTGATCAACGAACACGCCGGGGTGGTCAACCGCTTGTTGTGGATGCAGGACGCTTATCAGCTGACGGCAGCCGATTCCGTACTTCAGAAGACGCCGTTCAGTTTCGACGTGTCGGTGTGGGAGTTCTTCTGGCCGTTGATGACCGGCGCCCGACTGGTCATGGCAAGGCCCGAGGGGCACAAGGATCCGCAGTACCTCAGCGAAGTGATCGAGCGCGAGCACATCACCACGCTGCACTTTGTGCCGTCGATGCTCGACGTGTTCCTCACCCACGGCGACACCACGCGTTGCAGCGGATTGCGTCAGGTCATGTGCAGTGGCGAAGCCTTGCCGGGCAGCATCGTTCGGCGTTTCAAACAGCAAGTGCCGGGCAGCAAATTGCACAACCTGTACGGCCCGACCGAAGCGGCGGTGGACGTCACCGCGTGGGATTGCGCCGGGCCGCTGGAGCAAACTCCGGACAATACGCCGATCGGCAAACCGATCGCCAACACCCGGATGTACATCCTCGATGCGCAACAACAGCCCGTGCCCCAAGGCGTGGTCGGCGAGTTGTATATCGGCGGCGTGCAAGTGGCCCGTGGTTATCTGAATCGCCCGGAGCTGAGCGCCGAACGCTTCCTCGACGATCCATTTCAAGCAAAAGGACGCATGTACCGCACCGGCGACGTCGCGCGCTATCTGGCCGACGGCAATATCGAATACCTCGGCCGCAACGACGATCAGGTGAAGATCCGCGGCTTGCGCATCGAACTCGGTGAAATCCAGGCCCGCCTGACTCAGGTCGATGGTGTGCAGGAAGCCGCCGTGCTGGCTCGCGAAGACGTACCTGGCGACAAGCGTCTGGTCGCGTATTACACCGGCGCCCGCCTCGAAATCGACGTTCTGCGCAGTCACCTGCTGGAGCATTTGCCGGACTACATGGTGCCTGCCGTGTTCGTGCATCTCGACACGTTGCCGCTCAGCCCCAACGGCAAACTCGACCGCAAGGCGCTGCCGGCGCCGGATCAAGGCGCGTTGCCAACCCGCGAATATGAAGCCCCGGTCGGCGAAGTGGAAGTCACCCTCGCACGCCTGTGGGCCGAACTGCTCAACGTCGAGCGGGTAGGGCGTCACGACCATTTCTTTGAACTGGGTGGTCACTCGCTGCTGGCGGTCAGTCTGATCGGCCGGCTGCGTCAGGAAGGCATGGAAGCCGATGTCAGGTCGTTGTTCGAACATCCGACCCTGGCCGGTTACGCCGCAATTACGGAAAGAATGGAGATCGTCCTGTGAACGTGATCGAACTGTTGGCCACATTGAAGGCTAAAGATATTCAGCTGGCGGTCACGGATGACCAGTTGCGGGTCAACGGCAACAAACAGGCCTTGAGCGATCCGGCATTGCTGGCGCTGTTGCGCGAGCACAAACCGGCGCTGATCGAACTGATCAAGGCCGGGCAATACTCGGCCACCCGACACGGGCAGGTCGAGGTGCCGGCCAATGGCATTGTTCCGGGGACGACACGCATCACACCGGCGATGCTGACCCTGGTCGAACTCGACCAGGCCACCATCGACCGTCTCGTTGAGCAAGTGCCCGGCGGCGCGGCCAACGTGCAGGACATCTATCCGCTGGCGCCGCTGCAGGAAGGCATTCTCTATCACCACGCCAGTGGCGGCGAGGGCGATCCGTATGTCATGCAGTCGCACTTCGCCTTTGCCAGCCGTGAACGCTTTCAGGCGTTCGCCAACGCCCTGCAAAGCGTGATTGAACGCCACGACATCCTGCGCACTGCGGTGTTCTGGGAAGGGCTGGATGCACCGGTGCAAGTGGTCTGGCGTCGGGCCGAACTGCCGATGGAGGAAGTGCTGCCCCCGACAGCCGACAGCGACGTGCTGGCGTACCTGCACGAACGTTTTGACGCCCGGCATTTTCGCCTCGACGTCAGCCGCGCACCGTTGATGCGCCTGGCCCATGCCTGGGACGAAGCCGGGCAGCGGGTGATCGCCACGTTGCTGTTCCATCACATGGCCCTCGATCACTCGGCCCTCGACGTGGTGCGTCATGAAATGCGCGCCTGCCTCACCGGACAATCTGAATCACTCGGGCGCCCGGTGCCGTTTCGCAATTACGTGGCCCAGGCGCGACTGGGCGTCAGCGAAGCCGAGCACGAGGCGTTCTTCCGCGACATGCTCGGCGATGTCGACGAGCCGACGCTGCCCTATGGTCTGCAAGACGTGCAGGGTGACGGCAGCCAGATCGAAGAGTTGAGCGTGCCGGTCGAGGCGCTGCTGGGGCAGCGTTTGCGTGCTCAGGCGCGCACGCTCGGGGTGAGTGCCGCGAGCCTGTTTCACCTCGGCTGGGCGCAAGTGCTGGCGGCGCTCACCGGCAAGCAACAGGTGGTGTTCGGCACGGTGCTGATGGGGCGCATGCAGGGCGCCGAAGCGATTGACCGGGCGCTGGGGATTTTCATCAACACCTTGCCGCTGCGGGTGGATATCGACGGCGAGGACGTGCGTGCGGCGGTCAACGCCACGCACGCTCGGCTGACCACGCTGATGCGCCACGAATACGCGCCGCTGGCCCTGGCCCAGCGGTGCAGTCACGTGGTGGCGCCGACCCCGTTGTTCAGCACGCTGCTCAATTATCGCCACAGCCACGACGTCGCCACGGCCAGTGCGCAAACCCTTGCAGCATGGGAGGGCATCACCACCCTGAGTTCCGAGGAACGCACCAACTACCCGTTGACCCTGAGCGTCGATGACCTCGGTGAGCGTTTCCATCTGACCTTGCTGGCCAGTACGCAAACCCATCCGCAGCGGGTCTGCGACTACATGCTCTGCGCGCTGGAAAACCTTGTGCTGGCGCTGGAGCAGGCGCCGCAGACGCCGGTCAATCAACTGCCGATCCTGCCGGCGGCGGAGCGGGCGCAGGTGCTGCTTGGCTTCAATGCCACGCAGGCGCAAGGCCTGACCGGGTTGACCCTTCACCAGCGTTTCGAGGCACAGGTGGCCGAGCGGCCTGAGGCGTTGGCGGCGGTGTTTGGCGATGCGCAAATGACCTACGCCGAACTCAACCGCGAGGCCAACGTCCTGGCGCATCACTTGATCGACCTGGGGGTAAAACCTGACGACCGTGTGGCCATCGCCGCCCGCCGTGGCCTCGAGACGCTGGTCGGGCTGGTCGCGATTCTCAAGGCCGGCGCCGGTTACGTGCCGGTTGATCCCGCACATCCGGCCGAGCGTTTGCATTATTTGCTCGATGACAGTGCGCCAGTGGCGGTTCTGACCCAGAGCCGTCTGCGTGAGCGCCTGCCGGCTCTGAGCGTGCCGGTGATCGACCTCGACCGCCGCACCTGGCCGCAGTGCGCTACCCATGACCCACAAGTGCCGGGCCTGAGCACTGCGCACCTGGCCTACGTGATTTACACCTCCGGCTCCACCGGTCTGCCCAAAGGCGTGATGGTCGAACACCACACCTTGAGCAATCTGGTCGATTGGCATTGCGCAGCGTTCGACCTGTGCGCGGGTCGCCACACTTCAAGCCTCGCCGGGTTCGGTTTCGATGCGATGGCCTGGGAAGTCTGGCCGGCGCTGTGCGCCGGCGCGACCCTGCATCTGGCACCGACCCATGAGGGCGGCGAAGACATCGACGCGTTGCTTGAATGGTGGCGCGCGCAACCGCTGGACGTGAGCTTCCTGCCGACACCGGTGGCCGAATACGCCTTCAGCCAGAACCTCGAACACCCGACCCTGCGCACGCTGCTGATAGGTGGTGACCGCTTGCGTCAGTTCAACCGCAACCAGCATTTCGACGTGATCAACAACTACGGCCCGACCGAGGCCACGGTGGTCGCGACCTCCGGTCTGGTGCAAAGCGGCGACGCGCTGCACATCGGCAAACCAGTGAGCAACGCCACGGTGTACCTGCTCGATGAACAGCAACGCCCGGTGCCGATTGGCGTTGTCGGCGAGTTGTATGTCGGCGGTGCCGGCGTCGCCCGGGGCTACCTGAATCGCCCGCAGATGACTGCCGAGCGTTTCCTGCGTGACCCGTTCAGCAGTGCGCCGAATGCTCGGATGTACCGCACTGGCGATCTTGCGCGCTGGCGCGAGGACGGCACCATCGAATACCTGGGGCGCAATGACGATCAGGTGAAAATTCGCGGCGTGCGCATCGAACTGGGGGAAATCGAAACCTGCCTCAACCAGTTGCCGGGGATTCAGGAAGCGGTGCTGCTGGCCCGCGAAGACCAGCCCGGCCAGCCACGGCTGGTGGCGTACTTCACCGAACAGGCCCAGGTCGAAGCCTTGCCGGTGGGCGAGTTGCGTGCGCAGTTGCTCAGCCGTTTGCCGGAGTACATGGTGCCGACGGCGTTCGTCCGGCTCGGCGCACTGCCGCTGACCGCCAACGGCAAGGTCGACCGCAAGGCTCTGCCGGCACCGGAGCTGACGGCGCTGTTCACCCGCGAATACGTGGCACCCGAAGGCGAGGTGGAAACCGCACTGGCGCGCATCTGGGTCGACGTGCTGCAGGTCGAGCGGGTCGGGCGTCAGGATCACTTTTTCGAACTAGGCGGCCACTCGCTGCTGGCGATGCGCATGGTTGCGCAGGTGCGTCAGCGGCTGGGGGTCGAACTGGCGCTGAGCGATCTGTTCGCCAATGCCGAACTGGCGGCGGTGGCTGCCGTCCTCAGTGAGGCCGGGCGGTGCACCCAGCCGCAGATGCTGCCGGTGCCGCGCGACGGCGCCTTGCCGCTGTCGTTCGCCCAGCAGCGCCTGTGGTTTCTGGCGCAAATGGAAGGCGCCAACACCGCCTACAACATTCCCGTGGCCCTGCGCCTGCGCGGGCGCTTGCATGACGATGCGCTGCAACGCGCACTGGCGCGGATCGTCGCCCGCCACGAAACCTTGCGCAGCCGCTTCACTCAGTACAACGACGAAGCGCAGGTGCTGATTGCGCCGGTGGATACCGGTCTGTTGCTGCGCGTCGAAGATCTGCGCCAGCACCGGCAACCCGACGAAGCCTTGCAGGCGCTGATTCAGGGCGAAGCGTCGGGGCCGTTCGACTTGCAGGACGATCCGCTGATTCGCGGACGTCTGGTGCGGCTGGCCGACGATCACCATGTGCTGTTGCTGACCCTGCACCACATCATCTCCGATGGCTGGTCGATGGGCGTACTGACCCGCGAATTGATGACGCTGTACCAGGCGTTCAGTCACGGTCAGCCGGATCCATTGCCGCCGCTGACGCTGCAATACACCGATTACGCAATCTGGCAGCGGCGCTGGCTCAGCGGTGAAGTGCTGCAGCGCCAGAGTGAGTTCTGGCAACAGACGCTGGCCGGGGCACCGGCGTTGCTGATGCTGCCGAGCGACCGTCCGCGTCCGGCGCAGCAGGACTACGCCGGCAGCAGTGTCGCGGTGGTACTCGACGAACGCCTCAGCGCCGGGCTCAAGGCGTTGGGGCAGCGGCATGGCGTGACCCTGTACATGACGCTGATGAGTGCCTGGGCAATGTTGCTCAGTCGTTTGTCCGGTCAGGCGGAGGTGGTGATCGGTTCGCCGGTGGCCAACCGCAACCGCGCCGAGATCGAAGGGCTGATCGGCATGTTCGTCAACACGTTGGCCCTGCGCATCGACACGTCGGGTGAACTCAGCGTCGAAGGGCTGCTGGCGCGGGTCAAGGCGCTGACGCTGGCGGCCCAGGCGCATCAGGATCTGCCGTTCGAGCAGGTGGTGGAAATCGTCCGGCCGGTGCGCAGTCTGGCGCACAGTCCGTTGTTCCAGACCTTGCTCAGTTGGGACGGTCTGGAAAGCCCGGCGCTGGCTCTAGGTGACCTGAGCCTGGAAGGTGTGGCCGAACCGAGCCACTTTGCCAAGTTCGATTTGTCGTTGAGTCTGAGTGACGCCGGCGGGGCGATTCGCGGGTCGCTGGAGTACGCCACGGCGCTGTTCGATGAAGCCACAGTGCAGCGCTTTGTCGGGTACTTCGAGCGCTTGTTGCAGGCGATGGTTGCCAACGATCAGGCGGTGCTGGAGCACGCACCGCTGTTGCTGCAGCAAGAGCAGCAGCGCTTGCTGGTCGAGTTCAATGCCACTGACGTCGATTACGATCCGGAGCAGACAATTCATGGGCTGTTCGAGGCGCAAGTGCAGCGCTCGCCGCAGGCGCCGGCGGTGGTGGCCGCTGAGCAGTCACTGACCTTCGCCGAACTCAATGCGCGGGCCAATCAACTGGCGCGGCACTTGCGCGGGGTGGGGGTGCAGGCCGATTCGCGGGTGGCGATCTGCGTCGAACGCAGTCTGGACATGGTGGTCGGGCTGCTGGCGATTCTCAAGGCCGGCGGCGGTTATGTGCCGCTGGACCCGGCGTACCCGCTGGAGCGTCTGGCCTACATGCTGGAGGACAGTGCACCGCAGGCGGTGCTGGTGCAGGGTTCGACGCGCTCGTTGCTCGGTAACGTCACGGTGCCGCTGATCGATCTGGATCAGCCGCACTGGCAATCGCAACCGGCGGACAATTTGTCAGCACCGGAATTGACTCCGCACCACACGGCTTACGTGATTTACACCTCGGGTTCCACCGGGCAACCCAAAGGCGTGATCAACGAACACGCCGCGGTGGTCAACCGCTTGCTGTGGATGCAGGACGCTTATCAGCTGACGGCAGCCGATTCCGTACTTCAGAAGACGCCGTTCAGCTTCGACGTGTCGGTGTGGGAGTTCTTCTGGCCGTTGATGACCGGCGCCCGACTGGTCATGGCAAGGCCCGAGGGGCATAAGGATCCGCATTATCTCAGCGAAGTGATCGAGCGCGAGCACATCACCACGCTGCACTTTGTGCCGTCGATGCTCGACGTGTTCCTCACCCATGCTGAAACTGCACGTTGCGGCGGATTGCGTCAGGTCATGTGCAGTGGCGAAGCCTTGCCGGGCAGCATCGTTCGGCGTTTCAAACAGCAAGTGCCAGGCAGCAAATTGCATAACCTGTACGGCCCGACCGAAGCGGCGGTAGACGTCACCGCGTGGGATTGCGCCGGGCCGCTGGAGCAAACTCCGGACAACACGCCGATCGGCAAACCGATCGCCAACACCCGGATGTACATCCTCGATGCGCAACAACAGCCCGTGCCCCAAGGCGTGGTCGGCGAGTTGTACATCGGCGGCGTGCAGGTGGCCCGTGGTTATCTGAACCGCCCGGAACTGAGCGCCGAACGCTTCCTCGACGATCCGTTCAGCGAACAGCCGAACGCACGGATGTACCGCACCGGCGACGTCGCGCGCTATCTGGCCGACGGCAATATCGAATACCTCGGCCGCAACGACGATCAGGTGAAGATCCGTGGCTTGCGCATCGAACTCGGTGAAATCCAGGCCCGCCTGACTCAGGTCGATGGAGTGCAGGAAGCCGCCGTGCTGGCTCGCGAAGACGTACCTGGCGACAAGCGTCTGGTCGCGTATTACACCGGCGCGGCGCTGGACATCGAGGCACTGCGCCGGCAATTGCTGGAGCATTTGCCGGACTACATGGTGCCTGCCGTGTTCGTGCATCTCGACACATTGCCGCTTAGCCCCAACGGCAAACTTGACCGCAAGGCGCTACCGGCACCGGATCTGAGCGCGTTGACCTCGCGCGAATACCAAGCCCCGGTCGGCGAAGTGGAAATCGCGCTGGCGCAACTCTGGGCCGAATTGCTTAACGTCGAGCGGGTAGGGCGTCACGACCATTTCTTTGAACTGGGTGGTCACTCGCTGCTGGCGGTCAACCTGGTGGCGAAAATGCGCCGCGCCGGCCTGAGCGCCGACATTCGTGTGCTGTTCAACCAGCCGACGCTGGCCGCACTCGCCGCTGCAGTCGGTGGCGAGCCGGACGCGGAAGTGCCGGCCAACCGCATCCCTGCGGATTGCACGCAGATCACCCCGGATCTGCTGCCGCTGGTGACGCTCGACCAGCCAACCCTTGACCGTATTGTCGCCAGCATCCCCGGCGGTGCGGCCAACGTGCAGGATATCTACCCTCTGGCGCCGTTGCAGACCGGCATCCTGTTCCATCATTTGTCTGCCGCTCAGGGCGATCCGTATGTGTTGCAGGCGCAGTTCGCGTTTGCCGATGAACAACGTCTGAACAGCTTTACCCAAGCCTTGCAGCAGGTGATCCAGCGTCATGACATTCTGCGCACCTCGCTGTTCTGGGACGGCCTGCCAGACCCGGTGCAAGTGGTCTGGCGGCAGGCATCGCTGCTCTGTGAAAACGTCGCGCTGGAAGCGGCGGACGTTGATGCTCTGGCGCAGTTGCGCTGCCACTTTGACGCCGGGCATTACCGCATGGCCGTCGATCAGGCACCGCTGATGCGCGTGGTCCACACCTGGGACGCGGCCAATCAACGTGTCGTTGCGTTGCTGCTGTTCCATCACCTGGTGATGGATCACGTGGCGCTGGAGGTGCTGCAACAGGAAATGCAGGCCTTCCTCGTTGGCCAGCCGCAACGCCTGCCCGAGCCGGTGCCGTACCGCAATTACGTGGCGCACACTCTGGCCGGGCTGAGCGATGAGCAGCACGAAGGCTTCTTCCGCGAGATGCTCGGCGACGTCGACGAACCGACCCTGCCATACGGCCAGAACCCGGCCCTGGAAGAACAGGCGCAGAAGGCTCAGCTGACTCTCGATGCCACGCTGAACCACGAGATCCGCCGTCAGGCCCGGCGCCTCGGTGTCAGTGCTGCGAGTCTGATGCACCTGGCCTGGGCGCAGGTGCTGGGGCAATTGTCGGGGCGCGACGACGTGGTGTTCGGCACGGTGTTGCTCGGGCGCTTGCAGGGCGGCGAGGGGGCGGAACGGGCACTCGGGGTGTTCATCAACACCTTGCCGCTGCGCCTTGATTTGCGCGCGCACAGCGTCAAGGGCGCGGCGCTGGCCACGCACCAACGCCTGAGCCAGTTGCTGCAGCACGAACACGCGCAACTGGCGCGCATCCAGCATTGCAGCGCGATGGCGCCGACCACGCCGCTGTTCAGTACGCTGTTCAATTACCGTCACGGCGCCTCGTCGGGCGCGTCTTCTGCCGAAGCCACAGCGGCGTGGCACGGCATGCAATTGCTCGAGGCCGAAGAGCACAGCAACTATCGCCTGACCCTCAGCGTCGATGACTTCGGCGAAGGTTTCAGCCTGACCGCACTGGCCGGTGCCGGCCTCGATGCACGGCGCATTTGCAGCTATTTGCAGTGCGCCTTGCACGCCTTGCTGGAGGCGCTGGAACACGCGCCGCATCAGGGTTTTGAGCACGTGTCGATTTTGCCGGCCGATGAACGCGCACAGCTATTGATCGACTTCAACGCCACCCGCGCCGATTACCCGCAAGGGCTGACGATCGCTCAGCGCTTCGAACAGCAAGTGGCCGAGCGGCCGGACGCGCCGGCAGCGGTGTTTGCCGAGGCCCCCCTGAGTTATGCCGGGTTGAACCGACAGGCCAACGCACTGGCGCATCATCTGATTGCGTCGGGGGTGAAGCCCGACGACCGCGTGGCCATCGTCGCCCGTCGTGGCCTCGATACGCTGGTCGGACTGGTGGCGATTCTCAAGGCTGGCGCCGGTTATGTGCCAATCGATCCGGCGCATCCGGCCGAGCGCTTGAACTACCTGTTGGCGGACAGTGCGCCAGTCGCCGTGCTTACCCAAAGTACGTTGCGCGAACGTCTGCCAGCATTGGCAGTGCCGGTGATCGACCTTGACCGGCACCTGTGGCCAAGCGACCACAGCGACAATCCTGTTCTGCCGGGCCTGACCCCGCAGCATCTGGCGTATGTGATCTACACCTCCGGCTCCACCGGCCTGCCCAAAGGCGTGATGGTCGAACACCATACGCTGAGCAATCTGGTCGATTGGCATTGCGAGGCATTCGAGTTGTGCGCCGGCGGCCAAACGTCAAGCCTGGCCGGGTTCGGCTTCGACGCGATGGCCTGGGAGGTCTGGCCGGCGTTGTGCGTTGGTGCGACCCTGCACCTGGCGCCCACCCATGACGGCAATGAAGACATCGACGCCTTGCTCCACTGGTGGCGCGCACAGCCATTGGACGTCAGCTTCCTGCCGACCCCGGTGGCCGAATACGCCTTCAGCCAGAATCTGCCGCATCCGACCCTGAAAACCCTGTTGATTGGTGGTGATCGTCTGCGCCGGTTCAACGCCAACCAGCCGTTCCGGGTGATCAACAACTACGGCCCGACCGAGGCCACGGTGGTGGCGACCTCCGGAACGGTCGAAGCCGGGCAGGCGTTGCATATCGGCAAACCGGTGAGCAACGCCACGGTGTATCTGCTCGATGAACAGCAACGACCCGTGCCGCTGGGAGTGATGGGCGAGTTGTACGTCGGTGGTGCCGGCGTGGCCCGGGGTTACCTGAATCGTCCGGAACTGACGGCGGAACGCTTCCTGCACGACCCGTTCAGCACGGCGCCGAATGCGCGCATGTACCGCAGCGGCGACCTGGCGCGCTGGCGCGAGGACGGCACCCTGGAATACCTCGGGCGCAACGATGATCAGGTCAAGATCCGTGGCGTACGCATCGAACCGGGCGAAATCGAAACCTGCCTCAACCAGCTCGACGCAATCAGGGACGCGGTGTTGCTGGCCCGTGAGGATGAGCCCGGCCAGCCACGGCTGGTGGCGTATTACACCGAACAGGGCGAGTCGCTGAGCGTTGGCCAGTTGCGCGCACACCTGCTGGCGCAACTGCCGGAGTACATGGTGCCTGCCGCTTTTGTCAGGCTCGATGCATGGCCGTTGACCGCCAACGGCAAGGTCGACCGCAAGGCCTTGCCGGCACCGGATCTGGCCGCGCTGTTGACCCGCGAGTACGCCGCGCCGCAAGGCGAGCCGGAAACCACCCTGGCGCAGATCTGGGCCGAGGTGCTGCAGGTAGAGCGGGTCGGACGCCATGATCATTTCTTCGAACTCGGCGGTCACTCGCTGCTGGCGATGCGCATGGTCGCTCAGGTGCGCCAGCAACTGGGCCTGGAACTGGCCCTGGCCGACCTGTTCGCCAACCCTGAACTGGCGGCCGTTGCCCGGTGCCTGTGCGCAGCGGACGTCAGCAGCCGGGCGCAAATCCTGCCGGTCACGCGTGACGGCACCTTGTCCTTCGCCCAGCAGCGCCTGTGGTTCCTGGCGCAGATGGCGGGCGGTAACTCGGCGTACAACATTCCGATTGGCCTGCATTTGCGCGGGCGGCTCGACGGTGACGCCCTGCAACGTTCGCTGGCGCAGATCGTGGCGCGTCACGAAACCTTGCGCAGCCGTTTCCTGAGCATTGACGATGCAGCGCAGGTCGCTATCGCCCCGGTCGGCAGCGGCATGGTGTTGCAGGTCGAAGACCTGCGCCGGCACCCGCAGGCCGAAGCGACCTTGCAAACGTTGACAGCACAGGAAGCCGCGACAGCGTTCGATCTGCAGAACGATCCGCCGATTCGCGGGCGTCTGGTACGAATGGCCGACGAGCATCACGTGCTGTTGCTGACCGTGCATCACATCGTCGCCGACGGCTGGTCGATGGGCGTGCTGACCCGCGAACTGATGGCGCTGTATCAGGCGTTCAGCCACGGACAGCCCGATCCATTGCCGCCGCTGGCGTTGCAATACGGCGACTACGCGGTCTGGCAACGGCGCTGGCTCAGTGGCGAGGTGTTGCAGCGCCAGAGCGATTACTGGCAGCAGACCCTCGACGGCGCGCCGGCCCTGTTGACCTTGCCCACCGACCGGCCGCGTCCGGCGCAGCAGGATTACGCCGGGCGTCGCGTCGAAGTGCTGCTGGATGCGCGCCTGAGTGCCGGGCTCAAGGCCTTGAGTCAGCGGCATGGCGTCACCTTGTTCATGACCGTGCTCAGTGCCTGGTCGCTGTTGATGAGTCGGTTGTCCGGGCAGGCCGACGTGGTGATCGGCGCGCCAGTGGCCAACCGCACCCGTGCCGAGATCGAAGGCTTGATCGGCATGTTCGTCAACACCCTGGCCTTGCGCATCGTCACCTCCGGCGCACCGAGCGTCGAAGCGCTGCTGGCGCGGGTCAAGGCGGTGACGCTGGCCGCGCAGGCCCATCAGGATCTGCCGTTCGAGCAGGTGGTGGAAATCGTCAGGCCGGTGCGCAGTCTGGCCCACAGTCCGTTGTTCCAGACCACCTTGAGCTGGGACAGCAGCGTCGGGCCGGATCTGGCGCTGGGCGAACTGACCCTGCAAGCGCTGGCCAGCGCCGGCGATGTTGCCAAGTTCGACCTGACCTTGACCCTGGGCGAAGTCGGCGAGGGGATTCGCGGTTCACTCGAATACGCCACGGCGTTGTTCGATGAAGCGACGATCCTGCGTTATGTCGGCTACTTCCAGCGGCTATTGACGGCCATGGTCGGCGATGATCACGCGGTACTGGAGCAGGTGCCGTTGCTGGCGGCGGACGAGCGTCAGCGCTTGCTGCACGACTTCAACGCCACCGCCCGTGACTACCCGCAGGCGCTGACCGTGCACGGGGTGTTCCAGCAACAGGCGGCGGCGCATCCCAAAGCGGTGGCGGCGGTGCATGGTGCGCAGTCGCTGAGCTACTTCGAGCTGAATGCACGGGCCAATCGTCTGGCCCATCACTTGATCGGCCACTGCGTGCAACCGGGGGATCGCGTGGCGATCCTGCTGCCGCGATCGCTGGAATTGCTGGTCGCGCAACTGGCGATTGCCAAGTGTGCGGCAGCTTACGTGCCGCTGGATATCCATGCACCGAGCGAACGTCAGGCATTCATGGTCGAGGACTGTCAGGCCGTGGCGTTGCTGACCCTCAGCAGCGAAGCGATCGACTTTAGCGTGGCGCGCATCGACCTGGATCGCCTGACGCTCAGCGACCAGCCGACGCACAACCCGAATCGGCTGCAGTCCTCGGAATCGCTGGCGTACGTCATGTACACCTCGGGCTCCACGGGCACCCCGAAAGGTGTGATGGTGCCGCACCGTGGCATCGGCCGCCTGGTGCTGAACAACGGCTATGCCGATTTCAATGCGCAGGACCGCGTGGTGTTCGCCTCGAACCCGGCGTTCGATGCCAGCACCATGGACATCTGGGGGCCGCTGCTCAATGGCGGGCGCGTGGTGGTCATCGACCATCAGACCCTGCTCGACCCGCACGCCTTTGGCCGGGAACTGAGCGCCAGCGGGGCGACGATCCTGTTCGTCACCACGGCGCTGTTCAACCAGTACGTGCAACTGATTCCGCAGGCGCTCAAAGACCTGCGCATTCTGTTGTGCGGGGGCGAGCGCGGCGATCCGGCGGCGTTCCGCACGTTGCTGGCCGAGGCGCCGGCGCTGCGCCTCGTGCATTGCTACGGCCCGACTGAAACCACCACCTACGCGACGACCTTCGAAGTGCAGCAGGTGGCGGAAAACGCCGAGAGCGTGCCGATTGGCGGGCCGATTGCCAACACGCAGGTCTACGTGCTCGATGCCCATCAGCAACTGGTGCCCCAGGGCGTGACCGGCGAGTTGTACATCGGCGGGCAGGGCGTGGCACTGGGGTATCTCAACCGTGCGGATCTGACCGCCGAGAAATTCCTCCGTGATCCGTTCAGCGACCAGCCCGGCGCGCTGCTGTATCGCACTGGCGACCTCGTGCGGTGGCTGGCGCCGGGGCAACTGGAGTGCATCGGGCGTAACGATGATCAAGTGAAAATTCGCGGCTTCCGCATCGAACTCGGGGAAATCGAAAGTCGCTTGCTCAGCTGCGCCGGGATCAAGGAAGCGGTGGTGCTGGCGCGCCGCGACGGCCAGGAAAACGCACGTCTGGTGGCGTACTACACCGTCCACGATCAATCCGTAGACAGTGCCGACCTGCATGCGCAATTGCAGGCACGGCTGCCGGAATACATGGTGCCGAGCGCCTGGGTGCAACTTGAGGCTCTGCCACTGAACAACAACGGCAAGATCGACCGCAAGGCCCTGCCGGCACCGACGCAGGCGGCACTGCTCAGCCGGGTCTATGTGGCCCCGGCGGCGCCTTTGGAACAGCGCCTGGCCCAGGTCTGGGCCGAGGTGTTGCAGGTTGCCCAGGTCGGGCGTCACGACAACTTCTTTGAACTGGGCGGGCACTCGCTGTTGGCGATGCGCATGCTGTCGCAGGTACGCCAGCAACTGGGCGTGGAGCTGACATTGGCCGAGCTGTTTGCCAATCCGGAGCTGGCGGCCGTGGCCGAGGTGCTCAGCCGCGCCGGGCGCAGCACGTTGCCGGACATTCTGCCGGCGCCGCGTGATCAAGCGTTGCCGCTATCGTTTGCCCAACAGCGTCTGTGGTTCCTGGCACAAATGGGCGGTGGCCACTCGGCGTACAACATCCCGGTCGGCCTGCGCCTGCGCGGGCGCCTCGATGAAGTGGCCCTGCAACGGGCACTGGCGCGGATCGTCGCACGCCATGAAACCCTGCGCAGCCGCTTCATCCAGCGCGACGACGAGGCGCAGGTGCTGATCCGCGAGGAGCAGAGCGGTTTGCTGCTGCAGGTCGAAGACTTGCGTGAGCACCCGCAGGCCGATGACGCCTTGCGTCGCTTGAGCGAGGCCGAAGCGTCGGCGCCGTTCAATCTGCAACATGATTCGCTGATCCGTGGCCGTCTGGTGCGGCTGGCCGACGATCACCACGTGCTGTTGCTGACGCTGCACCACATCATCTCCGACGGCTGGTCGATGGGCGTGCTGACCCGCGAGCTGGCGGCGCTGTATCAGGCGTTCAGCCACGGCGAAGCCGATCCGCTGCCGCCACTGCTGCTGCAATACACCGATTACGCGGTGTGGCAGCGGCGCTGGCTGAGTGGCGAGGTGCTGCAACGCCAGAGCGATTACTGGCAACAGACCCTGGCCGGTGCGCCGGCCTTGCTGACCTTGCCCACCGACCGGCCGCGTCCGGCGCAACAGGACCACAGCGGCGGCAGCGTCGAGGTGGTGTTGGGCGAGCCGGTCAGTGCCGGGCTCACGGCGCTGTGCCAGCGTCGCGCAGTGACGCCGTACATGGTGATCATGAGCGCCTGGGCGATGACCCTCAGTCGCCTGTCCGGCCAGGCCGATGTGGTCATCGGTTCGCCGGTGGCCAACCGCACCCGCGCCGAGATCGAAGGCTTGATCGGCATGTTCGTCAACACCCTGGCCTTGCGCATCGACACCTCCGGCGAGCCGAGTGGCGAAGCCTTGCTGGCGCGGGTCAAGGCGCAAACCCTGCAGGCGCAGGCGCATCAGGACCTGCCGTTCGAGCAGGTGGTGGACATTTGCAAACCGCTGCGCAGCCTGTCCCATAGCGCGCTGTTCCAGACCCTGTTGAGCTGGGACAACAACGATGGGCCGAGTGTGAAACTGGGTGACCTGACTCTCGAAGGCGTGGCCGGGGCAGGGCACTTCGTCAAGTTCGACCTGTCGCTGACCCTGGGCGCGCACGCAGACGGGATTCGCGGTGCGCTGAACTACGCCACGGCGTTGTTCGACGAGTCGACGATCCGCCGCTTTGTCGGTTATTTCCAGCAACTGCTGACGGCGCTGGTCAGCGATGATCAGACGGTGCTGGCGCAGGTGCCGTTGCTCGACGCGCAGGAACGTCAGCGCTTGTTGATCGACTACAACGCGACCGAGGCCGATTGCCCGCTGGAGCAACCGCTGCACCGTTTGTTCGAGGAACAGGCACGGCTCAAACCGCAGGCGCTGGCGGTGCAGTCCGACGCTGGCAGTCTGACGTACCGCGAGCTTGATCAGCGCGCCAATCAGCTGGCTCATCACCTGCGTGCGCAAGGCGTGCAGCCGGAGGCGCGAGTGGCGATCTGCGTCGAGCGCGGGCTGGATCTGGTGGTCGGCCTGCTCGGGATTCTGAAAGCGGGCGGGGCGTATGTGCCGCTGGACCCGGGTTATCCGGCGGAACGACTGGCCTACATGCTCAAGGACAGCGCGCCGGTGGCGGTGCTGGTGCAGGCGGCGACGCGTTCGTTGTTCGCCGAGTCGGCGGCCGGGCTGATCGAGCTTGATCGCAGCACCTGGCAGCAGCTGCCGGATCATGCTCCGCAGGTGCCGGGCCTGAGTGCTGCGAACCTTGCGTACATGATCTACACCTCGGGTTCCACGGGGCTGCCGAAGGGCGTGATGATCGAACACCGCAGCGCCTGCAACATGGTGCATTGGGGCTCGCAGATCAGTTCGCCAACCGCGCACGGCGCGTTGTTGCAAAAGGCGCCGTTCAGCTTCGACAGCTCCGTGTGGGAAATCTTCTGGCCGCTGTGTACCGGGTTGCGCCTGGTGCTTGCACGGCCCGACGGCAACCGTGATTCGGCGTATGTGGTGCGGGCCATTCGCGAGCACAACGTGACGGTGGTGAAGTTCGTACCGGCGCTGCTGCAAGACTTTATCGAGCAGGACGATGTCAGCCAGTGCACCAGCCTCACCGATGTGCTGAATGGTGGCGGCGAGCTCAGTGCTGCGCTGGTTCGGCAAGTGCGCCAGCGCCTGCCGTGGGTGCGTTTGCACAACGTCTATGGCCCGACTGAAACCACCGTCGACAGCACCGGCTGGACGCTGGAACCGGGCATGTCGCTGCCGGACAGCGTGGTGCCGATCGGCAAGGCGCTGAGCAACACTCGCCTGTACGTCCTCGATGACCATGATCAACCGGTGCCGCAAGGCGTCAGCGGTCAGTTGCACATCGGCGGCGTGGGGGTGGCGCGGGGTTATCACGGCTTGCCGCAGATGCAGGCCGAGCGCTTTATCGACAGTCCGTTCGTGCCGGGGGACCGGCTGTATCGCACTGGCGATCTGGCGCGCTATTGCCATGACGGCAACCTCGAATTCCTCGGCCGCAACGACTTCCAGATCAAGCTGCGCGGGTTACGTCTGGAACCCGGCGAGATCGAAGCGCGGCTGATTGAGCATCCGGCGCTCCGCGACGCGGTGGTGATGGTGCGCGACGAACGTCTGGTGGCCTGGTACACCGTGCGTGCCGGGATCGAGGCGCCAGGTCTGGAAGCCTTGCGCGCGCATGTGCTGGAACGCTTGCCGGAATACATGGTGCCCGGCGCCTTCGTGCTGCTCGATGCGTTGCCGCTGACACCGAACGACAAGGTCGACCGCAAGGCTCTGCCGGAACCGGGTGTGGACGCGTTGATCAGCCGCCCTTACGTGGCGCCGCAAGGTGAAACCGAAACCACCATGGCGCGGGTCTGGGCCGAGGTGCTGGGTGTCGAACAGGTCGGTCGTCACGACAACTTCTTTGAGTTGGGCGGGCATTCGTTGCTCGCGGTGCGGTTGGTCAATCAGCTGCAACGGGCCGGTCTGCAAGTGTCGCTGGCCGAGCTGTTCCAGCACCCGAGCGTCGAGTCCGCCGCTGCGTTGCTGGGGCAGGGCGAGAGCGCGGGGGAACCGGACGGACTGGTCGTGGTGCGCGCCGGGGATCACGGTACGCCGCTGTTCCTGCTGCATGAGTTCAGTGGCCGCGACGTGTACTTCCCGACGCTGGCGCAGCACATTGGCGGGACGTTCCCGATTTACGGCCTGCCCGGTGTGCCGCTTGGACAGCCGCAGTTGCGCACCCTCGAGTGCATGGCTCGGCGCATGGCCGGGATCATCCGTTCGGTGCAGGCGCAGGGGCCGTATCGGCTGGCGGGCTGGTCGTTCGGTGGCGTGCTGGCCCATGAGGTCGCCCAGCAGTTGCTCGGTCAGGATCAGGTGGTGGACTTCATCGGCCTGCTCGACAGCTACGCGCCCAACTCGCTGGCGCAGGACAAGGCGCTGTGGAGTGGCGAGGGGCTGGACAAGCGCCAGTTGCTTGGCCATTGCCGTGGCCGTTCGCTGATGCTCGGTGCCGACGGCGCCAGCGCACTGGCGGCGGTGCAGGCTCTGGAAGACGCCGCCGGCGCAATGGATTTCGATCAGTTGTTCCAGCGGTGCCTGGCGCAGCACTTGACCGATCCGGAGCTGGCCACGGTCAGCGCCGCGGATGCCCGGCATTACTTTGATCGCGAAGCGGCGCATCGCCTGGCACTGGCGCATTACCGGGTCAGCCCGGCGAGCCAGACGATCCATCTGTTCCGCGCTCAGGAGCTGATGGACGGGCAGTCTCTGCCCAGCCCGACGCGGGGTTGGGAAGCGCGGTTCGCCAGCCATTGGCTGCACTGCATCGACATCCCCGGCGATCACCGCACCATGATGAAGGCGCCGCATATCCAGGCGTTGGGGCAGGCCATCACGCAGGCGCTGGACGCCGTGCAACCCCCTGAGCCTGCGCAGTACCAGCCGCTCCTGACGATCCAGAGCGGACACTTGGGACATGCGCCGATTTTCTGTGTGCCGGGGGCCGGTGACAGCGTCACGGGGTTTATTCACCTGACCGAAGCCATTGGCCCGGAATGGCCGATCATCGGCCTGCAACCGCGGGGGCTGGACGGCATCGGCGTGCCGCACAGTCAGGTCGAGGCGGCTGCGGCGTTCTATCTGCAAGCCATCGAGCAGCTATACCCGCAGGGCCCGGTGCACCTGATCGGCCATTCGTTCGGCGGTTGGGTCGCGCATGCCATGGCTGCGCAGTTGCAAGCGCAGGGACGTGAAGTGGCGTCGCTGACGTTGATCGACAGCGAGGCGCCGGGCGGCAACGGCACGGCAGGCAAGCCGTATACCGGCACGGCGGCGCTGCAGCGCTTGATCGACACGCTGCAACTGTCCAGCGGCAAGTCGCTGGGCATTGATCCGCAGGCCTTCGTCAACGCCGATGACGCCACGCAACTGCGCCTGCTGCATGCCGGCATGGTCCGCGCCGGCGTGTTGTCGGAGCGCGCGGCGCCGGATGCGATGCACGGCCCGGTGCGCACCTTCGCCACGGCGCTGCGCACGGTCTATCAACCGCCACTGACCTACACCGGGCCGGTGCGGCTGGTGCTGGTCGATGATCCGACCCTGGACGCGTGGGGCAATCAGCGCGAGCAGGCGGCGATGCTTGAAGGCTGGCAGCGTCATGTCAACGACCTCGCCGTGTGGTACGGGCCGGGCAACCATTTCACGATTCTCAAGGCGCCCAACGTCTTCAGCTTCGCGGCGTGGTGGCATGACGGCTTGGCGGTGCCGGTGGGCAAAGTGTTGTCCTGAATATTGTTTTTTATAAAGGAGCCCGGCCGCCGGCCGGGCTCACCCCTGAACGGACTTGTGGTCATTTATGGAAAAGTCGAAGTTGCGCAAAGTCGGTATGGGATTGGCACTGGCGGCAGTGGCCGGGTTGGTGTTCTACACGGTGCAGGCACCGGCCGAGGCACCGCAGTACCTGACCGCCACGGTCGAGCGGGTTGATATCGAGAACGCGGTGCTGGCCACTGGCGTGCTCGAAGGGATCAAACAGGTGGATGTCGGCGCGCAGGTCTCCGGCCAGTTGAAGTCGCTCAAGGTCAAGGTCGGCGACAAAGTGAAAAAGGGCCAGTGGCTGGCGGAAATCGATCCGCTGGTGCTGCAGAACACCCTGCGTCAGGCCCAGGTCGATGAAGAGAACCTGCAAGCGCAAAAACGCGCGACCCAGGCCCAGCTCAAGCAGACCAAGGCGATTTACGAGCGCTATCAGAACCTGCAGGAGGATGCTTCGATCTCGCGCCAGGATTTTGAAACCGCCGAGTCGAACTATCAGGTGCAGCAGGCCAACCTGATGTCGCTGGAGGCGCAGATCAAAAGCGCACACATCCAGATCGACACGGCCAAGGTCAACCTGGCCTACACGCGGATTGTCGCGCCGATCGACGGCGATGTAGTCGGCATCGTCACCCAGGAAGGCCAGACGGTGATTGCCAACCAGTTGGCGCCGGTGCTGTTGAAACTGGCGGATCTGGACACCATGACGGTCAAGGCGCAGGTTTCGGAAGCCGATGTGATTCACATCGCGCCGGGGCAGGAGGTGTATTTCACCATTCTCGGTGAGGACAAACGCTATTACGCCAAACTGCGCGGCACCGAACCGGCCCCGCAGAATTTCCTTGAGACCCCGGCGGCCGGTACACCCAAGCAAAGCAGCGCGGTGTTCTACAACGCCTTGTTCGAGGTGCCTAATCTCGATCACCGTTTGCGCATCTCGATGACGGCGCAGGTGCGGGTGGTGCTCGATACCGCCAAATCGGTATTGACCATTCCCGTGGCGGCCCTCGGTCCGCGCAACGCCGACGGCAGTTTCCCGGTGCGCGTGCTCGACGCCAAGGGCCACGCCCAGTCGCGCAATGTGCAGACCGGGATCAACAACAACGTCAAGGTGCAGGTCAATGCCGGTCTGGCCGAAGGCGACCGTGTGGTGATCGGTGATCCGGTGACGAATGTGGCGGGGGCCTGAGCATGACGCAGCCACTGCTCCAGCTCAGCGGCATCACCCGCAGTTTCACCGCCGGTGACCGCGAATTCCTCGCCCTGAAGAACATCGACCTGACGATCAACGCCGGGGAAATGGTCGCGATCATCGGCGCCTCGGGCTCTGGCAAATCGACCTTGATGAACATCCTCGGGTGCCTCGATTACGCCACGGCCGGCAGCTACAAAATCAACGGCCAGGAAACCCGCGACCTCGACAATCAGGCCCTCGCCGAACTGCGTCGTGACTATTTCGGTTTCATCTTCCAGCGCTACCACTTGCTGCCGCACCTGAGCGCCATGCACAACGTCGAGATGCCGGCGATTTATGCCGGCACGCCACAGCTGCAGCGCCACGCCCGCGCCCGCGAGCTGTTGGCGCGGCTGGGCCTGGAAGAGCACCTGAGCCACCGGCCGAGCCAGCTCTCCGGCGGCCAGCAGCAGCGCGTGAGTATCGCCCGGGCGTTGATGAACGGCGGCGAAGTGATCCTCGCCGACGAACCCACCGGCGCCCTCGACACCACCAGCGGCAAGGAAGTGATGCGCATCCTGCTGGAATTGCACGCGGCCGGGCACACGGTGATTCTGGTGACCCACGACCCGAAAGTCGCAGCCAACGCCGAGCGCATCATCGAAGTCAGCGACGGCGAAATCCTCAGCGACCGCACGAACGAACGTGACACCACACACCTGCTCAGTGAAGAACCAGTGACCCCCAAAGCCACCGCCACGCGCCGTCTGGTGGCCAGCCTTGGCCTGTTCAAGGAAGCCTTCAGCATGGCCTGGATCGCGCTGGTGTCGCACCGCATGCGCACGTTGCTGACCATGCTCGGCATCGTCATCGGCATCACCTCGGTGGTGTCGATCTCGGCGGTCGGCGAGGGAGCCAAGCGCTACGTGCTCAAGGACATCGCGGCCATCGGCAGTAATACCATCGACGTGTTTCCCGGTCGAAGTTACGGCGACAAGCGCGCCGCCTCCATTGAAACCCTGGTGCCCGCCGACGTCACGGCGCTGAATCAGCTGTACTACGTCGACAGCGCCACGCCGATGATTGGCCGTAGCCTGTTGCTGCGCTATCGCAATATCGACGTGGATGCGCAGGTCAACGGCGTCAGCGACCAGTATTTCAAAGTGCGCGGGATCAGGATGGCCGAGGGCATCGCGTTCAGCGAAAGCGATGCGCGGCGTCAGGCCCAAGTGGTGGTGATCGATCACAACACCCGCCAGCGGTTGTTCGGTGAGGGAGTCGATCCGTTGGGGCAGGTGATTTTGATCGGCAACCTGCCGTGCACGGTGATCGGGGTTGCTGCGGAAAACAAAAACCTGTTCGCTTCAGGCAAGACCCTCAACGTCTGGGTGCCCTATGAAACCGCCGCCGGCCGGGTGCTGGGCCAGCGTTATCTGGACAGCATCAGCGTGCGCATGAAGGACGGACAGCCGAGCAAAGTGGTGGAAGAGCACGTCATCCAGTTGTTGCAGCAGCGCCACGGCACCAAGGATTTCTTCACCAACAACCTCGACAGCGTCTTGCAGACCGTGCAGAAAACCAGCCGCTCGCTGGCCTTGCTGCTGTCGTTGATCGCGGTGATTTCGCTGGTGGTCGGTGGTATCGGAGTGATGAACATCATGCTGGTGTCAGTCACCGAACGCACCCGCGAGATCGGCATCCGCATGGCGGTGGGGGCGCGGCAGTCGGACATTCGTCAGCAGTTTCTGGTGGAGGCCGTGATGGTCTGTCTGTTGGGCGGGGCGATCGGGATTTCGCTGTCCTACGGCATCGGCCATTTGTTTTCGGTGTTCATCAAGGAATGGGAAATGGTCTTCTCCCTCGCTTCGGTGCTCACAGCGGTGATCTGCTCGACCCTGATCGGCATCGTCTTCGGCTTCGTCCCGGCCCGCAACGCCTCGCGGCTCGATCCAATCGAAGCACTGGCCCGTGACTGAATAGCTGATTGCCCCAAGGAGTTGCCGCAGGCTGCGGCAACTCCTTGGGGGATTGCGGATGGGATCAGGCTGCGGTGGAGGCCGAGGTGTCCTGAGGTGAATACATCCAGCGCATCAACGAATGGCGTCCGCTGATCCCCAGCTTGATCGCCGCGCGTTTGAGATAGCTTTCCACGGTGTTGACCTTCAACTGCAACAGCTCCGCCAGTTCCGGGGCGGTACGCCCGGCCAGCAGGCCGACGCACACCTCGGTTTCGCGGTTCGACAGGCTCAGTCCCAATTGCTCCAGACGCTCGGTGAAACGCAGGCGCAGGGTTTGCAGGCCGCTGCCTTCAGACACCTCGGCGGGCGTCGCCGTGTCATGGTTCGTCGGCTGCAGGGCGCTGATGTGTTTTTCCACCATCGGCAGCAGCACCGGCGAGATGTCCTGCAACAAGCTGCGTTCCTGCGCCGAAAACCGCTGCGACTGCGCATTGCGGTACACCGAAATCACGTAGCGAAAACCGTCCTTACGGCGGGTCAGGTGCAGTTGCGAGGCATCGGCCACGCTCGAAGAATCCGCTGCGTGCGGCGCATGGGCCGCCGCGGCGCTGTGTTCGGAGAACAGCGTCTCTGCCAGTTGCGCCGAGTCTTTGACCGGCCCCGGCTCACCACGACTGGCGGCGCGGCTCACCGGTTCGACGCGCATCTGCCGGATGTGCGTGGCGTCCACTGCCAACTGGGTGAGGATCAGGTCATGCAGCATGCGCGGGAAGTGCCGGCTGCCGGTGCTGGCGATCACTTTGCCGATGTGGGGAAACAGGTGTGAATTCATATGCGTCATCCATGAATGTACGTAGAGACAGACTTCCAGCCGCGCCGCCGACGATCTCCCTGAACGGCAAACACGCGCTGCATTGGATCCTATCCTAGTACAACGTTTTAGCGACCGTTTAATGAAGGTGTTATTAGCTCATAACGAGCATCCGTCGCCATTCTTCAAGCGAGCGTGGATTTATCCGCCAGGGTTCGCCTGGATTGTCCTGTTTGAGTTGACGGTGAAACGCTTTTCAACGGATTTATCCTTTTTCGAGCCCCCAGTAATCTGTGCCCAACTTGAACGCAACAACAATTTCCAACATTGAAAAGGGACGCGCAGATGAACACTCCAACCTACAACCGCCTGAACAAAGACGACGCCGTGGTACTGCTGGTCGATCACCAGACCGGCCTGATCTCCCTGGTCCAGGACTTCTCGCCTAACGAGTTCAAGAACAACGTGCTGGCGCTGGCCGATCTGGCGAAGTTCTTCAACTTGCCGACCATCCTCACCACCAGCTTCGAACAAGGCCCGAACGGCCCGCTGGTGCCGGAACTGAAAGAAATGTTCCCCGACGCGCCGTACATTGCCCGCCCGGGTCAGATCAACGCCTGGGACAACGAAGACTTCGTCAAGGCTATCAAGGCCACCGGCCGCAAACAGATCATCATCGCCGGCGTGGTAACCGATGTGTGCGTTGCGTTCCCGACCCTGTCGGCCCTGGCCGAAGGCTTCGACGTGTTCGTCGTCACCGATGCCTCCGGCACCTTCAACACCACCGTGCAACAAGCCGCGTGGAACCGCATGACCCAGGCCGGCGCACAGATGATGAACTGGTTCTCGGTGGCCTGCGAACTGCACCGCGACTGGCGCAACGACATCGAAGGGCTGGGTAACCTGCTGTCGCAACGGATTCCGAACTATCGCAACTTGATGAATGGTTATGTGGCGTTGACGGCTCAGCAGAAGTAAGCCGACACGGTTCAAAGGAAAAGCCTGCTTTGAAAAGCAGGCTTTTTTGTCAGCGGTTGTTGCCGCGCGTCCATAAACCACTAGCGGTCAGTTATGGGAAGGGTGACCTTGGGGTTGCTCGCCCTATCAAAAGCCTGTCTGAACAGTGGGCTTTTGATTCTATTTCGGTTTCAGAAGCACGGGTGAGGCGATTCAAGGCAAGGGGTTGATCATCACTCGAGCGGCTTTACCCGATACGTTTTGTAGAGGCGTTCAACCTCGGGATCATCCAGACTCTCATACGTGATGCCTTCTTTATCCAGGCCATCCAGCCCCTTTATACCGCCAATCATTTCCGGCCACTCCTCACGACTGGAAATGTCGATTACAAACGGCGACAAGTAGCCATCCAGATGGCCTTGAAACGGATCTCGAATCTCGTCGCTGAGTGCCCGCAAATAGTCATCCTTGCTGGTTTTTGCCCAATTGATGGCGAATTTGGTCCGAAAGCACAGCTCCATGTAGACAAGCAGGATCGTACGGCCGTTACCGTCCAGAAAGGGGTGAGCAGAAGCCAGTTGGCCCATTACCTCGCCAGGCCTGGCTCGGAAGCGTTTCTTGTTTGCTGCGAGCTCAAGGGCATATTCGACGGACCTTTTGATAAGGTCGGGACGCTCAAATATCGTGTGATGAGGATCATCCTTCGATCCCTTGAAAACGGCCAGATGGGGGACCAGTTCATTCCTGTCTTTACCCGCCCAAGGGTAAAATCCGGAGAACAGTATTTCGTGTGTTTTGAGGACAGCTTGGTAGTCGATGGGCTTTTTCCTGGCGAGGTAGGCGAGAGCGTCGTCGATACTGGCTTCAAAGGAGAGATGCTCAGATTCCTTTACTTCAATGGGATCTTTGAGTTTGAGCGAGTTTTGAAGATAACCTTCAGTTTCGAAATCGCCGAAGGGATCGAAAGTCATGCGGTGGGCTGCTGTTTACCACGCCTTTTTTCCTGCAGGTAGCGTCCTTGCAGGGCCATGATCTCTGTCTTGCTCAACACGCCTTTTCTTTTGAGGTTAACAAGCAATTGCTCAACACCGTCCAGCTCCACCATGTCACCCGCCAGGCGTGTAATGGTCACTGCCATGCAGCTCAGGTTGTCGCGATCGGCGCTGACCTTGTGTTCTTTGGCGAGCAGGCGAACTTCAGTCGCAACGCTCTCAGTGGCTGATCTAGTCATTTGGAAACCCCTTGTTTTCTCTTTCAGAGCATAGCATGGCGTCATTTCTACAGGCTTGTCAGCCAGTGCTTTACCTGCCCACCAGACTCTGATCGACACCGCAGTTTCATGACCATCGCAAAATCTGTGGGAGCGGGCAACGCAATGCTACCTGCCAAGCGCCACATCGGTCGGCGCATTTTCGACACCCGGCTCGCCCCGCAACGTCTCCGGAACTCCCGCCCAAAGCACCGCCACCGCCAAGCCCGCAATCCCTGCCAGTGTCAGAAACGCAGCACTGTAACCGGCGTCTTGCACGACGAATCCGGCCAGGCCGTTGCTCAGTGCAGCGCCCAGGCCGAAGACGGTGGTCAGGGCGCCGAGGCTGATGTTGAAGTGGCCGGTGCCTTGGGTGAGGTCTTTGACCATGATCGGGAACAGCGCGCCGAACAGACCTGCACCAACGCCGTCGAGCATCTGCACGGCCACCAGCCAGTAAGGGTCGTCGGACAAGGTGTAGAGCACGCCGCGCAGCGGCAGAATCAGGAAACCGGCGAGCAGCAATGGCTTGCGCCCCCAGACGTCGGCTTTCGCGCCGACCAGCATGGCCGCCGGAACCATGACCAGTTGTGCCGCGACGATACAGGCGGAGGTCAGTGGCGTGGCCATTTGCAGATTGGTCAGCGACAGTTTTTGACTGACCAGCGGCAGCATCGCGGCGTTGGCCAGGTGGAACAGCGCGCAGCAAATGGCAAATAACAGCAGCGGTCGGTTGGTCAGCAGCACCGACCAGCCAGAAGGTTGGTGCCGGCCGGCCTCGGCTGGGTCGAGGCCGCGTGCGACGTCATGGTCGATGGCGTCTGCCGCAACGAAGTGAATGGCAATCACGCTGGCGAGTGCCATCGCGGCCATCAGGTAGAACACGGCGACAGGGCCGAACAGGTAGGCGAACAGGCCGGCGAGTAATGCCGCGCAGGCATTGCCGGCATGGTTGAACGTTTCGTTGCGCCCGGTTCGCCGGGTGAATGCGCGCGGCCCGGTCATGCCCAGGGTGATGGCGCAAATGGCCGGGGCGAAGACCGAGGCAGCCGCGGCACTCAGGGCCTGGGTCAACGCGACGAGACTGAAGGAGGTCACGAACGGCAGCAACAGGCAGCTGCCAGTCACCAGCAGCGCGGCGATAGCGATCAATGCACGTTTGGCGCGGGTGTCGTCGACCAGTGCGCCGGCGGGCGTTTGCGTGATCAGCGCGGCGATCCCGGCAATGGTCATGACCACGCCGATGCTGGCCGGGTCCCAGTGATGCACGGCCAACAGGTAGATCGCCAGGTACGGTCCGAGGCCGTCGCGTACGTCAGCGAGGAAAAAATTGAGGCTGTCGAGTGACAGGTTATTGCGCCGATCCAGTTGATTGCTCACGACAGCCTCATTCCCCAGGGTTCGAAATCAGGTTGCTGACCCGCGCCACTAACGTGTCGACGGCGAACGGTTTGGTCAGAACCTGCATGCCCGGGCCGAGTTGACCATTGCCGAGCACGGCGTTTTCAGCGTAGCCAGTAATGAACAAGGTCTTCAGTTTCGGCCGGATTTCCAGGCCCGCGTCGGCCATTTGCCGGCCGTTCATGCCTCCCGGCAAACCGACATCGGTGATCAGCAGGTCGATGTGTGCACTGGAACGCAACGTCTCCAGTCCTTCGACACTGTCGGCCGCCACCAGCACGACGTAGCCGAGTTCACTGAGCACGTCCCGCAGCAGCATGCGCACCGTCGGTTCGTCGTCGACGATGAGGATCGTTTCCCCGGCTTTTGCCAGCGGGGTTGTCATGTTGTGCGTGGCATCGTGATTTTGCTGGGTCTCGCCGCAATAGCGTGGCAGGTAAATGCACATGGTCGTGCCTTGGCCCACTTGCGAGTGCACGCGCACCTGGCCGCCCGATTGTTTGGTAAAGCCGTAGATCATCGACAGCCCCAGACCGGTGCCCTGGCCCAGTGGCTTGGTGGTGAAAAACGGGTCGAAGGCTTTCGCGACGATATCGGCGCTCATGCCGGTGCCGGTGTCCTTCACGCACAGGCACAGGTACTGGCCTTGAGGAATATCGAGGGTACGCGCCGACTCCACTGTCACGGAGCGATTTGAGGTTTCCACGGTGATGCAGCCGCCGTCGGGCATGGCGTCGCGGGCATTGATGCACAGGTTGAGCAGGGCGTTTTCCAGTTGACTGGCGTCGACCAGGGCAGGCCACAGGTCGGCGGCCGCCAGTGTCTTCAGGCGAATACTCGGGCCGACCGTGCGCTGGATCAGTTCGGTCATGCCGACAATCAGCGTGTTGACGTCCGTCGGGCGCGGATCGAGGGTCTGGCGTCGGGAGAATGCCAAGAGTCGATGGGTCAGGGCAGCGGCGCGTTTGGTGGCGCCTTGGGCGGTCACCAGGTACTTGTCGACGTCCTTCAGGCGGCCCTGTGCGATGCGCTTTTCCATCAGCTCCAGCGCTGCCGAAATGCCGGCCAGCAGGTTATTGAAGTCATGGGCCAGGCCGCCGGTCAGTTGCCCGACGGCTTCCATTTTTTGCGACTGGCGCAGTTTTTCTTCGGCCTGCATAAGATCGGCGGTGCGTGCCGTCACGCGTTGTTCCAGGGTGTCGTTGAGCGCTCGCAGTGCGGCGTTGGCGCGGTCTCGCTCGGCTTCGACGTTGCGTCGTTCCTCGACGTCGATGAGCACGCCGGGGAAACGCAGCGGGGTGCCGTCCTCGGCGCACTCGACGCGGCCGTTGGCCTCGATCCAGTTGTATTTGCCATCGGCGCCGCGCACCCGGTATTGATGGGAATAGGCGCCGCCGCGGGCAATTGCCTCGTCGATCGCGCTGATGAGCGCGGCCTGGTCGTCGGGGTGAACGGTCATCGCCACTTGTTCCAGGCTGAGGCCATCGCGACCCAAAGCCGGATCAAGGTTGAACACCCGGGCGAAGGCTTCGTCAACGGTGAAGCAATCGGTCGGCAGGTCCCAATGCCAGGTGCCGATAATGGCGCCGGCGGCGAGGGCCAGTTGCACGCGCTCGATGTTTTCCCGGGCCACCGCTTCGCTGACCCGCAAGCGCTCTTCGGCATCACGGCGCTGGGTGACGTCGCTGAAAAAGATTGCGATCTGGCGATCGGCCGGGGCGCCGACGCGCACCGCGCGCACGTCGAACCAGCGTTCAAAGGTGTTGGCGTAATTTTCGAAATTCGCCGGTTCGCCGGTTTTGGCGACGTGCCCGTAAGTTTCGAACCAGAAGCTTTCCAGATTGGGCGCGAACTCGGTCACCCATTTGCCGCGCAGATTGACCCCGGCCTGACGCTCGAAGGCCGGGTTGGCTTCGACGAAAAAGTAGTCCACCGGGCGATCGTCAGCGTCGAATTTGACCTTGACGATGGCAAACGCCGCTTCGATGGTTTCCAGAATGGTGCTGAAGCGTTCTTCGCTCAGGCGCAGCGCGGTTTCGGCACTGCGCGAACGGGTCAGGTCGAGCATCGCGCCGATCATGCGTTCGGCCTGGCCGTCGGCATTGCGAATCATGTGGCCGCGATCAAGCACCTCGGCGTAAGAACCGTCCTGGCAGCGAAAGCGATATTCGGCGCTCCAGGTCGAGCCGCTGCCGTTGATGGCTGAGCGGATCGAGGCCTCGACGCTTTGGCGATCCTGCGGGTGGATCTGCGCGAACCGCCAGTCAGCGGTCGAGTCGATGGCGGCCGGGGCAATTCCATACGCCTGTTGCAGGGCTTCGTTCCAGATGATCTGGTTGGTGCGCAGATCCCAGTCCCATACCGCGTCGCGGGTGGCCTTGACCGCCAGGCGATAACGCTCCTGGGTTTCGAACAGCGAGCGGCCGGCCAGATGCTCACTGGTGCGGTCGCGCAGGATTTTGACGAAGCCGCCATGGCAATGGTTGTCGTCGTAAAGCGGCATCAACTCGCCCGATGCCCAGAACAGCTGGCCGTCCTTGCGCACATGCCAGCGTTCATCGGAGGCGCGTCCTTCCTGCAGGGCGCGCTGCATCTCCAGCTCGACACGGCCGGCTGCGCGGTCCTCGGGGGTGAAAAAGCGCTCGACACTCTGGCCGAGCATTTCTTCGGCGGTCCAGCCCATGACGTTGACGGCCCCGGTGTTCCACTCGGTGATTTTGCCCAACGGGTCGGTGACGACCATCGCGAAGTCGATCGCGCACTCGAAGATCGCGCGCAGGCGCGCCTCACTGCTGGCCAGTGCTGTGCGGCTCGCGGCCAGTTGCGCGGCGATATCGGGCGGGGCACCGACACCGGCTGCTCCCGAGCCGGTGTCGAGTGCCTGGCGCAGACGCATGACCTCTGCCTCCAGCGCCTCACGGGTAAGAAGTTTCAAAGTGTCCACTGCTCATGCCTTATTGAGGTCAAGGTCTGGGTTCATTCAACGTTCTGCGAACGAGTACGGATCACCCATTGACACGGCGCCTCATGGTTAAGTTGCACCCGTGAAGTTGCGCGTCGGCTGACCTCAGAGCGACTGCCCGTTGTCGAGCCTGTCGAGCAAGGCCTGGCCGCGTTGCCAGAGTGCCTGTTGTTTGGCTGACGGCATGCGATCGAGGTTTTTGTAGAGCATGGCCATGCGCTGATTGCTGCGCAGCCTGTCGCCGTGGCGCATCAGGAAATGCCAGTACAAGGCATTGAACGGACAGGCGTTGTCGGCGGTGCTTTCGCTCACCTTGTACGCGCAATTGGCGCAGTAGTCGGACATCCGCTTGATGTATTGACCGCTGGCGCAGTAAGGCTTGGAACCGAGGTAGCCGCCATCGGCGTGCATGACCATGCCCAGGGTATTGGGCAATTCGACCCAGTCGAACGCGTCCATGTAGATCGCCAGGTACCACTCGCAGATCTGGCTCGGAACGATGCCGGCCAGCAAGGCAAAATTGCCGGTGACCATCAGCCGCTGAATGTGATGGGCATAGGCATGTTTCAGGCTTTGCCCGATGGCCTGGCGCATGCAGTTCATTTGCGTGTCGCCGGTCCAGTAGAACTCGGGCAATGGCCGGCTGTTGCCGAAGACGTTGCCCGCGGCGTAATCGGGCATTTTCAGCCAGTACACACCGCGCACGTATTCGCGCCAGCCAATCAGTTGGCGGATGAAGCCTTCGGCGGCATTCAGGGCTACGCGGCCTGACCAATAAGCTGCCTCGACGTCGCTGCACACCTGGCGCACATCGAGCAGTCCGATATTCAGCGCAGCACTGATGCGAGCATGGAACAGAAACGGTTCGTCGCTGGCCATCGCATCCTGATAGTCGCCGAAACCGGCCAGCCCGAAATCGAGAAAATACTCCCACAACGCCTGGGCATCGGCGTGGGTCACCGGGTAGTTGAAGTCTTCCAGAGAGCCGTAGTGTCCGGTGAAACGTGCTTTCACCAGTGCGCACACTTGCTCGGTGATGGCGTCCGCCGAGAAGCTGAGGGGGTAGGGCGGCTTGACCTGTTTGGGCAGTGATTTACGGTTGTCCGCGTCGAAGTTCCAGGCTCCGCCGACCGGCGTGCCATCGCCATTGAGCAACAGCCCGCTTTTACGGCGCATCTCGCGGTAGAAATACTCCATGCGCAGCTGTTTTTTTCCGGCAGCCCACGCCGAGAATTCGCCGCGAGTGCAGAGAAAACGCCGGTCGCTGTGCCAATGGATCGGCACGCCACAGTCTTTGAGGGATTGCTCCAGACGCCAGTCGCCGGTTTCGGTCAGGTGCACTTCATCCGCGTTCAGGCGCGCCTGCCAGCGCTGCAATTCGCCCGGCACGCTGCCGCTGTTTTGCGCGTCGTCGAGGGTGACGTACTGCACGCGAAAGCCCTGGTTGGCCAACGCCTGCGCGAAGTGGCGCATGGCACTGAACACCAGAACAATTTTCTGCGGGTGATGGGGGACGTGGCTGGCTTCCTCCATCACCTCGACCAGCAGAACGGTATCGCGTTCGCGATCGAGCCCCTGCAACGAGGCGAGATCGAACGATAACTGGTCGCCGAGGACCAGGCACAGCCGGTGGATTGCTTTCATTCGAACGGATTCAGCCTGTTGAGCGGCGATAAAGTTGCCAGCAGTCGATAAAACCTCTGCTCAGATAGTTGTACGAAATTATGTGTTTGTATAGGTTTTTCTGATTAACCGGGATAAACCGGGTAATCGACGTAACCTTGCGCATCGCCGCCATAGACCGTGGCCGGGTTCAGCGCATTGAGTGGCCAGCCATTGGCGATTCGCGCAGGCAGGTCCGGATTGGCCATGAACGGCCGACCGAAGGCCACCAGGTCAGCGAGGCCGGAATCGAGCAACTGCGCCCCGGACTCGGGGGTGTAGCGCCCGGCGTAAATGATTGCGCCGCTGAACGTTTCGCGCACCGCCCGGCGGAAGGTTTCCGGCATGGCCGGGGCATTGTCCCAATCGGCTTCTGCAATGGACAAGTAGGCGATGCCGACGTCTTCGAGCACTTTGATCGCTTCGATATAGGTGCGGTGCGGATCGTCCTCGACCATGCCCAGGTAGGTGCGCGCCTCATCGGTGGTGGTGAACAGCGGGGCGAAACGCACGCCGACTTTTTCCTTGCCGATGCATTCGGCGACACCCGCCACCACTTCGCGCAGAAAACGCAGGCGATTGTGCAGCGAGCCGCCGTACTGATCGGTGCGCAGGTTGCTGTGGACGGAAATGAACTGGTTGACCAGATAACCATTGGCGCAGTGCAGTTCGATGCCGTCGAAACCGGCGTCGATCGCATTGCGCGCCGCCTGGATATACAGCTGAACCAGCTCCTGAACTTCGTCAGTGCTCAGTGCCCGAGGTGCGGAGGGCGGTACCAGTTCGCCACGGCCAGGCGCCGTTTCGATGAACACACTGACCCGGTCGGTGGCCACGGCAGACGCCGACACCGGTGCCGCCCCGTCAGGCTGCAACGCGGTGTGGGAGACACGACCGACGTGCCAGAGCTGGGCGAAGATCACGCCGTCGACGGCATGCACGGCCTCGGTGACTGTGCGCCATCCGGCGATCTGCTCGGCACTGTGGATGCCGGGCGTCCACGCATAACCCTGGCCACGCGGCTCGATTTGCGTACCTTCGGTCACCAGCAAACCGGCACCGGCGCGCTGCCGGTAATACTCGGCCATCAATGCATTGGCGATGTTGCCCGGTTGGCTGCTGCGCTGGCGGGTGAGGGGGGGGCAGGACAATGCGGTTTTTCAGGGTGTGCAGGCCCAATTTGGCGGGTGTGAAGTAAGCGTGGTGGTTCATGGGTTACCTTTCAAGGATTTATTAGACCAGTCAACTATTGGTCGAGCGTAAAAAAAACGCCGTGCATCACGCGCACGGCGTCTGGATCGGTCAGTCATCAGCCGAGCATGTTCAACAGCTTCTCGGCGACGGCAGCGGAGCTGGCAGGGTTCTGACCGGTCACGAGTTGGCCGTCAGCCACCACGTGTACCTGCCAGTCGGCGACCTTGGAATAGTGGCCGCCCAGACGCTGGAATTCGTCTTCGATCAAGAATGGCACGACCTCGGTCAGGCCCACCGCAGCCTCTTCGGAATTAGTGAAACCGGTGACTTCGCGGCCCTGAACCAGCGGCTTGCCATCTGCCTTGACCACGTGACGCAGCACGCCCGGCGCATGGCAGACAAAACCGTGAGGCTTGTTGCTGCGGTCGAAGGCTTCGATCAGGGCGATCGACTGCTTGTCCTCGGCCAGATCCCACAGCGGGCCGTGGCCACCTGGATAGAACACGGCATCGAAATCGTCGGCGCGTACATCGGCCAGACGGCCAGTGTTGGCGAGGGCCTGTTGTGCCGCCGGATCGTTGCGGAAACGGTCGGTTTCGGCGGTCTGGGCGTCGGGCTCATCGCTTTTCGGATCGAGCGGCGGCTGGCCACCGGCCGGAGAAACCAGAGTGACATCGGCGCCGGCGTCCTTGAAGGCGTAGTACGGGGCGGCGAACTCTTCCAGCCAGAAGCCGGTTTTCTTGCCAGTGTTGCCGAGTTGATCGTGCGAAGTCAGAACCATCAAGATTTTCATAGAGCACCCTGGGGTTGATCGGGTGGCGTCGCGGCGCAACGGATTTGCGCAGCGGCGACACCGGGAAATGAGTTGTCGGAGCGCAGCATAGATTCCAATTAGACCAGTCGTCTAGTAATTTTTTCTACGCAGGCTTTTCAATGACAGGTGTGGCAAACTCCCGTTCCATCGAATTAAACGACTGGTCTATTGTTTGGTACTGCACGCCCCATGAAACCGACCTACGACGACACCCGCCAACGTTTGCTCGACACCGGCCACCGAATGATGGCCGAGAAAGGCTTCACCAGTGTCGGCCTCAACGAAATCCTGCAAACCGCCGGCGTGCCGAAAGGCTCGTTCTATCACTACTTCAAATCCAAGGAGTTGTACGGCCAGGCGTTGCTTGAGGATTACTTCGTCGACTATCTCGCCGACATGGAGCGACGCCTGACGCTGCCCGGCCTCAACGCCTACGAGCGGCTGATGGATTACTGGCAGGGCTGGCAGAACCGTTGCACCCTGGAAGGGCATGGCGACGAATGTCTGGTGGTGAAACTCAGTGCCGAGGTCGCCGACTTGTCCGAATCCATGCGCCTCACCTTGCGTGACGGCGCCGAACGCGTGGTCGCGCGCATTGCCCTGTGCATCGAGCAGGGCCAGGCCGACCACTGCCTCCCCGAGGGCGACGCCCGGCATTTGGCCGAGACCCTGTATCAGCTGTGGTTGGGGGCGAGCCTGCTGAACAAATTGCAGCGCACCGGGCAATCGCTGAAGACGTCGATGGCGACCACGCAAACATTGCTCAGCGTTTGACGCTTGCAGGGGCGTGAGCCCTGCCTCGTTACGCGTGAGCGCGAACATGAGGTTGCGCTTGCGCGTCTCTGCAGCTGATGCGGCGAGCCACAGAATTCCAGACCTGTGTCGGTCAGTCCCGAGCGTCCGTCAGGTGCCGGACCTTCAGGTCAGCAGTTCGCTGATCCATCGCGTCTGGCGGTTCAGTTCCTGCACCCTGCCTTCAGGCAATGTTTGCCGGGCCTGGCTGAGTTGGCTCAACGTCTTCTGCTTATGCCGCAGCTTGTGTCGCCACTTGCTCATGAACGCCGGGCTGCGTGCCTGCAGGTGCAAGGGGCCGAAGTACAGCTCTTTGGCGCTGTAGCTCACCGCATCGGCACGTTCGGCGACGATGATTTCGTAGTCGAAGCGGTTCTCGCGCAGCACTTCTTCACTGTGGATCCGGTAGCCGTTGTCCATCAACCATTGGCGCAAGGGCTGCTCGCCGCCGTTGGGTTGCAGGATCAGCCGTTCCTTGCCGCTCAAATGAGTTTTGCCGCGGTCGAGAATGTCGCGGATGGTTTCGCCACCCATGCCGCACAGGCTGACGGCGGTAATCGCGTCTGCAGGCGTGATCGCCGCCAGACCATTGGCCAGGCGTACGCTGATGCGCTGGTGCAGATCGTTGTCGCGCACGGTGCGTTGCGCTGCCTGGAAAGGTGTCGTGGCGACTTCGCCCGCCACGGCGTACGCGATGGCTCCGCGCCGCAGCAACGCCACCGGCAGATAGCCGTGGTCCGAGCCGATATCGGCCAGGTGCGCACCGGCCGGAATGTGTGCGGCCACGCGCTCAAGGCGCATGGACAATGTCTGTTCGTTCAACGGCAACCCCTGTTTACCACGCGCCTGCTGCTGGCTGGCAGGCAAAGGGGTGCGACTCTGGCGAGCAACGCCGAGGCTGTCAAATCCTGCCGACAGAATTGAAGAGCCCCCGACAGCATGGCCGGGGGCTCACACGTCAGCCCGCCAGGGTGGCGTTGTCGATCACGAAGCGATATTTCACATCGCCCTCGAGCATGCGCTCGTAGGCGTCATTGATCTGATCGGCGCGAATCAGTTCGATGTCGGAGACGATGCCGTGTTCGGCACAGAAATCCAGCATCTCCTGGGTTTCAGGAATGCCGCCGATCATCGAACCGGCGATCGTGCGGCGCTTCATGATCAGGTTGAACACGTTCGGCGACGGGTGTGGCGAGGCAGGCGCGCCGACCAGCGTCAACGCACCATCGCGCTTGAGCAGGACGAGGAAGGCGTCGAGATCGTGCGGCGCGGCGACGGTATTGAGGATGAAGTCGAAGCTCTTGGTGTGGGCGGCCATTTCCTCGGCATTACGCGACACCACCACCTCATCGGCACCCAGCTGCCTGGCCGCTTCGCGCTTGGATTCGGAGGTGGTGAAGGCAACCACGTGCGCGCCCATTGCATGAGCCAGTTTGATGCCCATGTGGCCGAGGCCGCCAATGCCGACCACCCCCACTTTCTTGCCTGGCCCGACATTCCAGTGACGCAGTGGCGAGTAAGTGGTGATGCCCGCACACAGCAGCGGTGCGACGGCCGCCAGTTGCGCTTGCGGATGTCGAATGCGCAACACATAGCGCTCGTGCACGACGATGTTCTGTGAGTAGCCGCCGAGCGTCCAGCCCGGCGCGTCCGGCGTCGGGAAGTTATAGGTGCCGATCATGCCGTCGCAGTAGTTTTCCAGACCGCTTTCGCAGTCATCGCAGCGCTTGCAGCTGTCGACGATGCAGCCGACGCCGACCAGATCGCCGACCTTGAAATCCGCGACATGCGCACCGACAGCGGCAACCCGCCCGACGATTTCATGCCCCGGTACACAGGGAAACTGCGTGCCGGCCCACTCGGCGCGCACCTGATGCAGGTCCGAGTGGCAGATGCCGCAGAACGCGATGTCGATCTGCACATCATGGGCTGCAGGCGCGCGGCGGTTGATCTGCATCGGCTCAAGAGGTTTGTCGCCCGCATGGGCGCCGTAGGCTTGTACAAGCATGGGAACATCCTCGATCGGTTGGTCGTATCGGCATTCTTCACGTTCTGGTCGACCGGGCAGTAGTGCATTCCTGTGTAATCCTTGCCTGATCCTGTGCGTGTTTGTGACGTTGCACTGACAGACGATCGCGGTGTTTGCAGGTAACCTGCCGGTTCACTGACTAAAACAAAAGCAAAGCAGGAGTCACTGATGCAACCAATCCGTCTCGGTCTGGTGGGCTACGGCAAGATTGCCCAGGATCAGCACGTCCCGGCGATCAACGCCAACCCCGGATTCCAGCTGGTGTCTGTCGCCACGCAGGGCCAGCCGTGCCCTGGTGTGGAGAATTTTCACACCTTGAGCGAGTTACTGGAACACGGCCCGGAGGTCGATGCCATCGCGTTCTGCACCCCGCCCCAAGGGCGCTTCGCGCTGGTGCAACAGGCGCTCGCCGCCGGCAAACATGTGCTGGTGGAAAAGCCGCCCTGCGCCACGTTGGGCGAGGCCCTGGCGCTGGTCGATCAAGCTGCGGCGAAGGGCGTCAGTGCCTTGTTCGCCTGGCATTCGCGCTATGCGCCCGGCATTGAAGCGGCCCGCGACTGGCTGGCCTCGCGCACCCTGCAAAGCGTGCAGATCGACTGGAAGGAAGACGTGCGCAAGTGGCATCCCGGCCAGACGTGGATCTGGCAACCCGGCGGCCTCGGCGTATTCGATCCGGGCATCAATGCCTTGTCGATCGTGACCCACTTGTTGCCGCACCCATTGTTCGTTGAATCTGCCGAGCTGCGCGTGCCGGACAACTGCCAGTCGCCGATTGCCGCGTCGATCAAAATGGCAGACGCACGGCGGCTCGATGTGCGCGCGGAATTCGATTTCGACCACGGTCACGATGAGTTGTGGAGCATCGAGATTCGCTGTGCCGAAGGCGTTCTGCGCCTGGACAACGGTGGCGCACTGTTGAGCATCGACGGCGTGCGCCAGACCGTGTCGGAAGAGGGTGAGTATGCGGCGGTGTATCGGCATTTCCAGCAGTTGATTGCTGATAAGGCCAGTGATGTGGATGTGCAGCCATTGCGCTTGGTGGCAGACAGTTTCTTTGTGGGGAGTCGGGTGGCGGTCGAGGCGTTTTACGACGCCTGAAGTCAGCGCCGTCAATCGAAAGCCTGCCCGAGGGCAGGCTTTCGTGTTTCCGGGCGCTAGAACTTGATTTTCGTTGCCGGTCCCAGGGATCCCCCCTTGCGTTCGAAAAAGTTTACATCGACCCCTTTAAGACTGCTTTCCAGCCTGGCGAAGTTATCGTCGGAGTACACGTCCGAGAGCAAACGCGTGACAAAGTTGCCGCCCGGTATCCCGGTAAGCTGGGTGTTGAAGGCGAATTCGGTTTTACTCATGTGCGGGTACGGCCAGAAGAACGACGATGAAACCACGCTGTGGACACTGAAGCTCGGGTCGCTGTCCAGGGTCAGCTTGCTGACGAAAGAGCAATGCACGTCGCCGGAAACGAAGATCACCTTGCTGATCTTATTGTTGCGGATGTGTTCGATGATCAAGCGACGCTGTTCGGCAAACGCGCCCCATTTATCGCCGGCATCATTCAACAGATCAGGAAACAACGGGACTGAAGTCACGACGAACTTCACCAATTGGCTACCGTTGCCCAGCCAGTCCAGGAGCGCCTTGAGTTGCGTCTCGCTGACCATGGTTGGAGGCGTTGCGGACAAGTCTCGCTCTGTGCGTGAGTCCATGACGAACCACTCCGAGCAGCCGTCGACGAAGCTGTACCAGAAGTGTGAAAGGGTGCCTTCGATCCGGCCTGCGCCGTCCGCGCTAAAGAGCGGGCTGTGGCTGCTCTGGTAGATTTGATAGGCGTGGATGGCATGGGGATAAAGCGTCACGCGATCCTGCTTGTCGGCATTGGCTGGCCAGTTATCTTCGATTTCATGGTCGTCCAGAATCATGTACGTCGGCACGCGAGCCATCAATTGCTGGATGTAGGTCTGTGAAAACACCGTGCGATAGCGCTCCAGAAACTGATCGAGGCGGGTATCGGGGGCAACGAAGTTGAGGTCATCGGCGTAGATCTGGTCGCCAATCATCAGCAGCGCGTCGACGGGTTTTTTCTTGTCAATCTGTTCGAGTACAGAGCGAAAGACCTTGTCGCCCCGGTCGTCATACCAGAGACCGCCAAACAGGCGCAGCAGGTAGCGACACGAGCCGACCACATAGCTTCGCGACCCCGTGGTGCTGGTGGTGCTGGTTTTGAATGACATGGTGAAGTCAGCGTCCGGTGTCGGCCACTCCAGCAGGCTTGCATTGATCTGTTCAATTTTTTCCAGTTCGGCGTCGGCAAAAAACCAGCCCGCCTGATACTCGTAAACGGTCGACGGGGTCAGGCTGGAGATGGCGAACACACCGGTCATGTCGAAGTTCGGCGACAGTTTGTTGAAGAGCGGATCCGACCATTTCTGGCCGCCGAGCTTGCGCCAGCGTACAACGCCGAAAGCGCGCCGCAGACCGTGCGCGTCCCGCTCGAGTTCGCCACGCAGAAACAAACGTGTCTGATTGGGGTCGGTGAATCCGACGATAGGCCCCACGGTGGGCAGGTTGATTTTCATTTTTCACGCTCGCTGATAGTGATTGTCGAGAGTTCAATCAGGCACAGGAAATCGCGGGGGAACCCCAAAACGTTGGCAGCAGGGCTGAGGGCGATAGGGAACAGTGGTTCCAGCAAAGGCGTCCATGGGTGCTGCGCTCCAGTGAGCTGACTGGCGGGTTTTGCGCACACACTCTCATCCTTGCAACGCTGTGAAGAGCATTATTCCGGACTGCTGACGACCACGGAGAATGGGGAGAGGTACGGTTTAAGCTAGCCCGGATTCCTGCCGTTGCCAGTTGCAAGGGCAGAAAATTTCATCGCTGGCCGGTACCTCTCGCTGATTCAGAAACGCGCAAGCCTGTAGGGCGAGAGGGCGGGTAAATCATTCACCTGATTCAGCGCTGTCGATAACGCCATCTCGACGACCATCTCCGCCGTCACCGCCGCCTGCGTCAGCCCCAAATGCTGATGCCCGAACGCAAGCAACACTTTGCCATCGCAGACCTGGTCAATTACCGGCAGCGAATCCGGCAGCGACGGTCGAAAGCCCATCCACGGCGTGGCGGCTTCAGCGCTCAGATCCTTGCGAAACAAGCCCTGACTCAAGCGATGCAACTGCCACGCACGGGCCATGCTCGGCGAGCGTTCCAGGCCGGCGAACTCGACGGTGCCGGCCAGCCGCAAGCCTTCGGACATCGGCGTCATGATGAACTTGCGTTCCAGCGAGGTGACTGCGAAGGGCAGTCGATTGTGCTCCGTCGGCAGCATCAGGTGGTAGCCGCGCTCGGTGTCCAGTGGCACTGTCCTGCCTGTCAACGCGGCGGTGAGTTTCGCCGAGTGTGCACCGCAGGCAATTAATACGCGGCGCGCGCTCAGGCTACCCGATGCGGTGGCCAGCGATACACCGTGTTCCAGCACAGCGCCGCCCTGTACCTGTTGTTTGACGAAACTCACGCCGCAGGCTTTCGCTGCTTCGACCAGTTCGCCCACCACCCGATACGGATCGATAAAGTGACCGGTGCGCGGGAAGAATAAACCGCCCTGAATCTGTTCGCTAAGCTGAGGCGCCGCGTCCCGGATTACGCTGGCGTGCCAGAAATCCACCGGCACGTGCTGCTGACGCAGGCGCGCCTGAAGCGCTTCGATGGCCTGGCGTGATTCACCTCGTTCGAACACCAGCAAGGAACCGTCGACTTTCAGCAGGTCGGGGCGCTCGATCTCCGTGAGCAAGCGTTGCCAGGCATCGAGGCTGGACTCATTGAGCGCGCGTAATCCAGCGACGGTTCGCCGAAACGGCTCCGGGCGCAGATTCAGCAGCAGTCGCGTGAACCACGGCAGCGCACGCGGCAGGTATTTCCAGTCCAGCCGCAGCGGCCCCATCGGGTCCATCAACATGGCCGGCAAGCGTTTGAGGATCGACACATCGGCAATCGGAAACACCTGCTCGGTGGCCAGATGCCCGGCATTGCCGAACGAGGCACCGTGACCGGGTTCCTGTTGGTCGATGACCACCACGCGCTGGCCCTGGCGCGCCAGACGCAGGGCGCAGGCGACGCCAATGATGCCGGCGCCGACCACGGCGATGTCATGGGAGACGTTATTCGGCATGGATTGACGCTTCCCTTTGGCCATCGAACAGCCGACGCAGATGCAGCGGATTGGCCTGTTTCAATGCGCTCGGCAACAGGCTGTCGGGGAAGTCCTGGTAACACACCGGACGCAGGAAACGCAGGATTGCCGCGCTGCCCACCGAGGTTGTGCGCGCGTCGGAGGTGGCCGGAAACGGGCCGCCATGCACCATCGCATCGCAGACTTCCACGCCGGTCGGCCAGCCGTTGACCAGCAGGCGGCCGGCCTTGCGTTCCAGGGCCGGCAGCAGTGAACGGGCGAGTTCAAGGTCGTCGTCATCCAGCTGCAGGGTCGTTGTCAATTGACCTTCCAGATGCTCGATCACTTGGCGAATTTCAGCGTCACTGGCGCACTGCACAATCAACGACGCCGCGCCGAACACTTCCGCTTGCAGACTGTGATCGGTGAGGAAATCGGCAGCATCGGTGGCAAATACATGGGCCTGACACGCGTTCGGGCCACCGGCGATCTGACCGCTGGCGGCGATCCGGGCGCGACTGTTTTGCGCCAGTGCATTCACGCCAGCCTTGTACGCACTGCAGATGCCCGGCGTGAGCATGGTCTGTGCCGGGCTGTGCTGAAGGCGCTCGGCAACGCGGCCAACGAAGGCATCCAGCGCCGGCCCCTGGCGCGCAATCACCAGCCCGGGGTTGGTGCAGAACTGTCCGGCACCCAGGGTCAGCGAGGCGACAAAGCCTTCGGCCAAGGCCTGCGTGCGTTGGTGCAAGGCCGCCGGAAACAGCAGCACCGGGTTGATCGAACTCATTTCCGCATACACCGGAATCGGCTCGGGCCGTGCCTGCGCGGCCTGAATCAAGGCCAGACCGCCGCTGCGCGAACCGGTGAAGCCGACTGCTTTGATTCGTCGATCACTGACCAGCGCAATGCCCAATTCGCGACCAGAGCCGTATACCAACGAAAACACGCCTTCGGGCAGATCACAGGCTTTAACCGCCCGAGCCACGGCGCGGCCAACCAGTTCGCTGGTGCCGGGATGCGCGCCGTGCGCCTTCACAATTACCGGGCAACCGGCCGCCAGCGCCGACGCCGTGTCCCCGCCGGCTACCGAGAATGCCAGCGGGAAGTTGCTCGCGCCGAACACCGCCACCGGTCCCAACGGGATCTGGCGCTGGCGCAGGTCCGAACGCGGCAACGGTTGACGCTGCGGCTGAGCCGGATCGACCCGCACATCGAGCCATTCACCGGCACGTACGGTGCGGGCGAACATCCGCAACTGCTGACAGGTGCGACCGCGTTCGCCCAGCAACCGTGCACGCGGCAGACCGGTTTCGCTGGTGGCGCGGTCGATCAGTTCATCGCCCAGGCCTTCGATTTCCTCGGCGATGCGCTCAAGAAATTCGCCACGGGCACTCAGGTTCGTCTCGCGATAACGGTCCAGTGCGGCCCAGGCCAGTGCGCAAGCCTGTTCGACATGCTCGGCTGAACCGCCGAAATATGCCGGTTCCAGCGCGGTATCGGTGGCCGGGTCGAGGCCGCGAATGGCGTCGCGATTGCCCGCGACGGTGTGTTGTCCGATCAACATGTGGCCCGTCAGAGTCATGGTGTCTTCCTGATGAATAAGGTGAGGCCTGCCGTGAGGCGCAAGGCGTCACGGCAGGCGAGGGCGCCAGGTCAGGCGAAGTGCTGCTCGGCCGACCAGTTCTCGTACCAGTGGCGGAACAGCGAATACTGGTTTTCCGCGTAACGCCGTTGGGCGTCGCTCAACGTGTCGGTCTCGTTAAAGTGCAGGGTGTATTCCTTGTCACCGTTGAGCACCATCAGGTGTTTGTAATACAGCACCAGATCGCAGCCCTCGTCGAACGAGGACAGCACCGCCAGTGCCGATTCCAGCTCGCGTGCCTGGCGCCGCGCCTTGGCGTCACCCTTGGCCGCTTGCTTGCTCAGGGCGACCAGTTGCAGCACTTCACGGGGCAAGGCGTTGCCGATACCGGTGATCGCGCCGGTGGCGTTGCAGTTGACGAAACCGTGCACCACCTGGGTGTCGACACCGACCATCAGGGTTACGTCGTCATCCTTGGAGGTGATGTTTTCGGCGGCATACCGCAGGTCGGCACCACCGCCGAACTCTTTGAAGCCGATCAGGTTCGGGTACTCGCGGCGCAGTTCGAAGAACAGCTCGGCGCGGGTGGCGAAGCCGTAGTAAGGGCTGTTGTAGATCACCGCCGGCAGGTTTGGCGCAGCTTGCAGGATTGCCGCGAAGTGGGCCTTTTGCGCCGCAGCCGAAGCACCACGGGACAGCACCCGCGGAATCACCATCAAGCCTTGTGCGCCGACGTTCGCCGCGTGTGCGGCGTGGGACACCGCTTCGCGAGTGTTCACCGCACCGGTGCCGACGATGGTCGGAATTCCTGCCGCGACCAGGCGTGCCACGCCCTCCTGACGCTCGGCTTCGGTGAGCAGCGGCCAGTCGCCCATCGAACCGCAATAGACCACGGCGCTCATGCCGATATCGATCAGCTCGCGACCTTTGGCCACCAGCTTGTCGAAGTCCGGTTTGCGCTGGGCGGTGCACGGGGTCATCAGGGCCGGCATGCAACCGGTGAAGATGTTGTCACTCATTGTTTTAACTCCTTGGCACATCATTCAAAGGGAGGTGAATAGTCAACGCGGCGGCTTAGATGCCCCACGCGAACGGGTCTTGTTCGTCGATCAGCAGGGTGCTGTCAGCGGTTATAAAAGCGCGGCCGGTGATGAACGGGCGGATGCGTTCGCCTTCCCATTCGAAGCGGCCTTCGAACTGGCTGCCGGTGATGCTGGCCTGCACCCAGCGCGCACCAGGTTGCAGCTTGTCGTCGGCGGCCAGGCAGGCGAGTTTGGCGCTGGTGCCGGTACCGCAGGGCGAACGGTCGTAGGCCTTGCCCGGGCACATGACAAAGTTGCGGCTGTCGGCGTGGGCATCGTCAGCGAACAGTTCGATGTGGTCGATGACCGCACCGTCTTCGCCGTGAATGCCTTGTTCTTCGAGGGCTTTGAGCATCGCCCAGGTGTAGGCGGTGAGGTGCTCGACGTTGTCCATGCTCAGGGGCTGGCCGTGCTCGGAGACGAGGAAGAACCAGTTGCCGCCATAGGCAATATCACCGCACACGCGGCCGAAACCGGGCACGTCCACCGATACCTGTTTGCGGTAGCGGTAGGCGGGCACGTTGCCCAGGGTCACGTTGCCGTCGTCATGCAACGTGGCGCTGACCGGGCCGACCGGTGTGTCGATCTTGTGCACGCCAGGCTTGATGTGCCCCAGAAACTGCAACGAGTTGATCAGGCCGATGGTGCCGTGGCCGCACATGCCGAGGTAACCGGCGTTGTTGAAGAAAATCACTCCGCACGTGGCGTCCGCCGACACCGGCTCGCAATACAGTGCGCCGACCAGCACGTCGTTGCCGCGCGGTTCTAGCAGGCAGGCGCGGCGCCAGGCATCGTGCTGAGTGCGCAGAGCCTCGCGTTTCTCCACCATGGTGTCGCCGGACAGGGCGGGAAAACCGTGCATCACCAGACGCGTGGGCTCACCGCCGGTGTGGGAATCAATGACGTGTATGCGTTTCATGAAGGTGTCCCGTTGAGTGATTTCAGTAGGCGCCGGCAGGGCGCGCATGCACGGTGGAAGCGGTGTCGGCGACCTCACTTTCCTCGTCGTCCGCTTCAAGGCGCAGCAGGTGCGCCGGTACGCCGGTGGCGGCGCCCCAGTAGTAAATGCCGGTGGCGCAAGCGGCGACGACGAGGGTGTCGAAAGGGTGGGCGAGGATGCCCAGGCCGCCGAAGGTGCCGAGTTTCGACAGCACGATGGTCACCGCGTAGAAGGCGATCAGCCACGCCGACGAGCGCACCTGACGGCTCAGGCTCAGGTGCGCGGTTGGCACGAAACGAGCGCACAGCAAGTAGACGACGAACATCAGAATCTGCAGGCCGAGCAGCCACGACACGGTGTTCCAGCCGGACCAGTAGACGATCAGCGCGGCGATGATGAACGACACCGGCCCGAGCACGCCCATGCACTTGACCCGGAAGGGACGCGGCAGGTCCGGCGCGCTGCGGCGCAACGCGGCGACCGACACCGGGGCCACGGCGTAGCTCAACACCAGGGCAGCGGAAACCACGTTGATCAGCGCTTCCCACGACGGGAACGGCAGGGTCCAGAACACCGACAGGGCGAAGGTCAGCCACAGCGCCGGACGCGGGATGCCGGACTTCTCGTCGATGTGGGTGAAGACCTTGAAGAAGGTGCCGGTCTGCGCCCAGCCGTAGATCACGCGCGGGGTAGCGTTCATATAAATGTTGCCGCAACCGCTCGGCGAGATCACCGCGTCGGCCACCACCAGATACGCCAGCCAGCCCACACCCAGTGCCAGGGCGATGTCGCGGTATGGCAGGGCGAATGCCTTGTTGATGCCGGCCCAGCCGTCGGCGAGCATTTCCGTTGGAATGCCGCCGAGGAACGCGGTTTGCAGCAATACGTAAATGGCGGTCGACAACAGCACCGAGAGGATCAGCGCAATCGGAATGGTGCGCTGGGGATTCTTCACTTCGCTGGCCACCGAGATGATCGGTGTCAGGCCCAGGTAAGCAAAGATCACCCCGCCTGCCGACACCGCCATCTCGATGCCCGACAGGCCGAACGGCGCGAAACCCTGAATCTGAAAGTTTTCCGGTTTGAAGAAGGTGAACAGCACCCCGATCACCAGCAGCGGCACGATGAACTTGAACACGCTGACCAGGTTGTTGGCCTTGGCGAAGGTCTTCACGCTGCGGTAGTTGAGCAGGAAAAACACGCAGAGCAGGGCGAACTGCACCAGCCAGCCGAGGATTGTCGGATCGCCGCTGCCCGCTTTGGTCAGGCCGGGAAACCACGCCGCGGCGTATTGGCGCGAGGCAACCACTTCAATCGCCACCAGACTGGAAAACGCGATCAGGGTGATGAAACCCATCAGGTAACCGAGCAGTGGCCCGTGGGAGTAAACCGGGTAGCGCACCACACCGCCGGCACGGGGCAATGCCGCGCCCAATTCGCAGTAAACGATGCCCAGCAACAATACGGCGAACCCGCCCAGCAGCCAGGAAAAAATCCCCGCCGGGCCGGCAATGGCCGACACATGACTGGCCGCGAACAACCAGCCGGAACCGAAGATCGCACCGAGCCCGATAAATGTGAGGTCGATCAATGAAAGCTGTTTTTTGAACTTGCCTTGGCCTGACATGGCATCGCCTTCTTGTGAGTTATTGGATAGGCAGTTGTGTCACTGGGACGGCCAGACTTTGAACTGATCGACCTTGCGGCGATTGATGTTTTGCACCGGGTTGGATGACGAAATCGGCACAGTCGCGCAGAGCAACGCTGCTGCTCGACAGGCTTTCGGCGATGCTGCAATCTGCGTGCGAACGCCTTGGGCGAGCACTGGCCTGAAGCACCAACGGGGGAGAACTCTTCGATGCAGAGTGCGTTTTCGATGTTGTCGCAAGGCCGCCCGCAAACCCTGGAAGAACTGGTAGCCGGCGCCGCGCTGCTGTTGCCGATGCTCGACGTGATCCCCAGTGCGGCGATTTTCATCAAGGATCTGCAGGCGCGTTATGTCCTCGCCAATCGCACATTGGTGCAGCGCTGTGGCTTGAAGGATTTACGCCCGTTGCTGGGGAAAACCAGCGCGCAGGTGTTCCCCGCGCAACTCGGGCCGGGGTACACCGAGCAGGATCGCAAGGTGCTGGAGGAGGGCTTTGTACTGGAGGATCAGCTGGAACTGCACCTGTACGGCAGTCGTGAACCGGGTTGGTGCCTGACCCACAAGCACCCGTTGTACAACCGCGACGGGCTGATCATCGGGCTGGCGGGGATCTCGGTCGATCTGCAATCGGCCAGTGAAACGCATCCGGCATTCGAGCGCCTGGCCGCAGTCGACGAGCATATTCGCAGCCACTTCAATCGCCGCGTCACGTTGGGCGAACTGACGCGAATCGCCGGTATTTCGGTGGCGCAACTGGAGCGCTACTGCAAGCGCGTCTTTCACCTGACGCCACGACAGATGATTCAAAAGGTGCGTCTGGAACACGCCCATCGCTTGCTGCACACCGATTTGCCGATCACCGACGTGGCGCTGCAATGCGGTTACACCGACCACAGTGCCTTCACCCGCCAGTTCAAGGCCTCTACCGGCTTCACCCCCCGCGAATATCGCCAGGCGACATCGCGCTGAAATCACCGCCTGCATTCCCATGCAGCCCCAACCGTAAGAAATCCAACCTGTGGCCCCGCTGGGCTGCGCAGCAGCCCCAAAACCTGCCCACTCATTCCTTCAGGCATACCGAGTATTCAGATTTACGACTGCTGCGCAGCCGAACGGGGATAAATCCCCTCGCCACAGGTGCTTGCCTGACTTCAGGTCAGCCCGCTCAGAGCAGGACCGTCAGCCAGGCGGAAAGCAGCAGCAACAGCGCCAATACCGCATTCATGCGCTTGAACGCCTGTGGGCTGCCGAACAGCCGTGCACTGCCGACGCCAAGCAGCGCCCAGAACGTCATGCACGGCAACGACACCAGCAGAAATGCCAGCGACAGCACCAGCAAGCGCACGGTCTTGTCACCACCACCGACAAACACACTGACCACTGCCACGGCCATCATCCACACCTTGGGATTGACCAGTTGCAACATCGCCGCACCGAGTACGCTGAACCCTTCATCCTGTGCTTCGGTCGAGTCCAGGGCCGGGGGCGCACTGCGGAAGATCTGCCACGCCAGCCAGCTCAACCAGAGCACGCCCGCCCAGGCCATGGCTTGTTGGACGCGGGGCAAACGCGACAGGGTTTCGCCGGCGCCGAGCCCGACCACCAACACGATCAATGCCGCCGCCGCGCAGGCCCCGAAAATGATCGGCAATGTCGCGCCCAGTCCCCGACGCGAACTGTGGCTCAACACCAGAATATTGGTCGGCCCCGGAGTGATCGAAGCCACGAAAGCAAACAGTAGAAAGGGCAGCAATGACGCCATGATTCGGATTCCTGAATGTGAACACAGGTCTCCATGATCGTCAGCTGGCGTGCGTCAGTCTGGAAGGTTTGAGCAGCGCTTGCGGTAGTCCGCTGGCGTCAGTTGGTAGGCGCGCTTGAACCAGCGGCCCAGGTGGCTTTGATCGGCAAAGCCGAGCACGCTGGCGACCTGCGCCGGCGACTCGCCACGGGCCAGCAACTGACGCGCCTTGGCCAGGCGCAACTGGATCAGATAAGCGTGGGGCGCCAGCCCAAAAGCGGCCTTGAAGGCGCGGGTCAAACGGAAGCGATCGACCTTGCAGGCGTCGGCCAGTTGATCCAGGCCGATGTCATCAAAGGCGTGGGCATGCAGGTAATCCCGGGCCACTTGGGCCACCAGCGGCAGGCGCGGATCGAAATCCTGGCGCTTGCGCCAGTCGAGATGGCGAGTGAGCGAAGCCAACAGGCTGTCGATGGCTGTCTGGCGGACGATGCGCAAGTCGCCGTCATGCAGGGCGTGGAAGGCCTGATTGATCGCCGTGGAGAGGCGCGGGTCCTGGCTCAAGGTATCGGCAAAACCGGGTTGAGTGTTGGCCGGGGCGTCTTCGAACAACGCGTGCAGTTCGCGCTCCAGCCAGTGCGGATCAAGGTACAGCATCGAATAGGTGAACCCGTCGTCCGTGGGGGCCTGACCGTCGTGGATTTCCCCCGGTTCCAGCAAAAAGACCTGGCCCGGCGTACTGCGGTGGCGCACGCGGCGGCAATTGAATTGCTGCACACCTTGCTCGGTCACGCCGACCAGAAAACTGTCATGCCAGTGCGGGTCATAGGCATGCCCCTGAAAATGGGCACGAATCGATTCAATCCCGGTGTCGACATCCTGGGACAGCTCGATCCAGTTGCGTTTATCCACGGCAGGCTCCAGAGATCAGCATGAACGGTGCGGCCCGATAAAATACCGCGCAATGACGACCGGCGTTTAGAAGATTTGTGCAGGTCGACAACGGCGAACGGCTAGACTCGGCAGACTGACGACCTCCTTGCGACAGGTAAAACGCAATGCGCAAAACACGTTTGCCCCGATGCCGCGGGTGGGTCTTGCCGACCCTGATCATCGTCAGCCTGGCGCTGGGCACGGGGTGTTCCAGCCGCAAACACTATCCACCTTCGGGCATTGGCGACAGTTGCTACGCCAAAGCGGTGCCGACGGTGGGCGAAGGCGGTCTGGCGTGGGGTTCGAGCCTGAATATGGCGCGGCAGAAGTCGATGAACAATTGCATCCGGTATGCCGGGCGTTCCGGTGGCACACCGGACACCTGTCAGGTGGTGCTGGCCAAGTGCAGGTAGGGCATTGACATGATTGCTAAAGGCAAATATATAGTTGCCTTAGGCAATCATTCGAGCATGGGTCATGTCCAGCACCGATCTGTTCCAGCACGCCGACATCGTGCGCAGTTTCAACCGCTTCTATACCCAGCAGATCGGCGTGCTGCAGGAGCATCTGCTGCAGAGCGAATACTCGCTGACCGAGCTGCGCATCCTTTATGAACTGGCTTCGCGTGGTGACCTGACCAGCGCCGACCTGCGCCAGATGCTGAGCCTGGATGCCGGCTACATGAGCCGCCTGATCAGCGGTTTCGAGAAAAAGGGCCTGATCCAGAAGGTCCCTTCGCCCACCGATGCCCGCGCAGCTCTACTGCACCTCACCGAGCTGGGCCGGGAAATCCTCGTCCCCCTTGAACAAGCCTCCCGCGAACAAGTGGTCGCCATGCTTGAGCGCCTGACCGAGCCGCAGCAACAACAATTGCTCGGCGCCATGACACTGATCCAGACGCTTTTGCAGAACCACCCGGACTCGACCTACGTGCTACGTGATCCGCAACCCGGGGACATGGGCACGGTGATGCAGCAGCAGGCCGCCCTCTATAGCCGTGAGTACGGCTGGAACTCGGAATTCGAAGCGTTGGTGGCCGAGGTCATCGCGAAATACCTGCGTGACTTCGACCCGGCTTGCGAGCGCTGCTGGATCGCCGAGAAGGACGGCAAGGTTATCGGCTCGGTATTCGTCGTGCGACAGGATGAAACCACCGCGAAACTGCGCATGCTCTACGTTGACGCCAGTGCCCGGGGACTGGGCATCGGCCGTCGCCTGGTTGATGAGTGCCTGCGCTTTGCCCGGCAGATCGGTTACACACGAATGACCCTGTGGACCACCAGCAACCTGACGGCGGCGCGCCAGATTTATCAGAAGGCGGGGTTTGAATTGGTGGAAGAGGAGGCGGTCAACCGTTTCGGCAAGGCACTGGTCAGCCAGACGTGGGCACGTGATTTGTAGGGGCCGATGGCAAACAGCCTGACCGTTCAGGTCGCTTGCGCGACGATGGCCATGTCCGGTTTCAAGCGACGATGGCCGTACAGCGCAACGCCGAGCACGATCAGGCCGGCGACCAGCGCGACGATCGCCCCCTGGCGGGCGCCGAATTCATCCACGACTTGACCTGTTGCCGCTGCGCCCAGCGCGACGCCCACGCCAAGCCCTGAAATCAACCAGGTCAATGCTTCGGTCAGACGCTCGGGCGCAACCATCTGTTCGGCAAGGGTCATTGCCACGATCAGGGTCGGGGCAAAAAACACCCCCGCAACCAGTACGGCCAGTGACAACCCGAGCACATTGCTGGCCCATAACAACGGCACAGTCGTGATGGCCGTCGCCAGCCCGCACAGTAGAAACAGGCGCGATAAAGGCACTTGCAGTTTCATCGCCCCGAACGTCAGGCCGGCGACGCAGGAACCCAGGGCATATGCCGACAACACGATACTGGCGGCGACGGGCTGGCCTTGAGACTGGGCAAAGGCCACGCTGACCACATCAATGGTGCCGACAATCATGCCCATGGCCACCATCAACAGTGCAAGGATGCGAATGCCACCCACGCGAATCATCGACGTCTGTGGCACCCCGGAGGTCGCCCGAACGGGTGGTTCGCTACCCCGCTGACTGACGAAGGCATATACCCCGATGGCCAGCAACAACGCTGTCACCAGTGGTCCAGCCTCGGGAAACAGCGCCACACTCAGACCCACCGCCAGTGGCGGGCCGACAATAAAAGTGACTTCGTCCAGCACCGATTCCAGGGCGTAGGCAGTGTTCAGTTTCGCTGTGCCGCGGTAAATCAGTGTCCAGCGCGCCCGGGACATCGCGGACATGCTGGGCATGAATCCCGACATTACGGCACCCACGAACAGGGTCCAGTCCGGCAACTGCCAGTAGGCACAGGCCGGCAGTGCAAGCAGGCCGGTGCAACTGATTGCCGCAGCGCCCGGGAGTACCTGGCGTTGCCCGAGGCGGTCGACCAGCCGCGAGATCTGTGGCGCCAGCACCGCGAGCGTCAGGGCGAACGTGGCCGCCACGGCGCCGGCCAGCGCGTAATTGTCCCGCATCATCGCCAGCATGGTGATGATGCCGATACCGGCCATGGCCAGCGGAAAACGGGCCACCAGACCCGCCAGGGCAAAACCGTGAGTGCCAGGTTGGGTGAACAGTTCACGGTAAGACTTGACCATCAGCGCACACTCTCCTGGGCCGATTGACTTGCCTGCAATGGCTTCAGCGCTGAAAATGCATACGCTGCGTATGTGAGGGAATTTATTGACGTACGCGACGTATGTCAAATGATTTGAGGAGTGCCTGATGGTTCGTCGAAACCGTGCCGAAATGATCGAAGATACCCGTGCCAGGTTGCTTGCGGCCGGCCGCGAGGCCTTTACGCGGCTGGGTTACGCCCAGGCGTCGATGGACGATTTCACGGCTGGAGCCGGACTGACGCGGGGGGCGCTTTATCACCACTTCGGTGACAAAAAAGGCTTGCTGGCGGCGGTGGTGGAGCAGATCGACGCCGAGATGGAGGCGCGCCTCTCGGCGATTTCCGATGCCGCGCCCGATCAATGGGAAGGTTTTTGGGGACGCTGCCGGGCGTTTCTGCAAATGGCCCAGGAAAAAGATATTCAGCGCATCGTCTTACAGGAAGCGCCCGCCGTGCTTGGGGCGGTGTCGGTGGAAGAGCAACAGCATTGCATCGCTTCGATGCGCGACATTCTGCGACGCTTGCAACTCAAGGGCGTGGTGCGCGAGTTGGACGCGGAGGCGTTGGCACGCCTGGTTTACGGTGCGCTGACCGAGGCTTCGCTGTGGATTGCGAGGGCCGAAGAGGGGACCGAACGCCTGACCCAGTCACTGCAGACACTGGAGTTGATGTTGCAAGGGGTTCGTGTCGATCCCGACCGCTAACGGGCGGTACTGCCAGAACCGATCCTCTCGATGTGACGCAAGGTCACTCGAGAGAGAAAACACTTCCCTGACCTCCGTCATCAGGCTGACAAGTCTGTCGGCCCTTCGCCAAACCCTTCGCTCATTTGCCTGACGGCCGTCACTGCCGAGTACGACTGTGGGTGAGTCGATAGAGCAATTGCGCTGCTGCACCCCGAGGGGTGATTGTTTTAACGAAAGTTCTGGAGTTTATTCGGCGGGCGAAGTATGAGCGCGCGCGAACATTATTGGGCGAGTGCGGAAACAAATTTAGTTACATATTGGAAATAAAAAGAAATATTTGTTTTTTAGCGAAAATGAGATTTTGTGCTTCTGCGTAATGTAATAATTTGAAATAACTACAGATTGGACAATAATCCTGCTCGCCATTAACTTCGCCGCGACTTCGAAGTTCACTAAGTTGTATGAAAAGTGTGGAAATCACGATGTCGATGCCGCGGGCTTTAATGCTCGATTTTGTACCGAATAGTTAAACTAGCCGCTTCGTTAATCGAGCGTTTTGTTGCAGTAAATATTTGGTCGATAGCCTCGTTGTTAAAGGTGGCAGGACAATTTAGTTGCTCTCTTAGTCTTTTGCGTCGAACTTTGATAAGGAATATCAGGCATGACGAAAGCTCCCATCCAAGGTGTCCTACCGGTCGCCATTCTTCCCTACAACATTGACCTTTCTCTGGACACTTCGGCCCTGCGTCTGCAAATCGAACACATCTTGCACACGGGGTGCGACGGCGTGGTCATCGGGCAGATTTCCGAGGTCTCGCGCCTGACGGCCGGCGAGCGTTTCAAACTCGCAGAATTGATCGCTGAACAAACCGGTGATAAGGGCCTGGCAATCATGAGCACGGGGGGTGAAAGTATCGCCCAGGCCGTGGAATATTCGCGCCAGGCCGAGCAGGCTGGTTGTGATGCACTGCTGGTCATGCACCCGTCAATGTGGGCGCTCGATGACGAACAGATGTATGTGTATTTCGCCAATGTGATCGAAAGCGTGCGCATTCCGGTGCTGGTGCATCATGCCAAGTCGCTGGCCAAACGGCCGATGTCGATCGCGGTTCAGGCGCGCTTGCTCGAGACCTTCGGCCCGCAAAAAGTGCAGTTCAAGCCGGAGTCTGCACCAACCGCCCCGAAAGTGTCGCTGCTGCGTGACGCGACTGCGGGTCAGGCACGTATTTTCGAAGGCGACGGCGGCATGATGCTCGTCGACACCTATCAACGCGGGCTGGCGGGCGTGATTCCGGCCACGGAAATCGCCGAGATCACCGTGGCGCTGTGGAACGCATTGAAAGTTGGCGATGACAAACTCGCCAGAGCCATCGGCTACCCGCTGTCCTATTTGATGTGCCATATGATGGCCAGTATCGACTGTTACTTGCAGTTGTCGAAGCACCTGCTCAAACGTCGTCGATTGATGAGTAACACATTGATCCGCCCACCAGTGGATTTCAGCATGGACCCGGAAACCCTTCGCGAAGTCGAAAAGGTTTATGACCAATTACTTGAATTCGTCACCCAGTAATAAGGAAGTTACTCATGAAGCGTTTTGGTTTTTCCATTCAGTTGACCAGTAAAGAAGCCGTTGAGTTGTATAAGAAGTTGCATCGTCAAGTGCCGGAGCAAATTGCCGGCGACCACGGTGTACTTCGCGAAATTGGTCTGCAACGCATGTCGATTTACCTGTTGCCGCCGAACACATTGTTCATGCAGGTTGAAGCCCACGAGCAATTCGACCCGCTGCGTGACTTCAGCCATGCCTTGTCTTTCCACCCGGCGGTGCAGGCATGGGATGACCAGATGCACGGCGAACAGAATCCGCTGTTGAAGCGTATTGCCGGTAACGACACCGAACTCAACTGGTGGCGTCTGGAGCAGGTCTACGACTGGACCGTCGATACGGCAGGCAACCAAAAATGACCGATCGGAGACAGTCATTCGCGTTAATGGATTGCACCTTCCGTGACGGCGGGTTCCAGACCGACTGGCGGTTTTCCGATGCCATGGCCCGGCAGTACTTCGGTACTTGCCTGGCCACCGGCGTGGACATCGTCGAACTGGGTTACCTGAACCTCGATCCGGGTGCCACTACCTCATATACCGGTTCTTACAAGGCGTTGCCCGAGTCTCTGACGGCGCAGCAACGCGAACTGATCAACCCCGGCGCGATGAAAGTGACGGTGATGATCGACGCCGGGCAAATCGTCGGACAATCGCCACAGGCGGCTGCCCGGCTGATAGTGGCGGCCGTTCGGCGCACACCGTTCCGCATTGATATTTTGCGCATCGCCGCCAAGAGCAATGAGGTGCAAGCGAGTCTGGCGCTGGCGCAGGCGCTGGCCGGGCATGGACTGGAAGTGATGCTCAATCTGATGCAGATCGGTGAGTTGCCGGCGGATGAGCTGGCGCGGATCCTGCGCCGTCTCGACGGCGAGCCGCTTGCCGCGCTGTATTTTGCCGACAGTTTCGGGCGCCTGTTGCCGGATCAGGTTCACCGCTTGTTCCGGCAGGCGGCAGAGATGACGGCTTTGCCACTGGGCTTTCACGCCCATGACAACTACGGGCTGGCCGTGGCGAACACGCACGCAGCGCTCGGGGCAGGGGCCAGGTTTGCCGACGGCACCTTCGCCGGTTTGGGCCGGGGTGCAGGGAACGCGCCTACCGAGACCCTGGCACTGCTCAAGTCTGAAGCGCACGCAATGGACGCCTGCGAGCGTTTTCTGGCCGAGCATATCGAGCCGTTGCGAGCGGTGGCGAACTGGGGGTATTCACCGACCTATCGCTGCCAGGCGCGCCACAATGTTCATCCGACTTATGCGCAGAAACTGTTCGAAGGCGCGCCACTGACGTGCCTCGAACGCAACGACATCATCGGCAGGATTGCCGGGCATGTCGGCTCGCACAAATTCGATCTGAACATTCTCAACCAATACACGTGAGCACAGGACAGGCTTATGACCACGTTCAAGCTTGGCGATGTGATGGCGGGCAAGAAGCTGGTGTTCTTCGATTGCGACGGCGTATTGCTCGACTCCAATGGCGTGAAGCTGGCGGCTGTCGATCATGCGCTGGCGCATTATCCGCAGGCGCTGCGCGACCGCTGCAAGGAAAGCTTCAGGCTCAACTTCGGGCGTGCGCGACACTGGCACTTCGAGGCGTTCGAGCGCCTGATCGCCCCTCGCGGGCCGGCCGCCAGAGACTTCGTGGCCGCGAGCATTGCACGTTATGAAGACTACTTGCGCAGCCATTACCGCTGTTCTGCGGTGGTCGCCGGAGCACCGCAGTTATTGGCGTTGCTGCAAGAGCAGGGCGTGACCTGTTTCGTAGTGAGCGGCGGCAAGGAAGAGGAAATTACCGAGGCGTTGGGTGTCAGTGGGATTGATCGCTACATGGCGCGCATTATCGGTTCGCCGACCGCCAAGATAGCCGCGATCAACGCCTTGCTCGAACAGCATGATTGCGCGGCAGCGCAGGCAGTGTTTCTCGGCGACGCGATCGCTGATGCCGAGGCCGCCATCGCCTGCAAAGTGCCTTTCATCTTTGTCAGCGGTCATGCCCTGGTTGACCGTTCTACCCTGAGTGCCCGATGGCCTGCGGGTCATTGGGCGGTTGAGGTGCCTGATCTGCGGCCGGACAACCCGGTTGTGCATTTCGGTGCAGCCTGTCAGACAGTCAAGGAGGATTATTGAATATGAACACCCGCAAACCGTTAAGGATCGCCATCACTGGCGTCAGTCGAGGATTGGGCAAAGCCCTGAGTCATGCGCTGGCTTCGCGCGGGCATCAGGTCTACGGATGCCAGTTGGCCGTTGACGCAACAACCGGCGCACAGGGCAATCCGGTGCTGTTCAACGCGTCGGTCACCGAGCCAGGCGAGATGCAGCAGTTCGCCCACGCGGTCGGTCGCGAAGGCCCGGTGGACATCGTTGTCTGCAACGCCGGCGTGATCACCGAGCGCAAGCCGGCATGGGAAATCGCCGTGGAAGACTGGCAGCGCGTAATGGACGTCAACGTGCTCGGCGTGGTGAATACCCTGCACGCGTTCCTGCCTGCGATGCTCGACCGCCGGCAGGGTCTGTTTATCGCCATCAGTTCGGGCTGGGGACGCTCGGCCTCCTGGGGCCTGGGCCCGTACTGTGCCAGCAAATTCGCGGTTGAAGGGCTGATCGGCTCGCTCATCGCCGACATGCCCGAAGGGGTGGGCGCCGTTGCCCTCGATCCGGGCAATGGGGTGAACACCCAGATGCTGTCCATGTGTCTGCCGGATGAACACGAGCAATACATCTCGCCAGAAAACTGGGCAGAACATGCGGCCGATTACATCGTCGAGCATCTGTATCGGAAGAACATTTCCGGCAGCTGCACGGTTCCGCATCCAGGCCTCTGACGGCCGGCTTCTTACAGGTACGTAGATCATGCTGAACAAAAAACGGGTTGTTGTAACCGGTGGCGGTCGCGATTTCGGCCAGGCCGTGTCGGTCTGGCTGGCGCGTGAAGGTGCTCATGTCGATCTGTGTGCGCGCCAATTGGCCAGCGCCCAGGCAACGTGCGAGATCATTCAGGGCGAGGGCGGTTCTGCCCGCGCCTACCAGTGTGATATCGCCGACGCGGCATCGGTACGCGCCTTCGCCCAGAGCCTGCAGGCAGACGAGCGTCCGATCGACATCCTTGTGCTCAGTGCGGCGCAGTGGCTCGAAGGGATGCTGGGCGAGGCTGACAGCGACGAAGAAATCACCTCGACCATCAACTCCGGCCTGACCGGCTCGATCACCCTGACCCGGGCGCTGTTACCGAGCCTGCGGCGCTCGGATGCAGCTGACATCATGGCAATGGTGTCGGTCTGTGGCGTCCCGCAATTCACCCAGTCCATCGCCCACCCGGCGTTCTTTGCCGCCAAGCATGGCCTGAGCGGTTTTTGCCAGAACATGGCGCATCATCTGGCCAGCGAGCAGATCCGCGTTACCGGGTTCTATCCGCCGGATTTTGAAGTGACCGGGCTGGATGAAACGGTCGACCCTCGCGGCAAGTTGCTCAACGGCCGTTCGATCTGGGAAACCATGCGCTTCGTGCTGACCCAGCCGCGCAGCTGTCACATCGACGCGGTGCATTTCCGCGGCCCGACCCGAGAGAGCCTGCAATGATGCGCATGGCCCCAGCGCGCAGGCAGGCAGCGACGGGTTATCGCCTGGCCGTCGATGACGCGCAACTGCAGCAGACGATGCCAGCCAACATCGCCGCCGGCTTTTTTGCAGCGCACTGCCACCCGGCGGCGTTCTACGATAAATGCGTGCAGCATCTGGCGGTCAGCAGCCTGGCCCCGGATCTGGCGTTCGATGGACGGCAACTGGCTTCACTCAATCAGTTGCCGGCCGACGACGGGCGCGGCTGGGTGGTGCGCCCGGCAGTGTCGCCGTGCTCGCGGGGCTCGGCGGTGCTGGTGTGGGGCGAGGGCATCAGTGCCAGCGAGGCGGCTGCACTGTTGCGCGAGTCGCCGGGGCCGTTCCAGATTCATGTGCACGAACAGGGTTACCCGGTATTCATCAACGGTGTGTTCGACGCTGGCCGGTTCGAGGTCAGTGATGTCTGGCGCTGCCACACCCAGGACCTGGACGGGCGACGGCACCTCACCGCCGTCACCAGCCTGAGCCTGGCGGCATTACCCGTCGAGCTGGTACCGCGCCTGGCAACGCTGGCCAGTCAATTGGGTCTGGTGCACGGGCCGTTGCACGCCGAAGTGCTGATCACACCCGCCGGCCCGCGCCTGGTCAAGCTGTCGCCACGCCTGGCGAGCACCCCCTTGCCAGAGCTGTGCCGTCTGGGTGGCTGGCCCAGCCAGGAGGAGGTGTGGCAACAATGGCCGGGGCATCGGCAGGCAACTCAGTCGCCGGCAGCGGCGGTGGCGGATTACTCGTTTCTGATTACCCGCCCAGGGCGCATCAAGGCCCTGCGCTTCGATCACGAAGTCCGTGCGCTGGCGAGTTTCAGTCACTACTTCGCCGAGCCGGTGCTGGGGCAGGACGTGGCGATGACCACCGACGGCACCACTTACGGCTGTACGGTGTTTTTACGCAATCCTGACGCCGCCGCGCTCGACGAAGACATCGCCAGGCTTCAGGCGCTCAACCGCCAGGGTGCCTTTGAGTTCGAGTAACGCTTAGCCGAACCGGCAATACCTATAAAAAACGCCCAGGGGCTGTCGTCGTGCGATGACCTTCCTGCGGCCTCGCTCAGCCTGAAATTCTGTAGAAAGGGAGTTCACATGAGTTTTGCAACCGATTTGACCAGAAGCCCTTGCAAGCAAAAAATCCATGACGTGGTGGGCATCGGTTTCGGCCCCTCGAACATTTCACTCGCCATTGCCTTGCTGGAAATGGCCCCTGAACTGGAGGTCGCTTTCGTCGACAGTGCGCCCGGCTTCGGTTGGCACAAGGGCATGCTGTTCAAGAACGCGACCATGCAGGTGTCCTTTCTCAAGGATCTTGCCAGTTTTCGCAATCCGCGCAGCCATTTCACCTTCGTCAATTACTTGCACACCAAGGGGCGTATCGCTGCGTTCTCGAATAAAAAAGACTTCTTTCCGGGGCGCCTGGAGTTCCACGATTACCTGAGCTGGTGCGCGGCAGAGTTCAGCGATCAGGTGTTCTACGGCCACCGAGTGGTCAATATCAGTGAAGGTGGTGTGGACGGCGACGGTTCACCGTTGTTCAGGGTCGAGATGCAGGTCGGCGACACCACGACTTCGCTACTCGCGCGTTCGCTGGTGCATTCGCTGGGCCTTGAGCCACAGTTGCCGGGTAACGTTCAGGCCGGTGAGCGCATCACCCACGTTCATCACTTGCTGGCGCACCTGCAAGACACACCGCTGAAACCCGACGGCCACTGCGTTGTGGTGGGCGGAGGGCAGAGCGCGGCTGAAGCGGTGGAATATCTGCTGGAGACGCATCCGGCAATGCGCGTGACGGCGATCATGGCGCGCTACGGTTATACGCCGGCCGATGACAGCCCGTTCGTCAACGAAATCTTCAATGCCGACGTGGTCGATGATTTCCATGCGGCCGCGCCGCATGTACGCAAACATATTCTGCGCACGCACGCATCCACCAATTACTCCGCGGTGGACATGGCGCTGATCGAAAAGCTCTACCGCAACTGGTATGACGATGAGGTCAGCGGCCAGCAGCGCCTGGTGCTCGAACGCATGAGCCGGCTGCAGTCGGCGCAGGTCCAGGACACGCAGGTGCAGGTGACGTTTGCCCGGCAGATGAGTAACGAGGTGCAGACCCTCGCTTGCGATTACCTGGTGTGCGCCACGGGGTTTCGGCCACGTAGCATTGCCAGCGTGTTGAGCCCGGCACTGGCGGCCCGGTTGATCCGCGATGAGGGCATGACCCGCGTTTCGCGTCATTACCGCCTGGCCTTTCAGGGCGACGCCGCGCCGCTGCTGTACTCCACCGGCGTTGCCGAGGATTCCCATGGGCTGAGCGCCACGCTGATTTCCAACATGGCCATTCGGGCCGGAGAGATCGTTGACGACCTCAAAGTCGCGCTGAAGCGGAGGCACTATGAGCAAGCCATTTGATGTGATCATCGTCGGTGCCGGCATCATCGGGGCGACGTGCTTCCAGGTCCTGAGCCAGGCCGGCCAGCGCTGTCTGTTGCTTGATGACAGGCAACTGGGCAGCGGCGTGACAGGGGCGTCCGGTTGCATCGTGCGGGTGGCGCACGCCTCGTTGCAGGCGACCCGTGCTGCAGCGCAGGGTTACCACTTTTACCGGCGTCTGGCACAGGACTCCCAAGGCCAGGTGCCCTTTGCGCAGACCGGTTATCTGCACTTCGCCGAGCCGCATGCCCTGGCGCAAATGCAAGGCTGGCTCGAGCAGGAAGACATTGAAGCGCAACTGCTCGATGCTGCGGCCCTGGCAAAGCGTTATCCGGACTTGCCGATCGCCGCCGGGCAGGCCTTGTTCGAACCCCGGTCTGGCTATATGGAAGCCAGGCCAACGCTGCACTATCTGGTGCGCTCGGCCATCGAGCAGGGCGGCGTGTACCACGATGCGGTGCAGGTTCAGGCGATCCGCGTCGACGCTGCGAGCCGGCGGGCTGTCGGTGTACTGACCTCCAATGGCAATTACGACGCGACCCGGGTCATCGTCGCGATGGGCAATGGCACCAGCGAGTTTCTCATCCGCCAGTTCGGTCATTCGTTCGGCCTCTGGAACCAGCACATCCAGGTCACCCGCTTCAAGGGCGCGGCCGCGCTGCCGACGGCGCCCTGTTTCATCGACGACACCCACCAGCTCAACGGGCGCTGGTGCCCGCTGACCGGGGGCTTCTATGTCGGTTACCCCACCGGGCAGCGAGTGCCGGCCAGTCAGGGCTATGCGGCGCTGGACCAGCGTCACGCGCAATTGACCCGCGAGCTGGGCCAATCCCGGTTCCCCTGGTTGCAGACGGCGTCGGTGGCCGGCGCGTTATGTCACAGCGACTGCTACAGCGAACAACCGATCGGATTGATTGGCGAGCAACCCGGCCTGCCAGGCGGCGTACTGGTGGCCTCCGGCTTCAGTGGCGGTGGTTTCAAGATGGCCCCTTACGTCGCCATGCAACTGGCCGACGCCATTACTCAGGGATAGAGAGACAGCACAATGAAAAAGATCAATATGTTTTCCCCGGCCAAGCGTTTCTACAACGTTGATTCGCGCGTCGTCGAGTTGCCGGGAACCGCGCTCAATCTGATGGGCTGCACATTGGCCCCGGGCCAGGAAAGCCAGCCGCACAACCATTTCGAAGATGAACTGTTCATCTTCACCGAAGGGCACGGTCTGGTCCGGACCGCGCAGGAAACCCTTGAGGTCAACGCCGGCGATGCGGTGCATTGCGCGCGATTCGAGTCGCACACCATCCGCAACCTGAGTGATCGCCAGCCGCTGCACTTTCACTCGCTGTATTGGGACGCGGGACAGTTGCAACCGAGCGAAGCGGAGCCACCTGTGGACACCCTGATTTTTTCCACGCCGCCCACGCCCAACGGGGATTTGCATCTGGGCCACCTGTCGGGGCCCTACATCGCCGGCGATGTGCTCAAGCGCGTGCTGAGCAACAGCGACGCCAAGGTCTTTTATGGCAGTGGCCGTGACGACAATCAGACGTACGTGCTGACGTGCGCAGCCAAGGAAAACACCTCGCCCAAGGCCTGCGCCGACCATTATGCCCAGGCGATTCGCGAGACCTGGCAGGGCTTTGGCATCGACATGGACCTGTTCATCACACCGGACAACCAAGGCGAATACGCTGACTTTGCGCATCATTACTTGCAGCGCCTGCACGATCAGGGCCTGATTTACGCCAAGGACACCCCGGTGTTCGTCGATGACCAGGGCAATGCGCTGCACGAAGCCTTTCTCAACGGCGGCTGCCCGCACTGTGGCGAAAGCAGCGACGGTAATGCCTGCGAAGCCTGCGGCCAGCCGAACCAATGCACCGACCTGACCCAGCCACGGGTCAAACGCGACGGTCGCCAGCCACAGTTGCGCATTGAGACACGCTTGTTTTTCCGCCTGAGTGCCTTTGCTGACGATCTGTCCAAGTACGTGCAGACAGCGAACATGCCGGCGCACGTCTATCAGCTCTGTCACACCATGTTGACCCAGGGGCTGCCGGATATCTGCATCAGCCATCGCAGTGACTGGGGCATTCGCCACCGCTTGCCGTCGATGCAGGATCAGGTGATGTACGTCTGGTTCGAAATGGCCTTCGGGTATCTTTGGGGAGCCAGTGATCTGCCGGTCGCCGGTGCCGATCGCTTCGCCAGAGCGGCCCATTGCTATTCGGGCAGCATGGACATCGTTCACTGCTATGGCTTCGACAACGCTTACTACCACACGCTGTTGTTCCCGGCGGTCTATCTGGCGCTGGGCCTGACGCCACCGCGCCACCATGTGGTCAACGAACTGCTGGACCTCGACGGAAGCAAATTTTCCACCAGCCGTCGCCACCTCATCTGGGGCAAGGATTTTCTCGCCGAAACCGGCAGCGACTACGCGCGCATGGCCTTGATGCTTACCCGTCCTGAAGGCATGCGCAGCAATTTCACCGTGACCCGGATCTGCGCCCGGATCAATGAGTTGTTCCCGGAAAAACTGAGTGCCTGGATGCAGCGTCTGCAAGCACGCCTGGCCGAGCACGGCGGCAAGATCCCCGAGCCTGGTGCCTGGCTGAGTGACCAGAAAAACTACCATGACGAGCTGCGCCAATGGATCGAGGGCTACCGGCAAGCAGCCTCGACGTCGACCTTTTCGCCACTGCGGATGGCCGAGCAGGTCGCGCAGGTCATCGACCGGGTCTCGCGTTTCAGTGCCGCGCAGGATTATCTGCTGAGTGCACCCGGGCAACCGCTGTCCAACCATGCCCGCACGTCGTTGGCATTGCAGGCGCTGACCGCACGTTGGCTGGCCTATGCCACCCATCCGTTGATGCCGGGCCTCAGCGAGCAATTGACTGACCTGCTCAATCTGGCCGAGCGCGAGTGCGATCCACAACAGGCGAGTGCATTCTTCGCCGCAGGCCATGCGCCGGCGCTGCATCTACGGCTTGAACTGCCGCGATTGTCGGCAGAAGCCTTGGCGCGACTGATGCCGGGCCAGACTGGATGAGCCGCGTCATTGCACCACGGCCGGTCGGTATCGTCGGCCCGCTCACCGGGCCGCGTGCGGCCTACGGCGAGTGGTTGCGCCGGGCGGCGCAGGGTAGTGCGCTGCCATTGGTGTGGGCGGACGATGCGGCCGATCCGGTTGCTGCGGTCGATGCGGCGCATCGTCTGTTGGCCGCCGGTGCCGAGGTGGTCATCGGCCATTTCAACAGCGAATGTGCCCGGGCGGCGGGGGCGCTTTACCGCGCCGCCGGGGTTCCATTGCTGCTGCCGGCAGCCACTGCCGCTGATCTGTGCCAGAGCGTGGGGGCATTCCGCCTGTGCGCCAGCGAGGCGCGCCAGGTGATCGTCATGCGCGATTATCTGATGCGCCATTCTCTGCGCATCGCCGACATCTGGAGCGACGGTTCGGCCTACGGCGAACGTCTGGCGGCGGCGTTACGCCCGCACTCGACGCCCGCCACAGCAGAGGTGGCCATCTGCGCGTTGATGGGCTCGCATGTCGCGGTCGCAGGCGAGATCCGTCGACGTGCACGGCCGGGAGCGCTTTACCTGGTGCCCGACGATTGCGTGGTCGACGAGTTCGACGCACTGCTTGCCGGCACCGGGGCGAGCACCTTGTGCCCGCATGCCACCCCGGATTTTGGCCAGTGCGTGGGCCTGGCGCTGGAGCTTGTCGCGGCTGCCTTTTCACGTGGCGAGCCAGTGGCCGCGTACCTGGACAGGCACGCCGATTTTGTTCACCGACAATACCGACCCGCCGACTACACGCTGGTCCGGCGTCAATACCCCGCACTCTGCGAAAACGATACAAGGACGTAATCATGGCTCTGCAATTTTCTGGCGCTGCGCCTGGACTGCCCGGCATCGGCGAGGGCGCTATGGCCCCCGACGATCTCGACCTCATGTTGGCGGCATTGCGCCAGGCCTTGACCCGACCACGGGGAGCGCTGGCCGCGCCCGCCGAGGCGGAACAGATTGCCGAGGCCGCCGAACGAGCGATGGGGCAGTCGATCTGTGAGGCCGGGATTGGTCTGTCTCAAGCGCTTGATGTGTATGCCGGTCTGCTCAGCCAGCAAGGCGTTGCCACTGACCATCCGGGTTATCTGGCCTACATCGGGGCTGCGCCGACCCCGGCCGCCGCGTTGATGGACGGCTTGCTGTCGGCCAGCGGCATGATCGGTTCGGGATGGCTCGGCGGGGCGGGGCTGATCTGGGCGGAAAACCAGGCATTGCGCTGGCTGTCCGATCTGGCCGGTCTGCCGGCCGCCGCCTCAGGCTGTTTTGTCAGCGGCGGCACCGCCGGCAATTTTTCCGCATTGGTGGCGGCGCGGCAGCGTTATCGAGATCGCGTGGGCATGCGTCCGGGGCTGTTGCTGGTGGCGGACGGTGCCCACTCGTCAATCATCGTCAGTGCCCGCTTACTCGATCTGCACGTCGTGGTTGTCGCCTCCGATGAGACGGGCCGTCTGACGGCGACGGCGTTGGCGCGCACGTTGGCAGAGCTTGAAGCCGACGGTCGACTGCAACAGGTGGTGGCGGTGGTGGCGGTGGCCGGTTCGACCAATGCGGGGCTGATCGACGACCTGGCCGGGGTCGGCCAACTCGCCCGACGGCACGGCATCTGGTTCCATGTCGATGCGGCCTACGGCGGCGCGTTTCTGTGCGTCCCGAGTGTGCGAGCGACATTTGCCGGCATCGAACTGGCCGACTCGCTGATCATCGACCCACACAAGGGCCTGTTCGTGCCGTATGACTGTTGTGCGCTGCTCTATGCCAATCCGGGCCCGGTCACAGCGGCGTTTACCCAGGACGCGTCGTATCTGGAGCAGATCAACCAATCGCAGCAATGCAATCCGATGCACTACGCCTTTCACCTGTCGCGCCGGGCGCGGGGCGTGCCGCTGTGGTTTTCGCTGGCGGTGTATGGCAGCGGCGCCTACCGGCACACCCTGGAGCAAATACTCGACCTGAGTGACCGTCTGCGCACGCGAATTGCCTGTCATCCAAGGCTGACGCTGATTCCGGCGTGCGGGTTGAGTGTGATCCTGTTCCGGCGCGAGGGCTGGCAGGCGCGCGATTACGATGACTGGGCGCAGCGCTGTCTGCGTGATGGCATTGCGCTGGTGGTGCCTTCAAGCTGGCAAGGCGAAACGGTGATGCGCCTCTGCATCATGAACACCCGGCTGGATGAGCAACGCTGCGAGGCGTTACTCGCCGACCTGTGAAAGCGGTCGAGGTGAACAGGTCGAACATTGCATTGATGGCGTCAATAACAACCATTAACTCAATGAAGTTCTCATATGAAGAGCGCAGCGTAAGATCGGCTCCACACCCAACCACTGCAACGGAGCACATGATCATGAAACGGCAAACCCTGCTTGGCATCGCTTTCTCGCTTTTCGCACTGAACGCGTTCGCCGCTACCGAAACCGATCCACTGTTCAGCGATGCGGTAGCCGCTGCGACACAAACCGACCCGCTGTTCAGCGATGCCGTCGCCGCCGATGGTTCGGATCATCTGCAGGGCAACCGGGTAGCGGAAGGTGGCGCAGACCGTCTGCTCGAACGCCGCTCGAATGTCTGAGTCGATCGCTGTAACCAACAAAACCCGGCCTCAACAACCGGGTTTTTTTACGCCTGCTCGCGCCACCTATGGCTTCTAGCGGGGAACGTGTCTTAAACAGCAGGCGACGGGACGCCCGTGCGGGTCTGATGGCGCCGTCCGGTTAATCGCTGGTGTCCATGTTGACCATGGTAGCCATGAGCGTCGGGTATTGGCCGGCCTGCTGTTTGCCGATGTACTTCATGGCTGAGCGCAGGTCCTTGTTGCCTTCGACCCGACCCTCTCGTGTGTGATCCTTCATCGACTGCCCGTAAGTCTTGTCGCGTGACATCGCCATCAAGCCATTGACGACAATGTCATTGTCGTCGTGCTTGTGCTTTGACGTCTCTTGACTGGGGTAAGGGAAGTGCCAGAACACCGGTGTGTTATCCAACAGAATGTCGTTCAAAAACGGACTGCAGGTGCCGCACGGTTGCCGCTCGGTATAAACCGCGTGGATCACGGTGCCATCGAGTGCCTGGGCCTGTGCGGGGGTCAGCCGGGCCAATCCCGCTGCGTTGCCCTGGCCGACCATCCAGTTGGGGATACTGAAGCGGTTTAACGACTGAACGCCGCGTATCGCGATCCACACTTGTTTTTCCGAGTGGCACGCGGCGCTCGGCTGCGTGATGATGAACGGGCCCGGAATGCCGCCGTTAAAGGGGTTGGGGACAGTAAAAAAGAAGGTCGCGTAATTGACCAGGGTGAAGTCGGCATTCGCCCCGCGCATGGCGCGCGCGGCCGCCGACCAAGGACTGTTGAGATACGCCTGCACCAGACTTGGGTATCCGTCATAACCGAGCCAAACCGAGTTGAAGGCCAAGGTGAATTCCTTTTCACTAACGGGTAACAGGGCACCATCGCTCCGCTCCAGCTAAGTCGAGGAATCTTGAGCTGTCAATCAGGCCCCTTCATTGCGAAAGGGTTGCCGACGTTTTCATTCGCCCACCGGTTGCCTAGGTACTCTCCGCCGGCTTCGCCAGCGCAATCCCCGCCGCCCCCAGTCGCTTGAGCACCTCGAACAGCAGATCGCTTTTGGTCACCCCGACAATCCTCGGGCTGGCGACGTACCCGGTCACCGTCAAGGTGATGCCGTCCGGCGTCAGCTTGCTGAAGCGCACAAACGGCGCCGGTTTTTCGAGGACGGTTTCGTTCTCGCAGTAGGCGTTGAGCAGCAGGTCCTTCACCTCTTCCGGGTCGATATCCAGCGGAAACACCAACTCCAGAGACGCCACGCCCTGGGCACTGCCACCGAGCGTGACGTTACGCAGGTTCTGCGAGATCAGTTGCGAGTTCGGCACGATCACGATCGAGCGGTCACTGAGCTGGATTTCCGTGGCGCGCACGTTGATGCGGCGGATATCGCCCTCGACGCCGCTGATGCTGATCAGATCGCCGACCTTCACCGGCCGCTCGGTCAGCAGAATCAGGCCCGACACGAAGTTCTTCACGATCTCCTGCAAACCGAAACCGATGCCCACCGACAGCGCACTGACGATCCACGCCAGGTTGGTCCACTTCACGCCCAGCGACGACAGGGTCAGCAGGATCACGAAGGCATAACCGATGTTGGAAAACAGCGTGCTCAGCGACGCACACATGCCGGGGTCCATGTCGGTCTTGGGCAGAAACTCGTTGTCGAGCCAGCGGCGCAGGGCGCGGATCAGCCAGATGCCGATCATCAGCGCCAGCACCGCGTTGAGCAAATGGCCGGGAACGATGTTCAGCTTGCGCAACCCGGCGCCGCCGAGAATCGCCATGATATTGCTCGCCAACTGCCCCAGCGTGGTGCCGATGCCGCCGACAAACAGCGCGATCACTGCCAGCAGCAACAGCCCGGCACGACTGAAACCGGACAACAGAATCGACATCTGATCGAGGCGTCGATCACCCACCCCGAGCAACTGTTTCAGCGCTTTGCCGCTGGCGTGTCTGGGCGAAAATACATGCTCGCAGGCGTCCTTGATCACCTGGATCAACAGGTAGAACCCGGACAGGACGATATACGACCACACCAATTCATAGGTGATGAACCGCGCCAGCGACACGTACCCGGTGAGCAGCGCCATCGCCGCCACGAAAATCGACAGACTGGCGACGGTGAATATCACACCGGAGAACGTGCTGCCCGCCGCCGATGCATCATTGGCGGCGATCATCGCCTTGCGTGCCTTGCTCACCTGCAACAGCATCGTCACCACAATCGCCAGCACCACCATGGCAATCACGCCGCGCCCGGCGAGCACAATCTGACTGCTCATGCCCGTGGCATTGCTGACTTGCACCAGCGTCACCAGCACCAGCAACGCGCAGGACAGAATCCGTGGGAACGGCTTCAGCGCCAGCGCCACCGGATCGGCAATCGCCGGCAGGCGCCACGACGGATGTTGCGTCGACAGCAAGGCTCGGCTCAGCCCGGTGATCAGCACGCAGGCATACACCACTTTTTCGAACTCATCGGAAAACGTCGCCAGCACCGGCGTCAGCGGCGCGTGGCGGGTGAGGGCGTAAAACAGCACATGCAGGGCGATGGCGGTGGTGGCAATGGTCGCAAGGGCTGAAGCGAACGCCAGCGCGCTGCGGCGCAGACGCCCCTCCGGCATGCGATGAATGCAGACCCAGGTCAGCCCGCGTTCGGCCAACCGCCTTCCGTACGTCCAGATCAGCAGCGCCAGCAACACCAACAGCACCGTATAAACGTGCTGCCCTGGCGCCCACACCCTGGCCCAGGTTTCTTCGATCTGCTGCACGAAAAAGCGCAGCCTTTGGCGATCATCCGGCGAAGGGTTGATCAGCGGCGACCAGAAATCCGGGTTCAGCACACTGTCCGTACCCAGGGTCAGCTCGCTCTCCAGCAGCGTGCGCCGGATACCGGCAATCTGCGTGATCAGATCCGCCGCACTCTGCTTCAACGCCGCGAGGCTCTTGAGCGTCGCATCGACCTTGTTCTTCTGCTCCGTCAGCGACGCCCGCTGCGCGATGATATCCGCCTGCTCCGAGGCGATTCCGGTATCCGGCGCCGCCCCCAACACCCCCAGTTGCACCGTCAGTTGCGCCTGCTGCGGCAACAACGCCGTCGACAACTTATCGACATCCAGAATGAATGCCTGCACGCGATCCTGCGGGCCCTCGAGCTGGTTGTAATTGTTCGCGGCAGAAATCTGCTGTTTCAGTGCATCAAGGCGTTGTTGCAGAGCTTGCAGATCACTCTGGGAAATCACCGGCAGCGGCGCGGCGGCGGTCGCCGACGGCGCCGGTAACTCTGCCGCCCACAGCCACGGACTGCCGGGGATGAGCAGGATCAGTACGGTCAACCACAAACACTGCAATGCGTTGCGCATGGGGGCGACGGGCTCGAATGGAACACACAGCCTATGAGGTTAGGTGATTGGGGGAGATGGGGAGGAAAAGTTTCACGGCAGAAGGTGGATCAGCTCGGGTTCAAGCGTGGTGCGGCTCGCGTCGAGCAAGGCAAGCGTGACCGGGAGTTTGAAGCGGCGGCGTCCGGCACTGCCGGGGTTCAGGTAGAGACAGTTTTCGCGCCATTCGATCAGCGGCTTGTGGGAGTGGCCGGTGATCACCAGTTTGATGGCGCTGGTGAGCAGGGCGGGCACGTCGGCGATGTCGTGGGTCAGCAGGGTTGGCCAGCCGTTGAGGTCGAAACTGAGGTGGTCGGGCAGGGCGGCGGCCCAGGGCAGGTCGAGGTCGTTGTTGCCGCGCACGGCGTGCAGTGGGGCAATGGCGGCGAGCTGGCTGAGGATTTCCGGGGCGCCGATGTCGCCGGCGTGGATGATCAGGTCGCTGCCCTCAAGGACGGCGAGGGCTTCGGGGCGCAGCAGGCCGTGGGTGTCGGAAATAATGGCGGTTTTCATGAGGGGGAGCGTAGCAGGCGCGGTTCGGTTTGGGTTGAGGGCCTGCGTTCGGGCAGACACACCGTGTTGCGCTGCGCTGACGATCTTTGGCGTCAGATCGACTCCGGCAGGCCTTGCTGCGCTTTGGCCCGGGCGATGGAAAACGCCTTCGGCAGGCTGGCGCCATTCTTCGCTGCAAGAATCTCGGCCATCACACTGACGGCGATTTCTGCCGGCGTCTTGCTGCCGATGTAGAGGCCGATCGGCCCGTGCAGACGTTCAAGTGACGCTTGAGTCTCACCAAAATGCTCGATCAGCCGTTCGCGGCGCAGCTGGCTGTTGCGCCGCGAGCCGATGGCGCCGATGTAGAACGCCGGGCTGTGGAGCGCTTCGAGCAGAGCCAGATCGTCGAGTTTGGGGTCATGGCTCAAGGCGACGATGCAGGTGCGCAGATCGACCGCGAAGTCGCGGACCACGTCATCGGGCATGCCGACGATACGTTCCACGCCGTCCACCGCCCAGGTCTCGATGTACTCGGGACGCGGATCGCACACCGCCACCTTGAACCCGTTGAACAACGCCATGGTTGCGAGGTACTCGGCCAGCGCCCCGGCACCGATCATGAGCATTCGATAGCCCGGCCCCAGGGTGTTGAGCATCTGCGCACCATCGAAGCTGAATTGTTCGGGCGTCGCCGTGGCTTCGAGCCTGACCTGGCCGGAGGCCAACGTCAGGCGCCGGCGAACCAGTTGCCCGGCGTCCAGTTGCACCAGCAATGCATCGAGTGACTGCCACGCCGGGTTGAATTCGAGGATCAGCTCAAGTGTGCCACCGCAGGGCAAGCCGAAGCGATGCGCCTCGTCGGCGCTGACGCCATAGCGCACCACTTGCGCTGCGCTGTCATTGAAAGCGTTGCCGCCGTGGGCCGTGGTATAGCGGTGGATCAGGTCATCCTCGATGCAGCCGCCGGACACGCTGCCCACCACACGACCGTCGTCGCGCAGGGCCATCATCGAACCTGTCGGGCGCGGTGAAGAACCCCAGGTGCGCGCCACCGTGGCGAGCAACACCCGCTCGCCGGCGGCGAGCCAGTCCCGCGCGGTGCGCAGGACCAGCAAGTCGATGCTTTCCATCAGCGTCTCCTCTTAGCGCATCTGCAGGATGATCGGGCTGCTGCTGGCCGGGTCGGTGTGCTCACGCAGTTTGCCAACTGCTTGCGCATCCACGGCACCGCCCTGATTGCCCCAAGTGGTGCGCATGAAGGTCAGCACGTCGGCGATCTGCTGATCCGACAATTGCTCACGGAAGGCCGGCATGCGATAGGCGTCCGGGACACCGGCCGCCACGACCCGCTGCGAACCGTTGAGGGTGATGTTGATCGCCGAGGCGCTTTCCCTGGCCAGTGCGGAGGTGGCACCGGCCAGTGGCGGCATCCATTCGGCCTGGCCCTTGCCGTCCAGGCCGTGGCACGAGGCGCAGCGTGTCACGTAGGTATGCGCACCGGGTGCGTCCAGACGCGTCGCAGCCGAAACCGCTTGATACTGCCAGGGCTGGCCGTCGCGCTGGGGATCGCCCGGCAACGACTTGAGGTAACGGGCAATCGCCGTCAGATCGTCGTCGGTCATGAACTGCGTGGAGTTGTTGAAGGCCTCGGTCATCGAACCGTAGACCACCGCGTGTTTATTGCGACCTGTCTTGAGGAACTGCACGATTTCCGCTTCGCTCCAGCGCCCAAGCCCAGTGTTGTGGTCATCGCGCAGGCTCGGTGCGTACCAGCCGTCGAGCAAGGCGCCGGCGAGGTACGGCTTGCCGGTCTCATCCAGTGCCTTCTCGTTGAACGCCAAGCCTCGGGGTGAATGGCAACTGCCGCAGTGCCCGGCGCCCTGGACGAGATACGCGCCGCGGTTCCACACCTCATCCTGCGAGGCTTTGGCCGCGTAAGGTTCGGCGTCGACAAACACACCGTTCCACAGTGCAATCGGCCAGCGCAGATTCAACGGAAAGGGAATTGCACTCGGGATGTTCGCCTGTTTCACCGGCGCCACGCCTTTCATGAAAAACGCATACAGCGCACGCACGTCGTCATCACTGAGCTTGGCGTAAGACGGGTAGGGCATCGCCGGATACAGACGGCGACTGTCGGGTGCCACGCCGTGGCGCACCGCTCGGTCGAAGTCTGCAAGGCTGTAGTGGCCGATGCCGGTTTCGGTGTCCGGGGTGATATTGGTTGCGTGGATTGAGCCCAGCGGCGTGGCCATTTCCAGGCCGCCGGCGAACGGCGCGCCGCCCGGCACGCTGTGACAGGCCACGCAATCGCTGAGCCGGGCGACGTATTCACCACGGGCGACCAGCGCCGGGTCGATGTCGGCCACGGCGATTTGATGGGTTTCAAGGCGCGAGACGGGCTCGCGTGTGACATACCAGGCCAGCAGGCCTGCCGCGACCAGGCACGGCACTGCCAGCCAGCCAGCGGTTCTTGCGAATCGGCTGTTATTCATGGACGCTCCGGCGCTGATCAAGTGAAGGTGTGTCGGCTCATGGGCAGGCTGCGCACCCGTTGTCCGGTCAGCGTTGCCACTGCATTGGCGACGGCCGGCGCGACGGCGGGCAGCGGCGGTTCACCGATGCCGCCCATTTTTTCTCCGCTCTCGATGACACGCACGTGAACCCGTGCCATCCGCGCCGGCGGCAGGATCTGATACAGGTCGTAGTTGCGCGCCCGGGGCTTGCCATCCACCCACACAGCCTCTTCCACCAGCGTCTGCGACAGCCCCAGCGCCACCGCGCCATTGACCTGAGCCTCGACGATTGCCGGGTTGACGATGCTGCCCGGGTCAATCGCCTGCCAAATGTCGTGGACCTTGACCTGGCCGTGCTCGATGGACACCTCGGCGATCACCGCCGTCTCGGTGCCGAACGGCGAAGCCATGGCCACGCCGCGCGCACGCTTGCTGCCGTCCTCGGCGGTAAACGGCCCGCGCTTCCAGCCGCCCGAGAGTTCACCCACCGCCTGCAGCAGCGTGGTCAGCCGTTGATTGTCGCGCAGCAGATGCAGGCGCAATTCGAACGGGTCCTTGCCACCCTTGTCCGCCAGTTCGTCGAGGAACGATTCATAGAAAAAATCGTTGAGCGAATTGCCCACTGAACGCCAGTAACCGAGCATCGCCGGACCTTTGGCGTAGATCTGCGCGATCCGCTTGTTGGCGATCGCGTAGGACTTGCCCGACAACCCTTCAAGCGCCGTCGGGTCGAGTTTCTCGCCTTGCTTGCCGGCGAGGGCTTCGGTCGGGCCTTCGGTGGCACTGACCGCTTCGATTGCCAGCGGCCAGCCGTCGTTGTCCAGCGCCGCGCGGAAATTCACCGCCGCCACCGGACGCAGCACGTCACGCAGGAACTCCTCCTCACGACTCCAGATCAATTTGACCGGGCGGCCAACCGCTTTGGCCAGCGCGATTGCCTGGGGATACGGACTGGCCGAGTCGTAGAGGAAGTGCCGACCGAAGAACCCGCCCAGCAATGGCGAATGCAGCGTGATGCGCGACGGATCCAGCCCTGTGCGTTTGGCGATGTCCGCGCGGAACATGTCCGGCGCCTGGTTCGGCAGCCAGACCTCCAGCGAACCGTCCGGATTGAATCGGGCCAGCGCAGAAGGTGGCTCGAGTTGCCCGTGGTTCAGGTATTGGTTGTGGTAGGTGGCGTCGATCCGGGTTTTCGCACTCGCCAGAATGCCGGCCACGTCCCCTTGGTTTTCATCATCCCTGGCGGGGCCTTTGTCTTCAGCCAGTCGCTTGAACCAGGCATCGCTGGAAAAGTCGGCGGGCATCGGCCGCACCTGGCTGTCTGCGGCAGGTTCCTGCCAGTCGACCTGGATGGCTTCCACTGCACGTTTTGCGTGCCACCAACGTTCGGCGACCACCGCCACGGCACCCGGCAGGCGATGCACGGAATGCACGCCTTTCATGGCCTTGACCTGATCCTCGTTGCGCAGGTTGCCCACGGTCATCCCCAGGCGCGGTGCATGCTGGACGGCGGCATGCAGCATGTCGTCGACCTTCAGATCAATGCTGTAGAGCGCTTTGCCCGTGGACTTGTCATAGGCATCGAGGCGCTTCACGGGTTTGCCGATCCAGCGGAACTGACTCGGGTCACGCAGCTTCACAGAGGCCGGATCGGGAACCGGCAGATCCATCGCCTGCCCGGCCAGTTCACCGTAGGCCAGCGAGCGGCCCGACTTGGCGTGCACAACCTTGCCAGGCTCGGTGCTCAATTCGCTCACCGGCACCCCCAGCTTTTGTGCGCCGGCCTGCAACAGCATGGCGCGGGCGAGGGCGCCTAGGCGGCGCATGACCGGGTAACTCAGGCGCACCGACATGCTGCCGCCGGTGATGCGCATGCCGTTTTCCAACACCACGTAGGCTTCGCCGGGCGGTGCGGCTTCGACCAGGAAGGTCGACGGGTCGGCATCCAGCTCTTCACCGACAATCTGTGCCATCGCGGTGAACGTACCTTGCCCGCCCTCCATGAACGGGCAGAGCAGGCGCACGCGATTGTCCGGGCGGATTTCGAGAAACGCCGGGACCTGCGTGCCGCGTTCGGCGGTCGCCGCCGCTGCCGCCGCTTGCACGCGGGTGGCACCCAGCGGCAGACCGAAGCCGAGCACCAGGGCACCGACGGCGGTGCCGGTGAGGAAACGTCGGCGCGACAGATTGACCGGATCGTGCAGAGCCAGGGCCGATGCTTCCAGGGACGGATCAATACGAACGGTCATCAGGCGTCTCCCTTGCCGGCCAGCTCATGCACGGCGGCATGAATAGCGTTGTAGGTGCCGCAACGGCACAGATTGACCATCGCCGCTTCGATCTGTGCGTCACTCGGCCTGGGGTTCTGTTTGAGCAGAGCGGTGGCGGCCATCACCTGCCCGGACTGGCAATAGCCGCACTGGGCGACCTGCAGATCGACCCAGGTCGAGACAACCCGTTTGCCCACTTCATCGGCCTCGATGGCCTCAATGGTGGTGACCTCGCGGCCGACCACACCGGCCACTGGTGTGACGCAAGAGCGCACCACATTGCCGTCCACCAGCACCGAACAGGCGCCGCATTGCGCCAGGCCGCAGCCGTACTTGGTGCCGGTCATGCCCAGGTCATCGCGGATCACCCACAGCAAGGGCGTATCGGCGTCGGCATCGACCTGATAGGTCTTCTGGTTGATTCGTAGTTCCATGGCTCACCCGCTTGATCATCGGTTGACGTGCGTTGTTATAAGCAGTGACACGCAGCGAGGCGTATCACCGGAAAAGTGTGTCGTTCGCTCAACTCGCCGCACTGCCGAGCGTCTCAGCCTCGAAAGGCTGGCCACGCAGCAACGAGATGTCACGGCTGGGCGCGGTGCCGAACAAGCGGCCGTATTCGCGGCTGAACTGCGAGGGGCTTTCATACCCGACGGCAAACGCCGCGCGCGACACGTCCAGACGCTCCATCAACATCAGCCGCCGGGCCTCGTTGAGCCGCAGCCATTTCTGGTATTGCAGTGGACTCATACCGGTGAGCTGGCGGAAATGGTGGTGAAAGGTGGGTGCGCTCATTTGCACCCGCGCCGCCAGTTCATCAATGCGCAGGGCAGCGCTGAAGTTGACCTTGAGCCAGTCGATGGCCTTGGCAATGCGATAACCCTGGCCATCGACGGCGGTGATCTGCCGAAGCCGTGCGCCTTGATCGGTGTGGAGCAGCCGATAGTGGATCTCCCGCAGGATCAGTGGCGCCAGCACCGGGATCGCCTCGGGTTCATCGAGCAATGCCAGCAAGCGATCGAGCGCACCTTCCAGGGTGGATGACATGTTGCCAATCGCGGCGCCTGACGCGGTGGAGGGCTGCCGCTTCGCCGGCAAGCCCACTTTGGTGATGACCTCGGCGAGCATGCTGACATCCAGTTTCAGCACCAGCCCGACGCAGGGCTGTGCAGGGCTGGCACGCAGCACTTCGGAGTTGGCGGGCAAGTCCAGCGAGGTGACCAGAAACCGCGAATGGTCGTAGCGATAGCCCTCGCCACCGACCCACAAACGCTTTTCCCCGCGACCCACCAGAATCAGGCTCGGTTCGACCATGCACACGACCGGGGGCGCCGGTTGATCGCGACGAAACAGCGACAGCCCGGGGATGGCCGTGGCGAAGTCGCCCGGTGCGCTCACGCGCGGGTCAATGTTCAACGCCAATGGAGATTCATGGCGCAGCGGTGTGTCGATCATGGCGGCTCACTCCTGTTGAGCGAACTGTAATCCGCTGCCGAGGTGTTTCCTATCCATCACCCTGCATCCTCAGAGGATCAGGCAAGCATTCAAGAGGAATGCACTAGGGCAGAGGTGGATCGACCGGGAGAATGTGTCGAACTGTTACGGGGGAAGTGCTCATGTGAGCAATCAATTGCTCGCCCCCTGCGCATCACCCCCTCATGTTTTTTGCACCACAGGTAGTTCCCATGACTGTTCTCTCTACAGAAAAACGCGGCTGGAGCGCCGTGCTGGCGATGTCGCTGGCCGCATTCGCCCTGGTCGCTTCCGAGTTCATGCCCGTCAGCCTGCTAACGCCGATTGCCGCTGAACTGCACATCACGGAAGGCCAGGCCGGGCAGGGTATTTCCGTATCCGGAGCATTCGCCCTGATCACCAGCCTGGTGATTGCCGCGGTCGCCGCGCGTGTCGAGCGCAAGAAGCTGTTGCTGTCCCTGACCTTGTTGATGATCGTCTCGGGGACGATCGTCGCGTTCGCGCCGGGCTACCCCTCATTCATGTTCGGGCGTGCCTTGATCGGCATCGCCATCGGCGGTTTCTGGTCACTGTCGGCGGCGACCGCGATGCGCCTGGTGCCGTCCGATCAGGTGTCCCGCGCGCTGGCCATTGTCAATGGCGGTAACGCGCTGGCGACGGTCATCGCCGCACCTGCCGGCAGCTTCCTCGGCTCGTTGATAGGCTGGCGCGGCGCATTTTTCTGCGTGGTTCCGGTCGCCGCGCTGGCGGCCGTGTGGCTGCTGATCAGCCTTCCGTCTTTCAAGGCCGAGCGCCAGGCCGGCAGCGGTAACGCCCTGCGCCTGATGACACGGTTGCCGGTGGCGCTGGGAATGATCGCCGTCAGCGTATTTTTCATGGGCCAGTTCATGCTGTTCACTTACCTGCGTCCGTTTCTTGAAGGAGTCACCGGCGTCAGTGTTTCAACCTTGTCGTTGATGCTGTTGGGGCTGGGACTGGCGGGCTTCATCGGGACCTTTGTGATCGAAAGGTTCATCGGCAACGGCCTCTATCGCACACTGACGATCATCCCGCTGATCATGGCGGCCATCGCACTGGCGCTGGTGAACTTCGGCGCATCGCCGTTGCTGACCGCCGTCCTCCTCGGACTGTGGGGGCTGGTCGCGACTGCCGCGCCGGTTGGATGGTGGACATGGCTGGCGCAAACACTCCCGGATGATGCCGAAGCCGGCGGCGGCTTGCTCGTGGCCATCGTGCAACTGGCGATCGCCGCCGGGGCAATCATCGGCGGCCTGGCCTTTGATCTGAGCGGCTACAAAGCCACCTTCGAACTCAGCGCTACCGTATTGGTCGCCGCCGCCGTACTCGCCTGGCTGGCGGGGCGCAGCGCCACTGAAGTGCACCTGCCCGAATCGAACGCGACAGCCTGAGGCGATCAGCCTCCGCTCAGCGGATCTGCCCGAAGCCGCCGTGTGCGGTTTCGCGCTGTATGCGCAACGGGGCAATCCGGTGGTGTACTACCGAAACTTCCGGCGCTCAGGGGAGCTTGTTCACTCGCGGCGGTTTGTTTCAGAGAGCGAGCGACGGGCGGCGGTGGAAGGGGAGGTTGAGGCGTCTGCAGGCAAGCGAGTGATGGTGCGACACCGCCCTTATTGAGCCAATGAGCGAAGCTTGTACGATCAGCTAATCTTTGAGCACTGTCGGCGCTTATGGCGATTCAAGTGAATGAAAATGAGCTTCAGGGATGACCTCGTCTGTTCAATGGTTTTGGTGGCGCTTGTTCTGGCATACGCCTCGGGTGCCGGGAACACGCTCCACTTAGGCTACTGGTACCTCACGCTGGTACCAGTGGTGACCTTGCTTCCAGGCCTGATTCTACGTGCTCGGGCCCTGTTCCTAACGGGAGCGACAGCCGCAGCGGCTGTTACGCTTCTGGTCTATATGGCGATCATATCCAGCTCGGGCCGTGATGGCGGCCTCGTTGGGCTGGGGCATTTGTTTTCTGTCCCGGGCATGGTCGTTGGCACCAGTGTGTCTGCTTGGTTATTGAGATTCCGTGTGAATGCGACATTGCCGTGGGTCGTCGCGGGCATCGCATTTTTGGGAGCCGGCTTCGGTTTCATCATTGCCCAAACTATTGTGTGCACCACCGCTGTGGACTGCGGTGCATTGTCGATGAGGGTGTGGAATTAGGAAGAGGGCTCCAAAGAGTGGCTTTCAGAGAGCGAAGATTTTGCACTCTCGGCCTGTTTAGATCCTCATTTCCCGGGTTTGGTGTTCTTGCGCGTCTACTTGGGTTCAACGTCAGATGACGACTGCGACTGGCAAATAAATGGATCTTTGTTGGTCCTCCCTAGCCAGGTTGAGCGCTTTGCAAAAGACTTGTCCGCAATTTAACGGTGCGGTCGGACTCAAGTCTTTGAACCGCAAATGTACAAACTGGCGTGTGGGTTGCTAGCGTTTTTAGCGGCAGCTTTCGGCCAAAAGCGGTCGTTGGAGATGTTCACAAAACCGCGGGTAATTCAAAACTTTGATATTGAATGTCTTCAGCGTTATGTAAATTTGCTTTGACGAAGAAAGAATAGGTTTAAGGCCACCCCTGAAAGCCAGCGCTTTCTGGCAAATTTGTAAATGCTTGCACTAGGGGGGATAGGCTCGAGATGGGATTTTTAGATTTTTTTAAATGTTGGCGTTGAAGTACTTGCGCGCCAAGAGCGTGGTAACGTTGATTCATACGAAATTCAGCAACAGTGTTTGTCCAGCCTGCCGATTTTTTACCATTACTCCAACACTTAGCATCGTCTCCAACCCGTGAACAAACACGGTCCTCAACGAGACGGTGAACATCATGAGCCTGAAGAAAATCGCGCTGGTTTTAATGCTTGGCAGTTTCGGTGCACACGCATTCGCCGATAACGCGGACGCGGCGAACATCCCGATCGAGATGTACAGTTCTTCGACAAATCTCGACATTGAGCACGTCATCTCCATCACCGAACCGGCGAACGAATGCGCCCCGGTGCCGGTGCAGATGACCTACGAAGATTCCCATGGCGAGCGCCACGTTCTGCAATATCAAGTGATGGGCACTGGCTGTTCCAGTTGAGTCCGTTGCAGAGAATGGAGGGTCGACACTCCCTATCTGCCGCGCTCAGAGGTTTTTCGCTCCGACGATGTCTTCATCCGATGCCAGCAATTGCGGGATCGACTGCTTAAGAAACTCCACCCAGGTCTTGATCTTCGCATCGACGAACTTGCGCGACGGATAGATAGCGAACAGGTTCAACTCCTCCAGCCGGTATTCCGGCAACACCCGCACCAGGGTTCCCGCCCTCAAACCATCCACGGCCGAAGCAATCGGCTGAATGCCGATGCCCATGCCTTTTCTGATCGCGATGGTCATGCCGTCAGCGGTGTTGATGTGGAAGGGCGATACGGGAATGGTGATGGTTTCCATGCCTTCGGGCCCTTCGAATGTCCAGTTTTCCACCGGCATCACCGTGTTGACGATGCGCAGGCACTCGTGTTCGCAGAGTTCGCCGGGTGTTTGCAGCAGGCCGCGTTTGGCTACGTAGGCGGGCGAGGCGCAGAGGATGCTGTAGGTGATGCCCAGACGTTGCGCGACGAAGCCGGAATCCGGCAGGTCGCGAGCCAGCACGATGGACATGTCGAAGCCTTCTTCGAGCAGATCCGGGACGCGGTTGGTCAGGGTCAGGTCGAACATCACCGTAGGGTGGATTTCGCGATAGCGAGCGATGGCGTCGATCACGTAGTGGTTGCCGATGGCCGACATTGCGTGGATCTTCAAGCGGCCGACGGGCAGGGTCTGGGCGGTGCCGGCTTCTTCGTCGGCTTCGCGCACGTCGTCGAGAATTTTTTCGCAGCGCTCCAGATAGCGTACGCCGGCTTCGGTCAGAGCCAGACGCCGGGTGGTGCGGTTAATCAGCCGTGTGTGCAGACGCGCTTCAAGGGCGGAGATGGCTTTGGAGACGTTGGTGGTGTTGGTGTCCAGCAGCTCGGCAGCGGCAGTGAAGCTGCCGCTTTGGGCGACGGCGATGAAGAAGCGCATGCTTTGAAAGACGTCCATCGGTGTCGTCTCAACAGTCAGTTGGAAAGAGTATAGGGGCGACCTCACAGGAGGCCGCCCCTTTGCCATGTGTCACTTCTTGCGGGGGATGAAACCGGGTACGCCGGTCTCGACCACCGAGTTGAAGCGGATTCGCGTCGTGATCTCTTCCTTGATCTCGCGCATCGCCCGGTGCGGCAAGGTCGCGATATCGAAGTTTTCCTGAATCCGGCTCGGGTTCGCCGAGGTCGTCAGAAACGCCGTGCCCCTCTGCACCGCCCAGGCCAGGGCCACTTGCGCCGGGGTTTTCTGTACGTGCCGGGCGATACCAGTGAGCACGGAATCCTCGAGCACATTCGGCTCCATGCCATGCCCCAGCGGGGCGAAGGCGAGCAGGATGATGCCGTGTTCCTTGCAGAACTCCAGCATCTCCCACTCGGGCAAGTACGGGTGGGATTCGATCTGCACCACCGCCGGTTTGATCCGTGCGGCGGCGACGATGTCCTTGAGCGCATCGAGGGTGATGTCGGAAAGGCCGATGGACCTGCAGCGACCTTCATCCACCAGCGCTTCGAGCGCACGCCAGGTGTCGATCAAATGGGTTTCGCCATCGTAGATCACGTGCCCGAACACGTCCCGTGGGTCCTGATCGTCGCCGGGCTGAAAGGCGAACGGCGTGTGGATCAGGTAGCAGTCGATGTAATCGACCTGCAGACGCTGGCAACTGGCTTCAAACGCTGGTTTCACCCGCTCGGGGCGATGGTTGGTGTTCCACAGTTTGGTAGTGACAAACACGTCTTCGCGGCGGATCTGGCCCGTCGCAAACACCTGCGCAAAGGCCTCGCCGATCTGTGTTTCGTTGCGATAGCGCTCGGCGCAGTCGAAGTGGCGAAAGCCCACTTCCAGCGCGCATTTGACCGCTTCGGTGGTGGTGCTCAAGTCGCGAAACAACGTGCCGAATCCCACGGCCGGCATCAAGCCTGCGCCGTTGTTCAGCGGTAGGCGGGTGTCGCGAAGTTCATCGTGAAAGGCTTCGTAGGTCATGTCGTGTCTCGGGTATCTGCCGTTAAAGAAGGGATGAGGTCTTGCGGGTGGCGAGCTTCTGGTCGAGCACACGCACCGAGTTGCCGCCGAGCGCCACGAACAGGCGCACCGAGTCGAGATAACGCGCGGTCTTCACCTGAATCTGCCCGAGCAGCGCTTGTTGGTAGGCGCGTTCGGCTTCCAGCACTTGCAACAGGCTGGTTTCACCCTGGGTGTAGGCCTGGCGATTGAGCCGCAGGCTGGTGTCGGCGGCGCGCAAGGCGTCGTCCTGCGCCACGTTTTGTTCGGCGCCGTGGTTGAGCGCCTGCAAGGTGTCCGCGACCTGGCCGAAGGACTGAATCACCGTCTGTTGATAGCGGGCGAGTGACGCGTTGTAGCCTTCGACGGCGCCTTCGCGTTCAGCCTTCAAGGTGCCGCCATTGAAGATCGGCGCCGTCAGGCCGGCGGCAAATCCCCAGAGTGCGGCGCCGCCATTGCCCGACGCGGCTTGCATCAGCGAGGCCGACAGCTCGACATGCGGGTAAAGATTGGCGGTCGCGACACCCACCGCAGCGCTGGCGATGTGCAGTTCGGATTCAGCCTGGAGAATGTCCGGGCGGGTACGGGCCATTTCCGAAGGTAGGCTGACCGGGATGTTTGACGGCAGGGCGAATTCGTCGAGGCTGAAGTCCGGCGCAATCCAGTCCGCCGGGCCCTTGCCGGCCAGAATCGATAATGCATGACGCGCCGCATCGCGCTGCTGGGCGAGGGGCGGCAGCAGCGTGCGATCCTGGGCGAGCCGGGTTTCGGCCAGCGAGACTTCGATTTGTGTGGTGCTGCCGCTCGCCTGGGCCCGGCGCACCAGATCGAGGTTTTTCGCATCGTTGGCCAGCAGGGTTTCCACGGCCTGGATCTGCGCGTTGGCCGACGCCAGCAGCAATGCCTGGCTGGCGACGTCGCCGGTCAAGGTCAGCCACGCAGCTTCGTAGCGATGCTTTTGCAGATCGGTCAGCGCTTGCTGCTGTTCGACCGCGCGTTTGTTGCCACCAAAAACATCCAGATCGAAAGCGACCCGTGGCCCTATCCCATAGAAATTCGAGACCACCGGTTGCGGCCCATTGTGGGTGCGCTGGCGCCCGGCCGAGGCAGCGAAATCCACCTGCGGATAAAGCACACCTTCCGCCGCCGCGACTGAAGCGGCGGCCTGACGAAGGGTGGCGTCAGCGGCGGCCAGTTCGAGGTTGCCGTCGATGGCGCGGCGCACAACCTGATCGAGTTTTGGCGAGCGAAACGCCGACCACCAGTCTCCGTTGATCCGCCGGCCCATCGCAAAATGCTGTTCGGCCGCTTGATCGTAATGCTGCGACGGGCTCTCGGCAGGCCGCTTAAAATCAGGGCCGACGGTGCAGGCGGACAACATCACCAACATCGCCAGCGGGGTGAAACGCATAGAAGCTTTCATGGTTCAGACTCCACGTTATCAGTTGGCCGCGACCGGCTTGCGCAGGAACATCACCAGCGGACTCACCACGAGCATCGCCAGCATCAGAATCTTGAATTGGCCCATCACCGCGACGAACGCCGCCTGGTGGGTGATCAGATGGTTGAGGCCTTCGAGCGCCGGCAACGACGTCGGCATGGCCACGCGATAAGGCGTCAGCTGACTGACCAGCGCCGAGTGCATCGCCTGGGTGTTGTTGAAGAAAAAGATCTGCACCACGGCCACGCCGAGGGTGCTGCCGTAGACCCGCATCAGGTTGAAGAAACCGGTGGCTTCCGGGCGCAATTTCGGGTCGATGGTGCTGAACGCGGTCTTGCTCAGCGCCGGCATCAGGATGCCCAGACCGACGCCCTGGATGAACCCGGTGACGGCCACGGGCGTCCAGTCCATCAGCGGCGAATAACCGAGCATCAGCCAGTTGGCGTACACCACCAGCGCGATGCCGGCGGCAACAAACAGCCGAGCGTCGATCCACGCTGCCGCGCGCATCATCAGCAAAAATGCGCCCACCAGTCCGATGCCGCGCGGGACGGTCAGCAACCCGGTAGTGTCCGGCGGATAACCGAGGATTTCATCGAGCATCGGCGAAGTCAGGGCCATGGTCGACAGCAACACGAAGCCCAAGGCGAAAAACATCACCGTCGACAGCATGAAGTTGCGGTCGCCGAACAAACCCTTGCTGAGAAAGTGGGTCTTGCGGGTCAGCGCATGGACGACGAACAAGTACAGGCCGAGGGCGCTGGCCAGCGCTTCGATCCAGATTTCCGGCGAGTCGAACCAATCCAGCCGTTCGCCGCGATCGAGCAACATCTGCAGGCCGATCATGCCGACCGTGAAACTGGCGAAACCGAAGAAATCGAACGTCGGACGCGGGTCTGCTTTCTTCTCGGCGAGCAGCAATGTCACCACCATCAGGATGTACGCAGTCAGCGGCAGGCTGAGGTAGAACATCGGGCGCCAGTCGAAGTACTCGCAGATCAAGCCGCCGATGCTCGGGGCACTCACGATGCCGAACAGCACCAGCGCCGTCCATTTCGGGCCGAAGGCGGGGCGCTTTTCTGCTGGCAACGTCTCCAGGGCGATGGCCATCGACAGCGGTGCAATCACGCCGCTGGCCAGACCTTGCAGGATGCGTGCGCCGATGAATTCCAGCGGTGTGCCGGCCAATGTGCCGAGCCACAGACCGAGGGCGAACAGCACCAGTGCCGTCTGGTAAACCCGCTTCAACCCAAGGCGTCCGGCGAGCCATTGCGCGACCGGCATCGTGATCGCGCTCGCGGCCAGATAAGACGTGAAAATCCACCCGGCCTGATCGTCGGTCATCGACAGACTGCCCTGAATCAACCGCAGCGCGGCGTTCGGCAACGGCAGGTTGGCTGACTGCATGTAGGTGGCGAGCAGTGCGACAAACCGCAGTGCCCGCGCATCGGCTGCTGAGCTGTTCATCACGAATTACCCGCAGACAACAACGACTTGAGCGGATGCCACCAGGGCGAGCGATGCCCGGTGTCGACTTTGACCGTGGCGCTGGTGCCGGAGAACAGCGGCAGGGCAGGGTCGCTATCGTCCAGTTCCAGACGCACCGGCACCCGCTGCACCACCTTCACCCAGTTGCCGGTGGCGTTCTCCGGCGGCAGCAGGGCGAAGTCGGCACCGGCGCCGGGGCTCATGCTGATCACGTGCGCCTTGAGCGGGCGATCCGGGTAGGTAGCGAGGGTGACGGTCGCGGTCTGACCGGGGCGCATGTGGGTCAACTGGGTCTCGCGAAAGTTGGCCTCGACCCAGATTTCCCGGTCGGAAATCAGCGCAAACGCCGGCGCGCCGTTGTTCACGTAATTGCCCACCTGCAAATCATCGACCTTGGCGACGATCCCGTCGTCCGGCGCCGTGACCGTGGCGTAAGACAGATACAGCTGCGCTTCATTGAGCTGAGCCTTGGCCTCGCGCACGGTCGGGTGATTGTCGAGGGCGATGTCCGGATTCCCGTTCAACGCGACGACGGTGTTGGCAATCTGTTGCTCGATGGACGCGATGCGCTGGCGCGAGACCTTCAGGTCGGTTTCGGCGCGCTCGTAGAGGGCCTTCGACACGAACTCGGTGGCGATCAAGGCTTTCTTGCGGGCGAACTCCTTCTGGTCGTATTCCGCCGAGGCTTTCGCCGATTGCAGCTCGGCTTGCTGCTGGCGATAACTGGCCTTGAGCCCGTCGATGCGCAGGCGTGCGTTGGCCAGTTGCGCTTCGGCCCGGTCGACGGCGATCTGCAACGGCTTGGGATCGATTCGAAACAGCACCTGGCCTTTGCGTACTGGCTGGTTGTCGTCGACCGCGATCTCGACCACTTGCCCGGAAATCCGTGCGTTGATCGAGGCCTTGGCCACACGGGCATAGGCGTTATCAGTGGAGACGAAGGGCTCGTTGGCAACGTACTGGCCGTAGCCAATCGCGGCGAGAAGCGCCGGGACGCCGAACATCAACACGGGTCGCAGCTGCTGCTTGAGCGATTTTTTCGGCGGCGCGTCGACGGGGTGAGCGCGGGCTTGTTCTGCGGTGAGATCTAATGGCTGATTCATGAACGGCTCTCTCCAAAGTGCTGGGCGGCGTTGAATGCGGTGCGTCATCAAGTCAGTGCGCGGTGCAGGAGGGGTGCTCTGTTGCCGCTGTTTCGTCGTCGCCAGCCTCGGTTCGAGCGCTGTTACAACAAACCTGCCGATCAAGGAATTTCTGATTCCTTAATTTTGTGCGATGGTGTAAGAATATGAGCGAGTTCATTTCCCCGCAAGGAATTTGTACAACATGGCACAAAATAAACCGACAGAAGGGAAAGGCCGTGGCCGTCCACGGGCCTATGACCCGCAAACCGCGCTGCAACAGGCGCTGGGCGTGTTCTGGAACACCGGCTATTCCGGCGCGTCACTGGACAGCATCGCCAGCGCCGCCGGCATGAACCGCCCCAGTCTGTACGCCGCGTTCGGCGACAAACACGCGCTCTACATCAAGGCTCTCGACCAATACTGGGCCACCGCCCACGCCGCCATGCAGGCCGCGCTGAACGACAGCAGCCTGACCCTGGAACAGGCCCTGACCGGTTTCTACGAAGGGCAACTGGCGATCTATTTTTCCGGCGACGGCCAGCCACGCGGCTGCTTCGCCATCGGCACCGCTACCACCGAAGCGGTCGAGGACCCGGAAATCCGCAACGTGCTGTCCCAGCGCTTGAGCCAGCTCGATGCCGATCTCGAAGCTCGTCTGCAACGAGCGATCGAGTCTGGCGAGCTGAACGGTGATGTGGATGCAGCCGCGCGGGCCATGCTTGCGTCATCGCTGCTGCACAGCATCTCGATCCGCGCCCGTGCCGGTAAATCCCGCGAAGAACTGGCCGGGCAGGCGCGCGATGCGGTAAAGGTGATCTGCAGTTGAAAGGGCTTGAGGACATCCTCACGCAAGGCCTGTCCGTGGTGTTCTGCGGAATCAATCCGGGTTTATTGGCGGCAGCGCAGGGGCATCACTTCGCCGGACGCAGCAACCGCTTCTGGCGCACGCTGCACCTGGCCGGCTTCACGCCCCACGAGTTACTGCCGGAAGAGGACCGCTCGATCCTGCAATTCCACTGCGGCCTGACCGCCGTGGTCGAGCGGCCGACGGCGAGTGCGGATCAATTGTCGGCAGAGGAATTCACCGCAGCCGCCGTCAGCTTGGAGCGTAAGATCGCCCGATACGCGCCGGGCTTCGTGGCGTTTCTTGGTAAGGCGGCGTATACCGGTTTATCCGGCAAGAAGTCGATTGAGTGGGGGTTGCAAGAGGAGACGTTCGGTGGCGCTAAAGTCTGGATTCTACCCAACCCCAGCGGCCGCAACCTTGCATTCAATCAAGCGCAACTGGTGGCGGCGTATCAGCAGCTTCAACGGGTGGCGAGCGTCACGATATAGGCGTTGAACATGTCCGACATCCCCTCGGCGCGAGCGATGAATTCTCTTAGGTGCGCGGTCTGATTAAAAAATCCCTTCCCACTTAATTTAGCGTGTGCAGGCTTGCGTTCGAGCGGACCTGCGGCCCCTGGCGGCGGCTTGACCGTGTTAGGACTGTTATCGAATTGGCACAAATGATTTTACGTGCGGGTGCAAAACGCCTAACTGCAATAGGCTTGAATTGGTCTTTCCTGAACGTCTACTTTGGCCCATAGCTGTCGATCACGAATGGCCGCTATTGGCCGAGGCTGTGTAAAAACGTTTTTCAGCGCGACAGGTACTCAAGCCCGGACTGAGAATCGCGCTTCTACGTAAAATCCGCACCTGCTGACGTGCCGATAAATTTCAGATTCGACGTAAACGCGCACACTCCAATTTTGGCGAAGCGTTTTTACACACTCTGGGCCGAAAGCAGTCACTCGCAAGTGCCTTCCTGCTCATGCTGAAACCTTTTTGATTAGCACCTGCCGCAGATAATGGGCAATCACCACAACGGTGGCCAGGCCCTCTTAAGCATCAGTCATGCACGGGCGTTCCCTGTTCGAAGAAGTGGTTCGAATGCATCGACCAGAGAGTCAGGCAATGGTAGACAGATCCGGGGGGCTTAGTTTAGACGCCGCGAAAAAAGCCCCCACACCGTGGCCAGGTGTGGGAGCCGATTGAACATAGGCTGAAAATTGCCGCACAGATACTGGCGGTTTGCTTCAATGACCGGCGCTTTGGCCTCCATCGACGTGCAGGATTTCGCCAGTGACGAAGTTGGCGCTGTCCAAGTACAGCACCGCTGCGACGATGTCTTGCACTTCGCCCATGTGGCCGACCGGATGCAGGCTGCCTAGAGCGGCGTGGCTTTCCTCTCCATGCATCGGGGTCTTGATGATGCCTGGCGATACAGCGTTAACGCGAATACCGCGCTTGGCGTACTCGATCGCCAGGGATTTGGTCGCGGCGTTCATGCCGCCTTTGGTCAGCGATGCGAGCACCGATGGCACGCCCTCGATAGCGTGATCGACCAGCGTAGTGGTGATGCTGACCACATGCCCACCCTCACCTTGTTTCTCCATCTGGGCAATCGCCTGTTGCGACATATGGAAGAAGCTGCCCATGTTGGTGGCCACGGTGTTTACATACTCTTCACGGGTATAGGCCGTGAAAGGTTTGGCCAGGAAGATCCCGGCGTTGTTCACCAGAGTGTCAATGCGGCCGAAACGCGCTACGCCTTCGCGGATGATTTTTTCGGCAGTAGCCGGATCGGCAATGTCACCTGCGACGGTCAGGATGTCCGGGTCCGATGACGGTTTGATGGAGCGAGAAGTCGCAACCACTTGATAGCCGAGTTTACGAAAACCTTCGACGATTCCTGCGCCCAGACCTTGGGATGCGCCAGTAACCACAACGACTTTTTTTGAATGGCTCATGATAATTCCTCGATAGTTTATGAAAGTTGTTTCAATGGATAAGTAGGGCCATCAGGCTGGCGCCGACTCTCGCGCCATTTGTCTGAGGATCTGTTCGTATTCCTCGACTGACTGCGATCCGGACACCAGATGACCACCGTTCAGCACCATGGCCGGGACCGAGTTGATACCGCGTTGAAGGTAAAAATCTTCTAGCTCACGGATTTCCGTGGCGAACTCGTCGGTGTCCAGTATCTGCCGGGCGCGAGCGGTGCAAAGTCCCGCTTCACCGGCCAGGCGCACCAGGGTTTCGGGGGCACTGGGGTTCTGGCCGTCGGTGAAATACGCCTTGAGCAGGATGTTCTTCAGCGCGAGCTGTTGACCGTCTTGCGCCGCCCAGAACAGCAGCCTGTGAGCATCGAAGGTGTTGTAGAAATGGCTGCGTTTTGCCAGGTCAAACTCAAAACCGATGGCTTTGCCACGGGCGATCACTGAGTCATTGCGCGAGGCAATTTGCTCGGCGCTGCGGCCATACTTGCGCATCATGTGCCTGACTGCGTGTTCACCCTCGGCGGGCATGCCCGGGTTGAGTTCGAAGGGTTTGAACGTCAGCACGACGACAACTTCGCCGGTCAGATTGGCAATGGCCTGTTGCAAGGCCGTGGCGCCAAGCGCACACCAGGGGCACACGACATCCGACACAAAGTCGACTCTGATGAGCCTCATTACTTGGGCTCCACCAGCGACTTGCGGTACTCGGTTGTGGTTATTCCAGCGTAGCCCCAGTTATCGGTATCCACTTCCTCGATCACGATATGCGTCAGGTGCGGATCCTTGTTGAGCACCGTCTCCATGGTTTTGGTGATCTCGGCGATGACCTGAGCTTTCTGTTCTTTGGTAACACCGTCACGGGTAATACGAACGCTGATGAAAGGCATGGGAGAGTCTCCAGTTCGCTCCCCATCGATATGATGAGGCGGCAAGTGGAATGAACTCTAGAAGGTTGCCTTGGATGAATAAATGCGGGTCTGGTCACTTCATTTATGACACAGTGTAATGAATTGAGTCGTTGCCAACCCTTGCAGGCCATGACTCGGGCATTCCACTGTTCAGAGGCTGATTCACTAGCATCCACCTCTGCTTCATAAAACGATGCCGGTGGAACAGCTTCCTGAAATCAACTGCTCGCCACTGCATGATCGACATCGGTATGCTTTCGCGACGTTGCCCAATACTCAGTGTGATTAATATGAAGCGCCATTTTGATGACCTGCAGCTAGGAAGCATCGAGCTATTTTGCCTCGCCTCGGAAACGGGCAGTTTTACTGCAGCAGCGCAAGTAGCAGGTGTGACGCCTGCGGCAGTAAGCCGCTCGATTTTGCGACTTGAGGAGCGTTTGGGATCACGCCTGTTCGTGAGAACCACGCGCAGCATCCGGATGACTGAGCCGGGGCGAGTGTTCTACGAACAATGCCGACAAGCCCTGACTCAACTGGTGGAAGCGCAGCAAGAAGTCATGGGCGCTCAATCGACACCTTCAGGGCGGCTGCGTATCAGTCTTCCGACCACCTACGGGCATCACCGGATCTTGCCGCTTCTGCCGAAGTTTCGAGCGCTTTATCCAGACGTCAGCGTGGATATCCACTTGGGTAACCGAAATATCGACTTTGTAGCGGAGGGCTATGATCTGGCGATTCGGGTCCGGGCTCAACCTGACTCGACGCTGATTGCCCGCTTGCTCGAAGACGCACAACTGGTCGTGGTCGCGACACCTGAATACCTGACCAAAGCCGGCACCCCAACGACGCTGGATGACCTTGTCGCTCACGAGTGCATTCAATTTGAACTGCCCAGCAGCGGTCGAAGCATCTCATGGCTGTTCGACGTCGAGGGGAAACACCGTGAGATCTTCACTGAGGGTAGATATTGCTGTTCGGATGATGTGCTGGGCGGCGTTACCCTGGCCAAACACAGTGCTGGTCTGTTCCAGACTTACAAATTCATTGTCGAGCGCGAATTGGCCGATGGAAGCCTCGTCGAGGTGCTCCAGCCCTACAACGGACGCTCCAGGCCCTACACCCTTCTGTACCCCCATGGACGCTACGTTCCCCAGCGGGTCAGGGCATTCGTCGACTTTCTGCTGCAGTATCGAGCCGACTGGGCGGCGAATTGAACGAGGGAGTGTCAGCCTGCGCTGCCGATTGATCGACCATCTGGCTTGACCACTGGTGATATCGAGGGGTTCAAGCAAACCGAATTTCAAACGCGTGATTCCTGGCGGATCGCCCAAATTGATTGCGAGGATCGTTGTTTGCCGGGATGTTCATCACCTGCTCGGACAGCCGTGTTGTGCCCGAACTCCTGACGCAGCGCGAACCCGGCGAACTGTTCGTGATTCGCAACGCCGGCAACATTGTGCCGGCGTAAGGCCCTGAACCGGGCGGCGTCTCGGCCAGCGTCGAATATGCGGTCGCAGTGTTCGGCGTATAGGACATCGTGATCTGCGGTCACTCGGACTGCGAGGCGATGGGCGCGATTTCACGCTGCACCTGCTTGGATCATCTTCGGCGGTAGCCAGTTGGCTACGGCACTCAGACGCCGCGAAAGAGATTAACGCCGCCCACAATTTCGACGCGCCCCGCGCAAAGCGCGACGGCCTGGTGCGCGAAAACGTGATTGCGCAACTAGCGAACCTGCGAACGCATCCTTCCGTGCACCTCGCGCTCGCAGGTTCGCCTGAATCCGCACAACTGGGTCTACGACATCGAGGCGGGGTGCATCGCTGGTGACGATATTTCTCGCTGTGAAAAAAATCTTAGAAATGCAGGTATAAAAAAGCCCGTCAAGGGGGGACGGGCTGTGAAAAGTCATGAGATACGGTAAAAAGTTTATACCACCACAAGCATTCTGCTTGGAAACCGACACCAAAATTCACGCATAACGGGCTTCAGTTAAAGGAGCGTTTGGTCGGTACTCTTCAGATAACGAATTACCAACTCAGACTCAACTGGGACAGCCGGTGCCCATGACTTGATATTGCAGAACGTGGCGCTCGCCATGGGAATCTTCGTAGATCATCTGCACCGGTACAGGGGCACATTCGTTGGCCAGTTCGGTGATAAAGGTAACGTGTTCGATATCCATATTTGTCGAAGAGCTGTAGGTCTCGACCGGGAGATTCGCCGCGTCCGATTTATCGGCATAAGCGTGCGCACCGAAACTGCCCAACAGTAAATCCGGTGCAATTTTCTTAAAGTTCAGAATGTTCACCGTCTCGTTGAAAACCGTGTTTGTTCACGGGTTGGAGACGATGCTAAGGGTAGGAGCGGCGAGGAAATATCGGCGGGCTGGACAAATACTGTTGATTAATCTCGTATGAATCAGAGTAATGGATGTCCTTGGCGCTTAACGATGCGTATCCCACACCAGGTTCTCATTCCCTACAGGAATGTAGCCTATAAAATTACGCCATTTTCCTTATCTCTGCCCCCGGGGTAGCGTGCTCCCAAGACAAGGAGAATCGCCATGCCCTCGACCCCGACCCGATCCGCAGACAAGTTCGACACTTCCCGCGCCAACGAATACGCCAGACAAAGTTGCATCGCCCTGGCCGGTTACGATGCCTGTCACGATCTGGCTGCGTGCATGTTGGCGGCCACTTTGGGGCCGGTGCGTGGCGCCAAGGTGTTGGTGGTTGGCGCGGGCGGTACGGCGCAGGAAATCATCGCAATGGCCGCGCTTGAGCCGGACTGGTGTTTCACTGCGGTCGATCCTTCGGCACCGATGTTGGAGGCTGCGACGCAGCAGTTGCAGGCCAATGATTTGCTCGGCAGGACGGACGTGCATCTCGGGCATGTCGAGGACTTGCCGGCGCAGGCATCGTTCGACGCGGCCACATTGATCGGTGTGCTGCACCACTTGAATGGCGATGACGCCAAGCGACAGATCCTGCGCTCGGTTCAGGCCCGGCTGAAACCGGGTGCGCCGCTGATTGTGGCGGGCAATCACTACGCCTATGCCAGCCAGCCGTTATTGCTGCAAGCCTGGGGGCAGCGTTGGCGGCAGCAGGGCGCGAGTGCCGAGGAGGTGAGGGCGAAACTCGGGAAGATTTTGCAGGGCGCCGATCCGCCGCATTCCGAGGCGGCGGTTCAGGCGTTGTTGCACGAGGCCGGATTTGGTGAGGCGACGCGGTTCTTCAGCAGCCTTTTCTGGGGCGCGTGGCTGGCGTGTAAAACGCGCTGAGCGGATTGTGTTCGATCCGGTGAACGTCTTGCAAAACCTGCGATCAGGGCTTGTCAGTCGAACTTGACCAGGTCCTTGAAGATCAGTGGCCCCCAGCTTTTTTCTCGCGCCGGCACCAGCCCACACAAATCCAACTACGATCAAGCAACGACAGGTAAGGCGGTCGCTTTTCATCATGGCGAAGTCACTGGAGCGTTAGTGTTATGGGCTTCATCGCTGACGTCTTGATCAACGAGCTGGCTCATCGGATCGGTGTTTGCGTGCTGCGCCTGCTCAGTGGCGGCCGCTTCAAGGGCGAAAGCGGTTTTGCCTGGGGCTGGGCCGTCGCCGTCGGTGGCCTGGTGCTGTTCGCCCCTGTTGTGGCTTTCATCGCCTGGTTGATCTACTCCGGGGGCTGATGAGGGGCGGGCGCTTATGAAGATACCTCTGCGGCAGACCCGACAGGGATCGTAATGTCAGCGATTTAATGTACCCATGACAATTCTTTGATTGTATTGATTTGCCAGTCCTACGATGAGCCTCGACCATCCGCACCGAGGCTCATCATGCACATCGCCATCCTGACCTTTGAAGGGTTCAACGAACTCGATTCGCTCATCGCCTTCGGCATCCTCAATCGGGTACCCGGCTGGCGCGTGTCGATTGCCAGCCCCACGGACAAGGTACGGTCAATGAACGGGCTGACCGTCGAGGCGCAGATGTCGCTGGAGGAGGCCGGTGTGGCGGTGCTCAATCAACCGTTCGTGGCCAACGGCAATGTCGCCACCGCCGGCGGATGTCTGGCTTCGCAGTATCTGGCAGTCTGGTTCATCGCGCGCCTTGCTGGTGTGGACACCGCGTGCGATGCGTTGCGGTACGTGGTGCCGGTGGGGGAGCAGGAGCTCTACATCACGCGGGCGCTGGCGAACATTTCGCCATTTCTATAAAACTGGCCGGGATCAGCTCTCGGTAGTTTCAACCGGTTCTACCGGCGCCTCGGCGGCCATCTTCAAGCGATCGGCCTTGCTGATGTACTTAGGCTTTTTCGGCGCCAGTTTGGCGCTGGCCTTTTTGGCCTTTTCCTTGAACAACTGCTGAAGTTTCTTTTGACGATTCATGGGGCTACCCGGCCTGTAGGTTTAAATATCGACTAGCGAAGGACGTAGACGTGCCACGTTTGCCCTTGCGCTGAAAAAGGGTGGGATCCTGACGTATACGGCGGGTTCAGGCAATGTCGAATCCTCACCGAATCCAATCGTGTGTCAATCACCCCCGGCAAAGCAGTGGCTTGCAGAATCAAACCACTCGAAAGGATCCATCCGCACATTGCGCAGGCCCACTGTTTCCAGGTGCGCGGCGTACAGCGGTTCGGCAAAGTAATTGATCAGGATGGAACGTCGGCGCAAGCCCGCCACGTTGCGGCTGCCGGCATGCAGCAGGTCCACGTCGAACAGCAGAATATCGCCGGCGCTGCCGGAAAGCTGCACGGCTTTCGACTCATCGTGAGCGTCGAGTGGCGGTTCTCCAGGCAGGGGGCGATGGCTGGCGGGGACGATGCGCGTAGCACCGTTCTGTGGGCCGTAATCGTCGAAAAACGCCAGGGCAACCACGCTGTCGCCGGGTCGTTGCGCCGACAGGTCACGGTGCAAGGGTTGATGACCGCCACCCGGAAGGGGTTCACGACCTTCCACCTGCGCAAGGAAGAAGCGTTCGCCGATCAGTTCGCCTACCACTTCCAGCACCTGTGGCAAACGGCACACCGCGCGCACCGTCGGGTCATCATCGAGCAGCGAGTGACGCCAGTCCTGACCGCGGGGCACCGGCCACTGATCGGACGGCAGGACACCTGCATCGAACACACGGCGCAACTCATCCAGCCATTCGGCGGGTATGGCGTGGCGGAGCAGGGCGTAGCCATTAAACAGGGATGCCTGTGCAGGCGGCGATCTTTTGCTCTGAACACGGCGGCGGTCGGTCATGGCGTCCTCGATGCTGTGCAATCGTCCGGGGTGGTACCAATGTGGATCATGGCGGCACTTACCGTGTGGTCGTTGCCATAAGCCCAATCAAGGGGCCCGCCATACGCCACCAGATCATAGATCTCGCTCTCACCCAGTACGCGGCCATTACGAAGGTCATACAGGCGAAAAAACGCCGGGCTCTCCCAGGAGACAAACCAGCTGCGCTCCATCGCATCGTCCGGCGGCGTCTGTGGATGAAGAAAATCCGGCAACACCCAGAACGGCCGAAACATCTGGACCTGAAAGCAACCGTCGGGGCTGATGCTAGCGGTGCCGTAGGGCTTGGCCAGCGCTTTTTCCCACCACTCGGAGGCTGTCCATAGTGCTACGTAGAAAACCAGCAGTCCGAGGACAATCGAGACGATTCGCTGTTGACGTGTCATGACAAGCGCATACCCATTTCTACCGCACGGCGCTCGAAACCAAACTCCGCGTACATCCGCGCCGCCCGTTCATTGAACGGCCAGACCGTCAGGCGCAAGTCCTGCGCATCGTGCGCAAGGGCCCAGTCCTTGATGCGCTGGATCAGTGCGCGGCCAATGCCTTTACCCCAGAACCGTTCGGCGACACACACGGAGCCGATGCGCACGACATTCTGCGGCTGCATTAACGGCCCGACGCTGGCCGACAGGCTGGCGGTAATGAACGCCACGGCCCGGTCGCCCGCGCTGGCGAGCCACACGACCTGGCCCGGCTTCTCGAAAACGCCGGACCAGTGCGGCAAGTCGCGAGAGAAATCTTCGGTCGCAGCCGCGTAAATGTCCGGGCGGGCGGCGTGGTGCACGGCGTTGAGCAGTTGGCCCAGTTCGCACATCGCCAGGGCATCGTCAGCCGTGGCGGTGCGGTAGGTGATGGTTGCTTCCATGATGGTTGAACGCTCCTTGTGTGGGGGACGTGTAGTGCTGATGACTTCCGTTTCGAGTTGCGAATGCTGAAAGCTGAAAATGAATGCCTGGACAATTGGACTGCCGCGCCCATCAGAATCGGCCGGGGCGGCAGTTGCCAAGGTCGACTGAGGCAATGCCGCTGACAATCTCTTCACTGGCGAGGCGCCCGACGATCGCCGCCAGGGTCACACCGGGATGCATCGCGCAAACATACACTCCGCCCACCGTCGGTAGATAGCCGACAATGGGGACGCCGTCGACAGGCACGGGCCGCAAGCCGACGTAAGCGCTTTGCGGTTCAATGGAGGTTACCCCGTGCAGTTCGTGTTGAATGACTTGTGCGGTTCGCCGCGCGATCTCGTCCGGTTGATTGTGCGGGGCATTTCCCAGGTAGTCTTCCGCTGCCAACAACGCCCCGTCTGCATCTTGCCGCACTTCCATCTTGGGGCTGGAGATGATGCCGTTCAACCGATCCGCTTGAGTCTTGAAGCGGATGAAAATGGCCGGGGAGGCGTCTATCGGCAATGAAACGTCGAGCATCTCTGCCAGCTGCACGGTGCCCGTTCCGGCTGCCAGAACGATTACGTCAGCAGCGAAGGGCCCCGCCGTCGTCTCAATGCCCGTAACGTCTGCGCCGCTGAAGGTGAAGCCGCTTACGCGTGTCTGCGTGAACACTGTTGCGCCGTGGGCCTGTGCCCCGACAACCAATGCGCGGGTGGTCTGTACCGCATCGAGGGCGCCTTCTTCGGCGTTATATGATGCTTGGCGTGGAGGGTGGCGCAAGTTCGGCTCACGTTCGAGGATCTCGGCGCGTGACAGCCATGTCGGCGAAGAGGGCTCGTCCTCGGCGCCGGTACCCCAGGACAATGCCCCTGACCAGCGTATCTGCAATTCAGGCAGCTCCGCTTCCAGCCGGCGATAGTCTTCGATGGCCGCGCCACGCAATCGGGCGATCGGATCGTTCCCGGCATGGGCCGTATTGACCCAGGCGAACGAGCGCGCCGTGACCCCCGAGGCGAGTTCTGCGGCCTCGACCAGCGTCACCTGTGCACCCTTGCGCGCAAGGTGATACGCCAGCGACGCGCCCACAATACCCGCGCCGACCACCACCACGCGCTTGCCTGTCCTGTCAGCCATATCAACCTCCCTGTTGTTGACCGGCACACGGTACTACATCCCGACGAAGGCGTGCCTGGCGACCACAAAAAAGCCCGACTGATGCCGGGCTTCCTTTATTCGCAAGGCCTTAAGCTGCCACGTCCTTCCTGCAACAGGTCTTCATGGCTTGCATTTGCACGCCGGGTTCTTCGAGTTTGTCCTTGCCCGGCAACTGATCAGCAGAAGACTAAGATGCCGACCGCTGAGTGATTTGTTTCGGCCCCGCCAGCGCCCAGGCAATCAGGCCGAACAACGGCACAAACACGATCAGCACGATCCACACGCCTTTGTTGCTGGATTTTCCCTCGCTTTTGCGCACCCGGTTGATGGCCCAAAGTTCGATGAGCAGAAGAACTGCCGCCAGTACGATCCACACGGTTTCGATTTGCATTGGCTACCTCCTGATGGTCTTAGGGTTAGGTGACCGGTGCGGTGGCGGGTTCATTTATTTTTTTGCAGGGCTTTGAGTTGTCGGGCCAGTTCGAGTGCCACGCGACCGCTGGCTAAGGTGGGCAACAGCTGGGTGAAGGGGATAACGATCAGGCGGTTTTCGCGCACCGCACGCAGTTGCGACAGCACCGGGTCGTGGGTCAACAGGTAGCGCTTGCGGCTGGCGGGCGACCAGTCGGCATCGGCCAGCAGAATCACGTCCGGGTCGCTGACCAGCAGGGTTTCGCGGCTCACGGTGACCCGGTATTGATTGATCTCGGCGAACAGGTTTTTCGCGCCCGCAGCGTCCAGCAATGTGCTGACGAAACCGCGCCGTCCTTCGCTGTCGAGGCCTTTGACTTCGCTGTCCAGGTAAAACACTGACAGCGGTTTCTGCGTGCCGGCCAAGGCTCGGGCATTGGCGAGGTCGGCCTCCATCGCGGCCAGCAGTGCCTTGGCTTTCGGTTGTTTGTGCAGCAACGCGCCGAGGTTCAGCAGGTCATTGCGCACATGCCCGAAGTAATCCAGCGAATGCCCGTTGCACGCCGATTCCAGCAGGTAGGAACCGATGCCGTTGCGCGCCAGCGCCGAGCGTGAAGTGACGCCGTCACCGAAGGCTGTGGCGAACCCACCGATCACCAGATCCGGCTGTTGCGCGTACAACACTTCGCTGGATGGGTACTGACGTGCGATCACTGGCACGCCGAAATACGCGGTTGGGCGCTGGCCGGCATCGGTGTCGTCCAGATACGCGACGCCCACCAGCGATGATCCGGCATCAAGCGCCAGCACGAGGTCAGCTGCGTGCTGATTCAGCGCGACGATGCGCGCGGGCGGCGAAGCGGAAACCTGCCAGTGCTCGCCGCAGTTGCGCACGTTGTCAGCCATAGCCGCCGATGAGCAGAACAGGGCGCCCAGTGCACACCACAAGAGCTTCATGCGCGCCCCCGGATCAGCAAATCCTCGACTACTTCACCGCCCAGCAGATGCTCCTCGACCAGGCGCTGCACCTCCTGCCGGTTGTGCACGCCGTACCAGCAGCGTTCCGGATACACCGTTACGATCGGTCCGAGATTGCACGGAAACTGGCAATGAGTGCGGGTCAGTAACACGCCGCCCGGTGTCTCGATGCGATCGTGCGCCAGCAGATGCCGGCGCAGGGTTTTCCATAACTGCAAGGCGCCGCGCTGAGTACAGCGCGGGCCGGTGCAGAGGAACACATGGCGCGCGTGATCGGGCACTTGCGACCAGTCCGGATGAGTATCGACGCCGTCGACCTTGGTGATTTCACTCATCAGAAGCGGTACGTGTAGCGAATTTCAGAGGTGAACGGCCGGCCGAGATTATCGACATTGTTCGAACGGCTGGTGACGTAATCGCGGTCGAACAGGTTTTCCATCAGCAGGCTTACACGGTGCTGATGCGCGTGGTCGAGGTAGCGATAAGCATCGGCATCGACCACCGAATAGTTGCCGTACTGCACCTGCTTCGAACTCTTGATATCGCGTATGTAGCGGATCGCACCCCCGGCCCCCCACATACGATTTTCCGACTCATAACCCACCCTTGAGCGGGCGAAGAATCCCGGGATGTCGTTGATGCTCACGCCGCTGCGCGACTCGGTGAGATTGCGCGTCAGGTCCGCTTGCAGGCTCCATCGCTGGGTGAGCGCCAGTTTCGCGTCGGCCTCGAAACCGCGCATGCGGATCTGCCCCTCACCGTTGACCCACTGCATGCCGTCGAGGGTGATCAGGTCGTCGATCTTGCGTTTGAACAGGCTGACGCTGGCGCTGAATTCGCGCTCGAGCAGAAAGCCCTGGTAGTCGACACCGAGTTCGGCGTTGCGGCTTTTCTCCGGCTTGAGGTTGCGGTTGCCGATCTCGTCGCCCGGCTCGTTGACGAACAGCTGCTCGGCATTCGGCAGTTTGTAGGCGCTGCCGTACTGACCGCGCACGGCCCAGTTATCGTTGAGGTCGTACAGTGAGGTGAGCATGCCGACCGTGGCGCCATCGCCGCCGCTCATGGCTTCGTGACGAATGCCGAGGCTCGGGTGCCAGTCGGGCAGGGCGGCGATTTGCGGGCGCAACTGCGTGTAGATCGCGTGGGCTTCGGCCTTGTCGTTGTCGATCACCAGCACATCGTCCTGACCCTTGAACCACTGGTTGTCGGTGCCGAACACCAGGACATGGCCGCCGGGCAATTGCGCCTTGCCTTCGGCCTGTACGCCCCAATCGGTGAAGCCCCAGTAGTCGTTGTGGTTGATGACCTTGGTACCGCCGCCATCCACGTTGTTGACGCGGGTGTAGCGGGTGTCCCAGTCGTTGATGTGGCCTTTGACGAAGTAGCTCACGCGCTCGTTGACGGTCTGTTCGAAGGTCGCCGTGGCGATCTGCTGCACACGGTCGTTGGTGGTGTTGTGGTTGTTCAGCGGGCGGGCGAAATCGAGGTTGGCGTCGGCGTACTGATAGAACAGTTCCAGCCGCGCGTCATCGGCGAACGATTGAATCGCCTTGCCGCCGAAGGTGGTGACTTCGTAGGCACGGTTTTTCTCGCTGACGTTCTTCATGTCGCGGTTGCGGTACGGCTGGTAACCGTCGGAGACGTTGTGGCTGGCATAGGCGAGCAAACCCAGTTCGCCGAAACCGTTGCTGAAGATGTTTTCGACCCGGACGTCTTCGGTCGTGCCGCCAAAGCTGTCCACGCCCAGATTCACTTCGCCGGCGGCTTTGCGCGATTGCGGGCTGCGGGTGACGATGTTTATCACCCCCGAGACCGCCTGGGTGCCGAACAGCAGGCTTTGCCCGCCCTTGAGCACTTCGATGCGTTCGATGGCGTTGGCCGGCAGGGTGTCCAGGTACAGGCCGCCGTACAGACGATTGTTCAGGCGCACACCGTCGAGCAGGATCAGCGTGTCGTCGTTACGGCCGCCGAGCAACGAATAGGTGCCGTAGTCGAACGGGCCGTTTTTCGGCGCCACGTACAGGCCGGGAATGAACATCTGCAGGACGCGGCTGACATCGGCGCCGGGGCCGGCACGTTCGATTTGTTCGCGGGAAACCCTCTCGATTTTGCTGCCGTACTGCGCCATGTCGGCGACGGTGGTGGATTCCACTGACGGCGCGGAAACGATTTGCTGATCGAGTTGCAGTGGCTTGTCGTCGGCCAGCAGCAAAGGGCTGAGCAGGCAGCCGAACAGCAGGGTTGGTGCAGAAGTGTTGAAAGGTCGAATCATTGTCTTCTCGAAAAGGATCTTCGCAGAAGAGCATGCAGGAGAAGGCATCGCGCACAGCCAATACCGGCCCATGCCCGCCCACCGCAGGATTTTGCCAAACGCATTTCAGGCCGGTCTCCGGGCTCGCGCGTATCGAGGCTTTCACCTTCCCATGGCCGTCTGGCCACAGTGGTCTGTCGAAAGCATCACGCGCCTACCGTTGCGGGGGCAGCACCGGACTTGTTCGCAATGAACGTACCGGTTTCCCGTTTCACCCCAAGCACGGCGGCAGGGGGCACCTGAAACAGGCCCGCATCTGAACACTCGCAACAGCGTTCGTCAACTTCTGGCGGGACTTCTGCTCACATCGGTTTCAGCGCCGCGAACTGGCCGCTCAGCCACGTATAGAGCTGTGACACGGCCGGGGTAATCTGCTTGCGATGCGGGCATACCAGGCTCAACGGCGAGGTCTCGCCGGGTTGCTCCGGCAGCAATACAAGCAGGCGACCTGATGCGATGTCGGCGCTGACATCCAGCCAGGATTTGTAGGCGATCCCTTCGCCGTCCAGCGCCCAGCGCCGCACCACGTCGGCGTCGTCGCTGAACAGCGGCCCCGAGACTTGCACGGTCTGATTGCCCAGGTTCCATTTGTCGTAGACCCGGCCAGTCTGCAAATAGAGCAGGCACTGATGATCCAGCAGTTCATCCGGGGTCTGCGGCTGGCCGTGGCGTTGCACGTATTCAGGCGAGGCGACCAGCACCCGCCGGTTCCACGGTGCCAGCGGCAGCGCTACGTAGTTGGCATCCACGTTGGCGCCATAACGAATCGCCACGTCCACCGGGTCGCGAAACAGATCGACCATCTGATCCGACAGCACCAATCGCAAGGTCAGCTCCGGGTGCTGGCGGCGGAACTGCGTCAGCCACGGCAGCAGGATATTGCGCCCCAGATCCGACGGCGCGGTGACTTGCAACACGCCGCGCAAGGTGGCGTTTTCCCCCCGCAAATTGTCCTCGCCCTGCTTGAGGGCTTCGAGCACCGCGTGGGCGGTGGGCAAGTACTGCTCGCCTTCGGCGGTCAGGCGCAGGCTGCGGGTGGTGCGGGCGAACAGGCGCACATCCAGTTCGCGTTCCAGCCGCTTGATCGCGGCAGCGACCTGGCCGGGCAGTAAATCAGCCTCCAGCGCAGCAGCGGTAAAACTGCCCAGCGCGGCGCTGCGGGTGAATAAACCGAGATCGTCGATGCGGATCATTTTCACGCCTGCAGTGAAAGTGTTGGCGCATTCTGCCGGTTTTTCTTTGCCCGAGGGAAGCCGAAGATGGCGGCCAGTGACTGCCACAGCCCTTCAGAATCAGAGATCCCATGAAAGCCATCACCTTTACCCAACACGCCTTGCCCATCGAAGATCCGCAATCGTTGCAGGACACCGACATCCCCGAGCCCACGCCTGGCCCGCGAGACCTGCTGGTGGAAGTGCGCGCAGTGGCGGTCAACCCGGTCGATACCAAAGTCCGCGCCGGCACTTTCACCAAGGAACCGAAAATCCTTGGCTGGGACGCCGTCGGTGTTGTCCGTGCAATCGGCGCCGACGTGACGCTGTTTCAGCCCGGCGATGAAGTGTTCTATGCCGGCTCGATTGCCCGCACCGGCAGCTACAGCGAACGGCATCTGGTGGACGAGCGGATTGTCGGGCACAAGCCGCGCTCGTTGAGTGCCGCCGATGCTGCAGCGTTGCCATTGACCTCGATTACCGCCTGGGAATTGCTGTTCGATCGGCTCGGTGTCGCCGAGGGCGCGGGGCAGGGCCAAAGCCTGCTGATCACCGGCGCAGCGGGTGGCGTCGGTTCAATGCTGGTGCAACTGGCGCGGCGTTTGACCGGGCTCACCGTCATTGGCACCGCTTCGCGCCCGGAAACCGCTGACTGGGTGCGCCAGCTGGGCGCCCATCACGTCATTGATCATAGCCAGCCGATGCTCGCGCAACTGCAGGCGCTGGGCGTGGCCGAGGTCGATTACGTCGCCAGCCTGACGCACACCACGCAGCACTTTGCGCAATTGATCGAAGTGCTGCGGCCGCAGGGGCGTCTGGCGGTGATTGACGATCCCGACAGCCTCGACGTCATGCCGCTCAAGCGCAAATCGTTGTCGCTGCACTGGGAACTGATGTTTACCCGTTCGCTGTACGAAACCGACGACATGATCAACCAGCATCATTTGCTCAACCGGGTCGCGGGGCTGATTGACCAGGGCGTATTGCAAACCACCGTGGGCCAGCACTTCGGGGCGATCAATGCGGCCAACATGCGCCGCGCCCATGCCTTGGTCGAAAGCGGCAAGGCCCGGGGCAAGATGGTGCTTGAAGGATTCTGAATATTCGAACGGGCCATGACGGCCCAGCGAGGAACACATGATGCGCATGAACAAACTGCCCGCGATGTTGGCCATTGCCTCGACTTTGAGCATGCCTTTGGCCCACGCCATCAGCGCTATCCCGTTGCCGCTGAATACGCCGGCCGACAGGGCTTTTGGCACGCTTGAACAAGTCCACGCGTTCTACGACGCCATGCCTACCGGCGTGACGGTCAGCGAAACCGGGCGAATCTTTGTCAACTTCCCGCGTTGGGGCGACGACGTGCCGTTCACCGTCGGCGAAATCCGCGACGGCAAGGTGGTTGCGTACCCGAACGCGGCGATCAATCAGGAGAATCCGCGCGACCCGAGCGATGGCTTGATCAGCGTGCAAAGCGTGGTCGCCGACGGGCAGGGCCGGGTCTGGCTGCTTGACACCGCCGCGCCAGGGTTTGCCGAACCGAAAGCCAGAGGCGCGAAACTGCTGGCGGTGGATCTGGCCAACAACCGCATCGTCAAACGCCTGGTGTTTCCGGACAACGTCATGTTGCCGAGCACCTACGTCAACGACATGCGCTTCGACTTCCGCGCCGGGGCCGAAGGCACGGTGTACGTCACCGACTCGTCGCTGCGTGGCCCGGGTGCAATCATCGTCATGGACATCGCCACTGGCCGCGCCCAGCGCCGGTTGAGCGGAGTGCCGGCAACATCGGTCGACCCGGATTTCGTGCCGGTGGTCGAAGGTCTGCCGCTGACCGTCGCGGGCGCGGACGGCAAGCGCACACCGTTGGGCGTGGCGTCGGACGGCATTGCGCTGTCGGCGGACGGCAAGACCCTGTACTTCACGCCGCTATCCAGCCGCCATCTGTACTCGGTTGCCACCGCGCTGTTGCGTGACGCCAGCGTCAGCGAACAGCAACTGGCCGCTGCCGTGCAGGACCTGGGCGAGAAGGGCGCGTCCGATGGCATGGAAGCCGATGCCGCCGGGGCGGTCTATGCCGGTGACTACGAACACAACGCGATCCGCAAACGCCTGCCGGACGGCCAGTGGCAAACCCTTGTCCACGACCCGCGCCTGCTTTGGCCCGACACCCTGTCGATCGGTCCGGACGGCTATCTGTATTTCATCGCCAACCAGTTGCACCGCCAGCCCGGCTTCCGTGGCGGGCAGGATCAACGGCAAAAACCCTATAGCCTGATGCGTCTAAAAATCGACGCGGCGCCGGCACCGACTCGCTGATCACTCAGCCTTGAATCTGGAGAAATAATGATGACCACGTCCACTGAAATGCTGGTGTCGATCGCCGTGCTCAAGGCCAGACCTGGCCAGGAGCAGGCGCTGAAAGAGGGGCTGCTGGCACTGGTCGAGCCAACTCGCGCGGAACCGGGCAACCTCGACTATGTGTTGTTTGAACTGCGCGACCAGCGCGGCACGTTCTACATGCGCGAGGCCTTCATGCATCAGGCGGCGCTGGATGCGCATTTTGCGATGCCTTACTTCCAGCGCTTTGCCGCCACGGCGGACGACCTGCTGGAAGAACCGTTGCAACTGATCTTTCTTGAACAAGTATCGAGCTGATCGCGCTGTTCCCTTTGGCATCCTTGTAGCGCCCGTTGGCCGTTGAAGCAGCGCAGGCTCCAGGTAACCGGCATGGCTTGCCGACGCTGGGCCCTATATCCTTCGCACTTTGCACGCGAAACGATTAGGGAAGAATTGCATGCCGTTCAGGGTGATGGTGGTCGGGGGCTACGGAAATTTCGGCAGTATCGTGTGCAGGCATCTGGCGCTGATGCCCGATGTGGCGCTGCTGCTCTCGGGTCGCGATCCGCGCAAGTTGCAGCGCAAGGTCGATGAGCTGAACAGTCGGGCGCACACGGCCTGCGAAGGCTGGTGCGGCGATGCGATGGGCAGCGAATTCCAGGCCGCATTGACTGCGCTGAACATTCAACTGGTGGTGCACACCGGCGGCCCGTTTCAGGGACAGTCGTATGCCGTGGCGCAAAGTTGCATTGCCGCTGGCGTGAACTACTGCGACCTGGCCGACTGCCGTACCTTCGTCAACGGCATTGACGTGCTCGACGCCCGCGCTAAGGAAGCCGGTGTGGCGATTCTCAGCGGCTGCAGTTCGGTGCCGACGCTGTCCTCGGCGATCATCGACGAGCAGCGCCAGCGCTTTTCGCGCATCGACTCGATCGAACATGGCATTTCTTCTTCGGCGAAAATGCCCGGCCTGTCGACGGTCGAGGGTGTGCTGGCGTACGCGGGTAAACCGATCAGGCAGCTGCGCAACGGCGAAGTCCATGAAGTGCCGGGATGGCAGGATCTGACCCTGCGCAAAATGCCGCAGCTGGGACGGCGCCTGCTGGCCAATGTCGATGTGCCGGACATGGATATTTTCGCCAGCCGCTATGGCGCACACACCCTGCGTTTTCAGGCCGGCGCCGGACTCAAGCTCGGCGGCGTCGCCAATGCGCTGCTGGCGCAGGCGCTGAAAATCGGCCTGGTTCGCGACCCAGGGGTGTGGGCGGCGAGACTGCATCGGTTGGGCACCCGCTTCGAACGCTTCGGCGATGGTAAAAGCGCGATGTACATCGACGTGCAAGGCCTCGGCGTTGATGGCCAGCCACTGAGCATGACCGCGCAACTGACCGCGCTCAACGACAAAGGCCCGGAAATCCCCAGCTGCGCCGCCGTGGCGCTGGCCGCGAAGATGGCTCAGGGTTACACGCCACAGCCCGGCGCCCGGCCGTGCGTGGGCGAAATCAGTGTCAAGGAATACATGGCCGCCATCAACGACCCGGACAACCTGAGCCTGTCCGTACATTTCTGCACCGGGCAGCACTGAGCATGCTCTATCTGGGGCTGAAATACCTGCACGTGATTGCAGCGGTGTTCCTGTTCGGCTTCGGCATGGGTTCCTACCTCTATCTGATCGCCGCGAGCCGTACGGCCAACCCGCAAGTGATCGCCCACGTGGCGCGGATGGTCGTGCGCTTCGATGCCTGGATCACCACGCCGGCGGGGTTTGTGCAGATCATCAGCGGCTATCTGCTGATGAGGGTTTCGGGGTTGCCCATGACCACCGAGTGGCTGCTGACGTCGCTGATCATCTTCTTTTGTGTGGGGTCATTGTGGCTGCCGGTGCTGGTGCTGCAGAAGCGGCTTGAGATCATGGCATCGACTGCCGACGCGACCGGGCAGGGCTTGAGTGATGACTATCGCCGCGTGTACCGGCAGTGGTTCTGGATGGGCGTGATGGGTTTTGCCGGGATGTTCGTGATCGTGCTGATGATGGTGACCAAGATGACGCCGGTGCAGTTGCTCAGCGTTCTGGCGTAGGTGGCGTCATCTTCAAAAAGCGCTGTTCGTGATCCGCACTCGGCAGCAGGCAGGTGGCGTATTGACCGAACAGCCGATAACGATTCAGCGCGATACGGTCATAGCCCCAGTCGCGCAGTCCGCGAGGCAACACTCGCAGCAGTTGGAGCGGCTGCCAGCGGGTGGGCAATTGGCCAATGACTTCGAGGAACGCATCGGAGCGTTCCCAGACGTGGTGGTCACGGATCACCGCCATGGTGTCGAACTGATCCATCGGTAACCCCGCCCACGCCAGCAGCGCCTGCCCCTCGGGCGACTGCACCGCCGCCAGGCGCACGCGGCGCAGCCGGTCATGGCGAATCAGAAACCGTGCCCAGCCATTGCACAGCTTGCACACGCCGTCGAACAGCACCACGGTTTCACCGGGTTGGAGCAGGGGCGCGGGGGCGGGGCGGGTGTACGAGGCTGGCATCAGGGACGGTCCAGGTGAGACGGGGTGCCCGGATCATACCCGTGGCGCCTCGATCACGTCTGCATCGGCGGAAAATCTGCTGTCGATGCCGCTCGTACTTCAGATTTTCCTGTCGATGACGACAACTAACCCACATTCCTTTGTCGCGAGTCGTTCATGAAGAAGATCGCTGTCCTGATGTTTGCCGTGCTGTTTTTGGCCGGCTGTGCCAACCAGAAATTCAAGCCCGAATACCGCACCCAGATCCACACGGTGAAGATTCTGCCGGTGGCGTGGAAGCCCAAGGAAATCACCTACATGGGCCGTGAACAGGCGTGGGGCGCCGCTGTGGGGGCCGGTGTCGGCACCGGCATCGGTTTGGCCTCCAGTGCGTCCAAAGCCGCGACCGCTGCATTGGGCGGCGCCGGTTTCGTCGCGGGGCTGAAGGCCGGTGACCTGGCGTCGATGTCGACGACCGATGCCATCGTCTACAACATGGAAACCTCTGACATCAATCTCGGCACCCTGGTCAAAAAGAGCTTCGAGGACCAGTTGGCCGCTTCCGGCCGTTTCAAGGTGGTCGGCGACAACGAACCGGCTGATGCGCAGATCGAACTGACGGTGATCAGCTGGGGGTTCTCGCTGACTCAGGGCTTCAGCAGCGTGGTCTACCCGACCATCGCCGTGAGCGGCGTGATGAAACGTGGCGATGAACTGATCTGGCAGCGCAACGAGCCAATCACCCCGTTCAACGGCGCCAACACCTATGGTTACGAGCCGTTGCGTTATCGCACCGAGCCGGAGTTGCTGCGCACGGCGTTGACCGGTGTGTCGCAGATTGTCGGCGGCTATCTGGTCAAGGATCTGAACGAATAGCCGCCGTGTGCGCGTTGATTCGGGCGCTGATCCACTGTCGACTGTAAGCCAGCACGCCTTGCGCGATGGCGGTGGGAAAGTGGATAAATCCGTGGGGCGACGCCGGTAGTAAATACACCTCGACCGGCGCCGCTTGCTGCCAGCGTCTGGCGATGGCCAGCGTGTCGTCCCGCAACGGGTCCAGTTCGCCGGCCAACAGCAGCGCCGGCGGCAAGCCGCTGAAGTCGCCGTACAGCGGTGACAACGGTGGCTGGCGGCGCTCTTCGTCTGTGCGCTCTGGCGTGAGCATGCGCAACGCTTCGACCATGCCGGGACCGTCCAGCACCAGCGTTTCCGGCGGCGCGTTGCGTACGCTCGGCGTGCCGGTCAAATCGTACACGCCGTAATACAGCAACGCGCCGCTGATGCGCTGCAGCAAATCCGCTGAGGGTTGCAGCGCCAGCAACGTCGCTGCCGCCAGATGCGCCCCGGCTGACTCCCCGACTACCACAACCGGCAAACCGGCGAACTCGTCTTCGCTGAGCAACCAGCGTGTGGCGCTCAGACAGTCTTCCAGCAGGCCTTCAATCGGCGTCGACACCGCGAGCCGGTAATCGACCGATACCACCGTGACGTTGCAGGCATTCACGATGGCAACGTTGAAGTTGTCATTCATCTGCGCATTGCCGATGACCCAACCGCCGCCATGGAAATCCAGCACCACGCCTCTGGCCGGGCCTTTGGGCCGGATGATCCGCACGCCAGCGCCGCTCGCCAGGCGTTTGCCTTGCGCGCCGAGCCCCTGTTTGCGTAGCTTGCCGGCGCCCCCCAACTGACTGACCCGCAACAACGCCTGAATCAGCCGAGGCGTGAGGCGATTGCGGATCTTGAAGCGCGGCAACCAGGCGAGCTTCCGGTTGAAGGCGCGCACTTGCGCCAACTCTCGCTCGCCTTGCCGCCAGGGTGTTTCATTACCCAAATTGACGTTCGCCATCAGTGGTTCTTGAGCAGGATGGAAAAATTCAACGCAGCAGCCATACACAGCCACGCCAGGTAAGGAAACAGAATCAGACCGGTGATCAGGTCCAGTTGCAACGCCAGCACCACCATGGCCGCGACCACCAGCCACAGCAGCGTCAGGATCACCATTGCCGCCAACACCTGATGCGCGCCGAAGAACACCGGGGTCCACAGCGTGTTCAAGGCAATCTGCGCCGCCCACAACGCCAGCACGGTCTGACTGCCGGGGATCAGGCTCAAGCGATAGCCGGCCCAGGCCAGCAGCAGGTAAATCAGCGTCCAGGCCAGCGGAAAGGCCCAGTTTGGCGGGGTGAACCGTGGCTTGATCAAAGCGGCGTACCATTCGCCCGGTTTGAACATGATGCCGGTGGTGGCCGCTGCCGCGCAGGCCAGAAGGAAAATGAAAAAGGTCATTGCCAGTCCTTAGCTGAGGTCAGCTGGTTGGGTTTGCCGGGCCATGTCGGCCGTTTAAGAAGGGACGCCTGGCGTCGGTAAAAGTTTGACCGGATCACTGACATTCCCCGTTTTCGGGATGGCGTTGAACTTAAAAGCTGACTGGTGCGTCAGGATAAACAGTTGCCTTCCAATCACACCCACGGGATCCGACCATGCACAACTTTGTCCTCAAATACCTGTTCAATGGCAAGCCGCGTAGCCACGACCTCGAGATCAAGGAGGCTCGACTCGCCGAGCATGAGGCGGCGAGGCACCTGCTGGAACTGCATTACGGCGACGCGGAAAACGGCCTGATCATGCCCTCGGCAGACGCGACACCGGAGCAGATCCTCGAACAGGCCGAGCTGGTCGGCATTACGCAGATTGAGGTCGTTGGCCCGACTCGCTGAGATCAGCGCCGCCCGGCAGCGGGGATTTCGCGCAAGTCGTGATAAACCGCCAGTCCCCGTTGTCGGGCCAGTTCCACCATCTGATCCGCGCCTGCGGACTCACCACCGATGCGCAGTACCGCGTCGCAACGCTGTAACAGCGTTTTCGCGTAGTCGTGAAAATGCGCCTGATACACCTCATCCCCAACGTGCTGCGAGCCGGCCAGTTTTACCAGTGGCAGCGCTACCCATTCGGCCAGCAGTGGAAAATGCCCGGCCTGCAGCAACTCGGCGGCGCACGCCTGCATGGCGTGCAGATTGGCCGCGATGGCAGCGGGATCGTCGCCGGTGCCGGAGCGATAAGGGCCGGCCACCAGAATCATCAGCGCAGGTGAGGGCGGTATGACGGTCTTCAGGTATTGCAGGAGGATGATGGTTTTGCCGTCCATGATCCGCCCGTCGTCGACCATCGCCAGCGCCTGATCAAACGGTAATTCCAGCACTTCGATGTCTTCGCCTTCGTCGGCCAGACCGCCGCCGTCGCTGATGCGGTCTTCGGGATGGTATTCGCCGACAAAGAAATGCAGACGCTCGGTCACTGAGCCCGGGCTCATGAACGCTTCATAGACCTTTCGCACTGAACGCACGCGGTAGCCGGTTTCTTCCTCCGCCTCCAGCCGAATGCGCTCTTCAGGGCTGGCGTTATCCAGCAGCCCGGCAGCGGTTTCGATCAGGTAGCCGTCATGGTCGTTGACGAAGGTCGGGATGCGAAACTGGCGGATGAGGATGACCGAACGTTGCGCCAGGTTGTAGAGCGCGATCGTGGCGCCATTGCCACGGTCATACACCTCACGGCTCAGCGCCTGCCAGCTGCCGTCGCGGCGTTGCAGTTCGAAGTCGATTTTTTTCAGCAGATACCAGTTGTCCGAGAGCAGGTGCTGGGCGACGATTCGAACATTGCGGTGGTTCATGGGCACTGATCCTTGATGACGAGTCGGGAATTAATACCACACCACCGGCAACTCTTTGCTCAAGAGAAAAATTCTGCTCACCCTGCGCCGCGAACCAACGGACGATGCCTGACCCATGAAAACGCTTGTGACCCCGGCAGATCTGGATTACGCCCTGAACGTCATCCTGCAAGATACCCTGCATGACTTGGGCAGCCTGTGTCGGGACCTGCAGGTCACGCCTCGCGACCTGTTGAACCAAGTGGCCATAGCGATGGCCCGGCAGTTCCTGGCCGGCACCCGTGATTTCCACGCGTGCGATGAGGTCATGAATAGTCTGTTCAGCGACATCGTCGACCTGGGCGTGCGCGAAGAAATGCCCGAGCCCGCCTTCTCGATCTACCTCGCATTTGACGCGGGAGAGCATTGGCACACCGGCGACACCCGGGATGTGCTGCCTTGGGAGCGGTGGACGCGGCCTGAACTCGAACGGATTCTTGGTGCACTCGGTGACAATCAGCCCAGGCCTTGATAATCGGCGCAGGCGCCTTTGATTACACCGCCACCTCCAGCCTCAAAAACAACGCAAACAAAACACACCGAAGGACCAGGGGAAGGCTCCCCCCAACCCTGTAGCAGTTGCGTGCCCTGGATTCATGGACAAATCACGCACCCCACGGCCCATTCGCGCAGGCATTTGCGCACAAACCGAAACTGTCATATTCACTATCACTCGCTTATCCATAGTCAGCAGCCCAACGCTTAATCCAATGAGGCTGCACTGTGTTTCAACGTCTTGTCTGTTCGCTGTCCATCCTGAGCCTGTCCATCGCTACCGCCCACGCCGCCGAGTCCGTGCCGCTCGATACGCCGCGCCTGCAAAGCATCGACAACTTCCGTGACATCGCCGGCATCACCACCGCGTATACCACGGCCCACGACGGCACCCTGCGCAGCGGCGTGTTTTACCGCTCCAACGCCATCACGCCGTCGGCAGCGGACCTGGCGACCCTCAACAGCCTCGGCATCAAAGCCGTCTATGACCTGCGCACCCCCAGCGAAATCGCTGCTACCCCCGACACGATGCTGAGTGGCGCCACTTACGAAAATATCGACATCATCGGCAGCACCACCTCCGGTTCGAACATCACCAATATCTCGTTCAAAAGCGCCGCCGACGCCATCGCCATGATGGAGCAGACCAACCGCGCCTTCGTCAGCGATGCCGGCATGCGCGGCCAGTTCGGCACGTTGTTCAACGAACTGGCCAGCGTCGACGCCGCCCAACTGTTCCACTGCACCGCGGGCAAGGACCGCACCGGCTGGACCGCCGCCGTGTTGCAGAGTATCGCCGGTGTCGACGACGCCACGATCATGGCCAACTACCTGGCGACCAACGACTACACCGCCACCCGTGTCGCCGCGACCCTAAAAGCCTTGCCGGCAAGCATGGCCGCGATCTACGAACCACTGCTCGGCGTTCAGGCCAGTTATTTGCAGGCCGGTCTCGATGAGGTCAAAACCGAATACGGCAGCATGGACAACTACCTCAAACAAGGCCTCGGTCTGTCGCAGGAAACGATCTACGTCCTGCGCGGCAAACTGGTCGAATACCACAGCCTGCCGGGTCAGGCCGGGCTGATCGGCAACGCCGCAGCCGGCGCCGAACTGCTCCGGCAGTTACAGAACACTCAACTGTCTGGCACCTACAGCGCCTACAACTATTACCTGCAGTCGGCCATCGACGCCGGCACCCTCGGCGGTGTCGAATCCCAGGTCGGCGGTCAGGTCCACGCCGACGCCGCCAGTTACCTGCTGCGCGAAAACGCGATGATCGAACAAGCCGCCGCACCGTTCGCCAGCGGCAGCGACCTCAAAGTCGGCCGATATCGCCTGTGGAGCACCGCGCTCGCCAGTTACCTCGGCACCGACGGTTCGGCCCACGCCGAGAGCAGTAACGAACACAGCCAGGGCCTGATGGTCGGCATCACCCAGCGCTTCAGCGAACAACTGAGCGCCCGCGGTGGCTTCGGTTACAGCAAAGGTAGCGTTGGCGGCGGGGGCGGCGAAGCCGACACCGACTTCAGCTTCCTCAACCTCGGCGCCCGCTACGGCTTTGCCAGCCTGGAACGTGGCTTGTTCGTCGACGCCAACGCCAGCGCCGGTTACGTCGACTACGACAGCAAACGCGACCTCGGCGGCGGCCTTGGTACTGCCAAAGGCGACACCCACGGCAAGCTCAGTGGCGCGACGTTGGCGCTCGGCTACCGTGCCCCGGTCAACGGCCTGACCTTCGAGCCGAGCCTCGGCTTGCGTGTCAGCCACCTCGACCTGAGCGGCTTCAAAGAGCAGGGCAGCGAACTCTCGCTCGACGTCGACGACAACAAGCAAACCCGCCGCAGCGCCGTCGCCAACCTCAACGTCGGTTTCGCCCCGCTGGCGATGGGCAACTGGCAACTGGTGCCCGGCGTGCAGGTCGGCTACGAACACGTACTCGGCGAGCATCAGGTCGAAAGCCAAAGCCAACTGCTGGGCCTCGACATCGAGCAACGCGCCGCCTTCGACAACCGCGACCAGTTCAGCGGCGGGGTCAACGTCATGGCCAGCCTCGGCGCCCTGAGCCTGGGCGCGCAAGTGGGGGCCAATGGCGGGGGCGACAGCCACGGCTACAGTGGCGGCTTCAAGGCCAGCTACGCGTTCTAAAAAAAACACACACTAACAAGGAGCGAGCAGGCTCGCTCCAATTAGCTTTCCAGCTTATGAGCTGATTAGTCCCGAACTTTGAACTCAGCGGGACTCACCCCATAAGCCCCCTGAAAATACCGACAAAACCGCCCGACATTACTAAACCCGAACCGCAACGCCACCTCCGTCACCGACGCCGAGCCGCGCTGCTTCAACACCTCATAAGCCCGCTCCAGCCGCACCTGCCGCTGATACGCCACAATCGACATCCCGACAAACCGCCGAAACCCTTCTTGCAACGCCCTCTGACTGACATGGCTCAACCGCGCCAGCTCCACACCACTGACCAACTGCTCCGGATGCGCCTGAATAAACGCCATCGCCAACTTCACATGCCGTGGCGCCACACTCGGCGCCGGCCGCCGCAACGCCTCGGAAAAATTGTGCGGCCACGCCTCCAGCACCGCATCAATCAACATCTCGCGCAATCGCGACGGCATCAATGTGCCGCTGTTGATCAACAGATCAAACTCAGTGCCTGTGGCCAGATCGATCAGCGCCTTGATGCCCTGAAAGGCTGCGGTGTTCAGATCAACGCTGGGTTCAAAAGCGATCTTCTCCAGAATCGGTTTTTCCAACAGCGCCGAGAGCCGCTCGGTGAGCTGATGGCGATTGATCGACATCCCGTGATGCGCGTGATCATCGAAGAAACGCATAGAGCGAATGTCAGCCTTGTCGATTGCCAGGCCAACGTGCGACACACCGATGGACTCGGTGGCGTGGTTGAACACGATCTTGCCCGCAGTGGGAATGACGAACGTGATCTCGTCCTGCGGATCGGGAAAAGAAACGCTGAAGTCGCCGTGGTAATGCATGCGCCGAAAACTGACACCGTCATGCCGACCATAGACGCCGCCGATGATGATGCTGGAGGGCGGGGGCGGAGTGTCGGCGTAGCGATTGCCGAAGAGTCTGGAGAAGAGGGCACCGAAGTCGTCGGAACGGAGATTGTCGGAGCGCAGGATGATTTGTTGGCGAAGTGGGGTTGTGGACACCTTGGGGGGGCACCTTGGATTGGGGGCTCTTGGGCAGGGGTGTACGGGTGAGGCGCGAGGAGACTAGCAGACGGCTTATGGCGAGTTTGTGACAGTCAGAAACATGTCGTAACAGCATCGCGCCGCTTTTCAGAACACCCTGCTCGGCAGGCCATGGCCGACATGGCAATCTGCTCGCGAAATGACCCTGTTTGAAATGGCCTGAAAGGCTCTATACAAGTTTATTGGAGCGGTAATGCAACCCGATACGCGAACACTACCCATCACGTTGTCCCCGGAGCTCGATTTCGACCAGAACGCCGCCAGCGCGTTTGGCGAGTCGCTGTCCAGTCAATACATCCAGGCCACGCCATTCCCGCACATCGTCATCGACAATTTCCTGCACCAGGACGTCATTGCCAGTATCCGCACGCACTTCCCGGTCGAGCCGACCCACAACGAAATGATTTACGAGCGTGGCTACAAAGGCCAGCTCAAGCGCCAGATCAGTCCCAACGAATGCAGCCCCTATTTGAAGAGCGTATTCAACACCTTCAACTCCGCGCCGATGCTGCAGTTCCTTGAAAAGCTCACCGGCATCCAGGGCCTGATTCCCGATCCCTATTTCACTGGCGGCGGCCTGCACGAAACCAGGAGCGGCGGCTTCCTCGGTGTGCACTCGGACTTTCGTCTCAACAAAAAGCTTAATGTCGAGCGGCGGTTGAACGTGATCATTTACCTGACGCAAGACTGGCAGGAGGCGTACGGCGGTAATCTGGAGCTTTGGGATGTGGGGATGAAGAAATGCCTGAAAAAAATTCTGCCGGTCTATAACCGTTGCGTGATTTTCAACACGGACAAGGACAGCAATCACGGGCATCCGGAGCCGTTGACGACGCCTGAAGGCATCACTCGTCGGTCGATTGCGCTTTATTACTACACCGCAAGCGGACAAGGGATTGATCCTTCGCAGAGGAACAAAACCCATTACAAGCCACGGCCGAAGGATCGCTGGAGTGTGAAGTACTACCTGAATAAATTGTTCAAGAAGAAGGGGTGAGGTTGTTTTTGTTCAAGGCTAGCGCCAGTCTTTGCGCATCGGGCGGGCAGGGCTGATGATCGTTTTGCTTCCGGCTAGAGCACGCGATCAATTCGGCTCGCTCGCCCCCTCGTCAGTTCTCGTTCCATCAATAGGTTGATCCATGCCCAGAAGCGCCCGACTTCAAAAAAAACTCCATGCACGGTATCTGATGGCGACCGCTGAAGCGGTGGTCGGAGATGACTGCCTTGTCGGAAAACTGTGGGCACTGAACCAAGGTGACAGGTTCGAGCTGAGTGCAGCCTCATTCCATTCTGGGGCTATTGGAAAATACCGCCTGCAATACGTGATAACGAGAGGCCCTGTTCCTGGGCACTGGTTGTACAAAAAGTTTGACCCGGAGGAACTTGTATTATTTTTTACGGCGAAAGACTTTGCCGGCATTTGCCATGGCTGGACGCTGTTCAAGGATTGAAAACATCAGATTTGGCGCTCTGACGGGCAGTTTTTGCACTAAGACCTGAGCAGGCGTTCGTGAACGCCTGCTTCGATCAATGAACCCGCCCGATTGTTGGCGCAAACGCCTGCACTTACGATCAAGCCGCAGTTTCACCACCGCGCACTTGCCTGCCGCCATCCTTCACGCCACCCCTCAGTGCATGCCTGAGTTTCAACGCTGGCCTTTCGACGCAGTAATATGAAATGCCACTCAACAGGAACGACAGGCCCAGTATCTTGGCCACGGTGTAAGCATCGAATGAGTTAATCGGCCATAGACCGTGCAGGAAGTAGATCACCGCATAGTGATTCAGGAACACCCCGTAGCTGATGTTCCCGAGGAATTCGTCAGCCCGGTGATACTTGAGTTTCGTCAGCAGATACACCGCGGGTATGCCGAGTGCAATGCCTGCGGTCACTTCGGCATTGGACGGTCGGCGCTCGATCCAGCCGGCCATGATCGCGATGAAGATCAATGCCGCCGCCACGGCGGTGCCTGCCACGATGGCCAGGCTCTTCGCCTGCGGCTTGTACAGGTAGCTGCCGCACAGAAAGATGAACAGCACCCCCGGCAACAAGCGGTAGCCATACACGTCAGTGTTGATCAGACCAAGGCACGCGGGGATGAACACGGCGACGGACAAGACGAAGGCAACACCCCGCGCTCGATAGAGGATCAGGAAAGGGATCACCAGGTAGAAGCACATTTCCAGTCCAAGCGACCAGGCCGGTGGCAGGATGCCGCTTCCGGTTGCGCCAAACATGTAGAAGCCCAGTGGCACCATTGCCAGGCTCGCAGCAATGTTTTTGAACGTCAGTTCGGCCTCTTGGGGCGAGCCGGGGAACAGGATGTAGAGCACCGCACTTGCCGCGAAGAAGTAGAGCAGGAACTGAGGGTAAAGGCGCAGGATCCTGTCGAGGTAGAACAGACCGACTTTCTCTGGCGCCTGGTAGTTGCGCTCGATCAGCGAAGTCATCACGAAACCGCTGATGATCAAGAAAGAAATCACGGCGATCACGCCCGGGTTCAAGCCCATGAACGTCTTGTTCATATGCGAAACAGCGACCAGCACGGCCAATAGCAGTCGATAAGCGCCCACTTACATCCCCAAAACGACCTTGTATTTGGCGCGTAAATTACGATGTTTCGCGGACGGAGAACAGGGTTTTCTCCGGGATGGCGCGATAACGGTCGGGCAGTCACGTTGCTGTCGGCTGGCGGGCGCTATCGCGAGCAAAGCAATCACCGCGTATCAGCCCCCGATTTACTTACACAACGCATCTGCCACGCGATAACCGTCCACCATGGGTGCTTTGCTGACATCCAGTTCGATGCGGCAACTCTGTCCGGTCTTTTCGCCCCATTTCATTTGGAAGACCTTGCCTTCACTCACTGACAGCAACACTTGGCCGGCCTGGCCGACGACGCCGGCACTGGCGCCTTTTTCGTTGGTGATGGTGGTGCCGAACGGTGGTTGCTTGCCGTCCTTGAGGCGTACGTTGAGCAGCGCTTTTTCCGAGCGGCTGGCGGCGAAGCTGGCTTTGACCACGGCACCGCGACGCGGCACGACGTTGGTCACGCCTTCTTCGATGTCGATGTTGTTGTCCAGCTCGCCGGTGTCCAGTGCCACGCGGTTTTTACGGTAAGGCGTGACGTAGGGAACCAGGGCATACCCCTTGGCGTTGGTCAGCGTGCCGGGCGCGTTGAGGACGCCGACGTTCGGGGTGTCCTTGACTTCGACCAGGGCCACGGTTTCGCCGAGGGTCTGGCCGAATTCGAGGCCATCACTGTGACCGAGCACGGAGCCTGCGGCGCTCACCGAGGTCTGTCGGTAACCGCTGCCGACACTGACGCCCGCGCCGAGCTGGGCGAACGGCGCGCGGTAGCCGATCAGGGCCGAGCCGTTGTTGCCGCCGTTGTCGGAGCGGTTCGCGTTGACGTTGTAGTTGAGGTTGCCGTCGCGCCCGCTCAGGCCGGCACGCTGGTCGAGGCTGCCGTCGTTGTTGCGCGTAACCGTGTAGGTGCCGGTGCTGCGCGTCTGGCCGATGGGCATGGATACGCTGAACACCACTTGGTTGTTCTGGCCAAAGTTGTCGGTCAGGGTCTTGCTGGCGTAGATGCCGTAGGTCACGCCTTTGTATTGGGTGTTGAAGCCCAATTGCATCTGTTTGTCTTCGCGCGAGGTGCCCCAGTAGTTCTGCTTGCTCATGTTCAGGTAGAACGAGCCGTAGCTGTCGAGGGCCTGGTTGATGCTGGCTTCGACTTTGCTGCGCTTGGAGAACGTGTTGAATTCGTTCGGTTCTTGCAGGCGTACCGCTTCATCAAAGTCGCGATAGCCTTCGGTGGAATAGCGATAGCCGGCGAAGCGTACCGAAGTGCCAGTCTCGAATGCCTTGCCGTAACGCACGCCAAAACTCTGGCCTTTCTCTTTGCCGGCCGCGACTCCGGAACCCCTCGGTACATCGGTCTGGGCCTGGGTTACGTCCAGCGAAACGGCGCCCAGACTGCCGAGGCTTTTGCCCACGCCGACGACGCCAGCGCGATAGAAGTCAGCGCCCAACAGACCGCCATACACCGTTAGATCGAACGGCAAACCGTAAGCCAGAGAAGCCTGGGCGAAGGCCGGACGCTGGCCGCCGTCGACAGCGTTGTACTCACCGGCGGTGGCGCTGTAGCGCCAGGTTTTTTCCCGCAGCATGTTCGCCAGCGTGGCGTACGGTTGGGCGAAGCGCCGCTCGCGACCGTCGGCTTCGGTGATGATCACTTCCAGGTCGCCACTGCCCGATGCCGCATTGAGATCGTCGATTTCGAACGCGCCGGGCGCCACATACGTGGTGTACAGCGAGTAGCCGTTCTGGCGCACTTCGACCTTGGCCTGGGTTTCGGCGATGCCGCGAATGATCGGCGCATAACCTTGCATCGAGTCCGGCAGCATGCCCATGTCGGACGCCACCTGGGCGCCGCGAAACGGAATGCTGTCAAACACATCACCCGGGGTGAAGCTTTCGCCCAGGGTCAGCGTGCCCTTGATCGCGGTCAGATCACGCTGTGCATAGGTGTTGCTGCGCTGCCAGTCCTGCTGGCCGTCTTCATCCTGCCGGAACGAGGAACTGGAGCGAAAACGCCAGTCGCCGAGGTTGAATCCGCCGTTGGCGTAGAGGTTGTATTGCGTGCCGTTGCCACGGGCGTCGGACTGCGTGTTGGCCGCCGAGAACTGATAGTTGAGCATCGCCGCGTTGATTCCGCGATCCCATTCCTGCGGAGCGACATAACCCGCGGCATCGCGGCGCAAGGCGATCTGCGGCACGCTGATGTCGAGGGTCAGGCGCCCGGCGTCGAAGCTCACCGAAGCGCCTTCGATCAATTGGGCAAGGTCGATGCACGCGGGGAATGACTCACCCGGGGTCAGGAACGCATCGACCTTGACTCCGAGTTCCTTGAGGAACGCCTCGGACAGACAGGCGCGCACTTCAGCGCTTTTTTCGTCCTTGGCGAAAGTCATGTCGCGGCGGTCAAAAAAACTCTGGTTCAGGCGAATCACCACCGGGTAAGTGCCGGGGCCGATGCTGCCGCTGTTGGCGATGGCGTCCAGGTCGAGGTTGGGCCCGGCGCTGGCGCCACCGAAGGGCTGCATGAAGCTGGCATCAAATTTAGCCGGTTCGTCCGCGCTCGCCGAGCTGCCCATCAGCACCGTGAGAATGGCGACCGACAGATGCAATGGAACAAAAGGCACGGACTGACGATGACGGTTCAGGGCTTCGATTCGCATGACAATACTCAACACTCGGCCGTCACGCGGCATCGGCAGCGTGCAGGCGGGTTCGCAAGAAAAGGGGGCGGTGTTACGGGGCGCTGCTCAAGGCGACTTTTTTCGGCTCGCTGTAACCGCCGTAGTCATTGATGGCGGAGAACACCACTGCGCCGCTGCGAGCGCTGAAACCTGGCAGCGCATAACGCTGGCTGCTCATCGGCGCGACCATCTTCGGTTCATTGACTTCAACGACCTGCGCACCGGCCTCGACTTTTACGCCGATAAAGGACACGTGAAACGCCGACGGGTTGTTGACCACCAGCACCGGTTTGCCTTGTTCCTGCTGCAGACTCCAGCGCAGTTGCGGCGGCGCATCCATTGGGCTGCCCTTGAGGGTGGGCGGGCGATAGAAGACTTTGATCCGCGTGCGCATGGCGATCTTCAAGGTATTGGCGTCAGGCTTGCCGGCCAGCGGGATTTCCTGGGCGTTGAAGTAGAAGACCGATTCGCGGTCTTGCGGCAGATCGCCGGGTACTTTCTGGATGCGCACCATTTGCTCTTTGCGCGGATCGAGGCGAAACAGCGGCGGGGTGGCCACGAACGGGGTGGCGGTGGTGTTGTCGTCAGCCTCGGTGTTGATCCAGGCCTGCACCGCGTAGGCCTCGGCCGTGGTGTTACTCACGGTGATCGAGGCATCGCGTTTGTTGCCGTCGTACACGATACGCGTGCCGCCAAGCATCACACCGGCCTGGCTGAAGCTGCTGAGCAACGTCGCGCTCAGTAACACAGCCAATGCCGATGCAGTTTTGAAGGGGGATATGACTGAGTTCATTGCGTTCATCCTCTTGTCGGCACGGCCACAAAACCGTGGCAAAGGGAAGGGCGCCCGGCGGCAGCAATCGCCGCCGGAGGCTGACCGGACTTACTGGTAGTCGACGGTAAAGGCGGCTTTGGCGTTCGCCGGACCGGAAGTGGCTGTGCCGGTTGCCACGTAGTTGGCGGTGAAGCGCAGCGGTTGGGTCAGGTCCAGATAAGGCGAGGATTCCAGACCCAGTTGCACGTCTTTGCCGGACGCATCCTTGATCTGCACGGCGACGTTGGTGGCCACGCCCGCTTCCGGCAGCAGGCCGATCCACTGGCCGCTGGAACCGGCGTTGCCGCTCAGCGAGAGAAACTTGACCACGGCTTTCTTGCCGGTGACGTTACAACCCGGTGCAGTGGTGTCGATGGTCAGGGTGAAAGCGCCGCCACCTGCCACTTGACCGGCAGAAGCCAGGGAGGTGGCCGGCACACTGCCCAGGCCGACGTCGCCGGCACCGGCCGAACCGTTGAGGTCGGAAACCACTACCGGACAGGTGTTGTCGGTCACGCTGCCGACGAAGTTGATTTCACCGTCGGCGGCCATTGCGGCTTGCGACGCGGCTGCCAGAACCAGGGCCAGGGACAAACCTTTGAGCGCAAAATTTTTCATGATCACTTCCAGATATTGAATAAATGTCCGCAAGCCCGAAGGCCCTGAGACGGATCGACGTCGCCATCCCGTCGGGGGCAGAGCGTGGCGTCTGAGGCTCATTATCTGGACGTTGATGAGAGCGCTATGTAGGGAAAATCCCTTTGCTTGTAGGAAATTTCCCAGCGCTGCTGCGCGATCAATAAGTTGTCGCCAAAAAAAACGCCCCGCCTTTGGCACCGCACGGAATCGGCGATTGCAAAGGGGGAGCGTCGGCAAACACAGGTCGATTTTTTAGCCGGGTTCAACGATAGGTCACGGTGAAACTCGCATGGCCATTGGCGGTACCGGGTTGCGGCGTCGGTCCATCGCCGGTCTGGATATAACGGGCCTTGAGCGGTACTGACGTCACGCCGTTGACGATGCGGTTGAGCTGCACGGGCTGCCCCAGATTCATCGGCGAGCCGTTGTCCTGCAACACCTGGATCGCCACGCCCTGAGCCGTCGAATCGGTCGACAGGCTCAAGACACCGTTGGCCGCGTCGAGGATGGTCGATGTCTTGTCGGCGTCGATCTGGATGTTGGCGAAGTTGCCATTGAAGTAGCCGTTGGTGTTGGACGGGTAGTTATTGCCGGCGATGCAGGCGTTGAGGGTAATGGCGAACGGCTGGGCCTGGGTGGTGGAGTTCTTGCCGTTGAATACGCGTTTTTCCCAAGTGCCCATCGGCACATTGATCTGGTTGCCCGGTGCGGCGGGCAGAGAGCAGCCGGCCAGGGTCACGGTGGCGGTGAAAGTCAGATCGAACATTGGCCCCATATCCGAAGTGCCAGTGGCGACCAGTTGGTTGATGGTGTGGGTACCGGGCGCGATGTCCCCGGTCTTGATCAGCGCATAACGCATCATCGCCTGGCTCATGTTCGCCTGGCTGGGGGCGGTGCGATTCATGTTGAAAGGAATGAATCGGCTGGGGTTGCCCGGCGGCGGAATCCATGCGGCAGCGAAACCGGTCATGTAGATGGCCAGGCCAATACCGGGCACGTTGGTCTGCAGCAAGGCATTGGCCGGCACATCCAGCACGTCCACCGGAATGTTCACCGCCACCGGACCGACCAGTGCCGTGTTATAGGTCGCCGTGCCATAACAGAGCAAGGTGTCACCGAAATTCAGCTGACGCATCGTGCCATTGCTGTTCAACGTGGTGCCGATCGGCACGTCTCGCGGCGCGAACACTGCGCCGCCGGTGAGCGTCAACTGCTTGACCGTATTGTTGCCCGTCGCCCAGGTGCAAGCCGCCATCGCCGGTGCCGCCGTCAACATCAACGCCGTTGCGCCAAGCCCGCCCAGCATCCGTAACCCGATCTTCATGGTATGTGCCCTCCTGAGAAGAAAACGGCCATTCAATGCAGACTGACTGCATCTGGACGTTGTTGGCGTCGGCCAACGAAGGGCGGAATTATCAGGATCACGGGGCACGCACCGAATAGCCGGCTTCCCGCTGGCGTGTAGGAAATTTCCCAGGGATTTACTCCTGAACGTCGGGAGTCGATGGGCGTTTCGGTCAATGCCTTGTATTAGTTCGCGACACAGGGCGCTCACCCGTTGGCGTTGAACGATTCGACACTGGTCTAGGCGAGGGTGGCCAGATGAAAATTGAGGTTTATCCCGGCAGCCTATCCACCGCTCCCCTGATCTCACCCAACAGATAATCGACATCCACCGCCGTGGTCGCAAACGAGGTCACGAAGCGCACGATATTCGGCCCCCAGCGATCATGGTAGAAACCGAACCCGGCTTTGAGCAGTGCGTCGATAATGGCTGGATCGAGCTTGCAAAACAGGATGTTCGCCTCGGTGCCGTCCGGCACTTCAACCCCCCTCAGCCCCACAAGACCACGCGCCAGACGCTGCGCCGCCGCATTGGCCTGACGCGCATTGCGCAGCCACAGATCGTCGGTCAGGTAGGCATCAATCTGCGCCGACAGAAAGCGCATCTTCGACAGCAAATGCCCCGAGCGTTTGCGCCGATAGTTCATCTCGGTGACCAGCGCGGGGTTGAACAGGAGGATGGCTTCGGCGGCCAGGGCGCCGTTCTTGGTCGCGCCGAATGAAAGGGCGTCGACGCCGGCCTTCCAAGTCATCTGCGCCGGCGTGCAGTCCAGCGCCACCAGGGCGTTGGCGAAGCGCGAGCCGTCCATATGAAAGCCCAGGCCATTGGTTTTGCAGACCTCGCCAATGGTGCTGATTTCGTCCAGTGTGTAGAGGCTGCCGACTTCAGTGGCCTGGGTGATGCTGACGCACGCCGGTTGGGTGGTGTGCACATCACCAAGCTTTTCACCGATTCGCGCGCGAAGTCGCTCAACGTCGAGTTTGGCCGACGGGCCGTCGATGGTAAGCAGTTTCGCACCGTCGGAGAAAAACGCCGGGGCGCCGCATTCATCGTTGTTGATGTGGCTGGTCGGGTGGCAATAGATGTTGCCCCACGGCGGCGTCATCGAACTCAGGCACAGGCTGTTGGCGGCGGTGCCGGAGGTGACGAGGAAGACCTCCACTTCGCGTTCGAATATTTCGCTGAGCTTGCGTTTGACCTGCTGGGACAATGGGTCCGAGCCGTATGCGCTCGCCTGTCCACTGCTGTGTTTCATCAGGGCCTGCACGACTTCCGGGGAAGCGCCGGCGATATTGTCACTGGCAAAACTCATTACGGGTGGGCGGTGTATTGCAACGTTCATTGTTCATGTCCTCGACTGCGCGGGCGAGGTGCTTCGCCCGGTTTTGTGCATCCTAGGGACAGACCGGTGGCTCAGGCTTGTAAAAAATTGACGGGCATTCAAGCCCTGAAACGTGAAGGCGCGACACCGTAGGCGTGGCGAAACGCACGGTTGAAATGGCTTTGATCGTAGAACCCCACCGCCTGGGCGACGTCGATGATCGGCAGTGCACTGCGCGACAGCAGTCCGCACGCTTGTTCCAGTCGCAGGCGCAGCAGCCAGGCGTGGGGCGTCATGCCGACGCCGCGTTTGAACTGCTTGAGAAAGGCGAACTGGCCGAGTCCACAAAGTCCGGCGAGGTCGTCGAGGGTAATGCGCTGGTCGATGTGGCTGAAGCAATAGTCCCTGACGCGCGACCATTGCAGGGGCGAAAGTGTTCCCACAATCGCCTCTGGCGTGACTGCCCGCGATTCGCTGAGCAGGCCTTCGGCAATGATCAGCCACTGTGTCTGCACGGCGAGGCTGCCGGGGCCGATGGCCTGTTGCATGGCTTCGTGCAACGTGCGCAGCGTGCACAGCAGTGCTTGGTTTTCCAAGAGCATACCGGCCAGTTGCAAGTCTTTTGGGTGACCGCTGATGTCCTCGCTGATGCGGTTCACCAAGGTCTGTGACAGACGAAAGGTCTTGAGTGTATAGGCGCCGCCACCCTCGGCCGCGCCATCATGAATTTCACCGGGCGGCATCAGGGCAATATTGCCCGGCCCCAACAGAAACGACTCGCCCTTGGCACGGTGGCGCTGAAGGCCTTCCGTCACGAAACCGACGTGAAAGTCGAGGTGGTAGTGGCGGTCGAAACCGGTGTCTGTCAGGCGCGCCGAACCCAGTACCAGGCCGGGCACTTCGGCAACGTGATGATAACGGGCTTGTTCGGTCATGGTGCTGGGGGCCGTGACAGGGAAGGTTCGTGGAGTCCAGAGCCGCTGAGGTAATTGAAGCGCGGGCCCATGCATGTGCGGCGGTCTGGGTTTGCAGGCAGAATAGCGCTTTTGGGTCAGGCTGCCGCGGTTAATGGCGTTACCGGCATTGATCACGCCGGTTGATTCAATCCCAAGGTTAACGTACGGACATCAAATATGGAGCGGGTTCGACTCACCCCGGCGCAATATCACACAGCGGACGGTTACTGGAGCCTTTTCAAGGCGGAGGATGGTTCGCTCTACCTTCTCGTCGAATGTGAAGCGTCTTTTGTGGGCTATCAGGCCATGATCAAGCTCAACGACGAAGAATTACGTGATTACCACGGCCTGGGCTGGCTTTCCATTCAGCACCTGGCTAACCGGATCAACTACTTTGTCAGTGATTACCACGGGCGGCGTATCACCGGGGCTTTGCTTGAAGAAGCCAATCAGGCCGCGAAACGCCAGAGCTGTTGACGCCGCCCCTTGGAATCAGCCCATATGCCCACATAACAGTAGTTCCCCCCACGCCTTCGAGAGGAACGCCAGACCATGACCACTCAAACCGAAACCGCCATTCTCGCCGGCGGCTGCTTCTGGGGCATGCAGGACTTGCTGCGGCGCTATCCCGGCGTGCTGCACACCCGCGTCGGTTATACCGGCGGCGATGTGCCGAATGCCACGTACCGCAACCATGGCGATCACGCCGAAGCGATCGAAATCGTCTTCGATCCTGCGGTGATCAGCTACCGGCAGATCCTTGAGTTCTTCTTCCAGATTCACGACCCGAGCACGCCCAACCGTCAGGGCAACGACCTTGGTCGCAGCTATCGTTCGGCGATTTATTACCTCAGCGAAGCACAACGCGCCATCGCCGAGGACACCACTGCCGACGTCGATGCTTCAAAACTGTGGCCGGGCCCGGCGGTCACCGAAATCGAACCGGCGGGGCCGTTCTGGGAGGCGGAACCGGAGCATCAGGATTACCTCGAGCGCATTCCCAATGGCTACACCTGCCATTTCATCCGGCCGAACTGGAAACTGCCCAAGCGCGCGTGAGCGGCGGGGCTGAAGCACGTTGCAGCGAGAGCCACCGCCGGGGTGGCTCTTGACCGCTCAGCGATCTCGATCAGGATGACGTAGCATGGCGCCCTGAACCTTTGCCATTTCATCGCAAAGGGCAATCGAGCCTATGAAAGGGATTATCGTTGGCGACCTCATCACCTGTTCACACCCTGCGGGCCGTGGCCGATCTCGATTACTTTGATCGCCGGTCGGTTGTGCTGCCTGTCGAGCTCAGCGCACTTGATGCCTGGAACCACATGACCGCCAAGCCGGGGTTGTTCATGCGCCTGGCGTTTCGCGCGAGGGACGCGATTTCCTCGTTATTCGGGGTCAAGCGTATCGGTGGATTCTCAGGCGCCAGACGCGCAACCGTTGCGGTTGGCGATTCTCTGGATTTCTTTCGGGTGGAGCACTGTGCGCCCGACGTGTTGGTGCTGACCGAACGTGACCGGCACCTGGATGTGATGATTTGCCTTTCGATCGACGAGCGAGTGCTCACGGTCACCTCATCCGTCGTTACCCATAACGCCTTTGGGCGTCTGTACATGCTACCGGTGGGGCTGGCGCACAGAGTGATCGTCAATCGGGATCTGCGTCGGTTGAAGCGCACGCTTGAAGCGCCGTAGTGTGCTCGCTCAAGCTGTGCCCGTGGGGGCGGCGCATTCACGGCTGCCCCCTAGCGCAGCAGATGGACGACCATCCCGACAAGCGCACAGGCCAGCAACACCTGGATAACGCCGCGCTTGAAGCGGAACAAGGCAATCGCCGCCGCGATGGCGATCAGTGCCGAGGGCCAGTCGAGGTGGCCGCTGAATCCCGTTGGCCAGAGCACGTGGTAACCGAAGAAACACGCCAGATTGAGGATCACCCCGACGACGGCGGCCGTTATCGCGGTGAGCGGCGCGGTGAACTTGAGTTCGTTGTGGGTCGATTCCACCAGCGGGCCACCGGCGAGAATGAACAGGAACGAGGGCAGGAAGGTGAACCAGGTCACCAGGGCGGCGGCGACGGCGCCCGCGAGAAAAACCTGATCGGGCCCAAATACCTGCGAGACATACGCCCCGACAAAAGCCACGAACGCTACCACCATGATCAGTGGCCCGGGTGTGGTTTCCCCCAGTGCCAGGCCGTCGATCATCTGTGTCGGGGTCAGCCAGCCATAGTGGCTGACCGCGCCCTGGTAAACATAGGGCAGCACCGCGTAGGCACCGCCGAAGGTCAGCAGTGCGGCTTTGGTGAAGAACCAGCTCATCTGGGTCAGCGTGCCTTCCCAGCCAAAGAGCGTGGTCAGGATTGTCATTGGCAGCGCCCACAGTGCGGCGCCGGTCAAGGTAATTGCCAGCAGCTTCAGCCAGTTGAATCGGGCATGATCAGGTGGAGGCGTGTCGTCGTCGATCAACGCCGGGCCGTAGGATTTTTTTGCGGCGCTGTGGCCGCCGGCTCTGAACTTCTCGGGTGCCAGGCGCCCGCCGACGTAGCCGATCACTGCTGCGCCCAGGACGATCAGCGGAAATGGCACATTGAGCGCGAAGATCGCAGTAAATGAGGCTGCCGCAATCGCCCACAGCCAGTTGTTCTTCAATGCCCGCGAGCCGATGCGATGCGCCGCCTGGACCACAATCGCGGTCACGGCGGGTTTGATCCCGTAGAAAATCCCGGCCACCGCCGGCACTTCGCCGAAGGCGATGTACATCCATGACAGCGCGATCAGGATGAACAGCGAAGGCAGCACGAACAGTGCGCCTGCAATCACCCCGCCCCAGGTTCGGTGCATGAGCCAGCCGATGTAGGTCGCCAATTGCTGGGCTTCTGGCCCGGGCAGCAACATGCAGTAGTTCAGCGCATGCAGAAAGCGGCGCTCGGAAATCCAGCGCCGGCGCTCTACCAGCTCCTGATGCATGATCGAAATCTGACCGGCCGGTCCGCCGAAGCTGATGAACCCCAGCTTCAGCCAGAACCAGAACGCCTCGCGCAGGCTGATCGGCTGGGGCGTCGACAATGGCTCGCCGGACGCGGGTACGCAAACCTTATTCATGGGGGCGCTTCTCCGTCACAAACCCGGCCATTTGCGCAATAAGGTCAGGGCTTCACCGCGAAAACGCAAACGCTTTCACGGCTGCCCAGTAACTTTTTGCATGACCGCGGATGGCAGGCGAGACGGCGTTGATCGCGTGTGCGGCGCTGTCCTGATCCTCAGTCGTCCATCGTGCTCAGCACTTCCCCGGTGGCAGCATCTTCGAGCCAGACTTTCAGACGATTGAGGCCCACGTATTTCGAGCGGGCCATGATTTTCTGCCCCGGCTTGCCGTCGAACTTCAGGTCCGCAAACAGAAATTGTCGCGGCAGGCGGTATTCCAGCTGAATGGTGTAGGTGCCCGGCTTGAGCACCGCGCGCTGCGGGGAGTCGTTCTTGTAGTAGTACGTGGAAAAGGGAATGTTGCCGACTTTTTCGTCGTTGATCCGGATGATGTTCAGGTCCGGCTGCAGATCGGCGAAGTGGCGCTGGGGACGGCCGGCATAAGTGTCGGTTTCGACGACGGTATAGCGCGATTCGTCGACCGCCGTGACAGCACCGACGTTGGAATACGCGGGCATTTCCGCACAACCTTGCAGGCATAGCAGGGCGGCGACGAGAGGAAGCAGGATTTTTTTCATCAATGGAACCTGATTGACTTTGATGTTGTACAACCAACAGTGATTTTGCCGGTCCGCTACAGGCGGCCTAGGCGAAGAAAACGTCAACGACAGTCGCTCTCACGCCCGGCCAAAACCAAGGAATGACAGCAGTTTGTTGCCCGCTTTGCGTTCGTAGAAGGGTGTGGTTTGCGTGAGGAAGTATTCGCTCAGCCCCGTCTCGCCGGGACACACGCGACACAGATCAACGGCTTCGCCAGCCGGGGCCGTATCTGCCGCGACGTTCCCCGCTTCGCGCATGACCTGCTCGAAGTCGCCGTCGACCTCAATTCCCACGATCAGGTGCGGTTTTTCATCTAGCGAGGTGTCGTGCATCAGCGCGAGAAAAGCGCGCTTCACGTTGCGGTGTTTGGCCAGTAACTGCTTCAGCGAGTTGACCAGGGTTGACGGGTAATGCGCAGGCTGGCCGAGCAATACGCTGGTTTCTTTTTCGACAGTACGCGAGGTGGCTTTCTGGCCGACTTCATCGCTGAGCAGATTGCGCACTTCTTCGGGGAAAAACTCTTTGCCATAAAGCGACTTGGGATTCAGAAACAGGTGCGCACCCTGGGTCATCTCGAACAGGGCCCTGGCGGGCAGCTCCAGATAACTTTCCTCGCCGTCGATTGATTGTTGCAGCGTTGCCAGCGACGAAAAGAACGGAATGACCGACATGCCGTCCGTTTTCTGCCAATGGGCGATGCTGACGTTGCTGCCGGCCTCGAGATTGACCAGACCGTCCGCTGTGCCCGTCGTGCCGAGGATATAAACCGGTGAGTTCAACAAAGTCTTGAAGAACTCGGGACGATGCGCCGGTTCGTCGGCGGCCAGCCTGAGGCTCGTTTCGAGTGGGTTTTCTGACGGTGTGTCCATGATGTCTGTCCGTGACTCTCTGAAAAATGATCGGCAAAGAACAAGCCAAAGGAACGCAGCGTTACGCAGAGCTTGCTGGTGGGTCAGAGCAGATTCCACGACACGCCGAGGTAAACCCCCATGCCTTCACCCGGTGTCGAACGCGCGGCGTCCAGTCCTTTATCGTCATATCCCGGCGTAACTGTAGCGGCGTAGTGTTGGTTGGTCAGATTGCGCAGGTCCAGCCACGTCTGCCAGTCGCCCTTGGGCGCGTTATAGCCCAGCGTTGCGCCGAACAGCGCGTAGGGATCGGCGTAGTAACTGTTGGCGTAATCCACAGCGACTTTCGACACCAGTTGCGTACTGAGCGCCGCGAAGAAGCCCTGCGGCCAGTCATAGCGCAACTCACCCTGGTAGTAGTGCATTGGCAGCCCCGGCAAGCGGTTGTCGCCGAAGCGATCATCATCGCGATAGTGGAAGTCGCTGAAGGTGTAGGCCTGGCGCAGGCTCAACCGGCGACCATCAGCGGCGGACCAGAGTTTGCTGTTCAGGCTTGCCTCGACCCCTTGGTGAACGGTGGGGCTGGCATTGAGTTCGTAAGGCGTGACGGCGTTGGCGTCCGGCAATACCGACAGCAATTCGTGGCGCACTTGCGCGTAGTACCACGCCAGACTCCACTCACCGGCGGCACTCTCGCCACGTCCGCCCAGTTCAAGGGTGGTGGCGGTCTGGTTCTGCAGTTTGATCGGGTCTTTTTGCGTGCCGGTCGCCGCGCCATTGCCGGCCGGGAAACGCACATTGGAGCTGTAGATCAGCGACCACGGGTGCGGTGCTTCGACCGAGCGGCTGAGGTTGCCGAACAGTTGCAAGTCCGGCGTGACCTGATAGCGCAGGCCGATGCGCGGCGCGTAATCCCAGTCGTTCATGCTGGTTTTGCCGCCGCTTTGCGGCAGGGTCACGGCGCTTTCGCGGCGGGTGTAGATTGCCGCGAGGCCAGCGGTCAGCCACAGGTCATCGGCGATTTTCAGGTCGTTGCCGGCGTGCAGAACGGTGTCCGAACCTTGATAGGTGAAGTTGCGCATGTGTGTGCCCGGCACGTAATTGATGGTGTTCGGAACGGTGGGGATGCGCACGAACTCGCTGGCGCCGTCATTGGGCAGGTGTTTGGTCACGCGCAGGCCAACGGTGCTGCGGCTTTCCATGCCGAAAATCGTGTCACGGCGTTTGTAGTCGAACGTGCCGCTGACGTCGGTATAGGCGACTTTCAAGCGGTTCGGGCCTTCGCGCAAATCCATCGGGTAATCGTGGTAGACGAGGCCGGTCTGAATGCTCGAATCGTCGTCGATGTAGTAGGTAGTCTTGTTGCCGATGAAGGTGCTGCCCGGCTGCTTGCGGCTGTCGTCACGCGCCACATAGGACGGATTGGCCGCGCGAGGCGAGTGTTCGATGGAGTGCTTGGTCACGCGGCCGGCGAGGTCGTTGTCGGTTTCGCGGTAACGGATGTAGAAGCGCGTTTCCAGGTTCGGATTGAAGCGATAGCCGAAGTTGGCGATTACGCCTTTGCTCTCGCTGTCGGTGTGATCCTGATAGCCGTCAGCGTTGGCATCGGTCAGCGACACGTAGTAATCGAAGTCGCCCAATACTTGCCCGGAGCTCACCTGGCGCTGCTGATAGCCGTGGCTGCCGGTGGCGTAGCGCACTTGCAGCTTCGGCGCGTCGTAGCCGGTGTGGCTGACGTAGTCGATGGCGCCGCCCAGCGCCAGAGAGCCCCGGTCAAAGCCGTTGGCACCGCGCAACACTTCAACGTGATCGACCCACAGCGGTTCGAGCAATTCGTAAGGCGTGCCACCGGGGCCCGTCAGCGGCAAGCCGTCGAGCATCGTGTACAGCCCCGACGCGTGCGCGCCCGGCGCCCGGTTGATGCCCGAACCGCGGATGGAAATCTTCACGCCTTCGTTGCCCGCCGACTGCGCATACACACCCGGCTGATACGCCAGCACATCCTGGTTGCTCGCCACGCGACCCTGCAAGGGCTGGCGCATGTCGACCACATTGGTGCCGCCGGGCACCTGTTCGAGGCGGGCCCTGGCCTCTTCAATCGAAGCGTCCGCAGCGTTTTGATCCTGCGCCGAAATCAGCACTTGCCCCAGTTCCAGACCTTGAGTCTCGGCCAGTGCCGGGCAGGCGAGGGCGAGGCCCAGCAGGGCGGCGGGCAGGGATTTGGACGCGGACATCGAGAAAACTCCAGGCAGACGGGAACGGGCAATGAACAGTGCGACGCAAGAAAGATCCAGGGAAACACATGGCGACTGTGCTTTTTTGCCAGGCCATGGCAAACGGCCGGTCATGAACTAACCTCACGTGTCTGGATTGTCCGGTCAATCAACATTTCATTGCGGTCGTGTTTCATGAGGGCTCGGTCATGGCAAAAGACAAAAAGAAGGCCGCCAAGGCGCCTGAACGTCCGAAGTTGAACAACAAGGACTACCTTGCGCAGTTGCGCAAGCTGCACGTCGAACTGGTCAAGTTGCAGGAGTGGGTCATTGCCAGCGGCGCCAAGGTCTGCATCGTGTTTGAAGGCCGCGACGGCGCCGGCAAGGGCGGGGTGATCAAGGCGATCACCGAGCGTGTCAGCCCGCGGGTCTTTCGTGTGGTGGCGCTGCCCGCGCCGACCGACCGTGAAAAGAGCCAGATGCACGTGCAGCGTTACCTGCCGCATTTACCGGCGGGTGGCGAAGTGGTGATTTTTGATCGCAGCTGGTACAACCGCGCCGGCGTCGAGCGGGTAATGGGTTTCTGCACCGAGGAACAGGCCGACAAGTTCCTCAACTCCATCCCGTGGGTGGAGCACACGATCGTCCAGTCTGGCGTGATCCTGCTCAAGTACTGGCTGGAAGTCAGCCCCGAAGAACAGACCCGCCGGCTTGAGGCGCGGATCAACGACGGGCGCAAGATCTGGAAACTGACCCCAATGGATCTCAAGTCCTACAGCCGTTGGTACGACTACTCACGAGCGCGGGACGAAATGTTCAAGCGCTCCGACACCGAACACGCGCCGTGGCTGGTCGCCGATTCCAACGACAAGCGCCGGGCACGCCTGAACATCATCACCGATCTGCTCAGTCGCATTCCGTATGAAGACGTGAAGCGCGAGAAGGTGACGCTGCCCAAACGGCAGAAACCGGGCAACTACGAAGAACCGAACTATCCATACCGGCGGGTCGCAGAACCCTACTGAGAGGGAGGCCACTTGCCGGCGGTCAAGTGGCGCACTGGCTCAGACAACGCTGGCGCGGGTCAGGCTGCTGACGTGTCCGATGCCCGCCGCCTTCAATCGGTCGATCAGGTCATTGCGAGCATTTTGTCCGCCCGCCCGGATGTACTCCAGTTCCGCGGCGGTGATCAACATCACACTGACTAGCTTGACGGGCGATAACGGCATGTCATCGATTTGTGTGGAGAAATCCGCTTGCGGCGCGCCGAGCAGCATGCCGGTCATGTCGTCCTCGGTGACGAAGCTGGCTGGCAACTGATCGCACATGTAGTCCGATTGACTGAAGCCTGGAATTTCGAATGACATCGAGCCATATTTCTCCAGCCGGTGGGTAAGTCCACCGGCGTGCGCCACTTCTCTGGCCAGGTGTTTCAACAATTCGAAAGCCCAGCTGCGTGTGAGTGGATAAACGTCGCCCGTGGCACCGCGCGCATGTTCGGGGATATCTGCGGTTTCGATGAACAATTCCATTTCAAAACCGTTGCCCAGGCCTTCGACACCGTCGAACGGGTCCGACATGCCTTCGGTAGCGAGGATGATCGAATCGGCTCGACGCACCACACGATACGCCTGACGGGTCGATGGCCAGTCCGGGCCGCCCATCAAACTCGGGCTGATCGCGTAGCCCAGAACATCGCTTTCACTGACGCCGACGCTGTTCCAGTGCCGGTCCAGGCATTTCTGACTGGCCTCTCGCAGGGCCAGGTTGGCCTTTTCTGCCTCGCTCAGGTCGTCATAAGAGAAGGTTTCGTAGGGTTCCTCTGTATGTTCCAGTGCTGGAGCAGATTCAGTGACCGGTGTTTTCCGTGAGGCGAAGAGTTTTTTAAAAAATTGCACAGGCGTTCCTTGCGTCATCGTGATGATTTTGCCGCATGGCAGGATCCGGCAGATTCTCGCATCGGATCACATGGATTGGCCAATTGCCTGTAATCAGCCGTTAGGCGGAATTCGCCACAAAGACGTCAAAATCCTCGGGCGCGATGTTGCTTGAAGCGCGTGGCGCAGAGAATTTGTCCGGCAGCGCTTCCATCCGTCGCCCGCGCTGAACCTCGGTGATCTCGCGTCTTTCTACCAAGGGAGTCCTTCACGAGAACACTTTTATGTTCGATCAGCAAAAACAGGCATCCCTCGCGGCATGGCGCAAACTGGCGACACAGGCGCAAATGCGCCTGGACCCGGAGCAGCAGTACGACGAGTTGCTCAAGGCAGCCGATGAAATGGAGGAGCAGGGGCTGATCACCAGTGCCGAGTGGCGGCAACTGGTGCGTGATGCCGGTAGCGTGTTCACTCGCAATACGCCGCGCACAGAGGGTTGAGCTAACACCTGCAGGGGCTGCGGTATTCGACAGACACAGTGATTGGCCGCTCAGGTGACGCGGCCTTTTTTGTGGGCTGGCTGGTCTGTTCTGGACATTTGCAACAGCTGCGCAAACGCCACTTTGTCGATCGGCCGGCTCATGAAATAACCCTGCACTTCATTGCATTGATCCTTGCCGAGTATCGCCAGTTGTTCCTCGGTCTCGACGCCTTCGGCGGTCACCGTCAGACCCATGGCCTTGCCTAGGCCGATGATCGCCTGCACCACTGCGCGATCGTTGGCACCGCTGCTGATCGAGGCAATGAAACGCTTGTCGATCTTGATTCCGTCGAACGGATAGGCGCGCAGATAGCCGAGGGATGAGTAGCCGGTGCCGAAATCGTCCATGTTCAGGCGCACGCCCAGTTCCTTGAGCGCATTCATGGTGGTCAACGCGCAGTCGGTGTCGTTGAGCATCACGTTTTCGGTGATCTCCAGTTCCAGGCGACTGGCCGGGAAGCGGGTTTCGACCAGTATTTCGCGGACATCCTCGACCACGTCGCTGACGGCAAATTGCGCCGGCGACAGGTTGACCGACAGCAGAATGTCCGGCGGCCAGGCCAGCGCAGTTTCGCAGGCTTCGCGCAAAACCCAGCGGCCAAGCGGGACGATCAGATCGGTCTGTTCCGCCAGGGCAATGAACACATCCGGTCCGAGCAACCCCTGAGTCGGGTGCTGCCAGCGCACCAGTGCCTCGACCGAGACGATCTGCTTGCCGTCGACCTTGTAGCGCGGCTGATAGTGCAGGACGAACTCGTTGTGTTTGAGCGCATGGCGCAGGTCATTTTCCATTTGCCGGCGGGTCTGGATCTGGTCGCTCATGTGCGCTTCGAAATAACACCAGGTGTTCTTGCCCTCGGACTTGGCCTGATACAGAGCGATGTCGGCGTAGCGGATCAGGTCGCCGGGCACGTATCCGTGGTGACGGCTGAGGGCGATGCCGATGCTGGCGCCGATGTGCAGCGGATGGTGCTCGAAGACCACCGGTTGATGCAGGCTGCCGATCAGGCGCGTGCAGAATTTGTCGATTTCAGCGTGGCTGTCCATGCCGTTGAGCACCACGACGAACTCGTCGCCACCGAGCCGGGCGACGATGTCATTGTCGCGGGTGCTTTCGCGCAGACGCGTGGCGACCTCTTGCAGCACGGCGTCGCCCGCCGGATGACCGAGTGAATCGTTGATCGGCTTGAAGTTGTCGAGGTCGATCATCAGCAGCGACAGGGCCGGGGCGTGCTCCTTGAGCAGCAGCGCGTCATCCAGATAGCGCGCCAGTTTGTTGCGGTTGGGCAGGCCGGTCAGCGCATCGTGCAGGGACAGGTGCTGGATCTGCGCATGGGCGGCCACTTCGTCAGTGATGTCACTGGCGGTGCCGCGATACCCGACAACGGCGTGCTGGTCGAAGATCGGCCGTGCGGAAAGTCGGCAATGACGTTGCTCGCCGGAGTGATCCCGGTAGGTGCAACGCAGGTCGCTGGTATTGGTTTGCTCGGTCAGTGCCCGCAGCCACAGTTCCAGCGGAGTGGTGTCGCAGAACAGCAGTTGGCCGATGTCCTGGCCTAGCCAAAAATCCTGCGGATAACCGGTCACTTCGCTGAACCGCGCCGATAGATAAGTCAGCGACAGCGCCCGGTCGACTTCCCAGATCCAGTCCGACGCCGCTTCCGCCACCGCCCGAAAACGTTCCTCACTGGCTTCCAGTCCGCGATTGGCGCTTTCCAGTGCGAGGTTCGAGGCTTGCATCACGGCAAAGCTTTGGTCGACATATTGCGAGGAGCGCAACGCATGGCGAAAGAAATACGCGGTGAGCAGCATCAGCACCAGCATGGTCACGCCGAGGGGGGGCAACAATGACCACAACAAGCGCTGACCGGGTTGCTCCAGATCGGCGATCAGGCTGTAACCGGTGTTGTCCAGCGCCACCCTGGGCCTGTCGCGGGCCAGCGTTTCATCCGGGGCGAGGGTCAGATTGCTCAAGCCATAGCCGCTGCCGAGCGCGCGCAGTTTGGTCGGGGTGAGTTTGTCGACAAACACCAACACCGAGGTTTTCCGTGGATCGCCCAACGGCCGCGCATCATTGGGAATGATCGCCGCCGCCGACACCAGCGCCGGCCAGCCTTCGAACAACGAGTAAACGCTGACGGGAATGCTCAAGTCGCTCTGGCCCTGCACCTGTTCGACCAGCGTTGCGGTGGGGATTTGCAGAAATTCGGAGACGTCGCTGTCGAGCAATTGGCCGCGCACCACCGCATACCGGGTATGCTCGCGGTCGAGGACGAACACGCCGTCATAGCCGTCATTGGTGAACAGGGTTTTGCCAACGTTCTGCTCAGTGAACGCCCAGTTGATATCCACCGGGTTGCTCAGATGTTCATAGGCGGTGGTCCAGTTGGCGTAGCTGGATATGTAGTTCTTCGACGCGGTCATGCGGTTTTCAAGGGCGCGGGCCGAGTAAAACCGGGTTTTGCTGATTTCTTCGGTGTCGAGACGATTGGCGATGCCGAGCAAGGCAACGCTCGCGGCGATCACGCCGGCGACGAACAGCGCGCCGACAGCGATGGCCAGGCGCCGGGTCACGGCGTTTTGCCGGGGTGGAAGGGGCGCCGCATAACTGGAAATATCCATGTGCTCGTCCTTGATCCGCAGTCTTCTGAATCTAGAACAATGGCGCGCACGCAATGTTCCGACTCTTCTACGCACTGTCCTCAAAAGCGTAGTGAAGACGGTGCAATTTGCCTCTTCAACAGCGGCTTGCCGATCAGCGGCGATTCCCGAAAGCACAAGACTTCCCGCGTAAAAACCGGATAATGGCCGCCATTCGTTTAGCCGTATTCTGGTAATCCCGCATGGAAATCAAGGTCAATTTTCTCGACAACCTTCGACTTGAAGCCAAGTTCGACGACTTCACGGTGATCGCCGATCAGCCCATTCGCTATAAGGGCGATGGCTCGGCACCGGGGCCGTTCGACTACTTTCTGGCGTCGTCGGCGTTGTGCGCGGCTTACTTCGTGAAGTTGTACTGCGACACGCGCAACATCCCCACGGAAAACATTCGCCTGTCGCAGAACAACATCGTCGACCCGGAAAACCGCTACAACCAGATCTTCAAGATCCAGGTCGAGTTGCCGGCAGACATCTCCGAGAAGGATCGTCTGGGCATTCTGCGGTCGATCGACCGTTGCACAGTGAAGAAGGTCGTGCAGACCGGCCCCGAGTTCGTGATCGAGGAAGTCGAAAACCTCGACGCCGATGCCCAGGCCTTGCTGATGCCGCATGCGGGCTCCGAGGCCGGCACCTGCATTGCCGGCAAGGACCTGCCGCTGGAACAGACCATCGCCAATATGTCGGGGATTCTGGCCGACCTGGGCATGAAGATTGAAATCGCCTCGTGGCGCAACATCGTGCCCAATGTCTGGTCGCTGCATATCCGCGATGCGCATTCGCCAATGTGCTTCACCAACGGCAAGGGCGCGACCAAGGAAGGCGCCCTGGCGTCGGCACTGGGCGAATTCATCGAGCGCTTGAACTGCAACTTCTTCTACAACGACCAGTTCTGGGGCGAAGAGATCGCCAATGCCGAGTTCGTGCATTACCCGGACGAGCAATGGTTCAAGCCCGGCCCGCAAGACGAGCTACCGGCCGAAATCCTCGACGAATACACCCTGAAGATTTACAACCGCGATGGCGAGTTGCGCGGTTCGCACCTGTACGACACCAACTCAGGCAACACCCAGCGTGGCATCTGCTCGCTGCCGTTTGTGCGTCAGTCGGACAATGAAGTGGTGTACTTCCCGTCCAACCTCATCGAAAACCTCTACCTCAGCAACGGCATGAGCGCTGGCAACACCCTTGCCGAAGCACAGGTGCAGTGCCTGTCGGAAATCTTTGAGCGCGCGGTCAAGCGCGAAATCCTTGAAGGCGAAATGGCCCTGCCGGATGTGCCGCAAGAGGTGCTGGAGAAATACCCGAGCATCCTCGCCGGTATCAAGGGCCTGGAAGAACAGGGCTTCCCGGTGCTGGTCAAGGATGCGTCGCTGGGCGGTGAGTTCCCGGTGATGTGCGTGACCCTGATGAACCCGCGCACCGGCGGCGTGTTTGCCTCGTTCGGCGCACACCCGAGCCTGGAAGTGGCGCTGGAACGCAGCCTGACCGAGTTGCTGCAGGGCCGCAGTTTCGAAGGTTTGAACGACTTGCCGCAGCCGACCTTCTCCGGGCAGGCCGTGACCGAGCCGAACAACTTCGTCGAGCACTTCATCGACTCCAGCGGTGTGGTGTCGTGGCGCTTCTTCAGTGCTAAACCGGACTTCGAATTCGTCGAGTGGGACTTCTCAGGCGATGGCGAAAACACCAACGCCGAAGAAGCCGCGACCCTGTTCGGCATCCTCGAAGACATGGGCAAGGAAGTCTACATGGCCGTCTACGAGCACATCGGTGCCAAGGCCTGCCGCATTCTGGTGCCGGACTACTCGGAGATCTACCCGGTCGAAGACCTGATCTGGGACAACACCAACAAAGCCCTGCAATTTCGCGCCGACATCCTCAACCTGCACAACCTGAGCAAAGTCGGCCTGCGCAACCTCGCCCAAGGCCTGGAAAACAGCGAACAGGACGATTACACCGACATCACCACCCTGATCGGCATCGAGTTCGACGACAACACGCCGTGGGGCAAACTGACCATCCTCGAACTGCGCCTGCTGATCTACCTCGCCCTGCAGAAGTTCGAACAGGCGAAGGATCTGGTCGAGGCCTTCCTGCAGTACAACGACAACACCGTCGAACGCGGCTTGTTCTATCAAGCCGTCAACGTCGTGCTGGAGATGGAACTGGACGAGGATCTGCAGCTGGAAGACTACGAAGCCAACTTCCGCCGCATGTTCGGTGATGAGCGCATGGACGCAGCGATTGGTTCGGTCAATGGCAGCGTGCGGTTCTACGGGTTGACGCCGACCAGCATGAAGCTGGAAGGGCTGGATCGGCATTTGCGTTTGATCGAGAGCTACAAGAAGCTGCATTCGGCGCGGGCGAATGTGGCAGGTCTAACTGGATGACAGTTGTCATCCAGGCTTGAGCAGAAAACCTGTGACGAGGAGCTTGCCAGCTCGGCACAGGTTTGCGGCTTAACTGATCGCCTGAAGTCTGATTGGGTTCAACAAACAGTCACGCCGTGGTTGCTGTTCTCCCACGTTTTCTTAAATGACGCTCGCCGATCGCGAGCGTTGTGTAGTTGACGACGCCTGCTGTGGACGGTTCGCCAATACCGGCAGGTTTCGCCAGCTTTTATCGACCGTGCGCCGCGTTGGCCAATGCCCCCGTATCCACCCGCACAAACACCGAATCGCCCACCGCAGTCAGCACATCCCCCGCATACACCTCGCAAATCACCCGGGTCTTGCGCCCGACGTCACCCTCGACTTTCGCTCGCAAACTCAGCGGTACGCCCATCGGTGTCGGCTTGATGAATTTGATGCCGAGGTTGCCGGTCACGCAGTCGATGCGCGGCAGGCTGCCGGGTTCGCGGTTTTCCGTGCGGTAGTGGTAGGCCATCGCCGTCCAGTTGGAATGGCAATCGACCAGCATCGCAATCAATCCGCCGTAGACCAGGTCCGGCCAGCCGCAGTATCTGGCGTCCGGCACATGTTCGGCGAGCACGTGCACACCGTCTGCATGCCAGCGGCTTTTGATGTGCAGGCCGTGGGGATTGCGGTCACCGCAGCCGTAGCAGACGCCTTCGGGGGCCGCGAGGTCTTGCAGGGGGGTGTCGAGTTCAGACATGGGATTGCTCATCCTGGAGTGGGAAGCCCGGTCAGGCGCAGGCGATTGCGTCCGCCGCGTTTGGATTCGTAGAGTGCGGCGTCGCCTTGTTCGATCAGCGCGGTAAGGCTGGCGGGTGGCTGTTCGAACAGGTTGGCGCCGATGCTCAGCGTGACCGCCGCGGGCGTGGGGAAAGTCTGTGAAGTCATGCCGAGAAACTGTTCACGCAGGGCGTTGCCCAGTTCGACGACGCGTTCGCCGGAAGCATCGTTTAGCAAAATGACGAACTCGTCGCCGCCCAGTCGCGCCGTCAGCGCATGGCGTGGCAGCAGCGAGCGGATCATCTCGCTCAAGGCGATCAGCAATCGGTCGCCGGCGGTGTGGCCGTACTGGTCGTTGACCAGTTTGAAGTTGTCGATGTCGATCAGCAGCAGGGCGCCGGGGCATTCGGGCGAGGCTTGCGTCAGCAGGCGCGGTGCGCGTTTTTCAAGGGCGCGGCGGTTGTACAGGGCGGTCAGCGGATCGCGCTCGGCCAGCCGGGCGATCTGTTTTTCCCGGCGATAGCGCTCGGTGCCGGTCATCGACAGGGCGATCAACATAATCGCCATCGTGCCTTCGACCAGCGAAATCTGGATGATCTCGCCGCGAAACGCCGCCAGATCGATCAGCGTGCCGGGGATCACCACGGTCAACGCCTTGGCGACATAGAAAATCCCATGAGCCAGCAGCACGTAACGCAGTTGCACCGCGCCAACGCTCAGTGATTTGCCGTGGGGGCGCAGGAGAAAACTGGCCTTGAGGGTCGAGAGCGCCACCAGCAGCGAGTTGGCCGCGAGCATGACCTTCGACCATAGCGGCCCCTCCGGCAGTAACAACATGACCAGCCAGGCGACGAAAATCAGCGACCAGGTGCGTGACAGCCGCGTCTGGGTGAAGCGTGCGACGCCGAGCAGGAACAGGAAATGCGCGGTCACCAGCAGGCCGTTGGCGAACCAGATGCCGATCAGCAAAAGGCCGTTGCTGCGCAGCAGGGCCAGAGTGGAACCCACGGTAATCGTGGCGAACCCGGCGCTCCAGAACAACAGGGAAGGTTCACGGATGCTGCGCCACTCGATCGCCATATACAGCGCTGCCGCCGCTGCCAGGGCAGTGGAGAGGGTCAACATCGTTGGTGGGTCGAGCGGCATTTCTGGACGAGCCTGTCTGATGGGCGAATAGACGGGCGATTGTAAGCGTTCGGGGCCGTTTTGGCAGGTGGGGTGGCGCGTGCGGTCGCGGCCACACGCACCGCTCGCTCATGACTTGGGCGCGAGCCAGGTGTCCACCACCCGCCGATCCAGTTCTTCCCAATACGCCATGCCCAGCACTCGCGTGGTGTTCAGGCCGCGCAAGTAGCCGCGCAATTGATTGGCGGTGTCCTGAATAAGCTGCGGGTCGGCGACGGTCTTGTCCAGCAGGACGCTTTCGTACTGGACCAGGTACTCGGCCACACGCTCGCGAAAGTCGGGCAATACGGCGTCTCGGATCAGGTCAAACGTTCTCAAAGAGGGTTCCTCATGCATCTTTTTCTAGTTGTAGTGAGTGTGGATCAGTCTGTACGGCGCGCAACTATTGCTAGAAGTAATAGTGACCATCACGAAACGCAAGTTTTGCTTTGTCGGTAATGGGCGGAAAATCACCCCCATCGAACACGCCGCTCAAGGAATTTGCGCGATGAACACATTGACCCGACTGGTTTTGGTCGCCCTGCTGACGGGCGGAGCGGTTGCCGCTGCACCAGCGTTCGCAGACGACGGCCGGTCATGTCACTTGCAGTCCATCACCGGCAGCAGCGCCACGTTGCAGCACTCGCAAACCGTGGGCGTACTGTACAGCGAGAACACCCTGGACAATCTGCAATACCTCGAGCGCTACCACGACATGGCGCTCAACGGCGCCAAGGGTGCGCTGGACTCGCGGATTCGTGAAGCGTTCGTCGATAGCTCCGACCCGGAACTGGCGATTGACTGGCTGGTGAACTCGTTGCAGCAACAGTTTCTGTCAGTGACCGTCTATGACAGCCTCGATGAGCTGGTTCAGGCCCATCCGGACATCGTGGTGAAGCTCGACACCTTCAACCGTTTGATGACCCAACGCAACAGCCTGGTCGAGGCGCGTTTTACCGCACGCTTCTATGACGCCGACCTGCAATACATCGGCAAGGCTGAAGGCTCCGTGGAAAAACAACTGCCCTCGGCCTGGGTGCATCACCAGGCGCCGCCGCAGATCGCCGCGCAGATCGAGAAGCAGCGAGACCTGCAACTCAATGCGTTGAAACAATTCGATGCATCACTCAAGGCGCTGGTGGCTTCGAGCTGAACCGCAAACCATAAATGGCAATGGCGGCGCGGTGGCGCTGCACCGTTGCCGGTTGAACCGACACTTTATTTTCAGGATTACACCCATGCGTTCTTTATTTGTTCCGGCCCTGGCGGTTTCTTCGTTGCTGCTCGCCGGTTGCGCCTCGGCGCCGAACGACCCGACCCTGACCCTGCAGACTGACAAGACGCCTGCGCAGTACGCCGATTGCGTCGTGCCGAAACTGCGAGGCAGTGCGCTCAGCCCGACCGTTTCGCAGACCCAGCGCAGCTACCGCATCGTAGTGCCGAGCAAGGTTTCGGCGGACAACGTGCTGGAGGCCTACAAGGCCGGCAACGGCGGCAAGGTGTTCATTTATGAACGCCACTTGCTGGCCTCGAACTTCCTGCCTTCGAGTTTTGAACGGGCCGCTCAGGACTGCATCTGATTCCGCCCGATCGACGTTTTTGACAGAGCTCCTTTGGTTGGCCGCAACCAACCAATTTTTTGCCCCGTGCCTTCATTCGGTCGCGGGGCTTTTTTTTGCCGGCGGGTTTGCCTGAGGTAACATGCCGCCACCCACTTGTTACGAGCATTGAAAATGGATTCTCACTCGATTCTGGCCTTCACCCTGGTCGCTGCGATTGCCATCGCCAGCCCGGGTCCCGCGACGTTGATGGCAATCAACAACAGCCTGGCGCATGGGCAGCGCAGTACCATCTGGTCTTCGCTGGGCAATGCCAGCGGTCTGTTCTGCCTGTCGGCAGCGGCGATGCTCGGGTTGGGCGCGCTGTTGGCCAGCTCGGAAATGCTGTTCAACGCAGTGAAGTTCATCGGCGCCGGTTACCTGTTCTATCTCGGGGTCAAGCAACTGCTCAAAAAGGGCCCGATGCTGGCGCAGGGCATTGATGGCGAGGCCGGCAAGGCTCGGCCGACCCGCGGCAAACTCTACAAATCGGCCTTCCTGACCGCCGTGACCAACCCCAAGGCCACGATGTTTTTCACCGCGTTGTTCCCACAGTTCATTGATCAGAACGCGGCACTGCTACCGCAATTTCTGATCCTGACCGCCATCTTCATGGCGTTGTCGGTGTCGTCGCTGAGTGTCTACGCCGCATTGGCCTCGCGGGCCAAAGGCGTGCTGACCCGACCGGCGCTGTCGCGTTGGGTCAGCCGGGTGGTGGGCACGACGTTCATTGGTTTTGGTGCGGTGATTCTGACCATGCGCCGCCAGACGGCGTAAGTGCGGACGGCGGTTCAGGCCCACTTGAAGCGCGCCGGGAATCGCGCCACGAAGCAGGTTCCCGCGTCGAGTGTCGAGCTGACCTGCAACGTCCCGTTGTGCGCCGTGGCAATCTGCGACGCGATATACAGCCCCAATCCGAGGCCTTCGCCGCGTTGCCCGGCTTCGGATCGCGAAAACGGTTCGAACAGCAGCGGCATCAGGGCGGCGGGAATCGGCACCCCCTGATTGGTCAGCGAGATCACGATCTCGTCGTTCTGCGCATAAGCCTTGAGGACGATCGGCGTGGCGGTCGAACCGTGCGTCACGGCATTGCCGAGCAGGTTCGACAGTAACTGACTGATGCGCAAGGCATCGCAATGAACACCTGCGGGCAGGTTCAGTGTCGACTCGAAGATGGCGAGGGGATGAGATGCCTGCACCTCGGCAAGGGTCTGTTGCAGGGTCTGCTGCAAGTCATCCACCAGGAAGCGCTGTACCGGAATCCCGCCACCGAGCCGGCCGCGGGCAAAATCGAGGATGTTCTCGATCAGCACGCCCATGCGCGTCGAGCTGTTGCGGATCGCCGCTATCAGATTCAGCGAACGTTTTTCTTCGGTCCTGGTTTCCAGCAAGTCGGCACTCATGCGAATCGCGCTCAGCGGCGTGCGCAGGTCATGCCCGAGCACCGCGATGAACTGTTCGCGCAGGCGCCCCAGTTCGTTGGCGTTGTTCAGCTCGACCTTGGTCGCCTCAAGTCGCTTTTGCGTGTCGAGGTTGATCGCAATCAACTGGGCGAAAAGGGTCAGCGTTTTGGCGATGGCCGGTTCGTCGAGGTTCGCCGGTACGGAGTCGATGGCACACAGCGTGCCGAAAAATTCACCGTTGGCTTTGACGATGGGAATGGAGATGTAGCTCTCCAGTCCATAGGTTTTCGGTGTGTGGTGCAGGGAAAAAACCGGATGCGTGCTGGCCTGGCCGAAGATCACCGGTTGCTGGTGCTGGCGGATTTCGTGACAAATGGTCGACTCCAGCACCAGTTCGCCACCGGGTTTGAGGCCGAAATTGATGGAGTCGTCCACCGCGCAGGCCACCCAGTTTTTGTCAGTGACGCGCGCCACGGCGGCGAAGCGCATCCCGGTCAGGTGCTTGACCATGCTCAGGATCATGGGCACCGCGTCGATGCTGCTGATGGCTTCAACGTCGGATGAGAAGGCAGAGTCGGTCATGGCACGGTGCTTTTAAAGGAGGTCGAAACAGAGACTATCGCTTATTGGCGGCCATGACCAATGGCCGCCAAGGCGAATGTGCGGCGGTTGCAAGACACGTTCGGATTCAGAACGTGTATCTGGCGATCAGCATGTAGCTGCGCGGATTGCCACAGTTGTTGATGGGAGCTCCCACTAGGTGTTGTAACCGATGGACGAGTCGTGTGGCTCAGTCGAGGTCGCTGGCTTGGTGCCGCTCCGGCACCTGCGACGCTTCATCGCCCCAGGTACGGTTGACCCGTTGCCCACGCATCACTGCCGGCCGCTTGGCGATGTCTTCCGCCCAGCGTTGCACATGGGTGTACTCATGCGCCGCAAGGAATTCCGCCGCCGAATAGACATTGTTCCGCACCAGTTGCCCGTACCACGGCCAGACGGCGATGTCGGCGATGGTGTAGCTGTCGCCGGCCAGATAAGGGCTTTCCGCCAAACGGCGGTCGAGTACATCCAGCTGACGCTTGGCTTCCATGGTGAAGCGGTTGATCGGGTACTCCATTTTCTCCGGCGCGTAGGCATAGAAATGCCCGAAACCGCCGCCCAGATAGGGCGCCGAGCCCATCTGCCAGAACAGCCAGTTGAGGGTTTCGGTGCGGCCTGCCGGGTCCTTGGGCAGGAAGGCGCCGAACTTTTCCGCCAGATACAGCAGGATCGAGCCGGACTCGAATACGCGGATCGGCGGTTCAACGCTGCGGTCGAGCAGCGCCGGGATTTTCGAATTCGGATTGATCTCGACAAAGCCGCTGGAAAATTGATCGCCTTCGCCGATGCGGATCAGCCACGCGTCGTATTCGGCCGCGCTGTGCCCCAGTGCCAGCAGCTCCTCCAACAGGATGGTCACCTTGACGCCGTTGGGCGTGGCCAGTGAATACAGCTGCAACGGATGTTTGCCGACGGGCAAGGTCTTGTCGTGGGTCGGCCCGGCAATCGGGCGGTTGATGCTGGCGAACTGGCCGCCGGACGGGGCTTCGTTTGTCCAGACTTGCGGCGGAACGTAGGGGGCTTTGCTCATGTGGGGGCCTCATCGTTGGCGGGCGGAAGTTATCGATAATAGACAGGTTTGATCAAGGTTTACGGCTGCTGTGGCCATTGATCCTTGATGTCAAACCACGGCGCCTTCGACGTCACCTCGACATGCTTCTGTTTTTCCGTGGTGAACGTCGTGTCCAGCGTCCCCAGCGCGACCGAGATCCAGTCGGCGAACTCACCCTGCTGGCGCGACCAGAACAGCGACGAGCCGCAGTGCAAACAGAACTGGCGCGAGACCGCTTCGGAAGATTGATAGGACTTGATCGCTTCGACGCCCCGTACCACTTGCAGATTCTCGCGCAACACGCTGCCATAACTGGCAAATGCCGCTCCGTGGCTTTTGCGGCACTGGCGGCAATGACAATGAGACAGCGCTTTGGGCCGCGAGCGGATCTGGTAATGGACCGCGCCGCACAGGCAACTGCCGCGAAAGGTCTGGGGGGAGGGCGTCAGCATGCGGGTTTTGGCTCCTTGTGAATCAGGGGAAGGTTTCAGCTGTCGGGTGACTGGGCCAGGAATTCACTGATCAACGAGATCACCTGTTGCTGGATCACCTCGCGGGGGCGATCGTTGCCATCGCCGCAGATAATGCCATCACCCGGCACGTCATCCTCAAGCAGCGCCACCGCGCCAGGTTTGCACACCGCCATAAAACTGAAATGGCTGGCGTCGCTGATTTCCACGTAACGCGAAGATTTTGCCGGCAGGCGTTTGGCAAGGTCGGCAGACTCCAGCTGAGCAGGCAGCTCTGGTGACGGCACGCCGGCAGCAATCACCAGTGTCGGTACCGCCAGCGCCGCCAGACTTGCATCGGTCATGCCCCGTGACAGCCCCAGATCCAGGGACACCACGGCAGTGACGCGTTTGTCGCGCAAGTCCGCCGCCAGCCGCGACTTTGAATCCTCGGTGCTGGCGGGGTTCATCTGTTGGTAAACGGTGCAACTGGCCAACTGCGGATGGACCTTGCAGTCTGCGGCAAAACGCTCGGGGTCGAACCGCGCTCCGGCGAGTTCCATGGCGGTCCAGCCGCCGAGAGAGTGTCCCACCACGGCAATTCGAGCCTGCGCGACCGCGCCAAACTTTTCCGGCTGCGCCGCGACGGCGTTGATGGCCCGGCTCAAATCGACCGGACGTTGCCACAACTGTGCCGCCGCTTGCGGGCTGCGGTCGCGGCTGGTTGTGCCGGGGTGATTGACCGCCGCCACGATGTAACCCTGATGGGCGAGTGCGCTGGCCAGCCAGGTCTGGTTGATCCAGTTGCCGCCGTAGCCGTGGGAGAGCACCACCAAGGGATGCTTGCCGCCGGCCGGTGGCGCATCGGGCACGGCCGGGGCGCCGACGAATACCGGGTTGTCGCCGAACAATCGGGTGGCCGCAGTAGTGGCCTCGGCGGGATACCAGACAACCATCTCCAGTGAACGCTGATGACGCGGGTCTGCCAGCGTGGCGGACTGAAAGCCGACAGGATGATCGTCAGCGAGTGCGTGGGGATCAGGCAGGTCAGCAGCAGGGCGCCGAGCGCTGTTTTCATGGTTGTTTTCGTCCTTGATACGTTTTATGGGCGAGCGGCACTTTGACTGAATTCGTGTCCTTGAGCGAGTTTCTTTAGCGGCCCTTCATCAGCGGCCAGTCGTGCAGGCTTTCCTGGTGCTGTGATGGCGCTTCCGGCGTCTTCGCGAACCTGTTCGCGAATGGCCTCGCCACCGATCTGGCAGCTTACCCTGGCCCCGAAAAATCCTGGGTGGCACTGCTCGCTCGGGTCTGATCACTGGCAAATCCATCGAAACTTCGCCGCCGACAACACTGTCCAGACCTTTACACCTTCCGGCCAATGTTCTGCCGGAACAGGCTTATGCACCGGAGAAAGGCGAGGATCGAGATGTCGATGACAGTGGGAGATTTTTCTGGTTGAGCGGCTCAGCCAATGGGGCGTCACGCGGATTTTTGGTTATCCGGGGGACGGCATCAACGGCGTGTTCGGCGCGCTTGCCCGGGCCAAGGGGAAAATCGAATTCGTGCAGGCGCGGCATGAAGAAATGGCCGCGTTCATGGCCTCGGCCCATGCCAAGTTCACGGGTGAGCTGGGTGTGTGCATCGCCACTTCCGGTCCGGGTGCCTCGCACCTGATCACCGGATTGTATGACGCGCGCATGGACCATATGCCCGTGCTGGCGATCGTCGGTCAGCAGGCGCGCACGGCGCTTGGCAGTCACTACCAACAGGAACTCGACCTGGTGTCGATGTTCAAGGACGTCGCCGGGGCATTTGTGCAGCAGGCATCGGCGCCTTCGCAAGTGCGGCATTTGCTCGACCGGGCGGTGCGCACGGCAGTGGGCGAACGCCGTGTGACGGCGATCATCCTGCCCAACGATTTGCAGCAACTCGAATACGAAGCACCGGCCCGCGCACACGGCACCGCGCATTCCGGTGTCGGCTACAGCAAGCCGAAAGTATTGCCTTACGAGGCTGACTTGCAGCGTGCCGCCGAGGTGTTGAACGCCGGGGACAAGGTCGCGATTCTGGTCGGCGCCGGCGCGTTGCAGGCGACCGATGAGGTCATCGCCGTGCCGAAAAACTCGGTGCCGGGGTTGCCAAGGCACTGCTGGGCAAAGCCGCGTTGCCGGACGATTTGCCTTGGGTCACCGGCAGCATCGGCCTGCTCGGTACCGAGCCGAGCTACAAAATGATGAGCGAGTGCGACACCTTGCTGATGATCGGTTCGGGTTTCCCGTACTCGGAATTTTTGCCCAAGGAAGGTCAGGCGCGCGGCGTGCAGATCGACTTGCAGCCCGACATGCTCAGCCTGCGCTACCCGATGGAGGTCAATCTGCTCGGGGATTCGGCGGAAACTCTGGCGGCGTTGTTGCCGCTGCTTGAACAGAAGACCTCAAATAAATGGCGCAAGAAGATCGAGGGCTGGCGCGGCAGTTGGGAGAAAACCCTGGAAAGACGCGCCATGGCCAAAGCCGATCCGATCAATCCGCAGCGGGTGGTGTATGAGCTGTCGCCGCGTTTGCCGGAGCAGGCGATCATCACCAGCGATTCCGGCTCCTGCGCCAACTGGTACGCCCGCGACCTGAAAATCCGTCGCGGCATGCAGTGCTCGCTGTCCGGCGGCCTGGCCTCGATGGGCGCCGCCGTGCCTTACGCCATCGCCGCGAAATTCGCCCACCCGCAGCGCGCGGTGATTGCGCTGGTGGGCGACGGTGCGATGCAGATGAACAACATGGCCGAACTGATCACCGTTGCCAAATACTGGCGGCAATGGGCGAGCCCGAAGTGGATCTGCGCGGTGTTCAACAACGAGGACCTCAATCAGGTGACGTGGGAGCAGCGGGTGATGGAGGGCGACCCCAAGTTCGAGGCGTCGCAAAGCATCCCGGACGTGCCGTATCACTTGTTCGCCATCTCCATTGGCCTCAAAGGGATTTTTGTCGATCGTGACGAAGATGTCGCCGCCGCCTGGGAGCAGGCGCTGGCCTCGGAGGTGCCGGTGCTGATCGAATTCAAGACCGACCCGAACGTGCCGCCGCTGCCGCCGCACATCAAGCTGGAACAGGCGAAAAAATTCGCCACGACCTTGCTCAAGGGCGATCCGGATGAGGCCGGCATCATCGTGCAAGCCGCCAAACAAGTCTTGAGTTCGGTGCTGCCGGGCAAAAAATAAGCGGATACACCCATAACGCTGTGGCGAGGGAGCGTGCTCCCTCGCCACAGGCCGGGCTCAACCGAAGGACGTTTCATTGATCCGCAACTCCGCACACAGCCCACCCTGTGGCCGGTTGTACAACTGCAAGGTGCTGCCGATCTTGCTGACGATCATCTGCACAATCGCCAGGCCCAACCCGGCGCCGTTGGCATGGCCGTGACTATAAAAGCGCTCGAACAGTCGCGCGTAGTCGAGTTCGTTGATGCCGGGGCCTGCGTCTTCGACGCTGATGTACACCGCGCCGGAGTCTTGCGGCTGCACCTGCACGCGCACCTCGCTGCCGGGCGGGGCGAAGTTCAGCGCGTTGGTAACCAGGTTCTGCAGGGCAATGGCCAGGGCCACAGGGTCGGTTTCGACCGGGCAGTGGTGGTCGCTGTCGAGGATCAGTTCTATATCCTTTTCCAGCGCCAGCGGCGCCAGTTCGGCAAGCTCCTCGCGCACCAGTGCGGTGAGTTCCACGGGGCTTTTTTCCGGATGCGCCAGACGCGGTTCGATCCGCGCCATGGTCAGCAACTGGCTGGCGATCCGTGTGGCGCGATCCACCGCGCTGACCAGAAATTCCAGCGCCTCCTCGCGTTGTTGCGAGGTGCCGGCGAGCTGCGCGTTTTGCGCATGGATGCGCAGGATCGCCAGTGGCGTGCGCAGTTCATGGGCGGCATCGGCGATAAAGCGTCGCTCCCGCGCCAGCAGATTGTCGATCTGTTGCAACAAGCGGTTGAGCGCGGTTTGCATCGGTTCGAGGTCGTGGGGCAGGGGGCTCAGGTTCAGCGGTTTGAGGGTTTCGGTGTCACGCCCGCGAATGGTTTGCGCCATGCTGCGCAAGGGTTGCAGTCCCCAGCCGATGGTCAGCCAGATCAACGCCGCCAGCGCCGGCACACCGATCACGCTCGGCCATAGTGTGTGGCCGACGATCCGCTCGATCAGGTCCTGACGAATGTCGTCGCGCTCGCCAACCCAGATCAACAACCCTTGCTGCGAGTCCTTGAGCAGGAACGCACACCAGTCGCGGCCGTTTTCCATCAGGTCGTGGGAACCGAGGGTGGTCGGCGGCGCATTCAGTTCCGGCGCTTCGGCCGAACGCATCAACAATTGCCCGTCACTGCGCCAGACCTGAAACGTCAGCCGCGTTTCGTACGGATGCGCCGCTTCGCCATCGCCGACCCGGCTCATCGCCTCATCGAAGGCCTGATACAGGCGCTTCCAGTCGTTGTCGCCCGGCGCGCGTTGCGCCAGTACGCCTTGCAGCAGGCGCGCACTCTGCGCCAGTTGGGCGTCGTAGACTTCTTCGATTTCATGGTGGCTGTCGCGCAACACCAGCCAACTGATCAGCACATCGCCGATCAGCACCAGAATCAGTACGGGGACCAGAATTCGCGCGCGGATCGAAATCATGACTTGAGCTCCACGACATAACCGACGCCGCGCACGGTGCGGATCAGACCGGTCGAAAGCTTTTTGCGCAGGTTGTGAATCAGCACTTCCAGGGTGTTGCTCTCGACATGGTCCTGCCAGCCATATAGCGCCCGGGACAAGCGCTCGCGGGTGACCACCTTGCCGGGACGCGCCATCAGTTGATGGAGCAGTTGATATTCCATCGGTGTCACCACCACCTCGAGACCCTGCCAGGTGACTTGCTGGCTGACCGGGTCAAGGCACACGCCGGCATGTTCCAGCACCGGTTGGGCGCGGCCCTGACTGCGGCGCAGCAACGCACGAATGCGCGCCTTCAATTCATCGACGTCGAACGGTTTGATCAGGTAGTCGTCGGCCCCGGCATCGAGGCCGGCGATGCGTTCGGCGGTGCCGTCGCGTGCGGTGAGAATCAGCACCGGCAGGTCCTGTTGTGCACCGCGCAGTTGTTGCAGCAGGGCCAGGCCATCAAGCCGTGGCAAGCCGAGGTCAAGCAACAGCAGGTCGAAGCTTTCACTGTGCAGGGCATGCAGGGCGCTGACCCCGTCCTGCAACCAGTCGAGGGTGTAGCCCTCGCTGCTCAAGGCAACACGAATGCCTTGTCCGAGGGCTTGATCGTCTTCAACCAGCAGCAGGCGCATGGGCGGTTCTCAGTGGGCAACAGGGGCGTTGATGGGCGGCATCATGCCGTTGCACAGGGCGCCGTGGCAGTCCGGCCGACGGGAAAGATGTAACCACTCGTTGCCAACTAAGCTTTCACTAAGGTTGCTTTTGCACAGTGAGGCCTTCCTCATCGAGCGAGAGTGTTTCCATGCGCAAACTTCTGCTGTTGTCCCTGATTGCCGCCAGCCCTTTGGCCGTCGCCGGCCCGCAATGCACCACCGCCGAGCGTTCGCAATGGCAAGACCAGAACGCCTTCCAGGCGCAACTCAAAGCCCAGGGTTACCAGATCAGCAAGTTCAAGGTCACTGATGGCAACTGCTACGAGATCTACGGTTTCGACAAGGACAAGCGCAAGGTCGAGATCTACCACGACCCGGTCAGCGGCAAAGCGGTCAAGACCGAGATCAAAGGCTGATGCCGAGCGCGTCCCTGCGCCTGTGGGATCCGCTGGTGCGGCTGTTTCACCTGTCCATCGCCAGCGTCTTCGTCGCCAATTACTTCTTCAATGAAGCGGGTGACGACTGGCATGTCTGGCTTGGCTATTACGCCATGGGCTGGCTGTTGCTACGGATCGTGTGGGGCTTCATCGGGCCGCGCAGTGCGCGTTGGGCGGACTTCTGGCCGACGCCGGCGCGCCTGTTGGCGCACGGGCGGTCGCTGATCGCCGGGCGGCCGGAACATCGCCTCGGGCATTCGCCGATCGGCGGGCTGGTGATGATTCTTATGATGCTGGCATTGTCGACCCTGGGCCTCAGCGGCTGGGCGATGGAAGAAGTCGATGCCCTGTGGGGCGCCGACTGGCCGTTGCAGGTCCACGAAACCGCTGCCGACGGCCTGCTGGTGCTGGTCTGCATCCATGTTGCGGCGGCGCTGTTTGAAAGCATTCTGGTGCGCGACAACTTGCCGTTGTCGATGCTTACCGGACGCCGTCGCCGATTGCCCGACAATGCTGCGCGCTGACAAGGATGTCTGCCAATTGTTAATCCTCTTGTCCTTGCCGCGAGTCCACTATGCGTGCGTTGTCCTTTCGCTTGACATTCATACTCGGCAGCCTGGCCGTGGGCCTGATTTTTCTGGCTGCGTGGCGCAGTCATCCGAGCCATGTGCTGGCACCGTTCGCGCTGGCGACACCGCCGGTTGACGCCGGGCTGCAAGCCCCCGAACCGATGTACAGCAGCCGTTTCGTGTCCTCGGAACTCGACGACTTCGTGCACTCGTCTTCGGTCACCGCGCTGCCCGGTGGTGACCTGATGGCGGTGTGGTTCGCCGGGTCGCGCGAAGGCGCTGCCGATGTGCAGATCCGCACTGCGCGATACGACGCCAAAACCGCGGAGTGGGGCGCCGAACACGTGCTGGCCACGCGTGAATCGACCCGCGACGGCACCCGGCGCTATATCCGCAAGCTCGGTAATCCGGTGATCGCGCTGGCACCGGACCAACGGCTGTGGATGTTTTACGTGTCGGTGTCCGTGGGTGGCTGGGCCACCAGCGCGATCAATGTGATGGTCTCCGATGACTTCGGGCGCAACTGGTCGACGCCACGTCAATTGGTGACCTCGCCGTTTTTCAACATCAGCACGCTGGTGCGCGCCGCGCCGGTATTCCATGCCGACGGTTCGATCGGCTTGCCGGTGTATCACGAGCTCATGGGCAAGTTCGCCGAGTACCTGTACCTGAGTACGGACGGCGCGGTGATCGACAAATTCCGCATCAGCCGTGGCAAGCATTCGTTGCAGCCGACCATTGTGCCGCTGGACGGACACCGCGCCGTGGCCATGTTGCGTTATGCCGGCGACACCCACCACCGCGTGCTCGCCAGCCGCACCGACGACGCCGGGCAGACCTGGAGCGAACCCTATCCGCTGGAACCGGCCAACCCCAACTCTTCGCTGGCGGCGGTGGGCACGGCGGACGACGGTTTGCTGGTGGCGCTCAATGACCTGCGGGACGGGCGTTTCAAGCTCAGCCTGTACGGCACCGATGCCAATCTCAATGACTGGCGCAGCGTCATCGAACTCGATCAGTCGCCCGATCCGCTCGGCCAGCCGTTCGCCCCCGAAGCCTACAAAGCGATCATCGGCGAAGGCTTTCGCGCCTCCAGCGGTGCGCGGCGCCTGCCGTTGGAGCAACGCTTTCTGAGCAATCTCGATTACCGCGTGTGCAAGCCGCAAGGCTGTGACTTCGAGTACGAGTATCCGTACTTCAGCCGTGGCTCGGACGGCCTCTATCACCTGGTGTACTCGTGGAATAACACCTTTATCAAACATGTCAGCTTCAACGATGCCTGGCTGGCGGAGCGCCTGTGATGCTGTTTCTGTGGCAAGCCCATTTGAGTTTTATCCTGCTCGGTTTTGTGCTGCTGAGCACATTGGCGTTGACCCGACGCTGGCGCCCGTGGCTGTTGCCGGTGTTGGCGGCGCTCGGGTTTATCCCGGTCAATGATCTGCCGCTGGCGGCGTATGTGCGCAGTTACACCGATGACCTGGCAATCACCACGCTGGTGTTGCTCGCTTGGGTCAGCCTGCAGCGCCTGGGCGTGGTTCAGCCGTTGCCGACAGTCAGGCGTGTGCAAGTGCTGGTGCTGTTTGCCGGGTTGGCGGCGGTGCTTTACCCGGCAACTCTGGGGCTGACCTATGTCGACCCTTATCGCTGGGGTTTCAATCCACGGCCAATGATTGTGCTGATCGGTCTGACGGCGCTGGCGCTGTTGTGGCTGCGCAACACCCTTGGCGTGGCGATGCTGGCACTCGGCACGCTGGCTTTCGCCCTGCGGCTCAAGGCCTCGGAAAACTATTGGGATTACCTGATCGATCCGCTGCTGGCGGGTTATTGCCTGGTGGCCGGCGCCGCGCTGTGCGTGCGGGAAGTCTGGCGTCTGCTGCGCCCGCTACCCGCCGTACCGACATCTTCAATCTGAATCAGGACACTGAGGTCAATGATGGGCTGGATGCAATCGCGGCGTCTGCGCTATGGCGTGGGTGCGGCAGGTTTGGTGTTTTTACTGCTGGCTTTGCTGCGGCTGGTGTTTGTGCTGGGATTCTCCGGAATCGACATCAGCGAGTTTGTCGACAACCCCCAACTGCGGGAAACCCTTGGCATTGGCTTGCGCTTCGACCTGCGTCTGGCCGTGCTGCTGATGTTGCCGCTGGCGCTGCTGGCCTGGCTGCCGCGCTGGAACCTGGCGCGCGTTGCGTTACTGCGCCGCGTGGCAAGGGGCTATTGGCTGTTGGTGCTGGGCGTTGTCGGGCTGGTGTACATCATCGACTTTGGCCATTACGCCTACCTCGGGGTGCGGATCAACGCCACGGTCTTGCGCTACCTGGAGGACGCGCAGATCTCGCAGCAAATGGTCTGGGAAACCTACCCGGTGCTGTGGATTGCCCTGGGCTGGCTGGCGGTGTCGGGGCTGTGGTTCTACGGATTGCTGCGCCTGGAGCGGGCGACGCTGGCGCAGGAACCTCGGACGATCCGCCGCACTTCGCTGGTCTTGGGCGGTGGGGTGGGGCTGGTCGTGGTGTTGCTGGCGCTGCTTGGCCGCGTCGAAAACCTCAACCTGGAAAACCCGGTGCCGTTGCGCTGGAGCGATGCGTTTTTCTCCGGCAATGGCCAGATTGCGGCGCTGGGCCTGAACCCGGTGCTGTTTCTGTATGACACGCTCAAGGCCGGGCAGGCGCAGTTCGATGAAGCGCAAGTGCGTGCGCATTACCCGGCGGTGGCGCGTTATCTGGGCGTGGATCGGCCGGATGTGCAGACGTTGAACTTTGATCGCCAGCAAGCCGTGCAGCCATATCGCGTTGCCGGGACGCCGAACGTGATGTTCGTCATGCTCGAATCCCTGGGCACCAGCGCGGTGGGCGCCTATGGCAACCCGCTGAATCCGACGCCGAATCTCGATCGGCTGGCGAGCCAAAGCTGGTTTTTCCGGCACTTTTACGTGCCGGTCACCGGCACGGCAAAAACCGTCTGGGCCAGCATTACCGGGGTGCCGGACGTCACCCGCCAGGTCACTGCAACGCGGCACCCGTTGATCACCCGCCAGCACACCCTGATCAACGCGTTCACCGACTATCAGAAGCTGTACATGATTGGCGGCAATGCCGGGTGGGCCAATATCAATGCGCTGATCCAGCAGAGCATCGAGGGTGTGAAGCTTTATCAGGAGCGTGACTGGCGGTCGCCGCTGGTGGACGTGTGGGGGATTTCCGATCTGGATCTGTTCAAGGAAAGCGACCGCATCCTGCGTGAACTGCCCAAGGACCGGCCGTTTTTCGCCTACGTGCAAACCTCAGGCAATCATCGGCCGTTCACCATTCCCAAGGACAATGACGGCTTTCAGATCAGCCAGCTCTCACTGGAACAGGTGCAGGCCGCCGGCTCGCGCAGTGTCGAGCAATACAACGCCGTGCGCCTGCTGGACTTCAATATCGGCAAGTTGATGGAACTGGCCAAGGCCGGCGGCTATTACGACAACACGATTTTTGTGTTCTTCGGCGACCACAACACCCGCATCAGCCAGATCCCGCACATGCCGCCGGCGTTCGAACTGCTGGGGCTGGAGAGCAACCATGTGCCGATGCTGATTCACGCGCCGGGGCTGCTCAAACCCAGGGTTGTCGATGAAGCCGTGGGGCTGACGGATCTGTTGCCGACGGTCGCGGGAATGGCCGGCATCCGGTTCAGCAACGGTGCGATGGGCCGCGATATTCAGCAAGCGGCGCCAGAAGGCGAGCGCGTGGTGCCGCTGGTACTGCGCGAAGGCACGTTCCCGTTGATTGGCGGCGTGACCCGGCATCACCTGCTGCAAATGCAACACGATGGCAACGCACCGACCCTGCATGACCTGCGCTCGCCAACGCCGCTGGACAATGTCGCCGAGCAGCACCCGCAGGAATTTCAGCGGCTGGTGGAATTGACGCGTGGGCTGCACGAAAGTGCGCGGTTGATGTTGTACCGCAATGCGCGCTGAGCCTGGAACTGGCGCGGGGTAAAGTCGCGGACTAGAGTCGCTTCTCTCCGGTCCCGTCGAGCATCCGCCAATGAACAAGACAGAGGGCAGCCAATATCAGTACCGGTGAGACCTACAGGAACGCGGTGAAGATGACCTTCGCCAAAGGTGCGTCACTGGACGAGCCGGCGCGGTTGTTCAATGCCAGCCTGGCGAAGAAACCCTCACCCGTCCCCTGGGGGAGAGGGCCGGGGTGAGGGGGTAAATCCAACTGCACCCACAAATCCCAACCCTTAAACCAATGTACTCGGCGGCGCGCCCAACAACCCCGTCAACGTATTCATGATCGCCTGCTGCCTTGCGCGGTCCGCCAGATACACCGCCTGCGCCGCCGCCACATCCGCCTGGCAATGCGGGCACGTTACCTCTTGCGGATAAATGTATTGCAGGCAACTGCGGCACAGGCTGAGTTGCACCGGTATCCGTCCTTCCTCCGGCGATTGCCGGCCCTGATTGATCCACGCCAGTTTGATCACCTGACCGCTGTCGCTGACGCTGCTGACCTTTTCCCCGGTGTCGATGCGCTCGGTGATCAGGTCGAAACGGCCGACGGCAAACGACTGCTGTGCGGCGTCCTCGACCTTGACGATGCGTTCGCGCAATCCGCGTTTTTCCAGCTCCAGCGTGCGGTAGTGGCAGTAGGGATTGTTGCCGGGTTTGCCCAACAGCGAGTGCGACGTCCAGGTGCAGCCGCCGCGACAGACGTCGTTGTAATAACAACTGCGGCAATAACCCCACATGTCATCGACCGAACGCAGACGCCCGAAGTGCATGCCTTCGCTGTAATGCCAGATGTCATGCAGGCTCATATTGCGCACGTTGCCACCGGAGAAGCCGACCGTGGCCAGCGACGGACAGCCTTTCACTGTGCCGTCCGCCTCCAGCGCCAGCACCGTTTGCCCGGCTGCGCAACCACTCCAGTGCACGCGCTCGTCACCGAAACCGCGCCAGATATGTTCATAGGGGCCGTAGTAGCCGATGTTGTTGCCGACGTTCATCAACAGGCCGCGATCCACGCCTTCGCGATACAGCCGCGCGAGCAATGGCATCACCTCCAGTAGCTGATACGGCTGCAGCAGCAGTTCCGGATGGTCGACGGCATTGCCCATTGCGACGGTGATCTGGATCTGCCAATGGGTCGCGCCGAGTTCGATGATGGTGTCCATCAGTTCGGGCAAATCGGGCAGGGTGGCCGCGCCGATCTGGGTGTTGACGCTCACGGCCAGACCCAGGGCTTTGGCCCGGCGCAGGGTGTCCACCGCTTTGTCGAACGAGCCCGGCACATTGCGCACGGCATCGTGCAACGGCGCGAGACCATCGAGGGAAATGCCCACGCCATTGAGGCCGGCGTCGACCGCCGCCTGCATTTTCGCCGGGGTGAGATTGCGCCCGCCGGTCTGAATCGCGCAGTACATGCCGTGGTCGTGAATTGCCCGGATCAACTGCGTCCAGTCCTTGCGCAGATAGGCTTCGCCGCCGATCAGGGTGATCTCGCGGGTGCCCAGTTCGGCCAGTGCGTCGATCACCTCCAGGCATTCGCGGGTATTGAGTTCGTCAGGTCGGCGATGCCCCGCGCGGGAGCCGCAGTGCAGGCATTTGAGGTCGCAGGCCAGGGTGATTTCCCAGACCACGTGCACTGGCACGTAGCGCTTGAGATCGGTGTCGCTGAGGTAGCGGGCAGGGCGGGCGTCTGACATGGGAAATCCTTACGCACGTACTTGTGCGCGGCACGAATGGATTGACCTTGGTTGTCACAAATCCCGGACGGAATCATCGCTGATCCCGCCCGGGCCTGACAGTTAGCGCGCTTCCAGGCGCGCGATTTCCGCGTTCAGTTGCTCGAGTGCACCACGCAAGACGTCCTCGTGGGCCAGTTGCTGCTCGGCTTGCCGGACCACGGACTTGAGTTGCGCCAGATCACCACTGGCCTGTGCCTGCTGCACCGCCACGGCATACAACGGCAGGTACGGATGCGGTACCGGTTGCGGCTCGACCGTCGGCGCCTGGTGCACGGCGACATGTTTCATCTCGTGCCACTGGCCCTGTTCTTCATAGCGATAATCGACAAAACCGCCGGCCCAGTCGCCGGCCAGAATGCCTTTGAGGTGGAAGGTCTGGGCGATCTGGCTGAGCGGGCCGCTCGGGCTGCCGTCGAGGGTGAGGATGATGTGGTTTTCGACTTTCGACGTCAGCTTGGCCTCGGAATAACTGCCCCAGACCCGCGCACGAAAATTGACGGTGGGCCAGGTGGCCTGAAAGACACTGGCAATCCCGCTGACTTTTTTGTGCACGGTATCGACCAACAGATCGAGGGTCAGAACCGGGGCGCCAAGCATTGAATTGCTGACATTGAGACGGGTGTGAAAAAGTCCGATCGACATGGTGCTACTCCCTTAAATGAATGGCGGATTCAATGAACGGTTTCAGCGACTTTGCAGACGGCTGACTTCGCTCTTCGCCTTTTCCAGCGCGCTTTGCAGTTGCGGTTGTTGATCGAGTTGCTGTTGGGCCAACTTCGCCAGGTTTTTCATCTGGGCCAGATCACCGCTGGCGATGGCGCTCTGAATCGGTGCGGCGTACAGCGGCATGATCGGCGGGTACGGGAGAATCACCGGGCCGGGTTCGAGTGGCGGGTAGAACGAGTCGACCAGATGCACAGGCGCGTTGCTCACCTCATGCCAGCGCTGGCCATCGAAGTATGCATAATTGGCCACGCCGTCCTTCCAGTCGGTGCCGACCACCAAATGCAGTTTGAACGTGACGATCGAGTTGGACCCAGGGCCGCCGTGATTGCCTTGCGCGGTAATCAGGATTTTGCTGACACCGGGCGCCATCACGGTCATGTAGGTGTATTCGCCCCAGACGTCCGCGTGGACGTCGAGCGGTGGGCTAATGGCTTGAGTGATCGCCGCCGTGCCGCTGACTTCTCGTTGTGGCGTGGAAACCAGCAGATTTAGCGAAAGCGTTTGCGCACCGGGCGCGTTTGTACCAATGCGATAGCACACCGGGAACAGGCCGACATGTTGCTGAGTGGAACCGGACATGGTGATTGCCTCCATTGCAATGTGGGAAATGGCCTTAACGTTTTTCCAGACGGGAAATTTCCCGGGCCAGTTTTTCGTACGCGTCCTTCAGGTCTTGCGCTTCAGGCTTTGTCGAGTCGCGCTGTTTCAACAAAGTCTTCATGTGGTGCACATCGCCGCCATCAATCGAACTCTGGATGGCGACGCCATACGGCGGGATGACGTGGGAGGATTGGGACATTTCGCGGGTTTCCTCGCAGGTGTGGCTCTACAGCCCCTTTGGGCAAAGGGGCGCCTTTCCTGACAGCCAGGCAGCAGCGTGCAACTCGGCAAACCCGGCAGGGTCTACCTGGCGTGGCACCGCCTGATCCGTCCGGATCTGTTTAACGCTTGAGGCAGTTCGCGCATGGGCGACGCGGCAGCGTCGATGCAGGCGCCAGCGGCGTCAGCCGAACCCGTCGGGTTTCGCGGGTGGCGCGATTGAATGGGTTTGCCATAACGACAAACAGAAGAAATTCGCCTGTACGTTGGTCATCATTCTTTCCTTGATAGAAAACAACGAAACACAGGGATCAGTTGGGCGCTCGAAAGCGTTGACAAGCGACTGCAATCCTAAAAAACCATCCCTGTTTCTTTACCGGCAATGTCACGGACACCTGTCCGTTTTGTTGGCTGGCATATCGCCAGCCACGCAACCCTAGATCCGATTTCGACGGCCTGCCAGAAAAAGCGCCGAACGGTCATTGGCGCTCTCGGAAGGGACAATGCAGGGGGCGAAATCGTGCGCAGACTCCTTGGTCTATCACTTTGATTTAAAAGAAAGTGATGGCAGTGTTTAGCGATGTTTAAGAGGGCGTGGATCTGTTTGAAATAAAAACTTCAAGCTTAAAAGCCAATTGCAAAACCTCGACGAAAGCAATCGCAAACCGCCAACGCCGACTCTTTGCGATCGCCTTCGTAAAAGACTAATTACCGTCGGCCACTTTGCGTTCGATTTCATCAATTTTGTTTTGCAGCGTCTCGGCGTCCTGCTCTTTCACGCGGGTGGACGAGGGGGTGATGATTTCATCCACGGCCTCAGTGTCATCATCGTGATCTTCAAGATCACGCTCGACTACGTGCACCGGTTTGCCGGACGTATCGGTGGGCGTGGCGTTCGGGGTTTTGCTGTCATCGCTATTCATGGTGCAGACCTCCAGTGGTGTAAACATTGGAGGTGACGTTGCGGTGGGCGTTCGATATTTTTGCGTTGCACTGGAATGAGCGGTGCGCAGAAACTTTGCGCCACAACGATGGCTCGAATCGACTCGATCAACGACTGTCCGGATACCTGACGCCATGTTCCCGAAAAACCTCTTTGCAGCTTTGCTCGGTGTGTCTGTTCTGATAATCGGCGGGGCCGGCCACGCCGCCAGTTTCGACTGCGAGCGCGCCAGTGCAGCCGACGAAAAAGCGATCTGCGCCAATCGCGCGCTTAACGATATGGACGTCAGCATGGCGCTGCTCTACAAGCTCGACCGACGCTTTCTGCCCATGGGCGGGCGTGACGCGTTGATCGGGCAGCAGCACGCCTGGCTGAAAAAACGCAGCCAATGCGCGGCTGATGTGAAGTGCCTGACGGATATCTACCAGCAGCGCATTCAGGTTCTACAGCAGATCATTGATACCCGTGTGGTCACTCAGGGGCCGTTCTAGCACCTTGGTGTCGTCTGAGTGTGCTGCGATGAAACAAGAAAACCGCCGTCCCGGTTGAACGGGGCGGCGGTTTTTTTGATGCATTAAGACTTGTGCTGGCTGTGAGGCCGTCATCGCGGGCAAGCCTGCTCCCACAGGAGGCGGTGTTGCTCACAAACCTGTATTTACACGCAGAACCAGTGGGAGCGGGCTTGCCCGCGAAGGCGTCAGGGGCCACAACGCCTTGCTCGGTGCTGGTCACAGATCCTTGCTATTGAGGCAATTGCAGATTATCCAGCGCGCGGTTCACCGCCAGCTCGCTCAGCATGATCAGTTGCGCAATCCCCAACAGCGTCCGGCGCTGCGCTGCCGGCAACAGGGCGGCGGCGTCATGGGCGATGGTTCTGGCTGAAGCGAGTGTGTCGCTGGCATCGACCAGCAGTTCTTCGTTTTTGAAGTCGGCGGTGACGGCGTACATCCCGCGGCTTCTGCGTGGCAGTGGGGTGGAGCCGGGCGGGCAGAGGTAGTGATCGAGGGCGCGGTCGGCGGCTTCGTGGAGTTTTTTTGAGTCGAGGGATTCGTAGGGGGAGGTGGCGTCGGTTTCGGGCGGGTTTGGCGTTGGTTTGATCATGGTAAAGCTCCTTGAGAAATGGAGCCGTCAACCTTCGCTGCTAAACAAAGAGGTGGCGGCTTGTACGCGGGTTAGCAGACCAGGCTCAAGGATCCCGGCGCACCGAAGTGCCCCACGCAAAGCCGCCATAACATCATGGCGAGACTCGCGAGCCTTGAAAATTGCCGGGCTGCTAAACCCGATCACTGAACAATCAGCGACCGACCCACAATAGAACCCGCACCCAAGACCCACAAGCCGGCCGATTCTGGCGTAGCTGTAGGCAATGGCGCAAGGATGTGTAGCCTGTAAGACGTGTCTGAAGGTGTTTTTTAAACGCAGTGGTTTAAATGCAAAAAATCGCCGCCGAAGGCTGCGATCTTTTGATTTGTCTGCCAGCGACAGAATCAATTCCCCTCCACGCCCTTAGCGGGTGGGAGGGGAATTATGTTTCTCCATCATCCGGTTGTGATGTTTGTTTTGGCGATTTCGTTGATACGGTATGTGGTCAAATTGAATATCCCAAAGCGTAGGCGCCAGGATATGTTACGGAGGGTGATTCCCATGTATGTGTTGTTGAGACAATGAAGGACGTTCTGAAATCGTTGTGTCCTATTACAGAGTCAGGATGCGGATCGTTGGGGGTAGGTGATAACTGGCAAGGGAAAAAAGCTTCCAGTTCTCTGGTCACGATCAAAACATTGAGTGGATAGTAATCATTGTTGTCCCGCCACGTTATGGCGCCAAGGGTGTCGTCGAATTTGATAGTCGACCGATGTATCCGCCTGACCCGACTAACCGTCACCTGAATCTCCACCACATCCCCACTCGCATCCGCAACGGTAATGGTCGTCGTGCCATTCCCCGTCCCGGAAATCCGCCCGTTGGTTGGGTTGGCAACGGCAATCTCCTCATTGGCGGACGTGTAGGTATAGGGCGGGGTGCCTTGCTGCGGAAATCGGTCTGCGTAGGTGCCGACTGGCGGCGTCGGATTGGCGACCAGAAGCTTCTGCAGTTCTTCCCCTACCGCGATCCAGTTGCGGGCGCTGAGCACCACCGGTGTTTTGTCAATAATCAGCTCGGGCAACGCGGAGACTTTCAGGCTGCGCACGGTCGATGTCTGGCCTGAACCGTACAAGGCCTTGGCGGTGAAGGGGTGCTCTGCGACGGTCAGTCCGCTGATCCTGTGGCTCCAGATTCCGCTCAGCGGGTCGGCGCTGGCTTCGCCCTTGTCGGCGGCGCCGTCGAAGATTTGCACCTTCTGACCCGGGGTTGCGCTGCCGGTGAGGATCACGGTGGTGTCACGTGTCGTGCCTCCCTGCGGGATCTCCACGCCTTGGCTGTCTTCGGCCCGGGTGATCACTGGTTGCACGTCGGCGCCTGCCTTGACGGTATAAGAGCGCACCGGAAACCCCACCGCCGTCGCCGCGTTCGCCACCCCGTCAAAATTAACCTTGAGCGTCACCTTCAAGTCACGGCCATCTTTCAAGCCTTTCAGCCAGGCCAGCGGCACCGCCCGGCTCAAGCCTGATGCACCCACGCCCACTTCACCGCGAAGGTCGTCGAACGTCACGGTCTGGTCCTGATTGTCCTTGCCTTCGTACTGCAACCACAGCCGTTCACCTTCGACGTGCGGCCATGCCGCAACGGTGAGCTGGGCGGTGGGCTGTAACAGCGCCACGTCGAGTTCATTGCCGGTCTTGCCATCAATGACCGGCGTCGGCAAACGTGCATCGCCCTCGGTAATTTTCGACACGCTCAGGTTCAGCTCAGGCGATTGGGCAACCTCCGCGTTATTGCTATTCAGGTGCCAGCGAAACACCAGGGGCTTGCCTTGTCGTGCGATCAGAAAAGCCTGGCTCAACAAGGTGTTGGTGCGTTTATTGGCGTTGAACGACACCAATGGAAACCCTGGTGCACCTGCGGGTGGGTTAACTTCCACCAGCTGCGCTTTATCGCCTGGCAGGTGTTCTAAATACTCGACCTGAATGGTCACGCCCTGCGGATACGCCAGCGCGTCGATCGGGCTCACTGCCTTCAGCAGCACCGGCGGCAACAACTCGATAGCCTCTGAGCCGGTAACTTCGGCCACGGCATTTTTCGAAGTGGCGAAGACGTTGCCATTTTTCAGCAATTCGTACTTCGCCCGCACCACGCTGCCGGCGATTACTTTGGCGTTGGGCACCATCAGTTTGTAGGTGAACGGGATCCGCACGACGTCCTGTTCCACACTGTGCAGGGTAACGGTGCCGTTCGACGCGGTGGCGCTGTAGCTCACGCGGATTTTATCGTTGGGTTGCCACAACGGAGCAAAGGTCTGGACCAATACGGTCAGGTCCTTGCCGGCGAGTTTGTCCAGATCGATGGTGCTCGGATCGTCGGTCGGATCGTCCGGATCCTCGGCCAGATCGGGGGCGGCCAAGCGGGTTTCCCGAAGATGCACATCGACCTCCACCGTGCCGGAGTAGGGCGAATCGGTGTCCGGCCCGTTGCCGAGCTGGTCGGTGACGGTGTAGGAAAAGATGAACTTCGGGTTGTCCCCGGCGCTCAGGAACACCGCTTCCTCGACCATCAAGCAGACCCTGGTCGGCTCGGCCGAGGGAATGGGCGGGGCCTCGGCGGCGGTCACGGTGTGCGTGACATCCTGGCCGTTGCAGTTCAATCGGATCTGGTCGTAGGCGCGGCAGTAAGGGTAGGTGAAACATACTTGCACGCCCTGTTTGGCGCGGTCGGCGTCGATGCCGTCGTCGAGCACGTCCTGGGGCAGGATCAGTTGCAGTTCGGAATGGGCGCTATCGCCGGGCGAGCGGTCCTCGATGCCGGGGCGGATGGTGTTGTACAGCAGGGTCAGCTCCGGCGTGGAGGTGCCTTTGTTCTCGCTGATGCGGGTGATGGTGTAAACGAGGGTATTGACGCGATCGGTCAGCAGCAGGCCCTTGGGCAGGTACAGGGTGTGACGGGAATTTTCTTCGCCAGCCAGGACGGTTTTTGTGGCTTCGGTATCGGCGCCGTTGAGCCGCAGCCGAATGACATCGCCTTCTTGCAGCGTGCCAGATTGCGGCGGATCGACGACGATGGTCAGGCCCATGGGCTTGAGGTCGTAGACATGCTTGGGCACACCATAGACAGCACCGACCACCGGGGTGGTGGCTTCTGGAGCGTGGGGAGGGAATAGCGCCAATATGGTGTTGTCGCTGGATTTGGCTGTGGCCATGTTTACGGCTCCTGGACGGTGGGCGGGCAGGAGTTATCAGAGCGCTTTGCGGGGTACAGCGCACCTGTCAGATCTGACAGGTGGGTTGGGGTTTGCGACGAGTGGTCAGGGTGCGGCTAACTGTTAGCGGACAGGTTCGAATCGGGTAAGTCCTAAAAGCAAAAGATCGCAGCCTTCGGCAGCTCCTGATTTTTGCAGGAGTCGCCGAAGGCTGCGATCTTTTGTACTAAAAAACGGGAAAATGTGGTTTGGCCCCGTTTAGTTGTTAGGTTTAATCAGCCATACAAACATAACGCTGGTCGCCCATATCCATCCGTATTGGTACCCCATGGGACGCTACCCGAATTTCCGAAGGTTCCCGTAAGATTGAAATAGTAATGTGAGCCGCCGCCGCCATCTGCAAGCCACGCACCGAAAAGTGCGCTGGGATGATTTTGAATCAAGGGCCATCCCAGCAGGGCCGCCACGTCAGCTCGTTCTTTGGCGTAGAGATCATAAAACGCTCTCATTTCAGCGAGAGTGGCAAGGCGCCCACCTCTTGAAATGCAGTAACTGTGGGCGTTCGGCCATGACCGCCAAGTCGAGTCGTTTCTCAATATGGTTCTGATCCCCCCAACCGTCACCAGGTAAGAAGCTTGTGTACCGTTGGCGTCAGTGATGCTGATTCTTGTGGTGCCATTGGTTCTGCAAGTTACCGTTCCTGTTAGCTCGGTCACACTGGCTACAACAGGGTTTGACGAGATGTATTTGTAGGGACCTATACCACCTGATGCCGCTTGCGTGAAGATTGCCTCTGCCGGCGCGTACAGCGGTGGCCGTCCCTCGGCTACGATGAAGGTCATCAGGTTTAGCGTTTTGTCAGCACCGGGATCAAGGACGGGGAATGGCGGCTCTACTGTCAGTGTTCTGGCCGGCGACGATGCGCCAGAGCCGTACAGCGCTTTGGCAGTAAAACTGTGACTGCCCAAGTCCAGATCTGTAACAGTCAGCCTCCATTCTCCATCTGTCGGACTTGCGAAGGGTTCACCTTTAGATTCGTCACCATCCACTACATCAACTTGTTGGCCCCTTGCGGCTATACCGATGAGAATCACTGAAGTTTCTACTGTGTCGCCGTTGTCCGGGATTTCGATGTTGCTCGGTAAGCCTTTGATTGAGTCTATTGTCGGTTTCACATCCTCCACGGTGCTGACGGTGTAAATGCGCCGAGGAAACCCAACCGCCGTCGCCGCATTCGGCACCCCATCAAAATTAACCTTGAGCGTCACCTTCAACTCACTGCCATCTTTCAAGTCTTTCAACCAGTCCAGCGGCACCGTCCGGCTCAAGCCTGATGCACCCACGCCCACTTCACCGCGAAGGTCGTCGAAGGTCACGGTCTTGTCCTGATTGTCCTTGCCCTCGTATTGCAACCACAGCCGCTCACCCTCGACGTGCGGCCAGGTCGCAACGGTGAGCTGGGCGGTGGGCTGTAACAGCGCCACGTCGAGTTCATTGCCGGTCTTGCCATCCACCACCGGCGTCGGCAAACGCGTATCGCCCTCGTTAATCTTCGACACGCTCAGGTTCAAATCAGGCGACTTGCCTTTCTGTGCATTATCGCGATTCAGGTTCCACCGCAACCGAATTTCCTTGCCATGCCTGGCTGCCAGGAACGCCGGACTTAATACAGTGTTTGTGCGTTTATTATTGTTGAACGGCACCAGTGGAAACTGCGGTGCGCCTGCCGGTGGGTTGACCTCCACCAGCCGCGCTTTGTCGCCTGGCAGAGCGCCCAGATATTCGACCCGGATGGTCACGCCCTGCGGATACGCCAGAACGTCGATCGGGCTCACCGCCGGTTTCAGCAGCACCGGCGGCAACAACTCGATAGCCTCTGAGCCGGTAACTTCGGCCACGGCATTTTTCGAAGTGGCGAAGACGTTGCCATTTTTCAGCAATTCGTACTTCGCCCGCACCACGCTGCCGGCGATTACTTTGGCGTTGGGCACCATCAGTTTGTAGGTGAACGGGATGCGCACGACGTCCTGTTCCACACTGTGCAGGGTAACGGTGCCGTTCGCCGCGGTGGCGCTGTAGCTCACGCGGATTTTATCGTTGGGTTGCCACAACGGAGCAAAGGTGTGGACCAATACGGTCAGATCCTTGCCGGAGAGTTTGTCCAGATCAATAGTGCTCGGATCGTCGTTCGGGTCATCCGGATCCTCGGCCAGATCGGGGGCGACCAGGCGGGTTTCCTTCAGGTTCACATCGACCTCCACCGCGCCGGAATAGGGCGAATCGGTGTCCGGCCCGTTGCCGAGCTGGTCGGTGACGGTGTAGGAAAAGATGAACTTCGGGTTGTCCCCGGCGCTCAGGAACACTGCTTCGTCGACCATGACGCAGATCGTTGTCGGCTCGGCCGAGGGAATGGGCTGGGCCTCGGCGGCGGTCACGGTGTGCGTGACATCCTGACCGTTGCAGTTCAATCGGATCTGGTCGTAGGCGCGGCAGTAAGGGTAGGCGAAACATACTTGCACGCCCTGTTTGGCGCGGTCGGCGTCGATGCCGTCGTCGAGCACGTCCTGGGGCAGGATCAGTTGCAGTTCGGAATGGGCGCTATCGCCGGGCGAGCGATCCTCGATGCCGGGGCGGATGGTGTTGTACAGCAGGGTCAGCTCCGGCGTGGAGGTGCCTTTGTTCTCGCTGATGCGGGTGATGGTGTAAACGAGGGTATTGACGCGATCGGTCAGCAGCAGGCCCTTGGGCAGGTACAGGGTGTGACGGGAATTTTCTTCGCCAGCCAGGACGGTTTTTGTGGCTTCGGTATCGGCGCCGTTGAGCCGCAGCCGAATGACATCGCCTTCTTGCAGCGTGCCAGATTGCGGAGGGTCGACGACGATGGTCAGGCCCATGGGCTTGAGGTCGTAGACATGCTTGGGCACACCATAGACAGCACCGACCACCGGGGTAGTGGCTTCTGGAGCGTGGGGAGGGAATAGCGCCAATATGGTGTTGTCGCTGGATTTGGCTGTGGCCATGTTTACGGCTCCTGGACGGTGGGCGGGCAGGAGTTATCAGAGCGCGTTGTGGGGGAAAGCGCACCTGTCAGATCTGACAGGTGCGTTGGGGTTTGCGACGAGTGGTCAGGGTGCAGCTAACTGTTAGCGGACAGGTTCGAATCGGGTAAGCCCTCAAAAGCAAAAGATCGCAGCTTTCGGCAGTTCCTGATTTTTGCAGGAGTCGCCGAAGGCTACGATCTTTTGCACTAACTACCGAGCGATGATTGTTCCAGTGAAAAGTTTTTTCTGTTCCCGGATTGCCTGTTATGGCTGTAAACCGGGTTCGCTCCATCCTAAATTATCTGCTGTATTTTCAATCTGAAAGACATCTATCGCACGGCTATCAGCGAGACACACAAAAAGGCGCGAGTCGTCTGGGGTGAGGGCAAGCCCATGATAACTACCGGGTGCCGGGATGTTGCGAGTGCTGAAGTTTTTTGTGTCGATCACCAATACCGATTGGCTTGCTCGGGATGGGACATATAGAAAGTCTCCACCTGAACTTAATACGAGGTGCATGGATTGAGCTGTCGGTATGTTCGTGATGGGCTTGTCGTTGCTGGTGTCGATTACCGTCACCCCTGGATACGGGGTATCGCTGTAATGGACGACATATAGGCGGCTGTTATCAGGGCTGAGCGCGCAGTAACTTGCTTTTGGGGTTATGGTGATATTACGCAGCACCTTGAGGGTGGCGGTTTCGATCACCGCGACAGAAGATCCCGGGGTAGTGATACACACGTAAAGAAGTTTCCCGTCATTAGTAAATGTACCTGATGCTGGGTTTTTTAGAGTAGCCAGGCTGCGCGGAAGCTCTGTTGCTGTATTAGTGAGAGAGATTCCATATCCATGAAGGCACCTAAAAAATTCTGTTCCATCTGGCTTGAAAAATATATGTGTCTGGTCCTGCGTGCTTTCTATTGTTTTGACTGTTTTCCCTGTGGCCGCTTCAAGGATGTAGAGCGTGTTTTTTGCATTAAGCACAGCGGTGACATACAGGAATTTGTCGTCTGGGCTTAAAGCAAAATCATACTGGACGGTCCCGACCAAGTATCTGTCTATTACGGTGTTCGAGGCGGTATCAATGACAGCGATGGATTCTGGGGAATCACAACCGACATAGGCCCTCTTGCCATCTCGACTGAAGATGATCGTGTGAGGCTGGGCTACCATCTCAATCCTGCCTACCGGCCCATGAGCCTGAACAACAACCTTAGCGCTTTCTGTTCGACCTGCATGGGTCGCAATCAGGGCGACTTCGCCCGGACGGCTCGAACCTTTAATGTCATTAACGGTGATCAAACCCAAAGCATCGCTAATGAATTCCCGATCACCCGAGCCGCCATCGGCGTATCTGAAGCCATCAGGAAGGGTCAACGTCACTTTTGCATCAGCAATCGGTTGAGCCTCGGAGCCAACGCGAATAACGACTTCTTTCAATCGACCCGCAGGGGCGATGAGGTAAGGGGCGTTGATAAAAAACAGGACCGCAGGAAGTTTCAATATCGTTAAGTTCAGCTCTGTTGAGCGGCCAGCTTGTTGATTGTTGCGATTCAGGTTCCAATGCAGTTCGATCACCTAGCCTTGCCGAGCCTCTAGATACGCCGGACTCAGCACCGTGTTCACCCGCTTATTGGCATTGAATGGCACCAATGGAAACTTCGGCGCACCCGCTGGCGGATTGACCTCCACCAGCCGAGCTTTGTCCACATCAAGGGCCTGGAGGTATTCGATCCGCACCGTCACGCCGTTCGGATAGGCCAGTACATCAATCGGGTCGACCGCCGGTGCCACCAGAAATGGCGGCAGCAGTTCTATTGGGTTGGTCCCTGTCACCGTTGCTTTAGCTGTGTTGGAGTTGGCCACCAGATCACCGTTGGACCTGCGCAACTCGTAGGTTACGGTGACGTCACTGCCAGCGAAAACCTTGTCGTTGGCGACTTCAAGGAACAAGGTTTTCTTCGCGCCGAAAGGATCCGCTTCCACTTTGCCGGAAACGGGTATTACTACATCGGCGGGTTGGCCTGTGTTTGTTGCGGTATAGGTCGCGATGACGTCATCGCCCACGACAAAACGGTTGTCCGCCGTTATCACAACGATCAGCAACGGATTGCCGGCGAGTTTCTCAAGGTCAATGATGCTCGCGTCATCCCCCGGAAAGTCTTCTTTGCGTTCCAGCAGAATCGGCATCGGCAGGCGCGTACCATCCAGATCCTCATCCACGGTCTGCACCGGCGACCACGGCGCATCGGTGTCCGGACCGTTGCCGATCTGGTCGGTGACGGTGTAGGAAAAATGCAGTTTCTGGTCCAGCCGTTTGGCTTTGTCGAGAAATGCGCGATCCACAGTGAAGTGAATGGTGATCGGGACTTCCGAGCCTGGGTTAGGGGGTGGTGGAGCCTCGGTCGGCTTCACCTTGACGGTCATTTGCTCGCCGTTGCATTTGAGGGTAATGCTGTCGTAGGCCCTGCAGTACGGGTATGAAACGCTGACTTGCGCGTTGACGAAATCGGGATCGACGCCATTTCTGATGACATCCGGCAGCAGCAACTCGAGTTCGGAATGGCCGCCGGGGGCGTCGTACCGATCCTTCAGACCCGGACGGATGCGGTTATAGAGTATTTCCAGCGAGGGTGTGGATCTGTCTTGATTGTTACTGGCGCGCGTGACGGTGTAGTACAGCTCGTTGACCTTGTCCGGGTGCAGTCGGCCCTTGGGAATACGCAACGTGGTGCGCACATCCGGATACTCAATGGTTTTGCTGTCCAGTGCAGCCGCCTCTCCCTCAAGCCAAAGCTCCATGACATCCCCGGGGTCCATGGTGCCCTTCAGCGGAGGATCGACGAGGACAACCGCGCCTTCACCGTCATAGGCCACCAGGGGCACACCGATGTGTGCACCTACCACGGGCATGGTTTGGCCGTTGACGATTGGCGGCCTCAGGACGAGGACGGTGTTGTCCGGTGGGGTTGAGGTGGTCATGAATGAGGCTCCTGCGTGGTGGACCGGCAGGAGTTATCAGAGCGCGTTGTGGGGTAAAGCGCACCTGTCAGATCTTACAGGTGGCGACGAGCGGTCATTTATGCGCTTGCGCCAACCGCTGTAGGCGCTACCGCAGCCTGCGGCAGCGCCTACAGGGATTCGGTTCAATCCTTGAGAATGTCGCGATCCTTGGTTTCCGGCAGGAAGAATATGCCGAGTACCGCGGTCATCACGGCAATCACGATCGGGTACCACAAGCCGTAATAGATATCGCCGGTGGCGGCGACCATGGCGAACGCCACTGTCGGGAGGAAGCCGCCAAACCAGCCGTTACCAATGTGATAGGGCAGCGACATCGAGGTGTAGCGGATGCGCGTCGGGAACAGTTCCACCAGCCACGCGGCGATCGGGCCATAGACCATGGTCACGTAGATCACCAGCACGGTCAGCAAGAGCAGCACCATTGGGTAGTTGGTTTTTGCCGGGTCGGCTTTCTCCGGGTAACCGGCGTCCTTGAGTGCGGTGCCGAGGGTCGCGGTGAAGGCATCATTGCGCGTCTTGAAGTCGGCAGCGGGCAGCGCACTGCCTTCGAAACTCTCGACCACTTTGTCGCCAATGCGCACTTGCGCGATGGTGCCGGGTTCGGCAATCACGTTCTCATACGGGATCGCCCGTTTCGCCAGCAGGGTCTTGGCCAGGTCACAGGAACTGGTGAATCGGGCCTTGCCCACCGGGTCGAACTGGAACGAACACTGATCGGGATTGGCGATCACTTTGACCGGGTTCTTCTCCTGGGCGATGAACACGTCGGGATTTCCGTACTGGGTCAGCGCATGGAAGATCGGGAAGTAGGTCAGCGCCGCCAGAATGCAGCCGGCCATGATGATCGGCTTGCGCCCGATGCGGTCGGAGAGGCTACCGAAAATCACGAAGAATGGCGTGCCGATCAGCAGTGAACCGGCGATCAGCAGGTTAGCGGTCTGTGGGTCGATCTTCAGGGTCTGCAACAGGAAGAACAGCGCATAGAACTGCCCGGTGTACCAGACCACGGCCTGGCCGGCCGTGCCGCCGAGCAGCGACATGATCACCACTTTCAGGTTGTTCCAACGGGCGAAGGATTCGGTCAGCGGCGCTTTCGATGCCTTGCCTTCGGCCTTCATTTTCTGGAACACCGGCGACTCGCTCAGTTGCAGGCGGATGTACACCGAGATGATCAGCAGCAGAATCGACAGCAGGAACGGAATGCGCCAGCCCCAGGCTTCGAACGCTTCGGTGCCCAGCGCGGTGCGGCAGGCGAGAATCACCAGCAACGACAAAAACAGGCCCAGCGTTGCGGTTGTTTGAATCCACGAGGTAAAGAAGCCGCGCTTGTTGCGTGGCGCGTGTTCGGCCACGTAAGTCGCGGCGCCGCCATACTCGCCGCCCAGCGCCAGGCCTTGCAGCAAGCGCAGGGTGATCAGGATGATCGGCGCGGCGACGCCAATGGTCGCGTAACCGGGCAGCAAGCCGACGATAGCGGTCGAGATCCCCATGATCACGATGGTGATCAGGAACGTGTGTTTGCGCCCGATCATGTCGCCGAGCCGGCCAAACACAATCGCACCGAACGGCCGCACGGCAAACCCTGCCGCAAAGGCGAGCAGGGCAAAGATGAACGCAGTGGTTTCGTTGACGCCGGCAAAGAAGTGTTTGGCGATGATCGCCGCCAGCGAGCCGTAGAGGTAAAAGTCGTACCACTCGAAAACCGTACCGAGGGACGAGGCGAAGATGACCTTGCGCTCTTCCTTGGTGATGCCGCCGCTGCGCGGTGGACTGCCGGTGGACGTTGTGTAGGTTGTGGCCATGGGTGTTCTCCGTTGTGCTTATTGTTGTAGGCCGGAGTCCCCCGTTACTGCTTATCGCACTCTGGCCTTGTGGCAAATGCCGCCCTTGCGGTCGCATGAAACCTGCACAGTCTGAGCGCCTCGCGGGTGTGCAAGGTTTCCTTGAGCATAATCAGCTTCTGGCAGATATCCACTCACCAGCATCTGCGTCTACGCCTTGACCCAACGCTGGCGGCTCCACGCACTCAACCAGTCGACCACAAACACCAGCACCAGCATCGCCAGAATCACCGTGCTGGCCTGCGCTTCCTGGAACAGACTGAGGCTGACGTACAACATCTGCCCCAGCCCGCCGGCACCGACAAAACCCAGCACGCTGGCCATGCGGATGTTGTTTTCCCAGCGGTACAGAACGTAGGCGAGCAGTTGCGGCGCAAGGTTCGGCAGGGTGCCGTAGCAAAAGGCGAGGAGCGGATTGCCGCCCTGTAAACGAATGGCTTCGGCCGGTTGTGGCGGGGTATTTTCCAGCGCTTCGGCGAACAAACGACCGAGCACCCCAGTGGTGTGCAAGGCGAGGGCGAGGGTGCCGGCGTTCGGGCCGAGTCCGGCGGCGAGCACCATCAGCGCGGCCCAGACCAGTTCCGGAATTGCTCGCAGACCGTTAAGCAGCAACCGTGAAGCACTTTGCAGCGGCCAGCCAAAACGCCCGGCGGCGGGCAGAGCGAGGACGATGCCGAACACCGCCGCGAGCAGGGTGCCGAGGGCTGACATGGCCAGGGTTTCCAGCGAACCATGGAAGATCGCTTTCAGGTACCCCGCGCTCAGGTCCGGGCTGAGGAAACGCTGCACATAGGCGCCCATCTGCTTGAGGCTGGTGGCACTGCCCAGTTTACCAAGGTCCAGGCCCAGGTAGGCGAACGAAGCGATAACGGCCACGCCGATGCCCGCGATCAGCAACAGGTTGATCAGGCGATTCATGTCAGCCTCCAGCGCAGCAAGCGACTGAGCTGATCGGCGCCCAGCACCAATAGCAGGAAGGTCAGCAGAATGCTGGCGACTTCACCGCCGGCGAACATGCGGATCGACAAGTCGATTTGCTGGCCCAGCCCGCCGGCGCCGACAAACCCCATCACCACCGAAGCGCGGATCGCGCATTCCCAGCGATAGACCGTGTACGAAAGCAGTTCCGCCGCGACATTCGGCAGCGTGCCGTAGGCAAACGCTGCCAGCCGACCGCTGCCGGCCTGCAACAAGGTATGCGCCGGGCGCTGGTCGGTGGACTCGAAAATCTCCGCATACACCTTGCCGAGCATGCCGCTGTAGGTGATCGCGATGGCCAGCACGCCCGCCGCCGGACCGAGGCCAACAGCGCGCACGAACAGCAGCGCCCAGACGATCTCCGGCACGCTGCGCAAAAAGATCAGCAGGCCGCGCACCGGCCAGCGCAGCAATCGTCCCAGGCGACTGGGCACGCCACCCTGCGAAGCCGCCGACAGCGACAGGGCGCGACTGGCCAGCAGGCCGGCAGGGATTGCCAGCAATAGCGCCAGGGCCATGCCGGCGGTGGCGATGGCCAGGGTTTGCAGGGTGGCTTTGAGCAGCAGCTGAAGAAACCCTTCGTCATGCGCCGGTGGCCAGAACTGCGCGACAAACCGGCCCATTTCATTCTGGCTGTCGGGGAGCAATACGCCCAGATTTAGCTCGCTGAGCTGAATGCCCGGCCACAGCAAAGCAATCGCCAGCACCGTCAGCAACACACGTGGCCACGCGGCCGGGTCCCGTGAATCGGCCTTCAGCATCGTGGAATCTGCACAGTCAAAGGCACCGCTGCAACGGTCGGTGATTGCAGTTGTTCGTTGGCGTACAGCGCGTCGAGCATTTCCGGGGTGACACGATCGGAAGGGCTGTCGAACAGAATCTGCCCGTCGCGCAAACCGATGATTCGCGGGAAGTGCGACAACGCCAGATCCACCGCATGCAGGCTAGCCACCAGTGTGACGTTGTGCTCACGGGCGTGGCGCGACAGGATCGACAACGTGTGCCCGGCCATCACCGGGTCCATCGCCGACACCGGTTCATCGGCCAACAGGATTTCCGGTGCCTGATACAGCACTCGCGCAATCCCGACACGTTGCAACTGGCCGCCGGAGAGTTGCTGGCAATGGGCGAACAATTTGTCGCCCAGATCCAGCCGCGCCAACGCCGCGCGGGCGCCGGGCACGTCCAGTGGATGCAACAGATTCAGCAGACTTTTACCCAGGCTCCACTGGCCGAGCTTGCCGGCCAGGACCGCCGTGACCACGCGCTGACGCGGCGGCAGCGGCGGTGCCTGATGCACCAGGCCGATGCGCGCGCGCAGGCGTTGGCGTTGGCGGGCAGACAAGTGCCAGGCGCGCTCGCTCAGCACTTCGACGTCGCCGCTACTGGGGCGCAAGGCGGTGGCCAGCAGGTTGAGCAAACTCGATTTACCGGCCCCGGACGGGCCGATGATAGCGACCTGTTCGCCCGCGCCAATCTGCAAGTCGATGCCGCGCAGGGCATCGACTCCGTTGGCGTGGCGCAGACTGCCATGGTTGAGGCGTAGTGTCATTTCAGCAGTTCGGCAGCGCGGGCGGCTTCCTCGATACCCTTGTAGTTCTCCGGCCTGGTTTCAATGAAGCGGCTGGCGGCTTGCAGATCGAGGATCTTCTTCTGCTCCGGGTTGGCCGGGTCGAGGTCAAGGAAGGCTTTCTTGATCTTCGCCGCCAGGGCCGGATCGAGGGTGCCGCGCACGGTCCAGTTGTAATCGAAGTAGGTCGGGGTGGTGGCGAAGACTTTTACCTTGCTGGTGTCGACCTTGCCGGCATCGACCAGTTTCTGCCAGACACTGGCGTTGAGCACACCGGCATCGACTTTGCCCGCCTGCACCCAGGCGACGGTGGCGTCGTGAGCGCCGGAGTAGGCAACGCGGCTGAAATACGCTTCCGGCTTGATGCCATCGTTTTTCAGCATGAAATAACGCGGCATCAGGCTGCCGGAAGTGGACGACACCGAACCGAACGCGAAGGTCTTGCCCTTGAGGTCGGCCAGGCTTTTCACGTTCGGGTCGGCGGTGATGAATTTACTGGTGAACTGCGCATCCTGCTCGCGCTGGACCAACGGGATCACAGGCGTTGTCGCGTCGGTCTTCAAACGCGCCTGCACGAAGGTGAAACCGCCAAGCCAGGCCAGGTCGAGGCGATCGGTCGCCAGCGCTTCAACCACCGCCGGGTAATCGGCCACCGGCACGAACTGCACCTTCATGCCCAATTGCTGCTCCAGATAGGCGCCCAGCGGCTCGAATTTGCGCAGCAACTCGGTCGGGGCTTCATCGGGAATCGCGCTGACCTTCAGCACATCAGCGGCTTGCGCCACCAGCGCGGATAAGGACAGGGCCAGGCCGGCGGTCAGTGCCAGGGTTCGTTTGAGCATGGAATTCTCCGTTTCATGAGCGTCTGAAGGCGATTGGGCCGCCGCAGCAAGATCAACGCGGCGCGCAACGTCAGGGTAGACGAAACGGCGAGGTTATACGCATTCGAGGCGTCAAAGACCAGCATTGGTACTTTGCGATGTTTTACGCGATATAGCTGTAGGCGCTGCGGCACGCGCCTGCCGGTTTGCCTGTGCGCGGGTGCCTTTTCAGTGGTTTGACGTACCGGTGGTTCGCCGGCTGGCGAGTGGAAGTGGCTGGCGCAACGGCGCCGGCCACTGAGTCCGCGCTAGCTCAAGGCGAATCAGCCTTGGCCAGATCGCTCAGCAGCCACTCGGTAAAACTGCGCGCCATCGGCATGTTCTCGCTGTCGCGATGGGTCAGCAGCGCCCAGTTCGGCCCGCGAATGGTCTGTTCAACCATCGGCTGCAACGTGCCGTCGACCCTGGCCTGGCGGCTGAGCAACTGACTGACCAGGGCTATGCCGAGCCCGGAGCAGGCAGCGTCGAGCAGCAATCCCGGATCGGAAAAATTCAACCCCTGATCGCGCTGGCCGAGATCGAGCCCGGCCTCGACGGCCCAATGGCTCCAGTCCATTTCCCGCTCACCATGCAGTGTGGTGCGTTGCTCTGCTGGCAGGGCTAAAACGCTCGGATGACAGGCCGGATAGAGGCGGTCGGTGTGCAGCACTTTGAAGCTGCATTCGGCTTGCGAACTGATGTCGTCACGCACGGCAAGGTCGATGGTCTGGGTGGCCATGTCTGGCACTTCGTCGGTGCTGAAAATCCACAGATCGACTTCAGGATGTCGCGCGCGGAAATCCCCCAGGCGCGGCAGCAGCCAGTGCCGGGCGAACGCCGGCGTGGTGTTGAGCACCAGTTGATTGGGTTTCTGGTATTGGCCCAAACGACGAATGCCCACGGCCAGTTGCTGGAGCATGGACTGGGTGGTGCTGAGCAGATCCTGCCCGGCGTCGGTGAGCGCGACGCTGCGACCGCTGCGGAAAAACAGCGGTTGTTCCAGATACGCCTCAAGGTTGCGGATCTGCTGACTGATCGCCGACTGCGTGAGGTTTAACTCATCGGCGGCCTTGTGAAAACTGCCCAGTCGGGCGGCGGCTTCGAAGCCGCGCAGGGAGCTGAGCGGCGGCCAGTGCTTGAGCATGTCGATAAGTTCCTCTAATCAGTTGTGCGCTAAATCCATCGTTTGTTTGCCTGTTTTTGCGTCCGTAGCATGGTCGCCGTGAACACAATGGCTTAACTAGCGAGGTTTATCATGCAGCACAACGACAATAAAAACAGCGTCTGGATGATGCCGGCAGAATGGGTAACCCATGCTGCGACGTGGATGGTCTGGCCGCACAACCAGGCGTTGTGGGAATCCGGCTGGCGCGTGACCCTGGCGCAGGTGCAGGAGGATTTCGCTGGCGTGGCCAACGCCATCGCCCGTTTCGAGCCGGTGAAACTGGTGGTCGATCCTTCGGCGCTCGCCAGTGCCAAAGCCCTGTGCGGACCGAACATCGAACTGATTCCGTTGGCGGTCAACGACAGCTGGTGCCGCGACTCCGGCCCGAGTTTCGTCTGCCACCCGCAACATGGGCTGGCCGGTGTGAGCTGGCGCTTCAACGCGTGGGGCGGCAAGTCGGCGCACGATCTGGATGAGAGCCTGGCGCGCCGTGCGCTCAATCACCTTGGCCTGGAATGCTTCGGCACACCGCTGAGCAACGAGGGCGGGGCGATTCATGTCGATGGCGAAGGCACGCTGATCACCACCGAATCGGTGCTGCTCAACCCCAATCGCAACCCTGGCGTGAGCAAGGCCGAGATGGAGGAAATCTTCAGTCGCCTGCTCGGCGCGAAGAAAACCATCTGGCTGCCGGGCGATCCGGACTACGTTACCGGCGACATGACTGACGGCCACGTCGATGGCGTTTGTGCCTTCGCCCGGCCCGGCGTCTTGCTGGTGGATGCGACGCGTGATCAGTCTTCGGTTTACGCCGAAGTGGCACGGGAAAACCGTCGTGCACTGGAACTGGCCACCGACGCCCACGGACGCAAGTTCGAGCTGATCGAGCTGTTCGAAGCCACCGACGCGGTCGATACCGAAGCTGAAGTGTTCTGCGCCTCGTACACCAATTTCTACATCGTCAATGGCGCGATCATCATGCCGGCCTACGGCATCGAGGCCGATCACCTGGCGGCGAAAACGCTGGCGCAAGCCTTCCCCGGGCGCGAAGTGGTGCCGGTGCGGATCAATCACCTGGCGCATGGCGGCGGCGGTGTGCATTGCATCACCCAACAACAGCCGGCCTGGCCGGTGGAGGGTTGAACGATGACCTTGTTGACCATCGCCACCACCCAGATGCCGTGCACCTGGGATTTGCCGGGCAACCTCGACCGGGCCGAGCAACTTGTACGCGACGCGGCGCAGCAGGGCGCGCAAGTGGTCCTGTTGCAGGAGCTATTCGCCACGCCGTATTTCTGCATCGAACAGAATCATCAACATATGGCGCTTGCCGAGGAGTATCGCGACAGCCGCGTCCTCGCGCGCTTCGCCGCACTGGCCCAGGAGCTGGGCGTGGTGTTGCCGTTGAGCTGGTTCGAAAAGGCCGGCAATGCCTATTTCAATTCGCTGGCCGTCGCCGATGCTGACGGACGTCTGTCGGGCGTGTACCGCAAGACCCACATTCCCAACGCCGTCGGCTATCAGGAGAAGGAATATTTCAGCCCCGGCGACAGCGGTTTCAAAGTATGGGATACCGCGTTCGGCCGCCTCGGCGTGGGCATCTGCTGGGATCAGTGGTTCCCGGAAACCGCGCGCTGCCTGGCGTTGATGGGCGCTGAAGTGTTGCTCTATCCCACGGCCATCGGCTCGGAGCCGGGCAACGCGGCACTGGATTCCCGCGACCATTGGCAGATGACCATGCGCGGCCACGCCGCCGCCAATCTGCTGCCGGTGGTGGCGTCGAACCGCGTTGGTCGCGAAGTGGCGAGCACCGATCCTCATCTGCAAATGAGCTTCTACGGCTCGTCGTTCATCAGCGATCACAAGGGCCAGTTGCTCGCGGCGGCCGACCGCGACAGCAGCGGCGTGCTTGTCCACTCACTCGACCTTGCCTCCATACGCGAAGAGCGCCTGAGCTGGGGCATCTATCGCGATCGCCGTCCGGACATGTACGGCGCGTTGCTCAGCCAGGATGGCCGCCACCTCCACGCACGCTGGAACACTCAAGGGGTCTGACATGACGACTCAACACAAGCGGTTGCTCGGCGCGATTGGCCTGGCATTGACCTGCGCAATGCCGTCGCTGCACGCCGAAGACAAAACCCTGCGGCTATACAACTGGGCCGATTATTTTGCCGAAGACACGCTGAGCCGGTTCACCGCCGAAACCGGGATCAAAGTGATCTACGACGTCATGGACGGCAGCGAAACCCTCGAAGCCAAGATGCTCTCCGGTGGCAGCGGTTACGACCTGATTTTCCCCGGCGACACCGTGGCCGAGCGTCTGATGCGTGCCGGCAGCCTGATGCCGCTGGATCAATCGAAGCTGACCGCACTGGGCGACATCGAGCCTGGTTTGCAGAAGCTGCGCAGCCATTACGAACACTCCAGCAAAGCCACGGTGCCTTACACTTGGGGCACCATTGGCCTGACCTATAACGTCGAGCAGATCAAACAGCGCGTGGCCGATGCGCCAGTGAACAGTCTGGACATGTTGTTCAAACCGGAGCTGGCGGCGAAGTTCGCCGATTGCGGGATCTCGATGATCGATTCGCCCGATGAAGCGCTGGCAGTGGTGCTCAATTACCTGGGGCGCGATCCGCGCAGTGCGAAACCGGCGGATCTGGCGGCGGCCAGTGAGCTGTTGATGAAGCTGCGGCCGTACATTCGCAAGTTCCAGTCGCAACCGGTGACGGATCTGGTCAACGGCAATCTGTGTCTGTCGCTCGGTTACAGCGGCGACATGACTCAGGCCCAGCGCACCTCGGACAGCGCCGGCAAGCACACACGCTTCCAGTACCGTGTGCCCCGTGAAGGCACCACGGTGTGGATGGACACCATGGCCATTCCGGTCGACGCCCGACATCCGGAATACGCCTACGCGTTTATCAACTTCGTCATGCGCCCGGAGAACATGGCCGCGATCAGTAACTTCACCGGTTACCCGACTTCCAGCGCCAAGGCGCGCTCGGGCGTCGATGCAAGCATGCGCGACAACCCGGACATCTACCTCGACGAGGCAACCTATGCTCGGTTGATTCCGGGCAAGGATATCCCCCAGGCCGACATGCGCGCCCGCATGCGCACCTGGACCAAATTCAAGACGGCCACCGGCCAATGACCCAAGGCCGGCGGGTTGGCCGGCCTTTTTTTACAGGAACTGCAACATGTCGACTCGTCGCGAGTTCATCAAGCAAGTCACGGTCGCCGCAGGTGTCGGCGCAACGTTCATGGGCCTCGGCCTGTCGCCGGGCAAGGTATTCGCCGCTGCACAAGGGCGCTGGTTCATGCCCGATGAGGGGGACAAACACGCGCGCGCCTACATTGCCTTCGGCGCGCAGGATGCAATCTGGGAAGACTTCACTGCGGATGTGCAGGCAGCCCTGGGCCGCGTCGCCCGAGCCATTGCCCGCTTCGAACCGGTTACGGTGTTCTGCCGCAAGCACGAGCGCAGCCTCGCCGAAACACATTGCGGCACTCACAACATCACGTACGTGGCGGCCGCGCTGGATGACATCTGGATGCGCGACATCGGCGCCAACTTCGTGATCGACGACAAGGGCGGTCTGGGCGCGGTGGATTTCAATTTCAACGGTTGGGGCGGCAAGCAGCGGCACAGCAAGGACGCACAGATCGCCGCGCGAGTGGCCGACGACGCGCAAGCCATTTACCAACGCAGCGAACTGGTGGGCGAGGGCGGGGGGATCGAAGTCGATGGCCACGGTACCGGGATCATGACCGAGAGCAGCTGGATCAACGCCAACCGCAATCCTGACTGGAGCAAAGCTGACGTCGAAGCAGAACTGAAGGAGCGTCTGGGCTTGCGCAAAATCATCTGGCTGCCGGGCATCAAGGGCAAGGACATCACCGACGCCCACGTCGATTTCTACGCACGGTTCATCAAGCCTGGCGTCGTCATCGCCAACCTCGACACCGACCCTGAATCCTACGATCACAAGGTCACCCTGGCGCACCTGGAAATCCTCAAGCGCGCCACTGATGCCGACGGGCGCACATTGCAGATCCACACGGTTTCGCCGCCGCTCAAACCGCGCAAAAGCAAGTTCAGCCAGAACAACCCGGACTTTGCCGCTGGCTACATCAATTACTTCGTGATCAACGGCGCGATCATCGCCCCGGAATTCGGCGATAAGGCAGCCGATAAACAGGCCTACGACCTGCTCGCCGAGCTGTACCCGGAGCGTGAAATCGTGCAGCTCGACATCGACGCCATTGCCGCCGGCGGCGGCGGGATTCACTGCGTGACCAGCCATCAACCACAGGCGTGATTGACTCGGAGGCGGATCGGGCCAACTATCGGCGGATAACAACATCACCAATGGGCCCGACCTTGATCGAACGACGCCAATTCAGCGGAGGCATGAAGGGGAAAAACCTCCGCTACCTGAATGAACAATCCGCTGACACCCGCATGACCCGCACCGGTTTCCTGCTGCTCGAACACTTTTCATTGCCGGCCTTCACCCAGGCGCTGGACACGATTGTCACCAGTAACCTGTTGCGCCCGGGACTGTTTTCGTCCCGTACCTTCGGGTTGGGCGAGGGTGAAGTTGTCAGCGATCTGGGGCTGGTGATTCGCCCGGATGCGAAGATGGATCTGGCGGCGTTGCAAGACCTGGATCTGCTGGTGATTTGTGGCGGTTATCGCACCGAACTGCGGGCGAGCGAGGCATTCATCGGTTTGCTGAAAGTGGCGGCGGAACGCGGCATCACCCTGGCCGGGTTGTGGAACGGTTCGTGGTTTCTCGGCCGGGCCGGGTTGCTTGACGGTTATCGTTGTGCGATCCACCCGGAACATCGTCCGGCGCTGACCGAAATCGCCAAGTCCACCCACGTCAGCAGCGAACCCTACGTGATCGATCGCGACCGGCTCACCGCGTCGAGCCCGTCCGGAGCCTTCCACATGGCGCTGGACTGGATCAAGGGCCTGCACGGCAAGGCGTTGGTCGAGGGTGTCGAGGACATTCTGGCGTTCGAAGAGTCGCGCTATCGGCGGATCAAACCGGATGAAAACATCTGCGTCAGTGCGCCGTTGCGGGAAGTGGTGAAACTGATGGACGCCAACCTCGAAGAGCCGCTGGAGCTGGAGCAACTGGCGGTGTATGCCGGCCGATCCCGTCGTCAGCTGGAGCGCTTGTTCAAGGAACAACTGGGCACCACGCCGCAGCGTTATTACCTGGAACTGCGCATCACCGAAGCGCGGCGGTTGCTGCAGCACACTGAACTGTCGCAGGTGGAAGTGCTGGTGGCGTGCGGGTTTGTTTCACCGAGCCATTTCAGCAAGTGTTACAGCTCGTATTTCGGTTATCGGCCGTCGAAGGAAAAACGCCTCGTCAAATAACCGAAGCCGTTACTGACCTGAGTTCACCCCGATATCCCAAGGCGACGTGCTCTTCCAATCACCTGCGTCAGTTCCTTCTCCCTCCGGGAGAGGGCAAGGGTGAGGGGCTTTACAGGTGATCCGCATCAATCACAGCCTTGGCAAACGCCTGCGGAGCTTCCTGCGGCAAGTTGTGGCCAATCCCGCCATTGATCAAGCGGAACTGATACTTGCCGGTGAAGCGCTTGGCGTAATCCTCTGGCGCCGGATGCGGCGCGCCGTTGGCGTCGCCTTCAAGGGTGATGGTCGGCACCTTGATGGACGGCGCGGTGGCGAGTTTCTGCTCCAGTGCGGCGTATTTCGCTTCGCCCTGCACCAGGCCCAGACGCCAACGGTAGTTGAACACGGTGATGTCGACGTGATCGGGGTTCTCCAGGGCCGTGGCGCTGCGGTCAAACGTGGCGTCGTCGAATTTCCACTGCGGCGAGGCCAGTTGCCAGATCAGTTTGGCGAAGTCGTGGGTGTTCTTTTCGTAGCCAGCGCGACCACGGTCAGTGGCGAAGTAGAACTGATACCACCACTGCAATTCAGCCTTGGGCGGCAGCGGGTTCTGCCCGGCGGCCTGATTGCCGATCAGGTAGCCACTGACCGATACCAGCGCTTTCACGCGTTCCGGCCAAAGCGCCGCAACGATGTCCGCCGAACGTGCGCCCCAGTCATAACCGCCGAGCACCGCTTGCTTGATCTGCAGCGCATCCATGAAGTCGATGACGTCACTGGCCAGCGCCGCCGGTTGGCCGTTGCGCAGGGTGTCTTTGGAGAGGAACTGCGTGTCGCCATAACCCCGCGCATACGGCATCAGCACCCGGTAGCCCTTGGCGGCCAGCAACGGCGCGACTTCATCGTAGCTGTGAATGTCGTAGGGCCAGCCGTGCAGCAGGATCACCACCGGGCCGTCGGCCGGGCCGGTTTCGGCGTAGGCCACGTCGAGCAGGCCGGCCTTCACGTGCTTGAGCGGGCCGAAGGGTGAGGGCGCTGAATAGCTGACGGCGGCCGGTTCCGTGGTGTGTGCCTGGGCGGTGCCAAAGGCGCCGAACAACGACACAGCGAGCATCGACAAGCCAAGTGCCGTGGCGGTTTTGCGGGTGTGCGGTGCCATCTTCATGGTGACGTCTCCTTTGCGAGCCTTTGGCCAAGGGGTGCGATTCACCCCTTCAAACCTTGAGTGCATTTGAGCGCGGGGGCGTATCTGGCCTGTGTCGAAGAACGGCGTTGTTGAAAGGCGATGTGTCGCAGCGGGGGGGCGTACACAGTGTGATACACGGCGCGAAACGGCCTGATCATTGGCCCGTATCCGGTCGAAAATAATAAGTCGCTGTTTTAAAACAAAAAATATTTCACATCAGGCTTCACAAACGAAATGAATGTTGGTAAATTGCGCCCCGTTCTCACAGCGAACCTCAACGAGGCGCTGGACAGAGCAGTAGGGGCGTCGCCAAGCGGTAAGGCAGCAGGTTTTGATCCTGCCATGCGTTGGTTCGAATCCAGCCGCCCCTGCCATATTCGAAAAAACGCCAACTTCGCAAGAAGTTGGCGTTTTTTTATGCCTGCGATTTGGTGTATTCGCAGAAGGGCGGGCGAGTACGGCGCCGCAGCACCGTACTCGCCAACCACTCAGTGCGGGGCGCGGGGGATGGTTTTCATCAGGTCTTCAGGGCTGATGTGGCCGACCACGCTGCCCGGTTGCGGCAGGTTGAGAATGTGGCCTTTCATCTTGCCGATGATGTGCATCTCGCACGGCTTGCAGTCGAATTTCAGCGTCAACACTTCATCGCCGTGAATCAGCTGCATCGGTGCCACCTTGGTGCGCACGCCGGTCACGCCTTTGGCCTGTTTCGGGCACAGGTTGAAGGAGAAGCGCAGGCAGTGCTTGGTGATCATCACCGGCACTTCGCCTGGCTCCTCATGCGCTTCGTACGCTGCGTCGATCAGCTTCACGCCGTGACGGTGGTAGAAGTCGCGGGCCTTCTGGTTGTAGACGTTGGCGAGGAAAGTCAGGTGCGAATCCGGGTACACCGGCGGCGGAGTGGTTTCGGCCTTGCGGCGACCACGCGGGTGCGCAGCGACACGAGCGGCGGTCAGGGCTTCGATCACTTCACGGCGCAGGGATTTGAGCTGCGAGTTCGGGATGAAGAATGCCTGAGGCGCATCCAGCTTGATGTCGGTGGCGTGGTATTGCGTGGTGCCGAGCTGGCCGAGCAGATCGCGCAGTTGCTCCAGCGCCTGCTCCGGTTTGTTGGCGACGCCGAACGGGCCGTTCAGGGTAACGCTGGCGCTGATGCCCTCCTCACTGGTGGCGGTCACTTCCAGTTGCTCTTCACGCAGACGCGCCATCCAGCTCAGGGCCACGCGACGCTCGGAGGAGGTTTTCTGCAGCGCCTGTTGCCAGTTGTGGTCGAGGTTACGGTTCAACGGATGGTTCGGGCGCAGTTTGTACAGGCCTTCAGGCATCTCGTTCGGCTCGACGCGGTAGCGGTAGCGCTTCTCGCCATCTTCCTCGAACTCGCCCTTGGCTTCGGCGATGTTGGCACGGAAACCCACCACTTCACGCTTGACCAGTACGTTGAGGCCGTCACCGTTGGACAGCGGCTCGTGGGTCACGACCTGCATGTCGCGTTTGCCGACTTTCTCGACGGTACCCACCGGCAGGCCGGTGAAGGTCGGCGAGTCGAAGGCGCCGATGTCGATTTTGCGATCGGTGACGAAATAATCGGTGCTGCCACGGTGGAAGGTTTTTTCCGGATCGGGCAGGAAGAAGTGCGCGGTGCGGCCGCTGGAGGCGCGGGCCAGGTCCGGGCGGTCTTCGAGCACGTCGTCGAGGCGCTGGCGGTAGTAGGCCGTGATGTTCTTCACATAGCCCATGTCCTTATAGCGACCTTCGATCTTGAACGAGCGCACACCCGCTTCGACCAGCGCGCGGATGTTGGCGCTCTGGTTGTTGTCCTTCATCGACAGCAGGTGTTTTTCGTAAGCGATCACGCCACCCTTTTCGTCTTTGAGGGTGTACGGCAGACGGCAGGCCTGGGAGCAGTCGCCACGGTTGGCACTGCGCCCGGTCTGCGCGTGGGAAATGTTGCACTGGCCGGAGAACGCTACGCACAACGCACCGTGGATAAAGAACTCGATGGCGGCGTCGGTTTCATCGGCGATGGCGCGGATTTCTTTCAGGTTCAGTTCGCGAGCCAGCACCAGTTGCGAGAAACCGGCCTGATCGAGGAACTTCGCCCGCTCCAGAGTGCGGATGTCGGTCTGGGTCGAGGCGTGCAGTTCGATCGGCGGGATGTCCAGCTCCATCACGCCCAGATCCTGAACGATCAGCGCGTCGACCCCGGCGTCGTACAACTGATGGATCAGCTTGCGTGCCGGCTCCAGCTCGTTGTCGTGCAGGATGGTGTTGATGGTGGTGAAGATGCGCGCGTGGTACTTGCGGGCGAATTCCACCAGTTCGGCGATTTCGCTGACTTCGTTGCAGGCGTTGTGGCGCGCGCCGAAACTCGGGCCGCCGATGTATACGGCGTCGGCGCCGTGCAGGATCGCCTCGCGGGCGATGGCCACATCGCGGGCAGGGCTGAGCAATTCCAGGTGATGCTTGGGCAAGGACATAGTTTTTTTAGTCAGGCTGTCACGGTTAGCCGCGCATTCTACCCGCGAAACGTGCGCCCGGCACGTCTGTGCTGCCCGATGGCAGCAGACACGGTGCCCGCCCCAGCGGGAGCGCGCCTGCTCGCGATGGCGCCGGCACATTCAACCTCAACGGAGACTGAACTGAAGCGTGTGCGAGCAGGCTCGCTGCCACAGGGTTGGCGGGTGTGAATCAGGCCTTGGCGGCCATTGCGGTCACTTCTACGCGCATGCCTTCAACGGCCAGCGAGGCAACGCCGACTGCGGCACGCACCGGCCACGGTTTGGCGAAGAAACGCTTGTACACCTCGTTGAACGCGGCGCGGTCGGCCATGTCGGTGAGGTAGATGGTCAGGTGCATGACCCGGTCCATCGAGCTGCCGGCACGCTCCAGGGCGACTTTCAGCGCTTGCAGCGTGCATTCGCTCTGCTCGGTGATGCCGCCCAGTTCCAGGCTGCCATCGGCGCGGGTCGGAATCTGCGTGGAAACCATGATCCCGCCGAAGGTGGCGACGTCCGAGGAAATCGAGTCCGCATCCGGATCGGGCGTGAAGGTGATGTCTTGATTGGCCATGCTGATCTCTTGTTTGAGCGAATGAAGATCGCGCCAGTTTACAGCTTCAGCGTCGACATGGCCCGTTCGCTTACACCGGCTGCGTCGCCGCTTCCGCCGCCATGGTCGCCAGGACACTGGGACGAGCGGACACCCGGTGCGCGTAGGCGGCAAGCGCCGGCCAGTCCGCCAGTTCGATATTGAAGTTCGGCAGCCACGTGAGCACGGTGAACAGGTAGGCATCGGCGACACCGAACGTGCCCATCAGGTAGTCCTGATCCATGAGTTTGCGGTTCAGGTAGTCCAGGCGCTTGAACAGTTTCTCCTTGAAAATCGCCTTGATCGTCGGCGGAATCCGCGCATCGAACAGCGGTGCACTGCCGCCATGGATTTCCGCGTTGATGAAGCTCAGGTATTCCTGCAAACGTGTCCGCTCCCAGGTGCCCGGAGCGGGTGCCAGTTGGGTGGCGGGGACGCGATCAATAAGGAACTGCAAGATGGCCGGGCCTTCGGTCAACACCTCGCCGTTATCCAGCATCAGTGCAGCGACGTAGCCCTTGGGATTGATTTCGCGAAAGTCACGGCCGTCAGCCGTGCGCTTGCTCTGATTGTTGACGCGAATCAGCTCGAAGGGCAGGCCCAGCTCTCGCAACACGATATGCGGGGACAACGAACAGGTCATGGGCGCGAAATACAGTTTCATGGCACTTCCAGTGGATGGGGAGGTGTCAGGATCCGTTGCGCGAGCAGGCTTTCGCAAAGGTCATTTGCAGTGCTAGCGTATGACAAAATCTCATGGATATAGAATTGTCATGGTCGCCAGACTGCCTTCCCTAAATGGCTTGCGAGCCTTTGAGTGCGCCGCTCGGTATATGAGCTTTACCAAGGCCGCCGCAGAACTGCACGTTACGCAAACTGCCATCAGTCATCAGATTCGGCGACTTGAAGACGAGCTTGGCGTGACCTTGTTTTTGCGGCTCAAGGAGGGGCTGGCGCTCACTGAAGAGGGGCAGGCCTATTTGCCCGGCATCCGTGCGGCGTTTCATGAATTGCGCCATGCGACGCAGGCATTGTTGGCGTCGCGTCAAAACACGGTGCTGACCATCAATACCCTGGTCTCCGTGGCCTCCAAATGGCTGCTGCCGCGCCTGCCGTCGTTCCAGCAAGCCAACCCCGATATAGATGTGCGAATCAGCGCCTCCACCGACCTGGTGGATTTTCGCCAGGGCGGCATTGATGCGGCCATTCGTTACGGGCGCGGCGACTGGAAAGGTTTGCGTGCGGATTTTCTTATGTCCGATGAGATTTTCCCGGTGTGCAGCCCGGCGTTGCTCAGCACCTCGAAAGGGCTGAACACGCCTGCAGATTTGCTTGATCGCACCTTGCTGCAAGTCAGTGGCATGACCGCCGGAGACTGGAACCGCTGGCTGAGCGCAGCCGGTGAGTCAGCGACATTGGCTGAAGGGCCGCGGCTGACGTTCGACCTGGCGATGATGGCCGTGCAGGCCGCCGTTGACGGGCAGGGGGTGTGCATCGGGCGTTCGACCTATGTTGCCGATGATCTGCGGGCCGGGCGTCTGGTCGCGCCTTTTGCACTGCGCTTGAAGGATGAGTTGGGGTTCTATCTGGTGACGCCCCATGAAACCGCGGACTCGAAGAAAATCGTCGCCTTGAGGACATGGTTGATGGCGCAGCAGTACCCCGGCGAAATCTTTGTATAAGCCTGTATCAAATCCGATTCGGTATACACGGCGATAACAAACCCCAGGTTTGCGACACATCCGCCCTACAGGCCTGGCTCACAGTAGCGGTCAACCCACCACTACGTTCGAAAGGGCAACATCATGCGCCGTCCACTGTTTCTGGCTACCGCTGCAATACTCGCGTCTTTGATCGGCACCGCACACGCCGCTGACACCCAACCCAAGGCCTGGCAACAAGGCCTGAGCCGCACCGATCTGGTTCGCCAGGACCTCGGTGCAGCCGACCGTGAAGTGATACAGGCGCGGGTCGATTTCGAACCCGGCGTGACCTCACCGCGCCATGCGCATCCGGGCGTGGAAGTGGCGTATGTGATCCGCGGCACTTTTGAATACCAACTGGAGGGTAGGGCGCCCGTGACACTGAAGGCCGGGGATTCGCTGTACATTCCAGAAGGCGTGGCGCACATCGCGCGCAATGTCGGTCAGGACAAGGGGGCGGAACTGGCGACGTATATCGTCAAGAAGGGCGAGCCGTTGTTGATACTCAAGCCCTGAACGAGGGCCAAGACGCAATACCTGCAGGCGCTGCGGCACATTGCGCCTACCGGACGTCGGTCGGTCAATGAAGCGTAGCCACCCGGCGACTCTCGCCAATGCGGATTCTGTCGAGTGCCCGATTCAATGCGTCCAGTGCGTCGAGCAGGGCCTGGGCTTCGGCTTCTCGACCCTGGCCCCAGAGGCGTTCGGCCATTGTGTTCAGGGCTTGAATGGAACGTTCGATGTCTGCGGCGGTGGTGGCCTCTTTGCTGGTCGGCGGTGTCTTCGGCATTCAGGCCTCCTCGTGTGACGTTTGACGGGTCAGGCCGTTGAGCTCTTCATCCGTTTCCGCCGCCTATTGCAGCATATCCTCAGGTGCTTTGCTGCAGTCATTGGCGAGGTCGTCGAGTCGGCGTCGCCTCAACTCCTTGCGGGCAACCCCGTGAAATAAACAGGGACGAATCTCTTTTTCAGCAAAGTCATCCGTCCCTGGTTGCTCAGTGAATGAAAAAATTAATCCCGCTCAACCAGTTCGGTCGCCGAGCGTTCCTTGCGCCGCCGAAGCCAGCTGAACAGCGCGTGTACCGGGTGGAGAAAAGCTGCAAGCACGCCCAGCAGCATGATGATGAAAATGACAATCAACGGGACGCTTTCGTGCGAGAACATGGTGGGGTACTCCTGTAGTCACTATGTCGGAACCCGCAGGTTAGACGCCTGGAATGCGGCTTGCGATGAACGTATGTTCATTTTCGGCGGCTTGAAGTGTGTTATCGCAGGCAGTGGCAAAACGGCCAATCCGCGCAGATGTAACGATCGGTTCGGCGGTCTTTGGTAGCGGGCTTGGCGGTTTTTCGATTCAGGATTGGTTGTGGTCGGCCGATATCAGCCACTCACGGGGATACGATGCCTGCACGCGAGGAGATCGGGCGTTCACCTGAGTCGCGGTGATTCAGGCGCGCGTTAACCCATCGCGGTGCAGTGCAGTAATAAGGATGTTACGTGTTTCGCAAGTTGATAATGCTGGTGCTGATCGCCACGTTGAATGGCTGCATGGCAACCGCCATGCGCATGGATTACGACAAACACCGATGCCCCTACATCGGCCTGCGGTTTGACTGGTGGCTGGTGGGCACCTCCAAAGGCAAGCTGATTCCGTTTTTACTGATCGATGCGCCGTTTTCGCTGGTGGTCGATACGGTGTTTTTTCCCTTCGAATATCAGTACAGCTGCAACCTTTGATTGTCCCGGATCAGCTCGCCTCGAGTGAGCGGGTTTCGAGCGTCCGGGTCAGTTCGGTATTTTCTTGTTGCTCATTACATATGGATATCCGTATATTCGGTTTTCCATATGTAATGAGCGCGCCATGATCACACCCCCTGAAGTCTTCAAGAGCCTGGCCGACGAAACCCGTGTCCGCGCGACCCTGCTGATTGCCGATCAGGGCGAGTTATGTGTCTGTGAGTTGATGTGCGCCCTCGACGACAGCCAGCCAAAAATCAGCCGTCACTTGGCGCAGCTGCGCAGCATTGGTCTGTTGCTCGATCGGCGTCAGGGCCAGTGGGTGTATTACCGCCTCAATCCGGATCTGCCGGCCTGGGTTCACGACATTCTGCAAGTGACGGCCCAGGCCAACGCCGATTGGCTCAAGGGCAACGCCACCCGCCTGCAGAATATGGATGGCCGACCGGTTCGCGAAACCGCCTGCTGCTGAATCTTCCCTCGGAGTGACCCCATGCGAGTCCTGTTCATGTGCACGGCCAACAGCTGCCGCAGCATCCTCTCAGAAGCCCTGTTCAATCACCTGGCCCCGGCGGGATTCGAAGCGGTCAGTGCCGGCAGTTTCCCTAAAGGCCAGGTGTTGCCGCGCAGCCTGACCACGTTGCAGCAGGCCGGTATTTCGATTGCCGGTTTGCACAGCAAAGGCAATGACGCCTTCGAAGGCAATCCGCCGGACATCGTCATCACCGTCTGCGACAAAGCCGCCGGGGAAACCTGTCCGGTGTATTTCGGACCGGCGTTGAAAGCCCATTGGGGGCTGGAAGATCCCTCCGAAGTGACGGGTGACGAAGCGGCGATTGACGCAGCCTTCCGCGCCACGTTGGCGCACATCCAGCAGCGCTGCCAGGCCTTTCTTGATCTGCCGTTCGACAGCCTCAGCCGTGATGAACTGAAAACCGCGCTCGACCGAATCGGCGTGCTTTAAGGAGGATTTATGTCCGAACACCTGCCCAACCTCGATCCCACCCTGTTCGAAGCACCCGGCCCAGCGCTGACCGAAGGGCACAAGCCGCGCATCCTGTTGCTGTACGGCTCGACCCGCGAACGCTCGTTCAGTCGTTTGTTGGTGGAGGAGGCCGCACGCTTGCTGGAGCACTTCGGTGCCGAAACACGCATCTTCAACCCGTCCGGTCTGCCTCTGCCGGACGATGCGCCCGTCGATCACCCCAAGGTACAGGAGCTGCGCGATCTGGTGCTGTGGTCGGAAGGTCAGGTTTGGTGCTCGCCGGAGCGTCATGGCGCGATGTCGGCAGTGTTCAAGGCGCAGATCGACTGGATCCCGCTGGAACTCGGCGCGGTACGTCCGACTCAGGGCAAGACCCTGGCGGTGATGCAGGTGTGCGGTGGTTCGCAGTCGTTCAACGTGGTCAACCAACTGCGGGTGCTGGGGCGGTGGATGCGCATGTTCACCATCCCCAACCAGTCCTCGGTGCCAAAAGCGTACATGGAGTTCGACGACGCCGGGCGGATGAAGGCCTCGCCGTTCTACGACCGCGTCGTCGATGTGATGGAAGAACTGGTGAAGTTCACCGTGCTGCTGCGTGACCAACAAGCGTTTCTGGTTGATCGCTATTCGGAGCGCAAGGAGTCGGCTGAGCAGTTGATGGCGCGGGTGAATCAGCGTTCGATTTGAGCGTGTGGGCCAACCATTGCCAGAAGCCGCTCAGTGGGCATTTGCGTTGTTCGCCCGACGCGCTGAGCCGCCGATAGCGGACGCTCTGAAGCGCGTCCGCCGAGGCCTGCCTTATCAATTCGGCATCAGTACCGTATCGATAACGTGAATCACGCCATTGGACTGCATGACATCGGCAATGGTAATGCCCGCCTTGCCACCTTTGGCATCCTCCACCCACAACTTGCCATCGTGCAGTATCACGGTCAGCGGTTCTCCCTGGACCGATTTCAGCATCACTTTACCGCCGTGCATTTTCGCGTCATTCATCAATTGTCTGGCGGTGTAGGTGCCGGCCACGACGTGGTAGGTCAGGATCTTTGTCAGGTCGGCCTTGTGCTCTGGCTTGACCAGCGTATCGACCGTGCCGGCGGGCAGTTTTGCGAAGGCCTCCTTGGTGGGGGCGAAGACCGTGAACGGCCCTTTGCTGTTAAGCGTATCGACCAGCCCGGCCGCTTTGACCGCTGCAACAAGCGTCGTGTGATCCTTGGAGTTGACTGCGTTTTCAACGATGGTTTTCGTCGGATACATGGCAGCGCCGCCAACCATCACGGTATCGGCGGCAGAGCTGAATCCGGCGCCCAGACTCAACAGTGTGAAGCACGCGATAGCAAGGCGTTTGATGAACATGTGCATGATGCGTCTCCTTGATTTTTCGACCCTTCGAATGAGGGTGTTGAATGTACGGAGCAGGGGCAGGAATGGATGCAACGCAGAGTAAAAAAATTAGACGAATGTTCACTTCAGCTGAAAGCGGTCAGTCGGATGTCACCAAAGACCCTGCGACATTCATGACTCTCCAGAAGCATGTGAATGGGAATAAGTGTTAATTGCGAATGGTTTTGTATAGCATGCGCGGGTGTTTTTGGCGGTTTCACTCCCTGCATTGGCCTATTCGTAAAGGTTTTCTTCTCCATGCGTCGAACCCTGCTTTCCATTTGTGTGCTGCAAGCCTTGTCGTCTGCCTCATGGGCTGAACAAACGGGGGGATCACCCTCAACGCTCGAGCTGGACGCAACCGATGTGATCGGTACGGCGAATTACGAAAGGGCGGACGGCCCGGTGCAGGGTTATCGGGCGACGCGCTCGGCCAGCGCCACGCGTACCGACACGTCGATTCACGAAACCCCGCAATCGATCAGTGTGGTTTCCAGGGATGCGGTCGAGGATCTGGGCGCCACCCGGTTGCAGGACGCGCTGGACTACGCCGGGGGCGTGGGGCGGGCGAACAATTTTGGTGGCCAGGGCCTGACCACGTTTACCGTGCGTGGCTTCACCAGCGGCGAGTTCTATCGAAACGGTTTCCCGATCAACCGCGGCTACCCGAACATGCCGGATGCCAACACAATCGAACGCCTCGAAGTGCTCCGCGGCCCGGCCACCATGCTCTACGGTCGGGGTGATCCTGGCGGCACCTTCAATGTGGTTTCCAAACAGCCGTTGCCCGAGCGCACCGTCACCCTGGGCAGCCAACTCAACGATCAAGGCATGAAGCGCGGCACGCTGGACGCTTCCGGTCCGCTCGACGAAGAAGGGCGCCTGGCCTATCGACTCAACGTCGTGGGCGAGGGCGGCGACACCTTCCGCGATCACGTCGAAACCGAGCGCTACGGCATCACGCCGGTGCTCACCTGGCAGGCAACCGACGCGACCAGGCTGATTTTCGAAGGCGATTTCATGCGAAACAACGCGCCGCTGGATCGCGGCGTTACCCGCTATGCGAAGCAGATCGGTACGGCCACTCGCGACAGTTTTTTCGGCGAAAAAGACGTCGGCAAACTGCATAACGATAACAACATGGCGCAACTGCGTTTCGAGCACATGCTCAACGATGACTGGACCCTGGGTGGCGGTTTCCAGTGGCTCGATGGTTCGCTCAAGGGCAACGCAATCGAGGCCAACGGTATAGCCGATGACGGCCGCACCCTGGGGCGCAACTTCAACTATCGCAAGCTGGAGTGGACCGACAAGGATACCCAGCTCAACCTGACCGGGCACTTCGATACCGCTGGCTTGCAGCACACGTTGCTCACCGGTATCGAGTATGAGGATTACGACTACAAGTCGATCATTCAACGCTCCAGCGGCGCTGTCGGTGCGTACCCGATCGACATCTTCGATCCAGTGTACGGCCAGCCGCGTCCGGCACTTACCCGCACGCCGACTCACGACAAGGAAAACCTCAAGACGTATGCCGCGTTCGTGCAGGATCAGGTGGCATTGACCGACAAATTGAAAGTGCTGGCCGGCGCGCGTTTCGAGCGCTTTGAACATGATTACGAAACCTATGTGCCCGGCGGCAAGAGTTGGCAGGCGAGTGACAATGCGGTGACCCCGCGCATCGGCGTGACCTACGACTTGACCGAGACGTTGGCGGTCTATGCCGACACCGCGCGCTCCTTCAAACCGAACACCGGCGCCAGTCGCCAGGGCGGCGGGTTCGCGCCGGAGAAGGGCAAGTCCTACGAAATGGGGATCAAGTGGGAAGCACTGGATCAGCAGTTGAGTGTCGACGCAGCGGTCTATCAGATCGACAAACGTAACGTGTTGACCACCGACCCGGTGGACTCGACCTTCAGCGTTGCAGCCGGTGAGGTGCGCAGCCGTGGTTTCGACCTCAACGTCGCTGGCAACCTGACCCCCGAATGGCGGGTGATTGGCGGCTACGCCTATGTCGATGCTCAAGTGACCAAGGACAACGTGTTGCGCTCTGGCACGCGCCTGCTGAACATCCCGAAAAACAGCTTCAGCCTGCTGAATATGTATGAGTTCCAGGACGGCGCGCTCAAGGGCTTGGGCCTGGGCACCGGCCTCAAGTACGTCGACGAGCGCGCCGGCCAAACCGCTAACACCGCGTTTTCGATGGGCAGTTACACCGTTGTCGACCTGCTCGGCTTCTACAAGGTCAATGACAAGGTGCGATTCAATCTTGACCTGAAAAACCTGTTCGATCGCGATTATGAAGAAGGCGCATTCGGCAACGTCTACGCTTATCCAGGCGCGCCGCGAACCGTGCAGGTCGGTATTTCCTACACCTTGTAGAAGGGGCGGGCACGAATCTCACATGCCAGAAAAGACACAGCCCTGAATCCTCAGGGCTGTGTCGTTGTTATTCCGTGGCAACTGAACCGTTCTTGCTGTAGCCGCTGCCGGCCTCGGTCAAGTTCGAGTAAAAGATGCAGCCGATCAGCCTCGCGAACAGGCCTAGCGTGTCCGCCAGGTCCGGGTCGTCGAATATCACTGCCCTGGAATCCAATGCACACAGCGCGCCCCAAAGTTGTCCATCGGGCAGGAAAACAGGCGCACCTGCGTAGCTTTCAATCAGGTATTGCTTTACCACAGGACGTGTCGAAAACCTGCCGTCTCGACTTATCTCCGGCACGAAAAGCACTTGGGGATCTCTTCGAAACTCACTGCAAAGGGTGGTCTCGAGTTCCAGTGTGTCGCCGGTGTTGATCCCAAGCTCGATCGGATCGTACGCGGAACAGACAATCCATTCCGTCTCCGTGAATTTTGCGATCGCTGCGAAGCGCGTTCCGGTCATCCGTGTGACGAGCTGCAGAATATTGGTGGTGGCTTCAATTTCAGCGATAGAGGCGCGTTCCTCCGCGCTTAGCAACGCTCTGTGAATAGTGTCACTGAGAGGCATGCATTTTTCTCCGGTAATGAATGATCGAACTGGCAGCTGCTAAACGCCTTTGAAACTGCTCGTTTGATTCCAGACAAAACGGATTCGTTCACTTGAATGGTTTTTGATGGCCAGCATTGTCGTTAACGAGAACTAAAGTACTCGTTAAGGACGGGGCTTGGTCCATCCTGCTCTTCGCATTCAGATGTCTGCGAGGTTTTCTCGCGCCCACTGCTCGGCAGTGGTGACTTGAATGGATTGCTGCTCGTTGAACGTGCCTGCCTTGGGCCAGGCCACGCCTCTGCCTTGTGCGAACACTGCACGGTACTTTTTGATGTGATGGGTGGGGTCTTTTTCCAACTCTTGGATCAGGTGCGCAACCGTCCAGACGTTACGTTTGAAGGGCCGTCCCAGCCCGCGTTCGAGGATGTCCGCCACCTGCCCATACGTCACGGTGTCGCCAGCCAGGTAGACAATTTGATTGCGCAGGCGAGGCTCGAAGAAGACGATTTCTGCTGTCAAGGTACCAATGTCTTGCGGTGTGGTGAGCGTCACGCGGGTTTCAAGACTGCCCAGGGCGTTGACTGTGTCGTTTTCGAAGTCCACCACCTCAAACACCGGCTCGAACAGAAAGCTGGTGAACATACCTGTCGAGATGATGACCCATTCGGTTTTATCCTGAGCGCGCAGCAACTCGCGCACATCGAGCTGGGCATCGAACAGATCCTGGGGACTGCCGCGCCCGATCACCTCAAAGTCGACGCCAAATTGCCAGGGAAAGTAGCGCTTGACGCCCGACTTGAGCGCTGCTGTGGCCAGCTTCATGGGTGTTTCGCGACCGGCGACCATGCCTGCACAGCCGATGACGGTATCGAATCGAGCGAAGACCTCAGCCAGTTGATCGATCGAATCGTTGACCAGGTCTGCGGCAACCATTTGGATGTCCAGACTGCGCAATTCAGCGATTTCTGCTTTCTTCTCCGGTATCTGCGTGTTGATCGTGGCGTCCCTGAGCAGAACGCTGATTCTGGAACCGGGCGCACGTTTTGCCACCTGCGCAAGATTGCGCAGAACCGCGAGGCCAAGTTCGCCGGCACCTAGGACGAGAATTGATTGGGGGGATTGCGGGGTCACTTCGGTCATGATGTCTCCTGAAACCGGTTGCCTGTAAGATCAGCCAATGCTTGCACTATTGGGCAACGCTCGTAAGAAGGCACACGTGTGATACCAGGGGTAGAAATGACCGATCAAGACGTTCTGAGCCAGGCGCAAACTATCTGCCAAACGCTTAGAGAAGATGATGATGGCGTCAGGCGGGAAGTCCTGACTCACGCCGGTAGCCGATGGTCATTGGGCATCCTGCATGCCTTGGGTGTTTACGGGACGATGCGCCATGCCGAGATAAAAAGGCAGATGACCGGTGTGACCCAGCGAATGCTGACCAAGACACTGCGCGCCCTAGAGCGCGATGGTTTGCTGAGTCGGTGCGAGTTCGATGAGATTCCGCCGCGTGTCGAGTACGCGCTGACGCCGCTGGGCATGGAGCTGTTGGTGCGTATGTCACCCATCTGGACCTGGGTCGTCGAGAATGTCGATGACTTCCGCAAAGCGCGCCGCACTTTCGACAGTCAGGACGGCAACAAGCCTTCCTGGCAAATACCTACGCCCATTCCAGCCGATTCCAAAACGCTTTAGCCGGCGGCTGCCTGGGTGCTATGGACACCAGCCGCGCCGTTGGCGATTCGAATGACATCGTTGTTCCAGTACAGCCATTGCGAGCAACGTCTGCAATAATGACGACCACAGCGGTGCGATGGCATATCAAGTGCTCGTGCCGGTATTCGGCATTTGGTTCTGGAGGACTCCATGCGTGACATTATTGACGGCTTTCTGCGCTTTCAGCGCGAGGTTTATCCGCAACGCGTCGAGCTTTTCAAGCAGCTCGCGACGGCACAAAATCCGAAGGTGTTGTTCGTCACCTGCTCGGACAGTCGTGTTGTGCCCGAACTCCTTACGCAGCGCGAACCGGGCGAATTATTCGTCATTCGCAACGCCGGCAACATCGTGCCGTCGTATGGTCCCGAACCTGGCGGTGTCTCGGCCACCGTTGAATATGCGGTCGCCGTGCTCGGGGTACAAGACATCGTAATCTGTGGCCACTCCGACTGTGGAGCGATGGGCGCGATTTCACGCTGCACGTGTCTGGATCATCTTCCGGCGGTCGCTAACTGGTTACGCCACTCGGACGCCGCGAAAGCGATTAACGCGGCGCATGAGTTCGACACACCCCGCGCGAAGCTTGATGGGCTCGTTCGCGAAAACGTGATCGCGCAACTGGCGAACCTGCGTACGCATCCATCGGTGGCTCTCGCGCTGGAGCAGGGGCGCATGAATCTGCACGGTTGGGTCTACGACATTGAGGCGGGGTGCATCGACGCGCTCGATGGCGCAACGCGACGCTTCGTGTCACTTGCTGATTCGCCAACCACCGTTGCGATCACTGCGCGTAACGGCGGACCGATGTAATAGCGTGCAAGAAGGGCTGAAATCGGACGATAACAGCCTGTCGAGCGAGATCCAGAACAGCGTGTTGCGCGGCTTCGCCATGCGCCAGTCTGGTCTCGCCTGAGCGCTGCTACCCTGGCTGGCCCATACCTGCCGGTCATAAATCCCTTGCTCTAACGCCTGATTCATAAAGATAACGACAAGCGTGCCGATACTCCAAAAGTACTCCAGGCCACTGCACACTGTTTTTGGCGATGAGCAAGGAACACCCGATCATGTCTACTCGTCAGAACGCACTCAAAGCATCCGACGTGGCCCTTTGCGCTTTGGTGTGCCTGGCTGGGGTGGCCGTCACGTTCCTGGTACTCGTTCTGTTCGTAGGGTCAGAGCAGCGTACCGTCAGCGTTGCTTTTCAACTGGAGGTCGACGAAAGATTCAGTCGCCTGCAAAGACGCTTTAATACTCAGGTCTTGAAACTGGACGTTGTGAGGCGTTTCTTTATCAACGCCGACGATGTCACTGAAAAGGAGTTTATGGGCTTCGTTACGCCTTTGGTGGAAGAGGATGAAGCCTGTAGCTGGGTACCCAGGGTTCTCGAGAAAGATCTCCCGGCATTTCGCGCCAAGGCACTTCTCAACGGCACCAGTGATTTTTCATATCATGAAATCAACCCCGTGACCGGCGAACGAGTTCCCCTCACCAGCCGGCCGGAACACTGGATATTGCTCTACCTATTGAAGCGCGATGACGTAAAGATCATCCCCGGCATGGATGTTCTCTCGCGCCCGGGGCGCCAGGCCTTGATGAGCAAGGCACGCGAAACACGTCAAATAGTGGTGTCTGAACCGTTGAAAATGACCAACGGCCAGTCGGGGATTTTCTTTGTCGCACCTGTCTTCCGCGAGTCCCCTGAGGCGCCATCGAACGATGATGATTTGCAGGGGTTCGTTGTCTCCACCGTACGCCTGGCTTCTTTGATGGAACAAGGCATTCCATTACCAAGTCTGCAGCGACTGAACGTGACGCTTTCATTGATCGACACGCAGCATCAAGGGGAAACCATTTATCAGAGCTCGGCTCCTGCTGCTCCTTCAGCGCTGTACGAGCAACGGCTGCTGAAAGTAGCCGACCAGAATTACTTGATCCAGTTCAGGCCGAGCTCAACCTTTCTGGTCGCCAATAGTTACGCACTGTCCATCAGCCTGATTATCGTGTTCGGAGCAGGGTTGACGCTGCTGCTGACCTTGATGGTGTACTTGCTGATTACGCAGCGCGCCCGCGCGCTCTCGCTGGTAGATGAACGCACGCAAGACTTGCGTCTGTTGAACATTACCGATCACCTGACCGGAGTCTATAACCGCCGATACTTCGAAGAGTTGATGGAGCGCCTGCTCATCGAGGCTAACGCGCAATACCGCCCTCTGTCGCTGATCATGTTTGACGTCGATCACTTCAAGCACATCAACGACCGCTGGGGCCATCAGTGTGGGGATGACGTTCTGAAGACGTTGTGCACACGAATACGTTCGGCAACACGCAAAACCGATCTGCTGTGCAGAACCGGCGGAGAAGAGTTCGCATTGATCTGCCCGGATACCGAACTGAACGATACAAGGCTGCTGGCAGAAAAGCTTCGAGCGCTGATCAGCACCCAACCCTTTGATGAAATTGGACAGGCAACGTGTAGCTTCGGCGTTGCGACGTGGATTCCATCAGAGTCGTTTGACGCCTTCATTCGGCGTGCCGATACCGCGATGTACCGTGCAAAATCGAGTGGTAGAGACCAAGTCCAGGTTGCCGATACGTAGCACTAGTCGGTCGTTCAAAACCTTTGAACACCACTGATTGCTGAAGTCATCAGGATCCGAAAATAACTCACCGGTCGAAGGGGCGGACGCGTTACTGCCCAAGCGGATCAGTTCATTGGCGAAGCACAGGCCGACGATGATCTGTGCTGCTCCCGCGTACGGGCTTTCGCCCGGTAGCTCGAAGCTTTTCTGCCTGCCGCCGAAGGCATGGGGCTGGCTTGGCTTCCCTACTGGTTGATTCGTGATCGAATGCAGCAGGGCACACTCATAGAGATATGGGGGGATCGGCCTAGAGCAGCCATGGAGTGCTACGTCGTCTGGCCCGCAGCTCAATATCAACCGCTTCGATCTCGCCTTGCGATAGACGTGCTTGTCTGCGAATTGGAGAAAATCCCGCAAGATGGGTAGCGCTAGCGATAGTGGAAGACGACTGTTGCACAGACCATTGACCCAAGGAGATATCACATGACGAAAAACACAAATCGGCTTCTGGCGGCAGTAGTTGCCGTTGGCATGGGATCTGGCTTCGGAGCTGTTACGACGCAGGCCCAAGAGGCAACCACGACCGTCGTACGCATTGCAGAGTTGGAGATCGATCCGGCACACATTGAAGCCTACAAGGTGGCGGTCAGGGAAGAGATGGATGAATCCATCCGCGTTGAACCCGGGGTGCTTGCCATCTACTCGGTTGCGGAGAAGGACAAGCCCAACAGTCTTCGTTTTTTCGAGATTTATGCGAGTGAGGAGGCCTATCGGGCACACATCGAATCACCGCACTTCAAGAAATATGTTGCGATAACGCAGCGCATGATCCTGGCACGCAAGCTGATCGAGACCCAGCCTGTGCAACTCAGTGCTAAAGCGCGACAGCCTGAGTGAAGACGAATGTCACCTCTATCTTGCGAAGGACCTTTACCCATGCAGTTGAATCACTGCGCATCACGCCGAGACGAGCCGCTACATCAGCGACAGGCAGCTTCTTTTCGGTCACTTGATTGACTGCTTGGATTTTGAATTCTGCGGGGTAATGCGAGTTGCTCATGGCACCTCCTAATTGACCTCGGTTTGAGGCATGGAGGTGTCTACGAAACCTGGGGCGGTTCAGGATAAACGTGAGCCATGGCATGGCAAGTGTGCAGAAATCGTGTGCTTGAGACGTTCCTGTGCCGCGGGAATGGATCCTGCGGGCGATACAAGCGAAGCCGTCAATATTGGTTCCTCGGGCAAAGGGCATGAATCCGCTAAAAAGGCGTGTCGCTCCTGTAGTTCTGTACTCGCAATACTTGGAGTCCACCATGATTAGTCATGAGCAAATTGTTCATTTTTCGGAGCAGTTGAGTAAAGGTAAGGCTGAAGCTGAAGCGGCTCGGAACATAATGAAGTTTATGTGCGCGGGCGTCGGTATCGTTCTTCAGGACGAAGGAGTGTCCCCGAGTGTCAAAAGCGCGTTCGAAGCTGCGCAAAGATACTGGTTTGAGGGCGGGAAAAATGAAAGGGAGTTGAATACTGCCAGAGTTAAATGTTGGGATTTTCTGGAAGCGAAAGGGCGCGATGTTGACATTGAGGATAACGAGGATGCTGTCGCAAGAGCTTTGTTTTGCGTCATGTATCCTGACAGAGCTTCCGATGAAGATTTCGTGCAAGAGTCATTTCAGTGGTTTTTCGAGATGATCAATAGGGTTGGCGACTTCAGTCAGGCTTTTGAACCGCTAGCCGCAAAAGTAGCGCTCGACGGAAGGGCGTGACCAAAAAGGGATAAGCGCTGCCTATCACAACTGTGATAGCCCAGTAAAAAAGAGACGGTCATTAGCTGGTCTAAAGTCAAGGGTAAGAATCGCACTAGTTTCGCAGGCACAACTGGCCCGTTCTTTTTGCCAGTTCTCTAACGTTCACAACAGGCGGTAATCGGCCAAAAGTAGCCCACGAGTAGCCAATCAGTGTTACCGCTTATAGTTCTGTTGCGTCCAGTCCCCTCCTAACTGTACCTGTGCACCCGGCCCCGATGCTGCGAGTATTCTTGCACTAACCTAGAACTGTGACGCTGAATTTGATGGACCTTGTTGACGACTTTCCCGAGTTTTTCCTGCCACGCTGCACCCTGCGGCGAATTCATCGACGTGATGTCGATGCGATTTTTGCAGGGCTCTCTAATCCGCAGGTAGTTGCCTGCTACGGCGTGTCTTACGACAGTCTCGAAGCCACGGACGAGCAAATGCGCTGGTACGACGCGTTGCTCGAAGAGCGCAAGGGTATTTGGTGGGGCATAGCCCAGCCGGGTCAGGACGAGTTGGTAGGCGCCTGCGGCTTCAATGATTGGTCTCATGCTGATCGCAGCCTGGAAATCGGTTACTGGCTGATGCCGGAGTACTGGGGGCAGGGGCTCATGCAAGCCTGCCTGCCCACTATTATCCGCTTCGCCTTGGGCACGCTCGGCGTGCACCGCATCCATGCAGATGTTGAGCCGGAGAATCCCGCCAGTTCGCGCTTGCTGGAGCGACTCGGCTTTGTGTTTGAGGGAACTCTTCGGGAGTTGGAGTACAAGCACGAGCGCTTCCTCAGCCTGCACCAATACAGTCTGCTGGCCACTGACCCGGCGGGGCGAGCGTTATTGGCAGACGATACACCGATCTTACGGCCGTCCCGTGGGGCAGATGCGTCTGTGCTCAGTGCTCTGCCTCAGCGCAGCAAAGCCCATTAGGGTTATCCTGCGGAGTGGATGGAAGCGTGGAAGCCGCGCTGACGCTAACCCCTGCGCAACTGGCTGGTCATTACGCGGTGTTGGTCGCGGCGGATGGTTCACATGGGGCTTCTATGGGTTGAAGCGAGCATTTGGAACATTGCTGGGTCGACCCGTCAACCATGAAGGGGGCCACGGGCGGCGCCTCTCAGCCCCTTCAATTCGAGGGCTACACCATGGATGCTATTGCCGACTACTCAAATGAACACCATCGCCGTTGCGTCATGGAACTCTGGGAAACTGTATTCGGTTACGAAACCGCGCATAACACCCCCAGCCTGGCTATCGACAAAAAACTGGCCGCAGCGGATGGCCTTTTCTTTGTGGCCCTGTCAGGACATGAAATTGTTGGCACCGTTCTCGCCGGATACGACGGTCATCGTGGATGGTTGTACTCGGTGGCGGTGCACCCGTCGCACCGCAGAAAAGGCATAGGGATGAATCTAGTCCGTCACGCAGAGGATGCTCTGACCGAGCGAGGCTGCATGAAAGTTAATCTGCAAATCATCAGCTCAAATGAAAGTGTCAAAACCTTCTACGAATCTCTGGGCTACTCGACCGAACCGCGAATCAGTATGGGCAAAAAGATCGAGTCGAATATCGAGATGCCGGGAGAGCAGGCTTGGTAAACGTCCGCTTCGGGTACAGAGTGTGTAAAAACGCTTCGCCAAAATTGAAGTGTGCGCGTCTACGTCAAATCTGAAATTTATCGCCACGTCAGCAGTCAGCAGTCAGCAGTCAGCAGTTGTGGATTTCGCGTAGAAGCGCGATTTCCAGTCCAGTTTTGAGTACCTGTCGCGCGCAAAAACACTTTTTACACAGCCTCGGTCGTAAGCAGACGCCGCCGAATGACTGCTTTTGGCCGGTTTCAGCCTGTCGCGACAGATCAAAATCGAACCAAAAGCGGGCATTTTTAAGGTGATCTTTTGATTCCCCACTGTCTGTCTTATTGCTGCCGTTCAATCAGAATCCATATCCGTGATATCGCTCAAATTGGAAGCTCCCAGGAAGTAGAACAGTCCAGCTGCAACAATGAAGAGCGCAAGCATGTAGAAGATGTAGTGGGGAGGCTGAGTCGCCAATACGATTCCGCAAAGCACCGGCCCCAGCGCCGCGCCGAGGTTGGACAGGTTTTGTGCTCCGTAATACATGCCGCGCAGGTTGTCCGGAGCGATTTTGTCGATGAACATGTACTCGGCGGGGAATACGATGATCTCGCCGACCGTAAAAATGGCTATGGAAATGACCCAGAGCAGGATAGAGGTCGACAGGGCAAAACCCGCCAACCCCAGCATGAACATACTCAGTCCCGCGACCAGCCACAGATTCAGATGCCTGTGAGAGATCTTCCTGCCTATGGAGTATTGCAAACTGATCACCATCAGCGCATTGGTCGCCACAACGGTGCTGATGATCTGGTAGGTGGATTCTGGTGTAGTAGTGACCACCAGATACTGGGAGAGATAAGCGGTGAACTGGCCAAAAACCACCGCACTAAGCAGCCCACCAAGGGTGAAACACACCAACCGATAATCTTGGAGTAACAGTTTTCCCACGGCCAGAAACGGTACTGGTTTCTGAGCTGAATCGGTGGCGTTCAGGTCTCTATTGCCCCAAACGAAATAGATGAAAAAGAATCCTGCTCCAAGCCCGGCTGATAACAGGAATGGCAAGCTGAGATCCAGTTTGGCCATGCCAGCGCCAAGAAACGGGCCGACGGCATACCCGATGTTGGTCAGCGTATATTTGATCGAGAAAACTTCGCTGCGATCAGTGACGAGAAGCAGGCTGCCAAATCCTGATTTAATCGCGATATCAATGACCGCATAAGCCAGGTTGATCAGTACCAGGCAGCTGTAGAACAGCCAAAGTTCGCGAGCCAGAAACGTCCCTAGAAACCCCAGCGTGAACACGCCACTGAAGGCCAGGATCAGCCGGTAACTGGACATCTTGTCGACCAGAAAACCACCGTAAAGACTCAATAACGACCCAATGATCAGTGTGCTGCCTATAACCAGGCCGATATCGGCGACGCTTAAGCTGAAACTGCCGGAAAGGTAAATAACCAGATAGGGCAGGGTAATTGCCCGCGCCAAGGTCAATATCAGGGACGCCGACAGCAGCAAATTTATTGTTGTCGGATAGTTTTTTAGCGTGGCCAGCATCCTTGCCTCATCGTTCAGCAGGTTGTTTTGATAGCGTTTGTCAGTCGCAAAGTGTTGATTGATGCGCGAATCAAGCTTACTGGGGAATTATGTTCTGATTTATGATGTTTTTTATCATATCGACAGAATTCAATTCATGAATGCGGGGCATGCATGTTTTCCTCCGAACGTTTAAAGGGCATTGATGTATTTGTCTGCGTTGCCGACTCCGGCAGCTTTAAAGGCGCTGCCGAGCGGATGAGTCTGACGGCTTCGGCAATCAGTAAAGGGATAGCTCGATTGGAGAGCAGGCTTGGGACTCGGTTGTTCCACCGAACAACTCGAAGCTTGTCACTGACGGATGCGGGGATTGCGTTCTATCGCACATGTACAGGCGTGCTGGCTGAGCTCGAAGAGGCTGAGCTGTCCCTACTTGCCGAAAACACTGAACCTCGCGGCAGGATTCGCATTGACCTTCCAGGTGCATTCGGCCGCCTGCAGGCACTTCCGGTCATTCTGCGGTTTGCCCAGGAACATGCACTGCTGCTGCCGCACATTTCGTTTTCCGACCGTTTCATCGATCCTATCGAGAAAGGTGCCGATATCGTCGTACGCATCGGTGGTTCGGACGTTTGGCCCGCCACATTGGGGCACCGCTATCTGGGCAGTGAGTGGCATATCTTCTGTGCGTCTCCCGCATATTTGAGTAAGCACGGCACGCCCTTGACCGATCGCGACCTGGAAAATCATCAGTGCATCGCTTACGGCTGGGCGGATGGGACGGTTAGCCCTTGGAGTTTTTCAGGACAGCATCCGGGCGAAATTGAACGCAGGGCGATAGCCGCAAAATTCGTTGTGGGAGATGGCGAAGGTTTGGTAATCGCGGTATCGGCGGGATGCGGGATCGCGCAGTTACCGTCATGGTTGATCGAACGTCAGCTTGAAGAGGGGACATTGGTTGAAGTGCTTCCCCAGTTGGCAACCGAAGGCCAGGCGATCAATCTGATTTGGCTAAAGAGCCGTCAGGCGCTTCCCAAGGTCAGTGCATTATTGGAGGCGCTTGCCGCTGGTTTGGTACCGTCTGCTAGCAAAATTCAATGACCGCTTATGGCCGAAAGCGGTCTACTGAGCATTCAATGCTACCGACGCGCTGTGCTTAGTTTGATTTGTTTAGCACCAACTTAACGGTGTCAGAAGGGTAGGGTTGCGGAAATGCCCGAATAGATGCGGAAACGATCCATAGAGAGAGGAGCAAATTTCCTGAATGCCAGAAACGACAAAGCCCTGAATAATCAGGGCTTTGTCGTACATAAGATGGCGGAGGCGATGGGATTCGAACTCATGGACCTGTTACAGTCGACGGTTTTCAAGACCGTTGCCTTAAACCACTCGGCCACACCTCCGTTGCGTTGCGGGCGCCATAATACCTGAATGAAACACACTGTCAAACTCTCTGCATGGCTTGTTACAGAGCGTCTGTTATGATCTTTGCGACTGAACGTTTCAAACCAACAGGAGTGTCGCCATGCGCGAACAGGATTACGCAGTTAATAACAGCGTGCAGGCTGAGCAGCTAGAGGTTAGCCGCGTCCTGCGCAACACTTACGGTCTACTGGCTCTGACCCTGGCTTTCAGCGGCGTGATGGCGTTCGTGGCACAGCAGATGCGTGTGGGCTACCCGAACATCTTCGTGGTGCTGATCGGCTTCTACGGGCTGTTCTTCCTTACCAACAAACTCCGTGACTCCGCGTGGGGCCTGGTGTCCGCGTTTGCGTTGACCGGATTCATGGGTTTCCTGCTCGGCCCGATCCTCAACCGTTACCTGGGCATGCAGGGCGGCGCTGAAGTGGTCAGTTCGGCGTTCGCGATGACCGCGCTGGTGTTTGGCGGTCTGTCGGCCTACGTGCTGATCACCCGCAAGGACATGAGCTTCCTCGGTGGTTTTATCACCGCCGGTTTCTTCGTCCTGCTGGGGGCAACGCTGGCGAGCATGTTCTTCCAGATCAGCGGCCTGCAACTGGCGATCAGCGCCGGCTTCGTGCTGTTCTCGTCGGTGTGCATCCTGTTCCAGACCAGCGCCATCATCCACGGCGGTGAGCGCAACTACATCATGGCGACCATCAGCCTTTATGTATCTATCTACAACCTGTTCGTCAGCTTGTTGCAGATATTCGGCATCATGAGCCGCGACGACTGATCGCCAGACTGGCATCAACAAAAAACCCGCATTTGCGGGTTTTTTGTTGCCTGCTGAAAATGCACCTAGTTGATGACGATGCTGCCATCGGCGTGCTGTTTGTAGACGGTATAAGGCAGTAAAAACGTATCGAGCACCCCGGACGCCGCTGCATCGATGAGGATGCCGAAGTTCGCGTTGTTGTGCTGGAACGTGTCGACACCTTCGCGCACTTCGGCGTTCATCAGGCAGAAGTCGTAGGTCACACCGCTGTAGATCCGTGGCACGGCGCCGCAGTAGCTTTTCTCTCTCTTGAGGCTGTCGGCGGTGTGCTTGTCGCTGCTCACTACGGTTTGCACCGTACCGCAACCATTGAGCACCAACGCCATCAGCATCACTGCATAACATTTCATACCGCCAATCCTTAGCTGGAAAAACCTCAATCTACGCCGAACGTGGAGAAAAAGCACTCAAGCCATCGGCGGCAGCCGGCGCTTGACGGGGGTCTTTTTGACAATCGCGGTATTGGTTTCGGCCAAGGTATTGAGGCGGTCGAGCAGGGTGTCCAGTTGTTCCATCGAACGCACATGCAAGCGGGCAATGAAACAGTCCTCGCCGGTGACCTTGTCGCACTCGGTAAACTCTGGAATCGACAGAATCTGCCGCTCGACTTCCTGCAACTGTCCCGGCAGCGGGCGCACGCGGACGATCGCCTGCAACTGGTAGCCGAAGCATTTGGGGTCAATCTCCACGGTGTAGCCCTTGAGCACGCCGCGCTCTTCCAGGCGACGCAAGCGCTCGGCCACGCTCGGCGAAGACAGGCCGCTGAGTTGCGCGAGCGCCTTGAGTGAGCGCCGCGAATCTTCCATCAAGGCGCCGATCAGGATCTGGTCGATGTCGTCAGTCATAAAAACTCCTGAATTAGGCAACTGAAAGAAACTACCCACTATAAAAAAGGCAGATAGCGAGTTTAGCCTGCTTTATGCGCTGGAGTGGCCCCGGCTCCACTTGGCATACTTTTGCTACAAAAGAGGAGACTGAAATGGACAAGACAATCCGCCGCGGCTCATTTGAAATGACTGCAGCCATGCTGATATCCGGGACGATCGGCTGGTTTGTGCTGGTGTCCGGGCAACCGGTGCTGGATGTGGTGTTCTGGCGCTGCGTGTTCGGCGCCGGCACCTTGCTGCTGATTTGCGCGGCATTCGGTTTTCTGCGCCCGGGCATGCTGACCCGCACGACGTTCCTGCTGGCCGTGCTCAGCGGCGTAGCGATTGTCGGCAACTGGGTGCTGTTGTTTGCTTCGTACTCCCGGGCGTCGATTGCCATCGGCACCGCGGTGTACAACGTACAGCCGTTCATGCTGGTCGGGTTGGCGGCGCTGTTTCTCGGCGAGAAAATCACCCTGCAGAAGCTGTTCTGGCTGGCGATCTCGTTCATGGGAATGTTGGCCATCGTCAGTGCCCACGGCACCCAGGCCGAGAGTGGCGGCGACTATCTGACAGGCATTGCGCTGGCATTGGGCGCAGCGTTTCTCTACGCGATTGCCGCACTGATCATCAAACGCCTGACCGGCACACCGCCGCACCTGATCGCGCTGATTCAGGTCTGCACCGGCGTGCTGTTGCTCGCACCGTTCGCGCATTTCAGCGCACTGCCGCAAGCAGCGACTGCGTGGGCGAGTCTGGTGACGCTGGGCATTGTGCATACCGGTTTGATGTATGTGCTGCTGTACGGCGCGATCCAGAAACTGCCGACGGCATTGACCGGTGCGCTGTCATTTATCTATCCGATTGCAGCGATTTTCGTCGACTGGTTCGCCTTCGGCCATCGCCTGGAGATCCTGCAATGGGTCGGCGTGGCGGCGATCCTGCTGGCGGCTGCCGGCATGCAGCAGGGCTGGGGGTTGAAAATTCGCCGGCTCGCCGCGCAGTAACGCTCAGATGTTCCAGCGCGGTGCGGTTTTCGCCAGGCGCTGGCGCATCTCGGTGATGTTCGCAGCCAGTTGCCGGGTCAACAGTCGATAGCCATCCAGCGCGCTGTAAACCGGCACATCCAGCTTCACCTCCGCCAGTTCCAGAGGTCGATCGAGGCGTTGTGCCGCGCCGGTTTTCAGGGCGCGAGCCATGCCGATCAACTGCACGCGAATCTGCCGGTGTTCAGCCTTTAGCGCCGATTGCAGATGAGCCATGGCTTGCGGGTCGTTGGCGTCCGGACGGGTATTGCCGAGGATTTCCAGGGTGCTGATGCACATGCGCAGATTGCGCTGGATCGCATCGAGTTCGGTCATCGAGATCTTCACTTCCTTGGACACCGACGGCATCAGCGAGCGCAGTTGCACCATCACCGCGCCGAGGCGCGCCATCAGTTTCAGATGTTCATCGGCGCTGACCGGATGGCCGCTGATGATCCGTCCGTACACCGTGGCGCAATCGCGCAGGGCATCGGCCAGGTTATAGCGCCACGAATACACAGCGTACAGCGGCAAGGCAAACGAGAACGCCAGTGCCAGCGCGATGCCGATCAGGATATCGACGCCGCGCCACAAACCGTCCGTGATCGGATTGTCGCCATGCCCGGCGACGATGAACACGGTGATCGCCGAGAGCAGAGCGGTGTAGCCGCCCTTGCCGATGGCGTGATAGGAAAAGAATCCGCAGACCACCGCCATGGCGAAATAGGTCAGCCACGGCATACCGAGCCACGCCTGCTGCGCGACCAGCAGCAAACCGACGCCGGCGCCGATCAAGGTGCCGGTGGCGCGTTCAGCGGCTTTTTTGCCAATGTTGCCGTGATGCTGCAAACCGCCAATCACCACCAGCATGGTCACCGACGCCCACTCGCCGTGGGGCAGGTTGATGCCGGTGGTCAGCAGGATGGTCGCCAGCAACCCCAACGCCACCCGCACCGCGTGGATCACTCGGGCGTGCCGATAGCGCCGGTACGGGTCCAGCAGCGGACGCAGGATTCGGCGCAACAGCGGAGGCAGTCGGTGGGTGCTGAATGTACTCAGTGCAAGGTCCTCGTCAGAAAATGTAATCGGTGGTCAGGAAGCTTGAATCGCGACCGCGAATGATCTCGCTGATCAGGTCCTTGTTGCTGTCCTGGAACTTGGTCGCCACCAGCGTGCGGATCGAAAACACCCGCAGCGCATCGTGTACCGACAGCGTACCTTCGGCGGAGTTCTTGCGGCCGTTGAACGGGTAGGTGTCCGGGCCGCGCTGGCACTGGGCGTTGAGGTTGATCCGCCCGACCTGGTTGGCGAAGGTGTCGACCAGTCGGCCGACGGCCACCGGGTTGGTGCCGAAGATACTCAACTGCTGGCCGAAATCCGATTCCAGCACGTAGTCGATCACGGTGTCGAGGTGACGGTACGGCACGATCGGCACGACCGGGCCGAACTGCTCCTCGTTGTACACGCGCATCTGCGGCGTCACCGGATACAGCACTGCCGGGTAGAAGAACGACTCGCGCGACTCGCCGCCATTCGGGTTGACCACCTCGGCACCCTTGCTGCGCGCATCCGCTACCAGGCCATGCAGGTAATCGACCTTGCCCGACTCCGGCAGCGGTGTTAGCGACACACCGCTGTCCCAGGGCATGCCCGGTTTCAGCGTGGCCAGTCTGGCGTTGAATTTCTCGATAAAGCTGTCGACCACATCTTCGTGAACGAAGAGGATTTTCAGCGCGGTGCAACGCTGGCCGTTGAACGACAGCGAGCCGGTGACCGCTTCGCTGACGGCGTTGTCCAGATCGACTTCCGGCAGCACGATGCCCGGGTTCTTCGCATCCAGCCCCAATGCCGCGCGCAAGCGGTGCGGTTTCGGGTGCAGTTTCTTCAGGTCACTGGCGGCCTTGTTGGTGCCGATGAAGGCGAAGATGTCGATCTTGCCGCTGGCCATCAGCGCGCTGACGGTTTCGCGGCCGCTGCCGTAGATCACGTTGATCACGCCGGTGGGGAAGCTGTCTCGGAAGGCTTCGAGCAACGGACGGATCAGCAACACGCCGAGCTTGGCCGGTTTGAACACCACAGTGTTGCCCATGATCAGCGCCGGAATCAGCGTGGTGAAGGTTTCGTTCAGCGGGTAGTTGTAAGGGCCCATGCACAGCGCGACGCCGAGCGGCACGCGGCGGATCTGGCCGAGTGTGTCCTGTTCCAGCTCGAAACGGCTGGAGCGGCGGTCGAGTTCTTTAAGCGCATTGATGGTATCGACGATGTAGTCGCAGGTGCGGTCGAATTCCTTTTCCGAGTCCTTGAGGTTCTTGCCGATTTCCCACATCAGCAGTTTCACTACGGCATCGCGCTGTTGGCGCATGCGGCCGAGGAAGGCTTCGACATGCTGGATACGTTCGGCGACGCGCATGGTCGGCCACAGGCCCTGGCCACGGTCGTAGGCGCGGACAGCGGCATCGAGTGCGGTCAGCGCAGTGTCGGCGTCGAGCAACGGGGTGCTGCCGAGAATCACTTGTTCGTCGCCGTTCTCGCCGTGCAGATAGACCGGGCTGCGCACTTGGGCGAGCGGGCCGTCCCAGCGGCGCAACTGGCCATCGACGAGGTATTCGCGTTGCTCGACCTGACCGTCGAGGCGGTATTTTTCCGGGATGTCGCTGACAGAAGGGAACAGGTTGCCAAGGATGTTTGCTGTGGTCATGTCGCTACCCCGTGTTGATGTCCGTATGCAGATCAAAAAGTCTCTGTAGGTTATACGCCTGAATGCGCCGGGATTTAAACCCGCGAATGTCACGCGAATGTCACGCAAAGGCGCAGAACAGAGGGGGGCAGCGACACCGCTCAACTTGGGGCCGCTGGCTTTCCAGCGAGGTGGCCGGTACTTTCACGGGCTTTAGTGGCTGACAATTCGCTATCGCTGGCAAGCCAGCTCCCACAGGGTTTTGTGTCTATCGCCGATTCCGACTTCATTCCGGACTGGCCCCGGATGCCCCCTCTCTGTCCCGCAATGCCCTCAACCTGCTGACCTGCCTGCCTTAAGGTGTGCTTACAACAATAAGCGCTGCCACCTTCGAGGAACGTTATGCGGGCAATCCGTCTCACTTTACTGCTGGCGTTAGCCATGACGCTGTTTGGCTGCGGCGAAGAGCCCAAACCCCTGGCCAGCACCCCCAACAACGCCATGCCCAAAGACCCGGCACTGGCACAGATCTACACCAACAGCTGCCAGCTCTGCCACGCCAATCCGGCCGCCAACGCACCGCTCACCGGCGATCGCAAGGCCTGGGAGCCGCGCATCCGGCAGGGCGCCGACACGCTGCTCGACCATGCCATCAACGGCTATAACGGCATGCCGCCGATGGGCCAGTGCGTCGAGTGCTCGGAAGAACAATTCCTGCAACTGATCGGCTTCATGGCCGATCAACCTCTCCCACAATAAGGGCGTGCGCATGACGATGGATCTGACACGGCGTCAGTTGTTGCAGCGGGCAAGTATCGTTGGCGCCTTCAGTGCGCTGGCGACGAACCCGGCCTTGGGCCAATTGATGCGCGCGCCACGACTGATTCCCTGGCGCAACTGGTCGGGCGGGCAGAGTTGCCTGCCGGCGGCACGGCTGGCGCCGAAGAATCTCGATGAGTTGACTCAAGTGATCCGTCAGGCGCAGGGCAAGATCCGCCCCGTAGGCTCGGCGCATTCGTTCAGCGCGCTGGTGCCCACCGACGGCACGCTGTTGTCGCTGAGTTACTTCAACGGTCTGCTCGATCACGACCCGAACACCCTGCAGGCCGAATTCGCCGCCGGCACGCCGATGTCACGCATGGGGCAACCGCTGAAAGACATCGGCCAGGCTCTGCAGAACATGGCCGATATTGATTACCAGACCCTCGCCGGCGCCATCGCCACTTCGACCCACGGCACCGGCAAAACCTTTCAGTCTTACTCGGCGCACGTCTGCGCGATGCAATTGGTCACCGCCAGCGGCGAAGTGCTGGACTGCGACAGCCAGCGCCACCGCGATGTGTTCAATGCGGCTCGCGTGTCTCTTGGCGCCCTCGGTGTGGCAACGAAAATCCGCCTGCAAAACCGCCCGGCCTATCGCCTGCGCGAGCACCAATGGATCGCCAGGACCGAAGAGCTGCTGGAGGACCTCGACAAGAACACCCGGGAAAACCAGCATTGGGAAATGCTCGTGGTCACCCATTCCGACTACGCCTTGTCCATCGCCCTCAACGAAACCAGCGACCCGGCCACGCCGCCGATTCCACCCGAAGAGGAGGGCGGCAACGAGTTTGTCACCCTGATTGAGAAGATCGACAAATATGGCAGCGATTTCCCCGATCTGCGCCGCACGCTGCTCAACAGCCTGCGCCATCTGGCCAGTTTCGAAGATCGCGTGGGCGACTCGTTTGACATCTATGCGAACGTGCGCACGGTGCGCTTCAACGAAATGGAATATTCCGTACCGGCGGAGCAGGGCCCGGCGTGCCTGCGCGAAATCCTCAAGCTGATTCAGGACAAGGACCTGCGCACCTGGTTTCCCATCGAGTACCGCTACGTCAAGGCAGACGACATACCGCTGAGCATGTTCGAGGGGCGCGACAGTTGTTCGATCTCGGTGCACCAGCACTATCAGATGGATCACCACAACTTGTTCGCCGCCATCGAGCCGATCTTCTGGAAGTACAACGGCCGTCCGCACTGGGGCAAGTTGCACACGCTCAATGCGCGCACCTTGCAACCGCTGTACCCGCGCTGGCGCGAGTTTGTCGAGGTGCGCCAGGCACTGGACCCTAGCGGCAAGTTTCTCAACGCGCATCTTTCGTCGATTCTGGGGGTGAACTGATGGCGGTCGATCGACGCAATTTCCTGCTCGGATCATTGGGTGTCGGCGCTTTGTTGCTCGGCGTCGGCGCATGGCTGAGGCCGGGTGATCGCGGCTCGCCTTACAGTGAATATTTCCGTGCGCTGAACCGTGAGCTCAAAGAGAAAGGGCCGATGCGCCCGGTGCTGCTGATTGATCTGGACCGCCTCGATCACAACATTGATGTGGTGATGCAGTCGGTGCAGCGCGGCGGCAAGCAGCTGCGCCTGGTGGAAAAGTCGCTGCCGTCGCCGGGGCTGTTGAGCTACATCGCGCAGCGTGCGGGGACGCAAAAGCTGATGTCGTTTCATCAGCCGTTTCTCAACCACGATGCGGTGACGTTCCCGCAGTCGGACATCTTGCTCGGCAAGCCGCTGCCGGTACGTTCCGCTGCGCTGTTTTATCAAACCCACAAGGGCCCGTTCGATCCGGGCAAGCAATTGCAATGGTTACTCGACAGCCCCGAGCGCTTACAGCAATACCTCGCGTTGGCCCAGGGTCTGGGCACGCGGATGCGGATCAACATCGAGCTGGACGTGGGACTGCACCGCGGCGGCGTCAGTGATGTGAATGTGCTGGGGCAGATGCTCGCGCTGATCAACGCCAACCCGCAGCATCTGGAATTCGCCGGGTTCATGGGCTATGACCCGTTCGTGGGCATGGGCGTGCCGGGGATTCTGGGTTCGCCCGAAGAGCTGTTTGCCAAGGTCATGGTGATTTATCAGCGTTGTGTGGATTTCACTCGCCAGCAATTTCCGGCGTTGTGGCACGACGGTTTGTGCCTGAATACCGCCGGCAGCCCGAGTTATCGCATCCATGAAAACGAAACGCTCAGCAGCGAAGTCTCGGTGGGCACGGCGATGCTCAAACCGACGCACTACGACTTGCCGTCGTTGGTCGAGCACGTGCCGGCAGCCTACATCGCCACGCCGGTTTTGAAGAGCACGGGCGCGGTGAATATTCCGGCGCTGGATGACAAGTCGAGACTGTTCTCGTGGTGGGATCAGAACCAGCGCCAGACCTTTTTCATTTACGGCGGCAACTGGATGGCCGAGTTCGAATCGCCGCCCGGATTGCAAAGCAACAGTGTCTACGGCCGAAGTTCGAATCAGGAGATGGTTAACGGCTCCAGTGCCGTTGGCCTGACAGTCGAAGACCAGGTTTTCCTGCGGCCAACCCAGACCGAAGCGGTCCTTCTGCAATTCGGTGATTTGCTGGCGGTGCGCAACGGCAAAATCGTCGACACCTGGCCTGTCTACACCTGATCCAAAATCCGCAAAAATCCCCCCTGTAGGAGCGAGCCTGCTCGCGATAGCGTCCTGTCAGCTGATATTTATTGTGCTGACACGCCGCTATCGCGAGCAGGCTCACTCCTACATTGGATGTGTGTACACCCACACGCTGTAATGAAGCTTTTATGACAAAAGTTCGGTAGCACATAGCCAGTCCGGTCATGCCTATGTAACGCGCTTGAGGAGCCCGACAGGGCGCTTTTCACAAGCCGAGGCGGGACGCCGGGAGTGAGGCAATGGGGACTATGGAACGCTACTCGAAAGTGGGCATGCAGGAACTCGATCAACGCCTGTCGAAGATCGTTGAAGCCGCGCGCAAGAAGCCGGTGTCGGTGTATCGCTACGGCGCACCGTGGGTCTGGATCGTCTCGCAGGATGACTGGCAGGGCGCCTTGAAAGAGGTCTCCAGTTACATTCCGCCGGGCCATTCGCTGGTGTTGCTGCGCCCGCAGATCGACGATTTGCTCGACGCCCACCAGGGCCTTCTGCACGACCTCAATGCCGAGCCCGGCATGCTCATTCCCGCGCAAACGGTCATGCACATTCTGCTCCTGCAACTGCTGTATTCGGTGCCCAGCGAACAGCAACTTTACGAACAGCTCAATTACAACCTGCTGTTCCGCTGGTTCGTCGGCCTGGGCCTGAACCAGAAAGTCTGGAGCTTCAACGCCCTCAGTCGCGACATCGCCACGCTGCTCAACGAGCCGCGCGCGGTGCTGCTCATTCAAAAAATCATCGGCGAAGTGTTCTGCGGTGCCTTGCTGCAAATGCCCGAGTTCTCCTTGAACTTCGCGCTGTTGCACACGTGGCTGGGCAAGCACGCCTGCGCTTCGACAGCCAGCAATTGACGCCATACACGCGGCGTTCAAAACGCCAACAGGTCATCGCGAATTCAGGGGGTAGTGTGGAACCGATTTTCAAGTCACGGCTGGCGCTGTGGGGCTGGCTGCTGGTGACGGCGGGTGCGCAGCCGGTATTGGCCGAAGAGGCTGGCGAAAGCGCGGCGGCGCAGCGTCTGGTCGACGTCAACGAATACTTCGTGCGTGGCAACACCGTGCTCGATGCGCGGGCGATCGAGGAAGCGGTGTATCCGTTTCTCGGCCCACAAAAAGCCCTGAGCGACATCGAAGGCGCACGGGATGCGTTGCAGAAGGTTTATCAGCAGCGCGGCTATCAGTCGGTGTTCGTCGAGTTGCCGGAGCAAGCCGTGGCCGACGGCATCGTTTATCTGCAAGTCAGCGAAACCAAGGTCGGCCGGGTGCGTGTGGTCGGCGCCAAACACTATTCGCCGCTGGACATCCGCGACAACGTCCCGGCGCTGAAAGAAGGCGAGGTGCCGGACTTCGCCAAGGTCCAGGGCGAGCTGGCGCAACTCAACAGAACCCCGGGCCGGCAAGTGATGCCGTTGGTGCGCGAGGGTCAACGCCCCGGCACCATGGACGTCGATTTGCAGGTCGAAGATCAGAACCCGTGGAGCGCGAGCGTCGGCCTCAACAACGACTACAGCGCCGACACCGAAAAGCTGCGCGCCGTGACCAGCCTCGGCTACAACAACCTCTGGCAGCTCGGCCACAGTATCAACCTGACGTACTTCACCGCGCCGCAGGACACCGATAACGCCAAGGTCTGGTCGGGTTCCTACACCGCGCCGTTGACCGAGCGCTGGAGCGTGCAGTTCTCCGGATACCAGTCCGACAGCAACGTCGCCACCATCGGCGGTAGCAACGTGCTCGGCAAGGGCCACAGCTATGGCGTGTCGGCGATCTACACACTGCCGTCGAGTGGCAACTGGTCGAATTCGCTGTCGGCCGGCATCGACTTCAAGGACTTTGACGAACGCCTGACGCTGTCCGGAGAAAGCGACAAGGTGCCGCTGCAGTACGCGCCGTTCACCTTCGCCTACAACGGCTTCCGTTACACCGAAAAGAGTCAGCTCGGCCTCGGCCTGAGCCTGGTCGCCGCCGCCCGCAGCATCTTCGGCTACGGCAGTTCCGACGAAGATTTCGACTACAAACGCTATCGCGCCAAACCGAGTTTCGCCGTGCTCAAGGGCGATACCAATTACACCTGGACCTTCGACAGCGACTGGCAGAGCGCGAGCAAAGCCGCATTCCAGCTGGCCTCGGGGCCCTTGGTGTCCAACGAACAATTCTCCGCCGGCGGCGCGACCTCGGTGCGTGGCTACCTGGCCGCCGAACGCACCGCAGATGACGGCTTGCTGCTCAGTCAGGAAGTGCGCACGCCGTCACTGGCCAAATACGCCGGCAGCTGGATGCAGGACTGGCGCTTCTACGCCTTTGCCGAAGGCGCGCAGTTGTACCTGCGCGACGAACTGCCGGACCAGGACGCCAGTTACGCCCTGGCCAGTGTCGGCCTCGGCACCCGCGCCAGCCTGAGCAAATGGCTGTCCGGCAGCCTCGACTGGGGCTACCCGCTACTCGAAGGGCCGAATACCTCGAAACAGGAATCGCGCCTGCACTTCAACCTTCAAGCCACTTTCTAAAGGAGCACGTTCATGCAGCGTCTCATTCTTTCGTTGTTGATCTGCCTGGGCTTCGTGCTCCCGGCCACGGCTCAGGCCTGGTGGCAGGACGACTGGCACTACCGCAAACAGATCGCCGTCGACACCACACCGCAAGGCGCCGCGATCAATCAGCCGCTGGGCCGTACCGCGCTGTTGGTGCGCCTGCACACCGGCAACTTCACCTTCGATGGCGTCAAGGAAGACGGCTCGGATCTGCGTTTCGTCGCTGCCGATGACAAGACCGTGCTCAACCACCAGATCGAAAGTTTCGATGCGCTGATGGGCATGGCGCTGATCTGGGTCGATGTGCCGAATGTCGAGGGCGGGCAGCGTCAGGACATCTGGATGTACTACGGCAACCAGAAAGCTCCGGCCACCGGCAACGGGCAACTGACCTTCGACCCGAACTACACCGCGCTGTATCACTTCGACGGCGCCACCGGCACCCCGGCCAAAGACACCACGGCCTACGGCAACACCGCGCAGAGCGCGACCGGCGCGGCAATCGACGGTGTAGTCGGGCGCGCCTTGCAGTTCAGCGGCCAACCGTTGCTGCTGCCGGCCAGTCCATCGCTGCAACATAACGCCGGCAGTGCGTTCACCTTCAGTGCCTGGCTGCGCCTGGATCAGGCCGGCGGCGAGCAACTGATTCTGGCCCGCCGTGAGGGCGCCAACAGCCTGCTGGTCGGCGTTAATCAAGGCGTGCCGTTCGTGGAGATCGACGGCCAACGTGCGCTCGCCACTCAACCGCTGAATCCGGGCCAATGGCAGCATGTCGCGCTGACCGCTGAAGGTTCGAAAGTCACCCTGTACATCAATGGTCGTGAAGGCGCGACCCTCGCTCAGGCAATGCCGGCATTCAACTCGGTAATGGCCATCGGCGCCGATCTGCACGAAGGTCCGTTCCAGCCATTCGCAGGCGCCATAGACGAACTGCGCCTGTCAAAAGTCGCCCGTCCGGCGCCGCTGCTGCTGGCTGATGCCACCTCGCAAGGCGCCGAGTCGAAACTGGTGGCTTATGGTGTCGATGAAGAACAGTCCGGTTTCGGTTTCGGCAGCCTCGGTTTCCTGCTCAACGCCGTGCCGGTGGACGCCTGGGTGATCATCGCGGTGCTGGTGCTGATGATGTTCCAGTCGTGGATCATCATGCTGCGCAAGAACCACACCCTCAGCCGCGTCAGCAAGGCCAACGAAGACTTCCGCGAGCAGTTCGCCAAGGTCGGCACGCGCCTGGAAATGTTCGCCGACGACGCGCAACTCGCCCAGCGTCTGCAGCACTCGCCGCTGTGGCGCCTGTACTCGGTAGCGGTCAAGGAGATCCGCACTCGCCGCGAGCAGGGCGCCGATACCTCGTCGGTTTCCGCTGCAACCATCGAAGCGATTCGCTGCTCGATGGACGGTGTGCGCACCCGCGAGAACCAGGTCCTCAGCTCGAAACTCTCGACCCTGTCCAACGCCATTGCCGGCGGCCCGTACATTGGTCTGCTCGGCACCGTGCTGGGGATCATGGTGGTGTTCCTCGGCACCGCAATGGCCGGCGACGTCAACATCAATGCCATTGCACCGGGTATGGCCGCCGCTTTGCTCGCAACCGCCATGGGCTTGTTCGTCGCCATTCCGGCGCTGTTTGGCTACAACCGCCTGATCACCCGCAACAAGGAAGTCAGTGCCGACATGCGCGTGTTCGTCGACGAGTTCATCACCCGCCTGGCGGAGATGCACGGCGAGAGCCAGTTCAGTGAGTCGTCGCATCGCGGCCATCACGCCAACCATTCCGTACCGGCCTGAGGAGCACTGACATGGCGTCCGTAAATGCCTCCCACGACGATGATGAAGATGCCGCAGTGGACAGCATCAACATCACCCCGCTGGTCGATGTGCTGATGGTGGTGCTGGTGATGTTCATCCTCACCGCCACTGCGCAGGTCTCGGGGATCCAGATCAACCTGCCCAAGGCCAGCGCCTCCGTGTCGCTGTCCGAAGCCAAGACCAAGGCGATTTCGGTCAATGACGGCGGGCAGGTGTTTCTCGACGCTTACCCGGTGACCCTGGCCGAACTCGAAGAACGTCTGCGCATCGAGAAGGCGCAGAGCCCGGATTTCCCGGTGATCGTGCGCGGCGACGCGACGGTGCAGTACCAGAAAGTCATTGAAGTGCTGGATCTGTTGCGCCGGCTTGAACTGTCCCAGGTCGGTCTCGTCACCGGCAAACCGAGTCAGGGCTGAGTCATGACCGCACAACTCCCGATCGAGCCGTTGCCGGTGAAAAGTCCCGTGCGGCGCTACGTGAAGTGGGGCGCCGGGCTGCTGATCGGCGCTGTCGCGGCGTGGTTCCTCTGGCAGTGGGCCAACGACATGAGCGGCATCCGCCGCGAAGCGCCGAAGGTGCCGATGATCATTCCGTTACCGCCACCGCCACCCCCGCCGCCGGAAAAACCACCGGAGCCGGAAACCCCGGTGGAAGAGAAAATCGTCGAGCCCGAACCGACGCCCGAGCCGCAAGAGGTCAAGCCCGAGGAAGAAGCGCCGCCATCGCCGGCGGACGACCTGGCCAATCCGATGCAAATGGACGGCGATGCGCAGTCCGGCAATGACGCGTTCAACATCGGCGCGGGCAAGGGCGGCGGCATGGCCGGCGCGGGTGGCGGGCGTTTGGGCACGGGGACGTACAGCCAGTTCCTCGCTTTCACCTTTCAACGCCTGCTGCGTGAGAACCCGGATCTGCGCAACCTCGCGTTTTCGCTGCAGGCCGATGTGTGGCTGAGCGGCGTCGGCGAGATCACTCGCGTGGAGCTGATCAAGTCCAGCGGCAACCCCGAGATCGACACCCAGGTACTGGCGGCGCTGCGCAACGCGCCGCACTTAAGCGAACGGCCGCCGGCCTCCATGACTTTGCCTGTGCGCCTGTCCCTGCAAGGGCGGCGTCCAGGTTAACCCCATTTATTTATCGCCAAGCATTCAAGCTTTGCCAAAAGGAGTTGTGTGCAGATGATTTCCAATGTGAATCGATTGTCTCTGGCGGTCGGCATGGTCATCGCGACCCTGGTCGGTCAGGCCGCGGCAGCGCCTGCGCCCGCGCCTTCGGAGAACGCCACGATCAATCTGATCCGCTTGCTGGTCGAGCAGGGCATTCTGAAACAGGACAAGGCCGATGCGCTGATCGCCCAGGCGCAGAACGAAGCGAACCAGGCGAAACAGGCGGCGTCCACCGCCGTGGCGGCCGGGCCGGTTGCCGCGCCGGGTGATGTGCGTGTGCAATATGTACCGGCGGCGGTGCGCGACCAGATCCGCGATCAGGTCAAGGCCGAAGTCATGGCCACCGCCAAACAGGAAAACTGGGCCGCGCCGAATACCTTCCCGGACTGGGCCTCGCGCATCAGTTTCGACGGCGACATTCGCCTGCGCGACGAATCGCGCTACTACTCGGACAGCAACAGCAACGAGATCGTCGACTTCGCCAAGCTCAACAACAATGGCCCGTACGACGTTAACCCGAACAGCAGCACCAACCTGCCGCCGCTGCTCAACACTCGTGAAGACCGCACCAACCAGTTCCGTATTCGTGCGCGGCTGGGCATGAAAGCGGTGATCTCGCCGGAATGGACCGCCGGCATTCGCATCGGCACCGGTTCGGACAACAACCCGGTATCGACCACGCAAAGCCTCGGCGGCGGTTTTGCCAAAAAGGACATCTGGCTCGATCAGGGCTACCTGAACTGGAAACCCACCGATGAGCTGACGCTGACCGGCGGGCGCTTCGCCAACCCGTTCATGTCCACCGACATGCTGTATTCCAACGACCTCAATTTCGACGGCGTGGCCGCGATTTTCGACCACAAGCTCAACCGCGACTGGGGCGTGTTCGGCACCGTTGGTGCGTTCCCGGTGGACTACACCAACGACACCGCCAGCAGCAACGGCTTCGACAAGGAAGAGAGCGACAACAAGTGGCTGTACGGTGCGCAGATCGGCGCCAAGTGGGCGATCAACAGCAACAACCGTATCAAGGGTGCCTTGGCCTACTACCGTTTCGACGACATTCAAGGCCAGCGCTCCAGCCCTTGCGAGCCGTGGGCCGGTGCACCGGGCTGCGACAGCGACGGCAGCCGCGCGGCGTTCATGCAGAAGGGCAACAGCGTGTTCCTGCTGCGTGACATCACGCCGAACCCGCTCAACCCGACGACCACGCCGCAACCGCAATTCGTGGGGCTGGCCTCCGAATTCAACCTGCTCGATCTGAACCTGGTCTGGGATGCCGACCTGCCGCAAGACTTCAAGCTGCGCAGTCAGGGCAACTACATCCACAACCTCGCGTATGACGAAGGCGACATGCGCAAGCGCTCGGCCGGGCAGATCGTCAACAACCTCGACAGCGACGGCAACGTCGAAAGTGGCGCCAATGCGTGGATGGTGCAGTTCACCCTCGGCAGCGCGCTGGACCTGAAAAAGCAGGGCGACTGGAACATGTTCGCCGGCTACAAGTACATCCAGCCCGACGCCTTGCCGGACGGCTTCAACGACTCGTCGTTTCACCTCGGCGGCACCAACGCCAAGGGCTATTTCCTGGGCGGCAACTACGGTCTGGCGAAGAACGTTTATGCGACCGGTCGCTGGATGAGCACCGAGGCGGTGTATGGCGCGCCGTTCGACATCGACGTCTTGCAGCTTGAGATCAACACGCGCTTCTAAGGCGCCCGGAGAACGATCATGCACGCACGAGTTTTACTGTTGGGGCTGAGTTTTTTCATTGCACAAGGCGCCCATGCCGAAGGCATGGAAGAGCGCCTGCGCACCCAGTTGCGCAGCACCACCCAGCAGTTGCAGGCCCTGCAAAGTCAGCAGGCCCAGGCCAGCGCCGCGCAACTGGCGGCGCAAAACGAGGCCAGAGCCGCACAGGCGCAGATCAAGCAATTGACCGCCGAACTGGCCAAAGCCAAGGGGCTCGCCGAGCAACTGGCCGGGCAACAGCAGAGCCTTCACAGCCAGGCCCAGGCACAAGTGGCGGCCAGTGCCGAGCAGACCGGCAAGTTCAAAAAGGCCTACGACGAGTTGCTGCTCATGGCCCGCGCCAAAGAGGCAGAACGGTCTAAGCTTCAGGCGCAATTGGCTGAACGTGACACACAAGTGCAGCAATGTTCAGTCAAGAATCAGCAGATGTACGGCGTCGCCAAGCAGATCCTCACCGCCTACGAAAACATCGACGTGGCCGAGGTGATGAAAATTCGCCAGCCCTTCGCGGGCAGCGCCCGGGTCAAGTTCGATGAACTGGCCCAGGGGTTTGGCGACGAGCTCTACAAGACTCAATTCGACGCGCCGCAAGCTGCGCTCACGCACTGATAAACAAGGAAGAAAATATGACTCAATTGATCACCCACGTTTCCCCGCAATCGCTGACCGACGTCCTGCAAGCAGCGGGTTATCGCGTCAACCAGACCGAACAGAACGGCATCGTGCAGTTGCTCAGTGCCAGCCAGGGCATCGGCTATGCCGTGCGCTTCGGCAACCCGGCGGTAGAGCAGGGCAGCTACGTCGATTTCACCTTCAGCTGCGCGCTGCGCGTGCAGGGTGAGTTGCCGCAAGGCGTGGCCGAACAATGGAACGCCACCCGCCGGTTTGCGCGGTTGTCGTTGCAGGGCGAGTTTCTGGTGATGGAAATGGACGTGGTGGTGGCGGCCGGCGTGAGCAACGATCACCTGCGTGGCAATCTGGAATTGTGGGATCGCCTGCTGCAGGAATTCATTGTCTACCTGCGTGATTTCAGCCAGGCCGCGCAAGCCTCGACCGCCAAAGTCGCCGTCGCCGAGCAAGAGGAAGTCGCGCTGTGAAAAAGCCTGCCATGGTGATCGGCGTCGGGGCAGTGGCGCTGTTGGTGGTGGCCGTGGCGCTGGTGCTGCGGCCGGGAAGTGCCCCGGTCGCTGCCCAGCAATCGGCGCCGGTGGTGGCGGTGGCGGCGGTGGCGGCGGGGCCGGCAGTGGCGCGATTGGGCAACCAACAGGTCACGCCTGCGGAGTTGCAGGCCTTGCTGGCAACGGTGCCGCCCGCCACCCGCGAGCAATTGCGCGGCAACCGTGAGGCGCTGGAGCGCTGGATTCGTGCGCGTCTGGCGGAAAAAGCCGTCCTCGAACAGGCCGATGCCCAGGGGTGGGCGCAGCGTCCGGAGGTGGCACGACAGACCCGTGCGGCGACCGAGCAGATTGTCTTTCGTGACTACTTGCGTTCAGTCAGCGAAGTGCCGGCGGACTACCCGAGTGCGGCCGAGTTGCAGCAAGCCTATGACGCCGGCAAAGCCAATTGGCAGACCCCGCCGCTGTATCGGGTCAGTCAGATTTTCCTCGGGGTGAATGACCCGCAGAACCTGGAGAGTGCGCGCAAACAGGCTGCCGAACTGAGTAAAAAGGCTCAGGCGTCACCGGGGGAATTTGCCGCGCTGGCGACTCAGTACTCGCAGGATCGCGCCAGCGCTGAACGTGGCGGCGACACGGGGCTGCAACCGTTGCAGCAACTGGTGCCGGAAGTTCGCGGTGCCGTCGCCCGGCTGAAAGTCGGCGCGGTGTCCGACCCGGTGCAAAGTGCGGCCGGGTTCCATGTGATCAAACTCACTGAACAACAACCGGCGCGTACCGCGACACTGGACGAACTGCGCGATCAACTGACTCAGGCCTTGCGTGCCCAGCGTCAGGAGCAGATCGCCCAGGCGTATCTGGACGGGATGCTCAACACGGCAACGCTGAGCATCGACGGGGCCGAACTGAACAAGGTTCTCGAAACCAAGCCCTAGAAAACCCGTACACCACAACCCCTGTAGGAGTGAGCCTGCTCGCGATAGCGGTGTGTCAGGCAAAGAGATGTCAGGTGTGCCGACGCTATCGCGAGCAGGCTCACTCCTACAGGGGATCTGCGTAATGCCTAAATACAAAGATCGACAGGGAGTCATCAATGTCATTCACCGAACCCGCAGGACGACAGGGCAGCGCCGACTACCGTTGGGCGCAGGAGGCCAGTGAACCCTGGCTGGCGCAGGCCGCGACCATCCCTGCAGAGGTCGCCCGTTACTTTCTGGTCAGCGCCCGCTGCGGCTGCTTCATGCAGGCTGCGCGCAGCCTCAATGTGCGCTCGACCTTGCTGCGCAAACAGCTCGCACAGCTTGAACAGGAATTGCAGCACACGCTGTTCAGCTTTCAGGGCAGCGCCCTGAGTCTCACCCGCGAAGGCCAGCAGCTACAGGCCAAACTGGTCGCGCTGGCCAACGAACGCAAACTCCCGGTGATCGAACAGCCGCTAATTCGCCTGGCCGTCGCCGAATCGATCCTGCATGACATCCTCGGCCGCGACCTGATCGCGTTACTGAGGCGCAACGCCAGCGTGCGTCTGGAAATCATCGCCCTCGACAGCGAACTGTCCCTGCGCGCCGTCAGCGCCGACATCGTGCTCTGGCTGGCCCATGGCGACACACCGTACCCGGGCCCGACCTTTGCGATTTCCAAGCCGCAGCGCCTCGCACGGCTGGACTATCTGCCGCACATCGCCAAACGTTACTCACGCGTCACTGCCCGCCCGGCCAGCGCCGAAGACCTCGCCGATTTCATGCTGGTGCAATGGCAGCACGACCGGCAGATCGGCAGTTTCCAGCCATGGAACCAACTGGTCGAACAGCGTCTGGCCGGCGTGGTGCAGATGCAGTCCTACGAGCTGATGCTGGAAATGATCCGCTGCAGCGCCTGCATCGGTTTGCTCCCGGCGTACATGAGCCGCTTCGACCGGGGGCTGGTCGCGTTGCCGGGTTTGTTTGACGAACCGATGCAGCTGCAGGCGTGGCTGGCGGTCAATGCGCAAACCCAGACAGTGGAAGAAGTGCAGGCACTGGTCGAACTGATCCACCACACCTTCGACGAACGCCACGAATGGTTCCAGCCCTGACCCCAAGCCCTGTAGGCGTGAGCCTGCAAGTGGTTACCGCTGGCAGATGAGGTGATCGGCGGTTTAGAGTCATTGGCCACACATTCGATCCAGGAAGGATCCACCATGCCCGAGCACACTCCCGCCATCAAAATCGAACGCTTCAACGAATCGCACATCGAGGGCGTTACCGCGCTGTACAACGACCCGGCCGTGACCCGGCAGGTGTTGCAGATGCCGTTCCAGTCCACGGAAGTGTGGCGCCAACGGCTAATGGCGGACAACGAGCGGGCGGTGAAGCTGGTGGCGCTGCATCAGGGGCAGGTGATCGGCAATCTGGGCCTGGAAGGCTACTCGCGGATTCGCCGCAGCCACGCCGGCAGCATCGGCATGGGCGTCGCCGTGGCGTGGCAGGGCAAGGGTGTCGGTTCGACGCTGCTGGCGGCGGCACTGGACGTCGCCGACAACTGGATGAACCTGCACCGCGTCGAGCTCACGGTCTACGCCGACAATGAAGCGGCCATTGGTTTGTACCGCAAGTTCGGCTTCGTGGACGAAGGCCTGTTTCGCGACTATGCGGTGCGCGACGGGCACTGGGTCGACGCCCTGAGCATGGCCCGTCTGCGCACGCGTCCCACCGCCTGACTCAATCGCCCAGTGCGAACGCCACTGCCGACTGCGCATGCAGTTCGGTGGTGTCGAGCAGGGGCAGGGCGCTGTGCTCGGGTTTGATCAGCAAGCCGATTTCCGTGCAGCCGAGGATGATCGCCTGGGCACCACGGGCAGTCAGGGACTCGATCACTTGCCGGTAAATCTGGCGCGAGGCCTCGCTGATCACCCCCACGCACAATTCTTCGTAGATGATCCGGTGCACATCCTTGCGTTCGGCTTCGTCCGGCACCAATACCGTCAAACCCCGGGCAAGCAGACGCTGCTTGAGAAAGTCCTGTTCCATGGTGAAGGCGGTGCCGAGCAACCCGACCGTGCGTGCATCAATCTCCAGCGCAGCGCTCGCCGCCGGCTCGGCAATGTGCAAAAACGGAATGTTGATCGCTGCCTGAATCTGTTCGGCGACCTTGTGCATGGTGTTGGTACACAGCACCACGCATTCGGCGCCGCCCGCTTCGAGGCGGCGTGCGGCGTCCACCAGAATCGCCGCCGCATCGTCCCAGCGCCCGGCGTGCTGGGCCTGTTCGACAGGGCCGAAGTCAACGCTGTACATCAGCAATTGCGCCGAGCGCAACGGGCCGAGACGATCACGGACCTGTTGATTGATGAGGCGATAGTATTCGGCGCTGGACTCCCAGCTCATGCCGCCGATCAGGCCGATGGTACGCATTGGACTTCCTCTGATGATGCCCGTTGCAAAAAGTCGGGCGCCGGCAGAGTGTCCATTTGTTCAGCGCCTTGTGCCAGTGCAAAACAACTGTACCGCCGAACCTCTCGCAAAGTGTCACGGTGCCCGCTGGCGAGGTTAAACGTACGCCGGCGCTGCGATCTGTCACTATCGGCTCTTGCAGGTTCTCTCAGAGGAATGTACCGATGAACGACGTACAACAACTGGGCGAAATGCTTCGCCACTATGCCGAAAGCGAAGCGCACAAGAAGCAACTGTTCGAATCCCAATCGGCGGTGTGGACGGCGCGGATTACCGAACTGTTCGGCAATATCCAGCAATGGCTGGAACCGGTACAGGCCCCGCATCTGCTTGAGGTGAACCGCGAAGCGTATGTCGCTTTCGGGCCGAGCACGCCGGTGGAAACCTCGACCTTCAAGACTGAAAAGCTGAGCATCCTGATTGCCGGCAAACCGGTGGAGTTCGTGCCCGATGTGATGGGCAGCGCCGGACAGATTTCCCTGGCGGTGATGGGCCTGACGGCAGCGCGCTATGGCAGCATTTCGCTGGTCGGGTTGCCGGACGGCGAGTGGCAGTGGCGCAAGACCAATGGTCTGAAGGACCCGGACACGTTTGCCTTTGACGCCAACTTTCTTGCGCAGCAATTGCAGAGCCTGATTCCTCGCGATCGCTTTTAAGATCAAGGGCTTACCCCCCTCACCCCAGCCCTCTCCCCCAGGGGGGAAAGGGGGCAGACCGAGTGCTGTTCAAAACCTGAGTTCGACTCGATGTTTCAGGTCTGTGTAGTTCGCATAACTACTCGGTCAGTTCCCTCTTCCCCAGGTGGGTGTGGGAAAGGGGGCAGACCGAGTGCTGTTCAAAACCTGAGTTCGACTCGATGTTTCAGGTCGGTGTAGTTCGCATAACTACTCGATCAGTTCCCTTTTCCCCAGGTGGGTGTGGGGAAAGGGGGCAGACCGAGTGCTGTTCAAAACCTGAGTTCGACTCGATATTTCAGGTCGATGTAGTTCGCATAACTACTCGATCAGTTCCCTCTTCCCCAGGTGGATGTGGGGGAAAGGGGGCAGACCGAGTGCTGTTCAAAACCTGAGTTCGACTCGATATTTCAGGTCGGTGTAGTTCGCTTAACTACTCGGTCAGTTCCCTCTCCCTCTGGGAGAGGGCTAGGGTGAGGGCAACCCGGCTGACACCCCTCACATCTCGAGATTGACCCACCCCGGCTTCGCCACCTCCGGCGCCACCGCTTTCACAGTCTTGCCGGTGGCCATCTCCACCCGCCGCGCCACCTCCGGGTCATCGGCAAACGGCACCATGCTCGCTTCATCCAGACTGTCCGCCGTCTCCCGCCGCAAGCAGTACTCCACCGCCAGCCACAGAAACACCACGCCTAACACATTAAAGAAAATATCCATCAGAACAGGCTCCTTGCCTCAGGCGATCTGCGCTTCACTGCGCGCCAGCGCCACATCGGCCACACGCACCGTGCGCCAGACGTTATAAGCCATCAGCAACATCCCGGTGAGGAAGAACACCCCGCCGGCAAACCGCACGATGAACCCCGGATGACTGGCTTGCAGCGCCTCGACGAACGAATAGGTCAGCGTGCCGTCCTCGTTGATCGCCCGCCACATCAGACCCTGGGTAATGCCGTTGACCCACATCGAGGCGATGTACAACACCGTGCCGATGGTCGCCAGCCAGAAGTGCAGGTTGATCAGCGGCGTGCTGTACATCTGCTCGCGGCCAAACACTTTGGGCACCATGTGGTAGGTCGCACCGAACGTAATCATCGCCACCCAGCCCAAGGCCCCGGCGTGGACGTGGCCAATGGTCCAGTCGGTGTAGTGGGAGAGGGCGTTAACGGTTTTGATCGCCATCATCGGCCCTTCGAAGGTCGACATACCGTAGAACGCCAGCGACAGCACCAGAAAGCGCAGGATCGGGTCGGTGCGCAACTTATGCCAGGCACCGGACAAGGTCATCATGCCGTTGATCATCCCGCCCCAGCTTGGCGCCAGCAGGATCAGCGACATGGCCATGCCCAGCGACTGCGCCCAGTCCGGCAGGGCGGTGTAGTGCAAATGGTGCGGGCCGGCCCAGATGTACAAGGTGATCAGCGCCCAGAAGTGCACGATCGACAAGCGGTACGAATACACCGGGCGGTTGACCTGTTTCGGCACGAAGTAATACATCATCCCGAGGAACCCGGTGGTCAGGAAAAAGCCCACCGCGTTGTGCCCGTACCACCACTGCACCATCGCGTCGGTGGCGCCGGAATACACCGGATAGGACTTGAACCAGTCCACTGGAATCGACAGGTGATTGACCACGTGCAGCATGGCGATCACCAGAATGAACGCGCCGAAGAACCAGTTGCCGACGTAAATATGCTTGGTCTTGCGCTGGACCACGGTGGTGAAAAACACGATGGCGTAAGCGACCCAGACCACCGCCATCCACACCGCGCCGGAGAATTCGATTTCGGCGTATTCCTTGGTGGTGGTGTAGCCCAGCGGCAGGGTGATCAGCATGATCACGATCACCGACTGCCACCCCCAGAAGGTGAACGCGGCGAGCTTGTCCGAGTACAGCCGCACCTGGCAGGTACGCTGCACCGCGTAATAACTGGCGGCGAATTGCGCGCTGCCGGCGAAACCGAAAATCACCAGGCTGGTGTGCAGCGGCCGCAAGCGACCGAAGGTGGTCCACGGCAAGTCCAGATTCATGTCCGGCCATACCAGTTGCGAGGCGATCCATACCCCCATCGCCATGCCCACGACACCCCAGAAAACCGTCGCGATGACAAATTGGCGGACGACCTTGTAGTTGTAAGCCTGTCCGATTGTTGCTGTGCTCATGGTCAGTTCATCCACGGTTGCAAAGTCTTGCCAGGCCACCCTGGTCTGGCACGAGCTGCACTGTAGAAACCCCGCTAGAAACAAAACAGGCTCAGGAATCTTTCATTTGTGCGGATCAGATTGAAGGGCTGACTGCGGCGTTCTGCCGCGCCCTGATATGGTTTTTATGCGTTCAGGTGAATCTGTAACGTGCTGCGCTGCTTCGTCATAGTGCATGCAGAATCTGTAGGAGTGAGCAAGCTCACTCCTACAGCAATTGCGCACAATTCTGATGGGGTAGTTGCTGCATGTACCAATACGATGATTACGACCGCGCACTGGTGTTCGAGCGCGTTGCGCAATTCCGCGATCAGGTCGAGCGCTTCATGGCCGGAGAGTTGAGCGAAGAGGAGTTCCTGCCGCTGCGCCTGCAAAACGGCCTGTACCTGCAAAAGCACGCGTACATGCTGCGGGTGGCGATTCCCTACGGCACCTTGAGTGCCGAACAGATGCGCACCTTGGCAGACATCGCCAGCGATTACGATCGCGGTTACGGCCACTTCACCACGCGGCAGAACATGCAATTCAACTGGATTGAGCTCGCCGAGGTGCCGGACATTCTCGAACGTCTGGCGCAGGTCAACATGCATGCGATCCAGACCTCCGGCAACTGCGTGCGCAACATCACCACCGAGGCATTTGCCGGGGTCGCGGCGGACGAAATGATCGACCCGCGACCGCTGGCGGAAATCCTCCGGCAGTGGTCGACGATCAATCCGGAGTTCCTGTTTCTGCCGCGCAAATTCAAGATCGCCATCTGTTCGGCGAAGCAGGATCGTGCGGCGATCATGATGCATGACATCGGCCTCTATCTTTATCCCGGCCCGGATGGGCAAATGCTGCTGCGGGTGATCGTCGGCGGCGGACTGGGGCGCACGCCGATCCTCGGTCTGCAGATCCGCGAAGGCTTGCCGTGGCAGCATCTGCTGTCCTACGTCGAGGCGGTGCTGCGGGTCTACAACCGCCACGGCCGGCGGGACAACAAGTACAAGGCGCGGATCAAGATTCTGGTCAAGGCCCTGGGCATCGAGGCCTTCGCCAAGGAAGTCGAAGAGGAGTGGCAGCACCTCAAGGACGGCCCGGCGCAGTTGACCGACGCTGAATACGAGCGGGTCGCCAGTGCGTTTGTACCGCCGACCTATCGCACCCTGGCCGATACCGATCTGGACTTCGGCACGCGGCTGGCCGAGAGTCCGGCGTTCGCCCGTTGGGTCGCGCGCAATGTGCAGCCGCACAAGGTGCCCGGTTACACCAGTGTGGTGTTGTCGACCAAGCCGGGCATGGCCGCGGCGCCGGGGGATGTCACCGGGGTGCAGATGCTCGCCGTGGCGGATTGGTCGCAGCGGTTCGGCTTTGGCGAGATTCGCATCGCGCATGAACAGAACATCGTCCTGCCCGATGTACCCAAATCAGACCTCTACGCTTTGTGGCAACTGGCGAGCAAGCACGGTCTGGGCAGCGCCAACGTCGGTTTGCTCACTGACATCATCGCCTGTCCGGGCGGTGACTTTTGTGCGCTGGCCAACGCCAAGTCGATCCCGATTGCCCAGGCAATTCAGGCGCGCTTCGACAACCTCGACTACCTGCACTACCTGGGCGACATCAGCCTGAATATCTCCGGTTGCATGAACGCCTGCGGTCATCACCACATCGGTAACATTGGCATCCTCGGCGTCGACAAGAACGGCAGCGAGTGGTACCAGATCACGCTAGGTGGGGCGCAGGGCAAAAACAGCGCACTGGGCAAGGTTATCGGCCCGTCGTTCAGCGCTGCCGAAGTGCCGCAGGTGATCGAGCGGATCATCGGCACCTTTGTGCGTTATCGCGAGAGTGAGGAATCGTTTGTCGATACCCTGGCGCGCATCGGGCTTGAGCCGTTCAAGGAGCGGGTCTATCCGAAAACGCTGGAGGTGCCGGCATGAATAATCTGTTGCGACTGGAGCAGGGCATGGCGCGGGTTGTGGCGGATGATCCGTGGACGCTGGTACGCGAGCCATTGATGCCGAGGCCCAACGGGTTGTTGATTCTGCCACTGGCACACTGGCTCGAATCGCCTTCGACCCACGCCGTGTGGCTCGGTCCGGACGATGAGGTCGAGAGCCTGGTACCGTGGCTGGCGTCATTGCCGCTGATTGCCCTCGACTTCCCGAGCTTCCGTGACGGGCGTGCCTACAGTCAGGCGTATCTGTTGCGCCGTCGTTTCGGCTGGGCAGGGGAGCTACGCGCAATTGGCGACGTGTTGCGTGATCAGTTGAGCCATATGCGCCAGTGCGGCTTCGACAGTTTTGCCGTGCGCGAGGACAAGTCGGCTGAGGACGCACTCAAGGGACTCGCCGGCATGAGCGTGCTCTACGGCCGCTCGGTAATCGAGCCACGCCCACTGTTCCGAAGACGCTGACATCTTCCTGATAAAGGACTCCTGTGTGGGCTTTGCGTACCGGGGAAACCCTTAGGGCTCCCACGAATCGGGCATTTTTCCTTGGGTCGATGGTGGCCTTTTGGTAGAGTCGCCGTCGCCAGCGGGTTTTCGGCTGGACGATGGAACCGAAGAAGGGAGTCTGATCAGTGAGTCCGGGCAAAAAAATCCTCGGCCTCACCGCGTTGCTTTTGATGCTGACGCTGTGGGCCAGTTACTTTTATGTATTCAAGGAAAACCGTGGCGGTCAGCTCGGCGGTGTCGGCGAAAGCACCGCGTGGTGCGGCACGCCGCCGTCTACCGAAGCGGCGTTGCTGGGCAAGGATCAACTGACCTTGCGCGTCACCAACAACCTGCGCGGCGAGTTCATGCTCAGCGGTTCGCTGGTGGTCTCCGAACGCACTTTCAACCGCTACGACCTCGCTCGCAATGAACTGCGTTTGCGTCTGGAGCCGTTGCAATGGTCCTACGGCGTGACGCCGATCTTTCTTGAGCAAGTCAAGGTTCAACCCCTGAGCCGCAACCTCTCGGCCACCAACAAAAGTGCTTACGCCGAACTGGAGCCACGCCCGATCGGTGTGCAGGGGCAGGTCACCGAATTCCCCTTCGACACCTACCGCTACGGCTACAAACCGGTGCTCTATTACCTCAAGGGCAGCGAGCGCGTCGATCTGCGCTTCAAGAACATCACCACGCTGATGGAGATGTCCAACACCTTCACGCCGATCCAGAAGTACAACCGCGTCGACTACATCAACGAGAAAACCTCGATGATCCGCGACGAGGATTACAAGGCGTACGGGCCGCACGAATGTGCCTTCAGCGTCGAGCGCAAAGGTTCGTTCAAGGTGGTTGTGCTGTTGCTTCTTCTGGTGCTGTGCCTGCCGTTGCTGTTGGTGTTTTACCGTAATGAACCGGGGATCGACTTCCTTGCCACGCTGTTGGGCGCGGCGATCGTGCGGGTGCTGCTGATCGGGCCGGTGCAGGACTTCCAGCTGTACAACATCGACTTCCTGTTGGGGGCAGCGATTTTGCTGGTGGGCACGGTGTCGCTGATCAAGGCGATGCACATCAACAGCCGGCGGGAGATGGCGTTGCGCAGTGGTGAGACTTCGTCCTGGTAACGGGGTGCCCCCCCGAAAAGCCCCTCACCCTAACCCTCTCCCGGAGGGAGAGGGGACTGACCAAGGTGTCTGTGGCCCTGCACCGACGTGAAAGACCGAGTCGATTATGGATTCAAGCCAATCGCTCAAGTCGGCGGAATTCTTGAATATCCCCCGGTCGGTCCCCTCTATCTACCTCTGAAAGAGGGGGCTGACCGAGTTGTCTGTTGTCCTGCACCGACGTGGAAGACCGAGTCGATTATGGATTCAAAGCCAATCGGTCACGTCGGCGGAATTCTTGAATATCCCCCGGTCGGTCCCCTCTATCTACCTCTGAAAGAGGGGAATGCCGAGGTGTCTGTGGCCCTGCACCGATGTGAAAGACCGAGTCGGTTATGGATTCAAAGCCAATCGCTCAAGTCGGTGCATCTCTCGAATATCCCCCAATCGGTCCCCTCTCCCTCTGGGAGAGGGCTAGGGTGAGGGAAGACAATTTCCAGCCGGTCACTTAAGCGCCGGATCGCCCATGTTCATATTCTTCCAGCCCTGCAACAGCATCTGGGGGCATTCTGGCTCAGATTGCTCCAATGCAGCGGATTCTTGAAGTTCACCAATGGCCAAGAGCTCGATGCAGCGTTGCCGGATGCTCGATGTCTTTCAAATGACGCTTGTGATCCGCCGCGCAGCCTTGCGTGAATATTGCGCTGTGCAATCGCAATTACTGAAGTTTTAGCTATACCTGTAACTCCCCCAGGCAAAGTTTTCGGCCTTCTGACAGGAGTTACAGCATGAAGCTAGCAGTGATGATGGGCACTCTGTGCATTGCCACCGTCGCAATGGTGGGTTGTTCCAGCAAAACCGTCGACCCGAAAGAGTACTCAGGATTCCTCAAAGACTACAGCCAGCTCAAGGAGGCCAAATCCCCGTCCGGTGCCGAGGTGATGCGCTGGGTCGATCCAAAGGTGGACGTCAAGAAGTTCACCAGTGTGTACATCGAACCGACTCAGCTCTACCCGAAACCACAACCGACCGCGAAAATTTCCCAACAGACCCTCAATGGCATCACTTCCTACTACGACCAGGCACTCAAGCGTGAAATCGGCAAAGACCTGCCGCTTGCATCCGGCCCCGGCCCAGGTGTGATGGTGGTGCGCGCGGCGATCACCGCTGTCAGCAGCAAGACCGAAGGCCTGCACGGGTATGAAGTGATCCCGATTGCCCTGGTCGCCGCCGCGGTAAGTACCGCCAGTGGTATCCGCGATCAGGAAACCACTCTGGCCACCGAGGCGGTTTTCCTCGATGGCGGCAACAACAAGGTCGTGGCGCAAGTGGTGCGCAAAGGCACCGGCAAACCGTTGGAAAACGACACGCAGGCGATGACGGCAAACGACGTCAAACCCGTGATTGATGGCTGGGCTTCCGACATGCGTCAGTCGTATCTGAAGCTCAAGTCCGCCAAATAACTGCAGCTCACTGCAGGAACTGCCAAAGGCTGCAATCTTTTGATCTCGTTTCAGTCGATCAACATCAAAAGATCGCAGCCTGCGGCAGCGGCTACAGGGGATATTAGGTTCAGCCGTTTTTCTTGGCCTGTTCGCGAACGCGTTCTTCTTGCGCACGCGCTTCAGGGGTGAACTCGGCGCCAAAGTCTTCGGCGGAAAATATCTGGCGGATTTCAATATCGGACTCGCCCGGCATCGGATTCGGGCAGCGCTTGACCCATTCGATGGCTTCTTCTTTTGATTTCACTTCCCAGATCCAGTAACCCGCTACCAGTTCTTTGGTCTCGATGAACGGCCCGTCGATGACCGTGCGTTTGTCCCCGGAGAAATGCACGCGCGCGCCTTTGCTGCTCGGATGCAGGCCATCGCAATCGATCAGGATGCCGGCCTTGACCAGTTCTTCGTTGAAGTTGCCCATGGCGGTGATCAGCTCTTCGCTGGGCATGATGCCGGCTTCCGAGTCGACGCTGGCTTTTACAAGGATCATGAATCGCATGGCGGTTGCTCCGTGGATTGTGGGGATTTGTTGTTTAGTCGAACGGGCCACACTTGAATCGACAGGGTCTCTGGTAAAAGTGCGGAGAATTTTTCACACCGCAGATCCATTGTCGGAGTGAACCTGCTCGCGATAGCGGTGTGTCAGTCAACATTTGCGTATATGAAAGACCGCTATCGCGAGCAGGCTCACTCCTACAGGGGAATGGTTGTGGTTTTGTATACAATTTTTTGTGCACGCACCCAACAATTTCCAACCAGGGCATAGGTCGTCGGACAATTTCGTGGTTAACTTCGGCCTCTTGCATGCTTTCCAATCAAAACATCAGAAGGACTCAAGTCATGGCTCAAGTCACCCTTAAAGGCAACCCGGTTCAAGTCAACGGCCAGTTGCCACAAGCCGGTTCCAAGGCGCCAGCCTTTTCTCTGGTTGCCGGCAATCTGTCCGACGTCACCCTGAAAGACTTTGCCGGCAAGCGCAAAGTGCTGAACATCTTCCCAAGCGTTGACACCCCGACCTGCGCCACTTCCGTGCGCAAGTTCAACGCCCAGGCCAACGACATCGCCAACACCGTGGTGCTGTGCATCTCCGCTGACCTGCCGTTCGCCCAAGCGCGTTTCTGCGGCGCCGAAGGCCTGGAAAACGTCCAGAACCTGTCGACCCTGCGCGGCACCGAGTTCATCGAGAACTACGGTGTGGCCATCGCTGACGGCCCGTTGAAAGGCCTGACCGCCCGTGCCGTGGTGGTTCTGGACGAAAACGACAACGTCCTGCACAGCGAACTGGTCAAGGAAATTGCCGAAGAGCCTAATTACGAAGCGGCGCTCGCCGTTCTGAAATAAGTGTTCTGAAACAAGCGCTTTTACAATTGTTAACGGCCTGGCCCTGTCCAGGCCGTTTTCATTTGTGTATCAGTGTTTTGCCTCACACCTTGAAACGTAAGTTGAAGGTAAATTGCCGGTAAAGCTGCTTTGCTTAATTCCCGTCAGTGCTTATCGTTCAGCCTCCCGTAGAAGAAGCCCACGCGCCCAATGGTTAATCAATCCATGCAATCGTCCCCACGCAACTCTCGTCGCTGGCTGATCAGCCTGCTTGTCTTGTTGGTTATCGCCGTCCTCTGCTGGAAATTCTGGCCGGCCGGTTCAGCCCACAAGGAGGGCGGCGAGAAGGCGGCGGCCGGGCATACCGGGCGTTCGGGGATGATGCGGCCGGGCTTCGGTGGTGGCACCGGGCCAATTCCGGTGCGCGTGGCGCCGGCGGTCACGGGGGACTTCCCGCTGTATTACAAGGCGCTGGGCACGGTGACCGCGCTGAACACCATCAATGTGCGCAGCCGGGTCGGCGGCGAACTGATGAAGATCAATTTCGAAGAAGGGCAGATGGTCAAGGCGGGCGACGTGCTCGCGGAGATCGACCCGCGCCCGTACCAGAACGCCTTGCTGCAGGCCGAAGGCACCTTGCTGCAGAACCAGGCGCAGTTGAAAAACGCCCAGGTCGATGTCGAGCGTTATCGCGGCCTGTACAAGGAAGACAGCATCGCCAAGCAGACCCTTGACACCGCCGAAGCGCTGGTCGGCCAATATCTGGGCACGGTCAAGACCAACCAAGCAGCGGTCAACGACGCGAAGCTCAATCTTGAATTCACCAAAATCCGTGCACCGATTGCCGGCCGGGTCGGTCTGCGTCAGGTAGACGTGGGTAACCTTGTCACCGCCAATGACACCACGTCCCTGGCGGTGATCACCCAGACGCAACCGATCAGCGTCGCTTTCACCTTGCCGGAAAACAGCCTCGAAACCGTGCTCGCCCGCTATCGCAGCGGCGCCAAACTGCCGGCCGAAGCCTGGGATCGCGGCGACACCAAACTGCAGGCCACCGGGGTGCTGCAAAGCCTCGACAACCAGATCGACGTCGCCACCGGCACCCTGAAGTTTAAGGCGCGCTACGAAAACCGTGATCAGGCGCTGTTCCCCAACCAGTTCGTCAATGTGCACCTGCTGGCCGATACCCTGAAAGGCGTGGTACTGGCGCCGTCGGCGGCCATTCAGTTCGGCACCAACGGTACCTTCGTCTATGCGCTGGACGGCGACAAGAAAGTCACCATCCGCCAATTGAAAATCGGCGCCAGCGACGGCGAAAACACAGTGATCACCGAAGGTCTAGCGGCCGGCGACCGGGTGGTACTCGAAGGCACCGACCGCCTCAAGGAAGGCAGCGAAGTGGAAGTGGTCAACGACAGCAATCAGGTGCCGACTACGCCAACCGAACACCTGCAAGGCAAGGCCGCCGCCACGGCGCCGGACGCTGCCGTCACTGACAAGGCCAAGAAGGGCGCATGAACATTTCGCGGCTGTTCATCCTCCGTCCGGTAGCCACCACCCTCAGCATGCTGGCGATTATCCTGGCCGGCCTGATTGCTTATCGCCTGTTGCCGGTATCGGCATTGCCGCAGGTCGATTACCCGACCATCCGCGTCATGACCCTGTATCCCGGCGCCAGCCCGGACGTAATGACCAGCGCCGTGACCGCGCCGCTCGAGCGCCAGTTCGGGCAGATGCCTGGCCTCACGCAAATGGCCTCGACCAGTTCCGGCGGTGCGTCGGTACTGACCCTGCGCTTCAGCCTCGACATCAACATGGACGTCGCCGAACAACAGGTGCAGGCCGCGATCAACGCCGCGACCAACCTGTTGCCGACCGACCTGCCGGCACCGCCGGTGTACAACAAGGTCAATCCGGCGGACACCCCGGTGCTGACCCTCGCGATCACCTCGAAAACCATGCTCCTGCCCAAGCTCAATGACCTGGTCGATACGCGCATGGCGCAGAAGATCGCCCAGATCAGCGGCGTCGGTATGGTCAGCATTGCCGGCGGCCAGCGCCAGGCGGTGCGGATCAAGGTCAACCCGGAAGCGCTGGCGGCCAACAGCCTGAACCTGTCCGACGTGCGCACCCTGATCGGCGCGTCCAACGTCAACCAGCCGAAAGGTAACTTTGACGGTCCGACCCGAGTGTCGATGCTCGATGCCAACGACCAACTGACCTCGCCCAAGGACTACGCCAACCTGATCCTGGCGTACAAGAACGGTGCGCCGTTACGGCTCAAGGATGTGGCGGAAATCGTCGATGGCGCCGAGAACGAGCGTCTCGCCGCGTGGGCCAATCAGAATCAGGCCGTGTTGCTGAACATCCAGCGTCAGCCAGGGGCCAACGTCATTGAAGTGGTCGACCGCATCAAGGCCCTGCTGCCGAGCATCACCGACAACCTGCCGGCCGGCCTCGACGTGACGGTGCTCACCGACCGCACGCAAACCATCCGTGCCTCGGTCACTGACGTGCAACACGAATTGCTGATCGCCATCGCGCTGGTGGTGATGGTGACGTTCCTGTTTCTGCGCCGTGCCAGTGCGACCATCATTCCCTCCGTGGCGGTACCGCTGTCACTGATCGGCACCTTTGGCGTGATGTACCTCGCCGGATTTTCGGTCAATAACCTGACGTTGATGGCGCTGACCATCGCCACCGGTTTTGTGGTCGACGATGCGATCGTGATGCTGGAAAACATTGCGCGTTTCATCGAGGAGGGCGACAGCCCCATGCAGGCTGCGCTCAAAGGGGCGAAGCAGATCGGTTTCACCCTGATTTCCCTGACGCTGTCGCTGATTGCGGTGTTGATCCCGCTGCTGTTCATGGCCGATGTGGTCGGGCGGTTGTTCCGCGAATTCGCCATCACCCTGGCCGTGGCGATCCTGATTTCGCTGGTGGTCTCGCTGACCCTGACGCCGATGATGTGTGCGCGTCTGCTCAAGCGTGAACCGGAAGAACACGAGCAGGGCCGTTTCTATCGGGCCAGTGGTGCGGTGATTGACTGGATGATTGCCGAGTACGGTCGGATGCTGCGCTGGGTGCTCAAACACCAGCCTCTGACCTTGCTGGTGGCCATCGCTACGCTGGGGTTGACCGTATTCCTCTATATGGTTGTGCCGAAAGGCTTCTTCCCGGTGCAGGACACCGGGGTGATTCAGGGCATTTCCGAGGCGCCGCAGTCGATTTCCTTTGCGGCGATGGGCGAGCGTCAGCAGGAACTGGCGAAGATCATTCTGCAAGATCCGGCGGTGCAGAGCCTGTCGTCCTACATCGGGGTTGATGGCGATAACGCCACGCTCAACAGCGGCCGCCTGCTGATCAACCTCAAGCCTCACAGTGCGCGGAATCTGACGGCCACCGAAGTGATCGCGCGCCTGCAACCGCAACTGGACAAACTGGTCGGTATTCGCCTGTTCATGCAACCGGTGCAGGACCTGACCATTGAGGACCGGGTCAGCCGCACGCAGTACCAGTTCAGCATGTCGTCGCCGGACTCCGAGCTGCTGAGCCAGTGGAGCGGGCGTCTGGTCGAAGCGCTGGCCCAACGCCCGGAACTGACGGACGTTGCCAGTGACTTGCAGGACAAAGGTTTGCAGGTCTACCTGTTGATCGACCGCGATGCGGCCTCGCGCCTGGGCGTCTCGGTGCAGAACATCACCGATGCGCTGTACGACGCCTTTGGCCAGCGGCAGATCTCGACCATTTACACCCAGGCCAGCCAGTACCGCGTGGTACTCCAGGCGCAAGCGGGGGAGCAGATCGGTCCGAAAGCGCTCGACCAGATTCACGTCAAAACCACCGATGGTGCGCAGGTGCGCTTGTCGAGCCTCGCCCATGTCGAAGAACGTCAGGCACAACTGGCGATCACCCATATCGGCCAGTTCCCGGCGGTGATGATGTCGTTCAACCTCGCTCCCGGCGTGTCGCTGGGGCATGCGGTCGATATCATCGAGCAGGTGCAGAAGGACATCGGCATGCCGATCGGCGTGCAGACCCAGTTCCAGGGCGCGGCCGAAGCATTCCAGGCCTCGCTGTCGAGTACCTTGCTGCTGATTCTGGCGGCGGTGGTGACCATGTACATCGTGCTCGGCGTGCTGTACGAGAGCTACATCCATCCGATCACCATTCTCTCGACACTGCCGTCGGCGGCGGTCGGCGCCTTGCTGGCCTTGCTGCTCAGTGGCAATGATCTGGGCATGATCGCGATCATCGGGATCATTCTGCTGATCGGTATCGTCAAGAAGAACGCGATCATGATGATCGACTTCGCCCTCGATGCCGAGCGCAACCAGGGTATGGCCCCGGAACAGGCGATCTATCAGGCGGCGCTGTTGCGTTTCCGGCCGATCCTGATGACCACGCTGGCAGCCTTGTTCGGCGCCGTGCCCTTGATGCTCGCCACCGGTTCCGGGGCTGAGCTACGCCAACCGTTGGGTCTGGTCATGGTGGGCGGGTTGCTGGTGAGTCAGGTGCTGACGCTGTTCACCACGCCGGTGATCTACCTGTACTTCGATCGCCTCGGTCGGCGCTTTGGCAAGACCAATGCCGACAGCGAAGAGGTGGCGGTATGAAAGCAGCTACGAGCGTCGAGCCTCAAGCTGCAAGAGAAAAGCAGCAAGGGCCCGGCTACCTGGCTTTTAGCTTGAAGCTTGAAGCTTGGAGCTCTGAGCCATGAATCTTTCTGGTCCTTTCATCAAGCGCCCGGTCGCGACCATGCTACTGAGCCTGGCGATCATGCTGCTAGGCGGCGTGAGCTTCGGTCTGCTGCCGGTGGCGCCGCTGCCGCAAATGGATTTCCCGGTGATCGTGGTGCAGGCGAGCCTGCCCGGCGCCAGCCCGGAAGTCATGGCCTCGACGGTGGCCACGCCACTGGAGCGTTCGTTCGGCGCCATTGCCGGCGTCAACACCATGAGCAGCCGCTCCAGCCAGGGCTCGACCCGGGTCATTCTGCAATTCGACCTCGACCGCGACATCAACGGTGCGGCCCGTGAAGTACAGGCCGCGATCAACGCTTCGCGCAACTTGCTGCCGAGCGGGATGCGCAGCATGCCGACCTACAAAAAGGTCAACCCGTCGCAGGCACCGATCATGGTGCTGTCGCTGACCTCCGATGTCCTGGAAAAAGGCCAGCTCTACGATCTTGCCTCGACCATCCTGTCCCAGAGCCTGTCCCAGGTGCAGGGCGTGGGTGAAGTGCAGATCGGCGGCAGTTCGTTGCCGGCGGTGCGTGTCGAACTCGAACCGCAGGCGCTGAACCAGTACGGCGTGGCGCTCGACGATGTACGCAAGACCATTGCCGAAGCCAATGTGCGTCGACCCAAGGGCTCGGTCGAGGACGGCCAGCGCCTGTGGCAGATCCAGGCTAACGATCAATTGGAGAAAGCCAAGGATTACGAGTCGCTGATCATCCACTACGCCGACGGCGCCGCGCTGCGCCTCAAGGATGTGGCCAAGGTCAGCGACGGCGTTGAAGACCGCTACAACAGTGGTTTCTTCAACGATGACGCCGCCGTGTTGCTGGTGATCAACCGTCAGGCTGGCGCCAACATCATCGAGACGGTCAACGAGATCAAGGCGCAGTTGCCCGCGTTGCAGGCGGTGCTGCCGGCCAGCGTGAAGCTGAACCTGGCAATGGACCGCTCGCCGGTGATCAAGGCTACTCTGCATGAAGCGGAAATGACCCTGTTGATTGCTGTAGCGCTGGTGATTCTGGTGGTGTTCCTGTTCCTCGGTAACTTCCGCGCCTCGCTGATTCCGACATTGGCGGTGCCGGTGTCGCTGGTCGGCACCTTTGCGGTGATGTACCTCTACGGGTTTTCGCTGAACAACCTGTCGCTGATGGCGCTGATTCTCGCCACCGGTCTGGTGGTGGACGATGCCATCGTGGTGCTGGAGAACATTTCCCGGCACATCGACGAAGGCGTCAAACCGCTGCAGGCCGCTTATCTCGGGGCCAAGGAAGTCGGTTTCACCTTGCTGTCGATGAACGTGTCACTGGTGGCGGTGTTCCTGTCGATCCTGTTTATGGGCGGCATTGTCGAAAGCCTGTTTCGTGAATTCTCCATCACGTTGGCAGCGGCCATCGTGGTGTCGCTGGTGGTCTCGCTGACCCTGACCCCGATGCTCTGTGCCCGCTGGCTCAAGCCGCACACACCGGGCCAGGAAAACCGTCTGCAACGCTGGAGCCGGCGCACCAACGACTGGATGGTCGGCAAATACGCCACCAGCCTTGACTGGGTGCTGCGCCATCGGCGCCTGACCTTGCTCAGCCTGTTGATCACCGTCGGGGTCAACGTCGCGTTGTATGTGGTGGTGCCGAAAACCTTCATGCCACAGCAGGACACCGGCCAGTTGATCGGTTTCGTGCGCGGCGACGATGGCCTGTCGTTCAGCGTGATGCAGCCGAAAATGGAAATTTTCCGCCGCGCCGTGCTCAAGGACGATGCGGTGGAAAGCGTCGCCGGTTTCATCGGTGGCACCAACGGCACCAACAATGCGTTCATGCTGGTCCGCCTGAAACCAATCAAGGAGCGCAACCTGTCGGCCCAGAAGGTCATCGAACGCCTGCGCAAGGAAATGCCCAAGGTGCCCGGCGCGCAACTGATGCTGATGGCCGACCAGGACCTGCAGTTTGGCGGTGGTCGCGAACAGACCACGTCGCAATACAGTTACATCCTGCAAAGTGGTGATCTGGGCGAGTTGCGCGAGTGGTATCCGAAAGTGGTCACGGCGCTGCGGGCGTTACCTGAACTCACGGCCATTGATGCCCGTGAAGGCCGTGGGGCGCAGCAGGTGACACTGATCGTCGACCGCGATCAGGCCAAGCGCCTCGGGGTGGACATGAACATGGTCACGGCGGTGTTGAACAACGCCTACAGCCAGCGGCAGATTTCCACGATCTATGACAGCCTCAACCAGTATCAAGTGGTGATGGAGGTCGACCCGAAATACGCTCAGGACCCGGTTACCCTCAAGCAGGTGCAGGTGATCACCGCCGACGGCGCGCGGGTTCCGCTGTCAACGTTCGCCCATTATGAAAGCAGTCTGGAAGACGACCGGGTCAGCCACGAAGGCCAGTTCGCCTCCGAGGACATTTCCTTCGACATGGCCGAAGGCGTGACGGTGGAGCAGGGCAGCGCCGCCATCGAGCGGGCGATTGCCAAGCTCGGTCTGCCGGAAGACGTGATTGCAAAAATGGCCGGTACCGCCGACGCCTTCGCCGCCACCCAGAAAAGCCAGCCCTTCATGATTCTGGGGGCGCTACTGGCGGTGTATCTGGTGCTGGGTGTGCTGTATGAAAGCTATATCCACCCGCTGACGATTCTGTCGACGCTGCCCTCGGCCGGGGTCGGTGCGTTGCTGTCGATCTATGCGTTGGGCGGCGAGTTCAGCCTGATCTCCTTGCTCGGCCTGTTCCTGCTGATCGGCGTGGTGAAGAAGAACGCGATCCTGATGATCGACCTTGCGCTGCAACTGGAACGTCATCAGGGCATGACGCCGCTGGAATCTATTCGCAGTGCCTGTCTGCAACGCTTGCGGCCGATCCTGATGACCACACTGGCGGCGATTCTCGGGGCCTTGCCATTGCTGCTCAGCCGCGCGGAAGGCGCGGAAATGCGCCAGCCGCTGGGCCTGACGATTATTGGCGGGCTGATTTTCAGCCAGGTGCTGACGCTTTACACCACGCCTGTGGTTTACCTCTATCTCGACAAGCTGCGCCATCGCTTCAACCAATGGCGTGGCGTGCGTACTGACGCCGCTCTGGAAACTCCGCTATGACTGACCGTTCGCTTATCCATCTGGCCACTGTTCGCGGTTCGCGCCTGTTGAGTCTGTCGCTGTGCGTGGCGATGCTCAGTGCCTGCGCTGTCGGCCCTGATTACCAGCGTCCGCAGACCGCTGAAATCGCCCAGTACAAGGAGGCCGAGGGCTGGCGTCAGGCCAATCCCAGCGACTCGCTTGCGCGGGGCGCGTGGTGGGAACTGTATGGCGATCAACAGCTCAACGGCCTGATCGAGCAACTCAACAGTTCCAACCAGACGGTTGCTCAATCCGAAGCGCAATTTCGTCAGGCGCAGGCACTGGTGCGCAGTGCACGTGGGGCGTTTTATCCGAGTGTCGACCTGAGTCTGGGTAAAACCCGTTCCAGTCAGGGCACCGGCAGCAGCAGTTCGAGCCTGAGCAGTTCGTCCAGCGGTATTCGTGACACCTACAACGCGCAGTTGGGGGTGAGCTGGGAGGCTGACGTCTGGGGCAAGTTGCGCCGTGGACTCGAGGCCGACAAGGCCAGCGCCCAGGCGAGTTTTGCCGATCTGGCGGCCATGCGCCTGAGCCAGCAATCGGAACTGGTGCAGAACTACCTGCAATTGCGCGTGATCGATCAGCAGAAGCGCTTGCTCGAGGCCACCGTTGCCGCCTACGAACGCTCGCTGAAAATGACCCAGAACCAATACCGCGCCGGCGTTTCCGGACGTGACGCGGTCGCGCAGGCGCAAACCCAGCTGAAAAGCACCCAGGCCGATCTGGTCGATCTGATCTGGCAGCGGGCGCAATTCGAGAATGCGATCGCCGTGCTGACCGGGCAGGCGCCAGCGGAATTCAAGATTGCCGAAACCCAGACCATTCCGAACCTGCCGCAGGTGCCGTTGAGCCTGCCGTCGCAATTGCTGGAGCGCCGCCCGGACATTGCCTCGGCCGAGCGCTCGGTGATCGCGGCCAACGCCAATATCGGCGTGGCAAAGGCTGCGTATTACCCGGACCTGTCCCTGAGCCTGAGTGGTGGTTACAGCAGCAGCACCTCCAAAGACCTGATCAGTCTGCCAAACCGCTTCTGGTCGGTGGGACCGAAATTGACGTTGCCGCTGTTCGACGGTGGCATCCGTTCGGCGGAAGTCGACCGCACGGAAGCGGTGTATGACCAGACCGTGGCCAAGTATCGTCAGACCGTGCTCGACGGTTTCCGTGAAGTGGAAAACTATCTGGTGCAGCTGAAGGTGTACGAAGACGAAGCGGCGGTGCGTCAGGAGGCGCTGGACGCGGCCCGTGATTCCTTGCGCCTGACTGAAAACCAGTACAAGGCCGGGCTGATTGCCTACATCGACGTGGTGGTGGTGCAAGCCACTGCATTGAGCAACGAGCGCAGCGTGTTGACCATCCTGCAGAACCGCCTGATCGCCAGCGTGCAATTGATTGCCGCACTGGGCGGGGGCTGGGATGGCCAACTTGATGTCTCCGACTCCCGCTGACCTGCAGGGGAATGTATTTTCAACCTCCTTCTATAGGCCGGCCCTCGCCCTGGCGGACGATCAAACAAGCGTTTCATCGGGTTGATGGCAATTTGCTCACTTTGTCAGTGCGTTCTTCAGCGCAATCAGTACAATCGCCGCTTTTGCCCGGCCGAGAAAGGACGCTATACCGTCAGGCTGGCTACGAGAATTTCCATGCTCATCGGTAGTTATTCCTACACCCTGGTTTTCATTTCTTTGTGCGTGGCGATTCTTGCCTCATACACCGCGCTCGACCTGACCGGGCGCATTGCCACCTCAAGGGGCCGAGCCGTGCATTTCTGGACGGCAGGTGGTGCGTTGGCCATGGGCGTTGGCGTCTGGTCGATGCACTTTATCGGCATGCTCGCCTTCAAATTACCGATCGACCTGGGCTACGACATCGGGATCACCGCGCTTTCGCTGTTGATTGCGGTGCTGTCCTGTGGTTTTGCCCTGTGGCTGGTCAGTCAGCCCAAGCTGCCGGTGCTGCAACTGATCTTCGGTGCACTGACCATGGGCGCCGGTATCAGTGCCATGCACTACACCGGCATGGCGGCAATGCGCATGACACCGGGGATCGACTACGATCCGACGCTCTTCGGCGCATCGCTGTTGATTGCCGTCGGTGCAAGTGCCGTCGCGCTGTGGATCGCTTTCCGGCTGCGTCAGCATTCGCCCTATGTGCGCCTGATTCGCGCCGGGGCAGCGGTGATCATGGGCATCGCCATCGTCGGCATGCATTACACCGGCATGGCAGCAGCGCAGTTTCCCGAAGGCAGTTTCTGTGGCGCAACGCTCAATGGCCTCAAAGGCAATGGCGTTGACAGCCTGGTACTGATCACCACGCTGGCGGTGCTGTCGATTGCCTTGCTGACGTCGATTCTCGACGCTCGCCTTGAAGCGCGCACCGCCGATCTGGCGCACTCGTTGACCGTGGCCAATCGCGAACTGACGCAACTGGCCCTGCACGACACCCTGACCGGCCTGCCGAACCGCATGCTGCTGGATGACCGGATCAACCAGGCGATCAAGAAAGTCCATGAGCAGGGCGGTTGCTTTGCCTTGATGTTTATTGACCTGGACGGTTTCAAACCGGTCAACGATGCCTTTGGCCATCACATGGGCGATCAGTTGCTGCGCGAAGTGGGCTTGCGTCTGCGTGAGGATTTGCGCAGCCAGGACACGTTGGCGCGCATTGGCGGCGATGAATTCGTGCTGCTGGTGCGCCTGAGCGAGCCCAATGATGCCTTGAGTCTGGCGGCGCGACAGGTCGGCCTGATCGGGCAGTCGTTCCGCGTCGCCGAGCATGATCTGCAGATTTCTGCCAGCGTCGGTATTGCGCTGTACCCGGGCAATGGTCAGAACGCCCAGGAACTGCTGATGAACGCTGACGCGGCGATGTATCACGCCAAGGGCGGCGGCAAAAACGGCTACAGCTTTTTCGATGCGTCGATGAACAGCAACGCGCGCAAACAGCTGCAATTGTTGCAGGACCTGCGTGCGGCACTCGAACACAACCAGTTCAGCCTGTATTACCAGCCGAAGTTCGACGCCGCCAATGGTCATCCGGTCGGCGCCGAAGCGCTGTTGCGCTGGCAGCATCCGTTGCACGGCATGTTGATGCCGGACAAGTTCATTGATCTGGCCGAGAAAACCGGGGTGATCATCGCCATCGGTGAGTGGGTGCTCAATGAAGCCTGCCGGCAGATGCGCGAATGGTACGTGCTGGGCTACACCGACTGGCGCATCGCGGTGAACCTGTCGGCATTGCAGTTCTGTCACGCCGGGTTGGTGCAGAGCGTGGCCAAGGCCCTGGCTACCCACCATTTGCCGGCCAACAGCCTGACCCTGGAAATCACCGAAACCACGGCGATGAGCGACGCCGACGCAAGCATGACCGTGCTGCAAGAGTTGTCCGACATGGGCGTGGACCTGTCGATCGACGACTTCGGTACCGGTTATTCAAGCCTGATGTACCTCAAACGCCTGCCGGCCAACGAGTTGAAGATTGATCGGGGGTTTGTGCGGGATCTGGAGCATGACAGTGACGATGCCGCGATTGTCTCGGCCATTGTCGCGCTGGGTCAGGCGCTGGGCTTGCGGATCGTCGCCGAGGGCGTGGAGACCGGCGTGCAGCAGGATTTCCTCACGCAGTTGGGGTGTGATTCGTTGCAGGGGTATCTACTGGGGCATCCGATGCCGGCAGAGAAGTTCATGCAGAGCATCGTGAGCGCGGAGAAGCTGGCGGCGCTCTGACGTCACGCTGAGCGTTGTTCAAGACAAACACTGTGGCGAGAGAGCAAGCTTCCTCGCCACAAATGCAATACAACTGCGAAAGTCGCGGTACCGGCCGAGCCTTTGACAGAGCCCATGCAAAACCCGCCAATGGCGGTTATTCTTCCCCCCGACTGTTACGTGTGCATTGGGGGGAAGGTCTGCATGGATAAAGTCATTGTGATCACCGGCGGCGGACGCGGCATCGGTGCAGCCACGGCGCTGCTGGCCGCCGAACAGGGCTATCGGATCTGCATCAACTATCAGTCAGACGAGCAGGCCGCACAAAGCGTACTGGAACAAGTCCGCGCGCTGGGTGCGCAGGCTATTGCGGTGCGCGCCGATGTCAGTATCGAAGACGAGGTGATTGCGCTGTTTCACCGGGTCGATACCGAACTGGGCCGGGTCACCGCGCTGGTGAACAACGCCGGCACCGTCGGGCATAAATCGCGCGTCGATGAAATGTCCGAATTCCGCATTCTGAAAATCATGAAGACCAACGTCCTGGCGCCGATCCTCTGCGCCAAGCACGCGATCCTGCGCATGTCGCCCAAGCATGGCGGGCAGGGCGGCAGCATTGTCAACGTGTCATCCGTGGCTGCACGCCTGGGTTCGCCGAACGAATACGTCGATTACGCGGCGTCCAAAGGTGCGCTCGACTCTTTCACCATCGGTCTGTCCAAGGAAGTGGCGGGCGAGGGGATTCGGGTCAACGCTGTGCGTCCGGGTTACATCTACACCGATTTCCATGCGCTGAGTGGCGATCCGGATCGGGTCAGCAAGCTGGAGTCAGCGATTCCGATGGCCCGGGGCGGGCGGCCGGATGAGGTGGCGGAGGCGATTGTCTGGTTGTTGTCGGACAAGGCTTCGTACGCGACCGGGACGTTTGTTGATCTGGGTGGCGGCCGTTAATTCAACGGTGTCTGCACAGGCCCCCTCGCGAGCAGGCTCACTCCTACAGGTGAACGCATTTCAAATGTAGGGGTGAGCCTGCTCGCGATAGCGATAGTTCAAACAACACAGAACTGTCAGAACGACCGCACAATCCGCCCCAGCGTCTCCATCGCCTTCTCCGAGTCCTCGGTCCACGGGCTGCCGTAATTCAATCGGATGCAGTTGCGAAAGCGCTGCGTCGGCGAGAATATCGGCCCCGGCGCAATGCTGATGCCTTGCGCCAACGCCATCTGGAACAACTTCAGCGAATCCATCTGCGGTGGCAATTCCAGCCACAAAAAGTAGCCGCCCGCCGGTTGGCTGACCCGGGTTTGTGCCGGGAAATAGCGAGCAATGGCCGCGAGCATCGCGCTCTGCTGTTCTTCCAGTGCGTAGCGCAGCTTGCGCAAGTGGCGGTCATAGCCGCCATGTTGCAGATAGTCGGCAATCGCCGCCTGTGCCGGCATCGAGGCACAGAGCGAGGTCATCAGTTTCAGCCGTTCGATTTTCTGCGCGTAGCGCCCGGCAGCGACCCAGCCGATGCGGTAGCCGGGGGCCAGGCTCTTGGCGAACGAGCCGCAGTGCATCACCAGCCCTTCGGTGTCGAAGGCCTTGGCCGGTTTCGGCGCCTGCTGGCCGTAATAGAGTTCGGCGTACACGTCATCCTCGATCAGCGGCACCTGATGCCGGCGCAGCAGTTCCACCAGTTCCTGTTTCTTCGCCTCGGGCATGGTTGCCCCCATCGGGTTCTGGAAACTGGTCATGCACCAGCAGGCCTTGATCGGATGTCGCTCCAGCGTCTGTGCAAGCACGCCGAGGTCGATACCGTCGCGTGGGTGCACGGGAATTTCCACCGCTTTGAGTTTCAGCCGCTCCAGCACTTGCAGGCTGGCATAAAACGCCGGGGCCTCGATGGCGACCAGGTCGCCCGGCTCGGTCACCGCTTGCAGGCACAGGTTCAGCGCTTCCAGGGCGCCGTTGGTTATCAGCAGTTCTTCCATCGGCAGCATCAGTCCGCCGACCATGTAGCGCAGGGCGATCTGCCGGCGCAGTTGCGGGTTGCCCGGCGACATGTCGGTGACCACCATGCGCGGGTCCATTTCCCGGGCGGCGCTGGCCAGTGACCGCGACAGGCGTTGCAGCGGGAACAGCGTCGGGCTGGGGAACGCCGAGCCGAAGGGCACGGTGCTTGGGTCCTTGATCGATTCGAGCACCGAGAACACCAGTTCGCTGACGTCGACTTCGGTGGAGTCGTTGACATGGCTGCTGATCACCGGCTCCGAGAACGGACTCGGCGCATGGGTGTTGACGAAGTAGCCGGAACGCGGCCGGGCGCGGATCAGGCCGCGGCGTTCCAGCAGGTAATAAGCCTGGAACACCGTGGATGGGCTGACCCCGTAGGTCTGGCTCGCGTAGCGCACCGACGGCACCCGCTGGCCGGGGCCAAGGACGCCGGAGCGAATCAGTTCAGCGATGTCGTCGGCGAATTTTTCGTAGCGTTTCATCGAGGAGCCTTGGTGCTGGTTGATGATGAGGTGTGTCAGGAGAACTGCCCCTCACCCTAACCCTCTCCCAGAGGGAGAGGGGACTGATTGGGGGATGCTTGCGAACTACACCGACCTGAAAGTGCTTTGCTGAATCCACAATCGACTCACCCTGAAAGTGCTTTGCTGAATCCATAATCGACTCAGCCTGAAAAGTGCTTTGCTGAATCCATAATCGACTCAGCCTGAAAGTGCTTTGCTGAATCCATAATCGACTCAGCCTGAAAAGTGCTTTGCTGAATCCACAATCGACTCAGCCTGAAAAGTGCTTTGCTGAATCCACAATCGACTCAGCCTGAAAGTGCTTTGCTGAATCCATAATCGACTCGGTCTGAAAGTGCTTTGCTGAATCCACAATCGACTCGGTCTGAAAGTGCTTTGCTGAATCCATAATCGACTTGGTCTGTCAGGTCGATGTATAGCGACAGACACCTCGGTCGGCTCCCTCTCCCTCCGGGAGAGGGCTGGGGTGAGGGGAAAGGATTCTAACGGCTCAACGATTCATCGGCGCCACAAACCTGCTTTTCGCCACGCTATAAATCTCGGGCTCATCGCTGTCGGCAATCTTGAAACTCAAGGTCTGTGAACTGCTGGCCGGACGCTCCGTGGTCATCGCCACCGACACCGGCACATCGACAATCTCACCCGGCGCCAGGCTCAGTTCGGTCTTGCCTTGCAACTGGAAACCGTCGCCATCGACCAGGCTCAGGTTGTAGGCCTGGCGTTGCTGGGTCTTGTTGATGACCTTGAGGGTGTAGATGTTTTCGATCTGACCCTGGCCGTTCTCACGGAACAGCCCGCGATCCTTGGTCACGTCCAGCGACACCATCGGCCGTTCGACCAGCGCCATGGCCAGCGCGCCGATCATCACCAGCAGCACCGCGACATAGCCGATCAGACGCGGACGCAGCAAATGGGTCTTGCCCCCCTGCAATTCCCGTTCGGAACTGTAGCGGATCAAACCGCGCGGGTAGTTCATTTTGTCCATGATCGAATCGCAGGCGTCGATGCACGCCGCGCAACCGATGCACTCCATCTGCAGGCCATCGCGGATGTCGATACCGGTCGGGCAAACCTGCACGCACAACTGGCAGTCGATGCAGTCACCGAGGCCGGCCTCGGCGGGTTTCACCTCGCGTTTGCGCGGGCCACGGTTTTCGCCACGGGCCACGTCGTACGAAATTGCCAGGGTGTCCTTGTCGAACATCACGCTCTGGAACCGCGCATACGGGCACATGTGCATGCACACCGCTTCCCGCAGCCAGCCGGCATTGATGTAGGTGGCAGCGGTGAAGAAAAGCACCCAGAACAGGCTGACGCCACCGATGTGCAAGGTCAGCAGTTCTTCGGCCAGCGGCCGGATCGGGGTGAAGTAGCCGACAAAGGTCAGTCCGGTCATCACGCTGATCGCCAGCCACAACGTGTGCTTGGCGGCGCGTCGGGCCAGTTTGTTCAGGCTCCACGGCGCCGCTTGCAGCTTGATCCGCTGGTTGCGTTCGCCTTCGGTGATTTTCTCGCACCACATGAAAATCCATGTCCACGAACTCTGTGGGCAGGTGTAACCGCACCAGACCCGCCCGGCGAACACGGTGATGGCGAACAGACCGAACGCGGCAATGATCAGCAACGCCGAGAGCAGGATGAAATCCTGCGGCCAGAAGGTCGCGCCGAAGATATGGAATTTGCTTTCGGAAAGATCCCAGAGCACGGCCTGACGACCGCCCCAGTTCAGCCACACGGTGCCGAAGAACAGCAGAAACAGAAACCCCGCGCCGCTCATGCGCAACGTGCGGAACAGGCCAGTGAAGCTGCGGGTGTGAATCTGCTTGTCAGTGGAGCCGGCCTTCGCCTTCATCGGGCGACCCGGTACATTTTTTATAGTGGGGCTTGCTTCTACGGTTCGGACGGGAATTTGTTCGCTCATGGTCATTCGCTCATCAGCCTCCATCAGGCCAGCGCACTATGAGCGTCGATCTGTTTGCATAACAGACTCAGGTATTTCAATAAAAAGCGGATCAGATGAGATTCTGTGCAACGCCTGCGACAACTTGAAGCAGCCCGCAAACAAAGGCGCAAACGCCTATATCAGACGTTTGCGCGAGGTGTTGATCAAGGTCAGTCAAATCACCGAACCACTCTCATCAGCCTTCAAGTGCTTGCGACCGTCTCTGGCGCCTGCAACGGTCAATTCGTCGGCTTCTGCTTCGGTGATGTACACGCGCCGGCCCTCTATTTCCACGAACGACATGGCTTTGTCGCTGTCTGTGCGGACTTCCAGGGTGTCGCAAATGCGGATTTCTTCGCCATTCTCGACCGTGAAAAAACACACTTTTTGTTCGGGATTGGATTCATCGACTCGAAGGGGCATGAGGGCAGTCCTTTTTTCAGGGGGGTCTGAAAGGTTAGGGCACAGGCTTCGCCGATCGTTCTGCGCAACTGATTAATGGTCGCCGCTGTCCATCGTTTATCAGCCAATAACAAGGACTCCCTATGAACGCGTGGTGGCATGAAGTGTGGGAAACCCTGCAGGCGGAATTCGCCGACATCGGTGATGCGTCGCAGTTGACGCGGATCACCGTGCGCCTGCTGATGGCAGCGATTCTTGGGGGCATCCTCGGTTTCGAGCGCGAACACAAGGGCAAGGCTGCCGGAGTGCGCACGCACATGCTGGTGGCGCTCGGTGCGGCGCTGTTCGTGCTGGTGCCGCAGACGTCCGGCGCTGAATCTGACGCGATGAGTCGAGTGCTGCAAGGGGTGATTGCCGGGATCGGTTTTCTCGGTGCCGGCACCATCCTGAAAAACCGCGAAGGTGATGAAGGCCACGTGAAAGGCCTGACGACGGCGGCGGGGTTGTGGATGACCGCAGCCATTGGTGTGGCAACCGGGTTGGGCAGAGAGGCGACGGCGCTGTTCAGTACGTTGCTGGCGTTGGGGATCTTCAGCGTGATGCCGCGAATTGTCCGCGTGTTCGAAAAGGACGATGAGCGGAACAGACACCTGTAGGAGCTGCCGAAGGCTGCTCCTACATGAGCCATATCAGCGCGCAGGGAAGAATCAGACGATAACCGGTGGCATCGTCGTCGGCGGTTCTTCCTTGGCCGGTGGCGTGGTGCCTGGCGGTTCCTGCTCGGGCACCGGTTGCGGTTCTGTCTCCGGCAGGGTGGGTTTGTCGATGTTCGGATCAGGCGTTTCGGCCGGAATCGGGATGTTCATCAGGGTGACCTCCGTGTGGCACATGGCGTGAGAAGTGCTTAAGTGGATTGACCACCTTGCGGCGAAAACGATCCGCTTTTTCGCACAGGCAAATCACTGTGAACTTTTCCCGGCGCCAGTCGCTCGGAACCTAGGTGAGTTCATTCCGGGGCAGGCGCTTTGTCGCGCACGCTGATCCGGCACAAGAGCGTCCTTGGGGCGTTAAGGAGAGATGCTCGATGACTGCTGAAAAACCTTCAGAGCTGAGCTACAACCCGCACATGCCGCTGTCGCAGGCGTTGCTGTTGCCGCGCATCGTTATCGAAAACACCATGCCGACCCTCGATGGCGGGCAGTTCGCCGTGAAGTCGATTGCGGGTCGTGAGGTGGTGGTCACCAGCAAGGTCTTCGCCGATGGCCACGACAAGCTGGCGGTACGCATCCGCTGGCGCGAGGAAGGCGAGGAGACCTGGCAAAGCGAAGTCATGGCCGATCAGGGCAATAACGGCTGGCGCGGTCAGTTCCGGCCCGAGCATCAGGGCCGCTATCTGTATTGCATCGAAGCGTGGATCGATCATTTCGCCAGTTTTCAGTACGAACTGGAGAAGAAGCACACCGCCGCGGTGCCCGTCTCCCTAGAGCTGCAGGAAGGTCGGAGCATGGTGCAACAAGCCGCCGAACGCAGCGAAGGCCAGCTCAGCGAGCAGCTGGCGGCGTTGCACCATGAATTGTCCGGGTTGCTCGAAACCGAGCAGGTCGCGCTGTTTCTGCACTCGCGCAGTGCGCAACTGATGGCGCAGGCCGATCACCGCGCCTACCTGAGCGTCAGTCCCGAGTTCCCCGTGGACGTCGAACGCGAGCTGGCCGAGTTTGCCAGTTGGTACGAGCTGTTTCCCCGCTCGATCACCGACGATCCCGCTCGCCACGGCACCTTTAATGATGTGCACGCACGATTGCCGATGATTCAGGACATGGGCTTCGACGTGCTGTACTTCACGCCGATCCATCCGATCGGCCGCGCTCACCGCAAGGGCCGCAACAATTCCCTGACGGCAGCCCCGGATGATCCGGGCAGCCCTTATGCCATCGGCAGCGAGGAGGGCGGTCACGAGGCGATTCACTCGCAACTCGGCACCCGTGAGGACTTCCGCCGCCTGGTCGCTGCTGCCGCCGATCATGGCCTGGAAATCGCCCTCGACTTCGCTATCCAGTGTTCCCAGGATCACCCTTGGCTCAAACAGCATCCGGGCTGGTTCAACTGGCGTCCGGACGGCACGATCAAATACGCGGAAAACCCGCCGAAGAAATACCAGGACATCGTCAACGTCGACTTCTATGCGCCGGACGCGATTCCGAGCCTGTGGGTCGAATTGCGCGACATTGTCATTGGCTGGGTCGAGGAGGGCGTGAAGATCTTCCGTGTCGACAACCCGCACACCAAGCCATTGCCGTTCTGGCAATGGCTGATTGCCGACGTGCGCGCGCTGTACCCGGAAGTGATCTTTCTCGCCGAAGCGTTCACCACGCCGGCGATGATGGCGCGCCTGGGCAAGGTCGGTTACACCCAGAGCTACACCTACTTCACCTGGCGCAACACCAAGGCCGAGCTGGCCACGTATTTCACCGAACTGAATGAATCGCCGTGGCGCGAGTGCTACCGGCCGAATTTCTTCGTCAATACCCCGGACATCAACCCGGCGTTTCTGCATGAGTCGGGGCGCCCGGGGTTTCTGATCCGTGCGGCGCTGGCCACGATGGGGTCGGGCTTGTGGGGCATGTATTCCGGGTATGAGCTGTGCGAGTCGGCACCGGTGCCGGGCAAGGAGGAATACCTCGATTCAGAGAAGTACGAGATTCGCGTCCGCGATTTCACCGCCCCCGGCAACATCATTGCCGAAATCGCCCAGCTCAACCGTATTCGCCGGCAGAACCCGGCGCTGCACACGCACCTGGGGCTGAAGGTCTACAACGCGTGGAACGACAACATTCTGTATTTCGGCAAGCGCAGCGCGGACGGCAGCAACTTCATTCTGGTGGCGGTCAGCCTCGATCCGCACAACGTGCAGGAAGCGAATTTTGAACTGCCGTTGTGGGAAATGGGTCTGCCCGATGACGCCACTACGCACGGCGAAGATTTGATGAACGGGCATCGCTGGGACTGGCACGGTAAATACCAGTTCATGCGCATTGATCCGGGGTATCAGCCGTTCGGTATCTGGCGGATTACGGCCCCTTAAACAATGTGCCAAACAGTGTGGCGAGGGGATTTATCCCCGTTGGGCTGCGAAGCGGCCCCGCTTTTTTTCAGCTGTCACATGTTGTCTGAATTGACGACTGCTGCGCAGCCGAACGGGGATCAATCCCCTCGCCACAGGGGTGACCCTGTGGCATCAGAGAATTCAGCAGGAGTTTCAAATGGCGAAGAAACCCAAGGCAGCCACATTCATCAAAGACCCGCTCTGGTACAAGGACGCGGTGATTTATCAGGTACACGTCAAATCGTTTTTCGACTCCAACAATGACGGCATCGGCGACTTTCCCGGGCTGATCGCCAAGCTCGATTACATTGCCGAACTCGGCGTCAATACCATCTGGCTCCTGCCTTTCTATCCCTCGCCACGTCGTGACGACGGCTACGACATCGCCGAATACCGTGGCGTCCACAGCGATTACGGGACGATGGCCGACGCCAAACGCTTTATCGCCGAGGCGCACAAACGCGGCTTGCGGGTGATCACCGAGTTGGTCATCAACCACACCTCCGACCAGCACCCGTGGTTTCAGCGGGCGCGCAAGGCCAAGCCCGGTTCGGCGGCGCGGGACTTCTACGTATGGTCGGATGACGACCAGAAATACGACGGCACCCGCATCATTTTCCTCGACACCGAAAAGTCCAACTGGACCTGGGACCCGGTCGCCGGCCAGTACTTCTGGCACCGCTTCTATTCGCACCAGCCGGACCTCAACTTCGACAACCCGCAAGTGATGAAAGCCGTGCTGTCGGTGATGCGTTACTGGCTGGACATGGGCATCGACGGCCTGCGCCTCGACGCCATTCCGTACCTGATCGAGCGCGACGGCACCAACAACGAGAACCTGCCCGAGACCCACGACGTCCTCAAGCAGATCCGCGCCGAAATCGACGCCAATTACCCTGACCGCATGCTGCTGGCCGAAGCCAACCAATGGCCGGAAGACACCCAGCTGTACTTCGGTGACACCGATGCCGCAGGTGTCAACGGTGACGAATGCCACATGGCCTTTCACTTCCCGCTGATGCCGCGCATGTACATGGCGCTAGCCCAGGAAGATCGTTTCCCGATCACCGACATTCTGCGTCAGACCCCGGAGATTCCCGCCAACTGTCAATGGGCGATCTTCCTGCGCAATCACGATGAACTGACGTTGGAAATGGTCACCGACAAGGAACGCGATTACCTGTGGAATTACTACGCGGCTGACCGCCGGGCGCGGATCAACCTCGGTATCCGCCGGCGCCTGGCGCCGTTGATGGAGCGTGATCGCCGTCGCGTCGAGCTGCTGAACAGTCTGCTGCTGTCGATGCCGGGCACGCTCGACCCTGTATTACGGCGATGAAATCGGCATGGGCGACAACATTTACCTTGGCGACCGCGACGGCGTGCGTACGCCGATGCAATGGTCGATCGACCGCAACGGTGGCTTCTCCCGCGCCGATCCGGCCAGTCTGGTGCTGCCGCCGATCATGGACCCGCAGTACGGCTATCTGTCGGTCAACGTCGAAACCCAGGCCGGTGATCCGCACTCGCTGCTCAACTGGACGCGACGCATGCTCGCCGTGCGCAAACAGTCCAAGGCGTTCGGCCGTGGCACGCTGAAAATGCTTTCGCCGAGCAACCGTCGGATTCTGGCCTATACCCGCGAATTCACCGACGCCGACGGCAAGCACGAGATCATTCTCTGCGTGGCCAACGTTTCACGCAGCGCACAAGCGGCGGAGCTGGACCTGTCGGCCTACGTCGGCATGGTGCCGGTGGAGATGCTCGGCGGTAACGCGTTCCCGCCGATCGGCCAGCTGAATTTCCTGCTGACCCTGGCGCCGTACGGTTTCTACTGGTTTGCCCTGGCCGCGGAAAACCAGATGCCGAGCTGGCACGTGGAACCGGCGCAAAGCCTGCCGGACTTCACCACGCTGGTGCTGAAAAAGCGCATGGAAGAACTGCTCGAAGCACCTTCGCGCGCGACGCTGGAGCAAGGCATTCTGCCGAGCTGGCTGCAAAACCGCCGCTGGTTCGCCGGCAAGGATGCAGCCGTCGATAAGGTGCATCTGGCTTACGGCGTGCGCTTCGGCGATGCCCAGCATCCGGTACTGCTCAGCGAAATCGAAGTGACCCGCGGCGGGCAGACCAGCCGTTATCAATTGCCGTTCGGCTTTATCTCCGAGGATCAGGTCGGGCCGGCGTTGCCGCAGCAATTGGCTTTGGCCCGTGTACGGCGTGTGCGTCAGGTCGGTCTGATCACCGATGCGTTCAGCCTCGAAGCGTTTATTCGCGCTGTGCTGCAAGGCATGCAGAGCAACACTGTGCTGGAATCGACCGAGGGCGAGATCCGTTTCGCGCCGACACCGCTGCTGGAGACGCTCGGCCTCGGCGCCGAATCGGAAGTGCGCTATCTGTCGGCCGAGCAGTCGAACAGTTCGGTGGTGATCGGCAATAGCCTGGTGCTCAAGCTGATACGCAAAGTCGCTTCTGGCGTACACCCGGAACTGGAGATGAGCGCTTACCTGACCGAGGCCGGATTTGCCAATATCTCTCCACTGCTGGGGTCGGTCATCCGTCGCGATGCCCAGGGCGAGGACAATCTGTTGATGATCGCCCAAGGCTATCTGAGCAATCAGGGCGACGCCTGGGAATGGACACAAAACAACCTCGAACGGGCGCTGCGCGATGAACTCGCCGATGCCATGTCCGAGCAGGAACAGCATTACAACGCCTTGGGCGAGTTGCGCGATTTCGCCGGGATGCTCGGTCAGCGGCTGGGCGAAATGCACAAGGTGCTCGCTGCGCCGACCGACAACCCCGACTTCGCGCCGCAGGTGTCAACTGCCAAGGATGCGCAGGCGACCGGCAAGGATATCGCTGCCCAGGTCGAGCACGCGTTGAAACTGCTCAAGCAGCATCAGGGCGAGCTCAATGCGGCGGACCAGACGCTGGTGAAGACGCTGCTGGACGAGAAAAAAACCATTCTCGGCCACGTGCAGGATCTGGCGAAAAAAGCCGTCGGCGGTCTGCAGATTCGCGTCCACGGCGATCTGCATTTGGGCCAGGTGCTGGTGATCAAGGGCGATGCCTACCTGATCGACTTCGAAGGCGAACCGGCGCGGCCGTTGAGCGAACGCCGAGGCAAGCACAGTCCGTACAAGGATGTCAGTGGCGTGCTGCGTTCCTTCGATTACGCGGCGGCGATGACCATCAACGTGCACAACGTCGATCACAGCGCCGACTCCGAAGCGGCGCGGCATCGTGTTGCGCAACGGTACCTGCGTGAGGCCCGTGAGGCATTTGTCGAGGCATATCGTCAGGCGGCAGCTAGTCTTGAACATGCTTGGCAAGATCCTGAAGGTGCCGATGCCGCACTGGCGTTGTTCGGTCTGGAGAAAGCGGCCTATGAAGTGGCCTATGAAGCCGAAAATCGCCCGACGTGGCTGCCCGTGCCGTTGCACGGTTTGTATGGGTTATTGACGGGGCTTAAACCCTTTTCCGATCTTGGTGGAGAGTAGTCATGAGTTTCTCGAACAAGGAACAGGGTTCAGCGAAAGAAGCACTGCTGCCGGGGGCGAAAGACATCGACGCCCTGGTACGCGCGGAACATCACGACCCGTTTTCGATTCTTGGCCCCCACGGCGATGGCGCCGCTGGGCAGTTCATTCGCGCCTATTTACCGGGGGCGTTGAGCGTGGTGGTGCTGGACAAGGACTCGGGCGAAGAGCGCGGTCCGTTGCAACAGACTGAAACACCGGGGTTGTTCGTCGGTCACTTTGATCAGGCGCGGCCATACTTGCTGCGCACGCGTTGGGCCGGTGGCGAACAGGTCGCCGAGGACCCTTACAGGCTTTGGCCCGTTGCTCGGTGAAATGGACTTGTATCTGTTCGCCGAGGGCAATCATCGCGACCTCAGTGCCTGCCTCGGCGCGCAACTGAAAACCGTCGATGGCGTCGACGGTGTGCGCTTTGCCGTGTGGGCACCGAATGCCCGGCGGGTGTCGGTGGTCGGCGATTTCAACGTCTGGGACGGGCGCCGGCATCCGATGCGTCTGCGTCATCCGTCCGGGGTCTGGGAGTTGTTCATCCCGCGTCTGCAAGCGGGCGAGTTGTACAAATACGAAATTCTCGGGGCCCATGGGATTCTGCCGCTCAAGGCCGATCCGATGGCGCTGGCCACCAGCCTGCCACCGGACACCGCCTCGAAAGTCGCCGCGCCCCTGCAGGTCGACTGGCAGGACCACGACTGGATGAACGGCCGTGGCGAGCGGCAGAAACATTCGGCACCGCTGTCGATCTACGAGCTGCACGCGGGCTCGTGGCAGTGCGAACTGGATGATCTGGGCGAGGTGGCCCGTCAGTACACCTGGCCGGAACTGGCTGAACGCGTGATTCCGTACGTCAAGGAGCTGGGCTTTACCCACATCGAGCTGATGCCGATCATGGAGCACCCGTTCGGCGGTTCCTGGGGTTATCAGTTGCTGTCGCAATTCGCCCCGAGTGCGCGTTACGGTACACCGGAGCAATTCGCCGAGTTCGTCAACGCCTGCCACCAGGCCGACATCGGTGTGATTCTCGACTGGGTGCCGGCGCATTTCCCCACCGATACTCACGGGCTGGCGCAATTCGACGGCACGGCGTTGTACGAGTATGGCAACCCACTGGAGGGGTTCCATCAGGATTGGGATACGCTGATCTACAACCTCGGGCGCACCGAAGTGCATGGCTACATGCTTGCTTCGGCGCTGCACTGGTTGAAGCATTTCCACATTGATGGCCTGCGCGTCGATGCCGTGGCCTCGATGCTCTATCGCGACTATTCGCGCAAGGCCGGCGAATGGGTGCCGAACCGGCATGGCGGTCGGGAGAATCTGGAAGCCATCGACTTCCTGCGGCATTTGAACGATGTGGTGCATCTGGAAGCGCCGGGGGCCCTGGTGATCGCCGAGGAATCCACCGCATGGCCGGGCGTCAGCCAGAGCACCCAGCAGGGCGGGCTCGGTTTCGCCTACAAATGGAACATGGGCTGGATGCACGATTCGCTGCACTACATTCAGCAGGATCCGGTGTACCGCGCCCATCACCACAATGAATTGAGTTTCGGTCTGGTCTACGCCTGGTCAGAGCGTTTCATCCTGCCGATCTCCCACGACGAAGTGGTGCACGGCAAGCATTCGCTGATCGACAAGATGCCCGGCGACCGCTGGCAGAAATTCGCCAACCTGCGCGCTTATCTGAGCTTCATGTGGACCCATCCGGGCAAGAAACTGCTGTTCATGGGGTGCGAGTTTGGCCAGTGGCGCGAGTGGAACCACGATCAGCAGCTCGACTGGTACCTGCTGCAGTATTCGGAACACAAGGGCGTGCAGAAACTGGTGGGTGACCTCAATCGTCTGTACCGCGAAGAGCCGGCGCTGCACGACCAGGACGACGCACCGCAGGGCTTCCAGTGGTTGATTGGCGACGATGCGATCAACAGCGTCTACGCCTGGCTGCGCTGGAGCAAGGACGGTCAACCGGTGCTGGTGGTGGCCAACTTCACACCGGTGCCGCGTCAGTCGTATCGAGTGGGGGTGCCGTTTGCCGGGCGCTGGAGCGAATTGCTCAACAGCGATGCCGACACCTACGCCGGTTCCAATTATGGCAATGGCGGCGGGGCGTTTACCGAAGAAGTGCCGAGCCATGGCCAGTCATTGTCGCTGGAACTGAATCTGCCGCCGCTAGCGGTGCTGATTCTTAAACCGGGGGCTTGATCCAGGCGCCGAAAAACCTGTGGGAGCAAACGTGCTCCCACAGGCATTTTCGGTGATCTGAAAATCACCAGCGCATGCGCACGCCAAGGCTGCCAATCAGCCCATTCAAATCATTGTCATCCACATCGCTGCTGTAATCTGCGCTCACATACAGACTGACCACCGGTGTCACCCGCGCCACCAGGCCCAGGCCCAGCTCGACGGTTGAAGACTTGCGACTGCTGCTGATTTTGTCGACTTGATCCAGGGTCACCGTGCTGCCCGTGTACACCGTGTGCCACAGGTTGGTGCGCACGTAGGGTTCGACCGGCAGACCGTTCAAATCGTAACTGCCTTTCAGGCGTGCGCCGACGCGGCCGCTCCACGCGGTCAGATCGGTGGATGACGCGTTGCCGGAGCCGGCGTAAGGCGTGTCGAGGGTGATGCGTTGATTGATCAATTGCGCCTGGGGTTCGACCACCCAGTTTTCACTCAAGCCAATTGGAAAACCGCCCTCCACCGAGAAGGTCATCGCGTGGCCGTCGGTGGCCTGGCGTGCGCCTTGTTCATTGCGACTGAAACCGCTGACCCGACCACCGCTGGCCGACAGATCGACATGCCAGCCCAGTGCACCGATCAGGCTGTAATAGGCACCGAGGCTCTGACCTTGCAGGTTGAGGGTGTCACGGGTCGGGTCGGACAGGGCGCGGCTGGTGATCACGCCGTTGCCGTTGGCCTGAATCTCGTTGAAACCACCCATCAGACCGATGGTCTGGGTATGGCTGCCGCTTTGCAGGGTCAGCACCGCCGGGCCTTTGAAATCACCGCTGCCGGGTGTGGCGAAACCCGAAGACAGCACATCGGTTTGCGCCTGACGTGCACTGCGTCCATACAACTCGTCCCACGCTGAGGGTGCGAGGTCTTCGGTGATCAGGCGCGTGCCTTGCAGATCGGGCCGTAGACTGAAGCGTTGCGCATTCGGGGTGATCACGGTCGTGGGCAGGGTTAGCACTTGCGCATCCGCGCGATACCAAGGGGTGGTTTCATCCGCCGCAGGACCGGCCTGCGCCTCCATGGATGAGCACAGCAAGATTGAACTCGACACTGTGCAGAAAGTGATTTTGATCTCGTGTGGGGTGATTGAAGTTTTCATGGAGGTCTACCTTGCGGGCGCATGCGATATCTCGATGTGGCGTCTCTCCTACCCCGAACGAGGGGCGACCGAATGGAGCGGGGCGAACCGTGGCCGCTCGATTTCGCGAGTGCCCGAGGGTCGCCCCGGATAGTGTTTCCGGGGGTAGTAAGGTAGAGATAAGGAGAGTCGCGCCCGTACGTCAAGAAATTGAACGATGAGCGGTAGTGGTAAATCGAGAGTCGCAAGCGTTTGTTTTTCTGCACATAACTAAGTGTTTGTTTGCATGGAGAAACGCGATGAAAGTCCCGGGGTAGAGAGGTTCAATTGCCGACGGAAGGTCTACCAGCTGAGGCGAATACCCACATTGCCGACCACGCCGCGCAGGTCATTGCTGTCAATATTGCTACTGTAATCGGTGCTGGCGTAAACACTGACGGCGCGATCGAGCGTTAACACCACGCCCAGGCCCAAGTCCGCCGTCGAGGACTTCTGCTCGGTGGTGATCACGTCATTGTCGCCAAATGTCACCGAGTCGGTGCCGGAAAAGGCCTGCCACAGATTGGCGCGCACATACGGTTCCACCGGCAGACCGCTGACTTGACGAGTTGTATTGCCGCAAGCGCCATTACAAATGCACTTCTACCGCCAGCGGCAAGTGATCTGAGAGGTGCGTCCACGGCTTGTTGCCGAGGATCTGCGGGGCGTGACTGCTGGCATTGCGCAGGTAGATCCGGTCCAGTCGCAGCAATGGAAATCGTGCCGGGTAGGTCTTGGCCGGGCGCCCGTGATGGCGTTCGAAAGCTTCATGCAGGTAGTCACGCCGGGCGAGGGCGGCGTTGCCCTGCAACTGCCAGTCGTTGAAGTCTCCGGCGATGATGACCGGTGCATCGTCGGGTAACGATTCGAGCAACTGGCAAAGCAGTTGCAGCTGCAATTGGCGGTGGCTTTCCAACAGGCTCAGATGCACGCAGATCGCATGGACTTCGGCATGCCCCGGCACATCCAGCACACAGTGCAGCAGGCCACGGCGTTCGGGACCGGTGATCGACACATCAAGGTTGCGGTATTCGCGGATCGGGTATTTGGACAGTAATGCATTGCCGTGATGACCATCGGGGTAGACGGCGTTACGCCCGTAGGCAAAATCGCTCCACATGCTGTCGGCGAGGAATTCGTATTGCGAGGTTTGTGGCCATTCGTTGTAGCGGTTCGAATGCCGCTCGTGTTCGCCGACCACTTCTTGCAAAAACACCAGATCGGCCGAGGTACTGCGCACCGCCTCGCGTAATTCCGGGAGGATGAAGCGCCGGTTCAGCGCGGTGAAGCCCTTGTGGGTATTGACCGTGAGCACCCGCAGGCGATGAATGACTGGCGCGTCGACCACATGACGCTTGGGATCGCTGGACACGTTCGCTCCTCTGAATTCTGTCTTCCTGTACATGCGACTGATACGGGTGGCTGGCAGTTCCTCCAATTGCTCGCGCAAGCACCTGCAGGCGCAGCCTTCGGCAACGCCTACAGGATATTGGGTCGGGCTGAGAGTTTTTTGCAGGGCTCAGACCAAGACGATTTCGTAGGGCAGGCGCATTCTTTCGAGGATCACTGGCGGCAACATCGGCGCAATGCCGATCGCCGGTTCGCCCTTGAGCTGGCTGGCGTAGGCGTGGGTGGCGTGGCTTTTGCGCGCGACGGTCCAGGTGTCGAGGCGCAGTTTGCGCGCGCGTTCCCAGGGAATCAGTGCATGGTCGCGCTCCGGCCAGTGCCAGGCCCAGACCGGTACGTCGTGGAAGGTCGCACCGGCCAGTTCTGCGGCTCTGGCGGCGGCGTGGCCGACCGCTTCGTGATCGTCGTTGCCATCCCCGCGCCAGGTGCTGAACACGGCATCGCCGGGGCGCAGGTAACGGCCGATGAAGGCCACCAGTTCGTTTTCCTTTTCGCGCAGGGCGTTGTCGGTGAAGCCGCCGCGCACCCATTTCAGGCTGTGCATCGGCAAGCCGAGGCGGCGCAAGGCTTCGACACTTTCCTGTGGGCGGAACACGCTCAGGCGTTTTTCCGACCATTGTCGGGAGCCGGGATGGCTGGCACTGCCGTCGGTGATCGACAGCAATTGCAACGGGTGGCCAAGGCCGGCGAGCAATTGCAGCAGGCCACCGCAGGTGACCACCTCATCGCCGGGGTGCGGGGCAATCACCACCGCACGGGCGCCGGCGGGCACCAGGCTATGGGTATTGATGACGGGAATGTTGTCGAGTTGGGCGGCGCTGTTCCAGATTTGCGCCGAGGGACTGTTTTCGCTGAGGGATAACGGTTTCATGGGTGCGACGTCCTTGTTGTGTCTGGCCCTCAGTCGGTGGCGTGGCCGCAATGGCCCGGCGCGTCCGACCCGTGAAGGCGGATTGTTTGCCATGCGACGCTCCGAACCCTGGATTGCCGCGCAGCAGAGTATTGCCCATGAAGTTAAATTCGTCGCGTCGCAGATTGATCTGATCCGGTTTTTTTATTCCAGGTGTGCCAGATGTCGCAGATAGTCACCAAATCCTCCCCGTGCCCGGCTGTCGAGGCGGGCGCTGGTGCGGACCTGCGGGCGATGGCTCCAGGCGATGTTCGCCCCGGACAGTTCCAGCTCGCGTACCAATTGCACGTCTTCGTCGCAAGCCAGCGGTTTAAAGCCTCCGGCCCAGCGATAGGCGTCGGCGCTGATGCCCAGATTGGCACCATGAATGTGCCGATGGCCGTCGCAGGCCCGGTAATGACGGTGGTAACGAATTTGCGCGGCCTCGTCGAAGGATTCGTCCCAGCGCTCGACCGTCACCGTGCCACACACGGCGTCTGCCCCGAGGCCCAACTGCGCCACCAGCCAGTCATCGGCCACACGACTGTCGGCGTCGGTGCAGGAGATCCAGCGTGCGCCGCGCTCCAGCAACATGTGCGCCCCGGCAGCCCGGGCCTGACCGACATTGCGCGCCTCGATGTGCAGGCTCAGCACCGGGTATTGGCTGACGATGTGCGCCGAGCGGTCGGTGCAACTGTCGAGCACCACCAGCACTTCCACCGGTTCGCCAGCGAGCAGTCCGTGCTTGCTGGCGCGCAGGGCGGCGCTGAGGCTCTCGTCGAGCAGCGCTTCTTCGTTGTGTGCGGGAATCAGAATGCCGATCATCGCAAGCCCTCCAATGCTGCGACCGAGCGCGGTTCGCGGCTCCACAGCTCGAGGATGAAATCCGCTTCCTGATGCAGCACCAGGCGCGGCAGATGCAGGTGTTCGTGGATCAGGTCATGGACCTGCCGGGCGTTCAACGGACAGCCTTCGATGGGCGGGCGCCAGTGGCAGGCCAGCAGTTGTCCGTCGGCCGTCAGGGAATCACTGATCCGCCGGATCACTTCTGTCAGATCGGTACGGTCGAGGTAGTAGCCGATTTCGCTAAATACAATCAGGTCGAATTTTTCTTCCGGCCAGTCGCCGGGCAGACGGTTTTGACGGACTTCGGCATGGTCGAACAGGCTCAATCGGGTACGCGCCAGATTCACCGCCGCGTTCGCAGTGTCGCAACACAACAGACGATCGCAACGCCCGGCCAGCTCGGCGCTCAGCTCGCCATTGGCACAACCCGGCTCGAAGATCGCCCGATAGTGCGGACGTGGCAGCGCGGCGAGGGTGATCGCGCGTTTGCGTTGCTCGTACCAACGTTGGCGAAACGCCCACGGGTCGTCGTTGCCGGCGAACAGGCCGTCGAAATAACGATCGTCGACACTCACAGGAACACCACTTCGAAAGGTTGCAGCAGGCGATCAATCACGTAGGGCGCCAACACCGGAGCCAGGCCGGCGTCGGGGTCGCCCTCCAGTTGACTGGCGAAGGCGTGCACCGCATGGCGTTTGCGCGCCACTTCGGCCGGTGTCAGGAGAATCTTGCGCGCCCGGTTCCACGGCACGCCGGCATCTTCCGGCGCGGCCCAGTGCCAGGTCCACACCGGTAATTCATGACAGGTCGCACCGACACGGCGGGCGGCATCGACGCTGGCGCGGCCGACCGCTTCGTGATCGCTGTGGCCATCTTCGCGCCATGTGGTGAACAGCACATCGTCGGCGCGCAAATGACTTTCAATGAAAGCGCTCAGCGCCTGTTCCTGAGCGGCCACCAAGGTGTCGGTGAAGCCACCACGCAGCCACTTCAGACTGTGCATCGGCAAGCCGAGGCGGCGCAGGGCTTCGGCCGATTCCTGCGGGCGCACCACGCTGAGGCGTTCCACCGGCCAGCGTTGCGAACCGGGATGGCTGGCGCTGCCGTCGGTGACGGAAATCAACTGCATCGAACGGCCCGCCGTGGCGAGCAATTGCAGCAAACCACCGCAACCGAGCACTTCGTCGTCCGGGTGCGGGGCGACGATTACGGCGCGTGCACCGGGCGGCACCAGTTCTTCGACGGTTATGCCCGGCACTTCGGCCAAACGGCGTGAACCCTGCCACTGATGCAGTGACGTGCCCTGGCCGACGATCGGATTGCTTCTCATAGCGACCAGACCTCGTCGGCTTGCCGGGTGACCAATTGACCGAGGGCGGCCAGATCGCGTTCGGCGTGGCTTTGACGCAGAAACACCGGCAGGTCGGCGACCAGACCGGCGAAATGCCGATCCTTGCAAAAAGGCCCGGCCCCGAGCGCACGGCCGACTTCGCGGATCACTGACTCGGCCGACTGCTCGACCACGGCGCGGGCACGGCGGGCGAGCAGTTCGGCGTTGGCTTCGGGCTGCGCGTCGATTTGCAGCGCGCTGAAGCGCAACACATCGGCGGCGGCCTGCAACGCACTGTCGACCGCGCCCAGATGGGCGAGGGCGTGAGGTTCTTCGCGTTGTGCGCAGTGCTGGCGCAGCGACTCGGCAAGCTGCCGCGCGGCACCGTACCAGCACGCGGCAATGCCGATCCCGCCCTGCCAGAAGCCTGGCCGTTGCAGGTAGTCGCCAGGACGGCCGATGGCCTGACCCTCGGCGTCTTCGAACACGACTTCGACGCTGCCGGTGGCACCCATGCCCACGGCGTGCCAGCCCTGATCGGTAATGCGCACCCCGGGTTGATCAAGGGCCACGGCCACCAGTTGCTGCTGATCGTTGCTGTCCCACGCCGTGAGCAAGGCATGGCTGAGCACCGAGGCACCGGAGCACCAGGCCTTGCGTCCGTTGAGCAACCCCATGTGCCCGGCGGGGGTGACCTTGACGCGCGCCTGCGGCGGCTCGGCCGCCCACATCCCCCACGTACTGCCGGGTGTTGGCGTGCCGCCCAGTTGCTCGATGATCGCCTGTGCGTCGGTGTGGCCCTCATAGAGTTTGCACAGCCCCAGATCATGTCCGCCGACCTGGGCCAGGCGCTGAAAGCGTTCCAGCGTGTGCCCGCTGCCCGGTAACGGCAGCCGGTCCAGACCGGCCTCGACCATCGCCCGCAGGCAACTGCCGAGGGCGACGGTGTCGGGATAATCCGGCGGGCGGCGGGCAAGGTAGCGTTGCAGATCCATATCAGTCTTCTTCATCACGTTGCAGTTCGAACAGCAGCAGCGAACGGCCGGTGACCGAATATTCATGCCCGAATTCGAAGCGTTCCTGACCACGGATCGACGGCTGATTGGTGTCGATCATGCAGGTCCAGAAACCGCCGTCAGGCACTTCCGGCAGGGTGAAGTTGACGATGTCGTGGTGCGCGTTGACCACCAGCAGCAGGGTTGCGTCGCCACCCTTGCGGCGAATTCCGGTTTCCTGGGCACGGCCATCGAGCAACATGCCCAGGCAACGGTTATGGGCGTCATGCCAGTGCTCGGTGGTCATTTCGGTCGCATCCGGCGCGAGCCAGGTGACGTCCTTGACGCCGATGTCCTCGTTGTATTCACCGACCAGGAAGCGTCCGCGACGCAGGATCGGATACGCCAGACGCAGTTTGATCAGGCGTTTGACGAATTTCAGCAGGGCCTTGCCGTCTTCGCTCAGGTCCCAGTTGACCCAGCCGATCTCGCTGTCCTGGCAGTAGGCATTGTTGTTGCCGTCCTGCGTACGGGCGAACTCGTCACCGGCGACGATCATCGGCGTGCCTTGCGCCAGCAACAGGGTGGCGAAGAAGTTGCGCATCTGTCGATGGCGCAGCGCGTTGATCTGCGGATCGTCGGTCGGGCCTTCGACGCCGTGGTTCCACGACAGGTTGTTGTTGCTGCCGTCCTGATTGTTCTCGTCGTTGGCCTCGTTGTGCTTGTCGTTGTACGACACCAGATCGTTGAGGGTGAAACCGTCGTGGGCGGTGATGAAGTTCACCGACGAATACGGCCGCCGTCCGCGCTGGTTGAACATTTCGCCGGAGGCGGTCATGCGACTGGCGAAGTCGGCGACCTGGCCGTCGTCACCTTTCCAGAACGCGCGCACGGTGTCGCGGAACTTGTCGTTCCACTCGACCCAGCCCGGCGGGAAATGACCCACCTGATAGCCGCCGGGGCCACAGTCCCACGGTTCGGCGATCATTTTCACCTGACGCAGTACCGGGTCTTGGCGGCAGGCAACGAGGAAGCTGTGACGTTCGTCGAAACCGTCGTGATAACGGCCGAGGATGGTCGCCAGGTCGAAACGGAAACCGTCGACGTGCATCTCGCTGGCCCAGTAGCGCAGCGAGTCGGTGACCATTTGCAGCACGCACGGGTGGCTCAGGTCCAGCGTGTTACCGGTGCCGGAATCGTTGATGTAGAAGCGCTTGTCGTCGGGCATCAGCCGGTAGTACGAGGCGTTGTCGATACCGCGCATCGACAGGGTCGGGCCTTGCTCGTTGCCCTCGGCGGTGTGGTTGTAGACCACGTCGAGGATCACTTCGAGGTTGGCTTCGTGCAGGTGCGCGACCATTTCCTTGAATTCGGCGATCTTGCCGCTGGCAAGGTAACGTGGGTCCGGGGCGAAAAACGCGATGCTGTTGTAGCCCCAGTAGTTGGTCATGCCCTTGTGCAGCAAGTGCTGGTCATTGACGAACGCGTGGATCGGCAACAGTTCGACCGACGACACGCCGAGCTTGCGAATGTGCTCGAGCACGTCATCGACCATCAGACCGGCAAAGGTGCCCCGCACGTTTTCCGGCACCGACGGATGACGCATGCTGATGCCGCGCACGTGGGTTTCGTAAATGATGGTTTTGTCCCACGGCACGCTCACGCGGTGATCGTTGCCCCAGGTGTGCGCCGGGTCGATGACCTTGCACTTGGGCACGAAGGGCGCGCTGTCGCGTTCGTCGAAACTCAGGTCGGCATCGGGGTGGCCGATGGTGTAGCCGAACAGCGCTTCGGACCATTTCAATTCGCCGACCAATTGCTTGGCGTAGGGGTCGATGAGCAATTTGTTGTGGTTGAAGCGATGACCATTGGCCGGGTCATACGGGCCGTACACGCGGTAACCGTAGATCATCCCCGGATGTGCATCGGGCAGATAGCCGTGGTAGATCTCGTCGGTGTATTCCGGCAGCTCGATGCGTTCGATTTCGACTTCGCCGGTATCGTCGAAGATGCACAGTTCGACCTTGGTGGCGTTGGCGGAAAACAGCGCAAAGTTCACCCCCAGGCCATCCCAGGTCGCACCGAGCGGGAAGGGCAGACCTTCACGGATTCTGGACGGCTCGGCGTGCGCGGCGGGCTCGGCTTTCTTTGGACTGGACATGATTGCTCCTGCAAATCGGGTTGGTTCGAATAACTGATCAACTGTGGGAACAGCATCTGTGGCGAGGGGATTTAGCGAAACGTCGCACCGCCCCGATCAGCTGCAAAGCAGTCGCAAAACCAGTGCACGCGGGATGTCTGACACATCACCGTTGCTGTTTTGGGACCGCTGCGCGACTCATCGGGGACAAATCCCGTCGCCACAGGTTTCTCTCCCTGACAGGGGTATTTGAGGTTTCTTGAGGACGAGTTGGCCCTCGGTGGCGAGCGAACTCGCCACACGGTCGTTCAATTCAATAATCCGGGTGTGTCAGTTGGCCGGGGGCTTGCGTGGGGTCCGGGGCTTTTTCTCGGCGGCTTTTTCACCCGGCGGCACGACCTTGGCGGCGCTGGCCGGCTTGGCTTTAGCTGCCGCTGGTGTCTTGGGCTTGGCCGCCGGGGCCTTGGTGTCAACGCCTTTGCCGGCGGTTTTGCTGCTGGCGGCTTTCGGCGATTTCTTCGGCGCCAAAGCCTCGGCTTCAGCCAGCTTGCGTGCCATCTCCCAGTGGCGTGCTTCGTGACCTTCAGGTTTACCCTCTGATTCCCAGATCTGATAGGCGAACTCGCGGATGCGTTTATCGTCGGTACTCATCGCAATGCTCCTGAACTGAACTCGTCGTTACGTTAAGTGTTGGATAAAGAGATTGACCGGGACATCCCCCAGCGCTTCGCTGACATTCAGCTCCCTGTTTTTTGTGACTGCGGCGCTTTGAAAAAGTCCCTTCAGGTTTGTGTCGGAGGCGGCGAACGGTAAAACAACCCGCGTATCGCCCCAGCGCAGCGCATTGACCTGAGGGATAGCACCGTTTTCCAGCAGCGCCGCGCAGCGCACCGGGACGATCACGATGGCGTACGTCCCTTGGTGTTCACGGGCAAACGCCAGCACGTTGTGCGCCTGACTGCCGAGCACCTCCAGCGCCTGATAACGACCCCGGCGAAACAGCTCGGCATGCTCGGCACGAAGATTGAGCACCTCGGCGATCAACGCCTGCTTGATGCGCCCGTCACGCCAATTCGACAGCATTTGCTCAACCGGTGCAGGTGCCTGCAACGCCTGCGCCCGCGCGGCGTAATCCACCGGCCGACGGTTGTCCGGATCGACCAGGCTGAAGTCCCAGAACTCGTTGCCCTGATACAGATCCGGCACCCCCGGCACGGTCATGCGCAGCAAGGTTTGCGCCAGACTGTTGAGCGCGCCGGCCGCAGCGATGTTGTTGACGGTCTTGATCAGCGCCGCACGCAACAGCTCTCCTTCATCCCCCGTCAGCAGTTTTTCGGTGAAGGACCGGGCGGCGTGCTCATAGCTTTCGTTCGGTGCGCTCCAGCTGCTTTGCAGCTTGGCCTCGCGCAAGGCTTTCTGTTGCCATTGCCAGATGCGTTTGGCGTAGTCGGCGAAACCCGCCTGATCGCCTTCGCGCAGTTCCAGCGGCCAACTGCCGAGCAACGCTTGGTAGAGGATCAGTTCATCGCCGGTCGAGGGCTGTTGATCGTCGCTGCGCACCGGCCGGGCGAGGGCGCGCCACAGCTCGATCTGCTCGGCGTACCAATGGCTGCGTTCGCTGAGCACGGCGAGCCGTGCGCGGGTGTCTTCACCACGTTTGTGATCGTGGGTGGCGGTGGCCAGCAGGTTGTCGGGGAATTCGGCGAAGCGTTGCTGATTGACCGCGTGGAAATCGCTGAGCGGTGCACTGAACTGCTCGGTGTTGTAGCCGACGTCATTGCGCGACAGCAGCACCGCCGAGCGGTACAGCGCGGTGTCTTCCACGGCTTTGGCCGCCGCCGGCGAGGTCAATTGCTGGAAGCGTACGCACGCATGCTTGAGAATCTTGCGCGAGCGCCCGCGGGGTTTGCGCCGCCACGGCGTGCCACCGAGCCATGCGGCCACACAGTCGAGCACCGGCCAGTCGCCTTCGCCGAGGGTCTGCCGGGCACCGTCCATGGCCTGCTGGAAAAACACCTCATCCTGCGCGGAGCGGCCCATAGCGCCAATGTAAGTGCGGTACACCGGAAAGTGCACGATCAACGCCTGCAACACCCGGCGGATCGCGCCGAGGGTCAGGTCACGCGTCATCAGGTCATCGCGGGCCACCTGCAGCAGGGCCTGGGCAACGCTTTCAAAGTCACTGGCCAGCGAGCCGTTGAGGATCTGCTGGCGCGCCAGTTGCGCTTCTTCGATAAACGCGGCGGGGCGTTCGGTGCGCCGTTGCCACAACTCACCGAGGACGTGTTCGCCGTCCGGATCGTGTTGCAGCAGCGACAACTGGTTCATGAACTCGTAACCGGTGGTGCCGTTCACGGCCCAGTCACGGTGTAGGGTTTCGCCGGCACCGAGGATCTTCTCGACGTAGATCGGCAGATGCCGGCCCGGCGCGAGCAGGTCGAGGCGCCGGCGCAGCTTGCGGCAATAACCCCGGGGATCGGCGAGGCCGTCGATGTGGTCGATGCGTAAACCGTCGATCAGGCCTTCGCCGATCAACTGGAAAATCTTGCCGTGGGTGGCGTCGAACACCGCCGGACGTTCGACGCGCAGACCGCCGAGTTCATTGATGTCGAAAAAGCGCCGCCAGTTGATGTCATCGGCAGCGGTGCGCCAACTGGCGAGCCGATAGCTTTGTCGTTCGAGCAATTGATGCAGCCTTTGGAAGCCCGCTTCAGTGGTCGAGTCGTAAGCCTTGAGGTTGTCGTGAATCGCTGCAAGGATCGACGGCTCAGTCGCCAGTTCTCGCAGCTCGTCTTTCAACGGCATGGCCAGCGCATGGGCGTCGCTTTGGTAACTGAGGGTACTGAACCGCTCGGCCAGAGACCTCAGGGCTTGCGGCGACTTGAGCAGCTCGGCGTAATCGCTCGGGCAGATCGGGAAGTGATGATCATAGTGTTCGACGTAAAAGCTGCCGCGCTGCGGATTGAACAACAGTTTCAGCGTGCCTTCCTGCAGGGCGACGCCGTAGTCGCTGCCAAGAAACGGCAGCAGCAGCTGGCCTTCCATGAGCGGGTCCGGCGAATGCCACTGGATGTCGAAGAACTCGCCGTAAGGGCTCAAGCGTCCCCATTCGAGCAAGTCCAGCCACCACGGATTGTCGCTGCCGCCAACGGCCATGTGGTTGGAGACGATGTCGAGGATCAGCCCCATGTTGTGTTCGCGCAGGGTGCTGACCAGACGCCGCAGCGCCGGTTCGCCGCCGAGTTCCGGATTGACCTGGGTCGGGTCGACCACGTCGTAGCCGTGCATTGAACCGGCCCGGGCCGCGAGCAGGGGCGAGGCGTAAATGTGGCTGATGCCGAGGCGGGCGAAATACGGCACCAGCGGCACCGCTTGCTCCAGGGTAAAGCCTTTATGAAATTGCAGGCGCAGGGTTGCGCGCAATGGCTGGATTTGCGTCGGGCTCATTGGTCACGCTCGGCGGCCTGGAGACGCGCGCAGGCCAGCAGTTCCAGGCGTCGTGCGGCGTCGGCAGCGTCAAGTAACGCTTCGCTGGTGGCGGGCAGACGCCGCGCCCAGTTCGGGTGGGTGTCGATCGTCCCAGGCAGGTTGGCCTGTTCATTGATGCCCAGTGCATCTTCGAGGGGCAACAACACCAGGGGCGCGCGGGTGTGGCCGAGGAAGCGCACGCTGGCATCGACCACTTGATCGGCTTCGTGGGATTCCTCGCGGAAGTTCTGCGGGTCCTGGCTCAACGCATTGCGCAAACCTTCACGCTCGCGCTGGCGGTGATGACGCCATTCGATTTCGCCGTTGGCATCGACGAAACCCAGCCGTGCGTTCCAGTCGATGTCGCGGCCATGCCACCAGCCATTGAGTGTCGGCAGGTCGTGGGTGCTGGTGGTGGCCAGCGCATTGTCCGGCCAGTCGAGAATCGGTTTGAAGTAGGTGTTGTCCTGTTCGAACAGCAACACACGCATGCCGAGCATCGAGCGTGCGCTGAGTTTTTCGCGCAGACCGTCGGGCACGGTGCCGAGGTCTTCGCCGAGGACGATGGCCTGATGGCGATGGGATTCGAGGCTCAGCAGGCGCAGCAGATCGTCCACCGGGTAATACAGGTAGGCGCCGTCGGCAGGCGCTGCGCCGTTGGGGATCACCCACAGGCGTTGCAGGCCCATCACATGGTCGATGCGCAGGCCGCCGGCGTGGGCGAAATTGGCCCGCAGCATGTCGATGAACGCACGGAAACCATTGCGGATCAGCCCTTCGGGCGAGAACGCGGAAATCCCCCAGCCCTGTCCGGAGCGGTTGAGAATGTCTGGCGGCGCGCCCACGGTGAGCGAGGCGAGCAGTTCATCCTGAAAGCTCCAGGCCTGACTGCCGGCGCCGTCGGCACCGACCGCCAGATCGGCAATCAGGCCAATGCTCATGCCAGCACTGCGCGCTGCGGTTTGGGCGCGTTCGAGGCAGCGGTGGATCAGCCATTGGCAGAACGCGAAGTAGCCGATGCGCTCGGCGTATTCTTCGGCAAACGCTTCCAGCGCGGCGCCGCGCGGGTCGTGCCAGTGCTCCGGCCATTGCCGCCAGTCGAGGCTCTCACCACGGGCGGCGCGCATTTCCTGAATGGCTTCGAAGCGGCAGTGGTTTTCCAGCGCTTCGCCACCGGCATGACGGAAGCTGGCGAAGTCCGGGTGCAACGGGTGATCACCGGCGATGAAACCGTCGTACAACGCTTGCAGCAGCTTATGCTTGGCCTCGGCGGCGCTCGGCCAGTCGATCAGTTTCAGGTCTTCGAGGTGCGCGAACTGCTCCGCCAGACCTGCAGCGTCAATCGCATCGCGCAGCGCCCGTTCGCCGAGAATCGCCCCCGGTGCGGCATACAGCGAATTGAGGAACAAGCGACTGGACGGCGAATAGGGACTGTAGCGGCCAGTGTCGGCGCTGAACATCGCATGCAGCGGACTGATCGCCAGGGCGTCGGCACCGCGTTCGCCGGCCACCCGCGCCAGCTCTTCCAGGGCCTGGGTGTCGCCGAAGCCGCCATCGCCGGGCCGGCGCAGCGAATACAGCTGCACGCTCAGGCCCCAGGCACGGGGGATCGGGTTTCCCAGCGCATCGCCGACGCTGTAGCAGCGCTCCGGCGCCACCGCCAAGGTGAAGAATTGATCGTCGATGTGCACTCGCTGATAACCGACCGGAATCAGCCCGGGCAAAATCGCTTCGCCATCGAGTTTGAGGGTCAGCCGGGAACCGTCCTCGAGGTGAATTTCACACGGGGTGTGGGGCGCGAAATAGCGCGCCAGATCAAGCCCGACACCGACGTCGCTGGTCAGCAGCGGCGGCAGGTGGCGGTCTTGCTGCACTTGTTGCAGCTCCAGCAGGCTGGCGTCGATTTCCTGCGCGGTGCTGGCCGGGTGGCCCAGGCCGATCAGGACATTGCGCAGCACCGCCGGGGCGACTTTTTGCGGGCGTCCGTTGGCGTCGATCCAGTCGACGGCGAGGCCGGCCCGGCTGGCCAGAATTTCCAGTTGCGCATCGCTCATAGGCGCTCTCCATCCAGAGGTTGCAAAGGGGTTGCGGCCGTGAGGCTGACAAGCGCGCAATACGCGGGCAACAGGCCCGGATCCGACAGGGCGACGGCGGGTGGTTGCTGAAACAGCCACACGGTGTCGCTCTGTGCAGGGTTGACCACTGGCGTATCGCTGAGGTTCAGGTCAATTCGTAGCTCGCTGCCATTGCCCAGGCGCCAGCGCGCACTGACCGCTGCGTGACCGAGTATGTGCGCGCCAAGCGCCTGGGTGCCGGACAGGTTCGGGATGATGTATTGATGGCGCAATTGCAGCAGTTGGCGGTACAGCGCCAGGGTTTGCTGTTGCAGTGCGGTGCCACTGCCGATCAGCCGTGGCTGCGACGCGTGGAAGGTCTGTTCGGCGTTGGGGTCGGGGATCCGTTCACGCTGATGGGGATCGGTAAACGCGCTGAAGGCGGCGAACTCATTGCGCCGGCCCTCGCGCACCAGATCTGCCAGCTCACCGTGATGGCTGGTGAAAAACAGGAACGGTTGCTCGGCGGCAAACTCGTCGCCCATGAACATCAGCGGAATCATCGGTGACAGCAGCAACAGCACGGTAGCGGCTTGTACCGCACGCGGATCGGCCAGTTGATGCAGACGCTCGCCAAAGGCGCGGTTGCCGATCTGGTCGTGGTTCTGCAGGAACAACACGAATGCCGTGGAGGGCAGGTGTTCGCTGGGCTCGCCTCGGGGTTCGCCGTGACGGGTGATGTGGCCCTGAAAGACAAAGCCCTGACTCAGGCAGCGGGCCAGTTGCTCGGTGGGTTGCAGCGCGTAGTCGGCGTAATAGGCGTCGGTCTCGCCGGTCAGCAGCACGTGCAGGGCGTTATGGCCGTCGTCGTTCCATTGGGCGTCGTAGTCGTATTCGAGCAGGCTGGACTGGTTGAGCTCGTTTTCCACGGTCAGCCAGACATGCCGCGTCGAGTCGATCTGTTGGCGGATACTCCGGGCCATCTCACTGAGAAAGTCCGGGTCTTCGATGGCATGCACGGCGTCCAGGCGCAAGCCGTCGAAACGGTATTCGAGGAGCCACATCAGCGCGTTTTCGATAAAGAAGTCACGCACTTCGTTGCGTCGAAAGTCGATCGCCGCCCCCCACGGGGTGTGCTTGTCCTCGCGGAAGAAGCCCTTGGCGTAGCGGTGCAGGTAATTGCCATCGGGGCCGAAGTGGTTGTAGACCACATCAAGAATCACCGCCAGACCGTGGCCGTGGGCGCTGTCGAATCAAATGCTTGAGTTGTTCCGGACTGCCGTAGGAGGCTTGCGGCGCGTAGGGCAGAACGCCGTCGTAACCCCCAGTTGCGATCACCGGGAAACTGCGCCAGCGGCATCAGTTCGATGGCGGTGATGCCCAGGGCGGCGAGGCGAGCCAGATGCTGCTCGACTTCGGCAAAGCCACCCAGCGCACCGACGTGCAACTCGTAAATCACCGCTTCACTCCACGGCCGACCCTGCCAGTCACCGTGTCGCCATGCGTACGCCAGCGGGTCGACCACCACACTGTGGCGGTGAATATCGCCATCCTGCGCCCTGGAGGCCGGGTCGGGCACCTCCAGTTCGCCATCAATGTTGTAGCGGTATCGGGTGCCCGCCGGACAACGGGCCTTGATCACGAACCAGCCGTCTGCCTGTGGCAGCATCGGCAGGGATTGTCCGTTGTCCAGTTCGACACTGACGTAAAACGCATCCGGGGCCCACAGCGCAAATTGCGTGTGTTCGGCATCCTGCATGATCGCGCCGTGGGGCCAGGTTTCAGGGGACCGTAACGGCATTGTCAACGCTTCCTTTTATTTGTGGTGGGCTTTACCCAGCGCCTTGGCGACCAGTTGCTCATACAGTTCGGCGTAGGGTTCAACCGCCTTGCACCAGTTGAACGGCGCGGCCATGGCCCGGCAACGCATGGCATTGAGCAGTTCCGGGAAGGCAAACACCTTGAAGGCGCGGCTCAGGGCTTCGCGATAGCTGTCGGCGGTGGACTCGTCGAAAAGGAAACCGGTCACGCCGTTTTCAATGGTGTCGGCCAGGCCACCGGTATTGCGCGCCACCGGCAGTGAGCCGAAGCGCTGCGCATACATCTGGCTCAGGCCGCAGGGCTCGTAACGCGAAGGCATCAGCAGGAAATCGCTGCCGGCAAACATGCGACGGGCGTCGGTTTCATTGAAGCCGATACGCACGCCGATCTGGCCGGGGAAACGCAGCGCCAGTTCGCGCATGGCTTGCTCTTCTTCCGGTTCGCCACGGCCGATGATGGCGATCTGGCCACCTTGCTGGACGATGTATTCGGACACCGCTTCGGTCAGGTCCAGACCTTTCTGATAGACCAGACGCGAGACCACGGCGAACAGCGGGCCGGTGGAGTCGTTCAGGCCGAACAACGCACGCACATGCGCGGCGTTGACAGCCTTGCCTTCCCAGTCGCCGATGGCGAACGGCGCGAACAGGTGCGGATCAGTGGCCGCATCCCAGCTCTCGTCAATGCCATTGGGGATGCCGCTGAGCAAACCTTGCTGGGTCTTGGCGGCGAGGAAGCCGTCGAGGCCGCAGCCGAAGTCCGGGGTGGTGATTTCCTGCGCATAGGTGGCGCTGACCGTGGTGATGTGGCTCGAATACGCCATGCCGGCCTTGAGGAACGACATCTTGCCGTAAAACTCCATGCCTTCCTGTTGCAGGGCATGGGTGGGGATACCGAGTTCCGGGCAGGATCCGAGGCTGGTCACGCCTTGATACGCGAGGTTGTGAATGGTGAACAGCGTCGGCGTGCGCTGCCCGCGCCAGTGCATATAAGCAGGCGCCAGACCGGCGGGCCAGTCATGGGCGTGCACCAGATCCGGGCACCAGTGGATTTGTGCGAGGTTGGCAGCGATGTCGGCAGCGGCCAGACCCAGACGGGCGAAGCGAATGTGGTTGTCCGGCCAGTCGCGACCGTTATTGGCTCCGTACGGCGAGCCTTCGCGCTCGTAGAGTTCGGGGCAGATCAGAACGTAAATCACCAGCCCGTCAGGCATGTCCATGCGGCCGATCTTGCACGGGGGTAGCGCGGCATGCCCGCCGAGTTCGCCGATGATGTGGATCGGGTTTTCGCTGTGCATCACTTGCGGGTAACCGGGGATCAGCACGCGCACGTCGTGCAGGTGCGCCATGGCGCGGGGCAGGGCGGCAGAGACGTCACCCAGACCGCCGGTTTTCACCAGGTCGGCGATTTCCGAGGTTACGAACAACACTTTCTTCTTGTTGGGATTCTGGCTCGCTAACGGAGTCAGTGTCTTGGTGCCGGGGACGTTGATCGTTCGGCTGCCGGGAACGCTGACAGTGCTCGCTTCACCAATTGACTGAGCACGCTCTCCCTGAATATCCAATGCCGCACTGATCATATGACTCTCCCGTCTTGTTGATCTGATTCTTGTCTTGAACAAGTGATGTCCATGACCACGTCCTGTGGCTGGGCGCAAACGCGCCACGCATCGGTGAGCAAAGCTACCCAACACGCGCAAGCAGAATGGGTGACGAGGCCATTGCAAGGAATGAACCAGCCGTGTTCGCCCTGCCTTTCAGATGACCTGCCGCCTTCAGCAAAAGTTTCGATTATTTTGCTGTGATGTGACCGGCCGGTCTGGCCCCGCGAAAACCAGTCTAGGCCAGATCCTAGAGCGGGCCAGAGCAAATGGGTAAATTGTTCGACAATCGGTTTGCCGCGAACGGTAACCCTCGTTTAAGAGGGCAAACGCACCGACGAAGTGCAGTTTTTTTTGCAGGCAAGAGCCAAAACGGTGACTGGGTGGTCACGATTATGTGCTAGCGGGAAAGGCGGGCGCACTGTTGTGGTGCGTGCATTTTGTTGATGGGGTGGTTGTTCTGGCCCCATCGCGAGCAGGCTCCGTCCCTACAAGAAAAGGTATTTCAAATGTAGGAGAGAGCCTGCTTGTGATGGCGATGGCCAGCTCACAACAGGACCAACAGATCAGACTCAGTTCAACAGGCGAATCGGCTTGCCCGCCGCCCACGCTTGAATGTCCTCGATCATCTGCGAAAAGAACTGTTCATAGTTTTGCCGACTGACATAACCCACATGGGGCGTCGCCAGCACATTGTCCAGTGTGCGAAACGGGTGCAGGGCCGGCAGTGGCTCCTCATCGAACACGTCCAGCGCCGCCCCGGCGATGCGTTGTTTTTGCAGCGCCTTGATCAGTGCCGCTTCATCGACGATCGGCCCGCGTGCCGTATTGACCAGCAGCGCCGTCGGCTTCATCCGGTCCAGCGCCTGGGCATCGACCAGCCCGCGACTGCGTTCACTGAGCACCAGATGCACCGACAACACGTCGGCCTGCTCGAACAGTGCCTGCTTGCTCACATACGTTACGCCGGCCTGCTGTGCGCGCTCAGCTGTGAGGTTCTCGCTCCACGCGATTACCCGCATGCCAAACACCTGGCCAAATTGCGCCACGCGCTGGCCGATGCTGCCCAGGCCAAGAATACCGAGGGTCTTGCCGTGCAGGTCGCCACCCAGACCCTGCTGCCAGTGGCCGGCGCGCAGGGAATTGGCTTCCTTCAGCAGATTGCGCGTGGCGGCCATGATCAAGGCCCAGGTCAGTTCCGGCGCCGCGTGTTTGTAGCTGTCGGTGCCGCAGACGCGGATTCCCCGTTTGGCCGCCGCCGGCATGTCCAGCGCGGCATTGCGCATACCACCGGTCACCAGCAGTTCGAGGTGGGGCAGACGGTCGAGCAGGTCTTCGTCGAAGCGCGTCCGCTCGCGCATCACGCAGATCACCTGGTACTTGCCCAGACGCTCGGCGAGTGTGGCATTGTCCGCCGGGTAGTCATGCTCGAACGTCACCTCACCCACGCTTTCGAGTACCGACCAGTCAACCACGTCGCGGGCGACGTCCTGCCAGTCATCGATCACTGCAATCTGCACCGCCATCAGCCTTACCTCATCAACGAACGGGATTGGTTGTATTCAGCCAGCCGAGCAGGGCTTTGTGGAATTGCGCCGGCTCTTCCATTTGTGGCGCATGGCCCATGCCGGGAAATTCCACCAGGGTCGACTGCGGAATCAGTCGAGCCACGTGTTTGCCGAGCACGTCATAGTGACCGATCTTCGCTTTGACCTCCGGTGACGCAAGGTCCTTGCCGATGGCCGTGGTATCCGAGGTGCCGATCAGCAACAGGGTCGGCATCTTCAAGTCCTTGAATTCGTAATACACCGGCTGGGTAAAAATCATGTCGTAGATCAGCGCTGAGTTCCAGGCGACTTGCGTCTTGCCCGGTCCTTTGCTCAGGCCGGCGAGCATATCCACCCAGCGGTCGAACTCGGGTTTCCAGCGGCCATCGTAATATGTCGTGCGCTCGTATTCACGGATGCCCTGGGCGCTGACCTTCAGTTCGCGCTGATACCACTGATCCACGGTGCGATAAGGCACACCGAGGGCTTTCCAGTCTTCCAGGCCGATCGGATTGACCAGCGCCAGTTGCTCGACCTGCTCAGGGAACAACAAGGCATAACGGGTGGCAAGCATGCCGCCGGTGGAGTGGCCGAGCAGGGTGGCTTTCTGGATGCCCAAGGCTTTGAGCAACTGCTGGGTGTTGGTTGCCAGTTGCTGGAAGCTGTATTGATAGTGGTCCGGTTTGCTGGAGGTGCAGAAGCCGATCTGGTCCGGGGCGATGACCCGATAACCAGCCTCGCTCAAGGCCTTGATCGAACTGTCCCAGGTGGCGGCGCAGAAGTTCTTGCCGTGCATCAGCACCACGGTGCGACCATTGGCCTTGCCGTGGGCGGCGACGTCCATGTATCCCATTTGCAGGGATTTGCCTTGGGACTGAAAGGCGAAGTGTTTAAGCGTGTAAGGGTATTCGAAAAGCCTTGCAGCTCCGGGCCGTAGGCCGGGCCTTCGACGGGCGCGGCCTCAGGGGCGGCGTGCGCGAGCAAAGGCATCGCGGCGCAGAGGAACAGGCCGGGCAGCCAGCGGGAAAGCGTGACGGACATAAGGGCAAACTCCATGAAAATCGGCCGATGCTGGAACGGCGGGATTAGGGCGACGTTAAACACAGGCAATGGCCGCGCTCGATGGTTCACCCGAGCCAGCCCAGGGTCAGCAAGGCCAGCACCGCATAACGCGCACCTTTGGCCAGGGTGACAATGAGCAGGAAACGCCCGAGCGGTTCGCGCATCACGCCGGCAATCAGGGTCAGCGGGTCGCCGATGATCGGCAACCAGCTGAGCAGTAACGACCAATGACCGTATCGCTCATAGTGCTTGCGCGCCCTGGCCATGTGCTCGGGGCTGACCGGAAACCAGCGCCGCCCCTGAAATCGTTCGATGCCACGCCCCAGCCACCAGTTCACCAGCGAACCCAGCACATTGCCCAGCGTCGCCACGGCGAGCAAACCCCATAGCCAGTAACGCTCGCTGACAATCAACCCGACCAGCGCCGCCTCGGACTGTAACGGCAGCAACGTCGCCGCGCCGAATGCGGCAAGGAACAGCCCGAAGTACGCAGCGCTCATCAATGGGCCGGGTAGTCCGCCACCACCACGTCAGCGCCGTCCTTCTTCAGACCGATCACTTGGTAGGCATCGCTCATGCCATCCATTTCCATGCCCGGCGAGCCCATCGGCATGCCCGGTGCGGCAACGCCGAGCAGATCATCACGCCGGGTCAGGGCCAGCACTTGCTCGGCCGGCACATGGCCTTCGACGAATTTGCCGTTGATGATTGCGGTGTGGCAGGAGGCCAGACGCGGTGGCACGCCATGTTGTTGCTTGAAACTGCTCATGTCCGCTTCGACGTGATCGTCGACTTTGAAGCCATTGGCTTCGAGGTGGCTGATCCACTTCTTGCAGCACCCGCAATTGGCGTCGCGATGGACTTCGATCGGAATCAGGTCGGCGGCCTGAGCCAGGGAGGAGAGGAACAGGGCGCTCAGGGCGAGCAGACGCAGGTGGGTTCGCATGACAGGGCTCTCGCTTCGCGGTGGCAGTCAAAAAGAATGCATTTTGACCGTTTTTTATCGCCTGGCATCAACGCAATGTTTCCAGTTGTTGCGAGGCACACGGGGAGGATTATCGCCGATCACCGCTGACAGGTTGCTGAGCGCAAGATGACAAAGTTGTCAGGTGGCCGGATCCGGAGAGGTGTGGGCCTGCTCGCAAATGCGCTCGCTCAGACACTGAAACAGCGACTGAGCGATTGCTTTCGCGAGCAAGCCCGATCCCACAGCGGGCATCTGACTGACAGACAACCCGTAAAGGCGTGCAGCTATCAGCGGACCTTGAAGCGGCCCATGATGGCGCTGACGCGGCTGTCGGCTTCCAGCAACTGACGGGTGTTGAGTTCGCTGGCGTGGCCGCTCTGTACCAGCTCTTCGACCATGTGGCGGATCTGCACCATGCTGCGATTGATCTCTTCGGTGACCGCACTTTGCTGTTCGGCGGCCGTGGCGATCTGGGTGCTGAGGCTGTTGATATGGCTGACCGAGCCGGCCATTTCGTCCAGACCGGAGTTGACCCGAGCGGTGGCATCTGCCGCCGACTGACAACTGGCCTGGGTGTTTTCCATGGCGCTGACCGACGAACTCACCCCTTGGGTCAGGCGGGTCAACATCTCGTTGATCTTCCGAGGTGCTGGCCTGGGTACGAGCGGCGAGGGCGCGGACTTCGTCAGCCACCACCGCAAAACCACGACCCTGTTCACCGGCGCGGGCCGCTTCGATGGCAGCGTTGAGCGCCAGCAGATTGGTCTGCCCGGCAATCGCACCGATCACCCCGAGAATCTCGGTGATGCGCTGGGCGTCCTGCTGCATGTTCTCGACTTTGTTAGTGGCACTGGCCACTTCGTCGATCAACGCCACCACACTGTTGGTCGCTTCACCCACGACAACGCGTGAACGGTCGGCGTTTTCGTTGGCGCGCTGGGTGAACGCCGCCGTTTCAGCGGCATTCTGCGCGACGCTTTCGGCGGTCGAGCTCATTTCGGTGATGGCGGTAACGGTCTGGTCGGTTTCCGAAGCGTGACGCAACAGGATCTGGCTGGTATGCGCCGAGGTCCGTTGCAGGTCGTCGAGGCTCGAAGCCATTGCACCGGTGGCCTGCGTCACTTCGCCGATCATGTTTTGCAGGTAGGCGATAAAGGTGTTCACCGAATGGCCAATGGCGCCGAGTTCATCTTCGGCGCGAATGGTGATGCGGCGGGTCAGGTCGGCGTCACCGCTGGACAGCAAGTCGATGTTGGCTTTCAGCGCTTTCATGCGCTGGACCAACTGACGGATTGCATAAACCTGCAACAGCACCAACAGGATCACCAGTGGTATCTGCAACAGGCTCAGGCTGCTGAGGACATCGTCGCGTTGCGCGGTGAGCAGTTTGGTCGGCAGGGCGGTGGCCAGGAACCATGGTGTGCCTTCGATGGGGCGCATGAAGAAGGTGCTGGCTTCACCGTTGTTGTCGAACTCCACGCGTTGCGCCTGATCACGGTTTTGCAGGCCGGCCTTGACCTGGCTGGCGAAGGTCGAGCTGCCGGCCAGTTCGCTGATGTTTTTCAGCACGATCGGGCCATTGATGCGCGAACTGTTGCTGATGATTTTGCCGTCAGCTTCGACGATCAGCATTTCGGCGTTGAGGTCCTTTTCCTTGCGGGCCACCAGGATCATTAAAGAAGCCGAGGGTCACGTCGATGGTCGACACCCCCCAGGCGGCGCCGTTTTTCTGGATCGCCATGGCGCAGTTGGTGCGCGGTTCGGCGCTGGCGTCGTCCTTGTAGGCCGCTGCCCAGGCGCACTGACCGCGCGCAGTGGCCATGCCGCCCTTGTACCAGCTCTGGTCGTAATAGTTGGGGGCCGCATCGCTGTTCCAGAACGTGTTCACCGCCAGTTTGCCCGAGGCGTCACGGTGCCAGAAGGTGCTGAACTTATTGCGCCCGGCTTCACGCTGGCCAGGTAGCGGCCAGATCCCGCCGCCGAAGACCTTCAGCTCGCCGTACTGATCCACCAGGCCCGGCAACACCGTGTCGATGGCCGCGCTGTCGAGCAGCGGAATGGTCTGGGTGATGCTGCGCTGTTGCGCCTGCACCTTGTTCAGCTCGCCCTGAATCTGCTCGGCGACTTCGGCGATACGGTTGAGCACCACCTGTTCTTCGGTCTGCCGCAGCTTGGGCGCGACCAGTTGGCTGATACCGACCACGGTCAGCACCGACAACAGCAGGATGAACAGAACCAGCAACAGCGTGTAGCGAGCCTGAATAGTACGAAGTGCGGGCATGGAAACCGGTCCTTGAGCTGCGATTCTTATTGTGGGTTCGGGAAAAAAAACGGCGGGCTTTCTTACGTATCGTCGGGTCCGCTCGAAGCTTTAGGTACTTTCGTACAAGAACCTGCATGGCCGACCGGTGGTGCGTATCGAAACGGATACAAGAAAACTGGCCAGCGCGTTTGTCAGAGCAAAAAGCCTGGTGAAAATTATTCGGTTGAAGCCTCAAGGCCATGGCTTTTCGGCGTGACGCCGGTTTGTATCGAGTTTGTACGAGAATTGTAAAAACCTGATAAAAAAGGTTGGTGCCATTACTTTGCCCGCCGATACTTCCACGCACTAAAACAGGTCATCAAGGACATTCCTCATGCGCGACATTCAAGGAGCACAGTCATGACTATTGGCTACACGGGCGCCTGGCAAAGCAAGGCGGGCCTGTTGGTTCAGGACACCGGTGTGCGCGGCAAACCGGTTTCGCAAAACGCCAGGGTCAAGCAGATGCTCGCGCTGGTCGGCAACGATCCAAACGCACTGAACATCGCCGAAATGGATCGGCAAAAGCTGCACAAGAACGTCAAGGGCTTCGACCCGGAAAACGTCTCGGCGAAACAATTGGGCAACCTCGACGTGCATTCCTGCGCGGCAAAGGTCTGATTACCGATCTCACCGCCATGACTCTGCTCAACGCGGGCGACAAGTTCGACCGCTTCGGTGTGCAGAAAGACCCGGACGCCAAGTTCAATGCCCTGGAGTACTTCGCGACTCAGCTGGACACTATCCAGAGCAACAGCATCAAGGGCGATAAATACGCCGCAGGCTTGATCCCCGAATACAAAAAAGCGATTTACGTGCTGCAGAACCTCAAGAGCCTACGGCATGGGCAACGGGCGAACGGCACCGACGGACAAAGGCGTCAGCGCCAAGGCGTGATCCTCGACAGTGGCCCGTTCCTGTCACGAACGGGCCAGGTCTTGCTGTCAGACGTCGTCGGGTTTTTGCTGAAGCCGATCCTGCAGGCGTTGCATCAGTGGGCAATGCAACTGCAGCGCACGGTCGCTATGCCCGCGGTGGAACAACGCCAGCCACCCGTCGCAGTGGCCATCGCCGGGCGCCAGCCCAGTGAAGACAAAGCCGATACTCGCCAGTCTGTCGACATCCAGCGCAAAGTGCCGAGACAATCCAAGCCTGAGCGAAACCAGCCAGTGCGCCGGCAACTCGCGCAATTGTTTGAGCAATCCCGGTTTGAGCTTTTCCAGCACCAGGTCATGCCGACTGGCGCCATGACCGACATGAATCGGTGCGCCGCGCCAATGTGGCAATGGCTCTTCGACCCCTAGCTCATTGCTCAGGTGCAGCATGAACGCCTCATGTTGCATCGGCCACGTCAGGTCGGGCAGCGGACGTTGATAGCCGGGAATGTTCTGGAAACCGACAACGATGGATTCCCGTGTCGGGGGGGCGAGCGGTGACGGCACATAGTCGGGCAGCAATCCGGTGTTATGAAACCCCAGGCTGTGTGCCATGCGCTGTGTGTAGGGGTGACAAGTGACCTGCTTGATGGACAGATAGCGACAACCCAGGGCTTGCGCGTGCACCCGCAACTGCTCGCCCAGACGGGTGGCGATATTCTGGCCGCGAAAGTCAGGGTGGACGACGCTGACCGCAAGTTCTGCACCCTGACCAACGTTTTCGCGCAACAAGGTGGCATGCCCGAGGATCTGCCCGTCGACTTCTGCAACCAGCGAGTGCCAGCGCTGGCGGCTGTGGTGCTGGCTGATCATGTGCGGCAGGTAGACATCGGGTTGCGCGTATTGGTCGCCATACACTTGCCGGATCAGGCCGCTGACCGCCGTCGCATCGGCGTCGCGATAGTTACGGAGAATTAGCGGCTCCATCAGGCAGACTCCGCTGCATCATGTTGATAGTCACGCAGGTCCAGCACGCGCAGGCATTTGCCCGAACGGGGATGCCGCGGCAGGTCCTCGAAGGTGCAGTGCAGAATCCGCAGTTCCAGCAACTGATCCTTGCGCAATTGTTCGATCAACGGATACAGCTCGATGAGTCCGGCTTCCAGCGTCCGGTTAGCCTCGGCCACCGCTGGCGACGGGTGATTCGCCACCCATTTCAAGGTGAGCACGTCCTTGTGCATCGCCTGCTCAATGACCAGTTGCCAGGTGTCACTGCCCACATCGCGCCGGACACGCTCGCCGATTTCCCCCGGCATCAGCGACAAAATCCCGACCCGCACCCGTTCACTGCTTGCGCTGCGGCCCTTGAGGGCGAACTTGCGCATGGCCGTGCCTGCCGGTTCGCGCCAGCAGGCGCGGTCGCCCACCGGATAACGAATCACCGGCATCAAGCGGCGGGTGAGGTTGGTCAGCACCAACAGGCCGATGCGCTCGCAAGTGTCGATGACCTCACCGGTCTGCTCGTCGATGATCTCGACGATGCTGTGGCCGTCGCACATCCGATGCTCGCCCTCGCTGCAGTCACGGTGGCTGGCGCCGATCAATCCGGCGTCGACACTGGCGTAGCCAATGGAGGCGATGCGTGCGGCGGGAAACGCTTGCCGGAGAATTGTTCGCTGCGCGGCAAACAGGCTTTCACCTCCGTAGAGAATGGTCTCGACCTCGGGCAGCGTTTGCCCGCGCCCGCTCAGCCAACTGGCGAACGTGAGCAACTGCGCGGGCACACCTGCCAGCACATTGATCCGTTGTCGGGGAATGGTTTCGGCCAGTGCAGCCAGATCGACGCTGCCGGTGAACGGAAACTCGGTGATGTCGGTATCGACATGCTGCAACGCATCGTGAGTGAACAGGAAACTGGCGTACAGGTCACCGCAGAAAAACAGATTGGCAACGCGGTCACCCGGATTGAATTGCGCGGTCAGGCTTTGACCGAAGTCGGTCACGAACGCGCGCCATTCTTCGCGCTCGTAAATCGACAGTTTGCCGGCACTGGTCGAACCACCGGTCTTGAACACCAGCGCGGATGCCATGGGGCCGGTCAGGACGGGCCAATGGTCGAGCCTCTGGCTTTCGCGCCAGTATTGCAGTGGATCCACCACGGGTACGTTATCCAGCGAGTCATCGGATGCGCTGATAGCCGCCAGATGTTTGCGGTAAAACGGCGAACACTGGCGCGCGAACTTGATCAGTTCGCGTAGTTGGTCAGTAGTTTTCACGGTTATTGCTCTGAAGTTGTCTGGTTTTAGTTCAGGTGTACAGGTGAATAAGAACTAACGGCGCGCATCAATCACCGCGGCGGTTTTGCCACTGTGGGCGTTACGGGTGAACTTTCCGGGTACACAGATTTCAACTTCCATCACTAACAAACCGCTCTCGACAAGGGTCGTTAAAGTTGAATAGTCCGCGAGCCGCGCAAGTACTTCCGACGACGTCAGTTCGCTGCGCAACTGCAGGCGATCCCTGCCGTCGGGGGCGTGGTCGAGGACTCATTGAAACAGGCACCTGCAGACGCTGCGTCGATTCGCTCAGGGAAATGAAATCGCTGCCAATGCGTATCAGCTTGCCGTGACGTTGCAACAATTCGAAGCGTGGCGATCTCAGGCCGCACGCGCACGCCCCGTCGACCCAGCGTCCGCTGTCACCGATGTCATAGCGCGTGATGGAATGACCTTCGCGGCCGTGCGAGGTGAACACCAATCGGCCGGTCTCGTTGCCCTTCACCGGAACGTCTTGCGCAAACTCAACGATTTCCAGTTGCTGGATATCGCTCATCAAATGAAACACGCCGTCGGCGCTGGCCGCGCAGGCGTGGCCGAGTGGCCCGGCATCCACGCTGCCGTACACCGCCGAGCGCACACTTGAAACGCCGCAGTCTTGCAGCAGTTCACGGGTGTGTCCGCTCAGGTGCTCACCGCCGAGAAACACTTTGGCGACCCCGCCGTAGGCCCGCAGATGCTGGCCTTCATTGAGGAACAGCCGGTGTACCGTGCTCGGCATGCCGATCAACACCGTCACCCGCTGCGCGATGATCAGTTGCGCAATGTCCCGGTAATCATCATCGCCGGGCGCACCCATCGGCAGGTGCGTGACCTGCAACAGTTCGAGGACTTTGGCAAAGCTGAAGAAACCGCCGTACATTGCGCCACTGAAGAACAGGTTCATCACCCGGTCGTGCACCGGATCAAGACCGGCGGCGAACAGGCCGTCAGCGGTCGCGCGCATTTGTCGTTGAAAATCGCGATAGCTGAAACCCGCCAGCGCCGGGGTGCCGCTGGTGCCGCCCGAGCGGAACAACAGCTGCGCCTTCGGGTTGATCGGTTGGGCGGCAAACGCCTCTTTAGTCATGATGGGCTGCGCGCCTTGCAGCGCCGGCGCGGGCTGGCAATCAAGGCTGGCCTGTGCGGACAGTGCAGTCTGCGACAGGCTGACCGACACGCGACGGCTCAGGCGCTGCAACGCGTAGACACCATCGTGGGGCTCGCCGGCATAACCGTCGTGAATCGCCGCGACCGGGGCAATGCGGGTCACGCCGGCGCTGATCAATGTCTGCGCCAGTTCGGCGATCTCGGCGTCCTCGCAGACCACTGCGCAGCTTTGCAAGACGTTGCGCCAGGTCAGCAGGGTCGTGCCGAGCAGCGAGCGCGGCACGGGCTTGAGCAGCACACTGCGAAACAACGGGGACGGGCCGAGTTGACGATCATGGCTCCAGATCACCCGCCAGCCGGGGCCGCTCCAGGTCTGCCCGGTCTTGCCGGCAAAGCTTTGCCCCAGCCGCTCCATCTGTACGTGCGTGGTGATTTGCGCCGCTTCCTGCACGGTCGGCACCAGGGCTGGCCAGTGTTCGGCGCGGCGTGTGAAGGCCTGGGCGAGGCGGGCACCGATGTCACGCAGGACTGCCGGATCGTCGCTGTCGACCAACAGCCATTGCGGACTGGAACAGGCTTGCTGATCGAGTCGGCAGACTTCGTCAGCCACGGCCTCCAGTGCCTGCGCGGAAGCGGCGCTGGCGGTCAGGTAGACAAAGCTGATGCGATGGCCCCAATCGATCCAGCGACAACCGAGCGGGAGCTGCTGTCGTATGGCTTGCAACGCCGATTCGCCGCCCCAGGCCGCGACGCCATTGGCGTGTCGGCACAGTGCGCCGATTTGCGCGGTGGTCACCGGCAGCACGGCCACGTAACCGGCGAGCTGCCCGCTCGGATCGCATTGCAGCAAGGCGTGGAGCAGGCGTGCGGTCAGCCCTTGATCGCTGCTGCTCGGGCGCAACCAGTTGACGTTCCCCGCGAGCAGGCCTTCGATCACTGCGCAAAATGCCAGCAACGGCGCATTGCCCGGGGTGATGTGCACCACCAGGCCCAAGGGGCTCCAGCGTTCGAAACGCGGTAGCCGGTAGTCGAAGCGGTGCAGCGAGTGCGGCTGCATACCGAGTTCGTGCTCGAGTTTGCCGCACAGCGCTTCAGCCTGGCAGAACTCGATCAACCCCTGGCGTTGCTCGGCATCGAGCGGCAGATCGGTGTCGCGCAGTTGTTCGGCAAACCGTTGCGCCGCGTCGATGATCGTGGCACTTGCCAGGGGGGCACTCAGTTGTCGCGGCAGGTTTTCAAGCAGTGACGCCAGCGCCTGATCGAGGCTGTCGGGTGTGCACAGGTGTCCGTCAAGTAAATACATTTCAATGACTCCCTAACAATTCGGCCGCGGCCATGGCACAGCTTCTGCTGGCCGTGGTGCCGGCGCGGCCATGTAATTCAAACCAGTCGGTGGAAAGCCCGCAGCCACAGCTGGAGCCCGGATGCAGAGTGGCGAGATCGCTCATCACCACGGCGTGGGCGGGGCTGGAGGAGATGTAGGGCGAAACGAAGCCCAGCAGTCCACGTTCGCCGTAGGGCAAGACGCAAAAATCTGCGGGATTGCGCACGTAGACCCGCGAATAGACCGGCACATGGAAACGGTGGTGGGCGCATTCGATATAGGGCACGGCATGCTCGACTGCGCCGTAGCCGTCGCGACAATTCGCCAGGTCGATCCCCAGTTGTCGGTGAATCTGCGCATACAACTGCGCCCGTGGAATTTCCTGTGCCGCCCGGGTTTTCCAGCCACCGCCGAAAAACGCCAGCGAGCGGGCCGGCAGGCGCAGGTCGGCGATAGCGGTGGCCTGCATCTGTTGCAGGGTCTGCCAGAGGAACGCCGGGAAGCCGAAAATCCTTACCGGCAAGCCTTCTTCGGCAAAGGCTTGCAGGGCAGCGATGACGCCGAACAGATCGAATTGATGTCCGTTGCCGGTGCGTCGCAGGGCGTAACACACGCGATTGACCGGGGCGAAGCTGCACAGGAACTGGTCGGTGTAAGAGGTGCCGAGGGCGACGCGCTCTTCCGGTTCGTAACCCAGGGATCGCCACAGGTAATTGCATGGCGTGTCGGGCGTGTGCCAGTGGTAATGATGAAAAATGCGCGCAACCATGAACTGGGCAGCGGTAAGGCTGCGCTCGTCGTAACGCATGCGGCTTTTCTCGCCGCTGGTGCCGGAGGAGGTGAGTTCCAGGGCCGTTTCGCCGGTGGCGCTGAGCAGCAATTGCCGTTTGAAAAAACTGGCGAAGATCGGTGGCAGGCGCGACCAGTCATCGAGGTTGTCCAGGTCGTTGATCTGCAGTCCGTTAGCGTTCAACCAACGCGTGTAACCGGGGGTCTGCTCGCTGTGAAACCGGCTGATTTCGGCCATGGCGTGTTCGAAGAGACCCGATGGCACGGAATTCGGGCAATAGGGCGCCGCTGACGCGCAAAGCGCATCGCTGAGAGGTAAACCGGTCATGTTCGAGCCTTATGGAGTTGATGCGGGAGTGGGACGTGTTGTTGGAGAGGAAGCCCAGCAGCAGGGGCAGGGCCAGCAGGCCGCCGCCGGCCGCCCAAAGGGCAAACAGTGACAGGCTGTTACCCCCGCCAGACGCGGCAATCAGCGCGCCGCCGGCGCCCATCACGGTAATGGAAAGCATGCCGATCAGCGCCGAGACCAGGCCTTTGCTGTCCTCGCTGCAGAACAGGGCCAGCCGATACAGCGCCGCATTGCTCATGCCCAGGCCCACCGCATACAGCGCGAGACTGGCGACGACGGCTTGCAACCCGGCACCGAGCTGGCTGCATACGATCAGCGCGCCCAGACCGAGACAAAAAGGCCACAGCGCCAGGCTGACCAGGCGCGGTAGCGGCTGGGTGAGCAACAGCCGGTCAAGCAACAGATTGCCGACGATGACCGCCGCGAAAACCGGGATTTGCCATAGCCCGTACGCCAGGGGCGTCAGGCCTTGCTGCTGCATCAACAACACCGGTGCAAGGCCGATCCAGGCAATCAGTGGCAGGCTCATCAGGCCCAGGGCGAGGCTGGCGGCGAGAAAGCGGTGGTTGCCCAGCAATGCCTGATAACGCTGCCGGGTATGGCGCCAGGAGAAAGGAATGCTTGCCAGGCGTTTACCGTCACGGCGCAGCGCCCCCACAGTTTCCGGCATGAAGGCATACAACCCGAGCCAGGCCAGCGCGGCGACCAGGCCAAGCATCAGAAACAGTTCGCGCCAGTCGAGCCATTCCAATAGCAGGGTGCCAACCAGCGGGCCGAGCAACGGAGACAGCAACGCGACGTTGCCGAGCAAGGCCATCAGGCGTACGGCGTCGGCCTCGCAGAAGACTTCCTGAAGGGCGGGGTAACTGACGGCGACGACAAAACCCAGGCTCATGCCTTGCACCAGCCGCAGCAGGTTGAACGCTTCTATGCTGCCGGCAGCGAACGCCGCCGCGCAGGCCGCGCTGAACAGCGCACAACCGGCCAGTAACATGCGCCGCCGCCCCAGTTGATCGGACAAGGGGCCAATCAGCCCTTGCAGGCAGACACCGCCGAGCAAATACAGATTGAACGCATAGGGAACATGACGGCTATCGGCATTAAACGTATGGATGACCTTCAACATGGCCGGCATGATCATGTCACTGGCCATGTAAGTGGTCAGTTCAAACAAGGTCAGTGCCAGACAGAATCCGAGCGCTCGTGTGGGAGGGATGTTTATCAAAATTCTCTGCATATGCTTTCTGGTTCATCAAGTTAAACAGCAAGAGTGCAGAGAGTAAGGGGCGGCTATGTGGGTTTATATGGATTTGGTGTGACGGTATATATCTATAGTTTGCGTATTTTTACTTTGGGAGGAGGTATTACAGTTGATGGCGAATCGTCCTACTGGTTTTGCAGATACTTTACGCAAAATGCGCCTACATTGCGTAAGCGCATTGAATGGCGGGAAATAATTGGACTCGGGTTATATCAGAAGTTCGTCACTTAACGATGTTGATAATAGCCAGGGCCGCCCTGGTAATAACGGTGATGGTCATCGTGCCAGCCGCCGTGGGGGAAGATGATGCAGCCACTCAGGGTCAGCAGGGCAAGAACGGGAATCAGCCAGGTGATTCGACGCAGCATTTCAAAAATCCTCATGGTTACGCCGTCATGAAGCCAAAACTCTTCATCGGCTGTAACATGAGACCCCGAATGTCGCGGCGCATCCCCGTAAAAGGGTAAGCGCATGGCATGCAAACGGATACAAACCGGATACATTCCAAAGGTTCAGGAAACCGCAATGACCCAGAAGCAACGCTTGATATATTCGATTCTGATCGCCGTGTCTGTGCTGGTGATCATGCTTGGCCTGTCCTGGCTGCAGAACGCCGGGAAGATCGACGAGAAGACATTCCAGTACATCGCCATCGGCGTGGCGGTGGTTGTGGTGGTGATCAATGGTGTGATGCGCCGCAAGGTCAAGCCTTGACGGCGATCGCCGCGCCTTTCAATCGTTGTTGAGGACGGCTGCAGCCTGTGGATGCAGGCTGTAACTCTTGTCGGCGTTGAAGGTAATCACACCTTCAGCGCACAGGCGCTTGAGGACTTCGCGCACACTGAGGAAGGACAGCGGAATATCCAGATCCAGCAATTGGGTATGGACCCCGCGCACGCCCAGACGACGATCGGTCTGCGCGGCGACCAGCAGGGCGTCGAGGACTTTGAGGCGAATCAGGCTGGTGCGCAGCCCGAAACTTTTCAGCAGCAGGCGGATTCGCTCGTTACCGTGACGGTCGACACGTGGCCCGAAATCGCTCGCGTGGGGGCTCATGGAAGCTCCTTGTTGCGCCTGGCTACCGTCCGTTGGTAGTTGCGAGTTGTACATGCGATGGCTCCTTTCAGAGTCTGATCGGGAGGGTTATTGGGGCGTTCTCTAAACAAGACGTATCAGCACGACAAATCATGAAAGAAAAAATGTGGAAAATTTGTCGGAAATTCGTTCTTTCCTTGTAATCACGGCCTATATCCGCTGTCACGCGGGCTAAATTTTTTTCTCCGGCTTCGTTTCTTGCTCAGGCTCATTGCGCGTGGACGCGTGGGTGTTTTCAGAGCGGAGCGTAGCCTGTGTCGTTTTCCACGGTTGGCGTGATCCGCTCTTCGGCATTTCGATCAGGAGCGAGCGTGATTATTTCCAGGCAATTAACCGGACGGAAGCAGCTGCAAGCTTCGAGCTGCAAGCGGCAAGTTGAACATTCGGAATCACGGGACGGGTTGTGCTTTGACTCGAGGTTTGTTGCCAGAAGCTTGCAACTCACCGTCGCCGGTATGTTTCTCGGGCTGAGCTTGTCGGCCCATGCGTTCAGCCCGGCCACTGCGGCCAGTGCCGATATTCGGCGCACCGGATTTGGCGTGCCGCACATCCGCGCCGAAAACGAACGCGGCCTCGGTTTCGGCATTGGCTATGCCTACGCGCAAGACAACCTGTGCCTGCTGGCCAACGAAATCGTTACGGTCAACGGTGAGCGTTCGCGCTATTTCGGCCCTGAGCAGTTGACCGTCGAACAGCGCGAGAACCGTGTCAGCGATATGTTCTTTACCTGGCTCAATACGCCGGAGGCGGTGCAGGCTTTCTGGCAGGCTCAGCCGACCCCGGTGCGTGACCTGGTCGAAGGCTACGCCGCCGGTTACAACCGCTATCTGGCCGAACGCCGGCAGCAGGGCCTGCCGCAGCAATGTCAGGGTGAATGGGTACGTGACATCGCTGCGCAGGATGTGGTCAGGCTCACTCGTCGTTTGCTGGTCGAGGGCGGTGTCGGTCAGTTTGCCGAGGCATTGGCTGGCGCCACTCCGCCGCAAGCGACTGCCGCCATCAACCACGACTCACGGGCTTATCAACTGGCCGATACCCGCCAGCAGCGTTTTGCCCTGGATCGCGGCAGTAACGCCGTGGCGGTGGGCAGCGAGCGCTCGTTCAATGGCCGCGGAATGCTGCTGGCCAATCCGCATTTCCCTTGGGTCGGCGGCATGCGCTTCTATCAGATGCACCTGACCATCCCCGGCAAGCTCGACGTGATGGGCGCCGCGTTGCCGGGGCTGCCGATGATCAACATCGGTTTCAACCAGCACCTTGCCTGGACCCATACCGTCGACTCGTCGAAGCACTTCACCCTGTATCGCCTGCAACTCGACCCGAAAGATCCGACGCGCTACCTGCTCGATGGCCAATCGCTGCCGATGAGCAAGCAAACCGTGACTGTTCAGGTCAAACAGGCCGACGGCCAGGTTTCCGCTGTGACACGTGACCTCTACAGTTCGCAGTTTGGACCGATTGTGCAATGGCCGGGCAAGCTCGACTGGGACCATCAGTACGCCTACAGCCTGCGCGATGCCAACCTCGAAAACGATCGCGTGCTGAATCAGTGGTACACGATGAATCAGGCGACCAGTCTTGAGCAACTGCAAGCGTCGGTGCACAAGATTCAGGGCATTCCCTGGGTCAATACGCTGGCCGTGGATGACAAGGGGCAGACGCTGTACATGAACCTGTCGGTGGTGCCGAACGTCAACGCCGAGAAACTGGCCAGGTGCAGCGATCCGCGCATGGGTACGCAAATGATCGTGCTCGATGGCAGCCACAGCGCGTGTGCCTGGGACATTGATCCGAACGCAGCGCAGAAGGGTATTTATGCCGCCAGCCAACTGCCACAACTGTTGCGCAAGGATTTTGTGCAGCACTCCAACGACTCCGCCTGGCTGGCCAACCCGGCGCAACCGCTGACGGGGTTCTCGCCACTGATCAGCCTGGAAGGGCAACCGCTGGGCTGGCGTTCACGCTATGCCCTGGCGCGCCTGGGCAATCCGGGTCAACAAGGGCCGTTGGGGGTGAAGGATTTGCAGCACATGGTGATGGACGATCAGGTGTATCTGGCGACCCAGGTGCTGCCGGATTTGCTGAGGTTCTGTGCCGGCGACCTCGGTGCCGATGCGCAAGCGTTGCAACCGCTGTGCGCCAGCCTCAAGGCCTGGGACGGGCGAGCCAATCTGGATTCGCGCCTGGGCCTGGTGCACTTTCAGAACATTATGCAAACGCTGCAGAAATCCTCCGATATCTGGCGCGTGGCGTTTGATCCGAAGGATGCCCGCCACACGCCGCGCGGATTGGCTGTCGAGCAGCCAGCGGTGGCCAAGGCGCTGCGTGAAGCGATGCTGGCATCGGTGGTGATGACCAACAAAATGGGCCTCAAACCGGATACGCGCTGGGGGGATATCCAGGTGGTCAGCAGTGGCGGGCAGCAGACGCCGATCCATGGCGGGCCGGGAACCCTGGGCATCTACAACGCGATCCAGAGCGTGCCCCGGGAAGACGGCAAGCTGGAAGTGGTCAGCGGCACCAGCTATCTGCAAGTGGTGACGTTCGACGAGAAGGGCCCGCACGCCCAGGGGCTGTTGGCGTTCTCGCTGTCCAGCGACCCGGCGTCGAAGTATTCCCGTGATCAGACCGAAGCGTTTTCGAAGAAGCAATGGAGCGTGCTGCCGTTTACCGAACAGCAGATCAAGGCTGATCCGCAGTATCAGGTGCAGAACGTCAGTGAGGCGGCAGACAAAGGCGGGGAGGTAGCAGCCCGGTAACGGCTGTCGTTGTTGCGTCAGACTTGAAGGCCGCCTTCCACGGAAGTGCGGCCTTCAGTTTTTTGGCGGTTGCTGTGGGATCGGGTTGATCACCGGATTGCCCTCCTTGTTGCGGGTCAGATAGACCGGCAGCACTTTCGGCAGCGAGCCGGCCAGATTGTTCAGCTCTTTGATGTTGTAAATGCCGCCCACCCGAATCAGCCCGGTGTTGCTGTCGGCCAGCATCAAAGGCGTGTTGAGGTAGCGGTTGATCAGCGGCAGGGCTTCATTGAGCGTCAGGTTGTCCAGCACCAGTTTGCCGCTGCGCCAGGCCAGTGCGGTGTCGTTGGGGTAGGTCTGGCTGATCTGTGGCATGTAGTCGCCGTGTTTGTAACGTGCCTGCATCGACGGCCCAAGGCGCAAGCCATCGCCTGGCAGTGCGGTATTGCTGCTCACCAGCACCGAGCCCTCGATCAGGTTGACCCGCACCTGGTCTTGATACATCCAGACATTGAAACGCGTGCCTGTTACCCGAATCCTGCCTTCGCCTGCGCGAACGACAAACGGGTGCTGCGTGTCATGACTGACGGAAAAAAACGCTTCACCTTTTTTCAGGGTGACGCGCCGTTCGTCCTTGTAGTTGCTGAAGGTCAATTCGGTGTTCAGGTTCAGCTCGAGCTGGCTGCCATCGCTCAGGGTGACCTGGCGCACCGTGTCGGTAGCGGCGTAATGCTGGTAACTGTCGGGCACCCAGCCCAGGTTCCAGCCGGCATAAGCCGCCAGCGGCAGAGCCAGGGTGCAGAGACCGGCGACGACCGCGTATTGCCGCCATGACCGCGGCGGCTGGCGAGGCGCAACATCCACGGCAGTCTCGGGGCGCGGCAGGTGCTCGGCGACTTCCCAGATTTCCAGCATCGCCTCGTACTCGAACGCGTGCAGGGGATGCGCATCACGCCATTGTTCGAAGGCGCGACGCTCCTGGTCCGTGCAGTCGGCCGCGTGCAGACGCATGCACCACTGCGCGGCGGCATCGGTGATCGCATCGTATTCGGTTTCCGAGAGAGTGTCTTGGGTCATTGACTCGTCCTGATTTCGCACATTCTAACCTTGACCGGAAGTTGCCGAGAACCTGCGTTATGGCAACTACCCATCAAAGTGGAACTTATTTTTCGCTCCGGCGCCCAAAAAGCGGGACACATTGGAAGACTTAGCCATAAATGGAGTGAAAAAATGATCAAGAACACTTTCGCCGCAGTGATTGCTGCTGCCACGTTGCTTACTGCGGGTGCCGCGATGGCGGACAGACCGGGCGCAGGCTGGGTGACCATCGAAAAAGCCATTGAAATCGTCAAGACCAAGGCCGGTTATGTCGAGGTCTACGAGATCGAAGCCGACAACGACGGTTACTGGAAAGGCGAGGGGCGCAAGGCCGATGGGGCCGTCTACGAGTTCCGCATCGACGGTGCCTCTGGCAATGTGCTGCGGGATCAGAAGGATTGATTCCCTACGCCGCCAATGGAAGCGCAGGTTGTTAAACCTGCGTTTTTTTTTGCGTAATCAGGGCGTGATCGCCGGCGGCGGATCGAGCTGGCGACCCATTTCGCAAATCAGGTGGGCGATCGAATCGGCATTGCGCAAAATCACGTCGATGCGTATGTCCGATGAACCCTGATCAAGGAACGCCGTGCGTGCCTCGTCAAGCGTCGGGCTCGAGGTCAGATCGAGAATGATTTTGCTCAAGTCTTTGCCGCCAGGGACCTGATCCAGGTTCACATAGGTGTTTCTTGTTCTGCTCCAGTGTGAAAACAGTTCGTCCCTGGGTGTGGCCAATGAAAGCGCCCGACGCTGGAAGGATTGCAGATCGTGTCGCATCGACAACCCCAGCAGCGTGACGGTCGAAATCAGATCGGCAAACGGTCGGCGCGACTCCAGCGAGGCAATGTCTTCAGCCTTGCAGAACTGGTGGGCGAGCTCGTGAATCAATGTCGCCGCCTGAGCGTGAGCATCGACATCGAAAGGCTGAGTCATTACCGCGTTGTAGCGATCCAGAGCAGGGTTGAAGAAGTGTTCGGTGAAATGCACCCGTTTGCGCTGATCGTTATTGAGCACGAATGCAATGATTGATGAGTAGGTGGTGTTCGAACCGACGACGAAGCGGTCGGTGTTCATCAGGTCGTCATCCGGGTCCACCAGTGCGTTGCAAATGGGCACGATCGCATTGTGGATTTTTTTCAATAGCCTGGTATCCACTTGCTGCACACCAAAAAAATCTCTGAAGAACGCCTCCAGTCGAAGACTCGGGGCATTGTTTTTCAAGAGCGCCAGATTGTGCAAACTGTTGAAGGCGTAGAACCGCGCCAGGTCGACGGCCTGCTGGATAGCCTGAGCTTTTCGTGGGTGCTGTGCCTGAATGTCCTTCATCCCGACGGCCTCGATGTTCAGAACCGCCCGACGCTCTCGCTCGAGTCTGTAGGGCTCGTACAGTCTGGAGACGACTTTGCCGAAGTGAGCGGTATGGCGGTCGGCAGCGATCACCAGGTGCGTACCGTGCATTCTTAACGACGGGCCAGGCGTGGCACCGTTGACCAGTTGCCAGACGGCGCCGGGTTGTTCGACACCATAGACTTTGCCTCCGACGGTGGCGTAGCTTTGTCCGCTTATGCTGTCTTCGTAAACCCCGGTCCTGCGATTGTGCTTGAGGTCTGCGAGGGCCACCGCGTGGGTTTCGAATGACTGCAACTCGGTGCGCAGCGGGGAAGTCGTGCGCATGTGATGCCATGTCGGTGCTTGCGCGGCGGACGGCGACGTCGCGTCTTCAACGGCTGGCGCTTCGACCCTGGCTGGCACGTCTTCGGCGTCCTGCAGACTCTCGCGACTCAAACTCAGCATCTGCACGGCGCCGCCAATGAACGCCTGCAAGGCCTGTTTCCAGTGGTGGTCCTGGAGGGCTTCGGCCGAATCCTTGAAGTCTTTGTAGGCTTGCCAGAGAAACGTCACGTAAGACAACTTGCCCGGCAACAATCTGGACAGCAGGTGGATGCCCTTGCTGAACAGATTCTTCGCAGCCTCCCAGTCATCTTGCGCCGCAGGGAGGGACTGACAGCCGAGAAAGCGCTGCAGCAGCGCAAGGTTGTCAGTGAACAATCGTGCCAGCAGGTTGCCCTGAACAGGGATCCCGACGTGGACCATTTCACTGGTTTCGCCAACGCTGGATTGCAGCAGCCGTTGAAACACAGCCTGCTGCTCCGTTGGCAAGCGGCGCAGCAGCAGGTCCTGCAAGGCCCCCGGTTTGTTCAGGGCGGCGATCAGCCCCTGCGGTTCCTCGAATTCATGGAACACCTCGTCGGCATACAGTGAATAAAGCACTAGCGGGCCTTGATCTCCGTTACCCGGTCCAATCACGTACAGGCCCGGAACTTCCACGGCCGTCACTCCGGCCGTCTTGGCCAGCGACAACGGTGCGACAAGCGCATGCGCACCCTCGACCGTCGCGCGTGCAACGCCGTCGGGCATGTCGAACACCTGACAGAGGTAGTCGAATGCCTTGGCGGACAATCGCTGTTGCAGTTTCAATCCGTGGGCGTGTTGCAGCAATTGCCAGGGCAGTTGCCGAAGGAAGCGCTGCTTACGCACTTCGGCACTGTCACTGCCGGGCGCGAGCATCTTCGCTACCTGTTGGCTGTAGGTGGTGGAAATGTCCAGCGACAGCAGCAAGCGCCGCACAGCGTTTTGATCAAAGCCTTGGGGTAACGCCTGCGTGGTGGTGGAGGTGACCTTGAATCCGGTGCCCTGAGCCACGTTGATATGGTTCAGGGCAAACTCGCTAAGCGGGCGTGGGGGCCCTGCCAGGGCGAGGTTGGGAGTGATCCTGATCTGTTTGGGCTCGAGCCGGTTACCGGGAAAGCGTTGATCGAGCAGCGTCTTCAAGCGTCGGTCTACGTAGTTGGCAAGGTCGGGAAGGTCAGTGAGGTAATCCTTGTGATCGGTGACACTGTGGCGCCATTGCTCGAGCAGCTCCAGATGCCGTTGTTGATCCTGTGGCGACGCCATGCCCAGCCAGGCAGGCAGCGACTGCTGCTGGTCAATGGCCTTGCCCAGTTGAAGGGTGCGCAGCAGGTTGGTGTCGATCACGGTTTTTTTCAGCGTCGTCAGGACCGATGCCAGGCGGCTGTCGCCGTGCAGGCGCTGGCGAGCCTGATCGCAGCGCGCAAGAAAATACTCGATCGCCGATTGCATCGAATGTCGGGACACATCGCCTTTGATCAGTTGCAGTGCACCCAAGGTGTAGTCCTGGTGGAACTGACGATCTTTCGGGGCAAGGTTTTCGACGAGGGCAAGGCGTCCCACACTGGATTTCAGTCGCTGGTTCAGCACTCGTCGTGCATCGACGACGTCGGCAAAAACCTCAAGCCCCGTCGCGGGTGTCCACAGCACGGCGTGCCCCGAGTGTGCCGCATCGAGGCCGCCGCGTTCGGTCAGCATCACGCAGTGTGCCAGCGGCAATTGCGTCTGCCCTGAGGCACTGTCGAGGGTCAGCGACCAGGCATCTGGCCGGAAGCCGTTGAGCGAGCCCCGGTTATCGCGGTTGGCGTGCTCGGTGGTGAATACCGTATCGACTATTGCCTTGATGTCGGCCCTGAGCGAGCCACTCAGCACCCGCAACTGCGCCTCCCCCGTGATCCCTTCCACCCAGCCGGCGGCGAGCAGTGGTTGCAGATTTTCAAGGTACCGGCGCTGCTCGGTCACAACGGCACTGGGCTGAACCCGGAACGCGCCGGCGAGCAAGGCTTCGCGGTTGGCAAGGGTGCGTACCCGCTCGCGGGTTTTTTCCGCCAGCACCTCGGACGCCTGTTGAACCCCGGGCAGTGCCGGGCGGGTGGACCAGCGTTCGCCGGTGTTCAGTTCCAGCAAGCGTTCATGGATCATCGAGCGAATATCCAGCGCCTTGTCGAACAGTGCATGGATATCGACGGTGCCATCGCTGAGGCTGAACACCTGCAAGGCGAATTCGATGTTCTTGCGTTGCTTGGTAATGATCGCCTCGAACAGCACGGCGAAGGTCTCGCCGGCGAGACTTTCTCCGCTGACATGCGGGTTGCCGAAGCCAATGAAGCGTTTGCGCTCTTCCAGGCTCAGCAGACCGAACAGTTCGTCCTCATGGCCGGGCGCGAGAAACTTGCTGTGCACGGTGTCCTTCAGATCGTTGTAGTCCTGGAGCACCTGCAAGCCCATGCTCGGGGTGTAAAGAAAGGCGTTGGCATGGCTGATCATCAGCGAGCCCGCCAGTTCGACGTAATTGGGTTCGTACTCCCACAAACGCACGTTTTCCAGGATCGGACGGCCGCCCGGCAGGCTCGCGGGACTGATCATCTGGTGCAGGGTGGCAAACTGGCTGGCAGTGAGGATTTCGCTTTCGCGTTTGATCATCAGGTCGGCCCGAGCCTGTTCCGTCAGGGCCTTGGCGAAAAAGACGCGGCGCGGCGAACCGTCGGCGGAGGGTCCATCCCAATAGCGTTCCATTTCGCGAAACAGCCACATCACCAGTTTGCCCGCCACTTCCTTGAGGGCGGCTTCCCAGGTGGCCTGGTCACCGCTGGCAGGGTCATGGCCCGGATTGGAGAACTCGTGCAACCGGTTCGCCGGCCAGTCACGGTGATACAGCCTCAGCACCGCTTCACTCAGACTCATTGAGTCGTGCCAGTGTTTACCGGTCTCCGGGGCGCTGCCGTCGGCCTGCACAACGCTATAGAAGCTGACGCGCGACAGCGTCTGCTCAATGTTGGGGAAGTGCGGGCTGAGCCGGCCATCGAGAATCTTCTCCAGCAACGAGGCCAGAGACGGCAGTTGTTTCAACTCATCGAGCATGGCTTCGGCGTTCAGTTGCTGGGCCGCCTGAATCGCGGCGCCCTGATGAGCAAAAATATCGCCTTCGATGGTTTCGTAGCTCAGCGTCAGGCGACTGTGTGCGGTCACCTGCCGGCGCTGGGCCAAGGCCAGAAACGCGAACATGTCGTCATCTTCATCCGTGCTTTCCAGATGGTTGCGCAACGCTGTCTGCAGGGCCGGGAGGCTGTCGTATTTCTTGATGCCGCCGTACGGGGTATAGAGGATGGCACCGCAGTCGTCCGGCGTTGCACTGAGGATGAACACCCCGGCCAATGTCAGGGCGGGCAGGGTGCCTGCCTTGATCTGAACGCTTTGGGCAAGCATCGGTGGCGACTGTTGGCTGCGCAGTGCCTGGGTCACCAGCGTGACATGGGCCAACCAGTCGAAATCTTTGTCGTTCAGGCCGTGGGTCTTGCCGAGTTCTGCCCTCAGTCCCTTGTATTTCAGGGCTTCGGGAAATAACAGCGCAGCGACGGGATTGAGCATCTTCAAGTCTCTTTGCGGGGCGCACTGATGAGCGCCGTCAGAAGGAGGCACGAGACTAGGAGGGGGGCGCGATTCACAGGTGGTAGATAGTTATTGCACGTTGCAGGTAAATGTCTGTCAGGCGGGTGCGCGGCGGGCACGCTCGCGATGATCGCGGCGTTATTGAGGGTTGACAGGCGGCAGCCCGGGCATGGTTAATCGACTGGCAAATTGTCCATACGCTGTTGTTCCCTCCAATAATCATTCTGGAGCTTCAGATGTCTGCGCCACACGATCATGTGTCCTCTGCTGCCTCGTCGTCGGTATCGCTCGATGCGCTGACGCAACTGCTTGAAACGATTTTCCTGCGCCACGGCACGTCTGACGAAGTGGCCCGGGTGCTGGCCGCCAACTGCGCCAGTGCCGAGCGCGATGGTGCCCATAGCCACGGTGTCTTCCGGATTCCCGGGTACGTCTCGACCCTGAAAAGCGGCTGGGTCAATGGCCATGCCGTGCCGCAGGTGGAAGACGTGGCTTCCGGGTTTGTCCGGGTCGACGCCGGCAACGGGTTTGCCCAGCCAGCATTGGCCGCCGCCCGGTCATTGCTGGTGGAGAAGGCGCGCCAGGCGGGGATCGCGGTGTTGGCGATTCGCAACTCCCATCACTTCGCCGCACTGTGGCCGGATGTCGAACCTTTTGCCGATGAAGGCCTGGTCGCGCTGAGTGTGGTCAACAGCATGACCTGCGTGGTGCCGCACGGCGCCGACCGCCCGCTGTTCGGCACTAACCCGATCGCCTTTGCCGCACCGCGCGCCGGTGCCGCACCGATTGTCTTCGACCTCGCCACCAGCGCCATCGCCCATGGCGATGTGCAGATCGCCGCGCGCAAGGGCGAACGATTGCCGGCAGGCATGGGTGTGGACAGCCTCGGCCAGCCGACCCAGGACCCCAAAGCGATTCTTGAAGGCGGCGCGCTGTTGCCATTTGGCGGGCACAAGGGCTCGGCGCTGTCGATGATGGTGGAACTGCTGGCAGCGGCGCTGACGGGCGGCAACTTTTCTTTCGAGTTTGACTGGTCCGGGCACCCCGGCGCGAAAACCCCGTGGACCGGGCAATTGCTGATCGTCATCGACCCGAGCAAGGCGGCCGGGCAGAGTTTTGCCGAGCGCAGCGAGGAGTTGGTGCGGCAGATGCACGGTGTCGGGCTCAAGCGTTTGCCCGGTGATCGTCGACACGCCCAGCGCGCCCGTTCACTGGCCGAAGGCATCCTGCTGGATCAGCAGACGCTGGCGCAGTTGCGCGAACTGGCAGGACAGTAATTTCGCTGCGCGCAAGAAAAAGGCGAGCCCTGAGGCTCGCCTTTCGTTGTCTGCCCGTTGCTTAACGGCGGCCCAGCAACAAGCCGACTACCAGACCGAAACCGGCCGAGATGGCCACGGTCTGCCACGGATGGCCGCCGATGTAGTTCTCGGTGGCATCGACCGCCGGTTTGGTGCGATCGCGCACGCTCGATACCGAGTCCAGCGCCTGCTGCAGTTTCACAGCGATTTGTCCGCGCAGGGTTTCCGCTTCTTCGCCGATCAGTGAAGCGCTGCTTTTGAGCAGTTTGTCCGACTCTTCGATCAGAGCCTGAAGTTCGCTGAAGGCTTGATCCTTGATTTGGTCTTCGGCAGCTTGCACGGCGGATTTCCGGGCCATTGGGTGACTCCTTGCAGTTGAATGGACAGTGATCAATGGAGTATGGCGGTACTTGAAAAGTTGCACCGAATTTCTCCTGGAAGAAAAACCAGCGCCGGAGATTTACACCAAGCGTGTAAGATGTCGCCATTTTACGCAGCAGGATAATTCCCCATGAGTTTCAATCTGGCCGACAAATCCCTCGCCGAGCGCGCCGCGCTGGAAGACGAGAAATCCCGTCTGTTCGAACTCTGGCAGAACAATCTGGGCAAAGCCAAAGGCGAAGCCGCACGGTTGTTCGGTGAACGTGCCAAGCGCAAGGGGAAGTGGGCCGAATGGGTCCGCGCGGAACTGGACGGCATGTCGCCACCAGAGTTCGCCAACATGGTACGCAGTGAGGTCAACCGTTTGATGGCTGCCAACAAGTAAGCAGCCTTAATCGCGGGCGAAACAGCGAACAATCGCTTCACGCACTTTCACCACCACCGGGTCGGTCTGGGCGTTGGTGCGCCAACCCAGTTCAATCGGATAACGCGGCAAGGCCAGTGGGCAGGGCAGCACGCTCAGCCCACTGAGCGCCGCGATGCTCCGGGCTGCATGTGCCGGAATCGTCGCCACTGCCTGACTGCCCGTGAGCAGATACGGCAGCGCGGCAAAATGCGTGGTCGAGGCACAGACGCGTCGACTCAGGCCCAGCGCGGCCAGGCCCTCATCGGTAATGCCGATAAAGCCGCCGGACGACACCAGCAGGTGCTCGCGGGCGACGAACGCCTCCAGGTCCATTTGCGGCTGGCCGGGCACCAGACTCGCAGGATCGACCAGACAGGCATAACCGCCTTCACCCAATACCTGACGGCTAAGCAGACGTTCGGCAAAGCCGCCAGCGGTGATCGCCAGATCAAAATGGCGCTCCATCAGCGCCCGGCCGACGATCTGACTGTGGGTCTGACGGAAAATCAGCCGCAGTTTCGGCGCACTGTGGGCGATTTCCTCGATCAGGCGCCGGCCGTAGGCAATTTCGAAATCATCCGACAGGCCGATCGTCACTGAGCGGCCCTCGTAGTGCTCGGTGGTCGGGTCGATCATGGCCAGGCTCTGCCGACACTTGTTCAGTGCCTCGCTGACCACCGGTTTCAACTGATCGGCCTTGAGCGTCGGCGCCAGTCCGCGCCCGGTGCGCACGAACAATTGATCACCATAGACTTCACGCAAGCGGCGCAATGCCGCGCTGACGGCCGATTGGGTGACGCCCAGCCGCAGCGCCGCGCGGCTGGCACTGGATTCTTCATGCAGGGCTTCGAAGACTTTCAGCAGATTGAGGTCGACGGCAGCGATATTCATTTGGCTCATATCATTCAGCAGTGAACGGGGCTTTATTCATGATCGCGTGGCGCCGGACAATCAGCAACCTCTGAACCTGATGGAGTCACGGCGATGCCCAAATCAATTGTTGCTGCCTTGCAGATCGGCGCCTTGCCCGGTGGTAAAGGCGAAACCCTGGAACAGATCCTGAGCTGGGAAACCGCGATTATCGAATCCGGCGCAGCCCTGGTGGTGATGCCCGAAGCGTTGCTCGGTGGTTATCCGAAAGGCGAAGGCTTCGGCACGCAACTGGGCTATCGCTTGCCGGAAGGCCGTGAGGCTTATGCGCGGTATTTCGCCAACGCGATCAATGTGCCGGGCGCCGAAACCGAGGCCTTGGCCGGTCTGTCGGCGCGCACCGGCGCCCATCTGGTCATTGGTGTTATCGAACGTGCGGGCAGTACGTTGCATTGCACGGCCCTGTTTTTCGATCCGCAAGCCGGGCTGCTGGCCAAGCACCGCAAGCTGATGCCGACCGGCACTGAGCGCCTGATCTGGGGCAAGGGCGACGGCTCGACGCTGCCGGTGCTCGACACCCAGGTCGGCAAGCTCGGCGCGGTGGTGTGTTGGGAAAACATGATGCCGCTGCTGCGCACGGCGATGTATGCCAAAGGCATCGAAGTGTGGTGCGCGCCGACGGTGGATGAGCGGGAGATGTGGCAGGTCAGCATGCGTCACATCGCCCATGAGGGCCGCTGTTTTGTGGTCAGCGCCTGTCAGGTGCAGGCGTCGCCGCAGGCTCTGGGGGTGGAGATTGCGAACTGGCCGGCGGATCGTCCACTGATTGCCGGTGGCAGCGTGATCGTCGGGCCAATGGGCGATGTGTTGGCCGGGCCATTGCGTGGCGAGGCCGGGTTGTTGACCGCCGAAATCGACACCGATGAACTGGTTCGCGCCCGCTATGACTATGACGTGGTCGGCCATTACGCCCGACCGGATGTGTTCGAACTGTCCGTTGACGAGCGAGCGAAACCCGGCGTGCGCTTCACCTCATGATTTGCCGCTGGCCGCAGACCTTCAGGGGGTGCGCTGTTGCAGCCATTGCTCGCGGGTGATTTCCCAGATTTCCCGAGGCAGGCGGCCGGCGACAAAATCGTCTTCATCGGTTCGGATCAGGCGCATGCCGGCGCGCTCGGACAGCCTGCGCGAGCCGAGGTTCGGCGCGGCTTTCGGCACGCGCATCAGCGGGCGATTGAGCGTTTTGAACCAGTAATCGGTTACCGCCACGCTGGCTTCAGTCATCAAACCCTGACCTTGCCACGCCGGCGCCAGCCAGAAGCCACGATGATTGTCTGGTTGATCCATCAGGCTGATAGCGCCGATCAACTGTTGCGGTGCGCGCTGGAGGCGAATCGACCAGTGCCACTCCTGGCCCGCCGCCACCGCTGGCAAGGCGATGTCACGCAAATAGCTGAGCGCACCATCCTCCGGGTAGGGCCAGGGAACGGCAACGTTCAGATAGCGCACGACCTCCCAGTGCGGGAACTGGCGTTGCACGGCTTCGGCGTCCTCCAGTTGCAGTGGGCGCAGGATCAGCCGTTCGGTGTACAGCGTCGGTGTGTCTTCCATAAACCAGCGGCCTCCATGAGTGTTCTGGACGAACGCGCAGGCTAGCGCATTTTTACCAGGTCGCGGCACTGGCCTTGGGCAGGCTGAGCTTGCCACTGTCGACGAAACGCATGGTGCCGAATAAACCGCCGGCAAGTTTGCCGTGCAGCACGTAGGGCAGGTTATCGAGGGTTTGGGTCTGGCTCAGGCCCAGGGTCTGGCGCAACACCGAGAACGCGGAAATGCTCACCGGCACGCTGACGATGGTTTCGGAAAAACGCGGGATCGAACCGCTCTGATCACTGACCCCCGACGCCAGTGAATGGCCGTTGACCTCCAGATCCAGGGCAATGCCGTTGTAGTCGATGGCGGTTTCGTTGGGGTTCTGCACGCGCAACTTGATCGCGAAGCGCACTTCCAGATCCTGGCTCGGCAACGGTTCGAGGCCGACCACGTTGATGTTGACCGGATCGCGGTTGGGAAACAGCGCGCAGGCACTGAGGGACAGCAGGAGCAGTGACAGAATGACAGCGTGGACGCGGCGCATAAGCGGTCTCTCAACAAAAAAGGGCTGAACCGTCGCCGGCTCAGCCCTTTTTCAAGGCGTAGCGTTCAGCGGTTCAACTGTGCGACAGCCACAGGTTGGCCAGGTTCACCTTTGGCCGCAACATCGGGGTTTTCCATGACCTGAAGAATAGAAGCTTCCGGGTCGAAGTCGTCTTCTTCCAGCTCGATGAATTCTTCTGGCAGAAAGATGTTCAGCACGATTGCGCACAATGCGCCGACGGTGATTGGCGATTCGAAGATGTTGCGCAGTGCCTGTGGCAGTTCGCGCAGCACTTGCGGTACGGCGGCGATGCCCAGGCCCATACCGATTGAGATCGCCACGATCAGCATGTTGCGCCGATGCAGGCCCGCCTCGGCGAGGATCTTGATCCCGGCCACCGCCACGGTGCCGAACATCACCAGCTCGGCGCCGCCGAGCACCGGTTTCGGCATCAGTTGCAGCACCGCGCCAATCATCGGGAACAGCCCCAGCAGCACCAGCAGGCCGGCGATGAAAAACGCGACGTATCGACTGGCCACGCCGGTGAGCTGGATCACCCCGTTATTCTGCGCAAAGGTCACCATCGGCATGCTGTTGAACACGGCCGCCATGGCCGAGTTCAGGCCGTCGGCGAGCAGGCCGGATTTGATCCGGCGGATGTACAGCGGGCCTTTGACCGGTTGCCGCGAGATCATCGAGTTGGCCGTCAGATCGCCTGCGGCCTCCAGCGGCGACACGAGGAAAATCACCGCCACCGGCACGAACGCCACCCAGTCGAAGTTGAAACCGTACTTGAACGGCACCGGCACGCTGACCAGCGGCACCTCGGGCAGGCTGGCAAAATCCACCGTGCCCATCAGCCACGCGACCACGTAACCGAGGGTCAGGCCAATGACGATGGCACCCAGACGCAGGAAGGGCACATCGACGCGGTTCAGCACGACGATGGTGCCCAGCACCAGTGCCGCGAGGAACACATGGCTGGCTGCGCCGAGATCCGCTGCACCGAAACCGCCAGCGATGTCGGTCATCGCCACTTTGATCAGAGACAGGCCCATCAGGGTGATGATGGTGCCGGTGACCACCGGGGTGATCAGCATGCGCAATTTGCCGATGAACTGGCTCAGCACCACCTCGATAAACGCGGCGAAAAAACACACGCCGAAGATCGTCGAGAGGATTTCATCGGTGCCGCCGCCCCGCGCCTTGACCATGAACCCGGCGCTGAGAATCACGCTGATAAAAGAGAAACTGGTGCCTTGCAGGCACAGCAGGCCCGACCCGACCGGGCCGAAACGTTTGGCCTGCACGAAGGTGCCGAGGCCGGAAACGAACAGCGCCATGCTGATCAGGTAGGGAATTTCGCTGTGCAGGCCGAGGGCACCGCCCATGATCAGGGTCGGCGTGATGATGCCGACGAAGCTGGCCAGTACGTGTTGCAGCGCGGCGAACACAGTGGCGGTGAGGTGCGGGCGATCGTTGAGGCCGTAGATCAGGTCGTTGTTGCGCGGGGTTTTTTCAGAGGCGGTCATGGTGGTTTGCGTGCCGCGAGGCGGGGCCGGGTCAGAAAATGGAGGCGCAGGATGCCGGAAGCGGTCGGCGAGGGCAACGAGCAATAACTGCCTGAAAGGTCAGGTTTTATTGGGGGAGGTGCTTATCGGCCCAACCTGACACACCGCATTGTGGCGCGGGAGCGTGCTCGCGCTCGGCGGCGCAGCAACCGTAAATGGGTGCATGGCTGAAAAAAACCAGGGGCCGCTGCGCAGCCCGGCGCAAGCAAGCTCCCGCGCCGCACGGGGGCTGTGTGTCAGGAGAAGGCCGCGAGCAAATCCTCCTCAAACGCCTTTTGCGCATCCCCCGGCACCTGTGCGCGATGCCGGGCCAGATGAAACGCCACCTCAAAACTCAACTCTCCTTCACGTACCGGCCGCAACAGGCCTCTGTCTTGCCAGCTGCGCGCATAGTGTTCGGGCAGATAGCCCACGTGTTTGCCGGACAGGATAAAGGCCAGCGTGCCTTCCACCTGTTCCGAGCGCGCCGAACAGACCTTGCCCTGAAACGGCTCGTCACTGCGCAAAAAACGGTACGGGTGATCGACCCGGTCACAGGCGGCCAAGGCCTCGTCGCCGGGCGAAGCGTCGGTGAATAACGGGTGCCCCGGTGCACAGTACAAATGCTGGGTTTCACTGAACAACTGGCGATAGTCGAAAGCGCTCTGTGCCTGAGAGAAGTAACCGATCGCCAGATCCAGCCGTTGTTGCAGTAACAGGCGCTCCATCTCACCGGGCATCGCGCTGATCAGCTCGATGCGCACCGATTCGTCGCGTTCGCGAAAACGCCGGATCGCCACAGCCACGCGTTGCAGCACGGATTGATCGACCGCCTCGGAAATGCCCAGTCGCACCTCGCCAATCAGCCGCCCGGCGACGCCGTTGGATTGATGGCGAAAGGTTTCGATCGACTCGAACAGGCTACGGATGGCAATCAACAATTGCTCACCCTTGGGCGTGACGCTGAAACCCGCCTTGCCACGGCTGCACAGGCGATAGCCCAGGCGCGTTTCCAGCCTGGCCATTTGCTGGCTGATGCTCGACTGGCTCAGGCCCAATTCACCTTGCGCGGCGCTGAATCCGCCGCACTCGACCACGCTGACAAACAGGCGCAGCAACTGCAGATCAATATCGTGAAGCTGGCCGAGCATCACATTACTCCGGGGTAAAGTCAGGATAATTATTTCGCTATTTTTCTAATGTATCCGAAGGCGCATCCTGCCACCACTTCCTCCGGTCAGGTGTTCGTCATGGCTCCCGTGTTCAAGCTGTGTTTCCCCGCGCTGTTGTTGTCCGTGGTCATCCATGCCCAGGCCGAGGACAAAACCCTCAACCTCTACAGCTGGGCCGATTACGTGCCGCCGCACACCCTGCAGCGTTTTGAGCAGGAGACCGGCATTCACGTGCGTTACGACACTTTCGATACCTCCGAGGTGCTGGAAACCAAATTGCTCACCGGTGGCAGCGGTTATGACGTGGTCGTGCCGTCCTCCACTGTGTTGGCGCGCGGATTGGCTGCCGGCGCGTTGAAAGAAATCCGCCACGACGGACTCAAGGGTTACGCCAATCTGGACCCGGATCTGCTGGAAAAGCTCGCCGCCGTCGATCCCGGCAATCGCTACGGCGTGCCGTACACCTGGGGCACGCTCGGCCTGGGCATGAACGTCGAGGCGGTGAAACAGCGGCTGCCAGATGTGCCGCTTAACAGTCTCGACCTGCTGTTCAAGCCCGAATACGCCAGCAAGCTCAAGGATTGCGGCATTGCCATTCTGGATTCGCCGCAGGAAGTCATCGGCCTGGCACTGCATTACCTCGGGAAAGATCCCTACAGCACCGAGCGCAATGATCTGGCCGCCGCCCAGACGCTACTGCAGAAATTGCAGCCGTCAGTGTTGTACGTCGCCACCGGCCGGCAGATCAACGATCTGGCCAGCGGCAACGTGTGTCTGGCGCTGACCTATAACGGCGACGCGAGCATGGCCGCCGATCAGGCCCGTAAGGCCGGCAAGCCGTTCGATGTTGCCTACCGTATTCCACGGGAGGGCACGCTGGTGTGGCAGGACAACCTGGCCATCCCCAAAGACGCGCCGCACCCGGACGCTGCGCGAGCATTCATCGAATTCATGCTGCGCCCCGACTCGGTGGCCGAGCTGACCAATACGCTGTTCTTCGCCACCGCCAACCAGGCCGCGACGCCGCTGGTGGATGAAGCCGTGCGCAGCGACCCCGACATCTACCCGCCGGCCGCCGTGCGCGAACGGCTGTACGCCGACCGCAGCATGAGCCTCAAGGACATGCGTCAGCGCACCCGTTTGTGGACCACTTTCCGTAGCCATCAATAACACCAGGAGTGAACCGAGATGGACGTGCCCATGCAAAACGATCAGGCCATCACGCGCGACAGCCTCTACGGCACTGCCGCCGAAAGCACCTACGCCGGGATCACCAGTTTCATGCGCCGACGCTACAGCCGCGACTTGCGCGGCGTTGACGTGGCGGTCAGCGGTGTGCCGTTCGACACCGCCACCAGCAACCGCCCCGGCGCGCGTTTCGGCCCGCGCGGGATTCGCGCGGCGTCCACCGGGATTGCCTGGGAGCGCCACTGGCCGTGGACGTTCGATCCGTTCGATCATCTGGCGGTGATCGACTATGGCGACTGCGACTTCGATTACGGTTCGCCGCACAGCATTCCAGAAAGCATCGAAGCCCATGCCGAACACATCCTCAATGCCGGCAGCGCGATGCTGACCTTCGGAGGCGATCATTTCATCAGCTATCCATTGCTCAAGGCGCATGCACGCAAGCATGGCACGCTGTCGTTGATCCACTTCGATGCACACAGCGACACCTGGCCGGACGAGGCGGGCAAACGGGTCGATCACGGCACCATGTTCTGGCACGCGGCGCGGGAAGGGTTGGTCGATCCGGCGCGCTCGGTGCAGATCGGGTTGCGCACGACCAACGACGATCACATGGGATTTCAGGTGCTCGATGCGCGGCAGGTGCATCGGCGTGGCTGCGAGGCGATTGTCGAGGCCATCCGCGCCCGGGTGGGCGATAACCCGGTGTACCTGACGTTCGACATCGACTGCCTCGATCCGGCCTTTGCGCCAGGCACCGGTACGCCGGTGTGCGGCGGCTTGAGTACGGTGCAGGCGCTGGAGATTCTGGGCGGTTTGCGCGGGATCAATCTGGTCGGCATGGACGTGGTGGAAGTGGCCCCGGCCTACGATCATGCCGACCTGACCTCACTCGCCGCAGCGACCCTGGCGATGGAAATGCTCTGCCTCTATGCGGCCCGACACAAAGTCGACGTCTGACACCCTGTAGAGACGGGTACATCCTTTACACCTGTTAAACGTAAAGGATGTAGCCGGTCTTTATCCCCACTGCCTGCTTCCACCACTGAATGCCGTTGTTCATCCAGGCTCCTGCCATTTCCTGGCACCAGCCTCTGCTAAGCTGCGCGCACCTTTCCGTGCAGAGCCTGAACATCGTGTCGCGTACCACTCGTCTTTTGACTTTGCTGCAGGTTTTGCGCGGCAAGAAACGTGCGGTGACCGCCGCGAGTCTGGCGGCCGAGCTGGAAGTCTCCGAGCGCACGCTCTATCGCGACATCGCCGAGCTCACCGCGCTCGGTGCGCCGATTCATGGCGAGGCGGGCATTGGTTATGTGTTGCGCAGTGGTCTGTTTCTGCCACCGCTGATGCTCAATGCCGACGAGACCGAGGCCATCGTGCTGGGGCTGCGTTATGTCGATCAGCGTGGCGACGAGGTCTTGGGCAAGGCCGCCGCAGACGCCTTGGCCAAGATTGCCGCAGTGCTCGATCCGCAGGCCCAGGAGGCGCTGCGCAATCCGACGGTGATGCCAGGACCGCCGGGTTACGGGTTTCCTCAGAATGCCGTGGCGTTGAATGTGTTTCGTCACGCGATCCGCGATCAGGCCAAGTTGCATATCGACTATGCCGACGCCCGCCAGATGCCCAGCCAGCGACTGATCTGGCCATTAGCGCTGGGGTTTCTCAATGAGGTGCGGATCATCGTCGCCTGGTGTGAGTTGCGCAGCGCCTACCGTACGTTCCGAACCGACCGCATCAGCGCTGCCAGTGCGCAGGGCGAGCGCTATCCGGGCCGACGCAGCGATTTGCTGCGCACTTGGCGCGAGCAAATGAAACTGGATGAAAGCGGACGCTTCACTGCTGACAAAAACTGACGCAGGGCTGCTTTAGGATGGCGCCAGAACCCGACAAAAAAGGAGCTGCAATCATGTCCCATCCCGTCTCTACCCTGGCCCCGGCCATCGCGGCGTACCTCGACGCGGCCAACGCGCGTGACACCAGCCGCGTCGCCAGTTTCTTTGCCGAGGATGCCAACGTGTTCGATGAGGGTCAGCATCAGGTTGGTCCACGCGCCATCGCGCAATGGATGCAGGACACTGCGCAACGCTATCAGCCTCGGGTCGAGGTGCTGGACGTCCAGCAGCGCACCGGCAAGGTGCTGGTACACGGCCTGATCAGCGGAACGTTTCCTGGCAGTCCGGCGCAATTGCGCTACACGTTCCGTCTCAACGAACAGGGCAAAATCGCGCGGCTGGATATTTCCCTGTAGCCATCGTGGCATACTGCCGCGCATGACTTTCGACTCTCCGCTCAGCGCCTGGCAGCACGCCATCGAACACAAGGGCTTCATCCAGGATGAGGCGCAGGAACATGCCGTGTTCGCCCTGCAAAAATGCCATGAAGCCCTGCACGCCGGTGCCCGTTCGGTCACCGGCGTTTATCTGTGGGGGCCGGTCGGGCGCGGCAAGACCTGGCTGATGGACCAGTTCTATCAGAGCCTGCGGGTGCCAGCGCGGCGTCAGCATTTTCATCACTTCATGGGCTGGGTGCATCAGCGCTCGTTCCAGTTGACCGGGATCGCCGATCCGCTGCGGGCACTGGCCAGGGAACTGGCAGCGGAAGTTCGTGTGCTGTGCTTCGATGAGCTGTTCGTCAATGACATTGGCGATGCGATCATTCTCGGCCGCCTGTTTCAAGTGATGTTCGATGAAGGCGTGGTGGTGGTCTGCACCTCCAATCTGCCGCCGGACGAGCTGTACGCCGATGGCTTCAATCGCGACCGGTTTGTCCCGGCGATTGCGGCGATCAAGGCGCATATGCAAGTGGTTGCGGTCAACGGTGCCGAGGATCATCGCCTGCACCCGGGGGCGATCGAGCAACGCTACTTTGTCGCCACGCCTGGCTCGGCCAGCGCCTTGGGCGATGTCTTTCAAGCCCTGACGGCCGGGCAAACGGCCCATCCGGAACCGGTGGCGGTTGGTCATCGTGTTCTGGACGTGGTGCAGGCCAGCGAGAGCGTGCTCTGGTGCCGCTACGCCGACCTCTGCGAGCAGCCTTTTGCCGCGATGGATTTCATCGCGCTGTGCGACAACTATCGGGCTATTCTGTTGGGCGACGTGCCGAACCTCAGCGCTCGCAAACGCGAGGGGCGCATCGCCCGCGGTACCGAGGACGGAGCCGAGCGGGTCGTGGCGGGCGACCGTGAGCTGCCGCAATTGTCGGTTCATGACGACGGTGTGCGGCGTTTCATCGCGCTGGTCGACGAGTGCTACGACCGCAAGGTGCCGCTGTTTGTCGAGGCACAGGTGCCCATGGACGCGTTGTATACCGAGGGTTATCTGGAGTTTCCGTTCCGCCGAACCCTCAGTCGCTTGCAGGAGATGCAGTTGCAACGCTTCGCCGAAGCCTGAAGTGAGGAGGGCGCAATCATGCCGCAACCGCTGTCCCACCATCTGCTGACCCAGGCCTATCAGAATGCCTGGGCCAATCACCGCCTGGCCAAGGCCTGGTCGCAACTGCCCGACACCGAGCTGGCAGCGCCGCGAGTGAGCTTCTTCCCGAGCATTCGTCTGACCCTCAATCACATCCTCACCTGCGACTGGTTTTACGTCGATGCGCTGGAACGTGAGCTACGAGGCGCCGAGCCGCATCCCGATTGCTACGTGTTTTTCAATCAGGACGAGCCCTTCACCGACGCCGCAGCACTGCATGAGGAGCAGACCCACGTTGACCGGCGCCTGATCGCCTATTGCGAACAACTGCGCGATGCCGATCTCGGCCGGATCGTCACCATCGCCCGCGACACGCCGCAGCACGACAGCCGCTTGCGCCTGCTGTCGCATCTGTACGAACACCAGATTCATCATCGCGGCCAGGTGCATGCGATGCTCAGTGGTACATCGGTCAAGCCGCCGCAGCTGGACGAGTTTTTCTGCGCCGGTGAGGCCCGGCTGCGGGCGCAGGACTTTGCCGAACTGGGGTGGACGGAAGAACTGATCTGGGGCCATTGAATGGCACGGCACAAAGCCCAAGATCGGCGCATGCGGCAGTGCTTGCAGGTCACACGGTGCAGGCGCTGCCGAATCTTTGGTTTTTTATAATTGCCGACCTGCACACGTCCGCGTTAAGGTCGAGTCAGCCTTTCAGCCCGCCCTTTGCGTGCCGGGGCTCATCATGTGTTTGGGGATGGAAATGGATTCCGCAGAAATTCTTGTACTTCAGGCCAGTTACAGCAATCCACTGCACGCCGAAGCCATCGGCATTGTGCTCAATCATTACGCCGAAGACCCGATGGGTGGTGGTCAGCCACTCGATCCCGACTTGCTGCGTCGATTGCCCGCAGAACTTGCCCGCCGTCCGCACGCCTTCAGCGTGCTGGCGTTCGTGGGCGGTGAGCCGGCCGGGTTGGTGAACTGCTTCGAAGGATTTTCCACGTTCGCCTGCAAGCCACTGGTCAACGTGCATGACGTGGCAGTGGTGAGTCAGTTTCGCGGTCTGGGGCTGAGCCAGAAAATGCTGCGCAAGGTCGAGGAAATCGCCCGCCAGCGTGGCTGCTGCAAGATCACCCTGGAAGTGCTGGAAGGCAACGCCGTAGCCCAGAATGCCTACAGCAAGTTCGGTTTTACGCCGGGCATGTTCAACCCCGATCACGGGCGCATGCTGTTCTGGATCAAGACTCTGCAGGCATAAAAAAAGGCGCCCGCCATGGGCGCCCAACTGTCTTCTCCCGGGCCAGAGCGGAGCCACGGGAGGTCCATCGGTTGCTCGGTAAACCTCAGTTGCGATAAGACTCGGTGGCTTGCGCCGTCTGATCGGCGGGAACGCGAATCTCTCTGGCGTCGGCGTCGTTCGCCTGCGCGCTTTGCGTGGTGTGGACCGGGAAGTGGTCGAAGTAGTGACGCATGCGCTCGGCGCCGCCTTCGGCAAAGGCGCTGGCTGATCCGAGGGCAAGCAGCCCGGCAAGTAATACGGTGGTGATTTTCATGGTGCCTCCTACTGAACAAGTCGGAGCCGTTCATCCATGAAACAGAACTCGGGACTGAGTCTGTGGGCGGTTAATTAACTCGGGGTTAACACCGTTGACGGGAGGGGTAAGGCGCAGGAGAGGGCGGGGGCTGCGAGCATGAAAAAGGGGCCGGTTTCGGCCCCTTTTTTCGGGTTACTTCTGGACGATATCCGCCGGGGCGGGATCGGCTTTTTTCGGCTTCATCAGGCTGAAGTCGATCAGCGAGCGCTGTTCCGTCTGATACGGATCGCCGATCAGCAAAGGGCGAGCCTTGAAACTGTCACTGACCAGGCTCTTGCTGCGGTCCAGCTCATCGAAGTTCAGCCCGGCCATGTCGGCCCAGGTGTGGATCAGGTGCGAGCTGCTGTAAGGACGATCCAGGTCCGCCGCGAAGTTCCAGTCATGGTTCTCGCGCCATTTCGGCGAAGCCCAGGCCATGAACGGAATGGTGTACATCGGTGCGGTCGGCTTGTTTTCGTTACGCCCCAGGGTGTTGTGGCCGACCGAGTCGAACACGTCTTCACCGTGGTCCGACAGGTACAGCAGGAAGCCGTTCGGATCGGACTTTGCGTAATCCTTGATCAGACTCGACACGACAAAATCGTTGTACAGCACGGCGTTATCGTAGCTGTTGTAGGTCGGGACCTGGTCGTCACGCACACCGGCCGGTACACCGTTGCGATCCTGGAACTTGTCGAAGCTCGGCGGATAGCGGTACTGGTAGCTCATGTGAGTGCCGAGCAGGTGCACGACGATCAATTTGCGCTGCGCCGGATCGTTCAGGGCCTTGTTGAACGGCTCGATCACGTCGCCGTCGTACTGGGCGGCGTTCTGGTTGCGGTTGTTGTTCAGGTACACCTGCTCGTCGGCCTGTTCGGAGAAGGTCGTGAGCATGGTGTTGCGCTTGGTCATGGTCTGCTGGTTGGTGATCCAGAAGGTCTTGTAACCGGCCTGTTTCATCATGCTGACCAGCGACGGCGTCGTCAGGTACAGATCCGGGTGTTCTTCGTCAGCGAAGGTCAGCACCTGCTGCAACGCCTCGATGGTATAGGGGCGCGGGGTGACGACGTTATCGAATACCGCCAACTGATCCTTGAGCTTGTCCAGTTCCGGCGTGGTTTTACGCGGATAGCCGTAAAGGCTCATGCGCTGACGGTTGGTCGATTCGCCGATCACCAGCACCAGGGTCTTCGGCTGATCGGCCGAGGCATCCTTGAGGTTTTTCAGCGGCGGGATCTTGCTCACGTTGTGCAGCATGCCCTGCATGTCGGCGAGGGTATCCAGATAACGGTGATAGGCCACGGCCATCTGCCATGGCACGGCTGGCTCGATGCGGGTTTCGAATTTCTCGAAGCCTTGTGCGAAGGAGCCCATGCGTATCGTCTGTTTGACCAGCGGGTAGCCGACCACGGCGATGACGATGGCGACGGCCGCCACCAGAGCGCGACCACGGGGCATGTACACCGGACGCAAGCGAGTCCACAGGAAATAGGCGAACGCGGTATGGGCGAGGAACGCGACCACCATCCACCAGGCAAAATACTGAGTCATGTATTCGCCGGCTTCGGACACGTTCGACTCGAACATGATGAAGATGACGCTCTGGGAGAATTCCTGCTGATAGATGAAGAAGTAACCCAGACTGGCCATCGAACAGGCCCACAGCACCAGGCCGATCAAGGCGGCCAGCAGTTTCGTGCGCTTGGGGAACAGCAGCATCGGTGCCAGCCAGAGCGCGCTGGTGAAGAACGCTTGGCGGAATCCGCTGAAGCCGGAGGTGCCGGTCAGCTGGATCAGCAGTTGGGTGATGCCGGAAAAATACCAGAAGAATACAAACAGCCAGATAAAACCGGCCCAGTCGAAATCTGTCGCAGTCGTTTTGCTGCGTTTGAACAATGCCATTCGGCGCTCCAGCTGACTCGTTTACAACCACCGCCGGGACATTCATAAAGCCGACGAACGAAGGCCATACGCGAAGGTACGGCCAGAATGGAGGCGGAGTATTACGAAGAGAATGTGAAAGTTTTGTGAGTTGGCGAAAGCGGCCGGGGTAGAGCGTAGGGAACCGCGGTGGCGGTTCCCGAGAAAAGAGGGATCAGGCGTGTGGGTGACGCTGAACGACCGGCACCGGTTTCGACTGCAGGCCGTGGGCCATCTGCAGTTGGGCCAGTTCCTGCTTCAACTGGTCGCGCTCGTCTTTCAACTGACGCAATTCATCGCGACGGATTGTCACGTACAGGGTTTGTGGCGGCATTGCTGTGTGTACTGTGCCCATTGCTCACCTCGCAAATGGCGTGTCTCAACTGTAAGTAGCCCCCGGTTTCGAGGTGCTCTCTTACTATCGGCGCCGATTTTGATTTCTTTTGCCTGTGAATGGAACTTTTTTATTTTTCATGGTCGGTGTGTCTTCGGCAGGATTCGGGGCGTTATCAGTCTGGATCGGGCACAATGCCCGGAAACTTCATCGCAACGCTCTGGACTAACCTCCATCAGTCGCGTTGGGCTATAACCAATGACACACATTTATTTGTAGTAAGGAGCATCAGCACATGCAACTCGGGATTATTGGACTGGGCCGCATGGGCGGCAATATTGCGCGGCGTCTGATGCTCAACGGTCACACCACCGTTGTTTACGACCGCAATACCGCTTTCATCGACAACCTGGTCGCCGAGGGCTCCACCGGCGTCGCCGACTTGCCGGCACTGGTTGCCGGCCTGGCCAAACCGCGCGCGGTCTGGGTCATGCTGCCGGCCGGCGCGCCGACCGAAGACACCATCAACACCCTGAGCACTTTGCTCGAAGCCGGCGACACCATCATCGACGGCGGCAACACCAACTATAAAGATGACATTCGCCGCGCCAAGGCCTTGGCCGAGAAGGGCCTGCACTACATTGACGTCGGCACCTCCGGCGGCGTCTGGGGCCTGGAACGCGGTTACTGCATGATGATCGGCGGCGACGCCGAAACCGTGCAGCGTCTCGATCCGCTGTTCGCCGCACTGGCGCCGGGCATGGGCGACATTCCGCGCACCAAGGACCGCAAGTCCGAGGATCACCGCGCCGAGCACGGCTATATCCACGCCGGTCCTGCCGGTGCCGGGCATTTCGTGAAGATGATCCACAACGGTATCGAGTACGGCATGATGGCGGCCTTCGCCGAAGGCTTCGACATCCTCAAGACCAAGTCCAGCGAACGTCTGCCGGAAGATCAGCGTTTCGATCTGAACGTGGCCGACATCGCCGAAGTCTGGCGCCGTGGCAGCGTGGTTTCATCGTGGTTGCTCGACCTGACCGCTGATGCGCTGGCGAGCGATCCTAAGCTTGACGGCTTCTCCGGTTCGGTAGCGGACAGCGGCGAAGGCCAATGGACCATCGAGGCTGCCATGGAACAAGCGGTGCCGGTCCCGGTGCTGTCCAACTCGCTGTTCTCGCGCTACCGCTCACGCGGCCAGGGCACTTTTGGCGACAAGATTCTTTCGGCCCAGCGCTTCGGCTTCGGCGGCCACGTGGAGATACCGAAGAAATGACCCATACGATCCGCAGAAAATCCAAGGCAGAACCCGCACCACCGACCACGCTGTTTCTGTTCGGTGCCCACGGCGACCTGGTCAAGCGCTTGCTGATGCCGGCGCTGTACAACCTCAGTCGCGACGGCTTGCTTGACGAAAATCTGCGGATCGTCGGCGTTGACCACAACGCCATTACCGATGAAGCCTTCGCGCAAAAGCTCGAAGACTTCATCCGTACCGAAGTGGCGGCGAAGGTCGGCAAGGGCGATCAGATGCTGGATCCGGCCTTGTGGGCCAAGCTCGCCAAAGGTATCAGCTACGTCCAGGGTGATTTCCTGGACGACAGCACTTATTCCGCGCTGGCGGCGAAAATTGCCGACAGCGGCACCGGCAATGCGGTGTTCTACCTGGCCACCGCGCCGCGTTTCTTCAGTGAAGTGGTGCGCCGACTGGGCAGCGCCGGTTTGCTTGAAGAAACTCCCGAAGCGTTCAGAAGGGTGGTGATCGAGAAGCCGTTCGGCTCCGACCTGCAAACCGCCGAAGCGCTGAACGCCTGTTTGCTCAAGGTAATGTCCGAGAAGCAGATCTATCGGATCGACCATTACCTGGGCAAGGAAACCGTGCAGAACATTCTGGTCAGCCGGTTCTCCAACAGCTTGTTCGAAGCGTTCTGGAACAACCATTACATTGACCACGTGCAGATCACCGCCGCCGAAACCGTCGGCGTTGAAACCCGTGGCAGTTTTTACGAGCACACCGGCGCACTGCGCGACATGGTGCCCAATCACCTGTTCCAGTTGCTGGCGATGGTTGCCATGGAGCCGCCGGCCGCGTTCGGTGCCGATGCGGTGCGTGGCGAGAAGGCCAAAGTGGTCGGGGCGATTCGCCCGTGGACCGTCGACGAGGCGCGAGCCAATTCGGTGCGAGGCCAGTACAGCGCCGGCGAAATCGACGGCAAGGCGTTGAACGGTTATCGCCAGGAAGCCAATGTTGCGCCGGACAGCACCACGGAAACCTATGTCGCGCTCAAAGTCATGATCGACAACTGGCGCTGGGTCGGCGTGCCGTTTTACCTGCGCACCGGCAAGCGCATGAGCGTGCGCGACACTGAGATCGTCATTTGCTTCAAACCGGCGCCGTACGCGCAGTTCCGTGACACCGAGGTCGACGAACTGCAGCCGACCTACCTGCGTATCCAGATCCAGCCCAACGAAGGCATGTGGTTCGACCTGTTGGCCAAACGCCCGGGACCCGCGCTGAACATGGCCAATATCGAACTGGGCTTCGCCTACAAGGATTTCTTCGAGATGCAGCCGTCGACCGGTTACGAGACGCTGATCTACGACTGCCTGACCGGCGACCAGACCCTGTTCCAGCGTGCCGACAACATCGAGAATGGCTGGCGCGCCGTGCAACCGTTCCTCGACGCCTGGCAGCAGGACGCGAGCGTGCAGACCTACGCCGCCGGTGAAGATGGCCCGCAAGCCGCCAATGATCTGCTGACTCGCGATGGTCGCGTCTGGCATGGTCTGGGATGAGTCACTCGATCCGCTTTTTGCTCAGCGACATGGATGGCACGCTGTTGCTGCCTGATCACAGCCTGAGCCAGCGCACCATTGACGCCGTGCGCTCGTTGCGCGAGGCCGGCGTGTTGTTCAGCCTGGCGACCGGGCGCCCGCCGAAGGCCATGTTGCAGCAGATCGAAGCCTTGGGCGTCGATCTGCCGACCGCGGCGTTTAATGGCGGCACCCTCGTCAATCCTGACGGCAGCTTGCTGGTGGCGCATTACCTGCCAGCGCCGACGGCGTTGATTGCCCTGGCAACGTTCGCCGATCAGCCGGAGGTCGAAATCTGGGTGTTCAGCGGTGGCGACTGGCTGCTCAAGGACCCTCACGGCCCGATGGTGCCGCGCGAACAACACGGCCTCGGTTATCCGCCGGTGGTGGTCGAGAGTTTCGAGCCGTACCTGGAGCGCATCGACAAGATTGTCGCCACCAGCCACAACACGGATCTGCTGATCGAGCTTGAGGCGCGTCTGCAGGAGCAGGTTAACGGCATGGCGCAGGTCTCCCGTTCGCAACCGGTGTATCTGGACGTAACGGCGCTGGAAGCCAACAAGGGCAGCGCGCTGGCGACCATTGCCGCGCATCTTGGTATTGCGCTGGAACACACTGCTGCGATTGGTGATGGCGGTAACGACCCGGCGATGTTCCAGTGTGCCGGGCTGTCGATTGCCATGGGGCAGGCGGAAGAAGCGGTGAAGCGGCAGGCCGATGTGATTACCGGGCCAAACACTGAAGATGGTGTGGCGCAGGCCATCGAGAGATACATCCTCCCGCGCTGAACAAACGCAAAAACTACTGTAGGAGCGAGCGGGCTCGCTCCTACAGATTATTCGCTGTGATTACAGCCAGTAGCTCACGGCATACCAGCCCAGCAACCCCATCACGAAGGTGTACGGCAACGCCATCCACACCATCCGCCCGTACGACAGGCGCACCAGCGGTGCAATCGCCGACGTCAGCAGGAACAGGAACGCGGCCTGGCCATTGGGCGTCGCCACGCTCGGCAAGTTGGTGCCGGTGTTGATCGCAATCGCCAGCGTCTCGAAATGCTCGCGGCTCATGTGGCCGGCGAGGAATGCCTGCTTCACTTCGGTGATGTAGATGGTGGCGACAAACACGTTGTCACTGATCGCCGACAACAGGCCGTTGGCAATGAACAGCATGCCGGGTTGCTGATCGGCCGGCAGCGCCAGCACCCACTCAATCAGCGGTGCGAACAGTTGTTGGTCGTGAATCACCGCCACCACCGCAAAAAACACCACCAGCAACGCGGTAAACGGCATCGCGTCCTTGAATGCACTGCCCAGACGATGCTCGTCGGTGATCCCGGTAAACGCGGTGATCAGCACGATCACCATCAAGCCGATCAGACCGACTTCCGCCACGTGAAACGCCAGACAACCGATCAGAATCAGCGCCGCGGCACCTTGCACCAACAGTGCAGCGCGTTGGCGCGCCGTGCGCTCGGCGTTGTCTTCGGCGGCGTAGTTGGCCAGGACGGCGCGCACGTTATCAGGCAGCAGCGTGCCGTAACCGAACCAGCGCAGCTTCTCCAGCAACACACAGGTCACCAGACCCGCCGCCAGCACCGGCAGCGACACCGGCGCGACTTTCAGGAAGAACTCGCCGAAGTGCCAGCCCATCTCATGGCCGATCAACAGGTTCTGCGGCTCACCGACCAGCGTGCACACGCCGCCCAGTGCGGTGCCGACCGCGCCGTGCATCAACAGGCTGCGCAGAAACGCACGAAACTGTTCCAGATCTTCGTGATGCAGCTTCGGCAGGTTCTGGTCGTCGCCAAACTCACTGTCCTGACGCGGGTCATTGCCTGAGGCGACGCGGTGATACACCGAATAAAAGCCTACTGCGGCGCTGATGATCACCGCCGTCACGGTCAAGGCATCGAGAAACGCCGACAGAAACGCCGACAAAAAGCAGAACATCAGCGCGAGGATCGCTTTCGAACGCACGCCGAGCAACAGTCGCGAGAACAGGAACAGCAACAGATCCTTCATGAAGTAGATGCCCGCCACCATGAACATCAGCAGCAGGATTACCGGGAAGTTGTGCACCAGTTCATCGTAAAGCGCCTGCGCGGTGGTCATCTTCAGCAACAGCGCTTCGATCAGCAACAGGCCGCCAGGCATCAGCGGATAGCACTTGAGCGCCATGGCGAGGGTGAAGATGAACTCGATCACCAGCAACCAGCCTGCGGCGACCGGACCCACCGTGAACAGCACGAGGGCGTTGAGAATCAGGAATCCGACGATGGTCGCCTTATACCAGCGTGGCGAGTGCCCGAGAAAATTATGCGCGAACGCCTGGGCCATTGAACCGGACATCGGTTGCTCCTTGTATTTAGAAGCGAGCAAGTTGCCGGATGTGTCTGACAAGTTCAAGTCGTGAATGGCGAAACACGTTCCTCAATACCGTAGGCGCTGCCAAGGGGGCATTACTGATTGAGGTATCGCGCAACCATTGCCCGGTAGTTGCCATCCAGCGAATAACCGCCGACGAGGAGTGCACCATCCGCCTGCACGGCCAGCGAATTGGCGGTGTCCAGGCTGCGGCCCAGGCGCGTGCGCAACCAGCCGCGACCTTCACCGAAACTCGGATCGAGATGACCGTCAGGGCAGTAGCGGGCGACGATGAAATCAGCCTCGAACCCGCCGATGGTCGCGCCGACCGCAATCAGGCGGCCGTCGGCCATGCGCTGCGCCGCGCTCCACTGACAACCGCTGGAGCCGATTTCCAGCAGCTGTGGCAGGCCGGCGTTGTGGTGCTGGTCGGGGCGTCCGTTGGTGTGCAGGCTGAGCGCCAGGCAACGGATCGGATCGCGGCTGCTGCCGAAACAATGCAGCGCTTCGGCGGATTCCAGCACCTGACTGACCAGTGCACTTTTGCCGTGGGCCTTGAATGCAAGGAAGCCGTCCACTGCGAAACGTTCGTCCAGACGACCATCGGGCAGGTAACGCGCCAGCAGGCCTTCCTGAGGAAAGTCGATGGAGCCGGCGACCACGATACGTCCGTCGTCCTGCAGCAGCAGGCTACTGAGCCAGGTATTGAGCAAGAGATGCCGGATCATGACAAAGCCTCGACCGTTGAACGACTGGTCCAGGCGCCCGTCGGGCTTGAGGCGGATCAATATGCCGGCATGGTCGGCGAGTTCGAAGTGATGATTGGCGATCAGCAGGATATGCCCGTCTGGCTGGACCGCGAAGTCGCAGGCCTCGGCGCCCGGTACGCCCGGTGGCAGCCAACTGTCGCGGGTGCCCATGGACAACTCGCCTGGCAGACGGACGATTTGCCGGCCGTTATCGCCGAAGGACTGCTGCAGATGACCGTGGGTATCGAACAAGGCGAGGGCGGGCAAGGTGCGATGGCTGTTTTCATAATGCAGGCCGGCCAACAGGATGCGCCCGTCAGGCAGCGTCTGCACCTTGCTGGCGGAGGCTTCGAAGCCTGAGGCAAACGCGTCGATCACGCTGCCCTGATGACCGAAGGTCAGATCGGCGGAGCCATCGGCGAGCAAACGTGCCAGGCCGAAGCGGCTGCCTTCGGCGATGCCGACTTTCGCCGCCACAAGGATTCGGCCTTGGGCATCCAGTGCGACACCCTGTGTCAGGCTGGACAGGCTGCCGGCAAAGTACACCTGAGCGACACCGCTGCCAGCGAATGTCTTGTCGAGTTGACCGGCATTATTCGATAACGTCGGGAGGGCATAGGCGTTCAGGCTGGACATGCACGCTTCTCCTTGCGAGTTGACCAACGCCGCGAGCCGGCCGGCAAACTGCATGAGCGGAACATTCAATCCCTGAACAGCAGGAAGTACAACTGTAAGAACTAACAGGTGGAGGGTCACACTGTGCCAGAACAGTGTCTTTTTGAACCAATAGCAAGCCTGCCAAGCAGTTACGCTTGAACCCGTTGCAAAAGTTGTACAGGCGTACGCGAAATTAAATCGCTATGGCAACTAACAGGAAGCGGGCGGATAACTGAAAAGTTATCCGCAGCATCCCGCTATCAATGTGGCATCGACCAGGATTGCAGCATGTAACCTTCTTCGCTCAGTTCGGCGCGAGCCTGTTGCAGCAGTTGCTCGAGTTGGGCCGGGTCGGAGTAGGCGCTGCTCGGAATCTGTTTGCGGCCGATGTGCGAGTTGGTGCGGTCGATAACGGTCAGGCTCAGTTCGCCATTGCCGTCTTGTGGAGCCCAGGCCACGCATTGAAAAGGTTTAAAGGCGTGGTTGGCAATCAAAAGAGCTTCGTTGATACGGAGCGGGGCGGTCATGGGGTCTTCTCTCTGTAGTGCCCAATCAAGTGATATGCCGTCGGTTGGGCTTACCGTTCGGCTGGTTACTTGTACTGATGCACGCAACCCTCTGACAGGTCACACATGTCACAAAGAAATTTCAACTTTCTTTCATATCGCTGGTTTTATGAGTGCTTTTGTAAGCTGGATGAAAGCTTCATGGCACAAATCAGTCGATAGCTAACTAACAAAGCCGCTGCTTATAACTAGTTCGCCTGTACGCCTATAAGCAAACGATACAAGGTCCTGTCAAATTCTTGCTAATGTTACAGCCAGGTCTGCCAAATGACTGTTTTTAAAACCTTTTCCTAAAATTTGGCGCCAAGGAACAGTCATGAGCGAAGCGCCTGCGTTACGACGTTTACTGGTGGTCGATCCTTGCGACGACTGTCACCGATTATTGCCCGGTTTACGCGCGGTAGGGTGGGATGTCGATAGCTGTACCCTGGAAAATGCTGCCGACCGCAGTTGTGATGTCGGCTTGCTGCGCTTGCAGCCTTTTCACCTCGAGCGACCCGAAGCCGTCAAGGAACTGATCAGCCGCAGTGGCACCGAATGGATTGCCGTGCTGAATCAGGAAGTTTTGCGGCTGCAGAACGTCGGCGACTTCGTTTGTGAATGGTTCTTCGATTTCCACACCTTGCCGTTCGATGTGTCGCGGGTCCAGGTCACTCTTGGCCGCGCCTTCGGCATGGCGCGCTTGCGCGGGCAGGGGACGATTCATGTCGACCAGCCCGAACACGAATTGCTGGGTGACAGCAAACCGATCCGCGAGCTGCGCAAGTTGCTCAGCAAACTGGCACCGACCGAATCGCCGGTCTTGATTCGCGGCGAAAGCGGTACCGGTAAAGAACTGGTCGCGCGCACCTTGCACCGTCAGTCTCAGCGTCACAGCAAACCGTTTGTGGCCATCAACTGCGGGGCGATACCCGAGCACTTGATTCAGTCCGAGCTGTTCGGTCACGAGAAAGGCGCCTTCACCGGCGCGCATCAGCGCAAGGTCGGGCGCATCGAAGCGGCCAACGGTGGCACGCTGTTTCTCGATGAAATCGGTGACCTGCCGCTGGAATTGCAAGCCAATCTGTTGCGCTTCCTGCAGGAAAAACACATCGAACGCGTGGGCGGCAGTCAGCCGATCCCGGTCGACGTCCGGGTGTTGGCGGCGACCCACGTTGATCTCGAAGCCGCTATCGAGAAAAAACGCTTTCGCGAGGACCTGTATTACCGCCTCAACGTGCTGCAAGTGGTCACGGCGCCGTTGCGCGAACGCCACGGCGATCTGTCGATGCTGGCCAACCACTTTTCCCACTTCTACAGCCACGAAACCGGCCGACGCCCGCGCAGTTTCAGCGAAGATGCGTTGATCGCGATGGGCAAGCATGACTGGCCAGGCAATGTGCGGGAACTGGCCAACCGCGTGCGTCGCGGTCTGGTGCTCGCTGAAGGCCGGCAGATTGAAGCCCGCGATCTGGGACTGATCAGCCAGCACTCGATCGCCACGCCGATGGGCACCCTGGAAGATTACAAGACTCGCGCCGAACGCCAGGCGCTGTGCGATGTGTTGAACCGGCATAGCGATAACCTGAGCGTTGCGGCCAAGGTACTGGGGGTTTCACGGCCGACGTTTTATCGCCTGCTGCATAAACATCAGATTCGCTAGACGCCGAAGATCAAAAGATCGCAGCCTGCGGCAGCTCCTGCATGAGAGATGTGTAATCTCTGTAGGAGCTGCCGCAGACTGCGATCTTTTGCTGTGGCTTTAGAAGTAGTACGGGAATTTCAGGCTAAAGGAAAAGTCCGGGGCATCGTCGGTCAGACCGATCGACAGGTTTGGAACAATGGTCAGGTTGTCGGTGGCTGCAATGGTCATGCCGACGTTGAAGTAACCGGCGTTGGCGTCGCTGGACACCACCGATTGCCAATCGCCGCCATCCTGTTTCAGCTTGCTCTTGCGCTGCACCAGGTCAGACATCGAGAACGACATACTCATCTTCTCGTTCAGCGCAAACGCGACACCGGCGCCGATCTGGAAGCTGTCGCCGATCTTCACCTTGCCCGGGTTTTTCTGGTTGACGGTGGAGCTGATGTCGTCAAACGATTCCTCCAGGTTGTGGGTGTAGGACAAGCTGCCGAACAGCACGGCCGGATCGAACGTCTTGACCAGCGAGATCCCCGGGGTGACCGACCAGACGCCGTTGCCCGTCGGCAGGGTGTCCGGCACGAACAGGTTGGAGTTGGCGTCGGTCTGGCGCAGTTTGATCCCGAACGGATCCTTGCCGGTAGGCGCCTTGACGCGCAAGGTGACCACGGCATCCGGCGTGTTGACCGACTCGTCGAGGAACTTGTAGGCGATGCCGAAGTTGACGTCGCCGATGGTTGGATCGCGATCAACGTCCTGTTCGGTGGTGACGTTGGATGCGCCGCCATTGCCGCCGCCGGACTGATAAGTCGAACTGCGGTAGACCACCGGCACGTTCAGGTCGAACTGCCAGCGGTTGTCGAAGTTGTAGCGACCCGTGAGGTCGAGGGTCCAAGTGTCGGCCTTGATCCGGTCCAGGTTGATGTTGCCGAGAAAGATCGAGTCCAGTGCCAGGAAGCCGTTGAGGATCAACTGACGGGTGTCGTAGCGCGAATAGGTGATGCCGGTTTCAACGCTGAATTTGCCCCCGCCGAAGAAGCCGCTGGCCTCGTCGTACAGGTTGGACACACTCTGTGCCGGTTGCGAATCGTCTGCCAGCGATTGCCCGTAAGAAGCACCACTGCCCCCAGCCGCGCCCCCCGACGCTGCGGCGGCACCGGTACCGGTAGCCACTTTGGGATTGCCTTTCATGTCAGACGGCGACTTGGCCAGACGTTTGGGTTGCGGTGCCGCCGGCTGGTCTTCGACCTGGCGGACCCGTTGTTCGAGCACCGCCAGGGCCTTTTGTTGTACTTCGTAGCGTTGCTTCAGCTCCAGAAGCTCTTGTTTCAGGGCCTCTACGTCGGCGTCCGGTGCCGCTTGCAGCATTGCTGCAGGTAGAAGTGTGCTCAAACATACAGCGGCACGCAGTGATACTGATCGATACATGAATAAGCCGTCCCTTTAAGCCCAATGATCGAGACTCAGCGTAGTTCAATATCCGATATTGCGTAGTGCCCTGAGTTGAGTCAGGTTGCAGTCCAGTGCACCGGCGCTCATACCGTTATTGTTCAGGACGACGTTGAGTTGAGTCATGTTGTTGACCACGTTGGCACTGCCCAGCAAGCGCGTGTTCTGCAGCAAGCCACCCTGAGCGACTTGTTGCAGCGCCGTGCCCTGGTTTCCCGAGGCCTGGATCGCCATCTGCACGCCACTGCCGGAGGCCGAAACGGCGACGCTGCCGGCGGCGTTGCTGGCACCGATGGTCTGCCCGGCCATCAGGGCCTGGCCTTGTGCGGGCGCCAGTGGTGGAGGGGTGTTGGCTTCTTTTACATTGATGGCCACATTGTTATTGGCGGTGTTGCCGTCACCGGCGGCGCGTACGCTCTGGGTCACGCCCTGGCTGCTGTTGAGGCCGGCGCCACCGGAGATCGTGCCGGTACCCGCCGCGAGGGTGCTGCCGTTGCCGTGTTCCTTGATCGTTTGCACATAGAATTCAGGTTTTACCGTTGCAGCTTGAAGTTGCATCGAGGTCGAAGCCCCGATCAGATCGCCACTGGCGTTGCGCCAGGTACTGCTCATGACAATGCCGAAGCTGATAATCCGCCCCGGCATGACGTAACGACCACGTAGTTCGGACAACTCCTTGTCCTGTATCTCGATAGGTTTGAATCCTGCATTGGCATAGCCTGACGCACTCGCTGCCAGGCAGGCGGCGGCCAGCCAGTATGAGGTTTTCATTTGCTGCTCCCGGGACATCCAGCCCCATTCTTTATAATCGGCGATTAAAAGAAGTCGCTCTGTATGAACCCGAAGTCCATCAATTCAGCATCTTTGACCGGGTTGAAGCCATCCAGCTTGTTCTTGGCCGTCAGCGGTACAGGAGGGCTACGCAAGGCGTTGGCCTTGTCATATCCGGGACCGACGATGGCGAAAACGATGCCGTTCCAACCTTTGACAAAGTCATCATGTTTGTAGCGTTTATGGCCGAGTACCGGGTCTCCGATGTAAACCCAATCCTTGTCCGAACGCTGCAGCACGACGAAATGCTTGTAGCCGCGAATTTCCATCAGTACCACCACCGGGATGGTTACAGCGTCGAGTTTTTCCGGTGGGATCTTGTAGCCCCTGGCGCGCATGCCGATGCTTTCTATGTAGCGCTTCATGTCGAGCATGGAAAACCCTTGAGTACGAACAAGGTCCTGGTCTGCGTTGACCAGCATGCCTTTGATGATGTGCTCCTCATCGACGTCGAGCCAATAGGCCTGGCGTAACACCGTTGCCAGTGCGGCAGCGCCGCAGCTGAAATCGGTTTTCTGTTCGACAATGTCGGCAAACTTGCGCTCACGAATGCTTTGCACGTCCTTGTAGATCAGCGTGCCACCGGGCAGGGCAGCCACGGGCATCTGACCGGCCTGAGTCAGGCCACAGACACAAAGCAGAGCGAAAAGGGCAGTTTTACGCATGATCGATACGCCTTTGCGGACTGAGGAAAAGCCCCGTTTCCGGGGCTTTCGTTTCGATCGCGATTACATGCAGGCTTTGCAACCTGCAGCGATGGACAGCGAGTTGCTTTGTTGGTTGCCAACACCTGCGGCGTTGTTGTAACCAGCGTTGCCGGAGAAGTTGTTACCAACGTTGGAGATGTTTGCATTGTTGGTCACAGGGTTTTTCCAGCCGTCTGGGGTCAGCACTTGTTGCGTGGTTACACCAGCGAGACCGAAGATGCCGACAGCTTCAAAGGTCGCTTTCTGATCTTTGCTGCCGCCGTAGCCGCCATTACCACGGTCGTTGTCGCCATAACCGCCACCACCATGGCCTTTGTCGCCTTCGATGGTCGCTTTGCCAGCTGCCACGAATGCGCCGGCAGCGGTGAAGGTGCCTCTCAGAGTATCGGTTTTGTAGGTTTGAGTGCCGTTGTTGGACACAGTCAACCCAGTGGAGCTTTGGTTGGCAGCGGCAGCAGCGTTAGCTACACGACCACCGGATACAGCGATGGCCAGGTTGTTTTTCTGTTGGTTAAAGTTGCCGGCACTGTTGTTCACACCGATGTTGCCGGAACCACCGTTACCCACGTTGTTGAGGCTGGCATTGTTGGTTGTGGAGTAGTTGGCAACCGCGTTGTTGTTGTTGACCTGAGTCGCGCTGGAAACGGACACGGCACTGCCGAAGATGAAGCTTTCGTCGGCAGTTGCCAGTGCAGCGGCGTTGTCTTGTTGGTTGCCATCCCCGGCGGTGTTGTTCATGCCGACGTTGCCGTTGGTGCCATTGGCGGAGTCGCGAACGGAGGCATCATTTTTGGTGCCTTGGTTGCCAACCAGGTTGCCATCGCTGTTCTGCGTGTCGAGTACGGCAGCACCAGCGCCGGCGCCGATTTGCAGAAGTTGTTCCAGGGTAGGGCCTTTTGGTTCATGGTTGCCATGACCATTGCCGTGCCCGTTACCATGATCGTCATCACGACCGCCTGCCTGTGCTGCGATTGCCATCACTGCTGCAAGTGCGAAAACCAGTGGTTTGAGAGCCATTGTAGGTTTCATGGTGTTTCTCCATCGTGCTTATTAGTTGGTTAAGTGTTGGTACTTTCTAATTGCACTGCTTTTGTTGTTTGGGTCAGTCTGCGACCCGGATGCTCAGGGTGTTAGCCATTCGGTTCCCCACCCCGGCACTCTGGTTCACCTGGATTACCCCTCGGCTGCCGGTGAAGGCCTGATCACTTGTCGTGACCTGGCGACTGCCGGATGAGGTACCAGTTGCTCCTGAGCTCGGTAAAAGCGCCACGTTCTGTTGTGAAAGGGCACTGTCGTCAACGCTCTGCGGGGCAGCACTGATGCTGACGCGTGTCACGTTGGCCATCTGGTTGTTGGCACCGGCACCCTGGTTCACACCCAGGATCCCGTTACCATTACTGAAAGAATTGCCGCCAATGGTGGTGCTGGCGTTCATCGACGGGTTGGCAGGTGTATCGAGTGTTTGCCTGACGATGGTCGTAGCGCTGGCATTGGTGCCGATAGCGATCGCCTTGGTGTTGGTCTGTTGCATCTGGTCGCCGGCGGCCTGGTTAACGTTGAAGTTGCCGCGGTACTGGATACCGGTGTCCTGAATGTCGGCGTTGTTCACTGAAACGGGATCGGCGGCCATTGCACCGGCACAGCCGAAAAGGGCAAGCAGCAGAAGGGAATGATTCATCTCATTGGCCTCCAGCCATGCGGGTCAGCGGTGCCAGACCGCTGCTCAGCGAGCGATTGATCGTGTTGGAAATCGTGCCGCCGCCACCGCCGCCGTGTCCGCCACTCATGCCTGGCAGGCCGTTGGGGTTGGTCAGTACGTTCATGCCGGGCATGTCCGAGTTCGGCGTGATCACATTGCTGCGAATCGAACTGCCGCTGGCGACACTGGCAAACTCACCGTCATTGAGTTCGGTGCTGGTCATCGCCTGATTGATTCGACTGGAAGGGTTGGCATTGACCGTGGTTGGATAGGGGTCTTTGCCGCCGCTGCGCCCGATGGGAATGGGCTGGACGTCGCGGTTGAGAACGATCACGCCATTGCCTTCGGCCTGAACGTTGAAACTGATGAATGTGCTGGCTGCCGATCCAATCAGCAGAAGGCAGGTCAGGCCTTTATTGAAGTTCCCCACGGCGGCAATTCCTTCTTCAGTGGGCTGGCTCTTGTCAGCGTTGGGAAGGAGAGAGCGAAAGCTGTGCCGCTTTTGAATTGTTTTTTAAATTCAATGGGTTGTGAGAAAGGTGTGCGCTAATGACACATAATCTGTTTCAACGCTGATACAGTCACCCGGCTGTGAGGTCGTCTGTTGGCGCCATAAAGCTCTGGAACAAGGGTTTGCGCGGAGGTGTTTCACTGGTGTAACACCTCGTGTGACAAAGCGAAGAATGCCGCTGAAACGGCCACTTTGCACTCGGGCGAGTGTTTCAGGAACGGACACTTTGCCCTCAGAACAGGGAGAACCAACAGGGGAAAGGCGCGCGTTAAGCCGGGTCAGGCAGCCAGTAGATCCGCCACCGCAGCAAAGGCCTGGGCCTGACGCCCGGCCCAATCGCCCTGAATCACCTGATAGCGCTGATGATGGGTTTGCAGCCAATTGTGCGTGGCTTGGTAAAACGCCAGGCGCTGGTCCAGATCCGGCTGACAGCGCTGGCCGTCGTCGGTCCAGTCGATGTGTTCCGGGGACAACAGCAGGTGCAGATCGTAATGCCGGGCCAGCAGTTCCGGTTCCAGCCAGTCCGGGCAATCGCCGAACAACGTCTGGCTCCAGAGGATATTGCTCAGCAGGTGGGTGTCGAGAATCAGCAGCGAGGGGCGTTGCGCACGCGCCTGATCTTCCCATTGCAACTGGCCTCGAGCGATCTGGGGAATATCGCTCAAGCGGGTGTCACGCGGATTCTGCTCGATGAACCAGCGTACATATTCGTCCACCCGCACGCCGCCGAACTGTTGTTGAAGGCCCGCTGCCAGCCAGCTCTTGCCGGTGGATTCGGGGCCGGTCAGCACCACCACTTTCATGGGCGCAACGCCGGGTCGGCGCGCCATTCGCGAAAGCCCTGAACCGCAATCAGCGTGAACAACCCGTAGAGGGCCGCCGTGAGGTACAGGCCTTTATAAAGAAAGAGGCCGACGAAAATCACGTCGAGCACAAACCACAACACCCAGCATTGCAGACGTTTCTGCGCCATCCACAGTTGCGCCACCAGGCTGAAACCGGTGAGCGCTGCGTCGAGCCACGGCTGTGCAGCGTCGGTCCAGTGGGCCATGGCGGCGCCAAGCAGCCCGCTGCCGACGGCGCCGATGCTCAGGCCGATCAGCAGCGAACGTCGATCAAGACGTCTCACTTCACGGCCATCGTGCATCGTCCCGGCCCGGGTCCATTGCCACCAGCCGTAGACTTGCAGCGCGGCGTAGATCACTTGCAGCAACATGTCCGAGTACAGCTTCACGTCATAGAAGATCCAGCTGTACAGCAGCACCATGACCAACCCGATCGGCCAGCACCATGGATTCTGTTTGACCGTCAGCCAGACGGCGATCACGCCGAGGGCGGCGGCAAACAGTTCAAGCCCGGACATGTGGGTTCCTTGGAGGAATTGAGGAGGGGGCGGATTGTACCCAAAAACGCTGTTGGCGGATTAAACGTCGCCCCACGAAGTTCTGTGTGAACCAAGCTGCTGGCGATGGTGATGGTGGTCTGTCAGACACTGAATGGGTGTCTGACAGAGCTGATGGCTAACAGGCTGACGCCCTCATTGTGATTGCGGTCAGACGCGGAACTGGCGCAGCAACTGGTTCAGTTGTTCACTCAACTGCCCCAGCCTCACACTGGCCACGCTCGACTGTTCTGCCGCCAGCGCCGTGCTATGGGATAACCCGGCCGCCTGAGTCACGTTCTGATTGATGTCCTCGACCACGTGCGCCTGTTGCAGGGTGGCGCTGGCGATCGAGGCATTCAGGCCATTGAGATTGCGCAAGGCCTGGCCGATGGCATTCAGACTTGCCCCAGCCAGTCCGGCCTGCTCAATGGTCAGCTGCGACGCCTTGCTGCTGTCGCCGATGACCTTGACCGCTGCCTCGGAATGATTCTGCAAGCGCTCGATCATCGACTGGATCTCTGCGGTCGACTTCTGCGTGCGCTGAGCCAGCAGGCGCACTTCATCGGCCACCACGGCAAAGCCGCGACCTTGCTCGCCGGCCCGCGCTGCTTCGATGGCGGCGTTGAGGGCGAGGAGGTTGGTCTGTTCGGCAATCGAGCGGATCACCTCCAGCACGCTACCGATTTGTGTACTCTCGGCGGCGAGGGTGCGAATCACCTCCACGGCCTGGTCGATGGTGCCGGATAGCCGGTCGATCTGCTGCAAACTGCCGTCGATGTTGATCTGGCCCTGTTGCGCCTGTGCTTCGGCGTCACGCATTTCGGCAGCGGCATGCTCGGCGTTTTTCGCCACATCCTGCACGCCGTAGGTCACTTCGTTGATCGCGGTGGCTACCAGCTCCATCTGCTGCGACTGCTGCTGGCTACGTTGCTGCGCCTGCGTGGCATCGTTGCCCAGCTCGCTGGACGACTGGCCAAGGGCACTGGCCGACACCTGCAAGTCGCCGATCACTCGGCGCAGTTTGGCGGTGAACGCGTTGAAGTGATGCGCCAGCTCAGTGACTTCATCCTTGCCGTGAGTATCGAGGCTACGGGTCAGATCGCTTTCGCCACTGGCGATGTTGGCCATGGCGTTCACGGTTTCCTGCAGCGGACGAACGATGCTGCGCGCGATAAGGATCACCAGCAGCGCCATGATCACGGCGATCACCAGGCCGATGACCGTAGCTTTGATCACTTGGCCCTGGAATTCCGCCTGAACGTCGTCAACGTAAACCCCGGAGCCGAGCACCCAACCCCACGGTTCGAACAGTTTGACGTAGGAGGTCTTGGCCACCGGCTCGCTCGCACCGGGTTTCGGCCAGCGGTAATTGACCATGCCGGCGCCTTTGGATCGGGCGATGGCGACCATCTCGTTGAACACCGCAAAGCCGTCCGGATCGCGGATCGCCGAGAGGTTCTGGTCTTCGAGTTTCGGGTTGGTCGGGTGCATGACCATCACGGGCGTGAGGTCGTTAATCCAGAAGTAATCGCTCTGGTCGTAGCGCAAGCCACGGATGGCGGTGAGCGCCTGCTTCTGCGCGGCCTCTTTGCTCAGGGTGCCGGCCGTTTCAAGGTCGTGGTAATAGCTCAGCAGGCCACTGGCGGTCTGCACCACGTGTTGGGTTTTCTGGGCTTTGGCGTGATACAGGTCGTCGTGGATCTGCTTGAGCATCAACACGCCCAAGGTCAGCAACATGACCACCGCCACAATCAAAATGAGCCACAAGCGTCGGCTGATCGACACACTGCGCAAGCTGTTCATAACGCTGTCACTCCGGATTCTTTTTCTTGTAATAAAGCACCGCCAGCATCCAACCACGATTTCGTGGGCGGGCATACGCGACCCAAGTCGAATAACGCGACAGCGCTATTAGGGCTTGTCTGTTAGGATTTCGGCCCCGCGCGTGAAAACCTGAATCCAAGTTGATATTTCACGGAATTTTGACCGTTTCGTGTAGATCCTGTGCGCGCGGAATCGGTACAGCCATAAACAGCTACGCTGAACGCAGTGAACCAAAAAATACTATCGGAGCATGCCGGCGTGCATCGCTCTTTGGGGGATTGATGGATCTTTGGACGGCCTTGCAGGCACTGATACTAGGCGTTGTAGAAGGGCTTACGGAGTTTTTGCCCATTTCCAGTACCGGACACCAGATCATCGTTGCCGATTTGCTCGATTTCGGCGGCGAACGGGCCATGGCGTTTAACATCATTATCCAGCTCGGCGCGATTCTCGCGGTGGTCTGGGAGTTCCGGCGCAAGATTGCCGACGTGGTCATCGGCTTGCCGACCCAACCGAGTGCACGGCGCTTTACCGCCAATCTGCTGATCGCCTTCCTGCCGGCCGTCGTGCTCGGGGTGGTGTTTGCCGACCTGATCCACGAATACCTGTTTAACCCGATCACCGTTGCGACGGCGCTGGTGATCGGTGGCCTGATCATGTTGTGGGCGGAAAAGCGTCAACATCAAGTGCATGCCGAAACGGTCGACGAAATTACCTGGAAAGACGCGTTGAAAGTCGGCTTCGCCCAGTGTCTGGCAATGATTCCCGGTACGTCGCGTTCTGGCTCGACCATCATTGGCGGGCTGTTGTTCGGCCTGTCGCGCAAGACCGCGACCGAGTTTTCGTTCTTTCTGGCCATGCCGACCATGGTCGGTGCCGCCGTTTACTCGGGCTACAAGTACCGTCATCTGTTTGTGCCGGCGGACGTTCCGGTGTTCGCCATCGGCTTCGTCACGGCGTTTATTTTCGCCATGATCGCCGTGCGCGGCTTGCTCAAATTCATCGCCAGCCACAGCTATGCGGCGTTTGCCTGGTACCGGATTGTCTTCGGTCTGGTGATTCTGGCGACCTGGCAGTTCGGCTGGGTGGACTGGTCGGCCGCCAAACCATGAGTGACTCTCGCGCACGTCGCCCGGAGGGTCGTCCGTCAGGCGGCAGTATCCAGAACCTGAAGCTGAAACTGCTGGTTTTGGCGATCATCTGCGCGTTGCCGCTGTTCGGTTCGCTGTCGATGTGGCTGCACGGGATCTCGCTGGTGCCACTGACCGCCTATGGTGTGGTCAGTGTGCTGGCGTTCTTCATGTATTGGGCGGACAAGCGCAAGGCACGCGCCGATGCATGGCGCACGCCGGAAAACATTCTCCACGCCGTGGAACTGGCCGGCGGCTGGCCGGGCGCGTTGATTGCCCAGCAAGTGCTCCGGCACAAGACGCGCAAAGTGTCGTTTCAGATTCTGTTCTGGGTGATTGTGGCATTGCACCAGGTGTTCTGGATCGACCAGTTGTTCCTCGGCGCGAACCTGCTTTCATTGTTCTGAGAATCAGCCAATCCCCTACAGGATTGGCGTCAAAGCAATAATCCGATTCGGGTTTTCTTGGGCAACTTACTCACCACCAGTTGATGCGAACGCATCAGCAATCCCTGCAGTTCCTCCGCACCCAGCGGGTAGGGCGGGCGCATGATGATCCACTGCGCCCGCGCCAGATACGGCGCCGGGTGAATGCCAGGGCGGTCGCAATGGCCGAGGAACAGATCCTTGTCGACCTTGAATGCCAGCGAATCGCCGCGCAAACCCTGCAGGGCGAACATCTTGTTACCGGCAATCGAGAACACCCGCACGCCGCCCCATTTGTAATCCTCTCGAGCGCCCGGCAACGCCAGGCAGAACGCTGCCACGTCGGCTTCGCTCATCTTTCCCTTGCTCATAACAACCGCTCCCCACAGGCATTGAACGATTCGACCAGGTGGTCGATCCACGCGCGCACCGCCGGCATCACCCCGCGTCGATGCGGGTACACCGCTTGCAGCCAGCCGCCGGGCAACGACCATTCGGGCAGCAGTTGCACCAGCGAGCCGTTCTGCAGTTCCTCTTCGCAGTACATCATCGGCAGCAGGGTGAAACCCTGGCCGGCCAGCACGCAGGCCTTGCGCACTATAAAGTCGTCGATACCCAGCCGTGCCTCCATATTCAACTCGAAACTTTTGCCGTGCTGGTCGAGCAGGCGCACATGGACCAGGCGATCGGCTTCCAGTGCGCCGAGCACCGGCAGGTTCTTCAAATCCTGCGGATGGCTGATCGACTGCCGCTCGGCGAACGCCGGGCTCGCCACCACGACTGTCTGCGCCTGGCGCAGGCGCCGGGTGACCAGCAGCGGGTCTTCGTCACCCGATTCGCGTACTCGTAGCGCGACATCGAAGCCCTCGGCCACGAGGTCCACCCGCCGGTTCAGCAGGACCACTTCCAGCTGCACCTGGGGGAATTTGCCGAGAAAATCGCTGATCACCCACGGCAACATTTCCCGCGCCAGACCGGTCGGGCAGGACACCCGCAGGCGCCCACGCGGTTCGCTGGACATGCTGGCGACGGCTTCATCGGCCATTTCCGCTTCCAGTAACATGGCCTGGCAGTGGCGCAGATAGCGTTCGCCAACCGCGGTTAGGTTCAACTGGCGCGTGGTGCGTTGCAGCAAACGTGCGCCCAGGCGTTCTTCAAGTTCGGCAATGCGTCGCGACAGGCGCGACTTGGGAATGCCCAACAAACGGCCGGCCGCCGCAAAGCCACCGGCTTCGACCACTTTGGCGAAATAGTAGAGATCGTTGAGATCTTGCATGGTGATATCCAACTGTTCTATCAGTGGGACGAACTATCGCATTGTCGGCGGCTAATCATCTATTGGTTTCTTCCGTAGGATTGTCTCCATTCCGTCGCCACCGGCGATTCATTCCAGGAGATTCCACATGAAACTGCTGCATATCGATTCGAGCATTCTGGGCGACAACTCGGCTTCCCGTCAGTTGAGCAGCCAAGTCGTCAAAGCCTGGCAAGCCGCCGAGCCAACTGCTGTGGTGACTTACCGTGACCTCGCCGCTGACGCCATCAGCCACTTCTCGTCGACCACCCTGGTTGCCGCCGGGACGACTGCAGAACTGCGCAACGCCGCACAACAGCACGAAGCCGAACTGAGCGCCTCGACCCTGGCCGAGTTCATCGCTGCTGACGCCGTGGTGATCGCGGCACCGATGTACAACTTCACCGTGCCGACCCAGCTCAAGGCCTGGATCGACCGTGTTGCCGTCGCCGGCCAGACCTTCCGTTACACCGAAGCCGGCCCTGAAGGCCTGTGCGGTGGCAAGAAAGTGGTGATCGTTTCCACCTCCGGCGGCATTCATGCTGGCCAGGCCAGTGGCATCGCCCACGAAGAGTATCTGAAGCTGGTGCTGGGCTTCCTCGGCATCACCGATATCGAAATCGTCCGCGCCGAAGGCCTGGCGTATGGTGAGGAAGTGCGCAACAACGCCATGACCGCCGCTCAAGCGAAGATCAGCGAGCAACTGTTTGCCGCCGCGTAAGGCTTGCGTAAAGAACAGCTGATGTTCAGGCAAGGCCCAAAAAACTCTGTATTCTGGTTCCGCAAGGGCTAGGTACGGAGTTTTTTGTTTCTGACTGTTGCATAATCTGGCCCGGGTTATGCAATCAAACGATCAACGTCTGCGTGCAACGCCGCGCCGGATCACCGAACCTCAGGGTTTCGGGCGTGTCGGAACATAAAGGATCTTTCGCTTGAGTAACACAGGGTGGGCCATCCCATGATGCGTCTTTGTGCAACGTTACTGATTTGCCTGCTTGGCAGCCTCGGTTCAGTGCATGCCGCGCCCGGGCGACACCCCGTATGGAGTGTCGGTTACCACGAGATGACATTCCTCGATCCGCTGGACCTGCAACCGATGCGCGCCATCGCGTTCTATCCTTCCAGCGATCGTGAGCACACCAGCCTGCTTGAAGGCTACAAGGTCGAGGCTGGCGAAGACACCAAGGTCGCCATTGGCCGCTTTCCGATGTTGATGCTGTCCCACGGCAACACCGGCACCCCCATCGCGCTGCATGACCTGGCCACCTCGCTGGCTCGCAAGGGTTTTGTCGTGGTCGCGGTGATTCATCCCGGCGACAACTCCAAAGACCACAGCCGACTCGGCACGTTGAGCAACCTCTACGGGCGGCCGATCCAGATTTCCGAAGCGATCACCGCCACCCTCGGCGACCCGATGCTTTCGCCATTCGTGAATGCCGATCAGGTCGGCGTGATTGGTTATTCGGCCGGCGGCGAGACCGCGTTGATCCTCTCTGGCGCGCAGCCGGATCTCGATCGTCTGCGCCGTTACTGCCTGGAACGCCCCGACGACCGCGATGCTTGCAACACTCAGGGCGAGCTGATCGTCGATCGCGATGACTTGCAGCCAGTGGCCGATTCGCGCGTGCATGCGCTGCTGCTGATGGCGCCACTGAGTCTGAAGTTCGGGCGCCACACCCTGGCGGACGTACATGTGCCGGTGCTGCTGTACAGCGGTGATGGCGACAAACTGGTGGCTTTCGACAAAAACGCCGCCGCCCTGGCACGCAAACTGCCGACCGCCCCGGACTTCAAACTGCTAGCGGGGGCAGGGCACTTCGTGTTCATGGCGCCGTGCAACGAAGAGCAGATCCGCGCCATGCCGGCGCTGTGCACCGACGCCGACGGCGTGGATCGCGAAGACATCCACCGCAACCTGATCTCCGAAGCCGGGCAATTCTTCTCGCGCACGCTGGGCAAGCCGAGCCGGGCGGGGATGCAAACGGCGGATCAATGATCCTGGTCCTTTGCACGCTCATTGCTACAGGGGGCCGTCCAGTCAAGACATCGCCCGGCGCTTGAGCAGCAAGGTCAACCCCAGCCCGGTCACCGACAGTAGCGCTGCACTGAAGAAAATCCACGAATACCCCAAATTCAGCGCCACCGCGCCCATCAGCGGCCCGGCAATCGCCAGCGCCAGATCGAAGAACACCGCGTACGCGCCCAACCCCGAACCCCGGCTGGAGTTGGGCACCTGCTTGATCGCTTCAACACCCAGTGCCGGGTACACCAGCGACAAGCCAAAACCCGCCAGGCCCGCCCCGATCAACGCGAACGCGGTGGACGGGGCCAGCCACAACAGCACCAGGCCAACGGTTTCGATGGTCATGCAGGCAATCGCCGAATTGAATCCGCCAAAACGGCTGATTGCCGAAATGAACAGCAGCCGCGACACGATGAAACATACGCCAAACACCGTCAGGCAATACGCCGCGCCGCTCCAACCCCGATTGAGGTAATACAGAGTGATGAAGGTAGTCAGCGTGCCGTAACCGATAGACGCCAGACTCAAACTGGCGCCAAACGGTGCAATGCGCCCGAACACTGCCCAAAAAGGCAGCCGTTCACCGCGCACCACCGGCACTGAGGGTTTATTGCGGATCAGCACCAGAGCGCCCGCCGCCAGTACTGACAGCGCGATGCCGAGGCTGGCAAAACCGTAATCGGCGACCATGACCACGCCCAGCGGCGCGCCAATCGCAATCGCGCCGTAGGAGGCAATGCCGTTCCAGCCGATAGACCTTGCGGTGTGCTCGGCACCGAGCTGGCCCATGCACCAACTGATGGTGCCGACCCCGATCAAACCCTGCGCGACCCCGAGCAATAGGCGTCCGACAATCAAAATCAGCAGGCTCGGCAGCGGGTAGTCTTGCAGCAACGACGAGATCAGCGTCAACAAGCCACTGAGCGCAATCCCCGACAAGCCATAAACAATCGCGCGTTTGGTGCCGATGGTGTCCGACATGCGTCCGGCCATTGGCCGGCTGAGCAGGGTGGCCAGGTACTGTGAGCCGATCACCAGCCCCGCCACAATGGCGCTGAACCCCAACTGTTCATGGACGTAACCGGGCAACACCGCGATCGGCAGGCCGATGCAGAGGAAAGCGATAAAGGTATAGAACACGATGGAGACGATCTGCAGGGTGATCGCCATGGTGCTCTGCGGGGGCAGTTGCTGCGCAGACATGAGGACTCGTTCGCGGGCGGCGGTGGGAGAGTCGGCATGATGGCTTGGCGCTGGAACAAAAGGAAGCAGGCTAACTATTTTCCTGGCTATCCCGATTGTTGCTGATAGCCTGCTCGCGATTGTGTCGGTACTCGCATAACTACTGGCTCTGGAATGCAAAAAGCCCCGTCACATGGACAGGGCTTTTGCTTGAGGCTCGCGGCTTAACGCTGGCAGCTGCTCTTAGAGCACCACACCCTGACTACGCAGGTAGTCATCGTAAGTGCCGCTGAAGTCAGTCACGCCATTCGGGCTCAGCTCGATGATGCGCGTGGCCAGGGACGATACGAACTCACGGTCGTGGCTGACGAAGATCAGCGTGCCCGGGTAGTTTTCCAGCGCCAGGTTCAGCGCCTCGATCGATTCCATGTCCAGGTGGTTGGTCGGTTCGTCCATGATCAGCACGTTCGGCTTTTGCAGGATCAGCTTGCCGAAGAGCATGCGACCTTGCTCACCACCGGAAATCACCTTGACCGACTTGAGGATCTCGTCGTTGGAGAACAGCATGCGGCCCAAAGTACCGCGAATCATCTGCTCGCCCTGAGTCCACTGACCCATCCAGTCGAACAGGGTCACGTCGTCTTCGAAGTCGTGCGCGTGGTCCTGAGCGTAGTAGCCCAGTTCCGCGGCGTCGGTCCACTTGACGCTACCGGCATCCGGGGTCAGTTCATTGACCAGGGTGCGCAGCAGGGTGGTCTTGCCGATACCGTTCGGACCGATGATCGCTACGCGCTCGCCGGCTTCAACCTGGAAGCTGAAGTCTTTGAACAGTGGCTTGCCGTCGAAACCTTTGGCCATCTTTTCGACCATGACCGCCTGGCGGTGCAGCTTTTTGTTCTGCTCGAAACGGATGAACGGGCTCACGCGGCTGGAAGGCTTGACCTCGGCCAGTTGGATCTTGTCGATCGCCTTGGCGCGGGAAGTGGCCTGTTTGGCTTTCGAGGCGTTGGCCGAGAAGCGGCTGACGAACGATTGCAGCTCGGAAATCTGCGCTTTCTTCTTGGCGTTGTCCGACAGCAGTTGCTCGCGGGACTGGGTCGCCACGGTCATGTACTCGTCGTAGTTGCCCGGGAACAGGCGCAACTCGCCGTAATCCAGGTCAGCCATGTGCGTGCACACGCTGTTCAGGAAGTGACGGTCGTGAGAGATGATGATCATCAGGCTGTTACGCTGGGTCAGGATGTTTTCCAGCCAGCGAATGGTGTTGATGTCCAGGTGGTTGGTCGGTTCGTCGAGCAACAGCACTTCGGGATCGGAGAACAGGGCCTGAGCCAGCAATACGCGCAGTTTCCAGCCTGGCGAGACTTCGCTCATCGGGCCGAAATGCTGTTCCAGTGGAATGCCCAGACCCAGCAGCAGTTCACCAGCGCGGGATTCGGCGGTGTAGCCGTCCATTTCGGCGAACTCGGTTTCCAGCTCGGCCACGGCCATGCCGTCTTCTTCAGACATTTCCGCCAGCGAGTAGATGCGGTCGCGTTCTGCCTTGACCTTCCACAGCTCTTCGTGACCCATGATCACGGTGTCGATCACGGTGAATTCTTCGTACGCGAACTGGTCCTGGCGCAACTTACCCAGACGCACGTTCGGCTCGAGCATGACCTGGCCGCCGGACGGATCAAGATCGCCGCCGAGGATTTTCATGAAGGTCGACTTGCCGCAACCGTTGGCGCCGATCAGGCCGTAGCGGTTGCCCGCGCCAAATTTGACCGAAACGTTTTCGAAGAGCGGCTTGGCGCCGAACTGCATCGTGATGTTAGCTGTAGAGATCAAGAGTTTTTCCTGCGAAGCATTCTTAAATTGCGAGGGTGCGGCCGGAGCGCTGGGCCCGAGTCGAAGTGCGCTGAAGCGGGACAGTCCCGTCATCAACCAAGGGGGGCGCGTAAAGTTTGGCGGCGATTGTACTGGTCTGGCTCTTTAAACGATAGGGCGATGATGCCGCGGCTGCTGTTTGGCTGATTCAGCGGACAGTTTTTCACAGATGAGGTTCACCATCGGTTACAAAGTATGGCTAAAATGCCATCCATTCGCCCGGCGCCCACTCCGGCGTCGGCTCAAGGACGTGCCATCTGTTTCCAGACCACTGCATAAGACGCCCGGCCCCGAGCCGCCAGGTGCGCAGTTTGTTCACTTCTGACGTGTGACGATTTCCGTGAAACTCATCATTGCTGCTATTTATGTCATTTCCATTGCATACGTTCACCTGCGGGGGCGTGTGCGTCACAAACTGGGTCGGCAACTGAGCGATCATTCGACCTTCCTCGCACCGATCAACTGCTTCCTTTATTTGTTCTCGAAGATCCCCGGCAAGCCTTACCTGAATCCGGCGGAGTTTCCTGATCTCAGCCCGTTGCAGGCGCATTGGCAGGAGATCCGCGAAGAAGGCCAGAATCTGTTGCGTGCCGGCGAGATCAAGCGCTCCAACCAGTACGATGACGTCGGTTTCAACTCGTTCTTCAAAAGCGGCTGGAAGCGTTTCTACCTGAAGTGGTACGGCGAAAGTCATCCATCGGCGATGAAGCTGTGCCCGCGCACCACAGAACTGGTGCAAAGCATCGGCTCGATCAAGGCGGCGATGTTCGCCGAACTGCCGCCGGGTTCGAAACTGGTGCGACACCGCGACCCATATGCCGGTTCTTACCGCTATCACCTGGGCCTGGATACGCCCAATGACGCCGGTTGCTACATCAACGTTGACGGTGAGAACTACCACTGGCGCGACGGCGAGGCGGTGGTGTTCGATGAGACGTTCATCCATTACGCCGAAAACGCCACGGACAAGAACCGCATCATCCTGTTCTGCGACATCGAGCGCCCGATGAAGTACCGCTGGGCGGCGGCGTTCAACCGGTGGTTCAGCCGCACGGTAATGTCGGCGGCGGGCGCCCCGAATGATGCCGGCGACAAAACCGGCGGCATCAACCGTCTGTTTACCAGAATCTACAAGATTCGCCTGCGCGGCAAAGAGCTGAAAAAACGCAACCGCATGCGGTATTACCTGGAGAAATGGGCGATTTTCGCTGGCTTGCTGGCGATCTTCATCCTGATCTGAAGACCGCGGCGCCTGTGGGGCCGCCTTCGCGGGCAAGCCCGCTTCGACAGGGGCTGGTGTGATGCGCAGAACTCATTCACACCGCCAGAACCTGTGGAAGCGGGCTTGCCCGCGAAGGGGCCCTGACCATCGGCGCAAATGATCAAGAAGCCTTCTTGGTCTTTTTCGCCGGGGCCGCCTTGGCCGGCTTCGCTGATTTTGCCTTGGGTTTTGCCGCTGCTTTCCCACCCAGACTGCGTTTGAGCAGCTCGGTCAAGTCGATAACATCCGCCGTTTTGCGCTCCTCTTCGCCACCCACAGTCTCGACATCCTCGATCTTGCCTTCATGGGCTTTCTTCTCGACCAGCGCCATGATCTTGGCTTCGAACTCGTCCTTGTAGTCTTCGGGCTTCCAGTCTGCGCTCATGTCTTCAACCAGGCGCCTGGCCATGTCCAGTTCGCCCTTGGCCAGTTGCGGCTTGGTCACTTCGCTGCCCAGATCCAGCTCGTCGAGCCCGCGGACTTCCTGCGGCCAGCGTAACTTCACCAGCACCAGTGCCGACTCCAGCGGCATCAGCGCGGCCAGATACTGGCGCGTATGCAGCACCACCCGAGCGAGGGCGACTTTGTTGGTCTTGCTCAGGGTTTCACGCAGCAGCGCGTAGACCTTGCCGCCCCGTTTGTCCGGTGCCAGGTAGTAGGGCGTATCGATGTTTTGCAGGGGAATCTGATCAGCCTCGACAAACGAGAAAATATCAATGGTCTGGGTGGACACCGGGTGCGCCGAGCGAATTTCCTCCTCGCTGAGCACCACATACCGACCTTTTTCGTAAGCCACGCCCTTGACGATATGGTCTTTGGTGACCTCTTTGCCGGTCACCTTGTTCACGCGTTTATAGCCCACCGGGTCCATGCTGCGGCTGTCGAGCCAGTCAAAGTCGACGCCTTGCGAGGCGGTCGCCGACACCAGCGCGACCGGGATGTGAACCAGACCGAAACTGATCGCGCCTTTCCAGATTGCCCGAGCCATGGTGTGTTCTCCAAGTGATGATCAGGTGACCTTGCGCGCGCCACGAAAGTTTCCGCTGACTGCGCTTCAGCAGGCGCAGCAGTCAAGTCGTGTTACATGTTGTTTAAAGCGGACGGGTTAACAAATCCGAACCCTGAGCGTAGCGTGGACTCGAACGCTGCAACCCCAGCCCATTCCCTGCGCATCGAGAGGCTGCTTCATGAACCGCTTTCTGCTTGGCATCGTTGCCTTGGCTCTCAGTGCCGGCCTGGCTCACGCTGAAGCCCCGAGGCCATCCGCGCCGTTGCTGCTTGCGCAAAGTCCTGCCGGCAACAGCAACAATCCCTATAACAGCCCGATTCGCCGGGCCAACCCCAACAGCATGCAGGGCACCCAGCCCAGTACGCCGCCCATGCGCGGGCCGAACACCGTACCGACACCGCGTCAGCCCACCGTAGAGAACCGCGGTATCGGCAACGGCCAGCCGATTCGCTCAGTGCCGGCCACGCCACCCACGTTCATTCCCAACCCGCCCTCGCGGGATACCGGCAGCAACCGTTGAACGGCAGGACCGCGTTCTGTCAGCCTTTCAAATGACAAAAGGAATCGTGCATGTTGCGTAAAACCCTTTTAGCCAGCCTGTGCGCCGGCGCGCTGATCAGCGTCCCGGTACATGCCGCCGCCCCCAAGGCGCTGCAAAGCGAACAGGGCAGTCTTGAAGTCACCACTCTGGCCCAAGGGCTGGAGCATCCCTGGGCGCTGGCCTTTTTGCCTGATCGGCAGGGCGTGCTGGTGACTGAGCGGCCGGGCAACCTGCGGGTCGTCGCGGCCGATGGCATGCTGTCCGCGCCCATCGACGGGGTCCCGGAAGTCTGGGCCAAGGGGCAGGGCGGTTTGCTCGATGTCGTGTTGTCGCCGGACTTCAAGGCCGACCGGCTTGTGTATCTGTCCTACGCCGAGGGCGGTGCTGAAGGGGGCAAGGCCGGGACGGCGGTCGGGCGCGGGCGCTTGTCGGAGGACCTGAAGACCCTCAAGGACTTCAAGGTGATCTTTCGTCAGGAGCCGAAGTTGTCGGTGGGCAATCATTTCGGCTCGCGTCTGGTGTTCGATCGCGACGGTTATCTGTTTATCACCCTGGGCGAGAACAACGATCGGCCGACCGCACAGGACCTCGACAAATTGCAGGGCAAGATCGTACGTCTTTATCCCGACGGCAGAGTGCCGGACGACAATCCATTTGTGGGCCAGTCCGGCGTGCGCCCGGAGATCTGGGCCTATGGCATTCGTAACCCGCAGGGCGCGGCACTCAACCCATGGACGGGCACCCTGTGGGAAAACGAGCACGGGCCTCGGGGTGGCGATGAGGTGAATATCATCGAACGCGGGAAAAACTACGGTTGGCCGTTGGCGACCCACGGCATCAACTACTCGATGCAACCGATTCCCGAAGCGCAGGGTGAAACCGCTGAAGGCACGGTCGCGCCGCATCATGTCTGGGAAAAATCGCCGGGCGTCAGCGGCATGACGTTCTACGACGGTGACCGCTTCAAACCGTGGCAACACAACGCGTTTATCGGTGCGCTGGCGACCCAGGAGCTGATTCGCCTGCAGTTCGATGGCGACAAGGTGGTGCATGAAGAGCGGTTGCTGGGCGAGCTGAAACAGCGGATTCGCGATGTGCGCCAAGGGCCGGATGGTTACTTGTATGTGCTGACGGATGAAGAGAATGGATCGCTCTACAAACTCGGCCTGAAGTAACACCTCCCAAGGAGGCAATCCACCTAACTGTGGCCAGGGGATTTATCCCCGTTGGACTGCGCAGCGGTCCCCAGCTTATTACAGGGGGCTGCTACGCGATCCAACGGGGATAAATCCCCTCGCCACAAAAGCAATCCTGCTCATTGCTCGCGGGTATACAACACCACCGCCGCCCGCAACTTGCCCCGGCCAAACCGGCACATCTTCTCGAACTCGCCATGACTGACCGGTACATGCTGGCAGTCGATGGGCTGCCGATGCTGGCTGTGATCGACATCGGGGTCATGCAGGTAAACGAAATCCTCGTCGCAGTCGGTCACCACCACCCAGTGCGGCGACTTGGAGCGGGTCAGCCGGTAGCTGCTGATCAACACCAGAGGCTGCCCGCCCGTATCCAGCAAGCGGGGTAGATCCAGCGGTGTACCGATCAGACACTCGACATCGGTCTCGGTCAGCTGCGCGGTGAATTCCTCATGGACCAGGCGCATGACGTCTTTTTTATGCGCATCGCGCACGCCGTCGAGAAACAGGGGACCTGCCAGGCTGACTTGCAAGCGCACGCGAAAGCCGCGGCGCCACGCGGCCAGCGCCAGACCTTGCGGGCTGCAGCCACCGTGCCCGGAGGTCATGAACACTGTGGTTGCTTCACGCCAGAGCTGCAATTCTTCGCGTCGCTCCAGCAAGCGCTGCGATTGCAAAGCGCCCATGGCCATCAATAGACAGGCCGGGCCGCAAGTGAACTCGGTGGTTTGCGGGTAGTAGGGCACCTTTATGTTGCGTGAGTCGCGATGCTGAAGAATGCGTTTTTCCAGGCGCAAGGCGTCGGCATGGTCTTCGTAGTAATCATGAATCAGGGCAAAGCGCCGGTAGCCGTTACGTTCGTACAGGGCAATGGCGGCGGGGTTGTCGATCCGCACCTCAAGACGCAGGTAGGCACAATCGTGTTCCAGGGCGATGGCTTCGATGCGTTGCAGCAGTTGCTTGCCCCATCCGCCGCCGCGCGCCTCGCTGGCGATCGCGATGGAGTACAACCGCGCCAGCGACGTGCCGCGATGAAACAGGACCAAGGCGTAACCGAGCAATTGGCCTTCGCGCTCCGCCACGAGCAACTGACCATGGGCGCGAGTAATCATCCACTGAAAACTGCGCGCCGTGAGCCGGTCCGTGGTGAAACATTGCATTTCCAATGCCAGCAGCGCCGGCAAATCTTCAACTACCGCCAGACGAAAAACAGCACTCATATGACCACCGTAAAAGTTGCGTAACGAAACGGGACTTTCGAAAAACTTCGTGCTTAATAGAAATGGTCTTGTTCTCCAACGGATCAATCTCTATGTCAGCGGTACAGGGTCATTGGCGCGAAGTATCCGAGCAAAGTTTGCCGGCGGCAACTTATTTAAATTCAACGGCGAGAACTTCCAGTCAAGTGCTGATCATTGTCGAACGCAAGGAAGACTGGGCCTCGTATTTTCCCAGCGAAGGCATCGTCACCGCCCAGGAATATCTGGAACAGACCCGCGAAGCCGAACCCGGCAAGCGGGTGCAGGTGATCAATCTGTGCCGCAGTTACAAGTACCTGGGCCACGGTTATTACTGCTCGCTGTTGGCCGAAGCCCGCGGGCACAAGGTGATTCCGTCAGTACGCACGATCAGTGAACTGACCCGGAAGTCGCTGTACGGGCTGGCACTGGACGACCTGGATAAAACCCTCGAAAAAGCCCTCAGTCATCATCTCTACAGCGATACCGAAGGCTTTACCCTGACCCTGTATTTCGGCCGGACGCATATCGAGCCGCTGCAGGATTTGGCCCGGCAGTTGTTTGAAGTGTTTCCGTGTCCGATCCTGTTAGTGGAGTTCGGTCGAACTAACGGCTGGCACATCGAAGGTATAAAATCCGGCGCTTTGCATAAGTTGCGCGATGATCAGGAAGATCAGTTCGCCAATGCGCTGGATGGCTTCAGCCGTAAAATCTGGCGTGTTCCGCGTTCTCCGCAAGTGGCGCGTTATGACCTGGCGATCTTGCACGATCCGCAAGAAGCCTTGCCGCCTTCCAACGCCAAAGCGCTGGAGAATTTCGTCCGGGTCGGCAAGACCATGGGCATTGATGTCGAACTGATCGAGCGCAAGGACTATGCGCGCCTGGCCGAGTACGACGGTTTGCTGATCCGCGAAACCACCAGCGTCGACAACCACACTTACCGCTTCGCCAAAAAGGCTGAAAGCGAAGGGCTGGTGGTGATGGATGACCCGACGTCGATTCTGCGCTGCACCAACAAGGTCTACCTGACCGACTTGCTCAACAGCCATCAACTGGGCATGCCCGCCACCGAAATTCTCTACAAGGAGCGACCCGAAGACTTCGAGCGGGTGGGCGAGCGCCTCGGGTTTCCCTTGGTGCTGAAGATTCCCGATGGTTGTTTTTCCCGTGGTGTGATCAAGGTCGAGAGCCAGCAAGCCTTGCTCGAAGCCACCGCCGAACTGTTCGAGCACTCGGTGCTGTTGCTGGCCCAGGAGTTTTTTTACACCGAGTACGACTGGCGCATCGGCGTGCTCAACCGCAAACCGATCTTCGCCTGCCAGTACTTTATGTCCAAGGGCCACTGGCAGATCTATAACCACAAGGCCAAGGGCCAGGACGTCAACGGCGAGTGCCGGACGCTGGCGGTGCACGAGGCGCCCCGGGCAGTGGTCGAGCTGGCGGTGAAGACGGCCAACCTGATTGGCGACGGTCTCTACGGCGTCGATCTGAAACAGGCCGGCGACAAGGTGGTGGTGATCGAAGTCAACGACAACCCCAACCTCGACGCCGGCATCGAAGATGCGTATTTGCAGGATGATCTGTATTCACTGGTACTGGAAGAGTTCGTGCGACGGCTGGAACTGAAGCGTCGCGGCCAGGCCTGGTGACCTGCCGATGATCAACAGTTTTGCGTTGAGCCACGGCGCCTTGCAGCGGGTTGAACGACTGGACGCCGAGGTGATGCTGTTCAGCAACCCGGACGCCGCCGAACGCGACTTGCTGCACAGCCATTTCAAGGTCGACGAGCACGCGCTGGCCTCGGCGCTGGATCCGGACGAGGTATCGCGGATCGAGTTTCACCCCGATCATCTGTTCCTGATCTGGAAGCGCCCGGAGAACTATTCTGGCGGTGGCAGCCTGGCGTTTGAGGTGTCTTCATGCGGTCTGCTGTTTGCGCCCGGGCAATTGCTGGTGATTGCCACTGACGACACACCCTTGCATGGCCTCGGTTCCCGGCAGCCGTTGAACACCCCGCTGGATGTGTTGCTTGATCTGCTGTTCAACAATATTCATCACTACCTGGGGCACTTGAAGGTGATCAAACTGGTCGCTCGCGAGTTGCAGCAGAAATTCAATGCTTCGATGCAGAACCAGCATCTGATTCAGATGTTCAATCTCAGTGAGAGCCTGATTTATTACATCAACGCCTTACACAGTAATGGCGCGGTGCTGACGCGGTTGCGCAATCATGCCGAGAAGCAGCATTTCGGCAGTGAGGCGATCGGGTTGATTGATGATCTGATCATCGAGAACAACCAGTGCTACAAGCAGGCGGAAATCTACTCGACGGTGTTTTCCGGGCTGATTGATGCGCGGGGCAATTTGATGAACAACAGCATGAATAATCTGTTGCGCAAGCTGACGTTGATCAATGTGGTGTTTTTGCCGTTGAACCTGGTTGCGAGCATTGGCGGGATGTCGGAGTTCAGCATGATGACGGCGGGGACGCCCTGGTGGGTTTCTTATCCTTTGTTTCTTGGGGTGATGGTGTTGGGGGCGGGGGGGATGTTGCTTGGGCTTCGGCGGTTGGCCCGGTGATCTTGGCGGCCTTTGGGCCGACCATGCTCTGGTTGGGGGGGGTGAGTATCCGTTGCTTCGGGTGTGGCGGCTGGCGGTTTCGCCCTTACGGCGACTCACTTTTTTGACAAACGCCTCAAAAAAGTAAGCAAAAAAGGGCTTGCCCCGGCGTTCGGCCCGCTCGCTTGGGCTCGGGGTTCCTTCGCTCCGGGATCCATCCGGGCGCATCGCCTCCGGTTTGCTTCGCTGCACCTCCTCTCGATGTGTTTGGCTTCGCCAAACGGCGCTGCGCGCCTGCCCCCCGGATGAATCCCTCCACTCAGCCTGCCGAAGGGGCCTGAAGATCAAGATCAAGATCAAGATCAAGAGCAGGCGAGCTGACACTCGGCCTAGTGGCTGGTTCGGTGATTGTCGGAGACAGCCTGATGGGGGCTGGCAGCCGACCAGGCTCGGTGGGTGTGCTTGTTTCCTGTAGGTGTGCCGAGGGTTGCGATTTTTTGATTTTGTTTTTCAGAGGCAAGGCTAAAAGGATGCAGTCTTGCGCAGTGCCTGCTTCGCCCTGTGGTTTCCACAGTCCCGCATTTGGCCGAACCGCCACGGTGATGCCTTGTTATAGTTCGGACCTCTCTTTCTGTCCGGTAAAGGATCACTGCCATGTCTCAATACTCCGCCTTCAGCGTCGAACTGGCCGACAATATCGCTCATGTGCAGATCAATCGTCCGGAGAAGATCAATTCGATGAACGCGGCGTTCTGGAGTGAGATCGTCGAGATTTTTCAGTGGGTCGATGACACCGATGAAGTGCGCGTGGTGGTGCTCAGTGGCAACGGTAAACATTTTTCCTCCGGTATCGACCTGATGATGCTCGCCGGCGTCGCCAATGAACTGGGCAAGGACGTCGGCCGTAATGCGCGCCTGCTACGCCGCAAGATTCTCGCCTTGCAAGCCTCGTTCAACGCGGTCGACAACTGCCGTAAACCGGTGCTGGCGGCGATTCAGGGCTATTGCCTTGGCGGGGCGATCGACCTGATCGCGGCCTGTGACATGCGTTACGCTGCCGAAGACGCGCAGTTCTCGATCAAGGAAATCGATATCGGCATGGCCGCCGATGTTGGCACGTTGCAACGGTTGCCGCGGATCATCGGAGACGGCATGCTGCGTGAACTGGCTTACACCGGTCGCACCTTTGGTGCTGATGAGGCGCGCAGCATGGGCTTGGTCAATCGTGTCTATGGCGACAAGGACGCGTTGCTCGAGGGCGTGTTCGACATCGCTCGCGAGATTGCAGCCAAGTCGCCGATTGCCGTCACAGGCACCAAGGAAATGATCAGCTACATGCGCGACCATCGCATCGACGATGGCCTTGAATACGTTGCCACCTGGAACGCCGCCATGTTGCAATCCACCGACTTGCGCGTGGCCATGGCCGCCCATATGAGCAAACAGAAACCTGAATTTCTGGATTGAGAAACCATGACATCTCGCTGGACCACTGCAGTACTGGACACCGATCATCCCGGCGGCTGGGCCGTGGCACGCAGCCCTGAAGGGTTTTTGTTCGATGACAACGGCGCGCTGTTCCCGCGGGAATGGCTCAAGCGTCAGGACTTGTCGATACTCGCCGAACACGGCATTGGCCATCTCGATGGCGAGCCGGTGTACCTGCTGGAGTTGCACAGTGTCAGCGAGGTGCCGGGGTGCAACTGGAAAGGTCTGCGGGCGTTCATGCTCGATGGCGATCACACGGTCTACAAGGTCTTGGGTTATGCCGCACAGATCGGCACCTGGGCGCGGGAGCATCGTTTTTGCGGCAATTGCGGGCAGGCCATGACGCAGGTGCCGCGGGAGCGGGCGATGCATTGCCAGCCGTGCGAACTGCGCAATTACCCGCGCATTTCGCCGAGCATGATCGTGCTGGTCACCCGGGGCGACGAGGTCCTGCTGGCGCGCTCACCGCGTTTCGTCACTGGGGTCTACAGTACGCTGGCCGGATTTGCCGAGCCGGGGGAGTCGGCCGAGGATTGCCTGATTCGTGAAGTGCGCGAAGAAGTGCAGATCGAGGTCAAGAACATTCAGTACATGGGCAGCCAGTGCTGGCCGTTTCCGCATTCGATGATGCTCGGCTTCCATGCCGAGTACGCCGGTGGCGAGATTGTCTGCCAGGAAGACGAGATCGAAGACGCCCAGTGGTTTAACGTGCACGATTTGCCGCCATTGCCGGCGTCCAAATCGATTGCCCGTTACCTGATCGACGTCTACGTGGCGCGGCGCTTAGGCCACGCTGAACCAGTGCTGCCAGGCTAGGCGCACGGTCAGACCCAACACCACGGTGATGAACACCGGACGGATGAATTTGGCGCCACCGCTGATTGCGGTGCGCGCGCCGAAGAACGCGCCGACCATCACCGACAGGCCCATGCTCAGGCCGATGATCCAGTCCACTTGCCCGGAAAACACGAACACCGACAGCGCCGCAATATTGCTGACGAAGTTCATGCTGCGCGCCACGCCGCTGGCCTTGACCAGGTCGATCGGGTAGAGCAACAGGCTGCTGACCGTCCAGAATGCACCTGTGCCCGGACCGGCCACACCGTCATAGAAGCCGAGACTGAAACCCTGGCTCGATTGCCATTTCTTTTTGATCGGTGCGTCGCTGTCCAGTGGCGCTTTCGGTGTGCCGCCGAACAACAGGTACAGGCCGCAGGCAAACACGATCACCGGGAGCATTTTGTTCAGCCATTCCGCCGGCAGGTAATGGGCGACGATCGCACCGGTCAGCGCACCGACCAGTGTGCCGACGATGGCGTGCGTCCACTGCCGAGGGTGGAATAGCTTGCGCCGGTAGAAAGTGAAACTGGCGGTGGCCGAACCGAAGGTCGAACTCAGCTTGTTGGTGCCCAGCACCAGGTGCGGCGGCAGGCCGGCAGTCAGCAGCGCTGGCGTGGTCAGCAGGCCGCCACCGCCGGCAATGGCGTCGATGAAACCGGCGATGAATGCGACGAGGGCAAGAATGGCGAGGGTGGTGAGGTCAACGCTGAGTTCGAAAGGCATGGAATCGGCTTATTCGGCAGGGCGCAGACGGGCTGCGGGGAAGGGCTGACATGTTACTCATTTCCAGTTGTTGCGGCGACCCATAAGGCCCGATCGCTGGCAAGCCAGCTCCGTCAGGTTTCGGCATGTCCGCCATATGTGTGTGCGCTAGAGATCCCTGTGGGAGCTGGCTTGCCAGCGATGAGGGCTGAACAGCCACAGGCTATTGAACTGTTGCCCAACCAACACCGCGACAACAAATCACCCTCCAACCATGCAACTCCATCAGTCTCAAGCCCAATAAAAACGGGCATTTGCACGCTGGCACGCTTGCTGCTCTGACACCTTGACCTTCCCAATGTCCCGAGGACACGCCAATGAGCAAGCACGCGGTGAAATTCGCCTACTGGGTACCGAACGTCAGTGGCGGGCTGGTGGTCAGCAAGATCGAGCAGCGCACCGACTGGGGCATCGACTACAACCGCAAACTGGCGCAACTTGCCGAGGCGGCAGGTTTTGAGTATGCGCTGACACAGATTCGCTTCACCGCCGGCTATGGCGCTGAGTTCCAGCATGAATCGGTGGCGTTCAGTCACGCGCTGCTGGCCGCCACCCACACACTCAAGGTGATCGCGGCCATTCTGCCGGGGCCGTGGCAACCGGCCCTGGCGGCGAAACAGCTGGCGACTATCGACCAGCTCACCAACGGCCGTATTGCCGTGAACATCGTCAGTGGCTGGTTCAAGGGCGAGTTTCAAGCGATTGGCGAGCACTGGCTGGAACACGACGAGCGCTATCGGCGTTCCGAGGAATTTATCCGTTCGCTGCGCGGGATCTGGAGTGAGGACAACTTTACCTTCCGTGGCGACTTCTACCGGTTTGACCATTACAGCCTCAAACCGAAACCGCTGGGGCGTCCGGAGATCTTCCAGGGCGGCAGTTCACGGGCAGCGCGCGACATGGCGGCGCGGGTGTCGGACTGGTATTTCACCAACGGCAACAGTGTCGAAGGGATCAAGGCCCAGGTCGATGACATTCGCGGCAAAGCCGCGGCGAATAATCACTCGGTGAAGATCGGCGTCAATGCCTTCGTCATTGCACGTGACACCGAAGCAGAGGCGCGGGCCGTGCTGGCGCAGATCATTGATCAGGCCGATCCGGAAGCGGTGAATGCCTTTGGTGACGCCGCAAAGCAGGCGGGCAGGGCCTCGCCGGAAGGTGAGGGCAACTGGGCGAAGTCGACCTTTGAGGACCTGGTGCAATACAACGACGGCTTCAAGACCAACCTGATCGGCACGCCGTTGCAGATTGCCGAGCGGATTGTGGCGTTGAAAGCGGTGGGCGTGGATCTGGTGCTGGCGGGGTTTCTGCACTTTCAGGAGGAGGTGGAGTATTTCGGCAGACGGGTGTTGCCGCTAGTGCGCGAGCTTGAGGCCGAAAAGACGGCCGCCATCGCCTGAATCCAACAAATCTCCTGGAGGCGTGAGCCTGCTCGCGATGGCGGCGTGTCAGTCAACATTCAGGTTGAGTGTTCAGACGCTGTCGCGAGCAGGCTCACTCCTGCAATTGGATCTGCGTGAACTTACAGACCGAGGTCTGACAGCCCCGGATGATCATCCGGGCGTCGGCCCAGCGGCCAGTGGAACTTGCGTTCGCTTTCCTTGATCGGCATGTCGTTGATGCAGGCATAACGCTGGAACATCAGGCCATGCTCATCGAACTCCCAGTTTTCATTGCCATAAGAGCGGAACCAGTTGCCGGAGTCGTCATGCCATTCGTAGGCGTAGCGCACAGCGATGCGGGTGTCCGAGTAGGCCCAGAGCTCCTTGATCAGGCGATAGTCCAGTTCCTTGGCCCATTTGCGGGTCAGGAAGGCTTTGGCTTCTTCGCGGTTGTTGGCGAATTCGGCGCGGTTGCGCCATTTCGTGTCGAGGGTGTAGGCCAGCGACACTCTTTCCGGGTCGCGGGAGTTCCAGCCATCCTCGGCCAGGCGAACTTTTTCAATCGCCGATTCACGGTTGAAGGGGGGTAATGGCGGACGTACCTGGGCTGCAGTAGACATGTTCAGTCTCCCGATCTCATTAATAGTTAAACAACGTGTCCGGCTTATTTAAGGCGTTACAGGTCCAATAACTTACGCGCCATGCATTGCGCATTATCAGCGGCACTGTGATCACCCATCACAAGCGCTACGGTAATGGCACCGTCAATCAGGATCAGCAATTGTCTGGCCAGCAATTGCGGATCTTCGGCGCCATGTTCGGTACACAGCTCGCACAGGTAGTCGAGCAGCTTCTGTTTGTGGTCTTTGGCGACCTGGCGCACCGGGTCCTGAGGATCACCGGTCTCGCCACTGGTATTGATAAAGGCACAGCCACGGAAGCCTTCCGAGGCGAACCAGCCCTTGAGTACGGTAAACAGGTTGATCAGGCGCTTGGCCGGGGTTTCGGCCTGATCGACAGCATTTCGGTACCAATGCATCCAGCGCACATCGCGGCGTTGCAAAGCGGCGACGGTCAGCTCCTCCTTGTTGGCGAAGTAGCGGTAGATGCTTTTTCTGGAGACGCCGGCGGTTTTCACCAGCAGATCCATCCCGGTGGCAGCGATGCCACTCTTGTAGATCAGCTTTTCGGTGACATCCAGAATGATGTCGCGGGTCGAGGTGTCTGTGATTTCGTTCATGCGGCCAACAGTAGAACGATCGTTCTCCTTGGTCAAGTGTTGTTTTTTGATCGCTTTCGCGAACAGGCTCGCTCCCACAGAGGATTGCATTTCAAATGCAGGAGCGAGCTCGCTCGCGAAGGCTTCATTACAGACACTTACGAGACCCGAACCGAGTGATGGTGTAAGCTCTCGGGTTCTTCGGATTCGACCCATTGCGAGCCCTATGCCGTTGCTTTTCAAACGCTCTCTGCTGCCCAAACTGCGCAGCTTCCCGCTGACCGCCGAGGCCGTGACCATTCTGTCCGGCGCCGCCGAGTTTCGTCGTAGCCTGCTGGAGAAAATCGCCACGGCGACCCGGCGCATCTACATCGTCGCGTTGTATCTGCAACAGGACGAGGCCGGTCAGGAAATTCTCGATGCCTTGCACGCCGCCAAACTCAAGCGCCCAGAGCTTGAAATTGCCGTGGTGGTCGACTGGCTGCGGGCTCAGCGTGGCCTGATCGGCGCGGGCAAACAGCCGGGGAATTCGGCGTGGTATCAGGAAATGACCCGCACGCACCAGAGCGAAGTGCCGGTCTACGGCGTGCCGGTGCAAACCCGCGAGCTGTTCGGCGTCCTGCATCTGAAGGGCTTTGTCATCGACGATTGCGTGGTCTACAGCGGCGCGAGCCTGAACAACGTCTACCTGCACAAGTTCGAAAAGTACCGGTTCGACCGTTACCATGTGCTGCACAGCCGCGAACTGGCGGACTCGATGCATCACCTGGTCAAGCATGGCCTGATCGAATCCAAGGCTGTGCATCGCCTCGACCTGCCGAACCTGCCGACCACCCGCAGCCTGCGCAACGACATAGGCGACCTGCGCAGCCGGCTCAAATACGCGACTTACGACACTGCAGCCGGCAGCACGGCGCACACCGGTCTGTCGGTGAGTCCGTTACTCGGCGTGGGCAAGAACAACCCGCTGAACCGGGCGATCCTCGAGTTGATCGCCAGCGCGCAACAGCAACTGACGATCTGTACGCCGTACTTCAACCTGCCGCTGGGAGTGATTCGCGAGATCAACCGTGCGTTGGCCCGTGGCGTGAAGATCGACATTGTGGTCGGCGACAAAACCGCCAATGACTTCTACATCCCGCCAAGCGAACCGTTCAAGGTGATCGCGGCGCTGCCGTATCTGTACGAGATCAGCTTGCGCCGCTTTGCCAAGCGGCATCAGCGCAACATCGACAGCGGCCAGTTGAACCTGCACCTGTGGCGGGATGGCGACAACACCTATCACCTCAAGGGCATGTGGATCGATCAGCGTTATACCTTGCTGACCGGCAACAACCTCAATCCACGGGCGTTCCGTCTCGACCTGGAAAATGCGCTGCTGATTGATGACCCGCAAGGCGAATGGCTGGCACCACGGGCGAAGGAACTGGAGGAGATTTTCCGCAACACCACGCGAATTGCCAGCTTCCAGAACCTGGAGACCTTGCCGGAGTACCCGGCGGCGGTGGCGAAGTTTTTGAAGCGGGTGAGCAGGGTGCGGATCGAGCGGTTGCTCTACCGGATTTTGTAAACCTTCAGGTTATTCAGGGCGGTTGAAACCGCTATCGCGAGCAGGCTCACTTCTACAGGGGAATGCATTCCAACTGGAGGAGTGAGCCTGCTCGCGATGGGGCCCTGAAAGCCTCCACATCAAATCAGTTCAGACCCAGCTTGCCACGCAACGTGGAAAGGTCTTCCGCCAAGGTATTGACCGGGCCAACCAGCGCCTTGCGGTCGTTGTCTTTGACTTTGTCATACGTCTCGAAACCACCGTCCCTGGTCTTGTATTTGGCGAGGATCTTGTCCACGGTGGCAAAATTCTTGTCGACTTTGGCGACAAACGCCTTGTCCTGTTTCTCGATCTGCGGACGGAACAGGTCGACGATTTTCTTCGCACCGTCGATGTTGCCCTGGAAGTCGTACAGGTCGGTGTGGCTGTAGCGGTCTTCTTCACCGGAGATCTTGGTCGCGGCGACTTCTTCGAGCAGCGCGGCGGCACCACCGACGACTTTTTCCGGCGGGAAGGTCAGGCCGGCGACGCGGGTTTGCAGGTCTTTCACATCACTGTCCAGTTTGTCCGCCAGGGCGCTCAGACCTTCGGTGCTCTTCTCCGAGAACAGCGAGTATTCGAGGCGATGGAAACCGGTGAAGTCTTCGGCCTTGACGCCTTTTTCGTGGTCGTCGACCCGGGAGTCGATGGACGCATCGAGGTCGCTGAACAGCTCGGCAATCGGTTCGATCGACTCGTAGTAGACGCGGGTCGGCGCGTAGAGCTTTTGCGCGGTGGCCAGATCGCCTTTCTTCACCGCATCGGTGAATTGTCTGGTGTGGCTGCCCAGCTCATCCAGCTGCTCGGTGACGTAGATCTTGTAGTCCGACACCGGGCCGACCAGATCCAGCGGCGCGGTCGCGGCGAACGCCGACAGTGGGGTGTTGAGCAAACCGAGGGTCAGCAGTAACGCGAGTGGCGACTTTTTCATGGAGCGGCTCCGAGGTTTTTTATGGTTAGGCAGCTGTTTTGGGTTGGGTGGCGTTGAGCAGCGAGCGACCGATGAAGTCCTTGTCGCCGGTGACACCCGGCAGGGTGAAGAAGTAACCGCCGCCGACCGGTTTGAGGTATTCCTCCAGCGGTTCGCCGTTGAGCCGGGTCTGTACGGTGATGAAGCCTTTTTCCAGGTCGGCCTGGTAGCAGATGAACAGCAGGCCCATGTCGAGCTGGCCGTTCTTGTTCACGCCGTTGGAGTAGTTGAACGGCCGGCGCAGGATCAGGTTGGCCTGGCTCGCGGCGGTGCGCGGGTTGGCCAGGCGAATGTGCGCGTCGAGCTTGGTCAGCTTGCCTTCCGGGTCTTTGCTGTAATCCGGGACCTCGGTTTCGTGCCGGGCGCCCATCGGTGCGCCCGTGGTCTTGACCCGGCCGATGATGCTTTCCTGTTCTTGCAGCGGCGTGCGGTCCCAGCGTTCGACGAAGTTGCGGATGATCCGCACTGCTTGATAGCTGCCATGCGCCGCCCAGGCGGGTTCATCGCTGCCTGGTTGCACCCAGACAATCGTGTCCATCGCCTTGGCGTCGTTGGAATCGGGGTTGGCCGAGCCGTCGCGAAAACCGAGGAAGTTGCGCGCCGATTGGGCAGGCACTCCCGGTTTGGCCGGGGCTTGCGGCGGCACGCTGCCTTCCTGCTTCCAGCGCACCAGCAACAGATCCGGCAGGTTCTTGACGATGTCGCGCAGCGCGTGAATGTTAGTGTCGGCGGTGTTCGAGCAGAACTGCAGGCCCAAGTCGCCGTGGCAGCAATCGGCCTCCAGCGCATCGTTGGGGAAACCGACCATGCGTTGCAGGCGCTTGGGTTTGGCGGCGGCCAGACCAAAGCGCTCATCGAACAGCGAGTCACCTACCGACACGGTGATGGTCAGGTTGTCCGGGGTCACGACCGGGCCGAGGATGCCGGAATCCGGCGGCGGCAGTTTCGGGTCGATCTGCGCCACCGGGCCGCCCGTCATCAGGAACGCGATGCGTTCGTTGAGGGTGCGGAACAGCCGCTCGAGGTCTTCGCGATCGCTGGCCAATACGTCAAAGGAAACGAACATGCCGGACGCCGGACGCGGGGTGACGATGCCGGTCTGGTGCACACCATGGAAATCGTGACGGTCTTCGGTCTTGTCGCTGCTCGGCGCTTCGGTGACTTGCGCCGGCGCCGCAGCCATGGCGGGGCAACTCAGGGCCGAACCGGCCAGTGCGACACCGGCGACACCCATGCCCATCAGGAGGCGGCGACGTTGCAGATCGAGGTTTTGCAAATCTTTCATCGGTATTCGTCTTCTGCTTACAGGCCGGAGAGGCCGAGGGCGGGATCAATGCCATCCAGGGCGTGGGCAAGTGCCCTGGCCTTGTCGGCGATCTGTTTACGTTGTTCGCCGCTGACGGTGTCGTAAGTGGCGTAGCCGTCCTTGACCTTGAAGCTGCTCAGTACGGTGTCGAAATCGCTCAGCGCGGCATCAATTTTCGGCAGCAGATCCGGCGCCGATTTCGTCAGCATCGGCCGCAGCAGCTCGGCCACTTTGTGTGCGGTTTCCAGGTTGCTGGCGAAGCCGTTGAGATCGCCGTGGCTGTAGCGTTCCTCTTCACCGCTGGCGGCGCGCACGTCAGCCAAGGTGTTGAGGTTGCGCACCACGATGTTGACCAACTGCTCCGGCAGCAGTGACTGGGCCAGCAGTTGTTGTTTGAGGGTGCTGACGTCGCCCAGCAGACGCTCGGCCACCGGGTTCAATCCGTCGAGGCTGCGTTGCTGGAACAGGGCGTATTCCACGCGGTGGAAGCCGACGAAGGCCGGGTCCTGCTCGCGTTTTTCGAAATAATCGGCGCGGGCGTTGATGCTGTTGTCCAGTTCGGCCAGGCGTTGCGCCGCCGGTGCCAGACGCTGATAGGCGGCACGGGCTGGCAGGTACAACGCCTGCGCCTGACTCAGGTCGCCGCTGGCGATCGCCTGATTCAGCGCCGTGACGGCTTTGATCAGCGCACTGCTTTGGCTGGCCAGATACACGCGAAACTCCGACAGCGGCCCCACGAAAGCCACCATCGACGGTCTGGCTTTGGCGGCGGCATCCGATGCGGCGGTTGGCGTTACGTGCAGCACGCCGCGCGGGTTGCTCAACAGCCCGCAAGTGATGGCGTAGTCGCCGGGTTGCAGGTTGGCGTTGATCACCTGGCTCAGGCCCGGCGCGATGTTCTCGCGCTCTTCGATCACCAGCACGCCGTCGAGGATTTCCCATTCCACCGCCCGGTCGGAGCGGTTGACGATGCGGAAACTGGCACGGCCGGCCGGTACGCTCAGCTCGTTCGGATCGCAGCTGCGGGCGTTGATGTTGACCACCACTTCGTCATGGTTGTGCTGACGCTTGGCCGCGGCCATTTTCGAGGCGTAGTAGAACAGGCCTCCGGCAGCGATCATCACGACCACCGAACCGGCCACCGCCCAGCGCAAGGCGCGGGGAGGCGAGGCCTGAGGAGTATTAGGCTTTGACATGGGTGCCCTTATTGGCTGGAAACGGAAGACGATTTGCCGGCTGACTGGGTGCCGGAGGGCGCGGCGGGCAGGAAAAACATCACCAGTGCCACCAGCAGATAGATCAGGTACGCGCCGAGGGTGCTGACGGTCGGCGCATCCTGATAACCGAACATGCCGGCCAGCACCGAGCCCAGCGGGCCATCCATCGGCAGCGTCGCGCTGAAGTCGAAGAGCACGGTCTGCAGGTGGTTCCATACGCCGGCTTCATGCAGCGCCTGTACCGAGTTGGCGAGGATGCCGGCGGCGACCACGAGGATGAACAGCCCGGTCCACTTGAAGAACGCCGACAGGTTCAGGCGCATGCTGCCGCTGTAGATCAGGAAACCGACGACGATGGCTAAAATCAACCCGAGCAGGGCGCCGATCGGCGCGCCCGGGCCTTCGCTCTGCTGGAACACGGCGAGCAGGAAAAACACGGTTTCCAGGCCTTCACGGGCCACGGCAAAGAACACCATGGCGATCAGTGCGATCACCTGGTGCCTTGAAGACGTCAGCGCTTGGTCCAGCGAGGCTTGCAGCGAATGCTTGATTGAGCGCGCGACCTTGCGCATCCAGAACACCATCGAACTGAGAATGCCCACGGCCACCAGCCCGACTACGCCTTCGAACAGTTCCTGCTGCTTTTGCGGGAACTCGGCACTGACCAGTTCCAGACCACCGCCCACCAGCAGGGCGAGGGCGGCGGCGAGGAATACGCCGATCCATACGGCGGGCATCCACTGGCCACGACCGGTTTGTTGCAGGTAGCTGGCGATGATGCCAACGATCAGCGCGGCTTCGATGCCTTCACGCAGCATGATCAGAAAGGGAACGAGCATTCGGTGTCCACTAAGTCATTCGAAGAGGTTACAAGTTGTAACATAATGACAACCATTCTCACATGACAATGATTGACATAAACCTGAACGCAAGCTGAACAACCTGTTTTTTGCCACGCACAAATCCCTGTGGGAGCGAGCTTGCTCGCGAAGGCGGCTGACCGGTCGACATCTCTGTGACTCACCCAACGCTTTCGCGAGCAAGCTCGCTCCCACAGGGGATCTGAGTCGTGTTTGGGTTAAGATGCCCGTCCCTCGAAAACAACAAGGCTTGCCTCGCTCCATGTCGGAAAAAGACACCATCGCCGTGCAACTGGTGCGTGAAGCGCTGCTGCAAAGTTGTGCCCCGGGCGTGGCCACGGAAGATGTCTTGAACAAGGTCGGTATCGACTCGGCCGTGCTGCAAAGCGCAGAAGGCCGGGTACCCGCTGCGCAATACGCAAAACTCTGGCGCTTGCTGGCCCGGCGTGGCGATGACGAGTTCTTCGGCATGGACCCGCGCCCGCTCAAGTCCGGCAGCCTCGAGTTCCTCTGTCGCAGCGCCATGGCCCAACCGACCCTGGCCGCCGGCCTGGGCATGGGCCTGAGTTTTCTCTCGTTGATGCTGGAAAAAATGCCGGCGCAACTTGTGCATCAGCAAAGCCTGGCGGAAGTGGTGCTGCTCGAAGACGACCCCGAACCGCGCCGCGCCTTCACCTATTTCACCTACTGGATGATCGTCCACGGCGTGGCCTGCTGGCTGGCCGGGCGGCGGATTCCGATTCTGGCGATCGAACTGCGTTGCGCCGAACCGGACTTTTGCGATGACTACCGGGTGATGTTCTCGGAAAACCTGCGGTTCGAGCGTCCGCGCACGCGGATGATCTTCGCCGCCGATTGCCTCGACCTGCCGATCAAGCGTACAGCCGAGGAACTGAAACGCTTTCTGGCCCATGCGCCAGCAAACATCCTGGTGAAGTATCGCGACCCGGAGAGCCTTGCCAGCCGGATCAAGCACAATCTGCGGCAGTTGCCCGCCGAACACTGGCCGGAAACCGAGGCCCTGGCGCAGCAACTGTGCATGTCCGCCTCGACCCTGCGCCGACGCTTGTCGGAAGAAGGCCAGACTTATCAGGGCCTGAAGGACAGCGTGCGCAAGGAACTGGCGATCACCTGGCTGGCGGAGCCGTCGATCAGTTTTGTCGAGATCGCCACGCGGCTGGGGTTTGCCGATGCGAGTTCGTTCTACAAGGCGTTTCGCAAGTGGTCGGGGTCGAATCCGGGGCATTACCGCACCTTGATCCTGAACGAAGCGCTCTGATCCTGCACAGGCATTGATCGCTCTGACCTCATCGCTGGCAAGCCAGCTCCCACAGGTTTTGCGCTAACCCTGTGGGAGCTGGCTTGCCAGCCATAGGGCCGGTCAAGGCAACACATACTTTGATCCTTGGCCAAACCAGTCAGCCAACTTGATGGCTTTGACCATTGCCGCCTCCGCGCCGCAGCGCGACTATCCCTGTGTTGTTTACGGTTCCCAACCTAATAAAAACACCGAGGGATTCTGGCAATGCGCGATTACTTGTCTGCCACCGAACAGTTCAACTATCAGCACACCGTGGACGCTGCGCTCAGCGGTTCGCTGGAGGCGCTCAACGCCTGCGTCGAATGTTGCGACCGTCACGCCTTGCCGGGGCGCATCGCGTTGTTCTGGGAGGGCCGCGACGGCGCCAGTGCGACCTACACCTTCAGTGACCTGCAGGACAAAGCCGCACGGTTCGCCAATTTCCTTCTGGCCCAGGGCGTGCAGAAGGGCGACAAGGTTGCCGGCCTGCTGCCGCGCAATATCGAACTGCTGATCACCGTGTTCGCCACCTGGCGTATCGGTGCGGTGTATCAGCCGCTGTTCACCGCGTTCGGCCCCAAGGCCATCGAACATCGCCTGAACAGCTCCGGCGCCAAAGTGGTGGTCACCGATGCGACCAACCGGCCGAAACTCGCCGAAGTCGGCGATTGCCCGACTGTGGTCACCGTTGGCGGCGCCAAGGGCCAGGGCATTGTCCGTGGCGACTTCAGTTTCTGGGCCGAACTGGCCAACTATTCCAACGTCTGTGAGCCGGTATTGCTGACGGGCGAGGAGCCGTTCCTGCTGATGTTCACCTCGGGCACTACCGGCCCGTCGAAAGCGCTATCAGTGCCGCTCAAGGCGATCGTCGCGTTCCAGAGCTACACCCGCGACGCGGTGGATTTGCGTCCTGAAGACTCATTCTGGAATGTCGCCGATCCGGGCTGGGCCTATGGCATCTATTTCGGCGTCACCGGCCCGATGGCCATGGGGCATCCGATCACCTTCTATGATGGCCCGTTCACTCTCGAAAGCACCTGCCGGGTGATCAACAAGTACAACATCACCAACCTCACCGGTTCGCCGACGGCCTATCGTCTGCTGATCGCCGGCGGCAACGAATTCGCCAAGTCGATCAAGGGCAAGCTGCGCATCGTCAGCAGCGCCGGCGAGCCGCTGAACCCGGAAGTGATCCGCTGGTTCGCCGACAACCTCGGCGTAGTCATTCACGACCATTACGGCCAGACCGAACTGGGCATGGTCCTGTGCAACCACCACGGCCTGGAGCACCCGATCCACCTCGGTGCCGCCGGTTTCGCCTCGCCGGGCCATCGCATCGTGGTGCTCGACGAGCACTGCAACGAACTTGGCGTCGGCCAGCCGGGGATTCTTGCCATCGACCGTCCGCAATCGCCGATGTGCTGGTTCGCCGGCTATGAAGGCGTGCCGACCAAGGCCTTCGTCGGCAACTACTACCTCAGCGGCGACACTGTGGAGTGGAACCCGGACGGCAGCATCAGCTTCGTCGGCCGCAGCGATGACGTAATCACCACATCCGGTTATCGCGTCGGTCCGTTCGATGTCGAAAGTGCGCTGATCGAGCACCCGGCGGTGGTCGAAGCGGCGGTGGTCGGCAAGCCGGATCCGGAGCGCACCGAACTGGTCAAGGCCTTCGTCGTGCTCAACCCGCAATACCGCGCCGAACCGGCGCTGGCCGAAGAGCTGCGGCAACACGTGCGCAAGCGTCTGGCCGCGCATTCATACCCGCGTGAAATCGAATTTGTCAGCGAATTGCCGAAAACCCCAAGCGGCAAATTGCAGCGCTTTATCTTGCGCAACCAGGAAATCGCCAAGGCTCAAGAGGCCGCGGCGCACAACGTTTCAGCTTGAATCAGGAAGTCAGTCATGCAGATCGAGAACAAGGTTTTTATCGTCACCGGCGGCGCGTCCGGCCTGGGTGCCGCCACTGCTGAATTGCTGGTCAACGCCGGCGCCAAAGTGATGCTGGTGGACATGAACGCCGAAGCCGTTGCCGCCCAGGCCCAGCGCCTCGGCGCGCAAAGCGTGGTCGCCGACATCAGCAACGAGGCCGCTGCCGAAGCAGCGGTGCAGGCGACGGTCAAAGCCTTTGGCAGTCTCAATGGTCTGGTCAACTGCGCCGGCATCGTCCGGGGCGAGAAGATCCTCGGCAAGAACGGCCCGCATGCGCTGTCCAGTTTTGCCCAGGTGATCAACGTCAACCTGATCGGCAGCTTCAACATGCTGCGTCTGGCCGCGGCGGCTATCGCCGAAAGCGACGCGAATGCCGACGGCGAACGCGGGGTGATCATCAACACCGCTTCGGTGGCCGCGTTCGACGGCCAGATCGGCCAGGCCGCGTATTCCGCCTCCAAAGGCGCGATTGCCAGCCTGACCCTGCCGGCCGCCCGTGAACTGGCGCGCTTCGGCATCCGCGTGATGACCATCGCCCCGGGCATTTTCGAAACGCCGATGATGGCCGGCATGACCCCGGAAGTCCGCGACTCCCTCGCTGCCGGCGTGCCATTCCCGCCACGCCTGGGCAAACCGGCGGAGTACGCTGCGCTGGTTCGGCATATCATCGAAAACAGCATGCTCAACGGTGAGGTGATCCGTCTCGACGGCGCCTTGCGCATGGCCGCCAAGTAAGGAGGATTTGTCATGACTATTTCCAATGATCCGATTGTTATCGTCAGCGCCGTCCGCACGCCGATGGGCGGTTTCCAGGGCGAACTGAAAAGCCTCAGCGCCCCGCAACTCGGTGCTGCGGCGATCAAAGCCGCCATTGAACGCGCCGGAGTTGCCAGCGACGCGGTCGACGAGGTGCTGTTCGGTTGCGTGTTGCCGGCTGGCCTCGGCCAGGCGCCGGCACGTCAGGCAGCACTCGGTGCCGGGCTGGACAAATCCACCCGCTGCACCACAGTCAACAAGATGTGCGGCTCCGGCATGGAAACCACCATTCTGGCTCACGACATGTTGCTGGCCGGCAGCGCCGACGTGGTGATCGCCGGCGGCATGGAAAGCATGTCCAACTCGCCATACCTGCTGGACCGTGCTCGCGCCGGTTATCGCATGGGCCATGGCCGGGTGCTGGATTCGATGTTCCTCGACGGCCTCGAAGACGCCTACGACAAGGGCCGCCTGATGGGCACCTTCGCCGAAGATTGCGCCGAAACCAACGACTTCAGCCGTGAAGCGCAGGACGCCTTTGCCATTGCCTCGACTACCCGCGCCCAGCAGGCGATCAAGGACGGCAGCTTCAAGGACGAGATCGTGCCGCTGACGGTGACTGTCGGTAAAGAGCAGGTGCTGATCAGCAACGACGAGCAGCCGCCGAAAGCCAAACTGGACAAGGTTGCCTCGCTGAAACCGGCGTTCCGCGAAGGCGGCACGGTGACGGCAGCGAACTCCAGCTCGATCTCTGACGGCGCTGCGGCTCTGGTGCTGATGCGCCAGTCGCAAGCGCAGAAGCTTGGCCTCAAGCCGCTGGCGGTAATTCACGGCCATGCGGCGTTTGCCGACACCCCGGGCCTGTTCCCGGTGGCGCCGATCGGTGCGATCAAGAAGCTGGTGAAGAAGACCGATTGGGCGCTGGATCAGGTCGATCTGTTTGAAATCAACGAAGCGTTCGCCGTGGTGGCGATGGCGGCGATGACCCATCTGGAAATCCCCCACGACAAACTCAACGTGCATGGCGGCGCCTGCGCGCTGGGCCACCCGATTGGCGCCTCGGGCGCGCGGATTCTGGTGACCTTGCTCTCGGCCCTGCGCCAGAAAGGCTTGAAGCGCGGGATTGCGGCGATCTGCATCGGCGGTGGTGAAGCCACGGCCATGGCGCTGGAATGCGTCTATTGAAGTTGACACTCGTCTCTGTGGGAGCGGGCTTGCCCGCGATGGGGCCGTGTCAGTGAACGTATCGGCCACATGACACTCCGTCATCGCGGGCAAGCCCGCTCCCACAGGGTTCTGTGTTGCAACCCTGATTAAGGATTCACCATGATTCCCAACGAAGACCAAACCCAGATCCGCGACATGGCCCGGCAGTTTGCCGAGGAACGCCTGAAACCGTTCGCCGCCGAGTGGGATCGCGAGCACCGTTTCCCCAAGGAAGCCATCGGCGAAATGGCCGGGCTGGGCTTTTTCGGCATGCTCGTGCCGGAGCAGTGGGGCGGCTGTGACACCGGTTACCTGGCTTACGCCATGGCCCTGGAAGAAATCGCTGCCGGCGACGGCGCCTGCTCGACCATCATGAGCGTGCACAACTCGGTGGGGTGCGTGCCGATCCTCAAGTTCGGCAACGATGACCAGCGTGAACGTTTCCTCAAGCCTCTGGCCAGCGGCGCCATGCTCGGCGCTTTCGCCTTGACCGAGCCGCAGGCCGGCTCCGACGCCAGCAGCCTGAAAACCCGCGCACGGCTGGAGGGCGATCACTATGTGCTCAACGGCTGCAAACAGTTCATCACCTCCGGGCAGAACGCCGGGATCGTGATCGTGTTTGCGGTGACCGACCCGAGCGCCGGCAAACGCGGAATCAGCGCGTTTATCGTGCCTACCGATTCGCCGGGCTATAAAGTCGCCCGGGTCGAAGACAAGCTCGGCCAGCACGCGTCCGACACCTGCCAGATTCTTTTCGAAGACGTGAAGGTGCCGGTGGCCAACCGTTTGGGCGAAGAGGGAGAGGGCTACAAGATTGCCCTGGCCAACCTTGAAGGCGGGCGCGTTGGCATCGCTTCGCAAGCGGTGGGCATGGCCCGTGCCGCGTTCGAAGCGGCGCGCGATTACGCCCGTGAACGCGACACCTTTGGCAAGCCGATCATCGAACACCAAGCCGTTGCCTTCCGCTTGGCCGACATGGCCACGCAGATCGCCGTCGCCCGGCAAATGGTGCATTACGCCGCCGCCCTGCGTGACAGCGGCCAGCCAGCACTGGTCGAGGCCTCGATGGCGAAACTGTTCGCCTCGGAAATGGCCGAGAAGGTCTGCTCAATGGCGTTGCAGACGCTGGGCGGTTACGGTTACCTCAACGACTTCCCGCTGGAGCGCATCTACCGCGACGTGCGCGTCTGCCAGATCTACGAAGGCACCAGCGACATTCAGCGCATGGTCATCTCTCGAAACCTTTAAATCCACCCTCTGCAGGAGCTGCCGCAGGCAGTTCCTGCAGTGCAAGCATTCAGGAGTTTTATATGAGCTACGAAACGATTCTGCTGGAAGTCCACGACCGTGTTGGCCTGATCACCCTGAACCGCCCCCAGGCGCTGAATGCACTGAATGCGCAACTGGTCAGCGAAGTGAATCACGCCCTCGATGGCCTGGAAGCGGATGCGAACATCGGCTGCATCGTTATCACCGGTTCGAAAAAAGCCTTCGCCGCCGGTGCCGATATCAAAGAAATGGCCGAGCTGACTTACCCGCAGATCTACATGGATGATCTGTTCAGCGACAGCGATCGCGTCGCCAACCGTCGCAAGCCGATCATTGCGGCAGTCAACGGCTTCGCCCTCGGTGGCGGCTGCGAATTGGCGCTGATGTGCGACTTCATCCTGGCCGGTGACAACGCCAGATTCGGTCAGCCGGAAATCAACCTCGGCGTGCTTCCGGGTATGGGCGGCACCCAGCGCCTGACCCGTGCCGTGGGCAAGGCCAAGGCCATGGAAATGTGCTTGAGCGGGCGCATGATCGACGCGGTGGAAGCCGAGCGTTGCGGCATCGTCGCACGGATCGTGCCGAGTGATGAGTTGCTCGACGAAGCGCTGAAGGTCGCCGCGGTGATTGCCGGCAAGTCGCTGCCGATTGCGATGATGGTCAAGGAAAGCGTCAACCGTGCCTTTGAGGTCAACCTGACCGAAGGCGTGCGCTTCGAGCGCCGAGTGTTCCATGCGGCGTTTGCCACGCAGGATCAGAAGGAAGGGATGGCGGCGTTTGTGGCCAAGCGGGCGCCGGAGTTTCAGGGCAAATAATGCAACCTTTGAGCTGACCTCATCGCGAGCAGGCTCGCTCCTACAGTGGAATTGCGGTTGACACAGGTTCTGTGTACATCCGAAGACCCTGTAGGAGTGAGCCTGCTCGTGATGCTTTTAGAGCTGGTAGTTCTTCAGCTCCCGCGCAATCACCATCCGCTGAATCTCGCTCGAACCTTCATAAATCTGGGTAATCCGTGCATCGCGGTAGTACTTCTCCACCGGATAGTCCTCCAGATACCCATACCCGCCATGAATCTGAATCGCCGAGGAGCAGACCTTCTCGGCCATCTCCGACGCGAACAGCTTGGCCTGCGATGCCTCCGACAAGCACGGCTTGCCCGCCGTCCGCAGTCGCGCCGCATGCAAAATCATCAAGCGCGCGGCGTTGATTTGCATCTGCATGTCGGCCAGCAGGTTGGCAATGCTCTGGTGTTCGTTGATCGGTTTGCCGAACTGGATGCGATCGCGGGAATACACCAGCGCCGCTTCGAACGCGGCGCGAGCAATGCCGAGCGCCTGAGCCGCGATGCCAATGCGGCCGCCCTCAAGGTTGGACAAGGCAATCGCCAGGCCCTTGCCGCGCTCGCCGAGCAGATTGGCCTCGGGAATGCTGCAGCTGTTGAGCGTCACCGCACAGGTGTCGGAGGCACGGATGCCCATTTTGTGTTCGGTGCGATCAACAATGAAACCGGGGGTATCGGTGGGTACGAGGAACGCCGAAATGCCTTTCTTGCCCAAGTCCGGATCGGTCACCGCAAACACGATTGCCAGTTTCGCCCGTTTGCCGTTGCTGACAAATTGCTTGGCGCCGTTGATCACCCACTGGCCGTCGCGCAGTTCGGCGCGGGTGCGCAGGTTGTGCGCTTCGGAGCCGGCCTGTGGTTCGGTCAGGCAGAAACAGCCAATCACCTGACCGCTGGCGAGGTCGGCCAGCCAGGTGTTTTTCTGCGCTTCGCTGCCGTAATTCATGACCGGCCCACAGCCCACCGAGTTGTGGATGCTCATGAAGGCGCCGGTCGCGCCGTCGCCTGCGGAAATCTCTTCCACGGCCAGGGCGTAGGCCACGTAATCGACGTAAGTGCCGCCCCATTCTTCAGGTACGACCATGCCGAGCAAACCCAGCTCACCCATCTTCGCCACCAGCGCGTCATCAATCCAGCCAGCCTTTTCCCAGGCCTGCGCGTGAGGCGCGATCTCGCCACGGGCAAAGTCCCGGGCCATGTCGCGGATCATTACTTGTTCTTCAGTCAGTTCGAGATCGTGCATGGCTCAGCTCCCGCTCTCAGCAAACCCGTGGAAGAAACTCGCGACATGCGCAGCGTCCAGCGCAGCGAGGGTCGGCGGGTTCCAGCGTGGTGTCTTGTCTTTGTCGATCAGCAAGGCGCGCACGCCTTCGATCAGGTCGCCGCGCTCGAACCACTGGCGATCCAGATGCAGTTCGAGGGCGAAGCAGTGTTCCAGGCTCAAGTGCCGGCCACGACGGAGCATCTCCAGCGTCACGGCCATGGCCAGCGGCGAACGGGTTTCCAGAAGGTCCGCGGTGGCGGTTGCCCATTCGTGGCTGTCGGCAACCGTGACTGCACGCAGTTGCTCGACCATGCTCGGCACATCGGGCAAAGCGAAGAAGTGGTCGATGACCGGACGCAGTTTTTGCAGCGGTGCATCGGCCAGGGTCTGCACGCCGTTTTTTGCGAGCAGGCTTTGCAGGTCCTTGAGCGGCGTGTCATGCCATTCCAGGTGATCGAGCTGTTCATCGAGGCTCGCCAGTTTACGGCTGTCGACATACCAGTCGGCCAGCCCGCAATACAGCGCATCGGCCGCGCGGATCTGCACGCCGCTGACACCCAGATAAATTCCCAGCTCACCGGGGATGCGCGGCAGGAAGTAACTGCCGCCGACATCCGGGAAATAACCGATGGCCACTTCCGGCATCGCCAGACGGCTCTTCTCGGTGACCACGCGCAGATCCGCGCCTTGCACCAGGCCCATGCCGCCGCCGAGGACGAAACCGTCCATCAAGGCCAGCACCGGTTTGCGGTAGTGATGAATCGTCAGGTCGAGGGCGTATTCCTCGACGAAGAAATCTTCGTGCAGCGTATCGCCGCTTTTGAAACTGTCGTAAAGGGAACGAATGTCACCGCCAGCGCAGAATGCTTTTTCACCGGCGCCGCGCAGCACCACGGCGCGGACATCGCTGTCGGTTGCCCAGGCGTCGAGCTGCCGTTGCAGTTGGCGAACCATGTCGAGGGTGATGGCGTTGAGGCCGGCGGGGCGGTTGAGGGTCAGGTGACCGATGTGGTTGCGAACCTCGGCCAGCACTTCGTTTTGCGTGGCATCCATGGACGGTGTCCGCGGGGATGAAGCCTGAGCAGTCATCACTAACTCCCTGCTTTTATTGTCTTTATTCGAGAAGCTCGCGCGCGAGCGTTAGCGGATCGTAACAGTGCAAATTTGCCGTGTACAACGGGGATATGTGCAGGGGGAGTTTGCGTTTTTGCAGCAGGCGCAAGATTGTCTTTGTGGCGGGAGCTTGCTCGCGGCGGGCTGCGAAGCGGCCCCATTATTCAACACCATGGGGCTGCCTCTGCTGAGCAGCCGAGCTGGAGCAAGCTCCCTCGCCACAAGGATTCAGGTCGTTATCGAGTGAAGACTTCACCGATGCTACGACGCTTGGCGTGCAGTTCGCTGGCATGAATCAGTTGTTCGAGATCTTCAGGCGTAACGTCGATAAACGCTTCCATATCCGCCAATGCCAGTTTCAAGTCAGCGGCGGTGATGGCCTGGCTATCGACCGGCGTCATTGCCGGTGCTGGTTCGGCCGGGCGTTTCGGGTAGCGGATGCGCGTCAGGTTGTTGTAGGTCAGAGCGCTGAGCAGCATGCACGCGGCGGCGAGCATCACCGGTTCCATGGCCTTCCAGTCCATTGCGATGGTGGCTGGATCGGCCAGCACCAGCGTCAGCGCGAGCGCACCAGCCGGTGGGTGCAGGCAACGCAGCCAGCACATCAGGATCAACGCCATGCCCGCCGCCAGGCAAGCGCTGCCGAGGGTTCGGCCGAGGACGTGGGCCACCAGCAGCGCGACAACGCTGGCGCACAAGTAGCCGCCGATGATCGACCATGGCTGTGCGAGGGCGCCGGAAGACACGGCAAATAGCAACACGGCTGAAGCGCCCAGCGGCCCGATCAGGTGATACGCGACCTCGATGCCGAACACCTGACTGCACGCCCACACACTGAACAAGGTGCCCAGCGCCATGCCGATGGCGGCGCGGCTCCATTCGGTGGGGCGGGTGTTGATGGCAGCGGGCAACCAGCGAGCGAGCATTTAAATCGGGTCCTTTCAGCAAATTCGAGGCAAAAAAAAGGACTGTCCGGCAATCCGGAAAGTCCTCGAAGCGTTCCAACTATTGGGGGAGGAACGCGCACAGTGTGCCGTGCAAACTCGATGCTGACAAATTCATATAAATGCTGCTTCAGTGCATTATTTTTGAGTTAAAGCGACGCGTCTCCCGCTCATGAAGCACAGCAGTCCACCCATTGCGGTCAACGCGCTCAGCGCATAGAACATCGTTGGCGCCGGAGTGTGCATCAGCAGGAATCCGCAGATCACCGGACTCAACGCGCCGCCCAGAGCCGCCAGATTCTGTGCGCCGTAGTAGCTGCCACGCAATTCTTCCGGAGCCAGGGTGTCGACGAACAGGAACTCCGACGGGTAAATGATCATTTCACCCAGGGTGAAGATGAACATCGCGATGCACCAGGTGAGCAGGCTGTTGGCCAGACTGAAACCGATCAACCCAAGAATGAACAGGCTGGTGCCAGCAGCAATCCAGTAGCGCAACTTTTCGCGACTGAGGAAGCGACCGATCTGGTATTGCAGCAGGATCACCGTGATGGCATTGCAGGCGAGCAGGGCGGCCATGGTCTGCAGGGCACTTTTCGAGTCTTCGACCACCAGCAGGTATTGCGACAGGTACAGGGTGAAGCGCCCGTGCACCACGGTGCTGAGCAGGCAACCGCAGGTGAACATGATCAGCGTGCGGTCGTTTTTCAGGGTGAACAGGGTTTTCAGAAAGCTTTGCGGTTGGCCGATGGCGGTAACCGGGCCGGAATCCCTGGGAATCCCGCTCATCAGAAACACACTGGCGAAGGCAATCGCGGCGGCGATCAGGAACGGCGCAACAGGGTAGACCCCGGCAATCACCACGCCGAGCATCGGCCCGGTGGCGTAACCGATGTTGGTCAGCGTATAGCGCAGGGAGAACGCCTTGGCCCGTTGGCTCATAGGCAGGTTTTCACTGAGGATTGCCTTGGAGCCGATCAGGAACAACGCCGAGGCGGTTTCGGTGATGATCAGGGTAACGGTGGTCAGATAAAGGTTTTGGGCGAACGTCAGCAGGACAAAGCCCACGGCGCTGGAAAGCATGGCGAGAATCAGCAACCGGCGCTTTTCCAGGCGGTCGATGATGTAGCCGCCATACAGTGCGAGCAGGGTCGCGATGAACACCGCGATACCCAGGAGCAGACCGACGTCCTGCTGGTTTAGCCCGAGCTTGTTGCTCAGGAACAGTGTGAGCAGCGGACTGGTGATGGCGCGGCTGACCACGATGGTCAGCGAGACGATCATCAGGCGACGGATAACGAGCGAGTAGGTGGCCACGGTGGGGCGAATGTCCTTATTTCAGTTGTTTTTGTGATCGGCTGGGCACCGAGTCGGCTGCATCGCGAGGCGACACACTCATTACATCAGCCACCGATCCAGATCGCCCACAGATTCGAGGCTCTCCAGTCGCCGCACAGCGCCCAGCAACCCGTCAGCCTGCCCGCGCGGTAACACCCGCAACGCCAGGCTGAAAAACTTCTCCTCCAGTGCCGCATCACTCAGCGGATTGCCCGGCGCGCCCAACGGCACCTCGACACACAGGCTGGCCATGCGTCCATCGACGGTTCGAAGTGTCACCCACGGCTCACCATCCTCGGACAGTAGCGGATCGACTTCAAGGTGAATGCGCGCCAGCCACCAGGCGATGTGTGGGTCATGGCGTGGCCCTTCGTCGTAGGCCTCCAGCCGACAGTGGCCATGCACCAGCCGCGACGCAAGCGCATACGGCAGGCTCATTTGCGCTGCAGCCAGACTGCCGACATCGCGCCCGCCACACATGTCTTGCAGGAACGGGCACAAGCGCACCTGTACATCCTCGACCTGATCAGCGCCGACCTGCAGTTGCGCCAGCAACAACCCAAGCGCGTCGATGGCCGAATGCGTTCCGCGACAGGCCGCGTAGGGTTTGATCGAACAACGCGCGAGCTTCCACACCGCGCCCAGATCGGCGTCCAGCGCGTCAGGGCGCGCGTTGTCACCTGCGAAGGTCTTGAGAAAACCACCCCAGACTTCATCGAACAGTAGCGTGGGGCCGCTGATCCCCTCGCGGGCAAACCGCGCCGCCAGCAATCCGCCTTCGGCGGCGCGACCGCTGTGCAGTTTTTTACTCTGTGAGCCGTCGTGGATGAACGCCCACAGACCGCCACTGAAGCTGCCGGCGATGCCCAGCGCGGCCACTGTCTGCTGCACATCCAGGCGCAGAATCCGCGAGCACGCCGCCGCAGCGCCGAACACTCCGCAGGTGGCGGTCGAATGCCAGCCTGCGCCGTTATGCGCCGAATAGCTGCCACAGGCTTCCAGTACACGCCGGCCGATTTCATAGCCGATCACCACGGCCGTGATCAACTCGCGACCACTGATGGTCCTGTCGCTCAACGAAAGCGCAGCCATGATTGCCGGCAACACCACCGCACCGGAGTGATCGCAACCACCGGTGTCGTCCAGTTCCAGCGCATGGGCGGCGATACCATTGAGCAGCGCTGCCTGACCCGCGCCGACCCGAAACGAAGTGCCCCAGACGGGCACCGCACCGGACTCGCTTGCCAGCACGCGCCGCGACTGAAACGCCACGGCGCTGTCCGCCCCGGCCAGCGCTGCGCCAAAGGTGTCGAGGATGTGCCGCTTGGCTTGCTCGACGAGTGCCGGTGGCAAATCGTCGAAGTGTGTCGCGACGCAAAACTGCGCCAGACGCTGCATGCGCTGGGTCATACGAGGTAGTCCCGATAGTGCCGCTCATAGACCGATGCCGGATGATCGGCGCTCACCTGTTGCGCCGATTGCGCCCACCACTGAGCGACCTCGGCGCCGCTGGCGATCCACACGTCGTCATGCTTTTGAATGCCTTGCAGTAATTCGCGCAGCACGCCGATCCGTCCTGGCGTGGCAATGATTTCCGGGTGCAGGCGCAGCACATAGCACAGACCGAACCGGTGGAACCCGGCGAAGTCCATCTGCAGGTTATCCAGCGTATGGCTGTAGGAGGCGATACGCGATTGTGCCGGCGGTACCGCCGGGCTCAGGTTGAAGGCGAAGTACGGCTCGTCTTCCAGTTCGTAATGCAGCGGCAGTTCGATGACATCGGGGGCCGTTGGATGAGCAAACGGCAAGTCGTCGCCACGCCACGATGAGCACCAGCGTATGCCATGACCCTTGAGCGCTTCGATAAACCCTGGCGCGCCGTTGCCGGCGGGAATGCGGAAACCGTTCGGCTGTTCGCCGGTCAATGCGTGGAGCGCGGCACAACCCTTGGCGACCTCGGCACTTTGCGTCGCAAGGTCGAGAAGGTCGTAGTCCAGATGGCGATAGCCGGCGCAGGCAATCTCATGGCCGCCAGCCTTGATCGCCGCAATGTGCTGCGGGTTTTCCTCGGCGACGATACCAGGGACGAACCAACTGCTGGTCACCCCGAGTTCCTCGAACAACCGGAGCAGACGATCGACGCCGCGTTGCGTGCCATAGCGCCACACCGACAGGGTCTTGTCGCGTCCGGCCACTTCCGGGGCCTGAGTCAAAATACCGTGGATGTCGTTGTAATCGACGGTCAGGACCACTGCGCAGCGCTTGCCTTCGGGCCAGACCTGGTTGGGCAAAACAGCGAAGTCAGCCATGGTGATGCTCCTTCAGCCACCAGCGGGCGACGTCGCGGCAAGTGGCAAACCACACGTCATCGCGTTGGCGCATGTGTTCGAAAAGTTGCTCCAGCAACAGGATGCGTCCCGGTTTACCGGTGATTTTCGGGTGAAACAGGGTGGTCAGGCACAGGCCTTCATCCATGGCGCCGTCGTACTCACGCTTCCAGTTATCGAGGGTCAGTGCGTAACTGGCGGTGCGATCCAGTCCCGACGGGAAATTCGGCGCGCGGGTGTAGGCGAGGGAGGCGTAATCGTCCATCTCCCAACGACCGGGGATTTCCACCAGCGGTGTGCTGTGACCGGGGACGTTGACCAGATACGGACGATCATCGCCGCGCATGCTGCTGGAATAGATGACGCCGGCGTCAGCGAGCATCGCCGGGGTTTGTGCGCGCCAGTCGCCGGACGGTGTGCGAAAGCCTTCGGCGCGGATGTGCAGGTGTTGCCAGAACACGTCCCTTGATTTCGCCATCACGGCTTGCTGTTGTTCCAGCGTCAGGGCGTAGAAGGATTCGTGTTTGTAACCGTGGTAGGCCACTTCATGGCCACGTTCGACGATGGCCTGGCACTGCGTTGGCCAGTTCTCCACGACCCAGGCCGGGACGAAGAACGTGGTCGGAATATTAAAGGCGTCGAGCAGATCGAGCAGCCGGGGCAGGGCGCGGTAAGGGCCATAACCACCGAAACCAAAGTATTCGGGCTTGTGCCAGATCGAGCCGTTGAGCATCGCATCGCCGGTCGGGCCGTCGAGGTCGAAGGCCAGGGCGAGGCAGGCTTTGTGCTGCTCGGGCCAGGCCGGTTGAAGCAAGGAGGACATCACAGCGCTCCGTTATTCATGGGTGAACGCCAAATCCTGCAGGAGCTACCGCAGGCTGCGATTTTGATCGTGTTTTCAAGACCAAGATCAAAAGATCGCAGTCCGCGGCAGCTCCTGCAGGGAGCTGCGGCGAAGTGTTACTGGCCGGCGTTGATCGTCACTTCCTTGATCGCGCCCAGCTCCAGGTCCCACTTCTTCAGAATTGCGTTGTAGCTGCCGTCATCGACCATGCTCTGCAACGCGACTTTCACCGCTGCGCTCAGCTCGGGTTTTTTCTTGCTCACGCCAAGGCCAGTGAACTGCACCGAGATCGGCTGGCCGACGGTCTTGTACATGTCCTTTTCCTGGGTCTTGAGGTACGACAGCGTTTCGCTGCCCTGCATCGCCGCATCGATCCGGCTCTGGCGCAGTTGCGCACGGGCGTCGGCCGAGCCTTCGGTGCCGATCACGTTGATCGCCGGTTTGCCGGCCGCCTCACAGTTGGCCTTGCTCCACGCGGCGATTTCCGCCGGGAATGTGGTGCGACGGCTGGTGCCGACTTTCTTGCCGCACAGGTCGATGATCTCGTTGGTCGCGGTGTTCTTCTGCAAGGTGTAGAACTGCGGGCCGCTGGTGAAGTAGTCGACGAAGGTCACACTGGCCTGGCGCTCGGCGGTGTCGGTCATGCCCGACAACACCAGGTCGACGCGGTCGGTGGTCAGCGCATTGATCATTTGCTCGAAGCCGGTTTCCTGCCATTTGATCTTCACCCCCAGACGTTCGGCCAGCGCGTTGCCCAGGTCATAGTCGAGGCCTGTGAGGGTGTTGGTGGCCGGGTCCTTGAAGTCCATCGGCGGATAGTTCGGCATGATTGCCACGACGATCTCGCCTTTTTCCTTGATGCCGGCCGGCAGATCGGCGGCCACGGCAAAACCGCAAGACATGACAGAAGCGAGTGCAGCGGGGATTACGAAATTCTTCATGGTCGTTCTCTTATGAGTGTTGTGGCACCAATCGGTGCTTAGGTTCGAACGGCAGAAATGAAGCTTTGGGTGCGCGGGTTTTGCGGACTTATTAGTATTTCTTCGGGGCTTCCAGCCTCCACGATCTGCCCGCCGTCCATGAACACCATGCGATTGGAAACTTCGCGGGCGAAGCCCAGTTCATGGGTGACGACGATCATGGTCATGCCGGTCTGCGCCAGATCGCGCATCACCGACAGCACCTCACCGACCAGTTCCGGGTCGAGTGCCGAAGTGGGTTCATCGAACAGCATCAGTTTCGGGCGCATGGCCAGGGCCCTGGCGATGGCGACTCGTTGCTGCTGACCACCCGAAAGTTCGATCGGGTAGCTGTTGCGTTTGTCGGCCAGGCCGACGCGGGCCAGCAGTTCCAAGGCTTCTTCGTGGGCTTCCTTGGGCGAACGCTTGAGCACCTGGCACGGGCCTTCGATGATGTTCTGCAGCACAGTCATGTGCGGAAACAGGTTGAAGCGCTGGAACACCATGCCGGTCGCCAGGCGCTGGCGGGCAATCTGCGACTCATTGAGTTCGTGCAGTTTGTTGCCTGCGACCCGATAGCCGACCAGTTCGCCGTCGACCCACAAGCCGCCCTTGTCGATCTTTTCCAACTGGTTGACGCAGCGCAGCAGGGTGCTCTTGCCCGAGCCGGACGGGCCGATGATGCACAGCACTTCGCCTTGCTCGACTTCGATGTTGATGTCCTTGAGCGCGTGGTACTGGTCGTAATACTTGTTCAGGCTGACGGCCTTGACGATGCTTCTCATGTTCGATTCCTCAAGAACGCTTGCCGGCGCCGCGAGCGAAGCGACGCTCCAGACGGCTTTGACCAAAGGACAGCACGGTGACAGTGGCCAGGTACCAGATACCGGCAACGATCAGCAGCTCCATCACTCGGGCGTTGGCGTAGTAAATGTTCTGGGCGTTGTAGAGCAGTTCCGAGTACTGGATCACGCTCGCCAGTGAGGTCATCTTGACCATGCCGATGAATTCGTTGCCGACCGGCGGAATAATGATGCGCATGGCCTGCGGCAGGATGATCCGGCGCAGCGCTTGCAGACGCGGCATGCCGATCGACTTGGCCGCTTCGTACTGTCCGGTGTCCACCGACAGCAGGCCGGCGCGCACCACTTCAGCGGTGTAGGCGCCCTGGTTGATGCTCAAGCCGAGCAGCGCTGCCACGAACGGGGTCATCAGGCTCACGGTGTCGAGTTCGAACAGCCCGGGAATGCCGATGGTGGGGAAAATCAGCGCCAGGTTGAACCACAGCAGCAGTTGCAGAATCAGCGGCGTACCGCGAAACAGCCAGGTGTAGGTCAGCGCCACGTAGCGCAGGATCGGGTTGGCCGACATGCGCATGATCGCCGTGATCACCCCGAACACGATGCCCAGCGCCATCGCCAGGACGGCCATGATGATGGTGTTGAACAGGCCCCACATGATCGCCTGGGAGGTCAGGAACTGGCCGATGTACGACCATTCGATCTTGCCTTCGGCGAAGGCGCGCACCAGGCCGATGATCGCGATGACGATCAGCGTGGCGAAAAAAATCCGCCCGTAGTAGCGCCGTGGCACATGCTGGTACTGGGTGATATCGAACTGGTTTTCCGCCAGTTTACGCTCCGCCTGGAGTCGTTCTGCCTGAGTCTGGCTCATGGTGTTTCTCCGAACTGTACTTTCAAATCCAACACGATCACTGTGGGAGCGAGCTCGCTCGCGAATAGGCCGTGTCAGGCGACATCGAGGTTGAATGACACACCGCATTCGCGAGCAAGCTCGCTCCCACAAGGTTATGTGCCATGGCCGTTAGAGGCGGAAGCCCTGGTAGTTTTCTGTCCACTGCTGTTGCGCGGCGAGGGCGGTTTTCAAGCGGCCGATCTGCTCGCGCACCTGTTGCGGCGCGGTACCGCCCCAACCGCTACGGGCAGCGATGGCGGCCTCCAGCGTCAGGCTGTCGCGTACATCAGCGGTCAGGCGCGGATCGATCTCGGTCAGCAGCGCCGGCGAGGCTTCCCATAATTCGATGCCATGTTTCTCGCAGGCCTGCACCAGCGCGCCGGTGATTTCGTGCGCTTCCTTGAAAGGCACGCCGCGCATCGCCAGCCAGTCGGCGACTTCGGTGGCGAGTGTGAAACCGAGAGGTGCCTGACGCCGCAGTTCTGCCACGTTGACGGTCATGGTCGCGACCATCCCGGCCATCGCCGGGAGCACCAGCAGCAAGGTGTCGACACTGTCGAGCACGCCGTTCTTGTCTTCGCTCAGATCGCGGTTGTACGACAGTGGCAGGGATTTGAGCGTCGAGAGCAAACCGGTGAGATTGCCGATCAAGCGCCCGGCCTTGCCCCGCGCCAGTTCGGCGATGTCCGGGTTTTTCTTCTGCGGCATGATCGAACTGCCGGTGGCGTAGGCATCGTCCAGATCAACCCAGCGGAACTGGCGCGACGACCAAAGGCAAAACTCTTCGGCCAGACGTGAAATGTTGATCCCCAGCATGCTGGCGATGAACAGGAATTCGGCCACGTGATCGCGACTGGCGACGGCGTCGATGGAGTTCTCGCAGACGCCGGCATAGCCCATTTCCTTTGCCGATTGCTGCGGCTGGCGAGCAATGGCGGAACCGGCCATGGCGGCAGCACCGAGTGGCGACAACGAGGTGCGGGCGTCCCAGTCCACCAACCGTTGCACATCACGCAGCATCGACTGTGCGTGGGCCAGCAAATGGTGGGCGAAGACGATCGGCTGCGCCTGCTGCAAGTGCGTAAAACCGGGACAGATGCTTTCGACATGCTGTTCGGCCTGGTCGACCAGCGCCTGTTGCAGAGCGAGGACTTCCACGGCCAGGGTGCGCACATGGTCACGCAGGAACAGACGCAGATCGTTGGCGGTCTGGTCGTTGCGCGAGCGCCCGGCGCGCAGCTTGCCGCCCAAGGCGCCGAGGCGCTCGGTCAGCAGGCGTTCGATGAAGGTGTGAACGTCTTCGTCGTCCAGCGTCGGGGCGATGCTGCCAGCGCGGAAGTCTGCACCGATGGCGTCCAGCGCGGCGAGCATGGTCCGGGTTTCCTGCTCGGTGAGCAGACCGGCACGCTGCAGTTCACCGGCATGCGCCTTGGAACCGGCCAAGTCGTACGGGGTGAGACGGAAATAGCGCTCAGGGCAACGGGACAACGCCGCCAGGGCAGCGGACGGGCCGCTTTTGAATCGGGCGCCCCAGAGACGGTCGGTGGTTTGAGACATTGGTTGTTTTCCTCGTCGGTAACGCGAACTGAAATCGGTGTGCATGACCTGCAAATTCCGGCTGAACAATCAGCGGACGGATTCAGGCCAAAACAGTTTTCAAGAGGGCAGTTGCAATGTCGCGAGAGCTGATCGAAGTGTCAGCTTTTAATGTTTGGCGAACAGTCAGTTGGCACTGATGTTCGGGATTTTCTGGCAGTTGCCAAGCCGTGTTTTCTGTGATCATTATTATTAGTCGGCGATGTTTTTGTTGTTGGACACAGATTGTTGAACATTGCGCCAGAGGTAAATCAGCATTATGGAAACCCCACTTTCCAATTCCGGAAACCCGCCGGTCAAAACGGCTCACCGAGCACCGCTGGCCCTCAGCGGACTGGATTTCAAACTGCTCAAGGTGTTCAAGGCCGTGGTCGAAGCTGGAGGCTTCAGCGCCGCGCAGAACGAGCTGAATGTGGGCCTGGCGGCCATCAGCAAGCAGATCTCCGATCTGGAAATCCGTATTGGTATGCGTTTGTGTACCCGTGGGCGCGAGGGGTTTCACCTCACCGAAGAAGGGCGCCTGGTGTATCAGGCGTCAATTGATCTATTTGCCTCTGTCGACAACTTCCGTGACCGGCTTAGTTCTGCACAAAACGAACTTATTGGTGATCTGGGTGTGGGCGTTATCGACAATACGATCAGCGATCCTGGTTCGCCGTTAGTTGCAGCGCTGAAGAAAATCAATGAAGAGTCGCCAAAAGTAAGATTTCAACTTCAGGCGTCGCAGCTGGATGAGATTGAAAGAGGTGTCGTAGAAGGTCGATTAGTTGCTGGAATTGTTCCGGTTTATCAACGCCGTGAAGAGTTTGATTATTACTCGCTGTATGAGGAACGCTCGCAAGTTTACTGTGCGCTCGGTCATCCGCTGTTCGATATGCCCGAGACGCAAATGAGCGGCAATGTGCTGCAGGATTACGAGTGCATCAACCACCGCTATGCGATCCACCGCGATAAGCTCAACTATGCGCGCTATGACAGTTTTTCCGCCTCTGCCACTCAGGTCGAGGCCGTGGCATTGCTGATCAAGACCGGCCGTTTCGTGGGTTTTCTGCCCGAGCATTACGCTGCAACACTGGTCGCGGCCGGAGAGTTTCGTGCGGTGCTGCCACAGCGCATTCACATCGTTACGCCGTTCAATCTGATCCTGCGTCACAACACGGTGCGCAGTCCGTTGGTCAAGGCGTTTGCCCAAGCGTTGGGGGTCGATCTCAAGGCTGCGGTTTGAGTTCAAGATGCATGGCGCAACGCCGTTCAATCGGCAATCCGTGGGCTGCTTCGCTGTTTAACGCATCGAATAGATGCGCCGGTGTTTCTTGCGGGGTTAACAGGCTAAAGCCGATTTTTTGATAAAACGGTGCGTTCCACGGCAGATCGGAAAATGTTGTCAGGGTGACGGCGCGAAGTTGCTGCTCAGCGGCGTACTCAATGGCCATCAACAGCAACTTGCGACCCATTCCCTGACCCTGAAAGTGTTGGCTGACGGACAGTTCCTCAACGTGCAGTTGGTTGTCGACTTCCACCGCCCGCAGAAAACCGCCAAGTTGCCGATCAGTGTGTTCGGCCACCCATACCAAAACGCTGCGGATTGCCTGTAAGTGCTGTTCGGCATCGGGCACAGGGGCATCGGCCAGCCAGGCGAGGGTAGGGTCTATGCGAAACAATTCGGCGGCCGAACGTTCGATGGCGGGGAGGGCGGCGGCATCACGCTGCTGCGCCCGGCGTACAACAAAATGCATGGTCACTAAATCCCTTCAGATGCTGCCACTGGCGGCGATCTTTTGCTGTTGATGCTTAAACAGCAAAAGATCGCAGCCTTCGGCAATGCCTACAAGGGCTTGAGGAACAACAGGACGTAGTCGTTTTTGTCGAAGCTGCCAGTCAGTACCGGTTTTAACTCACCGATTGGCGTGCCTTGCAGGGCCTGGAAATCGCTGCGATCCATCATCAGCCACGCCGGGCCGTGAACCGCCTCGAGTTGCTGGATGCTGTCGCTGAACTGCGGTTGCAGGTCCTGCTCGAGGTTGACCATGAACTTGATCGCCTTCGCATCCTTGCCCATGCCGTGCAGCACCACCGGCGCGGGATTGCGCTGAATCTGCGCGAAGGCGTCACGGCTGAAGGTTTGCGTGTCGTACAGACGCCGCTCGGCCGGTTCAAATACCGCGACATAAACCGTCCACAATGCCAGGACCGCCGTCAGTGCCAGGACTTCCGGGCGCCAACGCGGCATCAACAGCCGTGACAGCGCCACCAGTTGCAGTGCACCGAGGCCGATCAAAACAAAAGTGACGTCTTGCAACTGCTCGGGAAAGCGCCGGCGCGCCACGAACAACAGCACCATCAGGACACCCGGCGTCAGCAGCCACAGGCCAAGCATCAACCCGCGCAACCCGCGAAACACCCAGCCATTTGCCACTTGGAACGGATACGCCGCAATGATCGCCGCCATCGGCAACATCGGCAGCAGATACCGCGCTTTCTTCGCTTGCGGGATCGACAAACCGACCATCACGATCAACCCGGCCGCCGCGCAATACTGCACCAGACGCAACGCGGGGCCGCGCTGCTGCGGTTTGCCCAGCCATGACGCCGCCAATGCCAATAACGCCAACGGGTAGGCCAGCGCATAGTTGCCGAAGGAACTGGTGAAGTAATACAGCGATCCGCTGACCCCTTCGCTACCGTCCATGCGCCCCATGAACTGCATGCGGATCACGTCCTGCATGAATCCCGGACCGCCGCTGACCCGGGCCAGCCACAACAGCAGACCGACGCACGCCACCAGCAACACCGCTGCCAGCACACCAAACACCAGCAGGCGCGACCACTGTCGATTGAGCAGGTAATAACTGCAGAGCATGCCGGTCGGCACCACCAGGCCGATGGGACCGCGAATGCCGAAACCGAGCAACAGCAAAGCGAAAATCAGCGGCCAACGGCGCCCACCCGCGAAATGGTCGTGGGCATAACCGAGGTAAAACACCGCGAACGCCACCGCCGCCAGCAGCAGATCCTGCGACACCGCGCGCACTTCGGTCACGAAGCCACTGGTCAACATCAGCAACGCGATACTGATCAACGCCCAGCGCCGCGAGTACGGCGCCAGCAAGCGATACATCAACGTGACGATCACGGCGCCGGCCATCGCGCTCGGTGCCCACGCGGTCAAGGCATTCACCGTCCCGAACGGTAGCGACAGCAGCCAGACAAACAGCGTCGACACCGCCGAATAATCCGCGTACGGCTGGCCATACGTCGTGGGAAAGACCGTCGGCCCGTGGCGCAGCATTTCCTTTGCGAACAACACAAACCGCGAATCGAAACCGATAGGGGCCTGCCCGTAGACCCCGGCCATGCACAATAAAAACGCCAACAGCCCTGCGAGCAGGGACTGTCGGCGAATCTCGGGCGACAACGTAATCAAGCGACGTCCGCAGTGGCGGACCACTGCTGCAGCGGGATCGGCAGTTTGCGCGAATCGCCTCGGCCGATCGGGAAGTACTTGAAGCCATTGCGAGCCAGACGGTCGGCGTCGTACAGGTTGCGGCCGTCGAAGATCACCGGGGCTTTCAGGCGTTGCTCGATCAGGTCGAAATCCGGCGCCTTGAACTGTTGCCATTCGGTGCAGATGATCAGCGCATCGGAACCCGCCAGCACTGATTCCGGGGTGCCCATCAGCATCAGTTTTTCTTCGTTCGGGTACAGGTGCTGGGTTTCCTGCATCGCTTCCGGGTCAAACGCGCGAACACTGGCGCCGGCGGCAAACAGCGAGTCGAGCAGGACGCGGCTCGGTGCGTCGCGCATGTCGTCGGTGTTCGGTTTGAACGCCAGGCCCCACAGGGCGAAGGTCTTGCCGCGCAGGTCGCCTTTGTAGAACGCATTGATGCGGTCGAACAGCTTGTGCTTCTGCCGCTCGTTGATCGCCTCGACCGCTTGCAGCAGGTCGCTGGAGCAGTGTGCCTGTTCGGCGCTGTGGATCAGCGCGCGCATGTCTTTGGGGAAGCACGAACCGCCGTAGCCGCAGCCCGGGTAGATGAAGTGATAACCGATGCGGCTATCGGCACCGATGCCCTGACGTACCGACTCGATGTCGGCGCCCAGGTGTTCGGCCAGTTCGGCGATCTGGTTGATGAAGCTGATCTTGGTCGCCAGCATGCAGTTGGCGGCGTACTTGGTCAGCTCGGCGCTGCGCAGGTCCATGAACATGATGCGGTCGTGGTTGCGGTTGAACGGCGAGTACAGGTCGCGCATCACATCGCGTACCTCGTCACCTTCACAGCCGATGACGATGCGGTCGGGACGACGGCAGTCGGACACCGCCGAACCTTCCTTGAGGAATTCCGGGTTGGAGACGATATCGAACTGCAGTTCACGGCCGGCGGCGTCCAGCGCGGCCTGGATGTGCGCACGCAGGGTGTCGCCAGTGCCGACCGGTACGGTGGATTTCTCCACCAGAATCAGCGGCTGCTCACGGTGGCGTGCCACGGCGTCACCCACCGACAGCACGTATTTCAGGTCGGCCGAGCCGTCTTCGCTGGACGGTGTGCCCACGGCGATGAACGCGACGCGACCGTGTTGCACGGCGAGTTTTTCATCGGCGGTGAACGTCAGGCGACCGGAGTCCAGACCTTCACGCACCAGGCTCGACAGACCCGGTTCGAAAATGCTGACGTGGCCTTGGCGCAGCAGTTCGACTTTCTTCTGGTCAATGTCCATGCACACGACGTCGTGACCGACTTCGGCCAACACGGCGGCCTGCACCAGACCCACATAACCGCTACCAAATACTGTGATTTTCATGGAGCACTCCTGAATTCGGGCGCACGAGACGGACGAGAGTTAATAGTGATGACTCCGAGCATGACCAGTGCCACGCCCAGCGATTTAGTGAAACTGAAAGATTCGTTGAACAGCGGCAGACTGGCCGCCAGCAGGTACACCAGCGCGTAGCTGATGCTTAACAGCGAATAGGCCCGCCCCAACGGCAGGTCGCGTAGCGCCGCGAGCCAGCAGAGCATCGACAGGGCGTAGGCGAAAATCGCCGCGATCACCACTGCCAATGCGCTCAGATCAACACTGCCGGCGCTCAGCGCCGTCAGCCATTGTTCCGGTTGCGGCAGGCGCGTCATGCTCCAGCGCATGCCCAACTGGGCACTGCTGACGAGGCCCACACTGGCCAGGGCAAAGCCGATACCGCGTGCCTTGTTCATGACTGTTGCCCCAGCAGCACCACGCCGCCGATCACCAGCGCCACGCCCAGCCAATGCCGGCGGTCGATGGGCTCGCGAAAGACGAAGCGGGCGATCAGGGTGATCAGGACAAAGTTGAGGCTGAGCATCGGGTAAGCGATGCCCACTTCGAGGCGCTGCAACACCAGCAGCCAGACCAGCAGCCCGCTGCCGAGGGCCAACAGCGCCAGCCACAACCATGGCGAACGCAGTTTGTCGGCCCAGGACGACTCGACGCCACGCCAGCTTTCCACGGCGAATTTCTGCGCCACTTGCCCCAGGCACGTCAGTAGACACGCCGTCAGTAACAGCAGCCAACTCATGACGCGACCTTGGGCAGGACCATAATCACCAGATTGCCCGATTCGTAACGGGTGCCGTCCTTGGGCAGCAGGTCGAGCTCTTCCAGCTCGCTCTGACCCTTGACGCGCATCAGTACGCCGACCGATCCGGTGCGGCGGGCTTCGCGGACCCATTGTTGAACGGTTTCTTTGGTGAGCCGGCGTTCGGCGCCTTCAGGATAGGAAAGTCCGTACTTGAGTTCGCCGACCGTGTTGTACAGCGCGACCTGCGGCGTTTTCAGGCGCCAGGCCAAGGCTGCTGCAGCGCCCAGGTCGTTGCTCAGCAAATGCGTGGTGCCGGACAGTTCAGTGACGTGATGCCGGATGAACTGATCCGGGGTTTTGTTGGCCACCACCGACTTGGGCAACGCAGCCGGCAGCACCCCCGCCAGTAACAGGCTGCCCAGTGCCGGTGCCGCCCAGCATTGCAGCGGCAGGAACGCTTGCGCGAGGTTGGCGATGATCCAGCCGATCAGGGCGATGAACACCAGCACCATGCTGTGCAGTTCGTGGTCGTACACCGGTTTTTTCAATTGCAGGTAAACCAGTGCGATCAGCAGGACCACGCCCAGCAGCAGATTCAGCAGGCCATTGATCCCCAGTGCCCGGCCTTGCTCCAGCCGCAAGCGATCAGCCAGCGCATTGCCCAGCAGCAACGCCATCGGCAACAGGCACGGCAGGATATAGGTCGGCAGCTTGCCATTGCTCAGGCTGAAAAAGCCCAGTGGCAGCAACAGCCACAACAGCAGAAAGACCATCTTCGGCTGGGCCCGGGTTTGCCAGGCTTGCCGGAAAGCGCTTGGCAGCAGGCCGACCCACGGCAGACTGAAGGCCACCAGCAGCGGCAAGTAGAACCACCACGGCGCATCGTGCTGCGCATCGTCGCCGGCAAAGCGGCGAATGTGTTCGTGCCAGAAGAAGAACCGCCAGTAATCCGGTTCCTGCGCATGCACCGCCAGTGCCCACGGCAAGCTGACGACGATCGCGATGGCGATGGCCACCGGACCGAACACCAGCAGTTGGCGCCAGCGTTTCTGCCAGAGCATCCACGGCAACGCGATCAGCACCGGTAACAACCAGGCGAGAAAACCCTTGGTCATGAACCCCATGCCGCAGGCCAGTCCCAGCACAGCCCAGGCCCCCAGACGTTGGCCGGTGCTTTTGCTGTCGAGCGCAAACCACAGCGCCACCAGACTCAGGTTGACCCAGAAGGTGAACTGCGGATCGAGGTTGGCGTACCCGGCCTGACCGGCAACGACGGTGAAGCTCATGTAGAGCAGGGCGCAGACGAAACTCTTGCGCGGATCGTTCCACATCCGGCGCGCGATCAGGTAGGCCAGCAGCATACTCAAGGCCGTGCTCAGGGCCGACGCGAAACGCACGCCGAACAGATTCTGCCCGAACAATTCCTGGCCGATGGCGATCATCCAGTAACCGGCAATCGGTTTCTCGAAATAACGCAGCCCCATGAAATGCGGCGAGACCCAGTTGCCGCTCAGCAGCATGTCCTGGCTGATCTGTGCGTAACGGGTTTCGTCGGGGATCCACAGGCCATGTGTGCTCAACGGCAACAGATAGGCCAGCAGACAGAGCCCGATCAACAGCGGCAGTGCCCAGCGTCTGGTCATGCGCCTTGCACTCCCAGCCAGCCTTCACGGCCTTCGAGCGCACCGCGTTGCACGCGACCCACGGGCAAGGAGTTGAAATACTCGGGCAACAGGTTGCCCAAGGGTTGGAAGTCAATACTGCGCTGGCGAGCATCGACCAGCAATTGACGAAAGTCCTGAGCCATCAGAATCCCTTCTACTTCGGCATGAATGGTATAGACGTTGAGTGCCTGCGGCCGGAACCGGTCGAGGATGAAGGCGTTGAAGTCCTTCGCCGCCACGTGCGGGCCGACCACTTCATCGAAGGTCGGCAAGTCCACCGGAACCTGCGGCGTGCCCGGTGTGCCGTCCGCCAGCAGCGGACGGAACAGGCTTTGCCCGCGGCAATCGCTGTTGTAGCGAAAGCCGAAGGCCTGCTTGGCTTCGATCACCCGTTCGTCCGCACGCCAGCCGGCGGAGGCCGAACACTCGATCTTCGCCCCGAGGATATCGCTCAACGTGTCGACGCCCTGACGAATCTGCTCGATCAGTTGCGCCTGGCTCCAGCGCCCGGCATTGGCTTGCCAGCCGTGGTGATCCCAGGCGTGCAGGCCGACCTCATGACCGGCGTCCCGGGCCTGACGCATCAGGTGCCCGAGATCCCGGCCAATCGGTTTGCCCGGCCAGGCAGTGCCGGCCAGCAGAATGTCCCAGCCGTACAGGCCGGCGGCGTTGGAGCGCAGCATTTTCCAGAGGAACTGCGGGCGGATCAGGCGCCACAGATGCCGGCCCATGTTGTCCGGGCCGACACTGAAGAAAAACGTTGCCTTGACCTGAGCCTCGTCGAGCATCTCCAACAGTCGCGGCACACCTTCACGGGTGCCGCGGTAGGTGTCGACATCGATACGAAGTCCTGCCTGCATTACTTCTTGTCCGCGATTTCGAGCATGGCTTCACGCAGGAAGAAGTCCAGGGTGTTGCCGATGGTTTCGCTCATCTCCACGGTCGGTTCCCAGTTCAGCAGGCGCTTGGCGTTGGCGATGCTTGGCTTGCGGTGTTCCACGTCCTGATAGCCGGCACCGTAGAACGCCTTGCTTTCCACGTCGCGGAAACCGGCGAACGGAGGGAAGTTGTGGCGCAGCGGGTGCGCTTCGAACTGACGCAGCAGCTCTTCGCCCAACTGACGGATGCTGGCTTCGTTGTCCGGGTTGCCGATGTTGATGATCTGGCCGTTGCAGGCATCGTTTTCGTTATCGACGATGCGGGCCAGAGCTTCGATGCCGTCAGCGATGTCGGTGAAGCAGCGCTTCTGCTCGCCACCGTCGAACAGACGGATCGGCGTGCCTTCCACCAGGTTGAGGATCAGCTGGGTGATGGCGCGGGAGCTGCCGATACGGGCCGAATCCAGACGGTCCAGACGCGGGCCCATCCAGTTGAACGGACGGAACAGGGTGAAGTTCAGGCCTTTGGCGCCGTAAGCCCAGATCACGCGGTCCAGCAGTTGCTTGGATACGGAGTAGATCCAGCGCTGCTTGTTGATCGGGCCAACGATCAGGTTCGAGGTGTCTTCGTCGAAGTTCTTGTCCTGGCACATGCCATAGACTTCGGAGGTCGACGGGAAGATCACGCGCTTGTTGTACTTGACGCAGTAGCGAACCAGTTTCAGGTTCTCTTCGAAGTCCAGTTCGAATACGCGCAACGGGTTGCGGGTGTATTCGATCGGAGTGGCGATGGCCACCAGCGGCAGAACCACGTCGCACTTCTTGATGTGGTATTCGATCCACTCGGAGTGAATGCTGATGTCGCCTTCGACGAAGTGGAAGTTCGGGTGGCTGCGCAGACGCTCGATGGCGTTGGAGCCGATGTCCAGACCGTAGACATCGTAACGGTCGTCACGCAGCAGGCGCTCAGACAGGTGGTTACCGATGAAACCGTTGACGCCGAGGATCAGTACGCGGGTGCGACGTGGCGCACGACCGGACTCGGCACCGCGCAACAGCGAGCCGTCAACCAGACCCAGTTCGTTGGCCAGTTGCGGGCCACTCAGGTACAGACCGTTGTCGTTGCGCTGACCGGCAGTGACTACCAGCGAGTCTTCACCGCAGGCAATGCGCAGTGGATCGACGCTGATCACACGGCCAGGGGCCTGACCTTCGTTGCCCTTGACGACTTCGGCGCTCCAGACGATCAGCTTGTGCTCGCCCACGGCGCAGAAGGCGCCCGGGTACGGACGGGTCACGGCACGCACCAGGTTGAACAGCTCTTCAGCCGGTTTGGCCCAGACCAGTTTGCCGTCCGCCGGAGTGCGACGACCGAACACGGTCGCTTTGGACTCGTCCTGCGGAGTTTCGGTGATCTTGCCTTGCAGCATGTTCGGCAGGGTGTCGCGCAGCAGATCGCTGGCGGCAGTGCGCAGTTTGGCGTGCAGGGTCAGACCGGTGTCGCTGCGCTCGATGGCTACGCGTTGCTGGGCCACAATGGCGCCGGCATCAGCGCGTTTGACCATGCGGTGCAGGGTAACGCCGGTTTCGGTTTCACCGTTGACCAGCACCCAGTTCGCCGGTGCGCGACCGCGGTAGCGTGGCAGCAGCGAGCCGTGCAGGTTGAACGCGCCTTTTTTGGCGGTGGCCAGCAGTGCTTCGCTCAGCAGGTTGCGATAGTAGAAGGAGAAAATGTATTCCGGGTTCAGCTTGGCAATACGTTCGATCCACAGTGGGTGGTTGGCGTCTTCCGGGGCGTGCACCGGGATGCCTTTGCTGGCGCACAGTTGCGCCACCGACGCGTAGAACGCGTTTTCTTTCGGGTCATCGGCGTGAGTGAACACTGCTGCAATGTCATAGCCGCTGTCGAGCAGGGCTTCAATGCCGGCGCAGCCAATATCGTGGTAGGCGAAGACAACAGTTTTTGCACTCATGAGAGAACCTGATCGGAAGAAGTAGGGGAAGAAGAGAGACCATCAACGGTGACCGCAGGGGCCGGATCGGCGGGCTGACTGCGCAGCACCTTTTCAATGAAGAAGCGTGGGCGGGCGCGCACGTCGCTGTACATGCGACCCAGGTATTCACCCAGCAGGCCCATGCCGATGAACTGGCCACCGGTAAACACGAACAGTACGGCGAACAGGACGAACGTGCCGTCACCCGCCCAGCCGGCGCCGAACGCCAGGCGCAGCACGATCAGCGCAATGGCGAACAGCACGCCCAACCCTGCCATCCCGAAGCCGACGATGCTCAGCAGACGCAGCGGTGTGGTGGTCATGCACGTCACCAAATCGAACATCAGGTTGATCAGGCGCATCGGGCTGTATTTCGAATCGCCGTGTTCACGCTCGGCGTGGGCGACAACGATTTCGGTGGTGTGGCGGGCGAAGCTGTTGGCGAGGATCGGGATGAACGTGCTGCGTTCACGGCAAGCGAGCATCGCGTCGATGATCGTGCGGCGATAGGCGCGCAGCATGCAGCCGTAGTCGCTCATGGCGACGCCGGTGGAGCGTTGCACGGCGAGGTTGATCAGCTTCGACGGGTAGCGGCGCAGCGCCGAGTCCTGGCGATTGCCACGCACGGTGCCGACCACGTCGTAGCCTTTTTCGGCCTCGGCGACCAGGCGCGGGATTTCTTCCGGCGGGTTCTGCAGGTCGGCGTCGATCGTGATCACGACATCGCCCTTGCACTGCTCGAAGCCGGCCATGATCGCCGCGTGCTGGCCATAGTTGCGGTTGAGAATGACCGCCACGAACGGGCTGTCTACGCGGGTCGCCGCTTCTTCAAGCATCTGGGCGGAGTCGTCGCGACTGCCGTCGTCCACCAGGACGATTTCAAATTCATGATGCAGCATCCGGCACGCCGCTTCGGTGCGGCGCAGCAGTTCCGGCAGGCTGTCCTGTTCGTTGTAGACCGGGATAACGATCGACACACATCGGATTGGATAGGGTTTCACGGGCGTTTGTCCAAAAGGGTGGCGATGGCACCGACGACACGGTCAAGGTCTTGATCGGTCATGTCAGGGAACAACGGAATCGAGCAGAGTCGCGCCGAGTTCCATTCGGTGTTAGGCAGATACAGGTCGGGGTCACGCTGGCGGTACCAGGTGTGCAGGTGGGTGGCAATGAAGTGAATACCGGTGCCGATGCCCTGATCCTGCAAGCCTTTCATGAAGGTTTCGCGGTCCATGCCGCAGCGCTCGCTGTCGATGCGCAGGATGAACAGGTGCCAGGCGTGTTGCTGGGCATAGCCGGGCAGGGCCAATGGCTGTACCGGCAGGCCCTCGAATTTTTGCAGATAGGCGCTGGCCAGTTCGGTACGGCGGGCGTTGATTTCGTCCAGACGTTGCAATTGCACCAGGGCAATCGCGGCATTGATGTCGGCCAGGTTGTACTTGAAGCCCGGCTCCATCACTTGTGCCTGCGGCTTGCGGCCACCGGTCAGGCGGTCATAGGCATCGACGCCCAGGCCGTGGAATTTGAGCATGCGCACGCGGCTGGCCAGGGCTTCGTCGTCGGTGACGAACATTGCGCCTTCGGCACAGGTCATGTTCTTGATCGCGTGGAAGGAGAAAATCGCCGTGCCTCGCGAACCGACGTGACGCCCCTTGTAGCGGGTGCCGGCGGCATGCGCAGTGTCTTCGATGACTGCGATGCCGTGCTTGTCGGCCAAGGCATACAGCGGATCCAGATCGAACGCGGCGCCGGCGTAATGCACCGGGATGATTGCCTTGGTCCGCGGGGTGATGGCCGCTTCGATGCGCGCAGCGTCGGTCATCAGCGTGTCGCGGTCGACATCGACGAACACCGGTTTGGCGCCGAGCAGGGAAATCATGTTGGCGGTCGAGACCCAGGTCTGCGACGGGGTGATGACTTCGTCGCCCGGCCCAATGCCCAGCGCCAGCAGGGCAATGTGCATCCCGCCAGTTGCCGAAGACAGGGCCACCGCATGGCGGCAACCGACGTACTGCGCAAATTGCTCTTCGAGTGCCTGGTTTTTCGGCCCTGTCGTGATCCAGCCCGAGCGCAACACCTGCTCTACAGCGGCTATTTCCTCATCGCCGATACTCGGACGAGAGAAGGGGAGAAACGCCTGACTCATGGGCACCTCATTGAAAAAAAATAAAGGATGGACTCACAGACACGTTGGATCCAACCTCAGCGTAGACACAGAAAATCGTTCCTGCATCAATGACTTGGCAAAAAAAGCATGACGTCGGGGATAGATTGACTTTTCACCATTTGCCCGGCAGGTTGGGCAAGGCCAGCACTGAACCGATAGGAATTAAGGTTATGCCGGTTTTTGTGAAAGGAACATGAAAAACCGGTTGGCGAATCGTTTATCTGTCACTTATACAGCCGCTGTTCAGGCTTGTGCCGTCCATCGCAGTTTTTGTCCGGCAGTGCGGCCAAGTACCTTCTTTACTTCAAGTACATTGCAGTTGTTAGTTGTTGTTGTGTCGTACACTTTTTACTCAAGGTTTAACGTTTGATTGATTTAGTTGCTGCAACCCCGGTCGCTTCGAAACCCAACCCGATGAGCCTGTACCTCGCGCGTTTGGCGCCTTCCAGCCAACTCACCATGCGCTACGTACTACAAGACGCAGCTGATCGCCTGGGTTTTGAAGACATGAATGTCGAAGAGATTCCCTGGCACGCCCTGCAGCCCGAAGATGTTGTAGCACTGGTGGCGGCATTGCGCGCAGACAACTACGCGCCGAACACTTCTTCGCTGTATGTCAATGCCGTGCGCGGGGTCATGAATGAAGCCTGGCGTATGAGTCTGATCAGCCAGGAGCATCTTTTAAAGATGCGCTCGGTCAAGGGCATCGCCGGTACGCGACTGTCCCAGGGACGTAATCTCAAGCGCACGCTGATTCACGAATTGATGGAAGTCTGTGCCGCCGACCCGCGCCCGCAAGGCCTGCGCGACGCTGCAATCATTGCGTTGCTGTACGGCACCGGCATGCGCAAATCGGAATCGGTGGATCTGGATCTGAATCAGGTCGACTTCACTGAACGCAGCCTGACGGTTACCGGCAAGGGCAACAAACAACTGATCAAGTACGCCCCGGCGTGGGCGTTCGCCAAACTCGATGCGTGGCTCGAATTGCGCCGTTCACACCTCAACGAGGGCGAGAGCGACGATGGGTTCCTGTTCAACCGCATTCGCCGTGGCAGCCACATCACCCGCGAGCGCATTACCAAGCACGCGATCTATTACATCGCCCGGCAGCGGGGCACCCAGGTCGGGGTGAAAATCATGCCCCACGATTTCCGTCGTTCATTCATCACCCGGGTGATCGAGGAACACGACCTGTCGATCGCACAGAAACTGGCGCATCACAGCAATATCCAGACCACCGCCAACTACGATGTGCGCGATGACAACGAGCGGCGGCGGGCGGTGGATCGCTTCGATCTCTGATCAGCCCAGGCCAAACACATGCGCCGCACCGAGCACTGACAGGTACACCGAACTGCCGGCGGACGGGGCGTGCATGCCGGTGCTGCGCACCAGGATCGAACGGGCCGATGCTTGCGTGGTAGAGGCGCTCAGCTCGACCGTCAAGGTACAGGTGTTGCCGGCAAAGTCGCGCTCAGTGACGGTCGCATGGCATCCCTGACGGTCACTCGCCACTTCGGCGATCTGCAATTGTTCGGGGCGAAGCATGATGTGCGCGGCGCCGGTAAAGCTGTTGCTGTTGACCGGCACCTGACCCAGATCGCAGTGCGCCCAACCGGCCTCGATTCGTGCGGGCAAGACCACGGCTTCACCGAGGAAGTGCGCGGTCTGTTCATCGTCCGGATAACGGTAAAGGTCCATCGGATGCCCGGATTGCACCAGCCGTCCGGCGCGCATGACCGCCAATTGATCGGCGAATGACAACGCTTCGCTCTGGTCGTGGGTCACCAGAATGGTGGTGACGCCGGCGTCTTCGAGCAGGCGCGCGACCATTTTGCGCATGGCGCTGCGCAACCCGGTGTCGAGTGCGGAGAACGGTTCGTCGAGCAGCATCAGGCGTGGCTGCTGCGCCAGCGCACGGGCCAGTGAGACCCGCTGTTGCTGGCCGCCGGACAGCTCGTGGGGCCAACGGCTGGCCATGTTCGCGTCCAACGCGACACTGTCCATCAACTCGAGGATCCGCTGGTTGCGGGCCGCGCCAGTCAGGGCCAGGCCGAAGCCGATATTGGCGGCCACGGTCATGTGCGGGAACAGGGCGCCGTCCTGCGGCACGTAGCCGATCTGCCGTTGATAGGCCGGCACGGCGTGAGTGCGATCAACCAGCGTCTGGCCGTTGAGGGTCAGGCTGCCGGTGTCGGGAAATTCGAACCCGGCGATCATCCGCAGCAGGGTGGTCTTGCCGGAGCCGGAGGGGCCGACGATCACCGTACGGCTGCCGGTCGGCACATTGAGGCTGACGTCGTCGAGCGCCTTTTGCGCGCCGAAGGTTTTACTGAGGTTGAGCAGTTCGAGAGCGTTCATCGGCCAGCGGTACGCCTGGATTGGTGATAGAGAATGGCCGTCAGCGGCAGTGAAAGCAGGATCATCAGCAACGCGTAAGGCGCGGCAGCGGCGTAGTCGATTTCACTGGTCATCGCCCAGAAGCCCGTGGCGAGGGTGCGCGTGCCATTGGGCGCGAGCAGCAGGGTCGCGGTCAGTTCGTTGGTGATCGCCAGAAACACCAGCGCCGCACCGGCGGCAGCACCCGGTGCTGCCAGCCGGACGGTGATCAGCCACAACGCCCGTATTGGCGAGCGCCCCAGGCTTTGCGCGATGTTTTCCAGCTCCACCGGCGCTTGCGCGAAACCGGCTCGCAGGCTGACCAGTGCGCGCGGCAGAAACATCAACAGATACGCGAGCAGCACGGTAATGGTTGTCTGGTAGATCGGCCGGGCGAAATGGATAGTCACGGTCACCAACGCCAGTGCCACGACGATGCCCGGCAGCGAGCTGGTGATGTAGTTGCAACCTTCCAGCAAACGTTGCAGTTTGCCGGGCGAGCGGATCGACAACCAGGCAATCGGAATGGCCGCAACGCTGGTCAGCAAGGCGCCGGCCACCCCATACGACAGGGTCTGCAGCAACGCAGGCAGCAATTCGTCGCCTTGCCAGACTTGCACGCCACCGGCCAGCAGCCAGCGACCCAGTGTCAGTAAGGGCACACCCAAGGCCAACAGGCAGGTCAGGGCTTGCAGCAATAACGCAAAGGTTGTTGCGCCTCGACCCAGTTGCACGTTGCGTTGATCCCGGGCGCTGCCGGAGCCGACTCGGGCATAACGCGCCTGGCCACGGGCAGCGGATTCAGCTGTGAGCATCGCCAGGCAGCACAACGCCAGAACCCCGGCGAGCATATTGGCGGCCGGGCCGTTGAAGGTCGATTTGAACTGGTCGAAGATCGCCGTGGTGAAGGTGTCGAAACGGATCATCGCGTACAGACCGTATTCGGCCAGCAGGTGCAGGCCGACCAGCAACGCGCCACCGCAAATCGCCAGCCGCAATTGCGGCAACACCACGCGAAAAAACACCGCCCACGGCTTGAGCCCCAGCGACTCGGCGACGTCTTCAATAGCCGGGTCGAGACGGCGCAGGGTCGCGGCTACCGGCAGGTACAAAAACGGAAAATAGGCAATCACCGACACCAGTACGCCGGCCGGCAACCCATGAATCGACGGAATCAGACTGACCCAGGCGTAACTGTGAACGAACGCCGGCACCGCCAGTGGTGCCACTGCCAGCAATGACCACAGGCGTCGGCCGGGCAGGTTGCTGCGCTCGGTCAGCCAGGCCAGCGCGGTGCCCAGCAGGATGCACAACGGCAGGGTGATCAGCACCAGCAGCACGGTGTTGATCAGCAGTTCGGCCACGCGCGGGCGGAACACCATGGCTTCGATGGTTGGCCATCCGGTGTACCACGACACGCCCAGCACAAAGCCGATCGGCAGCAACGACAGCACCGATATGAAAACAGCCAGAGCGACCATCGACGACCGCCCGCGACCTTTGAGTGCGCGGGCGCCACGCGAGCGCTGGGCGGGGGCTGTCAAAACAGCCTTTGCCGGCAAGGTTTCCGGCATCACTTACAGCAGTCCGGCCTGGGTCATCAGTTCGACGGCCTTTTTGCTGTCGAGCTTCGAAGCGTCAACCTTTGGCGCATCGAGCTCTTTGAGCGGGACCAGTTTCGGGTTGGACGGGGCACCCTGGCCTACGGCGTATTCAAACGAACTGCCGGTGTGAAGAATCTCCTGCCCCTGTTTGCCGGTGATGTATTTGAGGAACTGCTGGGCTTCATCCTGATGCTTGCTCGACGCCAGGACGCCGGCGCCGGAAATGCTCACGAAGGCGCCCGGGTCCTGGTGCTTGAAGTAGTGCAGGCGAGTGTTCTTGCTGTTTTCGCCGGTCTTGGACTGATCGACGAAGCTGTAATAGTGGTAGATCACGCCGCTGTCGATTTGCCCGGCGTTCACGGCTTTGAGCACGGCGCTGTTGCCACGGTAAATGGTTGCGTTGGTTTTCATCGCTTTGAGCCAGTCCAGCGTGGCGGCTTCGCCTTTTTGCTCAAGCACGGCGGCGACAATCGCCTGGAAGTCGGCACCGGCGGGCGAGGCGGCCCAGCGGCCTTTCCAGGTCGGGGCGGCGAGGTCAAGCAGGGATTTGGGCAGGTCTTTCTCGCTCAACTTGTCCGGGTTGTAGACGAACACCGTGGAGCGTGCGGCGATACCGACCCATTGGCCGTGGGCCGGGCGGTAGGCGGAATCCACTTGTGCCAGGGTGGTCGCCGCCACCGGCGCAAACAGTTTGGCGTTATCGACCAGCACCATGGCCGGGGAGTTTTCGGTCAGGAACACATCCGCCGGTGAGGCCGCACCTTCCTGAACCAGCTGGTTGCCCATTTCCGTGTCGTCACCGTTGCGAATAGTCACCGGGATCCCGGTTTCTTCGGTGAATCCGGCCACCCAGGCTTTGGTCAGGGTTTCGTGTTGCGCGTTGTAGACCACCAGTCCTACTGAGTCGGCGGCGAAGGCGTGCCCGGCGCCGAACAACGCGGTGGCCAGCAGCGCACGTTTCAAAAAGGATGGAAAGCGTGGGTACATTCAGGCAACTCCTGTTTTTAGACGTTATGAGCGAAACCTTCGCAGGCAACAATGCGAACGATTTGCAAGTATCGGGTCGCGGCAATGTAGGGTGGCAAATGAGAAAAAAACGTCAAAGAAACCTTTAATCCTTGTCATTGCCATTCAAATTGTCGCGACCCGCCCCTTGTTGCTGTCTACGGCATCAATCAGGAACGGGGAATGTAGGCCACGCTCTGGTCTTCGCGTCCGTGGAATACCTGCTCGCCACGGGTGGGGGTGGTGATGATGACCTGGTGGTCCGTTTTCAGGTAGTCGAGCGGCATTGCATCACCGTTGCGGTACTGCGCAACGACAATCGTGCGTTGCGGATCCCACTGTTCGCCACTGGTACGTTCAAGCCAGGTCATTAATGCTGCGGTATCGCCACTGCGCGGAAAGTCCTGGGTTTCTGCCACGTAATAGAACGGCGCGCCGCCGGTTTGCAGGTACATCGGGACTTTGTTGTCCACCTCGACCATGACCATGTGCCACTGATTCAGCGGTGCCTGTTCGCTGGCCTGCTGGCGAACCTGCTCGCCGAAACGGATAACGCCACCGCCGCTGTTGGTCCACGGGTAGAGCACACCCAGTATTGCGACCAGCAGCGCCGTGGCAACAGCAAAGCCGATTTTCAGCCCACGGCCTTCACTGTTGCGTTCGGCCAGGCGCCGGGTGACCCACCAGGCGCCAAGCAGTTGCGCGAACGGCACCAGCGGCAAGACGTAATAACTGCGACGACTGCCGCTGGCGGTGAAAAACAGCATCAACAACGCAAGCCCCTGAATCAGCCAGCGGGTATCCGGTTCGATGTGCTTCCAGTTTCGCGCGGCGACCCATAGTGCGATCAGCCAGCACGGAGCCCAGGGCAGGGTGTAGACCGGCAGGTAGATCAGGTAGGTGTAAATCGGCCCGAACTGGTCGAATGGCTGGAAAAACCGCACGACGTTCTCGCGCAACACCAGCCCCAGACCGCTTTGCTCGTAGGTGGGCGCGCCGTAGAAGTGCGACAGCACGAACGGCGTCATGTAAAACGCCCCGGCGATCACCAGCGCCGCGAGCAACCGCAGATTGAGGTGGCGTTTCCAGCGGTGCTCACTGAGCAGGTGCGGCAGCAGCACCAGGCCCGGCAGAATGAAGCCGATCAAGCCCTTGAACAGCGAGGTCAGCGACAGCAAGCCGAAGAACACCACGTAGCGCCAGAATCGGCTGTCATCCGGCCCGCGCCAGTACCACCAGACCGCGGCTAGCACACCGCACACCGTGAGAATGTCGGCGGTGGCGACCCGCGCCCAGAACACGAAGTAGAAGGTGGTCGCCAGCATCCAGCCAGCGATCAGCCCGGTGCCTTTGCGAAACAGCTGTTCACCGAGCAGGTACACCAGCCACACGCTGAACCACGCGGAAATGACCGAGGACAGGCGTAACGACCAGTGCCCCAGGCCGCCGGTGAACCATGAGGTGGCGGTGATCAGCCAGTACGACAGTAGCGGCTTGTCGTAATACGGACTGCCCTTGAGGTACGGGTCGAAATAGTCGCCACTTTGCAGCATCTGCAGGGCGATGTTGGCCCAGCGGGTTTCAGCGCCCCAGAGTTCGCGACTGCCCAGGCCGAGCAGCAACAGCAAGGCAGTCGCCGCCAGCAGGAGCAGCAACGGCCCCCGTTCAGACTTGGTCTGGATCATGGCTGGCTCTGGTTAAAAATAAGGATTTCCAGTTGGCCACGACGGTAATGCTTGCCGTCGATGGGCAGCAGTTCGAGTTGCTGAGCGTCCGAAGTGCTGTTGACCCGCATCACCACGCCGACCGAGCCTTTTTTGCGGGCGTCGGCCATCCACTGCGCAACACCGTCCAGACTGACCTTGCGCGAGGCCATGGCCGGATCATCGAGGCCGTACTTGAGCTCGCCAACGGTGTTGAACAGATCCACCTGCGGGCGTCCCAGGCGCCACGACAAGGCCGACGCAGCACCCAGATCGTTACTCAGCAACGAGGTGGTTGCGCTCAGTTCCTGCTGGTGTTCGGCAATGAACTGATCCGGCATCTTGCTGTTGACGACGGTCGCCGGCATGGCGGCCGGCAACAGCGCGACGAGCAGGCCGATGCCCAGCGCCGGCATGGCCCACAGCGCCAGTGGCCGCAAGGTTTGCAGCGAGCCGGCAATCAGCCAGCCGAGCAGCACGATGTAAGTCAGCGACAGGCTGAACATTTCGGTGTGTTCGTATACTTCGCGGGTTGCTTGCAAATAGATCAGCGCAATCAGTGCAGCAACAGCCAGCACCACGTTGACCGCGCCGTTGGTGCGCAAGACGCGAGCGTCCTGGCGATCGAGCCAGCCCATCAGTGTGTGGCCCATCAACAAGGCCAATGGCAGCAGACACGGCATGATGTAGGTCGGCAGTTTGCCGCTGCTGGCGCTGAAAAATGCCAGCGGCAGCACGAACCACAAGGCCAGGAAGCCGATTTTCGGGTCGCGCTTTTCGCGCCAGGCGCGCAGCAGTGTCGACGGCAACAGCAGTGCCCACGGCAAGGTGGAGGCAAACAGCAGCGGCAGGTAGAACCACCATGGGCGTGCATGCTGGGCGTCTTCACCGGCGGCAAAGCGGCGGATGTGTTCGTGCCAGAAGAAGAAACGCCAGAAGTCCGGTTCACGGGCATGCACGGCCAGTGCCCAGGGGACGCTGACCAGAGCGGCCACCACAACAGCGACCAGGCCATAACGCACCAACTCGCCGAAACGCCGTTGCCAGATCATGTAGGGCAGGGCGATCAGCACCGGCAGCATCAGGGCGAGGAAACCTTTGGTCATCAAGCCCATGCCACAAGCCAATCCCAACAATGCCCAGCCGCCAATCCGCGCGCGCGGGGTGTTGCTGTCGATGGCAAACCAGATCGCCACCAGACTGAGGTTGACCCACAAAGTGAACTGCGGATCGAGGTTGGCATAACCGGCTTGCCCTGCGATCAGGCCAAAGCTCATATAAAGGAGGGCGCAGGCGGCGCTGAGACGCGGGTTGTTCCACAGGCGTCGGGCCAGCAGATAGGCCAGCCACACGCTCACGCCGGTGCTGAGCGCCGAGGCGATGCGCACGCCGAACAGGTTTTCACCGAAGATGGCCTGGCCGATGGCGATCATCCAGTAGCCGGCAATCGGTTTTTCAAAGTAGCGAATGCCCATGAAGTGCGGCGCCACCCAGTTGCCGCTCTGCAGCATTTCCTGGCTGATCTGGCCATAACGGGTTTCATCGGGAATCCACAAGCCGTGGGTCATCAATGGCAGCAGATAAAACACCACGAAGGCCAGCACCAGCCCGGGGATCGCAAAACGCTCGATCAGGGTGCTCTGGTGGAGGCGCGGCAAATTCAACGCTGCATGGTGCAGCGGCTTGTTAATAGACGTCATGACTGGACCTTGGTGCAGTACAAAGTGTGCGTTTCAGTGACGGCCTGGCGATGTCCGTTGCAGGCGCGGCACTGGGTTGAATGAATGCAGAGGCGAGCACGTCCGATGGGCGTGTCCTGTATTCAGAGAACGGGTCTGCTTCCAGCTTTAAGTTCTCCTCGCGAAGACAAGCTCGAAAATGAAATATTTCGAGTTTTCGAAACTAAAAAACATTTCTTATTACAAATGAGCAAATGCCAAGGCTCCAAATAGAGCCTTGCTTGCGAAATACCGGAAAGTTACGCAAAAAAATGCCCGCTTATTATTTGTTCAATTGTGGCCAGCCGTCCGGGTTCATGATGCCAATGACGTTGAGTTGACCCTTGGGATCAATTCGCACCAGCACTGCGCTGCCATATTCCGCAGCGACGGCACGGGGGTAGCCGGTCTGTTTCTCAAAGTCGCTGATGCAACCGCTGTGGGTCACCAGGATCATGTTCTGCCCGGGCGTCTTGTGCGCCACGACGTCATTGCGCAAGGTCGGGCCGCACACTTCCAGCCATTCCTGGGCTACGGCGTCGTGACCGAACATGTAATGGGCGGTCTGCATGGTGCGCGTCAGCGGGCTGCTGAAGACCTGAGTGTTCTGCAGCCCCAGTTGCGTGAAGGCCCGGCCGATGCCGGTTGCAGCAGTGCTGCCGATCTGGGTGATACCGTCTGCCGGCCCCAGGCACGTATTGGTCGAACGGTCGCAACGTTCGGTATGGCGCACCAGCGCGACCACCTCGCCGGCCTGCCAGGCTTTCACCCATTCCTGAGTGGCCGAGGCGCTGGCATAACGCAGGTTGGCGGGCGAGCGTTGCATCCAGGCGAAGCCGCAAATCAGTGCACTCAGCAGCAAGCCGACAGCGATCACCGCCCAGGTGCGCGGGCGAGACAGATCCCATCGTTTGGATGCCGATTGTATTTGTACTAATTCAACCACGACGTTGCCTCTTGTCATTCCCGAGTTCCATTCAGTTCACACGTAAAGTGCAACGTAAGCCCCAGGAGGAAGTTACTTTACGGAGATTTACTTGAATGGCTGCTGAACACTACGTCCACAGTCGTGGCAGAGCAGTGAAGAACATGTGAAAAATTTGCGAGGGCCACGGAGTTTTAACTAAAACGACTATTTGATAAATAAACTCAAATACTCATTTTGTTTATCGGTGCTACTTAACAACAGCGACGCTGGAGGCGAAGCTGCGCCCTTTGAGCAACGGCATCGTGCGCAAGCTGGCGTGTTGTTCTGATATCAGTACTGGAGTCATTGAAGCGGATGGACCTCAAGCAAAGCCTCGCCAACCGGATTGTGATCGTGTTCGCCTTGATGAGCGCTCTGGTTGCCGGTGTGTTCGCCATGGGCATTGTCGCCACCGTACATGTGGTTGAACACAAGCTGACCATGACGGCCCTGAGCGGCGGTTTGCGCCGGTTGCTGGCGATGGACGACATCAGTCAATGGCGGCATGAGCCGGAAAAGAGCGAATTGTTTTTTTTCGAGAACGGCCCCGGTCCCATGGCGCTGACGGAACCCCTGGCCAGTCTGCCCCTGGGATTCCAGGAAATCAGCTTCAACGGTGATGACTTCTACGCCATGGTCGACGCTGTCGGCGGTCGCAAATATGTGCTGCTGCGCAATCAGGAAAGCTTCGAGCAGCGTGAGCACCTGTTGTTCGTCGTGGTGATCGTCGGTTTCATCCTCAGTGTCATGCTGGCCGTCGCCCTCGGCAGGCTGTTGGCGCGCCAGGTCATGGCGCCGGTGATTCGCCTGGCGCGTCAGGTTCGTCATCGCGATCAGTTGATCTCAATGGCCCCGGCACTGCAGCCCGACTACGCCGATGACGAAGTCGGGGCGCTGGCACTGTCCTTCGATCAGACTCTGGGCCGGTTGAGAGCCACCCTGAATCGGGAAAAGCTCTTCACCAGTGACGTGAGCCATGAACTGCGCACGCCGTTGATGGTGCTGGCCAGCTCCTGCGAGCTGTTGTTGGCCAATCCGTCGCTTGAACCACGTTCCACCGAGCAAGTCAGGCGCATAGCCCGGGCCAGCAGTGAAATGCGACAACTGGTCGAGACCTTTTTGATGCTCGCGCGCAAACCCGAAGAACTCGGAACTGCCGCCACGTGCACGCTCAAGGAAATCGCCGATGCCCAGGTGGAAGTCTGGGGACGATTGATCGGTGAAAAAGGCCTGGAGTTTGTCTATGAGCCGAAGCTGGCCGGTAACGGGCGCTATGACCTGACGCTCCTGCAGTCGGTGATGGGCAATCTGTTGCGCAATGCCTGGCATTACACCGATCAGGGTTTTGTGCGATTGACCCTGCTCAATGACAGCTTCGTCGTCGAAGACAGTGGCATCGGTATCCCCGAAGAGAAACGCCATGCCATGTTTCAACCGTTCGTGCGCGGTGATGAGCAGCGCGGTGAAGGCCTTGGGTTGGGGCTGTCCCTGGTGCAGCGAATCTGCAGCCATCAACAGTGGCAGGTGCAACTGGTGACCCGCGAGCCTAATGGCTGCCGCTTCACAGTCACGCTATCGCCGGCGATTCAAGAGACTGGCGGGCAGGCGCGGGAGTTGCCTGCCGCCTGACTGATCAAGGCCGCCAGGCGTCTGACATTGTTCTGCTGCGCGACCACCAGATCGTCAATCCCCGGACCTGACGGCGTTTGCAACGTGGAGCGACACGTCAGCAAGCTGTTGTCCGCCGCACCGCTGGGGCGCAGGCGCCATTTGACGTCGATCAGCCCGTACTGGCCAGGGATTGAATCGAACCGCTGCACGTCGATGCGCACCGAGACATTACCGTGACTGCCGGTATTGCTCAGTTGATCGCTGAGCGCGCTGCGCAACTCATCCGCCAGACTCGCGCCCCACCATTGGGTTTCCAGAATCGCCAGGCCGCTGTTGCCCTGGCGGATGACGATTTGCGGCCGGTCGACCTGCGGCGGCACCGTGATTCCCTCGATGGGGATCTGCGCGCCGGCCCGGGTGTTGGGCAATTGCACCGGGGTCAGGGTGTGAAAACTGATGGGGTCGCTGCGACACGCGCCGAGTAGCAGGCACGCGGCGAGCACGGTGATCTTCAACGGTGCAGCCATGGTCTGACTCCTGTGCTCAATTGCGCGGTGGCCCTTTCAGATCCAGCGGTGCGGCGTTGTCGGGACGACCACGGATCAACGATTCCGGATGCCGGCCGAGATAGTCCGACAGCTCCCGCAGCGAGCGCGACATGCGCCCGAGTTCATCGAGGGTTTCGGTGAGTTTTTCACGCTGTGGCGAATCTTCGGCCAGGGTCGAACTGGCGGACTGCAAGGTTTTGCTCACGTCGGCCAGGGTGTTCTGCACGCCCGGCAGGGTTTTTGCGTTGAACTGCGTCAGGCTTTTGCGCAGCTCGACCAGATTGCTGTCGAGGTTACCGGCAATGCGTTCAACCGGCAGTTTGTTGAGCTTGTCGACCATCGCTTCGAGCTTTTCCTGCAGTTGTTCGAGACTGCCGGGAACGGTCGGCAAAACGACCGGGCGAGCGCTCGGATCGAACGCGACTTTCTCCGCTTTCGGGAAGAAGTCCAGCGCGATGTACAACTGGCCGGTCAGCAGGTTGCCACTGCGGGCCTGGGCGCGCAGGCCATTATCGACGAAGGTGCCCAGTAGACGAATGCCGGCGGCTTCGTCGTTGGGGTCATGCTTGAATTCGCTGAGCATCTTTTTATAGGCCTGACCGAGACGCTGCGGATAAATGACGATGCCGACGTTGAGGGGGAACGTGCGTTTTTTCGCATCGAAATCCAGGTTGATGCCCACGACCCGGCCGATTTCCATACCGAGGAACTCAACCGGCGCATCGACCTTGAGTCCGCGCAACGACTGGTCGAAACGCAACACCATGTATTGCGCCTTGCCGTTCGGCGGGGCGAGGGCGGTCTGCTGGTCGGCGAACAGTTCGAAATCTCTGTCGTCGGTGGCGGCCACATCGTTGGGGCTGTAATCCGGGGCACGGAAGGCAATACCGCCCACCAGCAGGGTCGACAGCGATTCGGTCTTCACGGCGAAGCCGTTGGCACCGACATTGATGTCGATGCCGCTGGCATTCCAGAAACGGGTGTTTTCGGTGACGAACGCGTCGTTCGGCGAGTGAATGAACACCTCGATATCGACCCCTTTGCCTTCGGGGTTGAGGGCGTAGGTGACCACTTGGCCGACCGGAATCTTGCGGTAGTAAACCGGAGAGCCGATGTCCAGTGAACCGAGGTCCGGTGCATGCAGCATGAAGCGCTTGCCGGGTTCGCCATAGGTGATCGGCGGCGGATTCTCCAGACCTTTGAAGTGCTTTGAATGGCTATCGGACTGGCCGATGTCGGCACCGATATAGTCACCGGAAAGCAGGGTGTCGATGCCTGAAACACCGCCGGCGCCAATGCGTGGGCGCACCACCCAGAACTGTGAATCTTCGCGAGTGAAAGTTTGCGCCTGTTTGGCCAATTTGATGGTGGCGTCGACGCTTTTCTGGTCGCCACTCAACTCGACGTCCGTCACCTGACCGATGACCACGTTGCGGTATTTGACCTCGGTCTTGTTGGCCGTCAGGCCGCTGCCGGTCTTGAAGTTGACGATGATCGTCGGGCCTTCCTGCATCAGGTTGTGCACCACCAACGAAATGCCCACCAACACTGCTACGATCGGGACGATCCACACCAGCGAAATGCTGAAGCGTCGGGTTTTGATCGGGGCCTGGCCCGGTGCTCGCGGCTCATCGACGGCTGACGACTTCATCCAGGTCCTCCTTGGTTTATTGGGCACACTGAGCGTCAGGAACGCAAAAGCACTTCATCAATATAGAAGTGCTTGGCGATAGAGCAAATGTGTATAGCTCGCGAGCTGCGGAACAGCGTGAGGGGGCAGTGATTTGTGGCGAGGGAGCGAGCTCCCTCGCCACAAGTACGACATTGCGTCAGCCGAGGATTTCCCGCAGGCGATACCAGAACATACCCAGTGCCAGCAGCGGCGAACGCAGGGCCGGGCCGCCGGGGAACGTCATATGTGGCACGCCGCTGAACACATCCATGCCCTGGCTGTGCCCGGCATGAATGGCTTCGCCGAGCAGCTTCGCGCACCAGTGCGTCACGTTCAGGCCATGCCCGGAATAACCTTGGGCATAGAACACGTTCGGATGCTGTTTGAGCCGGCCGACCTGCGGGAAGCGGTTGGCGGTGATGCCGATCTTGCCGCCCCACTGGTAGTCGATGCGCACGTCCGCCAGTTGCGGGAAGACCTTGAGCATTTTCGGTCGCATATACGCGGCGATGTCCGCCGGATCGCGTCCGGAATAATGACAGGCGCCGCCGAACAACAAGCGCCGATCAGCCGAGAGCCGATAGTAATCGAGGCCGACTTTCTGGTCGCACAGCGCGAGGTTATGCGGAATCAGTTGCCGCGCACGTGCTTCGGACAGCGGTTCAGTGGCGATGATGTAGCTGCCGGCGGGCAGCACTTTACCGCTGAGTTGCTGTTCGAGGTCGTCCAGGTGCGCATTGCAACCGAGCACCAGACTGCCGGCGCGCACGCTGCCGCCCGCGCAGCGCACTTGCACGGTTTGGCCGTGGATGATTTCCAGCACCGGGCTCTGCTCGAAGATGCGCACGCCGAGTGAAGCCGCCAGGCGGGCCTCGCCCTGGACCAGATCTAGCGGATGCAAGTGACCCGAGCCCATGTCGACCAGACCACCGGCATACCCATCGGCATTGACCACCTGCTGACGGATCTGCTCGGGGCCAACCAGGCGGGTTTCGTGGGCATAGCCAAGTTCGGCCAGATCGACTTGCTCTTGCTCGAAGGCTGCGAACTGCGCGGGCGTGTTGGCCAGCTCGCAGAAGCCCCAACGCAGGTCGCATTCGATAACGTTATCGGCGATGCGCTGGCGCACCAGCTCCACCGAGTCGATCCCGGCACGGTGCAAATAGCGCACGCCCTCCTGACCGACATATTTTGCGAAGCCGTCCACTGCATGGCCGATGCCGCGGATCAACTGGCCGCCATTGCGACCGCTGGCCCCCCAACCGATCCGCCGGGCTTCGATCAACACCACCGACAGCCCGCGCTGAGCCAGTTCAATGGCGGTGTTGACCCCGGTGAAGCCGCCGCCGATCACGCAGACATCGGCACTCACATCGCCGTCCAGCCTGAGATAAGGCGTGCTCGCCCGAGCCGATGCAGCGTAATAGGAGCGCGCGTGTTCTTCGGTGTACTGATTCATTTGTTCGACTTCACTTTGCTCCAGGAGCGGGTCATCAAACGCATGATGGCCTGGGGCGGGGTAGAGGAGATGTAGAGCTTGTCGAGCACCGCTTGCGACGGATAAACCTCAGGGTTATTGACCAGCTCCTGATCCATGTACTGCTTGGCGGCCGGGTTCGGGTTGGCGTAACCGACCGAGGCGCTGACCTTGGCGATCACTTGTGGATCGAGCAGGTAATTAATGAAGGCGTGGGCCTCTTTGGCATTGCTCGCGTCGGAGGGAATGGCCAGCAAGTCGAACCAGAGGTTGGCACCTTCTTTCGGGATCGCGTAGGCGATATTCACGCCGTTCCTGGCTTCCTTGGCGCGGTTGGCGGCCTGGAACACGTCGCCGGAATAACCGAACGCCACACAGATATCGCCGTTGGCCAGGTCGGACACGTATTTGGAGGAGTGGAAATAGGTGATGTACGGGCGAATGCTCAGTAGTTTGGCTTCGGCCTTTTTATAGTCTTCCGGGTTTTCGCTGCGCGGGTCCAGGCCCATGTAGTTAAGGATCGCCGGGAACACTTCATCGGCGGAATCCATCATCGACACGCCACACTGTGTCAGTTTCTTCAGGTTTTCCGGCTCGAACAGCACGGCCCAGGAATCAATGTGGTCGATGCCCAGCACCTCCTTGACCTTGTCGACGTTGTAGCCGATGCCGTTGGTGCCCCAAAGGTACGGCACCGAGTGCGCGTTACCCGGATCGTTTTTTTCCAGCAGTGCCAGCAGTTTCGGGTCGAGGTTCTTCCAGTTCGGCAACTGCGAGCGATCCAGTTTGAGGAAGGCGCCGGCCTTCACCTGACGCGCGAGGAAGTGATTGGACGGCACCACCACGTCGTAGCCGGTACGGCCGGCGAGGAGCTTGCCTTCCAGGGTTTCGTTGGAGTCGAAAACGTCGTAGATCACCTTGATGCCGGTCTTGGCCTGGAAGTCGGCGAGGGTGGTTTCACCGATGTAATCGGTCCAGTTGTAGACGCTGACCTGGGGCTGGGCCAGTGCGGCGGCACTGCACAACAGCGCCAGTGCAGCGGGGACCATGGATTTCAACAGACGCATATCGACACCTCTTTGAATTATTGGATTTTTCAGGCGTTTCACTCTCCTGTGGGAGCGGGTGTGTCCGCGATGAGAACGGCAGCCTCGACCTCATTTTTGAATGTGCCGCCGCCATCGCGGGCAGCCAGCTCCCACAAGGATTTGTGCAGATCTGGTTTAAACGCTCAGCATCAGGAACTCACGCTCCCACGAGCTGATCACGCGCTTGAAGTTTTCATGCTCGGCACGCTTCACCGCGACGTAGCCGCGCACGAATTTGTCGCCCAGGTATTGCGCAACGGTTTCGCACTCTTCCATTTGCGTCAGCGCGTCTTCGATGGTGATTGGCAGGCGCAGGTTGCGGCGTTCGTAAGCGCGCCCTTGTACCGCAGCGCTCGGCTCGATGCCTTCGACCATGCCGATGTAACCGCAGAGCAGGCTCGCGGCAATCGCCAGATACGGGTTGGCATCAGCGCCCGGCAAGCGGTTTTCCACGCGCATCGCTTCAGGGCTGGAGGTCGGCACACGCAGGCCGACGGTACGGTTTTCTTCACCCCATTCAACGTTGACCGGCGCCGAGGTGTCCGGCAGGAAGCGGCGGAACGAATTGACGTTTGGCGCGAACATCGGCAGCACTTTCGGGATGTACTTCTGCAGACCACCGATGTAGTGCAAGAACAGCTCGCTCATCTGCCCGTCGGCGTTGGCGAACACCGGTTTGCCGGTGGCGATGTCCACCACGCTCTGGTGAATGTGCATGGCGCTGCCCGGCTCGTCGCCGATCGGCTTGGCCATGAATGTGGCGGCGACGTTGTGCTTGAGCGCAGCCTCACGCATGGTGCGTTTGAACACGGTGATCTGGTCGGCCAGGTCCAGGGCGTCGCCATGACGGAAGTTGATTTCCATCTGCGCCGGGCCGTCTTCGTGGATCAGCGTGTCGAGGTCCAGGCCTTGCAGTTCGCACCAGTCGTAGACGTCTTCGAACAACGGGTCGAATTCGTTGGCGGCGTCGATCGAGAACGACTGCCGGCCACTTTCCGCACGGCCCGAGCGCCCCAGCGGCGCCTTGAGCGGCAAGTCCGGGTCTTCGCAACGCTGGGTCAGGTAGAACTCCATTTCCGGGGCAACAATCGGCTTCCAGCCTTTGTCGGTGTAGAGCTGCAGAACTTTCTTCAAGACGTTGCGCGGCGACAGTTCGATCGGGTTGCCGAACTTGTCGAAGGTGTCATGGATGACGATTGCGGTCGGCTCAATCGCCCATGGAATCACGTAGACCGCATCGGCGACGGGCTTGCAGACCATGTCGATATCGGCCGGATCGAGCAGGTCGTAGTAAATGTCGTCGTCGACAAAATCCCCGGTTACCGTTTGCAGCAGCACACTTTCCGGCAGGCGCATGCCTCGCTCATGCAGGAACTTGTTGGTCGGTGCGATCTTGCCGCGGGCAATGCCGGTCAGGTCGCTGACCACACATTCGACTTCGGTAATCTTGTGATCTTTCAGCCACGTGAACAGCTGATCGAAAGGGGCATTCATAAAGACCTCGTTATTGGTTTTATAGACGCCGGGGAGGGCGGGTTTCATCTTCCGCCCCTTCCCCTGTGGCGCGTTGACGACTATCTTGGGCGAGCCTTGCAGTTCCATCTATCCACTTTAAGCAGCACCAAAGCGCACCAAAAGAGTGCGCAAGGTCACCTCATGACAACGTGCAATCCGCTCCAGGTTCAAGCGTTCAACACCGCCGATGTAGCCGAACAAATCCGTGCCACACCGGGCTGGGTTCAGCATTACCAACAGATGTCGCCAGGCCATTTCGCCGGGCAGATCCGCTACTTGGATCTGCAAGGTGTGGAGGTCTACGAGGAACAGATGAACACCCGCGTCGAGCAGAATTTCAGTGCGCCGTCGGGAGCCCTGGCGTTCTGTTTCGATCGCAGCGACAACGCGCTGTATCTGCTCAATGAGGAGAGCCGCAACATCTGGATCACCCCGGAGAACTACCAGGAAATCGCGGTGGTGTTCGGCCCGGAATTCGTCCGCCAGCACGGCCTGGACGTGACGAAACTCGAAGGTTTGTTCATGGCGCCGCTCAACTGTGGGCAGAACGCTTTGTTCAGTCGCTGGTTAAGCTCGATTCTCACGAAGTTGACACAAGTTATTGATTCTCCTAGCAAAGAGTCGCTGACTCAGCAGTTGCTCGAGGATTGCCTGTTTATTCTCGACAACGCTCAGGTGTGCCTGGATCGCGGAGGATTGCAGCGGCGTACCGAAGAGCGAACCATCATGAAACGCGTTGGCGACTGGGCCGCCGATTCACCGGAGGAGACGGTGAATCTGCTGGAACTGGCAAACGTTGCGGGCGTTTCACTGCGCCAGTTGCAGCAAGCATTCAAGGCTTACACCGGGATGACGCCGAGCCATTGGCTGCGCCTGCGCCGGCTGAACAGTGCGCGCCGCGAACTGCTCAAGCGCCGGCCAACGGAAACCACGGTGGCCGAGGTGGCGATGCAGTGGTCGTTCTGGCATTTGGGGCGCTTTTCCAGCAGCTATCGCGCTCTGTTCAACGAACTTCCCAGCGAAACCCTCAAGCGTGCCCACCGATAAACAGCCTTGTCATTTCGCCGGAAGTTGGGGTGGGAACAGGGTTTGCAGGACCGCGCCGTGCGCTGGGTCCCATACCCATGGGGTGATACTTAAGAAATCACTTTAAGTGTTGTTCAATTCCTTTTATATCAATGAGTTATCAGATGTTTGTGATGTTGATTGGATCATTTGAGCCGTAGCGGCGGGGCATCCAGCGTTCTGCTGGCCGATGCAATGGTGTGTCGGCTTCAAGCATTGAGGCTATCGAGATCGAGCCTCGGTAAACGCCCACTGTCCGCCAGCAGACCAGCGCTGCGAGCAAAGCCCCACTCGAGATCCTGCAATCCAACATTCATAAAAACTTAACGAAATTGCTGCAGTGTTAAGGGGCCCCTATAAGGAGTTTCCTTGATGAAACGTTTGATCAAGTCTGCTGCGTTCGTTGTGACTGCATCTCTGTTGGCTACCTCGATGTCCTTCGCGGCGGAAAACGTCCGTCTGACAGGCTCCGGCGCCAGTTTTCCGGCTCCGATCTACCTCACCTGGTTCAAGGATTTCAGCAAGAAGTCCGAAGGTGTCACTGTGGATTACCAATCCAAGGGCAGTGGCGCCGGCGTACAGGACTTCTTGAACAAGACCGTTGATTTCGCCGCCAGCGACTCGGCTATGAAAGATGAAGACATTGCCAAGGTGGCCGAAGGCGTGCAGTTGCTGCCGATGACCGCGGGTGAAATCGTGCTGGCGTATAACCTGCCGGGCAATCCCAAGGGGCTGAAACTGCCACGCGACGTCTACTCCAATATCTTTTTGGGCAAGATCACGCGCTGGAACGATTCGCAGATCGCCGCAGCGAACCCGGGCCTGAAACTGGCCGATACGCCGATCACGGTTGTGGTGCGCGCTGACTCCAGCGGTACGACTGCGGTGTTCACCAAACACTTGGCGGCGATCAATACCGAGTTCAAGCAGGCGCTGGGTGAGGGCAACACGGTCAACTGGCCGGCCAGCGACAAATTCATCAAATCGCCGAAGAATGACGGTGTGACCGCGACCGTGCGCCAGACCCCGGGGGCCATTGGCTACATCGAATACGGCTTCGCCAAACTCGCCAAGGTTGATTTTGCGCAGTTGCAGAACAAGGCCGGTCAGTACGTCGTACCGAACGCGGAAAGCGGTGCCGAGGCACTGGCTGCGGTGAAAATGCCCGAAAGCCTGGTGGCCTGGCTGCCTGATCCTGACGGCGCCAAATCCTACCCGATCACGTCCTACACCTGGATGATCTTCCGCAAGGACAACGGCAACCCGGCCAAGGCCAAAGCCATGCGCGAGATGGTCGAGTACAGCTTGACCGAAGGGCAGAAGATCGCCGACTCGATGGGTTATATCCCTTTGCCGCAATCGGTCGTCGATCAGGTTCGTAAAGCGTCTGCCAACATCCAGTAAGCGCTCGTGAGGTCTCTCTCGGCGTGGGCTTTGCGCCTGGCCGGGAGAGTTTTCCCCCATTGCGGAATCAGCCAATGAACCCACCTTTTGTCGTACCGGTCAATCCGGCTTCCGCGTGCCAACCACCGTCCGCCAAGGACTTTCTGGTCGACCGCATCTTCCGTGCGCTTGCGCAAATAGGCGTGGTGCTGATTCTGGCGTTGGTCTTCGCGCTTATCTTTGAAGTAGGGCGCAAGGCCATTCCCGGCATGGAGAAGCACGGTCTGGATGTGTTGTTGGGGTCCGTCTGGGATGTCAATCAAGGCAAGTACGGCATTCTGCCGGCGATTTGGGGCACGCTCTACAGCGCTTTCATCGCGCTGCTGATCGCCGGTTTTTTCGGCGTCAGCATGGCGATTTTTCTGACCCAGGATTTCCTTCCCGCGCAACTCGCCGCGGTGTTTCGCACCATCGTTGAATTACTCGCTGCCATCCCGAGTGTGGTGTATGGCCTGTGGGGGATCTACGTGGTGATTCCGGCGATTCGGCCGCTGGCAGAGTCGCTGAACAGCGAACTCAGCTGGATACCCTTTTTTGGCACATCGTTGAGCGGGCCCGGGCTGCTGCCGGCGGCGCTGGTGCTGGCGATCATGATTCTGCCGACCATTGCTGCCGTCTCGCAGGACGCCCTCACCGGCGTCCCGATGAAAACCAAGCAGGCCGCCTATGGCATGGGAACCACCCATTGGGAAGCGATTCTCAAGGTCATGGTGCCCTCGGCCGCCACCGGTATCTTCGGTTCCCTGGTGTTGGGGCTGGGCCGCGCGCTCGGTGAAACCATGGCGCTGGCCATGCTGGTGGGCAACGCGAACAACATCTCGCTTTCGCTCTTTGCCCCGGCCAATACCCTGGCCGCCTTGCTGGCATTGAACTTTCCCGAGGCAGGGCCGAACGAGATCGAAGTATTGATGTACGCCGCTCTGGTCCTGATGTTTATCACGCTGCTGGTGAACATCATCGGTTCCATGATCATGGTCTATGCCCAACGGGGTACTAAATAATGACGGACATCACGCCCTCAACCGCTGCATTTCCAAGCCTGCAGCGCAAGTTCGAAGGTCGCGCGCTGCGCAGCCTGGTGTTGACCACACTGGTCTGGGCTGGCGCTCTGTTAGCCAGCGTGCCGTTGATTTCCGTGCTCTACATGCTGATCACACGTGGAGGCGCACGCCTGAACCTGGAAGTGTTCACCGAGCTGCCGCCAACCGGTTTCGAAACCGGTGGTGGCTTCGGCAACGCGATGGCGGGCACGTTCCTTATGGTCGGTATCGCCGCAGCGATCGCGGTGCCGGTCGGTATCATGGCGGCTATCTTTCTGGCTGAACTGGGCCCTGACAGCAAGCTGGCAAACGCCGCGCGCTTTGCCGCCAAGATGCTCACGGGGCTGCCCTCCATTCTGGCCGGGGTGTTCGCCTACGCGCTGGTCGTGATGACCACCGGCACCTACTCGGCACCTGCCGGGGGCGTGGCCCTGGCGGTGCTGATGTTGCCCATCGTCGTGCTGACGGCTGAAGAGTCGATGCGCATGGTGCCGAAAATCATGAAGGATGCCGCCTACGGCATGGGCTGCACCCGCTCGCAGGTCATCTGGAAAATCGTCTTGCCCACCGGCATGCCGGCGATCCTCACCGGGGTCATGCTGGCCGTGGCCCGTGCGGCGGGCGAAACCGCGCCCTTGTTGTTCACGGCGCTGTTCAGCAACTACTGGATCTACCACGACGGCAGCCTGGCGGTCATGAATCCGACGGCCTCGCTCGCCGTGCTGATTTACAACTTCTCCGGCATGCCCTTCGACAACCAGCTCGAACTGGCATGGGCGGCCTCGCTGGTGTTGGTGATGATCGTACTGGTCGTCAATATCGTCAGCCGTATTTTCGGCAAGCCCAAGTACTGAGAACGGAGCATCTGAATCTTGAACGCATCAAATCTGCAAATCGCGGCTCCGTTTGTCACTCAGGCGCCAGTGGTCATGGACTGCAAGCTGGACAAGATTTTCTACGGTAACTTCCTGGCCGTGCGTGACAGCCATGTCCCGATCGAAAAAAACAAGATCACCGGTTTCATCGGACCGTCGGGTTGCGGCAAAAGCACCGTGCTGCGCAGCCTCAATCGGATGAACGATCTGGTCAAAGGTTTTCGCTTTGAAGGGCACGTGCATTTCCTCGGGCAAGACGTTTATGGAAAGGGTGTCGATCCAGTGGTCGTGCGTCGTTATATCGGCATGGTGTTTCAACAGCCGAACCCGTTCTCGATGAGCATTTTCGACAACGTTGCATTCGGCCTGCGCCTCAATCGCTACAAGGGCGACCTGGGCGACCGCGTGAAACACGCCTTGCAGGGCGCCGCGCTGTGGGATGAGGTCAAGGACAAGCTCAAGGTCAGCGGCCTGTCGCTGTCCGGCGGCCAGCAGCAACGGCTGTGCATCGCCCGCGCCATCGCCACCGAACCGGAAGTGTTGTTGCTCGACGAACCGTGCTCGGCGCTTGACCCGATCGCGACCCGACGGGTCGAGGAATTGATGATCGAGTTGAAGAAGGACTACACCATCGCCCTGGTGACCCACAACATGCAGCAGGCCATCCGCGTCGCCGACACCACGGCCTTTTTCTCGGTGGATATTTCCCAGGGGACGCGCACCGGCTATCTGGTCGAGATGGGCCCGACCACGCAAATTTTCGATAGCCCTCGGGAGAAAATGACCGAGGACTACATCAGCGGCAAGTTCAGCTAGACCAAGGATCTTTCTGCACAGACCGCATCCGCCGGCGGGCAGAGTGTCCGCGCGTTGGTTCGGTCGTTTGACCTTTTTGTTCAGCGTTTCTCAGGATTGCCAATGTCTGCAACGCCTCGTCTTGATTTGCCAGCGATTGAACGGGTACTGCGAGAGGTGCAGGGCCGTTTTGCCGAGCTCAGCAGGCACTTTACCGAGCCGCGCGATCCCTTCACCGACGAAGTGCTACACAATGTGCTTGAAGGCTATGCGCTGATTGACGACTATGTGGCTCGCGGTGTCGACCTGTTCGACCTTCAGCAACTGAACCTGATGCTGGAGATCAATGCCACCGTCCTTTGTGGCCGGGACCCGGTACGCCGACTGGAGTACGCCCAACATCTGGCGGCTACCGAAGCGCACTTCTTCAACAACGTTGAGGGCGGCATCAAGGACTTGTTCAATTGGTACTGCGCCTATCGCAGTGAATCCGTCTGGAAGCGTGCGGCCGGTGTTTATGTGCGCATCCTCAGCAAGCCGCAATTGTTTATCGAGGGCAATAATCGTAGTGGTTCGCTCATCGTCAGCTATTTGCTCATGCGGGCGGGGTTACCCCCATTCGTGCTGACGCTGGAAAACGCCGAGGGTTACTTCAATCCGTCCTCGGTCATCCGCAACTCCGCCAAGCATGGGATCAAGGCGTTGTATGAATTGCCGAAAATCAAGAAAAAGTATGCAGCCTTCCTCGAAGGTCAGGCGCCTGAGTCGATGAACTTTCTACTCAAGAACAAGGCCTTGCCCGTCTTTCAGGGTGGGCAGTGATGAACGGTCAGCCACTCTCCGCCAGGTACCGGGCTTCCGCCAGCCGGGTCTGGCAGGCCATCGCCGGCGCGATGCCGATGCACCTGTTCAGCCGCCCGCGCATCCGGGTTTCGTTCGATATCGACGACACGCTGGCCTGCCAGCTCCATCACTGCGCAGTCGAGCACAGCTGGTTGCCGGCCTGTGTGCACCGTTGGCTGGGCGAACCGCTGCGAACCGGCACGCGCTCATTGACCCGCGAGTTGCGCCGCCAGGGCTGCAGTATCTGGGTTTATACGTCGTCCGGGCGGACACCGGCCTATATCAGGCGTTGGCTGTTGCTGTATGGCATCCGCGTCGACGGGGTCGTCAACAGTGTGCTGCATAACCAGGCGTTGACGACCAAGGGGCTGTCAAACGGTCCGTCGAAATTTCCCCCGGCCTTCGATATCGACTTGCACGTCGATGACTCCGAGGGCGTGCGCACGGAAGGCCATGCTCACGGTTTTCGCGTGGTTGTCGTGCACCCGGAGGATGAGCACTGGGCACAGCGAGTGCTGGAGGCCGTCGCTGATGTGCAGGCACTGCTCACCCGGCAACAACAGGTCAGGCGCAAGAGCCCCGTGCGGCAATGTTCAGAGGCCGTGTCCTGATTTTTCAGTGCCTGCAAAAACGCCGCTCAATGAGCGGCGTTTTTTGTAGCGGACCTTAAAGCGTCGCTGGACGTTGCGAGCCTCAGGCTACGCCGTTCCAGGGACGATCTCCGTGCTCATCCTTGATGCGGGTCGGCAGGCCCATGACATCCAGCGCGTTGAGGAACGGCTCAGCCGGCAGTTCTTCGACGTTGACCATGCGCTGCACATCCCACTCGCCGCGAGCGACCAGCAGGGCGGCGGCAACCGGCGGTACGCCAGCGGTGTAGGAAATGCCCTGGCTGTCGGTTTCGGCAAAGGCTTCCTCGTGGTCGGCCACGTTGTAGATGAACACTTCGCGCGACTGACCATCCTTGGTGCCTTTGACCAGATCACCGATGCAGGTCTTGCCGGTGTAGCCGGGCGCCAGCGAACTCGGGTCAGGCAGCACGGCCTTGACCACTTTCAGCGGCACGACTTCCAGGCCTTCGGCGGTCTTGACCGGTTGTTCGGACAGCAGGCCGAGGTTCTTGAGGACCGTGAACACGTTGATGTAGTGCTCGCCGAAGCTCATCCAGAAACGCACGTTGGGCACGTTCAGATTCTTCGACAGCGAGTGCACTTCGTCGTGACCGGTCAGGTACAGGTTCTGCGACCCTACGACCGGCAGGTCGTCGGTACGTTTGACTTCGAACATGGTGTTGCTGGTCCACTGGCTGTTCTGCCAGCTCCACACCTGCCCGGTGAATTCACGGAAATTGATTTCCGGATCGAAATTGGTGGCGAAATATTTGCCATGGGAACCGGCATTGACGTCGAGAATGTCGATCGAATCAATGCGGTCGAAATACTGTTGTTGCGCCAGTGCTGCATAGGCATTGACCACACCCGGGTCGAAGCCCACACCGAGAATGGCGGTGATGTTCTTCTCTTGGCACTCTGCGAGGTGGTTCCACTCATAGTTGCCATACCAAGGCGGGGTTTCGCAGATTTTGCCCGGTTCTTCATGAATGGCAGTGTCGAGATAAGCGACGCCGGTATCGATGCAGGCACGCAGCACCGACATGTTGAGGAACGCGGAGCCGACGTTGATGACGATCTGGGATCCGGTTTCGCGGATCAGCGCCTTGGTCGCCTCGACATCCAGGGCATTGAGCGAGAAAGCTTTGATGTCGGCGGGTTGTTTGAGGCTACCCTTGGCCTTGACGCTGTCGATGATGGCCTGGCATTTGGAGATGTTGCGCGACGCGATAGCGATACGACCGAGTTCATCGTTATGCTGCGCGCACTTGTGGGCCACCACCTTAGCGACACCTCCTGCACCAATGATAAGAACGTTCTTTTTCAATTGCTTTTTCTCTCCTTTATCTGTCCGTTTCAAGAAAGGCTGGACAGGTAGTCTTCGTAACCGAATTGGCGAACCACTTCGACGGTACCATCGAGTTGTTTCACAACGATGGATGGCATTTTCAGGCCGTTGAACCAGTTCTTTTTGACCATGGTGTAGCCGGCGGTATCAATAAATGACAGTCGATCGCCAATGGCCAGCGGACGGTCAAATTGGTACTCGCCGAAGATGTCTCCGGCCAGGCACGATTTGCCGCACACCATGTAGGTATGTTCACCCTCGCTCGGTGCCAGCTTGGCGTTGAGGCGATAGATCAACAGGTCGAGCAAGTGGGCTTCAATGGAGCTGTCCACCACCGCCAGGTGCTTGCCGTTGTAGAGGGTGTCGAGCACGGTGACTTCGAGCGAGGCACTGTTAGTGATCGCCGCTTCGCCAGGTTCCAGGTAGACCTGCACGCCGTACTTTTGCGAGAACGCCTTGAGACGTGCGCAGAACGCGTCCAGCGCATAGCCTTCACCGGTGAAGTGAATGCCGCCGCCCAGGCTGACCCAGCTGACTTTGTGCAGCAGCTCACCGAAGCGCTCTTCGATGGTGCAGAGCATTTGGTCGAACAGGCCAAAGTCGCCGTTCTCGCAGTTGTTGTGAAACATGAAACCGGAGATCTGGTCGATGACGCCTTCGATCTTCTGCGGGTCCCACTCGCCGAGACGGCTGAACGGACGCGCCGGGTCGGCCAGCAGATAATCGGAGCTGCTGACTTGAGGGTTGACCCGCAGGCCGCGGACTTTGCCTTCGGAGCGCTCGGCAAAGCGTTGCAGCTGGCTGATGGAATTGAAGATGATCTTGTCGCAGTTGGCGAGCATCTCCTCGATCTCATCGTCGGCCCATGCCACGCTGTAAGCATGGGTTTCGCCTTCAAACTTCTGGCGGCCGAGCTTGAGTTCGTACAGCGACGACGACGTGGTGCCGTCCATGTATTGCTGCATCAGGTCGAACACCGACCAGGTTGCGAAGCACTTGAGCGCGAGCAGGGCTTTGGCCCCGGACTGTTCGCGCACGTACGCAATCTTCTGCATGTTGGTCAGCAGTTTCTGTTTGTCGATGAGGTAGTACGGCGTTTTGATCATTTCGAGGCCTCCGGCAAGGCCAGCCAAAAAAGGATGCGCATTGTGCCCGGACTGACCACATATCGAAAGAGCAGAGCGCATGGTGCACTGATTTAATCAGCCCGATTTTGCTCGGCACGCGCCGGGAAGTGAAATGCCACGGGTCGCTTTGGTCGTCTGGTCGTGGTATCTCGTCGGGCGTGCATGGGCGCAATGTTCAACATGAATCACGGGTGAAGCAGGGAGTGTCATGGACAAGTTGCTCGCATTGAAGATGTTCGTCCAGGCGGTGGATTCAAAGGGCTTTTCGTCTGCCGCTCGACAACTGGGGCTGGCGACATCGTCGGTGACGCGGATGATCGATGCACTCGAGGCGGAACTGGGTGCGGTCCTGCTGAATCGGTCCACGCGGCAAATCTCGTTGTCCGATGCCGGCGCCGCCTACTACTTGAAAGCGCGGGAGGTGCTCAACGCTGTCGCCGAGGCGGATGCGTCGGTCACTGATCGCGGGGAGCTGCCGGCAGGGCATCTGCGTATTTCCGTGCCCGTCGCGCTGGGCCGCCGTCTGATTGCACCTCATATCGCTTCGCTGTTGAAGCGTTACCCGCAACTCGTGCTGGACATGACGCTCTCCGATGACATCGTTGAATTGCTGGGGGAGCGCGTCGATCTGGCGATCCGGTTGGGATCGGCAGCCGCCATGGACGGTGTTGTCAGTCGTCCCGTCGGTCATTTTCGACGCCGGGTGGTGGCCAGCGCCGAGTACCTGAATACGCGGGGTTTTCCGAAGCATCCCATGGACCTCGTGCAGCACGAGTGCCTGCGCTTCAGTTATGGCCCAAAGCAACAGGTCTGGACGTTCTTGAAGGACGGTGAGGCGATGCGGGTACTGATTGACGGCCACTTTAAAAGCAACAATGCCGAGGTGTTGCGCGAGGTGGCGCTGGCAGGCGGCGGAGTGGCGTTGTTACCTGACTGGCTGGTCGACGACGATATCGGTCGTGGTGATCTGACGTCATTGTTCGAGTCATTTGTGATCAATCCGAACGATGCCAGTTCAGCGATTTCCGCCCTGTACCTTCCCAATCACCGTGGTTCCAAACGCGTTAATGCATTTATTGATTTCGTCAGCGAGTTGCTCGGGCCTGAAGGCCTGGTCGTGCGCTGATCGTCTCGTGGTCGCCGGGCGGTGCAAGTGATCCTTCACCGCCCGTTTTCCATTCGGATGGCCCATCGGTCATGATCCCAGCGCATCCTGCCAGCCACGCCGCGCCAGTGGCAGGTCCAGCAAGCGTTTGCCGGTTGCATCGCTGATGGCGTTGCCCAGTGCCGCAGCCATGGGACCCTGGACGATTTCCGCCGCCCCGAGAAAGGGTTGCCCCGGCTGATCAAGCATGTGCACCTCGACCTGTTGCGGCAAATCCGGAAAGCGCATGATCGGGTAGCCGCTCCAGTCGAAGCTGTGCAGGCCGCTGGCGTCATAGAGGATTCGTTCATAGAGCGTCCAGCTGGCGGATTGCACGATGCCGCCCTGGATCTGGTTGAGCAGTCCGTCCGGGCTGACAATTTGCCCCACGTCGACGGCGGCGACTACGCGATCAATCGTCACCTGCCCGGTCTGGCGCTGTATGTGCAACTGCACAGCGATCGCGCAATAGCCCATGATGTTTTTGTAACGGGCAAAGGCGAAGCCGATGCCGCTGCCCGGTCCTGTGGCTTTTTGCGGCCAGCGGAACTCAGCGGCCACACGCTCCACCACCGCCCGCGCGCGCGGATCGCTCAAGTGGTTCAGGCGAAACTGCACCGGGTCGACGCTGGCCCGCGCCGCCAGTTCGTCGACAGTGCTTTCGATCGCGAACACGTTGATATGGGCACCGAGCGAACGCATGGCCGAGGTCCTGAATGGCATGCTCAGCACAAAGTTCAGATCGACCTTGAGGTTGGGGATCTCATACAACGGAACGGCATTACGGTCGCCGTCCCCCTCGGGCTGGGCGATCGGCACGGAAGGTGCCGGCGTGAAGGGCTTGGCCAACAGCCACGCCGGCAGCAGGCGCCCGGCATTGACGATACGTTCGTTGTGCGGGGTACTCCAGAGTTCGTATTTCCAGTCACGCAGCTGCTTGCCCTCATCCAGTTCCGCCTGCACCTCGACCAGCATGGCGGAGCTGTAGGGTTCCCAGAGGTTTTCCTGCTCGCGCATCCATTGCAGCCGAATCGGTTTGCCCGGCAGCGCCATGGCGATCAGTGCCGCGTCGGCGGCGGCGTCATCGGCGCCATTGTGGCCATAGCAACCGGAACCTTCGGCGTGGATACAGCGGACTTGTGTCACCGGCAGTCCCAGCATTTCGGCGATACCCGCACGCAACGGGTAGACACCTTGAGAGTGGGTCCACACGGTCAGTGTGCCGTCCCTGAACCAGGCCACTGCGCAGGATGGCCCGATGGAACCGTGCATCAGGTATTGCTTGGTGACCCGCGCTTTGTAGGCGTGCGGCCCCGGTTGCGCGAGGCTGCCCTTGGCACTCACCGGGTAGCGACGGGCAGGCAATTGGGTGAGCAGTTGATGAATGTGCGCCGAGTCGGGCAGGGGATTACCCTCAGTCCAGCGGGCGGCGGCATAGCCTTCGCGCATCGCTTTGATCGCCAGCCACTCATCGCTGGCGACCACGGCGAGGTAGCTGCCGTTGCGGATCAGTTTCACCACGCCGGGAAGCTTCGTGAGGGCAGCTTCGTCAATGTCCAGCAACTGACTGCCGCGCCGGGGCGGTCGTATCACCCGCGCGTGCAACATGTCGGGCAGGCGCATGTCCTGCACATAGGCCGCACCGCCGCTGACCTTGGCTGGAATGTCCAGGCGCGGCAACGACTGGCCGATCAGAGTGAAGCGGTCGGCGGGCTTGAGCGGGGAACTGGCTGAAGCGAAACGATGCAGTTGTACCCCGGCCACTGCCTGCGCGTAAGTCATGCTGCGACCTTGCGCACCGTTGATCACCGCATCCCGCGTGGTCAGGCTGTCGACGCTGATCTGCCATTGCCGTGCTGCGGATTCGAGTAACAACTGCCGAACCTGAGCCGCGGCGTTGAACAGCGCAGTGCCGCTGTCGACGATCGTATGGCTGCCGGCGGTGTAGCCTTCGTTGGGCGTCAACGCGGTGTCGGCCGTGAGAAAACGGATGAGTGCCGGCGCCACTTCCAGGCGTTCGGCGGCGATCTGCAGGAGCGCCGTTTTAACACCGGTGCCCAGCTCCACTTTGCCGGTGTAGACGGTGATGCCATTTTTTTCGTCGATGCGGATCCAGGCGTCCAGATAGGGCGTGGCGCGCAGGCTGCCGGGCAGATCCGGCGCCAGGATTGCCGTGCCCAAAGTGTCCACTTCGGTGTCAGCGAAGGCGCGGGGAATACCCGGAAGTATCGCGAAGCCCAGCACCAGTGTGCCGTTTATCACGAAAGCGCGGCGGCTCAGATTGACGTTGTCTGCGCGCTGTTTCATACCTTGCCTCCCTGCGCGACGACCGCCTTGATCGCGGCGAAGATCCGCACATGCGTGCCGCAGCGGCACAAGTTGGGCGCCATGTGGCGGCGGATCGTGTCATCGTCTGGATGAGGGTTGCTTTCCAATAGCGCCTGCGCCCGAACGATCATTCCGGCGATGCAATAACCACACTGGGCGGCTTGTTCATTGATAAAGGCTTTCTGCAGTGGCCCCGGCTGGTCGATGCTGCCCAGGCTCTCGACGGTGCGTACCGATTTGCCCGCCAGCGCACCGCAAGGCGTCAGGCAGGAAAAGACCGGTTTGTCGTCGACCAGCACGGTGCAGGCGCCGCACTGACCCAGGCCACAGCCGTATTTCGCACCGTTGAGCCCTACCTGGTTGCGCAAGGCATAGAGGAGGGGCATGTCGTCTGCGATATCCAGTTGGTGCGTCTTGCCGTTGATGTCGAGTGTGATCACGGTTGCTGCTCCTGAGCCCGAATGCTTTTGATGGTCTTGTCGAGATCCGTCCAGGGGCGGTTGGCACAACTTTCGTTGCGCAAGTACTCGGCAAGTGCAGCCACATGGCTGTCGTCCAGGCTATGGGCGAAGGCAGGCATGTAGTGGCTGGAAGCGGCGCTGGACATCGGGATGCCCTGCAGGATGGTCTGAATCAAATTGCGTGGTGAATCAGCCAGCACCGCCGAGGTGGTCGCCAGTGCCGGCCGCGATTCGATGACGCGCATCGACGCGGCGCGGCCGTGGCAACCGGCGCAGGCGCCGTCGAACAACGCTGCGCCCGCAAGCGCCTTGGCGTTCGGTTTGACAGCAGAAGTGCAGGCCGCTGACGGGGCATCCGCCGAGGTCTTCTTCAGATCAAGAATGTACTGCGCGATGGCATGGGCGTCTTCCGCCGGCAAACGGGCGATGCTCAGGCTGACCGGCAACATCGGACCCGCTGCGGCGCCGTGCCCCTCAGCGACTTCCCCCGTGAGATAGGCGACCAGTTGTGCTTCATTCCAGGGGTGGTGCGCCTCGCTCATGCCGCGCAAGGCCGGGGCTGTCCAGCCGTCGACGACACCGCCGTTGAACAATTCGCTGCCTTTCTCCCCGCCAATCAGATTCAGGGGCGAATGGCAGGATGAACAGTGCCCCGGCCCCTCGACCAGATAGCGTCCGCGGTTCCATTGTGCTGAACGGTCGGGAACCGGCACCAGCGGTTGGCCATGCAGGAACAGCAAGTTCCAGAAAGACACCAGCGGCCGGAAGTTCATGGGGAACACCATGTGATTGTCCGGTGCGGTGTATTTGATCGGGTCCACGCTCATCAGATAGGCGTAGGCGCCGGCGATATCGGCATCGCTCATTTTCCGGTAATGCACGTAGGGGAAGGCCGGATAGAGAAAGTGGCCGTCACGCGCGATGCCTTCGCGCATGGCCCGCTCGAAGGCGTCGAGTGACCATTGGCCGATACCGGATTGCGGGTCCGGGGTAATGTTGGTGGTGAAGAGGGTTCCGAAGGGCGTGACCAGCGGCAAACCGCCAGCCATGTAGGCGCCACCAGGCCGTGTGTGACAGACCGCACAGTCGCCCGCTTCGACGACTCGGCGGCCTCTGTCGAGCGTCTCGCGATCGGCCTTCAGGGTTTGGCTGACAGGGGCAATTTCCGGCCTCCACATCATCCACAAGGCAAATCCCGCCCCCGCAACGGCGATTGCCAGAACGGCTCCGATGATCGTCTTGCGCTTCATCGCCTTACCTCTCGAGCTGAATAAACGACAGTGGTTTCAATCCGCGACGTGCCCTTGGTGTACAGCGGTTTTCATCGACTGAGCTTAGAGAGGACGGTTGTGACGGAGTACCCCAGCCAGGCGCAACGCTACATTGCGCCAGACACAACGGGCGCAATGTCAGCATCAGGGGTGATCGGCTCAGCGTTGCGTTTGGCGAAAAACAACGTTGTGCAACAGGTGGATTCTCTGACGGCGCCCGGACACCTACCTTGGGGGGGTGCAACATTCAACCACGGAGCCCCTCATGAGCATGCACTCATCCACGATTCAGGTGACTTACGACTTCATCTGCCCATGGTGCTGGATCGGTGAGGAAAATCTCGAACGCGCACTCGCCGCCACGGGGTTTTCAACCAGCCACTCCATTCGTTTCCTGCCTTATCAGTTGAACCCGGACATGCCTGTTCAAGGCATGGATCGCAAAGCCTATCGCTCTGGCAAGTTCGGCAGCTGGGCACGTAGCCAGGCGCTGGACGCTCAGGTCACCCACGCCGGTAAGGCTGTCGGCCTTGAGTTCGATTATGAACGCGTCGAAAGAACGCCCAACACTCTCGCCGCGCATCGCTTGGTATGGCGCGAGCAACAGGCGGGCAGGGACGCGTCCCCGCTGGTCAGGGCCATTTTCAAGGCGTATTTCGGCGCAGGGCGGGACATCGGCGACCTTTCGGTGCTGGCTGACATCTGTGCCGAAACCGGGCAGGACCGAGGCGCCATTGTCGATTTCCTCAAGGCCGATGAAGGCACGGCGCAAGTCTTGGCACTCGAAGCCCGATCCAAGGCGTCCGGTCTGCGCTCGGTGCCGACTGTGCAGATCGCCGATGACGTCATCAACGGCGCCCAACCCATCGAAATAATGATCCAGATACTGGAACGCAACCAGGCCGCCTGAGGCGTCTGTTCAGCCCCTCCCCATACAGGAAAAATCATCATGACTCAGCACTTGTTCAGCCCGATCAAGCTCGGCCAACTCAGCTTGAAGCACCGCGTCGCCATGGCACCACTGACTCGCTCGCGGGCGGGTCAACCGGGCAACGTCCCCACATCAATGAACGTCGAGTATTACCGTCAGCGTGCCAGTGCCGCCTTGATCATTACCGAGGCGACCCAGATTTCGCAGCAGGGCCAGGGTTACGCCTGGACGCCGGGCATCCATAGCGACGAGCAGATTGAAGGCTGGAAGGCTGTCAGCGAGGCCGTACACGCAGAAGGCGGGCGCATTTTCCTGCAACTGTGGCATGTGGGCCGAGTGTCGCACCCGGTGTTCCAGCCCAACGGCGGCTTGCCGGTGGCGCCGACCGCGCAGCCGGTGCCCGGCAAGACTTTCATCTTGAACGAACAGGGCAAGGGCGTCTGGGGCGATGTGCCTGTCCCTCAAGCGCTGGACATTCCAGGCATCGAAGCAATCATCGCCGACTTCCGCGCCGCCGCCCGTAACGCGATGCTCGCCGGTATGGATGGCGTGGAAATTCACGCGGGTAATGGCTACCTGCTCGACCAGTTCATTAACAGTGCCAGCAATCAGCGCAGTGACCGCTACGGTGGAAGCATCGAAAACCGTGCACGCTTGCTGCTTGAAGTCGTCGATGCCGTGACTGCGCAAATCGGTGCCGAGCGGGTTGCCGTTCGCCTGACACCGATGGGACGTTTCATGGGAATGGGCGATGACACCCCGGAGCAAACCTTTGGCTACATTGCATCCCGGCTCAATCACTGGAATCTGGCTTACCTGCACCTGGTTGAGCCGATGATGGTCGGCACCGTGCTCGATGAAAGTAACGATCCACGCTGGGATGCGATCATCAAGCAACTGCGCGCGCAGTTTCACGGCGTTCTGATGTTGGCCGGAGGCTACAGCGGCGAAACGGCCGAGCAGGCCATTGCGCAGGGCCGTGCGGACATCATCGCGTTTGGTCGTCCGTTTATTGCCAACCCTGACTTGCCCACGCGCTTGCGCGGTCGCAAGCCACTCAACGTTGCCGACGGCAACAGCTTTTTTGGCGGCGACGCCAAGGGCTACATCGACTATCCGGTGTTGGCATGAGCCATCGCTCAACGGAGTCTGGGGAATCACCCGGCAACGAGGAGAAAGCTATGAAGAGTTCAGGCGTTTCGAAGGCCTTGGTCATTGGTGGTTCTCTGGGAGGGCTGTTCGCCGCCACGGCATTGCGCGCGATCGGTTGGCAGGTCGATATTTACGAGCGATCTCCCGCCGCGCTGGATAGCCGCGGCGGAGGCATCGTTCTGCAAGCGGATGTCCTGCACCATTTTCGTTATGCGGGCATTCATCCTGCCGGGGCGCTCGGGGTCCGCTCCCATGATCGGCTTTATCTGGATCGGGCAGGCAGCGTCGTGCATAAAGAGCCGATGCCGCAAACCCAGACGTCCTGGAACGCCCTGTACAGCTCATTATTGTCTGCATTTCCTGCCGAGCATTATCACCGTGGCAAGACGTTGGTCGATCTGACGCAGAATGAGCACCGCGTCACGGCGATGTTTGCCGATGGCAGCGCTGCCGAGGGCGACTTGCTGATTGGCGCTGATGGCGCGGGGTCGAGCGTGCGCAGCGTGGTGTTGCCCGGCGCGGCGCCTGCCTACTCGGGGTATGTGGTGTGGCGTGGGCTGGTGGATGAACAGCAGCTGCCAGACTTCGCCAAGACACAACTTTACGAGGACTTTGTTTTTCAGCAAGACCCTGAATCGCTGATGCTCGAATACATGGTGCCGGGTGTGAGTGGTTCCGTTAAGCCTGGCGAGCGTCGGTTCAACTGGCTGTGGTATTTGAAAGCGGCACCAGGGCCGGAACTGGATGCCGTGCTCACTGACAACAACGGCCATCGGCGCAGCCACTCGATTCCACCCGGGACCTTGGCCGCTGGACAGGAGGCTTACATCCGGGAAATGGCTGAGAAGCTGGTGAACCCGGCTTTCCGCGAACTGATTCGCCAGACCCGGGACATTTTTGTGCAAGCGATCCTTGATTTCCAAATCCCGCAAATGGTGTTCGGTCGCGTGCTGTTGACGGGCGACGCCGCGTTTGTGCCGCGTCCTCATACCGCCGGCAGCACAGCCAAGGCTGCCCGCAATGCACTGTCCCTGGCGCAAACCATCGACGACTCCGGCGACCTCGATCATGCCCTGTTGGCCTGGCAGCAACAGCAACTTGCAGAAGGCCGGCGCATGGGGGATTGGGGCGTGAGCATGGGCAATCGGATCATGGGGATTGCCCAGGCCTGACAGCGCGGGCTGTGGGCGGTGATCCAACAGAGCACAGCCATGCAAGACTCGCGCTGCCGGGTCGTGCACAGTCGCTGTGTTTACCTTTCGATTCCGGAATCAGGACATGGATAAGTTGCTGGCGCTGAAGATGTTTGTCGAAACGGTGCGCTGTGGCGGTTACTCATCTGCAGCGCGCAAGCTTGGCATCTCGACTTCATCGGTGACGCGACAAGTCGCGGGGCTGGAGAGTGAGCTGGGCGCCAGCCTGCTCAACCGCACGACACGCAACACCAGCGTCACGGTGGCGGGGCAGCACTATTTCGATAAAGCTGTGGCGATTCTCGCGGCCATCGACGCCGCCGATGCCACCGTTGCCGACCGTGGCAGCGAAGCTCAAGGACGTTTACGGGTCAGCGTGCCGGTGGAGTTTGGCCGGCGAATCATCGCTCCGCACTTGGGGCGCTTGCTTGAGCGTCATCCGGGCCTGGAAATCAGTCTGTCGCTGAGCGACGAGGTCAGTGACCTGCTGAGCGAGCAAATCGATGTGTCAGTGCGCCTCGGTTCATCGGTCGTCAGCGATGACATCGTCAGCAAGCGGCTGGGTGGTTTCCAGCGCTGGATTGTGGCCAGTCCCGACTATCTGAGGCGAACCGGCCTGCCGCGACATCCACGTGATTTGCTTGAGCATCAATGCCTGCGTTTCGATTACCGCAAGGGCGAGAACAACTGGACATTCAAGGGCGCAGGGGATGTCACCCACGTGGATGTGCAAGGACGGCTGCAAAGCAACAATGCCGACATTCTGCGCGAGGCGGCGTTGGCCGGTGGAGGGATGACGCTATTGGCCGATTGGCTGGTGCACGAGGATGTCAGTGCAGGCCGGTTGACGCGGGTGCTGGAGCACTATGAGATCAACCCCGGTAGCGCAAGCACCTGCATCAACGCGCTGTATTTGCCCAACCACCGGGGTTCGAGTCGCATCAATGTGTTCATCGCGTTTCTTCAGGAAATACTCGCGGCCTGAGCACGGCCTGCGCCAGCCGTTGGTAAAGATTGTGCGTATTGTTAATTCTCTGTTGTTTGCGTTGCTGGCGAGGTGCCACAATTTAGCCTGTCGATTCATCATGTTCAGGCGGATTAAATGGATGATCTTGAGCTAGGAAGTGATCAGGGCTCACACATAGCCGAACAGGTTCGAACAGATCGCTTGCAGCAGTTATTTCGACAATCAGGTGCTGCCGTTTTCGGCAGTTATATGGCAGCCGTCATGCTTTGTTGGCTGTGTTGGGATCGGTTCGATCACACGGTGGTTGTTGGATGGATAGCGTTATTGACGGTGTCGACGTTACTGCGTATCTGGATGTTCATTGGCTATTTTCGTAGCCCTGTCACTGAACGCACGCCCAAGCGTTGGGAGCGAAAATACTGGTGCACACTTGTGTTGTCCGCCGGTATATGGGGCGCCGGGGCACTCGCGGTCATACCGGCCCATGACCTGTTGGCCCAGGCGATGGTGATGCTTTTTACGGTCGGGATGTCTGTCAGCGCGGTATCGTGTTATTCGGCCTATCGGAACATGACGATGTTATCCATCGGCCTGGTTTTATTGCCTTGTTCAACGTGGCTGTTGTTTCAACCCTCAACCTTGCAAGAAGGCATGGCGCTCGCCGTGTTTGTGTTTGCCTCATTTGTAGCCAGCGCCACCCGCAGAATGTCAGACGCCCTTGAAACCGCGTTTCGTCTGACCCGTGAAATGGAACGGGAAAACAGGCTTTCCATCAGAGCCGCTCGAACCGATGAACTGACTGGCCTGAAGAATCGCCGCGCTTTTTTCGATGACGCCCACCAGCTCTACAGTGAATGCAAAAGCAACGGTTCGGTACTTTGCGCCGTGATGCTCGATATGGATCACTTCAAGCACATCAACGATTCTTACGGTCACCAGGTAGGGGATCAGGTTCTGCGTCAGGTGGGTGCGGTCATCAGTGCGTCGATCCGTAAAAACGATGTACATGGCAGGCTAGGGGGCGAGGAGTTCGCTATTTTGCTTCCCGATACCAGCATTGAAGTGGCGACGAGTATCGCGCAGGAGCTGATGCAGGCTATCGCCGGACTGAAGGCAGAGCCTGCTGACCGCATAACGGCCAGCCTTGGCGTGGCGTCATCGGATTTCACCGACGATAGTCTCTACAGTTTGATGAACAATGCCGACAGAGCGCTATACAGAGCCAAGTCATATGGTCGTAATCAAGTGGCTGTTGCTCAATAGCGCTTTTCGCTCAGTTGGGCATCACGGCGGCTGCTGCTGATGACTTCGGCTGGAAGGTCGTCGCCATTGTTTCGCAGTCCTGGAGCTCGCCGACTCACTGCGTCTTTAAAAACCGCTCAATCTCCTCAACGGTGCTGCGCGCTGTGCGGGTGACGCCAATCAGTGTCGCTGAAGCGGCGCCGGTCCAGTCTCCATAACCGACCAACCACAAGCGCGGCTCCTTGAGCGAATGCGTGCCTTCAACGGCCACACGTCCGTCGGCGGTGCACACACCCAGTGATTGCAGATAGCCGAGGGCAGGGCGGAAGCCGGTGCACCAGATGACAACATCGACCGGCGTCTGCAAGCCATCGGCCCATGTCACGCCGGTTTCGGTGAAGCGCAGGAATGGCCGAACCGCGTGCAGTACGCCGCGTTCCCGGGCCTCGAGGACCGGCGGCACCATCACGATGTCACCCAAGCCACCGACCGGTTGCTCCACGACTTTGCCGGCGAGCTGGGCTTTCCAGCGTTCGGTGGCGCGTTCGAACAGCACCCGGCCATCTACGTCATCGGCGAGAAATTGCGGCGGTTGCGGAGTGACCCAAGTGACGTCGGCCACCTTTGAGACTTCCGCGAGGATCTGTGCACCGGAGTTGCCACCGCCCACCACCAGGACTTTTTTCCCGGCAAACGGCTTGGCGTCGACGTAGTGGGCCGAATGCAACTGTTGGCCATTAAAGGTTTCGCTGTCGGGGTAATGCGGCAGGTAGGGATGGCGCCAGGTGCCGGTCGCGCTGACTACTGCGCGGGCTAGCCAGCTGCGGTCTTGGGCCTTTACAAGAAGGCGATTACCCCGGCGCTCGATGGCATTCACCCAATAGGGACGTTCGATCGGGAATTGGTAGCGTTGCTCATACTGACGCAGATAATCCAGCACGTTGTCGCGGCTGGGGTAGCCGTCTGTGACCGGTGGCATCATCCAGCCGGCGATGGAACTCCACGTCGCGGGTGAAAACAGTCGTAGAGAATTCCAGCCATGTCGCCAGGCACCACCCGGTGCGTCTTCAGCGTCGATGATTACGAAGGAGCGCCCGGTTCGGCGCAGGAAGTAAGCCACCGCGAGTGCAGACTGGCCACCGCCAATAATCGCAACATCCACGTCAGTGCAGTTGGCAGGCATCGGGAATCCTCTGGTCAGCGAGCGTCAGGCTACATTACCCCATCCAAACCGAGTGTTTTCTGACGTTCCTCAAGTAGCTGCGATTTAAACCACTGCCCCGAACAACGCCCCCACCAGCGCCGTGATACCCATGGCCAACACACCCCACAACGTCACGCGCCAGGCACCGGTCAGGATGCTGGCACCCCCAGCCCTGGCTGCCACGGCCCCCAGGCTACCGAGAAAAACCAGCGACATGCCGCACATCCACGGCACGACACTGTTCGCTGGCGCGATGAAAGTCACCGCCAACGGCAGCGCTGCGCCGACCACGAAGCTGGCGGCCGAGGCGAGGGCGGCCTGCAGAGGTTTGGCAGTGAGTGTTTCGCTGATGCCCAGTTCGTCCCGCGCGTGAGAGCCGAGGGCGTCATGGGCCATCAATTGGTCGGCCACTTGATGAGCCAGTTCGGGCCAGACACCGCGCTGGATGTAAATGTTCGCCAGTTCGATGTGTTCCGCCTTTGGATCGCTGGCCAGTTCGGCCCGTTCGCGCGAAAGGTCGGCCCGTTCGGTGTCCGCCTGAGAGTGCACCGATACGTATTCCCCTGCCGCCATGGACATCGCGCCCGCTACCAGTCCGGCCATCCCGGTGACTAGCAGCGTGGCGTGACTGGCGTTGGCGGCGGCGACGCCGATCAACAGGCTGGCGGTGGAAACGATTCCGTCGTTGGCCCCCAAGACGGCCGCACGTAGCCAGCCGATACGATCACTGCGGTGTAACTCGGTGTGCCTGTGCATGAATTTCATGGTTTAGCGGGGCTCACTTTCGTGGGGCGAATCAATCGCACGGCTGTCAATGTGCGCCTGCAACTGGCCGCCGACTATAGAAATCTCTTTGAACTGTTGACCATCGTGCAGCACGAACAAGGCGTCCATCCCGCGTTCCTGCGCCAGGCGCGGGCCTTCGGTTTCGCCCAACACCATCAGCGCCGTGGCCCAGGCATCGGCGAGCATGCACGAGGCCGCTACCACGCTGACCGCCGCCAGCCGGTTGCGCAGTGGCGATCCGGTGGCCGGATTCATGGTGTGGGCGTAGGTTTTTCCGTTCACCTCGACCCACTGTCGATAGTCCCCCGATGTTGCGATGGCAGCATCGCCGAGCTCCATCACGCCCATCACTTCACGCACGCCCCGCCGGGGTTTTTCAATCGCCACGACCCAGGGTTGCGCATCCGGCTTGATCCCGCGGGCGCGCATCTCACCATCAATGCCGACCAGATAGCGCGTGATGCCAAACCCTTCCAGGCAGCGGGCCAGTTCATCTACGCCGAAGCCCTTGGCGATGCCATTCAAATCAAGGTGCAGCGGCGCTCGTTTGCGCACCTGATGGCGTTGCAGGTCAACCATCAACGCAGCGCAGGCGGACGGTCGCGTGTGCGCTGAGGTTGGCACCGGTGCCTGTTCAGTCACCGTCTGTTCGCCGGGGCCGAACCCCCAGGCGCCCACCAGATCACCCACGGCAATGTCAAAAGCACCGCTCGATTGCTGACTGACCCGTAGCGCGGCGGCCAGCACCGTGGCCAACTCCTTGGGCACTGACAACCATTGCTGCTCGGGGGCGGCGTTGAGACGGTTGAGGTCGGAGTCGGCTTTCCAGGTGGACATTTGTTGGTCAACCCGGCCCACGGCCTGGGCGAGACGGTGGCCGATTTCGTCGGTGTCGATGCCCGCATCGGCATAGAACAACGCCGTGTAGCGGGTGCCCATGGTCTCGCCGTTCAGGCTGTAGCGTTGCCCATCAGTAGACATCTTCACGGTAGCGTCCTTGTGTCTTGAGGGTCAGCACACTCAGGTTGAGCGGCGCCAAGACTTCGTCCAGGGCCTGCATCACGCCTTTGGCCATTTCGCGGCTGCCACATACCAACACCTGAGCGCCTTTTTCAATCAGCCGACGCAACGCCAGGGCATCACTGATCAGCCGGTCTTGCACGTAACTGTGATCCTGAACCTGGGAGAACGCTGCGCGCAATGCGGTCAGGCGCCGGTCCGCCAGGTAACGGTTGAGCTCCGGTTCGTAGAGGAAATCCGACGCTGGGTTGCGCCCGCCCCAATACAGATGCATCGGATGCCGGGCTTTGTTGTTGCGAATAAACCCGGCCAACGGACCAATGCCAGTGCCGGCGCCGATCAGGATCACCGGGTGGGCGCCCGATGCAGGTCGAAATTGTGGATTGGGCTGGATAAAGGCCTGGATCGATGCGCCAAGGCTCAAGCCATGCAGGAACGCCGAGCACAGACCGCCTTCGTGTTTACGGACGCAGATCTCCAGCACGCCGTCGTCGGAGCCGCTCGCCAGTGAGTAGTAGCGCGGGACGGGGCTGCCCGGCGGTAGAATCCCGACCAAGTCTCCAGCCTGGAAGGCTGGTAACTCACCCAGTGCCTTGAAGCGCAGAATGTGGGTCGGCGTATTCACCTGCTCGCCGTAGACAATGCATTCGTGCAACACCAGTTGATGAGTACGCGGCTGCTGCGGGGTGTGGACCAGGGGCAGATCATGTCCCAGTGCATCGCCTAACGCATGCCCCCATCGCGCGAACTCTTGAGGGGACTGGCGATTGATTTTTTCCAGCTCCACTAATGCTGTGCCACCAGCCTGCACCAACGCATCGTGAACTTGATGGGCGTATTGACAGAATTTCGGAAACTGTCGATCCCCCAAACCCAGCACCGCAAACGGCAGGCCTGGCTTGAGACCAATCCGAGTCAGCCGCGTCAGGAATTGCGACGCCGAGGCAGGGGCATCTCCGTCGCCATGGGTAGCGGTAAGAATGAACAGCCGTTGGGCGCTGCGGTAATCGCCGCTCCATTCATTCATCTGTGCGCTGTGCACGCGATGCCCGGCCTGGTGCAAGGCATCGTGCAGGGTTTTGGCAAAACCCCACGTGCTGTTATTTTCACTGCCCACCAGAATCACGCTATCGGCGGAGTGGACGGGGCTGTTGTGACGGATGTTCGGACCCGCCTTGCGGCGGCGCCACCAGAGCAGGATGCCGGTTACGCTCATCAACGGCACACAGAGCGCACAGAGACCGAGCGGCAGGCCCAGCCACCAGAGGCCTTGACCGGTGTGCAATTGGTAGATCAGCTCGTAAGCCTGGCGCATCGAGTCGTGGGCTTGCCAAGACAGCAAAGTGCCGCTGACCGGGTCCACATAACCGTCGCCTTGGGCGGTACGCAGCGAGAACACGTCTTGCGGGTTGCCGGGGCTGGGGTAGACCAGCTCGCGCAGGTCATTGACGTCGGTGGCCTGCAAGGCTTGCAGGTTCGCCACCGGCAACGCCGTGCCGACGCTGAGGTGAGTGGGGAAGGCGGGCTCGTACTGACTGCCGTCGGTGATCAAACCGAAGGTGGTGGCGGACATGTAAAGCCCGCTCAGGGCCGACAATAGTAAGCCGAGCAAAGCCAGGCGCCCGACTTCGGCATGCCAGCGCTGACTGAAGCTGCCGCGCAGCGGACGCAGCAGGTTGCGCCAGCCGCCCAGACGCCGGGCCAGCAGCAACGAGCCGGACACTGACAGGATCAACATGAACAGCGCGCCAATGCCTGACGCCCCGTGGCCGGGTGTCCCCATGAACAGTGAACGGTGCAGATCTTTCATCCAGCGTGAGAAGGCCGAAGGCTCATAAGGCGCGAGGCCCTGGCCGGTCAGTGGGTCAACTTTTTCGGCCCCGGCCTGACCGTCCTGGTTGTAATAAACGATGACGGTTCCCGATGCAGTGCGCTGGATTTGCTCCACCCCCGGAAAGTGGCTGGCTACGCGCGCGGCCAATTGACCGACATTGAGTTGGCCGGCCGTCGTGGATGTGCTGTGCAGGCGCTCAAGCGCTGGATCGACGGACAATACGGCGCCGCTGATGGCCAATAACATGACCAGCAGAGCCGCGATCAGGCCGGGCACAGAATGGAACTGGCGAAGCATATTCAGCCTCCAGAAATGACGAGAGCTACAGGTCGTAGGTAAAGGAGTCGACGTAAGTGCTGCCCATCACCGGGGAACCCGATCCTTTGGAGGTCAGGGGGACGCTGATATCGACGCGAGCTTCGCGTTTGCTCTCCACGGCACTGTCGATACGGATCTGATACCCGGCGTCAATCAAGGTGTCGGCCAGTTCGACGCTGACTTTGAGCGTTTGACCGCTGCCGACACTGGCGCCACTGACCCCGTCAAATTCACTCCGGTTCATACCGCTGCCACGGGCCCAGTCGGTCAAGTGCCGGTAATACTTGGCCTTCTTGCCGGCCACCCACAGGGTTTTCTGGTACTGGCCATTGGCGTCGGTGACGTAGATCGCCAGGTACGCATCATTTCCGCTGTAGTTCTTGAGTTGGGTCGTCAGGGTCACTTCACGGGCCTGGGCCAGCCCCGGCAGGGCAATGGCACCGATGAGACAGCTTGCAGCGATGATCTTTTTCATGAGGGTGTCCTGTTTGAGCATTGAGGCGAAAGCCTGGACTCTTTGGCTGACAACAACCTGAACAACCTGGAATCATCGGCCACGATCATTCGCGGACAGGGCTGGCGAGGTAGTCCCGCGCATCGCCGTTGTCGCCGAAATCGATCTGTAACGTGCGCAACCGCAGGGAGGCGGGGGCATAACGGGCCTCTATAGCGTTGCCCCTGCGATCAGCGCCGTTGAGTTGGTAGCAACCGTCGTCAACCTTTATGCGCTGCACGCTCCAGCCCCATTGCTGCTCCACTTGCAGACGCAGGGTTTCGCGTGGCTGCCAGTCGCTGACGGGGTCGCTGCACTCATCATCGGCCAAGGCATAAGCGCTGAGCAGCACACACAACAGCGTGGAACTGGCAATAAATGCTGATTTCATGATCTGTCTCCTGCCGGGTTGGCGTGTGTGGCATACCCTGACGGTTATTCCTGACAACCCGCTGAATCTTCAGATTCACGTCAGCTAAGGTCGTTAAGGTGTTACCCGACAACCATCGCAGGAGGTGCCAGATGCGGGTTTTATTGGTCGAGGACGCACCCGGCTTAGGGGAGGCGGTGCGCGAGCAGATTGCCGATGACGGCCACGCCGTGGACTGGGTGCAGCGTCTGGACCATGCGCGCAACAGTGTGCGCACGACGCCTTATGACCTGATCCTGCTGGATTTGATGTTGCCGGACGGTCGCGGGCTGGACTTCTTGCGTCAGCAGCGCGCAGCGGGGGACGTGACCCCGGTCATCATCCTCACCGCCCAGGACCAGATATCCGATCGCATTGCCGGCCTCAATGCCGGCGCCGATGACTACCTGGTCAAACCGTTCGATCTGTTCGAACTCTCGGCTCGGGTAGCGGCGGTGGCCCGGCGTTACAGCGGTAATCCCAATCCGCAAATCAGGTTCGGTGATTTGCAAGTCGACATGAACGCACGCACCGTTCAGCGCGCCGGCACGACTGTCGACCTTACGGCCCGTGAATGGGCGTTGTTCGAGGCCTTTGTCCAGCGCCCCAGCGCCTTGCTGTCGAAATCGCAACTCGAAGAGCGCTTGTACGCCTTTGGCGCCGAAATCGAGAGCAACACCATCGAGGTCTACATCAGCCGCTTGCGCAAAAAACTCGGGCGCGAGCTGATTGAAACCGTACGCGGCATGGGTTACCGGTTGATGAGCGCATGAAGTCGCCGTCAAGCCTGCAAAAACGTCTGGGCCTGGGGTTGACCCTGGGCATGACCTTACTCTGGCTCGGCGCAACGGTCGGCGCAGGGCTGGTGGTGCAGCATGAGCTGAACGAAGCGTTCGACAGTGCACTGGAAGAGACCGCGCAGCGCATCCTGCCTCTGGCCGTGCTGGAAATCAGCAATCGCGAAGCCCCTCGTGAGTCGCAACATGTCGCCACCCTGAAAATGCACAAGGAATACCTGACCTCACCTGGTGCGCGATGCCTCGGGGGAGATTCTCATGCAATCCCACGACGCAAACCCGAAGATCTTCAGCAAACAGCCGAGCGAAGGGTTTTCCACCACTGAAAAGTACCGTCTGTACAGTGCCTCGGCGCTGCGAGGAACGGTGTTTATCGAAATCGCCGAACCTCTGGGGCATCGCCGAGAAGCTGCGCGTGAAGCCCTGTTTGCCTTGTTATTGCCGTTGCTGGCACTGATCCCGATCAGCTTGTTGGGCACCTGGTTATTTGTGCGCATCAGCCTGCGTAGCGTGTTGGCCTATCGTCGCGCCGTGGAAGCGCGGGGCGTGGGCGATCTGTCGCCGATCAACGTGGCGCGTCTGCCGGCGGAAATTGACCCGTTGGCCGATGCGGTCAACCATTTGCTGGAGCGTTTGCGCAAGGCGCTGGAGGCCGAGCGCAGCTTCACGGCCAACAGCGCCCATGAATTGCGTACACCGTTAGCGGCGACGTTGGCGCAGATTCAACGCCTGCGCCACGAAGCCCCCGAAGGCCCGTTGCAGGTGCGTGCGGAGAAGATCGAGCACTCGTTACGGGAATTGGCGCGGCTCTCGGAAAAACTCATGCAACTGGCCAAGGCCGAGGGGGGCGGCCTGTTGTCCGAAGCGCCCCAAGACTTGATTCCGTTGTTGGCCCATGTCGTTGATGAGTGGAACCACAGCAGCGGGCAGCGCATCAAGCTGCAACTGCCAAGCCAGGCCAGCGTTTTCTCGGCCATTGATCCCGATGCTTTCGCCATCCTGTTGCGCAACCTGATCGAAAACGCGCTGAAATACGGCGCGACAGACCAACCGGTCGAGGTCAGCCTGACCGATCAAGCGCTGCTGCGGGTGGTGAACGGCGGCCCGGCGGTGCCGCGAGCGGTATTGCATCGCCTGACCGAGCGCTTTGTGCGAGGTAACAACGAAGCCAGTGGGACAGGATTGGGCTTGGCCATTGCTAAAACCATTGTGCAGGGTGTCGGCGCCCACATGACCTTGGTGTCACCGGCGACAGGAAGGGGGGACGGGTTTGAAGTGAACGTCCAGTTTGTGTAGAGGGTAAAAGTTGGATGCTGATCCGGGACGTCATATAGGACTGTCCTTCGTCGCGCACCGATCAATGTCCTCGGCACATGGAAAGGCAGCAGGCCGATTATTCGACTTGCCCAAGGGTAGCGTGCGCTTTGGCCGGCGTCAGGTCTGTTCACTGACGCACGTTGAAGGGACAGGAATCAGGTCGGTTTATTCACGGAGGAGGGGGCTGACGTAGCACGTTGTTTTTTTCGCTCCAGCCATTCAAACAGCCCCATGCCGACCAGCATGGCGATGACAAAAACGGCGCCTTTGCCGATGCCTGAACCTAGCAGGACCAAGGCCGGGCCCGGACAGACGCCTGCAAGGCCCCAGCCGATCCCAAACAGAAGGCTGCCAACGACCAGTCGCCGGTCGATGTGTCGAGCGGTGGGCAGGTTCATGGGCAGGCCGAGCAGTGACCGGGTTCGGGTTCTGGCGAATTTGAAGCCTACCGCCGCCACCGCAATGGCACCGGCCATGACGAAGGCCAGCGACGGATCCCAGTGCCCGGCCAAATCGAGGAAGCCGATGACTTTGGCGGGATTGGTCATGCCGGAAATCAGCAATCCGATACCGAAAATCAGCCCGGCAAGCCACGCGTAGAAGAGCGCCATGGTCAAAGACCTCCCAGAAGGTGCTTAACGACAAAAACGGTAACGAAACCCGCCCCCATGAACACCAGTGTCGCTATCACAGAGCGGGTCGATAACCGCGACAGTCCACACACACCGTGGCCGCTGGTGCAGCCAGCGCCATAACGGGTGCCGATGCCGACCAGCAGGCCCGCGACAATCAATAGCGGATATCCGGCATCAATCTGTATCGCGGGTAAAGAGGCGACCAGGCGAAAAGCCAGTGGCGCCATTAGCAGGCCCAAAATGAATGCCGCGCGCCACGCTATATCCCCGGTTATCGGGCGCAGCAGACCGCCGACAATGCCGCTAATGCCTGCGATGCGCCCGTTGAACAGTATCAACAGCACTGCTCCCGTGCCGATCAGCAAGCCTCCGAGCAAGGCGCTCAACGGCGTGAAGTGGTTCATGTCGATCATGACTCTCTCCTTACTGGGGCGTGTGTAGTGAAGGTTGATCGCGATGCAACCTTGATCATCTGATGGACGTCGCATTGACCGCAAGAGCGGTCAGCTGCATCGCTCGGGCGAAACCGATGGCAGCGCCCATTTCCAGAGAAAGCGCCTGTGCAAGTGGCTCTTTTCGTTCAAGGATCAGGTCGTAAATCTTTCCAAGGAAACCCGCACGCTCTGCAACTACGCTTTCAGTCGCCGGATTGACTACGGGCAAACTCAAGCGCATCAAAGCCGATAGCTAATGCCCGGACCCGCTGAAGAAGGCGCGTGGTTGAATGCGCCAGCTGTTGGTCGTAAGCCTGAAGGGTGACCATCGAGGCGTTCAGCAAAGCGTTGACATATAACTAAACTAAACAAGCATTTAGTTTAGTTATATTTATTTGTTATTAATGGAGCAGGGTAGCTCATCAGATGAGCGAGGGGTGGTTCATCCTTGTTCGTGATCTTCCAAGCATGTCCGTTATCTTTCAGGGTAGGTAAATCAGCTACCCTCTGGTAGCACGTGTAAACGGTAACAAGCCACGTAGTTCGTGGCGTGTAGCATTTTCCCCTCAAAGTTCGGGAGCAAGGAAGCCATGAATCCTGTACGTCTACCAAGTCATCAGGTCGTATCAGAAGCGCGTGTTTTTTTAAAGGCATCACGGCTCATAGAAAAGCACGCTCACAACGGCAATACAGACTTCTTTTGGCCAGCTGCAATGCATGCTGGATTAGCCTCAGAGCTATACCTCAAGTCATTTCTGGTCGATTACGATCTTGCCCATCCAGTAGAGATTGATGACCCGGAATGGTTTTTGACTAGTGCTTCCAAAGGACACAATCTCGTTGCTCTTTATAAAGCGATTCCTCCTGAATACGCTGATGCAATACGCCAGATATCAGAACGTATTTCATCTGGTTTTGAGTTGGAGCGCCGCCTTGATGATTGCTCAAAGTTTTTTGTTGGGACTCGCTACACCTATGAACATGGTTCCATTCAAGGCTTAGATACGGACGTGTTTGAACTGGCTCCGCACTTGGAGCGGATCATCGCGGAAATGACGCAGACATCAAACGGCGGCAGTGTTGCTACTAGCAACACCTGATCACTTGGTGAAAAGCATCGAGCAGAGCCCAACGAGGAGAATCTTTTATGTCGCATAATGACTCGGACGTTATGGTAGCGAAGCCGCCCGAATGGGCAGAATCCGATGCCGGGATAATCGCGCAGCCCCGGCGAGGATTTATCCATAACGTCTATTATGCGAGGCCATCGTTTACAATGGTGCCCCAATTTTTGCCAAAGAGCTTTTCCAATGGATTTGAAAAATGCTGCTGAATTTGATCGAGTTGTAGCGCGTCTGCTGGCTGTTCTCGCAGAATCGTTCCCCAAGCCGATGGATTTTGCTTTTCAAGCTATCGGCCTAGCTGATGGTCCTGCTGAAGTGGCGAAAGACTTCACCACTGTCGCTACGGAACACACACCTCAGCATGAGTTCGCTGCTCAGTGCGCCACCTTTCTTATCTCTGAAGGTTATATTTCAGGCACTCCATATCCCACCTGGGTCAGGCATGTTCTTTTAACTGCTAAGGGGCTTGAACTGATCAACGCGACGCCGGATTCTCTCCGTCGCGGTACACATTGATCTGGTGAATTGGCTATTTTCGCGGATGCGAAAAACCTGTCGGTCGAGTGACATTACTCCCCTGTACATCTTGGGGAGTAACTCGTGCCTGGATTGCTGATAACTGTAGTTATCGGAATTTTAGAAAGCTGAACTCAGTCCCTACGTTTTCCTACAACGACCGCCCCCCTAGTCAGCGAAAAACCTACATCACCGACATAGTTACCATTGCTTTGCTTGCAATGCTCGGACGTCCCCATCGCCACAGGAATGACGTTCACCACGTCGTAACCTTGGTCATCGAAAGCGTTGTAAGCCTCTTCCAGATTTTGCGCAAAAAGGTCAAAGTTCACAGAGCGATGGTCATAGACCTTCTTGGTTTTGTTCCCGAAAATCCCCGCAGCTTGATCTTCCGAATCTACTGGGCTGTAAAACCAGTGGGTGATAAATTTCTTCGACATCAATGACTCCGTTGCTCATGAGTAAATGTTCTTCATTGAACGCCTTAGATTCTGTCACAGCTTTTTCGCGTCCGCGAAAATCTTGCTGGCTTTGTGCCTTCAATCAGGGAAGGATTCCGGCTACGCCTTTCGACTTGAGTTTCCGAATCGGAAACTCTCTCTGACACCTCGCAGTTTCGCGCCCGCGAAACTTTTCGCCCTGCCTTGACTACGACCAATCAGGGAAGGATTCCGGCTAAGCCCCTCGGCGTAAGTTTCCGAATCGGAAACTGCCCCTGTAACCCCGCAGTTTCGCGTCCGCGAAACTTTTCGTCCGGCCTCGGTGACGACCAATCAGGGAAGGATTCCGGCTAGGTCTTCGGCGAGAGTTTCCGAATCGGAAACTTCACCTGGTAACCAGCATTTTCGCGCCCGCGAAAACTTTCGCTTGGCCTCGGTTGTGATCAATCAGGGAAGGATTCCGGCTGAGCCTCGGCATAAGTTTCCGAATCGGAAACTTCCCGCCTGAGCCTGAGGATGGTTTTTACCGTGGAGGCCATCGTTTTCGCGTACGCGAAAATCACCTTCGGCCTCGTTGATTACTCCCCTAAATGTACATTTTAGGGAGTAATTCTTTTGATCTGGCAGGGACACCGGCCTATGCTTTTTCAGCGTGTAAATCAGCCATTTTCGCGTACGCGAAAAAACATCCTTCAAGCTGAGCACTGTGAATCAGACGTTCCTCGACTGCCCGAAGGGCATTAGGCGCCATGGTTTTTCACAGTGAAAAGGAGCTCTTTCCGCGCCGATACCCGGCAACGCCGGCCGGTATTCAGGCAAAGAAAAACCCCCGGCGATCGTTAAGTCACTGAGGGTTTATTCGCGGACTAGTTTTACCAGGTCACGAGGAAGGCACTTCGCGCATTGTTAAACCAAGCTTTTATGCACGTAACCTACTGCGAAGCCTCCGCGGATCCATGACGGACAGCGCCGCATTTGGACAGGTCCCGGTAGGTCCGATTTTCTAGCGACTAGCTATTAAAAGTCGTGAGCGTCATGCCAAGCTTCGATTAGCTCTTCCCGGCCGAGCTTACGTGCAGCTTCTGCATAGGCATCTAGGAATCCAGCGTCTTCCATCCAATTTTCTGGTCGCCCCACGATCTTCCTTCCGTACGTCGTGAGAATGACGATCTGATTATCGATTTCGTCGTCCAATGTTTTTGCTTTAGACATGCCCGTTTCAATGATCAGGGTGGTGAGCATTTCGACCTGGCTAATGGCCTCTGCTTCTGCCAACCGCCAGAGTATGGCGACCAATCCTTCTGCGATGTCATCTAGCATTTCATCAGACAATCCTTGAGGCGTGTTATTACGGACTGCCCGTGCCTGCTTGGCTTTCGCTTTGGCGCGCTTAGCCCGTTTGGCCTGCTTTTTATCTGATGCCATGGTTACTTCCTTAGAGGGGCTTTCAGCGGCTTGAACGGCCGCTTAGCTTGGGATTCCGCGAGGTTAACGCATTGAAACTGCGTTAAAAACCCAATTTTCGCGGACGCGAAAAAAGCTGGATAACCAGCTCAGATCGAGGCGAAGGAGGGTAGGGAGTGGGCACTCCCTGCGCAGCAGGGTCCACTATCTCTAATGGTGGACTCTTGTCTAACGGTTAGACTTTTACTGGTGGCTTCCCATCATCCTGCTCGATGTAGATTTCTCCATCGGCATTCATTTTTACCTTGTCCAAAACCCTGTCCAACAAGATGTTAATGATCTCTGACTTTTTGGTCAGTTTCTTGCGTTTCAGGGTGAATTCTACTTCCTTCTTCTCCAGCCGCTCCCAGCGTTCCTGATCGATTCTGACGGTGCTCATCGCGTTTCCTGTATGCCGGTGCCAATCACGTAAGCGCTGATTCTTGCTCAACAGTTGCGTGTATACAAGTTGCGTATTGACACGTTACTTGTCACTCGCATACGATTGCCTGAATTGTGATTTGTTGCGTGTATACAAGTGCTAGATCGAATCCACCTCTTTGTGCCTTTCAAGCTTGAGCACATCACCTTACTGGGTGTTGATGGTCGAGTTGATCCTGTGCACCTGGTCGATATCGAGTCTTTAGGCATTCCTCTTCAAGCTCAAATCACCGTCGACGAGGAGGGCAACAAACACGCCGATTACCTGCGCCATGCTTGGGAATCTTTGGGGACTGGTTTCACCCCGATGGCCATGAAAGTTTTCCACGAAAGCATGGGGAAACGCCTGATGCCGGGTGTTGAACTGAAAGCTTCTCCCGCAAAGCTGATGCAAGGGCACAACGTTTTTGGCCCGACCTGCATTGAGAAGGGCGCTCTGACAATGCTCAAGTGGCTTGCAGGCACGTACCCCAAACTTTTTGAAATGCTCGCGGTAGATAGCTGCGAGGTCTACGACATCGATTGCACTTACTCCAGTCGATTGCCCGATGAGCGCACAGCGCGCCAAGCAATTCAGGCCATTCGTGGTGTTTCCAACGGCCAAATGAAGGGCAGGGGAGACGACTACGAAACAACGGCTTATTTCGGCGCCAAAGACTCTCGCTTGAGACGGTTGAAGATTTACCTCAAACATCCCGAGTTCATGAAGCAGTTGGAGGACGCAAAGAAAGCCGGTCGCGGCGATCTGTCCGCTGCAAGGACTGTAAAAGTCCTCAGCAATCCAGACCTACAGGCGTGGTCAGAAAACCTGCTTCGCCTTGAAGTAACAGTTGCAAAGCGATGGTTCAACCGTCGCGGAATTTCAAATTTACTTAATGACCTGATTCGTCATCAGCAAGCGCTGTCAGAGCAGGGCATTTGTTTTATTCAGTGGTGTTGGGAGCAAGTGACTAAAGACCTTTTTGCGGCCTTTGAGGGAATCCAGATGCGAGTTATTAACGATGAAAAAGTGCTGGCCGCACTTCTTGAAAAACACACTAAACAAGGCAAAGGCCGTTACACCAAGGAAAAAATGGTTGCTGGAATCTTGGTTCCGCCAATCTTTGTCCCTGGTAAAACCTCTGACGCATACGCTCGTAGCCTGTTTCGTACGTACCGTAGTTTGAAAGATTACGGCTGGGAAGAAACCCAGGCGTCGATGAATCGGGCCAGTTTTTACAACCACATCAGAGACATCTGTGAATGTGGGATTTCAAAGGCCGCTTTGCAGAAACTCAAAGTGTCGGACCAGCAAAATAACGTTGTCCCGATTCTTCGGTTTGTGCAGGTCGACTTCAATGGCCAGCGCCCGGGCTGGTACGTAGAACCTACTGTCGAGGCAGCATGATGGAACGGTCAAAGTATCTAATCCTGCGTAGTACTGTTGAACTTGAAGTGATTGATCAGCTCGGCGTCACCGCCGAGTCTAACGCCTTGATCAATTCGATCATGCGCCACTTCCTTTCGTTTTCATGCGCCGAAGTCGTCCAGAGAAATAAAGGACGCCTTGCTCTGCGTAGTTTTCGTCGAGATCCAAACGCCCAAATTCCTGGCTGGGCATATCGTGAACCGGGCACTCGCCCAAAATATAATCCTGTGAGGTAAACCATGTTGACTCTAACCGGCCTGTGCCACGGTTTTCATACTGACAACCGTACTGTCGGCCAAAACACTTTCACCGAGAACCTCATTCTGCTTGAGGTTCAGGACGTCAACCAGTATGGCCTTCCAGAAGTAAAGACTCTCAAAGTGAAACTCTCCAAGAAAAACATGGAGCTGGGACTCAACAACGTCTGGAACCAATATAAAGGCAAGGCTGTATCTGTTCCTGTTTTCGTAGCTGCATGGGCATCTAAAGCCGGTAATGCGGGTTTTGATTTCTACCTCTCCGGCGACGGCAAACCGCAGAACTTTGAAATTACTCCATCCAAGGCTTCATAGCGGTAAACCAAATGTCCGATTTTGTTCGCTGCACTGGCGAGCTAAGAACTGAGGGTGGTTACCCTCAGTGTTCGGGATCTTGGGAGACTGTTCAAGTTCAGCCTCCTTTTGATCCATCCCAGCTTGACCCCATCGTCTTAGGGCAAGCATTCGGTGCCGGATTCACCTTGATTGCAACCTTCATGGTTATGGCAATGGGCATTCGCGCATTTTTAAGTTTCATCAAACAAAGTTGAGGTTTCATCATGTTCAAAAAGGCAAGCAATAAAGTTCTCGCTGTTGTAGCACTCACTTCGGTTGTCTCGGCAAATGCTTTCGCAGCCGAAGGTGCTGTAGCTTGGGATTACACCAAATTGACCTCTGGTATCGACTTCTCGCAAATCGGTGTCGGTGTTCTTGCTGTCGCCGCTTTGTTGGCTGCTGTTTATGCCGGTATCAAAGGTGCAAAAATCGTTCTGGCCTTCCTGCGCTAAGAACAAAAACCACAGACACAAAGGGCTCTTCATTGAGCCCTTTTTCATATGGGCAGCCCTCATGGATCAGTTATATACATTTTCCTTTTTTATAATAGGTGCATCCTGCGCATATGCCGTCTTCTGGGGTTGGTAACATGCGGGAAATTATTTTCAAGCTTGTTGTGTGTGCCTACTTAGTCGCTATTGTGTGTTTTTCAACTTTCAGCAAGGCTGCTGATGCGGACAAATACAGCTGTGAAAATTATGTAGCCCAAGGATGGTGCTCAAACTCAAACTACATCTATTCCAGCGCTCAAGCCGCAGCTGATGTAGTGATCAAAGCCTATATTGCCCAGCAAATGAAAGACTACTCTGATATCACATACACCTTCGGCGCTTGTGAGGTCTACGCCGGAATGGATATGTATCGGCAGTGCATCGCACAGCTTGTGTTCTACAAGCTAGATAAGGAGGGCAAGTCGTCTATTTTCCTGAAGCAGCCTTTACCGATCCTCATCAACAAGCAGCAGGTTGAAGAAGTAGTTTGCAATGACACCGCAGAACTAAAAGGAAGTCTCGGCAGCGTTATAGTCTCGGGCACAAAGAAATACGTATTATCCAGAAACCCCGGCGATAATATCTGCACCAATAACTGCAAGTACAACTCGCCAAAATCTGTGGACTGCTACTTGGTAACAAGAAAGACAAACGAAGGATTTTGCAACTTTGAGTACAAAGCTGAGCTTGATTCAAGTGGCAAAAAGCAATCTTGCGAATCAGACCCCGCACTTGAAGAGGGAGATGAAGGCGACCCCCTCGATGGTAAAGAGGAACCCCCGCAAACGCCTGATCCAGGTGGAGAGGAGGGTGGTGAAGGAGATGGTTCAGGAACTGGTAACGGCACTGGTAACGGCACTGGTGACGACTCAGGCACGGGCACTGGTGATGGCTCCGGAAGTGGCTCAGGTAGCGGCTCCGGCGATGGCTCGGGCACAGGTAGCGGCACTGGCTCTGGAAGTGGAGGAACAGGCGGCACAGGTGGAGAAACAGGATCTGGCGGTAACACAGGCGGTGGTACAAGCCCTGGAGGATCTACCGGTGGGGATGGATCGTCAGGTGGTCCTGACGGCAATGGTTCCGATGGCGGTACCGAGGAAAGCTTTAAATCACCAGGTGATTTAGACCTCAATGGTAAGAATGACCAGCGAGGCGCAGAAGTTAAGAAGCAGTTCTCTGATTTTAAAAGTGACATCGACTCCAGTAGGGCTTTTGAATCCCTCAACAAAGCCTTTAGCGGAAGTAGTCACTCTAGTGCGGCTTGTCCGACCGGCTCTGTATTTCTATTCGGCCAGAATATAGTTTTCGATTCGCACTGTGACTTGTTTGCAATGATCGCGCCCATCTTAAGGATGGTTTTTATAGCCGTGTGGATGCTGTTCGCTGCACGCATTGTATTGTCTGCTTGAGGAATGGGAATGCTCTCTAGTTTTGCTACATGGCTAAAAGGTATCTTTGAGCAGTTGGCACAATTTGCCATCGACACTGTATTTCTAGTCTTGGGTTGGATTTGGTCCGCCTTCATCGCTTTACTTGATACGCTAGGTATCGCAGAACAAGTTGAGGGGGCCGCTCATGCCTTCGACTCTATACCGGATTCTGTCTGGTACTTTATGAATATGTTTGAGATTCAATTCGGCCTAGGCCTGATTATGTCTGCCTATGGCGTGCGCTTCTTTATTCGTCGCCTTCCAGTGGTGGGTTAATGGCCATTCATGCTTATGTAGGCAAACCGGGTCATGGCAAAAGCTACGGTGTTGTTGAACGTGTCGTTATCCCATCTTTAAAGCAGGGTAGACATGTAGTCACTAATATCCCTCTTAACTCGGATGACTTGCTGGCTGATTTTGGCGGCACCATTAAACAGCTTCCAGAGGATTGGTTTGAGATAGATGATCTATCCGAGTACGTGACTAGCGGCTGCGTTCTTATTCTCGATGAGTGCTGGAGACGTTGGCCATGTGGTGAGAAAGCCAATGCCGCAAATCCTCATGATAAATCTTTGCTAGCTGAGCACCGGCACAGGGTAGACGCGAACAACAACTCAATGCGCATTGTGATGGTTACGCAAGACCTTTCACAAATTGCGAGTTGGGCTAGAACGCTGATTGAAACAACGTTTAGAGTGGTAAAAATCTCTAAAAAAGTTTACCGCGTAGATGCTTACACGGGTGTTGTTACAGGCGATAAGCCGCCGCGCAGTAAAATCATCCGGCAAATCCCGGGTGTATTCAGCAGTAAGATTCAAGGCTATTACCGTTCAGCCACACTATCTGCTACCGGAGAAGTTGGTGATGAATCTGTGGCAGATAAGAGTGGATCATTTATTAGGTCGTATGGTCTTTGGTCATTGATTGCACTTGTCGTGATATGTCTTGTTGTCGGTATTCTTGGATTGAAGACGTTCTTTAAAACCACTCAAGCACCTCCGCCGTTACCACTGCCACAAGTGGACAAGTTTGCGAAAAAGGCGATCCCAAATAAAATCCCGGTTCCTCCGCCAATACAATATTCACAAACATGGAGGCTCAGCGGATTTGTTCACATGTATGCCCCTGACCCTCAAGCTAAAACTGACCCTTCAACCGCCATCTTAGTAGACAAGGCTGGGCGCACTCGGTATGTCGCATTCTCGGAGTGTCGTTATTTTTCTGATTTCAATGAGGTTTACTGTGACATTGAAGGTGAGCGAATAACAACCTGGACATCTCAAAGTTCCAGCCTAGTCATGCCTCCAATCATAGGAGGCTTTGGCGGTGGAACTGCTCAGCGTAGCGCAAGCAGTCCATCCGGCTAAGTCTCCTTAATTTATTGACGGTATCTATATGCAATATTTTCGTACCTTTGTTATGTTTATTTCGCTGTCCTTTTCCCTGTCTGCATTTGCGCAAACGGACAACAAAATGACGTTTGATTTTGACGCAATTAATACCAGTGCAGCCCTACAGCTCATCGCTGATTTTGCTGGGTTGAATCTGGTGAGTGCCGATGATATTACCGGCACTGTTACCATGCGGATGAAAGGGGTTTCTTGGCAGGACGCATTAGAGTACGTCGCCAAAACAAAGAGCCTCAACTACCACATTGATAGTGGTGTTCTGTATGTGTCACACGGTGCCGATTATTTCCAAAGCGCTGAAGAACCTGTAGTACCTGAATATAAAAACTCTATTTTTAAAGTCAGGCACATACTTGCCTCAGAAGCCATCAAGGGCTTTCCGGTGCTCTCTGAGTCAGGAAAACAAGAATCCCTCACGTCAAATGATGCATCCTCTATTGTCGTGGCTCGTATGTCCGCTGAGAGACTTGAAGAGCTTGGTCTATATCTCAGTGCTGTTGATTTCCCTCGTGCCCAAGTGATGATCGAAGCTCGCATCGTTGAGGTGGATCGGTCTTTCTCTCAGGAGCTTGGTGTTAATTGGTCGGGAACCGCTCGCCCTGGTAATTTCACAGCAACTGGCTCAACCAATTTTGTTGATATGGGTAGCCAGATTTCTAATGCAGGCATTGGTTTTGTTTCAAGCGCGCTGATTCTGGATTTGGAGTTGGCAGCGATGGAGAAGGGTGGTTACGGCAAAGTTATCTCACGTCCTCGAGTATTTGCCTCTGACAGGCAGCAAGCTCGCATCGTTAAAGGATCTGAGGTTCCTTACCAGCAAGCCGCCGGTGATGGAGCAACCTCTGTGTCCTTTAAAGAGGCCGCGCTTTCCCTTGATGTAACACCTTCGATTGATGAAACCGGCGTCTTACTGGACGTAAAATTAGCCAAGGATGAGCCTGATTTTTCCAATGCCATCAATGGTGTTCCGCCGATCAAAACAGCGTCGCTGACTTCTAAGGTTCGCGTTCGTTTAGGTTCAACGATTGCTCTCGGTGGGGTATTTTCAAATACCGAGCACGTCCAAGAGCATCGAGTGCCGGGGCTGGCTTCGATTCCTTACCTGGGTCGAATTTTCCGTTACAGCACGAAATCGAGCGGCACATCCGAGCTGATTCTGTTCATCACACCGACGTTGATTCCTGCTATTGACGTGGCCCAGGTACAGGACTTAAGAAGTAGACAACCCCAATAGGCCGACGCCAATGACCAGCAAAAAGCCGCTTAAACCGTTCGATCCAGCTATGCACCTGGACAACGAAAACGTCATTCGTGAGTACCTGCAGCTAGCCCGCAATGATCCAGATCCGCAGGTTTATCAGCAGGCTTTGGAAAACGTCGCAAAGGCAGAAGAAGCCGCGTGGTTGAATGCGCCGGCTGTTGGACGTGAGCTTGAAGGGTGCCCATCAAAGGATTCAGGAAAGCTTTGACTTATAACTAAACTAAAGCATCATTTAGTTCAGTTATAATTTTACCCTATATAAAGGGCAGGGTAGTTTGCCCTTTTCAATCTGCTGAGGCACACAAATGACGGACGATTTACCGGCATGGATGGTAGAAGCCGCATACCGTTATTTACGGGCGGCAGAACATCTTCTTCGAGGATATGACCTGCTGGACATCGCGCAAATTAACGCGGCCATCGGTGTCGAAATCCTCCTAAAAAGCTTCATTTCCGTGCCAAATAGCAATCACGGAAAGGCCAATCAGACCTATGAAGTGGATACTCAACTTCTCAAACCTGCTCATCAGTTATTGCAGGGATTAGGCAAAATCTCAGTAAAAAAGACCTCTCCGGACAGACATGATTTGCTGACTCTTTATCACGCGATACCTGAACAGATTCGTTCTAGCATTGGACTTGACCGACAAGCTGAAAAGCTTGAACGGTGCCGTCATATTTTTACCGGCAGTCGTTACCAGTATGAAAAGAACACTCCGAAGGGATATGACTCAACCCTCATCGAGGTTCTCCGAGATCTGCTTCCTCGAGTGGTTGAGTATCATCGACAGCTTGGCTCTCAGGATCTTTTCATTCGGTGTTATGGAATGCCGCCGATGACTCTGGATCAGGCTCATCAGCAGCCGGATTGAAGATAGAAACAGGTACTCGTTTTCGTAGCCGCTAAAACGCCGTCAGGAGGCAGTGCCAGGCTTGAAATCTGATCACCAGAGCCCCTCAGACCTCTATAGGACGCTTCGCATAATGTATATTATGTTAAATGATATATTGCGCTAGGCACCACTGACCGTGGCCAAGCCCGGCAACAGATTGGCGGGTTACCCAGGGAACTTGCGTTCCAGCAACTGGGCAAATTGATCATGCTGCATGTCTGCCAATCCGGCCATCCATTGGCACAACTCGATACCGTCACTTTCGACGACCAGCACGCTCATCGCCGCCTGGCCTTCAGCGCCCACGCGAGTAAATTGCCGCGCAGCGAATACCTGCGCTCGACCCAGTTGTGGCAAGCGGAAAGCTATCTGGCGTTATTCGAAATGGTTCGTGCCGTGCTCGACTGGACCACCCTGCCCCGGCAACTGATCAAGCGTGAATTGGCCAAGGGTGAACTGGTGGAGTTTATGAAAGAAGTGCTCTCAACTGAGCGGGAATGGGTATAACTTCCTTGCTTTCTGGTGAGACGCATACGTGGGTGATATTCGCCGTAAAAGCCAATACGTCCTTACCTAAAAAACCCTCAACCAAAAAGGTAAACGAGTGCGCGCCCAACTTGGCCACACCGACTTTTATAATCATTTCATCATCCCACGTTACAGGGCTCAGCAACTCTATCGACATCGCGCGCACCGGCGGCAGAATATTAAAACCCATTAAAGTTCTAAGCCCTGGAGCGCCCAGCCACCGGTCAAGCGCTACATAAATAGCTTCTACAGCAAAATATGAGAACCGCGGAGTGTAAACCACTCCTGCCGGGTCACAATCTCCGAACAAAATGGTTCGACTTACAAAAACTGCATCCGGCATTAAATCATCCCTGTCGTTATTGGTTAGCCATGCCGCCGGCATCTTGCCTATTAACGCACTTGCATGTAGCACTGCTGGCTTGGTGCAGTGCGACCAAGCCGCACTGCACTTGTCTCTCGGCCTTTAAAACCAGGTCTCCATCTGAATGCCGTACTGCCAGACACCTCCCGCATGGAAGTCGGTCATGCCAAAGGCATCTGTGGTGCTGAATCTGTCCAGATCCGAAGACCAGTTCATGAAGCTTGCGAACACTCGCAGTTCAGGACGCGTAAGAATATCTGCAACGTCAAGTTTGAATGTCGGGGCAACCGTGAATTTCAAGAAATTACCGTCGACCGCATTACGTTGCAGATAGCCCTTGGGGTCGAGGTTCATGGTTTGCCAGCTCAGTTCGTAGGCCATTTCGAAGTTACTGTTGATTTTGTTAGCCAGTCGCACGTTCAGAGTCAGCCAGCGGTAGTCGTCACCCTTGACGTATCGGTCCTTGCTTTGCTCGGCCAGCAAGCTGGGCCCGATACGCCAGTCGGGCGCAAGCGGGGTCTCCCCGTAAAGTGCCAGACGCAGCGCGCGGGCCTCGTCGATCAACTCCCCGTCCGAGCCAACGTTCTTGACCTCTGCACCCAGGCCTTGCCCATAGAGCAGCGCCGTTTTGAAGAAGCCTTCTCTGCCGAAAAAAGTTTTCTGGTGATTGGCCAACATGCTGTGCAAGCCGGAATCCGCAGGCGTCAAACCGGCTTTATTGGTGCGGGTAGAGAAATCGTTTTTCTTCGCACCGATGGCGTTGTACATCCATTGCCACTGGCCATCCGCGAAAAACTGGTTGGAGGTCAGAATGTAGCTTTCCACATCGGCATTGATACCCCCTTGACTGAAATCCCCGTAGCTACGCCCAATCAAGGAGTAATTCGAGCGCCAGTTCTTGTTCATCTGCACATCGTAAATGCCACCGCCGGTGCCAGCCAGGTAGACGACGTCCGAGTCCAGCCAGTGGATATCGAAGTTGTCTCTGTCGAAGCGCTTGCCTGCCCACAGCGTGGCGTTCTCGAACACTGAATTGCCTTTGAACGCGGCGACATGGTCGAGCGTGGCGAATACCTGGCGTACGTTGAGTTTGCTTTCGTCGGCCGTCCAGTCGTTGGAGCTTTCCACCCCGTCGGCGATGGAAACCGTGAACTTGGAGCGGGTGCCGTTTTGCGCATGGATCTCTTTCGACAGGTCGATACGCATGTAGGTGTCGTCTTCGTTGCCGAGTCGCCCCACTGCACCGCCCACCGAGCCGGCCGGCGTTGTATAAGGACCGCCACGGCCACCACCGAGTCCCTCGTCGACCAACAATCCGGAGCGCGCATAGCCGTTGAAGCTGAACCCATCAGTGAGGTGTCCGGTACTGCCCTCTTTCTCCGGGCTTTGCTGACGGGCTTCGAGTTTTGCCAGTCGGGTATCCAGGTCAGGCGCCGAAATGGCTGTTGCGTTAGACGCGGCGGGCTGCAAGGGAGGGGACGCAAGTTTGATCTGCTGCAATTCGCGGGCAAGTATTTGGGTCTGCTGTTCGGCCGTGGCTGCGCGCGTTTCGGCTGCGCTGGCACGGGCTTCAAGTGCGGCCATGCGCTGTTCCAGTGTCGCTGCCTGAGAGGTCGCCGCGGATGTGCCGAGCACACCTGCCAGGAGCCAGCCTGTTGCTTTCTGCATGTGAAATCCCTGTTTGTTTTTATTGTTGGTTGACGCTATTGACGTTTTTTTGCCGGAGTAGCGCGTTGTCGCAATCGACGAAAAAAAGGGTGCCTCATCGCAAATACGCTGCTACATTTGGTGATGTTAACGTTAACTTTTCTAAAAACAAAAATAAAGGACGCTCGATGAAACACCTGAAATCGCTCCTGCCCGCCACATTGATCACCCTGTTTGCCGCACTTCCATCCGTCTCGAGCGCAGCCGATCTGACGATCTCGTGCGGCGCTGTGGGTGCGGAGTTGCAGCTGTGCAAGGAGGCCGTCGAGAGATGGTCGAAACAGACTGGCAACAACGTCGAGGTGGTCTCCACGCCTAACTCGGCGACCGAGAGGTTATCGTTCTATCAACAGATCCTCAGTGCGCAGTCCGCCGACATCGACATCATTCAAATCGACATGGTCTGGCCGGGGATGCTGGCCAAACACCTGATGGATCTGCGTGAGGTGCTTCCAGCCAACGCGACCCAAGGCTACTTCCAGGCACAGGTCGATAACGCCACCGTAAACGGACGTTTGGTGACGATGCCCTGGTTCACCGACTCGGGCCTTCTGTATTACCGCAAAGACTTGCTTGAGAAATACAACCGGCAGGTCCCCCAGACCTGGGAAGAAATGACTGCTACCGCGAGGGATGTTCAACAGGCCGAGCGCACCGCCGGGAACGCCAATGTCTGGGGTTACATCTTTCAGGGCCGCGCCTACGAGGGGCTGACGTGTAATGCGCTGGAGTGGATCAGCAGCCAGCCGCAAGGCGGGCTGATCAATCAACGCGGCGACATCGTGGTCAACAGTCAGGCTTCAAGAGCAGCTTTGACGTTGGCGAAAAGCTGGGTCGGCGACATCTCCCCGCGTGGCGTGCTCAATTACACCGAGGAAGAAGGCCGTGGCGTTTTCCAGTCGGGCAATGCGCTGTTCATGCGTAACTGGCCCTATGTCTGGGCCCTGGTGCAAAGCCAGGACAGTGCCGTAAAAGACAAAGTCGGGGTCGCTCCCCTGCCCCGCGGCGGCGAGGCCGGCGACCATGCCTCCACCCTCGGTGGCTGGGGCCTGGCGATATCGCGCTACAGCGCCCATCCCGAACTTGCCGCCGAGCTGGTGAGCTACCTGACCAGCGCCCAGGAGCAAAAACGTCGAGCCCTGGCAGGCGCCTATAACCCGGTGATCGAGTCGCTGTATCAAGATCCCGAGTTACTCGCGGCCATGCCTTATTACGCTCAGTTGCACAGCATTCTCAACGATGGGGTCATGCGCCCCGCGTCAATCACCGCCGATCGCTATCCGCGGGTCTCCAATGCGTTCTTCGATCGCGTGCATGGCGTGCTCGCGGGCGAGTTGCCCGTCGATCAGGCGCTGGCCGAACTGGAAAGCGAACTCACGCGCATCAAACGCCAGAACTGGTAAGCCACAAGGAAGGAAATCACCATGTCTGTCTCTACTGCCCATGCCCCCTTCGACGAGCTGCTGCTCACGAGGGAAACGCCCGTACAACGCCGTCGGGTACGCGCCGCCTGGCTGTTCCTGACACCGATGCTGTTGTGTCTGGCCCTGGTCGCAGCCTGGCCGCTGCTGCGCACATTCTGGTTCAGCCTGACCGACGCCAGCCTGGCGGACAGCGGTGGCGCAACCTTCATCGGCTTGAGCAATTATCTGGTCCGCAACGGTTCCGCCTGGTCGGGCATCCTCGTCGATCCACAATGGTGGAATGCGGTGCGCAACACGCTGTATTTCACTGTGGTGTCAGTGGGCCTGGAAGTCGTACTGGGGTTGTTGGTGGCGTTGCTGTTGAACATCAAGTTCACCGGCCGTTCTCTGGTGCGTGCGTTGATTCTGATTCCATGGGCGATTCCGACCATTGTCTCGGCAAAGATCTGGGCATGGATGCTGAACGACCAGTTCGGCATCATCAATCACTTGATGCTGAGCCTCGGCCTGATTGACGCGCCCCTGGCCTGGACGGCAGATGCAGACCTGTCGATGTGGGCGGTGATCATCGTCGACGTCTGGAAGACCGTGCCTTTTGTCACGCTGCTGATGCTGGCGGCCTTGCAGATGTTGCCAAGCGATTGCTACGAAGCGGCCCGGGTCGATGGCATCCACCCGCTGAAAGTGTTCTGGCGTGTCACCCTTCCCCTGTTGATGCCTGCACTGCTGGTGGCAGCGATCTTTCGCATTCTCGACTCGCTGCGGGTATTCGACGTGATCTATGTGCTGACCTCGAACTCGTCGAGCACCATGAGCATGTCGGTGTATGCCCGTCAACACCTGGTGGAATTCCAGGACGTCGGTTACGGCAGCGCGGCTTCGACCCTGTTGTTTCTGGTGGTGGCGGTCATCGCCATGCTTTATCTCTACCTCGGCCGCCGTCAACTGGAGGCCCGTTCATGAGCCCGCGCCTGCTGAAAAAAGCGTTGTTGCGCCTCGGCTTCTGGTGCCTGATCGGGGTGTTGCTGCTGTATGCGGTTTTCCCCTTCTACTACGCCATCCTCACGTCGCTGAAGCCGTCCAGCGCCTTGTTCGAGATCAGCTACTGGATCGCAAACCCGGACTTCTCCAATTACGCGGCGATCCTCCATCAAGCCTCATTCCTGCGGGCGATCGGTAATTCGCTGGTGGTTGCGCTGTGCGTGGTGACACTGGCGCTGTTCCTCAGCCTGACCGCCGCCTATGCCTTGGGCCGGGTGAAATTCCGCGGGCGTGGCACGGTGTTGATGATGGTGCTTGGCGTGTCGATGTTTCCCCAGGTTGCGGTGTTGTCGGGGCTGTTCGAAGTGATCCGCGCCTTGGGTCTGTACAACACGTCCTGGGCGTTGATCCTGAGCTACACGATTTTCACCCTGCCCTTCACCGTCTGGGTGCTGACCACATTCATGGGGCAATTGCCCCATGAATTGGAGGAAGCGGCAATCATGGATGGCGCCTCGCCTTGGGTCACGCTGACCCGAGTGCTGTTGCCGTTGCTATGGCCCGCGCTGGTGACCACTGGTTTATTGGCCTTCATCGCCGCGTGGAACGAGTTCCTGTTTGCCCTGACCTTCACCCTCACTGACACCCAACGCACGGTGCCGGTCGCCATCGCCTTGATTTCCGGCGGCAGCCCCCATGAGTTGCCTTGGGGCTTGTTGATGGCGGCATCGGTGCTGGTCACCGTCCCACTGGTGATTCTGGTGCTGATCTTCCAGCGCCGAATCGTTTCCGGTCTCACTGCCGGCGCGTTAAAGGGTTGATGCCCAACAAAGACAAGGAACAGCATCGTGATCAAATTAAAACTGGACAACGTGAACAAACAATTGGGCGGCGTGCGGATTCTTCGCGACATCAACCTGGAGATCGCGGCGGGTGAATTCGTGGTGTTCGTCGGCCCTTCGGGCTGCGGAAAGTCGACCCTGCTGCGGCTGATCGCCGGACTGGATTCGATCTGCGCCGGCGACCTGCTGATCGACGGGCGACGGGTCAACGACCTGGAGCCGCGCGAGCGTGGCGTCGGCATGGTGTTTCAGTCTTATGCGCTATACCCGCACATGAGCGTCTACGACAACATCAGTTTTGGTCTCAAGCTTGCGAAGACGGAAAAGAGCAGCCTGCGCGAGCGGGTGCTGAAAACTGCGCAAATCCTGCAATTGGACAAGCTGCTGCAACGCAAGCCAAAAGAGCTGTCCGGTGGGCAGCGTCAGCGTGTGGCCATGGGCAGAGCCATGGCGCGAGAACCGGACATTTTGTTGTTCGATGAGCCGCTTTCCAACCTGGACGCGTCCTTGCGGGTGCAGATGCGCAACGAAATCGCCCGGCTGCATGCCCGACTGCGCTCGACCATGATCTACGTTACCCACGATCAGGTAGAAGCGATGACCCTGGCCGACAAAATTGTCGTGCTCAATGGCGGCCATGTAGAGCAGGTCGGCGCACCGCGCGAACTCTATGAGCGCCCGGCCAGCCGCTTTGTCGCCGGTTTTCTCGGCTCGCCCAGAATGAATTTTCTGCCGGTGCGCCTGCAGACGCCAGGCGAAACCAGCCTGGTCGATACCCTTGTATGGGGAATCATGCCCCTGCCCTTCGACAGCTCGAACCTGGCGACGGGCACGCAGCTGAGCCTGGGGATTCGTCCGGAGCATGTGTCGCTGAAGGCGGCGGATAAAGCCGCTGGCGTCATCGTTACTGCGGTCGAATACCTGGGCAGCGAAACCTATGTGCACCTCGAGACAGGTCAAGACGATCCACTGATCTGTCGTTGCGAAGTCAGCGCCGGATGGCAAGCCGGCGATCGGGTTGAGCTGCATCTGGACATCGACAACCTGCACCTGTTCGACGTCGACGGCGCGGCCTTGAAGCGCTACCCGCAAGCCATTGAAACCCTTCCGGATGGCGTCTTTCTGCGCTCGGCACGAGCAAGCGCCCTATGACTGAGTATTTGAATCGTATGAACGACCCAATGTCTTGCGCCCTTGACCTTGCGCAGCATGCGCTGAGTGATGGTCTGACTCGCGTCATCCAGGATTATCGTCCCGGTTATCATCTTGCCCCGCCGGCAGGCTGGATGAACGACCCTAACGGCGTCGTGTACTTTCGTGGCGAATATCACGTTTTCTATCAGCATCACCCCTTCGATGCGCAGTGGGGACGGATCTATTGGGGCCACGCCAAGAGTGCCGATCTGGCTCATTGGCAGCACCTGCCCATTGCGCTGGCTCCCGGCGATGACGTTGACCGTGACGGTTGTTTTTCCGGTAGCGCCGTGGTGTGTGGCGATACCTTGGCCCTGATCTACACCGGGCACACTTGGCTGGGGGATGTGGGAGACGAGCGTTTCATCCGTCAAGTGCAGTGCCTGGCAACCAGTACCGATGGCATCCACTTCGTCAAACATGGCGCCGTGATCGACCGCGCGCCGCAAGACACCATCATGCACTTCCGTGACCCCAAGGTCTGGCAGGAGGATGACTGTTGGTACCTGATTGCCGGCGCGCGTCTAGGCGACAGGCCGCTGCTGCCGTTGTTCCGCTCCACGGATCTGCACACCTGGGAGTTCCTCGACTATGTGTCCGCCGGCAGCGAGGGCGATGGCTATATGTGGGAGTGCCCGGACCTGTTTCGCCTGAATGGACGCGACGTGCTGCTGTACTCGCCCCAAGGCATGCAAGCCGACGGTTACGACCGGCTCAACAAATACCAGACGGGTTACCGAGTGGGCCAACTCGATAGCGCATGGCATTTCACCGGTGGGCCTTTTATCGAGCTGGATAACGGCCACGATTTCTATGCAGCGCAAACGCTACTGGCCGCCGATGGTCGGCGCCTGGTGTGGGCGTGGCTCGACATGTGGGAAAGCCCGATGCCGAGCCAGGCCCATCACTGGTGCGGCATGCTCGGTGTGCCGCGTGAACTGGAACTGCGCGGCGATCGCCTTTGCGTTTATCCGGCACGGGAGCTCAGCGCTCTGCGCCTGGCGCCATTGCCGGATACGCCTGGCTGGGAAGATACGGGATCGCGGTGGGTGCCGGAAGTGCGCGGCGATATGCTCGAAATCCATGTGCAACTGGATCTGCTCGACTGCACCGACGGCCACTTGGGGATCGCCTTGCGTTGCAGCGACGATGGCCGTGAAGAAACCCTGCTCTACTACGATGCAGCACTGCAGCGCCTGGTGCTTGACCGCAGTCGCTCGGGTGCGCAAGTCACAGGCCAGCGCAGCGTATGGATAGACCCGACACAACAGCGACTCGAACTGCGCGTGTTCCTCGATCGTTCGTCCGTCGAGGTGTTCGACGAAAACGGGCGCTTCAGCCTCAGCAGTCGCGTCTATCCGCGGCCCGACAGCCTGGGCGTGAAGCTTCTGGCAAGCGGGACTGGCGGACGTGTGTCGATTTGCAGGGCATGGCCTCTCGGTTCTGGATGGCTATGAACGGCGTCATTCGGGTCGCGAGAAGCGCGGGCCCTGTGTCATGATCCGGCGTCAACCTGACCGATTTTGCCTCACATGACTTCAGTGAAAGACGTTGCACAGCTGGCCGGCGTGTCCCTGATGACGGTTTCTCGTGCGCTCAACAGTCCGGAAAAACTGAGCGCCGAAACCCTTCAGCGGGTGCGTCGGGCCATTGATGAATTGCAGTTCGTACCGAGCCTGTCAGCGCGCAAGATGCGCGGCGATAACCTGCAGTCGCGGACCATCGGTGTGTTCGCGCTGGACACGGCAACCACGCCGTTCGCGGTCGAGTTGCTGCTGTCCATTGAGCAGACCGCACAGCAGGCAGGCTGGAATGTCTTTATCCTCAACCTGCTCAGCAACCCGCCCACCGACCAGAACATCGACCTGATGCTGTCGCACCGTCCGGACGGCTTGATCTTCAGCGCGATGGGATTTCGCCAGGTTTGCATTCCCGAACGATTGAAGAGCAAACCGTTGGTCCTCGCCAATTGCCTGGCCGATGACCGCCGTCTCGTCAGCTATGTACCCGACGATGAAGCGGGCCAATACCGGGCCGTACACCATGCGTTGAACCTCGGCTACAAGCGCCCGTTGTGTATCAATCTGCCCAAACAGAGTCTGGCCTGGGGGCTGCGCCAAAAAGGCCTGCAACGTGCCTGTCAGGCATTCGGACTGGCGCCGGAGGCACTCCTGCAATACGACCTTTCCGACCATGATGCCTATAGCGAAACGGCCGCTATCCTCGATCGGCACATCAACGATGGTCGCCCCCAATTCGATATCCTGATCTGTGGCAACGACCGCATTGCCTTTTGTGCCTATCAGCTGCTATTGGGCCGAGGCCTGAAAATTCCCGAAGATGTCGCGGTGCTTGGCTATGACAACATGGTCGGTATTGCGGAGCTGTTCATCCCCCCGCTGACCACGGTGCAACTGCCGTACTACGAGATCGGGCGCAAGGCTGTCCGGCACCTGATCGAGACCCTCGACGTATCGGGCGCCCAGCCGGTTGATTGTCCATTGGTGGTCAGAACATCGCTATGAGCCTGGAAGGGCCCGCGCAGGGCCCTTTTCGGACTTCAAGCAAAATGGTCCGGCCATTGAGCCAAACCTTCAACGTCTGATCGAAACCTGTCCCGACAACCTCACACACTGCGATGTGAGGTTTTCGCATCTGCACAAAAAAGATTGCCGATTCATTGTCAGGTGATTTTTTTCAGCCTATCTTGAATAAAACCTATACAGAACGCTTTGTCGCGTACAACTCTTTCGCTATGGATCGGCCTTAACGTACAGCACCGCCGCGAGAACCTTGAATGAACCCACTACTAGCCAGCCATTACCGTGAAATCCTCGTCGGCGTCGGTGAAAACCCCGAACGCGAGGGATTGTTGGACACGCCCAAGCGTGCCGCCAAAGCAATGCAGTATCTGTGCAATGGCTACACGATGAGCCTGGAAGACGTCACCAACGGCGCGCTGTTCGAATCGCAGAGCGATGAAATGGTGATCGTCAGCGACATCGAGCTTTATTCCTTGTGCGAGCACCACATGCTGCCCTTTATCGGCAAGGCGCACGTGGCCTATATCCCCACCGGCAGAGTCCTCGGGCTGTCGAAGGTCGCGCGCGTGGTGGACATGTTCGCGCGTCGCCTGCAGATCCAGGAAAACCTCACCCGGCAGATTGCTGAAGCCATCCAGCAGATCACCGACGCTGCCGGTGTGGCAGTGGTCATTGAAGCCCGGCACATGTGCATGATGATGCGCGGCGTGGAGAAGCAGAATTCGGTCATGACTTCCTCCGTGATGCTCGGCGCGTTCCGTGACAGTTCAACGACGCGCCAGGAATTCCTGCAACTGATCGGACGGCGATAAACCTATACAGGGCCAAGGCACTGTACAAGCCGATCGTTCGACACTTCACCCTCTTCGCTCGAGTACTTCAGGGAGTAAGGCAATGACCCGATTTCTGCTGTTACTGACATTGGTCCTCAGCGTCGCGAGCTGCGGCAGTGTGGATGTCACCCGCTATGCGGATCAGCAACCGGCGTTGGATCTGGAGCAGTTTTTCAGTCAGCCCGTCAAAGCCTGGGGGATGTTTCAGAAGCGCAGCGGTGAGGTGGCCAAGCGGTTCGAGGTCAACATCGTCAGCCGTCGTGAGGGCAACAACCTGATTCTCGACGAGCATTTCCTGTACAGCGACGGCACCCGCCAGCGCCGCGTCTGGACCCTCACGCCCGAGGGCCAAGGGCGCTGGAGCGGGCGCGCGGATGACGTGGTGGGCGTCGCCAAGGGCCAGGTCGCTGGCAATACCTTGCACTGGCGCTATCGCCTGAACCTGCCGGTCGACGACTCGACGTACGAAATGAGCATGGACGACTGGATGTACCTGATGGACGAGGACACGCTGATCAACCGCACCGCCATGTCCAAGTTCGGGGTAGAGGTCGGCCAGGTGACGTTGTTCTTCCGTCGCCAGGGTGCCGGAGCAAGCCAATGAACCGCGCACTGACCATGGCCTCGCTCGGCGACGGTTACCGTGCGCTGGTGATCGGCGCCAGTGGAGCCCTCGGCACAGCTTTTTGCGAACAACTTGAACAGGATCCGCGCTGTGCCGGGGTTCGTGCGCTGGGGCGCCGGACCGTTCCCGCACTGGACCTGGAACGCCCCGAAACGATTGCCGGTGCTGCCACGGAGCTGGCAGCCGAAGCACCGTATCAGTTGATCATCCACGCGGCCGGCCTGCTCCATCGCGACGCGATCAAGCCGGAAAAAAGCTTCAGCGCGATCGAGCCGGAGGCGCTGCAAGCCGTGTTTCAAGTGAACACGCTGGGACCGGCATTGGTGCTGCGCCACTTTCTGCCGCTGCTCGATCCTCAGGGAGCGATGGCGATGCTTTCGGCCAAGGTCGGGAGCATTGGCGACAACCGTTTGGGCGGCTGGTACGCCTATCGTGCATCCAAGGCTGCACTGAACATGCTGATCAAGACCGCAGCCATCGAACTGGCGCGCACTCGCCCGCAGAGCCGCTTGCTCAGCCTGCATCCGGGCACTGTCGTATCGGCGCTATCGCAACCTTTTCGCGGGGCGTCCAGCGCCCGGCCGGCAGACGTCGCCGCTGACCAGCTACTGACCTTGATTGACCAGTTGACGCCGGCCGACAGCGGCCATTTCTTTGCCTACGATGGAGAACGCCTACCCTGGTAGGCAAGGAGTGAAGCATGAACCTGCAAACCCTCACCGAACGTGCGGCCAACAGCGAAATCCGCGAGCTGGAGCTGCTGTCACTCGAAGGCGGTTTTTACCTGGCACGGATCCGCCTCGATCACGGCCAGTTCACCCTGCTTGATGATGCAGCCAAGCCGATGCACCTGCGTTCGATCACTCACCTGCGGGACCTGCTGCAAACCGTGCCGGCCTTTCCCTGCGTGCTGGTGCAGCAATGCGTACATGACGAAATGTGTGGCCGGGATACAGGGCCTGTCGAAGAGCTGCGTATTCCGTTTTCGCTCACCACGCCGTTATGAGGCGGACAATCACTCGTCATCCAGATGATGCGTGTGAGCCAGCAACGAATCGGGTATCCCGTCACGGATCAAACCACCCTCGCCTATCCAGGCCTGGGTGGATTGATATGCGCGTTGCAGCAGTTGATCGGTCTGATTGAAATCGGTGACTGTTTCAGGCTTCTTACAAGTCATGGTGCGAAAACCACCAGGCCCAATACCATTGGGCGGTTGCGCATAAAATCTTCTTGCACGCATGACAACCCCGACTATGCTGGCAAAACCCTCTCTACTGGCCATTGGCCTTGGGTGGACAACCTCCGGTTCCGCTGTCCGGGCATCGCATTGCTGATTGGCGCAACGCTATACACCTGACGACGCCAGTGCGTTCGCCGCGGTGTTCCCAAGGAGGGAGTCATGCCTGCACCAGGACACTACCTGATCGCAATTGCCATCTACGATGGTGTGGACTTGCTCGACATCAGCGCCCCTTACGAACTGTTCAACTGGATGAAGCTGGTTGAACCGCAGACAAACACCAGCGCCCCTCGCCGCTCCGTCCGGCTGATTTCACTCGATGGGCCATCCATCACCACGCGTGATGGCATGACCATCGGTGGCGATCTACCGGTGTTCGATCAACATTCCGATGACATCGACCTGCTGTGGATTCCCGGCGGTGAACCCACCGATTTGCAACGTCTGATGAAAGATCCCCGGCGTATGACCTGGCTGTTTCAGCAAGGCAGTGCTGCGCAATATTGCGCCTCGGTCTGCGAAGGTGCCTTGCTCGCGGCCGCAGCAGGTTTGCTGGACGGTTATAACGCCACCACGCATTGGGCCTTCATCGCCTGTCTGAAACTGTTCAATCGGGTCAATGTGGTAGACGGCTATCCCCGTTACATCGTCGACAGGCAACGTATCACCGGCGGTGGCATTTCATCGGGGCTCGACGAAGCCTTGGCAATCATCGCCTTGATTGCCGGTGAGCTGGTCGCCCAAAAGGTGCAGTTGAACATCCAGTACAACCCCCGTCCTCCCTTCACCAGCGGCGACCCTTCCGTCGCCAAACCACCGGTCTACACCCCGGGCGCCGGGCGCACCTGCGATTCGGCTCTCGCTGAAACCATCGCCCTTGTGCTCAAGCGCACCGGTTCTTCCTAGGAGGCGCAAAGCTACCGGCGTTCACATTGCCCGGTCGAACTATCTCAACGGACACCCGGCTGTCATGGCTGTGGGACATTTGCGCAATGCGCAGGGAGCAGGAAATGAATTCGCGTTACAGGATCTTCGCAGGGCTGATCGTGTGTGCAACCACCTCCACGGCGCTCGCCGAACTCACGGCTCAACCGTTCCTTTCACCGCCAAGGCTCCTTGAAAAAAACCAGGCAGGCACGCTGAAGGCCATTGAACTGGCCCAACCATCAACAGGGTGCGATCCGGCAGGTGACATCACGCGTGACGGGCAAACGGTCGAACTCAACCTGCAAGTGCAGAAACGCGAAAACTACATCTACAACCCGGGGAGTCCCGACGGTGCCAAAGACAAGGTCATGTTGCGCTCATACGGCGGCTGTCTGACGGGGCCGCTCATTGATGTGCAGCCGGGCAACACCCTGCGGGTGCATCTGGACAATCAACTGGAGAAAAACGATCCCAGTTGTCCGGGGGGGCTTGATCCGGCGAATGGCGATCCCGGCTGTTTCAACACGATCAATCTGCACTACCACGGGATGCACGTCTCACCGTCCGGCAACAGCGATAACGTGCTGCTGAACATCGCGCCGCAAACAAAGTTTGAGTACGAGGTCAATATTCCCACCGATCACCCTTCAGGTACGTTCTGGTATCACGCACACCGACATGGCTCCACGGCGCTTCAGGTCGCCAGCGGCGCAGCGGGCGCGCTGATCGTGCGCGGCAATCGCGCCTACACCGGTGACAAGCCGGGAGACATCGACACCATCCTCAAGGACGCGGCGGGCAAGCCCCTCACCGAGCAAGTCTTTCTGTTCCAGCAAATTCCTTATGCGTGTTTCGACGACAAGGGCAACATCATCACGCAGAAGGACGGCACCTGGTCGTGCCCCGGCGATAAAACCGGTGTGGTGGAGAACTTCGACGCGCAACTCTCCTCCCCTACGGTCTGGGACAACAGCGGCCGGTTCACCAGTATCAACGGTGCGGTCCAGCCGACTTTGCGCGGCATAGCCGCAGGAGAAATTCAACGCTGGCGCTTCATTCACGGCGGCATCCATGACACCGTGAATTTGCAAATCGTGCCCATGAACACCAGTGGTGCCAAAGCCAGTCTTGCGCTGCAGGGCATACTCGGCGGCACGCCAAAGGAACAAGCAGCGCTGATCGCCGACCTGTGCCCGGTGACAGTGCCTGACTCCAGCAAACCGGTCGAACTTGTTCCGCAATTCGAGATCGCCGCCGACGGACTGACGCGCACTGCCATCCGCCCGATCGGGGTGAACAAAAAAAGTGTCAGTGGTGGCATCGGCAGTAACTTTCTGCAACCAGGCTATCGCAGTGATGTGTTGCTGATGTTCCCCCGTGATGGCACCTATTGCGTGCTGAACCAGGCGGCAACGCCGGCAGAGCGTGCGAATGCCGGACCCAATGGCGGCCCCGGCGGACAAGGTCCGAATGAAACCCAATTGCTGGCAACGGTCATCGTCTCCGGCGGTAAAGTGGTGACCGACGATCCGCAAAGCTATATCCAGCAGGCGCTCTATGACGCCAACAAAGGCTCATCGTTGCCGGTGGCAGCCCTCGAAGGACTGCGTAGCGGCAACCTGAAGCCGTGGCGCGCAATGCCCGACCTCAAGGATGCAACCGTCAACGACGACATCCAGAAAGCTGACTTTTTCATCGGATATCCGCCATTTCCGCCGGCAGCTCCGGCCACGGCGCCGAAAAAACCGGGGGATCCGTGGTCTGGCGCTTTCGGCTTTTTCATCAACTACAAATCCTATGACCCGGACCGTATCGACTTCACCCGTCAGGTCAACACCACCGATGACTGGGTGCTGACGTCGCAGGGCGAACCTCACATCTTTCACATCCACGTCAACCCGTTCCAGGTGATGGACGTGCTCTACGCCAAACCCGGCGAAAAGCCCAAAAGCATCTTCGGCCCCAATGGCGAATGCCTGGTTCCGGCCGACGAGCTGGGATTGCAAAACCAGTACTGCGGCATGTGGCACGAGTTCAAAGACACGATCTTTGTCCAGAACGACTATCAGGTATTGGTGCGCACGCACTACGACCGCTACATCGGTGAATTCGTCATTCACTGCCACATCCTCGATCACGAAGACGGCGGGATGATGACCAATATCCAGATCGTGCCAGACCTCAATGCCGTCGGCGGCGGCATTGGCATGGCAGGGATGAAGCACACGTCGCATCAACATTCGGACGTCAAAAAACAGTGATAAGGAGATGTCAGTCATGAGCAATCCCTTTGCAGGAAAATGGACGTATAGAAGTTTCCTCAATAACCCCGCATTAACTGGAGGAGCGCCGGACAAACTCGCGGCACTGTTATTCGCCGAAGGCGTGTGGACCGTGGAGGACACTGCCGACGGGACATTTGCAGGTGAACTCGGTTTCGGCTCGAACGCGGTCATGGACTTGAAGGGCGTTATCACGCGCGCCCACGACGGACTACCCGACCACGTACACATCGTGGGCAGCGGGCGGCCCGGGACCTCCACTCAAGATTACTTCTACGACTATGACGGGGTGCTGACGGAGCACTGGCCAAACGGCGTGAATCAGGTGCCGGCCATCACTGGATCAGTCATCCGTGTGAAGCCTCACGACGGCGCGTCTGCCGGACTGGTCGCTTCGTTCATCGCCGTCAAGGCCAGTTAGCTATCGCTTGCAGGTCGCTCGCGGGTCGTCTGGGTAGTTCCTCCGGCGAGCCACACTCGATCCACTGAAACTTCGATTGTTACCGACGACAAGGAGTCAGACATGACCGCAACCCCCGTCACCAACCCCACCTGGTATGCGCAGATTCGCGACATGTTCACGGCCGTGGACCGCGCGCACATGGCCAGACAAGGTCTCGACCTGGCCAGCTACGACGCGGTGATGAACCACGCCGGCGACATCTATCAACAAGTCGCAGCAGGCAACATGCCGCCGGGTAATCCCTGGCCTGCCGACTGGGTGGGTACCTTCCTCAACTGGATGAACAATGGCTACCCCAAAGGCGTGCCCGTGACTCAAGCGAGCCAGGCCGACTTCGCGGCACGCTCATTGTTCAGCACCGCGGCCCCGGCCGGCAGGATGCGCAAGGACATCACCACCTTGTCGAGCAACGAACTCGACCAGCTCAAAAAAGCTTTTTCCGCCATTAAGGCCCTCGATCCCGCTGACCCGAACAGCTATTTCGTCCAGGCGGGCTATCACTGGTTTCCGGCACCCAATACCTATTGCATGCACCACGTACCGGGCTACAACCCCTGGCACCGGGCCTATCTGGTCAGTTTCGAAAATGCCCTGAGATCGGTGCCTGGTTGCGAGAACGTGACCCTGCCTTATTGGGATATCACCACGCCCTTCCCCGACGTGCTTAAAAGCCCACCCTTCGACCAATACGTGCTACCGAAAACCATTGGCGCGGATTTCCCCGAAGGGTACGTCACCACACGTTTTGACTACGACACGATTGCCCAGAACCTGATTGATAACGGCGTGACCGATGACGTCAACCGGGCAATGAGCAAAACCGACTGGGAAGACTTTCATGGCTACTGGTCCGGTGCCAGTCACAACACCATCATTACCGCCCACGACAGTGGCCATGACTCCATTGGTCCGACGATGCAACAACAGGAAGTTGCGGCGTTCGACCCGGTGTTCTGGTTCTTCCACTGCAATTGGGACCGACTGTTCTGGGAATGGCAGAAGAAAATGCTGGCCACCGACCTGCAAGGGCTGTTGACCACTATCAACGAGGCTACCGACCCGATCAGTTTTCAGATATTCAGCGATCCAGCGCTCGAGGTTCTGAATCCATTCACCCACAGCGCACTGGAACTGAACACGCTGGCAATCATCGACTCGGCAGGTCAGCTTGATATTGATTACGAACCGCCGGCCGAAGCCTCGAACGTCGATTTTCTGCCCAAGACCCAGCGTACGCTCGCCGCGAACAAACAATTCACGGTCGAGACCGATCGAGTCAACGTACGCGTCAGCGGCATCAATCGTCTGAAAATCCCCGGCAGCTTCCGGGTGCACCTGCAAAAGGACGGAAGGACGATCGCCTCCAGAGCGTTATTCCAGCCGGTTGAGGTGCAAAGCTGTGCCAATTGCGTGAGCAACGCGATGGCGCAGTTCGATTTCGAACTGCCAATGGCGGATATAGCGGGCGGCAAACTGAGTGTCTGGGTAGAACCGGTCGACAAGACCTTTGTAGGGGATCGCTTCCCGCAGAAGCTGATGGGCAACCCGGTCATCGATGTCCATCTATTGCTGCAGACAGAGTAGCGCTGTGGCTGCTTGAAAAGTGCCGGATCTGACGTGATGAAGACCGGCACTGAAGTTGGGGGAGACATCACCTAACCGCAACGGAGCACCTATCATGACCGCTTCTCGCCAGGATGTTGCAACACTGGGTTCAGGATGGAACAAGACATTGCTGAACTACGCCAAGGCAATGCAGGCGCTGGACGCGCAACCGATACAGGACCGCACGAGCTGGAAATTCCTCGGCGCCATGCATGGATTCCATCCTCAGTTGTGGCTCAACGAAAATCTGATCAAGGCGAATACCCCGATTCCAGCAGACTTGACCAACAAGACGTACGGCAATCAGTGTCAGCACGGCAGTTGGTATTTCCTCTCCTGGCACCGGGCGTACCTGTTTTCGTTCGAAGCAATCGTCGCCGCGAAAGTGAAAGAGTTGACGGGGGACGACTGGACCCTTCCCTACTGGAACTACCTCAACAGCAGCGATCCGAAAGCCCTGTATCTGCCTGAGGCCTTTGTAGAAAAAACCTTACCCGACGGCAGCCCGAACCCGCTGTGCAAATACCCTCGGCGCCCCGGAATCAAGGCGATCAAGCCCGGGGGCGGATTCAGCCTTGAGGCGATGGAAGAGAATGATTTTATCGTCGGTAACGGAAACCTGGGATTCGGTGGCGGAATCACTGGCGATTTCGTCCAGTTCGCGGATATCACCGGAGAACTGGAGAGCAACCCGCACAACACGGTTCACGGTCTCGTCGGTGGTTATATGGGCAATGCCTATCTGGCAGGTCTTGACCCTATATTCTGGCTGCACCATTGCAACATTGATCGCCTCTGGGAAGCCTGGATGAACACGCCGGGCAAGACCATGGTCCACGACCCACTCTGGCTCAATGGTCCGGCCAACCGCAGCTTTATCATGCCGGTCCCCGGCGACAACGCACCTGGCGTAACCTTTACTAGCAAAGACACGTTGAAGGGCGGCAAATTTTATCGGCCCTATGATGATTTGAGCATCGGTACGGGTGTAAAGCCGGGAGTGAATGCAGTGGCACGGGTCAATATGGGTTCGCCCAGCAAGCAAACGGTACAGCCCATCGGCGCCAATGCCGCTGCCGTCACGATCGGCAGTGCGCCGGTAGACAGTCATATCGACCTCGAACCCACGGCGGCCTCCAGTAGCATCGCGACCATGGGCGCGACATCGCCGGGTAAGGCGGTGGCCCGACTCTACCTGGCCCTGGAATCCGTGCGTGGCTCCGCACCGTCACCGCTGCTGGATGTGTACGTCAATCTGCCTGACGGCGCCAACCCGGCGCTCGACCCTGACCGGTACGCCGGCAGCCTGACGCTTTTCGGTCTCAACGTTGCTTCGGAAAAAGACGGCGAACACAACGGGTTGGGTTATACGATTGATATTACCGACCTGGCTCAACGGCTCACGGCCGCCGGGGACTTCGATCCGAATCATCTGCGCGTGACGCTGGTACCTGTCGAGCAGATTTCCGATGAAGCACCGATAACGGTTGAGCGCATCAGCGTTCTCAAGCGCAGTGGCGTCGTGACTTGAGGGCAGACTGATGCGGCCAGGTCTGGTTCTACGCAGTTTTACTTACGCACCGTGGCCAATTCTGCTGGCCACGGCAGGCGTGGGCCTGGCCCTTTCCCTCTACAACGATGTAAGCAGTGAAGGTCCCGCATTTTGCGTAGCGGTGAACGGGCTGTCGATCGTCACTCGCTGGCCGGCGGCGTTACAGGCGGAGCTCGCGCTGAACCCGCTGCACCGCATCCTCGCCGGCTGGTTCCTGATGCTTTTGGCCATGATGCCGCCCCTGTTGGCAATGCCGCTCATGCATGTCTGGCACTCCAGCCTGGCACGTCGGCGAATGCGTGCATCCGCGCTGTTTGTGTTCGGCTATTGTGCGTTGTGGATGGCCGCCGGCCCTGTTCTATGGGTCTTGGCGTTGTTGCTCCAGTTCACGCTGGGCCAAAACGTGTTCATCGTGACATTGCTGATCGCGCTGGTCTGGAGCGCAAGCCCATGCCATCGCGCAGCACTCAATCGAGCGCATCAACCTCAGCGGATCGACTTGTTTGGCTGGCCAGCCGACAAGGACTGCCTGACCTTCGGCATGCGCCATGGCCTGTTTTGTATTGTTTCGTGCTGGGCGTGGATGCTGGTGCCGCTGGTGAGCGGAACCTGGCATATCCCGGTGATGCTATTGGCAGGTCTCATCGTGCTGGCCGAACGGCTCACGCCTCCTCGTCCACCAGGCTGGCACTGGCTTGTGTCACCCATGCACTTTTATACATTCGTCACCAAACATCTTTCGGAGCGTCCCCATGGTTAGGCGAGTGTGTCTGGCAATCGGCGTAAGCACCGTGACACCTGTTGCTAAAAAAGCCCTGGATTTCGCCTATCTGGATGGCGCCGTTTTAGCCGCGCGCTCCATGGGGGAATGGGCACTGCGCTCTGGTTTCGGCGTCGACAACGTCAAAGTCGTCGACGACGGCTGGGTCAATAACAAGCCAAACCCGGTCACACGGGTGCGCGTACAACAAGCCGTCGACGAACTGTTTCCAGCGGGGGCCGACGTCGTTGACCAATTGATCCTGTCATTTTGCGGACACGGGCTGACGGGGTCGAATTTTGGCGAGATCTTCTGGCTGTTCAGCGACTCGCTGCAGATGAAGTACCGCATTGTGGTCGACAGGTTTTACGAGGAAATGTTTCTGCTCGGCGTCAAGCGCATAACGCTGATCACCGACGCGTGCCGCGAAGCCCCCCAAAGCCTGGAGCTAATGCGCCTCGATGGTTCGCGCGGGATCCTTGTGCAAGGCACCCGGGCCGACGAAACAAATTTCGATAGCCTCGCTTGCTGCCATGACGGCCAACTGGGCTACATGGTTCGAGACCCTGCTGGCGCCGCACCGGGCAAATGCATCTTCTCGGGTGTCATCGCGGATATTCTCTGGGGACTGGAGCCCACTGCCATTGAAAATGGGCTCATAACCACGAATGCGCTGGGTAAATTCGCTCGTTCGCGCACGGCCGAACGCGCTCGCGGGTACCACCTCAAGCTCGACCCTCAATGCCAGGTCGATCCCGACGCCGTGGTGCTTTACGACACTGCGACCCCACTCAAGCCCCCTGACGACATGCAACCGTGGCCATCCGGAAGCACGGTAGCGGTGCTGGGCACTGAAAAAAAAGACGAGGCTCTGGATTCTGCTGGGTTCACCGCCGAGGAAATAACAACCCAGCGTTCAGTTCAGCAGCGCACCTTGCGCTATCGCCTTTTCAACAAACTCTCATGGTTCAGGCGATCTAAATCAAAAGATCCAGACAGTCGCGAAGTGGTCTCCGGAATCACACATCTGCGAGAGGACATGGATGAACTGCACAACATCGACATGGATACGCCTCGCCATAGGCAAATGATAAAGGAGTTGTCCGAACAGCTCAGAGCAGAGTCGATGACCTGGGTGGTTCAACGTCGATTCCTGGATATCGACCGTGCCGGTGACGCAAATCTCATTGTCTGGGGTGAACAGGCGACGCTGTTGTCCAACCGTGCGACTCACGCCCTCAGATCCGAGCCCCCCGTCAACGAGTTTTACGTTGAACCCCGCACTCAAGGGGCGCCTGTTCTGGTGCACATGGGCAAGGAGCAAGTTACGCCTGTCGTACCTTACGCAGGTCTGTATACCGCCGTCGTCCCCAGCCCCAACGGAGATGTTTTCCAGGTGTACGGAGCGCACAGTTCGCCGCAAAGGTACCTGGCGGGCATGCGGACCCTTCGTGAATTCTCTGACGGGCACTTGCGAGCTGATAGCGTTGATCGACTGGCTGCAGACCTGCGGCATGAAAAGCATGCCGACCCGATGTTGGGCGTCATCTGCGCCTACCTTTACCGGGCGCTCGCCGACTACGACAACATCCGGCGCATGGCCTACTTTTATGCGACCCGTGATCAGGCTGTGCCCTTCGACATCGCGCTGCTCGGAGGTATGGAGGTAACACGCAACACGCATGGCGCCCTGCAACTGCATGTGCCAGCAGTGAAGGCCCGGGAATCGCGACCAAACGCGCCAGCACTCCCCGACTATGCCACCCAAGCTACCCCTGCCATCTTCGCCAGCGTCGGCGGACGATGCCCATGGCTCGGACTTGGCTGGGACTATGTCGTTGAGCCTCGATTGGAGTCGGCTCTACTTGTCGAAGGTCTTGGCGAGCATGCGTCACTGATTCGGCGCAGCGGTTCGACCGTGTTGCCTGCGGCCTCAGCAAGGCAACTTGCAAAGGCCTGGGGTCTGCCGCCAGGTTAATTCGTTTTTCTGCGTTGGCCGAGGTGTTCTCAGGGAGGAAAAGATGCTTGCAGAGTCGTTCTACGAACGCATTCTCGCTGCGGGCCGACAGCGAGAGAGCGCATCATAAGACGGATCAACACACCCCAACCCCACCAGCGTCGCCTCTACAGCTTCATCCAGCGGCGTATGCGGCTCGCGACCCAAGGTCGATTGCAACTGCGCGCCGTTCAGCCTTACCGGTTGTTGCCACAGGTAACGCATCTCCTGCATTTCGCGAAACGTTTCGACAAAGGGCGACAACACGTTGATCAACCACCAGGGAAACGCTTTGATCCTTGGCGTTTTACCGCCATGTCTTGCCACAACGCGGCGTATGGCTTCGGCCATTTGCCTGCCATCCGCATCCCAATGACCGTCCATATGAAACGCGGCGAACGGTGCAAGCGTTTCTCTGCGCTCCAGCAGTTGCGTCATGGTGTTGGCGACATCCGGCAAATAGGCCCACTGATTGCCGATGCCCTTGGCACTGGGTACCAGTACACGGGTGACTGCCCGCCCCGGCTTGACCAGCCCTTGGGAAAACCAGTTGTTGCCCGGCACCGGCCCGAAGAAGTTGCCGGCACGCACGATAATTACCCGGCATCCCTGAGTGCTGGCTTCGCGCAGATGTCGTTCAAGCTCGACCCGCAGCGCGCCTTTGCGGGTCACGGGGTGTTGTGGTGAGTCTTCGTGCAGCAACGGGAATGCGTCTGGCCCGTAGTTATAAACAGTGCCCGGCAGGACGATGGTCGCCCCTTGTGCAATGGCGGCCGCAATGGTGTTGTCGATCATGGGCAAGACCCGCTTGTCCCAGTCACGATAACCGGGTGGATTGACCGCATGGACAATGACCGAGCAGCCCTGTGCCGCCGCCATGACCTGTTGGCGATTCATCGCATCCCCGTCAAACCAGGTAAAGCCTTCAGCCCCTTCGTGAGGTGGACGACCACCGCGTCGCAGCGCACACACCTGCCAGCCGGATTCGCGCAGCTTGCGCGCCACTTCACCGCCGATACCTCCCGTTGCACCCAGTACCAAAACGCGTCGACTCAAGATCATGTTGATCGTCCTCTCGATGGAATGAGAAGAGTCTGAATGCGCCGTCGACTCAATGAAATTGCTTAAAATCGGCTACCAGCTATACATTTATGCATGGACAACAACATCAGCTGGGAACTGTACCGCTCGTACCTGAGCGTGCTGCAGGAAGGATCATTGTCGGGTGCCGCTCGAGCACTGGGGGTTGCGCAACCTACGGTCGGGCGCCATATCGACACGCTCGAGCAGCAACTGGGCGTGAGTTTGTTCACTCGCTCCCAACAAGGGTTGCTGGCGACCGAAGCCGCGCAGGCCCTCAAGCCCTTCGCGCAATCCATGCAGGCCAACGCCGCCGCACTGTTGCGCGCAGCCGAGGCGCAAGGAAGCGGCGTCAGAGGCACGGTGCGCATCAGTGCAAGCGAAGTCGTGGGCGCCGAAGTGCTGCCTCCGGTTATTGCCGGCTTACAAGGACAGTACCCGGAACTGAACGTTGAGCTGGTCCTGACCAATCGCGTTCAGGACCTGTTGCACCGCGAGGCTGATATCGCCGTGCGCATGGTTGCGCCCGAGCAAGGTTCGCTGATTGCCCGGCGCATCGGCGATATCGAACTGGGCCTGCATGCTCACCGCCGCTACCTCGATGCGCGAGGCACACCGCAGACACTGGAACAGCTCACTGAACACGCGCTGATCGGCTTTGACCAGGAGACGCGCTTCCTGCGCAGCGCCAGGCACTGGTTGCCGCAATGGCGTCGTGAACACTTCACCTTGCGTACCGACAGCGATCTGGCGCAACTGGCGATGATTCGTGCCGGGGTGGGCATCGGCGTGTGCCAGGTGCGAGTGGCGCAACGTGACCCTGCGCTGGTGCGCGTACTCGCACACCCCTTCAAACCCAGACTCACTAGTTGGCTGACCATGCATGAAGATTTACGCAACAGTCCGCGCTGCAAAGTGACCTTCGAGGCGCTGCTGTCAGGACTCGAGCAATACGTGGGCTAAGCTGTTTTTATCGCCGTGCGTCGGCTGAGCACTGACGGTGGTTGAGTGCGGCATAACGGCAACACTGTCATAACCCGTATTTTTCCTGACAGAAAAACCACTTTTAAAGTCATTCACAAGCGCTCTTCAACCCTCTGAGAACGGCCGTTTCGGCTCAGGCGCGTTATTCGATAACCGACAACGCTTTATTACTGAATTTATGATTTAACTAGGTAGTTACCTAACTATATAATCCCCTTCTCATTTCAACGGGACATTCAACGTGAAGCAGAGTCAAGGCCTCTCTGGCCTTTCTAAATTCATTCTGGTCGGGCTGGGCGTGATCATCGCCCTGCTCGGCTTGGCGCTCGCTGCTGGCGGCGTGAAGTTGGTCAGCCTGGGAGGGTCGTGGTACTTCCTGATGGGCGGTCTGGTGATGGCGGTTTCCGGATGGCTGATCGCACGCTTCAAACCGGCGGGTGCGTGGTTGTTCGCAGCGTTCCTGCTCGGGACCGCGATCTGGGCCGTGAGCGATGCCGGGCTGGTGTTCTGGCCGGTGTTCTCGCGCCTGTTCATGTTCAGTGCGGTGGGTCTGGCGGTCGCACTGGTTTATCCATTGCTCAAGCGTGCCAGCGGTGGCGTTCCAGGGCGCGGTGCTTATGCGCTGGCCGCTGTACTCGCGGTCGGCCTGGCCGTCGCGGCCGGCAACATGTTTGTCGCGCACCCAACGGTAGCAGCTACCGGCACGGGCCCGGGGCTCACGCCAGTGGAGCCGGACAAGGCGCAGAAAGACTGGGCGCACTACGGCAACACCGAAGGTGGCAGCCGTTTCGCCGCGCTGGATCAGATCAACCGCACCAACGTCGACAAACTGAAAGTCGCGTGGACCTACCACACCGGTGACATCGCCGAGAGCGATGGCAACGGCGCCGAAGATCAGCTCACCCCGCTGCAGATCGGCAACAAGGTGTTCATCTGCACTCCGCACAACAACCTGATCGCGCTGGATGCCGACACCGGCAAGGAACTGTGGAAAAACGCGATCAACGCCAAGTCGAAAGTCTGGCAGCGTTGCCGTGGCATGGCCTATTTCGATGCCACCAAGGCCATCGCTCAGCCGGGCAATTCGAGCATCGTCGAAGCCAAACCTGCGCCGGCCGCCAACTGCCAGCGTCGCCTGCTGACCAACACCATCGACGCACGTCTGATCGCGGTCGATGCCGACACCGGCGAGTTCTGCCAGGGTTTCGGCAACAACGGTCAGGTTGATCTGAAGGCCGGTCTGGGTGATGTGCCGGACAGCTACTATCAGCTCTCCTCCGCGCCATTGATGGCCGGCACCACAGTCGTGGTCGGCGGGCGCGTGGCCGACAACGTGCAAACCGACATGCCGGGCGGCGTGATCCGTGGTTTCGACGTGATCACCGGCGCCATGCGTTGGGCCTTTGACCCGGGCAACCCACAGGATAAAAAGGCTCCGGCCGACGGCAGCACCTATGTGCGCAGCACGCCGAACAGCTGGGCGCCGATGTCCTACGACCCGGCGACCAACACCGTGTTCCTGCCGATGGGCAGTTCGTCCACCGACATCTACGGTGTCGAGCGCAGCAAACTCGATCACACCTACGGCGCCTCGATCCTCGCGCTGGACGCCAGCACTGGCGATGAACGCTGGGTGTTCCAGACCGTGCACAACGACCTCTGGGACTTCGACCTGCCGATGCAGCCGAGCCTGATCGACTTTGACAAGGACGGCAAAACCGTGCCGGCGCTGGTCATCGGCACCAAGGCCGGGCAGATTTATGTCCTGGATCGTGCCACCGGCAAGCCGCTGACCGATGTCAAGGAAGTCCCGGTCAAAGCCGCGAACATCCCGAACGAACCGTACTCGCCAACCCAGCCGAAATCGGTGGGCATGCCGCAGATCGGCGCGCAGCACCTGACCGAATCCGACATGTGGGGTGCCACGCCGTACGATCAGCTGTTGTGCCGGATCGACTTCAAGTCGATGCGTTATGACGGCCTGTACACCGCGCCGGGTACTGACAAATCCCTGAGCTTCCCGGGTTCGCTGGGTGGCATGAACTGGGGCAGCATCTCCACTGACCCGGTGCACGGTTTCATCTTCGTCAACGACATGCGCCTGGGTCTGTGGATTCAGATGATCCCGTCGCAGAACAAGGCGCAGGCCTCGTCCGGTGGCGAAGCGCTGAACACCGGCATGGGCGCCGTACCGCTCAAGGGCACGCCGTATGCGGTGAACAAGAACCGCTTCCTGTCGGTGGCCGGCATCCCTTGCCAGGCTCCGCCGTTCGGTACGCTGACGGCGATCGACATGAAGACGCAGAAAGTCGCCTGGCAGGTTCCAGTCGGCACCGTTGAAGACACCGGTCCCCTGGGCATCCGCATGCACCTGCCGATCAAGATCGGTCTGCCAACCCTCGGCGGCACCCTGTCGACCCAAGGTGGCTTGATCTTCATCGCCGGCACCCAGGACTTCTACCTGCGCGCCTTCAACAGCGGCAACGGTGAAGAAATCTGGAAAGCGCGTCTGCCCGTCGGCAGTCAGGGCGGCCCGATGACCTACGTTTCGCCGAAGACCGGCAAGCAGTACATCGTCGTCACCGCCGGTGGTGCACGCCAGTCGACCGATCGCGGCGACTACGTGATGGCCTACGCCTTGCCGTAAGCCGAAGTGCCCGTGTTGACCACGGGCACTTACTTTTGCGCGCGGCACCTGAGGGTGCCGCGCTGCTTCGCGCTATCGCCCTCGATTTGAGCAGGAAGATCTCCATGTTTCGTTTTTCTCATACCGGCTGGCTCAACGGCGTGCTGTTGGGCCTGACCTGCAGCGCCACCCTGCCCGCCTTTGCCGACACCGATGCCAACCTCCTCAGCCGCAATACCCTGACCGGCGACTGGGGTGGCTTGCGCCACCAGATGGACGAAGACGGCATCAAGTTCACCGGTGACTACACCGGTGAAATGGCCTACAACGCCGACGGCGGCCTGCATCGCTCGGGCCGTTACTCGCAGAACATCAAGCTCGGCGCACAGTTCGACCTAAGCAAGCTGTATGGCGTGGAGAACGCCGGCAAGGTCCAGTTGACCATCAACGACCGGCGCGGCAACAGCGCCTCGGAAGACCTGGTCGGCAACCGTCTGCCGATTCAGGAAAACTACGGCGGCCTCTACACCCGCCTGACCGAGCTCAGCTACGAGCGCAGCCTGTTCACCCCGGCGCTCAACGTGAAGCTGGGTTACATGGCCATGGGCAACGACCTTGGTGGCCTCGACAGCGGCATTCTCTGCAACTTCATGAACGCCGGCTTCTGCGGCCATCCGTTGAACATGTCCGGTGGCAGCGGCTGGACCAATTACCCCAATGCCCATCTGGGCGTGCGGGTGAAGTACGACCTGTCGTCGGCGTGGCAGCTGCGCGTCGCCGCGTTCAATGTCGATCCGCAAAGCAACGGCAATTCCAGTCGTGCCTGGCACCTGGGACCGAAACACACCACGGGCACCGTGGTGCCGATCGAACTGGTCTACAAGCGCGCGGGGCAGTTGCCCGGCGAATACAAGCTTGGCTACTACTACGACAGCTCCGACGTGAAACGCATCGGCAGCGATAAAGAGGTGTCCGGCCGCGGCGGTCATTACCTGCTGATCGACCAGGCCGTGTGGCGTTCGGCATCGTCCGAGGGCCGCAGTCTGCACGCCTTCGGTCAATACTCGGCCGCCAGCGAAGCGGCTTCGCCGTTCAGCAAGTGGTACGGCACCGGCGTGGTGCTATACAAACCGTTCGAAGGGCGCCCGCGTGACACCCTCGCGCTCGGTTATGGCCGGGCCGTGCCGAACCCGCGCAGTCGTGACGCGCAGCAAGACGCGGCGCTGGCCAACGGCGTGGCATTCCCGAACCTGGACAGTGCCGAACAGTTGATCGAACTCGGTTACGGTTACCAGGCCACCCCTTGGCTGACCTTGCGCCCCAATGTGCAATACATCATCGAGCCGGGCGCGTTTTCCGGGCAGGACATCGACAATGCACTGGTGTTTGGCTTACAGGTAAAAGCGGCGCTCTAAGGCATTCGCAGCATAAAAAAACCGGCGCAAGGCCGGTTTTTTTGTGCTCGACGATAAACCGAGGTCTGACGACGTTACCCGGATGCGCTCTCACTGCTACCCCGCACGAAACGGTTACGACCCTGCGCCTTCGCGCTGTACAACGCCTGATCTGCCATCTCGATCAACCCCTGCACATTGTCCAGTCGAGAACCGCTAGCGGTCGCCATGCCGATGCTCACACTGAGCCGGCCGAACGGACTGGTGTCGTGCGCAATATGCTCTTGCTGCAAACGGTCGAGGATCAGTTGCGCCACCACGGCGGCACCGTCACTGTCGGTGTCAGGCATGATGATGCCCATCTCTTCGCCGCCATAGCGCGCCACCAGATCCGACGGCCGCCTGACACACGCTTCGAGAATGCGGCCCACCCTCTGCAGGCAGGCGTCGCCAGCCACATGCCCGAAGGCATCGTTAAAGCGCTTGAAGTAGTCGATATCAATCATCAGCAAGGCCAGCGTCGTGCCGTCACGCTGTGCTCGTCGGGCTTCCATCGCCAGGCTCTCATCAAACCAGCGCCGGTTGGCCAGACCGGTCAGGGCGTCTTTCATCGCCAGCAACTCAAGTTGTCGGTTTGACGACAGCAACTGCTGCTGAGCCCCGCGCAATTGATCCTCGGCCGCCGTGCGCCGGCGGATATCGAGGATCAGAAACCAGCCGATCAGCCCCGTCAGGCCGAGCAATCCGGTGACCACCACCGCCGACAGCAACGCCTCCATTCGCCACGCGGCGAGGGCTTCGCGCTTGCCGAGGGCGACGGTCGTGATCAGCGGCAGCCGGTCGCTCTTGCGAAAAGCGTAGAGCCTTTCCACGCCGTCCAGGCTGGAGGTGAACGACGCAGTGCCGACGGATCGATCAACCAGGTATTTGGCGTAGATGGGCGATTTGGAAAAGTTGCGGCCCATGTCCTGTTCGCGGAAAGGATAGCGAACCAGCAACGTGCCATCGGTATAAGACAAACCGATCGCGCCCTCCTGGCCTACATCAATTTTTCCAAACAGTCGCAGGAAGTTTTCCACCCCAAGGGTCACCGCCACCACACCGGCGAACTCGCCATCGGGACCATTGAAGCGACGGCTGACGGTGATCACCCATTCCTGATTGGAGCGGCTCTGGATTGGCGGACCGATAAAGGTCTCGCGGGACGGATCGTCACGGTGATGGATGAAATAGACCCGATCACTGCTATTGGCCCCGGCTGGAATCGGCCGGTTGGAGGACATCAGCCAGCGGCCCTGAGTGTCGTAGATCGTGATGCCACTGAGCTGTGGCATCAGCGGTTCCTGGCGCTCGACCAGTGCAGTCAGTCGCTGAATCTGCGCAGGACCGCTGCCTTCGGTCTCCAGGCGCTCGACCAGCCCGAGCAAAAGCAGCGAACTCTGGCGGACAATGCCCTCGGAGTAAGTCGCCAGCGCCTGAGTCAGGTTCAAGCCATGGACATTCACCTCCTCCAGTGCCCGCTCACGGGAGGCCAATACCTTCCACACCGTCAATGACGCGAGAGAGCAGCCAATGACCAACAGCAAAAGCACCACCAGGTGGGAATCACGCTTCACGTTACTACCTTAAGGAAAGTCCGGTTTTCCATTCCAGCAACATTGGGTCAGGGCAATAGCGGCAGCCATCCATCCTTCTTCTGGCCAAGAATACAAGCAGCGCTGAAACGATGCAGTAACTGATAGGTACATTTTGCAAAGAAATCAGCTGAATTCACCCGCCGCGCTCCGCATTCACGCCGGGTCCACCGCCTCGATCACGCCCTTGTCCTCGCCCAGGAAGCCACCGCTTTGATGCGCCCACAGCCGCGCATACACGCCGTTTTTCTCGAGCAGTTCGCTGTGCGTGCCCTGTTCGATGATGCGCCCGTCGTCCATGACGATCAGCCGATCCATCGCTGCAATCGTCGACAGTCGGTGGGCAATCGCGATCACGGTCTTGCCTTGCATCATCTCATCGAGGCTTTCCTGAATCGCCACTTCGACTTCCGAGTCCAGCGCGCTGGTGGCTTCGTCAAGCAACAGGATCGGCGCGTTTTTCAGCATGACCCGGGCAATCGCAACGCGTTGCCGCTGACCGCCGGAGAGCTTGATGCCCCGCTCGCCCACCAGAGTGTCGTAACCAGTATGCCCCTGACGATCGCTCAACTGGCTGATGAACTCATCGGCCTGCGCATTGGCCGCAGCGCGGCGCACTTGCGCGTCGGTCGCATCCGGTCGGCCGTAGGCAATGTTATCGCGAATGGAACGGTGCAGCAGCGAAGTGTCCTGGGTCACCATGCCGATGGCACTGCGCAGACTGTCCTGGGTCACGTGCGCGATGTTCTGGCCGTCGATGCGAATTTCCCCGCTGTCGACATCGTAGAAACGCAGCAGCAGGTTGATCAGCGTGGATTTGCCGGCGCCGGAGCGACCGACCAGACCGATTTTTTCCCCGGGCCGGATGCTCAGGCTGAGGCCGTCGAACACCTGACGCTCGCCGTTGTAGTTGAAACGCACCTTATCGAACGTGACCGCGCCGCCAGTGGTCACCAGCACACCGGCATCCGGTGCGTCCTGGACTTTGGCGCCTTGGGTCAGCGTCGCCATGCCATCCTGAACAGTGCCGATGCTTTCGAACAGCGAAGTCATTTGCCACATGATCCAGTTCGACATGCCATTGATGCGCAACGCCATCGCGGTGATTGCCGCCACGGCACCTGCGCCGACGTCACCCTGGTGCCACAGCCACAACGCGTAACCGCCGGCGGACATGATCAACGCCACCACCAGAGCCTGGTTGACGATCTCGAACAGACTCACCAGACGCATCTGGCGAAAACCGGTCAACTTGAAATCTTCCATCGCCGCCCTGGCGAAGTGCGCCTCACGGTTGGAGTGCGAGAACAGTTTCACCGTGGTGATGTTGGTGTAGGCGTCGGAGATCCGCCCGGTCATCATCGACCGCGCATTGGCTTGCTCCTGCCCCACTTTGCCCAGACGCGGCACGAAGTACCACATGGCCAGCCCGAAAAACACGACCCACGCCAGGAACGGCAGCATCAGCTTCAGTGCAAAGCCGCCGGCCAGCGCGATGATCGCAATGAAATACACACCGATGCCGGGCAGGATCTCGATCAGGGTAAACAGCACATCACGCACCGCCAGCGCGGTCTGCATCACCTTGGTGGTAACCCGGCCGGAAAACTCATCGGAAAAAAACGAAAGGCTCTGCCGCAGCATCAGCCGATGGAAGTCCCAGCGCAGGCGCAACGGCAGGTTAATCGCCAGAATCTGGTGCTGCACCATCGTGCGCAACGCCACCAGCCCGACACTGAACACCATGACGATGCCCATGCCCCACAACACTCGACTCTCCTGCACAGCGGCTTCACCGCCGGCCTGCCAGGTCGACAACAGATCCACGACCTGTCCGAGGAAGGAAAACAGCCACGCTTCATAAATCGACACGGCCGCACTGAGCAATGCCAGCGCCAGGACATAACCGCGCGCGCCGCGCGTGCAGGCCCAGAGAAAGCGGGCCAGTCCGTTGGGGGGTGGTGGGACCTCGTCAGGAGGAAAAGGGTCGAGTCTTCGTTCGAACACACGAAGCATGGTGGTCTCCAAAACTTTCAAGTTAAGGGGATTCTGCCATCGAATGGTTGCCGGGAGGTCTTTGTGAAAAAGTGTGAGTTTGCCAAGGGCCGGTGTCGGCGCACAGATCAATAGTCGTCGGCCACGGCCTGAGCAAGCCAGGGCGCAATGCCCTGGCAGATCAAAGTGGTCACTTTTTCTTTTTCGCGGTCTTTTCGGCCTTCTTCGGTTCCTTGGCCTTATCGGGTTTGCTATCGGCTTTTTTGGCAGATTTTTTCGGTTCGACGTCTTTTTTCTTGTCTTTCTTTTCGGAAGATTTTGAAAGCGCCGCAGCCGCCGCAGATTTCTTCGCCGGCGAGGCCTTTTTGTCTTTCAAGTCCTTGCTGGCTTTCGAAGCTTCACCTTTGCTTTTTTTTTCGTCTTTAGCCACGTTGACCACCTCTCGGAGTGTGCCGGTATTGGCACGGTGCCTGCGCGATTGACCACAAGCTGATCATTAGGCGAGCACGTCCCTGAAGCGGTTCAAATTATTTTTCTACACCGCCGTCTCGTCATCCACGGGCAATGAAGCCAGCATCTCGGCGCGGCACACCTGAAGAATCTCATCCGCCAGCGCGGAATCATCCGGACAGGCGCGCGACAGGATAATCGCACCGGCAGCTCGCGACAGCAGGTCGATCATTTTCCGCCGCCCCTGACCCGGCGCGGTATCCGGGCCTGTCGGGTATTTGTCGCCGAGGGTTTGCAGGGTGCGTTCGATGCCTTCGGCAAACGTCGCTTTCACAGCGTCCGGTTGCCGCGCCGCGTCGCCACACAACGCGGCCATGGTGCAGCCGCTGCTGCGTCCATCCCGATGTGCGCGGGTCACATAAACATCAATGAAACCCGCGACATCGAGCGCTTCCGCGCCGGCCAGCGATTTGGCCAGACCGCAGGCCGAGGCTTCGGCCATCAGATCGGCCTTCGATCCGAAATTTTTGTAGAAGCCTCCGTGGGTGAAACCGGCCGCCGCCATGAGATCGGCCACACCGACACCGTCAAAACCGCGCTCGCGGAACAGTTCTGAAGCCGTTTCAACGATGTGCTCTCGATTGGCTTGCGCCTGGGCCTTGGTCACTCTCACGTGCAATACCTCGTGTCCGCTGGGAAATCCTGCGCCGATGATACATAGATGCCGGTCATAATCAAAACCGTTGACAGTTTAGATTTCGATCGTCATCCTAATTGCACGCACCACCGATCTTCATTAACGGACACGGAAGAAACACCAGATGACCGACCCGAAACTGTTCACCCCTTACACCCTCGGTGCGCTCACGCTGTCGAACCGCGTCATGCTTGCGCCGCTGACACGCAACCGCGCCGGCCACGGCTTTGTACGCAGCGAGTTCGCGGCCCTGCGCCAGCCCTTCAAAAACACCTACATCGGCAACAACGGCTACGACCTCGACCTGGCGACAGCGCGGCGGGCTACATCGACTACCCGACGCAGGCTGAATCGAGCACTACCGCGCGCTGAGCAATCCCTGATCGCGTTTTCTGTTTCTCCCATCCTGAAAGAGAGATGAACCCATGAACACTCGCCCTACTGTTTTGATCACTGGCGCCTCCACCGGCATTGGTGCCGTCTACGCCGATCGCTTCGCGCAACGCGGCCACGATCTGGTCCTGGTCGCCCGTGATTTGGCGCGCCTGGAGGCCCTTGCCACCCGGTTGCGCCGTGAGCACGACGTCGCCGTCGATATGATTGCGGCGGACCTGACCCAAGCCAGCGATCTGGCCACGATTGAGTCCCGTCTGCGTGATGACGCCCGGATCGGCATCCTCGTCAATAACGCCGGCGCCGCGCTGTCCGGTCAGTTCATTGACCAAAGCACCGACAAGGTTGCGCAATTGGTCGCCCTCAACACCACTGCGCTGGTGCGACTGGCCAGCGCCATCGCTCCACGCCTGGTAAAAGCCGGCGACGGCGCGATCATCAACATCGGTTCGGTGGTGGGTCTGGCGCCGGAGTTCGGCATGACGGTCTACGGTGCGACCAAGGCCTTTGTGCTGTTCCTTTCCCAAGGCCTGAGCCTGGAACTCTCGCCACAGGGCGTCTACGTGCAGGCCGTGCTGCCGGCCGCCACCCGCACGGAAATCTGGGATCGCTCCGGCGTCGACATCAACACCTTGACCGAAATCATGGAAGTGGGCGACCTGGTGGATGCCGCGCTGGCCGGTTTCGATCGTCGCGAACCGGTGACCATTCCGCCCCTGCACGAAGCAGAACGCTGGGATGACCTGCAGACCGCACGGCAGGCCCTGCTGGGGCAGATCCGCCAGTCTGCAGTTGCCCAGCGCTACCAGACGCCACAGTGACCCCCAAGTAGCGAACACCCGTACCGGATTCGATGCAGGCGCCCGCAGCACTGCATTGAATCCGGCTCTCTGTTCGGAGAAGACATGTCGCCCATAAACACTCATAACCCCGCCGCTGCGCAGACGTCGTTCATCAACGCGGCAAACCTGTCGATCAGCGTCAATGGCGTTCCTTTCGCCTATCGCGACGTCGGTCCCAGGACAGGTGTGCCGCTGGTGTTGTTCAACCATTGGGGCGCAGTGCTGGATAACTTCGATCCCGCGATCATTGATGGCCTGGCTCAGACACGACGCCTGATTGCCACCGACTATCGCGGCATCGGCGGCTCAGGCGGAATCGCGCCAGTCACGGTCGGCGAAATGGCTGACGATGCCCTTCAACTGATCCGTGCGCTGGGGTTCGAGACGGTTGATGTGCTCGGTTTCTCCCTCGGAGGCTTCGTCGCCCAGGACATCGCCTTAAAGGCACCGGAGCGGGTGCGCCGCTTGATCCTCACCGGCACCAGACCGGCCGGCGGCAGCGGTATCGACGAAGTTGGCCCGGTGTCGTGGCCATTGATCCTCAAAGGCTTGCTGACGCTGCGCGATCCCAAGTTCTACCTGTTCTTCACTTCGACGCCCAACGGCCGCCGAGCCGCCGCGCAGTACCTGCAACGCCTGAAATCGCGCAAAACCAATCGTGACAAAGGCCCGACACCCGGCGCTTTCCTGCGGCAATTGAAAGCCATTACCGCGTGGGGCAAACAGGCGCCGCAAGACCTCGGACGTTTGCAAACGCCGACGCTGATCGTCAACGGCGACACCGACATCATGGTGCCCAGCGTTAACTCCCATGCGCTGGCCCAGCGTATCCCCAACTCACAACTGGTGATTTATGAGGATGCCGGCCACGGCGGGATTTTCCAGCAGCACCTTGATTTTGTGACCAAGGCGTCGGCGTTCCTCGATGCCTGACAACGCGGCGCCACGACATCGCAACTACGCTCCCTGCAACCGACAAGAGCCACACCGCAATGAAAGCATTTCTGATTGATCGCTATGGCCAGAACGGCGGGCGTATTGGCGAAGCACCGGCCCCTGTGGTGGGCGCCCATGACGTCCTGATCGAGGTGCACGCCAGCAGCATTAACGTGCTGGATTCGAAGATCCGCAAAGGCGAATTCAAGCTGATCCTGCCCTACTCGTTTCCGTTGATACTGGGCAACGATCTGGCCGGCATCGTCGTTGACGTGGGTTCAGCGGTGACCCGCTTCAAGCCGGGAGACGAAGTTTACGCACGCCCACCAGAAACGCGGATCGGCACGTTCGCCGAATTAATCGCCGTGAACGAAGAAGCGATTGCACTGAAACCTGCCAATACTCACATGGCACAAGCCGCGTCCATCCCTTTGGTGGCACTGACCGCCTGGCAAGTGCTGGTTGAAACCGCCCGACTGAAAAAGGGCCAGAAAGTGCTTATCCATGCCGGATCCGGCGGCGTCGGCACCGTGGCCATCCAGCTCGCCAAACACCTTGGGGCCTTTGTCGCCACCACCACCAGCACCGCGAATGTCGAATGGGTGAAAGCGCTGGGGGCCGATCAGGTGATCGACTACACACAGCAGAACTTCGAAAGCGTCCTGCACGACTTCGACGTGGTATTGAACAGCCTTGGTGCCGATGTGTTGGAGAAATCCCTCAAGGTGCTCAAACCGGGAGGCCAGCTAATTTCCATCTCCGGGCCACCCACTGCGCAGTTCGCCCGGGAGCAAGGGTTGTCCTGGCCTTTGCAACAAGTCATGCGCCTGCTGAGTTTCAGTATCCGGCGCAAGGCACGCCAGCGGGACGTCAGCTACGCATTCGTCTTCATGCGGGCCAATGGCGCGCAACTGCAGCACATCACCGCGCTCATTGAGGCCGGCATCATCAAACCGGTGATTGACCGCACCTTCCCGTTCGAATCAACAGCTGAGGCGTTGCAATACGTCGAGCAGGGCCGCGCCCAGGGCAAGGTGGTGGTGACGATGAAATGACCAGGCCGTGTGTTGATGAGCCAAGCGCAGAGGCCGCACAACGATTGCCGCTTCGGCCTTCGTCATCCGAAGCTACTTTGCCAGCGTTGAGTAAAAAGGATGAGCAGCTACCGGAGGCGGTATCGGTTGAAGCACCAGTGATTCTCTGGCGCAGTCTGATGCTTGAACAATAGGTTCTGACCGTTCCCGAGTCGCTGTGAGACCTACACGTCGCGACGAGCAAACCTGCCGTGCCTTCGCATGAGTGGTCTGCGGGGCTGGATTCGCTCTGAGGCATCATTGACTATAGCCATCGCTGGCGCTGCCGTACCGACCGTTTAGAAGAGCTCGGTTTCACCCTGTACCAAGGCGCGTAAACGAACCAAGGGCGAACTCAATGAATCGTACCGACCATGTCTGCCTGATGGCGACTTATAACGAATGGATGAACGCAAATATTTATGAAGCGGCCAAGCGCTTGTCAGATGAAGAGCTTTCACTGAATAGAAACGCATACTTCGGTTCTATTATCGGGACGCTGAACCACTTGGTGGCGGGAGAACGTTATCTGGCTGCAGCGATTCGCCGGGCACCCAGCGAACTACTCGGTTCTGGAGCCGATTCAGCAACTTCCTGCCCCGAAAAGTCTCAACCAGCTGACGTTCTCAAACATCCGCGATTTGTCGGCTCATCGGATATGGCTCGATAGAGTAATTGTGGAGTGGTCTCGCTCCATTACAGAGGCACATTTAGATGACACCCTGATTTACACAAACATGGCAGGGACACCCGCAGACAAAAGTTTCTTTGGTTTGCTCATGCACTTCTTCAACCACCAGACTCATCATCGCGGGCAAGTCTCTACCTTGCTTTCACAAGCGGGTGTCGACATCGGTAATACAGATCTGGTTCTCCTCATTCCATCCAAACCCTGAATACAGTAGAGAGTCCAGGTGCTGGATCGGGTTTCGTCCCATTTGATTGGAACTGCCAAGCAGAGCGGCCATGCAAGATGGTGCCGAGTGCCGAGTGACGGCAATCGGCCAAAAGCGAACGTTGGCGAGTGACCGCTTTCGACCCGAAGCGGACATTACTAAAGCGTGTTGAGTCGTGCCTCAGCCGTTCCGGTTTCGAGCTATTGCGTTACTTGCGACAAAGCATGAATGACATCCGCAACCATCTTTTCGGCACTGTTCATCCCGTCAATCCGTAAGACCGGAGCGGTCTGCTCTGATAGCCACGCCTCGTGCCACGCCCGGTTGTGTCCTGAAAAGTTCGGATCGTCATACTGCGAAGCCCATTCCCGAAAGGCTACATGTATCTCATGCATGTCACCGCCCGGTGCTATCCGATCTCCAAAACGCTCCTTTTCACGGGCGGCCAGCCGTTCAAGGCGAGTGAGTGTTGGAGTTACAACGAAAACAATCAGATCGACATCGGTAATCAGCGCTTCTCCCCAGACCATACAAGAACCGGTCAGCACCCAATCGTCATCACCGAGCTTTTGCTTCATCAATGACACGCGCTCACTGGGAGTTCGTTTGGTCGTAAAAGGAGGGTCAGTGGGCATCCAGAAGTAATCATCGACATCGACCTGGCGTACACCGAGCAGAGTTGCGACGTTTTGACCCAAAGTAGTCACGCCCGCACACGAAGCACCTGTAATGTAAATCCGCAATTTTTCCTCCATGAATACAAGTCTGTTTCGAGGCAGGCAATATATCCCTTACTCGATTGGGTCTCACTCTTTTCTGGGCTGCAAATGACTGCTTCTGGCCGAAAACAGTCTGTCGTGGCAGGCAGAGATCGGCTCAGAGTGTGTAAAAACACTTTCGTATCTGGGATGCCTAAGCCCAGCGCTCTCGGGCGAGGCGGTTTCGGCTGGAATGACGCCATCAAAACCCAGCTTTGCCAGGTTGAGTTCATCGACGAAAACGTCAACCACGGGCAGCGGATCGGTGCCGCTTGAACAACTACCACAAGACACGCCAAGGCATATCTTGTGATTTCCGTTGGGTCGTGGGGTTTGGACAGGACCGTCAGCGGGCGCTGTCGATGATTTGGCCTCCGTCCGGCGTGAGACTGTATCCCGTCAAAAACTGCGCATCCTTGCTAGCGAGAAACAACACCACCGGCGCAATATCCTCTTCCGGTGATCCATAACGGCCAAGTACGTTAGTGGGTGCAGGCACATCGACCGCTGCTTCCCAAGTGTCAGCGACCGGCATGACATTGTTGACAGTGATCTTGTCAGCGCCCCACTCCCTGGCCGCCGAGCGAGTCAAGGCACGTACCGCCTCCTTTGCCATGTTGTAAGGCGCGTAGCCCTGCATGCCAACGACACCAGCCAGAGAAGCGAAATTGATAACCCTGCCCTCACCACTGGCTTTGAGATGGGGATAGCACGCCTGCATCGTTCGCAGATAAGCAATGGGCCCCATTTCGAAATTGCGCTGCAACTGCTCGGCTGACAGCTCGACCACCGATGAAAACACCACCGAGGGATCGAAAGCATTATTCACCAGTATGTCGATCCGCCCATAGGCAGTCATCACCTTGTCGACAGCGGCAGTAATTTGATCAGGGTCAGCGATATCGCAAACGATTCCGAGGGCGGCGCCGCCAGCGGCCTGGATATCGGCAACCACCTGATCGACATTTTCAGCCGTGCGCGAAACGACCGCGACTTTCGCACCCTGCATCGCGAAAAGTCTGGCGGTAGCTCGGCCGATACCACGACCGGCGCCGACGATAATCGCAACTTTTCCACTGAGTCGAGTCATGGCGATCTCCATTATTTGAGAGTTGTCTGGACGACCGCTGACGGCGGTGCGTACGGCGACGGATATTCGCGAACAGCGTTTTGTGTCACGAAGGAGGTGGCCAGGAGAATGAGTCCCAAGGCTGCCGGGATAGAACCTTTGGGCTTGTGAACACCCAGGTGCGCTGAAGCTGAAAGCAGCAGGTGATAAAACATGCCGGCATAAGCGAGATCACTGAGTGCGGCATTGAAGCGCCACAAAATCGCGGCGGGCCCCAGTATCTTGACCACGATCATCAAAGGCACAAGGTGGGAGGCTGAATAGCCCAACTCCGCTTGTGCGCTTCGCACATAGTCTCCTTTGGCGATGTACATCAAGGCCGAGGCCAGATAGAGCAGCGAAAGCAGGATCGTGCTAATCCAGTAAATATAATGTTCGATCATTTGGTTTTCCCAAGCAGGTATTGTTACGTCGACTTAGGGCAAATATCTCGTCTAACATGAAAACCCACAAGTAGGATGAAAAACCGGTACTTAGTATGGAAAACCAGACTAATGATGAAGAGCAGATCAATATGCACGAGGAAATGCGGCGTGCATTTTCGCTACTTTCAGGCAAGTGGAAGCTGGAGATAATGTGGCTGCTAAACCAGCGGATTTATCGTTTTGGGGAACTGCGAAAGGCGATTAACGGCGTCACCCAACACATGCTGACAGCACAACTTCGGGAGCTTGAGAACGATGGCCTGATCTCGCGAACAGTCTTCGCAGAAGTGCCCCCGCGTGTTGAATATGAAATGACAGCAAAAGCACGTGCACTCGGGCCGACGATGGAGGCGCTCGCTAAATGGTGGAGCGAGTACGGCAAAAGCGTGCCGGTGAAGCCTGTCTCACGCGGCCGCAAAGTAAAAAAAACCTAGGCGGGTCAGAGACGTATTTGAGTCGATCTTTGCTCAGCCTGAAAGGCTGCAATGGGTCCAGGCTGAGCATCTCTTCGGGACGCTCAAGCAATGTGAGCTGTTTTAACTGTTATTCAAAGCGTCCTGACGTGGATTCAGCCCCCTGCCCTGATCAGCGCCCGGGACACTTCAAGACTTCACCACGGGCAGCGCCGCAACGGATAATGTCGCGCACGTCCGGGTTTTTAAAGTAGTCGACGTGCGCATGCTCGGGGCTCTCCATGATCAGGAGCTTGGGTGCATTTTGCACAAATACGTCCGTTACATCGATTCGCGGCCGTCCTCCCGGTGTAGCCACGGCGTTAGCGTACCAGCGCGGAATGTGCCAGGTGAGCAGATCATTTGTGTCGTTGAATGAGACGATCTGAAGGCGGTAGGATGGTTTTGCGCTGCGCTTTTCTGCGTTTTCCTTCAAATTCGCGAGTTGCAGAAAAACGTTGCCGTAGACTTGCGGCCCTGATGTCGCTTGCGACGAATTCGATTGGCTATCGAGGTCGTCCAGGGGAAACAACTGCCAGAAAAAAGGACGTGCAACGCCATCATTGGAACGTGCTTGCGGCGGTACGTTGGCCAGACCCAGTAATGAAAGCTGATTCGCCATCATGTAAAAAGCAGGCGTGTTGGCGAGCATGTTTTCGATGAAGCCCTGTGCGATTTTGCGCTCTTCCCAAGGTATAGGGTTGGTCATGCTGTCTTTTGTCTGGTCGAGAAGATGAAGGAACATGTCATACGTCATGCGACTGCCCAGGCTGTGGGTTACGAATAAATTCTTGTGTGGGTTGTTTTCAATTGCCTGCGCAGAAGGCCATATACATTTTTCATTGTTGGCCGTAGGGGTGATGGCATGGCAAATCCCCTCTGCAAGCCCGCGCACCATTGTCTCGCCATAGGTGCCTGTATAGACAATCGCATCGGACAAGTTGCGGTCAAAAACCTGTTCTTTGATTGTTTTATCAAGCCAGAGCCTTGGGGGCGCCTGTACCGTTGAAGGAATTCTCGGATCGGGAAGTTCAATGCACGGTTCGCGATGTTTATCTTCGAAAACAGAGGGCGAGTCATATCCAAGCTGATTGCTTTTCAACCAGCGGGTCAGCGGGGACCAGGTAATTTCTATCGCCTCTACGCTCACTGTATTTGCCCTGTCGGGCAATGTCAGTGAGTAACGTCTTTTGAGGACGTTCACCCCTGAGTGCGGGTCTTCATTTCCTCCCATATAGACGTTTACATTGATGAAATCAGCCGCTGCGATTTTGTCGGATACGGGTTTCAACCCCATCGCTTCAGCATTTTTGTCATTCAACCAGCCTTCAGGACCAAGCGCGTAACCAGGACAGTGATCACCTACACCATGAACAAAAAACAGCCTCACGGGGGTGTTGTCAGGCAGCAGTTCCTGTAACGGTTTTATCTGGCCCGGAGAGTTATCGCTAGCATTGTAGATAACAGGGGCGGACGAGCATGCGCTCAAACTCAATAGGATAATTACACAGAGCACGCGGGGAATATTCATCTTCGGACTCCTTGCCTATGGATGTCGCTATCCACTCAGGGCATAGAAATCCTGCAGCTTTGAAGCTGGCAGAGCGCGCACCGATGCCCATGTTGAGGTTAGGTGTAAATGGCCTGGCTGCAACCCGCGTTCTGACAATCGACGACTTGATCAGTCCGCAGCACGGACACCATCGTGCACATGGGCGGTGACGAATTTATCGTTCTACTGCCGGACCAGTTGTGTGACGAGGACGCTGTACCGGTGGCCGAACGCTTGATGGCCAGCATTACCGGCCCCAACTGCGTCGTTCGATGGCGGTGCTCTACAAATTTCCGTTGTTTGAGTTGCATCGCCCTCGGCATGTCAATTCGTGCGCAGGGTTTACCGTCGAAGCAAAGGCAGGATATTGGTTGCGATAGGTATATTTTCTGTTTCCATACATTCTCGACAGAATATTAAAACCTTCGCTACCGGTATCTACTCTTACGGAATTCCTCAGTAAATGCCTGATCGTCGCGTCATAGGCACTCGCGTGCCACTCGGCAAGCCAGGCGGCGCGATGAGTGGCACTGCAGCCAAGATCGTCGAATAACAACTGCGCCATTTCACCTGCCGGTTGTGTTTGTTCCACACCATGTCGCGCTTCAATCAAAGAAGGCAGGCTCCAGTACCTCACTGCTGTCACCTGGTCGCTGCCCGCGACATCCCATGAGTAATAGAACGTTGAAAGTTGCGACTTCAATCTGACGATATAGTACTGGCCATCTTGCGCCGCAACCGTTGTAGCCAGGGGCTGGATGCTCAGAATGTCGATCGGTTGCATGAGTTCTTCCCGGGCCTCTCGCTCGATGACTTGTTGATCCGTCTCCCGGACATAACCCAAGGCCGTTATTCGCAGATCTCTTGCTCCGCCGACGCAGATAGGAACAGGCAGTATATAAGCGCCAGCGTTGTACTGACGCCCGACAGGAACATAGATTCCGCATCCGTTGTTGGCTTCTATCACCCCATATACCCGGGGTGAGTTGCCCCCTTCGTAGGCTGCATCGAAGACAATTTCGCCGTTGACGTCATGGGCCTTGAACAGGCCCCATTTATTTCGGGAAAAGACGTTGGTGGGAACAGCGACCAGTGGGCACAGTCGTTGTTTCAATGCGCTGACATTGCAGAAATTCATGAGCATTTCCCGTCCTCCCTGACATGGCCGGTACAAACAGGGTAGTCAGCTTTTTCTCTATTTCAACTCCAGGTCAAAGGGCGGACAGGCTGCACAGCCATGTAAAGTCTGCTCCTGAAATCCAGTCAGGCTGTGGGAATGTGCGGTCTTGAAGCTATGACCGCAGACTCCCCCTGCATCGGCGCCACAACTTACAGATACCAGCGATACTCCCGCGCACTGATCTCTTGCATAAATGCCAGATGATCCTGCCGTTTGTTCTCGCAATACACATCGACAAACTCAGCGCCCAGCCCTTCGCGCAACTGCGCCTGAGACTGCATCGCCCTCACCGCTTCAAACATTTCCGTTGGAAAGCCGATCCCGCTGTTGCGATCTTCATTCAACGGTGCAATTGGCTCCTTGCCCGACTCCAGCCCATGCTCCAGTCCCAGCAGAATCGCCGCCAACACCAGATACGGATTGGCATCTGCTCCCGCCAGTCGATACTCGATGCGCAGGTTCTTCTCGTCCGACTCGGGAATGCGCAAGCACGCATCACGGTCCTCGAACCCCCAACTCGCTTTGGTCGCCGTGTTCACCGTACCGCCCAGACGCCGCATCGCATTCTGGTTCGGCGCGAAGATCGGCATGCTGTGCGGCAACAGTTCCAGGCATCCGGCCACCGCATGGCGTAGCGGTTGTTGTTGATTGGCCGCCAACAGATTGTTGCCCTCGGCGTCGTACAGGCTGACATGCACATGCATGCCACTGCCCGGATGCTGCAAGTACGGCTTGGCCATGAAACTGGCGCGGTAGCCGTGTTTGAGCGCGACGCCACGGGTGCTGCGGCAGAACAACGCGGCCCAGTCGGCGGCACGCAAGCCGTCGTCGAGGTGGCCGAAGTTGATTTCGAACTGACCAGGGCCGAGTTCGGCGGTGATGACCGTGGCGTCGATACCTTGGGCGCGCGTCGCTTCGACCATTTCATCGAGCACCGGGGCGAAGCGTGACAGGCGTTCGATGTGCATGTTCGGCTGGTCATCGGCGTCGTCGGTCAGGTCGTCGCGGGGGAATTGCGGCAGGCCGTTGCGCAAGGTCTTGTCGAACAGGTAGAACTCCAGTTCGAACGCCACCACCGGATGAATGCCTTTACGCGCCAGGCGATTGAGCACTTGCGCGAGGACTTCGCGGGGTTCGAATTCGATTGGCTTTTCGGTGCCGTCCGAGGTGATCAGCATCTGCCCCAGCGGCTGCGCCTCCCAGGTCACCGGTTTCAGTGTGCCCGGCACCAGGCGGCGCACGGCGTCCGGGTCGCCGTCGTTGAAGCAGTAGTCGCCAATCTTGAACAGGCCGCCCTGGACGCCGAGCAAAACGCAATTTTGTGGCAGTTTGAGGGCACTGCCCGCAGCAACCTTTGCGAGCATGTCCACGGGGTAACGCTTGCCGTAAAAATGCCCGGGAATGTCCAGCGAGATCAAGTCGACATAACGGACCTCGGGGTAGCGTTGGCGAAACGCCCGAACTTCGGCGAGCAGGTCAGCGCAGACAGCGTCCATCGTGTTCATCCTTTGTGGTTATCAGGTGTAGACCCAGAGCACGCGGGTCAGGTGCTCGGTGAGGTTGCCGTAACGGCAACGGGTGTGACTGTCGAATTGAAAGCTGTCGCCGGCCTTGAGTGTGACCGGGTCTTGATCGTCGCCCAGCCACAACGTCAGTTCGCCTTCGAGGACGTAACCGCCCTGCTCCGAGCTGTCGGTCAGATGGCGGTCGCCGCTGCTGGCGCCGGCCTCAAGGTGACTTTCGAGCATGGAGAATGATGCGCGGATCTGCGGCGACACCAGAATGTCGGTGATGCCGTTGGCGAAATACAACGTGCGCCGCTCATCCGGCCGGGTGACCCACGGCAGTTCCTTGGGCTTGGGCAGACTGTAGAAATAGGTGGTCGGCACGCCGAAGGTTTCGCTGATCGCCGTCAGGTCCGCCACCGTCGGCCGTGACAGGCCGCGCTCCACTTGCGAAAGGAAACCCACGGAGCGGCCGATCTTGTCGGCCAGCTCCTTGAGGGTCCATTTCTTGTGCTTGCGCAGGTCGTGAATCAGGATCGCCAGCGCCGCGATTTCTTCTTGCTTGTCCATCACAGGGATTCCAGGTCAGAGGCTGTCGCGCAGTCGGTACCAGGCCTTGCCGATCGCTTCGAGCGGCGCCGCGAGGTATTTGCCGCCGGGAAAGCTGCCATTACTCAAGCCTTGATACAACGCCAATTCATCCGCGTTGCCGAGGATCGCGTCGGACACTGCACGAGCGGCAGCCAGTGTCGGCAGCACACCGTGGCCTGAATAGCCTTGCAGCCAGTAACGATTGCGCTCGCCGCCGACATCCGGTGTGCGTTTGATCGTCAAGTCGATATGACCGCCCCAGGCGAACTCGATATCGACACCCGTGAGTTGCGGGAACACCCGTTGCAGGAACGGTCGGGTGGCTGCCGCGATGTCTTTGGGCATGCCGCCGAGATAGGTGCAGCCACCACCGAACAGCAAACGGTTATCCGGGGTGCGGCGGAAGTAGTCGAGGACGAACTGGTTGTCGGTCACGCAGACATTGCCTGGCAGCAACGCCGTCGCTTGCTCCGGCGTGAGCGGTGCAGTGGCGACTTGATAGGTGCCCACCGGCAGGATGCAGCTCGACAGTTGTGGATCGAGTTGATCAAGGTAGGCGTTACACGCGAGGACCAGCACATCGGCGCGAACCGATCCGTGCTCGGTGTTGACCCGCCAGCCTGTGCCCTCCTCCTGATAACTCAAGGCTTTGCTTTGCTCGTAGAGGCGGCCACCGGCGCGCTCGATCGCCATCGCCAGACCCGACGCCAGTTTCAGAGGATTGCGGTGCGCGCCTTCGGGGTCATACAGCCCCGCCTGATAACGCTCGCTGGCCACCCATTCCGGCAACTGTTCACGCGGGATGAACTGCAGCGCATCGTGGCCCCACTTTTGGCTGGCCTCCTCCTGCCATTCAGTGAGCAGACTGACCCGACGCGGCATCACCGATGTCCACAAATGCCCGGGTCGATAATCGCAGTCGAAACCATGTCGCCCAGGCAACTCGCGTAATTCCCGAGCCGCCCAGCGCATGCCGTCCCACAGCCGTCTGGCCCGCTCACGCCCCAGCGCGGCTTCCAGCGGCGGCATGTCGCACGACCAGCCAAGAATCGCCTGTCCGCCGTTACGCCCCGAGGCCGCCCACGCGACGCGACTGGCTTCCAGCAGCGTCACGCGCTTGCCGGCCAGCGCCAGACGCAATGCGGTGTGCAGGCCGCTGAAACCAGCGCCGACGATCACGATGTCGGTGTTTTGATCGCCCTGCAGCATCGGCCGATCGCGCAGGAGATCGGCGCAACTGTGGGCGTAATAGCTGTCGACGTGCTGGCTGGATTGCAGAAACATGCGCGGCCTCATGAAATTTATTTCTTATAATTTCATGAAAATCTACAGAATAAATTTCACGCCAGCAACTCAAAAAGTGCAGCGGCAGATCCGGGATCGGGCCATTTTCAGGTTGCTAAGTTGCGAGAGCGGACCAAGGCGTGCGGATGGCCGAGGTGTTTTCAGGGACGCTTCTTATCGGGACAGGAGACCTGTTAACCGCCCGCAACGCGCAAATGCTTCAAGGCATTACAAAGGCAGTTCGACCCGCGCGATCAGACCGCCGCCGCTGCGGTTGCTCAACGTCAACGTCCCCCCCTGCTCCCACACGATCGCCCGCGCGGCGGACAGCCCCAGCCCGACGCCGCCGGTGTTACGGTTGCGCGAGGTTTCGAGGCGAAAAAAAGGATCGAAGACCTTTTCCAACGACTCTTCAGCAATGCCAGGCCCCGTGTCACTGACTTCGATACTGACCAGGCGCTCGTTCGCGCGAAGTTCGATGCGCGGTTGTTGCGCATATTTTTCGGCGTTTTCCAGAAGATTGACAATCACTCGCTTGATACCCAGCGGCCGCCCCTCATAAACCAGATGCGCGGGCCCCTCAAAGTCAACGCTGATGTGTTGATCGCGGTAGTCATCGACGATCGTTTGCAAGAGTTCCGACAGATCGAATGCAGTGGTCTCCTCGCGGTGCGTGTCTTCACGGAAGAACGCCAGCGCCGCGTTGATCATCGACTGCATTTCTTCGATATCGCGGATCAGCTTGCCCTGGTGATCGAGGTCTTCCATGAATTCGCTGCGCAGGCGCATACGGGTCAGCGGTGCGCGCAAGTCATGGGAAATCGACGCCAGCATGTGCGTGCGTTCGCTGATGTAGTGCTGAATCTGCGCCTGCATGGTGTTGAAGGCGATGATCACCTGGCGGATTTCGTTCGGGCCTTCGATCTTGATCGGCGGCGCGCGCAGATCACCGCCGAAACGGCGCGCGGCGCTGGCGAAACGCTGCAGCGGTTGGGCCAGTTGGCGGGTGGCAAGCCAGGCCACCAATACCGTGGCAATCAGGCCCAGGGCGATGATGATCGCGATGCGTGTGCCGATGTCCAGTCCCCAGGAGCGCTCGCGTGAAGCGAACAGCAACCAACTGGCATCCGGCAGTTGAATCAGCGCCGCGTAGCGGGCCAGCGGACTGCCGCTCGGCCAGTCCGCTGGATTGAACACCTGAATGTGTCGATTATCGCCCAACAACTGATGCAGCACCGACGCCTTGTTCGCGATGAGTGGCGTACCACCCGCCGGCAATCCGAGTTCGGCGCGTTGCGCACTCCACGTCACTTCCTGGGTCGGGCCACTTGCCGCTTGGGCCAGTTGCCGGCGTAAAGGTGCCGGTGCGGCTTCGATCACTTTGACGGTGGCGGCAATCTGCTCCAGCAACCCGGTGCGTTCAATGGGCGGTCGCGCCCAGGTCCCCGCCACCTCGACGAACAGGAAATTCAGCGCCAGCGAAGCGAGCATGGCCGCGACAATGGTCAGGGCAATCCGCCGACTCAGCGGGTCGCGCTGCAGCCACCGGCGGATCATGAGCGCGTGACCTTGGCGGTGAACATATAACCGCCGTTGCGCACCGTGCGGATCAGGTCCGGGCGTTTGCTGTCCGGCTCGATCTTGCGCCGCAAACGGCTGACCTGCACGTCGATGCTGCGATCGAACGCGTCATGGCCCTGGCCACGGGACAGGTCGATCAGTTGCTCTCGGGTGAGGATGCGCTGCGGGTGATCGAGAAACACCACCAGCAGATCGAACTCGCCACCGGACAGCGGAATCATCACGTTTTCCGGCGAGCGCAGCTCGCGGCAAGTGATGTCCAGATGCCAACCGGCGAAGGCGATAACCGGGCGTGAAGATTCCAGCGCCGTCCGCTGTTCTCCGGCCCGACGCTGCAAGGCGCGCACGCGGGCCAGCAGTTCTTGCGGGGCAAAGGGCTTGGTCAGGTAATCGTCGGCGCCGAGTTCCAGCCCGACAATGCGGTCGCTCAACTCGGCCATCGCCGTGAGCATGATGATCGGAATGCCCATCTGCGCGCGTATTTTCTGGCACAGACTCAAACCACCTTCGCCGGGCAGCATCAGGTCGAGAATGATCGTGTCAGGCCGCTGCAGCGCAATCGCCGCCCACATCGCAACGCCGTCGGCGGCGACATCGACTTCGTAGGCGTGCTGGACGAAGAACTTCTTCAGCAAGGCGAGAATTTCCACGTCATCGTCGACGATCAGCAGTCTGCTCACGTTCACAGGATCCTCAGGCCAGAAAAAGAACGCATCTAAAACTATTCCGGCGCCCGGGTCATTTATTTCAATCGGGCAACATTCCTTCGCCCCGGACATCAAGCGGACATCCTGCGGCAAAAACCCTCGGGCACCCTGCAGGCCATCGAAAACAGGGGGGCATTTCATGAAGGCTTTGCACAGCAGGTATACCGCCGAGGGACACGACGCCCGCTATCCGTTGATCCTCAGCCAGCGCACCACCGCACCCGAACCCGATCAGCCGCTGCTGTTTCAGGAGTTCTGCCTGGGCCTGGCGAATGATCAGAGCCGGATTGTCCTGCGCCGCTATTTCGAGCAGTTCGGCCCCACCAGCGCCCAATGGGTCGAGTACGTCCACTCGATTCCGGCCGCCGATCTCATCCACTGGATCATGACCCACGGAACGCTGCACATCGAGTGTTCGGACAACACCGCGCCACTCGCCTCCTCGACCACCGCCCACGACTGAACCTGCGGGCAATAGACGTAAAACAAGGAACTCCATGATCAGAAGCCATTGCTTGATGACGCTGCTGTGTACCGCGTCCCTGAGCCTGTCGGCCTGCAGCAGCAAAACCGTCGAGCCTGAAAAATACAGCGGCTTTCTCCACGATTACAGCGTACTGAGCGAGCACCAGTCGCCATCGGGCCTGCCGGTTCTGGGTTGGGTCAGCCCGGCCCTGGCCCGTGGCCGTTATACGCAGGCCTATCTGGCGCCGAGTCAGTTTTACCCGAGCGCCGAGCCGACTGAACGCATCCCGCTGAGCACGCTCGCCGGCGTAACCGATTACTACGACGCGGCCCTGCGGCTCGAACTGGGCAAGGTACTGAAACTGGTTCCGCACCCCGGCCCGGACACGCTGACGGTCAGACCGGCGATCACCCGTGTGGCCGCCAGCACCCAGGGTTTGCGGTTTTATGAGTGGCTGCCGGTCACCTTGATCGCCGCCGGTGTGAGCAGCGCCACCGGCATCCGCGATCAGGACAGCGAAATCGCCACCGAAGTGTCGTTCGAGGACGGTTCGACCGGTGAAGTGGTCGCCGAAGTCGTACGCAAGGGCACTGGCGTGGCGCTGGAAAACGACCGGCAAGTGCTGACCGCCGATGACGTCAAAGGCGTGCTCGACGGTTGGGCCAATGACCTGGGCAAATCGTACGCGGCGATTCGCAAATAGTGGCGACGGGACTTATCCCGTTCGGCTGCGCCCTCATCACGCTCTGCACTCACAGGGCAATTAATTCGGCGACACCCGGAAAAAATTCAGCGAGCGCTGAATTTTTTCGTGTCTTCTTGTATCAGAGCCAATAAGTCCATGCCATCAAACAGATAGCACCGATACAGCTCAGGTACAGGGAATACGCCACATGACATCCAGCAAACCCGCGGTCAGTCCGATCAGACTGAAAGACATCACCATTGTCGACGACGCCAAGATGCGCAAGGCCATCACCGCCGCCGCGCTCGGCAATGCGATGGAATGGTTCGACTTTGGCGTCTATGGCTTTGTCGCCTACGTGCTCGGCAAAGTGTTCTTTCCGGGCGCCGATCCGGGCATTCAAATGATCGCCGCATTGGCGACCTTCTCCGTGCCGTTTCTCATTCGGCCACTGGGTGGCCTGTTTTTCGGCGCCCTGGGCGACAAATATGGACGCCAGAAAGTCCTCGCGGCCACCATCGTGATCATGTCGCTCAGCACCTTTGCCATCGGCCTGATCCCGTCCTATGCCTCGATCGGCATCTGGGCGCCGATCCTGCTGTTACTGGCGAAAATGGCTCAGGGTTTCTCGGTCGGTGGCGAATACACCGGCGCCTCAATCTTCGTCGCCGAATATGCACCGGACCGCAAACGCGGGTTTCTCGGCAGTTGGCTGGACTTTGGCTCGATTGCCGGTTTCGTCCTCGGCGCCGGCGTGGTGGTGTTGATTTCCACCACGCTCGGCGAAGCGAAGTTCGAGGAATGGGGCTGGCGTCTGCCGTTCTTCCTCGCGTTGCCGCTGGGCATGATCGGCCTCTATCTGCGTCACGCCCTGGAAGAAACCCCGGCCTTCCAGCAGCACGTCGAAAAGCTTGAGCAAGGTGACCGCGAAGGCCTCGCCGGCGGCCCGAAAGTCTCGTTCAAGGAAGTGGCGACCAAGCACTGGCGCAGCCTGATGACCTGCATCGGCGTAGTGGCAGTGACCAACGTCACCTACTACATGTTGTTGACGTACATGCCGAGCTACCTGTCGCACAACCTGCACTACAGCGAAAACCGTGGCGTGCTGATCATCATCGCGATCATGGTCGGCATGCTGTTCGTGCAGCCGGCGATTGGCTTCATCAGCGACAAGATCGGCCGCAAGCCTTTCATCGTCGTCGGCAGCATCGGTCTGTTCATCCTGGCAATTCCGGCGTTCATGCTGATCAATAGCGGCAAGATCGGCCTGATCTTCGCCGGCCTGCTGATGCTGGCCGTGTTGCTGAACTTCTTCATCGGCGTCATGGCCTCGACCCTGCCGGCGATGTTCCCCACGCATATTCGCTATAGCGCCCTGGCCAGTGCATTCAACGTCTCGGTGCTGATCGCCGGTCTGACCCCGACCGCTGTCGCCTGGCTGGTAGAAAGCACCAATAACCTGTACATGCCGGCGTATTACCTGATGGTCATTGCCGTGATCGGCCTGATCACTGGCGTCACCATGAAGGAAACCGCCAACCAGCCGTTGCGTGGTGCTGCGCCGGCGGCTTCCGATCTTGAGGAAGCCAAAGAGCTGCTGCAGGAGCATCACGATAATATCGAGCAGAAAATTGAAGATATCGACGCGCAAATTGCGGAGCTGGAGGACAAGCGCAAGTTGCTGGTGCAGCAGCATCCGCGTATCAACGAATGAGTTGAATTAATTCCCCTTGTGGCGAGGGAGCTTGTCGAATTGTCGTCCGTCCCGCTGGGGGGGGAGCGGCCTTTCTTTCAAAAGCAAGGGTTCGCTGCGCAGTGCAGCGGACGTAAGCGCCCTCGCCACAGGGTTGAGCTATTCAGTTCACTAACATGCCGTGACACATCAAACTCAAAACGCTGCGCATATGCCGCGCATGCGCATCTCTGTCCGGCGTCGCCTCGGTCGCCAGGCGAATAAACGCCACATTCGCATACTGGTTAAACAGCGTCGCCGCGACATTTATGTCGATGGATTCGCGGATTTTACCGACGCGCTGAAAATGCATCAGCAATGCCTTGGTCTCTTCGATCACCGCGGCGTTCCATGGGTCCAGCGCGCGGGCCAGTTCGCCGGTGAACAGGAACGGCGCCAGTTCTCGCCATAGCGAAGCCGGCATCGCTTGCAGCTGGTAGTGAGTCATCAGGCCCTCGAACTCGCACAGCGCCTCCAGTGGATCACTGTCGTCATCCAGATTGGCCCGCGCCTCGCGCATGGCCTGCTCGTCCGGTTGCTTGAGCAGCGCCAGCAGAATCTCCTGCTTACCGCCGAAATAGTTGACCACGGTCGGCGCGGACACGCCGGCCTGCACGGCGATCTGGTCGAGGGTGGTGGCGGCGAAACCATTGCTTTTGAACAGTTCCAGCGCCGCCGTTGCGATGACTTCCCTGCGCTGTTCCTTTTGCCGCTCTCTCGAGTCCGCTCATGTTGCCTCTGTTGATCCTTGCCAATGGCCCTCAGCCTACGGATATCTTTTTTCACCGACAAATATTTTCTTTACAAAAATATTTTTAAGTGACAAAACTTTACCCGTACACCGCTGGAATGAACGCACCCACTCGTCCCGTTTATCTGGAGATCCGCCATGTCCGCCGAATTCGATCCTGCCCGCAGCACCCGCGATTACCAGGCCGCCGACGCCGCTCACCACATTCACGCGTTCGTCGATCAGAAAGCCCTCAACGAAGAAGGTCCGCGGGTGATGGTCAGCGGTGATCGCCTGGCGTTGTGGGACAACGACGGCAAGCGTTATCTGGACGGCATGTCCGGCCTGTGGTGCACCAACCTCGGTTACGGACGCAAGGATCTGGCCGCCGCCGCGACCGCGCAGCTGGAGCAACTGCCCTACTACAACATGTTCTTCCACACGACCCACCCGAAGGTGATCGAGCTGTCCGAGTTGCTGTTCAGCCTATTGCCGAAACACTACAGCCACGCGATCTACACCAACTCCGGCTCCGAGGCCAACGAAGTGCTGATCCGCACCGTGCGCAAGTTCTGGCAGGTGCTGGGCAAGCCCGAGAAGAAAATCATGATCGGCCGCTGGAACGGCTATCACGGCTCGACCCTGGCCGCGACGGCGCTGGGCGGCATGAAGTTCATGCACGAAATGGGCGGCACCATCCCCGATGTTGCGCACATTGATGAGCCTTACTGGTTCGCCCATGAAGGCGACCTCAGCCCGGAGGAGTTCGGCCTGCAAGCGGCGCGGCAACTGGAAGACAAGATTCTCGAACTGGGTGCCGACAAGGTTGCCGCGTTCGTCGCCGAGCCGTTCCAGGGCGCGGGCGGCATGATCATTCCGCCGGCAACGTACTGGCCGGAAATTCAGCGCATCTGCCGTAAATACGATGTTTTGTTGTGTGCTGACGAAGTGATTGGTGGTTTTGGTCGCACGGGCGAATGGTTCGCCCATCAGACATTCGGTTTTGAACCCGACACGCTGTCGATCGCCAAAGGCCTGACCTCGGGTTACATCCCCATGGGCGGTTTGATTCTGTCGCGGCGTATGGCCGAGGCGCTGGTGGAAAAAGGTGGCGTGTTCGCTCACGGCCTGACCTATTCCGGGCACCCAGTGGCGGCCGCCGTGGCGATTGCCAACCTCAAGGCATTGCGTGATGAAGGCGTGGTCGCGCAGGTCAAATCCGACACCGGGCCTTATTTGCAGAACTGCCTGCGCGAGGTGTTCGGCAACCACCCGTTGGTGGGTGAGATTCAGGGTGTGGGCCTGGTCGCGGCGTTGCAATTCGCTGAAGACAAGGCCAGTCGCAAGCGCTTTGCCAATGAAAACGACATCGCCTGGCGCTGCCGCACGATTGGCTTTGAAGAGGGGTTGATCATTCGTTCGACACTGGGACGGATGATCATGGCCCCAGCGTTGATCGCCACGCGCACGGAGCTGGATGAGTTGATCGACAAGACGCGGATTGCGCTGGATCGTACGGCGCGGGAGTACGGCGTGCTGTGATCGACTGAGGACATATCTGCCTTCTGTGGGCGCAATAAACTCGTGTGGCAAGTCAGCTCCCGCAGGGAATGATGAGCGCCTGAAAGGATTAAATCGGTGGGAGCACCATCCCGCCGATTACTCCGCGCGCCGCTTGGTGTTAAATAGGCGCCAGTCTTAACCTTGTCGCTTATAGCTGTGCCACGAGAGCCGATATGAACACCCATTCCAGGAAAAGAACCCCAATTCAAACGGCGGTGACCGCATGATCGAAGTCACTGAAGTTTCCATTGCCCAACTGCGCGCCGCGCTGGAATCCGGTCAGACCACTTCGGTGGAGCTGGTACAAGCCTATCTGGCGCGCATTGATGCCTACGACGGCGCCGACACCCCGACGGCGCTGAATGCCGTGGTGGTGCGCAACCCGGAAGCGCTCAACGAAGCGCGAGCGTCCGATGCCCGTCGCGCCAAAGGTGAAATCCTTGGCCCACTCGACGGCATTCCCTACACCGCCAAAGACAGTTACCTGGTCAAGGGCCTGACCGCTGCGTCCGGCAGCCCGGCCTTCGCCGACCTGATCGCCTACCGCGATGCGTTCACCATCGAACGCCTGCGTGCCGCCGGGGCGATCTGCCTGGGCAAGACCAATATGCCGCCGATGGCCAATGGCGGCATGCAGCGCGGTGTCTACGGTCGCGCCGAAAGTCCTTACAACGCCAATTACCTGACCGCGCCATTTGCTTCAGGCTCGTCGAACGGTGCCGGCACTGCCACTGCCGCGAGTTTCGCCGCGTTCGGTCTGGCTGAAGAAACCTGGTCGAGCGGGCGCGGCCCGGCTTCGAACAACGGTTTGTGCGCCTACACCCCGTCACGCGGGGTGATCTCGGTGCGCGGCAACTGGCCGTTGACGCCGACTATGGACGTCGTTGTGCCTTACGCGCGCACCATGGCCGACCTGCTCGAAGTCCTCGACATCGTTGTCGCTGAAGACCCGGACACCCGTGGCGACCTCTGGCGTCTGCAACCGTGGGTGCCGATCCCGAGCGTCAACGAAGTGCGCCCCGCCGCTTACGCCGAGCTCGCCGTCGATGCCAAGGCGCTGGCGGGCAAGCGTTTCGCCGTGCCGCGCATGTTCATCAATGCCGATCCTGAAGCCGGCACCAGCGAAGCCCCGGGCATCGGTGGCCCGACCGGCCAGCGCATCAACACCCGCGCCTCGGTGATCGACTTGTGGAAGCAGGCGCGTCAGGCCCTCGAAGCCGCAGGTGCCGAAGTCATCGAAACCGACTTCCCACTGGTCTCCAACTGCGAAGGTGACCGTCCCGGCGCACCGACGGTGTTCACCCGCGGGCTGGTCTCGAAAGAATTCCTCCACCATGAGCTGTGGGACCTGACCGCGTGGGCGTTCGACGATTTCCTGCAAGCCAACGGTGACCCGAAACTCAATCGACTGGTCGACGTCGACGGGCCGAAGATCTTCCCGCACGATCCGGGCACCCTGCCCAACCGTGAAGGCGATCTGGCCGCCGGCATGGATGAATACGTGCGCATGGCCGAACGCGGCATCACGCCGTGGAACGAGATCTCCACCGTGCCTGATGGCCTGCGAGGTCTGGAACAAACCCGGCGGATCGACCTGGAAGACTGGATGGACGCACTCGGCCTCGACGCCGTGCTGTTCCCGACCGTCGCCGACGTTGGGCCGGCAGACGCGGACGTCAACCCGGAATCGGCGGACATCGCCTGGAGCAACGGCATCTGGGTGGCCAACGGCAACCTCGCGATCCGCCACCTCGGCGTACCGACCGTCACCGTGCCGATGGGCGTGATGGCCGACATCGGCATGCCGGTGGGGCTGACCTTCGCTGGCCGGGCGTATGACGATTCGAACCTGCTGCGATTCGCGGCGGCCTATGAATCGACCGGCAGCAAACGCCAGATCCCGCCGCGCACGCCGCCACTGTCTTAAATGCTGGGAGTGCGGTGTGTCTGTCAGCAGAAATGTTGCCTGACACACCGCCATCGCTGGCAAGCCAGCTCCCACAGGTTTCTGCTCCAGTCACAAAACCCGTGTTGAACGCAAATCCCTGTAGGAGTGTGTGTGGTCATCATCGGTGAGCACACCCTGAATCCCTGTGGGAGCTGGCTTGCCAGCTCCCACAGGTTTCTGCTGCAGTCACAAAACCCGTGTTGAACGCAAATCCCTGTAGGAGTGTGTGTGGTCATCATCGGTGAGCGCACCCTGAATCCCTGTGGGAGCTGGCTTGCCAGCTCCCACAGGTTTCTGCTGCAGTCACAAAACCCGTGTTGAACGCAAAGCCTGTAGGAGTGTGTGTGGTCATCATCGGTGAGCACACCCTGAATCCCTGTGGAAGCTGGCTTGCCAGCTCCCACAGGGTTCTGCTGCAGTCACAAAACCCGTGTTGAACGCAAAACCTGTAGGAGTGTGTGTGGTCACCATCGGTGAGCGCACCCTGAATCCCTGTGGGAGCTGGCTTGCCAGCTCCCACAGGGTTCTGCTCCAGTCACAAAACCCGTGTTGAACGCAAAACCTGTAGGAGTGTGTGTGGTCATCATCGGTGAGCGCACCCTGAATCCCTGTGGGAGCTGGCTTGCCAGCTCCCACAGGTTTCTGCTCCAGTCACAAAACCCGTGCTGAACGCAAAACCTGTAGGAGTGTGTATGGTCATCATCGGTGAGCACACCCTGAATCCCTGTGGGAGCTGGCTTGCCAGCTCCCACAGGTTTCTGCTGCAGTCACAAAACCCGTGTTGAACGCAAAACCTGTAGGAGTGTGTGTGGTCATCATCGGTGAGCGCACCCTGAATCCCTGTGGGAGCTGGCTTGCCAGCGATGGCGTCAGCGCCTTCACCACCTCATGACCTGACAGCCACAGCAATTCAGCACACCCGCTCAATCGCCCTTCCTGCATTCCCGCGATCATCCCGGTCACCTTAATTGCCGCTGGCCACTGACCATGATCGACTGCGTCCCCTCGCGCCTCACTCTGCTCGCGCTGCTCTGCGGTCTCGCTACAACCGCCCACGCCAGCGGTTTTTTCGACGATGCCAAAACCGAAGTGCTCAGCCGCAATTTCTTCCTGAGCAACGATTACCGCTCGCCCTCAGCGTCCGGTAAAAACTACAAACAGGAATGGGCTCAAGGGTTTATCGGCACCTTCTCATCCGGTTTCACCCCCGGCACAGTCGGGTTCGGCATCGACACCCACGCCTTCGCCGGGCTGAAACTGGATGGCGGCAAGGGCCATTCCGGCACCGGCTTGCTGCCGGTCGACAGCGATGGCCGCAGCGAAAACGACTACTCCAGCGCGGGCGGTGCGCTCAAGTTGAAAGCGTCGCGCACCACCCTCGCCTTCGGTGAAATGACCGTGGAAACCCCGGTGTTCGACACCTCCGACAAACGCCTGCAACCGGAATACGCCACCGGTTTCCTGCTCAACAGCGCCGAGTTCGACCACGTCAATCTGGTGGCCGGGCATTTCACCGCGTTCAAGAATCAGGACAGCTCATCGGGCAAGGGCGATTTCTACGGCTATGGCGCCAATACCGAGGCCGTCGGGATCAGTTTTCTCGGCGCCGATCTGTTCAGCGACAGCCCGATAGGCGGCGCGTTGTATGCCTCGGACCTGAGCGACACCTGGCATCAGTACTACGGCAACCTGCACCTCAAGCAGTCCGGCGTGCTGCTCGACGCCAACCTTTATCACACCCGCGACAGCGGCCGGGCACTGGCCGGCGCCATCGACAACACCGCGTTCAGCCTTTCCGGCAAATACACCTTCGGCCCGCACGCGGTGCTGCTCGGCTGGCAAAAGATCAATGGCGACACACCGTTCGACTTCGTCGGCGGCGACTCGATCTACCTCGCCAACTCGATCAAATACGCCGATTTCAATGGCGCCAACGAGCGCTCATGGCAGGCGCGCTATGACCTCGACCTGGGCGCCTTCGGCATCCCCGGCCTGAAGTTCATGACCCGCTACGTCAGCGGTAGCCACATCGACGGCACCCACGCGCCCAAGGGCGGCGCCTACAACCCGTTCGATCCTGACAGCGGCAGTTACCAGCCGCAGCAGGGTGACGGCGGCAAACACTGGGAGCGGGATATTGATTTGAAGTACATCGTTCAGTCGGGCGCGGCGAAGGATCTGTCGGTGCAGGTCTCACATGTATCGCACCGGGCCAATGAGGCGCAGGCCGGCGATGACATTGACCGGATCTATGTGGTGATCCAGTACCCACTTGGTTTCTAACCCACCGCCCATCCCGATTTGAAACGCTATCCCCTGTAGGAGTGAGCCTGCTCGCGATAGCGTCTTTTCAGCAACATTCATGCTCACTGATACACCGTTATCGCGAGCAGGCTCACTCCCACAGGTTTGGGTTTCAGTCAAACATCCGTGTACGCAACACACCTTTCACGGCCAGCCATGTAGGTGCTGTTGATTGAAATGGCGGAAGGCAGCCGGAGTCGAACCTGCCCGGGAACGGATGCCGTCCCCAACCGGGTTTGAAGCCCGGCCGCGCCACCGGGCGCGATTGCCTTCCTTGAACTCATTGGGCGTCGGCGTCGGCCAGCGCGTTGTCGGGGCGGATCTGGCGGGATTCGCCGAGGCGTCGGGTCAGGCCGACGCGGTCGAAATATTCGAGGTACTGAATACAGCGTTTGCGTCCCAAGCCTAGCGCATCGCGGAAGGTTGTCACTTGGATCTGCGGATTTTCCCTGGCCAGTTTGAGCAACACTTCCGCCATTTGGCGCAGTTGCACGTCGCTCAAAAACAGGTCGCGCACTATTTGATGCATCAAACCCAAACGCGCCAGTTTACGCAGCAACAAGCGCACAACCGCGTCGTCCTGCCCCAGCACTGTCGCCACGTCACGCACCCACGGCGGATCGAAACCGGCCAGTTCGAACAATGGCTGCAACCCTAGCCAGAGGCTTTCGTCCTCGGCATTCAGGCGCACCTGATGATCCGGCAGGTGCAGCCACGGACCGCTCGCCTGGATCGATCCGGCCGTCAGCAATTCATCGAGCAAGCTCGCGAATGTCGAACGTTCGAGTGCCAGCCCGCTGAAGCGACGCAAGCGATCGCGATCCGGGCCCATCTGGTCAGGTTCCCGTTCATGGAACTGCGCGAGGTGCTCCAGCAGCGTGAACTTCAGCTGCGCCCAACGCTGCACATTGAACAGCACCGGGCCTTGGCGCGTGTCGATCAGGCGCACGTTGTCGGCTAACGACCAGGTTGAGCGCGGGCGATTGAATTGACGCTCCAGTTGTTGCGGGTCGAGGCCCCCAGCGCTGTGATTGAGCAGCAACGACAAGGCTCGTTCAAGGCTATCGCTGGCAGCCAGGGCTTGCAGTTGCGCCAGACGTTCGGGGCTGCGGCGTTGTCGTGCCGGTGCAAACGGGTCGAGGACCTGACCGCCACCCAAGGTCCGTTGCGCGCTCTGGTCACGCAGAATCAGCCGATCGCCCTTCAACGCCTGCACCGGCACATTGATCAGCAATTGCGCGAACATCCGCTCGCCGGGACTCAAGCGTGGCCCTTCGAGCAAGGCCACCCGGGCGATGACATCCTGCGTGCCGAGATGCACATGCACCGGGTGAAAATGTTCGAAGGTGCGTTCGCCGGGCAATAGGTGAAAGTCGATGTCGACCCGTTGTGTCGGGGCGTGCAACCACTCGTTCAGCAACCATTGGCCGCGATGGATCTGCGCCAGTTCGAGGCGTTCACCGCTCAGATTCAACGCCACCCGTTGCCCGGCGAAGGCCTGTTCGGCGGCTTGGTTCTGCGCGTGCAAGCCGCGCACCCGCACGGTTTTCCCGGATGGCCCGAGGGTCAGTTTGTCGCCGACCGTAACTGCGCCCGACAACGCCGTGCCGGTCACCACAATCCCCGCGCCCGCCACGCTGAACGCGCGGTCGATGGCCAGGCGAAATCCCCCTTCACGGCTACGCTCATGTACCTCGCTTTGCGTCTGCACCAGCAGCTCGCGCAGTGCTTCAATGCCCTGCCCGCTCAAGCTCGACACAGTCATTATCGGCGCCTCGGCAAACGGCCCCGGCGCGAGTAGATCCAGCACTTGACGCTGCACTTCTTCCACCCTGCCCGCCTCGACCCGGTCGCACTTGGTGATCGCCACCACGGCCCGCGAAATGCCGAGCAATTCAACAATCGCCAAGTGTTCGCGGGTTTGCGGCATCACACCGTCATCCGCCGCCACCACCAGCAACACCAGATCAATGCCTTGCGCACCGGCGAGCATGTTATGGGTGAATTTTTCGTGGCCGGGGACGTCGATAAACCCGGTCAGCCCCGTGCCAGGTTCAAGTTCGGCGTAGAGATAACCCAGGTCGATGGTCATGCCGCGCTCGCGTTCCTGCGGGCGGCGGTCGCCGGTTTGCCCGGTCAAGGCTTGCAGCAGCGACGTCTTGCCGTGGTCGATGTGCCCCGCCGTGCCGACAATCACGAATCGACCTGCAGGTGCGGCAATTGCGCGAGCCACGCCGGTTCATCGTCGAGCTGACGCAAATCCAGCCACAGCGCATCGTCGTCAATGCGTCCAAGCACCGGGATCGGCAAAGCGCGCAGCGCCGCTTCCAGAGTCAGCAGGCAACGCCCGCGCAAGCGCTTGGACACTTGCGGGCGCAGGCACAACGCCGCGCTCGGCAAGCGCGCCACCGGTTGGCTACCGCTGCCGATCATGCCCAAGGCGTGGACTGCGCTGACATTCCAGGTCTCGCCCAATACGTCGGCCAGCGCCGGCTGCAGCCGTGATGCCTGGGCGAAGATGTCGGCTTGCGGGCGCGTCAACAGGCGCAGGCTCGGCAGACGTTCAGCGAGGCGGTCCGGGTCGCGGTACAACCCCAGCACCGCTTCCAGCGCGGCCAAGGTCAGTTTGTCCACCCGCAGCGCGCGTTTCAGCGGGTTCTTCTTGATCTTCGCGATCAGTTCTTTGCGGCCGACAATCAACCCGGCCTGCGGCCCTCCCAGTAATTTGTCGCCACTGAAGGTGACGATATCTGCACCGTCGAGCAACGCCTGGCGCACCGTCGGTTCCGCCGGCAAGCCCCAGCGCGTCAAGTCCAACAAACTGCCGCTACCGAGATCTTCCAGCAACGGCAAGCCATGTCGGTGGGCCAACTCGGCCAGTTCCGCTGTCGGTACGCGGGCGGTAAAACCTTCGATGCTGTAGTTGCTGGCATGCACGCGCATGATCAAGCCGCTGCGCGGGCTGATCGCCGCCTCATAGTCGCGGGCATGGGTGCGATTGGTCGTGCCGACTTCGTGCAGACGCACGCCGGCGCGGGCCATGATGTCGGGGATGCGGAACGCACCGCCGATTTCGATCAGCTCGCCACGGGAAATGATGCCTTCCTTGCGTGCGCCGAGACTGTTCAGGGTCAAGAGCACGGCGGCGGCATTGTTGTTGACCACGGTAACGGCTTCGGCGCCGGTCAGTTCGCGGATCAGGCCTTCGATCAAATCATCGCGATCACCGCGCTTGCCGCTGGCCAGATCGAACTCCAGATTGAGCGGATAACGCGCGGCCATGTGCACGGCCTCAATGGCTTCGTCCGGGAGCAAGGCGCGGCCGAGGTTGGTGTGCAACACCGTGCCGGTCAGGTTGAACACCCGCCGCACGTTGCTGCGCTGTTGCCGGGCCAGGCGTTCACCGACGCGGCCAGCGAGCACTTCGGGGCTGATTTCGACGGCGGACAATTGCCCGCTCAAGACAGCGGAACGCAACTCATCGAGCAACTGGCGTAAACCCGCCAGCAGCGACTCACGTCCATGACGCTCGGCCAACGGCAGGCAGGCCGGGTGACGCAACAACCCATCAATGGAAGGTAACCGCAGGGACATCAGCCACTCCTGGAGATAGATCACTGGGCCAGAGTGTAGACCCTGCGTTCACTCATCTCCCGGAGCCAGCAAGAGATTCGGTGCCAGCCGCTGATAACCGTCCTGAGCCAGACGCATATCCAGCAGCAAACTGCCGAGATCTGCCGACAACGCCTCGGCATCGGCATCGTTCTCCAGATAAACCAGTTTCAGGTAGCTATTGCAGCCCGGACAGACCTCCGCCCTTAACGGCGCCTGATTGGCCGCATGCCGATCATCCTCAAAGCTCAGATAGTCGAGCCCTTTGCTCGACTCGCAATACACGCACTTGACCCGCACCACATGCCATTCGCAGGCACACAGCGAACACACCAGATAACGCAGACCGTTGTGTTTGCCGCGATGGCGGATCACCCCGGCCATCGCCGGTGACCCGCAGGCCGGGCATTGGCTGAGGCTGTCGCCGGGTTTCAGTTGCAGGTCGTGCACGCTGAGCAGCCAGTGGCTCCACGCCACTTGCAGTGCGGCGCCGAGGAACGGCACCAGCTGCGCCGGCACCAACGAATACTGGCCACTGACCAGAGCCACGGCCCACGCACGCAACTGACCGGAACTGGCGGCGCGCAGCGTGTCGAGCGCATCCACAACCGCAGGTTGATGCGCCGGCTCATAACGCTGCAGCAACGCGTCGAGCCAAGCCTGCCAGCCCTCTTCGCGCACCAACGTGTCGGCGGCGAACGGCGGTAAACCATGTTGCTGACAGGCAGCAATCCTTTGCTGATCGATCCGCGCCGTCTGCGGTGGGTCGTCGAACACCTGTTGCTGAACACGGCACAACCCGGCAATCAACCGCAGGTACTCAGCCAGTGGATGCCCCTCGGCCAGTTTTTCCAGTCGATCGGCGCGGAGCGCAAACAGGTCAGGCGGCGGCAGATGCAGAAACGGCGGCGAACTGGCCGCCGCCTCGATGTCCCCGGGTTCAAGAATGGTTGCCAAAGGTCAGCCCTTTTTGGTGATCGGTCGTTCCGGCACGTCCGGACGGCGTTCGTCGCGAGTGATTTCGCGATACCAGAGTTCATGGTGTTTCTTCGCCCAGGCGCGACTGACCCAGCCGTGCAGCATCGCGTCCACCGAGCCCTTGATCCACAGCCCGGCGTAGATGTGAATGATGATGCTCAGGATCAGCACAAACCCGGCCAGTGCATGCAGGAGCATCGCCCAGCGGATCACGGTGATGCCGAAATACGCACTGAACCAGGCCCGCCAGATCACCAGCCCGGTGAACAGCAACGCGAACATGCACAGGAGTAAAGTCCAGAACAGCAGCTTCTGCCCGGCGTTGTACTTGCCCACCGGCGGCACGCTTTCTTCGTCGTTGACCATCACCCGATTGATCCGCCGTAGCCACCGCCGGTCATTGGCGATGAAGAAATTGCTGCGCCAGAAGCTGAACACCAGGCCAAGGAACAACACGAACATGGCGATGCCCATGTACGGATGCAGAATCCGTGTCCACGGCCCGCCGCCGAACAGATTGGTCAGCCAGAACATCGACGGATGAAACAACGCCAGCCCCGACAGCCCGGCCATGAAAAACAGAATCGCCACCAGCCAGTGATTGGTGCGCTGGTTGGCGGTGTAACGCAGGATCGTCTTGTTGCTCATGGCCGGTCCTCCCCACGTGGATCGAAGGTGTGCACCGCCGGATCGACGGTATGCACCGAGGTGTCGGGTGGCGTTGGATGGTCATCCTCCTCGACCCGGTTCGGCCCGATGCGCACATAGTGGAAGAACCCGGCCAGCACCGCCGCGCCCATTGCCAGCAGGCCCAGGGGCTTGCTGATGCCTTTCCACAGGCCCACCAACGGACTGATGGCCGGCGCATCCGGCAACCCGGCGTAGATCTTCGGTGTGTCGGCATGGTGCAGCACGTACATCACATGGGTGCCGCCGACGCATTCCGGGTCGTACAGGCCGGCATTGTCGAAGCCACGGCTTTTCAGGTCGACGATGCGTTCGGCTGCGTGCTCCTTCATGTCGTCCTTGCTGCCGAAGACAATCGCGCCGGTCGGGCAGGTTTTCACGCAGGCCGGTTCCAGCCCCACCGCCACCCGATCCGAACACAACGTGCATTTGTAGGCCTTGTGATCCTTCTGCGAAATCCGCGGAATGTTGAACGGGCAACCGGTGATGCAATAGCCGCAGCCGATGCAGCGGTCCTGATCGAAATCGACGATGCCGTTGGCGTGCTTGATAATCGCCCCCGGACTTGGGCAGGCCGCCAGGCAACCGGGCTCGGCACAGTGCATGCAGCCGTCCTTGCGGATCAACCATTCGAGGTTGCCCGCGTCGGTTTCGTGCTCGGTGAAGCGCATCAACGTCCAGGTTTCGGCGCTCAGGTCTTGCGGATTGTCGTAGGTGCCGTGGTTGTGGCCCACCTCGTCGCGCAGCTCGTTCCATTCCGAGCACGCGACTTGGCAGGCCTTGCAGCCAATGCATTTGGTGGTGTCGATCAGCTTCGCCACCTCCTGCTGATTCCTCACCGAGGGTGGCACCGTGGTGGTGGCCGAGCGGGCAATGATGTCTTGGCTGGCCATTTAAAGATTCTCCATCAGAGCTTCTCCACGTTGACCAGGAATGACTTGGATTCCGGGGTCTGGGTGTTGCCATCGCCGAGGAACGGCACCAAGGTGTTGGTCAGGTAACCGTGACGCGTCAGGCCGGTGAATCCCCAGTGCAGCGGGATGCCGATCTGATGCACGACCTGGCCGTTGACCTGCAACGGCCGGATCCTTTTGGTCACCACCGCCACCGCTTCGATGAACCCGCGTTTACAGCTGACGCGCACGCGATCACCGGCGGCAATGCCCTTCTCTTTCGCCAGCACTTCGCCGATCTCGACGAACTGCTCGGGCTGGGAAATCGCATTCAATTTGCAATGCTTGCTCCAGAAGTGGAAATGCTCGGTGAGCCGGTAACTGGTGCCGGCGTACGGGAAGTCCTTGGCTTCGCCGAGGCTTTCCCAGACCGAATCGAAGATCCGCGCCGCCGGGTTACTGGTGGCCTTCTTGTTTTGCGGGTGCAGCGGGTTGATGCCGATCGGCGTTTCGAACGGCTCGTAGTGCTCGGGGAATGGCCCCTCGTTCATCTTGTCGACGGCAAAGAACCGCGCCACGCCTTCGGGGTTCATGATGAACGGGTTCATCCCGGCTTCCGGCGGCACATCGGCCTTGTAGTCCGGCACATCGGTACCGCCCCAGGCCTTGCCGTTCCACCACACCAGACGCTTTTTCGGGTCCCACGGTTTGCCGGCGACATCCGCCGAAGCACGGTTGTAGAGAATCCGCCGGTTGGCCGGCCACGCCCATGCCCAACCCAGATGCTGATGCATGCCATAGGGATCGGCGTTATCACGCCGGGCCATCTGATTACCGGCTTCGGTCCAGCTGCCGGCGAAAATCCAGCAGCCGGATGCGGTACTGCCGTCATCCTTGAGCAAGCCGAAACCCGCCAGTTGCGTGCCGGCCTTGACCGCGACGCCGGTGGCATCGGTGAAGTCGGCGACGGCGCTGCCGTTGATCTCCTTGGCCAGTTCTTCCGGCGAAGGCTCGTCGGGGATCTTGTACGGCCACGACAGCTTCAGCAGTGGATCGGGGAACTTGCCGCCCTCGGCCTGATAGCGCTTGCGCAGGCGCAGGAACAGCTCGCTCATGATGCGAATGTCGGTCTGCGCTTCGCCCGGGCCATCGGCACCCTTCCAGTGCCATTGCAGCCAGCGGCTGCTGTTGACCAGCGAACCGTCCTCTTCGGCAAAACAGGTGGTGGGCAGGCGAATGACTTCGGTCTGGATCTCGGCGCTTTTCACGTCGTTGTACGGCCCGACGTTGTGCCAGAACTCCGAGGTTTCTGTGGCCAGCGGGTCCATCACCACCAGCCATTTCAGTTTGGCCAGTGCGCCCATCACCCGGTTCTTGTCGGGCAGCGCAGCGATCGGGTTGAAACCCTGGCAGAAGTAGCCGTTGACCTTGCCCTGGCTCATCAGGTCGAACATCTTCAGGACGTCGTAGTTGGGGATGTCCAGTTTCGGCAGATGGTCGTAGCACCAATTGTTCTCGACGGTGGCATTGGCGCCGTACCACGCCTTCATCAGGCTGACGTGGAATTTGCTGTAGTTCTGCCAGTACGACAATTGCCCAGGACGCAGCGGCACTTGCGTGCGTTTGTGGATGAAGGCGTTGTAATCCTGCTCGGTGTCGGTGCCCAGCGTCAGGTAGCCCGGCAGCGCATTGGAAAGCAAACCAAGGTCGGTCAGGCCCTGAATGTTCGAGTGCCCGCGCAACGCGTTGACCCCGCCGCCCGGCATGCCGACGTTGCCCAGCAACAGCTGGACCATCGCCGCACTGCGAATGATCTGCGCGCCGATCGAGTGTTGCGTCCAGCCGAGCGCATAGAGAATGGTCATGGTCTTGCCGGGCGTGGCGCACGTGGCAATCTCATCCCAGATTTTCTGCATGGCATCGACCGGCATCCCGCAGATCTGGCTGGCGAGGTCGATGTTGTAGCGGCTGTAATGCTGTTTCATCAGTTGATAGACACAGCGCGGGTCCTGCAGGGTCGGGTCGACTTTGACAAAGCCGTCCTCGCCCAGCTCGTAGCCCCAGCCGGATTTGTCGGTATAGCTGCGCTTGGCCACGTCGTAGCCGCTGAAGATGCCATCTTCAAAGCCGTAACCGGCCCTGACGATAAACGACATGTCGGTGTAGTTGCGCACGTATTCGTGCTGGATCTTGTCCGTGGTCAGCAGGTAATTGATCAGGCCGCCCATGAAGGCGATGTCGGTGCCGGTACGGATCGGCGCGTAATAGTCGGCCACGGACGCGGTCCGGGTAAAACGCGGATCGACCACGATCAGCCGCGCGGCGTTGTGCGCTTTGGCCTCGGTCACCCATTTGAAGCCGCACGGATGCGCTTCTGCTGCGTTGCCACCCATCACCAGGATCAGATTCGCGTTGGCGATATCGGTCCAGGTGTTGGTCATGGCTCCACGGCCGTACGTCGGGGCAAGACTTGCCACCGTCGGGCCGTGTCAGACACGCGCCTGGTTATCGAACCCCAGCATGCCGAGACTGCGAATCACCTTCTGGGTGATGTAGCCGGCTTCGTTGGACGCCGCCGATGCCGCGAGGAACCCGGTGCTCAGCCAGCGATTCACTGTTTGCCCGTTGGCATTTTTCTCGATGAAGTTAGCGTCGCGGTCGGCTTTCATCAGGTCGACGATGCGGTCGAGCGCTTCGTCCCAACTGATTCGCGTCCATTCGCTGCTGCCCGGTTTGCGCGTTTGCGGGTAGAGCAAACGGCCGGGGCTGTGAATGAAGTCGAGAAGACCTGCGCCTTTCGGGCAGAGGGTACCGCGGTTGACCGGGTGGTCGGCGTCGCCCTCGATGTGAATGATATTTTGCGCGACGTTCTTCGCGGCATCGCCCTGGCTGTACATGATCAAGCCGCAACCGACCGAGCAATACGGGCAGGTGTTGCGGGTTTCATGGGTGTGGGCAAGCTTGAAGTGGCGCACCTGCTCGGCGAAGGCTGGCGTCGGGGCCATGCCCAACGCGCCCAGGCTAGAGCCTGCAAGGCCGATACCGGCGACCTTGAAGAACTGACGACGGCTGAGATCCATCGTGCACTCCTGATCAGGTGGAACCCGGTACTGATGCCGGGCTTTTTCTGGACAAACACGGTTACGGCAAACGTGTGCCGACGTTTTCACTGTAGACAATGACCACACGGTTTGTGTGAAAACCGACCGTCGGCCGTTTGTCGGTTCTTAACTGAAGACCACCAAACCCTGTGGGAGCGAGCTTGCTCGCGAAAGCGGTGTGTCATTCGACAACGATGCTGACTGACACGACGCCTTCGCGAGCAAGCTCGCTCCCACAGGTATTGTGTGAACCTTATAAGCAGCAAACTCGCCCCCACAGGGGATGGAGGCTTAGAATGGCCGGCAGGACCATTCCCGCCTTCACGAGACCGCGCATGACTTTCGATTTTGATCAGGTATTCGACCGCCACAACACCGGCAGCACCAAGTGGAGCCGCTACCCGGCCGACGTGTTGCCGATGTGGGTCGCTGATATGGATTTCGCCGCACCGCCGGTGGTGATCGAGGCACTGCAGCAGCGTCTGCTGCACCCGCTGTTGGGTTACAGCGTGGCGCAGGACAACCTGCGCGAGGCCATCGTTGCCGACCTCTGGAACAAGTTCGCGTGGCAGGTCAAACCTCAGGAGCTGATCTTTCTGCCGGGCGTTGAGTCCGGTTTCAACATGGCCTTGAAAGCGCTGGTGCAGCCGCAACAGAACGTCGTGGTGCAAGTGCCCAACTACCCGCCGCTGCGCCATGCGCCGGGCCACTGGGGCTTGAACAAGGTCGAGCTAAAATTCGTCGCACAGGCTGACGGCACTTACTTGACGCCCTTGGAGGGCTTGCGTGAATCACTGATCGGTGGCGGCGCGCTGCTGCTAAGCAACCCGCACAACCCGATCGGCAAGGTGTTCGGCCGTGAAGAACTGCAAGCGGTGGCGGATATCTGTGTTGCCCGGGACGCGTGGATCATCTCCGACGAAATCCACGCCGAGCTGTGCTTCGACGGTCGCGTGCACATCCCGACCGCTTCCCTGAGCCCGGAAATCGCCCGCCGCACCATCACCCTGATGTCGGCGAGCAAGGCCTACAACATCGCCGGTCTCAAGACCTCGTTCATGATCATCCAGGACGCCGCCCTGCGCGAACGCGTCAACCACGCCCGCTGCGGCATGGTCGACAGTGTCAACCCGCTGGGCATGGAAGCCACCCGCGTCGCCTACAGCGAAGCCGGGCCGTGGCTGGCCGAGTTGAAAACCTACCTGCAGGCCAACCGTGACTGGCTGGTGGACGCCGTGCGCCGCCGGTTGCCCGGCGTGACCCTCAACGTGCCGCAGGGCACGTATCTGGCGTGGCTCGATTGCTCGGCGCTGGATCTGGCCAATCCTCAGCAGTTCTTTCTGGAAGAGGCCAAAGTCGGCTTGAGCGCCGGTCTGGACTTCGGCGACCAGCACCAACAGTTCGTGCGCCTGAACTTCGGCTGCCCGCGTTCAATGCTCGAAGACGGTATTGCCCGGATGGAGCGAGCCCTGGCTGACCGCAATACCTGAAAACACTTTGATTGATGTGGGAGCTGGCTTGCCAGCTCCCCAAATCTGATCGAACTCACGGCAAACCGCCCGGGTCAACCTCTCATACCTGCCATGAGACCCGGAGATTTGCGATGACCGACTATCCAAAACCCCCCTTCCCCAAACAGGCCCAGGCGGTGCCCGGCGAGCAAGGCAAAATGCAGCCTTATCCCGACTGCGGCGAACAAAGCTATGTCGGTTCCGGCAGGCTGGCCGGCAAGATTGCGCTGATCACCGGCGCCGACAGCGGCATCGGTCGCGCCGTGGCGATTGCCTTTGCCCGTGAAGGCGCAGACGTCGTCGTGGCTTATCTCGATGAGCATGACGACGCCAAAGAGACCGCGCGCTGGGTCGAGCAGGCCGGTCGCCAGTGCCTGTTGTTGCCCGGTGACCTCGCGCAAAAGGCCCACTGCCAGGCGCTGGTCGACCAGACCATCGAACGCTTTGGCCGCATCGACGTGCTGGTCAACAACGCCGCGTTCCAGATGACCCACGAAACCTTTGAAGAAATCCCCGACGAAGAATGGGTGATGACCTTTGACGTCAACATCACCGCGATTTTCCGCTTGTGTCAGGCGGCGATCAAACACATGCGCCCCGGCGCGTCGATCATCAACACCAGCTCGATCAACTCCGATTTGCCCAACCCGACCCTGCTCGCCTACGCCACCACCAAAGGCGCGATCGCCAACTTCACCGGTGGCCTGGCCCAGATGCTCGGGCCGAAAGAGATCCGCGTGAACTGCGTGGCACCGGGGCCGATCTGGACCCCGCTGATCGTCTCGACCATGCCGGATGAAGAAGTCCAGAATTTCGGCAGCGAAACCCCGCTCGGGCGCCCCGGGCAACCAGTGGAAGTGGCGCCGATCTATGTATTGCTGGCGTCGGACGAAGCCAGCTACATCACCGGCCAGCGCTACGGCGTGACAGGTGGCAAACCGATGCTCTGATTCCGCGCTATTCACACAGCAACACGACCCTGCAGGCGCTGCCGAAGGCTGCGCCTGCTCACAACGGCAGTCACACCCAATATCCAAGGCGGCATCTTATGAGCTTTACCGTGTGGGTCGCCGTGCTGGGCGCTGTGCTGTTGACCCTGGCGCTGACCTCGTCGTACCTGCGCTGGATGCCGGTGACCACATCGGCGGTCTGCCTGCTGCTGGGGATCGGCATCGGTCCCAGCGGCCTTGATCTGTTGAAACTGTCGCTGGACGACGCCTCGTTATGGATGGAGCACCTGACGGAAGTCGCGGTGCTGTTTTCGCTGTTCGTCTGCGGCCTCAAGTTGCGCTTGCCGCTGCGCGACAAACGCTGGCGGATAGCCTTCGGCCTCGCGGGCCCGGTGATGGTGCTGACCATCGCCGGGGTATGCCTGCTGTTGCATTGGGGCTTGCAGCTACCGTGGGGCCCGTCGCTGCTGATCGGTGCGATTCTGGCGCCAACCGACCCCGTGCTCGCCGCCCTGGTGCAGGTCAATGATGCGCGGGACGTCGACAGTGTGCGGTTTGGCCTGTCCGGTGAGGCCGGGCTCAATGACGGGATCGCCTTCCCTTTTGTGATTCTCGGGCTGTTGCTGATTCACGGTGACGGCACAGCTGCCGACTGGCAGGGTTGGGTCTTGCGCAATCTGCTGTGGGCCGTGCCCGCCGGTCTGTTGACCGGTTACTGGATGGGCCGCGGCATCGGCCGTGTGACCCTGTCGCTGCGCATCCGCAATGACGACAGCACCCTGAGCCCCAACGACTATCTGGCGTTGTCGCTGATAGCCCTGGCTTACGTCGTTGCCGAAGCCATCGGCGGCTACGGCTTTCTGTCGGTCTTTGCGGCCGGCCTGGGCTTGCGTCAGGTTGAAGTGAAATCCACCGGCGCCAGCCAGCCGCCGGCCGAACACCTGGTGCAACCGGTGGTCGGCCACCAGAACGTCGAGCCGCAACACGCGATGCACGGCGATACCGAACGGCTGGAAAGCAGTCAGGTCGCGGCCGGCATCATGATGGGCGATATGCTGTCGTTCGGCAGTCTGGTGGAACGGGCCATGGAAGTGTTTCTGGTCACCCTGCTGGGCGTGGTGCTGATCGCGCACTGGGATTGGCGCGCGTTGCTGGTCGGCGGTGTGTTGTTCTGCCTGATCCGTCCGGTCTGCGTTGCACTGATGCCGTGGGGTGGCCTGTTGCTGGGGCGGCAACGGCTGTTGATTGGCTGGTTCGGCATCCGCGGTATCGGCAGCCTGTTCTACCTGTTTTATGCCTTGAATCATGGCCTGACCGACGCTGTCGCCACGCTGTGTACCGACCTCACGCTGTCTGTGGTGGCCCTGAGCATTTTGCTGCACGGGGTCAGCACCCAGCCGATTCTTGCCCGCTACGAACGACGCCAGAAAGCCCTTTTATAGGAGCAGCCTGGGGCAGCTTCTACAGGGGAATGACAAGGTTAAAAATCCTGCGAAAAAAAATGGATCTCTGCGCAACGCTTGGCGGTCACAACGTTAACCCCTCGCCGAGCACCTCGGCGGGGCCTGGCAGGTTCGGTTCCCCTGCGGCGAAACGCCTATGAAAAGGAATCCCGAAAAATAAGGTTACGGTCATGAAAGAATGCTCGACTCCTGCGCAAATCAAGGCTTGCAGAGCGCTGGCTCTGGAACGCAATCGCCAATTGTTCGAAGAGGCGCAGGCGCTGAACCTCGCGGCTCACGAACTGCTGGAAAGCCGAGAGATGGATCTGGAACAGTTTGAACACTATCGCGCGTTACGGCGTAAAGCCGACCTGAAGTTTGCCGATGCGATCGAGCATTTGTGCGTGCTCAACGAAGACTTCCCGCCGATCCCCATGTCGCCGCACAACTCGCAGGGATTGCGTCGCCAGCTTGAAATTGCCGAGTGATCCCTCGCCCCAAAAAGCAGCCCGGCAATCAGTGCCGGACTGCTTTTTGCCTGCTGATCAACCGCCCGGATTGGTCACCTGAATAAACACCGCATAACTGCCCAGCAATACCCAGAACGTGGCAAAGATCCACGGGGTGCGCACCGAGAACAGCAGCGACTTGCGGTACCCCTTGTGGCTCGACTCCATTTCGCTGAACAGCGGCGACTCGTCATATGCCAGTCCCATCAAGGGCTCGCTGTGCAACAGATGGCTCTGCTTGAAGTGCCAGTGATCAATGATGTCATACGCGGCGCGAATGCCCGGCCAGGCATTGAGCGAACTGAGCAGCCCGAGCAGCGCCAGAAACGGCGGCACCACCAGGGTGAACAACTTGCCCCATTCCGGGTTGAGGTTGGCCATGCACGAGGCAAAGGCAATCACCAGAAACGACTGCGCCGCCAGGTAGGCGTCGGTGCGGTTGGCGAGGATGCTGGTTTCGTACTGGATCTCCCGGCGATAGAAATCCAGCCGCTCCTTGGGCGAACCGAACATCTTGGCATTATGTTCGGTCAGGGTTTCTTCAGCGGTCGGCTGGGTCAATATGCGAGGCAAGAGACGCACGCTCCGGGGTGGGGAAAACGCTTAGAAGCGCGCGTTTGCAGACAAGTTCAGCCGGATTGCCCGCCGGGTCATTTCATTGCCTGGGCAATCACTTCCACCAGATTCAACTGGGTAAACGGCTTGGGCAGACGCGGCAGTTGCGCGGCGAAGCCTTCGAGCCGTTCGGCGTAACCGGTGGCGAGGATGATCGGCAGGTCGGGTTTGAGCAGGCGCACGGCGTGGGCCAGTTGTGCGCCGCTCATGGTCGGCATGGCCATGTCGGTGATCATCAGGTCGATGACTTCGCCCTCATCGAACAGCGCCAGCGCCCTGGCGGCGGACGTGGCATTGATCACCCGGTGCCCCAGGTCCTCGAGTAACAGGCTGGTGCTGGTCAAGACCAGCGAATCGTCGTCCACCACCAGTACGCTGAGCCGTGGTACTGCAATCGGTTCGACCGGCAGCCGCGAGGGTTTGGCCGTCACGCCCTCGCCGATCACCGGCAACCAGAGTTCGGCCGCTGTGCCGTGGCCTTTTTCGCTCTTGAGGACAAAGCGCCCACCGAGTTGCTCGATGAAGCCGTGCACCATCGACAAGCCCAGGCCGGTGCCCTTGCCCAGGCCCTTGGTGGTGAAAAACGGATCCCTGGCCTGGGCCAGGGTTTCTGTGTCCATGCCCTCGCCGCTGTCGATCAGGCTCAGGCACACATAATGCCCCGGTGTCAGCGCCGAATAACTCTGTTCAAGCACGACTTCCGGCTGCGCACTGATCACCACTGTGCCACCGTCGGGCATGGCGTCGCGGGCGTTGGTGGCCAGGTTGAGCACGGCCAGCTCCAGTTGGTTGCTGTCTGCCAGCACCGGCGAAAGGTCCGGCGCAAAGCGTGTCTCGATGTGAATTCCTGGCCCCAGCGAACTGCGTAACAGCCCGGTGATGCCTTGCACCAGTTGCGGAATATCGACCGGTTCGGTCTTGAGCTCCTGCCGGCGTGCGAACGCCAGCATGCGCTGGGTCAGCGACACACCGCGCAAGGCGCCCTGGGTGGCGTTCTCCAGCAAGCGGCTGATTTTCGGTTCGTCACCGATGCGTTTCTGCAGAATTTCCAGATTGCCCAGGATCACCGTCAGCAGGTTGTTGAAGTCATGGGCAATACCGCCGCTGAGCTGACCGATGGCCTGCATCTTCTGCGCCTGGAACAACGCCTCGCGGGTCTTTTCCAGGGCCAGTTGCGCCTCATGGGCTTGCGTCACGTCACGCGTGATCTTGGCAAACCCCAGCAGCGTCCCGGTTTCCCCGCGAATCGCATCGACTACCACGTGCGCGAGAAAACGCGTGCCATCCTTGCGTACGCGCCAGCTCCTGTTCTCAAAGCGGCCTTCGCGGGTGGCGATGTCCAGGGCCCGCGCCGGCTCGCCGAGTTCACGGTCTTCGGGGGTGTAGAAAACCGAAAAATGCTCACCGATGATTTCTTCCGGCGTATAGCCCTTGATGCGTTGTGCACCCTGATTCCAGTTACTGACGCGGCCTTCCGGGCTGAGCATATAAATCGCGTAGTCGGTAACGCCTTGCACCAGCAGGCGGAACTGCTGCTCACTTCGCTTGAGGGTTTCCTCGGCCATTTTGCGATCAGTCAGGTCGCGGGTGATCTTGGCGAAACCGAGCAAGCGGCCATCCGGCGCGATGATCGGGTCGATCACCACGTGGCACCAGAAATTCGTGCCGTCCTTGCGCACCCGCCAGCCTTCACCTTCATACCGTCCTTCGCGGACCGCCGTATCCAACGCCCGCTGCGGCAATCCGGCAGCGCGATCGTCCGTGGTGTAGAACCTTGAAAAGTGCTCGCCGAGAATTTCCGCCTCTTCATAGCCCTTGAAGCGTTTCGCGCCGGAGTTCCAGCTGGTGATGATGCCGTCGGGGTCGATCATGTAAATCGCGTAATCGACCACCGCATCGATCAGGAGCCGAAATCGCATCTCCTCCATCGCCCCGGTCTTGCTGTTATCGCTCATTCCACTCACCGCACACTGATATGAGCAGGAGTATGCGTGAATCCGTCGATTTGGGAAGCGGCGGGCTCGTTATCGATCGCCCACCAGCGCGGCAGCAGTTGCTGAATGCGATGCTCGGCAAAGCGATCGTCGATCAGCATCACCACGCCGCGATCCTCGCGGGTGCGGATCACGCGACCGGCGGCCTGCACCACTTTCTGTACGCCGGGAAACAGGTAGGTGTAGTCGTAGCCGGCGCCGAAAATCGCCGCCATGCGCTGCTTCATCTGTTCATTGACCGGGTTGAGCTGCGCCAGCCCCAGGGTGGCGATGAACGCACCGATCAGGCGGGCGCCGGGCAAGTCGATGCCTTCCCCGAAGGCGCCGCCCAGCACCGCAAACCCGACGCCCTGGCTGTCGGCGGTGAACTGATCGAGGAACGCCTGACGCTGCCCTTCGGCCATGCCCCGTGATTGCTGCCACAAGGTGATGTGGGGGTGCCGTTCGGCCAGCAACTGCGCGACCTGTTGCAAGTAGTCAAAGCTGCTGAAGAACGCCAGATAGTTGCCCGGCCGCTCGCTGAACTGGCGAGCGATCAGTTCGACGATGGGCGCCAGCGAAGCCTGGCGATGGTTGAAGCGCGTCGAGATGCGGCTGACGATGTGCACCTGCAACTGCTCGGCGCTGAACGGCGACTCTACGTCGATGCACACGGTATCGGCGGGTGTCCCGAGCAGGTCGGCGTAATAGCGGCGCGGGCTGAGGGTGGCGGAAAACAATACGCTGCTGCGCGCCGCTTTCAGGCGCGGGCCGATGAACGCGGCCGGCACCACATTGCGCAGGCACAGTTGCGACAGCGGTCGCTTGCGATCGAGGTCGCGCTTGCTGATGTCGAACAGATAATGCTCGTCGTACAGCTCCGCGACCCGGCCAAATTGCAGCAGGTCGAAGTAGACATTCTGCAAACCGCTGTCGAGCCCTTGCGGGTGATCGTTGAGGTAATCGCCGATGGCCGCGCAGCACAGCGAGATCGCTTGCAGCAGTTTTTCCGGCGCCTTGTCGTAGGCCTGATACGGCGCCAGTTGCGGCGCATGCAACGCGTTCCACTCGCGGTTGACCCGTTGCAGGACGTTTTTCAGCGCCTGCGGGGCGGTTTTGCGCACGCTGCCGAAGGTGCCCTGATCCAGACTGGCGCTGTACATCTGCCGGCCGCGCTCCACCAGGTTGTGCGCCTCGTCTGCCAGGACGGCGACTTTCCACTGATTGAGCTGGGCCAGCCCGAACAGCAAAGCACTGAAGTCGAAATAATAGTTGTAGTCGGCTACCACCACGTCGGCCCAGCGGGCCATTTCCTGGCTCAGGTAATACGGACAGACCGAGTGTTGCGCGGCGACGTCGCGCATGGCCGCCTGATCAAGCAGGTTGATGCGACTGGCCGCTTCGCGGGCGGCGGGCAAACGATCGTAGAAGCCTTGCGCCAGGGGACAGGATTCACCGTGACAGGCCTTGTCCGGGTGTTCGCAGGCCTTGTCCCGGGCGACCATTTCCAGGACCCGCAAGGGCAATGCCGGCGTCTGATCGAACAACACCTGACTGGCGTCCAGCGCCAGTTTGCGCCCGGGGGTCTTGGCGGTCAGGAAGAACACCTTGTCCAGTTGCTGCGGCGCCAGCGCCTTGAGCATCGGGAACAGGGTGCCGAGGGTCTTGCCGATCCCGGTCGGCGCCTGGGCCATCAGACAACGACCGGTGCTGACGGCCTTGAACACCGATTCGGCCAGGTGCCGCTGGCCGGGGCGAAAACCGGCATGGGGAAAGCTAAGGTGCTGCGCCGCTCGATTACGCGCATCGCGGTGCGCCATTTCCTGTTCGGCCCAATGCAGAAACAAGCGGCATTGGTGCTCGAAGAAGTCCTGCAGGGTCTTGGCGTCGAAGGCTTCGACCAGGCAGGTTTCCTTCTCGCTGACGATGTCGAAATACACCAGCGCCAGGTTGATCTGCTGCACATCGAGCTTGCGGCACATCAACCAGCCGTAAACCTTGGCCTGCGCCCAGTGCAATTGCCGATGATTGGCCGGTTGCTTGCTCAGGTCGCCACGGTAGGTTTTGACCTCTTCCAGGCAGTTTTGCGCCGGGTCGTAGCCATCCGCCCTGCCCTTGACCTTCAGTTGCAGGTACTCGCCTTCCAGCGCGACTTCACTTTGATACTGCTCGCTACGCCGCGAAGCCACGGTGCGATGCCCGGCAATGCCTTCCAGCGCTGTGGGGGACGGTGTGAAACGCAGGTCGAGGTCACCGCATTTCGCGGTGAACTCGCACAGTGCGCGCACGGCAATGCTGTAGCTCAAGCGCTCTGCTCCGCCCATTGCACGTAACACACGGCAACCGGCATCTGGTGTTGATGGCAGAACTCCAGCCAGCGCAGCTGGTTATCCTGCAAGCGGTCGCCGGGGCCTTTGACTTCGATCATCCGGTAAGTTTTGTGCTGCGGCCAGAACTGGATCAGGTCGGGCATGCCGGCGCGGTTGGCCTTGATGTCGAGCAGCAGCCGGTTGAACCAGTGTTTCAGGTGTTCGGCCGGCAGACAGGCCAGTGCCTGCTCCAGCAAGGCTTCATTCAAGGCGCCCCAAAACACGAATGGCGACTGGATGCCCCACTTGGCGACAAATCGTTCGCGAATGGTCTGCGCATAGCGACCATCGTCGAGCTCAGCCAGACAGGCCTGGAACAGTTCGGCGCGGCGTTGCTGAAAGTCTTCATTCAGCAAATCCACCGGCCCGCGCTGGAACGGGTGAAAGAACGCGCCCGGCAGCGGCGCAAAAATCGCCGGCCAGCACAACAGGCCGAACAGCGAATTGATCAGACTGTTTTCCACGTAATGCACCGGGCCATCGTCGTCGTGCAGATGGGCCTGCACGTAGTACTCGACCGACAACCCTGGATCGCTGCGCAGCAGCTGCAGATCCAGGCGCTCCACCGGTCTGGCCGCCACGCGTTTCAATGGCGGACCACCGAGTTTGCGCCGCAGCCGTGGCACGATGCGTTGCAGGCCTTGTTGTTCGGCAGCACTCTCCACGGCCTGCTCCGCCACAGTGGCGAGTTCCAGCGCCAAGGCGTATTCACCGCAGCGCTCCAGCACCCGGATCATGCGCAATCGCGCGCCCGGGTAGGCACAGTCGCGGTAGATGTTCAGGGCCAGGGCAAACTCGGTGGTGCGCTCGCAATACTGGGCGATCTGGAACAGCACCTTGCCACGCCGCCGTTGCAGCCACGGGTTATCGAAATGCATGGCGCTGACCTGCTCGACAATGATCTCCAACGGTTCGCCGGCCTCGAAGCGCAGCTGGCAGGTGTGCAGAAACAGGCAGGCGTCAACGTCTTCGCGGCTGCGCAGGCCCCGGGAGTCGGCGCAGAACTCGACTTTTTCGTAGGTGAAGATCCCGAGGTCGGCGAGGACGAACTCCGACCAGTCCTGGTACAGGTTGCCGAAGAACATCAGGCGCAAGCGGTCGCACAGGTCCATGATGGTCAGGCTGAACAGACGCTCGGCGAGCAACGGTGCCCAGTCGCACAGGCGGCGGGTTTCCGGGAACAGCCCGGCGAGTGCGAGCAGCCAGTCGTCCTTGCGGCCCTTGGGTTGCTCGATGAACGCGGCGAACGCTTGCAGGATTTCGGCCTTGAGCAACACCTCGAACACCTCGGCCAGCGCCAAGGGGGCGTGTTCATCCAGCCAGCCATGGGCCAGCAACGGTTGTGCAGCCTCGGCGATGTCACCGATCTCGGCATAAGCGAGTTTGCCGGCACGAAAATGCACGCCCTTGCGCATCACCATGCGCACCAGCAAACCTTGCGACGGTTTGGGCAATGCCTTGAAGTCGCGAATGAAGGCGTGCTCGGTTGCGCTCATCACATCGGCATAGCGCAGCTCAAGCCAGTCAAGCACTTGCCGGAAGTTGTTGAGGTAATAGAACGGATCGTCGAGGGGATGGGCAGTCACGGAAATTCAGGGCCATGGCGAGCGAGTACTGGTTATGCGTACAGATACCAGCTCTGCCCCGTCCGGTGCAAACAGAAAAGGATCAGTGGCATTTTTTGACCGGCGCATCGAACTTTTTCCCGTGTGATGGCACCAACCGCGTTAGAAGACCGACATTGCTCGGTATCACATGGAACGAGGATCTAGAAGTGGGTATGAAAATCAAGACGCTGGGCATTCCTCTGGCAGTTGCGGCTTTGCTGGCTTTGGGCGGTTGCTCGACCCAGACCGTGGTCACCCTGCAGAACGGCACTCAGTATTTGACCAAGGACATGCCGAAGACCAAAACCAAGGACGGTTTCTATGAATTCGAGGATATTTCCGGGGCCAAGGTGAAAGTGCGCGCCGATGAAGTCGCCACTGTTCGCGAAGAAGACTGACACCCTGCTGCCGTTCGTTCCCACGCTGTGCGTGGGAACGATCAAGATCGCCGCCTCGGCAGCTCCTGCACAGGCGTCTCGGGTTATTCGAACGCGGGCATGCCCGGGATGCTGTTGTCGCAACTGAAGTAGCTGCGGCCACGTCGTACCAATTCGCCTTGCAGGCGCTGGCAACGCTCCAGGTCCTGCTGGGCCATGCGGTCAATGCTCGGATTGCCGGTGGTTTGCGGCGGTGGTTTGCCGTCACCCAGGCGAATGGTCACGAAGGGCTGTTCGGGCTGGATCTGAAAACGGCTTTTCTCCTCGACCGGCTCGACCGCTTTGGTCTTGGCCGGGCTCGGCAGTTGCTCGATGCTGGTGCCGTAACGGCTCAGAATCGAGGTTTGAGGCAGATCGGCCCAGACATTGGCGGAACACAGCGCCAGTCCGACGAAACCGGATAGACCCCTTGAAACTTCTCACGTGTGAATCTCCTGTACTCTAATGGCGGCTAGCTATAGAACGTGTGTGCACGTGCTGGCTTTAGGCCGCTTTTCCTGTTTGCACAGGGTTTGAGTCAGAGAATGGCCATCGAGTCACTTCCAGCACCCGATTGTGGCGAGGGCGCCAGCGCCCTCGCCACAGGTTGTGGGTTGCCAATCAATATCAGGCGATCACGATACCGTCGGCACTCAAGCTATTGAGCGCAACCCCGACCAGCGTCACCGAATCATTGCCAAACGTCAGCACCGTGTCCTGCCCCACTGTCGCGGCATGGGCACGCAAGTCATCGGTCGGCAACACCCCCTGCACGCCCAGGAACACCAGTTTGTCGTTGGACGTAAACCCGACCACCCGGTCCTGGCCGAACGCCCCGTTGAACAGGAACGTGTCCGCCCCGCCACCCGACTCCATCAGGTCGTTGCCGGCGCCACCGACGAAGACGTCATTACCGGCGCCACCCACCAGATGATCGTTGCCATCGAGCCCGAACAGCCAGTCACCGCCAGCATGCGCCTTGAGTGTGTCGGCACCGCTGCTGCCTTTGACGCTCGACTCATACGCGGTGAGGTTGTTGCCGACCTTCAAGCCGCTGCTGGTGACGCTGTGGGTCACGTCGTCCTTGAACAGCCCCCAGAGGAAGCCCGGCTCCTTGGTGACGATGCTACCGATATCGCGGGTGATGCTGATCCCGCCTTTTGCATCGCGGATGTACAGGTTGCCGGCGCCGTCGTTGGCAAAGTCGAAGGTGTTCACCGATTTCTGCAAGTCGAGGGTGTTGTTGCCGGCGCCGCCGAGGATGACGTTGTAGCCGCCACTGTCGCGGAAGGTGTCGTTGCCGGCGCGCCCCTCCAGATAGTCGTTGCCACTGCCGCCCTGGATCAGGTCGTTGGCGTCGCTGCCGATGATAAAGGTGCTGCCCTTGTGGGTTTCGGCATTGCGATTGAGGTCCTGCACCCAGGTATTGGCGCGCGCCGGGTCCGACAGGTTGGCGACGATGATCGTCGAGTCCTTGCTGGTCAGGTCGTAGAACTTCGACTCGATGATCCGGTTCATGCCGTCGCCGTAAGCAGTCGGCAGGTGTGAGATCCAGGTCGGGATGTTGAGGATCGAGAACGGCAGCAGATTCCACGCGGTCGAGGCGTAGTGATCGTTGAAGCTGACGATGTTGTCGGTGGCTGATTCCTTCGGCGCGTCGTGCACGCCGATCGAGGCGCCGGTGAAGCTCGAGCCGTCGAGGGCGCGGAATACCGGATCGTTTTCGTAACCGACGTTGAGCACCTTGTCGGTGCTGCTCTGGGTCGGCGAGGCGTAGGCGATGTAGTTGGAATCGGCGAAAAACCCGCCCCATTTGCCGCCGCTCAGGTCGGCCATGCTGTTGACTGCCAGCCCGCCGAGGCTGTGGCCGCTGACCAGCACGTCCTTGCCGGTCAGGCCGTTGGCCTTGGCGAACGCCACGACATCACTGAGCAGGTTGCCGAAGGCTTCACCGACGTAGTTCCTGGCGTAGTCCTTGGGACCGAACGCCGCCAGCAGGTCGTTGATCACATCGCCGATGGAGTCGAGGATCAGGTTTTCCCGCGGGCCGCTGGTGCCGCGAAAGGCGATGCCGATTTCCGTCAGATGGCCCTGGGCGTCGTACTTGCCGAGGATTTCGACCTGAGCGGTAGCGTAACCGGCCTTCTCGCCGAAGAAGGTGCCGCGTGCGTCGGTCTTGCCTTCATACCCCAGTTGCGACGCGGTGATCGGCGTCCAGCCGGCCTTCTTCACGGCGTCGAGGGCGAGTTTTTCCGAGTCGGGGTTCCACGGAATGCCGGGGATAACCCCCTGGGAATCCGTGCCGCCCAGCAACGCCGTGACCAGCGTGGCCGGCAGGCCAAGGCCGAAGCCGTTGTGCTGATAGCCCGTGGCAAAGCCGTTATCGAGGTTGTGGTAGGAATACAGCGTGATCGCCATGGCGTCGCTGAACAGCGCCTTGGAATCGGCTGTGCCGAAGTTTTTGTAGTCAAACACACCCATTGCTATTGCCTCTCTTTTGTTGGAATTGTCAGAGATAGCTCACAGCCAGGGCGCCCCTTGGGGGACGCCCCGGAGCATTTCAGAAACTACGTTTAGCGTTTAACTGCAGGAGTGAGGCTGCTGGCGATAGCGATGTGTCTGATTAATAAATGCAAACTGACACACCGCTATCGCGAGCAGGCTCGCTCCTGCAGGAAGTACTAGGCAAAAACGAATGCCGAGTCCGACAGGTTAGCCACTCCCACCCCGATCAGGGTCACGGCATAGTCGCCAATCTTCAGCACGGTGTCGGCCCCGGACTGCGAGGCGTGCTGCTTGTAGTCGTAGCCCTGCCCCGCGCCTTCGACGCCCATGAACACCAGTTTGTCGCTGCCCTGGTAGCCATTGATGGCATCGAAGCCGAACGCGCCGCTGAACAGGAAGGTGTTGTTGCCACCCACCGCCGTCATCACGTCGTTTCCGGCGCCGCCGACGAAGGTCACGTGGCCCTTGTCGCTGACCAGTTGGTCGTCGCCACCGAGGCCGAACAGCCAGTCACCGTCGGCGGTCGCGTGCAACGCATTGCCGTACGCATCGCCGTTGAGCGAATGGGTGTACTGGGTCAGTTGGTTGCCATTGCTCAAGCCCTTGGCCGTGACGCCCCAGGTGATGTCCTTGCTGCCCCACCACGACCCCGCCTCCTTGCTCACCAGCGCACCGATGTCGCGAGTCATGCTGATGCCGCCGTAGGCGTCGCGCACGTACAGCGTGCCGTCTCCGTCGTTGGCGAAGCTGAAGTTCTGCAACGGTTTCTGCAATTCGAAGGTGTTGTGGCCCTCGCCACCGAGCAGGATGTTGAAGCCACCGTCGTCACGGAACCGGTCATCGCCGGCACGGCCTTCAAGGAAGTCGTTGCCCGCCCCGCCCTTGAGCCAGTCGTTGCTGTCGGTGCCGATGATGAAGGTGCTGCCGGTGTGCGGCTCGCCGCTGCGCCCGAGGTCCTCGACCCAGGTTTTGCCCCGGGATGCTTGCTCCAGGTTGGAGACGATGATCGTCGAGTCCTTATCGGTGAGGTTGTAGAACTTCGAGTCGATCACCCGATTCAAGCCATCGGCATACCCCAGCGAACTGTGCGCCGACCAGCTCAGCGGATTGATGATGCTGAACGGCACCAGGTTCTGTGCGGTGGACGCATAGTGGTCGTTGAAGTTGACGATGTTATCGGTGGTCGAATCATGCGGCTTGTCGTGCTTGCCCATCGAGGCGCTGCTGAACGTGGTGCCATCAAGCACGCGGAACACCGGGTCGTTCTCATAGCCGATGTTCAATACATTGTTGCCGGTGCTGCTCTGGGTCGGCGAGGCAAACGCAATGTAGTTGGCGTCCTTGAAGAACCCGCCCCAATTGTTCGCACTCAACTCGGCCACGCTGTTGACCCCGAGCCCACCGAGGCTGTGGCCGCTGATCAAGACGTCCTTGGCAGCGATGCCATTGGCGATGGCAAACGCAGCGACGGCCTTGAGCAGGTTGTCGAAGGCGTTTTTGGCGTAGTTGCTCGCATAATCCGCTGGCCCGAACGCCGCCAGCAGGTTGTTTTTCATGTCGCCGAAGGTGTCGCTGTAGTCCAGCCCGCCGGTACCACGGAAGGCCACACCGATACCGATCAGTTTGCCGGAGGCGTCGTATTTGCCGAGCACTTCGGCTTCGGCGCTGGTAAAGCCGTCCTTCTCGCCGAAGAACGTGCCCTTGTCGCCAACCTTGCCCTGATAGCCCAGCGCCGTCGCGGTCACCGGGGCCCAGGCCGTCGCGGGCAACGGTTTGCCGGTCGGTGTGTAGGCGTACAACGTCAGCGCGATGGCGTCGCTGTACAACGCTTTGCCATCAGCATTCTTGTAATCGAACAGTCCCATGCTGTGCCCTCTCTTCCTTCAAGACCGGCAGTTCTCGCAAGAACTGCCGGCATGCCTTAGAACTGCCAGTCGAGGGTCAGACCCACGCCGTGGTTCTTCTCGTTGCTACCGATCAGCCCGTTGTAATCCAGGTTCACCCGCACATCGCGATTGAGCGCCAGACCGGCGCGTACGCCCACCACCGCAGCATCACGATCCATCGACACGCTCTGCACGGTGAACGCGCTGTTGCCATTGGCGAAGGCCAGGTGGCTGTCCGCATCGACGCTGCTCAGGTTGTGCTGCCAGCCAAGGCTCGCCCCCAGTTCCAGCTGATGCTGGTCCGACACGGCAAAAGTGCGCTTGGCACGCACACCCAGGGTCGAGAGCACCACGTCGCGGTTGTCTTCGCCGCCTTTGAGCGCCGCCGCGTCACCCTTTTCGGTGAAGCTTTCGGTGTTCAGGTGCACGTACGACAGATTGGCGAACGGCTCCAGGTTCATCGGTTGCAGGCCCAGGTCGTAAGCCGCTTCAGTGAACACCTGAGTCGTGGCGGCGTCGTGCTTGGTTTTCTGTCTGCCGCTGACACCACCGAACTGCAGTTCACGCTTCACGTCCACGCGATGCCAGCTGTAGGCCGCACCGGCGGTCAGGCGCAGTGCGTCGATCTGATGTCCCAGGTACGCACCCAGGTGGTAGCTGTCGACCGACGCCGACGAATGCGTGCCACTGCCCATGTTCAACGAGCTGTCGCTGTAACCGGTAACGAAACCCAAGCGAGTATCTTCAGCAATCAAGCCGTCGACACCGGCCAGCAAGCCACTGATCGAGCTGTTGGAGTCGGCATTGTCATGCCCGCCATCGCTCTTGCCCCACGAACCCAGGACCTTGACCCAGGCGTTGCTGCGGTCATCGGTCGGTGCACCGGCGTTGAACAGGTCACGTTCGCGCAGACGCTCGCCCACTGCCTCACGCAGGTAACGGCTGTCGTTGATCAACAGCGTGCCGATAGCCGGGTGGATTTCGCCGGACAGTTGCTGGAAGGCCTGTTGCGCCGAGGCCGCGTTCGGCGACAACAGCAGGGTTTCGAACAGCGCATTGCCCGCGCCCAGCCGTTCGGCAGCAGCACCGACCGCACGCTGGTTCGGCGTCAGGCCGACGCTGGCGAAGGAGGCTTCGTTGCGCCCGACCGCCAGCTGGATACCGCCCGCCGAGTAATCGAGAATGCCACCGAGGAACGCGTAATCCGGCAATACCTGACCGAAGCGGCCTTCGATGCCGCCCGCTGCTTGCAGGATGTTGTAGCGGGTGCCGAGCAGGCTTTGCACTTCGCTGGTGGTCAGCAAGGTCGGGCTGTTTTCCAGGGACATGCTCACCGTCGCGCCTTCAATCACCGCTTTGCCAGTGGCGATGATCTGGTCGCTGCTGGTCGGCGACAGTTCAACGGCATAGGTCGAGCCCGGGGCGAAGGTCACGTCGCCGGCCACGTTCAAGGTGCCGATGGAGTTGCCGGGTGCCACGGTACCGCCGCTTTTCACCGACAGCGCGCCAATATGGCCGTTACCGCCGAGGACGCCGCCGTCATTCACGGTCACCGCCGATTGCAGCGAACCGTTGATCGCCAGTCGTCCCTGATTGACCAGGGTCGGGCCGCTGTAGGTGTTGTTGCCGGTCAACACCAGAGTGCCGAGGCCCTGCTTGGTCAAACCGCCATGACCGGAAATATCGTTGCGCCAGGTGTCGAGGCCGCAGGTGATGTCGTTGCAGACACGCTCGGTGGGCTTGCCCTTGTCGATGATCGCGCCGATACCCGGCAAATCAGCGACGAACTGACCGGAGCCGTAAGCCCCCTGAATGCGGAACTCTTCGGGGATGTCCTGCTCGTTGACGAACATCGCCGGGCCGTCGATGCCCTTGCGCAAGTTGATCATGCCCCAGCCGTACAGGGCGTCGATGCCCGGTGCGCCGAGGTCGGTGGCGGTGGTGCGCAGCACCGTGGCGACCTGGTCGCCGGACATGTACGGGAAGCGCTCCATCAGCACCGCCATCGAGCCGGCCACGTGTGGCGCGGCCATCGAGGTGCCATTGTAATTTTTGTAACCGGTGGTCAGGTTGTCGGCGTTGGTGCCTTCGATGATCGCGCTGTAGATTTTCGTGCCCGGCGCCGAGACGCAGAAACTCGCGGTGTAGCCGCAACGCGAAGAGAACGTGCTCATGATGTACGGGTTGGCGCTGGCCAGGTCCGGGTTCTTCTGCAACGCAGCGACGGTGATCCAGTTGGGCGCGATGTCCGGGACGAAATAGCCGAGGCCGGCGATGGCGTCCGGGTTGTTGAGGTTGTAGTCGTTACCGGCGGCGAAGATCGTCACGATACCGCTGCGGGCCGCCGCAATTGCACCGTCGTAGGCGCCGCCGGGTTTGGTGCCGAGCAGTGTGCGGATTTCGTTGAACTGCAATTGCGCGTCGTTGACGGTGAAGTGCGGGTACGCCGGATCGCGGCCACCGAGGTCGAAACGGTCGGTGATGCCGATGCCCCAGCTATTGTTGATGATCCGTGCGCCGCTGGCGATCAGCGCATCCCAACCGGCCTTGTACACCGCGCCGTCGTTACCGCGGACGATACCGTCTTCCGGGCCGGGATCGCCGTTGTCGGCGCTGATGATCTGTGCGCCGAATGCTGCGCCGTGCATCGGCCCGCCGTCACGACTGCCAGCGGCGATACCGCCGACGTGGGTGCCGTGGGCACCGAGCTTGCCGTCGGAGCCGACCGAGGGCGAGCCGTCGTACAGGAACGCATCACCCGCCTTCACCGGAATGTACGGGTCGGTGTATTCGCGGATCCCGCGCGTGACCAGGGTGATCACCTTGTTGCTGCCGGAGAACTCCGGATGCGCGGCGTACACCGGCTGGTCGAAAATGCCCAGCTTCACGCCTTTGCCGGTATAGCCGGCGGCATAGGCGTAATCGGCACCGATCGCACCCAGGCCCCAGTCGGCCTGGAATTCGGCGCTGCGCCAACTCGAGGGATCGCCCTTGCGACCGTTTTCCACGTAGGGCGCCGCGTGCGCGGTGCCCCAACTGGTCAGTGCGCACAACACGGCGCACGTGAGGGTTTTCAGGGCAAAGCGGCCACCCGTTTGCGCGGGGGTATTGTTGTTATTCATCCAGCGACCTTCCTTAGTGATGTTGCGAAAAATCCGTTTATCTCGAATGCATGCACTGCCTTGTGGCGAGGGGATTTAAGCGGCCCCCTGCAACCTTTCAGGCAAACCGAGTCGTATGGGGCTGCGACTGCTGCGCAGCCGAACGGGGATAAATCCCCTCGCCACAGGTCTGTGTTTGCGCAGCCTGCGGCAGCTCTCGCAGGGATTGGCGTCCCTCCCCTCGGTCAGAACCGCCAGTTCAAACTCAAGCCAACGCCATGACTCTTCTCGCGGCTGGCCAGTTGTCCGGTGTAATCGATGTTCACCCGCACGTCCTTGCTCAACGCCAGGCCGGCCTGCACGCCCACCAATGCGGCATCGCGCAGCAGTGCCGAGCTCTCCACCGAATACGGCGTGCCGCCGCTGGCAAAACGCAGGTGCTGCCCGGAGTCGATAGCGCTCAGGCTGTGCTGCCAGCCGAGGTGGCCGCTGACGTCCAGCGATTGCTGCGCCGACAGGTTGAAGGTCTTCAGCACGCGCACACCGAGGGTGCTCAGTACCGCATCACGCTGGTCGCCAGCGCTTTTCAATGCCGCCGCATTGCCCTTTTCCCTGAAGCCTTCGGTGTCCAGGTGCACATACGCGAGGTTGGCGAACGGCTCCAGTGCCAACGGTTGCAGGTGCAGTCGATACGCCGCTTCACCGAACACTTGCGTGGTGCTCGCATCGACCTTGGCCTTCTGTTTGCCGCTGACGTTGCCGTACTGCAAGTCGCGCTTCACATCCGCACGGTGCCAGCTGTACGCCGCTCCGGTGCTCAAGCGCCAGGCGCCGGTTTCATGGCCGGCGTACGCGCCGAGGTGATAGCTGTCGACCTTGGCGGATGAATGCGTGCCCGAGCCCATGCTCAATGAGCTGTCGCTGTAGCCGGTGACCAGACCGATGCGGGTCTGCTCGTCGAGGGCGCCGTCGACACCGGCCAGCAGTCCGCCAATCGAGGTGCTGTAACCCGCCATGTCATGGCTCGAATCGGTGGTGCCCCAGGCGCCGAGGGCCTTGATCCAGCCGTTGCTGTGCGCCGCTGAGGCATCGTGCAGACGTTCACCCAACGCGTCGCGCAACTGGCGGCTGTCATTGATCAGCATCGAGCCGAGCGCCGGATAGATCTCGCCGCTCAACTGCTGGAAGGCGTGTTGCGCGGCCGGCGCGTCGGCCGCCAGCAACAGGCTTTCGTACACCGAATTGCCAGCGCCGAGACCTTCCACCGCCGCCGCCACCGCACGTTGGTTCGGGGTCTGGCCGATGCTGGCGAACGCGGTTGCATTACGTTCTATGTCGAGCTGAATGCCGTTGCCGGAATAGTCGAGGCTGCCACCGATAAACAGGTAATTCGGCAGCACCGCACCGAACCGGCCCTGTATGCCGCCCGCCGCTTGCAGGATGTCGTACTGGCGCCCTAGCAGGCTTTGCGTCTCGGCGCTGCTGAGCAGTGTCGGGCTGTTTTCCAGCGACAGGCTGACCGTGGCGCCGCTAACGGTTGCCGTGCCGCCGGCAACGATCCGATCGCTGCTGGTCGGCGAGAGTTCTACCGCGTAAGTCGAACCCGGCGCGAAGGTCACGTCACCGGCCACGTTCAAGGTGCCGATGGAATTGCCCGGCGCCACGCGGCTGCCGCTGTTGGCGGTCAACGCGCCGATGCGCCCGGAACCGCCGAGCGTACCGTTGTCGTTCACGATCACGGCAGACGTCAGCGCACCGTTCACCGTCAACAAGCCGCCATTGACCGTGGTCGGGCCGCGATAGGTATTGTTGCCGGTGAGAATCAACTGCCCGGCGCCGGACTTGATCAGGCTGCCCTGATAAATCCGCTGCGCCGCCGCTGCGTCGCGGGCGCTGCCGATGGCATAGTCGGTCTGATCCTGCTGACTGCCACCGTCCGGGACACCGGTCTGCCAGCCCTTGTCCTGCAGGGTTTGCTGCCAGGCATTGTGCTCGGCGAGGTCCTCGCTCTGACGCTGGATCAGTGCCTTGTCGGAGATGTCATTGCTCCAGATATCGCGCTGCCCCGCCCCCAGACTGGCATCGAACGCGCCGAGCAACTGGCCCGGCCCGCGCATGGCCCGGTTCAGGTTGGCCACGCCCCAGCCGACCTGAGCGGTCGGTGCGTCGGTAGCCGAGCCATCGAGCTGCGTGGCGGTGGTCAGCAGTACTTCAAGCGCCTGCTGATTGTTCATGTACGGGTAACGTTCCATCACCAGCGCCAGGGCGCCAGTGGCGTGCGGCGCCGCCATCGAGGTGCCGGACTTGATCGCGTAACCGCCACCGGGGATGGTGCTGTCGATCTTCGCCCCCGGGGTGGTGATGCACCAGTACTTGGCGAGGCCGCATTGGTTGTACTTCTGCTGATTGCCCTGGTCGAGCCCAGAGACCGCCAGCCAGTGACCTTCAAGGTCCGGCTGAAAGTACGGCAGCGCCGAACGCACGCTGGCATTCGGGTAACCGCTGTTGCCGGCACTGAACACGTTGATCACACCACGGCGCGACACGTCGCCTGCGGCGTCGAGCCAGGTGCCTTGGTTGTAGTGTTGGGCGTAGGCGGCGTGCAGATCGGCCAGGGAGCGATAGCTGACATCCGGCGGCTGACTGCCCCAGCTGTTGTTGATCGCGCGCACGCCGGCATCGGCCAGGGCGTCATACACCGCTTTGAAATAACGCGGGTCGGGGTTGGGGCCGAACAGGAAGCTGTCGTTCTTGTTGGTGTTGCCGACGTAAAGCTGCGCGTTATACGCCACCCCGTGCATGCCGCTGCCGTCGCGGGACGCCCCCATGGTGCCGACCACGTGGGTGCCGTGGGAGTCGTTGTTGGAGTTGAGGGTGCCGTCGACGTTGAACAGCGAGCCGTCAACGTAGCTGCCGCTGGCCAGTACCGGGTGATAGCGGTCGCTGGCGAACTCGGGATGGGCGGCATCGAAACCGGAATCGAGCGCGCCGATTTTCACCCCTTTGCCGGTGATGCCGGCGGCATAGGCTTGGTCGGCCTGCATGCGTTCCAGGCCCCAGTCACGCAGAAACTCGGTGCTGCGCCAACTGGCGGGATCGCCGGGTTTGCCGGTTTCCAGGTACTGCGCCTGGGCCTGCGCAACAGAAACTGCAAGCAACAGGGTGCCGACCGATGCCGGCTTGAAGCGTACGTCCATGTTCACCACTCACTTTTATTGTTTTATGCAGGTTTGTCTGCGGTGCAGCCTGTTCCCCTCACCCCAGCCCTCTCCCCGAGGGAGAGGGAGCAGACCGGGCTGTCTTGCGTCATTCAACGACCTGAAGAATCGGGTCGAATGTACCTCCGAAATTTATTGTTTTATGCAGGTTTTTCTGCGCTGCTGCCTGTTCCCCTCACCCTAGCCCTCTCCCCGAGGGAGAGGGAGCAGACCGGGCTGTCCCGCGTCATTCACCGAACTGAAGAACCGGGTCGAATGCACCTCCGAAATTTATTGTTTTATGCAGGTTTTTCTGCGCTGCTGCCTGTTCCCCTCACCCCAGCCCTCTCCCCGAGGGAGAGGGAGCAGACCGGGCTGTCTTGCGTCATTCACCGACCTGAAGAACCGGGTCGAATGTGGATTCAGCACCGCTCGATCAGGTCGGTGTACCTCTGAAATATCCCCCAATCGGTCCCCTCTCCCTCCGGGTGAAGCTGCCGACCGAGCTGTCTTGCGTCATTCACCGACCTGAAGAACCGGGTCGAATGTGGATTCAGCGCCGCTCCATCAGGTCGGTGTACCTCTGAAATATCCCCCAATCGGTCCCCTCTCCCTCTGGGAGAGGGTTAGGGTGAGGGCTGTTGAGCTACCACAAAAGCTTCATCCACCCGCGCCAGATCCTGTTCGTTCAAGGTCCCGGCGTAGTAATGCAATTTGGTCCAGGCCATCAAATAGTCGTACCGCGCCTGCGCCAGATCGCGGCGGGTGGTGAACAGTTGCTGTTCGGCATTCAAGGCGTCGAGGTTGGTCCGTTCGCCGCCGAGAATGCTCTGTTTGGTTGACACTACCAGCGCTTCCGCCGAGGTCAGCGCTTTCTGGTAAGCACGCAATTTGCTCACCCCGGACAGGCACGCACTGAACTGACGCCGCAGCTCGATCAGTGTCTCGCGCGTCTTGCCATCCAGTTCGTACTCCGCCTGTTCCATGGTGCGACTGGCCTGGCGCGTCGATGCCGACACCCCGCCACCGGCATACAACGGCACGCTGACTTCAAAACCGATGGTGTTGGTCTCGTACCGCTGGTTGTAGGTATTGCCGCTTTCCGATTCGTTCTGGCGCATCGACGCGTAGGCGCTGACTTTCGGCAAGTGCCCGGCGCGGTTGCGCTCCACTTCGTAGCGTGCCACTTCCACCGCCTGGCGTTGCGACGCCAGGTTGGGGTTATTGCTGATCGCCATTTCGTGCCAGGTGTCGTAGTTGGCCGGCATCAGCGCGAAGGTCTGGAAGTTCTGATTCAGCGGCACCAGATCACCGATATCCACCGCCGGCACACCGACCAGAGCGCCCAGTTCACGCAGCGCGGCATCCTGCTCATTGCGCGCCTCGATCTCTTCGGCGGTCGCCAGTTCGTAACGCGACTCGGCTTCGAGAATGTCGGTGCGGGTGCCCTCGCCCTGTTTGAACATGTGCTCGTTTTGCTGGAACTGCTGCTCGTAGGCCTTCTTCTTCGCCTGGGCGATATCAATCTGATCCTGGGCAAACAAGGCCTTGGTGTAGTTGTCCAGCACCCGCACCAGCAGTTCCTGACTCTTGCCACGGAAGTTCTCGTCGGCGAACAGCGACTGCGCCACGCCTTTGCGATACGCGGCATAAGCCTCGTAGTCGAGCAACGGTTGTTGCAGGGTCAGGGCCGAGCCGTAACTGCTGTAGTTGCGGTCATCGGTACGATTGCGCGCACGTTCGTCGAGGGACGTCGCCTTCGACGAGTTACGGCCCTTGTTGTAGGTGTAACCGATTTTCGGCAACAGCCCGGCGCGGCCAATGGCGCGGTTCTCCAGGCCGGCATCACGCTCCTTGATCGCGCCGAGGAACACCGGGTCGTTGCGCAACGCTTGTTCGTAAATCTCGAACGGCCCCATCGCCGCCACTGCCGTGTGACTCGCCAGCAGCATCATTGCCGCCGCGAGCATGGAAAGCTTATTCATACAGCCGAACATCCTTATTCCTCGGTCAACGCGGAGCCTGCCCGGTCGAGCAGCGGTTTGAACAGATAGTTGAGGAGTGAACGTTCACCGGTACGCACGAACATCTCTGCCGGCATGCCGGGCTTGATCACCAGACCGTTGAGTTTTTCCATGGCCTGATCGCTGACACTGCTGCGCAACACGTAGTACGGCACGCCGGTTTTCTCGTCGATCATCTGGTCGGCAGAAATCAGGCTGACTTCACCCGGTACCCGCGGGGTTTTGCTCTGGTTGAACGCAGTGAACAGGATGTCCACCGGCAAATGCGTGCCGACCTTGTCGATCAGGTTGATCGGCAAGTGCCCTTCCACTTCCAGGCTGGTGCCTTGGGGTACGATCTCCAGCAGGGTTTCGCCCTGCCGGACCACGGCGCCTTCGGTGTGCACACCGAGGTTGACCGCCACGCCATCGGCGGTGGCGACAATCTCGCTGTGTTGCAGGTCGAAACCGGCGGAGGTCAGTTGCTCGGACAGCGTGACGCTTTTCAACTGGGCATCGGCCAGTTGCGTGCGAACTTCCTTCTGATATTCCTCGCCGTGCTGTTGCAGTTTCAGCCGCGATTCGAGGATGCCCTGCTCCACACGGCCGCTTTCCCCGGTGTTCTCTGCCAGTTGCTGCTGCACTTGCGACAATTGACGCTGATATTCCATCAAACGGTTGCGCGGGATGTAGCCGTTGTCTGCCAGCGGCTGCAGGTTGCTCAGTTGTTGCTGCAGCGAATCGGCCTGGGCATTGAGATCAGTGCGCGCACGGCGCATGCCGGCCAGTTGCGCGGTGGCGCCTTCGATGCTGGCGCGCAACCCGGCCTGCTCGCGGTAGAACGCTTCGCGACGGCTGCTGAACAGTTGACGCTGGCCTTCGAGCACCAGGGCCAGACGCGGGTCCGGATCACTGCTCAGTTCGGCCGGAAAGGTCACCTGCTTGAGGTTGTCACGCTCGGCCTGCCAACGCGCCAGGCTGGCCCAGGCCATGCGGTATTGCGCTTGCAGCGATTGCACGTCAGCCGCAACCTGGGTCTGGTCGAGACGAAACAGCGGTTGCCCCTGTTTCACGATCTCGCCTTCGCGCACCAGAATGCGGCTGACCACACCGCTGCTCATTGACTGCACGGCTTTGCGTTTGCCTGTCACCACCACGGTGCCCTGCACCGGAATCCCCTGATCCAGCGGCGCCAATGCCGCCCAGGTGAAGAAGCTGCCGGCGCCGACGATGGCCAGAATCCAGCCCATGCGGGCGAAGAACTTCGCGTCGCGCTCCGGGCGTTCAGTGATGTAGGCGTGTTCCATGTTCGCTTCGTTTTCAGTGTTCATGCTGGCGCTGCTCATACACCCGAATTCCTTGTCGAGGGCTGGTACTGCCGGCTCATGCTGAGCCCGCCCGGTGCTTGTGCAGCTTTCTCACGTTGTTGCTCCTGCTGGCCGGACAGCGCCTTGAGCACTTCCTGACTCTGACCGAAGGCCTGCAAACGACCCTCGTTGAGTACCAGCAACTTGTCGGCCTGGGCCAGCACCGAAGAACGGTGCGTCACCAGCACCACCGTGGTGCCCTGGGCCTTGAGCTGGGCGATGGCGCTGGCCAGGGCGGCTTCGCCGACGGTGTCGAGGTTGGAGTTCGGCTCGTCCAGCACCACCAGGCTCGGCGTGCCGTACATCGCGCGGGCCAGGGCCACGCGCTGCTTCTGGCCGCCGGACAGACCGCTGCCGTCCTCGCCCAGTTGTGTGTCGTAGCCCTGCGGCAGACGCAGGATCATCTCGTGGACGCCGGCCTGTTGTGCGGCCGCCACCACTTTCTGCGGGTCGGCCTCGCTGAACCGCGCAATGTTCTCGGCGATACTGCCGCTGAACAGTTCGATGTCCTGCGGCAGGTAGCCGATGTACGGACCGAGTTGGTCGCGGTTCCAGCGATGGATGTCGGCGCCGTCCAGACGCACGATGCCGCCGAGGGTCGGCCACACGCCGACGAGGACTCGGGCCAGCGTCGACTTGCCGGAGCCGGAAGCCCCAAGCACACCCAGCACTTCACCGGCACCCAGATGGAAATTGACCATGTGCAAGGTCGCTGCACGTTGCCCCGGTGGGCCCGCGCTGACTTGCTCGAAGGTGATCTGCCCTTTCGGCGCCGGCAACGCCATCGCTTCGTCGCTCGGTGGAAACGCTTGCAGCAAGGCGTCAAGACGACGATACGCCAGCTTCGCCCCGCTCCACTGTTTCCACACGGCGATCAACTGGTCGATCGGGCTCAGAACGCGGCCCATCAGAATGGAACCGGCGATCATCATCCCGGCGGTCATGTCGCCCTTGATCACCAGCAACGCACCCAGCCCCAGCACCAGCGATTGCAGGCACAGGCGCAGGGTTTTACTCATCGAGCTGATCACTGCCCCGGTGTCACTGGCCTGATTCTGCAGGCCGAGGAAACGCGAGTGCACCTGGAACCAGCGCTTGCGCAGCGAGCCAAGCATGCCCATCGCCTGAATGGTTTCGGCGTTATGCAAATGACTGGTCGCCAGTTGACTGGATTTCTGCGAAAAACCGGCGGCATCGCCCAACGGCTTTTTGGTCATGTATTCGTTGAGGCACGCCAGCGCGATCAGCAGCAGCGCGCCCGCCGTGGCGAGGACGCCGAGCCAGACGTTGAACAGGTAAATCACGAACAGATAGACCGGGAACCACGGCGCGTCGAAAAACGCAAACAGCGCCGGCCCGGTGACGAACTGGCGGATGTGGGTCAGGTCGCCCAGCGACTGCCCGGCATTGCCCTCGCCCTTGAACAGGTTGCGCTCGAACGCGGCCTGATAGACCCGCAGGTTGAAACGGCGCTCCAGTTGGCTACCGATGCGGATGACGATGAAGCTGCGGATTACCTCGAGCAGGCCGATGAAGGCAAAGAAACCAACGACCATCAGCGACAGCATCGCCAGGGTGGTTTCGTTCTGCGATGACAGTACCCGGTCATACACCTGAAGCATATAAATGGAGGGCACCAGCATCAGCACGTTAATCAGTGCGGTAAAGCAACCGACGCTGATCAGAATGCTTTTATAGTCACCCAATGCCTTGATGAGGGGAGCGGTGGCTGGGGCCTTCGCCATCTTCATTGATTATTCCTGAGAGATATCTCTCGCCAGTCTTTGACGAGACTTCAAATTAATTAACCGCACACAGTCGGCGCTTTCTTTGCCGGTGGCCGCTTACACTTTCATAACAACTAGCGCTATTTAATGCGGCGCAGTTGCCATGAACATCGCGGCTTATAACCTTTCATTGACGCTTTATATTAAAACCCTTTCATGCGCTGCCTGATCAAGACTATTGCGCCGAGCGCTCAAGTGTAATCACCAAGCCTGATTTCAAAGTCGTCAGATAAAGCCCATCACGTTGTCGGCTGAAAAACTGGATTCTTGAGCCTTCCTTACCGGTGACCGACAGGCCATCGGTCTCGGGAAACCAGCCGATGGGTGTTTGCTCAAGCCATGCGCCCAGGCAGTCGGCACCTTTGCCCAGGGTCTGATTGGCCTCCAGCTCGATGACGCACGTGTTCGAGGGTTTGTCCTGCAGGGTCTGCGCCTGCGGCGCATCTTCGCGCGCCGTCAGCGTCGCCTGCCATTGCCCGGCAAATACCGAGGGATCTTCGAGTCTGAGGCTGCTTGCCATACTTGTTTCTCCAGAAATCATGATGAACGCCGCGGAAAGCCACGCCACTGCCTTGTAGGTAAAAGCTTTACTGATCATGGGAATATTCGCTCCAGCGCGTAGCCTTGCCTACAGATCCAACCGATGCAAGTAAAGAAAGCGGCGCATGACGCGCCGCTTTCCCTGTTACATCACGCCACGATGTCGCTGGTCGCTGCCTGGCCCACGGTGCTGACCTGGAAGTCGGCCACGCCGTGCCCGGAGAAGTCCACCGACAGCAGGCTGTTGCCGCCCGACGAGGTCAACACGGCATCGCCTGCCGCACCGGTGAAGGCGCTGACGAAGTGCAGGCCGGCGCCGTTGGTGATGCCGGTCAGGTCGATTTTGTCCAGACCGCTGACGAAGTCGAGGATCTGATCAATCGCACCCGGCTTGGAGTCGGAGCTGGCCGCGAACACGAAGGTGTCCGAACCCGCGCCGCCCCACAGCTTGTCGGCACCGCCAGCCCCGTAGAGGATGTCGTTGCCGGCACCGCCCTTGAGCTCGTTGGCCACGCTGTTGCCGATCAGCAGGTCGTTGCCCGAACCGCCGATGGCGTTCTCGATGATCGCGCCCTTGGCGATGGACACGTTACCCACCATGCCGCCAACGTCGGAGAACGAGGCATCATTGAGGTTGATCTTCTGGTTCTGGGTGAACCCGGAGAAGTCCAGGGTGTCCTTGCCGCCCGCGTCCCATACCGAGAACACGAGTTTGTCGCTCGACGACGAAGCACTGAGGAAGTCGCGACCGGTGTTGGAGTTGAAACCGTAGGTGGTGTCACCGGTACGGGTGGTGGTGTTGGCACCGTAGAGCTTCTGAATCGCCGCGATGTCGTCCATCAGCGGGCCGGACGCGTAGGCTTCTACCCCGCCCTTGCTGAAGTTCTGATTGGTGTTGCTTTCACTCCAGTAACTCATAAGGCTGTAACCGCGGGTGTCTTGCCCGTAGGAAGCATCCTTGTAAGTCGGGTTGCCTTCGCCGGCGTTGTAGTCGCCAGGGTGAGACAGGCCCAGGGTGTGGCCGATTTCGTGCGTCAGGGTCTGACGCCCGTAATTGTTCAGGCCCGGTGTCTTGTTAACGTCGTAGCCACTGCCGGTCAGGTACCAGGACTGACCGTCATAGCCTGGCTCCGTGCCTGGCAGGAAGGCAAACGCTGCTGCACCGTCCTGGCCGCCGCTGTAGTTACCGAAGGTCATGTGACCGTCGCCACCACGGGCAGCTTCGGTGAATGTCACGTTGGCAACATCCGCCCAGGATTGCATGGCGAGCACGGCCTGGGCTTTCTGCAGGGCGCTGAACTGACTGAAACCGGTGACGCCCAGGCCGCTGAAGTTGGCGGTTTTGGCCGTCAGAAAGGTGTAGGTCAGTTCGATCTTGCCGCTGTTGTTGAGGTCGTGCCAGGAAGCACCGTCCCGCAACAGTTGGGTAGCGGCTTGATCCACCGAGAAGGAGGGTTTGCCATTGACCGTGAGATTACCGCCACGGTCGTACTGATGGCTGAAGCTATTGATCTGGTTCCAGGCGGAGCTGGTGGCAGCCAGAGACTGCACGGCGCCGACAGGCACAAATGTGTCTGCGGTGATATCAATAGCGTTAGCTTTTACTTTCGACATAAACACACTTCCTTGTTTAGCAATGGAACAGTTTTTGTCCGATAGCGACAATCTCTGGCGAGATCGTCCTATCACTCGCCCAATGAAGGCGTAAGAAACCTGACACAATTTGAAATCTGTCGTAAAGCATTTTTTTGAGATCAAATTAAGCTGTTTCGAAAAACTGCCGTAAACAAAGCGTGCGGGGTCGAAAGAATGTTTTAAGCGATGTGCTTTCGCCTAATTGTCAGACGATTTTCTATTTAAATATTAAATATCGGTAAGTTGTTTTTTGTTAGCCGCGTCTCACTTTCCTGCACTTTATTAGTGCGTGCCAGCGCATTGATATCAATCGTTCAAATACTGGAAATCCCTGTGGAAGCGGGCTTGCTCGCGAAGGCATCGGATCAGTCAACATTGCCGTCGAATGACACACCGCTTTCGCGAGCAAGCCCGCCCCCACAGGGATTTGTAGACGCAAGAATATCAGCTGCCGGTGCGGATTTTGTTCCAGACACGGGTGCGGATTCGGTCGATGTTGAGCGGCATCGCTTCGAGTGCGAACAGCTTGCCCATCATCTCCGGGCTCGGATAGACCTTGGTGTCATTTTTGATCGCCGGGTCGATCAGGCTGTCGGCCTGTTCGTTGCCGTTGGCGTAATGCACGTAATTGCTGATGCCGGCCATGACGTCCGGGCGCAGCAGGTAGTTCATGAACGCATAGCCGGCCTTCTCGTCCGGCGCGTCGGCAGGCATGGCAACCATGTCGAACCAGATTGCCGCGCCTTCCTTGGGAATCGCGTAGCCGATCTCGATGCCGTTTTTCGCTTCCCTGGCGCGGTTTTCCGCTTGCAGGATGTCGCCGGAGAAACCCACCGCGACACAAATGTCGCCGTTGGCCAGGTCGCTGGTGTACTTCGAGGAATGGAAGTAACTGACATACGGTCGCACTTTCATCAGCAGCGCTTCGGCCTTTTTGTAGTCTTCGGGGTTCTTGCTGTGTGGCGGCAACCCGAGGTAATTGAGCGCCGCCGGCAGTAGCTCCGGGCCGTTGTCGAGGATGGCTACCCCGCATTTCTGCAGTTTTTCCATGTATTCGGGCTTGAAGATCAGATCCCAGGAATCCACCGGCGCGTTGTCGCCCAGTACCGCTTTGACCTTGGCGACGTTGTAGCCGATGCCGGTGCTGCCCCACAGATACGGGAAGCCGTGCTCATTGTTCGGGTCGTTGGTCTGCAACGCTTTGAGCAGCACCGGATTGAGGTTCTTCCAGTTCGGCAACTGGCTCTTGTCGAGTTTTTTCAGCGCCCCGCCCTGAATCTGCCGCGCCATGAAGTGGTTGGAGGGAAACACCACGTCGTAACCGGATTTACCGGTCATCAGTTTGCCGTCGAGGGTTTCGTTGCTGTCGTAGACGTCATAGGTGACGCCGACACCGGTTTCCTTCTCGAAATGCTTGGTGGTGTCCGGCGCGATGTAGTCGGACCAGTTGTACACCTTGACCGTTTCGGCCGCGTGACTGATGGAGGCGACCAGCAACAGCGGCGCCAGTGCGAGGGTTTTCTGGATCATGGGTCGATTCCTGTAGGGGCTTTTTTTGTTGGCAGGCAATCAAAGGATCAAACAATCAGAAAATCAGGACATAGGTCTTGCGCACGGTCTCCTGGATATCCCAGACACCGAGCGTGTTGGCCGGCAACATCAGTGCGTCGCCACCTTGTATGTGCAGGGTTTCGCCGCCACCGTCCGGGGTGAACGTGCAACGGCCGGAAATGAAATGGCAAAACTCCTGAGCGGTGATCTGCCGGCGCCAGCGCCCGGGGGTGCACGCCCAGACGCCGGTTTCGACGCCATCGTCGCGCTCGACACTGGTGGTCGACGCAATGGCGACCGGCTCGCCCAGCGGCACGGCCACCGGGTTGGATTCGTCCAGCTGCAATGTGGCGGTGTTCTTGAACTGCGTAATGCTCATGGTCTGACCTGCTGTTGAATAGAACGGCGTTTAGTGCATGAAACCTTCCATGAAGCCAGCCACCCGACTGGCGAGTTTGCGCCGCCAGGGCGCGGTCGCCGGGTTGGCCAGGGTCTGGTCCTCATGGACAAAGCTTTTGATGATGGCGTTGTAACCGAGCCAGCGGCACGGCTCCGGTTCCCAGGCGCGCAGGGCGTGAATGCCGCCGTCCGGCAACACCCAGGGTTGCTGCGTCAATTCGGTGTCGCGCTCGAGAATCAGGTCCGCCAGCGTACGGCCACCGAGATTGCTGGCGCCGACGCCCTCGCCGCCGTAACCGCCCGACAGCGCGATCCCGTTGGCGCGGTCGCAGAGCATGTGCGGCTTGAAATGCCGGGACATGCCGAGATTGCCGCCCCAGGCGTGAGTGATCTGCACGTTCTTCAACTGCGGGAACAGTTCACCGAACAGATAGCGGCGCAGTTCGACTTCATCGCGGGTCAGATCGAAGTTGTGGCGCAACTTGCCGGCGAACTGATAGCCGCCACGGGCGCCGAAGATCAGGCGATTGTCGGCACTGCGCTGGCCGTAGGTGACCTGACGGCTGAATTCACTGAAGGCCTGGCCGCGATTGAGCCCGATCTCGTCCCAGGTGGCCGCAGACAATGGTTCGGTGGCGACGATCAGGCTTTGCACCGGTAACTGGTAGCGCCCCAAGGGCGGCAAGGTCACCGAATACCCCTCCACAGCCGGCACGATCCAGCGACTGCGCACACTGGCCTTGGCCGTGCGCAAGCTGCCCGACTGCCAATGGGTGACCGGACTGTTTTCGTAGATCTTCACGCCCATGCCCTGAACCGTCCGCGCCAGGCCACGCACCAGCTTCGCCGGGTGGATGGTCGCTACGTGCGGCGCAAAGATGCCGCCGTACGGTTTGGCCACGCGAATCTGTTGTGCCAGTTGTTCAGGGCTAAGCCAGCGGTAGTCGTCGTCTGTCAGGCCCTGGCTGTGCAGTTTGGCCAGGTAGTCGCGCAGAGTGGCTTCCTGCTCGGGGTAGCGTGCCGCGCAATACAACACGCCGCCCTTGCGATAATCGCAGTGAATACCTTCGCGTTCGAGGACGATCTCCACTTCATCGGGGATGCAGTGCAGCAGATCGAACGAGGCGCGACGCTGTTGCGGCGACAAACCGGCAAGCAAGCGATCCTCGCCCAGCATATTGCCCATCAGCCAGCCGCCATTGCGCCCGGACGCGCCGAAACCGGCGGTTTGTGCCTCGATAATGGCGATGTCCAGGCCGGGGGCGAGTTTCTTCAGGTAGTACGCCGTCCATAACCCGGTGTACCCGGCGCCAATGATCGCCACGTCGACATCCAGATCCTGCTCCAGCGCTGGCCGCGCCATGAGCGGCTCGTCGAGTTGATCCATCCACAAACTGATAGTGCGCCACGCCGGCATGCAAGACTCCGCCACTGAAAACCTTCGATGGCGTCGATCCTAGTGCGTGGGCTCAGGAGAAGTCTTGCGCGCGTGTCCGCAAAGAAATTTGTTTGGCGTACGCCTTCGGCGACTGGCCGGTGTGCTGGCGAAAACAGCTGTAGAACGCCGACAACGAGTTGAAGCCGGCGGCGAACGCCAGTTCATCAATACGCAACGGTGGCGCGGCAGTGTCCAGCGCGCGCAGCAAATGCTGCAGGCGCGCCTGATTGACGTAGCGATAGAAGCTCTGCCCCAGCACCTGATTCAACAGGTAGGAGATCTGATTGCGACTGTAGCCACACTCCTTCGCCACCCGTTGCAGGTCCAGTTCGGGATCGAGATAGGGTTGCTGGCGCTCGAAGTACTGCTGCAGATCGTCAGCCATAAAGCTCAGTTGGCGCGGCGACAGGCCGAGGCGACTGACCGCTGGACGCTGGCTCGGTGCCTTGCTGCTTTGATTCTGCGTGCGCACCAGCGAGGCGTATTCGTTGACGCGCCAGATCAAGCCGTCTTTGACCGTGAGCGCCTCACTGGAACGGAACGACACCAGCCCTTCACCACCGCGCAATGTCACTTCGTACTGGATGAAGGCGGTATTGCCGTCGACACGGATGCGATCGCAATGCTCGAGCAATTCGTCGGATTCTCGCGGCATGCTGACGCGCACGTACTCGCGCAATTCGTCGAGGCCGAGCACGCGGTTCTGGAAGAAATCGTTGTACTGAATGTCCGGGTGATACAACGCCATGACGCTGTCCAGGTCGCGATGCTTCCAGCTCAAGTGATAGCGCATGACCGTGGCGGCCGTGGCCTGGGTCTGTTCCGGGCCGTCATTATCGGCGTGCATAAGGGGCTCGGCGAAAAAGAACCGAGCTTGCCCAAGTTCGGCATCTGCATCAATGCCTAATCGCTAGTGGCCTTTTGGCGATGATTGTGTAGGCCGTGACTTACATCAAAAAATGCGAAGCAATCGCAAAATGAACTGAAAAATCTCACAGGAATTTCACATCCGGATGCTACTTTTAATGTCAGTCACCGGTTGAGCCAATGAAGGCTCTTCCCTCCTAACATGGGCAAAAGGAAGCGCTCGATGAAGAAGGCGGGCAACATATGAATAAAGGGTCAAGCAAAGTTACGTTCCCCAATGCCTGCCAACTGATGCGCTGGCATTTTCATCCCATGGGTTTCGAAGCCACGATGGATGCGCCGGGCAGCATGATTGCCCGCCTGTTTGATCGCGCCAGCGGTGAAACCATGATCGCCATCGCCGGCATCCCTTGCGCCACCGTGATGAATGCCGCCGATGTCGAGCGCATCATTGAGGCGGTGGAAGATGAGCTGGAATCCTTCGTACCTCCAGAATCCATTAAAAATTACGCCTAAGCTTTTGATAGAAAACAAAAAAGCCCGCACTGATGCGGGCTTTTTCATGGTTAGGCACTTTGTTTGTCGGGGCGATGGTCGACAAAGAACGGTTTGCCCTTGGCGACCCGGTCGGATGCTCGGGGCATGTTCACCGCCTGCGCGTCCTGCGGTTCGACGTACCAGTAGCAATGGCTGACCGCGCGGGTGATGCCGACGTAAGCCAGGCGCAGGATTTCGTCTTTTTGCGCCGTGTCGTAGGGTTCACTGTCGCCGCTTTTGCCCAATCCGGCCATGCGATACACCTGATTCTTGTAAGGCGAACTGGTCAGGTGCTGGCAATCGCCGAGCAAAAACACCGCATCGGCCTGCAAGCCTTTGGCACTGTGATACGTCAGCTGCTTCAGGCGCCGGGCTTCGTAGGGCAAGCTCGAATCCACATTAACTACCGACTGAATATGCTCTTCAATCAATGACTTATCGCTGCTTTTTCGATAAAGCATCAAGATCGAATGACCCTGGCGATAGTGTTCGGCAAGCCGTTGCGCCAATCCCTGATCATCACGTTCCAGCACATTGACCGGTTGCACCGGCTTGGGCTCGCCACTGGCCCTGGCTTTCTTGCCGGGAATCGCCGGCGCTGCGCGGACGATGTGTTCAGCCGCATCAATGATGTGTTGGTGACTGCGGTAGTTGTCGCTCAGCATCACCCGCGTGGTACTCGGTGACGGGAATTCCTTGTTGAATTCCATGAAGTAACTCGGCGAACTGCCGCGCCAGCCGTAAATCGACTGCCAGTCATCCCCGACACACAGCAACGATGAGCGTTGCGCGCCTCGCCCGACATGCATGGCCGGGCCCCGGCTGCGGATTTCCGTGAGACTGGCGCGAATCCAGGAGACGATTTGCGGCGACACGTCCTGGAATTCATCGATCATCAGGTGCGCCATCGGCCGGAGCAATTCGTCACCGAGCAGTTTCAGATTTTCCGGCGAGTGTTCACTGAACAGCGCAAACATTCGGTTGTAGGTCATCACCGGCGGTTTCTGATCGAGCAAGTGATCTTCGAAAGCGCGCCAGAACAGACTCAGCGCCTCGAAGAAGAACCGGTCCGGGTCATCCTTGGCGAAACTCATGCGGCCCACCGCGTCGGGCACGTCCAGACCCAGGTTTTCGATGAAACCGGCGGCGGCGACAAAACAGTCGAGCAACGGCGCCGATGCCAGCTCGCCCTTGACCTTGTAATCGAAGCCCGGACCGGCCGTCGCGTCGCCTGCCAACGTGGCCAGAACGCGCTTTGATGATTCGTAACTTTCCAGCCAGATCAATGGCTTACGACAGAAAGCTTGAAACAGGGTGCGCTTGACCGCCCATTCCGCACGTACCGTCAGCTTGGCGTTGGGCCGGCAGACTTGCGGGTTTTCCCTTGGATCGAAGCCGAGCACGACCCAGGCGTCCAGACTCGGAATGTAGCCATGGCAGTGGAATGTCGAGCCGTTGATGTCGAACGTCTGGCGATTGGGCTCAATGCCCTTGATCGGCCAGGCACCCGCACGAAACCACAGATCCTCGACGACATCGCACAGCTCTTCATCGCGTCGGGACGCAAGCTCGGTCACCGCCATGCGCTTTTGCACATCCGGGTGATCGCGCTCCAGCTCCTTGAGCTGCAAGCCCGCCCGGGACAGCGGCTGGATCAGTTGCCGAAAACGCTCGTCTTCGTTGAACAAGCGGTGATAGCAGGCATTGAGTTGCTGGCGCTGGGCGTCGTTGATCCGCAGGTCGAACGGATTGCTGTCCACCTCGTCTTCAGCGCCCTGAACCCGGTGACTGAGGTTCTCGAACGCCTGCAAGCGCTCGAAACCCGGCAAGCTGCGCACCATCGGCAGAATGCGCGAATGGAAGGTGCGCACCAGCTCCCGCGCCTGCTTCAGGTTCAGCGGCTGGCCCCAAAGGGCGAACAGTTCGAGCAGTTTGTTGATGAAATCCTTGCGCGATTCACGGGTGAAGGTCACCACGGTCATCGAGTCGAGCTCAAAGCCCAGATAATGCGTGAGCAACAGAATGCGCAGCACCAGCGTGGTGGATTTGCCGGCGCCGGCGCCCGCGACAACGGATGTCGACGGTGTATCGCTGAAAATCATCTTCCACTGTGCTGCGCTCGGTTGCGCGGACTCGGGCAGTAACCGCGCAACATCAGCCTTCATACGCTTCTTCAGCTCGGCGGTGAGCGGCAGGCGCCAGTCATCGAATAAATGGTTGTCGACATTCGGCGGACGATGTTCAGTGCTGCGACTGTCACGGATCAGCAGCACCTGCCGCCCTTCTTCCAACCCTTCGAGCTTGCCCTCTTTGAAGCCGTATTCGACACCGGCGGTATGACCGCTGCGGAAACCATCAGCCTGGCCGTGCAACCACGACGCTCGGTGTTGCGCGCGCAGGCGGGTCAAGCCATGACCAAAGAAACGCGCGGCCAGACGCTTGAACCAGGGCATCTCGGCCAAAGGACGAAGTTCAGGGGGAAGATCGGGTGTGTGTTGCGCCACGCTGACGGACTCCGGGGTGAGGCTGTTGCGGCTATGGTGTCTGTATTCGCCGCCGAGTTCTAGCGAAATGCTTACAGGTCATCGGCTTAGCGGATGAACTGAAGGTACGATGCGACGATTTTTCAGCTGTTCCCATCAATTTATTCGATGCTCATGCCGCACTTTTTACGCTTTTTATCGATGCTTTCCTGATAGATGATCGCCGTCATATACCACTGGGTGCAGTCCGCACGCCCGTGGCGAACCTTCAAAGGAGACGATCATGCTTGAACTAAGACCCTTCAGCTCGCTGGGCGGCGCCCATCACGGCTGGCTGGATGCCCATCATCACTTCTCGTTCGCCGAATACTATGACCCTCAGCGCATGAGCTGGGGCAACCTGCGCGTATGGAACGACGACGTGATTGCCGCGGGCACCGGTTTCCCGCAACACCCGCATCGCGACATGGAAATCATTACCTATGTGCGTGAAGGCGCGATCACCCACCAGGACAACCTCGGCAACAAGGGCCGTACCGAAGCGGGCGACGTGCAAGTCATGAGCGCCGGCACCGGCATCGCGCACAGCGAGTACAACCTGGAAGCGAAAGACACCAAGATCTTTCAGATCTGGATTCTGCCGACCGAAACCGGTGCACCACCGTCGTGGGGCGCGAAACCGTTCCCCAAAGGTCAACGCGAAGGCTTTGTAACCCTGGCCAGCGGCAAGGCTGGCGACGACCAGAGCTTGCGGATCCGCGCCGATGCGCGCCTGGTGGCCGCCAACATCAAGGCCGGGGAAACGGCGGAATATCGCCTCGATGAAGGGCGCCGGGCGTATCTGGTGCCGGCGACCGGCGTGATTGAGGTCAACGGTTTGCGCGCTCAGGCGCGGGACGGCGTGGCCGTGGCGCATGAACGGGTGCTGACCGTGACCGCGATTGAAGACAGTGAAATCGTGCTGGTGGATCTGGCGTAAATGGCAGGCAAAAAAACGGGCGACCATGACGGTCGCCCCTTTTTTCTATCTACCGCCAACACGGTTCTTATGGCGAGAGATTATCCCCACTGGGTCGCGAAACGGCCCTGCTTTTCCATTGAAGGGGACTGCTGCGCAGTCCAGCGGGGATAAATCCCCTCGCCACAGATAGCCCCCTCCAAAAGCAGATAAGCCCTCACATCGCATACGCGTGGCGTTACTTGGCGGAAATGGCGCCATCCACCAAGGTCTGCGCTTCAGCCACCAGTTGCTTGAGGTGGTCGTCGCTGATGAAGCTTTCGGCGTAGATTTTGTAGATGTCTTCGGTGCCCGAAGGACGCGCAGCGAACCAGCCGTTTTCAGTCATTACCTTCAGACCGCCAATGGCCTGGTCGTTGCCCGGTGCATGACTGAGGATGCTCTGGATCTTTTCGCCGGCCAGTTCGGTCGAGGTCACTTGCGCTGGCGACAGCTTGCTCAGCAGCGCTTTCTGCTCCGGATTGGCCTTGGCATCGACACGTACCGCGAACGGCTCGCCCAGCTCATCGGTCAATGCGCGATAGGCCTGGCTCGGGTCGCGACCGGTTCGGGCGGTCATTTCAGCGGCCAGCAGCGCTGGAATCAGACCGTCCTTGTCGGTACTCCACACGCCACCGTCCTTGCGCAGGAACGACGCACCGGCGCTCTCCTCCCCGCCAAACCCCAGAGAACCGTCGAACAGACCGTCGGCAAACCATTTGAACCCGACCGGCACTTCGTACAAACGACGACCCAGACGCTTGGCCACGCGATCAATCAAACCGCTGCTGACCACGGTTTTACCCACGGCGGCATCCGCACGCCACTGCGGACGGTTCTGGAATAGATAGTCGATCGACACCGCCAGATAGTTGTTCGGAGCGAGCAAGCCACCGGACGGCGTGACGATGCCGTGACGATCGTGATCCGGATCGCAGGCGAAGGCGACGTCGAAACGCTCCTTGAGGCCGATCAAGCCCTGCATGGCATGGCTGGACGACGGATCCATACGAATCTGGCCGTCCCAGTCGACGGTCATGAAACGGAACGTCGCATCGACTTCCTTGTTGACCACCTCGAGATCCAGTCGGTAATGCTCGGCGATGGCCGACCAGTAGCGCACTCCGGCGCCGCCCAGCGGATCAACGCCCAGACGCAGCTTGGCGTCACGAATGGCATCGAAGTCGATCACGTTGATCAGGTCGGCCACGTAGGTGTTCACGTAGTCGTGACGGTGAGTTGTGGCAGCCTTGAGCGCTTGCTCGTAGCTGATGCGCTTCACACCAACGAGTTTGTTGGCCAGCAACTCGTTGGCCTTGGCCTCGATCCACTTGGTGATATGGGTATCGGCCGGGCCACCATTGGTCGGGTTGTATTTGTAACCGCCGCTTTGTGGCGGGTTGTGCGAAGGCGTTATGACCACACCGTCAGCCAGGCCCGACGTGCGCCCGCGGTTGTAGCAGAGAATGGCGTGGGAAATGGCAGGCGTCGGCGTGTACTCATCGCCCTCGGCGATCATGACCGTCACGCCGTTGGCTGCCAGGACTTCCAGCGCGCTCGCGCCGGCCGGGGTCGACAGTGCGTGCGTGTCGATGCCGACAAACAGCGGGCCAGTGATCCCTTGCGCTTCACGGTACAGGCAGATTGCCTGGCTGATGGCCAGAACGTGCCATTCGTTGAAACTCAAATCAAAGGAGCTGCCCCGGTGTCCGGATGTACCGAACGCCACACGCTGCGTGGAAATCGAAGCGTCCGGTTGGCCGGTGTAATAAGCCGTTACCAGTCGCGGGATGTCGACCAACAATTCTGCCGGTGCCGGTTTGCCCGCAAAAGGACTGAGAGTCATGCAAAACCTCTGAAATAGAGTGGTTCAGGAATACAGCGCAGTTTACTGGCAGTTTGACCGCAGTGCGATCAGATGTATCCGGAACGCTCCCGATGTTTTTTAACGTTATTCGCCGGGCGCCAGTCGCAAGGCGTCGCTCAAAAGTCCGACGACACTGGTCAGGTCGGGGTCGCCATGGCTCAGCGGGCTCAGACGCAGATGGTGCGCATGCAAGCCCCGCAGGCTGAACAGCTCGCCCGGGGCGATGATGATCTGCTGCTTGAGCAGCCGTTGAAACACATCCCCCATGTCGACCGGCCTTAGCGAGCGGACCCACACCGTCGCCCCGCCTTGCGGCTCGACGATCTGCAACACATCGCTGCGCTCGCGCAATAACTGGATCAAGTGGGTTCGACGTTCCTTGAGCAGTCGCCGCAGTACGGTCAAATGCTGATCCAGTCGCCCTCCACTCAAGAGCCGGGCAATCGCCTTCTGGCGGATCGGCGACAGGCGGAACGCACGCAACAGGAAATAGCGCTGTAGCTCGCTACGCCAGTGTCGTGACAGGACAAACCCGTATGGCGCCTCCGCGCCGATGAACTTCTCGAACGAGGAAAACACTAGCAGGCGATCGGGATCCAGATAATCACGCAAGCGAGGGGTGTCGCCGCTGTCATCGAGTTCGCTATAGCAGTCGTTTTCCAGAACCCAGCTGCCGTGTTCGCCCAGCAAGCGGGCAATGGCCTGTCGATGAACGTCCGGCATCAGGCTGCCCCGGGGCATGCTCAACACCGACGACAAAATCACCAGGCGCACCGGTTCGCTGTTGAGCAACGACTCCAGTTGTTGCAGGTCAATCACGCCTTCGGCCAGCATCGGCAGCTCGATAACGTGAACTTCAGCAGCTTCCAGCAGGCGCAGGATCACCCAGTCGCACGGCGACTCAATCACCACGGTGGTTCGTCGCAACCCGAGCACCGCGATCAGAATTTCCAGTACGCCGCGCAAATCAGCGCCGATATAGACGTCATCCGCCTGCCAGCAATGCACCGTTGATGAGGTGTAGCGCGCAGCCAGGACGGTACGCAGCTCCAGTTCGCCACAGGGTTGAACCTGCCATTGCGGCTGGCGCGGATACTGTCGCAACAGCTCCCGCTCCAGCATCAGCAATGGGCTGTCCAGTGGCTGCAACGATGCCGGATCGTCGGCACTCAACACGCACATCCCCGGACGCCGGGCGTTGACGTAGACGGTCTCGAGCAAATCGCTGCCGCTGCCCGGTGACTCAGGTGTGATCGACGCTTGTGCGTAATACCCGGACTTGGCGATCGAATAGACTCGACCTTCCTTCTCCAGCAGCGAATAGGCGTACTGAACGGTGGAGATCGAAACATTCAGGCGGTCCGCCAGTTGCCGCAAGGAAGGCAAGCGCAACGTCGCACTCCTGCCCGCTTCGCTGATCAGCAATGTCAGGTAGCGATACACCGCCTGATAAACGAAGTGATCTTTTCCCGTCGTTTTCACGACCCCGTATCCGAGGGCAACGATTGATAACCTGAGAAATGGCTCACGTTCAGCCTTCCGCTTTCCGATCGACAATTGTCACAGCGTCGTTCACGCCCGCACCCTCTTCGCGGCTTGCCGCCTCACTGGGCGCTGGCAGACTGATCGCCCCCATGGCGTAGAGCCGGATGATCAGCCTGACCGGCAATCCGCTGACATCGGTCATCCACTTCAGCACCTGCTCCGGCGCATGCAGGCCCTGCATGGCCCGATGCAAATCCGGCAACGCCACCAGCATGCCGGGATGGCAATGGCGCAAGAACCGCTCGAGTCCGGCCCCGCTATCAATGAAAGGCGCAAACATCAGGCACGTCAGCTGGATCTGATTCAGATCGAAATTCGTCGACAGCCACGCTTGCGCCTGCATGCGCAGATGTTCGGACTCCTGCAAACTGTCGAACATCGAGAGCCATTGCTCGCAGACCGGTTCGGGGACCTGCTTGCGACGCATCTCCATCAGCCTGTTCTGCAGGTGCTCGCTGATTCCGGCTTCATAGGTTCGCGCCTCAATGAATTGCGCCTGCAGACCGCGTAAATGAGCCGCCACCACTGGCTCGGCGTATTCGTCGTCCCCGTGATACAGCGCCAGGTCATCAGCCTGGTAGCCCAGAAACTCACTGAGCAACGGCCAACGCTCTTCGAGCTTGCTGACGAACATGTCGTTGATATTGACGAAACTGGTACGTCGACAGGCTTCGAACTGACCTTCAGGACGCCAGGCCGTTCGCTCCTCTTCGGTGTAGAACTCCCGGTAATAATCGCCGCCCAACCCGTCGAGCAACGGAAACAGCGTCTCGAATCCGGCGGTATTCACCAAAGGCCCGGCGATCGCGGCCTTTTGCACCGCACGACTCAATCCATCGAGGAAGTATTGCTGTCGGCGTGGCGATTCCCCACCGATCATCGCGTCGACGCCGTTGTTCCAGCGGGCGATCTGGCCGTAGTACTCGGCAGTGGCCAGGTAGGCGTCATCCCACATTTCGAGTTCTTCACTGAAACTTCGACGATGGCCGATCAGCAGCAGGTTGAGACGGTGGGCTTCACGCCCACCGTCGCTGACCGATGCCTGATGATCGAACGGCAGGACCTCGCGGTGATCCACCATCAACAGTTCAACCCTGGGATCGTCGTAGAGGAACAGCGCGCCGTAGCTGCGGTGCATGTTTTGCAAGGCCGTGGGGCCGAAGCCATTCCAGCGCAAAGTCGCGACCCGCAACTGGAAGGTCGCGGGCGCTCAGGCCGGCGATACTCAACTGCGCCGCCCGCAGAAGCGCCAGTGTGTAGCAGCAATCACGGGAACCGGACTGGTTCACCAGCACCTTGAAATGACCGATGTTATCCATGCCGCCGGCGGCCACCACCAGGCGCTGAATCAGCAGTTGCAATGCCGTGCGCTCTGCGCGGGAGAAAAAGCTCAGCAAACGTTGCAATACTTGCTGGTAGACATAATTCATTGCCTGATCATGGATCGTGCTCATCGGTATTTACCCGGTATCAAAAAGATTCCTGTCGCAACGACTGAAACATCAGTCTCGCGACAATTCATCAATAAGTAATAGACGTTCAGATGCTAACACTTACAAATTCGTAGTTATTTGAAACACTTGAACAGCGAAATGCCCAATGCAAACTTTTGACATTCATTAACTACCTGTATTTAAAGGGTTTTTATCAGAGTCAAACATTCCTAGGAAACTTCCCACAAGGTCCCACGGAAAATGAGTACAAGAAAATACGAAGCAGTTTCCGAATAGGCCTACAGCACTTAAACAGAAATCGGCGCAAGCACAATCACTTGCTGATTGATGTTGCACAGGACAAATTGAATGCACAGACATGACTCATTCCTTGAGATGAAAGTAATCATTCAATTATCAGGGCTTATATCGGGATTAGAAGATACAGATGGCGGACAAAAACCGGTTCAGATGCCGATCCGTCCCCGATACGCTACCGGGGATATCTGTTCTTTTCAGGGAGAAGTACACGCAGAAGAGTCCGTGGGGCCACGGACTCTGAGGGTTGGCTTTACGCCGGTTCGACTTGCAGTGCGACGCGCTCGCGGCATGGGCATTCGTCCATGTAGCGGTGTGCTTCTACGAACTCATTGAACGGGAATACACGGGTCTTGAGCGGCACCAACACGCGATCAGCGGTCAATTGGTTGATGTCACGCAAGGCACGCTGCAAGGCGACGTGATCCTGGGTGATACCCAATTCCGGCTTGCCGGTGAAATTGCCGATGCAGTGCACGAAGAACTGGATGTTCTTCTGGAACGCCGCACACGCCGGAAACGGTGTCTGGTTACCGCCCTGCAGGCCGTACAACACCAGGCTGCCACGCGGTGCAAGTACATCGCCAAGCAGCGACATCTGTGGCCCGCCCAGGCCATCGAAAACCACATCGACGCCACGGTTGTCAGTGATCTTGTTGATGCGCATCAACAGATCTTCTTCCTCGGTCACGATCACCTTCTCCGCACCAAGGGACAGCAGATACTCGCGCTCTTCCGCCTCTTTGGTGGCGGCAATGACCCGCACCCCCATCGCCTTGCCCAACTGGACAAAGGACGGTCCCGCACAATGGCTGGCGTCAGTCACCAAGGCAAACTGCCCGGGTTTGACCCGTGCCAGATCGGCGTAGGCAAAATAAGCGATCAACAGCGGCGTGTAATGCACACTGGCTTCGATCGGGCTGAGCACATCGGGATAACGGGTCAGCGCGGTGCGCGGCAGCACGATCGACTCGCCGTAGACCGGATAATCGTTCGGGCTTTCGGCCGGGAAGCTGGCTACCTTGTCGCCGACGGACAGGTCTTCGACATCGACGCCGACTGCAGTCACCACGCCGGCCATTTCATGGCCAAGGCCTGAGGGCAGGCGTGCCTGGGACGAGGCCAGATTCTGACGCCAGAGTGTGTCGTACCAGCTGATGCCGATCGCCTCGACACGCACCTGCACTTCGCCAGGACCTGGCTGAGCGGCCGCATGCTCTTCGCATTTGAGCACCTCGGCCGGACCAAACTTGTGAAAACGGATCGTGCGGGACATCGCAAACCTCGTCAAATTAACCTCTAATGCCACGAACTCTATCTGGGCTTTCGACCCAAGACTATCAGTGGCTATTAATAGTCGACATGCCTGTCATTGATTCCGCAGTATGGACGGCATCGGCGAAATCCATGAAAAAACTGCTGCCATCGCCTGAGTAAAGCTGAATTTTCCGGTGCAGAGTACCAGCCTTTCCCCGTAAGATTCATGCCGGCCATTGTTCTCATATGGCTGCCCTCGTCAAGCTTGATGACTCTGCCAGGACTCCAGATGAATCGTAATGACCTGCGTCGTGTCGACCTGAACCTGTTGATCGTATTCGAAACATTGATGCACGAACGCAGTGTGACCCGTGCTGCCGAGAAATTGTTCCTCGGCCAGCCGGCGATCAGTGCGGCGCTTTCGCGCCTGCGCAGCCTGTTCGATGATCCATTGTTCGTGCGCACCGGCCGAAGCATGGAGCCGTCCGCCCGTGCGGTGGAAATCTTCGCCCTGCTCTCGCCCGCCCTCGACTCGATTTCCACTGCCGTCAGCCGCGCGGCGGAATTCGACCCGGCCACCAGTACCTCGGTGTTTCGCATCGGTTTGTCCGACGATGTCGAGTTCGCCCTGCTGCCGATGCTGCTCAAGCGCCTGCGCGCCGAAGCACCCGGCATCGTGCTGGTGGTGCGTCGGGTCAACTACATCCTGATGCCCGGCCTGCTGGCCTCCGGCGAAATCTCCATCGGCGTCAGCTACACCACCGACCTGCCGGCCAACGCCAAGCGCAAGGTCCTGCGTCGCAGCCAGCCGAAGCTGTTGCGTGCCGACACCGTGCCGGGCCCGCTAAGCCTCGACGACTACTGCGCGCGGCCCCATGCGCTGGTGTCGTTCGCCGGTGACCTCAGTGGCTTTATTGATGAAGAACTGGAGAAACTCGGCCGCAAACGCCATGTGGTACTGGCTGTGCCGCAGTTCAACGGGCTAAGTACGTTGCTGGCGGGAACCGACATCGTCGCCACCGTGCCGGACTACACCGCTGAAGCGCTGACGGCGGCGGGTGGCGTGCGAGCGGAAGATCCGCCGTTGCCGACGCGCACGTTCGAGCTGCACATGGCGTGGCGCGGGTCGCAGGATAATGATCCGGGTGAGCGTTGGCTGCGGTCGCGGATTCAGATGTTTTTTGGCGATCCGGATAGTCTTTGATGCAAGGCCCTGTACCTCGGAAACGCTTCCAGCGGGCCACTGAGTTATCCATGAGTCTTACACCCGCTCCCTCGAAGTGAGCGGGACGCGGTGAACCGTCGACCAACCGGAAGACGGCAGTTAATTTCTGCAACTGTTGTTCTCCTCTGAACTGGCATACATCAAACACATTCGTCTGAACGGTCACGGATTGCTACGCCGAATTGATCTGGGTCAATCCGCAGAGCCGCAAATCAGATCGAAATAGCCCTGTGCATTGCACCCTGTGTCGAGCCTTTTTTATCTCATGTGAGGAGCATCCCGACATGCCCGACTCATCGGTAAATCAGTGAGACGCATGCAGACCGGCGACGCGATCCATCCGCCGACCATCATTCGTGTTTTTTGCTTTGTGAAGGCTAACGACCATGGTCACCAATGACTCAATCAAATCGAGTGCCACTGGCACGAACGCAATCAGCCACAGTTGCGCACTGTTTGAAGAAGCCGATCGGCTCAACGATCAGGCCTATGCCGTACTTGAAGAGCCGTTTTCCACGCAGACCATGCACAAGTTCTCAGAAGCCAGAAAACGTGCCAACGAGGTGTACCGTCAGGCCTGGCAGGAATGGCAGTACTCCCACGGCGGGACCGCTCACTGAGCCATTCCGGGGCCGAGCTCGACTCGATCGCGATGATTTGATCCGCATCGGCGCGAATCGGTACGTCTTGCCCGTGAGTCCGCACGGGCGGCGCGCCAGCGATCACTCTTTTGGGTCTTGGGCCAGTTGATTTTTATCAACGGCGGATGCCAGAACGGTCAGACGGCGGAAGGCTTGACCATCATCAAGCTGCAAGGCGCCCGGTTGACCAGGCTTTCCGCCGTGCCGCCAATAAAGCCGTCGAGCCCGTGATGGTAAGACGTGCCCAGCACCACCAGGTCGAATGCATTTTGCCGGGCGAATAACTCGATCACCCGATACGGGACACCGGTCAGCAGATGTCGGTGACTTTCATCAAGACCATAGCGCTCGGCCAGCGCTTCGAAGGCTTCTTCCTGAGTGTCGTTGATCGCCTCGCGCAAACTGTGATCCAGACTCAGGTTCGGCACACTCATTGCGGCATCGCCCACCACCGACCAGTTACTCACGTTCAATAGGTGCAGCGAGGCACCGCAGGCCCTGGCCAATCTCGAGGCCAGACCGAGAATGCGGTCGTTCAGGCCTTGAGTCAGGTCCTCGAGATGGGACAGGTCCACCGCCGCCAGGATCTTCAACGGTTTCGGGTTTACGGCGTCGGTCACCAGGTGCAAACAGGCGGGGCAATCTCGCAGCAACAACCAGTCCAGTGGTTGATGAAACGCCCGATCAAGCGCCGGGACATGGTGGGCATCCTTGATCACCAGATCGGCGTGGAAGTCATTGACGTACTCAAGCACATGCGCCGGTGTCGACTTTGCCCAAACCACTTCGGTCGTCACTTGCACGCCGCTGCCGCGCTCAAACCGGGCTTGCTGTTCCAGCCACTGCCGATGCACCTGCAAGTAACCCTCGCGCGCCTGCGCCATGGCTTTGTGGTCGAACAAACCGGCTACCGCCAGAGCCTGGACGTAATCGAACGCAACAATGTGCAACAACGCTCCGCTGGCCTGGGCCAATGCCTGGGCTCGATCAAACGCCGGGGTGCGGGTCATCTCGGTGGGGGCAATCAACAGAATCCGCTTCAGTTTGAACATCACGTACCTCTGCTGGCAGTGCTATGCCGGCCTGGTTGCCAGCCCGACGTCCGTGTCCGGTTTGAAGCAATCGCCAACTATTTACGCGCTGCCTTTTCAGCCATCCGCTTGGCGCGCTCATTGGCGTCATCGGCTGTACGCTGTGCCTGTTCAGCCTTCAATATCGCTTCATCGGCCCGCAAACGTGCCGTTGCCGCATTGTCTTCGGCAGACTCAAGTCGTGCATCGGTTTCCTGAGCATGGCGGTTACTGCATCCGGTGGTTGTAGCCAACAGGATACTCAGCACGATGATGGACAAGCGCATGTTCATGGTTTCCCCTTGATTGGTTGCGACATTGCTAAGTCGATAGTCTGAGTATCTGGCGATGTCCGCTACCGACTCTGATTTTTGTCAACTAATGACGGCATCGGTGGATGGCCGTGCAAACGGGCGTTGTTGATCTATCTCAATGAAGCTCCGCCGCTCAGGCGTAGAAAAAGACTGACCGGCATTCGCCGAACATGAACAACCTTTCAGAAGAGAGAGCGCCGTCATGAGCGATTTGAATCTGCGCAAAAGCATTTTGGAAGAGCTCGGATTCAGCCAGACATCAACGCCGCCGACATCGGAGTCAGTGTGGAGAACGTGGTCACGCTCGAAGGCCGGGGCCACCTGTGGCGTGAGCGCCAGAACGTTGAACCAGCGGCTTGGTCAGTGCGAGGCGTGACGAGAGTCGAAGATCATTTGTGCTGGCGTGAGTTCAATTCTCCGAGCACCCCGGCTTCGATTACCACTTGATGCTGGAGAGTCACGATGCTGGTCGTCACTTTGATCAACACCTTGGTGGTGATCACTGCCGTGTTGATTCATTACGAGTGTTTGTTACGCCTGAACGACTGGCTGCCGAAACTGAAAAACTGGAGCCGTTTTCGCATCGTTGCCGGGGTGTTTGGCGGGCTGCTGGCCCATGCCATCGAGGTCTGGTGCTTCGCCGTGGTTTACTTTCTGATGTCGCGCTCCGGTGAATGGGGGCGCCTGACGGGCAGTTTCGACGGTTCTTACATGGATTGCGTGTATTTCTCCTTCACTACCTACACCACCATTGGTTTTGGTGACATCTCCCCGGTTGGCGATCTCAAGTATCTCACTGGCCTGGAGGCCTTGACGGGACTGGTGCTGATCACCTGGACCGCGTCATTCCTGTTCCTCGAAATGCAAAAATACTGGAAGAGCAAATAGCCGTTCAATACGCACAAGACCTGATCTACATCAAACCTTGCGACCAGTCCTCAAGCTCAATAGAGACGAAGTTGCCCACGCCCCCCTGAAACCGGGTGGCCCCGTTCGTCCGTAATCACGGTGGAAGGCCAAATGAAAAGCACGTGCGAAGCTAAGAGACCTATGCTTACCACACCCCCTCGTGGCGTCTTCCTCATGCACGAAACATCTCCCCCGCCGGCGTTATGTCTCAAGGCAGCGTGCTCCAACTGCAGCGTACTTGAGTTGTGTCTGCCGATCGGCCTGGACGGGGCGGAGGTCGAGCGGCTCGACACCCTGATTGTCCAGCGTTTAAAGGTCAGGAAAGGCGCCGCCCTGTACCGTGCCGGGGACCCATTGCGCTCGCTGTACGCCGTGCGCGTAGGCTCCTTCAAGACCAGCGTGTTGTCCGTCGATGGCCGCGAGCAAGTGACCGGTTTTCACATCCCTGGCGAAATGCTCGGTCTGGACGCCATCAGTGCCGATGAGCATGCATGCACTGCATACGCCCTGGAAGACAGCGAAGTCTGCCCGATCCACTTCGCGCAGCTGGAAAAACTGGCGCAGAGCCTCCCTTCCCTGCAACACAACCTCAATAAACTGCTGAGCCGGGAAATCGTCCGCGACCACAGCATGTTGATGCTGATGGGTAACATGAACTCCGATGAGCGCCTGGCGGCATTCCTGCTCAACCTCTCGCAACGCCTGAGCTCTCGTGGCTATTCCTCCAAAGAGTTCGTGCTGAAAATGCGCCGCGAAGAAATCGGCTCCTACCTTGGGCTGCGTCTGGAGACGATCTGTCGTGGCATCGCCCACTTGCGCGACCAGGGGCTGGTGGAGATCGCCGGGCGCAACGTAAAAATCCAAAACCTGGACGGCCTCAAGCAGATGGTGTCCGGCTGTAATCGCCAGACTCACTGACCCCGTCTGCAACGGAGGTTGATCATGCGCGCCATGGTGCTGCACGCCCCCGGCCAACCCTTGCAACGCGAAGAGCGACCTGTCCCGATACCCGCCTCCGATCAGATCCTGCTCAAAGTGCTGGCCTGCGGCGTCTGTCGCACCGACCTGCACTTGCTCGACGGTGAGTTACCGCAAGCCGTATTCCCACGGGTGCCGGGCCACGAAATAGTCGGTGAGGTCACGGCGGTGGGCCAGGATGTAAGGCCTGACTGGATCGGCCGACGGGTCGGCGTGCCCTGGCTGGGCTGGACATGCGGCGAGTGCGGGTTCTGTCGTTCGGGTCGGGAGAACCTGTGCGATCAGGCGCGGTTCACCGGTTGTCAGCTGGACGGCGGCTACGCGGAGTACACGGTTGCCGATCCGCGTTTTTGCTTTGCCCTTCCCGAGACGCTCTCAGACCAGCAAGCTGCGCCCCTGCTGTGTGCCGGACTGATCGGCTTTCGTGCGCTGCAAATGGCTCGTGGCGCGAAGCATCTGGGACTTTACGGGTTCGGCGCTGCGGCACACCTGGCGATTCAGGTGGCGCTCGGACGCGGCCAGAAGGTCTACGCGTTTACCCGTCCCGAGGACGACATCGGACAAGCCTATGCCCGCTCCCTGGGCGCAGAATGGGCCGGACCATCCGATCAGCCGCCACCACACCTGCTCGATGCCAGCCTGATCTTTGCGCCGGTGGGCGCACTGGTGCCGGCGGCGCTGGCGGTGACGGACAAGGGCGGCTGCGTGGTGTGTGCCGGGATTCACATGAGCGACATCCCGACGTTCCCGTATCGTTTGTTATGGGGTGAGCGCAGTGTCCGCTCGGTGGCCAACCTGACCCGCGAAGACGGTATTGCGTTTTTCCAGGAGCTTCAACACACGCCCGTGCACTGTGACGTCACCCGGTTTGCTTTGGAGGACGCCAACCAGGCCTTGGCATTTTTACGAGCGGGGCAATTCAACGGGGCGATTGTGCTCACACCGTGACCACGTGCCTGACTGCCAGAATGCTCCCCGGCACCGAATACAAGGCGCGTTCGGTGGTGCTGCCGATCAAGCGATCGACGCCCACCCGATGCACCGTCCCCATGACCACCACGTCGGCCAGATACTCTTCGACAAACTCACTGATCACCTGCACCGGATGGCCCATGACGAAGTGCCGGCGCTCTGGCGGCACGCCATACCGCTCTGCCAGCGTGACGAAGGCAAGATGCAGGGATTCGCGTAACTCGCTGGCAAAATCGCCACTCCAGCCGCCAGTGACCATCGGCGCATCGCCATTGAACGCCGCTGACAAGTCGTAGGCATACAACAGGTGCAGCGGGACGTCGCATTGCAATGCCAGCGCATTCGCGGTCTGGATGATCGTGTCGTTCAAACCGCTGATTTGTGTCGCTGGATCAAACGGATCCACCGCGGCTACCACGCGATGCGGCAATGCGTACCGGATGTGATTGACCAAGTGCAAGGGAACCGGGCACTCACGCAGCAAGTGACAATCGAGCGGCGTGATGAAGACGCGTTTGAGCGCCGGTTCCAGCGTCACATCCTTGATCACCAGTTCGGACTTCAGTGCCTTGACGGCTTTCAGGATTTCCAGCAGCGGATGGCTGGTGAAGATCACGTCCACCGTCACATTCAGTCCATGGGCGTTGAGTTGCTCGAGCTCCTCGGCTACCCAGCGACGATAGCGGTGCTGATAGCGCTGTGCATCCACCCCATCGATTTTGTCCTCCCATAAGTGCGTAAACGGTACCGGCTCGACGAAGGCCCGCACATCCAGCGCCGCTCCGTTCGCCTTGGCCAGCGCGATAGCACGCAGCATCGCCGGAGATTGATGCAGCGTCTGGTCAGCGACCAGCAACAGACGTTGATATTGACCCATTACACACCTCGGCTCGGCACCGGCGCTTTGGGCCGGTAGGTTCAAGACTGCGCCTGCCTCCCTGCCTGACGTTGATTTACATCAAACCGTTGCCAATGAAGAACACCATGGAAAAGGACGACCGCCAATTGATCCGCCCTCTCACAGAAAAGGATCAGTCAGCGCGAATACAACTTCATCAAGCGCCTGCCCCGCGAATCCAGGCACATGCGCGTTCTCGCCCTGCCCGACCAGTAGATGGCCACTGACAATAAACAGCGCACGGCATTCATCGCCGTAATACTTGGAGCGATCTCGTTTCAGGACTGTAGGGTTTGCTGCGGCTTGATGGCCAACACACTGCACGGTGCTCGATGCAGCAACTGTTCGGCGGTGGTGCCGAGCAATTTGCTCAAACCGTGGTGCTGCACCGTTCCCATGACAATCACGTCAACCTGATGCTCGAGGGCGAACCCGCAGATACTCGGCACCGGCGCACCCTCGATGAAATGCCGGCACGCGTCCGGTACGCCGTGACGTTCGGCCAAGGCCGCAAACGCCTCATGCTGCGCACTGCCCAGCGCCTCATAGATCCCGGTAGCCAACGGCAAGGCGCCGAACCCGATGTCCGTGGCGTAAACCGCCGCCCAGTCATACACATGCAACAGTTCAAGGCTGGCATCACATTGCTCAGCCAGCCGGGTGGCTGCATCAATGATCTGATCATTGAACAGGCAATCCTGTTCTTCGCTACGCAAGACATCGACGATGGCCAGTACATTGCGCGGGCGTGGATGGGTGTCACTGGTCACCAGGTGCACCGGCACGGGGCAATCGCGCAACAATTGCCAATCCAGCGGTGTATAGAACACCCGCTCCAGCGCGGATTCGTGCCGGGCATCCTTGATGATCAATATCACCGGCATCTCGTTGATGAACTGCAGGATCTCGGCAAAGGGATCCTGAACCCAGACCACTTCGGTGGTGACCGTGATGTGATGCCTTGCCAGCAACGACGCCTGTTCTATGAGCCACTGCCGATGAGTGCGCAGATAACCATCGCGGGCCAGGCGGATTTGCTCAGGAGCAAACAGTCCGGCCACCGCCAGCGCCTGCACATAATCGAAGGCCACGATGTGCAGCGGCACTTGCATGGCCTGCGCCAGCGCGGCGGCGCGCTCGAACGCCGGCGTGCGTTCCATGGCGGGCGGAGCAATCAACAGTAAACGCTGAGTTTGCGACATGGGATACCTCGGCACGTGGCCAGCCAGAAGGAAACAGACCTTCAGCGTGAACGCTACGGCCGCTGGCAAATTGATCTTTGTCAGCAACTGCACGGATCGGTGGACATCACCCGAGCAAAAGACCACTTCGATCAATTAGAGCAACAAGGTGCCTGCCCACATCGCCAGCGTCAGCAATAGCTGGCCGGGAATCACATAAGCGGCAAAGCGTTTGCCGCCGCTGACCCAGGCCACTACGCATTTGCTCACCGAGTTACTGCTGACGGCGATCAGCGCAGGCGCAGCGATCGCGTCGTAAGGCAACAGCCCGGCCTTGGCCAGGCTGGCAACCGAGGCCGTGGCGGAATGCGCGTCGGCGAAGCCGGTCAATGTCGCCGTGAGCATCACGCCCACCTGGCCAAAGTGGCTGAGCATCGCCGACGACACCAGCGTGATACCGGTCATGGTCAGTGTCACGACCAAGGCGAGCTTGAGATTAAATGCCCCTGCGGACTTGATCGGCTCGCTGCTCGCTCCCCTCCCCGGGTCGGGAAACATCAGGCAGACGCCGTACAACGCCGTGGCTAGCAACCCGCAACACAACGGCGCCCACACGCTGCGCAGTAGACTGGGATCAACGGTGGCGAGGATCAGCCCGACCTGAATCACCGTGGCAAGATTAGAGAAGATTGCGGCCGCGCCGAGGGTCCTGATGTTGGCCGGCTCAAGGCTTGCCCGTTGGCCCATGGTGGCAATCGTCACCGTACTGGAGGCGAATCCGGAGGCAATTGCGCTGACCACATAACCATAGCGAGTGCCCAAGGTGCGCACGGCGACATGGCCGATCGCCCCCACCAGCATCAGCAAAACCGTCAGGGTACAAATCGTGCGCAGATTGATCGCCGCGTAAGGGCCGATGTAACGGCCTGGTGCCAATGGCAGCACCACCAGCGCCGCGATCAGCAAAACCAGGCCGTCGCGCATCTCGACTTCGCTCAACTGGCTGTTGGCAAAGTGATGCAGCTTGTCGCGATAGGCCAGCAACCCCGCGATGACCACGCCAATGGCTATTGCCAGCGCGGGTGCGGTGCCACACAACGCGCCGAGCACCAACACCGTAAGCAAGGCTATTTCGCTGGTCACCCCCGGGTCGTCGCTCAGGCTGCGCCAATAGGCGACGGTGATCAGCAAGGTCACGCAGGTCGCCATGATCCCCAGCAGCAGAGCCGCGCCGACCTGCAGCGAGACATATCCCAGCAACGCGGTAATGGCGAACGTGCGCAATCCGGCGCTGTCACGTGTAGCGCCGCTGCCTTTGTGCCGCTCACGCTCAAGACCAATGAGCAGGCCGATCCCCAGCGCTGCCGCTGCACCAGAGAGATCGAAGAGTTCATTCATGGTCTGTAGCACCCGGCAGAGGTTTTAAGCGCAGCCCTGCGGTCACCTCAGCGCGATCATTCAACGCACTCGCCCAAGCGCTGAGTGACAACCGGCTCTGCGGGCAACGTCTGACCGAAGGCGTTGGGCCAGACGTGGGGCGCGTCGATGCGTGCCTGAAGCAGGCCTGCGAAGTCTTGCGCCGCGTCCAGATGCTTGAAGTTTACGTCCCAGTCATCCAGATGCACGACCCAGCCATGGGGTGCTTGTCTTTCTGTGATCCTGATGTTCATGGAAACCTCGATCAAACGGCAGGTCGACCGCATTCTCGGCACTGGGCAGAGCTTGCGCCGGGACTGCAGACCGGAAGTTGATAATGGTCAACAATCCGTGGATGCCTTGGCTTTTTCATTTGTGCGTCCCTTTTGCATTTCTGTGCGACAGATCCCGTTTCAGGGCTCCCGCAAGGCTCTGGCACGGTGTTAGTTTGTAAGTGTATGTGTCTCAGCGTTGAGACACTCTCCCTTTACTGCCCTGCAAAGGAATGCCCTTCGTATGAATTTCCCTTTCAAACAACTGGCTGCCACCACCTTGATGCTGGCCGGGCTTGCGGCTTTCACTGCACCGGCCCAGGCCAACATTACTCCGCAGCAAAGTGCTGAAATCCTCAAGGCCTACAGCGCCGAAACGACTACAGATTTCCGCCAGTTCCTGACCAGCCTGGCCAAGAGCGATCTGGCCAGGACTGCCGCCATTGGCCCGGCCATTGGCGCCTTTCTGGATAACAAAACGCTGACGGCTGAGCAGCAGAACGAAATCTATCGCCTGCTCGGCCTCTATGCCCGCGTGAAATACAGCGCAGCCGCCACCGAGACGCTGCGTGAGCTGGTGGAGATCCCGACCTATCGCAAGGACGGCGTTGCCCAGCACGACAACCCGGAATTCATCAAGATCGGCGAGAAGATCAAGAGCCTGGCAGAGTCCTTCCATCTGAATTTCCGCAACATCGACAACCGCGTGTATGAGATCTCGCTCAACGGCGCTGGCGATGAAGTCGTCGGCATTCACGCGCATGCCGACGTGGTGCCGGTAACGCCGGAAAACTGGGTGCTCAAGGATGGCACCCGCCTCGATCCGTTCAAGATCACGCTGATCGGCGACCGCATGTATGGTCGCGGCACCGAGGATGACAAGAACGGTATCGTGGTCACGCTCTACGCGATGAAAGTCATCAAGGACGAAAAACTGCCACTGGCCCGCAACTTCAAGTTGCTGGTGGACACCACCGAAGAAACCACCGGCGACGCGATCCCGTACTATTTCGAGCGCAACCCGACGCCCAACTACAACCTGGCGCTGGATGGCGGATACCCGGTGGTGATTGCCGAGAAAGGCTACGGCACGGTGATGGCCGAATTTGCCAAGCGCAAAGGTGAAGGCAAAGGTGCGGAAATCATCTCGATGACCGGCGGTCTGGCGACTAACCAGATCCCTTCCGCATCCGTCGCCACGATTGTCAGCGATAAACCGGCCGCACTGGCCGCCAGCCTGCAAAAGGCCGGTACCGAATTCGCCAAACGCAACGGCGGCAATTTCCAGGTGAACGCCAAGGTTGACGGCAACAATGTCTTGCTGACGGTGACCGGGGTGTCGGCCCACTCCTCCGAGCCGGAATCCGGGGTCAATCCGGTGGCGCGGATGCTGGTCTTCATCAATAGCCTTGATGGCAAAGTCGCGTTCAAGCACAACCACATCACCGATGCCGCGCGGTACGCCGCCGACAACTGGGGCCTGGATTACCTCGGCAACACACTGGGCGTCGGTTTCTCCGATTCCTTCATGGGGCCGCTGACCACTTCGCTGACTTACGTCGCAATGGACGACAACGCCTTCAAACTCGCGGTCAACCTGCGCGTTCCGAAGGGCAAATCGCCGGAGAAGCTCAAGGCTGAAATCGCCGACAAACTGGCAGCGTGGAGCAAGAAGAATCACGTTGCCGTCGCCTTCGACTATTCGATTGCCGAACCGATGTATCGCAATCCTGAGGGCGAATGGGTCAAGGCGCTGCTGGCGGTCTCGACGGAAAACCTCGGTATGAAACACGAGTTCGGCACGTCCGCTGGGGCGACGTCGGTGCATGAGTTGCCAAATGGCGTGCAATTCGGTCTGGCGCGCCCGGAGGTCAAGTACACCGGCCACACCGACGGTGAATTCAAGACCGTCGATCAATTCCAGCTCGATCTGCAGATCGTCACGGAAATGATGGGCCGGATCGGCCAGTTACCGAAGCTTTAACAGCATTTGTGGCGAGGAAGCTGACTCCCTCGCCACAGTTTTTTAATCGCCGGATAATCCTCGCCGCTCATCGTTGCGCAGCAGGCAACACAGAATGACCATCAAACCGATTGATAGCCACCTAACGAAAGGTGCATGCTAGAGGGCTCGCTCGAGCCTTATATCATTCCGAATGATAGTTACCTTTGCTTCATTCGATTCGTGCCATCACACCTCGCCGAGCATCATCCGCCCATCTTCAATACATTGGCGGATGCATCCATGGAACAGTCACTCAAACATTTGCGCTTCCCGTTGGCCCTGTTGGCCGTGCTGGTGATGAGCGCTTGCGGCAAGACTCCGGAGACTGCCGCCACCATGCCCGCAGCGAAAGTCAGCGTGGCCAAGGTGCTGGAACAACCGGTCAACGAGTGGGACGAATTCACCGGGCGCCTCGAGGCACCGGAAACCGTTGAAATCCGTCCACGGGTCTCCGGCCAGATCGACGACGTCGCCTTCACCGAAGGTGCGCTGGTCAAGAAAGGCGATTTGCTGTTCCAGATCGACCCACGTCCGTTCCAGGCCGAGGTCCGCCGCCTCGAAGCCCTGGTCGCCCAGGCCCGCGCCAACGCCACCCGCAGTGAAAACGAAGCCGGCCGCGGCGAACGCCTGCGTGCCAGCAACGCCATCTCTGCCGAACTGGCCGACTCGCGCACCAGCGCTGCGCAAGAGGCCCGCGCCGCCGTCGGCGCCCTGCAAGCGCAACTGGACCTGGCCAAACTGAACCTGAGTTTTACCCGCGTGACCGCGCCAATCAGTGGCCGCGTCAGCCGTGCCGAGATCACCGCCGGCAACCTGGTGACCGCCGACACCACAGCGCTGACCAGTGTCGTGTCCACCGACAAGGTCTACGCCTACTTCGACGCCGACGAGCGCGTGTTCCTCAAATACACCCAGTTAGCCCGTAACGGTCAACGCGGCGCCACTACCCCGGTGTACATGGGCTTGTCCAATGAAGACGGCAACCCGCACCTCGGCCAGATGAACTTCGTCGACAACCAGGTCAACCCGAAAACCGGCACCATCCGTGGTCGTGCGGTGTTCGACAACAGCGACGGCACCTACACCCCGGGCCTGTACGCACGCTTGAAACTGGTCGGCAGCGGCACCTACAACGCCATGCTGATCAATGACGAAGCGGTCGGTACTGACCTGGGCAAGAAGTTCGTGCTGGTGATGGATGCGGACAACAAGACCGCCTACCGCGCTGTTGAACTGGGTCCGAAGATCGAAGGCCTGCGCATCGTCCGTACTGGCCTGAACAAAGACGACACGATCATCGTCAAGGGTCTGCAGCGAGTACGTCCGGGTTCTCCGGTCACCCCTGAAGTAATCCCGATGGCCAGCGAGCAAACCATTGCCGCCCTGGCTCAACAACGTCAAGCGCTGGAAGCCAGCAACCTGCCCAAAGTCGCCCCTGCCAAAGGCGCGTCCGGTTCGGTTGTGAAGCTGGCTGCTACGACCCCACGCGGTTAAGGGACGACAACTCCGATGAATTTTTCCCAATTCTTCATTTCACGGCCGATCTTCGCAGCGGTGCTGTCGCTGCTGATCCTGATCGCCGGTGCGATCTCGCTGTTCCAGTTACCGATCAGCGAATACCCGGAAGTCGTGCCGCCAACCGTGGTGGTACGTGCCAACTTCCCGGGCGCCAACCCTAAAGTCATCGGTGAAACCGTGGCCGCTCCGCTGGAGCAGGCCATCACCGGCGTCGAGAACATGCTGTATATGTCCTCGCAGTCGACCGCCGACGGCAAGATCACCCTGACCATCACCTTCGCCCTGGGCACTGACCTGGACAACGCGCAGGTGCAGGTACAAAACCGGGTGACCCGGACCGAGCCGAAGCTTCCAGAAGAAGTGACGCGCATCGGTATCACCGTCGACAAGGCATCGCCCGACCTGACCATGGTTGTGCACTTGACCTCCCCGGACAAGCGCTACGACATGCTCTATCTGTCCAACTACGCGATCCTCAACATCAAGGATGAGCTCGCTCGCCTGGGTGGTGTCGGTGACGTGCAACTGTTCGGCATGGGCGACTACTCGCTGCGCGTCTGGCTCGATCCGAACAAGACTGCTTCGCGCAATCTGACTGCGACCGATGTGGTCACGGCGATCCGTGAACAGAACCGCCAGGTCGCGGCCGGTCAATTGGGTGCGCCCCCTGCCCCGAATGCCCAAAGCTTCCAGCTGTCGGTCAACACTCAGGGCCGTCTGGTCTCCGAGGAAGAGTTCGAGAACATCATCATTCGCGCAGGCGACAATGGTGAAATCACCCGCCTCAAGGACATCGCTCGCGTTGAACTGGGCTCCAGCCAATACGCCCTGCGTTCGTTGCTGAACAACCAGCCGGCGGTCGCAATCCCGATCTTCCAGCGCCCTGGCTCCAACGCCATCGACATCTCGAACGAAGTTCGCGGCAAGATGGAAGAGCTGAAAAAAGGCTTCCCGCAAGGCATGGACTACAGCATCGTCTATGACCCGACGATCTTCGTGCGCGGCTCGATCGAGGCGGTGGTTCACACCCTCTTCGAAGCACTGATCCTCGTGGTACTGGTGGTGATCCTGTTCCTGCAGACCTGGCGCGCCTCGATCATTCCACTGGTGGCGGTGCCGGTATCGTTGATCGGTACGTTTGCGGTCATGCACCTGTTCGGTTTCTCGCTCAACGCGCTGTCACTGTTCGGCCTGGTACTGGCGATCGGTATCGTGGTGGACGACGCCATCGTGGTGGTGGAAAACGTCGAGCGGAACATCGAACTCGGACTGACACCCGTCGAGGCCACCAAACGCGCCATGCGTGAAGTGACCGGCCCGATCATCGCGACGGCGCTGGTGCTGTGTGCGGTGTTTGTGCCGGCAGCATTCATCTCCGGTCTCACCGGGCAGTTCTATAAGCAGTTCGCACTGACCATTGCCATCTCGACCGTGATCTCGGCGTTCAACTCGCTGACCCTGTCGCCGGCATTGGCCGCTGTGTTGCTGAAAAGCCATGACGCACCGAAAGACCGCTTCTCCAAGGTGCTCGACAAGATCTTCGGTGGCTGGCTGTTCCGTCCGTTCAACCGTTTCTTCGACCGTGCCAGCCATGGCTACGTCGGCACCGTGCGCCGGGTTATCCGTGGCAGCGGCATCGCTCTGCTGCTGTACGCTGGCCTGATGGTGCTGACCTTCTTCGGTTTCTCCAGTACGCCGACCGGTTTCGTACCCGGCCAGGACAAGCAATACCTGGTGGCCTTCGCGCAACTGCCGGACGCCGCGAGCCTGGATCGCACCGAAGACGTGATCAAGCGCATGTCCGACCTGGCCCTGAAACAACCAGGCGTGGAAAGTGCCGTAGCGTTCCCCGGCCTGTCGATCAACGGCTTCACCAACAGCCCGAATGCCGGCATCGTGTTCGTGACCCTGAAACCGTTCGACGAACGTAAAGACCCGAGCATGTCCGCCGGTGCCATCGCCGGCGCCCTGAACGGTCAATATGCGAACATTCAAGAAGCGTACATGGCGATCTTCCCGCCTCCGCCGGTACAAGGTCTGGGCACCATTGGTGGTTTCCGCCTGCAAATCGAAGACCGGGGCAACCTGGGCTACGACGAGCTGTACAAAGAAACCATGAACATCATCACCAAGAGCCACAGCGTGCCGGAACTGGCCGGCCTGTTCACCAGTTACACCGTGAACGTGCCGCAGGTCGATGCCGCCATCGACCGCGAGAAAGCCAAGACCCACGGCGTGGCCGTCAGCGACATCTTCGACACCCTGCAGATCTACCTGGGTTCGCTGTATGCCAACGACTTCAACCGCTTCGGGCGCACCTATCAGGTCAACGTTCAGGCCGAGCAACAGTTCCGTCTCGAATCCGACCAGATCGGCCAGCTGAAAGTGCGTAACAACAAGGGCGAAATGATCCCGCTGGCGACCTTCATCAAGGTCAGCGACACCTCGGGCCCGGATCGCGTGATGCACTACAACGGCTTCATCACCGCTGAAATCAACGGTGCGGCAGCCCCCGGCTACAGCTCTGGCCAGGCCGAAAAAGCCATCGAGAAACTGCTCAAGGATGAACTTCCGAACGGCATGACCTACGAGTGGACCGACCTGACCTACCAGCAGATTCTGTCCGGCAACACCGCGCTGTTCGTGTTCCCGCTCTGCGTACTGCTGGCGTTCCTGGTGCTCGCCGCACAATACGAAAGCTGGAGCCTGCCACTGGCGGTGATCCTGATCGTACCGATGACCCTGCTGTCGGCCATCACCGGCGTGATCATCTCCGGCGGCGACAACAACATCTTCACTCAGATCGGCTTGATCGTACTGGTGGGACTTGCCTGTAAGAACGCGATTCTGATCGTCGAGTTCGCCAAGGATAAACAGCTGGAAGGTCTCGACCCGCTGGCTGCGGTACTGGAAGCCTGCCGTCTGCGTCTGCGGCCGATCCTGATGACCTCCTTCGCGTTCATCATGGGTGTGGTGCCACTGGTGTTCTCCAGCGGTGCCGGTGCCGAGATGCGTCATGCCATGGGTGTGGCGGTGTTCTCCGGGATGCTCGGGGTGACCTTCTTCGGTCTGTTGCTGACGCCAGTGTTCTACGTACTGATCCGTAACTTCGTCGAACGCGGCGAAGCCCGCAAAGCGGCCAAGGCCATGAAACTGGAGGCGCAACAATGAGTCTGAAAGTCTTCCTGCCGAGTCTGCTGGTGCTGGCCCTCAGTGCCTGCGCCGTCGGCCCCGACTACAAGACCCCAGCCACGGAGGCGGCCAACATCACGGCCGTCACCGATGGCGCCGCCGGGCAAAAGAACTTCGACCGTTCTAAATTCGAAGGCATCTGGTGGCAGCAATTCGACGATCCGACCCTCAACCAGTTGGTGACTCAATCGCTGCAAGGCAACCGTCAACTGCGCGTGGCGTTCGCTCGCTGGAAAGCCGCTCGGGCGATTCGCGACGACGTCAGCAACGATGCGATGCCGACCATCACCAGCCGCGCCAGCAGTGATCTGGCCAAGGGGCAAATCCCCGGCCAGACCACTAAACGGGTCAACAGTGAACGCTACGACCTGGGCCTGGACATGGCCTGGGAACTGGACCTGTTCGGACGCATCCAGCGCAACCTCGAGGCCAGCGACGCTGACCAGCAAGCGGCTGAAGCCGATCTGTATCAGTTGCAAGTCACCATGATTGCCGAACTGGTGGACGCTTACGGTCAACTGCGCGGTGCGCAACTGCGCGAAAAAATCGCCGTGGCCAACCTGGAAAACCAGCAAGAGTCGCGCAAGATCACTATCAGCCTGCGTGACGCCGGTGTGGGCGATCAACTCGACGTCGAACGTGCCGATGCGCGTCTGGCCTCGGTCGAAGCCAGCGTGCCGCAATTGCAGGCCGAACAGGTTCGACAGAAGAACCGTATCGCCACCCTGCTGGGTGAGCGCCCGGACAAACTGACCGTCGACCTGAGCCCGAAAGAGCTGCCAGCCATTGCCAAGGCGCTGCCGATCGGTGACCCGGGTGAGCTGCTGCAACGGCGTCCGGACATCCTCAGTGCCGAACGCAAACTGGCGTCGGCGACTGCCCGGATTGGCGTGGCAAAAGCGGACCTGTTCCCACGGGTCAGCCTCAGCGGTTTCCTCGGCTGGACGGCCGGGCGCGGTTCGCAAATCGGCTCCTCGGCGGCCAACGCCTGGGCGCTCGGCCCGAGCATCACCTGGGCGGCGTTCGACCTTGGCAGCGTGCGTGCCCGTTTGCGCGGCGCCGATGCCGATGCCGAAGGCGCACTGGCAACCTACGAGCAGCAAGTGCTGCTGGCCCTGGAAGAGTCGGAAAATGCTTTCAGCGATTACGGCAAACGTCAGCAACGCCTGATTTCGCTGATCCGCCAGAGTGAATCGAGCCGCAAGGCTGCCGGACTGGCCGAGATTCGTTACCGCGAAGGCACCACGGACTTCCTCGTCCTGCTCGATGCACAGCGTGAGCGTCTGAACGCCGAAGACAGCCAGGCCCAGGCCGAAGTCGATCTGTATCGCGGCATCGTTGCGATCTACAAGGCCCTCGGTGGCGGCTGGCAACCGGAGACGGTAGCCAGCAAGTAAACGATTGTTAAAGAGCTCCTTTGGTTGGCCGCAACCAACCAATTTTTTGCCCCGCGTATCATTCGGTCGCGGGGCTTTTTTGTGCCTGTTTTTCAGTCAGTGAAACTTTGTGGGAGCAAGCCTGTTCGCTCCCACAAGGGTCAGTGGTTTTCTTGAGGCTTTGGGTTTTCCAGGACGGTAACGGTGGCCGTAGTGCCCGCGCGAAGCCGGTTCTTGCCGGCATAGTCGCCGTCAATGTCGATCCGTACCGGTACTCGTTGCGCCAGTTTCACCCAGGTGTAACTCGGGTTGATGTTGGCCAGCAGCCGGCTGCCCGGGGCGTTCTCCCGGTCGGCAATGGCGAAGGCGATGCTTTGCACCGTGCCACCGAAGGTTTCTCCGCTCATCAACTGAATGCGCACCCGGTCACCTTCGCCGATACGCGGCAGCTTGGTTTCTTCGAAGTAACCGCTGACATAGAAGCTATCGCTGTCAACCAGGGCCAACAGCGCTCCGCCGGCCACCGCGTAGTCGCCTTGTCGGGTCAGCAGATTGGTGACATAGCCGCTGACCGGAGACTCGACGCGAGTGCGCTGCAAGTCCAGCTCCGCCTGGGTCTGTGCAGCAATCGCCAACTGCACATTGGCTTGCGCCAGCCCGAGGTTGGCCTGGTTACGCAACAGGTCGGCCTGCGCCACCGCTACATCAGTGCTGGATTTCTCCCACTCCTCACCAGAGATCGCAAACCCCTGTTTCAGCATACGCCGCCGACGTTCTTCGCTCTGGCGCTGCTTTAGCAGCGCTTCACTGGCGACGATCGTGGCCTGGGATTGCCCCAGCGTTGCCTTCGCCACTTCAACGGAGCGCCGCGCATGCTCGACTGCCAGGCGGTAACGCGCGGGGTCGATTTCCATCAGCAACTGGCCTTTGTCGACATGCTGGTTGTCCTGCACTGCCAGACTGACGATGCGCCCCGATACATCCGCCGACAAGGTCACCACATCCGCCCTCACCCGGGCGTCCCGGGTCCACGGCGCACGGGTGTAATGCTCCCAGGCAAACCAGCCGAGCACAATCGCCAGCATGACGACCGCCAAGGTCATCAATCGCGTCACTAACACTTTCAAAGCATCAGGCTCCCATCAACAGAATCAGCGTGGCACAGACGCAGGCATACAAAGCGCCTTCGAACAGCGCCTCATGCCAGACCAGTCGCAAGACCCCCAGCCGTCGCAGGCCCCAGTCCAGCACCATGAAGACCGGAATGGCCAGCAACAGGGCCTGGGCAATGGGCGGCAGGTAAACGCCGCCAATTTCGAAATCAATGGGCAAGGGCCGGCTCTCCTTCCGGGACGGTGCGCTGCAGCTGATCGCCGTGGCGCTTAAGGAATGAAACAACAATCAACAGGGCCACGCGCATGCGAAACACCGACCACAGGTGTTCATGACTGGCAATGTGCAGATCATCCAGCTCATCGCCCAGCGCATGCAATTCGGTGAGCGGCGCTTGCCGGACATCCGGGCGACCGGCAACAAAGCGCCCGGTATGGCGCAACGCCGAGGACAGGCGCTGATTGAAGGCATCGGAGAGCAACCCATTGTTCTGCGCTTGCTGGCGCAGTTGATGCATCGCCACTCCCAGCGCGATGCACGCCAGGCTGATTTCATACCGTTGCTGCATGTCACGGTCGTTCACGGCCGGCAACAGGCCCAGCATGCTGGTCAAACGGTCGACCATGCGACTTTCGAAAGCAAACTGCTCCGCATCCGTGGGGGGCACTTTCGTCAACTGGTACACCTGCTCACTCGCTTCGTTGTACAAACGGCGAAGACGCCAGGCCGGACGGAACGGAAAAATCCACGCGTAGACGAGCAGCGCAAGCATGGCCGCGCTGACATAGGCGCCCGCGAATTCGAACCATTGAATCGCCGTATTCTGCCCGGTGCCGACATTCTGCGGGCCAAGCATCAGAAAACTCGACAGCCCCAGCCCCATGCCGATGCCCGCCGTCGCCGGGCTCGAGAGGCCGACCGCGATTACATACAGCAGCGGTGCCAGCAACAACGCCAACAGCTCGAAATCACTGATCGCCGGTACCAGCATGAATTGATAGAGCGCGGAAACCAGCAGCGCCAGGCCCAGGCCACGGGCATAGCTTTGCGCCGCCATCAGCGGGCGTGGAAACGTGGCCATCAGCGAACACAGGATGCCCACCAGAATCATTCCGCCCCGCGCACCATCCCAGGCGGTTTCGATCCAGATCAGCCCGGCGACCAGCAACGCGGTAAAGGCGCGGACAGCGTTCATCGTCGCCAGGGTGAAATCCAGATGCAGCGGGCTGGCCTGACCGCGATGAAGGCAACTGGCCTCGCGCCCGTCCTGAATCGCATCGCTCAACTCAAGTATCTGCTCCAGTTGCTGCAACAGCCGCGCCTGTTCCCAGCGCAAGGCCCATGCCAGGGAACGCAGGGTCGCGCTCATGTCTTCGGTGAGTTGTTCGGCCTCGTAGGCCAGCGCTTCGAACTGTTGCTGTAGCGTCACGAAGGCATGCCGCCGTTCAGCGGGCAGCGATCGGCCCTGCTCCGCCAACTGATCGAACAGCGCCAGTTCTTCACCACGCAGGCGCTGGACCTCAAGCGGCAACTCACCCTCCCAGCGCTCGGTCAGCAGTTCTCGCTGATGGCGCAACGCGGTCAACCGGGATGTCAGCAACATCAGCTGATTGCCCAACAGCAGCACCAGATTGTTGGCACTGCGCAACCGTGGCGCGTCGAAATACAGGTGCCGACGCAAGCCCTCGAGGGCGCTGATTTCACCAAGCAACTGCATTTGTCGGCGCTGGAACTCGGCGTCGCTTTCTTCGGTACGCAACACGGCAGCGGCGTGGCTGGCAGCGAGCTTGATGACCTGATCGACTTTGGCAAAATACCCCTTGGCCACCGCCTCCGGCCGCGCGGTCAACAAACTCACCACGCACACACACGCCACAGCCAGCAGGGTTTCGGTGACGCGTGTGACGGCCAGCAAGAAGGTGCCGTCCTGATCCGGAATCGCCAGCAATGCCACCACCACAGCGGTGTAGCCACTGAGTACAAACGCCTGAGAGCTGGTGTAACGCAACAGCGTACCGCCAGCCGTGCACAGCGCCAGCCATAGTGCCAGTGTGGCAATGAACGGCAATGGCGCCTGCGGAAAAATCGCCATGATCAGCACCGCCACCGCAGCGCCCAGCGTTGTCCCGATCACTTGGCCAAAGCTGCGCGCCAGCGCCATTCCGGCCAGGGGCTGACTGACGATCACTACCGCCATGATCGACCACTTCGGTTGGTCCAGATCAAACAGAAACGCCAGGTAGAGCGTCAGCAGGCCGGCGGCGATGGTGCGCAACGCGAACAGCAAAACTGCCTGGCTGGGGTGAATGACCGCTTTGAAGTAAGTGAACAGCACTTGCATGGGCACACTCGTAAAGTAACTCCTGCTAGCGTAGACACTGCCATGAAAGCGTGACGGTTCACAGAGTCGACGCAACGTGTAGGGCGATTCGCAGGTATGGGTTTGACTCATGGCGCTCGCTGACCGAAGCTTGCCGTTCTGCCAAAAAAACGCCAGTTCACGGAAACCTGCATGTCTTCATCGCGCCGCTATCTGTTAATCAGCCTTGCCCTTGTGCTTGTTGTCGTCGTGGCGTGGCTGTCTTTGCGCAGCACGGCCCCGGTCGTTCCGGAAGCCATCCGGCGTGGCTACAGCGAAGCGCTGAGCGCTGCCCGCACCGGTCAGCCGGGGGCTGCACGTCAGCTGTACCAGCAATTGGGTCGACCGGATCTGTCGATCAAACGCCGCGTCTGGCTGCACGCCGAATTGCCTAACTATCCGAGCCCGCAGGCTTTGAAACTGGCTGACGCCGACCTGCAAAACGAAGCGCCGGAGGTGCGGCTGGCGGCGATCCACAGCGTGGTCGGTCTGGTGCCTGGCGGGCAGCGCAGCCTGTTGCTGGGGCCGATGCTCGACGATCAAGACCAGACCGTTCGCTTTGCCGCCATCAATGCCCTGCTCGGCCTGACGCCGGATGAACTGGGGTTGTATTTCGCGCCGTTGCAGCAGGCGATTGACGGTTGGGAGCAGGCGCTCAAGGTGCAACCGGAAAGCGCCGCCACCTACGCTCAACTGGCGCGTCTCTACCTGCATAACGCTGAACTCAAAGAAGCCCAGGTCGCACTGGACAATACTCTGCGTCTGGAGCCCGGCAACCTGCAGGCTCTGGTCATGCAGATCGACGTGCTCGACCGCCAGGGTCAGAGCGACGCCGCCCGGCAACTGCTCGCGCAGCAACTGAAAGCCCAGCCCGACTCCGCGTATCTGCAACATGCCCTCGGGCTGTGGCTGTTGCACCACGGCCAACGCGAATATGCCCTGCTCGGCCTGTCCAAAGCGGTCGAGCTCGAACCCGACAACAAGGATTATCGCTATGACCTCGCTACCACGCTGCACAGCGCGGAGGAGCTGGAAGCGGCGCAGAAGCAGTTGCAGGAAATCGTCCAGCGGCACCCGGCCGATCGCAAAGCGCGAGTGCTGCTGATCAGTTACTGGAAAGAAAGCGGGCAACTGCAGAATGTGCAGATTCTGCAGGCGCAGCTGGAACAGTTGAATCCGGATGATCCGGCGTTGCAACAAGGGCTCTGAACACGATCGACAGAGCGCAGCCTGCGGGGATTTCAGCACACATCCTCAAGGCTCTCGAAATAAAAATCGGAACTGCCATCCCTGACGAGGGTCAAGTATTTCAGGCGACCGCTTTCAAGAAAGCGCCTCACCTCCCCTAGTCATGAGAGGGCATTTTTTGTCTACATCTAACGCGTTGATCAGTGCAAAAGCCGCTACCGGCATCGAAGGTCTGGATGACATCCTGGCCGGTGGCCTGTCTCGCGGACATGTGTTTTTGCTCGAAGGTGAACCCGGAACCGGCAAAACCACCGTCGCTTTGCATTTTCTCCTGGCCGGCGCCAGCGCTGGCGAACGCTGTTTGTACATCACGCTGTCGGAAACCGAGCGTGAGTTGCGCCAAGGTGCGCTGTCCCACGGCTGGGAGCTCAATGAGAACATCGAAATCTTCGAGCTGACGCCACCGGAAAGCCTGCTCAATGCCGAGCATCAACAAAGCCTGCTGTACTCTTCCGACCTGGAACTGGGCGAAGCGACCAAGCAGATTTTCGAAGTGGTCGAGCGCTTCAAACCGACTCGCGTGGTGCTCGACAGTCTGTCGGAAATTCGCCTGCTGGCGCAAAGCTCCTTGCGCTACCGCCGACAGATTCTGGCGATCAAGCACTACTTCGTGCGCTACGACGCCACCGTTCTGTTGCTCGACGACCTGACCACCGAATCCCTCGACAAAACCGTGCACAGCGTGGCCCACGGTGTGATTCGCCTTGAAGAACTGACACCCAACTACGGCGCCGAACGTCGACGCATCCGGGTGATCAAGTATCGCGGGCAAAAATACCGTGGGGGCTTCCATGACTTCACCATCATGGGCGACGGCGTGCATGTCTTCCCGCGCCTGGTGGCCGCTGAACATCGAAGTGAGTACCCGCGCCTGCAATTGACCAGCGGCATCAAGGAGATGGATTCCTTGCTGGGAGGTGGTATCGAAGCCGGCTCCAGCACCTTGATCCTCGGCCCGGCCGGTACCGGTAAATCGCTGATCTCGATGATCTTCGCCGCAGCGGCCGTGGGCCGGGGCGAGAAAGCAGCCCTGTTCATTTTTGATGAAGAGCTGGGCCTGCTGTTCGAGCGCATGCGCAATATCGGCATCGACCTCAAGGCGCTGCAGGCCACCGGTAATCTGCTGATCGAGCAAGTCGATGCCGCCGAGCTGTCGCCGGGCGAGTTTTCGCACCGGGTGCGGCGTTGCGTCGATGAGCGCGACATCAAAACCGTGGTGATCGACAGTATCAACGGCTATCAGGCCGCCATGCCCGAAGAGAACGCGCTGGTGCTGCACATGCACGAGTTGTTGCTGTACCTGAACCGCAAGGGTGCTGCGACCTTCATGACCGTTGCCCAGCATGGCCTGGTGGGCGACATGCAGGCCCCGGTCGACATCACTTACCTGGCCGACACGGTGATCCTGCTGCGCTACTTCGAAGCCATCGGCAAAGTCCGCCGGGCGATTTCCATCATCAAGAAACGTACCGGCAGCCATGAGTCGACCATTCGCGAATACCGGATTTCCTCTCAGGGCATGACCATCGGCGAACCGCTTGATGCCTTCCAGGGCGTGCTGCGCGGAGTGCCCACCTATCTTGGCGCGAGCAACCCGCTGCTGCAGGAAGAAATATTGTGACGGTGTCGGTACCGCTGGCCGAACGCGCGCTAATCCTAGCGCCCATGGGTCGCGACAGCCAGGTTGCCCTGATGATCCTCAACGAAGCGGGCTTCGGCGGCCATATCACACCGGATCTGGGCGCGTTATGCGAGCAACTGGAGCCCGGCGCCGGGCTGCTGTTGATCGCCGCCGAAGCGTTGCGTGGTCCGGATCTTGAGGCGTTATTTGATTACCTTGAACAGCAACCGGCATGGTCGGACATGCCGATCGTGCTGCTGACCCATCATGGCGGCCAGGAACAGGGCCCGTCTTCGCGCCTGAGTGATCAACTGGGTAACGTGACGTTCCTTGAACGGCCGTTTCATCCGGCGACGCTGGTCAGTATGGTCTCGGCCGCCCTGCGCGGACGCCGACGACAGTACGAGGCACGTGACCGCCTGATCGACCTGAGTGAAAGTGAACGGCGCCTGCAATCGACGCTGGAGACTCTCGAACAACAAGTCGAGGAACGCACCGCGCAACTGCGGCACAACGAAGAAGCCTTGCGGCAGTCGCAGAAAATGGAAGCGGTCGGCCAGCTCACCGGCGGTATCGCCCACGACTTCAACAATATGCTCACCGGGATCATCGGCAGTCTCGAACTGCTGCGTCGGCGTCTGGCCCGTGGGCGCACGGATGACCTCGACAGCCTGATCGACCTGGGCGTCACCTCGGCCAACCGCGCGGCGGGCCTGACCCACCGTCTGTTGGCATTTTCCCGCCGGCAATCGCTCGACTCCAAAGCCGTGCAAATGAACGCACTGGTAGAGTCGATGGGCGAACTGCTGCAACGCAGCCTCAACGAAAGCATCCAGCTGGACATGCGTCTGAATGACCGGCTGTGGGTAGCCGAGGCGGATCCGAATCAACTGGAAAGCGCTCTGCTCAACCTTGTGCTCAATGCCCGCGACGCGATGCCCGAGGGCGGCAAACTGGTGGTCGAGACCAGCAATCAGGTCCTGGACCGCGAACTCACCGAGGCCTACGACAACCTGGAACCCGGCGATTACGTGATGCTCAGCGTTACCGACAATGGCAGCGGCATGCCACAGAGTGTGATCAGTCGGGCGTTCGACCCGTTTTTCACCACCAAGCCCATCGGTCAGGGCACCGGCCTGGGTCTGTCGATGATCTACGGTTTCAGCAAGCAATCGCGTGGTCACGTCTCGATCGACAGCGAAATTGATCAGGGCACCACCGTCAAACTCTATCTGCCGCGCTTTCGCGGTGAAGAACTCTCGCGCTCCGAAGACATCGCTCATCAGGCGCCCGAGGCACTGCATGGTGAAACCGTGCTGATCGTCGAAGACGACCCGGCCGTGCGCTTGCTGGTCAGCGCGGTGCTCAGTGAACTGGGTTATGCCTTCGTCGAGGCCAGCGATGCCGATGGCGCGGTACCGATCCTCAACTCAACCCAGCGCATCGACCTGCTGATCAGTGATGTCGGCCTGCCGGGCATGAATGGCCGGCAACTGGCAGAGGTCGGACGGCAGTACCGTCCGGGCCTCAAGGTCTTGTTCATTACCGGGTATGCCGAGCATGCGGCCGTGCGCGGCGGGTTCCTCGACTCCGGGATGCAGATGATCACCAAGCCTTTCACCTTCGATCTGCTCACCGCCAAGGTGCGCGAGATGATCAATACCTGAACAGCGCCTGTAGAGGGGCGCTGATGAGGTCAGGCGAGCAGTTCCTGGATTTTTTCCTGCAATACGTCCAGATCGAAGGGCTTTTCCAGAATCGGCGCCTTGCGCGTGATCGGGCTGCCGGTCTCGCGGATTTCCTGCGGGTAACCGCTGATAAAGATCACTTTGAGATCGGGTCGCAGCTTCACGGCGGGTTCGGCGATCTGCACGCCGGAAATGCCGCCTGGCAGGCGAAAATCGGTGATCAACATGTCCAGATGCGGTTTGCTCGCAAGAATTTCGAACGCCTGCTCGCCGTTTTCGGCCTGCAATACGCGATACCCCTGCCCCGACAAGTAATCCGTCAGGATCATCAAGATAACCGGTTCGTCCTCGACGACGAGTACTACATCTTGTGCATCTACGCTCATGGGAAGCCTTTGTTCGGTCAATAGCTGCTGATACGACCGTGCGGTCACTCAGAGGTTGCGTCGGATTTGCCGTTTTCCTGGATTGGCAGACAAACGCGAAACAGGGCGCCTTCGTTGATTTCACTCTCGACGACGATGGAACCGCCATGGGCGGCGACGATCTGCTCGGAAATGAACAGACCCAGCCCGAGCCCGGCCACTACCGTCTTGGCGGAGACCCGTTCGAACTGTTGGAAAATACGTTTCTGATTCTCGGCACTGATGCCGATGCCGCGGTCCTGAACCTCGACCCGCGCCTCATCGCCTTCACGGTAAACGCGCACCTGGATCGGGCTTCGGCCGCCGTAACGCAGGGCATTGGTCAGCAGGTTGGACACCACCTGCTCGATACGGAACTCGTCCCAGTGACCTTCCACCGGCGCCGGCGCGGTGAAAATCACTTCGGTTTCCGCCGCCTCCATTTGTTGGGCAAAGTTCTGCAGCAGGTTGGCCACCAACTGCGACAGATCGAAATGGTTCGGCCGGATCGACAGTTTGCCGGTACGGATGCGCGAGACATCGAGCATGTCTTCGATCAGGCGAATCAGGCTTTTGATCTGGCGCTCGTCGCGGTCGACCATCGCGTGCATCTTGTCCAGGGTGAACGCGGCGGCGTTGTCCCGCGCCAGGTGCATCTTGCGCAACTGGGTTTCCAGGATCAGGCCGTTGAGTGGCGTGCGTACTTCGTGGGCGACGATGGACATGAAGTCGTCGCGCATGCGCACCGCCTGCTCCAGTTCCAGCTGAGTGCTCTGCAGTTGTTGCAGCAGCGCTTCCTGCTCACGGCGCGCCTGCTCCAAGGCTTCGACCTGTTGCTTCATGGCCTTGCTCTGGCGGTAGAGGTCGACGAAGACGTTGACCTTGCTCTTTACCGCGTGGATATCCAGCGGTTTGTGCAAGAAGTCCACCGCCCCGCTCTCGTAGCCCTTGAACGCGTAGTTCAGTTCACGGCCGGCAGCGCTGACGAAGATGATCGGAATGTTTTTGGTTTTCTCGGTGCCGCGCATCAACTCGGCGAGTTCAAAGCCGTTCATGCCCGGCATTTGCACGTCGAGGATGGCCATGGCGAATTCGTGCTGCAACAACAGCGACAATGCCTCGTCCGCTGACAGCGCCTTGTACACGCTGCGGTCTTCGCGCTTGATCAGCGCTTCGAGCGCCAGAAGGTTTTCCGGCAGATCGTCGACGATCAGCAGTTTGGCTTGGATATTACTCAGCATGCGATTCGTTCCAGCTCGACAAGCAGACGGCCGATGCCGTGAATGGGTAGGACATGGTCCGGCTGCTGCAGTTTCAGCGCAGCCCGGGGCATGGTGGCGACTTGCGCCTCTTCGGGATCCTGGACAATGGTCAGACCGCCCCGATGTTTGACTTGCGCCAGGCCTCGCGCGCCATCGTGATTGGCGCCGGTCAGCAGAACGGCGGCCAGCGCGGGACCGTAGACGTCGGCGGCCGATTCGAAAAGGTAGTCAATCGACGGCCGCGAATGATGCACGCGATCTTCAAGGCTCAACGACAGGCTGCGATCTTCCTCCACCGACAGGTGATAGCCCGGCGTCGCGAAATAAACGGTGCCGGCGGCAATGTCCTGTTTGTCGACGGCCTCGTGCACCGGCATCTCCAACCGCCGGGAGAAAACTTCGGCCAACAGGCTGCGACGTTCTTCCGGCAAGTGCAGGACGACAATGATCGGCAGCACGTAGCCCCGGCGCAGCGGCCCGAGCAGCGACAGCAACGCTTCGACGCCACCGGCGGAAGCCCCGACCACAATCGCCTCGACGCGAGGCAAATCCACGGTCTCGTTCATGATTTGCGGTAGATCCGTTCTTGCTTCACCAGTGGCTCGAACTGATTGGCATAGCTGGAAAAATCCAGCGTCTCTTTGCTGCCCAGCACCAGGAAACCGCGATGGCAAAGCGATTCATGGAACAGCCCGAAAGCGCGGTCCTGCAGTTTCTTGTTGAAATAGATCAGCACGTTACGGCAGGAAATCAATTGGGTTTCCGAGAACACGCTGTCGGTCGCCAGACTGTGGTCGGCAAACGTCACGTTTTCGCACAGGCTTTTGTCGAAAATCGCATAGCCATAAGCAGCCGTGTAGTAGTCGGAAAACGAGCTCTGGCCGCCGGCTTGCTGGTAGTTGGCGGTGTACGCCCGGACGTTCTCCATCGAGAAAATCCCCTGCTTGGCCTTTTCCAGCGAGCGCGGATTGATGTCGGTGGCATAAATGATCGTGCGATCGAGTAAGCCTTCCTCGCGCAGCAGGATCGCCATCGAATAGACCTCCTCGCCCGTGCTGCACCCGGCGATCCAGATCTTGATCGACGGATAGGTGCGCAGCAACGGCACCACTTCCTTGCGAATGGCGAGGAAGTGCGACGGATCGCGGAACATCTCGCTGACCGGAATCGTCAGCAACTGCAACAACTGCATGAACGCGGTCGGATCGTGCAGGACCTTTTCCTGCAGCGCCGAAATGGTTGCGCATTCGAACTGGGTCAACGCGTGTTGTACCCGGCGCTTGATCGAGGCGCCGGAGTAATCGCGAAAATCGTAGCTGTACTTGAGGTAGATAGCCTCGATCAGCAAGCGCAATTCAATTTCGCTGTTTCGTTCAACGGAGCTACTGCGTTCCACTAAATGCGTTCCATTTTCGGTAACCACACGCGAATCAGCGAGAACAGGCGATCCAGGTCGATCGGCTTGGCCAGGTAATCATTGGCGCCCGCCTGCAGGCAGCGCTCCTGATCATCCTTCATGGCCTTGGCCGTTACCGCGATGATCGGCAGTTTGCGCCAGCGCGGATCCTTGCGGATTTCCGTGGTGGCTTCAAAACCATCCATTTCCGGCATCATCACGTCCATCAGCACCAGGTCGATGTCCTCGACTTCATTGAGTTTTTCAATCGCCTCACGGCCGTTACGACCGATCACCACGACTGCGCCCTTGTGTTCCAGCGCACTGGTCAGGGCGAAAATGTTGCGCACATCGTCGTCCACCAGCAGCACCTTGCGACCTTCGAAGACCTTGTCGCGGCTGCGCGCAGTCTTGAGCATCTTCTGCCTTTCATGGGACAACTGCGATTCGACTTTGTGCAGAAAGAGTGTGACCTCATCCAGCAAACGCTCAGGCGAGCGTGCGCCCTTGATGATGATCGAGCGCGAATACTTGCGCAGATCGGCTTCTTCATCGCGCGTCAGGTTGCGCCCGGTGTAGACAATCACCGGCGGGAACGAGCAGATATCTTCGGTGGACATACGCTTGAGCAACTCGTTGCCGAGCATGTCCGGCAACTTCAGGTCGATGACCATGCAGTCGTAGATCGTTGTGCGCAACAGCTCGAGAGCGTCCTGGGCCAGGCCCACGGCGGTGATTTCGATGTCTTCATCGCCTATCAGGCGCGCAATGCTTTCGCGCTGCAGGTCGTCATCCTCGACCAGCAGCACGCGCTTGACCTTCTGCGTGAGCTTGGCTTCGAGACGGGCAAACACGTCCTTGAGTTCTTCGCGAGTGGTCGGTTTGACCGCATAACCGATGGCGCCCATGTGCATCGCCGCTTCGACGCGGTCCTCGACCGAGATCACGTGCACCGGAATGTGCCGGGTGCCGGGATGCTCTTTCAGGCGCTGCAAAACGGTCAGGCCGGAATGGTCCGGCAGACGCATGTCGAGCAGGATTGCATCCGGGACGAACTCGCTCGCCAGGTTATAACCCTCGTCCGCACCGTGGGCGACCAGGCACTGATAACCCAGTTCATGCGCCAGGTCGTAGAGGATATGGGCGAAATTCGGCTCGTCCTCCACCACCAGAATGCAGCGGGTGGTGAACGGCGCCTTATCGCGATCATCGGCAAACCGTGGAATGTGCACCGGAGCCATCGGCGATGCCGCAGGTACGACCGGCGCGCTGACCACCGGGGTCGGCAACGGCGGCGGTGAATAGGCCATCGGTGTACTCGGGATTCTGGCTGACTCGCTGTACTGCTGCGGCAGCACCAGGGTGAACACACTGCCCTGCCCCGGGGCACTGCTGACACTGATCGAGCCGCCCAGCAGCGTGGCCAGATCCCGCGAGATCGACAGCCCCAGGCCGGTGCCGCCGTATTTGCGGTTGGTCGTGCCATCGGCCTGCCGGAACGCTTCGAAAATGCTTTCCTGCTGATCGGCGGCAATGCCGATACCCGAATCGCGCACGATGAATGCGACACGATTATCGGGCTGGCCAGTGATGGTCAGGCTGACCGCGCCCGCTTCGGTGAACTTCACGGCGTTGGACAGCAGATTTTTGATCACTTGCTCCAGACGCTGGCGGTCAGTGAACAGGGTCACCGGTGCGTCCGGTTGCAAGTCAACGCTGAAGGTCAGGCGCTTGTCCGCCGCCAGCGGTTCGAACACGTTGCGCAGGCTGTCTGCCAGACGCGCGACACTGGTGTTCTCCGGAATCACTTCCAGTTTCCCCGCCTCGACCTTGGAAATGTCGAGAATGTCGTTGATCAGGTTCAGCAGATCGTTACCGGCCGAGTAAATCGATTCGGCAAATTTCACCTGCTCGGCAGTGAGGTTGTCCTGCGGGTTTTCCGCCAGCAGCTTGGCCAGAATCAGCGAACTGTTCAGCGGTGTGCGCAGTTCGTGGGACATGTTGGCGAGGAACTCGGACTTGTACTTGCTCGAGCGCTGCAGTTCTTCGGCGCGCTCTTCGAGCTGCACCTGGGCCTGATTGAGTTCGGTGTTCTTCAGATCCATCGCGTCGCGCTGTTCGGACAGGGTTTGCGCCTGCTCGGCCAGCTGTTCGTTGGTCTGCTCCAGCTCGATCTGCTGGGTTTCCAGATGCGCCTGGGATTCCTTGAGAATCCGCGACTGTTCTTCGAGTTCTTCGTTGGCGGTTTTCAGTTCTTCCTGCTGCACCTGCAACTCTTCGTTGAGCTGCTGGGTTTCGGCGAGGACTTCCTGCAAGCGCTGGCGATAGCGTGCCGCTTCGATGGACGTGCCAATGTTGCCGGCGATCAGTTCCAGCAGTTCGATATCGCGATCGTTCAGCGGGCGCAGGAAGCCCAGTTCGATCACGCCGTTGACCCGGTCATCATCGCTGGTCGGCACGACCAGTACGCTGTGCGGCAGGCCTTCACCCAGACCGGAGCTGACCTTGAAGTAATCGGACGGCACCGAATCAAGGCGAATCAACCGCGCATGGCGGGCCACCTGACCAACGATGCCTTCGTCATTGTTGATCGACTGGTCCTTCTCCTCTTGCTCGCGGGAGAAACCGTAAGTCGCCACGCGCTTGAGGCCGCCGTGTTCTTCACGCACATACAGCGCGGCCACGGCCGTACCGAGGTATTGCGCGCAGAATTGCAGAATATTGCGGCCCAACAGATTGAGCGTGAGTTGGCCCAGCACTTGCTCGGCGAGTTCAGTCTGACCGTTACGCAGCCAGGCCTGTTGCTCCAGGCGTGCGGCACTGGCTTGCTGGGCAGCCAGGTTGGCGCTGTAGTTGGTCGACAGATTGACCAGATCGCGGCGGCCGATGTAGGCCAGCAAGCCACTGATACCGGCGATAAACAACAGGTACAGGCTGATGCTCCAGATCGTGGTCCGGCGCACGTCCTCATTGCGCGTGGTGCGCAGCGTCTGCTCGGTGTCAATCACGTCTTCGAATTGCTTGCGAATCTCGTCCGTCAGCCGCTTGCCCCGCCCCGCCTTGACCGCGCCGCGGTAATCGCCGCTGGAACGCTGCAGATCGATCATCGTTTGCGCGTAGTTGGCCCACTCGACCTGCAACGCCTGCAGACGGCGCAGACGATCGGTTTGCACCGGATTATCGGCGGTCAGCTCAAGCAAGGTGTTGAGCGCCACATTGATTCGCGGCTTGGCGGTCTCGTACGGATCGAGGAAATGCTCGTCGCCGCTGAGCAGGAATCCGCGCATGCCGGTTTCCAGATCCACGGTGAGTTTCACCGCTTCGTTGGCGTTATTGATCACCCGATCGGTGTGCTCGACCCACTGGATGACCGACAGCAGATAAGTGATCAGCGAGACGAAGAACACGGCACTGACCAGGCCGACGCCCAAGGGCAGGCTGATGTTGCGACTCAGGAGTTTACGAAACCGTTGTTCATCAACCGAAGACGGAGAGGACATGGGGCAGCCTTGTCGAACTGTTGAAAACCAGAGAGTTTGCCCCAAAACGGCACAGTGGTTCCATTTTTCTCATCGTTTTAGCAGTGATTTCCCGCTTTTGCCCGCGCTGACCCGGCGGTCAACGGTTATCCTTGCCGTCAGGTGTCTCGCGATTCTTTTTTGTATCCGTGCGGGAACTTGTGGCCATGCGCCACTTACTCATGCAAGAGCCCGGTACTTTTGATCGACCGGCGCCCCTGAATTTTACCTTTGAGAGCCCTGATTATGTCCGACACCCAGTCCATCATCCTTGTTGTAGAAGATGACAACATCGTGCGCATGTTGATCGTTGATGTGCTGGAGGAGTTGGGATTCAAAGTACTTGAGGCCGATGGCAGCGAGCAGGCCCTCGAGACGCTCAAGGATCCGGCCCTGCGCATTGATCTGATGATGACGGATGTCGGCCTGCCGGTGATGGATGGCCGCGAGCTGGCGACTCACGCCCGTCTCCTGCGCCCTGACCTGCCTATCCTGTTTGCCAGCGGCTACGCCGAAAGCATCGACGTGCCCGCCGACATGCACGTGATTGGCAAGCCCTTTTCGATTGACCAGTTGCGGGACAAGGTCACCAGCATTCTGAAACGATGAAACCCGCCGGCCATTGCAGTCATGCACAGTGCCCCGGAATAACCAGAGGGAACCCGCCCTCCGGTTATTTCAGCCTCTATTGATTCGCTCGATCGCGCTTCGCTTTTTGCCGCTCTCTGAACGCAGTGATGTCATCGCTGGTGACTTTGCCTGCTTCAGGTCGAGCTGGTGCGGAATCAGGCTGCACCGCCGGCACAATGGCCTCCTCAGCGCTGACCGCTTCGTTGCCAAAGTCGAGATCGGAGAACAGGTCATCTGCCCCCAGCGGCTGGCGGAGCTTGTTACCGACCTCGCGCCCGCCCCCCTTCAACGGATTGATGTCACTTGCCGCGATGGCACGATTGATCGCTTTCGGGTTGGGTATGAACCTTCCGCGTGAGTCGTAGGCTCCCAGAATCAAGGCGGGAGGCAGATCGACGCCATAATTGATCTCCAGCGGTGGCAGGGTCTTCAAGCCGGAATCGGGACGAAAGGCCAATTCGGTATTGGCATACAGATGAAAACCTTCCAGCTGCCGTGCATCAATGAAATAGGTATGGCCGCCCTTTTGCCCGCCATAGACGAAGGCGCCAGCCCCATCCTTCTTATAGAACGCGGAGGTGGAGATACCTGCGCCATCGGGACTGAGCGCGTCATGTGCACCACCGTAACCGCCCTTTAAACCGTTGATTTCATCGAGGTGCCTGATCGGCGCGCGCTGAGTGAAACCCTTCTCGAAAATGATCGCCGGGTCGCGCATGTCTCCCCGGAACACGAAGCCCTGATAGACATAGCCTTTTTCCGGGCCGGAAAGACGCACAAGTTGGGTATTCGTCGCTAGCGTCTGTGCCACGTTCGGTCCGCCGGCCAGCTCCTGCAAATACCCGGCAACCAGCAAACCTTTGCCTGCCTCGGGTATTTGCTTGCCGGTGGTGCTCGCCAGTTGCTGGCGAAGCCGGGTTGCCGATCGGCGCAACACTGAAGGTCGATTACTGTTCTTGAGCGCCTGAAGCACCCGCCGGCTGATGTCTTTTTTGGCCAGGGCTGACAGGGCTTTGCCGAGTATTTTCTCAGCGATGGGGCCGGCCAGTTCAGCCAGCACGCCAATGGCTGCGTTGATTCTCAACCGCTCGGCCTCGGACGGGTCATCCGATATCCCGGCACGCACCAGATCCGTTGCAGAGGCCCCAAGCCCCAACAGAAAGGGAATCAGCATACGAATCGGCGCGGAAGCCAGCGCGCCTGTTCCGCCGTACGGCAAAGAAGCCGCAAACGCGATGCACTGCAGAAGATACCCTGCGGCTTCCAGGGCGATATCGGTGAGACGCTCAGCCTGAGTTGAAACCAGCGTGTCGATGTCTGCCAGCGCCCTGTCGACCTGACGATCGAACAACGCCTGGCCGATATCCGGGCGGGATTGAAAGACCAGTTCCCGATAATTGGGTCGGGTGACAAAAACAGGAAGCTCCAGGCCTCGATATTTGAAATCACGTACATGGGGCTTTTGCTGATCGCGCAAGGGAATCCGTTTCAACAGGTGTTTCTGAAAGTCGCTGTTGTTTTCTACAAACTCTCCGCGGGCGTCGTGGCCGGCGGGAAATTCGTAGGCAGCACTGTCTTCGCCCAGGAAGAACACCACACCGCGCCCAAGATTGCTGTGGCCAATAAATACGGCATTGTCGACCTTCAGATCAGGATCGCTGTGCAGATTGATGACGCGTGGCGCAATCAAGCCTTTGAGGTAATGGAAAGCAATAAGTTGATCGTCAGCAGAGCGCTTGTCGCTTTTGATGAACTCCACGACCAACTTGTTCAACTCGGCTTTTTTCAGCAGGCGAGCGAAGGCCGCCACTGCAGGGTTACTCAGGTTATCGCTGACGTAGTGTTTGAAGTCAGTCTGGTAGTCCGCGTCACTGAAACTGTCAACCAGCGCTTGCGGATACTCGGCGGGCCATTGAACCTCGACCCCGTAAAAGGGTTTCAACTGACGCAAGTGATAGTCCGTGCAGATTTCTGCCAGGGTAAACGTCTTCTCTTTCCAGACAATCGGTTTTTTCTCCCCTTTGAGCGAATCACTGCGTTGGGGCGAGTCAAGATCGTAATATTTAACCGCTAACTCGGAGTCAAACTGAATTGTTTCGCGCAGCTTCTCGTCTTGCACAATCTTCAGCACTGTTTCATCAATGCAATCCCGAATAAAGCTGGCCGGATCAAAACCCACGGGATCCGTGATGATCGCGCAGCCTTTCCAGACACTTTCCGCCAATTCCCTGGTATTTACACCGTCAAAAACATCATCTTGAGGCGCCGTCAGGCGGGCTGTTCGGGGATTCAGGGATAGTGCAACTTCTTCCAGTTCCGCCAATGGGTCCAGCAGCCACGACAACGAATCTTCGAAATCCTCATGAATTCCTGGCAAATACTTACTCATCATTAATCTCATGCGCACAGTATTAAAATGCAGGATGCATTTTTTTCACTACTGTCGGCAAACACAAAACTAACAACCCTTCTTCGCTTTCATAAAGACAATAGTTATTAGCATTCTTTACTTCAGCCACAACCCATCAACTATGGACTTTTATTAATTCGCTTGGCGAATCGCTGCATCCAGCCTTCGCGCCTGTGGTTTAATTGCGCCCGTTTATATGCCCCCTACTGCTGCGAAGGAACATGTTTCATGACTCACCCCACTGCCACCAAAGTCCTGGTCATCGGTTACGTCTGGCCGGAACCGCGCTCTTCGGCGGCCAGCGGGCACGTCATGCAGATCCTCGAAACGTTCTTGCAACAAGGCTGGGAAGTCACCTTCAGCAGTCCGGCAAGCCCCGGCGAGCACATGGCGGATCTGGCAGCGCTGGGCATTCGCGAAGTGCCGATCGAGCTCAACAACAGCAGCTTCGATACCTTCATCAGCGAACTGGCGCCGGATATCGTGTTGTTCGACCAGTTCATGATGGAGGAACAGTTCGGCTGGCGTGTTGAACAACACTGCCCGAACGCCCTGCGCGTGCTGGAGACGTCCGATCTGCAAAGCCTGCGTCAGGCTCGCCATCAGCGTCTCAAGGATCGTCTGAAAAACAACAGTGATCAGGATGACTTCAGCGACCTGTTTGCACCGGCACTGCACGAAGAATTCCTGTCCATGGCCGACAGCGATCTGGCCAGACGCGAAATCGCCGCGCTGTACCGCTGCGACCTGAACCTGATGATCTCCGCCGTGGAAATCGCCTTGCTGGTCGAGCAATTCGGCTTGCCACGGCATTTGCTGCATGAGTGCCCGCTGATGGTTGATTCGCCGAGCGCCCCGCCGCGGGCATTTGCCGATCGCGCGCACTTTCTGAGCATTGGCAACTTCCGGCACGCCCCCAACTGGGACGCAGTGCTCTGGATGAAATCCACAGTCTGGCCGCTGATTCGTCAGCAATTGCCGGATGCACAGTTACACATTTACGGCGCTTACACGCCGCCCAAAGCCACAGCCCTGCATAACGCCGCGCAGGGTTTTCATGTGCTGAACCGGGCCGATGATGCGTTGCAGGTGATGGCAGCGGCGCGGGTGTGTCTGGCCCCTCTGCGTTTTGGCGCGGGTATCAAAGGCAAATTGCTCGACGCCATGATGTGCGGTACGCCCAGCGTGACCACGCCGATTGGCGCTGAAGGCATGCACGGCGATGCGCCCTGGCCCGGTGCGATCACACACAGTGCCCGCGAGTTCGCCACCCGGGCTGTTGCGCTGTATACCGACGAGGCGCTTTGGCAGGCAGCCCAACAGACAGGCAACACCTTGCTCGGTGAGCGCTACCAACGCGCCATCCATGGTCCGGCGCTGATTGAAAAACTGCGTTATTGCCAACAGAATCTGCAAACTCTGCGAGCACAGAACTTCATCGGCAGTATGCTGCGGCATCACTCGCACAAAAGCACACAATATATGTCGCAATGGATTGAAGCGAAGAACAAAAATAAATAAAGCGCAAAAAACATACTTGGCATCAAACACAATATAGCCAAGCTGCAAACTTTACTTTAGAACTTCCTGCCTGCGCCATGCACAACTTCAGCATTGGCGCAAAATCACTAAAACATGCAGGAAGCAAACAATTGAACAATCAAGTATTCAACTTTTCGCCGAATAACTGGATGGCGGCGACACCGCATATCGACTCTTTATCGCTGCTGGAACTAACACTTCCCGGCACTCACAATGCCGGGAGTGACTGGCAGGCCTCGTACCCTTTTTTCGGACCACCCCGCCACTGGCTGGCGTGTCAGCACGATTCTTTTTATGCCCAGTTGCATAACGGTGCACGTGCGCTTGATATCCGCTTGAGTTGGGATCCCAAGGGTGTGGGGATTGGGAAGTTCCGAGCCCAACACAACGGTTTTCTCAATTCAAGAACATTGGGCGACCTGCTGACCGACACCAGAAATTTCCTCGATCGCAACCCGGACGAGTTCATTCTCATCGACTTTCATCAACTGGAAGGCGAAGGGTTCAACTTAGTCTACTTTCACGACATGGTCATTCACCTACTGGGCGATCGCATTATTCCTGCGCATAACCAACACCTCAGTCTGGGGCAACTTAAACGCATCAGTACGCAGCAACGGGTACTGGTCGCTGCGCCGTTGCCCAGAGAAGTGAATCGGAGCGTGTTTCTCGAACAGGTCATGCACAAGTGGAGCGGCAATGGCATCACCCATAGCGATGAGCTGCAGCACTACATCAGCGAAGTGATGAAAAGCCCGCCCGGGACCTGGAGACCGTGGTCGCTGTCCGCCACCAGTTACAGTGCTCTGGGTGGACCGGTGGACATTCACCGTGAACTCGACCGCTGGTTTGATCCGCAAACCAGCGATTGGGCCATTAATTGCAACATCATCAATGTCGACTTCATCGAGGAAAGCCGGATTGTCGCGTACTGCCGGGCAGTGAACCTGAAAAAGGCCTTGGGCAGGCCCGCGTCCTATATGAGTCTGATGGCGGGGTAAGGCAACCGGACCAGCGCGTCTCAACGCTGGCAACCCACACGCCAAACGAGGCATGATCAAGGGGCGATAACAAAAAAAGTGCCTTGCCATGACCCGAACCGCCCGCGTGACCGACCCCTCCTACGAGTTGATGGATGACCACAACGGGTTGTCCATCATCTACCGTCAGCATGGTTTTCCTTGCCCGTTAGTGCGCTGGCACTTTCACAAGGAGTATGAACTTCACTTGATCGTCGCCAGTTCCGGCAAGGTGTTCATCGGCGACTACATCGGCAACTTTTTTCCTGAAACGCTGTTTCTCACCGGCCCCAACCTGCCGCACAACTGGATCAGCCAGGTGGAGGAAGGCGAAGTGGTCGAGAAGCGCGACATGCTGGTCAACTTCACCGATGAGCTGTTCGACAGCGGACACCACGTGTTCGCCGAGCTCAAGACACTGGCTCCGCTACTGGAGCGCGCGCAGTACGGCATCGAATTTCGCAACAAACGCACGATTCGCCAGGCCATGACGTTGATGCAGCGGATCGCCGACTCTAGGGGCATCACCCGCCTTGGGCACTTCTTCATCCTGATGGAATTGCTGGCGGCCAGTGACGACTATCAACTGCTGTCCGGCGCCACCACTCCGCAACTGGCCGACGAACACAATATCGACCGCACCAACCGCGCGGTGGATTACATCTTCGCCCACTACGCCCGGGAACTGCCGCTGGAAGAAGTGGCCGAGCACCTGGGCATGAAACCCACTTACTTCAGTCGCGTGTTCAAACAAGCCACCGGCCGCAACTTCATCGAGTTCGTCAATCGCCTGCGCATCAGCAAGTCCTGCGAATTACTGGCCGACGGCGACAAACCGGTGACCGAAGTGTGTTTCGAGTCGGGGTTTAACAACATCTCCAACTTCAACCGGCGTTTTCAGCAGCTCAAGGGCATGACGCCCTCGCATTATCGGCGCCTCGCGGTGCAGCGTCTGACTGAACAAAACCACGGCTGACAACACAATTCTCCCGCAGGTCTTGATCTGTTCAGAGTCGAAGACCTGTACTGACTGGATAACCCTTCCCTGGGTTCTCGCCCGCAATCGCGAGTGCAAAAAAGTATCGGTTCAAGTGCTACGGATGATTTGTCAGCCCGACGAATGAACGCTGTAATCAGTGCACATTCTTCCTGCATTCGGAAGACACAAAAACAATAACTGTCCTTCTGCCGTCTCCGGGCGCAGAAAAGGAGTGCACGATGCAACCCACTGCAAAAGCTCTGCTTGCCCTCACTTGCATGACCCTAAGCAGCGTCAGCCTTGGCGCCCAGACCCTGACCATCGCCACCGTCAACAACAGCGACATGATTCGCATGCAGAAGCTCTCGAAAAACTTCGAGACCGAGCATCCGGACATCAAGCTCAATTGGGTGGTGCTGGAAGAAAACGTCCTGCGCCAACGCCTGACCACCGACATCGCTACCCAGGGCGGACAGTTCGATGTATTGACCATCGGCATGTACGAAGCTGCACTGTGGGGCGCCAAAGGCTGGCTGGAACCGATGAAAGATCTGCCGGCCAGTTATGCCCTCGACGATGTGTTCCCGTCGGTGCGCGAAGGCCTCTCGGTCAAAGGCTCGCTGTACGCCCTGCCGTTCTACGCCGAAAGCTCGATCACCTATTACCGTACCGACCTGTTCAAGGAGGCCGGCCTGACCATGCCCGAGCGTCCGACCTGGGAACAGATCGCCGGTTTCGCCGAAAAACTCACCCACAAAGATAAAGAGCAGTACGGCATCTGCCTGCGCGGCAAGGCCGGCTGGGGCGAGAACATGGCGTTGATCACCACGGTGGCCAACGCCTATGGCGCGCGCTGGTTCGATGAGAAATGGCAACCCGAATTCACCGGTCCGGAATGGAAAAACGCGCTGAACTTCTACGTGAACACCATGAAAAAATCCGGCCCGCCGGGCGCTTCGAGCAACGGTTTCAACGAAAACCTGGCGCTGTTCAACAGCGGTAAATGCGCGATCTGGGTCGACGCCAGCGTCGCCGGCTCGTTCGTCACCGACAAGACCCAGAGCAAGGTCGCCGACCACGTCGGCTTCACCTTTGCGCCCCATCAAGTCACCGACAAAGGTTCGGCGTGGCTGTACTCGTGGGCGCTGGCGATTCCGACCAGCTCCAAGGCCAAGGACGCCGCGAAAGCGTTCAGCGCCTGGGCCACATCCAAAGAGTACGGTGAACTGGTGGCCAAGACCGACGGCATCGCCAACGTACCGCCGGGCACCCGGGCCTCGACGTACAGCGACGCCTACATGAGCGCGGCGCCGTTCGCCAAGGTCACGCTGGAATCGCTGAAAGCGGCGGATCCGAGCAAACCGACGCTGAAACCGGTGCCTTACATCGGAATTCAACTGGTGACCATTCCTGAATTCCAGGGCGTGGGCACTCAAGTCGGCAAGCTGTTCTCGGCGGCGCTGATCGGCCAGACCACGGTGGACCAGGCCCTGGCCGCCGCACAGCAAACCACCGAACGCGAGATGAAGCGCGCCGGTTATCCCAAGTAACCGCCACTTAACCTGTGGGAGCTGGCTTGCCAGCGATGGGGCCGGCACCTTCAACATTGATGTCGACTGTTCAATCGCCATCGCGGGCAAGCCCGCTCCCACAGGGTTCGCGTCGATGTCAGGAAGGTTGTCTTTCCTGAACATGTATCTGCACCCAAACGGTTGTGATCACCATGAATACTTCAACTGCCAAAGCCCACCTCGACCTGTCGCAACCCCAGCGTAAAAACCGTGTGGCCAACCCCGGCTGGTTTCTGGTCAGCCCGTCGGTGGCCCTGTTGCTGCTGTGGATGATCGTGCCGCTGGGCATGACCCTTTACTTCTCGGTGATTCGCTACAACCTGCTCGATCCGGGGGTGAATGAATTCATCGGGCTGGAGAACTTCAGCTACTTCCTCACCGACTCGGGCTTCCTGCCCGGCGCCACCAACACTTTGTTGCTGGTGGGCAGCGTGCTGCTGATCAGCGTGGTGTTCGGTGTATTGATCAGTGCCCTGCTGGAGGCCAGCGAATTTCTCGGCCGCGGCATCGTGCGGGTCATGCTGATCTCACCGTTCTTCATCATGCCCACCGTAGGTGCGCTGATCTGGAAGAACCTGATTTTCCATCCGGTCTCGGGAATCCTCGCGTACGTCTGGCGGCTGTTCGGCGCCGAGCCGGTGGACTGGCTGGCGCACTATCCGCTGCTGTCGATCATCATCATTGTCTCGTGGCAATGGCTGCCCTTCGCGATCCTGATCCTGATGACCGCCATGCAGTCCCTCGACCAGGAACAGAAGGAAGCCGCACGCCTCGACGGCGCCGGCCCTGTCGCGATCTTCTGGCACCTGACTCTGCCGCACCTGGCGCGGCCGATTGCCGTGGTGGTGATGATCGAAACGATCTTCCTGCTGTCGGTGTTCGCCGAGATTTTCACCACCACCAACGGCGGCCCCGGCTACGCCTCGACCAACCTCGCCTACCTGATCTACAACCAGGCGCTGGTGCAGTTCGACGTCGGCATGGCGTCGGCGGGCGGTTTGATTGCCGTGGTCATCGCCAACATCGCCGCGATCATTCTGGTGCGGATGATCGGCAAAAACCTGACTGACAAAGCCTGAGGCCCGCCATGACTCTTCAACAATCCCGCCGGCTGCAAAGCCTGCTGCTCGGCACCCTGGCCTGGGCCATCGCGATCGTGATCTTCTTCCCGATCTTCTGGATGGTAATGACCAGTTTCAAGACCGAAATCGACGCGTTCGCCACGCCGCCGCAGTTCATCTTCACGCCGACGCTGGAAAACTACCTGCACATCAATGAGCGCAGCGATTACTTCAGTTTCGCCTGGAACTCGGTGGTGATCTCCTTCAGCGCCACGGCCCTGTGCCTGCTGATCGCGGTGCCGGCGGCGTACTCGATGGCGTTCTACGAAACCCAGCGCACCAAAGGCACACTGCTGTGGATGCTCTCAACGAAAATGCTGCCGCCGGTGGGCGTGCTGATGCCGATCTATCTGCTGGCCAAGAGTTTCGGCCTGCTCGACACGCGCATCGCGCTGATCGTGATCTACACCCTGATCAACCTGCCGATCGTGGTCTGGATGGTTTACACCTACTTCAAAGACATTCCCAAGGACATCCTCGAAGCCGCGCGCCTTGACGGCGCCACGCTGTGGCAGGAGATGGTCCGCGTGCTGCTGCCGATCGCCAAGGGCGGCCTCGCGTCGACCGTGCTGCTGTCACTGATCCTGTGCTGGAACGAGGCCTTCTGGTCGCTGAACCTGACCTCGTCGAAAGCCGCGCCACTGACCGCGCTGATCGCCTCGTACTCAAGTCCTGAAGGCTTGTTCTGGGCCAAGTTGTCGGCGGTGTCGACTCTGGCGTGTGCGCCGATCCTGATCTTCGGCTGGATCAGCCAGAAACAACTGGTGCGCGGCCTGTCGTTCGGCGCCGTGAAATGAATCTCACCAACTCAACACAATCCCCTGTAGGCCCTCGCCAGCTCGCGATAGCGGAGTGTCATTCAGCGGCGCTGTCGGCTGACATGGCCCCATCGCGAGCACGCGAAGGCCTACAAAAAAGCCTGCAAGGCTCATACGAATAACAACATTGCGGAGGCCCACCATCATGGCCAACCTGAAAATCAAGAATCTGCAAAAAGGCTTCGAAGGTTTCTCCATCATCAAGGGCATCGACCTGGAAGTGAACGACAAGGAATTCGTGGTCTTCGTCGGCCCGTCCGGTTGCGGTAAATCCACCTTGCTGCGGCTGATCGCCGGCCTTGAAGAGGTCAGCGGCGGCACCATCGAACTCGATGGCCGCGACATCACCGAAGTCAGCCCGGCCAAGCGCGACCTGGCGATGGTGTTCCAGACCTACGCGCTCTACCCGCACATGACCGTGAAGAAAAACATGTCGTTCGCCCTCGATCTGGCCGGTGTGCCGAAGGCCGAAGTCGAGAAGAAAGTCGGCGAGGCAGCGCGGATTCTCGAACTCGGGCCGATGCTGGAACGCAAGCCGAAACAGCTCTCGGGCGGCCAGCGGCAACGTGTCGCGATCGGCCGCGCCATCGTGCGCAATCCGAAAATCTTCCTGTTCGACGAACCGCTGTCCAACCTCGACGCCGCCCTGCGGGTGCAGATGCGTCTGGAACTGCTGCGCCTGCACAAGGACCTGCAGGCGACCATGATCTACGTGACCCACGACCAGGTCGAAGCGATGACCATGGCCGACAAAGTCGTGGTGCTCAATGGCGGCAGGATCGAACAGGTCGGCTCGCCGCTGGATCTCTATCACAACCCGGCCAACCTGTTCGTCGCCGGTTTTCTCGGCACGCCGAAAATGGGCTTCCTCAAGGGCAAGATCGCCCGCGTCGACAGCCAGACCTGCGAGGTCTCACTGGATGCCGGTACGCGCATCACCTTGCCATTCAACGCCGCCAGCCTGAGCGTCGGCAGCGCGGTGACCCTGGGCATTCGCCCGGAACATCTGGAGCCCGCACAACCGGGCGACTGCACCTTGCAAGTCACCGCCGACGTCAGCGAACGCCTGGGCAGCGACACCTTCTGCCACGTCACCACACAGGCCGGCGAAGCGCTGACCATGCGGGTACGCGGGGATCTGGCCAGCCGCTACGGCGAACAACTGAGCCTGCACCTGGACCCGGCCCACTGCCATTTATTCGATGCCGAAGGCGTGGCGTTGACCCGTCCGCTGCGCGCTGCAGCCTGATTTCGAGACTTGTCCGATGAAACTGAATAAACACAACCTGCACCGCCTCGCGGCCGAAGTGAAGCTGCCCGCCTACCGCCTCAGCGACACTCGCCAGGGCATCGCGCACATTGGCGTCGGCGGCTTCCACCGCGCGCATCAGGCGTATTACACCGATGCACTGATGAACACTGGCGAAGCGCTGGACTGGGCCATTTGCGGAGTCGGCCTGCGCGCCGACGACCGCCGCGCCCGCGACGATCTCAAAGAGCAGGACTACCTGTTCACCCTGTTCGAACTCGGCGACAACGACGACACCGAAGTGCGAGTGATCGGCGCGATCCGCGACATGCTGCTGGCCGAAGACGGAGCCCAGGCGCTGATCGACAAACTTGCCGACCCGCAGATTCGCATCGTCTCGCTGACCATCACCGAGGGCGGCTACTGCATCGACGACAGCAACGGCGAATTCATGGCGCACCTGCCGCAGATTCAGCACGATCTGGCGCACCCGAGCGCACCGACCACCGTGTTCGGCTTCCTCTGCGCAGCGCTGGAAAAACGCCGTGGCGCAGGCACGCCGGCGTTCACGATCATGTCCTGCGATAACCTGCCGCACAACGGCGCGGTGACCCGTAAGGCGCTACTGGCTTTCGCCACCCTGCGTGACACAGGGCTGCGCGACTGGATCGAACAGAACGTCAGTTTCCCCAACGCCATGGTCGACCGCATCACGCCGATGACCAGCACCGCGCACCGCCTGCAACTGGCCGACAGACACGGGGTGGATGATGCCTGGCCGGTGGTCTGCGAGCCGTTTGTGCAGTGGGTGCTGGAGGACAAATTCGTCAACGGTCGCCCGGCGTGGGAAAAGGTCGGTGTGCAGTTCACCGACGATGTTTCGCCTTACGAAGAGATGAAAATCAAGTTGCTCAACGGCAGCCACTTGGCGCTGACGTATCTGGGCTTTTTGAAGGGTTATCGGTTTGTGCACGAGACCATGAACGACCCGCTGTTCGTGCGTTATATGCGCGCCTACATGGACCTGGACGTGACCCCGCAACTGGCGCCGGTGCCGGGCATTGATTTGACGGATTACAAGGACACGCTGGTGGCGCGGTTTTCCAATCAGGCGATTGCCGATCAGTTGGAGCGAGTGTGTTCGGACGGCTCGTCCAAGTTTCCCAAGTTCACCATTCCGACCATCAACCGGTTGATTGCCGATGGGCAGGAGACCAAGCGTGCGGCGTTGGTGGTGGCGGCGTGGGCGTTGTATTTGAAGGGTGTGGATGAGAATGGTGATACCTATTCGATCCCGGATCCGCGCGCGGCGTTTTGTCAGGCGTTGGTGGCGGACGATGCTTTAATGACTCAGCGGTTGTTGGCGGTTGAGGAAATTTTCGGCACGGCGATACCGCGTTCGGCGGAGTTTGTCGCGGCGTTTGAGTGGTGCTGCAACAGTTTGCGCGAGGACGGTGTGACGCGGACGCTGGAACGGATACTCGCCTGAAAAGCCCCTCACCCTAGCCCTCTCCCGGAGGGAGAGGGAACTGACCGAGTGGTTTGTGCAAGTTACATCGACCTGAACGTCCGGAGTCGAACTCAGGTTTTGAACAGCCACTGATTGACAGAACCGGAATCGAACTCAGGTTTTGAACAGCCCCCGATCGGCTCCCTTCCCCCTCGCCCCCTTGGGGGAGAGGGTTGGGGTGAGGGGGTAAGCTCTTGATCTTCACCACACCCGAGTGGTTCACACATGACAACACAACAACTGTTCCTGGGCATCGACTGCGGCACCCAAGGCACCAAAGCCATCATCCTCGACGCCGCCAGCGGTCAAGTCCTCGGCCAGGGCGCCGCCGCCCACACGATGATCAGCGGCGCCAACGGCCGCCGCGAGCAAGACACCCAGCAATGGCTGGAAGCCTTCACCCTCGCCACCCGCCAGGCCTTGTTGGCAGCAAATGTCGATGGCCAGTCGATCCTCGGCATCGGCGTCTCCGGCCAGCAACACGGCCTGGTCTTGCTCGACGATCAGGGCCAGGTACTGCGCCCGGCCAAGCTTTGGTGCGATACCGAAACCAGCGCCGAAAACGACCGCTTGCTCAAGCACCTGGGCGGCGAAAAGGGATCACTGGAACGCCTTGGCGTGGTCATCGCGCCGGGCTACACCGTGTCGAAACTGCTCTGGACCCAGGAACAACATCCGGCGGTTTTCTCGCGCATCGCCCACATCCTGCTGCCCCATGACTACCTCAACTTCTGGCTCACCGGCCGCGCCTGCAGCGAATACGGCGATGCCTCGGGCACTGGTTACTTCAATGTGCGCAGCCGTCAGTGGGACTTGCAATTACTGCGCGACATCGACGCCAGCGGTCGCCTGCAAGCCGCCCTTCCGGAGCTGATCGACGCCCACCAGCCGGTCGGCACGATCCTGCCGGCCATTGCCGATCAGCTCGGCCTCAACCCCGCCGCACGGGTATCCAGTGGCGGCGGCGACAACATGATGGGCGCCATTGGCACCGGCAACATTCAGCCCGGTGCAATCACCATGAGCCTTGGCTCGTCGGGCACGGTGTACGCCTATGCCGACGCGCCCACCGTCAGCCCGGATGCCTCGGTCGCGACGTTTTGTTCTTCCAGCGGCGGCTGGTTGCCGCTGATCTGCACCATGAACCTGACCAATGCCACCGGCGCGATTCGCCAGTTGTTCGACCTCGACCTGGAACAGTTCAACACGCAGGTGGCCCAGGCGCCGATCGGTGCCGAGGGCGTGACGCTACTGCCGTTTTTCAATGGCGAACGCGTCCCCGCCCTGCCCCACGCCAGCGGCAGCCTGCACGGGCTGACGCTGGACAACCTGACCCAGGCCAATCTGTGTCGCGCCGCCGTCGAAGGCACCACCTTCGGTCTGCGCTACGGGCTGGATTTACTGCGCCACAATGGTTTACAAAGCCGCAGCATTTGCCTGATCGGCGGTGGCTCGAAAAGCGCGGTGTGGCGGCAGATCGTCGCCGACATCATGAACACCCCGGTCATCTGCACCGAACAAAGCGAAGCCGCCGCCCTTGGCGCGGCGATACAAGCGGCGTGGTGCGAATCCTGGTCGAACGGCCACGAAGACACGCTCGCCGCCCTGTGCGAACGCTGCGTGAAGCTTGACCTGAACAGTGAAACCCTGCCGGTCGCCGCGAATGTCGCGGCGTTCCAGCAGGTCTATGAACGCTATCAACAGCATGTCGCAACCCTATAAGAGCGAACAATTATGTATCTGGTGTGTGGCGAAGCCCTGTTTGATTTCTTCAGCGAAGACGATGCCAGCGGGCAGGCGTCGAAAGTCAATTTCAAGGCGATTGCCGGCGGCTCGCCGTTCAACGTCGCCGTGGGTCTGCGCCGTCTTGGCGTGGACTCGGCGCTGTTTGCCGGGCTGTCTACGGACTACCTCGGCCGGCGCTTGCAACAGGTGTTGCAAGAGGAAGGCGTGCGCCCGGACTATCTGGTGGATTTCGCCGCGCCGACCACCCTGGCAATGGTCGCCGTAGGTGCCAACGGGTCGCCGCATTACAGCTTTCGCGGTGAAGGTTGCGCGGATCGGCAACTGAGCCTCGCCCATCTGCCGTCACTGGATTCGCAAGTACGCGGTTTGCACATCGGCTCGTTTTCGCTGGTGGTGCAGCCCGTCGCCGATACCCTGCTCGCTCTCGTCCAGCGCGAAAGCGGCAAACGCCTGATCACCCTCGACCCGAACGTGCGCCTCAATCCGCAGCCGGACATCGCGCTGTGGCGCGAGCGCGTGGCGACGCTGGTGCAACTGGCCGACATGATCAAAGTCAGCGACGAAGATCTGAGCCTGCTCTACCCCGAGCAGGATCCCCAGCGCGTGATCGAAAGCTGGCTCGAACATCGCTGCCAACTGGTGTTCCTCACCCGTGGCGGCGAAGGCGCGAGCGTGTTCAGTCGTGCGCACGGCTCGTGGTCGGTGCCAGCCTGCTCGGTGAAGATCGCCGATACCGTCGGCGCCGGCGACACCTTCCAGGCAGCGCTCATCACCTGGCTGACCGAGCACCGGCTGGATTCGGTTGAAGGCGCACAACAACTGAGCCGCGAACAGATCGACGCCATGCTCGGCTTTGCCGTGCGGGCGGCCGCCCTGACCTGCAGCAAGACCGGTCCGGATCTCCCCTATCGTCACCAATTGTCCTGAGCGCGTAGACTGTCGCCCTTTTTCACGCGCATGACGGGATGACGGCTTTTGAATTCAGGGCAGACGGTTGGACTTCTGGTACTCGCGACACTGTTGACCGGGTGCGGCACCTCGCCGCCCCGTTCCCCTGAAAACATCTGCGAGATCTTTCGCGAAAAGAGCGACTGGTACGACGCCGCACAAGTCACGCAACGGCGCTGGGGCGTGCCGATTCAGGTGCCTTTCGCGATCATGTATCAGGAGTCCGGTTACCGCTACGACGCCAAGACCCCGCGCAAATACCTGCTCTGGGTGATCCCGTGGGGCCGCGTATCGACCGCCTCCGGTTATGCGCAGGCCAAGGACGAAGTGTGGTCCGACTATCAGAAAAGCACCGGGCGCAATTGGGCCGACCGCGAGGACTTCGACGACGCAATCGACTTTGTCGGCTGGTACATGGACAAGACCACCTCGATCAACGGCGTGTACAAATACGACGCCTATAACCAGTACCTCAACTACCACGAAGGCTGGGGCGGATTCCGCAACAAGACCTACGCCAGCAAAGCCTGGCTGATGCCGACGGCGCGCAAGGTGCAGAGCCGTTCAGACCTGTATGCGCAGCAATATGCCGGATGCAAGGAGGATCTGAATCGCGGCTTCTGGAGCCGGTTCTGGCATTGGCTGTAACAGCCATTTCAAGGACTCCATCGCGAGCAGGCTCACGCCCACAGGGGATCTGCGCTGAACACTAATCTCGTGAACACCAAAGAAACCTGTGGGAGCGGGCTTGCCCGCGATAGCGCTCGATCAGACGCTACAGATCGAAGCCTTACAACAGCGAAAAGTTGTAACTCACAATCAACCGGGTCTCATCCACATCCCGGGCGAACTGCTCGTAGTTGGTGCGGTAAGTCGCATTACGCAGGCGCAGGCTTACATCCTTGAACGTGCCGGTCTGAATCACGTACTTCAATTCGCTGTCACGTTCCCACTCTTTGCCTTCCTGATCACTGCCCGGCACCTTGACATGGTCACCGTTCACATAACGGGTGAGGAAACTCAGGCCATTGATGCCGATTGCCTTGAAGTCATAGTCATAACGCAACTGCCAGGAACGCTCCTGCGCGGCGGCGAAATCGTTGACCTGGACGTAGTTGACCAGATACGGATTGCTGCCATCGAGGTACGGCATCGAGTTGTCGCCGTTCATGCGCTGCCAGCCGGCGCTGAAAGTGTGGCCGCTCAACGCGTAAGACAGCATGCCGCTCAACGCTCGGTTGTCGATGGACCCGGCCTTGGCATCGCCGCTGTCAGCGCTCTTCAGCAAACGCAGATCCGCCTTTAACACACCATCGCCCAGCGGCTGATTGCCCAACAGCCCGACGAAGTGCTGGCGATAGATATCTTCCAGTTCCGCGTAGTGATACTGCGCGGTCAGGCGATCATTGATCTTGTAGTCGACGCCGTACATGTCGAAATGATCGGCGGTGGTGTTGCACGCGTAGCGCTTGTTCTTGCAATGCACGCGGATGTCTTGCGAATCGCTGGAATCGCGCGCGGTGTACTTGTCCAGGCGCGCAGCCATGAAGGTCAGATCCTGCAGTTCCCTGGAAGTGAGCATTGCACCGTTGAACATCGTCGGCAGCAGGCGACCGTCGTTGTACTTGAGCAACGGCAGATCGGGCAGCAGCGCGCCGTATTTCAGCACCGTGTCCGAGACCTTGACCTTGGCGGTCAGGCCCATTTTTGCGTACTGACCTTTCGAGCCGCGCGGGTTGTCACCGCTCGATGGCAACAAGCCGCTGTTGCTGCGATCAAGGGCCTGGAATCGAGTTGCAAACCGAGCATGCCCAGCGCATCGAGACCGAAGCCGACCGTGCCGTCGGTGTACCCCGATTGCAGATTGAGAATGAAACCCTGAGCCGACTCTTCACGCTTGGAGGCGCCCTGATCGTTCGAGGTGTGCCCATCACGGAAATCGCGGTTGAAGTACACCGTGCGCGATTCGATTTTCGCCGTGGTGTCTTCAAAAAATCCGCTGGCCTGAGCCTGCGCGGCAAAACCGGCGCACAGCACAACAGCTCCGAAGCCAAACGACTGGCGCGGGGTGATCAGGGGGAATGGGGGACGCATGAAAAACTCCAACAATGCAGCGTTTGCGCAGAGGCGCAATAAGCCAGAAAAATAGCTCCCGTCCCGGGTCAGGCTGAGCCGGGAGAAAGTGAACACGCAGGGGTGAGTCGCAATGATGGCAGATGGCTTTGACGTGCCACAGGCGACTTTAGTCTGAAACTGACTGATGATTCTTCAGTGCCGGTTCGGACAGAACCGTGTTAATTGCGCACGCACGCTCGCCTGAAGCACGTGTATTCATTAGGCCAAAGGCTTTATGTAAGGGTTTTCCCTATGCCATGAACACCCCGCCCCTACGGCATTTGCGCCTTGAATGAGGCGATTTAATCCTGCACCATCTGTCCCCTGCTTATTCAACGGACGGAATTCAAGGCATGCTGGACGCCAACGCAACCCACATTACCCTCACGCTTGAAGGCGCCAACACCGACCTGCAAGTCCTCAGCTTCACCGGTCGCGAAGCCCTCAACGAACCGTTCCGTTTCGACCTCGAACTCGTCAGCGCCCGCCCCGACCTCAAACTCGAAGAACTGCTGCACAAGCCCGGCGTCCTGACCTTCGGCCCTACCGGCGAAGGCAAGATCCACGGTCTGGTCTATCGCATCGAGCAAGGCGACTCCGGCAAGACCCTGACCCGCTACAGCATCAGCCTGGTGCCGCAACTGGCCTACCTGCAGCACAACCATGATCAGCAGATTTTCCAGAACCTCACCGTTCCGAAGATCATCGGCCAGGTGCTGGAAGATCGCGGCATTCTCGCCGACGCCTACAGCTTCCAGCTCGGCGCCGAGTACCCGGAACGCGAGTACTGCGTGCAGTACGACGAATCCGACCTGCATTTCATCCAGCGTTTGTGTGAAGAGGAAGGCATTCACTTCCACTTCCAGCACAGCAGCAGCGGGCACAAGCTGGTGTTCGGCGACGATCAGACCGTGTTCCGCAAACTCAAACCAGTGAGCTACCAGCAAGACTCCGGCATGGCTGCCGACAAACCCGTGATCAAGCGCTTCAACCTGCGCCTGGAAACCCGCACCACCCGCGTCAGCCGCCGCGATTACGACTTCGAAAAACCGAAGATCCTGCCCGAAGGCGCGGTCAAGTCCGAGTTCGCCCCGGACTTGGAGGACTACGACTACCCCGGCCGCTTCACCACCCGCGAGCGCGGCAAGTTCCTTTCCACCCGCTGCACTGGAACGCCATCGCAGCGACTACAAACTCGCCGAAGGCAAAGGTGACGAACCGACCCTGACCAGCGGCCATTTCCTCACCCTCGCCGAACACCCGCGTGCCGAATGGAACGACCTGTGGCTGCTGCTGGAAGTCTTCCATGAAGGCAAAACAGCCGCAGGTGCTGGGCGAAAACGTCACCAGCGACGTCACCGACAACAAAAGCGATTTCCATCAGGGCTACCGCAACAGCTTCGTCGCCACCCCGTGGGATGCGCACTACCGCCCTGCCCTTGAACACCCCAAACCAAAAGTCCTCGGCAGCCAGACCGCCGTCGTCACCGGCCCGGCAGGCGAAGAGATTCACTGCGACCAATACGGCCGCATCAAGGTGCAATTCCACTGGGACCGCGACGGCCAGGCCAACGACAAAACCACCTGCTGGATGCGCGTCGCCAGCGGCTGGGCCGGCGCAGCCTATGGCGGCATCGCTATTCCGCGTATCGGCATGGAAGTCCTCGTCACCTTCCTCGAAGGCGACCCCGATCAACCGCTGGTGACCGGCTGCCTGTACCACAAGGAAAACGTCGTCCCCTACGACCTGCCGGCAAACAAGACCCGCAGCACCTTCAAGACCCTGAGCTCACCGGGCGGCAAGGGCTACAACGAGTTCCGCATCGAAGACAAAAAAGGCGTCGAGCAGATCTACATCCACGCCCAGCGCGATTGGGACGAGAACATCGAGCACGATCAGAAGATCCGGGTGGGCAACGAACGGCATGACACCGTTGAAGCCAACACGCTGGAGCGAGTTCAAGGTTGAAGAGCACCGGATTACCCATCTGGATCGAATCAGCGAAATGCGTGCGGATGATCACCTGACGGTTGCGGTGACTCAGCATGTGAAGGTGGGGACTGCGCAGTTTGTTGAGGCTGGGAACGGAAATCCATTACTACGCTGGCGACAAGGTTGTGGTTGAGGGTGGCATGGAACTCACGGCCAAGGCTGGTGGGAGTTTCGTTAAGGTCGACGCAGGTGGCGTGACCATCAGCGGCGCGGAAGTGAAGATCAATACCGGCGGCTCGCCTGGGGTTGGGACGCCTGCTGCGCCGTTACTGCCGGGGATACTAAAAATAGCTGATGCAGACAAACCCGGGTTACCGCTTCTGGCATTGATAAAACAAAATATCTTGTTCCGCCGCACCCGATCCGGGGTATGCGAAGTCTGTGAGGCAGCTAAAGCAGCCAAAGGAGCGAAGCAATGACCACGCTTCCGAATTCTCAAGGATTCCTTTTGATAGATGGCGCAAGGTTTGATGACGCGTTGAAATGGTTGCCTAAAAAGTATCCTGGTCATCGCTTCATGCCACTACTGCAAGCCACTCCTTACGCCCCGATAGCTGAAGCAGGCCCCATCTTGCTCGACGCTCTTAGCGACAGCGCAGCTCGGAACGACTGGTTGCAAGGCGATGCAAACTTAAATGACGCTGTATGGCTACAAACTCAGAAGCCAATGGTTGAAATTTTTAAGCTCCTTCAGCGCCGCACCCGGATCTACTCTCCTGACCGCCAAGAATATTGGTTACGGCTGGCCGACGGTCTACCACTGCGTCAGGCATGGCTATCAGGAGCAAGCTGGCCGGCCGGTTTTTGGTTCGGAGTTGAAAGCGTCTGGTTACGTCATGAAGGAAAAGTGCAGCTCGCATGGACCAACAACTTCCCTGATCTAGATAGCGCTCCAGCTGATACCGGCATTGATGCGCAGATCGTGCTCGACTGGCCTTTGTTACAAGCGCTGGCAACAGATACAGACACTCCGCAGGAGGCGGTGTAATGACTGACAAACCGACTATCAAACCCGCTGCGTGTCCGTTGATTACCGCAGTCGTACCGTTGCGTTATGCTATTGGGCCTTCTCACGCCATTGATGTCAGCGCGTTCGACTTGCCACCTGTAAATGGAACGTTTCCAGAGTTGGGAGATGACAACGATTCCACCCGCGATAAGGCACTGAACTACACAGCGCGATTACTACGTAATGGTTGGTTGTACGTTTGGCAATCATCTCCTGAAAAGCTGATTGAGTTCAGTGTTGAAGCTGCGATGCTGAAGGAGACCTCTCGCGGCGGCAAAGTACTCGACGCATCCTCCAAACCTTACTTGATGTTGCCCGCAGGGACACCCGCGATGATCTCGTGGTCTCCCGCCAAGTGGAGCGACAAACAATTCTCCGCAGCGAAAGATCAAGCTAAAGTCCGCACGAGAGTCATGCGAAACTTCACTCCCGGTGCTGCACCCGCTAGCGGCAAGGCAGCCAGCATCCATGAGCGCATCGGCGATTATATGGAGCCTATTGGCTTCAAATGGAGTTGCGTGCCGGAAACCAAAAATAAACCTAATTGGTCATCAATGTTGGATGACATGAAGCGGTGCGAGCAGCAAGCTTATGTTATTGCTGATGATCCATGGGGGGTTTGGATTGACTTGGCAGGTTTGATTCGAATTCAACACTTAGAATACGAAAAACGTCGTACAACACGCGCGCACGACTGGTCCGTGGCAGGAGTTCTCAAATCACTTTCTGATAATGACCCACAGATTAAAAGTCTTCTGCCCACGATCACGCGATACAACGATTTGAAAACAGCTTGGGCAGAACTAGACAGCGAAGAAGAAGAATACTCCAAGTCTCGCCGTCTCCTTTCGATTCTATGGAACGATTGGATGACAACATTTCAACGAAAGGGCCCCTCTACGCTGGATACGGCAGCAGGCCATTTTGATATTGAAGAGCGAATCGCTCGCGGCGATCTCGAAGCGCATTTTGCAGCCGCCTGCCTGGGGCCGTCTAGTTGCAGCCTTAGTGCTAAAGCTCTCGCAAACGCACTCGCACCCGGACAAACAGGAAGCTGGTCAGCCTTGGCTCCTTTGGGCACTGCTAGGGCTCGGAAAGCGTATGGCTCCAGCAGATATCAAATCACTGATCGACCTCTGGTGACGGCATTAAAGATAACGCCGGACCTCTTAGCAAGGAAGCTGCGAAACTAGGTCGAGCACTCACGTTGGCTGCAATAATAAATCAAACTGCAGATAAATTGACCGCATTAAGTCCAGAAAAAGCAAGGGAGGCACTCTTTTTAGCATTGTCTCCAGCTATCGCCCCACATTTACACATAAGTGCTAATGAAGGAGATAATGTCTAGCAGAGTATTTGGAGGCGCCGGCACTGGGACGCAGTGGCCCAGCGTTTGTTAGTCACGGAGGCGAGCAATCGCCCTAAAATAGGGGAATGGCTAACTGACGCAATGGATAGCGACTCTACAGCTGCCAAACAAAGTCAGTTGGCAAGCTCGCCAAGTTCCGCATTAAAAAGAGCTACCTTTCTTTTCTCTATCGCCAGCACCGGCAGTGGCAAAACCAACGGAAAAACTAGGCTCCATCTCCCACTTGGTAAGTTTGGATAGAGATCCAAAAATACTATTGAATATTAGCAAGACCGCGCTGAAAACAGCCCCGATAGAGTGTCTTGTGACTCTAACTGCCGCACTAAATTTTGGCTGGGCTGTAAAAGACTTCATCAGTACGCCTAGTGCTAAATCTGGACTAAACGCAATTGGCGGCGGGACGGGCGTAATTTCAGCGGCTAATGCTGTAACACAAAAAGTCGCCGAATTGAATTGGGAAGCCGTCTTAAAGGAGGCCGCGCCAAACTCGAACAACTCCCGCCTCCTCCTTACTGAGGCTGTCGGCCAAGCGGCAAAAACAACGCTCCTGCAAGCTATAGTTTCAGCATTTGACATCGCCGTTTATGGCATAGAAGCATTTGAAGCATTTAACTCTACTGATTATGATACTGCAGCCATAAACGCAGGACTCAGCGTCGCTTCTGCTGCCAACCTTTCCATCTATGTAAAAACATTTAGAGTGCTTAGAGCGGCCCGCGCTGCCGTCATCGCAGGAGATGCTGCAACAATTGGACGCGGGGTTAGTCAAGCACCACATTTAGCATTCAAAGCCTTAGGCGTAACAATACTAATCGTTGGCGGCATAATTGCACGTTTATACACCCAAGACACTCCATTAGAAAAATGGGTCAAAGGAACTAGCTTCGGACTCAACCCAGACAGCTGGGCCTCCACTTATAAAGATACAATGATCCAACTATATAAAATACTATTTCCAATAACCTTCGATGCTTATCGTTTGAGCGAAATGAACCCGTACAAAGGCATGATTGAAAGTACCTACCTCATCTTGAGGATGCCTGGAAAAACCGCCATCGAAGACTCAACCATTAGATTCGAAGGCGAAGAAGTTTGGGGTGGTATTTTTGGTTTTGGAAGCAAGCGCGAAAAAGTTTCTTGGACTGGCAATAGCTTTGACAAACACGCAGGCACAAGAGTCAACACTGAGACAGGAGTTGCAACATATAGACGCGTATATCACGTCGATCGTGAAGGTAGAGCGATTAACAATATATATGGACAGCTCTTTTATTCCCCACTTGAAGGCATGACATTACCGCCGATCGAAATCAAGGAATTGGCATGGTTTTAAGAACAGCAATGGAGAAAATCATGGCGAAATATGGTGATGCACCTACCGCAGTTCTTAGTGACGACGAGTCGACGGGGGAGCAACCACTTGAGCTTTTTATAACTGATGAACACACAGAACACTATCTTTCACTAAAAGTTGGCAGTGATCGAAACCGCGGCTTGCTTAGCGGACTTCTCGGGGGAGTTTCAGCTCTGATCGCACTCATCATTGGCATTTGGATGGCTTTACTGGGCAAGTGGGACGGAGTGGGCTGGATGTTACTTTTCGGGATACCGTTGTTCATTGTTCCAATCTTCATCGAAACAAGACGCGCTTTACCACTTCCCATAATTTTCAATCGACGAACACAGGAAGTCTATTTCGACAACGAAGGAGAGCTCTATCACACTCCTTGGAAGGGAATAGAGGCTGTAGCTTGCGAGTTCGACATGGTTGGCCTTTATTCTGGGAGCATCCGAAACGCCTCGCTTGAAGTATTAGTGAAGCGCCTGGGAGAACCTGAAAACGAAATTATGGTCAGCATTGGTACGCCGGCGGGAAAGTCTTTAGAAATGCAGAAAGGATTTTGGGAATACATTCGCTCTTATATGAACAACGGCCCATGGTTCGACCACACTGGAGCTCATAGCGAATCGAATGACTTTGTAAAAAGCCAGTTAGATCTAAACTTAAAACAATCTGAATACTTAGGCGCATGGAGAAAAATCATTCGTGAAAAAAAAAGAAGCTGGAGGTGGAAGCAATTACTTAACTGGCACTGATTTTTTAATGCTACTAAACAATATAGTCTTCTATCCATCAAACAAGATTCAAGACTTTGTTTATGAAAGAGCAAAGCGTCGCTCGCGCAACCGTTGGCCCACTGTCGTGACTGAACGACTGGAAGCGGATGGTCCAACGACAAGATTAATTGATTTGGAACGCGAGCGTGGTCTCACTGTTTGATTAAATGTTGGAGATCCTCAGCTTGGTAGCGGCATGTGCAGCCTCCTCACAAGCTTACTGAATCCAAGTTAAAGCAACCCTCTTGATTCTAATCCAGGAAAAATTGAAGTGTGACTCATCGGTTCGCGAGCAGTGAAGTCCTCTCCAGGCATAAAGCAGGAATGTAACCTCTTACCTTGGATTTAGTCATTTGATAGATATTGCCGCGAACACACGTCGAAAACGAACATGGCGACGAAGACGATTAGCCCTAGCTGTACTGGCATTGCTGCTTAGCTACGCCACCCCAAAAATTATTGATCTATTCGTACGCCCGGCGCCATGCTGACGTCAGAAAATTACACAGACCGTCCAATTTTCAGCTTTTGGATAAATGATCACTGGGGCGGTAACGGAGGCGTGACCTGCTATTGGAGCATCGCTGGCAACACCGCTAAAGTTGCGTGGATTCTGAGCATGTCTAAAGCTCAAGAGGATCAGGGGATGAAGATCGAAAGACACGAAGTGCAAGTACACTTGCCTTCACGCAACCGTGGCGATGTCACGTTGCATGTCTATTTTCTGCCGAGCACTCGTATCGAGTTGCTGTGGGCATCGACGGTGCTGGATCCGCGTCATCACTCAACGGAATCCTTGCCACGCTGAAACACGGGTAGTTTCTCACGCCTTCCCGTGGCTGAGTCCTATCAATTTTTCATCAAACCGGCGCCTTCCAACTCAACATCTGCTGCTGCGCCACCTGCAGTAAATCATTGCCATCCTGCGTCAGCAGGTAAAGCGCATGAGTAATGTGTGGAATGTCCTGCACGTCAGCATGCTTGAAGCACAGGCAATGCAGGGTTTCGAGCAGGTCGGCGGAAGCGCGGATGCGCTGGACGGCGGCTTCGAGGATGTCTTTCGGGTTGGCTTGGGTGTCGATGAGGATTGGCGCACTTTCGGTGACGCTGCTGTTGAGGGGGGAATAGCGATTGGGAAGCGGATTAATTATTGGCATTTTGATTACTCGATCGGGTTCGGTAACCCGCCGCCACCGTGACCAACAGTGGGGAGGCGGACTGTATGCAAGCTTGGTCAACTGAAAACCCGATCAGCTCGCTCGAAAGCGATCCTGCACACAGCCGCCACAGCAATGCACTACGAAGACATAGATGTCCGCGGTGCGAATGATGGCACACAAGTTTCGAGTTATCAGGTGACCAAACCTGAATCGCTGATTTTGCAGCGACGCCAAACCATAACCGCCCCGCTCCCACCGCCGAAAGCAGACAAGGCAACCACCGCTGTAGGAATCCGCCCTGCGTCCCGCAGAAAACCACCCCATTCCCTGACAGCCGGCGTTCAGCCCGGTTAACCATCCCTTAACGCCGAGGTCAAAAACTCTACTGAACCGCACGCCTTCAGCCGTTTTGGCTGTTGCCCGGTGCGGCAGGTTCGGGTGAGTCACGCCGAACGCTAGAACCGCCACTCGGGAGTCCTTTCATGAACATTCGTCCTTTATTGCTCACCGCCGCCCTCGCCTGCACCGCGTTTGCCGGGCTGGCCCAGGCCAATGACACCTCTGCCACTTCCAAAGCCGTGCCGTATCAGTACGGCATGCCGCTGCAGGTGGCCAAAGTGGTGTCCTTGACCGAGTCGCCAACACAAACGTGCAAGGTGATCACGGCCGATATGAAGTACATCGACAACGCCGGTAAGCCCGAGGAGATCAGCTACCGGAAATTATCCGACGCGTGCAACTTCCAGAACTGACAGAAACGTCTGATTTGCCGGTTTGCGGTAGGCGTGGGGCGTTTCGAAGGTTATGCTCGGGGCCTCCTCACTGCCGCAAGGATTGGCCATGCAGTTGTCGTTTCGCACGTTGTCGAGCATCACCTCCTCTTTCGTGTTTTCTGCTGGCGCTGGTCTGGGGCTTTTTCCCGGATAATTCTGCTGGCGACCTGGAGTATTGAATATTCCGAAGGCGCCGGGTTTGTCGCGCGGCGTGGTGCGGTGTTGTTTGCGGCGCTGGGAGTGATGTTTTATCTGGTGCGCACGGCACCGCCGTCGTTGGGGCGCAATGCGCTGAGCAACGGGTTCATCGTTGGGTGTTTGGGTTTGGCGGTGCTGGGGTTTACTGAATGGCTCAACGGCCATGCCGGCCCCGGGATTCTGCTCGCGGTGCTGGTCGAGTTCGCGCTGGGCCTTGGTTTCGTGCAGGCCCGGCGCGTGACGGTCGAACTGGGTGAAACGGTGCGTTAGATGGCTCTGGATCGAGGACTGTAGTGATGTGGTGCAATTTGCTTGCTCAGATCCGAACGCAGCCCGGCGATCAGTTCGTTGATTTCGCGACAGCCATTGAGGTGACTGGCATCAATGCCGCTCACCAACAAATCGACCTGATCGGTCTGGTGATCGCCGAACACCTTGACGGTCATCGACAAGTCCGGCGACAGCGTGCACTGGCAGCGTTTCGGCAGAAAACTGCTTTCAATGATGTTGCGTAGTTCCAAGGCAGACAGAAACATGGCGAAACCCTCTCCTTACTGTGAGATGCCAATCAAGTATTCACGCTGACCGTTGCTGACCCTGCACGGGTGTGTCCCCGCTGTTTCCCTGGGTATGGCACGCGGCGGTACTGCGAAATGCCCATTGGAGTGTAGGCGCCCAAATCCGGTGCGCCGCACTGTAAAGACGCATAAAACGTGCCTTCCATCAGATCGTTTCGACCCTTGTAGAATCAAGCACTTGGCGACGTGGCCAGTATTTTGCCAATTGCAAAATGCAAGAAATGCCTCTACGGGTACCGCAATTTGCACGTCGACGCCGGTTTGCATTCATCGCCGATGACAGTGAGAATGCCCGCTATCTACCCTACACCCGCATGGAGGCTTCTATGGGTTCTTTACGCACTTACGCGACCGCCGGCCTGATCATCGCCAGCTTTTCCACCTCCGCCCAAGCAGCGAAACTCGAAGACGTCGCGCCGTACCCCAAGGCCGAGGCCGGGTTCACCCGTCAGGTCATTTACCTGCCGAAGCAGGATCAGGAAGAAAACTTCCAGGTCGAGATCCTTGCCGGCAAAACCCTGGAAGTCGACTGCAACCGCCAGCGCCTGGGCGGGGTTCTGGATGAGAAGAATCTTGAAGGCTGGGGTTATCCCTTCTATCGTCTGGAAAAAGTCATCGGTCCGATGAGCACGATGATGGCCTGCCCGCCCGGCAACCAGAAGAAACGTGCGTTCGTGCCGGTCGTCGGCGATGGTTTCATGCTGCGCTACAACAGCAAACTGCCCGTGGTGGTTTACGCGCCGGCGGACGTCGAAGTGCGTTATCGCGTCTGGTCGGCGTCGGATAAAGTCGGCACAGCTCTTCGGGAATAACCGGAACAAGGAGCGTCCTGCGTGATTACCTGCCATGTCAGATATGTCATCGATCCTTACCAGTTGGCCGAGTTCGAAGCGTACGCAAAAGCCTGGCTCGGCATTGTCGAGCGATTGGGCGGCACGCACCACGGCTACTTCCTGCCCTCCGAGGGCGCGAGCAATATCGCCTATTGCCTGTTCAGTTTTCCGTCGCTGGCGGATTACGAAAGCTATCGGCATATCGCATTGACCGACGCGGAAAGCACCGCGCTGGTGGCCAATCTGGTCGAGAAAAAATTCATCGTCAGTTACGAGCGCAGCTTTCTGCGCCCGTTGCTACCGTAACCCCCCTTATGCCGGGACGCTGCATGCAGCAGCGCGCTCGGCGACGTGGCGCAGGCTGTCGAAATCGATATCGGCCGCCGAGTCGATCGCAACGAAGGTCTGATCACGAGCGCCGGTGCGCGCCACGTAGCGCTTGATCCCGGCAACCGCCAACGCGCCGGAAGGTTCGGTGATCGAGCGGGTATCGTCGTAGATATTCTTGATTGCGGCACACAGGTCGTCGTTGCTGACAGTGATCACCTCGTCCACGCAGAAACGGCACAGTTCATAACCGTATTCGCCAATCTGCGCCACGGCCACGCCGTCGGCGAAGGTTCCGACGCTGGGCAGCACCACACGGTGATCGGCTTCCAGCGCAGCCTTGAGGCATGCTGAGTGTTCAGATTCGACGCCGATGATGCGCACTGACGGGCGCAGGTATTTGACGTATGCCGCGATCCCGGCGATCAAACCGCCGCCGCCGACCGGCACGAAGATCGCGTCCAGCTCGCCTTGATGCTGACGAAGGATTTCCATTGCCACGGTGCCTTGTCCGGCGATCACGTCCGGATCATCGAACGGCGAAACGAAGGTACGCCCGGTCTGCTCGGCCAGTTGCAACGCGTGGGCCAGGGCAAAGGGGAAACTCTCGCCGTGCAGCAGCGCTTCGGCACCGCGACTGCGCACGCCCAGCACCTTGAGTTCAGGTGTTGTCGAGGGCATGACGATGGTGGCGGCGATACCCAGCTCACGCGCCGCCAGCGCCACGCCTTGGGCGTGATTGCCCGCCGACGCGGTGATCACCCCGCGCGCCTTCTGCTCATCACTTAACTGCACCAGTTTGTTGTAGGCGCCGCGGATCTTGAAAGAGAACGTCGGTTGCAGGTCTTCACGCTTGAGCAGGATGCGGTTGCCCAGCGCTTCGGACAAAGCCGGCGCCGCCTGCAACGGTGTGCGCACGGCAATGTCGTACACCGGTGCGGCGAGGATCTTTTTCACGTAGTGCTCTAGCAGGGCTTGCTGGTCGCTCATTATCGTCTCCTGACTCATCCGGCTTGTGCAGGAGCTACCGCCGGCAGCTCCTGCATGAGCCTTGTTGAAACCCTGGAGACAGAAAGTAAAAACCCGCCTCTAGGGCGGGTTGGGTGCTGCAGCCGTGCGCTAGCCCGCCAAATAAGGAATGGCGGTAATAATGCTTGGCTGGCAGCGCAGTACGGTCGAAGTCATGGGCTGGAAATTAGCCCGGGCGCTGCTGGCAAGTCAATGGCCATTTTTGCGCAGCGGCGATAGTCTGGCGATTGAGCTCATCACTTCAAGGAACGAATACATGCTGTCTATCGCCCTGCCCCTCACGGCATTGCTCGCATTTGCCGGTTACACCGTTTCGGTGATGCTCCAGGCTGAACAATCGCTGATCGATTTCGGCATCAGCCTGATGTCACGGCCTGACACCGCTCAGGTGGTGATTGATTTGTATCTGCTGGCGACATTGGCCGGGATCTGGATGATCAAGGATGCCCGTACTCGCGGACAGTCTGCCTGGTCGGTGCTGCCGTACTTGCTGTTGACGGCGATTTTTGTGTCGGTCGGGCCGTTGTTGTATCTGGTAGTGCGCGGGATTAGGGAGCGCAGACAATCGGTTGGGCAGGCCCGAGCAAGTTGATCTGGACTTCTCAGCGCTGATTCGATGGCCTTCGCGAGCAGGCTCGCTCTTACAGAGAGCGATGCCTTTTCTCTAGTACAGTTTCTCGTCAACCGTTTTGTACCTGTCAACTCTGACAGTTATGTACTACGTCTTGATGCAGTAGTTTGACCACTCACCGGGAATTCATTCCCACAGTGTTCATGCATCAGGAGCAATTACGATGACCAGTCAAAAATCCGAGAATAAGTTTTCTGCGGATGTGAGCGGCGGTGCGCGCCCTCTGTACAACGCGGATACCGATACCATGGACCTCGTCGAACGAGGTGACGAGTCGAGGTATTATTGGCAAGGTTTTAGTACCCAGCTCGTCAAATCAGATGTGGACCCGCAATTAAAAAGCATAAATCTGAGTGTGTTCGTCAATAAGGGCGTGGAAGCCGGAACTTATCCGATGATCGCAGATGGCAAGGTTCGAGCAGTTTATAGCCTCGTTCGTGAGGGCAACCAGGTTGAGGCTTATGTATCTGTTTCAGGCCAGATGACGCTTACAGTTGTGCCATCGACTGGCGATAAACGATTGGAAGGAACCGTATTGTTCGAGGGCAAAGGTAACGCTAAGTCAGTCAATATCACCAAGGGCGTCTTCAGTTTTAACTGACTCAGTCTTCACCGCTGTAAAGAGACTCTGTGGCGGTCCCCGCTTGAGGCCAGGAGACGATAATTGTCTCCTGGCTCGCCAAAGGCCAATCAAAGGCTTCGATTATTTGCAGTCTTGATTAAAGTGTTAATCCTGTGGATGCCCCCACCTTCCCGAGCAATTGCCACTGCAGGAGATCGGGCGCACTTATTTTTGTTTTACCGCCACGAACGCCGCGGTTTCGTAGGGCACCGTCACCACATCCTTGTTGCGCAGTTGCGGTTCCGAAGCGATCAACGCGCGGACCTGCTCATCGACTTTTGCCCGTTGGGCGTCCGGCAGCGCAGCAATGAAACTGGTCGAGCGCACGCGATTGACAATCACGTCTTCCGGCGATCCGGTATGACCATGGTGAAACTGCTGCAGTTGCAGCGCCCCGAACACCGGATGTGGAAACGCCTTGCGCCAGGCGCCGGTGTAATAGCGTGGCGTATCGCCTTCGAGGGCGTTGACGATCGCATCAAGCTTGGGCACCCAACTGACTTGCGTGTCGCGCAGGTTCCAGATCAGCCCTAACTTGCCGCCAGGTTTGAGAACCCGAGCGATTTCCGTCAGCGCCTCGGCACTGGCGAACCAGTGAAACGCCTGCGCGCAGACCACCACATCCACGCAAGCGTCTGGCAACGGCAAATCGGTCGCTGTGCCACTCACCGCCAATACCTGTGGCCAGGCTTCCGAGAGTTTTTCCAGCATCTGCGCCACCGGTTCTACCGCAATCACTTGCGCGCCCGTCGCCACCAGCCGACCGGTAAACTTGCCGGTGCCAGCGCCCAGGTCGATCACCGTTTGGTACCGGTCCAGGCCCAGCGTCTCGCTCAACCATTGACTGACTTGCGGCGGATAATCCGGCCGTCCTTTGACGTAGGTCTCGGCAGCGGTTTTATAGCCGGCAGCGGCTGAGTGATGGACCTGATCGTTCATGGCAATTCTCCTGACGGTCAAACTTCGGATCGACGGCAGACGCGGACGAGCATAGCGCTTGAATTTGTGCCTACCTTGAACAGTCACTGACAAAGCAATGAATAAAATTTCACCCTGTGGTGTTCATAGTGAAACATAACCCTCTGTGGAGCCTTGCCCATGACTATCCGTTCCGTTATGTTCGCCGCCCCGTTGCTGCTGGTCGCCGCGATGTCGAGCCAGTTGACCTTCGCCAGCGGTGATGAAGCAGCGCCGGTGAAGAAACCCGAATGCCCCAAAGGCCAGGTCCGGGACAGCAAATCGCAGAAGTGCGTGCTGCAAACCAGCAGCCTGTTGCCGGACGCCGACCGCACCGATTATGCCTACCGCCTGGCCAAGGCCGGTCGCTACGAAGAAGCGCTGGCGCTGCTCGACACGCTGAAACAGCCGAACACGGCCAAGGCGCTGAACTACCGCGGTTATGCCACGCGCAAACTGGGACGCACCGACGAAGGCATCGGTTATTACCTGCAATCGGTAAAACTCGATCCGCAGTATGCGCAAGTGCGCGAATACCTTGGCGAGGCCTATGTGATCAAAGGCCGCGTCGACCTGGCGCAAGAGCAGTTGCAGCAGATCAAGTCGATTTGCGGCACCGCCTGCGAGGAATACCAGGACCTGGCTGAGGCCATCAACGATTCATCGAAAACCTGAGTATTTATAAGGACCGCCATCATCGTCAGCGATCAGGCCTTCAGAGCAGAACTCGGACAGCACCTGGCGCGCCTGTGGCGCTACGGTTTGCTGCTGTCGCGCAATCGGCATGTGGCCGAGGATCTGGTGCAAGCGACGTGCGTGCGGGCACTGGAGCGCTCGGCTCAGTACGTGGCCGGCACGCGCATGGATCGCTGGCTGCTGAGCATTCTGCATTCGATCTGGCTCAATGAAGTGCGCGCCCGTCGCGTGCGTCAAGGCGCGGGCCAGGTCGATGCCGACGGTCAACTGGCATTCGACGGTGAGTACGCCGCGCAGACCCACGTGATGGCGGCGCAAGTGATTCGTCGTGTCGACGCGTTGCCCGAAACCCAACGCGAGACGGTGTACCTGGCCTATGTCGAAGGCCTGTCTTACCGCGAAGTTGCCGAAATTCTGCAGGTGCCGATAGGCACGGTGATGAGCCGACTGGCCACCGCCCGCCTGAAACTCGCCGAATACCCGCCCTTGCAAGCGGTGCCGAAATCCACCGAAGGAGACCGCTGATGAACACACCTTCGGATGAGCAACTGGTCGCTTACCTGGACGACGAACTCGACCGCGACCATCGCCAGCAACTCGACAACGCCATCGCCGAAGACCCATTGCTCAGTCTGCGTGTGCAGTGGCTCCAGCGCAGTAACCTGCCCTACAAAAAAGCCTATGACGAACTGGCGCAACAAGCGCCGCTGGATCGTCTGCAAGCCCGACTGGATGCCATTCCTGCGCCGGAGCGTCCGGGCTTGAGCCGGCGTTGGTTTATCGGTGGCGCCGCGGCTGCGCTGGTGGCCGGCGGCGTGCTGGCTGACCGGTTGTTTCTCGGTTGGCATGCCGCGCAATCAAACAACTGGCGTGCGTTGGTGGGCGATTACATGGCGCTGTATGTGCCGCAGACGCTCGATCATCTAGCGACGAATGACGCCACTCAACGGGCGCAATTGCGCGAGGTCGATGCGCGTCTTGGCCTGAACCTGTCACCCGCTGCGTTGAAGCTGCCGGCGGCCGAATTCAAACGGGCGCAAATGCTTGAGTATGACGGCGTGCCCATCGCGCAGATCGTTTACCTCGACGCGAAACATGGCCCGCTGGCCCTGTGCGTGACCCGTTCGAACAGCGGCAGTCAGCCGTTGGCGCATGAGCGTCGGCATGAAATGAATGTGGTGTATTGGACCGAGCGTGAGCATGCGTGGATGTTGATCGGGCGTAATCCAGCTGACGAGTTGGAACAACGCGCCATGTTGTTACGCTCGCACGCCTTGCAGGCGTAAATCCCTTGTGGGAGCGGGCTTGCCCGCGAAGGCGGCAGGTCAGGCGATAAAGATGTCGACCTTGCCGGCCGCTGCGCGGGCAATCGCGCGGCCTCAGGCGGCGGTGGGCAGCCACAGTCTGAAGCGCGCACCGCCCAGTGGCGAACCTTCAACCGTCAAGGTACCGCCCTGCGCTTCCAGCGCCCGGCGGCTGATCGCCAAGCCCAGGCCAAACCCGCCGGTAGCCCGATCACGGCTGCGATCCAGGCGATAGAATGGCTCGAAAATTCTTTCGCGCTCATCGTCGGGAATGCCGATGCCGTCGTCATCCACCCAGATTTCACACCCTTCGGCATTGACCTGCACGCCAACCTGAATGCGCTTCTCGCAGTACCGCATGGCATTGCGCAGCAGGTTCTGAATGGCCCGGGCAGTCAGGCGCGGATCCAGCGCGAAACGTTCCAGTTGCCCGTGCAACAACACGTCGATGACGATTTCCGGCGACTCCAGTTCTTCGTCGACACTGCCCAGAATGCTGTCGATGAACTCGTCCAGCGACACGTCGACCTGCTCCGGCAACTGCGCCGGGTTCTGCAAGCGGCTGTAGGAGAGCAATTCGAGCACCAGCTCATCGAGCTCGCGAATGTGCGCAACCAGGCCCTGCAAGCGCTCGCGACTGGTCGCCGGCAAGTCATCCGACAACGCCAGCGCCAGGCCGAAATCCAGACGGGTCAGCGGCGTGCGCAGTTCGTGGGACACCGCGTTGAGCAAGTCGCGCTGCTGGTTGAGCAGGTTTTCGATGTCGCCGGCCATGGTGTCGAACACATTGGCGAGGCTGCCGATGTTGGAGCTCGGAGCGATTTTCGTGCGCTCGCTCAGATGGCCCTTACCGAAGCGTTCGGCGGTGCCTTTGAGACGTTCCAGATCACGCCAGTGCGGGCGCAGCCACATCAACAGGCAAGCCAGCAAGGTCGCGCCAATCAAGACGTTGATGCTCCAGTACAACAGATTGACGTCCATCGGGTCGGGCGGCACGATCATTTGCACGGCGGTGGTGTCATCCAGCGGCGCGACGGCCAGCGTGCGCCAGCCCCAATCGCCAATGCGCACCACGTTTTCGCCGCGACGCAGGCGCTGCTGTTCGATGGCGGTAAACCCGGCGTCGTCGATCCGGGCCAGGACGATGTGCAACGGCTGGAAGTCCTTGTCCATCGACGCCGCCAGCGCCGACCACTGATCGTGTGGCACCGCGTGAAACTGTCGGGTGATCAGCGATTGCAGCCCGCGCGAATAGTCGAGGTTGTAGGTGACGAAGCGCTCGCGGAAGGCCATGACCACCAGATCCGGCACCAGATAGATCGCGGCGCTGTAGGAGACGATTGTCACCATATACAGGCGAAAGAGGATGCGAAACATCAGCTCAGCATTCCCATTCGGAACGGCTGAACAGGTAGCCCTTGCCCCACACAGTCTTGATCTTGCGCGCTTCGCCGGCGTGATCGTCGAACTTGCGCCGCAGTTTGGAAATCGCCACGTCGACCGAACGGTCAGTGCCGTTGAATTCGATCCCGCGCAGACGTTGCAGGATCTGGTCGCGACTCAGCACCTCACCGGCATGCCGCGCCAGCACCACCAGCAAATTGTATTCGCCACTCGACAGCTCGACCGGCTGATCGCGCCAGGTCACGGTGCGCTCGGACAGGTCGATGCACAGATTGCCCATCAGAATGCGGTCGTTGGCGGTCAGCGGTTCGCCAAGGCTGCTGCGGCGCAGCAGGGTGCGCACCCGCGCCAGCAACACCCGGGGTTCGCATGGCTTGGTGACGTAATCGTCGGCGCCCATTTCCAGGCCCAGCACTTGATCGTGACTGTCATCGCGGGCGGTGAGCATGAGGATCGGCAGCGTCGCCGAATCGGCACGCAACAGGCGGCAGACTTGCAGGCCGTCGAGGCCCGGCAGCATCAGGTCGAGAATCACCAGATCCGGCGGGTTGACCCGCGCCCGCTCGCGCACATGGTCGCCACGGCCGATCACGCTGACGGAGTAGCCGTTGCGCTCCAGGTAGCTGGAAATCAGTTCGGCGAGGGCGGTGTCGTCTTCGACCAGGAGGATGTTGGGCATGGGGTGTTCCAGAAAAGTGCTGTGGCGACCGGAAGGGCCACTTCACGGGCAATCCCGCTCCCACAGTGTTATCGGGGTGCTCACAAAATCTGTGTCCACAACCAATCCCTGTGGGAACGCGCTTGTCCGCGATGGCGATTCAACTGTCGCAATAAATTTCAAGGCGTAAAGGATATACGCCCTCACCCGTCCCTGAGCAAAACCCTTACACAATTTCACACAGCGCCTACAAAGCTTCACCGCTAACCTCGGCGTCTGCCCGTAGGATGCGGACTTCAATATTGGGGGTTGTACATGTCGAAAAATCTGCTGGCCGGGCTCGGCCTGATCGCAATGGCGCTGACGCTGAGCGCCTGTGATTCATCCTCGAACGCCGAAGAACAGGCGCCGCCAGCGACCGTGCGCATCGAAACCATTGCAGCGCACCCCCTGTCGATCAGCAGCGAACTCAGCGGGCGGATTGCCGCGCCACGGATTGCCGAAGTGCGCGCCCGGGTCCCCGGTGTGGTGCTGCAACGCACATTCCGCGAAGGCAGCGATGTGAAAAAGGGCGATGTGCTGTTCCGTATCGACCCGGCCCCCTTCAAGGCTGACCTCGACAGCGCCGAAGCCGTACTGCGCAAGGCCGAGGCCAATGCATTCCAGGCGAAATTGCAGGAGCAGCGTTACGCCCAGTTGATCGACGACAAGGCCATCAGCGGTCAGGACTACGACAATGCCCGCGCCAATGCTCGGCAAACTGCCGCCGATGTTGCGGCCAACAAGGCCGCAGTGGAACGCGCGAAGCTGAACCTCGGTTATGCCACCGTCACCGCGCCGATTTCCGGGCGGGTCGGTCGGGCGCTGGTTACCGAAGGCGCGCTGGTCGGGCAGAACGAAACAACGCCCCTGGCGCTGATTCAGCAACTGAACCCGATTCATGCCGACGTTACCCAGTCGACTCGCGAGCTCAATGAACTGCGCCGGGCCTTCCGCTCCGGTCAGTTGCAGCAGGTCGGTCAGGACCAAGTCAAAGCCACATTGATTCAGGACGACGGCAGCCTGTATCCGTTGCCGGGCAAACTGTTGTTCGCCGACATCACGGTCGACCCGGGCACCGGCCAGATCATCCTGCGCAGCGAGTTCCCCAATCCGGACCTTGATCTGCTGCCCGGCAGTTTCGTCCGTGTGCGCCTGGAACAGGCAACGATCCAGCAGGGCATCACCGTGCCGCAACGTGCGGTGCAGCGTGACAGCGCCGGGATCGCGCAAGTGCTGACCGTCGACGAGCAAATGCGCGTGGCCCAGCAACCGGTGCAACTGGGTGCTGTGCAGAACGATCGCTGGATCGTCACCGGCGGCCTGAAGCCCGGTGACCGCATTGTCATCGAAGGCCTGCAGCACGCCCGCCCCGGCGAAAAAGTGCAGATCGACGACACCCCTCTTCCACTTGCCCAGACCTCTGGTCAGTAAGCAGGACGCTTTTATATGCCGCAGTTCTTTATCGACCGCCCGGTATTCGCCTGGGTGGTCGCCCTGTTCATCCTGTTGGCCGGTGCGCTGGCCATTCCGCAATTGCCGGTGGCGCAATACCCCGACGTCGCGCCGCCACAGATCGAAATCTACGCCGTGTACCCTGGCGCTTCGGCGCAGACCGTCGACGAGAGCGTGGTCAGCCTGATCGAAGAGGAACTCAACGGTGCCGATCACCTGTTGTATTTCGAATCGCAGAGCAGCCTCGGCAGCGCAACGATCAAAGCCACCTTCCAGCCGGGCACCAACCCTGAACTGGCGCAGGTCGATGTGCAGAACCGCCTCAAGGTGGTGGAGTCGCGCCTGCCGCAAGCGGTGAACCAGCAGGGCTTGCAGGTGGAAAAAGTTTCCGCCGGTTTTCTCCTGCTAATCACCCTGACCTCCAGCGACGGCAAACTCGATGACGTGGCGCTCAGTGATTATCTGGCGCGCAACGTGATGAACGAGATCAAGCGTCTGGACGGCGTCGGCAAGGCCCAGTTGTATGGCGCCGAGCGGGCGATGCGTATCTGGATCGATCCGCAGAAACTCATCGGTTTCAATCTGACCCCGGCTGACGTCAACGCCGCCATCGTCGCGCAGAATGCACAGGTCTCGGCGGGCAGCATCGGCGACTTGCCCAATCCGTCCACTCAGGAAATCACCGCCACTATCCTGGTCAAGGGCCAGCTGTCGACGCCGGAAGAATTTGCCGACATCGTGCTCAAGGCCAACCCGGACGGCTCTACGGTGCGAGTCGGTGACGTCGCGCGAGTCGAGATCGGCAGTCAGGAATACCAGTTCGGTACGCGCCTCAATGGCAAGCCGTCCACGGCGGTGGGCGTGCAGCTGTCGCCGGGGGCCAACGCGCTGAACACCGCGACGCTGGTGCGGGCGAAGATGGACGAGCTGTCGCGCTACTTCCCAGCCGGTGTCGACTACAAGATTCCGTACGACACCTCACCGTTCGTCAAAGTCTCGACCACCAAAGTGGTTTACACCCTCGGCGAAGCGATGCTGCTGGTGTTTGCGGTGATGTTCCTGTTCCTGCAGAACATTCGCTACACGCTGATCCCGACGCTGGTGGTACCGGTTGCGCTGATGGGCACGTTCGCGACCATGCTGGCGCTGGGCTTCTCGATCAACGTGCTGACGATGTTCGGCATGGTCCTGGCCATCGGCATTCTCGTCGACGACGCCATCGTGGTGGTGGAGAACGTCGAACGGATCATGGCCACCGAGGGCCTGTCGCCCAAGGAAGCCACGCGCAAGGCGATGACACAAATCACCGGCGCGATCATCGGCATCACCCTCGTTCTGGTGGCGGTATTCATTCCGATGGCGTTCATGCAGGGCTCGGTCGGGGTCATTTACCAGCAGTTCTCGCTGTCGATGGCGACCTCGATCCTGTTCTCGGCGTTCCTCGCGCTGACCCTGACACCGGCACTGTGCGCGACACTGCTCAAACCGGTTGCCAAGGGCGAGCATCACGAGAAGTCCGGATTCTTCGGCTGGTTCAACCGCCGCTTCGAACGCCTGACTGACCGCTATCAAAGCTGGGTTGGTTATGCGTTGAAGCGCAGCGGGCGTTTTCTGCTGATCTATGTCGTGCTGCTGGTGGGACTGGGCCTGTGCTTCATGCGTCTACCCTCCTCGTTCCTGCCGGTGGAAGATCAGGGTTACACCATCACCGACATTCAACTGCCACCGGGTGCGAGCAAGAACCGCACGGTGCAGGTGGTCGAACAGATCGAGGCGCACAACGCCGGGGAACCGGGCGTGGGTGACAGCACGGTGATTCTCGGCTTCAGCTTCTCCGGTAGCGGGCAGAACGCCGCACTGGCGTTCACCACCCTCAAGGACTGGTCGGAGCGTGGCCACGATGATTCGGCGGCCTCGATTGCCGATCGCGCCAACATCGCGCTGAGCCAGATCAAGGACGCCGTCTCGTTCGCTGTTCTTCCGCCACCGGTGGATGGTCTGGGTACATCGAGCGGTTTCGAGTTCCGCCTGCAGGATCGCGCCGGCCTTGGCCACGCAACGTTGATGCAGGCGCGCACTGAATTGCTCGCGGCCGCCGAGAAAAGTCCGGTACTGATGAACGTGCGCGAGAGTGCGCTGGCCGAAGCGCCGCAAGTCCAGCTGGAAGTGGATCGCCGCCAGGCCAATGCGTTGGGTGTGTCGTTCGCCGACATCGGCAACGTACTGTCGACGGCGGTGGGTTCCTCCTACGTCAATGACTTCCCCAACCAGGGCAGGATGCAACGGGTTGTGGTGCAGGCTGAAGGTGACCGCCGCAGCCAGGTCGACGACTTGCTGAAAATGCACGTGCGCAACAACGACGGCAAGATGGTGCCGCTGTCGGCGTTCGTGCAGGCGAAATGGACCCAGGGGCCGGCGCAGTTGACTCGTTACAACGGCTATCCGGCGATTGCGATTTCCGGCGAACCGGCCCCGGGGCACAGCACCGGTGAAGCCATGGCGGAAATCGAACGGCTGGTGGCCCAAGGGCCGAAAGGTCTGGGGCAGGAATGGACGGGATTGTCGTTGCAGGAGCGGTTATCCGGCAGTCAGGCGCCGATCCTGTTGGGGCTGTCGTTGCTGATCGTGTTCCTGTGCCTGGCGGCGTTGTATGAGAGCTGGTCGATTCCGACTTCGGTGTTGCTGGTGGTGCCGCTGGGTGTGCTCGGCGCGGTCTTGGCGGTGACCTTGCGCGGGATGCCTAACGATGTGTTCTTCAAGGTCGGGCTGATCACCATCATCGGTCTGTCGGCGAAAAACGCGATCCTGATCATTGAGTTCGCCAAGAGCCTTTATGACGAAGGCCACGACCTGATCGATGCAACGTTGCAGGCGGCTCGCTTGCGCCTGCGGCCGATTGTGATGACTTCGCTGGCGTTCATTCTCGGTGTGGTGCCACTGGCCATCGCCACGGGTGCCAGCTCGGCGAGCCAGCAAGCGATCGGCACCGGAGTGATCGGCGGGATGATCACCGCGACGCTGGCGGTGATCTTTGTGCCGGTGTTCTTCGTCGTTGTCATGAAGCTCGTGCAACGCTTTACCAAGCCCCACTGATCTTAATTGTGGGAGCGAGCTTGCTCGCGAAAGCGTCGTTACATTCAACGTTGATGTTGGATGACCGGACGCCTTCGCGACCAAGCTCGCTCCCACAGGGATCTTCATAAACTCGAGCCGGTGGTCATATCCTCCATCGCTGGGCTAAGGTGTCTGAACCACCCTGGCCCATCGAGTCCCCATGCGCTTCCTCGCCCGCACCCACCCTCGCCTGTCTGCCGCCGCCCTGTTCGGCCTCGCCACCGGCCTGCTGGCCCCCGCCGACTCCATCGTCAGCAAAATCCTCATTGGCTGGAACGCCGGCGTCTGGACTTACCTGATCCTGATGCTGTGGCTCACCGCGCGCGCCAAGGCACCGGACGTCAAACGCATCGCCGACGTCGAAGACGAAAACGCCGGACTGGTGCTGTTGGTGGTGTGCATCGCCGCACTGGCGAGCCTTGCCACCATCACGTTCGAACTGGCGGGCAGCAAGGATCTGGAAACCAACCGCAAGCTCCTGCATTACGCCTTCACCGCCGTGACGGTGATCGGCTCATGGCTGCTGATCGGCGTGATCTTCTGCGTGCATTACGCAAGGTTGTATTACACCTGGGACGGCAAGGAGCCCGCCCTGCGTTTCGCCGAAGGGCTGACCACGCCCAACTATTGGGACTTCCTGTACTTCTCGTTCACCATTGGCGTGGCCGTGCAGACTGCGGACGTCGGGGTGGCATCGCGGGAGATGCGCAAGATCGTGCTGGCACAATCGCTGATCGGGTTTGTGTTCAACACAGCGATACTGGGATTCTCCATCAACATCGCCGCAGGACTGTTTGGCTGAACAACCTTCAAAAAAAATGCCCTGACACTGTCAGGGCATTTTCATTTCATCGAACCGATCAGAAGAAGTAGCTGACTCGCAGGCTACCACTCCAGTCCTGGCTCACGGTTGTGCCTTTGCTGCCGCCTACCTGACCGGAAACCTGCCAGGTACGCTGCGCCGGTGTCCACTTAAGACCGGCGCCATACTCCACAGAGCTGCTGGCACGATCATCATCGAAGCTGTCGTCGTTGATTTTGACGCGGTTGGCTTTGACAAACTCATGGTTAAACGCGGTCGACAGACTTGGCTCCAGCAGACTGCCGTTATCCAGCGTGATGACACGCCCGCCACGGGCACCGACTTTGCCCTGAACAGATCGCATGGTGTCGGCTTTGACTTGCAGGCCGTTGTCGAGCCTGTATTCCTCGCTTTGCGCAACGCCCGTCGAGATCTGCACCACCGGCTCGACAAAATAATCATCCTTGAGGCGAATATGTTTGCCGATTGCTGCAGAACCGCTCAGCCCCAGAGTTTTGTAGTCACCCTTGGTCCGGGTGCCGTCGCTCATCGTCACTTTGGCTTTGTTATCGAACTGATTGACTTTGGCCATGAGATTGACGAACACACCGCTGTCGACATCGAACGTGCTGCCGTAAACACCCGCGTTCACGCTGTCGACAATGGCGCTGGAGCCGTATTTCAGATCGATGTCCGTTCGACTCGTGCCGACAAACCCACCGAGCACCCATGCGCGCCCTGCAATATCGACGACCGTATCGGCGCCACCGGTGATACCGGTCTGGTTCTGGGTGTAACCGTCGCCATAAGCGTTGTCGACGTTGTACTGGTTACCGTAAGTGCGGACCCAGACGCTGTTGCTCAGTTTCACCGAGCTGTCATCCATGGCACGCAACGAGGCCTCTGGGCGGATACTGAGACTGCGGTCACCCAACTGATCACTGAGCATGGCGGCCTCGGCATTCAGGACGCTGCGAGCACTGCCCGCCAAGGCCAGAGCGGTGTTACTTGAAGTGCTCACGGTTTCCTTGTCCGGGTTCAGGTACAGACCCTGACCTTCTTTGGCCAACCGGTACACGAACGTACCCGCGTCCACGGTTTCACGTCCTCCCAGCGAAAAACTCGCATCGCCTGCGGCGATATTGCCAACCTTCACGGCCTCGGCCGTGACAGGCGTTGTGCCGGTAGCAGCGATTAGCAGTTGATGCTGCCCACTGGCATTGCCGGTGACATTCAGGAAGTCCGTGTTGCCATTGCCCAGATCCGTGCCCATCACAAACGTACCGCGACCGGAGAGATTGCCGACATTCAATTGCTGGAACTGCTCGTTCGTGCCCATTTGCACGACACCGTCGCTCATGCCCAGTTGCTGCACGGTGCTGTCGCCGGTCATCACCCACCGCGCAGCATTGTTGATGGTCAGGTTGCCCGAGTTATTGATCTGACCGGTGAGCAGCGAACCATTGTCCAGCAATACACTCCCGTTGGCAGCCGAGATGACGTCGCCAGTGAGGTTGCTGCCGTTGTTCAATACAAGGCTTGAGACGTTTTCGACGTTGCCCTTGATTGCCGAACGATTGTCCAGCTCTATACGGCCATTGGTGTCCGCCAACACATTGCCGGTCATTTGACTGCCATTGTTCAGCGACAGACCGACTATGTTTTCAACGTTGCCATTGAGAACGGCGTTATTGTTCAGGCTGACCTTTGAGGCTGTACCTGCAACGGACAGGACATCGCCATTGAGCGTGCTGCGGGAGTCCAGATTGACTTGGGTCACGTTCTGTAAATCACCTTCCAGCGCGGCGCCGTTCTGCATCAGTAGAGAAACCGAGCTGCCCGTATCGGCCACTACGTTGCCACTCAACTGGCTTGCATCAACGGTGAGATTTGCGGTGGAACGGTTGGTTGCTTGCAACAGGTTACCGTTGCCACCGATCAGCTCGCTGGTGCCAGAAACATTGATACTTGCAACTGTACCGGCGGCACCCGAAGAGCCAAGTACAATGGCTGATCCTGTTCCCCCCGACACGCGGGTGCTGTTCAACGTTACAGAGTTGGCATTGACACCGGTTAAATCCGTGTTGATTTGCAGGCCGTTCTTCTCCCCGGCCAGAACGCTGCCGTTGGCCGAAAGCGTTGCCCCACCAAGCCTCACACCATAACTGTCCGAACCGGTGCCTCGAACGGTTGAGTTCTCGACGTTCAATACGGCAAAACCCACTGCATCCGCACCATTCAGGCCGATGATCGTACTTCCGCCCTTGACCGTCGCGCTCGAAGACGCCGGGGTAGTGGTATTGCGCCCCAGGAGAAGACCGAAACTATTGGTACTGACGATGGTGCTGTTGTCGATGATGGCGCTGCTGTCGATCAGTTGTATCGCCCCCCTGCCAGCCGAGCTGTTTACAGACGCTCCAGAGAGGTTTACCACTGAAGTATTGGCATCGATTCGGGCGCTTTGACCACCATTGAAAACGACGTTGGCATTTGATGACGAGATGGTCAGTGCCTGGGCATTATCAACAGTCAGGGTGCCCCCTTGGGACACCGCCCAAGCCTCCGGTACGGATGGGTTCGTGACGACTGCGCTCTCTCCTGGATTGAGCGTTCGACTGAAGGCCTCGCTGGAGGATAGAAATGCCACAGCAACCACTAATTTCTGGAACGTCACAGAGGACGTAGACTTAAAACAAAGGAACATGGGAAACCCCTTAAACTGCGCAACTACTGACATTGCTTTTTGGCAGTACTGAAAGCTCCCACCAAAAAAATGTTCCACACCTTAATAAGAAATTCGAGACTTTTATGTAGGAAAAGTCCGTAACGAAAGAGGAATCATCCTTGTCGGCTGTAGTATCCTTACCGTGCCCTTACTGTTAATGCGGATAATCGCGAAAGAAACGTCCATGTTTCTCTCGCAACACCGATCAGCTAATACAGCAATTAAGGAGCAGGCGCAGCCGGAGCAGGTGTCAAATCGCAATAGTTAAAACTGTTACTGATATTGTCGATCCGTTTGATGACTGGTACAGACGATTGCTGTCCATTGATATCGGTCGTGTACCAATATTTGCCATAGGCTATTGCGCCCCTGACAGGTTGCGCCAATTTGAAAATCTCAGGACTGGCCACTGGCGCGACATCAGGAATACCCGCGGCTTTGATGACATAGTCTCTAGAGTCCTCAGTATCATCAATCAGAGTATTACCTAACGGGTCCGAGTAAGCCGCGAAATGGGCTGTAATCGTTTTGCCTGGGGGTAAAAGCGGGTCTTTTGGAATCTGCAAACCTAGAACCATACTACTGGTTGGACTGATCATGCCGTAACATTCAATGTAATCACGCACTGCCGGATTGCGGATCCGGATTGTAGGTAAAGGTAAAGGTATGGCCGCACCGGCAACTGCCACCGGTTGGTTACGGGAATTAATTACGTTTTTATCAACACCCGCTTTTTGAATAGTCCAGTAAGCATTTACCGACCCAATGGGCAGCCTGGATATAATATCTGCAGAAATATTAACTTCGAATTCATCCACATCTACAAATGGATTGAACTCATCTATAAGCTGACCATTAATATAACACTTCGCCACCTCGGCCGAAGTGATAGGAGGCTGACCTAGCGCAAGGGTAACTTTAAATTTACCCGGACTGTTTCTGTCACCAGGTCGCAAGTCGTTAGGCGTATTCGAAGCACCTGTGACTACAGGCAACACCATGTCTTTGTTTGTAAGGTCCGGTAGATCCGGATTTGTTGGTCCCGCATGGTCGAATGCCAACGTGATGAGTTGAACCGGAGATTCAGCGTTTGGAATACCAGTTCGAACGATCTCATACCAGATATTGGCCATTTTAGGCTCAACGGCATCGTTAAATATTGTGGAGAGATCTGTGTATGTCAGGTTAAACGTTAAATTGGTATTAGCCACCCACGGCTGGGCGGTAAGACTTACAGAGTTAGTTGCATCAGTGGCATCTTCAAGGGTAATGAAAATATTATCTCCCGGCTCTGCGTTAGTGATGAATGCGCTTTCAACGATAGCGGTTATACCGCCAGCAAAATCGTCCAGATAAAGTGCCGTGGTATAGTTCGGATCGGTTTTCGGTACCAGAGGACCTTTTGTTGAAACTGGAGGTTGTGCCAATGCCAGTGTCAGCACGTCACTTGCGGCAGACTCCCGACTGTCGTTGCCAGGTAAATCTGTCCATTGATACTGAATTTTGACGCGGCCATTTGGAAATTGGCGTAACACGGTGTTGGCGATAGTAAATGCGCCGTTGACCGGCACTGCAGCATTCCACACCTCAACCCGCTGAGTGCCAGAAATCAACCAGGCGCGCAGATTATCGTCCAGCCGACGTAGCGGATAACCTACGTTCACGGTGAAATTCAGGTTGGCGTTAGCCGGGGCCGCCAACCAGGCTTCGTTAATTGTGCGTTGTGCATCCGAGGGTGTATTAACGAATACGGGGGTTGGCGTTGGTACGGCGAGCGTGACAACGGTATTCCCATTCGAGTCTGATCTTTTTGAACCAAACGGTGCAGTCTGGTCGATAACAAACTCCAGTACATTAGAGGGCTCATTAACACCACCTGCCTCTTTGTAAAGTTGAAACATGATTTCATAAGTGGTCGGCTCTGCCGGTGTTGGGCGCTCTGGAAACAAGCTAGCTGGCAACCGAATTGGTATAGTCCCTGACTGGCCGGGAAGAAACGTCGCCCAGTAAAATTTTTTCATCCCACAATGTCAGTGCCCTGGCCCTTTACACCGTATTCCAGTTCCAGTTCATCCTTGTCGAACTCTTCTGCAGTGCGGGTAAAGTCTATCGTCACAAATCCGGTATCTAGCATGCTTTTAGCGATCAAACCATCTGCAAGTGTATCTATCGCAATATCAGCCAATGGATCAATATTCTTGATCCCTGTTGGAGTCAGGTCTTGGAGTCCTTGGTACGATTTTTATAGCCATTTTTCCATCTCCTTGTGTATTCAGGCCGAAAGGGCCGCTTTCGCCAGGTGTTACCCTGTCTATTTTCACCAAACCTTTTTGTGACTCACCGACCAGCCGCCCACCTTTGAACAACTGCCAGTAGGTAATGGCCGAATTATCATTAATAAGCGGCCGGACATTAGGCTCAAACGGAACGACATGTCGCCAATGTCCAGTCATGTGCTTTTGCTCCAACTCTATTTCCCAAACACCGTAAGTGCCCTGCACTGGTGGACCGCTTCCATTCAAACTTGAATGCCCTTGCCAATGTACTTTGGCTGTATCACCAACTTCCGCAGGGCCATTAGCTGTAGGTACCAAGACAGTCGCTCCCGAGGACAACGGCGGTACTGTCTTGTTACTCAAATAACCCCAAATCGTTGCATGGGGAAACGTCGGCTCATTCAGAACAAGAAGGGGCGTGTGATCTATCGTCAGTTTTCTTTCAGGTGATGGATCAGAAATGCCCCCGCTCGCCTTCCAAACCTGGTAGGACAAAAACGCAACGCCATCAGTTGCCAGGGCTGCGGGCGTCAAAGCGACATACAGGTAAGTTGATTGTGGTGGACTATAGAAATCCTCGTGGAGCCTTGTAACAGTGCCACCCTGATTCAGATCAACCCAAAGCTCGTCCATTGGCTGCGGGTCGGGCCAGTAAGGAATAATGATTCGAGTACCATTAAGTAAAATGTTGCGCGGCACATATCCGTCGAGATCACTATCATCAATACCCTCCACCGATAGCGGGCTCGCTAGAATCCCTATACTTCGTGCAGTAGCCTTCTTCGCCGTCATAATGTACTCGCCAGATCACTTGAGTTACGCGCAAGGTTGGTCTTGCTTATGGGGGAATTAAGCGCCGAGATACGGGACTTGCCTACTGTCAGATCTGACAGGTAAAGATACCGTTCGTCGGTTTTAAGCGGGCCATTGCCCATCGCCAAGTCAAATGGTCCTTGACGAAGACAGGCCGATTGATGTTTCCTGAAACCGGTTTCAGAAACTTACGCTGTAGCATCCAACAATAAGAAATCCACGCCATGAACGACTTCTCCACCGCCCAGCGCAGCCGCGTGACCATGCTCGACGTCGCCGAACGCGCCGGGGTCTCCAAGGCCAGCGTCTCGCGCTTCATCGGCGATGATCGCGCCCTGCTCTCCGATGCCATTGCCTTGCGCATCGAACAGGCCATCAGCGAACTCGGCTACCGCCCCAACCAAATGGCACGCGGCCTGAAACGCGGGCGCACGCGCCTGATCGGCATGCTGGTCGCCGATATCCGTAACCCTTATTCGATTGCCGTGATGCACGGGGTGGAAACCGCTTGCCGGGCGCACGGCTATAGCCTGGTGGTGTGCAACACCGACCGCGATGACGAACAGGAACGCCAGCACCTGGCGCTGTTGCGCTCGTACAACATCGAAGGGCTGATCGTGAACACGCTGGGCCATCACCGTGACGAGTTGCATGAACTGCGTCGTGAGATGCCGCTGGTGCTGGTGGATCGCAAGGTCGACGGGCTCGACAGCGACATGGTCGGGCTGAATAACCCGCAAGCCGTGGAGATGGCGATCAGGCATTTGGAGCAGCGTGGATATCGGAATCTGGTACTGGTGACTGAACCGTATGACGGCACCAGTTCGCGGATCGAGCGGGTCAGCAGTTTTCAGGCACAGATTGCCCAGCGCTCGGCGCTGACCGGGGCGGTGCTGGAAACCGGCGATGATCTGAGCGCACAACTTCAAATCTTCTTGAATACCCCCGGCAATGGCCCGAAAGCGCTGTTTTGCGCCAATGGCGTGGCGGCGTTGGCGACCACGACGGCGTTGCGGGCGATGGGGGCGCGGTTGTTCGAGGATGTCGGGCTGATCGCCCTCGATGACCTTGATTGGTATCCATTGGTGGGCAGCGGGATTACTGCGCTGGCTCAGCCGACGGCAGAGATTGGCGCGCGGGCGTTTGAGTGTCTGCTCAAGCGCTTGCGTGGGGATGATGAAATAGCGCGGGTGGTGGATTTTGCGCCGGTGCTGGTGGAGCGTGGGTCGACCCGTGAGGTTGCTGGTGTTTGATCTGACGCTATCGCTGGCAAGCCAGCTCCCACAGTGTTCGAGTCGTACACAAAGGCTTGGTACACCTCTAAACCTGTGGGAGCTGGCTTGCCAGCGATGAGGCCCAGAAGGACACCACAGAAACACCTGATATTTTTTTGAACAAAAATGAAACCGGTTTCAGAGGTCAATAACAATGAATAAACCCGCCGTTTCCATCAGTCTGTCTAGCTACGGTGCCGAGCTCGTGCGCCAGCGCGGGCAGGATTTTTTCATCGACGTGCTCGCCGCCGCCGGTGCCGATCGCATCGAATGGCGCGAAGAATTACTGACCCGCGAAGTGCCCGCGCAACTGAGCGCCGCCACTCAAGCGCAGGGCCTGCAAAGTATTTATTCCTCGCCAACCGAACTGTGGCTTGCCGGGCAGGCGCAGCCCAATCCCGAGTTGATCACCGCACTGCAACAAGCCGAAGCGTTCGGCTCGAAATGGCTGAAAGTCTCCCTCGGCTACTTCACCGACACCAACGATCTGCAAGCCCTGGCCGAACGCTTGAAGCTCAGCCCGGTGCAGTTGCTGGTGGAAAACGACCAGACCCTGCACGGCGGACGCATCGAACCGTTTCAGCGCTTCTTCGCCGCCGTCGAGCAGCACAACTTGCCGATCAAAATGACCTTCGACATCGGCAACTGGCAGTGGCAGGACCAGTCCGCCGCGAATGCTGCGCGCCTGTTGGGCCGGCACGTCGGTTACGTGCATTGCAAAGCCGTTGCCCGCCGCCCGGACGGCAAACTGGTGGCGGTGCCGCCGGCCGTCAGTGACCTGCATCTGTGGGAACAACTGCTGCGGCACATGGCCCAAGGCGTTATGCGCGCCGCCGAATACCCGTTGCAGGGAGACGACCTGGTGGCGTTGACCCGTGAACACGTCGCCGCCCTCGCCCACCTTGGCCAGTCCCGCCTGGAGCCTGCTCATGTCTGAGATCGATATTCTGTCGTTTGGCGAAACCATGGCGATGCTGGTCGCCGAGCAGACCGGTGATCTGGCGGCGGTCGAGCACTTTCACAAGCGTATCGCCGGGGCCGACAGCAATGTCGCGATCGGGCTGTCGCGCCTGGGTTTCAACGTCGCGTGGCTGAGCCGGGTCGGCAATGATTCGCTCGGGCGTTTTGTGGTCGAGACCTTGATCAAGGAGGGTCTGGACTGCAGTCACGTCGACGTCGACAAACAGCACCCGACCGGTTTCCAGTTCAAATCGCGCAATGACGATGGCAGCGACCCGCAGGTCGAGTATTTCCGGCGCGGTTCAGCGGCCAGTCATCTGTCCCCCCAGTCGATCACGGCCAGCCTGTTGAGCGCCCGCCATCTGCATGCGACTGGCATCCCGCCGGCGCTATCGGCCTCGACGCGGGAGATGTCCTTTGAACTGATGACACGCATGCGCAATGCCGGGCGCAGCGTGTCGTTCGATCCCAATCTGCGTCCGAGCCTGTGGGCCAGCGAGCGCGAGATGATCGGCGAGATCAACCGCCTCGCCGCCCTCGCCCATTGGGTGCTGCCGGGTTTGAGTGAAGGCCGTTTGCTCACTGGTTTCGAAGACCCGGCGGACATTGCTGCGTTTTATCTCGATCAAGGTGCCGAAGCGGTGGCGATCAAGCTTGGGCCACAAGGCGCTTATTACCGCACGCATCTGGCATCGGGGTTTGTCGCCGGTGTGCCGGTGGCGCATGTCGTCGACACGGTCGGTGCCGGTGATGGTTTTGCGGTGGGGATGATCAGTGCCCTGCTTGAGCACCAGAGTTTTGCCGAGGCGGTGCAGCGTGCGAACTGGATTGGCAGTCGGGCGGTGCAGAGTCGCGGGGATATGGAGGGCCTTCCAACCCGGGCTGAACTCTTCAGCGAATTTGAGGCCGTCATCGCAGGCAAGCCAGCTCCCACAAGGGTTGGTGGTGGCAATGCAATCTTTGACATACCCGAGATCCCTGTGGGAGCTGGCTTGCCAGCGATGAGGCCCTGACAGGCAACCGATTCATTGAACCTGCTGCGACAAAAACAACAAGCTCAGGAGCAAGACCATGAAAACCGCAACCCTCGCCGCCCGCCGCTGGTGGTACATCATGCCGATTGTGTTCATCACCTACAGCCTGGCGTATCTGGATCGCGCCAACTACGGCTTCGCCGCCGCATCGGGCATGGCCGAAGACCTGATGATCACACCGGGCCTGTCATCGCTGCTCGGTGCGCTGTTCTTCCTCGGCTACTTTTTCTTCCAGGTGCCCGGTGCAATCTATGCGCAAAAGCACAGCGTGAAGAAACTGATTTTCGTCAGTCTGATCCTTTGGGGCGGCCTCGCCACCCTGACCGGCGTGGTCTCCAACGCCTATTGGCTGATCGTCATCCGCTTCATGCTCGGCGTGGTCGAAGCGGCGGTGATGCCGGCGATGCTGGTGTATCTGTGCCATTGGTTTACCCGTGCCGAACGCTCACGGGCCAACACCTTCCTGATCCTCGGCAACCCGGTGACGATGCTGTGGATGTCGGTGGTTTCGGGCTATCTGGTGCAGCATTTCAGTTGGCGCTGGATGTTCATCATCGAAGGCCTGCCGGCGGTGCTCTGGGCGTTTATCTGGTGGCGCCTGGCCGATGATCGCCCGGCCCAGGCCAAGTGGCTCAACGACCAGGAAAAGCACGATCTGGAGAGTGCGCTGGCGGCTGAACAGGTCGGGATCAAAGCGGTGAAGAATTACGCCGAGGCGTTCCGCTCGCCGAAGGTGATCGTCCTTGCGCTGCAGTTTTTCTGCTGGAGCATCGGCGTTTACGGCTTTGTGCTGTGGCTGCCGTCGATCCTCAAGGCTGGCGCACAAATGGACATGATCGAGGCCGGCTGGCTGTCGGCGCTGCCGTACCTGGCGGCAGTGATCGGCATGCTCGCGGTGTCGTGGGGCTCGGACAAACTGCAAAAACGCAAACGCTTTGTCTGGCCGCCGCTGCTGATCGCGTCCATCGCTTTCTACGGCTCTTACGCCTTGGGCACCGAGCATTTCTGGTGGTCGTACACGCTGCTAGTGATTGCTGGTGCCTGCATGTACGCGCCGTACGGACCGTTTTTCGCCATCGTTCCGGAGATTCTACCGGCCAACGTGGCGGGCGGCGCGATGGCGTTGATCAACAGCATGGGCGCGCTCGGTTCGTTCGGCGGCTCGTATCTGGTCGGCTACCTCAATAGCTCCACCGGTTCGCCCGGTGCGTCGTACCTGCTGATGAGCGGCGCGCTGATGTTATCGGTGGTGCTGACGATTTTTCTCAAGCCCGGCGCAAGCGATCGCGTCGTGGCCAAAGCCGCTGCCACGCGTCCCGTGCCGGCTCATTCCTGAAGAGATGCTTGCCATGAAAAAACACGTTGTGTTGTACAAGAAACTCTCGCCAGTGCTGATGGCGCGACTGCACGAACGGCTCGACGTGACGCTGATCGACAGCCTCGACAGCGACGGCCTGATGAAACTGCGCGACGCCCTGCCCGGCGCCCACGGTTTGCTTGGCGCCAGTCTGAAGCTGGATGCGGCACTACTCGATCTGGCACCGAAGCTGGAGGCGATTGCCAGCGTCTCGGTGGGCGTCGACAACTACGACATCGACTACCTGACGCGGCGCAAGATCCTGCTCAGCAACACGCCTGATGTGCTCACCGAAACCACCGCCGACACCGGTTTCGCGCTGATCCTCGCCGCTGCCCGGCGTGTGGTGGAACTGGCGAACATGGTGCGCAGCGGCCAGTGGCATCGCAATATCGGCCCGGCGCATTTCGGCACCGATGTGCATGGCAAGACCCTGGGCATCATCGGCATGGGCCGCATCGGCGAGGCGCTGGCCCAGCGCGGATATTTTGGGTTTGGCATGCCGGTGATCTATCACAGCCAGTCGCGCAAACCGGCAGTCGAAGCGCGGTTTGATGCGCAATATCGCAGCCTTGAAGAGCTGCTCCAGCAGGCCGATTTCATTTGCCTGACCTTGCCGCTGACCGCGCAGACCGAAGGCTTGATTGGTGCTGAGGAGTTTGCGCTGATGCGTCCGCAAAGCATCTTCATCAACATTTCGCGGGGCAAAGTGGTGGATGAGGCGGCGATGATTGAAGCGCTGCGTCATCAGCGCATTCGTGCGGCGGGATTGGATGTGTTCGAGCGTGAGCCGTTGCAGCATGACTCGCCGTTGTTGCAACTGAATAATGTGGTGGCGACGCCGCACATGGGCTCGGCAACGCATGAGACGCGCGAAGCGATGGCGCGCTGTGCGGTGGAGAATCTGTTGGCGGCGCTGGCTGGGGAAAAACCTGCGAATCTGGTGAATCCATCGGCTTGGCAGGGCTGAATTAATCCGTGGCTGTCATGCCGCCTTCGCGAGCAAGCTCGCTCCCACATTTGAAACGCATTCCCCTGTGGGAGCGAGCTTGCTCGCGAAGAGGCCGGTACAGGCAACACAAAACCATCAGGCACTGCGCGCCTGTAACAGCTGCGCCGCACACAGTGTAATCCGCGAGCAGGCGTCCGCCAGTTTGACCCGATCGACCACCAGTCCAATGCGAATATGCCCCGCCGCACTCGGCCCGAACGCTTCACCGGCCAGCACCGAAACGCCGTAATTTTCCAGCAAGCGCTCGGCAAACGCTTGAGCGCCTAACCCGGTCTGGCGCACATCGACCATCACGAACATGCCGCCATCCGGGCGGATCGGTTGCAAACCCGGGCAGCCCTGCAGCCGCTCGCAGACCAGATCCCGGCGCAAGCGATACTCCTCGCGCATCTGCGCCACTTCCGGCAGGTCCGTTTCCAGCGCAACCTGCGCGGCTTTCTGCACGAATTCCGGCAAACCGAACAGCATGCTCAACGACAGATTCACCAAGTGTTCGGCCAACGCTTTTGGCCCGATCGACCAACCGATCCGCCAGCCAGTCATGGCGTGGGATTTCGACAGGCTGTTGATGGTCGCCGTGCGCTCCGCCATGCCCGGCAGACTCGCCGGGCTGATGTGCTCGCCTTCGTAGAGCAAATCGCTGTAGACCTCATCGCTGATCAGCCATAAGTCATGACGAATGCACAGCGCCGCCAGTTCCTGCCAGATCAGCAGTGACAGGCTCGCGCCGCAGGGGTTGTTGGGACTGTTGAGCAGCATCGCCCGGGTCTTGCCGGTGATGCGTGCAGCGACATCGGCGGGGTCAACGCGAAAGCCGTTTTCCGGACGCACCGGCACCGGCACCACGGTCGCCCCACAGGCGCCGAACACGCCTTCGTAGGTGACGTACATCGGCTCGGCGACAATCACCTCGTCCCCCGGATCCAGCAGGCATTGCGCCACTGAATACACCGCGCATTGCGCCCCCGGCAGCACGATCACGTGGTCGGCATCGACCGCCTGACCGCAGCGTCGCTGATGCCGCCGGGCAATCAGTTTGCGCAAAGCCAAGCGGCCGCGCACTTCCGCATAATGCGTATCGCCGGCCAGCAGACTGTCGATGGCACCGTGGACGATCGGCAGCGGTGTATCGAAATCCGGATCGCCCACACTCAGCAGCAGGACATCGACGCCCTCAGCGCGCAACTCCAGCGCTCGGTCGTGAATCTGCCAGGCCGCTGCGCCCTCCCCGGCGATTCGTTGAGTCAAGGCTGAATAGCGCATGCACGTCTCCTGTTTGCGCAATCTCCAGCCTTCACCCTATCTCAAATCACAAAACGCGCCACCATGGCGTTCAAATCCACCGCCAGTCGCGACAGCTCATGGGTGGCGGCGCTGGTCTGGTTGGCCCCGGCAGCCGATTGCGTAGCCAGATCGCGGATATTGACCAGATTCCGGTCAACTTCGCGGGACACTTGCGCCTGTTCTTCGGAGGCGCTGGCGATCACCAGGTTGCGCTCGTTGATCTGATGAATCGACTGGGTGATCTGCTCAAGGGCGACGCCGGCGGCGCGGGCCATTTCCAGGGTGGTCTGGGTGCGCTGGTTGCTCTGCTGCATCGACGAAACCGCTTCACCGGTGCCGTTCTGGATGCCGGCGACCATTTTTTCGATTTCCTGAGTCGATTGCGCGGTGCGATGGGCCAGTGCGCGCACTTCGTCTGCCACCACCGCAAAACCACGACCCGCCTCACCGGCACGCGCCGCTTCGATGGCTGCGTTGAGCGCCAGCAGGTTGGTCTGTTCGGCGATGGCGCGGATCACGTCGAGCACTTTGCCGATGTCCCGACCCTGCGCCGCCAGGCCTTCGATCATTTGCGCGGTGCTCTGCACGTCGTGGGTCATGGTCTGAATCGCGTCGACGGTTTTCACCACTTGATCGCGGCCTTCACGGGCGGCCTGGGTCGACTGGTTCGAGGCCTCGGAGGTTGAGACGGCGTTACGTGCAACCTCTTCCACGGCGGCGGTCATCTCGTTGACGGCAGTGGCGGCCTGTTCGATTTCGTTGTTCTGCTGTTGCAGGCCACGGGAGGCTTCTTCGGTGACCGCGCTGAGCTCTTCGGCTGCGGCGCCCAGTTGGGTGGCGGAGCCGGCAATCTGTTCGATGGTCTTGCGCAGGTTGGTCTGCATCGTGGCCAGGGCCTGCAGCAGTTGCGTGGCTTCGTCCTTGCCGTCGACTTCGATGGCTTTGCTCAGATTGCCATCGGCAATGGTTTGCGCCACCAGCACCGCCCGGTTCAACGGCGTGACGATGCTGCGCGTCAGCAGCAATGCCAGCAATACCGTCGCCAACGCGGCAATCACCGCGACAATGATGATGCCGGTAATGGCGCTGTCGTAATGCTCACCTGCCTGAGTGGAGGCGACTTTGGCACCCGCTGCGTTGATCGCGATCAGCTTGTTGAGCTGCTCGCCCATCTGGTCGGTGCCTTCCTTGATCTTTGTGTTAATCAGGGTACGCATTTCCTCGACCTTGCCCTGACGCGACAAGTCCATCATCTGGTTTTGTGCTTGCAGGTAATTGTCGAGCGTCGTCGCGAACGCCTGGTACAGGGCACGCTCCTCGGCTTCCGCAGGCAATGCCGCGTAGCTGGCCTGAGCACTGCGTACCTTGTCCACCAACACGCCAATCCGCGTCTGCGCCTCTTGCAAGCCGGCCGGCTCGCGGTTGACCAGAATCCGGAACGACAGAATCCGCAGGCGCAACACGTTTTCCGTCACCACGCCAAGGTAGGTGACACTGGGCAGTTGATTGGTATCCATGTCGATGGAGGCCTGGCGAATGATCGACATGCGATTGACGGCGAACACGCCAAGGACAATCACCAGCAAGGCGATAAAGGCAAAACCGAGGAAGGCACGGGGCGCGATTTTCAGATTACGCAAAGACATGGTTGGACTCTCGGATAGAGGTAGCTGCGAGCGTCCTTGCCGTCATCACCAGTCCTTGGAGCGGGACCGGTCTGGCGTCACGGTTCGAGGGAATCTGTGTGCGCCTGATCTTTGTATCGGCCAGGCTTTAGGAAGGTTTCGTGTAAAACGGAAATATTTTTCAAGGTGTTACAGCGATGAAACACCGTAAACATTTAAGCAAAATCGGTGGTGAGAGAACTTGCTCAGGCTCGTCTGTGCAGCAGTCTTGGAACCATCGAACACGGTGGATCCGAAGGATTGACACCAAGAGGGTTGGAGCTGCTTCGCAGCCCGGCGCGAGCAAGCTCCCTCGCCACAGGTTAATCAATGCTGATCAGGCTGATTCTTGGCCATCTGCCAGACACGGGCGATGTCGGCCGCACGTTCACGCAGCAATCGCGGCGCTTCGGCGCAGGCCTGCTCAAGGGGCATCGGCCCGCTGGTAACGGCGAATGCGGCATCAATGCCGTGGCCGTAGAGTTCCTGATAGCCCTCGCCAAGAGTGCCGGCAATGACGATCACCGGAACCTGCTGCTGTTTGGCAATCCGCGCCACGCCAAACGGGGTTTTGCCGCGCAGGGTCTGGGCATCGAAACGGCCTTCGCCGGTGATCACCAGATCCGCGCCTTTCACCGCTTCGGCGAGGCCCACCAGTTCGGCGACCACTTCCACGCCGGCTCGAAATTGCGCGCCCAAAAACGCCTTGGCAGCAAATCCCAGCCCCCCGGCTGCACCACTGCCCGGTTCATCACGCACGTCTTTGCCCAAGGCGTGTGCACAGTGTTCGGCAAAATGGCCCAGCGCCTGATCCAGTTGCTGCACTTGGGCGGGCGACGCACCTTTTTGCGGGCCGAAAATGGCGGAAGCACCGTGCGGACCGCAGAGTGGATTGTTGACGTCTGCGGCGATGTCGAAGCGCACGTGGGCCAGACGCGGGTCCAGGTCGCTCAGTTCCAGACGCGCCAATTGCGCCAGTGCCAGACCGCCCGGCACCAGCGACTGGCCTTGCGCATCCAGCAGTTTCACGCCCAGCGCCTGCATCGCGCCGGCGCCGCCGTCGTTGGTCGCACTGCCGCCAATCGCCAGAATCACCCGTTGCGCGCCAGCGTCCAGCGCCGCACGGATCAACTCACCAGTGCCGAAGGTGCTGCTGATGCAGGCGTCACGTTGCCCCGGCGGCACCAATTGCAAACCGCTGGCCTCGGCCATCTCGATGATCGCGGTGTGGTTGTGCGGCAACCAGCCCCACGCCGCGTCCACCGGCACGCCCAGCGGGCCACGCACGCGGCTGCGGCGCCGTTCACCTTCGCACGCGGCGAGAATCGAATCGACCGTGCCTTCACCGCCATCGGCCATCGGGCATTTGACCAGCGTGGCTTGTGGCCAGACTTGCGCCAGGCCCAAAGCAATGGCCTCGGCGACGCCCTGGGCACTCAGGCTGTCCTTGAACGAATCGGGGGCGATGACGATCTTCATGCGAATTCTCCAGTTCCAATGCTCCTCATGCTGCCAGTCAGCCCGCGCATTGACGCCTGTCCGCTGCACAAGCGCTGTGGGCGTTTATTGTTCATTTTCACAAAGGCCCTGGAATCGAGGCTGAATGTTCCGGCCCTATCGCTGGCAAGCCAGCTCCCACAGGGAACTTCAGTGACCATGAATTTTGTAACCACCGCAGAGACTGTGGGAGCTGGCTTGCCAACGATGGCGGCAGCAAGAACAACTCATGCCGCAGGATCAGTCTGGGGCAGGAGTTGCACGCCGAGATACAACGCCAGCATCCCGTCCAGCCTTAACGGATCAACCCCACTCAACTCGGCAATCCGCTCCATCCGGTAACGCAAACTGTTGCGATGAATCCCCAGCGCATCCGCACACGCCTGGCTCTGCCCGTCGTGCTCGCACCAACTGCGCAACGTCGCCAGCAACTGGCCGTTGCCGTCCTTGGCGATGACCTTGCGCAACGGCTTGAGCAATTCATCCAGCGCATCGTCATTGCGATGCCGCCACAGCATCACCGGCAGCCGATAACGATTGAGCGTCAGCAAACGCGAGTGCGGCAGCACCTCTCGGCCATACGCCAGAAGATCGCCGACCCGCCGATAGCAACGGCGCAACCCGACCAGCCCATCCGCCTGCCCGCCCACGGCGATGCGCAAAATATTCCAGCCCAGGCCGTCGAGCTTTTCCAGCAAGCGGTCAGATTCGACGTTGTGGCTCGCTGGTCGACACCACAACAGCGACGACTTTGCCGAACTCACGCACCAGCTATCGGGATAACGTGAGGTCAGCCAGGCACTCAGGGCCTCGACGGTCTGCCCCGGGCCGTGCTCCAGACCCAATTCGAACAGATACGGCACCCGGGTCAATTGCGGTTTGAGACCGAGTTGCTGCGCCTCGTCGATCAGGCGTGGCGAATCCCCCGCCTCGCTGAGCAACAGCGCCAGCAAGTCATCGCAACGCTGACGGCGCCATTGCTGTTCGGCCTGTTGATTGCGCTGGCCAACGAGCATTTCCGCGGTCATGCGCACCAGTTCGGCGTAAGTGCGCAACTGCTCCGGCTCGCCGGTGATGCCGAGCACGCCGATCAAGCGCTGATCGAGCAACAGCGGCAAATTGATGCCCGGCTGCACGCCTTTCAAATGCACGGCGGTCTGCGCGTCAATCTCTACCACCCGACCGTTGGCCAGCACCAATTGCGCACCTTCGTGACGGGTGTTGATCCGCTCCGGCTCGCCACTGCCAAGGATCAAGCCCTGGCTGTCCATGACGTTGACGTTGTAGGGCAAAATGGCCATGGCACGGTCGACGATGTCTTGGGCGAGGTCGTGATCGAGTTCGAACATAAGCGCTGGAATCCTTGAAAACAGGCCCGGACAGGTTGTTCACCCGCACAGGGTCTGACGGCAAACCCTGTGCTCAGGCACAAAGACAATCCGGCCACCGGTGGCCGAGACTCTCAGGGCGATCAACGTTACCCTTTGCATCGCCAAAAATCATAATAAAGAGAGAGCCGCTATGTCGCACAGCGCCGCAGCTACCCAGACCATCGCAGACGATAAAAACGCCGTCTACAAACGCATCACCCTGCGTTTGATCCCCTTCATCTTCATCTGCTACCTGTTCAACTACCTCGACCGGGTCAACGTTGGATTTGCCAAACTGCAGATGCTCGACGCCCTGAAATTCAGTGAAACCGTCTACGGCCTCGGTGCCGGGATTTTCTTCATCGGCTACGTGCTGTGCGGCGTGCCAAGCAACCTGGCCCTGACCCGATTCGGTCCGCGGCGCTGGATTGCCTTGATGATGATTACCTGGGGCACGTTGTCGACCTGCCTGCTGTTCGTCACCACGCCGACCGAGTTTTACACCCTGCGCCTGTTCACCGGTGCGGCCGAAGCCGGGTTCTTTCCAGGCGTCGTGCTGTACCTCTCGCAGTGGTTCCCGACCTTCCGCCGGGGGCGGATCATGGCGCTGTTCATGTCGGCAATTCCAGTGTCCGGCCTGCTCGGCAGCCCGTTCTCTGGCTGGATTCTCAATCACTTCGCGGCGGGCCAGGGTGGTCTGGCCGGCTGGCAGTGGATGTTCCTGCTGCAAGGCATCCCGACGGTGATCCTCGGCGCCCTCGCCTATTTCCTGTTGAGCGACAGCTTCGCCAACGCCAAATGGCTGAGCCCGCACGAGCGTGCAGTGCTGGAGGCCGATCAGGCCGAAGACCTCGCGAACAAACCGAAAACCACCTCCGATTCGTTGATCGCGGTGTTCAAGAACCCGGCAATCTGGGCCTTCGGCCTGATCTATTTCTGCATCCAGAGTGGCGTGTACGCGATCAACTTCTGGCTGCCGTCGATCATCAAGAACCTCGGCTTCAGCGACAACCTGGTGATCGGCTGGCTGAGCGCGATTCCGTACCTGCTGGCAGCGGTGTTCATGCTGGCGGTCGGGCGATCGGCGGATTTGCGCAAAGAGCGTCGCTGGCATTTGGTGGTGCCGATGCTGATGGGCGCGATCGGTCTGGTGATCGCGGTTAATTTCGCCGCCAACCCGGCGATTGCGATTCTCGGCCTGACCATTGCGACCATGGGCGCGCTGACCGGCCTGCCGATGTTCTGGCCAGTGCCGACGGCGATGTTGAGTGCCGGTGCTGCCGCCGGAGGCCTGGCGTTGATCAACTCCATGGGACAAATGGCCGGATTTCTCAGCCCTTATCTGGTGGGTTGGGTCAAGGACAGCACCGGCTCCACCGATGCGGCGTTGTACCTGCTGGCGGCGGTGATTGTCGGCGGCAGTCTGCTGGCGTTGCGCATGACCCGCACATTGCGCGCCTGATCACGTTGTAAAACGCAAAAGATCGCAGCCTGCGATCTTTTGCACTCAAGCCAATGCATCCAATTCGATCACCACGCCACCCGGCATCTGCACAAAAATCTGCCAGATCCCGTCCTCCGGCACCTGCGCCACCTGATACGGCAAACCGCTGTCGCGCACCCGTTGCAGCACGGCTTCTGCCGGCTCATCCGTGCGAAAGGCAATGTGGCTCAACGCCGTATCGTCGAACGTCGGCTGCTCGATCACGTGCACCACGGCGTGCGCATCCTGATACAGCCATCGCCCGGGAAACGGAAACGGTGGTCGGCGCCCCGGCGTCAGGCCGAGCAAGCTGGCGAAACTGTCCTGCAAGCTCTGGCCATCGGCGGTGTTGAAGGCCAGGTGATCGAATGTCCAGGTCATGCTCATCTCCTGCGGTTGTTGATTGATTGCAGTATCACGGCTTGCCAATCACGGAAAAATCCCGTTAAAACGCAAAGATCTTTAAAGGATTTTTAGCAATGAGCTCGATTCTCGATCTGGAGATTTTCGTCCGCGTGGCCGATTCCGGCAGTATTTCTGCCGCTGCACGGGCGCTGGAACTGACCCCGGCCGCCGCCAGCATTGCCCTGAAACGCCTGGAAACCCGTCTCGGTATCCGTTTGCTCGCACGCTCCACCCGCAGCATGCGCCTGACCGAGGAAGGCCGGCGTTATCTGGACAGTGTGCGCCTGGCCCTGGCGACACTGGCCGACGGCGAACAAGCGCTGAAACAATCAGGTGAAGGCCTGAACGGCGTGTTGCAACTGGCGGCGCCCTCGGACTTCGGCCGCAACGTGTTACTGCCGTGGCTGGACGATTTCAAGCGCGCGCACCCGAATATCCGCCTGCAATTGCTGCTCAACGACCGCCACGCCGATCTGTTTCGCGAAACCGTGGACATCGCGCTGCGCTTCGGCGTGCCGAGCGACTCGACGCTGGTGGCGTTGCCGATTTTGCCGACGCATCGCCGCGTTGCCTGCGCCAGCCCCGATTATCTGGCCCGTCATGGCACGCCACAGCACCCGACGGAACTGGGCGATCACAGTGCCCTGCTCTACCTGCGCAACGGCCGCCCCTACAACAGTTGGCGTTTCAACCGTGACGATGAAGCCGTCGAAGTCGAAGCCCACGGCGACTACCTCAGCGACGACGGTGAAGTCGCCCGGCGCTGGGCACTGGCCGGGCATGGCATCGCCTACAAGGCCTGGCTGGATGTCGCCGAAGACGTGCGCGCCGGACGCCTGCGCACGTTATTCGACGACTGGCACGGCGAAAGCGTGCCATTCAATCTGCTCTGTCCACACCGGGTTCAGGTGTCCGAGCGGGTCAAGGTCTTGCAGGCATTTTTGCGCGAGCGATGTGCGGCATTGAGTCGATAATTCACTTTGCCCTGTCGCACGCATCTGGTATTTGATGAACGCTTTCCCACCGACAGAAAGGATTTCGGCATGAGCTATCGCACACTGGGTCACTCGGGCTTGCAGGTGTCTACCCTCACCCTCGGCACGATGATGTTCGGCGAGCAGACCAGCCACGAAGAGTCGTTGCGCATCATCGACAAGGCCTGGGATCAGGGCATCAATTTCATCGACACCGCTGACGTCTACACCAATGGCCGTTCGGAAGAGATCGTCGGCGAAGCGATTGCCGGCAACCGGCATGAGTGGGTGTTGGCGACCAAAGTCGGCTTTGGTCCGGTGGACGGCGTGCCGAACCGCAGCGGCCTGAGCCGCAAACATATCTTCAATGGTCTGGATGCCAGCCTGACACGACTGGGCACCGACTACCTCGACATCTATTACCTGCACCGCGAAGACCACAACACGCCGCTGGACGTGACGATCTCGGCCATTGGCGACCTGATCCGTCAGGGCAAGATCCGTTACTGGGGGCTGTCCAACTATCGCGGCTGGCGGATTGCCGAAGTGATTCGTGTCGCCGACCAACTGGGTGTCGACCGCCCGGTCATCAGCCAGCCGCTGTACAACATCGTCAACCGCCAGGCCGAAACCGAGCAGATCACCGCCGCGCAAACCTATGGCCTCGGTGTGGTGCCTTATAGCCCGCTGGCCCGTGGCGTGCTCAGCGGCAAGTACGCACCCGATGCAGCCCCGGACATCAACAGCCGCGCCGGGCGTCAGGACAAACGCATTCTGGAAACCGAATGGCGGGTCGAGTCGCTGCGCATTGCCCAGCAGATTCAGCAATACACCGAGGGGCGTGGGGTGGGCATCGTCGAATTCGCCATTGCCTGGGTGCTCAATAACAGCGCGGTGGCCTCAGCGATTGTCGGCCCGCGCACAGAAGCCCAGTGGGACGCCTACACCAAGGCGCAAGCGGTGAAGATCACGGCGGAAGATGAGGCGTTTATCGACTCGCTGGTGACGCCGGGGCACGCCTCGACACCGGGGTTCAATGATGTGAGCCATTTCGTGTCGGGCCGTAAACCGCATTCGGCTTGAGATCCTCGCCCTCTGCTGCCCTCTCCCTCTGGGAGAGGGAACCGATTGGCGGATATTGAGACTACGCTTTGGCGTGGGACCTGCGTGGTGAATCCATGATCGACTCGGCCTTTCGCGTCGCGCACTATCGCAAGACATCCCGATTCAGTCCCCTCTCCCTCTGGGAGAGGGTCACGGTGAGGGGCTTCTGAGGTCGTGTGTGAAATATTGATCGCTCGGCCAATATTCAGCACGAAAACCACGTATCCTTCGCGCCCCGTTTGATCACCCACCCGCGAGGACAGTTTGTCTAAAGGTATCGCTCTATCGGTTTCAGCCTCGGTGCTGTTTGCCGTCATGTATTACTACACCTCGCTGCTCACCCCATTGAGCGGCGTAGAAATCTTTGGCTGGCGGATGCTGCTGACCGTGCCGTGCATGACCGTGTTCATGCTGGTCTCCGGCGAATGGCGACGAGTACTGGAACTGATCCGCCTGATGGTCGCGAAGCCGAAACTGATTGGCGGGCTGATTGTTTCGGCCGCCCTGCTGGGCGTGCAACTGTGGCTGTTCATGTGGGCGCCGCTCAATGGATACAGCCTGGATGTGTCGCTGGGCTACTTCCTGCTGCCACTGGCGATGGTGCTGACCGGGCGCATTGCCTACGGCGAAAGCCTGTCGTACCTGCAGAAAATTGCGGTGTTTTTCGCCAGCCTCGGCGTGTTGAACGAGTTGTATCAGGTCGGCGGTTTTTCCTGGGCGACTCTGGTGGTCGTGGTCGGCTATCCGCTGTATTTCGTGCTACGCAAATACCTGAAAACCGACAACCTTGGCGGACTGTGGGTCGACATGACGCTGATGCTGCCAGTGGCGTGGTGGTTTGTGCAGGGTGGCGAGCAAGGTTTGGGCGTGTTCGATCAATACCCGGGGCTGATGTGGCTGATTCCGCTGCTCGGCCTGATCAGTGCGTCAGCGCTGGTGGTGTACATCATCGCCAGTCGCTTGTTGCCGTTCAGCCTGTTCGGTTTGCTCAGTTATGTCGAGCCGGTGCTGTTGCTCGGTGTCGCGCTGTTGTTGGGTGAAAGCATCAAGGCCGGTGAATGGCTGACCTACATTCCGATCTGGCTCGCCGTTGTGGTGCTGGTGTTTGAAGGCTTCAAGCACCTGATGCGGCAGCGCCGTCCTTAATCGCACGACAAAACAAATGTGGGAGCCAGCCTGCTGGCGATTGCAATCTGTCAGTCAACATCAACGTTGAATCTGAAGACGCTATCGCCAGCAGGCGGGCTCCCACAGTTTTTAGCGGTGTTACGGATTACTCGGTAGCGAGCACACCGCGACGCACCTGATCCCGCTCGATCGACTCGAACAGCGCCTTGAAGTTGCCCTCACCGAAACCATCGTCGCCTTTACGCTGGATGAATTCGAAGAACACCGGGCCCATCAGGGTTTCCGAGAATATCTGCAGCAGCAAGCGCTTGTCGCCCTGCTCAGAAGCACCATCGAGCAGAATACCGCGCGATTGCAGTTGATCGACCGGCTCGCCGTGGTTCGGCAGACGGCCTTCGAGCATTTCGTAGTAGGTGTCCGGCGGCGCGGTCATGAAGCGCATGCCGATCTTCTTCAGCGCGTCCCAGGTCTTGATCAGGTCGTCAGTGAGGAACGCGACGTGCTGAATGCCCTCGCCGTTGAACTGCATCAGGAACTCTTCGATCTGCCCGGCCCCCTTGGACGATTCCTCGTTGAGCGGGATACGGATCATGCCGTCCGGTGCGGTCATCGCTTTCGAAGTCAGGCCGGTGTATTCGCCCTTGATGTCGAAGTAGCGGATCTCGCGGAAGTTGAACAGCTTCTCGTAGAAGTTGGCCCAGTAAGCCATGCGGCCGCGATACACGTTGTGGGTCAGGTGGTCGATGATTTTCAGGCCGGCGCCGACCGGGTTGCGGTCCACACCTTCGATGAACACGAAGTCGATGTCATAGATCGAGCTGCCCTCGCCGAAACGGTCGATCAGGTACAGCGGCGCGCCGCCAATGCCTTTGATCGCCGGCAGGTTCAGTTCCATCGGACCGGTTTCGATGTGGATCGGCTGGGCGCCGAGTTCCAGTGCGCGGCTATAGGCTTTTTGCGAATCCTTGACGCGGAACGCCATGCCGCAAACGGACGGACCGTGTTCGGCGGCGAAGTAGGAAGCGACGCTGTGCGGTTCGTTATTGAGGATCAGGTTGATCGCGCCCTGACGGTACAGGTGCACGTTCTTGGAACGGTGGGTCGCGACTTTGGTGAAACCCATGATCTCGAAGATCGGCTCCAGGGTGCCAGGGGTCGGCGATGCGAACTCGATGAACTCAAAGCCCATCAGGCCCATTGGGTTTTCGTATAAATCGGTCATGGTGACGCCTCATCATTCTTATCAATTAACCAGGGTTATTTGTCAGTAATGCTGAGACCGCCGGGAGGTGCACAGGAGATGCCTCGCACGCTGCGGGCGAGGAAGTCACCGTAGATCAGTTGAAACCCGAATATCTTCATTGTCGACCCAAGGCTCTTGCGGGCGAGGCTTCTGCTGCCAGAAGACGATTATTATTGTATGCGTAAACCGATTCTACACAGCGTAAATAGGGTTGTCTGCCCTCCCTATAAAATCCGCCTTTTTGCGCCCGGTGCAAGCGGTTTGTTGCACAGGTAAATGCCCGCCAGAATCAGCACTGCGCCCACGTACATTGGCGGCGTCAGTTGCTCGCCGAGCAGCAGCGCCCCCAGTATTACCGCCGTCAGCGGGTTCAGAGCAATGAACACGCCGGAGCGAGTCGCGCCGATCTTGCGGATGCCGTCGTAATAACCGATGTAGGCCAGCGCCGAACCAAACACCCCCAGATAGATCAGGCTGAGCCACTGTGACGTACCGAGATCGCTCAACGCCGCCCAGCTCAACTCTCCACGCACGGCGGCCAACGTCCACAACATGAACGTGCCGATCAGGATCGAATACGTCACGGTCTGCAGCGGTCCGAGGCTTTGATTGAGGCGGCGCGAGAACAGCGAATACACGCCCCAGCCCACGACACAGCCGAAAATCAGCAGATCGCCCTTCCACGCATCGGGCGTCGCCATCAGTAACGCCGGGTTACGGCTGACGATCACCACGCCGGCACCGACAATGCAGATCGAGATACCCAACACCTTTGATCGCCCCAGCCGCTCCTTGAACAAGAGCCAGGAAGCGACGCCGATGACCGCCGGATTCAACGCAACGATCAATGACGCCCGCGACGCGTTGATGTACTGCAGGCCATAAAAGAAGCACAGGTTGTAGAAGAAAATCCCGAACAACCCCAGGAGCGTCAGTTGCAACCATTGCGCAGGAGTCGGCCGCGCCAGAGGAACACGCGCCAGGCAGAGCAATCCCAGCAGTGCAGCGCTGGCCAACAGGAACCGCAGACTTGCGGCGAATATCGGGCTGAGCCCGCCCGCCAGAAAACGCCCGGCGACAAACGTGCCGCCCCAGACCATCGTGACCGCCGCCAACGTCAGGTAGACCGGTATTTCAGAAGATTGCGAATGAGTCGGCGCGAGATTGGCCATGACACTTCCAAAGCAAAACCAGGAGATGGCGTATCATTCACCTCATTCCTGATCATCGTAAAATGAGTAATCACTCATGACCCTCACACAACTGGAGATTTTCTCGCTGGTGGCCGAGCTGCGCGGTTTCACCCTCGCCGCGCATCGTCTGGGGATTTCCCAGTCTGCGGTGTCCCACGCGATCAAATCCCTGGAGCAGGAACTCGGTGTTGAGCTGCTGCGCCGGCATCAATCGCAGGTGGAACTCAGCGACATCGGCGAGCATCTGTTGCTACGGGCACGGGCGATGCTCGGGCTGGCCAATACGCTGCGTCAGGAGGCCGCCGATGCCCGCGGCATGAAGCGCGGCACATTGCGCATCGGCTCATTCGGGCCGACGTCTTCGATCAAGTTACTGCCGGAAATTCTCCGCCACTATCGACAGGCGCATCCGGGTATCGAGGTGCACATTGATGAAGGGCCCGACCGGCAAGTGATTCAATGGCTCGAAGAGCGGCGCATCGACCTCGGCTTTGTGGTGCTGCCGCAGGAGCGCTTCGATACCTTCGCCTTGATCGAAGATCAAATGGTCGCCCTGCTGCCTCGTGATCATCCGTTGGGCAAGCGCTCGGCGCTGAGCCTGAAAGCGCTGTGTGACGATCCGTTTGTGCTGACGGAGGCCGGTTCTTCGGAACTGGTTTCGCGGCTGTTCAACGCGGCGCGACTGCAGCCGAATATTCGCTACCGTTGCTCGCAGTTGCTCAGCACCCTCGACACGGTCAGCCGTGGTGACGCGATCACCGTCGTCGCCGAAAGCTCCTTGCCGGATACGCCTGAGCCTGGCTACGTGAAGATCGCGCTGACGCCCAGGGTTCAGCGCCAGGTGGGGCTCGCCGTACTTGACCAACGCCAGGCGTCACCGGCAGCGCTGGCGTTTATCGAACTGGCCACGCATCTACATCCTCGATGAGCGGCACAAGCGCCACCGGCCATCTATCATCCCTTCTGGCTGACGTGTTTTTCAGCGTCGCGCCCCTGCCCGGCCAGCGTTCGAGAGCCCTACTTTTTCGCGACAGGATGCGCCCATGCCGTTAACCGTCAGACCCCGCCGCAAACGCAGCATCCGTATTATCGTGACGCTGCTCAGCGGTCTGCTCCCCGTCGTGCTGGGCAGTGCGATTCTTTACATCCAGGCTGAACGCACCTTGCAGCAGAGCGCGCTGCAAACGGCCGAGGAAGCACTGCGCCAGTTCGAACTGATGCTCGACAACACCGCGCAAGCCGCCCGGGAATTACTGCCACTGGCCGGCAAAACCTGCGAAGAGGTCAAGCTCGCCTTGCGCGAACAGGTCACCCGCCGCCCGTTCGTACGCTCGACCAACCTGGTGTGGGACGACAATCTCTATTGCAGCTCGTTGTTCGGCGATTTCAAGGAAGCCGTCAATGCCGGTGATTACACTCAGGGCAAGCTGTGGTTGATGAACGGCAATCCGGTAACGCCCAACACCGCGTTGCTGGTGTATCGCCTCAGTGACGGACGCGGTGGTGCGCTGACGACACTGGATGGTTATCACCTGAGCAACATCCTGCGTCTGATTGGCCGAGACACACTGTTGCTCCTGCAAGTGGGCAACAACTGGCTGTCCGCCGACGGCACCGTGCATCAAGGCCGGTTGCCGACGCTCCCGGTGGCGCAAAGCAAGCTGGATTCTTCGCATTATGCGTTCAGTGTCGCTGCCGGTTTTGCCCAAGGCGAAACCTGGCGGTACATGGCCGATGAATACCCGCCATTGTTCAGTCTGTTGATGTTTTTTGGTGTGGTGTCAGCGGCGATCGGGCATGTCCTGCAAAAACGCTCGACGTCGCCGAGCCATGAAATGCTCCGCGCGCTGGAGGCTGGCGAATTCATTCCCTATTTTCAACCCGTGGTGCATGGCGACAGCAAAAGGTGGTCAGGCGCTGAGGTGCTGATGCGCTGGAACCACCCGAAAGAGGGGCTGGTCCGTCCGGACCTGTTCATTCCGTTCGCCGAGCACTCCGGCCTGATCGTGCCAATGACCCGCGCCCTGATGCAGCAAACCGCCACCCTCCTCGGGCCTCTGTCGGCGACATTCGTCACCCCCTTCCACCTCGGCATCAATATCACCGCCAGCCACTGTCAGGATCTTGCACTGGTGGACGATTGCCGCGAACTGCTGGCGGCATTCACGCCGGGCAGTATCAATCTGGTGCTGGAGTTGACCGAGCGCCAGCTGATCGAGCCGACCGACATCACCCGACAGTTGTTCGCGCAACTGCATGAGCTGGGTGTAATGATTGCCATCGACGATTTCGGCACCGGGCATTCCAGCCTCGGTTACCTGCGCAAGTTCAATGTCGATTTCCTGAAGATCGACCAGAGTTTCGTCGCCATGATCGGTGTTGACGCACTGTCCCGGCACATTCTGGACACCATTATCGAACTCTCGGCCAAGCTGGACTTGGGTATTGTTGCCGAAGGTGTCGAAACCCAGGCACAGGCCGATTATCTGACCGCCCATAACGTCAACTTCCTGCAAGGTTATCTGTTCGGCAAGCCGATGGCTGCGGCAGACTTCATCAGTGCATTAAGTCACCATTAACTAAATGAAATTTTTCAGAGCGCATCACCACGACGCACCAAATTGATACAAAAGACTGTGATTGTTACATGAGGAAAAAGTCAGGATTTACTCTTGGCTCATTAACTACTACAATTTTTCATGCCTGTTGCAAGACTGGCAGGTGAGCCAATTATCACCGAGTCGCTTCAAGGCTCTTGGCTTATAGCTTTGTTTGCGGTTGGTATCAGCCAAACACACTATTGGAGTAAAGATATTGTCCAGACTCGCTGAATTTCGTGCAGCTGAAAAGGCCCTTCAGGAACAGCTCAAGCAGCTGGAATCGCTGAAGAACGATGCCGGGCTCAAGAAAGAAATCGAATTCGAAGAAAAGCTCCAGGGGCTGATGAAAACCTATGGCAAAGGCCTGAAAGACATCATCGCCATCCTCGATCCGAATCCGGCAAAATCCGGTCTGCAAGTGTCTGCGGCCCCTAAAACCCGACGCGCTCGCGTGGTCAAGGTTTATCAGAACCCGCACACTGGCGAACTGATCGAAACCAAAGGTGGCAACCACCGTGGCCTGAAAGCCTGGAAGGAACAATACGGTGCAGCTACCGTTGATTCCTGGTTGCGCGGTTAATCGCGCTTCAACAAAAAGCCCCGCATCGTGCGGGGCTTTTTTTATTGACAATATCTAACAAATGAAATGAATTTCATCGAGCAAGTTGTGATTTTCGTGTAACACCCGTGAGCCAGTACGCTAAAAAATTTGCTGCGCAATGTTGCTACCGAGACTGGCGTACAAACTTTGTGCTTAATCCGTTCGGGTATCTAATCGAGCCCGCCACTAGAACAGACGCTTAAAGTTTCAAGCTGTTTCGCACCGCGACTATTTCGTCTGCGCTGTCCTTATAAACCTGCGCCTGCCCCGCGTAGGAAAGAACATAAGCCTTATCAGCATCGAGCGCCGCCACCAGCGTTTGCGACAACACATGCCGACCGTTTTCGGTGACCGTGCAAGTCGTTTCCAGCGCCGATAAAGAGCCAAGCATCGCGGCGTGCACCTTGTTGCAGACACTTTGGTAGCCGCTTTGGAAAAAGTCCTTTTGAATCGACTTGCGCATCTCCAGCAATACCCCCTGCAGATTCACCTGATGCCCCGCTTCCACCTGCGTCATGGTCAACTCCATCACCATCACCTGATTGCCATCGGCATCGTTTTTCACCGCCCGCTGACGAGAAACCTGAGGGGCGCTGTCCGGTAGCGCTTCGACTTCCCAGCCTGCTGGCCAGGTGACACTCGGCTCGTCCGCCAACGCGCAAACCGCCTGCAGCGAGAACACAGAAAAAACAAACAGGGTTTTGAACAGTCGGATCATTGCCGGGCGCACTCGCAGATTGAGCGGCAAAGTCTGAGCCCCGCCCGCGCGCAGGGCAAGCCTGCCCTTTCATTTGGCGATGCCGCAAGGCATGCGTATCATTGCGCCCATCACTCGCCCATAGTTATTGGAGGGCCCATGAGCCTGCACGAACTGAACACTTTCCCCGGCGTTACCGCCACGCCAGACAGCGCAACCCGCAACTTCGTGTTCAACCACACCATGCTGCGTGTGAAAGACATCACGAAGTCCCTGGATTTTTACACCCGCGTGCTGGGTTTCTCGCTGGTCGAAAAGCGTGATTTCCCGGAAGCCGAGTTCAGCCTGTACTTCCTCGCACTGGTCGACAAGGCGCAGATCCCGGCCGACGCCGCTGCGCGCACCGAGTGGATGAAGTCGATTCCGGGGATTCTGGAACTGACCCACAACCACGGCACCGAAAACGATGCTGACTTCGCCTATCACAACGGCAATACCGACCCGCGCGGCTTTGGCCACATCTGCATCTCGGTGCCGGACATCGTAGCCGCGTGCGCGCGCTTCGAAGAACTGGGCTGCGACTTCCAGAAGCGCCTGACCGATGGCCGCATGAAGAGCCTGGCGTTCATCAAGGACCCGGACGGCTACTGGGTCGAGATCATTCAGCCTGCGCCGCTGTAAAAGCTGAAAAGCCCCTCACCCTAACCCTCTCCCGGAGGGAGAGGGAACTGATTGGGGGATATTGGAGAGTTACGCCGACTTGAAAGACTGGCGTGAATCCATAATCGACTTGAAAGACTGGCGCTGAATCCATAATCGACTGGATCGTTCAGGTCGACGGACAACGCCAGATACCTCGGTCAGCTCCCTCTCCTTCGGGAGAGGGCTGGGGTGAGGGGCAAGATTTCACGCCCAATAAAAAACCCGTGATCTCTCACGGGTTTTTTCATTTATGGCCTGGCAGTTACGCCGGAGCCGAAGTGCGGATCAAGTGATCGAAAGCACTCAACGAAGCCTTCGCGCCCTCGCCCACCGCAATCACGATCTGCTTGTACGGCACAGTCGTTACGTCGCCGGCAGCGAAGATGCCCGGGATCGACGTCTCACCACGGTTGTCGACAATGATCTCGCCACGTGGCGACAGCTCGATGGTGCCTTTGAGCCAGTCAGTATTGGGCAACAGACCGATCTGGACAAAGATCCCTTCCAGCTCGACGGTACGCAGTTCATCGCTGTTGCGATCCTTGTAACGCAGACCGTTGACCTTCTCGCCATTACCGGTGACTTCAGTGGTTTGTGCGCTGGTGATCACGGTGACGTTCGGCAGACTGTGCAGCTTGCGTTGCAGCACAGCGTCGGCCCGCAGTTTTACATCAAACTCCAGCAAGGTGACGTGGGCCACGATACCGGCCAGGTCGATCGCCGCTTCGACGCCGGAGTTACCGCCACCAATCACCGCAACACGCTTGCCTTTGAACAGCGGGCCATCGCAGTGCGGGCAGTACGCCACGCCTTTGTTGCGGTATTCCTGCTCACCCGGCACGTTCATTTCGCGCCAGCGTGCACCGGTCGCCAGAATCACACTCTTGGCTTTGAGCGTCGCGCCACTGGCGAAGTGAACTTCATGCAGCTCGCCGTTCTTGCCGGGAATCAGCTTGTCGGCGCGTTGCAGGTTCATGATGTCGACGTCGTATTGCTTGACGTGTTCTTCCAGCGCAGTCGCCAGTTTCGGGCCTTCGGTTTCCTGTACGGAAATGAAGTTCTCGATGGCCATCGTGTCCAGCACCTGGCCGCCAAAGCGCTCGGCCGCGACACCGGTGCGGATGCCTTTGCGCGCAGCGTAGATCGCCGCCGAAGCACCGGCCGGGCCACCGCCGACTACCAGCACGTCAAAGGCTTCTTTGGCACTGATTTTCTCGGCCTGACGCTCGATGGCGCCGGTGTCGAGCTTGGCGAGGATTTCTTCCAGACCCATGCGGCCCTGACCGAAGTTCTCACCATTGAGGTAGATGCTCGGCACCGCCATGATCTTGCGATCATTGACTTCGTCCTGGAACAGCGCGCCGTCGATGGCGACGTGGCGAATGTTCGGGTTGAGCACGGCCATCAGGTTCAGTGCCTGGACCACGTCCGGGCAGTTCTGGCAGGACAGCGAGAAATAGGTCTCAAAGCTGAACTCGCCTTTGAGCGAGCGGATCTGCTCGATCACTTCAACGCTGGCTTTCGATGGGTGACCACCGACTTGCAGCAGAGCCAGCACCAGGGAAGTAAATTCGTGGCCCATCGGGATACCGGCGAAACGCAGACTGATGTCGGCGCCCGGACGGTTGATCGAGAACGATGGCTTGCGGGCATCATCACCGTTGTCGATCAGGGTAATCTGGCTCGACAGACTGACAACGTCTTTGAGCAGGTCATGCATTTCCCGGGATTTCGCACCGTCGTCGAGGGAAGCAACGATCTCGATCGGCTGGGTGACCCGTTCCAGGTACGATTTCAACTGGGCTTTAAGATTGGCGTCCAACATACGGGCGATCTCCTGTGTCTTTATTCGAGGCGAAAAAAAGCCCGAGCGAATCTCGCCCGGGCTTTTTTATTGGGCGGTGCAGCTTACTGAAGTAGGTGCGGAGTTCCGCCCTGTGTTGCGTGTCTCACAGACTTAGATCTTGCCGACCAGGTCCAGGGACGGAGCCAGAGTGGCCTCGCCTTCTTTCCACTTGGCTGGGCAAACTTCGCCTGGGTGAGCAGCAACGTATTGAGCAGCCTTGATCTTGCGCAGCAGCTCGGAAGCGTCACGGCCTACGCCGCCATCGTTCAGTTCAACGATTTTGATCTGGCCTTCAGGGTTGATCACGAAGGTGCCACGGTCAGCCAGGCCAGCTTCTTCGATCAGCACGTCGAAGTTGCGGGAGATGGCGTGAGTCGGGTCGCCGATCATGGTGTATTCGATTTTGCCGATGGCTGGCGAAGTGTTGTGCCAGGCAGCGTGGGCAAAGTGGGTGTCGGTGGAAACGCTGTAGATCTCTACGCCCAGTTTCTGGAAGGCAGCGTAGTTGTCAGCCAGGTCTTCCAGCTCGGTAGGGCAAACGAAGGTGAAGTCGGCTGGGGTAGAAGAATACGACCGACCACTTGCCTTTCAGGTCAGCGTCCGAGACTTGAACGAAGTCGCCGTTTTTGAACGCGGTAGCTTTGAACGGTTTTACTTGGCTGTTGATGATAGGCATTGATGACTCTCCGTCAGGGTTGTGAAGTTGATGGGGTGAATCCTACCCACTCACTCGACGGATGGCTCATTGGCAAACCTGATGCTGCTGATTTGTTTTCGCTATTAGCTGACTGTATTAATAGAAGAAAACGATATCTACGACGAAGCCGGCTTTTCCGTAATCCGAGCCATCCCCTGGAATGGGCTTGCTTCAACATAGCGCATCGCGGACTTCATATCCTTCCAGCCGACGTAACTCATCAGCGACTTCAAGTCCCAGCCGCTTTGATGGGCCCACGTGGCAAAGCCTCGACGCAGCGAATGGCTAGTGTAGTTTTCTGCCGCAATACCGGCACGCTCCAGCGCCTGACGCAGCAGCGGAATGATGCTGTTGGCGTGCAAGCCCTCCTCGCTCAGGTTGCCCCAGCGGTCAATGCTGCGGAAAACCGGGCCACGTACCAGAGCGGCTTCGGTCAGCCAGTCGATATAGGCCTGAACCGGACACAGTTTCAGCAGTGCCGGCGCTTGATACGTCTGTCCAAGGTTTTCCCGATCACCCTTGCTGCGCGGCAGATACAAGGTGATGCCAGTGCCGGCGTTGGCCTGCACATGCTCGATCTGCAAGCGGCATAGCTCATCACTACGAAAGCCGCGCCAGAAGCCGAGCAGAATCAGCGCCCGATCGCGGTAGGCCTTGAGCAGCGCTGGACGATCCTGTTGCTGCTTCGCCGTCAGCGCCTCTTGCTCCAGCCAGGCGACGACGCGTTCCAGATCGCGCAATTGCAAGGGTTCGGCTTGCTTTTCCTGCGCCGGATGCAATGCCCGAATACCCTTGAACACCTTGCGCACCACCGGCGCTTTGGTCGGATCGGCAAACCCCTGACTGTTGTGCCACTGCGCCAGCGCCGACAGACGCAGCTTGAGCGTGTTGATCGACAGCACGCCTGCATGTTCGACGAGATAACGCGCCACGCTGTCTGCCGTGGCTGGCAGGAAACCTCCCCACGTCACTTCGAAATGCTCGATGGCCGCGCGATAGCTGCGTCGGGTGTTGTCGCGGGTAGCGGCTTGCAGATAGCGATCCATATCGCTCATGGGCAGTTTTCTCGCAGGCGTACTGATTCAGGGATCAAAAAACGGATTTAATCACCTGACACTGGGTAATACTAGTATATCCCGTGTCTTTAATATCAAAGGTTTAACTTTATTTTTTGAATGGTACACTGCGTACTTTAGTGGCATGTACCACAGTACACAACCGTAGGAGTTCTCATGGCCCGTGGCGGCATTACCAAAGCGCTGGTTCAGATTGCGCGCACCGCGATTCTGGCCCGCGGCGAACACCCGAGCATTGATGCAGTACGCATCGAAATGGGTAATACCGGCTCGAAAACCACGATCCATCGATACTTGAAGGAGCTGGATGACGGCGCCCAGCCAATCGAAGCCTCGGCCGAACCGATTGATGACGAGCTGACTGCACTGGTCTCGCGCCTCGCTCAACGCCTGAAAGAACAGGCGCAAGAGCCGATCGAGCAGGCACGCGAGCAGTTCGAAGCGCAACGCGAAGCCCTGGAGTCGGAACTGAAGCAAACCCGCCAGGCCCTGGAAAAGCTCGAGCACGAGCACGACATTCAAGGCGCCGCGCTGGAGCGTGAGTCCGAAGCACTGAGCAACACCCGCTCCATGTTGCAAACCGAACAAACCCGTAATGCCGGTCTGAATCAGGCACTGGCCGATTTCGAATTGCGCCTGCAGGACAAGGACGAGCAGATCCGCTCGCTGGAAGAAAAGCACCTGCACGCCCGTGACGCACTGGAGCACTACCGCAACGCCACCAAAGAGCAGCGCGAGCAGGAACAAAGTCGCCACGAAGCGCAAGTGCAGCAGATTCAGGCCGAACTACGTCAGGCACAGCAAAGTGCGCTGGTCCGCCAGGATGAAATCACTCAACTGCATCGCGACAACGAACGCCTGCTCACGGAAAATCGTGGCACTCAACGCGAATTGAATTTGTTGCAGGATCAGCTCAAGCAGAGCAATCAGCGCCAGGATCAATTGCTTGAGCAAGCGACCCGCGTCGACAGCGAACGCACCCTCCTCCAGGAACGTTTGCGCGTAGCGACGCTGGAAAGCCAGACACTCAAACAGAGCGTCGAGGAGCAGGCACTGCTCAACCAGTCACTGGAAAAGGAATTGAGTAAAGTGCAGGCAAGCCTGGAAGAAAGCCAACGTCTGGCAGCCACCGTTGCGGCAGCGCCAGACCCGGCCAAACCGAAAAACGCTTAAGCGCCGACCGGCGTACGCATTGTGACGAACTCTTCGGCGGCCGTCGGGTGAACCCCGATCGTGTCGTCGAAGTCGCGCTTGGTGGCACCAGCCTTCAATGCAATCGCCAGTCCCTGCACGATCTCTCCGGCGTCAGGGCCGACCATATGGCAACCGAGGACTTTATCGGTTTTGCCGTCGACCACCAGCTTCATCAGCGTCTTCTCCTGACACTCGGTCAGCGTCAGCTTCATCGGACGGAAACGGCTTTCGTAAATGACCACGTCGTGACCCGCCTCGCGCGCCTCTTCTTCGGTCAAGCCGACTGTGCCGATGTTCGGCAGGCTGAACACGGCCGTCGGGATCATCTTGTAATCGACCGGACGGTATTGCTCAGGCTTGAACAGACGTCGCGCCACCGCCATGCCCTCAGCCAATGCCACCGGGGTCAACTGTACACGACCGATCACATCGCCCAGCGCCAGGATTGACGGCTCGCTGGTCTGGTATTGCTCGTCGACCTCAATGAAGCCTTTGTCGTTGAGCTGCACATCGGTGTTTTCCAGGCCCAGGTTATCCAGCATCGGACGCCGGCCAGTGGCGTAGAACACGCAGTCCGCCTCCAGCACTCGACCATCCTTGAGGGTAGCTTTCAAGCTGCCATCGGCCTGCTTGTCAATGCGCGCGATGTCGGCATTGAACTGCAGATCCATGCCGCGCTTGGTCAGCTCTTCCTGCAGATGCTTGCGCACCGAACCGTCGAAGCCGCGCAGGAACAGATCACCGCGATACAGCAAGGTGGTGTTCTCCCCAAGTCCGTGGAAGATCCCGGCAAACTCGACCGCGATGTAACCGCCACCGACCACCAGCACGCGTTTCGGAAGCTCCTTGAGGAAGAATGCCTGGTTGGAGCTGATGGCGTGCTCATGCCCCGGAATCTGTGGAATCTGCGGCCAGCCGCCGGTGGCGATCAGAATGTTTTTTGCAGTGAAACGCTTACCGTTGACCTCGACCTCATGCGGGCCGACGATCTTCGCGTGCGCTTCATGCAGGGTCACGCCACTGTTCACCAGCAGATTGCGGTAAATGCCATTGAGGCGGTTGATCTCGCGATCCTTGTTGGCAATCAGCGTCGCCCAATCGAAATTCGCTTCGCCCAGGCTCCAGCCGAACCCGGACGACTGCTCGAAGTCTTCGGCGAAATGCGCGCCGTACACCAAGAGTTTTTTCGGCACGCAGCCGACGTTGACGCAGGTGCCGCCCAGATAACGGCTCTCGGCCACCGCCACTTTTGCACCGAAACCGGCAGCAAAACGGGCAGCCCGCACACCGCCGGAACCGGCACCAATCACATAAAGGTCAAAATCGTAGGCCATTTCTATCTCCTCGGCAGGCGATCAGCATACCCGCAGCCACCCGTTGGGCAAGTCCTGGCAAGTAAATGGGGGCGGAAAATGAAAAAAGCCACTCGAAGGTGGCTTTTTTCTTACAAACGAAGCAGGCGTACTCAGTAAGCCTTGCCAGTCTTGTAGAAGTTCTCGAAGCAGAAGTTGGTCGCCTCGATGTAGCCTTCAGCGCCACCGCAGTCGAAACGCTTGCCTTTGAACTTATAGGCCATCACGCAACCGTTCTGGGCCTGCTTCATCAGGGCGTCGGTGATCTGGATTTCGCCACCCTTGCCTGGCTCGGTCTGCTCGATCAGGTCAAAGATGTCCGGCGTCAGGATGTAACGACCGATGATTGCCAGGTTCGACGGTGCGTCTTCCGGCTTTGGCTTCTCGACCATGCTGTGAACGCGGTAGATGTCGTCGCGGATCATCTCGCCGGCGATCACGCCGTACTTGCTGGTTTCCTGCGGATCGACTTCCTGAATGGCGATGATCGAGCAGCGGAACTGCTTGTACAGCTTGACCATCTGGGTCAGCACGCCGTCGCCTTCGAGGTTGACGCACAGGTCGTCCGCCAGCACCACAGCGAACGGTTCGTCACCGATCAGCGGGCGACCGGTCAGGATCGCGTGGCCCAGACCTTTCATTTCGGTCTGACGGGTGTAGGAGAACGAGCACTCATCCAGCAGCTTGCGGATGCCGACCAGGTATTTCTCTTTGTCGGTGCCTTTGATCTGGTTTTCCAACTCGTAGCTGATGTCGAAGTGGTCTTCCAGAGCGCGTTTGCCACGACCCGTAACAATGGAGATTTCCGTCAGGCCAGCGTCCAGAGCTTCTTCAACGCCGTACTGGATCAGTGGCTTGTTTACCACCGGCAGCATTTCTTTAGGCATGGCTTTAGTCGCTGGCAGGAAGCGAGTACCGTAACCGGCTGCTGGGAACAAGCATTTCTTGATCATATAAGTCCTTGAAAGGGCTGTGTGTACGAGTTTCGGCGCAGTCTAATCAGGCGGCGTGCACCTTACAATGCCCCGCACTGGCTAACCGATGCCAACATAGAGAAATATTCTCGCCGATAGTTCCATCGGCAACTTCGGACCGCGAAATCAGCGTAGCTCAAAGTCACCGATAAACCGCTCCACCATACGCTCATCGTCACCCAATGCGAGCATTTGCCGGTATCATGGCGGCTTTGAACCAGCGAACGAGACAGATAGATGGCCGCAGCAAAAATCATCAATGGGTACACGGTCGACAAGGGCAAAGATGGCCAGTGGCACATCACTGCCGCCAATGGCGAAGATGTGTCCGGGCCGTTACCTACTGAAGCCATGGCGATCGAAGTCGCGTCGGTACTCGATTACACGCCGCCCGCGCCGAAGCGACGCGGCAAGAGCGAGGACTGAGCCCTCGCAGCGAATGCCGAGCCCTGCCATTGCGCAGGGCTTTTTTCTGTTCGAACGCAAACAAGTGGCCAATCGCTATAACCTTTTCACGCCGGCGCTGTCAGAGCGTCTAGTCCCCCCTCGCTGAAGATCACACTCATGAATATGAACAAATGGCTGCCCCTCGTTGCGGTATTGGCATTAAGCGGCTGCGCCACCTCTGAAACCACGTACCTGAACAATGGCGAACAGGGCCTGAGCATCGATTGCTCCGGCGAAGCCAACTCCTGGGCCACCTGCTACGAAAAGGCTGACGCGTCCTGCGCCGGGACCGGTTACCGCATCGTCGGTACCGACGGCACGCCAGCGTCGAAGGAAAGCGACAAGACGCTCGGCGTCGATGTCGGCAACTACAAGAACCGCAGCGTGGTGGTGGTCTGCAAATAAACCCTACATGTGTATTTCAGCGAACTTGATCCCGAGTCCGCGCACGACTTCGATCAGGTCGTCGAGTCGGCTGAACGACTCGACCTCATCGTTCTCGTCCACCAGAAAGTAACTGCGCCCGGCGCTCTTCTTGAAAAACACGATCCACTCCCCCGGATTCGCCGGGTTCTGAATCACATGGGTGGCAGAGATAAGGCCCTCTACGTGGCGCTCCCGTACTTGCTCTCGCTTCATCGCGACTCCAGAAATGAAAATGCCGTCACAGCATGACTGTGACGGCATCGATGCTGATGACAGACAGTCTATCAGCCGGAAATGCACGCATTGGCAGCGTTGCGCACATCCCGAGGGCGAATGGGAACGTTGGACATACGCTCATGCAGCTTGATACTGCTGCCGCCGGAGCGGTCTTCGATATCAAACACAGCGGCCGGACCCGAGGACAATTTGCCCGGAACGATCACCCGAACCCCGTCCTTGTGCGGTTGCGTTTGCAGCGCGCCGCGGCTGTCAGCCAGTTTGTCGGACAGGCACTGCGCATATTCCTGGGGCTTCTTGCCAGAGATCACGCTCATGGTCGGCAGCGTTTCGTTTATTTCAGAAACGCTCGCACAACCACTCACCAACAGAACCAATGGCAGACACACCACACCCCACTTCATATAAAACCTCCATTAAAGACCGTCCGACAGCACAAATGCCGTTTTTATCCGAGGCCTTCTGCAATTAACCCGCATCCAATCGCGAATATCTGTTCAAAATTGTCAAAGCGACGCCCGACGGCCGGATAATAACCCGTGCGGGCTGATAAACTGCGCTCATCGACAAGCTATCGTTTTGATTTAGTAGAAAAAGCCCTTCTGGAGGCGCCCATGAAATTTATTCACCAGCGCGAGCACCTCAACGAAGACGACATCGTCGTCATCCAATGCTCGCAAATGTGCAACATCCGTCTGATGAACGACGCCAACTTCCGCAGCTTCAAGAACGGCGGCCGCCACACCTATCACGGTGGCGCTTTCGACACGTTCCCGGCCCGTATCACCGCGCCGAGCACCGGGTTCTGGAACATCACCATCGACACCGTCAACCGCCGGGCGATCAGCGTGACCCGTAAACCGACGCTGACCCATTCGATCAAGATCATTCGCCGCTCCAGCTCCAAACTCAGCTGAGACGCTCCGCCCATTCAGAAAGGTAGGCATGACCGTGGCTCAAACGACCAAATACGTCATCAAGTACAAACTCAACGGCGAACGCCGCTTCGAGTTCGCACAACTGCAGAACGGCACAGCGGAAGAGGCCAAGGCAGCCCTGGACGCTATCCACGGCCAGAGCGACGATGTGATCACTGACATCGCCGTGAGCAAAGCGCTGTAGTACGGCGCCGGGAATTCGACCGCAAGCGGCGGAGTGCTCTGCCGCCCGCACCTGACCAGACTGACGGCTTCGACCTTGGGTCAAGGAGTCAGCATGTCGATGTCACCCACCCGTTTAGCCGAACTCGACTGGGCCGGTCTTGAACAGCAACTGGACCGCGACGGATGCGCCATCATCCGCTCACTGCTGTCGGCCGCAAGCTGTGAGCACCTGAGCGCGCTCTATCCGCAGACCGGGCCGTTCCGCTCCCAGGTCATCATGGCTCGCCATGGTTTCGGTCGCGGCGAATACAAGTACTTCCGTTATCCGCTGCCCGCGCCCATACAACGCCTGCGCACGGCGCTGTATCCGTGCCTGGTGCCGGTGGCGAATCGCTGGTACGCGCGAATGAACCTGCCGGAACGTTTTCCGCCAGGCCACGACGAATTTCTTCAGCACTGCCATGCCGCCGGCCAGTTGCGCCCTACTCCGCTCTTATTGCAGTACGGTGCGCAGGACTACAACTGCCTGCACCAGGATGTGTACGGTGAATGGGTGTTTCCGTTGCAAGTGGCGATTCTGCTGTCAGAACCCGGCGAGGATTTTACCGGTGGCGAATTCGTCCTCACCGAACAACGCCCGCGCATGCAGTCGCGTCCGCTGGTGCTGGATCTGAAAAAAGGCGATGCCGTGATCTTTGCCGTCAATCAACGCCCGGTCAAAGGCGTGCGCGGCGATTACCGGGTGACCCTGCGTCATGGCGTCAGTCGCCTGCACAGTGGAAAAAGGCATACCCTAGGCATCATCTTTCACGACGCCACGTGACGACCATGTCATCCCGTACATTCGATCTGTTCGCAGGCCACGAACCCGAACAACAGCCACGAGCCGAGCAGATCGGCGAACAATCATGGGTGTTGCGCGGTTTCGCCTTGCCGGTGGTCGACCACCTGCTGCCGGCGCTGGACGCCATTCTCGTCGCCGCGCCCTTGCGTCACATGGTCACGCCGGGCGGCTTCAGCATGTCAGTCGGCACCATCAGTTGCGGTGCGTGGGGCTGGATCACCGATCGCAGCGGCTATCGTTACTCGCCCGTCGACCCGCTCAGCGGTTTACCCTGGCCGCCGATGCCGAAATCGTTCGCCATGCTGGCGCACTCGGCCGCCGAACGCGGCGGATTCTCTGACTTCAACGCCGATTCCTGCCTGATCAACCGCTATATCCCCGGTGCCAAGATGTCATTACATCAGGATAAAGACGAAAAGGACTACGCCGCACCGATCGTTTCCCTGTCCCTCGGGTTGCCGGCGATGTTTCTGTTCGGCGGTTTTTCCCGCAGCGACAAAACTCAGCGCATTCCTCTGCTGCACGGTGACATGGTGGTCTGGGGTGGCGTCGACCGCTTGCGGTATCACGGCGTATTGCCGATCAGGCACGGTCAGCATCCGCGCCTTGGCGAACAGCGGATCAACCTGACATTCCGGGTCGCCCGATAAGCAGAAAATTCGACCGCAAGGCCCGGAGTGTCGTGCGCGCCGAGGCTGATTAACCTGAGTCAAACAGGTCAACGGATTACTCATCATGAAAACGCTTTCGACCCCGCTCAACATCCAGGACGATCCACGCTGGGCCGCCGTGGTCGCTCGCGATCCACGAGCGGACGGGCAGTTTGTCTATGCGGTAAAAACCACCGGCATCTACTGCCGTCCCAGCAGCCTGGCACGGTTGCCGAAACCGCAGAACGTCGAGTTCTTCGACAATGCGCAACAGGCTGAAGCGGCAGGCTACCGGCCGAGCAAACGGGCCAGCAAGGATCACAGCGATGTCGCAGCGCAACACGCTGTGACCGTGGCGAAAGCCTGTCGACAGATCGAAACGGCAGAAAACCCGCCGCGGCTCAATGAGCTCGCGCAGACGGCAGGCTTGAGCCCGTTCCATTTTCATCGGGTGTTCAAGGCTGCCACCGGCCTGACGCCCAAAGGTTACGCCGCCGCCCACCGTTCGCGCAGGGTCCGCGAACGGCTGGCAGACGGCGACTCCGTGACGGACGCGCTCTATGACGCCGGTTTCAACTCCAACAGCCGCTTCTACGAAGCCGCCGATCATCTGTTAGGCATGAAGCCCGGCGACTACCGTGCAGCCGGCCAGAACAACGACATTCGTTTCGCGGTGGGCCAATGCTCGCTCGGCGCGATCCTGGTCGCGCAAAGCGAACGCGGGGTTTGTGCGATTCTGCTGGGCGACGACCCGCATCAACTGGTGTGCGATCTGCAGGATCAATTCAAGAAAGCCAACCTGATCGGCGCCGACCGTGGATTTGAACAACTGATCGCCAAGGTCGTGGGCTTTATCGAAGCGCCGGCCATTGGCCTGGACTTGCCGCTGGACGTGCGCGGGACCGCGTTTCAAGAGCGCGTCTGGCAAGCGTTGCGCGAGATTCCGCCCGGCAGCACGGCCAGCTACGCCGACATTGCCCAGCGCATCGGCGCGCCGACATCCATGCGCGCCGTGGCCCAGGCCTGCGGGGCCAACCGTCTGGCGGTAGCGATCCCCTGCCACCGCGTGGTGCGCAGCGATGGCAATCTGTCAGGTTATCGCTGGGGCGTGGAGCGCAAGCGCCAGTTGCTGGAGCGTGAGACGCAGTCTTAGCGAACGCCGATATGGATCGACACTGATTCGGGGCCGGTATAGGCCTCGAAGTCCGTGGCGTAGCGACGCTGGATCTGCGGATTGTCATTAAAGAACGTCCACACTTTGCCCCAGGTAGAGATCACCGCGTCGGGCATTTGACCGTGCGCCTCGAACACCAGATAGTCGCCCGCTTCGATCTCGACCGATTCGTACCCGCCCGCAGGCTTGTCGACAGCCACGCCCGCAGTCACGTCGAACGCCCCGGAGGCGTCCGATTCGTAGGCCGAATACACGCCATACACGGGCGATCCGGCTTGCTGGTCGGGAATGCTTTCAGCCAGTGCGCTGGCGAAAAACTGCCGCCACATCGGGCCGATCTTCGCCGACTCGGTGCTGTGCTCTGCTGCATTGTCCGTGCGTACACGCAAGCCCGAGACCGTGAAGGCGTCTATCTGCTGCCGTTTCAAGTCCATCGAAAACCTCACTCCCTGATTGGTTGAAGCACGGTCCGCAAGCGCCGCGATGGCGTTAACTCTGTCAGCGATTGACGTCAACGACAACCCTGCCGCGCAACTGTCCGGCGAGCAATGTCGGCGCCGCATCGACCGCTTCGCTCAGGCTGATTTCATGACTGATCAGCGACAGCAACGCGAAGTCCAGATCCTTCGCCAGACGATCCCAGGCTTCCAGGCGGCGCGCCTTGGGCTGAGTCACGCTATTGATGCCGGCCAGCGTCACGCCGCGCAGGATGAAAGGCGCTACCGACGCCGGAAAATCCATACCTTGCGCCAAGCCGCAGGCAGCGACTGTTCCTTCGGCACGGGTGCTGGCGCAGGCGTTGGCCAGGGTGTGGCTGCCAACCGAATCAATGACGCCCGCCCAACGCTCCTTGGCCAGCGGTTTGCCGGGTTCGGACAAGGTTGCGCGCTCAATGATCTCGCTAGCGCCCAGCTGTTTCAGGTACTCATGCTCGGAGACCCGACCGGTGGATGCCACCACCTGGTAGCCGAGTTTGCTGAGCAGAGCGATGGCAAAACTGCCCACGCCGCCATTGGCGCCCGTCACCAGAATCTCGCCCTGATCGGGCGTGACGCCATTGCGCTCCAGCGCGAGGATGCACAGCATCGCCGTGTAGCCAGCGGTGCCAATGGCCATCGCCTGTGCCGGGGTAAAAGCCTTGGGCAACGGAATCAGCCAGTCACCCTGCAACCGGGCTTTTTGCGCAAGACCGCCCCAATGACTTTCACCGACGCCCCAGCCGTTGAGCAGCACTGCATCGCCGACCTCGTAATCGGCGTGAGCACTGGCCTCAACCGTACCGGCCAGATCGATTCCCGGCACCATCGGAAATTTGCGCACCACCGGACTGCTGCCGGTAATCGCCAGGCCATCCTTGAAGTTGAGTGTGCTGTAGGCGACACGTACGGTGACATCGCCTTCGGGTAACTGGTCCTCGTTGATCGCTTGCACGCTGGCGCGATAACCGCGGTCGTCTTTGTCGATCAGAATGGCGTTGAACATGGCGACCTCTCGCGAACAGGGTTAAGGATTGCGTGCCTTGAAATACCACATCGCAATACATTGCCACACTCGACTTTCTGCTTGTCCGCAAATCGACCGGGTATTTGCATCGCGGGCGACTATGCTTTTTCGACGGTTGTGCTTTCGCGTTGATTCCTTTGGAAATCGCCCTGTCGATGGAGCTGACAATGCCTTATCCGCGCCCGTTTCTTGTGATGTTGATGCTGTGGCTGCTGACCTTCGGCAATGCTTTGGCAGCCCCCGCGACAACAACCGCTGACGCAGCGCCGGACGCGCCGACATGGCCGCAAGTCATCACCAGCGGCAAGGCGAAACTGACCGTGTACCAGCCGCAACTCGACAGCTGGGATGGCTATACCCTCAATGCCCGCGCGGCGGTCGAAGCCACAGGTGGCGACGGCAAGTCCACCTACGGCATCGTCCAGTTCAGCGCGCATACACTGGTCGACAAAGCGACCCGCTGGGTGGCGCTCGATCAGTACAAGCTGATCAAGGCCGACTTCCCGCCCGATGCCAGCCAGGCCGACATCTGGGTCGCGGCATTGCAAAAGGACGCCGAAAACCGCAAGAAGACCATTTCGCTGGATCAGCTCGAAGCCGCCGTAGGCGTGCTGTCGGCCGAGCAGAAAGCCGACAGCGCGCCACTGGAAAATACGCCGCCAGCCATCGTCACGTCCGACGCCCCCGCTCTGCTTGTCTATATTGATGGCGAGGCCGCCTATCGAGCGGTGGACGGCACTGCGCTGCAACGGGTGATCAACACTCGGCCGCTGCTGCTGAAAGATGCCCAGGGCAAACATTACCTGCATGTGTTCGATGGCTGGATGGTTGCCGACCAGTTGAGCGGCGAGTACATGCGCCTGGCCGCACCACCTGCCGATCTGGAAAAAGCCCGACTGGCGGCGATTAAGAGTCGGCAGGTCGATCTGTTGACGGGACAAAGTGATCCCAAAGACAAGGTGCCGAGTCTGGCCAAACCGCCGCAGCCGAAGATCTTCATCGCCACCACGCCCACCGAACTGCTGGTGACCGACGGCGCGCCACAATGGCTGCCCATCCAAGGCACAAGCCTGCTTTATGTGAGCAACACCACCGGGCATATTTTCAAGGAAATCGGTGACCAGAACAGTTACGTGCTGATCTCCGGGCGCTGGTTTCGCGCCAGCGACATGAAGGGGCCGTGGACATTTACCCCGGCCGACAAATTGCCCGCCGACTTCGCCAGCATCCCCGACGACAGCCCGAAAGAGAACGTCAAGGCCTCCGTCGCCGGCACGCCACAGGCCAAGGAAGCGGCGATTGCCGCGACCATTCCCCAGACCTCGGCGATCAAGAAAAACGCGGTGTACATGACAGCGCCGCAGTTCGATGGCGAGCCGCAACTCAAAGCCATCAACAGCACACCGTTGCAGTATGTGGTCAACAGTGCGACACCGATCATTCGCGTCGACAACGACAGCTGGTTTGCGGTGGAGAACGGGATCTGGTTCACCTCGAAGTCCTTGAACGGACCGTGGATCGTGGCCAGTTCCGTACCGGCGGTGATCTATTCGATCCCGCCGAGTTCGCCCATGCACTACCTCACCTACGTCAAGGTCTATGAGTCCAGCGGCGATACCGTGGTGGTCGGTTACACGCCGGGGTATCAGGGATCGAATCTGGACCCGGCGACCGGCGTCGTGGTTTATGGCACCGGTTATCCGTACACGCCGTGGGTCGGCAGTGTCTGGTACGGGCCGCCGGTGACTTACGGTTTCGGCGTCGCCATTCGCTACACACCCTGGACCGGCTGGACGTTCGGCTTCGGTTTCGGCTGGAGCTGGGGCGGCAGCACCGTGGCAATGGGCTGGGGCTGGGGCGCCTATCCGTGGTGGGGCAATTACGGCTGGGGTTACGCCTGGGGCCCGCACCTGTATCCAGCGCCGCTGGCCTGGGGTGGCGCCGCCTACGGTTATCGTGGCGGCGCGGTAGCCTGGGGGCCCGGCGGCTGGGCCGGAACCACGGGCAACATTTACCATCAGTGGGGCGATCGAGCGACCGTCAGCCGCTACGGTGCGGGCTACAACGCCTGGACCGGCAATCGCTGGGCGGGTCAGGTAGGTGCTTCGTATAACTCACGCACCGGCGTCGCAGCGGCGGGTCAACGGGGCGCCGTGCATAACGTCTATAACGGCAACTATGCAGCCGGACGCAGCGGCGTGGCGACCGGGCCGAACGGCGGCGCCATTGCCGGCGAACGGGTCACTGTCGGCAATGCGCGCAACGGCACGCAAGTCACCGCCAACCGTGGTGCGGTGTACAACCCCAACTCCGGCAACACCACCCAATATGGCGCGGTTCGCGGACGCAACAGTGGTGTGGCCCATGTCGGCGACAACGTTTATGCGGGGCATGACGGTAACGTCTACAAGAAAACCGATAATGGCTGGCAGTCGATGGTGGGCGGCGGTACACGGCCGGCGCCGGTAAACAACAATGCACAACTGCAGAACCTCAATCGCGAATCCGCTGCGCGCAATGTCGGCAACCAGCGCACCAACAACTTTCATAACTCCTCGCAAAACATGAATCGTTCGTTTGGCGGCGGCGGCGGATTACACCGACGCTGAAAAACTGCACGGCATATTCAGTATTTCGAACTGGCTGTGTAGACGGCTTTGCTGTTAAAAAACGACCCTGCCGTCCCTGCCCGTTTTGTCGTTCGGAGAACCGCTGTCATGAGCCAATGGCCAGATAACCGCCTGCTTGACCTACTCGGTATTGAGGTACCAATCATTCAGGGCCCGATGGCCGGTGCCACGAATTCGTCCATGGTGATCGCCGTGTGTAATGCCGGGGGGCTGGGTTCGATGCCGGCGGCGATGCTCAGCATCGAGCAGTTGCGTGACGAGCTGAAAACCATTCGTGCAAACACTGACAAACCTTTCAACGTGAACTTCTTCTGCCATCAGCCACCGGCGCCGGATGAACAACGCGCCCGCGACTGGAAGAACCTGCTGGAACCTTACTACCGCGAACTGGGCGTGGATTTCGACGCACCGACGCCGGTGTCCAATCGCGCGCCCTTCGATGCCGCAGCCTGCGAAGTACTGGAGGAGTTTCGACCGTCGGTGGTGAGCTTTCACTTCGGTCTGCCGGAAAAATCCCTGCTGGATCGGGTCAAGGCCACCGGCGCGAAAATTCTCTCCTCGGCCACCACCGTCGAGGAAGCCGTGTGGCTGGAGCAGAACGGTTGCGATGCGATCATTGCCATGGGTTACGAAGCTGGCGGCCATCGCGGAATGTTCCTGAGTGAGGACTTGAGCAGTCAGGTTGGTACATTTGCCCTGGTACCGCAGGTGGTCGATGCGGTGAACATTCCAGTGATCGCTGCGGGCGCCATTGCCGACGCTCGCGGTGTCGCGGCAGCGCTCATGCTCGGCGCGTCGGCGGCGCAGGTGGGTACTGCGTACCTGTTCACCCCGGAAGCGAAAGTCAGCGCTGCTCATCACCAGGCGCTGCGCACGGCCAAGGAAAGCGAAACCGCGATCACCAATATTTTCACCGGCCGCCCGGCCCGGGGTATTCTGAACCGTGCCATGCGCGAGCTGGGCCCGATGTCGCCGATGGCTCCCGCATTTCCGCTGGCGGGGGGTGCGTTGATGCCGTTGCGAGCGAAGCGTGAGGCTGAGTTCGCCAACCTCTGGGCGGGTCAGGCCTTTACGTTGGGCAGAGACGTCAGCAGTGCCGAACTGACGCGACAGTTGGCCGACGGTGCTTTGGCAAAACTGCAACAGCGTTGAGTCCGGACCGCGTGAGGAATCGAAGCCCTCACACTGGTTTCAAGCAACACTTTCCGTTTGCCGGCGTTTCGCTATATATTTCGCTATATAGCGATCTCACCCCTCGCATCGGCGCAGTCCACCTCCAACAATAGCTGCCCTGTGCTGACGCCAACCACGGAGCTGTTACATGACCATTTGTGCCTCCCGTTTTGCCCCTTCCTGCCTGGTTTCCCTGCTCGCGGTGTTCGCCATTGGCACTGTCCAGGCTGATGAAGTGCAAGTGGCTGTAGCTGCCAACTTCACCGCGCCGATCCAGGCGATTGCCGCCGATTTCGAAAAAGACACCGGGCACAAACTGGTCGCCGCTTACGGCGCCACTGGCCAGTTCTATACCCAGATCAAAAACGGCGCGCCGTTCGAAGTGTTCCTCTCGGCGGACGACACCACTGCGGAAAAACTCGAAAAAGAAGGCGATAGCGTCAAGGGCTCGCGATTCACCTACGCCATCGGCACCCTGGCGCTGTGGTCGGCCAAAGAAGGCTACGTCGATGCCAAAGGCGATGTGCTGAAGAAAAACGAGTATCAGCATCTGTCCCTCGCCAACCCGAAAGCCGCACCTTACGGGCTCGCCGCCACGCAGGTGCTGGAGAAGCTGAAACTGACCGAGGCCACCAAAGCCAAGATCGTTGAAGGCCAGAACATCACCCAGGCGTATCAATTCGTCTCCACCGGCAACGCCGAACTGGGCTTCGTTGCTCTCTCGCAGATCTACAAGGACGGTAAAGTCAGCAGCGGCTCGGCCTGGATCGTTCCGGCCAGCCTGCACGACCCGATCAAACAGGACGCGGTCATCCTCAACAAAGGCAAGGACAGCGCCGCCGCCAAAGCCTTGGTTGAATACCTCAAGGGCCCAAAAGCCGCTGCGGTGATCAAGTCTTACGGTTATCAACTCTAAATGGCACTGACGAGTGCCGATTTTGCGGCGATCTGGCTGACCCTGAAACTGGCGTCCCTGACCACCGTGATTCTGTTGCTGGTCGGCACACCAATCGCCCTGTGGCTGTCGCGTACCCGCTCGTGGTTGCGCGGCCCGATCGGGGCGATTGTCGCCCTGCCCCTCGTGCTGCCGCCGACCGTCATCGGTTTCTATCTGTTGCTGATGATGGGGCCGCACGGCTTTCTCGGCCAATTCACCCAATGGCTGGGACTCGGCACGCTGACCTTCAGTTTTACCGGGCTGGTGATCGGCTCGGTGATCTACTCCATGCCGTTTGTGGTGCAACCGCTACAGAACGCCTTTTCGGCGATCGGCACCCGTCCTCTGGAAGTGGCCGCGACTTTGCGCGCCAATCCTTGGGACACTTTTTTCAGCGTGATGCTGCCCCTGGCGCGCCCGGGTTTTATCACGGCAGCGATCCTCGGATTCGCCCATACCGTCGGTGAATTCGGTGTGGTGCTGATGATTGGCGGCAACATTCCCGACAAGACCCGCGTGGTGTCCGTGCAGATTTACGACCACGTCGAAGCCATGGAATACGCCCAGGCTCACTGGTTGGCCGGGGCGATGCTGGTGTTTTCCTTTCTGGTGTTGCTGGCGCTGTACACCAGCCGCAAAACCCGTGCGGGCTGGAGCTGACCGATGATTGATGCACGTTTGAAAATCGGCTATTCCGGCTTCAGCCTGGACGTTGACCTGCACTTGCCGGGCCGTGGCGTCACCGCGTTGTACGGTCATTCCGGCTCCGGCAAAACCACCTGCCTGCGCTGCATTGCCGGGCTGGAACGTGCCGAACAGGCATTTATCCGCATCAACGGTGAAGTCTGGCAGGACAGCGACCATGGCACTTTCGTCCCGCCACACAAACGCGCAGTCGGCTACGTGTTTCAAGAGGCCAGCCTGTTCGCGCACCTGTCGGTGCTGGGCAATCTGCAATTCGGCCTCAAGCGCATCGCCAAGGCCCAGCGTCGGGTGGATCTCGCGCAGGCCACTGAACTCCTGGGTATCGGTCATCTGCTCGAGCGCCATCCGCAGCACCTCTCTGGTGGCGAACGTCAACGAGTGGGCATTGCCCGAGCCCTGCTGACCAGCCCGAAGTTGTTATTGATGGACGAGCCCCTGGCCGCTCTCGACAGCCAGCGCAAACGCGAAATTCTGCCTTACCTGCAGCGTCTGCATGACGAGCTGGACATTCCACTGCTGTACGTCAGCCACGCGCAAGACGAAGTGGCGCGACTGGCCGATCACCTCGTGCTGCTCAGCGATGGCAAGGCCTTGGCCAGCGGCCCGATCGGCGAAACCCTCGCCCGTCTGGATTTGCCGATGGCAATGGGCGACGACGCCGGAGTGATCATCGAGGGTCAGGTCAGTGCCTACGACGCCGATTATCAGTTGCTCAGCCTGCAATTGCCGGCCACCCATTTGCACATTCGCGTCACCCACGCGCCGATGGCATTGGGTCAGGCCTTACGGTGCAAGGTACACGCGCGCGACATCAGTCTCACCCTGCAGAACACCGAGTTCAGCAGCATCCTCAATCGTCTGCCGGTCACCGTGGTCAGTGAACTGGCAGCGGACAACGCTGCCCATGTCCTGATTCGTCTCGATGCCGGCGGCACGCCCTTGGTGGCGCGTATCACGCGCTTCTCGCGGGATCAACTCGGCGTGCATCCGGGCCAGCAACTCTGGGCGCAGATCAAGGCGGTCGCAGTGCTGGCGTAAATCATTCGGCACGACGGCTACAGCGTGCGGTCAATCGTTTACAGACCACGACGCCCCCAAGGAAGCCGCCATGCCCGACACCGTGCTGACCGACGCACTGCCCCCAGACCTGCACTATGTCGATGACACCCAGCCCGGTATCACGCGCAAGAAACTGCGCGGCAAGTTCAGCTACTTCGAACCCTCGGGCCAGCGCATCACTGACCCGGACGAAATCAAACGCATCAACGCCCTCGCGGTGCCGCCGGCCTATATCGACGTGTGGATCTGCGTCGACCCGCGTGGCCACCTGCAAGCCACTGGGCGCGATGCCCGTGGCCGCAAACAATACCGCTATCACGCGCGCTGGCGAGAAGTGCGCGATGCCGACAAGTATTCACGCCTGCGCGAATTTGGCCTGGCGCTGCCAAAATTGCGCAAACAGCTGGAAGCGCTGCTGGCCGCGCCCGGTTTCAGTCGTGACAAAGTCATGGCCACGGTGATCACCCTGCTCGATGCCACGCTGATTCGTGTCGGCAACACGCAGTATGCGCGGGATAACCGTTCCTACGGCCTGACGACCTTGCGCAGCCGACATGTCGAGGTCAACGGCAGTGCGATCCTGTTCCAGTTTCGCGGCAAGAGCGGGATCGAACATCAAATCACCGTCAAGGATCGCCGTCTGGCGCGAATCATCAAGCGCTGCCTGGAAATCCCCGGGCAGAACCTGTTTCAGTATCTGGATGAAAATGGTGACCGCCACACAGTCAGCTCTTCCGACGTCAATGCGTATCTGCAAACCCTGACCGGCGCCGACTTTACCGCCAAGGACTACCGCACCTGGGCCGGCAGCGCCCTGGCATTGGCGGTGTTGCGTGGGCTGACTCACGAATCGGAGATCGAAGCCAAACGCCACGTCGTCGAGATGGTCAAGGGCGTAGCCAAACAGCTGGGCAATACGCCAGCGGTGTGCCGCAAGTGCTATATCCATCCCGCTGTGGTGGAAAAATTCATGCTCGGCGCACTGGCGCAACTCCCCCGTCCGCGAGTACGCAAAGGGCTGCGCGCCGAAGAAGTGGCGCTGGCAATGTTTCTCGAGCAGATGAGCGAAATGACTGACTCGCCTTGATCCCCGCCTGGCAGTGCCAGCCGACGAGTTGATCTGCCTATTTTTTGCACGATCGCCGCAGCCTTCTATAGTTGATCTGACACGAATCAGCTGCGGTGACGCCATGGAAGACATTTTCGTCGTGAAGCGCTGCAACAAGATCATCATTCACGGTCGACGCGCCGGAGAAAGCCAGCATGATCCCGCCGAAGCCATTGGCTGGTTTCGTATCTGCGACACGCGCACGGGTGGCTTCATCGGCGATGGCTACGACAGGGAGCAAGACGCCAGGTTCGAATGCGAGCGCCTTAACGCAGCGAGTTCTCCACTACCGGTCCGCCAGTCTTCCGGCTGATGCCGATCACCGGCGGGTCTATACTGAAACCAGCTGAAGGAGCAGCACCCCAACGGCAGAAGGCTCGCGACTTGCGGGCTTTTTGCTGCCGCTCAGCGGTTTCATTGAACGGAGGTGTTCCATGTCCGAAAAAGAGTCCATCACCACCCTCCTCACCCTGCTCGACGCCCGGCAGGCCCGCCTCGCGGCCGCTTGCAAGGAGATCGCCGACTGGGTCGATCATCAAGGCGGACACCCCACCGCCCTGCGTATCCGCGATCGGCTGAACGACATCGAAAAGGATGCGCCGCTGATTCGCAATACACTGTCGGCCCTGAAGCCGGTTGATCGGCCGCTGCCACGGTTCAGATAACGACAAATCAGGTCATCGCGAGGGATGGTCATTGTTGCCGGGCGGCCTTCTGCCCGGCGATTGCTTGTGTGAGCCGAAAAGTTTCTTTTCACGAAGCCATCACATCGACCCGCTTAAAGTGAAATCACTCCATTAGAGATCACCTTCAACGCCCGCCCGCATGCGGGTGTTTTTTTGTCTGCGATTTGTCTCGCCGAACGCGCATGGCTGCCAGTTGTCAAACCATTACACGTCACTCAGGAGACGGTTCATGGTCATTCATTTCAGCGTCGACGGTCATCTGGCCTGCGGTCACAAAGGTCAGCAACTCTCAGCGAGCAAAGAACTCAATCGCGTGAAGTGCCGTAGCTGCCGCAATACCGATGCGTTCAAGCAGGCAAGAAAAGACCAACGCAATGCAGCACGACGCACTGCCCGACAGGCAAAGAACACTCATGGCGCGGTTGATTGGCGCACACAATGGATTGAGCGGCTGACAGCAATGGCCGGACTTCAGCGCCTGCCGCGAGGTTTCAGTGGGCAGGCATTTGTTTAAAGCTACAAAAAAGCCCAGCTAAATAGCTGGGCTTTTGCTTAAAAAAAATGACGGCTGTCAGGCCAGTGAGCGTACGCAACGCCAATAGGCACAATGAAAATTGCGAACGATCAGAAGTATCCATTAGCGGTAATCCAGGGGCATCCGATCAAAATACCGCCCCGGAAACAAACAAGGGCTTGCATCAGCTTTCGCCCGCAAACCCTTGATTAGAGATGGTGCCCGAAGCCGGAATCGAACCGGCACGCCCTTACGAGCGGGGGATTTTAAGTCCGAGTTTTTCCATATATAAATCATATACTTAGGATCATAAATTTTCCGCACTTTTCAAATTTATCCTCCGTTTTGAGCCAACAAAATCAGCACCAAAACAAAAATTGCGGAAAAATCCGCACTGCCGGAATACCCGCTTTGGGCCTCTGGAATGCAGACGTAGGCCGGTCTGACGAATTGGCTTCTGCTAGGGCTGTTCAGCTAGCCTTCTCATCCCGCCGCGAGACGAAATCACGATTTCGCCGTCCGTGGCGCGAAAGCTTGAAAGCTTCTGGGTGCACGAGGCGCTTCAGATTGGAACTAGCTGCCAACTGGCATAGTTTGTTCGAGCACCTTTTTTAGAATGCCCATGAATGTTTTAACGCTCATCAGGCTATCGGAATCGCCGCCGGGAATCTCGTAGTCATCAGCTAAATCGCCGTTACGATCAACATTGAATCGGGATATCTCGCTATCTGTTTCGGCAAGATTGGGAATAGTGACCACGACCTCCAGTCGTCCCCTGCCTTCGATTACAAGAGGGCTTACAATCAACGAGAAAGGCTTACCCAACACCGATCCAATGAAGCCTCGCTGCTCTGGTAGATGCTCAATAGTTACCAGTTGGCCGTATTTACGTTCCGCGAGCCCCTTCCAATGGTCTAACCGATCAAGGAAGTTAACTCTTGCGTGAGTTATATCTCTGGCAGCTTGTCCAAGGTAACTGCCGAAACTGTCCGGGTCTTGCTGAAAATCCATTTGAAATCTCCCGTTTTATTGCCTCGCTCGACTTAGCAAGAAAGTAATACACCAACCCAAACCAAATTGCCACCACCGGTCATGGAGTGCGTCGTCCTAGCCAATGTCTCGGTCTACCCAGTGCTTGGCGAGCCAGCTTGGAATCAACAGCGTTCGGGATGCATTAGTTTTCTTGTCGACATCTGGCAACTGAGCAACTTCAACACCGAAGTAAACAATCCAGCTTCCATCTGCCTGCATTTCGACAGCCGTTACGTACGTCCCGACCTCTGCTTCGGTCAGACCGCTTTGCTCTGCGATCAATTTGTTGGAAGGTTTTCCGTCCATCTCAGGCTCCTTGGTCCGGCTCAATGCCGGACAAACACAAAGACCGCAACGAACGGCGCTACGCCAGCTCAGACAAAGCTCGGCGACTCAACCATCTGATGTTCCGACTCCATGTAGCTGGCCAGGTCGATCACCTCCCGAAGGAACACGGCCATCTCCAGCTTCACTGCGTCGTCCGGCAGCCCTATTCGTTTAAGCATTGTTTTAGGCGTCTTCTTCGGTAGCCGCTAGTGCATCCACCTCCTGCCGGTGTGAGATTGTAGATAAATACCCCACTTCTACAAATCACGCTAGCCGATGAGTTAGGCGCTCACCTTGGAGAAAGCCATGAGCACATTTACAGTGTCTGGTATGGCCCGCGACGTCGCCATGGTCGAGACCAAGAAGACAGTCAAAACCAGTCGGCCTGACCCAAAGCGAAACGGCGACACTATAGAGCTGACCGTTGATGAGTGGATGCATAAGATCGGTGTGCGCACAGACCAGATTATGACCGGTACGAAGGTGAAGCAACTCAGCCCGTTGCTCGATGCTCCCCAGTATGCCGTGAAGTTCATCGAGTTGGCCCCTAAGCCCGGTAAGTGTCGCGTTTGTAGACGCCGACGGAAATCCAACTATTAATCCGAAGGCCAAAGCGCCAAAGGTTGGCTTTGATAAGGGCCCACAAGGCAAGAAGCCCAAGCAGCAGCCTGAGCTTCAGACGCTCTTGTTATTTTGAGTGAAAACCTGTAATCCAACTAGCCACATCCCAGTCAACGCCCGGAATCCTAATCGTGCAAATCAAAAGGACAAACCAAACCAGCGACAAGCAAATCCCAACGTAAATTGGTATTCGACTTGCCGAAAAGCGCCTCATTATAAGCCAGTTCACAAATCGCCTCTTAACTCGCCCTCCTTGAATGCTCTCCTGTATGGCCTCTCTATTGTAATCCTCTTGAAACAGATGGATTAGAAGCTTCCTTGATTCAAGCTGAGAGTAGAGATGGCTTTCAATTTCAACATTATTGTCATCAATTTTTTGTTGCAAGCGATCATGTACCGTCCAAACCTTCATCATTACCTGTTCAGACTTTTGGGTATTAAGCTCCCAGTGGACCTGCCAATACTTTGCTCCTGCCGCCATACCAGCTTGAAGAACTGAAACAGCTAGACCCGCAAGACATATCATAAAGCTTACAATCGGGATCTGGCCTGCCGACTGGCACACTCCTGCAAGAAGAACCCCTTGAAAAATCATAAAAAAGTTATTGCGTTGTACCAACTGGGAAATTTCAAAGTTTCTCAGCTCGACACAGAGTTCATAAATCCCCTTCCAGCCTCGCAAATCGCTCACAGCGGACTTTACATGTCCTTCCGCAATCTTGGTCTGAGTAGGGCCAGGTAAGGCTCCAAAGTCAGGCCCCATTATTTCGTTTTTTTCGCCGCTCATCCCTGCACTCGCCCGAAGTAAAAGCGGCGATTATCGCTGCTTTTCTTAAATACAGGTATCCCAATGGACTTTACTTACGCCTCGATCTGCTCCAGCATCCAGGCGGCAACGCTTGCATGGAACCCACTCGGCATGCGGGCGACCTGGTTCGCCGAGTTCGAAGCCTTTGCCAGCGCAGTGCTGGTTCACCACTACCCGAACACGCCTAACCTCGACGACATGACCAAACTTGGCGCCCAGGTGCTGACGGGCAAGATCGCCGCACCGGACATCCTCGTCGGCTGCACGCCATGTCAGGCGTTCAGCGTGGCCGGTATGCGCGAAGGTCTCACTGACCCGCCCGGCCCCTCATCATCAAGTACGTGGATCTTGCAGATGCAGTTGACTGTGTTCGCGCCGGCCAGCTAAAAGCCCCGACGACCCGCACTACAAAGCGATCGTCAACAGTAAGGCCGTCACCGTCGTTCGCTGGATAGGCCGTCGAATACTGTAGCAGGTCAGTCTGGATCGTTGAGCAAATCCTGATCATCAGAATCGAGCATTGGCTCATCGGTGGGCGCTTTGCGCCGCCGAAATCTGAGCACTACACGAGTGCGTTCAATATCAAAAACCTTCTCACCGATCATGGCATCAAGAGTTGTTGAGATTCGGTAGTCACCGCAGTCGGAACACGAATACCTAAGAGCAAGGCCCATCGGGAGCCTTGGTTCTGTTTCCGCCCTACAAATAGCGCAAGTCATCACTTTCTCCTTTTGCTGATCGCACAACTGTAGCTGATCCTTCCCTCCCACCGCCGCATGCACCGGCATAGGACGCCCAATGTCCACAGACAACAAATTCGCTCCGAAGAATCAACGCCTCGAGTACGTAAAACAAGTGATCCGGATCATCGTTGATCATGGCCGCCTGCTCTTCTCGAGTCAGGCCGTGAATCGCTTAACCTGCATGGAGGTCGACAAGTGGGGAAATGTCCGGCTCATCGATAACCACAGCGGGGTGGTTACCTTCATACATGACAACGTGTTGGGCGTCGGTGGCGCGGAGTTAGCCAAATCAACATCGCTGAAAGATTTGGTAAGGGAATTCCAGGCTACATCTGCACGGTAAAAAACTCGTCCCACGATATGTCATGCCTAAGCGATCCAAAAAAAGCAACATCCGGGGCTATGACGAGACAGACATGAGGGCCGTACGTGACCGCGTCGGTACACTTGTTTTTACACAGCCCCCCCAAAAGAACCTAACATCCGACTTTAGGAAAACTTTCACCTGGCAATGGTTGCTTAATAACTTGCACACCTACACCATCCCGAGATTCATACTTAAACAAAGTAAATCGTTGCACCCCTTCTTTTCCGCTTGTTTTTTTATAATGAATTTGAATTTCAGAATCCTCATTAATATTAATCGTATCCACCACATCGAGAGTTTGCTTTGAATCTTTATTGAAGGGCAGCAAACGGAAAGTTACAACCTCCTCTCCTTTGACTAATACCATCGCGAACACGTGCTCACAGTAATTCCCTCGATTCACGATAGAAAATGAATCGATTGAAAGCGCCTCCCCCTCGTCAAAATGGGTAGTATTTCCCTCAAATGATATTTCGAGCAGCGGCTCCAGAAGTCGCTCTTGATGCAAAAGACTAGAGTTTTGAGCTTTCACCATTTCGGTCTGCTGCATCACAGATGCCCGTAACTCCTCAGCCTGCATCTTCAAAGCATCAGCGCTGAGACGTAACTCCGCCCCTTGCTGCATGAAGCCCAATATCAGCCAGAAGAAGGCTATAGGTCCAAAGGCTCCCGCAAAAAAATCCCCCACACTATTCAGTTCCATGGTTTGAAGCTGAGGTAGCCGATCAAAAATAAACCAAATAAATCCAACTAAATAAATTGCGGTAAATATCGTACCAATCCAAGCAAGCCCATTACGCATACATCCCTCACGCAATAACTAAAAATGCTTCGATCATAGTCGATGCCTTCACAACCAGCTATCACCTTCCCTTCAAAGTCAGCCGCTATAGCGACAAGGAATCCCTATGCTTGATGCAAACATCCATTACTCACTCAACACGCTCACTGCTAGTCAGACACGGCCGATTAGCGTACTGGCTGTCAACTGACTCGGACTTACATCAGTGAGGCTCTGGCTGGATGCATGAACGAGGAGCTCATTAGACTGGAGCTTAGGCACGTTGAAGCTGGAGTCAGCTCAGCCGGTGAGGCCGGGGCAGTTCGCCTGGGAATTCAGCTGTTGGACTGCCAGCTTGCCCCGACCAAGTATTGAGCGAAGCAGAGCAGCGTATGTGAGCGCTTGCCACTTCTTCGCTGAGCTTCACCAGTCGGGATCCACTTCCGGAATCGTTTCGACGACCCATTCTCCGGTGAACTGTTTACGCTCTGCCACGATGCGGGTCTTGCACCTGACGTGTGGTCGATCAGCTACCGGGCGGAAGGCCTTGGCTACGTCGATGCCGGTTTGCCGTATGACATCCGCCGGCACCGCGAGCGCATCGCGCAACACCGTCGTGAACAACAGCAGATTGCAGCAACCTTCAACACCCCTCCCGGAGACACTGGGCGGTATGCGATCCGTAATGCATACAGTGATCTTCGCGTGAAGATCGAAATCGGTATCGAGTACACGATACTCAACGAAACCGTTGTCCGGGATCGCGACGGAGTTTCAGTAGGCCGGCTTAACGGCGTGATGGCTGTGCAGGAACATGAATTCCGTGAACTGCAACGCCTGCACAACCGATGTTGTCGAAATGTGAGCGCACGCTCATATGCAGCCGGCCAACAGCATCCCGCAACGCATCCTGATGAGTTGCTTTGGGATATTGAGGCCGTGAAAACGTGTTTACGCGTATCCGAAGTCGAAGAGGCTGAGTTGGCCGTTAGCGGCCGTTCTGAGGGACGCTTGCGCACAATCAAAGCGGAATACCTCAGGTAACAACCCATTGAAATTACTGCTTTAGTCGGACTTGAAAACCGTCGACTGTAACAGGTCCATGAGTTCGAATCCCATCGCCTCCGCCATCTTAAGTACGACAAAGCCCTGATTATTCAGGGCCTTGTTGTTTCTGGCATTCCGGAATTTTCCTACTTCGTCTCTGGATCGTTTCCGCATCTCTTCGGTTATTTCCGCGACCCTACCTTCAAATCGCCCTTCTCCCTTCAATTTCAACTGACAGATTTGATGCAACGGAAATGCTTGCAGTGGAGCAATAGGCTGCTTTCGGCCCAGAGTGTGTAAAAACGCTTCGCCAAAATTGGAGTGTGCGCGTTTACGTCGAATCTGAAATTTATCGGCACGTCAGCAGGTGCGGATTTTACGTAGAAGCGCGATTCTCAGTCCGGGCTTGAGTACCTGTCGCGCTGAAAAACGTTTTTACACAGCCTCGGCCAGAAGCAGTCGCTCAACATTATTTTTTTAAACCAGGGGCGATTCAGCCAGTCAGAATGGCAGCGACTTTTCTTTCTTGACCTCCCTATTCGCCAGTGCCTAGACACCCGCACGAATTTCCTCTACCAGGTCGCCTAATACAAAATTCAAATAATCGTTGCGACAGGCTTCTAACTCTTTGGGGAAGTTCGTTTGGATGAATGGCATCACCATCCATCCCTTCTGGTTTTCGCTCGCCCTTTTGCTAAAGAACTCTTTTACCCCTACCTGTGTGATTACTTGAAAGGCTGTTTCGTATTCCTCTACCGACATGATGGTGTATGGATACAAGTCCACAATGTCGCGAGAAATTTTGGCCTTGTTTAACAGACTGAGCACGGACTCTTCGAGCCTTTCATAGGCTTTTGGCCCAAAAAGGTTCCAACTGACAAGAGTCACGACCACGGGAAACAGAGATCGGTTCCCAGGTTGCCACCCTGTGTATCCATTGGTAATGTCCTCGAGGTTCTTGTAATTTTGAACGACATATCGAGCCAAAACATCTATCTCGCGATACAAGGCTTGACTGTCCAATTGGTAGCGAGCTTTGAGGCTTAGTCGTTTGGACTTGCACTCGACGAGAATTGCTCCAGTCGTGTCATAAACGAGTAAATCAATCCCATGCTTTACGTTTTTCCCGATGTTGTACGGCTCAGGCTTGGCGATATTGACTGAAAATCCAGATTTACATCCCGCATTCAAAATGTTGCTGACGTCATATACGTAATCCTCAAAAGCATCGCCGTACGCTTGCTCGTAACCTTGGATTTTAGCGATATCAAAAAAGAGCCCCTCCGAAAACCTATACATCAAGTAAAAAGGAATGGGGCAAATTACGGTATTAGGAGAAGCTTGATCGATGACAATCAGCGGAGTGCTTATAAGGGGATTAATAGTGTAGGACCAGTTTTCATTGTACTCCTGCGTGCTGAGTGTCCGAGCCTTTAGGTCCTCAAAGTTAAGCACCACCTTTTCTAGAAAAACATCACGCTGCTCATCGCTTATTCCAAACTCTGTGTAATCCTGCTTTAGGTTGTACGCATACTTAGTGAGGAAGTGACCGGATATCGACACCCCTAGTAGATAAAACTGCTTTATAGAAAGAGTAGTGCCTTTCATAAGAACAGCCGCGAGATCCGGCGTGTTGTAAATTTTCAAATGACGAGCAAGCATCAGGTGCATATTAGTACGCCATAGCACTTGTTGCTGGTAGCCGCGCTGTAACTCTTGGTAAATTGTTCTTTGAAGATCTGCACTGTTCTGACTATCTGATATTCGCCGAATTATATTGATGGCCGCTGCCAAGTGGCCTGTATTGTAGAGGTCCTTCGAGTTACTACCGTCGGCGTGCAGAATAATCTCACGCGTTAGAATATCTAGCTCCCAAGGATGCACTATGTCCTTTAGGGAGGCCTTACCGAGCTTATTCATTCGAGCGAACTGCAAAGGTAAGGGTTTGTCATGCTCGATGTTTCCGAAAAAACTCCAGATTTTTATGAGGGACTCGATACGATTCAATTTGGCGGCAAAATTCCGCATGGGTTTGTACGCGCTATACATTTGGTCGTCCCTGAAAATTGATGCACCATCATAAGCTCAGTGCTATTGGGCTTGCTATATCAGGTCCGCGATACTCCCACGCTCTTGGGCGACTCATGTCTGACCGCCATCGGCAGCTATGGGTTGATAACAGCCGGTCATGACTGACCGCTTCTGGCCCAGAGTGTGTAAAAACGCCTTCGCGAACACTTGCTATGATTTCTGAGGATTTCATCGCAGGGATCGCCCATGAAGCGCTTTATCCAAGGTGAACATCGAGGCCAAGGCACCTTACTTCCCGAGAGCCTCGACGACTACGTCAGCGATACCAATCCGGTGCGCGTAGTCGACGTCTTCGTCGACGAACTCGACCTGGTCAAACTGGGTTTTGACGGTGCCATTCCAGCCGACACTGGCCGACCTGCTTACCATCCCTCGGTCTTGTTGAAGATCTACATCTACGGTTATCTCAACCGCATCCAGTCGAGCCGACGCCTGGAGCGAGAAGCCCAACGCAACGTCGAACTGATGTGGTTGACCGGGCGTTTGATGCCGGACTTCAAGACCATCGCCAACTTCCGAAAAGACAACAGCAAAGCCATCCGAGGCGTCTGCCGCCAGTTCGTCGTGTTGTGTCAGCAGTTGGGACTGTTCGGAGAACATCTGGTCGCCATTGATGGCAGCAAATTTAAAGCCGTCAACAATCGCGACCGCAATTTCACCAGCGCCAAACTGAAGCGGCGAATGGAAGAAATTGAATCGAGCATCAACCGTTACCTGACGGCACTCGATGCTGCTGATCGGCAAGAACCAACAGCTACCGAGCCCAGCGCCGTGCGGCTGGAAGAGAAAATCGCCAAGCTCAAAATTCAAATGAAAGAGCTTCAGGCGATCGAAATTCAGCTCAATGAATCACCGGATAAACAGGTCTCACTGACCGATCCAGACAGCCGATCAATGATGACGCGCGGCACGGGAATTGTTGGCTATAACGTGCAGACAGCGGTCGATACGCAGCACCATTTGATCGTTGCACATGAGGTTACCAACGTCGGTTCCGATCGCGATCAACTCAGCTCGATGGCCAAGCAGGCCCGCGAGGCTATGGCGTCAGAAACGCTGTCGGTAGTGGCTGATCGAGGTTACTTCAAAAGCGAAGAGATCCTGGGTTGTCACGATGCCGGGATCACCGCCTATGTGCCCAAGCCGATGACCTCTGGAGCCAAAGCGGACGGGCGTTTCAATAACGATGCTTTCATCTACGACGCGGCAAAAAACGAATACATTTGCCCGGCGGGAGAAGCACTGATCTGGCGCTATACCAACGTTGAAAAAGGCCTGACGCTGCAACGTTACTGGAGTTCGAAATGCAGGGGCTGCGCGCTGAAAGCGCAGTGCACACCGAGCACGGAACGACGAGTTCGACGCTGGGAGCATGAAGCCATACTGGAGGAAATGCAGAACAGACTGAGCAACGCGCCGGACATGATGCGAGTCCGCAAGCGTACGGTCGAGCATCCCTTCGGGACGCTCAAACAATGGATGGGTGCGACGCACTTCCTGACGCGAAAGCTGGCCGGGGTGGGCGCGGAGATGAGTTTAAATGTGCTCGCCTACAACATGAAACGGGTCATGAAAATCATCGGTGCTCACGGTTTAATGAAGGCGCTGTCGGCATAAAAAGCTGATTTTGGCCCATCCCAGAGACTGTAAAAACAGCGTTGACGTGTTCCAGGTCGCGACTGATGCAATACGCAGCATTTGCCATGCGATCGTTCAGCCACGAACGTCAATGATCCAAGACGATGAAGCCTTGAGCGTTTTTACACACTCTGGGCCGTTTCCTGCCATTCCAGAACGACTGCTTGCCGTTAGCGGTCGGTTGCGAACGTCAGCTTCTGGCCAATAGCTGTCCCTGAGGAACCCCTGCAAATGACCGAAGCTGTATAAAATTGTTTTTGAGCGCGACAGGTACTCAAAACCGAACTAAATTCTCGCTTCTACGCGAAATCCACATCTTCTGACGTACCGTTAAATATCAGATTTAACGTAGATGCCCATACTTCAGTTTTGGCAAAGCGTTTTTACACACTCTGGGTCGTAAGCAGCCTTGATTGAAGTATCGGCTAAATGCGGCCGATCAGAGACTTCGAAATCAGTGCGATTCAAAATGGATAGTTCACACCCACAAGACTCAGCCGACAACCGCCCCTATAGGACCACTAGCAATCAATGCGGCCCCACAAACGATTTTCATGCCGTGCAAGGCGATTGGCGTGCCATCGACTGTATAGGTGCTGCTGCCCTCGGCGATTGGAAAAATCCCTTTACACAGAGGGCAACTCACCTTGTGACCCACCCCAGCTATAGGTTTGCCGTTGAGGTCGGTTTGGGAGAATGCTTCAAGAACTTTGCCACCGTGAGTTGTGGAGTCGCCCAGTCGGATAACGTCTTTCATAGAGCAACTCTCCTAAACCGGTGTCTTAGTAATCAATTGCATTCAATGACCGCGATAACTTTAGTATTTCTGCGAGCCATTAGGAACCAATGTACTTGTAATAAACCCCCAGCCCCCCATTAACTCCGGAAATCTCGAGGTGAAGGATCGCTTCACCGGGTGCACCATCAGCAAAAAGAACACATTCTAACCCGAGCGTTTTTTCATTAGTTTCATATACATCAATGTAAGGCCGGCCTTGCTTGCTTGAATCAAAAGCCTTTTCTTCAGGCGCGATGGATATCTTGGTGCCTTTAGCGAAATAATCATCAATACACTCATAAATCTCATCAGCAACCGCGCTGGATATTCCAAAATCTTGCTCAAGTGTAGACGTGTCACGTCGATCGATGGCCTCTACGAGCAATTGGGTCTTGGCATAAGCTTCGTGATTGGTGGGTGTACTCATTTATCGACTCCGTCTCTTGGAAGGTGTTGCGGTGCTGGTACCCGCGTTGGCTTTAATACCGGTGAAGTAGCCACGAGCCTGGAGTGTCGCGCACTTCGCTGCCTTCGGACTCAGTCCCGCAGCACGTAGCGACTTGAAGGCTACGACAGTCTCACTTCCTAGCAGGCCGGCAGTTGATGCCTTATCTTGGGCTCGATTAGCATTATAGTGCGGAGTTCCTCGTGTGGTTCCGTCTGGGTTTCTTCCTTGAAGGCTTATCGCTGGCGCATCATTGTATTTATAACCTGAAATTCCATTCATCGACGCATCCTGATAGATGTGGTGGGAGTCTTGGAGCCCCCCTATTTTTCGAAGGTCGCCATGGCGACCTGTCACTACACCTTCAGCTTCAAGTACTTTATTACATTCACATGGGCATGTTGCACTCAAACCAAGGCTATCGACCCAGCCTGTCGGATTTGGTGCATATGCATAAAGATTTAGCCCTCCCATGTAACCGATCGGGTCTTTGCTAATGAAACGGCCAACACTTGGGTCATAGTACCTGTGTCGATTGTAATGCAGCCCTGTCTCATGATCGTGATACTGCCCTTGGAACCGTATCGGGTTCATCACGCCATGCTGACGCGCCCACTCCGAGCGCTGTTCCGTCACCTGTCCCCACGCCTTGTACTGCGCGGTCCAGGCAAGGTTGCCTTGCGAGTCCGTCAGCTCCTGCGGCGTGCCCAGGTGATCACATTGGTACCAGGCCAACGCATCAAACGGTAATGCCGTTGCCTTGTGATTCCACACTGGATCTTCATCAAGGCTGTATTCACCGCTGTAACCCGGCAAACCGATCAGCTCGATTGGCGCATGCCGTACAGCCTGCGCCACAGGGACAAAAGTGCCCGGTTCGAAGACGTAGTGCACTGTGCGCCCCGGTTCGCCATCGCTCTGCGCCGGGCTGCTTTCCCACGCAAGGTTGTCGCCATCCCAGCCGTACAAAGTGAAGCCGCAGCCGAGTTCGCGTTGTTTGCGCGCGTGTTCATTTCTGTTCCAGAGGGAACCGGCTTCCGGGCGCTGTTTGCAGTGGGCGCGGGAGTTTTTGTGCAGGCGGCGTCCCAGTGCGTCGTAAGCGAAATCCACGCTCAGGCGCGGGTCTTCGAAATGCACCAGTCGATCAAAAAGGTCCCAACGCAGATCACCGCGTTGGCCGTTGTGCCAGCGCTGGATCTGATTACCGCGTTCGTCGTAGTCGTAGTGAGTGCCGGCGTATTCGCGCAACAGATTGTCGACCAGTTTGCTACGTGGTGGCGTCAGATCCAGTGGACGACGGATTTCGGCAGTCTTGTCATCCAGCAGGTTACCGGCCGGGTCGAAGGCAAACGTTTCCACGCCTTGACGCGTCACCGCGCTGAGCAGTCGACCCACGGGATCGTAACGATAGGCGAGCGGGCCGCGACGACTGTCGTTGATGTCAGTCAGTTGGCCGGCAGCGTCATATTTGTATTCGCGCTTGAGCAGAGTGCTTTTGTCATCGCTGCGCCCCAGCAGTTGTTCCTGCAAGCGACCGGCCGGGTCCCAGCTTTGAGTTTGCAGCAGGTGATTGCCTTGATGGCGGGCGATTTCGCGGTGCAGATCGTCGCGTTCGTAGCCGATCAGTTCGTGTTCATCGAGGCGCAGGCCGAGCAGGTGGCCACTGCCGTACGTCAGCCAACTGACACGGTGGCCGTCGGGGCGCACGGTGGCGACTCGTTGGTTGAGCACGTCGTACTCGTGCTGCCAGATCGCGACGGTGGGTTTTTCCAGGCCGAGGTAGTGCTGGTGTTCGCGCAGCAGATTGCCGGCTTGGTCGTGGAACCATTGCAGGCGGCTGTCGGCATTGTCAGCCAGCACCAGGTTGCCGTTGCCATCGTAGGCAAAGGTTTCGCTTTGCGACTGATCGCCAAAGGTCGCGCGCCGTTCAGTTACACGGCCCATCGGGTCGAAGCTCAACGAGATGACGCGTTGGCCATTGATCGACTGGGCGAGGCGGCCGGTGAGTGGGTCGTACTGATAGCGCGTGCTGCGTCCGTCGAAACCGCGTTCTTCCAGCAGGCGTCCGACCGGATCGTAGTGAAAGTGCGCGCGTTGTTCGTTTTCGTTTTCCAGGGCCGTCAGCCGTCCGAGACGGTCCCAGCGGTAGCGCAGGGTTTGCTCGGCGGCGTCGACACGCTCGGTGATCAAACCGGCAGCGCTGTAGCTCCACGTGGTGCAGCGATCGAGACCGTCGGCATACGCCAATAACCGGCCTTCGGCGTCGCGTTCAAAGCGCTCTTCGGTCTTGTCCGGGTGCTTGATCAGCACCAGTTGGCCAGCCTTGTATTCGTATTCGGTGGCGTTACCGGCGGCGTCAGTGAAGCAGATCATCTGCCCCAGTTCGTTGTATTCCCAGGCGCTGGTCTTGCCCGAGCAGTCGACGTACTCGACCATCTGCCCGGCATCGTTGTAGTCCAGGGTCTTTTCGTTGCCGTTGGCGTCCTTGATCGCGGTGGGCTGGCCGGATTTGTTGTAGGCGTATTCGGTTTTGTTGCCCAGCGGATCCAGCGCTTCAACCAGATTGCCTTGGTCGTCATAGGCGCGTTGCCACTGACCGCCCTCGGCGTCGCTGATCTTGATCAGCAGGTCCTGGTCGTCGTACGCGTAGTGCATCACCGTGTGATCGGCGCGGATGTGTTCGAGCAGGTTGCTGCGTTCATCGTAGCTGTAGCGATCGGTGCTGCCGTCGGCGTTGACGCGGCGCACGATGTTCTTGGCCTCGTCGCGGAAGAACCATTCCGAACGCTCGTCCGCGTAGCGAATGCGATAGGTGTAGCCAAGGATGTCGTAGTAGTGCCAGGTCTCGTTGCCGAGCGCGTCGGTGACGTAGGTCAGACGGATGTTTTCGTCCCACTCCAGGCGCGTGTCGAAGCTGCCGTCGTCCGCCCATTCGCGGATGGCTTTGGCCTTGGCGCTTGAACCGTCCCACTGCAGGTTCATGCCGCGCCCGGTGCGGTCGGTGTAGCGGGTGATCAGATGATGCTGGAACTGATACGACCAGACTGCGCCGTTCTCGTCCTGCGCCTGAACCAGGTCGCCATAGGCGTCGTATTGGTACGCACAAAGTTGTCGCAACGGCTCGCCGTCAACGATCTGCCAGAGGCCGATAAACCGGCCGTGATCGTCGATCATCGTGCCGAGGTGCAGGTGCACCTTGCTGATGTCGTTTTCCTGGTAGGTGATCAGGTCGGAGAGCAGCGAGTGTTCGCCGTGACGATGCTCGTAATGCAGCATGACCCCGGCGCCGTTGCGCAGCGAGATATTGCTCAGCACAAAGCGCTGGCCACGGCGGACGTAGGTTTCCTTGCGTTCGAAGCCACGGCACAACAGCAACTGGTCTTCGCCACTGCGAACCAGGGTGATGTTTTCAATGGCGTCGTAGTGGAACAGACCGACCTTTGGCAGCGGGTAGCTGTGGTCGCGGCCGTCAGCGTCGCAGAACGTCAGGCCATCGTCCACGCAGTCGAAGCGCGTGGTGAATTCGCTGATCCAGCGAGCGCCGAGTTCGCTCTGATCGAAGGCGCCGAGGCGTGAGTTGTAGGTGCGTGTCCATTCGATCGGGAAGGGGCCGGGCAGGCTGAAATCGGTATGGCTGAGGCTTTCAGAGCCTATGGCAAAATTGATGCTGTATGGCGTGGCGCATTCACAGGGGCCTTTCTTTGGATTGGGCGCGCCTTTCGCCGGTGCCTGTTGGCCGTGGGCGGCCAACTGTCCCTCAGATGCCGTACGCTTCGCCTGTCCGATCTTCTCCGGGTGGACGGCGGCGTTCTGGCCATGGGCATTGCGCTTGCGCCACAACGTCACGGCGCTGGAAAGGATCAGCAGCAACCAACCGATGGAGTTCTGAACGGACTCGTCGTCCAGCTTGCTCAATTGGGTGCGTAGTTCCGGGCCCATCGCCCGCAGTTTTTTGGTTTCGGCGGAAACGTTTTTTTTGAGGTCATCAGGAACGAGATTTTGCGCCACGCTGTTGGCCAGGCCTTTGCCTGCTGACTTCAGCGCACTGTTGGCAGCCCCAAAAATATTGCTGAAAGACGCCAGCGGATCATTCTTGAATTGGTCGGCCGCAGCGCTTGCCTGGATGCTGGCTGCATTCAGATCACCTTTGGCATCCAGATTGCCAAACGCCACCGCTTCGATGCCTTTGGCAATTTCGTTAACGACTTCTTCTCCGAGCTTGCCAGCGTCCGCCAAAATACCGGGCAACTTGCCTTTGGCCTGTTCAACAAAATCATCCAGTGTGCCGATAATCGAGGCGTTCAGGTGACCAACCAGCACCTCGATCACGGAAGTGCTGAGCAACAACTTGCTGCTGGCCCTCATCTCCTGACGCACCAGAAACAGTGTCGGGCGCAGTGTCATGCGCGCCGCTGCCATTGCCGGTGGTAAAGGCAATACGCCGATCAGGTTGATGCCAAGGCTGGCCCACGCGAGCAAGTCGCGCTGCTTGGCGTTCGACAGGGTGACGATGTCACCCAGCGCATCGACCAGCGCCATGATGTTGCCCACCACGGGTAAGGCGCCGGCGACGTTCTTGATCCGGTCGAGAGTGACCACCCCACCACTGGCGGATTGAAGCCAGGCATCGAACGTTGCCGCACCGCTGGCAACGTCCTGAATGTCGATGGCATTCAGGGGAACGATAGCAACCTGAGGTTCACGTTTTACGATTTCAGTGGTCATGACAACATCTCACCCGCCAACAGGCCCGGGGTTTTCAAGGAAGGTTTTGGAAGCGTTGGCGCGGGAAGCGTCGGTAGCTGTCCGCCCTTGCTTGCTGCGCCGAGGATCCCCGACGCACTCGGCATGGCGGCACTCGCCAGTTTCGGCAATCTGGCCACCCCACCTTTCACTTGCTGCGCCGCTTGCATCGCACCTTGCGCCGTCTGCATCGCACTCATCCCTGTTTGCGCCATGTCCTTGCCCTTCTCCAACATGTCCCAACTCTTGCTAGGCAAGACCTGCGCGACCATGGCTTGCACCTGACTCGGCACATCCTCGGCCCCCGGCGGATTCAATGGCCACTCCGGCTTGCCGATGTAACTGCCATCGCTCCAGGTGTCCGCCGGGTCCTTGCCGAACAGCACCCGCGCCGGCCCCGGCGCGGCGCCGGCGACACTGGCAAAACCTTTGGCGTCGAGCTTGCCCTTGATGCTTTTGCCCAAGGCATCAATGACTTCGTAATCGCCTTCCTTGATGCCCTGACGCCCGGCGTACTGGTTGAACAGTTCCAGCGCGCCTTTGCCCGGTTTCGGTGGTTCCGGGAACACCCCGGCGAGACTTTTCGCCCCGGTGTAGGCGAAGTTCGCCGCGTGCGCGGTGTACGGGCCGCTGGTGGCGTGGGTGATGCCGCCGGCGTTGTAGGTCGTGGCGCTGCCGCCGCCCTGGATCACCAGTTCGGTTTTCGCGGTGATGGTGATGCGGTCGGCATTGGCGGTGATGTTGAGTTTGGCCAGCAGGTTGATGCTGTCCTTCAGTGCGCGGACGTCGATGTCGCCGGACGCTGCGACCAGACGCCATCCCATGCTTTGCACGAACAGGCGCATGCCGCGACTGGCACTGGCCAGCAGGCGTTTGCCGATCGACAGGCTGGTGTGCCCGGTGCTGCTCAACGCCAGGTGTTCGCCGGTGGCGATGTGGCTGGAGCGCGGCGTAGTCAGGGCGATGCCCGCTGGGCTGGCGAGCACCAGATGCGGCTCGGTGAATTCCGGGAACTCATTGGCGGTCATGTTCGCCGGACCACTGCCGAGCACGCCTTGATGCTGGGCGTGCAACGCTTTGGCGACGTCGTCCTGATCACCGGCCTCTTGGGCTTGAAGCTCTTTGGCCTGAACGGCGAAACCATCCTGCTGATCGCTGGCCGTCGCGAGACGTTCGGCGGTTTCCGGCAGATCCTTGTGGTGCTTGGATTCGTTCGGGCGCGGCTCGGTGGTGATGAGCAGACCGGCACCGGCACGCACCGCACCGTGGCGATCGGTTCTTAACTCAAAACCCTCTCCTCGTGGCTGCCCACCTGAAGGACGCGGATGGGTCAGGTAGCCGAGGTTGATCGCACTCGCACCATGATCACTGCGCAGCGCGATGCTGATCTCGCTGGTGGTGTCGTCGATGCGCAGTTCGTTGGCGCGGCTGCCCTTGTATTCCTTGCTCTTGACCGTGGCCAGGGTTTTGAAATCCGGGAGCTTGTACGGCGGCAGGTTCGCGCCGTGGTACAGGCAACCGGTGATCAGCGGCTGATCGGGATCGCCTTCGAGGAAGGTGATCAACACCTCCATGCCGACCCGTGGAATATTGATCGAACCAAAGGTTTCCGCTGCCCAGCTCGATGCAACGCGCATCCAGCAACTGGTCATGTCGTCGTGCTTGCCTTCGCGGTCCCAGAAGAACTGCACCTTCACCCGGCCATACTGGTCGCAGTAGATCTCTTCGCCTTCAGGGCCGCAGACCACGGCACTTTGGGTGCCGAGGACTTTCGGTTTCGGGTGATCGAGCGGCGGACGGTACGGCACGTCCCAAGGAATCGCGCTAAAGCGGTTGCGGTAGCCCTGGTGGAAATCGTCTTTGTTGTCGGTGGTGTCGCTGGTGACCGACTCCTCCAGCACCTGCGGTTGTTTACCTTCGTGCAGAATTTCGGTGAGCAGCCACAAGTCATTCCACGTCGGGTTGGCGTGGTCGGTCAGGGCCAGAAAATGCCCAGTGACGAGGATCGGCTGATCGCTGTTGCCCTCGGCCAGACGATAGTCGCTGCGATGGCGTTCCAGCGCGCGGTTGGCCAAGTGTTTGCCACGCTCGCGGTCAACGAAACGGCCGGGGTAATCGTAGTCTTCGAGGTCCGGTTGGGCGCTGCTTTTGGCATCACTTTCCAGCTCGATCTTCGGTTTGACGAAGTCGTAATCACGCCGCGTGGTGCGACTGGTGCGGGTGGCCAGGCGCAGGCCGAAGCGCTTGACCACCGGTTTGTCGGCGACCAGTCCGGAGTCCTGCTGATAGGCCACGGGCGCCAGTTTCGGGAACACCGTCTGGTCATCGCCGAAGGTCAGTTTGTGGCCGCTGGCGGTGTGCTGGAAGTGGTAGTGAATCCCCTCTTCTTCGCACAGGCGCTGGATGAAATCCAGGTCCGATTCGTCGTACTGCACGCAGTAAATGCGCTCGGGGTAAATCGCGCTGAGCTGGAAGTGGTAATCGCTGGCGAGGATGCCGTGTTCTTCCAGGACTTTGCTGATGATCTGCTGCACGGTCATCTGCTGGAAGATGCGCTGGTTGACCCGATGCGCAAGGTACGCCAGTTGCGGGCGCAGGGAGATCTTGTAGCGGGTCAGGCGCTTGCCCGCCTCGCCCTGGGCGATGCTGTAGACCAACCCGTGGATGCCGGTGCCGCTCGGCGACAGCTGCAGAAACGCCAGTTTGTGCAGCACGCTTTCGAGGTTGATCGAGGCCTTTTCGCTGACCAGTTCCAGCTCGAATTCGAACGGCGTGTTGAGGGCTTCACGACCGGTGAACGACAGCACCTGGAAGTCGCTGTCGATGCCATCGACGGTCAGATTGAAATGAGGCTGGTTGGCCGGTGAGAACATTCCCTTGTCCCTCGCGCAGTGCTGCGACGCGCAACAGCCCTCAAGGGGCTATTGGCAAAAAATTCTTTAGAAGTGAGTGCGCCCCGACCAGCGATGCCGGCCGGGGCGGTACAACCATCAGCCGTAATTAAACGACTGGAGCACGCCAGTCATCGGAACCCGAAGTACCGGATACTTCGTGGGTCCAGGTGATTTTGCGGTAGGTGAACTGCACTTCTTCCAGGTGGGTGAAGTGCGCGTTGCCTGGATCCTGGCAGTTGTGCATTTTGTTGTTGATGGCGACGATGATCGCGTCTTCCAGTTTGGTGGTGTAGTAGTGCTCTTGGGTGCCTTGAGCAGAAGTACGGTACCACTGGATAACGATTTCGCTCATGCGCTCGCCGGAGGTCAGAGCGGCTTGCAGCAGAGGCGAAGCCTTGTCGTAGACCTTGGTGATCACCACTGGCTTGTGCACGCGCTGACCGGTTGGCTGACCGGATTGTGGGTCACGCGGGATGATCACGTCGTGGGTGAAAGCCTGAACCATAACCTGGTCTTCGTGACCTTCCTGATAGGTGTTGCCAACGGAGTCGGCGGTGAAGGCGCCGGCAGTGATCAGGCCTTGTTTTTCGCCGGTAACCGACATGTACGCTGGTGTTGCCATGGGGTGTGCTCCTTGCTGAATCATTGGGTGCGCCCATAGGTGATATCACCCAAGAGGCGGCCAATGGCCATCAATTAGCATGCCAACTTTTTCATACCCTTATAAACCGTGGCTTGCGAGCGCTTTCCTCGCGGATTCTGGGATAACTCCGCAAAAAATAAGGAGAAAGTGCGCAAGAAGTTGCGCAGTGGTGTGCAAGAAGTTGCGCACTTGGCTGGAGACCACAATCTACTTGGGCTGTAGCGATTTATCGAGCCCAATATGCGAAACAAGTGCGCAAGAAGTTGCGCACTTTTAAAAAAGGCCGCCCCAACACATCAACGGCTGAAATTTTGATGGTGCCAGGTCATGACTGCATTTCAAGTTGGCCAAACATCAGAAGCACTCCTTTCCACAAACCATAACTAAACCTAAGCTAGGGATACCCTCAGCACTCGCTCAATAGGACGCCAAAATCGTCGCAGGACACTTGAGCCGCCTCGTTGAGCCGTTGACGTAGCGCAGCAGTCAGCTGTCGTTCCACTTCCCACGGGTCCGATAGCGCGGCGAGTTGTGGCGCCAACTGCGGCGAGAGGCTCATCAACGAGTGATTGAGCGAACGTGCTGTTTCAAAAGCGGCTTTCTGCACAAAGCTGATTTCCACCAGTTCGCCTTGTGCCTTACGGAACTCCATCTCCGCCATCCGCGCCAGGTAATGCTCGCGATGCACTCTTGCTTTCTGAAAGTCAGGAGTCTGTCCTTGCGCAGGATCAGCGGATGGCGGCGCAGCCATGTTAGTCGACTCGGATTTGGCTGCGACGCGCCTGTATACATCACGCTGAAGCCGATCCTGTTGGTGGCGAGCAGCGACGGCAGCCTTGCTCGGGTCGGCGGTTTCGCGGATCAATGCTTCGGTGACCAGCACGTCGACTTGCTTGCCATTGGGCGACAGCACCAGTCGACCGTTCTCCTTGAGCCAGGAGATATAACTCGGTGACCGGCCGATGTGCGCGGCGCAGGCGCTCTTGGACAGGTACGTGACTGCGGTCATAAGCCCTCCTTTTCAGCGGCTTTTCAATGAATCCTTTCAAGATTTCAGTGGATTGAAATTTCAGTAAGCTGGCGGGTCTCCCACTAACGCGATCCCGCGGGTTTCCGACCCCGTGCCCTTTGAAAGTCCCCAGGGTCCCCGGCGGTTTTCTGCCCGGTCCGGCTGTCGAGCCGGCATCCGAGTGCCATGCCCTGCCCCCACTCCCTTGGAAAGACGGACATCCCTGCAAAGGTTTCAGCTAGAAAGATTCCGCGAGTTCGATAACCCGTGTAGGGGGCAGGCCTCGGGGAGGACCCGTAAAAAGCGGCGCCCTACCCGGCCAGCCCGGCTCATGCCTTCGGCTCGGCTTCGCTCAGGTCCAGCCGCTTGGCGACCCAGCGTTCGTACAAGCCGATTGCGACATCCGCGCCGGCCATCGCGGTCAGGCAACCCAAGGCGCCCGCTGTCCAAATCGACAGGCCCGCGCCGAACAGCAACATCATCGCTGACACGCCGCACACGATACAGACACCGGAGCGAAGTGCGAGGCGGCGCAGTAAGGCCCACCCCCGTGCTCCATCCTTGAGCATGATGATCAGCCCTTGAGAGACGCTTTAGACCTCCTCTATCTAACAGATCAGAGGGTCGCAGACACGTTGAAGATGGTTGAGCGAGACATAAAAGAAGGAAAGCTCTCCGTTCAGCAAGGCAAGACTGGGGCTAAACGAAGGATCGAGATCATTGGTGAGCTCAAAGTCGTAATCGATCGAATCATGGCACGAAAGGCTGGACAGAAAATCAGATCAACACGTCTCGTAGTAATCGACTCTGGGCAGCCGATGACAACCAGCATGCTCAGAAAACGGTTCGATGACGCCAGGGAAGCAGCCGGGATTCCAAAAGCAGAATTTCAGATGCGCGACCTACGAGCAAAAGCGGCCACGGATAAAGAGGAGTCAACAGGGAGCATCAGAGAAGCTCGGGACCAACTTGGACACACCACCGTAGGGATGACAGAACAGTACATCCGTATGCGAAAGGGTATGAAGGTCACCCCTACGAGGTGACTAACGGTCACGAATTGCGGAAAAGATTTTTTGATTGCGGAAAAAAGAACTAAGGGCTTGCATGAGGTATGTCATGCAAGCCCTTGATATTCATGGTGCCCGAAGCCGGAATCGAACCGGCACGCCCTTACGAGCGGGGGATTTTAAGTCCCATGCGTCTACCAGTTTCGCCATTCGGGCGGTAGCGCGGTGTTGCTCTCTCCTACTTCGCAGTGGCAATCCTGACAGAGTGCACATGCAAGCAGCAGAGCGGGAAATATATACATCACTTCCCGGTGAAGCAAGTTCGCAATGGCCGTTTTCAAGACTAAATCTTGCTGCGCACTGCAAATAAAAAAGCTCCGTAAATCATGGATCTACGGAGCTTGTTTATAGTGGAGGCCGAGGTCGGAATCGAACCGGCGTAGGTGGATTTGCAATCCATCTATAAAGCTACGTATTTCAATAGGTTAGCACTATTTACGTTCCGCAAGCTACTGATTTTTAACATGCTGCATCCCTTGTTTTACAAAGGCCCGATTTTACGTTGCGGAACGGAATCCTGCTGTTCGTCGCATCACGCTCGCCCGTTCGCCACGCTTAGATTACTGTATGTACATACAGATATTGTACAGTGAATCTGTTCCCATGAACTTTGACCAAGCTAAAGTACTCCGGCTACAGCGATGGCGCGCAACTCTCGACGACCGAAATTTCCGCATGCAGAATCCCGAAGGGCACAGGGCAACGCTCTACGAGATGACGTCGGCACTACTCGACGAGGGATTGATCGATCACCTTGAGCAATTCGATATGAACGAAATGGCTGATGCTGCCTATTGGCACGCCGCCGAGGAGCTGCAAAACACGCCCGAACATTACCGCGGTGCTTCAACTTATGACGTCGTGCAAATCGGCAATGGAAAACTGCTGGGCACAATCAGCCGGTCTATTTTCAACTTCGTAGATAACGAACCTAGAGGTGCTTCCTTCGCCTATGACGGCAAGGTCTACGCAGATCAGGACGGGGCACGGTTGACGCTTGGCCTCTCCAGGGAGATCGGAAGGATCATCGGTCTGGTGCTGGAGATGAATGGGCGCCGTTACCAGTTGATTGAGACAGCGCGAATGATCGCTGGACTCACCCATCACCCTCTCTACGATTCTGACACTTACCGCGCTCTGATAGACGCAGCGCAGGTAGCGAAAGAGGAGCGGCATCTGCGCGCTTTTGGACAGTTGCGGCCCCACATCGAATTAGCCGCCTTCTGTATTTGCCCTTCCTGCCTCGATAGCTTCGGCGTGCGTGATGATTGCCAAACCTGCGCTGGAGTAGGTTTTGTGACAAAACCAACGATAGAAGCTGCGTTCACACGCGGAGCGAATTAATAAACGAGCAAAGTTTCCCGTCCCTTCCATGTGAAGCAAGCATAAAGATTTTTTAATATTACCCCTAGCTTATCCATGCTTTCATCGGATATATCAATACAACCTTGCTGCCCATTCGCCAACAGTGTCATGTATCTTGTGCCGTCAATATTTTCTATAAAGATCCCAGCAGATTCCGATATAAACAAAGATGTTTCCACTTTTATTGGCAGCACTATGGGCTTACCGCCAGTCTTTTCCCCAAGTATTCGATCTTCGATGTGGTGAGCAGTATTTCGCACATCGTAAACAGTAGGAAATTCCGCAAGCATTTCATTATAAACTTCTTTCAATCCTGCCCAATTAGGGAGCTCATTTTCGACCAGTTTTTTCAGACACTTTTCAAACTCATCCAATGCAAAAATAAAGGCCCGCGAAGATATCGCGACTTTCCGCAGGCGCAGTGAACTTGGTACCGCCCCTTTCTTCCACTGCTCGATCAAGAAGAGGCGCGCAACTTCGTTATCTTGTTTATGCCTACTATCCAAGTCTAATTCATCACCTATTGACCTTGCTTCGACTTCTTTACGTAGCTCTTGAGAACGAGCTCTTCGGTGTTGAAATTCCTCATGAGCTTTATCATTTAACATGCTCTCAGCCGAAGCCGTTTTGAACATTTCTAAGGCGACAGCAGCAGTTTCAAATGCACGAGTGATAGCAGATACCAACGCCTCAACTCTTGCTCGTCCGCTTTCAGAAAGAACCTGAAGGTCCATGCTGCTTCCTGGCTTAATGATATCGAATACTTTCACACTCACCTCTCACTGCTTTTTTGTTCCAATATAGCTTTAAATTAGAATCAGATGTCTACTCAAAAAGATCAATAGGTTTGAAAAATCGCTTTTACGTAAGCCTGACAAGCAGCCAAAGCTATCAGTCCCCGATCACCGGTGTCGGTGATGGCGATAATTCTTTGAGCATGCGCTGGGTCAAGTCGGACGCGTACGGCTGCATGATCCACGCCGCCGGCGCCGGCGGCGGTTGGCATACCGCAGTCTTTGGCAACGTCGGCTGCGTCGAGGAGGACTGACAGCCGGACATCAGCAGTGGCAAGGCGATCGCGCAGCAGAGCCTGGTCTTTTTGTGCATCGGTCATTTTCTCGAAGTGGGTTTTCTCACTGGCCGCCATCCGCTGCTCAAGGGCCAGGCGCTTGTCCTGTTCAGCCTGTTGCGCGGTTGCCGCAGCCTGGGTCAATTGATTGAGCGTTTCGGCATTCAGACGGGCCTGCTCGGCCAACTGCTGCCCGTAACGCCAATCCTGAAACTGCCAGGCACTGCCGAAGCCAGCGAGAATCAACGCCAGCAATCCCAAGGCTTTCCACGGAACGACCATCACGGCACATCTCGAAAGAAGACGTGTCCACCCAACTTTAGCGTCTGCTTCGCCTGCGCCGACCAGGCCGGCGCCTTAATGCTGGTGGCGTAGTAGTGCGTGGCGCCGCCAGTGGGATCAGTGACCTTGCCGTCGATCACCTGGTCAGCAGCAATTCGTGCCTGAGCCAGCTCGCGAAACGAAATCTCTTTCACACCGATCAGGAACTGATAGTTAGGATCGGTTTTGTTCCAGCAACTGAACTGATACGGCTTCTGGCAAACACCGGCATAGCCTTCGCCCCACCACGACTTCTCCTTGCCATCAAACACACGGTTGCGGATCGTCCACGCCACGGCGATCTGCCCGGCAGGACCTTCGCCGCGTGCCTCACCCCAGAGTGTGCGCGCCAGAATATCGCGCTCTTTTTCCGATACGGTCATCACTTTTCTCCAGACAAAAAAAACCGCCAATGAAGGCGGTACGTTTTGGACTGCTGCTGTTCACGGGGCCGGTGGCCAGGTCGGACTGGGAGCGGTCAGATCAACACGATTTACTGCGATCATGTATTTTTTCCAAGCCGTCAACCGGGCTTCTTCATCGGCGGTCGCCTCACCAAAGTCCACCGCGTACTGAAGTGGGGCGATGGACAGGGTCGCTTGCGATAGATAGGCGTCCCGCTGCCCGGTGTTATCAAGCAGGATCTCTTGTGGGGACGGCTGGTAGGGAACTGGCGCAGAGAAGTACTTTCCATTGAAAGTCCAGCCATACTCTGGCTGCGGATCAATATCAGTCAGATCCACCATGTCCCGTACCATCTCAGGCACGAAGCGCAGTTCAATCGGGATCTCTTGACCAATTCTACTTGGCTCACCGTCCTGCCATTCCGGGGCCTCCGCATCATAGGCACAGGGCCGGATAATCTCGCAGACAACGCCGCCGTTCACATATGCATACGTCTTCATCGCGAATATTCCTCTAGGATCAGCAATCCGCCTGCACCTCGACCACCAAGAATGTTTGCTGGCACGGCAGAACCGTTTGCTGCGCCCGACCCTCCTGAGCCAGGGCTTTCCGCATCATTGCCAACGGTTCCCGTCGACGGTGCTCCACCAACAATGTATGCCCCCATCCCAAATAAAGAGGCACCACCGTAACCACCCAGAATGGTTGATCCATAAAAAGCGCCAGTCCCGGCACCGCCACGCCCATTGATGTCTCCACCGATCCCAATGCCGCCGGCAACCCCGCCTAAAAAGTTTGAACTGGCAGGGCCTGACGAACCAACCCCGCCAACGCCTCCCCCAGATGCTGACAGGCTTGGCCCAAAGGACGTCGAACCACCGGGCATACTAGGTGAAACGCCACCCGCCCCCACAGTGATTGCCAGCCCATCGAATCCGCCGAGGAACATCTTTTCGCACCAGCCACCCGCCGCCCCACCGCTACCCGCACTGACGTGCCCAGTCGCCGTACTCGCCGCCATACCACCCGGACCGCCACCGCCTTGCAGAATCGCCCTGCACCGACCGTTCGGGTTTAACGCTGAGTATGTAGAACTCGCGTTAACGAATGGCCCTCCGTCAACAGACACCTGCAAAGTTCCGGCATTATTGCGGTAGATTGATCGACGCAAGAGCCGGCCAACGGCTTGCCCCAGCTGCATTGCATGAGAGCTTTTGGTTGCAGCCGCTACCGGAAGTGAGCCGCCCGCGCTGCTGAGCAACACCCATTGATCCAAGGTTGCCGAGTACGCAACAGCACACATTCCGTTGGCAACGATTTCTCCCCCTTGCAATGCAGCAAGGCCCAGCCCAACCAGAGGCTTTGCCAGCATTCCGTTCGGACTGAAGGTACTAGCGCCTGTATTCGCCGTCTTGGCCTTGAATCGGAGCACCGCCCCATCGTTCAGCGCGGTGATCACCGGCGTGTACGCCACCGTGTAAATGTTTGCAGATCCAGTATCTGTTCCACTGTTACCAGATCCCACCTGCCCAATTTTACGAATGGCCTGTAACAACTGGGTCAGGTCGGCTTCGCTTGGGCCTAACCCTGCCGCCTGAATCACACTCAGCACTTCGATCGTGATTGCGTTGCCCCAAGCCGAGGGGATGAGCGACCCGGGTGTTCCCGCTGTCGGATCTTCATCAACAAACTTGCCATCTACCAGGCCTACGCTGGGCACACTTCTTGGAAAATCCACGTTCTCATTCCTCAGTCGTAATTGATGTACACAAGGGTGTGCGCCGGCGCTGGACGGCGAATAAGACATTCGATTGCGTTACCGGGATTCGCACCGAATCGCTCCCCCCAGTAACTGACGCCAAAGCGCCTGCCCTGCTTCTGCCGCCCACCGGTATGAAGCGTCCACATAAACTGCGCTTTCCAAGTACCAAAATGCGCAGACCCAAAACGCGAACGCCCCATTCGGGGCGCTCTGTGCTCGGTGATTGAGGCGTCTGGATAACCCTGACTCACGGCAATCTCAATGAAGTAAGCCTTGCTCTGGCCACCGACCTCTACCAAACGGCGCCGCACTGCCAGTCGACGATCTTCAAACGCAGGGTTTGGCCCAAGACAGGGATCTGGAAGGTTCATCACGTACTCCCAATCAGGCACCAGTTCGCTGACACCCGACGGGTCCATCTCGTTGAGCAAGTGGACGGCGCGAGCATCGAGCCGTGAGAACTCCATGGCGACACCACTCAGCACCAATTCAATCTCGGGCACCAGTTCCGGATCCCACGCTGGGCCGGCGGGCAAAAGACCGCGCAGCTGGTGATGGTATTGCTCAGCGGTTCGCGCTATAGCCATGTAATGCCTCCGAAAGTAAGCAACTCATTAGTAGCTGCAGAGACATTTGCGTTAGGCACAGTCAACGAGTGGTCAGTTTCACCGGCGGCACCACTGATGGCCTCTCGAATGTGGCTGATCAGCAGTTTGTCGCCCAAGCCGGCCTCTCGACCGTGCAGGTCTTTCAGGCTGGCCGTAATGGCGGCGCGTACAGCGGAGGTATCAGGCACTGGGTGAATGCTGTAAAGAACCGGTTTCTCTACGGGAGCAAGCACGTACAGCTCAGCAGTGACGGGACGAAGCGGCTCAATGTAATCCTTCACTTCCTGCAATTGAGCCGCATTCGGTACCGAATCTGGATCATTGTCGCGCATCACAAAAAGCCCGACGGTGCCAGGCCCTACGTAATTACCACGACACCAAGCGCGAGTTACCCCGGGGAACTCAAGCGCCCACGTCTCGTAATCAGCCGCAGCGCCGCCGTGAGGGATGACCCGGTAAGAGCGAATCACCCGAGCGCGCAAGGACTCGATACTTTCCTTGGCGATGCCGCCGGTCAGGCCTGGGGCAACTACGGTGAATGCGTTGGTCACACCTTCAACTGGCTGAACCAATGTAAGCACAAGCCCCGCGTCTGCGTTACCCAGAGCACCGGCGTCGACTGCTTCAATGGTCGTGGTGTTGGGTCCCGCGACGGTGGTCACACCAGCGGTCACACGAAACATGCGACCGTCGCCGGATTGAAGCACGACATTGATATCCAGCACAGCGCCGGCGGCGGCAACGAAATTCACAACACCTTCGGCTGGCTGGGCAGGCTTGCGGGGCCTGTTCAGGCGTAGCGCCGCAATGCGTTCAAGTGTTTCCTCATCGGCCTTATCTGGCAGGATCTGCTCCGCGATCCAATTGAGATAACCGTACAAGCCGTAAGCGGTGCCGCCGATTGTTCTCGCAAGTACCTGTGCGTCGGAGCGACGGAGCGCGTCACTGGCCAGGTCGCCTTGGGTGCGGCTGATGAGCACCGGCAGTGAAGGTGTTTCAAACGGCATAGATCACCTGCCAGGAAGAGTTGGGTTTGATTTCAACGCGGTCGCCGCCGGAAATGGTCAGGATGACGATCAGGTTCAGGCGATTGATATCGTGCTTCTCGCTGATGATCTCGATCGCAATGACGTGACCGTCATCGAGCAACCACTGAAGCGCTTCATTGGCATAAAACTCGGCGTCACGCTGGGTGGCGTCGGTGAGCTTGACCCGGCGCAGCAGCCACAATCGCGAACCAATGCGGTCGTCGGCTATGGTTGGGTAACTGTCTCCCCACCAGCCAAACAATTCTTCGTCGTCTACCGGGTCGTCGGTCATAGCGCGACGCCAGGTGAACAGACTGATCAGCACGGCGCGGGTCAGCGTGTCTTCGCGGTTGTCAGAAATAATCATCAAGCCTCCGCTGCGGGTGGCCCGCTGTTGCCGCTGCCAGCCTGGACGGAGGTGTGGACGTGACCAATCTGGCTGACACCGCCTGCGATCTGGTCACCCGTGGAAACGACCTTGCCAGTCTGATTGATCACTGGTGTGTCGAAATTCACCGCCGTAGTGGCTTTGATGTTCAGCGTATTGGTTTCAATGTCGATGACCCGGCCGCGCTTGAAATGCACCTTGTCACCTTCATCGGTGTAGATAGCCACCTCTCCTGGCGCCAGTTCCTTGATCCGGTACCGGCGATCGGCTGCGACCACCACCACAGCGTGGGAGCGATCACCATTGAGAAACATGGTCAGCACCTCGGCGCCGGCCAGCGGGTTGCTGGTGAACCCATAGGGTTCGAAATGCTCGACCGTGTCCTTCACTTCACCGGCGGTCAACCTGACCTGCAGCGTCTGCATCATTTTTCCAGCAGCCGTCAGCAGCACGGTGCCGCGCGCCATAATGCTTTTCAGGCTCATTTTTTGGGCTCGTAGTCTGCGGGGATGAGGTATTCGAAGTTGTCGCCTTTGCCGCCCTTCTTCAGCTTGCGGTTCTTGTGCGGGTCGTAGGGCTCCGGCTCGAATCCGTCCGGCGGGCCGATTTCCATTTTCGTAATCATCCCGCTCTCAGTGAGGGTGTAGGTCACGCGTGCGATGAGCATAATCCGATCGAAGCCAATGATTGGGTCGATGACGCGCACCAGTGCGTTGTGCTTCCACAGCGCACCATTGGATTGACGCCAGCCCTGCACGGTGTAGGTCGTGGTGAGCGCTTTGCCCATTCGGCTCCCGCGTTCCCAGTTCGCCCGCGCCTGCGCCAGTTCGTTGGTCATCTGACCGGACTCTTGGATGATCATCACGCGCTTACGCGTCATGCGCAGGTCGGCGACCACGGCCGAGATCTCAGCCGCCTGTTCGCCGAATTCTTCATCGGTACCGCTTTTCTGCCCGAGGACCCGGTATTCGGAAAACACCGCCGAGAAGTCCAAAGACGCGTCACCGGCCAAAATGTTCTTCCCTACCTCCAACGTGTCGAAGGCACGGACTTCACTACCGGGCTTCGCGAGCACAGCCATGCCCTTGGCGTCGTCCGTAGAAAACACCCGGAAGATCGTCAGCAGCCGGTCGATGGATTCGAACGCCGTTTCGCCAGGCTCTATCGTGTGGTCCGACAGCTTGGCCCCTTCAGGAATCTCGCTACGCACCCTGATGCCATAGGGCGAAGCCAGCGCTTTGACGATTGCCAGCACGCTCTGGTTGTTCCACTGCCCCGGCTTGTTGATCGCCGCGCAATCCACCAAGTCAGCGGTGAGCGAGCGACCACTGATGCTGGTGGTTATTTGCTGGTGGTCATAGCTGATCGGTGTGGCGAACACCCAGCCGGTCAGCACCAGGTCATCACCAATGCGCACTTGGCACCTCGCCCCCTGCTTGAGCGGCAACGGCAAGACTTGTCCGGGCCACTTCCAGGTGATGCTGAGATTGAACGAACGCGCTTGATCTTCCAGACCGGCTGTAATTTCTACGGATTTCCAGCCGGCGTAATCCAGACCGTCAACCGTGAGGCTGACAGCATTCATGTCTTCCATCGGTTACCTCTGGGCGATTTTGATCGGACGTGCCGGCACGAATCCCGGGTGCGGCAAGCGGTTGCGCTGGACTACTTCGCTTTCGCGGGTGGCATCACCGAAACGGCGGTAAGCAAGCACCAAGGCCGACAGGGTTTCGGACGGAGTGATCTCCACTAGGCGCACGCCAGACTCCGCCACGGCTGTCAGGTGCTTGACGATGGTTTGCCTTAGGGTATTGAGCACAATGAAGTGCTCGGGATCAGCCTTCAGTGCAGCCTGAAAAATCGCCTCATTCAGGTTGTCGCGAAGCTCGATCACGTCGTCGGCCACGGGGACCTCCGGCCGCACTATGGGCTGAATGGCCTGCTGATCCACCGAAGGCGCGACGGCAGTGGATACGGGTTGTGACGCGACAGGCATTTCACTGATGATCAGGGCCACCTGTACCAACAAAGCATCCTGCACAAGATCGGCGGCGGCCTGTGAAGCCGCCGCCGCATCTACGCCACCTACTTGGCTGACGGTATTGATGTTGGCCACCGCCTCGGTTTGCTGCGTTGCGGCGGCCACCGTATTGCGGTAGCTCGAACCCGACTCATCGCCGAAGTAGTCATCCACCGAGAACTCACTGAAGTAGCTGGAGAACAGCGACGACAGGGAGTCCGGCGCATTAATCACGGACCGGACGAACTCGGTCAGGTTGGTAAAAGCCCCGACGATGGTTGAAAACTGCTGTTGGATCACTGTGTACACGCTCGACAGGCTGTTGCGCAGGCGAGCCAAGCCGAGCCGCGCCTGGTCTACCTTCGCCATCGCCGACTTGTATCGGGCCAGCGCCGAGTCCAGCAGGGTGTCTGAAGCCTTGACCACTTGTTGCTGACTGTTGACCTTGGCCGCTGGAAATTTCAGCGGGGTATCGGGATAGAACGTCACTTCAAACGCAGCCATGCCGCCGGACTTGAAGTCGTGCGTCAGTTCACCCTCACCCGCCTTGACCTGCATTCGTCCCAACCAAGGGTGTAACAACTCGCCAGCGCCTGGTGTCTGAAGCGCCTCCATGAACTTGTCGCGGCGCTCAAAACAATCATCGCCAATAATCCAGCACACCAGTCGATGCACCTGGGACTGTTTGCCCAACTGCTCGAAGTACGGCTCATCACGCTGAGGGAATTCGTGAAGCTGCCCCTTCATGCCAATCGGCACCGACGCTTGCGGGACCAAAAAGCTGATCCCCCGGAACGACGCCGGCAACATCCGATCACGCCATGTCTGATCCATTCGCTACTCCTTCACGACACCCACGGTTCGCGTACCCACCTTCGGTTTTATTTTCAGACCGGGCTGGTTGGTTTTTGGCTGATCGACGGTGGTGCCTGGTGGTGCACCGTTGAGGTTGATCGTCAGCTCACCGTTGACCTTCTGAGAGTTTGCCGCAGCTGTTTGCTGAAGCAGACTGCCTGACGGCGGCAATTGCCCGGGCGCCCGAAGTAGCTGGTTATTGTCGATCCCAAACGCTTGGTTGTTGAGCGACTGGCGCCCCTTGGCAACCTGAGTGGCGTCCGCTTGTAGTAATGCCCCGGTACCACCTCCGACACCCGCATTGCGCTTCGTCTGCTCTTCGGCGAAGTTATTGGCGACATTGGTCGCCTTCTTGACGAGCCCTTCCCCATCGGCATCCATGCCGAGCATTTTCATCATTGGCGCAAGAATTGGCCGCACTCGGTCCCAGAGCTTTTGAAAGAATCCGACGATGGGCTCCCAGTTGTTGATGATCATGCCCAAAGGCGTCCAGTCGAAAAGATCACTGAGGAATTTCATTACCGGCGTAGACACGGCGTACAGCACGTCCCAGATGGCCGAAAACAGACCGGTCAACGGCTCCCAGTTCTTGATGACCCAATCCATCGGCGTGAACTGCCAGGCGAGCTTAATCCACTCCCAAAACACCATGGCTGGACGACGCACGCGCTCCCACAGCCGTTCGAAAAACGGTGCGACTGTTTTCCAGTTGGCTATCAGCAACCCTGCCGCTAATGCGATCACCCGGACAATGATCCCGACCGGCGACATGGCCATCACGGCACTGAGAACTTTGGTCGCCATCACTGCCCCCATCACCGCAACGCGCAGGACGCCGAACGCAATACCTGCGCCCAGCACACTACGGATAACACCAGGATGCTCTGCTGCAAGCTCGGACATTCTGGAAACGAGCGGGCCAAGTGTTTCCATAATTTCGTTTAGCGGTGGCAGCAGAGCGGCACCGACTTCAATACCGAGACGGGTGACTCGGTTCTGCAGCAGTTGCATCGCGTTGGCCGTGGTTTTCGACCGGGCCTCATATTCCTTTTCCATGGAACCGGCGAACTTACCTTCCTTACCCACTGCTGCGAAGCTGGTTTTGAGAAGATCAAGATTGGTCAGCATCGGCGCAATTGCTGTCACAGATTCGGTACCAAACAACTCGGTCAACAACCCAGCCTGCTTCGCCGGATCCACCTTGGCGATGCGGTTAAGCACATCCTCAATCGTGCCCTGTGCGTCCTTTTGCATGCTCTTGGCGACCTGCTTCACATCGAGTCGCAGCGATTTGAAAGCCTGAGACTGTTGCTTCGTTGCAGCGCTTCCTTTGGTCAAAGCCAACATGAAGTTCTTCATGCCTGTGGCAGCTACCTCACTCGGGACACCAACGCCCGCAAGAGTTGCGCCCATAGCGGCCAGTTGCCCAGCGCTCAAGCCGGCTACTCCACCCAAAGCGCCGACCCTGGTAACGATGTCGGCGACCTGGGCTGCTGAGGAAGGTCCGGTGTTGCTGAGATAATTGATTTTGTCGGCCAGCGTAACAACTTCAACCTGGCTCAACTTGAAGGATGTCCGCCACTTGGCCATCATGTCGCCAGATTGGTCGGCTGTTTGATCGAACGCGATGCCCATCTTTACGGCATCTTCGGCGAACTGTTTGAGTTCCCCGCGAGCGAAGCCGGCCTGCCCTCCCGCCGCAACGATGGATGCGATGCCGCTTGCTGCCATCGGCATTTTCTCGGACATGTCCAGCACGTCCTTGCCCATCTGTTTGAACTGCTCTGGCGTATCGAAATCAACGACCTTCTTCACGTCAGCCATCGACGACTCAAAGGCCATTGCTGCCTTGGCCCCCGCAACGAATGGAGCCGCGAACGCGCCTCCCTGCACGATATCGCTGAAGCCTATTTTGCCGAGCCCCGAGCTATTCATTTGTTTGCGAAAACCGGCAACGTTCTTTGCAGCGCCCTTCAATGTCGGCGACAGCTTATCGACGCCGGTGATCAACGCCTTGAGCTGGAACTTGTCCGCCATCACTGCACCTGCTGGGTTTTGTTGATGCGCTGGGCGTGCTCCAAGGACTCAAGGAGAACGTCCAGCGGACGAGCCATTACAAGCTCCGGATCGGTTTTCCAGAACCACGCAAGGTCATAGGCGACCTCGATCAGTTGCTCGATGGTTCCGATGCCGGACTCATGAAAAAACTGGCTACCGCCCAGCTCAACGCATTGAGGTCGGACAGATCCAACTGGTTGACGGAAGACGGTGGGATGGCAGCGCACACGGCGATGTACTTGGCCGCTACGTCCATATCCAGACTGACGTCTTCGTTCTTGTCGATCTTGTAGGGAAGCGCCTTGATGGCTCGTACTTCCTGAACTGTCGGGCGTCGCAGCTTCAGTTCGGTGACTGACTCGCCATGTGCCTCGATCGCTACCTGCAACTTCACTGGCTCACTCATTGCCAACTCCCATTCACACCGTTAAATTGCAGTTCAACCGTACCGTCTTCACCCTTGGCGGCAGGTTCGTCGACGAGATAGCCGCCCGACAGCACGTAGACTTTCCCGTTGGCAAACTCGCAGGTCACGGTCTGGTCGTAGCCTTTGGTCAACTTTTTAATCGGAAAGCCTTGTGGCATGAGTGCGGTCATCTTGATATACGGCGCCAGTTTTTCTTCCTTAAAAAAGCCCGGCCAAACCGTCTCGCGTTTCACATCCATCAGCGGTGCTTCCGCGCCTCCAGTGATGGTCAGCTGCTCACCGTCTACTTTCACGTAAACAGTACCGGCTACTTTTTCGCCCATGGTCTTGGTCTCCAGAATGAAAAAGCCCGCACAGGGCGGGCTGGGTGTTCGGGGTGAACGTTACGCCGCGTCGTCGTACTGGAGGCGGAACTGATTGAGCAGCGCGAAGATGCGCAGGCCGTTGATGTAGTCAGGCGGGAACAGCACATTGACGCGGCTCGGATCGTTGCTGTCGCGCTCGACAACCAGGTGCTCGGCGAACAGCTCGGCGTTTTCGACGTGGCCTTCCATTTCGAGCTTGGCGTACTGCGCAATCAGCTCGCCGCGAATCACTGCCGGGGTGACGATCGGCTGACCGGCTCCGAACTGCGTGCCGTCGGACGCTAGCTTGTGGCGACCGTATTTGCTGGTGATCACGCTCTGCATGCGGCGGACGATGAACGCCGACTGATGCATGGTCTCGCTGTCCAGGTACGAGTTATCGGCCTGGCCGTAGGCGTTCTTCTGGTAGGTGGTGATTGAGCGCTGGATGCGCACGTAACCGCCTTCGTAGTACGCGGTGGCGATGCCATAGTTGAGCAGCGACTGACGCTCAGTCAGTGTGAAACGATCACTCGCCGGCGCCGGATCCAGTCCTGGCAGACTGCCGCTTTGGGTGGGCCGGCTGGCATCGGCAGAAATGAACACCGCCGTGCGAGCCCCCAACGCGGCCGCCTGCACCCACACCGGTTGCGGCACGCCTGGCTCAACACCTTGAATAGTCATGTGCTGGTCATTGCGTGCCTGACCGGCCGCGACCAAGGTACCGATGGTGCCGCGCTTGGCGGTGTAGACATGCCCGAACAGCTGCTTGGCCCAGCTCCAGCGACCAGTGCTGTCATCCATCGCATCTTTCCAGGCATTCAACGTAGTCGTGTCCGACCATGGCTGACACAAGAACTCGAAGGGTTCATCGCCGAGAGCGGCGATCGCGTCAACGGCATCGGGTGCACCTACGCCGGCGGACATCGCCGTGGCAACGACCGTGAGTCCAGCAGGTGTCGATTCGCCGTTGGACTTGCCCAGACGGTTCATCGCAAGGCTGATGTCGTTACCGCTTTCGCCAGTCCACTTGCAGTTAAGGGTGACAACGCCGGCAGCGGCTGCAGCAGTGACCGGGAGATCGGGTGTAGCATTGATCTTTACTGCCAACGCGGCGGCGACAACGGCTGGTGTCGCCGCCGACGCAACCACCGACTGGACGCGAACACCGCCGATGTAAAGGTTCAGAAAGCCCGCTTCGGTGGCAGTGCCCGTGATGGTCACGGTCGCCTTAGCCGATTCGCCAGTTTCGATTTGCAGGGGCAGGCACCAGATTTCCCCGATCGGATCGGCTTTGCGCCAGGTTTCGTACATCGCGGCGAGCATCGAGCCTTGCCCACCAATACTCTTGGCGATGGCGATGCTCGAAACGAGCACCAGCTTACCGAGGCTTTCGCCGATCGCGTCGTCGTTGACTTGTCCGACGATCAACCGACGCATGGCCGACGACGCCGAATTTGCGGCCGAGTTATCCATCTCTGCGTAGAACAGCGGCACGCGGATATCGGCAGGAATGTTACTGAATCCAATGGCCATTATTTGCCTTCCTCGGGTTTCGCCGCTGGGGCTTTGGTGGTTGGCGGCTTGTCGGCTTTGACCTCGATGTCACCATCGGCCATGCGACGGCGCCACCAGGCGCTGTCGGCAACCTCCCGTCCCTCAACTGGCAACAGGTCGCCAATCTCCGGGTCGGGTACAGCGCGGCCCAAGGCCGGCACCACATTGATGCGCTTGGTCATGGTGTTACGTCTCCAGTGAATTTCACTTCGATGCGCCCGTCCGGGCCTGGGCGTTTCAGATTTGGGTCTGCCGGGTCGATGCAGTCCATGTTGATGGTGGCGCCGGTGTACGGCGTCAAACCGTCCAGCTCGAGCTCGTGCCAGGTCTCGGCTGGTTCGGTGGTGTTGTTGCGACCGATCTGGAACTCAGCGGTGAAGAGGTACTGGTAAATGACTCGGGCGCGACTGACGAACACCAGTGCGCCTTTGTCGTATTCGATACGTGTGTACTCCGGACCAGGCCTCCAGCCGACCAACGAGCGCCACAGTTCCGAACGAATATCGTGCAACTGATCGTTGGCCTCCTGCCCTCGCTCGTCCCCGGCATCTAACACAACGACAACCGCAAATTGATCAGTAACCGCCTGTATCACCGTGTTCTGCGCCTTGCTTGGCTCCGCGGCATCAGCCGCCGAAATAACGTAAGCAGCAGGCATCGGAAGCTTGGCGCTCTCAGCAACAGCTTCCCAATCAATACCGGCCGCCACCCGACCCCCATAGGTCGGACATGTTGCCTTGAGGTGAGCAACAATCGGATTCAGCTTCATTGTTCAAATCTCAGGCATAAAAAAACCCCGCATAAGCGAGGTTCTTTCTGAGTTCAAGTTCAGCCTTTAGTGAACGTTTCCAGTGCCGAGCCAACATTGATATCGCTCGGCAAAGGCAGCTTCACAACAGTAACATCAGGCTCCGAGGAGAATTTCCCTTCGGCGAGTTGGCGCGCACTTCCGTTGACCGATTTGAACTTGTCAGCTTCGTACAGCCAGATATGCGGTGCGCTTTTGCCATTCAACGTCAGGTTCCAACATCCAATCATGGAACGGTTTCCAATCACTTTCGAATCACACTCAACAGAACCGTTGGGATAGATCTTGTGATTCAGATAAATAAGTGTGATTCGGTCAATGGCAGCACTTGGGGCCTCACTTACCGCATCCGCTGCATGTGTGGTCATCGCTGAAACAGACATAGCGACAGAGGCAAGCAAACTCATAACTTTCATAGGCAACTCCCTGTTATCAGAAAGACAAGCCTATCCCAATGTGTTTTGAAATGCCTCTACCCGCGCGCCATTGCTCACGAAAGCGCCGATGCGAAAGCCGTGAACAGAATCGACCGAACCTGTTCGGATGTGTCCTCAAGCGCGTCAGCCATGTAGTTATCGTGCGGTTTGATCCGCCATTCGCCGGCTGCCCGTTCGGCAATGAGCCGGAAACGAACGCCAGCTTGTCGTCGGTTTTTGCGGCCAATGCCTTTGCCGGGCGCAAGCTTTTGAGGCCTGCGCCCCTGCTTCACACCGTAGTACAGATAGGCTGGGTAGAATTCACCCATAGCAGGGGTGAGTGTCGGGGAAATCTTCACCATGAACCCCGAACGCGACACCTTGAACTTGATGGAATTTACTGTCTCACCGGTTCTATTGGCCGGATAGCCTTGCCGCCCATTGCCCAGTACCAGGTTCATCTGGGCATGCTGTGTGACCAGCAAGCCAGCCTTGCGCATCCCTGCGCGGATCTTCTTCTTATCGAAGGCGTCGCGCTCAAAATCGTCGAAACCCTCAACGTGTAGGTAACTTTCAACCGATGCAGAGTTAGCCATAGATGCCACCTCCGGGCTTCTGCGGCCCGAGTTCTTCGACTTCGAGAATGGTGTAACGGCGAGTGCCATTCATGTCGGCGACACGCCGTACCCGATAGATGGTGCCGCCGTGCACGACCTCATGAGCATCACTAACGCCCTTGAGGAAATAGAACGTCACCCGGTGAGTGATCTTCACATCAGTTTGAACACCTGCCGTGTAAACCACAGTGCCGACTGGCTTGATCTGGGCCCACCGCTTTTTCTCATCGGTGAAGATTGAATCGAGTCCCTGATCTGGCGCGGGAACATCTGTGCGCAGTCTCAACGTAATTCGCCGATCCAGCTCACCGGCACTCGGTTCGCGATAGGCCATGCTCAAAACCTCGGCGGTAAAGTGATCTCGGCCACCAGGTGATCAAGAAAATCAGAAGGCAGATCCGACAGGGACTGGCCTACCAGGAACATTTCCGGGTGCCGATGAATAGTCGCAGCTGCCATCAGCAGCCAGCTCCGCACGCCGGGGTGAAGATCCAGATCAGTCCCTGCCTTGTAGCGGATACGCAAGGTGCCAGTAGGCCGCCCCGAGGGAAACGACACGAAGCTTTCGCGCTGGCCCTGTTCGAGATCTACCGGGCCAGCGTAATCGCTCCACGTGCCATCAGCCTGCCGAAGCTTGACCGACACAACCTCGGTCGCCTGACCGATATCCAGTGCGTGGCCGGAAGGGAATGCAGCGGGCCAGTCCTCTTCGTAGATCGCGCCACGAATACCCGCCCCGGTCTTGGACTCGCACTGAGTCGTGACACCGGGAATGATGATGTCCCTGATAAGCCCCGGCTCCATGTCCTCCGGTTCCAGCCGACACTGGAAGGCCACTTGTTCCAGTGTCAGAACTGGGTCGCCGAAGTATTCGATTCGACGGGCCATGGCTTAGGGTTTCTCTTCGTCGGGTCCGTCACCGGTTTCGGTTGTACCGCCTGGCTCGGTGGTTGCTTCGGAAGTACCACCCCCAGCAGCCGGGCCGCTCTCAGGTTTTACAGCACCGGCCCTCGCGGTTTTGCCTTTGCCCCCCTTCGATTTTGCCGACGTCTCACCGCTGGGTTCATAGATTTCCGCGAATCCTTTCGCCTGCAGCCCCTCGACTACAGTTTGATCAAAGCCGGCCAACTCGTCCGCAGAGTAACCACGCCAGGCCTTCAGAAAACGTACCGCTACTTTGTCTGTCATTACCCATCCCTCAGTTATGCAAAACCCCGCCGAAGCGGGGTCGCGGAATTACATGCCAGCGCCCCACTTGACGTTGATGGCGACAACAATGCACTCGACGTGACGCGGGCCAAAGTCGTGTTTGGCAATCACTTTGACCAGCGTCTGATCACGCTGGAACGCGCTGACCATGTTGCCTTCGGCGTCCTTGTAGGAGGCTTCGTTACTGAAGGAGATCGTCAGGTCCATGTCTTCGCCGATCATCATGTCTGCGAAGTTGACGAAGTAGAATTCGGTCTCATCGCCACCGGCGCCGAGGTTGACCGGGATCTGGTTGCTCAAGCCAACCGGATAACCTTTAAACAACCCTTGTTCGATTTCCGGGTAAGCCTTGTTGCCATTGCCATCACGCAGTGATTGCAGCCAACGGAGAACACGCGGGTGCATCAACCAGCCGCAGGCCTTCATCATGACGTTCGCTGTTTCCAGACGGAGCATCATGCCACCGCAGAACAGGTCGATCTTTTCCAGGGTGAGGGTGTCAACTGCCGGTGCCGGCAAAATATTGAACGGCTGCGCCCAGTAACGCATGCCCTTTGGAAGCGAGCCGCTGCCGTCAGCTCGGATGAAGTGCAGATCTTCCGACAGGCCCATCGAGACCGCCAAGTCTTCAACGACGATATCGTCAGTGCGTGGGCTGACGCCGGCATTAGCAATCAGGTCATTGGAAATTGGCACGATCGCCGCCGCCTTTTTTGCGGACAGCTTCGTATCTGCAAACGTCATCCCAGTGATCGGGATATCGGTTTCGGTACCGATGTAAGTGACGACAGTGTTCCCGGTGATACGGGGCTGGGTCAGGTTGCCATTGTTGAGCGGCAGACTGCGTGCGCCCATTTTGCGCACAACCGACATTGGGCGAAGCGCTTCGATAATCTCGGTAGCGAAGTTCTGTGGAACTAACACCCCACCTGCACCTGGCGTCACGGTGCTAAGGGCCATGGCAACATCGGTGGAAAAGCCACCCTGCTGTGCCATTTGCGCGGCCTGATGCTGGTTGCCACCGGCGGCGGCAAGCAGCCGAACCATTTGGGCCATTCGCACACCTGGTGCTTCAGCCGGCCCACCACCGTGAATATGGCCGTGAGCCCGACTTTGCGGCGGCCCGGTGCGACCTTGAGCAGACTCGTTAACCGGTACCGCGCTGGCGGCGGCAATACGCTCGGCCTGTTCTGCTCGACTGATCTTGTCAGTCAGTGCATTGAACTCCGCCTCTAGAGTCGCGAACTGGGCCAACTGTTCAGCCGACAAGGCCTCGCCTGCCGTTTCGAGTTTGGCCAGTGCCTGAATCGAATCGTTGATCTTCGCGCGTTCGCTACGCAACTGAAGTACTTGGGACATGTTGCCTCCTGGGCATAAAAAAACCCGCACAGGGCGGGTTTCGGTGACTGCCGCGAACGCGGTCAGATCTGGGTTTGAAGATTCAGTGCGGATGCACGAACGGACAAGCGGCCGGACTGGCGGACAGTGCGACTCATGGCGACAGAGTGAGAAAGGTCATCGACCGCCTGTTGCGGGCTCTGCATCCGATCAGCCAGCCCGGCATTGATACCGGCCTGCCCACGGTACAGCCCTGCTTCGGTGGCAATTACCTGCTGCACGGAAAGACCCCGGTAGTCCGCCACGGCGTTGACGAACAGCTGGTAGCTCTCTTGAACAACATCGTTCAGGTACTTCAGCGACTGCTCACTCAAGGGTTCGTGAGGGCTGAGGTCATTCTTGTGCGCGCCTGCATAAACCGTGGTCACTTTTACGCCCATGCCCTCTTCCTGCTTGGACCGGTCCATGTGACTGGCGATGACGCCAATTGAACCAACGCCGCTGGTCTGGCTCACCACCAGCTCGCTACAGGCCGAGCCGAGCAAGTAGCCGCCGCTGTAGGCCATGAAGTTGACGATGCCGGTGATGGGCTTCTGCTGGGCCATGGCACGGATATCGGCGGCCAGTTCGAAAGCGCCGACAGCGGAACCGCCGGGGCTATCAATGTCCAGTACGATCCGCTCTACCATCGGATCGGCTACCGCGTTGCGCAGCTGCGACCGCAGTGATTCGTAGCTGGTCATCGTTTCGCACATGCTGATGTGACTACCACGACTGACTAAAACACCGCTGACCGGTATCACCTCGATCCCGGTTCGAGCGATAGCTGTGCGACGCTCTTCCTCTTGCTGGGCGATACGGTCAATGCCATCGTCATCCCAAATACCCGGACCGGTTTGGGCGCCGATGTTGACGATGTTCAGACTCATTGCCTGGTTGGCCCAGCGCACACCAAGGTCCAGCATGTCAGGGGTCACCAGCAGCGGCTGATTGAACAGCAGGCTGGAGGCTCGCAGGTAGTTTTTCATTGGGCAAGAATCCTTCCGATTTCAGCTTGCTGGAGTTCGAGCTGGGCTCGCACCTTGGGGTTGGTCAAATCACCGCCGGGTTTTCCTGCATCGACCATGTTCAGCGGTTGAAGGTAGATGTCGCCACCGGGTACTGGCGGCATGTTCTCAAGACGCCGGATGTCATTGACGCTGAGCCAACCCCACTGTCTGCCGATGGCGTATGCTTCGTAGCGGCTCTTCTGATCGCCGCGCAGCAGGCCGGACAGATTGAACTCAATGAAGTATTCGCGCCGATCCTTGGGCAGCAGGAAGTCACGCATCATTGATTGTTCGTGGCGTTTGACCCACGGCAACAACGCGAACACCACGAACTGGATCATCAGCTGTTCGAGGGTGTTGTAGTTGGACTTCTCCAGGTCGTTGACCATCGGCAGCGGGATTTTGTAGATCCGGGCAATATCGGTGCCGGTGGTCTTGAGGATGCCCAGTACCTCAGCATCAACGTTGTTCATCGACACCGGTTTGAAGGTCATGCCTTCCTGCAGCAGCGCGACCTTTTTGGCGTTGTCCATGCCGCCGAACTTCTGGCCCCACTGATCAACAATCTTGTCGATGCTGCCTTGATCCTTAATCGACGGCGCCTCACGGGGTCGCTCGATCACGCCGGACACCGTCACGCCGTTTGCGAAGCTCTTGCCAGTGTATTGCCGCACGGCCTGGGCGAGCCCGAGTGAATCCGCGTGCACTTCAATCGGGGACAGTCCCACGTAGTGATTAGTGCTGACCCAACGAACGTGATGGATCATGCGCATAGGCAGCGATTCGCTCGCACCGATGCGGTAGTACGGCAACAAGTCGGCACCTTTCAGCACCTGGACCTTATTGTTGCAAAGCGGCCACAAGCCAATGACATTGCCGTCGTCGCGACGGTCGATGAAGCTGTAGCTGTTGCCCCGCAGTCCTGCCGCGAGCTGACTGCATTCGCGGTATTCGTATGGTGTCTGAAAACCATTGGGCTGGTACCGCAGAACATCGTAGGCCGGATGATTGATCGCGGCTTCCCGCTGCCCCTTGTCTTGGCGCCGGTACATCTCGCAGGGCAACTGCCCCATGGTTTCCGCCAACAGGGTGACGCAGTTCTGCAGGATGGGAAGGCCCAGCGCTGACTCCGGCGTGACAGTGACACCCGAGCTATTCCGGCCGCTACCAATGAGTCCGCGCCAGAACCCACCGTCCGGGTTTGTGAGAGTGCCGCGCTCACCGCCGAGCACGCTTGAGAAAAACATGCTCAACCTCCTTGGGGCTTGGATTGGGATTTCAGTGCGGCCGCTGCGCGATCGGCAAGGTAGGACCAGGCCAGCAGGCCGACACCCGCGACGATGCAACCGGCGGGAACGCTGATCAGCGCCACGCCCCCGACCAGCAGCCCGAAGCCCAACAGGCCGGCCAGCCAGGCCGCGATGGCTAATTTCATATACCCGCCCCTTCGTCGTAGATGGATTTACCGCTCGGGCCACCAGACTTCATGCTGGTACCGACAGCGATGATGGATGCCACGATGCCGTCGATCCGCCCGGTTGCTTTGGCTTTATCGGCTTTTCGATTGTTCGCAGGATCGGAAACGATCACCGCGTTGCCGGCGCACCAGGTCATGACCGGGTTGCCATCGTGGCGCAACGTCTCAACCGTTTCTGACTGCACCAGTTCGTATTCCGACGGGTCCAGATCAATGACATCGCTTTCGGATTCACGCCCAAGCAGGCGGCGTTCGAACTCGTCCACCGCCGGCGCCATGTCCTTGAAGCCCTGACCGAAGGGCACCACTTCGGGCAGGGTAATGTCCTCATCGGTCATCAGTTGCAGAAGGTCTTCAGCGCGCCACCGGTCATAGCCGATTCGCTCGACGTCGAAGTACGCGCAAATTTTCACCAGGCGCATCAGCACATGTTTCTTGCTGATAGCGCGTCCCGGCGTGGTTTCGAGGTGGCCATCCTTCAGCCACATGGAATAAGGGACCTTGTCGCGGTCCTCGCGCCCTTGCAGATCGTCGTCCGGTATCCAGAAGTACGGCAGCAGCCGCCAGTGCGGGTCATGCAGGGTTGGCCAAAAGACGAGAACAAATGCCGTCAAGTCAGTGGTGCTGGACAGGTCAAGCCCGCCCACACAACGACGATTGCGCAGCACGCGCATCGGCACCCGTTCTTCGGCCTGTTTCCAAACGTCCCAAGAGATCCACGGGGCATCTGCCGAGGTCCATTCGCAGAAATTCAGACGGCGCACCACCGACTCTTGAGCCGGCAACCCGCGTGCTGACTGGACCTGTTCGCGCAAATACTTGCGTCCGGGGATACCGTCGCTTTGCCCTTCGGCGATGTGGTCCAGCGAAGGGTTGACCTTTGGCCAGCAGGCTTCGTCCTTGAAAGGATCATCGCCTTCATCCAAGGAACAGATGAAAGCGAAGAAGCTGTCGTTGTCTTCGATCTGCGCGCAGATCCGCACGCCCAGATCGTGGTACTGGCCGCACACCGTCTTCTTGTCGGAACCGCTGTTGGTGATCATCACCACCATGGCTTTGCGTCGGTTTTTGGTACCGGCGCGCATCATGTTCACAGTGGCCGCAGTCTTGTGTTCGTGCAGTTCATCCAGCAAACCAATGTGCGGACGCGGGCCGGACTTGCCTTCGTCCGCACTGATCGGGCGGAAAAAGGAGTTGGTGTTCGCGTAGAACAGGTTCCAGACCTTGTCGTCTCGACCAGACTGCACCAGGCGCGAGCGAAGTTTCGCGGACATGTCCACCATCGACACGGCGTCGCGAAACAGGATCATCGCCTGGTCACGTTTGGTGGCTGCGGCATAGATCTCGGCCCGTTGTTCACCGTCTGCGACCAGACCATAGAGGCCAATGCCGGCCACCAGCGGGCTTTTGCCGGAGCCTTTTCCGGTTTCGATGTAGCCGAGACGGAAGCGGCGGAAGCCATCAACAGTCATCCAGCCGAACAAACTGCCCACCACAAAGGCTTGCCAGGGCGCCAGCAGGAAAGGCATGCCCTCATAGTCGCCGCCATTGAGGCACAACACATCTTCGAAAAAGCCGATGGCGCGGTTTGCAGACTCCAGATCCCAGATCAAACCGCGTGACGATCCATACTCCAGATCGCGGAAGTGACGTTTGCAAGCGTTGCGTACGTTTGGGCCAGCGACGATATCGCCAGCCAGAACAGCGTGAGCGAATGCGGAAACACGATCGTCAACTGAAGTATCTGTCTGCGGCGTCTCGTTGGTCATTTGGGAATAGCTCACCTTGCGGTGCCGGCGCGGTTTTCAGGTTGCGCCGCGACATCGGCGATAGGCCGAACTGGGTGCCAGCAGCGTTGGCACGCTTCTCGGCGTCGTTGGCGAGCTGCCGTAGGACGTGCATCTGCTGGGCACCAGTCTTGAAGGTTTGGATATCGCCGCCCAATTCATCTTCGGAGGCGGCGTTGCGCTGCGCGATCAGCCGCTGGTACCGGCGCCAATCGGCTACCGCCTGGCAGTAGGTGGCCAGTGCCATCGCGTCGAGTTGTGAAACGATACCCAATGAAATGAGCGCGGGTACCAGTTCCTCCCATTCCTTCACAGCCTCGAGAGAAAGGACATCCGGCATCGGCGGAGCGCCGACCGGCACTAATGGCTTGGCGACTTCGGCCAGCAGGCTGGCGACATTCTCGCGACCACGGTTTCCCTGCAAAAGTTTGAGTGCCGCTGGCACTCCGGGGCGACCCGAATTTCCATTTCCCGCCATGAATTCAACCCCTTACTGGTGGATACCCCCCCTCCCTCATTTTTCCCGACTTTGTGTAAAGAGGGGGGCGATCGGTCTAGAAGGAAGTCCAAATGAAGTTTTTCACCCCCCCTACCCTCGGGGTTGTGCCATTTTTCGGTGCGTCAGCGATGCTCGGTCACCGGTTCCAGTGATGCCCCGGATCGACCGGACGGCCGTCGGCATGGCACCCGGGCACGCGCCCGCTCTTCTCGATCCGCTGCTTTGTCGAGTCGTGGCAGAACTTGCACAGGCTCGCCCAGTTCTCCGGGTCCCAGAACAGCTTCCACGCTGCCTTGATTCGGGCGGGATCGCCGCTGTCCTTGGCGTCCTTCAGCTTGGGCGCGACCTTGTGGTCAACGATCGTTGCCGCGACCGGACGCTGATCTGTCGAACACATCGAGCAGTACGGATGTTCGCGAAGGTGTCCATCGCGAGACTTCTGCCACCTGTATCCGTAACCCCGCGCGGAACTGCTACCTCGACGGTCATCCGATACCTTACTCATCAGCCCATCTTCCAGACGCGCGCCAGGTTGCCACTGCTCTTGCACACCGATCCCACGAATACACCCAGCACAATCACCAGCGGCCAAGAGTTCGGCGGCATGACCAACTGTCCTTTACCGATGTACACCACGGCAGATCCAGCAGCGACCATCACCACCCAGGCAAGACAACTCATGCTGCGGCGGAACCTGGCACCACGACGACGGAACGTGAACAATCGAACGAACAGCGCCACGCACAGCCAGAACGTGGCCTGAGTGAGAACTTGCGGCATCAGTTGACTATCCATCCTGCCTCCCTTGCGGTTCAGCAATGAGGCCGCGTCTCTTGATGACGGCGAGCGCGACGGTAACGACCACAACCGATGCGCCAAACGCAGCCGGCCCGGTGTACTTGAATGGCCTGGTACCGAACAACTCTACCTCGGCCATGCCAGGGGCGAACATGTAACCCATCACGAAAGACACCAGCAGGAACACAACCCGCTTCCAGACCGGCAATTCCTCAGTAGTGGTGAAGAACACCAGAGAGCCGGCCAGCGCACCGATCACCGCGAGCATATCCACGCCCGCCAGCAGACCAGTAGCTGCCAGTCCTACACCACCGGCCACGACAACAGTTGCCGGCTCGCTCATGCTGATTCTCCTTGCAGACACCCCAATGGGCCGAAAATAAAAAACCCGCCGAAGCGGGTTTAGGTGACCGGCTCTGGGGAAGCCGGGTAAAGCTGCACAGCACGTGCGAGGTCAGCGCCGAGGCGCAAATTCCATATCGTGGTGACTTTTTACCTGCCTCCGGAAAAACCGAAAAGAGGTGATTTTCGGTAGGTCAGCAAACGACACGAATGTGACCGCAATCAGACCACAACGCGACAAAGCACCCCGACAAGCGGTCAGCGCGGTCTAACCCGCGCAACTGTAGACGCCCGCACAAGATCGGTCTCCGGAGACTTCACACGTCGATTCCGCGCACGGCCTGGCGCAGTACGCACGGTCAATATGACCAACACCTGCTGATGCAGAGCATGAACCCAGTTCCGATATGTCCGATCTGCATTGTCACCCAGACCAAGGATCGGCAATTGCGACCGGACCGACAAAGCAGGTCGAGGCAAGTACCGATTACGGGCCAGCTTCGCCAGCAGCGCGCCCTTCTCGGACTGCCGCTCAAGCTGTGCCAACGCCGCGGCGACTTCCTGCGCGGCGTGATCCATGCCGCCACCAGCCGCCATCATCAGGTCGCGGGATCCCGGCGTACCGCGAGGGGCCGAGCCACCCCACTCCATGATCGTGGCCATCGGGCTACCCAAACCACCACCGTCACCCACCTGGTTGAACTGATTGCCCCAATGCTGCATGAGTTCTTCAATCTCTTCGATCATCGCCCTTCCCCCCGAAAAATCGAACCCGACACAAAAAACCAGCAACCCAACACAAACCCAACACAAATAAATCCCTTTAAATTCAGGCAAATAATCAAAACTGAGTTGAGTGTGTTGGGTTGGTTGGGTTTTTCGGCCCTCGCATAGAGCTTTTTCAGTTGGCGATTCAACCAGTCGAAAAACATCACGCAGGCGCGTGCGCGAAGCAAAACCCAACACACCCCGCACAAAGCCCGGAAAGCCGCGAAAATCAAGACTCCAGACTGTGTCGGGTAGCCAAAACCAACCCAACACGCACCCCGCACACCCAACACACTTTTATGTGCACTCATGCTGCAGCCGCCTTAATGTGGTCCCAGTTGTCGACGTTCCATCCAGCCAGCCGCGCCTTGGCCCGCCAGTCGCTGACGACAGCCCCGAGGTCGGCCGCTTTCAAGGATGGGGCGCGGGAAGGCTCAAGATCAGCGGGAAAGAAAAACGCCCCGAATCGCCGGTTATTGCCATCCGTCCACGGGATCGAACGCGACTTGTCCAACTCCGAACTGAGGAACAGCGCGAACTTCGTGTGACTCATGGCGTGCTCTTTGTTGCGCTGACACCACTCCAGGAACAACGCGAACACGTCGCTGGACAGACAGACACCCCAGAGATCTCGACCCAACTCGCCGTACTTCCACAGATGAAGGAACGTCTGCCACCCTGCCCGGCTCAACGCCACCAATCGCTCCCGCGCCTCTGTCTTGGGCGGCCGCGTTCGCTGGTCGAAGTCTCCGAGATCCAGCGATAGCAACCATGCGTGCAGCGCCGCAACACCTCCATTCTTGAGTTCGTGACCGATCGCCTTCTGCCGATCCGGCGGCAGCGTCTCGTTGGGCCACATCACCAACATCCGGCGATCGCTCTCACTGATGGGCCACGGCAAGATCTCGTTGCTCAGGAACACCGCGTTCATGTGGTTGGATTCCTCCCAGCCATTGATGAACTTGGATTCCATCCGCACGGTTTTGCCCGTGATCAAGTGCTTGATCTTGCCCACCTGGTTGTACCGCTGGTCACGACTCACGACCTCTTCAAACACCGCCCAAAGCTTGCGGCTTTGCCACGCGTTGAAGTTGCTTTCCAACTGGGTCTGACCCACCGTCGCCGCGTACTGACCGTAAAGCATGCCCAGCGCATCGGCGAACAACAGGCTTTTACCCGAGCCTTCCATGATCGAGTGCATCAACACCGCCGTGTCCATCTTCGCGCCAAGGTGCTGCAGCGGGAAAGCCAGCCAGCGGGTCAACCACCACGCCGCATCGTCATCACCATTGCAAAGGAACTTGATCAACCACCGCAGATTCGCGCACGCGTCATCGTCGCGAACCGGTTCCAGCGGCAAGCCATCAAACGTGTTGATGTACACGCTCGGGTCTTTGGTCATGGTCGGATCGAAGACAATGTGGTCAACGTCCACCACGCGCCGCTCGGCACTGTTCAACCACAACGGATAGGTATCGCCCAACGCCATCTTAACGGCACCTTCGGCGATGCGGCGCTTCTTCTCCCTGTCCCACACGTCCTTCGTGCCATCGATGTACACATAGCGCTCAGTCGGTGACATGCCGAACGCGCCACCCTTCTTGCCAGCCATTCGCCGCGCTTGCTCAATCTCACTGACGTGATCGCTCGAAATCAATTTGCGCTGATCGGTATTCTCCAGCCATTGCTTGGCCATGGGTTTACCGACACGCGCCTCAAACGCAGACTTTTTCATGACCTTGGATTGATCGAAGTCCCATACGTGAGTTGTCCCATCGACGAGCGCATAACGCCGCAACACCTGGTCGATAGTCAGCGCCGCAGGCACATCCGTGCCCCCCGCGCCCCCTTCAGGATCCGGAGCAGCCTCCCTTGGCACCGTTTCGCCGGGGCTCGGCTCGCTCGGATTAGTCGATGGGGTCGGGGGAAGATCGCGCGGGTCTGGCCGTGAAGCATGCTGCATACCCAACATCTGGGCAGCAGCCTTCACCGCCCGCGACTGGTCGCCGGAATGCTCAAGCAGGCAAAACACCTCAAAGGCGTCGTTCTGATGACCGTTGGCCAGAGGATCGGCGCCGTGGTGTGAATAAACCTTGCCTTCGCTGACCGTGACACCCGGCAAGCCCGTGCTGCTCTGCGGGTACAACCATTTGCTGCCGCGCTTGATGTAGCCGTGAGTGCGTAACAGCTCCTCGACATCATGGCACCGGTTGAACTCATCAATCACCGAGGGCGGTTTGCCCGTAGCGGGTGTCGGTCGCTTGATGACTTTCGCCGGTGGCTTTTTTGGCTTCGGCGCCCACGGGCAAGCCGCTTCGGCGTCACGCTTGAAGATGTCCCAATTTTGCCAGATGGCCAACAACTCATTGGTCAGGGTCGGCAGACCATCGGCGGCGCTCGGCGGCGTACGCCAGGTGTAGGGCTTTCCAGTACCGGGATGGATCGACGGAGGGAAAACATCCTGCACCAGGCCTGCACGCAATTCGAACACGGTAAAGCGCTTGTAGTCTTCCGCCTCGGCTTTGGCTTCGGCCTCACCGGCTACATCCCCCTGCTCTTTCGCCGCCTTGGCCTTCGCCATCAGCCCCTTCCAGATCGAGCCATCCGGGTCTTTTTCATTCGGCCACGAAAGTGAATGCCGGGCCAGCTCAACGCCGTCCGGCAAATTGAACAACACGCGAAACCGCAACGGGTTGCCAACGATGGTCGGGTAAACCACGGCCATGGCATCGAGGTCGAGCCCAAGTAGCTCATACAGGACGTGGCGGGTCCACTGGACATCATCCACGTCGAGCGAGCAAACACGACTTGGCCCGAGCACTACGCCCAGGTTGTGGTTGGGGTTACGTTGCCAGAATGCTTCGGCGGCAGTGGCGTCAGTGATGTAGCCGCCCGGCTTGTTCCAGCCCATCCCCTTCGGGGCTTTTTCACCGGGTTCAATTGAAACAAGGGCAAGACCGAATGTGTCGATGTAGCGTTTTGCCCAGTTGGAAATGGCAATTCCCTTGGCCTGCTCGGTCATCGCCGCGCCTCCCGCAACTCCTGACAGTGCACGCAGGTTTCGCAACCCTCGCTCGCCTGCTGTCGAAGTAACGGGATGGGTTCGTCGCAATCCTCGCAGAACTGCGCGCTGACGCGGCTTGATGCCACACGGCGGTTACGATGAAGTGCAACGTCGAGCAGGTATTGCGCCTGGTCGTTGGCGCGATCGATATCGTCAGCCATTGTCCTGCCCCTCCATGGCCTGCCGTGCGCCGGCCATGATGCCCAACACCGCTTGGATAACATCGACACCGTATTTGTCCAGGGTCGCGACTTCGTGCGGTTCCCAGACGTTGTCGGCAGCACCGGCGTGCATGCTCGAAACAAACTCGCCGGTTCTTTCCAACAGCTTACCGACAGACTTCAGCGCCTCGGACGTGGCCGGTACTGGCGTCGGTTTGTACCAGACCGCGCCTGCAGGACGCCCCAACGCGTCGAGCAATGCAGCGTTTTGCGTCAGCCGAATGACATCTTCCAGTTCATCCGGAGTCAGCCAACGGCGCTCTTCATTGAGTTTGAGTTTCTTCTGCAGCTCGTCGTAGTCCATGAGCATGTCATGTGCCAACGTAGTGATGCCGCCTCGGTAATCGCGCCCGGCACGGTAAAGCGCCTCACGCAAAGAAAGAACCGGGCCAGCGCCCGGAAGGAGATCTGTGCGACTCATAACCGTAAATACCCCGTTTACGGCCTAGCCTTCGGATGGGACACGCCCTATCCTAAGACCACGACCGATGTGCATGTGCTGTGTATCGTCGTAGCCGGGCTGGGGGATTCTTTGGTGAGAGGCCCCAGCCCGGCCCCCCTTTCAGGCAGCCTGCAAGTCAGCAGGCAATAAAAAAACATCAGGACGGAGCACCTCACGTGCGATCCCCGTCTTCAACTCAACGCGCAGCACCAGTTCGGCAGGCAATTCACCTTTTCTGAACCAATAGGAAACAAGCTGTTGCGATACCGGCCGATCTTCGGTCGACACCAGCACCGCGAACGCGGCCTGACCACCGGCAAGGCTAATGGCCTCTGCTAGCGCCTCTCGCTTGGAATTCGAAATGCTCATCTCAACCTCTGGATCTGAAGTACCAACCAAAAATACAACTAAATTTGTAAACGAACAACATGTTTTTATGTTGGAACAAATACAAATCTTTTTGTAGCCTTCTTTGATGACCGAATCGACGCCCAAGCCAAGCCGCATAGCTGTCCTCTTCAAGACCCGCCGCGAAGAGCTAGACCTCACCCAAGAGGAAGTAGCCAGCAGGGTCAACGCGCTTCTTTCGCCCCCGAAAAGGCTCACGCAGCAGGTCTATGCTGCGTTTGAAAAGGGGAAGTCTCAGACCACCAAACACGCAATTACCATTGCCCAGGTTCTGGACATTCCCCTAGACGCACTAGATGAAAACTTCACGACTTCCCAGCTCAAAACCGGGGCTACGGCAGGCGCAAGGATAATTGCTGGCCCTACAGAGCTATGGGATGAGGAATCTCCACTCCATGATGAAGTAGAGGTTCCCTTGCTCAAGGAAATAGAACTGAACGATGGTTCGGGACACACGACAGTTAGAGCACAAGGCACATTTAGGCTTGGGGTCACCAAGAAATCCTTGGAAGAAATGGGCATCAAAATCGAAGATGTTGTATGCATCGAGGTATCCGGCAACAGCATGGAACCAGTCATTCCCGATGGCGGCAAAGCCGGGGTTGATCGAGGCCGCACGACGATTAAGGATGGCGATATGTTCGCCGTGCTCCACAACGGACAGATCCGCGTGAAGATGCTTTATCGAATGGCGCGCGGCGGCCTTCGCATGCGAAGCTTCAATCGCGAAGAGCACCCCGATGAGGAGTATCCGGCAGACCAAGTACGCGAAGAAGAGATAGAAATACTGGGTCGCATTTTCTGGTACTCAGTTCTTCGATAGCTCTCCCTCTTCCTAAAAAAAACCCGCCTAACGCGGGTTTTTTTATACCCCTCACAAAATTAACAAAAAACACCGTTGACCAAAATACAAATAAACGCGTAATGTTTGTTTCGTACACCTCTCACCAAGAGTACGAGCCATGCATACGACACAGCACAGCACCACCCGCTGCCCGGTGTACCTACACCCCGCAGCATGCACGAGCCCAGCGGCCGTCGAAGCGATCCAAAAGCACACCGGCCTGCTGGTAATCGTCACCCCCGGCGCTCGACTGGTATCCGCGAAAGCATCTACTACCGCGCCTGAATTGGGGCCATTCGGGGGTGACGCGGCATGAGTGCCTATTCCCTTCCTCTCGCCAGACAAGAGCTCTTGCATCACATGCTGCAGGTCGGCGGTGATGCTACCTGCGATCTGATCCGCCCCGAGCAGACCATGCGCGCTGATTTTTCGGTCGAGCAGACTCCGACCTTCACGATCGTCGAGGTCAACGTTGCAGGCCGCAAGGACAGCATCAAGCTGCGCCGCAATGATCGAGCAAATCACCTGCACCTGCGTGACTTCATCCATGAAGTCGCCAATCGCCAAGCTCAGGGCTGAGGGAGCCGCCATGACGAACCGCACCCTGGACGAAACCGCCGCACTGCTCGGACTCAAGCCCCGCGCCTTCCGCACCAGGTTGCGCGAGCTGGGCATTCTGAACAGCAGCGGCGACCTTGCCAGCCGGCACCGCGACCGCGGCTATCTGTTCTCCGATCCGCGCATCACGTTGATTCCACCTCACAACAAGCCACGGCATTACTCGGTGGTGATGGTGAAAGAGGACGGCGTCGATTGGCTGGCCAAAAAACTGGGAATCACCATCACCAAAAAGGACGCCGCCGCATGAGCATCAACTACATCAATGCCCATATGCAGGCGCTCGGCAGCCTTCGCTTGATCCCGATCTATCTGAACAGCCCCGGCATCGTCAGCCGAGCGCAGTTAGTTGGCGCAGCGAGCGAAGCTGAGCAGTTGCTCTGCAGCGTCCCCATGCGCGTGCTCGAACTGGCCGACGCATTCCGCTGCGTGAACAACGTGATCCTTGAAGGCCAGACCGCCTACGTCACCCCAACCAACTCGCCGGAGTATCCATTCGGCGCAGTTGTGGCGGATGAAAACGGCAACGTCTGCGCCGCCGCCATGGGCAAAAGCAAAGAAGGTCTAGCCGAAATGATCCGCCTAAAGCTGCTGCCCCCAACAGAGGGGCACGGGGAGAAAAGAGCGTGAGCACCACCATTGACCAACTGCGAAAGGAATGGCCGACGCCCTGCCCGACTTTGTCCGCCGTCAGGCAGCGCTACTTCTCGCACATCACCAGCGACCGCTACCTGCTGCGCCGTATCAGTGCCGGCCGCATTGCACTGAAGGTGACCCGCCTCGGCGGATCCGCCAAAGGCACCGCCGTCGTTTACCTGCACGACCTGGCTGCGTACCTCGACGCTCAAGCGACGAAGCAAGCAGCCTGACTCAACGGTGGCGCCTGCCGTACAGGCGCACACAACACACACTCAAATGAGGCACAGCACATGAGCAAAGCACGCCCCTTCATCGACACGCTACGGGACATCGAGGCCGGTGGCCTGCTCGATGAACTGAGCGAGGCCCAATTCCAATTGATCGACGCCATTCGCCTCTCCGGCAAAGCCGGCAAGTTGGTCATTGAGCTGAACTACAAGCCCGACGGTCGCGGACAGATGAACATCAAGGCCGACGTAAAAGTGAAAGAGCCAGCGCTTTCGCGCGGCACTTCCCTGTTCTTCCTCACACCAGAAGGCAACCTCACCCGCCGCGATCCACGACAGCAGGATCTGCCGCTTCGTCCAGTCGAGGAAGACAGCAGCGCACCACTGCGCCACGTCGCGCCTTAACGATCACTCACCGAAGAAACTGGAGCACATCCAATGCAAGAAGCCATCAACCACCTGGTCATGCTCGCCCAATCGCTGGGCAAGCCACAGGACCACCCCTCACTACCCGCGCCGTTCGCGCTCGTTCCTGACGGCACGCAGATCAAAGACCTTGAAGGTTTGCTGGCAGCGCCGAGTCGGATTCGCCAGGCCGTGAAAGTGCTCGATGCCGACACCTTCATCGCCTACATCAACCGCTACGCCACTCCGGCCTCAGTCGTGTTCTGCGACGGGCCTGAAGGTCGAACCTTCAAGGGCGTTCTCGACTACCACCAGCCTGAAAAACCATCGTGGGGTCAGCACGTGGCTATCTATCAGTGCCCGATCAGCATTGAGTGGGGCCGATGGAAAACTTCTGATCGGAAGAAGATGGATCAAGCGACGTTCGCCGAGTTCTTCGAGGACAACATCCGCGACATCACCGCCCCCGAAGGCATACCCAACGCACCATCTGCTGCGGACATGCTCGAAATCAGCAGGACCCTCGAAGCCAAGAAGAACATCAGCTTTCGCCAGGGCACCCGCCTCGATAACGGACAGGTTCAACTGACCTACAACGAGCAGATCGACGGACAGGCCGGCGAGACCGGTCAGCTCAAGATTCCGGAACAGTTCTACATCGGCGTCAAACCATTCCTCGGCGGTGATGCGTTCTGCGTTCCAGTTCGGTTCCGCTACCGCATTCAGGAAAGCCGGCTGGTGATGTGGTTCGAACTGGTGCGCCCAGACAAGGTGCTGGAAGAGGCCTACACAACAGTTCGCGCCAAGATCCAAGAGTCGATCAACGCCGTACCGATGTACGAAGCGACCATCTAACCATCGCAACACCCCGCCGCCGGCCTCTCACCAAGAATCCCGGCGGCGGGCTCTACCGGAGCACAGCACATGCACGCACAAGACCTGATCATCATCGTAAGCGGCACCCTCACAGCACTGCTGTTGTTGGGCTATTACGTCCGCAAAATCATCCTAAAAGCATTCGACAGGCACTACGCCGCAGGTGTCCGCGATAACAAAATGGAACACGGCGCCCGTATCCTCGCGCTGAACACCGACATTGCCACCCTCACCCAACTGAGAACCCGCGAGGCCCAGCAACTGGCTGACCTGCGTTCACAGATGCAAAGCATCAAGGCCACACCCTTCACAGCGGCCGACTACCGAGACCTGACGGAGATCACCCAGTTTCTGGCGCTGGCACTCCAAACATGGAAGGCACTGAAAGGCACCGAGGCCAGCCAGGCAAGAGCCGAACAACTGATCAAGGTTTCCCGGGCCATGGCCTACCGCGTATTCCACGTTGTCGAGACAGCCGGCAACCTCAACGCGCAGCCGCTCGACACCCAACTTATCGAATGGCTGGACAAGCGCGGCACCTTCAACGCCGAGCCAGAACTTAGCTCGATCAGCTTTCCCCACGACGCTGATACCGAAGGCTACCCACATTTGCGTGATGCCCTGCGCGAAGCCTTTGAATTGGACATGAAACTTCAGGCTATCGAACTTGGCCAGGTGTCAGCGGAGGACGCAGCATGAGCTGGATACTCACCCACAGCGGCCGCCAGTTCGACCTGGTAAACCCAACCGCCGCGATGATCTCGCCGGTCGACATCGCCCAAGCACTGTCGAACCTGTGCCGCTTCAACGGCCACACCCGCACGCACTACAGCGTGGCCCAGCACAGCCTGCTGGTGTCCAGCCTCGTTCCGGCCCAGCACAAACTGGTGGCCCTGCTGCACGACGCGACCGAAGCCTACATCGGCGACATGACCAGACCGTTGAAAGCAATCATGCCCGGTTTCCGCATCGCAGAAGAAATCATCTGGCACACCATCTGCGACCGATTCAACCTCGATCCAGTGCTTCCGGAATGCGTCGTGCGCGCCGACCTAATCGCGCTGGCGACCGAACGCCGCGACCTGATGCCCAACCATCCCGCCGAATGGGAATGCCTGCGGGGTGTCCCACCGATGCCTGAAACCATCATCCCGCAATCCGCACAAGAGGCGCACTTGCAGTACTTCAGCCGCCTGATGGAACTCATGCAGGGCGATCATCGGAGGGCTTGCGCGTGACGACTCAAAATATTGTCAGCGTCAGTGGGGGAAAAGATTCCACCGCGACACTGCTTGTGGCGATCGCACTAGAAGTCGAGAACCGGGAGGCAGCATGACGAAACACCTCACTGCTGCGATATCCACGATCGGGAGTCAGACAATGGAATTCTTGAGTGAAACCCTCACAGACGAAGAGCTGGCGACCATCACCGGTTACAAGATCCCATCCTTCCAACGCCAGTGGCTGACGAACAACCACTGGGAGTTCGTTGTAACCGCCGCCCAGCGTCCAGTTGTAGGCCGGGTATATGCTCGGCTTAAGCTTGCCGGGGTCAAGCCTACGGCAAACAACGCCGTCGCTGAGACCTGGACTCTTGACTTGGCAAGCGTGGGCTGACGATGCGAAAGAAGAAAACAGCCAACCGGGATCTGCCACCACGGATGATCCGGCGTATCCGCAAGAGAAAAGGCGGTACGATCTGGACCGGTTACTACTACAACGGCAGGGACGCCGATGGTAACCGCGTCGAGATACCACTCGGCGGCGACCTAGACGAAGCCAAGATCGAATGGGCTCGGCTCGACCGCAAAGCGACACCCAAACCGGCCCACTTAATGGGCCGGCTTTTCGACGATTACGAAAAAAAGGTGATCCCTACCCTCAAGCCTGGCACCCAGCGCGATTATCAGAAGGGACTGAAACAGCTTCGGAAAGTTTTCGAACAGGCCCCGATCGACGCCATCACTCCGCAAGTGATCGCCCAGTATCGAGACGCCCGCTCCGCAAAGGTGCGTGCCAATCGGGAAATTGCACTCCTTTCAACCATGTTCACCTTTGCCCGCGAGTGGGGGCTAACTGAAAAGGCCAACCCGTGCTTCGGCCTTCGTCGGAACAAGGAGACGCCTCGGGACTTCTACGCCGCCGATATCATCTGGAATGCGGTTTACGAACAAGCCCAGCAAGATCTCAGAGACGCCATGGACCTTGCATATCTGACCGGGCAACGCCCAGCTGACGTGCTCAAGGCATCCACCACCGATCTCAATCATGGCTTTCTGATGGTTGGCCAGGGCAAGACGGAAAAGCGCCTGAAGATCCGCCTATACGACGGCAACAATGAAACCGATCTTTGCGTCTTCATCAACGGCCTACTTGATCGGCGGGCACAGGCTGGCACCAGGACATCCATCCTAATCACCAACCAGACCGGTCTCCGTATGAGCTATAACATGTTGCGCAACCGTTGGGACGAAGCCCGGGACAAGGCTGCCACGAAGGCCGCAGCCGCCGGGGACACTGAACTGGCAACCACAATTCGGAAGTTTCAATTCAGAGATATTCGCCCGAAGGCCGGTAGCGAAATCGAGGATATAAAGGACGCAAGCCGCTTACTTGGCCACTCAACGGAGGAAATGACAAAGAAAGTTTATCGACGTGTAGGAGAGATAGTGAAACCGACTAAATAGCGTCGGACACTCGGGCTAGCTCAGTGCCGCCATCCATAACAAGGATGGCGGTGGAAACTAAGCGCTCTGAGGATCATCACTGCCTGGATCATCAACTGGCACGGAGTGACTAACAAAAAAGCCACCAGAAGTATCAATATATTTTTGGCTAATCGCACGTCCTACACCAGGTAGCACCTGCCCAATGCCTGGGCCCATAGTGCCAAGCAGCCCGCCACCTACGACCCCCCTACTTGGTATGTGTCGCGGCTCAAACGCCGACTCAGTGCCTTTCGCAACTAGATGCTCAATTTCACGCACCCGACCAGACAGAGCCCTGGTGTTAGCTAAGATCTCAGCGAGGATACTGTCTTCTGACCGCGCCGGTGCTGGCGTTTGTTGTTCAGTGCTTGCCAACACCGCCTTGAAGTCCGATTCGAATTTCGGCCAGTATGTGTCAAAGACCTGACTCAAAATCCGCTCGTCCAGCCTCCCATTCTCTAGGCAAGAATTCAATGTTTTCACAAGCCTTAGAACGGAGGCTCTTTCTGGCGTAGTGTGATTGAACTGCGCCAAGGGGTCTTCGATATCTGTAGAAGACAGATCTACTAGAAATGTGCAGACCCGACTCGCGCTTAACCCCTTTGCAAGAGCACCAGTTTCAAAAAGTATCCATGGCTTATTCTTGTTCTCCTGAGTCAGACAGACGATACCAGCCGCAGTATCTCGAAGCTGATCTGATATCTCTGAGAACCAGACGGCCCCCTTGTCGATGTGCTGCGTTGAGATCCAAGGCTCTGATGCTTGCAACACGCACTTGATCCACTCGCTCAACATCTCAGCAACGGCCATGCTCCTGCCGCCCGACCAACTCACAAAAATCTTCATCCCTCAATCCTTCCCTAGTGGACAGCTGGACACAATATGTCATAGCAGAGTAGCGTTGCGCCACCACGTCGAGCGGCTGTAGTTGCGGAACTACTGCCAAAAATTGCGGAACCACCCCCTTTTTTCGCAGGCAAGAAAAAACCCCGTAGATCATTGATCTACGGGGTTTTCTATAGTGGAGGCCGAGGTCGGAATCGAACCGGCGTAGGTGGATTTGCAATCCACTGCATAACCATTTTGCTACTCGGCCTCAAAGCATTTGCTGTCAGTAGCACAACAACAAACACGTACAAATTGGAGCGGGAAACGAGACTCGAACTCGCGACCCCGACCTTGGCAAGGTCGTGCTCTACCAACTGAGCTATTCCCGCTTGGTGATGCGCATTCTATAGAATTAAGAAGCTCCGTCAACCCCTTGATTCAAAAAACTTTTATTTCTTTTCGACGTCGGTCTTCAGATGCGGCCAGGCGGCGCGAAGGTATTGAACCATCGACCACAACGTCAGGCCCGCCGATACCATAAGCAAGGCGTAACCCAGAACAACCCAGAAGCTGAAGTCCTTAGGGTTGGCCAGCAGGATGACCAGCGCAAGCATCTGTGCTGCGGTTTTCCATTTACCGAGATTGGAGACTGCAACATGGGCACGGGCGCCGAGTTCCGCCATCCATTCGCGCAATGCCGAAACGACGATTTCGCGACCGATGATGACGGCAGCCGGCAGTGTAAGCCAGAAGTTACCGTGTTCTTGCACTAACAACACCAGCGCCACGGCAACCATGAGCTTGTCGGCCACCGGATCCAGGAACGCGCCAAACGGCGTGCTTTGTTCCAGTCGACGAGCCAGGTAACCATCCAGCCAATCCGTTGCAGCGGCAAAGGCGAACACCGAAGCGGAGGCCATATAGCTCCACTGGTAAGGCAAATAGAACAGCAATATGAAGATCGGGATGAGCAGGACGCGTAGAACGGTAATCAGATTAGGGATATTCATCGGCACAACTGGCTACGAGGTGAGGGGGCATTCTACTCGCTATGCAGGTTTGCATAAATCGACTCTGCGAGCTTTTTACTGATCCCCGGGGCTTTGGCGATCTCTTCGATGCTTGCACGAGACAGCTCCTGCAATCCACCAAAATGTTTCAACAAGTCGCGACGACGGGTTGGCCCGACGCCCGCAACGCCTTCCAGCGTTGACGTTCGGCGGGTTTTGCCACGACGTGCACGGTGGCCGGTAATCGCGAAACGGTGGGCTTCGTCGCGAATCTGCTGGATCAGGTGCAGCGCTGGCGAGTCACCACGCAACGTGAACTCGTGCGCCGCATCATTCAGATACAACGTTTCGAAACCAGCCTTGCGCGTGGCGCCCTTGGCGACCCCGAGAAGGATGAGATCCGGCACTGCCAGTTCGTTGAGCACATCGCGGGCCATCGACAGCTGCCCCTTGCCACCGTCCACCAACAGGATGTCCGGCAACTTACCCTCGCCTTCCTTCAGCTTGCTGAACCGGCGCGTCAGTGCCTGGTGCATGGCGGCATAGTCGTCCCCCGCCGTGACACCTTCGATGTTGTAGCGGCGGTAATCCGACTTGATCGCGCCTTCCGGGCCGAAGACCACGCAAGAAGCGACCGTCGCCTCACCGCTGGAATGACTGATGTCATAGCATTCCAGCCGCTGCGGCGGCTCATCCAGATTCAACACTTCAGCCAGGGCTTCGAAGCGCGCAGCAGTGTGCTGACGATTGGCCAGTCGCGCACCCAGCGCCTGCTCGGCATTGGTGACGGCCAGTTGCTGCCAACGCGCTCGCGTACCGCGAACCCGATGACTGATGGCCAACTCCCGGCCACGCAACTCATGAATGGCTTCGATCAATGTCGGAAAGTCTTCGTGCACGACGTTGACGATCAGTTCGCTGGGCAAGTCGCGTTCGGGACTGCTGATGAAATACTGCCCCAGGAACGCCGCCATGACTTCGGAAACGTCTTCTTCGATCCCGACCTGAGGGAAGAAATTCTTGCTGCCCAATACACGCCCGCCACGAACACTGATCAGGTGCACACAGGCGCCACCCGGGTTGACGAATGCGGCGATGACGTCGATATCCCCGGTGCCCCCCTCCATGCTTTGTTGATCCTGAACCCGACGCAACAGCGCGATCTGATCACGCAACTCGGCAGCGCGCTCGAACTCGAGATTGATCGCCGCCTCTTCCATCGCCGTGGACAATTCATTGGTCAAGGCATGACTGCGCCCCTCAAGGAACATCACCGAGTGACGCACATCTTCGGCGTAGATCTCAGGCTCGACCAGTCCGACACAAGGCGCCTTGCAGCGTTTGATCTGATACTGCAGGCACGGCCGGGTACGGTTCTTGTAGTAGCTGTCTTCGCATTGACGGACGAAAAAAGTCTTTTGCAACAAGCTGAGACTTTCACGGATGGCACCGGCACTCGGATACGGACCGAAATACTTGCCCTTGGCCTTTTTCGCGCCTCGGTGGATGCTCAGCCGCGGGAACTGTCCATCGGACAAAAACACATAGGGGTAAGACTTATCGTCGCGCAGCAGGATGTTGTACGGCGGCCGCCACTCCTTGATCAGCGTCTGCTCAAGCAGCAACGCCTCGGTTTCGTTGGCCGTGATGGTCGTTTCGACTTGAGCGATGCGCCCGACCAGCGCCGCAGTTTTCGGTGCCAGGCCGGTCTTGCGAAAGTAGCTGGCCAGGCGCTTCTTGAGGTTTTTCGCCTTGCCGACATAGAGCAGGCGCGCGTCGCTGTCGAACATGCGATACACGCCCGGACGCCCACTGACCGTCGACAGAAAGGCGCCGGAATCGAAAGTTTCAGTCATGGTCAGGCGCTGGCATCGACCATGCCGTGACGCACCGCCAACAATGTCAGTTCGACGTCGCTGCTGATCGAGAGCTTCTCGAAGATGCGGTAGCGGTAAGTGTTCACGGTTTTCGGCGACAAACACAATTTGTCGGAAATGATCTGCACCTTCTGACAGCCAACGATCATCAACGCGATCTGGATTTCGCGTTCGGACAGGGCGTCAAACGGCGAATCATTGGTGGGCTGGAAGGATTTGATCGCCAACTGTTGAGCGATCTGCGGGCTGATATAGCGCTGACCGGCAAAGACCAGACGAATCGCCTGGACCATTTCCGGCAACCCGGCGCCCTTGGTGAGATAACCGGCAGCACCTGCCTGCAGCAGCCGCGTCGGAAAAGGATCCTCTTCACACACGGTGACGGCCACCACTTTGATGTCGGGGTGACTGCGCAAGAGTTTTCGCGTGGCTTCCAGGCCACCGATGCCAGGCATCTTGACGTCCATCAGGACCACGTCAGGTTTCAACTCACGGGCCTTGATCAGGGATTCTTCACCTGATTCGGCCTGACCCACCACCTGCAAGCCATCGATATCGGCCAGCATGCGTGTAATGCCTGTACGAACGAGATCATGGTCGTCGACCACTAGCACCCTAATCAAGCAGACACCTCGCGATATGGTCTTATTGGGATGCGGGACACCTTAGCAAAAAGTGCCGGGCAGACCTAGCGGAAAGCCGTATTTAAAAAGTTTCATTTCATCTTTCAGGGCTTGCCAGCCAAGGGTTTCAGCGCACAGGTGTACTGATATCAAGCTGCATCCGCAAGAAACACTCGTCTTCACCCTGGACCCGTAGTCCTTTTCTTTCATACAAATATTTTGCCGGGTTGTTTTCGAACACCGTGAGGCGCATCGCCGGTCGTCTTTCCTTGCGGGCCATCCCGATAACCTGATCAATCGCCCAGGATCCCGCGCCCTGCCCCTGAAACGTTTCTGCAATTTGCAGTTCACGGATATACAGCGCTCGCGCATCACGACTCAGGCTGAAAAATCCCACCACCACATCAGCGCGCACGATCAGCCAGCTTTCGCGTCCCGACCAGGCCACATCGAACGCTTCGTCCAGCCACAACAAATCATGTTGAATGTAGTACCGCAGCATATTCTGACAGGTGAGATTGCGCGAAAACGCCAGATCATCAGGCGTGGCAATCCGTAACCGGTAGGTCATTGTGCCTCCGTCACGGCAATGACTTGCCCCTGCCAGGTCCCGCCCTCTTGCCGGGCAACGACCAACACGTCACCAGTGCCCGGCGCAGCGACGATCAGCGAACCGTCGGCGGACCAGATCGCGCTACGCCCGGCTGACACCCATCCGCCAGTAGAACCACCGTGGTTAGCCATTAACACGACCATCGAATGTTGACGAGCGTATCCCTGCAGCAGAGCGGTATCGGGGGCATAGCCTTTTTCGCTGATCAACACGCCAGCCGCGTAAATATCGGCTCCCTGTTCAGCGGCGGCAGCGGCATGACTGGCGTAGCTGAAGTCGGCGCAGACCGCCAGTGCTACGGTATTACCGGCAATATCCAGGATCGGCCCGCCTTGCCCTTCGGCATAGATCACCTCCTCTCCTGAATGCAAATGCTGTTTGGTGTACACACCCAGCGAACCGTCAGCCCCCAGTATCAAAGCACCTATCAACACGACGGGCTTCTCCGGCAATCGAACCGGCATGCCCACGACCGTCGTGACACTCAACTCACGAGCCAGATCGCGCAAGGGTCGCAATACCGGGTCTTGCGGATGGATGGCCAACGATGCGGCCACCGCACCTTCGTACCCGGTCAGGGACAATTCCGGAAACACCAGCAACTCGACACCCTGTGCCGCCGCGACCGTCATGAAGCGCTTGTGACGGGCAATATTGGCGGCAAGATCGCCAGCAATCGAGATGGCCTGGGCAGCGGCGATAATCAGCGTCGACATGGATCTTCCTTGCTGGTTCAGATGAGTCATGGAGTGTGTCACAACTTTTGAGGCGCTCGATCAATAGGCATTGAACGGCCTACGCAATAGCATTTTCTGATTGCTCCGGCCCATTGGCCTCTAGTAAGCTCGGCGCAACCATCGGAGACAACCCATGTTCAACGCCCTCTCTCAGCTACGTACCGCCAGCGCCTTGCGCTCGGTTTCGGCTGCGCGGGCGACTGACATTTGCGCTCCGGTCAGCTTTTATTTTGGGTATTGGTTTAGCCACTGGCGCGCCTGATACCCACACGGCGCCCATAAAAACGGGTCGCCACCAGAGAATTCTCAACCCCCGGTCGGCCTCCCGACCGGGGGTTTTGTTTTTTCAGGCCCGAACCTTTTTCAGCGACACACCAGACACTTTGAGGAATTACCTAATGAACTACGCCACTTATTACCGTTACGACAGCTTTAGCGCCTGGCGATTTACCAGCTTCCGCTCGGGACAGCCTGCCGCCTCCGATCGGTCACCTACAGGTGGCAAGCACACACACGTAGCCAATACGGCCAATTGTCGAACACCCCAGTAGGGCCGAGTGCGCGGGAAGAACCCGCCGCCTGCCCAGGAAGACCGAATATGAACTCGTCCGTTTCTGCTCTGCCACTGTCCACACTCGATTCCGCCAACGAAGCGCTGACACTGCGTCTGCCCAGCTCGTTGCAACTCAAACAGCAACTGCCTTTAAGCACCGTCCTGAGCCAGCAAGTCGCCGCTCAACGTCAGGCAGTTCGCGCGATCCTCAACGGTGAAGACCAGCGACTGCTGATCATCGTTGGCCCCTGCTCCATCCACGACCCACAGTCCGCCCTCGAATACGCCGGCAAACTCGCCCGACTGGCTGACGACGTTCGTGACGACATGCTGCTGGTGATGCGTGCCTACGTCGAAAAACCACGCACCACGGTCGGCTGGAAAGGCCTGGCCTATGACCCGCACCTGGATGGCAGCGATGACATGGCCGCAGGGCTGACGCTTTCCCGCGAACTGATGCTGGAAATGATCAGGCTGGGGTTGCCGGTGGCGACCGAACTGCTGCAACCCATGGCTGCCGGTTACTTCGATGACCTGCTCAGTTGGGTGGCCATTGGCGCCCGCACCACCGAATCGCAGATCCACCGCGAAATGGCCAGTGGTCTCGGTATGCCAGTGGGCTTCAAGAATGGCACCGATGGCGGCGCGGCCATCGCCGTCGATGCCATGCGCTCGGCAGCCCACCCACACCGGCATTTCGGTGTTGACAGCCAGGGTCATCCGGCGATTATTCAGACCCCGGGCAACCCTGATACACATCTGGTACTGCGTGGCGGCCACAAGGGCCCGAACCATGATCGCGAGAGCGTGGCCAAAATCCATGCCGATCTGGATCGACTGAAAATCCCGAGCCGAATCATGGTCGATTGCAGTCACGCCAACAGCGGCAAGGACCCATTGCGTCAACCCGCTGTTTTCAATGATGTACTCGAGCAACGCCTGCAGGGTGATCGTTCACTGATCGGCATGATGCTGGAGTCCCATCTGTTCGAAGGCTGCCAACCCCTGAGCACGTCACTACGCTATGGCGTATCGATCACCGACGGATGCCTCGGCTTCAACGCCACGGAACGCTTGCTACTGAATGCCGCTCAGCGCTTGGCCGCGCATTCCGCAGACTGACCAGAAGGCCTGCCCTCCGGCATCATTGAGAACCGGAGGGCTGACGCCGCTGCCCTCAAGCCTCTATCCGCACCTGTGTCACCGCAGATTCCTGACTGACCTCGTCCAGACGTTCCACGGTATAGGCAACCCGCACGGTTCCTCCGTGATGTTCGCGCCAGAAGCGATGGGGCACGATAAAGATCAGCGGCTTCCCTGCGGTTTCCAGAGTAATTTCCCGGTCATCCCGGTGATTGAAAAAGTCACCGTCACACTTCAGGTAGACCAACTCGCCTTCTTGCGTCTGTGGGTTGCCGATCACAACGGTCACCCCATCTATCGAGTTTTCCGTACTGAGCACGCCATCCTCGGCTTCCAGCACATCGGGAGCGTGCAGTTCGCCACGATGGAACGGAGTAATGCGAAGCCTGGTCGGCTCCGATTCGCGCACTGCCCCACCGACCTGCTCCACGCGGTAACTTACCGTCACCTCACCTCCAAGCTGCGCGGCGATGTGCTCGGGAGCGACCCAGAACGACAAGGGCTGCGCAACGGCAAAGGCTTCGATCTTCAAAGCATCATTGAACGACGCCGGCGACATGTCGCCACACCATGTCAGCGAGACCTGATCGCCTGAAGACATTCGGGCGTAAGGCTGAAACATGACGAGCACACCATCCCTCACCCGGGCCGGATCGAGCGTACCGCCGATGACACCTTCGACATGCGGCGCCAGCAGCTGCGGCTGTGCATCCCCCACTGACAGCTGCAACCGTGCAGACATTGCGGGTTCGGGCAGGTTCGCGCTGACCAGTGTCCAGTAAACCTCAAGCGAACCACCGTCCAGTGCCGCAATGTGCATGCCCTTGATAACAAAGATCACGTCTTTGCCAACCTGGGATTCGCTGACGAAGCGAACCATTTCATGCTGATAGGCAAAGCCTTCGATATCCAGGCCGTCCCAGCTCAACAGCAATTGATCGCCACACGCCATGTTTGCATAGGGAGCGATCCTGACGATGACCTTGTTCAGGGAAGGATCCAGCGCTGCGCCTTCGAGGGTATCGAGCGTCGCCGCCGGCAACGGCACCTCGGACTGACACATGCTGACGGGATGGCGCATCCGATAGCAAAACTCGATTTCGTGGGTGTTCATTCGTGGCTCCATTCCTTGGATAAGACGCCAGCTACATCAATGGCGTCGACGACAAATATTGAACGCCATTGTGGTGGTCTTCGCTGTCAGCAAAATGCGCCACAACCCTCGGGCAAAAGCCACGGACCAAGTAGGCCGGCAGGCAATAAATCCGCTTGATCCGTCAGAGGACGTCCACAACTTCCGATTCGGGCCTCACAAAAAACAGAAAACACCTACGTCATCTAGTCCAGATTCATCCGCGAACCTGGGTTTCTTCGTACTTCTCCAACCGTATGAGTGTTTTAGAGTGACCCACAGATTTTCCCGATGAACTTCTGTGATAAAGGTAAGAACATGCGACGGAATGCTACAACTCGCTATCCCATACTGTTGATACACGGCCTGTTCGGATTTGAACGCATTGGCCATTTCGAGCTCTTCCACGAGGTCAAGGAAGCACTTAAGACAACAGGCAACCGCGTGTTCATTCCGCATCTGTCGGCCACGCACAACAACGAGGTGCGGGGCGAACAACTCCTCAGGCAAATCGATCGTGTCCTCGCAGGCACCGGCGCTGCAAAAGTCAATCTCATCGGTCACAGCCAGGGCGCACTCACTGCCCGGTACGCTGCTGCGCACATGCCACACGTCGTAGGCTCGGTCACGTCGGTCAGCGGGCCGAACCACGGCTCGGAGCTGGCTGACTTCCTGCGCAAGGCGCTGGTACCGGATCAACTGCCGGATTCCGTGGCCCTGAATGTGGTCACACTGTTTTCCGAGTTTTTGACCCTTATGAGCGGCAGCACAACGCTGCCACAAAGCGCACTCGCCGCGCTCAACGCCCTGACCACGGAGGGTGTCAGTCGCTTCAATGACAAATACCCGCAGGGCCTGCCACACACCTGGGGCGGGCATGGCGCGGAGTTGGTTGACGGTGTTCGCTATTATTCCTGGAGCGGCACCTTGCCCACGACCAAAGCCGCCATGCTCGACCCGGTACACGCCCTCTGCCGTGGATTGTCGGAATATTTCATTACCGAGGCCGGACAAAACGACGGATTCGTTGGCCGCTACAGCTCGCACCTGGGCACCGTGATCCGCTCCGACTATCCGCTGGATCATTTGAGCAGTCTGCGCCGGCCTGTTATCGGCGCATCCGCGCTGCCGGACCCGATCCTGCTGTACATCGAGCATGCCCTGCGCTTGCAAGCCGCAAATCTGTAAAAGCCAACAGCGATCACCGAACGGAACTTTGCCGAGAATTCGCCCACTGAATCCGGTAGGCTCCACACTTTACTGAATTAGATTGGAGAGTTTCCCCATGGCTAAAGCCACTGCCCGCCACATCCTGGTTGCCACCGAAGACAAGTGCAACGAACTCAAGACCCAGATCGAAGCTGGCGCTGATTTCGCTGAAGTTGCCAAAAACAACTCCACCTGCCCTTCCAGCCGTCAGGGCGGTGACCTGGGTTCCTTCGGTCCTGGCCAGATGGTCAAGGAATTCGATACCGTGGTCTTCAGCGCACCGATCAACGTCGTGCAAGGCCCGGTCAAGACCCAGTTCGGTTTCCACCTGCTCGAAGTCACCAGCCGTCAGGACTGATTCGTCGCCTGATTGCTCTGCAACGGCCCGCCTTTTGGTGGGCCGTTGTGTTTCAGTTACATATACGGCTGGCGACTGACGCGCCTCTCGCGTACAAATTGCGCTTATCGATTTCCCGGTTCCAAGGCTGACAATGCGACTGGTTTTCCCCACATTGATGCTCACCGCCCTCGCCCTGTTGTCGGGCGCCGCCGGTGTGGACGCTGCACCGCAACACGCGTTGACCGTTTATGGCGAGCCGGCCAAATATCCTGCCGGTTTCAGTCACTTCGACTACACCAACCCGCAGGCGCCCAAGGGCGGCACGATGCGCCGCTCGGCGATCGAGATCGGTCACTTCGACCATGTATTGCCGTATATCGACAAAGGCATCGGCGTCACGCAAATCGACGGACTGCTGTACTCGCCGCTGGCTCAGCGCTCGATGGATGAACCCTATACCGTTTACGGGCTGGTGGCAGAAAAGATGGAGCGCTCGGAGGACGGACTCGCGCTGCGCTTTTTCATCAATCCCAAGGCTCGCTTCGCCGACGGCAAGCCGATCACCGCCGAAGACGTGCGCTACACCTATGAACTGCTGATGACCCAGGGCAGCCTGCGTTATCGCACGCAGTTCGCCGATGTCAAAGGCGTCGAAGTGGAAGCACCGCTGATCGTGCGCTTCGATTTCAAGAACAACGAAAACCGCACGCTGCCTCTGGATATCGCGACCCTGCCGGTGTTTCCCGAACACTGGTGGAAGAGCCGCGACTTTGCCGGCGGTGGCGGTTACAAACCGCCACTGGGCAGTGGCCCCTATCGCGTCGGCAAGGTCGACTCGGGGCGCAGCATTACCTTCGAACGCAATGCCGACTGGTGGGGCAAGGACCTGCCGGTCAGTCGCGGCCTCTATAACTTCGACCATTTCAGCATCGAGTACTTTGGCGACACCGACGTCGCCCGTCAGGTGCTGCGCGGCGGCGCGTATGACTACAACCGCGAGTTTTCCGCCACCGGTTATTCGATCGGCTACGACAGCCCCGCCCTGAGCGACGGGCGCCTGCAAAAGGCTCATCTGGCCACCGAAGCGCCGCAATCGGCCCAAGGGTTTGTGTTCAATCTGCAAAAACCGATGTTCAAGGATCGCCGTGTGCGCCAGGCACTGGCGATGCTGTGGGACTTCGAGTGGAGCAACCGGCAGATGATGCGCAACCTGTACATCCGCCAGCAAAGTTACTTTTCCAATACCGATCTGGCCGCTCGCGAGTTACCGGACGCAGCGGAGTTGAAGATTCTCGAACCGCTGCGCGGACAGATTCCCGACGAAGTCTTCACCACGGTCTTCGAGGCACCGAAGACCGACGGCAGTGGCCTGATCCGCGATAAACAACTGCAAGCCCTGGAACTGCTCGAGCAGGCCGGCTGGAAACCGGACGGCGATCAACTGGTGAATGCCGACGGCGAACCGCTCAGCTTCACGTTCCTGGTCAGCCAGAACGGCATGGACCGCCTGCTGCTGCCTTACAAGCGCACACTGAAACAGATCGGCATCAACCTGGATATTCGCCGCATCGACTCTTCGCAATACGTCAATCGCCTGATGAGCCGGGACTACGACATGATCGTCACCGGCTATCCGGTGACCACCTCACCGGGTGGCGAACTGCTCAACTACTTCGGCTCGGCGTCGGCCAACGACCCGGGGGCCAACAACTACATGGTGCTGAAAAACCCGGCGGTCGACACCTTGATCAACGGACTGATCCGCGCCTCCACGCAATCGGACATGCTGCACTATGCCCACGCCCTGGATCGGGTGCTGCAATGGAATTACTACTGGATTCCCAATTACTACCCGCCGGGCACTTCGACCGTGTGGTGGAACCGCTTTGGCATCCCTACGATTCAAGCCAGTAATGATGAAGCGATCGAGAGCTGGTGGGAAATCAGCCGCACGCCGCTGACCAACCAACAGATGACCGCCGAAAAAATCGGTCGTGGCAGACCCGGAGGGCCGCACTGATGTGGGGTTACATACTGCGGCGCCTGCTGCTGATCATTCCGACGCTGGTGATCATTCTGCTGGTCAATTTCGTCATCATTCAGGCCGCGCCCGGCGGTCCGGTGGAACAGGCGATCGCCCATCTGCAAGGCATCGGTGGTGGCGGCAACGTCGGCGGCGGTTCGGGTGAAACCATGAGCGGCACCTCGCGCGCGAGCCGGGGCCTGGACCCGCAACTGATCAAAGACATCGAAAAACAGTACGGCTTCGACAAACCAGCCCATGAACGCCTGTGGCTGATGCTCAAGAATTACGCCCGACTGGATTTCGGCAAGAGCTTCTTTCGCGGTGCCACGGTGACTGACCTGATCCTGGAAAAAATGCCGGTCACCATTTCTCTCGGATTATGGGCGACGCTGATTACCTACCTGGTCTCGATCCCGCTGGGCATTCGCAAAGCCGTGCATCACGGCAGCCATTTCGATATCTGGAGCAGCACCGCGATCATCGTCGGCTACGCAATGCCGGCGTTCCTGTTTGCAATGTTCCTGATCGTGGTGTTTGCCGGCGGCACTTCGCTGAACTGGTTCCCGGTACGCGGCCTGGTCTCGGACAACTTCGAATCACTGTCGACCTTGGGCAAGATCGCCGATTACTTCTGGCACCTGGTGTTGCCGGTCACGGCGCTGGTGATCGGCGGCTTCGCCACCCTGACGATTCTGACGAAAAACTCGTTTCTCAATGAAATCACCCGCCAATACGTGGTGACCGCACGGGCCAAGGGCTTGAGCGAACGTCGGGTGCTCTACGGCCACGTGTTCCGCAATGCGATGTTGCTGGTGGTATCGGGCATTCCCCAGGCCTTTATCAGCGTGTTTTTCGCCGGCTCGTTGCTGATTGAAGTGATTTTCTCCCTCGATGGCCTCGGTCGCATGAGCTACGAAGCGGCCGTTTCGCGGGACTATCCAGTGGTGTTCGGCTCGCTGTTCATCTTCACCCTGTTCGGCCTGCTGATAAAACTGATCGGCGACTTGTGCTACACCCTTGTCGATCCGCGCATCGACTTCGCCGCGAGGAACGCCTGATGCTCAAGCTCTCGCCATTGGGCCGTCGCCGTTTCGAGCGATTCAAGAAAAACCGCCGGGGCTGGTGGTCGTTATGGCTGTTCATCGGTTTGTTCCTGCTGACCCTCGGCGGCGAGCTGATCGCCAACGACAAGCCGCTGGTGGTCAGTTATCAGGGCCAGTGGTACTTCCCGGTATTCAAACGCCACACCGAACAGGAGTTCGGCGGGCAACTGCCGTTTCAGGCCGACTATCGCAGCGACTATGTGCAGAACCTGATTCGCAAGGACGATGGCTGGTTGCTGTTCCCGCCGATTCCGTTCAGCGACGACACGCCGAACTATGACCTCAATAAACCGGCGCCGAGTCCGCCGACATCGGTCAACTGGCTGGGCACCGACGATCAGGCGCGGGATGTCCTCGCGCGGGTGATTTTCGGCGCCCGGGTGTCGATTCTCTTCGCATTGATGCTGACCTTTGTCAGCGCCCTGATCGGCATCGCTGCCGGTGCCTTGCAAGGTTATTACGGCGGCTGGGTCGACCTGCTCGGGCAGCGCTTGCTTGAAGTCTGGTCGGGGTTACCGGTGCTATACCTGCTGATCATCCTCTCCGGGTTTGTCGAACCGAACTTCTGGTGGTTGCTGGGGATCATGGCGCTGTTTTCGTGGCTGGCACTGGTGGACGTGGTTCGTGCGGAGTTCCTGCGCGGGCGCAACCTGGAATACGTCAAGGCTGCGCGGGCGCTGGGCCTGACCGATCGCAAGGTGATCGTCCGGCACATCCTGCCCAACGCCATGAACGCGACGTTGAGTTACTTGCCGTTCATTCTGACCGGGGCAATTTCCACCCTCACCGCACTGGACTTTCTCGGCTTCGGCATGCCCGCCGGCAGCGCCTCGCTGGGCGAACTGATCGGTCAGGGCAAACAGAACCTGCAGGCACCGTGGCTCGGGCTGACAGCGTTCTTCACCCTGGCGCTGATCCTTTCTTTATTGGTGTTCATCGGCGAAGCGTTACGCGACGCGTTCGACCCTCGATCCTGAAGCGTGGCCATGACTGACAATCTGATTGAAATCCGTAACCTCAATGTCGCTTTCCATGGCCAGAACGTGGTGCGCGACCTGTGCCTGGACATTCGCCCCGGTGAGTGTCTGGCGCTGGTTGGCGAGTCCGGTTCGGGCAAGTCGGTGACGGCCCACTCGATTCTGCAATTATTGGCAGACAGCGAAGCGCAAACCACTGGCAGCATTCGCTATCGCGGTCAGGAGCTGGTCAGTGCGGACCCCAAGGTCTTGCGTGAGCTGCGCGGTAACCGCATCGCGATGATCTTTCAGGAGCCGATGACCTCGCTCAATCCGCTGCACACCATCGAAAAGCAGATCGGCGAAACCTTGCTGCTGCACCGCGGCCTCGGTGGAAAAGCGGCGCAACAGCGCATCCTCGAACTGCTCGAACTGGTCGGCATCCAGAAACCCAAAGAGCGGCTCAAGGCCTACCCGCACCAATTGTCCGGAGGACAACGACAGCGGGTCATGATCGCCATGGCCCTGGCTTGCGAACCGGAATTGCTGATTGCCGATGAGCCGACCACTGCCCTCGATGTCACCGTACAGCGCAAGATTCTGCTGCTGCTCAAGTCCCTGCAACAACGCCTCGGCATGTCGCTGCTGCTGATCAGTCACGATCTCAATCTGGTGCGCAGCATTGCCCAGCGTGTCTGTGTGATGAAGGCCGGAGAAATCGTCGAACAGGCGCCCTGTGAAACGCTGTTCAGCGAACCGAAGCATCCTTACAGCTGCGTGCTGCTCAACGCTGAACCCGAAGGTGAAGCCCTGCCCCGGGATGAGCGCGAGAATGTGCTGGAGGTCGATGATCTGCGGGTTGAGTTTGTCGTCGGTGGCGGTCTGTTTCAGCGCAAGCAATACCTGCGCGCCGTGGATGGCATCAGCCTGAATATCCAGCGCGGCAAGACCCTGGGTATCGTTGGCGAATCCGGTTCGGGCAAGTCGACGCTGGGACAAGCGATCCTGCGTCTGCTCGATTCCGAAGGCAGCATCCGCTTTCAGGGCGAAGCGCTCGACGGCCTCAATCAGAAACAGCTGCGTCCCTGGCGTCGGCAGATGCAGGTGGTGTTTCAGGATCCGTTCGGCAGCCTCAGTCCGCGCATGTCGGTGGCGCAGATCATCAGCGAAGGCCTGGAAGTACACTGCGAATCGAACGCCCAGGAGTGCGATGAGCAAGTGATTCGCGTGCTCAAGGAGGTCGGCCTCGACCCCGCCAGTCGTCATCGTTACCCCCACGAGTTTTCCGGCGGCCAGCGTCAACGCATTGCAATCGCACGGGCACTGGTGCTCAAACCGGCGCTGATTCTGCTTGATGAGCCGACTTCGGCGCTGGATCGCACGGTGCAGAAACAAGTGGTTGCCCTGCTGCGTCAGCTTCAGGAAAAGCACGGCCTGACCTACCTGTTCATCAGCCACGACCTGGCGGTGGTGCGGGCACTGGCCCACGACATGATCGTGATCAAGGACGGCAAGGTGGTCGAGCGCGGCGCCAGTCACGATGTGTTCGATTCGCCGCAGCATCCTTACACCAAGGAGCTGTTGGCGGCGGCGCATCCGGGGTAGGCATAATCGGCGCTCGTCTTGAAACCGGGTCGCGGCCTTCGCGAGCAAGCCTGCTCGCGAAAAGACCAGCACACACCACCCAAAATCTGGATCAAACCACCCATGAACACCACCGAAAGCCTCAAGGACTACCAACGGGTTCGCACCCTGGCAATCCGCTCGCTGTTCGAGATCATCGAGCAGTCGAGCGAAGGCACGGTGATTGTCGATCGCGACGCCAACATTGTCTGGATGAACGAGCGCTACGCGCGCCGCTTCGGGCTCGAGTCGGCCGCAGGTGCAATTGGCAAACCCTGCGAAAGCGTGATTCCCGGCAGTCTGTTGCGTGAGGTGGTGCGTACCGGGCGGCCGATTCTGCTAGACATGCAAGACACCCCGAAAGAGCCGCTGGTGGTGATGCGCCTGCCGATCCACGACGATGTCGGCACGGTAATCGGCGCGATCGGTTTTGCCCTGTTCGATGAACTGCGCACGCTGTCGCCGATGCTCAAACGCTACTTGAGCATGCAGGAGGAACTGGCTTCGACCCGCTCGCTGCTGCGCGCGCGGCAGACCAAATACAACTTCGCACATTTCATCGGCACCAGCGCCGCCAGCCTCGAAGTCAAACGCCGCGCCCGCCGCAGTGCCAGCACCGAGTCGCCGGTGTTGCTGCTGGGCGAAACCGGCACCGGCAAGGAATTGCTGGCGCAGGCGATTCACAGTGCTTCGCCGCGAGCGCACAAAGCCTTTGTCAGCATCAACAGCGCGGCGATTCCCGAAACATTGCTGGAGGCCGAGTTCTTCGGCACGGCTCCGGGCGCCTTCACTGGCGCTGACCGCAAGGGCCGCACCGGCAAGTTGCAGATCGCCCAGGGCGGCACATTGTTTCTCGACGAGATCGGCGACATGCCATTGCCGCTGCAAAGCAAACTGCTGCGGGTGCTGCAGGAAAAGGAATTCGAGCCCGTAGGCTCCAACGAAGTCATCCAGAGTGACGTGCGGGTGATCGCCGCGACCTCGACCGACCTGCAAACGGCGATCAAGCGCGGTGAATTCCGCGCTGACTTGTACTACCGGCTCAATGTGCTGCCGATCATCGTGCCGCCGTTGCGCGAACGCCTCGACGATCTGCCGGCACTCAGCGAAGCGATTCTCGAAGAGCTGCGCAGTCAGCATGAACTGAGCCGCACGGCGCTGGATCTGCTGAGCCAGCATGCGTGGCCGGGGAACATTCGAGAGTTGCGGAATGTGCTGGAGCGGGCGGCACTGCTCAGTGATGACCTGATCCTCAGCGAAGCAGATATTCGCGGCTCCATAGGCACGTTTACCCCGGTTGAACGCCCCGCGGCGCCCGCGCTGGAGTCCTTGGCCGACGAGACATTCGCCCAGGCGCGGCAGCGGTTTGACCGGCAACTGATTGAGTCCGCCCTCGCGCAATGTGCGGGTAATGTGCCAGAGGCGGCAGCTCGTCTGGGGCTGGGGCGGTCGACGTTGTACAAGAAAATGCTGGCATTGGGCATCGTCCAGTCTCAATAAAGAGACTTCAATCTCTATTAATAGAAATTGGCAGAAGCTTCGCGAGCAGGCTCGCTCCCACAGTGGAATACATTGCAAATGTAGGCGCGGACTTGCTCGCGAAGGCGTCATCACTTCCAGCATAAATCTCGAAAAAGAGACAAACCTGCGATTCTTTACAAACTAAAAACCATAAAATCCTTAAATTTCAACGACTTGTGCATGTGGCACAAATCTCGCTAACGCCTCTCCCACACCGGTTTCACCCACAAAAATAACAATTCTGGAGAGACACACCATGAGTGTGATCATTGCCTTGGCCGCCCTCGCGCTGCTGATGCTAGCCGCCTACCGTGGCTACAGCGTTATCCTGTTTGCTCCGATCGCCGCCCTCGGCGCTGTCCTGCTCACCGACCCTTCTGCCGTCGCCCCTGCATTCACCGGGGTGTTCATGGAGAAAATGGTCGGGTTCATCAAACTCTACTTCCCGGTCTTCCTGCTCGGTGCCGTGTTCGGCAAGCTGATCGAACTGTCGGGCTTTTCGCGCTCGATTGTCGCCGCGGCGATTCGTCTGCTCGGCACCCGCCAGGCCATGCTGGTGATCGTGCTGGTCTGCGCCCTGCTCACCTACGGCGGTGTGTCGCTGTTCGTGGTGGTGTTTGCGGTGTATCCGTTTGCCGCCGAGATGTTCCGCCAGAGCAACATTCCCAAACGGCTGATCCCGGCGACCATCGCCCTCGGTGCGTTTTCGTTCACCATGGACGCCCTGCCCGGCACCCCGCAGATCCAGAACATCATCCCCAGCACCTTCTTCAACACCACTGCGTGGGCGGCGCCGTGGCTGGGCGTGATTGGCACGATTTTCGTGTTCTGCGCCGGCATGCTGTTCCTCCAGCGTCAGCGCAACAAGGCCCAGCGCGCCGGCGAAGGCTATGGCACCGAGCTGCGCAATGAGCCAGAAACTGCCGAAGACCTCAAACTGCCGAACCCGTGGATCGCGCTGTCGCCGCTGCTGGCGGTGGGCATCATGAACCTGTTGTTCACTCAGTGGATTCCCCAGTGGTACGGCAAGACCCACAGCCTCGCGCTGCCGGGCATGGCTACGCCAGTGACCACCGAAATCGCCAAACTGACGGCGATCTGGGCGGTACAGGCGGCGTTGCTGGTCGGCATCCTCATGGTGCTGGCGTTCGGCTTCAAAGCCATTCGCAGCAAACTGGCCGAGGGCAGCAAAAGCGCGGTCAGCGGTGCGCTGCTGGCAGCGATGAACACCGCTTCCGAGTACGGTTTTGGCGCGGTGATCGCCTCGCTGCCGGGGTTTCTGGTGCTGGCCGACTGGCTCAAGCAAATCCCCAATCCGCTGGTCAACGAGGCGATCACCGTCACGCTGCTGGCGGGCATCACCGGTTCGGCGTCGGGTGGGATGAGCATTGCCCTGGCGGCGATGTCCGAGCAATTCATCGCCGCGGCCCATGCGGCGAATATTCCGCTGGAAGTGCTGCACCGCGTGGCCGCCATGGCCAGTGGCGGCATGGACACGCTGCCGCACAACGGTGCCGTCATCACCTTGCTGGCGGTGACCGGCCTGACTCACCGCGAAGCCTATAAAGACATTTTCTGTATTACGCTGATCAAGACCCTGGCGGTTTTCGTAGTGATCGGTACTTTCTACGCCACTGGCATTGTGTGAGGTATTCATGACGACTCTTTCCGGCAAGACCGCACTGGTAACCGGTTCCACCAGCGGCATTGGCCTGGGCATCGCGATGAGCCTGGCCAAAGCCGGCGCCAATCTGATTCTCAACGGTTTCGGTGATGCCTCGACGGTGATCGCCGAAGTCGGCCAGTTTGGCGCCAAGGTCGGCCATCACCCCGCTGACGTCAGTGACCCGGCACAGATTGCCGACATGATCGCCTATGCCGAACGCGAATTCGGTGGCGTCGACATTCTGGTCAATAACGCCGGAATCCAGCATGTGGCGGCGGTCGAGGAGTTTCCGGTGGAACGCTGGGATTCGATCATTGCGATCAACCTGTCTTCGGTGTTCCACAGCACCCGCCTGAGCCTGCCGGGCATGCGTGCCAAAGGATGGGGACGGATCATCAATATTGCCTCCGTGCACGGTCAGGTCGGTTCGACCGGCAAGGCGGCTTACGTCGCCGCCAAGCACGGGGTGATCGGCCTGACCAAAGTGGTCGGCCTGGAAACCGCGACCAGCAACGTCACCTGTAACGCGATCTGCCCGGGCTGGGTGTTGACGCCGCTGGTGCAGAAGCAGATCGACGACCGTGCGGCCAAAGGCGTCGATCCGCAGCAGGCGCAGCATGATTTGCTGGCCGAGAAGCAACCGTCGCTGGAGTTCGTCACGCCGCAGCATCTGGGCGAGCTGGTGTTGTTTTTGTGCAGTGAGGCCGGTAGCCAGGTGCGCGGGGCGGCGTGGAATATTGATGGTGGGTGGTTGGCGCAATAACCTCCACAGAACGATGTGGCCAGGGCGCTTGCTTCCTGGCCACAGGTTACCCACGGTCACAACTGCGTGTATGAACCCGATAAAAAGAGGCAAACAATGTCCGACATCCTCTGGCAAGCCGATGCCAAGCGTATCGCCGAGTCCCGCATGGATAAATTCCGGCGGGCACTGAATCAGCGTCACCACCTGCACCTCGACGACTACCCTGCCCTGCACCAGTGGAGCATCGAGCAGCGTGCCGACTTCTGGCAGGCCATCGTCGACTTCTTCGATATTCGTTTCCACACCCAGCCTGATGCGGTTTTACGTGAAGGCCGGCAAATGCCCAGCGCCGAATGGTTTCCCGGTGCCACCCTGAACTTCGCCGAACACCTGCTGCGCCGCCGCGACGATGCCGTCGCCGTGGTGGCCGTGGCAGAGCACGGCCAGCGCGAACAACTGACCTGGGCGCAACTGGCCGAGCATGTCAGTGGTTTTCAGGCCAGCCTGCAGGCGGCCGGCGTCGGCCTCGGTGATCGGGTTGCGGCGTGCATGCCCAATACCTGGCAAACCCTCGTGGCGATGCTGGCGACCACCAGCCTCGGTGCGATCTGGTCATGTTCTTCGCCAGACTTCGGCACCCACGGGGTGATCGACCGGTTCGGCCAGATCGAACCGAAGGTGCTGATCACCTGCGGCGGTTATCGTTACGCCGGCAAGACGATCGAGCAGACCGGCAAGCTCAATGAAATTCTCCTGCAACTGCCATCGCTCAAGCAGTTGATCATCGTGCCCTACGCGCACCCGCACGCACGCATCGAGGATTACCGGACCCGCGCCGAGGTCAGCCTGTGGGATGACTTTTACGAGCCCGGTGGCGAACCGGATTTTATTCCGGTGCCCTTCAACCATCCGCTCTACGTGCTGTATTCCAGTGGTACCACCGGTGTCCCGAAATGCATCGTGCACAGCACCGGCGGCGTACTGTTGCAGCACGTCAAGGAACACGGCCTGCATTGCGATCTCGGGCCCGGCGACCGGTTGTTCTACTACACCACGTGCGGCTGGATGATGTGGAACTGGCTGGTGTCGGCGCTGGCCGTCGGCAGCGCGGTGGTGCTGTATGACGGATCGCCGTTCCACCCCGCCCCCGAGCGGTTGCTGGATTTGATCGACGACGAGCGCATCAGCGTGTTCGGCACCAGCCCGAAGTTCCTCGCCACCCTGGAGAGCAGCGGCGTCAAACCGCGCGCCAGTCATGATCTGGGCAGCCTGAAAACCCTGCTCTGCACCGGTTCGGCACTGTCGCCGCACAGCTACGACTTCGTGTATCGAGACTTCAAGGCCGACGTGTGCCTGGCCTCGATGTCCGGCGGTACGGACATCGTCTCGTGCTTCGTCAACGGCAATCCGTTGTCAGCCGTGCGCCGCGGCGAAATCATGGGCAAGAGCCTGGGCATGGCAGTCGAAGTCTGGAATGACGCCGGCCAGCCCGTGATTGGCGAGAAAGGTGAGCTGGTCTGTACCCGGCATTTCCCGGCAATGCCGATTGGCCTGTGGAATGACCCGGACGGAACAAAACTGCGGAAATCCTATTTCAGCCTGTTTCCCGGCGTTTGGGCCCAGGGCGATTACGCCGAAGAGCTGCCGCACGGCGCGATGATGATCCATGGCCGCTCGGACGCCGTACTCAACCCCGGCGGTGTGCGCATTGGCACGGCGGAGATTTATCGCCAGGTGGAGAAAGTCCCGCAAGTGCTCGACAGCGTCGCCGTCGGCCAGCAATGGCAGGATGACGTACGGGTGGTGCTGTTTGTGCGTTTGCAGGACGCGGTTGAACTGGATGAAGCCCTGCAAGCGCAGATCCGCCAGGTGATCCGCGCCAACACCACGCCTCGGCATGTGCCGGCGAAAATCCTCAGCGTGACCGACATTCCGCGCACCATCAGCGGCAAAGTGGTGGAGCTGGCTGTGCGCAATGTGATCCACGGCGAGACGGTCAAGAACACCGACGCCCTGGCCAATCCCGAAGCGCTGGAGCAGTTTCGCAATCGCGCTGAACTCGAGACTTGAACCCAGAGGCTGAACCGTTCAGTCCATCAGGCCCCACTCCCCCGTCGTGGGTGGGGCCGGTGTGAAATCGCCCTGCAACTTCAAGCGCAGGCGCAGATTGTTCACCGAATCGGCATGTTTGAGTGCTTCTTCCTCGCTGATCGCCCCCTCCACCACCAGGCCGTGCAACGCCCCGTCGAACGTCTGCATGCCCAGTTCGGTGGACTTTTCCATGATGCCTTTGAGCTCACCCAACTCATTACGCCGGATCAGGTCCCCGATGGTCGGCGTGCCCAGCATCACTTCCACGGCTGCCCGCCGCTGCCCCTTGAGCGTGCGCACCAGGCGCTGGGAAACAAAGGCTTTAAGGTTGTTGCCCAGTGCATGCAGCAACTGTGGCCGACGCTCTTCGGCAAACAGGTTGATGATCCGGTCGAGCGCCTGATTGGCGTTGTTGGCGTGCAGCGTCGATAAAACCAGATGACCGGTTTCGGCGAACGCCAGCGCGTGCTCCATGGTCTCGCGGTCGCGGATTTCGCCGATCAGCACCACATCGGGTGCCTGGCGCAGAGTGTTTTTCAAAGCCGCGTGAAAACTGCGGGTGTCGACACCGACTTCACGCTGGTTGATGATCGACAGCCGATGCCGGTGGATGTACTCGATCGGGTCTTCAATCGTGATGATGTGGCCACTGCTATGGCGATTGCGATGATCGATCAGCGCCGCCAGCGAGGTCGATTTGCCCGAATCGGTGGCGCCGACAAACAGAATCAGGCCTTGTTTGAGCATCACGGTTTCCAGCAGCACGCGGGGCAACTTGAGGTCTTCAAAGCGCGGGATGTCCAGTTTGACGTTGCGGATCACGATCGACACGTCATTGCGTTGCTTGAACAGATTGACCCGAAAGCGGCCGATGCCGGTGCGCGAGATGGCCAGGTTCATTTCCAGATCCCGGTCGAACTCCCGGCGCTGTTCGGCGTCCATCAGGGAATTGGCGATGACCGCGACTTCACCCGGCTTGAACGGCTGCTCGGCCAACGGCGTCAATACGCCTTGAAAGCGCGCGCTGGGTGGCGCCCCGGTCGACAGGAACAGGTCCGAGCCATGCTGGCTGGCCAAGCGTGTTAACAGTGCATCGATTTCCATGGTCAAATTCACCGACGAAGCATTCAATATTCAGACATGGCCCGCTGTCGTGACGCAGCGGTGCATTGAGCGTCTACCCTCTCGAAGGATAGTAGACGCCGCCTTACCGAATGACGCCCAGGACTAACGCAATGAACGCTGTACCCGGCAACGACGATGCGCAGGCGCTGATCACCCGCACTGACTGGAGTAACAGCGCACTGGGCGACGCTGGTCAATGGCCGCAGAGCCTGCGCACCGCGGTGGACATCGTGCTGCACTCGCCAATGCCGATGTTGCTGCTGTGGGGGCCGCAGCTCACCCAGATCTATAACAACGGCTTCGCCATGCTGGCCGGCAGCAAGCATCCGCACGCTTTCGGACAACCGGCGCACCTGATATGGCCAGAACTTCGCGACTTTACCGACCCGATTTACCGCGCCGTCCTGCAAGGTCAGGTGCGGACCTACAGCGAACGACGCTTTACCCTGCAACGTGACGGCAAGGATTCCGACTTCTGGCTGGATTTGACCTACAGCCCGATTCGCGACGAAACCGCGCAAGTGGCGGGGATCCTGGTCACGGCCATCGAAACCAATGAGCGCCGACGCATCGCGCTGGAACTGCAACAGCGCTCCGAAGACAGCCTCAAGGCGCAACAGCAAACCGAAGAGCGCCTGCAACTGGCCCTGGCAGCCACCGATGCCGTCGGCACCTGGGATTGGGATATCGGCGAAGACCGCTTCATCGCCGACGCTCATTTCGCGCAGTTGCACGGGGTCGATCCGGCGCAGGCGAGCCAGTTGCCGATCAGCGACTATTTGCAGGGTGTGCACCCGGAAGACCGCGCCCTGATCGCGCGCAGCATCAAGCACTGCATCACCCACGGCACCGAGTACGCCGAGGAATATCGTCTGCTGCAAGGCGATGGCGACATACGCTGGGTGTTTGCCCGTGGCCGCTGCTACAAGGATCACCATGGCCGGCCGGTGCGCTTTCTCGGCGCGGCGCTGGACCTGACCGAGCGCAAACACACCGAACAGGCGCTGCGCCAGAGCCAGACAGAACTGCAGCTGATCATCAATGCCATGCCGATCCTCATCAGCTACGTCGACCATGAGGAGCGCTTCCGCCTCAACAACGCCGCGTATCTCGACTGGTATGGCCTGACCCCGCAGGAGCTCTACGGGCGCACCATCCGCGAAGTGATCGGCGAAGAAGCCTATTTTCTGCGCGCGCCGTATATCGCCGAAGCGCTGGCGGGCAGGCCTTGTTCATTCAGCCTGTACACCCCTCACCGCGATGGCAGCATCCGTCACGCGTTGATGAATTACCTGCCGCGACACGGGGCCGACGGTGCGGTCAACGGTTTCTACATCTTTGTGATCGACGAAACCGAACGCAAGAAAACCGAAGAAGCGCTGCGCAACCTCAACGAAACCCTCGAAGAGCGCGTCAGCGCCCGTACCGAACAACTGGCCCAGGCCAACCAGCGCTTGCAGAACGAGATGTTCGAGCGCGAGCGGGCCGAAGATGCCTTGCGCCATGCGCAGAAGATGGAAGCGGTCGGCCAGCTCACCGGCGGTATCGCCCACGACTTCAACAACATGCTCACCGGCATCATCGGCAGCCTCGATCTGATGCAGCGCTATATTGCCGACGGCCGCGCCAACGAGATCGGCCGGTTTACCGAAGCGGCCGTGTCCTCGGCCAATCGGGCGGCGGCGCTGACCCATCGTCTGCTGGCGTTTTCGCGGCGCCAGTCGCTAGACCGCAAACAGCTGAACGTCAACGAACTGATCCATTCGCTGGAAGACCTGATCCGCCGCACCAAAGGTGATCAGATCGAGCTCAAACTGCAGCTGGCCGACGACCTGTGGCCGGTGAGCACCGATGTGAGCCAGTTGGAAAACGCCCTGCTCAATCTGGTGATCAATGCGCGTGATGCCATGCCCGAGGGCGGCGAACTGCTGATCGAAACAGTCAACGTCTACCTCGACGGCAGCGACATCACCACGCTGGAACCAGTGAAGGCCGGCGATTACCTGATGCTGGCGGTCAGCGATAACGGGACGGGCATGACGCCTTCCGTGCGGTCCAAGGCGTTCGACCCGTTTTTCACCACCAAACCCATCGGTCAGGGCACCGGGTTGGGCCTGTCGATGATTTATGGCTTCGCCCAGCAGTCGGGCGGCCATGTCAGTCTCGACAGCCTGCCCGGACAGGGCACCTGTGTGCGGCTGTATTTGCCGCGTCTGTATGCACTGGAGCCGGAACACCCGCCAACCAACCCGGTCGAGCCGCCCGCCCACCTGCCGAGCGGAGAAACCGTGGTCGTCGTCGAAGACGATCCCGCCGTGCGCATGCTGGTGCTCGATCTGCTCAAGGAACTGGGTTACCGCGCATTCGAAGCCGAGGACGCGAAATCCGCGCTGCCCCTGCTGGAATCGGACCTGCGGGTGGACCTGCTGGTGACGGATGTCGGCCTGCCCGGCATGAACGGCCGTCAGTTGGCGGAAGTCGCCCGCCAGCATCGTCCGGGCCTGAAAGTGTTGTTCATGACCGGTTACGCGCAGAAAGCCGCCGAACGTCAGGGTTTTCTCGAGGACGGCATGGACATGGTCGCCAAACCGTTTGCCATTGAGCTGCTGGCGAGCAAGATCCGCACGATGATCAGTCAAACCCGGTGACTTGAGGCATAATCCGCGCCCCGCCGTCACCCCGTTATCAGGTATCGCACGATGAAAGCCCAAGCCCGCCACATTCTGGTGAAAACCGCCGAAGAGGCCGAACAGCTCAAACAACGCATCGCCAAGGGCGAAGCGTTCGATGTGCTGGCCAAGAAATTTTCGACCTGCCCGTCCGGCAAGCGCGGTGGCGATCTGGGTGAAGTCCGTCCGGGGCAGATGGTTGGCGCGATTGACGCGGTGATCTTCAAAAAGCCGTTGCGTACCGTGCACGGGCCGATCAAGAGCAAGTTCGGCTATCACTTGGTGCAGGTGTTTTACCGCGATTGACGGGTTGGCTTCAGGGCCCTTTCGCGAGCAGGCTCGCTCCCACGTTGAGAATGCAATCCCCTGTGGGAGCGAGCCTGCTCGCGAACCGATTGCGCCGCAAGCGGCCATTCAAATCTATTTCGGGATCAGTGCTCCTGGCACCTGAATCACCCGACTTGCCAGCAGATGCCCGGCTTCGGCAGCCTCCGCCGGACTCCCGCCGAGCAATCGACTGGCCAGATACGCCGCACTGAACGAATCCCCGGCCGCCGTGGTGTCGACGACTTTCTCGACGGTCTGCGCCGGCACCTCGAACGCTTCGCCATCGCAGCGAATCAGGCATGCGTCGGCACCGCGCTTGAGCACCACTTCCGGCGTATCGAACTGCGCGTAAGCCGCGAACACTGCATAGCAGTCGGCAAATCCGAACAGCGCCTGCTCGTCATCCACTGTCAGCAACGCCAGATCAACGTAGGGCAACACGCTGCGATACGCCGAACGCGCCTCTTCGACTGAGGCCCACAAACGCGGCCGGTAGTTGTTGTCGAACACGATGCGTGCATCCCGCTGGCGGGCCTCGATCAGCGTCTGGATCAGCTTTTCCCGGCCCAGCGCACCAAGCACAGCGAGGGTGATACCGCTGAAATACAACACGTCGTAATCGGCCAGCGCCGCCAGAATCGGCTCGGCCGCCGGGGTGGTGAAACAGTCGCGGACGGCCGCTTCGTTGCGCCAGTAAAGGAAGCGGCGTTCGCCGTTGGCGTCGGTCTGGATGCAGTAGAGGCCCGGCAGACGCCCGGGCAGACGTTGCACCAGGTCGAGGCCAATGCCTTCGCTGCTCCAGATTTCACACATCGCGTCGCTGAAGCTGTCATCGCCCAGCGCGGTGACGTAATCGACTTGCGCTTTATCGCCAAGGGCGCGGGACAGGTAAACCGCCGTGTTAAGCGTGTCGCCGCCGAAGCTTTGCTGCAGGCTGCCGTCGGCGCGCTGTTGCAGTTCGATCATGCATTCGCCGATCAGCGCGATGCGCGGGATGTTCGGGCCCAGAGGGCTGAGGGTGGTCATCGGGTGTGTCCCTGCTGATTCGGTGGTGTTTGATCCGGCCGCATCGCTGGCAAGCCAGCGCCCACATGATCTTCACAGTCCATGAGATCCCTGCGGGAGCTGGCTTGCCTGCGATTGGCCGCAACTCGGTCTCAAGCCCTAGAAGCAAGTCTCCATGCTCTCAACCACCGCCAACTGCTCATCCACCAGCAACCCCACACGCCACTTGTCGAACGTCAGGCACGGGTGCGAGGTACCAAAGGAAATAATGTCCCCCACCCGCAGCTCAACCCCCGGCGCCACACTCATGAACGCGTGTTGGTCCATCACCGCCGTGACTTTGCACGCGCCCACGTCATCGCCCACCGCCGGCACAATGCCGGCCTTGTAACGCCGCAACGGCACCGGCAAACCGGCATCGAACGCCACGTCGCGCTTGCCCAGGGCAATCACCGCGAACCCTGGCTCCGGCAACGACTGCACATGCGCCCAGACCTCCAGCGCCGGACGCAAACCCTCGTGCAAGTCACTGCGACGGTCGAGCACGCAGCACTGCGCCTCTTTGTAGATGCCGTGGTCATGGGCCACGTAACTGCCCGGACGCAGCACGCTGAGAAAGCGTCCGCTTGCGTTCTGCGTTTCGAACGATTCGGCGATCAGGTCGTACCAGGCCGAACCCGACGCGGTGATGATCGGCTTGGGAATGGCGAATGCGCCGCTGTCCTGCAGTTGCACCGCCAGGCGCACCAACGACGCGGCGAATTGGCGAATGCCGCTGACCGCGTGGTCGCCGTGAATCACGCCTTCGTAACCTTCGATGCCGGTCAGGGCCAACGCCGGTTGGGCGTTAATCGCCTTGGCCAGCGCGATAACTTGCGCCTCACTGCGGCAACCGCAACGACCGCCGACCACGCCGTACTCGATCATCACGTTCAGCTTCACCCCGCGCGAGGCGAAGTAGGCGCCGAGATCGGCGACGTTGTCCGGGTGATCGACCATGCAGTAGAAATCGAACGTCGGATCGGCCAGCAGATCGGCGATCAGCGCCATGTTCGGCGTACCGACCAACTGGTTGGCCATCAACACCCGACGTACGCCGTGGGCATAAGCCGCGCGGGTCTGGGTCGCACTGGCCAGGGTGATGCCCCAGGCACCCGCGTCAAGCTGACGTTTGAACAGCGCTGGAGTCATGCTGGTCTTGCCGTGGGGCGCCAGCTGCGCCCCGCTGTCGCTGACGAATGTCTGCATCCAGCGAATGTTGTGCTCCAGCGCCTCGCGGTGCAGCACCAGGGCCGGCAGGCTGACGTCACGCACCAGATGCGCGCCGATCGCGGCATCGCCCTTTTCCACAGCAGAATTGATGGCAGTCGTCATGGTCGAACTCCTCACTGTCGCGGCCGCAGGCAGCCGCGCTTATTCGTTGATTCGTCGGGCGAGGCTGTTGGCGCTCTCGATCAACACCCGGCGATAGTCGTTGTAATTGTTCTTCGCATCGGCCCGAGGGGCGACGATGCACAGGGTGCAAATGGCCACGCCGTTGGCGTCTTTGACCGGGGCGGCGAAGCAATGGGTAAAGGTGTCGGCGACGCTGTCGAACGAGAAGAAGCCATCGAGGCCGGCCTGACGGATTTCCGCCAGAAAACGTTCCAGCGGCAGACGCTCGCCGTCGGGCAGGATGAAATCGTCTTCGTCGATCAAGTCGATGATCTGTTGGTCGCTCAAATGGGCGAGCAGCAGGCGCCCGGACGCGGTCCACGGGATCGGCGCGTTTTCACCGATATCGGAAGAGATGCGGAAATGCCGCTCGCCCTCCTTCATCAGCGCCACCGTGTATTTGCGCCCGTTAAGCAAGCACATCTGCGCGGTTTCCCGGGTCTGGCTGACGATCTCCTGCAAGGCGTGATCGGCCTCGCGACTGAGGTCGAAATGACGCAGGTGCGCCTGCCCGAGAAAATACAACTGCCGGCCGAGATAAACGTGACCGTCCTTGCCCACCGGCTCCAGAATCCGTCGCTCCAGCAGTGACGCCACCAGTTCGTAGACCGTGGATTTCGGGCTGCCGATGCCGTTGGCGATGTCGTTCGGACGCAGCGGCTGGCCGATTTCCTTGAGGAAATCGAGGATATCGAACGCCCGGTCCAGACCACGGGCCCGGCGTTTGATGGTGTCTTCGGTCATGTCTTCAATTCCCAATGAAAGTGCCGGGAGTTTACCGAGAGTGCGCTGTCGACGGTTAGATCGCTTTCGCGAGCAGGCTCGCCCCTACACGACAACGTATTCCAACGGTAGGAGTGAGCCTGCTCGCGATAGGGTCACCTCGGTTCAGGCCTTCTTCTTGTAAGCGATACAGTCGATCTCGACCTTGCAATCGACCATCATGCTCGCCTGCACACAGGCTCGCGCCGGGGCGTGCTCAGGTTTGAAATACTCGCCGAAGACCTTGTTGAAACTGCTGAAATCCCGTGGATCGTCCAGCCACACGCCGGCACGCACCACGTCTTCGAGGCCATAACCGGCCTCTTCGAGAATCGCGATCAGGTTCTTCATGGTCTGGTGGGTCTGCTCGACGATGCCACCAACGATGATCTCGCCATCCACCGCCGGCACCTGGCCGGACACATGCAGCCAGCCATCCGCCTCAACAGCGCGAGCGAAGGGACGTGGCTGACCGCCGGCGGCGGTGCTGCCGGTGCCGTAACGCGTAATGCTCATGGGTATTTCTCCTGATTACAAAACAACAGATTAAAACCGCGTGCTTTTGAGAAACTCCGCCAGACGCGGCGATTGCGGGCGTTCGAACAGTTCCTTGGGAGGCCCCTGCTCTTCGATCCGCCCCTGATTCATGAACACGATCTTGTCCGAGACCTCGAAGGCGAAACGCATTTCGTGGGTCACCAGCAACATGGTCATGCCGTCTTCGGCCAGGCCCTTGATCACGTTCAGCACTTCGCCGACCAACTCCGGGTCCAGCGCCGAGGTGACTTCGTCGAACAGCATCAGGCTCGGGTTCATCGCGATCGCCCGGGCAATCGCCACGCGCTGTTGCTGACCGCCGGACAACTGCCCGGGAAAGTGATTGCGCCGCTCCAGCAGGCCGACGCGTTCCAGCCATTTTTCGGCGAGCACCACGGCTTCGTCCTTGTGCATTTTCTTCACCTTGAGCAGACCCAGGGTGACGTTCTGCAACGCCGTCAAATGCGGGAACAGGTTGAATTGCTGGAACGCCATGCCAGTCATTGCGCGATGGCGGGCGATGACTTTCTCGGCATGCCGCACGCGTTTGCCGTTGACCTCGTCGTAGCCGATGGATTCGCCGTCAAGCAGGATCTGCCCGCCCTGGAACTCTTCGAGCATGTTCACGCAACGCAACAGTGTGGTCTTGCCCGACCCGCTGGAACCGATCAACGTCACGACGTTGCCGCGCTGCATGCTCAGATCGACACCCTTGAGCACTTCCACCGCACCGTATTGTTTGTGCAGGCCGCGAATGTCCAGCAACGCCTGATTCTGTGAGGAAACTTGAGCTTGAGTCATGGCAGGGCCACCCGCTTTTCAATGTACCGGCCGAGTAATTCGATGCCGTAGTTGATGACGAAGAACAGAAAACCGGCGAACAGGTAGAACTCCAGGGTCATGAAGTTCCGGGCGATGATCTGTTGAGTACTGAGCAACAATTCGGCCACGCCGATCACCGAGAGCAAGGTCGAGGCCTTGACGATTTCGGTGGACGAGTTGACCCAGGTCGGCAGGATCTGCCGCAGCGCCTGAGGCAACAGCACGTAGCCGAGGGATTGGTAGAACGTCAGGCCGATCGCCTTGCTCGCTTCCATCTGCCCACGGGGCAACGCTTGCAACGCGCCACGAACGATCTCGGCCACGTGCGAGCCGCAGAACAGAGTCAGGCCCAGGGCGCCGGCCTGAAACGCGCTGATCTGCCAGCCCAGTGCCGGCGCCATGTAGAAGCACGCCAGCACCAGCACAAACACCGGCGTGCCGCGAATCAGGTCGACGTAAAAACGAAACGGCGCGCGCATCCAGAATTTGCCGTAGGTCAGCACCAGACCGGCAACCACACCGACCATCGTGCCGAGCAGAATCGCCAGTGCCGACACCTGCACACTGGTCAAAAAGCCTTGCCACAACGGCTCGCGCGCCACCCACAACTCATGCAACCAACTCGGGGATTCGTACATCGCGGCCTCCTATCGGCGAATCGCCAGACGCTGCTCGAGGTAACGCAGCAGCATGGCAATGAGGTAACAGGCCGCGACATACAACGCCGTGGTCACCAGCCAGGTTTCGATCACCCGGTAGCTTTCGACATTGATCTTGCGCGCGTAATAGGTCAGCTCCGGCACTGCAATCGCAGCGGCCAGCGAGGTGTCCTTGAACAGCGAGATGAAGTTGTTCGACAGCGCCGGCAACACGTTGCGCAGCATCACCGGCACCGTCACGTAAGCCTTGACCTGCCATTCACCGAGACCGATGGCCAGCCCCGCTTCGCGCTGCCCTTTGGGAATGCTCAGCAAACCGCCACGGAACACTTCGGTCAGGTACGCCCCGGCATACAGCGACAGGGTGATGATGAACGACGGGATCTTGTCCAGACGGATGCCCAGGCTCGGCAGTGCAAAGTAGATCAACAGAATCAACACCAGAATCGGCGTGTTACGCACCACCGTGACGTACACCGAGGCCAGTACCCGCAAGGCGCGATGCTTCGACAGCAAGGCAAACGCCATCAGCAGGCCGATCACGCAGCCGATGGCGATCGACACCAGCGCCAGTTCAAGGCCCAGACCGAGCCCCGCCAGCAAGGTGTCGAAATCGCGCCACACGGCGGCAAAGTTCAACTGATAGTTCATGGTCAGCAGTACCTTGAGCGGGGCGATTCAGGCGCCCCGCTCTCACGGGATCATTTGAATTCGACGGGAAAACCGATGGCCGGCGACGGTAGATCGACACCGAACCATTGTTTGAACGACGCCGCGTAAGTCGGGAATTCGACACCGGTCATGGCTTCATGCAACGCCGTGTTGACGAAGTTCAGCCAGTCCTGATCGCCGCGTTTGACTGCGCATGCGTAAGTCTGCGGGCTCCAGGCGTAGGTCGGGCTGCGGTAGCGACCCGGGTTCTGCACCATCAGGTATTTGACCGAAGACTGGTCGGTGGCGGCCGCATCGGCGCGACCGGAGTTCACCGCCTGATACATCAGGTCAACGCTGTCGTACTGATCGACCTTGGCTTTGGGCAGCGCCTGATGCACCAGTTCTTCGGCATAGACGTTTTGCAACACGGCCACGGTGACGCTGTCGCCGGCGGCCTGCAGGTCTTCGATTTCCTTGTACTTGCTGTTGGCCGGCAGCAGCAGGCCGACACCCTCGCGGTAATACGGCAGAGTGAACGCCACCTGTTGAGCGCGGCTGGCGGTCACGGTGATGAACTGGCAGCTCATGTCGACCTTGTCGGTCAGCAGATTGGGAATCCGCGCATCCGACGACTGCACCACGAATTCGACCTTGCCCGGATCATTGAACAGCCCCTTGGCCACAATCCGGGCGATGTCGATATCAAAGCCCTGCAACTTGCCGTCTGCACCTTGAAAGTGCCACGGCGCATTCGTGCTGCCAGTACCGACAATCAGTTTTCCACGGGCCAGCACACTGTCGAGCTTGCTGTCGGCTGCCTGGGCCAGGCCCATGACAGCGGACGAAGCCGCGAGAACAAAAACACACGCTTTGAACAAGGAAGGTCGGCGATGCATGGCAAGCACTCCAGAGGTTGTTTATTCCGCTATACCGGAACTCGGTTTGTTACTACGGAATAAACAGCAGAAAGTGTGCCACAGGATCGGCGGGGAATCTGTAATGGTTTGAAATATCTGCAAAATCAAAGGGATGCAGATAAGGCCCGGTGCAGTGTTACGCGCGGGGTCATGAGGACACGCTACCGTTGGCCACACATAGAGGGTATTCGGGCCACATTTCGGGGCGGCCTGCACAAAAAAACACAATGTGCACCTGTCAGCTCTGACAGTAGCCGGACGGGTCAGTCTGGCTTACGGTCGACAGAACACGCAGCACCCGACAAGGAGACCGTCATGAGTGTGAACATCCCTTTCGCCGAACTACCGCCCACTTACCGCAAAGCCCTGAAAACCTGGCGCCCGGTGATTCTGTATTTCGCCAATGAACACTGCCCCGCCTGCGAGTGGGCCGGGCCGGTGTTTCGTGAGGTAGCCGAACCGTATCGGCTCCGGGCAAACATTTACATGCTCAACACCAGTCAATCGCCGCGCCATCCACTGGTTACCGGCACGCCTACGGTGCTGTTCTACAAGGACGGCAAACTGCTGAAACGGCTCAAAGGCATCGGCACCGAAGAAACGCTGGCACAGGACTTCGCCCAGCACATCGGCAAGATCAAGGCTCCTGCCCCTGCGCGCAAACGCCCGCATGACCTGGCCTGGTTGCGCCAGACGCTGCGCACACTGCGCACGATCACGCGTGCACCACGGTGGAACTTTTCCTGAAGGTGCCGTGAAGCGTTAACGATGGAAGGCTGGAGCGCTGGGTATTTCATCCCGCAGCGTTGTTGCGGCGGACGAATCGCTTTCGCGGGCGAGCCCGCTCCCACAGGGGCGGCGTGATGCAGCGGATTTCACTCACACCGTCATCGGTGCAGGAGCTGCCACGGGCTGCGGCAGCTCCTGCACTTACAACGATGGTTCAGATCGGGTGACGCGTCAGCAACACCCGCGTCACCCGCCGCTCTTCAACCGCTTCCACGGTCATTTGCCAGGCGTCGTATTCCAGTCGATCACCAATGATCGGCAACCGATCCAGCAGGCTCATCACCAACCCCGCCAGTGTCTGGTAATCCTCGGTGGGCGCAGCGCAGAAACCAGTGAGCTGGCGCACGCGCGCCAGATTCAACGCACCGCTGACCACAAACCCGCCCCGCTCTTCGATCACGTCCGGTCCCTCGACTTCGCTGGCATCAGGCAACTCGCCGGCAATCGACTCAAGGATGTCGGTCATGGTCAGCACACCGACAAAGTCGCCGAACTCGTTGACCACAAAGGCGATGTGGGTCGAAGCCGCACGCATTTGTTCCAGCGCATTGAGGATCGAATAACTGTCGAGCAGGTTGATGGACTTGCGCACCAGATGTTCCAGGTTCGGCTCGTTGCCGGCCAGGTACTCCTTGAGCAGTTCCTTCTTGTGCACGAAGCCCAGCGGTTCATCCACCGCACCGTTGCGAATCAACGGCAGGCGCGAATAGGACGAATGCATCAACTTTGTTCGAATCGCCTCAGCGTCATCGGCAAGGTCGATGGTGTCGACGTCGGCACGCACGGTCATCAAGCCACGGATCGGCCGCTCGGCCAGTTGCAAGACGCCGCTGATCATCACCCGTTCGCGACGGTCGAACAGCTCCGCGCTTGGCACATCACCGTTATCCAGCAGGTCGGAAATCTCTTCGCCGACCTCCTCGACCGCCAGCTTGCGCCCGCCGAGCAAGCGCATCACCGCGTGTGCCGTACGCTCACGCATGGGGCGCAGGCCCTGCATCGAACGCTTGCGCCGGGCGCGGGCAACCTGGTTGAACACCTCGATCAAGATCGAGAAACCAATAGCGGCGTACAAGTAACCTTTCGGGATGTGGAAACCCAGACCCTCAGCGGTCAGGGCGAAGCCGATCATCATCAGGAAGCCCAGACACAGCATGATCACCGTCGGGTGGGCGTTGACGAAGCGTGTCAGCGGTTTGCTCGCGACGATCATCAGGCCGATCGAAATGATCACCGCAATCATCATCACGGCCAGTTCATCGACCATGCCCACGGCGGTAATCACCGCATCCAGCGAGAACACCGCATCCAGCACCACGATCTGCGCGACGATGGGCCAGAACAACGCATACGCCGTGTTGGTCGAGCGCTCGCCGACATGGCCTTCCAGCCGTTCATGCAACTCCATCGTCGCCTTGAACAACAGGAACACGCCGCCGAACAACATGATCAGGTCACGGCCGGAGAAGCTCTTGCCGAACACTTCGAACAAAGGCTGCGTCAGGGTCACCAACCAGGAAATACTCGCCAGCAGGCCCAGGCGCATGATCAGCGCCAGGGACAAACCGATGATCCGCGCGCGGTCACGCTGATGCGGCGGCAACTTGTCCGCAAGAATTGCGATGAACACCAGGTTGTCGATACCCAGTACCAGTTCCAGCACGATCAGAGTCAACAAGCCTAACCAGGCCGTGGGATCCGCTAACCATTCCATAAAATGTCTCGATCTCTCTTCAGTGAATTCAGGCTGCCGGACACGGCAAAGCGCAACGCGAAGGCTCTGCAGCCGCGTTGTCAACAATAGTCGGGAGTCGGAAAACCGGGTGCTGCGAGTGCGTCAAGACCGCGCCACGGCGCGAGGAGAAGGTACGACTGGGAGGCTCCGAGAGGGTGTTCATGCAAATCCTGAATGAAAAATGGCCTTGGAGCGTACAGTCTCTGGCGACAATTCCTACAGCGCAAAATCATTTCAAAATCTGTATCAGCCGGGGAGATGCATTGTTCTCGCTACCCTCATCGCCAACAGGCTGGCTCCTGCAAGGAATCGTGCGAATAACACGGAGCACTGTGGGAGCCAGCCTGCTGGCGATGAGGGTCTAACGAACAACGCATCAACGTCCGGCAAAACGCAACCGCGACAACTGCCGCAAATCCCCCTCCACGTAATAATCGTTGGTCCAACGGTCATCCACCGCCAACGGACTCACCTGCTTCAGCTCCAGTTTTTTCGCGAAATAACGAAACCGGTAATGCTCGTAGAACCGCAGCAGTTCCAGGCCGTAGTGGTCGGCCAGGTCAGTGTCGCCGCGAATGATCAGAAAGTTCTCGTCATTGCCGTTACTCGCCGAAGCGCTGAAGTTATGGCTACCGCTGATGATGGTCGGTGCATCCGTCGTGAAATCGGTGACCACCGCTTTGGTGTGCACCAGCAGGTTGCCTTTCTGGCCTTTCATGTTTTCCTTCAGCCAGCCTTCCAGGCCAGTGTTGAGCAAGGCAGTGGCGGCGAATTCGGCGGTACGGTCGGCATGAAATCCGGTGATGCTGCTGGCGGTGTTTTGCAAGCCGTAACGGAGGATGTCGTCATGGGGCTTGCCGAGCAGTGCATTGAGAATCGCTTCCGGCAAGGTAAACGCCGTAACGAACAGCACATCCTTTTTGGCCGCCCCGATGATCTCGACGAACTCACGCAGATCGGCACCGCCGCTGCGTGGCGAGAACCCGGCGAACAGCGGCTGCGCAGGGTCCATCGGGTTGCGTTCAGTGATCCAGGTGCGTGTTGCGCCGACATTGGCGGGGTTCGCCCAGACCTCTTCGAAAGTTTGCAGATACCGCGTGGCAATCGTCACGTCGTCGAGCGTGTGCACCACGTTGGCCTGGCGATACACGCCATTGGCGGTGAAGTTGGTGCTGCCACACAGCACGGCTTGCGGTTGACGCTGCCCGGCATCATCGACACGACTGAGGACAATGAACTTGTTATGAAAGATATCGTGAGTGACCCGGCCGCGCTTGCTCGACGCCGGTAACTGCGCGAGGCTGGTTTCGTTCAGGGTCGTATCGGGGTCGTCCGCGCGGGCGTGATACAGCACGCGCACTTGAACGCCTCGGGCGAACGCCGCATTCACCGCTTCGACTATCGCCTGCAACTGATACTCGTAGATCGCGATATCCAGCGCCCACCGGGCGTCCACTGCGCGCTCGATGTACCCGAGCAATCGCTCCAGCAGGCCGTTCTCCAGCCACAGACGCGCCGCGTCGGGCCACGCTTCGATCGGCAGGTTCCTATTGGCGCTGATCTGCGCATCCAGATCGGGAAACTTGCGCTGAAAGGCCTGACTGGCGGCTACGGCGCGGTTGAAGATCACGCTCTGGCTGGCCGGGTGGCCGTCATCGCTGGTGATGCTCAACTCCAGCGCTTCGCCCAGTTGTGGCGCGTCCGCCGTACCGTAAGCCAGATGCACCCGATAATGCATCGTCGTGCCCGGATTGACCGCGTAATCGGCCCAGCGGAATTTCTGCAGGGGCGCTTTATCGCTGGGCGAGGCGTGATATTGCGCGAAGGTGTGAGCCTTGCCGGGAAACGTCAGGCTGTTGAACAGGAATTGCCAGGGCTTGTCGACCTGCTGCTTTTCAATGGCGAAACCGAGCAGGCCTTTGCGCCGTGGCTCGGCCAGGTCCATGGCGAGCAGAACGCCGTTGGTGCCGGCGTAGGCTTTGACGCGAAAATCGTCCTGAGGATTGGCGACCAATACCCGCATGATTCACTCCTTGTGATTGGGGCTGAGGTGCAGCATAGAGCAGCGATGCGGGGTTTGTGAGGCAGATTTGAGACCGAGGCGATGCCTTCGCGGGCAAGCCCGCTCCCAGAGCTTTCTCACTGTTCGACACAAATTCAGTGTGAGCGGGCTTGCTCGCGAAGAGCCCCACCCAGGCATCACACATCGTCGATATGCCGATAATCCAGTTCCAGCGCCGCTGCCAACTGCCTGGACCGGCCCAAGCGAATCGGCCCACGTTCAATGTCGATCAACAAGCCCGGACACTCCAGCGACGGTATCGGTGGCAAGGCTTTCAAGCGCCCGTCCGTTACCACCAGCAATCGCTGCTGCTCGGCAGCAAAACGCTTTTTGCGCTGCACCAGCCACTGCTGCGCCTGCATCAGTGCGGCCAGCAACGGTGTCCCGCCGCCCGCGCCCAGCGCCTCCAGCCAGGATCGCAGGCCACTCGATGCCTTCAGGCCCTGCACCTGCCAAGTCGGCGCGCTGCCACTGGCGGTCAGCAACGCCAGACGCGCGCGCTGTCGATAGGCATCATCGAACAGTTGCGCGAGCAAGCCCTTGGCATCGCTCAAGGCCTGATGCCGACGCGTCGAGGCCGAGGCATCGACGATCACCAGCCACAATTCATGGGCGCAGCGAGTGCGCAACTGGAACTGCAGATCTTCCCGTATCTGCGGCCGGCCGTTGAGCAGCGTGCCCGGCCAGTTCACCAGGCCGCCGCGTGCGACGTGGCGCTTGCCCTGGCGTCCGTGGTCGAGTTGTCCGGCGCGGGGTCTGGCATTCGCCCCCGCGTCGGATCGGGGACGAATGCCGGTTACTTTTTTGGCCAGCTCGGCACTTCGCGGCGGGCACCAGTGGCCAGTGCCGGAGCCGGCATGTCACCCCACTGGCCCTGCCCTTCGCTGAGGTCGGCGGCAGAATGCGCCGGCGGTTGCGCGGGTTGCTGAGGGCTGGACGATGAGGGCTCACGACGCCGATGGCGCAGGGCAAATTCAGCGACGGCGTCGATGTCTTGCACGGCGATTGCCGTCGCGCCACGCCAGGCCGCATGGGCGCGGGCCGCACGCAGCCAGACCAGATCGGCGCGCAGACCGTCGACAGCGGCAGCGAAACAACGCTCGGTGATGTGCGCCAGCGCAGCGTCGTCCAGCGGAATCTCGCTCAAGCGGCTTCGAGCGTTTTCGCAGCGTTCACGCAGCTGTTGTTGTTCGGCTTCCCACTGCGCGCAGAACCCGTGGGGATCGCTGTCGAAATCCAGACGCCGACGAATGATCTGCCCGCGCTCGGTCGGTGCCGTGTGGCCGCTGAGGGCAACGTTCAAACCAAAGCGGTCAAGCAATTGTGGACGCAGTTCGCCCTCTTCGGGGTTCATGGTGCCGATCAGTACGAATTTCGCCGAATGCCGATGGGAGATGCCATCGCGCTCGATCAGGTTGGTGCCGCTGGCCGCGACGTCGAGCAGCAGGTCGACCAGATGATCCGGCAGCAGGTTGACCTCATCGACGTAGAGCACGCCGCCATCCGCCTTGGCCAGCACACCGGGCGAAAACTGCGCCCGGCCCTCGCTCAGGGCCGCGTCGAGGTCGAGGGTGCCGACCAGACGTTCTTCGGTAGCGCCCAGCGGCAAGGTGACGAACTGGCCGCTGGCAAGCAGATCTGCCAGACCGCGCGCCAGGGTGGATTTGGCCATGCCGCGCGGGCCTTCGATCAGCACCCCGCCGATTTTCGGGTCGATGGCGGTCAGGCACAGGGCGAGTTTCAGGTCATCGGCGCCGACCACGGCGGAGAGCGGAAAATGGGGGGTGTCGGTCATTTGGGTTTCTCTGTCGTGGTCTTTGGTGTTGTGGTGTGTCAGTGGGGAGGCCCTCACCCTGGCCCTCTCCCAGGGGGAGAGGGAACTGACCCAGGTGTTCTTTCGAATTCCGTCGACCTGATACGTCGGGCCGAACTCAGACTTCGACAGCAACGCAAATCGGCTCCCTCTCCCTCCGGGAGAGGACTGGGCTGAGGGTAGCTTTTGGCCGGTTACATATCTTCCTCAATATCCAGCAGCAGATTCTCCAGCGCTTCTTTATAAGCCCCAGGCTCCTGCCACATCCCGCGCTGCTGCGCTTCCAGCATCCGCTCGGTCATGTCGCGCAACGCATGCGGGTTATGCTCGCGAACAAAATCCCGGGTGGCCGGGTCCAGCAGGTAGGCATCGGCCAGCAATGCGTACTGGTGATCATCAATCAATTGCGTGGTGGCGTCGAACGCGAACAGGTTATCGACCGTCGCCGCCAGTTCAAACGCGCCTTTATAGCCGTGGCGCTTGACCCCGTCGATCCACTTCGGATTCGCCGCACGCGAGCGGATCACCCGGTTCAGCTCTTCTTTCAGGGTACGAATCTTTGGCAAGTCCGGCTGACTGTGATCACCGTGGTAACTGACCGCCGCTTCGCCACGCAAGGTTTCCACCGCCGCGAGCATGCCACCCTGGAACTGGTAATAATCGTTGGAATCGAGCAGGTCGTGCTCGCGATTGTCTTGATTCTGCAACACTGCCTGCACCTGACTCAGGCGCTGGACGAGTTGCTCGCGGGCGGCGGTGCCTTCGTCGGCACCGCCATAGGCGTAGGCGCCCCAATTCAAGTAGACCTCGGCGAGATCCTCGCGGGTTTGCCACAGACGTCCATCAATCGCGCCTTGCACACCGGCCCCGTAGGCACCGGGTTTGGCGCCGAAAATCCGCCATCCGGCCTGACGCCGCGCCGTGTCTTCGTCGAGGCCCGATTGCAGCAAGGCTTCGCGTTCGGCACGCACCCTGGCGGCCAGCGGATTGAGATCGTCCGGTTCGTCCAGCGCCGCCACGGCTTGCACGGCGGCGTCGAACAGGCGGATCAGGTTGGCAAAGGCATCGCGGAAGAAACCCGATACCCGCAGCGTCACATCGACTCGCGGACGATCAAGCAGGCTCAGCGGCAGAATCTCGAAATCATCCACCCGTTGACTGCCGGTGGCCCACACCGGACGCACGCCCATCAGGGCCATGGCCTGAGCAATGTCATCACCGCCGGTGCGCATGGTCGCGGTGCCCCACACCGACAGGCCGAGCTGACGCAGGTGATCACCGTGATCCTGCAGGTGCCGCTCGAGAATCAATGTGGCCGACTGGAAACCGATACGCCACGCGGTGGTGGTCGGCAGGTTGCGCACGTCCACCGAATAGAAGTTGCGTCCGGTGGGCAACACGTCGAGACGGCCACGGCTGGGCGCGCCGCTCGGGCCAGCGGGGACGAAGCGACCGCTGAGGGCGTCGAGCAGACCGCGCATTTCTGCCGGGCCGCAGGCATCGAGGCGTGGCGCGACGACTTCGCGCAGATGGTCGATGATTGCACTGACCTCCGCCCAACGCGGTCCTTGCAGGCGTGAGCCTGCTTGCGATAGCAGTGTGTCAGTGGACTCAATGTTGGCTGACACACCGCCATCGCGAGCAGGCTCACTCCTACAGGGGATTTGTAGTGTTTGGGAGATCAGGTCCGAAGCAAACAGTTCGAGGCGTTCGCGGGTGTCGCCGGCAGTGCGCCAGACTTCGTCGCTTTGCGATTGCAGCGCCTCGGGACGCGGGCCTGTCCATGGATCGGCCAGCGCACAATCGAGTGGATCGAATCCGAGTTCGAACGCTTTGGCGAGTGCTCGCAACAGGCTTGATTGCGCGCCTTTGCCGTCGCCTCGTGGAATCCGTAGCAGCGCGAGCAACGTATCGTTCCGCAAACGCCCGGTCGGCGATTCGCCAAAAATGTGCAGACCGTCGCGGATCTGCGATTCCTTCAGATCACACAGATACGTATCGAGGCGCGGCAACCAGATCGCTGCGTCGGCATCGCTGTCCAGCGCGGCATCGAGTTGCAGTTCGCGGTCGATCTGCGTATCGCGCACCAGTTGCAGAATGTCGCGCTGTAACTCGCGGGCGCGGCGCGGATCGAGCAGTTGCGCTTCGTAATACTCGTCGGCCAGCAGCTCCAGATTACGCAGCGGGCCGTAGGTTTCGGCGCGGGTCAGCGGCGGCATCAGGTGGTCGATGATCACCGCTTGCGTGCGCCGTTTGGCCTGGGCGCCCTCGCCCGGATCGTTGACGATAAACGGATATATGTTCGGCAGCGGCCCGAGCAGTGCGTCCGGCCAGCAGTTTTCCGAGAGGCCGACGCCCTTGCCCGGCAGCCATTCGAGGTTCCCGTGCTTGCCGACGTGGATCACCGCGTGGGCGCCGTAGGTCTTGCGCAACCAGAAATAGAACGCCAGATAGCCGTGGGGCGGCACCAGATCCGGGTCGTGATACACCGCGCTCGGATCGACCTGATAGCCGCGCGCTGGTTGAATGCCGACAAAAGTCAGACCGAAGCGCAGGCCGGCGATCATCATGCGTGCGTCGCGGCACATCGGATCGTTTTGCGGCGCTCCCCAGCGCTCGGCCACGGCCGTGCGATTGGCCTCGGGCAGTGCGTTGAACTGGGCCAGGTAATCATCCATCGCCAGACTTTGCTGGCACGGGCGCAGATCAATCGTCTCGAGGTCGTTGCTGACGCCACCGAGCAATTGCTGAATCAACTCGGTGCCGCTGCCCGGCAGCTCTGCCGCGACCGGATATCCCTCAGCCTGCAACGCACGCAGGATGTTCAGCGCCGCCGCCGGCGTGTCGAGACCGACACCGTTGCCGATGCGGCCGTCACGGGTCGGGTAATTGGCGAGAACCAGTGCGATGCGCTTACCGGCATTCGGCACCCGCGCGAGGTCGATCCAGCGCCGCGCCAGTTCAGCGACGAAATCCATGCGTTCGGGCTGCGCGCGGTAACAGACCACATCGGACTGGCTGCGCTCGCTGCGCCAGGCCAGATCCTTGAAGCTGATCGGCCGACTGATGATGCGTCCGTCGAGTTCCGGCAAGGCAATGTGCATCGCCAGATCGCGCGGGCCCAGCCCCTGCTCGCTGTCGCGCCAGCCGGGCTCGTTGTCCTGGGCGCAGATGGCCTGAATCACCGCAATGTTGCGGCGAAACGGCCGCAGGTGCGGGGCTTCCGGGCTGGACTGGGCGAAACCGGTGGTATTGAGAATGACCCCTGCCTCGACTTCATCCAGCCAATCCTCGACCACGCTCAGGCAGCCCGGCTCTTTCAGACTGGCGACGGCGATCGGCAGCGGATTGAGCCCCGCTGCCTGCAAGCGCTGGCAGAACACGTCGATGAACGCGGTGTTGGCCGCCTGCAAATGCGAGCGATAAAACAACACCGCCGCCACCGGGCATTCCGGCAGCCAGTCGGCTTGCCAGTCAGCCAGTGCGGCGCTGGTTTTGTCCGGGTGATAAATCGCCGTGCGCGGCAAGGCTTGCGGCTCGCCCCACGGGTAATCACGGGCGAGCCAGCGGTTGGCCAGGCAATGAAAGAAATCCAGCGCATTGCCCAGGCCACCCTGACGCAGGAATTGCCAGAGGCGGTCGCGATCTTCGGCGGGCACGGTGCTCAGGTCACTGAGCTCCGGGTCGGGGCGATCATCGCCCGGTACCAGAATCACCTGCACGCCGCGCTCCGACAGCTCGACCAGCCGCTCGACGCCGTAGCGCCAATAAGCGATGCCGCCGTGCAGCGAGATCAGAATCACCTTGGCGTGGCGTAACACCTCGTCGACGTACAGATCGACCGACGCGTGATTCTGCACCTGCATCGGGTTGGCCAGACGCAGGCTCGGGTAATCCTCGGGCAATTGCTGCGCGGCTTCGGCGAGCAGCGCCAGGCTGGAATCGCCGCTGCACAGGATCACCAGCTCGGCGGGGGTTTGGCCAAGGTCGGCAATGTTGTCATCCGACACGAAACCGCCGGGCTGGGTCCTGAGCAGGTGCATGGTTTAAACGCTGAGCGCGGCGCGCAGTTGCGCTTCGAGTTGTGCGGCGTCGAGTTCCTGACCGATCAACACCAGACGGGTGACGCGCGCTTCATCGGCGCCCCACTGACGGTCGAAATGCTTGTCGAAACGCGTGCCCACGCCTTGAATCAGCAGGCGCATTGGCTTGTTCGGAATGGCGGCGAAACCTTTGACACGCAGGATGCCGTGCTTGACCACCAGCTGCGTCAGGGCGTCGAGCAGCAGGCTTTCGTCGGCTTGCGGCAGTTCGATGGAGATCGAATCGAAGGCGTCGTGATCATGGTCATCGTGGTCGTCATCGCCTTCACCATGGTGGTGATCATGATGGCTGTGGCGGCTGTCGATGTGTTCTTCGGAACCGGCGCCGAGGCCGATCAGCACGTCCAGCGGCAGACGACCGTTGCTCGCTTCGATGATTTTCACCGCCGGCGGCAGTTCTTCGGCGACTTCAGCGCGTACACGCGCCAGATCTTCAGGGCTGGTCTGGTCGGCTTTGTTCAGAATGACGAGGTCAGCGCTGGCCAGTTGATCGGCGAACAGTTCGTGCAGCGGCGATTCATGATCGAGGTTCGGATCGAGTTTGCGCTGGGCATCGACCTGATCCGGGAACGCAGCGAAAGTGCCGGCGGCCACGGCCGGGCTGTCGACCACGGTGATCACCGCATCAACAGTGCAGGCGCTGCGGATTTCCGGCCACTGGAAAGCCTGCACCAGCGGTTTTGGCAGGGCCAGCCCGGAAGTTTCGATGAGGATATGGTCGAGATCGCCGCGACGGGCCACCAGTTCGCGCATCACCGGGAAGAACTCTTCCTGAACGGTGCAGCACAGGCAGCCATTGGCCAGTTCGTAGACCCGGCCGGTGGCTTCTTCTTCGGTGCAACCGATGGTGCATTGCTTGAGGATTTCGCCGTCGATGCCCAACTCGCCGAACTCGTTGACGATCACCGCGATACGACGGCCCTGGGCGTTGTCGAGCATGTGCCGCAGCAGCGTGGTTTTGCCCGAACCGAGGAAGCCGGTAACGATGGTGACGGGGAGTTTGGCCAGTGTTTTCATCGGTATGCCCTTTGGCAAATCGGCGGGCATACGGGACGAGAACCGGCAACGCGCATGCGCGCCGGAAGCGTTCGCCACCGGATCACCCCGCCCGGTTGTAGTGAGAATCTGTGACGAGGCAGGTCTCCTGGCTGACGGCGTTCAGGCTTGGCCTGGCATTCGCTGCGCCTTCCCGCTGGCTCTTTGATCGAGCTGGCAGTGGCGTGGCAGCGAACTTCACCGTTCACAGTTGCGGGGGCAGCCGCGGCTTTGACCGCGTTCCCTTCTTAGCTTCGGCATGTGCCGAAGAACCTCGAAAGCGCAAGGCTACGCATGGTGTGGGGATGGGTCAATGTTTGGATTGGGGGTGTATCCGTTTCTGCGGGTGTTGCTGATTAGGGTTCCGCCCTTACGGCGGGTCACTTTTTCCAGACGCCGAAAAAGTAACCAAAAAGGCTTTACCCTGACGTTCGGCCCTCGCCTAGGCTCGGGTCCCTTCGCTCCGGGATCTATCCGGGGGGCATCGCCTCCGGTTTGCTGCGCTGCACCTCCTCTCGATGTGTTTGGCTGCGCCAAACGGTCGCTACGCTCCCACCCCCGGCTAAATCCCTCCACTCAGCCTGCCGACGGGCGCTGAGATCAAAAGCGGTACTCGAGCTAACGCTCATTGTGTTGAGTGGTGAGAAGCAAGGGCTGTGTGCTGTGTGCTGTGGGCTGCCTTTGCTTTTCTGTGGGAGCTGGCTTGCCAGCGATAGCGGCCTGACAGCCGACCAAGCTCTCGCAGACTGCTCGCGATCCACCTGTAGGAGTAAGCCTGCTCGCGATGACGACCAGCCAGACGACCAACGTCTACCCGTTGACCTCAATCCCTGTGGGAGCTGGCTTGCCAGCGATGGCGGCCTGAAAGCCGACCAGGCTCTTGCAGACTGACGCCGGGGGCAGCCTTTTTGGTTATTTTTCGCTGGGCCGGCATTCCGGCGTCTGGAAAAAGTGACCCACCGTAAGGGCGGGAGCCCAATCAACAACACCCGCAGCAACGGATATGCCCATTCAATTGACTAAATTCCCCCCCACATGCTCTCCTACACAACTTGTTACGGGTGCCCTTCACAGGGTGAAACGGGAAACCGGTGAATCATGTGCTTTACTCAAAGCCATGTCAGTCCGGTGCTGCCCCCGCAACGGTAAGCGAGCGAAGTGTCAGATCCACTGTGTCCCTGCGGCATGGGAAGGTGACGCTTGCAAGTCGGCCTGACGCCAACCCCTCGTGAGCCCGGAGACCGGCCCGCAACACACAGCGCGCATTTGCGTCGCTGAACCTGACAACCCGCGGTGGGCGGGCGCTGTTCGAACCTCTGCGTGCCTGACTCGCAGGGGTTTTCATGCGCTCTATTCACCCGCTGACACTCCAGAGGGAAGCGCCATGTCGATCATCAGCAGCACCGCCAGCAACACAGACAAAATCGCCAGCACCGCCACACTGAGCCAACGCCTGATCGCGGCGTTCTTCACCTCGATCCTCGGTGCCGGCCTCGTCTACTTCGCCGGTTTTTCGCACATCGAAGCGGTGCACAACGCCGCTCACGATACCCGCCACAGCGCCGCGTTCCCGTGCCACTGAGACCTGCCGACATGATCAAGCGTATTGCGCAAACCGCAGGTTTTACCGGGCTGCTGGCCGCCCTGCTCCTGACGCTGCTGCAGAGCTTCTGGGTTTCACCACTGATTCTGCAGGCTGAAACCTTTGAAAAAGCCGAACCGGTTGTTGCGGTCCACGAACACGCTGCCGGCACCGCGGCGCACACCCACGACGCCGAAGCCTGGGAGCCGGAAGACGGCTGGCAGCGTGTGGCCTCGACCACCGGCGGCAATCTGGTGGTGGCGGTCGGTTTCGCGCTGATGCTCGCCGGTCTGTACACCCTGCGTGCACCGACCAAAACCTCGCAAGGCCTGCTCTGGGGCCTGGCCGGTTACGCCACCTTCGTCCTCGCTCCGACGCTGGGCCTGCCGCCTGAACTGCCCGGCACCGCTGCCGCCGATCTGGCCTCGCGGCAGCTGTGGTGGATCGGTACCGCCGCGTCCACGGCCGTCGGCCTCGCGCTGATCGCCTTCAGCCGTCCATGGGTGATGAAGATCCTCGGGGTAGCGATCCTTGCGGTGCCCCATGTGATTGGCGCGCCACAACCGGAAGTGCACTCCATGCTCGCCCCTGAAGCACTTGAAGCCCAGTTCAAAATCGCTTCGCAGTTGACCAACGTGGCGTTCTGGCTGGCCCTGGGCCTGATCAGCGCGTGGTTGTTCCGCCGCAAAAGCGATGGTCACTACCACTTATGATGAATGACCGCGCAGCGTCGACCTTTGTGGTCGGCCTGGGCTGCCAGCGTGGCTGCCCGGCCAGCACGCTGCGCGCGTTACTCGATCAGGCCTTGCAGGCCCATCGCATTGAACTTGAGGCAGTCAAGGCCCTGGCCAGTATCGACCTCAAGCGTGATGAACCGGGTTTGCAGGAACTTGCCGCACAACTGGCTCTGCCGTTGCTGTACTTCAGCAGCGCAGAACTGGCCGGTTATCAGCAACGGCTCAGTCACCACTCGCAAATCGCCTACGAGCGAACCGGTTGTTACGGCGTGGCGGAAAGTGCCGCCCTGGCCCTGGCCGAACAACTGATTCAGGCCCCGGCAAAGCTGCTGATTTCCCGTCAAAAATACGCCCAGGCGACGTTGGCCTTGGCCGGCGCTGCGTAAACCCCCGATAATCCCCGCCCTCGATCATGAGCAATCTTCATCTGAAGGGTTGCTGCGGCTGTTTTCAAAGGATTCCACGATGACCGTCTACTTCATCGGCGCCGGCCCCGGCGACCCGGAATTGATCACCGTCAAAGGCCAGCGGCTGATCCGTCGCTGCCCGGTGATCATCTATGCAGGCTCGCTGGTCCCGGCGGCGGTGCTGGAGGGGCATCAGGCGGAGACCGTGGTCAACAGCGCCGAATTGCATCTGGAGCAGATCATTGAGTTGATCAAGGTCGCCCATGCCAACGGTCAGGATGTGGCGCGCGTGCATTCGGGCGATCCGAGCCTGTACGGCGCGATCGGCGAGCAAATTCGCCATCTGCGCGAGCTGAACATTCCGTTCGAGATCATCCCCGGCGTGACGGCAACAGCGGCGTGTGCGGCGTTGTTAGGCGCCGAACTCACCCTGCCGGATGTGTCGCAGAGCGTGATTCTGACCCGTTATGCCGACAAAACCGCGATGCCGGCGGGCGAAGAACTCGCCAGTCTGGCGCAGCATGGCGCGACCATGGCGATTCATCTGGGGGTCAATCATCTGGAGAAAATCCTCGTGGAGCTGCGGCCGCACTACGGCGCGGATTGCCCGATTGCGGTGATTCACCGGGCGACGTGGCCGGATCAGGACTGGGTGGTGGGGACGCTGGCGGATATTGCCGGGAAGGTTGCAGCCAAAGGATTTCGGCGTACGGCGCTGATTCTGGTTGGACGGGTGTTAGGCAGTGAGGTGTTTAGCGAGTCATCGTTGTATCGCGCGGGGCATGCGCACCTGTACAGGCCCTGAATCATATGGGATTGGGTACAACCTGTGGCGAGGGGATTTATCCCCGATGAACTGCGCAGCAGTTCCTTTTCTGGGGCTGCTTCGCAACCCATCGGGGATAAATCCCCTCACCACACAATAAACAGGCACTCATTAATCAAGTGCATAAAAAAACGGCGCTCACGGGGCGCCGTTTTTCATGTCCGCAGTGAACACCTTAATTAGTAGTAGGCGTTTTCTTTCTGCGTGTGGTCGGTCACGTCGCGAACACCTTTCAGCTCGGGAATGCGCTCAAGCAAGGTGCGCTCGATGCCTTCCTTGAGGGTGACGTCCGCCTGGCCACAGCCCTGGCAACCGCCGCCAAACTGCAGCACGGCAATGCCATCCTCAACCACATCGATCAGGCTGACCTGACCGCCGTGGCTGGCCAGCCCCGGGTTGATTTCGGTCTGCAGGTAGTAGTTGATCCGCTCGTTGACCGGACTGTCGGCGTTGACCATCGGCACTTTGGCGTTCGGCGCCTTGATGGTCAGCTGGCCGCCCATGCGGTCGGTGGCGTAGTCGACAACGGCGTCGTCGAGAAACGCTTCGCTGAACGAATCAATGTAAGCGGTGAAGCTTTTCAGCCCCAGCGCGGTGTCTTCGGGTTTTTCTTCGCCCGGCTTGCAATAGGCAATGCAGGTTTCGGCGTACTGGGTGCCAGGCTGGGTGATGAAGACGCGGATGCCGATGCCCGGGGTGTTCTGCTTGGACAGCAGATCAGCCAGGTAATCGTGGGCGGCGTCGGTAATGGTAATAGCGGTCATGGAAACTCCTCGCAGGCTTGGGCGCAGTTTACGCCAATCGTTGCGCCGGACAAAGTCCTAGTATTTTTGTCGGGAAAGATTCTCGACCGGCTCGTCGTCCACTCGCGCCTTGAGCCAGCGATAACTGCGTTTTTCCACCCATTCGTAGCTCAGCCACGAACCGACGCCGATGGCCAGTACACAGACGCCAAACATCAAATACGGGTTGATACCGTAGCGCTGCGCGAGGAAACCACCGGCCGACAGCACCAGCACATGCATCAGGTACACCGAATAGGAGCAGTCGCCGAGCAGCTTGAGCACTCGGCTGCGCTCGACATAACGCTCCAGCGCCATGCACGACAGCACCAGCACCGCGCTCGGCACGCCCCAGTTCAATAGCCTTGGCGCCGGCGCGAGGTGATAAATGGCCAGCAACGCCGCGCCGATTCCCAGCAACGGCAGCCACAGGCCGGCACCGATCCAGCCACGGCGGTAGAGCATGCCGATGGCGATCCCCAGCAAAAACTCATAGACGATATCCGAGCGATAGAACGCGCTGATCCAGCCAAACCCGGTCCACGCCTGACTGACCGCGAACAGCAACGCCGCGACCACCAGCAGCCGCACTTCCAGGCGAAACAGCAGAGCCCAGGCGAACAGCACGTAGAAGAGCATTTCGTAATTGAGCGTCCAGCCGACATTGAGCGTTGGATAAATGCCGTAGCCACCGGGATTTTCGGTCGGGATGAAGAGCAGCGACAGGAGCAGATGGTTTCAGTCCAGCGACTGATCCGGCAACAGCGGTTGAGCGAACACCACCAGCAACGCCATCAGCAACGTGTACAGCCAATACGCCGGGACGATGCGAAACAGCCGGTACAGCAGAAACCGCGTCGGCGGCAGCGACTTACCCTCAGTGGAGAGGAAAATCACCAGGCCGCTGATGACGAAGAAGATATCGACCCCCACCGCGCCTTTGTCGATGAACAACTGCCCCAGCGGCCCACGTGCCTTGAAGTCGAAGAAAATCTGCATGAAGTGGTGGCAAACCACCGTCCAGGCGGCAAGTGCACGCAGGGCTTGCACTGAAATCAACATTGACCGCTCCTGACCAGATCGCTCGAAACCACCGCCGATACCTTGTAGGAGTGAGCCTGCTCGCGATGGCGTCAGCCCGATCAACATGTGATGCGCCTGACACACCGCGATCGCGAGCAGGCTCACTCCTACAATAGTTTCGCGGTGTCGCCAGGTATTGGGACAGCAGGTCCCCCTCAAACGATCAAAGATTCTCGTAGCGGTTCATGTCCAGTACGCCCTCTTCCACCGGCTCGGTTTCGTGCATGTACTGACTCAGGTCGTGAAAATAGAACCAGAATTGCGGATGACTGCGACGAATACCCCAGCGTTCGACGATTTTCTCGAAGCGGTCGGCGTCCTTGGCATGCTCCATGGCGTCAACAAACGCGGGTACCTGATCGGCCGGAATATTGAACATGAAGTTCGGATAACTGCTGAGTACCCCAGGATAAATGGTCAAGGTGTCGAGCCCCGGCTGATAGCGCAGCGACTCGCCCAACAGGAACGCCACGTTGCTGTGCGCGCGATTGCGCAGCAAGCTGTAGACCTCGCGCTTGCCGCTGGCGGTCTCGATGCGCAACATCGTTGCTTCCGGCAGTTGTTCGATCACCTTCAAGCCGGCAGCCGGGCGCGATGTCAGGCGACTGAGGGCCTGTTCGGCATTCTGCAGCGCCGGGTCGATATTCGGCCGCGAGCAATACGCGCCGTCGCACCGGTTGATCGGATCAGGCCGCGCATTGAGATCGCCGTAACGCGCCAGCAACTGCATGGCGAAGTCATATTTGGGGTCTTTCCCTGCGAGTTTCAGCCCGGTCGGCTTGTCGTCGTCGATCGCCTCATAATCGAGCCACATCTTGAACTGACCGCTGCTCTGGTACCAATCGTCGAGGTAGTCCTCACGGGAATCGGCCGGCATCAGACGCAGGAAATTCTGCTCGGCGCCGTTGCGGATCAGGTCGAAATACAGGCGGGTCTGCGCCTGATGGGAGACGTTGCCGAACACATCGAAGTTGACCGCCAACTGGTAATAGGTGCGCTCCAGCAGCGGATAATCGAACAGCCACATAGTCTGTGGCACTTCGCCGATCAGGCCTTTGGTCACCGAGGCGCTGTCGAAGTGGCGGAAGATGCTCAGCAGCGCATTGTCGTTGCCGGCCCACAGGGTCGACCAGCTCGGCGGCGGTTGGTCGGCGTAGCTGTCGCGGCGCAGGGCCTCGTACTCGTTACGCTTGTCGCGGTAGTTGCGCCACAGGCTGAGGACACTGCCGACGTCATCGTTCTGCCCCGGCATCGCCAGCAACGGTGTGGCATGGCCGCGATAGTTCGGGTCGGTGATATACAGGTCGTGCTCCGGCGCCTGGAACAGCGCCCAGAAGTTGTCGCGGATCACGTCGGTCGCGATCTGCCCCCGGCACACCGGCCCGCGAATGAAGGTGCGAACGAAGTACTCGGCGTTATCGAGCATGAACTGATAACGCGCCTGTGCCGGGATCGCCTCGAACGTGGCAAACGGGTTGGCCCGGCTCTGCGGTCCATACCCCGGCAAAGCGTTGACCTGCCAGTTGCCGCTGTAGAACAGGCTTTTGACCCGCGCCATCTTCGCCGCGCTCAGCGGATAGGTGATGTGGGTCTTGTGCACGATCACCCCTTGCACGGGCCACAAGCGGTAGTACACCTGAGTACCCGGATCATCGTTCGGACGGCGGGTGGCAATCAGGTCGATCGGCTGGCCGGTCGGTGTGCGCGAACGCACCCACTGGAAGTAATGCCCTGGCTCGCCGTCCTTGAAATACAGGTGCGCGAGAAACCAGTGCTCGTACAGCCAGCGTCCGACCAGACTCTGACGGGCACCGGGGGTGTTGAGCAGGTTTTCCCACTGCACGATCTGCAGTGCCTCTTTGGCGCTGGGCGCCAGGCCTTGCTCGTCAATTGGCGCACCGGACGCCAGCCAGCGTTGCAGCGTCTGGTATTGCTGATCGGTCAGACCGGTCACCGCCAGTGGCATGCCTTCTTTCGGATGAGCGCCGGCATAGCCTTCGAACTCGGCGGGCATCGCGCACATGTTTTCCCGTTGCAGGCCGAGGACGATGTCTTCAGGGAGTTTGGCATTCGGGGTCAACGGGGTTTTGTGCCCCAACTCCAGCATGCGCGCCATCAGCGCCGCCTGACTGCCTTGGGCATCGAGCACCGAATAGAAGTCTTTCTGCTGCCAGGCACGCTTGCCAAAAGCGTCGTAGAACAGTCGGGTGGTCGGCGCGGCCTGAGTCCGCTCGCCGTCATACACCGGCATCTTGCTCGCGCCACGGGCGGCGCCTTCACCACTGCCCAGGTTCAGCTGACAGGCGGAGTCGTAGCACGCATGGCAGGCCACGCACTTTTCGGTGAAGATCGGCTGAATATCACGGGTATAGGAAATAGTGGGATCTTGCGCAGCAGCGCCCCAGCTTAAAAACAGCAAAAATATGCTGATGACGCGGTACGACATGCCCTTGATCCCGATCCTGAAAAAAACGTCGCGATTCTACAGGATGACGCCCGCACCAACATGAGCGATATTCATGCAAAACCGCCGCATGCTCCAAAACCGCACAGGTTTGTTATGATCCCGGCCCTTCGTCATGGTCTTTTCGAGTAGTCCCAATGTCCGATCGCAGCGTTCGCCTTCAAGCTCTCAAGCAAGCTCTCAAAGAGCGCATCCTGATTCTCGATGGCGGTATGGGCACGATGATCCAGAGCTACAAGCTCGAAGAACAGGATTATCGCGGCAAACGCTTCGCAGACTGGCCGAGTGACGTCAAGGGCAACAACGACCTGTTGGTGATCACCCGTCCGGATGTGATCGGCGGCATTGAGAAAGCCTATCTGGATGCCGGCGCCGACATCCTCGAAACCAACACCTTCAACGCCACACGGATTTCCATGGCCGACTACGGCATGGAAGAACTGGCGTACGAACTAAACGTAGAAGGCGCACGCCTGGCGCGCAAGGTGGCTGACGCCAAGACCGCCGAGAACCCGGCCAAGCCACGCTTCGTCGCCGGGGTACTCGGCCCGACCAGCCGTACCTGTTCGCTGTCGCCTGACGTCAACAACCCCGGTTACCGCAACGTCACCTTCGATGAACTGGTGGAGAACTACACCGAGGCCACCAAAGGCCTGATCGAGGGCGGCGTCGACCTGATCCTGATCGAAACCATTTTCGACACCCTCAACGCCAAAGCGGCGATCTTCGCCGTACAAGGGGTGTTCGAAGAGCTGCACATCGAACTGCCGATCATGATTTCCGGAACCATCACCGACGCTTCCGGCCGCACCCTGTCGGGCCAGACCACCGAAGCGTTCTGGAACTCCGTGGCCCACGCCAAACCGATTTCCGTGGGTCTCAACTGCGCCCTCGGCGCCAGTGAACTGCGCCCCTACCTGGAAGAGCTGTCGAACAAGGCCAGCACCCACGTTTCGGCGCACCCGAACGCGGGTCTGCCGAACGAATTCGGCGAGTACGACGAACTGCCATCGCAAACCGCCAAGGTCATCGAAGAATTCGCCCAGAGCGGTTTCCTCAACATCGTCGGCGGTTGCTGCGGCACCACCCCGGGCCATATCGAAGCGATCGCCAAAGCCGTGGCCGGTTACGCACCGCGACAGATTCCAGACATTCCCAAGGCCTGCCGCCTGTCCGGTCTGGAGCCGTTCACCATTGATCGCAGCTCGTTGTTCGTCAACGTCGGCGAGCGCACCAACATCACCGGTTCCGCCAAGTTCGCCCGTCTGATCCGTGAAGACAACTACACCGAAGCCCTGGAGGTCGCCCTGCAGCAGGTCGAGGCCGGTGCGCAGGTGATCGACATCAACATGGACGAAGGCATGCTCGATTCGAAGAAGGCCATGGTGACCTTCCTCAATCTGATCGCCGGTGAACCAGATATCTCTCGCGTGCCGATCATGATCGACTCGTCGAAATGGGAAGTGATCGAAGCCGGCCTCAAGTGCATTCAAGGCAAGGGCATCGTCAACTCGATCAGCATGAAAGAAGGCGTCGAGCAGTTCATCCATCACGCCAAGCTGTGCAAGCGCTACGGTGCCGCCGTGGTGGTGATGGCGTTCGACGAAGCCGGCCAGGCCGACACCGAAGCGCGCAAGAAAGAGATCTGCAAACGCTCCTACGACATTCTGGTCAACGAAGTCGGCTTCCCGCCGGAAGACATCATCTTCGACCCGAACATCTTCGCCGTGGCCACCGGTATCGAGGAACACAACAACTACGCCGTGGACTTCATCAACGCCTGCGCCTACATCCGCGATGAGCTGCCGTATGCCCTGAGCTCCGGCGGCGTGTCCAACGTGTCGTTCTCGTTCCGTGGCAACAACCCGGTGCGCGAGGCGATCCACTCGGTGTTCCTGCTCTACGCGATCCGCGCCGGCCTGACCATGGGCATCGTCAACGCCGGTCAGCTGGAGATCTACGACCAGATCCCGCAGGAGCTGCGCGACGCCGTTGAAGACGTGATCCTCAACCGCACGCCGGAAGGCACCGACGCCCTCCTCGCCATCGCCGACAAATACAAGGGCGACGGCAGCGTCAAGGAAGCGGAAACCGAAGAGTGGCGCAGCTGGGACGTCAACAAGCGTCTGGAGCATGCGCTGGTCAAGGGCATCACCACCCACATCGTCGAAGACACCGAAGAATCGCGCCAGTCGTTCGCCCGTCCGATCGAAGTGATCGAAGGCCCGCTGATGTCCGGCATGAACATCGTCGGTGACCTGTTCGGCGCCGGCAAAATGTTCCTGCCGCAAGTGGTGAAATCCGCCCGCGTGATGAAGCAGGCGGTGGCCCACCTGATCCCGTTCATCGAACTGGAAAAAGGCGACAAGCCCGAAGCCAAGGGCAAGATCCTCATGGCTACGGTGAAGGGAGACGTGCACGACATCGGCAAGAACATCGTCGGCGTGGTGCTGGGCTGTAACGGCTATGACATCGTCGACCTTGGCGTGATGGTGCCGGCCGAGAAGATTCTGCAGGTGGCCAAGGAAGAAAAGTGCGACATCATCGGCCTCTCCGGCCTGATCACACCGTCGCTGGACGAAATGGTTCATGTCGCTCGGGAAATGCAGCGCCAGGATTTCCACCTGCCGCTGATGATCGGTGGCGCGACCACCTCCAAGGCGCACACCGCGGTGAAAATCGAGCCGAAGTACAGCAACGATGCCGTGGTCTACGTGACCGACGCCTCCCGTGCGGTAGGTGTGGCAACGCAATTGCTGTCCAAGGAGTTGAAGGCCGGTTTCGTCGAGAAGACGCGCCTGGAATACGTCGATGTGCGTGAGCGCACCTCCAACCGCAGCGCCCGTACCGAGCGTCTGAGCTACGCCGCTGCCATTGCCAAGAAACCGCAGTTCGACTGGGCGAATTACCAGCCGGTCAAACCGACCTTTACCGGCAGCAAGGTGCTGGACAATATCGACCTCAAGGTCCTCGCCGAGTACATCGACTGGACACCGTTCTTCATTTCCTGGGACCTGGCCGGCAAGTTCCCGCGCATCCTCGAAGACGAAGTGGTCGGTGAAGCCGCCACCGCGCTGTACAAGGACGCCCAGGAAATGCTCGCCAAGCTGATCGACGAAAAGTTGATCAGCGCCCGCGCGGTGTTCGGCTTCTGGCCGGCCAATCAGGTGCATGACGACGACATCGAGCTGTACGGCGATGACGGCAAGCCGTTGGCCAGACTGCATCATCTGCGTCAGCAGATCATCAAGACCGACGGCAAGCCGAACTTCTCGCTGGCCGACTTTGTGGCCCCGAAAGACAGCGACGTCACCGACTACGTCGGTGGTTTCATCACCACGGCCGGTATCGGCGCCGAAGAAGTGGCCAAGGCTTATCAGGACGCCGGCGACGATTACAACTCGATCATGGTCAAGGCCCTCGCCGACCGTCTGGCCGAGGCATGTGCCGAGTGGCTGCACCAGCAGGTGCGTAAAGAGCACTGGGGTTATGCCAAGGACGAGACCCTCGACAACGAGGCGCTGATCAAAGAGCAATACAGCGGCATCCGCCCTGCTCCGGGTTATCCGGCGTGCCCGGACCACACGGAGAAGGCCGCGCTGTTTGCCCTGCTCGACCCTGAGGCCGCCGAAATGCGCGCCGGTCGCAGCGGTGTGTTTCTCACCGAACACTACGCGATGTTCCCGGCGGCAGCGGTCAGCGGCTGGTACTTCGCCCATCCGCAGGCGCAATATTTTGCGGTGGGCAAGGTCGACAAGGACCAGGTGCAGAGCTACACCTCGCGCAAGGGACAGGAACTGAGCGTAACCGAACGCTGGCTCGCACCGAACCTGGGCTACGACAACTGAGACTTGCCAGGGCATGGACGCCTGTTGCCGCCCATGCCCTGCCGGTCACTCAGTTCACGGGCGCCATGAAGGGCCCGGCTGCGGTGAAGCCGGTCGCGCCTGCTGCGGTGGCCCGTCAAGGGTTGTCAGCCTCGTGATTTCCCCACGCGACAACTCGATCAGTTTCTCGTTGCGCGCAGTGGTCAGTTCGATCTCCAGCAGGTTCATCGCCGTCTGGTACTGCTCTTTGGACAGCGCATCGCTTTGCCAGTCCGGATACGAGTCCTCGACCTCAGTCTGTCGTCGCGTGGCATTTTGCTCAAGGGTGGCGAAGGTTTCAGGGTTGCGTTCTACCAGGTAGCGGACCCAGTAATCGCGCAAGACCAGATTCCGCAGAAACTCGTCGGACGCTTCGGTCTCCAGCACGGTGCGACGTGCATCGAGCAGTGCCTGTCCATGAATGGGTGTGCCATACAACATCCGTTGCGGTTGTCCGGGCAATTCCAGCCCATCCGGCCAGCCAGCGGTCATGCCGATCCGGTATTGCAGGCGAATTTCCGCTCGATCTTCACCGAGAGCGGCGCGCTCGGCCAGGCGATCGACCTGCTCCAGCCGAAACATTTGCCGCGACAGGTCCAGCAAGGCCCGGCCGCGCCGATCCGAAGACCACCGGGGCACATCGCGCAGGGCGTTGTATATGAACACCCGGGTTTCCATCTCGCTGAAAGACAGGCTACGGCCATCGGCACACGTCGCATGGGTCTGCGCATCGACAAACAGCTTTTCGCGCAACTCGCTGTTTTCCGCGGCGGCCCGGATCACCTCCCACACGCGAAAACTCAGATGGGCATGCGACAGCTTGAAATCGCTGGTGTCGCGCAGCGTCCAGAGCAGATGAAAGAACGGTCCGTAGCCGTCTGCCTCGGCCAGTTGCCGCCACAGTGCCGCATGCTCGTCACGCAAGGTGCCAGTCGTATTGGCCAGCCAGGGTTCAAGGGCATCCTGCGCGACATAAGTGGCCGGGTTGTCGATGGACTCCAGTTCCTCCACATTGGCCTGTGGGTCGACCTGCTCAAGGTCTTCTTCGCTGTCGGAGTCCCATTCCGAGTTCGAGTTCGAGCCAGACTCTGAGGAGCTGTCCGGATGACGGTTAGCCGCGGCGATGCGCAGATCCAGTTCATTGCGGGAAATCCCCATGACATCGCCATCGCCGTGGGCAATGCTGTAATCGCGCAGGCGCTCCAGACTGTCGCGCGACAACTGACTGTTTTCTTCCAGGCGGGTGCCGCGCGCCAGCATCTCATGACCACCGTCGAACAGACCGGCCGGAATCATTTGCAGGTGATTGCCCCGCACATCCAAAGTGTGCAGATACTCTGACTCAAGGGCGCCGACGGGCCAGGCATGAAGGCCGTTGTACGCCAGGTTCAGGGTTTCGAGGCGACCGAATGCACTGACATCGAAAGTATCCAGCTGATTGTTGCTCACATTCAGCGAGCGCAACCGCTCCCCTCGCAACGTTTCATACAACGTTCGCGGGTCCGTGAAACGGTTGCTATTTAGCTCCAGCCGTTCGAGCCGCGACATGCCTCGCACGGCATCCGGTATCGCCTCTAGGTCATTACCATCGAGCACCAGTGTGTCGACGGCGGGAAATGCCCTCAAAAACCCGTTCGAGCCTTGCTCAGTGATCCGTACACCGGTGAGCAAAAGGCGTGTCACCGCGGGAAACTGCACGGGCAAAGCCGGTAAGTCGCCTGTTTGCGCCTTCATGAGATCCAGCACTTGCCCATTCTCTTGGGTTGGCGCGATCAGCCCGTCCAGCCAGCAGCGGTAAATCTGTTTCGCCGCCAGGCTGCGACTTTGCGCCGACACAAACCTTCTCGACGTTTGGAACTCGCGGATATAGAGCCAGCCGTTCAACTGGACAGCCAGTGTTTCACCCGTCTGCTTCCAGTCATTGAGCCGGCCTTCGATCTGCAGATCACTGAGGCCGGCATTGCGCAGGTGCGCAATGTGCTGCAGCGCCCGTTGCGGACTCAACAGTGGATCGAGCGCCTGCAAACGCGCAGCGAACCCGACGGTATCTGCAGGCGCGGACGTGTGCCGGGGCAGCGGCAACAGGCCTTGCTTCACGCTCCAGCCGGTTTCCGACGGCGGAAACACCTCGGGCACCGATTCCTGCGCAAAGCGTTGCAGCGTACCTGCAGGCAAACCTTGCGCCGTTTCAATCCGATGCAGCGCCGCCGTCAGGTCAGACGCGCTATCCGCCGTGAACGGATTACCCGTCAGATTGACTTTGATCAGCGTGTCCGGGTGCGCAAGCACCTGCTTCGGCAGACGTGCAAGCGCATTGTCACGCAGGTCGATCCAGGTCAACCCGGCCATGTTTTCTGCGTCCCTTGGCCATGCCTTGAGCCGAGTGGCCCGCAGATTCACGGTCTTGAGCCGGGTCAAGGCACCCAGGTCGAGCTGGCCCAATGGGTTATGGCTGAGGTCGAGGTCTTCGATGTTCGTCAGAGCGTTCAACTGTTGCTGTACCACCGGCGTCACAGAGAGGCTGTTGCCGGCCAGATTCAACCGGGTCAATTGCGGCAAGTCTGCGGAGGAGATCGGCACTTCGGTCAGTTCGGTGTCAGCGATTTCTAGACTTTGCGCTTCACTGAATGCCTGAACGAAACCGCGAATATGCTCGGCAGGTACATCCAGTTCACGCAAGCGCACTGTCTTCACATGGTCAAACGCTCCGGCGGGCAACACGGGCAGCGTTTTGAACCGGGGACTACCGTGCAGGATCAGATAAGCGTCCGCCGGCGGCAGCTCGAACAGTGCCTGCTTGACGGGCACACCGTACCGCTGGCTCACGCCATTGCGCCAGGTACTCTGCAGCGCTTTGAGCAAACTGGAATTCGGCACTTCGTTCCAAAGCGGCAGCAGTCTGGCCGTGCGCAATCCCGAGGACTGGATGGGCTCATGAAACGGCCGGAATATCTCGGCGTACTCGACACTCAGCGCCTGAATGGCCTCAAGGTCGAGGTTGAGCAATCGCTCAGGGAGCGGATCGAGGTAGCCGCGTATGCCCATCAGAAATTGCAGTTCGCCCTGGACGTAACTGCGCACCATCTGCTCCACGTCCATCAAGTGGCCCAGTGCCGCCTCGTGGCTTTTGACGTACTCGCAGGCACGCGTGAAGTCCTCGTAAGCGACCTTTCGCCAATTCAGCGACAACCCCGCCCATTGCTTCTCATGCCCGGTGTAAAACGCCTCAGGGATCGAGCTGATCGCCGTGTTGCTCAGATCAAATCGTTCCAGTGCGGGCAGATCGAGTGTTTCGACCGGCCACTGCGTCATGTGAGGTGCGTGGAGGGTCAGGGTTTTCAGATTCACCAACGATGCCAGACAGCGCTCCGGGAACACCGTGTCTGTGCCGTAAATCTTTATTTCCAGCGCCTCAAGGGCCGTGAGTGGTGCCAGTCGCGGGGCAAAATCGGCAGGAAGGCTCATGTGGGACGCGTAACTCAGGCTTTTGAGCGTGGTCATCCTGCTGACTGAACGTGGCAGGTTGGTCAATTCCTGAATACGTATACGTATGAACCTGAACAGCTCGCTACGCGAGCCTATCCTGAGCTTTTCCAGGCCCTGGAATCGTGCGAGAAAGCCATCGGCATTGGCATCGGTCAGGCCGCTGCCGCTTACCGACAATTCACGGACGTGGCTGAAATCCGCCGTGAGTGTCGGCAACAGGTCTTCGCTGTCGATCTCCAGGCGCGCAGCACGCGGCTCTTGCGCGGCCAACGGTGCCGCACGCCAGCTTGTTTCAAATGCTTGTGCGGTATTCCTGCGGCGTTGTTGCGCGGTTTCCGGCATCGGTCGACCAAAGGGATCGCGCGGCACCACCTCCGGCGTCCCGATCCACGCCTCAAGCGTGGCCTTCTGCGCGGCCCATTCTTGCTCACGGCGCAACAACTCGCTGTAGATTTGCCCTTCGGACAGACCTGCCTGCGATTGCTGACGTATAAATTCGTTGGCCTGCGCATCGCTCAGCCCCGGATAGACATCGCGCACCTTCGCTGTGAGTGGCGGGTTGAATGCCTGGCCGCGACCACTGGCGTAATACCCGACCAGGGTCTCATTGACCCGCACGGGGGGCTTGAACAACTTCGCCTGTGGCTCCAGGGCCTGCAGGACATCTGCGCGATTGCGCCCGGCCTGCTCGATGATACGGCTTTGCAAGTCAGCGCCTTGACCGACATGGGGGATGCCCAGGCTACGGCGAGCGTCATCGGGCAGCGCGTGCAGGATCGACGCATAGAAATTGTCACCCTCCCTGGACAGGCTGTTGAGCGCCTCGCCCCGCTCATCGAACGCCTGAAACTGCGGGCCGTTTTTGATCAGGAATTTCCTGTGCAGGGCTGGCACGTCACCGATGCTGTCGAGCAATGCACCGGTCGTACTGCCATCGCGAACTTCCAGACGCACGTTGTCGGGCCAGCCCGGCATCCGCTGCAACATCTGCAAGGCCAGGCGTCGACTGTCGGCCGATGCCTGATTGTCGCTGCGCAGCCCCGCATAGGCCCGGGTCTGCCGCCCCTGTCGCGCATACCAGCGCGCCTCCTCCAGCATGCGCAACGGCACACGACGGGTCTGCGCGAGCCGCTCGAGATCATCCGCCGCGGCATGATGGAGCACTTCCTGAGCGGCAGACTCGCTGAGACCGGGACAGGTTCGCTGCAGCAGTGTGACCTGCCGGTCCCAGGATGGCGTGCCGGCATAAAGGCTGTCGAAAATCGCCGACTGGCGGCCGCTGGCGTATTCCGCCAGCAATTCACCGAGCGCTGGCGCCCGGGCGTCGGGCGCCAGCGGGCCGCGTCCGCGCAACAGCTGCCCCAGTTCAGCCTGATCGAGGCTGGCCACAATCCGGCGGTTCAGTTCTCCGCCCAGGACCTGCGAACGCGTCAAGCGAATCGCCGGTCTGGCGTCGACACCGGGCACCCGCCAGCGCTCACCGTATTTGACCGACGCGCCGCTCAACTGCGGCCCTTCGAACACCTCCAGCACCCGTCCCGACGGCCAAGTGGGCAGGTCAGTCATCAATGGCAAGGCGTAGAGATATTTCTCGTTGATCGGCCTGGTTCCGCGCAGTTGCTCGATGACCTCGTCGACGCCCGCATCAGCCCTGAACAGACGCAGAGCGTCGGTCAACGCCGGCGGCGGCACCGCGTGATCGACGTGCATCTTGCGCAACGCGTTGTCACTGACGCCGCTGACGTCGGCAATCCTGATCAGCTCGGCATCGGAGAACCCGTCGGTTTCGTGCCCCAGGCGCCGTAACAGCGTCAGACGGTCCCATTCCAGGGGGCGCTCCAGCGTATGCCGCCAGGCGCCGCGGCCATTGCTGCCAAGAATCGGCTGATAGGCCGTGGTATCGCTCGGGTGGCGGATTCGCCATTTGCCCAGTGACTCATCGAGAAACTGTTCAAACACGCGGTCGCCCTGACGAATGAAGGTCTGCGTACCGACCTCATACTGCCCCGCTTCGTTCGGCATAGCGTTGGCATCCAGCACGACACTGGACTCATAAGCGCTGAGGTCCGGCTTCCAGAGGCGGGTTTCGCCATTGGGCAAGGTTACCGGATGCAATTGCTCGATCACCGGTTCAGGCCTGGCTGCCGAGAACCTGCGCACACCGACACCCACCCCGGCCATCACCGCAATCTGCGCGAGGTTTTCAGCTACATCGAGCAAATGATCCTTGGCCGCCCTACGGTCGCCCTCGCCCCACTCCACTGCGCCCTCAAGGGTTTCGTACAGCAACTGACCGGCCATCACCACCATCATGACCTCCCCCAGCACCGGCACGAACATCGACACCATGTTCAGACCGAGCATGCCGATTTGCAGCAGATGCGCCAGTTTGGCATCGCGCGCCCTGACATCGACATCAGCGCTGGGCACGGCGTGGCTGCGAGCATCGGCCAGCACCTTGGCGCAACTCTCGGTGTAGAGGTATTCCCAGAGGCTCTGGTTTTCCTCCCAAAGGCCTCTGCGCCGCTGTGTCCAGATCGACGGCGCAATGTAAGGGTCAGGTTCCGGTTCCAGTTTCGCCGCTGGCGGCGGCGGTAACTCCCTGATCCGGGTGAATGCTGCGCCGGCGCCCAGATCGAGAATCGTGCGCCAGGGTGAACGCCAGTAATCGCTCGGAGAGTCGGCGGCCTTGCGGGTGAACTGACTGAAATAATACCCACGCGCCTCGTAAGGCAGGAACTGACTAAGGAACCGCTGGTAATCAGTCGGTTCGGCGCTCGTGGCGTTGCCAGCGTGTCGCGCTGTGAGCAAGCGCTTGAACTCCGCCGTGGCCTGATCGCCGCGATAGCATTTGAAGGGATGCTCCGGGTCATGGGGGATATAAAAAACCCACTCATCGCTGTAGCGGTACTTTTCACAGATCGAAAACACCACACATCCGGTCAGCCTTTTGTCCATGACCGCCAGATCGCGGAACCAGACCGGTTTATGGCCGACCGACGGATTCAGCTCATCGTTGATGACCGACACAATCATGGCGTAGTGCGCCGGCTCGATATCCTCTTTCAAGAGGGCCAGCTCGGCAGCCGCGCGCATCGCGGCTTTCTGACTGGCGATGAACTGCTGACGGAACGCCGTTGCCGCCACCGCATCCGTCGGATGGAAGAAGCCGCGCAAGTAAGTCTGGTATTGCTTGCCGATGTCGAGGTGACGGCACAGGCTCAGAAACTGGCTGACCGACACGTTGACGGTCACCGCATGGAAGGTGTCCGGCGAAGTGCCCACCACAACGAAACCGGAGGTTTCATGGTAGGCCCCGGGTCGGCATTCGTCGGCCTCGAAGTTATGCAGGGCGGCGTCCAGCATCGAGAGTTTCAGAACCTCGAACGACGACAGCTCAATGGCCAAAATACCCACCTGCAGTGGGCGCCGCAGGCACAACAGGGTGTTGTCGACATCCACCTGCACTTGATACTGCTCGCGCAGCGCCTTGAGCAGCAGCGGCCGGGCGAAGGCCTCGATGTCCTGAAACGAGGACAGGGTTTTATCCAGGCGGTTTTGCGCGATGAGACTGGCCGTTGAGCTGTCGTCCAGCGCCTTACGCCGGGCGGGCGAAGCGTTCCGATACCACGATGGCAGGACGGTGTGGCTGCCCTTCAGCGCCCGACGGCGTTGCGTCGAGGCGTCGGTCAGCCAGCGGGGTATCGATTTTTCAAGAAAGTCGGCGTGCAGGCTGCGGGTGGCGAGCGGTTTCACCGGAACGGACGGCGCAGGCCCGCTCAAGCCTGGAGGCGAAGAATTACTGATCATATTCACTCCTTTTAATGGAGTGAAAAGAAGACCATCTCAGTGGCGAGCACTTGCGGTACATAGGTATCGCTTGCACAGAAATTGGTAACCGACTGTGTAAACTGCCGGACCGCGTCAGGTTGTCTATGCTCTACAGGTCAATGTGCGCGACGAGGGATATATGGACGATCCAATCGACAACAAACCACCGACCTTCTGGCAGATGCTGCACAGCGTCATGGCTGCGGCATTCGGGGTGCAGAGCGGGAAAAACCGGGCCAGGGATTTCACCCATGGCAAACCCAGTCATTTCGTGATCCTGGGCATTCTGTTCACGGCCGTGTTCGCGCTGACCCTGTTCGCCATCGTCAAACTGGTGCTGCACTTCGCCGGCCTCTGAGCGGCTTCAGTGCATCAGGGTTTGCAGAGTGAACGGGTAGCGATAGGAAGACGGTCGGCCCTTGGCCGAGAGTTTGCGGAAGCTCACGCCATAGTTCGGCGTGTTGCCCATCGCCAGCATTTGCCGGGCGTGGTGCTTGTCGATCAGCTGCAACAGAGGGATTTGCCGGTCACGCCCACCGTACTGATTCAGATCGACGCCCTGCTGATAATCATGCAACTCGACCAGTGCCCACCCGCCCAGCGTGAAATGCCCACCGACCAGCGCGCTCAGGCGCCCGTCGATCACGGCCTGCAAGGCTGCGGGTGATGTGTTGACGGCGCTGAACAGCGCGTCTTTGCCCGGCGTCTTCCCGGTTTCGGCAAACGCGCGCATCGCACCGAAGGCCATTTCATCGTTCGCCGACCACACCAGCGACACCTTCGGATAACGACTGAACAATTGCCGGGCCTGTTCGTAGGCCCGCTGCTGCATCCAGCCGCTGTAGACCATCTGCCGCAAGCGCACTTGCGGGTGTTCGGCCAGTGCGCGCTGCATGCCGTGTTCGCGCAGTTGCGCCGACGGCGTGATTTTCAGACCGGAGAACGCCAGCAGCTCGATCTCTTCATTGGCCGCGACCGGCGGATGCAGGCGAATCAACTCCTTCATCATCAGGTAACCGCCCTCCTCGTCGTTCGGCACCAGGCTACCGATTCGATCGGGTCGCTCCCCCACCAGCGCTTGCTGGTTGGGCGTCAGCGCGGCGTTAACCATGAACAGCTTCACCCCGCTGTTTTCCGCCAGACGCAGAATCTGCGGGGCAACGTATTGCTCATTGACGAACATCAGGTAGTCGGGGCGATTCGGCCCTTGCAGCGCCAGCCGGGCCTGGGCGATGGTCAATTCGGGTTGACGCTGGGCATAGAGAATCTGCAGCTCGATACCCAGATCCCGGGCGGCCGCCTGCATGAATTGCGAATAGCTGAGCCAGAAGGCTTCCTGTGTCGAGCCCGGATTAAGGAACAGCACCGATTCCGCTCTGGCAGCGGTCGCGAACAGCGCCCCTAACAGCAGCAGGCTGAGGTGGAAAATTTTCAACATGAACATCCGGGCCCAGGGAAAAATGGCCGCGCATTATAGCCACCGATCAACCGGCTATTGGCACGTAATCCCGCCTTTTGTCCGACAATCGTCGAAAACGGGCCCGGATGGGTCGTTTATTGATGACTGACCCAGAATACCGCCGTTCCCACCACCAGAATGATCAGGAACAGAATGGCCCACGCATCAACGCTGCTGTCGCTTTTCCTTGCCTTGGTCGGATTGCTCATTGCATCGCCTCTTGTCGGTTTTATCGGTGATTGCAGAAAGACTCGACCACAGTTAAGACGAGGATTGCCCGCACGACAAATGTGGGTTAGTTGACACCCGTTCTCGTTAGGCGATTTGGTTCTTTACATATACTCAAACATCACTTTTGCGCATAACTGCAAACGGGTATATTGCCCCGGCTCCGTTAGGGAGTGCGCGGCCGTGCGCGCGTAATTGCCGAGGCACCATCGGACTCCAGCAAGCGAAAACGCAGCGTTTTCCGAGTAGCCCAAAGCCTGAGAACAGGACTTATATGTACGTATACGACGAGTACGATCAGCGGATCATCGAGGACCGCGTCAAGCAGTTCCGTGATCAGACCCGACGCTATCTGGCAGGTGAGCTGAGCGAAGAAGAATTCCGCCCCCTGCGCCTGCAAAATGGCCTGTACATCCAGCGTTTTGCACCGATGTTGCGGGTGGCGGTGCCTTACGGCCAACTGACCTCGCGTCAGGTGCGCATGATGGCCAAAATTGCCCGTGACTACGACAAGGGCTACGCCCACATCAGTACGCGGCAGAACGTGCAGTTCAACTGGCCGGCGGTGGAAGACATCCCGGACATCCTTGCCGAACTGGCCACCGTGCAGATGCACGCGATCCAGACCAGCGGCAACTGCCTGCGCAACGTCACCACCGACCAGTTCGCCGGTGTCGCTGCCGATGAGCTGATCGACCCGCGCCCGTGGTGCGAGATCGTCCGCCAGTGGACCACGTTCCACCCGGAATTCGCCTACCTGCCGCGCAAATTCAAGATCGCCGTCAACGGTTCGACCGCTGACCGTGCCGCCATCGAAGTTCACGACATCGGCCTCGAGCCGGTGCACAACGCCGCCGGCGAGCTCGGCTTCCGCGTGCTGGTCGGTGGCGGCCTCGGTCGTACCCCGGTGGTTGGCGCGTTCATCAACGAGTTCCTGCCGTGGCAGGACCTGTTGAGTTACCTCGACGCCATCCTGCGGGTCTACAACCGCTACGGTCGTCGCGACAACAAATACAAGGCGCGGATCAAGATCCTCGTCAAGGCGCTGACCCCTGAAGTCTTCGCGCAGAAAGTCGATGCGGAAATGCAACACCTGCGCGGCGGCCAGACCACCCTGACCGAAGCCGAACTGCATCGCGTCGCCAAGCACTTCGTCGACCCGGACTACAAGGCGCTGGACAACCAGACCGCGCAACTGGCCGAGCTGGACAAAGAGCACCCGGGTTTTGCCCGCTGGCGCGCCCGCAACACCCTGGCACACAAGAAGCCGGGTTATGTTGCCGTGACTCTGTCGCTGAAGCCGACCGGTGTTGCTCCGGGCGACATCACCGACAAACAGCTTGATGCCGTCGCCGATCTGGCCGAGCGCTACAGCTTCGGTCAACTGCGCACCTCCCACGAGCAGAACATCATTCTCGCCGACGTCGAGCAAAGCCAGTTGTTCACCCTGTGGGGCGAACTGCGTGAAAGCGGTTTTGCCACGCCGAACATCGGCTTGCTGACCGATATCATCTGCTGCCCGGGCGGTGACTTCTGCTCGCTGGCCAACGCCAAGTCGATCCCGATTGCCGAATCGATCCAGCGCCGTTTCGACGACCTGGACTACCTGTTCGACATCGGTGAGCTGGACCTGAACATCTCCGGCTGCATGAACGCCTGCGGTCACCACCACGTCGGCCACATCGGCATTCTCGGCGTGGACAAGAAAGGTGAGGAGTTCTACCAGGTCTCCCTCGGCGGTAGCGCCAGCCGCGATGCGAGCCTGGGCAAGATCCTCGGCCCGTCTTTCGCCCAGGAAGCCATGCCAGACGTGATCTCGAAGCTGATCGACGTGTACGTCGAACAACGTACCGAAGACGAGCGCTTCATCGACACCTATCAGCGTATTGGCATCGACCTCTTCAAGGAACGCGTCTATGCAGCGAATCATTAAGAACAACGAGGTCGTCGACGAAACCTGGCACCTGTTGCCCAAGGATTTCAACATCGACGAAATCAGCAACTGCGACGATCTGATCGTGCCTCTGCAGCTGTGGCGCGAACACAGCCGCATGCTCAAGGCCCGCGACGGTGGTCTGGGTGTGTGGCTGGACGCCGACGAAGAAGCCGAGGAAATCGGTGACGACGTGGCTGAATTTCAGGTGATTGCCCTGAACTTCCCGGCGTTCACTGACGGGCGCAACTACTCCAACGCCCGTCTGCTGCGTGACCGTTACGGTTTCAAAGGCGAACTGCGGGCGATTGGTGACGTGCTGCGCGATCAGCTGTTCTACATGCGCCGCTGTGGTTTCGACGCCTTTGCCGTGCGTGCGGACAAAGACCCGTACGAAGCGTTGGAAGGTCTCAAGGACTTCTCGGTAACCTATCAGGCCGCCACCGACGAACCGCTGCCGCTGTTCCGTCGCCGCTGAACCTACCAGGTTTGAAGCGGACAAAAAAAACGCCGGTCATTTGACCGGCGTTTTTTATGCCTGAAGGCCTTACCAGAAACGCTGCTGCGTCAGGCGACTCCACCAGTTCAGCAGTACGCGATCGACCGAACCGCTGGCGGCCATGCCGATACGTTCCTGCAGGCTTTTGCGCTCGGCGTAGTGCAAGTGGTAGACCTCGGCTTTTTTCGCCCGGTCGGCGAGGTATTCATCACTGGTCTTGAGTTCATCCACCAGTTGTTTGTCCAGCGCCGCGACACCAAGCCAGACTTCACCGGTGGCCACATCGTCAATCGCCAGTTGCGGGCGGTAGCGCGCGACGAAGTTCTTGAACAGTTGATGGGTGATGTCGAGGTCTTCCTGAAACTTTTCGCGGCCCTTCTCGGTGTTTTCGCCAAACACGGTGAGGGTACGCTTGTACTCGCCGGCGGTAAGGACCTCGAAGTCGATGTCGTGCTTCTTCAGCAAACGGTTGACGTTGGGCAGCTGTGCAACCACGCCGATCGAGCCAAGAATCGCAAACGGCGCGCTGATGATCTTCTCGCCGATGCACGCCATCATGTAGCCGCCGCTGGCCGCGACCTTGTCGATGCACACGGTCAACGGCACGCCGGCTTCACGGATACGCGCCAGTTGCGAGGACGCCAGACCGTAGCTGTGGACCATGCCGCCACCGCTTTCCAGACGCAGGACAACTTCATCTTTTGGCGTGGCCAGAGTCAGCAATGCGGTGATTTCATGGCGCAGGCTTTCGGTGGCCGAGGCCTTGATGTCGCCGTCGAAATCCAGGACGAATACGCGAGGTTTGGCCTCGGGTTGGTTCTTCTGCTTTTTCGCGCTTTTCTCGGATTTGGCCTCGCCCTTGCGCAGAGCCTTGAGCTGATCCTTGTCGAGCAAAGTCTGCTCAAGGCGCTCGCGCAGGCCCTTGTAGAAATCATTGAGCTTGCTGACCTGCAACTGCCCCGCCGACTTGCGCCGGCCCTTGCTGCGCAACGCGGCAAAACTGGCGAGAACCACCAGAATGGCGATCACCAGAGTGACGGTCTTGGCCAGGAAACTGGCGTATTCGGTGAAAAACTCCACAGAGACTCCTTAAAACAATGCGTGGATGCAAAAACACACGCGGGATGGCTCCAGCATACCCATGCGTCGGCCCGGCGACCAGCCGGGAAACCTTTGGCAACAGGCCTGTAACGGGCATTTCAAACAAGCGTATGTTTTTTCATTGACAGCTACCCGTCATCCTCATAACCTCGCCACAACCTTCAACGTACCGGGATGACGCGGACGTGGGCAGCATCTACTTGATTCGACATGGCCAGGCCTCCTTTGGTGCAGACGACTATGACGTCCTGTCGCCCATCGGTGTGCGCCAGGCAGAAATCCTCGGTCAGCACCTCGCTGAACTGGGGGTCCGCTTCGATCGCTGCCTGGCGGGTGACCTGCGTCGCCAGCAACACACCGCCACCAGCGCGCTGGAACAGTTCGCTGCCAACGGCCTGCCGGTGCCGACGCTGGAAACCGATTCGGCGTTCAATGAATTCGATGCCGACGCGGTCATCCGCGCCCTGCTCCCGGCGATGCTGCCGGACGAACCGGAAGCCCTCGACATCCTGCGCAACGCCGCACAAAACCGTGGCGAGTTCCAGCGCATCTTCGCCCTGATCATCGAGCGCTGGCTGGCCGGCACCTACGACACGCCGGGGCTGGAAAGCTGGCTGGGGTTCGTCGAGCGGGTCAAGGCCGGGCTGCAGCGGATCCTCGAACAGGCGGAGTCGCATCAGAAAATCGCCGTGTTCACCTCCGGCGGCACCATCACCGCCCTGCTCCACCTGATTACGCAAATGCCTGCCCGACAGGCCTTTGAATTGAACTGGCAAATCGTCAACACCTCGCTCAACCAGCTGAAGTTCCGCGGTCGCGAGGTGGCCTTGGCTTCCTTTAACAGTCATGCACACCTGCAACTGTTGAAGACACCGGAACTCATCACTTTCCGCTGAGTCCGGTTAACGTGTGAACCTTGCTGTAATCAACCAGCGCTTATTATCCAAGAAAGGATCGAACCATGACCTCCGTAGCTGATGCCGTAAAAGCAATGCAAGCCAAGTTCAACCCAGCCGCTGCTGCCGGTCTGGATCTGGTCTTCGGTTTCAACATCACCGACGAAAACAAGCAGTACTCGCTGATCATCAAAGACGGTACCTGCAATATCGAGGAAGGCGAAAACCCTGCCGCCAACTGCACGCTGGTGCTCGACAGCGAAACCCTGAAAGGCATCGTCAGCGGTGAAACCGACGGCATGCAGGCTTTCATGGGCGGCAAGCTGCGCGTTGAAGGCGACATGATGCTGTCGATGAAACTGTCCGAGCTGTTCCCTTCGTAACAGCGCCGCGCAGTACTCCGAAGAACCCGCCCCTGTGGCGGGTTTTTTGCGTTTGGTCGTCCGGCGTTTCGTCGCCGCAGAAATATTGGCTCACCGAACATTGACCTCGGTCACTGGCGGGCCAGCCGCCACTCATTACTCTCCCGGCTCCATCGAAGGCCAAGGACGGCTCACCGGGAGCCTGCGGCTGATCCCACTCAAGGAAGACCATTCATGCGATCACTCAAGATCATTCTGCTGTCGTCAGCGTTCAACGGCCTGACCCAACGCGCCTGGCTGGAGCTGCGCCAGGCCGGGCATTCGCCCAGCGTCGTGGTATTCACCGACGAAGCGTCGGTCTGCGAACAGATCGAATACAGCGGCGCCGACCTGGTGATCTGCCCGTTCCTCAAGGACCGCGTGCCCCAGGCACTGTGGAGCAACCGCGCGCGGCCGGTGGTGATTATCCATCCGGGCATCGTTGGCGATCGTGGCGCCAGTGCGCTGGACTGGGCGATCACCCAGGAGTTGTCGAGCTGGGGCGTGACCGCCCTGCAAGCCGTGGAGGAAATGGACGCCGGCCCGGTCTGGGCCACGTGTGAATTCAACCTGCCATCCGGGCTGCGCAAGTCCGAGCTGTACAACGGCCGGGTCAGCGATGCGGCAATGTGTTGCATCCGTGAAGTGGTGGAGAAGTTCGTCAACGGTTTTATACCGGTCGAACTGGATTACGCCGACCCCAAGGTGCGCGGGCGTTTGCAGCCGAACATGAAACAGGTCGATCGTAGCTTCACCTGGCACGATTGCGCGCGGTTCATCAAACGCTGCATCGACGCAGCGGATGGCCAGCCCGGCGTACTGGCGAGCCTGGCCGGTGGACAGTATTACGTTTACGACGCACACCTCGATTCGCGCTCGGGCATGCCCGGCGAGATTCTGGCGGTGCACGACGATGCCGTGCTGGTGGCCGCGGGCGATCAGAGCGTATGGATCGGATCGCTGCGACGCAAGCCGCAACCGGGCGAGGAAACCTTCAAGCAACCGGCCCGGCACGTGCTGATCGAGCAACTGGCCGAGGTGGCGGTGCTGGACTGGACGATTGCCAGCCAGCCGTTCAGCGATGAAGCGTATCAGCCGCTGCGTTATCGCGAGTCCGGGGTGGTCGGTGAGCTGACCTTCGAGTTCTACAACGGCGCCATGAGCACCGAACAATGCCGGCGCATGGTCGAGGCGCTGCGCTGGGCCAAGTCCCGCGACACGAAAGTGCTGCTGATCCGCGGCGGTCGTGGCAGCTTTTCCAATGGTGTGCACCTGAATGTGATTCAGGCGGCGCAGGATCCCGGCGCTGAAGCCTGGGCGAATATTCAGGCCATCGACGATGTCTGCGCCGAGCTGTTGAGTGCGCGGCAACTGGTCGTCAGCGGCGTGACCGGCAATGCCGGGGCCGGCGGCGTGATGCTCGCGCTGGCGGCGGATATCGTGTTTGCGCGGGCCGACATCGTGCTCAATCCGCACTACAAGAGCATGGGCTTGTACGGCTCGGAATACTGGACATACAGCCTGCCGCGCGCGGTGGGCCCGGCCATCGCCGAGCAACTGACCCAAGCCTGTCTGCCGGTGAGCGCCAGCCAGGCATTGCAACTGGGCATGGTCCAGGAAATCGGCCCGCGCTGCCCGGATGAGTTTTCGTTGTGGCTGCTGCAACGGGCCAATGCCGTGCTGAGCGACCCGGCCTACGCCGCCGTACGCGAGCGCAAGTTGCGGGTCGACCAGGTGCTGATCGACCAATGCCGCGAAACCGAGTTGCAGGAAATGCAGGAAGACATGCTCTACAACCGCAATCAGTTCGCCGAGAAGTGCCGGCATTTCGTCTACAAGCGCAAGGCCTGCGGCACGCCCACACGGCTGGTGGCGGATTGGGCACGGGTGCAGGAGGTCGAGTGGGCGGGTTGATTCTGCGGTAACTGGTTTTGCCCTCACCCCGACCCTCTCCTTTGGGAGAGGATCAGGGTGAGGGGCCACTCCAAACGATGACGCGGTCCCGAGGCTGCACTTACAATGCCCGCCACCTCAACCACCGGCCCGCCCATGGACATCGACCTCGCCCGCACCTTTCTGGAAATCGTCCGCCACGGCAGCCTGGCGGCGGCTGCGCAAAAGCTGTTCGTCACGCAAACGGCGATCACCGCCCGGGTGCAGAAACTCGAAAGCCAGTTGGGCAGTACGCTGTTCGTGCGTAACCGTGCCGGCGCGAAACTGACGCCCAACGGCGAGGCGTTCGTGGTCTACGCCAATCAACTGGTGCAGACCTGGGAGGCTGCGCGCCGCGACCTGCCGCTGCCCGAGGGCTATCACAACGTGCTGCACATCGGTGGCGAGGTCAGCCTGTGCAATCCACTGATGCTCAGTTGGGCCGCCGAACTGCGCGAAAAAATCCCCGGCCATGCCCTGCGCATGGAAATCCGCGACGGCGAAAACCTGCTCCGTCAGCTCGAACTTGGCGTGCTCGACGCCGCGCTGGTCTATCAGCCAGAGTACTGGCCGGGCTTGCAGGTCGAGCAAGTGCTGGAAGAGAAACTGATTTTGGTCCGCGCTCCCGACCGGCCCGACCCTTACGTCTACATCGACTGGGGCCCGGACTTCCGCTGCCAGCACGACGCCGCCCTGCCGGAAAAGGCCAAGGCCGCACTGAGCTTCAACCTTGGCCCGCTGGCCTTGCAATACATCCTCGAAAACGGTGGCAGCGGCTATTTCCGCACCCGGGTCGTGCGCAGTTATCTGGAAAGCGGCGCCCTGGAACCGGTCACCAAAGCCCCGGAATTCAGCTACCCGACCTATCTGGTGTATTCGCGTGATCGCGACTCCGCCACCCTGCAACACGCCTTCGATCTGCTGCGCGAAGTGATCCACGCTGATGACGACTGGTCGCAGCGCTGGAACCCGTTGAGCTGAATCGGCCGCTTTACCCCGGAGCATGGCGCAAGTGGCCTCAAGCGCCGGCCTGCACAAACCGCCGGATCGGCTACGCTGCCGGGTAGAACAACAATACCCGCAGGTGACCGCAGTTGAGGCAGACCACCGAGGCATTTCGCAGCCGTTATCGGGCCGCCATTCATCCGTTCTACAACCCGTGGCTGCACGGCGCCTTCGTGCTGCTGTTCGGCGTGCTGGCCATCGGCGCCTTCTGGCACCCGGTGCAGCAGGTCAGTTGGCGGGAATGGCTGACGGTGCCGCTGACCCTGCTGTTCTTCAACTTCGGCGTGTACATGGTCCATCGCCATCTCGGCCATCACAAAAAGACCTTCGCCAGGCTGTTCTACGCTCGCCATGCCGGCGACCATCACAGCTTCTTCACCCCCGGCCACATGACCTACGACAGCGCTCGCGACTGGCGGGTGATTCTGTTTCCGGCGTGGCTGATCGTCCTGCATACCCTGGTTATCAGCCTGCCGCTGTGGTGGCTGTTTGCACAGTTCAACAGCAATGTCGCCGGACTGTTCGGTGGCTGCATGGTGCTGGGTTACTTGATCTACGAAGTGTTTCACGCTTGCGAACATCTGCCGCCGGACAATCCGCTGACACACCTGCCATGGATCCGCCAGATGCGCCGTCTGCATGAACTGCACCATCGCCGCGAACGCATGCAGGAGCGCAATTTCAACATCGTCTTTCCCTTGATGGATTACCTGTTCGGCACCCTCTATTGGGAACCGGAACCCGTCCCCTTGAGCCATTCGAGACCGTCCATGACCCGCATGCAGCACCACATCGAAATCGTCGGCGAGCCAGTCACCGTGCTCGCCTACGCCGCCAGCGCCAGTCGCTGGCCGGAATGGCATCCGTCGTCGCTGAAGATCGACGGCCCGCAAGGCCCGCTGCATGCCGGCGCGCACTTCGAAGAGGACATTCACGCCGGGGGTCGCGCCGGTCATCTGCACTGGGAAGTCAGCGAATACCTGCCCGGCCGACGCTGGTGCGCCCGGGCTCAGGGCGATCATGGCTTGTCGCTGCTGCTGACGTACGAATGCACGGCCGAACAGGGCGGCACACGTTTTGTGCGCACGCTGGATTATCGCTTCGCCGGTTTGGGCATGCGCATTGCCAACCGGTTGCTGCTCAGACGCCGCATCGAGCGTGAATCGGCGGCGTCGATGCTGGCGCTGCGCGACCGGGCAGCGCAGTACATCAGCGCGACGAGGGCCAGCGCATGAGGCTGCGGCATGGGGTGTTGTTGATCATCATCGTCGTCATCGCGTTCTTGCTGCTGATGCCAACCAAGGTTGAACCGGTGGCGTGGCAACCTTCGCCGGCACCGTCGTTGACCGAAGGTGTCTTCGCCGACAACCAGCGCCTCAAAGCCGCGGTGCCGGTCGGGCCGAGCGACATCGAGGGACCGGAAGCCTTGCTGCTGGAAGAGGATGTCCTGATCACCGGGCTGCATGACGGTCGACTGATCAGTACCAGCCTCGATGGCCAGGCACGCAAGGTCCTCGCCGACACTGGTGGCCGACCGTTGGGGCTGGCGCGGCATCCGAACGGTTTGCTGGTGATTGCCGACGCCATCAAGGGTTTGCTCTCACTCGATGCCCAGGGCCGCCTGATTCCCTTGTCCACCGCCGCCAACGGCGTCGCCTTCGGTTTCACCGATGATGTAGCGATCGACAAATCCGGGCACTACGCCTATTTCAGCGATGCCTCCAGCCATTGGGGTTACGGCCATGATGGCGAGGCGATCATCGAGCACGGTGGTGACGGACGTCTGCTGCGCTATGACTTCCAGACCGGCAAGACTTCGGTGCTGCTCGACAAACTGGAATTCGCCAACGGCGTCACCCTCGGCCCGGATGAGGCTTATGTGCTGGTCAATGAAACCGGCGCGTACCGCATCAGTCGCTATTGGCTCAGCGGCCCCAAGGCCGGCACGCATGATGTGTTTATCGACAACCTGCCGGGCCTGCCGGACAACCTCGCGTTCAATGGCAGTAACCGTTTCTGGGTGGCGCTGTATGCGCCGCGCAATGCTCTGCTCGATGGCACCGCCGGGTATCCGTTCCTGCGCAAGATGATCGTGCGGGCGCTGACGGTGTTACCGAAACCGGTGGAAAAGCGCGGCTTTGTGCTGGGCCTGGATCTGGACGGCAAGGTGATTGCCAATTTGCAGGACGCGAGCAGTGACAATTACTCGCCAATCACCACGGCACGCGAGTATGGCCAGTGGTTGTATCTGGGCTCGTTGAAGGCGACGCATATGGCGCGATTGCCGTTGGAGGCAGCCTTGAAGTAAATCCGTTCAATCCTCTGTTGAACGAGCCGGCGCCTTCGCCAGCCGGCTCGCTCACACAGGCGATGTGGGTCGTTCACGGATTCATGGTGCGAGCCAGCCTGCTGGCGATGACGGTCTGTCAATTGGAAGACTTGTCGAACTTATCGGGATCTTCGTCTGTGGGCAGGTCTTCGTCCGGCTCATCGGGGTTGGCCGTGGTGTGCGCCGGGCTGTTCGGTTCGGGGTGCGTCGGCACCGGGTCGAATGCGCCCTGCTCTTCACTGGGGAATTTGGGATCGTTCATAAGGCACCTCGCAAAGCGTCGATGAATGGAGACGCTGTACATTCGAGGTGCCGGTCGTGCCGGTCGTTCCTTTCCATTCACCACCGGCGGTCGGTGGCGCCACTGGCGGTCAGGATCGAGCCTGTAACTGCTCGACAATCCTGTCCTTGACCTGCAAGCGTTTCTCCTTGAGCTTTTTCAGCGTGTCATCACTGGGCGCATCCGAGGTGGCAGTCTCGGCCTTGACTACCTCGGCATCCGCCTCGGAATACTTGTTGATCAGTGCATCCAGATGTGGGTCCTCGGTGCGTCGTTGCTGGATCTCTTCCTTCGTAAGCTTCAAGTCCTGATACAGGTCATGGGTCACCGGCATGGAACACCTCCGTGAGTTGATCGGCAGCCAACGCGACCGATTGCGCTGGCTCGTTATCAGAATGGCCTTGGTTACCCGGTTCTGTCGACCACCTGTCAGACCAGCGGTGTCCGTTCGTCGCCCTGTCGCAAATGCGATAAAACCTTTATTCGCGGCTTTCCCTCCATTGAGTAACACCAACAAAAAACCTGCGTGGAGATACATCAATGGACGGATTCAACCTGCGGCACCTCGTTCTGGCTGTCACTTTGAGCGCTGGCATGGGTAGTGCCTTCGCCGCCACCGACAATGACTTTGTCGACAACGCCGCAGCGGGCGGCATTGCCGAAATCGAAACCAGTCGCCTGGCCCTGGAAAAAAGCCAGTCGGCCGACATCAAGGCATTCGCCAACATGATGATCACCGATCATGGCAAGGCCAACGATGAACTGGCGAGCATCGCCAAAGCCCACGACATCGAAGTGCCGGACACCACCACCCTGGTCAAGCAAGCCAAGGAAAAAATCCTCGATATGCGTGATGAGTCCTTCGATGCGGCCTACGCCAACAATCAGGTCAAGGCCCACGAAGAGACCATTGAGCTGTTCAAGAAACAAGCCAACACCGTGACCGACGACAAGGTCAAAGGAGCACCGGAACTGAAGGCCTTTGCGCAGAAAATGCTCCCGGCGCTGGAAAAACACCTGGCGGCGGCGAAAGAGCTGCAAGCCAAGCATCCGAGCAAATAACCGCGCACAAAAAAGGCCGCATTCAGAGAATGCGGCCTTGTCGTATCTACCGTGACTAGCCCCCGTCCGTGTCAATATCGGCATCGGTTTCTTCACCCGGTTTCGCACGATCAGGTTGCGGTTTGAAGCCCGGACTGAATTCGTTGTCGTTATCGGTGTGTTTATGCTTCTGATCCACCGCCGGATCGGCGCTCTGTGCCTGATCGTTCTCGCCCTGCTGTTGCGTCGGCGCCGGTTGCCCCGGCAGCTGCGGGTCGATTGCCGGGTCGTTGCGGTTGATCGGCTCTGCCGATTGATTCTGCTGCTGCGTTGATTGCTCGTTCATGGCCACCTCGCTCATCAAACCCGTCCGACTGAAACGCGTCGGGTCTTGAAGATTCGAAGCCTGAAGCCGGGCAATCGTTCAAAACATCGCAGCAAAAATCGGCGCCTGCAGGCACCGATCCCGGCCATCAGCGCAAGGCGCGAGCGAGGAACGGCGCCGTCCGGCTCTTCTTGCTCGCCGCGACTTTCTGCGGTGTACCCGCCACCACGATTTTGCCGCCCTGATCCCCCGCGCCCGGGCCGATGTCGATCACCCAGTCGCTCTGCGCGACCACGCGCATTTCGTGCTCGACCACGATCACCGTATGCCCCGCCGTCACCAGCGTATCGAGTTGTTCCAGCAGGCGATCGACGTCGCGCGGGTGCAGGCCGGTGGTCGGTTCATCCAGCACGTACAGGGTGGCGCCGCGTTGATTGCGCTGTAACTCGGTGGCCAGTTTGATCCGCTGCGCCTCACCGCCGGACAGTTCCGTGGCCGGTTGCCCGAGACGCAGATAACCGAGGCCGATATCGCGCAGCACTTCCAGCGAACGACGAATTCCCGGTTGCCCGGCAAACACCGTCACCGCTTCATCGACGGTCAATTGCAAGACCTGGGCGATGCTCAGGCCCTCCCAGAGAATCGCCAGCGTCTGCGGGTTGTAGCGCGCGCCATGACAGGTCGGGCATGGCGCATACACGCTGGGCATGAACAACAATTCGACACTGACAAATCCCTCGCCCTCGCACGTGGCGCAACGCCCCTTGGCGACGTTGAAGGAAAACTGTCCGGCGTCATAACCGGCCGCCCGAGCCTCGGTTGTTGCGGCGAACAACTTGCGCACGTTGTCGAACAGCCCGGTGTAGGTCGCCAGATTCGAGCGCGGCGTGCGCCCGATCGGTTTTTGATCGACCTGCACCAGACGCTTGATCGACTCCAGCCCTGAAGTGACCTGGCCGCTGCTGGCCTGCGGCGCATCGTCTTCGAGGCTGAGCTCATCCGGTTCGCTGTCCGCTGGCGGACGCCCCAACTGCGCGCCGACCAGTTCCAGCAGCGCCTGACTGACCAGGCTCGACTTGCCCGAGCCGGACACGCCGGTCACCGAGGTGAAACAGCCCAACGGAAACTCGGCGCTGAGGTGGTTGAGGTTATTGCGTGAGATGCCATCGAGTTTCAGCCACCCGCCGGGCTTGCGCGCAACCCGGGGCTGGCGTGGCGCGTCGGCGAACAGGTAGGCGCGAGTCTGCGACTGTTCGATCTCGGCCAGCCCCGCTGGCGGGCCACTGTAAAGGATCTGACCACCCTTCTCGCCCGCCGCCGGGCCGACGTCGATCAGCCAGTCGGCGCGGCGCATGGTTTCCACATCATGCTCGACCACAAACAGCGTGTTGCCGTCGGCCTTGAGGCGCTGCAGGGCCTCGAACAACGCTTCGCCATCGGCCGGGTGCAGCCCGGCGGACGGCTCGTCGAGCACGTAGATCACGCCGAACAACTGCGAGCCCAATTGCGTCGCCAGGCGCAACCGCTGCAACTCTCCCGAGGACAACGTCGGCGTGCTGCGCTCCAGGGCCAGATAGCCAAGCCCCAGATCGGTCAGGGTGCTGACCCGCTCCAGCAGATCCTCGGCGATCCGCTGTGCCGCCAGGCGCTTTTCCAGCGACAGGTTCGGCGTGTGCCGCACATCCGGCGCGCTGGCGTGAGCGCTGGCGCCGTGGGCCGCCCGCTGTTGACGGGCCTCGCGGGTTTGCGCATGGCTCAGGGTGTCGCCGGTTTCATCGGCGTGTTCGAGATAGCTGGCCTCGGCCACCGGTCGCAACACTTCAGCCACTTGCAGCAGCGGCATCTGCGACAGTTCGCCGATGTCATACCCGGCGAACGTCACCGACAAGGCCTCGCGCTTCAGGCGTTTACCGTCACACAGCGGGCACGGGCTGCCGAGCATGAACTGTGCAACACGCTTCTTCATCAGCGCACTTTGCGAATGGGTGAAGGTGTGCAGGATGTAACGTCGCGCACCGGTGAACGTACCCTGGTAGCTCGGCTCCATCTTGCGCTTGAGGGCGACGCGGGTTTCTTCCGGCGTCAGCCCGGCGTACACCGGCACGGTCGGGGTTTCTTCGGTGAAGAGAATCCAGTCGCGCTGTTTTTTCGGCAGTTTCTTCCAGGGAATGTCGACGTCGATGCCCAGGGTCACGAGGATGTCGCGCAGGTTCTGCCCTTGCCAGGCCAGCGGCCAGGACGCCACCGCGCGTTGGCGGATGGTCAGGTTCGGATCAGGCACCATCAGTGCTTCGGTGACCTCATACACCCGGCCCAGGCCATGACATTGCGGGCACGCGCCCTGCGGAGTGTTCGGTGAAAAATCTTCGGCATACAGCATCGGCTGCCCCGGCGGATAACTGCCGGCGCGGGAATACAGCATGCGGATCAGGCTCGACAAGGTGGTGACACTGCCCACCGATGAACGCGTGCTCGGTGTGCCACGCTGCTGTTGCAGGGCCACGGCGGGCGGCAAGCCTTCGATGGAATCGACATCCGGCACGCCGACCTGGTCGATCAGCCGCCGTGCATAGGGCGCGACCGATTCGAAGTAACGGCGCTGGGCTTCGGCATACAGCGTGGAAAACGCCAGCGACGACTTGCCCGAACCGGATACGCCGGTGAAGACCACCAGCGCATCGCGGGGGATATCGACGTCAACGTTCTTCAGGTTGTGCTCACGGGCGCCACGCACCCGGACCGTACCGGCGGGCGCTTTGGCATTTCGCTTGGAAGTCATCGGCAGGCCTTATCACGAATGTCTGTTGAGAGCCCGGTGGTGAGGGGATTTATCCCCGTTGGAGTGCGAAGCACTCCGCTGCATTGCACCGGGTATGACGCGAGCTCATGTTGACGACTGCTGCGTAGCCGAACGGGGATAAATCCCCTCGCCACAGATTCCCACGCCACCACTTTATCCATACCGCCCCAAGTGCCTCGCTTGCACCCGATCAGGCACCGAGCACCGCGCGAATCATTTGCAGCATGGCCTCGGGGCTATAGGGTTTGCCCAGCAAATGGGTATCGGGGCTGAGTTGGTGGTTGCGCGAGATGATGTCGCGGGTGTGCCCGGAGGTGAACAGCACCGCCACCGGTGGCGTCTGCACCTTGGCCCAGGCGAACAGGTCGGAGCTTTTGATCAGCCCCGGCATGACCACGTCGGTGAAGATCAAATCGACCTCGACACCTTCGAGCAGCATCTGCATGGCCGCATCGCCATGGCCGGCGGTGAGCACGCGATAGCCCTCTTCGCGCAGCAATTCAACCGCCGAGGCGCGCACCGCCTCGTTGTCCTCGACCACCAGAATCGTCTCGTGGCCACCGCCCTGCTGCGCGTCAAGGCTCGGCATTTCAGCGCGGACCGGCCGCAAGCTGCGCGGGAAGTACAACTGCACTCGCGTGCCTTCACCGACGCGGCTGTCGATTTCGACATGGCCGCCGCTTTGTTTGACGAACCCGAAGACCATACTCAAGCCCAGACCGGTGCCCTGACCGTCGGCCTTGGTGGTGAAAAACGGTTCGAAGACTTGTTCGAGGATCTGCGCCGGGATGCCCGCACCGGTATCGCTGACCGCCACCCGCACGTACTCCCCGGGCAGGATGCCTTTACCGACACAAAACTCGCGCTCCAGACGGGTGTTGGAGGCGCTCAGCACGATGGTGCCCTCGCCTTTCATTGCATCCCGGGCATTGATGGCCAGATTGAGAATGGCGTTTTCCAGTTGGTTGCGATCAACGTTGATGTGCCACGGCGCTTGCGGCAGCTGCACGTCGATCTGAATGGTTTCACCCAGCGCCCGTTGCAGCAACTCCCCCACGCCGTCGAAGATCTGTTGCGGGTTGCACACCGCAGGCGACAACGGCTGACGCCGGGCAAACGCCAGCAGTTGCGAAGACAGTTTGGCGCCACGCTCGACCGCCGCCAACGAGGCGCTGACCCGGCGCTGGACATTGGCATTGTGCGGTTCATGCCGGGCTAGCAAATGCAGATTGCCAGCGATCACTTGCAGCAGGTTATTGAAGTCGTGGGCAACGCCGCCGGTAAGCCCGCCAATCGCTTCAAGCTTCTGCGACTGGCGCAATTGCTCTTCGGCCGCCAGTCGCGCCTCGACTTCATCGGCCACGCGTTGTTCGAGGTTGCGGGTGAACTTGAGCAGGGATTCTTCAGCGGTCTTGCGCTCATGAATGTCGATCAACACGCCGGGGAAACGCCGTGCCTCACCGTGTTCATCGAACTCGCACGCGCCACTGGCCAGGACCCACAGATAACTGCCATCGCTGCGGCGCACGCGGTACTCCGCGTTGAACGGCGCGCCGGTCCGCACCGAATGGGTGACGCGCTCGTGCACCCAGGCGATGTCATCGGGATGGATGCGGGACTGGGCGATGTCCTGGGCCAGATTGCTCAGGTCCTGATCCGGCGGATAAGAGAACGTGCGGGCGAAACGCTCATCCGCCGACAACGTATTGTTTTTCACGTCCCAGACAAACGAACCCAACAGCGCGCCGGCATTCAGCGCTAGTCGCACGCGCTCGTTATCGGCGCGGTAGGCGTCTTCGGCGGCCTGGCGCAAGCGCTCGGAATGCATGAATTCGGTGGTTTCCACCACCATCGCCATGACCCCGGCCGGTTGCCCGTCATCGTTGGCCACAGGGCTGTAATACAGATCCATCCAGACGTCTTCGGGCACCCCGTCGCGCAGCAGCACCAGTTCCTTGTTGCGGTAAGACAGGGTGCCGCCGGCCAGACAGGTATCGACCACGTGCCGATTGAAGTCGGCCACTTCCGGCCAGCCCAGCTCCACCGGCGAGCCGAGCAGATACGGATGGCGGCCACCGGCAAATTTCGAGTAGGCGTCGTTATAGATCATGTAGCCGGCGTGGCCCCAGAGCATGACCATCGGCAGAGGCGACGCCAGCATCAATTGCACCGTGCTGCACAGACTGGCAGGCCAGGTGTCCAGCGGACCCAGCTCGGTAGGGCTCCAGTCGAACGCGCAAATGCGTTCGGCCATTTCGCCTTTCCAGCCGTCACAACCGTGACTATCGGATAAAAACTGCATCGACTGACTCGGTGTCCTGTGGTGGTTGTCCGGTAAATCACGACGACCAAACGACGCGACGCTCGTCTGTTTCGAGCATCTTGCGGCGTATTGGTTTCATAAGAGGTATAGCCGATTTCCCCAGTGCCCGGAACTCATACGCCGATCAAGTGTTTGAGCGGATGGTAGCCAGTTTTCATCTTCGCAGCGACGTCGAGAATGGCCTGTTCGATGCCGTTCAGGTGCAGGCAAGTCAATTCGATCGCCGCGCTTTGATCCCCGGCTTCGATGTACTCGAGCAGGCGCAGGTGCTCGTCATCGCGGCAGGCTTCGTGACTGTCATCATCCAGCGCGGCGACGTACAGCGAGGCGCGGGAGATGAGTTTCTGGAACCAGTCGAGCAGCACCGGGTTGTTCAGGCTGCGCGCCAGTTTGATGTGGAACTCGCCGAGCAGATGAATCAGCCGCTCGTGGTCGCCGGCAGCGTGGGCTTGATCTTCCAGCAGCAGATGCGCGCGCAAGTCCTGCATCGCGGCGGGGTCCTTGCGCCGGCACAGTTCGGTGACGATACCGATCTCGATCAGGCGCCGGGTTTCGAACAGCGAGCGGATCTCTTCGTTGCTGGGCAGCGACACCGAAGCCCCCTTGTTCGGTTCGGTGGTAACCAGTCCGTCAGCCTCCAGTTGCTTGAGCGCGGCGCGCACCGACGTGCGGCTGACATTGAATAACTCGGCCAGTGAGGCCTCGCCCAGTTTCATGCCAGGGCGCAACGAACGCTTGCAGATCGCCTCGTAAACCCCTTGGTAGACGCGGTCGACCGTGGTTTCCGGTTTCTTGTCGGTCATACGAACACTCCTTTGGCATCGGGCAACCCTCCCCTGGCGATCGCTGGCCAAGAAATAAGAGGGAGGGTGCACACGCCTATTGTCTTTATTTGCGTCTGTGAGCGTCGCGCAGAATATCGCCTTCGGCGGCAAGATGCAGGGTCTTGATTGCACGTTGAGTACGGATCGTTGATCGGGGCTGCGTCGATTTGCCAGTCTGCTCGTTGCAAGCAGGAACGCAAGCGCCAGGGGGGATGAGCGGGTCGGGACTGCCGCACGATGAACGACAGAGGAGCACATTCCCCTTGCAGGAGCGGGCTTGCTCGCGAAAGCGCTGTGTCAGTCAGGCCAAATGCCTCTGACAGACCGCCTTCGCGAGCAAGCCCGCGCCCACAAAAGTTTCAGGTCGTCAGTCAGTGCCGTACTTCGGCGAACGCGGCCCATACAGCAGACCTGCCGGGTGGCCGGCCGACAACAGACGATTACTCGCCACACCGGCAATCGGGTAACCGGCATCGGTGGAGCTGTTGATCACCTGCTTCACTGCGGCCGTGATCAGCATGCCGATCAAACCACCGGCGTTGCCGTTGTTACCCTCTTCACTCGACGCCCGGGCCGTGCCGGTCCACAGCGTGGTACCGGACTTCAGGTCGACCAGTTTCGCCGTCGCGGTCACGGCGGTTTCACTGCTGATCACCCGGTAACGCGTGCCGTATTCGGTCACGTTGATGTACAGCGCCGCGTCCGCACCGAAGATTTCCTTCAGCTTGTTCGGCGGTGCCTGATGGATGTCATCCGGCGTGGTCAGGCCGTTCTGGCGGAAGGTTTCGTCCACCAGCGTGATCGGCAGCACGTAGTAACCGGCCTCGGCCAGCGGAAACGTCACTTGCGACAACAGGCTGTACGACGCTTTCACGTCGGGCGAGGTGTTCAGCGGCGGCAGCACCAGAATGGTCTTGGGACGTGCCTGTTTATACGCCGAATAGTCGACGGTTTTCGGCGCGACACAGCCACCGAGTACGGTCAGGGCCAGGCCGGCGGCCAGCAGCTTCAGAGCACGCTTGATCATTGGGCGTCTCCGGTCTTGGCGTTTTTAAGCAGAAAATCCATGTAGGTGCCCGACTCCGGGAACAAGGCTTTCTCGGTGCGCAACTGCTGCACCATCTGATCGTCCTTGCCCATGCTCAGGTACAACAGGCCCAGATGCGCGTGGTAACCCGGCGGTACGGCTTTGCCACTGGCGCGGATCTTTTGCAGATCGGCTTCCAGCGCTTCGGCCTGCGCTTCTTTTGGTGTTTCGCTTTTGAAGTATTCGTAAACCTGCGGCTGGTAGCCTTCCCACTGGTACAGGGTTTGCGGACTGCTGCAACCGGCCAGCAAGGCGCTGGCGGCCAGCGTCAGGACCAGACGCGGTCGAGACAGAAAAACATTCATTGTTGATGCTCCTTGCAATGGGTTGCGATCAGTTGGCCGGTTTCCAGGCACCAGCGTTCATGCCATCGACCAGACGATTGATCGCCTCGCGCATGGCCAGATCAAGGACTTTGCCGTTGAGGGTGGAGTCGTACGCAGCGGTGCCGCCGAAACCGATGATTTCACGGTTGGACAAGGCGTATTCGCCGGCGCCCTGAGTCGAATACACCACTTCGGAAGTGCTGATGTTGACGATGTTCAGGTTGACCTTGGCGTAAGCGACCTGGGTCTTGCCACGGCCGAGAATGCCGAACAACTGGTGATCACCCGTCTCTTTACGACCGAACTCGGTGACATCACCGGTGACCACGTAATCGGCACCCTTCAGACGCTGGGCCTGGCCCTTGATCGCCGCTTCCTGCTGGATCTCGCCCATGTTGTCGCGATCCAGCACGCTGAAGCGGTTGGTCTGCTGCAAGTGCGTGATCAGGATGGTCTTGGCCTGGCCGCCGAGACGGTCGACGCCATCGGAGAAGATGCCGCGCATGTAGCTCGAGCGGTTGTCGAACTTGCCCACGGCCATCGGTACGCGGACGCCGGTCCAGACCTGAGTGGCGCTTTCGACCTTGGCCACCGGCAGTGCACGGGAGCTTTCGGTAGCACAACCGGCAAGGGTGCCGGCCAGGGTGCCCAGCACGGCAATCGCAACGCCTGAGACCAACATCCGGGAGATCATTCTCACTGAGTATTCCTTCTTGAAAAACGGTGTGTCCCGGCACGGCAACGCGCTGGGCAGCGGAAAAGGGGCGGCATTATGACAAAGTGCCATCATTGAAGACAGGTTTTTTTGACGCCAATGAATTGGCCGCCCGGGATCAGTGGAAATCGCGGCTCTGCACGCGGATGCCGTTGAGTAGCGGGCTGAGGTCGCTCAGGCGGCCGGCGATCAGGTGGCGCACTTCGCCTTCGCGCTCCCAGCGGCCATCGACCCTGAGCAATTGCGAGCCCACCAGCACCTGGCGCTGGCGCTCGGCGAGGTCGCGCCAGACCACCACGTTGACGTTGCCGAACTCGTCTTCCAGGGTGACGAAGGTCACGCCGCTGGCGGTACCCGGTCGTTGACGACCGGTGACCAGGCCCGCAACGCTGACCGGGCGACCATGCTCGATGTCCAGCAACTCCCGTGAACTGCGGCAGCGCCGGGCCTTGAGTTCGCCACGTAACAGCGCCAGTGGATGCGGGCCCAGCGTGGTGCCGACCGTGGCGTAATCGGCATGAAGGTCCTCGCCCACACTCGGCTTGGGCAACACCACATCGGACTCCTCCTGACTCGGCAAACCGGCAAACAAGCCGAGCTGTTTCTGCACTCCGGCCACTTCCCAGCGGGCGCGATGACGATGCCCCGCCAATCCGCGCAATGCCCCCGAATCGGCCAGCAACGCCTGCGCCCGGCTGTCGAGCGCGGCACGCTCGCCCAGGTCGGCGACATCGGCAAACGCCCCGCGCGTGCGCGCCACCTCGATGCGCCGGGCATCGTCCTCGCGAAAGCCCTTGATCATGCGCAGGCCCATGCGGATCGCCGGCTGGGCTGCCGTGGTCGATTCCAGGCTGCAATCCCAGTCACTGGCGCGCACGTCCACCGGGCGGATCTGCAACTGATGGCGACGCGCATCCTGAAGGATCTGGTCCGGGCTATAGAAACCCATCGGCCAACTGTTGATCAGGGCACAGGCGAACGCCGCCGGTTCATGGCACTTGAGCCAGCAACTGGCGTAGGTCAGCAGGGCGAAACTGGCGGCGTGGGATTCGGGAAAGCCGTAGCTGCCAAAACCCTTGATCTGCTCGAAAATCTGCGCGGCGAATTCCGGCGTGTAACCGTTTTTCTGCATGCCGGCGGCGAGACGTTCCTTGTGCGGTTCCAGTCCGCCGTGGCGCTTCCACGCCGCCATCGAGCGGCGCAACTGGTCGGCCTCGCCGGGGCTGTAATCGGCGGCCACGATGGCGATCTGCATGACCTGTTCCTGAAACAGTGGCACGCCGAGGGTGCGCTCCAGCACCACTTTGAGCTCCGGTGATGGATAGGTTTCCGCTTCTTCCTTGTTCCGCCGACGCAGGTACGGATGGACCATCCCGCCCTGAATCGGTCCCGGACGGACGATCGCCACCTCAATCACCAGATCGTAGAACCTGGCCGGTTTCAGCCGCGGCAGCATCGACATCTGCGCCCGGGACTCGATCTGGAACACGCCGATGGTGTCGGCACGGCTGATCATGTCGTAGGTCGGTTTGTCTTCGGCCGGGATCGTCGCCAGGCTCAGGTCCAGGTGGCGATGACGACGCAGCAGGTCGAAACAGCGACGGATTGCACTGAGCATGCCAAGGGCGAGGATATCGACCTTGAGCAACCCGACGGCATCGAGGTCGTCCTTGTCCCACTGAATGATCGTGCGCTCGGCCATTGCCGCATTCTCCACCGGCACCAGCGTGTCCAGCGGCTGCTCGGAAATCACGAAGCCGCCGGGGTGCTGCGACAGGTGCCGGGGGAAGCCGATCAGTTGCCCGGTCAGGCTCAGCACCCGACGCAGCACCGGGCTGTCCGGATCAAAGCCACCTTCGAGCAAACGCGCCACTGGCGGCGTTTCATCGCTCCAGTGACCGCAGCAATCAGCCAGCGCGTTGATCTGATCCGGCGGCAGGCCGAGGGCCTTGGCCACATCGCGCACCGCTCCCGCCGCGTGATAGGTACTGACCACCGCCGTCAACGCCGCACGACGGCGGCCATACCGACGGAACACGTATTGCAGCACTTCTTCACGGCGCTCGTGCTCGAAATCGACGTCGATGTCCGGCGGCTCGTTGCGCTCCTTCGACATGAAGCGTTCGAACAGCAGCGTGGTACGGTCCGGGTCGATTTCGGTGATGCCCAAGGCAAAACACACCGCCGAGTTGGCTGCCGAACCCCGGCCCTGACAGAGGATCTTTTGCTTGCGGGCGAAACGCACCACGTCGTGCACGGTGAGGAAGTAGCTTTCGTAGCCGAGTTCGGCGATCAGTTTCAGCTCGTCATTGATCTGCTTCAGCACTTTGGCTTGCGGCCCTTGCGGCCAGCGCCAGGCGATGCCTTCTTCGGTCAGTTGCCGAAGCCAGGAACTGGCGCTGTGCCCCTCCGGCACCAGCTCTTTCGGGTACTGATAGCGCAATTCGCCCAGATCGAACGTGCAGCGCCGGGCCAGTTGCACTGAGGCGTCCAGCAATGCCTGCGGATACAGCTCACGCAGCACATCGAGGCTGCGCAGATGGCGCTCGCCGTTGGGATGCAGGCGCAACCCGGCCTCGGCCACGGGGACGTGATGGCGAATCGCGGTCATGGTGTCCTGCAAGGCCCGCCGGCCACGGGCGTGCATGTGCACATCGCCGCTGGCCACGGCGGCAATCTGCAGTTGATCGGCCAGACTCAGCAGTGCCGCCAGCCGACGCGGGTCGTCCTGCCCGCGATGCAACTGCACCGCCAGAAACAGACGCTCGCCAAAGGTCTGTTTCAACCAGCGCCCCTCGTCCAGGTCATCCACGGTGTCCGGCACCCACACCGTGAGCAACCCCGGCAACGGCTCGCTGAAATCCTCGCGCAGCACCTGGTACTGGCCCTTCTGCGTACGCCGCCGCGCCTGGGTGATCAAGCCGCACAGGGCCTGATACCCCGCAAGGCTCTCCACCAGCAGCACCAGTTTCGGGCCGTTGTCGATGCGGATTTCGCTGCCGATGATCAGCGGCAGTTCGACCGACTTCGCTGCCTGCCAGGCGCGGACGATGCCGGCCAGGGTGCACTCGTCGGTGATCGCCAGCGCCTGATAACCGTGTTTTTTTGCCCGCTGAAACAGCTCAAGCGCACTGGAGGCACCGCGCTGGAAACTGAAGTTCGACAGGCAGTGCAACTCGGCATAGCCGTGGCTCATGCAAACCAGCCCTGCAGCCACAACGGACCGCCCTCACCCACCGCCCGGTAGGCCCAGCCCTGCTGACCGGCGCGGTTCTGGATCAAGTAGTAATCGCGGCGCACGTCGTCGCCGTCCCACCAGCCGGATTCGATGCGCTCCGGCCCCATGAGAATCCGCGCCGAACCTTCGGGCACGCTTTGCGGCTCGCCGAGCAACCAGCCCGGACGATGAACCTTCGGCAAGCCGGTGCAACGTTGTTTGTCGACAGCGTTCTGCCAGGCACATTCGGGCCGGTGATCGGCCTGAAAGCGCAGCCCCTGCACCGCGTCATCGCCCAGCCGTGCGCGCAGGCGTTCGCGCAATTGCTCCCAGGGCAAGGTCTGCTGCGGGCGATCGTCGAACAGCTCCTGAAACTGCGGCACGAAACTCGGCAGATCCTCGGCGCGCAAGCGGAAACCGCGTACCGGCGCCTCGACCTGCACGTGTTCCAGCCGGCCTCGGGCCAGCTCGAAGAGCATCGCCGGATCGCGCTCGGCACTGAGCAGACCGACCTTGATCACGGTGTCCGGCAGCCCGGCGTGTTCCAGGTGCAGGTCGAAGCGCTGCACGCCGCTGTCACGTCCGCAGAGGAACGCCGAGAGGTCGCCGGTCAGACGACGCAACGGGAACAGCAGCGCCTGATGGGACTGCACGTCGAAATTCAGCTCGATGCGCACATCGAAACGATCCGGCGGCAGGTAGAACGCCAGCGCCAGCGGACGCGCGCCGAACAGGGTGTCGAGGTGTTTGAGCATCGACGCTTCGAAGCGCCGGGCCAGGGCCTGACGTGGCAGGCTCTGCACCTGACTGAGCGTGCGCAAGCCCATGCGCGACAACGCCGTGGCCACGCCCGGCTCCAGGCCCACGCGGTCAATGGGTAACTGCCCGAGGTGATGCTGCAAGGCCTCGCCGTCCGGCACCACCAATCCGTCGTAGGCATTGGCCAGCACCCGCGCCGCCACCGGGTTGGGCGCGGCCACGATGCGGTGGCGAAAACCCAAGTCGCTCAGTTCCTTGCGCAGCCGCGCCTCGAATTGCGTCCAGGTGCCAAACAAGCCCAGGCTCGATTCGATCTCGAACACCACCGTGCGCGGGTAATGCACGCTGACCTGCGCGCTGAAGCGGTAGGCCCACGCGGCGAGAAACTGCTGCCAGTGCTCGACCTCGGCGACATCGTAATCCGCCGAGGCAAAACCCTTGCTCAGGGCTTGGGCGGCGGTCATCGACTGGCCAGGACGCAAACCGAGTTTACGTGCCGCCGGATTGACCGCCTGCAGCACCCGGCGCTGGGCCGGGCCGCTGAGCAACACCAACGGTTCATCGGGCTCGGGACGCTGACGCAGCACCGCGTCGAGGGCCAATTGTGGAAACAGAATACAGACCCAGCGCATGGCGACCTCAATGCCCCACGGCAAAGGCAATCGGCGCCGAACGCGCCAGCCCGCCGCGGCATTTGAGCACGCGCAACTGGGCCGGTCTGGCGTCGATGGCAATGCGCAACGCCGCCGGCGACGGGTTGACCGCTTCGCTCAACGGGCGCCAGGCAAAGGCCAGGGTCTGGCCGGTTTCCGCCGCCACCTGCAAACGCCGCAACGCGCGGTCATCGGCCTTGTGCGGCCAGCACAGCACCGCACCGCAACTGCCTGAACGCAGGCATTGTTCCGCCGCCCACAAGGCATCGCGCTCGCTGGCCTGGATCACCGACAACTGGCGCAGATCCACCCCCGCGCTTTCCCACGCCTGCGGGTACGGCACGAACGGCGGTGCCACCAGCACGATGCGCTCGCCCGCCGCCGAAAGCCGCGCCAGTGTTGGCCAGACCAGTTGCAACTCGCCAACCCCCGGGCCGGCCAGGAGGATTTCGCTCAGCGCCGCTTCCGGCCAGCCGCCGCTGGGCAAGGCCGCGTCCAGCGCGGCATGCCCGGTGGGTTGCGGGCTGGCAGCCGGGGGCGCAGGCCGGCCCTTCCAGACCTGGCCGCCATTGAACAGCGTATCCAGCGCAACGACGGCGCCCATCAGCCTTGCCTCACCAGACCGCAGAACACCCCTTCGATGGCCAGGTCCTGATCGTCGCGCACGACAATCGGCTGATACGCCGGGTTGCGCGGCAGCAACCGCACCACCGCGCCGACCCGTTCGAAGCGTTTGATCGTGACTTCACCGTCGAGCCGCGCCACCACAATCTGGCCGTTGAGCGCCTCGGGATTGCGCCGCACGCCAACCAGATCACCATCGAGGATGCCGTCCTCGATCATCGAGTCGCCCTGCACCCGCAGCATGTAGTCGGGAGTGCGGGAGAACAGCGCCGGGTCGAGCAGCAAACGGCTGTGGACCTCGGCATCGGCACCGATCGGCGCACCGGCAGCGACCCGGCCGAGCACGGGAATCTCGAGCAGTTCCGGGCGCGCCGGTTGCCCGAGCAGGCGAATGCCCCGGGCCTGATGCGGATTGACCTCGATAAACCCGGCGTCGGTGAGCGCCAGCACATGCTTGCGCGCCACGCTGCGCGAGGCAAAACCAAAAGCCTCGCTGATTTCAGCGAGGCTTGGGGACTGACCGTGTTCGGCGATGCGTTCGCGGATAAAGGTCAGGATGGCGGTACGGCGAGGCGTCAGTGTCTTCATGGAGTACATTTGTACTCCTGTAGGATTTTACTGACAAGCACCGCCAGTCGGCCTGCGGCAGTTCCTGTGTGTCGTGGAGAGCAACCCGCCCGTGCCCGGTCAGCAAATCCCTCTGAAAAAAACCTGCTCCCAGCCTTTGATTGGGGTGAACCCACTCGGTAGTTGTTACAGGATGTTTACAATTTTTTTACTAATGTTCTTCTACAGTTACACGCGCAACCGCGTGGCGGTCTTTTTTGTAGAGGAATGTTTGACATGGCTTTGGGCAACGGACTGCGTTTACCGTCCATCACTCCTACCCGACTGGTGCTGTTGTTTTCCCTGGCGCTGGTGGCGCTGTATAACCTGGCGACCTGGAAGGCGCTGGGCACGCTGATTACCCTGCAAGGCGCGCACAAACTGGCGTTTTTCGCCTCCTTTGGGCTGTTTTTGTGGGCGGCCATCACCCTGCTGCTGACCCTGGTGTCGTTTCGCTGGACGCTGAAACCGGCGCTGACCGTGGTCGCCCTGCTCTCGGCCTGCGCGGCGTATTTCATGAACGAATACGGGATCACCATCGACACGGTGATGATCCAGAACGTGTTCGAAACCAACCCCGACGAAGCCACCGCGCTGTTCAACGGCAAGCTGCTGACTTACGTGCTGTTGCTCGGCGTGCTGCCGGCCGTGCTGATCTGGCGCTGGCCGGTGAGCTATCGGCCGTTTTTTCGCGGCCTGCTCAACAAGGTGCTGGTGATCATCGCCTGCGTGCTGGTGATCGCGGCTTCCGTAGGCACGTTTTATTCGACCTACGCACCGATCTTTCGCCAGGAAGACAAGCTCACCCACTTCATCAACCCGACCAACTACATCTACGCCATCAGCAAATACACCCAACAACGCCTGGGCATCAAAAAGCACTTCGTGGTGCAGGCAATCGGCGAAGACGCGGTGATGGGCGCCAAGGTTGCGGCCCGCGAGAAGAAATCACTGATGGTGTTTGTGGTCGGGGAAACGGCGCGTGCCGACCATTTCTCGCTCAACGGTTATGCGCGAGAGACCAACCCCGAACTGAGCAAACTGGACATCCTCAACTTCACCCAGGTGCATTCCTGCGGCACCTCGACGGCAGTGTCGGTGCCGTGCATGTTCTCGAAGTTCCCCCGTGAGGATTACAGCGACAAGAAAGGCAAAACCTACGAAGGCCTGCTCGATATCCTGCAGCGGGCCGGCGTGCAGGTGCTGTGGCTGGACAACAACAGCGACTGCAAGGGCACCTGCCTGCGCGTCCCCCATCGCGATATTTCGAAGCATCAGCCGGGACCGTTCTGCGATGGCAATAATTGCCTCGACGAAGCGCTGCTGGCGGATCTGCAAAGCTACATCGACAGCCTCAAGGGCCACGCGATCATCGTTCTGCATGCCGACGGCAGCCACGGCCCCGAGTACTACGAGCGCTATCCGAAGGAAATGGAACGCTTCAAACCGATCTGCCACACCAACCAGCTAGGCAGTTGCAGCCGCGATGAACTGGTGAACGTGTACGACAACACCATCCTCTACACCGACCATTTCCTCGCCCAGGTCATCGAGTTGCTCAAGCGCAATCAGGACACGCTGGAGACCTCGATGCTGTACGTTTCCGACCACGGTGAATCGCTGGGTGAAAACGGCCTGTACCTGCACGCCGCGCCATATGCACTGGCGCCCGAAGCGCAGACCCATGTGCCGATGGTGATGTGGTTTGGCAAGGGTACGCTCGCCAGCGAAGGAATTGATCGCGGCTGCCTGCAAGGCAAGACCGGGCAGGCGGATCTGAGCCATGACAACCTGTTCCATTCGGTGCTGGGGTTGTTTGACGTGAAGACCTCGCTGTATCAGCCAGGGCTGGATGTTTTCCATGGCTGCCGGCCGGCGATGACGGCTGCGCAGTAACCCGAACACCGAAGTCTCTGTGGCAGCTGGCTTGCCAGCTCCCACAGGCAACGCAGTGTTCTCAAGGGGTGAGCTGTGCCAGGTAGTCCCACGGATAGATTCCGCGCTGGTGCCCATCGCTGAACACCAGTTGCACGCCGTAGCCCTGCGGGTTGATCTCGATCAGGCGAACCCGGTCATCGACCCGCGGGGTCATCCCTTTCAGGCGAAACGCACGGCACTGCGAGCACGGGCACTGGCGGCGCAGTTCGGCATGGCTGAGCACCGATTCACGCCCGTCCGGCCAACTCAGGCGCAAGGTCTGCGCGCTTTGCGAATTGCCCACCGACAGCGGCTTCATTGCAACTGACTCAAGGCAATCCGCACCGCTTTGCGCACTTCCGGGTCACCGTCATCCTGCGCTGCCTGCAACGCCGCCACGGCCCCGCGATCATTCAACTCACCGAGGGCCAGCGCGGCTTCCTTGCGCAGGTTGCTGATGCGGTGGCCGAGGGTCTCGATCAAGGTGTCCAGAGCCGGTGCAAAACGCAGGCGACCGAGGCTGCGGGTGGCGCGCAGGCGTACTTGCCAGTAGTCATCGTTCAAGGCTTCGATCAACGCCGGACCGGCATCGCTGTGGCCGACCTTGCCCAGGGTGGTGGCCGCCTCTTCTCGCACTTGCCAGGCGTGGTCCTGCAAGGCCTGGCGCAAGGCCGGCAGCACCTCGGCGCCAGAGGCCAGACCGAGGGCACCAGTGGCGGCGCGGCGCACTTCGGTGTCCGGGTCGGCGCTGGCCAGGCGTGCCAGCGCCGGCAGCGCGTCGAGTTGCTTGAGCCAGCCGAGCACGCCGACCGCTTCGCGGCGCACATTGGCGTCGGCGTCGTCGAGTGCCACAACCGCAGCAGGCGCGGCGGCGGCGAAACGCAATTCGCGCAGGGCGCGGAACGCGGCAATCCGTACACTGACTTGCGCATGACCGGTCCACGGCAGAATCACCCGCCCCGCCGCTTCGCTCTTGAGCAGGCTCAGGCTTTGCGCTGCCGCTGTTTGTACGGCCGGCGACGGATCGGTCAGGGCCTGACACAACGCCGCCACCACAGGCTCATCTTCCCAGGCTTCCAGCAGTCGCGCGGCTTCAGCGCGGACTTCTTCAGCCGGATCATCGGTCAGCCTTTCGACCAACCACAGCAAGCCGTCCGGCTCTTCCAGATCAGCCAGATCAATCAGCGCAATGCGCCGCACACCGGCATCGTCAGCGGTCAGGCGCGGTTGCAGGGCGAGAATGTCCGGGTTATCGGTCACAGCAAAAAATGAGGTCATAGGGCAAATCGCGGCAAGGGGTTTTCGGGAGGCAGGCCGAGCGGATTAAGGCGCGGCAGCGGGCGGTCGTTGTCGTGGCGCAACAGATCAAGGCAGTGGCGCTTGAGGCGTGAAAACTCGGCGCTGGTCACCAGCTCAGTGGTACGCGGTCGCGGGAAGTCCAGACGCAGGTCTTCGATGATTCGTCCCGGTCGCGCACTCATCACCAGCAAACGGTCGGCGAGGAACAGTGCCTCGTCGATGTCGTGAGTGACGAACACCACGGTGGTGCGGATGCGCGTCCAGATGTCCAGCAACAGTTCCTGCATATTCAGGCGGGTCAAGGCATCCAATGCACCGAAGGGTTCGTCCATCAGCAACAGACGCGGGCGATTGACCAGCACCCGGGCGATTTCCACCCGTTGCTGCATGCCGCCGGAGAGCTGATCGGGCCAACGTTCGGCAAACCCGTCGAGGCCCACCAGTTTGAGAATGTCGTCAGCGGCGCGGTGGCGTTCAGCCTTGCCGATGCCGCGCATCTTCAGGCCGAAGGCAACGTTGTCGCGCACCGTGCGCCACGGAAACAGCGTGTGATGCTGGAACACCATGCCGCGTTGCGGCGACGGCCCGGACACCTCGCTGCCATCGACTTTGAGACTGCCGGCATGTGCACTCAAGTGCCCGGCGAGTGCGCCGAGCAAGGTCGACTTGCCACAACCGGACGGGCCAAGAATGCACACGAACTGGCCGGGCTCGATCTGGCAATCCAGCCCTTGCACGGCTTCGAACGCGTGTTGGCCTTCGCCAAGAACGATCGACAACTGACGAATATCGATCCGCCCTTCCGGGGTTTGCATTGCGCTCATCAGGCTTTTCCTCGTGGTCGGTGCCAGGGCGTGAACAGCCCGCCGAGGCGTTTGATCAGCAGGCTGCTGCCCATGCCCAGCACGCCGATCAGCAGCATGCCGACGACGATGTCGGCGTAGTTCTGAATGGTGTAGGACTCCCAGGTGTAGTAACCGATGCCGAACTGGCCGGAGATCATTTCCGCCGTTACCAGACAAAACCACGAGGTGCCCATGCCGATCGCCAGGCCGGTGATGATGCTCGGCGCGGCCCCCGGCAGAACCACTTCGCGCAAGATCGCCCGGCGCCCTGCCCCGAGGCTTTTCGCCGAGGCGATCAACCGTGGATCGACGCCTTCGACACCGTGCACGGTGTTGAGCAGGATCGGGAACAGTGCGCCGGTGAAGGTGATGAACACCATCGACAGTTCCGACGACGGAAACATCAGGATCGCCAGCGGAATCCACGCCACCGCCGGGATCGGCCGCAGCACTTCCAGCGGTGGCAGCAACAGGTCCTCAGCCCATTTCGAGCAGCCGATGGCCAGGCCCAGCGCGATGCCGATGAGCAATGCCGCGAGGTAGCCGGCGAACACGCGGCTCAGGCTGGCAGTCAGGTGCTGGAGCAACTTGCCGGAGTCGCCCAGGCCCAGCGCCGCGTCGATCACCGCCAGCGGGGTTGGCACGTTGGCGAAAGTGACCAGGCCAAGGTTCCAGTGGTGGCTGGCGGCGAGTTGCCAGAACAGCAGGCAGAGCAGCAGGGAGGCGGCTCTTGATATCCAGCATAGAGTCGATGATTTCATGGCGCGGGTTTCCAGTTCCGGGTCTGCTTGATGGCTGAGATTTAGCCCCCCTCACCCCAGCCCTCTCCCCCAAGGGGGCGAGGGGGAAAGGGAGCCGACTTCATGCTTTTTCAAACCTGGGTTCGGCTCAATAGGGAGTCGATGTTTGCGCTTTTCAAAACCTGGGGTCGGCTCGATAACGAACCCATCCTCAGGCTTTTCAAACCTGAGTTCGGCTCGGTATTTCAGGTCGGTGTACCTTGCCCAAACACCTCGGTCAGTCCCCTCTCCCTCTGGGAGAGGGCTAGGGTGAGGGGCTTTTGATCTTCAACTAACGGGCAGCGACTGCTTGGGTGGTGGCGTCAGTGAAATCGAGTACCTTGCCACCCTGCGCTGTCGCATATTGCTGCGCCTGGCCCTTGAGCAGAAACGCACTCAACCGCCCTTTGGCATCACTGGCAAACCACGCCTGATCGGCCAACAGCTTGATCCCGCTGTCACTGGCCTGGGCATACACCGCCCGGATGTTTTTGCCTTCCTGTTTCAAAGCGGCCAACGCGGTGAAGGCTGACTCGGCGGAGGCGTACTGGCGCACCTTGTCTTCACCGCGCACCCAGATTTCGGCGACGTGACTGAAGTCGGAGATGGCTTTGCCGGTCGTGGCGTCCACGGCTTTCAACGGGGTCTGCGCGTAGTTGGCAAGTTGCGCGGCGTAGTCCAGATTCGCCGCCTTGAACGCGGCACGGATGTATTGATCGTCGATAAAGGTATTCAGATCGAGGCCGCGATCAGCCTTCTTCAGTAGCTTGAGGGTGTCGATGGCCGTACCCACCGCCTGACGGTATTCCGGTTTCCAGCTCAGATCGCGGGTCTGCACACCCAGAGGGCCGTGGAACAGGTAATTGACCTCGGCATCGACGCCCGTGACCTTGGCAATCAGTTCGCTGTACTTCTCCGGCTCGGCGGCAAGCAACCGATTGGCCTCGATACTCGCGCGCAGGTAAGCGATGACGATCTCCGGGTACTTTTTCGCGTAGGCCTGATCCACCAGCGCACCGTGGAAGGTCGGCGCATTGGCCTGGGCACCGTCGTAGATCTTGCGGGCAAAACCACGGCTGGGGAACAGTTCGGCGAACGGCACGAAATCGGCGTGAGCGTCGATCTTGCCGGCCTGCAACGCGGAGCCCGCGACTTCCGGTGGCTGGGCGATGATGTTCACGTCCTTGAGCGGGTCCCAGCCCTGCTCCGCCACCGCGCGCAGCAACATGCCGTGGGCCGTCGAGGCGAATGGCACCGAAATGGTCTTGCCCTTGAGTTCACTCAGCGACTGCACCCCGGACGCGCTCGGCACGACGATGCCGTTGCCGCTGCCCTTGATGCTGCCCGACAACACGCTGATGAACAGGCTGTGCTTACCGGCGGTTTCGAAAGCCACGCCGTTGAACGCCCCGGGGAAATCGGCCATGGCGCCAAAGTCGAGCTTGCCGGCGACCATCTCGTTGGTCAGCGGCGCACCGCTGGTGAAGTTCTTCCACTGCACGTCATATTTCGCGTCTTTGTAGGCGCCGTCGTGGGGCAGGTATTTGTCGAGCAGGCCGAGCTCACGAATCAACAGTCCGCCGGCGGCGCAGTTGATGGTGGTGTCCTGGGTGCCGATGGCGATGCGGATGGTTTCGGCCGAGGCCGCCAAGCTGAACGAAGCCAGTACCAGACCGGCGATTGCTGCACGCAACATGGTTGTTTCCCCTCGAATCATTGATTGGCTGTTCGTCTCCGCCGCGATCAGGGCGCGGTGGGAAACGAGGGGGTTTCGGTGATTCCAGCGTCCGGGTGTTCCGGGTAGCTTTTATGTAGTCCAGGCGGGCCTCATCGCTGGCAAGCCAGCTCCCACAGGTTTCTCGGGCGTTTGCAAAACTGATGTCCCACTGCAAATCCCTGTGGGAGCTGGCTTGCCAGCGATGAGGCCCTATCAGTCAACGCAATAAATAGGGAATGTCGACTTTCACCGCACCGGTCGGGCAGTCCTTTTCACAGGGCATGCAGTACCAGCATTCATCGAACGCCATGTAGGCCTTTTGCGTGGCCGGGTTGATCGCCAGCAGGTCCATCGGGCAGACGTCGACGCACACCGTGCAGCCCTTTTCGGCGATGCATTTGTCCTCGTCCACAGTGACCGGGGCGTTGGAGCGGAAGAAGATTTCCTGGGCTTGATAGGCCATGGTTCGGACTCTCTCTAGTGGTGTATCAAGCGGCAAAAGCGCCCACCCGCAAGCGGTCATAGGCCTGCATTTCTTCGGCATCGAGCGGGATGATGTACGGCTCGACGGGTTTCTTGAAACTGGTCATGCGGCCGTCGTCACCCTTCTTCAGATGGCAGTGGCAGAACCATTCACTGTCGTTGCGTTGTGGGTGATCGACCCGGTAGTGGTAGAGCCCCCAACGGCTTTCGGCGCGAAACAACGAGGCGCGCGCAGCCATTTCGGCGCAGTCGCGGATCACGCTGGTTTCCATCGCACGCATCAGTTCGTGGGCGTTGTTGGCCTTCATCTGCTCGAGGTCGCGTTCGATGTCGCTGAAGCGTTGCAGGCCGATCTGCATCTTCTTCGTCACTTTCGGCGGTTGCAGGTAGTCGTTGACGAAGCGCCGAAGCTTGTACTCGACCTGGGCCGGCGGCAGGCCATGCTCGCGGTCCAGCGGCGCGTAGACTCGCGCCTGCTCTTTTTCGATCTGCTGCAGGTCCAGTGCAGAGAACTCACGTCCGGCGACAAAATCCGCCGCGTTGTGCCCGGCAAACCAGCCATAGGTGAACGCGCCGAGCATGTAGTTGTGCGGCACCGCTGCCATGTCACCCGCGGAGTACAAGCCTTTCACCGACGTCTCGGCCCGCTCGTTGACCCACACCCCGGACGCCGAATGGCCGCTGCAAAAACCGATCTCGGAGATGTGCATCTCGACCATTTGCGTGCGGTAGTCAGTGCCGCGATTGGCGTGGAACTGGCCACGGCTCGGGCGCTCGTTGCTGTGCAGGATCTCCTCGATGTTCTGGATGGTTTCCTCGGCCAGGTGATCGAGCTTGAGGAACACCGGGCCGTTGCCGCTTTCCAGTTCCTGGTGAAACTCCCACATCATCTGCCCGCTCCAGTAGTCGCACTCGATGAAGCGTTCGCCCTTGTTGTTGGCGGTGTAGCCGCCCAGCGGGCCGGTGACGTAGGCGCAGGCCGGACCGTTGTAGTCCTTGATCAACGGGTTGATCTGGAAGCATTCGAGATTGGCCAGCTCGGCCCCGGCGTGATACGCCATCGCGTAGCCGTCGCCGGCATTGGTCGGGTTTTCATAGGTGCCCATCAGGTAACCCGAGGACGGCAGCCCCAGGCGGCCGGCGGCACCGCAGGCAAGGATCACAGCCTTGGCCTTGATCACATGGAAGTCGGCGGTGCGGCAATCAAAGCCCATCACCCCGTTGACCGCGCCCTGCGCGTCGGTCAGCAAACGCGTGCAGACCAGCCGATTGGTGATGCTCACCCGCACGCGTTTCAACTGGCGATACAAGACCTTTTTGATGTCATGCCCTTCCGGCATCGGCAACACATAGGCGCCCATGTGGTGGACTTTTTTCACCGCGTAATCGCCGGTTTCGTCCTTCTCGAACTTCACACCCCAGCGGTCGAGCTGTTCGATGGTTTCAAAACTGTGGGTGGCGTAGGCGTAAACGGCGGCCTGATTGACGATGCCGTCGTTGGCGATGGTGATTTCCTTGGTGTACTGCTCCGGCGTCGAGTGGCCGGGAATGATTGCGTTGTTCAGGCCGTCCATGCCCATGCTGATCGCGCCGCTGCGTTTGACGTTGGCCTTGTCGACCAGCAGCACGCGCAAATCACGGTTCTTTTCTTTGGCCTTGATCGCGGCCATCGGGCCGGCCGTGCCGCCGCCGATGACAACGATGTCGTATTCCTGCTCGAGAACGTTGCGGGTCATGCCTGCTCCCCTTTTTGCCGGTCGATCCGCAGGCGGTACTGGAACGCATCGCCACGGTAGTAAAGGTGTTCGAAGTCCAGCGGCTGGCCGTTGGCGTCGTGGGTCAAGCGTTCAATGCGCATGATCGGCGAGCCGGCCTCGACGTTCAGCGCCTGGGTCAGGTCGCTGTCAGCCAGCACCGCGTCGATGGCCAGATCGGCATGGCCGAGGGCGATGCCGCAGTCGTTCTCCAGAATCAGGAAGATGTCACGCGTCACCAGATCCGCCTTCTCCAGGCGTTCGCCAAGGGCTTTGGGCAAGTAGGTGATTTCCAGGGAAATCGGCTCGCGGTTGATCAGACGCACGCGTTTGATCTGCGCCACGGTTTCGCCTTCGGCGACTTGCAGGCGCTCGGCCACACGCTTGTCGGCGGGGATGAATTTAAAGCTGCGCAGACGGTTGATCACCTCATAGCCGCGCCCGGTCATGGACTCGGCCAAGCCTTGCAGGCTGCTGACGTTCTGGAAGGTTTTCGGCTTGGCGACGAAGGTGCCCTTGCCGTGAATCTTGAAGATCAGTCCTTCTTTCTGCAGATCGCCCAAGGCCTGGCGCACGGTGATGCGGCTGACTTTGAACAGCGTGCCGAGTTCGCTTTCGGAAGGCATCTGGCTGTCTTGCGGGTATTCGCCGTCGAGAATCCGCGCACGGAGGACGTCGCGCAGTTGGGTGTGCAGCGGGACACTGCTGAGGGACAGAACGTTATCGGTCATCACGGGATCACTTGTTATAACGAGTTATGACGTGATCTTAGAGACGTTATGACAAGCTTGAGAAATACCGAATGGGCATAACCTTAGATGCTTCACACGATCGCTTTTTGCAGGAGTGAGCCTGTTCGCGATAGCGGCATATCAGATACGAGCCCGGTGTCTGACACTCCCCTATCGCGAGCAGGCTCACTCTTACAGGAGAATTGCGTACTACTGGCGTTTGAGAATCTGGTCCATGACCCAATCGGTCTTGAGCGCTTGTTCGGCGACTGCCGGATGGAGCGAATCCCCGCGAATATGCGCATTCATTCCCAGCACGTGATGCCACTGGATGTGCTCGTGGTGGGGAATTTCCAGACTGATGGCTTCATCGGCCTGCAGCTGCACCGGATGCTCATCAAACACGGAAAACGCGATCCGTCCCTGACTGCCGATGATCTCGACCCGATCCTCGCGCCGATCCGCAACGAAGCTCCAGCAGCCCATGCCGAGTGCCCCGCAGGCGAACCGCCAACTGGCGCTGACGGCATCTTCGGCGGGATACAAACCGGCCTGTCGTGCGGTGAAACCGGCGACTTCGACGATATCGCCGAGCAGGTACTGGAACAGGTCAAAACCATGGCTGGCCAGGTCGGCAAAGTAACCGCCACCGGCCACACTCGGGTCGGTGCGCCAGTTGGCGCGGCCGTCCAGATCGGCCGGCGACGGCGCCTTGGTCAGCGTCCAGCTCAAATGCCGCACCTCGCCGATGCGCCCCTGTTCCAGCCATTGCCGCACCTGCTGGAAACGCGGCAACGAACGGCGGTAATAGGACACGAACAGGTACAGCCCCGCATCGGCAAAGACCTGCTGCATCTCGCGGCTTTGCGCGGCGTTGAGCGCCATCGGTTTTTCCACGCAGCAATGCTTGCCGGCGGCGGCGACTTTGAGGCTGTAGGCGTAGTGGCTGTCGGGGGGCGTGGCGATGTACACCGCGTCCACCTCGGGATCGTTGATCAGCGCGTCAACTTCGGTGTAGACCCGGGCGATGGCATGACGCGCGGCGTAATCGGCCACCGCCTCAAGGCGTCGGCCCATCACCGCCACCAGTGCCGAACCGGGCGCCTTGTAGAAGGCCGGCCCGCTCTTGCGCTCGGCAACGCTGCCACAGCCGATCATGCCCCAGCGCACCTGGTTCATCGCCCCACTCCGTTTGGTTGAAACCTTAGCCGATGCGCAAGGCGCGCAGATCGAGGTGACCGTCCTTGAGCGGTGGGCACCAGTAGTAGCCGCCAGTGATCGGCCGACTGATGCGGTACAGACCGTCGGTAATGCCGTCTTCCAGCCCGCTCATGCGCCGCAGTTGGGCTTCGAAAGCGTCCAGCGAGAAACCGAACGCGAGGAACATCAGCCCGGCGCGATCGCCTTCGATCCACGGCATCGAACGGCGCACCATAAACGCCTCCGGCGCAAAGCTTTCCTGCGCAGTGCGTTTGACGTGGGCGGAGACCGGCGCGTCGTCGATCTCTTCGTTGTCGCTGAGGCGACGGCCCATGATGTTGTCCTTGTCTTCGGCGGACAACTGATGGAAACCCTTGAGGTCGTGCTGCCACTGCTGGATCGCGGCGAAGCTGCCGCCGACCAGGCCTTCGGCGCCCTCGCCCAGCAACGCGGCAGCGATGGCGGCTTCGTCATGCGGGTTTTCGGTGCCATCTTCGTAACCGGTCAGGTCGTGGCCGTCCTTGTGGCGGAAGGCTTCCTGCCTCTCGACCAGGCGCAGGGCCGGGGCCAGTGCGGCTTCGAGGGCATTGCTGCGGTTGAGCAGTTCGCCACGGTCGACACCGTGCAGCCAGACCCACAGCGCGTGCTGGGTCGACGGATTGTCGACGCCGACGCCGCTCATGGCCGGGAAGCTGCGCAGGCCGTCGATCTGCACATTCAGGGCCTGGGCCAGGGATTCACCGAAACCGACCACCGCCGACTTGCCGTCCACCAAATGCATCAGGTTGTCGATCGCCTGCGGCAGGGCTGCTGCCGATTCAAGGGCAAAAAACAGATGACGTGCTTGTGACGGAACTGGGGTGGCGAGAATGCCCGGCTGGTAGTAACTCATGTGAACTCCTTGGGAAAGTGCGCGGGAGTTTACCTGTAGCCGGAGGCTTTGTGTGGGTTTGGAGAATGCTAAAAGCCCCTCACCCTAGCCCTCTCCCGGAGGGAGAGGGAACTGAATGGGGGATGCTGTAGAGATACGTCGACTTGAAAGTGCTGTACCGAATCCTTAATCGACAAAAATCTTTCAGGTCGATGGATGACGCAAAACACCTCGATCAGCCCGCTCTCCCTCTGGGAGAGGGAACTGAATGGGGATGCTGTGGAGATACGCCGACTTGAAAGTGCTGTACCGAATCCATAATCGACAAAAATCTTTCAGGTCGATGTATGACGCAAAACACCTCGATCAGCCCGCTCTCCCTCTGGGAGAGGGAACTGAATGGGGGATGCTGTGGAGATACGCCGACTTGAAAGTGCTGTACCGAATCCTTAATCGACAAAAATCTTTCAGGTCGATGTATGACGTCGATCGGCCCTCACGCTCTCAAGTCCGTAATCGACACAATCTTTCAGGTCGATGGATGACGCAAAACACCTCGGTCGGCCCCCTCTCCCTCTGGGAGAGGGCTGGGGTGAGGGTTTGCGTCATGCCGCCAGGCGCTCGGGCTCATCCCCGTCCAGCGCTTGAAGGCCCGGCGAAAACTGCGCACATCGCTATAGCCCACTTCTTCGGTGATGCGTTCGATCGGCATGTCCGGATTGGCCAGCAGGCTCAGGGTCCGCGCCTGCCGCACTTGTTCCAGCAGCGCTTCAAAGGTCAACGCATGCTCGGTCAGACGCCGGCGCAGGGTACGGCTGCTCATGTTCAAATCACCGGCAATCTTTTCAATGTGACTGCCACGGCTCAAGTCCCGGGCGATCGCCCGCTCCACCGCCTGAATCAGATCCAGCTTCTGATGCACCTGCGCCGCTTCCAGCTCAAGCAGCGCGACGGCCTGGCGCAACGCCAGCGAGTGATGATTGGGCAAGTGCACATCGAGCCATTGCGCGTCGATCAGCATCCGGTTGTGCAGGCAACCGAAGCGCACCTGCGGCCCCAGCAACCGATGGTATTCGCTCAGGTAATCCGGCGCGGCATGCACGAACTCCACGGCAATCGCCTTGAACTCAGCCCCCACCAGTGCGCGGCCATACACCAGCAAACTGGCGAAAAACTCTTCGACTGCAAACACCTGCACGTCGGCGAATGGCAAGCGGCATTCGGCGTCCAGATGCACCTGCTCACCGACCACATCGACACTGGACACCACAATCCCGCCCGAGGTGTGCTGATGACGAATGCCCAGCGCAAAGGCATCGCGCAAAGTCTTGCACAGCGACAGCACATGCCCGAGCAAGCCCAGCGTTCCCAGCACATTCTGCGCGCCGACCCACAGACCGAGGCCCTGATTGGGCAGCACTTTGAGCCCGCGCTGAATCATCGCCACGGCCTGGCGATAGGAAATCCGCTGCGCCGGATCCTGCAGATCCTCGAGCGTCAAGCCCAGGCCACGGCACAGGTTTTCCGGGTCGAGGCCCTTGTTGTGCACGACTTCGGCGAGGGTTTGCAGGAGAAACGGCGACACCAACGCCAGTTCAAAGGTCGGGTCTTGGACTTTTACGTTCATGGAGGCTGACATTCCGGATCACGCTTGATTGTTATTTTTGTAACCGGTCATGTCGAAGGAAGTTAGCACAGGGTCAACGGACTGTCCGCAGATGCCCCCCTAGTTGTCCGCCAATACCCTGCCCGAATGTACGCCAAACGCTTATTTCTAACGTACCGGCGCCCCGTGCGACCGGTGCCAGGTCCCAATCACAATAATAATGAGGACAGTTATGAGCCCGAACCGTGCACCCTCCTGCTTGCCGCTCGCCTTTTTCATGGCGGGTTGCACCCTGACGTTGCCCGCCCTTGCCACCGAAGCCGGGGTCGACAATATCGGCACTGGCACCGACGGTTTCTTCATGCTGCCGCTGGAGGTCGACAGCCTTCCTGAGAACATGGTCGCGTTCAACCTCTACTACAACCATTACAAATCGACCAAGCTCAACATCAGCTCGCTGGGCGGCAAGGTGCCGAGGGTTGAAATCGAATCCACTGCGGTGATTCCGCGCCTCGACTACCTGAGCCCGGTACGAATATTCGGCGGACGCCTGGCCGGCTACATCGCCCAGCCGTGGCTGAAGCAAGAGGTCGCGGTGTTCGGTTTGAGCGACACCCGCGAAGGCATGGGCGATACCACCTTCGCGCCGATCATTCTGTGGGACATGGGCAAAAACCTGACCCTTGGCGCCGCCGTGGAAGTCACCATACCCACCGGCGAATACAGCGTCGATCGACTGGCCAATACCAGCAACAATTTCTACACCTACAAGCCGCTGTTCTCGTTCACCTGGCTGCCGACCGACAACACCGAAATCTCGATGAAGACCACCTACAGCTTCAACGAGAAGAACAAGGACACCGACTACAAGTCCGGGCAGATCTTCCACTTCGACTATTCGGCCAGCTACAAGATCACCGACGACCTGATGCTCGGGGTCAACGGCTATTTCCTCAAGCAGACCACCGATGACAAACAGTACGGCCACACCGTGCAGTTCGCCGGGCAGGACGTGGATGACGGCGTACGTGGCAAAGTGTTCGCCATCGGCCCGGCGCTGCACTTCACCTTTCTCAAGTACGCCAGCGCGGAGATTCGCTGGGCCAAGGAATTTGATGTGGAGAACCGGCCGGAGGGGGAAATGTTGTGGGCGAAGGTGAGTATTCCCTATGCGTTCTGAGTGCATTTGTAGGAAAGAACACCCGGTTTTGTAGCCTGAAAACCTGAAAAACGGAGGGGAGGAATACGCCTACAGCGGCGGTCGAGATTACCGGATAACAGGGGGAAACGTCTGGCAGATTTAAAGGGTGCGCTTGCAGATACTGGGCTCCGTTATCCCATGGTTCCTCAAGGCTGATGGGATGCATCGTCAGCCAGTGACGACAATGGGCTATTCCCCCCTTAGACTGCTTGAAATTGATCACGGAGGTCATATGAGCATTTTGCTTGCCCCGTTTTATTCTGAGTTCGAATCCGAAGAAGAGGCAGAGAGCTACGATCGCTGGTTTCGTGCCAAGGTGCAGGCTGCACTGGATGATCCTCGCCCGGGCATTCCCCATGAGGAAGCCATGGTGCGGCTCGACCAATTATTAGAAGAGAAACGCAAGAATCGACGCGCTGCCGCTTGAATGGAGCAATCAGGCTCTGGACGATCTGGCTGACATTATCGACTACGTTGAACAATACAATTCCAACGCTTCAGCGGCTTTGCAGCGCAAGGTGGGCGCAGCAACGCAAAGGCTTTCATCAATTCCCTATGGTTACAGACCCGGTCGAGCACCAGGCACCCGGGAAATGGTGGTCAATCCAAACTATGTAATGGTCTATCGAGTGAACGGGCGCATCAAAATACTGACGTTTGTCCACACTCGACAACAATACCCACGAACCTCATCAACATAAAAAAAGGGCGACCCAAAGGCCGCCCAAACGTACTACACGAGAGTCTTTTACAACGTCAGTTGCCCACGTTCCTCCTCGGTCAACTGCTGTTTCGCCTGATCATCCAGCGCTCCGGCGCCCAGCACCTGCACCGGGCTGTTCGGGTTGTAGCCCGGGGCCGGGGTGCGGCTGGCGCCATCGCGGGTTGGGGCGAGTTGTTCGTTGCCGAAACTCAGCACCTGCACGGTAAACACCGAGGCCTGATTCTGCCGCGAGGCCGCTTGCTGCTGACGCGCCACGTCTTCCGCCGCTTGCGTGGCCGAAGATGCCGCCGAACTGGCCGAGGTGATCGCGCCAGTGTTGACCGCCGATACCACCGGCACCCCGGTCGATTTACCCTGCACCGAAATGTTGGCAGCGTTGACCACCGTCAGGGCGGCGATGTTGACGTTGCCCGACACACGAATCCCCGCCTCGCCGGCATCGATGGTGCCCAGCGGCGCGATCAGGTCGATGTCCCCCGGGGCCACTTCGGCAATCGGGTTGAGCGTGGCGATACCGGCGCCGGTGCTCGGCACCGATGGCGACAGGGTCACGTTGCCCCAGGTGTCGTACACGCGTTTCGGCGGGGTGTAGACCACGGTGGTTTTCGAACCCCGACCGGCGTTGATGTCGCCTTCGGCGGACCAGCCGAGGATCGAGCCACCAAACGTGGTCATGATCCGGCTCTGTCCCAGCAGAATGCTGCCCTGGGAGTAGAGCTGAATATTGCCCGAGCCCTGGGTAATGATCCCCGCCGTCGAGGGCGGCGCCGCGCCCTCGATGCCGAACACCTGACCACCGCCTGGCGTGAGCATCTGGATATCGCCACCGAACAAAGTCTTGACCCCGGCACCGCCATAAAGCGTGATGTCGCCGTCGTAGCGGATCGGATTGCCGGCCACATCGGTGGTCGGGAACAGCGAAGCAATGGCGTTGCGACCACGCAGGTAACTGCCTTTGCGCGGGCCATCGACATCGTTGTATTCCAGGCCACCAGCACGCAGTTCGGCGAAGTACACCTGACGGGCGAAGATCGCCTGCTCCGCACGTGGCAACGCAGCGAAGAAGGCTTGCGCCTGTTCGGTGTTGCCGCTGAATCCATAGCCGAGGGTCAGCCAGCTTTGCAATTCGTCGAGGTAAGTCTTGACCACTTTGCCTGGCTGCCCGTTGAGCGATGCGTTCGGGTCGGCAAGGTTCTGCGGGTTCAGATAGCGGGCAATGAACCGCGAATAATCCGGCCCCTGCGCGCCCACACCGGCCTGCAATACCACGCTGGCACCCGGTTGTTTATCGCCTGCCACCAACGAGCCGAGGCTGGTGATGCTGGCGCGGTTTTCCATAAGGATATTGCGCCCGGCGTTGATATCCAGCGTTCCCGGCCCGGCGATATCAAAGTTGCTGTAGAGAATGTCGCGACCTGCTGACACTCGCGATACGTCTCGCGGATCATTGTGGACAAACAGGTTGCCGGTGGAAGAAATGCCATCCTTGCCGTTGCTTATTTCTGAACTCGGTACTGCCGTAGGCTGCCCCAGGGTGGTGCCGGAGGCGACGATGTCACGACCGGCGATCATCCACACAGGACCGGCCGCTTCGTACCAGGTGCGTTTGGAAGTGGAAAAGCTCAACGTTTCACCACTGCGAACGCCCACCAGGTCCCCCGTCAGTGCGTAGATTCGCGCCGGCCCCTGTACGTCGTTCAAACCCGAATAGCTATCGGGACCAAAGGCAAACAGCGGATATCGCACGTTACTCTCTGGTGCCACGCCATCGTCGCTGTAGTTGGTGCGCACCGGCTTGCTTGTGTTGCTGTTGGTGGTAAAGGTGTTGAACGCCGGGTTGAACGGCGTGGTAATGGCCATCGGGCTCGCCCCCGACTGGTTGATCGCATAGCCACCGGCGTAGATAGAGTCACCTGCCAGCAGTTCAAGCTGTCCCGACTTCGACGGAGCCAGGAGCAGTGAGTAACCTTGCAGCGGGTAGTTGTCTACGCCAGTGAACGTCGCGGATGGTCCTGCATAGATGGATCCCTGGCCCGCCACCGCACGAAGTATCGATGGATAGACAAACCGGCCATCGGTAGGAGAGGTATTGCGGCCCGTGATCAGACCGTTGGATGAGTTGACCTCGGATATCTGTGTGCCCGGCGTCAGGTTCCCGCCAGCCGAGAACAGATCGATTGCGGTGTGGTCGGTCCACAATGAGAAGCCGCTCAGAGTACCGCCCTGCTGAACGCTACCGTTGGCGGCCATGATCGGGCTGGCGTTCATCAGACTCACTCGCCCAGGATCCGCTGCACCACCCAATACCAGATCCCCACGGCTGCTCAGGCTCATGCCCGAGTCTCCCGGAATCAGCACCACGCCTCCGGAAGCGCTACCGGTGGTCGAGGTAAATGGATCAAGTGCCCGGGTTTCCCGAAGATCATTGACCACGGTGCTGGCGCCGTACCTCAGGTTGATGCCACCCAGTGCTCCACCCGTCATTTGTGCCGCACCGCGCAGGTTGATCAGCGCACCTTGCAGATCATGGACCGGTTTGCCGATACCGGTTTCTCCTGCCCGCGCTTGCAGCGACGGGTTGAACGTACCGCCGATTCGAATATCCATGTCACCCCCCCCGGTCATCTGCACGCTGCCATCGCTGGCGACTCGACCGGTGCTGCCGACTGCGACGATCAGACCTTGGCTTCGAGGATTGTTCACGGCATCCCCCAACGGCTTGAGCATGCCGGCATCACCACCGGCCCGCAGGCTGATATTACCGCCGCCCAAAGTGCCGAAACCGGTGAACCCGACCAGGTACGGTTCGGTATTGGTGTTCGTATCTGGCATCAGTTGGGTGGCATAGCTGCCGAAGTTGATCCACCAGGCCGTGGGCATATCCGGGTTGTCCGTGCCTTGGCGCCACAGCCAGTTGCCCACCGCGACACTTGCGATCTGCTCCCGGGTTCCACCTGAAGTCGATCGAGTTTTCTGCCCTACCGAATCGCCCGAAACAGACCCGCCCGCGTTGATCGTCAGATTGCCGCCCATCTGCGGATACCAGGCCTGGTAAAGACTGTCGGTGCCGCCGTTGACCCATTTTTCATAATCGGCACCGGCGCTGCCCAATACCGAATTACTGTTCGAGAGATACCCGCGTTTCTGGTTGTACAACGAATCGACGTTCGCTGATTGAGTGCCGGCGGTATAAACCCCAAACGGTGAATCCATGCTCAAGTTGCCGGCAGCCATCAGATCAAGATCGCCAGTACCGGTGCGCAGCACACTGAACATCTGGCTGTGGGCCTTGGCGGTTGTGCCGGGATTATTGCCGATGCAGAACTCCGGATAGATTTCACAAAGGACCTGATACTCCTCGGGAACGGGTTCGTAGTCAGGTCCTTGACCACTGCCCGGCGCCCATACCCAGCGTGCCATCGGCACACAGAGCCCTTCTATCTGCGCACAGATCTCCAATTGGTCATCGGGCACAGGGTAATACCCCGGAAGGTCATACGGATTGCCCGGTGCCCACACGAGTATCCCGGTTGCCTGGGTAAGCGTGACACCGTAATGAGTGTCCGCCAGCCGCAGATTGCCATCGGTGGTGACAGGCTTCACGGCACGGCTGTCCGCCGCCTCAAGATCGGCACCCGCCACCGCGCGCATCGACCATGACGCACTGCCCGAAGGCAACATACTGGCCAACGCCCAGTTCTTGCCTTGCTGCGTGCCGTTGAACGGACGCAGTTCGATCAGCGAAGTGCCGTCGGCAAGCTTTACATCAGTCATCGAAGGAATCAGCGAACCGCGCAGCAAGGCCAGCGAGCTGCTCAGTTTCACACCGGAAACCGTTAAAAGATCGAGGTCGAAAACCCCTGGCAACGGCACGCCCTTGGGCCAGGTCATGGCCTTTAGGCTCGTGGCCTTGTTCAGACGGATACCGGAACCCAGGCGAGAGTTCGCCGGCAACGTCACACTTTCGCTGAGCAACGTTCCCGCCGCGTACAACAGATGACCACCGGCATCATGGATAGCTCCCGCCAGCACTGTGCCGGCGCTGAACGTATAAGCCTCGCCCAAAACCGCCTGGGTCGGCAGCAACGTGCCGCTGGCCAGTCGCGCACCCTGAATCGTCACGTCGTAATTGAGCGTCGCGCCCACCGGAAACTGCGTGCCCTCGGCCAGCGTAACCCCGCTGCCCGGCACGATCAGATCGCCGCCGAACGGTTGCACACCGGCGATCAGTTTCCAGCCGGCGTCATCCTTGGTTTCCGGTGGTGGCGCGAAACCGTCGTTGATGCTGCCGTAAATGTCGAGGTTGCCACCGGCACGAATCACCAGGCTGCCGGCCTCCCCTGACCCGTACACCAACGGATTCAGTCGCGTGTGCGGATTGAGACTGGCATAACGATAGCCAGACAAATCCAGATCACCCTCCACCACCAGATCTCCGTCGGCAGTCTTGCTGGCAATTTCCACGCCTGGGCGCAGATGGAACGCGTCTGCGTAAGTGGTGTTGTTCAGCCCGGCGAGTTTGCGTTGCAGCAGATCGTTATTACCCAGCGCGGCGTTGATAAAGTCTTTGCTGTCACCGTGAATGCGTTCGAGCATGACCTTGTCAATCACCTGATACGGCCGACCACTGACCGCCTGATCGACACCATCACGGGCATCGGTATAACGGCGCGTGCCATTGAGCCCGATAGAACGCGCGCCCTGAATGGTCAGCACACCACTGGCGTCGATGGCAATGTCATTGCTGCCCAGACGTGGCGCGTTCAGCTCCAGCGTGCCGCGCAGCATTCCATCGTGTTGCCCCGCAAGGAAACCGGGCACGGCATCGGTGCCGTGGCGCAGGTCGATGCGCGCGCCGCTGCCTAGCGTGAGTAAACCATCGCCGGAACCGAGTTCGACCGTGGCACGGTTCGGCGCATCGATGATCTTGCCGTAGCTGTCGACCCGCAGCACACGGCCATGGGCATCGAGCACACTGTTGCCCGCAAGAGTCAGACCGTTTTTCGCCGACAGACGAATGCTGCCGACACGTTCGCCGCTGGCGTCGATCAGACCGGCAACCGTCAGGCTGCCATTGTCCACCGACACATTGATCTCACCAGCCTTGAGACCGTCGCCGATCACAAGATTGCCTTGTTTGAGTTGCAGGCTGCGGCTGCCGTAAACCTGTCCGGCACTCAAGCGCTGATTGAGTGCAGCGAACTGCTCGGTGGCGTCACCACCCAGACGCTGCGCGCGAATGTCCACGCCACTGGCCTTGTACGGCACCAGCGTGCCACCGGCGTCGTAATAACCACTGCTGCCGCCGACAATCTGGCCTTGCAGATCGACCATCCCGGCCGCATCGGCCAGAGCGACGACGCTAAGGTTACCGGCCTGATTGTTCTTCGCCGACAGATCGATCCGCGAGCCCGCGGCCTGACGGATATTGCCATTTGCGCTGTACAGCGAAACATCGCCCCCCCAGCTGTACTTGCTGACATCGTTGAACGGCAAGGTACGTCCGGCCATATCCAGTACGGCTCCACTGCCCAGGGTCAGATCGCCTTCGGACTTCACCGTCAGCTTGCCGCTGGCCAATGCGATACGGCTGTCGAGCACGATATCGCGGGCTTCAAGGTTCAACTCCGCACCCAGGGCATTGGCCACGCCGGCAGCCCCGGCGCCGCTCAAGGTCAGGCTATTGCCGGCCTTGAGCAGGCTGACTGATGCCGCCTCGCCAGTGAGCAACGGCGTACGCAGATTCAGATTGCCGCCGCTGTAGCTGTAACCCTTGACCGGATCGTAAGCGCCTTGCTCCTGATACACCGCTAGGCTGCCCTTGTGATTGGCGGTGATGCGCTCGCTGGCGCTCAGGTTGACGTTGGCGAATCCCAGCGCCAGACGATTGTTCTGATCCAGCCCGCTGGCCTGAGGCATCGGGCCATAACCCAGCTCGATCCGCTGGGCCTGAATGTCCAGCGTGCCACTGCCGGTGCCCGCACCACCCGTGATGACTGCGCCAGGACTCTGGGTCGCACCGTTCCAGATCAGGTTGGCGGTACGGATACTCGCCACGTCGCCGGCGTTGCCCAGACCGTAAATCGCCGGAGTGACCAGCACCAGGTTCTGCAATTTGCTCTGGCCGGTCTGTGGGTCGATCGTGTCGAGGCTGACGCTGCCGTAGAAATTGAAGGCGTCGCGAGTGGTCAGGCTCAGGGTTTCCAGGGCCGGCGCGCCAAACTGCGTATCACCGCGCAGCAAACGGTCGAGTACGTTCTGGTTGAGCGTGAGGCCGGCAGGCACGCGGCTGCCTGCCGCCGCCAGCGCCTCGGCGCTGCCGGCATTGACCGAGCCGACCGACAGTGCCAGATGACGGGTGCCGAAACGCACCGCTTCACCGAGTTCGAACTGGTTATCCGTGACGGCAGTGATACTGCCGTTCGAATACAGCAGGGCCGGATTGCTGCACACACTCGTTGCGCAAGTGCCGATCCGGATACTGCCCGCTCCGGTGATGCCACTGGCCAGCTCCGGCGCGAGGACCTGGGTCCAACCGTTGGAAACGAGCAACACGCTGGAGGCTCTCGGCTCATAAATGAAACCGGCCATTGAGTCGTAGGCCACGTTGCCACGCCCCAGCGTATTGATCCCGCCCCCCGCTTCGACCGTGATGCCGCCAAGCATTGACGTGGTGCGCAGCAAGACTTCAGGTGCAGACAGAATCGCCCCTTCACGCAAGACAATGTTTGCGCTGGTGCCCAGGAAACCGATGATGTTGGCGGCTGTGTTGTACAGGACATTCGGCATCGCACCGATAGTCAGACGCCCGGCATTGAGGCTATTAAGCGTGTCGGCGTATAACGACACGCCATTGAAGCCAGGGGTCGGTGCATGGCCCGCGCCCAGGATCTCGAAGCTGCTACCGGCGTTGCCGCCGCGCACCACCGCCGTGCCGGCCATGCCACCCTCGGCAGCGTCGAACAACGCACGCCCGTTGAACTGCAAATCGATGCCTTGCTTGCCGCCGGGCGCCAGGCGCAGATCCAGTGTCTTGCCGTCCATCGGTGCCATCGCGCGTGGCACACCACGCCGGGCGGCATCGCTCTGGATGAAGGAAGTGAATCCGGTTTCGTTGTACTGCGAGTAACGACGCAACACGTCGGCAGACGTGAGGATCACCTGACTGGCCAGGCTGGCACGCACGTCAGTATTGGCAATCGACATCTGCCCGCTGCTGGTCCATGAACCGTTACGCAATGGCAGCGCCCCGGTTGTCACGCCGGGTGTCGCCTGACCGTTCACTTCAACCCGGAACGCACCGGGCATCAAGGCAAACGTTGACGGCAACAATGTGTAAGTGCCCGCTGCCAACCCCGGAACGCCGGCACCAATGGTGATCTGCTGCCCGATACGCGGATCGACCGCACCGGCCTCGGCCAGCATCGGCGCATAGCTGCTCTGGTTGCCGGGCACGATGGCATAGACCGGGTTGCTCGCCAGCCCCGGCAGGCTGAAGGTGCCGTCAGGCGCATTGTGCACCAGCGGGTTGAAACGCGCATCGGTGGAGCCGCCACGACCGGACACGAAACCGGCGCCGCGCAGATCCCCGCCGCCGGACAGGTCGATGACCGCGTCGCTCTGCACATCGGCAAATTGCGTGCCGATCGACACGCCTGATGTTTCGCCGGTGATGCCATCGAGCACCACGGATTTGCCGTTGTAGCGATAGTCGATACCGTCCGTGGTGCCGCCGTACGGCATGACCAGACCGGCACCGCTGACCGAAGTCAGACTGCCCGGCAGCAGATGAACCTCGCGAGTCGTGCTGAGCAAATCGTCACCCAATACGATCTTGCCCAGCGGTGCACGCAAGACACCGCCCTGCTCGATGTACGCGGCGGAAAAAGTCAGCTTTCCGAATGCCGAGTACGGCACTGCAGCCGGTGCAGCCCCGTGACCGCTGATCCGCAAGGTGTGTTGAGAAACCGGAACCTCGCCCTGATAACCGACGCGCACCTCAGCCTGAACACCGGTGGCGGGATAGATCTGCGCCGCACCGAGATTCAAGTCGCCCGGTGTCCACAGCCTGGTTTTCTCCGCGCCATCATTCGGCGCGAGGAAACGCAGATCGCCGCTGCTGTCGAGGTTCACCAGACCGAAAGCCCGACGGCTGTATGCAACGGCCGGAGCCTGCCGTTGCAGGATCGAACCCTGAGTCCCGAAGGACAGGCCATTGCCCACGTCCAACAGGTTCGCAGAGGCATTCAACGTCGCGTCGGACAACCGGGTCGTCGGGCCGGGAAGCAATCGTGGGCGCATCATGCTGAAGCCGGCAAAGTAGGTGCCCACCCCTGACAGACGCAGGTACGGCGCACTCAAATCAACCCGCGCCGTGCCTTTGGAGTTCTCGGCAAGCGACAGCGCTCCGGCGAACAGGCTGAGGCTCTGATTCATGCGCAGATTGACGTCACCGTCGAACGACAAAAGACCGTTGCTCAGCAGGCTGAGATTGTCGAAACCGCCCGTCATCAAGCCATCGGCACTCAAACGGGCTTGACCGTAACGCAAGCCATCGGCGCCTTCGCCGGGTCGCAGATTCGCGGGCAGCAGCCCGTTCCCTGCCGCTTGGCCGATGATCATTTCCCTCGGAGCCCGCACCACGTTGCTCGCCGAGTCGGAATACAGCGGCGTCTCCAGCGCCAGTTCCAGACGACCACCGGCCGCCCCGACGCCACCCGCCGCCGCACGCAAGTTGCCTTCGACGAACAGGCCGGTGTAGGAGCTCAAACCGATTCGCCCGCCATCCGTTGCGACGCGGGTCGGGCCCTGGCCGGCGATATCCAGAACGGCCTCGGTACCCGAGGCATCCAGCCGCGCGCCCGGACGCACAATCACGTAGGCATCGGCGGCCGTGGCGGTTGCCAGTTTCGAGTCGATCTCGCCGCCGATGATGATGCTGCCGCCCTTGCCGACCTGCCCGTAAGTGCGGCCCAAGGTGTCGGTCGCTGTATTGGCGCGCGCGGCGACATCCAGCACCGCCTGTTCGCCGATCCAGATCGAGCGGTCATGTGCGTTCGGATCCCCCACTTGAATCGAAGTGGCCGGCTGGATCGAGCCGAACTGTTGTTGACGAATATCGATCGTGCCACCCCAGGCATCCAGTTCACCGTCAACGGTGATCTGCCCGGCGCCACGCAATTTGATGCTCTGCCCCGGATCGACGCTGATGCGCGAGCCTCGGCCCAGGGTCAAGGTGCTGTTGGCGGCGTCAATCAGCTCGACCAGCGTCGCGCCGCCTTGCAGTGTCAGGCTGGCGCCGGCGCGCTGGGTCAGTACGCCCTTGGTCGGGTTTTCCTGGAACAGCGTCGGGGTCCACAGCTCCAGCGCCGTTCGCGGATCGACGCCGCTGACCTCGTTGGGGGCCGCATCGCCAAAACGGTAGACCGGCATGTTCACGTCAATTGCGGTGCCTTCGGCCACTTCAAGTCCGCTCAGGCCGATCAGGTTGTAGGCGGAGAACCCCTTGCCGAACAGGTCGGCGGACAGTTGCAAGGTGTTGTCCGCCAGGGCTTTATCCGTTTGCCCGACCAGTATTTTGTTGGCCTGCACCGTCAGGGTGCCGCCGCCCGTGACGCCGTACCCACGCAGTTCGCCATCGAGGTCCAGACGGGTTTTGCCTGGTGCGGAAATGGCGCTCGATTCCAGCGTCAGATCCCCGCCCTTGCCACCCCGGGTCTTGCCATTGGCGAGCACGGCGCCACCGGAAGAAACGTCGAGCAGGCTGCCGGCAGCGACGTCGATATCGCCGCTGTTGCGGATCGATATCAGACCACCGTTCAGATACGCCAGGCTGGCGTTATCGTCCGGATTGGTGCGCAGGTTGCTCCAGAGGCCGCGGGTGTCGAGCCGTACGCCCTCGGCGATGCGGGTTTGCGTCGCCTTGTCGGCTTTCGCCGCCAGACGAGTGTCAGTGTTTGCACCGCCAGTGAACTGATTGAGTACGTTGCCCAGACGCAGGCTGCCCCCGCGAGCGATCAGGTCGGCGCCGACCTGCACATCCGGGGCGTACAGGGTGATGTCGCCACCGCTGTCGAGCGTAAGCCCACCGTCAACGGCGATCTGATCCTTGGCCGAAACCTTGAGCGCACCGAGACGGAATCCGTTGAGCTGATCGTTATCGAGATACAGCTTGCCCTTGCGGGCATCGGACACCGCGCCGGTCAGATCAAAATCGTTGCCGGCGACCGGGCGCGAGCCACCGATCTGTATCTGATCGAGCAACGGATTGAGGGTGTAGAGCAGCCCACTCGACGCCGCGACAAAGGTCGGATCGTAACTGCCGACGATCAGTTGCGCACGCCGGGCCAGCGCGGTCTGACTCTGCTGATAGCCGTCGAGCACCGGTTTCGAAGCCTGATTCTGCCGTTCACCCTGATGCACATCGCCGATCATCTGCCCGTCGAGCACGGCGTTCGCTGTGGAAATCACCAGTTGCCCGGCATCGCGGCCCACGGTGTAACCCGATTCGAAACGTGAACGCGGGGCGATCAGCGGGTTGTAGAAATAGCTGGTCTGGCCCCAGCGTTCGCTGCTGTCTTCATAACCTTTGTACAGCCCGGTGTAGAGCAGATCCCCCGGGGCGCGGGAGACTTCATACAAGCGTCCATCGGCGCCGCGCAGCCAGCTCTGGCGAATCTGCCCGCTCTGCACATCCAGGGTGCCGCCGGACAGGTTGATCAGCGAGCCTTTTTCCGTCACCACGTCGTTGCCGGCGAAACTCACCGTGCCACCCTGGGCCATCCATTCGCCGACGCTGTGGCCCTGAGTGCCGAGATAACCCCCGACTTCCAACAGGCCACCGGCGGTGTACCAGCGATCCGTGGCGTAGCCGTTGGTGCCGGCCGGCACGTATACCAGCTCGCGCACATCGACCCAGATGTCATTGCTGTTGAGCGCGCCTTTCTCGCGGTTGACCGACGCATCGCGCTGCTCGTTGCCCTGCACGTTGATCTTGATGCTGTTGTTTTCCATCGCCACTTTGACGCCGATGGCACCCGAGACATCGATCATCGCGCCGTCACGCACCAGACTGCGACGCTGTGCGCTGACCGCGACCTGGCCGCCGGTGGCCAGGGTGATCGAGCCGCTCTGGAACTCGACACTGCCACCGCTCTGAATCTCGATGCGCGACTGGTCGCCACGGATCCGATTGTTGGCCGTGACGCCCGCCAGCGCGGCCTGATGCTGGCTGTCGAGGGCGGTCATGTCGCTGCTGTCGAGCATGATTGCCGTGGCGCTGCTCTGCCCCAGGGTCACGCTGCCCGTGGCGTCGTTGATCGGGTTGGATAGGTGAATCGTGCCTCGTGTTGCAACTGAAGTGCTGGCGAGCAATACGCCGTTTTGCACGACCTCGTGGCCGGTAAGGGTGATGTCGCCGGTCGACGACTGGATCAGTCCGTTGTTAGTGACTTTGCCCGCAACGGCACCGGCCTTGAAGCCCGGAATGACTTCGCTGCCAAAGGTGGTGGACAGCGCATTGCCTTCGGTGCCCGAGCCCTTGCGGATGTAGAATCGGTCACCGGCTGCCAGCACGGTCTGGCCCTTGGCGGTGTTGATGTTGCCGTCGTTCTGCACTTCGTTGCCCAGCAGCAACGCGTAGCCGCCGGCATCGATAGAAGCCGCCGGTTTGTGGGTTTCAATCGAGGCACCGCGCTCCACCAACACTTTGCCAGCGGCATCGGTGAAGGTCGGCTGAGTGCCGGTGCTGTCGAAAAACAGACCTCGATCGCGGAACTGTATGTCGGTGATATTCGCCGCTGCCGCAACCAGGTTGCGCACGTTGACCTGGCTACTGCCGCTGAACACGATGCCGTTGCGGTTGATCAGCATCACCGTGCCGTTGCCCTTGATCTGGCCTTGAATCTGGCTGGCCCGGGCGTTTGGATCGTTGACCCGGTTGAGCACTGCCCAGTTCGACTGCTGGGCGAAATCAACCGTGGTGTTGCGACCGACGTTGAAGGTCTCCCAATTAAGGATCGCCTTGTCGGCAGTCTGCTCGATCGTCACCGTGGTCTTGCCATCGACTTGAGTCTGCTGCGGGCCCTTCGCGTTCTGCCAGCCCTGGGTCAGGCTGTTGTCGACCTTCAAACCACCCTCGCCCAGACCGTCCGGCACAAACTGCACCGTGCCCAACGCCGCAGTGCGCCCGGCGGCCTGCGCCGCTTGTTGCGCGGCAATCGCGGCAACGGTGTTGTTCAAGGTCTGGATAGAGCGCTGCAATTGCTGATTGGCTTTTTGCTGTTGGGCCAGTGGCGGCGTCATCCCCGGTAATCCGCCCACGCTCGGCCGTGCCGCTGCCGCTTGCTGCGCGGCGCCCTTGGCGGCAAACCAGCTCGAACTGAACGCCGTCTGCGCCTGCGCACTGCCCGCCACCAGACACAACGCCACCGCGTGCGCCAACGGCTTGAGCAGCCACAGCGCCGGCTCCACGGCATCACGCGGAAAGGACTGAACGTGGGTACGACGACGGGACGGGCGAGCGAGCATCACTACGAGATCCTTTTTTGATTGCCACACATGGCCGCAGGCGAACAAAAACCTGCTGTTACGACATAGGCAGTTGGCGAGGGGCGCGACCGAACGGATGTCACACAAACTTCATGTTGGGGGAGTATTCGCGGGTCCGGGGCGGCGGACCTTCAACGCAGAGACAGCCCGCACAGGGCTGCCTCTGATGCACAGGTGCACGTGTTCACAGCGGCCGGCCGATGCCGTTACAAACCGAAGGGTTGTTGATGTCGAGGTTTCTGCCCGTGGTGTTGGTAATGAAGTTGGCCGTCACAGCGTTTTTCCAGTGTGTAGGCAGGGGTGCAAAACCGTGCGCCACACTGGCGAGGACATTGCCGGGAACACTGTAGTGTTTGGTCAAAAAGGCACGAACGTCGTTCGCCACAGCCGAATCCCGGTAGCACTGGCCGAAGATGAAGTTGGTATAGGCGGCCAGCCTGTAACCCGACGTCGGATTAGCTACCACCGGGGCCCATTGCGCGGGATTTTCAGGGGTGACCGGCAACGATACTGATGACAGCGCAAGGGTGACATTGGCCAACGTCGGCAGAACCCCGTTGACCCGGGCAACCACCGTATTGTTCGACACGCTGATGCCATCGGGGCCGGAATAGCCGATGGACCCGTCTACCGCATTCACTGCTGTGACAACATCAAGGTTACTGGCTACACCCACCCAGTTCGGAGGTAGCGGCGATCCGAATGGATAACGAGCATTGGTGAACATCGCATTGGTGGCGAACCTGGTCGGGCAAATCGAGTTCAGATGACGGCTCAGAATCTCCGTCGAGCCACTGGAAATATTGCGATAGACGACACGGATCGGTGTGTAGTCTGTCGTGCCCAACAAGTCGCCCCACGTGGTTTTGTAGCCAGAGAACACATCGCATAACTGCGCGCTGGTCAGATTCAGTGCAGTCTGACCGGCTTTTTTGTAAGGAATGGCAACCGCAGTAGCCACCGAAGGAATCTGGATCAACGGACCGTAGGCAGCACCGAAGTTGGCGTTGTAAGTGCTGATTTCGCTAGCGCTGAGGATCGAGTCGCTAGCGGCGAAGTGTACGGTGCCGGTGGTGTAGAAGACGGCTGGATTGTTGGTCAGGAACGCCAACTTGCCACTGCCGCTACCCACAGACGCGTAGCTGAAGTTGGCGGGCAGGATGCTGTTGGCAGCCCCCGAATACAGCAACGCCGGCAAGGTGGAACCGCCACCCGTTACCGCCATCGCCTGAGCCGACGCCATTAGCACGGCGGCTGACATCACAACCCTTTCAATACGCTTGAACATGCTCAATCTCCTTATCGAATGCTCCCTCTAACGGGAGCAAAAAAAATGGCAGCCCCGAAGGGCCGCCATCTATACATCCGAGTGCATCAACCGACTTACAAAGGACGACCGATAGCGTTGCAGACGCTGGCGTTGTTGATGTCCAGGTTGTTGCCCGAGGTGTTGGTGATGAAGTTGGCGGTTACAGCGGTTTTCCAGGCGTTAGGCACGGCGACAAACTTGTGGGCCTGAGTCGCAGTGTTGTTGCCCGGGTTGCTGTAGTGAGTGGTCAGGAAGGCTTTGACGTCCGCGGCCACGGCTGCATCCTTGTAGCACTGACCGAAGATGAAGTTGGTGTAGGCAGCCAGTTTGTAACCCGAAGTCGGGTTAGCGACCACTGGCGACCACTTGGATGGATCGGCAGCATCGACAGCAGACGATGGAGGGGTCACCGACGACAGCGCCAGCGTCACGTTGAGCGAAGTAGGCTGAACACCGTTCACGCGGGCAACAACAGCGTTGCTGGTAGCGTCAACACCGTCCGGACCGACATAACCGATGGAGCCGTCAACCGCATTCACGGTAGTGGCAACATCGGAAGTGTTGGCTACACCGACCCAGTTCGAAGGCAAGGCGATGCCACCGATACGAGCGGCGGTGAAGGTGGTGTTGGTCGCGAACTGAGTCGGGCAAATCGTGCTCAGGTGGCGGGTGAGGATTTCCGAAGTGCCGCTGGAAACGTTGCGGTAAACCACGCGGATAGCGGTGGTGTCAGCAGTGCCCAGCAGCGCTCCCCAAGTGGTTTTCTGGCCGGAGAACACTTCGCACAGCTGAGCGCTGGTCAGGTTCAGAGCAGTCTGACCGGCTTTTTTGTAAGGGATGGCAACCGAAGTGGCAACCGAAGGCAGCTGAATCAGCGGACCGAACGAAGCATTGTAGGTGTCTTTGTAGGTCTTGAGTTCCGAAGCGCTGAGGATCGAGTCGCTACCGGCGAAGTGCACAGTGCCAGTGGTGCTGAAACCAGCCGGGTTGTTGGTCAGGAAAGCAGTCTTGCCACCGCCGCTACCGATGGCAGCGTAGGAGAAGTTGGCTGGCAGGATGCTGTCGGCAGAGCCTTTGTACAGAGCGGCAGGCAGCGTTGCACCACCACCGGTAACGGCCATGGCTTGAGCGGAAGCCAGAGCGGCGACGGTCAGGGAAGCTGCGATCAGAGTGCGCTTGAACATGAAGAATCTCCTTTTCAACTAGGTTTGGGAACACAGGTTTTCGGGTGACTTGCATGACACTGGGAGGACTCACCGGGGCCCTCGCTAGCGTTGGCCTTGGTTAAGTCGCACTGAGAAATTCGCAGTTTCCGGTGACAGATAAAGGAAAAAACCTCGGGAGCTGCGAGCTGTTTCTGAAGGGATTTTCTCGGGTGTTTGTCGGATGCTGCGCAGCGTCTGGATCGCGGGTTTGGCTGAATCGGGCTGGAGGCGTTGACGGGTGGTTGCAGATGACAGAACGGAGAACCCGAGGATCGGGAAAACATCGCTCGGGTGATGGAGAATCTTTTGCAAAAACGTTGAACTATTTATTGGCCTGGCGGGCCTCATCGCTGGCAAGCCAGCTCCCACAGGTTTTTGTGTTTTGCTGCAAATCGCATTAACAACACTGTTCCCTGTGGGAGCTGGCTTGCCAGCGATGAGGCCAGTGCCACCACCACCAAGGCATCAGACACACCCCTACTGCACCAACTGGTTGATCTCAATAATCGGCAACAACACCGCCATCACAATCACCAGCACCACCCCGCCCATCACCACAATCATCAGCGGCTCAAGCAATGCGGTCATGCCCATCGCCCGCCGCTCGATATCCCGCGACAGCGTCTGCGCCGCACGCTCAAGCATCGGTGGCAACGACCCGGTCTTCTCGCCGCTGGCGATCAGGTGAATCAGCACCGGTGGAAATACGTTCTCCACCCGCAACGCCGCCGCGAGGTTCACACCCTCGCGCACCTTGGCCGTGGCCTCGCTGACACTCAGACTCAAGCGGTCGTTGGACAAGGTCTGCCGCGCCGCTTCCAATGCGCGCAACAACGGCACCCCGGCGCCGCCGAGAATCGCCAGGGTCGAAGCAAAACGTGCGGTGTTCAGGCCCAGAATGAAACGCCCGATCAGCGGCAGTTTCAGCACCCGATGATGCCACCTCAAACGCGCCGCCGGATTGCGCAGATACAAGCGCCAGCTCCAGAAGCTTGCGGCCATGATCCCTGCACACAGCCAACCCCAACTGCGGATGAAATCACTCGCGTTGAGCATCGCCAGGGTCAGCCCCGGCAAATCCTGCCGCGCCTGGGAAAACGCGCTGACCACCTGCGGCACCACGTAGCTGAGCAAGAAAATCACGATGCCGATCGACACCAGCCCGACCACACCCGGATAAATGAATGCGGTGAGAATCTTGCCGCGCAGGTTGTTGCGCTCCTCGATGTAATCCGCGAGCCGCTCCATGACCTGCGCCAGATCTCCGGATTCCTCCCCCGCCGCAATCAGCGCACGGTAAATCTCCGGAAAATCCCGTGGCCGCGCAGCCAATGACTCGGCCAGGCGCATGCCGCTGCGCACGTCGGCACGCACCGCGCTGAGAGTGTGGGCGATGTGTTTTTTTTCGGCCTGCTCCACCGTGGCGCTGAGCGCTGCCTCCAGTGGCAGGCTGGCACCCAACAGACTCGCCAATTGCCGCGTGGCCCAGGCCAGATCATTGTCGGAGAGCCTGGCGCTGAACAATCCGCCGCCGCCCTGCTGGGCGACATTGCTTTCCTTGTGCACCGACAGTGCGGTCAATCCGCGCCCGCGTAAAACACTGAACGCGGAGCCCTGGCTGTCCGCTTCCAGATGCCCGGACTCGATCTTGCCAGTGGCGTCGGCGGCTTCAAAACGATAGCGATTCATCAGGCGTCCCGAGTCACACGGAGGATTTCTTCAGGGGCGGTGGCGCCGCTGCGAATCCAGCGTTCACCGTCCTCACGCAGGCTGAACATGCCGGCCTTTGACGCCGCCGCACGCAAGGCTTGCTCCCCTGCCCCTTGGTGAATCAGGGTGCGGATGTCGTCGTCGATGCAGAACAATTCGTGAATGCCGGTGCGACCGCTGTAGCCGGTGTGATTACACGCCGGGCAACCGACCGGGCGCCACGTCCCCGGCGCCGCCGGGTCTTCTTGTTTGCATTCTTTACACAGTCGTCGCACCAGCCGCTGGGCCAAGACCCCGAGCATCGACGAGGCCAGCAGAAACGGTTCGACGCCCATGTCGATCAAGCGGTTGACCGCCGACACCGCGTCGTTGGTGTGCAGGGTCGCCAGCACCAGGTGACCGGTCAGCGAGGCTTGCACCGCGATTTGCGCGGTTTCCAGGTCGCGGATCTCACCGATCATGATGATGTCCGGGTCTTGCCGCAAAATCGCCCGCAGTGCCAGGGCGAAGGTCATGTCGATCTTCGCGTTGACCTGAATCTGGCTGATCCCCGGCAGGTCGTATTCCACCGGGTCCTCCACGGTGAGGATGTTGCTGGTGCTGGCATCCAGTCGCGCCAGCGCGGCGTAGAGGCTGGTGGTCTTGCCGCTACCGGTGGGGCCGGTGACCAGCACGATGCCGTGGGGCTGGCGGATCAAGTGGTCGAGTTTGGCCAGCACTTGCGCGTCCATGCCCAGGGTTTCCAGATGCAGCCGCCCGGCCTGTTTGTCCAGCAGACGCATCACCACGCGCTCGCCATGACCGGTGGGCACGGTAGAGACGCGAATGTCGATTGGCCGCCCGGCCACGCGCAACGCGATGCGACCGTCCTGTGGCAGGCGTTTTTCAGCGATGTCGAGCTGGGCCATGATCTTGATCCGCGACACCAGCGCACCGTGCAGTGCCTTGCGCGGCGAAACCACATCACGCAAGGTGCCGTCGACCCGGTAGCGCACCACTGAATGGGTTTCGAACGGTTCAATGTGGATGTCACTGGCCTCATCGCGCGCGGCCTGGGTGAGCAGCGCGTTGATCATGCGAATCACTGGCGCGCCGTCCTGAGTGTCGAGCAGGTCGGTGATTTCCGGCATGTCCTGCATCAGGCGGTCGAGATCGACTTCGTTTTCCGCCGCACCGACCACCGCCGCCGCGCTGCCAGTATCGGCATAAGCGCTGGCGAGCAAGCCATCGAGTTCGTCATCGCGCACGCGCTGTATCGTGGTCGCGCCAAACTGCCGCCGCGCCTCACTGATCGACCAGCCGGGCGTCGACGGGCACACCGTCAACACCCCATCACACAACAAAATCCGCTGCGCCTTGGCCCAGGCGTAAGGCAACGCACTCATCTCCTGAACTCCTCCAAATCCACTGTGGTGAGTTGCAGATTGCGGGCAGGTTTCAAAAGCGTCTGCTCCCGTCAATCGGCACCGCTTTGATCCATGTGCAAGGCAACGCACTCATCTCCTGAACTCCCACAATTTCACTGTGGCGAGGGGATTTATCCCCGCTGGGTTGCGCAGCAACCCCAAAACCTGCAACCGAATTTCGCCAGACATACCGAGTGTTTCGGGTTTACGCCTGCTACGCAGCCGAACGGGGATAAATCCCCTCACCACAGGGGTGAGTTGCAGATTGCGGGCAGGTTTCAAAAGCGTCTGCTCCCGTCAATCGGCACCGCTTTGGTCCATGTGCAAGGCAACGCACTCATCTCCTGAACTCCCAAAATTCCACTGTGGCGAGGGGATTTATCCCCGCTGGGTTGCGCAGCAACCCCAAATCCTGCAACCGAATTTCGCCAGACATACCGAGTGTTTCGGGTTTACGCCTGCTGCGCAGCCGAACGGGGATAAATCCCCTCACCACAGGGGTGGGATGCAGATTGAAGACAGGGTTCAAAAGCGTGTGCTCCCCTCAATCGGTACCGCTTGGGTCCATGTGCAAGGCAACGCACTCATCTCTTGAACTCCCCCAAACCCACTGTGGCGAGGGGATTTATCCCCGCTGGGTTGCGCAGCAACCCCAAATCCTGCAACCGAATTTCGCCAGACATACCGAGTGTTTCGGGTTTACGCCTGCTGCGCAGCCGAACGGGGATAAACCCCCTCACCACAGGGGTGGGTTGCACATTGCGAGCTGGTTTCAAAAGCGTCTGCTCCCCTCAATCGGCACCGCTTTGGTCGATGTGCAAGGCAACGCACTCATCTCCTGAACTCCCACAATTCCACTGTGGCGAGGGGATTTATCCCCGCTGGGTTGCGCAGCAACCCCAAATCCTGCAACCGAATTTCGCCAGACATACCGAGTGTTTCGGGTTTACGACTGCTACGCAGCCGAACGGGGATGAATCCCCTCACCACAGGGGTGAGTTGCAAATTGCGGGCTGGTTTCAAAAGCGTGTGCTCCCATGAATCGGCACCGCTTGGGTCCATGTGCAAGGCAACGCACTCATCTCCTGAACTCCCCCAACTCCACTGTGGCGAGGGGATTTATCCCCGTTGGGTTGCGCAGCAACCCCAAATCCTGCAACCGAATTTCGCCAGACATACCGAGTGTTTCGGGTTTACGACTGCTGCGCAGCCGAACGGGGATAAATCCCTTCACCACAGGAGTGGGATGCAGATTGCGGGCAGGTTTCAAAAGCGTGTTCTCCCCTCAATCGGAACGGCTTTGGTCGATGTGCAAGGCAACGCACTCATCTCCTGAACTCCCCCAAACCCACTGTGGCGAGGGGATTTATCCCCGCTGGGTTGCGCAGCAACCCCAAAACCTGCAATCGGTTTTTTCCAGACATACCGCGCCCGCAATGTTTACGACTGCTGCGCAGCCGAACAGGGATAAATCCCCTCACCACAGAGGTGAGTTGCACATTGCGAGCTGGTTTCAAAAGCGTCTGCTCCCGTCAATCGGCACGGCTTTGATGGTTGCGCGAGGGCCTGAGGTGGGCGCCACTGCCGGCACGCCTTGCGCTGCTGTCGGCAATTGCGGCGCCTGCATGTCCGGCATCGCCCAGCTGCGTTCCGGTTGCAAGCCACCCTGGGCGCGGCGCATGAAATCGTAGCGGTTGAGGGTGATGCTGCGCCCCGCTTCGCTGTCGCGGATGATGTACGGGCGCAGGAACACCATCAGGTTGGTCTTGGTGATCGCCCGGCGCTCGTTGCGAAACAGCGCACCAATCCCCGGCAGACTGCCCAGCCACGGCACCGCGTCGTTGCTCTGGCTGTAGCCGTCCTGCAGCAAGCCGCCAAGCACCATGATCTGGCCGTCATCCAGCAAGATGCTGGTGTCGATCGCCCGTTTGTTGGTGACAATCCCCGCCGATTTGGCGCTGGCCGAAGCGCGTTCGTCGATGCTGCTGACTTCCTGATAAATGTCGAGCTTGACCGTACCGCCCTCGGAAATCTGCGGCCGCACATTGAGCTTCAAACCAACCTCTTCACGGGTCACGGTCTGGAACGGATTGTTGCTGGTGCCACCACCGCCAGTGACGTAACTGCCGCTGACAAACGGAATGGTCTGGCCAACGAAAATGCTCGCCGCTTCGTTGTCCAGGGTCAGCAGGTTCGGCGTCGACAGCACGTTGGTGCCGCCCTTGCTCTTCAGCGCTCGGGCCAGCACTTTCAGGTCGAGGATCTTGCCGATGCCGGGGATGTCGACGGTGCCGTTGACGTAGCCCAGGTTCAAACCCTGCGGCAGTACGTCGATGCTGGTCTTGCCGCTGACGTTGATGCCCGAGCCACCCAGATTGGCCCCGCCGATCACACCGTTGCCTCCGAGGTTGCCGGTCTGCCATTGCACACCGAACTCACTGGCATCGTCTTCGCCGACCTCGACGATCAGGCTTTCGATCACCACTTGTGCGCGACGCTGATCGAGCAAGTCGATGACTTCGCGCAGGTTGCGGTACAGCGGTTCCGGCGCGGAAATCAGCAAGGTGTTGGTGGTGGCGTCCGCCTGAATGGTCACGCCGCCAGCGCTGAAGGCAACGTTCTGTTCACTGCTTTGCGCGCCGCCACTGCTGCCGCTGCCACTGCTGCCCTGGGCGTAACTGCCGCCGGTGCTGCCCGTGCTGCCGTTGCTGCTGGTCGATGGGGTGCCGCTGGTTTGCGCACCGCTCTGGCCATTCTGGTCGCCATTGCTGCCGGTGCCGCCCATCGCGCTGAGCACCGACCGCGCACTGTCGCTGGTGCCGCTGTCGCTTTCGCCGGTGAGCAGGCCGCGCAGGGCCTGCGCCAGTTTCGCGGCCTGGGCGTTGCGCAGATAAACCACGTGCAGGTTGCTCGGATTGCTCTGCGCATTGTCGAGTTTGTAGATCAGGTTGCGCGCCAGCTCGGTACGCTCGGGGCTACCGGCGCGAATGATGATGGTGTTGGAACGCGGGTCGCCGATCACCGCGATTTTCTGCGTCGGATCGTTGCCCGGCGCATCCAGCAAATCAGCGACCATCGGCGCGATGTCAGCGGCGATGCCGTTCTGGATCTGCACCACATCGGTGTCGATCGCACTCGGCGAGTCGATGCTGGCAATCAACTGCGCGACGCGGGTGAGGTTCTCGGCGTAATCGGTGACGACGATGGTGTTGTTGCCCGGATAGGCGTTGATCGGGTTGTTCGGCGACACAATCGGGCGCAGCACCGGAATCAGGTTCACCGCGTTCTCGTATTGCAGGCGGAACGTGCGGGTGAGCATGCCGTTGCCGGCCGGTTTGTCGGCGCTGTAGATCGGCCCGCCGAGCAGCTTCGCATCGGCCTCTGGCACCACCTGCGCGACACCGCCGACATCGACCACGCTGAAGCCCTGCATGCGCAGCACCGCCAGCAGCATGTCGTAGGCCTGGCGCGCCGGCACCTGGCCTTCCGAAACCAGCGTCAGGTTGCCCTTGACCCGTGGATCGACGAGAAACTGCTGACCGGTCGAACGCGACAATGCCCGTACCACCGCTTGAATATCGGCGTCGACAAAATTCAGCGTCACCGGTTGATCGCCCAGCGGATTGCTCGGCAACGTGGTACTCGATGGCGCCGCACCGCTGCGCGCACTCTTGGTGATGTTGTGCAATTGCTTCGGCGCAGGTCGCGCCTGCGCCTGTGCGCGCTCGCGGTCCAGCACCGCGTCGCCGCTGCGCTGGGTGTTGGCCAGCGGCCGACCGAGTTCGCTGTCGACCAGCAACGGCGGCTGATTCTGTGGCGTGGTGGTGGTGGTGTTGCTGCACGCGCTCAATGCCATCAGCAGCATCGGCAAAGCCAAGCGTGCCGGTTTGGATCCTGACCCCTTCATGAAGCTTCCTTAGCGCCAAGCGCCTGATCCATGCGAACGGTGCCTGACAAAGTGCCGGCGGTAACATCGGTCGAAGCGTTGTCTGCCCGTTGCAAACGGGCCTCGACCACCTGCAAAGAAAGTTGTGACGGCGTGCTCAGCAACCAGTCGAGCACCGCATCGGCCGGGGCGGCGTCGAAGATCAACTGCCACGCACCGGCATCCGCCGCCTGTAATTGGTAATGCCCGGCCAGGCCGCTGGCCTGCAGCGTCTGCTCCAGCGCCTGGGCCACGCCTTGCCCGGCCGGGCGCACGCTGACTTCGCGCAGCAACACCTCCAGCGCTTCGGTCTGCGCGCGCAGTTTTGGCGTCTCGGCTTGCCAATAGGTGATTTTCTTCAGCGGTGGCTGAATCAACGCCACCCAGATCAACAGGCCGACCAGCGCCAGAGCCATGCCGCCGACCATGCGTTTCTCCCGCAGCGCCAACGGCTGCCAGCGCGCCTGCACCTGACTGTTGAAGCGCTGCCAGCGGGCGCGGTACTCCGCGAGCGAGGCCTTATTCATCTTCTGCTCCGCTGTCGTCGTCGGTGCTACTTGAAGGGGATTCTCCTGCCGGGCGCAGCGTCCAGCCGTCATCCTCGGCGGTGACGCTGATGCCGGCCTGAGCGAGTGTGCTTTGCCAGTCTTTGTCGGTACCGGAGCGCCGCGCATCGCTGAGCAGGCGCAATTGCAACGCGCCCTCGGCGAACGTCAGTTGCTCGACACTGCCAGCCATGAACGGCATGCCGCTGCCGGCCTGCAGCACCAGCCGATTGAAGGTTTGCGCCGGATCGTCCGCCGCGCCCTTCTGCCGCGCCGCCAATTGCTGACGGGCCTGTTGCAACGGATTGAGGATCACCGGCAACTCGGGGAAGGCCTGTTTCACCCGCTGATTCATGTGCGCCTTCAACTGCTGGCCCTGACTGGCTTCGCGGGCGGCATACAGGTTCAAACCGACCACCCACACCGCCACGGCCAATGCCAACAAAGCCAATGCCCGGCCCCAGCCGCGATGCTCGGTGTTCTGTTGTTGCACGGCGCCGTGCAGGCCCCAGCCCGGCAACGGCCCGGTCCAGCGCTGGGCCTCGGCCATCGGCAGTTCAGCGTTGGGCGGTGCACCGTCGCCAATCCAGTGCAAGGCACTGCCGGACGCCAGCAACCCGTCGCCCGGGTCTTCATCGAACAACGGCTGCACCCGCGCTGTTTGCACGCTGTCGCGCAGCAACAGATGACCGTCCAGGCGACAGGCCACCGTGCCCGGCAACACCGGCAAACTGTAAGCCGCCGGGTACACGCCGCGCAGGTTAAGGCCGCTGTGCTTGAGCAATTGCCCGAGGCGCAGCAAGCGTTCGCGGGGCGCCCAGGCGATCTGCACTTGCCCGGTTTCATCACGGGGACTGTGAGCGATGTGCATCGCGTTGCCGTCACCGAGCATCAACGCCTGCGCGGCGCATTGCACCGCGGCCGCCGTCTTGTTCGCAGGCAGCGGCGGCACGTCGATGCTCGCCAGCAGACTGTCCGCGGGGTGCAGAAAACACACCAGCGGCGGCTGTTTCGGCGACTGGCTCAACTGGTTCAGGCTGAGGCATTCCTCACGACTGACCTGCCCCTGACGATCCAGCCACGCGCAGCACAGCGGACTGTCCAGCTCAAGTTCGGCCAACGGCGCCAGAGCAATCCGTAGCTGACTCATACGCCCACCCGCGACCAGATCACCTGCGGCAGGCGATCCTGCGAGCGATGCAATAACGCTTCGAGGCTGACCCGGCGCTGATCACGCCGCGCCTCGCCGCGCAGGCGAAACCAGTCACTGGTGATGCCGACCTTGACGCTGCTGATCTCCAGTTGCGGCATGCGCAAACGGTTGACGAAATCACCGCGATTGATGAACCAGCGCCCGGCGTCACGTTCATTGATCAACGCCTGCGCCCGCTCCAGCGACAACCCCGGCACATTCGCGGCCAGCACCGGCGCGGTAGCGGTGTTGCCGTTGACCCAAGTCGTCGCTGGAATCACCGTCAGGTACGGCGCGAGTTTGCTGATCAGCGCGTCATTGATGCCATCGACACCGCGCAGATCCTCGATGCTGCGCAGCATCGGCAGCTTTGGATTTTCGGGTTTTCGCGAAGCGTTGGGCGACGTTAACCGGCCACTGTCGAAGCCGGTTTTGGTGGTCGCGGCGATCTGCGGATTCAACAGTCGCGGGTAAGAGGCAATCACCCGCTGACTGATGCGCTGGCTCAACCCGGCGCTGACACCAATCAACTCGCACAGGCGCGCGAACGCCTCGACCTGTGCCTCATCCACACGCTCATTGGCCACCAGATTGCGCAGGTTGAACTTGCCCTGCTCGTCTTCCAGCCGGCCTTCAAAACCTGAGGCGCTGAGGCGCTGTGCCCACGGCTGATCGAGGCGGGTCAGCGGATCACGCTGGCGCGCCTCCCACAACCGCTGACGGCTGATCTCCAGACCGCCCTGCACCACCCAGCGGCCCTGCACCCGCTGCTGATCCGCTTCCAGCGCACGGGTCGAAACGCTTTGGCGGGTCAGCATGCCCGCCGCAATCACCGCCACCACGGCCGCGATCAGCAACGCGCTGATAATCGCCATCCCTTGCTGCTTCGCCCGGTTCGGCGAACGGCTGTCCATGGCCGGCCTTACAGCTGCCACGAACCGATGTCGGCATTCACGCCGTCGCCGTCAGGCTGACCGTCGGCGCCGAGGGAAAAGATGTCGATCTCGCCGTTGGCGCCGGGGTTGAGGTACTGATAAGGCCGCCCCCACGGATCGCTCGGCAGGCGTTCCAGGTACGAGCGCCAATTGCTGTTCTTCGCATCCGCCGGCCGCTCCACCAACACCTTCAGCCCCTGGTTCATGCTCGGGTAAGTGCCGTGGTCGAGGCGATACAGCTTCAGGGCCTGCATCAACCCGCCAATGTCCTGCTTCGCCGCCGTGGCCCGTGCCTGATCCGGACGATCGAGCACCTTGGGCACCACCATCGCCGCGAGAATCCCCAGAATCACCACCACCACCATGATCTCGATCAGGGTAAAACCCTGCTGACCACGCGGCGTGCGCATCGGTTGCTGAAGCGATTTGAAAGGTGCGATATCCATCTCGACATTCCCTGGCTTGATTCGATTCGACGCGCAGTGTTGCAAGAAGATATGTCAGGGATGTTGAAAATCCTCGGGAGTTTTCGTCGTCAAGCCGTCAAGCACGCGGGTTAGCGTCGAGGGCTGTGTTTTGGCTCTGGGCCATGTATGCGTGCGCGTTCGCGAGAAGACGGTTTCACCCTGATTGAAGTGCTGGTGGCGCTGGCGATTATTGCCGTGGCGATGTCGGCGGCTGTGCGCGTGGCGGGATTGATGACGCAGAGCAGCGGGGTTCTAAGGGATCGTTCGGTCGCGCTGATTGCGGCGCAGAGTCGGATGGCGGAGTTACGGTTGGAGGGGCGATTGCCGGTGGGAATGAAGGCTGTTGATTGCGATCAGGGGCGGTTGTTGTTGCGGTGTGAGCAATTGATCAGCGCAGCCGAAAATGGGCGGTTGCTCAAAATTGGCATCCAGGTATTCGACCGCAACCAGGATGCGCCGCCATTGGCCAGGCTGGAGACCTTGTTGTCCCGAACGGAAAGCCCCTCACCCTAGCCCTCTCCCAGAGGGAGAGGGAACCGATTCGGGGATATTCGAGAGCTACACCGACTTGAAAGCCTTTCATTGAATCCACAATTGCCAAGCTCACAAAGCCAAATCGAAGGTTCTTCCCTGAAGCCATAATCACCAGGGTCTTTCACCAAAGCGATAATCGCCAAGATCCTTCACCGAACCATAATCACCAAGATCCTCCAGGTCGATGCACCCCGCAAGACAACACGGTCGGCCCCCTCTCCCTCCGGGAGAGGGCCGGGGTGAGGGCCGCTTCCACTCGCGAAGCCCCAGAATCACCAAAGCGATAATCGCGAAGATCCTTCACCGAACCATAATCACCAAGATCTTCCAGGTCGATGCACCCCGCAAGACAACTCGGTCGGCCCCCTCTCCCTCCGGGAGAGGGCTGGGGTGAGGGTAGCTTTTGCCCTTCATCCCAGAAGAATCAATCCAGACACCGAGACCGGCCAGCAGCCATCATTGCCATGACAACGCCGACCCTGATTTTCCAAACGCAATACCGAAAGCGGCAACAAACTTACTCGAAGGACCTGGCAAGAAGTTCACCCTCCCCCCGCAACCCAGCCCCGCCAGCCTAACGCTCACTTGGCCGGGACGCTCTCAAGTGCCGCCCCCTCAGCCACTCCCCATTTGTTGAAGCCATAGCCGAGTACCGTTGCGATCAAAATGAAGGCGGCCAGGCTCTCCTGCGGAGGAAAGGGTGCGACGGCGAGCAGCACGCTGACGACCCCAGCCGTGACAAACATCAGAGTGCCGCCCGCCGCCGACGAGGCCCCCGCCTTCTCGCTGAACATCTCCATGGCCCTGGACGCGGCGGCGGGTCTGACCAGCGTGGTGCCTACGGTGCAGATGATCATCGGTATCGCCACCGTAGCGATGGAGAGCTGAAACTGAATCAACCCCACCATAATCAGACCGGACAGCCCCGAGATCGCCAATCCCAGCTTGATTTGCGTGTCGATTGTCAGTGTTTTGGATAACCGCGTGGCCAATAACCCGCCCACCACATAGGCGCCTCCATAGGCCAGAAGCACCCATGAATAAGTCAACGAGGACACCCGCAGCGTTTCGAGGAAGATGATTGGAGAAATCGCAATGAAGCCAAAATGGCAAGAAAACGCCATTGCCGATGTCATCCACGAATACACGAAAGGTTTAAAGCTGAAGATATCCGCATAACGCTTCAATATTTCCAGCTTTTGCGATCGCGACGTCAGCGACTGATCCTGCAATTTGGGGAAAAACCACAACGTTTGCCCCAGCAAGATCACCGCCAGGCCAGCAAACACGTAGAAACTCCCTTGCCAATTCAGGGCGTACTGCAAATAGGTCCCAAACAACGGCGAGAACGAAATACACAGTCCGCTTAACGACAGCATGTAAATACGAATCCGCTGTCGATCTTCAGCCGTGAAAACATCCTGAACAATCGCTTGAGCCAACACAAAGCATCCGCACCCTACGCCCTGCACCACTCGCGCCAAGGCAAACTGCACTTGAGTACTGGAGAGCAGGCAACCCGTAATCCCCAGCAGCGACACCACCAACCCAAGCTTAAGCATTACAGGTCGGCCATATTTGTCGGACAGCGGCCCTACCACGATTTGAGAGAGGGAGAACCCGACCGCAAAGGTCGCCACAAAGAATGTGACCTCATTGACTTGCATCCCGAACGCATCCGCCAACGCCGGATAAGACGGAAGTAATACATCGAGCGGGAACACGCCGAGTACAACCATGACCGACAGCAAGAACAGTGCAGAGGCCTTCGCAGGCGATTTGAGCTTAACGTTCACCGTATTCTCCCTTTGGCTGTCATTCGATAAGCCCTGCCTCGGCAAAGCGCTTCACGTTCATGGGGTCTTTGAAAAAACCACTGCGTTTCATCGCCGTTATCGTTGCGGTGCACCCGGCTCGGGCCCTGGCACGATGGGGCGCATGGCCTTGTTGCCTCTCATGGATAAGCCACGCACTGGCGGCATCAACGCCCACACACTTCAAGTTCTCGAACAACCAGGTTTCATGCAGCCTGAAAAACTCGTAAATGGCTTGAACGATAAAACCCGACATGAAGGTTTTCTGAGCGTCGGAAGCGCCCTGCCAAACAATCGTAAAAAGGTGCGAAAAATAAAGTGAGTGCTTGAGTTCGTCCTCAAGGTGGTCACGCAGCATCCGGTAGACGGGGGCATAAACGGTTGCCTTGGAGATCTTCAGAAATTCCTTGGTAATCACCGTTTCAGAAACAAATCCAACAACGAACCAGGCCAATTCGGTATGGGCAGGCTCAACCGTGTTCACCAGCGCCCGGATGTTCCGGACGCGCTCTGAGGCAACTTCCCGATTGGCAATTCCATAAATAGCGCTGACTTGATTGGCGACCTCCGCCGATATCACCGCATGGTAGGCCTCGTCGGCATATAACTTGAGGCCTGTGAGTTTCAACGCCGGAGACAAACCCAAGCCAATCCGATCATGCGCAATGGTTGTGATCGCGCGATTGACAATGCGCGTCTCCAGTTCAGTCGTGTAGTCGAGGAACATCACCAGATACCTGGCCAATATCGCCTGCCTCACGGCGTCGCCATGGCAATGAACCGCCTCGTCGGCGAGCCAGGGAGTTGCCGCCGGCACAAACCAGTCCTTGTCCTGTTCGCCCCCCTGCGTCCAGCCGGACAGGTCATAGGCGTTAGGCCGCGTCCGCACGGTGGCGGCGTCGTTCCAGTCTGAAAAGACTTGCAGCGCATCGGTGTCGATCGAACTCATTTCCTCAATCATCTTCCCGCGCTCCCTCGCTGGCATGCAGCGCTTCCAAAGCAGCCGGCATGTCCCGGCCGGTGCTGACACCGGCCCCGACAAACAACAAGGGCGCTGACGAGTGGAGATCGCCCAACAATGGCTCCAGACACGATTCATCAATAGCGGCAGAGACCCAAGTCCCAAGGCCCAGCGCAGTTGAAACAAGCTGCACGGTCTGGGAGATATGGCCGGCGTCCAGCAACGCGACGCGATAGGCTCTCGAGTGCGGATACTTCCACCAAAGCCGGTCAAACTGGCACGTCAGGAAAATACCGAACGGAATATCTTGCGCAAAGAATTGCCCGTTGAGTGCCTGACCCAAACTGAAACCGAGATCGTTACTTATGACTTCCAACTGGTGCTCGACAGGGTTGTAGTAATAAAACCCGGGCGGGATCTGCGCGACATTCCTGATATAAACATATCCTTCAATCGCATTAAGTCCGCCGCCTGAAGGGCTAGTTCTGCGATGCCGTAGTTCATCAGGACACAACAGACTAGTTTCAAGAGCGCGAAAAGGAAGATACGCCAGCGAATAATAAAGTATTGATGCTACCTGTTGTTTGGTGACCGCCACAGGAAGGAACTCCCTGACACTGCGTCGTTTTAACAACGTGCTGTGCAAGTCATGATGCTGAATAATATCCGGTCGTGTTAGAGCAATACATCGCCTTTCATCCTTATCCTGAGCCTCATGCCTTAACTTGGGCACCGGAACAGTGAAGGCTTCTTCACACGCCGATTGATAGGCCATTGCCCATTCATGGACGCTTTCGGGTCGCGCCGCATAGTCGATCTTGCTGGTGCCAACGTGAAAGATGCGGGATAGATCATCCCAGCCCCATTGCATTGCGGGAAATTCAGTCTCTGACAGTACATCGGCTGCCAGCAATTCCTGGTCGATTGCGTCTTGTGAATCCGGCTCTTCGTCTGGATTCTGACTCAGATGCAGTAACCGACAAAGATACTGCGGAGCGATGGAATATTGCTTGTGTGCTTGATAGTCCCATAGCACCAACTGCTTATTCTTGATCAGAAAAAAAATATTATCACTGATATAGGAAGGCACTGCTCTCGTCCTTGAGACTGGAAAAAATAAAAAGCCCGGAAGAACTTCTTCCGGGCCTGAACATCACTTGACGGTGGTTTTAACCGGACCTGCCGCTTGAGTCCAGTTAGCCAAGGTTTTCGATTCGAGATTAATAACGATCATGACACTCTCCTTATCTTCAATGAAGCCGAACCATTCGGCGAAGTGAGATTTAAACAAATAAAATCAGGTGTCAATAATGAAAATCAAAAAAACCTTTTGCGCTTAACTTGGTGCGTAACTGTTATACAACCGCACCGAGATAGTGCTACGAAAGTCTCCGAATCCGGCCAGTTCGATCATTGTCTGACAATTTAAGTGCGCCATTGCAGCGCACACTTTCAAAACATATGAATCGCCCTGAATTTCATAAACGCCGCTTTGCCTGAACTGATACCAACCAAATGACAGAATGGCGTGCGGCTGGATTGCGTCTTTATCAATCGGTCGCCTAGGTAACTGTCATGACAACGCCCGATGCACGGACAGGGGCCACAGACTACTGCCTGCCGAATGCTCGACCATTTCCAGAGACACGTATCCGCCACAAGCGGTCAGCGCATGACAATGGTATCGTCCACTCCTTTTCAATGTTTCTGACAGATTATGAATAGAGCCAAATCCTCAATCCGGACCATTGCTCCCGCACCAGGCATCCCTGAATCCGATGTGAGGCCAGGACGCCATCGCTATGCTTTTGTGAGTCTTCGACCTTGCTCTCGTTGAAGGATGTCTACATGCCCAACGCATCGCAGAACGCGCGACTCACTGAGTTGCTGACGGTGAGCGAAGCCAGTATTGACAGGGCTGAATCCAACGCCGACCTCCTGAACGTGATCCATGAGTTTGCCTTGTACAACGGCCCGCTCGAATTCGATCGCACACGTGCATGGTGGTTTTTCGGCACCGGCCTGTTATTGCTTGCGAGCGCTGTGGCCCTTTATTGGATTGGAAACATCCATAGCGTCGCTCTGTTCTTTTACCGGTTGGAAATTGATCCCGACTCGTTCGGCATGGGTACTGGTTTTTTTGGCATCGTGATTGCCGTTTGGAGTCTGGCATGGATGAAATCCAAATCTGATCGGTTGCCGTCGCTCAGTAAAAGAATTGCTCGACTGTCATCCTACTTCCACAACGGACTGACTTTCCTGAGAGAAGACTCGGCCGCAACCCTCAAAGAGCTGGACACGGAATTTGGTGATTACCGTCGCGGCGACTACAGCCGCAAGTTGGTCGAGTCGATACAGGGTGAGTTTACCGGCACGTTGCGCAACCTCCCTTTCACGTACCGCCAGCTGCACTATGTCAACCGACGCGAGGTGCATACCACGGTTACCGACGAAAAGGGCAATACCAAAACCGAGACTCGAGTGGTTTATGACCACTACGATCGCTACAGTTTGGTCATCGACTTTCCATGGGTCACCGGAATATCGGTCAGATCTGATCACCAGTCCCAGAACGACTATTCGCATCCCATGGACACGGCTTCTCCGGATTTCAATAAAGCGTTCCGTTTGACCGGTCGCAGCGAGATGCTCTGCGCGAAATTCATCAAGCCTTCGACGGTGCTCCACTTGCTGAAGCTGTTCGACATCCTCCATCGTCCAAACCTGGAGTTCTCCGACAGTGGAGAGCTCTGCCTCAGTTTTGAGAGCAACGACCTGTTCGCGTTCGGTGCCCAGTATTCGCTGGCTTCGCCCAACAATTTTTACGAAGAAATTTCTGCCGGTATCGAACTGCCACGTCTGATGTCTGCGCTCCAATGGAGCCATGCACTCAGTGAGCTGCACGATGACAACTTTACCTTTACCGCCACTCCCCCAAAACAACGCCAAGAGAAGTAAGCCATGGACATTGCACTCATCCTCTCCGCTGTTATCGCTGTCGTCATAATCGTAGCGGGCTTCAGCATTTATAACGGCATTATCGGGGGACACAACCGAGTACAACGTGCATGGTCGGACGTCCTCGTTTACGAACGCCAGAAGACCAAAGTTCTCGACCAACTGCAAAAAGTGCTCGCAGATTTCATGGTCTACGAGGCCAGCCTCCTGGAGAAGATCACCGGCCTGCGCAGCGCTGTCAACGCCCTGCCTGCGGGCGCCAATGGCAATGCCCTAACGACCGTTGAAACCGCCACCCGGGAGCTGATGGGTGGCTTACGCATCGCTTTCGAGGCCTACCCTGACCTGAAAGCATCAGAAGCGGCGAACAACATGATGCGTGAAATTTCCGAACAACAAGAGAACGTCGGCGCAGCCATCACCATCTACAACCGCAACGTCGAACTGTTCAACAACGCCATCGAGATGTTCCCCGGCTCGGTCATCAATGGCCTGTTCAACAAGAAAACTCGCGTCACGCCATTCACCGATACCGAAGCTTCGCAGAGTTTCTCTTACACCCCGAATATATAATCCGCGTGATGCATCGAACCCATCACCCGCAAGGGTGATGGTCGATCACCTCCCTCCTTGAACAGATCCGCCGCTGATTTTTCCAGGCGCAATGCCGAAAGCAGCAACAAACCACATGAAAACGACGCAGAAAAGCAATCGCCCCGCTCCCACAGATTTCAACGCCAAACAAAACATCTGCAATCAGTACAAAACCCTGTGGGAGCGAGCCTGCTCGCGAAGACGCCCGAACGGACACCCGATCAATCACCAGGTGATCCCGACACCTACATCACCCCGGCATCTGCAAATTATCCAACGCCCGATTCACCGCCAGCTCCCCGAGCATGATCAACTGCGCAATCCCCAACAACGTCCGCCGCTGTGCCACGGGCAACAGGCTCGCAGCGTCATGAGCAATGGCCTTGGCCGAAGCCAGTGTTTCATCAGCAGTTCTTCGTTTTTGTTGTCCGCAGTCACGGCATACATCCCACGGGTTTTACGAGGGAGCGGCGTGGAACCGGGCGGACAGAGGTAATGGTCGAGGGCGCGGTCGGCGGCTTCGTGGAGTTTTTTGGAATCGAGGGATTCGTAGGGGGAAACCGATTCGGTTTCGGGTGGGTTGGGTGTTGGTTTGATCATGGTGAAGCTCCATTTTTATACCTAGTGGAACCACCAACACCTGTCGCTAAACAAGTAAGGGTGGCAGCTGTACGCGGGTTAGCGAACCGAGAGGTATAAGACCCGGCAGACCCGAAGGTCTCCCACGCACAGCCACCATATAGTCATCGCGAACGGCTGCGACAAACTGGAGCGTCGTTGTACTTATACCTAGTCAGGTCGCTAAACCCGGTCGCTGGGTTGCCAGCGACACGTAGACAATAAAGACCAGGTACAAAGCGCACAAGCCGGCGGATTCTGGCGTAGCTGTAGGCAAAGGCGCAAGGATGTGTAGCCTGCGAGAGTGTTTGGAGATGTCTTTTTAAACGTTAGCGTTTATCGAGACCTCATTCCGTCACGTACCCACAACAGATCCGTCCCCTTATTCCAACAGACGTAAGAAAATGGCCGAGATTGCTAGCCTGGTGTTCACTCGAACAGTCCTAAATATTCCGCCCAACCATACAAAGCCAGAATTCCCAGCAGAGAAAATGCATTCAATCGATATGGAATTTCGACCCACCGCCGCAAATTCAGCGGAAGGGTCCGGACATCTTCGAGGGCGCCCGGATTATCCAGCAACAGGCGCGAAGCACGTTTACGCAGCAAAGCAGTGATCAGAGTGAGCCTGTACCTGCGCGCCCAAAAACCGGAACGTCCCTTCTGCGGGCAGTTGTGGAGCAGATAGCAATTTTCAAGGTGCAATTCAATTTCGGAAAGCTTGAAATACCCGACATAGATCATCACCAGAACGTTGGAGATGATCAGCACCAGTAACGCAATGCCAGTGGCGGCGAACAGACGTTTGATTTCAGTCATGGGGAGTCTTCGTAAACGACCTCACCGAAGGACTGATTTTCTTTTTGCCCCATTACAAAAAACCTCTGTATTTCCCATACAGCCAAAGCAGTGAAGTCCCGCCGCACACGAAATAGCCGACATGAAATGGACTCGTCGCCCAGAACCTGAGTCCTCTGGGAAGGCGTTGAACGGCGTCGATCAGCAGGGGTTCCTGCCGTTGGATACTCTTGGATGTAATCAACCGGCTGACAGCGGTCATCCGCTGAGTTCTCGAGTAAAAACTTCCCCCTGATGAACCACAGTCCATGGATAAGTACAGCCACTCATCAAAGTGTTTTTCCAGAGCATCGAGTTTTGTATAAACGGCGTAGAAAATCATTGCGCAGTTGATCACGCCTAATAGGATCAGCGCCCCACATGCCCAGGCAAATACTATTTCGGTGACTTCCATTATTCGGAATACTCATGAATTTCGTGACCCAAAAACTCACCTAGCTCCGACATCTGAGTTCCTGTCTCCACGGACGCTGCCGCACCAACCACAAGCACACATACGAGTTTCCCCATTCCTTTCAATTTCGCGCATACCGCCAGATCTGCTTTCCCTCCGAGATATCCACCAGCGAGAGCTCCAGCCGTACCGCCGATCATCTTCCCTCCTTCTACAAACCTCACTTGCCTGCATTCCGCATCGCGGCCGGACGCGCAGACCTCGTGGATTTTTGAGCTGGATGCGCCCAGTTGCAGACCTATGCCGAGATAACCACCTCCCTTCATGAACTTCGCTGCTCTGGCAACACCCGCAATGTGGGTTGCATATCCGGGCAGTTGTGCCGGTGCGCCTGCTTTGCCCCATCGGTGAACAATTCGGCGGCTGGACAATCCCAGTGCACGTTTGAGTTTTGGATGATCTGGCAAACCCGTGCCTTTGCGTACCAGCGGCCCAAGGCTGGCATCCAGTTTCGCCATCAGACGTTTGCGTTTGGCAAAGAACTCTGGGGAATGTAGATGACGATGTTGGGTGTATTGCTGCTGATGCAGTTGCTCCAACTCTTTGAGAGTATTTTTCAATCCTTCCAGATGCTGCCCGATCATGAATGACGCAACGCCCAATGTGCCTGCCGACACCTCCAGAAACGGCTCAATGACCTCATGATGCTCAACCATGAACGAAGCTTCTTCATCCGAAAGGTCTTTCAATGCCTCGTTTACCTTTTCCGCAGCGGCCATCATCTGTGCTTCTTCGCGCCGGCACATGTAGTTACGTGAGTCGCTGAACAAGACCATTTGCCCAGGCTTGACCCGCTCACCGAGATGTCGATTGAGTGAACGGAATTCGCGACGCAGTGAGTCGCCGGGACTGATTTCGTACAACTCACGTTCAAGCGCCTCAAGCGTCATGGGTTTCTGAACGATGTGGAAACCCGATTCAGCCGGTTGCGGCAAGGTGTAGGCGTGCTCCTCCACCAAGTGTTGTGCAGGAGGTGGCTCGGGTTTGGGGTTGAAGGCATTCCAGGAGGCGCCGCCGTTGTCTGTAGCCAAGCGTGGCTTGACCAGTGCCCACTCACCGCTACGCACAGCATCGATGAGTTTTCGCTCATTCGCGCCTTGCATGTAGTTGTTACGATGCAGGCCCATGCTGTTTAACAAGTCGTCGAATCCGGGCAAGTCGTCCGGGCGATTCAATGCCTGTCGGAAATGTTCCATGGCTTCGTAGGCATCGAGGATCTGCTCTCGCTGGCCATGTAACTCGCTTAGCGGGATGAGTCTGATCACATCCGTGCCCCGTTCTGAAAAAACAGGACTTTGGCGAACGGACTCAGGTTTGAATGCAGGACGGATCGGTGTTCGTTGTAGGGAAAATCCGGCTTTCTGACTTGCAGACGCCGCGCTCAAAACATCAATGTTTTATGGCCGGACTGGGTGGAGCAGAAAATAGATCCGTCCGTAATGTTTGCTCCCACAGGTTTCAGCGTCGTACACACCATCTGCAATCAGCATAAAACCCTGTGGGAGCGAGCTTGCTCGCGAAGGCGCCAGAATGACCACCCGATCAATCACCAGGTGATCCCGCCCCTCGCGTCACCCCGGCATCTGCAAATTATCCAACGCCCTATTCACCGCCAGCTCACCAAGCATGATCAACTGCGCAATCCCCAACAACGTCCGCCGCTGTGCCACGGGCAACAGACTCGCAGCGTCATGAGCAATGGCCTTCGCCGAAGCCAGTGTTTCACTGGCATCAATCAGCAGTTCTTCATTTTTGTTGTCTGCGGTCACCGCATACATCCCGCGGGTTTTACGTGGGAGCGGCGTGGAACCGGGCGGACAGAGGTAGTGGTCGAGAGCGCGGTCGGCGGCTTCGTGGAGTTTTTTGGAATCGAGGGATTCGTAGGGGGAAACCGAGTCGGTTTCGGGTGGGTTGGGTGTTGGTTTGATCATGGTGAAGCTCCTATTAGAGTGGAGCCGCCATAACTGTCGCTAAACAGAAAGGTGGCGGCTGTACGCAGGTTAGCGAACCGGTTATAGGCACCCGGCAGACCCAAGGGTCTCCCGCATACAGCCACCATAGCGGAGGCACAGACATTGAATCTGCGACAAAGCATGGAACGCTGATGCACCTATTTATAAGTCGAGTCGCTAAACCCGGTCGCTGATTCGTCAGCGACCGCACCACAATAGAACCCGCCCCAAAGGCGCACAAGCCGGCGGATTCTGGCGTAGCTGTAGGCAAAGGCGCAAGGATATGTAGCCTGAGAGAGTGTTTGGAAATGTCTTTTTAAACGTTGGCGTTTATCGAGACCTTACTGCGGCACCTCCCGACTTAAAAAAATCTGCCCCATCACTGGCAATTTTCCCGCGCACAAAGCGTAAACCCAGCCGGGGCGTAAAGGCATTGCGAGCGACTCGACAGAAGCCACTCACCAACAGTCAATCAAAGATCTGTAAGAAATGTTGAGCGCAACTTTTGCCTCAGGCATTCTGTGCGACGCAAATGTACATGGGCGGTAGATTTTTCGCGTCCCTCCCCTAGGACGCACTTTCTAACGCCCCCAAACGCTTGCCCTACGTACTCTCTCAGTGGCCGGAATGTCGATTTCTATTCCAACCAGGCCAAGGACATCTGAATCTTTGAAAAGGAACTTCCCGTGAGTGGCAAACCTGCAGCCCTAGTCACAGATCGCACCAAATATCAATGGAAAGCCTTCCGGCCAACCTTATGCTGAGTACGACGAAGTAGAAAAACATATAAAGGCTTTGGCGGTACTTTTAAATGAAACTAAAAATATTAGCCATCAGCTTTTTATGTTGCGTCAGTTTATTTTCTAGCGCAGCAGACGTTCCTATCAAAGAGGGAATGCCATTTTCGAAAGCCCGAAAAGCTTTGATCAAAAATGGCTGGAAGCCGAATCCGTCCTACTCAGGTGAGCTCGGGGTTGAAAACGCCATCCAAAGAAAAGGTTTCAATGAAATCGAGTCTTGCACGGAGGGAGTCCGTTTCTGCAGCTTCAACTACATCAAGAACGGAGATTGTTTAGGTGTAGGAACTGTCGGCGAAGAAGTCAAAGACATGAAAGTTTATTCCTGGAACTTCAAATGCCCTGAAAAGGATTGAAACCAGAAATTGACAACAACGTGATAACAAAGGGGACTGATTTATTTATGGAAATAAATCAGTCTCCTTTTTTTGCTAGGCGTGATCGACAAGATCAAGGCCTGTGACATTCCGGGCGCGATGCCTAAAGCAGCGATAAGGTGGGCAGCGCTTCCCGAAGGTCCAAGCAAGAAAAATCACTATCCTCCACAACCTTACGCCGAGTATCCGGGCTTTTTATCGACCTACAAATCTGCGGAGGAACTGTCCAATGAAGGCTTCAACCCTCGTACTTGTCGCAGTTTATTGCATGGGTATCAGCGCAGCGTTTGCCGGTAGCTCAAAGGCGCCAAACGACAAGCGCGGGCCAGCAGGCATCGTCGTCGGTGAGCGTTTGGTGGCGGCCAAGTCCAAGCTAATCAAACAAGGCTGGAAGCCAACGCCGATGCATACCACCGACGGTTATGAATACAGCGGCGTGGAGCGTGAGTTGGCTGCACGCAAGTTCATCGAACTGGATACCTGTTCTTTCGATAGCTCGCGCTGCATCTTGTACTACTCAAAGAAAGGCACCTGCCTGCGCGTCGATACCATCGGTGAACAGTTCAAGGACATGACGGTTACGCGATGGACCGATGAATGTCCTGAAATGCCTCAATAACCCGCCCCCACAGGTTTCAGCCTCGCACACACTATCTGTGACCAGCCTAAAACCCTGTGGGAGCGAGCTTGCTCGCGAAAGCGCCAGAACGGACACCTGATCAATCACCAGGTGATCCCGCCCCTCGCTTCACCCCGGCATCTGCAAATTATCCAACGCCCGATTCACCGCCAGCTCACCGAGCATGATCAACTGCGCAATCCCCAACAACGTCCGCCGCTGTGCCACGGGCAACAGGCTCGCAGCGTCATGAGCAATGGCCTTGGCCGAAGCCAGTGTTTCACTGGCATCAATCAGCAGTTCTTCATTTTTGTTGTCCGCAGTCACGGCATACATCCCGCGGGTTTTACGTGGGAGCGGCGTGGAACCGGGCGGACAGAGGTAATGGTCAAGGGCGCGGTCGGCGGCTTCGTGGAGTTTTTTGGAATCGAGGGATTCGTAGGGGGAAACCGATTCGGTTTCGGGCGGGTTGGGTGTTGGTTTGATCATGGTGAAGCTCCTTGATGACTGGAGCCGCCACCGTTCGCGGTCAAACAAACAGGGTGGCAGCTGTACGCGGGTTGACCGACCGGACATCAAGGAATCCGGCACACCCGAAGGTGTCCCACGCACAGCTACCGCGACATGGTTTCAGACAGTACCTGAACACGTGCAGAGCGCTGGCGCGCCTTGATATTGGGCGGACGGTCAAATCCGATCGCTGATTCGTCAGCGACCGCACCACAATAGAACCCACCCCCAAGACGCACAAGCCGGCGGATTCTGGCGTAGCTGTAGGCAAAGGCGCAAGGATGTGTAGCCTGTGAGAGTGTTTGGAGATGTCTTTTTAACATTGGCGTGACCGGTTCTGGCCGAAAGATGCAGTGCTGACAGTCTGCTTTCGGCCAATAGCGGTCGTTTGAGACAGACAGCTTTCGGCCAGAAGCGGCCTGTCACGATCGTCAAGGTTTGACGACAACGAGTGGCTCTAGCACTCTGTTTAGTTCCCATTCATTCACTAGGCTCCCCCATGACATTAGCGACCGTAGTGCTGCTCGACTCCTGGCCACAGCCAAGTACGTCGCCCGAACCCGTGGTGTTCGCCACGGATACGCAGCTATGTTTACGGTATTGCACCGCTGGGGAAGAAGTAGCGGTGGTTCATTTTCCGTTAGTAAAGAAAATCCAGTTCGGTTCGCCTAACGACGAGGCTTTGGGCGGCCATCCGCTTATTGGGCTAGGCCTTAAGCATTACCAAATTCATCGAATAGATAATTCGCCTTGGCTAGCAGAGCTTGAGCAGAGAAGCGCCGTTCACCCTCGACACGATAAACAGCGGTTCATGAAAGATGCTATCCATTACGTCTTTACGTTTCAGGACTCTACCTTGGAGTGCATCGTAATCGAGGGGCAGTTCTGGCCCCCAAAAGTACAAGTCTTTACCTCGGAGCAAGAAGCAAAGGATGGCTGGCGCAAACTGGTAAATGACGTGGGTGCATGAACTTAATCGTCAGCAGAGGATGGCTGCTTTGGGTCGAAAACAGTCGCTTTTGGCTGATAGCCGACGTTCACGACTGACCGCCTTCGGCCAAAAGCGGTCGGTGAGGCACTGCGCGAGTCCAATCCGCTGCAACTGCCGCGCCTGATCGACGGCCAATAAGGGGTTTCACAGATGGCGGCGTCCTGATTTGACGCCGCCTCAGGTCATTACACGACCACGTTCAACAGCAACACCACAATCAAACCGACCACGGCGACAATCGATTGCACCACCGAAATAGTCTTGGTGGCTTCGCCCATCGTCATGCCGAAGGATTCCTTCACCATCCAGAAACCTGCATGGTTGGCGTAGTTGAAGAACAACGAGCCGCAGCCAATGGACAAGGCCAGCAGCGGCAGGTTGAGGCTGGGATCAGCACCGGCAAGCGGCGCCAGCAAGCCGGCAGCCCCCACGATACCTACCGTGGCGGAACCGGTAGATACCGAAAGCAACATGGCGATCAACCAACCGAGGATCAGCGGAGGGAACGCCGACTGCTGAGTCAGGTGCACAATCGCATCGCCCACCTTAGCGCTGGTTAGCAGTTCCTGAAAGGCACCTCCGCCGGCGATGATCATGATGATCGAGGCGATTGGCTTGAGGCTCTTGCCCAGCGAGTCGCGCAATTGCCCCGCATCGCCGCCGCGCGCGAGTACCAGACTGGCCCCAGCGAACAGCACGCCCAGCAGCATCGCTATCAGCGGATTGCCGAGGAAACCGGCCATTTTCAGCAGCGCATTGTCCTTGGACAATACCATCTCGGCGACGGCATGGATCAGCATCAGGATCGCCGGCAGCAAGGCTGCCAGCACGCCAAGGTATACGCTGGGGCTTGATTTATCGTCGGCTTTTTCAGCCAGGGTGAACTGATCCAGCAACACCTGATCGGGCCGAGTGCTCATGCGCGGGGAAATGAATGCGCCATACAGTGGGCCGCCTAAAATCATGGCCGGGATAGCCGCCAGGAAACCATAGAGCATGGTCGGCCCGACCGAGGTTTTCAGTGCGGCGATGGCCGTCAACGGGCCAGGGTGCGGCGGGACCATGCCGTGCATGGCGGCCAGTGCGGCAATCACCGGAACGCCCACATAGACATACGCTGAACCCTTGAAGCGCGCCTGACTTTCCAGCTTGCGCGCCACGCTGAAGATCAGCGGCAGCATGATCACCAGGCCGACCTCGAAAAACATCGGAATGCCAATTACAAACGCGACCATCATCATCGCCCACGGAATCATCCGATCCGTTGTGCGCTTGAGGATGACCGCAGCAATCAGCTCGGTGACGCCGGCGTCAGCAAGAATTTTGCCGAGCATCGCCCCCAGCGCGATGACCACCCCCACTGCCCCCAGTGTCTTGCCGGCGCCGGTGACCAAGTGGGAGACAATGCCATCTGGCTCCATACCGGTTGCAAAGCCTACGCCGACGGAAACTACCAGCAAAGCCAGCAGCGGGTGCATTTTGAGGCGCGAGACGATCAGCGCTACCAGCACCAGGACGCTGATCAATGCGGTCAGTAACAGATCTATATCTAAGGGAGTCATGAAAGGTTCTCGGTTGGGCTGGTGCCCAAACTCTTGTAAGTGAGTGAGATGAATGGCAACTGCAACGGCTAAGTTTCAGCGTTAGTCTTTATAAAAACCGAATAACCTTCGAGGCGCTTGCACCAGCAGCGAGTCGCTGGCTTGCGCCGAAAGTTCCAAAGCTTGCAACTGGTCGACGACGGCGGCGAAACCGATGTTTTGCTCATGCTGCGTATGCGGCCAGTCACTGCCCCATACCAACTGATGCAGGCCGAAGCTCTGTTCCAGCAACGCTAATGCCCTTCGAGCGAAATCAATGTTCTGTTGTGGCGTACCTCCCAAACGATAGATTCCCGATACCTTGATCCAGATCGGACCTTTCGATCCGGCCTCAAGCAACTCGCCAAACCCTGGCTGATCGAGACCCGCATTCGCGTCCGGCCGCCCAAAGTGATCGATCACCAACTTCACGCCGAACGGCGTCAATTGCTGGATCAGGCCCGGCAGATCCTTGACTTCCCGGTGCAACTCGACATGCCAGTCGAGATCAACGATATTGCTGAAAAAACCTTGCCAGGCACTGTCACGAAAATCAGGTAACGCCTTGCCGATCAGGTTCAAGCGCACGCCGACCACGCCCAGTCGAGCCATGTCATTCAAGGTAGAACGACTGACGCTTGGCTCCAGCACTACCACACCGCGCAACTGCTGCGGCGCTTGCTTCAACGCCGCCAACAGGTAGCTATTGTCGGTGCCAAGGAAACTTGGTTGCACCAATACACCGTGACTCAGACTATGCGTTTGCAAATGCTCAAGGTACTGGTCAAGCGTGGCGTCGTACTGAGGGGTGTAGCGCCGTGCACCGATCAGATGCAGATCACGGCTGAACACATGGGCATGGGAGTCGATGCCGGTGATCGACTTGGGGCGGGTATCTGACATAGGTTTTATCTACTGAAGGTTAGGATCATCACGCCCGAGCGCGTTGATTGCCGTTGATACCGGCCGAAACGGAGGTGGCATTGGCTTCAAGGTCCCTGCCCCGGGTTTCAGGCAGGCAAAGTGCGGCAAGCACCGCCACGCCGTAGGCGATCCCGGCATCGATACCAATCGCCGAACCCAGCGACATGGAATCACTCATGTGCCCGACCAGGAATGGAAATACAGCGGACAGCACGCGGCCAAAGTTGTAGCAAAAGCCAACGCCGGCACCGCGTACATCGGCAGGGTAAAGTTCGTTGAAGAGCGCTCCCAGACTGGCCGGAATACCGGCAGCGAAGAACCCCAACGGGAACCCCAGGAACAGCATCTGCGTATTAGTCAGCGGCAAAAATACGTAGCACTGCACCGTGACCACGCAGCACAAGGCAAACAGCACAATGTTTTTACGACGGCCAATGCGATCGATCAAATAGCCGCTGGCCACACAACCACACCAGAAGGCGAAGATGATCACCGCCAGATACCCGCCCGAGTTCAGCACAGAGAGATTGCGCTCGGTCTTGAGGAAGGTCGGCAACCAGGTCATTACCGCGTGATAGCCACCGTGCGCGCCCAGTCCCAGCAGCCCGCCAAACAGGGTCACGCGAATCAGTTCCGGGCGAAAAATGCCGGCGAGCGACTTGAAGAAACTCTGCGGGATGGCGTTGTCTTTTTGCAGACGCTGGAAGCTGTCCGGCTCCTCAACGTTACGACGTACCCAGATGATCAGGAACGACGGCAGCAACCCGACAAGGAACATCACACGCCAGGCCATGTCCTGTGGCACCGAGATATAGATCAGCGTGAACACCCCGACCGCCAGGCCCCAACCCACCGCCCAGGCACTTTGCACAGTGCCCATGACCTTGCCGCGATAGTGCGGATTGATCGTCTCGGCCATCAGCACCGCGCCGGCCGCCCACTCCCCGCCAATTCCGAGACCCTGCAGCGCTTTGACCACCAACAGCTGATTGAAGCCCGTGACGAAGGCCGAGAGAAAGGTGAAGAACGAGAACCACAAAATCATCAACTGCAACGTGCGCACACGGCCATAGCGGTCAGACAACGCCCCACCCACCCAGCCACCGAGTGCCGAGGTGACGAGGGTAACGCCGCTGATCAATCCGGCATCGCCCTTTGTCAGCGCGAAAGCGGCGATCAGCGCCGGAATCGCCAGACCGAACATTTGTACTTCCAACGCGTCGAGCGACCATCCGCCGAAGCAGGCCCAAAACGTTTTGCGCTCCCGAGGAGTAACTTGGCGATACCAGCTGAACATGATTCTTATCCTTATAGGTGTTACGCAAGGCAGCCGACAGCCAACCGCACCGCGTCAGGGTCAGCTTTGGCAAACAAACAGAAATCGGGCCGCGATCTAGCCGCCGCAGAACGCTCCGCTACGCAGGCAGACGTCAGCGAATATCCACGCTGTAGCGGAAGTGCTCCGCGTGGCCGCGCGAGCGACGCCATTCCAGCGGGCTACCCGCGTAATCGCGGGCCAGACGCTCGATCACGATCACCGGACTGTTGACCGCTACCTGGAGCAATCGGGCATGCACGTCATTCACCGATTCAGCGGTCAGCGTTTCTTCGGCCGATGCAACAACCTGTCCGCACACTTCTTCGTAGATCGGATACAGCAGCGGCCCTTCGCGACTGAGGTCGATCTCCAGCAGCGCCTGAAACCGCTGGCGGGGCAACCAGATTTCTTCGGCGAGCACCGGCTTAACATAGAGCAGACGCACACGGACAATACGAATGACCGGCGCATCGGCGGGCAACCCCAGTGCTTGCGCTACGGCCGAAGGTGCGGCAACGGGCTCGATCGAGAGGATGCGACTCTCCGGGACCTGGCGCTCACCGGAAACAGTCTGGAATCGGAAGAAACGGAACAATGAGGATTGAAACTGCGCCCGGCGAATAAACGTCCCTCGCCCTTGCTGACGCTCCAGAATGCCCTCAATGACCAACGCATCAATCGCTTTGCGCACCGTGCCGGTGGACAGTTGGTATTCCGCAGACAGCGCCGCTTCAGTAGGGATCGCCTCCCCCGGACGCCAGCGATTATTGGCGATCTGCTCAGCCAATTGGTCACGCAGGCGTTGGTACAGCGGGAGTCGGGCATCACTGGATAAAGAATTCATCGACTTTATTCACCTTGTTATCTAGTCATCTATATGAATCTTGCGGCGAGTATTTGCCCAGATAACTTGCCTGTCAAGGAGGGGCTTTTCGTACTGCTGACGAATGGCTGCCCCACTGCCCTTCTCATAGACATGCGGGTTTTCGCCGGCAATGTCAGATTCTGGCCGATGACTGCCGCTCAGGAACGACCGCTTTCGGCCAAAAGCGGACGTTCTGGCGACCGCTGTTGGCAATTGGAGCCCTTCGCGTCTTTCGCTATCGGTCGGAGTCGTTTATGCAGCAGCTTGGTATTTTGACCCTCGGTTAGTCTAGACTCCATGAACCATGTGTATGCGCAGCCTAGGGATCTAAAAATGCACGAGCCTACACAAAAACTTCTGGTTGCAGTCGAGCTGCTGGAGCGTGCTTTAGCAACTTATTTCGAAGGTAAATATTTTTTTGCAGCGCTGCACTTAGCCGGCGGTGCAGATGAGATTCTTGGCATTTATGTCAACCGCTTGGGTGAAGAGTCATCCTTCGAGTCCCTGAGGGATGGTGCGGTAAAATTTTCTAGATTAATAAATGAGGGAAGGGAATCGTCTGCGAGGGACATGGCGACGATCATAAACCACGCAAAAAATAGAACTAAACACCTGGATAAGTCGGGCGATGACGATATCTGTTTTGACCCTGCTACTGAAGCAGTAAATTTGCTTGATCGGGCAGTATCAAACTATTATAGATTGATGAATCATTTTAACTTGTCCGAAACAGAGCTTATCAATAGATTCAACAAGAAACTTGTAGGGCGCAATGCACCCCTTCGATAGAAATGCCAACATGTTCAACTAAATATCTAGCAAAAATGAAGCTCGCACTGGATTGGCACTCTACAATGCTTATCTCCTTTAAAATTCCACTTATCAACCCTGCAGTTGCACTCAACAAAAAAGGAGTGATCATGTGTTAAATCGCGCAATGGATTTTATAGTTCGACAACTTATTAGGCTGTTCTTTTTTTTGATTTGGTCACTGGGTGCGACAATATTTTTCGCATCCATACACCACTATCTTATGCGTAGCGAGTTTCTATATCTTGCAACGCTATGCTTTCCTACTCTTGCAATTTTGTTTGGCTTTTCCGCTCTATTGTACAACAGGTCAAGGGCGCTTCAGCCAGGCCCCGCCCAGCGCCGATCTTTATATGCTGCTGAAAGGGCGCTTCAGGCAACGATTTTGTTCGCGCTGGGGTTAGCAAGTGGTGCCATTATCGCAACTATAACTTCACAGCTAAGAATAAACTTGCAAACAAATGACTCCACAACCTATCTGTTGCTAGTTTACCTTATACCTATCTTGCTAATACTAAATTCTTTCAGCGCTTTTTTCTTTTCTTTCCGGGCTGTATCGCACGGCATGGTAAGGCTAGTAACCACTCGAGAATTAGCAAGAAAGATCAGATAACTGGTAAGTAAAAAACATTAACTGCTTCGGCGCTTTTCTCAATTGCGCCGAGGTAAATTTCCCCTAAACCTTAACCTGCGATGCTCCCTAAACCTTTATACGTCGAATTGCCACGAATTACAGTAGTTACCGCTCCATTCTCTTTTCCACGGATAAAATCATGCGAAGGATGGGGAGTGAATGCGTTTCCTTGTTGTGCAGGAAGCGGGTCGTGCAAGATATTTTGCTGCCAGTCTGGTACTGACTGGGTTGGCCGAAATCAGCCGCTCATGAGAGACCCCTTTCGGCCGGTTAGCGACGGCCACGCCTGGACCGTCGCTATGCAAACTCAAACCTCAGTTTTTTCCGCTATCTCCAAGGCATCATCGAGTTCAATTCCCAGATATCGAACGGTGCTCTCCAGTTTCGTATGACCAAGCAGCAGTTGAACAGCTCGCAGATTCTTCGTTCTGCGATAGATCAACGATGCCTTCGTCCGCCTCATTGTGTGCGTGCCATACAATGCTGGATCAAGGCCAATGGCTTCGACCCAGCCTTTGACGATACGAGCGTACTGACGCGTGGATAGATGATCTGAGGTATGCAGCTTGCTTGGAAAAAGGCAGTCTTCGCTGTGTAGTTGTGCCTGATGTATCCACGCCGCGATAGCAAACCGTGTTTGTTCGGTGATCTCGAATTGCACGGGCCGCAGCGTCTTCTGCTGCATCACCATAGCTCTTGGTGATACACGCTCGCCATGGGCGACGTCGCGCACGCGAAGCTTGATTAAGTCGCAAGCCCGAAGCTTGCTGTCGATGGACAAATTGAAGAGCGCTAGATCACGGGTTCGTTCTGCAATTTGCAGCCTTACCCGAATGGCCCAGATATCTCTAAGTCTGAGTGGAGCTTTCTGACCGACCAGTTTTCCTTTGTTCCAAGGCTGATCGCTGCGGGTAGCGATGATGTTCATGACATGACCTCCACGTATGGAATGACAATGATGGCTAACCAGAGTGAAGGTCGTTAGTCGGCGAGAAGAGAAGGCAGGAACTCGACCTCAGTTCCCTGTTCAGAGGAAATTTTCCAATACCCTCAAAAAACAATGGCTATTTATTGACATAAGAAATAATGATGCTTAGCTGTGAGTAATGCGTGACTAACCCGAGGGAGCGCCATGGCCGAACAGGGAGTTGAAATCGCACAAATATCTTTTTTTCTCGCAAGAGAAAATAAAACAGCCGACTCACTACTTGATCAAAAAAAAGACGTTCTAAAAAATCTATCAGCAAAAGAGTTTAGGTTCTCAATCAATGACACAGATTGTCAATTTATATATTTTGAAACCTCGACGACAAAATCAAACCCGCCATGGCTAAATTTCATCAACGAAAAACTTCCTTCCGGCGAGGGACCACTCTTTAGTGCAAAAAGCAAAAGTCCAAATGGGATTTTATTTTTAACCGTGAATAGTAGAGTTTTTGCTGCAACCTTTGGGCGGAGTGCCGTAAGCTATCTTGATCGCGATGCTTTTGAACCAGACTTTGGTATAAAAACCGCAATGAATATGTGTGGTAACGAAGAAATACGTCAGACAAAAAGTGAGAGCCACGCGATAACACCAACACATATTGACAGGCAGGTAAACAAGCCGGTTGACTCTTTTGCTTTTGGACTCAGCGAAGCAGAAGACCTCCGATATATTTCAGCTCACATGAAAGATCACAAAAACATAACCCTTCAAGGTCGGAATAATCTAACAATAAAAATTATCGGAAAAGATAAACTAAACTGGCAAATACTAGTCGAATATTGTGAGGGTTTTTTACTGGCTTATGCTAGTAAGGAGTACGCTAAGTTATTCCCAAACTACAAGCATTTTGACGAGGCAACGGAGGCAGAAAGTAACGCACTAGACGATCTTTTAGTCACTCAGTTGCGCTTAAAAAATACGAGCAACATTAGTCTTGGCATTCCAGAGGTCCTGATTGACCCGGATTATGGCTTTACCTATTCGAACCATAAAAAAATCTCTGATAGGACATATGCATACTTAGATATATGTCAAGTTTTTGAACATGTGGCATTTGATAAAATAACACCCTCGAAACTTAAATCAAAATTTATTTATGCATACTCATACGAAGAAGATCAGGTGCTAGGGTACAAAAAATGGCCCTTATACAACTGTCTATCATTCGAGCAGAGTCTAGGGAGTAAATATTTTGTATTAAGTGACGGAAAATGGCTTGAGGTAGATAACGACTTCTATACTGAAATAACTAATTTTACAAAAAATACGCTCCATGAAGAGATAAGCGAGGAAATTTACAGAGGGATAGATATCAGTGATGACAAAAAAATGCAGAATAGAGAGAGCATATTTAATAAAAAAATATGTGAAATACGCCCATCATGCGTACTGTTTGATCAAGCAAAGCTTCAAATCGGTTCAGGTCGTAAAGACAAAGAATTTTGCGACATTCTAGATCTTACCAGCGATAGTGTTATTCGAATCATCCATTGCAAGCCATATAAAAACTCCTCCTCAACAAATTACCTATTTTCACAGGCTCAATTCTATTGCCATGCATTTATTAACGATCAAATTTTCCTGAGCGAGATTCGGGCCCACATAGACTTGTCCAGGAGCACAAGAAAGGCAGAATACTTAGAATATATAAAAACAGATATAGCGGATATACATGGCAAGGACTATGTTGTTTGCCTTTGGTTGCTATATGATCAGCGCTTGACCGCTCCCACTAAAACTGAAATACCACTAATGGCACAATATGAGTTAAAGCTGATGCATGAGCATTTGCGCAATACGTGTAAGTTTCAGGATGTCATAATAAGATTTATTCCAGTTGTTAAGAAAAATTATGTCAGGGACATTTCCCATCAGTAATAGAACGAAGCATTCGATCATTAGAAGTGATCGGATGGTCGCTATTTGCCGAATGCGGAGCCGCTATGAACGTTTGCTAGCCCGTTAGCGGTCGCTTCCGAGCGTCCGCTTTTGGCCGTCAACGGCCTTCTTGAGCTGGGGGGGTATCCGATCTGTTCAGTTTCCGTTTAGTCCGCTGTCGCGCGTCAGAAGGCGGCGCTTCCAATGGATTTCTTTCTGAATCATTTCGTCCTTCCCTGTATGTTTATCCGCAATTTCGAGAATGCTGAACCTGAAATTCTCTGCGAAATTTTTGCCACGCTTGGTTTGCAGATCTCGTATGCGGATATTTCCACCATGTCCGTTATTAGAGTAGTTAACCCAGCGATCCCACAAACCGCCCGTCCCAGTCGCGGAGCCTACGTATAGCTGATGCTCGCCTTCAGTACGGTCAGATATGAGATACACACCTGCTACGCTGGAAAGCGCTGTCTGCCAGGATTCGAGGCCCTGTTGGACGATAATATTCAATTCCCTCTGAGATATATCTACTTCCTTGAAGCCGGGGAATTTTCCGACGGTCATAGGCTTTTCCAGCATAGATGATACAACCATGCTTTTCAGGCACGTTTCCAGCCAGAGATAGTTACCTCGTGGTTTTGTGTAGTCGAGTATCAGGCGGCCTTCCAGCTCGGCAAATTCAGGCACACGGCGGTAGTCGTACACGAAGTCACGATTCTCTTTTCTACCCTTCGATTCGTTGACTTTGAGTGAATCATACACACCAGCCAGTAACCATTTTTTGGTGCCAGGTAGTTCGATCAGACCAATCACGTACTCGCATTCGAAGTTCCTTCGGGACTGCCATGACTGCCAATCGTCGAAATCGCCTGCAAGGTATACATCCATCGGGTGTTCAAACCCATTGTGTTGTGCGAGATGAACCTTTGTATTTTGGATTGTAAGTGACGGCAGGATGCTGCTCAGGAGTTGCATAAGCATGAACGGTTGACTCTGCTGGAAGGGACTGTGTACCCCAAGGATTCCATGGCAGCGCTTAATCCGTCCAGATCGTATTTCAGGTAGTTTTGATTGGTATAGACGGTCATGGCTAGGCACAACAGCGTTTGGCCGGAGGCAGCCGGATATGACTGACCGCTTCTGGCCGGAAGCTGACGGTCGGCTTGGCTCCGTTTCAAATTGAGCAAGCCGGTCTCTCACCCAACCGCTCTACCAACCTTACGAGATAACCGTCGGGATCCTGGACGATGAATTCTCGCTGGCCTACTTCTACATTTTCAGCCCGATACCAAGTGTCTTTGCATTCTTGATAGAGTGAAAATCCAGTCTGAGCAAGTTTTTGGATGATGGGTGCGACAGCCTCAACATCAATTTGTAGGTTGATGCCTCTTCCAAACGGCTTAGTCAACGGCGCAGTCAGCCATTGACCCGCGTCCGAATCAACCTGCTCAAGCATCACTTGAGCACAATTCAAATCAAGGTACGCAAATCCATCTTCCGGGCGTTGATAAGCTATTTTGAACCCCAAGCAAGAAACCCAAAAAGCCAGACTGCTATCTAGGTTGGTGACCATTAACTCCGGAACCAGTTTGTTACGTTCTAACATGAGATGACTTCCATTTCAAAAGGCTAATTATTGCAGGCGAGCAGGTTCTGCACTTTTCGCTTCGATGCCACAACAGGATCGTGGCGAGCCTGATGATGCATGGTCGGGTGGGAATTATCGAGTCGGGTTGAATGGCCGTTATTGACCCAGAGTGCGTAAAAACGCTTCGCCAAAATTGGAGTGTGCGCGTTTACTTCGAATCTGAAATTTATCGGCACGTCAGCAGGTGCGGATTTTACGTAGAAGCGCGATTCTCAGTCCGGGCTTGAGTACCTGTCGCGCTGAAAAACGTTTTTACACAGCCTCGGCCGATAGCGGCCATTCATAACGACCTACTTCTGGTCGAAGGCAACACCAAATACTCTGCTTCTCAGTCCATTTTTTTGCTGAGACAGTTGAACTGCCCCCCCAACCAAACGACCAAAATAAATGAGCTCAACTCCCCAAATCACGGCCTCACCAACCTAGGCAACACCACCCCCTCCGGCAACCTCTCCACCTCCAACCTTACCCGCTCCCCCCCCTGCTCAATCACCACCCCATCCCCCTCCACCGCCAGCAACTTCACCCCAGGCCCAACCTTCTCCCCCTGCAAAAAACTACGCGGCGGCCCATCGTTCAGGCTCAGTATCGCCACCGCCCCCCGACTCCCCGCCATCACCCCGCTCACCTTGATGTCCACTGGCGCTGTTTGATTGGAAAACCACTGCAACGCCGGGTTGTCGCTGCGCGCAGCGATCAATTGTGGGGCGGCGGTCGGGGTGTGGGATTCGGCGGTGGTCAGCAGCAGTGACGACCAGGTCGCCACGCCGACCAGTGCGGCAAGCACGGCCAGGGCCTGGATCATTTGTGGTGGGGAAAAGCGTGTGGCGAATGTCATGGGCTGAATCTCCTTTTAGTCCCACCTGACAGACTACGCGGCAATTCTCACGGTTTTATTTCACACGCCTTACATGTTGGCCGTGCAGGATGAACGTCGACGCAAAGGAGCGCGCAACCGATGAACGTGGGCAAGCAACAGGGCTTTACCCTGATCGAGCTGATGGTGGTGCTGGTGATCATCGGCATCGCCAGTGCGGCGATCAGCTTGAGTATCAAGCCCGATCCGCTGCAATTGCTGCGCAAGGACGCCGAGCGTGTGGCGCAACTGCTGCAGGTGGCGCAGGCCGAGGCGCGGGCGGATGGCCGGCCGATTGTGTGGGTCAGCGATGCCAAGGGTTTTCGCTTCAGCCGGCGTAGTGACAGCGGCAAGGGTTTCGAGCATTTCAATGACGATGCGCAACTGCGCCCGCGGCCGTGGCAGAGCCCGAAGGTGCAGGTGCGGGTCGAGCCGAAACAGAAAGTCGTGCTCAACGCTGAGTGGATCAATCCGCCGCTGCAACTGACGTTGTCCGATGGCGCCAATCAGTTGAGTGTCCTGCGCGATGGCGCTGGCCGGATTCGTGTGCAATGAAGGGCCAACAGGGTTTTACGCTGATCGAGGTGATGGTCGCGATTCTGCTGATGGCGGTGGTGAGTTTGATTGCCTGGCGTGGGCTGGACAGTGTGACGCGGGCGGACAGTCATTTGCAGGCCAGTGGTGAACAGAGTGACGCCTTGCTGCGGACGTTGAATCAGTTGCAGCGGGATGTGGACATGCGTGCGGGCATTGAATTGAGTGAGCCGAAGAAAGTCGGCGCGGACGATGAGCCGGTGACGGCGCCGCCGGCGATGACTGTGCGTAGCAGTGATAGCAAGGGGTTTCGGCTGGATATCATTCGCACGGCGGCTGACCAGCCTGGGGCTTTGCAGCGGGTGCGATGGTGGCTTAAGGACGACACGTTGTACCGTGCGGTGGCGGCGGCGCGGAGTCGTTATCCGCTGCCGGCGCCGACCGATGGCGTGGCGGTGTTGAGCGAGGTCAGCGATGCGCAGGTGCGGGTTTGGGAACCGGACAAGGGGTGGCGGCAGTTGAGTGGCAATCGGCGGGAGAATCCGTTGGGGCTGGAGATTCGGCTGACCCGGCAGACGGCGCAGGGGGTTGAGAGGTATCGGCAGGTGATTGGGCCGTTGGAGTGAGACTGGCTGTGATGTGGGCAGGTCCTGGGTTGGGATTGGGTTAGGTCAGTTGGGGATTGGTTGGCTGGTAGGTTGTCATCGCTGGCAAGCCAGCTCCCACAGGGATTGGGGGCGGTCAGTTGGGGATTGGTTGGCTGTCAGGACGTCTTCGCGAGCAAGCTCGCTCCCACAGTGGGATTGGGTTGATCTGGCTTAATGATTCTGGACACCCTTAAAGGGCGGTAATCTACGCCCAGCGAAGAGGTGGCATTTGACTAGACGATATTTTTCGACAGATTTCAAACGGGATGCGGCTTGCCTGGTTTTGGATAAAGACTATTCGGTGAGTGAAGCCTGCGAAGCAATGGGCGTCGGACCTACAGCACTGCGTCGCTGGGTTGAGCAGTTGCGAGCTGAGCGCAACGGTAAGACGCCTGAGAAGTCCAAGGCCATGACTCCTGACCAACAACGCATCCAAGAACTGGAAGCAAAAATCCGACGGATTGAGCGAGAGAAGGAAATCTTAAAAAAGGCTACGGCTCTCTTGATGTCGGATTCCCTCGATCAGTAAGGCTGGTCGAGGAGTTAAGCGAGCAATATCCAAGATCCGAGTTGTGTGGCGTGTTTGGTATCAACCGCAGCAGTTATTACGAGCGTCTGAAACAGCGGACAAAAGTGGATGCCGAGCGCGAGCGCCTCAAGATCAAGGCTGCTGAATTACATAAGCAAAGTCGCGGTTCAATGGGCGCGCGCAGCCTGTCAAAGGCGTTGTGTAACGAAAAGGAGTCGGTAGGTCGTTACATGGCTCGTAGCCTGATGCTCGAGATCGGATTGAAGAGCCAGCAACGACGCAGACATCGTTACAAACCTAGCGGCGCAGAGGCTCAATACGCCCCCAATCATTTGGAGCGTAAATTCAACGTTGAGGCGCCCAATCAAGTGTGGTGTGGCGATGTGACTTACATTTGGGCCGGTACTTACTGGGTTTATCTGGCTGCGGTACTAGACTTGCATGCCCGACGCATCGTCGGTTGGGCGATATCAAGAAGTCCCGATTCGGCTCTGACCTGTAAAGCGTTGAGGATGGCTTTCGAGTCGCGAGGACGCCCTGAAAACTTGATGTTCCATTCGGATCAGGGTTGTCATTACAGCAGCAAAATGTTCCGAGAAACGCTGTCGGAGATGCGAATAAAACAAAGCATGAGTCGACGAGGAAACTGCTGGGATAACGCCCCGATGGAACGTTTCTTTGGCAGTTTGAAATCTGAATGGATACCCAAGGTCGGTTATCGAAACGAAGATGAAGCCAGTAGCGATGTGCTGCGCTACCTGACCCACTATTACAATCGGATCAGGCTACACAGTCACAACGGCTATCGAACTCCGGTAGACATGGAAACCCTGGCGGCATGAAAAGGGATAAAACCCTATAACTGTGTCCAGGATCGTTTGACCAGATCAGGTGGCGTCAGTTGGGGATTGGTTGACTGGCAGGGCGTCATCGCTGGCAAGCCAGCTCCCACAGGGGTTGGGTGGAGTCAGTTGGGGATTGGTCGGCTGGCAGGCCGCCTTCGCGAGCAAGCTCGCTCCCACCGTTTTAATGTGCGTACAACCCAAGCGGCAAAGCCGCCCCACTCAACAGGATGAGCGTTAGCTCGGCTGCAGCTTTTGATCTTGATCCACGGGCGACTTCGGAAGGCTGAGTGGAGGGATTCGTCCGGGGGTGGGAGCGCAGCGACCGTTTGGCGAAGCCAAATGCATCGAGAGGAGGTGCAGCGAAGCAAACCGGTGGCGATGCGCCCGGATGGATCCCGGAGCGAAAGAACCCCGAGCCTCAGCGAGCGGGCCGCACGTAGGAGCAAGCCTTTTGGGTTACCTTTTCGGCGTTTGGAAAAGGTGACCCGCCGTAAGGGCGGAACCCTAAGCGGCCGTTACCGCGGCAACGGATATGTACACGTTCAAACCAACTAACTCAAAACAACGACGCCGATTGGGTGAGGTCAGTTGGGGATTGGTTGGCTGTCAGGGCGTCATCGCGAGCAGGCTCACTCCTACAGGTGGATCGGGTACATCAGCAAGAGGTTGGTCGGCTGGCAGGCCGCCTTCGCGAGCAAGCTCGCTCCCACCGTTTTAATGTGCGTACAACCCAAGCGGCAAAGCCGCCCCACTCAACAGGATGAGCGCAAGCTCGGCTGCAGCTTTTGATCTTGATCCACGGGCGACTTCGGAAGGCTGAGTGGAGGGATTCGTCCGGGGGTGGGAGCGTAGCGACCGTTTGGCGCAGCCAAATGCATCGAGAGGAGGTGCAGCGAAGCAAACCGGAGGCGATGCGCCCGGATGGATCCCGGAGCGAAGGAACCCCGAGCCCCAGCGAGCGGGCCGCACGTAGGAGCAAGCCTTTTGGGTTACCTTTTCGGCGTTTGGAAAAGGTGACCCGCCGTAAGGGCGGAACCCTAAGTGGCCGTTACCGCAGCAATGGATATGTCCACCACCACCCCACTAGCTAAGAACGACCACACCACCGGGCAACTCAGTGCATTTGACGCCATAAGCATCGCGAATCAACAGCGCAACCCCGGCAAGTTGATCAAGACTGAACCGCGCCTGCACCCGACGCTGCCCCAGCTCCCGGTTAAGCAGCAACAACATCCCAGGCCGATAGCGGTTGATCTCATCAATCATCTGGCTCAGCGTCGCACCGTTGAACACCAACACCTGCTGACGCCAGTTCATCACCGCCGCCGTGTCGACACTCTGCACACTGCCAACATGCCGCGCATCGTAGGTCACTTGCTGCCCTGGTTCGAGGCGCAGGCTGCGGCCTTCTACGTCGACTTCAACCGCACCATCAAGGCAAGTCACGCAAACTTGCTGATCAGTGTTACGCAAGTTGAAACGCGCCTGACTCGCCCGCAACCACCCTCCTCCAGCCTGCATCGCCAGCGGCAACCGCGCGGTCTGCACTTCAACCTCACCACTGACCAGCTCAAAACCCTGCACACCCTCAGACACTGCACGTTGATTGATCCGCGTCTGGGTGTTCAGCTCCAGGCTCACACCCTGCGCCGGTTCGAAACGACGCTGCTGACCGACTTCGGTTATGTAGTCAGCGCCCAGCCCTTCAAACCCGCCAGGAATCGTCCCGCGCACCAACAGAAACGCCGCCGACGCAGCAATCGCGCCACCGAGAAACGCCCGGCGACCGAAGCGCCGGGGCGCCTGCATCTGCTCCATGGCCGGTTGCAACTGATGCCACACAACCTTGGCCTGCTCGAACGCCTGCGCATGCTCGGCACTTTGTGCGCACCAGTCGCGCAAGGCGCGGGCATCGGCCACGGTGGCGCGGCCGGAGGTCAGCAGGACCAGCCAGTCGCGGGCTTCGCTGTGCAGATTGTCGGCCGCCGATGGCTCGGCAGGTGTCAGTCGAAAGATGTTCAAACGCGCAGATTCTCAACGAATTGATCGGGCACTATTCAGAAGACGGTTTTCCGGCCCCGCGACCGAACCGCTGAAACACTTTTCTTTCCAGTTTCGCTGCACAAAAGCCCAACGCGGCTTTGATTTCCTTCTCGACCATGCGCGTGGAAATGCCAAAACGCTGGGAAATCTCCAGGTGCGGCGCCTCTTCCAGCCGCGCAGCGATGAAAATTCTGCGACGGCGTGCGGGCAGCTCGTAGAGGGCACTGAGCAGGGACTGGATTTCCTTTTGCCCGCCCACCACCCGCGCCGGATCGAGGGCTTCGTCACCGATTTGCAGCAGTTCCTCGACTTCCTCGCCGGTGAGCAGGCGTGCATCGGCCTGGCGGCGGTCGGCAGCGATGTTCAGGGCCATGCGATAGAGGTAGGCGTTGGGCCGCAGGACGTTCGGCGGCGTCTCCATGCGGTCGACCCGCAGGTAGGTTTCGTGCAGCACGTCGTTGGCCAGGTCTTCCGAACCGAGACGCCTGCGCAGGCGCACCCGAAAGTCCTCGTAGGACGTCAGGAACAGTTGGACCATCGAACCTTGTCCGGTGTCTTTCATCCCCCGGAAACTCCTTCCCATGTGGTGCATTCCATGCGTTTCCCTGACGACTCCGGTAACAACAGCAACGTGACCGGCTGACGCAAGGCGCTGGGCGTCGGCCGGTCGATCCTGAGATTGCGAAAGCTCTCTACCAGCGCATTGTCGCGCCGTACATCGCCGGTCGAGGTGACCAACCGGTTGTGCTGCACCACGCCGTCACGCCCGACCCACACCTGCAACACCGCGCGATAACTGCCCGGACGGGTCAGCGGCGAACGGCACAGGTTGCGCTCGATGGCCGCTTGCACGGCCGTGGCGTAACTGCGGTTGACGGCAACGCTTTCGGGCGTCTGTTTTTGTGGCGGCGCCGGCACGTCTTCGACCTGCGCCACTTGCAACGTAAACGCATCGTCCCGGGCATAACGCGCCATCAAACCACTGCCGCCGAGCAATCGACGCAAGGCATCGGCGGCGGTGTACTCACCGTCCACTGCCAGCGAGCGACGACCGCGACTCAACTGACTGTCGACCAGCACCGCTACGCCGGTGGCGTGGCTGTACTGGTCCAGCGCGTGCGCCAGATCCTGTGCCGGAATGTGCAGCGTCATGCGCAAGTCCGCCGGCACCGCGTCGGCCATGGCGTGGCCCACCGCACAGCCAAGCAGCCACCCCAGACACATCCGGCGCACAAGTCTCGTTGAACGCTGAAAACCGTCCCTGGAACTGCCTCGCTGCACGGCTGACGAATCCTTGGAAATCGTCATCCTGAGGGCTGTTTATGAATCTGGTGTGACGGACGGTGCAAAAAAACCATCACGGGATTTGCGCAAGGCTTGCACTAGACTCAAGCCATAGCGCGGCCCCTCCGGGCCGGCCAGGAGGCGAGCATGAACACACTGTGGCGATTCAGCCTTGGCGGGCTGTTGTTGACGGCGCTGTCGAGCGCTTTTGCCGAAGAACCCTTGGGCTGTGTCGAGGTGACGGTCGGCGGGTACAAGGCGCCGAACTACGATTGCCTGAGCCAGCAGATGGGCAACAACCCGCAAGGCGCAGCGGCGGCGGAGAAAAATCAGCAAGCGCTGAATGTGCCCATCAACAAGCGGCCACCGAATCAGGTGGGCCTCGCGACCCCGGCCGCGACCAGCACGCGAATGGGCAATACTTTCGGCACCTCGGTAAAACCGCAACGCCCACCAGCCAATGCCGGCACCTCTCCACTCATCAATAAATGACACATCCACCTGGGGGCAAGGAACTCACACACCTGTAAGGAGGCAACTCACTAACCTGTAAGGAGCGAACTCACACACCTGTAGGGAAGCTCACTAACCTGTAGGAAGGCTCACTAACCTGTGGCAGGCTCACAACCTGTAGGGAAGCTCACCAACCTGCAGGGAGGCTCAGAACCTGTAGGCAGGCTCACCAACCTGTAGGCAGGCTCCCAACCTGTGGCGAGGGGATTTATCCCCGTTCGGCTGCGCAGCAGTCGCAAACCCGCTGCGCAGGGTGAGCCTGATGTACCGAGTTGTAAGGTTCGGGGGCTGCTTCGCAACCCAACGGGGATAAATCCCCTCGCCACAGGTGAATGTGTACGTCAGTCACTGGGGGTTTGGCGGAAGCTGACGGCCAGGCGATTCCAGCTGTTGATCGTGGTCACGGCGATCGTCAGGTCCACCAGTTCCGCTTCGCTCATCTGCGCCTTGGCCTGCTGGTACACCTCATCGGGCACATGACTTTCAGCCAACAACGTCACCGCCTCGGTCCAGGCCAGCGCCGCACGCTCACGCGGGTTGAAGAAGCCGCTGTCACGCCACACCGCGATCGCATACAAACGCCGATCACTCTCCCCCGCGCGCCGCGCATCCACCGAGTGCATGTCGGTACAGAACGCGCAGCCATTGAGCTGCGAGGCACGGATCCTGATCAGTTGCAGCAACGGCTGTTCGATGCTCAGGTGGCTGGTCAGCGCCTCCATCGCGATCATCGCTTTCATCGCCTTGGGCGACGCATTGTAGTAATCCAGGCGCGGGCTCATGGGCAGGTCTCGGCAGACGGAATAATGACTTCACCGTAAACGCCGACACCCCCCTCGTTACAGCCCCAATTGCACGGAAAACCGCTACACCACTGACAGGAAAAATACGATTTCTTGCGGGCACTGCAAAACACTGCGGGAGCGGGCTTGCCCGCGATGACGTCGGCACATCCAAAGAATATTTCGCCTGATACACCGCTATCGCGAGCAGGCTCACTCCTACAGGGGATTGGGGCCAATTTCGGGTTTTTGTGGTGCGCAACTATTGCCGACCACGCAACAGCGGTAATCTGGCGGGCACACCAATAGCCCCCCGGAGCCTCGTCGGTATGGAACTTCACGTGGTGATCAACGGCCGCAAGGACCTCGCCGGCCAGTTGTACCAACAGCTGCGCGGGGCCATCGAATCCGGGCGTCTCGCGGCGGGTACGCAGTTGCCGCCCAGCCGCCTGTTGGCCGAACAACTGGGCATCTCGCGCAAGACCATTTCCGACACCTACGCCCAGTTGACCTACGAAAACTTCCTCACCGGAGTGATCGGCAAAGGCACCTACGTCAATGCGCGCCCGGCGCAGATTCAGCGCAAGCAAAGCCACACTGAACTGGCCAGCGCCGAGGTGATCGAGCGCTGGCGCACCCTGCCGATGTTCCTGCAGCACCCGACGCTGCAAGGCTCGCTGCGCTACGACTTCATCGGCGGCGCCACCAGCAAGGGCCAGTTTCCCCATGACGACTGGCGCCGCTGCGTCGCGCACGCCATGCGCCAGATGGCCGCATCCAAGGGTTTCTACAGCGTGCCCGAAGGCCTTCCGGCGCTGCGCCACGCGATTGCCGGGCACATCGCGTTCTCACGCGGGATCAACTGCCAGGACGAAGACATCGTGGTGTGCAACGGTGCACAGCAGGCGCTGGACTTGATCTCCCGCGTGCTGATCAGCCCCGGCAGCCGGGTGGCAATGGAAGACCCGGGCTACCCGCCAGCGCGTCTGCTGTTCGGCACCCACGGCGCGCAAGTGGTCGGTGTGCCGGTGGATGCCGAAGGCATTGTGGCCGAGCAGATTCCCGAGGGCACGCGGCTGATTTACGTCACCCCGTCACACCAGTTCCCGCTGGGCATGTCGATGAGCCAGGCGCGCCGTGAAGCCTTGCTGGCCCGGGCCTATGAGCTGGGGGCGATCATCATCGAGGACGACTATGACAGCGAATTCCGCTACGAAGGTCGCCCCACTGACTCACTGCACGACCTCGATCAGCGCGGCATCGTCGCCTATGTCGGCACGTTCTCCAAAACCCTGCTGCCAGAGCTGCGCCTGGGCTACGCGATCCTGCCGCCGGCGATCCTCGAAGCGGTGATTCGCGCCAAAAAACTCACCGACCAGCATGCCCCGACCCTGCCGCAATGGGCGCTGGCCAAGTTCATCGCCGAGGGTTGTCTGCTCAAGCACATCCGCCGCTGCCACGCGATTTACGCCCAGCGCCGCGAACGGATTCTGGCGCGCATGGCGACCGATCTGTCGCCCTGGCTCGACGCGGTGCCAGCCAGTGCGGGCTTTCATATGGCGGTGCTCTGCAAGGTGCCGATCGATCTGCCGCTGGTGATCGAACTGGCGAAAAGGGTCGAGGTCGGCCTGTACTCCATCGACATTTTCTATGACCAGCAACCGGCGAAAAACGGCTTGTACTTCGGTTTCGGCGCCATTGAAACGCTGGACATTGATATCGCTCTGGATCGCCTGCGCGACATCCTGCAACAAGTTGCGTGAATGATTGGACTGGGTGATTAACCGCCGATTGGTTATTGGTGATCCGGGGGTGCAGGCCTATTCTGCATCAGCGTTATCCCTCAATGAGCAGGACTCGTCCGGCCTGATTAAGGAGTGTGAGCAATGTCCAACGAAGTGATCAACACCGTTCAGGTGCAGGCCGCCGCCGGCCGCTCGGAGGAGCTGGGCAGGCAACTGCAGAGGATCGTCGACACCTTGCGCGAGACACCCGGCTGCGATTCCTACCTGGTCGACCGCTGCCCCGAGGACAGCCACCGCTGGACGGTCAGCGCCCACTGGCAGTCGGAGGCGGCGATGCAGGCGCACTTCAACCGGCCCGAGGCGCAGGGGTTTATTGACCTGATTGATAGCCGGCTGGCCAATAGCGTCGATTTCAACTCGTTTCCTATCGTTTGACCTTATTGACGCCATCGCTGGCAAGCCAGCTCCCACGGTTTTTTGTGTCGTACATTAATTATCGAACGACGCTGAATCCTGTGGGAGCTGGCTTGCCAGCGATGGCTTATTTGCAAGCGCTGAAAATCCACAGATTGGTCACCCGATCTTCCCGAATATTGGCCGTTTGCATGCCCCGCCCTGCGGACTACTGTGATCAGCACCACCCCGATCATCACAGGTAACCCGCCATGAAAGCCCTGCCCCTCTTCGCTGCCGCCCTCGCCCTGAGCCTTTGCACCACGGCTGCCTTTGCTCACGATCCGTCAGAAAAAGTCACCGTGCTGCAAGACCAGATGCTGAAAAACGCCCCCGGCAAAAAAGCCATGATGATCGAAGTGGACTACAAACCCGGCCAGTCCTCTATCGCCCACAGGCACGACGGCACGGCGATGGCTTACGTGCTGGAAGGTGAGGTGATTTCCCAGGTCAAGGGTGAATCACCAATCACTTACAAGAAGGGCCAGTTCTGGTACGAACCCGCCGGCTCCGAGCATCTGGTGTCGAAAAACGCCAGCCAGAGCAAACCGGCGAAGTTGCTGGTATTCATGGTGCTGGCCCCGGATGAGCAAGTGTTGATCCCGCTGAAAAACTGATGGCTGTTTAACCAGCCATAAATAATCAGGCGCAAATTGCGGATTTGCGCTTTTTTATTTCCCGGCGTCATTAACCGCTGCGAGTTACAGCAAATGAAACTATTCAACGGCGGTTCGCTCAGCAAATTGTCAGGTTGGCGGGTTTAGTCTGAGTTAACGGTCGTGATTAACGACTTTTAAACTGTCCGACTGATGTTGTTTCACGGGAGAAACACCATGAAACTTGCCTTTGCCAGTACCTTGGCGATATCGGTTCTAGCCTTGTCCGCCTGTTCAGTGCCCACCGCGCCGAAAGCCGTCTCGTCCCTCGACACCCTCTTCACCCAACCGGTCGGCCGCAGCAGCGCCACGCAGGTGAAAAGCGGCCCCGGCGTGTCGCTCGGCGTGGTCTACAGCCCAGGCACCCAGACCAACCGCGAATACCTGCGCGACTATCAAGCCAACGCCGGCACCGGTTTCGGCCAGAGTTTGCTGGTGCAACCGATCCATGACGCCTACATCGCCACGTCGAAACCGGACATGGCGGTGGACTGGGTCAAGGCATCGCTGCAACGCCAGTTCGGCTCGGTGACGGTGTATCCGGACATGCACAGCCTGCGCGCAGCCAGACCGGATGTGGTGGCGATTGTAGACACCCACAGCCAGTTGATCACTTCGCGCAGTTCCGACATCAAGGCAGACGTGAGCGCGGACTTCTATGATGCGCAGTTGAATTACATCGGTACGGCGAAAGGCTCCGAGGCGAGAGAATTGACACCCGTGTGGGCGGACTTCAAACGTTCGGAGGAGATCGTGGCCGATATCAATCAGCAGCAGGATGTTCAAACTCGGGCGTTGCAGAAGTTTGACCAATCGCTCAACAATCTAGTCGCTAGACCTGCGGACAAAGTGTCGATGCTTGATAGCAAACAGTCATCTAAGTTGTATTGATGACAAGGGCCCCTTCGCGAGCAAGCTCGCTCCCACAGGGGGAATGCATTTCAAATGTGGGAGCGAGCTTGCTCGCGAAGGGGCCAGACTAGGCACCACAAAAATCTCAGGCATAAAAAAGCCCCTGCATCTCACAATGCAGGGGCTTTTTCATTCAACCACCACTTACGCCAGTTCAAGCTCGGCATTCGCAGCAGCCGGGGCCACCACGGCTTGCCCGCTCAAGGCGAGGTCCAGCAGTTCACGGTTGGCCACCGCATACATGGCGTAGTCCGTGCCGCTCGCTGCACGGATTTCCACCAGCATGGCGCGCCAGCGCGAGATCATGCTTTCGTGCTGCTCCATCCACAGCGCCAGGCGTGCTTCCACGTCCTGAGTGCCGTCGCCCTGTTGCAGGACGGAGATGGTGATTGCCCGTTGCTGCCAATCGACATCGTCACGGAACGCTTCACGGGCCAGGGCCTGCCAGTTGTTTTCAACCGGCAGTGCGCTGATCTGTTGCAGGTACCAGGTGATGTCCAGCGCACTGCCCACGGCGAAGTACGCCTTGGCCACTTCGGCCGGGTTCTGGCCAGTCACGTCGGACGCTTCGATGATCGGCAGCAGCGTGTACAGGTGCGAGGTGCCCGCGACCATACGCGCCAGCAACTCCGGCACACCGGCTTCGACGTAAGCCTGATAACGCGCCTGCCAGTTTTCGCGGATTTCGCCGCTCAGCAGTTCGTCGAGCTTCAGACCCAGTTCTTTCAGGTGCGGACCGAAGTGCGCGACGTCACGGGCAGCGTTCTGCTCGTTGCGACGGGCACGCAGGAACCAGCGGGTAGCGCGGCGGCCCAGACGCATCAGCTCGTCCATCAGCTCCAACTGCACGTCAGCGGAAACCTGATAGTCCAGCGCCTCGATCTGACGGAACCAGTGCGGGAGGTGGAAGATGTCACGCACGATCACGTAAGCACCGGCCACGTTCGCCGGGCTCATGCCGGTCGACTCTTTGAGTCGTTGAACGAAGGTGATGCCCATGTGGTTGACCAGGTCGTTGGCGATCTGGGTGCTGACGATCTCGCGCTTCAGACGGTGACGACGCATGGCCTCGGAGAACTTGCTGACCAGGGTCGGCGGGAACGCCGTTTCCATGTCGCGGGTCAGGTAATCGTCATCCGGCACCAGCGAGTTCAGCAGCTGTTCCTTGAGGTCGATCTTGCTGTACGAGATCAGTACCGACAGCTCAGGACGGGTCAGGCCATGGCCTGCCGCAACGCGCTCGTTGATCTGCTCTTCGGTCGGCAGGAACTCGATGGCACGGTCCAGCTTGCCACGGCCTTCCAGATCGCTCATCAGACGCTTGTACTCGGCAATGCGCTCGTAGGCACGACGCGCCGCCAGGGACAGGGCCTGGGTCTGCTTGTAGTTGTTGCCCAACACCAGACCACCGACTTCGTCGGTCATGCTCGCCAGCAACTGGTTGCGTTGCTTGTCGGTCATGTCGCCAGCCTGAACCACTTCGTTCAGCAGGATCTTGATGTTCACTTCATGGTCGGAGCAGTCCACGCCACCGGCGTTGTCGATGAAGTCGGTGTTGGAACCGCCGCCATTGAGGCCGAACTCCACACGACCCAGTTGGGTCATGCCGAGGTTACCGCCCTCGCCCACTACTTTGCAGCGCAGTTCGTTGCCGTTCACGCGCAGAGCATCGTTGGCCTTGTCGCCGACATCGGCGTGGCTTTCGGTGCTGGCTTTGACGTAAGTACCGATACCGCCGTTCCACAGCAGATCCACTGGCGCCTTGAGCAAGGCGTTCAGCAGTTCGGTCGGGGTCAGCTTGTCCGCCTTGATGTCGAAGCGTTCCTGCATCTGCGGGGAGATCGCGATGCTCTTCGCGCTGCGCGAGAAGATACCGCCACCTTCGGACATGATGCTGGTGTCGTAGTCGGTCCAGGCCGAACGCGGCAGGTCGAACATGCGCTGACGCTCGGCGAAGCTGGTCGCCGGGTTCGGGTTCGGGTCGATGAAGATGTGCATGTGGTTGAAAGCCGCGACCAGTTGCAGCTTGTCGGACATCAACAGGCCGTTACCGAACACGTCACCGGCCATGTCACCCACGCCGACCACAGTGATGCTGTCTTCCTGAACATTGATGCCGCGCTCGCGGAAGTGACGTTGTACGCCAACCCACGCGCCCTTGGCGGTGATGCCCATTTTCTTGTGGTCGTAACCGGCCGAACCACCGGAAGCAAACGCGTCTCCCAGCCAGAAGCCGTAGTCGATGGCGATACCGTTGGCGATGTCGGAGAAGGTTGCAGTGCCCTTGTCCGCGGCTACTACCAGGTACGGGTCATCATCGTCATGCCGCACGACGTTGGCCGGCGGTACCAGCGCGCCGTCTTTCAGGTTGTCGGTGATGTCCAGCAGACCCGAAATGAAGATGCGGTAGCAGGCAATGCCCTCGGCCGCGATCTCGTCACGGCTGCCGCCCAGTGGCAGGCGACGCGGCAGGAAGCCGCCCTTCGCGCCGACTGGCACGATGACCGAGTTCTTCACTTGCTGGGCTTTTACCAGGCCGAGGACTTCAGTACGGAAGTCTTCTTCACGGTCGGACCAGCGCAGACCACCGCGAGCAACGTTACCGAAGCGCAGGTGCACGCCTTCAACGCGTGGCGAGTAAACGAAGATTTCGAACTTCGGTACCGGCTTCGGCAGTTCAGGGATCGCGTGCGGGTTGAACTTGAAGCTGAAGTACGACTTGTTCTGGCCGTTGGCGTCAGTCTGGTAGAAGTTGGTGCGCAGGGTGGCTTTGATCAGGTCGAGGTAACGACGCAGGATGCGGTCTTCGTTGAGCACCTGGACATCGTCCAGTGCGGTCAGAATCGCCTGTTCCAGACGCTGCTGCTTGTCTTCCAGATCTTCATCGCTGAGTTTGCGCGCCAGATAGAAGCGGGTCTTGAACAACCGGGTCAGCTCGCGAGCGATGTCGGTGTGGTTGTTCAGGGTGCTGGCGATGTAACCCAGGTCGAAGCCCAGACGAATCTGCTTCAGGTAACGCGCGTAGGCGCGCAGCAGCGCCACGTCACGCCACGGCAGGCCGGCGGTCAGCACCAGACGGTTGAACGCATCGTTCTCGGCATCGCCACGGACGATGTGCACGAACGCGTCCTGCAGGGTGTCGTTGAGTTGCTGGATGTCGAGGTCCAGGCCTTCGGCAGCGGTGAACGCGAAGTCGTGAATCCAGAACTCGCGGCCGTTGGTGTGACGCAGGCGGTACGGGAATTCACCCAGCACGCGCAGGCCGAGGTTTTCCAGAATCGGAAGCACGTCGGACAACGCCAGCGGCGTATCGGCGTGATACAGCTTGCAATGCAGCTCGCGCTGGCCGGACACCTGGCCCAGCGGCTGATAGAAGCTCATCACCAGCGGATTTTTTTCGTTGAGGCTCAGCAGGTGCTGCATGTCGACCACGGCCGAATGCGCAGCGAAACGCTCGCGGTAGCCGGCCGGGAAGCCTTTCGGGAAGTCGGCCAGCACGTTGGTGCCGTGGGCTTCGCCGAAGCTTTCGACGGTCAGGGCGGCGTAGTCGTCCTGCCAGCTGCGGCAGGCTTGTACGACTTCTTTTTCCAGCAGCACCGGGTCGATGTCGATGCGGTTCTTCGGATCGACACGCAAGATCAGCTGCACGCGGGCCAGCACGGACTCGGAGAAGAACGTCCAGAATTCGCAGTCGGAGGCCTTCAGGCGCTCCATCAGCACTTGCTGGATCTTCTGGCGCACTTCGGTGGAATAGATGTCGCGCGGCACGTAGGCCAGGCAGTAGCAGAAACGACCGTACGGGTCTTTGCGCAGGAACACGCGGATCTTGTTGCGTTCCTGGATCTGCACGATCGACATCACGGTGGTGAACAGTTCGTCGACCGGAGTCTGGAACAGGTCGTCACGCGGCAGCACTTCGAGGACCTGCGCCAGTTCCTTGCCCAGGTGAGCCTTGGACTGGAAGCCGGAACGGCGTTCGATTTCTTCGACCTTGCGGCGGATGAACGGGATGACCCGCACGCTCTCGCCATACACCGACGAGGTGTACAGGCCCATGAAACGGTGTTCCTTGATGACGTTGCCGTCCGCGTCGATTTCGCGGATCGACACATAATCCGGGTACGCCGGACGGTGCACGCGGCTCGGGTGCGCGGCCTTGGCGAACGACAGCAGGGTCGGTTCGCGCAGGTATTTCACTGCGTAGTCTTCGATGCGCAGGTCTTCGTAGGTCAGGCCGGTGCGCAGCAGTTTGGTCAGGCCAAGGAAGGAATTCTGGTCGTATTCGATGTGGCCGCCATCGGCCTGATCGGTAACCACGAACTCTTCGTAGCCGAGGAAGGTGAAGTGGTTGCCCACCAGCCATTCCAGGAAGCTCTTGATTTCGTTCTTTTCGTCGGCATCGACGGCGAAGGCGCTGTGATCGAGCTTGGTGAGGATTTCCTGCACCTTGGCCTTCATCGGCTCGAAATCGGCGACCGCGACGCGGACTTCACCGAGCACCTGTTCCAGCTCTTTGCTCAGCACACTCAGTTCGGCCGCGTTGGCGCAGCGGTCGATTTCCAGGTACATCAGCGACTCGTGCAGCACGCCTTCGCCGGTGCTGCCTTTTGGCAGGATTTCCAGCAGCTCGCCCTTGCTGCCACGGCGTACGCTGAGCACGGTGGTTTGCAGGGTGTGGATGCTGTAGCCGCGGCGGTTCAGTTCGGTGCGGACCGAGTCGACCAGGAATGGCAGGTCGTGGTGCAGCACTTCGACCGCGGTGTGGGTCGACTGCCAGCCGTGGCGTTCGTAATCGGGGTTGTAGACGCGCACTTGCGGTTGCGCGTGATCGAAGCGCTCAAGCAGGCGCCACGCGGAAAGAGTACAGCCAGCGAGGTCGGAGAGGCGACGTTGAGTCAGCTCGTCCAGGGAAATGATGCCGAAGAATTGTTCAGCGAACAGCGCCACTTGTGGCAGTGCCTGTTCACTGATGTGCTGCGCCAGTGCCGCTTGCAGTTGGTGCTGGAAGTCGGCTTTGCTGGCTGCGGTGAAGAACGCCATCTGTGGTACTCCGCTTAAGCTTGTTATTGATGGAAAGCGTCGCGTGCAACACCCCTTTCGGGGCCTGTGTCGCCCTGTTCCTGATTCTCGGGCAGAGGAAACAGGGTGACAGGTGGGTGAAGCTGGACGAGACACTCAGGTCACATTCACCTTCCATTGAATGGGCATCTGCAAAAACGACTGTCCGCACTGCCGACAATGCCTTTACAGGTGCTCATCCGTTGCGCAGCTTAATGGGTGCGACAATGTGTCTGCTTGCGGTGCTGCGACATATTCGGTCATTGGCACGTAAACAAAGGATTTGGCACCGATAAACACTAGCAGTCATGGCGGAAAACGGCGGCCTGAATGCCCGCTTTTACGGTACAGGCGTGCCAGAAGTGACCATTGACCTGTGCCGTGCTCGCGACACATCCTCTGACACTCTCACATGCAGAAATTCCCGAGGGCTGGCAGAATCGCGCCCTATTGCGACCGACACGCCCCTCAAGGCAGGAATTGACCATGCAAATGAACACCGCCCTACTGATCGTCAACCCGTGCGACGACGAAGAAGACAACATGGCCATGATTGGCTGCCACACCGACAAGGGCGAGATGTTCGTAATGAGCCGCTATCCGGACGAGGATGAGCTGGAGATCACCCTGGATGGCGAGCCGTCGACGCTGGACGGGGTGAAAGTCACCCTGAGCAAGACGCTGCTGAAGATCGAGATCGCGGCGGCGGATGCCGATGCGTTGAACGGGGATGATGTGCTGGAAATCACCTTCAACCCCGATATGGTTGATCTGGATGAGGTTGTCGAGACCTTGAAGAATATCCTTGATGGGACGGGCACCTTCATTAACGAAGTTTGATAGCGTCTGAACCGGCCTCTTCGCGAGCAAGCTCGCTCCCACATTTGATAGGTGCACGCCGCTCAAATGTGGGAGCGAGCTTGCTCGCGAAGGGGCCCTGAAGAACACTGCACCTCTCTGCACTACAAAAATCCAACAATTGCCCCAGTCATTTCCCGCACTTTGCGCAAAATGCCGTTAGTCGCCACCCCCCTCGATGGATTAAAGTAACGCCCCCAGCCCCGGCGTTATCCGAACGCCTGTGGCCACCCCTTTCCAGGAACAGTCACCGATGGAACATCGTGAAGCGCTGCTGGCGCTGCGAACCTTTCTTTCAACGCAGATTCTCGGCCAGGAAAAACTCATCGAGCGCTTGCTCATCGCCCTGCTCGCCGACGGTCACATGCTGGTCGAGGGCGCGCCGGGTCTGGCCAAGACCAAAGCGATCAAAGAACTCGCCGAGGGCATCGAAGCCCAGTTCCATCGCATTCAGTTCACCCCGGACCTTTTGCCCGCCGACATCACCGGCACCGAGATCTATCGCCCGGAAACCGGCAGTTTCGTGTTCCAGCAAGGGCCGATCTTCCACAACCTGGTGCTGGCGGACGAAATCAACCGCGCCCCGGCCAAGGTGCAATCGGCGCTGCTCGAAGCCATGGCCGAACGTCAGGTCAGTGTCGGGCGCAGCACCTATGAGCTGTCGCCGCTGTTTCTGGTGATGGCCACGCAGAACCCGATCGAGCAGGAAGGCACCTATCCGCTGCCGGAAGCGCAGCTCGACCGTTTCCTCATGCACGTGAAAATCGGTTTCCCGGATGCCGCCGTCGAACGCCGCATCCTGCAGCAGGCCCGTGGCGAAGCGCTGAACGGCGAAACCAAACCGGAACGCCGCGTCAGCCAGCAGGCGATTTTCGCTGCGCGCAAGGAAATCCTCGGTCTGTACATGGCCGACGCCGTGGAGGAATACCTGGTGCAACTGGTCATGGCCACGCGCAACCCGGCCAAGTTCGATCCGGAAATGGCCGAGTGGATCGCCTACGGTGCGAGCCCGCGTGGCTCGATCGCCCTCGACCGTTGCGCACGTGCCCACGCCTGGCTGGCCGGTCGCGACTTCGTCAGCCCCGAAGACATCCAGGCGGTGCTGTTCGATGTGTTGCGTCATCGCATCATTCTGTCGTTTGAAGCCGAAGCCGCCGGCATTGATCAGGATCGGGTGGTGCAGCGGATTCTCGACGTCGTAGCCGTCGCTTGACCCCCATGAACGCCCCCCTGCCATCCGAACCGGGCATCCGCGTCAGCCTCGCCGAGCTGATCGAGATGCGCCACCGTGTGCGCGAGGTGCAGCTGTTTTCCACGCCGAGTCAGCGCAGCCCGCTGATCGGTCTGCACCACTCGAAATTCCGTGGTCGCGGCGTCGACTTCGATCAGGTGCGGGTCTACCAGGCTGGCGACGACGTGCGCACCATCGACTGGCGCGTGACGGCGCGCACGCAGGAGCCGCACACCAAGCTGTTCCATGAAGAACGCGAACGGCCGATTTTCATCATGGTCGAGCAAAGCACGCGGCTGTTTTTCGGTTCCGGGCTGATGTTCAAGTCGGTGCTCGCGGCGCAAGCGGCGGCGCTGATCGGCTGGGCCGCGCTGGGCCACAACGACCGGGTTGGCGGGCTGGTGTTCGGCGACAACGAGCACTACGAAATCAAACCGCGCCGCAGCAAGCAGAGCCTGCTGCAATTGCTCAACCGCCTGGTGAAGGTCAATCAGTCGCTGCATTCGGAGCGTGAGGCGGATCGTGATGCACTCGGCGTGGCCCTGCGGCGGGCACGGGAAGTGTTGCGTCCGGGCAGTCTGGTGATCGTGATCTGCGACGAGCGTGCGTTGTCCGACAGTGCCGAACAGCAACTGAGCCTGCTGTCGCGCCATTGCGACCTGCTGATGCTGCCGCTGTCCGATCCGCTGGATCACGCCCTGCCCGCTGCCGGCCTGTTACGCTTCGCCGAGCGCGGTGCCCAGTTGGAACTCGACACCCTCAATTTCGACCTGCGCCAGACCTACCGCGCCCAGGCCGAAGCGCGCATTGCCCGCTGGGAATTGCTCGCGCAGAAACTGCGGGTGCTGCTGATGCCGCTGAGCACGCAAAGTGAAATGGTCGAGCAGATGCGCGAGTTCCTTAATCCGCAGCGACCGGGGACCGGGCGATGAACGGCCTCGAACAACTGCAACCGCTGATTTCGCCGCCACCGATTGCCTTCTGGCCGCCGGCGCCGGGCTGGTGGCTGCTGCTGTTGCTGCTGCCATTGCTCGGCTACGGCGCGTGGCGTTTGCGCCGCTTCATCCCGCTCAAGAAGCGCCCGATCGTGCGCGCCGAACAGCCGCTGGACCCGGTGCGCATCGCCGCCCTCGCCGAACTCGCCCAAATGCCCAAGCCCTATGACGGCGCACCGGCGGGGGCCTGGCTGCAACAGCTCAACGGCCTGCTCAAGCGCTTGTGCCGCAACCATTACCCTTACAGCCAGAGCCACACACTCAACGGCCGCAAATGGCTGGCGTTCCTCGATAACCGTTGCCCGGCGGCCGGCCTGACACGCTGGATGGTCTTGGTCGAAGGCGCCTACAAACCGGAATGCAAACTCGACGACAAAGCCATCGCCGGCCTGACCCAGGCCGTCGACACCTGGATTCGCAAGCATGTTTGAGTTCGCCTGGCCGTGGATCTTTGCCCTGTTGCCGCTGCCGTGGCTGATGCGCCTTGTGCTGCCGGTGGCCGACAGTGGCGAGCCGGCATTGAAAGTCAGCTTTCTCTCGGACCTTGAAGGCCTCGCCCGCCGTCGCGCCCGCGCCAATCTGCCGGCGTGGCGTCAGCAAGCGCCATTCATGTTGCTGTGGTTATTGCTGTTGACCGCGGCCGCGCGCCCGCAATGGCTCGGCGAGCCGCTGCCGATTGCCGCCAGTGGCCGTGATCTGCTGGTGGCGGTGGACGTGTCCGGTTCGATGGACTTCCCCGACATGCAGTGGCAGGACGAAGACGTCAGTCGCTTGTCGCTGGTGCAGCACCTGCTCGGCGACTTTCTGGAAAGCCGCGATGGCGACCGCGTTGGCTTGATCCTGTTCGGCAGTAAGGCCTATTTGCAGGCGCCGCTGACCTTCGACCGTCACACCGTGCGGGTCTGGCTCGACGAAGCGCGGATCGGCATCGCCGGCAAGAACACCGCCATCGGCGACGCCATTGGTCTGGCCCTGAAACGCCTGCGCCTGCGTCCGGCACAAAGCCGTGTGCTGATTCTGGTCACTGACGGCGCCAACAATGGTGGCGAGATTGATCCGCTGACGGCGGCGAAACTGGCGGCCAGCGAAGGCGTGAAGATTTACCCGATCGGCATTGGCGCTAATCCTGAAGACAGCGGTTCGACCGGTTTGCTTGGGGTCAATCCGAGCCTGGACCTCGACGAGCCGGCACTCAGAGCCATCGCCGAGGCCACCGGCGGCCAGTATTTCCGCGCCCATGACGGCAAGGAACTGCAAGCGATCAAGGACACCCTCGATCAGCTCGAGCCGGTGACCCAGCAACCGACCGAGGCGCGTCCGGCGCAAGCCCTGTATCAGTGGCCGCTGGCCCTCGCCCTGTGGCTGAGCCTGTTGCTGGTCGCTCGCGAGTTGTGGCCGGACAATCCGCTGCAACGCCTGTTCACCAAGGAGCTGTATCTGCAAAGTCCGTTGCCTGACTGGCGCGAGCGCCTCAAGCGTCTGCGTCTGCGGAGGCGCCGATGATCGCGCTCTGGCCGCACTGGTTCCGTCCGTGGTGGTTGCTGCTGTTGCCGCTGCTCGGCTGGCTGCTCTGGCAACTCTGGCACCGGCAGAAACGTGCCGGGCGCTGGCAGATGATTCTGCCGCCGGCGTTTCATGCCACCCTGCTCAGCGGCGGTAACGGCCGCGACAGCAAGTTGCCGTGGGTCGCCCTCGGTGCGGCGTGGTTGCTGACCGTGCTGGCGTTGCTCGGGCCGAGTTGGGAGCGGGTCGAACAAACCAGCCAGAAACCCGCCGACCCGCTGGTGGTGATCCTCGAACTGACCCCGGAGATGCTCGCCACCGACTCACCACCGACTCGCCTGGAACAGGCGCGGCGCAAGCTGTTCGACCTGTTGCAGGCGCGCAGCGATGCGCAGACCGCCATCGTCGTCTACGCCGGCAGCGCGCACACGCTGGTGCCGCTGTCGGATGACCTGGCGACCAGTCGCAATCTGCTCGACGCACTCAAGCCGTCGTTGATGCCGGAAAGCGGCCATCGCGCTGATCTGGCCGTGAGTAAAGCGCTGGCCCTGCTGAAACAGGGCGCGCTTGGTCAGGGGCGGATTCTGTTGATCGGCTCGTCGCTGGATGAAGAAGAACGCCAAGGCATTCGCCGGGCACTGAGCGGGCAATCGCCACAATTGCTGATGCTCGGCATCGGCACCGCCGAAGGTGCGCCGATCGCCCAGGAGGACGGCAGTTTCCTCAAGGACGAACAAGGCGCGATCCGCGTCCCGCAACTCGACAGCCCGGGGCTTGCAGCCTTCCTCAACAGCGTTGGCGGCGAATACCACGCCGCGCGTCTGGACGAAAGCGACCTGGGCAGCCTCGGCCTGCTCAACGGCCCGCGCAGCTTGCGTGACGATGGCCAGACCGTGCGTCTCGACACGTGGGCCGATCAGGGTTACTGGCTGCTGTTGCCGCTGTTGTTGCTCGCCGCTTGCGCCGGGCGCCGTGGGTGGTTGTTCTGCCTGCCGCTGCTGTTTTGCTTGCCGCAGCCCAGCTACGCTTTTGAATTCGAAGACTTGTGGCTGCGCCCCGACCAACAAGGCCTGCACTTGCTCAAACAGAAGCGCCCGGCCGAAGCCGCGCAACATTTCGCAGATCACCAGTGGCAAGGGGTAGCGTTGTACGAGGCCGGCGACTACAGTGGCGCCGCCCAGCGCTTTGCCGAAGGCAGCGATGCCCGCGCCCACTACAATCGTGGCAACGCCCTGGCAAAAAGCGGTGAGCTGGAAGCGGCCATCGACGCCTATGAACAGGCGCTGGAGCTGCAACCGGATCTGCGTCCGGCGCAGACCAACAAGGCGCTGGTGGAAAACCTGCTGAAGCAGAAGCGCACCCCGCCGCCGCCCGAGCCGGAAAAATCCCCGGCGCAGCAGAATCTGCCCGGCGACGAACCACCGCCGGCGACCGCACCGCCCCCGGGGGTGAACAGCGAGACCCAGAGCGAGGCGCATCCCGCCGAGTCGGCCAGCGAACCGCCCGCGACCACACCGCCGCAGCCAGGCCCCAACGAAGTGCCAGGCAGCGATGAGGAAGAACAAACGGACACCGTGCCGACGCTGCGCCCGAGCGAGAACAACCTCGAAGGCGAGCAACGTCAGGCCCTGGAACAATGGCTGGGCAAGATCCCGGACGATCCGGGGGAATTGCTGCGACGCAAATTCTGGTACGAACAGCAACAACATCAGGATCAGGAAAACACTCGATGACCCGCTTCACCGCTCTCTTGCTGCCCCTGCTGATCTGCACGGCCACCGCCCAGGCGGCCGAGCTGACGGCCAGCGTGGATCGCAGTCGCCTGAACTCCGGCGAGACGGTCGAGCTCACCCTCGAAACCAACGATGTCACCCAGTTCGGCAAACCTGACCTGACGCCGCTGGAAGCGCTGTTCGAAGTGCGTGGCACGCGCCAGGTCAACCAGTTGAACACGCTCAATGGCGACAACCGCGCAACCACCCGCTGGATCATCACGCTGCTGCCGAAAGAGAACGGCAGCGTGGTGATTCCGCCGCTGCAACTGGGTGATGTGCAGAGCCAGCCGATCACCGTGCAAGTGGTCGAGAGCGACACCCGCGAAGAGAAAAACAACCTCGACCCGGTGTTCATCGAGGCCAGCCTCGATCAGTCCAGCGTCTATGTGCAGGCCCAGGCGATTCTGACCCTGCGCATCTACCATTCGGTGTCGCTGTACGACGACAGCAGCCTGACCCCGCTGCAAATCGCCGATGCGCGAATCGAGCAGCTCGGCGACACCCGCACCTATGAGAAAGACATCAACGGCGTGCGCCACGGTGTGATCGAAATGCGCTATGCAATCTACCCGCAGCACAGCGGCTTGCTGACCATCGCGCCGCAGATTTTCAGCGCCACGCTGGTCGACACGCAGCCCGCGCAGGACACGACCGCACAAGGCCCGAAACCGGGCAAGCTGATGCGCGTCAGCTCTTCGCAAATCCCGCTGACGGTCAAACCCAAGCCCCTGACCTACCCGGTCGACGCACCATGGTTACCGGCGCGCAGCCTGAGCCTGAGCGAGAGCTGGAACCCGGAGCCGGAACACACGCAAGTCGGCGACTCCCTGACCCGCAGCCTGACGCTGCGGGTCGAGGGGCTGGCCAGTTCGCAACTGCCGACCCTGCCCGGCACCGACGTCAATGGCCTGCGCCGCTACCCCGATCAACCGGTATTGAGCAACCAGAGCACTGACCGCGGCCTGGTCGGCAGCCGCGAAGAGCGCGAAGCCTTGGTGCCGAGCCGCAGCGGTTCGATCGAATTGCCGACCGTGGACGTGGTGTGGTGGAACACCTTCGAAGACCATCTGGAACACAGCAGTCTGCCCGCGCGCACCCTGCAAGTGGCGAACAATCCGAGCCTGCAGGTCGATACGCCGACCGGCAACCTGCAACCGGGCGTCGTCGATAACGATGTGTTGTGGTGGTGGAAACTCAGCACGCTGATTCTGGCCTGCACCACCCTGCTCGGCTTCGGCCTGTGGTGGCGCGCACGCTGGCAACCGGCGGTGCATCGTGCCGCGCAAACCGGGCCGAGCCCGCGCACCTTGATGGACGACATCAAACGGGCGTGCCAGGCCAATGATCCGCAAGCGACGCGGCAGGCGCTGGATGCGTGGGCGCGGCAGCAACCGGAGACGCTGGCCGATATGGCGGCGCGGTTTGTGCCGCTGTCCGACGCCCTCGACGGCCTCAACGGTGCGCTCTACAGCGAGACCGGACAGCATTGGCAGGGTGAGGATCTGTGGCGGGCGATACGCACGATTCCAGCGGCGGAGCGGGTGCAAGACCCGGTGGCTGACAGCGGCTTGCCGCCGCTTTATCCGAAATAAACCGTCCCCGGAATGCAGGGAATTCCGGGGCGAGGGCGCTTGCTCCCTCGCCACAACCTCCACGACCCAGCACCGCTGTCGCCACAACAGCCCTCCTGCCGCAATAATCTGTAAACTCTCCCCTCTTTCGCCGCCGTCATTTTCCAGCGGCCATTACCTCTTTTACTGTTGCGGAGTCCACCTTGCGTCTGTTCCACACCTCCGACTGGCACCTTGGGCAAAACCTGCACGGCCAGGAGCGCGATTTCGAACATGCGTGCTTCCTCGAATGGCTGCTGCGTCAATTGCAACTGGCGCAGCCGGACGTGCTGCTGATCGCCGGTGACATCTTCGACACGGTCAATCCACCGGTCAAAGCCCAGGAACGCCTCTACGATTTCATCGTCAGCGCCCACGAACAGCAGCCGTTGCTGACCATCGTGATGATTGCCGGCAACCACGATTCCGGCTCGCGGATCGAGCTGCCTGCGCCGTTGATGCGCCGCTTGCGCACGCATGCGCTGGGTCGGGTGTTGTGGCTGGATGACGGGCAACTGGATGCCGATCGTTTGTTGCTGCCATTGCCGGATAAAACCGGTGAAGTCGCCGCGTGGTGCCTGGCGCTGCCGTTCCTGCGTCCGGCGGAGGTGACTGGCGCGCATCTGGGCGACAACTATTTGCGTGGCATCGGTCAGGTACATGAGTGGCTGATCGAGGCGGCCAACGCCAAACGCCAAACCGGTCAGGCGCTGGTCGCCATCAGCCATGCGCACATGGCCGGCGGTTCGGTGTCGGAAGACTCCGAGCGCAGCCTGATCATCGGCAATGCCGAAGCCCTGCCCGCCAGCCTGTTCGGGCCGAGCATCAGTTATGTCGCCCTCGGCCATTTGCACAAGCCGCAGAAGGTCAACGGTGAAGAACGCATTCGCTACAGCGGCTCGCCGATCCCGTTGTCGTTTTCGGAGATTGGCTATCAACACCAGATCCTCGACGTCATCCTCGACGGCGAAACCCTGGTCAGCGTCGAGCCGAAACTGATTCCGCGCTCGGTCAACCTGCAACGCATTGGCCCGGCACCGCTGGCCGAGATCCTCCTGCAACTGGCGGACCTGCCAAACATCGACCTGCTCGCCGAAACCCAGCGCCAGCCGTGGCTGGAAGTGCGTGTGCGCCTCGACGAGCCGCAGCCGGACTTGCGCCATCAAGTCGAAACCGCGTTGCAAGGCAAAGCCGTGCGGCTGGTGCGCATCGCCGCTGAATACGCCGGTAACCGTGGCACGAACGGCGAGGAGGATGGCACCGCGCTGATCGAACTCGACCAACTCACCCCGCAGGAACTGTTCAGCCGCGCCTGGCTCGACAACTACGGCAACGAGGTCGATGAGCAGACGCTGAAGGACTTCGCCGAACTGCTGCAAGACGTACAACTGGAGGGCGAGCAGCCATGAAGATTCTCGCCATTCGCTTGAAAAACCTTGCCTCGCTGGCCGGGCCGTTCGAGATTGATTTCACCGCTGAGCCATTGGCCAGCGCCGGTTTGTTCGCGATCACCGGCCCGACGGGCGCGGGTAAAAGTACCCTGCTCGACGCCCTGTGCCTGGCGCTGTTCGGCGCCGTGCCGCGCCTGAACAACACCGGCCGTGACGCCAAAGTCCCGGATGCCGACGGCGAAATCGCCACCGGCGACCCGCGCACCTTGCTGCGACGTGGCACGGGTGAAGGTTATGCAGAAGTGGATTTCGTCGGCGTCGATGGCCGTCGTTACCGTGCGCGCTGGGAAGCCAACCGTGCCCGCGAGAAGGCCGGCGGCAAGTTGCAGGCCAGCCGGCAGAGCCTGCGCGACATCGACCAGGATCAACTGCTCGCCAGCCAGAAAGGCGAATACAAAACTCAACTGGAAGCTGCCCTCGGCCTGAACTTCGAACAGTTCACCCGCGCCGTGCTGCTGGCGCAGAGCGAGTTCAGCGCGTTCCTCAAGGCCGACGACAACGATCGCAGCGAGCTGCTGGAAAAACTCACCGACACCGCGCTGTACACCCGCCTCGGCCGCCGCGCCTTCGACAAGACCAAAGAGGCCCGCGAAGCGCACAAGCTATTGCAGGATCAGGCCACCGGCGTGACCCCGTTGGCGCCCGAAGCCCGGGCTGAACTGGATCAGCGTTTCAACGCCGCGCAACAGCAATTGAAACTGCAACAGGCGCAGCTCAAGCAACTTGAGCAGCAGCACAGCTGGCTCAAGGACTTGCGGGTGCTGCAAGACGCGCAGCAAGCTGCATCCGAGCAACTGCACAGTGCCCAACAACACTCGGAAAGTCTGGCTGGCGAGCGGGTGAAACTGACGCGCCTGGAGCAGCTCGGCCCACAACGACACCAGTTCGCGCGCAAAACCGAACTCGATGCCCTACTGACGCCACTGGCCGCGCAAATCGCCGCGCACACCCGGCAACACGCCGAACTGACTGAGCGCCAGACGCAGCTGGAGCACAACCTCGAAGCGGCGAAAATCGCCCTGAGCGAAGCACAACAACGACAAAGCGAAAACGCGCCGCTGTTGCGTCAGGCCTTTGAAGAGCAAAGCACCCTCGCCCGTCTGGCCAAGGAAGTCGCCCAAAGCGCCGAAGCCAGGCTCAATGCGCAGCAGGCCTGCACTGAGGGACACAACGCCATTCAAGGCTTGCTGGAAAACCAGCGTCAGGTCGCCGAACGCCTGCAACGCATCGCCGCCGAGCTTGAGCAAAGCGCTCATCTGGCGCCGCTGAGCGACGCCTGGAATGCCTACCGCGATCGCCTGCAACAGTTGATGTTGATCGGCAATCGTTTGAACAAAGGTCAGACGGAACTGGCGAGCCTCGAAGAAAACGCCACGCGCAGCGCCGCAGAGCTGACCACGCAGAAACAGCAACTTGAAGTGCTGTTCAAAGAGGCCGGCGCCGAACCCGATGCCGTCGCCGAACAGATCGGCATTCTCGGCACGCTGCTGCAGGACAACCGCAAGCAACTGCGTGCGATTGAAGACCTGTCGCGGTTGTGGGTCAGCCAGCAGGAGCTGGACAAGCGCAGCGCCGAACTGCAACAACGCCAGCTCAGCGCCCAGCAGGAACGCGAACGCCTGACCCAGGACGGGGTAAAAACCAAAGCCGAGCTGACGGTCGCCGAACAAACCCTGAACGTCACCCGCGAACTGCTCGAACGCCAGCGTCTGGCGCGCAGTGCCAGCGTCGAAGAGTTACGTGCGCAGTTGCAGGACGACCAGCCGTGCCCGGTCTGTGGCAGCAACGAGCACCCCTATCATCAGCCCGAAGCCTTGCTGCAAAGCCTCGGCCGCCATGATGAAAGCGAACAGGCCAACGCTCAGCAGGTGGTCGATCAGCTCAAGGAAAAACTCATCGAGCTGCGCGCCGAAGTCGGTGGCGTGATCGCTCAGCAAAAGGAACTGCTGCAACAGCAGGAACAACTGGCCGCGCAGCAACAGGCGCTTGCGCCGAGCCTCGACGCGCATCCGCTGACTGCTCAGTTACTGAATCAGGACACCGACAAACGCGATGCCTGGCTGACCCGGCAAAACGAGCAGTTGAACCAGAGCATCAGCCAGGACGAACAGCGCCAGAGCGCCCTGCTCACCCTGCAACAGGACGCGGCGCGTCTGACTCAGCAATTGCGCCAGGCCGAAACCGCGCACCAGCAAGCGGCGCAGCACCTGAGCAATCAGCAGCGCGAGTTGAGCAGCGATCGTCAGCGTCTCGACGAAGAACTCGCGGCGTTCGGCAACTTGCTTGCAGCGGACACGCTTGAGGCCTTGCGCCTCGAGCCGGCGGCGACGTTCATGCAGCTGGACCGGCAGATTGCCGAGCGTCTGGCGCAGGTCGAGCAGCAAAAGGAAGAACTGGCCGAACAGCAGCAACGTCAACAGACGCTGGAGAAGGAACAGGACCGCCAACTGAGCCGCGTCCAGCAGCAGCAAAACGCCGAGCAGCAGTTCAGCACATTGGCCGCGCAGCAACAGGCCTGTCAGACCCAACTCGCGCAACTGCTCGGCGAACACAGCAGCGCCGAGCACTGGCAGCAACAACTGGAACAGGCTGTGGAGCAGGCGCGCAACGCCGAGACCAGCACGACTCAGGAACTACAGGATGTGCGCACGCAACGCGTGCAGACCGGCGCCGAACTCAAGGCTCAGCAAGAACGCTTGCAAGCACTGCAAAGCGAAGACAGCGAGCTGACGCAAAAGATTGCCGACTGGCGCGCCCGACATCCGGAGCTTGATGACGGTGGCCTCGAAGATCTGCTGCGGGTCGATGACGGTCAAGTCGCCGAACTGCGCCAGCGCTTGCAGCACACTGAAAAAGCCATCGAGCAGGCCAGGGTCTTGCTGCAAGAGCGCGACCAGCGCCTGTTCGATCATCAGGCGCAGCACAACGGCGACCTTGATGCCGAGCAACTGGCCAGCGCCCTCGCCGACCTGCAAAACCAGTTCAACATCAGTGAACAGCAATGCGCCGAACTCCGCGCCGAACAGGCAGAAGATCAGCGCCGGCAAAACGCCAATCAGGCGCTGGCGCAGCAGATCGCCGAGGCCTACGCCGAATATCAGCGTTGGGCACGGCTCAGCGCGCTGATCGGGTCCGCCACCGGTGACACATTCCGCAAAATCGCCCAGGCCTACAACCTCGACCTGCTGGTGCATCACGCCAACGTGCAGTTGCGCCAACTGGTCAAACGCTATCGCCTCAAGCGCGGCGGCAGCATGCTCGGCCTGCTGGTGATGGACACGGAAATGGGCGATGAACTGCGCTCGGTGCATTCGTTGTCCGGCGGCGAAACGTTCCTGGTGTCGCTGGCCCTCGCATTGGGGCTGGCGTCGATGGCGTCGAGCACACTGAAAATCGAATCGCTGTTTATCGACGAAGGCTTTGGCAGCCTCGATCCGGAGTCGCTGCAACTGGCGATGGATGCGCTCGACGGGTTGCAGGCCCAGGGCCGCAAGGTGGCGGTGATTTCCCACGTACAGGAAATGCACGAGCGGATTCCGGTGCAGATTCAGGTGCAGCGTCAGGGCAATGGTTTGAGCACCCTGGAGGTGAAATGAATACGCTGTATTCATTCCGCCGCTGCCCCTATGCGATGCGTGCGCGGATGGCCCTGCGTTATTGCGCAGTGCCGGTGGAGATCGTCGAAGTCAGCCTCAAGGCCAAGCCCGCCGAGATGCTGGCGATCTCGCCCAAGGGCACGGTGCCGGTGCTGGATGCCGGTGGACAGGTGATTGACGAGAGTCTGGAGATCATGCGCTGGGCCTTGGCGCAGCATGATCCGCAGGGCTGGTTACTGGGGGGTGATCCACGGATTGCCGAGTTGATCGAGGCTAATGATCAGGTGTTCAAGGTGCATCTGAATCGCTACAAGTACGCCGAACGCTATCCCGAGCAGCCGATGGAAGTTTATCGGGCTGAGGGCGCGTTGTTTTTGCAGCGTCTGGATGAGCTGCTGACCGATCGTGAGTACTTGCTGGCCGATCACTTGAGTCTGGCGGATGTGGCGTTGCTGCCGTTCGTGCGGCAGTTTGCGCATGTGGATCGCGAGTGGTTTGCGCAGACGCCTTATGTGCGGTTGCAGGCGTGGTTGCAGCGCTTCCTCGAATCCGAGCTGTTTACGGCGATCATGAAGAAGTAACCCTGAATTTCTGCTACCGAACACCTTGTGGCGAGGGGATTCATCCCCGATGGGCGGCGAAGCTGCCCTGAAATCAGAAACCTCGGCGTATCAGAACAATCCGGTTTGCCGGGTCTGGGGCCGCTTCGCGACCCATCGGGGGATGAATCCCCTCGCCACAGTGGTTCGCGTTGTCTAGGCGAGTGCGTTGCACATGCCGAGTGCCATGCAATCCACTTCAAAGGGGCCGAGAAAATCGGCAGAGACTTTCATCGGTGGATTGCCGGCCATCAGCCCCAGGGTATTTGCCCGTTCGATGTTGTGCGCGATGGTGTGATTGGCCTCTATGGCCCGTGCCAGTGCGCCGACCGAACCCTGACCGAAGCCGAGTAACGCAGCGCCGTTGGTCATCAGTGCCAGACCGGCGATGACCCAAAGTCTGTAGCCTTTCATGCTCCGCCTACCCCTGCGAGTTCCGCCCGATCGACCAGCACGCTGTCTGCGCGGTGTTCGAACTGGATGCCGGGGTGTGCGACCTGGATCGGTGCGTCAAACGTGTGTTGCGTCTGGGCGGCGACGCTGACGAACAACACCAGGACCAGGTAAAGACCAATGGCCATATAGGCGCCGCGCCTGGCTGAGGTGATGATTGCACTGGCCATGATGTTTCTCCGTGGGCATGTTTCAGTGCCGTCAGGATCAATCAAAAAAACCGTGCTAACCACTCAGGGTTTGCCATAGTAAACATCAACCTGGTTGATTATTTAGCCGGTCTATCTCTGCGATGGAGAAAACCTGTCGAGAGAAGATTTTTCGATCACGCAAACGTGCAGGCGCTGCCGAAGGCTGCGATCTTTTGACATTCAAGATGCAAAGATCGCAGCCTTCGGCAGCGCCTGCTGGGCGTTGTTCGAAGCGGGCATTTCAGTGTTGGGCTTTGTGATCCAGGGCGGCGTAGAAGTTGGCGCTCTGTTGCAGGTATTTCTGGGTGTAGCTCTGGGTGTGGGATTTTTTGCTGGCGATTTCAACGTTGGCGCTGGCTGGCAGGGCCACGGTGGCAGAGATGGCGGAAGCGGCGATGACGGAGAAGAGATTGAAGTTCATGGCGGTAACCCTCGTATTCGTTTGGCTGGCTTGCCCGGTTGGGCCGTGAAGCAAACTTAACGCTCGAGGGTTGATCGCTTGAAATGCTTTGTAGCATTACCGGATATCAGCGCGATTAATACAAAGAGACAGGCCCCGTAATCCGGGGCCTGTGGCTTATTGTCGCAGCAAAAACTTCAGGTCACTCGGGGCGTCCATCGGCAGTTTTTGCACGGTTTTGCCGAGCAGGCCGGTCTTGGCATCACGCTCGACAACAACAATGTCGTTGCTCTTCTGGTTGGCGATCAGCAGAAACTTGCCGCTCGGATCGAGGCTGAACTCCCGTGGGTGATCGCCCTCCACCGAACGTTTTTGCAGCTCTTTGAGCTGGCCGTTCGCCGGATCAATGCTGAACACCAGCAGCTGATTGGCAGTGCCACGGTTGCTGACGTAAAGAAACTTGCCATCGGCCGATGCATGCAGCGCGGCAGCGGCTTTGTCAGAGGTTGGCTGCCCAGCGGCCAGATCGACCAGTTGCGTCTGGGTCAGTACACCGTCGTTGTAATCGAACACCGCGACTTGCGCGCTCATTTCCATGGTCAGCCAGGCATGTTTGCCGTCTGCGCTGAACAGCAAATGACGTGGGCCGCTGCCGGCAGGCAACGCCACAGAAGCGGTTTTCGCCGGGGTCAGCGGCAGCTCCGGATTGGCCTTCGGGTCGAATTGATAAATGAAGACTTTGTCCGCGCCCAGATCATTGGAGAACACGTAGCGGCCGTCCGGCGAAGAAACCGTCGAGTGCACGTGGTTCGAGGCCTGGCGCTCAGGATTGACCCGGCTCGCCGGGTGCGCACTCATCTGCACCACCGGTTTGAGTTTGCCATCCGCACCGACCGGCAATACCGCCAGCGTTCCACCCGGATCTTCCACCACCGAATAGTTGCTGACGAACAGATGGCCGGCATCGCCGCTGAGGCTGGAATGAGTCGGCTCGTTGCCCAGGCTCTGCACTTGATTGATCAGGCTCAAGGCGTGGGTCTTGGGGTCGATCGAATAGCTGCTGACACGGCCAACCGGGTCTTTCTGGCCCGGGCCGTTTTCGTTGACCACGAACAGACGTTTCTGGTCTTTGGACAGGGTCAGCCACGACGGGTTTTCGCTCTTCACCACTTGCAACGGCTTGGCGTCGATCTGGCCGGTGGTGCTGTCGAATTTCATGCGATAGATGCCCTGGCTGCTGCCGGCGGTGTAGGAGCCGACCAGCAACTGGAAGGTCTCGGCGCTGGCCGTGGACAGGCCCATCGCGCCAACGCTGCCGGCCATCAACAACGGCCATAATTTACGCATGTTCATTAATTGTCATCCTCGTCATCACTGCTGCTGACTACATCGCCAAGGCAGACCAGGCGGTGTTCGCCAGTGGTTTTGGTGTCGCTGGCATAGCCAACGATCAACCAGCTCTGCAGGTCTTCGTCAAACGTCGCCGCTGCAACCTGCGCCGGCGTGAACTCCCAATGCTTGGCCGCGCGGCCGTCGATGCATTCGATGTGCAGGTTGTCGTCTTCGTCGAGGGCGAATTCGAAGGCATGCAGGCCGTCGATTTCCACCATACCGCAGTGTTCGAGGGCGTTGAGAAGGGTTTGGGCAGTCATGGCAATCAAGTCTTTCAGGGGGAAAACCGGCAATGATAGCTCATTGTGGGCGCAGAACCCTGTGGGAGCTGGCTTGCCAGCGATAGCAATGTGTCAGACACATCAATGTTGAAGGTGCCGTCCTCATCGCTGGCAAGCCAGCTCCCACAGGGATATCCGCTTTCAGTTACAACGCATCGCGCGAAGGCTTGCCATCCACCAAGCGCTGAATGCGCAGCGGGTTAGCGTTTTTCAGTGGCTCCGGCAGCAAGCTGTCGGGGTAGTTCTGGAAACACACCGGGCGCAGGAAACGGTCGATCGCCAGCGTGCCGACTGAGGTGCCGCGGGCATCGGACGTCGCCGGGTATGGGCCGCCATGCACCATCGCATCGCACACCTCGACACCGGTCGGATAACCATTGAGCAGGATCCGCCCGACCTTTTGCTCGAGCAACGGCGTCAGCTCCGGGAAGCGTTCGAAATCCGCCTGTTCGCCGATAATCGTCGCCGTCAGTTGCCCGTGCAAGCCGTTCAACGCGGCACTGAGTTGCGCTTTGTCCGCGACCTCGACGATCACCGTGGTCGGGCCGAACACTTCTTCCTGCAGCACTTCGTCGCCGTCGATCAACAGGCTGACATCAGCCTTGAACAACTGCGGTTGCGCCTGATTGCCCTGCTGCGGATTACCCGCCAGATGCTCGATGCCCGGATGCGCGGCCAGCTTCTGCAAGCCTTTGCCGTAGCTGCCAAGGGTGCCGGCGTTGAGCATGGTTTGCGCTGGTTGATCGCCGATCAAGGCGCCGACCTGCTGCACGAAAGCCGTGAACTGCGGCGAACGAATACCAATGACCAGACCGGGATTGGTACAGAACTGACCGCAGCCCTGCACCACCGAAGCGGTCAGGTCACGGGCGACCGTTTCCGAGCGTTCGGCCAGTGCCTGCGGCAGGACGATCACCGGGTTGATGCTCGACATCTCAGCGAACACTGGAATCGGTTGCGCACGCGCAGCGGCCATGTCGCACAGCGCACGTCCGCCCTTGAGCGAACCGGTGAAGCCTACCGCCTGAATCGCCGGGTGCTTGACCAGCCACTCACCCACGCCGCCACCGTAGATCATGTTGAATACGCCGGCCGGCATCGCGGTTTTTTCCGCGGCACGGATCAACGCATCGGCCACCCGCTCAGCTGTGGCCATGTGGCCGCTGTGGGCCTTGAATACCACCGGGCAACCGGCGGCCAGTGCCGCCGCGGTGTCGCCGCCGGCGGTGGAAAACGCCAGAGGGAAGTTGCTTGCGCCAAACACCGCTACCGGGCCGAGACCAATACGGTATTGGCGCAGATCCGGACGCGGCAGTGGCTGGCGATCCGGCAACGGCCGGTCAATGCGCGCACCGTAAAAATCACCCCGGCGCAGGACTTTGGCGAACAGACGCATCTGCCCGCTGGTGCGTCCGCGCTCGCCTTGAATGCGTCCGGCGGGCAATGCGGTTTCCCGGCAGACCAGCGCGACGAAATCATCACCGAGCGCATCCAGTTCATCGGCGATCGCGTCGAGAAACTGTGCACGCCGTTCAGCACTAAGGCTGCGGTACGCCGGGTACGCCGCCGCAGCGGCCTGGGCGGCGGCAGCGACTTCCTGCTCGGTGGCCTGGATGAATGCGTAGGGCAGGTTTTCACCGGTCGTGGCGTCAACGCTGTGCAGTTTGATGTCGCCAGCCGCGCTGCGCTGACCGCCGATGTAGTTGTGACCGAGAATCTGCGTCATGGGATCTCCTTAAAGGGTGCCGATGCTGTTCGGTTGAAATGCCGCTGCAACCGGTGCGATACCGTTGACCAGCGGAGCGCCGAAGTCGGCCTGGCTGATTTCAAATACATCGCCCGGCCGGCTGCGAATGCCATCGGCGAACGACAGGGTCGCGGTGCCGAAAAAATGAATGTGCACGTCGCCCGGCCGCAGGAACTGGCTGTATTTGAAGTGGTGGTACTCGAGGTTGGCGAGGCTGTGGCACATATTGGCCTCGCCACTGAGAAATTCGCTCTGCCACAGCACTTCGCCGTCGCGCAGGATGCGACTGGTGCCTGCCAGATGTTGAGGCAATTCACCCGTGCGAAGTTCCGGACCGTAGCTGCAGCTGCGCAATTTCGAATGCGCGAGGTACAGGTAATTCTTGCGTTCCATGACGTGGTCGGAGAATTCGTTGCCGACCGCGAAACCCACGCGATAAGGCTTGCCATCGTGGCCGATGACGTAGAGGCCAGCCATCTCCGGTTCTTCGCCGGCGTCCTCGGCAAATGGCGGCAGCGGGAATGGCTGGCCCGGACGCACGACGATGCTGCCATCGCCTTTATAGAACCATTCCGGCTGCACGCCGGCCTGCCCTGTTTGCGGTTTACCGCCCTCCACGCCCCATTTGAAGATGCGCATGGTGTCGGTCATCGCCGCTTCGTCGCCGGCCTGCTGGTGCATCTTGTCCCGCGCCGAGGCGCTGCCCAGGTGCGTCAGGCCGGTGCCGCTGACCAGCAGGTGCGCCGGGTCCGGGTGATCGAGCGGAGGCAGGATGCGCAGGTCCTTGAGTAACTGCGCATAGTCATGGCTGCCACCGAGGCCGAGCGTGTGCACATGCTGCTCAAGGGTCGCGCCGGCTTCGATCGCGGCCAGCGCCAGATCGCGCACGCTGCGGGCGTCCCGCACTTCGCGGACCAGACCGTTGTCGACCACGCCGACGCGGCGTTCGCCGTTGGTTAATTCGAATTGAACCAGATGCATGATTTTCTCCTATTCCCTCTAAAAAACACCGCAGATCCCCTGTGGGAGCGAGCTTGCTCGCGAAAGCGGTGTCTCAGTCACTCACAATGTTGAATGTGATGGCCTCTTCGCGAGCAAGCTCGCTCCCACAAGGGATTTGCGTCGCTTCCAGCATTCAGGTTCGGGTGGCGCCGCGTGCACTGGCGGCAAATTGGTCGGCTGGCAGCACATGCTTGCGTTCAAGCACGCGATAAACCACACCGGTCAACATCAAGCCGAACACCATCACCCCGCTGAGGAAATACAACCCCGAACCCAGATTGCCGGTGTACTCCTTCAACGCCCCGATCACGAACGGCCCGATATAGCCGCCGAGGTTGCCCACCGAATTGATCAACGCGATCCCTGCCGCCGCACTGGCGCCAGCGAAGAACCGCCCTGGCAAGGTCCAGAACACCGCCGTGCAGGAAAACAGCGCAAATGCCACCAGGCACAGCGCCGCCAGTTGCGCCAATGGCACCGACAGCCAGGCACTGAGGAACAGGCCGATCGCGCCCAACACATAGAGCACCGCCAAGTGGCCGTAGCGATCGTTCATCCGATCAGAACTGCGCGGCACGATCAGCAGGCCGACGATGCCGAAGATGTACGGCACCGACGAGACGAAACCGGTCACCAGGTCGCTGCCGCCAAACTGTTTGATCAGCGTCGGCAACCACAGACCGAGGCCATAAATGCTCAGGGTCACCGGCAGATAAAACAGCGCCAGCAGCAACACGCGTTTGTCTTTCAAGGCATGCAGCGGGTTGCCGTGACGGGTCTGGCCGTATGCCTGCAAATCCTTTTTCAGCTCGCCGGTCAGCCAGTCTTTCTCGCTTTGATCCATCCATTGCACCTGCTGCGGGCCGTCCGGCAGCCAGCGCAGCACCGGCCAGGTCAGCAGGATCGCCGGCGTACCGATGACGATGAACAGCCACTGCCAGCCGTGCAGCCCGAGGATGCCATCCATGCCCAGCAAGCCGCCGGACACCGGGCCGGTGATCATCATCGCGATCGGTTGGGAGAGGATGAACAGGCCGAGGATCTTGCCGCGATGGCGCACCGGGAACCATTGGGTGATGTAGTAGAGAACGCCGGGAAAGAAGCCCGCCTCCGCCGCGCCGAGCAGAAAACGCATGACGTAGAAACTGTGCGGGCCCTGAACGAAGGCCATGCCGATGGTGATCGCACCCCAGGTGATCATGATCCGCGCAAACCAGCGCCGTGCGCCGAAGCGTTCAAGCATCAGGTTGCTGGGGATTTCCAGCAGGAAGTAACCAATGAAAAACAGCCCGGCACCCAGGCCATAGGCCGCATCGCCAATGCCGATATCGGCGCCCATGTGCAGCTTGGCGAAGCCGACGGCGGAGCGATCCACGTAGGCAATCAGGTACAGCAGGATCAGGAAGGGAATCAGTTTCAGCGTGATGCGGCGAATAAGCCGCAATTCCTGGCTCATGGGGTCGGTCTCCGATTGTTGTTTTTATAGAACCTCAGGGGACGCCTCTCACTGAAAACCGCCAGGGCCATCCCTCTGTCGAAAACGACTATATAGTATTACTAATTACCCAACAACACTTCCAAATGGCCGATTTTGCGCTTATTTTAAGCCGAAGCTGGAACACTATAGTCATACAATAAGAGAATCGATCATGTCTGATAAGAAACCCACCCTGCGCTCGGCCCAATGGTTTGGCACTGCCGACAAGAACGGCTTCATGTACCGCAGCTGGATGAAGAATCAGGGCATCGCCGACCACCAGTTCCACGGCAAGCCGATCATCGGCATCTGCAACACCTGGTCGGAACTGACCCCGTGCAACGCGCATTTCCGCCAGATCGCGGAGCACGTCAAACGCGGGGTGATCGAGGCCGGCGGGTTCCCGGTGGAATTTCCGGTGTTCTCCAATGGCGAATCGAACCTGCGCCCCACCGCCATGCTCACTCGTAACCTGGCGAGCATGGACGTTGAAGAAGCAATTCGCGGTAACCCGATTGACGGGGTGGTGTTGCTGACCGGTTGCGACAAAACCACCCCGGCGCTGCTGATGGGCGCGGCCAGCTGCGACGTGCCGGCCATCGTCGTCACTGGCGGGCCGATGCTCAACGGCAAGCACAAGGGCAAGGACATCGGTTCCGGCACGGTGGTCTGGCAGCTGAGCGAACAGGTCAAGGCCGGCACCATCACCATCGACGATTTCCTTGCGGCCGAGGGCGGCATGTCACGCTCGGCGGGCACCTGCAACACCATGGGCACGGCATCGACCATGGCTTGCATGGCCGAAGCACTCGGCACGTCCTTGCCGCACAACGCGGCGATTCCGGCGGTGGATGCGCGGCGTTATGTGTTGGCGCACATGTCCGGCATGCGCGCGGTGGAGATGGTTCGTGAGGATTTGAAACTGTCGAAGATCCTCACCAAGGAGGCCTTCGAAAACGCCATTCGGGTCAACGCGGCGATCGGCGGCTCGACCAACGCGGTGATCCACTTGAAAGCCATCGCCGGCCGCATCGGCGTCGAACTGGATCTGGACGACTGGACGCGTATCGGGCGCGGCACGCCGACTATCGTCGACCTGCAACCGTCCGGGCGTTTCCTGATGGAGGAGTTTTATTACGCCGGTGGTTTGCCGGCGGTGCTGCGCCGTCTCGGCGAAGCCAATCTGATTCCCAATCCGAACGCGCTGACCGTCAATGGCAAGACACTGGGCGAAAACACCAAGGACGCGCCGATTTACGGTGAAGACGAAGTGATCCGTCTCCTCGACAACCCGATCCGCGCCGACGGCGGCATCTGCGTGTTGCGCGGCAACCTGGCGCCACTCGGTGCCGTGCTCAAGCCGTCCGCCGCCACCCCGGAACTGATGCAACATCGCGGCCGCGCCGTGGTGTTCGAGAACTTCGACATGTACAAGGCGCGGATCAACGATCCAGAGCTGGACGTGGATGCCAACTCGATTCTGGTGATGAAGAACTGCGGGCCGAAGGGTTATCCGGGCATGGCCGAAGTCGGCAACATGGGCTTGCCGGCCAAGCTGCTGGCGCAGGGCGTGACCGACATGGTGCGCATTTCCGACGCACGCATGAGTGGCACGGCGTACGGCACGGTGGTTTTGCACGTGGCCCCGGAAGCGGCGGCCGGCGGGCCTCTGGCGGCGGTGCAGGAAGGCGACTGGATCGAACTCGATTGCGCCACCGGGCGTTTGCATCTGGACATTCCGGATGCCGAACTGGCGGCGCGCATGGCCGATCTGCAGCCACCGCAGCAACTGCTGGTGGGCGGCTACCGTCAGCTGTACATCGACCATGTGCTGCAGGCGGATCAGGGCTGCGACTTTGACTTCCTGGTCGGTTGCCGAGGGGCTGAAGTGCCGCGCCATTCTCACTGATCACACAAATCCCTGTGGGAGCGAGCTTGCTCGCGAAGACGGCGGTACATTCAACTGTAATGTTGTTTGATCCATCGCTTTCGCGAGCAAGCTCGCTCCCACAGTTGTTCTTTACCCGCCTCAAGATTGTGCCGTGCCTGCTATGATGCGCGGCATCTCCATCGCTCAGGATTGCCCCGCTCCCCATGGATTACCGCAAACCTTCCGACCGTAAAAGCATGCACTCGCGCATCGTCCAGGAACTGGGCATGCAGATCGTCTCCGGACGCTTTTTGCCCGACGACAAACTGCCCGCCGAAGCCTTGCTCTGCGAGGAATACGCGGTCAGCCGGCCGGTGTTGCGCGAAGCCACACGGGTGCTAGTGGCCAAGGGTCTGGTGTATTCCAAACCACGGGTCGGAACCGTCGTCAAAGCGCGCCGCGAATGGCACATGCTCGACCCGGACGTGCTGCACTGGCTGATGCAGAGCAGCCCGCAGAACGAATTCTTCAATGTGCTGACCAGCGTGCGCAGCATCATCGAACCGGCCGCTGCCGCCCTCGCCGCCCAGCATGCGACCGAGGCCGACATTGCGGCGATTGGTGAGGCTTACCAGCGCATGGAAGCGGCGCCGACACCGGAAGCCTTGCTGCAACCGGACCTGGATTTCCACAGCCGGATCGCCGATGCGACGCACAATGATCTGTTGGCGAACCTGTGCAACATGTTGTCGGTGGCGATTGCCGAGGCGTTGAAGCACTCGAATCAGCGGCCGAATCTGCATGAATTGGCGTTGCCTCGGCACAAGGCGATTTTGACGGCGATTGAGAATCGTGATGCCCTTGGTGCTCGGCATGCGACGTTGGTGCAACTGGATGATGCCCGCAGCGCATTGAGTGCTGTGCTTGGCGCTGAACTTACTTAAGACTTGAGATCTTCTGCCCTCACCCTAGCCCTCTCCCAGAGGTAGAGGGGACCGATTGGGGGATATTTAAGAACTACGCCGACTTGAACGATCTGCTGTGAATCCATAATCGACTCGACATCTCAAGTCGAACGATTTGCTGTGAATCCATAATCGACTCGGTGCTTCAGGTCGATGTATCAAGCCGCACACCTCGGTCAGTCCCCTCTCCCTCCGGGAGAGGGCCAGGGTGAGGGGCTGTTGATCTTGAGCCACAAAAAAAGCCGCAACCCTAAGGTTGCGGCTTTGTCGTTTGAGCCCTTCAGATCAATGCGCAAACAGCGAATTGCCTTTCTGCCCCGCCAGTTTCTCCGGCTTGATCAGGAACTTCGCCAGTGCCGGCAGCAGCCACAGCGCGCCGAACATGTTCCAGAGCAGCATGAAGGTCAGCATCAGCCCCATGTCGGCCTGGAACTTGATCGCCGAGAAGATCCAGGTGCACACGCCGATGGCCAGGCACAAACCGGTGAACAGCACGGCTTTACCGGTGGATTTCAGGGTCTGGTAATAGGCTTCCTGCAACGGCAACCCCGCGCGCAGGAAACTTTCCAGGCGGCTGTAGATGTAGATGCCGTAGTCCACGCCAATCCCCACACCCAGCGCCACCACCGGCAAGGTCGCGACCTTCACGCCAATGCCCATGAACGCCATCAGCGCGTTGCCGAGTACCGAGGTCAGCACCAGCGGCAGGACGATGCACAGCGTCGCCGCCCACGAACGGAAGGTGATCATGCACATCACCGCCACGCAGATGTACACCAGGATCAGGATGGTCAGCTCGGCCTGCTTGATGACTTCGTTGGTGGCCGCTTCGATCCCGGCGTTACCGGCCGCGAGAATGAATTCCAGACCGTCCTTGTTGTTGGCCTTGGCGAATTCCTGCACCGCATGCACCGCGCGATCCAGGGTTTCAGCCTTGTGATCGTTGAGGAACACCAGCACTGGCGCCAGCGAGCAACTGTTGTTGTACAGGCCATCGGCGCGGGCAATCGAGTTGTTCAGCACGTCCGGGTTGCGTGACAGGGTTTCCCATTTCAGGTTGCCCTCGTTCATGCCCTTGATCATCTGCTTGGACACCGTCACCAGCGAGATCGCCGACTGCACGCCCTCGGTGTTCTGCATCTTCCACATCAGCTCATCAATCGGCGCCATGGCCTCAAAGCGCGAGCAACCTTCAGCCTTGGTCTTGACCATCACCACCAGCACGTCGGAACTGGTCGAATAGTTGTTGATGATGAAGTTGTTGTCCTTGTTGTAGCGCGAGTCCGGCCGCAGTTCCGGCGCGCCTTGGTCGAGGTCGCCGATTTTCAGGTTCTGGCTGTACCAGAGGCCGCCGCCGAAGGCGATCAGTGCCAGCACCACCGAAATACGTGCGACTTTCGGGTTGGCGAAGTTCGAACAGCAGGCGCCAGAACGGGTGTTCGCGGTTCGCGTCTTTCTTGCTCTTGGCGATGGCGCGTTTGCTGATGCCGACATAGGAAATGGCGACCGGCAGCAGGATCAGGTTGGTGAACACGATCACCGCCACGCCGATTGACGCGCCGATGGCCAGTTCGCGAATCACGCCGATGTCGATGATCAGCAGCGTGATGAAGCCCACCGCGTCGGCGAGAATCGCGATCATCCCCGGCAGGAACAGTTGCCGGAAGGTGCGCTCGCGCGGCGGTCAGGGCGTTGTCGGCCTCACTCGATTGCAGGGCGATACCGGTTGATCTTCTGCACGCCGTGGGAAATGCCGATGGCGAAGATCAGGAACGGCACCAGCATCGAATACGGGTCGAGTCCGAAGCCGAAGAAGTGCATCAAGCCAAGCTGCCAGACCACCGCGACCAGCGTCGTACTCAACACCGCAATGGTGCTGCGCAGGCAGTTGGTGAACCACAGCAGCAGGATCAGGGTGATGACGAAGGCGATGCCGAAGAACAGCACCACCATCACCAGACCGTCGATCAGGTCGCCGACCTTCTTGGCGAAACCGACGATGGCTGTGGATCTTGACGTTGGGGTTCTGCGCTTCGAACTTGTTGCGGATTTTGTCTTCGAGCTCATGGGAGAACTTGCGATAGTCCAGGGCCAGCAACTTGCCCTGGTCTTCCGGATCCGGATAGGACTCCAGCAGCGGGATATCGACGATGCTCGACTTGAAGTCGTTGGCCACCAGGCGCCCGACTTGCCCGGACTTGAGCACGTTGTTGCGCAGCAGGTCGAGGCTGTCCTGAGAGCCGTTGTAGCTCTGTGGGATCGACTTCGCCGCCGGCAAAACCTTCTTCGGTCACTTCGGTCCAGCGTACGCTCGGGCTCCACAGCGACTTGAGGCCAGAGCGGTCGACGCCGGAGATGTAGAACACCTCGTCGTTGATCTGCCGCAGGGTCTCCATGTACTCCTTGGAGAAGATGTCGCCGTCCTTGGCCTCCACCGAAATGCGCACGGTGTTGCCCAGGTTCGCCAGATCGTTGCGGTGCTCCATCATCTTCTCGATGAACGGATGCTTGAGCGGGATCATTTTTTCGAAACTGGTGGACGGCCGGATCAGCGTGGCCTGCCAGAACAGGAAAATACTCACCACCAGGCAGATCAGAATCACCGCCGGGCGGTTGTTGAAAATCAGGCGCTCGAGAAAAGTCGCCTTGTCCTGGCTGAGGAGTGATCAAGGAAGTCATAGCCCCGCCTTCTTATTATTGATCTCGGCACCGTTCGGCAGCGTGGTGTGGACACCGCCCTGCCCGGTCAGAATCAGGTTGCCGTCACCGGCAGCGGTGACCGATGACAGCGAAATACGATCCGGGCGGTTGAACACGCTGAAGGTTTCGCCGTTGTCGGAACGTGCTGCTCGATCACCGAACCGCCGTTACCGACGATCACGATCGAGCCGTTCTTCGAGCAGGGTCGCGCCGGACAGGCCGAATTCCAGCGCACCGCGTGCGGCTTTCAGCTCGACCTGCTCCCAGGTGCTGCCGAAGTCGGTGGAGCAGATAGAGGTTGCCGGCGCAAGCCATAAGCCAACAGGGTCTGCGGTGTCCGCGCCGTGCCGATCGCGCCGAACAGCGAACCTTCGTACGGGCCTTCGAGTTTTTCCCAGGTCTGGCCCCAGTCGGCGGAGCGAAACATGCTGCCCGACTCGCCGACGATGAACAGCCCGGCATCCTTAACCGCCGCAATGGCGTTGAGGTGGAACTGGTCTTCGTTGTCGAGGCGGTCACTGACGTCTTCCCAGTGGCTTGCCGCCGTCGGTGGTTTCCAGCAGCGCGCCGTAAGCGCCCACGGCCATGCCGCTGTTGACGTCCTTGAACCAGACGTCGAGCAGCGGCGATTCACGTTTGAGGTCTTCGAATTGTTTGCTCCAGGTCAGACCGCCGTCTTCGCTGGCAAGGATCTGCGCGTCATGGCCGTACGGCCCAGCCGTGTTTGTCATCGACAAAGTACACCGCCGTCAGCAGTTGCCGGGTCGGCACCTTGGCCTGGGTCCAGGTCTTGCCCTGATCGTCGGAATAGAGAACGTGCCCGCGATCACCCACCGCCACCAACCGGGTGCCGGCGTGGACGACGTCGAGTATCAGGCTTTTCGCCGGGCTTTGGCTGATGCTGGTGGCGTAAACCACGTCGGCCGGCGCTTCGGCAGCGCTCACAGGTGCCGACAAGGTGGCAAAGCCCAGCAGCGAGAGTGCTGTGGCCAGCAACGCGGTGTTGCGTAACGCCGGCGGGCGGCAACGACTCATAAACCTTCCCCTATTTTCATTATTGTTAGGCCATGTGGCCTTCAAGGGCGCCGCAAGTGTGCTCCCCGCTGACGGCTGGTCAGAAGCATAGTCCTGAAACCCGCAATCCAGAGCCACTTCGGAAGCTGGCTCATCCTATCGGGCTTTCGAAACGTCTGACAATCGGCGCCACGTTATCTTTTGTTAACCGAAAGCGGCCCTCTGTAACGAATATGAATTTCCCTGTGCGAGCGAGCTTGCTCGCGAAAGCGGTGGATCAGCCAATAAAGAGGGTGACCGTTAGCTGCCGCCTTCTGCAGAGCAAGCTCGCTCCCACAGGGGTTGGTGGTGGTTGTGGGAGTTGAATACATGACCATTCGCCGGGGTGATGCGGCAAAAGTCATCGAGGGGACTTGCACGATCGGTATTATGGTATACCATCAGACGCACAGACACTCTCAATCCCCCACGGAGCAGCTCATGAGTTTCGAAATTCGCAAGATCGTCAGCTATGTCGAAGAAACCTTTATCGAAGGCGGCAAGGCAGCTGACAAGCCAGTGACCATGGTCGGCCTGGCGGTGGTGATGAAGAACCCTTGGGTGGGCAACGGTTTCGTTGAAGACCTCAAGCCGCAGATCCGCGCCAACTGCTCCGACCTCGGCGCACTGATGGTCGAGCGTCTGGTCGGCATCATTGGCGGTGCGGAAAAAATCGAGGCCTACGGCAAAGCGGCTGTGGTCGGTGCCGACGGCGAGATCGAACACGCCTCCGCGGTGATCCGACACCCTGCGCTTCGGCAACCACTACCGCGAAGCGGTCAAGGCCAAGAGCTACCTGAAAGTTCTTCACGCAACAAGCGCGGCGGTCCGGGCACCTCGATTCAGATCCCGATGATGCACAAGGACGACGAAGGCCAGCGTTCGCACTACATCACCCTGGAAATGCAGATCGAAGACGCGCCGCGTGCCGACGAAATCGTCGTGGTGCTCGGTTGCGCCGACGGTGGTCGCCTGCACCCGCGCATCGGCAACCGCTACATCGACCTGGAAGAACTGGCTGCCGAAAAAGCCCAGTAATCACAATAAAAAGGCATTGCAGGAGCGCTCCATGATTCGGCTCACCGCTGAACTCACCCCGGCGGGCACCAGTTACCTGGCGACCGGCCAAGGCCAGCCCGTGGTTTTGATCCACGGCGTGGGCCTGAACAAAGAAATGGTGGTGGCGGCCAGATTGTCGGCCTGTCCAGCCAATACCGGGTGATCGCCTACGACATGCTCGTGCCGATGGCGCCAGCCCGCGCCCGGCCAGCGGCACCGCGCTGCTGGGGTTACGCCGATCAGTTGCTGGAGTTGCTCGATCACTTCGAATCTGCCCCAGGCAGCGGTGATCGGTTTCTCCATGGGCGGTCTGGTGGCGCGGGCCTTTGCCCTGCATTACCCGGAGCGCCTGCAAAGTCTGGTGGTGTTGAACAGCGTGTTCAACCGCAGCGAAGAACAGCGTGCCGGCGTAATCGCGCGCACCGCGCAAGCGGCCGAACATGGTCCCGACGCCAACGCCGAAGCGGCGCTGTCGCGTTGGTTCAGCCGCGAATATCAAGCGGCCAACCCGGCGCAGATCGCAGCGATCCGCCAGACCCTGGCCGGCAATGATCCGCAAGGCTACCTGACCACCTACGAACTGTTCGCCACCCAAGACATGTACCGCGCCGACGACCTGGGCAGCATTCAGGCGCCGACGCTGATCGCCACTGGCGAGCTCGATCCGGGTTCGACCCCGGAAATGGCCGAGCAACTGGCCCGACGCATCCCCGGTGCGAAGGTTGCGGTGCTGGCCGAGCAACGGCATATGATGCCGGTAGAGTCGCCGCGCCTGGTCAACCAGACGCTGCTGGAATTTCTCGAATACGCACACGCCCGACAAAACCATATAAAGGGGATCGTTGCATGACACTCGCACGCTTCCAGATGTGCATCGGCGGAGAATGGGTCGACGCCCTCTCCGGCAAGACTTTCGAAAGCCTTAACCCTGCTTGCGCGCAAGCCTGGGCCGAACTGCCCGACGCTGATGAAGCGGACGTCGAACGCGCCGTGCAAGCAGCGCAGACGGCCTTCGACAGCCCGGCCTGGCGCGGCCTCACCGCCACCGCACGCGGCAAGCTGCTACGGCGTCTCGGTGATTTGATCGCCGAGAACAAGGAACAACTGGCGCAGCTGGAAAGCCGCGACAACGGCAAGCTGATCCGCGAAACCCGTGGCCAGGTCGGCTACCTGCCGGAGTTCTTCCACTACACCGCCGGTCTGGCCGACAAGCTCGAAGGCGGCACCCTGCCGCTGGATAAGCCGGATCTGTTCGCCTACACCGTGCACGAAGCCATGGGCGTAGTCGCGGCGATCATTCCATGGAACAGCCCGCTGTACCTGACCGCGATCAAACTGGCCCCGGCCCTCGCCGCCGGCAACACCATCGTGATCAAGCCGTCCGAACATGCTCTCGGCGACCATCCTCGAGCTGGCACGCCTGGCCCTCGAAGCCGGAATTCCGCCGGGCGTGGTCAACGTCGTCACCGGTTACGGCCCGAGCACCGGCGCCGCCCTCACCCGCCATCCGCTGATCCGCAAAATCGCCTTCACCGGCGGCGCGGCGACAGCGCGGCATGTGGTGCGCAGCAGCGCCGAAAACTTTGCCAAGCTGTCGCTGGAACTGGGCGGCAAGTCACCGAACATCGATCTTCGGCCGACGCCGATCTGGACAGCGCGATCAACGGCGCGATTGCCGGGATCTACGCGGCGTCCGGACAAGAGTTGCGTGATCCGGTTCGCGGCGGCTGTTGGTGCAGGACGAAATCTATGACGAGTTCAGTCAACCAGACTCGGTCGAACAGCGCCCAGCGACATTTGCCGCATCGGCAACCCGCAAGAGGACAACAGTGAGATGGGCCCGATGGCCACCGCGCAGCAACTGGCAGTGGTCGAAGGGCTCGTCGCCGATGCCATCGCCGAGGGCGCGCGGTCTGCGTACCGGCGGCAAGCGCGCCGACCGATCTCCTTGGTGAAGCGCTGGTTCGACGAGCCGACGCTGTTCGAGTGCGACCGCAATTCGATGGAAATTCATGCAGGAAGAAGTCTTCGGCCCGGTGGCTTCGGTGATTCGCTTCAAAGATGAAGCCGAAGCACTGGCGATCGCCAACGACTCGCAGTTTGGCCTTGCCGCCGGCATCCTGGACCCGCGACCTGGGCCGCGCCCATCGCCTAGCCCGGCGACGTGCGCTCGGGGATCATCTGGGTCAACACCTACCGCGCGGTGTCGGCGATGGCGCCGATCGGCGGCTTCAAGAACAGTGGCTATGGACGCGGAAAGCGGCATCGACTCGGTGCTGGCGCTACACCGAACTGAAAACGGTGTGGATCAACCTCTCTCAGGCGCCGATGCCTGATCCGTTTGTGATGCGCGTAGGAGGTACCGCGACATGATCGAACCCGGCATTTACAAAGACGTGATGAGCTCGTTCCCGTCCGGGGTCACGGTGGTCACCACCCTCGACCCGGACGGCGGCATCGTCGGCATCACCGCCAGCGCCTTCAGTGCGCTGTCGATTGATCCGGCACTGGTGCTGTTCTGCCCCAACTACGCCTCCGACACCTACCCGGTGCTGCGCGACAGCAAGAAATTCGCGATCCACTTGCTGTCCGCCGACCAGACCGCCGAGGCCTACGCCTTCGCCGGAAAAGGCAAGGACAAGGCCAAGAACATAGAGTGGCACCTGAGCGAACTCGGTAACCCGATCCTCGCCAAGGCAACGGCGATCATCGAGTGCGAATTGGTGGCGCGAGTACGACGGTGGTGACCACGCGATCATCGTTGGCGCGGTGAAGAACCTGATCCTGCCGGCGCAACCGGTGACGCCGATGATCTACCACAAAGGCAAGCTCGGCCCCCTGCCGACCCTGGCCTGAGACAACAATGCACAACCCTGTGGTGGAGCGAGCTTGCTCGCGAAGGCGTAGTGTCAGTCGACATCAATGTTGAACGTAATGACGCTTTCGCGAGCAAGCTCGCTCCCACAGGGGATGGTGTGGTGAGGAGGAATGATGAATAACAAAAAGTACGAACAAGGCCTGAAAATCCGCACTGAGGTGCTCGGCGAAGCTTATGTACGGCGTTCAATAGAGAACGCCGACGACTTCACCCGTCCGTTGCAGGAAATGGTCACTGAATACTGCTGGGGCCATGTCTGGGGTCGCGAGGGCTTGTCGCTCAAGGAGCGCAGCATGATCAACCTGGCGATGATCTCGGCGCTGAACCGTCCGCATGAACTCAAGCTGCATGTGCGCGGCGCCTTGCGTAACGGCCTGAGTCGTGAGCAAATACGCGAAATTCTGCTTCAGGTCGGTATTTATTGCGGCGTCCCGGCAGCCGTGGACAGTTTCCGGCTCGCCCGTGAAGCCTTCGCCGAAGCCGACGCCGAGGCCTCCAGTTAACCCCTCGGCTGTTTAGATGCCCGTCTGGCATGGACAGCCAACTTAAAGAGCGGACCCCATGAAACGCCAGCCACTCGACCGACAGCTTCAAGGTCAATCGCAACCCCGTTACCCTGCGCGAAATCGTGCTGGATAAACTACGTAGCGCGATCATGAATTTCCAGCTCATGCCAGGGGATCGTCTGGTGGAGCGCGATCTGTGCGACCGCCTCGGTGTCAGCCGCACGTCGGTGCGTGAAGCCTTGCGTCACCTCGAATCCGAAGGACTGGTGGAGTTCGCCGATGCCAAGGGCCCACGGGTGGCGATCATCACTTCTGGCCGATGCGGTCGACATCTATGAGCTGCGCTGTGTGCTTGAAGGCCTGATCGTCCAGCTGTTCACCCTGCGCGCCAAGGCCAAGGACATCAAGGCCCTGGAAAAAGCCCTCGACGACAACCGCAAGGCGCTCAAGGACGGCGAACTGCAACAGGTGATCGACTCGGTGCAGGGCTTCTACGACGTGCTGCTCGAAGGCTCGGGCAACCATGTTGCAGCCACGCAGCTGCGCCAGTTGCAGGCGCGTATCAGCTACCTGCGCGCGACGTCGGTGTCCCAGGAAAACCGGCGCGGCGCGAGTAACCACGAAATGGAAAAAATGGTCGAAGCGATCAAGAGCGGCGATCCGCTGGCGGCGCACCAGGCTTGTGTCGATCACGTACGTGCCGCCGCCGCCGTGGCCCTCGACTACCTCAAGCGCAAACAGGAAGAAACCGGCGCCACGCCGAACATCACCCTGCCGATCGCGCTGAAAGAACCGCGTATAGGTCACTGATATGTTCAGCCCGAGCTTTTGCCCGAAATGCGGTGGCCCTGACCTCGGTCAGCAGGTGCCGCCGGGCGATACGCACGAGCGCCTGATGTGCCGCGCCTGCGGCTACATCCACTACGTCAATCCGAAGATCATCGCCGGCTGCATCATCGAGCAGGACGGCAAATACCTCTTGTGCCAACGGGCGATCCCGCCGCGCCCGGGCACCTGGACGCTGCCCGCAGGTTTCATGGAAAGCGGCGAAACCACCGAACAGGCGGCGCTGCGCGAAGTCTGGGAAGAAAGCGGCGTGCGTGCGGAAATCATCTCGCCGTACTCGATTTTCAGCGTGCCGACGATCAGCGAGGTGTACATCATCTTCCGCGCCATCGCGCTGGAGATCACCGGGCAGTACGGGCCGGAAACCCTTGACTACAAATTCTTCGCCCCCGAAGACATCCCGTGGGAGCAGATCTACTACCCGGCGATCCGGCAGATCCTCGAGCGTTATATCGAGGAGCGTCAGGCTGGGGTGTATGGGATTTACATGGGCAATGATGACAGTGGGAAGATCCACTTTATCCGCTGAATCCCCCTGACATTGCCTGCCTGATCGTTCCCACCCTCCGCGTGGGAACGAGAGCGTAGGAACGATCACTGCTGTGAGCTTCAGGGTGGGGCGATGCCTTCGACGATGATGATTTCTGCCCTCGCCCATTCCTCGCGATAACGTTTGGCCTCCTGATACGCCGCCGAGTGGTAGCACGCCAGCGCCTGCTCGTAGCTCTCGAATTCGATCACCACGCTACGCTGAGGAGTAGCTCTGCCCTCCAGCGCTTCGCTGCGCCCGCCCCGGGCTAAAAACTTTGCACCAAACTCGGCGAACGCCTGCGGCGCACGCTGGGTGTATTGGCTGTAGTGCTCGGCATCGGCGACATCCACGTGGGCAATCCAGTACGCCTTCATAGTGACCTCTTTGTTGATTTTGTATTATGGTATACCAATATATTTCCAACGAACCCTGAGAGTCCAGCATGGCCTTCAACAGCATCGAAGAAATCATCGAAGAGTATCGTCTCGGCAAAATGGTCTTGCTGGTCGATGACGAAGATCGGGAAAACGAAGGCGACCTGCTGCTGGCCGCCGACTGCTGCACGCCCGAAGCGATCAGCTTCATGGCCCGCGAAGCGCGCGGGCTGATCTGCCTGACGCTGACCGACGAGCATTGCCAACGCCTGGGCCTGGAACAAATGGTGCCTGCCAACGGCAGCGTGTTCAGCACTGCGTTCACCGTGTCGATTGAAGCGGCGATTGGCGTCACCACCGGCATCTCCGCCGCTGATCGCGCGCGTACGGTCGCGGCCGCCGTGGCCAAAGACGCCCGTGCCGAAGACCTGGTGCAACCCGGCCACATCTTCCCGCTGCGCGCCAAGGAAGGTGGCGTGCTGACCCGCGCCGGCCACACCGAAGCCGGTTGCGACCTGGCGCGCCTCGCCGGTTTCACCCCGGCCTCGGTGATCGTCGAAGTGATGAACGACGACGGCACCATGGCCCGCCGCCCGGACCTGGAAGTGTTCGCGCGCAAGCACGGGATCAAGATCGGCACCATCGCCGACCTGATCCACTACCGCCTGAGCACCGAGCACACCATCGAACGCATCGGCGAACGTGAGTTGCCCACCGTGCATGGCACCTTCCGCCTGATCACCTTTGAGGATCGCATTGAGGGTGGCGTGCACATGGCGATGGTCATGGGCGATCTGCGCCGTGAAGAACCGACGCTGGTGCGCGTGCATGTGATCGACCCACTGCGCGATCTGGTCGGCGCCGAATACAGCGGGCCGAGCAACTGGACGCTGTGGGCGGCACTGCAACGGGTCGCGGCTGAAGGTCATGGGGTTGTGGTGGTGCTGGCCAATCACGAATCGTCGCAGGCGTTGCTCGAGCGCGTGCCACAACTGACTCAGCCGCCGCGACAGTTCAGTCGTTCGCAATCGCGGATCTATTCGGAGGTGGGCACCGGGGCGCAGATTCTGCAGAACCTTGGGGTTGGCAAGCTGCGGCATCTTGGGCCGCCGCTGAAGTATGCGGGGTTGACGGGGTATGACCTGGAAGTGGTCGAGAGTATTCCGTTCACTGAGTGAAGCGGCACTCACCCCAGCCCTCTCCCCGAGGGAGAGGGAGCCGACCGAGTTGTTGGCCCGTTATCCATCGACCTGAGATACCGAGCCGAACTCAGGTTTTGAACAACACAAAGATCGGCCCCCTTTCCCCCTCTCCCATTGGGAGAGGGCTGGGGTGAGGGGCTGGATCTGCAGTGCACCCTTCATCTCATGCCGAGCACATCCAAAAACCCATAATCAACAGATAACCGGTAAGGCAAAGTGCTTGCACAAAGTTTGGAATACCATAATATGATATTCCATAGACCGGACGACCTGAAAAACCGCCCGTCTACTGCTCCCGACAGGCGGGCAACAACGCAAGCCCGCTCAAAAACACAACAATGAGGGCGTAAAAATGGTGTTGAACAAAGCTGCAACCGCAATCCTTTTTGCGGGACTGCTGAGCGTGACCGGCCAGGCCGCGATGGCCGCCGAGAGTGTGAACTTTGTCAGCTGGGGCGGTAGCACCCAGGATGCGCAGAAACAGGCGTGGGCCGATCCGTTCAGCAAGGCCAGCGGCATCACCGTGGTGCAGGACGGTCCGACCGACTACGGCAAACTCAAGGCCATGGTCGAAAGCGGCAACGTGCAGTGGGATGTGGTCGATGTCGAAGCCGACTTCGCCCTGCGCGCAGCGGCTGAAGGCCTGCTCGAACCCCTCGATTTCAAAGTCATCCAGCGCGACAAGATCGACCCGCGTTTCGTCAGCGATTACGGCGTCGGCTCGTTCTTCTTCTCCTTCGTCCTCGGCTACAACGAGGGCAAACTCGGCGCCAACAAGCCGCAGGACTGGAGCGCCCTGTTCGACACCAAGACCTACCCCGGCAAACGCGCCCTGTACAAATGGCCAAGCCCCGGCGTGCTCGAACTGGCGCTGCTGGCCGACGGGGTGCCGGCTGACAAGCTCTACCCACTGGATCTGGATCGCGCCTTCAAGAAACTCGACACCATCAAGAAAGACATCGTCTGGTGGGGCGGCGGCGCGCAGTCGCAGCAACTGCTGGCCTCCGGTGAAGCGAGCATGGGCCAGTTCTGGAACGGTCGGATCCACGCCCTGCAGGAAGACGGCGCGCCAGTCGGCGTGAGCTGGAAGCAGAACCTGGTCATGGCCGACATTCTGGTGATTCCAAAGGGCTCGAAAAACAAGGACGCGGCGATGAAGTTCCTGGCCACCGCCAGCAGTGCCAAAGGCCAGGCTGACTTCTCCAACCTGACCGCCTACGCCCCGGTCAACGTCGACAGCGTGGCGCGCCTGGACTCGGTGCTGGCCCCGAACCTGCCGACTGCCTACGCTAAGGATCAGATCACTCTTGATTTCGCGTACTGGGCCAAGAACGGTCAAGCCATCGCGACACGGTGGAACGAATGGCTGGTCAAATGAAAATGGCGGCCACTGCGTCCCGTCCCTCCACTGCCACCGGGAGCGCCGCGAGCGCTGCCGGTCCGGCCACAGGCAAGGCGAGTGCAATGGCGCAAGCCCCGTCCCTCAAACAACGCTGGCGCGGCGCCGGCAACCTCGTACCGGCACTGCTGTTCCTCGGCCTGTTCTTTCTTGCGCCGCTGATTGGCCTGCTGTTGCGCGGCGTGCTCGAACCGACCCCGGGCCTTGGCAACTATGAACAACTGTTCGCCAACTCGGCGTACGCCCGGGTGCTGCTCAACACCTTCTCGGTGGCCGGACTGGTGACGATTTTCAGCCTGTTGCTGGGCTTTCCGCTGGCCTGGGCGATCACTTTGGTGCCACGCGGTTGGGGGCGCTGGATCCTCAACATCGTGCTGCTGTCGATGTGGACCAGCCTGCTCGCCCGCACCTATTCGTGGCTGGTGCTGCTGCAAGCCTCAGGGGTAATCAACAAGGCCTTGATGGCGCTGGGCATCATCGATCAGCCGTTGGAAATGGTGCACAACCTGACCGGCGTGGTGATCGGCATGAGCTACATCATGATCCCGTTCATCGTCCTGCCGTTGCAGGCAACCATGCAGGCCATCGACCCGATGATCCTGCAGGCCGGCTCGATCTGCGGCGCCAGCCCGTGGACCAACTTCTTCCGGGTGTTCCTGCCGCTGTGCCGGCCGGGCCTGGCGTCTGGCGGGTTGATGGTGTTCGTGATGTCGCTCGGTTACTACGTCACCCCGGCGCTGCTCGGCGGGGCGCAGAACATGATGCTGCCGGAGTTCATCATTCAGCAGGTGCAATCGTTCCTCAACTGGGGCCTGGCCAGTGCCGGCGCCGCATTGCTGATCGCGATCACCCTGGTGCTGTTCTACTTCTACCTGAAGCTTCAGCCGGAGTCCCCGGTTGGCGCCAGCAACGCGAGGTAAGCCGAGATGCTCCTGACTCCCAATGCCATGAGCCGGCGGATGCGTTTCGGCTTGTACGCAACCACCGGACTGATCGGTCTGTTCCTGCTGTTGCCGATCGTGTTCATTGTCCTGCTGTCGTTTGGTTCCTCGCAGTGGCTGGTGTTCCCACCGCCGGGCTGGACGCTGAAATGGTACGGCCAGTTCTTCTCCAACGCCGACTGGATGAACGCCGCGGCGGCCAGCCTCAAGGTGGCCGTGCTGACCACGATCTGCGCGGTGGCCCTCGGTTTGCCGACCGCGTTTGCGCTGGTACGCGGGCGTTTTCCTGGCCGGGAAATGCTCTACGGCCTGTTCACCCTGCCGATGATCGTGCCGCTGGTGATCATCGCCGTGGCGGTATACGCGCTGTTTCTCAAGCTCGGTTACACAGGGACGATGTTCGCTTTCGTCGTCAGCCATGTGATCGTCGCGCTGCCATTTACCATCATCTCGATCATCAACTCGCTGAAGCTGTTCGATCAGTCGATTGAAGACGCGGCGGTGATCTGCGGTGCCTCGCGCCTGCAAGCAGTGTTCAAGGTGACGTTCCCGGCGATCCGTCCGGGAATGGTCGCCGGCGCCCTCTTCGCCTTCCTCGTTTCGTGGGACGAAGTGGTGCTCAGCGTGATGATGGCCAGCCCCACCCTGCAAACCCTTCCCGTGAAAATGTGGACCACTTTGCGCCAGGACCTGACCCCGGTGATCGCCGTCGCTTCGACGCTGCTGATCGGCCTGTCGGTGTTGGTCATGGTGATCGCCGCCGCCCTGCGCCGGCGCAACGAAATCAGCGCCTGAGCGCCCAGGAGTACGACATGAGTGCCGTGATCAAAGACGCATCCCAGCAGAACGACAAACCCCTGGTCAGCCTGCGTAACCTGAACAAGCACTACGGTGACTTTGCTGCCGTGGACAACATCTCGCTGGACATCAAGGACGGCGAGTTCCTGACCTTTCTCGGCTCCAGCGGCTCGGGCAAAAGCACCACGCTGTCGATGCTCGCCGGTTTCGAAACACCGAGCAGCGGCGAGATCCTGGTCAACGGTCAGTCGCTGGTCAACGTGCCGCCGCACAAGCGCGACATCGGCATGGTGTTCCAGCGCTATTCGCTGTTCCCGCATCTGTCGGTGCGCGACAACATCGCCTTCCCGCTGGCGATCCGCAAACTCGCCGCCGCCGAACGTGACAAGCGTGTCGACGCGATGCTGAAACTGGTGCAACTGGAACAGTTCGCCCATCGCCGCCCTTCGCAACTGTCTGGCGGCCAGCAGCAACGGGTCGCGATTGCCCGGGCGCTGGTTTACGAGCCACGCATCCTGTTGATGGACGAACCGCTCGGTGCACTGGACAAAAAGCTGCGTGAGGATTTGCAGGATGAACTGCGTCAGCTGCATCGGCGCCTGGGCATCACCATCGTCTACGTGACCCACGATCAGGAAGAAGCCATGCGTTTGTCGCAACGCATCGCGATTTTCAGTCACGGCAAGATTGTCGGGCTGGGCAGCGGTTATGACCTGTATCAGAACCCGCCGAATGCGTTTGTCGCGTCGTTTCTCGGTAATTCGAACTTCCTCAAGCTCAAGGCGCAAGGCAATGCAGCAGCGAGTTTTGAGGGGCAATCGTTGTCGATTCGACTGACAACCGGGTTGCACACGGATCAGGATGTGTTGCTGATGGTGCGGCCGGAGAAAGCCTTGGCACTGAGCGTGCAGCAGGCGAGCGATGAGCCGCTGCCGGCGGGCTGGAACGAAGTGTCAGCGAAGGTCGTGGAAGTGCTGTTCCTCGGGGAGAGCCAGACTTGCAGCGTGGTCACTTCGGGCGGGACGTCGATGACGGTGAAAGCGCTATCGGCGGCGGGCATGCCGCTCAAGACTGGCGACCCGGTGCGGGTGCGCTGGGCCACCGCTGATGCCTGCGTCTACACCGAATGGACCGAAAGTGACCTGAACAAAGCGGCCGGCGCCCACTGATAGCGTGTTGTCTGTGGGATTTACCCCCTCACCCCAGCCCTCTCCCCCAGGGGGGGGCGAGGGGGAAAGGGAGCCGATCTCCGTGCTGCCCAAAATCCGGGGTCGACTCGGTATCCCAAGTCGGCGTCCCTCGAAAGAACACCTCAATCAGTCCCTCTCCCTCAGGGAGAGGGAGCCAATCTTCATGCTGTTCAAACCTGAGTTCGACGCAGCACTCTCAGGTCGGCGTAACTCGTCCAAACAACCCGGTCAGTCCCCTCTCCCTCCGGGAGAGGGCCAGGCTGAGGGAAACAGACGACGCGGTATCAGACGATGGCGCGGTAGCCTTCAATCTCATCCGGCCACGCCGTGAGGATTTCAAACCCCGTCTCCGTCACCGCCACCATGTGCTCCCACTGCGCCGACAACGAGCCATCCTTGGTCAGTACGGTCCAGCCATCCGCCATGTTCTTCACATGGCGCTTGCCGGCATTGAGCATCGGTTCAACAGTGAAAATCATCCCTGCCTTGAGCTTCATGCCCTGATTGGGAAAACCGTAATGCAGAATCTGCGGCTCATCGTGATAGACCTTGCCGATCCCGTGCCCGCAGTACTCGCGCACCACGCTGAAGCCTTCCCTCTCCGCCAGACTCTGAATCGCATGGCCGATATCGCCCAATGTGGCGCCCGGCTTGACCACCCGAATACCCGCGCACATGGCCTCATAGGTGGTGTTGATCAGGTGCTGCGCCTCAGGCGTCGCCTCGCCGACCACGTACATGCGGCTGGTATCACCGAACCAGCCGTCCTTGATCACCGCGATGTCGAGGTTGACGATGTCGCCATCCTGCAACGGCGTACCCGAGGGAATACCGTGGCACACCACGTCGTTGACCGAAGCGCAGACGGTTTTCGGGAAACCGTGATAACCGACGTTGGCCGGAACCGCTTTCTGCACATTGACGATGTAGTCGTTGCACAGCCGATCCAGTTCGTCGGTGGTCACACCGGCCTTTACATGCGGCACCAGCATCGCCAGTACTTCAGCGGCGAGTTGACCGGCGGCGCGTGATTGCGCGATCTCGGCGGGCGTGTTGATCTTGATCTGGTTTCTCATGCGCTGACGGCTTCCTGAGTCAGTTGTTGCAGATCCAGCCCGCCGTTCTGTTCGGCGCGAATCAGCAAGCGGCAAATGGCGCTGTGGTCGAGGTTGGGGTGCAGCTCGGCGAGCATGCCGATGCGCATCCAGTGCTCGGCCTGCGCGTTGATCGAGCGGCTGAGTGCATTGCTGGAGATGCGCAGGTTCTCGTGCATGTCCTCAGAAATCTTTACGATGCCCATATATGAATCCGATACGATGTGTATATGGATCGTATATTAGCCAAGCCTTACGCCAAATTGCAAACGCACACAATCTGCAGGACGTAGCGCGGCAAATCGCAGGCAAAAAAAAGCTGCCAAAAGAGGCAGCAAAAACTTTAAGAACACGCGATGTATTGGGCTCAGCATAGACGCCGGATAATGACAGTGTCATGACAGGCGCACATTCATCGAACCGCCTCGCTGCCGTCATCAGGATGTCATCAACTTCACGGCAGAATCCTCGCAAACCGTCTTGAGCCTTGAGACGGACGTTTTGCAAGGACTCCCATGAAAGAAGACGCCTCGCTGTTTGCCGCCATCGACCTGGGTTCGAATGCATTTCGCATGATGATCGGCCAGTCGGTCCGCAGCCGCAAAGGCTTCATGATTCAGGAGGTGAAAACCTTGCGCGAACCGGTGCGCCTGGCCGAGGGGTTTGACGGTGGCGCGCTGGACACCCTGGCGCTGGATCGCGGCTGGCAGGCGTTGGCGCGGTTCGGCAAAAAGCTGCGGGGGTTCGAAGCGGGTCGGGTGCGTGCGGTGGCCACCAGCGCCGTGCGCGAAGCCGACAATGCACAACTGTTTCTCGCCAGCGCGGAGCGGCATCTGGGCTTTGACATCGACGTCATTTCCGGACATGAAGAGGCTCGGCTGGTGTATGCCGGCGTGGCGCATGCACTGCCGACTGCCGACGACATGCGTCTGGTGGTCGATATTGGTGGCGGTTCCACCGAACTGATCCTCGGCCAAGGCTCGCAACCGTTGCTGACTGAAAGCATTGCCATCGGCAGCGGCACGCTGGGCGCGCGCTATTTTCCCGATGGGCGCATTACCCCCGGTGCCTTGCAAGAAGCCGAGCGCGTCGCCATCCTGCAATTTGAAAAAGTCGCCCGCCGCTATCGCGCGCAAGGCTGGCAGCAAACCATTGGCTCCTCCGGCACCGCGCGCATGCTCGCCAAGGTGCTCAAGGCCAATCGCCTGAACGACTTCGGCCACGACGGCATTACCTACGGTGGGCTGTTGCGCCTGTCGTTACTGCTGCTGAAAGTGAAGAACGTCCAGCAACTGAAACTCGCCGGCCTGCAAGCGCACCGCCAGAGCATTCTACCCGGTGGCCTGGTGTTGATGCTGGCGGCGTTCAAGGTGTTCGGCATTTCGCAGATGGTGCCCTCCGAACCGGGCCTGCGCCTGGGCGTACTGCACGGTTTGATGAGCAAGCATTAATCCCCCTCCGGCAGATTCGTCTCCCCTAAAGCGGCTCGATCGACTACCATGCCGCCGCCGGTTTCCATACGGAATTAATAGGGAATCCGAGGTGCGTCAGCGCATCGTTCGGAACTGCCCCCGCAACTGTAGGTGCTGAGCCTGCTCCACGACTGCCACTGGGTGAACCCGGGAAGGCCGGAGCACAGGCGATGACGCATCAGTCAGGAGACCTGCCGGCACAGTGACTACTAACCGGCGGGGTGTCCGGGAAGGACATCGTGCCGTGCGCGTCTTCGTTTGATCAGCAGCCTTGCGCTGTTGCCATGACTGCGTTCGCTGGTGTGTTTCCAGACCGTACTCTCCCCGCCTTGCGTACGGTTCCCCTGGAGACTGCCCATGCTGCTGCCCCGCGTTGCCATCCTGCTCACCGGCCTGAGTCTTTGCACGCTCGCCCATGCAGCGCCGACGACCTATCCACTGACCGTCGAGAACTGCGGCAGCACCCTGACCTTCCAGCACGCCCCCACGCGCACCGTCACCATCGGCCAGGCTGGCACCGAAATGCTTTACGCCCTGGGCCTGGGCGACAAGGTGGTCGGCACCTCGCTGTGGTTCAACGACGTGCTGGTCACGTACAAGGCGCAGAACGACAAGATCGAACGCCTGGCCGATAACGAGCCGAGTTTCGAAGCGGTGATCGGCAAGCGCCCGGAACTGGTCGCCGTGGAGCTGGAATGGATGGTCGGCCCACAAGGTGCAGTGGGCACACGCGAGCAGTTTCATGAGCTGAAAATTCCGACGTACCTGCTGCCCTCCGATTGCGAAGCCAAGGACAACCTCGTCGGCGCCGACGGTACCCGGCTGGCGCCGTTTCGCATCGACACGATTTACAAGAGCGTGAGCCAACTGGCGCAAATCTTCGATGTGCAGGACCGCGGCCAGCAGCTCAATGAACAACTCAAGGCCAGCCTCGCCCGATCAGTCGCCACGGTTCAGGGCAAACAATTGAAAGACGCAAGTGCCGTGGTCTGGTTCTCCAGTGCGCAGATGGACATCGAGCCCTTCGTGGCCGGACACAAAGGCATTCCCGATTTCATGCTGAGTACCCTCGGCGTACGCAACGTAGTGCAATCCGATGAAGAGTGGCCGACGGTCGGCTGGGAAACCATCGCCAAGGCCAACCCGACCTTCATCGTCATCGCACGCATGGATCGCCGGCGCTTCCCCGCTGACGACTATCAGAAGAAACTCGCCTTCCTGCGCAGCGACCCGGTGACCCGCAACATGGACGCGGTGAAAAACAACCGCATCATCATTCTCGACGCCCTGGCCATGCAGGCCAGCCTGCGCACGTTCGATGGCATCGAGCAACTGGCCACGGCCCTCAACGGCTATGACCTGTCGCAATGAATAAAAGCCTGATCCGCGCACTACTGGCCCTGACGACACTGTTGATCGCCGTGCTCGCGGGAGTCGCCATCGGAGAGACGTCGATTGCTCCGGACGTGGTGCTAAAAGTGCTGGCCAACAAGCTGTGGACCGCCGGGCATGCGCTCGACCCGATCGACGAAGGCATTGTCTGGAACTACCGCCTGACCCGCGCCCTGGTCGCCGCCGCGTGCGGTGCCGGTCTGGCGACGTGCGGGGTGATTTTGCAGTCGCTGCTGCGCAATCCGCTGGCCGATCCCTATTTGCTCGGCATCTCCGCCGGGGCCTCGACCGGCGCGGTGATGGTGGCGCTGCTCGGGATTGGGGCCGGGGCGATTTCGCTGTCCGCCGGAGCTTTTGCCGGCGCGGTAACGGCGTTCGTGCTGGTCATTCTGCTGGCCCGTGTCAGCGGTTCGGCCAACGGCACCGGGCAGATCATTCTCGCGGGGATCGCCGGCTCGCAGCTGTTCAATGCGCTCACCGCGTTTCTGATTACCCGTTCGGCGAGTTCCGAGCAGGCGCGCGGCATCATGTTCTGGCTGCTCGGTAATCTCGGCGGCGTGCGCTGGCCGTCGGTGTGGCTGGCGGTGCCGGTGGCCCTGTTCGGCTTGCTGGTGTGCCTGTGGCATCGGCGCGCGCTGGATGCATTTACCTTTGGCGCGGATTCGGCGGCGTCCCTCGGCATACCGGTGCGGCGGGTGCAGATTGTGCTGATCGGTTGCGCGGCGCTGGTAACGGCGGTGATGGTGTCGATTGTCGGCTCGATCGGTTTTGTCGGTCTGGTGATTCCCCATGCGGCGCGTCTGTTGCTCGGCACCGGGCATGCCCGTCTGCTGCCGGCCAGCGCATTGGGGGGCGCGGTGTTTCTGATTGCCGCCGACGTGCTGTCGCGCACCCTGATCAAGGGTCAGGTGATTCCGGTCGGTGTGATTACCGCGCTGGTCGGCGCGCCGGTGTTTGCGCTCATCCTGGTTGGCCGGAGATCGGCTCGATGAACCCGGTGTTGAGTTGTTCCGGGCTGACGTTCAAGGTGCGCGGTGCCGAGTTGCTTAACGGTGTCTGCCTGGAGGTCCAGCGCAGCGAGACCCTCGGCATCGTCGGGCCCAATGGCTCGGGCAAATCCACTTTGTTGAAACTGCTTGCCGGATTGCGCGAGCCGAGCGCTGGCGAGGTTCTGCTCGAAGGCCAGCCCCTCGGAAAAATGCCCCGGCGCAGCATTGCGCAAAAACTGGCGGTGGTCGAACAACAGGCCGACACCGACGACGGCATCCGCGTATTCGACGCCGTTGCACTGGGGCGCACACCGTGGCTGTCAGCGCTGCAGCCGTGGTCGCAGGTGGACGACGCCATCGTTGAACAGGCGTTGATCGACGTCGATGCGCTGCACCTGCGCACGCGTGTCTGGCGTCACTTGTCAGGCGGTGAACGCCAGCGCGTGCACATTGCCCGAGCGTTGGCCCAGCGCCCGCAAATCCTGCTGCTGGACGAACCGGCCAACCACCTCGACATCCAGCATCAATTGACCATCCTCAACGTGGTGCAGGCGTTGCCGGTGACCACACTGATTGCATTGCATGACCTCAATCAGGCGTTGAAATGCGATCGGCTGGCGGTGCTGGAACGCGGCCGGCTGGTGGCTCTGGGCAAGCCGCTGGAAGTGCTGACGCCGCAGCGGCTACAGGAAACGTTCGGGGTCAAGGCGCACTACCTGACAGACCCGTTCGATGGTGCGCAGATCCTGCGATTTCATTCATAAGACACAGCCCGCTCCACAACGGCTGTGTTTCATGCGGCCCAAGCGTTACGCCAGCTCTTTGCGCAACTGCCGCGCCGCCGCGACCATGTGCACCAGCGCCGCTTCGGTCTCCGGCCAGCCGCGGGTTTTCAGGCCGCAGTCCGGGTTGACCCACAGGCGCTCGGCCGGGATGCGCCGGGCCGCCTTGCGCAGCAGACCGGCCATTTCCGCGACCTGCGGAATCCGTGGCGAGTGGATATCGTAGACGCCCGGGCCGATGTCGTTCGGGTAGGCGAAGGCTTCGAAGGCGTCGAGCAGTTCCATGTCCGAACGTGACGTCTCGATGGTGATCACATCCGCATCCATCGCCGCGATGGACTCGATCACATCGTTGAACTCGCTGTAGCACATGTGCGTGTGAATCTGGGTTTCGTCGTGCACCCCGCCAGCGCACAGGCGGAACACCTCGCTCGCCCAGTCCAGATACTGCTGCCACTGAGCCTGACGCAACGGCAAGCCTTCGCGGAATGCCGCTTCGTCGATCTGCACGATCCTGATCCCGGCCGCTTGCAGATCGACCACTTCGTCACGGATCGCCAGCGCCAGTTGCCGGGCCTGCACTTCGCGGCTGACATCTTCACGAGGGAACGACCACATCAACATGGTCACAGGCCCGGTCAGCATGCCCTTCATCACTTTGTCGGTCAGACCCTGCGCATAGCGGATCCATTCGACAGTCATGGCGTGCGGACGGCTGAGGTCGCCGAAGATCACCGCCGGCTTCACGCAACGCGAGCCGTAACTCTGCACCCAGCCAAAACGGGTGAACACGTAGCCATCCAGTTGCTCGGCAAAGTACTCGACCATGTCATTGCGCTCGGCTTCACCGTGTACCAGCACGTCGAGGCCCAGCCGTTCCTGGATGTCCACCGCATGGCGGATTTCGCTGTGCATGGCTTCGGTGTATTCGGCCGCGCTCAGCTTGCCTTGCTTGAACGACTGCCGCGCCAGACGGATCGACGCAGTCTGCGGGAACGAACCGATGGTGGTAGTCGGGAACAGCGGCAGGTCCAGCCGGGCACGTTGCTTGGCGATACGCTGGGCGAACGGCGACTGACGCTGGCTGTCCTTGGCGGTGATCGCCGCCACCCGGGCCTGCACAGCCGGTTTGTGAATGCGCGGAGACGCGGCGCGACTGGTCTGCACCGAACGGCTTTGCGTCAATGCGCGCAGCACTTTTGGCGCTTCCGGCGCCTTGACCGCGTGCGCCAGTACCGCGACTTCTTCGCACTTTTGCACTGCGAATGCCAGCCAGCTCTTCAGCTCGGCATCAAGACTGTCTTCGCGGCTCAGATCCACCGGGCTGTGCAGCAGCGAGCAGGACGGCGCGACCCATAGACGTTCACCCAGGCGCTCATGGGCGTGTTGCAGGGTCGCCAGGGCGTTTTCCAGATCGCAGCGCCAGACATTGCGGCCATTGACCATCCCCAGCGACAGCACTTTGTAGGCCGGCAGGCGATCGAGAATGGTCGGGTACTGTTCCGGCGCGCGCACCAGGTCAATGTGCAGTCCATCGACCGGCAGGTTGGCGGCCAGACCGAGGTTTTCTTCCAGCCCACCGAAATAGGTAGCAACCAGCTTTTTCAGGGGATCGCGCTGAATCTGGTTGTAGGCACGCTCGAACGCGTTCTTCCACGCTTGCGGCAAGTCGAGCACCAGAATCGGTTCGTCGATCTGCACCCATTCGACACCGAGCGCGGCGAGCCGTGCGAAGATCTGTCCGTACAGCGGCAGCAGGCGATCAAGCAGTTCAAGCTTGTCGAACTCGCTACCCTTGGCCTTGCCCAGCCACAGGTACGTCAACGGGCCGATCACCACAGGCTTGACGTTGTGCCCCAGCGCGCGGGCTTCTTCGACTTCTTCGAACAACTGCTCCCAGCCCAGTTGGAATTGCTGATCGACACTGAATTCCGGGACCAGGTAGTGGTAATTGGTGTCGAACCACTTGGTCATTTCCTCGGCGTGAGCCCCGCCGCAGCACGTGTCGCTGACGCCACGGGCCATGCCGAACAGGGTTTGCAACGTTGCCTTGCCGTCGTGCGGGCGGAAACGCTCAGGGATCACACCGAACATCAACGAGTGAGTCAGGACCTGGTCGTACCAGGCGAAATCGCCGACCGGCAGCAGCTCGATGCCGGCGTTCTTCTGAATCTCCCAATGCGCCTTGCGCAGCTCACGACCAACGTCGCGCAGGCCCGTCTCGTCCAGCTCTCCTTTCCAGAACGCCTCTTGTGCTTTCTTCAGTTCGCGGTCGCGGCCGATGCGCGGAAATCCAAGGGAATGGGCCAGTGCCATAACAAACAACTCCAGAATCGTGTCAATGGCGGCTATTGTCGAGGTCAGGCCTTGGTGAGACAAACTCATTCTAATCGTGATCATCACAAGTTTTACTCATGCAGCTGCGGCAGCGCTTACAGGGAAATGTCGTGCGGATCGCGGATTTTTTGGGTTGCGAGCGTGGGCATCCGGGCCTATGTTGCTTGCGAGATGAGCTGTTTGCCTGCGCATGAAGCGCGATGACTCACCGAAGGAATACGAGATGTCAAAAGACTCCCGCCCTGCCGTGCTGGGGCTGATCGGCAATACCCCTCTGGTGCGCGTGACCCGCTTTGATACCGGGCCGTGTACGCTGTTTCTCAAACTCGAATCGCAGAACCCCGGTGGCTCGATCAAGGACCGTATCGGTCTGGCAATGATTGATGCGGCTGAACGTGATGGCCGCCTGCAACCGGGTGGCACCATCGTCGAAGCCACCGCCGGCAACACTGGCCTGGGCCTGGCGCTGGTCGGCCGCGCCAAGGGTTATCGGGTGGTGCTGGTGGTACCCGACAAGATGTCCACCGAGAAAGTCCTGCACTTGAAGGCCATGGGCGCCGAGGTGCACATCACCCGCTCCGATGTCGGCAAGGGCCATCCCGAGTATTACCAGGACGTGGCGGCCCGTTTGGCGAAAGACATCCCCGGCGCGTTCTTCGCCGACCAGTTCAACAACCCGGCCAACCCGCTGGCCCACGAATGCAGTACCGCACCGGAGATATGGGCGCAGACCGAACATGATCTGGACGCCATCGTGGTCGGCGTCGGCTCGGCCGGCACGCTCACCGGGCTGAGCCGCTTTTTCAAGCGTGTGCAGCCTGATCTGGAAATGGTCCTCGCCGACCCGGTGGGTTCGGTGATGGCTCAATACAGCCGCGATGGCACCCTGCCGAAGCCCGGTTCCTGGGCGGTGGAAGGCATCGGTGAAGACTTCATCCCGTCGATCACCGACCTCTCCAGCGTGCGCCACGCCTATTCAATCAGCGATGAAGAAAGCTTCGATCACGCCCGCCAGTTGCTCAAGGCCGAAGGCATTCTCGGAGGTTCCTCGACCGGCACCCTCTTCGCGGCCGCATTGCGTTATTGCCGCGAACAGACTGAGCCCAAACGCGTGGTCAGTTTCGTCTGCGACACCGGCACGCGCTACCTGTCGAAGGTCTACAACGACCAGTGGATGACCGATCAGGGCCTGTTGCAACGCAAGGGTTATGGCGACCTGCGCGATCTGATCGCGCGGCGTTTCGAGGACGGCCGCGTGATCAGCGTCGGCCCCGGCGACACGCTGCTGACCGCGTTCCAGCGCATGCGTCTGGCGGACGTCTCGCAACTGCCGGTGTTGGTGGAAGGCAAGCAACTGGTCGGCGTCATCGACGAATCGGACATTTTGCTCGGCGTGCACGAAGACGCTGCACGCTTCAGCCAGTCGGTCTCCAGCGTGATGACCGACAAACTGCAAACCCTCGCTCCCGGCGCCACCCTGGCCGAGCTGGAAGCGGTGCTCAGCCGTGGCCTCGTCGCGATCATCGCCGACGCCTCAGGCTTCCACGGCCTGATCACCCGCACCGACATGCTCAACCAATTACGGAGATCCCTCGCATGAGTCAGCACGACGACAAATCCCAAGGCTTCGCGACCCGGGTGATTCACGCCGGGCAGGCGCCGGACCCGACCACCGGCGCGTTGATGCCGCCGATCTACGCCAACTCCACGTACCTGCAAGACAGCCCCGGTGTGCACAAGGGGTTTGACTACGGGCGCTCGCACAACCCGACACGCTTTGCCCTTGAGCGCTGTGTCGCGGATCTGGAAGGTGGCACCCGGGCGTTTGCCTTCGCGTCCGGGCTGGCGACGATTTCCACGGTGCTGGAATTGCTGGAGGCCGGTTCGCACATCATTTCCGGCAATGACTTGTATGGCGGCACCTTCCGTCTGTTCGACAAGGTGCGCCAGCGCAGCGCCGGACATCGTTTCAGCTATGTCGATCTGGCCGATCTGTCGGCGTTCGAAGCCGCACTGCAGGACGACACCCGCATGGTCATGGTCGAGACCCCGACCAATCCGCTGCTGAGCCTGTCGGACCTGGCTGCCATTGCCCGTATCTGCCGCGCACGCGGGATCATCTGCGTGGCCGACAACACCTTTGCCAGCCCGTATATCCAGCGGCCGCTGGAGCTGGGGTTCGACATCGTGCTGCACTCGACCACCAAGTACCTCAATGGTCACTCGGACGTGATCGGGGGCATTGCGGTGGTTGGGCAGAATGCCGAACTTGCGGAAAAACTCGGCTTTCTGCAGAACGCCGTGGGCGCGATTGCCGGGCCATTCGACGCGTTCCTGACCCTGCGCGGGGTGAAGACCCTGGCGTTGCGCATGGAACGCCATTGCAGCAATGCCTTGGCGTTGGCGCAGTGGCTGGAACAGCAGCCGCAGGTCAAACGTGTCTACTACCCGGGGCTGGCTTCGCACCCGCAGCATGAACTGGCCAAGCGACAGATGCGCGGTTTCGGCGGGATGATTTCCGTGGATCTGAACAGCGATCTGGCCGGTGCGCGGCGCTTCCTCGAGAACGTAAAGATCTTCGCCCTGGCCGAGAGCCTGGGCGGCGTCGAGAGCCTGATCGAGCATCCGGCGATCATGACCCACGCAACCATTCCGCCTGAAACCCGGGCCAGACTCGGCATCGGCGATGGACTGGTGCGTTTGTCGGTGGGCGTCGAAGACCTTGAAGACCTGCGCGCCGACCTGGCGTACGCCCTGACGAAAATCTAGTCCTGCCACAACGACAAAGCCCGCGCGATGCGGGCTTTGGTGTTCGAGTAGGTGGCCAGTGCTGGTCTCTGGCTTACAAGGTTTATCGGGCCTCTCACAGTACAAAAGCAACCATGGAAAAAGAGCGGTGCTTTGCTGCCTCACACGGCGTAAGGGCTGGATCTCAGCGCGGAGATCTTTCTAACCGTGTACCCTTCGGAACGCGCCCCACGTCCCCTTGCTATCCGATTGCGCATCAGTCTGCGTCTTCACCTACACCTTTGAGCCTAGCAAAGGCGAGACGCGCCTTCCGGGTGTTTTTAGACTGATTTCAACCGTGCCGAAGCTGCACAGAAAGCGAAACGCCTAACGCCCGTCGAGCGCCCCGCCGCGCCGGCTCTGAATGGCGATCCCTGCCAAACCCGGTCGATCCTGCGCAGCCTTGTTGCGCGAGCCCGTTGCCACAGGCTGTCGAGGCCTTTACCAAAACTGCGCCGGAGTCATAACCCTCCAACTGCGCCTGAAAAGATTCCCGCGACCTTCGGCGCGCCTTACCGTGTCACTCAAAATCCGTCTTTGGCATCTGGCAGTCCGGGCACAGCCAATCGTCATGAACGTCTTGCCAGGCAGTGCCGGGGGCAATCCCGTTTTCCGGATCACCGATCGTCGGATCATATTCATAACCGCATACCGTGCAGGTTTTGGTCTGCTCTTGAGTCAACATCAACAATCTCCTTTTGCTTAAAGTGCCACGGTTGAAATCAATCCGGCGGCGCCGAGGATGAAGCCGATCAATGCGCCGCGCTCCGGCAACTCGCGAAGCATGGCGTAGATCACAATGGGTTCCAGCACCAGCAGCAGGGTCAACGAGGCGACGGTCACCACCCAGATATTCCCGGTCCCCTGATAACCCAGCCAATACGCCATTACCAGGCTGATACCGGCGATGCAGATCAAGAACATCGGCTTGATAAACATGCCCGGAGTCTCCATGACCCTGCCCGGCAGTTTCGAGGCATAGACCTCACTGTAAATGGTCAGAATCTCGCCAAAGACCATCAGCAAAAGAGCCACGACTATGTAATGTTCTTTTTTCACAAAGACCTCTTTTGCAAGATTGAAAGAATTTCGTCAATGACGACGCTGCCCACTTCGTCACTGTCCAGCTGAAAATGCGGGCCGTCGTGATCGAACAGAAACGTATTCTTGTATTCCCCTCCTTCAAAACCACCGATCCGGCGCAACACGCTTTGCGCCTGATCGAGTTTATCGGCGTGAAAGGTCTTCAGAATCTTCACGGCATTGCCAAAGTGAATGGCTTCATCGGCAATCAGGTTCTTGATCCACACATTGAAACCAGGATGGCCAAAGTCCTGATAGAACGTGTCTTTCTTGTAGGTTTTCACCGAAACGTACTCGTCATAGGCAAACAACAGCAGAAGATTGAACTCGCAGGAGAGAATGTCTTCCAGGCCTGAAAAATCGCCAACGCGGTCCTTCAGGTCATTGATGAGGTCACTTTCGGGCGCGCCAAAAACCAGGCGGTTCAGCTCAAAGAATCCGTCGGCATGGTTACGCTCGTCGGCGTACCAGAAATCCAGGTACTGAACAAAATAAGGGGAGAACTCTTTGCGCCGGGCGTACAGAAAATTATAAAGATTGACCGAATCGTACTCAGACACGAGGTCGGCCATAAAGAACGCTTTAAAGGAAGGATCAATGCCTGGATTGGTCCATCCACTGGCCGCGATATCCTCAAAAATCGCCCTGGAACTCCAATTACGCTTTTTTAAGAAAGCCGCTTCCATGCCATTTTCCTCCCTTTCTCACGGTATTCATTCACTGAATTTTTTTATGATTGCCGGAATAATCATGTCCTTGATTTCCTGCTTGGAAATCGGAAAGTCCGGTGCGTTGTGATCCAGAACAAATGTTCCTGTGTAACTGGGCTTCTCGAAGTCCACACGGAAAATGTCCTCCAGTATCCCCGGCACCTCCTGCAGTCTATGCGGGAACAACTCTCTGGCTTTTTTCACGAAGGCAAAGAAGTGCGTCACTTCATCCTTCTTGGTTTTGCGTATCCACGCCGACAGTTGTTGCGAATTGAAGCGGTCGTAACTTTCTATGCTGCGGTGGTAAACATGGGTGGTGATGATTTCGTCATAGGCCAGAGTCACCAGAAGCTTTAACGGATCGGCGGCGATGGCATCGACAATGCTGAAATCCGGTTTCCTCAATTCGACACTGAGTGACACTTCATCAAAAGGAATAGCGGAATACGACGCGTAAATCAGCGCGAAACCATAGGCGTGATCAATTTCATCTTTCAGCCAGGGGTTGAGCACGTCTTCCATGCAGTTGAAGACTTCCGGGTAATTGCCCTCGAGGTACCAGTACAACCGCCGCGCGTCATATTCGGTGATCACCGAATCGAAAAATATCTCCTTCCATTCCTGACGATCCGACGCCGTCAGATCCACGGCAGGAAAACTGAATCCGGACAAGACCGCAGAAGCATCGGGTGTGGTGCGCGTGATCGCGCCGATTGCCATCGACATACATTCTTCCTTGATAGATTGAACGAGAACCAGAAAACAGTCAGATCAGAAAGCTGCCAAACGACAGCGTGCTATCGCCAGCAACGGGTCGCCAGTCGATCTGATGAAAAACCATCGGCTGCCAGTATTTCTCAACGATGCCGTAGACGAATTCCCAGTCCAGGCTTTCACTCTCCAGAATCCCGGCGTGAGGATTGGCCTGTGCCCAAGCCATACCGGCGACAATGCTGGACACCACCTGCAAACTGGTAGCGCTGTTGTACTTGGCCATTTTCCGTGCCTTGCCAATGGACAGGTTCGAGCCCATCCACACAGACGGATACTGGTCACTGATGAGAAACACACCCAGTTCGTCGATGCCGGAAACAATACCGTCCTTCAAGACTTCCTTGGTCAATACCCGGTCTTCATTGCCCTCGTTCAGCAGGGCCATGGAAGCCACGGCCTGATCACAAGGGTGATAGGCGTAATAAACCGTGGGGCGATAGCTGGGGTTGCGGCTGTCGCCGAGGGTCAAGTATTCGGCGATCGACAGCGACTCGTTGTGAGTCAACAAGTAACCGGCGAAGTCGAGGTAATTGGGTGACCAGCTTTTGACTTTGACTTCGCGCCCTTGTTCTCGCATGGCAATCGCATAGTCATTGCGAATCGCGCCCTGAGGGAGCCGGGTCTCATGGCTGCCCCAGCCCATTTCCGCCGGTTGCAGGCATTCGGTGATCAGGCCGTCCACCGACCAGGTGCACATGAAGTGCTGTTCGGAGCGCTCCTTGCCGGCGACTTGCGTATCGCGTTCGGAAATCTGGATCACCCTGACACCCAGGCGTTCGGCCAGTCTGGCCCAGTCTTGAGGGTGCGAGATTTCAAAGGCGACGCCATTGACCGCAGCCATTTGCGTCAATGCCTTTTTCAACAGCACCGAGATAAAGCCGGGATTGGCACCATGGGCGACGACGGCCGTTGCGCGGTCAACCGCTCGCTGTTTGGCAAAGCGCTTGAGTCCTTCGCGCAGGGAAAAGTTGCTCGCCAGATTCGAATCGACATCAGCGCTATATTCCCAAGGCTCAATGCAAGTATCCAGATAGAGCGAGTCGTGGCGCTGAGCAAGGTCGATCAATGCTTCACTGGAAACCGAAACAGCCAGATTCAGCAAAAACACCTGTTCGCCGAGATAAGGACTTATCACGCTTACAAAGTTATGCGGCGTAATCAACTTCTTAATCAATGACGCCGAATACTCTTGCGCAATGGCTTGCCTTGAGACATCCACTTCTTTGTCAAAGATAACAATGTCGCCCTGATATCGCTCAACCAACAGAGGCAACAAGGCCTGAGCGATACTTCCAAATCCGACTATCACGATTCGATTTATTGTTTTCATACGTAGAATCCTTTACGTAAGTTTGTATCCAATGCAGGCGCAACCCTTCGCAAGTGCGAAACGCTATCCATCGTAAAGAGGTATTGGCAGAGCGCAGTCAATCTTCGCGGTGTTCGCGAATGACCACTAAGAGAATAGAAAGTTGGGGGCGATAATATCCATATAAATCCCATGCGGCTGAGCTTCCTGCCCAGACTTGTTATATTTGCGAAGATTGGATCCTAAACAGCCACCCGAGTCGTGGCAACCCCTTTCCCCAATTATTTTTTCATAATATTTCAGAAACAAAATGTCTCATATCAACCCAAACAAGTGATAACTCATTGATTAATTTTGAGTTATTTGGAGATCTTCAGCAGAGCAACCTGCTCGCGAGGGGACGCTATTTCATAGCAATCCCCTGCTGCAACGCTTTGACACAATGCCTTAGACAAGCGGAGTGGCGAACTAGGGGTCCACCTGCGCCATCAACTCCGGCACCGATTCCGGCCGTTTCGCATAGCGCTGCGCCAGCACCGCACAGACCATCAGCTGAATCTGATGGAACAGCATCAGCGGCAGAATCAGCACGCCGATGGTGCTCCCGGCAAACAGCACCTGAGCCATTGGCACGCCGGTCGCCAGACTCTTTTTCGAACCGCAGAACAGTATGGTGATGCGATCTTCCTGGCTGAAGCCGAACACTCTGCCCAGCAGGGTCGAGGCCAGCAGCACCAACGCCAGCAGGATGCAGCAGACCACCACCAGTCCCAACAGATCGACCAGCGGAATCTGATGCCAGATGCCTTCATTGACCGCTTCGCTGAATGCACCGTAGACCACCAGCAGAATCGAACCCTGATCGACGAATTTCAGCCAGTTCTTGTTGCGGCCGACCCACGCGCCGATCCAGCGCCGGGCGATCTGCCCGGCGATGAATGGCAACAGCAGTTGCACGCTGATTTTCAGGATCGCATCGAGGGTCGAACCGCCGTCGCCGTGGACGTCAAGCAACAGCGTCACCAGCAACGGCGTGAGGAAAATCCCGAACAGGCTGGATGCCGCCGCACTGCAAATCGCCGCCGGAATGTTGCCCCTCGCCAGCGATGTGAAAGCGATCGCCGACTGCACTGTGGCGGGCAACGCGCACAGGTAAAGCATGCCCATGTACAGCTTGTCGCCAATCAACGGCGACAACAGCGGTTTTAACGCCAGACCGAGAATCGGGAACAACACAAACGTCAGGCCGAATACCAGCAGATGCAGGCGCCAGTGCCCGGCACCGGCGATGATCGATTCGCGCGAGAGTTTGGCGCCGTGCAGAAAAAACAGCAGGGCGATGGCGATGTTGGTCAGCCAGCCGAAGCCGACCGCGACCTGACCGCTGGCGGGCAGGAAACTGGCGAGCAGAACTACGCCGATCAATGTCAGGGTGAAGTTGTCGGGCAGGAATCTTGGGCGAGTCATGGTCTGTCTATCCGGGGGTTGCCAGGGCGTGTCGACGACTCTAACGTGACAGCCAATTACCGACTAACGCCGAAGGGCCACAAGATGCCGCCTAAAGGACATGAAAAAAGCGTCCGGCGCAGCATTCCCGGGCTGCCCAGCCTGCCGCGCCCACTCTACGGGCGCACCGAATCGCTGCCCAATCGTGCCCTGACCCGGCGCCACAGCCACCCATGGGTGCAGTTGTCGTACGCGATTCAGGGGGTGCTGGAAATACAGACCAGCGCCGGCCGCTTCGTCGCCCCGCCCGAGCGTGCAGTATGGATTCCGGCGGGTGTGCCGCATCGGGTGTTCAGCTCGCCGCATACGGAAATGCGCAGCCTCTACATCGATTGCAGCGTCACCGGATGGGCGCTTGAGCGCTGCCATGTGCTGGGCGTCAGCGATCTGCTCAGGGAATTGATTCGTGCGTTCAGCGAAGTCCCGGTGGAATACGAGCAGAGTGGCCCGCATGGACGTCTGGCCCAAGTGATCCTCGATCAACTGGCCGAGGCGCCGCAGATCGACCTGATGCTGCCGTTGCCGCAAGACGCCCGCTTGAAGCAGATCTACCAGAGCCTGGAGCAACACCCGGAACAGCAGACCACGCTGAGCCATTGGAGCGAGAAGTTCGGTGTCACCGAGAAGACCCTCACCCGGCTGTTCCTGCGCGACACCGGCCTGACCTTTCGCGCCTGGCGCCAGCGCCTGCGGTTGCTCGGCGCACTGACACCACTGGAAAAAGGCGAGCGCGTCACCGACGTCGCGCTGGCCTGTGGTTACGACTCGACGTCAGCGTTTATCGCCGCATTTCGCCAACAGTTCGGCGAAACACCGGGGGAATTCTTTCGCTGATCAACGCTCGGCCAGTTCCTCCAGCAAGTCAGCAGACGGTACGAAATACAAACTGCCAGTCACGGCCGTGCTGAAATCCAGCAACTTGTCGTAGTTGCCCGGTGGCTTGCCGACAAACATGTTCCCCAGCATCTGCTCGATCGGCTCGGGCGAACGTGCGTAACCAATGAAGAACGTGCCGAACTCCCCTGCCCCAGGCCGGCCGAACGGCATGTTGTCGCGCAGGATTTTCACTTCCTCGCCGTCTGCCGTGGTGAGGGTGGTCAGCGCACTGTGGGAGTTGCTCGGTTTGACCGAGCCGTCCAGTTCGATGTCCGAGAGCTTCTTGCGTCCGATCACCCGTTCCTGCGCCTCGACGCTCAGCGCATTCCAGGCCGTCATGTTGTGCAGGTACGTTTGCACCAGCACGTAACTGCCGCCGCTGAAGCCTCGATACTTCGTTATTAACGAACTGTTGCGCAGAAATAAACGATTTTTCTTTGGCACAAACCCGTCGTTAGCATGGCCACGTCTGACCCCAATCCAAGAATAGACAGGGAGCGCGACATGCCAGCCACAAACATCAATATCGGCGAACCATGGATGTGGGGCGCCTTCATCGTCTTCGTGCTTGCCATGCTGGCATTGGACCTGTTTGTCTTCGGTGGGCGCAAGGCGCATCGGGTGTCGGTTCGCGAAGCCTTGTCCTGGGTCATCGCCTGGTGCCTGCTGGCACTGAGTTTCGCGGCGCTGCTCTGGTGGTACCTGCACGGCGCGTTCGGCGCTGACATCGCCCGACAGAAAACCCTCGAATTCCTCACCGGTTATCTGATCGAGCAATCGCTGTCGATCGACAACATGTTCGTCTTCGTGATGATCTTCAGCTACTTCGCCGTGCCACCCGAGCTACAGCGGCGGGTGCTGCTGTACGGCGTGCTTGGCGCCATTGTGATGCGGGCGGTAATGATTTTTGCCGGGGTGTGGCTGGTGTCGCAGTTCGAATGGCTGCTGTATGCCTTCGGCGTGTTCCTGATCATTACCGGGATCAAGATGCTGGTGTTTGCCGACCATCAACCCGATCTGGAAAAAAATCCGTTGCTGCGCTGGGTGCGCGGGCATATGCGCATCACCAGCGGCTTTCATGGCGAACGGTTTTTCATCCTGCAGAACGGCGTGCGCTGGGCTACTCCGATGTTCCTGGTGCTGGTGCTGATCGAGGCCAGTGACCTGATGTTCGCGGTCGACAGCATCCCGGCGATCTTCGCGGTCACCACCGATCCATTCATTGTCTTCACTTCGAACATCTTCGCGATCATGGGTCTGCGGGCGCTGTACTTCCTGCTGGCAGACATGGCCGACCGCTTCCATCTGCTCAAGTACGGACTGGCGATGGTGCTGGTGTTCATCGGCGGCAAGATGGTCTTGATGCCGTGGCTGCACATGCCGGTGGAGTGGTCGCTGGCGGTGGTGGGCGGGGTCATTCTGAGTTCGGTTCTGTTGAGCCTGGTGGTCACCAGAGAAACCGAACGCAGCACGGAATGACACGCCATAAAAACCTGTGGGAGCGAGCTTGCTCGCGAAAGCGGTGTGTCATTCAACGATGATGCTGGATGATCCGACGCCTTCGCGAGCAAGCTCGCTCCCACAGGGATTTCGTTCAGTCCATATCTATTTGTCAGACTTGATACTGGTCCATACGCGGGTGCGCACACGCTCGATTTTCTGCGGCAACGGTTGCACGACGTAGAGGTTTTTCAGCGCTTCAGGGGTGGGTGTCAGGTTCGGGTTGCCGGTGATTTCCTTGTTGATCAGCGGCATCGAATCCTTGTTCGCATTCGGGTAACCGAGGAAGTCGCTGATCGGTGCAATTACTTTCGGATCGAGCAGGTTATTGAGGAATTCATGGGCCTCGGCGACGTTCTTCGCGCTCTTCGGAATGGCGAAAGTGTCGAACCAGATCGGCGCACCTTCTTTCGGCAAGCGCCAGTCGACCACCACACCGTTACCGGCTTCTTTGGCGCGGTTGCCGAACTGGTAGAAGCTGCCGGAATAACCGATGGCCACGCAGATGTCGCCGTTGGCAATGTCGGTCATGTACTTGGCCGAGTTGAAATAGGTTACGTAGGGGCGAACCTTGAGCATCAGCTCCTTGGCTTTTTCATAGTCGGCCGGGTTCTGGCTGTTCGGGTCGAGGCCCAGGTAATGCAGGGCCAGCGGCAGGATTTCTGTCGGCGAATCAAGCATCGCCACGCCGCAGGATTTGAGTTTTTCCATGTTCTCCGGTTTGAACACCAGATCCCAACTGTCTACCGGCGCATTGTCGCCCAGTGCCGCTTTGACCTTGGCCGGGTTGAAGCCGATCAGCACGGTGCCGACCATGTAAGGCACGCCGTACTGGTTGCCCGGATCGTTCTTGCCCAGCAGTTTCAACAACTCCGGATCCTGGTGGCTCCAGTTCGGCAGTTTCGATTTATCCAGTTTCTGAAACACGCCAGCCTTGATCTGCGTTTCAAGGAACTGGTTCGACGGCACCACCAGGTCATAACCGGAGTTGCCGGTGAGCAGTTTGGCTTCCAGCGATTCGTTGGTGTCGAAGGTGTCCCAGGTCACTTTGATACCGCTTTTTGCGGCGAAATCCTTGGGCACCGACGGCAGGATGTAATCCGCCCAGTTGTACACCCGCAGTTCGCGCTGCTCAGCCTGCACGGAACTGGCCAGCAGTGTCAGCCCACACACGGTAGCGCCCAGAATACGTTTCATCGTGACCATGGTTGTTCCCCAAAAGGCAGCGTGAGTTCGATGGTTTTTATGTTCTGTACACGGCAGCGGCTGTAAAGGCAGCCAAGGAATTAAGGTTCAGCGTCTGGTTGTGGCTTTGATTCTTGCTGACAGCGTAGCCGGAGCACAGTGGGGGATGGGCCAAAAGGGGATCGTTGTGGCCAATTTGAATGACCACCGGGATGCGGAAACAACAATGCCCGGCAAATGACCGGGCATTGCGGTGAAGCAGATCAGGTCAGTCGGTGTAACCCAACCTCGCCGCCCTGCTCTGCTGAGTCTGGCCGCGTGTTGCCAGGCAGTAATACAGCGGAACGGTGACCACCAGGCCAACCAGCCAGGACAAGTCCGCGCCCTCGACAAGATTGGCGTACGGCCCGACGTACAGCGAGGTGTTGGCGAACGGTAACTGCACGAGGATGCCGATAAAGTACGCAATGATCGCGTGCAGATTGAAGTGCCCATAAACCCCGCCATCGGCGCGGAAGATCGAGGCGATGTCGTAGCAGCCGCGCTTGATCAGGTAGAAGTCGATCAGGTTGATCGACGCCCACGGCACCAGCACCAGCAGCAACGCCAGAATCAGCCCGATGAACTGGGAGATGAAATCCGCCGAGGCACCGAGCGCGACCACACAGCAGCCCGCCAGCACCACGCTCGACAGCACCACACGCACCTTGATGCTCGGCGTCCACTGGCTGGCGAAGGTCTGGATCGAGGTGATGATCGACAGCACCGCGCCATACAGATTAAGGGCGTTGTGGCTGATGATATTGAGCAGGAACAGCACCATCAGCATTGGCCCCAGCCACCCGGTGGACTGCTTGACCGCCGTCATCGCCTCGGTGCCTTCGGGCGTCGCCAGCACGGCTACTGCGCCAAAGGTGAACGACAGAATCGTACCCAGCGTCGCCCCGAGGTACGTTGCCCAGAACGGTTTGGCGATACCGATATCCGCTGGCAGATAACGCGAATAGTCGGACACGTACGGCGAGAAACTGATCTGCCAGATGATCCCCAGCGACACCGTCGCCAGCCAGCCCGACAGGTTGAAACTGCCGCGAGTCAGGAAGTCTGACGGCAAGTCGTGGGCAAAGATGTAGATGAAACCGGCGAGCAGCGCACTGCCCATCACCCAAGTGCCGATGCGGTTCAGCGTGTGAATGAAGTTGTAGCCGATCACGCCGATCGCCGTAGCCGCCAGTGCACCGATGAGAATGCTCAACGGCGCCGACACCGACGGCGCGATGCCGACGATGGATTTGCCGGCGAGCACGATGTTGGAAATGAAGAAACCGATGTAGATGATCGCTGCAAAAAACACGATCAACAGCGCACCGTAGCGTCCGAACTGGCCACGACTCTGCACCATCTGCGGAATGCCCATGCGCGGCCCCTGCGCCGAGGCCAGTGCGATCACCACGCCGCCGATCAGGTGCCCCAGCGCAATCGCCAGCAACCCCCAGAGCAAATCGAGATGGAACACCTGAACCACCATGGCGCCGGTGACGATGGGCAGTGGCGCAATGTTGGTGCTGAACCAAAGGGTGAAAAGGTCGCGGGCCTTCCCGTGGCGTTCCGCGAGTGGGACGTAGTCGACCGTGTGATTCTCGATCAACGGATCTTGCCGGGACATCTGGGACATATGCATGAACTCGAGTTTGTCTGTTCTTATCGTTGTATGAAGCCAAACCGGGGGGCTTTCTGGCCACCTCTCAGATGCTGACCATATTATGGTATTCCAAACAATTCACAAGACTGATCCGTAGTTTGCGACGCTATCTGATGCGCCATCCTCCCTGATATCACGGCTTTGCGACCAGGCGAAAGCCCCGTAAATGCTGAGTTTCCGACGAACGCCGCACGTTTATCGGTTCAGCTTAAAAGCCCTTGCAAAGATTAAATACTGGTATACCATCAGACCAACAAATACATAAAAACAGCGTCACAACACCCGAGGATCGTCCAATGATCGATGCCGCCATCTACAAACAAGTCATGGGCTCGTTCCCGTCCGGCGTAACCGTTATCACCACCCTGGACGATGACGGTCAGATCGTCGGCCTGACGGCCAGCGCCTTCAGCTCGCTGTCGATGGACCCGGCGCTGGTGCTGTTCTGCCCCAACTACAGTTCTGATTCCTATCCGGTGCTGATCAAAAACAAACGCTTTGCCATCCACGTTCTGTCCGGCGGCCAGCAAAGCGAAGCCTACGCCTTCGCCCGCAAAGGCAAAGACAAGGCGCAAGGCATCGAATGGACCTTGAGCGAACTGGGTAACCCGATCCTCGCCAACGCGACAGCTATCATCGAATGTGAACTGTGGCGCGAATACGAAGGCGGCGACCACGCGATCATGGTCGGCGCGGTGAAGAATCTGATAGTGCCCGAGCAGCACACCGGGCCGCTGGTGTATTGCCACGGCAAGATGGGTGCCCTGCCCGTCCTGGCCTGATAAAAGAACAACGCATAACAACTGTGGGAGCGAGCTTGCTCGCTCCCACATGTAGCCTCAACAACAAAAAATCCGAGGAAGCGTCATGAAATTTTCCCTGTTCATCCACATGGAACGCTGGGACGAAAGCGTCAGCCACCGCCAACTGTTCGAAGACCTCACCGAACTGACCCTGATGGCCGAGGCAGGTGGTTTCAGCACCGTGTGGATCGGCGAACACCACGCGATGGAATACACCATCTCGCCAAGCCCGATGCCATTGCTCGCCTACCTCGCCGCCAAAACCACCACCATCCACCTCGGCGCCGGCACCATCATCGCGCCGTTCTGGCACCCGCTGCGCGTTGCCGGTGAATGCGCGTTGCTCGACGTGATCAGCAACGGCCGCATGGAAGTCGGCCTGGCCCGCGGCGCCTACCAAGTTGAATTCGATCGCATGGCCGGCGGCATGCCCGCCTCCGCCGGTGGCCAGGCCCTGCGCGAGATGGTCCCGGTGGTCCGCGCCCTGTGGCAAGGCGACTACGCCCACGATGGTGACATCTGGAAATTCCCCACCTCCACCAGCGTGCCGAAACCGATCCAGAAGCCCAACCCGCCAATGTGGATCGCCGCCCGCGACCCGGATTCGCACAACTTCGCCGTGGCCAACGGCTGCAACGTGATGGTCACGCCGCTGATGAAAGGTGACGAAGAAGTCGTCGACCTGAAGAACAAATTCCAGGCCGCCCTGGATAACAATCCAGACGTACCGCGTCCGCAACTGATGGTGCTGCGCCACACCCACGTGCACACCGCCGATAATCCTGATGGCTGGAAAGTCGGCGCGAAAGCGATCTCACGGTTCTATCGCACCTTCGATGCGTGGTTCGGCAACAAGCAAACGCCGGTCAATGGCTTTCTGGCGCCGAGCCCGGAAGAGAAGTTTGCCGGGCGTCCTGAGTTTGAGCTGGAGAGTTTGCACAAGACGGCGATGATTGGTACGCCGGAAGAGATCATTCCGCGGATCAAGTACTATCAGGAACTGGGGGTGGATGAGTTCAGTTTCTGGTGTGATAACAGCTTGCCGCATGACGAAAAGAAGAAATCGTTGGAGTTGTTTATCAAGCATGTGGTGCCGGCGTTTCGCTGAGAACCGCGTAATTGAGCGGAAATAAAAAGGGGAGAATTCATCGATTTGAATTCGCCCCTTTTTTGCGTTTGTCGGCGAGTGAACGTTACCCCTGAACGGCGGCTTTCCGACTCCGGCGCGATTGCTTCAGATTGAAACGCAGCTTGCGCCGCGGATCAGGGCTCAAATCTATTTCTTCTTTCGTCTTTTGATCTCCTCCATTTTTGCGAAGATCCATAGACCGCTTCCGGTAAAGAAGCCATAGATGAGTGAAAACCTCAACGCAACAAACAGAGCGTCACTTTGGAAGTACCAAACCCCATCTTTACCAAAAATAATAAGCGCGCCTATCAAATTCCCTAGCAATCCGAGGAGGTAAAAAAACACCACCGCCCTCGACACCACAGCTAGATATAAACGAAACGTGGCCTTCATGGGATTCATTTACTTTCCCCGTAATCGGTAAGGGGAAAACGGGGGGGAAAACGGGGACAGACCACGTTTTCGGAGTACTTTTTAAACGTGGTCTGTCCCCATTTACCTCCGTCCCATTTACCTTTCATTTTCAGAGTGCTTTCTAAACGTGGTCTGTCCCCATTTGTTCCCCACCCCGTCTCATGCACCATACGCCTTCAACGCACGGACGATCCTCCGGATCGAATGTGTCCTGCAACTTCTTGAGCCAAAGTCTCTACGATGGGGCCAGTTCCTTCAATCTTCAGCCCTATATAAGTCTCAGACTCAATGGTGATGACCGCATCTCTCAGCTTGACCGTTGCTGTATCAAGCTCTTGGGTTCCACCAACGCCCCATGAACTTCCTACTCCTATTGCGCCATGGGACGTGAGCACTGCTACTAGAGCAGCCCTCAAAACATCATCGTATTCGTCCCCAAGCCGGATGCTCTTGTTTTCTATATTCATCATTAGAATCCCAGGTCCTTACCGCCTGCGCGGCTTGCTGATTCAGTAATTTGCTCCCAACTCTTTCCTTTTGCTCTGAGCCATTCGTTCGAAGGAACCGGGGACAAGGAAACGGGGACAGACCACGTTTTCACTAGATGGTCGATTTTTTTGGCCGTCCCGGGCTCCCTCGCTGCACGCGACGACCGATCATTGCCTCGACATCAACAGCAAACTTTGAACCGCCAAAAACATTATTTCCATTGGTCGCGTCACGAACCTGGTCAACCAACTCTGATTCTAAGTCATTTTTGAACAGTTCGCGGTAAGCGGGAAAACGGGGACAGGCCATGTTTTCGGAGTACTTTCTAAACGTCGTCTGCCCCCATTTATCCTTCTACATTTAATCTTTAGTGAAGTCGTCGCAACGTATCCAGTCAGTGAGCTCCAATGGTAGCTTACAAATAGAAGACTGCATCAACTTCGGGAGATCCACTAACTTTAGCGCCGATTTTGGTTTGGCAATTGATTTATAACCACCCTGCTCGGAAGCGTCATGACTGAACAACCCTCTGCCGGCCATTTCAACAAAAGATTTCAAATAGCGCGCACGCTGAGCTTCATCGGCAAACTCAACCAAATTGGCTTCTACTATCTCAACGTCCACGCCTCCAGGCCTTGAATAGAAGTAGTCATAAATTTCCTCATATCTGGAAATTGACTGACGGACATCGTCAGGCACAACCCCAGGTCCACCTGTAGCGAAATGAGCGATGACCCCACCTCGACATGAGGTAAACCAATCAAGATCATTGATTTCCAGAAATTCGTCGTGCATTTCCATTATTCGACTCCGGAAATATTAGTGCAGTTATCACACCTAGGAACTACCTGCCCGTCCTTGGGCGGATCGAGGGAGTGAATTTTAGAGAAAACGGGGACATACCACGTTTTTTGAATAAATTGCAAAGCCGTGGTCCGCCCCTTATCTAAACGTGGTCTGTCCCCATTTATCATGTCCCCATTTATCAACGTGGTCTGTCCCCATTTATCCCGCCAACAGACGCGCTTCAAGGGTAGTTAGCTCCGCCCAGTCACTTCTCGACGTCAAGCATGTGTCCCTTTCTCGAGAATTCCGCCTCAATTTCGTCAATAACCATCTGAACTTCTTCTTCAGTTAAAACTTGATTTTCATGGGGTGAATCCCAGTGCTTTAACGAGTTCCTATACAACACGAAACCAAGCTTATCCCCTCCCGGAAAGAACATTTCGCCTTGAATGGTCGCTACTTTATTAGCCACCTGTATTTTCAGATATCCTCGAGATATTTCAAGAATCACAAATCACCTCTTACAAATATAGTTTTCTCGAGTCTGATTACTGGATCAATAGTAACTATTTTATCCACTTTAGGATTTTTCAGAAGTGCGGGCAACTCTGCGGTTTCCCAGACGTTTCCTGGACGCAAATTCTGTCCAATCACAGCACGTACCGTTCCGCGGGAAAACGGGGACAGACCATGTTTTCGGAGTACTTTCTAAACGTGGTCTGTCCCCATTTACCCCATTTGTTCCCCCTTCTTCAAATCCCACACAAACTTCTGAACTCATCCAGTGACATTACTGAACCCGGGTCAGTTTCTGGTAGCAGTACATCTTGAACAACTACACCCCGCGTCTCAAAATCAATCAAAACATCAAACAAATTGAAGTTGAACTCACGGATGCACGTAACAGCACCGGGCTCTTGCGCACTTAAAACCCCAGTGCGTAATAACTCACGAGCACCTTCATTAAGCTCCTCACTTAAAAAACGCTGAAACAACTCATTCATGACCACAACCTCACAGTGGAAACGCGGTATGAATCACACCATCGCGAACATTAACCTTCAAAATATTAGTCGGATTACCTAATGTATTAGTACCAATTATTTTTCCGACATTGTATTCAACAACGTAGCCCGTTGACCCATTTTGAGAGACTTTCCCGTATCTCAGCGCATTGTCAACATAAGCAGAAATATCCTTCATCGAAGTTCCTTTGGAAAATTTGCTAACGGGAAATCCTGAATCAGGCCCATGGCGGTGGAAAACGGGGACAGACCACGTTTTCGTAGTTCTTTCTAAACGTGGTCTGTCCCCATTTATCCCAGTTCAAACGTGACCACTTCAAATCACATACCATTATACGGATCAGCGATATTATCACCCAGCTCAGCAATTGACTCTCTAATCTCTGCAGCCACCTCAGGCGAAAGCTCACTGGCTTTTCGGCTCGATATAAAGTCGAAAAGCTCAACTAATCCAAGGTGTGCAGCAACGACAATCGAGCCCTCGGCAAAACTGAAATCACGCGCATCCCACCAATTGATCAGGATTTTTTCAATCTGAGCTTTTAGTGGCTGACGCAACTGTTTGTAGGTATGCCACTGACGATCACTTAGTTCGAGCAAAGCCTCTAAAAAATCATGCTTCAATTTTTCAGAGTCAGGCGCCTCTTTTAAAAGTTCATAAAATTCTTTTGCCACATCCTCTTCAGGCATCGAGTCGGGAAGCAAGCGGTAATAAGAAATGGGCGTCATCATTTAAAATCCACTTGGGAAAACGTGTATAGACCACGTTTTTTGAATAAATTGCAAAACCGTGGTCCGCCCCCTTGTCTAACCGTGGGTACCATAAGAAACGGCCCCCCTTTTCCCCTTCAAATGATCGCCTTTATAGTTTTTATCAACCTAGATGTGTCGCTTAGACAATCAACATCCTCAGTGACATCAGATACTCGCACCAAAGCATCAATCGTATCTCTGGCCGCTTGAACATTTACAACCCAATAATCTGCCTTGATATCTGCGAGTGCGGAAATCAATTCACCATCATACCGATCCCCTGTCAGAACATCTTCTGACAAAAAACGCGTAGCGATAGTTAATAGATCAGCAATAAACAAATCCTGCCTCAAAGCTCGACATACATCACCGACCTCAAGATTATCAAAATCCGTATCACGAACAGACAGATACCACTCACTCAAAGAGGACATCGGGTCTTCTGGTGACCAAGCAACCGAATATTTATTTTCCACCTCTCGAAATGTCATATTCCTGCACCATTCAGGGCCGATTCGATTCGGCTAATAGTATCCAACGCTCGTTGACGGGGGAAAACGGGGACAGACCACGTTTTCGAAGTGCTTTCTAAACGTGGTCTGTCCCCATTTATCACGCATGATTCAGCCATCTACGTACGGGCAAGATTTTAGCACTGCATCAACTTCCTGCCTTGCAAGCTCCGCCCATTCAGGTTTTATTTCACCAAATAGCTGTACCAATCGTGAAAAATAAACTCTTCTCGTATCGCATTTATCCACTCTGTTATCAAGCTCATACTTGACAGCCATCTGGCGCACGGCTCTGTTCACAATCCAATAAAGCAACTCATTCAAGGATTCGGTCGATTTATTATATATTTCAAAACCTCTCTCAGAAGACACGTAGCTATAACCATCGTCGTGAACTTCGACGTAAGGCGCCCCATCATCTGCGGGAGCAGACAAGACGATCAGCGACGACTTCGGCGCATTAATCCTTCCTCCAAGCTCATAAACTATAGATTGTATTTCATGAATAGAGGCAACCATTTTTACCGTACCTCTCTTATAAAGTGATGGAGAAAACGGAGAAAGCGGGGACAGACCACGTTTTCGAAGTGCTTTCTAAACTTGGTCTGTCCCCATTTATCCTCCATTTATCCCTATCTAAACGTGGTCTGCCCCCCATTTACCCTCGAGCCCTCCTAACTGATTGAAACGGGACAGATTCCATGCCGAGTTGTGAGAACATAAGATTCAAGACCATTTTCCTCAGGAATTATCTCAAGCAACTTACGATCATCAAACATTATTACCAACTTCTCTCCTTTTTCTAAACCCGCTTCTTTCACACGACGATTCAATAGTTCAAAAATGACGACAGCACTATGAAGATGTTCGCCGTGCCCATATTTCAACGCCCCCTCATCACCGCAGGCGAAGGGGCACTGAATCAGCACTGACACACTATTATCAAAAATCAGAACAAGCGATCCTATTCCGACAATCACGCCTGTAAGAATTGCTGATTTAAACTCAGCCAAATCTCTCTGTTCAATCATTATTACCACCTCATCTTTTTGGCGGAAAGGTATCAGGTGCCAAAGGCACATATGTATGTCCTCTCGTGCCGGTTCCGCCTGTCGCCGGGTTAATCGGTTGCCCATTTTTCACCGAGATCCAATAACCATTTTCCAACCCTGGAACAGGAGTGGAGCCAGCAGGCATTAATCGGATATACGTACTTCCCGGTGCTGATGGATCCGTACCAAGCGGAAAATAAATAGAGATAAAAAGGGGACAGACCACGTTTTCAGAGTGTTTTCTAAACGTGGTCTGCCCCCATTTATCCCTTTTATTTAAGACTAATAGCGAATCCACTTTCCTGTAGAGATTAATTCCGGACTATCTGGATCAACCAAATAAAGCCACTCTGGATCATGCCCTACGGTTCCAACCAAAACACCTAGTGAATTTGGATGCTCGGGCATCGCACCTGAATGTATGGCGCCTATATAACTGCCTTCCCCATAAGGATTGTGCAACTGAAAACGTAATGCACCATCAACATTGTAGATCGCAGCGTTGTGAGGACACCCGAAGAACCAAGGTGCTTCAGAAGAGTTAAACCTGGATGGCTCTTCATTAAAAACGACCAGCACTCCAGTCCTATCTGGCAATATGCATGGGATGCCCGCAGCAGAAAACAAAACTTCCGAACCGGCATCAGAAACTATGTATTTTCTTATTTCTACAACCTTACTCACACGCACATACTTAACTTGCGTCATTTCAACTTCAAAATCAGTTCTACGCCCCTGCCAATCGTAAAAACTTTCAAAGATCGTTCCATCAGCATGCACCACCTCACTCCTTATACGAGAAACAAGATCAATCATTTCAACAACCTCAAACTATCAATATTAGCATCATAGAACTCAGGATTCGTACGAGGGGTTTTATCCATAAGATTTCTCAGGAAGGAAAAAGGGGACAGACCACGTTTTCACTAAATGATCGATTTTTTTGGCCGTCCCGGGCTCCCTCGCTGCACGCGACGACCGATCATTTCCTCGACATCAACAGCAAACTTTGAACCGCCAAAAACATTATTTCCATTGGTCGCGTCACGAAGCTGGTCAACCAATTCCGACTCTAAGTCATTTTTGAACAGTTCGCGGTAAGCTTCTGCCGGCTGCCCGCCCTGCCCTCCAAGCGCCAAATACTGAGCATGAGGGGTAACAATGTGTGATCGCTCTGATTGTGTGTTAATACGGTAACTTGACCAGCGATATTCTGCCGGATGATTTACCATTTTCGCTCTGACGGGATTCATTTCGATGTATCGATAACAGCACAACAAATATCGTTCACTCTCAACAAGGCATGAACGATACCGGCCTTCCCACAAACTTCCGCTGCGACTATAAGCACGTTTTATGTATTGGACGTATCTCTGGCCGACACCTTTCATCAGCAGGCTTGCGCTGTTGGCATAATGAGGACTGACTAACAAGTGAACATGATTGGTCATTAGGCACCACGCATGAATATCACATTCATTTTTAGAAGCCTGTTCGACTAAAAGCTCCAGATAAAAAAGATAGTCTTCGTCGGTAAAAAAACACACAGACCTATTGTTTCCTCGCTGAATCAAGTGCAACGGTACGCCTGGTATCAAAATTCTTGGTCTACGCGGCATCGATGAATCCTTTCAATTGGTCGAACTGAAAGCTTAGCGGGCCGCAAGGCACAAATGACGGCAAATTTTTACGTATTGTTGCAGTCAACTACATTAAACGTGGTCTGACCCCATTTATCTTGTCAGGACATTCTGACCAGCCATGCCGCTGCCAACTCTACAACTCTTCAATACCTTCAATTACGCCACCCACTGCCCCCCGAGGCAGCAACGCCTCATGGACAATGTTGCCAAAGTCCTTACTCCAGACCAGCCTGTCCGCATGCTCTGTTTTTTGAAAATAAATAAACAGACCGGCGTCCCCCAAGAAGGTGCACGTCATATCTTGCACGCCTTCTAGAATGGCGGACTCCCCTTTGAAAAAATAACGATGCGCGGAAGCGAATAATTCTTTTGCAGAAATCGCTGAATCGCCCTCCTCTATATTTTCAAATTCCATTTTTGCGTAGAAGTTCACGGCAGTTTTAAGCTCGGCGACATCCACGACATCAAGGAGCCTTTCCCCACCAACAAACAACGAAAACAAGCCGTTTACCCAGAAACAACTTGAATCAGTCCAATCTCTCACTACATCAAACTGAATCGAGAATATAAACGGATCGCCGTAAATCATTTCAATCTTACTCCTAGCGCCTTTTGCACTGCCGCCGGTATATAACTAGCCAACATGGGTTTCCGGCGTCACCAAATAAAAAGGGGACAGACCATAAAAAGGGCATAAAAAGCATAAAAAGGGGACAGACCACGTTTTCGGAGTACTTTTTAAACGTGGTCTGTCCCCATTTATCACTTTATTAGCTGTTTAGCAAAATCAATATCCCGCTGACTGTAAGGATATTTTCCGGGCGGTTGATTATCGGCATTACGAACTAGATCACTCAGTCTATTGCTAACCTCGATGGCTTTTTGCTCAGGGTAAAAAGGGGCCAAGGGTAAAAAGGGGTCAGACCACGTTTTCAGAGTGCTTTCTAAACGTGGTCTTTCCCCATTTATCCTCAGAGCCTAGAGTAGATTTGAGGGGATCCCTCAGGGTCTGTCCCCATTTACCAATACCCCCAAGACTTGCTTCTTTGACTGGATCGTCATCCTGCACATCAAAGTCATTACTTCTTTTGCGGATAAAACAGACCAAATCTTGTATAAACCTGATCCATTCTCACTCATTCTCTGTCAGTCCAGACTGAATTTAACCTGAGTACCGTCTGGTAAATTTTTAATCTTATCGGCTATATCCGCTCTGAGCCGCATGCCTTCTACAGCATCGGCAACATATAAATTATCCAAGGAAAAATCACCGCCCATTACAAAAGGCACCTTGGGCAGCAAACGCATCCCTGCACGAACTGGACCATTGCGCTTTTGCCACTGATGAGCCAACGGATAGCCTGTCAATACTTCATAGTCGTGCAGAACTACTTCAGCCCAGCTTTCAACATCCGCAGCCAAGTACTCTAAAGAGCCAGTTTCCGGATCAAAAATGTAGATATTGCCATCCTTGATACAGAACTGCCCACCAAAGATATCTTCAGCAAAAAAGACAACGTTATCGGCTAGGCCTTTGTAGCTACTGCGCCACAGGTCAGCGTGATTCCAATCAGATATGCCCATTTCACTTTGACTGGAATCGCTTGGAAAAACATGCAGCGCGCCTTCAAAAGCATAGAAGCCATTGCGCTGACGCAGTACATCAAAAAGTTGTTCCGTCGAAGTCCCTGCCATGTTGCGTATTGGCCCAGACAGTTCTGGTTCACACTCACTCAAGGATGAACTTGCAATCGATAACAACTTATCCAAATTATTCATAATCTAATCTATCACCTCTATTCTAACCTTCGTCCCGTTAGGCAACTCTATGCATTGAGCGCCAATACAAGCGCCTGCCCCACGGTTATCACCAGCGGTGATATGCCTTACCGAGGCTCCCTGCCCCCCTTCCTGGAACATGGCGGGCGGATATTCATCACGGTCGAGGCCCGGTTTTGTTTCAATTCCGCGCAAAGAATCACGCCTGCGCGTTGCCGCATTATCTCGATCTATGGTCAACGTGTCAGGCTTTCCTGCGCCGATGGCATCTTCAATATGTTGCGCCGACTCGGGGTAGCGATCTTTGCTGATCGTGACGACTTTTTCAGTACCGCCTGCGCCGCCAGCGGCCCCTTTTACATCAACAACCTTTTCATCTGCTACATGTATAGCCGTCGTGCCTTTTCCGATAGCCCGCCCCGGAAAAATTCCGGCGCCCATCTCGAAAACCACAGCGCCCAATTTTGCAAAGAAACCACCCTCCTGTGCTTTCACAACGGAAGCCATTGATCCAGCAGAATGTAAATTCCCCCATTGAACAGAGCCTACCCAATAGGCCTCTGCTCCCTTGCCTTCACTTCTCAGTTTCTTTATGAGCTCTGAAAATTTTTCATCATCGTCGGCCAAATCGCGTGAGATCTGACGGCAAGTATCAGCTGCTCCTTTACAAAACTCGTCACGCTCCAACTCTCGTTGCTTGTCGAGCGCTTCGTATTTGTCCCTAACCGCCAGCTTTTCCTCCTCAGTGGATTTGCTGTCCATTTCGGCCAGCATCTCTTTCACCTCACGGTGATAAAGGTAGTTATAGGTCGTAGCACTCCCTGCGATGGCTGCCCCTAACTGGGTGTTTCCATCCACTGCGGCGGCCGCTAACACGCCCGTCAGTTGCGACAGCATCACCTGCATCTGATCGTTGCCGCCCGCGAACTTCACAAGAACATTCATCGCGGCTTCGTTCAGACCAGCGGCAGCTGCACCTGTCGCAAAGTCCCCACCCAGCACCTGGGAAATCAAACCACCCATCAACGCATGCGCTACGACTTTTTCTGCGCTGCCTTCTGGGAACTTGAGTGTATTGTCACCGACAAAGTCAAAGCCGGTCGCCATAGCGACACTGCTCGCCTCACCCAGCAACGCCGCTCCGAAATTGTCACCAAAGCTGCCTCCACCAATAGTGGTAGAGATACCGCTGGAAATGATCGCCCGGCCGGTCGTGCGGATGGCGACATCAGTAATGTTGCTGCTGGTCAGGATATTTGCAGTTTTGCTGCCACCAGCCGCAAACCAGTTGGTGTCTGCATAGTCGAGCATGCCCGCCGTAAACCCTGCAATAGCCGCATTTTTCAAGCTCCCGGCACTGAAGGTCTCCTTGAAAGCGGCCCCGAGATCACCCTTGTTATTAATGGTGCTGGTAACGCCCGTGGTTGCCAGACTTGTGGCGACTGCCCCACCGAAGCCACCGCCGACCAAGCCCAGCCCTGCCGGCCCCATCACGAAGGACATCATGATGGCGATTGCGATTTGTGCTGCCGGGCCCAGTCCCGAGTTCTCGTATTTGAAAGACTCGTGAATCTCCTTCACCCGCTGCCAATCCACGTCCCCCCGGGCCTCGGCATCTTTCAACCAGGCCAGCTGCGGATCCGCCTTGACCATAGCGTCGATGGTCTGGCTGACGGACTGCTGATTCACATCCTTGATATCGATTTTCAGGCCGTCGACTGCCTTGATAACGATATTGCCCTTGGCGATCATCTGGGTTTGGCGCAAGGTCTCGTCGGTATTGCCGCGACCTTTGGAGGACACCCAGCCAGCGCTGTTGTTGGTCTTGGTATGGTTTTCGTCATGGAGGTCCTTGACCCCCTGAAAAGTAATCGACCCGCCACTGTCCAGTGTGATGTTGTTACCGCTGTCCAGCTTGGCAACCTGATACAGCTGATCACCTTTGCTCGACAGCGTCAGATTGCCACCGGCCTTGATTTCGGAGCCGACGTGCTTAATGTCGGTCACTTCGTCGTGTTGCATCTTCAGCTTGCCGAAGCTGCCTTTTTTCTTCATGTCATACAGCGAGTAATCCGTATCTTGCGCGGCCAGGAGTTCTAGGCGGTCTCCCGCAACCAGGTAGGCTTCATCACCCGCAGTAACGCGGCTGGAAATCACACTGAGGTCTTTGCCCGCCTCGAGTTTGACGTCGCCACCCGCGGTAATACCGGACATAACCTGAGTGACATGATCCTCCTGACGCTTCTCTTTCTTATTCTTGGAGTTCGAATGTTCTTCATCCGCCGCCGAGCTGATCACCAGATTCTCGGTAGCCTTCATCGACACATCGCGCTTGGCATCGATCTCTCTGGCAATCACATTGATGTCGCGCTTGGCCTCGGCCTTGAAGTCACGTCCGGCATCGATATCGGCGGCCAGTTGAGTGATATCGCTGCTACTTGCCCTTGAACCCAACGAAACACTGTTATTGACCTGCACGGACGAAACATTAACGTCGCGCCCGGCATTCAATGCCATGTCCTGACCGCTGCGCATCACACCACCGACAATATTGATGTCGTTGGCCGCTTTGACAGTCAGGTCATTGGCCGCCTCAATCCGCGCTGCGTTATCGGCAAAGTCCTGATGCCGGGTGACGGTGCCGTACTGGTCGTCCATCGAGGTGATGGTTCGTTCGTTGATCACATCGCCGGTGCGAGTGGTCAGGCTGACGTCCTTGCCGGCAATGATGCCGCCGGCCTTGTTGACGATGCTGTTGGTGGCCAGCAGGTCCAGACGATTGCCCGCCTCGATCGAACCGCTGTTGACCAGGTCCTTGCCCGCTGTGGCGGACAGGTTGTTGGTGGCCTTGAGCGTGCCGACGTTGTCGAGGTTTTCACCGGCGATCAGCGTCACATCCTTACCGGCAATCAGCGCACCGGTTGGGCCGAGGCGGCCATTGGCTTGCGCCAGATACACCACCGGCACCAGGACTTTTTCGCCATTCACTTCATGCTCTTCGAGCCAGACGATGTCGTGCGTCAGCGCCGCGACTTGCTGCGAGGTGAGGCCGACGCCGACCGACAGGTTGAGCGCGTCCTTGCTGGCGATGGCGTTGTTCATCAGGTACTTGAACATGCCCTCGTTGGAGGTCTGGCCATCAAGGAAAGCCTGGCCGGTGCGGGCGGTGACGGCTTGCTGGATCAGGCGTTGTTCGTAGAGTCCATCGCCCAGGCGTTTGGCGCTCTGATCGGGGTTGTAGCCGAGTTTGTCGAGCAGGTAGTCGGAACTCATGAACGACTTGAGGTTGGTGAGTACCGGATTTTTAGTTTTTGGACGTCACAGCAATTCGTTGATCCGGCCGGCTAACATCGTAAACATGCTGCTCGCAACCCTGCCCGACAAACTGAAACTCCACCAGGTAGAGCTTGCTTCGTTCCGGCGTAAAAGTACTGTTCAGCGGCCCGCAGCTATAAGTGTTGCCGGTACCCATTCCATGGGAACGCCCCGACACCTCGAAGGGTTCGTCGGCATTGGCTTGCGTTTCCAGCTGAGGGAAATGCTTGAAGGTGGCGCTGTTGGCCGCTTCGTTGAGTTTGGCGATCCAGGCGAACACCTTGCCTCGCCCGGAATCCACCACAGTACCCAACACTTCCATTCGCCGATCGGGATCTGAAGCACGGCGGACGGAGAACTCGACAGGGTATGTGTAGCCTGTGGCTTTCATGATGACTTTGGCGTGTTGTTCATCCGTGGTGACTTTTTTTGCTGAAGTTGGATGCCATCCTTTAAAAGACTGGGGGAAGAGTCTCTGACGTTCGAATGGCAGCCTGCAATCAGGAAAATAAAAAGCAGCAAAAGTCCGGCTTTAATCAATTTTTATTACCCTTTCAATGAGTAGCGGCCAGATTTTTCGAGTTCAAAAAACCTGCCCAGCTACAACAATATTAAATATCTACAATTCTTCAATACCTTCAATTACGCTACCCACTGCCCCACGAGGCAGCAACGCCTCATGGACAAGGTTGCCAAAGTCCTTACTCCAGACCAATCTGTCTGCATGCTCTGTTTTTTGAAAATAAATAAACAGACCCGCGTCTCCTAGGAAGGTGCAAGTCAGATCTTGAACACCTTCTAAAATGGCGGATTCCCCTTTGAAGAAATAACGATGCGCGGAAGCAAATAATTCTTTTGCAGAAATCGCCGAATCGCCCTCCTCCATATTTTCAAATTCCATTTTTGCGTAGAAGTTCACGGCCGTTTTAAGCTCGACAACATCCACGACATCAAGGAGCCTTTCCCCACCAACAAACAACGAAAACAAGCCGTTTACCCAGAAACAACTTGAATCAGTCCATTCCCTCACCACATCAAACTGAATTGAGAATATAAACGGATCACCGTAAATCATTTCAACCTTACTCCTAGCGCCTTTTGCACCGCCGCCGGTATATAACTGGCCGACAATGGGTTGCCGGCGTCACCCGTACTACCATTCCAGTGAAACACACCATTCGTCCCTTCAAATCGGTGGACGTTGCCATTTTCGTCCTTAGCATAGGTCACAACTTTGTTTGGAAACGTCTGCGGGCTGGGAATAGACTGCCCAAAGAGCTCTATTGAGTTTTTCGGTTCAATGCCCGCAGTAGGCCTGTTCCCTATCTGACCTGGAGTATGCTTGGGGTTCGATTGATAGGTAAGTCCATTTGAGGCAACTGTTGGCTCAAGAGTCGGAATCGGACTCCCTCTGTTTTTCCCTACCACTGATGCAACGGAGGTCTTGCTTCTGGATGCTAAACCACCGGCGCCCAACGCCTCGGCAGTGTCCTTAGCCACCAAGGCGACCTTTTCCCACGTTGGCAAGGACTTGTACAACAACGCCATGTCATTCTGGTTTTCCTTGGTGACAAACTGACGTATCCGTTTTACATCTTCCGCCGACAGGTCAAAAAGCCACGCAAGACTACTGATGCCATCCGCAATGGCAATGCCACCTTCCATTTCAGCCTGGTAATAGATCGCACAAGGCGCAGAACAATCTGAAGCCAACATCTCGGCACGTTGTTTCGCACTGAGTGCTTTATATTTCTCCCAAACTGGCTCGGTAGATTCTCCTTTTTTATTCGCCTGAGCGAGTTCCTTGATCAGATTTTCTGCATCTTTGGAGCTCAACTGGTTATTTTCCACTGCGTTCTTACCGGACAACGCAGCAGCAACGGCATCCAGTGCGCCGGTTCCAACAGAAGCACCACCAATTCCTGCAGCCAACGTTGCCAAACTGGAAATAGTTTGTTTCTGCTCCGAAGTCAGTTGCTCGTTACTGACCCCACCGTACACCGCCTCCTTGATGATCCGAGCGATTTCTTCTGCCGCGACCGCTCCCACCGCTCCCGCAAGGGCCGAGTTCCCACTGGCTTTAGCAACCAGTGCACCCAATACCGCATGAGCCATGAGGTTCGCTGTCGGATCTCCCTCGGTAGCGTCTCTGATTTCTTGGGCGACATAGGGAGCGGCTGCGCCACTCAAGGCTCCAACAATATTCCCACCGAGCACCCCTTGAACAATAGAGGCAATGGCTTGAGACGCTTTCTGGAAGCTGCTGCCCATGCCGTAGTCACGCTGAACTTGCTGGCTGATCTGTTCGCCCGAAGGATTGACGATTCCTTGGTCTTTCAACTTCTGGATAGCAACCTGTGCCGCCTCACTGTTCGGATCTTGAGCCTCCTTGATCTTCGCAGCAGCAATCGCATCTCCCACACCCTTCACCAACTCGATCGAACTCTTCACCAATTCGATTCGCTCTTTCATCGCATCCTGATCAGGCTTGTCGAGTCTTTCGTTGGCATTCGCCGTGTCGCGATTGAGGCCGTCCAGATCCCGGGCGCCTTCAGGGTTGCGAACAATTATCGTACCGTCGCTCACTGCGCTGCGAGTGTGACTTTTGTCAGACTCATTGAGAGAGATGCCGTACAAACCACCGACTGAGGCGTACGCCCCCGCACCACCAAGACCGCCCGAAACACTGCCGCCTGCCGACTGGGCGTCGATTTCACTTATGTTTTTGATGTCATGAGTGATCAGTCGATCCGTTGTCAGCACGTTCTTGTCCGGCGTGGCATCACTGGCAATCACACCACCCTCTAGAGTTGTGGTTTTGCCGACCTCAACGTTGTAGCCACCCGCACCCGCAAATAACCCGGTCTGATCGTTAACGGCTTTGTACTCACTGTTCATGTTGCCTGCAGCGAAGTTGGCCGAAGCGGTAACAGTTGTGCCGTAGCAGAAGGGTGGAATGCAAATGCTGGCACCAAAACCGCCGCTGCCTTGTTTGCTTTTCTGGTCTTCCGTGTCCTGACGAGAAATGATGTTTAGGTTACCGTCGATCAGCGCTTTGATGCTATCGGCATGAACTTGAGCACCTGCCAGAGTCGTATCGCCACCGCTATGAATTACCAACGAACCGCTGTCGATCGTGCTGTTGATCTGGGTAACGGAACTGCCATTACCCATACCCTTTGCGACTTGAGCGCCTAGATCAAGGGTAAAGCCATTTTGCTGGCCAATATTGAAACTTGCGCCGATTGCAGTTTTGTTATTGCTATTGTGATTGGACCAGCTTGCGGTGTTCTGAGCGCTTTCCACGATGATGTTGTTGTTGGCAAGTAACGAAGTAGAAGTCGCTTTGAGGCTGCTGCCAACGATATGAATATCACCCTCATTTTGCGCTGCGCTGCCATTGGCAACGATGGAGAGGGTTCCACCCGCATTGAGTGTGCTTTGTTTCGCCGTTTGACTGGTATAGTCGCTGGTGCTTTTATTATGGGTGTTAGCGAGTTCGGTGCCAATTTTGATCAGAGACCCGTTGCTGGCCGTGCCACCTTGCTTGTCGGCGAATCCGGTTTTTTGATCATTTGCATCCGACGCCATACCGCCGAGGTTGTAGGCGGCCAAAGCCGCCTGCGCCAGTTTCACGGCCTTGAGTCGAGGATCATCCGCGCTTTCGGCAGCCTCCACCGCAGAGCGAATGGTATTGACAGTGTCAATAATTGCACCACCAATAACGCGTCCTACAGCAAGGCTATTGGATTTATCAACGGTGCTTTGCTGCGAGGTTTCCATACCTGCCGTGACGGTGACGTTCGAACCTCGAAGACTCATGTCCTTGGTACTGACAAGATCACTGGCAATAACACTGAGGTCGCCGCCCGCTACCAGACTGACGTTCCCTTTGCTGGATCCTATCGTGCTTCCAGTCAAGGTCGTTTGTGACATCGTGCCATTGTGTTTTTGGCCGCTGATTGACAGATGTTGGTTGCCGGTGATGTCATCGATACCCAGATTGTTAGCAGTCAAGACGCCCGTCAGGTCGTGATTCTTTTCCTTGTGCATTTCGGTTCGAGAAAACGTGTTCTCTGCAGCACCAATAGTCAGATCGCGACCGGCATGAACAGCCAAATCGTTAGTACTGACAAGCGCCGAGCCGATAATAGCGGCGTCCCGCTTAGCGCTGACGGCAATCGTATCGCCCGAGATCAAACTACCCACTGCCATTGTCTGGGTTTCAGTTAGTTGATCGTCAACTTTGCTCGACTTCAAACCGCCCCAACTACTTTTGCTTTGGCTGCGTTCGTGGCGACCGCTACTCGAATCGGTAACTGCCACGATATTCACGTCGTTGCCTGCCCCAAGTCCCACACTGCCGTTCTCAGAAATGACATTGCTGCCTTTAATCAACAAATCGTTACCCGCGGTCAGCACGCTTTTGCCACCCGAGGTGACCGAACTGGCAACGTTGGTAACCGAACTGGTCTCATCAAGTTGAAATTTCTTCTTGGAGGACGTCTTCTTGGTCTTACTGTAAAAGCTGTAATCGCTGTCTTCCGCCGACTCAAGTGCCAAGTTTGCGCCCGCAGTCAGATAGGCCTCCTCACCAGCGCTTACCCGGCTGGCGAGGAGACTCAAGTCTTTACCAGCGTTCAGCGAAACAGTGCCACCGGCCGTCAGCGTCGTGGACACTTGGCTTACATGATCCTCCTGACTCGTGACTTTCTTGGTCTTGGTATACGAGTGCTCTTCATCTGCTGCTGACGCTAGAGTCAGATCACCCACGGCACTTATGCTTACATTGCGCTTGGCGTCGATCTGGCTAGCAATCGCTGTAATGTCACGGCCTGCGTTGACCGTCAGGTTTTGGCCAGCATCGAGAACCGAGCCATATTGAGTAATGGTCTGATCCGTATGTAGTCCACGCTGCCCACCCGTAACTTTTTCAGCCGAGACAAGATTGACGTCGCGACCGGCATTTATCAGGGTGTCCGTGCCACTCTTCAATATCCCCCCCGTGTTATTGAAGTCCCGCCCGGCACCGATGGTCAGACCGTTGGCTGCCTCGATACGCGCAGCGCTATCAACAAAGTCGCTGCGCTCACTGCGGTAGCCGCTGTCGCTTTCGTGGGTGGTGACGGTGCGTTCGTTGATGATGTCCCCACGAGTGGCCGTCAACGACACTTCTTTACCCGCGATAACGCCGCCGGATTTGTTGATCAGGTTGTTGCCGGCCAGCAGGTCGAGGCGATTGCCCGCTTCGATCAGGCCACTGTTGACCAGATCGTTGGTGGCGGTGGCCGACAGGTTGTTGTTGGCCTTCAAGGTACCGGCGTTGTTCAGGTCCTTGCCGGCGATCAGGGTCACGTCGCTGCCCTGGATCAAGGCGCCGTTCGGGGCCAGGCGGTTGTTGGCGTTGGCCAGGTACAGCACTGGCACCAGCACTTGCTCGCCGTTGACTTCGGCGGTTTCCATCCAGACGATGTCGTGGGTCAGCGCCGCGACTTGTTCGGAGGTCAGGCTGACGCCCACCGCAAGGTTGAGCTCGTTTTTGCTGGCGAGTGCGTTGTCCATCAGGTACTTGAACAGGCCGTCGTTGGACGTCTGCCCGTCGATGAACCGCTGACCGGTACGAGCGACCACGGCTTGCTGGATCAGGGTCTGCTCGTAGAAGCCGTCACCCAGGCGCTTGGCGCTTTGATCAGGGTCGTAACCGAGGTTGGACAGCAGGTAGTCCGAGCTCATGAACTGCTTGAGGTCGGTCAGTACCGGGTTGGTTTCGACCAGGTATTTCTGCGGACTGGAATGGCCAGTACTGGCCGGAACACCCTGCACCCGGTTGATGGTGAACGCAGTGGTGCGCCCCGGCAGGGTCGCGCCGCTGGCGTCAGTTGCCGGCGTGCTGACGTCAATCGCACTGGCACCGCCACCCTGTTGCTGGGTCTGGTGATCGACGGTGCTCAGGTTGACGTTGCTGGCTGAGGCCGAGGCATTGTTCGTCAGAAGAATGTTGCGCGTCTGCACGCCTGGCAACGTTTGATCGCGCTGGCTCGGGTTGACGCTGGCGCCGCCCATGGTCCAGCTCTGCGGGCCGGTCGCGACCGGGGCGGTGCTTTCCTGACCGCTCAGGCGGAACAGGCCGTTCTGCCCGGTCGGCAGCGCGAAGCCCGGCAACACCACTGGGTTGACCTGCTGCTGGGCGAGGTTCGGCGGCAGTTGCTGATTGACAGTGACGCGCGTGGAGAACTGGCTGCCACCCGCTCCGGTGCCGGTGCGCGGACCGCTACCGATATAGGTGTAGCCCGGACGTACGACACTGTTATCAATGTTGTTCTGGGCGGTGATGTTGACCGCGCCTGCGGCTTGAATGACGGCGGAATAGCTCTGGTCGCTGCCGGCGATTTTACGGGTGCTGCCCAGCCCCGGCAGTTCCCGTTCGGTCATGCCGATGAAGTTGGCGATACCGCCCTGCAGACCACCCAGATTATTGGCGTCGTAGCCGCTGCTTTCATACCAGTACTGGTTGGTGAAGGCACTTGCTGCGCTGTACCAGCCACCCGCGTTACGGGTGCGCTCGGACATGTAGATGCGGGTGGTTTCGGTCTCACCGGTTTCCACGCCACTGTTGGTCAGGTTCGCCACGTTGGCCGTGAAGTTGCCCGCCGTGGCGATGGTGCTGCTCTGGTTGAGCAGGTCACCGCCATTGATGGTCAGGTTGCTACCTGCGGTGATGCTGGACGCAGCGCTGGCCGCAGTGACCTCGAGTTTTTCGCGCTGCACGATCTCCCAGGCGTGGTTCTGCTTGCCGCTGCAGTCACCGGCGTTGACCCCTTCGATACAGGTGACCTCACCGATGCGCGCGGTGTAGATACCCGCGTTGTTGACCGTGAGCACGTCGCGGATGTTCTGGATCGAGCTCGCCGCCAGCGTCATGCTGCCGTCGCTTTGCAGCGATGCAGAGCGGTTGACGATGGAGTTCGCCAGCCCGCCCTGGCCATTGCGGTCAATCATCAGATTGCCGAGGCTGTAGACGTTACCGTAGTAGTTATTGAAATCGGCAACCCGCAGCGACATGTTCCTGCCGCTGAAAATCAGGCCGCTGGCGTTGACCAGAGTACCGGTGGTCAGAGTCAGGTCAGTGCCGGCGGCCGTGGTGCCGTAGTTGCGCACGCCGCCAGCATTGATGGTCATGCCCGCGCCGGAAGTCAGGCGACCGGCATTATCCAGTTGGCCACTGACATTGAGCGTGGTCTGGCCACCCCCGGCGATGCTGGAGGTGGCTTCCGTAAGGCTGACTTGTGCAGCGTTCAGGGTCAGGTCGCCCTGACTGGTGAGGCGCCCCGGGCCCCAATAAGCGGCACTCAGGCCGACGTTCATGCTGCCGTCACTGGCCAGCAGGCCTTCGTTGAACCAGTTGACGCCGTTACCGGTGAAGCTGTTGGAGGCGAGCAATTGGCCGCTGGCGGTCTGGGTCAGGTTGTTGACGTTGACGGTCAGGCGCCCGGCCTGAATCGAACTGCTGTTGGTCCAGGTGTCGGTGCTGATGGTCAGGCCACCGCGGGTCACGAGGGTGCCGCCGGCGTTGATGACGTTGTTGGTGGAGATGTCAAACGTGCCGGTGCCGACGTGCAACAGGCTGCCAGCGGTATTGAGGAAGCTGCCGGCGCCGAGCGTCAGGTCGGTGTTGGCGGTTTCCAGCGTGCCGTTGCGGTTGTCGAACAGGCCGCCAATCTGGAAGTTGGTTTTGCCGCTGGTGCCAAGGGCACGCAATTGGCCGGTCTGGTTGTCGAGGCTGGCGGCCTTGATCGCCAGGGTGCTGTCGCTCTCGATGATGCCCAGGCGGTTGTTCAGCGCACCAGTCAGGTTGAGGTCGATCTGCTGGCCGGCGATCTGGCCGTCGTTGTCGCCGCTGTTGTCGAAGTTGTTGCCGGTGACGTCGATTTTGCCTTTGGCGTAGAGCCCGCCATTGCGGTTATCGAAGTTGCCGGTCACGACGATGGCGTCGCCGCTTTGTGCGGAAATACGGCCGCCATAGTTGTCGAGGCCCATCGCCGCATTGAGGTTCAAGCGCTGGCCCTGGATCACCCCGCCCTGACGATTGTTGTTCAGGTCATAGCCGTTTTTCAGCACACCGGTCAGGCGCGCGGTGAACGCCGCTTGCAGGCTGGCGAGGACACCGCCACGGCTATCGAGCTGGCCGGCATTGATGGACAGATCACCGGTGGTGGCGAGGATTCGGCCGCTCTGGTTGTCGATATCGCCGGTGCTGACAACGGTGACGGCGCCTTGCGCCTGTACGGTGCCCTTGGCGTTGGCGAGGCTGGCGGCCTGGACTTGCAGGTCGCCGTTCTGGCTGTAGATCAAGCCATCGGCGCTGTTCTGGATGGCGCCCGCTGTGGTGATGGTCAACAGGCCGCTGGCGGCGACGGTGCCACGGTTGCGGTTGTCCAGACCACCGCTCAACAGGGTCATCAGGCCCTGGCTGGCCAGTTGACCGCCCTGGTTGTTGATCTGCGTGGCGCGTTGCAGCAACAACGTGCCGCCACTGGCGATTTTGCCGTTGGTGTTGGTCAGGGCACCGAGCAGGTCGAGGGTCACGGCGCCATTGCCGACCAGACTGCCACCGGTGTTATCCAGGGTGGTACCGGTGAAGCTCAGGTCCTGTGTGGCGTTGACGGTACCGCCGGCGTTGCCCAGCGTCATGGCTTGCAGCGCCAGGGTCGCATCGGTGGCGATCAGACCACCCGCCGCATTGTTCAGCAAACCGCTGACAGTCAGGGTTTGCGCCCCGGTGCTGGAGACCACGCCGTTGTTGCTGTTATCCAGATTGGCTGCGGTGACGCTGAGGTTTTTCTGGGTGACCAGTGCCCCGGCGCCGCTGTTGAGCAAATCCCCACTCAACGTCACGCTGAGGTTGCCATCACTGGCAGAGAGCGTGCCCTTGTTGCGGTTATCGAGGCTGGCAGCGTTGACCGTCAGGCCTTGCACCCCCGAGATCACCCCGTTCTGGTTGACCAATGCACCGGTGTTGAGATTCAGCCGATTGTTGCTGACCAGCTTGCCGTTGCTGTTATCGAGGCTGCGGGCAACAAGGTCGATACTTTGGCTGCTGGCGATCTTGCCGCTGCGGTTGGTCAAGTCACGCAGGTGCTGAATGCTCAGTTGGCCTTCGGTGGTGATCAAGCCACCGTCGTTGTTCAGGTCTGCGGTGGCTGCAGCGAAATCAATGGCAATTGCACTGCCCAGCAGCAAGCCGTTCTGGTTGTTCAGACCGTTGCTGTTGATAGTCAGGCCCGTGGTGGCATTGATCAGCCCCAGGTTCTGGTTGGTGAGCAGGCCGTCGAGGTTCAGGTCCAGATTCGCGCGGCTGGTCAGTGTGCCGCCGCTGTTGTCGAGGCTGGCGGCTTTGATGTCCAGCGCGGCGGCGGCAATCAGGCCTTTGAGGTTGGTCAGCGCCTGGTCGATGCGCAGCGTCACGGCCTGATTGCTGAGCAATTTGCCGTTGCTGTTATCGAGGCTGCGCGCCGTCACAGTAAACGCCTGGGTGCTGGAGATCTCACCGCCGTCGTTGTTGACGTCCTGAAGGTTCTTGAGCATCAGCAACGGCGCGCCGATCAGGCCGTTCTGGTTGTTCAGTTGACCGTGATTGAGGTCCAGATCCAGCGACGTATTGCTGAACAGCTGACCGCCCTGCTGATCCAGACCGGTAACGTTCGCGGTCAGGGCGGCATTACTGGCGATGCGGCCGCCGTCCTGGTTGGTCAGTTGGGTCGCCTTCAGGTCCAGCGTATCGCCACTGTTCAACTTGCCGTTGTGGCTGTTGTCGAGCGTACCGGTCTGCACCACCATCGCGCCTTTGGCGCTGAGGCTGCCGCCGTTGCTGTTGTCGAGGCTGGCACTGGTGAGGTTGAGGCTGGCGTCGGTGACGATCTGACCACCGCGGTTGAGCACCACGCCGGTGGTGGTCAATGTCAACGGCCCGGCAACGGACAGGCTGCCGAGGTTGTTGGTCAGACTCGCCGCCGTCACGCCAAGGCTGCCCTCGGCGCTGATCAGGCCCTGGCTGTTATTCAGATCGCCGCTCAGGTCGAGCTTCAGATTGTTCTGGCTCAGGAGCGCACCCGCAGTGCTGTCGAGGCTGCGTCCGGTCAGGGTCAGGTCGGTCTTGCCCGACAGCAGGCCCTTGGCGCGGTTGAATACTTCGTCGACGGTCAGGGTCAACGCACCTTGCGCAATCAGCTTGCCGCCGTCGCTGTTGTCCAGACGACTGCCGAGCAGCGTCACGTCAGCCTGGCTGGACAGCTCGCCGCCACGGTTGTCGACCGCATCGACCGTCAGTTGCAGCGCGTCATTCGCGCCGACGAGGCCGCCGTTACGGTTATCGAGGCTGTTGCCGGTGAGCTTCAGCCCGGCGGTTGCCACCAGTTCACCGTGCTGGTTATTGAGCGTCGCGACGTTGGCGATAACGTCGGCTTTACCGGCAATGTGCCCTTCGCTGTTGTCGACGCTGTCGGCTTTCAGGTTCAGCTCATCGTCAGCGATCAGCGTACCGCCCTGGTTGACCAGTTGACCGTCCACCGTCACCCCGAGGGTGCCACGGCTGGTGATCAGGCCGCCGCTGTTGTCCAGTCGAGCGCTTTTGACATCCACGCTCTGCGCGGAAATCAGGCCTTTGACGCTGGCCAGCAGTTGCTCGATGCGCAGGGTCAGGCCCTGATTGCTGATCAACTTGCCGTTGTTGCTGTTATCGAGGTTTTGCGCGGTCAGGGTGAACGCCTGGGCGCTGGAGATTTCACCGCCCTGGTTATCGACATCCTTGAGGTTTTTCAGCACCAGCAGTGGTGCATTAATCAGGCCGTTGCGGTTGTTCAACTGGCCGTGATTGAGGTCGAGGCTCAGGGAGGTTTTGCTGAACAGTTGACCGCCCTGCTGATCGAAGCCGGTGACCGTTGCGGTCAGCGCTTTTTCGCTGGCGATCCGGCTACCGGTGCCGTTGCTCACCTCAGTTGCGTTGAGGTCCAGGGTGTCGCCGCTGATCAAACTGCCGCCGGAGGCGTTGTTGAAGACGCCAGTGGTCAGCGCGGTCGCTTTCTTGCCGCTGATCAAACCGCCCTGACTGTTATCCAGACTTTGTGAAGCGAGGCTCAGCCCGTTGTCGGTGGCGATCGAACCCGCCTGGTTGTTCAGGCTGCCCGTGATAGTCAGTGCCAGGGCGCCGGCGCTCGACAGGTGACTGCGGGTGTTGTCGAGACTGCCGGCGTGTACGGTCAACGTTCCTTCGCTGCTGATCAGACCTTCGATATTGCTCAAGGCATTATCGAGACGTATGTCCAGATTGCCCTGTCGGGTCACGAAGCTGCCGCCGCTGTTGTCCAGGCTTTGCCCGACCAGCGTCGAGTTGCCCACACTGAACAGTTGTCCGAGGGTCTGATTGATGACCCGGGCCACAGTCAAGCCAAGGGTAGTTCCGGCCAGGACCTTGCCGCTGTCACTGTTGTTCAGGCTTTGACCGATGACGCTCACATCGACGGTGCTGGAGATTTCACCGCCGCGGTTGTCGATGTCATCGACCGTCAGTTTCAGCGCGTTTGTGGTAGATACCAGACCGCCGTTACGGTTATCCAGCGACTGGCCGGTGAGCAACAAGGCGCCTGGAGCGACCAGCTTGCCGCCCTGGTTGATGAACTGCGCCACGTTGGCGGTAAGATCGGATTGGCTGGAAATGCGTCCGACGCTGTTGTCAATGCGCGTCACGCCGATAATCATCGGCCCGGTTGCGCTGAGCAAACCGCCACGGTTATCCAGTTGCGTGCCGGTGTAGTTGACGGCGGCCTGGCTATCGAGCAGACCTTTGTCGCGGTTGTCGAGTGTGCCAACGCTGAGTTGCAGGTCTTTGGTCGCGCGAACTTTACCGCCGCGGTTGTCCACGGAATCGCTGCGCAAGGTCAGGCGATCCTTGCCGACCACGCTGCCACCACGGTTGTCGAGACTGCCACTCTGGACATCGACCAGCCCTTTGGCGCTCAGGTCGCCGCTCTGGTTGTCGAACAGGCCAGTGATGCGTGCAGTCAGACTGCCGTCGCTGACGAGGCTGCCTTCATGGCTGTTGTCGAGGCTGGCGGCGGTGATGCTGACGCTCGCACCGGAACCCAGCACGCCGTTGCGGTTGTTCAGCGCGCCGATCAAGCCGATGTTCAGCGCGACGTCGCCAGTGACCTGGCCGTCGCTGTTGTCCAGCGTGATCGCGTTGATACGGGTGGTGCCGGCGCTGGAGATCTCGCCGTCGTGGTTATTCAGATCGCCGAGATCGGCGCCGAGGTTGCCGCTGCTGCTGATCACGCCCTGCGTGTTGAGCACCTTGCTGGCGTTCAACTGCACCGTCGAGTTGCCGAGAACGTTGCCCTTGTTCTGGTTGTCCAGGGTGGTGGCCGTGAGGCGCGTGGCCTGCTGGGCGCTCAAGGTGCCGCCCTGGTTGTTCAGGGTTTGCCCGACGTTCGCCGTCAGGTTGCGACTGGCGATGATGCTTTTGCCGTTGTTGTTGAGGTTCTGCGCACTCAGGTTCACGTCGCCGGCGTTGTTGCGGCTATTGTCGGCGTTGACCCCGGCTTCGATGACGCCGTTGTTGCTCAGGCTGCCGCCGGCGCTGAGGCTGATGCTGTCGCGCGCGGCGAGACTTTGCTGGTTGCTCAGATCACCCTGGGTTTGCACGTTCAGAGCGGTGCCGGCGTAGACCGGACCTTGGGCATCAAAGCTGTTGGCCTTGACGTTCACAGCAGTGGCCGCCGAGGTCTGCGCCAGGGTCAATTGACCGTTGGCATCAATCTGGATATCGCCACCACTGGCGGCCAGATTGCCCGCCAGTTTCACCCCGACCCCGGCCTCGGTGCCCACCAGTTTGATTGTCCCGGCGTACATCCCGCCCAGCGCCGAGGAGTCGATGGCCAGCTGCGGTTTGCTGCTGCCATCATCGGCGCGGGCCGTGGCATTGAGGGTTTGCGCGTTGACGTCGTTGCGCCCGGCGACGATGGTCAGGTTCTGCGCTTGAATCTCGGCGTTGATCTTCGCACTGCGGGTGATGATTTCGAAGCGGTCGACGTTGTTGGCATTGAGGCCGGCGCCTTCGATGGCAACGCTGCCCTGATCGACCTGAAAACGATCCAGACGACCGTTGTCGAGCACCGGCTTACCGGTGGACAAGGTCACCCGTGGGGCGTTGATGAAGCCGCAGCCATTACAGGTAATGCCATACGGGTTGGCGACGATAACGCGTGCCGACTGCCCCGCCACTTCGGTGTAGCCGCGCAACTGGCTTGGATTGCCGCTGACGACTTCGTTGAGAATCGTCGACGCCGAACCACTGTTTTTCAGGTTCGGGTTGCCGATGATGTGCCCGCCCAACTGAGTGTTCGACGTTTGCGTCGCACCGTTGTTGAGGATGACGCCCTGAGCACCGACGTTGTAATCGTTGAACTGGTTGTGCGACAGACCGCTGCCGTTGGGCGTGGCGATATTGATGATCGGCACACCGTTACCGGCACGGTCCAGCGAGGTGTTCGGGTTGGCCACGACGATGCCGTCGGCCTGCGCCCACATCGGTTGCCAGAACATGACGTTGGCCAGCAGAAACGCCAGTCCGCGCTTGGGCATACCGAGGAACAAATCACGGTTTTTCAAGGCGGCGGATGGCTGGGCTGCAAAAAAGGCGAACTGGCGAACGTCCATGTCGATGATCCCGAAAGGCTGTAATTAGATGAAGAAATCCAGGCGGAAATAGATCGGTGCTTCGCGCTCGGTGAGCACATCCGGTCGTTCCAGGGAATGGGCGAATGTCACGCTGGCGGCGACGTGCTGGCCGCGGGCGAACAGTTCCAGCGAGTTGCTCGACATGCGCCCGTGCTGATCACCGTTGTAGCGACCGTTCTGGATCACGCCCTGGTCATAGCCGATGCTGGTGCCGTATTCGCTGAACACCGGTTGCAGCCATTGGGCCGTGACCGGACGCGCCCAGCGCAGATCGTTGCGCCAGTAACCGCCGCTGTCGCCGGACAACGACTGATCCTTGTAACCGCGAATCGACGACGAGCCCCCAAGGCTGGTGCGCTGCGGGCTGAACAGCACATCTTCGCTGCGCTGGCCGGTCATCAGGCTGCTGAAACTGAGCGACTCCCCCCACAGCTTGAACGGCTGCAGGTAGCTCACGGTCGCGGTGTATTTGCGGTAGCGCGCATCCGGTTCGCCCGGACCCGGATCGTGACTGCCCTGGGCGTCGAACGCACCGATGCCTTCCTGCATGCCCGCATCGAAGTTGACGAAAGCATTGCCGATGCGACGGCCATGGTTGATGCCGAACTGCGCTTCACTGATGCGATTGCTGCTGAGCTTGAGCTTGCTGTCTTCGATGAAGTTGTTGGTGCGCAGGTACGACAGGCCGGTGCTGAGCGAGGTCTTGCTGACGGCATCGCGATAAATCACCCGCTCGGCGCGTACCTGGTGGTTTTCGCTGTCGCCGGTCTGTTTGAAGTTGTAACCGTTGGCGGCGATCTGCGAGCGGTAGTCGCTCTGGCTGTAGGTGTAGGTGAAGTTCCACCAGCCCCACGGCAGGTTGTAGTTGAGCATGGCGTTGCTGGAAGTGTGCTGGTGATCGGTCATCGCATCGTGACCGCCACGCAGGCTCAACTGATCGGCCAGGCCCAGCGGGCTGTCCCAATCGAACGTCGTGCCCCACTGCTGCTCGCCGGTGCTGCGCTGGCCATCGTTGCTGCGCGACAGGCCGGCACGCCAGGGTTTTTGCGGGGTATTGGTCACCAGCACCGTGCTGCCACCCACATTCTCGCCCGGTGACAGCTCCATCTTGGCCTGATTGGACGGCAGGCGATTGAGCTGATCGACCATCTGCTCGATTTCGCGCAGATTGACCAGCTCACCGGTCTTGCCAGGAAATGCCATCGCCAGTTCGCGGTCCGACAGCTTGCTGTTCTCGGCGCCCTTGAGGCCTTCGAGTTTGCCTTCGACCACCAGCACTTTCAGGTGGCCGGCGGACAGGTCCTGCTGTGGCAGGTAGGCGCGACTGGTGACCAGCCCCTTCTCGATGTAGTAGTCGGTGATGACTTTCAGCAACGCGTTGAGTTGCGGCACACCGAGACATTCACCGATGTAGGGTTTGAGCAGGCTGTCCCTGTCGCGCTCGGAGAGGCTGTCGGCGCCCTTGAGTTCGATGTCCTTGATCAGAAAGCAACGGCTATCCGTGGGCGCCGTCGGTGGCGCAGGTTTGACGTCTTTACCCGGCAGGTCCTTGAGTTCTTCCAGTCGCCGTTGCTGCTCTTCGAGCAAACGGTTCTGGCGATCGCGAATCAGATCGGTTTCCCCGGGGGTGGGGGCGGCAAACGCAATTTGAAGCGGAGACAGGCACAGCAAAACTGCACACAGCCGCGCCGCGAGGGCGGGTGAGGACATGTTCGATCCCTCGATACGAAAGTGATATCAAAATAATGGCGCGATGTTAGATGGCCATCATTTTGACGTCAAACTTAAGTTTCTACCGTCTGTCGGGGATTCGTGCGGGTTTTCCTCAGTGTTCTATAGCAAGCCGGGTGGCCACCTCATCGGGCGCCAATAAGCGACCCTCTGCAGACCTGAGTTCCCGTTTGCGAATCGGCTGTCGATGTTATGCATCGACCATCACCGAACCCGGCTCACCCGGCGCGTACATGAACCCCGCCCCATTGCGACAACGCGACGATCACGGTTTGCAGGGCCCGGCCAGCGGACAGGCATTGCCCTGCAGGCTTTTGCGTTTCACGCCTTCATACTCCCTCGAATAATCGCTCGAAGTTGCACCATAGAACCTGGCGATCAATCAGACGTCATTGCAACCCAGCACCTGCATACAAGTCGCCCGCCTGCTTTGCGCAGATAGTGAAGGCTGCCATTCCGGCATCTGCACGCCCATCAGCGAACCCTGACGCAAGGAGTTTTCATGAGCACGTTCTTCACTCACGACGGCATCGAAATCTATTACAAGGACTGGGGCAGCGGTAAGCCCGTGTTGTTCAGCCACGGCTGGCCGCTGGATGCGGACATGTGGGAATACCAGATGGAATACCTGAGCAGCCGCGGTTACCGCACCATTGCCTTCGACCGTCGCGGCTTCGGCCGTTCCGAACAGCCTTGGCACGGTTACGACTACGACACCTTCGCCGATGACATCGCGCAGCTGATCAAGCATCTGGACCTGCGCGAAGTCACCCTGGTGGGCTTCTCCATGGGCGGCGGCGACGTCAGCCGCTACATCGCCCGGCACGGCAGCGAGCGAGTTGCTGGCCTGGTGCTGCTGGGCGCGGTGACGCCGTTGTTCGGCCAGAAAGCCGACTTCCCGCAAGGCGTCGACAAGTCGGTGTTCGATGGCATCAAGGCTGGCCTGCTGAAAGATCGCGCACAGTTCATTGCTGATTTTGCCGCACCGTTCTATGGCACCAACCAAGGCCAGAAAGTCTCCGATGGCGTGCTCACGCAAACCCTGAACATCGCGCTGATGGCCTCGCTCAAAGGCACAGTGGATTGCGTCACCGCGTTCTCGGAAACCGACTTCCGCCCGGACATGAGCAAAATCGACGTGCCGACCCTGGTGATCCACGGCGACGGCGACCAGATCGTCCCGTTCGAAACCACCGGCAAACAGGCGGCGGCACAGATCAAGGGCGCTGAACTGAAGGTCTACGCCGGTGCGCCGCACGGGTTTGCAGTGACGCATGCGCAGGCGTTGAATGAGGATCTGCTGGCGTTCCTCAACCGCTGAGAGGCTTCGCGTGAGGATTTGATTCAGCCGGTGCCGAACTCAATTCCTTGACCGCCAAGTGCCGCTCACGAAAAAGGCGCCCCTTCCCTGAGGTGGGCGCCTTTTTTACCGGTTGCCGATTCAAACCACGCCAACAAAATCACTCGCTGTCAGCGCAACATGCCCAACCAGATCTATTTGAATATCCGCTCCAGATCCCGAATTTACATTGCCCTCCACATAGGTGTGATCCACGCCGCCAACGTTCACGAAGTGGTACTTCAGTTGTGACTGATTGCTGAACTCGGTACCCACGCCATTCCATTCGCCGAGGAACGTGAAATCCTGATTACCGGCCGAACCGGCGCCGGAAGTTCGCGAGTCAATCAGCGACAGATCAATATGGTCCTGCCCCTGAGTGAAATCATTGATGACATCGCGCGTGAGAACCGTCGTTCCCGAGTCGCCTGTGGCAGAGAAAACGAACACATCATTGCCTGTGCCGCCGGACAAGGTGTCGCGATTGCCGCCGCCCTCGAGCGTGTCACTGCCACCTCCGCCAGCGAGTGTGTCGCTGCTGCCCTGCCCCGTCAGGACGTTGTTGCCAGCATCACCGGTCAAGGTGTTGGCGCCGCTGCTGCCGATCACGTTTTCAACGTTGATCAGCGTGTCGTTGCCAGTCTGCGAGCTGCTCGCCAGACCGGTCGCCAGGTTGACCGTGGCACTGGCCGACGTACCCGACAAGTCGTATGTGTCATTGTCACCACCACCGTCGTAGCTGTCGTTGCCGTCGTTGACCGAGGCGCGCAAAGCGTCATTCCCCAGGCCGCCAAACACGCTGTCCAGGCCTTGCCCACCCACCAGCGTGTCGTTGCCGCTGCCACCGTCCAGCCAGTCATTGCCGCCCTGACCTTGCAGCACGTTGCTGGTGCTGTCGCCCAGGATATGATCGTTGCCAGAGCCACCGTTGACGTTTTCAATGCCGGTCAGGGTGTCACTGCCGGTCTGAGTGCTGGTTGAGGTGCCTGCCTGCAAATCCACCGTGGCCGCCGCCGAGGTGGCGGAGAGGTCATAGGTGTCGGTCCCGGCGCCGCCGTCATAATGGTCGTTACCATCGTTGAGCGACGCCAGCATCGTGTCGTTGCCACCGCCCCCCGACAGCGTGTCATTGCCGGCCAGCCCGGTGAGCTGGTTGTTGCCACTGTTGCCGGTGATGACGTTGTCCAGAGCGTTACCCGTGCCATTGATATTGGCCGAGCCGAGCAAGGTCAGGTTTTCGACGTTGGCCCCCAGGGTGTAACTGATCGACGACATCACAGTGTCGGTGCCCTCATTGAGGTTTTCCTGCACCACATCGCCATTGGCGTCGACCATATAGATGTCGTTACCGGCATTGCCACGCATCGTGTCGTTGCCACTACCGCCATCCAGCAGATCCGAGCCGAGACCGCCATTGAGCACGTCGTTACCTGAATAGCCCATCAGGATGTCCTGATAGTTGGTGCCGTTGAGGGTATTGCTGAAGAAGTTGGTGCCCTCGATGAAGCGTCCGACCGCTTCCGTCGGATCTGAAGTCAATTGCTCCACGGTGCCGTTATTGTCGGTGTAGGTGGTCAGCACTCGCACCTGCTGACCAAACTGCGCCGAGGTCGGGGCAAAGGTCGAAGCATTGGCGCCTGCGATGTTCAGCCACGCGGCGCCCACCAGTGCTTGCCATTGATAGGAGAAGCCGCTTGGGCCCGGCAAGCCGTCGGCATCTTGAATCGCCGACGTGTTGGCGGTCAGCCGATACTGCGTTGGCACTGGCCGGCTCGGCGTGGCGGGCGCGGTGGCAAATCCCGACACTGCAACATTGCCGGTGGGCAAATGGTTGGTGATGCTCAGATTGACCGTGCGATCGGCGAAGCGCAGTTTCTCGACACCGATCACGATGTCGGTGCCGTCGACATTCGCAGCCCCCACGCGCAGATCCACCACCTTGAACGCGGTGATCAACTCGCCCCCCGGACGGGTGTCGGTGAACTTGGTGATGCTGTAGTCGGCGAAGTTGCCACTGAGGATCGCGGTATCGGCTGCGCCATCGGCCGTACCGGGCGCAGCATGGTTATCACCCAGGATGAAATCCGGACGACTGGCTTGCAGGCCGGTGAAATGCTCGGCAAAGCCCTGACTGGCGAGCAAGTGATTGAGGTCGGCAAGTTTGATCGAGTCGCCGACGATTACATCATTACCGCCGTTGCCTTGGGCGACGTCGTCGCCGCTGCCGCCAATCAGCCAGTTCTCGGTGGCGCTGCCGATCAGGCCGGCCGTCGGATTGGCCGGCACGGCACTGTTGGGCCGACTGTCACTGAAGCGCGAACCGATCAGCCCTTCAATGTCGGTGAGCAAGGCGTTGAACGGCTGGAACAGCACGCCAGTGCCCGGGGCGGCGACGATATTCTGGTTGTTCAGATCCGCCGCCGCATCCAGCGCAATGTTCACATCGCTGAATGCGGCAATGTCGAAGCCGACATCGCCAATGGCCTCATCGCCGTCACCTTGGCCGGGAGCACCACCGAGCCCCGGCAGCAAAATGTCGTCGCCGGCACCGCCGAACTCCTGGTCGCCGGTGGAACCGCCGGAAATGATGTCGTCGCCGTCTTCGCCGAACAGGATGTCCGGGCCGTCACCACCATAGATTTCATCGTTGCCGTCGCCGCCATGCACCAGGTCGGTGTCGCCACCGGCATCGATGTAATCGTTACCGGCACCGCCGTACAGTTCGTCGATCCCGGCTTCACCGTAAAGGTGGTCATTGCCGTTGCCGCCGATCACCACATCCAGGACGCCGGCACTGGTCCCGGCATAAATGGTGTCGTCGCCATCCCCGCCATCGAGGAAGTCTTCGATGTCGCCACCGTAGATCACGTCGTTACCGGCGCCACCGTAGATATGGTCGGCACCCGACTTGCCATCGAGGATGTCGTCGCCACCCTCGCCATAGATCGTATCGTCGCCGTCGCCGGCATCCAGCCAGTCGTTATAGTCGGTACCGACCAGCACCTCGTGGGAGTTGTAGCCTACGGCTGCGGTGCCGTCAGGGTTCTGGCCCTGATCCGGCCGGTAGTCACGGATATAGGTTTGCGAGGTATGGGTTTCCGGATTGCTCAGGCTCACCAGCAAGCCGTTGCCACCGATCCCGCCAACGCCACCGGTGGAATAGACGCCCAAGTGGTTGGCTTCGATCAGCGTGCCGTACTTGTGCTCGCTCTTGTACGCGGTCGGACTGGCGCCCGAGTCGGTGTAACTCAACTCGATGTAGCTGTCGGCATAGCCAAACACATCCCCGGCCAGGTGCCGTGCGTCGGTGGTGCGTTCGATGATGTCCTTGAACTGCTCGGTGACCACCTGCTCGTTGAGGTTGGTCATCGCCGGCAAACCGAGGTCGAGGCGGAACAGGTAGTAGAAACGGTCACCGTCCATCAACCGTTCCATCTGATCCTCGAAGATCGCATTGAAGGTGGTCCCCAGTTGCCCGGTATAGACGTGCTTTTCCGCCAGGCCGCCGATCCATAGATCGATCGCGTTGTAACCGTCATAACCGGCCACGTGATTGCCGGCAGGATCGGCTGCGCCGGAGAGGAAATAGGCCGCTTGCTCTGCCGTCACACTGCCACCGGCGTAGTTGGTGGTCACGCCCGTCGCATCGGCATCGATGATCGCCTGGGCGTGCGCCACATCACCGTCGAACGAATAGGCCGCGATGAAGTTCACCAGCGACTCGGGGTGAATCATGTTGTTGGCGAAGTCGCTCCAGCTGGTATAGGGCGTGAGGCCATCGACGATCAGGTTAGTGTGGTGCTGCGCACCGGCCGGCGAGGCCCGTTCTGCGATCAACGCATCGTGGATCTGCTGCCGCGCCTGGTTCAGGGTAGGCAGCCCCAGATCTCGACCGCGCGCCAGGTTGATGGTCGCCAGGTCCAGTGGCTGGCCGAGCAAGCCCTGCTGCAATGCCGGGGTGACGAACTCATCGATTTCGTTGCTGATCTGCCGGGTCATGCCCAGCGCAATTGCGGTGGGTCCCACTTCGGCAAAACCGCCCGGATTGAGAAACGCCTGCTCCAGCGCATAGTGGGTGATCGCGCCGGTCAGGTCGTAGCCACCACTGGCGTTTTTCTCCAGCGCATCAATGGTCTCGCGCAGTTGCGAGTGGCCGAAGCGGAATGCGGCCTGACCGTACTCCAGCGAGATATTGGTGTTGATCCCCGAGTCATAGGTGACGAATTCGGGCAGATCCGGCGTGATCAGCCGGGCGTACTGGTCGATCGCCACGTGCTGGTATTCCATCTCCACGGTGAGTTTGGCGGCGTAGAACAATTTGTCCTGATCCCAAGACACCGTGACGCCGTCGGCCAGGGTGAAGTTGCCATTGGCGTCGCTGTAAAAACCGCCGCTGCCATTGCTGATCTGCACTTGCCAGTTGTGCCGGACATTGACGTCAGCCTGGCTCAGCACTTCGTTCTGCAGGTTGATCAGCTGCACGTTGTGATCTTCGTGGAACACGTGATGGATCGCCGTGAGACCGAAGTTTTCGTTCACCCGTCCGTCGCCGGCAATGTAGTGATCGCCCACCGATTGCAGCAACAGTTCGTTGGCCACTGCGTAATCGGCACTGCCCGCTGCCGCGCTGATGGTGAAATCAGCAAAGTTGACGAAGCTGAACAGATTCTTCGGCCCGGCATTATCGTAATTGACGACCATGCCGTAAGGGTTGTTGGCATCGAAGGTGATGCTGGTGATGTGCGCGTCCAGCGACATCAGTCGGGCCTGGTCGATGTGCGCATCATCGAAGTGCGGGTTCATGTCCAGCAACAACGCCTCACGGGTGTACACCGCCTGCACGCCAGCGGTGTTGGGATCGGCATCGAGCACATGCCCATGGGCATCGCGCACGCGGAAGTTGGCGATGTCGTCCCAGGTCAGATCGTCACGACCGGTGGCCAGCACATGGGCGCGCAATTCGCTCAAGGTCGGCAGGGTCTGGTGGGTCAGTACGCCGTTGAGTGTCCAGGCGGCTTCATCGCTCAGGGTCGTGCCATCGAACAGCGCCGCGCCGGCAATGAATTGCCCCGGGTGATTGGGATCGGCCACCCACTGGCGCAACAACTGCGTGACCGCGTCATTGGAGCCGTAGGTCTGGTTCTGATCGATGTAGGGCGAGTCGAGGTTGACGTACTGTGCCTGCCCCTGCCCGTCCACTTCAGCCACGGAGGCCCGGTGGACCTTGATCGAATAAACCGGCTGCCCATCCGGACCGATCGTGCCGTAGAGCGGATCGTCCGGCGCCAGCGGAATGGTGATCGTCGCGTTCTGGTTGGGCTTGTTGATGAAGTCCAGGCCGTGGTCGAAGAATTGCCCGAACAGGGTGAACCAGCCGGTGGTCGACGGATCGCCTGACACGGTGTTCTGGTTGCGGATGTAGTACTGGCCGGAGTCCGGCGCACTGGTGTCGACTTCACCGATGGTGCCGAGAATGCCCGGATCGGTGACGATCGCCACGCCCGTGGCGGTGTGCTGGATATGGCCATTGGCGTCGGTGGCGAAGGTGACCCCGCCGCTGACGATGGTCTGGCTGATCATCCGCGGGGTGTAGTCCACCAGCGATGCTGTCGGATCGCTATAGAGTGAACTACTGTCAGTCATGGGCGTGGCGCCTGCCGGAACGCCGGCGCCGGCCAAGGCGTCGTTACTCAGATTTTGCTGGACGTAGTGGTTGTAGTCCGAATGGGTCAAACGGATGAAGTTCTGCCCGAAACTGCCCCAGCTTTGCCCGTCCTGAGTCAGGTTGTTGAAATGGCCGGAGACGTTGCGCAGACCGATCGGATCGCGGGCGCCGTTGTACCAGACGGTTTCACCGGGCGGTGTGTCGAGTGGGTTGAAGCTACCCAGCAAGCCGAGCACATGGACATTGCCATCGGAACCGTCATAGCCGTATAGCGGCTGACCGGCGCTGTCGTAGCCAACGATATGGATGGTCGGAAACGTCACCTGTTGCTCGAGGAACGAAATATCGTTGCTGTTGAGGGTGAAGCGCTTTAGCTGGTACATGGCAAACTCCGGATATCCGTTGGCTCGCAAGGTTTTTCAACCGACTTACCACGATCATCAGGAAATCGACGCGATGGCAAAAGATGCAAAAGTCCAATCAAAAATCGAGACTTTTGTCGCCGATGAGTCTGAGACTTTGGTCGAACCCAGACCTGTCCACGGAAGACTCTGGCGCTGGCGCTTCAAGCAGCGCACCCGCCATCTGAGCCGCTCCACCCAGTTTGTGCTGGCCGCTGCACTGATCCTCGGGCTGACGATGTTTTTCGTCGGCAAACTGGTGAGTGCACGCATCGAGCGTGCAGCCGTGCAGAGCGCTGCCGAAGCGGGCGCGCATTACATGGAAGCGTTTCTGGAGCCGTACGTGCAGGAGATGAGTCGCGATAACGGCCTGTCCCCGACCAGCGTCAAATCCCTGGATCGGCTCATGGATAGCCGCTCGCTGAAGCGACACATCGTCTCGATCAAAATCTGGCGTGGCGATGGCACGGTGGTCTACAGCACAGACAAATCCATCACCAACCGCCAGTTCCCGATGGATGAAATTGCCGAGGCGCTCAAAGGCAATGTGGTCACCGACCTTGAAGACCTGGATCAGGAAGAGAACGAATTCGAGCGCAAGCTCAACGTACCGCTGTACGAAATCTACGCGCCACTGCGCGAATTCAGCACCCGGAAAATCATCGCCGTGGGCGAGTTCTACGAAAAAGCCGAAAGCCTGGAACAGGAAATCAACCGCGTCCGTCAACAAGTGTGGATGGTGGTCGGCACGGCCACGCTGGCGATGTTGACGCTGCTGTTTTTCATTGTCCGGCGTGGCGACCAGATCATCCAGCGTCAACAGGTGACCCTGCGAATGCGGCTGTTGGAGCAGACCCGCCTGCACATCAGCAACGCCGCCCTGCATCGCAAAATCAACACCGCGACCCAGGAGTTCTCGCGCATCAACGAATTGACCCTGCGCCGCATTGGTGCCGATCTGCATGACGGGCCGGCCCAACTGCTGACACTGATTCTGATCCGCCTGGATGACTTGGCCGAGCACTGCACAACACTGGATCAGGAGTCGCTGGAAACCATCCGCGGCGCCGCTACCGACGCCTTGCGTGAGGTGCGCGACCTTTCGCGAGGCCTGGCCCTTCCGGAAATCAACGACCTGACCCTGACGCAGGAACTGCAGCTGGTGGCCCAGCGGCATGAACAACGCACCGGCAGCAAAGTGCAGTTGAATATCGAAAATTTGCCAGACGCGGCACCACTACCGGTGAAGCTGTGCCTTTACCGGTTTGTGCAAGAGGCACTGAACAATGCCTACCGACATGCGCAGGGCAAAGGCCAGAGGATCATCGCGCATCACCAGGAAGGAACACTGACCATCACCGTCAAAGACGACGGGCCGGGCATGGCGGCCGACGCTTTAGTGGTCGATGGCCACGGACGAAACCGGCTGGGGCTGGCCGGTTTGCGCTATCGCGTGGAGTCACTGGGCGGCGTGTTCAGTATCGAGTCCTCACCGGGCGTCGGCACCGCCATCAGTGCACAGTTGCAGTGGTAATCAGGACCCCCCGTGAACATCCAGAGGCGTTGGCGCCGGGCTGATGTGCAATCGCCCGACAGCCTCGCGCTCCCAGTGGCGCCTGAGCGCCGTGACCGCTTCCACCCGGTTGCGTGCATGCAACTTTTGCATCACGCAGGTCATGTAGTACTTGACGGTTTTTTCGCTGATGAACAGCTTGGAGGCCACCTCTTTGTTGGTCAGGCCCTTCGAGACTTCGCGGATAATCTGCTCTTCCCGATGAGTGAGGTCGATCTTGCGGACTTCGGCTTCATGTTTCTTGAAATTGCTCAACAGTTTGTTGGCGAACTCTGGGGTGATAAAGGTTTCGCCCCTGGCAATCGAACGGATCGCCAGCACCAGATCCGGTCCGCTGACGCCCTTCAACACATATCCGCGCGCACCCGCTTCCAGGGCTGAATAGGCGTCATCCTCAGACTCTGACACCGTCAGCATCAGCACTTTCACCTGCGGTAATTGCGTGGAGATGAACTTCACTGCGGCAAATACGTCGCCCGGCATATTGACGTCCATCAGCATCACGTCCGGTCTCATCCGCTGAGCAATATCCCGTGCCTCGTCGGCATTGCCGCCTTGTTCCACGACTTGCAGATCTGCCCTTTTTCTCAACGTGTTGGCAACACCTTCACGCAGTAGAGGGTGATCATCGGCAATACCGATGCGGATAAACGGATTCATAACGCGCTCCTGAAAAGGCCATGCGTATTGACGCCCATTGATTAATAGCAGCTAACCCGCCCGGCCGCAGGGCTCCGAGCCATTGCAGACCGGGTCACCAGCGCAAAAATTAGACTTAGGTCGGGCGATTTTTCGCCGTCAACAAGTCATCCACTTAACAAGCGGCGACAAAATAGACGGACAAGCCATTGTTTTTGAATAAACAAAAAACCGTCAGAAATATAACGCCAGTGAAAACCCGGACCTGAAGGTCATCCGACCAACAGTCGCTCTCCTACGCTGAGGTACATCAGGCCACGGCACTGGAACCTTGCGATGAACACGAAAAAACACCCGCGATCCGAGTTTGCCGACGTGTTTTTTCGGCTGCGCCACACGCTTTATTCGCTGGCCGGATTCAGTGGCGTGATCAACGTGCTGATGCTCTCTCCTGCCATCTACATGTTGCAGGTGTACGACCGGGCGCTGGTCAGCAGCAACCTCACCACCCTGATGATGCTGACCTTGCTGATGATCGGCCTCTACACCCTGCTGGCAATGCTCGAAGTCGTGCGCACCCGTGTGATGATCCGGGTCGGCAACCGGCTCGACATGGCCCTCAACCGTCGAGTGTTCACCGCCGCGTTCGAGCGCAACCTGCAACATGCCGGCGGCAACCCCGCCCAGGCGCTGCAAGACCTTGCCCAGGTGCGCCAGTTTCTGACCGGCAACGGGCTGTTCGCCTTTTTCGATGCGCCGTGGACGCCAATCTACCTGTTCGTCGCCTATCTGATTCATCCGTTGCTGGGTATCGTCACCTTGTGCGGCTCGCTGATTCTGGTGGCACTGACCTGGCTCACCGAAATCGCCACGAAAAAGCCCCTGGCCGAAGCCAACATGGCCGCCCAGGTTTCAGGCACATTCGCCAACAACAATCTGCGCAACGCCGAAGTCATTGAAGCGATGGGCATGCTGCCGGCGATCACCGGGCGCTGGTTCGGCAGCCACCTGCGGATTCTGCAGATGCAGACTATGGCCTCGGATCGAGCGGCCTACATCAGCGGCCTCGGGCGTTTCGTGCGTATCACCCTGCAATCACTGATCCTCGGCACCGGTGCGTTGCTGGCCATCGAGGGCTCGATCACCCCGGGCATGATGATCGCCTGTTCGATCCTCAGTGGCCGGGCACTGGCACCCGTGGAGCAATTGATAGGAGCCTGGAAACAACTGCTGACCAGTCGCCGTGCGTGGTCGCGCCTGCGCGACCTGCTGCAGGATTTCCCGGCCCGCGCCGATGCGATGAAACTGCAAAAACCGTTGGGCATGATCTCGGTGGAACACCTGCACGCCGGTGCACCGGGCATGACGCAAGCCATCCTTCACGGGCCCAACTTCAACCTGTCACCCGGGGAATCACTGGGCATCATCGGTCCTTCTGCGTCGGGAAAATCGACACTGGCGCGTTTGCTGGTGGGCATCTGGCCCGCACTCAGCGGCAAGGTGCGACTCGACGGTGCCGACGTCTACCTGTGGAACAAACAGGAACTGGGCCCGTGGATCGGCTATCTGCCGCAGGACGTGGAATTGTTCGAAGGGACCATCGCCGACAACATCGCGCGCTTCGGCAATGTCGACAGTGAAGCGGTGATCATCGCCGCCAGGCGCGCCGGCGTACACGACATGATCCTGCGCTTTGCCCGAGGTTACGACACCACGCTGGACGTCGATGGCAACCCGTTGTCCGGTGGCCAGCGCCAACGCATCGGCCTGGCTCGCGCGCTGTATGGCGAACCTTCGCTGATTGTGCTCGACGAACCCAACGCCAACCTCGACGACGCCGGCGAGAAAGCACTGATCGAAGTGCTGGAGGATCTGAAGCAGCGGCGCTGCACCACGGTGTTGATCAGCCATCGGCCGAGCATCCTCGGCACTGTCGATAAAGTCCTGATGCTGCGCGAAGGCAGCACCCAGTTGTTCGGCCCACGGGAAGAGGTGTTCGCGGCGTTGCGTCAAACCAGCGTGCTACCGACCGTGGGCTCACCCACCCTGTCAGCCGTGCGCGGGAGAGAGTAAATGGGGGCCTTGAGTGTTGACCCGCATGGCCAGGAACTGCTGCGTGCAGTGGCCGAGATCGACGTCGACGACCGACGCCCGGCGCGTTGGGGTGTGCTGTTGGTGATCGTCGGCTTCGGCAGTTTTTTACTCTGGTCATGGCTCGCGCCGCTGGACGCGGGGATCGTTGCCACCGCCACGGTCAAGGTCACCAGTAACCGCAAGGCCATTCAACACCAGACCGGCGGCACCATCGACGCGATTCTGGTGCGTGAAGGCGACAACGTCAGAAAGGATCAGGAACTGGTCAGGCTCGATGCCACTCAGGCGCTCTCCGAGCAAGGGGTGGTCAACGCCCAATTCATCGCCACGAAAACCATGGAAAATCGTCTGCAAGCCGAGCGCGACGGTTTATCGGAGGTGGTCTTCGACCCGCTCATGCTGCAGCGCTATGCCGACAATGAGCACCTGAGCGAGGCGATCCGCCTGCAGCGTCATCTGTTCGAAACGCGCCGCGCCAGTCTGGCCGGCGAGCTCGACATCCTGCGCGAATCGCTCAACTCGGCGGACGCGCAAATCAAGGGGCTGCAGCGCGTCTACAACGCCCGCTCATCACAGATTGGCTTCCTCAATCAGGAACTGACCGGCGTGCGCCAACTCGCCGCCGAAGGCTACGTGCCGCGCAACCGCATGCTGGAACTGGAGCGCACCGGTTCCGACCTGAATGCCTCTCAGGCCGATAACCTGAACAACATCGCCCGCGCCCGGGGGCAGGCGGCCGACATCAAGTTGCGCATCATCCAGCGCGAATACGACTACCGCAAGGAAGTGCAGTCGCTGCTGGCCGATGTACAAAAGGAAAACAGCGCCCTCACCGATCGCTTGCAGGCGCTGGACTATCAGGTGCGGCACACGGTAATCCGCTCGCCCATCGACGGCATGGTGCAGGGCTTGAGCGTGTCGACGGTCGGCGGGGTCATCGCCCCCGGTTTCAAGATCATGGAAATCGTCCCCGCCCATGAGCCTTTGCAAATCGACGCGATGATTCCGGTGCAGGCCATCGACCGTATGAACCCCGGGCTGCCGGTAATGATTTCGTTCCCCGCGTTCAACCATGTACAGACGCCCAACATTCCCGGCAAGGTGCTGACCATCTCTGCCGACCGACTGATGAGTGAGGACAACAAGCAGCCCTATTACCTGGCCCAGATCGAAGTGACCCGGGCCGGCATGGCCATGCTCGGCGACAATCACATACGTGCCGGCATGCCCGCCTCGGTCACCATCAAGACCGGGGAGCGCAACCTGCTCAGCTACCTGTTGAAACCTCTGCTTGACCGCGTCAACAGCGCGTTCAAGGAGCAATGAAGTGCATGGCCTGCGACGGGTGATCGGGGTTGCCACGCTGTTGGGGCTGGCACAATCGGCCGCAGCACTGGACCTGCGCGAGTCGTGGAACCTGATGCAATTTCAGGGTCCCTCCTTGCTGTCAGCCGGGCACGAGCGTGATGCCGCTCTGGAAAACCGCGCCATCGGCAAATCCGGCCTGCTGCCGAAAATCGGGATCACCGCGTTCGACAACCACATCAACGGCACGCAGCAACAGCCGGACTTCTACGGTAACAATCACACCAACGACCTGAACTACGCCTCGCGCGGTGCCACCCTGCAACTGCGCCAGCCATTATTCAACAAGCAGAAAATGGCCGAGTATCGGCAAGGCCAGTATCAGGCCGAGTACGGTAACGCGGTGTACGACGGCAAGGCCCAGGACTCGGCGGTGCGCCTGGCCGGGCGTTACTTCGACGTGCTGCTGGCCCATGAAACGGTCAAGCTTTCAACGGCCAAACTCAACGCACTGAATGAACAGGTGGCCTCAACTCAGCGCCGTCGGGAGCTGGGCGACGGCACCGTCACCGATGTCGACGAAGCCGTGGCGAGACGCGATCTCGCTCAGGCTGAACTGATCGAGGCACAAGACAGCCTTGTTGTCGCCAGACGCCAGTTGCAAGAGTACGTCGGTGAAGCACCCGAGCAGATTGCGACGTTGCAGGAAGCCTTCCCTACCCCGCCGTTGCGACCCGATAACCTGCAGGAATGGATCATCCGCGCGGGCGCCGATAATCCGTCGGTCCGCGCCCGTCGCTTGAATGTCAACACCGCCGATGAAGAAGTGGCCAAAGCCAAGGCAGGCCACTGGCCGACGCTTGATCTGGTGTTGGGCTACACCGCCGCCGACAGCGAGACCCTGTCGACGCAGAATCAACGCAACCGTTACACCTCGGCGGGAGTGGAGCTGAACATTCCGCTGTACAGCGGTGGCTACGTGAGTGCCCGCGCCCGGCAAAGCGTGGCCACCCGGGACCAGGCTGAAGAAGATCTGAATGCCACTCGCGAAGAAATCATCTCGGGGACCACTCGCGAGTTTCGCGCCGTACAAAGTGGTGAAGCGCGCATTCATGCGCTGGAAAAAGCCGTCAGTTCCAGCGAGCGCTCGCTGTTGTCGTCCAGAAAAGGCTTTCTGGCAGGCAGCAGCACCAATATCGACATCCTCAACGCCCAGGAACAGATCTTCAACGCGCGCCGCGACCTGTTCGAAGCCAAACTCCGCTACCTGCTGGCGAGGCTGCGGCTGGCGGCCGACGTCGGCGCACTGGGCGACGACGACATCGAAAGCGCCAATGCCTATCTGGGGCCCCGGCTGTCGTTCTGAGCCTGGCCGGGCAGCCGTGCAGCCCTTGATATACGCGGACTCTGGGCCTCTGCATCAGAATTTTATCTTCACATCCCAGCTTAATAATATTTTACCGATCCCCCCCTCCTCCCTAGTCTGACCGCAAGCAAAACGGACAAGCCAACAGCGCCCGAATCCCACTGCCTTGCTAGGAAGGATGTAGAGATGACCACTGAAATAATAAAAACAGACACGCTGATCGTGGGTGCCGGCCAGGCGGGCGTAGCCATGAGCGAGCACCTGAGCAAACTCGGTGTGCCGCACCTGGTGCTGGAGCGCAATCGCATTGCCGAACGCTGGCGCACCGGGCGTTGGGATTCGCTGGTGGCCAACGGTCCGGCGTGGCACGACCGCTTCCCGGGGCTGGAATTCGATGACGTCGATCCCGACGGTTTCGCCCCCAAAGAGCGTGTGGCCGATTACTTCGAAGCCTACGCGAAGAAATTCAACGCGCCGATCCGCACCGGTGTGGAGGTAAAAAGCGTGGTGCGCAATGTCGGTCGTCCGGGTTTCACCGTCCAGACCTCTGAAGGCGTCATCGAAGCCAGCCGTGTTGTCGCCGCAACCGGCCCGTTTCAGACGCCAGTGATCCCGGCGATTGCGCCCAAAGACGCGCGTCTGCTGCAGATTCACTCTGCGGATTACCGCAATCCAGAGCAATTGCCGGCAGGCGCCGTGCTGGTGGTCGGCGCCGGTTCGTCGGGCGTGCAGATCGCCGATGAACTGCAACGCGCCGGCAAGCAGGTGTACCTCTCGGTCGGCGCCCACGACCGCCCGCCTCGCGCCTACCGCAACCGTGATTTTTGCTGGTGGCTGGGCGTGCTCGGCGAGTGGGATCAGGCGGCAATGAAACCGGGGCGCGAGCACGTGACCATCGCGGTCAGTGGTGCTCATGGCGGGCGCACCATCGACTTCCGTGGCCTGGCCCATCGCGGCATGACGCTGGTCGGCGTCACCGAGTCGTTCAACAACGGCGTGGTGAGCTTCAAGCAGGACCTGATCGACAACCTCAAGCGCGGCGACGAAAACTATCTGGCGCTGCTCGACGCGGCCGACGCCTACATCGAGCGCAATGGCCTGGACCTGCCGGAAGAACCCGAGGCGCGGGAAACCTTTGCGGACCCCGAGTGCGTGAAACACCCACTGGCCGATCTGGACCTGGTCAAGGCCGGGGTCACGTCGATCATCTGGGCCACCGGGTTCGCCGTGGATTATTCATGGCTGCAAGTCGCGGCGTTCGATGACAAAGGCAAGCCCGTGCATCAGCGCGGTGTGTCCAGCGAGCCGGGGGTGTATTTCCTTGGTCTGCCGTGGCAGTCACGGCGCGGTTCCTCGTTCATCTGGGGCGTGTGGCACGACGCCAAACACGTCGCCGATCACATCGCCACCCAGCGCAAGTACCTGGACTATCGCGATGCCGAGCAGCGTGAAGCCGCCCTGCATTCGAACGCACACAGCAAAGCCGCCGACACCGTCGACGCCTGATTCCCCTTTTCCACCGGCGCCGGTGCGCCGGGCCTTTATTCGTCAGGAGCCTTACATGAGCCAGCCCACTCACACCCGCATTCGCATGTTCAACACCAAAGACACCTACCCCAACCAGACGCTCGACAACGACCTGTGTCAGGCCGTGCGTGCCGGCAACACCGTGTATGTGCGCGGTCAGGTCGGTACTGATTTCGATGGCAACCTGGTCGGTCTGGGTGATCCCCGTGCGCAGGCCGAACAAGCCATGTGCAACGTCAAGCAACTGCTGGAAGAAGCCGGCAGCGACATGAGCCATATCGTCAAGACCACCACCTACCTGATCGACCCGCGTTATCGCGAGCCGGTGTATCAGGAGGTCGGCAAGTGGCTCAAAGGTGTGTTCCCGATTTCCACCGGGCTGGTGGTGTCGGCGCTGGGTCAACCGCAGTGGTTGATGGAGATTGATGTGGTTGCAGTGATTCCTGAGTAAGGCATCACACCGAGTCGCGGCTATCGCTGGCAAGCCAGCTCCCACAGGGTTTGGGGTTGTTTGAAAGCCTCCTGATCGACCCGGTACCTGTGGGCGCTGGCAAGCCCGCGATGAGGCCTTCAAGGACAACATCTTCCTGGAAAGGAGCAAGCAAATGACCTTCTCTATTGCCGCCCGCTGCCCCGAAACCGGCCAGTTCGGCGTCGCCATCAGTTCCTCCAGCATCGCCGTCGGCGCGCGCTGCCCGTGGCTGTTGCCCGGCGTGGGCGCGGTGTCGAGCCAGAACATCACCCTGCCCTCCCTCGGTCCGGAGGTGCTCGCACTGATGGAGCAAGGCCTGGCTCCCGACGCGGCACTGGACCAGGTGCTCACGCGCAACGGCTACAGCCAGTACCGCCAGATCACCGCCATCAACCACCTCGGCCAGACCGCGCATTTCAGCGGTTCGCAGACCCTTGGTGTACATAACGCAGTGGTCGGCGAGCAATGCGTGGCCGCCGGCAACATGCTCGCCGGGCGCTCGGTGATCGAAGCGATGGTCAGCGCCTTCGAAGACAGCGAAGGCCAACTGGCCGACCGCTTGCTCAGAGCCCTGCACGCCGCCCAGGCCCTCGGTGGCGAAGCCGGTCCCGTGCACTCCGCCGCCGTGGTAGTGGTCGGCGAACAGACCTGGCCGATCGTCAACCTGCGCGTCGACTGGGCCGATCAAAACCCGATCGGTCAGTTGCAAACGCTGTGGGACGCCTACCGCCCGCAGTTGCAGGACTACATCGACCGCGCCCTCGATCCGGCCAAGGCACCGGGCTACGGCGTTGCCGGTGACGACCGATGAACAGCGTCGAGTTGCTGAAAGTGCTGGTGGGGTTCGACACCACCAGCCGTGAATCCAACTTGCAACTGATCGAGTTCGTGCGCGATTACCTCGCCCGATTCGATGTGCCCTGCGCGCTGATCTACAACGACGAACGCAGCAAGGCCAATCTGTTCGCCACGATCGGCCCGGTGGATCAACCGGGCATCGTGCTGTCCGGGCATACCGATGTGGTGCCGGTCGATGGCCAGCCATGGACACTGCCACCGTTCGAACTCACTGAGCGCGACGGCAAGCTGTTCGGGCGCGGCACCGCCGACATGAAGGGCTACATTGCCTGCGTACTGGCCCTGGTGCCGGCGCTGGTGAACGCGTCATTGCGCAGGCCGGTGCACATCGCCCTGTCCTACGATGAAGAAGTCGGCTGCCTCGGCGTGCGTTCGCTGCTCAAGGTGCTGCAACAGCGCCCGATCAAACCGCTGCTGTGCATCATCGGCGAACCCACCGAACTGAAACCGGTGCTTGGCCACAAGGGCAAACTGGCGATGCGTTGCGAGGTGCACGGCCATCCGTGCCATTCGGCCTATGCGCCGCTCGGGGTCAACGCCATCGAATACGCCGCCGAACTGATCGGCGAACTGGGTCGCCTCGGCCAGCAATTGAAAGCGCCGGCGCATCACGACCCGCGTTTCGACCCGCCCTACAGCACCGTGCAAACCGGGGTGATCAGCGGCGGCAAGGCCCTGAACATCGTGCCCGCCGATTGCCGCTTCGATTTCGAGATCCGCGCCCTGCCCTCACAGGATCCGGCCTTGGTCGCCGCGGCACTGAAAACCTACGCCGAACGCGAAGTGCTGCCGCGCATGCGGGCGGTCAGCGCGCAGAGTGATATCCGCTTCAGCGAGTTGTCGGCATATCCGGGCCTGGCCACCGCTGCGCAGAGCCAGGCAGCCGAGTTGATTGCGTCATTCTGCGGCTCTGCGGCATTCGGCACCGTGGCGTTTGGCACCGAAGGGGGCTTGTTCGATGCGGTGGGGATACCCACGGTGGTCTGCGGCCCCGGCAGCATGGATCAGGGCCATAAACCGGACGAGTTCGTCAGCCTCGATCAGTTGCAGGCTTGCGATGACATGCTGCAACGGATGCTTGCCTCGATCAGCGTCTGAAAACCGGCTCGGCGGCCCTCACGGGTACAGCCGGGCCAACTCTTCGCGGCAATGATCGACAAACAACTGCACCGGTTTGGTCAGTTGCACCCGCCGCAGCCACGCGGCCGACAGCCCCGAGCCGGTCACGGTTTCCGCCAGCGGCACACACACCACTTGCTGGCCGTCATAGGTGTAGTCGCTGAACGGCTTGGTCACCAGAATCGAGAAGCCGAATCCATTGCCGACCATGCCGCGCACCATCTCGATCGACGGTGAGCTGAAGACGATATTCGGCGTCAGTCCGCGTTCTTCGAAAATGCTCACGAAGTAGGTTCGGCTCGGCACCACATCGAGCAAAATCATCGGTTCCAGCACCAGATCGTGCAACGAGACTTTCGCCTGTTGCGCAAAGCGATGGCTGGCCGGCAACAAGGCGTAAGGCTGTTGCGGCGGCATCAGCGGCGTGGTGTCGATGGTGCTGTCGAGATCGTGTTCGAACATCATCGCCACGTCGATACTGCCGGCGGTCAATGCCTGCACCAGTTCCTGCTGCTCGCCATCGCGTATGCGGATTTCCACTCCCGGCCAGCGTGCCTTGAAACCGGCGATCAGGCGCGGCAGGTAGAGCGGTGCGACGGTTTCGAAACAGCCGATATCAATCTGCCCCGCCACCACATCGTTATCGGCCAGGGCGTTCTGCTCGAACTCATGGGCCACCCGCAACAGCTCCAGCGCCTTGCGATAGAACCGTGAGCCGCTGGGCGTCAGGGAAACACCCTGAGCGTGATGGCGGATGAACAGCTGCACACCGAAACTTTCTTCCAGGTGTTTGATCGCGGTCGAGACCGACGGTTGCGCGATGTAGAGCTTGCGCGAAGCTTCGGCAACGCTGCCGCAATCGGCGGTGGTGACGAAGTATTTGAGCTGGCGCAGGTTGTAGGCAGCCATGAGCACCTCCGGTGAAATAAGTCTGGCAGTACTTTTGTGGCGTGGGCTTCATCCCCCTTTGAAGGCGCAGCAGTCCCCTGCTTTTTTAGATCAAAAGAGGGGCCGCTTCGCAGCCCGACGGGGATGAATCCCTCGCCACGGGCCCCGGCAAATCCTGATATGAAAACAGGGTTGACCATACCGGAGCCCCCACCAGCCGAAGCATATTTTTTTTAAGGTCTGTAGCAACAAACTTACTAATTTATCTATTCCGGGGCTTTGCACATGATCGCTTCAACAAGAATTGCGCCGCCCGTGCCGGCGCTTACCGAAGTACGTCCACGTACTCATCCTTGCCTTGGAGTCCGTCATGGCTACCGTTGCATCCACCTCCGCTCCGCTGATTGAAAAACACACGATAGGATACGTGCCCCCGGAAGATCGCCACGGAAAGGTCAGGGATTTGTTCACGCTCTGGTTCGGCGGCAATATCGCGCCGTTACCCATCGTCACCGGGGCGCTGGGCGTGCAGTTGTTTCACTTGAATCTGGTCTGGGGCATCGTTGCCATCCTCGTCGGCCATCTGGTCGGCGGCGTGCTGATGGCGCTGCACTCGGCGCAGGGCCCGCAAATGGGCATTCCACAGATGATCCAGAGTCGCGCGCAGTTCGGCTCGCTCGGCGCCTTGCTGGTGGTGTTGATCGCCGGCGTGATGTACATCGGTTTCTTCGCCTCCAACATCGTGCTGGCCGGCAAGTCATTACACGGTGTGGTGGAAAGCGTGCCGGTGCCGGTCGGCATCGTCATCGGCGCGTTCGGTTCGGGGATCATCGGCATCATCGGCTACCGCTTCATTCACGTGCTCAACCGCATCGGCACCTGGGTGCTGGGGATCGGCATCGTCGTCGGTTTCGGCTACATCTTCACCCATATCCAGACCGATGACTTCCTGACCCGTGGCAGCTTCAACCTCTCCGGCTGGCTGGCCACCGTGTCGCTGGCGGCGCTGTGGCAGATCGCGTTTGCGCCGTACGTGTCCGACTATTCGCGGTACTTGCCGGCCGACGTGAAAGTCTCGTCGACGTTCTGGACGACCTATCTGGGTTCGGCGCTGGGCTCGAGCCTGGCGTTCATCTTCGGTGCCGTTGCCGTACTGGCCACACCGGTAGGCATGGACACCATGGATGCGGTCAAACTCGCCACCGGCTCGATTGGCCCGCTGATGCTGGTGCTGTTCCTGCTCAGCGTGATCAGCCATAACGCGCTCAACCTGTATGGCGCGGTGCTGTCGCTGATTACCCTGGTGCAAACCTTCGCCTACCGCTGGATCCCGACCGCCAAGAGCCGGGCAGTGATTTCGATCATCGTGTTGCTGGCCTGCTGCTTCGCCGCCGTCGGCGCGTCGAAGGACTTTATCGGGCACTTCGTCGACATGGTCCTGGTGTTGCTGGTGGTGTTGGTGCCGTGGACGGCGATCAACCTGATCGACTTCTACGCGATCCACAAAGGCCAGTACGACATTCAGTCGATCTTCCAGGTCGATGGCGGCATCTACGGCCGCTACAACCCGCAGGCATTGCTGGCATACGCGATCGGCATCGCCGTGCAGATCCCGTTCATGAACACGCCGCTGTACGTCGGCCCGGTGTCGGCGCATATCAACGGAGCAGACCTGTCATGGCTGGTGGGCTTGCTGGTGACGTCACCGCTGTATTTCTGGCTGGCCAATCGCGACACGGCCTACCGTCGGCGCATGACCAGCGGCAAATTGGCGAGCAGTCTGTGAGATTGTCCCGATAGCCTAAAAAAAGGCCCGCCTCGTGCGGGCCTTCTGCATGGCGCTGTGGTATTTCTTTGAGTCCGACGATGACGGAACAAGGACCGCCAATGCTGCGAATACTCGGCAAAGCCTCATCAATCAACGTGCGCAAAGTGCTGTGGACCTGTGCTGAACTGCAACTGCCGTTCGATCGTGAAGACTGGGGTTCGGGATTCCAGGCGACCCACACACCTGAGTTTCTCGCGCTGAATCCATGCGCCATGGTGCCGGTGATTCAGGACGGTGATTTCACGTTGTGGGAATCGAACACGATCATTCGTTATCTGGTGGCCAATTACCCCGGCGCAGACCTCTACCCCACCGAGCCACGCGCCCGCGCGCGCGTCGATCAGTGGATCGACTGGCAGGCCTCGGAGCTGAACCGCTCATGGTCGTACGCCTTCACTTCCCTGGTGCGCCGCTCGCCGGATTATCAGGACAGCGCCGCACTGGCCCGCGGAATCGAACAGTGGTCGAAGAACATGGACATCCTCAACCGGCAACTGGAGAAAACCGGCGCGTATGTCAGCGGCGAGCGTTTCTCGCTGGCGGATATTCCCATCGGGCTGTCGGTGAATCGCTGGTTTGAAACGCCACTCGGACACCCGGACTATCCTGCCGTCAGGACGTATTACGAACGTCTGAGCCAACGCGAAGGCTTCCGTCTCTACGGCAGAAACGGCACGCCGTGACACCATGACACAAAGTGTCAATTACCCTTCTGCGCGTACCACCCCACGCTCTTCCAGCAAGCGCACAAACATGCTCAAGCTACGCGACACCGTGCCCCGGCGCCACACCAGCCACGTCGTCAAGTAACGAAAATCCGCCGCCAGCGGCCAGACACTGACCGTGGCGCTGCCGGGCATGCTCTGCAACATTTTGCGTGGCATCAGCGCCAGCCCGGCACCGGCGCTGACACAGGCGAGCATGCCGTGGTAGGACTCCATCTCGAAAATCTTGCCTGGCACGGCAGCGTCGGTGCTGAACCATTTTTCGAAGTGGTGCCGATAAGAGCAGTTGGAACGGAAGGCATAGATATTCTCGCCGTTCACATCTGCCGCACGCTGCACCGGTGCGTGATTGAGCGGTGCAATGACGACCATTTCTTCCTCGAACGCCGGCACGCCTTCCAGCGCCGGGTGCAGCACCGGGCCATCGACGAACGCGGCCGCCAGGCGCCCGGAGAGCACGCCGTCAATCATCGTCCCGGACGGGCCGGTCGACAGGTCCAGATCAACCTTGGGATGCAACTGGTTGTACGCTGCCAGCAGCTGCGGGATGCGCACCGCCGCCGTGCTTTCCAGCGACCCCAGCGGAAACGCGCCCTGCGGTTCTTCACCCGCAACGGTGGCCCGCGCTTCCTGCACCAGGTCGAGTATGCGCCGCGCGTACTCGAGAAAACTCCAGCCGGCCGGTGACAGGCGCAATCGGCTTTTCTCGCGAATAAACAGATCGACGCCCAGATCCTGCTCCAGCTGTTTGATTCGTGTGGTCAGGTTCGACGGCACGCGATGAATCTGCGCCGCGGCGGCGCTGATGCTGCCGTGCTCGGCAACGGCCTTGAAGATTTCCAGCTGCACCAGATCCACAGTCATTCTCCAATCGTGAAAGAAACGATCTTTATTATTCAGTTTCCAGAAAACAAACACCAGCCTACTCTTGGCCCATCCACTGAACTCGCAGGAGCCAGCCATGAGCCAGATTTCCAGCCAGACCCACGCCATCTCGATCAACCCCGCCACCGGCGAGCAGATCGGTCACTACGCCTTTGAATCAGCCGAGGCCCTCGACGCTGCGCTGACCCGCGCCGCGTTCGGTTTCTCGAAGTGGAAACGCAAGCCGCTGCAAGACCGCTCCCGCGCCCTGAGCGCATTGGCCGGCGCCCTGCGTGACAGCGCCGAAGCCATGGCCATCATGATCACCCTGGAAATGGGCAAGCCCATTGCCCAGGCCCGTGGCGAAATCGAAAAATGCGCCAGGCTCTGCGAGTGGTACGCCGAACACGGCCCGGCCATGCTCGACGCCGAGCCGACCCAGGTGGAAGGCGGCAAAGCGCGAATCGAGTACCGCCCGCTCGGCCCGATTCTCGCCGTGATGCCGTGGAACTTCCCGATCTGGCAAGTGCTGCGCGGCGCAGTACCGGCGCTGATCGCCGGCAACACCTACGTGCTCAAGCATGCGCCGAACGTGATGGGCAGCGCTTACCTGCTGCGCGATGCTTTCAAGAACGCCGGCTTCGCTGAGGGCGTATTCGAAGTGCTCAACGTCACCCCGGAAGGCGTTTCGACCGCCATCGCCGACCCGCGCATCGCCGCCGTGACCCTGACCGGCAGCGTCCGCGCCGGCATGGCCATCGGTGCTCAGGCCGGTGCCGCGCTGAAGAAATGCGTGCTGGAGCTGGGCGGTTCCGACCCGTTCATCGTGCTCAATGACGCCGATCTCGACGAAGCCGTTCAAGCAGCCGTCATCGGTCGTTACCAGAACTCCGGCCAAGTGTGCGCTGCGGCCAAGCGCCTGATCATCGAAGAAGGTGTGGTCGAGGAATTCACCCGCAAATTCGTCGAAGCGACGCGCAAGCTGAAGGTCGGCGATCCGTTGTCCGCCGACACCTACATCGGCCCGATGGCGCGTTTCGACCTGCGTGACGAACTTGATCAGCAAGTGCGCGACACCCTCGAAGAAGGCGCCACCCTCCTGCTCGGCGGCAGCAAGGCCGAAGGTCCGGGCAACTATTACGAGCCGACCGTGCTGGCCGATGTCACCGACCGCATGACCTCGTTCAAACAGGAACTGTTCGGCCCGGTGGCGTCGATCATCACCGCCCGCGATTGCGCGCATGCGGTGGCCCTGGCCAACGACAGCGAGTTCGGCCTGACCGCGACGATCTACACCGCTAACGTACAACTGGCCCAGCAACTGACCAGCGAGCTGGAGACCGGCGGCGTGTTCATCAACGGCTACTCCGCCAGCGACCCGCGCGTGACCTTCGGCGGCGTGAAAAAAAGCGGTTTCGGCCGCGAACTGTCGCACTTCGGCGTACGCGAATTCTGCAACGCGCAAACCGTGTGGCTGGATCGCAAATAATCGCTGATCCCAGGCGTTACCCATCTCCCTGCAGGCCTGCGCCTGCACGGGTTTTGCGGGAGCGACCGCTGCCACAAGCGTTGGCTGTCATGTCGCGAGCTGCTGGGATTCCGTGACAGTCTGCCCCTTGCTCAACAACCCCAGCACCACCGCCGCCGAGACCAGAGTAATCAACGTGAGGATGTGCAACAGCATCCGGCCGGCTGATTGAAGTGCTGGCTGACTGGTGCCCCTATTACCCGGGGCTGCACCTGTATTACCCAAGCCGCCGGCACGTACCGGCGCCGCTCAAGGCCTTTATCGACTTCGTCCGCGACACCCCGCTCCTGCAGGGGCATGGGGCAAGCGTTCGATGACCGGGGGATCAGCGTCTATAGTCAACGGGTTCCTGCCCTGAAGGCCCGTTGTCCATGGTCAACACCGAACAGCTGATCATCTGCGAGCACTGCGACTGCGTGTACGAGAAAGTCGCCCTCGCCAAACACCAGAAAACCCTGTGCGTGCGCTGCGGTGGCGTGTTGCAGCGCTATAACGGTCTGACCGTCGAACAGCGTCTGGCGCTGTCGTTCACCGCGTCGATGCTGTGGCTGTTCGCCAATTTCTATCCGGTGATGAGCATCAGCATGAAGGGCCTGAAAAACAGCGCAACGTTGTGGGACTCGGTCCTGGCGTTGAGTCAGGGGCCGATCACGTTCATGGCGATGGTGGCGGCGATTTCGATCATCATTGCCCCGGCGTTTCAACTGGTGCTGTTGATCTGGGTGTTGAGTTTCGCCCTGTCCTCCCGGCGCGCGCCGGGGTTCAAGGTGTGCATGCGCTGGCTGGAAACGCTGCGCCCGTGGAGCATGCTTGAAGTGTGTCTGCTGGGGGCAATGGTCGCGGTGTTCAAACTGGCCGGGCTGCTCGATGTGCTGCCCGGCATCGGTCTGTTCGCGCTGGCCGTGCTGAGCCTGATGATGATCCGCATCGCCGGCCGCGACATTCGTGATCTATGGGACATCCTGTGAAGCGACCACCGACCGCCAGCGAACTCAACCTGTGTCTGTGCCACAGCTGCGGCCTGGCCTGCGACATGACCGACGAGCCGCACGAATGCCCGCGCTGCCAGGCGCCCCTGCATCGACGCAAGAGCAACTCGCTGAACCGCACCTGGGCGTACATGTTCGCCGCGCTGGCGTTTTACGTACCGGCCAACCTGCTGCCGGTGATGAACACAGTGATGCTCGGCAACGGCGCCGACAGCACGATCATGAGTGGCGTGCTGGAGTTCTGGGAGGGGGGCGCGTGGGACATCGCCCTGATCATCTTTATCGCCAGTATCGCAGTGCCGGGGATCAAGTTCGTCGCCCTGACGCTGCTGCTGATCACCGTGCAACGCGACAGTGGCTGGGCGCGCCGTGAGCGCTCGAAGCTGTTCCGTTTCGTCGAGCTGATCGGCTATTGGTCGATGCTCGACGTGCTGGTGGTCGCCCTGGTCGCGGCGCTGGTGAAGTTTCAGGCGCTGGGTGATATCGAGCCACGACCGGGCATCCTGTTTTTCGGCCTGGTCGTGGTGTTCACCATGCTCTCGGCAATGAGCTTCGATCCACGGCTGATCTGGGACAACACCCCGGACGACGAGCCGCTCAGCGACGCAGCACCTCCAGCAACACCTGCAACGGATGGCGCAGCGCCTGATCCGACTGGCGCTTGACCTGGCTGCGGCATGAGTAACCTGTGGCCAGCGCTTCGCCCTTTTGCGCCGGCTCAGCGATCTGCCGTGCCCACGACTGTTCATAAATCACTGCCGACGTTTGCCGGTTGCGCGCCTCATGTCCGTACGTCCCGGACATGCCGCAGCAACCGGTGGCCTGGGTCGCCAGGCTCAAACCCACGCGCTCGAAAACCTGCTCCCACTGCCGGGTCGCCGCCGGCGCATTGGTCTTTTCCGTGCAATGGGCCAACAAACGGAAGGCACCGGCGTTGGCCTGAGGCGTTTGCTGCGGCATGACCTTGAGCAGCCACTCCTGCACCAGCGCCACTTCGGGACAGTGCTTCATGCCCGGCACCTTGAGGTATTCCTGACGATAGACCAGGGTCATCGCCGGATCGAGGCCCAGCAACGGCACGCCGATATCCGTCAGTTCACGCAATTGGCGAGCATTGCGCAGCGCGGCCCGATTGAACGCCGAGAGGAACCCCTGCACATGCAGCGGCTTGCCATTGGCGCTGAACGGCGCCAGGTAAACCTGATAGCCGAGGCGTGATATCAGCTCGACCAGATCCGCCAGCAACGGTGCCTCGAAGTAACGGGTGAAGGCATCCTGCACCAACACCACGCTGCGTTCGCGTTGTGCCGGCGTCAGCGCCGACAACGTCGCCGCCGTCGCCGGCTGCACCTGCCAGCGACGCATCGCCGCATGGAAATCGAAGCGGCTGAGCAACGGCACATCGACCATTCCCCCCAGGCGTTCGAGCAGGCCGCGAACCAGCGCGGCGCCCATCACACCGTTGTACAGCGCCGGAATCCGCGCCATGTAAGGGATGCTGTATTCCAGCGAGGCGATCAGATAGTCCCGTGCCGGGCGCAGATAACGGCTGTGGTACAGCTCCAGAAACCGCGAACGAAACTCCGGCACATTGACCTTCACCGGGCACTGGCCCGCGCAGGACTTGCACGCCAGGCAACCGGCCATGGCGTCGTACACCTCATGGGAAAAATCGGCATCCTGGCTGCGGCTGTTGCGCCAACGTGTCCACAGACTGCTGAAAAATGCCGGACGACGGATCGTATCGCAAAGCACATCCACTCCCGCCTCGCCCTGCAAACGCAGCCATTCGCGAATCAGCGATGCACGCCCCTTGGGCGACTGCGCACGTTCACGAGTGGCCTTCCACGACGGGCACATGGCGTCGTCGGGGTCGAAGTTGTAGCAGGCGCCGTTGCCGTTGCAGTGCATCGCCGCACCGTAGTCCTGCCAGACTTTTTCGTCGATCTGCCGATCGAGCTCGCCACGCAACGTGACTTCATCGATTTTCAACAACGCCGCGTCGGTGTTGGCCGGGGTAGCGATCTTGCCCGGGTTGAACTGGTTGAACGGGTCGAATGCCGCCTTCAGCGCCTGCAGGGCCGGATACAGTTCACCGAAAAACGCCGGTGCGTACTCCGAACGCAGGCCCTTGCCGTGCTCGCCCCAAAGCAAGCCGCCATAACGCTGGGTCAGCGCGGCGACGCCATCGGACACCGGGCGCACCCGCGCCGCTTGCTGCGGATCCTTCATGTCGAGGATCGGCCGCACGTGCAGCACGCCGGCATCGACATGGCCGAACATGCCGTACTGCAAACCGTGACTGTCGAGCAGCTCGCGCAGCTCGGCGATGTACTCGGCCAGGTGCTGCGGCGGCACGGCGGTGTCTTCGACAAAGGGTTGCGGGCGTGCCTCACCGGCCACGTTGCCCAGCAGGCCGACCGCACGTTTGCGCATGCCGTAAACCTTGTTCACCGCGGCATGACCGACGGCCAGCGTGTGCCCCAGACGTTCGACGGTGCGGTCGCTGCCCAAGTGTGCGACAAACGCCTCGACTCGGCCCTGCAACTCATCGGCATCATCGCCGCAAAACTCGACGAGGTTGATCCCCAGCGTCGGCCGCGCGGCACTTTCCGGGAAGTATTCGGCGACGCCGTGCCAGACGATGTCCTGCATCGCCAGCAGCAGCACTTTCGAGTCGACGGTTTCGATCGACAGCGGCTTGAGCGCCATCAGTGCCCGTGCATCGCGCAGGGCATCCATGAAACCGGCGTAGCGAATGTTCACCAGCATGGTGTGTTTGGGGATCGGCAACACATTGAGCCTGGCCTCGACCACAAACCCCAGCGAGCCTTCAGCGCCGCACAGCACACTGTTAAGGTTGAAGCGGTTGTCCGCCTCACGCAGGTGCGCCAGGTCGTAACCGGTGAGGCAGCGATTGAGATCGGGGAAGCGTTCCTTGATCAGCGCGCCCTGTTCATCAATGATCTGCCGCGCGCAGCGATAGACTTCACCGACGCGATCTTCGCGGGCGCACTGGGCGAGCAACTCGCGCTCGTCAAGCGGCTGACCGTGTAAATGCTCGCCACCGCGCAGGATCATGTCGAGCTCGAGCACGTGGTCGCGGGTTTTGCCGTAAGTGCAACTGCCCTGGCCGCTGGCGTCGGTGTTAATCATGCCGCCGACGGTGGCGCGGTTGGAGGTCGACAGTTCCGGAGCGAAAAACAGCCCGGCGGACTTCAGCGCCGCGTTGAGCTGATCCTTGACCACCCCGGCCTGTACGCGCACCCAGCGCTCTTCAACGTTGATTTCCAGAATGCGGTTCATATGCCGCGACAGGTCGACGACAATGCCGTCAGTCAGTGACTGACCGTTGGTGCCGGTGCCGCCGCCACGCGGGGTGATCACCACTTTCCGATAAGCCGGTTCGGCGATCAGTCGCGCGACCCGCGTCACATCCTCGGCGTCCATCGGAAACACCGCCGCTTGCGGCAGGCGCTGATAGATCGAGTTATCAGTGGCGAGCACCACGCGGCTGGCGTAATCGGCGCTGATTTCACCGCGAAAGCCGCTGGCTTTCAGGGCGTTGAGGAACTGCTGGTAATCGGCGGTCAATGCAGTGGCGGGCGACAGCTGGGCAATCATCGGTCAGGAATCTCGGTCAAAATCGGGCCGTGTGGCGGTGAACAGTTGTGCGCAATGAATGATTGCGTCACGCTCCCGCCATCTCATGGTGCTCATGTTCATTGCTTGGCGCCATCGGGACAAACGTAAAATCGACCCACAATCCATGACTAAAACGAATGAATCCGCGAACACTCACGCCTTCCATGTCGTTGTTGCTGGCCTTCGAGGCCGCCGCACGGCATGAAAGCTACACCCGCGCCGCCCATGAACTGTCGCTGACGCAAAGCGCGGTCAGCCGTCAGGTGCAGATTCTCGAGAAGATGCTCGGCATGCGCCTGTTCAGCCGCGAAGGCCGGCAAGTGGTGCTGACCGATGTCGGCCGCATGTATCAGCGCGAGCTGGCCGAAGCGCTCGGGCAGATCCGCAGTGCGACGCTTCAAGCCATGGCGTTTGGTTCCGGCATTCACAGCCTGCGTCTGGCGACGCTGCCCACCTTCGGTTCGAAATGGCTGCTGCCACGGCTCAAGGACTTCTACACCGCACACCCCGGGATGACCGTGCACTTGCATTCGCGCATCGAAGCGATCGACTTCGATACCAGCGAGATCGACGCGGCGATCTGCGTCGGTGGCGGTGAATGGCCGGGGCTGAGCGCCCTGCCCCTGCACACCGAAGAACTGGTGGTGATCGCCAGCGCGCAATTAACAGCAGCCGAACGTCAGGACGCCGAACAGCAGATTGCCGGACAACTGCTGCTCAACGTCAGCAGCAATGCCCAGGCCTGGGCGGAATGGTTCACTCATCACGGCTTGCCGCACCGCAGCATGCGTATCGGACCGAGCTTTGAAATGACCTCGCACCTGATTCAGGCCGTGCGAGCGAATATCGGCGTGGGGCTGGTGCCGCGGATTCTGGTTGACGATGAATTGCTTAACGGCGAGCTGCTGCAACTGGGGGAACCGATCACCAGTCGGCGCAGCTATTACCTGGTGTATCCGCCGCGTAATGAGGCGTTGCCGTCGTTGAAGGCGTTTCGGGACTGGCTGGTGCGATCGCTATGAATTATCGCCTCACCCGAGTGAGCAATCACCGTTTTGGCGGAGGCGGAGCACTAGGACCACGAGCAGTTTGTGGCGAGTTTCTGTCGTTCGAACCAAGGTAGCGGGCCACTTCTGGCGGCATGGGTCTCGGTGCTTCGGCGGTCATGACTGGCCCTCTTTTATGGTGGTGAATTCAACCCACTGAACTTTCGACGAATCTATCACCAACAGATCTGCTTCAAAAGGCTGGGCAATGCCATCGTCGCCCAACCATTTCGGACTCTGCATCACAAACTGTCCATTCGCAGGTTCGGAAGGCCATTCACAAGGCCAGCCGAACAGGCGCCGTTCGTCGTTCAAATGCAGCGTAATGAGCCGATCATGTCGCGCAAAGGTGCTGTACCACTGACTGGGATACGAGGTTTTTCTGGTTACATTTCGAAATCGTAACCAAACATGCAGCTTGTCATTTGACGCAAGATTGCAGGATAGAAACCCGAGCATCACTGAAACAACAAATGCCCAGATTGCCTGCGCTTTGCCATCCCATATTCCTACAGAAACCCCCTTCGTCCCCACCCATAAACAGATTGCCTCGCCCCCCAACACCAGCCCATGAATCACAAACGTAAAAATCAACGCCTGCACAATCTGCCCAAACGTGTCAGGTCGCTTGAATGCGGTGAGCGTGTAAAAAATCCAGGTCGAAACAAACCCGGGGATGAGGTACTGCAACAACGGAATAACTTCTTTGACCAGATCGTCCATGATCCGTGGCTCCTTGAAAGACTTGCCGGCCCGATAAGTGACCGGCAATCAAAGCCTAGTGCACGCTGAAAAAGTCCCTCGCCGCGATCTGTCACAGCGCATTACGCCAGCCGCTAAACCTGCGCATCCTGCAGAATCAGATCCGCGCCCTTCTCCGCGACCATCAGCACCGCCGCATGGGTATTGCCCGATGTCACATTCGGGAAAATTGACGCATCGACGACCCGCAACCCTGCGAAACCATGCACTTTCAGGCGCTTGTCGACCACCGACGTCTGCTCGTCCGTCCCCATCGCACAGGACCCGCACAGGTGATAGATCGAGCCACAGTTGTCGCGAAAGTACTGCAACATCTGCTCATCGGTTTCCACCGCTGGCCCCGGCAAGACTTCATCGACGGTGATGCTCCTAAGCGCCGGGGCGTTCATGATCTTGCGCATCAGGCGACTGCCCTGGATCACCTCATCAATGTCCTTTTGTGTGCTCAGGTAGTTCGGGTCGATCAACGCCGCATCCCGTGGATTTTTCGAGGCGATTTCGACGTGCCCGCGACTGGTAGGCCGGCACGGATTGAAGCACAGCAGGAAGCCTGAATACGGCTCCGGCTTGAGGCTGGCCTTGTTGTTTTTCGGGATCTGGTACGACAGCGGGTTGAAGTACAACTGCAGGTTGGGATGTGCCTGCTGCTGGTCGCCACGGAAAAATCCGCCGGCCTGATTGACGCTCATCGCCAGCGCGCCCTTGCGGGTGAGCAGGTATTTGAGGCCGAGCTTTAGCTGGCCGAACAGCGAACTCAGTTCATCGTTCAACGTCGGGATATTGGCCTTGTAGTAGTAGCTGACGCACAGGTGATCCTGCAGGTTGCGGCCCACCGCTGGCAGGTGTTTGACCAGCGGAATCTGGTGCCTGGCGAGCAGCTCGCGATCGGCCACGCCGGACAACTGCAGGATCTTCGGCGTATCGACCGCGCCCGCACAGAGGATCACTTCCTTGCGCGCAGTAAACGTGCGCACCACCCCGTGCTGGGTAATCGAGATACCGCTGGCGCGCTGCTGTGCTGCGTCAAACAGCACACGATCCACCAGAGCGTAATGCTCGACAGTCAGGTTCGGCCGGCTCAGTGCCGGATGCAGATGAGCGAAGCTGCTGGAACAGCGCTGGCCGTTTTTGGTGTTGACGTCGTAAAGACCTGCACCCTCGAATTTCGCCCCGTTGAAATCGTCGCTGCGCGGATAGCCGAGCTGCGAGCAGCCTTCAAGAAACACATCGCAGATCGGGTGGGTCTGGCCCTTCATCGGGGTGATGCTGATCGGACCGCTGCCGCCGTGGTATTCGCTATCGCCCAGCGGGTGATTTTCCAGTTTGCGAAAGTACGGCAGCACGTCCTTGAAGCCCCAGCCGTCGTTGCCGCTGGCCGCCCAATCGTCGAAATCGTGGGCCTGGCCACGCACGTAAATCATCGCGTTGATCGAGCCGGAACCACCCTGCACCTTGCCGCGCGGGGCGTAGATTTCGCGATTGCCCAGTTGCTTCTGCGGCTGGCTGTAGTACATCCAGTTGAAGGTCGGGTTGTAATACATTTTGGCGAAGCCGACCGGGATCCTGAACCACAGCGAGCTGTCTTTGCCGCCCGCTTCCAGCAGCAGCACCGTGTATTGCCCGGAGGCCGAGAGCCGATTGGCCAACACGCAGCCAGCGGCGCCTGCGCCAGCGATGATGTAGTCGTATGTCATGCACGGTTACCGCGTAAGTCGTTGTACAAAAATCGGAATAGACACTGCGATCGCCAGTAGGCGCGAGCCTGCTCGCGATGGCGTCGTATCAGTCACCACTTTCAGAGGATGACCCACCGCTATCGCGAGCAGGCCCACGCCTAAAGGGACGGTGTCAGCCACGCGCAGGCGATGTGTCTTTCACGTCAACTGGCACAGGTGCCATTTGCAGGTGCAGGCGCTCGCCGGTGTACGGCGAGTGCTTGCGTACCACCTCCATGTTCAGCTCGACGCCCAGGCCCGGCTCGGTGGACGGAATGATGTAGCCGTCCTCCCACTGCAACGGCTTGGTCAGTACCTCGGCGTGGAAGCCGCCCCAGGTCTCGATGCTTTCCTGAATCAGGAAGTTCGGGGTGCAGGTCGCCAGCTGGAAACTCGCCGCTGCGCCAATCGGCCCGTTGTACAAATGCGGGGCGATCTGCGCGTAGTAGGCCTCGGCCATGCTGGCGATTTTCTTGGCTTCGAGCAGACCACCGCAGCGCGCCACGTTCATCTGCAGAATCGACGCACCGCCGGCCTGCAACAGCTTGAAGAATTCGTACTTGGTGGTCAGGCGCTCACCGGTCGCAATCGGGATGCTGGTCTTCGCCGCGACTTGCGCCATGGCTTCTTCCTGGCCTGGAGGCACCGGTTCTTCGAACCACAGCGGATCGTACTTCTCCAGGCGCTTGGCCAGACGAATCGCCGACGACGGCACCATCTGCCCGTGAGTCCCGAACAGCAGGTCGCACTTATTGCCCACTGCTTCGCGGATCTTGCGGCAGAAGGTTTCGCAGCGCTCCAGCACTTCCAGCGAAATCTGATGCCCGGAGTACGCGGTGTACGGGCCGGCCGGATCGAACTTCAGCGCGGTGAAGCCTTTGTTCATGTTCTCGACGGCGCACTCGGCCGCCAGGTCCGGGTCGTCGTAGTCGTATTCGCCACGGCTGTTGACCGGGTACAGGTAGGTGTAGGAGCGCAGACGCTCGTTGACCTTGCCGCCGAGCAATTCGTAAACCGGTTTGTTCGCCGCTTTGCCGATGATGTCCCAGCAGGCCATTTCCAGACCACTGACCACCCCCATCATGGTCAAGTCGGGACGCTGGGTGAAACCGCTGGAATAGGCCTGACGGAAGAAGCGTTCGATATGGTGCGGATCCTGGTTGAGCAGATAGCGTTCGAACACGTCTTCGATGATCGGCAGCATGGCTTTCGGGCCGAAGGTCGCGGCGTAGATCTCGCCCACGCCTTCGATGCCGCAGTCGGTCTTGAGCTTGACGAACAGCCAGTACATGCCGCCAACGTGCGGTGGCGGTACGGCGACGATATGGGTTTCAAGGGCGATGATTTTCATGTCAGGCACCTGCATTATTTGAAGTTTTGCGATTGATTCGGGCGCGCAGGGCCACGGCAGCCAGGGTGCCGATCAGACCGATGGCGGCGATGTAGCCGAAGTACAGCTGGTAGCCGAGGGCGCCGGGGAAGTGCTCGGTGAGGTAGCCGTTGATCAACGGAATGAAGGCATCCGGCATGTAGCCGACCACCGAGACAATGCCGATGGCCAGGCCGGTGATGCGCAGCGGAATGTTGCAGCTGTCAAGGATCGCCCAGTACAGACCGCGAATCGCGTAGGTCATCAGGCCGATGAAAATCACCGTGGCGATCAGCAGCCCCATGCTGTTGAGTGCCGGAAAAACGATCAGGCCGACGATCGCCAGACTCGCCAGTAACAGCGCGACGATCAGCACCGAGATGTTCGAGAACTTGTCCCCCAGCCAGCCGCCACCGATGCCGCCGATGGGCCGCATCCACAGCTTGATGGTGGTGATGGTGCCAGCCATGACAGCGGTCAGGCCGCTGCCTTGCAGGTAGTCCGAGAAACTGTAGGTGGCCCAGAAGATGTGATAGCCGCAGAACACAATTGCAGTGACCAGCCACAGCTCGGGAATCTTCACCAGCGTCGCCAGATCCGTGAGCAGATTGAACTTGCCCTTCTCCACCGGCGGCGTGTCCGCCATCGACTTCGGATCCTTGATCAGCACCAGCACACAGCCGATGGCGATACAGGTGAAGGCGTAGAGATAGACCACGTGCCTGAAGCCTTCGGCAGTCGACTCACCGCGGGTTTCGGTGGCGAAGGCGAACAGCGCCAGCGCAACCGTCGCCAGCAGCGCCTCGACCAGACCGCGCCCACCATCAAGGATGCCGAAGAAGCGCCCTTGCTCGGTATGGTGCGCAATCATCTTCACCCGTTTGAGGACCGAGGCCCAGAAGGTCAAACCGGTGGTCAGGCCCCAGCAACCGAAGATGATCATCAGCCCGGTCAACGAAGGCGCCGTCGAATACCACAGGCCCAGCGCCCCGGTCGCCACCAGCGAGAAGAAAATCAGAAAGCGCGGTGCAATGCGATCCGCCAGCCAGCCGCTGGGCAAATAACTGAGGAGAAAAATCGTGCCGAGCATCGAGTACAGATAGCCCAGTTCACTGTGGCTGATCTGGAACACTTCGAGCATCGTGGTCTGGTAGACCTGACGCAGGTACAGAATCGGGTAGATCGCGCCGGCGGCCAGCACCAGCAACATCAATTGGAAATAGCGACTTCCCTTGTCGCTCTGGCTTTTCACAGCCGAGTTGGAACCCTGAACAGCGGCAGCAGAGGATGCATGCTTGGACATTGAAGTGACCTCGGGCAACCCGTGCTCCGGGCGCCCCTGATAATTGTTTTTATTAGATAAAATCAGCTGCGAGTTTCAAGCTACACGCGGCAAGCCAAAGCCCGTCACCGTTTGCCCTTACTGGCAGCTTGAAGCTCGCAGCTAGCAGCTGCTTTTCTAGTACTTCATGACCACGAGTCGGGTCTGGGTGAATTCGAGCATCCCGTGCTTGCCGTCATCGCCGCCCAGGCCCGAGCGTTTCCAGCCGGCGTGATAGCCCTGATACGGGTCAGCCGGGGTGCGGTTGACGTACAACTCGCCCGCCTCGATGGCGTTGGCGACTTTCTGCGCGGTGCGGTAGTTCTCGGTGTAGAGCACCGACGCCAGGCCGAACTGGTGGTCGTTGGCCAGGGCCAGCGCTTCGTCGATGTCGCGGTATTTGAGCACTGGCAGCACCGGGCCAAAGATTTCTTCCTGAACGATTTCCATGTCCTGGCGGCACCCGCTGAGCAGGGTCGGCGGATAGAAATGTCCGGGACCTTGCGGCAGCACGCCGCCGCTTTCGAGCACGGCGCCGGCGGTGATGGCGCGCTCAACCATGGCGTGGATGTTCTGCTGCGAACTGGCGTTGACCAGCGGCCCCATCAGGCTGGCATCCGTGGCGCGGTCGCCGAACTTGACCTCGGCGATTTTGGCCTTGAGCAGCGCGAGGAATCGGTCGTGGACACTTTCCTGCACGTAGACCCGCTCCACCGCCGTGCATAACTGCCCGCAGTGGGTGGTCTTGGAGGCGATGATCGCGCTGGCGGCGGCTTCGAGGTCAGCATCGGCTTCGATGATGGCCGGGGTCTTTCCGCCCAATTCCAGCGACGGCTTGGCGATGTTGGCCTTGCAGTAGTCGAGGACAATGCGCCCGGCGTTGACGCTGCCGGTCAAGGTGATCAGGCCAACAGCTTTATGCGTGCACACCGTGGCAGCGGTGGCGTGATCCATGGTCAGGATATTGATCACACCGGCCGGCATGCCCGACTGCTGCACGGCTCGGGCGATTTCGAATGCCGAGGTCGGGGTGTTGTTGCTCGGGCGCACCACCACCGTGTTGCCGGCAATCAGCGCCGGGGCAATCTTGCGTAGCAAGGTGTAGACCGGGTAGTTGAACGGAATCAGGCACGCGACGACGCCGATCGGCTCGCGGTGCAGAAACAGGTTTTCGTCGGGGCTGTCACTGGGAATGATCTCGCCTTCGATGCGCCGGGCCCACTCGGCGTGGTAACGGGTGATTTGCGCGGCATAGCGCGCTTCGTTGCTCGCGTCGCTGAGACTTTTACCGGATTCAGCGGCCAGGGCGGCGCCGATGGATTCGGCACGCTCCTCAAGCGCGGCGGCGAAGGCGCGCAAGTGTTCGGCGCGCTCGATACTGGTCAGTTTGCCCCAGACTTTTTGTGCGGTCGCCGCAGCATCGACGGCTGCGGTGGCTTCTTCGGTGGTTGCCGCCGACACATGGCCGAGCAACGCTTCGGTGGCCGGGTTGTAGACCGCGATCAACGCCGCGCTGGCAGGTTCGACAAACTGGCCGTTAACAAAATTTCGCTCGATTCGCATGTGCATCGCCCATCGTTTGTTTTTATCAGTGCCACCAGTCTTGTCATCGGTGGCGGGTTGAACAAACGATTTAAAGGGCGGGCAAACATTCGAAAAATGCAGGTTACCCTCGCATCAGCACAAATCCCTGCAGGCTCACGCCTACAAAAGGCCTGTGGTGTGTCAGGAAGCTGCGGTCGAAGGCTCTAATTGGCGCTGCGCCAGCCAGATTTCCGCTTGCAGCCATTGCGCAAACACCTGCAACTGCGGCATCTCGGTCTGCTCCGGCCGGGTCACCAACCAGTAGGACTGATGCCCTTCCACGTGCACATTCAGCACCTGGGTCAACTGCCCGCTGGCCAGTTCCGCCGCGACCATGTGCCAGTCGGCAATGGTGATGCCCAGCCCGTCGGTGGCAGCCTGAATCGCCAGGTCCAGCAGGTCGAACTCGTAGCCGCCCTGGGTATCGACGCCACTGATGCGCGCCGCGTCCAGCCAATGCTTCCAGGTCAGGTAACGCTGATCTTCCTTGGCCAGCACATGCAGCAGCGTCAGGCGATTGAGGTCGATGCCCTGCTCGCCGCCCTCGCGGGCATACAGCGACGGTGCGCACACCGCGATGTGCCGCTCCTGAATCAGCAGCGAACTGTCGAGGCCGTCCCACTCACCGTCGCCAAAACGGATCGCGCAATCGAGGGTGCTGGTTTCCGCCAGGCTGTCCTGCAAACGCGTGGTGATGCTCAGTTCCAGCTCCGGGTGCTGCTCGCGCAAGCGTCCCAGGCGCGGCATCAGCCAGCGACTGGTGAAGGTCGGAGGTGCGTTGATGTGCAGCCGGTTGGAATGGGTTTTCTGCTGAATGCTGCGCACCGTCAGTTCGATCTTGTCGAACGACTGGTGCAACGCCCGCAGCAGGACCTTGCCGGCGGCCGTCAGCTCCAGATGATGGTGGCGGCGTTCCAGCAGGCTTTCGCCGAGCTGTTCCTCCAGCTGCCGCACCTGACGGCTGACCGCACTCTGGGTGACGTTAAGCAACTCGGCGGCGCGGGTGAAGCTGCCGGTGCTGCCGGCCACTTCGAACGCCTTTAGCGCGTTCAGACCGGGCATTTTGCGTTTCATATCAAGGCACTCGAAAACCACTGACAAGGCGCAAAGCATCCCACGACTGTGCCGGACTGTCCTACAGGATTTTCTGAGTAACATGCATTCGATGCAGGTTTGCGCATCGTTTTTATCGTTTGTTCAACCTCCGGCGGAGGGCAAAACTGCGCGACATCTCTAATAAAAACAATCGAGAGCCGCTCCATGCCCTTCCCTGTCTCTTTGCGCCTGCGCACCACCTCCATCGTTCTGTTCTGCAGCGTTGCCGCTCCGGCGATGGCGGTACAAGTCACCGACAACCTTGATCTTGGCGGCGCCGTTCGCGCGCGCTGGGACGTGGACCCGGATCGCGACATTCAGAAGTTCGGCCTAGACACCGTATTCCTCAGCGCCAAATACAATTCCGACAGCTGGATCGGTGAGGCGCAGTACCGCTTCTACGGTCGCTCCTACCCTTACCAGTACACGAAAAACTACGGTGATATTCAGTTCGCCAAGTTCGCCTGGGCTGGCTACAAGTTCAACCCGGACCAACAAGTGCAGGTCGGCCTGAACACCGTGCCGTTCGGCTTGCAGCCGTACTTCGGCAGCACCTTCTACGAAACCCTGGGCAACGTCATCGGCCTGGAAGACGTGCAACAGATCGGCGCCAAATACATCCAGCAAAGCGGTGACTGGAACATCCAGGGCGGTTACTACCTGCGCCCGGCGTGGCAAGGCAAAGGCACCAGCAAGGGCGTCACCTATTCCAGCGTGGTGTCCGGGGCCGACAGCTACGTCGCCGACGGCAGCGACAACCAGGAACGCAACACGGTGGTGCTGCGCGTGGCAAAAGCACTGGATCTGGGCCCATGGAAATCAGAAGTGGGGATTTCCGGCCTGACCTCGACCCTGGAAAACAAGGACACCGACAACGATGGCCGGCGCAACGCCGTGGCCATTCACTATCTGGGCAAGAACGGCCCGTGGGGCGTGCAGTTGCAGGCGGCGCGCCAGCAGATGTCGCCGCGCAATCCCGGCAGCGATGAAGTGGTGACCCTCGGCGGCTACGACGGCACCTACAACGTGGCTAGTCGCGGCAATCTGTACGTCGCCGATCTGAGCTATGACGTGGGTGGTAAATACCTGTTCGATCAGGTCAGCGGGATCAAGCTCTACGCCAACTACAGCGCCTTCGACAAATCTGCCAGCGGCTTCAAGACCTCTGAGCGGATGATCCTCGGCAGCTCGTTTTCAGTGAGCAAATTGTGGGTGGCGACCGAGTGGTTGTTCGGCCGAAACGATCCGTACATCGGTGGCAGCAGTTACACCCAAAGCCTGGGCGCGGGGGGGCTGGATCAGTGGGAAAACCAGTTGTATGTGAACGTCGGTTACTACTTCTGATCCTGATGCGTTGGTGTTCATGACATAGCTGTCGCGAGCAGGCTCACGCCTACAGTGGTCCGTGCACGGATCCAGATGCAGGCGTGAGCCTGCTCGCGATGGCGTGCGTGTAAACAACACTTGCATCCGCCCTCCACCAATAGTCAGATACGCCCAAAGGAAAAACCTGCAAAACAACAATAAACCGGGCCACCGGATCGGAGTTCCATCTCCATGCGTCAACTGCCCTCGCTCAACACTCTGCGCGTGTTCGAAGAAGTCGCGCGGCATCGCAGTTTCAGTCAGGCCGCGCTGAGCCTGAACGTCACCCAAGGCGCCGTCAGCCGCCAAATCAAACAGCTTGAAGACTATCTCGGCGTCGCGCTGTTCGTGCGCACCCCGCAAGGCCTGTCGCTGACCGAAGCCGGCAGCAACCTCAAACCTCATCTGGCCGAAGCCTTCGACCACATCGAACGTTCTCTGCAAGCGGTGCGCGTGCCGAATCTGCGCCAACGCTTGAAAGTGCTCGCGCCGCCGACCTGGGCCACCCGCTGGCTGTCGCCGCACCTGCGCGCGTTCTGTCAGCGCTACCCGGACATCAACCTCAGCGTGACCAACCAGATCGGCCACGACAGCCTCACGGAAGTCGATTGCCACATCCGCTTCGGCCTCGCGGCAGCGCCTCACTGCGTCAGTCAGTTGCTGGTGATGGAGCGGCATATTGCCGTGGCCAGCCCGGAGTTGTTCACGGCCGAGCAGCCACCGGATCTGCAAGCGTTCCCGCTGCTGCACATCCTCCACGACGGCAAACGCTTGAAGGTCTGGGAAAACTGGCTGGCAGCCATGGGCCGCGATGACATTGATGCCGCACAGGGACTGGAATTCAGCACTCTGGACCAGGTGATTCACACCGCACTGGCCGGCGGTGGACTGGCGGTGATCGACCGCCAGATGATCGAAAAGGAACTGGCCAACGGCAGCCTGTTGCCGATCACCCCGATTGAAGTGATCGGCCCTTATGGTTATTGGCTGGATGTGGCGAATGACAAGCAAGGCCTGTCGAAAGTGAAGCTGTTTACCGATTGGTTGAGTATGGTCAGTAACCCCTGACCCACCAAAGATCCAACGTGGGAGCGGGCCTGCTCGCGAAGGCAGTGGGTCAGTCGACATTGCGTTCGACTGACCTGACGCTTTCGCGAGCAAGCCCGCTCCCACAGCTTTTTGTGGCAGACCGTCAGATCGGGGTGGCCACTTTGGCCACCGCGATGGCACTCCCCTCCACCGGACTCTGCGCCTTGCACGCCTGACTCAGCGTCAGCGACTTGGTCTCCGGTGCCCACGCCCATGACAGCCACGCGCCAAGCGCCAGGATCGCCGCAAGAATACCCATGGTCGGGCTCAGGCCGATCCCCGCCACGCTCACCGGTAGCAGAAAGGTGCTGACCGCCGAGCCCAGGCGACTGACCGCCGTCGCCAGGCCAATGCCACTGGCGCGTACTTCGGTCGGGAAGCTTTCTGCCGGGAACACCCCGACCAGATTACTCACCGCCGACAGCACCAGGGTGAACACGCCGAACACCAGCACCATCAGCCATGCCGCACTGCCCGGCAGCACCGCCAGCAGAAACAGCGCCACCGCGAGGATGATGAACGAATTGATCAGGAAGCCGCGCCGGCTGAATTTGATCGTGCACCAGATGCCGATCAGCGCGCCGAGGATCAGCAGCATGTTCAACATCAGCTCAGTACCGAAGCCTTCGGCCAGGCCCATCTTCTGCAGGATCGACGGCAGAAAGGTGTAGATCGCGAAGTACGGCATCACGATGCAGACGAAGAACAGGCAGTTGAACGCCGTGCGTTTGCGGTACTCACGGCTGAACAGCACCGCGTAGCCGGAACGGGTTTGCGTGGTGCGCGTTTCGTCCAGTTCGACATTGTCGCCCAGATGCTTTTTGACAATCGCCCGCGCCTCGGCAATGCGCCCCTGATTGACCAGCCAGCGCGGCGATTCCGGCGTGCCGATGCGCGCAATCAGAATCAGTGCCGCCGGGATCGCTGACGACGCGAGCATCCAGCGCCAGGCGTCATCGCCAAGGCTGAGCATCGCCGTGCCAACGAACGTGGCGGCGACATAACCGAAGGTCCAGATCACGCTGAACGAGCCAAGCAACACACCGCGATGTTTCTTCGGCGAGAACTCGGCGAGCATGGCGTGGCCGACGCTGAAATCACCGCCCAGACCAATGCCGATCAACACCCGGCAAAGGAACAGACTCATGGCGGATTCGACGTAGAACTGCATCACCGAAGCGAGGGTAATGAGCACGAAGCTGACGAGAAAAATCTTCTGCCGGCCGACCTTGTCCGAAATCCAGCCGAAAAACAGACTGCCGAGAAACAGCCCGATCAACGCCGACGCGCCGATCAGGCCCTGCCAGAACGCATCCAGCTGCATCTGCGGGCTGAGCAAGGTGAACGCGATGCCGATCAGGCCAAGGATGTAGCCGTCGGTGAAGTGCGCGCCGAAGGTCAGCCCGGCGATCTTGATATGAAACCGGCCGATGGGCAGGTCGTCGATTTTTACCGATTGAGCGGACATGTTCGTCTCCAATTGTTGTTATTGACGGAGAAACGGATTGCGCTTGCTTTATCTGTAGGAGTGAGCCTGCTCGCGATGTTGGCGGGTCACTGACCCACCGCTATCGTCGGAACAGGCTCACTCCTACAGAGGTTTTGCGTTGGGTCAGAGGCCACCCATCAACAGGTATTTGATCTCCAGATAGTCATCCAGACCGTACTTCGAACCCTCGCGTCCAAGGCCCGATTCCTTGATGCCGCCGAATGGCGCGACTTCCGTGGAAATGATCCCTTCGTTGATTCCGACCATCCCGGCCTCCAGGCCTTCGGCCATGCGCCAGACCCGGCCGATATCGCGGCTGTAGAAGTACGCCGACAAACCGAATGGCGTGTCGTTGGCCCGCGCCAGCACCTCGGCCTCATCCTTGAAGCGGAAGCACGCAGCCACCGGGCCGAAGGTTTCGTCCTGGGCGATCAGCATGTCGCCGCTGACCTCAGTGAGGATGGTCGGCTCATAGAAGGTCCCGCCGAGTGCATGACGACGACCGCCGCACAGCAGTGTGGCGCCCTTCTCCAGCGCATCGCTGACATGGCTTTCGACCTTGGCCAGCGCGGCGCTGTTGATCAGCGGGCCTTGCTCGGTTTCACCATCCAGCGCACTGCCGACGCGCATCGCCGCAACCGCTTCGGCAAGCTTGCCGGTGAAGGCTTCGTAGACGCTGTCCTGAATGAAGAAGCGATTCACGCACACACAAGTCTGCCCGGTGTTGCGGAATTTCGAGGCCATCGCGCCTTTGACCGCGGCGTCCAGATCGGCATCGTCGAAGACAATGAACGGCGCGTTGCCACCCAGCTCCAGCGAGACTTTTTTCAGGGTGTCGGCAGCCTGACGCATCAGCAGCTTGCCGGTGCGTGTCGAGCCAGTGAACGACAGTTTGCGCACGATGCTTGAGGCTTGCAGCGCACCGCCAATCGCCACCGCATCGCCGGACACGATGTTGAACACGCCCGCCGGAATCCCCGCCTGTTCGGCCAGCACCGCGAGGGCAAACGCCGACAGCGGCGTCTCTTCCGACGGTTTGAGAATCATCGTGCAACCCGCCGCCAACGCCGGGCCGACCTTGCGGGTGACCATCGCCAGGGGGAAATTCCACGGGGTGATCGCGGCGACCACACCGATGGCTTCCTTGACCACGATGATCCGCGCATCCGCCTTGTGGCTCGGGATCACGTCGCCGTAGGCACGCTTGGCTTCCTCGCCGAACCACTCGAGAAAACTCGCCGCGTAGACCACTTCGCCCATCGCCTCGGCCAGCGGCTTGCCTTGTTCGCGACTGAGCAGCGTGGCCAGGTCCTTCTGGTGGGCGAGCATCAGATCGCTCCAGCGTTTGAGTCGTTGACTGCGTTCCTTGGCAGTAAGTCCGCGCCACATCGGCAATGCACGGTTGGCGGCTTCGATGGCCAGACCGGTCTCCTCGGCGCCAGCTTTCTGCACGTCGGCAATCAGCTCGCCGTTGGCCGGGTTACGCACCGCATAGGTCTCCCCGCCCTGCCCCCACTGGCCAGCGATGAAGTTGCCGTGACGAATCAACGCGCTCATGCCACCGCCCCCTGCAAAGTGAAACGCTCAAGGCCCGGACGCGCCGTGCGCAGGATACGTTTACCGGCGGTGTAATCGTTGATCACGTCGCACGGGGTGTAATTGCGCTCCAGTTCGTGCAGCTCATCGGCATCCAGTCTGGTCTCCAGCGCAGCCAAAGCACTGTCGAATTGCGCCGTGGTGTCGGCACCGACCAGCATGCAATCGACCCCCGGATGACTGGCCACCCATGCCTGGGCGATCTGCGCATTCGACACGCCACGGGCGCGTGCCACGCGCTGTACCGAATGGGCGATTTCGAACGAGGCTTCATCGCTGTACATCTGCTGAGTGAAGAAGTCGGTCTGGTTGCGGGTCGATTGCACGTCGCCGGTCAGCAGGCCACGGGCCAACGGGCTGAACACCGAGACACCGATGCCCTGGTCGCGACAGAACGGAATCATCTCGCGCTCTTCTTCGCGGTAGGCGCAGTTCAGCTGCAACTGCATGTTGATCGGCTTGACCCAGCCATTGCGTTCGCAAGCCATGAGGATCTTCGCCAGTTGCCCGGTGAGCATGGTCGACACGCCGATGTAACGCGCCTTGCCGGAACGCACGATGTCGTTCAGTGCGCCCATGGTCTCTTCGACCGGGGTGTTGACATCGAAGTAATGCAGCATGAACACGTCGACGTAATCCATGTCCAGACGCTTCAGCGAGGCGTCGATGCTGTCCATGATGTGTTTGCGCGAATGGCCGCTGGCGTTGATCCCGCTGCGGGTGCCGTAGCCGACCTTGGTGGTGATTACCAGGTCCTCGCGGCGGGCCAGGCGCTTGACGATGCGCCCGACCACTTCTTCGCCGACCCCGGCAGAATAGAAGTCCGCCAGATCAATGAAATTCACCCCGTTATCCAGTGCATGAGCGACGATCGGTTCGCTCTGTTTTTCATTGAAGATCCACGGCTTCCAGTCTGGCGTGCCCATGTTCATCGTGCCCAGGCACAGGCGGGAAACTTGCAGGCCGGAGTTGCCCAAACGAATGTATTGCATGGCGCGGACCTCAGGCTTTTGGCGTGTAGAAAGGATTGCTGATGTGGTTGACCACATCGGCCAGTTGCGCGGTTTCCGGCTTGCCGGTCAGGGCGGCGCGGATCGCGGTGCGGCAGGCGTTGTAGTTGTTCAAATAGACCGCATCGAGGTCGTCGCAGGCCGGATTGACCCAGTTGGCGGTAACGATCGCCCACTCGTCTTCGGCTTCCGGCGGCAAGGTGCCGTCGAGCAGCGCTTCAAGCACGGCTTTGGCAATCCCGGCCTGCGACGCGCCCCAGGTGGCGTTGCCGTGCAAGTCGCTGCTGATTGCAGCCTTGTTCACATACAGAGTCATCGGCTTGACCGGGATGTTCGGCTGGGCGATCACCATGAACGGGCAATGGCCCTGGCTCGGCGACGCGAGGCTGTTGGCAAACGCCTGCCCGGCCGGGCCGTTGCGCGGGCCGATCAGGATATTGATGTGCGCGGCGTTCACGCCCGGGCCTTCGAAACCTTCACCGATGTACAGGTCGAGTTCTTTCATCAGTCATTACTCTTTTGCGCTACGAGGGATGGTCGATCGCTCACACGGGCCGAATGGCCGGTGCGCTCAATAACAGGCGTGGGGAGGTGCGGCGGGAGAAAAGGGGCATGGCTGCAAACGCTCTCTGGTTGTTATTGATGAGCTGTGTTTGCGATTTTTTAACACCGGGGCTGGCGGTGCCTGTAACCATTAAAAATCATGGGGCCATGAGTTTTGGTCATAGCCCTGGATGCGCATTCCGACAGGCGAAAAAAAAGCAGAAACCGTTGATACGGTTTCTGCTTTTTTTGCACCCGAAATGCCCTTAAAGGCAATCGCGCACCGATTTGCGCAACGATCCGGACTTGGCCCACGGCGGCCCCTGATACAACGAAACCCGGCTGCCGTCCTTGTACTTGACGATATCGAGAATCTCGTCGGCCGTGATCACGCTGGGCGCGGTGATGCGATAACCATTGGATATCGAAGTCTGCGCGGTCTTGGCGACATCCTGTTGCCACAACGGTAATACGCACGCGGCATAGTCCTTGGGGGGCTTGGCACTGGTCTTGCTGATATTCGGCTCTCCCGGCACCAGCGATGCCGGCAACGAACAACCCGCCAACATGGCCAACGCCAACCCCCCGATCCATATCCGCATGGTGTATCCCTGTTCTGAAAAAAAGTGAATGTAACGTGTAACCGGGTACACATCCATCGTGGCACTGCGCCCGCGATGGCGTTTGGACAATTTTTTACATCCATCAGTCCAATGGCAGGCGGGCCTTGCCCCACAGACAAGAAATGCGACTACTCTGTTTTACCGAGAATGTTCTGGAGGTGATCATGCGGCTCAATGAATACGAACACGAACTTCAGCGCGACCTGCAAAGCGTTGCATCGGATCTGCGCTGGTCGGCAGTTGACCTCAAGCGCATCGCTGAACTGTTGCGCAAATCCGGCAACGAGGCGGACGCGCAAACGGTACTGAGATCCTGCGAGGTCCTGCAAAGCGATGAGGAGCGGTTGCAACTGTATGCCAAGGAAGTGAAGGCCCGCGCCATCAGCCGAACCAAAGTGCACTGACACCGCTCGTCTGCCCCCGCAAACAAAAGCCCCGGCAAACCGGGGCTCTTTCATTACTCACGCTTCAACTGGCCGTGTGACTCTGCACACGCACCGCGCGTTTTTTGTAGCCGGGCAGTGCAGCGGCATACGCCAGCGCTTCCTCTTTGCTGCCAAATGACGCCAGCCGATCGCCTTGCGTGCACACCCGCCACGGACCGTTGTTCACGCTGAGCACGTCGTAACCGTTCATGTGCATCCTGTTCAACATTGGAGTGCTCATGGGGTACCTCCCTTTTCGCTAACAGTGGATCCAGCTTCACCGGCTCACCTTACACCCTGATCCGTACGAGAGGCCGACCGGGCGTCGCGACATTTGCCTGTCAAGGTACAGGCACTTTTCGCGCAAAACGTGTATCCAACGTCCGACGGAACCTTTAAAACCGGGCCCGGCTCAAATATTGCAGTTTAGTTTCATTTTTATTTCAGCCCCAAAACAGGTAACAGATGAAAGTACGCGCCACCGTCATTTGCGAACAGGACCGCCATGTGCTCCTGGTACGCAAGCCCCGCTGCCGCTGGACATTGCCCGGGGGCAAAGTCGAGCCAGGGGAAACCCGGGCAGAAGCTGCCACGCGCGAATTGCAGGAAGAAACCGGACTGGATGCTGACGACATGTTGTATGTCATGGAACTGCACAGCGGCAGCACCCAGCATCACGTCTACGAAGCGTCAGTGACGAATATCGAACGGTTGCGCCCGCAAAACGAAATCATCGATTGCATCTGGCATCCGCTGGACGCCGTGCAGAACCTCAGCACCAGTGACGCGACGCTGCGCATCGTGCAGGCATTTCAACGGCGTTTATGAAGGTTTAACCGGCGAACGCCCGGCGCCCGGCGCTCATTTCCGTGCGCAACTCGCCGATGAAGTTGGACAGGTCGCGGATCGTCACGAGATGTTCCGGGGACACACCATTGAGTAGCAGTTCGACACGGCCGCTGTCCGGTTCATACACCTTGATCTGCAGCAGGCCCTGCGCAGTGGGAACGCAATCGCACTTCAACGCAGGAAAGCCGGATTCGACAATCCGGCAAATATCGGCGATGGCCAGCATGGGAGGACGCCTCGCAGGCGATGAGTCGGTCGACCCGTTCAGCATAGATGAGCCCTGTGTGTCGCGCCCGATACAAAATGCCAACCGGGTCACATCTTCCAGTCACATCCTCAGTGGGCGTCATGATCCCCGATCCAGCCCCAAATGCCCGGCAGTGCGAGCCGGGTTTGGTCGCGCGGCTCGTTTCAATGCGTCAGCGCCTGCTGAAAGGATGTGTCGATGATCCCGGCAGTGGCCAGCGGTGCCGGCAGCGCCTTGACCTTGAACAGAAAGTCCGCGGTGCTTTGCAGATCGGCGGCTGCCTGCTGATCGACCGGACCGACGCTCATGTGCGCCTGACGCAACCAGTGCCGTGAAACCGCCTGATCGAGATTGGCTTTCTTCGCCCACAGATCGGCGTACTCATCGGTGTGGCTGTCGACCCAGGCCCGCGCCTGCTTCAAACGCCCGAGAAAATCGGCGATCGCTTCGCGCTTGCTGTCGATTGAAGGGGCAGACGCGGCGATGGCACTCAAGCCCGGCATCAGGTTTTTCGCGGTCAGAATCGGCCGCGCACCGGAAAATACAATCTGTTGCGAAATGTACGGTTCCCACACCGGGAAGGCGTCGATGCTGCCCTGTGGCAAAGCGGCAGCGGCATCAATGGGCATCAGTTTGACGAAATCGACGTAGTTTTCCGGCAAGCCGCCCTGCTCCAGCGCACGCAGGGTCAATTGCTGGCTCCAGGCGCCAGGCCAATAGGCGACCTTCTTGCCTTTTAGATCAGCGATGGTGTGTACCGGTGAATCCTTTGGCACGAGCAGCGCGATGGTGTCGGGGTTCTGCCGCGAAACGCCGATCAGCTTCACCGGCGCCTGTTTCGCGGCCAGAAACAGAAAGCCCGAATCCCCCAGAAACCCGAGGTCCAGCGACCCGGTCTGCAAGGCCTCGGCGAGCGGCGCGGCGGCCTGGAAATGTTTCCAGTCAACGCTGTAAGGCGCACCTTTCAACACGCCGGACGCTTCTATCGAGGCGCGGATGTTGTAGTAATTCTGGTCGCCGACATGCAGGACCAGAGGTTCGGCAGCGTAAGACAGTGGCGAGACGAACAGCGCAGCAGTCAGCGCGGTGCGTAGGAAACGGGAAAGCTTCATGACGAGTCCTGCAAAGGGGATTTGCATAGACCATAACGCTCTTAACAAAAGCTTTTAAAATTCGATTAATGCATAAGCTCATCACCGTTGATCTGGACTGTTGGCCGCGCAACAGTGCCGCGCCACACTGTTCTTCAGGCAACACTTCCAACCTTGCAAAGCGCCGAAAAACCCTTGTAATCCGGGCAGTCCGCACACATGGCACAGAGCCTGCAATATTCCATTGATGCAGGAAGCATTCGATAAAAATATCTTTTTGGACATAAGCAACTTGTGCCTTTGCCGGAGCGCTCCCATGAAATCGTTGTTGCCGTTTCCCCGCCTTAAAACGTTGCTCGCCGCCGGCGCCCTGGTTCTGGGCCTGCAACCGCTGGCTCACGCCGAAACCGCGCCGGCGCAAGTCCATCTCGACTACGCCTACTACTCGCCCGTCAGCCTGGTGCTGAAACACTTCGGCTTCCTCGAAAAAGCCCTGCCGGACACCCAAGTCAGCTGGGTGCTGAGCCAGGGCAGCAACCGCTCGCTGGAATACCTCAATAGCGGTGGCGTCGATTTCGCGTCCAGCGCCAGCCTCGCCGCCGTGCTGAGTCGCGCCAACGGCAGCCCGATCAAATCGGTGTACGTTTACAGCCGTGCGGAATGGACCGCGCTGGTGGTGCGCAAAGACTCGCCTTACCAATCCATCGCCGACCTCAAAGGCAAGAAAATTGCCGCGACCAAAGGCACCGACCCGTACCTGTTTACCCTGCGCAGCCTGCAACAGGCCGGGCTGAACAAGGACGATGTGGAACTGGTGCATCTGCAACATCCGGACGGTCGGACCGCCCTGGAAAAAGGCGACGTCGATGCCTGGGCCGGCCTCGATCCGCACATGGCCGCCAGTCAGGTGCAGGCCGGTTCGCGCCTGCTGTACCGCAACCCGGCGTTCAACAGCTATGGCGTGGTCAGTGTCACTGAGGCATACGCCAAGGACCATCCGCAGACCATCGCCACGGTGATCAAGGCTTACGAGCAGGCGCGCGACTGGGCGCTGAAAAATCCTGACCAGTTCGCCGCCCTCCTCGCCAAAGAGTCCGGTCTATCGCTGGATGTGGCCAGACTGCAGCTGTCGCGCACTGACCTGAGCAGCCCGCAACTGACCGCCAACGATGTGCTCGCCTCCAAGTCCGCCGCACCGATTCTGGTGTCCGAAGAACTGGTGCGACGTGGCGTCAACGTCGATCAGGTCATCGACCAGTTGCTCGACAGTGGTGTGCAGCAAGCCGTCGCCCGCCAGTAATCGACCAGACTCACGGCCAATCCGCGCGCGTCGCGGATTGGCCGTGTGCGGAGCCAAATCATGTCCCGTTACAGCAAAGCGTTGTCCGCGCCACTCACCGTGGCGCGCAAACGCACGCCTGCCATTCATCCTGCATGGCAACGCCGACTCAAAGGCCTGACCTTGCCGCTGTTGATCATCGTCGCCCTGGAAATCATCGTGCGTAGCGGCTGGTTGCCGTCCCACCAGATGCCAGCGCCGAGCGAGATCGCCCTGACCCTCACCGACCTCGCCGAGGGCGCCTTGTGGAAACACATCGCTGCGAGCCTGATTCGCGTGCTGCTGGGTTTCGCCATCGGCGCCAGCCTGGCGCTGGTGTTTGCCGCGTGGGTCGGTTTGAGCCGCGAGGCCGAGGCGTATCTGGAACCGACCTTCGCCGCGCTCCGCGCCATTCCAAGCCTGGCCTGGGTGCCGTTGTTGCTGCTGTGGCTGGGCATCGACGAGACGTCGAAAATTGTCTTGATCGCCATCGGCGCGTTCTTTCCGGTATACGCCAATGGCGTCGCGGCCATCCGCAACATTGATCGTAAATGGGTCGAGGTCGGGCGCATCTATGGTTTCAGCCGCTGGCAACTGGTGCGACGGATTCTGCTGCCCGCCGCCCTGCCCGGGCTGTTCACCGGGTTGCGCAGCGGCATGAGTCTGGCGTGGATGTTTCTGGTCGCCGCCGAATTGATTGCGGCGACCAAAGGCCTGGGTTATCTGCTCAGTGACGGGCGCGAAACCTCGCGCCCGGACATCGTGCTGGCGGCCATCATCGTCCTGGCGTCGCTCGGTAAACTCAGCGATGGCGTGCTCGCCGTCATCGAACGACGCTGGCTGATCTGGCGCGACACGTTCACCGGTCAGGACGCAAGGGATTGAGTCCGCAACAGCGACTAAGCTGACAGCTCCAGCCGGAGATTCAGCCGATGTGCGGACGACTCTCGCAGTACCGCGGTATCCACGATTTCGTGGCGGTGTTGAGCATTCCCGATGCGCTGCTCAATCATGTTGGCGACGCACCATTGAATCGCTACAACGCCGCGCCGACCACGTCGCTGGCCGTGCTGCATCAGCATGAACGACGGTTATATGCCGACAATCTGCGCTGGGGCTGGCGCCCGCACTGGGCCAGGGATCGCGCCGCGCCGATCAATGCGCGGGTGGAGAAAGTCGCGCACGGCCCGTTCTTCCGGGCGATCTGGCGCCATCGGCTGATCGTACCGGTGGACAACTGGTTTGAATGGGTCGACGCAGCGGACAACACCCGACAACCATGGCTGATCCGTCGGGCAGACCGCTCAGCGGTATTCTGCGCGGCCATCGGTCAGTTTCCGACAGCGGATCGCGAGCCGCGAGACGACGATGGTTTCGTGATCATCACCGCCGACAGCAAGGGCGGTATGCTCGATATCCACGATCGTCGCCCGGTGGTATTCAGCGCAGCACTGGCAAACGAATGGCTCGACCCTGCCACACCTGGCGAACGCGCCGAACAGATGCTGCTGTTCGAAGGCGAAGGCAGCGAAATGTTCGAATGGCACAAGGTCGACAAGGCCGTCGGCAACGCGCGCAACCAGGGCGCCAGCCTCATCACCGCAATCCCGTAAACATCCCCCGCCTCCACCCGTTATCTATGACGCTGCCGAAGGCTGCGCCTTCGGGTGACGCAGGATCGTTACAGAGGGTGTTTCATCGCTGAAACAGAGCGAAAAACAGACGTTTGAGCGAACTAACCGCCTGTCTGACATTTCACTCGTCATACATACATTTAGAGGCACTACGGATAGCATGCGCGCCGCATTTCCGATTGGCATACCAGTTGACTAAATAGTCAACAAATCAGGAATTCCCTACAACTTTTACAAACCTTGCAGAGAAATAAGTTGCGCGACGATTTTGCAATCAAACAGGTCAGCGGCCTGGAGTGTATTTATCTGTCGATGACAGAACGCTTTGAACTCGACTGTTTTATCGGCCACTACATCAAGACCCGAAACCTGCGTGCCGTGCCCGACATCGAACGCCTCCTGCGCACCACCCTCGAAAGGTATCCCGGCCATCCGCCGGTGATGGTCAACGAGCTCAATGCGTGGATCGACCGAACCTTGGGCTATCGGGCTTCACACCCCGATTTCACGCAGGTGGACGATCTCTGAAACAACGAAAAAGCCCCGCTTGTATGCTTGTGCGGGGCTTTTTCAGGGCAAACGATCAGAACTTGCGGTCGGGGTCCGACAGCTCTCTGCCATCGTCGTGTTTCCAGGTTTGTTCCTTGTGTTTTTCCCGCTCGATTTCTTCTTGCGTGGGCTCGTCGGTTTCTTCTTCATCCGCTTCCGGATGCTTTTGCTCAGTCGCCATGCGCACCTCCTGTCACAAGTAAAAGGTCATCCTGAAAGCGTAGAACAGTTTTCATCCGGCAACTTACAGCCACCAACGCAACAGAAAAAAGAACGCCATGCTCAATAGCATGCTCAGTAAAGTATTGCGGGTGTAGATGACCAAGGCGATCGCCACCAGCGAACTAAGCAAATACGGATTATCCCACTGCAGATTCAGCTGTTTTTCCGGCATGAACACGATCGGCCCGCAGATCGCCGTGAGCATCCCCGGCACCGCAAAACCGAGAAACTGCCGGGCATTGCTGCTCAAGCGCAAGGGCAACCGCGGCTCAAGAAACACATAGCGATTGAGAAACACCAGAATCCCCATGCCGACAATCACTGCCCAAACCATCATGTGCGCCCCCGATACAGTTTGTTGCAGATAAACCCCGCGGTCATGCCCGCCAACCCCGACAACACCAGCGCCGAGCCCCATTGCCAGTAGCTGAACAACACCGAGCAGAACAACGAGACCGCCACACACACCACTGTCGGGACATTGCGCACCACCGGGGTGATCAAGGCGATGAAGGTCGCAGCAATCGAGAAGTCCAGGCCCAGATGTTCAAGGCCTGGAATGCTGCTGCCCAGAACGATACCGGCCAGCGTGAACAGGTTCCACGCAAGGTAAAACGTCAGGCCGACACCGAGTGCATACCAGCGATTGAACTGCTGCCGGTCATGCTGACTGGTCAGGGCAAAGAGTTCGTCGGTGAGCAAGAAGCCCAGGCCGATGCGCCAGCGCCCCGGCAGCGGCGCAATCACCGAACGCATGCTCATGCCGTACAACAAATGTTGCGACGTGAGCAGCAGCGTGGTCAGCAGAATCGAGAACATCCCGGCACCGCCCTTGAGCATGCCGATCGCCACCAATTGCGCGGCACCGGCGAACACGATGCTCGACAGGCCCTGCCCTTGCAGCGGCGTGAGATTGGCTTCGATCGCCATGGAGCCGGCCAGCAGCCCCCACGGTGCGGTCGCCAGCGATAACGGCATGATCGCCACCGCGCCGCGAAGAAAGGCACTGCGCGGCATGAGTGAGTCAGACATAACGCTCTTCATCCGGAAAACAGCCGCTGACTCTGCCAGCGAAGCGGTGTTAATGGCTTGAACAATCTTGCGCACTTACCGCCGATTTTCACCCTGAGCGGCGTAACATACGGCCATTCGCAAACGCGTCAGGGAGACGACATGCTGTATCGAATCGCAGCCGACGGGCTGGTGCTGTTTCATTTGTCCTTCATTCTGTTCGTGCTGTTCGGCGGGCTGCTGGTGCTCAAGTGGCCACGCTTGATGTGGCTGCACCTGCCGGCCGCGGCCTGGGGCGTGGCGGTCGAAGTGTTGCACCTGACCTGTCCGCTGACCTACTGGGAAAACCTGATGCGCCACGCCGCCGGGCAAACCGAATACGCCGGCGGCTTCATCGAGCATTACATCTGGCCGATCATTTACCCGGCCGGGCTGACGCCGCAGATCCAGCTGGCACTCGGCAGCGTGGTGCTGGTGGTCAATCTGTTGGTTTACGGACGCGCGATCCGTCAGTGGAAACTGCGCCGCACCAGCCGGATACCGTTTTAGCGGGAGGCGGGTTTCAACGCTTCGAGCCAGGCCGGATCCAGGCGCTTCTGGTCAAGCTCCAGACCCAGCGCCTGCATCCGTTCCTTGTGTGCTTCGACTTCCCGCTGCAACTGCGCATGATCGCTGGAGTTACCGTCCAGTTCGTGCATCTGGGTCAACCCCAGATGATAGAAACGCAGCACCTTCATCGCCGCCGGATCATTCTGCGCCACCGCCGCCGTCACCTGGTGCATCACGTTGGTCACGCTCATCAGACTGCGCTTGAGCCGCCAGCTATAGACCGCCGGCGCCATCCACGCCTGATGCCAGAACTGCCCGCGCAACAACGCCGCCGTCAGCAGAAACGCGACGAACACCCCGCCGACATTAAAGCGCAGATTATCTCCGCCAGCTTCGCCGAACAGCGCCACCGCCGCCGTGGAAAACCCCATCGCCAGCACCAGGAACAGCGCGGCGATGATGATCGTGCTGCGGCGGGTCTGCTGGCGAAACGTTGCTGCATCCATCGGCTGAATCTCGAACATCAGGCATGACTTCCTTGAGCGATAAAAAGGGCAACGGAAAAAACTCGCTGCGCATTATCGCCTCTACGCGCGATTTAGCTATGCTGGGGGCCCTTTTCATCTTTTCAGCGTCCAACGGGGACATGGCGGTACCGCGCAGATCGTGCCATCTTCATTCATGGATACACACTATTCGGATGCCATCCGCCTGGTTCGGGATGACATCGTTTTAAGGATCATTGCATGACCCAACGACACGTAATCAATGCCTCGGTCAGCCCGAAAGGCAGCCTGGAAACCCTTTCTCAACGTGAAGTTCAACAACTGAGCGAAGCCGGATCCGGCAGCACCTACACCCTCTTCCGCCAGTGCGCCCTGGCCATTCTCAACACCGGCGCCCATGTCGATAACGCCAAGACCATCCTTGAAGCCTACAAGGACTTCGAAATCCGCATTCACCAGCAGGATCGTGGCGTGCGCCTCGAATTGCTGAACGCTCCGGCCGACGCCTTCGTCGACGGCGAAATGATCGCCAGCACCCGCGAGATGCTGTTCAGCGCCCTGCGTGACATCGTCTACACCGAGAACGAACTCGACAGCCAACGCATCGACCTCAGCACCTCGCAAGGCATCAGCGACTACGTCTTCCACCTGCTGCGCAATGCGCGCACCCTGCGCCCAGGCGTGGAGCCGAAAATCGTCGTCTGCTGGGGCGGGCACTCGATCAACACCGAAGAATACAAGTACACCAAGAAAGTCGGCCACGAACTGGGCCTGCGCAGCCTTGACATCTGCACCGGTTGCGGCCCCGGCGTGATGAAAGGCCCAATGAAAGGCGCGACCATCGCCCATGCCAAACAGCGCATCCACGGCGGGCGCTACCTCGGTCTGACCGAGCCGGGCATCATCGCCGCCGAAGCGCCGAACCCGATCGTCAACGAACTGGTGATCCTGCCGGACATCGAGAAACGTCTGGAAGCGTTCGTCCGTGTCGGCCACGGCATCATCATCTTCCCGGGCGGCGCCGGGACCGCCGAAGAGTTCCTCTATCTGCTGGGCATCCTGATGCACCCGGACAACGCCGGTTTGCCATTCCCGGTGATCCTGACCGGGCCGAAACATGCCGCACCGTATCTGGAGCAACTCGACGCCTTCGTCATCGCAACCCTGGGCGAAGCGGCGAAACAGCACTACGAAATCATCATCGACGACCCGGCTGAAGTGGCGCGGCAGATGACTCAGGGCCTGAAAGCCGTGAAGCAGTTCCGCCGCGAGCGCAACGACGCGTTCCACTTCAACTGGCTGCTGAAAATCGACGAAGGCTTCCAGCGCCCGTTCGATCCAACCCACGAAAACATGGCCAACCTGAAACTGCACCGCGACCAGCCACCGCACGAACTGGCAGCCAACCTGCGCCGGGCGTTCTCCGGCATCGTCGCCGGCAACGTCAAGGACAAGGGCATTCGCCTGATCGAAGAACACGGGCCGTACCAGATCCGCGGTGACGCGGCGATCATGCAACCGCTCGATCTGCTGCTCAAAGCCTTCGTCGCTCAGCACCGGATGAAACTGCCGGGCGGCGCGGCGTATGTGCCGTGCTATCGCGTGGTGGCGTAACCCTCACCGCTGATGCGACTCCCTGTGGGAGCCCGCCTGCTGGCGATAGGGTCATCAGATTCAACATCATTGTTGACTGATAATCCGCTATCGCCAGCAGGCGGGCTCCCACAGTTGTTTCAGGGTGAACCCGACGCTGCCAATCCGCCTTTATTTCTGACACAAAAGCCCCGTACTTTCCTCACGACAGCCAGCCTCGGCCCGTACTAAGCTTCGCGATCAATTTTTCAGGGACGAGTCATGAAACGGATTGCCGCATATTTGCTTTCAATGTTGGCTCAGACGGCCAATGCGGCGGATCTGCAATTGCTCACCGACTACCACCCGCCTCTGCATTTTCAACAAGGCGAGCAGTTAGTCGGCTTTGGCGTAGATATCGTGCGCGCACTGGCTAAAACAACCGGTGATCAGATCCATCTCCAACAAGTCCCGCTGCTCCGCGCGCTGCGTATGGCTAGCGACACCCCGGACACCGGCGTCTTCACCGTATTGCGCACCGACGAACGCGACAATCGCTACCAGTGGGTCGGGCCGCTGATCGAAGTGGAGACTGCGCTCTATGCGCAGGACACTCGCCAACCACGTGTACGCAGCCTGCACGAGGCCGACCGGGCGGGCCGCATCACCGTGCCGCGCAAGTGGCTGGTCTACAGCTATTTGCAGAGGCAGGACCTGAACAATCTTTATGGCGTGGAAACCCCGGAGCAAATGATGCGGCTGTTCAGTCTGGGGCGGACTGACTTCGTGGTGACTGACACGCTGTCCTTTGCGTCCCTTGCCCGCGAACAGGGCATGGAGCCCGGGCGCTTGCAGTACCAGATCCCGTTGATGAAAAAAGACACTTACATCGCCTTCTCGCTGCAAACCGACCCGCGTCAGGTTGCGCGTTGGCAGCGGGCGCTGGACAGCTTGCGCGCCGATGGCCGCCTTGAGCAGATTCGCCAGCGCTGGCTGGTGGGGGCATTGCCGAGATGATCATCGGTTGAGCGGGCCCCATCGCTGGCAAGCCAGGCTCCCACAGATTGCGCAGTGCCAGCAAAATTGTCGCCCTACCTCGGCCCCTATAGCAGTTGGCTTGCCAGCGATGGGGCCGTAAGCGAACAAGCTCAAATCACCAGACGCGCCGCCAACGCCTTGGCCTGCGACGCCACATCCGTCACCGCCGTGCTCTCCCACCACATCCCGCGCAACGGCGGCCCCATGGCGAACAGACGACGCGCCTTGCCCCCCTCTGCGTCCAGCACCGCACCATCTGTTGCCGCCGCAATCCCCAACGCCAACGGCCCCGGCTGCACCAGCCCACGTGCCAGCAGTTGCTGCGGCAGCGGTCGCGCCACCCGCCGCCAGTCATACTCGATGCCACTGGAGTTGATCAGCGCCGCCCCCTGCACCGCACAGGTTTCAGTTTCGCCACGACGCCGGATACGAATACTCACCCCGGCGTTCGCAGTCGGCTCAAGCCCCTTGAACGATGCGGCATGAATCCGTAAACGCCCTTCATCACGCAACCGCTCAACCAACTCGGCACTCAGCGGCGGCGAACGATGGTGATGACTTTCCCACCACGGCCGCACATGCCGTACGAATTGTCGACGTTGCACGTCAGTCGCCTGACTCCACAAACGTGCAATGTGAGCGCGAACCGTGTCCAGTGGTGCCTGCCAGTCAACGCCTTGGGCGATGGCATCCCGACAATGCCGACGCAGTTCGCGCAGCAGCTGTCGCGGGGTACGAATGCTGTAATCCGCAGCCAGGAAATCCATCCACGCTGGCGGTTGCCGCCGCACATGGGGCAGTAGCCCGTGACGGGAGAACACTTCGATCGGCCCACGATGCCCGGCCTGTTCCAGCGACACCACGGCATCGACCATGGTCAGGCCAGAGCCGATGATCAGCACGGTCGAGTGTGGATCGAGCAAGCGCATGGCATTCACGTCCCACGGATCGAGCGCGGCGGCATTGAGGCCGCTGGAGTGCTTTTGCGGCGTGCGCGCAGCCGGGAACATGCCGGTCGCCAGAACCGCAAAGGCGCCGCTCACCTGTCGACCGTCGTGCAACGTCAGTTGCACCGAGTCGGCGTCCGCCTGCAAATCGACGACCTCCGCGCACAGGTGCACGACGCTCGAGCCATGTTGCGCACCGATACTCCGGGCCTCGGCCAGACGCTGTTGCACATACACGCCAAACAACCCGCGCGGCGGGAACAGCTCGCTGACCGGCACGGCCTGCGCGGCAGACTCCGGCCAGCCACCGCCGGCAATATGTGCGCTGAGCCACTGGGTCAAGTCATCGGGATTGTCCGGGTCAACGCTCATTCGCGCCGCGTTACCGTTGAGCGTATGGCCCGGTTCGACCGCGCTGTACGCTTCACCCCGGCCAAGCTCGGCACGCGGCTCGACGATCAGGATGCTGCGCGGCCCAGGCAAGCGCAGCAGTTGCACCGCCAGCATCGTGCCACTGAGGCCGCCGCCGATGATCAGGATATCCGCGCTCTGCGTCATTCAAATCACCACATTGCGTACAAACCACGCCGCTACGTCGCCGTCATTGCGATAGCTGTGCGGCTGGTTGCTGGCAAACATGAAAAACTCACCCTTGTTGATCTGCTGCCGTTGCTCACCGAGCATCAGTGTCAGGCAGCCTTCGAACACATAAATCTGCTCGCTCCAGCCATCGGCGTCCGGTTGCGAGGGGTAGACCTCGCCGGGTTGCAGGCACCATTCCCATTGCTCGACTTCACGGGTCGCGGTGGCTTTGGACAGCAGCACGGCCTTGCTTCCCGGCATCACGCCGGCCCAAGCCACTTCATTGATGCGGCTCGGATCGCGGGCGTCGGGCGCCTGAATCAAGTCACTGAAGGCGACGTCGAGGGCTTCGGCCACCCGGTCGAGAGTGGTCAGACTGACATTCTTCTCGCCGGCCTCGATCGCCACCAGCATCCGCCGACTGACGCCGGACTTTTCCGCCAACGCCGTCTGACTCATGTCCGCCGCGTGACGCAGACGCCGAACGTTCTGGCTGACGTGTTGAAGGACGGACGTTCTTTGGCTGGAATCTTTGTGCACTATATTGCTCACTCGGTGGGGTTGGGCAGTATACTGCGCAACGTTAGGCGCATTGTGCGTCCTCTTTTTTACAGTGCGCAAGGTCATGACGACAGTGAACGGTTCTTCCCCCCCTCTTCGCTTCTCCCGCTTCAGCAAGGCCGAGTGCGTGCTGGTGCTGATCACCATGGTCTGGGGCGGCACTTTCCTGCTGGTGCAGCACGCCATGACCGTCAGCGGCCCGATGTTTTTCGTCGGCCTGCGCTTTGCGGCGGCCGCGTGCATTGTCGCCGCGTTTTCCTGGCGGCATCTGCGTGCACTGACTCTGTTCGAACTCCGGGCCGGCGCCTTCATCGGCGTGGCGATCATGCTCGGTTATGGTTTGCAGACGGTCGGTTTGCAAACCATCCCGAGCAGTCAGTCGGCGTTCATCACCGCGTTGTACGTGCCGTTCGTGCCGCTGTTGCAATGGCTGGTCCTCGGGCGGCGGCCGGGGCTGATGCCGAGCATCGGCATCATGCTGGCGTTTACCGGGTTGATGCTGCTGTCGGGGCCGTCCGGCGCCTCGTTGAATTTCAGTTCCGGTGAAATCGTCACGCTGATCAGCGCCATCGCCATTGCGGCCGAAATCATTCTGATCAGCACCTATGCCGGTCAGGTTGATGTGCGTCGCGTGACCGTGGTGCAACTGGCGACGACGTCGGTGCTGTCGTTCCTGATGGTGGTGCCGACCGGCGAGATGCTTCCGGATTTCTCCTGGACCCTACTGGTCACCGCGCTGGGACTGGGCGCCGCCAGTGCGGCGATTCAGGTGGCGATGAACTGGGCGCAGAAGAGTGTTTCGCCGACTCGGGCCACGTTGATCTATGCCGGTGAACCCGTGTGGGCCGGTATCGTCGGGCGGATTGCCGGGGAGCGGTTGCCGGCAATTGCGCTGGTGGGCGCAGGATTGATTGTCGCGGCGGTGATTGTCAGTGAGTTGAAGACTAAGGGTAAGGCCGCAGAAACCGATGTTGAGCTGCAGCGAGAAACGCAGGGCTGATCGGCAATACCTTCAGCGCCTGCGCCAACGCTTTCGCGAGCAAGCTCGCTCCCACACTGGAATGTATTTCAAATGTGGGAGCGAGCTTGCTCGCGAAAAGGCCATCTGCCACACCTTCCCTTGGCTTGAAATAACGCCAAACACAAATTTTGAGTCTACTTTGTAGGATTCTGAGACATCCTGGCGTTTGGTGATCAGGGAGCTGGCACGTATGATGCTTCACAAACTTCCGCAGATTAGAAGCCTATGTCCCTGATAGTTCTACTGCTTCTGCCATTCATTGGCAGCTGTCTGGCAGCGGTGCTGCCACACAACGCGCGTAATACCGAATCCCTCCTGGCAGGCCTGGTCGCTTTGATCGGCACTGTCCAGGTCGCGATGTTGTACCCGCAAATTGCCCACGGCGGGGTGATCCGCGAAGAGTTCATGTGGCTGCCGAGCCTGGGCCTGAACTTCGTGCTGCGCATGGACGGCTTCGCCTGGCTGTTCTCGATACTGGTCCTGGGCATCGGCACCCTCGTCTCTTTATATGCCCGTTACTACATGTCACCGGATGACCCGGTGCCGCGTTTCTTCGCGTTTTTTCTGGCGTTCATGGGCGCCATGCTCGGCCTGGTGATTTCCGGCAACCTGATCCAGATCGTGTTTTTCTGGGAGTTGACCAGCCTTTTCTCGTTCCTGCTGATCGGTTACTGGCACCACCGCGCCGACGCCCGTCGCGGCGCCTACATGGCGCTGATGGTCACCGGGGCTGGCGGATTGTGCCTGCTGGCGGGGGTCATGATCCTCGGCCATGTCGTCGGCAGCTATGACCTGGACAAGGTCCTGGCCGCCGGCGATCAGATTCGCGCACATGCCCTCTACCCCATTCTGCTACCCCTCATCCTCATCGGCGCCCTCAGCAAAAGCGCGCAGTTTCCTTTCCACTTCTGGCTACCGCACGCCATGGCGGCGCCCACGCCGGTTTCGGCTTACCTGCACTCGGCGACCATGGTCAAGGCCGGGGTCTTTCTCCTCGCACGTCTGTGGCCGTCGCTGTCCGGCAGTGAGGAATGGTTCTACATCGTCAGCGGCGCCGGTGCGTGCACGCTGTTGCTCGGCGCGTATTGCGCGATGTTCCAGAACGACCTCAAAGGCCTGCTGGCCTACTCGACCATCAGCCACCTCGGCCTGATCACCCTGCTACTGGGCCTCAATAGCCCGCTGGCAGCGGTCGCGGCGGTGTTCCACATCCTCAACCACGCCACGTTCAAGGCCTCGCTGTTCATGGCCGCCGGCATCATCGACCACGAAAGCGGCACCCGCGATATCCGCAAACTCAGTGGCCTGATCAAACTGATTCCGTTCACCGCGACACTGGCGATGGTCGCCAGCGCCTCGATGGCCGGCGTGCCCTTGCTCAACGGCTTCCTGTCGAAAGAAATGTTCTTCGCCGAAACCGTGTTCATCAACGCCACGGCGTGGGTCGAGGCGGCGCTGCCGATTGTCGCGACCATCGCCGGTACGTTCAGCGTCGCCTACTCGCTGCGCTTTACGGTTGATGTGTTTTTCGGCCCGACCGCCACCGACCTGCCGCACACCCCGCACGAACCGCCGCGCTGGATGCGCGCGCCAGTAGAGTTGCTGGTCTTTACCTGCCTCGTCGTCGGCATCTTTCCCGCGCAAGTGGTCGGCCCGCTGCTCGCAGCGGCCGCCCTGCCGGTGGTTGGCGGCACGCTGCCGGAATACAGCCTGGCGATCTGGCACGGTCTGAATGCGCCGATGATCATGAGCCTAATCGCCATGTCCGGCGGCATCGTCGTCTACCTGTTGCTGCGCAACCAGCTCAAGCGCGGTCGCTTCAAATACCCGCCACTGATCGGTCGCTTCAACGGCAAGCGCCTGTTCGAACGCAGTCTGGTGGTGATGATGCGCATGGCTCGGCGCGTCGAACGTCGACTTGGCACCCGCCGCCTGCAAATGCAACTGTTCCTGATGGTATTGGCCGCGGTGCTCGCCGGCCTGATTCCGATGCTGCACAGCAGCCTGAGCTGGGGCGACCGGCCGAAGATTCCCGGCTCGATCGTCTTCGTGACCCTGTGGCTGCTGGCAATCGCCTGCGCCCTCGGCGCCGCGTGGCAGGCCAAGTACCACCGTCTCGCCGCCCTGACCATGGTCAGCGTCTGCGGCCTGATGACCTGCGTAACCTTCGTCTGGTTCTCGGCACCGGATCTGGCGCTGACACAACTGGCGGTCGAGGTCGTCACCACCGTATTGATCCTGCTGGGGCTGCGCTGGCTGCCACGCCGGATCGAAGAAGTCTCGCCACTGCCAAGCAGCCTGCGCAAAGCGCGCATTCGCCGCCTGCGCGACTTGCTGCTGTCGATTGCCGTGGGTGGCGGCATGGCGTTGCTCTCCTACGCCATGCTGACGCGCCAGACGCCGAACGACATCTCCTCGTTCTACCTCAGTCGTGCCATGCCCGAGGGCGGCGGCAGCAACGTGGTCAACGTGATGCTGGTGGACTTCCGTGGCTTCGACACCCTGGGCGAAATCACCGTGCTGGTCGCCGTGGCGCTGACCGTGTTCGCCCTGCTACGCCGCTTCCGCCCACCGAAAGAAAGCCTGCAGTTGCCGGCCCAGCAACGCCTGCTGGCGCCGGACGTGGTCACCGATCTGGTCAACCCGCGTTCGGCCAGCGACACCGCGCTCGGCTTCATGATGGTGCCGGCGGTGCTGGTGCGCCTGTTGCTGCCGATTGCGCTGGTGGTGTCGTGCTACCTGTTCATGCGCGGGCACAACCAGCCGGGCGGCGGATTTGTCGCCGGCCTGGTGATGTCGGTGGCGTTCATCCTGCAATACATGGTCGCCGGTACGCAGTGGGTCGAAGCGCAAATGAGCCTGCGCCCGTTGCGCTGGATGGGCACCGGCTTGTTGTTCGCCACCGCCACCGGGCTCGGTGCGATGGCCGTCGGTTATCCGTTCCTGACCACCCACACCTGGCATTTCACCTTGCCGTTGCTGGGCGATATCCATATCGCCAGTGCGCTGTTCTTTGATATCGGCGTGTATGCCGTGGTTGTCGGTTCGACGCTGTTGATCCTTACCGCCCTCGCCCACCAATCGGTACGCGGTCACAAGACTGCATCGCTGCCCAAGTCCGTCGCCAGCAAAGGAGCCGTCTGATGGAAGAAGTCATCGCAATCGCCATCGGCGTACTCGCCGCGTCTGGCGTCTGGCTGATCCTGCGGCCACGGACATTCCAGGTGGTGATGGGCCTGTGCCTGCTGTCGTACGCGGTCAACCTGTTCATCTTCAGCATGGGCAGCCTGTTCATCGGCAAGGAGCCGGTGATCAAGGACGGCGTCACCCAGGACTTGCTGCACTACACCGACCCGCTACCGCAAGCACTGGTCCTCACCGCGATCGTCATCAGCTTCGCCATGACCGCGCTGTTCCTCGTCGTGCTGTTGGCCTCGCGCGGCCTGACCGGTACCGACCACGTCGACGGCCGGGAGCCTAAAGAATGATGGCGATGACTCACCTGATCGCCGCGCCGATCCTGCTGCCGCTGCTGACCGCCGCCATCATGCTGATGCTTGGCGAGAAACACCGACCGCTGAAGGCGAAAATCAACCTGTTCTCCAGCCTCGTCGGGCTGTTCATTTCGGTGATGCTGCTGCAATGGACACAGACCACCGGCGTGCCCGGCTCCATCGGCGTGTACCTGCCGGGCAACTGGCAGGCACCGTTCGGCATTGTGCTGGTAGTCGATCGCCTGTCGGCACTGATGCTGGTGCTGACCGGGATCATCGGCATCAGCGCGCTGCTGTTTGCCATGGCCCGTTGGGACGGCGCCGGTTCGAGTTTCCACGCACTGTTCCAGATTCAATTGATGGGCCTGTACGGCGCATTCCTGACGGCGGATCTGTTCAACCTTTTCGTGTTCTTCGAAGTGTTGCTCGCCGCGTCTTATGGCCTGTTGCTACACGGCTCGGGCCGGGCTCGGGTGTCGTCGGGGCTGCATTACATCTCGATCAACCTGCTCGCCTCGTCGTTGTTCCTGATTGGCGCGGCGCTGATCTACGGCGTCACCGGCACATTGAACATGGCCGATCTGGCGCTGAAAATTCCGCTGGTATCGGAAGCCGACCGTGGCTTGCTGCACGCTGGCGCGGGGATTCTCGCGGTGGCGTTTCTGGCCAAGGCGGGCATGTGGCCGTTGAACTTCTGGCTGGTGCCGGCCTACTCCTCGGCCAGTGCGCCGGTGGCTGCCATGTTCGCGATCATGACCAAGGTCGGCGTCTACACCCTGCTACGCCTGTGGACACTGCTTTTCTCCGGCCAGGCCGGGGCCTCGGCCTTCTTCGGCGGCGACTGGCTGATCTACGGCGGCATGGCGACCATGGCTTGCGCGGGGCTGGCGATTCTTGCCGCGCAACGCCTGGAGCGCATGGCCAGCCTGAGCATTCTGGTGTCGGCGGGGATTCTGCTGTCGGCGGTGGGTTTCGCCCAGCCGAACCTGATCGGCGCCGCGCTGTTCTATCTGGTCAGCTCGACCCTGGCGCTGAGCGCGTTGTTCCTGCTCGCCGAGTTGATCGAGCGCTCGCGTTCGGCCAACGAAATTCCGCTGGAAGACGAAAGCGAACTGCTGCCACGTCCGCAGGAGTCCTTGCAGCCGCCCAAGGGCATCAACCTCGATGACGAGCAGAAAGCCGTGGTCGGTCAGGTCATCCCGTGGACCATGGCGTTCCTCGGCCTGAGCTTCATTGCCTGCGCGCTGCTGATCATCGGTATGCCACCGTTGTCCGGTTTCATTGGCAAACTCAATCTGATCGGCGCCTTGCTCAATCCGCTGGGGCTGGGCACGGACGCACCGATTTCCAATGCGGCGTGGGCGTTGCTGACGTTGTTGATCCTGTCCGGGCTGGCCTCGTTGATGGCGTTCTCGCGCCTTGGCATCCAGCGCTTCTGGACACCCGAGGAGCGCCCGTCGCCGCTGCTGCGCAAACTCGAATGCGCACCGATTTTCCTGCTGCTGGGGTTGAGCATCGCCCTGACTTTCAAGGCCGAACCGCTGCTGCGTTACACCCAGGCCACCGCCGACGCGCTGAACAATCCGCAGCAATACGTGATGGCCGTGCTCGGCACCCGCGCCGTGCCAAGCCCGGAAGCCAAAGCCGCGATGCTGGAGGTGCAGCCATGAAGCGCATTTTCCCGGCACCGTTGCTGTCACTGGCCCTGTGGGTGTTATGGCTGACGCTGAACCTGTCGGTCAGCCCGGGCAATCTGTTGCTTGGCGCAATACTGGGGTTCGCCGCGCCATTGATGATGCGCAAGTTGCGCCCGAAACCAGTACGCGTTCGCCGTCCGGGGACAATTCTGCGCCTGTTCCTGCTGGTCGGGCGTGACGTGATCATGTCCAACCTGATCGTTGCTTGGGGCGTACTCAACGCCGGTCGCCGCCCGCCCCGTTCACGTTTTATCAAGGTGCCGCTGGACTTGCGCGATGCCCATGGCCTGGCGGCGCTGGCAATGATCTGCACCGTGGTGCCCGGCACCGTGTGGTCAGAACTGGCGCTGGATCGCAGCATTCTGTTGCTGCACGTATGGGATCTGGATGACGAAGCGCAGTTCATCGAGCACTTCAAGCGCACTTACGAGCGGCCGCTGATGGAGATTTTCGAATGAGCCCGTTACTGTCGAACGCGATTCTGCTGACGTTGTTCCTGTTCTCGCTGGCCATGGTTTTGACCCTGGTGCGCCTGTTCAAGGGGCCGTCGGCGCAGGATCGAGTACTGGCCCTGGACTACTTGTACATCATCGCCATGCTGATGATGCTGACCCTCGGCATTCGTTATTCCAGTGACACTTACTTCGAAGCGGCGCTGCTGATTGCGCTGTTCGGCTTCGTCGGCTCGTTTGCCCTGGCGAAATTCCTGCTACGTGGCGAGGTGATCGAATGAATGCCGATTTGTCTTTATGGGTCGAGATCCCCGTGGCGATCCTGCTGGTGCTCAGCGGCGTGTTCGCGCTGATCGGTGCGACCGGATTATTGCGCATGAAGGATTACTTTCAGCGCATGCACCCGCCAGCCCTGGCCTCGACGCTGGGAGCGTGGTGCGTGGCATTGGCGTCGATCATTTGTTTTTCGGCATTGAAATCGGGGCCGGTGCTGCACGCCTGGCTGATTCCGGTGCTGTTGGCGATCACCGTACCGGTCACCACGTTGCTGCTGGCGCGGGCGGCGTTGTTCCGCAAGCGCATGGCCGGGGATGATGTGCCGGCCGAGGTCAGTAGCCGGCGCACCGAAAGCGGCAACTGAAGCTTTGTATTGTCTGCAATGACGCTATCGCGAGCAGGCTCACCACTACACTTGGAATGCGTTCCTCTGTAGGAGTGAACCTGCTCGCGATAGCGCTTTCCAGATCACCTAAAACCTCAAACCTCAAACCCAGGCCACCGCCAACAACCCCGCCCCTAGCGCCAGACACAACGGCGAATACACCCACGTATCCAGTCGCGCAAACCGTGAATCCTTCACCTCTTTGAAGAAGCCCACCAGATTCGAATCGCCAATTGCCCGGGCAAACATCAACAGCGCAATTGCACTGATTACCCATTGCAGCCAGCCGTCATGCACCGCCGGCATTCCCCAGCCGACGCGCATGCAGATGAGGCCGGCAATCGCCAATAACGCTGCCGCCACCAGCAGCGTGATCCAGCCTGAAGGCTCGAAGGCCGGTCGTACTGTCGCCACCAGCCCCTGCACGGGAATCTGTGGCACTGCGGCTACCGCCGCCCACTGCCCACCCAACGCCCAATACACATGCACCAGGCTGATGATTGCAAAAATCGTCACCAGCCACTGAGCCAATACGAAGGTCATGCTTGAGAGTCCTTTCAAAAGACTTGAACAAATCATCCTAGTCAGCATTTTTTCAAGTGCACGACCGATCAGCGGTACGGTAAAGTGCCGCCCCATGAAATTCTCCCGTTCCGATCGCTCACTGCTGGCCTGGATGCTCTATTGCTGCGTCCTGTTCAATGTGTTCGCCTGCAGCATCGGTCACGGGCAAATGGTCGGCATGCAACTCAACGGCATCGGCGGCCAGTTCTGTACGGTCGACCCGGCCACTCAAGCACCGCTCTCGCCAAATCCCGTCGAAGAAAAACTGCCGACCCTGAGCAAGGCGTTCGGTTGCCCGCTGTGCTCTGTCGGCGGGGGCATGGGCCCGGCGTTCAACTCCAGCCTGACCCTTGCGGTGCTGCCCGAACAACACAGTCCGCCGTTGGCGCCTGTCGTCAGCGCCGACCTCCCTGCCCGCTTCACCTGGCCCTCGGCCAACCCTCGCGCCCCACCGCTCGCCTGAGTGTCTTCGCCCTATTGATTTGTCAGCCCACTGCGCCAACGCGCGGCGTTTGCCTGTGCGCTGACACCTAGCCAAGCATTCAGGATTCAATGATGAAACAACTCACTTTGCTGGCGAGCCTGTGCGGCTGCCTGTCCGTTAACGCCTGGGCGCAATCCGCCGTGGATCTGGCGCCGATCACCATCAATGGCGAGTCCGGCGCCGAACCGGGCTTGAGCCTCGACCAATCCAGTGGCATGGCCTCGCGCCTCGGTCTGAGCGTGCGCGACACACCCGCGTCGGTGGCCATTGCCAACCGCAACGACATCGAACGCCACGGCGCACAAAATTTCCAGGACGCCGCCAACACCCTGCCCGGGGTCAATGCCAGCGCACCGCCGGGTTTCGGCGGCTTCGTCTCCTATCGCGGCTTCACCAGCAGCCAGATTACCCAGATGTTCAACGGCATCAACGTATCCGGCGGCCTCGCCCGGCCGGTGGATGCGTGGATTTACGACCGGGTGGAATTGCTCGGTGGTCCGTCATCGCTGGTCAATGGCGCAGGTTCCGTCGGCGGTTCGTTGAACTACGTGACCAAACTGGCCAGCCGCGATGAACAGGCGACTGAAGGTCGGGTCAGCTACGGCACCTACGACACCACCGAAACCGCCTTCGGCCTCAACCACGCCCTGACCGCGCCGAATGCCGATGTGCAGCACTACGCGCGTCTGGATGTCAGTCACAACACCAGCAACGGCTACATCGACCGCCAGGAACGCGATGCCTGGAGCGTGGCGTTCTCGCTGCTCAGCGACCTCACGCCGGACCTGTCGCACACCCTCGCCCTCGAATATCAGGACGAGCACGAAGACAGCCCGTACTGGGGCACGCCGGTGCTCAACCCCAAGGCCGGTGAGTTGAAAATCGACAGACACAACCGCTTCAACAATTACAACGTCGAAGACGGGCGCTACGAACAACGGACGATCTGGCTGCGCTCGATCATTGATTACCGGATCAACGACAGCACCACTCTGCGCAACACGCTGTATCACCTCGACAGCCAGCGCGACTACCGCAACCTCGAAACCTATCAGTACAACGCCGACAACACAGCGCTGAATCGCTCCACCGCGTATCAGGTGCGCCATCAGGGCGAGCAGAACGGCAACCAGTTCGAACTGCGTCACGACAATACGTTCTTCGGTCTCGATACAACGTGGTCCGGGGGTTTCGAATACAAGGTCAACCAGACCACCAACTCACCGCTCAACGTTAAAGGCGCGAGTACGGTGGACCCGAACAACTACCGGCCGGGGCATTTCTACGACATTCCCGGCACCAACCCGAAGTTGATCAGCGACAAGACCAATGAAGTCACGACCAAGGCACTGTTCGTGGAAAACCGTCTGGCGCTGACCGACAAACTGTCGCTGCTCACAGGCCTGCGTTACGACGATATCGACCTCGACGTCACCAACCATCGCACAGTGACCGCCACCAACCCCAAGCACCTCAAGCGCGGTTGGGAGCCGGTGACTGGTCGCGTCGGCCTGACCTGGCAATTCATCCCGTCGGCCAACGTCTACGTGCAATACAGCACCGCCGCCGAGCAACCGAACGGTACTCAGGACTTTGATGTTTCGACGGGTAAACAATGGGAGATTGGCAGCAAGTTCGACTACCTGAACGGGCGAGGCTCGGCGACCGTCGCCGCCTACACCATCGAGCGCAAGGACTTCGCCGTTACCGATCCACTGGACCCGACCAGCAGCATTCCAGTCGGCCAGCAGACCTCGAAAGGCATCGAGATTGCGAGTTCGTTGCGTATCACCGACAAGCTGTTGGCCGAAGGCAACTTCGCCTGGGTCGATGCGCAGTACGACGACTTCACTGAAAAGAATGCCGCCGGTGTCGTGGTGTCGCGCAAGGGCAATACCCCGACTAACGTGCCGGATCGCGTCGGCAATGTGTGGCTGACCTATGACTTTTCGCCGCAATGGCAAGGTGGGGTCGATGCGCGTTACGTAGCATCGGTGTATGCCGACACCGCCAACACCATGACGGTGCCGTCGTACACGCTGTTCGGCAGCTTCCTCAGCTACAAGGTTGATTCACACACCACCGTCACCGGGCGGGTGCGCAACCTGACCAACGAGGTGTACGCCGAGTTTGCGCATGTGTCGCCGGCTTACTATCTGGGCACGCCGCGCACCTTTGAATTGGCGGTGCAGACTCGATTCTAAAAGCTTGAAAGCATCGCGAGCAGGTTCACTCTCACAGGGAAACGCATTCCAAATGCAGGAGTGAGCCTGCTCGCGATGGCGTCAGCCGCAACCCCTCTATTTCAGATCAGCCGCCACCTTATCCGCCACATCCTTCGGCAACCATGCCTGCCACACATCCGGATGCGCTTTCATGAAGGCTTCAGCCGCTTGGCGTGGCGCGGTGTGTTTTTCACTCATGTCTGCCAGCGCCTTGTTCAGCGACTCGATCGGAAAATCGACCTTGCTGAAGAATTCGGCAATCTGCGGGTACTGCTTTTGAAACGGCGTAGACACGCCAATCGACAGCTTCGAGGCCAGCGACCGGGTCGGTTTCGGATTCGGATTGTCGGCGTCGGTCAGGGTCTTCCATGCCTCGGCATCAAACGGCGGCTCTTCCAGTTGCACCAGTTTGAATTTGCCCAGCAGCGGTGTCGGTGACCAGTAGTAGAACAACACCGGTTTGCCGCGACGAATCGAAGAACTGATCTCGGCGTCCAGTGCCGCTCCCGAGCCACTGCGGAAATTGGTGAAGTCATCCTGCAGGCCGTATGCCGTCAGCTTCTGCTTGTTGACCACTTCCGAGGTCCAGCCAATGGGGCTGTTGAGGAACCGGCCCTTGCTCGGGCTCTCCGGGTCCTTGAACACATCCTTGTACTTTTTCAGGTCACTGACGCTGCGCAGGTCCGGCGCCAGCGGCTTGATGCCTTTGGCCGGGTCACCCTTGATCACGTATTCCGGCACCCACCAGCCTTCGGTCGCGCCCTTGACCGTATCACCGAGACTGACCACCTTGCCCTCGGCTTCTGCCTTGACCCACACCGGACTACGCCCGGCCCACTCCTCGCCAATGACCTGAATGTCATTGTTGGCCAGCGCGGTTTCCAGGGTGATGGTGGTGCCGGGCAGCGTGTCCGTCGGCAATCCGTAGCCCTTCTCGACGATGATCCGCAGGACATCGGTGATCAGGCTGCCGCTTTCCCAATTCAGGTCGGCAAAATGAATCGGCGCCTGCGCGGCCATCAGCGGTGGTGCCGACGCCAGCAAAGCGAATGCGGCCGCGCTGGCGGCCAACAACCGTCGAAATCCGTTCATGCTTTTTGCACCTCGTGCTGTTCACAGCAATAGCAGGATGGCCTGATGGAAGACCGCAAGCCTCTGAATACTCAGTCAACTGACTGTAGCCGAGGTTCCTGCTTTTTCCGGGGCGTATCCCGGACGAGGTCAGGTTTCAGACTTTTCCTGCAAGCTTTGCAGCTCGCGTCTGACCATGCTGGCGTATTCCGCCGGGCGCAACGTGTAGATCTGCGATGCCACCCACCCCAGCCACGCGCCCTGCAATCGGGCTTTCGCATCGAACAGACGCCGAGCCTCTTCACGCGCATTATCGAGGTGGTGCACATGAAAATCAGCGCGACTCACAGCATTCACTCGCTGGCCTTGAAGGTCACCAGTTCGCCCTTGCGCCATTTGGCGGCCTTGGCGGTGACGGCTTTCAGGGTTTTGGTCAGGCCTTCCTGCAGTTGCTCATTGGCGGCGAACACGGTCACCACACTGTGGCCTTCCTTGAACAGGATCGCGTGACCATCGGCGGTGTCGACAAAGGCGTAATCGCCCAGGCCGTAGACCGTCAGTTTGATTTCACGAAAACGGATATCCATCTTGCCGCCTTCGCGGCTGGGCAGGACCGACGCGCTGAAATGATCGCCAACCTTGAGCTTGAGCCCCGGTTTGTCATCGACCACCAAGGCACTTTCGGTGTCGATCTCGGCCACGTAAATGCCTTCGGCGTTTTGCTCGGTGATGTAAACAAAACGCGACTGGAACAGCTTGACCAGCTTTGCACGCAAATCACCGAGCACGAACAAAGCATGCATATCGAGGTTACTGACTGCCAAAGAAACATCCCCACATCTGAAAAAACCGTGCACGGAAAACGCGCGCGGCAAAAAACGGCCAGGCCGACAGAACTGCCAAGTGACTCAAATAAAAGTCCGAGTGAGCGGAGCGCTCATTTATCGCGAGGTGCGTAAGACTACTGGAATGTCACTCGCGAAACTTGCTCCGATGTCGCCAAAGTTCGAAGGAAGATTCCTTACTGACGCTCAGAGAAAGCTGACTACGAACTTTAGGGAAAATTCTCACGAAAAAAAGCATTTTTCCGACATATCGCCCGTGAAAAATTGCTTTAGATAAGCCCTGTCGTCAACAGGTACTGGCGATTCTAGAGCAGCAACGCTCATTACGACTACCCGCAACGGCCAGTAAATGCCGGCCGACCGATGAAAAGGACTTCATATGTGCACCCTGACTCACTTTGCCACTCCCGTAGAGGCCAGGCACAAATCGACGCTGATCTTCCATGTCAGTGAAACGCCCGACCAGACCCCACGCTTTCAAGTCGTGCCGGCGGGCATTGCCTTCTTTCACATCAAGGAAAAATCCACCGGTCGCGTCAGAGGTTTCCGCGAAGACCATAACGAAGCCTGTGCCTTGGCTCGTTCACTTGAAGCGCAAATCGAACTCCTGGCCGGCGACTGCCTCAGATAAAGGGAGTGATCGACTGCGCCATGTCGGCGCAAACCAAGGAGTAAACGATGGAACTGCCAGCATACGACCTGAAAACCCTGTTCGACCAGCTGGGCCTGCCCTCGGAAGGCAGCGCTATCGACGACTTCATCGAAGCGCATCCACTGCCCGCCGATGTCAAATTGATCGAGGCCGACTTCTGGTCGCCGCAACAGGCGCAATTGCTCAAGGAATGGTTACGCGCCGACGGCGAAGAAGCCGTCATGGTCGATGAATTGAACGTGCGCCTGCACCCCGGCAAGTAAGCCTGATCAGTGCAGACTGTCAGCGGGCTCGGCCTGCAATTGCGCGAGCCACGCAGCCTTGCACTCTTCGGCCTCGTCGCGGCTGGCAAATGCGGTGCCGCGTTGCTCCCCGTTGAGCAGCACCACCCAGCAAACGCTTTGCCCCCTTGCGCGCAAACCGGCGGGTACACCACTGCCGATCATCACGGCGACATCAACCCGGCATTGCATGCCGACCTCCTGAATTAATTAGCTACCTAACTAAGCCGGCAGACTAATGCTTTCATTCGGAAGGAAAAAGCAACGCCGCTGCACAGAACCCTTGCCTCAACGGTAACAATCAGCGCGGGGTCTCCGGTTTGTAGCCCAGCCGCAATCCACCCCAGTGACGTCCCTTGATCATGATCGGCACCGACAAATCGTGCATCAATTCGCCGGTGTCGCGGGTGTAGGTTTGCAACAGCACCGGTTGCTGATGACTGCCACAGCGTATCCCGGTGCGGTCGGCGAACTTGCGTTTGGTGCGATTGTTGACCGCATCAACCTGCACATCCCCGGTCAACGGCTGGCTGAACACCTGGTTATGCGTCGGCACATAACCCTGCTGCGTGCAGGCGATGGCGAACACCAGACCTTCATGGCGCGGCAACAAGGGCTCCTGAATCGCCGGCAGCACCTGATCGGTGTAACGGTCGAAACGGGTCTGGTACTTGGCCGGTTGAGTATTGGGAATCGCCTGATACTGGCGATCGAACAGATCCTCCAGACTGATCCGCCCCTGTTCGACATCCGCCTCGAAACGCGCCGCGATCTGACTCGCCCCCTCACGCGCCAGGTCATAGATACGCTGGTGATAGTCATCCAGGCCAACCTCAGCCAGACGTTCGCTGATGGTTTCGGCCTGCCCTTCCATCTGCACCGCCGCTTCGGCGAGACGACGGGTCTGTTGATCGCTGATCGCCAGATCGCTGCGCATCTGCTCGATGGCCTTAAACAGGCTGTCGAGTTGCTCGCGATTGGTTTCCGCGCCCCGGGCGATTTCACCGACCTGAGTTTCCACGCCGGCCGCCAGGCGTGCGATGTTTTCCAGGTGCTGCCCGGTGTTTTCAACCTGTTCGACGCCGGTGTGCAGGTCGCTGGACAACTCGCGGATCTGTTCCACGACCTGTGCAGTCCGTTGCTGAATGTCGGCAACCATCTCGCCGACTTCCCCCGTCGCCGACGCCGTTCTGGCCGCCAACCCGCGCACCTCATCCGCCACTACGGCAAAACCGCGGCCATGCTCTCCGGCCCGAGCCGCTTCAATCGCCGCGTTCAACGCCAACAGGTTGGTCTGACTGGCAATCGACTGAATCACCAGCGTCACCCGCTGAATATCGTCGCTGCGCAGGCTCAACGCCTCGATCAGTTCGCGGCTGGCATTGGCGCGCTGGCTGAGTTGATGCATGCGCGAGATGGAATCGACCAGCTCGGCACGTCCCGCGGCACTGCTGTGATGGGCCTCACTGGCGGCTTCCAGGGCTTGGCGACTGAGCTGCGAAGTGGCGTGCTCGGTCGCAATCATCACCTCGGCATTGCTGACAATCCGCGCCGCCGCGTCGAGTTGCGATTCGAGTTTGTTCGCCAGTTCCTTGACCGAAAACGCCACCCCCGCCGCCGACAACGCGTTGTGGCTGGTGGTGTAGGAAAGATCGCGGGTCAGTTCGGAAATGGCACTGCCGGTGTCGGCAGGCGGTGCATCTAGGACGGTTCGCGAGCGCAGGCGCGGCAGCCAGACAATCAGCACCGCCAGTGGCATGCCAATGTACAACGACCCTTCACCCAGGGTCATGCCGGCCAACAACAGCATCAGGGCGATGCTTTGCAGGGTCGGTGCGATCCAGCGGTTCTTCGGCAAAAGCACTGGTGCAGGCAAAGCCCCAACCAGAGATCCATCTCTCGTCATATCAACACCCCACGCTTGTTCTCATTGTTGTGACTGCATTAAACGCCACTACAACGCCATTATCTATGGTCCGTTAGTCGCGGGGTCTGCAGCAGGTCAATGGAACGGCTTGGAAATAGTGCAGACGAGCAAAAGCAAAGATCGCAGCCCCGGCCTCCCTTTTGGAGCTGCCGAAGGCTGCGATCTTTTGCAGGCGCCCCCCCTTTCAGGGGGCCGCCATGGAATCAGGCCTGACGCTGGTGCTTGTCGATCTGCTCGTGACGCTCTTGAGCTTCGATGCAGTACTTGGTGGTCGGGCTGATCAGCAGGCGTTTCAGGCCAATGGCCTCGCCGCTGTCGTCGCACCAGCCAAAACTGTCTTCCTTGATGCGCTCAAGGGCTTGTTCCAGTTGCGGCAGCATGCGCTGGTCGCGATCAATCGCGTTCACCAGCCAGGTGCGCTCTTCTTCAACCGAAGCTGCATCCGCCGGGTCGGCCGGGGTGTCCAGGCTTTCGATGGCGATACGGTTTTGCTCAATGCGCTCGTGGGTTTCGACTTTCATGTTCTGCAACAGCTCAGTGAAGAAAGCGTGTTGCTCTGCATTCATGTAGTCATCTGCCGGCATGGCCAGCAACTTGTCCTTTGTCATTGATATCTCTATAAAAAAACGTGCATTAAGGCGAATTAGGGAGCGTTCCGGCGAACCGTGTCCGGTCGACGAAAAGGCATCGTTTATTGCAAACGCCACCCGGCACTCAATTTACGAAGGGGCGGCAGTCTAAGGCCCGATTGAGGCCTCAGCAACTGTAAATACTGGGAATTTGTCCGACAACACCCGTTAACAGCTCTGACACAGGCGTCGTGGCGGTCATCGGAGTGCGTTTATAGCAAGAAATTCAGTCGAGCGGCTGTATATAGAAGACAAACGGCTAAACCAGCGGCAACCGGTCGCATTTTTTTTCAGCCATGCCGCCCGCGCAGTGCATCGTTTCAGCTGCGCAGACGCCGAAAAACTCCCCAGCCAACTGCTCGCACCCCGCCTATTATCAGGCACACCGCCATCGTGTGATTTGATCAGCCCTAAGGACACCTTATGCCCCGCCCCGATCTGCCGGCCACCGACGAGCCCACTCTCGCCAGCCCCCCGATCAATGCCGAGCGTCTGCTGCAACTGATCACCGACGAATACGACACCCTGCCGCGCCAGCTAAAACGCATCGCCAGCTACATGAGCCAGCAAAGCGACCGGATCATGGTCGATCGCATCAGCGACATCGCCCGGGAATGCGAAGTCCACCCCTCCGCCATCGTCCGCTTCTCGCAGCGCTTCGGCTTCAGCGGTTTCAGCGAAATGCAGGCACTGTTCCGCACCGCCTACACCCACAAAGCCTCGCCGGCACAGAACTACCAGCAACGCATCCGCAGCCTGATCGCCAACCCGTCGCAGCAAACCAGCGACGGCGACCTCGCCCGCGAATGCATTGACGCCACCCGCTCCGGCATCGAACGCCTGGGCCGTGAACTTGACGACGTCGCCTTCGAAAAAGCCGTCGACCTGATCGTCAACGCCGACAACATCTATGTGGTCGGCGTGCGCCGTTCCTTCGCCGTCGCCGACTACCTCGTTTACAACTTGCAACACACTCACAAGCGAATTCAGTTGGTGTCGGGGCTGGGTGGCAGTTATCGCGAGCAGATGCGCAGCGTCCGCGAAAATGATCTGGTCATCGCCATCAGCTTCACCCCCTACGCCAAGGAAACCCAACATTGCCTGCGCTACGCCCGCCAGCAAAAGGCCAACACCCTGATCCTCACCGACAGCCACCTCTCGCCACTGGCCAGGCACGCCAACAGCCTGTTGCTGGTGAATGAAGGCAGCGCATTGGCGTTTCGTTCGCTGAGCGCGACGCTGTGTTTGTGTCAGGCGTTGTTTGTGGCGGTGGCCTATCGGCTGGAATTGAATGTCGACGAGATTCACGAACAACCCGGCTTCGACGACTGACAATTGCCTCAGCCTCGGCTAGGTTATGCCTTCCCACTCGGTTCGACTTGAAGGAACGCGTCATGAAACTGATCGGCATGCTGGACTCCCCATACGTGCGCCGCGTGGCGATCTCCGCCAAACGCCTCGGCATCGACCTCGAACACGAGTCAGTCTCGGTGTTCCGCCACTTCGAGCAATTCCAGCAGATCAACCCGGTGGTCAAAGCGCCCACGCTGATCCTCGACGACGGCGTCGTCCTCATGGACTCGACCCTCATCCTCGATTACCTCGAAGCCAGTTCCGGCAAAAGCCTGCTGCCTGCCGACCTCAAACAGCGCGCCCACGCCCTGCGCCTGATCGGCCTGAGTCTCGCCGCCTGCGAAAAAGCCGTGCAGCTCTACTACGAACGCAACCTGCGCCCGGCCGACATCCAATACCAGCCATGGGTCGAACGCGTCGAAGGCCAACTCGCCGCCGCGTTCACCGCCCTCGAACAGGAACTGGAAAAAACCGGCCTGCCCACCGACGGCACCCTCACCCAGGCCGGCATCAGCCTCGCCGTCGCCTGGAGCTTCACCGGCCTCGTCGTCCCCGACCAGATCGACACCCGCCGCTACCCACACATCGCCCAATACACCGCCTACGCCGAAACCCTCGAAGCGTTCGTCAGCACCCCGATGACCTGACCATGAGCACCACCGACACCGCCGCCCCGGCGTTAAAGGAAATCTTCAACGCCGAGCGCTTGCAGCACATCGCCACCGAAATGAGCGCCGTGTACCCGGCGTTCAAGGCCAAGGCATTTCTCAAACATGCCCAGGACGGACTCGCTGAATTATCAGTGATGCAACGCATGGCCCGCGTCAGCGAAAGCCTGCACGCCGTGTTGCCGCTGGATTACGAAGATTCCCTCGAAGTGCTTTTCGAACTTGCGCCAAGGCTGAACAGCGGATTCGTCAGCATGTGCCTGCCGCACTACGTCGCGAGCTACGGCGGCCACGCATTCGACACCTCCATGGACGCCCTGAAATACTTCACCACCTTCGGCTCCTCCGAATTCGCCATCCGCCACTTTCTACGCAGCGACCTGGAACGCTCGCTGGAGCTGATGCACGACTGGACCCACGACGAAAACCACCACGTTCGGCGCCTCGCCAGCGAAGGCAGCCGCCCTCGCCTGCCTTGGTCGTTTCGGTTGGAAGCAGTTCAGGCCGATCCGCAGTTAGCGGCCGGGATACTGGATCGGTTGAAAGCGGATGAGAGTTTGTACGTGCGCAAGTCCGTGGCGAATCATCTGAATGACGTGACCAAAGAGCACCCGGAGTGGGTGTTGGACACGATTGAAGGTTGGTCGTTGGAGAACAAGCACACGGCGTGGATTGCCAAGCATGCGTTGCGGAGTTTGATTAAGCAGGGGGATGTGCGGGCGCTGACGGTGATTGGCGCGGGGGCGAAGGCTGAGGTTGAGTTGTTGGATGTGCGGGTTGAGCCGGCGGTGGTCAGGTTGGGCGAAGCGATTACGTTGTCGTTTGTGGTGAAGTCGACCGTGGCGCATGAGCAGCGGTTGGTGATTGATTATGCGATTGACTATGTGAAGGCGAATGGCGGGGTTTCGGGGAAGGTTTTTAAGTTGAAGACGGTGGAGTTGGCGGGGTTTGGGGAGTTGGTTGTGGGGCGGCGGCAGGTGATTAGGGATTTCACGACGCGGAAGCATTTTGTGGGGCGGCATGGGGTAAGGGTTATGGTTAATGGGGAGGTTTTGGCTAGCACGGTATTCGAAATAGTCGCCGGATTACGTCACGTATAGGATCCGTTGATCTGGCAGTAATACTGATTGATATGGAATTACGGATAGGGCAACTTTCGGTCATTAGCCGACGCGCACAAGCGACCGCTACCGGCCAAAAGCGGACATCGGCACGCTACCGCTGTCGGCCAGAAGCGAACGCTAAAGACGGCCCCCTTTCGACCAAATTTGAACGGTGATCAAAAGTTGGATTCCGGCCAGAGACAGCCCTAAAGTGAGTAAAATACAAAAGCAATTTAACCCAACCATGCTATATGATTACTGCACACGCTTAGCGGCACGCTCAAAACGTTCCGCCTAGACAAGAATATCAAGAGGAACAATATATGCTGCCAGCTTAAACCGTTAAGTTGGTTATGCAAAATTTATTGTGTACTTACAGTTATATTGCAGCAGGAAAACTCAGCAAATATGGACGCCCTTACATTCGTTTCCGAAGTTATCAAATCACTAGCTTGGCCTGCCGCAGTAGTTTCTCTAGTGATCATGCTAAAAAAGCCAATTGCACAGTTAATTCCGCTTCTTCGAAAGCTAAAGTATAAAGAGCTAGAGATGGAGTTTTCAAAAGAAATTGCAGAACTAAGAGCTGAAGCCAGCGCGCCAGTCTCATCTGGTGGTCAGCCAACGATTAATCAACCCAACCCTCCTAATCGCCTCCTGCAGCTAATAAGTTTTTCTACACGTGCAGCAATCATGGAGGCATGGCTGGAGGTCGAAGCTGCAGCATCAGAAGTCGCCAGTTCTTTTTGGAACGAACCGACAAGTGATACGTTCAGAAATTACCCAAAGCTCGGAGAGTATTTACTTCAGTGCAAGGTTATAGATAAAAAGCAACTGGAAACATTCAATAAGCTTAAGCAGCTTCGTAATAAAGCTGCACATGCGAGCGAGCTAGAACTCAGTGAAAGTGATGCAAAGTCTTATGTTGAGCTGGCATCTGCATTAGCAGCTCATATAAAAAATTCTTAACCTTAATGTAATGATGCGCTGGGGTTGTGAGCCCTCACTATTAACGGCGGAGACTGCCCCCTATTCATAATTAGAAATTACAAAAAATCGCTTGAAATTCTGGCTATTGCTGGCACAGTGATGGCCAAACAATGGGGATCTATGATCCAATCGGGGTAAGGGGCTCGCTAAATTAGGGACGTGATATGGCTACCACTGTAATCTCGGCTTTCAACGAATTTTTGAGAGAAACGGTTAATCTAGATCTACAGGATACGCGAGCAGCGCGTCAGGATAGGGATAACCTACGTGCACGTATTCAAGGGCTTCAGACGTCAGTCAGCCACTTTCCAGCCCTCTACACCGAAGCCGACATAAATTATGGGTCATTCTCTCGTCGGACGAAAAAAAGACCACTAGATGACGTGGATATGTTTTTTTGCTTGATGGCTCATGGAGCAACTTACAATGATTATGACCCTAACAATATTACGATTACGCTTTCAAATACAGCCAGCAATCTTTATCAATACACAAAAGATGATAACGAAACTATAAGCTCTATCAAAATACTTAACAAGTTCAAAAGCAGCCTGGAAAATATTTATCAATATCGAAACGCAGAAGTCAACAGAAGGCAAGAAGTAGTTGTCTTAAATTTGATTGGCAAGGATTGGTCTTTTGATATTGCGCCATGCTTCAAAACTGTAGAGCAATATGGTACAAACTTTTATCTAATTCCTAATGGAACAGGTGATTGGAAAAAAGCTGACCCGCGGATTGATAAAGACCGAACTAGTGCTATCAATCAGCAGAACAGCGGGAATGTATTGAATGTAATTAGAGCTATTAAATACTGGAATAGTCGTGCAACTATGCACACGATGAGTTCCTATCTGTTGGAGAATATTATTCTAAACTACTATGCATACCGTACAGATTGCTCTAAATTTGTTGATCTTCATCTGGCTGATATTTTCAATCATATTTCTTCAGCGGTTTACCACATGATTCCTGACCCTAAAGGGTTTCAAGGTGATCTAAACACTCTAACACACGATCAAAAGATAAGCATCAGCGCACGAGCTAATCAAGACTATTTGAGAGCACTCGATGCACGTCGCTTTGAGCAAGACAAAGATGAAAAGTCCTCGATCAATAAGTGGCGTGAAGTGTTTGGTTTAGAATTTCCGGCTTATGGGTGACATGATGAGTATTAGAATACGGCAGAATGACCTCATCTACATTCAGAAGATCGCTGCATTTCGTCGATTGTATTCAATAGCTAAAAAATACAACAATGCATATGTAATGCTTAATGTTGTTATGATGACTACGCTGACATTTTTATCCATCGGACTGAATAGTGAGGCACTTGCCAAGCAGTTTAATTTTACTCAAGCAGATTATTCTAGTTGGCTGGCGGTTTCATCAATAATTGTTCTTTCTTTCGACAAGCTTTTAATCGGGGATAGGATAGACGTAAATAGGGAGAAAGCGGCAAAAATCCAGGATTCTTTTGATAGGGGTCTATTTCACTTGGATTGGAATAGTACGCTAGCTGGGTCTCCCCCAAGGGTCGAAGACATTGTCAGGCATGGCGAATGGTACTTACAAAGAAACACGAACACTAACCTTCGGGATTGGTATGCCTTAAAGTCCGACGACGTTCCACATTATCTTCAAGTTTTAATCTGTCAGAACTCCTCGCTGTATTGGGATACAAGCCTTAGAGAAAAAATCAACTACGTTGTAATTCTCGGAGGCGTAGCCATACTGACAGGCGCGCTTTCCCTTTGTTTATATTTAGATCTTTCGACATCAGCAATACTTACTAATATCACAGCATTGCTTGGGCCAGTTCTTGATTATGGCTACAACACTTTGAAAGAAAACAAAGCCTCTATTGAACACTCTCAGAGACTATTAGACTGCATTGAGCAGTCCATAGCTAATGCAGAGGAGCATTCGCCTGAGGATTCCATGCGTCGTTCGGTAGAATCCATACAAGATCAGCTTTTTATTAAGCGAAAATCCGACTGGCTCATTCCAGATTTATTTTATAAGGTTTTACGTAGTACAGACGAATCCGTAATGCGTCAATCCACCAAGCAACTTGAGGAACGATTCGCAGTTCGCAATAGTAGTGTGGGAAAGTAGTCGACCTATAGCAGTCGCTGCACCCTATTTCTTGAAATTGACCACCCTCTTGCCAAGCGTAGCTAATGGGCCACAGCTGCAACGGTATGGACGCCATTCAAGATGTTGATGAACGTCATCGATCCGCCATCAGGTTGGAAACATAATTTCCGGACAATAACCACCGACTCGCTAATCGCGCGCGGACAAATCTGGTATTATCTACGTTGTGCTCGACTTAGCACCTGACTGGAACCAATGCGCGCTCTGGTAATAAAGTCTGAAGGATCACTCACGCCTAATCCTATTAAGGAGCTAACGTGCAGAACGCAGAACACCGAGAGCCTTTAAAAAACAGCTTCTTGTTATCTAATATCGAAGATACAGAAAAACAGAGGCTGTTTTTAGAGTACCTTGACTCCGCAATTGGTTCTTATCGCGAGTCCTCCAGCGGATGCAGCTACTACGATACGAATGGCGACTACATTGATGAGTCTGTCATCTCTCTAAATAAAGATAACATCTCAGGAAGTCTCTTAATCCGAGTTGTCGCAAGTGAAAACGATGAGTTGAAGAGTATTGAGTTCGAGAGCCAGGGCTCCGATCTAATAGACAAACTCTTCAATAAGTTAATAATCGAGTCACTTGGGAATGCTTTGGGAGCAAAGAGGAAAAAGTTCTTTCGGCGCGTTTGGTTCTGCTACATTGGAGAAAGGCTAGACGGGGAGTACTGGTTCGGACGCAATCTGCGAATTGCTCCAGTAGACCCAGCTGATCCAAATCCTTATTTCATGAACGTCGAACGCTACATAACTATAGATCTAAATGTCGAAGCGATTGATGCATTTAGTGCTTCAGCTATTGCTAAGAATATTGGAAGCAGATGGGCAGCTCGGCTCTCACTGATCCTCGATCTTGGAATATATGCCCCCAGCTCCGAGCACCGGTGGACGCTATCTGAATCCAACACATCTTCCTGCGAGCTCCGTCAACTGGGTTACTGGTATAACGGGCCGCGAATAGAGGAGATGCCACGCAAAGGAAAAGCTTGCCAGCCCGGAAAGTACGAGCATTCTCTACATCATCGTATTAAATTTGTAGGTGAGAGCATAAAACTCCCGTCCGAAGCAAGAAAACTCATTGCTGCGTTAGACCTTTGCGATAGCAAGACCCAATCTTCATTTGATAACTGTGCTTTCCTCTATCAACTAGCATTAAACGCAGGGAAAACTCTTCCTACAGTAAAGCTTTCCTATCTCGTTGCTGCGATCGATGCACTTTGCAAATCAGATACAACGTATACAGATCCAAGCTCGTTTATTCGTCACTACGCAAATCCGACGCATGACATTGATCACCTTCTAAATTACATGCACGGCTCTGTTCGTTCCGCGCATTTTCATGCAGGTGAGTTTGCATTTGGTGAGTTCGACCAAAAACCGCGCATCAGCATCTATAGCGGAAGTTTAAACAGGCAATCCAACCACCGCTACGCTGAGTGCATAAAGCTGATTCGCTGCGCTATTGCAAACTGGTCAGCTATAAAAATCACAGAGTTTTCAGCTGGGTCATGGGCTTGAAGTTTTTATTTTAAAGTTGCCACAATACTACATTGATATAAAATCTTGAATCGGACTTCAGCACTCTGAAGGCTTATAAACCTCATCAGGCAGGTTTCGGTCGAACTGAACGAATGCAGATGTCCGCTTCTGGCCCAGAGTGTGTAAAAACGCCTTCGCGAACACTTGCTATGATTTCTGAGGATTTCATCGCAGGGATCGCCCATGAAGCGCTTTATCCAAGGTGAACATCGAGGCCAAGGCACCTTACTTCCCGAGAGCCTCGACGACTACGTCAGCGATACCAATCCGGTGCGCGTAGTCGACGTCTTCGTCGACGTCTTCGTCGACGAACTCGACCTGGTCAAACTGGGTTTTGACGGTGCCATTCCAGCCGACACTGGCCGACCTGCTTACCATCCCTCGGTCTTGTTGAAGATCTACATCTACGGTTATCTCAACCGCATCCAGTCGAGCCGACGCCTGGAGCGAGAAGCCCAACGCAACGTCGAACTGATGTGGTTGACCGGGCGTTTGATGCCGGACTTCAAGACCATCGCCAACTTCCGAAAAGACAACAGCAAAGCCATCCGAGGCGTCTGCCGCCAGTTCGTCGTGCTGTGTCAGCAGTTGGGACTGTTCGGAGAACATCTGGTCGCCATCGATGGCAGCAAATTTAAAGCCGTCAACAATCGCGACCGCAATTTCACCAGCGCCAAACTGAAGCGGCGAATGGAAGAAATTGAATCGAGCATCAACCGTTACCTGACGGCACTCGATGCTGCTGATCGGCGAGAACCAACAGCTACCGAGCCCAGCGCCGTGAGGCTGGAAGAGAAAATCGCCAAGCTCAAAACTCAAATGAAGGAGCTTCAGGCGATCGAAATTCAGCTCAATGAATCACCGGATAAACAGGTCTCACTGACCGATCCAGACAGCCGATCCATGATGACGCGCGGCACGGGAATTGTTGGCTATAACGTGCAGACAGCGGTCGATACGCAGCACCATTTGATCGTTGCGCATGAGGTGACCAACGTTGGTTCAGATCGCGATCAACTCAGCTCGATGGCTAAACAAGCCCGAGAGGCGATGGCGTCAGATGCGTTGTCGATAGTGGCTGACCGAGGTTACTTCAAAAGCGAACAAATCCTGGCTTGTCACGATGCCGGCATCACCGCCTATGTGCCCAAGCCGATGACCTCTGGAGCCAAGGCTGACGGGCGTTTCAATAACGATGCCTTCATCTATGACGCGGCAAAAAATGAATACATTTGCCCGGCTGGAGAGGCGCTGATCTGGCACTACTCCTACGTTGAAAAAGGCCTGAAGCTGCATCGTTACTGGAGTTCGAAATGCCAGGGCTGCGCGCTGAAAGCGCAGTGCACACCGAGCACGGAACGACGAGTTCGACGCTGGGAGCATGAAGCCGTATTGGAGGAGATGTAGCTTCGGCTGAGCAAAGCACCGGAGATGATGCGAGTCCGAAAGCGGACGGTTGAGCATCCCTTCGGGACGCTCAAACAATGGATGGGTGCGACGCACTTCCTGACGCGAAAGCTGGCCGGGGTGGGCGCGGAGATGAGTTTAAATGTGCTCGCCTACAACATGAAACGGGTCATGAAAATCATCGGTGCTCACGGTTTAATGAAGGCGCTGTCGGCATAAAAAAGCTGATTTTGGCCCATCCCAGAGACTGTAAAAACAGCGTTGACGTGTTCCAGGTCGCGACTGATGCAATACGCAGCATTTGCCATGCGATCGTTCAGCCACGAACGTCAATGATCCAAGACGATGAGGCCTTGAGCGTTTTTACACACTCTGGGCCGAAAGCGGACCTTCGTTGAAACCAGCATTGACGCGGTAGCTGTCAAAGATGATCACTAAAAACAACACCAGTGAAAGACGGGCAGGAGAAGCGTCTCATGCCCCGGCGCAATCGGATGCTGCGTCCCACACAGCAATCCAGCCGCCGTGCTATTCGCATTGTTCCCAGTGCCATCAAAGAACACCCCAATCCTCAACGCGATCCCGATTTTCTCAGGTTCGCGCGCAGGTTCTTTTCCGTGCTTCTCATACTCCGCCCAACGCTGGGCGTGGATGTCGACGGGTTTGGCTTCTTCGTAGCGGTGGTTTTTCGGGGGGTTTGGGACGTAGCCGCTCAATCCTTGATTCCTTGTTCTGATCCTTGAGAACGGGTCGATGGGTGACAGCGGAGGCTTTGAGGTGCAAGGCGTGGCCCTGTGCCAGCGCGGGTGCGGTTTTTGGTGTGACGAGGGTTTCCCCTCGTCGTGTTGGGGGGGTTATCGGGGGACTTCGACGTTATCCAGCGCTTGGTTGACGGCGATCTCACCGAGCATCACGACTTGGGCGATGCCCAGTGCGGTTTTGCGGTGGGCGGTGTCGAGGACGGCGGCGAAGTTGTTGAGCATTTCGCTGGCGGAGCCGAGGGTTTCGCTGGCGTTGGCCAGGAGGGATTCGGTGTCGTACTTCGGGTTGGCGAGGTACATGCGTTCCGGCTCCTGAGCGTTGGCCATGATGTGGCTGGCCGGGAGCAGGTAGTGGTCGAGGGCGCGTTCGGCGGCTTCGTGGAGTTTTTTGGAATTAAGGGATTCGTAGGGGGATGCGGGGTCGGTTTCTGGCGGGTTGGGTGTTGGTTTGATCATGGTGAAACTCCTGGTTGTTCATTAGGAGCTACCACCATCACTTGCAGATGATGGGTGGCAGCTATGCGCGGGTCTGCAAGACCGGGAAACCAGGCACCCGGCAGACCCGAAGGTCTCCCGCACAAAGCTGCCATTGAGCGGACACGAACGAGTGTCCTTTGGCTGGCTGTGCGACTGGTTTTTCCGGCGGGCTTGCAGACCCGATCACTGATGAGCAGTGACAGGAATCAAGGTACGGAGGACGTGCCAGGCGCACAAGCCGGCGGATTCTGGCGCACTCGTAGGCAATGGCGCAAGGCGCTGTAGGGCATGGATGATAACGACAGGCTTATTTAAACATTTCGATTGTTTTCTGTTTATCCGCCGATTGAACTGGCTACCAATCCAACACCACCTCCGCAATGATCGGAATGTACTGTTCAGGCCAAAAAAGTCATTTACGCACCTACCTCACCGACGTCCGGGTCGCTAGAGTGCAGCGCCCCTCTCAAATGGCTGACGTACTTATGAATTTGTGGTTTCGACTGCTCTGCATGCTTTTTCACCGACCGTGGCGCAACCCGGTCAATGCGCTGGAATCCACCATTATCCGCATGCGCGTGTGGCCGCTGGATCTCGATTTCAATCGGCATGTCACCAATGGCCGCTATTTCACAATGGCAGACGTCGGACGCATGGATTTTGTGTTGCGCAGTGGCGCGTTTCGGGTGGCGGTGCGCACCAAGGCGCTCCCGATCGTTGGCGACACCTGGGGTAAATTTCGGCGCGAACTCAAGCTGTTTGAAGCGTTTGAAATCCACAGCCGGATGCTCGGCTGGGATGATAAATGGAGCTTCATGGAACATCGCTTCGTGAGTAAAGGCCGGGTGATCGGCGTGGTGGTCATGCGTGGGCTGTTTCGTTCGGCGAAAGGAACGATTGCGCCGGGTGAGTTCGTCAGGGAGTTGGGGTTGCCTGAGCGGTCGCCCGAGATGCCGGAGTGGCTGACGTCGTGGTCTGCGAATTGCGATGTGATGAGTTGTCAGCTTAGGGGTGAGGAGGCTTGAGTAATGTGGTTTCTGGATGATCGCATTTATGGATAGGGTGCGGTGGTGGTTGGTCGTGTGCCATCGCTAGCAAGCTAGCTCTCACAGGTTGTTTGGCTGACTTGGGAATGGGGGTGGTTGGGCTGGCGTCTTCGCGAGCAAGCTCGCTCCCACAGCTTGCGCACAAGTCTTGGGAGCATGTCCGGCCGGGCGAACGCCATTGCGAGCAAGCCAGTTTCCCTCAGGTTTTGGGGATGGCTATGGTCGGTGGCGCGTCATGTTGATGAGGGCAGAACGTCCACCATTTGGCGCCGGGCGTTCTTCGATAGAGAACGGCACGAAGCCAAGTTTCGGGTAGAGCAACAGTCCTGCAGTGTTTTCGTTAAAGCAGGACAGTTGCACTTCTTTGGCTTGGTATTTTTCGAAACCCACTGCGGTCATGGTTTCGACGATGTACCGCGCCACACCTTGACCACGGGCGTATGGCGCGACGATGACGTTGCCGATGTAGCAGATGCCATCGTGCTCAGCGCGGTAGAAATTGGCGAAGCCGACGAACTCGCCGTTGGCCAGAAAAGCCGTGGAGTCGAAGCGCTGGCTGATCGCGCTGTGCATTTGTTCTTCCGTCAGCGGGAAGTCTGCTTTCGGGAACATGAAGAACAGCTCTTGTTCGCCCTGGGGAAAGCTGCACAGGGTGTTGACGTCGTCGGCCGTCACTGGCCGGTGGGTGAAATTCATCGCTGCCCTGCCCTCACTGTTTACCTGCCAGATGATGCGCAACCACGGCGTTGGCATGGCCATGGCCCATGCCGTGTTCATCCTTGAGCCACGCCACCAGTTCCATGTGTTTCTTGTCGGTGATACCGGCGAGCAGGTTTAGCCAGTGATCAATGGGCTGGCCGTATTTTTTCTCGATGGAGGGGAAGTACGACGCCGGGCCTTTTACCTTGTTGTCTTCGCTCATGCTGCAAGCTCCCTGTGATCACGACGGAGGGTCGGCGGACGCTCCTTGTCGGCAGGTCATAGAGTGGACGCGAAGTGCGATTCCGGCAACTGCCCCGTTCTGCCAGACACCACAAAATCCTGTGGGAGCGAGCTTGCTCGCGAAGGCGCCGTGTCAGCCGACATCATCAGAGGCTGACACACCGCTTTCGCGAGCAAGCTCGCTCCCACAGGGGTTGTAGTGGATCAGGGTTATTCGGTGCGCCCCGGCAGCATCCGCACCAGCGTGTTATCCCGCACCCAATAATGGTGAAACAGCCCCGCCGCGGCGTGCAGGCCGATCAGCCAGTAGCCAGTGCTGCCCAGCAGTTCGTGCCAGTACTTCAGTTGTTTGGCAAAGTCCGGGTCGATGGCCACGGGTGCCGGGACGTGGAAGCCGAAGTACGGGAAAGGTTTGTCGGCGGCGGCGAGCATCAGCCAGGCGAGGATCGGCGTGGCGATCATCAGCACGTACAGCGCCAGGTGCATCAGGTGCGAAATGCCGGTCTGCCATGCCGGTGGCTTGGGCGTGATTGGCGGACGCGGCGTGAGACGGCCGAGCAGGCGGATCCATACGAGGGCGAAGATGCTCGCGCCGAACAGGCCGTGGAAACCCATCAGCAAGCCGCGCGCTTCGCTGCCCTTGGGCATGTAGCCCTTGATTTCGACGCACGCGTAGACGCCGACAAACAGCGCCAGCATCAGCCAGTGCAGGGTGATTGAGAGTTTTCCGTAACGGGTTACGGCGATGTCGCGGGACATAAGCTGCGCCTCTTGATTGTCATGAGTGACGGCCAATTCGTTCGACCGCCTCGCTCCGGTTGTTGGGCGAACCGACGGCGTTACCCTGCCCGCCCAGTCTTAAGAGAGTCTGAAGAAAGACCCTCAGGTTAACCTTTTTTTACCTTCAGACTTCGTTAAGAAATGGCTTGGATACTTCGCTCAAATCTATTGAGGGAGGCGTTCTGCCCATGCCCGAATTTGACTGGAACATCCCCCTGCCCCTGCGCTTCGGTCAAGCCGAAACACCGCAGATGACACTGACCGGCGCGCTGCCCGAGGACACTCTGCGAGCGACGTTTGAAAGCTTTATCCAACAACGCTTTCGCAAGGCCCACGGTGCCGATATCCGCCACTTCATGCCCGAGCTGTTCGGCATGCACAACGGCGACGGTGAGTTGTGCGCGGTGGCCGGGGTGCGTCGTGCCCATCAGGAGCCGCTGTTTCTCGAGCGCTATCTGGATGAGCCGATCGAACCGTTGATCAGTGCTGCGGCAGATCGTCCGGTCGAGCGCAGCGCCATTGTCGAAGTCGGCAACCTCGCCGCCAGCGACACCGGTAGTGCGCGGCTGAGCATCATCGCCATCACCTACCTGCTGGCGATGGGCGGCCTGGAATGGGTGACGTTCACCGGCAACATCGGGCTGGTCAACAGCTTCCATCGCCTGGGTTTGAAGCCAGTGACATTGTGCGCCGCTGATCCGGAACGATTGGGTGACGAGCGTCAACACTGGGGCAGTTATTACGAAAGCAAGCCTTGGGTGCATGTCGGCAACATCCGCGCCGGCTTCATCCATCTGCGCAATATCGGTCTGTTTACCCGCCTGGGTTTGCCGAGTTCGATTGAAGGAGCCTGTCATGTCGCTTGAATTGCAACGTTTCCAGGAAACCCTGCGCGACCATGCCCGGCGCAATGACCACGCGACCGCCCTGTGGGGCGACACGCTGAAACTCGATTACGCCACGCTGTACGCCGAGGTGCTGTATCGCCAGGAGCGTTTGCGCGATGAGCAGGCGCAGGTGATTGCGCTGGCGTTGGACAATGGCGTCGACGCGATGCTGTGGGATCTGGCCGTGTTGTTTGAAGGCCTGACCTGCGTGACCTTGCCGCCGTTTTTCAGCCCGGCACAGCGCGCCCATTGTCTGGAACAGAGCCAGGCCGAACGGGTGATCGCCGAGCCGGAACTGGGCGCCGAACTGCTCGCAGCTGGCTATGAACAACGTGGCGAGTTCTGGTGCCGCGCGTTCAGTGGCCCCAGTCGCATGCCGGCCGGCACTGCGAAACTCACCTTCACTTCCGGCACCACCGGTACCCCGAAAGGTGTATGCCTGAGCGCCGACAGCCTGCTGCGGGTTGCACGGGAGCTGCATCAGGCCAGCGACGCGACCGGCCCGCAGCATCATCTGGCGCTGTTGCCGTTGGCGATTCTGCTGGAGAACCTCGGCTGTTATGCCGCGCTGTATGCCGGTGCGACGCTCAGTTTGCCGAGCCAGAAAACCCTCGGCATTCAGGGCGCCAGTGGCGTCGACATTCCGCGCTTGCTCGGTTATCTGGCCAGCCGTGCGCCGGAGAGTCTGATCCTGGTGCCGCAGTTGCTGTTGTTACTGGTCAGCGCCGCCGAACAGAAAGCCTTCGACCCGCAAACCCTGCGCTTTGCCGCTGTCGGCGGTGCGCGAGTGTCGGAGGATCTGCTGCACCGCGCGCAACGGCTCGGGCTGCCGGTTTACGAAGGCTATGGCTTGTCCGAATGCGCCTCGGTGGTGTGCCTCAATCGCCCCGGCGCACGGCGTCCGGGCAGCGTCGGCCGACCGCTGCCGCACGTTGAAGTGCGCCTGGCCGAGGACGGTGAAGTGCTGATCAAGGGCTCGACGTTGCTCGGTTATCTGGGCGATGCGCCGTACGCCGATGAGTGGTGGCCCAGTGGTGATCTGGGCGAGTTCGACCCGGAAGGGTTTCTGTACCTCAAGGGCCGCAAGAAGCACCAGTTCGTCACCAGCTTCGGGCGCAACGTCAACCCGGAATGGGTCGAGTCGGAACTGACCCAGCGCCGCCACATCGCCCAGGCCTTCGTCTACGGCGAAGCAATGCCGCACAACCACGCCCTGCTCTGGCCGCACCGGGCCGACTGCAGCGACGCGGAACTGGCCGCTGCTGTCGCCGAAGCCAACGAAGCCTTGCCCGATTACGCCCAGGTGCATCAGTGGACGCGCCTGCCGCAACCCTTTACCGCCGCCAATGGCTTGCTCACCGCCAATGGCCGCCCGCGCCGCGACGCCATCGTCGCGCAGTATCACGCCCAATTGACTGAATCCGCTGTTTCCGAGGAGTCCGCATCATGAGTTTTTTCGACACCCTGCAAGAAGCCACGCAACAGGAACGCCACGAACTGTTTAACCTGCCGATCATCGTCGATGCCCTGCAAGGCAAGGTCAGCCTCGACAGCTATCGGGCCTTCCTCGCGCAGGCGTATTACCACGTGCGCCACACCGTGCCGTTGATGATGGCTTGCGGTGCGCGCCTGCCAACGCGCCTGGAATGGCTGCGCAAAGCGGTGGCCGAATACATCGAAGACGAATACGGCCATGAACACTGGGTGCTCAATGATATTGCCGCGTGTGGCGGCGACCGCGATGCGGTGCGCGACGGCCAGCCGTCGTTGCCAATCGAACTGATGGTGAGTTTTCTCTACGACCTGATCGCCCGCGGCAATCCGGTGGGCCTGTTCGGCATGGTCAATGTGCTCGAAGGCACCAGCATTGCCTTGGCGACCCACGCGGCGGGCAGCATTCGCGAGCGTCTGGCGCTGCCGGACAGCGCATTCAGCTATCTGAACTCGCACGGTTCGCTGGACATCGAGCACATGCAGACCTATCGCCGTTTGATGAATCAGCTGGAAGATCCGCAGGATCAGGCGGCGGTGATTCACGCCTCGAAAGTCGTCTATCGCTTGTACACCGACATGTTCCGTGGCCTGCCGCGTGACGCGGAGGCTCAACATGCAGCTGCGTGATGCACGTGTGGTCTTGACCGGCGCCAGCGGTGGCATCGGCCTCGCGATTACCGAGGCTCTGTGCGCCGCCGGTGCCAGGGTGCTGGCCGTAGCGCGACATCAGGAGGCGCTGGCGCCGTTGCTGGCGCGCTATCCCGACACGCTGTGCTGGGTCGCCGCCGACCTGACCTTCCTCAGCGACCGGCGCAAAGTGCTGGCCGCCGCCGAAGCCATCGGCGGCATCAACCTGCTGATCAACGCGGCCGGGGTCAATCACTTCGCCATGCTCGAACAGCTCGATGACAGCGAGATCAACGCGATGCTCGCGGTGAATATCAGCGCGCCGATCTGCCTGACCAAGTTGCTGCTGCCACTGCTCAAAGAGGCCGACAGCGCCATGGTAGTCAATGTCGGCTCCACCTACGGCTCGATCGGCTACGCCGGTTATGCCAGTTACTGCGCGACCAAGTTCGCCCTGCGCGGTTTCTCCGAAGCGCTGCGCCGGGAGCTGGCCGACACCCGGGTCAACGTGCTGTATGTCGCGCCCCGCGCCACCCGCACGTCGATGAACAGCGCGGCGGCGCAGGCCTTGAACGATGCGCTCAAGTCCAACGTCGATGACCCGCAAACCGTGGCTTCGGCGGTGGTCCACGCGATTGCCGGCGACCGCCGCGACCTGTATCTGGGCTGGCCGGAACGCTTCTTCGTGCGCCTCAACAACTTGCTGCCGCATCTGGTGGATCGCGGCTTGCGCAAGCAATTGCCGCTGATCCGCCGCCTCAGTGAAAAACCTGACAATGAGTCCCTCAAACCATGAAAAAACTTAGCGCATGCCTGTTGTTCGCCGCCCTCAGCCAAAGCGTCTGGGCGCTGGAACCGGCCGATCAGCAACGCCTCAACGGTATCCAGCAAAGTTGGGCGCATATCCAGTACGAAGTGGCAGAGAAACAGCGCGCTGCCGCGTTCGAGCAACTGTCGTCCGACGCCAGCGCCTTCGCCACCCAGCGTCCGTCGGTGGCCGAAGCGTGGATCTGGAAAGGCATCGTCACCAGCAGTTGGGCCGGTGCCCAGGGCGGGCTCGGCGCCTTGGGCAAGGCCAAGGACGCCAAGGCCGATCTGGAAAAAGCCCTGAGCCTCGACCCCAAGGCCCTGCAAGGTTCGGCCTACACTAGCCTCGCCGCTCTGTATGATCGCGTTCCGGGCTGGCCGATCGGTTTCGGCGACAGCGACAAGGCCGAGCAACTGCTCAAACAGGCCCTGCAACTGAACCCCGATGGCATCGACAGTCTGTACTTCTGGGGCGATCACCTCTACCGTCAGAAGCGCTACGCTGAAGCCAAGGCTGCCCTGCTCAAAGCCCAGCAAGCCGCGCCACGTGCGGGCCGTGAAAGCGCCGACGCCGGGCGTCGCAAAGAGATCGCCGCCCTGCTGGTGGACGTGAACAAGAAACTCGACTGACAGGAGTGCGTGTGCGTTTATTACTGATCGAGGATGATGTGGCGCTGGGTGAAGGCATTCATCAGGCGCTGGGGCGCGAGGGCTACACCGTCGACTGGCTCAAGGACGGCAGTAGTGCCTTGCATGCGCTGCTCAGCGAAACCTTCGATGTCGCCGTGCTGGATCTCGGTCTGCCGCGCATGGACGGCCTCGAAGTCCTGCGCCGTCTGCGTGACAGCGGTTCGAACCTGCCGGTGCTGATTCTCACGGCCCGCGATGCCACCGAAGACCGCATCGCCGGGCTCGACGCCGGGGCCGATGATTATCTGATCAAGCCGTTCGACCTCGCCGAACTCAAGGCGCGCCTGCGGGCCTTGTTGCGCCGCAGCGCCGGGCGCGCCCAGGCGCTGATCGAACACGCCGGCATCAGCCTCAACCCCGGCACCCAGCAGGTCAGTTATCAGGGCCAGCCCGTGGCCCTGACACCCAAGGAATATCAGCTGCTGCACGAACTGCTGTCGCCGCCGGGCCGGGTGATGACCCGCGATCAACTGATCCAGCTGCTGTATGGCTGGAACGAAGAAGCGGAAAGCAACACCCTCGAAGTGCACATCCATCACCTGCGCAAGAAATTCTCCACCGACCTGATCCGCACCATCCGTGGTGTGGGTTATCTGGTGGAGGAGCGCCGATGACCTCGATCCGCCGCCGCACGTTGACCCTGATCATTGGCCTGTTGCTGGCCGGGCTGGCGGTGCTCAGCACCTTCAACCTGCACGACAGCAACCACGAAATCGCCGAGGTCTACGACGCGCAACTGGCGCAGAACGCACGCCTGTTGCAGGGGGTGATGCGCATGCCGTTGGCCGGTAACGATCACTCGCAGTTGTATCAGGCGTTCAATCAGGCCTTGAGTGAAGCGGCACCGCGAGTCGACGGTCACCCTTACGAAGGCAAGATCGCCTTTCAGGTGTGGAACCCCAAAGGTGAGGTGCTGGTGCACACCACCAGCGCGCCCTCCTTCACTGTACCGCCGACCCAGCCCGGTTTCAGCGATGTGGTGGATTTGAAAAATCGCCAGTGGCGCGCGTTCCTGCTTGAAGACAAACAGAACGGCCTGCGCATCTGGGTCGGTGAGCGAAATGACGTGCGCGCTGATCTGGTCGACCGCATCGTCCGCCACACCCTGTGGCCCAACGTGATGGGCAGCCTGATCCTCGCCGGCATGGTCTGGCTGGCCATCGGCTGGGGCCTCAAGCCACTGGCGAACATGGCCGCCACCCTGCGCGCCCGGCACAGTGGTTCACTGGAGCCGCTGCAACTGACCCCGCTGCCCAGCGAACTGGAACCGATGCAAGCGGCGCTCAACCGCATGCTCGCGCAGATTCAGGAGGTGCTCGGCCGCGAACGCCGCTTCATCGCCGACGCCGCCCACGAAATGCGCACGCCGCTGGCGGTGCTGCGGGTGCATGCGCAAAACCTCCTGGAGGCCGGCACCGAACAGGAACGCCGCGACTCTCTGGAGTTCCTGATGGCCGGCGTCGACCGCACCAGCCGTCTGGTCAACCAGTTGCTGACCATGGCGCGCCTGGAGCCCAGACCCGACCCGCCGCCCCTGCAACGCATCGACCTCAGCGAAACCGTGCGCAACAGCCTCGTGCAACTGACACCGTGGCTGTTGAGTAAACAGCTGGAGCTGGCTTTCGACGACAGCGCGCAACCGTTCAACGTCATGGCCAGTGCCGCCGCGATCGACATTGCCCTGAACAACCTGATCACCAATGCCGCCAACTTCTCTCCGGAACACGGAGTAATCACTGTCAAGCTGAGTCAGGCCGAAGGTTTCTACCAACTGAGCGTCGAGGATCAGGGACCGGGCATTGATGAAGCGGACCAGGCGCGGTTGTTCGAACGTTTCTACAGCCGAGGCAATGCGCAAGGAGCAGGTCTGGGGCTGACCATCGTCAACACCATCGCCACACGCCTGGGCGGACGAATCACCTTGGCCAACCGGGCCGAGGGTGGCCTGCGCGCGACGTTGTCGATCCCCGAGAGGTCATCGCCCCCCGCTTCGCCACTCAGCACCGGTGAGCCGCCGGGCCGAGCATGACAGCGGCGCGAGGAGCGCCATCATCGCGTCAGATCAGTGGCCGCGTGCCGATCTGATCCAGATCAGATCGCGGCGTTGCCATCGGCGTAGAACAGACCTCAGCGCACTCCCCCGCGCGTTGCTCGTTCAGCCGATGGAGGCTCACCTCATGCTCACTGTCAAAGACCACAACGACCGCGCAGCGGCGGCTTATGCCGCGCACAACGGTGAATACTGGATCGAATCGCTCAAGGATGGCCGACACGTCTTGATCCGCGCGTTGGCCGCCAAGGACCGCGAGCGCGAGTACGCGTTCATCAAGCGCTTGTCGCCCGAATCCCGGCACATGCGCTTTCTCGCGCAAATCAGCGAACCGGGCACGGCGCTGCTCGATCAGTTGATGGACATCGACTACAAGCAACGCGCGGCCTTCATCGCGCTGGTGCACGAAAACGGCGAGTTGATCGAAATCGGCATCAGTCGCTACGCCGCCACGGGCGAAGAGGATTGTGAATGCGCGGTGACGGTCGCCGATGAATGGACCCAACTGGGCCTGGCCACGCTGCTGATGGAACACCTGATCAAGGCCGCCCGCCGCAACGGTTTCAAGCGTATGTACTCGGTGGACTCGGCCAGCAACACGGCCATGCGCGACCTGGCCAGATCCCTGGGCTTCGAAACCCACGGCGACCCTGATGACACCCGTCAGGTCATTCATCGCCTGAGCCTGTAGCGAATCCTGCGCCCCGCCGTCTTCAACGCTGCGGGGCGCAGCACCGGTCAGGGTGTAATCGCCACTTTCATCACGCCATCGCGCTGATGACCGAACAACTCATACGCGGCCTCGATATCGTCGAGTTTGAAATGGTGGGTCACCAGGGGCGACAGATCGACGCCGCCGCTTTGCACCACCGCCATCAATCGCCGCATGCGTTCCTTGCCGCCGGGGCACAGGGTACTGACGATGCTGTAATCGCCCAGTCCCGCCGCAAAAGCATCATAGGGAATGCGCAAATCCGAAGCGTAGACCCCCAGGCTCGACAACCGTCCGCCCGGACGTAACACCCGCAGCGCTGACTCGAATGTGCCCTGGGTGCCCAAGGCTTCGATGGACACATCGACGCCACGCCCGTCGGTCAACGCCATGATCTGCTTGACCACGTCACCGTTCTTGAAATTGACCACATGGGTCGCGCCCAACTGACGAGCGACAGTCATGCGCTCGGCCACCGTATCGACGCCGATAATGACGCTCGCGCCCTTGAGTCGCGCCCCGGCCACCGCGCAGAGCCCGATCGGGCCCAGTGCAAAAACCGCCACCGTGTCGCCGATACTGACCTCGCCACGCTCGGCACCGGAAAACCCGGTGGACATGATGTCCGGGCACATCAGCACTTGCTCGTCGCTCAATCCGTCGGGGATCGGGCACAGGTTGGCCAATGCATCAGGGACCAACACGTACTCGGCCTGGCAGCCGTCGATGATGTTGCCGAATTTCCAGCCGCCGGTGGCGCGAAAGCCGTGGCGGGTGTCCGGGCCGTCCTGGGAGCCGCAGCCGCACAGGCAGGCGTAGCTTTGGCCACTGGGGGTGATGGCGCCGGCGATCACTCGCTGGCCTTCGGTAAACCCGCGAACCTGTGAACCGAGCTTTTCGATCACCCCCACCGGCTCGTGACCGATGGTCAAGCCTTTGGCCACCGGATACTCGCCGCGCAGGATGTGTACGTCGGTGCCGCAGATCGTGGTGGTGGTGATCCGCACCAGTGCGTCCAGCGGACCGACGTCGGGGATCGGCTTGTCATCCAGTACGATGCGATTCTTTTCGACGAATATCGCCGCTTTCATCATGGCCATGAGCGAGGCTCCTGCGCAGGTCGGTTCAGTGAGTTCAGCACCTTTCACAGGCTGCGCCGTGCTCACCGGTGCAAGGTTGATAACAATCAACAATTGCGCAATTGCGCCGGTCACTGCCATCCGTCGGGCGCGCGCATGGCGCTGTCGCGTCATTGACAAAGATCAAGCTGCGCCCGGCTACCCGGAGCAGCATGACCCTACGCCTCTGTCGCCGTTGCGCCCACGCATCCCGGCCATCCCCACAGGAGATTCGTCATGTCCGAGCAAGCACGTTTCATGCTGGTGGCTTCACCCCTGATGAAAACCAGCCCCGCATTCGACCGGGCGGGCGCGCTGGCCAAGGCCTCGGGCGCGGCGCTGCATATCGTCGCGTTCGATTACCTGGAAGGCCTGGCAACCGCCGGACTGGTCAATGAACAGGCGCTCGAACAGATGCGCCTGGGCTATGTCGAACGCCATCGTCAATGGCTGGAAGACCAGGCCCGGCCGATGCGCCACCTCGGCGTCACGGTGACGACGGAAGTGGTGTGGGTCGACAATCCGTTGCGCGAGATCCAGATTCACCTCAAGGAACAACCCATGGCCCTGCTGATCAAGGATCTGCAGCACGCCTCGTTCATGTCGCGGCTGATGTTCACGCCGCTGGATATCCATTTGCTGCGTGAGTGCCGGGTGCCGCTGCACTTTGTCAGCCATGTGCAACATGCCAGGCCGCGGCGGATCGTGGCGGCGGTCGATCCGTTTCATCGTGACGATCAGTACGCCGATTTCAACGACCGCATCCTGCGCGAGGCCGTCAAACTGGCCAGCCTCTGCGACGCCGAGCTGGATGTGGTCTATGCCTATGACTTGTCCTCGATCAGCGCCGACGAGTTCGGCTTTGGCAATCCCTCGGCGTTTTTCAAGGTGGGCAACGCGAAAGCGCTGTTCGATGCACAAGGCGATGCATTCCGTGAGCTGGCCGAGCGCAACGGCATCCCGCCGGAACGCCAGCACATGGTCATGGGCAACCCGGCCAAAGTGCTGTGCAGCTATGCCGATGCCTATGACATCGACGTGATCGTCATGGGCCGCATCGGCCATCGTGGCCTGGGCCGGTTGATTGGCAGCACGGTGGAGCAGTTGCTGTACAAAATGCCGTGCAGTGTCTGGGTGGTGTCGCCGCAACTGATAGAGCAAACCAGTTAAGCCCTGCCCACATTCAGGCAGGCGCTGCGGCACGCTGCGATCTTTTGATCCTGCTTGAAAGATCGGGATCAACAGACCGCAGCGCCTACAGGGAATGTCATCCGGACTGACCGCGCAGCAAACCCTGCTCCGCCTCGCACAGGCCCACCACATAATCCCAGACCACCCGCAACCGCACCGATTTGTGCAACTCGCGCCGTGTGCTGATCCAGTAACTGCGCTCGATGCCCTCGTCCGGCAGCAGCGGCACCAGGCCGGGATCGGCTGCTGCCATGTAGCACGGCAGCACGGCGATCCCCAGTCCCGAACGCGCCGCTTCCTGCTGGGCGATGACACTGGTGCTGTGAAACACCACGCGCGGACTGCGGCAGAAGCTGTTGAGGAACATCAGTTCCTGGCTGAACAGCAAATCATCGACGTAACCGATCCACGCCTGTTTCCCCAGGTCTTCACGGCTGTGCAGCGGCGGCGCGTTGTCGAGATAGGCCTGGCTGGCATACAGCGCCAAACGGTAGTCGGTGAGCTTGCGCGTCACCAGCATGTCCGCTGCCGGGCGCTCCAGATGAATACTGATCTCCGCCTCGCGGTTGAGGATGCTGACGAAGCGCGGCACGGCGACCAGCTCCACTTCCAGCCCCGGATAGCGCTCGAACAGGCCGATCATGCGACTGGCGAGAAACTTTACCCCGAGGCCCTCGGTGACGCCGACGCGGATCTTGCCCAGTGGCGCGGTGGATTGGGTGATTTCTTCCTGGGCCAGCAGCGCGACGTTTTCCATGGCTTCGGCGTGCTTGAGCAGCGCCTCCCCCGCCGGGGTCATCTCATAGCCTTGGGCGTGCTGCACGAACAGCGCGGTGCCGAGGCTTTTTTCAATGGCCTCGATGTGCCGGGCGACGGTGGCGTGGGTGGTGTTCAAGCGCCTGGCGGCGGTGAGCAGGCGACCGCTGCGTTGCAGTTCAAGAAAAAACCGCAGGTCGTTCCAGTCGAACATGGCAGGTCCTTGTCAGCGATGGTCAGGTGAGGCTGTTTGAAAACGCACAGCGGCTGCGCAAAAACTAACATTCTTTTGACGAAAGCTAACAACTAGAGTGTCCGACAATAAAAACAAAAAGCGAGGTCAGGGAATGCAGACTTCCCTTGAGGAATACGATTACATCGTGGTCGGCGCCGGCCCTGCCGGGTGCCTGCTGGCCAATCGACTGTCGGCGGATAAACAGCAGCAGGTGTTACTGCTCGAAGCCGGCGGACGCGACAACTATGCGTGGATTCACATCCCGGTCGGCTACCTGTTCTGCATCGGTAACCCGCGCACCGACTGGTGCTTCAAGACCGAAGCGGAACCCGGCCTGCAGGGCCGCAGCTTGAGCTACCCGCGCGGCAAAGTGCTGGGCGGCTGTTCCTCCATCAACGGCATGATCTACATGCGCGGCCAGGCCAACGACTATGACGGCTGGGCGGCCGAGGGCAATCCGGGCTGGGCCTGGAACGATGTGCTGCCGCTGTTCAAACAAAGCGAAAACCACTTTGCCGGCGCCGCCGAATTTCACGGCGCCAAGGGCGAATGGCGCGTGGAGCAACAGCGCCTGTCGTGGCCGATTCTCGATGCGTTTCGCAGCGCCGCCGAGCAGAGCGGCATCGCCAGCATCGACGACTTCAATCAGGGCGACAACGAGGGTTGCGGCTACTTTCAGGTCAACCAGAAGGCCGGGGTGCGCTGGAACGCGGCGAAGGCCTTCCTCAAACCGGTTCGCGACCGGGCCAATCTGACGGTGCTGACGGGGGTGGAGGTGGATCGGGTGCTGCTGGAGGGCGGTCGCGCCTCAACCGTCAGTGCGCGGCATGCAGGTCAGGTCAAACAGTTCAAGGCCCGCAAGGAGATCGTGTTGTGCGCCGGCTCGGTGGGTTCGCCGAGCATTCTGCAACGCTCCGGGATTGGCCCGCGTCCGTTGCTGGAGCGCCTCGGGATCGGGGTGATTCATGAGCTGTCGGGCGTCGGCGGCAATCTGCAGGATCACCTGCAACTGCGCCTGATCTACAAACTGCAGAACGCCCGCACCCTGAATCAGATCGCCGGCAGTGTCTGGGGCAAGATGGGCATGGGCCTGCGCTATCTGTATGACCGCAGCGGGCCGTTGTCGATGGCGCCGAGTCAGCTCGGGGCGTTTGCCCGATCCGGGCCGGAGCAGACCTCGGCCAACCTCGAATACCACGTGCAACCCTTGTCGCTGGAGCGCTTTGGTGAGCCGTTGCACAGTTTTCCGGCGTTCACTGCGTCGGTGTGTGATTTGCGGCCGCAGAGCCGTGGGCGCATCGAGATTCGTTCGGCGGACCCATCGCAGGCGCCGCTGATCCAGCCCAACTACCTCAGCCATGCCGAGGACCTGCGCGTGGCGGCGGATGCGATTCGTCTGACCCGACGCATCGTCAGCGCGCCGGCCCTGCAAGGATTCAAACCGGTCGAGTACCTGCCGGGCGCCAGCCTGCAAAGTGAAGAAGAATTGCAGCAAGCGGCGGCGAAGATCGGCACGACGATTTTCCACCCGGTCGGCACCTGCCGCATGGGCCAGGACGCGGACTCGGTCGTCGACGCGCAACTGCGGGTACACGGCGTGCCGGGCCTGCGTGTTGCCGACGCGTCGATCATGCCGCGCATCACCTCGGGCAACACCTGTTCGCCGACGCTGATGATTGCTGAAAAAGCGGCGCAACTGATCCTGAAACCTACAGTACACATAACCCCTGTGGGAGCGGGCTTGCCCGCGATGACGGTATGACATTCAACATTGAAGTTGGCTGACCCAGCGCAACCGCGGGCAAGCCCGCTCCCACAGGTTTTGGCAGCAGATTCAAGGCATCGCGCATCACCCGGACACGCAACACCAGTGGAACAACAAAAACAATCACTGTGAGGGATACCGATATGTCAGAACACGCTCAGACGCTGGACGCCGCGAGCGGCGCCAGCACCAGCAATGCCACGCAGAAAGTCATCTTCGCCTCGTCCCTGGGGACCGTGTTCGAATGGTATGACTTCTTCCTCTATGGCGCCCTCGCGGCGGTGATCAGCAAGCAGTTCTTCGCCGGGGTCAACGACACCACGGCGTTCATCTTCGCGCTGATGGCCTTCGCGGCCGGGTTTATCGTGCGGCCTTTCGGCGCGCTGGTGTTCGGGCGGCTGGGGGACATGATCGGGCGCAAGTACACCTTCCTTGCGACCATCATCCTGATGGGCGTCGCGACCTTCTGCGTCGGCCTGCTGCCGACCTACGCCAGCATCGGCATCGCCGCACCGATCATTCTGGTGGTGCTGCGCATGCTGCAGGGCCTTGCGCTCGGCGGTGAGTATGGCGGCGCCGCCACCTACGTGGCCGAGCACGCGCCGATTGGCAAACGCGGTTTCCACACCAGCTGGATTCAGTCCACCGCGACCCTCGGCCTGCTGCTGTCGCTGCTGGTGGTGCTCGGTTGCCGCTACTTCACCGGCGATCAGTTCGAAGTCTGGGGCTGGCGCATTCCGTTCCTGCTGTCGATTGTGCTGCTGGGCATTTCCACCTGGATTCGCCTGAGCCTGCACGAGTCGCCGGCGTATCTGAAAATGAAAGAGGAAGGCAAAACCTCGAAAGCGCCGATCCGCGAATCCTTCGGCAAATGGGAAAACCTCAAAGTCGTGCTGATCGCCCTGTTCAGCATCAACGCCGGGCAAGCGGTGACCTTCTACGCGGCGCAGTTCTACGTGCTGTTTTTCCTCACCCAGTTCCTGAAAATGGACCCGGCGGTGGCCAACAGCCTGCTGATTATCAGTGTGGTGATCGGTGCACCGTTCTTTATCATTTTTGGCTGGCTGTCGGACAAGGTCGGGCGCAAACCAGTGCTGATGCTCGGCCTGCTGCTGGCCACGGTGCTGTACTTCCCGATCTTCAAATCCCTGGCCCACTACGCCAACCCGGCGATCGACCAGGCCAGCCGTCAGGCACCGATCACCGTGCTGGCGGACCCGGCGACCTGCACCTTCCAGTTCGATCCGGTGGGCAAGGCGAAATTCGACAGCCCGTGCGATAAGGTCAAAACCTTCCTGGTCAAACAGGGCCTGCCCTACTCCAGCGCCGCCGCTCCGGCCGGCAGTGGCGTGCAGGTGAGCATCGGCGACATGAAGATCGACGGCTACGACGAAGCCGCACTGCGCGGCGCGGTGACACTCGCTGGTTACCCGCAACAGGCGGATCTGCAGCAGATCAACAAACCGATGATCGTGGCGCTGATCGTCGCGCTGATCATCATCTCGGCCATGTGCTACGGGCCGCTGGCGGCGCTGATGGTCGAACTGTTCCCGACGCGCATCCGCTATACCTCGATGTCCCTGCCGTACCACATCGGCAATGGCTGGTTTGGCGGGTTCCTGCCGACCGTGTCGTTTGCGCTGGTGGTGTACACCGGGGATATTTTCTATGGGCTGTGGTACCCGGTGCTGATTACCGGGGTGAGTTTGGTGGTGGGCATGTTCTGTTTGCGTGAGACGAAGAATATAGATCTCGACAAGAACTGAAACTCACCCAGACAACTCAATCGGCGAGGGCTTTTACCCTCGCCGTTTTTTTTGCTCAGGCATCAGCCTTGATCACTTCGAACTTCACCTGATCCGGATAAAACGCCACGTAGTTTTTGATCTGCTCGACCGAGATTTTCGGTTTCTCATAAGTCCACACCGCATTCGCCCCTTCATGCCCCGGCACTTGCAGACTGAAGTAATTGGCATCGCCCTTGTACGGGCAATAACTGGTGTGATCGGTGCGGGCGAAATACTGTTCGTCGATGTCTTCGCGGGGGACGTAATAAACCGGCGGGTAGTTGGCTTCGTTGAGGATCAGCACGCGGGAGGACGCAGCGACCTGGATGCCGTGGAATTTCACCACCAGGCACCCGACAAGTTGTTCGAGGTTTATAACGGGACTGAGGCCGGAACTTTTCATGGGGTTCCCCTGAATACGGCGAAGAGACCGGTTCAGGTATAGCCCATCGGTTCTGGTTGGGGTGGTTTTACAGCCGAACGGCCCATCAACTTCAAAAGCTCCCTCACCCTGGCCCTCTCCCAGAGGAAGAGGGGACTGACCGAGTTGTCTGACGAAATCCATCGACCTGAAAAATCGAGTCGATTATGGATTCAAAACCAATCGTTCAAGTCGGTGAATTTCGCCAATATCCCCCAATCAGTCCCCTCTCCCTCGGGGCGGTCCGACGTTTCGGGAGGGTTAGGGTGAGGGCCGATCTTCAGGCATCACGCCAGAATATCAGTCGCCACCGCCTGCCCCACCACGCCGACGGCAAAGTCCACCGAGCCCTGCCCCGTCAGATCAACCATCAGGCTGGTCTGATTGGTCTGCGCAAAGTAGGTCAGGATCGCGTCGCCGGCATGTCCGGTGAAGCCGCTGACGAAGTTCAGCGAGGCTGCGCCCGTGGCAAAACCGGCGATCCCCGACAAGTCGATCTTGTCCAGACCGCTAGTGAAATCCATGATCCAGTCCGGCGCGGTCATGGTCGAATCGCTGGCCGCGCCAAACACAAAGGTGTCTGCGCCTGCACCGCCCCACAAGGTATCGCCACCGCCACCACCGTAGAGGATGTCATTACCGGCACCACCGAACAGATCGTTGGCCGCCGCATTGCCGATCAGCAGATCATTGCCTGAACCACCCAAAGCATTTTCCACGGTCACGCCGTAAGCGATGGACACGTTACCGACCAACCCGCCGACGTCGGAGAACGAACCCTCATTGAGGTTGATTTTCTGGTTCTGGCTGAAGCCTGAGAAATCCAGCGTGTCGTTGCCGCCGCCATCCCACACCGAAAACACCACTTTCGACGATGCCGAAGTGGCGCTGTAGAAATCGCGCTCGGCGTTGGAGTTGAAACCGTACGTAGTGTCTTCGGCACGGGTCGCGTAGTTGGCGCCATAGAGTTTTTGCACAGCAACGATATCGTCCAGCAACGGCGCCGAGGCATATGCGCCGCTGCCGTCCTTGCTGAAGTTCTGGTCGGTGTTGGCTTCGCTCCAGTAGCTCATCAGGCTATAGCCACGGGTATCTTCAGCGTATTTGGCATCGTTGTAGGTCGGGTTGCCGTTGCCGGCGTTGTAGGCGCCCGGGTGCGACAGACCGAGGGTGTGGCCGATCTCGTGGGTCAGAGTCTGGCGCCCGTAGTTGTTGGTGTCCGGGGTCTTGTTGACCTGATATTGATTGTTGATCAGGTACCACGACTGGCCGTCATAGCTGCCGCCGCTTGGCAGGTAGGCAAACGCCGCGCCACCGGTGCTGACGTCGTAGTTGCCGAACGTCATGTGCCCGTCGCCGCCCTTGCCCTCGGTGAACGTGACCCTGGCGACATCGGCCCAGGATTGCATGGCCAGCACGGCCTGCGCCTTCTGCTGGGCGCTGAATTCGCTGAAGTTGCCCAGTTGCGGATTGTAGTTCGCCGGTTTTTCCGTGAGGAAGCTGTAGCTCAGGTCGATTTTGCCGTCAGCGTTCTTATCGCTCCACGACAGGCCTTTGCGCAGAATTTCGTCAGCGGCCTGGTCGGCGGTGAACGACGGTTTGCCGTTGACCAGACCGACGCCACGGTCGTACAGGTGGCTGAACGTATTGACGTCGTCGTAGGCGCTGCTGGTGCTGGAGGTGGCTTGAGCCATGATGGACTTCCTTGTTTCTGAGTAGTCAGTGTCCGACAGACCACGGCGATCCCGTGCCGGGATCGTCCTGTCACGTGCTTGTCATAAAAACGCACTGAACCTGACACGGCGGGCAACACGAGGCTAATCAATTTCTCGATAGCCGGGGTGACGTCCCCGGATTGCCCGTCACGTGCTGCAATCGTTTTTATCTGTATATCCATACAGATAAACGTTGCCCCTGAGGCGAAGTCCGGCCATTCTGTGCACCTGTTCCGACCTTGATCGACGATGGTGGTTATGCGGCTGTACCTCTGTGAAAAACCTTCCCAGGCCAAAGACATTGCGGCCGTGCTCGGTGCCCGGCGCCGGGGCGACGGGTGCTGGCTGGGAACGGATGTCACGGTGACCTGGTGCATTGGCCACTTGCTCGAAACCGCGCCGCCGGATGCCTACGACGCCCGCTACAAACGCTGGGTGCTGGCGGATCTGCCGATCATTCCGGACAAATGGAAAATGACCGTCAAACCGCGCACCGCCAGCCAGTACAAGGCAGTCAAGCGCCTGCTTGGCGAGGCCAGCGAACTGATCATCGCCACCGACGCCGACCGCGAGGGCGAGATGATTGCCCGGGAACTGGTCGAGCACTGTCGCTATCGCGGGCCGATTCGGCGCTTGTGGCTGTCGGCGCTGGACGAGGCATCCATCCGCAAGGCGCTGGCCGCACTGAAGCCGGGGGCAGAGACGTTCAGCCTCTATCACTCGGCGCTGGGTCGCTCGCGGGCGGACTGGCTGATCGGGATGAACATGAGCCGGTTGTTCACGCTGCTGGGTCGTCAATCCGGTTATCAAGGCGTGCTGCCGGTGGGCCGGGTGCAGACGCCGACCCTGCGCCTGGTGGTCGATCGCGACCGCAGCATTGCCGATTTCGTCCCGGTGCCGTACTGGGCCGTCGATGTGCAACTGCTGCACAACGGCACAGCATTCACCGCGCAATGGCGGGCGCCGGGCGACGCCTGTGACGATCAGGATCGCTGCCTGAATCAGGCGCTGGCTCAAACAGCGGCAGCCGCTATGAGTAGTGCTGCCAGCGCCCGGGTGGTGAAGCTGCGCACGGAGCGCATGCGCGAAGTGGCGCCCCTGCCCTTCGACCTCGGCACCCTGCAAGAAGTCTGCTCGAAGAAACTCGGCCTCGGCGCACAGGAAACCCTCGACATCGCCCAGGCCCTCTACGAAACCTACAAGGTCATCACCTACCCGCGCAGCGACTGCGGCTATCTGCCCCTGAGCCAGCACAGCGAGGCGCCGCAGATTCTGGCGGCATTGCGTCAGGCCGACCCGAGCCTTGAGGTGCTCAACGGCTTTCTGCAGCCCCAGCGCAAATCCCGGGCATGGAACGACGCCAAGGTCAGCGCGCACCATGGCATCATCCCCACGGCTGCAGCGAAGAACCTCGAACGCCTGAGCGGCAAGCACCGCGCGGTCTACACACTGATTCGCGCGCGCTATCTGGCGCAGTTTCTGCCCAATCATGAATACGATCGCACCCAGGCCGACTTCGATTGCGCCGGTGAAGCGTTGCGCGCAGTCGGCAAGCAGATCATCGAACCGGGCTGGAAACGTGCCTTGCCCGAAGCACTCGCACCGGCCAAGGGTCGTGAAGCGCCCGCACCGCAGACCTTGCCGGTATTGCGCGAGGGCATCGACTGCGCGGTGGCTGACGTCAGGCTCAAGGACCTGTGGACGCAACCGCCCAAGCCCTACACCGAAGGCGATCTGATCAAGGCGATGAAGAACGTCGCCAGACTGGTGGAGGATCCGCTGCTCAAACAGAAACTCAAGGACACTACCGGCATCGGCACCGAAGCGACCCGGGCGTCGATCATTCAGGGCTTGCTGGATCGCGGCTATCTGGTGAAGAACGGCAAGGCACTGGCCGCGACACCGGCGGCGTTCAGCCTGATCGATGCCGTGCCCCGCGCCATCGCCGACCCCGGCACTACCGCGATCTGGGAACAGGCGCTGGACATGGTGCAGAGCGGCGAAATGAGTCTGGAAGAGTTCGTCACCAAACAAGCGGCATGGATGAGCAAACAGGTCACCCGCTGTTCCGGCCTGAGCCTGACCATCAGCGGCCCGCCGCCGTCAGGCAAGGCTGCCGCGCCGTGGAAGAAAAAGCGCAAGTCGACACGCAGTAAAACCACGGGTACCAAGCGCAAAACTCAATGACCACAGCCTCTGTGCCGAGGGGATTTATCCCTGTCAGGTCGCGAAGCGGCTCCTCTTTTGTTACAACCATCAGGGGGACTGCTGCGCAGTCCAACGGGGATAAATCCCCTCGCCACAAGGTATGTGCATTCGCAATACCTGGGCTTACTACAAAGTGTTGGGGCCACAATACTGGCTCATCACTGCCGGGAGTTCAGCCACTATGCCCACCATCGCACTGCACCCCGCCCACCGCGACGAATGGGACACCCTGGAAAATCTGATGCAGTTCTACATGCACGACTTCAGCGAATGGCTGCCGCTGAAACTGGCCGGGCACGGTTTGTTCAGCATTCACCCGAAAGACGACTACTGGCGCAATCCCGCCACCCAGCCCTTTCTGATCCGCGTCGACGGCGAACTCGCCGGTTTCGTCACCGTGGACAACGACACCTACATCGCCGGTGCCGAATTCAACATCGGCTACTTCTTCATCGCCCGGCGCTTTCGTGGCCAAGGCGTCGCGCAATTTGTCGTCTCTGCCCTATTGAGCCGTATCCCCGGTCAGTGGCAAATTTTCCATATCGACGCCAACCTGCCGGCACAGCGCTTCTGGGCCCGACTGATCCCCGAGTTGAGTGGCGGCGAATTCACCTGCCAACCGCGCGAAGTGGACGGTTACCCGTGCACCTTCTACGCGTTGTACGCGCCTTTTTCCGTTGCCTGAACGGATCCTTTCTCATTCCAAAACAGCTTTGTCCGACAATATGTAGTGAGAAAAAATAATCACTACAAAACCGTTGACGGCATCGTTTTGCTTTTGCATGATGAAGACGTTCCCCGATCGGGAGCACTGGCAACACGCTTGAGCAAACTCGTCTGACCGCCGAGTTGTTTTTTCCGGATACACGCTGCCCACAAGGCAGATTGAAGAAGCTGACCTGGCCTGAACGTCCAGTACAAGGACGAGAAGCGCTGGCGAAAATTCTCAAGACGCTTGTGGTCGACACTGTAAAGGTCGTCAAGGAGCCTCCCGGTTTTCGCTGCTTCTCCTCGTTGTGACGCTATTGCGTAGCAGTTATTCAACACGACTACATGCAACAGATGCACGACCCCGTACTTGTCACGGGCGAGCGCTGACGTCCTGGTTTCGGTGCCAGGGATCAACTAACCGATGGGCTACCTGTATTAGCGAATCAACTTTGAAAGATCACCAAACTGGTCAAGGGGCAACATCATGAATCTGAACAATCAACCGACTATTGAAGAACTGGCTCGTATGTTCGCTGCGCAAAAAGACAGCCACGACAGCCATATTCTGTGGATCAGCAAGACGGGCCAGGTGCATATCGACTGCCTGTCGCCCCATGCTGGTGAAGAAGAGTTCGACCAGAACAACCAGAACCTGCTGGCCCGCCTGAAGATGTATCGCCGTGGCCACGGTTATGTCGGCAAGAAAGCTGCGGCCGACAAGGACTTCATCGGTAATGTTCTGCAAACGCTGAAACAGGCGTGGGACTCGATGCAGAACAACAATGAAGTTCGGGTGATTGACCGGTTCTGCTGAGTTAGTAATTAGATAATTGAAAGGCCTGCTTCCTTAAAGGAAGCAGGCCTTTTTTTGTTCGCTTGCATTGATATGGCGTGACTGGAATTGTAGCCCCTCACCCCAGCCCTCTCCCGAGGGAGAGGGAGCCGATTTGTGCTGCGCTGAAAATTTTAGTTCGGCTCAAAACTTTCAGGTCGGCGTAAATCGCACAAACACCTCAGTCAGTCCCCTCTCCCGAGGGAGAGGGAGCCGATTTATGGTGCTTTCAGAACCTGAGTTCGACTCAGGTTTCTCAGGTCGGCGTAAATCGCACAAACACCTCAGTCAGTCCCCTCTCCCGAGGGAGAGGGAGCCGATTTATGGTGCTTTCAGAACCTGTGTTCGACTCAGGTTTCTCAGCTCGGCGTAAATCGCACAAACACCTCAGTCAGTCCCCTCTCCCTAGGGAGAGGGAGCCGATTTATGGTGCTTTCAGAACCTGAGTTCGACTCAGGTTTCTCAGGTCGGCGTAGATCGCACAAACACCTCAGTCAGTCCCCTCTCCCGAGGGAGAGGGAGCCGATTTATGGTGCTTTCAGAACCTGTGTTCGACTCAGGTTTCTCAGGTCGGCGTATGATCTGGCTTAATGATTCTGGACACCCTTAAAGGGCGGTAATCTACGCCCAGCGAAGAGGTGGCATTTGACTAGACGATATTTTTCGACAGATTTCAAACGGGATGCAGCTTGCCTGGTTTTGGATAAAGACTATTCGGTGAGTGAAGCCTGCGAAGCAATGGGCGTCGGACCTACAGCACTGCGTCGCTGGGTTGAGCAGTTGCGAGCTGAGCGCAACGGTAAGACGCCTGAGAAGTCCAAGGCCATGACTCCTGACCAACAACGCATCCAAGAACTGGAAGCAAAAATCCGACGGATTGAGCGAGAGAAGGAAATCTTAAAAAAGGCTACGGCTCTCTTGATGTCGGATTCCCTCGATCAGTAAGGCTGGTCGAGGAATTAAGCGAGCAATATCCAAGATCCGAGTTGTGTGGCGTGTTTGGTATCAACCGCAGCAGTTATTACGAGCGTCTGAAACAGCGGACAAAAGTGGATGCCGAGCGCGAGCGCCTCAAGATCAAGGCTGCTGAATTACATAAGCAAAGTCGCGGTTCAATGGGCGCGCGCAGCCTGTCAAAGGCGTTGTGTAACGAAAAGGAGTCGGTAGGTCGTTACATGGCTCGTAGCCTGATGCTCGAGATCGGATTGAAGAGCCAGCAACGACGCAGACATCGTTACAAACCTAGCGGCGCAGAGGCTCAATACGCCCCCAATCATTTGGAGCGTAAATTCAACGTTGAGGTGCCCAATCAAGTGTGGTGTGGCGATGTGACTTACATTTGGGCCGGTACTTACTGGGTTTATCTGGCTGCGGTACTAGACCTGCATGCCCGACGCGTCGTCGGTTGGGCGATATCCAGAAGTCCCGATTCGGCTCTGACCTGTAAAGCGTTGAGGATGGCTTTCGAGTCGCGAGGACGCCCTGAAAACTTGATGTTCCATTCGGATCAGGGTTGTCATTACAGCAGCAAAATGTTCCGAGAAACGCTGTCGGAGATGCGAATAAAACAAAGCATGAGTCGACGAGGAAACTGCTGGGATAACGCCCCGATGGAACGTTTCTTTGGCAGTTTGAAATCTGAATGGATACCCAAGGTCGGTTATCGAAACGAAGATGAAGCCAGTAGCGATGTGCTGCGCTACCTGACCCACTATTACAATCGGATCAGGCTACACAGTCACAACGGCTATCGAACTCCGGTAGACATGGAAACCCTGGCGGCATGAAAAGGGATAAAACCCTATAACTGTGTCCAGGATCGTTTGACCAGATCAGTAGACCGCACAAACACCTCGGTCAGTCCCCTCTCCCTCCGGGAGAGGGTTAGGGTGAGGGGCTTCCCATGCCCAACACCAATTCCACAAACGCCACCGACGCCGCACTGTGATAATTATTGCGCCGCCGCAACAACGCCGCCCCACGCTGCGGCGCCTCGCTCTCTACGCGCAACCGGCGCAACGCCCGATCCTCCGTCGCGATCGCCTGCGGCAACATCGTCGCCATCGGCGAATGACGCACCACCTCCAGCAACGTACTCACCGAATTCACCTCAATCCGCACCTGCGGCGTAATTTCGTGCTGACGGAAATATTCATCCACCGATAGCCGGGTGATGAAGTCTGACGCCAGTAACGCGAAATCCAGTTGGGCGATGTCCTCCGGGGTCAGCACCGAAGTGCTTTCGTACAGCGGATGCTCGCGCCCGACCATGATCCCCAGGGTTTCGGCAAACGCCGGAATGCACTCGATATCCGGGTGGCGCACCGGGGTGAAGGCAATGGCGATGTCCAGCGAGTCATCCGCCAGGCCCGCCTCGATGTCGTCCATCGACAACTCGAAGATCTGCAGGTGAATCCCCGGATACCGCACCGCATAGTCACGCACCAAGGGCCCAACCAGATACGCCATGAACGTCGGCGTCATCGCCAGGCGCAAGGTGCCACGGGACAGGTCCTTCACGTCATGCAACGCACGCCTGCCCGCCTCCAGCTCCACCAGCACCCGCCGTGCAGATTCCAGATACGCCATGCCGGCATCCGTCGGTTTCACCGTGCGTGAGGTGCGATCGAACAATTCCACCCCGAGGCTTTCCTCCAGTTGGCGAATCTGTTGCGACAGGGTTGGCTGCGACACGTGCAGCGCCTCCGCCGCGCGAGTGAAGCCACCGTGATCGGCAACGGCGAGCAGATAACGCAAATGACGCAGCAGCATGGGGGCACACCATCTATAGGCAGGACTTATGCAAAGCATTGTATATCGGTCTTGGACGCTATGGGTCAATCGGCAGAAGATGAATCCCACACAGCAAGCCAACCCCTGAAAGGAGTGACACCATGCAACAGTCCCATGCCTACAACGACACCAGCCTGGCCCTGACCACCCGCATTCTGGACATCAAGGCACGCAAGAACCTGTCGTGGCAGGATCTTGCCGACGGCACCGGCCTGAGCCTGGCCTTCGTCACCGCCGCTCTGCTCGGTCAGCATCCGCTGCCGGAAAACGCCGCCCAAGTAGTCGGCGACAAACTCGAACTGGACGCTGATGCCGTCGCCGCCCTGCAAATCATCCCGCTGCGTGGCAGCCTCAGTGGCGTGCCGACCGACCCGACCATCTACCGCTTCCACGAAATGATCCAGATCTACGGCACCACGCTCAAAGCCCTGGTTCACGAACAGTTCGGCGACGGCATCATCAGCGCGATCAACTTCAAACTCGACATCAAGAAAGTCGAAGACCCGGAAGGCGGCTCCCGCGCCGTGGTCACCCTCGACGGCAAGTTCCTGCCCCTGCGTCCGTTCTGATCCAGCCCGGCCCGCACCCTGCGTGCGGGCCGACTCCCCCGAATGACTCACTGTCACCACCTGCGTCTGGAGGTTGCCCCATGCAAAAAATTCTGTTGACCCTGGCCCTGATCGGCGGCCTGTCCGCCCAGGCATTTGCCGCTGACGAAGTTGTCGCCTACCGCTACGGCATGCCACTGGACATCGCCCAGGTGCTGAGCATTACCCCGGTTGCCGACGTTTGTGGTGTGGTGCCGGTAGAGATGACGTATCTGGACAGCAACGGCGGCAAACACATTCTTCAATACAGCGAATTCGGCAGCGGTTGCTCGAACTAAGAGGACAACACCATGAAAAACCTGATTGATGGTTTCCTGAAATTCCAGAACGAAGCGTTCCCGCAACGTACCGAACTGTTCAAACACCTGGCGACCACGCAACAGCCGGGCACATTGTTCATCACTTGTTCCGACAGTCGTGTCGTGCCGGAGCTGCTGACCCAACAAGAACCTGGCGAGCTGTTCGTGATCCGCAATGCCGGCAATATCGTACCGTCCTACAGCCCGCATCCGGGCGGGGTGTCGGCGACGGTGGAGTATGCGGTGGCGGTGCTGGGTGTGACGGACATTGTGATCTGCGGACATTCGGACTGCGGTGCAATGACCGCGATTGCCCAGTGCAAATGCATGGATCACCTGCCCGCTGTGAGCGGCTGGCTGCAGCATGCCGAGTCGGCCAAAGTGGTCAACGAAGCACGGCCCCATGCCAACGACGCGGCGAAGTTGAGCTCGATGGTGCGCGAGAACGTGATCGCGCAACTGGCGAATATCCAGACCCACCCGAGCGTGCGTCTGGCCCAGGAGAAAGGCCTGTTGAATCTGCATGGCTGGGTGTACGACATCGAGACAGGCTCGATTGATGCGCTGTCCTCGGATCGTCGCACCTTCGTGCCGCTGGACGAGCAACCAGCAACTTGCGCGGTGCACGCTCAAACCACCCACGCTGCCTGAAAAAACCCCCACTGTGGCGAGGGAGATCCCTCGCCACAAGTGTTTTTAGCGCTTCACATCGAGGTCGGTCTGGCTCATGCGGCTACGCACGGTGAACACACCATCGCCAGACAAAATCGCACTGCGGGCAAACAACCGGCCGCTCTCCCAGTTCGAAAGGCCCAGCTCCGGCTTGTTCAACGCGTACTGCCCATCCACCCAACGGGTAATGCCGTTGCCTACGAAAGGCGCGTTGACCGCGTTGTAAAACCGCTCTTGAGCCAGCGCATCCTCACTGATCAGCGACACGGTGAACTGCGGACTGTAGCGGTTGAACAGATCAATCGCCTGATCCAGATCGTCGACGATCATCAAGCTGACTTCCGGGGTTTCTTCCCACTCCCACTCGCGGCCCAACCCGGCTTCCGCCAGCGGTTCGGCCAGTGCTTCGGTCTGCAAACCTTCGGCGCGATAGACCTCGACCGTCGCGTTCTGCCATTCGCCTGGCAAGCAAGCTTCGCTGCCTTCGACGATGTGCAATTTGCAGCCCTGCCCGCGCGCGGTGCCCGCCTGCTTCAGTGCATCGAGGAACAGCGGCACCAGTTCAGCGGCACGTTCACGTTGAATCAGGCACACGTTCAGGGTGTTACACACTTTGCGATCCAGCGAGTTGCGCACCACCGCCGCAAAACGCCCGGCATCAGCTTCACGGTCGGCCACCAGCCACGCGCCACCGGTGCCGTGCAGGCTGACGGCGGTGCCGGCCTGCTGGGCGATGCTGCCCAGTTGACTGACCGCACGACCCGAACCACGCGCGACGGCCAGCGACAAACGCCGGTCAGCGAACATCGCCCAACCGGCGGCATGATTGACACTTTCCACCAACGACACCGCACCAGCCGGCAGACCGGCATCGGACAGTGCCGGGTTCAACGCATGAGTGACGATGGCTTGCGCGGTGCCCAACGCATCGCTGCCAATGCGCAGCACGGCGGTGTTGCCAGTGCGCAAGACACCGGCGGCGTCGGCGAATACGTTCGGCCGGCCTTCAAAGACAAACGCGACGATGCCCAACGGCGAAACCACTTGCTCGACCTTCCAGCCGTCGTGTTCAACGCTGCTGATGACTTTGCCCCGGGTAGGTGCGGCATCGCGCCAGGCACGCAGGCCAGCGATCATGTCGCGACGCATGCGCTCATCGGCCAGCAAGCGTGTGGTGGAACGTCCGCGCGCCTTGGCCCGTTCGATGTCGGCACGGTTGGCGGATTCGATCTGCGCCCAGCATTGCGGGGTTTCCAGACGCTGCGCGAACAGATCGAAAAACTGACTGATCGCTTCGTCGGACACCGCCGACAGCGCGGTAAACGCCGCAGCAGCACGTTCGATCGCCACCGCGGCGGCTTGTTGGTCGGCCACGGGAATCAGTAACAGCTCGCCACTCACCTGCTCCACCAACAGGTGATCGCCGGGTCGAAAGCGCTCCGCCAGTTCGGGGCTGACCATGGTGACGCGGTTACCAGCGAAAGGAATCGGGGTGCCAGCGACCAGACGTTCGAGCGCGAGAGACATGAAGCGGATTCACCATGCAGAGAGCGGCCGGAAAATGTAGCGGATTATTCGATGAAATACATCTCTTCACACACTAAAGAAACCTGAGGGAGCTGGCTTGTCGGGGCGCCGCATCGCCGCGATGGCGGTGGTTCAGGCGACATTGATTCTGGATCTACCGGCCTCATCGCTGACAAGCAGCTCCCACAGGTTTTGTGGTGTTTGTGTGATCGGATCAGAACACCGACCAGCCAATTCTTGAGCTGAGCATCTCCAGTGCCGCCATCCCTGCCAGCGAGTTGCCGGCTGCATTCAACTCCGGTGACCACACGCACACCGTGAACTGCCCCGGCACCACCGCGACGATCCCGCCGCCCACCCCGCTCTTGCCCGGCAAACCGACGCGATAGGCGAAGTTGCCGGCTTCGTCGTACAAACCGCTGGTGGCCATGATCGAGTTGACCTGCTGGGTCTGGCGCCGACTGAGGATCTGTTCGCCGCTGTGCTTGCAGAACCCGTCGTTGGCCAGGAAGCAGAACGCCCGGGCCAGATCAATGCAGCTCATACGCAGCGCGCAATGGCTGAAGTAGCTGCGCAGCACCGCTTCGACGTCGTTGTGGAAGTTGCCGAACGATTGCATCAAATACGCCATCGCCGCGTTGCGCGCACGGTGCTGGTATTCGGAATCGGCGACTTTGCCGTCGATCATGATTTGCGGATTGCCCGACAGGCGCCGGACAAAATCGCGCATCGACAGGGTCGGCGCAGCGAAGCGCGACTGATTGATGTCGCAGATCACCAGCGCACCGGCGTTGATGAACGGGTTACGCGGCCGACCGCGTTCGAACTCCAGTTGCACCAGGGAATTGAACGGCTGGCCGGACGGTTCGTGACCCAGCCGCTCCCAGATCGCCTCGCCGGAATGCTCGATCGCCTGCACCAGGCTGAACACCTTGGAAATACTCTGCACCGAGAACGGCGTCTCGGCGTCGCCGGCGTAATACATCTCGCCGTCGTTGCCATACACGGCAATGCCCAGTTGATTGGCCGGCACGGTGCCGAGGGCAGGAATATAGTCAGCCACCTTGCCCTGCCCGATCAGGGGCCGGACAGCGTCAAGGATCTCGTTCAACAGCGCTTGCATGCCGGGTTCCGAAGTCTCGCCCCATGGGATTGCGGGGACACTGGGGCTAGACGCTGCGCCCGCCCGTCGAATCACACCGACCGCCATCGCACTGAGTGTTCTAGGCTCAACCGCACATTCAAAAACGGGAGAGCAACCATGCAACTCGAAGGCTCCTGCCATTGTGGCGAGGTCACGTTCAGTCTCACCAGCGCCCATCCCTACCCTTATCAACGCTGCTACTGCTCGATCTGTCGCAAGACTCAGGGCGGTGGCGGTTATGCGATCAACCTTGGCGGCGACGCGACCAGCCTCAAGGTACGCGGGCGCAAACACATCAGCATTTACCACGCGAAGATGAAAGACGAAGGCGACCAGCGCGCCCATCGCAGCAGCGCCGAACGACATTTCTGTTCACTGTGCGGCAGCGGCTTGTGGCTGTTCAGCCCGGAATGGCCGGAACTGATCCACCCGTTTGCCTCGGCCATCGACACGCCGTTGCCAGTGCCCCCGGAACATACGCATCTGATGCTCGGCTCGAAAGCACCGTGGGTGGAAATCGACGTTACAGCGCAAGACAAACAGTTCGACGTCTACCCCGAAGAATCCATCGCCCAATGGCATGAACGCCTCGGTTTGACCCGCTGACCGCGTAACTCCAGACTCCCCCCTGTAGGAGTGAGCCTGCTCGCGATGGCGGTGGGTCAGTAGCAAAAATGCCGATTGGACTGACCCCTTCGCGAGCAAGCTCGCTCCCACAATGATCTCCGGCGCTCACAAATCCAATGTGGGAGCGAGCTTGCTCGCGAACGGGCGGCACAGGGCAACGCATTCAATCCAGATGCGCCCAGGTCATGCGAAACGACGCCCCGCCCCAGGCGGAATCCCCGACCTCAACCTGCCCGCCATGGGACTGCGAGACCCGTCGCACCAACGCCAGGCCCAGACCGAAACCGCCGGTACGGCGATCCCGGCTCGCGTCCAGCCGCGAGAACGGTTCAAAGATCTTCTCCCGGCCGTCCACCGGCACGCCCGGCCCGTCGTCGTTGACCCGCACTTCGTAGTAGTCGCCATGGCGCACCAGCGACACCTCCACCCGCTGCTCGGCATAGCGAATCGCGTTGCGCAGCAGATTGATCACCGCCCGCGCCATGAAGCGAGGTTCGATACGCACCGTGTCGAGCCGGCAATCGCCAATCAGCAATTGCACGCCCGCCGCTTCGGCCTCCAGCGCCACACTGCCGACCACACTATCGAGCCAGTTGGCCGCCTGGATGTTCTCGCGCTTGATCACCGTGGCACCACGCTCGAGACTGGCGTAGGTGAGCAATTCGGAGACCATTTCTTCCAGTTCGCCCAGGTCGGCGTACATATCGGCAATCAGCTCGCGGTTCTGGCTGGCGTCCGGTTGCTGCTTGAGTTGATCGAGTTCAAATGACAGCCGCGCGATGGGCGTGCGCAGCTCATGGGAAACGGCGTTGGTCAGTTCGCGCTGATTGGCGATCAGCCCTTCGATGCGCGCGGCCATCAGGTTGAAGTGCTCGGCCAGATCACGAATGTTCGAACGCTTCGAGAGCTGAATGCGCACCGACAGATCGTTGTCGCCAAAGCGTTCGGCGGCCAGGCGCAATTTCTCCAGATCTCGCCAGTGCGGGCGCACCCAGAAGAACAGGACGATGCCGATCAGCACCGCGAGCATCGCGTAAGCCACCGCGATATAGAACGGCATCAGACTCGGCTCCGGCGGCAGTTTGATACTGAGCACCTGCGCGCCGCCGTCGATGTTGCTGATGAACTGGGTGTAGTTGTCGCGAATCACCAACAGGTTCTGCGCCAGCTCGGCCCTTTCTTCAGGGCTAAGGGCCAGTTGCCCGACCTCGACCAGACTCAGCGACAGCCCGTAATGCGGGCGCAGACTGTCCAGTTGTTGCTCACGTTCGGCGCCCTGGCGTCCGCGCAAATGGTCCACCAGCGACCATGCCTGACCGCGCACGGCCTCGCGGTTGTAAGCCTGCATCTGATTGTCGAGCAACGCATTGAAGGTGTGTTCGACGGTTTGCAGGGCCAGCACCAGACCGACCGTCATCACCAGAAACAGCCCGAGAAATAACCGCAGCATCTACAGCTCCCACGCAAACGGATTGAACAGATAGCCCTTGCCCCACACGGTCTTGATACACACCGGCTCGCGGGGGTTGTCCTTGAGTTTGTTGCGCAACTTGCTGATGTACACGTCGACGCTGCGGTTCAGGCCATCGAAGGCGATGCCGCGCATACGGTTGAGAATGTCATCGCGCGAAAGGATCTTGCCCGCCGCGCTGGCCAGCAACCACAGCAGCTCGAACTCCATCGTGGTCATTTCGATGACCTCGGCGGCCAGACGCACTTCGCGGCAACTGCGGTCGATGCTCAACTGGCCGAACTCCATGAAGCTGACCACGTTGCTGTCCGGCACTTGTCGCCGTTGCAATGCGCGCAGGCGGGCCAGCAACACCGGTGGCTTGATCGGTTTGATCACATAATCGTCGGCACCGGATTCGAGACCGAGAATATGGTCGAGGTCATCCTCCTTGGCCGTCAGGATGACGATCGGCGTGTCCGACACACTGCGGATCTCGCGGCATACGTGCAGACCGCTCTGCCCCGGCAGCATCAGGTCGAGCACCACCACCTTCGGTTTGAATTCGAGAAAGGCCGCCACCGCCAGGTCGCCGCGATGCACCGCGCGCACCTCGTAACCGTGTTGTTCGAGGAAGTGTGCGATCAGCGTGGCCAGACGCTCATCGTCTTCCACCAGCAGGACTTTGCCAAAACCCAGGTTATCCATAACGCCCGTCTGCCACCCTTGTGTGAAGTGGGCGACATTATGGCGGCAATCGCGGGCAGGACGTTTGTTTCAGGCAGCAAAAACCGGCCATGAGGGCCGGTTTTCGGTGATGTTTCATACTCTTAAGAGTTTTTTACAATCAAGAGCAAGGATCGCAGCCTTCGGCAGCTCCTGACGTTGACATGCTATGCCCTGTAAGCGCTGCCGCAGGCTGCGATCTTTTGATCTTAGGCCGCGGCCGGTACGCCACTGTGGAAACGGAATTCTTCATCGGGCGACTCGATCAGTTCCTGCTCGGCAGCGCGAACCTTCTCGATCACCTGGGCGATGTCCTTCGCGTCGCCATACTGGTAAGCCAGTTTCAGATAACCCTGAAAGTGACGCGCCTCGCTTTTCAGCAGGCCAAAGTAAAACTTGCCGAGTTCTTCGTCCAAATGTGGTACCAGTGCTTCGAACCGCTCGCAACTGCGCGCTTCGATAAAGGCCCCGACCACCAGTGTGTCGACCAGTTTCACCGGTTCGTGGCTGCGCACCACTTTGCGCAGGCCCGAAGCGTAACGCCCGGCATGCAGTTGACGCAGTTCGATCTTGCGGCGCTTCATGATGCGCATGACTTGTTCGTGGTGCACCAGTTCTTCCCGGGCCAGGCGCGACATCATGTTGATCAGGTCGACGTGGGAATGGTACTTGGCAATCAGGCTCAGCGCGGTGCTGGCAGCCTTGAACTCGCAGTTCTTGTGGTCGATCAGCAGGGTTTCCTGATCGGCCAGTGCGGCCTGAACCCAGGCGTCGGGCGTGCGGCAGCCAAGGAATTCGTGGATTTCGGGAAGGATCATGGGGCTCACGGTAAAAGGTGTTCGAGCGAAGGCCGCCGATTATACCGGCCTGTCCGCAGACCACCAGTGGCGGGTGTTGATATGCATCAAGTCACGGACGCTCGGGCAGCAACTATAGTTGTGCAACGCCGTGCCTTTTCTTTGCTGGAGACTCCGCTCATGCAAGCCATTCGCAGCATTCTGGTGGTCATCGAACCCGAACATTCGGAAAGCCTGGCGCTCAAGCGCGCCAAGTTGATCGCTGGCGTGACCCAGGCTCATCTGCACCTGCTGGTGTGCGACAAGAAGCACGACCACGCCGGCATGCTCAGCGTGCTCAAGGCCGCGCTGTTGGCGGACGGCTACAGCGTCACCACCGAACAGGCATGGAACGAGAGCCTGCACGAAACCATCATCGACGTGCAGCAGGCCGAAGGCTGCGGTCTGGTGATCAAGCAGCATTTCCCCGACAGCTCGCTGAAAAAAGCCCTGCTGACCCCGGCGGACTGGAAACTGTTGCGCCACTGCCCGACCCCGGTGTTGCTGGTGAAAACCTCCACCTCCTGGAAAGACCGGGTGATCCTCGCGGCAGTCGATGTCGGCAATGCCGATGGCGAGCACCGGCATCTGCACACCACCATCATTGATCACGGCTACGACATTGCCAGCCTGGCCAAGGGGTATTTGCATGTGATCAGCGCCCACCCATCGCCGATGCTGTCGGCGGCCGATACGACCATGCAGTTGAGTGAAACCATCGAGGCGCGCTATCGCGAGCAATGCCGGGCGTTTCAGGCGGAGTTCGATGTCGATGATGCGCATCTGCACATCGAAGAAGGTCCGGCGGACGTGTTGATCCCGTTCATGGCGCACAAGCTGAAGGCGGCGGTGACGGTCATCGGCACCGTGGCGCGCACCGGGTTGTCAGGGGCGCTGATCGGCAATACCGCCGAAGTGGTGCTGGATGCCCTGGAAAGCGATGTGCTGGTGCTCAAGCCGCAGGAGGTTGAGGATCATCTGGTGGAGCTGACGGTGAAGCACTAAGGATTGCGGTGCCTGAACCTGCCCCTTCGCGAGCAAGCTCGCTCCCACATTGAATTGATGTCGTTCACAAAACCATTGTGGGAGCGAGCTTGCTCGCGAAGCTTCTAGGCGCCGAAGGCGTCCTTGAGGAAGCCGGGCGCGATGTAGCGCTGGTAGTGCGCTTCCGACAGCAGGAAGAATTCCCGATCAATGGCATCGCGCAGTTCCGGCAGGTTCCAGTCGCGGAACTCCGGCAGCAGCACCATCCCGTAGGCTTCCAGATTAATGATCACCCGGGCCCCTCGGGCAATCAGCTGATACGCCCAGCAGTACTCCGACTGATGCGGCACGAAGCGGATCTTGCGCTGTTCCAGCTGCTGGCGCAGGCGCGCCGGATCAAAGATCTCGACCTTGCTCGCCATCACTTGTGACAGCAACTGCTCCAGACGCAACCACACCGCGCGTTTTTCCTCCTCCCCGTAACCATTCCAGTTGATCACTTCGTGGTGGAAACGCTTGCAGCCACGGCACACCAGATCACCGTAAACAGTGGAGCAGAGGCCGACGCAGGGGGTCTTGATGGTCTGATTGGGCATAAATTAGCAAAACACTGAAACGCGGAACAGGCCGGCATGTTAGCCCTTTGTCGGGCATTGATCACCCCTCAAACGTCAGGGGCAAGGCCTCGATCGCCGTTTGCCCCGGGCACGCACAACGCCACCAAAGTCCAATAGAGCCCGACTTACCTTTAAATTTTTTTTGCCGTAGAATCAGCCAGCCTTTTAAGGCGCCAATGTCCGTTAGAAGCTGTTTTCAAAGCGTCACGAGCACAGTCGTTCCTTCAGAGCGGTGTTGGCGAAGGGTTTTTCCAGCGGGGAAAAGCCTGTCGCCAACCCTCATCAGCTCCCCGTTCTGCAGGCGTAAAACTTTGAAAGCAGCTTCTGTAAGGAATTGCCGGTAATTCTGACCGAGCGACCCACAACGTCGTGAGGTGCATGAGTACGGCCATTTCGGGATGAGCGTCCCGGACACCCATTTGGGACCACTGATGAGGGTAATAACTGTGCTTGAAGCCTACCGCAAACATATCGAAGAGCGTGCAGCCCTGGGTATCGTTCCCCAGCCGCTTAACGCCGAACAAACTGCAGGCCTGGTCGAGCTGCTGAAGAATCCTCCGGCTGGCGAAGAAGCTTTCCTCGTTGACCTGATCACCAATCGCGTACCACCAGGAGTGGACGAAGCCGCTTACGTCAAAGCCGGTTTCCTGTCGGCCCTGGCCAAAGGCGAAGTCACCTCCCCTCTGCTGGACAAGAAGCGCGCTGTAGAACTGCTCGGCACCATGCAGGGCGGCTACAACATCGTGACCCTGGTTGAACTGCTGGACGACGCCGAACTGGCGCCAGTGGCTGCCGAAGAACTCAAGCACACCCTGCTGATGTTCGATGCCTTCCACGACGTGGCTGAAAAAGCCAAGAACGGCAACGTTCACGCCAAAGCCGTGCTGCAATCCTGGGCTGACGGCGAGTGGTTCAAGAAGCGCCCTGTGCTGGAAGACAAAATCAGCCTGCGCGTATTCAAAGTAACCGGCGAAACCAACACCGACGACCTGTCCCCGGCGCCAGACGCCTGGTCGCGTCCGGACATCCCGCTGCACGCCCTGGCCATGCTGAAAATGGCCCGTGACGGCATCGTTCCGGACGAGCAAGGCAAGACCGGCCCGATGAAGCAGATCGAAGAAATGCGCGGTCAAGGCTTCCCGATCGCCTACGTCGGTGACGTGGTCGGTACCGGTTCTTCGCGTAAATCGGCAACCAACTCGGTACTGTGGTTCTTCGGCGACGACATCCCTTACGTGCCGAACAAGCGCGCTGGCGGTTTCTGCTTCGGCAGCAAAATCGCTCCGATCTTCTACAACACCATGGAAGATGCCGGCGCACTGCCAATCGAGTTCGACGTATCGAACATGAACATGGGCGACGTGATCGACCTGTACCCGCACGCTGGCAAAGTCTGCAAGCACGGTACCGACGAAGTCATCACCACCTTCGAAATGAAGACCCCTGTGCTGCTGGACGAAGTCCGTGCCGGCGGTCGTATCCCGCTGATCATCGGCCGTGGCCTGACCGAGAAGGCTCGCGCCGAACTGGGTCTGCCAGCATTCGACCTGTTCAAGAAGCCGGAAGCACCGGCTGAAAGCACCAAGGGCTTCACCCTGGCGCAGAAAATGGTCGGCAAGGCGTGCGGTCTGGCAGAAGGCCAAGGCGTTCGTCCTGGCACCTACTGCGAACCGAAGATGACCACCGTAGGCTCTCAGGACACCACCGGTCCAATGACCCGTGACGAACTGAAAGACCTGGCGTGCCTGGGCTTCTCCGCTGACCTGGTAATGCAGTCGTTCTGCCACACCGCGGCGTATCCAAAGCCGATCGACGTGACCACCCACCACACCCTGCCTGACTTCATCATGACCCGCGGCGGCGTTTCCCTGCGTCCGGGCGACGGCATCATCCACTCGTGGCTGAACCGCATGCTGCTGCCGGACACCGTGGGTACCGGTGGTGACTCGCACACCCGTTTCCCGATGGGCATCTCGTTCCCGGCCGGTTCCGGTCTGGTCGCGTTCGCCGCTGCCACCGGCGTCATGCCGCTGGACATGCCGGAATCGATCCTGGTGCGCTTCAAAGGCAAAATGAAACCTGGCATCACCCTGCGTGACCTGGTTCATGCGATTCCTTACTTCGCCATCCAGAACGGTCTGCTGACCGTCGAGAAGAAAGGCAAGAAAAACGCCTTCTCCGGCCGTATCCTGGAAATCGAAGGCCTGGAAGGTCTGACCCTGGAACAGGCGTTCGAACTGTCCGACGCCTCGGCCGAGCGTTCGGCTGCCGGTTGCACCATCAAGCTGTCGAAAGAGTCGATCACCGAGTACCTGAACTCCAACATCACCCTGCTGCGCTGGATGATCGGCGAAGGCTACGGCGATGCGCGTACCCTGGAACGTCGCGCGCAAGCGATGGAAGCCTGGGTTGCCAACCCGGAACTGATGGAAGCCGATGCCGACGCCGAATACGCCGAAGTCATCGAAATCGACCTGGCCGACATCAGCGAGCCTGTACTGTGCGCGCCGAACGACCCGGACGACGCCCGTCTGCTGTCCAGCGTTGCTGGCGAGAAGATCGACGAAGTGTTCATCGGTTCGTGCATGACCAACATCGGTCACTTCCGCGCTGCCGGTAAGCTGCTGGATCAGGTCAAGGGTCAGCTGCCAACCCGTCTGTGGCTGTCGCCGCCGACCAAGATGGACGCTCACCAACTGACCGAAGAAGGCTACTACGGCATCTACGGCAAGGCCGGCGCACGCATGGAAATGCCAGGCTGCTCGCTGTGCATGGGTAACCAGGCACGCGTTGAGCCGAACAGCACCGTGGTGTCGACTTCGACCCGTAACTTCCCGAACCGTCTGGGCGACGGCGCGAACGTCTACCTGGCTTCGGCTGAGCTGGCGTCCGTAGCCTCGATTCTGGGTCGCCTGCCGACCGTCGAGGAGTACATGGAATACGCTGGCAAGATCGACAGCATGGCGGCCGATGTTTACCGCTACCTGTCCTTCGACCAGATCGCCGAGTTCCGTGAAGCTGCTGCGAACGCCAAGATCCCGGTCGTTCAAGCCTAACGTTACAAAGCAATGAAAAACGCCGCCCATCGTGAGATGAGCGGCGTTTTTTTATCCTTTGAAAATAGCGAAGGCCTACAAGGGGCCAGTGTTGAGCTTGAGGGCATGCTGCACCGCGCCATCGACGCTCAGACCGCTGAGGATCACCCCGTTAGCCGTCACCTCCGGCAACGCTTCAAGCGCAGCCAGCGCCTCATGCTTGAGCCGCGCCAGAATCAACCGCTTGCCTTCCTGATGCACGCGCAGGAAGAACTCCTGCATCGCCTCGATACTGGTACCGTCCAGGTCCGGGCTTTCCTCCAGACTGATGATCACCGTATGCAGCGGCGCGTCCGAATGACGTATCAAGTGCAGCGCCGCACCGAGAATTCGCTCCACATTGGCGAAAAACAGCGCCTCGCTGGGTCGCAAGATCAACACGCCCGGCTCAACCGTCGCCGTTGGATGGCGCTGCAAATCGACAAAATCGTGCCCGCCGTCGATCCGCCCGAGCACCTGAATATCCGCCGCTGACATCTGCTTGAGCATCAGCAACACGCTGATCGCCACCGACACCAGCAAGCCGTCGAGAATACCCAGCACCAGCACCGCCGCCACCGCGCACAACACCAGCACTCGGTCCCGACGCCAGATGAAATAGCGCCCCAGCGGCTGCAGACTCAAGCCGCGGCCCAGGGCATGCATGACGATCGCCGCCAGAATCGGCTCCGGCGTCAGGGCGATCCATGGCAGCACCGTCAGTACGATCACCAGCACCACCAGCGCCGCTACCCCGCCCGCCCAGCGTGACGTTGCCCCCGCTGCCTCGTTCGCCGAAGTCGCCGAATAGCCCGCCCCTGCCGGCATGCCGTGGAACAATCCAGACAGCAGATTCGAGGCGCCGAGTGCCAGCAGATCGCGGTTGGAGGTGACGCGGTCGCCATGCTTGAGCGCAAACGAGCTGATCGAACCGTAGGACTCGGCATACAGAATCATCACCATCGCGAACGCCACTTCACCCAACCGGAGCCAGTCAGCGAACGGCAACACCGGCAGATTCGGCACCTCCAGACTCAGGTCAATCAACCCGATCATCTTCACGCCATACGCCGGCAGGTCCAGCCACTGCCCGGCGGCGATGCCGATGCCGACCACCAGCAAGCCACCGGGCACTCGGGGGAATCGCGAAAACAGCCCCAACAACACCAGCGCGACGCCAGCGACAGCGGCCGCCGGCCAGTTCCATTGCGGCAGTTGTTCGAGTAATTGCGGGGCGAAGCGCACCAGATTCGCGTCGGTCAAGTGCACGCCGACGACGCTGGCGACCTGCTTGATTATGATGGTCAGCGCCAGTCCGAAGGCAAATCCGCGCAACACCGGTTTGGCGATAAACGCAGTAACGCTACCAAAACGAAAGATTCCCGCCAGCAGAAACAACCCACCCGTGACCAGCACCAGACCGATCGCCAGGCTCGCGCGCAGTTGCGGATCACCATTGGCCAGCGACGCCGTGGCCGCCGCCAGCACGGCAGCTGACGATGACGTCGCGGAGACGATGGCGAAACGGCTGGTGCCGAACAGCCCATAGCAGAGCAAACCCGCAAACAAGGCAATTACCCCGGCCTGGGGCGCCAATGCGGCGATGGTCGAATAGGCGACGGCTTCGGGCAGCAACAGGCCGGCAATCGACAGTCCGGCGAGAATGTCCTGCCAGCGATTGGGTGGTTCTACAGCTTGGGGCGCGCTCGACAATCCACTGTCTCCAGACGAAAAAAAGCCGCTGCGCATCAGGGATGCGCAGCGGCCTACTGTAGCTGAAAAGCAAAAGATCGCCGCCCTCGGCAGCGCCTGCGAGTGTAGATAAAACCCCGCAGGCGGCGATCTCTCGATCTCGCCTTAAGCGCTCAGCGAATAAACCAGCGCCGAAATCGCCACCAGCCCCACTGCGGTGACAAATACGTTCGACGCCTGACCACGATAACGGGCCATCGCCGGCACCTTGCGAATCGCATACATCGGCATCAGGAACAGGATGGCTGCGATCACCGGACCACCGATGGTCTCGATCATGCCGAGGATGCTCGGGTTCAGCGTTGCGACGATCCAGCAGATGACCAGCATGAACGCCGCGACAATGCGATCCAGCGCCTTGGCACCCGGACGCTTGCCGCTTTTGACGATCAGGCCTTTCAAGCCTTCACTGGCACCGATGTAGTGACCGAGGAACGACTTGGAAATCGCCACAAACGCAATCAGCGGCGCGGCAAACGCGATGGTCGGGTTGCTGAAGTGGTTGGCCAGGTACGACAGGATCGACAGGTTCTGCGCCTTGGCTTCGGCCAGTTGTTCCGGCGACAGGGTCAGCACGCAACTGAACACGAAGAACAGCACCATCGCCACCATCAACAGGTGCGCACGGGACAGGATCTGCGAGCTGCGTTCTTCGGCGTGAACCCCGTAACGACGCTTCTGATCCACCGCGAAGGCCGAGATGATCGGCGAGTGGTTGAACGAGAACACCATCACCGGAATCGCCAGCCACAGGGTGTGCAGCAGCGCCGACGGTGCGGGCACCTGCGAAGCGGTGGTCAGGATGCCGCCGTTCCAGTGCGGAATCAGATACACCGCCAGAAACAGCAGCGCGACGATAAACGGATACACCATCAGGCTCATCGCCTTGACGATCGCCTGCTCACCGCAACGCACCACGGCCAGCAGGCCGAGGATCAGCACGAACGACAGCAACGCGCGCGGTGGTGGCGTGATGTGCAGTTGGTGTTCAAGGAAACTCGCGACCGTGTTGGTCAGGCCAACGCTGTAAATCAGCAGGATCGGGAAGATGGCGAAGAAATACAGCAAGGTGATCAGCGCCCCGGCCTTGATGCCGAAATGCTCCTCGACCACGTCAGTGATGTCGGCGCCTTCACGACCGGAGAGCACGAAGCGGGTCAGGCCACGGTGTGCGTAGAACGTCATCGGGAAAGCCAGCAGCGCAAGGATCACCAGCGGCCAGAAGCCACCCAGCCCTGCGTTGATCGGCAAAAACAGGGTGCCGGCGCCGATGGCCGTCCCAAACAGTCCCAACATCCAGGTGGTGTCCTGGCGATTCCAGCTCGAAAGTTCAGCGGGTGCTGCTGCATCAAAGCGTTGATCGACGCTTTTGGCCTGATCATTCATCCGGTCGGATCTCCGCATTCCGGTCACTTGCCACTCGGTCAGGACGCGTCGGAAAAAACCGACAGACATGCTCCGGCCGAAACAGGGGCGCGATTCTCCGCGATAAATGAGCAGAAGCAAAGACTTAGCTGAGGAATGGTTGTGCGGTGCAGATCAGCGGGGTGTCGTTTTCAGGAACAAAGCTGTCGCTGATAGACACCTGAAATGTCGTTTTTGATACATCTTTTCGAGTTCAAGCACGCGTTTCATGTCGAACCTGAATCATTCAGAGCGAATCTGCACGCAGGACAGACCGCTGGCCTCTTCAGCGAACACAGGGACCTTTGAGAAATTGCCTCGTGTTCAAGCACCCAAGCCTTTCAATTTAGGCCACATGATCTAGCGTGAGATGAGTCCCCTGCCCTGCGGAGCCCTCCCATGCCTTTGGTTCGCGTTGACATCAAACAAAACCCCGACCCCCACTTCGCCAAACACATCGGTGAACAGATCTACGCTGCCATGCGCAGCACCATCAATGTGCCGGAGCACGACAACTTCCAGATCCTTGCCGAGCACGATGGCGAGCACTTCATCTTCGACCCGCAGTACCTGGGCATCCAGCGCACAGACCAATTGGTAATCATCCAGATAACGCTCAACGAAGGCCGCACTCTGGAGCAGAAAAAAGCGCTCTATCAGACCATCGCCCAAAGCCTCAACACCCAACTGGGCATCCGTCTCGAAGACGTGTTCATCAATCTGGTGGAAGTGAAAAAAGAGAACTGGTCGTTCGGCAATGGCATCGCGCAATACGCCAGTTGACCGCCCTTCACCTCCCGCCACGCGGCGTTCGCAGGGCTGCTCACCAGTGTCGATGTGACGTTCTGAGCCGGGGCTGCGCCGTTGCACCAAAGTGCGGCGGCGTCAATGCCCTGTTTTTATTGGCGCTCACTTTCCTACAACTTTGTTTAAGTATTTATTGTGACTGGCAATAACGCGCACCTATATCGCGCGAAAAGAATATTACCCACCGTATAAGCCATCAAAGAACTCAGATATTTCCTACAACTAAAAACACCTTATAAAACCATAACAAAACGTGACTAAAAGTTTATTTGTTACAAGCAACTTCCCCGCCATTGAACAGACTTTCAATCCGGGCCTATATTTTCCCGCGACGAATATGGCAATGAATACCGGCCCGATGAAACCCCGGCCGGCCATCAAACAATAAAACGGGATGCCCACCATGCAAAAACTTAAAACACTGCTGATGTCGACAGCGCTGGTCGCTTCGGTCTGCTGCACCGCTGTCCATGCACAAGCCGTCACTCCAGCGGCAAACCATGCGGCTGCCACTCCGGACAACGCGATGATGCTCACCGTGTTTCTGAAACACGATCAATCGCGACCGTTAAGCGAAATCAAGGCTCAGCTCGCCCGCCAGGGGTTCTATGAAACCTTCCCCCCGGCCGGCGTCGAAGTGGTGAGCTGGAACATCATGATGGGCATCGGCCAGGTGGTCACCGTGCGCTTCCCGGCTTCGCGTCTGGCGGAAGTCAACCTCGCCCTGGAGAACACCGCGTGGGGCAGTTACCGGACCGAGTTCTATCCCACTTATGATTTCAAACCGATTGCCCTCGCCGAACAAACCAGGGCCCGGGCAGCCCAGTGATCATGCCGGCACACTGGATGGCCGGTATTGCGGTGCGCTTGCTTCTTGCGCGAAGGCGTCCAGAATCAATCACAGCGCGAATGACAAAGATTGCCAGGCCGCTCCGCAATCAGCACTCTGCTACGACTTTCGCGAACCAACCCCGCCGACGATCTCAGGAGCCGCGCAATGCCCGCCACCGTTCTGGTACTGGTTGAAACCATCAATGACTATCTGCCGATTCTCGAACATCAGGGCTTTCACCTGATTCTCGCGCCGACGCCGGCCGAACGCGCGCAGGCCATCGCCAGCCAGGGTAGCCGCATCGACGCCGTATTGACCCGCGGGCCACTGGGCCTGACCGCCGAAGAAATCGCCGCCCTGCCCGCGCTGAAGATCATCACGGTGATCGGCGCCGGTTACGAGCAGGTCGATCTGCAAGCCGCCAGTGACCGCGGGATTACCGTCACCAATGGCGCCGGGGTCAACGCCTCGTCGGTGGCCGACCACGCCATGGCCATGCTGCTGGCGCTGGTGCGGGATATTCCGCGCTGCGATGCGGCGGTGCGCCGGGGCGAGTGGCCGAAGATCATGCGCCCGTCGCTGGCGGGCAAACGCCTGGGGGTTCTCGGCCTCGGCGCGGTGGGCATGGCGATTGCCAAACGCGCCCACCTGGGCTTCGACATGGCAATCAGTTACCACAGCCGCCAGGTGCGCACTGACGTGCCCTACGCCTTTTGCTCGACCCCGACCGATCTGGCAAGAGCCTCGGATTTTCTCGTCGTCGCCACTCCCGGCGGCATCGGCACGCAATCGCTGGTCACGCGCGCGGTGCTCGATGCCCTCGGGCCGAAAGGCTTTATCGTCAATATCGCCCGCGCCAGTGTGATTGCCACGGCAGATCTGATCGCCGCCCTCGAGCAACGGCGCATTGCCGGCGCCGCACTGGACGTGTTCGATCATGAGCCACAAGTGCCCGACGCGCTGAAAACCCTCAGCAACGTGTTGCTCACGCCACATGTCGCCGGGTTGTCACCGGAAGCCACCCAAGGCACGGTGGAACTGGTGGGGAAAAACCTCGTGGCGTTTTTCTCCGGGCAACCGGTGCTGACCCCCATCGCCCTGCCGCCGCGAATCTCCAACCAGCGCGTGCACTAGAGCACGCCAAGCAAGGTCCACAGGCGTCGCGATTCGGCATCGGCGGAGATCAACTCACCGAGCAGTTCACTCAGCGGCTTGTTGCCCCACTCGACCCCGCGCCGGATCAGATACGGCACCGGGCTGTGGGGTTCGGTGCGGGCCAGGTATTCGGCAATCAGCAGCAATTGCCGGTAAGCCTCCTCACGGCTGGCCGGTTCGCGGAATACCTGCGCAACCGGCGCCTGCGCTTCAGGCTGTGCCACAGCGGGCGGTGCTTCGGCGAGCGGCGGTGACGGCGCCGGTTGTTGTGGGTGCATGGCGATAAACTCCTGAACCAGCGTCAGCAGCGCTTGAATGGTTTCCTGCAACGGCCGCAACCCTGGGCCCTGTTCGCCCAGATAGGCATCGCTCCAGGTGTCGAGCCGTTGCAGATGTTGCAGGCTCAGCAGCAGATTGCCCTGGGTGTGCAGCCAAAAGGCCAACGGCGTGGTGCGGATCTGTTCGTTGAGTTTCTTCTGTTCGTTGCGCGCGGTTTCCGCCGAGCTCTTCGCATTTTTACTGTCGTTGACCTGTACCTGCTGCAGCTGCAAGCGCCGCCATACCTCAAGGGTGCAGCTCTCGAAATCACTGTTACGGGTGCCGAACAATGGCACCCGCGTCAGCAGGATTTCACTGTAACGCCGCACCAGCCATTCCAGCGGGATGACCCGCCAGGACTGATCGCCGTCCTCGGCCTGCGGGTGCAGATGCTCGGGAAAGCGTTCGCACAACCCGGCGATCAACGCCAGGCTGCCGGGCAGTCCATCCAGCGCTTGCAGGTGCAGCCACGCCTCGCCCAGCCAGGCGCTGAGCATCAGGTCCTTGCTGCGTTCCAGCAATAACGTTGTCGTGAGTTTCTCCACTTCCGGCCAGTTCGCCCGCTTCAGCGTCGACTGCCAGACCCCGGTCGGCAAGCTCGCATCATCTTCGCGACGCAGATCACGCAACTGATCAAACTCGCGTTCATAACGCAAATCGACGCCACACGGCGCTTCGGCGCTGATCGGTGCGAGCAACTGATCAATCAAGTCCGGCAATTGGGTTAATGGCAGGCTCACAGGCCCTCCTTCTGCGTTTCAATGGCGGCCGTGGTGCCGGTGAACTGGAACGGTGAACGCGGTGCGCGGGTCGGCAGCGGCGCAATCGCCAGCGGCAGTTTCGAGCCCTGACTCATCAGCGACAGCCGCACGTACATCCGCGTGAATTCGCTGGTGACGCTGTCTGTCGAGGCCGTCACCGGCAGGCGCAAGGTCAATGGAAAATCGGTGTAATCCATGCTCGGCTGACGCTGCACAGAGAAGTGCGCACGCATCATGCGCAGCAACGACCACGGCCCGCCGTATTCCCAACCGGCTTCCAGATCGCGCACCACCAGGTTCGGTTGCAGCGGATCGTTGACTGGACGTTCCTTGCCATTGCGCGCCCAACGCAGGGTCAGGCGAACAGGCTGGCCGACCATCCAGCGCAGGTTCGGTTGCTCGGCGGCGGGATAGTTGATCTGCTGACTGCCAGCGAGCAGACCCCAGGCAATCACCTGATCGGCGCCCTTTTCGTCCTCGCGATCGGTACGCCAGCGCACATCAAGTTCAACACCGAGAATGCCACTCTTGTCGCGCACGAACAGCGGCGTCAGCCACGTGCCGGCCTGCTTCAAGCGGTTGAGGAAGTCTTCTGCCGCCTGGCGTTCGGGAGTCTGGCTCAGCACCAGCCCGGCCTGGGCCACCGGCAGGCGTTTGTCGATGATCTCGAGAAAATGCTGGACCCGCGCCGGGTCGGCATCCTGCGCCTGCACGCCGTTGGCGAAGGGGAAGCGATCGGCCAGGTACTGATTGAAGTAATTGGCCAGTTCATTCCACGCCGCCGCAGCCTGCTGTTGTTGCAGGTACTGGCAACGCTGCATGGCCGACTGCTGCAATTCCACCGCACGCATCGCCAGGGTCCCGCGGCCACCAGCAAGGTTGGCGGTCTGCAGGATCTGCACGCAGGAGGCGGTGTCCATCTCGATGAAATCGCGGCTGACCAGTTGCTCGATCTGCGCCGGTGAACTCGCCGGGTTCGCCTCCTTGTACTTGAGCAATTCGTCATTGAGTGCGCTGAACTGGGTGACCCGCTCGTAATCCAGCGCCGACAGATTGCCCTGTTGGGCCATCAGCCACTGCAATGCCGACGTGCGCCGTTCGGTGATGCCGAGCATGGTGTTGAACTGCTGCTTGAGGCTCAGCTTCAAGTCCTGCACATCGTTGGCGCCATAGAGTTGCAGGCCGAGGTTTTTCGAGCCGTCCCACTGGCTGATTTCGGTGCGTCCGGCGAACAGTGGTTGCGCGGTGATTTCATCCAGACCGCCAACGATTTGCGCCAGTGCCCGACGATTGAGGGCGCTTTGCAGCCGCGCAGCAAGATCGTTGCGATGCACTTCGACAAAGGCCTTTTGCAACGCCATCGCCTGCTCGGCCTGTACATTGAACACCGCATAAGGATGCATTTGATCGTCGTGATCCTTGAGGCTCAGCCACATCGCCTGCGCGGCAGCACTTTCGGCGGTTTGCAGCAAGGCTTCGCGATAAGCCGGCGGAATGCGCGGCAGTTCTTCGGCGATGTAACTCTTGTAACTGGAGAAGTAGTTCAACGAGGTGTTGAGGTCATCGCCATCCACGGTCTGACCTCGCAGATTGGCGCTGTCCTGACTGGCGCGCAGAGCGACCGAAACGAAGTCACGTTTGAACAGCGCCTGCACCGCGTTGTCGAGTTTGACCACATGTTCCTGCAATGCCAGTTGCCCACTGCCCTGCTGGATCAGCAAGTTGCCGCGCGAGCCGACCTGGGCGATCCACTGATCGCGGAAACTCTGCTGCAACTTGCTCGCCTGGGCCTCCAGTTGCTGCTCGACGGCAGGGCCAAGCAAGATGCTTTTGTGCACCTTGTCGAGAAACTCTCGATAACCCGGCACCAGTTCCTGGCCTTTGCCGCGGCTCCAGGTGGAATTGGTCAGGGCGATCGCCGCTTGCAGGTCGTCGATCAGTGCCCGCAGGTCTTCCAGTTCGGTCAGGCTGTTGCCGCTGCCGGCCTCCAGTTGCTCCAGGTGCAGCTTGAGATATCCGGCCTTGCTGACGAAGTTGTCGGCGAGGAAGTACTGATCGAGCCAACGCTCCATCAGCCCGGTAAAGTGGCTGGTGATCAAGGGCCGCTCGACGCTCAGATCCAGCGCTTGCAAATCGCCGCCATCCCCCGCTGCCAGCAGGCGGTTGTAGTACGCCGCATGGGGCAAGGTCGCCGCGTTGAGATTGAGCGACAGCGCGCTGTTGCTCAGTTTCACCAGATCATCCAGCGGCGCCCGTTGATTGTTCTGGACCTCCCCGAACAATTGGTTTTGCAACTCGAGGCGCAGCGCGCGGTCGACCAGATCGCTCGCCTTCTGATAGTTCTGCCACTGCGCCGGGTCTTCGCTTTCGAGGCTGCTGCGTCGGTCGGTGGCGCGGATCGCCTTGATCCTGTCCAGTTCGTCGACCAGCCATTCGTGCAGAGGCACGAGCATGTGGCGTTGCGTTGACTTGAACACCTCTTGTTCGAGCTGAGTGTCGAGGGAGGAAAACCACGAGGTCGGAAACGCCAGCGACACATAGTGCCAGTGCGGCGCACGCTCCAGCACCCGCCAGAAACTCTGCACGTTGCGCCGGGTCGGCTCGAGCCGATGTGCGTCATCGGTGACCGCCACGTAGCTCTTCTGCGCACCCTGCATCAGCCGCGCCAGCTCGTGGGCATCCTTGACCGACTGGTGCCAGACCCACAGCATCGCCACCGCCCAGATCACCCCGACCACCAGCGCCACCCCGGCGGTCAGCCGTTGCCAGCGCTGACGCAGGCGCAACAGGCGCGGCACCCCTTGCGCCAGGCCCCGTTCGCCGACCAGACGCTGACGCCACAACTGGCGCACGAACACGCTTTGCTGCAAGCCGCTGTCATCGGCGGAAAAACCGTCCCTGGCGTCCTCGCTCGCCTGACTCGCACTGAAGTACACCCCGCGAAAGCACGGCGCCTCACCCTGCGCATTGCCCTGAAAAACCGGCTCCAGCACACTCTGCAAACCACGGCGCAGGGTTTCCAGACGCTCGGGCAACGCATACAGATCGGCGCTCAGATGCCCGGACAAGGTGCCGATTTCGATCACTGCTTCAGCTACGGCACGATGAATACGATCCAGCGCCTGATCGCTCCACTGCCCTTGCCACACGGCATCGCGCGCGTAGGGCGACGACCAGCCCAAGGTGCGTTCACGAGCCTCATCGGGCAAGGCATCAATCAGCTCCTGAAACCCCGGCAACTCTTCAAGTCCCGTAACGATCACGTACACCGGCACGCTCAAGCCAAAGCGTTGCAGCAGATCAATGAAGCGGCGGCGCGCGGCCAGACCGAGGCTCGCTGCCTGCTCCAGATTGCTCAGGTGGCTGACCGGCACGGTCCAGATCACGCCGTCCAGTGGCCGTTTACTGCGCAGGCGCAGGATCAACCCGAGCAGCCGCCACCAGCCACCGCGTTGCAGATGCATGCCGTCGTCCGGCAAGAACAGCGCCTGCGGCACCACCAGCACCGCGCCCTCGGGGTCCGACCACCAACGACCGAACCACGCCGGTTTGTCGGTGGGTTGCAAATGCCATTCAGTGACCAGCTGCGTACCTTGAGTTTCATCGCCGAGCATCAGCAGCCACGGCATCTCATACCGGTCGCGACTGCCCTGCTCCTGTTCCATATGGCGTACGGCCGCATAGAAACTGCGGATCGCCGCACCACTCTGGGTGCGCAGCCACCACACCGCCACAGCGATGATCACCAGCAGCAACAGCAACCCGACGACCCACGCGACAATCGTCAGGGTGCTCATGAGTCTTGCTCCGGCGTGGCCACGGAATCGGGCATTTGCAGCACCGGTTCCAGCTCGGAGCGAATGTCACGCCAGAGCAACTGGCCGAACCCGGTCAACAGCAACACCATTGCCAGAATGCCCAGCGCCAGACGAAAGCCGTCCGGCAGCGCCGTGCGGACCGGCAACTGCAACGGCGCGGCCAGCGACGGTTGCACCAGTCGCTGACTGACATCGTCGTAAGTGGCGTCGTCCTGCCAGGCAAAGTTGAACAGCGCCAGCCGCCATTTCGCCAGCTGCGCCTGGCTGTGTTCGCCGCGCAGACGCCCGTGAAAGCCGAGAATCAGGCATTGCAAATACACGTTGGCGAGGTCGCGGGTGGTCGGTTGTTGTTCATCGAGCAGGGTTTGAATGGCCGCCGGCACTTGCTCGCCAGCCTGGCGACTGGAATACAGCCGCGACTCCAGTGGTTTGTCCTGCCACGCCGCTTGTCCCGGCCACGGGCTGAACAGCAGGGTTTCATCGACCAGTGCGACGAACGCGTACACCAGCGCCTTGACCTGCTCGGTCGCCGAGTCGCCGACCCGCGAATACGCCGTGCGCCACAGTCGCTGCGAAGCCTGGGTCGACAGCTCGACCACGGTCTCCACCAGCGCCGCTTCGTCCTCGCTGTCCTTGGGCAATTGTGCCCAATCCTGTTGCCATTGCTGCCACGTCTGGCGGAACGCGCTGCTCAACGGTGCGTCCTGCAACCCCAGGCTTGCGGCACTTCCTTGCGACATACGGCGTTCCTTGTGTGATCAGGCACTTTCACTGTTCTGGGCGACAAACAGCACCACCTGCCAGGGGCTGCTGGTCAGCTTCGCGGCAGGCGCGGCGATGGTCAGCGGCAGTTGGGCGTCGAACCAGGCGCCTTCGGCCGTGACCACAAACAGGCGCGTGTCATCGCCGACGCTGTAGGCCACTTGTTCGCTGCGACTCATCGCCTGATGGGGCAAACCGCTCATGCGCTGACGGCTGAGCAAGGCGATATGCGGCGCCGAAGCGATGATCGCGCCACGCAGCCAGTCGCCGGCAGCCTGCTCGCTGGCGCCGTTGGGCATGCGCAGGCCGATGACCAGACGCTGGCTCGGCTGCTCGTCGGGCAACTGGATCGAAAAGTGTTGTTCACTGCGTTCGAATGGCAGGCTGCGATAACCGGCACGGATCAGTTCCAGGGTGGTTTCCAGCCACTGCAACACGGCGTCGTAACCGCGCTGCAACTCAAGAAAATCCAGCGGCGCGAACGCCGGCACGCCGGCCAGCGGATCAAGCGCCGACCACGCGCCAGCCAGACCGAGCAAGTGCACGTAGAGACTTTGCGGGTGGGCGATGCGGCTGTTGAGTGCACCTTCGACTTCCGGCAGACGCGCCCACAGTGCGGTCAACTGGCGACGGATTTCCAGGGCATCGTCCTGATTGCCGGCCTGTTGCGCCTGACGCAAGCGGCCACCAAGAAACAGGCACTTCTCCCGCGCCCGCGCGCAGAGTCCGGCGATGCGGCGGCCCAGTGGCGACTCCGGCAACAGCAACGGCGTCGGTGCGGTGTAGGTCAGCGGCAAAAAACCACCACCCTCCTTGCGGATCTTCAACAGCGGCAGGCAGATCGAATCCGCCTTGTTCAGTTGCGTGCACAGCCGTGGGTTGGGTCGCCAGACCGTGATCGACTCAGGGAATTCACCGCTGGTGAGGTCCGGCAAGGCCTCGCCGACCACCGACTGCAAACGGCCCTTGAGCGGCAGCAATTGCCCGGCGCGCCACATCGGGCTGATCGCCAGATACACGGTGACGGTGGCATCGTCGGTGGCGTCGATCGCGGTGCTGACGTCCAGCTCCAGGGTCGGGCCGATCCCGGCCTGCAAGTCCACCGGCAAACCGTCGGGCAGAGTGCCTTGCAGCGACACCACCCGCACCACGCCTGCGCTCAGCGCCGACGGGTCGAATTCCATATGGCTGACGCCCCAGAACCACGGGTTGCACGCCTGCGCCAGATACGCCCCGAGCGCTTCGGCCCGCAGCCCTTGCAACTGAAAATGCTGCGGCAGCAATTGCATGCCTTCGTGCCAGCAAACCGCGTCAGGTAGCAGACTCATACGACTCCCTTCGACTACGCCGCGATCCGGCGGCAGCGGTGGTTTTTCAGTGCTCGGTGGGATTGACCAGCGTCATCTCGCGACTGTCGAATTTCAGCCACGCTTCGCTCTGGTCATCGAGGCGCAATCGGTGCGCTCCGGGTGTGTTATAGCTGGCGAAGACTAAAAGTCCAGCGGCCTTCTTGCCCCCCAGCGGGAAGGGTTGGCGGTCGATGAATTGCCCCGGCACCAGCTCCAGTCCCCACACACTCATCAACTGACGATAGTCGCGCTGGTACTGCTCGCGTCCGGCAAACCACTGGCTGGCGCTGATGCCCGAGAGTTGCTTGAGCAGATCCGGGTCGGCGACCGCAATGAAATCCACGGCAATCGGCGTGTCGTCATTGGCCTTCGGTGCGACGTCGAGGGTCAGGCTGTCGAGGTCCACCTTCGGGCTGAAGAAGGAACAGCCGGCCATGAGCGCAAACACCATCGCTACAAAAAAACGTCCGTACAAAATGAATTTTCCTTTTCCCGACCCTGTCCAAAAATGTTTTTGCTTGCATTTTTATAGACCTGTTCTAGCGTCTTGGGTAGTTCGGCCGCTACCGCCGAATGAGGAAGGTTTGTCAAAGGAACGACAGGTCATCTGCTCCCCTTTCTAACCTACGGTCCAGTAAGGGAAAGCGATGAACGGGCCTCCCGATGCATTGCGCCCGCCCAACGCATCGGAGTCCGCCGTCATGGCAGAAAGTACTCAGCACAAGCTCGACCGGGTGCGCCCGCCCCGGGTGCAAATCACCTACGACGTCGAAATCGGCAACGCCATCGAGAAAAAGGAATTGCCCCTGGTAGTCGGGATCCTCGCCGACCTCTCGGGCAAACCGCTTGAGCCATTGGCAAAACTGAATGAACGGCGTTTTACCGAAATCGACCGCGACAACTTCAACGAAGTGCTCGCCTCGATCGGCCCGCGCGCCACGCTGCAAGTCAACAACACCCTGAGCGGCGACGACAGCAAGCTCAACATCGAACTCAACTTCAAGCACATCGACGACTTCGATCCGGTCAAGGTGGTCGAGCAAGTCACGCCGCTGCGGCGCCTGTTCGAGGCTCGCCAGCGTCTGCGCGATCTGCTGACCAAACTCGACGGCAACGATGATCTGGACAAGCTGTTGCGCGACGTGATCGCCAACACCGAAGGCCTGCAAGAGATCAAGTCGGCCCGCCCGGACACCGCTACCCCGGCAGCTGATGCCGAGGCGCCGGCCGAACCGCAAGCCTGATCATCCACTTAACCGAGGGAGCATCCGTCATGCCCGCCGCCGCCCAGAATCAAGCCAGCGACAATGCTGCAGCCGAGACTTTATCCCTGCTCGACCGGATCATCGCCGAAGGCCGCATGGCCCACGATGACAGTCAGCAGGATTACGCCCGCGACATGCTCGCGGAATTCGCCACCCAGGTGCTCGACGAAGGCATGGCCATCGACAAGGACACCGTGGCGATGATCAACGACCGCATCAGCCAGATCGACGAACTCATCAGCGCTCAGCTCAACGAGGTACTACACCACCCCGACCTGCAAAAACTCGAAGCCTCGTGGCGCGGTTTGCACATGTTGGTGCAGAACACCGAAACCAGCACCCGCCTCAAGTTGCGCCTGCTGAACGTCACGCAGAAAGAGCTGCAGAACGATCTGGAGAAAGCCGTCGAATTCGACCAGAGCGCGCTGTTCAAGAAGATCTACGAAGAGGAATACGGCACCTTCGGAGGGCATCCGTTCAGCCTGCTGGTGGGTGACTACACCTTTGGTCGTCACCCGCAGGACATCGGCCTGCTGGAAAAACTGTCGAACGTCGCCGCCGCCGCGCACGCACCGTTCATTGCCGCCGCCAGTCCTCGGCTGTTCGACATGAACAGCTTCACCGAACTGGCGGTGCCGCGCGATCTGTCGAAAGTTTTCGAGAGTCAGGAACTGATCAAGTGGCGCTCGTTCCGCGAGAGCGAAGACTCGCGTTATGTGTCGCTGGTGCTGCCGCACTTCCTCCTGCGCCTGCCCTATGGCCCGGACACTTCACCGGTGGAAGGCATCAATTACGTCGAAGACGTCAACGGCACCGACCACAGCAAATACCTGTGGGGCAATGCCGCGTGGGCACTGTCGCAACGCATCACCGAAGCGTTTGCCAAGTATGGCTGGTGCGCGGCGATTCGCGGCGCTGAAGGCGGTGGTGCGGTGGAAGGCCTGCCGGCGCACACCTTCCGGACCAGCTCCGGCGACCTGTCGCTGAAATGCCCGACCGAAGTGGCCATTACCGACCGCCGAGAGAAGGAACTCAACGACCTCGGTTTCATCGCCCTGTGCCACAAGAAAAACAGCGACATCGCGGTGTTCTTCGGCGGCCAGACCACCAATAAATCCAAGGTCTACAACACCAACGAGGCCAATGCCAACGCGCGGATCTCGGCGATGTTGCCGTACGTGCTCGCAGCCTCGCGCTTCGCCCATTACCTGAAGGTGATCATGCGCGACAAGGTCGGCAGTTTCATGACCCGCGACAACGTGCAGACCTACCTCAATAACTGGATCGCCGACTACGTGCTGATCAACGACAACGCGCCGCAGGAAATCAAGGCGCAGTACCCGTTACGCGAAGCGCGGGTGGATGTCACCGAGGTGGCCGGCAAGCCGGGGGCCTACCGCGCGACGGTGTTCCTGCGGCCGCACTTTCAGCTGGAGGAGCTGACGGCGTCGATTCGCCTGGTGGCGACCTTGCCGCCACCGGTTGCTGCCTGACCTGCTGCCCCCGCCGCCCGTGCGGCGGGGGCCTGCCCTATATCTAGCGTGATACCTTTCAGGAGTTTCAAGCGATGGATGCAATCATTCTCGACCTCGGTGGCGACATCAAAGGCGACAGCCTGCTCGAGGGTTACAAGGACAAGATCGAAGTCATGTCCTACAGCCACAACGTGGCCATGCAGGTCACCAATGACGTCAGCAACTCGGAGCGCACGTCGGGCCGGCCACACATTGGTGAATTCACCCTGACCAAATTCGTCGACAGCTCAACGCCGTCGCTCAACGAATACTGCTGCGCAGGCAAACCGATTCCCGAAGCGAAGATCACCATCGGCCGCAATGCCGCCGAGGGCAGCGGGCAGTTGATGCCATTCATCATCTACACCCTGACCAATGTCGTGCTGTCCAACGTCAGTGTCAGCGGTGGCACCGGTGGCAAACCGGTGGAAACCCTGTCGCTGAACTTCACCAAGATCAAATGGGAACTCACCGCGCAGAAAGACGACGGCACCAAGGAAGGCACCGCCGGTACGGTCTGGGATCTGGCGGCCAACAAGGCCAGCAAGTAACCGGTCGCCCTGGCATGGCTGGCACCGGGATCCGCGCGCCGCTGTTCGAACGCCTCGCGTCCAGCGAGGCCGAGGGCGCACGGGAGTTTGATCGGCAGGCGTTGCTCGACTCGGTGCATGCCGAGCTCGGGCGCCTGTTCAAAACCCGTCGCGGCTCACGCCCACTGACCCGGCCGCCCAGCGTGATCGACTACGGCATCGCCGACTGGAGCGCCTTGCAACAACAGCGCAGCGATGACCGCCGGCAACTGGCGCGGGACATCCGCGAAGCCATCACCCATTTCGAACCGCGCCTGAAACTCGGCGAGGTGCAGGTCAATCCGGTGCCCGAACACCCGCAACAATTGAGCATTCGCCTGCTCGGCGAGTTGCGCAGTGGCCAGCAACACTGGCCGGTGGCATTTGTCATCGAGCCCGGCGGCCAGGGCCTGGAGGTGCGCCATGAGCGACTCGATTGACGCGCAACTGCTCGATTACTACCAACGCGAACTGACCTGGCTGCGACACGCCGGCAGCCAGTTTGCCGAACGCTATCCGAAAGTCGCGCGGCGCCTGGAGTTGTCACCCGGTGAATGCCCCGACCCGCATGTCGAACGCTTGCTGGAAGGCTTTGCCCTGCTTGCAGCCCGTCTACAACGACGCCTGGATGACGATTACGCCGAATTCAGCGACGCGCTGCTCGAACAGCTTTACCCCTTGGCCATGCGCCCGCTGCCCTCCTGCGCCATCGTCCAGTTCGAGCCGGACCCGAGCAAAGGCAATCTCGACGAGGGCTATCCCCTGCCCCGCGACACGCCATTATTCGTCACCACCGACAAGGGCCAGAGCATTCACTTTCGCAGCACGGCTGCCGTGCACTTGTGGCCTGTCGAAGTGACTGAAGCCTTGATCCTCGGCAGTGACGAAGCCCAGGCGCTGACGGGTGTTGCACAGTCGCGCTCGGCCTTGCGCCTGAGCCTGCGCTGCCTGGGCGAAAGCCAATGGGCGGGGCTCGGCATCGAACAGTTGCGCATTCACCTGGCAGCGTCGCCGGTGATCAATGCCTGCCTCTATGACTTGCTCGGAGCCCATGCGATGCAGGTTCTGGCCGGCTCACCGGGCAGCGTTCCGACGCCGTTGAAAGGTCTGCCGCAGATTGTCGGATTTGCCGACGACGAAGCGCTGTTACCCGACGAAGACGGTGTGCATCCGGGCATGCGCCTGCTGGCCGAATACTTTGCCTTTGCGGACAAATTCCACTTCTTCGACCTGCCCTTGCACGGCGTGACCAGCGACAGCCAGACACTGTATCTGTACATCGTCTTCGACCGCGCTCCGGGCAGTCGCCTGCATTTGCAGGCCAGTGATATCGCCCTCGGTTGCGCGCCGGTGATCAACCTGTTTCCGCGGACCTCCGAGCCACTGCGTCCCGATGGGACCCACAGCGAATACCGCCTGATTGCCGACAGCCATCGCGAGAACAGCGTCGAAATCCACAGCATTCGCGGCATGCGCGCCAGCTCCAGCGCGGGGGTGCAACGCTTGCCGGCCTACTACGGCAGTCAGCACAGCGGTGGCGATCAGCAGCGTTACTGGCATGCACGACGGGTCAGCGGCATGACGCCGAACCGCCTCGGCAGCGACCTGTTGGTCAGCGTGGTCGACACCCGCTTCGAGCCGCAGACGGACTTGCCCGATTACAGCCTCACCGCCGAACTGCTCTGCACCAATCGCCACCTGGCGCAAAGCCTGCCGGCCGGCACACCGTTGGGTTTCGAGCGCCCGGGACCGGTGGCTTGGGCACGTCTGCGCAACCCGCCCAGTCCACAAAGTCTGCCACGGCTGGACGGTGATTCACGCTGGCGGCTGGTGTCGCAACTGACCCTCAATCACCTGTCACTGGTCGAAGGCCCACAGGCGCTCGATGCGCTGAAAGAAATTCTGCAGTTGCACAACCTGCGCGATGAAGCCAGTGCCCTGCGCCAGATCGAAGGCCTGTTGAGCCTGCATGCCGAGCGGATCATCGGTCACGTCGGGGCTGACGCCTGGCGCGGTTGGCGCAATGGTCTGGAGGTGCAAGTGCAGCTCGATCCGCAGCACTTTGTCGGCAGTAGCGCGGTGCTGTTTTGCGCCGTGCTGGCGCAGTTCTTTTCGCTGTACGCCACGGCCAATCGCTTTGTGCGCACGGTATTGATACAGGACGACAAGGAGGTCAAGGCATGGCAACCCCAAGCCGGCATGCCCCTGTCGCTCTGACCCTGAGCCAGCGTCTGCGCCGCGATCCGCAGGCGTTCGAGTTGTTGCAGGCGCTGTTGCTGCTGGAACGCGAACAGCCGCAGGCCGAATCCCTCGGCAGCGGCACTTCGCCCCAGGCCGAAGCGGTGAAACTGCGTGGGCCGTTGACGCCGATGTTCGCCGCCAGCCAGATCGAAAGCCTGCGCGAAGCGCCGGGCGAGCCGCTGACCCTCGACACGCCGGTGTTCGGCCTCGGCGGTCCCGACGGCCCCCTGCCCTACGCCTATCAGGAATGGCTGCAACAACGCGCCCGGGCCAAGGATCATGCGCCGGCCGAGTTCCTCGATCTGTTCCAGCATCGCCTGCTCAGCCTGCTGTACAAGGTGATGCGCAAACACCGGATAGCCTTGGGTTTCGTCACGCCGGGAGCGTCGCCGGTGCAGGCGCAATTGCGCGCACTGACCGGGTTATTACCCAAGTCGTTGCAGGAGCGCCAGGCCGTGCCGGATTGCGCGGTGCTGGCCTGCACCGCGTTGTTCGCCGATGGCCGCCGTTCGCTGGCCGGGTTCGCGGCGATTGTCCGCGAACAGTTTGCCGTGCCGGTCGCGCTGAGTGCCTACGAAGGTGCCTGGCGCGAAATTCCAGTGGCCAGCCGCAGCCTGATGCAGGCCGGCGGCCGCAACCTGCAATTGGGCCGTACAGCGGTGGCCGGCACGCGGGTCTGGGATGAGCACGCCGGCATTCGCCTGACACTGGGGCCATTGCCGTCGGCGCAGGCCGCACGGTTCCTGCCCGATGGCGAAGTGCATCCGGCGCTGGCCAGCCTTGCCGCGTTGTATTTCGGCCCGGATCTGGACGTGAAACTGGTGTTGCTGGTGCGCGGTGCCGGGCCGCTGAAACTCGGCCGGCAGTTGCCGACGCTGCTGAGCTGGAACGGCGGTCTGCAACGCCAGGCCAGCCTTGCCGTGCAACGCATCGAAACCCGTCTGCGTCAGCTGGAGATCACCTGAAAATGGAACTGGCCAGCCTGATCGGACGCCTCAACCCGGACAACCGCCGCGCCCTCGAACGCGCCGCGCAACGCTGTCTGCAGCGCGGCCATCACTTTGTCGAGATCGAACACCTGTTGCTGGAATTGCTCGACATCGAGGGTGGCGACTTTGCTTTTCTGCTGCCGCGTTTCGGGCTGGAACGGGATGCGCTGAGTGCGGAAATCAACAAGGCACTCGACCTGTTCAAGGCCGGCAGCACGCGCACGCCAGCGCTGTCTTCGCACACCTTGGGCCTGCTCGAAGATGCGGTGGTGCAGGCCAGTGTGCTGGGGCTCGACAGCATTCGTTCCGGGTTGTTGTTGCTGGCACTGATTGACCGTGATGAGAGCCGCAGTCTGCTGCTCAACAGCGCCTCGTCGTTACTGCGAATTCCCAAAGAAGCGCTGCGGGCGAACTTGCTGGAGTGGACCGAAAACTCCCGTGAACATGTCGGCCCGCGTTCAGCAGCTTCCTCTGGAAATCCTGCGCCACGCCAGGATTCGGTGCTGGATCAATACACCCAGGATCTGACCGCCGATGCCCATGCCGGGCGCATCGACCCGATCGTGGGTCGCGATGGCGAAATCCGTCAATGCATCGACATCCTGCTACGCCGCCGGCAGAACAACCCGATTCTGGTCGGCGCACCGGGCGTGGGCAAAACCGCCGTGGTCGAAGGCCTGGCCTTGCGCATCGCCGCCGGTGACGTGCCGCCGTCGTTGCAGGAGGTCAGCCTGCGTGTGCTCGACCTAGGCCTGTTGCAGGCCGGCGCCGGGGTCAAAGGCGAGTTCGAACAACGGCTCAAAGGCGTGATCGACGCGGTCCGCAGTGCCGACAAACCGATCATCCTGTTCATCGACGAAGCCCACACCCTGATCGGTGCCGGCGGTGCCGAGGGTGGCAGCGATGCGGCCAACCTGCTGAAGCCGGCGCTGGCCCGTGGCGAGTTGCGCACGCTCGCGGCCACAACGTGGATGGAGTACAAAAAATATTTCGAGAAAGACCCGGCCCTCGCCCGTCGTTTTCAACTGGTGCAGGTGGAAGAGCCGGACGAAATCACCGCCGTGGAAATGCTCCGTGGCGTTGCCGCCAAACTTGAACAGCACCACGGCGTGCAAGTGCTCGATGCGGCGATCCACGAAGCGGTGAAACTCTCGCACCGCTACATCTCCGGTCGCCAGTTACCGGACAAGGCCATCAGCGTGCTCGACACCGCGTGTGCCCGAGTCGCCCTCGGCCAGCACGATGTGCCGCCGCCGCTGGAAAGCCTGCGTCATCGGCAAAACAGCCTCAAGGACGAAGTCGAACGCCTGCGCCGCGAGCAAGCCACAGGCCTCGATCACCGCGAACGCATCACCCTGCTGGAAAGCGAATCGCAGGGCAACGTGCAGGCGATCCGCGAACTGGAAACCCGCTGGAGCGAAGAGCGCGTGGCCGTGCGCGAACTGCTCGACACCCGCCGCGAATTGCTCGACTTGAGCGAACGCGCCGACAGCGACAAACCCGATGAAGCCACCGACAGCCGCATCGACCACCTGGCCGCCGAACTGCTGCGCCTCGAGGCGGGACTGGACGCGATTCGCCAGGACGATCCGCTGGTGCCCGAACAGGTCGACGCAAAAACCGTCGCTGCGGTGATCGCCGGCTGGACCGGCATCCCCGTTGGCAAAATGCTCGCCGACGAAGCCCACGCGGTACGCACCCTCGGCACCCGCATGGGTCAACGGGTGATGGGCCAGAGCACCGCGCTCAACACCATCGCCCAGCGCTTGCAGGCGTATCGCGCGGGCCTGACCGATCCACAGAAACCGGTCGGTGTGTTCCTGCTGGTCGGCCCCACAGGCGTAGGCAAAACCGAAACTGCGTATGCACTCGCCGACGCCTTGTATGGCGGCGAACGCAACCTGATCAGCATCAACCTTTCCGAATATCAGGAAGCCCACACCGTCAGCCAACTCAAAGGCGCGCCGCCCGGTTATGTCGGTTATGGCAGCGGTGGCGTACTGACTGAAGCGGTGCGACGCAAACCGTATTCGGTGGTGCTGCTGGACGAAATCGAGAAGGCCCATCCGGATGTGCTCGAAGCGTTCTACAACGTTTTCGACAAGGGCTTGATGGAGGATGGCACCGGCTTGGTGGTGGACTTCAAAAACACTGTGATGCTCGCCACCAGCAACGTCGGCGCGGAGCTTTTGCTGGATACACCCGCCGCGCAACTCGGCTCGGATGCCTTCAACGAGGCACTGCACAAAGTCCTCTTGCAAGCCTTCCGCCCGGCGTTTCTGGCGCGCATGACCGTGGTCGCCTATCGACCGCTGGATGAAGCGACGCTGGAGGGGATTGTGTTGGCGAAACTGGAAAAACTGCGGGGCCGTTACAAGGCGGCAACGGGCAAACAATTCGAGTTTGATTCGGGAATCGTTAAAGCCGTACTCGCCAAGTGCAGCGCGGCGGGTGCGCGGGATGTCGAGAACGTGTTGATGACGCAGGTGACAGGGAAACTGGCGGAGTGGGTTTTAGAGTGAACGACACAGGAAAAGCTGCGTCGCGCCCTTTCTCGTAAGTGTTCGACTTCTTTGCAGGTATTCGCGATGCCCTACAAAATTCTTATATGGAATACGCAGCACTTCCATAACCAGAGCAAAAAAGAATCAGAGGCATACCAGGCAAAGGCCGCTTACCTGAGCAAAGTATTGCTGCTCAAGCGGCCCGATATTCTTGCACTCTTTGAAACGGGCACGACCGGGGCCCCCAATGTCAGCGCAGAGAAGTTGCTGGAATCGCGCGGATACCGGTTGGTGCATGCGCTGGACAACGAGGGCGGCGCGCGAATCGACACGACTTTAGGTTCGATGGTGTTCGTGCGCAATGAACTGGCAGGAGCCTTCGAGATGCTCTCCGACTACATACTGGGCGCTTCCGAGCGGCGCGCACCGATCGTCATACGACATAAATACAATGGCGACGCCCTGGCCTTCTATCATGCCAACTCATCTTATAAGGCGGCCGAAATCACGGCCGAAACCATCAACTTCATCGTTGCCAACAAGCGTGAAAAATTTCGCGAACTGATTTTCTTCGGCGGCGACCTGAATGCCGAGCCTCACGAGAATCACAAGGAAATCAGGCCTCCCGAGCACAGACCGCTGAAGCCCGTCCCACCCGCTACAGCCGGCACCCATATTCAGATCACCAACAAGACGCTCAAGGAGGCCAGACTGGATTGGCGCAACAATGTCGAGTATGTGTTCGACGACGAACAAGGCATTGATGTGCCCGTGCGTTCCCAGGAAAGCTGGAATACAAGCTATCGGTGGGATGAGGGCATCTGCGAGGACGAGTATGTTGCCACCCCTCGGGTTCTCGACTACGCCTACGTCACCGATACCTATCGCTGGAATTGCGAATGCGACGGCCGAGCGCAGTGCATCCCGAACGGTACCGGCGGTTATAAAGCCATCAGACGTATCAGTTATGGCGACGTAATTCGGAGCGACCACTTCCCGGTGTTTTACTTCGGCAAACGACATGATGAAGAAGCGACCTTTCTCGTGCATATCGCAGAAGATCCCTATCTGAGTGCCGCATTGAAAAACCGGCTCGGCGCCGGTGAGCAGCGGATAACCCTGCGTTTTGGCTCCTTCAAGTCTTCACCGGTAGAGATGGAAGCTCCGCTTGACGCTACGTATTGGGCCTGGACGAGCGCAAAGACTTTGCGGGTGACATCAACGAGCAATCTGACAGGGCATTTTCGCTTCAAGAAACAGATTGGCGTGACATGGCCGGCCATCATCGAATTTCCCGCCGTGTCCGGAGCAATCGGCAGCAGCGCAAAGCTCACGCTGTATGTAACGGGTATCGACTATGAATAGTTTTTCCCCCCTCGAGATTGCTCATGACTCGCTCGACTGACAGCAACACCACCCTCTCCCTCACCGCCCCCTCGCTGTCGGCGCTTTATCCTGAATCACTGTCCGGTGAAGAAGCGCTCAACTCACTCGGATCGCAAACCCTCAACGGCGTGAATGACGGCGCCTCTCTGACGCTGACCAGTGCCATTGCCACCCACGTCACCACCACCCTGCACAATGACGCGCAACTGCGCCCGTTCGATGCGCTGGTTGCCGAGATCCGCCAATTGCCCGCCGATGCCACGGCCGAGCGCTACCAGTTGTTGTTAAGGCCGTGGCTGTGGTGGCTGACCCTGGCGAGCAATAACCGGGTGTTCCAGAACCTCGCCACTTCGGACATTGTCACGACGATTTTCAAGGCCCACGGCTTTACCGATTTCAAGCTGTCGCTGAGCGGCAGTTACACACCGCGCGAATACTGCGTGCAGTACGGCGAAACCGATTTCGCATTTGTTTCGCGGTTGCTGGAAGAAGACGGCATTTTCTGGTTTTTCACCCACGACAGCGGCAAACACACGCTGGTGCTCGGTGACAGCAACGACGCCTTCGTAGCGATCCCCAACGGGCCGAAGGTCAAGTATCTGGGTCAGGGAATGGGTGAGCGTGAGTTACACGGAATTCGCGCCGGGCAGGTGTGCCTGCAAGCGGTAGCCGGGGTGTATCGGGCCACGGATTACGAATTCACCACGCCAACTACATCGCTGTATGGCCAGGCGGAAGCGGTGGCCGGGCCGCGTTCGATCTACGAGCATCCGGGCGGTTACAACGCCAAGGCCCGGGGCGATGCGCTGACCAAGCAACGGGTTGAGGGTTTGCGCAGCGAAGAGAAACGTTTTGTCGGTGAAAGCGACTGTCGCTGGCTGGTGCCGGGGCACTGGTTCACCCTCGACGGGCATGAAGACGCGAGCCTGAATATCGACTGGGTGGTGACGCGGGTCACCCATGACGTCAGCCACGAACGCTATCGCAACCGTTTTGAAGCGATCCCCAAAGCCACGCCGTTCCGCGCGCAACGCACCACGCCGAAACCGCGCATGCATCCGCAGACCGCCATTGTCGTGGGCAAGTCTGGCGAAGAAATCTGGACCGACGAGTACGGCCGGATCAAGTTGCAGTTCCCTTGGGATCGCGACGGCAAGAACGATGAAACCAGTTCCTGCTGGGTGCGCGTGGTGTTGCCGTGGAGCGGCAAAGGCTTCGGCATGCAGTTCATTCCGCGCATCGGTCAGGAAGTCATCGTGACCTTTATCGACGGCGATCCCGACCGGCCGCTGGTCACCGGTTGCGTGTACAACGGCGACAACGCCCTGCCCTACGCCTTGCCGGCCAATCAGACCCAGTCGGGGATCAAGACGCAGTCATCCAAGGGTGGCGGTGGTTTCAACGAGCTGCGTTTTGAGGACAAGAAGGATGCCGAAGAGGTGTTTTTGCAGGCGCAGAAAGACCTGAAGATCAATGTCCTCAACGACACCACCGCCACCGTCGGCCACGACGAAACCCTCACCGTACAGAATGCACGCACCCGCACGGTCAAGGACGGCGACGAGACCGTAACCCTGGAGAAAGGCAAACGCAGCGTCACGATTCAAACCGGCAGCGACACCCTGGACGTCAAGGACAGCCGCACGGTGAAAGTCGGTGCCGATCAGAATCACAGCACCGGCGGCAACTACACCGACAAAGTCACCGGCGATTACAGCCTGACCGTCGACGGCAACCTGACGATCAAGGTCAGCGGCACCCTGACCCTGCAAAGTGGCGGCAGCTTCACCATCAAAAGTGGCGCCGATCTGGCCACGTCGGCCAGTACCTCGATCACCCACAAGGCCGGAACTGCCTTGACCAATCAGGCCGGTACATCGCTGGACAACAAGGCCGGTACCACACTGACCAACGATGCCGGGATAAGCCTGACCAACAAGGGCGCGGCTTCGCAGACTGTCGATGGTGGCGGCATGCTGACCATCAAGGGCGGGCTGGTGCAAGTCAACTGACAGGGAGCACTCATGGCGATCACACCGCTGGATCTGCAGCAGGATGACAAGCAGCTCAAGGGGCGTCTGCAGGACGGCCAGCTCGACGGGCCGCTGCAGATCAAGGATGACGGGCGCAAGCAGGCAGACCTCAACTACAGCGCCGGGGTGCTGCAAGGGACCTCCCTGCTCTATCACCCCAATGGCAAGGTCTCGGCGCAGATGCCATTTGTGCGCGACAAGGTGCAAGGCGTCGCGAGTTTCTATTCCGCAGAGGGCTGGTTGCAACGCAAGGCGACCTACCGCCGTGGGTTGCTGCATGGCGAGGCGTTCAATTACTTTCCTGACGGACAAGTGGCTGAGGCGGAGTTTTATCGCGATGGTGTGCGTGAGGGGCGTTATCAGCGCTTTCATCCCAATGGCAAACCGGCGGCCGAGGCGCGGTATGTGAACGGGCAGTTGCTGGAGCCGGAGCAAGGCTTTGCCGAGGACGGCCGGCCGCTGGGAGCGGATGGCAAGCCGATTTCGCGGGTGCGTTGGTGGTATCGGCAGTGGGCGGATCCGCAGCAGACCTGAGAACCTCGAAGAGCCCCTCACCCTAGCCCTCTCCCCGAGGGAGAGGGAACTGATTGGGGGAGATTGGCGAGTTACGCCGACGTGAAAGGTATGCAGTGAATCCATAATCGACTCGGTCGTTCAGGTCGATGTATCGCGACAGACACCTTGGTCGGCTCACTCTCCCCGAGGGAGAGGGAACTGATCGGGGGAGATTGGCGAGTTACGCCGGCGTGAAAGGTATGCAGTGAATCCATCATCGACTCGGTCGTTCAGGTCGAATGTTATCGCGACAGACATCTTGGTCGGCTCACTCTCCCCGAGGGAGAGGGAACTGATCGGGGGAGATTGGCGAGTTACGCCGGCGTGAAAGGTATGCAGTGAATCCATTATCGGCTCGGTCGTTCAGGTCGATGTATCGCGACAGACATCTTGGTCGGCCCCCTCTCCGCGAGAGAGAGAGGGAACTGATCGGGGGAGATTGGCGGAGTTATGCCGGCGTGAAAGGTATGCAGTGAATCCATCATCGGCTCGGTCGTTCAGGTCGATGTATCGCGGCAAACACCTTGGTCGGCTCACTCTGCCTCTCCCCGACGAAGAGGGAACTGATCGGGGGAGATTGGCGAGTTACGCCGACGTGAAGGGTATGCAGTGAATCCATCATCGACTCGGTCGTTCAGGTCGATGTATTGCGATAAACACCTTGGTCGGCTCACTCACCCTCTCCCCGAGGGAGAGGGAACTGATCGGGGGAGATTGGCGAGTTATGCCGACGTGAAAGGTATGCAGTGAATCCATCATCGACTCGGTCGTTCAGGTCGGTGTATCGCGACAGACACCTTGGTCGGCTCACTCTGCCTCTCCCCGACGAAGAGGGAACTGATCGGGGGAGATTGGCGAGTTACGCCGACGTGAAAGGTATGCAGTGAATCCATTATCGACTCGGTCGTTCAGGTCGATGTATTGCGACAGACATCTTGGTCGGCCCCCTCTCCGCGAGAGAGAGAGGGGAACTGATCGGGGGAGATTGGCGAGTTATGCCGGCGTGAAAGGTATGCAGTGAATCCATCATCGACTCGGTCGTTCAGGTCGATGTATCGCGACAGACATCTTGGTCGGCTCACTCTCCCCGAGGGAGAGGGAACTGATCGGGGGAGATTGGCGAGTTACGCCGGCGTGAAAGGTATGCAGTGAATCCATCATCGGCTCGGTCGTTCAGGTCGATGTATTGCGATAGACACCTTGGTTGGCTCACTCACCCTCTCCCCGACGGAGAGGGAACTGATCGGCGCAGATTGGCGAGTTATGCCGGCGTGAAAGGTATGCAGTGAATCCATCATCGACTCGGTCGTTCAGGTCGATGTATCGCGCCAGACACCTTGGTCGGCCCCCTCTCCCTCTGGGAGAGGGCTGGGGTGAGGGTTAGCGGTTCAGGGGATGAGCATCTGCATCTGCCCCGGCATGGCGATTTTGATCACCCCCGCCCAGTTGCACATCAAAGTGCTGTTGGCATCAATCGCCGGCATGCCGCCCAATAACAACGTCGGCGCGCCACCGGGGTACTCCGACCGGCGTGGCCGTCGCCGGAATGCACGGCATCGGCGTCAACACCCCAAGCGCCGCAGCGGTTGCCGCTGCCACCATCGGGTTGGCCATGCTCATGCACACTCCGAACGGCAGGATATTGACCAGCGGGATGTGATCCATGATGTTCGCCGCCGGCATACCGCCGGTCAGCGTGCGGTTCACTGGCAGCACATTGAGCATCGACGGCGCGGCGCCAAAGCTGCATTGCAATGTGGCGGTGTGCACAGACTTGCGGACAGCCCATTTCCCGACTCCTTCGTGGACACGGCATACCCGCTAAACCTTAGTCTGCTGCGGCTCCTCGCGCACATTCCCAAAGGTGATTATCCGGCAACACGCTAACCTATAAGACCGACCCGCGCTTGTGACCGCCCGAGCGCGCCATTAGATTAGCCAATGATGTCTGGCCTCCAAAATAAGCAGAAGGGATAAGCATGGCGCTTACTGACCAGTCCACCCGTATCCGCTCTGGCGAAGAACTCGATGCCAGCCTGATTGATCCGTACCTCAAGGCGCATATTCCGGGCCTGAGCGGCTTACCTGCGATCAGCCAGTTTCCCGGCGGCGCGTCGAACCTGACCTACCTGCTGGAATACCCGGAGCAGGAGTTCGTCCTGCGCCGTCCGCCGTTCGGCCACAAGGCCAAATCCGCCCACGACATGGGCCGCGAATTTCGTATCCTCAATCAATTGCGCGACGGTTTTCCGTACTGCCCGAAAGCCTACGTGCACTGCACCGACGAAGCGGTGATCGGCGCCGAGTTCTACGTGATGGAACGGGTCAAGGGCATCATCCTGCGCTCGGAACTGCCGCCGGAGCTGGGCCTCGATGCGGCGAAAACCGAAGCACTGTGCAAAAGCTTCATTGACCGCTTCGTCGAACTGCACCGCGTCGACTACAACGCTTGCGGCCTCGGCGATCTGGGCAAGCCGGAAGGCTACGTTGCCCGTCAGATCAAGGGCTGGAGCGAACGCTACGAAAAAGCCCTGACCCCGGACGCACCGCACTGGGAAGCCGTCAAAGCCTGGCTCAACGACAAGATGCCGGCCGATCACCCGACCTCGAGCATCGTCCACAACGACTACCGCTTCGACAACGTCATCCTCGACCCGGACAACCCGATGCAAATCATCGGCGTGCTCGACTGGGAACTGACCACCCTCGGCGATCCGCTGATGGACCTGGGCAACACCCTCGCCTACTGGATCGAAGCCGGCGACCCGGCACCGGTGCAACTGATGCGCCGTCAGCCGAGCCACGCGCCAGGCATGCTCACCCGCCGCGAGTTCGTAGACTACTACGCCGAACGCTCGGGCATCCAGATCGACAATTTCGACTTCTACTACACCTACGGTCTGTTCCGCCTGGCCGGCATCGTGCAGCAGATCTACTACCGCTTCTACCATGGCCAGACCCAGGACAAACGCTTCGCGCAGTTCATTCACATGAACAAACTGCTGGAGCAGATGAGCCTGCAGGTCATTGCGAAATCGAGCCTCTGACGGCCCACACCAAGGAACCCCTATGTCCAAGACTCAGTTGTTCGACCTCGACGGCAAGATCGCTTTTGTTTCCGGCGCCAGCCGTGGCATCGGTGAAGCCATCGCCAAACTGCTGGCCCAGCAAGGCGCCCACGTGATCGTTTCGAGCCGCAAGCTCGAAGGCTGCCAGCACGTCGCCGATGCGATCATCGCCGCCGGCGGCAAAGCCACCGCAGTGGCCTGCCATATCGGTGAAATGGAACAGATCAGCCAGGTGTTCGCCGGGATCAAGGAACAGTTCGGCCGCCTGGATATTCTGGTGAACAACGCTGCGACCAACCCGCAGTTCTGCAACGTGCTCGACACCGATCTGGGTGCGTTCCAGAAGACTGTCGATGTAAACATCCGCGGCTATTTCTTCATGTCGGTCGAAGCCGGCAAGCTGATGCGCGAGAACGGTGGTGGCAGCATCATCAACGTCGCGTCGATCAACGGCATTTCGCCGGGGATCTTCCAGGGCATCTACTCGGTGACCAAGGCTGCTGTGATCAACATGACCAAGGTCTTCGCCAAGGAATGCGCGCAATTCGGCATCCGCTGCAACGCCCTGCTGCCGGGCCTGACCGACACCAAATTCGCCTCGGCGCTGGTGAAGAACGATGCAATCCTCAAGCAGGCGCTGACGCAAATTCCGCTCAAGCGTGTGGCTGATCCGAGTGAAATGGCCGGGGCGGTGCTGTACCTGGCGAGTGATGCGTCGAGCTACACCACCGGGGTTGCGCTGAATGTGGACGGTGGGTTTCTGTCCTGATTTAAACGGCAAATGATTAACCCTGTGGGAGCGAGCTTGCTCGCGAAGGCGTAGTGTCAATCGACAATGATTGGGTTGACACACCGCATTCGCGAGCAAGCTCGCTCCCACAGGTCGTTGCTTGAATCAGGCATCGAGGACTTTCGGTAACTGCCAGCCGAAATGCACCGAGAGCAACCGCAGCGTCAGACACGCCGCTCCCGCCAGCAACGCCGCCGCTACCGGCGAAACGCCCAGCCTGCGGCCCATGATCAACACCGCTGCACCGACAAACGCCGAACTGGCATACAAATCCGCCTGCAACACCACGGGTATCCGCGCCAGCACAATGTCGCGAATCACCCCGCCACCGACGCCGGTGATCGTGCCCATCAGCATCGCCACAAACGGCGTGATCCCGAAATTCAACGCCTTCTGCGCCCCGGCCACGGCAAACAGCGCCAGCCCCGCCGCGTCCAGTACGATCAGGGTTGAACCGGACCAGCCCAACACCTGCTCATGACAGACAAACGCCAGCCCGCCCATGAAAAACGCCAGCGCCGGATAACGCCAGTCGGCCACGGCGTTCGGCGGCGTGGCACCGATCAGCACGTCACGGGTCACCCCGCCGCCAAGCGCGACAATAAACGCAATCACCATCACCCCGAGCAAATCGAGCCGACTGTGCATTGCCGCAATCGCACCCTCGACAGCAAACACCGCCGTACCGGCCAGGTCGGCCACCAGCACAATTTGCTCAACCCGAGACTTGCGCCCCGCCGGCGCTATTGAGTGACGCAACGGGTCGTGGTGATGTGACGAGTGATCTGCCCGTCGACATACATGTCGCCGGCCACTTGAGTGTCCTCAAGCACCTGACAGGTGCGTACCGGCGGCGGAGGCGGCGCGGCCGGTGGAGGTGGCGGCGGACTGGCGCAACCGGCCAGCAACGCTACGGAAAAAACCAGCGACAACGGCGAACACACGCGTTTCCCAAGATTGTTCATAGGACGACCCGCGATAAAGGGAGACCCACTCCCGCGCACAACCCAACACGGAAGACCTGACCACTCATTCTTTATAGCCGAGCCCCCTGTAACCGCCAGTAAACCCGCCGCCGAAGACATGCCTGGCTGTCGATTTTGCTTTTCGGCACAGCCGAACCCTGGTCGGCTGTCAGGCCGCCATCGCCAGCAGGCTGGCTCCTACAGTTGGATTGGGTGCGTTCCGTTAGAGCATGGTCGGTTATCAGGCCGCCTTCGCTGGCAAGCCAGCTCCCACAGTTGGTTTGGGTGCGTTCCGTTAGAGCATGGTCGGCTGTCAGGCCGCCTTCGCTGGCAAGCCAGCTCCCACAGTTGGTTTGAGTGCATTCAGTTAGAGGATGGTCGGCTGTCAGGCCGCCATCGCTGGCAAGCCAGCTCCCACAGTTGGTTTGAGTGCATTCAGTTAGAGCATGGTCGGCTGTCAGGCCGCCTTCGCTGGCCAGCCAGCTCCCACAGTTGGTTTGAGTGCATTCAGTTAGAGCATGGTCGGCTGTCAGGCCGCCATCGCTGGCAAGCCAGCTCCCACAGTTGGATTGGGTGCGTTCCGTTAGAGCATGGTCGGCTGTCAGGCCGCCTTCGCTGGCAAGCCAGCTCCCACAGTTGGTTTGAGTGCATTCAGTTAGAGCATGGTCGGCTGTCAGGCCGCCTTCGCTGGCCAGCCAGCTCCCACAGTTGGTTTGAGTGCATTCAGTTAGAGGATGATCGGCTGTCAGGCCGCCTTCGCTGGCAAGCCAGCTCCCACAGATGGTTTGAGTGCATTCAGTTAGAGGATGGTCGGCTGTCAGGCCGCCATCGCCAGCAAGCTGGCTCCTACAGTTGGATTGGGTGCATTCAGTTAGAGAAAGGTCGGCTGTCAGGCCGCCTTCGCTGGCAAGCCAGCTCCCACAGTTGGTTTGAGTGCATTCAGTTAGAGGATGGTCGGCTGTCAGGCCGCCTTCGCTGGCAAGCCAGCTCCCACAGTTGGTTTGAGTGCATTCAGTTAGAGCATGGTCGGCTGTCAGGCCGCCTTCGCTGGCCAGCCAGCTCCCACAGTTGGTTTGAGTGCATTCAGTTAGAGCATGGTCGGCTGTCAGGCCGCCATCGCTGGCAAGCCAGCTCCCACAGTTGGTTTGGGTGCGTTCCGTTAGAGCATGGTCGGCTGTCAGGCCGCCGCTGTCTCCCACAATAACCGAGCCAACCAATAGGCCGAGTGTCAGCTCGCCTGCTTTTGATCTTGATCTTGATCTTCAGGCCCCTTCGGCAGGCTGAGTGGAGGGATTCATCCGGGGGGCAGGCGCGGAGCGCCGTGCGGCGAAGCCGCATACATCGAGAGGAGGTGCAGCGAAGCAAACCGGAGGCGATGCCCCCGGATGAAACCCGCAACGAAGGAACCCCGAGCCCCAGCGAGCGGGCCGAACGCTGGGGCAAGCCTTTTTTTGCTTACTTTTTTGAGGCGTTTGTCAAAAAAGTGAGTCGCCGTAAGGGCGAAACCGCCCGCCGCCACACCCCAAAAAACGGATATACACCCAAACCCCAAGAACATGGTCGGCCCAAAGGCCGCCAAGTCTCATACCCCCAACCCTAGGCCAAATCAGGATCCCGAGAAGAGCGCAAAGAAAAACTCTCAAGCTCATACCGCAACTCGTCAATCAACCCCTGCACCGCCTCAGGCGTACGCAGAGAATCCAGCTTCAACCCACTGATCACCAGATCGACCTGCCCCGACCCCGGGTGATAAAGCTTCACCGTCAAGGAATGGTCACCATCCACCAGACATTCGCACGCCAGCGGTGAAAAGCTGTGTTCCAGCCGCGCGCGCAACTGCGCAATATTCATCATGGGGCTGTTCCTATAGTTACTTCGAAGGGACGCGATCCCGAACCGAATGGCTCGTATCGCACCCCACCAGACTAAGAACAGCCCCCTTGAGCCAACACCTCCATTTGCACTGATTCAACTAGTGCATTTGCACCTACCGCTGATTCTTGCTGCTCCACTCACCGGAAAACAGCCCACGCTCCCGCGCCCAGACAATCGCCTCGCTGCGGCTATGCACATCGAGTTTGGAATACACCGTCGCCACATGATTGCGCACCGTGTTCGGCGCCAGTTTCAGTCGCGCTGCAATCTCCTTGTCAGCCAGCCCTTCACAGATCAACCCCAGCACATCGCGTTCACGCGCCGTGAGATCGGTGAACGAAACACTCGGCAGTTGTGGCGCGTTGATCTTCTTCACATTGGCCAGCTTCTCAATCAGCGTGCGGCTGAACCAGGAGGCATCTTTCATCACCTCTTCAATTGCCGCGACCAGTTCAAGCTCGGTGCGTTTGCGCTCGGTGATGTCCATCAGCACCAGCAAATAACAGCGCGTGTCCTGAATGTTGACGGTATCGGCGGACACCGCGCACTCAAGCAACTCCACATCCTTCTTGCGGACCCGCACATCGACCCGATCAATCCGGCCGTTCTGCTCCAGCGCCGTCAACAACCGCGACCGGGTGCTGCTGTCGTCGATGAAACCCAGCTGCGTCACGGTTTTGCCCAGCACCTCTGCGCTGTCATACGCCAGCGTGTCGAGGAACGCCTGGTTGACATCAATCACCTGTTGCTCGTCGGCGCTGCAAATCAGAATCGGCACCGGGCTCAGCCGAAATGCCTTGGCGAAGCGCTCCTCGCTCTGGCGCAGCGCCACTTCGGCCTTGCGTCGCAACTCCATATCGACGAAGGAAAACAGCATGCAATCCTCATCGTTGAGCGTCAGCGGCTGCCCGGCCACGATCACTTGCTTGTTGCTGCCATCAGGCAAGCGCAGTTCGGCTTGCATCTGCGGGATGGTCGCGACATCACGCAAGCGCTGGATCGCCAGGTCTCGGTGTTCGGCCTGCTCGAAAATGTCGATTTCGTAGGAGGAAGTGCCAATCACCTGATCGCGGGTGTAGCCGGTCATCTCCAGAAACCCCGGATTGACCTTGATGTAGCGCAAGTCGCTGAGACGACAGATCACCGCCGGTGCCGGGTTGGCGTTGAAGGTCCTTTCGAAACGCTGCTCGGCGTTAGCCCAGTCGGTGACGTCGCTCATGATCAGCACCAGCGACTCGGGCTGACCTTCGCGGTTGGTGAGCACCATGCTGCGCACGTTGTGCACCCAGACGCGCTCCGGGTCATCGACGGCGGACACTTCGATCAGCACATCACTGAACACCTCGCAGCGAGCGACGCGGCTGATCGGATAGTTCTCCGGTGGCAGGGTGTGGTTATTGCGATAGCGCAGGCTGAAGCGCTTGGCGTATTCGCCGGCACTCGTGCCCAGCTCACCAATCCGGCTGACCCCGTGCATGGCCAGCGCCGCTTCGTTGGCCCAGAGAATGCTCTGATCCAGCTCCAGCAGAATCACCCCGTCCGACAAACCGGCGATGATCTGTTGCAACTGGCGACGATTGGTTTCGGTGGTCAAGACTTCCTGGCTCATTGGATCTCCACAGGTAATACGCGTGTGAAGATTACGACCGCAGCCGCCCGCGATCGTGCCACCCTCTTCACCCCCACCCCACTCCTACAGGAGATCGCAGCGCATTCGCGACTTCAGGGTTTGTCATCTAGAGTTACTACCTCATCGGATAGAGCCCCTGCCCGCAACACCGGGCTCTTTTTCAAGGAGAGACTGATGACGTCGCGTCGCAACATCGAACAGACCTACCGCACCTGGTCCAGCCCGATCCTGCTGGAGCTGAAAAAGCGTGAGCACCAAATGGCGCCAATCGAGCGCCAGGCCCTTGAAAATGTATTGGTGGAAAGAAGGTTGCTGGACGTTGGCAACCCGGACGGTATTGAACGTCGCCGAAACAGCGGTGACTGACAGATCGCTATCGCGAGCAAGTTCGCGATAGCGTCACCCCTCAACTGGGCTCAGCGGAGCAAGCCGGCGTTCTTCAGCAGTTCGTGCAAGCCTTTCGGCACCAACGGCGCGTGCTCGCTGAAGCTTGAGCTGTCATGCCAGCGCGCGGTGAAGGGCGCGCCGTCGCTTTCATGGCCATCGATCTGTGCGTGGTGGTATACGCCCGGATCGATAAACGTCGCGTCGTATACCTGGACAATTTCGTGCCCCGGTTTGCCGTTGTAGACGAACAGGCTTTCGAGTGTGCCGAGCAGGCGCATATCCGTCATGGACAGCCGCAACTCCTCCTGCACTTCGCGCACGATGGTTTCGGCGCTCGTCTCGCCGAATTCGATACCGCCACCGACAGGCCGAAAGCAGGTTTGCTCGCTCACCGGGTCGCGAAATTCGTTAACCAGAATTTTGCCGTTGTGATGAAAAACACAAAGTGCGAGTGCGCGGATGCGGTGTTCGGCCATGGCTGAAGTCCATTTACAGGTGTGGGGCGCGGCATTTAAACATGCTTTGCGCGACACTCCTGTGGCCGTCATTTGAAAAGGGTCGCCTCAGACCGGCGAAATCGTCGCGAGCAGGCCGATCAGAATGGTCAGTGTCAGGAATCCACCCAGAAAAATCGCCATCTTGTTCATGTTGCTCTCCTCAATGCTGAGCTTGCGGTGCACTGGGCGCTTCGGGATGAAGAACTGCCGCGAGTGACCGAACTGCCGGGGCATTTTGAGCGTATGACTGCGCCGGTTACAGAGGCAGATCCAGTGAAAAAATACGGATCAGATGCTCATCTGATCCGCTTGGGCCATGGGCGGATATTCAGATTGCGGCACGAGGGTTCAATTTCGGCGTGGTTGATCTAGAGTCATTGCCGTCGCAAGAACAAAAAGAAAAACTCTGGAGTGAAGATGACCGACCTGAACCTGCAACCCAATGTCGCCGTATCGCTAGGCAAATGGCACGAAATGATCCGCACCGGCAACCTCAGCGCCCTGCCCGGTTTACTCGATCCGCAAGCCGTGTTCCGCTCGCCGATGGCCCACACGCCCTACCCCGGCGCGCCGGTGGTGTCGATGATCCTCAACACCGTCTTCGAGGTGTTTGAGGATTTCCACTATCACCGGGAACTGGCGACTGCCGATGGCTTGAATGTGATTCTGGAGTTCAGTGCGAAAGTCGGGACGAAAGAACTGAAAGGCATCGACATGATTCGCTTTGACGAAAGCGGCAAGATTGTCGAGTTTGAAGTGATGGTACGGCCCCTGAGCGGATTACAGGCCTTGGGCGAAGAGATGGGACGGCGCCTGGGTGTCTATCTGGCCAAGGCCAAATCCTGAGCACGGTGGGAGCAGCCTCGTTTCACTCGACAGCACCTGCAAAACGCTTAGCCACAAAAAAGCCCACTGACCGTCGCCGGTTCAGTGGGCTTTGTGTGTCAGGCGTCTGGTTACAGCGCCATGTCACGTGCAGCGTTTTCCTTCGGAGCCTTGGCCTTGTCAGCCGCAGCATCGACTGCCGGAGCAGCGACCTGACCGATCACCGGAGGCGTCGGCAGTTCGAGGATCTTGGCAGTGTAAGCCCACTCTGCAGCCACTTTGGCTGGATCGCTGTTCAGCTGAGTACCGTAGCTTGGAACGATCTGGTGCAGCTTGGTTTGCCACTCAGGGGTCGCGACTTTGTCCTTGAAGACTTTCTGCAGCACGCTCAGCATGATCGGTGCAGCGGTCGACGCGCCTGGCGATGCGCCCAGCAGACCAGCGATGGTGCCGTCTTGTGCAGCAACGATTTCGGTGCCCAGTTTCAGCACGCCGCCCGCGGCTTCATCACGCTTGATGATTTGCACGCGCTGGCCGGCTTGCCACAGGCGCCAGTCTTCGGCTTTGGCGTTCGGGAAGTATTCCTTCAGCGCGTTCAGACGGTCTTCATCCGACAGCATCAGTTGGCCAGCAAGGTACTCGACCAGCGGGTATTCCTTGATGCCGACCTTGGTCATAGGCCAGATGTTGTGGGTGGTGGTGCTGGTCAGCAGGTCCAGGTACGAGCCTTCTTTGAGGAACTTGGTGCTGAAGGTCGCGAATGGGCCAAACAGGATGACACGCTTGCCGTCCAGGACACGGGTGTCCAGGTGCGGAACGGACATCGGTGGGGCGCCAACCGACGCTTTACCGTAGGCCTTGGCCAGGTGCTGTTCAGCGATGGCCGGGTTATCGGTCACCAGGAACGAACCACCAACCGGGAAGCCCGCGTATTCCTTGGCTTCAGGAATGCCCGACTTCTGCAGCAGGTGCAGCGCGCCGCCGCCAGCGCCGATGAACACGAACTTGGCGTCGGTTTCGGTTTTGCTGCCGTCTTTCAGGTTTTTGTAGCTGACGCGCCAAGTGCCATCGGCATTCTTGGTGATGTCCTGGACTTCGCTCGACAGTTTCAGGTCGAAGTTAGGCTTGGTCTGCAGGTAAGCGGCGAACTGGCGGGTGATTTCGCCGAAGTTCATGTCGGTACCCAGCGGGCTCCAGGTGGCCGCGATTTTCTGGTTCGGGTCACGCCCTTCCATCATCAGCGGAACCCACTTCTTGATCACAGCCGGGTCTTCGGAGTACTGCATACCGGCGAACAGCGGGCTCGCCTGCAGGGCTTCGTAGCGCTTTTTCAGGAACTTGATGTTGTCATCACCCCACACGAAGCTCATGTGCGGCGTGGTGTTGATGAACGAGCGAGGGTTCTTCAGAACGCCTTGCTGAACCTGCCAGGCCCAGAACTGACGGGAGACCTGGAACGCTTCGTTGATCTCGACAGCTTTCGGGATCGTGACGTTGCCTTTGTCGTCTTCCGGGGTGTAGTTCAGCTCGGCGAGCGCCGAGTGACCGGTACCGGCGTTGTTCCAGCCGTTGGAGCTTTCCAGGGCGACGCCGTCGAGACGCTCGACCATTTCCATCGACCAGCTCGGCTCCAGCTCATTGATCCACACACCCAGGGTGGTGCTCATGATGCCGCCGCCAATCAGCAGTACATCGACTTTCTTCGGGTCTTGAGCATTGGCGGAAGACATCCCCATCGCCAAAGCCAGCCCCAGCAGGGCTGTGTTCACTTTTTTAAACATCTGTTGCACCTATGATAAAACGCCTTCCGCCCGCCGCTGTTATCAGTATGCGATCCGCTTTGATGACGCTCAGGCTCGCGTCGCAGATTCCGGCACACTTCAATTTTGACGGGTGGGCACACAAGGCCGACATGCCGCATCGACCTCAGTTAATGTCCCTTCTGAACTGACTTCTTATCATTATTGGCTCAGCTACTTGAGCGACAGGGATTCCGTCAGCCCGCCCGAAGGCAAGCAAACTGAATAAGGTCAAACCAAGTTGGCGCGAAGAATATCACGTCAGGGCAAACCCGCGCGTCTGTTCCCGACTTGATGGTCTTTTTCCGCTGTGGGAATTATCGGCCGGCAAACGCTGAACATGAACCCGACGCTGGCTCTGGCTGAAGCCTTCAAACGATCCACGGGGTCGATATTCACACGACAAAACCCCGTGGGAGCGGGCTTTCCCGCTAAGGGGCCCATTCCGGCAGCGCAGGCTGACTTGACTCACGGCAGCCTTACAGACGAAACCGATCCACCGACTGCGCCAACTGCCCTGCCAGGCTCGACAACTCATCGGTGGTATTCGCCGTTTGCCCGATCACCCGGCTATTGCCCTCGGACATCCCCGCAATCATCTCCACCTGATGAGCGATTTCATTGCTCGCCTGGCTCTGTTCGCCAATGGTGCGGGTGATGTCGTTGACCAGCTGTGTCGTGCTCAGCGTGGCCTGCAGAATTTCCCGAATCGCCCGTTCGACGTCCGCCGTCACTGCCATGCCCTTGTCGACCTGCGCCACACCGGCCTCCATGCTGCTGACCGCCTCGCGGGTGCTGTGCTGGATGCGCGCGACCATCGCGGCAATTTCCTGGGTCGAGGCGCTGGTTCGCGCCGCCAGACTGCGCACTTCATCCGCCACAACCGCGAAGCCCCGGCCCTGTTCGCCGGCCCGGGCTGCCTCGATCGCGGCATTGAGCGCCAGCAGGTTGGTCTGATCGGCAATGCCTTTGATCACCTGAATAATGTTGAAGATGCCTTCGGATTCCTGATCCAGCGTACGAATTACCTGCGCCGACTGTTGCGCCGAGCGGGCAATGTCGTCCATGTCGCTGACCACTTGATGGATGACCTGCCCGCCATTCTTTGCCAGTGATTCAGCCTGATTGGCCATGCTCAGGGCGCGTTCGGCATGGCGGGTGATTTCCTCGATGCTCGCGGTCATCTGGCTGGCAGCCGCGGCCATGGTGCCGGCGGCGACGCTTTGTTGCTGGCTGCTGTCGGCGACCTGATGGCAACCGTGGCTCAGTTGTTCGCTCATACCGCTGACGCCGTGGGCGTTGCGTCGCACCACGTCGATCATGTTGCGCAAATCGCGCTGCATGGTCGCCAGTGTGCGGATCAGCGCACTGGCTTCATCCTTGCCGGTCGGTTCGATGATCGGCTCGCCGAGGTTGCCATGGGCGATGCTTTCGGCAATGTGACTGGCGGACTTCAGCGGGCCCATGATGCTCAGGATGACCCAGCGCCCTTGCGCCAACAGCAGTAACAGGCTGGCGATCAGCACCACGCCGAGGGCGATGTTGGCATTGCGGATCGCCGCTTCAGTCGCCGCACTGGTCTGCTGCGTGTTGGATTCGATCAATTCACTCAACGCAGCCATCTGCTCTTCCAGCTGGCCGAAGGCGGTGTTGAAGGTGCCCAGTTCCTGCTGCGCGGCGTCCGGGTTGTCCAACGCCAGCCCGACGATGCGCTCACCAGCATTGATGTAGGTATCGAGATTCGGCTTGATCTGTTCCAGCGCCGTGCGCAGCGTCGGGTTGATCGGCAACTTGAGGTTGTCATCGAGCACTTCCCGGAAGTGCCCGGCATGCTCATTGATCGAGTCACGCACCTCGGTCGCTGTACTGGTGCTCTTGCCCAACCCGACCAACATCGCCGAGTAGACATCGGCGCGCAGGGCGTCGTGCATCATGTCGGCTTCCATGTGGTTGCGCAGTGCGCTCATGCTCACCGCATTGTCGCTGACCGCCGAAGCCATTCGCACGTTGCCGACATAACTGACCAGACTCACGATCAACGCCGTCAGCAGGCTGGTAACAATCAGCAACACTAAACGCAGTTTGATCGACACCGTAATGTTCTCCCCCTTCGCCACGCCCGCAAGCGCCTGTCAGATCTTCAGTTAAGCCTATTTACGCGGGTCTGCCGTGCCAGAACGTGACAGCAGGTGTCTGCGCGCGGGAGAAACGCGGTAAAACTTTCGGATTGCGCGGCAAGTCTCACTTTGCACACCTTCATCGCGGGTTAATACCGCCGGGCTATTGAGTCCGGCGTTCAAAACACTCAGGCAGCAAAAGGAAACGCTTATGAAACGCGCACTGTGGTTGGGATTGCTAGGCACCTTCGCCATTGGTACGGCTCAGGCAGCCACCGAAAAAGTCGCCATCAATCTGGTCAGTGCCAATGGCGCGCCGCAGGCCATCGGCTCGATTACGGTCAGTGAGACGCCGTATGGCCTGTTGTTCACCCCGGACCTGAAATCCCTGCCGGCCGGCGTACATGGCTTCCATGTCCATGAAAACGGCAGTTGCGAAGCCGGCATGAAGGATGGCGTGAAAGGCGCCGCACTGGCCGCCGGAGGGCACTTCGACCCGCAGAAAACCGGCAAACACCTCGGCCCTTATGCCGATGGCCATCTGGGTGACCTGCCGGCGGTTTACGTGACCGCCGACGGCATGGCCAACTATCCGGTGCTGGCACCGCGCCTGAAGACAATCTCCCAGATCAAGGGTCACGCGCTGATGATCCACGCCGGCGGCGACAATCACTCCGACCAGCCGAAACCTTTGGGCGGTGGCGGCGATCGCATGGCCTGCGGGGTGATCTGAGCGCGCGTGAACCCGGGCAACCCTTAACGGTGTTGCCCGAGTCTTTTTTGCATTCACACAGACTTTAGCGCCCTACGGAACTCCGCCCCACCGCGCCCCTCTCACACTATGCAGTATTTCCTTTTTGCTTCGCGCTTGTGGAGGAACACCGTCATGCGCAAGTTAGTGCTCGTTTCTTCTTTACTCTTATGCCTGCCGGTCGGTTCGGCGCTGGCCCGCGTCGATGCGGGTGATGTTGCCACCTCGGCGGGTGTCTCCGCGTCGCTGTACTCGACCTTCAAGGATCACAAGATGGTGATCCCGGCCCGTGACGACTTGTCTGCATTTGTCGCCAGCGGCGGGGCCATCCGTGGGGTTTATCTTGAGTCGGTCTTGCAACAGGTGCGTCACGACAACCCCGGTCTCAACGCCAGCGATGAAGACCTCGCCAATGCGATTCTGGTGCATTACGAAGGTCTGAATCAGTAGCCGTCAGGGATGACGCGGCCGATGGATGGCCGCTGACGGCGCATAGGCAAAACTGTCCGACGGCCTCTATGATGGAGGCCATGACGACTTCTGTGCCCCTGCGCTCACCCTGCCCGCCCGGCGCCTGCAATTGCGGGCGCGATCCGTTGCTGGAAACGCCCGGCGCGGATGTGCGCATCCTGCGCCTGACCCGCGAGGAAGAAAAACGCCTGCTGGCGCGTCTGGAGAGGCTCAAGGATCTTGCCGATCTGCGACACCTGCAACAGCGCATGTTCGAGCAACTGGGGATTCGCGTCGATGTCGCGCCCGGTTTCAACGAAGTGCGCACCATGCGCGGCATCGCCATTCAAATTGATGAGTTGCCGGGACTCTGTCGCAAGACACGTGCGGCAATCCCGGCAGCGATTCGTCGCGGCCTGGAAAATCATCCGCAAATCGCCTTCGAACTGCTCAACGCCCACGACTTGCTGCGTGATACCTGATCACGGGTGCATGCCGACCCGTTTGCGCATCTGTACGGTGATGCTCTGACGGGTTTTCTTCATGTCTGCCCAAGGTTCGTCGCCGACCTCAGCCAGGCGCTCGTGAACATTGTGGATGTTCCACTGGTTGCCGCCCTTGATCTCGGCGACCTCCTCACGAAACAGCGGCACCGACACCGGCAAGCCCTCACGGGTACGCGCCGCGTAGGCGCAAATGGTGGTGGCCCCCAGACCGTTGCGCAGGTAGTCGATGAAGATCCGTCCGACGCGGTTTTTCGGCCCTGACACCGCCGAAAAACGATCCGGCAACAGCTTGGCGATGTGGCTGACGATCGCGTGGCTGAAGTCCTTGACCTCGTCCCAGCCGAGCTTACGGGTCAGCGGTACGACCAGATGGATACCCTTGCCGCCACTGGTTTTCAGAAAGGCCTTGAGGCCCAGCTCATCGAGCACTGTTAGCGTCAGCGCAGTGGCTTCGACCATGCTTTTCCACGGCAGCGCCGGGTCTGGGTCGAGGTCGAGGACGAAGCGATCGGGCTTGTCCAGATCGACTGTGGTGGCATTCCAGGTGTGCAGTTCGACCGTGCTCATCTGCACCGCGCCGATCAACGCTTCAGCATTGTTGATCAACATCACGGGCTGACCGGTGACATCCTTGTCCAGCGTTGTGATGCCAGGAATCGCCAGCCGCTCGGCATTTTTCTGGAAGAACAGTTCGCCGGCGATACCCTCCGGAGCACGCACCAACGCCACCGGGCGATCCTTGAGTTGCGGCAGAATCCATTCGGCGACGCTGGCGTAGTACTCGGCCAGTTGCATCTTGGTGGTGCCGCTGACGGCGTCGATCACCCGGTCCGGGTGAGTGATGCGCACCTTGCCATTGGCCAGGTCCCGTTGTGACGGCACGGTTTTCGCTTTGCTCGCAGCGGCTTCTGTTGCCGGTTTTTTTGCGCCTTTTTTGCTGGTGGAAGGCTTGCTGGCGGAAGGCTTGCTGGCGGAAGCCTTGCTGTCGGAGGCCTTGGTTCTGGATGTCTTCACGGGCGTCGCTCGCTCTTCGGTAATGTCCTTGGCCGGCTTGTCATCGCGCAGGCCATGGAACACTGCGTGGCGCACCGAACCGTCCTGGGTCATTTCGGCGAACGCGACTTCGGCGAGCAATTTCGGTTTCAACCAATGCACGCCCTTGGCTTCGAAACCGCTCGGTGGATTGACCACGGCGGCTTTCTTTACCTGCAAGGGTTTGAGCTGGCCCAGGAGGGTTTTCAACGTGGTCTCGTTGAAACCGGTGCCGACCTTGCCGGCATAGCGCAGTTCACCCCTGTCGCGGTCATGCAGGCCCAGCAACAAGGCGCCGAAAGCACTGCGCGAGCCTTTCGGATCGGTGTAGCCGACGATCACGAATTCCTGCCGGTGTTTGCATTTGAGTTTGATCCAGTCGCCACTGCGGCGGGACACATAAGGCGAGCCGAGGCGTTTGCCGATCACGCCCTCCATCTGCATCTGGCAGGCGCTGTTGAGCAGTGCCTCCGGGGTTTCATCGAACGCCTCGGAGAACCGCAGCAACGGTTGTTCATGGGCACCGAGCACTGTGGACAGGGCCGCGCGGCGCTCCTCGACCGGCACTTCGCGCAGGTCGACGCCGTTGAGATACGGCAGATCGAACAGGTAATAAAGAATGTTGCCGCTGCGTCCGCTCTCGAAGGCGTTTTGCAGCGCCTGGAAATCCGGCACGCCGTGTTCATCGGCAACGACCATTTCGCCATCGAGCCACGCCGATTCGAGACCCAGCGCGGCCAGCGCCGCGGCTTGTTGCGCCAGTTTGTGCGTCCAGTCATGGCCATTGCGTGTGAACAGTTGCACCTGGTCACCGTCGATCCGCGCCATGATCCGGTAACCGTCGAACTTGATCTCGTAACTCCACTGGCCCTGCGGCGCACTGTCGACCAGCGTCGCCAGTTGCGGTTTGAGCGAGGCAGGCATTTTCGCCTTATGCGCCCCGCCGAGCGTGGCGCTGGTCGGCTTGCGTGATGGGGTCTTAGTCTTTTTCGCCGTTTTGCTGGTTTCGGCCGCCAGTTTGGGTTTGCCGACAATTGTCCGCTCACTCAATACGCTGTCCGGCTCGGCGACCAGTACGTCGTAATCCTCCTGCGGGCGGGCGGCACTGTCCTGATGCTTGATCAGAAACCAGTTCTCTTTCTTGCCCGGCATGTGCGTGCGCACCAGATTCCAGATCCCGGCGAGTTTCTCGCCTTGCAGTTCGAACTTGAGCTTGCCTTTGGCGTAGGCTTTTTGCGGGTCTTCCAGCGGGATCCACACGCCACGATCCCAGACAATCACATCCCCGGCGCCGTAGTGCCCCTCGGGAATGCTGCCCTCGAAGGTGGCGTAATCAAGCGGGTGATCCTCGACATGCACCGCCAGGCGCTTGACCTTGGGGTCGAGTGACGGGCCCTTGGGCACCGCCCAGCTTTTCAGCGCACCGTCGAGTTCCAGGCGAAAGTCATAATGCAGGTGCGACGCGTCGTGCTTCTGGATGCAGAACTGCAAGGCGTGGTTGCCGGCGGTTTTGCGTCCCGGGCGCTTGACGGCGGCAGGCTCCGAGGTCGCCGAGAAATCGCGCATGCGGTTGTAGTCGTCGAGGTTCCTGGTCATCGCACACCTGCCTTGTTTCAGCCAATTCGGGTCACGGTCAGCGCCACCACGGCAATCCGGTCAACCCGCTGATAGCCGGGGTTGAGCAACTCCTCGCCGAAGACATCGGGATCGAGTTCGCGGTAGGTCCAGCCAAAGCGCTTTTGATCCAGGCGCGGCAGCACCGTGTCGAGAAACGGATCGTGGCCATCGACCATTGCCACGCCGGTGTAGAGCAACAGCGAACCTCCGGGTGTGAGGCGATTCAGTGATTGCTCGACGATGCGCAGCGACAGCCCGGCGCCCAGGGTACCGCCGCCATGTCGATAGGCGCGTGCCGCCGGATCGGCCATATACGGTGGGTTGGCGACGATCAGGTCGAACTCCCCCTCGACCCCCTGCAACAGATCGCTGGCGCAGGCTTCGACGTTGGCCACCTCGGCCAGCGCCGCGTTGATCGTGGTCAGGCGCAGCGCGGCGGGATTGATGTCCAGCGCCAGCACTTGCGCTTCACGCCGCGCCCGGCCGATAAGGATCGCGCCGACCCCGGCGCCGCAGCCGATATCGACGGCGCGTTTGACCGGGGCAAAATTCTGCTGCAGGTGAGCGTGAATCAGTTGCGCAAACCGATAGGTGTCGGGGCCGAAAAACACCGCGTCGGCGGCGTCGGTGGGGAACGCCGAATGCACAAACAGCAAGTCATCCAGACTCGACCAGCGCACCCGGCTCTTGAAGCAACCGGCGTAATTGTCGATGACCTGAGCGTCCTGCAGTTGCTGCAGTTCATCGGCGGACAACAGCCCTGCTTCAAATGGCCGCGACCAGCCGAATACATCGCGCAGGGAATCGACCGCCTGGCCTTCGTTGCGCTGGTTGACCCGTTGGTGGGTCAGCGGGGTGGGCGTGATAAAACGATAACCGTCGGCTTGCAGGCGGCGGCCCAGTTGCAACAGTGCAAGATCATCGGCGCACAGTGAATCTTCCTGAATCATTGGGTCGCTCCTTAAGGCAGGCGGGATTTGAGTTCGATAAAGCGGCGAGTGGCGAGCAATCCGGCCGGATGCGCATGCCGCGCCGGCGCCAGCCACGGGATCAACAGCGCCATTTGCGCGTGATCGTCCTGGCCTTGCAGCGCTGCGTTCAATTGCTGGAGATCGGGATCCTGCTTGGGAATGACCGCGGGTGCCAAAGTCTGGCCATGGCGTCGAGCGGGTTTCACCGCTTTCGGGGATGTCCAGCTGCCGGCAATCCAGTCGTGCAACAGTTGTTTTTCATAGGCGTTGAACACGCCGAACATCGCGGCGCCATCGCCGCAGATCAGTTGCCAGAAGCGACTGGCTTGCGGGTCTTGATTGCGCTTGATCCAGCCTTTGTCTTGCATGGCCTGAAGGAAACCGGGCAACTGCTCCGGCGTCGCCAGCCACTGATTGACGGTCTGGCCTTCAAAACGGCAATAGTCCGAATGCAGGTGCTGGCCGAACGGCCGCTTGCGCTCGAGCATCGCCAGCAACTCGCGCTCAAGATCGAAGCCTTCAATGATCGCGCGACTGCCCTGGCCCAGATCGTTGAGGCGATAGCCCAAAGAAACCCGCCGCAGAAACTCGCTGCGATCGGCTTCCAGCGGCAGCAGGTCGAGCACAGCCTGCACGGCTTTTTGCGCATGCCCGGTGCTGGCGTTATCAATGGTCACGTGCAGAGTGAAATAGTACGGATTGATGCCCAGTTCGCTGAGTTCGTAACTGCTGATCAGCAGGTGCAGCGGCAATTGTTCGTAGCCGAGGTTGTAGCCAATCACCTCCGGCAGACAGTCCATGCCGCCAAGCCCCAGCGCCAGTTGCAGCGCGCCTTGCAGGTAGTGTTCATCGGCGATGGCGGCGCTTTCCTGCAGGTCGTGATCGGCCAACAGTTTGCGGTAAATCACCACATGATTCTGCGCCGGATTGCCCTCGCCAAGTTCTTCCAGATAGGTGCTCAACAGTCCCGCGAAACGCGGGTCGTGCCACTGCGGCAAAAGGCCGGACAGCCAGGCACCATCGACCAGTTTGGTCGGTGCGACGGCTTGCAGAAAGTACAGCGCCTGAGCCTTGTTGCTGAAGTACTGCCGTGGGCCGCCTGCCTGGCGTTGTTGCAGGTAATCGGCGTATCGCCGGGCGACCTCGTTACAGTGCGCGGTCATCCACTCATGCCAGCGCCCAGGATCGCGTGGCAAGGTTTCAGCGATATCTGCGGCCTGTTGCAACTGCTCCTGCAAAAAAGCGTGAGCACGTTCCCGGGGATTTTCATCGCGCAGCAGCGCTTCATACAGCTGCCGCAGATTGCCGGCAGGATGGAGCGCTTGCGATTGTGCCGGCGCAGAAGGCAGGCGAGTCAGGACAGTCATGGCTAAATTCTCGGTCGATTGGCAGGACGCTGATTCACACGCCTCTACAGCAGCAGAGAGGTGACGCCTGCGAAAAATTCAATCGACGTGAAAATTGCCCGGACGGACGGAGCCCCCGCCCCCCTGCTCTCCCCTGTGCAGGAGCTGCCGAAGGTTCGGACCGCGATCGGACGATCCTTGGCTTTCAGGCCGTGCCCTTGACCTGTTCCTCCAGATGCACCTGCAACTGCGGATCGATCTGCAAGGCCGCCGCCAGTTCATCCAGATAATTACGCTCGGCCGCTTGCTGGTCATCCACCAGCATTACGCTGGCCAGGTACATTTCGGCGGCAACCGCCGGATCACCTTGTGCCGATTGGGCAACTTCCGCCGGATCCAGCGGTTTGGCGAACTCGGCGTCGAGCCATTGCTGCAACTGCGGGTCCTCGGCGTGTTTGCCGATTTCGCAGCTGATCCGGTCTCTTTCCGCTTGATCAATGCGTCCGTCAGCCTTGGCCGCCGCGATCAAGGCGCGCAGCACCGCATGGCTGTGTTCTTCAATGTCGGGGCCGGCCAGCAGGTTGGCTGTTTGCGGGGTTTGCTGCGGTGCCGCGCTGGCCTGGCTGCGTTGCCAGGCCTGATACGCCTGGAACGCCATCATCCCCAGCGACGCCAACGCAGCGTAATTGGTAGCGCCGGAACGGCTTTGCGTACCACCACCCCCGAGCATGCCCCCCAGCCCACCGCCACCGCCAAGCAGCCCGCCGAGCAAACCACCCAATCCGCCCAGCCCGCCGGGCACCGCCGAACCGCCGCCACTGGCCGAACCGCCACCCAACAGACCGCCCAGCAATCCACCCAGACCGCCACCGGCCGAAGCGCTTTCCTGTTGTCCCGCCGAGGCCTGGCCTCGCAGCAGTTGTTCGAGCAAATCGCTGGTGTTCATGACGTCATCCTCCGGCGTTGGTATTGGCCGCGTCTGGCAACGATAGACCGGTGCGGCTATTGCGCCAGCACCGTTTGGCCGACGCACCATCCGCTGAATCATTTCGCCCAACGCATTTTTTGGCGGCCAGCTAAGATTCATGGCAGGTGAACCTTATCCCGGCCAGACCGGTCGATAGCTGCAACCCCGACCCGGTTTGCCGGCGCCCTTCTGAACGAGGGTGATAACCGGCTTGCTTCACTTTCTGGAGAACGCCCCCGTGATATCGACTCTACACATCGCCAGGCTCAAAGCATGGGGCGCCCATGGTTTTACCGCGACCGGCGTGGTCACCGCCTTCCTCGCCACCCTCGCCCTGCTGGAAAACCAGCCGACCCACTGCCTGATGTGGCTGGGCGTGGCGCTGATCGTCGACGGCCTCGACGGTGCGCTGGCACGCAAGGTCAACGTGCAATCGGTACTGCCGAGTTTCGACGGCTCGATCCTCGACCTGGTGATCGACTACCTGACGTACGTTTTCATCCCTGCCCTGTTCATCTATCGCTACATTCCGTTGCCGGACTACACATTGCTGCTGACCGTGTCGCTGATTCTGGTGTCGTCACTGTTTTGTTTCTGCAACGTCAACATGAAGAGCAAGGACAACTATTTCGTCGGTTTCCCCGCAGCGTGGAACGTGGTGGCGCTGTGTCTGTACATCATCGGCCCGGGGCCGTGGATCACGTTCCTCACCGTGATCGGCCTGGCGCTGTTGACGGTGACGCGAATGAAGTTCCTGCACCCGTTCCGCGTGCGCCGGTTCATGCCGATCAACATTGCGGTGACGGCGATCTGGCTGCTGTGCAGCCTGTCGCTGGTGCTCAACCATCCGCTGATCAACCCGCTGGTGATGGGGTTGTGGTTGCTGATGTCGGCGTACTTCCTGGGCATCTGCATCTGGCGCACGGCGCTGGAGTGGTTTGATCGGGCCCAGTTGAAATAGGCCATCCGCCGCAACACATCTCCTCTGCAGGCTCGCGCCTGCAGAGGACGTTCGCTTTTGCGTGATCAGCGTTTGGTGATCACCACCTCCAGATACTCGCTCGGCACCACCAGCGATGCCTCCCCCGCTCGATTCGAGCGGTTGAGCAAATCCGCCAGATCACTCTCCAGTGCCTGACCGCTCTCTGGCGGCAGCGCCGCGAAGGCCTTGTGCACCGGCCCGTACCAATGACGAAAGATGTCGATGAAATGCAGCGCCGAGCGATAACGGAAATTGAAGGTGCGCCGGGTCACTTGCACGACAAAATCGTGATCGTTGAAATGCGTATGCAGCCAGGCTTCGGTGCCCCAGTTTGCCGGCGGCTGGGCTACGGGCGGCGGTGGCAGATGGCGGCTGAGGGTCTTGAACATCTGGCCGACAAAACCTTCTGGGGTCCAGTTGGCCAGACCGATCCGTCCGCCCCGACGACAGACCCGCGCCAGTTCGGCGGCGGCCTGGGCCTGATCGGGTGCGAACATCACGCCGAAGGTCGACAGCACCGCGGCAAAACTGTCGTCGGCAAACGGCAAGGCTTCGGCATCGGCCACCTGAAAGGTCACGTCCAGATGTTCGGCCCGGGCGCGATCCTGGCCGCGTTCGAGCAAGGCCGCGACATAATCGGTCGAGGTCACCAGACAGCCGCGCCGCGCCGCCGCCAGTGTGGCGTTGCCGTTGCCGGCGGCAACGTCCAGCACCTCCTCGTCGCAACGCAGGTCGCAGGCCTCGGCGAGGTTTTCGCCGACGATTTGCAAGGTGGTACCGATCACGGCGTAATCGCCGCTGGCCCAGGCGACTTTCTGGCGTTCTTTCAGGGCTGTCAGATCAATCGGGGTACTCATGGCGTCGAGCTCCGCGGCAGGTTGAAGCCGACATCATTCGGCGGTCGTCGGATCGATGACCGTCATCACCCGCGCCACGCTGTTGGCCGGGAAACCACCCAGCCGGGCATGCTCGCGCACTTGCGCTTCATCGGGAGCGATGTACACGCAATAGACTTTGTCGGCGGTGACGTAGCTCTGCAGCCACTGCACTTGCGGCCCGAGTTCACGTAGCGCCTGGCAGGATGTTTGCGACACGGCCTTGAGTTCTTCTTCCGACAGCTTTCCGGCTCCTGGAATCTCGCGTTCAATCACGAATTTCGGCATGGCAACCTCGCGTTCTTGTTATGTGGCAGGACCGGCAGTAGCCCTGTTCAATCACTATCGCGCCGAGTCCCGCCGGCGTCCCTGCCGGTCGTCCGGCGAAGCGGAATTAACCGGGCTTTGCCGATGAGTGGCGTGAATCTGTTAAGCCGTTGTAACAGCTCCTGCCTCAGGCTGCGGGGGCTTTGGCCTCTTCCAGCAACTGGCGGATCATCTGCTCCTGCGCCTCGTAGCGGCCTTCGCCGAAATGGCTGTAACGCACCTGCCCCTTGGCATCGATCAGGTAGTGCGCGGGCCAGTACTGATTATCGAAGTGACGCCAGATCGCGTAATCATTGTCGATTGCCACCGGGTAGCTGATGCCGAGCTTGCGCACCTGCGCCTTGACGTTGTCGATGATGCGCTCATAGCCGTATTCCGGGGTGTGCACACCGATCACCACCAGGCCGTCCTTCTGGTACTTCTGCGCCCAGTCTTTGACGTAAGGCAAGGTGTGCTGACAGTTGATGCAGTCGTAGGTCCAGAAATCCACCAGCACCACTTTGCCGCGCAGGGATTCGGCGCTCGGCTCCGGGGAGTTGAGCCACTGCACGGCGCCGGACAACGACGGCATCGCGCCCTTGCTGTCGTTCTGCATCGAGTCGGCGCGGACTTTGCTGACCAGGTAATCGACCACTTTCGGCACGTTTTCCAGCACGCTGTTTTCGACGCTGGCGACACCTTCGGAAGACGTTCCGGCCAGTAACGTCTTGTCTGCCCCGGTGGCAATCACCGCCGCCGCAGCCAACACGGCAACACCTGCCCCGCGACGAAACCAGCCCGTGAACGGGATCGACGGTTTCAGCCGGTTGACCAGCCCGCGCCCGGCGAAAATCAAAGTGCCCAACGCCAACGCACTGCCTGCGCCATACGCCAGCAACAACAGACTGGTGTGAGCGTTAGCGCCTTGCAGCATCGCCCCGGTGAGGATCACGCCAAGGATCGGACCGGCACACGGCGCCCACAGCAGTCCGGTGGCAACACCGAGCAGGATCGAGCCCGTCGACCCGGCCGTCTTGCGGTTGTCGGCATCAAGGCGATTGCCGAGCAGGACCAACGGCCGGGTCAGCCAGTCGCCGATGCGTGCCGAGATCAGCGCCAGGGCGAACGCGATCATCACGAGCAACGCCACCTGCCGCCCGGTGTTACTGGCCTGAATCACCCATTCGCTGCTGACCACAGCCAGGCTGGAGATCAGCGCAAAAGTCAGGGCCATGCCACCGAGGGTCAGCAGGATCGACGAGCGCCGGCGGTTGGCGCCGGCGAACAGGAACGGCACCACCGGCAAAATGCAGGGACTGAGGACGGTCAGCAGACCGCCGAGGAATGCAATGAGATACATGATGATCACCCTGTGTAAATGTGCGCCCTTGTGGAGGGCTCAGGCGCTCTGGCTTTGCAGCCACTGGCCCTGCGGTGTGCGGCTTGCGCCGTTCTCGGCAAACATCTGGCCCTGCGGCGTGCGGCTGGCACCGTCGGCGGCGAGCGAGCTATCAATGCTCTGTCTGGCCATCGGCGTCAGCTGCAAGCAACTGCCGCCGTGGCAGCTATTCTGTTCAACCGACGCATCGGCATGGGCAGCGAAGCCGCTGAGGGAAAAGGCGATGGCGGTCAAAAAACGCGAGACGTTGTGCATGGTGATTCTCCAGAGAATTGAAATGACTCAGTTGTCGTTGTTGCAGCCGTCGGCGAACTTGCGGTAATCCAGCACCTGCGTGGCGCCGGTCGAGTCGAGATACGTCATGCGCGCATCGACGATGCCGCAGGTCACCGAGTCGTCCTGGGTCAGCAAGATCACCTGGCGGATGTCCAGAGGCGTGCCGTAGGTGTAGGTTCGCGGGGTAACATCGGCTTCGGCACGGGCTGCAAAGGTGCAGATGTTGAGGGCGGCAAACAGGCCGGCGGCCATCGCGGTTTTACTGATCATGGGAGTTTCCTCAAGGCGTCAATGGGTTTGAGCCGAGGCCATCTGTGTGTGCCTCGATGGAGCCTATTTGAGGCTCGCGAGGTATCGCGGGTGTGTCGGAAAACCGCGCGGATAAATCGTTACGTATCCCTGCCGGTCGGGGATACACAACGATACAAAACCCGGGGAGGCGGCCGTTTTTGCCTCGCCGTGTATCCGTGCTCACGCTGGATACACTGCAATACAAAGGCCTGCAGGCGGGTCGTCGATGGCGCTATAAACTGCACGGCATTCCCCTTTGCTGGAGGTTTGAACCGATGGACCATGTCGATCACATTCTCATCGTCGACGACGACCGCGAGATCCGCGAACTGGTGGGCAACTACCTGAAAAAAAACGGCCTGCGCACCACCGTGGTCGCCGATGGCCGGCAGATGCGCAGCTTTCTCGAAGCGAACACGGTCGACCTGATCGTGCTCGACATCATGATGCCCGGCGACGATGGCCTGCAGTTGTGCCGCGAACTGCGGGTGGGCAAACACAAGGCCACGCCGGTGCTGATGCTGACCGCGCGCAATGATGAAACCGACCGCATCATCGGCCTGGAAATGGGCGCGGACGATTACCTGACCAAACCCTTCGCCGCCCGTGAGTTGCTCGCGCGGATCAACGCCGTGCTGCGGCGCACACGGATGCTGCCGCCCAACCTGGTGGTGACCGAGGCCGGCCGCCTGCTGGCCTTCGGGCGCTGGCAACTGGACACGTCGGCGCGGCACCTGCTGGACAAGGACGGCACCATGGTCGCCCTCAGCGGCGCCGAATACCGCTTGCTGCGGGTATTTCTCGATCACCCGCAACGGGTACTCAGCCGTGATCAACTGCTCAACCTGACCCAGGGCCGTGACGCCGACCTGTTCGACCGTTCCATCGACTTGCTGGTCAGCCGTTTGCGTCAACGGCTGCTGGATGACGCGCGCGAACCGGCGTACATCAAGACCGTGCGCAGCGAAGGTTATGTATTCTCGCTGCCGGTCGAAATCCTCGGGGCGCCGGCATGAGCCTCAACCTGCATTGGCCGCGCACGCTGACTTCGCGAGTGTGGCTGATTTTTCTGATCGGCATGATCCTGGCCCAGGCGTTGTCATTCGGCGCGCAGTATTACGAGCGCTACCAGATGGCCAGGAACACCATGCTCGGCAATCTGCAGACCGACGTGTCAACCTCGATTGCGATCCTCGACCGCTTGCCCGCCGAGGAACGCCCGGCGTGGCTGTCGCGTCTGGCCCGGACCAATTACGCCTATCTGCTCAATGCAGGTGAAGCGGGCGTGCCGATCAAGGCCGGCGACGTGCCGATTGCCGTCACCTCGATCACCGACGCCATCGGCGAACACTATCCATTGACCTTCACCGACATTCCCGGACCGAAAAAACACTTTCAGGGGCATCTGCGCCTGAGCGATGGCAGCCCGGTAACCATAGATGTGCGGCCGTCGATGGTGCCGCTGTCGCCGTGGCTGCCGGCGGTGTTGCTCGGCCAACTGGCGCTGATGATCGCCTGCACCTGGCTGGCAGTGCGGATTGCAATCAGCCCCCTCACCCGCCTCGCCAACGCCGTGGAAACCCTCGACCCCAATGCCCATCCGATCAACCTCGACGAGCAAGGCCCTACCGAAGTGGTCTACGCGGCCCGCGCCTTCAACACGATGCAAGCCCGTATCGCCGCCTACCTGAGAGAGCGCATGCAATTGCTTGCCGCCATTTCCCACGACCTGCAAACGCCGATCACCCGGATGAAGCTGCGCGCCGAGTTCATGGACGACTCGGCGGAAAAGGACAAGCTGTGGAACGACCTTGGCGAGATGGAACATCTGGTGCGCGAAGGCGTGGCGTATGCGCGCAGCATCCATGGCTCAACTGAAGAAAGCCGCCGCACCAACATGGATTCGTTTCTCGAAAGCCTGGTGTTCGACTATCAGGACATGGGCAAGGACGTGCAACTGATCGGCAAGAGTGAAGTGGTCATCGACACCCGCCCACATGCGTTGCGCCGGGTATTGGTGAACCTGACCGACAACGCCCTGAAGTTCGCCGGCGCGGCTGAGGTGTGGGTCGAAGCAAACAACGGCAGCCTGAGGCTGACCGTCATGGATCGCGGCCCGGGCATTGCCGAGGCCGAACTGCAGCAGGTGATGGAACCGTTCTACCGCGTGGAAAACTCGCGCAACCGCGAAACCGGCGGCACCGGGCTGGGGCTGGCGATCGCGCACCAACTGGCGATGGCACTGGGGGGCTCGCTGAGCCTGAGCAACCGCGAGGGCGGCGGGCTGTGCGCGGAACTGAAGCTGCCGCTCTGACCTGTGGGAGCAGGCAAGCCCGCTCCCACAGGGCTTACGGAGTCTCTGGAATCACGATGTCGGCCCCAACTACGCGGTCTTCGTGCAACTGCTGCAACAATGCCAAACCACTGTCCATGAATGACGCATTGCCCAACTCGCCGGCCTCTTGCGCCAGACCGTGCAACTGCTCGCGCCCGGTCAAAACAGGGTACTCACCGATCCGCTGCAACAACCGCCAGGCCAAGGGGCTCAACTCAGCAAACCTGACGCTGAAATCCGCAGTGCGGCGTACCAGCAACAGGGTCGGTTGGGCCGGGGCTACGGCGGGTTGAAGGTCCGGCGACAGCCGTTGCACCGGCCACACATACGCCAACGGCCAGGCCAGCGCCGATACCCGTAGTGGACGTTCCAGCAGCAAGCCTTGGTCTGTTGGTGGTAACGGCTCGGCGTCTGATTGCTGCAGTACCATCTCTACCCATTCGTAGTGCGCCAGTTCCAGCAGAAAGGGTGGCCACTCACCTTCACTCGTGACCTCGAGCTCGGCCGCGAGAAACCCGACAAACGCCTCGGCGATCTCAGCAAACTTCGGCGTTTGCGCGCGGCACTCGCGCAGAAAGCCGCGCACCAGTGCCCGCCAGCGGGTTTCGCCAATGATCCGGATCAGCACCGGAAACGTCGGGCTCAGCAGCGCCGAGACGTTGTTGAACACCAGATTCCGGTACACCGTGACCCGCGCCGGGTTCATGTTGGCCGGCAACGGCTGATGGTCGGGGTCACGTAAGTACGCGGTGAGCGCCTGCTGTTGCTGCATCAGGTTATCCATGACGAATCTCCCGATTCTGCAAGTGGCGAATAGTCTGCAACTCGGCCACCAGTTCGGAAAACACCGGGAAATTGAAATCCCGCTCAAGCAACGTTGGCTGGACACCGAACCGAGCATAGGCGTCGCCCAGCAACGCCCAGACCACCGGTTTCACCGAGGCACCATGGGTGTCGATTTTCAACGTGTCCGACTCATCGAAATGCCCGGCCACGTGCATGCCGACCACCCTGCCCGGCTCGACCCCGGCGAGAAACCGGTGTGGGTCGAAGCCGTGGTTGATCGAATTGACGTAGACGTTATTCACGTCCAGCAGCAGGTCGCAATCGGCCTCGCGCAGCACCGCGTTGGTGAACGTCACCTCGTCCATGCCCTGACGTGGCGCGGCATAGTAAGAGACATTTTCCACCGCCAGACGCCGCCCCAGAATGTCCTGAGACTGGCGGATCCGCGCGGCGACGTGATGCACCGCCTCTTCGGTGAATGGCAACGGCAGCAGATCGTAGAGATGACCGTCGTCGCTGCAGTAGCTCAGGTGTTCGCTGTACAACGGCACTTGATGGTGGTCAAGAAACGCCCGGACTTCTTCGAGAAAACCGACGTCGAGCGGCGCCGATCCGCCAAGCGACAACGACAAGCCGTGGCAAGCCAATGGATAACGCTCGGCCAGTTCGTGCAACGCCGCGCCGTGGGCACCGCCAACGCCAATCCAGTTTTCCGGGGCGACTTCGAGAAAGTCGAAAACACCGCTATGGGCAGCTCGCAGGTCTTTCAACAAGCCTCGTCGCAGGCCGAGTCCGACTCGGGCAAGTGCAGATGGATGAACAATATGCATGGGGCTGTCCCTCTGTTGGCGCATCAGCGTGATGGCGATCAAAAGGTCAACCTAAACAGTGTATGTATCGCGGTTGTTTCGACGACGAAGTCGAATGCACAGGTTATGTATCTGTGATCGCGCTGTATTCATTGAGATACAGATCATCGGTTTATCGAAGGCAATCCCGCGTCAAAATTAACAAAACAGAATAAAAATTTATTTTTTATACCTGTCAACTTTGACAGTTATGCGTAGCAGGCACCGCCACTACACTGGCGCCTCATTCTTTCGTAATGCCCTCGAGAAAGGAATCCAGAACATGAATAGCAAAATGTCCATCACGCAAGGAACAGTAGCCGCCACGGGCACGCTTACCGCCAAAAGCGCCGGCGAGCCGGATTTCCAGGCCAATAGCGGACTTTCAATTGAAAAACTGCCAACCCATTGGGAAATAAACGCCACTCATATCAGCGGCAACAGCTATCGCTACATGACTTTTGTTATCCCTCTGAACCTCGGAGGCAATGGCGTACCCATGAATTATTCGCTTGTTTCTGGCAGCGATAAAAATCTGGCGCACGCTCATTACTTTTCCCAAGACATCTTAGTGGTCTCGACCGAAGGATTATTGTCCATTCAATACTTCGAATCCGAGCAGCGAATGGTCGGTACGTTTAACTTCAAGGGCAATATTGGAGGCCAGGAATATATCTTGAGTGAGGGCAAGTTCGATCTGCAGGACATTACCCGCACTTCGGCGGCAGACAAGCTTCAGCAGCATGAGTTTTTCGCTAAACTTGAAGGAGGTATTTATCATGAGTTCAAGTCCGACGAGGTTGAAATCTCCTTTCAAGAAAACACGCAAACATTTGCAGTGGTCGCCAATCAGAGAGTCTGGGAATTAGACCCACCAAAACCGCACCGCGTAACGCTGTTCATTGCAGCAGGGCTAAAAAAAGGAAAGTACACGTTTGAAACAGGTGATCTAAACATTCGGGCGGCCTATCTGGATTTGCTGGGGAGCGCTTACCTGGCGGTCGAAGGGACACTGGAGCTTAAGGAAGATCCATCCGTGGAGCGAATCGAAGCCACGCTGGAGTTCACCGGAAAAACGCTCTCGCTTCCTGAAAGAGTGGCCAAGCTATCCAATGGCGTGTTGAGCCAGACGCCTGCCTCCAAGAAGCGTACAAAAGCCTGAAAAACGATCGCTTCATGGCATTGGAGGGCTAGACTTGTTGCATAGCCCTCAAGAGTAAAATCTGGGCGATGAATCCAGCAGTGGTTCATCGCTCAAACCCAAGACGACCACTGCCCGATGGCGCACGCCTCGACCCTCGATCCTTGACGCCGCCGGACTGTGATCCTGTTTCAGGAGCACACGTGATGGACGAGGCCCGACTCAACGAATTCATGGGAAAACTGATCAACGACATGGGCGGCGCGGCGATGCTGGCTAATGTCATCGTCGGCGAAGAACTCGGGTTGTACCGGGCCATGGCCGACAGTCAGCCGATCAGCCCCGAAGCACTCGCTGCGAAAACCACCTGTAACCCGCGTCTGGTTCGCGAATGGCTCAGCGCCCATGCCGCTTCAGGCTACATGGAGCATCACGACGGGCAATTCCGCCTGCCGGAAGAACATGCCCTGGCATTGGCCCTGGAAGACTCACCGGTGTACGTCGCCGGCGGTCTGGGCGTGGTGGCGTCGTTTTTCCATGACAAGGATAAACTGGTGAAAGCCATGCGCGGCAACGGCGCCTTGCCCTGGGGCGATCACCATCCGTGCATGTTCACCGGCACCGAACGGTTCTTTCGCCCCGGTTACAAGGGGCATTTGATCGCCGAATGGCTGCCGGCACTGGACGGTGTGGTGGCCAGGCTTGAGGCAGGCGCCAAGGTCGCCGACGTCGGCTGCGGCCACGGCGCCTCGACAGTGATCATGGCTCAGGCGTTTCCCAACTCGCGTTTCGTCGGTTTCGACAACCACACGCCCTCGATCACCGTGGCTACCCAGCGCGCCGAAGAAGGCGGTGTCAGCAGCCGGGCGAAGTTCTTTCAGGGCACGGCAAAAAATTACCCCGGCGACGACTATGACCTGATCTGCTATTTCGACTGTCTGCATGACATGGGCGACCCGGTCGGCGCCGCACGCCATGCCTACGACTCGCTGAAGGACGACGGCACGGTGCTGCTGGTCGAACCGTTCGCCAACGATACGCTGGATGACAACATCAACCCGGTCGGCCGACTGTTCTACGCGGCGTCGACCTTCATCTGCACACCGAATTCCCTGTCGCAAGAGGTCGGCCTCGGGCTCGGCGCACAAGCCGGGGAAATGCGCCTGCGCAAAGTGTTTGCCGAAGCCGGCTTCAAGCAGTTCCGGCGGGCCACGCAGACACCGTTCAATCTGATTCTGGAGGCGCGCAAATAGCCCGGAGACAAGCTATTGACCGTGTGGGAGAAATCTGTGGCGAGGGCGCTTGCTTGCGCTCGGCGGCGAAGCCGTCGGCGGTTTTGGGGCCGCTGCGCGCCCCGGCGGGAGCAAGCCCCCGCGCCATGGAAAACCGCTCCCCCCAGCCAGACTCCCTCGCTATGGAAGGTCAGTGCTAACCTGCAAGGCATTCATCTGCCCGGAGTGCTGACCATGCTCGACAGCCCGATCCGCGACCACCTCGACACCTTGCAACAAGCGATGGCTGACGGCGACTTTCTGGTGCTGACCGGCGCCGGCATCAGCACGCCGTCGGGGATTCCGGATTATCGCGACAGCGACGGCGTGCGCCGGGGGCGCCAGCCGATGATGTATCAGGAATTCCTCGCGGCCCCGGAATCACGCCGGCGCTATTGGGCGCGGGCCATGCTCGGCTGGCCACGGGTGCGGCAGGCGCGGCCGAATGCAGCGCATGAGGCTCTGGCCCGTTTGCAGACGCATGGGCGGATCGGCGGATTGATCACGCAGAACGTCGACACCCTGCACGATCAGGCCGGCAGTCAGGACGTGATCGAACTGCACGGCAGCCTGCACCGGGTGCTGTGCCTGGATTGTGGCCAGCGCAGTGAGCGCGATGCCATTCAGCGCTTGATGGAGATGCACAACCCGTATCTGGCCGGCGTCGATGCCGTGCAGGCGCCGGACGGCGATACCCTGCTCGACCCCGCGTTCGAAGCCCGGTTTCAGGTGCCGCACTGTCCACATTGCGCGGGCGAGCGAATGAAGCCGGATGTGGTGTTTTTTGGCGAGAACGTCGCGCAGCAAACCGCCGCGCGGGCGCTGGCGGCGGCGGAACGCGCGGCCGGGATGTTGGTGGTGGGCTCGTCGTTGATGGCCTATTCGGCCTTTCGCCTGTGTCGGGTGATTGCCGATCGGGGCAAGCCGCTGATTGCGATCAACCTGGGCAAGACTCGCGCAGATGACCTGCTGTCATTGAAAATCGAAGCCTCATGCGAACAACTCCTGCCCCTGCTGACACAACGCCTGCTCACCTGACACACAAAATCCCGCGGCTTCAGTGCTCAGCCTTGAGGATATCGAACAGCGCCTGTGCCGCCGCCGACAGTTCATTTCCGGGTTCGGTCAACACGCCGATCGCCCGCTCCACCGAGTCATCCAGGGTCAGGCAACGGGCACCCAGTTCTTGCATCTGCTCGGCACACAACGCCGGTACGGCACTGACACCAAGGCCACTGGCGACCATGCGCCCGACCGTCGCCAACTGATGGCTTTCGAACTCCACCGGCAATTTCAGGCCGCGCGCCTGCAAGTGTTCTTCGAGCATCACTCGTACTGTCGATGGCCGCTGCAAGGTGATGAACGGCTGCTGCAGCAAGGTTTGCCAGTCGATAGCGGTGCGCGCCGCCAATGGCGAATCCTGCGCCACCACGGCCACGAAGCGATCCCTGTACAACGGCGTGAAGGTCATCGAGGTGCTTTGCATCGGCTCGAACGCCACGCCCAGCTCCACTTGCCGATCGCGGACCATCTCCAGCACCTGCTCGTTGATCACGTCGTTGACCGTCACGTTGACGTTCGGATAGCGCGCACGAAACGTCTTGAGGATCGGCGGCAGCAGGTTGCCGGCGAACGACGGCATCGCCGCCAGCGTCACCCGTCCGCGTTGCAGGCTGAAGCGCTGACGCATTTCGTCTTCGGCGTTGTCCCAGTCGGCAATCAGCCGCCGGGCCAGCGGCAACAGGGATTCACCTTCCGCCGTCAGCGCCACGTTGCGCGTATTGCGGCTGAACAGGCGCCCGCCGAGGCCCTCCTCCAGCGCCTTGATGGTCAGGCTCAACGCCGATTGCGACAGGTGCAGGCGCTCGCAGGCCACCGCAAAACTCAGGCTCTGGGCCACGGCGAGAAAGGCACGGATCTGCTTGATGGTCATGTCGCTTCGCTCCAGTTGTAAGCTCCAGGCGTCAAGCTGCAAGCTATAACGCGACGAATTATTGAGTTTTATCTATCAATCAACCTTAAAAATCAACTTAACAAATATATCCACCAGCGAGACACTCCAGTCATTCGGCTAGCCAGCCGCCCGCAAATAATAAAAGAGGTGCATATGGCAGGTTTCGACAAGCGCGTGAGTTCCTACGAGGAAGCCCTCGCCGGGCTGGAAGATGGCATGACCGTTATCGCCGGCGGCTTCGGTCTGTGCGGCATTCCGGAAAACCTGATCGCCGAGATCAAGCGCAAAGGCACCCGCGACCTGACTGTGGTTTCCAACAACTGCGGCGTCGACGGTTTCGGCCTCGGCGTGCTGTTGACCGATCGCCAGATCAGCAAAGTCATCGCCTCCTACGTCGGCGAAAACAAGCTGTTCGAAGAGCAACTGCTCAAGGGCGAGATCGAAGTCATCCTGACCCCGCAAGGCACCCTCGCCGAGAAAATGCGCGCCGGCGGCGCCGGCATTCCGGCCTTCTTCACCGCCACCGGCGTCGGCACCCCAGTGGCCGAAGGCAAGGAAGTGCGTGAGTTCAAAGGGCGCAAGTACCTGATGGAAGAGTCCATCACCGGCGACTTCGCCATCGTCAAAGGCTGGAAAGCCGACCATTTCGGCAACGTCATCTACCGTCACACCGCGCAGAACTTCAACCCGCTGGCTGCCACCGCCGGCAAGATCACCGTGGTTGAAGTCGAAGAAATCGTTGAACCCGGCGAGCTGGATCCGTCGCAGATCCACACCCCCGGCATCTACGTCGACCGGGTCATTTGCGGCACGTTCGAAAAACGCATCGAACAGCGCACCATCCGCAAATAACTGAAGCCCAGACGGAGAACAACAACATGGCACTTTCCCGCGAACAAATGGCTCAGCGCGTCGCCCGCGAAATGCAGGACGGCTACTACGTGAACCTTGGCATCGGCATTCCGACCCTGGTCGCCAACTACATTCCCGAAGGCATGGAAGTCATGCTGCAATCGGAAAACGGTCTGCTCGGCATGGGGCCTTTTCCAACCGAAGAAACCATTGATGCCGACATGATCAACGCCGGCAAACAGACCGTGACCGCACGTATCGGGGCGTCGATTTTCAACTCCGCCGAATCCTTCGCGATGATCCGCGGCGGGCATGTCGACCTGACCGTGCTGGGGGCGTTCGAAGTCGACGTCGAAGGCAACATCGCCTCGTGGATGATTCCCGGCAAGCTGGTCAAGGGCATGGGCGGCGCCATGGACCTGGTGGCCGGGGCCGACAACATCATCGTGATCATGACCCACGCGTCCAAGGACGGTGAATCCAAACTGCTGTCCAAATGCAGCCTGCCACTGACCGGTGCCGGTTGCATCAAGCGCGTGCTGACCGACCTCGCTTATCTGGAAATCGAAAATGGCGCTTTTGTCCTCAAGGAACGCGCACCTGGCGTCAGCGTCGAGGAAATCGTCGCCAAAACCGCTGGTAAACTGATCGTCCCGGATCACGTACCGGAAATGCAGTTCGCTGCCCAGTGAGGAATTCGAAAATGCAAGACGTCGTAATTGTTGCCGCCACGCGCACCGCGATCGGCAGTTTCCAGGGCTCCCTGGCCAGCGTGTCCGCGGTGGATCTGGGCGCGGCGGTGATCCGCCAGTTGCTCGAACAAACCGGTCTGGACGGTGCCCAGGTCGATGAAGTGATCATGGGCCAGGTGCTGACTGCCGGCGCCGGCCAGAACCCGGCGCGTCAGGCCGCGATCAAGGCCGGCCTGCCCCACGCCGTACCGGCCATGACCCTGAACAAGGTCTGTGGTTCGGGCCTGAAGGCCCTGCACCTGGGCGCGCAAGCGATCCGTTGCGGTGACGCCGAGGTGATCATCGCCGGCGGTCAGGAGAACATGAGCCTGTCCAACTACGTACTGCCGGGCGCACGCACCGGTCTGCGCATGGGCCATGCGCAAATGGTCGACACCATGATCAGCGATGGTCTGTGGGATGCGTTCAACGATTACCACATGGGCATCACCGCGGAAAACCTGGTCGATAAATACCAGATCAGCCGCGAGCAACAGGACGCTTTCGCCGCAGCCTCGCAGCAGAAAGCCGCTGCCGCCATCGAGGCCGGCCGCTTTGTCGATGAAATCACCCCGATCCTGATTCCGCAGCGCAAAGGCGATCCTGTCGCGTTCAAGGTTGACGAACAACCACGTGGCGACACCACCGCTGAATCGCTGGCGAAACTGCGCCCGGCCTTCAAAAAGGACGGCAGCGTGACGGCCGGCAACGCCTCGTCGCTGAACGACGGCGCCGCTGCGGTGATCCTGATGAGCGCCGAGAAAGCCAAGGCCCTGGGCCTGCCGGTGCTGGCGAAAATTGCCGCCTATGCCAACGCAGGCGTTGATCCGGCGATCATGGGCATCGGCCCGGTCTCGGCTACCCGCCGCTGCCTCGACAAGGCGGGCTGGAACATCGGCCAGCTCGACCTGATCGAAGCCAACGAAGCCTTCGCTGCGCAATCGCTGGCGGTGGCCAAGGATCTGCAATGGGATCTGGACAAGGTCAACGTCAACGGCGGCGCCATCGCCCTCGGTCACCCGATCGGTGCGTCGGGCTGCCGGGTGCTGGTAACCCTGCTGCACGAGATGATCAAGCGTGATGCGAAAAAGGGTCTGGCGACCTTGTGCATCGGCGGTGGTCAGGGCGTGGCGCTGGCGCTGGAACGCGCTTAAACATCGAGTTCAACGGCGGGCGGTGGATCCACGACATCCGCTGCTCGCTGGCAACAAAAACCCGGTGCGACTGGCGTTGCACCGGGTCTTTTTTTGCCTGGATTTTATGTAGGTTTTCATGGCCCCATCGCTGGCAAGCCAGCTCCCACGGTGATTGAGGGTGGATTCAAATTCTTTGTTCACCCCCAAACCCTGTGGGAGCTGGCTTGCCAGCGATGGGGCCATTTCAGTCACCACAAAAACATCTGTTCACACCGCCATCTGCAGAATCAACCACGCGTTCGCCCCACTGATCACCGCAAACAAGCCCCACGCCAGTATCCGGGTCGGCAGGCGATTCACAAACGGCCCCATCAGCTGTCGGTCGTTGGTCATGCGAATCAGCGGATACAGCGCAAACGGCAGTTGCAGGCTCAATACCACCTGACTCAACACCAGCAACTTGCCCACCGCGTTGTCCCCCATCAGCCACACGCCGATGAACGCCGGAATCAGTGCCAGCCCGCGGGTGATCAAACGGCGCTGCCAGCACGGAATTCGCAGGTTCAGGTAGCCTTCCATGATCACCTGCCCGGCGATGGTGCCGGTGAAGGTCGAACTCTGCCCCGAAGCGAGCAGTGCGACACCGAACAGCACGCTGGCCAACGCCCCGCCCACCAGCGGATCGAGCAAGTGATAGGCGTCCTGAATATCCACCACATCGGTATGTCCGGACTGGTGAAATGCCGCTGCCGCGAGAATCAGGATCGCCGCGTTGACCAACAGCGCCAGCGCCAGCGAGCCGATGGTGTCGATGCGTGCCAGCTTCACCGCGTCCTGCTTGCTCGCCAGGTCTTGGCCGATCATGCGTGTCTGTACGATCGAGGTGTGCAGGTAGAGGTTATGCGGCATCACCGTCGCGCCGAGAATGCCGATGGCCAGGTACAACGGTGCCGCATCGCTGATCGCCGCCAGTGACGGTTTGAAGCCTTGAAAGACGTCCGGCCAGTAAGGTTTGATCAGCACCAGTTCGACGAAAAAACACACGCCGATGGTGGCCACCAGCACCAGCATGATCGCTTCCAGGCGGCGAAAGCCCCGGTTTTGCAGGGCCAGCACCAGCAGCGTGTCGAACGCGGTCAGGGCAATGCCGAAGGTCAGCGAACAGCCCAGCAGCAAGTGAAACGCCAGGGCGCAGCCGAGCACTTCGGCCAGGTCGGTGGCAATGATCGAGATCTCCGCCAGCACCCATTGCAAGCGCGCGGTCGGCGTGCTGTAGCGCTCACGAGAAAGTTGCGCCAGGTCGCGGCCGGTGGCGATGCCGAGCCGCGAACACAGGCATTGCACGACCATGCCCGCCAGGCTCGCCAGCAACACCACAAACAACAGGCTATAGCCAAAGCGCGAACCGGCCTCGATGGCGGTTGCCCAGTTGCCCGGGTCCATGTAGCCGATCGACACCAGCAAACCGGGACCGGCGAAACGCAGCACGCGTTTGAAGAACGCGGCATTGGGATCCACCGCCACACTGCCGGCCACTTCCGGCGGGCAAAACGGCGCGGTGGCGATTTTGGGCAAACTGAATTTCACGCACACATCCAGAAACAAGTCGGAAAGACGCAGCTTAGACGTTTCAGCCGAAGCCTTGAAGGGCTGCGATCTTTTGCTCTTAACGACTCACACCGAGTAACTGTTGACGCAACTCGGGGCTGCGGGTTCGCGGATCCAGCCAGATATCGAAAAACGCCCGGGCAAACTGCGGATCATCAATCTCATGCTGCAACTGTTGCCCGACAAAAAACCGTGCGCCCTGTCCCGGCAGGTACACCCCGGTAATTCGTGTGCCGGCCTGCACATCGACGAACGACTGCTGCATCTGAATCTGCCAGCCGGCCAATTGCGCGGGACTGACGCTGCTGCCTGCCAGACGTTTGATTTCATCGACGCTGGCCTTGACCAGGTCATCGCGGGAGATGGTGCGGCGATAGATCAGCTCCAGCGCGAAGGGCTGGCCGTCCGCCAGCGGCCGCGCGGCGCTCCACAAACGCGCGTTGTACACGTCGAAGCCCCACACGCTGAAATCGCCGGTGCCGATGATCTGCGCGCCGGGCACTGCGTCCTGCCAGTTGGCCCAGGTGGGCGTCAGCAATAACGCCCATAAACCGATGCCACAACATCCACGCAGCACCTTGGGTGTTCTGTTCATTGCAATATCGACTCCGGCAAGCCCTGATAGACAGAGCATAGCCGGGGATCGTGCCTCGTACCCTGTATACATATTTTGCGTACATATTCAGCAATCAATTGTCGACAATGCTAACGTAACGCCACTCACCCGGACGGAGACACCTGCGTGCTGATCCTCAAACTGCTGCTGATTCCCGGTTTTCTGCTGCTGATTTCTCTCGCAGGCAAACGCTGGGGGCCGAGCGTGGCCGGGTGGCTGTCGGGGTTGCCGGTGGTGGTCGGGCCGATCCTGTTTTTCCTCGCGATCGAACAAGGCCCGGCGTTTGCCGCGCAGTCAGCGGTGGCCGCGTTGTCGGCGATGTTTGCGATGATTGCGTTCTGCATCACCTACGCTCAGGTCGCGCAACGGGCGAACTGGCCTTCGGCGCTGATGACTTCATTGGCGGTGTGGACCGTGATCGCGTGGGGGTTATCGCTGATTCCGGCGTCGCTGCCGTTCTCCGTGGCCGCCGCGGCGGTCGCATTGCTGTCCTCGCCCTACCTGTTTCCCAAGGTGCAACCGGTACTCAATGGCCCGGCGCCGAAGTCGGACAAATTGATCTGGCGGATGATCGCCGGTGCGGCGCTGACCTTGCTGGTGACGATGCTCGCCAGCACGGTCGGCGAACGCTGGAGCGGCCTGCTCGCGGTGTTCCCGGTGCTCGGCAGCGTGATGGCGGTGTTTTCCCAACAGACCCGCGGGCCGGCATTCACCGCCGCATTGTTGCGGGCGACGGCAACCGGCATGTATTCGTTTTCGGCGTTTTGCCTGGTGTCGGCGCTGACCTTGCCGAGCCTGGGCCTGAGTGGGTTTGCCGTGGGTGTCGCGGTGGCGGTGGCGATGCTCGGCGTGACCCGCAAGCTACTGGCTAAACCGGCCCCGCCCAGACAAGCGCACCCTCAAGCCTGAACCCGTCCCCTGTGGCGAGGACGCGGGTGTTCAGACGGGCCGGGCTGGAGTGATAAGGCGCTGCGTGGGATGATCGCCCGCCTAGCGCGACCATCCACCGGAGATTCGAATGTCATTGCTCAGCAAGAAAGCCGTCGTCCTGTTGCTGGCGGCCGTCGCCGGCCTCGGCGCCATCAACGCTCAGGCAGCCAAGGCCAAGGAAAAAGCCGCCACCGAGAAAGTCTCGATGCTCGGCGGCAAGTTCACGTTCGTGTTGCCCAAGGGCTTCGTCGCCGATCCGCTGCCGGCCAGTCCGAGCGGGGCCGTCGGCACGATGTACACCAACGAAGCCACAAAAACCGTGGTCATCACCGCGGAAAACCGCATTCCCGAAGGCGTTAACGTCAAGGACAACGACGGTGAGTTCCTCGACGCCAGCGTGTCACGGTTCATTGAAGACCAAAGCAAGGCGCTGCCGGACTTCAACAAGCTCAGCGAAAAAAGCCTGACCCGCAAAGGCACCGGCCTTGGTGTGCGGCAGGTCGACAGCACCGCCACCCAGGGCGGCGGGCAGACGCTCAATACCACGTTGCTGGCCGGCTCCGGCACCAGAATGGCACTGGTGCAGGTGATCTCCCGTGCCAGTGACAAGAAAGGTCACGACGCCCTGGTCACCACCCTCCTCAAGGATTGAGCTGCTGCAACCAGCCATTCAGATCCCGCAGTTCGGCCGCACTGATACTGTGGCCGACGCCGGGATAGGCGTGAAATTGCGGTTTGTAGTCGAGCTTCTGCAGCAGCGCATTGGCCTCGGTGCCATCGCGATACGGCACACGATCATCGGCGGTGCCGTGGCCAATGAAGATGTTCAGGGCCAGAGGGGGTTGCCCGGCCTTCAGTTCGCCCTTCAACACCGGCAATAAACGACCGCTCAACGCCGCAATACCACCGACCGCCAGCGGCGACCGCAACCCCACTTCGTAAGTCATCATCGCGCCCTGGCTGAAGCCGATCAGGTACACCTTGTCCGGGCTGGCGTGATATTTCTTCGCGGCCTGGGCGATAAAGTCGCGCAGTTTCCGGCCGCTGACCTTCAGATCATCGGTCTCGCCGTTGTAGGCACCTTCGCCCTTCTTGCGAAACCACTGGTAGCGACCTTCACCCAGCGCCATCGGCGCCTGCACCGACAGGTAGTTGTATTGCGCCGGCAACTGGAACTTCATGCCGATCAGGTCAGCTTCGTTACTGCCGTAACCGTGCAGGAAAATCACCAGCGGCCGCGACTCGGCGTCAGGGTGAACCTGTTCGAGGTAGTTGAGCGGCAGATCGGATTGCAGCGTGACTTGAGCCTGGACGGCGGAAGACGCCAGCAGGGTCAACAGGGCAAATACTTTCAACATAAAGCCTTCCTCACAACGTGTCGGTTCGGGGGGAGCCTGACACCCTGCGGTCAGGATCCAGATTTGGCGATGTTGCTGATGGCCCCTTCGCGAACAAGCCCGCTCCCACAGAGAAACGCATTTCAAGGTGGCGGCGCGCCTGCTCGCGAATGCATTCGCCGCAGATCTGTCAGTCGTTGGACAGCTTGCCCGTCCGGAACGGCACCCGACCCGCGACTTTCGCCTGCCAGATCCCCGGTTGGGTGTAACGCCCACGGTCGATGGCAAACAACACGCCGCTGGTACCGGCGCACACGGTGGTCACGCGATCCTGCAGCGGATCGACCACTTCAAACAGTGCATCGCCCTGCTCGACCCACTCGCCCGCATTGCGCAGAAAACTCACCACACCATGGTGTGGCGCGAACAGATATTCAGTGCCCTCGAACGGCAGGCCCTCGCAGCACGCGTCCGGCGCGGTCGGCCATTCGCCGCTGATAAAGCCCTGCTCGGCGAGAAAACCGAGAATCGCTTCGCAATTGGCCTGGGCCTGATCGACCCGGGTGTCGCCCATGCTGCCCAGCTCCAGGGTGGTGGCGAGGTTGGCCAGTGGAATCGCGGCCTGGGGAAATGCCCGCGCCAGGCGCAGCCACGGCGTCGAGCAGGACTCATCGAACGAACTGCCGCCGGAATCTTCACACAACAGCGCCACGCCAGCCTTCAGCCGTGCCGCCAGCGATTGCCATCGCGGCCAGTGCTGCGGCAGCGCGTAAAGGTGGATCGCGGCGTCGAAATCGCAATGCAGATCAAGGGTGATGTCGGCATCGCAGGCGTGGCGCAGCAACAAGCGATGCAGGGCTTCCAGTTGCGAAGCCGGAGCCGGCAGCTCATCGAACAGCTGAAGCATGGTCTGGCGGATCAAGGCGATGTTGGCCTCGGCATCGCGGCCCAGACGCTCGCCGATCCGCGCCGCCACCGGTGCGCTGAGTTCGACGAAGGCGCGGTTGAAGTTCTTGCCGCTGCCCAGTTCGAAACGGCCCATGTGCGCACCTTGCAGATGCTGGTCCAGCCCGATCGGGTTGGCCACCGGCACCAGTTCGATCACGCCCTGCAAACGGCCTTGCTGTTCGAGCGCGTTCAGACGCTGCTTGAGTTCCCAGGCGGTGCGCATACCCGGCAGTTCATCGGCGTGCAGGCTGGCCTGGATGTAGGCCTTGCGCGGGCCCGCGCCGTAACGGAACACACTGAGGGAGCGTTCGCTGCCCAGGTGGCTCCAGGGTAGAACATGGTCGATGCGTTGCATGGGATATCTCCTGAAAACCGGATCTCACAGATCCCCTGTAGGAGTGAGCCTGCTCGCGATAGCGGTATATCAGACAACAGTGATGTTGAATGCTAAACCGCTATCGCGAGCAGGCTCACTCCTACAAGGTTCTCGCCACCATTAGAGCGTAAAAAAAGTGGCCGGCGCAGTGCGCGGGCCACTTTTTTCTACGGCGTATTAATGGCCGTACACGTCAAAGTCAAAGTACTTGTCCTGCACTTGCTTGTACTTGCCATTGGCGCGGATTTCGGTGATGGCCTTGTTGAACTGCTCGGCCAGGGCGGTATCGCCCTTGCGTACGGCAATGCCGGCGCCACCGCCGAAGTACTTGGCATCTTCGTAGGTCGGGCCGACGAATTCGAAGCCTTTGCCGGCGTCGGTTTTCAGGAAGCCGTCACTCAGGTTGACCGAGTCGGCCAGCATCGCGTCGATACGGCCGGAGACCATGTCGAGGTTGGCTTCCTGTTGCGAGCCGTAACGCACCAGCTCGATGCCGGCCGGAACCAGCACTTCGGTGGCGTAGCGGTCGTGGGTACTGGCACGCAGCACGCCGACTTTCTTGCCCTTGAGCTCGGTCAGCGGGTCCTTGACGCCGGAACCTTCCTTCATCACGAAGCGCGCCGGGGTGTGGTAGTACTTGATGGTGAAATCAACGTTTTTCTTGCGGTCGTCGGTGATGGTCATCGAGGACAGGATCGCGTCGATTTTCTTCACTTTCAGCGCCGGGATCAGGCCATCGAACTCTTGCTCGACCCAGGTGCATTTGACTTTCATCTGTTCACACAGCGCATCACCGATGTCCACGTCGAAACCGGTGAGTTTGCCGTCAGGGGTTTTCATCGAGAATGGCGGGTAACCGGCTTCGATACCGATGCGGATCGGCTTGGCGTCTTCGGCCACGGCGGTCAGGGACAACATCGACAGTGCCAGGGCACCGAACATCACTAGCTTCTTCATTTATAACTCCTGTGTGCGGAGGCTTTTATTGGCAGCTTCGATTCAGCGTTCGGTCATGGCCAATGGGCGGCAAAAACCGAAGTGGCCGGCAGTCTATGGCGCCGCGCACAGGGCAAATTGTTTTTAAGCGACAAATACTTACAGGAATTCGGCAAGGCGATTGACCGGGGTCAACCGCTGCGCCGTCGTGGTGCAAAGGCTGTAGGACAAGCCCTCGATCGGCCCACAAATCAACTGCAGGAGACGCCGAAGGCTGCGATCTTTTAACGCTGGTTCGGGCGGCAGAACACTTTCGGCTGCATACCCACGCAGAGCGTGGGAACGCTTGGCCCGTTCAACAGATCGCCGTCTTCGGCAACAGTTGCATGTGCTTTCAGCAGGCGCAGCTGACGGGACTCCCGGCGGCGTGCGGCAGGCTCAGTTCGAACCCTTCGTCCAGCCAGCCGGTGACGCCGCCGAGCATTTCCTTGACCGAGTAACCCAGCGCCGCCAGTTTCACCGCTGCCTTGTTGGCGCCGTTGCAGTGCGGGCCGGCGCAATACACCACGAACAAGGTGGTTTTCGCGTAGCCCTGCAACCCTTGTTCCGTCAGCAGACGTGTCGGGATGTTGATCGCACCCGGCACATGGCCGCGCTCGAACGCCAGCGGCCCACGCACATCAACCAGCACGAAGTCGATTTCCCCGGCTTCCTGGCTGCTGTACACGTCGGAGCAATCGGTTTCGAAAGTCAGACGGTTGCTGAAATGCATCAGGGCAATGGCCGAGGGGGCGGCAGGAATGTCGCGAACCAGGCTGGTCATAGGTGTTGCTCCTTTATCTGAACGGGTGTGAACAGACTTTATCGAGCCGGCGCTCGGCGCTACAGTGGCGCACAAGACACCCACCGGGAATTTTCCGCCAAATGCACACCTCACCAGGACTGGTCGCGATTCTGGCCTACGATGGCCTCTGTACCTTCGAATTCGGCATCGCCGTGGAGATCTTCGGCCTGGCCCGACCGGAGTTCGATTTCCCGTGGTACACGCATGCGATTGCCGCGGTCGATCAAGGCCCGATGCGCGCCATGGGCGGGATTCAGGTGTTGGCAGATGGTGGCCTGGAACTGCTGGCCGACGCGCGTACCATCATCATTCCCGGTTGGCGCGACCGTAACGCCGCCGTGCCGCCGGCGTTGATCGACGCGTTGCATCAGGCCCACGCGCGGGGCGCCCGATTACTGTCGATCTGCTCCGGGGTGTTTGTGCTGGCGGCCAGCGGCCTGCTCGACGGTCACGGCGCCACGACTCACTGGCGCTACACCACGGAACTGGCTGAGCGGTTTCCGGCCATTGCAGTCGATCCGGACGTGCTGTACGTCGACGCCGGCCAGTTGATTACCTCGGCTGGCAGCGCTGCGGGCATCGACGCCTGCCTGCACCTGGTGGCGCGGGACTTCGGCACTCAGGTCGCCAACACGGTGGCGCGGCGTCTGGTAATGTCGCCGCAACGCACCGGCGGTCAGGCGCAGTTCATTCCGGCCCCCGTCAGCGCGACGCCGCGCAACGATTTGTCACGGGTGATGCAGTGGGCCCGCGAGCGCTTGCACCAACCGCTGGAGGTGCGCGATCTGGCCAATGAGGCGGCGATGAGCGAGCGGACCTTTTTGCGGCGGTTCACCGAGGCCAGTGGTCAGTCGCCCAAGGCGTGGTTGCAGCATGAGCGGCTGGCGCGGGCGCGAGAGTTGCTGGAGAGCACACCGCAGCACACCGAACAGATTGCCCAGCGCTGCGGGTATCGCTCGGTGGAAAGTTTTCGCGTGGCGTTTCGCAGCGTGGTGGGGGTGCCGCCGTCGGTGTATCGGGAGCGGTTCGGGCGTGGGGACAACGCAATTTCCTGAGGTGATCCCAGGGGCTCCTTTGCGGGCAAACCCGCTCCCACAGGCTTTAGCGGTGATTGACTCCCCGTGGGATCGGGCTTGCTCGCCAAAAGGCCGGCAGAGGCGCCAATGGACTATGGCCGGCGCAGCAAATAGGTATCCATTATCCACCCATGCTCAGCCCGCGCCGCCTTGCGCACCCGCTCAATCTCATCCGCCACGTCTCCCAACTTGCCACTGATCAGAATCTCGTCCGGCGTGCCCAGGTACGCGCCCCAGTAAATCGACGTCGCGGGATCCGCCACCCGCCGATAGGCCTCTTCGCCATCGAGCATCACCACCAGACTCTCGGCCTCACTCACCTGCCCCGCCGCCAACCGCCGACCGGTGGTGATCTCCACGGAGCAACCGATCGAGTTCAACGGCACTTTGTGCTGCGCCGCCAGTGCCTGCACGCTGGTGATGCCGGGGATCACTTCGAACTCGAACGCACAGCGGCCCGAGGCCAGAATGGCTTGCAGGATGCGGATCGTGCTGTCGTACAACGCCGGATCGCCCCACACCAGGAAACCGCCACACTGGCCGTCGGACAATTCATCATTGATCAGCCGTTCGAAGGTCTGCTGCTTCAGCCGATTCAACTCATCGACACTGGCGATATAGTCGACCTCGCCGCGCTCGCGCTCCGGACTGTGGGCTTCGGCAAAGCGATAGGCACGATCGGTGATGTAGCGCGCACAGATCTCCCGGCGCAGGTCGATCAGTTTGTCCTTGCTCTGGCCCTTGTCCATGAGGAAGAACACATCGACGCGGTTCAGCGCCTTCACCGCCTGCATCGTGATGTAGTCCGGATGACCGGCGCCGATGCCAATCACCAGTAGTCGTTTCATCAGAGCACTCCCTCAGGGTCTATGCCGGGCAAGCGTAGCCGCCATCGACCGTTGAACTGCAATTCGATCGACGCCAGCGGCTCGACATCAATTGCGTTGAACGCCGCGCCCTGCACAACCTGCATCAATGCCGCACGGACCACGAACGGATGGGTGACGGCGACCACATGGCCCGGCGCCGACTGTACTTGCATCAGCCATGCCGCTACCCGGGCGCCGAGTTGCGTAACGGATTCCCCCCCAGGCGGCACAGCCTGTGGATCGCTGAGCCACGCGTGCAACGCTTCGCCCTCCTCGCGCTGCACATCCTTGATCGACTGGCCATGCCAGCGGCCCCAATCGCAGTCACGCAACGCGTCCTCCACGTCGGCATCGGCACCAAACCACGCGGCCGTCTGGCGCGTGCGCAACTCGGGGCCGCAAAGCAAGCGGCGCGGCCGGGGGTAGCGGGCGGCCAGCGCGTCGGGCGCCAGCGCGATATTTTCAACGGGCTCGTTCGTAGGAAAACGCGCCAGTTTTTGTGCGACGGTTCGCGCATGGCAAATCAAAGTCAAACGGGTGGTCAGCACGGTGCATCGCTCGCTCAGGAGGCATGAAAAACAACGGCGCAACGCCGACGGGTCGGTAATTGTGCCGTAAACCGCGGGCTGCGGGACAACACAAAACGCGCCGGAGCGTGCTCGTAATGTTACAAAAGCGGCAATCTCTGACACCACCATGGGCAACGGACTACAAAGCCGGTCGACTTTCATGTAGGCCTTGTTACACGGGCATTTCGCACCCTTTTGGAGCCTGTTCAACATGGCGAAAAATTCACTAGACATGTAGCGTCAGTTACATAAATACTGTTTTAACGGATTGTGAAGCGAATTCGACACCCCCCATCCAGCAGGAGCCCGGATGCCCCCTCTCAGAGACCTGATCACTGACCCTGGCCTCGAACTGACGCCATCAGAGCGCAAAGTCGTGCGCGCCTTGCTCGATCAGTATCCGCGCAATGGCCTGGGGCCAATGGCACGCCTGGCCGAACACGCCGGTGTCAGCGATCCGACTATCGTGCGTCTGGTCAAAAAACTCGGTTTTGGTGGTTACGCCGAATTCCAGGACGCGTTGCTCAGCGACATGGATCATCGCCTGCGCTCGCCGCGCACTCTGTTGCAGCCACGTGCGCAACAGCACAAGGACGATGCCTGGAGCCATTACCTGGGCGACAGCCATCGCCTGCTGGTCGAAACCCAATCGCTGACCCAGCCCGAAGACGTGCGCATCCTCAGCGACTGGCTGCTGGATACCCGTCATCAGGTGTACTGCTTTGGCGGGCGTTTCAGCAGCCTGATGGCCACCTACCTGCTCAATCACCTGCGCTTGCTGCGTCCCGGCTGTTTTGCCCTGGAAGACAACGCGCAATTGCCCGACCGACTGTTCGACCTGCAGCGTCAGGACGTGGTGCTGGTGTTCGACTATCGCCGCTATCAGACCCAGGCCCTGCGTGTCGCCAGCGCGGCGAAACACAATAACGCGCGGGTGGTGCTGTTCACCGATATCTACGCCTCGCCCCTGCGCGAACTGGCCGACCTGATCATCAGCGCCCCGGTGGAGTCGGCCTCGCCGTTCGACACCATGGTTCCGGCACTGGCGCAGGTCGAGGCGCTGATTGCCTGCCTGACTCTGCGCAGCCCGGATCTGGCCGATCGCCTGGAAGGCATCGACGCCCTGCGCAACGACTTCAACACCCACCTGCTGGAGGATAAATAAGGATGTTCAGCCTTCCCCATCGCTCGCCGCGGGATCTGCCGTTTGTCACCGATCACAGCGCATTGCTGCTGGTGGACATGCAGCGTGCCTGGCTCGAGCCGCAGTACGACCCGCACCTGAACGGACCGGATGCCGAATACTTCCTGACCCGCACCCACATGCAGGTGGTGCCCAACCAGCGCCGGTTGCTCAGCGCCTTTCGCGAAGCGCGGCAGAACGTGCTGCACACCATCATCGAGAGCCTGACCGCCGACGGCCGCGACCGCTCGCTGGACCACAAGCTGTCGGACATGCACCTGCCCAAGGGCAGTGAGCAGGCGCGGATCATCGACGACCTGACCCCGGTGGAAAACGAGATCGTCTTGCCGAAAACTTCGTCTGGGGTGTTCAACTCGACCAACATCGACTACGTGCTGCGCAACCTCGAAACCCGTCACTTGATCATCGCCGGCATTGTCACCGACCAGTGCGTCGACATGGCCGTGCGCGACGCCGCCGACCGTGGCTATCTGGTGACCCTGGTCGAAGACGCCTGCGCCACCTACACCCCGGCGCGGCATGACGCCTGCCTGAATGCGATCAAGGGCTACTGCTGGATCACCGACACGCAAACCGTGCTCGGCCGGTTGCAGGAGATGCGCCCATGAGTGCACGCCTGACGCCGCTGCCGATGACCACCATCGTCACCACCGACCTGATCGGCATTACCCGGGGCCGCTCGTTTCCCACCGATGAGCTGGAGCATTATCAAGCCGCCGGCTGCGGCTGGGTACCGGCCAACAGTGCGCTGACGCCGCAGGATGTCATCGCCTCGACCAACCCGTGGGGCGCCTATGGCGATCTGCGGCTGATTCCGGACCTGAGCAGCCGCGTCACTGTCGGCAACGGCCCGGACGCCGATGCGCCAGCGCTGGACTTTATCCACGGTGATATCCGCGAAACCGATGGCCGCCCGTGGGGCGCCTGCCCGCGCACGTTGCTGCGTGACGAAATCGAACGATATCGCGACGTACTGGGCCTGCAGGTCAACGCCGCGTTCGAACACGAATTCAACCTGCACGCCGGGTTTGCCGAACACCTGGCGTTTTCCCTCGAAGCCCAGCGTCAGGGCGCCGAATTCGGCGGCTGGCTGCTCAGCGCCTTGCGCGCCGGTGGCGTCGAGCCAGAAATGTTCCTGCCCGAATACGGCAAGCATCAATACGAAATCACCTGCCGCCCGACCCTTGGCGTGGCGGCGGCAGACCGTGCGGTGAACGTGCGCGAAATCACCCGTGAGATCGCCCGGCAAATGGGCCTGGATCTGAGTTTCGCACCGAAAACTGCCGCCGATGCCGTGTGCAACGGCGTGCACCTGCACGTCAGCCTGCTCGATCTGGCGGGGCAGCCGCAGCTCTACGACGCGGGCACCAGCAACGGTTTGTCGAGCCTTGGCCAGCATTGGGCGGCGGGGATTCTGCATTATCTGCCGGCGCTGTGTGCGTTCACCGCTCCGACGCCGGTGTCCTACGAGCGCCTGCAGCCGCATCACTGGAGTGCGTCTTATGCCTGTCTGGGCCAGCAAAATCGTGAAGCGGCGCTGCGCATCTGCCCGACCGTGACACTCGGCGGCAAACCCGTGGCCAACCAGTTCAACCTGGAGTTCCGCGCCATGGACGCCACCGCCTCGCCGCACCTGGCGATGGCCGCGCTGCTGATCGCCGGACGGCTGGGCATCGAACAGCGCCTGGCGCTGAACGCCATCACCGATGAAATTCCCGATTCACTCAACGACGAGCAACGCAAGGCCCGGGGCATCGTTGCCCTGCCCGCCTCGCTGGCCCAGGCGCTGGATTGCCTGCGTGACAGTGCAGCCTTCAATGAATGGTTGCCCAAGCCTTTGCTCGACACCTACCACGCCCTTAAAACCGAGGAACTGGCGCTGACGGAACAGCTCTCGCCCGCTGACCTGTGTGAGCACTATGCACGCCTGTACTGAATCCACCGAGTCGGGGTTGTACACCCGCCCGGTCTACAACCTGAGCCGCGAAGATTCATCGCATCCGTTGATCCTGGTGTGCGAGCACGCCAGCCGCTACATCCCCGAGGCCCTGAACAATCTGGGCCTGGACGATGCCGCCGCCCGCGAGCACATCGCCTGGGACATCGGCGCACTGCAACTGGCAGAAGCACTGTCGGAAACACTCGGGGCGACACTGTTGAGCGCCAATTATTCACGGCTGCTGATTGATCTGAATCGTCCGCGCCATGCGCCGGACAGCATTCCGGCGCAGAGCGAGATTTACCAGGTGCCGGGCAACCGCGAGCTGGACGAAGCCAGCCGCGAATACCGCCGCCAGACGCTGTTCAAACCGTTTCACGCGCGCTTGCAGACGTTGATCGACGCCCGCATCGCCAAAGGCCAGCCGGTACGGGTGGTGGGGATTCACAGTTTTACCCCGGTGTATTACGGCCAGCCACGACCGCTGGAAATCGGCGTGTTGTTCGGGCAGGCGAAAGCCTATGCGCAACGTGTGCTCGACGGCCTCGACGAACTTGCGCTGAAGGTCGCCGGCAATCAGCCGTACAAGATCGACCCGCTGGGCGACATGACTGTGCCGGTGCATGGCGATGCCCGCGGCCTGGATTCGGTGCTGATCGAGGTGCGCAACGATCTGCTGCGCAGCCCGCAAGCCGTGGCCTTGTGGGCCGAGCGCCTGGCGCCACTGCTGTAACGAATGTTGTAGAAACTGCAGATGCTGTAAATGACGGACCGACATAACAACTAAAAACGCTCGATAAGCTGACAAGGAGTTGCGCTTCATGGAAATAGAAGAGTTCGGCTACAAACAGGAGTTGAAACGTAGCCTGACACTGACCGACCTGGTGGTGTACGGGATGATCTTCATGATCCCCATCGCCCCGTTCGGCGTGTATGGCTACGTCAATGCCGAGGCGCCCGGGATGGTGCCTCTGGCCTACATCATCGGCATGGTGGCAATGCTGTTCACCGCGTTGAGCTACGGCAGCATGGCCAAGGCTTTTCCGATCGCCGGCTCGGTATATTCCTACGCACAGCGCGGCCTCAATCAACACGTCGGGTTCATTGCCGGCTGGCTGATGCTGCTCGATTACCTGCTGATTCCGCCACTGCTCTACGTCTATGCAGCAATGGCGCTCAATCACCTGTACCCGGACATTCCGAAAGTCGGCTTCATTCTGGCGTTCCTGGTCAGCGCCACCTTCGTCAACCTGCGCGGCATCACCTTCACCGCACGGATGAACATCATCTTCCTGCTGGCGCAACTGGTGGTGCTGGGGATTTTCTTGTTCTACGCCTGGAACGCCCTGCACCACGGCGGCGGCAACGGCGAGCTGACCCTGGCGCCGCTGTATCACCCGGAAACGTTCAACTTCGCCCTGCTGATGCAAGCGGTGTCGATTGCGGTGCTGTCGTTCCTCGGCTTCGATGCGATTTCCACCCTCGCGGAAGAAATCAAGGGCGATCCGGGCAAAAGCGTCGGCAAAGCGGCGCTGATCACATTGCTGGTGATGGGGGTGATTTTCGTCGCACAGACCTGGATCGCCACCGATCTGGCAGCAGGCATGGGCTTCAAGTCCGCCGACACTGCGTTCTATGAAATCGCCGAAATCGCCGCCGGCAGCTGGCTGGCGACCCTGACCGGGGTGGCGACCGCGCTGGCCTGGGGCGTCGCGGTGGCAATCACCTCGCAAGCCGCGGTCTCGCGCCTGCTGTTCGGCATGGCCCGCGACGGCAAGTTGCCGAAAGTGCTGGCCAAGGTGCACCCGACACACAACACGCCGTACCTGAGCATTTATCTGGTGGCGGTGCTGTCGCTGGTGATTTGCTACCTGTTCATCAACTCGGTCGACACCCTGACCTCGCTGGTCAACTTCGGCGCGCTCAGCGGCTTCATGCTGCTGCACCTGACGGTGATCAACTACTACTGGCGTCGGCAAAAGTCCGGTCAGGTCGTGCGTCACCTGATCTGCCCGGTGATCGGCTTCATCATCGTCGCGGCCATCATGTACAACATGGGCGTCGATGCGCAGAAACTCGGCCTGATCTGGATCGCTTTGGGCCTGGTGTACCTGTTCTTCCTCAACAAGCTCGGCGCCAGTACCGCGCTGCCTGACCCGAGCAACGGCTGACAAGAAAAAGAGCGGCGTCTGACAACAGATCAGGCGACCGCCGATTTAACGCGTGGACACCGACAGTGATAGTCAGGTTCGGCGAATTCGCCGGACCTTTTGATACAGGAGTACATCCATGCTGGTCTTACGCCCAGTGGAACCCGGCGACCTGCCGCAATTGCAACAATTGGCGCGCGATAGCCTGGTCGGCGTCACGTCGCTGCCGGACGACAGTGAACGCCTGCGCGATAAAATCGCCGCGTCCTGCGCCTCGTTTGCCAGCGAGGCCACGGCACCGGGGCCGGAAAACTACTTCTTCGTGCTCGAAGACCTCGACAGTCAACGCCTGCTCGGCTGCTCGGAGATCCTCGCCACCGCCGGTTTCAAGGAACCGTTCTACAGTCTGCGCAACCGCCACTTCACCAGTGCCTCGCGGGAGTTGAACATCGAGCACGGTGTACCGGCGCTGTCGCTGTGCCACGACCTCAACGATCACACCCTGTTGCGCGGTTTTCATATCGACGCGGAACTGGTGCGCACGCCGTTTTCCGAGTTGCTGTCGCGGGCACGCCTGCTGTTCATCGCCGCCCACGCGCCGCGCTTCGCCGAAGCGGTGATCACCGAAATCGTCGGCTACAGCGACGAGAACGGCCACTCGCCGTTCTGGGATGCGCTGGGCAAACATTTTTTCGACCTGCCCTACGTCGAAGCCGAGCGCCTGTGCGGATTGCAAAGCCGCACGTTCCTCGCCGAACTGATGCCGCAATATCCGATCTACGTGCCGATGCTGCCGCCCGCCGCACAGCAATGCATTGGCCGCATTCACCCGGACGGCCAGGAAGCGTTCGACATTCTTGAGCGCGAAGGTTTTGAAACCAACAGCTACATCGACCTGTTCGATGCCGGCCCGACCCTGTATGCACGCACGGCGAACATCCAGTCGATCGCCCGCAGCCAGACGCTTGAAGTGCAGCAACAGGCGCACATTGATGCGCGCGGCGGTTACCTGCTGAGCAACGACTCGCTGCACGGCTACCGGGCGATTGTCGCCGAACTGGATTACCGCCCCGATCAACCGCTGGCCCTCACCCCGGCAATGTGTGCGGCGCTGAATGTGACCGACGGCAGCCTGATCCGCCTGATTGCCCTGTGAACCGCGCCCGGTCTCGCACCCAACGACAGTGCCCGAGCAGGCGCGCAGAAGGAGTTACAGCATGATTGTCCGCCCGGTTAAAGTCAGCGACTTGCCAGCCTTGATGACACTGGTGCAACAGGCCGGCCCAGGGTTTACCACCCTGCCGGCCAACGAAGAGCGTCTGGCCCACCGGGTACGCTGGGCGCAACGGGCGTTTGCCGAACAGGTGGAACGTGCCGACGCCGACTACCTGTTCGTGCTCGAAGACGACGACCTGCGCGTGGTCGGTGTCAGCGCCTTGACCGGGGCCGTGGGCCTGCGCGAACCCTGGTACAACTATCGGGTCGGGCTGACAGTCAGTTCGGCCCCGGACCTGGGCATTCAGCGGCAGATTCCGACGCTGTTCCTCAACAACGAACTGACCGGCCAGTCGGAGCTGTGCTCCTTGTTTCTGGGGCATGACCACCGTCAGGGCAGCAATGGTCGCCTGCTGTCGTTGGGGCGTTTGTTGTTCGTTGCCGAGTTCCCGCACCTGTTCGGCGAAAAAATGATTGCCGAACTGCGCGGCAGCGCCGATGAACAGGGCTGTTCGCCGTTCTGGGACAGTCTGGGCCGGCACTTCTTCCAGATGGACTTCAGCCATGCCGACCACTTGTCGGGGCTGGGCAACAAGTCGTTCATTGCCGAACTGATGCCACGTCAGCCGTTGTACACCTGCCTGCTCACCGAACAGGCGCAAGCGGCCATCGGTCAGGCGCACCCCAACACCGAACCGGCACTGAAAATCCTCCAGGCCGAGGGGTTCGCCCATAAGGGCTATATCGACATTTTCGACGGTGGCCCGGTGATCGAAGCGCCAGTGCGCAGCATTCGCACCGTGCGCGACAGCCTGGAGCTGACCCTGAGCCTCGGCACCCCGGACGAGCAGGCGCCGCTGTGGCTGATCCACAACCGTCGTCTGGAAAACTGCCGCATCACCGTCGCGCGGGCCCGTCGGGTCGGCAGCAGCCTGGTGATCGACCGCCTCACAGCCAAACGCCTGCAACTGCAACCGGGCAATTCAGTGCGCGCAGTGATGCTGCCCAATCAACAGCAGCAGGCGGTCGCGGCCTGAATCGTCATCTGCCAGGAGATTCCCTGTGGCGAGGGAATTGATCCCGGTTCCACTGCACAACAGTCGCAGAATCGGTAAATGCGACGGAGCTGAAGAAGGCAGGTGATTGGCTCAGGGGCCGCTTCGCAGCCCATCGGGGATAAATCCCCTCGCCACCGATCAATCAGGTATCCACAGGTAAATCCCCTCCTATAGCGTTGATCGCTGATGAATCCTTTCAGCGCAGAATCCCCCCTCCCAGGTCACCCTCGCAAATTCGTCATGATCCTTGACCCATTCGCGTGATAGCCTTTTCATCCTTCGGCGTTGACACATTTGCTCAAGCCTTCCATTCCTTTGTATTGGTGGAACTCGTATGACCCGGCTTTCCCATCAAGATTTGCGCCGTAGTTTCCGTCAGCTGCTGGCTTCCGACACCTGCTACCACACGGCTTCGGTGTTCGACCCGATGTCCGCCCGCATCGCCGCTGACCTGGGTTTTGAAGTGGGGATTCTTGGCGGTTCCGTGGCCTCGTTGCAGGTGCTGGGCGCTCCGGACTTTGCCCTGATCACCCTCAGCGAGTTCGCCGAACAGGCCACTCGTATCGGTCGCGTCGCCCAATTGCCGGTGATCGCCGACGCCGACCACGGCTACGGCAACGCCCTCAACGTGATGCGCACCATCGTCGAACTGGAACGCGCCGGCGTCGCCGCCCTGACCATCGAAGACACCCTGCTGCCCGCGCAATTCGGGCGCAAATCCACCGACCTGATCACGGTCGCCGAAGGCGTCGGCAAAATCCGTGCGGCGCTGGAAGCCCGGGTCGATTCGGAAATGGCGATCATCGCCCGCACCAATGCCGGCATTCTGCCCAACCAGGAAATCATCAGCCGCACCAAGCAGTATCAGGCGGCGGGCGCCGACGGGATTTGCATGAGTCGGGGTTCAGGATTTCGATCAGCTCGAGCAAATCGCCGAACACCTGACCGTGCCGCTGATGCTGGTCACCTATGGCAACCCGGCGCTGCGCGACGACAAACGTCTGGCCGAACTCGGTGTGCGCGTGACCATTGATGGGCATGGCGCTTACTTTGCGGCGATCAAAGCGACGTATGACAGCTTGCGTGAACAGCGGCAGATCTTTACTCAGGCGTCCGATTTGAGCGCGACCGAGTTGACGCATACCTATACCCAGCCTGAGGAATACATTCTCTGGGCCAAGGAATACATGAGCGTGAAGGAGTGATGCACACGATTTACCGGCCCTTTCGCGAGTAGGCTCGCTCCCACATTTGATCGGTGTCGAACACGAATATTGTGTTCACCCAAGATCCGCTGTGGGAGCGAGCCCGCTCGCGATAGCAACAGCCGCTACACCGCTAAACCGGCGTCTTGTAAGCCTCCTCCCGCTGCACCGCCCGCGCCTGAATCACATCCAGAATCGCACAGCCCTCGCGCATCAACAGATGCACCGCGCTGGTCACCCGCGTCAGATCACAATCGGAAATACCCTTGAGGTTGAGACTGGCAAAGGTGTCGGCCAGATCGCGCACGACCACAAACCGGTGCATCGCACAGGCGGCCATGTCGCTGAGTTCTGAGTGGGTGTTGAGGAAGAGCACCGGGGATTCGGCGTCGTAGGTGTCGATGGGGAGGAAGCGGGGCATTACTTGGTCGGTCATAGAGTTCACTCCAAAAGGGTCAGGTTCTGTATTCGACCGGCCAAGATCGTTGCAGAGTTTTCTGCGAGCCGGGACTATAAGAGCCGCGCTCAACGGCCGCAATGAGCGCTTCTTTCGGACTTTTCGGTATTTTTTGTACGCCGTTCGCGACTTCCATTTTTCCCACAAAAGCCCCTCACCCTAGCCCTCTCCCAGAGGGAGAGGGGACTGATTGGGGGATGCTCGGGAGCTACGCCGACTTGTGACACCGCGCTGAATCCGATTTTCAATTCAAATGGATCTTTCAGGTCGCCGTATTCATCACAAACAACGCGGTCAGTCCTCTCTCCCTCCAGGAAAGAGAACTATTGGGGGATGCTCGAGAGCTACGCCGACTTGTGACACTGCGCTGAATCCGATTTTGAATTCAAATGGATCTTTCAGGCGGCCGTATTCATCACAAACAACGCGATCAGTCCCCTCTCCCTTCAGGAAAGAGAACTATTGGGGGATGCTCGGGAGCTACGCCGACTTGTGACACCGCGCTGAATCCGATTTTGAATTCAAATGGATCTTTCAGGTCGCCGTATTCATCACAAACAACGCGGTCAGTCCCCTCTCCCTCTGGGAGAGGGTTAGGGTTAGGGTGAGGGCAAATGCACCTGACACCCCACCCGCATCAGTCACACCACAAACCCAATCACCGCGGCTTGGAGAGCTCCATGATCATCCGCGACAACAGATAAATCCGCGGCGCCACGCTCGCCACTTCGGCGTACTCCTCCGGCGTGTGAATATTGCCGCCGACAATCCCGAAACCATCCAGCGTCGGCGTACCCACTCCGGCCGACAGGCTGGCATCCGCCGCGCCACCGCTGCCCTCCTCGGTCAGTTTGCGGCCGATCTCGCCGTAAATCCTCTGGGCCATCGCCATCAGGCGATCCGACTCGGGCGTCTGCGGCATTGGCGGCAAACCACGCTGGAGTGAAGTCTTCACTTCGGTGTCAGCAATCAACTTGTCCTGCGACACCCGAGCCAGATCCTTCTCGATCCGGTCGAACTCTTCCGGAACCGCCGCGCGCACGTCAGCCTTGGCCGTGGCCTGATCCGGGATCACGTTGGTGCGGTCACCGGCCTTGAGCACGGTGAAGTTGATGGTGGTTTTCTTCGCCTCATCGCCGAGTTTGCCCAGTTGCAGAATCTGGTGCGCGGCTTCCATCGCCGCGTTGCGCCCCAGTTCCGGGGCGACGCCGGCGTGCGCGGCTTTGCCCTTGACCTCGACCAGCGCCGTCGCGCTGCCCTTGCGCCATACCACCAGGCCATCCGCCGGACGCCCCGGCTCTAGATTGAGGGTCACGTCGTGTTCTTTGGCAGTTTTTTTGATCAGGTCGGTGGCGACGTCCGAGCCGGTTTCTTCGCTGGCATCGAGCAGAAAGGTGATTTGCGCGTAATCCTTGAAGTCGAGGTTTTTCAGCACCTTCAGCGCATAAATCCCGGCGACAATGCCGCCCTTGTCGTCCATCACCCCCGGCCCGTAGGCGCGACCGTCCTTGATGTGGAACGACCGTTCGGCGGCGGAGCCTTCCTTGAACACCGTGTCCATGTGCGCCATCAGCAGGATTTTTGCCTTGCCGGTGCCCTTCAGGGTAGCGAGCACGTGACTGGATTTTTCCGGGGTGTTCGGCACCCGTTCGATCGTGGCGCCAAGTTTTTTCAGCTCATCGACGGCAATGTCGCTGACTTGCTTGAGCCCCGGCTCGTAACCGGAGCCGGAGTCGATATTGACCAGACGTTCCAACAGCTTCAGGGCTTCGGGCTGGTATTGCTCGGCGTCGGCGAGCACCTGTTTGTGCGGTTCGGCGGACGCCACGGCGGCCGAGAGCGTGAGAGACAGGCCGAGGCTGGCAGCCAGCAGAGAGCGGGAAAATGAGCACGTCATGAATCAATCCTTGTTTCGCGTCGGGGGTGGATTGAAACCGTACCCGACATTGACGCAAGGCTCTACACCCAATACGACGCTGACCTGGCCGACCGCACCCGAAACCTGTGGCCGCTAGCTGGCCTGCCAGCGCGTACAGGATCAGTCGCAAGCGGCTCAGACCGAGTCGAGCTGCGGCTGCTTCGGCAGGCTCTCGCAATTGCAGATCACCCGATTGCGGCCACTGGCCTTGGCTTCATACAAGGCCTGATCGGCATCATTGAGCCACCGCGTCGCGTCGGCATGCGCGGGATCGTAAGCCGCCAGGCCGATACTCAAACTGACCTTCAACGCCGGGTTCTGCTCATAGCCAAGAACGGCAAAGCGCTCGCGCAGCGCCTCCATGGCTTGCGCCGCGTTGAACAGCGGCAGCTCCGGAAGAATCACGCAGAACTCGTCCCCGCCGTAGCGCCCGGCGACATCGGTGGCGCGCAGGTTCTGCTTGAGCATCTTGCTCAACTGGCGCAGCACGATGTCACCGGCGACATGCCCGTAGGTGTCGTTGATCGCCTTGAAATGGTCGATGTCGATCAGCGCGATCGCCGCGCCCTGTTTCTGCCGTTTGCAACGCTGAAAAGCGATCTCCAGTTGATCCTTCCAGGCGCCGTGATTGAGCAGTCCGGTGAGGCTGTCAGTACGACTCAGCGCGAGCAACTCACGTTTATGCAGGCCGAGGGTGTAGGCCTGGCGAAAACAGATCCAGCCCAGTGCCAACGGGTACAGCAGCAATAACGGGAAACACGCGTACATCTGCGCGGGTGAGGTTTGCGGAATGAATGCCGGCGCGAAAACCACCAGGCCGACGGCGACCCCGAGCAACTGCGCCGCGGAGCCCGCCAATAGAAAGCGTGAACCTCCGATAGCGACGTTGTTCATCGCCATCATCGAAATGGTCGTTGCCGTGGGCAGCGGATTGAAATGCATGGCAGCGACCCAGAAGCCGCCAAGAAAGGCGTCGATCAACAGGTTGCGGTGTTCGGCGTGGAAAGGCACCTCGGCGCGGCGCGCCCATTGAAAGGCCAGATGCGGCCAGATCAGGCCATTGAACAGCATCAACGCCCAGACCCATAGCGGCGGATCGAGGGCTTGCATCGCCACGGACACGCAGAGAAGCCCAAGCAACAGCCCGAGGATTCGCGACGTGTAAAGCCTCCTGGCCAATGAAAGTCCCTTTCCTCCCGTTTTTCCCATAAGGGCCTCGACCACTCGACGGAACCTGCACACCGTAGGACGGATGTGTTGGGAGTCTATCAGGGCAACGTTAAATAGCCATCACCGGCCAGCGGGCTGAATAGAGCGACATTACCGCTGCGCACAGTGCAAATATTTGGCTATACATGAAAGGAGGAAAACGAAAAAACAACTATAAGAAGGAGCCCCATGCACACCTACCACGTGTTGATCATCGGCAGCGGTTTCGGCGGCCAGTGCGCGGCGGTCAACCTGCTCAAGGCCGGGATCGACGATTTTCGCCTGCTGGAGCGCCGGGACTTCTTCGGCGGCACCTGGTGTCAGAACACCTACCCCGGCGCTGCGGTGGACGTGCCATCGCCGCTGTATTCGCTGTCGTTCGCCTCTTACCGCTGGTCGCAGATGTTCGCCGAACAGGCCGAGCTGCACCGCTACACCGAGCACGTGATCGAGCGGTTCGGCCTGCGCGAGCGGGTGGAGTTGCAAGCCAATGTCGAGCGTGTCGAATGGGACGACGAGCAAAAACGCTGGGCCGTTCATACCGGCGCCAAAGGCACGTTCCATGCGCAATTCCTCATCAATGCGACCGGCCCGCTGAGCCAACCGGTGATCCCACAGATCCCCGGCCAGGAGCGCTTTCAGGGCAAGACCTTTCACACCAATAATTGGGATCATGACTACGACTATCGCGGTAAACGCGTGGCCATCGTCGGCAGCGGCGCCAGCGCGGTACAGGTGATTCCGGCGATTGCCCCCGACGTCGCGCAACTGCACGTGTTCCAGCGCACGCCGCATTGGGTACTGCCTCGCGCCGATCGCCTGTTCGGGCCGCTGCAACGCTGGCTGCTGGGTGTGAAACCGGCCTACAAGCTGTTGCGCTGGTTGATCTACTGGCAGTTCGAAACGCGGGTGATCGCCTTCAAATATTCGAGACCGGCCATCCGCATGGTCCAGCGTCAGGCCTTGCGTCTGCTGGAACGCCAGGTGCGCGACCCGGCGCTGCGGAAAAAGCTCACACCGGACTTCACCATCGGCTGCAAACGCGTGCTGCTGTCCAACACCTATTACCCGGCGTTGACCCGGCCCAACGTGACGCTGCACACCCGCGAACAAGGCATCACTTCGCTCGACGAGCGCGGCATCAACACGCAGGACGGCCAGCACATCGAGGTCGATCTGATCATCTGGTCGACCGGTTACGACGCCACCGACGGGGTGATTTCCTACCCGGTCAGCGGAAAAAACGCCGTGCAACTCAGAGATGTCTGGGCCCAGTACCCACGCGCCTACCTCGGCACCAGCCTGCCCGACTTCCCCAACCTGTTTATCGTCACCGGGCCGAACACCGGCATCGGCCACACCTCGGCGCTGTTCATCATCGAGTCGCAGATGAACTACATCCTCGACTGCATCCGCACCGTGCAAGCCAAAGGCCTGCGCAGCATCGAAGTGCGCCCGGAAGCAGAACGTACCTACACTGAGATGATCCACCGGGAAATGGAACGCACGGTGTGGAAGTCCGGTGGCTGCCACAGTTGGTATCAAAGCAAGAGCGGTCATGTGATCGCAATGTTTCCCGGCTTCAGTTTCAGCTATCACCGCTTGACCCGGGCGCTGAAACCGGCCGACCACATTCTGTCCTGAACACGTAAAAGGAAGACGTCGATGCTTTTGCTGTTTGTCGCCCTAGCGGTTTTCGTGGCCTGGAGCTGGTTGAGTTATCCGGCGGTCGGTCATTGGCTGTATGACCTGAACATGGCCGTCGAGGCCAAACTGTACAAGCTGCACAAGATCGAAGTGCCGATCGCCGAGATGACCGTTTCGACCTGGCAAGGCGGGCCCTATGAAGCGGCCAGCACGATCCTAATGCTGCACGGCTATAGCGCCGACAAGAATCTGTGGCTGCGCTTCTCCCGGCACTTCGTGCGCCAGTATCGGGTGATCATTCCGGATCTGGCCGGCCACGGTGAAACCGGCTTCAAGGCTGGCGGCGGCTATGACATCGCGGTGCAAGCCAAGCGCATGATCCAACTGCTCGATGTCTGCGGCGTGGAGAAAGTCCATGTAATCGGCAACTCGATGGGCGGTTACATCGCGGCGTGGCTGGCGGCAACTTACCCGGACCGGATCGCCTCGCTGGCGTTGATCGACCCGGCCGGCGTCACGGCCCCGGAGGCCAGCGACATGGAGCGCCACCTGGCCCGTGGGCACAACCCGTTCCTGATCAACTCCCGGGAGGACTTCCAGCGTTTCTACGCGATGACCATGGCGTCGCCGCCGTGGGTGCCGAAGCTGGTGCTGGATGCCATTGCTCAGCGCTACGAACAGCAACGCGATGAACTGGAGGAGATCTTCCGCGATTTCCGCGCCAGTGAACCGATGGAGCCGAAACTGGCTGACATCAAATGTCCGTCTCTGCTGCTCTGGGGGCGCAAGGACCGGCTGATCGACGTCAGCAGTGTGCCGGTGTGGAGCAAGGGCATCGCCAATCTGCGCGTGGAGGTGTGGGATCACGTCGGGCATATGCCGATGGTCGAACAACCGGGGAACACCGCGCGGTTGTATCGGGAATTCCTCGGCAACCAACGATGATCAGCAGGCCCACAGCTGACGGCGGGTTGCACCCGACAGTCTGTGCTGGCTGGATCAGGCCCGTTTTGCGCCCGAGCGCGAGCAAACGACTTCGCCACAGGGGTGCCCCTCTCTTACAAAAGTTGCGGGACTGAGATGAACATTCTGTATGACGAGCGCCTCGACGGGCCCTTGCCCGAGGTGAACAAGGCCAGGATTCTCGAAGCCTTGCAACGCGCCGTGCCCGATCTCGACATTCTCTGGCGCGACGACGAACTCAAGCCCTACGAATGCGATGGCCTCTCGGCTTACCGCACCACGCCGATGCTGGTCGCCCTGCCCCGGCGTCTCGATCAGGTGCAGAGCCTGCTCAAACTCTGTCATCAGCACCAGGTCCCGGTGGTCGCTCGCGGCGCCGGCACCGGATTGTCCGGCGGCGCCCTGCCGCTGGAAAAAGGCCTGTTGCTGGTGATGGCACGCTTCAACAACATCCTGCACATCGACCCCGCCGCACGTACCGCGCGGGTTCAGCCCGGTGTGCGCAATCTGGCGATCTCCCAGGCAGCGGCGCCGTTCGGCCTGTATTACGCGCCGGACCCGTCTTCGCAAATCGCCTGTTCCATCGGTGGCAACGTCGCTGAAAACGCCGGCGGCGTGCATTGCCTGAAATACGGTCTGACCGTGCACAACCTGCTGAAAATGGAAGTGCTGACCATCGAAGGCGAGCGCCTGACACTGGGCAGCGACGCCCTCGATTCAGCGGGTTTCGATTTGCTGGCGCTGTTCACCGGCTCTGAAGGTTTACTGGGCATCATCACCGAAGTCACGGTCAAATTGCTGCCAAAGCCTCAGGTTGCCAAGGTGCTGCTGGCCAGTTTCGACTCGGTCGAAAAGGCCGGCCGTGCGGTGGCCGACATCATCGCGGCGGGGATCATTCCTGGCGGTCTGGAGATGATGGACAACCTGGCGATTCGTGCCGCCGAGGACTTCATCCACGCCGGTTATCCGGTCGATGCCGAAGCCATTCTGTTGTGCGAACTCGACGGCGTCGAAGCCGATGTCCACGACGATTGTCAGCGGGTGCGCGACGTCATGACCGAGGCCGGCGCCATCGAAGTGCGCCAGGCCCGTGACGAGGCCGAGCGCGTGCGCTTCTGGGCCGGGCGCAAGAACGCCTTCCCCGCCATCGGTCGCCTGTCACCGGACTATTACTGTATGGACGGCACCATTCCGCGCCGCGAATTGCCCGGCGTTCTGCAAGGGATCGCGCGCCTCGGCGAAGAATATGGCTTGCGCGTGGCCAACGTGTTCCATGCCGGCGACGGCAACATGCATCCGCTGATTCTGTTCGATGCCAACCAGCCGGGGGAACTGCACCGCGCCGAAGCCCTGGGCGGGAAAATTCTCGAACTGTGCGTGCAGGTCGGCGGCAGCATCACGGGCGAACACGGCGTCGGCCGCGAAAAAATCAATCAGATGTGCGCACAGTTCAACAGCGACGAACTGAGCCTGTTCCACGCCGTAAAAGCCGCGTTCGATCCACAAGGCCTGCTCAATCCCGGCAAGAACATTCCGACCCTGCATCGCTGTGCCGAATTCGGAGCGATGCATATTCACGCCGGGCAACTGCCCTTCCCCGAGCTGGAGCGCTTCTGATGGCTGACTTCGATGCCGCCAATGCGTTGCTCGAGCAGGTCAACGAGGCCCGGGCCAACGCCACGCCGCTGAGAATTCAGGGTGCTAACAGCAAAGCCTTTCTCGGGCGCGAGGTGGCCGGTGAAGTGCTCGACACCCGCGCCCATCGCGGCATCGTGCGCTATGAGCCGACCGAACTGGTGGTCAGCGTGCGCGCCGGTACGCCGTTGTCGGAACTGCTCGCAGCACTGGAAGCGGCCGGGCAGATGTTGCCTTGCGAACCTCCGGCGTTCGGCGAAGGCGCGACGGTCGGCGGCATGATCGCCACCGGGTTGTCCGGGCCGCGACGCCCCTGGTCCGGCTCGGTGCGGGATTTTGTCCTCGGCACCCGGGTGATCACCGGCCTCGGCCAGCACCTGCGCTTTGGCGGCGAAGTGATGAAAAACGTCGCCGGTTATGACCTGTCACGCCTGATGGCCGGCAGTTTCGGTTGCCTTGGCGTGCTCACCGAAGTCTCGCTGAAAGTCCTGCCCAAACCGCGCCAGTGCTTGAGCATCCGCCTCGATATCGACTGCGCGCGGGCGCTGGCCAATCTGGCCGAATGGGGCCAGCAACCGCTGCCGATCAGCGCCGCCTGCCACGATGGCGAGAGTCTTTATCTGCGTCTTGAAGGCGGCGAAGGTTCGGTGACGGCGGCGCATCAACGCCTCGGTGGCGAGCCACTGGATTCGGTGTTCTGGTGCGATCTGAATGAACAACGCCTGGCGTTTTTCAACGAAGGCCTGCCGCTGTGGCGCGTGTCCTTGCCGAACAATCTCGGCCCGCTGGAGCTGCCCGGCGAGCAACTGATCGACTGGGCCGGGGCGCAACGCTGGCTGAAATCCGACGTCGAGCACATTCATATCCTCGCCCAGGCACTCGGCGGCCACGCCACGTGCTTCAGCCACGGCGCCAGCGAGTCGCCCTTCCAGCCATTGGCCCCGACACTGCTGCGCTATCACCGGCAACTCAAGGCGCAACTCGACCCGCAAGGGCTGTTCAACCCTGGCCGGATGTACGCGGAGTTCTAGCCATGCAAACCACCCTCAGCGAACAATCCCGACAGCTGCCCCGCGCCGCCGAGGCGGAAAAAATCCTCCGCACCTGCGTGCATTGTGGCTTTTGCAACGCCACATGCCCGACGTATCAATTGCTTGGCGATGAACTCGACGGCCCGCGCGGGCGCATCTACCTGATCAAGCAGGTACTCGAAGGCGCATCGGCCACCGCACAGACGCAACTGCATCTGGACCGCTGCCTGTCGTGCCGCAATTGCGAAACCACCTGTCCGTCCGGTGTCGACTACCACAACCTGCTCGACATCGGTCGCGCGGTGGTCGATCAGGCGGTGCCACGCCCGGCTGCACAGCGGCTGCTGCGCGAGGGCCTGCGCGCACTGGCACCGAATCCGCGACTGTTCAAAGGCCTGCTACAGGTTGGCAGCACTTTTCGGCCGCTGCTGCCGCAGATCTTTGAAAGCAAGCTGCCGCAGCATCTGCCGACGTCCGGGGTGCGCCCCGCCCCACGGCATGCACGCCGGGTGTTGTTGCTCGAGGGTTGCGTGCAGCCGGGGCTGTCGCCAAACACCAATGACGCCACCGCGCGGGTGCTCGACCGGCTCGGCATCAGCGTCACCCCTGTGGTCGAGGCAGGCTGTTGCGGCGCCCTCGACTATCACCTCGACGCCCAGGCCAAAGGCCTCGACCGCGCCCGGCAGAACATCGACGCCTGGTGGCCGCACCTGCAACACGGCGTCGAAGCCATCGTGCAGACCGCCAGCGGTTGCGGCGCCTTCATCAAGGATTACGGGCATTTGCTGGAAAACGATCCGGCGTACGCGGACAAGGCGCGACTGGTCAGCGAACGCACCCTGGATCTGGTGCAGATCCTTGCCGGTGAACCGCTGGAACAGGCCTGTGCCGCCAGCGAACGACGGATCGCCGTGCATTGTCCGTGCACCTTGCAGCACGCGCTGAAACTCGGCGGCGCGGTGGAAGCACTGCTGACGCGCCTCGGGTTCAACCTCACCGCCGTGCCCGACGGTCATTTGTGCTGCGGTTCGGCAGGCACCTATTCGCTGACGCAACCGGCAATCGCCCGACAACTGCGCGACAACCGGCTCAACGCATTGGAAAGCGGCCGCCCGCAGTTGATCGTCACCTCCAACATCGGTTGCCAGAGCCATCTGGCCAGCGCCGGTCGTACACCGGTAATGCACTGGATCGAACTGGTGGATCAGTCGTTGGCAGAATGAAGTTCGTAGGATTCTTCGTTTGCCCGCGTGCGAGAAGGCTGCGATCTTTTCCCTCATCCATTCCGTGACCGTGGCAGGAATTTTTTTCATGACCGTGCAGCCGTTCATCAGCCCCGACCTGATCCGCCAACGCTTCTCCAAAGCGATGTCCGACATGTACCGCAAAGAAGTGCCGCTGTACGGCGCGCTGATGGAACTGGTGGAGCAGACCAATCGCGATGTGCTTGCACGTCAGCCGGACATCGCCCGGCAGCTCAACAGTAGCGGTGAAATCATGCGGCTAGACATGGAGCGCCATGGCGCCATTCGCGTTGGCACCGCCAGCGAACTGGCCACCCTCGCCCGCCTGTTTGCGGTGATGGGCATGCAACCGGTGGGTTATTACGACCTGACGCCAGCGGGGGTGCCCGTGCATTCCACGGCGTTTCGTGCGGTGCATGAAGAGGCGCTGCAGGTCAGTCCGTTTCGGGTATTTACCTCGTTGTTGCGCCTGGAGTTGATTGAGGATCCTGCGTTGCGCGCCTTCGCAGAATCGGTGCTGGCCAAGCGTTCGATCTTCACGGCGGCGGCCTTGCAGTTGATCGAGCTTGCGGAAACCGCCGGTGGCTTGAACGCAACGCAGGCCGAGGAATTTGTCCTGCAGGCTTTGGAGACTTTTCGCTGGCACCACAGTGCCACCGTCAGCGCCGCGCAGTACCAGACGCTGAGCGCCCAGCACCGCTTGATCGCCGATGTGGTGGCGTTCAAAGGTCCGCACATCAATCACCTGACGCCGCGCACCCTGGACATCGACATCGTCCAGGCACAAATGCCAGCGCATGGCATCACGCCCAAAGCGGTGATCGAAGGTCCGCCACGGCGGCAGTGCCCGATCCTGCTGCGCCAGACCAGTTTCAAGGCGCTGGATGAGCAGATCGCCTTCACCGACCAGCCTGAAACCCGTGGCAGCCACAGCGCGCGCTTCGGCGAAATCGAACAGCGTGGCGCGGCGCTGACACCCAAGGGGCGCGCACTGTACGACCGCTTGTTGAATACCGCCCGCGATGAACTGGGTGACTTCCCCAACGAAGGCAATGCCGCACGCTACAACGCGCTGATGACCCGGCACTTTGCCGAATTTCCTGACAGCGTCACGGGCATGCGTGAACAGGGGCTGGCGTACTTTCGTTATTTCCCGACGGCAAAAGGCCTGGCGGCGAGCGGGCTGGGCGAGGTTTCACTGGAGGATTTGCTGCGCGAGGACTATGTGAAAGCGGAGCCGCTGGTGTACGAAGATTTCTTGCCGGTGAGCGCGGCGGGGATTTTTCAGTCGAACCTCGGTGATGCCGCGCAGGCACACTACGGCGAACACTCCAATCGCCAGGCTTTCGAACAGGCGCTGGGGCGTTCGACCCTTGATGAGTTGGGGTTGTATGCCGAGACGCAGCAGCGTTCGCTCGAGGATTGCGAGAAAGCGCTGGCTGTGAAGCTGATCTGAGTACCCGGAAAAACTTGTGGTGAGAGGGTTTATCCCTTCGCGCCAGAGCGATTCAGCGTAACCCTAACTGCGCAAGAAGTTGCGCACTGACGGGGGATTTTTCGCGGTCGATCTCGCTACAGCCCTTGATCTACAAGGGCTGTGGACGAGTGCGCAAGAAGTTGCGCAGTACTGCGCAACTTCTTGCGCACTTTTGCGCCCCTCCGCTCGTAGAACGCCTCCAAAATCGCCGACCAAAGCGTTTTCACCCCGAGCCTCCGGGGGTCTCGCAAAACCTGGCACGCTCCTTGATAACACTCAGGCACCCACCGGGCGATTTCGCCTCCCGGGCACCTTAAATTATTCCGCAAGGAGAGCACCCCATGGCAACACCAGCGTACATGTCGGTTACCGGCGAAAAACAAGGCCTGATCACTGCCGGCGCTTTCACCGCCGACTCCGTTGGCAACACCTACCAGGAAGGCCACGAAGACCAGGTTATGGTTCAGGCTTTCACCCACGACGTGATCATCCCGCGTGACCCACAATCCGGTCAGCCAACCGGTCAGCGCGTGCACAAGCCAGTGGTGATCACCAAGGTCTACGACAAGGCTTCGCCTCTGCTGCAAGCCGCGCTGACTTCCGGCGAGCGCATGAGCGAAATCGTTATCCAGTGGTACCGCACTTCGGCTCAAGGTACTCAAGAGCACTACTACACCACCAAACTGGAAGACGCGATCATCGTCGCCATCAACAACAAAATGCACAACTGCCAGGATCCAGGCAACGCGCACTTCACCCACCTGGAAGAAGTGCAGTTCACCTACCGCAAAATCACCTGGACCCACGAAGTATCCGGTACTTCGGGTTCCGATGACTGGCGTGCTCCAGTCGTTTAATTACGGCTGATCGTTACAAGCATCGACCAGCCCTGCTGGTCGATGTTGTTTACGCCCCTCCAGAATTTCGCGTACGTTGAGCCGCTTTGCGGTCGTCGACGAGCGCCGCTGTACAGCACGAGGAACAAGGGATGTTCGCGCCGGCCAATGAAACCCACTTTGCCCTGACCATCGAAGGGCTCTCTGCCGATTTTCAGGTATTTACCCTGACCGGCCGGGAAGCCATCAGCCAGCCTTTTGTGTTCGAGGTGGAACTGGTCAGTGAGCAGCCGTCGCTGGACCTCGAAACCCTGCTGCACAAACCGGCCTTCCTGCAACTGTCGCCCGATGGCAGCGGCATCCACGGCCAGATCTATCGCGCCGCCCAGGGCGATTCCGGCAAACGCCTGACCCGTTATTCGGTGACCCTGCGCCCGCAACTGTCGTACCTGGCGCATCGCGTCAACCAGCGCATCTTCCAGAACCTCAGCGTGCCGAAAATCATCGGCATGGTCCTCGAAGAGCACGGCATTCAAAGCAACGCCTACGAATTCAAGACCGGTTCAATCTATCCCGAGCGCATCTACTGCGTGCAATACGATGAATCGGACCTGCATTTCATCCAGCGCCTGTGCGAGGAAGAAGGTATTCACTACCACTTCCAGCACAGCGCCACGGCGCACAAGCTCGTCTTCGGCGATGACCAGACGGTGTTCCCGAAACTCAAGCCTGTGGCCTACCAGCAAGACTCCGGCATGGTCGCCAGCAACCCGGTGATCAAGCGTTTCGACCTGCGCCTGGAAACCCGCACCAGCCGCACCACCCGCCGCGACTACGACTTCGAAAAACCACGCCTGACGCTGGAAAGCGAAAACCGCGGCGACGCCCTGCCCGACCTCGAAGACTACGACTATCCCGGTCGTTTCATCGACCGCGAGCGCGGCAAGCACTTGGCCAAACGCGCCCTAGAACGTCACCGCAGCGACTTTCAGCTCGCCGAAGGCAAGAGCGATCAGCCACTGCTGGTCAGCGGCCATTTCCTCGCCCTGACCGAGCACCCGAAGGCCAAGTGGAACGACCTGTGGCTGCTCACCGAAGTCTTGCATGAAGGTAAGCAACCGCAAGTGCTCGAAGAGTCGGTGACCAGCGACACCACGGCATTGAAAGACGATTTCCATCAGGGCTATCGCAACCGTTTTCAGGCCACCCCGTGGGACGTGCCCAACCGCCCACCGCTGCGCCACCCGAAACCGCGCATCCTCGGCAGCCAGAGCGCAGTGGTCACCGGCCCGAAAGGCGAAGAGATCCACTGCGACCAGTACGGCCGCGTCAAAGTGCAATTCCACTGGGACCGCGAAGGCCAGGCCGACGACAAGACCAGTTGCTGGCTGCGCGTCTCCAGCGCCTGGGCCGGCGCCCAGTACGGCGGCATCGCCATCCCGCGCATCGGCATGGAAGTGCTGGTCACCTTCCTTGAAGGCGACCCCGATCAACCGCTGATCAGCGGCTGCCTGTACCACAAGGAAAACACCGTCCCGTACGCCCTGCCGGCGAACAAGACCCGCAGCACCTTCAAGACCCTCAGCTCGATGGGCGGTGGCGGCTACAACGAACTGCGCATCGAAGACAAAAAAGGTCAGGAGCAGATCTACCTGCACGCCCAGCGCGACTGGGACGAGAACATCGAGCACGACCAGAAAATCCGCGTCGGCAACGAACGCCACGACACCGTCGAAAAAAACAGCTACACGGAATTCAAGGCCGAAGAACACCACACCGTCTACGCCGACCGCAAAGTCGAAGCCCGCGCCAACGACCACCTCACCGTAGGCGTGAACCAGCACATCAAGATCGGCACCGGCCAGTTCATCGACGCGGGGCAGGAAATCCACCTCAGCAGCGGCATGAAAGTGGTGATGGAAGCCGGCAGCGAACTGACCCTGATTGGCGGCGGCAGCTTCATCAAGATCGACGCCGGCGGCGTGACCATGAGCGGCCCGGTGATCAACATGAACTCCGGCGGCAGCCCCGGCAGCGGCACCGGCGCCGCCCCGCTGATGCCCGGCATCCTCAAACAAGCCGACGCCGACAAGGCCGGCCAGGTCCTGACCCCGGCCCAGATCAACACCCTCAAACGCAACGCGCCGTTCTGCGAAGAATGCGAAAAATGCAAGGCAGGTGCCTGTGCCATCTGATCGAATTACGCCCAAGGACTGGCTGGCACAACAGCCGCTGCAGACTGGCGAGCGCCTGTATTTGGTCATCAGTGCGGCGAGCGATGCCGAGCCGCTCAAGCCCTTCTATCAGCAAGATGCCGCACCACAACTGCAGCCTATTTGGAGTGGAACGCCTTACGCCGATTGGCTTCCCGTAATGCCGTATCTCGCCGAGATCAGCCCCAATGCCAGTTTTTTGCAATGGATTACTGAAACCGATGCACTGGATTGGGGTTGGCTAGCGGTATCCACCAGCGCGCCGGAAACGGTGCTGGAGCATTTGCGCAGCCTGACCCAGGTAAAAATGCCAGACGCTACTGAAGTGTTTTTCAGGTTCTGGGATGGTCGACATTTTCATCCGATCATCGAAGGGTTAGGTGCTACGGCAGGTGAATTACTGCCGGTTTTCCAACGCTACCTGATTAACGGACAGACGCTCGAAGTCGGCAGAAGAGCAGTACCTCCCGCAAAAGAGTGGCCCTGGTGGGATATTCCCCAAACGCTATTGGATGCTCTCGCGAAGAAGGACCACACCACCGTCGTCGAGAACCTGATGCAGTGGCTATCAGAAGATTGCCCAGAATTGTACTTCGAATTCCCCGAAGCCAACTTGCGCAGAAAGGTTGAGCGCTTCGTGCGCCAGAACCCAAACACAGAAGATATGGCAGAGCGTCTCGCCGCAGAGCTGACAAAGGAAGTCACGTCATGAATACCCCGATTGGTACCCTGGTCCTGCGTGTGCTGGACGCCAAAGCGCCTGACGTGAACCTGATCCTCAAAGACTTCAAAAACTGCCTGAGTGATTACAAGGAATGGGCGGACGGTTTCTGGACTGGCTGGGCGCTGGACGTCGACCAGACCTTCAAGGTCGGCAACGAAGTCAGCATCACCGAACGGAAAACCGAAACAGGTGCGGTAAAGACCTATGCCACTTGCCCGTTGGTAGGTGACTTCACGCTGATTCATATGTTCGAGTCGGCGCGCTTCGTGCCGATTGGCAATACGCCGGTAAAACTGGAGCCAGTCACCAAAGGTACCTTTTACGACGACGTTACCGGCCCGGTCATCGAAACCATGATCGGCCCGAGCGGTATCAAAGTGATCGAGGGGGCCAAGAAGGGCCAGACCTATCGCATTACGTTTTTCCCCAACGTATCCCAGAATGACGTCAAAGCGCTCTATAACTCCTATCAAGGCGTTATCAGCAAGCTTGATGGCTGGTTGCAGAGCGAATGGTCGAGCAAGTTTAAGCCGCAATGGGCCAGTTACTCTGCAGCGGATCGTGCCGGGCGTTCGGTAATTTTGCTCAAACGCGCCCTTGAGGGGTTTGAAAAGGCTCTGTTGCAGCTGTGGGATGACATCAAAAGCTTGTTCGAGCTACTCGCCAATCCGAGGAAAAATTACGAAAAGCTGAAAAAGTACCTGTCGGACGTCGAGATCGACAAACTCTATGCAGCCTCCAAGGAGTCGATTGCTTCAGGGCTGTTGATCCTCAGCGACGAGCCGCTGATGTTCATCTACGTCTCCGCCATTGTTGCTTGGGTCGGCATGCTACCGCCGCAGGTTGTTGTCGACGTGATGACTGCCATCGCCTCGGAATTCCTGATCAACGTACTGGTGGGCATCTGCCTGACAGGTGGCGCCGGACTGGCCGTGAGAGCGGGCACCAAAGTCCTCTCCACCGTCAAATCCGGAGAAGCCATCAAGTATCTTGAAGACCTCGCGTCTACCTTGATGACACTCAGCAACAAACATGCCCTGCCCGCCCATGCGGAAGTGTCGAAACCAATCATCGCTAGCGCCAAGAATGTGCCGATGAAGCCTGCCAAAACCGCAGCGCTGAAAATCGATGAAGCTACCACTGAAGCGCCAAAAGCTGGCTCGCGCAAGGCTGAACCCAAGAGCCAACTAGAGGGACTGTCTCCCACAAAACAACTGCCTAAAACTGCAGATACTCCGAAACAGGAAGTCAAAGACGCCTCTTCGTTCCCAAGGGACAAGAAAAAGAACCAGTCCACTCTGCAACCCAAAGAAAAAGTCGACGACGTTCCTGATCAGTCCAAGACACCCGATGACAAAAGCGCCACTTGCGCGAAGAAGACCTGCACCAACGGCTGCCCGGTCTCGATGGTCACCGGTGAAGAGCTGCTAACCATTACCGACGGTGAACTCGGTGGCCTGCTGCCATTCAGTTGGACTCGACTCTACCGAACCAGCGCGGCTGAAATCGACTGCGGTCTAGGCTATGGCTGGAGCCACGCCCTCGCTCAACGGGTGGCCATCAATGGCGACGAGGTCGTGTGGACCGATCACGAAAACCGGGTCACCACATTTCCCCTGCCCAGCGTACAACGCCCGGCAATCACCAATAGCCTTTCGGAAGCCGCTATCTTCATTGGCGAAGATCCCTCCGAACTCATACTGACTCAGGCCGGCGAAAAGCCGCTGTTCTATCACTTCCGTTTCAACAGTAAAGGCGCGACGCTGATCGCCATCAGCGACAACTACGATAATCGCCTGCAGATCACCCGTGACATCCATGGTCGAATCAAGCGCGTGGATAACGGTGCTGGTCGTGCGCTGCTTGTCCGGTACGACCGCAAGCACATTGTCGCCATCGACTATCAGCAATTCATTCCGGCGGACAATCTCGAAGACGCCTGGAACACCGTTCAGACGCTGACCACCTATGAATACGATGGTCACCATCGGTTGATCAAAGCCACAAACGCTCTGGGAGAGTCCGAGCGTTATGCCTACAACGAGCAGAACGTCATTCTTGAGCGGCAACTCGCCGGGGGCGCAAGCTTTTACTGGGAGTGGGAAAAGGAAGGCAAGTCTGCACGTTGCATCCATCACTGGGCCAGTTTCTCTCAGATGGATGCGCACTATGCGTGGGATGACAAAGGCAGCGTCACCGTTACCAACGCCGATGGCAGCGAAGAGGTTTATACCCACGATGACAAGGCTCGACTCGTCGCCAAAGTTGATCCGGACGGTGCAGAACATCTAAAGGCCTATGACGACAAAGGCCGACTGATCGCCGAAAAAGACCCGATGGGGGCGGTCACGGAATATCAGTACAACGAAGCGGGTCGATTGGTCGCGGTGATCCCACCGGAAGACGCACCGACCACCTACGAGTACTACAACGGGTTTGTCCGTGTGGTAAATCGTGGTGACGCCAAATGGATCTACTGGCGTAACGACCAGGGTGACATCACTGAACAAGTCGACCCGGATGGCAACTCTACGCATTACGCCTATGATCGCCAAGGACGCCTGCTGGAGATCCGCCATCCCGACGGCAGCCGCCACCAACTGGGGTGGAACAACCTCGGCCAATTGCTGGAGGAGCGCCTGCCGGACGGCGGTCAGCGCAAGTACCGCTACGATGCGCTCGGTCGCCAGATCACACGTCAGGCTGAAACGGGTGCAATCACCCACTACCAGTGGGATGCGGCTAACCGTCTGGCACAGATCACCCTGCCCGGCGGCGCTACCCGTGCGTTCACCTACAACCCATACGGCCGCGTCACTGCAGAACGCGACGAACTGGGCCGCGTAACCCGTTACGAGTATGCCGATAACCTGCATCTAGTCAGCCGTCGCATCAACCCGGACGGCAGCCAACTGCGCTATCGCTACGATAATTCGCGTCTATTGCTCACCGACATCGAAAACGAACGCGGCGAACACTATCAGCTGGATTACTACTCGAACGGGCTGATCCAACAGGAAACCGGTTTCGACGGACGCCGTACCGCCTACGAGTACGACCTCAACGGCAAACTGCTGAAGAAAACCGAATACGGTGACGACGACAGTGAGCTGGTGACCGAGTATCAGCGCGATGCCTCTGGCCGCCTGCTGGTCAAAACCCTGCCCGACGGCGAGGAAATTCACTACAGCTACGATGCACTTGGCCGTCTGGTCAACGTGGACGATGGTCATTGGCCGCTTGCTTATGAATATGATGTGCAGGATCGGCTGATCAACGAGCATCAGGGCTGGGGCACCACGCGTTACGAATACGACAGCGTCGGTCAGCTCAATCACTGCCGCCTGCCGGATGGCAGCACACTCGATTATCGCCACCAACCCGGCGGGCATCTGAGCAACATCGACCTCAACGGCACACGCCTGACTTCCCACCAATTCAGTGCCGGTCGTGAACAGCAACGCCAGCAAGGCCTGTTGCTCAGCCAATACCAGTACGACGAACAAGGCCGCCTGCAAGCACACACAGTCGGTCAGCGTGATAAAAACCTGTTCCAGCGTCGCTACAACTACGACGCCGCCGGCAACCTCGCCGGTATCGATGACAGCCGCAAAGGCAACCGCAGCTACCACTACGACCCGCTCGACCGTCTGATCAGCGTGCGCGGCGCCACACCGGAAAGCTTCGCCCACGACCCTGCTGGCAACCTGCTCGGCCAGAGCAACGAAGGCACGGCCAACCTCGCCAACGTCAAAGGTAACCGCCTGCTGATGCAGGGTGACCGGCACTACGACTACGACGCCTATGGCAATCTAATTCGCGAGCGGCGCGGCGCTAACCAGAAACTCGTCACTGAATACCGTTATGACTGCCAACATCGTCTGATTGGCGTAAGTCTGCCGGGGGGCAGTACGGCGTCGTACAAATACGATGCCTTCGGCCGCCGTATCGAAAAAACCGTTGACGGCCAAACCACTGAATTCCTGTGGCAAGGCGAACGTCTGATCGCCGAAAGCGGTGACAACCGCTATCGCACCTACATCTACGAACCCGGCAGCTTCCGACCTTTGGCGATGCTCGAAGGCGAGGGCCCACTAAAGGCCACTCCGTTCTACTACCAACTCGACCACCTAGGCACACCGCAGGAACTCACCGACTACAGCGGCGAGATAATGTGGTCGGCGAAATACCGTGCCTATGGCAACCTTGCGGCACTGGATGTCAGCGAAATCGACAACCCCCTGCGCTTCCAGGGTCAGTACTTCGACGCCGAGACAGGGTTACATTACAACCGGCATCGCTACTACAATCCAAACACAGCACGGTATCTGACGCCGGATCCGATCAAGCTTGCGGGCGGGTTGAATAACTACAGGTATGTACCCAACCCTACAGGCTGGGTTGACCCATTAGGCTTGGACACTACCCCTGTAATATGTCCAGGGGGTCCAAACTGCACTCCTCCTGTCAAAACATTGGATGAATTGGTACCTGGAGGCAGCGTACCCAGTGTTAAAGATGGAGCTTTCAACAAGTGGTTCAACGAGCTAACACCGGATGAATTCGACACAGTTTGGTCCAATGAATCTTACAAGAACGCCATTAAAGATCGACTGAGGTACCCGGGAGGAATGCATGAATGGCACATGGTTTCGAGAGCTGACACATTCAAGCGTTGGGGCGTAAGTGCTGAGCAGATCTATGAGCTACGGACCGCGATTGCTGAAGTGAAATTTGTGAACCCTACTGGCCATCATGGGGGCAAAGGGTCCACAAAAGCACATAATGAAATACTTAAAATAATTGACAATTCGAAAGATTACGGCGAGTTCCGACAGGGCCTCAATGAGTGGGCGGGTCGGAGGTTAGAAGGTGGAGTTGACTCTCTCCCATCCGGCCTTAAAAATTGAGGAGAAAAAGATGAGTAATAAAAAAACAGTATCAATTTGGACTGCAAACGCCGACTGGCAGCAATCCACTCTTCGGGAAATAGTGACGCCTGCCTATTCTGACGATGGAGAATCTCTAGGATCGGAATTCAGCAATGCATTTTCTCTGGGCTTTATTGACGACGACTTTATTGAAGCTGATATCGTAGAGCCAACTAAAAATTTGGAAAAAGCAATCGAAGATTTTTCTTATGACTCCGATATCATCGCTGAGATAAAAAAGAAAAACCTCTCTACGTTATCTGAAAAAATAAACAGTGTTATTGCAGTTTATGATTGTGCTTATAAAGGAAAAACCACAGCTTCGACATTACGAGGCATCGAATTTACATATCGAGGTCAGTTTAAATATCAAGATTAGGACACATGAGACGTAACCGATAAAGATTGAAATTTTTACTTCCCTAAGTGCCCATCGGATGACATTTACCCGTCAACCCTAAATGCTCGCGACTAGCCTCGTCGATGTCAAAGACGAGCACCTGACGACACCTTACTATATGGGTAATTGCACTGATCAGCCATTTGCACAAGACCTAACCTAACTACAACGTGCAGAGAATGGATATTCAAAGCCATTCTCTGGCTACTTACGATCAATAGGAGTCCTTCCCGGAGTCCAGTTCCGGGTCTGCATGAGAAACCCGCCGCGCTTACCAATTGGATTCTTGGTATCTCGCACTTTCTCAACTTACTCACCGAGAGCAGCTGACTCTTGAACAAAAGGTGACAGATTGATTTTCCCGTTCAATTCAAATACGCGTAAAAATAAATCTATCCCTTTTTGCTGTCTCGGATGATCCAAATGATTTGACTAAGGCGTTGGGAGTACAACCTAAGGTCTCGCAGACGGAACACGGAACACGGAACACGGAACACAACGCATGGTCTGGAAACCAAATGCCACTACTCGCATGAGTATGAAAGCCATCCGGGAGACCCCGGCACCTTCAACGCCAGACACCACGGCGAGCATTATCACATTGAGTTAAAGCCTCCTAACCTGACTTGAAATCAAACTAAAAAGCAAGGTTTAATATCAAAGACAAAACCAGATAATTACCTTGACGAGAAAAACAAGAAAAATACAGGTAGATTACTTCGCCTCCTTAGACAGCAGCACGACATAAAAAACGAAGATTTGCCACAATACAAATTTGATGATGAGATAAAGCGATTAAAACTCAAAGGGTGTCTAATCGAGCTCGAACACCTTTGAGCAAGATATGCATAAACGGGCATAAGCGGAGGCAGACCACGTTTTTTTGCATCTATAATTGCCCTGCGAAGACCTCCGCTTTCTCACTATTTAACGTGGTCTGTCCCTGAATAACACAACCCCGAAACTGGAAATGCTCATCGAACCAAAACATTCCACCTAAGAAGTGTGGCCAATCATTACGTATTTTGAGTGATCTAAAATGTGGACATCATCAATATCGAACAAAAAACAGTGGACATCTGTTTTCGGAGAAACATATTCCCCCTCAAGCATGCGTACGTCATACGTCATACGTCATACGTCATGCTGGATGGAAACTCTATATGCTTAAAATTATCCAGCAAAATAGAGCAAACAGCTCCTAAAAAGTGGTTGGAAAAGAATTACAATGAATATGAATTTCAGCTCCACATAATTGACATAGAAAATTTTAACGTAGAAAATTTCAACTTCAGCGGCACCACCACCCTAACAATCGAGAAAGAAAACTCAAACTATAAAGTCACAATTAAATTTGAAAATAACTGCATAGCCACATGTCAAGCAAAAAACATTACTGTAGCCAATATTACGGCATACAATAATGACGGCGCAGTGTAGCGCAATGCGCTCACTGACACCTTTTATAGGAAGTAGTGCATTCAAGCACTACCGACGATATCGAAAAAAATAACAGCCTCCTATTATATAAATGTGATTTTCTTATAATCTAGGCACTAACATCAATCTAGCTTGTGAGTTCCTTGGTTCTAGACAGAAATTAATCACCGTACATCGGCAGCCGCTATCAACTGGGCAGGAATAATCTCGGCCAATTGCTGGAGGAGCGCCTTCTGGACGGTGGTCAACGCAAGTATCGCTACGATGCGCTTGGCCGGCAAATTACCCGTAAAGACGAATTCGGTGCCATTACTCAATATCAGTGGGACGCCGTAGATCGCATGACCCAAGTCACCCTCCCCGGTGGCGCCACCCGTGTCTTCACCTACAACCCGTATGGACGCGTCAATGCCGAACGCGACGAACTCGGGTGTATCACCCGCTACGAATATGCCGACAACCTGCATCTGGTCAGCCGCCGCATCAATCCCGACGGCTGTCAGTTGCGCTATCGCTACGACAACGTGGGTCTGCTCCTCACTGAAATCGAAACCGAACGCGGCGAACGCTATCAGCTCGACTACTACTCAAATGGCCTGATCCAACAAGAAACCGGCTTTGACGGTCGCCGCACTGCCTACGAGTACGACCTCAACGGTCAATTGCTGAAGAAAACCGAATTCGGCGACGACGGCAGCGAACTCGTTACCGAATACCAGCGCGATGCCGCCGGCCGTCTGTTGGTTAAGACCCTTCCTGATGGCGAAGAGGTTCACTATAGCTACGACGGACTGGGTCGCCTCGTAAACGTAGACGACGGCCATTGGCCGCTTGCCTATGAATACGACGTGCAGGACCGCCTGATCACTGAACACCAGGGCTGGGGCACCACACGTTACGAATACGACAGCGTCGGCCAGCTTCAGCCACTGCCGCCTCCCGGATGGCAGCAAACTCGACTACCGTCACCTTCCCGGCGGACGCCTGAGCAGCATCGACCTCAACGGCTCACGTCTGACCGCTCACCAGTTCAGCGCCGGCCGCGAACAACAGCGCCAGCAAGGCCTGTTGCTCAGCCAATACCAGTACGACGAACAAGGCCGCCTGCAAGCACACACAGTCGGTCAGCGTGATAAAAACCTGTTCCAGCGTCGCTACAACTACGACGCCAACGGCAACCTCGCCGGTATCGATGACAGCCGCAAAGGCAACCGCAGCTACCACTACGACCCGCTCGACCGTCTGATCAGCGTGCGCGGCGCCACACCGGAAAGCTTCGCCCACGATCCGGCGGGCAACCTACTGGGTCAAAACAACGAAGGCACAGCGAACCTCGCCAACGTCAAAGGTAACCGCCTGCTGATGCAGGGTGACCGGCACTACGACTACGACGCCTATGGCAATCTAATTCGCGAGCGGCGCGGCGCTAACCAGAAACTCGTCACTGAATACCGTTATGACTGCCAACATCGTCTGATTGGCGTAAGTCTGCCGGGGGGCAGTACGGCGTCGTACAAATACGATGCCTTCGGCCGCCGTATCGAAAAAACCGTTGACGGCCAAACCACCGAGTTCTTGTGGCAAGGCGAACAGCTGATCGCAGAAAGCGCCGACAACCATTATCGCAGCTACATCTACGAACCAGGCAGCTTCCGCCCATTAGCAATGCTAGACGGCGAAGGCCCGCGTAAAGCCACGCCGTTCTACTACCAACTCGACCACCTCGGCACACCCCAAGAACTCACTGATTACAGTGGAGAAATCATGTGGTCGGCGAAGTATCGTGCGTACGGTAACCTCGCCGCGCTGGACGTCAGCGAGATTGATAACCCTCTGCGCTTCCAAGGTCAGTATTTCGATGCCGAGACGGGGTTACATTACAACCGACACCGCTACTACAATCCAGGCACTGGACGGTTTTTGACGCCGGATCCGATTAAGCTTGCGGGTGGCTTGAACAGCTACCAGTACGTGCCTAACCCTACAGGGTGGGTGGATCCGTTGGGATTGAGCACAAACTGTCCCGGAAAATCGAAAAATGGAATTAGAAAAAAAGCAGACGACGCAAGTGACTCGAAAGTAGAAACAGGTGAGGTTGAGCCGCCCAAAGGCCATGACAGCACTATTACCAGAAGGGCAGCTTTCAGAGAGGCTAAAAGGGTTGGAGGAGTTCCTCTCTCGCAGCAGCCATCCAGGTCATATAAAGAAGTACTTACTGACCAACCCGGCCGTGTTATGAGTCGCGTGTATGAATTTCGTTTAAACGATGGTCAGATTGTGACGATCAGAGAGCATTCATTGGGGCACGTAAAAGGAAACGAGGGACCTCATTTCAACACAGAGGTAACGAAAACTACTGGTACCAAGGGATCCCTAAAAGAGGGTGAAAATTCACACACATACTTTAGAAAAGAATAATCATGAGAACATTTTACATTTACGACTCAGGAATTAAGCTATGCGAGCAACCCGAGCTCACGCCTTCTCCTGATTTTGTGAGTTTCACACTTATCTCGGCGTCTTTGCAGGACATATGGTCAACTTGGAAAAAAATCAGCCATTCTCTTTCGCTGGAATGGCCTACAACAATAAAGTGGCGGACTGTTGGCTACTCGCTGGAAGATCAAAAAATCCAAGAAATTCGTCTACGTAAGGATATTGAATCGACTCTAGGCGGCAATGGAATGCTCAAGAAAAATGCAGAAACAAAAATATATTCTTACTTGGACCCTACTGACACTCATGAAAACAGATTCAAACCAGACGAACTAACACAATACAGAAATACTTTTCTAATTCTAAAAAAAAGCACCCCAGACTCACTTTTACTTTGGGAGCAACTAAGCAAATACGACAAAGCCGTCACTTCAAAAAGCATTTTTAACTTTATGACTTTTGATAAGGAAACACTTATCGCTCGCTTTTTAGAAAGTGACACTCATTCAACCTTACAGCTTATTGCGCCAGCAGAAAACCTAAAAAAAATTACATCTATACTTGAAAGTCTAGAAATCAGAAAAATTAAAAACACCGAACTCCCCGAAATTATAAACAACCTCTAACATTAGTATCCGTCACAAAAATGCAGTTTATTTTCTAGAAGCCAATCTCAATTAACAGAGTAAGCAATGGTCGGGGAGCAAACCACGTTTCTTTTCGTTTCTTCTGGATGAATACAACAACGTCGGCCAATTGAGCCATCGTCGCCTGCCCGATGGCAGCAAACTCGACTACCGCCACCTTCGCGGTGGGCGCCTGAGCACCATCGACCTCAACGGCTCACGTCTGACCGCTCACCAGTTCAGCGCCGGCCGCGAACAACAGCGCCAGCAAGAACTATTGCTCAGCCAATACCAGTAAGACGAACAGGGTCGCCTGCAAGCCCATAGCGTCAGCCAACGCGACAAAAACCTGTTCCAGCGTCGCTACAACTACGACGCCAACGGCCGCCGCATCGAAAAAACCGTCGACGGCCACATCACCGAATTCCTGTGGCAAGGCGAACGCCTGATTGCCGAAAGCGCCGAAAACCGTTACCGCAGCTACATCTACGAACCGGGCAGCTTCCGCCCATTGGCGATGCTCGATGGCGAAGGCCCACGTAAAGCAACGCCGTTCTATTACCAACTCGACCACCTCGGCACACCGCAGGAACTCACCGATTACAGCGGTGAAATCATGTAGTCGGCGAAGTACCGAGCCTACGGTAACCTCGCTGCGCTGGACGTCAGTGAGATCGATAACCCGTTGCGGTTCCAGGGTCAGTATTTCGATGCGGAGACAGGGTTACATTACAACCGCCACCGCTACTACAATCCGGGGACTGGACGGTTTTTGACGCCAGATCCAATCAAGCTTGTGGGAGGATTGAACAACTACCAATACGTTACCAACCCAACTGGGTGGATTGACCCCTTAGGGCTAAACAACTGCCCTGGCGTCACCATGCATAAAGGCGTGCCCATCAGTAATGATGCTCGAGGTCACCTCGAAAGAGCCGATGGCTATAGCTCCAAGTCTGGCGTTAAAGGAGCTCATAACCGAGATAAATTCCTCCAAGCAGCCACTGACAATAAATTACATATCCTTTCAGAGACGCAAAGTCCCAGCACCCCTGGTCTTTCGGAAATTACCTATGGGCGAGACTCTCTGGACAGAACGGGTAAGGTTGATGGTATTAAGGAGTTTGGTAATCCGAAAACAGTCTACGACCCGAGTGTAATATCTACTGACCAGATGTTCGAGGCGGGAAAAGAGGCCGCTGCCTCAGGTTACAGCGAAGCAAAAGCCAGTGGAAAGCGGGTATATAGTGCGTACCATAATGGTATAAAATTTCGAATTTATCTGGACGAGACGCTAACAACCGTCACAAATTTCCACCCTTCTATGAAGTGATGACAAGAATATGACTACGCTGACTACAAGCCAAAAAAACACAATCCATAATTGCTTATTAGATCTTTTGGAGTCCTCGTCGCTGCACAACCCCAGCTTTCTTCCAAAAGCGCTGGAAAGCCTTCTCGAATCACAAGGATTCGGAATTGAAATGTCAGGAGTTTATATCAGCACTGATGCTGACCCAGATAACATTCCCGAATACCTAATAGAAGGTATTGCATTCGAATTCATGGAGAGCCATGTTTCCCTACCTTTCAATGAAGCCATTGAGTGCATAACAGAGTGGTGTCAGTCGGAAAAACTGCCGAAAACTATGCATATCGAGCCAACTCTGAAAAAACTGCAAGATAAATACAAATAATCCGATCCACTTCAAATTATCGTAAACGGGGAATAAAACGAGGCAAAACGGGGACAGACCACGATTCCTTATTTCAAAACGGAGCAGAGCACAGTTTTTTGAATCTATATAAAAAGGTGACAAATTTATTTACTATAAACTGAAAATAAATCTGCCCCCTTTTCTGCTTATAATCGAGAGAGCGAAATGAATTTTTTAATTGACATTACAGAATCCTTTGGCGCCATCGATTTCGACAATGCCGGCGGAGTTATATCCTATATAAACATCCCTCCAACTGAAAACATTCATAATAGCTTTCAACTCGAAATTTTTAATGTCGTTCTTAACCTAATAGACGAACCAGTAGTTTCTTCAATAAAACTTCAGAATTCGAAATTCTTGGAAAACATGGACGAGGACGGCTTCCTAATACTCAAGAAAGCAATCATTACATTTGAGAAAATAAAGGGCCATGAAAAACTAATACGTCTATTAAACCAAGATGAAGGCTACTTGACGCACGAATCTTACGGCCCCAAATTAGCGAACGAAGATAAAATCTACGACGTCGGAGGAAGATCATTCTCAACACCACAGTTATTGATCAATCTTGCCATTATCTCACCAAAAAAAGTAACTATCGAGTTCACCCCTTCGAACCATACTTATATAGCAACATACGAAGAACTCCAGAACTCAGTAGAACTCTTAAATTTACAAGCAAATCGTGTCCAACCTCCAATCCAGGGAATATTCGACACAACCTACAGCAATATACACACCGTTAGCGATTTTGATGCGGGTTATCGAGTATACAAATAATAGAACAATGGTAAGTGGGGACAGTCCATATCTACCCTGAACAGCCGAAAAGATTTTTCACTTCCCCCAAAAAATATTTAAAAGTAGAAGCCCTAGCGCGTAAACGTGACCAGGGACATTACGTTTCTTTTCCATAAAAAAAGACTAAAAAAAGGGACAGATTTATTTTCTATGGGGTAACGATCCAAGCGTTCCACCCGGAGACAAAAAGTGAAAGTCACATGCAAAACAAACAAGATAGGCGAAAACTTCTCGACAGAAACAGCATCAAGACTAAAGCGCTACATTTCAATTGGCGACGATGAACTGAAAATCGAAATTGGAAAAGAATATGTAGTTTATGGCATTGAGCTTTGGGATAACTGCCCTTGGCTTTACATTTGCACAGAACCCTATGACGAATATCCGAAACCGTTTGCCCTAGATTTTTTTGAGATTTCCGACAAGAAACTTTCATCTCACTGGATTTTGAAATCCAAGGAGACTCACAACAACAAAAACAAAACTCAATTTGTTTTTCAAGAGTGGGCTGAAAACGACAGCTTTTATGAAAACCTAGTTAACGAAGATCAAACCTGCAAAACTATATTCAACCGATACAAAAAACTCATTGATACAGAATAAGATCAAAAACGATACATGAGCAACCTTTTCACTTGCGAGCTCCGCGCAATAGAAGGACAGGCTATATTTTTCCGTTTCGCACTTTAAACGCGGTCTGTCCCTGATTAATTCTCAAGTTCAATAACGCTTAAAGAGGATGGTACGATTACGCCAATACCACCTGGAGAATTTCCATGATATTTAAATCAGCCGGCACAGAAGTCAATCTAAACACGATCACTTACAGGAGCCTAGGCTTCGGTGAGAAATCAATTCTCGAAACAAAAAAATACGAAATGACGATAAACAACGACGAGTTCCCGGAAAAGTTCATCAACCATGCAAACTCATTTATTGCCGAATGCAAAATTGATGACTCTGAGCAAGGCTACGCTGACATTCCCGAACTAAAAAAAATAGGTTACCCAACCTTTAATGAAATTTTAAACGACCATCACAATTTCGCTGCCAGCCTTATAAAAGATCATCTTTACTTCGAGCTTTTTTACTTCCTATTCCCCAACTCAAGAGAACTTAAGGTGGTTATTAACAGCATCGAAGACATAAAATCAGATGGAAGATCAATTACAATCACGGGCGACACGTATCCAGTTCAGAAAATTTAGAAAATCAAATCTACAACTCAAAGGAGCAAAAAAGGGGACAGATTTATTTTGTCTGAAGGTAGTCTACCCCGAACGGCCATCAATCTTTCCGCGCTCTAAACGTGGTTTTCTCCTGATTAATTACTTATGCAAATCCATCTCAACATCGATGACCTACCCGCCTACCCATACCCTACAAACTTCCTGCATTTTGCATCCATTGAACCAGAAACAGATATCGAGCCTTGGTGGCTGCTGGTATACAACGAAGGTACAATCAACAACTGGTACAAAACACTCAAACAGCTTTATCCAGAACGCACATTGATCCCATTTGCCAAATTCAACGCGAATGATGACATCGCATGTTTTGATGGGGATGATTTTTCTGGGCAGCCCCATGTGTTGATAATTCATGCTTATGCGTCAGAGGGCTGGGAACTTCACGCCACCTACGCTAGCTTCGATAAGTGGCTAGAAGAAGCCATGGTGCAAAATGCCGAGTGGCTCAACGAGGACTAAAAACTTTAATCCCGACAAGCCTGGTATTTGCTTTAGAAAAAACGAGAGAACCGCAGGCAGCCCCTGAGAAGTCTCGTTGTTTAACCTCTACTCCCCCGGACTGAACAATCAAAGGACTGTAGCCTTGAAACGCTTGAATCGCCCATTTTCCATCCTCCTCGCCCTCACCTTCTCCCTTAATGCGACTGCACTGTCCCTTCGCTCCGAACAACGCCCCGACGGCACCACTGCCCTGTTACTTTCAAATGAACCCACCGCAGAACGCGCGCCAAAGCTCAACCAGGATCCAGCGGTGCGCTCAGCACTGGTCGATTTTTTTGGCTATCAAACCGGTAGCTACACCAACGACAACACAATGATTGTGCAGCAAGTTCTGGAAGCGCTTGATTCGGAAATGTCGACGTTTGCGGACGGTGTGCCTGCCGGCAGCAAAATGATTACTGCCATGGATGATGGCAACAATGGGTTTGAGCGCGGCGCATTGTTGCTTAACGACAAGGGCCAGTTGGTCGCTGTCGGGCTGGTCAATGGCCACTGCACGGTCAAGTCGCGTGAGGAGGCTTTGACCTGTAATGATGCCCCGCAAACCGTGCTGACCATTTTCCAACCGCAAGGCGCTAAACAAGCTGATGCCGAATCTTTGATCGGCTGGAGTAAACAACTGCCTCCGATGATGGCGATATGGGCGGAAAGTGATGACCCGGAACGCCGAGCCAACGCGCAGAAAATTGCCAGCGTTGAATACGCTGCAACCAAACCGGAAGAGGGAGCGTGGACAGCGGCACAGTTACCTTCCGACTTTCCCAAAGCCATGCTGGCGATGCTTCCGCAGCGGGCTCACCTGATAGGTGCTGGCGCCCACGGTGTTTTCACGACGCCGGGGATGGAGGGCACGCCGATTGATGGTGATTGGGACAAAATAGCCGGCCGTCCACAACATGAGTTCGAGGTCATTCTCCGGACTTTTACAGAGTACGCGGACGTCATCGACTTCTATCAGCAGCATGCGAAGGACGCCGAAATCAGCGGCAACCAGCGCAAGGCGCTGGTGGAAGGCTATCTCGGTGGTGGGACTTACAAGATCGAAATCAGCAACAGAGAAGACGAAGGCACCGTGATCACTTTCTCTGCCTGGCGGCAAGAAGTCTGATTTATCCGTATAAAAAGTGGGCGACCCCATGATCGCCCTCTTTTAAATCAATATATTCTCCCCGTTTAAATCAAAGCTTTTGCAGCTCTTCTTTAGCTCCCGGAGCACTGCGTTCAATTGCTTTGAGCATCCAGTACTCGGCCTTGGATTTGCTTTTTGGCAAACCGCCACGTCCTTGCGCGTACATTTTCCCAAGCGCCAACTGCGCGTTGCCAAAATCTGCATCCGCAGACTTGCGGTAAAGCTTGGCCGCTTCACGTTGGTTTTTTACGGTGCCTCGCCCCTGTTCAAGCATTTGCGCCATTTCATACTGCGCATACTTATTGCCGAGCGCAGCCGACTTGCCAAACCAGGAAAATGCCAGAGCTTCATCCTTGTCCACACCTCGTCCAGCGGCGATCATTTCCGCGAGGTGAAGCTGTCCGTAATCGTCACCGGTTTCAGCCAGTTTGCGATACCACTGAGCGGCAACAACATCGTCCTGTGTAACTCCGTCACCCTTCTCATAGAGGCTTGCCAGCAGCATGTAGGCTGAGGGATATCCGCCTTCGGCGGATTGGTGGTAGTACGCTAATGCTTTGTCCATGTCCTTGAGATTTTTGATCGATCGGCCACCGCGATGGTAGATCTGCGCCAAACTGAACTGCGCTTTGGCGTTCCCCTGCTCCGCAGCTTTCAAATCCCAGTAAACACTTGCGTCTTCACCCTCAACGCTTCGATCCCAACGAAGTTCCTCAGCCAATCCGACTTGCGCTTCAGCATTACCTTGCTCTGCAGCTTTGCGAAACCACGCTTCCGGCATGCCCGGTGACCACTGCTCAACCACCCCGCAGAGGTTCTCTTGAATGGCTTTGCCAAACTGCGTCTGCGCGTCAAGATCACCTGCGACCGCTTGTTCATGCAGCCGCTCAGAATTTCGGCGCGCACTTCCCTGCCTTCATGCCGTCGTAGTAATCACGCGGCGCTTGTGCCCACGTATTACAGGCGATGAACATTGAAAAAAGTGCCGTGCCCGCCGTACCGACAGTTTTGAAACGCTTGATCATTTGTTACTTCCTTGTGGCTTAAAAAATCCAACGAAAACCTTGCGCAAAATACTAGCTCGCTTCGAACATCTGCTCGTCCACGTCGTACTTAACCACCACCCGATTCCGATACAACCTCACCCTCTCCACCAACTCCCCAACCTGCCCCTTCTCCCGCACCTCCCGCCAAATCTCATTCTCCCGATACACCCGCGCCCCCTCCCGCACAAACCGATGCGCCTCTTGAAACACGTGATAGCGATATTCCCTCACCCGATCACACAACAACTCCCCTTCGAGTTGTGTCTCGCCGACGTTCAACTTCAGCTGAAAGCTCCGATCCGTCGGGTTGTGCAGCACCAGATCAACGTAGTTGTAGAAAATCGCCGCCCCGGATCCAAACGGCAGCACCCGCCCCTCATCCGGAAACGGATCGAAGCTGTGGTTGGAGCGTTCAACCACTACCAGCGGTGAGTGAGATCGCCATCCAGTGAATCAGGTTGCTCAGTTGGCAAATGCCACCGCCCACCCCGCGTCGAGCTTCGCCGAAGGACAGTTCCATGCCTTCCACATACCCGCGTTCGCGTGTCGGGCGGCCGACGAGGCGGCAGAAGGAGAAGTGTTCGCCGGGGGCGATGATGACGCCGTCGATGGCGGCGACAGCCAGTTTGAGGTTGATGACTTTGTTGTGTTGCAGGACAAGGTCGGAGTCGCCGAGTTTGCGGATGAGTTTCGAGGTGTGTTTGAGGTAGCGAAATGGCAGGCGCTCGACCTGTGCGCGAAGGCTTGCGTAGCGTTTGCCGGAGCAGCGCCAGGCGATCTGGCGGAACAGTCTTTTTTGCCACACGCGCAGCCAGTACAGGGCCGGGTGGTAGAGGGAAAGTGGTTTCATCCGTGATACGTCGGCGCTTGCCGTTGCTTCCTTGAGCCGTTGGGCGCGCATTTTAGCGTGTAACGATCTCCGGCACCCGTGGCATTTCCAGGCAAATCGAACGCTTTCAGACACTCGCCGCGCTCAGGAAATCTGCAAATTAAGGTTCGACTAAGGTTGCGTCGCTACCAGTACGCGTCTCATGAACCCCCTGTCGCCCCATGAACCGCGGATGAGTCCTTCTGATATGAGAGCGTTCGATTTACCAGCCCGGCCACAAGCGAATTTCAGTCTTGTCTTGGTAAATTACAAAACCCCTGACATCACCAGGATGTGTCTTGAGTTATTGCACCCACATGTCAAGGAGCTGCATATTCCGGTGTGGGTCGTGGACAATGATTCGGCCGATGCCAGTCTTGATTACTTGCGTTCGCTTGACTGGATCAATCTGATCGAACGTCCTTCGCCGGGTAAAGAACCCGGCCACATTGCGCACGGCAAAGCGCTGGATCTGGCGCTGGACAAAGTCGACACCGATTATCTGTTTCTGCTGCACACCGACACCTTTGTCTACGACAAAGAAGTGTTTGCCATGATGATGCGTGAGTGCACAAAAACACCGGACATGGCCGCAGTCGGTTGTGTAGAGCAACTCAATCGCGGAATTGTTCGTGACACCTGGCGTTTAACTTCGCGCTTCTGCAAGCACTATGTTCGTAAAGCGAAAGTGCGTATGGGCCTGCGTTCGAAACAGCCAAGACCTTACAAAGAAACGCATCTGAAAAGTTTCTGCACGTTGTGGAATGTCCGCTTGATGAAGTCTCAAGGCCTGCACTTTTGTATGGATGATCGAGTGCCCGGTTATACCCTGCAGGACCGGATGGTCAACTTGGGTTACGGCATCAAATTCCTCTCGCCGCGCAAGATTTTCAGCTATCTGGATCACATTCAGGCAGGAACCGTTGCAGCGGCGGGTACCTACGGGGAAAACCACCGGCGCACGAAGATGTATCAGGCCACCCTCAAGCGTCTTCAGAGGGCATAAACCAGAAGACGATGCAAGTGAAGGTTAATTTAAGTCCAATAAAAAAGGGCGACTGCAAAGTCGCCCTTTTTGCTTGCAGAAATTGTATACATCCGCTCCGAAGAGGTGTTCGCCCAGTGTAATGGCCTGGCAATCCATGCACCGGTAAAGAGCCCTGACACTGGGCGAACGGGTTGGATTTTAATAGAAGTTGGCGCTTATGTCCTCATACTTCAATGTAAAAATTATGTACGAACAAGTTAACAGATATTTATCGACGATTTCTTGCGTGAAACTTTCGGGATCGCTAAACCCTATTAATAGTATGACTACTCTAATACAAAAACTGTACAAGAGCAGTCATGCCGTAGAGTTAATACTCAACTTTCGTGTTGACTGGTCACTTTTAATATATCGGTGTAAGTGACGATGACGTTCAGCTCTGCCCTTCTTTCAAATCTTTCAGCTTGGCTTGAATTTCAGGCTTTTTCACGTCGAGGATTTTCGATTGACCTTGCGGGTTTTGCAGGGTCACCTGATTTTTCTTCAAATCAATTTTGGTGATTTTCAGTTGCACCTGAACCTGACGGAACGCTTCACCGCCCGGATTATCGCTGCCCGGGGAGTTACGCAACTCGCCGGTATGCTCGACGGTGCCAGGCAGACCTTTATCCACATCGGTGTCGAGGTACGCGGCGACGGAGCGCTGGACTTCAACCTTGACCAGATCGCCGACCTTGAGATTGGCGAGGTTTTTCGCCTTGTCGCTGAGCTGGACATGCACTTGACGACCTTCGGCGCCCTCGAGCACGACCTGGTGCTTGGCAGCGTCAACGGAGATCACTTTAGTCGTGACCTGATCCGCTTCGAGGGTGGCAGACAACGGAATATCGGCGGCCAATGCGCCGAAGCTGGTGGCGGACAGTACGGTGGCGAGGGTGATGGCCTTGGCCAGTGTATGAAGTTTCATAGACGATCCTTTCCCTGTGATGAATGGCAGCACCCGGCGTCGAACCGCGTTCGGCGCCGAATGTGCCCCTGAGCATAGACGCTGTTCAGGGCTTGGCCGTCGTCTGTTGCTTTGCCGTGTCCTGCGCGGTGGACTCGCCGCTCGGTGTGCCTTTGCCGCTGTTCTGGCGCTGTTTGGGATCGGTTGGCCGCAACGCGTCGTTGTCGCGCTCGGTTTCTCCTGGTGGCCGGGGCTCGTCGGGGTGTTCGCTGGAGTTGACGGGGTTCATGGCGGTTGTCCTCAGGCTTCGGGGTCGTCGAGTTCGCGGGTGACGTTGGCCGCGGGGGAATCCTTGTGCAGGTCATCGGCCTTGGCGCGCAGGATCTGCCATTGCTCCAGATCGATCGCGCCTTGGCCCAGCAGGTCGTCGGCGATGCGTTGCAGATCGAAGTAGTGAGCGTCGGGGGATTGCTGCCAGTAGGTCGAGTCGTCGAAAAGGCGCTGCCAAATGCTGAGGTCCGGGGGTTGCAAGTCGTCGCTCATGGCCAATCCTCCACAGGTATTACGGTGTAGAGGCGGCGAAATGAAACGGAGTTCAATCCAATGCAGGCGCGCCGGTCAGTACCCGGTCATTTCCAGATAGCCGCGCCCGCCATGGCTGCCGCTGACCCGCACCGGCCCTTCCCAATAGGGAATGCGCAGGTTCATCCAGGCGTTGGGGTTCAACGCGGACAGGCTGATGTCCAGTTGCTTGTCGGGAATGCGAATGGTCCAGCGCACCGGCATCGAACGTCCAGCGACTTTGGCGGTGTCTTGCGGGACGAGTTCGATTTGTTCACTGCGCAAGGTTTGCGCCTGGCCGTCGGCGGTGATCCAGGTGCCGGTGAGGTATGGCGCGCCGTCCTTCTGGCGCATGCGGTAGAGCATGACGTGTTCACCGCTGTCGAGGTGCAGGGAGAACCAGTCCCAGCCGGTCTGATTGGCGGTCAGCGGCTGACTGCTCCATTCGCGATCGAGCCAGGCCGGGCCGCTGACAGTGTGGATCTGGCCGTCGATCTGCAAGGTGCCACTGGCCTGGAAAAACGGCTGGCTGTAGTAATACGAGGCCTGGCCCTGCTCGGATTTCTGGCTGAAGCCATTATCGCCCTGCAACACCAGCGGCCGACTGGACGTGAGGTGCAGTTGATAGGCGAATGATTGAGCGCGTGCACTGAGTTGCATATCGCTCAGGGGATCCTGCGCCTGACTGGCAAACCGCCAGTCATCGATCCACGCCTCGAATGGCGCCACGTTCACCCCGGCCTGCCCCACGCCGCCCCGAGCATAACGCTCGGCAGCATGGTGCGCGGTGGCCGAGGTCACCGCCGCATGGCCGAGCCAGACCGTCTGATTGCCCCAGCCCGGTTGCTGCGACACGGCCTTCAAGGCGCTGCGAAACAGCGTCCACTGCACACCGAAATCGTTGCCCTGCGGGTCCTTGAGATTGGCGGTGACGTACCACCACTCGATACGAAAACCGTCATGGGCACCGTGATCGGCCGGGAAGCTGAACACCCGCCCGGGTACTACGGGGGTGAACTGCGCCGCCTGGTCGCCGAGCCCGGCAAAGCCCTTTTGTTCAGGCGCCGATTGATCACAGCCGGCCAGCAGCAATGCCAGGCACAACGACGCCACCCGGTTAATCCTCATGGGCAAACGTCCTCAGCAGGTCCGCCGGTTGCGTGCGGTACAACGAATACAGCGGCCAGGCTGAGGCGAGCAAGGTCGCCAGCAGCGCCAACCCCATCAGTTGCAGGAGTTGCAGCGGAAAGATCCGCAACGGCAACCGCCAGCCGAACGCCTGCACATTGATCACCGCATCCAGGCACCATGCCAGCGCGATTCCCAGCGGCAGCGCCAGTATCAGCGTCAGCACCGCCAGCAGCCAGGTCTGGCCGAGGTTGAGCAGCATCAACTGCCGGCGCGTCACACCCAACGCCCACAGCGGCGCCAGTTGTCCGAGGCGGCTCTGGCTCTGGGTCAGCAAGCTGATGAACAGCGCCACACCCGCCACCGCCAGCGTCAGGCTGTTGAGCGCCGCCGTAGCCGCGAACGTGCGCTCGAACACTTGCACCGACCAGCCCTTGAGCCGCGCCTGATCGACGACACGACTGTCATCAATCTGGAAGCGCGTTTGCAGCGCCGACAAAAATGACGGGATGTCGGGCGGCGCGATGCGCAGGTTGAAACGGTTCGGCGTCAGTGTCGGCCACAGCCGCAACAGATGGTTGCTGTTGACCAGCAGGTGCCCCCTGGGATTGCCATAGTCGGCGTAGATCCCGACGATGCGCGGTGACCTGGTTCCGCCCGGGAACGGCAGGCTCAGATGCTCACCCGCACGCACCCTCAGGCGCCGCGCCAGTTGCTCGCTGAGCATCACCGCGTCGTCGTTCGCCAGGTGCGCCCACGGATCCCCGGCAATCGCGTCGAGCAGCGGCCAGTGCTGCCGGTAATACGGATGATCAATCGTCCCGAACACATCCGCCGGCCAGCCTTGCAGGGTCACCGCCACTTGCCAGTTGGGCAGTACGGCGCTGACGCTCGGCTGCTGCTTGAGCCAGCTATACAGTTCGCGGGACTGCGCCGGATTGACCGGGTTGATATAAAGCTCGGCGCTCAGGCGCTGTTCGAGCCAGTCGTTGAAAGTCTGACGAAAACCGGCGGTCATGCTGCCAGCGCCGATGTTCGCTGCGAGCGCCAGCAGCAGCGCCATCAGCGCCAGACTCAGCGCTGGCAGTTGCTGGCGACAGTCGGCCACAAACCACTGACCGAGCACCGAACGACTGCGCCCGAGCAGTTGATTGAGCACCGAGCTCAGCACCACCGGCAGCGCCAGCGCGGCGCCAAGCAGCAGCCCGGCCATCAACGCAAAACCACTGCCGAGGCTGTCGCCCCAGACCAGCGCCAGCAACGCCATCGCGCCCAATAGCGCCGCCAGCCACCCCTGACGCCGCAACCAGCGCGCATGCTGCTGATGCCAGGCCTGCGGTTCCGCCACCGCCAACAGCGGCAAGCGAGCCGCGCGCAGCAGACTGTTGGCACCGGCCAGCAATGCGCCGAACAGGCTCAGGCCGATACCGCTGAACCACCACCACGGACTCAGGCGCAGCTGCCCCGCCACTTCCGCACCGTAGAGACCGCGCAGGCTGGCGGCGACGTCCGGAAGCAACACACTCGCCAGCCAGTATCCGCTGATGACCCCGAACACCCCGCCGACCAGGGCCAGCACACCCAGTTCGACGATCAGGCTACCGATCAGCATCCGCGCACTCACCCCGCAGGCGCGCAGGGTACGCAGCAGTCCACGCCGTTGTTCCAGCGCCAGGCCAATGGCCGCGTGAACGATGAACAGCCCGACCACGAACGAGAGAAACCCCAAGGCATCGAGATTCAAATGAAAACTCTCGGTCAGGCGCGCCAGATTGTTTTCCTCGGCACTGCTTTTAAGCTGCAACTGACCGTTGAACGCCGCCGGCAGCTCGGCGTGAAAATCCTTCGGCAATAACAGCCGCGACAGTTGCCCGGGTTGTTCGAGCAGGGTTTGCGCAACGCCGATGTCCACCAGCAACACACCCGGGGCCATGTCCTGTTGCGCGTGCAACGGCGGCAGGGTCTGGCCGTTGACGGTCTGCGGCGTGGCGCCCTCGCTGAGGTTCAAGGCCTGCAGCGTCTCCGGTGAAATCCACGTACTACCCGGCGGCGAGAAGAACGCTACGATACGCTCGATCGGCATCGCCTGCCCGGCCACGGCGGAATCCGCCGGCAGTGACACCGGTTCGATGCCGATCAGTTGCAGACGCTGGTTATCGTGATCCTTGAGCACCAGTCGCCCCTGCAACAGCGGCGAAACCGGCCAGCCGACGCGGCGCAGATCGACAAACCATTGCTGCGTAAAGGTCGCACCGTTCGGTGTCGCGAGACTGGCCTGGGGTTCGCCACCGATCATCTGGCTGGCCCGGGCGTAACTGTCGCGGGCCTGACTGTTCAGCGCCTCGACCCCGGTCAGCAGACTGGTCGCGAGCCACAACCCGGTCAGCACACTGAAAAACTGCACGGGATGCCGCCGCCAATGGCTGAGCAGCGCGCGCAGGGTTTGCCAGAAAACGTTCACGTCAGCCGGCCATTGGACAACACCACCCGCTGCGCCAGGCGTGCGGCAACCCGCGGACTGTGGGTGACCATCAGCAGCGTGGTCGGCGTGTCGTCGAGCAGCTCCAGCAACAGACGCAGCACTTCATCGCTGGTGGCTTCGTCGAGGCTGCCGGTGGGCTCGTCGGCCAACAGCAATTTCGGCCGCGACGCCAGGGCCCGGGCCAGCGCGACCCGCTGCTGCTGGCCGCCCGACAACTGTTCGGGATAGCGCTTGAGCAACTCGCCCAGCCCCAGGCGCTGCACCAGATGCGCCTGCCAGTGCGGATCATGGCGGCCGGCTAGGCGCGCCTGAAACGCCAGATTGTCCTCGACCCGCAGGCTGCCGATCAGGTTGAACTGCTGGAACACCAGACCGATCTCGGTGCGGCGCCAGTCGGCCAGTTGCGCTTCGTTCAGGGTTTCCAGCCGATGCGCGCCGCTGCGGATGCTGCCGCGATCAACCTTGTCGAGGCCGGCGATCAGGTGCAGCAAGGTGCTTTTGCCACTGCCGGACTCACCCATCAGCGCCAGACTGCTGCCGGGCTCCAGGGTCAGGTCGATGCCTTGCAGCACCGGGAGCGGGCCTTGTGGGGTGAGGTAACTTTTGAAGACGCCTTGAACCTGAAGCATGCCGCCATCCGTTGGGTCAGTGTGGGGCAAGGATAGCGGATAGCAGCCTCTTCAGATCAGTGGTGTTTGCACGGGCCTCATCGCTGGCAAGCCAGCTCCCACAGTGTTTTTGGGTGTATTCAGTATTTGTGAACAACCTCAATCCCTGTGGGAGCTGGCTTGCCAGCGATGAGGCCCGCTGGCCCAACACAAATCTCACTGCCCGGTTGCCACACGGGTCGCCGCCTCCCCCGGTGTGACAATGGTGTTCAGATCAATATGCTTCCACTCAGGCTTGGCCCCCAGCCGCGCATTGAAGCGGTAGTTGAAGGTGAAATCGTCCGCCGTCGGCACCGTCAACGGCTTGCCATACACCGCCTCGATCCCCGTCAGGTCGTACCCCATCAACTGCAGCAGGGTCGGGAAAATGTTGTAGTGGCTGGAGCGGTCCTTGTTCACCGTCAGTGATTGCGCCCAGTCGGGCCCCTGCAACTGATCACCCTGAATCACCACCAGCGGCACCAGCCCCTCCTCCTCCACCGGGTCGCCGCCGCAGTGCGTATTGAGCCCGGGGTTACCGCGTTCATGCAGGTCCTGGCCGTGATCGGAGGTGTAGATCAGCAGCGCATTATTCAAGTTGGCCTGGGCAAACACCCGCGCGAAGAACTCGCCAACGTTCCAGAGAACCGTGTTCTTGTAGGCATTGCGGTACAGCGCCCAATCGTCCGGCTGGCCGTTGAAACCGTCGCGCTTGCCGGTGTCGGCCACTTCGGTGAACTGCCCGCGCGGCAGCGTCGGGCGATACGCCATGAAAGCGTCGGGGTACTTGTCGTGCACCGGGAAATGCGCGCCGACCTTGTTGATCACCACCAACTCCGGCTGGTCATCGTTGAGCAACTCGATCAGCTTCGCGGCGGCGGCCATGTCGCGGTCACGCACGCTGGTCTGGTCAAACTGGACGAATTGGTCGATGTCCTTTTTCTCGCTGTCGGTCATCAGGTTCTGCAAGTTGCCGCTGGTGCGCTGGGCGTCGATGTACACCGTGCGCAGCCCGGCTTTTTTCGCGTACTGCCAGATCGACGGCAGGGTGCTGTTGATCCGCGTGTAATCGTCGCGAGTGCCGCCGTAGCGCAGGGTGACGTTGGTGTCGGCGCTGCAGTTGGCAATGGACGCGGCATAGCCGTAATTGAAGATGTCGACACCTGGATGCGCCTGCTTGAGGTTGCTGTGCACCCCGAACGGCGCGTTGATGTCCAGGTAATTGCCAGAGATGCTTTCGTCGATGATCAGCACGATGTCGTGATTGACCGCCGTTGCGTTGCGCGCCAGCGTCACTGGTTCACGCGGGCCGACGGTGTTGTGCAGCGCTTCGTAGGCGAACAGGTTCAGATAGGCCAGCGGCGTGTACATGATCGGCAAGCCCCGCGCGCCCTCGCCCGCCCGCAGGAACAACACCGTACTCAACAGCAACACGCCACACAACGGCGCCGCCACGCGCAGCGCATTGGGCACCCTCAGCGCATGACGCGGCTTGAGCCCGATGCCGAACAACAACAGCAGGCCACTGAGCGCGCCATGAATGATCGCGTCGCGGTACTGGTAGGCGGCTTCCTGGATGAAGCCGCCGGAGTACACCAGGGAGACAAAGCTGCTGTAGCTCAGGTAATCCGCAGTGACCCGGGTATAGACATCAAAAAACACCGCCGAGACAAACAGTGTTATTGCGAATAAGTGGCGAATGAGCGCCTGACGAATATAAGCCGTTAGATATAACGCTAAAGTCAGCGCCAAAAACATCGCGCCAAAAAGAAGCACAGCAAAACCGACACCGATAGCATTTAACCGATCAATGTAATATTCGGAATAAAGCAGCAGATAAATAATTAAAAGCAATTCTTTGGCATATCTGGACATGGCGATACCGGACGTGCAATACGGCAGAGAGTCAAAGGCTTGTCGGTCAAAATCTGACACTAGCACCCGGCCATCAAAGCGCAAGAATTGACTGTTTTTTTTAGAAAGCGTCAAAAAAACGATGACTCAAATCTGACACACACGAAACGCTACAAGCCTTTAAATTAGCGACTTACAACCGTCCATCGCTTATTTTGAATCTGAACAAATCTGCAAGAAATCAACAAATTCAATCGCAGCAATGACTTGATGGCCAATCGCCAAAAAACGCTCAAGTGTTATACACGTGCAACATGTCATTTTGCTGACACGCTTTCCAAACCCTGCGCTATACCCCTTTTACAGTCTTCTTCCGAACTTCTTCTTTTCGCTCTATCGAGGGTGCGCAGATGGACGTGAGCGTATTTGGCACGGGCTATGTTGGACTTATTCAAGCCGCCGCACTTGCAGATGTCGGTCATCGGGTTTTATGCGTAGATATTGACCCAAACAAGATTAAACAACTGCAACAAGCCGTGCCGCCCATCAGCGAACCGGGACTGTCGGGCACACTTGAAGAAAACATCAAGGCCGGCCGTCTGCTGTTCAGCACCCAGGCCAGCGATGCGGTCGAGCATGCCGAGCTGATTTTCATCGCCGTCGGCACGCCGGCCGATGAAGACGGTTCCGCCGACCTCAGCCACGTGCTCAACGTCGCCCGGCAGATCGCTTCGCACATGGAGGCCGATCGCACCCTGATCATCAAGTCCACGGTGCCGGTCGGTACGGCCGATCAGGTGCTGGCCACCGCCAACAGCGAACTGCTGCGTCGCGGCAAAAGCAATCTGGCCGTGCGCGTTGTCTCCAACCCCGAGTTTCTCAAGGAAGGCAGCGCCCTTGCCGACTGCATGCGCCCCGACCGGATCATCGTCGGTACTCGCGATGACGTGGCTCGCGAGCAGATGAGCGAGCTGTACGCGCCGTTCTGCCGCAATCACGAAAAACTCATGTTCATGGACAACCGCAGCGCCGAACTGACCAAGTACGCCGCCAACGCCATGCTCGCCACGCGCATCAGTTTCATGAACGAACTGGCCAACCTCACCGAACTGCTGGGCGCCGACATCGAAGCCGTGCGCAAAGGCATCGGCTCTGATCCACGCATCGGTTACCACTTCATCTATCCGGGCTGCGGCTTCGGTGGCTCATGCTTTCCCAAGGACCTGCGTGCCCTGCTGCATACCGCCGAACACAACGGCATGCCGCTGAAACTGCTGCGCAGCGTCACCGACGTCAACGACAGCCAGCGCCACATCCTCTTCAGCAAACTCAAGGCGCAGTTTCCGCAAGGCCTGGCCGGCAAGTCCATCGCGATCTGGGGCCTGGCGTTCAAACCGAACACCGACGACATGCGCGAAGCGCCCAGTCGTTACCTGATGGACGCGCTGTGGGCCGAAGGCGCCAGTGTGCAAGCCTATGATCCGGAAGCCATGTCCGAATGCCGGCGCCTTTACGGCTATCGCAACGACCTGCACCTGTGCGCCACCCGCGACGACACTCTGGAAGACGCCGATGCCTTGGTGATCTGCACCGAATGGAAAAACTTTCGCGTAGTGGACTTCGACCTGCTCGCGGAAAAACTGCGTTCGAAAGTCATCATCGACGGCCGCAACCTCTACAACCCGGAACACGTGGCCGCCGCCGGCCTGCATTACAGCGGCATCGGCCTGCGTCACATCGCACCGCAAGGGCTACGCCCATGAAAATCCTGGTCACCGGCGCAGCCGGCTTCATTGGCGCCCATTGCGTGTTGCGGCTGATGCGCGACGGGCATGCGGTGGTCGGCCTGGATAACTTCAACGGCTATTACGATCCGCAACTCAAACACGATCGCGTGCGATGGGTACGCGATCAGGTCGGGCATTTCCCGCTCGCGCGGATTGACCTGGCCGACGCCGCCGCGATTGAAGCGCTGTTTGTCCGCGAGCAACCGCAAGTGGTGATCCACCTCGCGGCGCAGGCCGGGGTGCGCTACTCGCTGGAAAACCCGAAGGCCTATCTGGACAGCAACCTCAGCGGCTTTTTGAACATTCTCGAAGGTTGCCGGCATCATCCGGTCGAGCACTTGATCTATGCCTCGTCGAGTTCGGTGTACGGCGCCAACCAGCACACCCCGTATTCGGTGCACGACGGCGTCAATCACCCGCTGTCGCTGTACGCCGCGACCAAAAAAGCCAACGAGCTGATGGCCCACAGCTACAGCCACCTGTTCGGTATTCCCAGCACCGGCCTGCGCTTTTTCACCGTGTACGGCCCCTGGGGTCGGCCCGACATGTCGCCGATCCAGTTCGCCCGCGCGATCACCGAAGGCACGCCGCTGAAACTGTTCAACTACGGCGAGCACCAACGGGATTTCACCTACATCGACGACATCATCGAAAGCATCGCGCGCCTCACCGACCATCCGCCGCACAACCACCCCGAGTGGGATCGCGAACATCCCGACGCGGGCAGCAGCATGGCGCCGTGGTGCCTGTTCAACATCGGCGGCCACCACCCGGTGGAGCTGAAAACCTACCTGGCGTTGATGGAAAAACACCTCGGTCAGAAAGCCATTGTCGAGCTCTTGCCCCTGCAACCGGGCGATGTGCTCAACACCTGTGCCGAGACCGACGATCTGGCCCAGGCCACCGGGTTCCAGCCCCGGATCGAGCTGGATGAGGGGCTGGGGCGTTTCATCGCCTGGTTCCGCGACTACTACCCCACTGCCTGTCGCCCACGCGCCGCTCGCGGCTGAACATCAGCGGAGGACCCCATGACTGGACATGAGCAAGGTGTACCGATCCAACAAATGCGCCGCGACAAGCGCATTGACCCCGAGCACCGGATGCGCCTCGATGCGGCGATTCATCGCCAGGGACGCGGCTGGTTCACGGGCCGCGAAGGCGGTCGTCCATGGCAACTGTCGCGCACCAATCGAGTGATGGCCTGCTTCGGCGCCCTGGCGATTCTGCTATTGATTTCGCCGCTGTTGGTCGCCCTGGCGCTGATCATCAAGTTCACCAGTCCGGGGCCGGTGATGTTCGTGCAGAAGCGCACCGGCTACCGCGGCCGCAAGTTCGGCATGTACAAGTTCCGCACCATGGTCGCCAACGCCGAAGAATTGAAAGAGTCGCTGCGTCACCTCAACAAGCACGGGGTCGACGCGATTGATTTCAAGATCGACAAGGACCCACGCATCACCCGGATTGGCGGTTTCCTGCGGCGCACCAGCCTCGACGAACTGCCCAACCTGATCAACGTGGTGACCGGTGACATGCGCCTGGTCGGCCCCCGTCCGACCTCGTTCAACGCCTACCGCTACAAGGACAACCACCTTGCCCGTCTGGCGATCTACCCCGGCATGACCGGCCTGTGGCAGATCTCCGGACGCAGCAACATCGACTTCGACCAGCGCGTTGAGTTGGACCTCAGCTATATCGCCGAGCAGAGCCTTTTGCTTGATTTGAAGATTCTGTTGAAAACCCCCTTCAAAGTATTCAGCGGCCACGGAGCAAGCTAATGGACGGTTCAACCAACAAAAGCCTGAGCATCGCCAACCCCAGCGAATCGAACCTGACCTCGACCGTGCTGGACCTGGATCTGCGGATCCTGTTCCTGACCGCCGCCAACCCCGGGGCCGGCACCACCACCAGCGCCCTCGCGTTGGCCAGCCAACTGGCGCAAATGAGCAGCGGCCAGGTACTGCTGGTAGACGCCAGCCAGTCGGCAAGCAACCTGACCCGGCAATTGAACCTGAGCAAGGAGCGCGGCCTGCGTGACTTGCTGTTCAACCCGGACAACCCGCCGCTGTTGCAGGACTGCGTGGTGCAGGTGTCGAGCCTGCCGTTTCACGTACTGCCCAACGGCCGGCCGATCCGCACCCTGGAACACCTCACCGCCGAGCGCCTGAGCCCATTGCTCGACCAGTTGGGCAGCCAGTATCGCTTTGTGGTGATCGACGGCGATGCGGTGTATTCCGCCGCCGACACGCTGGTGATCAGCACGCAGGTCGATGGTGTGGTGTTTGTCGTTCGCGCCGAAGACACCCGCTGGGAAGTCGCCCAGGCCGCCGTGCAACGCCTGACTCAGGCCGGGGCAAAAGTGGTCGGCAGCGTGTTCAACCGACGCAAGTACTACATGCCCAAATGGCTTTACAAAAACCTGTAAGCGAACGCGAAGGATGACGCCATGAACGCCAAGATACTTGTTCTGCTGATGCTGCCGCTTGCAGGCTGCTCAAGCACCTCCGAAACCCAGAACATGCCGGTGAATATCCTCACCGCGACGCCGGCCAACGCCCAGGCCACCGACATGCCGAAGGTCGAGCAGACCCTGCGCCCGCAGGATGTGCTGGACGTGATCTTCCACATCAGCACCAGCGGCTCGGATGCCTACCGCGTGCAGTCAGGTGATCAGATCGGCCTGAACTTCACCGCAGCGAGCCAGCTCAACGGCAACCAACTGGTGCTGCCCGACGGCACCATCAACCTGCCGGGGGCCAACACCTCGGTGAAAATCGCCGGGCTGACCAGCGATGAGGCCCGTGAAGAAATTCAGCGTGCCTATCAGCGCAAACAGTTGTTTCAGCCCAACCGCAATCAATTGACCGTGCAGATCATCAGTCCGTTGACCAACGAGCAGAACCTGAAAAGCGCGCTGAACCACCCGGCCACCGGCATGAGCCGTGAGATCACCGTGGGCACCGACGGCTACGCGAGCTTCCCGGAAATCGGCGCCGTGCCGCTGCAAGGCATGACCGTCAATCAACTGGAAACCTTCCTCAACCAGAAGTACGCGCAATTGCCCGGACGGATGAGCGTCGATGTGCTGCTCAAGTCCACCGCCGGCAATGAAATCTACGTGCTCGGCGAAGTCGGCCAGCCGGGGTCCTACCCGATCCGCCGTCCGGTGTCGGTGCTTGAGGCGCTGACCCTGGCCCGGGGCACCAACGTCAAGGCCCGTCTGGATTCGGTGGTGATCATGCGCCGCAACGGCAACCAGGTGCAGGCCGTGCACTACGACGTGGAAAAAGCCCTGTCGGGCGACGCGTCGCAGATCGCCTACCTGCAACCGGACGACATGCTGTTCGTACCAAAAACCAAACTGGCGAGTGCCGGCGATCTCGCCCGGCAACTGGCCGATGTGGTGTTGTTCCAGGGCGTGGGTTTCAGCTTCGGCTACCGCGTCGACAACAAAAGCAGCAGCAGTAACTGACTCTCAGGTGAACGATCATGAATCCAAAGGAAAACTACCTGCATGAGTTCTTCAGGATCTTCTTCGCCAACAAGCAACTGGTGAAACGGGTCTTCCTGATCTTTGCAGTCATCGCGTTGTTACTGCCGCTGGTGCTCAAACAGAGCTTCGATATCACCGCCCAGGTGATCGTGCAGTCGAAAAAACTCTCCCAGGGTGACGCCACCACGTCACTCACCGTGGATAACGCCACCTTCATTCCGCCGTCACTGGCGGACATGGAAACCGAGAGCAACATTCTGCGGTCACCGGCGCTGATTCGTCAGACCATCAGCGAACTGCGCGACAAGGGCGAATACACGCCACCGGTCGGCATGTTCGCCAGACTGGTCGTGGAACCGTTCAAACGCTATGTCACCTCGCCGCTGCGCCAGTACCTGATTAATCCGCTGCGCAACATGCTCGGCCTGGAAACCGATCCGGTGCGTGACACCGCGCTCGACGCATTGACCCAGCAAGCCATCGACAGCCTGAAAATCGAGACCCTGCCCGGCTCCAATGTGATCTCGATCGTCTACAGCTTCCGGATCCGCATCAGGGCACGACGTTTGTCAGCGCCCTGCTGCAGAACTATCTGGTCAGCCGTCAGGCCCTGCAGTCGATCGACTTGCCGCAGTCTTTCTACGAGTCGAAGAAGCATCTCTATCAAGTGCGCCTCGATGGTCTGGAAGGTAACCGCCAGGCCTTGCTGGAAAGCGTCGGCTCGTCGGATCCGAAGGAAGAAATCACCTTCCGCCTGAACGCGATCAACACCGAGGAGCAAGCGCTGAACCTGTATCAGGATCGTCTGTTGCAGAGCCAGCGCTGGCTCGAATACCTGAAAACCGCGCTGGCCGCCGCGAGCAATAACAAGCTCAATGACTACACGTTTCCCTACACCTTCACCACTACGGTGGACAACGTGGCGTTCGAGGATCGCGAGATCAAGCAAATGGGTGAGCAACTGACCACCCAGGTCAGCCGCTACATGAACGATCTGGCAGTGTTCCAGCCCGGCAGCGAACCCATGCTGTTGACCCGCGAGCAAATCGCCCGCACCCGTCAGCAATTTCTCAAAGTGGTGAGCAACCGCATTCAGGAACGCACCAACGACCTGGCTGTGGTGCAACAGGTGATCAATCAGAAAACCGCACGCATTGCCGAGTTCAAGAACCGCATCCACACCTTGCAGCAGACCCAAAGCAAGTTGCGGCAGATGGACACGGAAATCGACGCGCTGCACACGGCGTTCTCGACCTACGCGCAACGCTTCGCCGAAAGCAGTACCGCCGGCTCGCTCAACGATGACCTGTCGAACGCCAAGGTGCTCAGCCCGCCGTTCGAACCGACGGAGCCGGCATTTCCGAAACCGTTCCTGATCATTCCATTCGGCCTGCTCACCGGTTTGCTGCTGGCGATTGCCCTGGTCTACGTGCGTGAGTTCTTCGATCATCGCTTCAAACATCCGGCGCAAATCAGCCACGAGCTGGGCCTGCCAGTGTTGCTGGTGATCAACGACGAGAACGCACTGCCGAGCAATCCGCACAAGAACTGGACGGTGCCTAGCTTCGTGCACTGGGTGCGCAATTGAACACCGCGTCCGCCCCGAACCCCGCGCTGCCGATCATTCATTTGCTCAGCAGCGGCGGTTTCTATGGCGCCGAGCGGATGTTGCTGGATCATTGCCTGGCGACGCCGGGACAGCATCAGGTGCTGTTTCTCGACGCGCCAGCGGAACTGATCGCGCGCTTCCGTGAGGCCGGGGTGGACTGTCGCGGGTGTGCCGGCCTGGGCGAATTGCTCAAGCACTTGCGGCAGCGGCGCAGCGAACAGCCGCTGATCAACACGCACAATTTCAAGGGCCTGCTATTCGGCTGGGTCGGGGCGACGCTGTTGCGCCTGCCGCTGGTGATTACCCAGCACGGCTTCACCCCGCGCAGTCGCAAGCAGAAGTTCTACACCTGGCTGAGCCTGCAACTGTGCCGCACCGCGTCGGTGGATCGGGTGGTCTGCGTGGCGGAAAGCATCGCCGCGCTGCACCGTCAGGCCAGTGTCCGGGCGGAGAAGTTGCAGGTGATTCCCAACGGTTTGCCCGCCGCCGCGGCGCTGGTTCCGGACGGCGACCGGCAGCGTTGGCTGAGCGGTTACGTCGGACGTTTGAGCAGTGAAAAAGGCCCGGATCTGTTTCTCGATGTGCTGATCCCGCTGTGTCACCAGCATCCGCAACTGGATGCGGTGATGCTCGGCGATGGCCCGGAACGCGAGGCGTTGCAGGCACGGATCGACAACGCCGGTCTGCAGCAACGGATACGTCTGCCGGGGTATCAGACCCACATGCAACCGTGGTGGCGACAGCTCGATGCGCTGGTGATCAGCTCGCGCACCGAGGGCACGCCGATGATTTTGCTGGAGGCGATGCAGGCTGGCGTGCCGGTGGTGGCGTTCGCGGTGGGCGGGATTCCCGATGTGCTCGAACATCGGCATAACGGCCTGCTCGCCTCCCCCGTCGACACCGCCGCCCTCGCCCGTCAGCTCGACACCCTGCTGAGCGAGCCGAAACTGGCGCGCCAGTTGCGCGACAACGCAAAACGTACGCAACAGGATCGCTACGACCTCAAGGCCCTGGCCGAACGCTGGTCGCAGCTGTACATCCGCACGGCACGGGAGGCACGCGCATGATTTTCCCGCTCTCGATCGTCACTCTGCTTGGCCTGGTGTGCATCGGTTTGCTCGCCAGCCCTTATCCGTTTCTGGCACCCGGCGCCGTCATTGGTCTGGTGGGTTTTTCGGTGTTGTACCGCAAGCCGACCTGGGGCCTGCTGGGGATTGCCGCGCTGGTGCCGTTCGAAGGGTTCTTCAAGGACAGCGCGTTCTCCGGGAGCAAACTGCTCGGCGCCTCGCTGGCGGTGATCCTGATGCTGCAACTGGCCCTGCATCAGATTCCCGGTGAGCGCCTGCGCAGCAACCTTTGGCGTTTTTTGCTGTGGTTTCTGGTCCTGTATTTCCTCAGCCTGCTCAATACCGATGACCTGGGCATGTCGCTGGGGCACCTGCGCGAGTTGAGCGTCGGGCTGATCCTGTTTGTCATCACCTTGCTGATTGGTCGCGAACTGAACCTCGACCTGTTTGCCAGACTGGTAACCCTGAGCGTCAGCGCCACCTGCGCCATGGCCATGTTCTCGGCCAAATTTCAGGACCAGGGTCGTGCGGCCGGGCTGCTCGAAGACCCCAACGCCTTCGCCCTGCTGATCGCCTTCGCCATTCCGTTGGCGCTGCTGTTGGTGATTCGCGGCCCCAACCTGCTGCACCGGTTGTTCTGGGGCGCCTGCTGCCTGTTGCTGCTCGGCGGCATGACCAAGACCGAGTCGCGCTCCGGGTTGGTGGTGGTGGCGCTGAGTCTGTTGATCGGCTGCTGGCACTACCGCGCCCAACTGACCCGGATCCGCCCACGGCACCTGGGTTTCGCCATGCTCGGCGCAGCCATCGTGATTCCGCTGGCGATCTACGCGATGCCCGCCGGATACGTCGCACGCATTCAGTCGCTGAGTATTCTCAGCGCCGGCTCCAAAGCACAGGATGAATCCCTCGGCCGTCGCGCCTCGTACATCGTGGTCGGCAGCCAGATGATCCGCGAAAACCCGCTGCTCGGCTCCGGCCCCGGCACTTTCCCGCTGCACTATGCAACCACCGGTTACGCCAAGGCGTTTTCCGCCAACCGCAAGATCGGCGACCTCTATCGCCGTGCCCACAACACCTACCTGGAAATCTTCAGTGAACTGGGGATTCCCGCCGGGCTGCTGTTCGTCGGCATGCTTGGCCTGGGCCTGTACAACCTGATCCGCGCACGCGCCGCGTGGCTGCTGCGCCGTGACGGGCAACAGGCAGACCTGATGACCCACCTGGGCGTGAGCTTTCTGTCGCTGACCCTGTTCCTGATGTTCCTCAGCGCGCCGAACCAGAAATACGTGTGGATCATGCTCGCGCTGACCAGCGTGCTGCGCCTGAAAGCCGAACAAGCCCCCCTGACCGAGGCCCGCGCATGAGCCGGATCAGCATCATTATCCCGATGTACAACGAGGCCCGGCACATCGGGCGCACGCTGCTGGCTGCACAAAAAGCCGCGCATGCGGCCAATGTGGAGTGTGAGTTGATTGTGGTCGACAACGGATCGAGCGACGACGGCCCGCACATCGCCCGCCAGTTCGGCGCGCAGGTGCTGGTGCTGCCGGGCCTGCTGATCGGCGCCCTGCGTAATCGCGGCGTGCTGCTGGCGAGCGGCGAGTGGCTCGCGTTCATCGACGCCGATGTCGAGATGCCCGAAGACTGGCTCAAGCCATTGTTCGAGCTGCAAGCCGAGGGACAGGCCGACGTGTTCGGTCTCGACCTGCACACCCCCGCCGCCGCGCCGTGGTACGCCGCCGCCTGGCAACGGCGCACACTGCGCCCGTCGACTCAGGCGTCGCACCCGGTGGAGTGGCTGCCCAGTTCCAACCTGCTGATGCGCCGCAGCTGTTTCGACAAGGTTGGCGGGTTCAACGAGCACCTGCGCACCGGCGAAGACAAGGAGTTCACCCTGCGCCTGCACAAACAAGGTGCGCGGCTGCTGTCGGTGAACAGCAGCGTGGCCCTGCACTGGGGCTACGAGATGAACTGGCGTGAATGGATGGGCAAGGAAATGTGGCGTCAGGGCAGCCATCTGCAACTGCTGCGCACCCATGGTTTCAGCCTGCGCCTGCTGCGTTTTCCGCTGCTGTCGCTGGCGGTGTGGATTCTGGATTTCCTCGCGATCTCGGCTCTGCTCGACGGTTTTCCGCATCACGCGGCGATCATGGTGCTGTTGACCCTGTTGCCCGGACTGGTCCTGAGCATTCGTCAGAGTGCACGCCATCACGACCTCGGACTGACCCTGCAACTGTGGGGCCTGCACTGGGTGCGCCTGCACCTCGCCGGGGCGGCGTTCATTCTCAATCTGTGTCATTGGAACGCCAGGAGGCCTGCCCGTGGCTGAATTCATTTTCTGGCTGTGCCTGTTGCTGCCGGTGTATGCCTACGTGGGTTACCCGTTGCTGCTGACACTTCTGTCGCCGCTGTTTCCGGCATGGCGTCACGCCCCGGCACCGCCGCTGAACGTGAGCATCGTGATCGCCGCACACAACGAGGCGCGGCATATCGAGCACAAGCTGCGCACGTTGCTGGCGCAGGATTATCAACCGGCCAGCTTGCAGATCATTCTCGCCAGCGACGGCTCCAGCGACGACACCGTGGCCTGCGCGCGCAAGGTGGTTGATGCGCGCATCAGCGTGCTCGACCTGCCGCGTCAGGGCAAAGCGGCAACGCTGAACGCCGGAGTGGCCCTGACCACCGGCGACATTCTGGTGTTCACCGATGCCGACAACCAGTGGTCGCGGGAAACCCTCGGCCACTTGCTCGCGCCGTTGAGCGATCCCGCTGTCGGTGCCTGCGCCGGGCACATGGTGATCCCGGTGACCGGCGGCGGCCTCAGCGTCGGCGACAGCCTGTATCGGCACTACGAGGGCTGGTTGCGCCGGATGGAGAACCGCACCGGCTGCATGGTCTCCGCCGATGGCGCTCTGCTCGCCCTGCGCCGCGAGCTGTTCCAGAACGTACCGGCGGAGGTCAACGACGATTTTTTCATCAGTACCTGCGCACCGGTCGCTTTCAAACGCATTGTGTACGTCCCCGAGGCGCAAGTGATCGACCACGGCGTCGACGAAGCGGACAAACAGTTCCGCCGTCGTCAACGCGTGACTGTCGGTGGCTTGCAAAGCCTGGCCCAGCGCAGTGAGCTGCTCAACCCCCTCAAACATGGCCTGTATTCGGTCGCACTGATCAGCCACAAACTGATCCGCCGCCTGGCGCCGATCCTCCTGCTGCCGTTGCTGCTGAGCAACTTCTGGCTGTGGGACGACCACGGTTTCTATCGCCTGGCCCTGATCGCCCAGCTGTTCGGCTATGGCGTGGCGATCGCCGGTTTACTCGACTCGCAACACCGCTTGCCGAAACCGTTTCGTCTGGCCGCGTTTCTGCTGGTCACGCTCGCCGGGATGAGCCTCGGCCTGTGGCAGTTCCTGCGCGGCCAGCGGTATGCCCAGTGGAATCCTGAACAGAACCGTTAAGAGGACCGAAGCCATGGCGATCAAACAACTGATAAAACGCACCAGTGGCTGGCTCTATCTCAACTCTTCCGTGGGCCGCAACCAGTTGCACGGTGCCGGGGTGATTCTGATGCTGCACCGGGTGCTGGCCAACGACCGCGCCGCCAACCTGCCGCACCGCAATGAACTGTGCGTCGGGCCCAAGGCCTTCGAGCACTTGCTGGTGTGGCTGCGTCGCCACTTCGACTGCGTGCCGCTGATGGAAATCCTCCAGCCCAACTCGCTGCGCACCGAGCGCCCGCGGGTGGCGCTGACGTTCGATGACGGCTGGCGCGACAACGCGGTCAACGCCTGGCCGCTGCTGCAGAAATATCAGATACCGGCGAGTATTTTCCTCTCCACCGATTTCATCGGCAGCCGTCAGCGCTTCTGGTGGGAGGCCCTCGGCGAAACCCTGTGGGGCAGCCACGGCGAGAAGCCGCGAATGCATTTGATCGAATGCCTGCAAGCGTGCGGTCATCCGCTGCCGGTGCTGCTCGACGACATCGACGTCGACCGGCGCAGTCTGGCGCTGCTGCATTACCTGCAAGGGCTCAAGGGCCTGGAGCCGCGCGAACTGGAACGCCTGACCGATGAATGTCCGCAAGAGTCGCAGCCGCAAGCGCTGGACTGGCATCAGGTGCGGGCGCTGGAGGCGTCCGGGCTGGTGCGTTTCGGCCCGCACGGTGCCAGTCACGCGATCCTCACCGGTCTGGATGATGTGCGCCTGAGCGAGGAAATCAGCCGCAGCCGCGATGCCCTGAACAATGGCTGCAACCGGCCGTTGCCGGTGTATTGCTACCCCAACGGTGACAACGACCAACGCGTGCGCGAACAGCTTGCCCGCCACGATTATCCGTTCGCCCTGGGCACCGCCACCGGCATCTATCGCGGCGAAGGCGATCCGCTGAACCTGCCGCGTTTCGGCGTCAGTCAGCGCACTGCACGCAATCCGGAACTGCTGTCGTGGCGAATCTTTCGCGGGGCACGGCCATGAGTCGAGGCCACTACCTCAAGCATCTGGCGCTGAGCATGGGCACCAAACTGGCGATGATCGCCCTGCGCTTGCTGCGCAACGTGCTGCTGGCGCGGATCCTCGGGCCAAGTGAGCGCGGGCTGTTTGCCCTGCTCAGCACCTTGCCGGACCTGATCAGTGCGGCCACCAGTGGCGGGCTGAACTCGGCGGTCGGCTATCAGGCCGCCAAGCAACGGCCGATGGGCCTGCTGCTCAGTCAGGTGTTGGTGTTCGGCTGTTTGCTGGCCGGGCTGTTGACCTTGCTGGTGGTGGCGCTGGTACGTGAATTCGGCAGTGAACTGGATGTCACCGTGCAACTCGGTCTGCTCGCCTGGCTGTTGCTGCTGGCGGTGCCGCTGACGGTATTGAAAAGCGGTCTGCTGACCTTGCACAACGCCTCGGGCGGGGTGGTGGCGTTCAACGCCTTGCGCCTGGTCGAGTCACTGGCGCCGCTGCTGCTGTTTCTCGCCCTGTTCTGGATGTGGAAAAGTGCCGCCCTCGAGGCGGCGCTGATCAGTTGGCTGGCCGGCATCAGCCTGGTCGTGCTCGCCGGCTGGGTCTGGCTCAAACGTGCGCAACCGTTGCAGCTGCAGTGGGATCGCGCCAGCCAGAACGAACTGCTGCGCTACAGCGCCCGCAGCCATCCGGACCTGCTGTTCCAGCAAGTGATCCTGCGCTCGGACTATCTGTTTATCGGCGCCTTGCTCGGCAGTACCGCGCTGGGCCATTACGCAATGGCCAGCGCCGCCGCCGAACTGCTGCTGATCGTTCCGGAGGCGGTGACCACGCCCTTGATGAAACGCCTGCTGCAACAGGACGAAGGCATGGACAAGGTCACGCCACTGGCCCTGCGCCTGACCGCCACGGTGATGCTCGGCGCTTGCCTGAGCATGGCGGTGATTGGCCAATGGCTGATCGTCACGCTGTTCGGGGTCGCTTACCAACCGGCGTACCCGGCGTTGCTCGCGTTGCTGCCGGGGCTGCTGGGCCTGTGCTACGCAAGCATTCTGCGCCTCGATCTGCTGGGCAAAAACCGCCCCGGTACGGTGTCGTTGTTGATGGGCCTGGGCGCCCTGCTCAATCTGGCGCTGAACCTGGTGCTGATTCCGGCCTACGGCATCGTCGGCGCGGCGGCGGCTTCGTCGATTGCCTATCTGGCCGTGACCGTGGCGATGCTGGTGTTGTACTGCCGCTTGAGCGGCGTGCCGTTCTGGCAAACCCTGATCATTCTGCCCCGCGACGTCACACCGATGTGGCTGATGCTGCAACGGCGGAAAACCGCATGAAAGGCCTGGCCCTGCTGCTCGGTCTCGGCCTGTCGCTGGACGCCTTTGCCGCGTCCATGCGTTGGGGCGAGATCCGTGACGGCAGTCTGTATCTGCAAGCGGATCGCCCGGATACGGTGACGGTGCGCTGGACGCCGGCGTGGCAGGCCGAGGCCAATGAAGAGCATTTGTATCTGCTCGATGGCCAGGGCAGGTTGCAGGACGACCGGTTCATTCAGGCCAGTGAAACCCGTGGCAGCCAGAGTTGGCCGCTGTTGCCCGGCGCGGCCAGTTATCGACTGGAGATTCCCGGCTACAGTTTCCGCCATTATCGCGTTGAGCATGACGAGCGCACCGTCGCGTTGTTCGCCCCGGCCAAGGTGCATTTCAGTGCCGAAACGCAAAACGGCGATGAATTGTATTTCAAGGTCGCCGCCGGCGAACACGCCGTGCTGGCCGGCAAGTTTCATGGCGGTGTCAGCGCGTTGCAGGCGCAACGGGTCGGCGATGATCAAGCGCTGACGCTCGCGCTGAAACCCTATCGCGCCTACTGGCAATTCGATCAGGTCGCACTGCCGGTCAGCGAGCGCGAGCAAGTCTGGCGCCTGCGCCTGCAAGGCAGCGGCAAGGCGGCGTTCTGGCTCGATGGCACGGCCAATCTGTTTGCGCAGAACCCGCAGCAACTCAAACCCTTGCGCGAAGACGCCGGCCAGATCCATCTGGTCGTGCATGACAAAGTCCTGGGGCGCACGCCGGATCTGGGCATCGCTCTGCCCTACGTGATGCCGCCAGCGGCCAGTCATGCCGCGCTCGATGCGCTGAAACCGACAGCGGCGAGTTACTACAGCTTTGTTGATGTGACGGCGAAGAATCCGCATTTCGAAGATGCGTTCCGTCAGGTGTATCAGGCGCGTTTCGGCATCAAGCAGGACATCACGCTGCTCGCTGGCAGCCAACGGCAGGCCGATCTGCGCGCCGATGTGCAAAGCAACGGCGGCCTCGCGGCATGGCTCGCCGGCACCCGTGCGCTGGGCGGCCAAGGCACGCACTACATCGGCTTTGCCGACGAGCCGAACCTCAACTATTCCAGCTATGCGCAATATCAGGCGATCTTCACCAGCATGGCCCGGCAGGTGCGCAGCGATCCGGCCAATGCCAGGGCCGGTGTGCGCATTGCCATGCCGGCCAGTTCGCGGCTGGTCAACGGGCCGTTCGCCGAGAACGCGGCAGACAAGCGCGGCATCGACTGGGCGCGGCGTCTGCTCAGTGAATCAGGTGATCAGGTCGATGCACTGGCGTGGCACGAATGGATGATCCGCGACCTGCTCGCCACTCGCGTCTACCGCGACAGCGTGCGGCGCGCCGCCGAACTGGTTGGCCTCGACAGCAAGGGGCAGCCGCGTAAAGCCTTGCTGCTCGACCAGACCAATCTGTCCAGCGGTTCCAGCCTCAGCCCCTACGATCAGGAAACCCACTACACCTCGCTGTGGTGGGCGTCGGTGGTGATCAACGCTTCGCAGGATGGCTTGCTGAGTATGCTCAACTGGTTCCAGGCCGCCGATGAGCCGCAATACCCCAAAGGCATGCTGCGCGTCTCGGACGATGAACGCCGCTTCGAGCTGAAACCGGTGGGGCTGGCCCAGCAGTTCATTGCGCAGCACTGGCTGCATCAGGTGCTGTGGCTGGAGAACGATGGATTTGAGGTGGATGTACTGGCGATGGCAGGCGACGAGCAGCGTGGTTTGCTCGGCGTGAATAAAGGCACACGCCTGCAGCGCATTGATCTGAGCGGGGCGAAATGCCCGTTGAACAATGGCGCCTTGCGCTACTTCGGCGCCGACAATCGCAGTCGCGACGCGCCGTTTGCCTGCCAGGACGGACGCGTGCGTTTCGAGCTTCCGGGGCAGACCCTCTTCTCCCTTAGCTGGAGCGCGTCATGAACCGTCCGTTGATGTTCAGCTGCGCAGGCCTGTGGCCGCGCGATGCCTCGTCATCCGGAGTGAACACCATGAACATGCTCAACAAACTGACTGAACACCTGCGGCAGAAAGGACTTACTGCCACCGTCAAGAAAGCGTGGAAACACTACATTTTTTCCCATCAGGAACTGCTATGGATGGAACGCGATCTGGTCAGCCCGGTGCCGCCGCACAGCCTCAAACCCTACCCGCCGCTGCGGGTGGTGAAGATCACGGCGGACAACGCCAGTGCCTTTGCGCGCTATTTCGGCGACCGCGTCGCCACCATGGCCGAGCTGGCCAACGAAGGTCACACCGGGCATATGCACCTCGACGATCAGGGCGACGCGGTAGCGTTTATCTGGGGCAGCGCGCGGGACTATTTCGACCGGCACTATTACGGCTGCATGTTCCCGGTGAAACCCGGCGAATTCTTCGAGTTCGGCGGTGAACTGACCCGCGCCTACTGGGGCACCGAGCTGTCGGTAGATCTGCAACTGGAGTTGTGGAAAGCCATGGCCGCACAAGGTTGCGACAAGGTTGTCGACGTCTGCGAATTCCACAACATCCCGGCGCTCAAGCTGCACTTGCGTATGGGCTACACCGAGCAAAACCGCATCATGAATGTGTACACCCTGTTCGGTCGCTGGCACTTCTACCGCGAAACCCGCTACAGCGGCTCGCGTCTGGATGCGCTGCGCAAACCGTCCCGTCCACCCGTAACAGCCACGGCGGCCTGAGCCTATGGTGACGCGATTCGAATGGCGCACCTCGCTGTGCGCCGCCGACTTCCCGGCAATAGCGTATGAAGCGCTGTGCCTGCGGGTGACGGATCACACGCCGTTCAACCACCTCGGTTGGTTGTGCGCGGCCGAGCAGGCCCTTGGCGAGGGTGAGCGTTTGCACATTCTGCTGGGGTGGGAAGCGGACGAATTGCGTCTGTGCCTGCCATTGGTGGCGAGTCGCGAGCGTTTCGCCGGCGTGCCGTTCCGGGTCGTGCATCACTTGGGGTATCCACTGGCCGATCGCTTGGCGCTGTTGTCTTTGCTCGGCTGTGAGGACATGCGCAAAGCGTTGCTATTGATTCGCCAACGGGTGCCGCACGCGTTGCTGCAACTCAATGAATTGTCCGAACCTGCGGGTGAGGAAAGCGCGCTGACCGAATGGATGGCGCGCAGCTCGACCGCTGAACGGCGCCTGAGTTGTCGGGTGCCGGTGCATCTGATCAGCGCGGCCGATCATCAGGAAGTGTCTGGCGACCCGCGCTACAAACTGCGTCGGGCACGCAAGCGGATTGCCGCGTGCGGTGCCGAGGTGCGGCGCATCGTGCCCGATGCGATGAGCATGGGCCCACTGCTGCAGGTCATCAGCGACGTCGAAGCGGTGAGCTGGAAAGGTGACGAAGGCGTGGGGATTTTCGCCAGCGAACGTAGCCGTCAACTGATCGAACGCGCCTTCACCGCCCTCGCCGGCCAAGGCCTGGTGCGGGTGGTGACACTGGAGTTGAACGGCCGCTGCATCAGCTACCGGCTCGGCCTGCTCGAACAGGGTCGGCTCTACGATTACAACCTCGCCTTCCTGCCGCAATACGCCGACCTGGGCAGCGGCCGGGTGTTGCTGGAGGAATGGATTCGCTGGGGGCTGGACGACAACTGGCGCTGGATCGACGCCTCGCGGGTCAGCCTGGAAAACTCCAGCCATCAACTGCACGAACGCATGACCGGGCAACTGGAGCATTGGCGCTGGAGTTTCTACTCATGGCGCCCGAGTGGTCTGATGCTCGGCCTCGGCCTGCGCCTGTGGCATCGACTCAAACCGACGCTGCAACAGTGGCGCGCCAAACGCGCAGATAAACCTGCACCTGTCGTCAAACCTGTCGCAATCACCACGGAGGGCGAACATGCCTCGCCAAGTCATAGTCAACGCTGACGATTTCGGCCTCAGCCCGAACGAAAACGCGGTGATCTTCGCCGCGTTTCAGTCAGGGCTCATCAGTTCTGCCACGGCGATGGCCAACATGCCGGCGTTCGAAGCGGCGTGTGCCATGGCGCGGCATGCAACCCTGCAAGGGCGGGTCGGGCTGCACTTCAACCTGACTTATGGACGACCGCTGAGCCAGGCGATTCTGACACGCCGCACCTTCTGCGATGACTTCGGCGTGTTCGACCTCAGCCTGCCGCGCCACAGTTTCTGGCTGGGCCGCGAGGATCGCGAGGCAGTGCGTGAAGAATTGCAGGCGCAGTGGCAGCGCTGTATCGAGCACGGTGTAAGGCCAAGCCATATCGACTCGCACCAGCACGTGCACAACATCTGGCCGATCGGCGAGATCGTCGCACGGTTTGCCGCGCATCAAGGTGTACCGATTCGGCTGGCGCGCAACCTGGGACAGAACCTCAATCTGCCCAAGCGTGTATTCAAGGGATTGCTCAATTGGCGTTTGCAGAGTCTGGCCGGTGTCACCGCCGATTACGTGTGCACGCCGATCGACCTGCGCAACGACAACGCGCCGACCGACGGCGTGCTGGAAATCGTTGCGCATCCGACGCAACTCGGCGCCGACTTTGGCGATGCCTATCTCCACCCCGACGAGTCTTTGAGCTGTGTTCTAGAGCAGCGGCTGATGGGCGTTCCTCGGGTTTCCTATACCGATCTGAACAAGGATTTTCTACGCGGGGCGACGGCACTCGATTGAGCTACACAAGTTGAAATACTTTCCAAAGTGGCCCTTTGAAATTAACTGGCCAGCGTGATCTATACCCACAACAGCACCATCCACCACACCCGGGCTACGGCCACGGAGGGCATCATGAGCGTGATCGAAAAACTACAAGAACGCATCCGACAAAAGGGCCTCGGCCGCACGTTCGGCACGTTGTGGAAACGCTACGTGTTCTTCCATTGGGAACTGTTGTGGATGGAGCGTGATCTGGTCAGCCCAGTACCGCCACACAAGCTGCGGCCTTACGACGGACTGCGCAGAGTCGACATCACGCCGGAAAACGCCATCGCCTTCGCCAAACATTTTGGGGACCGCGTGGGCACCATGGCGGAGCTCGCCGCCGAGGGGCACACCGGGCACATGTACCTCGATGCTGACGGCCACGCCGTCGCTTTTATTTGGGGCAGCATTCGCGACTATCACGACCGTCACTATTACGGCTGCACCTTCCCGGTGAAGCCGGGTGAATTCTTCGAGTTTGGCGGTGAAATGACCCGCGCCTATTTCGGCAGCAGCCTGTCGGTGGACGTGCAAGTGGCGCTGTGGCAAGCGATGGCGGCGCAGGGTTGCGACAAGGTGGTGGACGTGTGCGAGACGCACAATATTCCGGCGCTGAAGCTGCATATCCGCATGGGATACCACGAGCAGGGGCGGGTCACGCACGTTTACGGCCTGTTCGGCCGCTGGAGGTTTTTCCGTGAAACGCGGTATGAGGGATCACGGCTGGAACCGCTGCGCAAACCGGGACGGCCGGTGGTGAGCTCGGCGGCGCAGGCTTGATTCAATCTGAGGATCTGTGGCGTCTTTAGGCCGCCATCGCTGGCAAGCCAGCTCCCACAGGGTTTTGAGTTGTACCGGTTATTTATGTACGACACAAAATCCTGTGGGAGCTGGCTTGCCAGCGATGAGGCCAGTGGCAACGACGATGAATTTCAAATCCTGGTGGCGACCAAGGTAAAACACATCGGCATCTGCGCCTCTTGATTCAAATACCGGTCATACAGCTCTTCCCGGTTCGAATGCGCGTACTCCCTGAAGTGCGCAATATTCAGCCCTGCCGCAATGGCAGCGCTGAAGATGGCGCCAAGGTTATGCACAAACCAATACGACTTCGCCGCCGGCTGCTCAACCTTGCCGACATAGACAATCGGCTCTTCCTGCACAAACGGCTCGGCACGAAAGTACGAGCTGGCGAGGCGGTACGGATCCTCAGCGTCGGGATCAACCATTTCCAGGAACGGATGGGTTTCGTAGATCACCAGTTTGCCACCCGGCTTCAGCGTTGAAGCGACATGGCGGAAAAACTCGCCGATGTCGGGCATCCAGTTGAGAACGCCGATGGTGATCAGCGCCACGTCGAAACGATTGTGCAGGGACGCTGGCAGATGATGGATATCGCTTTCGATGAACTCGGCATTGTGCGGTGAACGCTTGTTCAGCTCACGCGCCTGTTCGAGAAACGCAGCCGATTGATCGACACCGACCACGCTTCTGGCACCGAGGGCAAACAGGGAGAGACTCTCGCGGCCATTGTTGCAGCCCAGTTGAATCACATCCTTGGCGTCGACCTCCAGTAACCCGCTCAGGGTCTCATCGAGGCAGGAGAAATCCGCCTGCGCGACGTCGCTCAGCAACGCCTGCCAGTCAGGCGAATCCTGATGGTGACGGGCGGAATCGTTCCACGCCTGTCGATTGCTCTCGATGGCGGTTTTATTATTGGGCACTTCCATGGCGCACTCCGGACGAGGCTCGTGATTGAGCGGATCCGAGTCTAGATCAGCCCGGCATTTGCGGTTGTTGCAAACTTGTAAGCCAATTCCTGTAGGCGCTGCCGAACGCGGCCCGAGCCTGCGGCAGCTCCTACATTGGTTTCGTATGGGGCAGCTATAGTTAATAGCCTTGGGGAAAACCGCACTCGCAGGTGCCGCCATGCTAATGCTCGAACGGCTGTTGTTGACCGGCTGTCTGCTCGCTGCCACTCAGGCGCAAGCGCTGGACAGCAATTTCAATTATTACGGGCCGAACCAGCCCTTCGCCCACCCTGCCCCGTATTCACTGCAGGCCACGCCGCCAAGGCCTTACGAGGATACGGCGCCGCGGGATTTTGTGGTGATTCCGGGTGACCATGAATTCTACGATTCACAATTACCGACGGTGGCGGATGCGACGGTGCGGGTGTTTATCCGCACGTACGATGCCGAGCGCGGGATTTATGTGAATGACGAGGTGCTGGATCCGGGTTGTTTGCTGGAGTGTTTGAGCCGACAGCAGCATTGATCCGGGTTGCCCAAACATTTTGCACACACCAGATAACCCTGTGGGAGCGAGCTTGCTCGCGAAAGCGGTGGATCAGTCACTTTTATGCTGACTGACACACTGCATTCGCGAGCAAGCTCGCTCCCACAAGGTTTTGTGCTGGCTCGGACCTCTGCATTTTTTACCACTGCCGTTTATCCGGCCGAACCAGCCCTTCGCCCACCCTGCCCCGTATTCACTGCAGGCCACGCCGCCAAGGCCTTACGAGGATACGGCGCCGCAGGATTTTGTGGTGATTCCGGGCGACCATGAATTCTACGATTCACAATTACCGACCGTGGCGGATGCGACGGTGCGGGTGTTTATCCGCACGTACGATGCCGAGCGCGGGATTTATGTGAATGACGAGGTGCTGGATCCGGGTTGTTTGCTGGAGTGTTTGAGCCGACAGCAGCAGTGATCCGGGTTGCCCAAACATTCTGCACATACCAGATAACCCTGTGGGAGCGAGCTTGCTCGCGAAAGCGGTGGATCAGTCACGTTTATGCTGACTGACACACTGCATTCGCGAGCAAGCTCGCTCCCACAAGGTTTTGTGCTGGCTCGGACCTCTGCATTTTTTACCACTGCCGTTTGTCGGGCCGAACCAGCCCTTCGCCCACCCTGCCCCGTATTCACTGCAGGCCACGCCGCCAAGGCCTTACGAGGATACGGCGCCGCAGGATTTTGTGGTGATTCCGGGTGACCATGAATTCTACGATTCACAATTACCGACCGTGGCGGATGCGACGGTGCGGGTGTTTATCCGCACGTACGATGCAGAGCGCGGGATTTATGTGAATGACGAGGTGCTGGATCCGGGTTGTTTGCTGGAGTGTTTGAGCCGACAGCAGCATTGATCCGGGTTGCCCAAACATTCTGCACACGCCAGATAACCCTGTGGGAGCGAGCTTGCTCGCGAAAGCGGTGGATCAGTCACTTTTATGCTGACTGACACACTGCATTCGCGAGCAAGCTCGCTCCCACAAGGTTTTGTGCTGGCTCGGACATCTGCATTTTTACCACTGCCGTTTATCCGGCCGGGCGAGGCCGAGTTTTTCGATGCGGTAGCGCAGCATGTCGCGGCTCAGGCCCAGCAGGCGCGCGGACTTGGTGACATTCCAGTCGGTCTTGTCGAGCATCTTGCGCACCATGTCGCGCTCGACTTCCGGCAAGTTCATCGACTCGGTATTGCTCGCCGGACGGGATTCGTAGTGCGTCGGCACTTCGTGCAGGTGCAGCGGCGGTTCGTCGACCAGGCTCATGCACACGTTCAACTGATGCGCGGCGATGGTGTCGCTCGGCGCCAGCAGCACGGTTTGCTCAAGCATGTTGCGCAACTCACGCACGTTGCCCGGCCAGGTGTAACTGAGCAGCAGCTCTTCGGCCTGATCGCTGAAATGCAGGTTCGGCTTGCCGTAGCGTTTGCCGTGGCTGGCGAGGAAGTGCCGGGCCAGCATCAAAATGTCTTCACCTCGGGCATACAGGCGCGGCACCTTGATCGAAATGATCCGCAAGCGGAAGAACAGATCGCGACGGAATTTGCCCTGCTGGACCATTTGCTCAAGGTTGCAGTTGGTGGCGCTGATCACCCGCAGATTGACCTTGCGCTCCTTCACCGAACCAACCCGGCGAATCGTCCGGTCCTCCAGCAACTTCAACAGCTTGGCCTGCAACAGCAGATCCATTTCCCCGACTTCATCGAGAAACAGTGTGCCGCCGTCCGCGGCTTCCACTAAACCTACGCGACGATCCTTGGCGTCGGTGAACGCGCCTTTCTCGTGACCGAACAGTTCCGACTCGACCAGATTCGACGGGATCGACGCACAGTTGAACTCAATGAACGGGCCTTTGCTGCGCGGGCCGTCGAAGTGCAGCGCGCGGGCCACCAGTTCTTTGCCGGTGCCGGTTTCGCCCTCGACAAGCACCGGCGGTAGATCGGTGTTGGCCATGCGCCGCTCGGCGTCGAGCAACTGGCCGATGGTGTTCTTCAGAAACTGCATCGGCGCCGAGTCGCCGATCAGCGCCTGCACCCCGGATTTCTGCGCCTCGCGGTCCTGATAGAACGACAGCGTGCGCTCCATCCGCTCGGTGGCCAGGGCCTTGTCGAGCAGCAGTTTGAGTTCCGGCAACGCCACTGGTTTGGTGACGTAATGAAAGGCGCCCTCCTTCATCGCCACCACGGCATCTTCGACGTTGCCGTAGCCGGTCATCATGATCACTTTGAGATCCGGCGCGCTGATGCGCAGCTTCTGGATCAGGTCGTGACCACTCATGCCCGGCAGCGAGTTGTCGGTCAGCACAATGTCGGGCATGAAGGTTTCCAGTTGCCCCAGCGCGTCTTCGGCCGAATGGCAGACCGTCACCTCGAAGTCCTTGCGCTCCAGGTAGGTCTGAATATTCTCGGCCAGCAGTTCGTCATCCTCGACCAGCAGAATGCTGTGTTCCATATTCCCCTCCCGATGCCACTTTGAAGTTGAGACTGACGCGGGTTCCCTCCTGCTCGCGGCTGGTCAGCACGACCGAACCTTCGAAACGCTCCATGATGCGTTTGACCAACGCCAGGCCAACCCCGAGGCCGCCCTGTTTGGTGGTGAAAAACGGTTTGAACACCAACAGTTGCTGCTGCGCGCTCATGCCCTTGCCGGTGTCGCTCACGGTCAGGCGCACGCTGTCAGGCTGCGGCGATTCGAATTCGACGCTGAGCACACCGCCCTTGGGCATGGCTTCGAGGGCGTTGGCAAACAGGCTATTGAGGATTTGCGTGAGCAACACCTTCTGGCTGACCACCAGCGCGCAATTTTGTGGTGTGAAGCGCACTTCGACGTTGCAGCGTTTGATCAATGCTTCGAAGGCGCCAACGGTGTCTTCGACCGCCATCACCAGGTCCACCGCTTCGCCGTCGTCATTCATCGGCCGCAGCGACACCAGCAATTCGCGGACCCAGCGCGACATGCGATCGACCTGGCTGATGATGTCGCCGATATTGCGTTGCGCGCCGGGGCTGGCGATTTCCTGAGCCAGTTCGGCGCTGGAACGAATGGTCGCCAGCGGATTGCGCAGGCTGTGCGCCACCGCCGAGGACATTTCGCCGAGAGCGACAAAGGTTTCATTACTGATCAACTGTTGCTGTTGGCTCTGCAGCAGTTTCGCCGCGCGGCGGACGATCCAGAACAACGCCAGAAAGATCACCGCACCGCCGAAACACGTGGCGGCCCAGATCGAGGCAAATCCACGGTCGATGCGGTCGACCAGATCCGCCGGCTCCTTGTAGACCTCGACCATGGCAACGACTTTGCTTTTGTCGGCGTTGAACATCGGGATGTAGTTCTCGATGAACAAATACTTCGGTTCGCGCAGTAACTGCTGCTCGGGTTTCTCATCGTCGATCTTGTGATAACTGGAGGACACCGCGACTTTCATCTCGAACGACTCGTCGAGTTCGTCGTCATCCTCGAATTTGACCCCGATCAGTTCGGGATTGGTCGACCAGATCACCGTGCGATCGAGCGCATACACCGTGGCCAGGAGAATGTCGGGCAGGTTTTGGACATGGTCGAGGAACTCGGCGCGGGCGGCTGCATGGGCAACGGGATCGACATCGGGAAAGTTGTCGTCCTGGCGCGGGTCGAGCATTTCGCCCATGGTGCGCGCCGGGGTGATGCCGGCGTGGCGTATTTCCGCCGCGCCAATCGCCTGAACGAATTGTGCAGTCAGCAAGGCGTCGCGCTCGACACTTTCGGTGACGACAAAGCGCGTCGAGATGTACCCCAGCCCCACTGCCACGGAGGCGATGATGAAAAAGCTCGCGAGCGAGAACCAACGCAGCAGATTGAACTGTTCGCGCCAACTTTTGCCCATTGCCGCCGACGTGTCCGGCGCAGATGTTTTTTGTGCTTCCAGTCGCTGCATGGGAGTGCCCTGGAGGTTTTGTATCGAGCCAGTTACAGCCATCAGTGTAGGTGGCTCTGACCGCGACACACGGTTCAATGATGCTATTTCGCCGCTACCGCATCTGACTCACCGTCGCGGCTGGATCGCCCGGTTTTACTGGCGTCAAAGCACCGTCGGCTACGGCACTGCTGGACGGTTGCTGACGCTCGGTTTCGTCGCTGAGGAAGTCGATAATCGACTGCGCGGACTGTTCGTCGAGGCGCAGATTGGGCATCGGGATTCGCTCGAATTGTTCGTAGAGTTGCAAGGCAATCGGGTCTTTTTCCGCGAGCAGGCGATCCGGTTCGCGGATCCAGCGATTCAGCCACTGCGGATCACGGTGGCGGGTTACGCCGATCAGATCTGGGCCGATGCTGCGCATGCCAAGGCCCTGGCCATCCTGCGGGCCGAGGCTATGGCACGAGGCACAGCGCGTGCGGAACAGTTCTTCGCCATTGCTCGGCGGGCGAATGTCCGGGGCGTTGGCGTAACTTTCTTCGATGCTCGGCTGTTTCCAGTTTTGCAAAGTGTTGGCCAGTTGATCGGCGAGGATCCACGGATTCTCGAATGGCGAGGCTTTCATCCAGCGCCCGGTGGTCTGGTTGCCGACGATCAGGCTGAGGTTGTGATCTTTGCTGCGGCCGTTGTCGACGCCTTCGATAAACAGCCCGAGTTTTTTGCGCAGGTCGGTGACGTCTTCGAACTCGCCGGTGAGAAACCTCCAGCCGGGGCCGACTTTGAAGCGCTGCGAATAGGCCTTGAGCACTTCGGGCGTATCACTGAGCGGATCGATGCTGATCGAGTAGAAAAAGATGTCCTGGCCGACCCGATCACCGAGCAGTTTTTGCACCTGGCGCAGGCGCGCGGTTTCCAAGGGGCAGGAATCGCTGCACGAAGTGAAGATGAAGTTGATCACCACCACTTTGTCTTTGATCAGGTCATCGAAAAAATGCACCTGCCGACCGTCCTGATCGGTCAGCAAGGTGTTGGGGAAATAGTCGCCACCCCACGGGGTGGCGGATTCGCTGGGCACGGCCGCTGTGTCGACGCTGGCCTGATGCGCCAGCAACACGCGGCCACCGAGCACGCAGACCACCAGCACCAGCACCAGGTGCATGCCCAGCGCCCGGGAGCGCGGGGTATGCAGCGGTTGGCTGTCACCGTGGCGGCGGTTCATGGCTTGACCACCACTTGTGGGCCCATGCCGTCACCGTTGCGGAAGGTTGGCAGCGCGGCGGAGTTGACGTAGCGCACACCGTCCCAGCTTGGCAATGGGGTGGGCATCAGTTGCAGCTGACCGGGTTTCTCCAGGTCCCAACGCAGCAGCATCGAATTGTCCTCATGCTGAGTGTTGTGACAGTGCTCCATGTAGGTCCCGGCGAACTCGCGGAAGTTGATCGCCATCTCGACGCTGTCCAGGCCATCGGCTTCGGAACCGATCCGATAGACGTCCTTGCGCGCCCATTTTTCCCATTCTGGCGGAGCCTTGCCGCCGCGACTGAGGATGATCCCCTCCTCGAAGTGCACGTGCACCGGATGGCTCCAGCCCTTGCCGCCGGCCTTGATATTCCACACCTCGAGGGTGCCGAACCCGGTGACACCGGCATCGGTCGGGCCGCTGGACAGCTGGGTCGAGGCGTTCAGGCGCCGTGGGTCCATGTGGTAGCCAAAACCACCATCGGTCTTGACCGTCCACGGCGCTTCATCGGTGCCATCGGCGCGGCCAAAGGTGAAGGTGCGGTGACGGGCCTTGGCCAGCAGCGCCTTGTCGGCTGCGTTGTCGCGGTGAATTTTCAGCGGGATCATCACCAGCCCTTCAGCCTTGCCCGGTTTGGCCGGTTCGTAGGCCGCCGGGTTCATCGCCAGATCCTGGCCGGTGTAGGCCTTGACGTTGAGCTGCAAGACCTTGCCCACCACCGGATCGCCCTTGTCCCACTGCGGGCCTTTGCTGGTTTGCTTGATCACCGGCAGGTATTTTTCCGAGAGCACGTCGGCCAGGGGGATCACTTCTTTCGGGCCTTTGCCGTCGTCCTGCGCCTGCAGGTTGAGGAAGAACAGCTTGTCGCCAGGCTTGATACCGTTTTTCGAAAAGTTGACGATGATGTCGAAGCGCTCGGCGATGCCTTGGGTCGGCAGGATCGCGTTGTGGTTCTGTTTATCGCCGTCGGCGTCGAGGTCCATGCTGCCGTCGAACGGCACGCTGTGTTCCATGATGTTGCCGTCGTTGGCGATCATGTGGAACGGCACGCGGCTGTAGGTCACGCCCGAGTTTTTCGGCCCCTGGAACTCTCCGCCACTGCCTTTGATTTCCCGCACCAGCGCCAGTTTGAAGTAGCGCGACACCGAACCGTTGAGAATGCGGAAACGATAACTGCGTGCGCGCACATCGAGGGTCGGTTTCCACTGCCAGTTGACCAGCACCTGGTCGCCAATGAAGCCGTCGGTGTTGAACGGGTTAAACCACAACTGACCTTCCTGATCCCAGGCTTTGTCGGCGAACACCAGGTTGATGTCGTAATCACGGTTGCCCCAAGGCAAGGCGCTACCGCTGGGGAAGCGCAGGTTGACGCCGTCGTTGACCGACTCGTTGCCGCGATCCAGCGCGCTGTAGTAGTTCATCATCGCCGCGTTGCCCTTGTAGACATTCTGCGCGGTGAAATCGAGCATGTGGTCGTGGAACCAGTGGGTGCTCATGGTTTCGCGCCAGTCGCCGCGGATCTTGATGGTGCCGTTATTGCAGGTCTTCTTCGCCGGGGCCAGATCGTTGACCCATAGGGTCTCGCCCGGCGCGCACGGGAACGCCGCGCGCGGGTCTTCAGCCTTGGTGTTGATGCTGTCGTAACCGGCGAGCTGGATCGGCCAGCGATAGTCATAGAACTGCCCCGGGAAGAAGAACGCGTTGGCATAACCGTCGCTTTCTGCCGGCGCGTGACCGTTGTGCTCGTGGGTGCTGATGGTGTGCAGGCCAAAACCACGGTTGGCTGACGGGTCGATCGGCAAGCCGTTGTAGTGGCGCATCATCACCGGTTGGCCGTAGCGCACCATCAACAGTTTCGGCGGCAGTGTGCCGTCGAAGGTCCACACCGAGTTGTGGTTCTGCACGGGCATATTCGGGTGGAAGCGCGGGTCGACGCCTTTGGCGGTACCATCGGTCACCGGTAAACCGGCGACGTTGTGGTACAGACCGCCGAGGCCGAACTCGCCCATGGCGTAGCCGTGCATTTGCCGACTGTCGCGCAGGCCACCGTTGAGGCGCGCGCCGGTCTGTACGGTTTTATAGGCGACTTGCGGGTAGAACTCGTTCCAGCGTTGGTGCGACCAGCCTTTTCCAGGTGGCCGTCCTTCCGCGGAGGAGCCGATGTGGCGGTTGAGGAACACTTCGATCTGCGCCTGCCACGGGTTGCGGTCGACGACGTTGGCGAACTGGCTGGGGAATGGCGTCAGCCCCGGTTGGCGCAAAAACGCATCAAGGGCGCTGCCGGGTGGCGCGCTGCGGGCGACGTTGTTCGGATCCTGGGCCGGGGCCGGGCCAATCGCGGCCGGTGGAAACGGCAACGGCGCGGCCGGAGTGGTCGGGTCGAGTTTTTCCGGGCCGAACTCTTCGAACAGGGTCAACTGCTGGGTGAACGGCTGCGCACCATAGAGCGGGCTCGGCTTGCCGTTGGTGGGGTAGTTGAAACTGGTCTGCACGGTGGGCGGCAGCACGTTTTCCGTGCGGGTCGAGTTCCGCGTGCCTTTGACCCCGTCGGGCAAATCGAAGGAATCTTCGTTGGCCTCGGGCATGGTCAGGATGGCATTGAGTGCGGTCGGTTCGTCTGCCGGCTCGTCGTAGTACGCCGACGGGTCTGAGGTTTCTGGCTGTCGTTCGTCATCAATGGGGCTGGCGCGAACGCCGACCATGGTGCCGAGGGTCAACATCAGAAAGACGCTCAGCGGCGTCAGCAGAAAGGTGTTGCTTGGGTCACGCGTTGCTCTGTCCATCACCAGCCGCCTCATCAAGGAAGGGGTGATGGTGTTTTGCAACTAGTGCGCCAAGAAATTATTTCCAGTTGTAACAGGGACTTGGAAGGTCTGTGGGTTTCCCCACTCCCCGGTGACCGGGGCTTGACACCCATTGGTGGGGGAAGTTCATAAATTTTTATGGCGATGCACAACTGATTCAGGAGCTGCCGCAGCGCCTACAGAGGGAATGTGTGTTTCAGGGGACCAGTTGAAAGGCCAGGCGAACGGTGGTGCCCTCGCCTTCGCGGCTGTCGAGGGTAACGCCGCCGCCGAAGCGTTCCATGATGCGTTTGACCAGCACCAGGCCGACGCCCAAGCCACCCGACTTGGTGGTGAAAAACGGCCGAAATGCCATGGTCCGTTGTTCTTCGTTCATGCCTTTGCCGGTGTCGCTGAGCACCACACACACGCCGCGGTCGTCGCTCGGTTCCAGGCTGACGGTCAGCGTGCCGCCCCTGTCCATCGCCTCCAGTGCATTGGCCAGCAGGCTGTTGAGGATCTGCGTCAGTTGCACCGGTTGGCTGAGCACCATCGGCGTCTGCTGCGGATGAAACACCACTGTTACCCCGGCCCGGGCGATCTGCTGTTCGAAGGCGACGAGGCTTTCGTGCAGTGCGGCCACAAGGTTCACCGGCTCCGGGTCATCGTTGAGCGGACGCAACGACTGCAGCAGTTCACGCACCCATTTCGACATGCGGTCGACCTGGCCGATGATGTCCTTGATGTTCTTCTCGGCCGGGCCGGCATCGAACTCCAGCGCCAGTTCGGCGCTGGAACGGATGGTCGCCAGCGGGTTGCGCAGGCTATGCGCGACAGCTGAGGACATCTCGCCCAGCGCAACAAAGGTTTCATTGGCGATCAGTTGTTTTTGCTGGGCGGCGAGCAGGATCGCGGCACGCCGGACAATCCAGTACAGGCCCAGGTAAATCAGCCCGCCGCCGAGCGCGGTGGCCAGCCAGATCAGGGTCAAACCGCGCTCCATGCGCGCGATCAGGTCTTTGGGTTCCTTGTAGATCTCGACCATCGCCGTGACATTCTTGCCCTCGGCGTCGAACAGCGGAATGTAATTTTCGATAAAGATGTAATCCGGCGGGACGACGAATTTCTGCTCTTCCCGGGCCTTGTCGACGTCGTGGTAGCTGGCGGATACCGGAATCTTTTCGTTGAAGGAACGATCGAGGTCTTCGTCGGCATGAATGCTGGTGCCGATAAGCGCGGGATTGGTCGACCAGATCACTTGGCGGTCCGGCGCGTAAATGTTGGCAAGGATTACGTCCGGCAAGTGTTCGATGTGATCGAGAAATTCGCCCCGTGCCCCTGCCCGAGCCTGTGGGTCGACATCGGGGAAATCCTTGTCCTGACGCGGGTCGAGCAGTTCGCCCATGGTGCGGATGTTGGGAATCGACACGTGGCGCACTTCGGCAGACGCGATGGCCTGAATGAACTGTGCGGTGAGCAAGGCATCGCGCTGCACGCTTTCATCGATCACGAAACGCGTCGAAACCGCGCCAAGCGCGATGGCCACGGTGCCGATCACCGCCATGCTGATCAGCGAAAACCAGCGCAGCAGGTTGAACGGCTGCTTGTGCGAGCCCAACCGTAGATGGCCCTCCTCAACCGGAAGCGATTTCGACTGCATGTTCATGGCGGCGACTTCTCGATACGTCCTATAGGGTTATAGCCCACGGGTGGGGGTTTGCCCGGATGCGGGGATATCGCCCCGATACACGCCTCCCCAACCACCACAAATCCCTGTGGGAGCGAGCTTGCTCGCGAAGGCGGCAGGTCAATCGACATTTTCGTCACAGGAAGTCCGCATTCGCGAACAGGCTCGCCCCCACAGGTTCTTCATCTGACAGACGTTCAATGTCATCCCCACCGTCCCCGATTCTGGGGAATGACGCCCTTTCCCCGCTGGCAAAAAACCTGACCCTTCTGCGCGTCAAGCCCTCTATCCCGGCCCTCTCCCGCCCATCCACGACACCTTGGCATGGAAGGTGTACAGGCCCTGTGCAACTGACCCATCTCCAAGGGGCAGGTACTTTGATAGAGGGATTAACTCATGCACCCTTTACTGTCCAAAACCGCGACTGTCCTGGTCGTGAGCGCGTTGGCCCAGGGCATTGCCCAGGCCGCTTTGTTCGCTGTTGATCCGGGGCCTTACGTACCGGCCAATGGCGGTTTCGCCAGTTGGTATCAGGACACCCACGGCCGCACCCTGGACCTGTGCCTGTCCAAAGCGCTCAGTTCGCGAGTGCCCAGCACACCGGGCGCGCCTTCGTATATGTGCTCGCTGTTGCCGGCGCCCGGCATATTCGATGACGCCCAACCGCTGGCTTTCCCCAGCAACTTCCCCGACGAGGCATTCTGGTTTACCGCCGACGGCACGATTGTCGACGCCGCGCGCGGCATCAACCTTTCCTACGGCTCGGCGATCGAAGCCGCGTTCAGTGGCGGTGACCCGGCGGAAGGCGATCAGATCAGCTTCGCGCGGATCCGCATCCGGGTCGATATTCCTACAGCCGGCACCTACGTCATCACCCACCCGTATGGCGTCGAAGTGTTCAACATCGACACTCCCGGCCGCCGCGCAATCAACATGACCCGCGACATCGGCATCGGCACACCGAAAACCTACGACGGCGCGCTCAAGGGGGACGTCGGACCGTTCCTGCGCAGTCTCAACGGGCCCTACACCGAAACCAATCCGGTGACTGGCTCGGCAGAACAATTTGTCGGTGATCCGAACCTTGAAGAAGCCGTGACCGGCAGCCCGTTCAACACCAACTTCATTCGTATCGAAGGCCCCAATGGTCTGGATCTGCGGACCACGACATTCGCCGTCTCCGGCAAGTTGTCGACGGTAGTTCGACCCACACCAATGATTACCCAGCGCAGCACCTACTCGCGCAAAGCGGGGACCAGTGCACCGGTCGCCCAACAGGACGTCTTCGTCCTCGCACCACCCGCGCCCGGCACGGTCGCCGTGACCAGTTTCACCCCGGTGCTGAACATGACCGAAGCCAACTCCACCGGTGCCTGGTATGCGCAATCGTCGGCCAACCCGACCGTGCCGAGCGTCCTGCAAGTGACCGCCGACAACCACCTGGCCATCGCCAGCAGCACGCCGACCACCCTGCCCATGACCCTGACCGACCTGGTGGTGATCCAAAGCGCGCAATACAGCCTGAGCTCCGGACAACTCACCGTGGTGGCCTCGACCAGTGACGAAACCTCGCCCCCCGTACTTACCGCCACCTCCGGCAGCGGCGCCGCCATCGGTGCCCTGAGCGGCGACGGCGCGGTGAAAACCCTCGCCACCGGGATCTCGCCGATACCGCCGGCCAAAGTACGCGTGACGTCGTCCAACGGCGGCAGCGACACCGAAGAAGTGGTCATCGTGCAATGAACGCTCACATGCCCAGATCCGTATCAGGAGGCATCATGAACAAGTGGCCACGCTTTGCGCTCAACGCGCTCGGGCTCGCTCTCTCGCTGACCGGCAGTGCCTATGCGCAACTCGCCGCCGTCGACCCCGGTCCCTACACCTTCGCCACCGGGAAATTCCCGATGTGGTACCAGGACAACAATCTGCTGTCGATGGAGCTCTGTCAGTCGCGCGCCGCCAGCTCGCGGGTAGCGGTCAGCACGCCACCGGCCTACATGTGCACCCTGCTGCCGGAGCCGGGCATCTTCGACGACAGCCTGCCGATGGTGTTCCCCGACAACTGGCCGCCAGAAGCCTTCTGGTTTCTCGCCGAAACCACTATTCCGAACAACGGCGCCGGCTATGGCATGGACGCTTATGTGGCCGGGATAGAAGCCGCGTTTGCCTCGGGAAACCCGGCTGACGGCGATCAACAAAGCTTCGCGCGCATTCGTATCCGGGTGAACGTTCCCGTGGCCGGTACCTACACCATCACTCACCCGTATGGTGTGGAAACGGTCAACGTCACCACCCCCGGACGCCGCGCGATCAACATCACCAAAGACATCGGCATCGGTGCGCCGGGCGATTTCAGCGGCACACTCAACGGCGCCATCGGGCCATTCCTGCGCAGCATCAACGGCCCGTACACCGAAGTAAACCCGGACACCGGCAGCGTCGAAACCTTCGTTGGCGACCCGAACCTCACCGAAGCAGTAACCGGCAGCCCGTTCAACACCAACTTCGTGCGCATCGTCGGGCCGTCCGGCGCCGGCACCATTCAGACAGCCCTGTTCACCGTCGCCGGCAAGGTGCTCGACAGCCGTCAGCAAACCCATGTCGACATCGACCGCGCCACTTATCGCCGAACCTCGGCCGGTGTGCGTGCCGAGGTGTTCGCCAAGGCTGACAGCAGCTCGACCCTGTGCTTCCGTGAAACCGTCGCGTTGCTTCCTGGCCCACCGCCTACGCCATGCGAGACCAGCCTGACCGGTGACAATACCGGTTTGTTCTTCGGCCAGCGCCTGGGCAACGGCACCCTGCCGTCAGTCGTCGTGGTGACCGCGACCAACCCGGCCGGGACCACGCGACCAACATCGGTGTCGAGCAAGCTCACCGACGTGGTGAAAGTGCAAACAGCACGCTACAGCTGGGCCAACAAAACCTTGCTGATCGAAGCGACATCGACCGATGAAGTGGCGATCCCCGACATGGTTGCGCAAGGCTACGGACGTCTGTCGAAAACCGGCACCCTGCAACGCATCACCGTCGCCGACCTGACTCAGCCACCGGCCACCGTGACGGTTAAATCCGCCGCTGGCGGCAGTGACACCGAGCCCGTTGTCGTGGTCGGCACCGCACCGGACACCGGCGAAAACCAGGCACCGATCGCTAACGCCGACAGCGGCAGCACCAGTTTCGGCGTGCCGATCACCCTCAGCTTGTTGACCAACGACAGCGATCCCGATGGTAATAATCCGCTGAGCATTACCGCGTTGACCCAACCTGCTGCGAACCAAGGCACCGTGGCCCTCAGCGGCACCGCCGCCGTGGTCTACACCCCGCCAGCCGTGGTCAACACGCCACTGACCACGACCTTCACCTACAAGGCGCAAGACGCCAAAGGCCTGACCTCGGCCAATCCGGCCACTGTGACGATTACCGTCGCGCCCAACCGGGCACCGACCGCCGTCGCCGACAGCGTCGCCACCTTGGGTGTGGCGATCCCGATCAACGTACTGGCCAACGACACCGATCCGGAAGGCAACGTGCCGCTGGGCGTCGCCAGCCTGACCCAACCGGCCGTCGGTCGTGGCACGGTCAGCACTGACGGCAGCGTGATCACCTACACGCCACCGGCCACCGTCACCACGGCGTTCACCACAACCTTCACCTACATCGCCCGGGACAGCTTCGGCGCCCTGTCGACGCCGGCCACGGTCACGGTGCAAGTGTCGCCACGGCCAGCAGCGGAAACCTTCACCGTCACCGCGTCCACGGTGCAGGCACGCTCCGGCGGTCGCTTCAACTGGGACTTCACCGGCACCTCGTCGGTGACCACCGGCAACACCATCACCGTGCAGGTCACCACCCCGACCGGACTGGTCACTCTCGGCACCACCACCGTACCGGTGACCGGACGCTGGCGGCTGACGCTGAACAACACAACGGTGGTGCCATCGGCCAACCCGACCGCGACGATCCGCTCGTCCCAGGGCACCGTGCGCACAGTCTCGGTGACCACGCTGTAAGCCAGATCCCCAGCCACTCTCGGGTGGCTGGGGTCGATTTCGAACCGGTTAACGCCTGACAGGATGTGAGCCATGAACACGCCGACCGCCGCCCTGCTTTGCCTGCTTGTGCTGTGCAGCAGTGCGGGCGTGCGTGCCGACGACCTGATGGAAAACGATGACTTGGCCCCGACCAGCAGCGACCTCGGCGAACTGCCCCCACCGGTGGGTCAGCAAGCCCTGATCGACCAGCTCGGCCAGGCCAACGTCGCCCTGCTGCAACAGAACGGTCAGTCGCTGCTCGGGCAGATCGTGCAGTCGGGCAGCAATCAGGAAGCGTACATCCTGCAGCAGGGCAGCGACCTGATGGCGCTGATCAACCAGAACGGTTCCGGCAACGCCGCTTCGATCACCCAGAACGGCAGCCATAACCGCGCGCAGATCTCGCAAAACGGCAACAACAACGACGCCAGCATCGAGCAGGCCGGCGCGGGGCTGCAAAGCGCCGTGACCCAGTCGGGCAACGGCATGAGCGTTTCGGTCAAACAATACCGCTAAGCACTGCAAATCATCGGAGAGTTCAATCATGTTCAAACTGACGCCCCTCACCGCCGCCCTCCTGGTCATGATCAGTGCCCAGGCCATGGCCGACGACAGCCTGTCCAACCAAAGCCAGGTCGGTACCGCCAACATCGCGGATGTGAAACAGACCCAGGCACCGTTCAGCACCGCCACCCAGACCCAACTGGGCCAGGGCAACGACGCCGCCGCCGTGCAAGACCACGCCAGCAGCGTGATCACCCAGGACGCGGTCGGCGACTACAACGCCGGCTACGCCGAACAACTTTACGAAGACAACGCCACCATCACCCAACAACAGGTCGGCGCCTTCAACACCGCCCACGCCAGCCAGTCGCTGGGCTTCGGCTCACCAAACAGCGCGCTGCAACAACAGCAAGGCACTGGCAACTTCTCGTTCGTCTATCAAGACTCGCAAAACGGCAGCGAAGGTAAAACCTTCCAGTTCGGCGACAGCAACGAAGCCAACATCGAACAACTCTATGAAGGCAGCGGCAACAGTTCAGTGATCACCCAATACGGCACCGCCAACTACGGCACCGCCGAACAGGTCACCCACAACGGCGGCCAGATCGGCATCAACCAGGCTGGCGAAAGTAACTACGCCTACGGCGACCAACGCAACGGCACCGGCGGCACCATCACCATCAACCAGTTCGGCAACCTCAACGGCAGCGAAATCTGGCAGGACGCGCAACTCGCCAGCCAGGCCACCGTCAACCAATACGGCGACAGCAACGAAACCGTGGTCGACCAAAGCTTCGGCGAAAACAACAGCGCCGCCGTCACCCAGGTCGGCAACACCAACGCGATCTACGCCGACCAGTTCGAGTCAGTCAACTCGACGCTGGCGCTGTACCAGGTTGGCAACGGCAACGTGCACTACACCTATCAGAGCGGCGACGGCCACACACTCAGCGCCACCTCCGTGGGCAACGACAACAAGGTCTACGCCAGCAACTGGAAAGGCCCGCAATCGGGTGGACAGTTCGGCAGTAACCAGCGTGCGACGGTGACTCAGGCGGGGAATGGCAACATCGCCAGCTTCACTCAGGATGGCGTCGGGCATGTGATGACCACGCACCAGACCGGGACTGGCAACAAAACCACGGTCAGTCAGGCTGAGTCGTATAACGAGCTGTATTTTGATCAGAACGGTAGCGACAACATTTTGATCTCGGATCAGCGCGGCACTGGAAACCTGGTGCAGGGTTCTTCGAATGGCACAGGTAACAGCGCCGAGTTCGATCAGTCCGGGTCGGGCAACCAGGCGTATACCGCGCAGTTGTATGGCAGTGACAACATGATCACTGTTAAACAGGCGGATACGATGAACGTGGCGTACGTGACCCAGGGCGGCATGGGGAACATTGCCAATGTTGATCAGAGTGGGGTTACGCAGACGGCGAATATTCAGCAGTTCGGGTCGGCTAACCAGGCGACGGTGTTGCAGCAGTAGGGGTTGGGTGTTGATGGGCCGCGATTCTCTGGTGAGGGGGGTCGCGGTTTTTTTGTGTCCGTAGGACCGATCAACGACACGCGTTGTTTAAAGCCCAGACGCGCCACGTCCTACAGAAAAATGAATGATTTATGGAAAAACTGCACGTTTTCCTACCACGTCTGGCGGTTGGCCGTCGGAAGCGCAGGGACTAGGATTTTTCGGGACAACCTGAACCCTACGGAGCTCGACCGACATGCAACTCATCCAGACAACCACGACAACATTCCCCTTACCGAATAGACTTCCAGGCATAGATCCCGGAGGTGCCATGATCGACCCAAAGATGATTGACCCGCTGTGCCCAGTCGTCTCGGATCTTGATCCTGAAGAACAGGCTGCGAGCTATGACCGCTGGTTCAGGGCGGAAGTACAAGCGTCTCTCGATGATCCGCGCCCGAATCTTTCGCATGAACAAGTAATGGCCGAGATACATGCCTTGATCAAGGCAAAAGACAATGGTTTCGAGGCCGATTGAGTGGAGGCCCGAAGCGCGGGCGAAACTGGTAACAGTGCTCGAATACATAGTCGAAAGGAATGTTGTAGCAGCCAAGGAGATCTTGAAGGCAGTTGGAAAAGCCATAGCTTATCTTCCTGATCATCCCTATCTCTATCGATCAGGCCGGATCACCGGCACTCGGGAGATCGTTGTCAATTCCAGCTATCTGATCATCTACCGAGTGACGGATCGGATCGAGATCGTTAACGTTCTGCATGCGCGTCAGGAGTATCCGCGACGCGATTCTTTCTGAGCCATTCATCAACAAAAAAACCGCGCTGCCTTCAGGAGCGCGGTTTTTATTGGGAACGATCAACCTTTAGGAATCGGATCTTCCTAGCGCTACGCCTCACGAGCCTCATGCTTGATTCGCCGTTCCGCCATCAATGCCTTCATCTCTGCCATTACCACCTCATTCGAAATGCTGGGGCGCGGATCTTCGAGCGACTTCTGGACTTTGGCACGGAGCCAGCGGTCGTAGCTGGCGGCCTGCTCTTCGTTTTCGAACTCTGCAATGGTTGTGGAAAACAGGGGATCCATGGTGCTTCCGGATTGAGGGTAAAAACGCGGTTTCTGTTCTTGATCGTTCCCACGCTCTGCATGGGAATGCCTCTCGGGACGCTCCGCGTTCCAAATTGCGAATTTGACGCAGAGCGTCAAGGGCTGCATTTCCACGCAGAGCGTGGGAACGATCAATCAGCCATCCTTCAGCTCGACGTGATCGAGGGCTTGATTCACCGCCAGTTCGCCCAGCATGACGACTTGTGCGATACCCAGTGCAGTCTTGCGGTGCGAGGTTTCCAGCGAGGCGGCGAAGTTGATGAGCATTTCGCTGGCCGAGCCTAGGGTTTCGCTGGCATTGGCCAGCAGGGATTCGGTGTTGTACCTGGGGTTGGCGAGGTACATGGGTTCCGGCTCGTTGGTGCTGGACATGATGTGGGCGGTGGGGTTGAGGTAGAAATCGAGGGCGCGGTCGGCGGCTTCGTGGAGTTTTTTGCTGTCGACTGAGGCGTAGGGGGATGTGGTGTTGGTGTCTGATTCTGGGGGGTTGGGTGTTGGTTTTTTCATGATTATTTACCCTGTATGACGGTTATAGCTGGTCTCCCATTCGGTTTCCAAGCGAATAGGTGGCAGCTGTACGCAGGTTGGAAACCCGGGACAGAGGCAACCCGGCAGACACAAGGTCTCCCACGCACAGCCGCCATAACAGAGTGCACACAGTGAAGGTGCGCAAGGATACGTTATGAATGGCGCTTGTGCGCTCTGTAGTTACTCGGGTTTCCACGCCCGGTCACTGAATTGGCAGCGACGAACACAGGCTAGAGACCGGACGTCCGACGGACAACCTGAAAACCTTGTGGGAAGGTTCCGCCGATTCAGACATTTTTTTAAACACACTTCAGATCGCAGCCCTCACCCTAGCCCTCTCCCGGAGGGAGAGGGAACTGACCGAGTGGTTTGGTAGAAGTACGCCGACGTGCAGTACCGAGCCGAACTTGGATTTTGAAGCTTTGAAGCAAGAGCCCCTCACCCTAGCCCTCCCGAAACGTCGGACCGCCCGTAGGGAGAGGGGACTGACCGAGTGGTTTGGGAGAGGTACGCCGACGTGCGATACCCCGTTGAACTCAGATTTTGAAAGGCCCAACAATCGGCACCCTCTCCCTCGGGAGAGGGCTGGGGTGAGGGGAAAATCCACCACAAATCCAAAGCCGACTAAGCCCCGCTCTTCACCACTCAATAGGCCGAGTGTCAGCTCGCCTGCTCTTGATCTTGATCCACGGGCGACGTCGGAAGGCTGAGTGGAGGGATTGATCCGGGCGTGGGAGCGCAGCGACCGTTTGGCGCAGCCAAACACAGCGCGAGGAGGTGCAGCGAAGCAAACCGGAGGCGCTGCGCCCGGATCGTTCCCGCAGCGAAGGAACCCCGAGCTTTAGCGAGCGGGCCGCACGTAGGAGCAAGCGTTTTTTTGCTTACTTTTTTTAGGCGTTTGTAAAAAAAGTGAGTCGCCGTAAGGGCGAAACCCTAAGTGGCCGTTACCGCAGGAATGGATATGTACTCAATCAGAAAGAACCCTACCGCCTGACAGAAAGCCTTCGCGAGCAAGCTCGCTCCCACAATTGGAACTGGGTACATCTGCCAGAGCCTGGTCGGCTGTAAGGCCGCCATCGCTGGCAAGCCAGCTCCCACAAGTTTCTGGTACATCCGCAAAAGCATCAGCGTTTCATAGATAGCTATCGCCAGCAGGGCTAGCTCCTACAGTGGGAACCGAGTACATCGGCAAGAACCTGGTCGGCCCGAAGGCCGCCACGTTCACTCCGCTTCAGGATCAATCTTGTTCTGGCTCAAATACCGATTCAAAACATCATCCTGCCCAGGCACAGAAGCGTCCCCCGCCACCTGCCACAACCGCCGCTCAATCCCCTGCGCCACCATATGCCCCACCGCCGCCTCGATCGCCGACAACACACACAACTGCGCCGGTTCGTTAGTCGTATACCCGACCTCAGCCTCAAGCAACTTCTTGAACTCGATAAACTTGAAAATCCCCGCACTGCGCGCCACCGAGTAAATCGTCTTGCTGGTCATCACATTCGCCAACACCTGCCCACTGCGCACATCCACCGCACGCAAATTCACGGTCACCTGATCCACCCGATACTCACGCTGCAAATCAATCCCCAGATACCGCGCCCCTTCCCCACCGCTACGCACGTTAGTGTCATAAGCGATGATCCCGCCCTCGAGCATCATGTTCGCCGCCTGCAACGGCGGCAGCTCACCCTGAATATTCACCGGCGTATTCGGCTTCTTCTGCGATGCGCGAATGATCTTGCGCTCGGTCAACAGGTTCTGCAGCCCTTCCCGTTCCAGCACCACAAACCAGCCACTGGCCTGCATCGCGTCCATCAACATCGACGCTGCGCCTTGGGTCACGCTGGTGGAAAACGAACTCGCCGGCGTCGGCTTGTACTGCCCGGTCTGATCACGGAAGCCGTACACCACCGCCATCAACCGCCCCTTGGGGCGCGGCATCTTCAGCAAGTCGTAATAAGTCGAGGCCCTTGGAGTCAGGGTCGGGGTTTCGGTGTCCTGCTCGGCCGGCATCGGCTCACGCAGACTGCACCCTTGTAATGTCGCCAACATCAGCCCTAGCGCGATTATTTTTTTCATGTCCATCACTCCCCGGAACCGTCAGCCCGTCATGGGTTGAGGCCGTTCACCTGAATTTCCGAAACCTCACCGGTCGCTCGATCGGTCACTTCAATGCTCAGTGCCCCGGAGTCGTCGATGACGTTGACGATAAAAGAGTCAGTGGACAGGCTCCCCGTGTTGCCAGTGGAGATGTTGTCCAGCAACTGCCCTAGCAGCCGCGATTGCAATTGACTGGTGAAGCGCTCCAGCGCCGAGGTGCCGGCCACGCTCGAACGGCTCTTGAGGTCCGGGTCGTCGTAATCGTTTTGCGCCTGGGCGTTATTGAGTAGCCAAGTGCCGTTCAGCGGGTTGCCGCCGAACGATGGATTGACCGGCGTGTAGACCAGTTCGGTGGCCTGGACAGCCGCGGCGCTGGCGAGCCCGATCAACAACCCCGAGGTCCAGAATCCGCTGCGCCGTGAGAACGTTGTGCTGTTCATAGTTCGTCCTTCTCAAGGTCGGTGGTGTCCTGCAACAGAGCCTCCAGCTTGCGCTGGACTACCTGACGTCGAACCCAGTCGGCGGCCGCGTAGGCCTCGTCCTTCAGTTCCACGGTGTTCGGCGGCAGGAAGCGCCGATAAACCAGGCGTTGCTGATATTCCACGGTCACCAGGCTGCCCCAGCGCGCGTCGGGGCGCTCGCGCACCACCAGGTTGAAATCCATCGGGCTGGTGTCACGCAGGCGTTCACTGAACGAGTAGTAAAAGTCGTGGCCGATGTGCGAGATTGTGTCGTCGACGATGAAGCCCATCATTTCGTCTTCTTCGCCGGCGTGGGCGCAGCACGCCACAGCGGTGAGGATCAGCGCGCACCACCATTGGCGAGTCATGGCTGCAACGCCTGTGGAAGATTCGACTGGCCTTTGGCCGGGCCATTGGTGCCGTCGAGGAAGGCTTTTTCGGCAACAAACTGCCAGTCCGAATAACGCTGCATGCCTTCGAAGTCCGACCACTGCGTCGGGAAATCCGCCTGCTTCAACGGCAGCTCCGTCGACGGGCTGTTGAGGCCGGTGATGCGTCCGTCGAAGCCGCGTTGCAGCGCCCATTCACCCTGACCGATCGGGTCCGGATAGAGCTGACGCAGGTGATGCCTGGCCTCGGGAAAACGCTGGTCGTCGAGCAGGTCAGCAAGCTCTTTCGGGTACTGCGCCAGCCCCGGCGAACTGCGGTAGTAGCTGCGCAGTGCCTGAGCGTATTGGCTGCCGACCCAGAGCAATTGCTTCTCGCGATCGCGGCGCGAAGCGGTCGACCACAATTCGCCGGCACTGGCCAGGCCCATGCCCATCACGACAATCAGGAACAGCACCCCCAGGTAAGTGAAGCCACCCTGCTGCGCGCGGTTACCACTCGGCATACTGGCTGCCATCACGCGCCCTCCCGGTAGCACCGCTTTTGATATCGGCCACGCCGCCGGCAACGCCGTCCGGTGGCGCGATCAACACCCACTGGTCTTTGCGTTCGGTGATCGGATCGAGGGGCGCGCTGCGCAGGTAACGTTGTTCGATCAGTTGCTCGATGGAATCCGGGTAGCGGCCGGTGTCGCCGTAGAAGTGATCCAGCGCCTCACGCATCGCCGACAGGCTTTGGCGCAGCGTGGTTTCCTTCGACGCTTCGAGGCTGTTGAAGTAGCGCGGCAGCGCGATGGTCATCAGCGTGGCGATGATCGCCATCACCACCATCAACTCCAGCAAGGTAAAACCTTTTTCCCGGCGCATGAGGTTCACCACTCGCGGTAAGCGACACCGTTGAGGCCCTTGCCCCGGGCGTGGGAGTAGACGTCGAACACGTCTTCGCCATCGCGCGGGTTCTGAGCCGAACTGTTGTAGGCACGTATGCCCCAACCCCCTTCGTCATCACGTTTGGCCGGCACCAGCGGATCGCGCGGGATGCGGCGTAAAAAGTAGAACTTGGCGCCTTTGGCGCTGCGCACATCGCGCACGCCCTCGACCAGCACTTTCAGGTTCGGCGGGTAGCCGCTGCTGTTCAGCGACTTCTCGATGTAGCCGGCATCGAAGGCGCGTTTGTAGGCGTCGATGCCATCGCGAATCTGGTACAGCGCATTGCGCAATTCCTGCTCCTTGCCACGCCGCACCAGGGTCTCGGTCAGTGGCGCGGCCATGCTCGCCAACAGGCCGATCAGGGCCAGCGTCACCACGACTTCGATCAAGGTAAAACCGCGCTGGGAGGCGTTCATGATCAAGGCTTCTCGACAGTGACGCGGGTGGTGGCCACGGCCGACTCACCGACGGCACGCGGCTGCGCGGCAGGCGACGGCATCACGTAGCTCTGTGAACGATCCGGCGCCTGGATGTGCATGCTGGTTTCGGTGCCGGTGGAGAACTCCATGTCCGACGGGCTCTGGTACGGCAGGTTGCGCACGATCCGCGGGGTGATCGACAGCACCAGTTCCGATTTGCCGATGGTGTCTTTGTTGCTGCCGAACAAGCGGCCCAGCCCGGGAATATCGCCGAGGCCGGGAATCTTGTTGCCGGTGGCGCCGTGGTCGTTGCGCACCAGCCCGGCAAGGATCTGCGTTTCGCCGTCGTGCAGACGCAGCGAGGTTTGCGCATTGCGGGTGTCGACCTGCACCGGGATCGTGCCCTGGCGGGTCGGCTCCAGCGGCGTGGCGTTACTCACTTCCAGGGCAATTTTGATCGCCACTTCGTTGTTCAGGTGCACGGTGGGGGTCACTTCGAGCTTCAGACCGACATCCAGATAGGTCACGCTTTCGGTGATCACCGGCCCCTGTGTCGACGGCACCGAGGTCGCGCTGATGATCGGCACGCGCTGACCAATGTGAATGCGCGCCTGTTCGCGGTTGCTGACGCGAATCACCGGACTGGCGAGGGTGTTGATGTCGTTGTCCTGCGCGTTGATCTTGGCCTGCGGCGATGGGCCGATGGAGATGCGGTCGGAGTTGATGCCCTTGAGCTGGCCCAACAGCGTGACAGGTGAACCATCACTGTTGACCACGCCGAAGGTGCTCGGCCATTGCAGGCCAAGGTCGAGAATGCGCTGAGTGGCCACTTCCATGACCTCGACTTCGAGCACCACTTCGGGGTTGGACTGGTCTTGCGATTGCAGGAGCTTTTCCGCCATGCGGATCGCGTCTTCGGTGTCGCGCATGGTCAGGGTGTTGAGGCGCTCATCGACGAACACGTCGCGGGTCTTGAGCATGGTTTTCACCATGTTCAGCGCGGTGTTGGCGTCGATGCTGGTCAGATAGAAGGTGCGCATCACCAGTTCCTGGTAATCCTTCACTTTCTGTGGCGAATCCGGGTAGATCAGCAAGGTGTTTTCGTTCACCACTTTCTGGTGCAACTGGTTCTGTTGCAGCAGCAAGGTCACGGCGTCTTCGATGCGCACGTCACGCACGAAAATCGTCGCTTTCATGTCCGGGCGCAGGTCTTTGTCGAAGATAAAATTCAGCCCGGCGACCTGTGACAGCACTTCGAAAATGGTCTTCAGGTTGGCGTCGCGAAATTCGAGGGTGACCGGGCGATCGAGCTTGGTGCGCAGTTGCGGGTAGGCAATCACGTTGCGGCTCTGCACCAGGCGAATGTTGCCTTGCAGCTCCAGCGCGCCAGCGTTGGCCGGGTCGAGTTCGAGGATCTGTTTGACCTGACGATCCGCGCCGTAGATGTCGCCGCGACGCAGGTCACCACGGGCCAGCTCGAGTTTTTCGTCCATGGTGCGCAAATATTCCAGCTGCTTGAGGGCATCCTGAGCGCGGCGGTTGTTCGGTTCGATGGTCAGCACGCGCATGTAAGCGGTGCGCGCCGAAGCAAAGTCGCGGCGCGAGCGGTCGGTGTCGCCGGCGCTCAGCAATGCCGTGATCGCTTTGGCGCGGCCGCTGTTAAGCAGCAGGTGCAATTCGGTGTCGCGAGGGTTCTCGCGCAAGCCTTCCTCAATTCGGGCCAGCCCCGCCTCGTACTGCCCCTGATCAATCAGGTCGGCGGCTTCCTTGTTGGCCACCTGCGCAGAGCTGCACGCGGCCAGCCCGGCACACAGGCCCAGGCTCATCAGCAAACGGGAACGGTTCATTGCGTACTCCCCACAGACAAGGTCTGCGACAAATGCAAAGGCAGGTAAACCAGGCTCAATTCCAGATCGGAAATGCCGGTGATCTTCCAGGTGTCGTCGATCACATCCCCGTTGCGCACGACGTAGATCTTTTCGCCGTTCTGCAAAAACACTTGCAGGTCGCTGCGGTCATGCAGCCTGCCGACGAACTGAAACGGCACCGGTGGCAGGCTCGGGGCTTGCACCACTGTGGCCGGGTTGATCGCTTGTTCGGTGACCGTGGCCAGGATTGGCGCGGCCTTCCAGGACTTGGCGGCAAACAGGTCGCCGGCCGGGCTCAGGTCCTTGATCGGCGCATCCTTGGCCTTGGCTGTGCTCGCCGGCAGCGCGCCACGGGTTTTCCCCGGCGTGGCGACGGCCACTTCGTTGGAATCGGCGTCTTCGCTCGGCGAGAAATATTCCGGCAACCATGCCAGCGCCGCCGCCACGCCGAAGAACGCCAGCCACCCTGTCACGCGCTTGGTATTCATCACGACCTCGACAGGTAAAGGGTCATACGGATCCGGCCGTTGAGGTCGGTGTCGCCAATCTTCTTGCGTTGCAACTCAAGGTCTTCCACCACCACCGCCGGCAACTGGCCGAGCAAGGCATGGAGGAAACGGCGCAGTTGCGGGTAGCTGCCGCGCACTGGCAACAGGATCTGGTAGCGCGCCAGGTGGGTTTTCGGGTCGACGCCGAGGGCGTATTCACCGCGCGCGAGGGTGATGTGTTCCTGGGCTGCGAGGGCGTAGATGCGGTCGATGGCGACGGTGGCTTGCGGCTGTGCCGGCAGTTTGTTGCGGAAGTCGTCGAGCTGCCGTTGCGGCACCACCGGCGGCGCGATGCTGCCGTCTTCAACCTTGGCCAGGTACTCGCTGGCTTCCTGAGTCTGCTGGCTCAAGTGCTGCAACGATTGCCAGCCCGGCAGCAAGCCGCCGAGTGCCCAGGCCACGGCAACCAGCAGCAGCGCCAGCCCGGCCAGGCCCGGAACGCCGAGACCTTGCAGGTATTCGTGGACGATCAGTCTAGGGATTCGCATCGCCTATCTCCCAGGTCGCCGACAGGTTGAATTGCACCGGTTGCTCCGGCGATTTGACGACGATTTCGTGGCTCAGCAGCGACACGTCGGACAGCTCGTCGCTGGCTTCCAGACGCTTGTGAAAGTCGAGCATCGCTTGCAGATCCCGTGCTTCGGCGCTGATCCGCACCTGGCCTTTGCGCGCATCCGGGGTCAGGGTCAGCAGCGCGACGTCATCGCGCGGCATCGCTTCGAGCATGGCGAACAGGCGTTCCCACGGCCGGCGCAGTTGCTGCGAGACCTTGCGCATTTCGGCGAGGTTCTGTGCTTGCTCGCGGGTTTCCGCCGGGCTCAGGGTGGACTTCGCACCACTGTCACCGGTGAGCTGGCGCTGGGTGGTTTGCAGGTGGCCTTGTTGCTGTTCGGTGTGCGTGTCGAGGTGCTGTTGCACGCCGAAACACAGCAGCGCCAGCAGCACACCGCCGCCGAGCAGGCTCCAGCCCAATGGGCCGGAACGTGGACGTGGCTGAAAATCGAGATTGAGCGCGCGCATGTCAGGCCACCGCCCGGGACATGACGTACAAGCCGTCACGCACAGTCATCGAGTCGTCTTCGAGGGTGCGCAGTTGCACACCCGCCACGTCCGGATGCGCATCGAGGCGCGCCGGAGCATGCAGATAAACGTTGAAGGCGCGTTCGCTGGTCGAGGCTTGCAGCTGCCGTTCGCGACCGATCAGGGCATTCAACGCGGCATCGCTGTCGCTGCCGCCCACCGAACGCACGCCAGCCCAGCGCCCTTCCCTCGCCAGCAACAACACGCTGCGTTGCGGCTCGGCGACGACGAACAGGAAGTCGCCGGCGTCGAGGCTTTTGTCAAAGCGGTTGAACGCCGTCATCAGGTACGGCTGCACCGAGCGCAGGCGCAAACCGCGAGCGCTGACCAGCGTGCGCAGGCGTTCAAGCAAGTCTTGCGGCAAGGCGCTGGCGATGCGGTCGTAACCGGCCGGCTCGGCGGACAACACCAGACTCCAGGCTTGCGTCGGCGCGCCAAACAGGTCTTCGAAACACAGTTGGGCGAAGCCGCGCAGTTCTTCCTGGCTGCTGATCTGCGCGCTCCATGGCACCAGGCAGAAGCGGCTGAAGTGCCCGGAGATGACCACGCTCAATTCGGCACCGGCACGGGCATGTTCACCGAGCAGGCGATCGAGGGTATCCAGCGCCACCGCGTAGCTCTGGAAGCCTTCGTCGATGTAACCGACGCTGCCCAGCCACAGGGTGTCGCTGCCACGCCGCTGACCAAGGCCAACACCGCTGGCGCCGAGCACGGCGATAAAATGCTCACGCGATAAAAGTGACACGATTGATCTCCTCCAGCGTGGTGCGACCTTGTTCCACCAGCTCCAGCGCCGATTCGCGCAGCAGGCGCAAACCACGAGCGCAGGCCAGGGCTTTGATCTGGGTGATCGGTTGGCGCTCGACGATCATCTGGCGCAGCTCGTCATCGAGGTGCAGCAGTTCGGCAATCGCCGTGCGCCCGCGGTAGCCGCTGCCCCGGCAGTGGCCGCAGCCCTTGCCGTGGACGAAGTGGTAGTGATCGACTTTCTGTGGATCGAGGCCCGAGGCGCGCAGTTCTTCATCGCTCGGATTGACCGGCGCGCTGCAACTGGCGCAGACCAGACGGATCAGGCGCTGGGCAAGAATCGCGTTGAGCGCCGAGACCAGGCTGTAGGGGTCGATTTCCATTTGCGTGAAGCGGCCGATCACGTCGAAGACGTTGTTGGCGTGGATGGTGGTGAACACCAGGTGACCGGTGAGCGCCGACTGCACGGCGATCTGCGCGGTGTCCGGGTCACGGATTTCGCCGACCATGATCTTGTCCGGGTCGTGGCGCAGGATCGAGCGCAGGCCGCGGGCGAAGGTCAGGCCTTTTTTCTCATTGACCGGGATCTGCAGCACCCCCGGCAGTTGATATTCGACCGGGTCTTCGATGGTGATGATCTTGTCCACGCCGTGGTTGATCTCGGTGATCATCGCGTACAGCGTGGTGGTCTTGCCGCTGCCGGTCGGGCCGGTGACCAGCACCATGCCGTAGGGTTCGGCGGCGAGGCGGCGCAACTGGCGCAGGGTTTCGTCTTCAAAGCCCAGCGCCTGCAATTGCACGCCGCAGACCTTGTCGGCCAGATCCTGTTTGTCGAGCACCCGCAGCACTGCGTCTTCACCGAAGATGCTCGGCATGATCGACACGCGAAAGTCGATCTGGCGGCCGCTGATGCCAATTTTGAAGCGACCGTCCTGCGGCACGCGTTTCTCGCCGATGTCCAGTTCGGCCATGACCTTGACTCGCGAAATCACCTGCTCGGCGAACTCGTTGCCCTGGACTTTGCTGATGTTGTTGAGCACGCCGTCGATGCGGTACTTGATCACCAGACCGTGGCCGGTGGTGCCGAGGTGGATGTCGCTGGCGTGCATTTTCAGCGCGTCGTAGAGGGTCGAGTTGACCAGTTTCACCACGCTGCTGGCGTCTTCGCTGATGCTGGTCAGCGACAGGCTTTGCAGGGTGTCGATTTCGTTATGCGTGTCGCCTTGGGCGTTCAGCGATTCGACGGCGTGGAAGCTTTCTTCGTGACGGGCCAGATAGGCCTTGAGGTCATCGGCGTGGACCAGATGCAGCGGTGCGCCGTGCAGGCAATCGTCGATCCAGGCCAGGCGCGCCGGGTCGAAGGGGTCGGCGAATACACCGATGACTTCGTCATTGTGGCGCAGCAGGATGAATTCACGTTTCAGGCATTGTGCGAGGGTGACCCGGTCGAATACCGGCGTCGCTTGAAACAGGCTGTCGGTGTCGAGCACCGGGTAATGCAGGGTGGCGCCGAGGGTGTGAATGAACGGCATCGGCGCCAGTTCACAGAGCACGCCGAGGGCTTCAAGCACGCGTTCGCCAGAAGTGGCGGCCCGCGCCCGGGCCTGGGCCAGCTGCTCACTGGAAAAGCGCTCGGGGGCGCTTGCGGCCGGCAGCGGTTCGACGACAACGGACAGACGTTCCATGGCTTGCTCTCCAACCGGGGCTCAGAGCCCTGTCGGCGCGGCAAACCTTGGCGGCAAGTGCCGCAACGTCTGATCGCGCCATTACTCCCCGGTGAGCATTTGATCTTCGTCGGGTGCCATGGCGCGCGACTGTCGTCGCCGATCCGCCAACACCCAACTGCCATCGTACAACTGCAACGGGAAGCTCTCGGTCCTGCTCTGGCGTCGTTCGACAAAGCCCTCGGAGGGGCTCGCACCGGGTTTCGCTTCGCGCTTGATGCCCAGAAGGTCGCAGACCGCCCGCGCCAGTTCCGCCAAGGGAAACGGTTTGAACAGGATGTGGCTGACCCCCAGTTGCCGCGCCCGCTCACAGACTTCGGCGGTCGGGTGACCCGTTATCAGCACAAAATGGCACGTCCTGTTCTGGCGGACCGCGTCGAGCACCTCAAAGCCTTCCATATCGGGCAAGCGGTAATCGAACACCAGCACGTCGGGGGCAAAGGTTTCGGCCAAACCGATAGCCGTCGCTCCGTCATGTGCAATCGCGACTTCCAGCCCTTGCGCCGACAGATAATCCTGAAGGTTTTGTGCAAGCAACTGTTCGTCTTCGACAACCAGTACTTTGTTAACCAAGGTCGACTCCTTGAAACAGCAGGTCCGATGACCCCGCCCTGAGAGTGCGCCTTACCAGGGGTAACGCACACTTCATGCCAGGCTGAGTTCCGGTAATTTTATCTCTTCATGTCCTTGAATTTAATGACAATGCCCGCTCGTCCCGGCACCCCGTTCCCCAGAAACGGGGAAGCACCTGAATGGGCATCGAAGCCATTCCCCACTATTGGGGGGGAACCTTCAGTCGTCGTCAATTCGTTCGATCCTGTTCTGCACCCGTAATTGCGCGAGCACCTGACGACGAGCCTGGGTCTGTTGCTGTCGGGCGAGCTCTGCCCTGACTGTATCCAGCCCCTGTAAATCTGGGACATCGGCGGCCTCCAAGTGGTTCTGCAAATAAATCACATGCCAGCCGAACGGTGAACGCAGCGGTTGGCTGGCAAACGTCGCGGCCTCGGCAATCGGCGCGCGCATTTGCATCAAGCGTAGACGCGCTGCGGCGACTGTGGCTGCATCCGCTTGCGCGGGCACGCGGATCAGCAGGTGGCGGGGTTGCAAGGTATTGGCGCGGATCAGTTCGGCGAACATCTGCTGCGCCGCCAGTTCGCGGCGGGTGTACTCGGTGAAGGACGCCTCATCGAAACCGGCATCCTGCAAGCGCCGGACAAATTTATCCGCGCCGCCGATGGCGATGCGGGTTTGCTCAATCTGCTGACGCACCGCTTGCTCGTCGATCTGCCGCCCGCGTTTCTGCGATTCCTGCCACAGCAATTCTTTGTCGATCAGCATTTGCAACGCCGCCTGACGCAGTTCCTTGTAGGCCTTGGGACTGCGAATGCTCGTCACCGCACGGCCCTGATCTTCCAGGTATTCAGCGAAGAAGCGCTCGAAGCGAAACCCGGATATTTCCTCGCCATTGACCCGCGCCACGGCCGGCTCGTTATTCGCCCACGCCAGCGGCAGCCAGCAAGTCAGCAACAAGATCAGCGTTGAGAGTTTCATGATCGGGGCCTCCGTTCAGGGGCTGGCAACAATCGGTTTATAGGGCGCGACCAGATAGAAACGCTGATCGGGCAAATCCACAGTGACCACATGCGCGCCGCTCAAACCCAGGCGTCGACCGGGGCCGAAGCTCAGGCGCGGGGTCAGGCCGGTGTCGAAGTCGTGCAGGCCTTCCAGCGCCGCCACCAGTTTTTCCCGGCTGGCGTCGCGGCCGGCCTGTTTCATGCCTTCGCTGAGCAGCAACATCGAGGTGTAAGCGCCGACTTGCAGCACCGCGTGCTGGGCGCCGAGGCCCTGGCCTTCACGCAGTAACGTCAGGGCCATGCGCCCGGCCTGGGTCCAGTCGCTGGGCACAAACGGATAGGCGAGGAACACCCGTCGGGTGAAGCCGTCGGGAACTTGCAGCAGATCGCCGGCCACCTGGCTGGAGGCGGCAAACAGATAAGGCACTTGCCCGGCGCTTTGCAGCCGCGTCGCCAGACGACTGAAACCGCCGCCATTGCCCAGATAGAACACCGAGCGCGACCCCAGCGGTAGCGCATCTGCCGCTTGGTCGTAGGCTTGCAGACGGACTTTTTGCCAGCCGTGATCCTGCAAATACTGGCCAAGGTTTTGCGCGGCCAGCGTTTGTGCAGGGTCATCGGGATAAGCAATCAGCGTCGGCCCTTGCAGCACACGCAGGCTTGCCGTGGCGTAGTCGGCCAGCGCGATCAACTGTTCAGGCAATCCCGGCAAGGGTTCGAAAATCTGCGGACTGGCCTGCAGGGTGCCGAGGATCGACATCGGCCCGATCAGCGGCACGCCGGCCTGTTCCAGGCGCAGCCCCAAGTCACTGTCGAGGGCCGGCGCCAGCGGCGCGATCAACGCGAACACCTGTTCCTGCTCGATCAACTGTTGCAGAGCCTGCTCGGCACTGGCGCGGTCCGGGCCGGGATCGATCACCGTCAGGCGCAGTTGCCGCCCATGTATGCCGCCGGCTTGATTGATCTGCGCCACACTACCGTTGAGTACCGCCGCCACCGTCGCGCCCTCCTCGGCCAGCGGCCCTTGGCTGGGCAGCAAGGTGCCCAGATGCAAGGTCTCGGCATCGAGGCCGGGATCGCGCTCATCGGCGAGGCGTTTGAGATAGGCGGTGAGGTTGCGCTGATCCTTCATCGACAGCAGAAAGCGCGGCATGCTCGGGTCGAGACGATTGTGGCCGGGGTCGCGGCCCTGCTCGATAGCCGTGACAAGACTGCTCTCGCTGTAGGCCGGATAACTGCGGCCGTTGACCTGTTGCTGGCCATACGTGCTGGTCAGTCGCGCCCAGTTCAACTCGGGGGGACGCACGCCGCCTTCAGGCCGACCGAGGCCATCGGCGCCGTGGCAATTGGCGCACGGCAGGCTGGTCGCCGGCAGCAGCACGTCCGCCGCGCCAACCCGTGCCATGATCGCTTCGCCACTGGCCGACAGGCCTTGACGATAAAGACGCTTGCCCGCCGCCTCTTCCGGTGTCAACGGCGCAGCGCTCGCGCCAAGGCTGAGGCCAGCGAGCAGGATGAGGGCGAGGACGCGGCTCAGGTTCATGGCGCGGACTCAGCGGCCAGCCACGGGCATTGTCAGCAACTGCAAGCGCTGGGCAATGGCGGCGGCCGGGGCGTCGGGACGGATTTTGCTCCAGCGTTTATTGGCGACATCGCCGACGATCAGCTGCGTGGAGTGTTGCTCGGGCGTCGGCACGATCTGGCCGATGCGGCTCAATACCAGGTCCATCTGCGCTTTGTCGCCAGTAAGAAAAAGCCAATGAGGGTCATCGGAACCCTGCTTCAAGGTGTAAGCCTTGAGCACCGCCGGCGTGTCGCGCAGCGGGTCACTGGTAAGGGAAATGAAGGTGATGTCCTGCGCCTTGTCACCGAGCAGCTCGCGGACCTCTTTGAGCTTTTGGGTGATCAGCGGGCAGGCATCGTTGCAACTGGTGAAGATCACGTTGAGCAGCACTATGCGGTTTTGCAGCGCGTCGCTGTAGAAGCGCAGGGTTTCGCCGTTCTGATCCTGCAACGGCGTGTCGGTGAACCAGGTTTTCGCGTCGTGGGTGCCTGTCGCCGGCGCGGCGGCAACCGCCGCTGGTGCCTCAGGGGCATGGCCTTCGTGGGCAAACGCCACGGTGCTGAAGATCCAGAAGCACACGGTCAGGGAGATCCAGTCGAGCAGTCTCATGGCTGTTGCTCCATGGCGATGGCGGTGTGTTTGGCGTGGGTGCGCAAGCCGCTGAGTTTTTCGACTTCCTTGGCCAGCAGCGCCGGATCGGTGAAGCCGTAGTAGCGCATCCAGTGGCGGCTGTTGCCGTCGCCGACGAGGATCAGCGGTTGATGACTCTTCAGGTCGCCGCTGAAACTGCCGAGGCCCTTGAGGGTTTCATTGATCGACTGCGGCGAGCCGGTCAGCCAGCTCCAGCCCGGCCCGCGCTGGAAGGTGCGCGCATAATCCTGCAGGCGTTTCGGGTCGTCGCGCTGCGGGTCGATGCTGATCGACACCAGTTGCACTTCTTCGCCGACCCGCGCACCGAGTTGTTTCTGCACCTTGCCCATGATCGACGAGACCACCGGGCACACCGTGGTGCAACTGGTGTAGATGAAGCTCATGACGACGATTTTGCCCTGCACCAGGTCTTGTTCAAGGCGCACGGTTTTGCCGTTCTGGTCGAGCAGCGGCACGTTGGCGAACTTCACCTGCGCGTGTTCCTGAGTATTGCTGGCCGGGACCTTGTGCCCGGCGTGTTCGTCCGCAGAATGGGCTTGAACTTGTTGGAGGCCGAGGCTCAACAGGCACAAGGTCAGCAGGCCACTGGATGCAAATCGGTTCATGTCGAAACTCCTCTTCAACGGGCCAGGCCGGGAGCTACCCGAACACTGGCAAAGGTCTTGTCATCGAAACCGGCGCCCAGCGACTCCGCACGCACATGCAGGTACCAGGCGCCGCTGCGGTCGAGGGTGATCGGCGCTTCGTACACGCCGTCGGCGACTTCCAGCGCCGCCACTTCACGCGGATGCGAGGTGGGCGCGAGGTAGTAGCGCAATTGCACGTCTTTCACACCGCTGCGCTGGGTCTTGTCTTTGCCCTGAACGATGCGGAAACGCACGACGTAGGGGTCGTTGAGCGCCACGGCAGTCTTGTCGAGGAGGAACTCGACTTTCGGCTGGCCGAGGTGTTTTTTTGCTTTGCCATCGGCGTCGATCTGCGCGGTGAAACAGTGAATGATGTTCGGCTGGTTGAGCAGGAATGCCACATCGAAGCGCCCTGCCGCCGGCAATTTCACCCGCGCGCTGTAGAGCCCCGGCGAGACTTCGCGCAGGCTGCGGTCGATGACCATGGCCGCGCGGGCGATCTGGCCACGGTTGGGGTAACCGGACATCGGCGCGTTCATGCCTTCGGCGTAAAAGTAGGTGGTGTTGTCGACCGGGTTGACCACGAACACCGCGTTGTCGTCGCGTGACACCGCCAGGCTTGAGGCCAGCGGCAAATCCCCGGCCATACGCGGTGGTTGCGGGCCGGCTTCGAAGCTTTGGCTGATCGGCTGGCGGCCTTCGCCGAGGGACGACAGGTTGATCATGGTGACTTTCGGTGAAGCGAGCCCGCGGATGTAGGCGTATGCCTGGGTGAACACCACTTGGTAGGGCTCGGCGGAAACGTCCAGATCATGGATAGCGCTGTTGGTCGCGGCGTCGATGACCGTGGCGCGGTTTTCCACGGTGTTGAGCACCACGCCGAAGCGGCCGTCAGCGCTGAAGCCCATGGGGCCGAGGCCTTGTTGCAGTTTTATCACCCGGCGGATGGCGTGGGTGCTGGCGTCGATCACGGTCACGGTGCCGTCCTTGCCGTCGGCCACATACACCGCGCCGGACAGCGCTGAATAGGCGACTGACAGCGGATGCGAGCCGGTTTTGATCTGCTGGACGATGTTCAGGCTGGCGATGTCGACCACGCTGACGGTGCCGTCGTCGCGGTTACTGACGAAGGCGAAACGGCTGTCCTTGCTGAAGCTGATTTCGTGGTGGCCGCGCCCGGTCTGCAAGTGTTTGAGGGGTTTGAGGCTTTGGCTGTCGATCACCGTGACGCCGGAGTCTGCGGCTTTGCTGGCGTTGTTGCCGACCCACAGCAGGCGTTCATCCGGTTGCAGTGCCACGCGTACCGGTTGGCTGCCAGCGGCGATTGAGTCGAGGACTTTGAATTGCTCGCTGTCGATGACGGCCACTTCGCCGGCCATCGGCATCGAGACGAATACGCGTTTGTTGTCTTTGGGGGTGACCCAGTCCATCGGCGGTTGCTTGAGTTCGATCCGCGCCAGGGTGCTGGTGATGCCGCCGACCGACACCGACGGATCGACCACGGCGATGCTGGCGTCGCGGTTCATCACCAGCAGGAAATAGCTGTTGAGGTCGAGCAACGGCCGCGCACCAATGTTGGATTTGAGAAACACCCCGACCCGGGCTTTGCAGCTTTGGTCGCGGCCCTGGGCTTGATCGGCGGCGAGGGTTTGCGGATCGACCCAGGCTCCCGGTGCCACGCCAGACAACGGCTGGCCGGAAGCGCTGTCGGTTACGCGGAACTGCACATCGGCGAATTCGCCTTCGCGCAGCTTGCCGTCGGCGGCCAGTGGCTTGAGGTTGAAATCCACCGCCACGCCGTCACGGTTCAGCGTCTGACCCGCCCCGGTTTGCGCCAGCGCAATCTCACTCAGCGTCAGCAACGCCCCGGCCATGGCCAGCGTGCAAATACCGATGATGTTGATGATCCTGTTCATACCACCCTCCCCTCATTTGCAAACCTATTCCCTGTAGGCCTTCGCCTGCTCGCGATGGCGTCATCCGCCTTACCATCCGAGACCGAGTTGCCCCAATCGCGAGCAGGCGAAGGCCTACATGGGATTTGCATTCATCCCGCAACCTCACTGCCCACCGCAGACCCTGTGGGAGCTGGCTTGCCAGCGATGGCGTCCTTTCCGTCACATCAATGGCGCCTGTGCCGCCGTCATCGCTGGCAAGCCAGCTCCCACAAGGATTTGCATCCACAGGCATGTTGTCGTTGCACCTGCTTCTACTGCCCCTGCGGCGCCGGTTCCGGTTCGTTGGTCACCCGCAGCAAGCCCCACAACCCGGAGGTGTTGCCGTAAGCGGCGTAGTCGCGGAACAGGTAATCCCCCGGTATCGCATTGCTGCCACCAGCGCTCGGAATCATGAAGCTGAAGTGCGCGGCCGGCAGGATGCTCTCGTGGGCGCCGATGTACATCGACATCGGGTTGTAGCCGAAGCGCACCGAGCCCACGCCCGGCGAGCCCATCGGATACCCCCCGGTGTCGCTCTTCTCGGCCTGGAACGGGTTCACCGACCAGACATGCCCGTCGAGCTGGAACGTGGTGCCGCGACTGCCACCGCTTGGCATCAGAATGTGCGTACGGAATGGCTGTCCGGGTTTGGCATACAGCACCGGCGTCTGCGGATCGCCACCGATCAGCGCATTGCTGTAAGCCATGTGCGCATTGCTCATGTCGCCGTAACCCGCGCCATCGGCATGCCCGAACGGTGCATCCGGAGCGAGGCCGAAGCGATACCACAGCGGCTCGGTCTTGTAGTTGATCGCCATGCTCGAGTTGTCCTGCGGATCGGTCGGCACGCCGAAGCCCTCAGCGGCAATCCCTTCCACCGGCCGGCCATTGGCCCAACGGGTGTTCAACGCCTTGTGCCAGACCATCGCAAAATCGCGGTAGCTGGTTTGCCCAGGCGCCGTAACTGTGGCGTTGACCTTGCGCGCATCGTCGACCCAGGTTGCGCCAATCGGCAGGATGCTCATTGCTCCACCAAGGCCTTTTTGCGGCTGCTTGATCACGTCCGCCGGGGTGAAATTCAAGCCGCCGAACTCCACCGCTGTGGCGTTGATGTTGTCGACGCTGCGGCCCAGTTGCGTCACCGGTTTGCCCTCACGCTCCAGATGCCCGGCGTAGTACTGATAGGTCCGGGTCGGGTACGCGCCGCTGTTGCCGACACGCGGTGGCACGGTCTGGATCGGATTGGCGCCGACGTTGGCGCCGTCGGATTTGGTGATGTCGTAGGCCAGCAACTGCGCGTGCAGACCGACGTGGCTGGACGGCCGCATCAGGTTGTTGCTGAAGGTGGTCGAACCCAGGCCACTGTTGCGATCACGCTTGACCATGCCTTGCATCACTGCGGTTTGAGTCAGATCCGGCATCACGCTCGGCAGACGGTTTTCCAGGGTGATGTTGATGCAATCCCCCGCCGCTGCGCGCAGCACCAGCGGTTCGACCGGGATGCCGGGTTTGAGCTTGCCGCTCACCGGATCCAGATCGGATTTGCGCACGTACAGGATCGCGGTCGGATCATGCAGCGGCCCGCTCTGTCCGCCGATGGTGATGGTTTCGCCATCCTCCGGATCGGTCACGGTGACTTGTGGAATGCTCACCGTGCGCGAGTTCAGCACCAGGGTACCGCCCGCCGGATTCAACGGCCCACCGACATGCTGGCCAAGCCCTTCGGGATCGCCGATGGCCAGGCCCAGCGTATTGCCGAGGATGTCGTTGGCCAGCGCCGCGACCACCTCATAGTTGCGCTGCACCGTTGGCCGGGTGCCAATGCCGTTAGGGTTGGCGCCATAGCGCGGGCAACTGCCCTCGAATGCGACGGTGTTACGCATGCCTGCCGGATTCGGGTTGTTGGGGATGGCGAACAAGTCGCTGCGTTTGGCGGTGTAGTTGCGCATCACGCCCCAGATACCGCTCCAGTAGCCTTCGATCGAAGCGTCCATCGAGTACAGATAGTCGCCCGTGGTCGCCGCCGAACTGGACAGCATCGACACCGGCGCAATGAAGCCCATCTGCTCGGAGATGCCGATCATCTGCGACGCACGCCAGCCGGAGTTGGAGCTGTTGCCGAACCCGGAACCGCTCTGCAGCCATTTCACCCCGTGCAAGGTGACGTTGTGCTCTTCCTCATGGCCACCGGCATGCACCCGCAGCCGCACGTTGTCGCCGGTGTAAGTACGCAGCATTGGCGTGAACGGATCGCCCGGCTCGGTGCCGCCCTTGTTGATGTGCGGCGGAAAAAGCGTGGTGCCACCGGTGGGGCCGGTCGCCGAGGTGAGCAGATTCGGCGCCAGGTTCATCGCCGGAATCGCCCGGTCGGTACGGCTTTGCATGGCGAACGCCAGATCACCGCCAAGGCCGTCGGCCTGCATGCCGCGCTTGCCGTCCGGGCCGACCTTGTTCGGGTCGTACACGCGCAGGGCCAGCGGTTCGTTGCGATAGTTGACGACGAACATGCCCGGGTCATCCACCGAAATCGCCTGCGGGCATGGCCGGCTCGGGCAGCCCGGGACCTGACCGCCCTGCACCTCCAGCACCCCTTCAAGCAAGTTGCTGGCGTTGTTGCGCACTGGCGGATTGATCGCGTAGCGGAAGCTGTCGGCGGTGGCCGGGAACGCCTGCGCATTCGGCACGCCGTTGGGACCGGCGCCCACATAGACGCCGGCCTCATAGGCGTGCTGGAAGTCGCTGTATTCGAGGAAGAACTCGCGGAAGCTGTCGTTCTTGCCATCGCCGTCGAGGTCGCCGGTGTTGATCACCGCTTGCCACGACGTCGGCCCGCCGTCTTGGCGCGCGCCGCTATAGAGAGGCTCGCCGGTTTCGGCGTGGAACCAGGTGGAACCGGCCGGCTCTGCAAGAACGGTGGCGTACAGACCAATCTGCTGGTGCGTCGATGGGCCTAAGTGGTCGTGGGTGAAGATCGTGCCGAGGCCGCGGTCGACGCCTTTGGCGTTGACCACCGGATCGACGAACCAGCGCTGCATCGCCGTGCGCGCACCCAGCCAGTCGGCGCGGCCGTACTGGCCGAAGAACGGATGGTTCCTGGCTTTCGGGCAGGCCTGAGTGCCGTCACGCGGATCAGTACCGGCGCACTGGTTGAACTCGCGGATCGCCTGAATGCGCTCCTGCACAGCGCCGGGCGAGAGCACGCCGTCCTCGTAATTCCAGCCGTTGGAAGAGCCGTCCGCCGAGGTCAGATCCCACTTCGGCAGGTGAATGTGCTGGCCGATCACGTCGGTCGGCGTGCGCACCTGATAATCGTCCATCTCGTAAGTGGCCGGCACCAGGTTGGTTTGCTGGTATTGCACGCAATCGAAGGTGTTCATGCGCATCACCAGCGGCTCTGGCGGACGCTGCTTGGTGATTACCGGCCAGGCGTCTTCCCACAGCGCCAGAATGCGCGCCTGCGGGAAGTGATAACCGACTTTGTTGTACACCGCATCAAACTGGATGTTGGCGGCTTTGTAGATCCGTGGGCGGTCGGCGGTGAAGGTCGAGGCGCCGACAAAGGACATGCCGTCGATGCGCTCACCGCTGGCGAACTCGCCGCTGCCGGCATTGCTGGTCAGGCGTTTTTGCCGATCGTCCATGCACGGTTCGTAGTACGGCGCGCCGGCCATCGGCAAGGCACCGTTGGTGCGGAACGCCTTGGCCACCACTTGATTGCCGGGCAGCAGGGCGTAGCTTGGGTGATCTTTTTTCGCGTGGAAGGCCATCGCCGCCTGTTCGACTTCGGTGCCTTCTTCGGGCAGATAAATCGGTTTGGCGCGGGTGACTTCCTTGGAGAAGTCCAGCGAAGTGGTCACGGTGTGTGCCTCGCCACCGGCCGCGACGCCATCGAGTGCGTGCCGCTGCAAACCGCCATCCCAACCACCGGACTGCGCTGGGTCGAGGTTGGCCCACAGCGCCTTGCCGCTGGCCTTGAGCGATTGCGCGGTGGCGGCGTCGAGCATGTCCAGCGGCGGGGTTGGCGGACGTTGGCCGACCGAGCTTTCCATGCCGCCGATCCAGAACGGGTAGCCAGGGTTTTTCAGGCTGCCGTCGGCATTGCGGTTGGCTTCGCTGCGATCGACCAGCGCCAGTGAGCCGATGGCCTGACCACCCGCGTTGCCGCCATGGTGTTCACCGTCATCATCGCCCTCTTCTTCGTCATCCTCGTCATCATGGCCGGCGACCAGGGTTTCACCGATTTTCGGCACCACCACGACTTTGCCAGGCATCGGCGCCATGGCTTTGCCCGGAAGCGGCACAATGGCCGGAATCGGCGTACCGGCGACGATTTCACCATCGGGCAAAGCCCGTGCGCCGGCCGCCGGTTTGCCGCTGCGCAAGGCAAACGGTTCGCTGTGGTAGCCGTCGGCGCCCTGCTGCGAAACATCAAGTCGAGTGCCCTCTTCGAACACATCGTGCACCCGCCACATGGCCCACATGCCTTGGGCGAAGTGCGGATAGAAATGGCAGTGATAGATTGCGTCGCCGGCCACGCGGTTGCGGTTGCCCGAACCACCGTTGGCGATTTCATAGGTGTAGCCGGCGCCCGGACCGATGCCTTGGGCGTCGACGTAATCGGAGTTGTCGTCGTTGGGGTTGAACAGCCACTGATGGCCGTGCAGGTGGAAGATGTGCTGCTCGTGGCCATTGTGGGTGTTGCGGAATTTGACGAAGTCACCGATGTAGCTGTGGTTGACGTTCGACGGCTCCGACGGATACAGGGCCATGGTCGCTTTCACCCCGATCTGATCGGCGCGCGGTGTCTGGCCCGGGGCGATGTTCTCCAGCCCGGTGTTGGCCGGCACATCCACCAACATCGCCACATCGCCAACCGTGTGCGAGCTGAGGAAGAACTCTTCATAGGCGCACGACAGGCAGTCGTGCATCGGCCCGACGCCCAAGCGGTTGGCGACCACTTCGGCGCCCATGCCGCCGGAGCCGTAGTTGATCATGAACGAGTCGCGGGTCGGCTCCAGCACATGGGCCATCACCGGATCGGCCCAATATGCAGGGAACGCTTGAGTCGCGGCGGTTTCGTCCTGGAACTGCGAGGCAAAATCGCGGAACGGTTCCAAGCGGTTGGGGATCGCCGGGTTGCGTTTGCCCATCGTTTCCAGCGGATAGGTGCTGGACGGGAAACTGCCATCGGCGTTGCTGCCCATGACAATCGCATCGCTTTCGCTGGAAATGATTTCATTGCCGTCGACCATGCCGATGATCGGCGTGCCGGCCTTGCCTTCGCGTAACCAAGGTTCGCGCTGCGGGTAGCGCGCCTGGTAATCGACAATGGGTTGGCCGGTGGGTGCGCGGCCAGTCGTGGCCAGGCGCATTTCTTCTTCGGTGAGGGTATTGCGATAAGTGCGACCGCCCTTGGGTAGCACGACGACCTGGCCGAACAGACCGTTGGCAACGTTGCCGGCCGCGCCCTCGCCGCCAAACGTCGCGCCACGGCTGCTGACGGCAAACGCGCCTTCACGTTCGGCGAACAAGGTGTAACTGCGGCTCGCGCCCGGAGGCACCAGGCTGTTGGCGTTACGCCCGGTGAACGAAGAAATGTCATCGATGCTGTTCACCGCTTGCAGGCCGTTGACCTGGAAACCGACGTGACGATCGGCGACCTGCTCGTCGACTTTGAAGTCTTCGGCGCCGTTGGCGTTTTCGACGCCCTCTGCTTCGCCCTCGTTTTCAAAGTGCTTGTTCGGGTTGGCCTGATAGTCGAGCAGGTTCTGCAGATTGATCGTCAGGCAATCGCCGGCGGCCACGCGCAACACCAACGGCCGCGGACGCTTGTCCGGGCGTAGCGAAACTTTACCCGGCACCGCAGCGCCACCGTAAGCCAGCGACTGCTCATGTTCATCGACCACATCGCGGCGCAGGGCGAACATCATGCCGTTGATGTTCTGCGCACCGAGGCGGTTGAACATCAGCGGTTGATCGAAGGCGACGACGTTGGCCACCAGATTGCGCTCGCAACGCACGGCCGCGCCGGCCAGTTCGACGCTGAGCATCGAGGCCAGGATCAGCAGCCAGTTGAACAGAGACGGAGCGTGATGAATGCCAACCATGATCAGTAACCTCGTAGTGGGTGCTCTCGCGAACACTTCTCGACAAATGCCCTGGAGCAATCCGCGTGCCACAAAAAATCTCATTACCGTTCAATCAGTTACCGCGACCACTTGAGAATCCGGGGGATATTCCCCACCGCTTTCCCCCACTTTTCGGGTCTATCCGGTTTGCCCCGAAAGTGGGGAAAACCGGGTTGGGCTCACAACGGCGCATCCATGGCCAGGCCCTGCAAACGCCGGTATTGGCGCAACACGTTCGGCACGTAGCGCTGGGTTTCGGCGAACGGCGGAATCACCCGGCCACGGCTGAGCACCGCGTCCGGTCCGGCGTTGTAAGCCGCCACGGCAAGGGCGATGTCGTTGTCGAACAGGGTCATCAGACGCTTGAGGTATCTGGCCCCGCCCTGGATGTTGGCCTTGGGGTCGTAGACGTCAGTGACGCCCAGCTCGCGCGCGGTGTCGGGCATCAACTGCATCAGCCCGCCGGCGCCTTTGGCTGAGGTGGCGCCGGGGTTGTAGTGGGATTCTGCGTTGATCACCGCGTGCAACAGCGCTTCGGGTAATTGATTGACCTTGGCCGCCGCCGACACCAGTTCCGCGTAAGGCTGGTTGGCGATCATTTGCGGCTGCTGATCAAGGCTGGCCACTGCGGCGTCAGCCTCGTGAATCACCCGTTCGTAGGTGCGTCCGGGCCGGTGCACGTTGGACAGCACGTAGCTGCCCTTGGCGTCCACCGAGATGAACACATCGGCTTGCGCGGCGCCGCTGAGCAGCACACAGCCGAGCAATCCGCTGGCAAGAAATTTCATGTCGGGCCTCCCCGGATCGACCCCGATAAATTGGGGGAAATGCCCCAATGGCCGATCACGTTTGAGCCATACGCAAGCACTGTGCCGACTCTTGAAATGCCCGGTTTACAAGGGTTTCAGCCAATCAGGTGGTTTTCAGTGGGGGCTGAGCATGGCAATTGCATAAGCCGTTCAGGCGACACGGCTGCCACTCACGGGAGGTCATCATGAAGCTGCAATATCGTCCGCGTGGCCAACGCGGTTTTACCCTGCTCGAATTGCTCGTGGTGCTGGTGGTGCTCGGCCTGTTGGCCGGGATCGTCGCGCCGAAATACTTCGCCCAACTCGGTCGCTCGGAAGTGAAAGTGGCCAAGGCGCAGATCGAAGGGCTGAGCAAAGCGCTGGATATCTATCGACTGGAAGTCGGCCACTACCCGTCCACCGAACAGGGCTTGCAGGCCTTGGTCACCGCACCGAGTGACGAGGCGAAATGGACCGGCCCGTATTTGCAGAAAAAACTGCCGCAGGACCCGTGGGGACGTAATTACACCTACCGCTATCCCGGCGAAAACAGCGAGTATGACCTGCTCTCGATGGGCAAGGACGGCCAGCCCGGCGGCGAAGGTGAAAACGCCGAAGTGACCAATTGGCAGTGAACGGAGCGCGGCCCATGCGATTTCATGTGAAAGCGGTTGGCAAGGCGGGCGTGGTGTCGTTGAGCGTCGAAGCGCCGGGTGACAGCGAGGCGCGACGGATCGCCGAGGACCAGGGTTTGCGTGTGCTCAGCTCGCACGCCGACAAGCATTGGCGCTCGCTGAAACTGCGTCAGCGCGAGACCTTCAACCTGGTGCTGTTCAGCCAGGAGCTGACCACCCTGCTCAATGCCGGCCTACCGCTGATCGATGCGCTGGAAAGCCTCGCCGAAAAAGAAACCGCCCCCGCCGCCCGCAAAACCTTGAGTGAGCTGGTGCGCCTGCTGTACGAGGGCAAATCCTTCTCGCAGGCGTTGGGCCAGTTGTCGGCGGTGTTCCCGCCGCTGTACGTGGCGCTGGTACAGTCCAGCGAGAAAACCGGCGCGGTCGGCGATGCGCTGGGTCGTTACGTCAGTTACCGCCAGCGCATGGACGAGGTGCGCCAGAAGATCATCAGCGCCTCGATCTACCCGATGCTGTTGCTGATAGTCGGCGGTGGCGTGGTGCTGTTCTTGATGGGTTATGTGGTGCCGCGTTTCAGTCTGGTGTTTGAAGGGCTGGGGAATAACCTGCCGTGGCTGTCGCAGGTGCTGATGAGCAGCGGCATGTTTTTGCATGCGCATCAGGCCGAGTTCTTCGGCGGGCTGGCGGCGCTGGTCATCGCCCTTGCCGTGCTGCAAAAACAACCGGCGTTTCGCCGCGGGCTGGACCGGCTTGTGGAGAAACTGCCGGCCGTGCATCAACGGATTTTCATGTATGAACTGGCGCGCTTTTATCGTTCGCTGGGGATTCTGCTGCAGGGCGGGATTCCGCTGGTGACCGCCATGAGCATGGTGCGCGGCTTGCTCACCGTGGCGTCGCGGGTGCGCCTGGATCAGGCCTGCGAACGGGTCCGCGAGGGGCAATCGCTGTCCACCGCGCTGGAACTCAATCACCTGGTGACACCGGTGTCCCTGCGCCTGCTGCGCGCCGGCGAACAGTCCGGCAACCTCGGGCAGATGATGGAGCGCAGCGCCGATTTCTACGACGAGGAAATCAGCCGCTGGCTGGAGTGGTTCGTGAAGTTGTTCGAACCGCTGCTGATGACCTTCATCGGCCTGCTGATCGGGGTCATCGTGATCCTGATGTACATCCCGATTTTCGAACTGGCTTCGAGTATTCACTGACCATGGGAACGGGTCGGATCTCGGTACCCACGCACTACCACGTTCCCAAACAAGACCACAAAGACGGAGAACGATATGCACATTAAAAAGCTCGTGCTCGCAATGGCCATCGGCGCAGTTCTGTCAGCGTCTACGGTGCTGATTCCGGAGGGTTTGTCGGGAGTTTCCACGGCTCATGCCAAGGATGGGGGTAGCGGTGGTGGTGGAGGTAGTGGAGGTGGAGGTAGTGGCGGCGGTGGCGGAAGTGGTGGAGGTGGTGGTGGTCATGGCGGCAACGGCGGCGGTAGCGGTGGTGGAAGCGGCGGCGGTGGCAGTCACGGCGGTGGCAACAGCGGCAGCGGTGGCGGCGGCAACAGTGGCCACAGCGGCAGCGACCACGGCTCAGGACACTCGGGCAGCAGCGCCTCTTCGGGCCGCAGCGGCACTCACGCCGAAGCGGGGGATGATCATGGCGTCCACCGCGCCGGTGAAGTCGGTGATGATCGTGGCGTGCATGCTGCGGGCGAAGTCGGCGATGATCGTGGCGTACATGTCGGCGGCGAGCCGGGCGATGACAAGCGCGCCAACTGATTTTTAGAAACACCACAAAACCTGTGGGAGCTGGCTCGCCAGCGATGAGGCCCGGTCAGACAAAGCTGTATTGCCTGACACACCGCCATCGCTGGCAAGCCAGCTCCCACAGAATTTTGCAGTGTTTGAAAAATCCACTACAGGGCTCAGAGGGCGACGTGGCTCTCGTTCAACCGTTCGCGCAAAAACTCCACCAATGCCTGCACCGGCCGCGAAGCCTGACGATGCTGCGGATACACCGCCGATAACGTCAGCGGCTCTGGGCGCAAGTCATCCAGCACCGGCACCAACCGGCCATCCTTCAGCGCCGCACCCACGATGAACGTCGGCAGATAGGTAATGCCCAACCCCTGCACCGCCGCATCACGCAGCAACTCGCCGTTGTTCACGCGCATACGCCCGGTGACATTCACCAGCAACGGTTTGCCCTGCCCTGCGTTGAATCGCCACTGCACCGAACGACCGTGACCATAAGGCAGGCAGTCGTGGCTGTGCAGCTCTTCCGGCTTGAGCGGCGTGCCGCGTTCTGCAAGGTAGGCCGGGCTGGCGCAATACACGCGCTCGATGGAGGCGATGCGCCGGGCGATCAGCGTCGAGTCTTCCAGCACGCCGATGCGCAGCGCCAGGTCATAGCCTTCGCCGAGCAGGTCCACTGGCCGATCGCTCAGATCCACCTCCACCGTGACCTCGCGATAGCGCTGCAGAAACATCGGCAGCAGGCACCCCAAATGCGCCACGGCAAACGACAGCGGCGCACTCAGGCGAATCGTTCCGCGTGGCTCGGCGGTCTGCCCGGCAATGCCCTGCTCCACTTGTTCAACTTCGCTCAACAGCCGTAGCGCCGATTCGTAATAGCTCTGGCCCAGCGGCGTCACGTCCAGGCGCCGGGTCGAGCGGTTCAACAGCCGCACCCCGAGGCGCTCTTCCAGTTGCATCAAGCGGCGGCTGACGAACTGCTTGGACAGCCCCAACTGATCGGCTGCTGCGGTGAAGCTGCCGGAGTCCATGACCTGGCAAAAAATACGCATGTCTTCGAACGGGTTCATTGTCACTTCCTGGTGGACAGTTAAACGCTTTATAGCCGCTTTTTCACTTTTCGACAGCTCATTAATCTGTGCTCACGGTGTTGCTGAGGCCTGAACCCCAGCGCCACAGCAGCCCGCAACCCAGGCAAACAACTCAAAACATCGTCAAAAGGATTTCCACCATGAACATCGTCAAGAAAACCCTGACCGCTTCCCTCCTCGCCCTGTCCATCGGCAACGCATTCGCCGCCGAAAGCAGCGGTGTCGAACACAACACCCAAGCGTTCCTCAACGCCCTCGCCGCCGGCGGTGGCAAACCGCTGGAGCAACTGAGCCCGAAAGACGCCCGTGCGGTGCTGACCGGTGCCCAGGCGTCGGTGAAGGTGGACCTCTCCGGGGTTGAGGTCAGCGACAAGGCGATCAAGGTCGATGGCCAGACCATCAACCTGAAAGTGGTACGCCCGGCCAAGGTCAAAGGCGAGTTGCCGGTGTTCATGTTCTTCCACGGTGGCGGCTGGGTACTGGGCGATTTCCCGACCCACCAGCGCCTGATCCGTGATCTGGTGGTGGGTTCCGGTGCCGTGGCGGTGTATGTCGATTACACGCCGTCGCCGGAAGCGCAGTACCCGACTGCGATCAACCAGGCTTACGCCGCGACGAAATGGGTCGCCGAGCATGGCAAGGACATCGGTGTCGACGGCAAGCGCCTGGCAGTGGCCGGCAACAGCGTCGGCGGCAACATGGCGGCGGTCGTGGCCTTGATGGCCAAGGAACAGAAAACCCCGGCGTTGCGCTTCCAGTTGCTGATGTGGCCGGTGACCAACGCACAGTTCGACGACGGCTCGTACCAGCAGTTCGCCGAAGGCCACTTCCTCACCAAAGGCATGATGCAGTGGTTCTGGGACAACTACACCACCAACCCGGCCGAGCGTGCGCAGATCCACGCCTCGCCGCTGAACGCCAGCGCCGAACAACTCAAAGGCCTGCCCGCCGCGCTGGTGCAGACCGCCGAGTTCGACGTGTTGCGCGATGAAGGCGAAGGCTATGCACGGCACCTGGATGCGGCCGGTGTACCGGTGACCTCGGTGCGCTACAACGGGATGATTCATGACTTTGGCTTGCTCAACCCGCTGAGTCAGATTCCGGAAGTGAAGGCGGCCGTGCGGCAGGCGGCGGCTGAGCTGAAGACTCATTTGAACTGAACCCGATCTCTCGCCACACCCAAAACTGTGGCGAGGGGATTTATCCCCGATGGACTGCGCAGCAGTCCCCTGCTTCTTCTGGATAAGAGCGGGGTCGCTTCGCAACCCATCGGGGATAAATCCCCTCGCCACAAAAACCTCTTCAACACCCAAAAAATCTTCACTGAATTCGTGCAGCTCCGGAGATTGCCATGTCCTTCCTCCTCACTCACCTGCTGTCTCTGAGTGCCCTCCTGCTGGTGCTCGACGCGCTGCTCTGGCACTTCTCGCCCTTCACTCATCGCGCCCCGAGAGTCGGTGTGCGGCTGGTGCTGTTTCTGGCGTTCACGGCGCTGGTGATCAACGCCGGCGTGAGTCCGTTGCAGGCACCGCTGTTGGCCGATGATCGCGTGGCGCAACTGGGCGCGACGGCGCTGGGGATTGTCTGGTGGCTGTACGCTGCGCGGGTGCTGACCGAAGTGATCGGTCTGGTGTTGATGCGGCGCATCGGCCACAGCGGTCGGCTGTTGCAGGACGTGATCGGCGCACTGGTGTTCCTGGCGGCGATCGTCGCGGCCGCCGGTTATGTGCTGGAGTTGCCAGTCAAAGGTTTGCTGGCGACCTCCGGGGTGGTGGCGATCGTCGTCGGTCTGGCGCTGCAAAGCACCTTGAGCGACGTGTTCTCGGGGATCGTGCTCAACACCACCAAACCCTATCAGGTGGACGATTTCGTGGTGATCGACGGCGTCGAGGGCAAGGTGCTCGACATCGACTGGCGCGCCACGCACCTGCTGACCAGCACCGGCACCCTGGCCGTGGTGCCGAACTCGGTGGCGGCCAAGGCGAAGATCGTCAATCTCAGTCGCCCGACCAACCTGCACGGTGTCTCGATCAGCATCAAGGTGCCGAACCATATTCGCCCCCGGCGCGTGCTCGACGCCCTCGACCGCACCCTGCAAGGCAGCAGCAGCCTGCTGTTGAATCCACCGCCCAAAGCCGTGTTGAAAGAAGCCGGTGAAGAGATGTCGGAGTACGTCGCCAGCGGTTTCATCAGTGAGTTGGGCAAGAAAAGCGAGGTACGCAATCAACTGTTCGACCTCGCCCACCGTCATCTCGAAGCCGCAGGTATTTCCCGGCACCCCGATGGCGTGATCGAGCCCTCGACCCGCGCCCGGGCACTGCTCGATGAAGTGAAAGTCTTCCGCTCGTTGAGCCATGAGGAACGCGATCGCCTCGCCGAGTCGATGGTCGCGCAACAGTACGCAGCCGGTCAGGTGGTGCTGGGGCTGGATGAAGTGCCCGACAGTCTGTTTGTCATCGCCACCGGCGTGGTCAGTGCGACCGTGCCCGATGGCACCGGCCAGACCGAAGCCGGACGCATGGGGCCGAGCGAGGTCATGGGTGAACAGAGCATCCTCGCCGATACGCCTTCGCAAGCCACGTTCACGGCGTTGACGTCGAGCATCATCTATCGCCTCGACAAGAACCTCACCCGTCAGTGCATGGAACAGCGCACAGAGGTGAGTCGGGCGTTGAATAAATTGCAGGCGGTGCGGCAGCAGAACAGTCGCCTCGCGTTGATGGCCAAACCGGTAGCGGTGAGGAAAGGTGGTTTTTTGGGATGGTTGCAGAAGCGCTGATGAGGGGATTTTAAGATCAAAAGTCTCCCCCCTCCCCCCAACCCTCTCCCCCAAGGGGACATGGGGGAAAGGGAGCCGATCGCCGGGCATTTCAAGACCGGAGTTCGGCTCGGTATTGCAGGTCGGCGTAGCTCGAACACGGCCCTCTCCCTTTGGGAGAGGGCCAGGGGCTTTTATTTGGCAGTGAACTTGGTGTAGCTGTTGATCAGGTTGCGATAGTTCGGCAGGCGTTCCGACAGCAGATGCGCCAGGCCTTCCATGTCGTTGCGCCAGTCGCCCTGCAGCTCGCACGCCACCGAGAACCAGTTCAGCAGGTGGGCACCGGCGGCCGACATCCGCGCCCAGGCCGCTTGTTGCACGGTGGTGTTGAAGGTGCCGGACGAGTCGGTGACCACGAACACTTCATAACCTTCAGCGATGGCCGACAGGGTCGGGAACGCTACGCAGACGTCAGTCACTACACCGGCGATGATCAGTTGCTTGCGGCCGGTGGCCTTGATCGCCTTGACGAAATCTTCGTTATCCCAGGCATTGATCTGGCCAGGACGCTGAATGAACGGCGCGTCCGGGAACTGCTCGCGCAATTCCGGTACGAGCGGGCCGTTCGGACCGGCATCGAAACTGGTGGTGAGGATGGTCGGCAGCTTGAAGAACTTGGCGATATCGCCCAGCGCCAAGACGTTGTTCTTGAATTCGTTCGGCGAGAAATCCTGCACCAGCGAGATCAGACCGGTCTGGTGATCGACCAACAGCACAACCGCATCATCTTTGTTCAGACGTGTGTAAGGAACGCTCATGGGAAAACTCCTGGGTGGGTGGATATTGCGTAAAGCGCCGTACCGCGTGGCCGGCGCTTTTGTTGTCGGGATCAGAAGGCGAAACAGGAACAGCCGAAGGCGCCCCAGAAACCGGCAAAGTCGCTGACCGGCGCGTTCGACAGCCGCGCCTTTTCATGGCTGTGCGAGTGCACTGCACAGGCGCCAACGCACTGATGCACTTGCGCCTGCAGCGGCGAATTCGGCCGCCAGTGGCCCGGGACTTTCACCACTGGCGACCAGTCCGGCAGAACCGGAATCGAGCGTGGGCCGAGGTCTTCGAAGTCACCGGCGGCATAGACGATCTTGCCGCCGACCACGGTCAGTACCGACTCGATCCACTTGATCGCTTCTTCTTCGACGTGGAAGAAATCCGCGCTCAGTGCCGCGAGATCCGCCAGTTGCCCGACCTTGATCTGGCCCTTCTTGCCTTGCTCGGACGAGAACCAGGCGCTGCCGTGGGTGAACAGTTCCAGCGCGGTGGTGCGTGGCAAACCCTCTTCGTACAACGCCAGACCACCGACGGTACGACCGCTGACCATCCAGTACAGCGAGGTCCACGGGTTGTAGCTCGACACCCGCGTGGCGTCGGTGCCAGCGCCCACCGGCACGCCTTCGGCGAGCATGCGCTTGATCGGCGGCGTGGCCTCGGCCGCCTGTTTACCGTAACGATCGACGAAGTATTCGCCCTGGAACGCCATGCGATCCTGAATCGCAATGCCGCCGCCCAGCGCCCTCACCCGCTCGATGTTTTGCGGGGTGATGGTTTCGGCGTGGTCGAAGAACCACGGCAGACCGTTGAACGGAATGTCGCGATTGACCTTCTCGAACACGTCGAGCATGCGGCTGATCGATTCGTTGTAAGTGGCGTGCAGACGGAACGGCCAGCGCTGTTCGACCAGGTGGCGCACCACCGGCTCCAGTTCCTGCTCCATGGTCTGCGGCAAATCCGGGCGCGGTTCGAGGAAGTCCTCGAAGTCCGCCGCCGAGAACACCAGCATTTCACCGGCACCGTTGTGACGCAGGTAATCGTCGCCCTGATGCAGGGTGACGCTGCCGGTCCAGTTCTGGAAATCGCTCAGTTCTTCTTTGGGTTTCTGGGTAAACAGGTTGTAGGCGATGCGTACGGTCAACTGGTCCTCCTTGGCCAGTTGCTCGATCACCTGATAGTCGTCCGGATAGTTCTGGAAACCACCGCCGGCATCAATCGCGCTGGTCAGACCAAGGCGATTGAGTTCGCGCATGAACTGACGGGTCGAGTTGACCTGATACTCCAGCGGCAGCTTCGGCCCCTTGGCCAGCGTCGAGTACAGGATCATCGCGTTCGGCCGTGCGACCAGCATGCCGGTCGGGTTGCCGTTGGCATCCCGGACGATCTCGCCACCCGGCGGGTTCGGCGTGTCACGGGTGTAACCGGCCACCCGCAGTGCGGCACGGTTAAGCAGCGCGCGGTCGTACAGGTGCAGCACGAACACCGGGGTGTCCGGCGCCGCCTGATTGAGCTCTTCGAGGGTCGGCATGCGTTTTTCGGCGAACTGGAATTCGTTCCAGCCACCGACCACACGCACCCATTGCGGGGTCGGCGTGCGGTCGGCCTGTTCCTTGAGCATGCGCAGTGCATCGGCCAGCGACGGCACGCCTTCCCAGCGCAGTTCGAGGTTGTAGTTCAGACCGCCACGGATCAGGTGCAGGTGCGAGTCATTGAGGCCGGGAATGACGCAGCGGCCGTGCATGTCGATCACTTGCGTGGCCGAACCGCGCAGGGCCATGGCCTGGGCGTCGTTGCCGACGACAACAAAACGGCCGTCCTTGATCGCCACGGCGCTGGCCAGTGGTTTGGTACGGTCTACGGTATGAAATTGGCCATTGAACAGAATCAGATCGGCGTTCATCGCAGTTCCTCAGACAAAGTGAAAGGGAGCGAAACCTCGGCGTTTCAGCGCGCCTGAGGTTTTTGAGAATCAAGGTGCTCATGGGCCTGGCTCGCTTCGAGCCAAGGCGCAAACAATCGCGTGACGCGAGGCATGAATACGTACACCACCGACAGCACGATGGTCAGGGTGATCAGGAACGTGGCGACCACGTAGTTGGAAAGAATGGGATGCAGCGCCAGCAACGGCCCCCAGATCAGCGGCACCAGCAAGGTGTGCGGCAGAATCACCAGCAGCGTGATCACTGCCTGCTTCCAGCGCGGCGGTGGCGAGGCGGCGTCGGCCAGTGGCGCGAACCAGAATTCGTTGATCGGCGCCACTTCGGTCTGGTCGCCATCGGCGAGCATCGGCGCGGCTTCGGCGACCAGTGCCTGACGCTGCGGCGACTCCAGCCACCCTTGCATCGCTTCGGTGGATCTGAAACGCAGCACGCAGGTGTAGAAGTCGAGACGGCCGCGCTTGCCACGCACCACGTCCACGCCCAGATGGCCTTCACGCTGCCCCGCCACGCGCACGATATTGCGCAGCCAGGCTTCATAGGCCGACTCGAAACCGGCCTTGACCTGATGCTTGATGATCAAGGTGACCGTTTCGTCTGCCCCCGGTGCTTTTTGACTAAGAACTTCAGGCATAACGCAGTACTCCGGGCAAGCGAACATTGAGCGCCAGCCGTCCCGGCCCGGCGATAAACACAGTGGCAAACAGGATCAACAGCAACCAGCCGAACTGCCCCTCGGCCACACTCCATTGCGGGTGCACGAGCAACAACGCCACCAGCAGCACAAACAGAATAGGCAAGCAGGCCAAACGCGCCAGCACCCCGGCGACGATCAGTAGCGGACAGAGCACTTCGGCGAAGATCGCCAGCATCAGGGTGAGGTGGGCGCCGAGGTGGAACGGGTCTTCGATCAGTTGCAGTTGTGCCGTGAAGTCCAGCAGCTTGGGCAAACCGTGCACCCACAGCAGAAACAACCCGCCACTGACCCGCAGAAACAGCAAACCGACGTCCTGCGCCCGTTCATCGCGTTGTGAAACATTCATGACCCGACCCTTGAAATGTCATTGGCTGGAATCATGCCAATGATGGTCGGGGGGAAATTGGATAGGTGTGCTCTCTTCTGCGATCAACCTGGTTGCCGAGAACGCCGAAGAACTCTATGGGCGCTGGCTTACCAGCGATAGCGGAGTGTCATTCAACAGAAATATCGACTGACCTGACGCCTTCGCGGGCAGGCTCACTCCCACAGGGGCTGTGTGGCAGTGAGATCTGCGCGGGGATTTAAATCGCTGGAATGTTCAACGGCGCGGCCATGAACTGGCTGATCCGCGAGCGCAACCAACGCTCTGCCGGATCGTTGTCATGCACCCCGCTCCAGGCCATCGACAATTGCGCGGCATCAATCGGGAACGGTGGGTCTTCAGCGCGCAAGGCACAGCCCTCAACCAACGCACACGCCGCGTAATCCGGCACGGTGGCGATCATTTCGGTGCCGGCGAGCAACGCCCGCAAGCCGCTGAATTGCGGCACGCCAAGGACCACCCGGCGGGTGCGGCCGAGCTTGGCAAGATCCAGATCGATATTGCCGCTCAGGTCGCCGGAAAACGACACCATCGCATGCGGCCGCTCGCAGTATTCGTCCAGCGTCAGTGGCCCGGGCCGGTTATCGCCACGCAGCACCTTGCAGGGAATGTCGCGCAGCTTTTTGCGTTTGGCGTTGGCCGGCAGATCGGTGGTGTAACTGACGCCAACGGAAATTTCCCCGGAGGCCAGTAACGCCGGCATCAACAGGTAATTGGCACGGCGCACCACCACGACGATGCCCGGTGCCTCTTCCTGCAACTGGCGCAGCAAGGGCGGAAACAGACCGAACTCGGCGTCGTCCGACAGGCCGATGCGAAACACCTCGCAACTGCTCGCCGGGTCGAACTCCTTGGCCCGGCTGACCGCGCCGGAGATCACGTCCATCGCCGGTTGCAACTCCTTGAGAATCGCCAGTGCGCGGGCGGTCGGCTCCATTGCGCGGCCGTTGCGCAACAGCAACGGATCATCGAACAGATCGCGCAAGCGGCCCAGCGCCGCGCTCACGGCGGGCTGGCCCATGAACAGTTTTTCGGCGACGCGGGTCAGGTTCTTTTCGAACATCAACGCTTCGAAAATCACCAATAGGTTCATGTCGACGCGGCGCAGATCATTACGGTTCATGGGCGCTTTCCTTCTATGGCCAATCAGACGCAAGTGCAGCGCACTTTACGCGATCAACGGTGGTTTGAGCCCGAAGTTGTTCAGCAAATTAACAACGATTAACTCGTCAGTCCCAAGGCTCGGCCCAACAATGAATGCCTCTGCGCAGCGTTGTTTTTTGACTTGAGGGAACGCCGTCGTGCCTTCCCCACCGACACGGACATTGGCCATGGCTCACTCGCAACCCACCGTCGCCCTCGCCCCTGCCAGTCAATCGCGCAAAAGCGGGATTGGCGGACTCAGCCCGCAACGTGAACGACACGTCAAACAACTGATTCTCGAGCGTCTGGGCGAAAGCCTGGAAGTCGCCGAACTGGCCCGTGCCTGTGCGCTGTCGCGCAGCCACTTCTCCCGCGCCTTCAAATGCAGCACGGGGTTTTCGCCACAAGACTGGATCCGTAGCCAGCGCCTGGCCCGGGCCAAGCTGCTGATCCAGCACACCGACCTGAGCCTGACGCAAATCAGCCTGGAATGCGGCTTCTGTGACCAGGCACACTTCTGTCACATGTTCACCCGCAGCGAAGGGATCAATCCGTTTGCCTGGCGCTGTCAGGTCATGCGGGACGTGCAAAACAGCCGAACAAAACCCGGTCGATTTTGAGCGTTGCAACACCCACCGTTGCGCGATCGCTCAAACCTGAGGATTATGCCCGGACACCCCGGAATAGAAGCCTGTGCGCTGCTGTCCCGACCGTCCGCCGCAACCCCGCAGGAGTCAGCTGTTGAATCGTTCCCCGAATCAGGCCTTCGGTTTCGGCCCCTATCGGATTTATCCAGAACAACGGCTGGTGCTCGAGGGCGACCAGCCATTGCGGCTGGGGCGGCGGGCGATGGATATTCTGCTGATCCTGCTGGCCCAGGCCGGCGAGGTGGTCAGCAAGCAACAATTGATGGCCGGCGTCTGGCCGGACAACGTCGTCGAAGAGATCAATCTGCGCGTGCACATGGCGGCCTTGCGCAAGGCACTCGGTGACGGCCAGAACGGGCAGCGCTATATCGTCACCGTGGCGCACCGCGGCTACAGTTTTGTCGCGCCGATCCTGCTCGAACCCATTCGGCAACGCCCTGCCGGCGACGCCGTCGGCCGCCACAACTTGCCGCTACGGCGCACACGCATGATCGGCCGCCAGACGCTGGTCGACAGCTTGATGACGCAGTTGCCGCGCCAGCGTTGCATCACCCTCGTCGGCCCCGGCGGGATCGGCAAGACCACTGTGGCCCTGCGGGTGGCCGAGCAGTTGATCGGGCGCTATCGCGACGGTATCCGCTTGCTCGATCTGGCGCCGTTGAGCGACCCGCGCATGATCTATTCGCACCTCGCCGCCCTGCTCGACATCCTGCTGCAAGACAGCGAACCGCTGACCAGCCTGATCAACGGCTTGCGCGAACGGCAGATGTTGCTGGTGATCGATAACTGCGAACACTTGATCGACGCCGTGGCCCAGCTCAGCGAAAGCCTTTTGCGCGGCGCACCGCAGGTGCACATCCTGGCCACCAGCCGCGAGAGCCTGCGGGCCGAGGGCGAATATGTGCAGCGCCTGGAGACCCTCGATTGTCCGCCGCTGTCGGCCGTGACGGATCATGCGCAAGCGCTGGCTTTTGCCGCGCTGCAATTGTTCGCCGAGCGCGCCATGGCTGCCCATGAACACTTTGAACTCAATGATGCCAACCTGGCGCAGGCCATCGAAATCTGCCAGCGGCTAGATGGCATTCCACTGGCGCTGGAGCTGGCCGCCGCGCAAATCGACGGCACGGACCTGAAGGGCTTGCTGAGTCAGCTACATGGGCGGTTACCGCCTCTGCTGCCGGGTCATCCGGAACGCCATGTAACGCTCCGTGCCACCCTGGACTGGAGTTTCAATCTGCTCAGCCAGTGCGAGCAGACCTGCCTGCGCCGGTTGAGCGTATTTTGCGGCGGCTTCACCCTGGAATCCGCTGCAGCGGTGATTGGCGGTCAACACATTTTGCCCGGTGAGGTATTTGGCTCGATTACGCAACTGGTGGCCAAATCACTGCTCAATGTCGAAGTCGGCGATGAAGAGGTGTTCTACCGCCTGCTCGATACGACCCGACGCTATGCCCTGGAAAAACTCGATCACGTCGCCGAACTCGACGAAACCCGCCAGCGTCACGCCGAACGGTGTCTGGTGTTGATGCAACAGGCGCAGAGCGCGTGGGAACACACCCCGACGCTGGTGTGGATCGAACGCTATGCCCGGGGTCTGGAAGATTTGCGCGCGGCGCTGGACTGGAGCCTGAACGGAGCCGGCCCGACACTTCTGGCAATTGAACTGGCGGCGATCTCCGCACCGATATGGCAGGAATTGTCGTTGCTCAAGGAGTACGGCGGCTACGTGCGTCAGGCCCTGGCGTTGCTGGAACAGGCCGACAAGCCCTGCCCGCGCCTGCAGATCGCCCTGAAACTGGCGCTCGGCAGCGCCTGTTATCACACCTGGGGCGGCACCCCGGAAACCATCGAGGCCTTTGCAAGCGCCCACGCACTGGCGCAGCAACACGGCGATGTCGCCGGACAACTGCGCGCCGTATCCGGGCACATGGCAGTCAACCTCAGTTGCGGGCAGTACCGGGCGGCTCTGGCGCAAAGCGAACAGTTCGATCGTCTGGGCCCGCACGGTGACCCTCTGTTGTCACTGAGTGCGCACCGATTGCGTGTGCTGGCGTTGCATTACGCCGGCGATCAGCCGCAAGCACGCATCCATGCCGAACAGGTGATCCAGAGCATGACGCAAAGCGGTCACCTCAATCGGTTTACCCACGGTTTTGGTGTGCAATACGATCAAAGCGTCGCCTCGCTGACAGTGCTCGCGCGGGTCCTGTGGATGCAGGGCTTCCCCGTGCAGGCCTGGCACACGGCGCGGCAGGCCCTGAACATCGCCGTACAAATCGATCACGGCACTTCGATTTGCTACACCCTGGCGCTGGCCAGTTGCCTGATCGCCCATTACAACGGCGACCGGCAGAACGCGCAGGCGCTGTTGCAGATGTTGCTTGAACAGTCACAGAAACATTCGGTGCTGTTGTTTCATACCTGGGCACGGCACTACGCGCAGGTGATCGAACCGGACAGCGCGACGCCACTGCCGGCGGATGACAGCGGCTTGATCAAGGAAATCATGGTGACGCTGGACGGCCGGTTCGTCGACGACGCGCTGCTGGAACGGGCCCGCAGCGGTGATGCCGGATGGAGCACGGCGGAGATCTTGCGGGTACGGGCGCAGCGGTTGCTTGACGAGCAGTGCTGTCCGGTCGACCACCCTGGCGAGCCTGCTCGCGCAGGCGTACAGGCAAACACCGACAATACCGCCGAAGCAGAAAAAATCCTGCACCAGGCCCTGTCCGTCGCCCGGGCCCAAGGCGCCCTGGCCTGGGAATTGCGCAGCGCCACCTCGCTGGCGCAGTTATGGCAGCGTCAGAACCGCTGCCACGACGCGCTGGGTCTGCTGAATCCGGTCTACCAACGCTTCACGGAAGGCTATGCGACGCCGGACTTGCGCAAGGTCCGCCTGCTACTCAACGAGTTGCGCGGCCAGTTGTGCGCTTGATTCTTTGCGCATACGCCTGATGTACCGCGTGTGTCGCCGCTCGACGTCGAGCCTTTCACCACTGCCTTCAAGCTGCTCACGGGCGTATCGCCGCGTGGTGTTGAGCATTCGATAACGCAGCGCACCGTTGCTCCGCTCCACCATCAGCAGCGACTTGCGGACCAACCCTTCGATAACGGTGATCAGCATGGAGCTGCTCAACGCCGGGCGCATGATTACCGCCAGCGCGGCCTCCAGGGTGAATGCGATCTTGAACACCGATAACTGCTGCAGCACCCGTTGCTCCTGCTCGCTCAAGCGTTGGTAGCTCCAGTCGAGCGCGGCCGCCATCGACTGGTGGCGCGCCACCGCCGTGCGTCTGCCGAGGCTGAGCAGTTGCAGCCCGTTATCGACTTGCGCCTGCAAGCCCACCAGCGCCAGCGCGTCGATCTGCGCCGCGGCCAACTCGATGGCCAACGGCAAGCCGTCGAGCTGGAGACAGATCTCGCGCACGGTTTTCAAATCCTGCTCGCGCAACCGGAAATCATGCTGGCGAACCCGCGCCCGACTGACGAGTAATTGCACCGCCGAGTACCCCATGAACTGGTCCGCCGTTTCGCCTGCCGCACGCTTGGGAATGGCCAGCGGCGGGATGTGCTGGACGGTTTCCAGAACGACTTGCAAGGGTTCGCGACTGGTCACGAGAATCGACAGTTGCGGCGCGGCGTTCTGCAGGTTTTCCACCAGCCCGGCACAGGCTTCGCGCACGTGGTCGCAGTTATCCAGCACCAGCAGCGCATGGCGACGACAGAGCGTGGAAAAGTCGCAATCGAGGGTCTGCAACAGATAGGCAAGCAGCGCCGTATCAGTGTCGACCAAGGCCAGGTCAACCTGCCACACGCCATCGCGATAATGTTGCAGCAGCAGTTCGGCGACACGCAGCGCTACGGTGGATTTGCCGATCCCCGGTGCGCCGGTCACCGTCAGCAGCCGACACAGGGGCAGCTGTCGTACCAGACCGCCGACCAGCGAATCACGCCCGGTGACCGGGGTCAGCCGTGCGGGAAGATTGTGCTGGGGCGCTTGCAGGGTTTCGAAGACCACTTGCGTGACACTGTCGTAAAGCACCGGGGCAATAAAGCTGTAACCGCATTGCGGCACGTTGACGATGTAGCGCTGGCCGTTCTGACCATCACCCAGCGCCCGTCTCAGGGCGGCGATGTGCACGCGCAGATTGATCTCTTCGACGACCGAAGTCGGCCAGACCATGGCAATCAACTGTTCTTTTTTGACCACGCGCCCGGCGCGCTCGAGCAGCACCTGCAAAATGTCCATGGCGCGCCCGCCCATGCGCAACTGCCGATCACCTTCAAGGATCAGACGTTGCCGCAAATGAAACGCATACGGGCCGAAACGCAGCACCGACGCCGAGTTCGAATCGTTGTGATTGTCCATGCCAGTTATCTTGGCAGCGTCACGTGACGGCACAAGCACGATACGGGGCGCAACACGGACATCGGGGTGCCCCAGACGGACAGAACGGCTCTAGCTGAACTGTTCGCGGTACTGCGCCGGGGTCAGCCCGAGCCTTTCGGCGAATAGAAACCGCATGTGCCGCACACTGCCAAAACCGCTTTTGTAAGCTACGGTTTTCAGTGGCAGTTCACTGGTTTCCAGCAAGTTGCGCGCGCAATCAATGCGCGCACTTTGCAGAAACTCCATCGGTGTCATGTTGACGTCGCGGGCAAACAACCGGGCGAAATGCCTCGCGCTCATGTTGGCCAGCCCGGCCATGCGCTCGACCGTGAAGGCTTCATCAATGTGTTCAAGTACGTAATTCTGTACGCGGGTGATCGGCGTTTCATGCGGAGCGACCGCCGCCATCAATGGACTGAACTGGGCCTGGCCGCCCTGACGTTTCATCACCACCAGCAAGACTTTGGCCACGTCCTGGGCGAGCTTCTTGCCATGATCCCGGGCGACCACGGCCAGGGCCAGGTCAATCCCCGCCGTAACGCCGCCCGAGGTAATCAGATTGCGGTCTTCGACGTAGATCTGATCGGTCGTCACGTCAGCCTTGGGGAAACCTTTGACCAGACGCTCGACGTAGTTCCAGTGAGTGGTCACGCGATAGCCGTCAAGCAATCCGGCATGTCCCAGCACAAAGGCGCCGGTACAGATGGAGCCGTAGCGTTCGGCGCGCTGCACCGCTCCCGGTAGCCAGGCAAACAAAGCCGGAAACCTCTGGTTGTAAGCACCCGGGCCGCCCGGTACCAGCAGCAAGTCGTAGTGTTGGGCGGCATCCGCGATAGTTCGGTCAGCGTGCACCAGCACGCCATTGGACGCGCGTAACGGCCCGTGTTCGGTCCCCAGGGTGGTCAACTGGTAGTGGGATTGTGGTTGCAGATAACGATTGGCCACTGAAAACACTTCCAGCGGCCCGGCCATGTCGAGCAGAAGAAAGTCGGGGAACAGCACCATTGCCACGGTTTTCATGGGGATGACATCACAAGAATCGAAGAGAAATAAATGCCTGGGTCAGGCTGTGCATTATGGCCAAATACATGACAGCCGTTGGAAAAGAATATGGCGCCTGCGTCACAAAAACTGTCAACTTGAAAAGGACAGTCTTACAATTTTCAGCTACTTATTGATCAACAGAATAACCATTAACCTTCTTCTCACTCGGACGAATTCACGTCCTGACAGGAGATTTCATCATGCTGACCCTTCGCAAAGCCTCCGATCGTGGCCTCGCCAATCATGGCTGGTTGAAGTCGTTCCACACCTTTTCCTTCGCCAGCTACCGCAACCCGCGTGAACAGGGGTTCTCTGACCTGCTGGTGATCAATGATGACCGCGTCGCTGCCGGCAAAGGTTTTGGCCAGCACCCGCATCGCGACATGGAAATTTTTTCCTACGTGCTTGAGGGTGCGCTGGAACACAAAGATACCTTGGGCACCGGTTCCGTGATCCGCCCCGGCGATGTGCAATTGATGAGCGCGGGTAACGGCGTTGCCCACAGCGAGTACAACCATTCAGCCACCAAGCCCGTGCACTTCTTGCAGATCTGGATCGTGCCGGACGTGGCTGGCGCCAAACCGCGCTATCAGCAGGAGCACTTCGCTGCACAGAAAAAACGCGGTCGCCTGCAATTGATCATTTCGCCGGACGGCAGTGATGGCTCGTTGAAAGTGCGTCAGGATGCAAGGGTCTTCGCCGGGCTGTTCGATGGCAAGGAAAGCGCCACTCTGCAATTGCCGGCCAATCGCTACGCTTACGTACATGTGGCGCGCGGCAGCGTTGAGCTCAACGGCCTGCAGTTGCAGGAAGGTGACGGCGTGCGGATTCGCGAAGAGCAGGCGTTGACCTTGAGCAACGGCGTGGATGCCGAAGTGCTGGTGTTTGACTTACGGCCGCAGGAGCTGCCGCAAATGCCATGAGGCGGTGCTTTGATGCCCATAAAAACGGCCTCCCGATGGAGGCCGTTTTTATGGCGGCGTCAGTGAGGGAAATGCCGAGGGTGTCGGTACGCTGATGTCCCTGCCCGCTTGAACGGCGGCCAGCGTTGTTTGCATCGCGACATACATATTGGCCTGATTCGCGTAATAGCCGCCGACGACGATGGCGACGATCCCGAGTAACTGGACCGCGGTGGCTGCCCAGACATTGGCCTTGACGGTCGATCCCTGCCTGGCAGCGTCCTCAACCCTCTTGGCAATTTCTCGCATCTCCTGCGAAATCATGTCGTAACGCTTGTCTCGCTCGGTTTGTGTTTTTTCTCGCTCGGTTTGCGTGTGGTCTCGCTCAGCCTGTACCTGATCACGCGTGTTGTCTCGCTCGGCTTGTACCTGATCACGCCTCTTGTCCCGTTCGGCCTGAACCGCCAGAAACTCTCGAAAGTCTGCCCGTATCCCCTCGACCCGAGCATCCATCCTTGTTTCGATGGTCTCGATCCTGGCGTTGAACTCGTCACGGCTTACGGCATTCATGGCTTGAGCGTTCTGACCTTTGCTGGATGGATCACTGACTGGATATTGACTGAATTCCCTGGCTTTCAATTCGACACCTTTTTGGGGTTACCGAGAACCTTCCCTGGCCCATTGCCTCAGTGCGAGCCCGACGTCTCTCACCGAACTGCGGAAACAATAGAACTCCTTCCCACAGCCTACAAGCCGGCACATTCTGACTCGACCGTAGGCCGTTTCGTCAGGTGATGTAGCCGGGGCAATACCGCCACTGCAGCTACTCATTCTCCAACGCAAACACATCGACAATCTGCTCGATCACCGCCCGCACCCGCGCGGTGTGGCGCAAATCCGCATGGGTCACCAGCCAGACTTCATACGGCAGTGGTCGCGTGCGCTCCGGCCATAACCTGACAAGACCGTCGCGCTCGCCCATGTAGACGGGCATTTCGCCTATCCCCAGGCCGGCGGCAATTGATCGGCGCACCAACAGGCTGGAACTCAGGCTGGCAACGATGCGCCCGCGATGCAGCGGCTCGGAGACCAGCGTCATGTCCTTGTTGCCTTGCAGATACGGGTGGTAGACCACCAGATCATGTCCCTCGAACGCCGAGCCCTGCCGAGGAACCCCGTTGGCGTCGATATACGCCTGTGAAGCGAACAGGCCCACCGGCCATCGAGCGATTCGTCGGGCAATCAGGTCGGGGTTGTCAGGCCGCGTATTGCGCACTGCGATATCGGCTTCGCGCTTCGCCAGGCTGAGAATCTGCGTCGAGGCGTCCAGTTGCACGCGCACATCCGGATGCCGTTCGTGCAGTCGGGCAATGGCCGGAATGAGGAAGTCGATGGCCAGCGAATCCGTGGTGCTGACGCGCACGTTGCCGGTCAGACGATCGTCCAGGCCCTGGATTCGGCGCTCCAGTTCAAGCGCCGAATGCTCCATTTTTTCCACACTTTTGAGTGCCGCCTCACCGACTGCCGTCAAGGCATAACCGTCCGGGGTGCGCAGGAACAATGTCGCACTCAGGGACTTCTCCAGGGCGGTGATGCGCCGCCCCACTGTTGCCTGATCCACGCCCAGGACGCGTGCGGCGCCGCGCAACGTCGATTCGCGGCAAACAGCCAGAAACACCCGTGCGTCATCCCAATTCATAGCTGTCTCCTTGCGATGCATATTTGCATCATTGCGCCGCCAAATCGCTGCGTTAACGCAGCAACGATAGCCGATATGCTGAGCGCCATACACCTTCCTCGGAATCGCTATCATGCGTACATCATCACCCACCGGTTTCTGGCTGCCGATCTTCGCCGGACTCTGTGCCAGCCTCGTCGGCATTGGCCTGGCACGCTTTGCTTACACACCGCTGATACCCGAGCTGATTCAGGCCCGCTGGTTTTCCGCCAACGACGTGGTGTATCTCGGCGCAGCCAATCTGGTCGGCTACCTGGTGGGCGCCCTGCTCGGCCGGCCGCTGGCGCGGCATGTGGGCAACACATCCGCGCTGCGGTTTATGATGCTGGCCGTGACTGCGGCGTTTTTTGCCTGTGCGTTTCCGCTGTCCGTGAGCTGGTTCTTTGGCTGGCGGCTGCTGTCGGGCATTGCCGGGGGCGCGATCATGGTGCTGGTCGCCGCCACGGTGTTGCCGCATGTGCCGGCGTCACGCAAGGGACTGGCCAGCGGCGCGATCTTTCTCGGTATCGGGCTGGGCATTGCCGGCTCCGGCACCCTTGTACCGCCGCTGTTGAGCCTGGGTTTGCAGGACACCTGGCTGGGGCTGGGTGCGTTGGCGCTGATGCTGACGGCGCTGAGCTGGTTCGGCTGGCCTGACGATCCTGTGCACGCGCCTGCTTCACACGCCGTTGTCGAGCCTGAGTCGACACCTCCCGCCGTTTACGTCTTGTTCGCGCAATATGCATTCATGGCCGCAGGCCTGGTTCCGGCGATGGTCTTTCTGGTTGATTACGTGGCGCGTGGGCTCGGCGCCGGAGCGCATGTCGGTGCGCTGGTGTGGGTGATGTATGGCCTGGGCGCGATTGTCGGGCCGGTGAGTTACGGCTTTCTCGCCGACCGGTTTGGCGCGCGCGCGAGTATTCGAGCGGTGCTGGTGGTGCAAGCGATTGCCCTTGGATTGCTGGCGGTTACCCAGTCCTTCCTGGGGTTGGCGTTGTTGGCGGTGATCATCGGCTCATTCCCGCCAGGCATCGTGCCACTGGCGCTGGCGCGGGTGCATGAACTGGTGCCGGAACATCACCGCCAGCAGGTCGCCTGGAGTCGCGCCACGGTCTCGTTTGCCACCTTTCAGGCGCTGGCCGGTTTTGCCTATTCGGCGCTGTTCAATGCCACCGGTGGTCAACACGCATTGCTGTTCCTGATCGCTGGCGGCGCGATTGTCGTCGCGATATTGCTGGAGTTCGCGACCCATATCGGGCGCCGCACACACCCGCTGGCACACGTCTGCTGCGACTGACGGGAATCTTTGCGGCCCTGGCGCCTCCCATCTACACACCCTTTGCGAAGAGGTCTCACCATGTCTTCACCCAATGAAATGACGCGCATCGAAATCACCGAACCCGGTGGTCCCGACGTGCTGCAACCCAAACGTGTACCGTTACCGGTGGCCGCCGAGGGCGAGGTGCTGATCCGCGTGCATGCCGCCGGCATCAATCGTCCGGACGCCCTGCAGCGTGCCGGCAAATATCCGATGCGACCGGGCATGAACCCGATCCCCGGCCTGGAAGTGGCCGGTGAAGTGGTCGCACTCGGTGCCGGCGTGACCGCGTTCGCCGTGGGCGACCGAGTCTGCGCGCTGACCAATGGTGGCGGTTACGCCGAATACTGCACGGTTGCGGCCGGCCAGACGCTACCCATCCCCGACGGACTCGACTGGGTCCAGGCCGCCGCGATCCCGGAAACCTTCTTTACTGTGTGGGCCAACCTGTTTGGCCTCGGCGGCGCAAGCCGTGGGCAACGCGCGCTGATTCACGGGGGCACCAGCGGCATCGGCACCACCGCATTGATGCTGTGCCGCGAATTCGGCATCGAAGCCTTCGCCACCGCCGGCAGCCCAGACAAATGCGCAGCGATCCGCGAGCTCGGCGGCCAGCCGATCAACTACCGCGAAGAGCATTTCGCCACGGTCATTGCCGAGAAAACCGCTGGTCAGGGGGTGAATGTCATTCTGGATATCATGGGCGGCTCGTACCTCAACGATAATGTCAGCGCGCTGGCGATGGACGGCCACTTGGTGATGCTCGGTTTCCTCGGCGGCGCCCGGGCCAATGACGTCGATCTACTGGCGATCCTCGGCAAACGCGCGGTGGTTACCGGCTCGCTGTTGCGCCCGCGGACCTCGGCGGAAAAAGCCGCGATTGCCGCGCAACTGCGTGAACACGTATGGCCGGCGTTGTCTGCCGGGCGCTGCCTGCCGATCATCGACAAGGTCTATTGGCTGAACGAAGCGGCTCAGGCCCATGCACACATGGAAGCCGGCGACCATATCGGCAAAATCGTCCTGCGGGTGACCTGAGCCGTCGCAGAATTTTGTAATCGTTGCCCGTGGACAGTGGTCGAAAAATATCCCGCACGGGCCGAGGCATCTGGTAAAAAGCGTTCTTTGTCTGCACCCGGGTGAAACGTTTAATGTGGCTCTCGTTAATGACTCGTCTGCGTCGCCGCCGTTTGGCGTTCGCCTGCATGGCCGCGTTGGTTATCGGCGTGCCGACGAGTTGTGCCGTACTGGAACATACCGAGCGCAAACTGCTGTTTCGCATAGAACCGGGCACCGCTGGCTGGTATCACGGGTTACCCGATAGCGTGCAGGAGCTGGACCTGCAACCCAAGCGCTTCAAGGCCGGGCAGAACATCCATGCCTGGTGGTGGCCGGCGGAAAAAGCCAATGCGCCGGCCATTCTCTATTTGCACGGCGTACGCTGGAACCTGACGGGCCAACTGTTTCGCATCGAGCAATTGCGCGCAGCAGGCTATTCGGTGCTGGCCATCGACTACCGTGGCTTCGGCCAGAGCAAGGGCGACCTCCCATCGGAAACCAGCGTTTACGAAGATGCACGCGTGGCGTGGGAGCGCTTCAAACTGTTGCAACCGGATCCGGAGAAACGCCTGATCTACGGCCACTCCCTGGGTGGCGCCGTGGCCATCGACCTGGCGGCCGAACTTGGCCAGGACGCCGCGCGTCATCAAACGCCCCTGCCAGTGCGCGGACTGGTGATCGAATCCACCTTCACCTCGCTGGCAGATGTCGCAGCCGCCGTGGCCAACACCTCGTTGCCCGTGCGCTGGCTGCTGTCGCAGAAGTTCGACTCCATCGACAAGATCGCCGACATTCATATGCCGCTGCTGGTGGTGCATGGCCTGGCCGACGCGTTCGTGCCGTCGCGCTTCAGTGAGCAACTCTTCAACGCCGCGCAACAACCGAAACGGCTGTTGCTGGTACCGGGAGCCACGCATAACAACAGCATGGCGTTGGGTGGGCAAAATTATCGCAAGGCCATCAATGCGCTGATGCAGTCCCGGCCTTTACCGCGTGTGGCAGGCCCGGCGCTGGTGAAAGGCTCCCGCGACTCCTGACCTGCCATCAGTCGCTTGAATCAAAAAAATTGCAGCATCGGCTGGCAATTCAGCGCTCCAGGGCTTTGCTGGATGGAGTCACTCCATGGCGCTAGCTTCGGCACACCCCGGCCGCGCTTCGCCCTACTGCCTATTCGGGAGCCCATCATGAGAATCAACCCGTACCTGATCTTCAACGGCGACTGCCGCGCCGCCTTCACGTTCTACGAACAAGCCTTGCAAGGAAAACTCGAGGCAATGATGACCTTCGGCGAAACTCCTGCCGCCGAGCATGTCCCCAAAGAACACCACCACCTGATCATCCATACGTGCCTGAAGGTTGGCGACCAGATGATCATGGCCTCCGACACCACACCCGATCGCCCGACCCAGGGCATGAGTGGTTGCTCGATCTCGCTGAACGTCGACAGCATTGCCGAGGCCGAACGCGTGTTCAACGCACTGGCCAGCGATGGTCGCGTCGACATGCCGCTGGAAGCCACCTTCTGGGCTGTGCGCTTTGGCATGTTGGTCGATCGCTTTGGTGTGCCGTGGATGGTCAATTGCGAAAGCGAAAAATAACGCCCACGGTCCGTCAGGCATAAAAAAGCCCAACCGGTTCAGGTTGGGCTTTCGGTTTTAGCGCTGCGCCAATTCATGCCGCACGCATTGTTCGTAATAGGTCTGTTTGACCGCCGCAGGCTTGAGCTTCGAAGTGCTGTTGTACGTCTGCTCGGTAATCCCCATCGCGGTCATGCGCATCCACGGTTGCTGGAATTTGCGCACCTGCAGTTGCTTGCGCGCGCCATACAACGAAATACCTGACAACTTGGACTGCTGCGCTCCTGCGGCAATTTCAGAACCCCAGGTGCAGGCGAAACGGTGACTCTTGCTTAATTCCTTCGCCTGGACTCCCGAGGCGAGGACAGCCAGGGAAAGCGTTGCAACGGTTATGACAATCGTCCGCATATAGCCAACCTAACCTTTTGAAAAAAGGCGAGTTTGACGAGAGCCGAGCAACTCGGGGGCCAGCAAATTGCCGCCTCGCTGACGACTGTCGCTCCGCAGCCCAAGGATCCCTGGAAGAGATCCTCGAAACTGCGCGTCTGCAAAAGCCTCAGGACAGCTGCGCTTCCCGCGTCTGTACGCTGGCCTTAGCACTGGCCAGCAGCTGACGGGCGACGTCAAAATAGGGTCGATCGCCCCAAAGTGCCTGATCCCCCACGATGTACAGGTGTTTTTTGGCCCGCGTCACAGCGACGTTCAGCAAGTTCGGACTTGAAGCAGCCCAGTCAATCGCCCCCAAGCGACTGGAATCGCAGCCCAGCACAAAGAACACGATATCGGCTTCCTTGCCCTGGAACGTGTGCACCGTGCCAATACAGGTACTGACCCACGAAACGAGATTGGTCGGGACCTGGACATCCGCCGGCAATGCCGCCCTCCATACCTGCTTATCCTGCAGCAGACTGACCAGGCCGGCCTTGACCTCGCGGAACGGGGTGATAATGAACACCGGCGGCAGTTCGGTTGCGCCTTCACTGGTAACGGATAAGTACAGTGTGATCAACTCAGCCAGCAACCGTTGCCCCTGAGCCTGGATGTACTTGGTGCCGTCCTGCGATTCGCCGCTTACATTCCACCAGGCGCTGACCCCCAGTATCGGGTGGGCGGTAATGGTCGAGTCCTTGGCATGTTGCATACGCTTGGCGTAGGCAATGCGGTTGGAGATCTCGAACATGGGATTGTCACACCGGCGATGCATGACCAGTGGAATGCCAATGTACTTCTCGGGATCCAGCGGGTGCGTGACGCCCTGCCCGTAGCCTCGATCAGCAAAGGTTTGTACCGAATGACTGTCAATGGCGTAGCGTGAGCGCGAATCGCCGAGCCAGAATGTCCCCAGTTGCTCCAGCAGCCGGGTGGACTGCGTCACAACCGGTTCAATCTGCAACGGGTCGCCGACCACCACCACGTGCCTGGCCCGCATGATTGCTCCCACGGCGGCTTGTGGCGGAGCCTGACCGGCTTCATCAATGATCAACCACCCGAGGTCTTCCGCACCCAGTCCGGCAAACTGTGCGCGAATCGAGGCGAACGTGCTCGACACCACGGGTGTCAGCATGAAGAACCATTGCCACAGGGCACGGCGAGCAGGCGTCAAAGGCTGGCGCTCGAGCATCGCGGTCAGCGCGAAAATCAGGCTAGGGCTCGCCACTTCCAGAAAAAATGCTTCGTGCAACGTCATCGCCGCAACAAACAAATCGCTGCGGGCTTCGTTGAACCGGCTGCCCTGCCAGAACGCATGAGTCTGGTTGGCCTTGCTGTCCAGCGGTGTGCCGTCCCACAGATGAACGTCACACTCCGCGATCAATCGGGGCAGGTCCAGCAACTCACGCTCGAACTCCCGTACTGAATCAAGTTTCGTGCAGGCGTCCAACCATTGTTTATAGAGCCCTTTGCGAAACCACTGTGCCAGCCAGCGAAAGAACGACGGCCCCAGCTTTCGCTCGATCGCCTGCTGCTGACTTTTCAGGCGTTCGATCTGACGCGCAACGCCTTCAATCAGTACAGTCAGATTCTGCGGGCACAGGTCCGGTGCCGACGGCCACGTCGCCTTGATGGCAGGAAACGCCTTTTGCAACCGCTCATACAATTCGGCAAGCACCAGCAAACGATCACGCTGCTTATCGTGTACCTCGCGCGCCTTGAGGTAGCTTGCCTTGGCACTTTTGAAATCCGCTCGGCCTTTACCGGAACGATAGCGCCAATAGGTCATCGCACCGACGTCATCCCAACTGGCAAAGTCAACCTTGTCCTTATTCAGAAACTGCTCGCCAGGCTTGTCCGCTGGCGTGGCGGCACGGTTGACAAAAATATCGCGGAATCGTCGACGATTGCTTTTCTTGCCCAGTGCCGCCGACACCAAACCCCAGACAGGTTCGGGCGTGACCCACGGTTTACTGTTTCGAGTACCCGCATAGCGGGTCGCCACTTCCTTGAAGTAACCCCAGTCGGCAAGCTTGGCACCATCGACGCCTTTGAGTTGCGGCAACTCCAAGGACAGGTTCTCCACCGCACCATTGTTCGTGGACGCGACCACCATTTCAAAACCGGTCAACGCTTCAGACAAGAGCGGAATCGAAAAACTCTTATTGCCGAACACCGCAGTCACGCACGTTTTACTGACACCATCTTCAGCCTTCTCCAATCGAGCCAAGGCATCCGCCCGCTCGACCACCAGATGTGCGATCAGGTCCCGTAGCAATGTCGTCTTGCCGGTGCCCGGTGGTCCATTGACTGCCAGTACTGCGCCCGTGGCCATTTCGCGCATGCTGTTCAGCGCAAACTGCTGCATCAACGATTGGATGTGCCTGCTTTGCGCTGGCCAGCGGCCGGTGATGCCTTTTTTCGGGTGCAGTGTCGCTTGAATCGTCTGCTGGCCAATCGCGGTATCCAGATCAGTTTTCTGCTGGTCGACCATCGACAGATAAGCCTGCAAGGCCCGTGGCGGCTGCTCACTTTTCAGCAAATGTTTTGCCTGAGCAAGATCATGCACATAGAAGCTGTTGAGGATCGCCAAATCATCGACTGACGCCACTTCCGGCGTACTCTCAGCGTCTGCCTCCGATGTTGAGGTTTCGGTTGGCGTATCGCCAGGCTTGGGTAGCGGCCAGATATCCAGATAAGCCAGCTCCGCCTCTGGCGAGGCGAAGCCAGCCCATTCAACCACGCGCTGGGCAACTTCCGTCACCCATTGCGCTCCCGGCAGCTCTCCTTTATGACGCGACCAGTCATCGGCAAGCGTACGTTTGAGCGTTCGCACACTGTCGTCAAAACTCACTGCACACAGGGCACCGATATCCTGCTTGCACAACCGGCCAAGAGCCCAGGGCAGCGCAGAAACACTGAGGCCTTCGAAGTCAGGTTTACCGTTCGGATCAAGCGTCAGCCTGGCGTAACACGTCAGACCGACCGGCGCCATTTCGCCGTCCCGTACACGATTTATTTCACTGGTCAGAGGGCCGTCGACGTATTCCTCTATCAGCCGCGTGGCGTGGGATACATCGAACGGCAGCAGGTAGAGAACGCGACGACGATCAAGGTACTGCTCCCACACGCCGTTTGCCAGGGACCGTTCACTGACCCGTTCGACGCTGCGTGAAGTCCTGGATTTTTCGAGGACCTTGTCCAAGTCATAGGCATTGAAAAACTCAACGCTGTGCCAAAAATCCAGCACGCGTTCGTGGTCGGCCATCGTCATGATGAATAAAAAATCCCTTACAAATTCCAACCTGAAGACACAGCGACCGCAGTTACCACACGAGGATAAAAGCAGGTCAGCCCGATAAGATGGCGAACAAGGTATCAGTAACCGTCCAGCACGCAAGTGCGGCGCCGCCGCTTTTCACACTCAGCGTTGCAGCATGAAGACTGTGTGTTCGAACCATGCCCCCCCACACCGCTCTTTAATGCCACTCGTCAGCCACGCTGCACCTTCACCAGAGATCCCCCATCAAACCAGTACATTCCTCGTGTTGGGAGCATCATCATGAACAAGACAATCGTAGCGCTCGGCTTGGCAGGTCTGCTTTCTACTTGCCCGCTACTGGCCTTCTCCGCAGACAAAAGTGCTGGATCAGCCGCCCCGCCTTCCGGTATTCCCGGTATCAACCAAGGTGGCTCTGAATCCAATACGGACAAGGCGGACAAGAAGGGAGAGGAGTCATCTGGCTCCAACTCAGGGGCGGAGAACCATGAAACAGAGAAAGATGCAGCGACTTCGAGTGATTCGCAGGACATCAAGAAAGCGCCTAAACCCTAACGTTGCGGGATCTGGCAGCTTGACGTGAACTGCAGCCTTCTCAGGCAAAAAAATAGCCCGGCCAAATGCGGGGATTTTTTGTTCGCCTCGAACTTGATCCTTCTTGGCGTCGATCTACACTCTCTCGCACCGGCAGTAGCTCGTAACGGTGTTTTCCTGGGCCTCGTCTCACAGATATAAGGCTCGTGGAAAACTTTAGGAATGGATTCCGGAAACCATCGAATAAACGGGGCGTACTCCGAAAAGCCAAATGAGTAGGAATTTTAAATAGGGAGATTTAATTCATGACAGCTCAAGAACATCTTGTAGGTGGATGGACCCCTTATCACAAACTGACACCAAAGGATCAGGAGGTCTTCAAAGCAGCTTTGGAGGGCTTCGTCGGTGTTAGCTACACGCCTGAAGAAGTTTCTACTCAGGTCGTAAATGGCACCAACTACCGTTACCAGACAAAAGCTACGCTCCCAGGCTCACAAGACAGCTGGCAGTCGATCGTAGAGATTTACGCGCCTATCACCGGTAAGCCTCACATCACTCACATCCAAAAAATCTAACACTGTAATAAACTTCGGGTCCTTACATTCATGGGGCCCGAAGTCTGAATTGCTCCCTCACGCCAACCCTCCTTTGCGTTAACGAATATCGTGTTGACTTCTCGACTCGATCTCCGTGATTCCCCTGCTCCGTGGTGGCGGGCGTCGATGGTTCACGCTGCGCGCAGCGTGCCGGACCGAAGCCTCCGCCCTTCTCCGCAAACACCGTGGTTGCGACTACTGCAAAGACGACATGGGGCGGTACGAACTGCCTTGCCGCCTCAATCACCCTGATATGTCGAGGCAGTTCAGAAAGCGCTGCGGCAGGAACAGCTGCAGGTGGCTGTATCAATCATTTCTGATCGGAAGATCTGCCAATCTCCTCACGCGTAGGCATTGTCCAGTCAGAGGCTCTTTTTTCGTAGATTGATGGTTCTGGCTTTGGAGTTTCGTAACAGAAGGCTAAAAAATAGATAGCCAGTGACAACGCCGCAACGCCTGCACGCCCAAGGGGATCCGCGTCTTTGGAGAGACGTCCGCCAGGTGCAACGTGGATCGTCGTCCCCCGAATGTATGCAAACACTGCCTGACCGAAAAACACCTGCAAAATAAGCACTGTCCAAAAACTCTTCCAGTCTCCTGCGAATCGAGCAAATGCGTTTATAAGCGAGGCCGTCGACATCAACAGCAGTAACAAAAGCTGATAGCGCCTCAAAAACTTCATAGTTCCGTTTTGCGAATTCAAAACGCTTTCTCCAATCAATGAACTTTTAACTTGGAGTAGACAGGTACCTGAGTCGGCGTATCAAAGCAGGCCAACGCCTGCACAATGAAGCGCTTCACCTCATCTTTCAGGGCTGCCATATGGGTTCATTCCGTCAAGGTCCTGTCAAGGATCAGGCCGACTTGAGCAGACAGGTTCCGCAGGCCCTCGATATGTTCAATTTCCCCACCTCAGCAGGATTGTTTGCAGCGTCCACCAGCTCGTGAACCGCCGGGCTTGGACCGTAGCGACGCACCACACCGACGAACTCTTCAACGTCGTGTCCGCGCATCTCAAGCTTGGGCAAACCGTCTTGGGTGAAAGCTGGCTGACCGTACTTATCCGTCGCCTGGGTGATGTGATACAGCTCGTGTTCAACCAAGGCGCAGAAGTCAGCGTCGGAACAGTCGGCGCAGTAGTCGGCAGCCAGAGTGATGATGAAGGCCAGCATGTCGCCGAACCAATCCATCATCTGCTGCTCCATTCGGGCCTTCTGCCAGCCGCCGGCGCGGAAGGCTACCTGCTCGGCCTGTCCGACGACTGTGCGCCCCTTTTTCGTGAAGGCAGCAGATGCCCACATCACCCGAATGTCCGCATCGTTCAGATGGGCGTGCTCTTCGTTGTGGATGCTGCCGGTGTCGGCGAGGATTTCGGCTTGGAGCCAGTCCCACACTTCCGGAGCAGGAATCAGCCGCATCCTGAAATCGGCCTGTTCAACTATTGAAGGTGGAGGATATGGCCTATCCATCATTCACCCTTACGCTTGAAATAGTGGCCCATAGCCGGTATTTGTGTGCGCCTCGAAAAGTAAGGACGCCCAACTAATGCGAATTCAACAAATCTCCCTCGCCGCCGCCGCTCTCGCCGCAGTCACCCTTTCTGGCTGCGTAACCGCTCCAACATGGACTAACAGAGGGCCGTCGACGATTGTCACAGCCAAAGGGATGATCTCTTGCTACGAAGACGCAAACATCATCGACGGAGAGCGGATGCAAGGCACCATCTGCGCCACTCCTGAATCCGGCTTCTTCGGCGGCGGCGAACCAGAGATCTACTTTGGGCCATGGAATCGGAAATTCATGAAGGAACCAGCAAGCACAACAACGGCAGGTGTGACACGAGACTATCAAGGGAAGAAGGTGTTTCTGCAGTGTGACCCGGTTCTTGCGCCTGGCACTAAGACTGAAACCGGGCGGGCGTGCAAAGTCACCGTCAACGGCCAGCTCCTAGTCACCGCCAATGTTGAATTCAAAAAATAGAACGTTCTGTGCCGCACTCACATGCGGCACACCTGCCTTCCCCGCCATCGAGCAGCACATCAATCAGCTTCTGCTCACCCAGGCGCATTGCACCCAAGCATTGAAGGTCGTCGCACTTGGTGCCGAGCCCGAACACCGTAACTTCGCCTTTCAGCCCCATGAGGGTCAGCGCGCCTACAGTGCATTCCGGATGCACACCGGCATAGAAATCATCATGGCCTGCCCATAGTCCCCTTTGGGCTTGAAACAATGGCTTGTTGCCGGTATTAAGTCCGCGCAAATAACGGTGCAGAACTAAAGGTACGAAATGGAAAACCTGACAAAATTGCGAGTCGCGCTGACAATCGGAGCGCTTGTCGGGCTTCTGCCAATCACCCTCCTCTTCGCAGCTGGCATCGTGGCTTTGTTCATTCCACTCTTTTTCGTCATCCCAGAGCCCCCTCTAGTCCTACTGGGAGGTTTAGGCGCATTTATCATCTCGCTGCTTGGGATATGGTCAGCCTGGAAAATTTATGCCCTTGCGATGGCAGCCTCACCAAACGTGCGCAACCCTCGATCACTTGCATTGGCTGCTGTGGTAGCCATGATCTGGGGCATGTTTCTCGCCTACTACCTGCGCGGGCTTCCCGAACTCACGTGCATATTCCTAATGCCTGGAATAGTCTCAACAGCCATGCTCGCCGTTACGCTGAAAAGGCAAAGAGCCTGACGCAGGTGGCACACCGGCTAACGTCTTTCATTTGACGCGACACAATTTGCACTCTCGCGAAACGTGTCGCGACTTACTTGGATCGTCGCTCGATCCCACCCGGCGCCTTGTCACAGCGCAGGCAGTGCTCACAATTCAGCGTCCGGCAGAGCCAGGCCTTCACCCGCTGCCACCAGATGACCATGAAGATGTGGCGCATGCCGGCAAGTGCCAATGAGACGTGCAGCGTGATCCCGGCGATGGTCGTCGGGCCCATCATGAAAATGTTCTGCTCCCGGCTCATCACGACGAACCCACTGATGGCGACCGCCGAATAGATCAGCTTGCCGATGACACCGTCCCGCACTCGACCGCTCAGAACACACCAGGTCGCCCACAAGGCAATCAAGCCGCAGGCGATGGAGTTGATCAGCTCAAGACTCATCGTGGATTGCCTCCCCCGAACCGCTGACGAATGAGCGCCCAGAGGTCAGCGGATTTGATGACTCGGTTAATGGCTGCGAGCAGCGATCCGCCGAATGTGCCCTTTAGCAAACCGATAACCGCGACGATCTTCGGCTCGGTCACGCCTAAGTAGGTGCTGACCATGCTCGTCAGATACAGCGAGTAGGCAATGCCGGTGACCAGGAAGATCATCCAAGCACGCCAGTCGGCCAGATCGTCTTTGTGCCACCAGCTCGCGACGACAGCGCCGACCAGTCCTGCGATCAGCAATTCAAACCTGTCGATCTTGTCGAGCAGGCGCTGCAATAACTCCATGCGCTCGACTCCGTGGATGCATGATTGAAGAAAATGGCCAGCTTAAGCTTGGGCAGAAACCAATAAGAACAGCTCTGCTAAACACCGAAGCTGCAGACCATGAGAAAAATAATAAAGCTGCGCACATTTGCAGCACTATGAACCCACTTCTAAAGTAGGTTTGGCAGCCGTTGGCAAGCTGCGCCCAAATCCAGAAGGCAGGGAATGCTATGAAAGCGACTGAACTGATCAAGGCACTTAACGAATCAATCCAAAAGCAGGGCGACCACGATGTATGCACTTGGTCACCCACAGAGTCATGCGACTTGCGGCCAATCTCTCATCTCAGCCGCATGCTGATAAGAGGCACGGATGTAACGGTGATTGATTGCCATCGCAATTGGCCAAGCAAAACTGGCGAACCGTCAGGCGACCTTCGAGATAACAACCGCTGACCCAGTACTGCCCAGAAACACTCTTGACTTGAGTCTGCCTCTGCGAAAAGCGGAAGCTGCCCTGAATAGATGCGCTCGTCTTTCCGAGCTGTATGCCAAAGGCCTTCTCAACGTCGACGTCCCCATGCACCGATCTCGCTGATCCAGTCGCGCGCCACCCCAAAGCAAGTTTGAGGTCAGGGTGCGCGGGCTGCCGGTGTTGATTCCGTACGTCGCGCTACCGGCTATCGACGTTCAGGCCTTTCCGAAGGCTGTCCTGGCTACAGGTAAATTCCGGGTACAAAAAACCCCGATCGAGGTCGGGGCTTTTATTAAATAGAGCTGGTGTTTCAGCTCGTTTGTGAAACTTCGGTCTCTGTGATCATAGGGCTTTCTAGCGCCAATCGCTGCTGTCGCTTTACCTCAATCAGTTCAACAATTGAAGCTCTGTGCTTTTCTGTATGGGCAAGGAACGCGGATCGAGGAAGTAACAACCGAATAGGCGCGGGTAGAAGCTCAAAGGCCTTTTCCGCCACAAGGAGAAACACCTCATCATCCTTAATCCGGTCGTGCGTCACGGTAAGGAGGCCGTCGACTAGCACGCGCTCAATCTGAGGCCAGTTTTTGTCGAGATAGTCATTAGCGGCATTAGCACCCTCCCCGATAGAGTCGAGAACCGCATCCTTTGCCGATATAACGGTCTCGCTAACGGATTCTGATAACGCCTTAGCCTTGTCAGCAAGATAACCAAACATACTCATCCACTCCTTGAATGCACCAAAAAGCTATGTCGGCATTCTGCGAGTGATCTTTAGGACCAGCTAACAAAAACCCGGCTTGATGGCCGGGTTCTGAATTCGTGTGCGTTTCGCGCTACTTGTGCACTATGGGCAAACTACGCTCAAAACGCCGTCAAGTTAACATGATTATGCCGCTTCTTGATCTTTTTCCCCGTGAATCACCTGCCATATTGGTTGCTGCGCCTGAATGTCCACTTCCTTAATGACTTCTTTCAGGGATTCCCACAATCCCAACCAGTCACGCGTCCAATTTTTCGGGTCGATTGTCACACCGAAGAAGGCATCCATCTCAGCCGCCACCCGCACCGCCCCCCACTCCCCGCGCCCTGCACCTCCCCCTTGTACGACTGCAGGGCCAGAGTGGCCAAGTACTGCGCCTTGATGCGCTTGGCCGAAGTCAGGTCGGGCAATGCCGCCTTGGCGGTGATCAGCAACACCGCATTCAGCAAATGCCGCATGTTCATCGCCGGGTGATACAGGTAGTGCCCAAATTGCTGAACCTGGAACGGCAGCGTGTCGATCGCGCGCAGCACTTTGCCCATCATCGCCAGGTGCGCGGCGCGGGCGGTAGAGCGGCCAACTGGCGTGCGACGCGTCTCGCTGATACTGATCCTCTCGCGCACGACCTGGATGCGCTCTTCCCTGTCATCGCCCAGTGCGGCGAACACGGCTTCATGCCGGCGCATACGGGCGCCCTTCTTCACCGGCGCCGACTCTGCCCGGTCAATGGCCGCAGCGCTGATCGAAGCGTTCGACTCATGCTGAGCCTCAGTCCATACCGTCTCTGCGTTGATCAGTTTCATGCGGCTTCCTTTTTCAGTTCTCTGGTCTTTACCCGATATTCGGCCTTGATGGTTTTGATCTCTACTATGGTGTACTTGCGGGGCTCATGAGGCCCTTCGAGCCATTCGACTTTTTCGGCGCCGATTCCCTCTAGGAGTGAGATTCGGTAATTCACCAAATTGCCTGACAGGTGCGTGTTGCATGGGGCGCGCTGCTTCCAGACATTGAGCGGCTCGAATCGCAACTCAAGGTTCGCTCCTACCGATCGGTAGTGCCCTGCGTGGTATTGGCCTTCGTGGTGCCGACCGCAACTGATACAAGGGCGCTCGGCGTCACGCAGGTGAACCCACTCGTTGAATGCCGCCTGGGCTTCGCGCAGGTGAACCGCACCAACCATTCGCGACGTATCACCGGCGCGTGGCGCAGCACCAGCTGAACTTCCGCCCTATCCCGACGAGAAGCTCGCGGAAAACCTGCCTAAATGGCAAATCGCTGTCGACGCGGGCCGCTCCGCCCCTGATCACCTGATCGCAACTGTCAGCAGCAAATTCACCTTGAGCGAAGAGCAGATCGCCAAGATCAAAGCGCTCGCGCCAATTGAAGGAGACCACGAATGAAAATCCACAATGCCGCTCAGGGTTCAGAAGCCTGGCATGCGCGCGTCGAAACAGATGAAGCGCACTGAACTGCTGCACGCAAAAAAGACAGGCCTCGATCGAGACGTGTCGTGGTGGGTGCAGAAAAACCTCTTCGACAAAGGGCACGAAGCGGAGGCACTTGCTCGGCCGATTCTCGAAGGAAGAATTGGAGAGGATCTGTTTCCCGTCGTCGGCACCGAGGGTGATCTGCTCGCATCCCTCGATGGCTGCACGATCCTCGGCGACGTGCTGTTCGAACACAAAATGTGGAACGAGCAACTGGCCGCCGACGTTCGCGCCGGCACGCTGGATCCGCACTATTACTGGCAGCTCGAACAGCAGCTACTGGTGAGCGGCGCCGAGAAGGTGATTTTCGTCTGCTCAGACGGCACTGAAGAAAATTTCGTTTCGATGGAATACACGCCCGCGCCGCAACGCTCGTCGCAGGTTGGAAACAGTTCCAAGCTGACCTGCTGGACTTCACTCCGGCCGAGGTGGTGCCGGAAGCCGTCGGCAAAACGCCGGAGTCATTGCCAGCGCTGCGCATCGAAGTGACCGGCATGGTCACCGCCAGCAACCTGGAGCAGTTCAAAGCCCACTCGCTGACTGTCTTCAGCTCGATCAACACCGAGCTGGAAACCGATCAGGATTTCGCCGACGCTGAGAAAGCGGTCAAATGGTGCGGTGATGTCGAGGAGCGGCTGGAAGCTGCCAAGCAGCACGCCCTGAGCCAAACCGAAAGCATCGACGTACTTTTCCGCACCATCGACGAGATCAGCGCCGAGGCGCGCGCCAAACGCCTGATGCTCGACAAGTTGGTGAAAGCCCGCAAGCTCAGCATCCGTGAAGACATCGTCATGGATGCAGCCAAGGCGCTGCAGGTCCACATCGACCAGATCAATGCTTCACTGGGCGGAAAAGCGCGCATGCCGGCGGTGCCTGCAGATTTCGCCGGAGCCATCAAAGGCAAAAAGACGATCAGCAGCCTGCGCGACTCTGCCGATTCCGAGCTGGCCCGGGCAAAGATTGCTGCCAGCCAGGTCGGCGACAGCATTCGGAGCAACTTGGCCACCCTGGACGAGTTCGCAACCGACTACATGTTCCTGTTCAACGACGTTCAGCAGTTGGTGATGAAAGCGAACGATCGACCTGGTCGCACTGATCAAGGTGCGGATCTCGGAACATCAGAAGGCGGAGGAGCAGAAAGCCGAAGCGCAGCGTGAACAGATCCGTCAGGAGGAGCTGAAGCGAATCGCGGACGAGGCGAAAGCCAACGCACCGGTTGAGCCTGCACCAGTCACCAGCCCGGCACCGGTGAAAACCGCTGCGCCGGTTCAGTCTGCGTCGAAGCCAGCGACCACAACCGCGGTGCCGGTGAGCCTTCAAGCTGAGGTATTCGATCTGGAAGCGCTGATCCATGCCGTCGCAGGCGGTCATGCTCCAATCTCGGTTCTGGCCGTGGACTGGGAGAAGCTCGACGCAATGGTCGCGGCCCAAGGCGACAAGTTCAGAATGGCCGGCGTGAGGCTGGTGAAGGTAGCAGCGTGAAACGAACCACCAACCGGGCGGCCACGCGCCGCCGACAGACTTGGCTGGACTTGCCGGCCAGCGGAATTGAAGAGATAGGCCATGGCCGAAGAACAGGAACTTGCGCCGGAAGAGCCGAAGCTGACAGCGGAAGCCATCAAACAGCGCAAGAAGCGCGAGAAGGCAGCAGCGAAGGACGCTGCATTGGGCGTCGGGAAGTTTACGGTTGAGGTAGCTGGGGTGTTCAAGCCGGATACTGAAGAAGGTGATGAAGGATCATGGCTTCAACAACCAGCAGGAGGTGTATCAGAACCTGCTGCGCAACCTGATCGCCGCCGACTTCGAAACGCAGGCACAGATGCTCAAGTGTGTCACGACACCTTTTGTTGTTACTGAAAAGGTGTCGCGCATCATTCAGGCGGCCGGCATGAAGTCGCTGGCCGACGATCCGCCAGAGCCTGGCGACGAAATCGTTAACCCGTCTCAGAGCTCAATTAGCCATGCTCAAGGTCAATTGGCCCCGTCTTGATTACCCAGTCATTTCCTAATCGAAGCGGCTTCGGCAGAGCATTTGCCCAAAAATTTTGATGCGGGAACAAAAGATATCCTTGTCCTTCCGCCATTGGATCAATTTGAACAATGAACTGGGCGACGTCCTCTGCTTTCCAGCCGATCTCGGCAGCAATCTTGGCGTGATTTTCAGCGTTACGAATGACCATCTCGAAATCCTTTCGTGAAGTTTGATCCTGAAGAATAGCCCTTCCCAATGAAACCATTATCGCTGCGCATCCGGTCACGGAGGGCGGCTGAACGCTTCATTTATTTGCCTAAATCATGCCCAGCAAAGCTTTTTTTATGGCTTGTACGCGAGAAACACTGTTTTCGCACACGTTATAATATTCTAGATTTTCCATTCGAATAACTTGGGCGGCGGATTTTGTTTCATGTAAATAAGTGTCAATTTCAGCAGCACACTCGTGTGCGAGCCTTAGATCTGTCAGCAGCGTGACCTCAAAAGCAACAACCATGCTTGCTGGCAGCTCCATTAGAGCATTACCGATAATTCTTAGTTCTTTTGGGCCGTCGCTGGCTATCCATCTTTTTTGATAATCCGTTTCCAGAAGAGACTTGCTCAGTTTCTGCAAGTGACTTTCAAGTGGCTCAGCCAAATAAATCAAAGTTTTTAGAACGTTACGACGATCACGTCGCTCGCGCGCTTTTTCATGCGCAATCGGAAAATATCCAGCAGCAATAATTGCACCAATAGATCCGAACGCCTGCACCCACGAAGCAAGTCCAGGGTGATGCTCAATCCAGTAAGAAACGCACTCCCAGCTCATTGCTACTCCTAATTCCGGCCCCATGCCGGGCCGAACACAAATACCGCAACGATCGGGAATACGCCAGCTCAGACGAAGCTGGGCGCCTCAACCAGCCGATGCTTAGACTCCATGTAGCTGGCCAGGTCGATCACCTCCCTAAGGAACACGATCACCTCCAGCTTCACTGCGTCGTCAGGCAGACCTATCCGTTCCAGCATTGCTTTAGCGTCCTCTTCTATAGCCGCTAGCGCAGCTACATCGCTCTGTAACCTCATGTCGGCCTCCTGCCAGTGTGAGATTGCAGATAAATACCCCACCTCTACGAATCACGCCAGCCGGAAAGGATGGCGCGTTTCGTCTTGAAAATTTTACTTGAAGGCCGCTTTAGCCTCGTCGGGATGAATGTAAACGCTCTGCAATAAGTTCTCAACTACATCCATTGCTAATGTCAACTGTTTCCCGGTGCTAGGTTTTGCCTCGTGCGCAGAATCATTCCCCATCGACCTAAGTTTATGAAGGATATCAGCACCTGCATTGGTCAGGACGCCCTTCGATTTCAAGTCATCGATCTTCGCTAGAAGATTTTTTCCAGTGGCCGATTGATCTTTACAAATCATTTCAATAAGAATGCGAACTGCGAGCCCCGCGAGAATTGGCTGTTCTCCATTCATCGCCAATATCAGCTCATCATATGTCGCTTTTACTTCTGGCGGAAGATGCCAATAACCTTCTATTTTGAACCGGCCAGCCGTTCTATTGGGATACAGAGCCACATCAACGTGACTAGTATATTCCTCAGTCTCATGGTCATAATAATAGTCTTCACTATTAGAAACTTCTTTCCTAAAGGAAAGTGCGTCGCAGTTTAGGCAACGGATAACTTCAAACTCCGTTATTCCCGTATATTCATCGCTATCCCATCTGCTACGCGCAGACGCCTCCACCTTGTGCCGCTGCTGAATTTTGCAAACTTCACACAATGCTTTGTGCTCAGCTCCGTTCGTGTTGCCAGTTGAGTAAGAATGCCCTGCCACTTTTGTCTCTCCATAACATAAAAAAGGCATTGGTAAAATACTCGCAAGCATGGCACCACGCCATCATTTGTTACGTTTACTTCCTCACCGACTAGACAATTAATTACGGTCGATCCCGCTCCACGCCCCCCCCCCAGCCGCCCGGCATGCCCCGACATAGGACGCCCCATGCCCACAGAAAACATCGTCGACTGCCCAGCGCTGCACGAGCGCAGCAACAGCTACCCGTATGGCGATCGAGTTCCGCGCACTGTCCGGATGCTCAAGGCCGTGACAGCTTACCCGATGCCTGACTACGTTTACGTCAATGGCGATCTACCCGTGGCAAATGCCGGTCAATCGTATATGGCATGGACGAATAGTTACGGTGCCGTCGCGGCGGTGATGCCCGACGGAAAACGTCTTGGCCTGCGCCCTGCTGATTTCGAGGTCGACACTTGGCACGAACTCGACCCGACGCCAGCAACGTCTGGAGTAACGCTCGTCGCCGACCGCGCCAACCGCCTTTATCTGGCCGGGCCGATGACCGGCTTCGAAGACTTCAACTTCCCGGCCTTTAACAAGATGGCCGCCGATCTGCGTGCCCGTGGCTACGTGGTCGAGAACCCAGCAGAGCAAGGCGTCGTCGACGGTGCTGAGTGGGCCGACTACATGGCCTACGACCTGACCCGCCTCGGCCTGTGCGGCCAGGTCGCGGTGCTACCCGGGTGGGAGAACTCGAAAGGCGCCAGGCTCGAAGTGCACATTGCCCGCGAGCTCGGCATGACGGTTGTGAATGCCCATGATCTGGTATCGATGGAGATTGCAGGATGAGCGAAGTAAACCGGTATTGGGTGAATGGCGACGGTTATCTGTTCGGATGCTCCTCGGCGTGGGAGCCGAAAGATGACGAGCTTGTGATGTGGCCGGACTTCAAGCGCGTGCAGGATGAGCGTGACGCCCTGCAGCAGCGCCTGAACGCAGTGGATCAGCGGATTGATGAGCTCACATCGCCGGTACTTACAGATGAGCTTCGGTGGATCCTTGGTCAAATGTGCTTCCAGCACATCCACACCGCTTGATGGGCCACCAGATCGCAAAGAAAGCCGAGGACGAGCAGGCGGTGACGATCTACTGGATGCTCGGCCACTACCTGAAAGACCCAGCTAACTGGCGCCAGAACGCGACAGCAGAGATGAAGGCGGCAGCGCCAGCCGCATAAGAGTACATCTGTACTCCTCGCACAAAACCACTTCCTCCCCCTTCAAAGTCAGCCGCTATAGCGGCAAGGACGACTCATGTCTCAAGTTCACCCAGATTTGGCCAGGATCTACAACGTGTTCGGCCTGAGCAGCAATCACTCCTTGTCGACTCTGCTCGCAAACGTCGAGGGCCTAAAGCGAAGTCATGACGAAGATCGCCCGCTTGCTGATCGGTACCGCTTTCTGCGCGAACCAAAAGCCAGCGCGCCCGTGACGCTCCCGGAAGAACAATGGATTGTCGTTGGCCTGGCCAGCCATGAAGACGTGCTGACCGGCGCCGCGCTGGACAAGGCCATCGACAACGCCATGAACTCCAAAAGCTACACCTTCGAGCCGGAGGATGGCCCGCTGCTCTGCTATCACGTCGGCGATCAGGATTGGGTTGCCGCGCAGAACCCGGAACAGGCCTTAGCGGTATTGGCTGAATACAACGGCGATTGGCTGCACGAGCACTCCGACGATTACGACGTGGTTCTGACTGGCGGTTCGGAGCTCGACCAGCAGTGGCAGGACGAAGATTCACCCGGTACTCCAGCGGGATCTCTCCGGCAGTGGCTGGCTGAAGCCACGGAACCTTGCTACCTGAACGGGGTGGAGTGACGCCATGAGCAAACGAGCGATTCACCTGTACCCATGGGACGGCGGCACCGAGGCCGACCAAGATCCGCCCGAAGACGTTTACTGCGGTACCGAAGGCGACATGACCGACGACCAGCTCACCAACAACTGGCGTCACGTCACCTGCAAGCGCTGCCTGAAGATTCGGGAAAAAGAACTGGCGGCGCGGGCGGCGGACGACCGAGACCAGAAGGTCAAGCTGTTCGACGAGGCTCAAGCCATCACGATCACGCTCGGTCACCGGAATATCTCAACAGCCCTCAAGGCTTTGATCAGAGAACGCGACCAGCTCAAGGCTGAGCGCGACAACCTGCGCGAAGACCGCGACGGCCTACTCGAAGCAGGAGCCCACCTACTATGATCTTCGCCCCGCTCTACATGGCCTACCTGATCTACAGGGGGCCGTGGCGATGACAGAACAACACCGCATTCTGGTCGGCGACTGCATCGACGTTATGCGGACGCTGCCGGATAAGTCAGTCCACACCTGCGTTACCAGCCCGCCCTACTTCGGCCTGCGCGATTACGGCGTAGACGGACAAATCGGCCTTGAGCAAACACCGGCCGAGTTCATCGCCCGCTTGGTCGACGTGTTCCGCGAAGTGCGTCGAGTACTCCGCGACGACGGTACGGCCTGGGTGAACATGGGCGACAGTTATGCCGGCAGCTGGGGCGCGCAAGGCAGGCCTCAAGGTGACGGCCAGATGTCTGGGCGCAGCGTCACCTCGGCCCGCCAAATCAACGAGCATCCGCGTTTCAAATCCGGTACCGGTGTGCGCGGCCGCGAGATGGGTATGAAGTCGAAGGATTTGATGGGTATGCCTTGGCGCTTGGCATTCGCCCTGCAGGATGACGGCTGGTACCTGCGACAGGACATCATCTGGAACAAGCCGAACCCAATGCCGGAGAGCGTGCGCGACCGCTGCACAAAATCGCACGAATATGTGTTCTTGCTCAGCAAGTCGAAGAAGTACTACTTCGACCAAGCCGCGATCCTTGAGCCGTGTTCGCCAAATACTCACGCTAGGCTGTCGCAGGATGTACAGGCGCAGATCGGCAGCGACCGGGCAAATGGCGGCGCCAAGAGCAACGGCAACATGAAGGCGACAGCGCGGAAGACCAACGGCGTTGGCTGGGGTCATGGAAGCGATGCTGATGAGCGCCAGCGTGGCAGGGTCAAGGATAACGATTCGATGAATTCGGCACTCGCGATCATGCCGACGGAGCGAAACAAGCGGAGCGTTTGGACTGTGGCCACACACAGCTTCAAGGGCGCCCACTTCGCCACCTTCCCGCCCGACCTCATACGCCCCTTTGTTCTCGCCGGTGCTCCGCGCGGCGGCGTAGTTCTCGACCCATTCGGCGGCGCCGGTACCACTTCGCTGGTGTCGATGCAGGAAGGTCGCCGTTCGATCATCTGCGAGCTGAATCCCGAGTACGCCGCAATGGCCCGGCGCCGGATTGACGCGGCCTGGCTCGACGGTGCCGCACAGATGGACGTTTTCCGCGACGCCGCAACAGCCTAACCCCTCTCCCAACTCAACAGCCTGCCGGCGTTGGCAGGCAAGGATTTCGTATGCCTTCAGCAAACTGCGATACCGCGACCCAACAGATCAGCATCCCGGACTTTGTGTCCACTCTATCGCTCGATCAGCTCCGCTCTGCCCGCAACATCATCGAAGAGAAGATCAAGGCGGCCGAGGCCCAGCCGAAGCGCATCGTCTGGCAAGTGTGCCGCGGCGGTGTGATCGACAGGTACTTTCGCGAAGATCAATTCGAAGCAGCCGCCGACCACTTGATCAGCATCTTCAAGGAAAGGTTCGAGGAGGTCGCGACGGACTTTATCGCCAATCCTTACGGAGCTCGCCAGCTTCAGCAGGAAATCCCCCACATAGCCGCCGAACTGGTTCCTCAGTTCGAATATGAAACCCAGTGGTTCCCCGCCAAGACCCAATAACCAACTAAACAGCCTGCCGGTGCACGGCGGGCGAGGAATTCGCATGCCTACTGGATATACAGCCGACATCAAAGACGGCATCAGCTTTTCGACTTTTGCGCTGAACTGCGCTCGCGCATTTGGCGCAACCATCACTCTCCGCGACGAGTCTGGCGGCGGAGAAAAGATCCCTGAAAAATTCGAACCAAGCGACTACCACGCGAAAGCACTGGACGCAGATCGGGAAACGCTTGCGGCCCTGGAGTCGATGACACAGCGCGAGTGCGAATTGAAAGCTGCTGCGGATCACGCCGAAGCGGAAGCGCAGCGCCTTTCTCGGATCAAAGAGTGTGACGACCTGCGCCAACGATACGAAGAGATGTTGGAGTGCGCTCGCCTTTGGATCCCCCCGAGCGAAGAGCACGCAGGCCTGAAGGAATTCATGATCCAGCAGATCACCGATTCGCTCAAATGGGACTGCGACACCAGCTATTACGCAACACCTACCCCAGTGCTGTCTGGCTTGGAATGGTTGGAATCCGCGAAGGAAAAGACCATCTGCAGCATCGCATACCACAAAAAATCCTATGCGGGTGAAGTTGCTCGGACTGAGCAGCGAAACACTTGGATCAGTGCTCTCCGCGCCAGCCTGTAACCCATCACCACCTTCTGCCGCCACGCGCGGCATGGAGCATCACCAATTAACTGCCCCAGTAGGGGAAAAGGATGCTGTATGGGCGCACAAAAATTGCAGCCACGCTTTATCCGGGCCGGCGAGGCGCCTGCCTACTTGAGCATGAATTTGCCGTTATTTAACGAAATCGTCAGGCCGTTCGTGAACGAGTTCCCGATCGGGGAGCGCGGGGTCGGCTTTGATCGTCAGGAGCTTGATGCGTGGGCATCGTCTTACGTGGCAGCCAAGGCAATTGATAAAAAGGGCGCTAGGGAGCAACAATTGCCCCGCAGCGAGCGCCAGAAAGGAGAAACACAATGGCGCGAAAAACGATCACAGGCCTCTCCCAAAGGAAAGGTCTCTGGCATATCGACAAGAAAATCAACGGCGAAAGACTTTACGAATCTACTGGAACAAGTGACCGGCAAGAAGCAGAGCGCTACCTGATACATCGACTGGAGCAGATCCGGCAGGAGAAGATCTACGGCGTTCGGCAGGTCAGAACGTGGCGGGATGCCGCGATGCGTTTCTTGGTCGAATTCAAGGATCAGCCTTCCATCAAGCTTTCGGCTCACCACCTTTCACAGCTGGACGAATTCATCGGCGACATGCCGCTAACCCATATTGATGACCAGGCCCTCGGGCCTTTCATCAAGGACAGGTTGGCGACCAAAACGCTGCCGGATGGCAAGGTGAAGAAAGGCGTGAGCAACAGAACGGTGAATATCTCGATCGAGCGTGTGGTTCGGGTTTTGTCGTTGTGTGCCAGGAAGTGGCGAGATGATGAGCGGAGGCCGTGGCTGGATAGCGTGCCAATGCTCACGAAGCTGGAAGAGAAGAAATCGAGTCGCAAGCCCTATCCGATGTCGTGGGAGGAGCAGTCGATTCTTTTCGGGGAGTTGCCGGCCCACCTGCAGACGATGGCGCTGTTTAAGGTGAACACCGGCTGTCGCGAGCAGGAAGTTTGCAAGCTGAGGTGGGACTGGGAGATATCGGTGCCGGAACTCGGTACCAGTGTGTTCCTAATCCCGGCTGACTTTGGCGGCAGACACGAACGTTCTGGCGTGAAGAATGGCGACGAGCGCCTGGTAGTGCTGAACAGCGTTGCCAAGTCGATCATTGATAAGCAGCGCGGCCTGAGCAAGGAATGGGTTTTCCCTTACAACGGCAACGCAATGCACCGGATGAACGACTCGGCTTGGAAGAAGGCGCGAGTGAGAGCGGCGAAACTCTGGCAGGAGGAAAACCTTCGCCCCGCTCACCCTGGCTATCTGTCGATCAGGATTCACGATTTGAAACACACGTTTGGCCGTCGCCTTCGAGCGGCGGGCGTAACCGAAGAAGACCGAAAGGCACTTCTGGGCCACAAGAACGGCAGCATCACCAGTCACTATTCGGGCGCTGAGCTCGGGCATCTGATTGAAGCTGCAAAAACATGGTATCAGCAACCGATTCGCGTGGGCCGGTGCTGACAATCTTGAAGAGGAAGCAGGCGTGAGAAATGGAGAAGTCACGCAAATGTCACGCGCATGAAAAAGGCCAATGCTGTGAACATTGGCCCAAGTCATTGAATTATATGGTCGGGACGGAGTGATTCGAACACTCGACCCCTAGCACCCCATGCTAGTGCGCTACCGGACTGCGCTACGCCCCGACTGGTTTTGCAATCGTTCCTCTTCTCGAAGAACGCTCAAGAATATATCGCAAGCGTTTGAAAACTGGAAGTATTCAAACGCTGCTTTTTATTTCTTGAGGACCACCAACACGTCTTCCAACTCAGCAATCATCTGCCGAATCATCTGCTTGTATTGGGTGGTGTCGTCTTTGGCTTCATCACCGGACAAACGCAAGCGTGCGCCGCCAATGGTGAATCCCTGATCGTAAAGGAGCGCGCGGATCTGCCGGATCATCAGCACGTCCTGGCGCTGATAATACCGGCGGTTTCCGCGGCGTTTGACGGGGTTGAGTTGAGGAAACTCCTGCTCCCAATAGCGCAGCACGTGTGGCTTTACGGCACACAGCTCGCTGACTTCACCAATGGTGAAGTAGCGTTTGCCCGGGATGACGGGTAGTTCGTCGTTATGACTTGGTTCCAGCATAAGCCTCAACTCGGGCCTTCAACTTCTGCCCTGGACGAAAGGTGACCACACGGCGAGCCGTGATCGGGATTTCTTCCCCCGTTTTCGGGTTGCGGCCAGGCCGCTGGCGTTTGTCCCGAAGGTCGAAATTGCCGAAACCGGACAATTTGACCTGCTCGTTGTCTTCAAGAGCGTGCCTGATTTCCTCGAAAAACAGTTCGACCAATTCCTTGGCTTCCCGCTTGTTCAGGCCCAGCTCTTCATACAGACGTTCCGCCATCTCAGCTTTCGTCAAAGCCCCCATACGTCACTTCCTTAACGTGGCGTTCAACCTTTGTTCGAGCGAGGTGAGGATATTTTGCGTCGTCGAATTCACCTCATCGTCATTAAGAGTGCGCGATGGATGCTGCCAGGTCAAGCCAACTGCAAGGCTTTTTCTATCAGGATCAATGCCTTTACCCTGATACACGTCAAACAGCCTGAGATCTGTGAGCCATTCGCCTGCATTTTCACGGATTACGTCCAGTACGGCCGCGGATGCGACGTCTTTGTGCGCAATCAGTGCAAGGTCACGCCGCACTTCAGGAAAGCGCGACAACTCGTGGAATTTCGGCATTTTACCGAGCGCCACTTCAGCCAGAACCAGCTCGAAAACGAAGACCGGACGATCCAGGCCCAAGGCTTTCGACAATTCAGGGTGAATCGCGCCGATGAAGCCCACTTCACGCCCTTCGCGCTCGATACGTGCGGTTTGACCCGGGTGCAGCGCCGGGTGTTTGCCCGGTGCGAACGTGAACGAATCCAGCGCACCGGCAAAGCCCAGCACCGCTTCCACGTCGGCTTTGACGTCGAAGAAATCGACGGTATCGCGGCCTTGCGCCCAGCCTTCCGGCAGACGGCTGCCGCAGACCACACCGGACAGCATTGGCTCTTGCTTCAGGCCTTCCAGTTGACCGACAAAACGCAGACCGCTTTCGAACAGACGTACGCGATCCTGCTGACGGTTCAGGTTGTGCTGCAACGCTTTGACCAGACCCGGCCACAGCGACGAACGCATCGCCGCCATGTCGTTGGAGATCGGATTGGCCAGCAACAGCGGCTCGACGCCCGGATTGAACAGTTCGAACTGTTTCGGATCGATGAAGCTGTATGTGATCGCTTCCTGATAACCACGCGCAACCAGCAGGCGGCGCAGTTCTGGCAGATCGCTACGCGCCTCAGCCTTGGCTTGTGGCGCCAGGCGTGCTTGCGGGTAACGAACCGGCAGACGGTTATAGCCATACAGACGGGCCAGTTCTTCGATCAGATCGACTTCCAGGCTGATATCGAAGCGATGGCTCGGCACTTCTACGCGCCACTGGCCTTCACCATCGGCTGCAATGCCAAGACCCAGGCCGCCGAGCAGACGCTCGACCTGAGCCGAGTCCATCTCCATGCCAAGCATCTGAGTGATGCGCTGGGCACGCAGAGTGATCGGAGCGATTGACGGCAGGTGCTGTTCGCTGACGGTCTCGATGATCGGACCGGCTTCGCCGCCAGTGATCTCCAGCAGCAGGCCGGTAGCGCGCTCCATGGCTTCACGGGCCAGTTGCCAGTCCACGCCACGCTCGTAGCGGTGCGAAGCATCGGTGTGCAGACCGTAGGAACGGGCCTTGCCTGCCACCGCGATCTGGTCGAAGAACGCTGATTCAAGGAATACGTCGCGAGTGGTCGCGGAGACACCGCTGTGCTCACCGCCCATCACGCCGGCAATCGCCAACGCGCGAGTGTGGTCGGCAATTACCAGCGTATCGCTGCGCAGGCTGACTTCCTGACCGTCGAGCAGCACCAGCTTCTCACCCTCTTCCGCCATGCGCACGCGGATGCCGCCATTGATTTCGGCGAGATCGAAAGCGTGCAGGGGCTGACCCAGCTCCAGCATCACGTAGTTGGTGATGTCGACAGCCGCGTCGATGCTGCGCACGTCGGCGCGGCGCAGGCGTTCAACCATCCACAGCGGCGTCGGCCTGGACAGATCGACGTTACGGATAACGCGCCCCAGGTAACGCGGGCATGCGGCTGGGGCCAGTACTTCTACCGAACGCACTTCATCGTGCACGGCCGCAACGGCGGCCACGACCGGACGGGTAACCGGAGTCGCGTACAGCGCGCCGACTTCACGGGCCAGACCGGCCAGGGACAGACAGTCGCCACGGTTCGGGGTCAGGTCGACCTCGATGCTGGCATCTTCCAGATCCAGATACACACGGAAGTCTTCGCCCACCGGCGCATCGGCCGGCAGCTCCATCAGACCGTCGTTGCCTTCACCAACCTGCAGCTCGGCTTGCGAGCAGAGCATGCCGTTGGACTCAACGCCGCGCAGCTTGGCTTTCTTGATCTTGAAGTCGCCCGGCAGCTCGGCGCCGATCATGGCAAACGGAATCTTCAGGCCCGGGCGCACGTTTGGCGCTCCGCACACGACCTGGAAGGTTTCCGCGCCATTGCTGACCTGGCACACCCGCAACTTGTCGGCATCAGGGTGCTGCTCGGTGCTCAGCACCTCGCCCACTACCACGCCGCTGAATACACCGGCGGCCGGAGTCACGCTATCGACCTCAAGACCGGCCATCGACAGACGGGCAACCAGCTCGTCGCGATTTACCTGCGGGCTAACCCAGCCACGCAGCCATTGTTCACTGAATTTCATCCTGCTCTCCTAAGAATTCGTTACGACTAGCGAAATTGCGCGAGGAACCGCAAGTCGTTGTCGAAGAACAGACGCAAGTCGTTCACGCCGTAACGGAGCATGGCCAGACGCTCGACGCCCATGCCAAAGGCAAAGCCGGAGAACTCTTCCGGGTCAATGCCGGACATACGCAACACGTTCGGGTGAACCATGCCGCAACCCATCACTTCCAGCCAGCCGGTCTGCTTGCAGACGCGGCAGCCTTTGCCGCTGCACATCACGCATTCCATATCGACTTCAGCGGATGGTTCGGTGAACGGGAAGTACGAAGGACGGAAACGTACGGCCAGTTCTTTCTCGAAGAACACCCGCAGGAATTCTTCGATGGTGCCTTTGAGATCGGCAAAATTGATGTCGCGATCGACCAGCAGGCCTTCGACCTGGTGGAACATCGGCGAGTGGGTGATATCGGAGTCGCTACGGTACACACGGCCCGGGCAGACGATGCGGATCGGCGGTTGCTTGGACTCCATGGTGCGGACCTGTACCGGCGAGGTATGGGTGCGCAGCAACATGTTTGCATTGAAATAGAAGGTGTCATGCATCGACCGGGCCGGGTGATGGCCTGGGATGTTGAGCGCTTCGAAGTTGTGGTAGTCGTCTTCCACCTCAGGGCCTTCGGCAATGCCGTAGCCGATGCGGGTGAAGAACTGTTCGACACGCTCCAGAGTCCGGGTCACCGGATGCAGGCCACCGGAGGTCTGGCCACGGCCCGGCAACGTCACGTCAATGGATTCGGCAGACAGTTTGGCAGCCAGTTCGGCTTCCTCAAACAGAGCCATGCGCGCATTGAGAACGCCTGTGACACGTTCCTTGGCAACGTTGATCAGCGCGCCGACTTGCGGACGCTCTTCTGCCGGCAAATTCCCCAGGGTCTTCATCACCTGAGTCAATTCGCCCTTTTTGCCAAGGTATTGAACCCGGATTTGCTCCAGGGCATTGATATCTTCAGCGCTTTGCACAGCCTCTAGTGCTTGAGAGACCAGCGCATCCAGGTTTTCCATGTACAGACTCCAGATACAAAATAGGGGAAGAGCTTGAAGGCTCTTCCCCTATTTATGACGTTTAACACCTGGCCTCACAGAGATGAGGCCGGGTGACTGTCGGGGGTACTTAAGCCAAGGTGGCTTTAGCTTTCTCGACAATCGCAGCAAACGCCGCTTTTTCGTTCACTGCCAGATCAGCCAGAACCTTACGGTCGATCTCGATGGACGCTTTTTTCAGGCCAGCGATGAAACGGCTGTAGGACAGACCGTTAACACGAGCACCAGCGTTGATACGAGCGATCCACAGAGCGCGGAACTGACGTTTTTTCTGACGACGGTCACGGTAGGCGTATTGGCCTGCCTTGATTACCGCTTGCTTGGCAACACGGAATACGCGGGAGCGTGCGCCGTAGTAGCCTTTAGCAAGTTTCAGAATTTTTTTGTGACGTTTACGGGCAATGACGCCACGCTTTACACGAGCCATGAGTTACTTCCTCTATTCTTGACTAAAATTAACGAAGGCGCAGCATGCGCTCGACTTTTGCCACGTCAGACGGATGCAGCAAGCTGCTACCGCGCAGTTGACGCTTACGCTTGGTCGACATTTTAGTCAGGATGTGGCTCTTGAAAGCGTGCTTGTGCTTGATACCGTTAGCAGTTTTCAGAAACCGCTTAGCAGCACCACTTTTGGTTTTCATTTTTGGCATGTTCGGATACTCCGCATTCAGTTGATAAACATAATCAGAAGGCCTGCCGTGCCCTGTTGATTACTTCTTCTTTTTCGGGGCGATGACCATGATCAGCTGGCGTCCTTCCATCTTAGGATGCTGTTCGACCGAACCGTACTCGAGCAGGTCAGCTTCAACCCGCTTGAGGAGTTCCATCCCCAGCTCCTGGTGGGCCATCTCACGGCCGCGGAATCGCAAGGATACCTTGGCCCTGTCCCCATCACTCAGGAAACGTACCAGGTTGCGCAGTTTTACCTGGTAATCCCCTTCCTCCGTCCCTGGACGAAACTTGATTTCTTTTACCTGAATCTGCTTCTGGTTCTTCTTCGCCGCTGCAATCTGCTTCTTCTTTTCGAAGATCGACTTGCCGTAGTCCATCACCCGGCAAACCGGTGGGACTGCGTCTGCGGAGATTTCTACCAGATCAAGCTTTGCTTCTTCAGCAATACGAAGCGCTTCATCAATAGAGACGATGCCAACCTGCTCGCCGTCAGCGCCAATTAACCGAACCTCGCGTGCCGAGATATTCTCATTGATCGGCGCTTTCGGTGCAGCTCGTTTATCTTGTCTCGGTTCACGCTTAATAATAATTACTCCGAATCTGGGCGACCACGCCGGGAAACCGCTTGCGCGAGAAACTCAGCGAACTGGGCGACGGGCATCGAGCCCAGGTCAGCACCTTCACGAGTACGCACAGCGACAGTCTGCATCTCGACTTCCTTATCTCCGATAACCAAAAGATAGGGAACCTTGAGCAAAGTATGCTCGCGGATTTTAAAGCCGATCTTTTCATTTCTCAAGTCGGACTTGGCACGAAATCCGCTTTCGTTGAGAGTTTTTTCGACTTCAGCGACAAAATCTGCCTGTTTATCAGTGATATTCATGATCACTGCCTGGGTTGGCGCCAGCCACGCAGGGAATGCACCTTCGTAATGCTCGATCAGAATCCCGACGAAACGCTCGAAGGATCCGAGGATCGCACGGTGCAACATGACCGGGTGCTTGCGGCTGTTGTCTTCGGAGACGTATTCGGCACCGAGACGGACAGGCAGGTTGAAATCGAGCTGCAAGGTACCACACTGCCACACGCGACCGAGGCAATCTTTCAGCGAGAACTCGATCTTCGGACCGTAGAACGCACCTTCACCCGGCTGCAGATCGTACGGCAGGCCAGCGGAATCAAGGGCTGCGGCCAGTGCGGCTTCGGCGCGATCCCACAGTTCGTCGGAACCTACACGTTTTTCCGGACGAGTGGACAGCTTCATCTCGACGTCGGTAAAGCCGAAGTCGCGATAAACATCCATGGTCAGCTTGATGAAGGCAGCGGATTCGGCCTGCATCTGCTCTTCGGTGCAGAAAATGTGGGCGTCGTCCTGAGTGAACGCACGCACGCGCATGATGCCGTGCAGCGCGCCCGACGGCTCGTTGCGGTGGCAGGCACCGAATTCGGCCAGGCGCATCGGCAGCTCACGGTAGCTCTTCAGGCCCTGATTGAACACCTGCACGTGGCAAGGGCAGTTCATCGGCTTGATGGCGTAGTCGCGGCTCTCCGACTCGGTGGTGAACATGTTGTCGGCGTAGTTGGCCCAGTGCCCGGATTTCTCCCACAGGCTGCGATCGACCACTTGCGGGGTCTTGATCTCGAGGTAGCCGTTGTCACGCTGCACCTTGCGCATGTATTGCTCGAGCACCTGGTACAAGGTCCAGCCATTCGGGTGCCAGAACACCATGCCCGGCGCTTCTTCCTGGGTGTGGAACAGGCCCAGGCGCTTGCCGATCTTGCGGTGATCGCGCTTTTCCGCTTCTTCGATGCGCTGGATGTATGCCGCCAGCTGCTTCTTGTCAGCCCAAGCGGTACCGTAAACGCGCTGCAGCTGCTCGTTTTTGGCATCACCGCGCCAGTAGGCACCGGACAACTTGGTCAGCTTGAAGGATTTCAGGAAGCGGGTGTTCGGCACGTGCGGACCGCGGCACATGTCGACGTATTCTTCGTGGTAGTACAGGCCCATGGCCTGCTCGTTCGGCATGTCCTCGACCAGGCGCAGCTTGTAGTCTTCGCCGCGGGCCTTGAACACTTCGATCACTTCGGCGCGCGGAGTGACCTTTTTGATGACGTCGTAATCCTTGTCGATCAGCTGATGCATGCGCTGTTCGATGGCGGCCATGTCGTCCGGGGTGAAAGGACGTTCGAAGGCGATGTCGTAATAGAAGCCTTCGTCGATGACCGGACCGATGACCATCTTCGCAGTCGGGTACAGCTGCTTGACCGCATGGCCAACCAGGTGAGCGCAAGAGTGGCGAATGATCTCCAGCCCCTCTTCATCCTTAGGTGTGATGATTTGCAGGGTCGCGTCGCTGTCGATGAGGTCGCAGGCGTCGACCAGCTTGCCGTTGACCTTGCCGGCCACGGTGGCCTTGGCCAGGCCTGCACCAATGGATGCAGCGACCTCGGCTACGGAAACCGGGTGATCGAATGAACGTTGACTGCCGTCGGGAAGAGTAATAGTTGGCATGGCGCCTCCTCTCCTAGTGGTGACCCCTACCAAAGGTCACGTGGGTTGGGATGAGCCAGTACAAGATCCGATCCAGGCCATTCAATGACGAACGCCTGCCTTACAGCGGCAGGAGCCTTGCGGCCAACCGGAAAACCGAACCAGAGTGACTGGGATTCAAATCAGAATGTTCGCACGCTGACCGCTGCCGGGGCTGAAGGCCGTCCGGAGCCTGAGAACGCTTGAGCCCGGCATGCTAGCACAGATGAACGGTCATCGACTCGAACGATTTGCAACGCTGAAGATTTGCGCATTTTTGCGGAGCGAAGTGAACTTGGGATATACGCTTTGCCTCAAATAGGCTGAGAATCGTCGCCGATATCAAACCAGGAGTTTCAGACATGCGCCTTATCCGACTTTTTGCTTTCGCGGCCCCGCTGGCCCTGCTGCTGCCGCTGAGCGCCAACGCCGCGTGGCCTGCCGGCGTAAAGAAGCAATACATGGATGATTGCACCAAAGCCGCAGCCCAAAGCGTCAATCCAACCGTAGCCAAACAGCACTGCACTTGCGGTGCCGATGTTCTGGAGAAGAAATTCACCACGCAAGAGATCGCACAACTGATGGACAAGAACACCCCGCCGAGCGGTGAACTGGGTCAGCGCGCATTGAAAGAAATCTCGGTTTGCCGAGTGCAGAAATAAGCGCTGACGATTGCTTTTTCGGGTCTGCGACAGCCTTAAAACCGTCAAAAAGGCCCTGATTTCGATAATTTACGCAGGTTTTATAGCTTTTTTTACGCCCTGTTTTTTCGGCCAAAAGCCTCTGAAACCGGGGCCTGCAGACATTTCAGAGGTTGAAATGAATGCAATATGAAAGCAAACAGCACGTCCGGGGGGCTACCAAAGCGAACATTTCGACTATGATACTCCGGTGTGCCCAGTTGGCCTGAGCAGCACAGTACTACTGAAAATATATGTTTCTTGGAGATACACCATGTCTAATCGCCAAACCGGCACCGTTAAATGGTTCAACGATGAAAAAGGCTTCGGCTTCATCACTCCTCAAGGTGGCGGTGACGACCTGTTCGTACACTTCAAAGCTATCGAATCCGACGGTTTCAAAAGCCTGAAAGAAGGCCAGACCGTCTCTTTCGTGGCTGAGAAAGGCCAAAAGGGTATGCAAGCTGCACAAGTTCGCCCAGAGTAATTTCCCGGCGCACTAAAAAAACCCCGTCCATGTGACGGGGTTTTTTATGCCTGCAACAAAAGTCGTCAGCGATCAGCCGCAGTTGACGCGGGTGACGACCAGATTGGCGTCGGTGTTCAGGTTCAGGCGATCGGAGCGGTACTCCAGAGTGATCATGTCGGTTGGTTTGAGGAAGCGGGCATTTTGCGCGCCGGCCTTGGCGCGAGCCTGATCCAGCAGCGCTGGCGACGCTTTCTTGCCAATGGCGAACTCCGCTGCCGTTGCTTCACAGCGACTATGACCGGACTCGGTGGCCACTGGATCCTTTGCCGACTCGCTGGAACTCGTACTGCAACCGGCCAACAGGGCGGTGGCCATCAGTGCACCCAGTGTCGCGAACTTCAAAGGCATGAAGCCTCCTTGTTTTCAAAAAGTTGAGCTGAGATCGTGCGACCGCCATTACGGCGTTTGGTTTCACCACAGTGAGCATCACCGCCCCACGACCGGAAAAACGCCGAGTGTGCCTGAGCCTCGCCCTGCTCCTCATCAATCAATCGTGACTGAATATTAACGACGCTCAATACACGTCAATGTAGTCGTACGGTGGATTCGGCCAGTTGTCCTTCAACGCATTGAAAATCTGCATCACCCACACCTCGTCGCTGGCGGCGACATTTCCGACGTAGCCTGAGCCCTTGGCCCAGGTTTCCAGGCGAAACAGCAAGCCGTCGATATCCTGGCCGCCGGTCACGCCCGAAGAAATGTAGGCGATACCGCCCTTGGTCACACGCAGTTGAGTGTGTTCGTCATCACTGGCCGAGGCGAGCAACTGGCGCACAGCCTCCAGCGTGAGGCCGTCAGGGGAATTCAAATCGATCTGCACAGCGCGATCCTTGGAAAGCCTTAAAAGACCAAGTGTCGCATAGCGCCCCGGTCATGCCTAAGTCGCAGTGTCAAACGCCCGACAAAATGGTTAACTCGACACATCGTTCTCCCGACTTCCCGAGCCTTATCATGACGACCGTAAGCATCGACGCCGACATCAAAGCCAAATGGGCCGACGGGCACAGCTCCTATAGCCCCGACACCACAGAAGAGCTGGCATTGATAGGAATCGATCTATTGGTCAAGGAGCTTGGAACCGAGGCAGCCCAGCAATTCATCAAGCAGATTTTCGAGCGCTACCCGACCGAACAGATCGAGCATGAGCACGCAGAGAGGAAGTAGCACCCGCAGGCTGGCACCTGCGGGTCGGTTTTTTTACTTCAGGCGCTTGAGCCGCTCGGTGAGCAGATCGAAGAAACCCTGGGCATCGCCGTTTTCGACCCAGAAGGCATTTTTCGGCGCCTTGAGTCCGTCATACCAATCGACAATGGTCTGACCGAATGTCGGCCCTTCACGGCTATCGACCACCACATTCACTGAACGACCGGTAAACAGTTCCGGCTTGAGCAAGTAAGCCACGACGGTGGCGTCATGCACCGGGCCACCCGGAATACCGTAGTGCTCCATGTCCCCTTTGATGTACTCGTTGAGGATGTCGCCAACGATTTTGCTCGCATTGTTGTTCAGCGCCGCAATCTGCTTAAGGCGGGCGTCACTGGTGAGGATCTTGTGGGTCACGTCCAGCGGCAGGTAGGTCAGCTTGACGCCGCTTTTGAGCACCACTTCAGCCGCTTGCGGGTCGGCAAACAGGTTGAATTCCGCCACCGGGGTGATGTTGCCGCCGTTGAAGTGTGCCCCACCCATGATCACCACTTCCTTGATGCCCTGAACGATCTCGGGCTCCTGGATCAGCGCCAGCGCCAGGTTGGTCTGCGGACCGAGCATGGCAATCGTGATGCTGTGCGGCTTGGCCTTTTTCAAGGTGTCGATCAGATAATTGACCGCATTGCCTTCTGCCAGGCCTTTTTTCGGTTCGTGCACGGTGACACCCGACAGGCCTTCCTTGCCGTGAATGTTTTCGGCGTAGATCGGCGTACGCATCAGCGGTTTCGGTGCGCCAGCATAAACCGGGACATCCTCGCGCCCCGCCCACTCGCGAGCCAGACGCGCGTTGCGCGAGGTCTTGTCGAGGCGGACATTGCCGGCCACGGTGGTCAACGCACGAATATTCAACTCGTCCGGCGAGGCCAGTGCGAACAGCAAGGCGACCACGTCGTCAGCGCCCGGATCAGTATCAATGATCAGGTCGATTTTTTCCGCCGCTTGGGCGCCGGTCGCAGTAATGACGGACAAAAGCAGCAGACTCCGAAGCAATTGATGCAGTGTGTGAGCATAGCGTTGCATGGCGCATTCCTTGTGCATTTGAAATTGAAAGTTAGAACGTAACACCGGCCACCAGCACGATGTTGCAGTACGGCTGACATTCGCCTGTACGAACAATCGCCCGAGCCTGTCGGCTAAGAACCTTGAATTGTTCGTGACTGAGCAGATCGCGACGACCCAGCGCCCCCTCTTCATTCAACACATCCAGCGTTGTCAGCGCTGTCGGCTGCTTGTCGAAGATCTCTTTGGCCAGCACATGGCTTTCCACCTGCATCTCGCTGAGCACGATTTTCAGGGTGCTGACGAAATCCGGAACGCCGTGGGTCAGCGCCAGGTCAATCAGCTCGACGCCCGGCGGCACCGGCAGTCCAGCGTCACCGATCACGACCATGTCGCCATGACCCAAAGAGGCAATCAGTCGCGATAACGCGACGTTAAGCAAAGGAGTCTTTTTCATGCGGGTTTGAATGCCTGTACGTCGGACATGCTGGGAATGGAGGGTTGTGCGCCGGCGCGGGTGACCGACAGGGCAGCGGCGATCTGACCGTAACGGATCGCCTCGGCTTCGGACTTGCCGTCGGCCAGGGCAGCGGCAAAACCACCGACAAAGGTGTCGCCTGCCGCTGTGGTATCGACGGCTTTCACCTTCGGTGCCGGGAAGTGTTCGAACCCCTTGCCGTTGGCAAACAGCGAACCTTCGGCGCCGAGGGTAATGATGACTTTACCCGCCCCCATCGCGATCAGGTGGCTGGCAGCCTTTTCTGCCGACTCCCGCGACTCGACCGGCAGACCGCTCAGGGCCGCGGCTTCGCTCTCGTTGGGTATCAGGTAGTCGATGGCCGCGAACCAGTCGGCCGGCAAAGGACGACTGGCCGGCGCAGGGTTGAGGATCACGGTCTTGCCCAGCGTGCGGGCGCGCTTGAGCGCATACCCCACGGTGGCATCCGGGATCTCGAGCTGACAGATAATCACGTCAGCATTCTGCAGAACGGCATCGAAACGATCGATCACCGCAGGCGTCATGGCGCCATTGGCGCCGGCGACGATGACAATCGCGTTCTGACTGTGGTCATCGACCACAATCAATGCCACGCCACTGGAGCCCTCGACCACGCTCACTGCCTGACAATCAATCTGCTCGGCCAGCAAGGCGTCACGCAATTGCACGCCATAGTCGTCATTGCCCACACAGCCGATCATCGCGACCTGCGCGCCCAACCGTGCAGCGGCCACGGCCTGATTGGCCCCCTTGCCACCGGATACGGTGGCAAACGAATGGCCAATCAGCGTTTCACCGCCTCGGGGCAGCCGTGGTGCACGGGTGACCAGATCCATGTTCAGGCTGCCTATTACCACTACATTTGCTGGCATACATCACTACTCGTCAATTCGGTTTTCAGCGGTATTCAGTGAACACGCCAGACAGCGGCGCAGTTGATTCGCGCAGGACAATACTCGGTGTCACGATCCGTTGATCGGTGACCATCTGCGGCGTGGCAATCCTTCGCAGCAAGACCTCGGCGGCCATTTCACCCAGTTGCAGGATCGACTGGCCAACCGTGGTCAATGCCGGATACACATAGCGACTCATCTGGATATCGTCGAAACCGATCACTGACAGTTCACCCGGCACCCGCACGTTGCGCTCGGCGGCCGCGCGCAAGACACCGATGCCGATCATGTCGTTACCGGCAAAAATAGCGCTCGGCGGATCGTTCTCAAGCAGGATGGCCGCCGCGTTATAACCACCGGTACTGGTGAAATCACTCTCCAGCATGCGTGCAGGGCGCACTTCGATGCCCGCCTCTTTCAGCGCCCGGCAATATCCCGCCTGGCGCATCTGCGCCACACTGGTGCTCGCCGGACCTCCGATCGTGGCGATATCGCGATGCCCCAACTCGAGCAAATGGCGGGTTGCAAGATAGGCACCGTATTCATGGTCGATACGCACCAGATCCGCATCCACGCCGTCGAGGCTGCGGTCGACGATCACCATCGGCGTCTTCACGCCGGCCAGCCCCTGCGCGAGACCACTGTCACCGCCCGCCGAGGCAACGATCAAGCCATCAATGCGTTTTTCCAGCAGCACGCGCAAATAACTGCGCTGTTTCTCCGGGTTGTCATCGGAGTTGCACAGGATCACGCAATAGCCGTTACGCTCACAATAATCCTCGATGCCCCGCGCCAGCTCCGCAAAGTAGGGGTTGAGACTGTTCGGCACCAGCAGCCCGATTGTGGCGGTGGTCTTGGCCTTCAGCGAGCGCGCCACGGCACTCGGCACGTAGTCGAGGCTTTTGATCGCCGCTTCGACCTTGAGCCGCACCTCCTGACTGACTGGCCGGGTGTTGTTCACCACATGCGACACGGTGGTGTAGGAAATCCCCGCGAGCGCCGCCACATCCTTGATCGTTGCCATGATTCAGCCCCGGCGAGTTGCACGTTGACTGCGATAAGTATCGAGCACCACCGCGATAACGATCACCGCACCGGTGATGATGCGCTTGGTCGGTTCGGTGGCACCAATCTGCGCCAGACCGGCCGCCAGCACGGAAATGATCAATACACCAAAGAACGTGCTGATCACTGAGCCACGCCCGCCCATCAGACTGGTGCCGCCGATGACCACGGCTGCGATCACCTGCAGCTCAAGCCCCGAACCGGCATTGGGATCCGCGGCTTCCAAACGGGAAATCTGGAAAAGCGCAGCGATACCGGCGAGCAGACCCATCAGGCTGAACACCAGAATCTTGTAAGGCTTTGGATTGATCCCGGCCAGACGCACAGCTTCTTCGTTGGTACCGATGCCGATCAGGTAGCGGCCGAACACTGTGCGCGTCAAAACCGCCTGCGCGATGAAAATCACCAGCAAGGCAATGATGAATGAAGGCGAAATACCGAACGCAATCGGGTTCGACAACCAGGCAAAGGCGTCGCCGATGTAGGCGGTGCGCGACCCCGTCATCTGATACGCCAGGCCCCGGGCCATTTCGAGCACGCCAAGGGAGACGATGAACGAGGGAATCCGCCAAGCCACAGTGATCGAGCCGGTGATGGTGCCGGCCAGTGCCGCCACCGCCATGCCGAGCAACGCCGCCGGCAACACGCTCCAGCCCCAGCCGAGAATGGCCACACTGACGGTCGATGCCGCCAATGCCAGCACCGAGCCGACCGACAGATCGATACCGCCGATGATCAGCACGAACGTCATGCCGACCGCCAGCACCATCAGATCGGGAATCTGGTTGGCCAGGGTACTGAAGGTGTTGTAGGAGAGGAAATGGCTGCTCAGCACCGAGAACAGCGCAATCATCGCCAGCAAGGCACCGGCCAGGCCCAGATAAGTGCCCAGACCGTAAAAATTGCCACTACGTTTGCCGGCAGGAGATGCAGTTTTCATGGAAGATCCCTAGGCGCCGCTTCGTTGAGCAACGCATCACGTTTTTGGTAGCCGGCGAACGCGGCGGCAAGCAAATCATCCTGAGTCCAGCTGTCGCGCTCGAATGTGTCGATCAGGCGGCCCGCCGACAGCACGCCGATCCGGTCGCAGATCAGCATCAATTCACGAAGGTCGCTGGACACCACCACCAACGCTTTGCCCTGACGAGTCAACTCGCCGAGCAAGGCATAGATGTCGAACTTGGCACCGACGTCGATGCCTCGGGTCGGCTCATCGAACAGCAACACCGAACAGTCTCTCTCCAGCCAGCGCCCGATCACGACTTTCTGCTGGTTGCCGCCAGACAGCTCTGACACCAACTGCGCCGGACTCGAACTGCGGATGCGCATGGCATCAATCTGCCGCTGCGCCAGCGAGATTTCGTCGCCGTTGTTGACGAAACCGCCGCTGGAAATCTCCGGCATGTTGCCCAATGCGATGTTGGCGCTGATCGACTGACTGAGCAGCAAGCCTTCGCCCTTGCGATCTTCGGTGATCAACGCTATGCCATGACGCACAGCATCGACAGGCGAACGCACACTCACCGCCCTGGCTGGCGAGCCAAGTGCAATGGTGCCGCTGTCGGCGACGTCGGCACCGAAAATCAACCGCAGCAGCTCGGTGCGCCCTGCCCCGATCAGCCCGGAAATGCCGAAAATCTCGCCGGCACGCACTTCAAACGAAACGTCGCGCACCTTGTCCGAACGAGTCAGACCCTTGACCGTCAATGCCGGCGCGCCGATGTTGCGCTGCCCCATGTCGATGTGCTCACCCAGCTCACGACCGACCATCAACGTGACCAGTTGCTCGCTGTTGTAATTGGCCATCGGCTCGACGCAGACCAGGTTGCCGTCACGCAGCACGGCAATCCGTTGCGCGACCCGCGCCAGCTCTTCGAGGCGGTGGGAAATGTAGATGATCGAGACGCCACGCGCCTGCAACCGGGTGATCTGTTCAAAGAGCATTTCGACTTCGCGCGCGGTCAGCATCGCGGTCGGCTCGTCGAGGATCAATACATGGCAATCGCCAATCAGGTTGCGGGCGATTTCGACCATCTGCTGATGGCCGATGCCCAACTCGCCCACCAGCGTGTCCGGATCAATCGCGTCCAGACCGACCTGCGCCATGGCCTCGATCGCCGCCTTGCGCAATTGCTTGCGGCTGATCCAGCCACCGTTGCTCGGCAGATTATCGAGGAACAGGTTCTCGGCCACCGACAGGGTCGGCAACAGATTGAGTTCTTGCATGACCATGCGCACGCCAAGGTCTTCGGCCTGGGTCCGACTGCCCGGACGATACTCCTTGCCGTGGAACTGCATCTGGCCGGTGGTCGGCGTGACCAGTCCGCCAATGATCTTCGACAGGGTACTTTTTCCGGCACCGTTCTCGCCGGTCAGCGCCAGTACTTCACCGCGCATCAGCGTCAAGTCGATGCCGGTCAGCACCGGTTGCGCATAGGTCTTACCGATACCGCTGACCGAGAGGACAGCGTTCGGGGCGGAAACTGACATAAAAACTCTCCATGCGCTCGCCCGAACGGACGAGCGCCGTTGTGTCGCCGGAAGACTTACTTGGTGACCAGCTCGACCGGCGTTTCAATCACGCCGTTGGCACCGCTGTCGACCTTCTCGCCCTTGATGATTTTCAGCGCAGTCTCGATGCCAAAGACAGCTTGCTTGGCGGCGAACTGATCGGCTGTCGCGAGGACTCGACCGTCCTTCAACATTGGCTTGATCGCATTGATGTTGTCGTAACCCACGACCTGCACCTGACCGGCCTTGCCCGCAGCTCGTACAGCGGAAACCGCACCGACGGCCATGCTGTCGTTGCCGGCCAGCAGCGCTTTGACTTCCGGGTATTCACTGAGGATCGAAGCCGCGACCTTGTTACCCTTGTCGATTTCCCAATCACCGGATTGCAGGGAAACGATCTTGATCTGTGCTGCGTCCATCGCATCCTTGAAGCCAGCAGTCCGCTGCTGGGCGTTGGTGGTCGTGGACACACCTTCGATGATGCCGACTTCGTCGCCCGCCTTCAGTTGCTTGGCCAGGTATTCGCCGACCAGACGTGCACCTTTACGGTTGTCCGGACCTACGAAGGGCACGCTGATGTTTTTGCTTTTAACGATCGCCGGATCGAGCTGATTGTCGATGTTGATCACGGTGATGCCGGCATCGACGGCTTTTTTGATCACCGGAACCATGGCCTTGGAATCGGAAGGCGCAATCACCAGTGCATTGACCTTCGCCAGAATCATTTGCTCGACGATGCGCGTCTGGCCGGCGGTATCGGTTTCGTCCTTGATGCCGTTGGAGATCAGGTCGAAATCGGCGGAATGTTCTTTCTGATAAGCCTTGGCGCCATCTTCCATGGTCAGGAAGAATTCGTTGGCCAGGGACTTCATGACCAGTGCAACTTTAGGTTTTTCCGGGGATTCGGCGAACGCCGAGGAGACAGGTAGTGCGGCGGCTGTGGCAGCCAGCATAGCGACAGCAAGAAGACGTCCAGCGAATGGCAGCTTCATGGGTTCACTCCGATCTTATGATTATTGTGAGCAACGCTTGCGCTGGCGTAAGCTACGTCGCTTCCCTCAGAGGGATTGCCCGCCGGGAAAGCTGCGCAAACGTTTGCGTAGACCGAACTATGCGAACCCTGCCGACATTTGTCAACAATCACACATCAGCATTTGTTGTAGGGCAAATCGCGTGATTCGCCCGCATCTCAGGCAGTAGTACTGATCAGACCGCCGCCGCCGGAATCCTTGGCCAGCTCCTTGATCAGGTTGCCCGAAACTTCCGAAAGAGCGCCGTTGGTATCGGCTATCTGCCCCTGAATCGCCATGACGGCGGTCTGCTTGGCTTCCGGAGTGGGATAACTGGCGGCTTGCGCTGCCGCCAATTGCTGTTGCTGTTCCTGCAACTGCTTTTGCAGCTCCTGCAGGCGCTTGAGCAGCATTTTCACGGCGATACTTTGATTGCTGCCGCTTTCGGCCTTACTGTCTTCCTGTGCGGCGCCACCGGTTCTGACCTGGGTGGCGTCGCCCTCTTTGTCGCCCAGCGACTGGGCGGAGGCTTCGGCAGTCGCGTCGCTCAGAGCATTGATCGTGGCTGCGGATTTGCCGCCGATGGTGACAGCGCTGGCATTTGGAAAACCAACCGAAAGTGACATGCGAACTCCTCAAAAAATAAAGATTCCTTGAAGACGCATCGGCGCGGAGCGCCGTTTCTTTAGCAAAGCCATCGAATCTGCGTCTTGCCCACTGCAGAACAAACGCGATCCTTTCGGCCAGCCGAACGCGCAAGCCGCCAATGTTCGGAAACCCGGATGCAGCGTTGAGCACCACGACACAGCAACGTATAAATTCCTGATTTAAATCATAAGGTTAAACATTTCTCTCAAGCAAAGTACGGATGGTACAAATCCTGCTCCCTCCCCTGTACCCGGGTATCCAGATCGGCCCGGGCGCATCTAGATGAACCTGCATCAAGCACCGTCTCACTACTAGAGAGAAAAATAATGAAATCTGCTTTCAACACTTTGGTTCCGGGCGCATTGGCCCTCCTCCTGCTCCTGCCCACCGCCCTTCAGGCAAAAGAAGTCGAAACCCAGGCCAAGCTTGCCAATGTCGTGGTACTCGCGACCGGCGGCACCATCGCCGGGGCTGGCGCCAGCGCAGCCAACAGCGCCACTTATCAGGCAGCCAAGGTTGGCGTCGAGCAACTGATTGCCGGCATTCCCGAGCTGAGCAAACTGGCCAATGTGCGCGGCGAGCAAGTCATGCAGATTGCTTCGGAAAGCATCACCAACGAAAACCTGTTGCAACTGGGTCGTCGCGTCTCCGAACTGGCTGACAGCAAAGACGTCGACGGCATCGTTATCACCCACGGCACCGACACCCTGGAAGAAACCGCCTACTTCCTGAACCTGGTCGAAAAAACCGACAAGCCGATCATTGTGGTCGGCTCGATGCGTCCGGGCACCGCCATGTCGGCGGACGGCATGCTTAACCTGTATAACGCCGTGGCCGTGGCCAGCAGCAAGGAAGCGCGCGGCAAAGGCGTACTGGTGACCATGAACGATGAAATCCAGTCCGGTCGTGACGTCAGCAAAATGATCAACATCAAGACCGAGGCGTTCAAAAGTGCCTGGGGCCCACTGGGCATGGTGGTCGAAGGCAAATCCTACTGGTTCCGCCTGCCTGCCAAGCGTCACACCATGGATTCGGAATTCGACATCAAAAACATCAAGAGCCTGCCTGACGTAGAAATCGCCTACTCCTACGGCAACGTGTCCGATACCGCCTACAAAGCCCTGGCCCAGTCCGGCGCCAAGGCCATCATCCATGCCGGCACCGGCAACGGCTCGGTGTCCTCTCGCGTCGTGCCAACCCTGCAAGCCCTGCGCAAGGACGGCGTGCAGATCATTCGTTCGTCCCACGTCAATGCCGGCGGTTTCGTCCTGCGTAACGCTGAACAACCTGACGACAAGTACGACTGGGTGGTTGCGCATGACTTGAACCCACAGAAAGCGCGCATCCTGGCAATGGTCGCCTTGACCAAAACCAACGACAGCAAAGAGCTGCAACGGATGTTCTGGGAATATTGATTGACCTTCGCCCGATCCGTTCGTGATCGGGCTCTTTGCTCACCCTTCACCGACCAGGTGGAGGGGGGGCATGCGCGGCAGCCCTCCTGCATTTTCCACACAAATATTTCGGCACACCTCACACCAAAATCGGAAAACGGCTGTCAGAGGATTTTCTTGAATTTTAAGCAGTTGCGAAATTGCCTACAGTTAAATACTGTATGCACGTACAGCTTAATAAGGATAACCTCGTGGCCACCTCTCCTGATGCTCCTGACGCCTACGAACGCATGGGTATGCGCGTTCAGAAAATCATCAATTCTCCGACTGCACAAAAAGCCAAAGCCGCACTGATCTTCCGCCTGCCGGATGAGCCAACGGATGAGTGGGAGCGCCTGCTCGAGGAAATCGACGAGAACGATAACGTCACCCTTGCCTATCGCGATGATGGCGGCGTGCAGATTTTTTGGGTTGTACCGAAGGAAGATTGATTCAATGAGTGTCCGCTGTTTTGCTTTGCTGTTGTTGTTGTTCATCACCATGGGCGCGCAGGCTGGCGCCCCTCGCACATTTACCGAAGCCAAGAAGGTCGCCTGGAAGCTCTATGCGCCGCAATCCACCGAGTTTTATTGCGGGTGTAAATACACCGGCAACAAAGTCGATCTGAAGGCTTGCGGCTACGTACCGCGCAAAAACGCCAAGCGCGCTTCACGTATCGAGTGGGAACACATTGTCCCGGCCTGGGAGTTCGGCCATCAACGCCAATGCTGGCAGGAAGGCGGACGCAAGAACTGTACGCGTTACGACCCTGGCTATCAGAAGGCTGAAGCGGACCTGCACAACCTGGTGCCGAGCATCGGCGAAGTCAATGGCGATCGCAGCAATTTCAGCTACGGCTGGCTGCCAGTGCAGTCCGGCCAGTACGGCTCCTGCCTGACCCAGGTCGACTTCAAGGCGAAGAAGGTCATGCCCCGCCCTTCGATTCGCGGCATGATCGCCCGGACCTACTTCTACATGAGCAAGCAGTACGGCTTGCGCCTGTCGAAACAGGACCGGCAATTGTATGAAGCATGGGACAAGACATATCCGGTGCAAGACTGGGAGCGTCAACGCAACCAGAGCGTGGCCTGCGTAATGGGACGCGGCAACGAATTCGTCGGCCCGGTGAATCTGAAAGCCTGTGGCTGACGGGATGCGCAAATTAAAAAAGGCCGTGAGCATAACGCTCACGGCCTTTTTATTTACGCCTACGGCGCGATCGGGTGCTCGATCACCACCGATTCAATGTTCTGTTTTTTCGCCTTCACCAATGCCGCATCCACTTGCACCTTACGAGCTTCAGCATCGGCCTGGGAGTTGAACGGACCGATCAGAATTCGCGTTTTACCACTGCTGTCCTTGATCACCGTCGGAACGAATGCGTGCTCGATCAACCAGCCACTCAGATCACTGACAGCCTGAGGCGTTTCGCCGCGCACCTCCAGATCCCACTGCGGTGCAGAAGCCGCCGCAGGTGCCGCCGCCACTGCCGCTTTCGGCTTCTGTACGTCTACACTCTTGCCTTCACCACATCCTGCCAATGCCAGTGCCGCGATGACCCAGACCAATTTGCGCACAACACTTTCCTCGGAATTCTCAAAGCGGCGATCTTATCATTCAAAAATACTTCGCGAGCCCCGCAAAATGGGCACAAAACAACGAGATTGATGATTGCAGCCTCTGTATAGTTACGCCCTGGGAATTAATGCCGCATCTGCGCGTCAGAAAGAGGCACCCAAACCGTGAGACTTCGCACTAATCTATACGTACCACCGACCTCTGCACTGTCTGAATCAGGTGCCCTACAAAGCAATCAAGGAGAAGACCATGCTGATACTCACCCGCAAAGTCGGTGAAAGCATAAATATTGGTGATGACATTACGATCACCATCCTCGGTGTTAGCGGCCAACAGGTTCGCATTGGCATCAACGCCCCGAAAAACGTTGCCGTACACCGCGAAGAGATTTATCAGCGCATTCAGGCAGGCCTGACCGCCCCGGACAAGCCACAAACGCCCTGAGCCGCATCGCAAACCCTAGCCAGTTCGTTTACCCGCGCGTAATGACTGGCTAAAGATTCACGCGCCGTATTGCCACCCGCTTCCCACTCCGCTGGGCACGGCGCCTGAAACACAGCACAGCTTCGCCCCGCATCGCCTCGATCTCCCCGCCCTTCTTTCTTTCCGGTCGATACTACCTGTCATTACCAGAACTGACTGTCGGACATTTCCGATAGAGAGCAGGGAATTGCGCCGCCCTAAGCAAATGTCACACCGCGAGCCATGCCAGTGGCCGCAATCATCATCAGCACCATCAGCAGTGCTTCGACGTGACTGATTCGCGCAAACAACTTCGCCCGGCCGGTATCGAGCTCTGCGCCTCGCCCCAAGGCAATACGCCATTTGATCAGGGTGATCATTGGTGCGAGCTCTATCAGCAGAATCAGCACAAACAGCGTCATCTTCAAATGAAACAGCGGCTGATGAAGATAATAGTCAGCGCCCTTTTCGAACCCGCCGAATGCACGCATCCCGCCCGTGATCAGCAAAACCAGCGCAGAAATCCCCCAGAGGCTGTCAGCCAGCAAAACCCGCTTGACCTCCCCCGCGCCCGAGCCCAGGCGCATGAACGCCGTGCCGCGCGCCAGCACCGCCCAGAAGCCCAGAGCAAACGCCAATAGATGAACAGCGGCAAGCAACCAGTGAACCAGCATCGAAACACTCCCGTGACAAGAGTAGGAAATCGGCCAGTCAGTAGTAGTCGAAAAAGCTGCGATCTGCTTGTCGAAGATCGCCACGGGTTGAATAGAGAGGAACAGGAGGAGCGGACGCCAAATCGCAGGCAAAAAAAATCCCAAGCAGCTGATGGAAGCTTGGGATTTAAAAATGCATAAACCGTGGTGGTGAACGCGGGGCGAATATTACTGAATTCCAAGAGGGGCAACAACGTTTTTTTGATAACCGGTTGGTTAAATAAAATCGTAACCCCTTCAATATCCACACAATTTTCAAGGATGACGGCGACCGACGGCGAGCTCGTGACAAGACACTTCAGTAGATCCCGCCTATATAGTAGAGGAAACCTACGACTGGCTCGGCTGCCCTACGCCGCTCGAGACCTGCCGGCATCAACTCGCACTGTACGAAAATGAGTTCGAGGAACTGAACCCCAACCGCGCCAGGAGCGTGAGCGGATATCCAAACTGGTCGAAATACAGGCTGAAGCATGTCCATCAGTGTGATGAAGCAATGCGCAGTCTCCGCAAGAAGGCGGCGAAAACAGCGCGCATCCGCTGCGAACTCTCCCTTCTTGAAATATCCGAGAGAGAGTCGAAACAGGATACCGAGCGTCTGCGCGGGATCCTTGACGGCCTGCCCCCGCAAACGAAGACGATCCATTGATGGTTCTTCAACGTCATTCGAGATGCACGGGCGCCAGATCCCTAACGTAGGCTTGGCACGCTCGCAGCGCAATCAATCACCCTGTCACTGGTGTCGGTGATGACGATAATCCGTTGAGCATGTGCCAGGGCAAGTCTGACTCGTACGGCTGCATGTTCCACGCCGCCGGCGCTGACAGCCGCAGATTAGAAGTGGCAAGGCGATCGCGCAGATAATCCTGGTCACGTTGTGCATCCGTCATTTTCCGGAATTGGTTTTGCTCACTGACCGCCAGCCACTTGCCCTGCTCGGCCTGTTGCGCGGTTGCCGCAGCTTGGGTCAGTTGATTTAGCGTTTCGGCTTGCAGTCGGACCTGCTCGGCCAACTGATGAGCGTAGCGCCACTCCTGAAACTGCCAAGCACTGCCGAAGCCGGCGAGCATCAGCGCCAGCATGCCGATCAACCGCCACGGAACAGTCACGCCAGCACCGCCCGGTATTTTTCCCAAAGCGCCAACCGGTCAACCAAGCCGTTCAGACCGTCTTTGATCCGTCGAGTCATAGTGTTGAACTGGTCTCGATCGGCTAAATCGTTCAACCCATGCTGTTTCCAGAACCACGCCGCCGATATCGCGGCATGCTGCCGCAGCTCGAGCAACTCAGGATGGCTGATCAGGTCGAGGCCCAGCACCTCGTCGCATTTGCCGTAGTTCGCCCGGCCGGTGATTTGAATCAGGCCACCCTCCCCCCCAATACTCCCGAGCGGCCCGTATTGCCTAGGTCTGTGCGCTCCTCATACCTGAGCTGAGCGGCGGTCGGCCTCAGATTTCACGGACGTAGCGCAACTGGCCGGACTCATGCCCGACTTGCACAATGAACACGGCGAGACGCTTCAGGCTGAGGATCCGGTAATGCTGCATGGAAGAGTTCAAGGCGGAAACAAAAACGCCCACATGGCTGCGGGGGGTTCGGAACGATCTGCAGCAACTGCTGCTCGGCGATGGCATTTTGGACTACAAAAAAATCTTGTACTCAATGAACTGCTGGTAGAATCCCGTTCAAAATTTCGCTGGTGGGCACGATGCAACTGTCACAAAAAAAATCTGGGAATATACCGGCACTAACTGGGCTGAGATTCTTCGCAGCTCTAATGGTTTTTTTCTCGCACTTTCCAATTCAAACTGAAAATAAAAAGCTTTTTCTCCTGCAAACATCTGGATTTAATGGCGTAACTTTTTTCTTTGTACTTTCAGGCTTTATAATCGCCTACAATTACCTTGACAGGTTCGAATTAAATCCACTGCAGTCCACGCCACGCTTTTTGCTTTCAAGATTTGCTAGAATATACCCTCTTTACATCGCATTAATAATATTTTCCTGGATGAATTCAGGGGGCTACACACCAATACTCCCATATATCATGGCTACACAAGCATGGAGCGGAGATTTGTTTGTTGCGATGGGCCTTAACAGCCCCTCATGGAGCATTAGCGTTGAGATTTTTCTTTATATTATCTTTCCGATTCTAATCCCAGTCTTTCGAACACTGGGCATTTTGACATCACAAAATAAGCTTATAGCGCTAGCACTTATAATAATCAGCTCTCAAATTGCAATCGCAATCTACTTCTCTATGCCTGAGCGCGCCAGCCTGTTAGCTACTGATCCGGCATCGTCACATCGCTGGCTTTATCGAGGGCCTGCATACAGATCTTTAGATTTTGCGCTAGGGATATTAGCGGCAATTTATTACAAGCGTTTTTTCAAACATAAAACTTCAAGCAGCGGCATATGGAGTTTCGTAACCTACTCTTGTATTGCCTACATATTCACTCTCGCGACATCTTCCACTATTGCTGGCAGTTCATTTAAATGGGATGCAGCATACGCACTCCCATATACCTTGCTAATATTAAGCATTGTTATTTCCAGCAAGACGCAAATAGCAAAATTTCTTTCCGGCAAGAAAATTGTTATGCTTGGCGAGGCCTCTTTCGCGTTTTATCTGATCCACGTACTTCTTGGATCAATGTATATTCGTCACCCTACCGAATCAATGTTCTTCCTAATAGCGCACCAAGCGTTATTTTTAGGTTTTGTGATAAGTGTTTCTGTAGGATTGCACATATGCATTGAAAAGCCTTGCCAAAAAATAATACTGGAACTGTTTCGAAAAAAAGAAGCTCCGTCGAAGATCTCAATCGAAAACCAATCAGCGGCAATTAAGTAAAGGGGGTCAGGCCAAAGATCATCGGTAACTGCAAGGTCTACACGATTGATCGCAATCATGTACATCTACCAAGCTACCAGGCGCCCTCATTCCTCATCGAGAGCCATTTCGAAATCTACAGCGTATTGAAGTGGCGCCAGTGCCAACTTGGCCTGACTAAGGTAAAGATCGCGAAGGCTAGCGTTCGCGATCTTTACCTCTCCCGGGGATGGCTGGAATAGGGTTGGCGGATGCAGTTCGCCACCCTAGGTGATCCATCCATAACTAGGCTGTGGCTCGATACCTGAGACATCAATCATATTCTCGACAATCGCCAGGTGAAGCCGGACCTCAATTGGTTTTTCCTGACCGATCCTGCTTGGCTGCCCCTCAATCCACGCTGAGCCTTCTGCATCGAAGATTTCGGGCTCAATGATCTCTATGACTTTTCCAACGTCAATTCGAGCGTATGTTTTCATGCTAATGAGTACTCCTCGACAATCGCCAAACCACTACCTTTACCGCCAAGAATATTTGTAGCTATTCCCGACCGCAGATCCACCAGCCCAGGGTTCTGAGCGCCACGCCCTACAGTGCCGCCAGGGCCTACTGAATAAGCCACTTCACCAAAGATAGAAGGACCTCCATTGCCACTGATAGACGATGCGCCATACCACGAGGATCCACCTTGAGCACCTTGAGCGTTTACGTCATCTCCAACCCCGACAGATCCGGCACTAACACCTACAAAGTTGGGAGTAGTGGCCGCAGCCGACCCAACGCTACCTGGTGTAACACCCGGAGCTGATTGGCTCGGCCCGAATGAGGTAGTGCCGTCCGGTCTCGGCTGACGACGGCGCGCGACTGGCAATGCTCACCGGCGCGGCCGCGCCGAAGCTCAGCGGTTGCCTCGATCGATTCGAGGAGGAATCCCGGCTGGGCTTGCTGAGTCTTCAGCGGCGGGAGGACATCGTGATGTGGCCGAAGTCGGCCGTTGACCTCGAGCAGAACACCATCAAGGTGTCGCCGGGAAGACGCAGAATTACGGGAAGCCCGTGCATTTGGAGATTGCCATGGGGCCGGCGTTGCGCGAGGTCGATGCCGAGCGCCTGCGATCGCCGGTTGTGTGCCGGTGCTTGATCCACTACTCGCCGAAGGCCCGCAGCGCTCGCAACTGGATGCCAAACTGCACTGGAACGCCGTGACACCCGATTACCTGACGAAGTCATTCACCCAGGCACGGGATGACTCCGAGGCATACAAGGACATGCCAGCCGGCGAGCGCCCCACCTTTCACGAGATCCGCGCACTGGGTGCGTGGCTGTACGAGCAGCAGGGTTTCCCGCAGGAATACATCCAAGGGCTGATGGGTCACGCGGACGTCAAGATGACTGAACACTACCAGGCGGGTCATAGCGATGACGCCCTGCTGTGCATGCGGGTGAGCGCAGACCTGAAGGTGTGATCGGCGGGGGTTTTGCAAAAGTTTTGCAAAGCGCAGACAACAAAAAAGGGCCCACCTTTCGGTGAGCCCTTCTAGACCGCCCAGCAGAGCGGATTTTGTTTGGTAGGCGCGATTGGACTCGAACCAACGACCCCCACCATGTCAAGGTGGTGCTCTAACCAACTGAGCTACGTGCCTGCTGTGAGGCGGCATTCTACGGAATTCCGGAGGGGTGTCAACACCTTTTTTTCACCTAACCCTATGAATATGCAAAATATTTAATTTCAGGCCGGTGAAGAAGATTATTCCGGTGGCTGGCGGAGGTTTTTCAACTCGGGTAGGATCGGCACACTCGTAAAATATATTAAACAGAGGCTGCAGGATGGCGAACACCCCTTACCCAGAGTCTTATTACGCTGCGTCGGCCAATGCCGTACCGCCCCGCCCGTCTCTGCAAGCTGATGTGGAGACGGACGTCTGTGTGATCGGCGCCGGGTACACCGGATTGTCTTCAGCCCTGTTCCTGCTGGAAAACGGTTTTCGCGTGACCGTGCTGGAAGCCGCCAAGGTCGGTTTCGGTGCGTCGGGTCGTAATGGCGGGCAGATCGTCAACAGCTATAGCCGCGACATCGACGTGATCGAACGCAGTGTCGGCCCCAAACAAGCACAACTGCTCGGGCAGATGGCCTTCGAAGGCGGCCGGATCATTCGCGAACGGGTCGCCAGGTACAACATCCAGTGCGACTTGAAGGACGGCGGCGTGTTTGCGGCCCTCTCCGCCAAGCAGATGGGCCACCTGGAATCGCAGAAGCGCCTGTGGGAGCGCTTCGGCCATACCCAGCTTGAGCTGCTCGATGAACGTCGCATTCGCGAAGTGGTGGCGTGCGATCAGTACGTCGGCGGCATGCTCGACATGAGCGGTGGGCACATCCATCCGCTGAACCTGGCGCTGGGTGAGGCCGCAGCAGTGGAATCCCTCGGCGGGACCATTTACGAACAATCCCCCGCCGTACGCATCGAGCGCGGTGCCAACCCGGTGGTGCACACGCCACAGGGCAAGGTCAGGGCCAAGTTCATCATCGTTGCCGGCAACGCCTACCTCGGTAATCTGGTACCGGAACTGGCAGCCAAGTCCATGCCCTGCGGCACACAGGTGATCACCACCGAACCGCTGGGCGAAGAACTGGCGAAATCCCTGCTGCCCCAGGATTACTGTGTCGAAGACTGCAATTACCTGCTCGACTATTACCGCCTGACCGGCGACAAGCGCCTGATCTTCGGCGGTGGCGTGGTGTATGGCGCGCGGGACCCCGCAAACATCGAAGCGATCATTCGCCCGAAAATGCTCAAGGCGTTTCCTCAGCTCAAAGATGTGAAGATCGACTACGCCTGGACGGGCAACTTCCTGCTGACCCTGTCGCGTTTGCCACAGGTCGGGCGCCTTGGCGACAACATCTATTACTCGCAGGGCTGCAGCGGCCACGGAGTGACCTACACACACCTGGCCGGCAAGGTGCTGGCCGAAGCATTGCGCGGGCAAGCTGAACGGTTCGATGCGTTTGCGGACTTGCCGCACTATCCGTTCCCGGGCGGGCAGTTGTTGCGTACGCCGTTTGCGGCATTGGGCGCCTGGTATTACGGCTTGCGCGACAAACTGGGTTTCTGATCAGTTTTCTTGACTGGCAAAAAACTGTGGCGAGGGAGCTTGCTCCCGCCGGGTCGCGAAGCGGCCCCTCTTTTATCCAAAAAGAGGGGCTGTTGCGCAGGCCAGGCGGGAGCAAGCTCCCTCGCCACAATTCGATGGACAAGCCCGTATCAGAGTTGGTCTCGGGCAATCCCGCTACGAATTCGCAAAATATCCGCCAGCACCGCCAAGGCAATCTCCGCCGGGGTCTTGCTGCCCAGGTTCAAGCCGATCGGCGCATGAATCCGCGCCAATTCAACCTCCCCCAATCCGCCAATCCTGCGCAGGCGCTCGAAGCGCTTCTGTGAGGTCTGCTGCGAGCCCATGACGCCGATGTAAAACGCCTCGGTACGCACCGCCTCCATCATCGCCAGATCGTCGATACGCGGATCGTGAGTCAACGCCACCACTGCGGTATCGCGATGACAGCCGCCGTCGGCAATGAACACCGACGGCAACTGCCGACGAATCTCCACGCCGTCCAGTATCACGCCGTCGAGCACTTCATCACGCGGATCACAGAGAATCACTTCGAAACCGAGACCGACCGCAAACTCGGCGCATGCCTGCGCAACACTGGAATAGCCGGCGAGCAACAAACGTTGCGCGGCGCCGACTCGAATGCGCACCCGATCAATCTCACGTTCGATGCGCGCCCCCTGTTCGCGATCTGCAAACAACGCGCGCGCACCGCTGGCCAGATCGACCTCACGAATCAAGCGGCGCTGACCGAGCAGCGCCGATTCGAGCTCACGCAGATGCGCCTGCACCTCGCAGTCGGCGTCAAATTTCTCTACCAGTACGTCGAGAATGCCGCCACAGGGCAGGCTGACCCGCGAGCGCGGATCATCACCTTCGCCGTAGCGCACCACGTTGACCGCATCGAGAAACGCACCTTCCGCCACGCGCTCGAGAAAGTCTTCCTCGACGCAGCCACCGGACAGCGAGCCGATCCACTGCCCGTCGTCGTTCACTGCCAGCAACGACCCCGGAGCACGCGGTGCCGAACCATAGGTGGTCAACACGGTGCACAGCCAGATGCGCTGCCCCGCCACCGACCACGCCAGCGCCCGGCGTACCACTTGTAGATCGAGATGCTGCATGTCAGTGCGCCTTGTGTTCGACGGCCGGGACTTGCGCTTGCAGCTTCTGCACGTCGCTGACCGCCAGTTCAGCCGATTGACCGCCCCAGCCTTGACGCAGGTAGTTCAGCAGATCGGTCAGTTGCGCAGCACTGAGCTTGTCGGCAAATCCAGGCATGGGCTGCATATGCTCGAACCCGGCAAATTTCTGCTCGCCGATGCCGTCTTCGATCACCCGCACCAGGTTGCGCGGATCTTCCAGGCGCAGCGTGGTATTGCCGCGCATGGCCACGGCGATGTGCGGCTTGCCCTCACCCCCGGCAGCGTGACAACCGGCGCAGACGTTCAAATATTCCTGACGGCCGCGCTGCGCGCTCAGGCCGAGCTTGTCCACGGGCACTTCAACGAGCGCTGCGGCTGCAGGCGGCTTGTCGCCGAGCAGGAACGTCGCCATCGCTGTCAGATCCTGATCGCTCAGGCCCTGGGTGCTGTTGTGGAACACCGGGAACATCTCGTTGAACATCGTGCCCTGGGCGCTCATGCCGTGCTTGAGGAACGTGCTCAGGTCTTGCTGATTCCAGCCGCGCGCCGCCAGATCGGTGGCCAGCAGGCCAGGCGCCAGATAACCGTTGAGGACGCCGCCAGTCAGACGCTTGTCCATCTGCATCGCACCCGGCAAGCCGCGCGGGGTATGGCACTCGCCGCAGTGACCAAGCACCTCGACCATGTACTGGCCGCGCCTCCAGGCCTCGCTCTTGCCTTCGGCCGGCTCCAGCTTCAAGGCCTTGCCGTACAACATGTTCCAGCCCATCAGGCCCAGGCGCACGTTGAACGGAAAGCTCAGGCTGGTGACCGGCGCGGCGCGCTCGATCGGCTCGATGGTTTTCAGGTATGCGTGGATCGCGTCGGAATCTTCCCGCGGCATCAGGTGGTACGAGGTGTACGGCATCGCCGGGTACAGATTCGCCCCGTCGCGGCGCTTGCCTTCGGTCAGCGCAGCGAAGAACTCGTCATCGCTGTACAGGCCGATGCCGTGCGCTTTGCTCGGGGTAATGTTGGTGCCGTAGATCGTGCCGAACGGCGACACGATCGGTAGCCCGCCAGCAAACGGCGCGCCGCCCGGTGCGGTGTGGCACGCCATGCAGTCGGCCGCGCGGGCGAGGTATTCGCCGCGCTTGACCTGGTCGTCGGCGTGGGCAAACAGCACCGGCGCAGCCAGTCCTACCGCCAGGGTCAGACGGGTCAATAGATGCTTCATGCTCAACCCTCCTTGACCAGGCCGAGATCGGTCAGCACGTTGCGGGTCTCGTTGTAGTAACGCACGTACCCGGTGCAACGGCAGACGTGATGGCCGAGGCTGTCCTCGATGACCTGTTCCAGCTTGCTCTTGGCGATCGGCTGGCGCTGCAGCTTCTCCACCAGCACGGTCGCGGCGTTGACGAAGCCCGGCGCGCAGTAGCTGCACTGGAAGGCAAACTCGTCGACGAAGCGTTGCTGAATCGGGTTCAGCTCAGTGACCTGACCCTGCTCGTCACGCTTGGCGTGAGCTTCGATGGTGCGCACTTTCTTGCCTTCGAAGTAATGCGCACCGGTGATGCAGGTGCGTACTTCTTCGCTGGTGCCGTCCGGGTTATCGACAATCACCACGCAGGCGTGGCAGATGCCCTGGCCGCAGCCCAGGCGCGAACCGGTGAGGTTTTTGTATTCGTGCAGGTAGTCGATCATCGGCAGGTCATCAGGGATGTCCACCGGGCCGACGGATTGACCGTTGAGGGTCAGTTGAAGCGGACGGTTAGCCATTGAGGGCCTCCTTGATGCGCGCAGCAGTGATTGGCAGATCGCGAACACGTTTACCAATGGCGTGCGCCACGGCGTTACCGATGGCACCCACCACCGGGATCATCACCACCTCGGCGATGCCTTTGGACGGATCGCTTGGCGACAGCGGCGGCAGAATCTCCGCGGTCTGCTTCCACACCGCCACGTGGCGGGCCATCGGCAGGCGATAACGGTTGAAGTTCCAGTCACCCTCCCCCGGCCCGCCTTCATACAGCGGCATCTCTTCCATCAGCGCGTGACCGATGCCCATGGCGATGCCGCCTTCGAGCTGGCCCTTGACCAGCTCTTCGACCAGCACCCGACCGCACTCGACCCACGAATGATGGTTGAGCACTTCGACTTCCGCCGAACCTTTGTTGACCTTCAGCTCCACCAGCGTGGCCACCGGGCTGTAGTAAGTCACCGCAGCGTTGTTCAACTGAACCACCGGGTAGTTGATGTTCTGGCGATCCAGCAGGTGGAAACCGGCGCTGTTCATCTGCGCTTTCTTCGCTTGCGGCGCACCGTCGCCGTACTTCACCGCCAGACCATCGAGCGGCAGACGCTCGCGCACGCCGTCGATGCTGTACTCGGCCTCGGCCCAGCTCCAGCGATTGAATCCGTGGACGGTGGCAGCGGTGACCAGACCCCGCTCGTGAGCGCGCTTGGCCAGCTCTTCAAAGCTCAGCGGCTGCATGCCGTTAGCTGTGAGTTTGCCATCGACCCAATGCGCATCCTCGCGACGCACCACATAGGGGTTGGCCTGCCCGCCATACGGGCCCTGACGCCAGATCTCCAGCGCCGCCGGCCACAAACCGTGGTTGAACAGCACGCGCGCCGCTTCACGGGTGGCGTGGCTGAAGTAGTAAGCCGAGTTGGTCGCCGATGACGCCGAGGCCAGCTTGCCGACCCAGCGCGGGTTGCGCAGCAGGTTGTCCTGCTCGGCCTGGCTCATGATGTAAGGATTGCCGCTGGTAATCAGCTGCATTTCCTTCCATTCGGTCTCACCGGTCTTCACCTCATGCGCCGGGCTGCCGAGGAAATCGGCCACCACCAGCGCTTGCGAAGTGGACATGCCGGTGCCGATTTCGATTCCGATGTGACGCAGGCTGATGCGACCTTCAGCGGTGAATTCGATGCTGGCCATCGGCGCTTCCGAGCCGGTGCCGAAGTCTTTCTGGCAAATGGCAAAACCCACGCCATACCAGTTGTCCGGGTCGGCGGCTTCACGCTGCTGCTTGATCGCGTCGCGGTTTTTCCAGACTTCGTGCACCGACGCCTTGTCGAGAATCTCGTGCAGGCGCAAGGCACCGGCCGGGATCGCGCCCTGAGTGTTTTTCATGCCGGACCGCAGGGCGTTCTTGCGACGCAGGTCGATCGCGTCGACACCGAGGCGATTGGCGATTTCGTCGACCATCATTTCGGTCGAGGCCATGCTTTGCAGGGTGCCGTAGCCGCGCATCGAACCGGCTTCAACACCACGCGAGTGGTAAGCGGTGACCTGCAGATCGTTCTGCGGCATGTAGTAGATCGACTGTGCCGCCGTGGCGCCCACTGCTGCTACCGACGGGCTGTAGTTGATCCGACCGCCGCCGTCGACGCTCATTTCGGCGCGGAAAATCTTGAAGCTGTAGTCGTTCTTGTCCACCGCCAGTTGGTAGCGGATGTCGAACGGGTGACGCTTGATCCCGCTCTGGAACTGCTCGTAGCGGTCGTTGGCCAGACGAATCGGCACACCGGCGCCGTATAGCGCAGCGAGGGCGGCGTAGTAGACGAAGATATTGTGGTCTTTGGAACCGTAACCCACGGTGTAACCCGGATGCATGTTCAGGTTGGCCAGGCCGAAACGAGACGGCGCGATCATTTTCGCAGTCTCGGTTGCAGCTTCCAGCGGGCACTGGGTGGCCACCACGAAGTGCAGGGTCTTGGTTTTCGGGTCGTACCAGCCGTTGCCGTTGTCCGGCTCCATCGCGGCCGGCTCGATCGACGGGGTCTTGTAGCGCTCGTCGAACACCAGCCAGTTGTCCGGCGGCGTGTCGATCTGCTGCTTCATGCGGTCGGCGTAGAACAGCCCACGCTCGGTCAGGTTACCGTGCAGGTTCGGCTGGGAATTCCACACCGGGCGACGGTTTTTCAGCATCGGGAACAGGATCGAGTCCTTGAGGCTGGCGAACTCGTCTTCATCGGCCGAGGTCGGACCGCCCACGCGCACGTAGCGGAAGCTGCCATAGGGGTCGCCTTCGTAGTACGGCACTTGCGCACCGTAACGAATCGCCTTGTCATTGAATTTGAGTTTGTTCTTGGCCTGGCGGAAACGTTCGAAATCGTTCCAGATCAGGATCGCTACCGGATGACCGATGAACATCGGTACCTTGCCTTGAGGCAGCAAGGGATCCGGCGCGTGCTCTTCGGGGAACACGATGCCGTCCTTGTCCAGGTCGGCAGCGGTGACGATACGGTCAGGTTGCAAGTCGGCGCCGAGCCACGACAGGTCATAGCCGTCGTAGATACGGTCGGCCTTGATGGTTTTCAGCAGCATGGCGTGGCCTTGTTGCTCAGGCCAGCCCGGCATGTCCCTGGAGCGAATGTCGCGGGCAAATACCTTGCTGCCGCAGACCTTGGACAGGGCATCGTTACGCTGGCGCGCCTTGCCGTTGTTGCCGAGCCACTTCTCGGACGGCACGGTCACGCTGTTTTCCATCAAGGCAGCCAGCGCCTGACTGCTGAGCGGCGTGAGCGTGACGCTCACACCCGCCACCAGCCCGCCCTGGAGGAACGAGCGCCGGGATATATCACGGTTGGACATGGATCATCCTCTGGGCGGTTATGTGTCCGCCCTTCTGGTTATCTACTGGGAATCTCGAGTCTTGCAGAAGCCCTTCTTGGCTAAACAAAGGGCGTGTTGACAGTGCAAAGCTGACCGAAAGGTTAACTTTAAAGGTTTCCGGGCTCGCAGCAAACAACCAGTTACAAAAATTTGACTAAAGAATCAGAAAATCAATGCGACGTGGTACCGCAGCAGGCGGGCAGGCACTTGCAGGAGTGAGCCTGCTCGCGATAGCGGAGTATCAGTCACCAGATGCGTGGCTGAACTGACGCTATCGCCAGCAGGCTCGCTCCTACAGGGATTTGTATTGGCTTCAGGAGTTGGAGCAGGAGGAAAAGAGGGGAATAGCCAAATTTCAGACACAAAAAACCCCGGTCTTTCGACCAGGGTCTTTGCTATCGAATCCGAATCAACCCAAGGTTGCTTTCGGCGCTTCAAGGCGTTCAGTGGTCCTTGAAACAGATATGGCGCAGCGGACGGGACTCGAACCCGCGACCCCCGGCGTGACAGGCCGGTATTCTAACCGACTGAACTACCGCTGCGTATCGCTTTGAGCTTGCGCTCAAGTAACTCGTTTTGATTGAAAGCTTCGGTGCTTTGCAATCGCGAACCAGACATTGCCTGACTCGTAAAATATGGCGCAGCGGACGGGACTCGAACCCGCGACCCCCGGCGTGACAGGCCGGTATTCTAACCGACTGAACTACCGCTGCGCGTCGGTGCAGGCACTTTCAGCCTACCTTCTTGCTTTCGCAAGTCACTCGGAAGTGGTGGGTGATGACGGGATCGAACCGCCGACATTCTGCTTGTAAGGCAGACGCTCTCCCAGCTGAGCTAATCACCCGTTTGCATCTCCGAGGCCGCGAAATTTACGCAGGTAGCGAACCTAAGTCAATAGCAGGATTGAAGTTTTTCTGAAAAAGACAAAATTGAGTCAATCCCGGAAAAAAAGTATCAACCTTGAAACCGCTATCGCAAGCAGGCTCACTCCTACAGGATCGCGGCTTCGCCTCTTAGTCCGTGTAAATCATCTTTTTCGTCATGCCGCCATCGACGACGAATTCCTGCCCGGTGACAAACCCGGCATTTCTCGACAGCAGCCACGCCACCATCGCCGCGACATCCTCGACCGTCCCCACCCTGCCCGCCGGATGCTGGGCATGATCGGTATCAGCCAGAGGCTCGGCCCGCCGCGCCGACGGATCACGCGCATCAATCCAGCCCGGACTGACCGCGTTCACACGAATTTCCGGCCCGAGGCTGATCGCCAGCGCATGCGTCAGCGCCAATAGCCCGCCCTTGCTCGCCGCATAGGCCTCGGTATCCGGCTCGGACTGCCCCGCCCGGGTCGAGGCCAGATTGACGATCGAGCCGTTATGCGCACGCAGATAGGGCGCGCAATGCTTGGCCAGCAGCATCGGCCCACTGAGGTTCACCGCCAGCACCCGATTCCAGTAAGCCAGATCGAGGCTTTCCAGGGTGATGTTGTGCGGATCAGCCACCGCCGCGTTGCACACCAGCGCGTCGAGACGACCAAACTGCCCCAGCACCTCAGCCACGCCGAGTGCGACCTGACTCTCCTCCGCGACATCCATGGCGATAAACCAGGCGTTCTCGCCAAGCACCTTCGCCACTTTCGAACCGCGCACCCGATCCAGGTCGGTCAGCACCACTTGCCAGCCTTCGCTGATCAGCCAGGCCGCAATGCCCAGGCCAATCCCGCGCGCAGCACCGGTGACCAGCGCCACGCGACCATGAGTACCCGCTGTCGGCGTGGACAACTCGATCACAGCGCCGCCAGACCGCGCGCCAGGTCGGCCTGCAGGTCGGCGACATCTTCCAGACCGACCGCAATGCGGATCAGGCTGTCACGAATCCCCGCGGCTTCACGCTCCTGCGGCGCCAGACGGCCGTGAGAGGTCGTGCTCGGATGAGTAATGGTGGTTTTGCTGTCGCCGAGGTTGGCCGTGATCGAAATCAATCGGGTCGCGTCGATAAAGCGCCAGGCACCCTCTTTGCCACCCTTGACCTCGAAACTCACCACCGCACCAAAGCCCTTCTGCTGACGCTGGGCCAGTTCGTGCTGCGGATGGCTCTTGAGCCCGGCGTAATGGACTTTCTCGACACCCTCCTGTTGCTCCAGCCATTCGGCCAGTTGCTGGGCGTTGGCGCAGTGCGCCTTCATCCGCAGATTCAGGGTTTCCAGGCCTTTGAGGAAGATCCACGCGTTGAACGGGCTCAGGGTCGGCCCGGCGGTGCGCAGGAAGCCAACCACCTCTTTCATTTGCTCGCTGCGACCGGCCACCACCCCGCCCATGCAACGGCCCTGGCCGTCGATGAACTTGGTCGCCGAGTGCACGACAATGTCCGCCCCCATTTTCAGCGGCTGCTGCAGCGCAGGCGTGCAGAAGCAGTTGTCGACCACCAGCATTGCGCCTTTGGCGTGCGCGATTTCCGCCAGCGCGGTGATATCCACCAGCTCGGCCAACGGGTTGGAGGGCGACTCGACAAAGAGCAGTCTGGTGTTGGACTTGATCGCCGCATCCCAGGCCGACAAGTCAGCCAAAGGCACGTAATCGACTTCCACACCGAAACGCTTGAAGTACTTCTCGAACAGGCTGATGGTCGAACCGAACACACTGCGCGAAACCAGCACATGATCACCGGCACTGCACAGGCTCATCACCACCGCCATGATCGCGGCCATGCCGGTTGCGGTCGCAACGGCCTGCTCGGCGCTTTCCAGCGCGGCAATGCGCTCTTCGAACGCGCGCACGGTCGGGTTGGTGTAACGCGAGTAAACGTTGCCCGGCACTTCCCCGGCAAACCGCGCGGCCGCGTCGGCGGCGGTGCGGAACACGTAGCTGGACGTGAAGAACATCGGATCACCGTGTTCGCCTTCCGGCGTGCGGTGCTGACCGGCACGTACGGCCAGGGTGTCGAACGCTACGCCTTCGAGGTCGCTGTCCAGCCGACCGGCATCCCATTCCTGACTCATGCTGTCACTCCTTGCCCTGTTCTTGAAAATTGAAAGTCAGATACAAAACCGGCCCCTCAGGGCCGGTAGAAACTCAGTTGTTGTACAGATCAATGATCGCACTGACTGCCTGGGTCTTGACCTTGGAGGCATCGTTGCGCGCCTGCTCGATCTTGTTCAGGTAAGCCTCGTCGACGTCGCCGGTGACGTACTTGCCGTCGAACACCGCGCAATCGAAGTGCTCGATCTTGATCTTGCCGCCGCCGACCGCTTCGATCAAGTCAGGCAGGTCCTGATAGATCAGCCAGTCAGCGCCGATCAGATCCGCCACGTCCTGGGTCGAACGGTTGTGGGCGATCAGCTCGTGAGCGCTTGGCATGTCGATGCCATACACGTTCGGGAAGCGTACTGCCGGCGCCGCCGAGCAGAAGTAGACGTTTTTCGCGCCGGCTTCACGGGCCATCTGGATGATCTGCTTGCAGGTGGTGCCGCGCACGATCGAGTCGTCGACCAGCATCACATTCTTGCCGCGGAATTCCAGCTCGATGGCGTTGAGCTTCTGGCGAACCGACTTCTTGCGAGCCGCCTGGCCCGGCATGATGAAGGTGCGACCGATGTAACGGTTCTTGACGAAACCTTCGCGGAATTTCACGCCCAGGTGGTTGGCCAGCTCCAGCGCAGCAGTACGGCTGGTGTCCGGAATCGGGATGACCACGTCGATGTCGTGCTCTGGACGCTCGCGCAGGATCTTCTCGGCAAGCTTCTCGCCCATGCGCAGACGGGCCTTGTACACAGACACGCCGTCGATGATCGAGTCCGGGCGCGCCAGGTAGACGTGTTCGAAGATGCACGGGGTCAGGGACGGGTTGGTCGCACATTGACGGGTGTGCAGCTTGCCGTCTTCAGTGATGTAGACCGCTTCGCCCGGGGCGAGGTCGCGAATCAGGGTGAAACCGAGCACGTCCAGCGAAACGCTTTCGGACGCGATCATGTACTCGACGCCTTCGTCGGTGTGACGCTGGCCGAACACGATCGGGCGAATGCCGTGCGGATCGCGGAAACCGACGATGCCGTAACCGGTCACCATCGCCACGACGGCGTAACCACCCACGCAACGGTTATGCACGTCGGTCACGGCGGCAAACACGTCTTCTTCGGTCGGCTGCAGCTTGCCGCGCTGGGCCAGCTCGTGGGCGAACACGTTCAGCAGCACTTCCGAGTCGGAACTGGTGTTGACGTGACGCAGGTCGGATTCGTAGATCTCTTTGGCCAACTGCTCAACGTTGGTCAGGTTACCGTTATGCGCCAGGGTAATGCCGTAAGGCGAGTTGACGTAAAACGGTTGGGCTTCGGCCGAAGTCGAGCTGCCCGCAGTCGGGTAGCGGACGTGGCCGATACCCATATGGCCGACCAGACGCTGCATGTGACGTTGTTGAAACACGTCACGCACCAGGCCATTGTCCTTGCGCAGGAACAACCGGCCATCATGGCTGGTCACGATACCGGCAGCGTCCTGGCCGCGGTGCTGGAGCACGGTTAGCGCGTCATACAGCGCCTGATTGACGTTCGACTTACCGACGATACCGACGATGCCACACATGCGACGCAACCCCTACTTAATGGATCTGAACTGAACAACACTCACTGTGGCGTTTTGGCCGACGGCAAGAGTTGCTCCTTGAACGGAATATCAGCGGGTACGCTGATTCCGCTGGCAAGCCACTGACTGCTCCACCCGAGAATCAGGTTTTTGGACCAGTCGGCGACCAATAGAAACTTTGGCACGAGCTGTGATTCTTTCCACCACCCGTCCTGCTGTACCGGCCCCAGGCTCAACAGCCCGACTGCCACGACCACCAGCAACACGCCACGCGCTGCACCGAAGGCCATGCCGAGGAATCGATCGGTCCCGGACAACCCGGTGACGCGAACCAACTCGCCGATAAGATAATTGATCATTGCGCCCACGATCAGTGTGGCGACAAACATGATGGCACAGCCCGCGATCACGCGAGCCGATGGGGTTTCGATGTATCCGGCGAGGTACTCGGACAGTGAGCCACCGAACATCCAGGCAACGACTCCTGCGATGATCCAGGTCACCAGCGATAATGCTTCCTTGACGAAGCCGCGGCTCAAACTGATCAAAGCGGAGATGGCGATGATTGCAACGATCGCCCAGTCAACCCAGGTAAATGGCACAGTGCAGCCTACAGACGGATAAGGCGGCGCATTTTAGCAGAGCGCATGCCTCTCGGTAAGCTGCGATTATCAGTGCATTTCAATCGAGGCGATAGTTTTTAACCGCGCTCGGGCTGGAAGCGTACGACAAAACCCTTGAGGTTCTGCTGACGACTCAACAGATCGCGCAGACGATCGGCTTCGGCACGTTCGATCAGCGGCCCGACGAACACCCGATTCTTGCCATCGGCAGAGCGGATGTAGGCGTTATAGCCTTGGCTGCGCAGGGTTTTCTGCAGGCTCTCGGCACTGGCGCGGCTCGACAGACTGGCCAGTTGCACCGACCAGCTCACCGACAGACCATTGGCATCGACGCGGCTTTGCGTGGTGTCAGGCTTGGTTGCTGGCGCAGCGATAGGCTGGGCAGGCGCCGGAATCGGCTTGGCCACCGCTGGCGGCGCAGCCGGTTTGGCGATGGCTATGGGAGCCGCCGGTACCGGTGCAGCCGGGGCAATCGGAGCAGCAGGCGCAGTCTCTTCTGCAACTTCTTCATCGGTTGGCACCGGTTCTTGCGGCAAGGCCTGCGGCTCCGGCACCGCCACCTGCTCCATTTGCACCTGCGGCATGGCAGATGCTTGCGGAGCGGCCGGCGCCTCGACGACCACCTGGCGTTGCTCATCCTGACGGGAAAACAGCATCGGCAGGAAAATCACCGCCAGCGCCACCAGCACCAGGGCGCCGACCATGCGCTGCTTGTACGCTTTATCCAGCAAAGCCATTTGCCGCTTCCTCCGTGGAGCGCCGGGCCAGCCATTCAAGGGCCTCGGCGACACAATAAAATGATCCGAACAACAGAATCTCGTCGTCGCCGGTTGCCACTGCACATTGCCCTTCCAGGGCGGCGGCGACACTGTCGTAAGACGTGACGGATGCGCCAAGGTTCTGCAAGGCAGCGTGTAATTCAGCCACCGGGCGAGCGCGTGGCGAATCCAGCGGCGCAACCGCCCAGTGCTCGACACTAGCACTCAATTCGCCGACAACACCATCCAGATCCTTGTCCGCCAGCAGCCCGAACACCGCCAGACGCTTGCCGACCGGCGGCCGGGAGGCCAGACGACGAGCCAGATACTCGGCGGCATGGGGATTGTGCCCCACATCCAGCAATACATTCAGGCGCTTGCCATTCCATTCGAACGAGCGGCGATCCAGACGGCCAACCACACGAGTCGCCTGCAAGGCAGCCACGATCTGCCCGGCATCCCACGGCAGTCCGAGCAGCAGATACGCCTGCAACGCCAACGCTGCGTTTTCCATCGGCAGATCGAGCAAGGGCAAATCGCGCAACTCAACGACCCGGCCTTGCGCGTCGGTACCGCGCCACTGCCAGTGCTGATCGGTAACACCAAGATCGAAGTCTCGCCCGCGCAGGAAGAACGGGCACGCCAGTTCGCGTGCCTTGTCGAGCAGCGGTTGCGGAGGATTGAGGTCGCCACACAGGGCAGGTTTGCCCTGACGGAAAATTCCGGCCTTTTCGAAGGCCACGGACTCGCGGGTATCACCCAGATAATCGGCGTGGTCGACGCCGATACTGGTCACCAGCGCCATGTCGGCGTCCACCACGTTGACCGTGTCCAGACGCCCGCCCAGACCTACTTCCAGGACCACCGCATCCAGCCCGGCCTGCTGAAACAGCCAGAACGCCGCCAGGGTGCCCATTTCGAAATAAGTCAGGGAAGTGTCGCCACGCCCCACTTCAACGGCCGCGAAGGCTTCGCAGAGCTGGGCGTCAGTGGCTTCGACGCCATTGAACTGCACCCGCTCGTTGTAACGCAGCAGGTGCGGGGAATTGTAGACACCAACGCTCAGACCCTGCGCCCGCAGCAATGAAGCTACGAACGCGCAGGTCGAACCCTTGCCGTTGGTGCCGGTGACCGTAATCACCCGAGGCGCCGGCTGGCCCAGCCCCATGCGGGACGCTACCTGTTGCGAACGTTCCAGCCCCATGTCGATGGCTGACGGATGCAACTGCTCAAGGTAGGCGAGCCACTCGCCAAGGGTGCGCTCGGTCATACGTTGGCAGGCACCGGCGGAACCACGATTGGCTCGACTGGAGCGGCGACGTAGGTCGGTGTCGGCTGGCCGGTCAGTTGCGCCAGCAGATTGCCCAGACGCGGACGCAGTTCACGACGATCAATGATCAGGTCGATGGCGCCGTGCTCCAGCAGGAACTCGCTGCGCTGGAAGCCTTCCGGCAGTTTTTCACGCACGGTCTGTTCGATCACACGCGGACCGGCGAAGCCGATCAGGGCTTTCGGCTCACCGACGATAACGTCGCCAAGCATTGCCAGACTGGCGGAAACCCCACCGTAGACCGGGTCGGTCAGTACCGAGATGAACGGAATGCCTTCTTCGCGCAGACGTGCCAGCACGGCCGAGGTCTTCGCCATCTGCATCAGCGAGATCAGCGCTTCCTGCATGCGCGCACCACCGGAAGCGGCGAAGCAGATCATCGGGCAACGGTGTTCCAGGGCGTAGTTGGCAGCGCGCACGAAGCGCTCACCGACGATGGCACCCATCGAGCCGCCCATGAAGCTGAATTCAAACGCCGAAACCACCACCGGCATACCCAGCAGGGTGCCGCTGACGGAGATCAACGCGTCTTTCTCGCCGGTCTGCTTCTGTGCAGCGACCAGACGGTCCTTGTACTTTTTGCCGTCGCGGAATTTGAGACGGTCAACCGGCTCCAGATCGGCGCCCAGTTCGTTGCGACCTTCGGCATCGAGGAAGATGTCGACGCGCGCACGTGCGCCGATGCGCATGTGATGGTTGCATTTCGGGCAAACGTCCAGGGTCTTTTCCAGCTCCGGACGATACAGCACAGCCTCGCAAGACGGGCATTTGTGCCACAGACCTTCCGGCACCGAGCTCTTCTTGACCTCGGAACGCATGATCGAAGGGATCAGTTTGTCTACTAACCAGTTGCTCATGCTTTCTTTCTCCAGTACCGGCGGCCCGAACGCTCTGGTTCGCAGCCCCGCGTATGCCCTTCAGCTAAATTCATGTGTGTGGCGATGGTTGGTGGACCGCCACGGTCAGCGCGAAACATGACCTGCGTGCAACCCATAAACCCTCAGCCTCGCCTGCTTTGTGCAAGTGCATTGATGGACGGCGGCAGACTGCCAGCCGTCACATCAATATGGCGCTTTGCGTGCAGCGGCGATGAAAGCCCGGATCTTCGCATGATCCTTGATACCCTTGCTCGCCTCTACCCCACCGCTGACGTCGACCGCGTAGGGCCTCACCCGGGCCACGGCGTCGGCGACGTTTTCCGGCGTCAGGCCACCCGCCAGAATCAGTGGTTTGCTCAAATCCGGCGGAATCAGAGACCAGTCGAAGGCCTCACCGGTTCCGCCGGGCACACCCTCGACATAAGTGTCGAGCAGTACGCCACTGGCACCCGGGTAAGCAGCAACGGCTGCAGCAATGTCATCGCCGGCCTTGACCCGCAACGCCTTGATATAAGGCCGACGCCATTCTTCGCAGGCCTCAGCGCTTTCATCGCCATGGAACTGCAACAGGTCCAGCGGTACGGCGTCGAGGATTTCCCCCAGCTCGCAGCGACTGGCGTTGACGAACAGGCCGACGGTGGTCACGAATGGCGGCAGGGCGCGGATGATCGCCCTCGCCTGCTGCACGTTCACCGCTCGCGGACTCTTGGCATAAAACACGAAACCAATGGCGTCAGCCCCGGCTTCGACCGCTGCCAACGCATCCTCTATGCGGGTAATCCCGCAGATCTTGCTGCGAACGGCTGACATATCGAGAAAAACTCCGAGGCAAAATCCGGGAAAGTCCCGGATGGTAACAAAAGCGTTCGAGGGCGTCAGCCGTCAAGTTCGGAGAAACCCGTAAGGAAATGTGGCCCGACAAAACGCTCGGGCAACGGGAATTCGTCGTGGTACTCAACCTGCACCAGATAGAGGCCATACGGATGCGCGGTGACGCCGCCGGAACGGCGCTCGCGACTTTCCAGCACTTCCTTCATCCACTCCACCGGCCGCTCGCCGGCACCAATGGTCATCAAGACCCCGGCAATGTTGCGCACCATGTGATGGAGAAACGCATTGGCTCGGATGTCGAGCACGATCATCTTGCCGTGACGGGTGACGCGCAGGTGATGCATCTTCTTGATAGGCGACTTGGCCTGACACTGGCCGGCGCGGAACGCACTGAAATCATGAGTACCGATCAGGTACTGCGCCGCCTCGGCCATGCGCTCGACGTCGAGCGGACGGTGGTTCCAGGTGATTTCTTCGTTCAGATGCGCCGGGCGGATCTGATCGTTGTAGATCACATAGCGGTAACGCCGGGCGATGGCCTTGAAGCGCGCATGGAAATGCGCCGGCATGACTTTGGCCCAACTGACACTGATGTCATGGGGCAAATTGATGTTGGCCCCCATGACCCAGGCCTTCAGTGAACGCTCGACCGGCGTGTCGAAATGCACCACTTGCCCGCAGGCATGCACGCCGGCATCGGTGCGCCCGGCGCATTGCAGCGAAATCGGTGAATTGGCGACTTTCGACAGCGCTTTTTCGAGTTCTTCCTGAACCGTTGCCACACCCGTCAACTGACGCTGCCAGCCGCTGTAGCGCGAGCCTTTGTACTCAACGCCCAGCGCGACGCGGTAAAAGCCGTCGGGGGCCATTTCGGCGACCGGGTTATCTATGTTTGCCAAGGTGGGACAGCCTGCTGTTTGTGCAAAGGCGGGCATTATAAGGCTGTGGTTCAGGGATGCCAGAAGGTTCTCTGTCGCCTCATCGGCCTCCATCGCTGGCAAGCCGGCTCCCACAGTTTCTCTGGCGTACGCAGAACCTGTGGGAGCCGGCTTGCCAGCGATGACAATAGCCAGGAGAACACAGATTCCGGCCCAAACAAAAACGGCAGCCTCACTGGGCTGCCGTTTTTTTGTTTACCGCTGAACTTACGCCAGGTTCGAGAGCATTTCCTTGGCCTCGCCACGCTGCTTCTCGTCACCCTCGGTCAACACTTCATTGAGGATGTCGCGCGCGCCGTCGTTGTCGCCCATGTCGATGTAGGCCTGAGCCAGATCGAGCTTGGTGGCCGCTTCGTCAGTGCCGGCGAGGAAGTCGAAGTCATCTTCGCCCAGATCGTCACCGATCGCCGCATCGGCTTCGGTGAAGGTCGGTTCGGCGATGCTTTGCGACAGGCGATCCAGCTCGGCGTTGACGTCGTCCAGCTCGGTTGCGAACGCATCGGGTTCGGCGGGCGGGTTGGTGTCCATTTCGTCGGCCAGCGACAGGTCGAAATCGGCAGGCAACTCCAGATCATCCTGCGGCACGTCGGCAACGACCGGCGGCTCGACCGGCGCAAGATCCTTCACGCCTTCGTCCAGATCCAGCAAGAAATCGTCATCAGCCAGAGCCGCCGGTGCCGGCTCGGCACCAAGGTCCAGATCCAGGTCGAAGTCCGACAGATCGTCCAGATTGTCTTTGATCTCGGTCTGCTGTTGCAGCACCGACTCAAAGCTCAGATCGTCGTCCGCCGGGAATTCGTCCAGCTCCACCGGCGCTTGCGGCTCAACCACTGGGGCTGGTGCTACCGGAGTGATGTTGTCGAGATCGTCCAGGCTCAGGTCGAACGCGCTGTCCAGATCGTCTTCCTGCGGTGCCGCGGCCGGCGCCTCAGGCTCATCCAGCAACAGGTCTTTGACGTATTGCGCGTCCAGCTCGGCGGCAACTGCCGCTGCCGCCAGACCGCTCGCCGCCACCACGGCCATTGCCGGGAAGCGGCTTTTCAGCTCTTCGACTTTGGCAAAGTTGTCGCCATTGGCCACCAGCTGTCGTTCTTGACCGACGAACGCATCGCGATCGCCCTGCTGACCGTAGACTTCCATCAGCTTCAGGCGCAAGTCACTGCGTTGCGGTTCGAGGCTGACACCCTCTTCCAGCAGTGCGGCTGCCTGATTCAGGCGACCGGCATTGATGTGCGACTGCGCCTTGTCCAGCACGTCATCCGAGCGTTCGGCGGCAGGGGCCACCAGCGGCGCGGCAATCGGCTCAGCCATCACCACTGGCGCCACCACCGGCGCCGGAGCTGGAGCCGGAGTGTTGAGCTTGACGCTTGCCGCCGGCACTTCCAGGCCTTCGAAGCTGCTCTCCGGCAGATCCTGCTCGGCGGAGAATTCCTGCTCTTCAGACAGCGCACGCGCCATGCGCATATGCTTTTCGGCTTCCTGCTGCGCTTTGCGACGACGCGCCAGCAGCAACAGCAAGAGCAACAGAACAACCGCACCACCGCCGACCAGACCCAACAGAATCGGATTAGTCAGCAGCTCGTTGAAGGTTTTCTCATCATCGACAACCGCAGACTTGGGTTCGACAACCGGCTCAATCGGGGTCTCGACCGGTGGCGCAATGGCCGATTCCGGTGTAGGAGAAGCCGCCTCTGCCGGCGTCGCTGGCGGCGTCGCGGCCAGTTCGGCGGTGATCGCCGGGACGGCAGGTGCTGCAGGATTCGCGGCGGGCGCAGCGCCTGGCCCTTCGGCCTGCATCTTCGCCAGTTGATTGTTCTTCAGCTCGATCAGCTTTTGCAGCTTGTCCAGCTGACTTTGCAGATCGGTCATGCGGCTTTTCAGTTCTTCGTTGTCACGACGGGTCGTGTCGAGGCTTTCCTGAGTCACCGCCAGTTTGTTGCTCAGCGCCTTGGCATCGCCTGCCGGGCCTTTGCCGCGCCCCTTGGCGTTTTCGGCGGAGACCAGGCTCAGGTTGTCCTGAGCATTCTGAGCGGTGCCGGCATTGCCGCGACCACGCCTGGTGGCATCGAGCTGCTGCTGACCGGTGCCTGGCTTGGCCACATAACGACGGCCCTGACGCCAGGCTTCGTTCTGCGCGGCAACTTCAGCAATCGCCTTCGACTGTGGCAGCGCGGTGCTTTGCACCGAGTCCGGCAAACGCAGCACCTGACCGGTTTTCAGCCGGTTGATGTTGCCGTCGATAAACGCGTTCGGGTTGAGCGCCTGAATCGCCAGCATGGTCTGCTGCACTGAACCGCCAGTGCGCGCCTTTGCAGCAATTTCCCACAGGGTGTCGCGCGGCGTGGTGGTGTACTGAGTCGGATGGGTGGCACCGGTGGTCGGCGCAGTGATGGTCTGCGTCGGCGCCGGTTGCGCGGCGGCGTCAGCGGTCTGCGGCGAGAACTTCGATGGATCCAGCAGCACGCTGTAATCGCGCAGCAGACGGCCGTTCGGCCACATCACCTGCACGAGGAATTTCACCATCGGTTCCGACAACGGCTTGCTCGAGGTCACGCGCAGCACGCTTTTGCCGCTGGCGTTGAGCACCGGGGTGAACGTCAGGTCATTGAGGAAGGCCTGACGGTCAACGCCGGCCTTGGCGAAGTCTTCAGGAGACGCCAGGCTCGGCACCACTTCGGCAGCGGTGAGATCCTTGACGTCGAGCAACTCGATCTCGGCCACCAGCGGCTGGTTCAGGGTCGACTTCAGGGTCAGCTCCCCGAGCCCGAGGGCATGCGCCATACCGGAGGACAGCGCCGAGGCGGCCGCTATTGCTAACACCAGTTTGCGAACTTGAACCATAGCCTCATCCTTTGTTTGAACGTTCCTCGGCCAGCGAGAAGATGTTGATTGCCGCTGCCGTAAGGCATTGCGCGCGACGACGACAGACTGCCGCGCGCGATCATTTCTTTGATGCCCCGGAAAGTCCCGGAGGGTGACACGTTATCAAGTGCTCCGGGCAAGCATAGCGCTCACCTAGAATCAGTCGACAAATTGTTGCCAAGTATCTTTTACAGCAGGTCTTTTATCAACAATTCAGCGACCTGCACAGCATTCAGGGCGGCGCCTTTGCGTACGTTATCTGACGTCAGCCACAGATTAAGTTCCGCCGGGTCATCGACGCCAGTACGCACGCGACCGACATAGACAACATCCTGCCCCACCGCGTCACCCACTGCGGTCGGATAATCGCCGGCTTCGACAAGCTCAATACCCGGTGCGTCTTCCAGTGCCGCGTTGACCTTTTCCAGGTCGACCGCGCTCGCTGACTGCAAGGTCACGCTATAGCTATCGCCAAAAAACACCGGGGCTTGAACGCAGAGTTGCGGAAATCTTTAATAAAGGCTGCGCCAGCACCTGACGCAATTCGCGCACCAGACGTTTTTCCAGCAGCGTATGGCCTTGAGCATCGGGGGTGCCGACCTGGGCCAGCAGGTTGAAGGCCATTTGCCGGTCGAAGAAAGTCGGCTCCAGCGGACGCATGTTCAATAGCTCAGCGGTCTGCCGGGCCAGCTCGGTGACAGCTTCGCGACCTTGCGCGGAAACGGCCAGATTGGCGGTGACGTTGACGTATTGCAGGTCGAGCAGGTCGAGCAGCGGCGCCAGCACCACGGCCAGCGTCGTCGCCGACGGGCTTGGGCTGCTGACCTGGAACGGCGCTTTCAGACCGGCGATCACCTCGGCGTTGGCTTCCGGCACCACTTGCGGCGCCTGCTCGGCCGGCAATGCGCCGGACAGGTCGATCAGCGAGCAACCAGCCGCGTGGGCACGTGCCACGTAGCTCAGGGAGATGGCCGGGCCGGCGGCGAAGAACACCAGTTTGACCTTGCTGAAATCGAACTCGTCGACTTCACGCACGCGCACGTTCTTGTTGCGGAACAGCACCGAGCTGCCAGCGGATTCGCTGCTGGCCAGCAAGTGCAGGTTGCCGACCGGGAAGTCGCGCTCTTCGAGAATCTGTACGAGGGTTTCGCCGACAGTACCGGTGGCGCCGACGACGGCAATATCAAGGGTCTGGGTCATGGTTCTACCTCTGGCGAAACGGGGGGAGCGGCACTTTACCGGGTGACTGGCGCACAGGCAATTTCTGCAGGATTTGTGGCGACTGCGCCTGCCCCTTCGCGAGCAAGCTCGCTCCCACAGGGGAATGCATTTCAAGGTGGGAGCGAGCTTGCTCGCGAAGGCGACAGAACATACACCCGAGAAACCTCAGGCATAAAAAAACCCGCACCTCTCACAAGGCACGGGTTCTTTCATTGCTTCAAGCGATCAACGCTCCAGCAGGATCCGCAGCATGCGACGCAGCGGTTCGGCCGCGCCCCACAGCAGTTGGTCGCCGACGGTGAAGGCACCGACGAATTGCGAACCCATGTTCAGCTTGCGCAGACGCCCCACCGGCACATTCAGGGTGCCGGTGACCTTGGTCGGGCTCAGCTCCTGCATGCTGATCTCGCGCTGGTTCGGCACCAGTTTGACCCAAGGGTTGTGCTGGCTGATCAGCCCTTCGATGTCGGCGATCGGTACGTCTTTGTTCAGCTTGATGGTCAGCGCCTGGCTGTGGCAACGCATGGCGCCGATGCGCACGCAGATGCCATCGACCGGGATCGGGCTCTTGAAACGGCCGAGAATCTTGTTGGTCTCGGCCTGGGCCTTCCACTCTTCGCGGCTCTGGCCGTTCGGCAGTTCCTTGTCGATCCACGGGATCAGGCTGCCGGCCAGCGGTACGCCGAAGTTTTCGGTCGGGTACGCGTCGCTGCGCATGGCTTCGGCCACACGACGGTCGATGTCGAGGATCGCGCTGGCCGGATCGGCCAGTTGATCGGCCACCGCCGCGTGGGTTGCGCCCATCTGCTTGATCAGTTCACGCATGTTCTGCGCGCCGGCCCCGGAGGCCGCCTGATAAGTCATGGCGCTCATCCACTCGACCAGACCGGCTTCGAACAGACCGCCCAGCCCCATCAGCATCAGACTGACGGTGCAGTTGCCGCCAATGTAGTTCTTGGTGCCCGCGTCCAGTTGCTGGTCGATGACCTTGCGGTTGACCGGATCGAGAATGATCACGGCGTCATCGTTCATGCGCAGGCTCGAGGCCGCGTCGATCCAGTAACCCTGCCAGCCGGCTTCGCGCAGCTTCGGGAACACTTCGCTGGTGTAGTCGCCGCCCTGGCAGGTCAGGATCACGTCGAGGGTCTTCAGCTCGTCAATGCTGTAAGCGTCCTTGAGCGGAGCAATGTCCTTGCCCACGGACGGGCCTTGGCCACCGACGTTGGAAGTGGTGAAAAACACCGGCTCGATTAGATCGAAATCCTGCTCTTCCAGCATCCGCTGCATGAGCACGGAACCGACCATCCCGCGCCAACCGATCAGACCTACACGTTTCATCGCAACTACACCTTCTTGAAAAGTGGGCCGCTGCTTTGTATTGAATTTCGCAGCGGGCCCGAGAGATTACAGATTCCGCAGCGCGGCGACTACTGCGTCGCCCATTTCCTGCGTACCGACTTTGGTGCAACCGGCCGAATAGATGTCGCCAGTGCGCAGGCCTTGATCCAGCACCACGCTGACGGCTTTCTCGATGGCATCGGCCGCGTCATGCAGATTGAAGCTGTAACGCAGCATCATCGACACCGACAGAATGGTCGCCAGCGGGTTGGCGATACCTTTGCCGGCGATGTCCGGGGCCGAACCGTGGCAAGGCTCGTACATGCCCTTGTTGTTCGAATCCAGCGAGGCCGACGGCAGCATGCCGATCGAACCGGTGAGCATCGACGCTTCGTCGGACAGGATGTCGCCGAACATGTTGTCGGTGACGATCACGTCGAACTGCTTCGGTGCGCGCACCAGTTGCATGGCGGCGTTGTCGACGTACATGTGGCTCAGTTCGACTTCCGGGTAATCCTTGGCGACTTGCTCGACCACTTCGCGCCACAGTTGGCTGGACGCCAGTACGTTGGCCTTGTCCACCGAGCACAGTTTTTTGCCGCGCACCATGGCCATGTCGAAACCGACACGGGCGATGCGGCGGATTTCGCTTTCGCTGTACGGCAGGGTGTCGTAGGACTGACGCTCGCCGTTTTCCAGGGTACGAGTGCCACGCGGCGCGCCGAAGTAGATACCGCCGGTCAGTTCACGGACGATCAGGATGTCCAGACCGGCAACGATTTCCGGCTTCAGGCTCGAAGCGTCGGCCAGTTGCGGGTACAGAATCGCCGGACGCAGGTTGCCGAACAAACCCAGTTGCGCACGGATTTTCAGCAGGCCGCGCTCCGGGCGGATGTCACGCTCGATGGTGTCCCATTTCGGGCCACCTACCGCGCCCAGCAGCACGGCGTCGGCAGCACGGGCACGGTCGAGGGTTTCGTCGGCCAGCGGCACGCCGTGCTGGTCGATGGCGGCGCCACCGATCACGTCATGGCTCAGCTCGAAGCCCAGGCTGTACTTGTGGTTGGCCAATTCCAGAACCTTGACCGCTTCGGCCATGATTTCCGGACCAATACCGTCACCTGGGAGAATCAGAATCTGCTTGCTCATGCTTTCCTCGTGTCTTCAGTCGGTGCGCCTCTAACTGACGCGCCCGGAAAAATTCTTAACGCTCGGCGATCAGCACAATCACATCTGTACTGAACGAGCCGTCGGCATCAATCTCAAAATATTCGCGTACTTCACTGCCCATCGACTGCTGCAACTGGCGGATCGCCGCGCGCATCACGTCGGGTGTGCGCATGCGCTCGACCCAACTGCTGTACTCCAGACGCAGGCGCTGACGGGTGATGCTGCGGGTATGCAGCCGCGCCTCGCTGACCTGCCGCAACCACTCGCCGGCGGAATAATCGCGCACATGGCTGGTGTCGCGCAGCACTTCGACGCTTTGCAGGTAAGTGTCGAACAACGGGCTGCCCGGTGACAACACGTCAACGAATGCCGCCACACCGCCCGGTTTCAGTACCCGACGCACTTCACGCAGGGCCACGCCGAGGTCGCTCCAATGGTGCGCCGAATAACGGCTGAACACGAAGTCGAACTCGCCATCGGCAAACGGCAGACGCTCGGCGGCGCCGTTGACCGTGGCAATGTTGGCGAAACCGCGATCCACAGCCGCAGCGGCGACCACATCGAGCATCTGCTGCGACAGGTCGTAGGCCACCACTTCTTTCACCAGTGCCGCCACATGAAAACTCACATGACCGGCGCCGCACCCCAGATCCAGCACCCGCGCCTCGCCCTGCTCCGCCAGCTCAGCCTGTAGCAGCGCGAATTCGGTGCCTTGCGCGTGAACGGCGCTGCTCAGGTAGGCGGCGGCCTGTTCACCGAATTGCTTCTGTACGACCTGAGAGTGTTGGGCGGTGCTGGTCATGGTCACATCCTTCTGGGTTTTAGCCTTGTATTGCCTGGACTAACGCCTTCGCGAGCAAGCTCGCTCCCACACTTGAAATGCATTCCCCTGTGGGAGCGAGCTTGCTCGCGAAGAGGCCAGCCTGAACTGCATCAATTCAAAACTTGCTTATGCGTCGCGGAACAACCACGGCTGACTAACCCGATGCTTGGCTTCGAATGCCGCAATCGCATCGCCGTCCTGCAAGGTCAAACCGATATCGTCCAGACCGTTCAACAAGCAATGCTTGCGAAACGCGTCGATCTCAAAGTTGTAAACCTTGCCGTCCGGACGGGTCACGGTCTGCGCCTGCAGGTCGATCTGCAATTGATAGCCCGGCTCGGCCTCCACCTGCTTGAACAATTCATCGACTTCAGCGTCGCTCAAGATGATCGGCAGCAAGCCGTTCTTGAAACTGTTGTTGAAGAAGATGTCGGCGTAGCTCGGCGCAATGATGCTGCGGAAACCGTATTCTTCCAGCGCCCACGGCGCGTGTTCACGGCTGGAGCCGCAACCGAAGTTCTCGCGGGCCAGCAACACACTGGCGCCTTGATAACGCTCGGCGTTGAGCACGAACTCCTTGTTCAACGGGCGCTTGGAGTTGTCCTGATACGGCTGGCCGACATCCAGGTAACGCCACTCGTCGAACAGGTTCGGACCGAAACCGGTGCGCTTGATCGACTTCAGAAACTGCTTGGGGATGATCTGGTCGGTGTCGACGTTGGCACGATCCAGAGGCGCGACAAGACCAGTGTGCTGGGTAAAAGCTTTCATGCTGCGCTCTCCTTCAGATCAATTCACGAACGTCGATGAAACGACCGTTCACCGCCGCCGCAGCGGCCATGGCCGGGCTCACGAGATGGGTACGACCACCGGCGCCCTGACGGCCTTCGAAGTTGCGGTTGGAGGTCGAGGCGCAATGCTCGCCGGATTCCAGACGGTCCGGGTTCATTGCCAGGCACATCGAGCAACCCGGCTCGCGCCATTCGAAACCGGCCTCGAGGAAAATCTTGTCCAGACCTTCGGCCTCAGCCTGGGCCTTCACCAGACCCGAGCCCGGCACCACGATCGCCTGCTTGATGGTCGATGCCACTTTGCGGCCCTTGGCAATCACGGCGGCAGCGCGCAAATCTTCGATCCGCGAGTTGGTGCAGGAGCCGATGAATACGCGATCCAGTTGAATGTCGGTGATCGCCTGATTGGCGCTCAACCCCATGTACTTCAAGGCGCGGACGATCGAGTCACGCTTGACCAGATCCATTTCCTTGGCAGGATCCGGCACGTTCTGGTCAACCGCCAAAACCATCTCAGGCGAAGTGCCCCAGCTGACTTGCGGCTTGATTTGCGCGGCGTCCAGCTCGACCACGGTGTCGAATTTGGCGTCAGCATCGGACACCAGATCTTTCCAGGCTTCGACCGCCATGTCCCATTCGGCGCCTTTCGGGGCGAAGGGACGACCTTTCACGTAATCGACGGTCTTTTGATCCGCCGCCACCAGGCCCACACGGGCGCCGGCTTCGATGGACATGTTGCAGATGGTCATGCGGCCTTCGACAGACAGGTCGCGGATCGCGCTGCCGGCGAATTCGATGGCATGGCCGTTACCGCCGGCGGTGCCGATCTTGCCGATCACCGCGAGGACGATGTCCTTGGCGGTCACGCCGAACGGCAATTGCCCTTCAACGCGTACCAGCATGTTCTTCATTTTCTTGGCGACCAGGCACTGGGTGGCGAGCACGTGCTCAACCTCGGAGGTGCCGATGCCGTGGGCCAGCGCGCCGAACGCACCGTGGGTCGAGGTGTGCGAATCGCCGCAGACCACGGTCATGCCCGGCAAGGTCGCGCCCTGCTCCGGGCTGATCACGTGGACGATGCCTTGGCGCACGTCGTTCATCTTGAACTCGACGATGCCGTATTCATCACAGTTGTCATCGAGGGTCTGCACCTGCAAACGCGAGACCTGGTCGGCAATCGCTTCAATCCCGCCCTTGCGTTCCGGGGTCGTCGGTACGTTGTGGTCCGGGGTCGCGATGTTGGCATCAATGCGCCAAGGCTTGCGCCCGGCCAGACGCAGGCCTTCGAAAGCTTGCGGCGAAGTCACTTCGTGGATGATGTGACGATCTATATAGATCAACGCCGAGCCATCGTCGCGCTGCTTGACCAAATGCGAATCCCAGAGCTTGTCGTAGAGCGTTTTGCCGGCCATCAGACGGTTCCTCATCAGCTTGTTTCTATGCCCTGGGCTTATCAATAACCCTTTGGCTTGTGAGGCCGATCCTATGGGGTTACATTAAATAACTCAAATTCATATTTTTTATGCTTTGGATAACCAACTGGAATACGAACCATGGATCTGGCCAACCTCAATGCTTTTATCGCGATCGCCGAGACGGGCAGCTTCTCTGGCGCCGGCGAACGCCTGCATCTGACGCAGCCGGCGATCAGTAAACGCATCGCCGGCCTGGAGCAGCAATTGAAGGTGCGCCTGTTCGACCGCCTGGGCCGCGAAGTAGGCCTGACTGAGGCCGGCCGCGCCCTGCTGCCACGGGCTTATCAGATTCTCAACGTGCTGGACGACACTCGCCGCGCCCTGACCAACCTCACCGGCGAAGTCAGCGGGCGCCTGACCCTGGCCACCAGTCACCACATCGGTTTGCACCGTTTGCCGCCGCTTTTGCGGGAATTTACTCGTCGCTACCCACAGGTGGCGCTGGATATTCAGTTCCTCGATTCGGAAGTGGCCTACGAAGAAATTCTCCATGGCCGTGCAGAACTGGCGGTCATCACCCTGGCGCCGGAACCGCACGCGCTGGTCAAAGCCACGCCGGTGTGGGACGACCCGCTGGATTTCGTGGTCGCCCCGGAGCATTCATTGATCGGCAACGGCCCGGTCAGCCTGGCCGACATTGCCGGTCATCCGGCGGTTTTCCCCGGCGGCAACACCTTTACTCACCATATTGTCCAACGCTTGTTCGAAGCCCAGGGACTGACGCCGAATATCGCCATGAGCACCAACTATCTGGAAACCATCAAAATGATGGTCTCGATCGGCCTGGCGTGGAGTGTTTTGCCGCGCACCATGCTCGATGAGCAGGTGGCGAGCATCGCTTTGCCGGGCATACAGCTCAGTCGCCAGCTAGGCTATATCCTGCACACCGAACGGACGCTATCGAATGCAGCAAGAGCCTTTATGGCCTTGCTGGATGCTCAAGTCGATCTGCCAGGGACTTAAGGCCAACTTGTGTTACTCCGAGAGAGCCGCTGCCCCTGTGCCTAACGCCAACATCAGCTCAAGGCCCGTTAACAATGCCGAAATCTGTTGACCGAATTCCGCCGATGCCGCGCATTCAAGCGATTGACCCGCGTCATTCCGAGCAGAGCTGGGAGAGTGCGCCGCAATTGCTCGCTGCCCTCAACGGCGCGCGGCTCGGTGCCTGGTACTGGGACATCGAGCGCGGGCAGATCAGTTGGTCGCGGGGCACTCAGGCATTGTTCGGCTTCGATCCGCGGCAACCGCTGCCGGAAGATCTGGAATACCTCGATCTACTGCCTCCGGAAGACCGCGCGAAAACCGTGCGCGCCTTCCACGCGGTAATTGCCGGCGCACCACTGGAACAGGCGATGCACCACCGCATTCGCTGGCCGGACGGCAGCCTGCACTGGCTGGAGATCAGTGGCAGCCTGCTGCCGGACAAAAACGGCCGCCCCCGAATGATCGGGGTGATTCGCGAAATCACCCACCAGCGTCAACGCGAACAGGCTTTGAGCAGCTCGGAGAAACGTTTCGCCACACTCTTTCACCTGTGCCCGAACATGGTGTTGCTGACGCGCCAGGAAGACGGCCTGATCAGTGAAGCCAACCAGTATTTCGAAAGCCTGTTCGGCTGGCCGGTGCAGACCGCCATCGGCCGCACCACCCTGGAACTGGGCCTGTGGGTGCACCCTGAACAACGCGGCGAACTGGTGAAGAAAACCAAGGCCAAGGGCGAACTGATCAGCATGGAAGTGCAGTTTCGCGCCAGCAACGGTCAGGTGCATGACGGCATTCTCAGTGCGCAAAAGGTCGAACTCGAAGGCCAGCCCTATCTGCTCAGCACGTTCCTCGACACCACCGAGCGCAAAGCCGCCGAACTGGCACTGAAGGACAGTCAGGAACGCCTCGATCTGGCGCTGGATTCCGCGCAGCTCGGTACCTGGGACTGGCACATCCCCAGCGGCATGCTTTACGGCTCGGCGCGTGCCGCGCAACTGCACGGGCTGGAGCCAAAACCGTTCCATGAATCATTCGACGAGTTTTTCGAAGGCGTGCCCGGCCAAGAGCGCGACAGCATGCGCAATGCGTATCGCAGCCTGCGCGAAGGTCCGGCGGGCAACTATCAACTGACTTATCGCGTGCAACTGCCGGACGGCAGCTCGCGATATCTGGAAAGCCGCGCCCGCCTCTACCGCGACGACAACGGCGCGCCGTTGCGCATGGCCGGGACGTTGCTGGACATCACCGATCAGGTCGAACGCGAACAGCGACTGGTGGCCTCGGAAGAGAAATTCGCCACGCTGTTCCAGGTCAGTCCCGACCCGATCTGTGTCACCCGCCAGGACAGTGGCGAATTCATCGAAATCAATAACAGTTTTACCCAGACTTTCGGCTGGAGCGCCGCCGACGTGATCGGCCATACCGCCGAAGAAATCGGCCTGTGGGACGCATCGGCGAAAAGCCTGCAGCGCATCGAGCGCGTGATTCGCGAGCAGGGGCTGAGCAATGTCGCGATCATCGTCCAGCACAAGGACGGCCAGTCGCTGACCTGCGTGATTTCCAGCCGGCAGATCAGCGTTGGCGATCAGCCGTGCATCGTCACCACGTTGCGCGACATCACCCAGCAACAGCGTTCGGAAGCCGCACTCAAGGCCAGCGAAGAGAAATTCGCCAAAGCGTTCCACTCCAGCCCCGACGCGATCACCATCACCGAGCGCGACACCGGGCGTTATCTGGAGGTCAACGACGGTTTCTGCCGCCTGACCGGCTATCGCGCGGACGAAGTGGTGGGCAAGACCGTGTATCAGGTCGGCATCTGGGCCGAGGAGAAACAGCGCTCGGCGTTGCTCGCCGAGCTGCAGATCAAGGGCCGCGTGCATCATCAGGAAATGCTCGGGCGCAACAAGCGCGGTGAGTTGCTCACCGTCGAGGTTTCAGTCGAGCCGATCACCCTGAATGAAACCGCGTGCCTGCTGCTGACAGCCCGCGACGTCAGCTTGCTGAAAAACGCCGAGGCCCAGATTCGTCATCTGGCGTATCACGATCCGCTGACCAACCTGCCCAACCGCGCTCTGTTGATGGATCGCCTGAGCCAGCAGATTGCCCTGCTCAAACGCCACAACCTGCGCGGCGCACTGCTCTTTCTCGACCTCGATCACTTCAAGCACATCAACGATTCCCTCGGCCACCCGGTCGGCGACACGGTGCTGAAGATCATCACCGCGCGACTCGAAGCCAGCGTGCGCATGGAAGATACCGTCGCGCGTCTGGGCGGTGATGAGTTCGTGGTGCTGCTCAGTGGTCTGGAGGGCACACGCAACGAGGTCAGCACCCAGGTGCGGGAACTGGCCGACACCATCCGCGAGCTGCTGTCGGAACCGATGTTCCTCGACGGCCAGCGCCTGCAAGTGACGCCGAGTATCGGCGTGGCGTTGATTCCCGACCACGGTTCGACCCCGACCGACTTGCTCAAACGCGCCGACATCGCGCTGTACCGGGCCAAGGATTCCGGGCGTAACACCACGCAGATGTATCACAACACCATGCAGAAAGCCGCCAGCGAACGGTTGCGCATGGAGACCGACTTGCGCCTGGCGCTGTCGCGCGGCGAATTCAACGTGCACTTCCAGCCGCAGGTCGACGCCCGGGACAACCGCATCATCGGCGCTGAAGCGCTGGTGCGCTGGCACCACCCGGAGCTGGGTACACAATCGCCGACCGAGTTCATCAAAGTGCTGGAGGACAGCGGCCTGATTCTCGAAGTCGGCACCTGGATCCTCGACGAAGCCTGTGACGCGTTCAAAGAGCTGATCGCGCTGAAACTGGTCGACCCGCTGAATTTCAGCCTGTGCGTGAACATCAGCCCGCGACAGTTCCGCCAGAACGATTTCGTCGAACGCATCGAACACAGCATGTCCAGTCATGGCCTGCCGTGCTCGCTGTTGAAACTGGAGATCACCGAAGGCATCGTCATCCAGAATCTGGAAGACACCATCAGCAAGATGCGCCGCCTGAAAAAACTCGGGGTGAGCTTCGCCATGGACGATTTCGGCACCGGCTATTCGTCACTGACCTACCTCAAGCGCTTGCCGGTGGACACGCTGAAAATCGATCAGTCGTTTATTCGCGATGCGACCACCGACCCGAACGACGCCGAGATCATTCGCGCGATCGTCGCCATGGCGCGCAGCCTGGAGCTGGAGGTGATCGCCGAAGGCGTGGAAACTCCGGAGCAACTGGCGTTCCTGCAGGGTCTGGGTTGCCATTTGTATCAAGGCTATCTGCACAGTCGGCCGATGGCGCTGGAGGCGCTGAAAGGGCTGCTGCCCTGAAGCAGGCAACGGCGCAGGCTGCAACAGAACCCTGATTGCCACGGTTTGCGGCAACCTGTAGGGTCGCGTTTTTTTGCGCCGTTTCGAGAACGATCATGCAGGATGCAACCCTCCCCCGCCCGGCCCTGCTGGGCATTGACCTTGGCACCACCAACAGTCTGATCGCCGTCTGGCAGGACGGTCAGGCCCGGTTGATTCCCAACGCCCTCGGTGACGTGCTGACCCCGTCGGTGGTCAGCCTCGATGAAGATGACACCATTCTGGTCGGCAAAGCCGCCCGCGCCCGCCTGACCACCCATCCTGACCGCACGGCCGCTGCCTTCAAACGCTTCATGGGCAGCGACAGGCAGATCGAGCTCGGCAGCCGCCATTTCAGTCCGGAAGAGTTGTCGGCGCTGGTGCTCGGCTCACTCAAACAGGACGCCGAGGCCTTCCTCGGCCACCCGGTCTCTGAAGCGGTGATTTCCGTGCCGGCGTACTTCAGCGACGAGCAACGCAAGCGCACCCTGTTCGCCGCCGAGCTGGCCGGTCTTGCCGTCACGCGCCTGATCAACGAACCGACCGCCGCCGCCATGGCCTACGGGCTGCACGAGCAAAAGTTCGAACGCACACTGATTTTCGATCTGGGTGGCGGTACGTTCGACGTCACAGTGCTGGAATACGCGCTCCCGCTGATTGAAGTGCATGCGTCCACCGGCGACAACTTCCTCGGTGGCGAAGACTTCACCGCCGCGCTGTTGCAGGCGTGCCTGAAAAACTGGCAACTGAACCCGTCAATGGTTGATGCGCAAGGCATGGCCAGCCTTGGCGATGCACTGGAACAACTCAAGTGCAAACTCGGCGAAGGGACACAGCAGCTGAACTGGCGTCACGGCGACACGACGTTCGAATGGTCACTGGACGAAGCCGCTGCCGTGAAGATCTGGGAGCCGCTACTCGCCCGACTGCGCGCACCGATCGAACAGGCCCTGCGCGATGCACGGCTCAAACCCCGCGATCTCGACAGCCTGGTATTGGTCGGTGGCGCCACGCGGATGCCGGCGGTGCAGCAAATGGTCGCCACGCTGTTCGGGCGCCTGCCGTACCGGCATCTCGACCCGGACACCATCGTTGCGCTCGGGGCGGCCACGCAAGCCGCGTGCAAGGCGCGCGATGGCGCGGTGGAAGAGCTGATTCTGACCGATGTCTGCCCTTACACGCTGGGCATCGCGACCATGCGCGGCAACGGCATCGACGGTGCTTTTTCGCCGATTATCGAACGCAACACCATCATCCCGACGTCACGGGTGGAGCGTTATCACACCACCCACCCCCGTCAGGAACAGATCCGTATTGCTGTCTATCAGGGTGAACGACCGTGGGTACGCGACAACATCCTGATTGAGGCTTTCGATGTCGACTTGACGCCCTGCGATCACATTCAGGAACTGGATGTACGCTTCAGCTATGACATCAATGGTTTGCTCGAAGTCGACGTCACGTTGCTCGAGACCGGTGATCGCCACAGCCACAGTATCGACCGCAGTCCTACAGGGCTGGATGAGCAGGCGCGCCGGGACAGCCATAACCGGCTGTCCACATTGAAGGTCCATCCACGCGACGCATTGCCCAACCGCACCTTGCTGGCCCGTCTGGAACGGGCATGGATGCAGAGCCTCGGAACGCAACGCGAACGCATTGCCGAATGGCTGCACAGCTTCACCGCAGTCCTCGGTGGCCAGCAATCATCCGAGATCGCGAGCCACCGCTCAGAGCTCAACAAGGCACTGGACCAACTGCGCCTCTAGCCATTGAGTCGGCGCAATGCGGCCTGCAGGCCGCCGGACAGTGTTTCGCCACCCCCGCTGTCCGGCGGCACGCCATAGCGGTTGGGCAACTTGTCCCCTGGAAAGCCGAACAGCACCAACGGCAAAAATGGCAGCACCGGTGACAGCGCCATGAATATCAGCAACGTGGGAATGCCCCGCCCCATGTCATGCAAGCGGCGCAGAATGGCGCCGAGCAACACCAGAACAGCGAGTAACAGGATAAGAATGCCAGCGGCCGTGGTGCCACTGATCAGACCCGCCACCGGTGCGATCACCAAACACCCCAAGACCTGAGCGATAAAAGCCTTGCGCCCCAGTCGCGACCCGAGGCGCCAGATCGCACCTGCCGGTACCGGTTGAATATCACTGTTGGCCAGTAGTAAACGCTCCGACCAGGACAGCAACGCACACAGCGCCAGCCGCAAGCCGACGCTGTTCTGCACGTCATCCTTGCCCTGCTGCAATTGGCGCAGTACTCGCGTTTTCGGCACACCGGCAGCGCCATAACGAATCAGGCCCTTGAGGGCATCGAGCGCCTCATACGCCAGTAGTTTGTCGACGCCAAAATCCGTCAACACCTTGCGCGGTGGCCACACCGGCTCGCCTTTGATCAATCCATCGCGAAAACCTTCGAACCAGTCGTCTTCGCAACTGACCGCCGCGATGGATTGCAACAAGGCCCGGTGCTGCTCGGCGCTCAGGCTCGGGTCGTGATAGAGCACGCCCCAGAACATCAACAACCCCAGCAGATCGTCGCCGCAGGCATCCCGGTCGCTTTCGACGCAAGTGTAAAGCAAGGTATTGGCAGGCAACCTGGCGCTGTCGAGGGCCTGTTGTACGCTGAACAATTGTTGCACCAGCAAACCGTGAACCGGGTCATCGCCTTGCAGCCATCCCAGTAAGCCATCGCAGTTGCCTTGCTCACGCTGCAAACGCTGCAACAATGGCTGCAGCCGAGCCAGAGGATGAGCGGGGTTGAACGACAGACGCTCCAGGCACCGCGCATCAATCAATTGCAACCAGCGTTCCGGCTGCTCCAGCAAAGCCAGCAAAAACAGGCTCTGGGCATGCCACTCCCATGCAGCTGCGCCCAGGCCGACCGGCGGCAACTCAATTGCGCGACGACTCAACTGCAAAAGCAAATCGAGTTCGGACAAGTCACAGTCATCTTTGACAGCACTCAGTCTGAACGCTTCGGCCATTCGCTCCAGCGCTGCGTGGCTGTAAGGCCGCAAGCGGCGCAGCCACAAACGACAGACCTTGTGCGGCTCGCCTTGTGTCAGCACCTCCGGCAACTGCCACGAGTTCGAATCCGCCTCGCAGAAAGCGTCCATCGCCTGCGCAATCGGCGCCCTGCTCAACCAGCGCAAATGCTGCCCGGCCTGATATTTGAAGCCGCTCAAGACCAGGCTTTCGAGGGCATCGACCGGCAGCGGTGCATCCAGAATCTGCTGCAGCAACAGCGAGTCGCCCCTATGCAACGCCCAGGCGTGCCGGTAAAGCTGCAGCAATCGGCTGTCGGCATTCTCACCCAACAGTTGTGCGAGCAATGGAAGCTCATCACCCGTCATGCGCCAGTCGACAAAACTCTGGGCCAGACTCTCCAGCTGCAGCCGCCCGACACCCAACCAACGATTCAGCGTCTCAGGGCGTTGCGAAGGACTGCCAGACACCTGGCATTCCTCCCCGAGATCCTCTGACCAGTCAGCGCAGTCCTGCAGACGATCGAACGCCTGAATCAGCAGCGGCAGAAAGGTCGGCTGGCGCTTGGCACACAATTCCAGCAGACGACTTTCCGCCATCGGATGACGATGTTCGTTCCAGAGCCGGATCCAGCAAGGCAGTGCTTGATCGTCCCGCCCCAACAAGCTGCTCTGACACGCCAACAGGTACAACCAGTCCAGATCATCCGGGGCTGCACGTTGCTGTTCGACGCAGCACTGCAAAAATGTCGACACTCCGATGCCCGCCTGCGTGAACTGCACCAGCAGACGCTTGATGAACGCAGCATCATCCGGCAACGGCAGGCACGTGTGCTGACTGGCGAAGTCGGCGAACTCATGGAGCGGGCGCTGGGTGAAAATGAAGTCCAGGCTCCGCGCGTACCACAGCGATTCAGTCTGCGCGGCCTCCGACCAGGCGCTCATCAGATCCGTGTCGAACGGGTCGGGGGCCTCGATTCGCCGCAGAAAGGCTTCAACCCGCTGGGCGTCGTTGAACTCCAGATCCAGCAACTGTTGATCCCAGGCCATACGCTTGGCCAACAGGTTTGCGCAACGGTAGGACAACGGACCGGCGTCGGCCATCCGGTGGTACAGCCCCCAGCCGAGTTCATCCAGTGCATCCAGCGACAGTTCATCCAGTGCCTGGACAAAGGCCTGCCACGCCGCGAAATTGAAGCGTCGCGCAGGATCGTCAAGCAGTTCGCAGAAATCCACGAACGTCTGCGGGACCTCCTTGACCGTCGGCTCTGCCGCTTCGGGCTCTGGCTCGGATTCCTCCTCGTCTGCACGGGCCAGACGCAGGGCGTTTTCGTAGGCCATGCGCAGTGCCTGAAAGCCTTCCGGGTCAGTCTCCGGATGATGCGCTGGCAGGCGTGCGCGGTAGGCATTGCGAATCAGGGTTTCGTCAGTCGTAGGCTCGATGCCCAGTCGGATCCAGCAACTCATGACCAGTCGAACTCCTTGAGCGATATCGGACGTGGCGGCGGATCAATGTCCATGTGCCAAGGCAAATCGGCCAGAAAGTGCGGAATGTTCTGCGCAAGACCGCGACTGATCCGCAGGTTATGAGCGCTGTTGCCTTGCCGGTCCAGCGCGCCAGCGAGCTCGTCATCGCTGGCGCTCAAGCAGCACCAAAAAGTCCGCCCCACCACAAAGCCATTGAAATATGCCATCCAGCTGCCGTAGTGAAATTGCGCCCTGATGGCCAGGCGACTGTGCAGCCAGTTGCTCTCGACCAGATCGATCCACTGATTGCGCACCGCGCAACGCAAGAGGAAGCCCATGCGCCCATAATCCCAAGACAAAATCCCCCCGGGACCGCAGCTGCCGAATGTACGGCTGGCGAATTCATGCAGGACACGTTGGCGGGGGCTCAGGTCTGCAAGCAAGGCCTGCCATTCGCTCGGCAGACAACGCTGCCAGGCCATATAGGCCGCGCTGAGGTGCCTGGCATGGCCGTCATCGGTCATCCCTTCGAGCATCTCGAACAATTGCCGCCGATCATCGATCCCCCAGCTGTCTCGCAGATCAATGTAGCGGTCGTCGCAGAAAGCGGGGTCGGCATACCCGGCGCCGGTATTGAGCGCTGCCATCGGCGCAGAAAGGGCGCACAGCCAACGCTGCTGAATATCGTCCATGAAAAAGGCTCCAGGCCGACCGCCAGGGAGTGGGGTCGGCAAAACTGCGGCGGATTGTAGAGAAACCGTTGTCGGCGGCAAAGTCGCACAACGCTTTTCTTACGCCCATAAAAAAGGCCCCGACGTATCGGGGCCTTCATTCAGCGGCTCAGCGCCTGCTCAGACATTTTGTGTCTGCAAGTGAATCAATGTTGCAGAGCCGGCTTCTGCGCCCCGTTGATCGGGATGCGCTTGGCCTTCGCTTCTTCCGGGATCACCCGCAACAGGTCGATGCTCAACAGACCGTTGCTCAGATCGGCGGCCTTGATCTCGATGTGATCGGCCAGCCGGAAGGACAGCTTGAAGGCTCGCTGGGCAATGCCCTGATGCAGGAAGGTCACGCCTTCGTTGGCATCACGCTTGCCGCCACTGATGGTCAGCACACCTTTCTCGACTTGCAGCTCCAGGTCTTCTTCCTGGAAACCGGCTGCGGCCACGACGATGCGGTATTGGTCATCACCGTGCTTTTCGACGTTGTAAGGTGGGTAGCTGCTGCCTGGCTCGTTGCGCAGGGCGGTTTCGAACAGGTCGTTGAAGCGGTCGAAACCTACCGAGGAACGGAACAGTGGTGCGAGGGAAAATGCAGTACTCATGGTTCAAATCTCCTGAAAACAATCAGCAAGTTTTTGTGTCTCCGCGACCCGAATTCGGCATCGCGTACCCCTTAGATAGGGACCGCTGAAATGATTTCAAGAGAGTATTTGCAGATTTTTTTCAGGCCGCTTCGGCGACCGGCAGGCCGAGCAAACGCGAGAACCTGGTCTGGCTCGGTTTCACGACGGAGCACGGTAAACAGCTCGGTGGCTTCAGGATAATTGCGTGTCAGCATTGCCAGCCATTGCTTCAAACGGCCCGGCGACTGACGCGCGGTCATCTGCGCCTTGGCTTGCAGCCAGAAGTCCTGGATCAGCGGCATCAGCTCGGCCCAGGTCATCTCGACCACGTCCTCGCCAGCACGGGCAGCCGCGATTTGCCTGGCCAGATCCGGGCGCGACACCAGGCCTCGACCGAGCATGATGTCTTCGACCCCACTGATCTCGCGGCAACGCCGCCAGTCCTCGACGCTCCAGATATCACCGTTGGCAAACACCGGCACCTTGACGACATCCTGCACCCGTGGAATCCACTCCCAGTGTGCCGGCGGCTTGTAGCCATCGACTTTGGTCCGGGCGTGAACCACGATATGCTCGGCACCGCCTTCGGCCAGCGCAGTGGCACAGACCAGCGAGCCGTCCGGGCTGTCGAAGCCGAGACGCATCTTGGCGGTGACCGGGATGTGCGCCGGCACGGCGCGGCGCACGTGCTCGACAATGGTATTGAGCAGTTCCGGCTCCTTGAGCAGCACCGCCCCGCCCCGGGATTTGTTGACGGTCTTGGCCGGGCAGCCGAAGTTGAGGTCAATCACTTCGGAACCGAGTTCGCAGGCCAGCGCCGCGTTTTCCGCGAGGCATACCGGGTCGGAGCCGAGTAACTGCACGCGCAGCGGGACACCAGATCGGGTACGGGCACCATTGAGCAACTCCGGACCGAACTTGTGGAAATAGGCCGGTGTGAGCAACTGATCGTTGATCCGAATGAATTCGGTGACGCACCAGTCGATGCCGCCAACACGGGTCAGCACGTCGCGCAGGATGTCGTCGACCAACCCCTCCATGGGCGCCAGAGCAATTTGCATGGGGAAAACACTACTTGAAGAAAACGTGCGGCAGTTTACTGGATTACGAGAAAAACCGCAGATCCCCTGCAGACTCAGTCCTACAGATTAGATTTGCGCAGATTCTGAGGCCTGAATTGCGGGACCGTAGCCCTCGATAAACTCCGCCGGCATGCGCTTGGGCTTGCCGGTGGACAGCTCGATGCAGACGAACGTGGTTTGCGCGCGCAGCAGAGTGGTGTTATCGCTCGGGCGTTTCAGCTGGAAATGCCGGGTCATTTTCAGGCGTTGGTCCCAATCGACGATCCAGGTCGCCAATTGCAACTCATCGCCTTCGTAAGCGGCGGCCAGATAATCGATCTCGTGACGCACCACGGCCATCGCCCGATCCAGCCGGCGGTACTCGACCAGATCCAGCCCCAGACGCTGCGAGTGGCGCCAGGCACAGCGTTCCAGCCAGGTCACGTACACCGCGTTATTCGCGTGGCCCAGCCCGTCGATGTCCTCGGCGCCGACTTGCAGATCAATGGTAAACGGCGTTGCCCGATCCCAACCCATGCCCCACTCCCGGTCAATTGATTCAACCGGGGCAGTGTAACGGAGCTCAGGCCGATTGGCGCGCCTGAAGGCTGCGCCCGGCCAACAGTGATAACACGCCATCCACCACCCGAGGGTCAGCCAGCACGCGCTGGTGACCACCGCTTTCCAGGCGCAGCAGACGGCTGTCGAACCATGATTCGTGAATCAGCTGCGATTCCTTGACCGAAACGAAGGTGTCGTCCTCGGCATGCACGATCAGCCCCGGCATATCCAGTTGATAGTGCGCGACATCCAGAGTGGCGGCGCGCATGCCGACGTCCTGCTCGACCTGCCGGATAAAGGCGGAACGCGCTCTGGGCGGCAAGCCGACATAGCGTGCGAAACCGCGTAACACGCCGAGAATGCGGGCCGGCGCGGCAATGCTGACGAGGGTTTCGGTGCGCAACCCCAATTGCACCGCGAGCATCGCGCTGGCGCCGCCCATGGAGTGGCCGATGACCGCTTGCAACGGTGGCAGCTCGGCAGCGGCTTCGAGCATGGCACGAGCGAACAGCACGACATTGGCCTCTCGCCCCGGCGAACGACCGTGGGCCGGACCATCGAGGGCCACAACCGTGTAACCGGCCTCGACCAATGCCGTGATCAGCGCGGCAAACTGGGTTGGCCGCCCTTCCCAGCCATGCATCAGCAGCACGGTCGGGCCTTGGCCCCAGCGCAAGGCTGAGAGACCAAAGCGCAAAGTGATTCGTTCGGAATTGGCCAGCAGCGGCAATTCCCAATCGCGCAAAGGCAGCGTGCGTGGCGTCATGAACGCCAGGCGCATTTTGCTCGCTACCCGTTTCGGTGCAATCCAGCCCAAGGTGCCATTAACGCCACGAATCCACTTCAACGTGTTCATCGTTCTCTCCTCAGGCGAATTGCCTTCAGGTCAACGCACCGCCGACTTGGCCGCGCGCAGCAATCGATCGGATAAATCTCCCGGACCCAGGGCCCTTGCGAGCGCCAGCCCGCCCACCATCAAGGCCACGTCGGCCAGGGCTTTGTCGGTGTCCTCGGGGCTGGACGCCAACTGCGCAATCATCAACTCCAGATGCTCGTTCAGTGCCACGCGGAACGACTCCGGCAAACGGCCCAGTTCGCCGATGGAGGCTGGAATCGGGCACGCCGCGTCGCTGGAATCACGGTGCTTGCGTGACAGATAGAAAGCCGCGACCAAGGCGCGACGCTCTTCCCCGGTCAGGTCGGCGTCCATGTCGGCAATCAGGTCGCGTCGGCGACCCAGGAGTTGCTTGAACGCTTCGAGCATCATCGCGTCCTTGCTTTCGAAGTGCGCATAGAAGCCGCCGACGGTCAGGCCGGCCGCGCCCATCACTTCGCCCACGCTTGGGTCTGCCGGGCCACGCTGAATCAATGCGGCGCTGGCAGCCTTGAGGATGCGTTCGCGGGTTTGAGCTTTTTTATCGTTCATCGTTGCCTCCGAATATTACGACTAGAATATTATTCGCATAATAATATTCTGCAAGTCAAGGATATGACCGCTGGTCTGAAGCACAGTGTAAGGAAAAAGGAGAATTGGCCAAACGCCAGACAAACAAAAGGGCCATTCAATAATTGAATGACCCTTATAAATCCCGCAGAGCGGGTAATCGTGGCGTCCCCTAGGGGACTCGAACCCCTGTTACCGCCGTGAAAGGGCGGTGTCCTAGGCCACTAGACGAAGGGGACACAAACCTTCTATACAACTGATCAGCGCTGAGAACTGATCGTTTCAAGGCCGGTGTGGCCAGACCTTGAACTGTAAATTGGTGGAGCTAAGCGGGATCGAACCGCTGACCTCCTGCATGCCATGCAGGCGCTCTCCCAGCTGAGCTATAGCCCCGGATTTTTCGCCTCGCGGCGGAGCAACGTTTTGCAACATCACTTCTGTAAAACTGGCGTCCCCTAGGGGACTCGAACCCCTGTTACCGCCGTGAAAGGGCGGTGTCCTAGGCCACTAGACGAAGGGGACGCAAACCCTTCTATACAACTGATCAACGCTGAGTGTTGATCGCTTCGAAGCCGGTGTGGCCAGGCTTCGAAGTGTAAATTGGTGGAGCTAGACGGGATCGAACCGTCGACCTCTTGCATGCCATGCAAGCGCTCTCCCAGCTGAGCTATAGCCCCTCATCGTTGATGTCATCGCTGAGGACGGGGCGAATCTTAAGGGCGTATCGAAAGCCTGTCAAACTTATTTTTGAAAAATTTCAAAGTTTTTTGTCGGCATAACAATCACTTACCGCCCTCCCCCCGAAAATCCGGGGGGAAAACGCCGAAGGCCGGAATCAAAAGATCCCGGCCTTCGGCGGTTCCTGCAGAGTCAGACGTGCTTAAGCAATCGCGCCCAGCAGCTTTTCCCACTCTTTGTTTTCTTTCTTCGACACACCGCCCAGCAGGTCGATCGCCTGGCGCAGACGGAAACGGGTCAGGTCCGGGCCGAGGATTTCCATCGCATCGAGCACCGACACCGAACTCGCCTGCCCGGTGATCGCGGCAAACATCAGCGGCATCGCGTCACGAAGTTTCAGCTCAAGGGATTCGACCACCGCCTGAATCGTCGCGGTGATGTTGTCCTTCTCCCACTGACGCAGGCTTTCGAGTTTCCACAGGATCAACTGCATCAACTGGCGAACCTGATCACCGGAAAGCTTTTTCGATTCGAACAACTTGGCATCAGGGTTCACGCCACCGGCGAAGAAGAACCCGCCCAGCGGTGCAACCTGACTGAAGGTTTCCACACGCCCCTGAACCAGCGGCGCGATCTTCATCATGTACTCAGAGTTGAACGCCCATTTCTGTACGCGTGCGGCGAATTCTTCCACCGGCAGATCGCGCAGCCACTGGCCGTTGAGCCATGACAGCTTCTCGATGTCGAAGATCGGCCCGCCGAGGGACACGCGCTTGAGGTCGAAGTTGTCGACCATTTCCTGCAGCGAGAACTTCTCACGCTCGTCCGGCATCGACCAACCCATGCGGCCCAGATAGTTGAGCATCGCTTCCGGCATGAAGCCCATGCGCTCGTAGAACGTCACCGAGGTCGGGTTCTTGCGCTTGGACAGCTTGCTCTTGTCTGGGTTACGCAGCAGCGGCATGTAGCACAGCTCCGGCTGTTCCCAGCCGAAGTACTCGTACAGCAGAATCAGTTTCGGCGCCGACGGCAGCCACTCTTCGCCACGCAGCACGTGGGTGATGCCCATCAGGTGGTCGTCGACCACGTTGGCGAGGAAGTACGTCGGCAGGCCGTCGGTCTTCATCAGCACTTGCATGTCCATGCGATCCCACGGGATCTCGACATCACCACGGAGCATGTCCGGCACTACGCAAACGCCTTCGCTCGGCACCTTCATGCGGATCACGTGGGGTTCGCCAGCGGCCAGGCGGGCGGCGACTTCTTCCTTGGACAGCAGCAGCGCGCGGCCGTCGTAACGCGGGGTTTCGCCGCGCGCCATTTGCTCGGCGCGCATCTGATCCAGTTCTTCAGCGGTGCAGAAGCACGGGAACGCGTGGCCCATGTCGACCAGTTGCTGGCAATACTTCTGATAGATATCGCCGCGCTCGCTCTGCCGGTACGGACCGTGTGGGCCGCCAACGTCCGGGCCTTCGCTCCAGTCGATACCCAGCCAGCGCAGGGCGTCGAAGATCTGCTGTTCGGACTCGCGGGTCGAACGCAACTGGTCGGTGTCTTCGATGCGCAGGATGAACTCACCGCCATGCTGCTTGGCAAAGCAGTAGTTGAACAATGCGATGTAAGCGGTACCTACGTGGGGGTCCCCGGTAGGCGATGGCGCGATGCGAGTGCGGACGGTGGTCATGGCATGTCTCGAAAAGAATGAAAAGCAAAACAATCAAGCGGCGAATGGTAACAGGCGACACCCGCCCCGCTCCAGCGGGCAGGGCATTTAAGCCAAGTTTGCGGCTGGAACGCCCATACAGCGCGGTGAATGGCCGAATATCGGCGGATGGCATTTACCGTTTATCGGCTTCGTGCCAGATTCGCGTACTGATACCTTTCCTTACAATTCCTCGACTACAGTTTGCCCATGCCTGCCCAACTCAAGCGTCGCCTGTTTATTTTCCTGCTGCTGGTTCTGTTGATTGCCGGGGGTTTCTTCGCCCATTGGTTTTTCAAGGGGCGCTTTTATGAAAGCACCGATAACGCCTATGTCCAGGGCGAAATCACTCGCGTCTCCAGCCAATTGAGCGCGCGCATCGACGAAGTGCTGGTGCAGGACAATCAACACGTGGAAAAAGGCCAGTTACTGGTGCGCCTTGAGCCCAATGACTTTCGCCTCGCTGTCGATCGCGCCAATGCGGCTCTCGCTACCCGCGAGGCCGAGCGCTTGCAGGCGCAGAGCAAACTGACCCAGCAATCGAGCCTGATCGCCGCCAGCGACGCGCAAGTGGCGACCACCCAAGCCACCCTCGGCCGTTCGCAGATGGATCTGTCGCGTGCGGAAACCTTGCGCAAACCCGGCTACGTTTCCGAAGAACGGGTAACCACCCTTTCCGCCGATGCCCACATCGCCCGCTCGCAGGTGACCAAAGCCCAGGCCGATGCGCAGAGTCAACGCCAGCAAGTCAACGCACTGACCGCCGAGATCAAGCGCCTCGACGCACAGATCGCCAACGCCCGCGCCGATCTCGCCCAGGCCGAACTCAATCTGACCCGCAGCGAAATCCATGCGCCGATCAGTGGCCTGGTCGGCCAGCGCGCCGCACGCAACGGCCAGGTCGTACAGGCCGGCGCCTATCTGTTGTCGATCGTCCCCGATGAAGACATCTGGGTTCAGGCCAACTTCAAGGAAACCCAGATCGGCCACATGCAGCCCGGACAGAAAGCCGAGCTGACCTTCGACGCCTACAGCGACACCCCCATCGAAGCGCGGGTCGACAGCCTGTTCGCCGCCTCCGGTGCGCAGTTCAGCCTGTTGCCACCGGACAACGCCACCGGCAACTTCACCAAGGTCGTACAGCGGATTCCGGTGAAACTGACCTTCAAGGCCGACAACCCGCTGCACGGCAAGATCCGCCCGGGCATGTCGGTCACCGCCACCGTGAACATCAAAGACGCCCCGGACAATGGCCGGTGATTCGCTGATCCGCCCGGTCGGTGAACCGACCCGGCGCGACTGGATCGCGGTGATGAGCGTGATGCTCGGCGCCTTTATGGCGGTGCTCGACATCCAGATCACCAACTCCTCGCTGAAAGATATTCAGGGCGCACTCTCGGCGACGCTGGAAGAAGGCTCGTGGATTTCCACCTCGTACCTGGTCGCGGAAATCATCATGATCCCGCTGACCGCGTGGCTGGTGCAGTTGCTCTCGGCGCGGCGGCTGGCAGTGTGGGTGTCGCTGGGTTTTCTGGTTTCGTCGCTGCTGTGCTCGATGGCCTGGAGCCTGGAAAGCATGATCGTGTTTCGTGCCATGCAGGGGTTCACCGGCGGTGCGCTGATCCCGCTGGCGTTTACCCTGACCCTGATCAAACTCCCCGAGCACCACCGCGCCAAAGGCATGGCGATGTTCGCCATGACCGCGACGTTCGCCCCGTCCATCGGCCCGACACTGGGCGGCTGGCTCACGGAAAGCTGGGGCTGGGAGTACATCTTCTACATCAACATTCCGCCGGGGCTGATCATGATCGCCGGGCTGATGTACGGGTTGGAGAAGAAGGAAGCGCACTGGGAACTGCTGAAAAGCACCGACTACACCGGCATCCTCACCCTTGGTGTCGGCCTCGGTTGTCTGCAGGTATTTCTCGAAGAAGGCCACCGCAAGGACTGGCTCGAATCGAACCTGATCGTGACTCTGGGCAGCATCGCCCTCATCAGCCTGATCACCTTTGTGATCGTGCAGATTTCCAGGCCCAATCCGCTGATCAACCTCGGCATCCTGCGCAATCGCAACTTCGGCCTTTCGAGTATTTCCAGCCTCGGCATGGGCGTCGGGCTATACGGTTCGATTTATCTGCTGCCGCTGTATCTGGCGCAGATCCAGAACTACAACGCCCTGCAGATCGGCGAAGTGATCATGTGGATGGGCGTGCCGCAGCTGTTTCTGATTCCACTGGTGCCGAAGCTGATGAAGTTCGTGTCGCCGAAATGGCTGTGCACGCTGGGCTTCGGACTGTTCGGGCTGGCGAGTTTTTCGTCGGGGGTGCTCAACCCGGACTTTGCCGGGCCGCAGTTCAATCAGATCCAGATCATCCGCGCCCTCGGCCAGCCGCTGATCATGGTGACCATTTCCCTGATCGCCACGGCGTACATACTGCCGCAGGACGCGGGGTCGGCGTCGAGCCTGTTCAATATCCTGCGTAACCTTGGCGGTGCGATTGGCATTGCTCTGCTCGCGACGCTGCTGGATGCGCGGACCAAGACCTACTTCGATTATTTGCGCGAGGCGGTGGTGCCGACCAATCCGCAGGTGGCTGAGCGCCTGGCGTCAATGACCGACAGGTTTGGCAGCGACACGGCGGCGTTGGGCAAGTTGAGTGAGATCGTCCATCAGCAGGCGGCGATCATGGCCTACAACGATGCGTTTCACTTTGTCGGGATTGCGCTGGGGATCAGCATGCTGGCGATTTTGCTGACCAAAAAATTGCCGCAAGGGCTGAAGGCTGGGGAAGCCCACTGATTTTTGTGCCGCCTGAAGCGGCCTTATCGCTGGCAAGCCAGCTCCCACAGGGATTGATGGTGTACACGAAATGTGTGAACACCAAAGGAAACCAAGGAGCTGGCTTGCCAGCTCCTATAGGGATTGATGGTGTACACGAAATGTGTGAGCACCAAAAGAAACCAAGGAGCTGGCTTGCCAGCTCCTATAGGGATTGATGGTGTACACGAAATGTGTGAGCACCAAAAGAAACCAAGGAGCTGGCTTGCCAGCTCCTATAGGGATTGATGGTGTACACGAAATGTGTGAGCACCAAAAGAAACCAAGGAGCTGGCTTGCCAGCTCCTATAGGGATTGATGGTGTACACGAAATGTGTGAACACCAAAGGAAACCAAGGAGCTGGCTTGCCAGCTCCTATAGGGATTGATGGTGTACACGAAATGTGTGAGCACCAAAAGAAACCAAGGAGCTGGCTTGCCAGCTCCTATAGGGATTGATGGTGTACACGAAATGTGTGAGCACCAAAGGAAACCTGTGGGAGCTGGCTTGCCAGCGATGAGGCCCTATCAGGCAACATCAATCAAACAGCCAAAAGCCGCTCGCGCAATTTGGCAATCTCATCACGCATCTGCGCCGCTGCCTCAAACTCCAGATCCCGCGCCAGCTGATACATCTTCTCTTCCAGTGCGCGAATACGTTTGGCGATCTCGCTCGGCGAGCGCAATTCGGCCTCGTACTTGGCGCTTTCTTCGGCCGCCTTGGCCATGCCCTTGCGCTTCTTGCTGCGCGAACCCGGCACGGTGGCGCCTTCCATGATGTCGGCAACGTCCTTGAACACGCCTTTGGGCGTGATGCCGTTCGCAAGGTTGAAAGCGATCTGCTTGTCGCGACGACGTTCGGTTTCACCGATCGCCCGCTCCATCGAACCGGTCATGCGATCGGCGTAGAGAATCGCCCTGCCGTTGAGGTTACGTGCCGCACGGCCAATGGTCTGGATCAGCGAACGTTCGGAACGCAGGAAGCCTTCCTTGTCCGCATCGAGGATCGCCACCAGCGATACTTCCGGCATGTCCAGGCCTTCGCGCAGCAAGTTGATCCCCACCAGCACATCAAACGTGCCGAGGCGCAGATCGCGGATGATCTCGACCCGCTCGACGGTGTCGATGTCCGAGTGCAGATAACGCACGCGCACACCGTGGTCGGCGAGGTAATCGGTCAAGTCTTCGGCCATGCGCTTGGTCAGCGTGGTGACCAGCACCCGCTCCTCGACCGCCACGCGCTTGGTGATTTCCGAGAGCAGGTCATCGACCTGGGTCAGTGCCGGACGCACCTCGACTTGCGGGTCGACCAGACCGGTCGGCCGCACCACTTGCTCAACCACCCGCCCGGCGTGCTCGGCTTCATAGTTGCCCGGTGTCGCCGAGACGAAAATGGTCTGCGGGCTGACCCCTTCCCACTCATCAAAGCGCATTGGCCGGTTGTCCAGCGCCGACGGCAGGCGGAAGCCGTATTCCACCAGCGTCTCTTTACGTGAGCGGTCGCCCTTATACATTGCGCCGACCTGCGGCACGCTGACGTGGGATTCGTCGATCACCAGCAAGGCGTCGGCCGGCAGGTAATCGTAGAGCGTTGGTGGTGCAGCACCGGCCGGACGTCCGGACAGATAGCGCGAGTAGTTTTCGATGCCGTTGCAGTAGCCCAGCTCGAGGATCATTTCCAGGTCAAAACGGGTGCGTTGCTCCAGACGCTGAGCCTCGACCAGTTTGTTGTTGCTGCGCAGGTATTCAAGGCGTTCCTGCAATTCGACTTTGATGTGTTCAATCGCGTCGAGCAGGGTTTCCCGTGGCGTCACGTAGTGACTCTTCGGGTAGAAGGTGAAGCGCGGCATCTTGCGGATGACTTCGCCCGTCAGCGGGTCGAATGCGGAAATGCTTTCGACCTCGTCATCGAACAGCTCGATGCGGATCGCTTCCAGATCGGATTCCGCCGGGTAGATGTCGATCACATCGCCGCGCACCCGGAAGGTTGCCCGGGCGAAATCCATGTCATTGCGGGTGTATTGCAGGTCCGCCAGACGCCGCAGCAGTGCGCGCTGGTCGAGTTTGTCGCCGCGATCGACGTGCAGCACCATCTTCAAATAGGTTTCCGGACTGCCCAGACCGTAAATGCACGATACCGTGGTGACGATGATCGCGTCCTTGCGTTCCAGCAATGCTTTGGTCGCAGACAGGCGCATCTGCTCGATGTGGTCGTTGATCGACGCGTCCTTCTCGATAAAGGTGTCGGACGACGGCACATAGGCTTCGGGCTGGTAATAGTCGTAGTACGAAACGAAGTATTCGACGGCATTGTTCGGAAAGAACGCCTTGAACTCGCCGTACAGTTGCGCAGCGAGGGTCTTGTTCGGCGCCAGCACCAGCGTCGGACGCTGTACCTGAGAGATGACATTGGCGATGCTGAACGTCTTGCCCGAGCCGGTCACACCGAGCAGCGTCTGGTGCGCCAGCCCGGCTTCGATGCCCTCCACCAATTGGCGGATGGCTTGCGGCTGATCGCCGGCGGGCTCGAAGCGGGTGACTAGCTGGAATTCGGACATACACACCTCTGGGATCGCAGCGTTCCGAGCAAAGCGGAACACCACGGGGACGACCGCAAACGACCGATGTCGCGCAAGAAAAAACCTGGATTGTGCTCAATGTGGAGTCGATTGCCTCGGCTTTCAAGGTAAACGTCCTACATCCAGCAAAGTCTCTGACAGGGTCAATCGACTAACGGTCAAGAAATAATCGGAAAAACTTACCCGAAATGCCGATTCCGCTGTCGCCATTGCTCAGTGATGGCCTCTATACTAGCTCCCCGTTTGTGCACCGCTCTAGTGCATTCGGCTGGAGCGCTACACGTCCCTCCACTCTCCATTCAGAGCCGCCGTAATAATGAGCCTGTTCTCCGCTGTCGAAATGGCACCCCGCGATCCAATCCTGGGCCTTAACGAAGCTTTCAACGCCGATACCCGGACCACCAAGGTCAACCTGGGCGTTGGCGTTTACTGCAACGAAGAGGGGCGAATTCCACTTCTGCGCGCCGTGATCGAAGCCGAAACCGTTCGAGCTGCTCAACACGCTTCGCGCGGTTACCTGCCGATCGATGGCATCGCTGCCTACGACCAGGCCGTACAGAAGCTGCTGTTCGGTAACGACTCGCCGCTGATCAGCGCCGGTCGCGTCATCACCACTCAGGCCGTCGGCGGAACCGGCGCACTGAAAATCGGTGCTGACTTCCTCAAGCAACTGCTGCCGGACGCTGTTGTGGCAATCAGTGACCCGAGCTGGGAAAACCACCGCGCGCTGTTCGAAACCGCCGGCTTCCCGGTGCAGAACTACCGTTACTACGACGCCGCCACCCACGACGTGAACCGTGCCGGCATGCTCGACGACCTCAACGCCCTGCCGAATGGCTCGATCATTGTCCTGCACGCCTGCTGCCACAACCCGACCGGCGTCGACCTGACCCCGACCGACTGGAACAACGTGCTGGACGTGGTCAAGGCCAAAGGTCACGTGCCGTTCCTCGACATGGCTTACCAGGGCTTTGGTGACGGCATCGACGAAGACGCCGCCGCTGTGCGCCTGTTCGCCGAGTCCGGTCTGACCTTCTTCGTCTCGAGCTCGTTCTCCAAGTCGTTCTCGCTGTACGGCGAACGCGTTGGCGCCCTGTCGATCATCAGCGAATCGAAAGAAGAAAGCGCGCGCGTGCTGTCGCAGGTCAAGCGCGTGATCCGCACCAACTATTCCAACCCGCCGACCCACGGTGCAAGCATCGTCGCCGCTGTGCTGAATAGCCCGGAACTGCGCGCCCAGTGGGAAGCCGAACTGGCGGAAATGCGTCTGCGCATTCGTGGCATGCGCGAGCAGATGGTTGCCCTGCTGGCGGAAAAAGCCCCGGGCCGCGACTTCAGCTTCGTCGGTCGTCAGCGCGGCATGTTCTCCTACTCCGGCCTGACCACTGAACAAGTGCATCGCCTGCGTAACGAGTTCGGCATCTACGCCCTGGACACCGGCCGCATCTGCGTGGCGGCGCTGAACCAGAGCAACATCAAGGCCGTGACGGATGCGATCGTTCAGGTCATCTGATTACGCTTTGCGATGAAAAACGGGAAGCCTTGCGGCTTCCCGTTTTTTATTGTCACGAAACAATCCCTATCCCCTCTAAACTGCACACATGTCCAAATGTGGGAGCGAGCTTGCTCGCGAAAGCGATCTGTCATTCAACATCGTTGTCGACTGACATGACGCCTTCGCGAGCAAGCTCGCTCCCACAGGTGATGAGTACATTCCAGAATTTTGTGAGATCAGATATGAAAAACGACAACCTGCGCGCCGACCGTGACGATCTGGATGACTTCATCCCGCGCACCACGGCCAAGCGCGAAAAAAGCCTGGTGCTGCAAGTGGCCACCGGCGTCTTCCTCGGCGGCCTGGTGCTGTGGCTGGTGCAACTCGCAGCCACAGCGGCTTACGCCAAACTGATGATGGGCACCATCACCTTCGGCAGTTAAGCCAGTTCGGTCGCACGCTGACTCGCGGCGTCGTCATAAACGACGTACAGCGATTCGGCGATCTGGCTTTTGATCGCCTTGGTGCTTTCCAGGCCCAGAACAAAACCTTCGGCCTTGCCACCGGCGCGGTTCAATTCCTCAGCGGTGCTGGCCTGGGTGATTGCATCGAAGAGTTTTTCGGCGTGGGGACCGACGCCCTTGGGCAGGCTGATTTGCGCGATGCTCATGCGAACACCTCGCTGTTGCGGGACAAATGGTTCATGGCGCGGACCTTTTTCGGCGAATGGCCGGCAGCGCGTGTGACCACTTCCGGGCGGCCATGGTAGACCTCTGCTGCAGTTCTGGTAACCGCCAATCGCTGACAAGTCACCGCCCATCCAGAAGATTCAGTGTTTTTTATAACCGATGCTTGACTTCTCTTTTTGAATCAGTAACATACGCACCAATTCCGCAATAGCTCAGTTGGTAGAGCAAATGACTGTTAATCATTGGGTCCCTGGTTCGAGTCCAGGTTGTGGAGCCAAATAGCAAAGCCCCTGAATCGAAAGATTCAGGGGCTTTTTTGTGGGCGCTCGAAAAGATCAAACAAAAAGGGCAGATCTGCGCTTAACAGATCGGCCCTTTTCTATTCACAGGCAGCCGTCAGACATGCTCACCGCTTTTGGCATGCACCTTCGGCGCACCTTGCCCATGATCGTGATCATCAGGCTCGATCACCGGCACTTCCTTGCCATCGCAGTCATGCAGCTTGCCGTCGCTGAAGTAATCGCCTTCACGCAGCGCTGCCAGATCGCGATAGCGCAGGGTCCGCTCTTCCGCCGCGGCAAACACCGACTGCTGGTCCGAGTTGCCGGCGGTGAAGTGGTTGAACGCCAGGTTGAGCAGGATCGCCATGATCGCCGACGAGCTGATGCCCGAATGAAAAATGGTCGCGAACCAGCTCGGGAAGTGATCGTAGAAGTTCGGCGCGGCAATCGGGATCATGCCGAAGCCGATCGAGGTGGCAACGATGATCAGGTTGACGTTGTTGCGGTAATCCACCTTCGACAGCGTGCGAATACCGCTTGCCGCCACCGTACCGAACAGCACGATACCGGCGCCACCCAATACTGACGTCGGTACGGCGGCAATCACCCGCCCCATGAACGGCAGCAGACCGAGAATCACCAGGAAGATACCGCCAGTGGCGACCACGTAACGGCTCTTGATCCCGGTCACCGCCACCAGCCCGACGTTCTGGGCGAAGGCACTTTGAGTGAAGGAACCGAAGATCGGCGCGAACATGCTCGACAGCATGTCCGCCCGCAGACCATTGCCCAGACGCTTGGAATCGACCTTGGTGCCGATGATTTCACCGACCGCGAGGATGTCCGCCGAAGTCTCTACCAGAGTCACCATCACCACGATGCACATCGACAGGATCGCGGCGAAGTGGAAAGTCGGCATACCGAAGTGGAACGGCGTCGGGAAGCCGAACATCGGCCCCGTGGTGACGCTGGAGAAATCCGCCATGCCAAGGAACACCGCCAGCACCGTGCCGATCACCATGGCCAACAGGATCGACAGACGCGAAATGGTCGAACTGCCGACCTTGCTCAGCAGCAACACCAGCACCAGTGTGACCGCCGCCAGACCGATGTTCTGCATGCTGCCGAAGTCCGGGGCATGGCTGTTACCGCCCATGGCCCAGCGTGCGGCCACTGGCATCAGCGTCAGGCCGATGGTGGTGATCACGATGCCGGTGACCAACGGCGGGAAGAACTTGGTGATGCGCGAGAACACCGGCGTGATCAGCAAACCGATCAAGGACGCCGCAATCACCGCGCCGAGCACCGACTGGAAGCCGCCCTCGCCGCCACTGCTGACGATCGTGACCATGGTCGCCACGCCGGAGAACGACACGCCCTGCACCAGCGGCAACTGACAACCAAAAAACGGCAGACCCAGGGTTTGCAGCAGTGTCGCCAGCCCCCCCGCAAACAATGAAGCAGCAATCAACAAACCAATGTCCGCCGGCGACAGCCCGGCAGCCTGACCGATGATCAGTGGCACCGCGACGATACCGCCATACATGGTCAGAACATGTTGCAGGCCGTAAGCCATATTCGCGCCGACCCCGAGATTTTCGTCCTCGGGCCGTTGGTGTGAAACATGGGGCGTTTTCATGGTGGGGGGTTCCCTGGTTTTTGTTATGCGCACACTGTATTCAATACTCGTGACAAATGTCCATAGAGTTGTATACAACTTATTGGTCACATAATGGCCAGGTAGCCACCCATCCTGCTAGCCCGCTGCTGCCGGCGCCCACAAATCCGCCAACACATTCCCTCCTGTCACTGTGGATGTGAGCACTCGTGTGAAGTGTTCACGGCGACCTCAGGCCGGGACGATCATCCGTTCAAGGGCATGCCGCACGTGCGGAAGATCAGGCAGGCGCAGATCAAATTCGCAAGCCAGCAACGCGATCAACTCATCGACATCCGCCACTTCCCGGCGCTCACTCTCGGCGCCCACGCGATGAAGCGCGAAGCTGCCGTTGTTCAACGTCTTGCGCCAGCCGTCACCGGTGCGCGCAACCATCAGGCGCTGGGTGAACGGTGATTGCGGATGGGTCGAGACGTACCAGTTGCCGATGGTGTAGTCGATGTCTTCCTGGCGTTGCAGATCGAACAGGTACATCGACCGCCACTCACCCGCCACCCTGGCGCGCAGCATGTAGCCATCGGTCTGTTTTTCGATGCGGTAGGGTTCGTGCGGCGTGGACTGCTCGTGTTCGCTGTCGAGGACCAGCGGTGCGGTTGGTACCATGCCGCCGAAGCCGACGTCGGTGATGTAACGCACGCCGTCGAGGGTCACCAGGCTCAAACGGTGAGTACGGGCGGTCCAGCTGCCTTCGGGTTGATTCATCACCACCCGGCCGCTGATGGCGCGAGCATCGAAGCCCAGTTCAAGCAACAGGGCGAAAAACAGGTGATTGAGTTCGTAACAGTACCCGCCACGGCCATGGTCGAATACCTTCTGTTCAATAGAGGCGAGATCAATCAGCACCGGCGCGCCAGTGATCGTGGCCAGGTTCTCGAAGGGAAAGGCGCCGGTGTGACGTAATTGCAGCTGACGCAGGGTGTCCAGGGTCGGTGCAGGCGGCGTATCGAAACCCAGGCGTTGCAGGTACAGCTTCAGATTCGTCAGGCGTGGTTCGCTCATTGCTCAGTCCTTTTGCATGGGCCGCAGATCACTGCGTTAATGGTCGCCATGTATACGGGATCAGGCACTGTTTTCGACAATTGATTTCGCCAATCACCTGCTAGCGTTTCTTGCGCGAACCGATGCGAATCCACGTCGGCGCATGGTCACTGGCGTGCGGTTCGTTGCGCACCCAGGCGTCTACGCCAGCCTCGTGCAGATACGGACTCAGCGCCGGGTTGAGCAAGAGATGATCAATGCGCAACCCGGAGTTGGTTTGCCAGTGTTGGCGGAAGTAATCCCAGAACGTGTACAGCCGATCTTCGGGGTACAGATGTCGCAGCGAATCGGTCCAGCCCTGATCGAGCAAGCGCTGATAGCACTCACGGCTTTGCGGTTGCAGCAACGCGTCCTTGAGCCATGAACGGGTGTTGTAGATGTCCATGTCGGTGGGCACCACGTTGTAGTCGCCGGCCAGCACCACCGGGTGGTCGCTGCTTTGCAGATCCTTGGCGTAACGGATCAGGCGCTCGAACCAGGCCAGTTTGTAGTCGAACTTCGGCCCCGGCTGCGGGTTGCCGTTTGGCAAGTACAGGCACCCGACGAGCACTCCATGCACTGCGGCTTCCAGATAGCGGCTGTGCTTGTCATCGGGGTCGCCGGGCAACCCACGGCGGCTCTCCAGCGGCTGCGCATCGCGGGCAAGAATCGCCACGCCGTTCCACGACGCCTGACCCTGCCAGATTGCGCCATACCCGGCGGCTTCCAGCTCGGCGACAGGAAACGCGCTATCGACGGATTTGAGTTCCTCCAGGCACGCGATGTCCGGCTGTTCGCGCTTGAGCCAGTCCAGCAGGTTCGGCAGCCGTGCGCGCAGGCCGTTGACGTTGTAGGTGGCGATCCGCAGGTTTTTCATCGGCTGAGGCTCCTGCCCAAGGCATGTAAAAATTGTGACCGTGTGCCCCTCGCGCAGGTTGCATCGGATCACTGCGCTGCGGCGTAATAGGCGCTCGCCCTTCGCCCGCACTGCCGAGACCTGAATCCATGCAAACCACGCTGCGAGGTCAGCGCATTCTTCTGCGCCCGCTGCAATATTCCGACGCCGCCGCCCTGCTCGATGCCGCCGCTGACGGCGAACTGTGGAACCTCACCGTCACCGTGGTGCCTTCGGCGTCGACCATCGACAGTTATCTGAAAAAGGCCCTCGATGGCCGCGAAGCCGGTACGGTCATGCCATTTGTCATCGTATTGAAAGACACCGGCGAGGTGATCGGCTCGACCCGCTTCTGGAAGATCGACCGACTCAATCGCAAGCTGGAAATCGGCAGCAGCTGGATCGCGGCGCGCTGGCAGAAGTCGTTCGTCAACACCGAAGCCAAATACCTGATGCTGTGCCACGCCTTCGACCTGCTCGATTGCGTGCGCGTGCAATTCACCACCGACGAAAACAACCAGAAGTCACGCAACGCGATCCTGCGTCTGGGTGCGCAGCAGGAAGGCATCGTCCGCCATGAACGGATCATGCCCGACGGGCGCAAGCGCAACTCGGTGCGTTTCAGCATCATTGATGACGAGTGGCCACAGGTGCGCCTGCACCTGGAACAGAAACTCGCCGCTTACGCCTGAGGCCCGTCGTTCACACGCGATGGCGCAGCCACTGCAGAAAGCCTTTTTTCGCCACGACCACGGGCTCGTCCTGCGTCAGGGTCTGCGCTTTGTGCAGGCGATAATCGAGCAGGGTTTTCATCGCTTCACTGATGTCGTGACGAGCGTCCAGGCACGGTTTCAAATAGGATTTTTCGATACGGTACATGGCGCAGAACGTTTTCGCGGCGAAGGTGGCCGGCACCGATGAATCGGAAAGAATACCGGCCTCGCCAATCACTTCCCCGGGCCCCATGCGTCCGGATTCGAACGGTTTGCCATGACGGATCAAGGTCACCGTGACCACACCGGATTCGATGATGAACAGGTGATCGCTGACCTCGCCCGCCCCCAGAATCTGCTCGCCGGCGCGGAAGGTTTGCAGGGTCATGTTCTGGCTGAAGGTGTCTTTTTCTTCCTGACGCAAGGTCGAGAAAATCGGTGAACTGTCGAGCAACGCCCGTGGCCGCGAAAGGTTCGTCGGCGCGTTGCTTTCATCGCTGGACAGCAGGTTCACCCCGGACGCCTGCAAATGCCGATAGGCCAGATCGAACAGTTGATTGCGCACTACACGTTTCTCGCCCATCGAGGCGACGAACCCGCTGATCTCGTATTCCGCGCCGCTGCTGCCGGAGCTTTTCAACGCGACGCTCGGCGCCGGCGTGTCGAGCAACTGGCGACAGCCCTGCATCGCCCGCTCCAGTGCGTCGATCACCGAGTTGGGCCGGGCATGAGGGCTGACCTGCACACTGACTGCCACACCGAACATGTTGCTCGGTCGACTGAAGTTGATGATCTTGGCCTTGGCCGCCAGTGAGTTGGGGATTACCGCCATGCTGCCCTGACTGGTTTGCAGACGCGTTGCGCGCCAGTCGATGTCGGTGACCCGGCCTTCGGTGCCGTCGATGGAGATCCAGTCATCCAGCTGATAGGGCTTGGTGGTGTTGAGGACGATCCCGGAGAACACGTCGCTGAGCGTGCTCTGCAAGGCCAGACCGACGATGATCGCCAGCGCGCCGGACGTCGCCAGCACGCCTTTGACCGGCAGATCCAGCACATAAGCCAGCGCTGCGATAATCGCGATCAGGAAAATCACCGCGCCGAGCAAGTCCTGCAACAAGCGCCCCGTGTGCCCGACCCGCTGCATCATTACCGCGCCGATCAACACCGTCAGGGTGCGAGCGCCGAACAACCACCAGCCGATCTGCAAACCGGTCGCCGCCAGGTGCAGCGGCACGTTGTCGGCCCACGGCGCCGGCTCCATCGGGTTGAGGCCTTCGTTGAACAGTACGGCGCTGAACAGGCTGAAAATCAGCACCCGCACCAGCAGCTTCCACTCGCTGCCACGGGAGCTGATCAGGCGCCACAGCCCCAGATCGAGGAGGATCAGGATCAACGCGCAAAACAACGGATGTTCGCTCAGCAGAGACAGCATCAAACAACTCCGACGGGGGCCAATCGCGAGAAGATCGCACAGATTGGGCAAGTGTAGGAGCAATTGATTTAAGAGGACGAACACGATCTCACTGGGAACAAAAAAACCTGCCACAGCCCCTACACAGCTTTAGGCTAGGAATGCATCTGGCCGAAACGTCCGGACTGGAAGTCGGCGAAGGCCTGGTGGATTTCCTGCTCGGTGTTCATCACGAACGGGCCGTGACCGACGATCGGTTCGTCGATCGGCTCGCCGCTGAGCAGCAACACCACGGCGTCTTCGCTGGCTTCGAGGGTCAACTGATGGCCGTTACGCTCGAACAGCGCCAACTGCCCTTCGCGCACCGACTCCAGGCCGTTGACCTGCAGCGAACCTTTCAACACCACCAGCGCGGTGTTACGGCCTTCATGCAGATCCAGCGTCAGCAACTTGCCGGCATTCAGGCGCAGGTCCCAGACGTCGATAGGGGTGAAGGTGCGCGACGGCCCTTTGCGGCCATCGAATTCGCCAGCGATCAGGCGCAGATGGCCGGCGTCGTCCTTGAGGGCGATGCTCGGGATGGCGCCATCGAGAATCGTCTGGTAACCCGGCGCGGCCATTTTTTCCTTGGCCGGCAGGTTGACCCACAACTGGACCATCTCCAGGTTGCCGCCGGTCCTGGCGAAGCGATCCGAGTGGAACTCCTCGTGCAGGATCCCGGAAGCGGCGGTCATCCATTGCACATCGCCCGGGCCGATGGTGCCGCCACTGCCGGTGGAGTCGCGGTGCTGCACCTCGCCCTCGTACACGATCGTCACGGTTTCAAAACCACGGTGCGGATGCTGACCCACGCCACGTCGGTCGGTGGTCGGGGTGAAATGCGCGGGACCGGCATGGTCGAGCAGCAGGAACGGGCTGATGTGTTTGCCCAGGTTGTCGTAGGAAAACAGCGTGCGAACCGGGAAACCATCGCCGACCCAGTGGCCACGCGGGCTGGTGTAGATGCCGATGATGTTTTTCATGGTTATCTCCAATTTGATGAATGACGCATTGAATTGAGCTTATATTCATGAACATTCATGCACTAGACGGCAAAAAACAGTTTTTGCGTTCCATAAACAGGACAATTCGCGAGCCTGCTCGCGAAGGGGTCAGCCCGGAGGACACAACTCCCGAAAAAGATTCGTGCCTCGCGGTCAACAGTGCTTTGCCTCACCGGCGGTTTTTCTCAAGGAAGTCGACGCGGATACTCCGGCCCATTCCCACTGCAACCCTGGAGTCATCAATGTCTGTTCCCGCTTTTGGTCTGGGTACGTTTCGCCTGCAAGGTCAGGTGGTCATCGATTCGGTGAGCACCGCGCTTGAGCTCGGCTATCGGGCCATCGACACCGCACAGATTTACGAGAATGAGGCCGAGGTCGGCCAGGCCATCGCCGCCAGCGGCATTGCGCGTGATGAGTTATTCATCACCAGCAAGATCTGGATCGCCAATTTCGCCGGGGATTGCCTGATCGAAAGCCTCAAGGAAAGCCTGCAAAAACTGCAGACCGACTACCTCGATCTGACACTGATCCACTGGCCATCGCCTGACGATCAGGTGCCGGTCGCCGAATTCATGGGGGCATTGCTGGAAGCCAAGCGTCTGGGCCTGACCCGGCAGATCGGTGTCTCCAACTTCACCATCGAACTGATGCAACAGGCGATTGAAGCCGTGGGCGCCGACAACATTGCCACCCTCCAGATCGAACTGCACCCGTACCTGCAAAACCGCAAAGTCGTCGGGTTTGCCAAAAGCCAGGGCATCCACATCACCTCGTACATGACCCTCGCGTATGGTGAAGTCCTGAAAGACCCGCTGATCCAGCAAATCGCCGAACGCCTGCACGCCACACCGGCACAAGTCACCCTGGCCTGGGCCATGCAATCGGGGTATGCGGTGATTCCATCGTCAACCCGACGCGCCAACCTGCAGAGCAATATGGGGGCCGTTGCGCTGACCCTGAGTGACGCGGACATGGCGCAGATCGCCACGCTGGAACGCGGTCATCGCCTGACCAGCCCGAAAGGCATTGCGCCGGTCTGGGATTGATCGCTCAGGCCTGAAGACGCTGCGCGAGAGCGTTCATGGCCTCGCGCAACACATGGACCGCCCTGACTACAGGTTCGGTATCGGCGCCGCGACTGACCTGCTCAAGTTCGTCGCACGCCGCCACCAACCGCGCCGCGCCGACCATGCGGGCGGCGCCCTTGATGTGATGCGCCAGCTCGCGCAGCCCTTCCGGATCCCGCCCGGGCCTCAGCCGCTCAAGGCGTTGCAGGTCGTGATGCAGGCTGTTCAACACTTCTTCGCGCAGACGCGCAATCAGCGCGTGATCCTCGCCGGCCATCTGCTCCAGCGTACTCAGATCAATGTCTACCGGAACAATGTCCTCGGTGGGTTCAAGCTGTCCGCCGTCATGACTGGCGCCCTCGAGCGCCTGTGCCAGATCGTGCAAGCGAATCGGTTTGAACAGGCATTCGTCCATACCCGCCGCAAGGCAGCGACGCTTCTCCTCGACCTGGGCATTGGCGGTAAACCCGAGGATCAGGCAGGGCCGGCGCCCCGTCGTAGTCTCTTCGGCACGGATGGCCCGGGCGAGTTCATAGCCATTGCGCCGCGGCATGTTGCAATCGGTGATCACCACATCGAATGACTGCGCCCGCCAGCGTTCCAGACCTTCATGACCATCCTCGGTGTCGACCGTGCGGTGCCCCAGTTCACTCAGTTGCCAACACAACAACAGCCGATTCACCGGATGATCGTCGACTACCAGCACCTGCAGCGAGCACGATGCCTCGCGCAGTATTTCAGGCGTCGCGGGGCGCTGCTCCAGTGCCGTCAATACTGGCAGCTCAAGGCTGACCTCCACCTGCGTCCCCTGGCCCGGCTCGCTGTCGAGGCGCAACGTACCGCCCATCATTTCGCACAGCGTGCGACTGATCACCAGGCCCAGTCCGGAGCCGCTGCGCGCCGACTGGGGACTATTGCGCGCCTGGACGAACGGGTTGAACAGCCGCTGCCGATCCTGCGCTGCGATGCCGATGCCGCTGTCTTGAATGACCACGTTCACCGCCAGTCGCTCGGCCGTCGAGGGCCTTACCGCCAGCCACAAGCTCACCTCGCCGGTGTCGGTGAACTTGATCGCGTTACTCAGCAGATTCGACAGCACTTGCTTGAAACGCGTCGGGTCGATCAACACCTCAACGTCGCTGTGTGCATCGAGTTCGATGTGCCACAGCAAGCGTTTCTGCCGGGCGAGGCCTTCGAATACCCGACAGACCGACACCACCAGTTCACGCAGATTGGCCCGTTCCGGGGCGATGGACAAATGCCCGCTCTCAATGCGGGCAATGTCGAGAATGTCGCCGATCAGCGCCAGCAATTGCTGCCCGGCATTGGAGGCCACCTGAATCGCCAGGCGATCGGTCACACCCTCTTCGGCCCGCTTCAGGGCCAGTTCGAGCATGCCGATCAAGGCGTTCATCGGTGTACGGATTTCATGGCTCATGGTTGCCAGAAACGTGGTCTTGGCCCGATTGGCGTCGTCGGCGATGTCCTTGGCATCCTGCAATTGCTGCAACCATTGCTGGCGCTGGCGAATCTGCCAGCGCTGAAAACCAATCCAGCCCAGCGCCAGCACCAACAGACCCGCCGCACCGGCAAAACCCAGCACAATGGTGCGACGATGACGCAGCCAGTAACTGTCCTCCACCACCACATCATTGCCCCAGCGTTCGACCAGTTCGTCCATCTGTTGCGGGGCGATGCTCAGCAGGGCCTTGTTCAGGATCGAATGCAGCAGCGGCGCCTGCGGAGCTGTGGCCAGGGCAATGCGGGCCGGCTGGTCGCCGACCGTGCCAATGATGCGCAGGCGCTCGCGGTACTGGTGGGCAATCAGAAACCGCGCAACCAGCAATGAACTCACCGTCGCATCGACCTGGCCCCTGGCAATCCACTCCATGCCTTCGGCAGGGCTTCTGACGTCGACCAGACGAATGCGCGGTACCCGTTCCAGCAGATAGTTGCGTAACGGGTGACCGCGATAAATCGCCACGCGTTTGCCCACCAGATCGTCGAGGGTGCGCGGACTCTGCGCCGCTACCGCACTGACCAGCACAAACGGATTGTTCAGGTAGGCGCGGGTGAATTGCAGCTCGTTTTCGCGCTCGCTGCTGGGCGTCACCACAGGCAACACATCGAGGTCGCCGGCCTTCAGTTGCTCGATCTGGCGATCCAGCGAAGCACCGCGCACGATCGCGAATTGCAACCCGCTGCGCTGGCTGATCAGGTTCAGCAGTTGCGCGCCCAACCCGCTGAAACGGCCGTCGGCATCAAAAAAAGTCAGCGGCGCGAAATCTTCGATGGCGCCGACCCGCACCAGCGGATGCTGATCCAGCCATTGCTGCTCGGTCGCACTGAGCTGAACCCGGGACTGCCCCGCCATCTCGGCAGGACCGGCGCTCCAGCGCAGCTCAATGCGTTGCCGCTGCTCGCCGGGAATCGCCGCCAGTGCCTTGTCGACGATGCGTTTGAGGCGCACATCGCTGCGCAACAAGGCAAAACCGAAGGGGTTGGCGTCAAGCCCCGCAGGTCCGGCCAGGTGCAGGTCGTTGCGGTAATTGGTGTTGATCAAGTAGTTGGCGCTGATCAGATCGCCCAGATAAACGTTTTCTGCGCCAAACGCCACGGCCCCCAGCGCATCCATCGCCGAGGCATAACGCTGTATTCGTGCGCGTGGGTATAACGCCTGTACATTCGCCAGCGGCAAATAGTCTTCGACCATGGCGACGCGTTTGTCTTCGAGGCCCATCGTTAACAGTTCGTCGAACCGGGTGACCAGCATGGGCTGATCTTCGGCATAGGCGCGGGACAGAACGATGTCCGGGTCGGCAGTTTCAAACGAATTGGAGGTGCCCAACAGATCGAGATCCGCGCGTTTGAGCGCGCTCATCAGCGCCTCCCGGTCGGCGTACCGGCGCACTTCGATCCGCACACCGAGCAGTTGCGCCAACAGGTCAGCGTAGTCAGCCGTGAGCCCCTCCAGCTCATGTTGATTGCGGCTGATCTCGAACGGCGGGTAGTCGGGCCCGGAAATCCCCATGCGCAAAACGGGATGCTCGCGCAGCCATTGCCGGTCCTGTTCGTCCAGGGGCAGCTGGACATGCTCCAGACCGCTGCGGGTGAGGATGTCCAGTACCGGTGGCGCCTCGCTCGCCCAGCAGGCCCCCGCCACCATCAGCCACAGCCAGACAACACCACCTGCGAGCTTCATGTGTCTGGCTCAGATCAAATGATTGCGCTTGGCGAAGTCACGCAAGTGCACCGCCGAGCTGATCCCGAGCTTTTTCATCAGCCGGGTTTTATAGGTGCTGACGGTTTTATGGCTCAGGTGCATGTCCTCGGCAATCGTCTTGTTCGGCTTGCCCTGCCCCAATTGCTCGAAAATGTTCAGCTCACGGTCGGAGAGCTGATCGATCATCTGCTTTTCGGTGATTTGCACGGCATTCAATGTGCTGGCGCTGTCCGGCAGTGCGGAAAAATAGGTGTAGCCGGACATGACGGCCTGGATGGCCTTGTGCAGCTGTTGCAATTGATTGGTCTTGGTGACATAGGCCATCGCCCCGGCCCGCAGGCAACGCTCCTGATAAAACAACGGATCGTGGGTACTGAACACCAATACCCGGCAATCAAGATCGTTGGCCCTGATCCGCGTCATCACCTCCAGCCCGTCGAGTGCCGGCAAACGCAGGTCCAGCACGACCAGTTTCGGCTGATGCTCGCGGATCAGCGCCACCACCTCGTTGCCATTGGACGCTTCGTGAATCTCCTTGAAACCTTCGGCTTGCAGCACGATCCGGATGGCGGCCCGTACGACCGGATGATCGTCGACGATCAGCGCTGACTTCATGTCCACTCCCGATGACAAACCTGGCGAAAAGACCAACGGCGTCAGTGGATCCGGACGCAGTGGCTGCGCAAGGACTGTTACACGAATCAGTGGGTGAATCACCTGTCAGGTCTGACAGTTGCCGCCAGCGACATTCTATGCATAAGCCCGACGCCGAGCGCCCGACTCCAGCTGCCAGACCGGCGCATCCCGCGACCTGTTGGGGGCATCGACCAGCGCCATCAACTGTTTGATCGCCGAGGCGCCGGGCGACGCCGCATGACTGATCTGTACGTTGTCCTGGGCAAAACCCAGGGCCGTCTGCAACGGCGCCGAAGCCTCGTTGTAGATCAACGCATGACGAACCTGCGGGTTATTCAGGAAAAACCCCGGCAGGTCCAGCGCTCCGGTCGCCAGGTCGGCGTTGATCACTACGGCGTCGAAGGGTTCGCAGCCGTAATCGACCAGGGTCAGCAACTCCGCGAGGGTCTGCACCGGCGCAACCCGGTAGTAACCGAGGTTATTGAAAAGTCGCTCGGTGTTCATCCGGTAAAAATGCTGCGGGTCGGCGATGAGGATGCGCAGGGCTTTGTTGATCATGGTCAATCTCCCGGTGAAGTCGGTTTCTGGGTCGGGCAAGGCTACGTAGGCCTTCCGCCCGGATCTGTAGGAACTTTCCTAAAAACCCGGTCATTCATCCTTGGCCTGATGCTCGTTGCGCTGCTGCAGCCAGCCCAGCAAGTCGACCCCGGACATCGGGCGCGCATACCAGTAGCCCTGCCCCTGCGTGCAACCCAGCGCCAACAGTTCCCGGCGCTGCGCATCGGTCTCGATACCTTCGATCACGACGCTCATGCCGAGGGTTTCGCCCAGTGCCAGGGTGCTGCTGATCGCCGCCCGGCAACGGGGCTCATGCTCAAGGTTGCGAATGAAATCAGCGTCCAGCTTGATTTCGTTGAACGGCAACTGACACAGACGCTGCAACGAGGAAAACCCTGCGCCGAAGTCATCAATCGACAGGCGACATCCCATCATGCGCAGGCGTACCAGGGTTTCTAGGCTGGTGGCCGGCGCTTCGAGCAAGCCGCTTTCGGTCAGCTCGAAGGTCAGGCTTGCACCCGTACTGGCGTGGCGCGCCAGCAGGCTGAGCAGGGTGGACGTCAGCTCACCACTGGCCAACTGCGTCGCTTGCAGATTGAACGCGATGTTCAAGGCAAAACCTTGCTCGCGGGCACTGCTCTGCACCAGCAGCGCTTGCTCCAACTGAGTAAACAACAGCGCGTCGAGCAACCCACAACGCTCCAGCACCGGCATGAACAGCGCCGGCGAAATAATTCCACGGGTCGGGTGCAGCCAGCGGCACAGCACCTCGACGCCACAGACCTCACCCGTGTGCAAATTGAATTTGGGCTGATACCAGGCATGCAATTGCTGCTCGGCCAGCGCCTGGCGCACCGCCGCTTCACTGGCCAGCGTGACGGCTGTGGCAGCTGGCAATGGCGTGACAGGACGGTTGACCGCCTTGTCGAGCAAATCCGCCAGCACTTGCGCATGCAAGGGTTTGCCGACATCGCCGAGCAAATCCATGCCCAGCAGCGCCACCATTTGATGCACCGCCCGACGCAAGTCTGCCGACAGCGAACTACTGATGATCACTGACTTGACCTGCCCTGACGCGCCCACACGCTGCAGAAACTCAAGCCCGTCCATGCCGTCCATTTGCAGATCGCACAGGGCCACGTCGACCGTGCCAACAGACTCCAGCAGCGCCAGCGCCTCGGCACCGTCACTGGCTTCAAGCACCTCGCGGCAACCGAGCGCACGCAGCATGTTGACCGCCACCGAGCGTTGGAAAGCATGGTCTTCCAGTACCAGCACACGCAGTGGCCGTTCGCAAAAACGCTCAAACATCGAATTGCTCCAGCAGAGGACCCAGGGTTTGTCGATCCGGCGTACGGATCAGGCTCAGTTGCCGCCGTTGACTGGCGTAGATCATCGCTGCCCGGGCCTGGCCGCGTTGTCCGTCGTAGATCACACCGTGGCGAATCTGCGCGTTGCTCTGAAAAAATCGCAGCGCATCAATCCCGGTAGCGGCCAGCACGTTCGCGTTGATCAGCATCAGGTCAAAGCGCTCGAAAGGCTCGTGGGAGTATTGGGTCACGCTCAGCAGTTCGCGGAATGAACGTACCGGCGTGAGCGCCCGACAGCCCAGTTCATTGAGCGTTCTGCTGATTCGCGAATGCAGTGAGCACTGCTCTTCGACAATAAGGATGCGCCAGCACTTGTAGGACATTGATTTCGACAGGGTTAGGAAAAGGAATTGTTGCTGGTAGTACCAATGCCGACACGCTAATCAAAAAGAACTGCGCGGCATGTAGGACAAGTCTGAAAAAAACACCGGAATGTTCTGGCCGTCGCAAGAGAAAAAGCCACGGCGGAATAACCCGACGTGGCGTCTGTTTGCTTACCAGAGGTAGCGATAACCCAGGCTCACACCGAAGGGTTGCTCGATGCCATTGCCTTTGGCGTATTCGGCATCCAGCGAGATCTTGCTCTTCTCACTGACCTGCAACACGCCGCCAAACCCGAGTTCGACCCGGTTACCCGGCAGCTCGGCGTCGAACTTGTGGCCATTGACGTTGACCTTGCTGCTGCCGGCATGCTCGGTGATGTACGACGCTTTGACATACGGTTGGGCCTTCATGCCGTTGCTCAGCTCCAGGCTGCGACCGAACAGTGAACCCACACGGCTCTGCAAGGAGTCGAGGTCATCGGACTTGACACGCAAGCCGTTGCTGGCGGTGTAACTGGCGCCCTGGGTACGCGTCGCGGTGATTTCCAGTTGTGGCTCCACGAACCAGCCATCCTTCAAATTGATGCGCTTGCCGACCTCGATGTCCGCACCGACGCCGTTGGTGCTGTAGGAACCTTTGACCGACTCGCCCAGATTGCTCGGGGTCTTGATCTCGTTATCGAAACGGCTGTACTTCAACACGCTGTCGACGTACACACCGTTGTCGTTGAGGTACGTGGCGTAGACGCCGAACATACGGCTGTCGATTTCACCGGAAGCGCCCTCGCCGAAATCCAGGTCCGATCGGGCGGTACCGACCATCGCACCGACATAGACTTTGCCGCTGTCCACCGCGAAGGCTTTGTCGGCACCGATTTCCAGCCCCGTGACGTCTTGGGTGTAGGCGCGACTGGAGTGTTCGCTGACGTCGAATCGCTTACCGATCGCGCGGGTCCAGAGACCACCGTCATCCTCGCCCATGCGTAATTCGCCAAGGCGTTTGACCAAGGCGTTCATCTGCGCATTCCACAGGCCCGCTCCGGCGGTGCGGGCAGCGATGGCGGCGTTGGCACCTTTGGACAGGTTTTGCGGCGCCGGGTCGACCGGGCGCGGCGGTGGTGTTACAGGGGACACCGGCTTGACAGGATCAACCGGCGCCACGGGGTCTACTGGATTGACGGGGACTACTGGCTTTCCCGGGTCGACTGGATTGACCGGGTCCACTGGCTTCACCGGGTCGACCGGAATCGCTCCCCCGCTTGCCAGTCCCCAGTCATCGCCCTGTTGCTGCAAGGTGTAACGAAATGCACCGGCATCGACATGGCCTCCATACAAGGCGAATTTCGCATCGCCCCCGTGGGTGTCCACCAACAACAGACGGCCATCAGAAGCGCTCGGTTCATGCCCGGAATCGCCGACGATCAACGTGTGATCTCCGCTCGCCAGTCCGGCGCCCTGCACCACCAGCAAATCATGCTGCTGGCTGGCGATGTCGGTGTTCATCAGGATGTTGCCGCTGCCGGACAGGGCGTTGACCGTGAAGGTTTTGAAGCTGCCATCGGTGCTCGGGACGAACGCCAGGCGGCCACCGTTGAGTGTCAGCGAATCGACGGTTTTCACGCCATTCTCCATGACATTGACGGTACCGCCCGCCTCTGCGACCACCCCATTGGCCTGAGCGCCGCGGTACAGATTGACCTGACCACCGTTGCTCACCGTGCTGTTATTGGCGGTGCCGGTGTTGTACACACTTTGCGTGCCGCCTTGAATGTTCGTGTCATTGGCCACTGCGCCACCCAGTATGCCTTGGCGAATCGTCTGCTCGCCTCCGGCCTCAATGACGCTGCCATTGGCCACCGCCCGATTGATCAGGTTTTGCGTACCGCCATTACCGACCCGGGTATCGTTGGCGATGGCCAGGATATCCAGGGTCTGTACGCTGCCTGCGTTGATCAGGGTGCGATTGACCGTGGAGCGCGTGACGGTCTGCTGACTGGCGTTGAGCACGGTGTCATTGGCAATGCCGCTGGTGCCGACCAATTGCGTGCCGCCGTTGTTGACCACCGTGCCATGGCTGATGCCACTGGCCACGTTCTGCATCGCGCCGTCTACCACCGTGTCGTAGGTCACGCCATTACTGAACACGCTTTGCGAACCACTGCCACTGACAGTGGTGCGATGCGCCGTGCCTTGGGTGCCAATCGACTGCACGCCACTGGTCACGCTCTCGTCATAGACCACCGCACCGCTGTCGACCGAAGCGGTATAGGCGTTGGCGTACATCGGCAGCAGCAATGCAACGGCGATGGCAACGGGCGTGCGCTGGAACAAAGGGAAACGGTTTTTCATCAACTGATCCTCACGTGCACCCCTTCGGGCGACGGCGTAAATCGGGTTGAGTTCGAACCTTTGATGGAGCCGGCTCGCACTCGGGAAGCCGGTAATTTAGAGAAGCAGCGGGATTTTCTGAGTAGGACTTTTCTTTTAGCGTGTAGGAAATTTCCTAAGCACACCCCACCGGTCTCGTCCGGGTCCTTGACGAAAAAAGCGAGCCCGTTGCAGGCTCGCTTCGTCGATCGTCAGTTTCGAGCGCCGACCATGGTCGATCCGTAGGAGATGATCACCTCCACCCGGCGATTGAGCTGACGGGAGCGCGCATCAGCGTTACCGGCCACCGGAAATTGCTTGCCGTAGCCCTTGGTGATCAGACGATCAGCGCTGATGCCCATTTGCTGGAGGGCGAAGGCCACCGCATCCGCACGACGCTCGGACAGACGCTGGTTGAAATCCTCGCTGCCCACATCGTCGGTAAAACCCTCGATGCGCACTTTGCGTTCCGGATTGGCTGTCAGGTACTGCGCCAGTTGTTCGAAGTTGCGCTGGCTGCCGTGCTTGAGATCGGCCTTGCCGGTGTCGAACAGCACGTCACCGAAGGTGACGACTTCCCCGCGCTGGGTTTTCTGCGCCTTCATCGCTTGCAGCGCCTTGAGCTGCTGGGTGCGCACGTCTAGCTGCACCTGAGTGCGCTCGGCGTCGATTTTCTTCAGCCCGGCTTCGGCCTGACGCCCGACGATGGTCTGCTCGGCAAGCGCGATTTTCTGCCTGGCAAGGTACGCCAACTGATCGACGTCCGCCGCCTGGCGATCCTTGATCGAAGCCTGATCAGCCTTGTACAGCGCACTGAACGCATCCTTGGTTTCGATCGCCGCCAGGGTGTTGGACTCGGGCTTTTGCTGCAACGCGGCAAACTGTGCGCGAGCCTGTAGCAATTGCGGGTTTTCCGGGGGGGTGGCGCAACCGGCGAGTATCAAAGCAGATAGCGATACAGCTGGCAGTAATTTGAAAGTCGGCATGTATCGCTCCTTATTGGGCACTGGCGGGCGGATTGAAACCGGTAACCGGGTCTTGCAACATTTCCTGCTTGAGCACCTGAATGCCACTGCGGGCGTCGGTCAGCTGTTTTTGCCATTTCACCGCACGCGATTTGCGTTCGGCGAGGTTGGCATCGGCTTCGATCTGTTCAGCCAGCAGCCTGGCTTGCGGATAGTCTTTTTCGCCCAAGGCGCGTTCCATCAGGAACATTTTGTCCTGCGCGGCCTTCATTTCCAGCGGCGCATATTGCGTCGCTTCTGCCGAGACCGCTCGATTGACCGCGTCACGTGACAGCGAGACCTGCTGCTCGGGAATGGGCGTACTGGCGCAGCCACTCAACACCGCAGCGACGGCCAGTCCACAGGCGACCAGTCGTGCCCGGGAAGACATAGAGGAAAGGGTCATCAACAACTCCAAACGTTAGCCAGTGAAGTGAGCTCGGCGGTACGCCGAGCACACCGCACGTTAGCGACGTAAGGTCAGTGACGAATGTAGGAAAATTCTCAAGGACAGCAGGGAAAATGGAATATTTTGTCAGGCCAGACGCTCGTCCAACTGCGCAGCCAACTGCTCCATCGACTGCTGCAAGGCATCCACCGCGGCGGTCAGGACTTGCGTGTCGAGCCCTTCACTGGCGACCTCCAGCGCCTCACACGCCTGAATCAGCGAGTGCGCCTTGATAATGCGCGCACCGCCCTTGACCCGGTGAGCCAGATTAGCGAGCCCGACCATGTCGTGCTGGGTAAACAGGCGCATCAGTTTGGCCATGTCCTGCGCGTTGCTCGTGGCCAGATCGCTCAACAGACTGTTGATCGACGCGCGATCGCCACGAGTCAGTTGTTCAAGGCTGGCCAGGTCGATGTCACCTGGCCTGCAATCACCGGGCAATTCGTCAGTCGCTGAACGCGGCCGTGGGACGACAGCGGCCAGGCGCAGATTGAGGTCCTTGAGGCTGATCGGCTTGAACAGACAATCGTCCATGCCGGCCTCGGCGCAACGATCCTTCTCTTCGGCCAGCGCATTGGCGGTGAACCCCAATACCAGACTGCGCGGCAACTCTCGTGCAGTTTCCTCATCACGGATCGCCCGGGCCAGTTCGTAGCCATTCATGATCGGCATGTTGCAATCGGTAATGACCACGTCGAAGGTCTGGTTGCGCCAGGCACGCAGGCCATGGGCGCCGTCCTCTGCATCCGTCACCCGATGCCCCAGATAACTCAACTGTTGCGACAACAGCAGACGGTTGGCCGGGTAATCGTCGATCACCAGAATATTCAGGCTGTGGCTGGCCCGCAGTGTGTCGACGTCCTCGACGGGCGCCGTGTCCAGCGGTTCAAGTATCGACAGATTCAACAGCACCTCGATCTGCGTGCCCCGCCCCAGCTCACTGGTCAGCGTGAGGCTGCCGCCCATCATTTCGCACAGCGTACGACTGATCACCAGCCCAAGCCCGGAGCCGCCTTGCGCCGACTGACCATGATTACCGGCCTGGGCAAACGGACTGAACAATTGGGTCTGATCCGCAGGCGAGATCCCGCGGCCAGTGTCCTTGACGCGCAGGCAAAGACTCAGCCGCTCATCGCTGCCGCTCTCGACTTGCACACTCAACACCACCTGCCCCGCCTCCGTGAACTTGATGGCATTGCTCAACAGATTCGACAGCACTTGTTTGAAACGTAGCGGATCGATCAACACATCGACATTACTCAGGGCGTCCAGATCCAGTTGCAGACGCAACTGTTTCTGCCGCGCCAGGCCCTCGAAAATGCGCGCGACCGACTCAACCAGCTCTCGCAGATTGGCGCGTTCCGGCGCCAGCGACAGGCGGCCGGATTCGATCCGTGCAATGTCGAGAATGTCGCCAATCAGATCCAGCAACCCACGCGCCGCGCCCGAAGCCACCTCGACCGCGAAACGGTCCAGTACACCCTGATCGGCCTTTTTCAGCGCCAGTTCGAGCATGCCGATGATTGCGTTCATCGGCGTGCGGATTTCGTGGCTCATGGTCGCCAGGAACGTGGTCTTGGCGCGGTTGGCGTCATCGGCGACATCCTTGGCGATTTGCAGCTCCTGCAACAGATGCTGGCGCTCGCTGACATCGATCCAGCCCGCGATCATGCCGGTGACGGCACCGTCGCTGCCACGGTAAGGCAACATCCAGTGGTAGATCGTCAGCGCGCGGCCGTCCGCCAGATTCAGGCTACGGTCCTGAATGCTCGGCAAGCCCTCCTCCATCACCCGTAGATAGTCATCCTGAAAAACCTGTGCCTGCTGCACATCGCTGAGCACGCCGTCCGTCACCAACTTGCCGATCACCGCTTCACGCTCGGTGCCGAATACCTGCAGGTAACCGCTGTTGCAGATCACCAGGCGGCCTTCGCGATCGCGCACGTAGATCGGATGCGGCGTGCCATCAATGAGCACGCGCATGAACTCCATTTGATCGTTCAGAGCGATTTCCGCCTGGCGCCGCTTGCGCATCAACAGACGCAGATAAGCAATCCAGCCAAACGCCACGAGCAGCAACGCGCCGGCGATCACGAAGCCCTGGAGGATGATGTCGCGATTGCGCAGCCAATAACTGTCATCCACCACCACTTCGCTGCGCCAGCGGTTGGTCAGCTCGTCCATTTCTTCCGGGCTGATGCTCAACAGGGCCTTGTCGAGAATCGAGTACAGTTCCAGCGCACCGCGATTGGTCGCCAGTGCAATGCGTGCAGGCTGGGTGCCGACGGTACTGCTGACCTGCAATGTGTCGCGGTACTGACGCGAGATCATATAGCGGGCACTGACCAGCGAATTGATCGCGCCCTCGACCTTGCCCTGGGCGACCATCTCCATGGCTTCGGCGGCATTGTCTGCGGCGACCAGTTGCACAGAGGGATATTGCTCGACAAGGTATTCGCGCAAGACGTTGCCGCGGATCAGCGCCAGACGCTTGCCGGCCAACTGATCGAGGGTCTTCGGCTCACCGCCACGGCGCATGACCAGCACGAACGGATTGATCAGGTACGGACGGGTGAAACGCAATTCGCCTTCGCGCTCGGTGCTTGGCGTAAACGCCGCCAACATGTCGGCCCTGCCACTGGTCACTTCACCGATCAGGTCATCGACCGAATCCACGCGCTGCATATCGAATTGCAGCCCCGTGCGCAGACTGATCTTGGCCAGCACGTCAGCACTGATCCCGCGAAAGTTGCCGGCGTCGTCGACAAAGGTCAGCGGCAGGAAGTTCTCGTTGATCGCGACTTTGATGCGCGGATGACGATCCAGCCAGCGTTGCTCCTTGACACTGAAATGCAGCCGGTGCTGGCCGGGAATGGCCACTCCGCCGACACTCCAGCGCCGCCGGATACTCATGCGTTCTTCAACAGGAATGACCTTCAACGCAGCATCGAGAATCTGCAACAACCGAGTGTTGTCCCGGGTCACGGCAAAACTGAAGGGCTGGGTTTCCATGCGCGAAAAATCGCTGAGCTGAACGTTGTTAAGGTAGTTCTTCTTGATCAGGTAATTGGAGCTGAGCAAGTCGCCCAGATAAACGTCAGCCTGACCAAACGCCACGGCACCGATCGCCGTCAGTGTCGAGGGATACAGTTGCACATTGGCGTTGGGGTAAAACGCCTGGACCGTTTCCGGAGGCAGGTAGTGATAGAGCATCGCCACACGTTTGCCTGCCAGGTCTTCCGGCAGGTTGTGACTCTCATCGATGCGCGTCACCAGGGTCGGATTATCGTCAGCGTAAGGCAAGGAGATCGCCAATTGCGGATCCGCCGCTTCAAAGCCGTTGGCGGTGCCGATCATATCGATCTGGCCGCTTTTCAGCGCAGCCAGCAGATCGCCGCGCGAGGCGTAACGCCGGACCTCGACCTTGACGTGCAGGAGTTGTTCGATCAGTTGCGCGTAATCGGCCGTCAGACCTTCGTAGTCATTGCCGTTGCCGGTAATCGCAAAAGGCGCGTAATCGGGGCTGCTGTCGCCGAGCAACAGGCGCCCCTTGCTCCGCAACCAGCTCCAGTCCGGCTCATCCAGTGGCACGGCGTACCCCTGGACATCCGAGCGACCGAGCAGCTGCAACGTATCGGGCTGCGCAGCGGCCATTGCCTGCTGCAGCGACAGGGAGCCGAACAGCGCAAGACCGGCAAGGCAATTTCTGACGAAAATAATCATTTAGAGCAGGTTGTTGCGCTTGGCGAAATCAGCGAGATACACCACCGACTTGACGTTGAGTTTCTCGATCAGACGCGTCTTGTAGGTACTGACAGTTTTGTTGCTCAACAACATCGCGTCGCCGATCTCCTTGTTGCTCAGCCCCTTGGCCAACTGCTGCAAAATGGTCAGCTCGCGGTCTGACAGGCTCTGGATGAGTTCCAGATCCGTGGCCTGGGCATCGCTGCGACGGACCGAGCTACTGGCCAGATTGGGAAAAAAGGTATAACCGTCCATCACTACTTTGATGGCTTTGACCAATTCGTCCAGATCGTTGGTTTTGGAGATATAGCCCGCCGCGCCTGCCTTCATGGAGCGCATGGAATAGAACTGCGCTGATTGCGAGGTCAGCACCAGAATCTTGCAGTGCAGGTTCAGCGCACTGATACGCGAGATCACCTCCAGGCCGTCGAGCTTGGGCATGGCGATATCCAGAATGATCAGATCGGGAGTGTGTTCGCGGGCCTGTTGCACAGCGTCGGCGCCATTATCCGCTTCGGCCACAACGTCGAAATGTTCCTGTTTCAACAGCATCTTGACCGCAGAGCGAATGAACGGATGATCGTCCACGATGATCGCTTTGAGCATAAAAACCCCTGTAGGACACGTCGATCAACAACATCGGCAACATCACGAATAATGATGGGACAGCAGACCAGGCGATCCTCGTGTCGAAAAATACACGAGCATCACTGGAGTGTAGGAAAAATCTTGAAAATAACTGCACAAAGTCACGCAAGGGTCAGCGCCCGCCTTCAGGCTTTTCCAGCCACTGCAGCAGGTCATGCCCGGTCATGGGCCGGGCCAGGTAATACCCCTGACCCAATTCACATTCGAGCTCGCGCAAACGCTCGAGCACCTTTGGACCGCTGACGCCTTCGATCACCAGATCCATCCCCAGTGAACGGGCCAGTGCCCGCGTGCTGGAGACCATCGCCCGATTGCGCTGACGATCGAGGTGCTGGACAAAGCGGCCATCGAGCTTGATCTGAGTGAACGGTAACTGACACATCAATTTCAGCGACGAAAAGCCTACGCCAAAATCGTCGATCGACAGCCCGCAACCGAGCAGGCGCAAGCGCAGCAGGTTCTCCTGCGTGCCCGGCGGGCAATCGAGCAAGCCGTTTTCCGCCAGTTCGAGCATCAGCACCGCCCCTTTGAACCCATGACGCTCCAATGCCAGTTTGATGTGTTCGACCAGTGCACTGTCCATCAACTGTGAGGCATGCAGGTTGAACGCCAACTGCAAGGTCACGCCGCGATGGCGCAAAATGCCCAGCAGGTTCAGACCCTGCTCGAGCAGTTGCTTGAACATCTGGTCGGTCAGGTCATAAGCCAGCACGGCGGCGAGAAAGTCACAGGGCAACAGGGTGCCGCGCGCCGGATGCTGCCAACGGGCCAGCGCTTCGACACCGATCACCGCACCGCCCTGCAGCTGAAATTGCGGCTGGAACCACGCCCGGAATTCGCCCAGTGCCAGCCCGCGACGCACTTCATCCTCGCCCGGCAGCTCCTTGCTCAACGGCGCCAACACGGGAGATACCCGCACGCGTTTGTAGCGATACAACAGGCGATTCAACGAACGCAGTTGAACCGGCCGGTTCAGTACCCCGAGCAATTGCAAACCTGCCAGCGAGGCCATTTGCCCAAGCGTGCGGCTCAACTCCGGCGGCAGCTCACTGCACAGCAACACCGCGCGTACCATGCCGCTCTGGCTGGCAACCCGCAAAAATTCAAGGCAATCGAGGCCACGATCGGTCAAGTCACAGATCACGATATCGACCCCGCCTCGCAGGTGCATCTGCACCATGGCCTGTTCGGCATCCGCTGCTTGCAGCACGTCACGCACGCTCAGGCGATGCAACATCCTGACCAGCACGTTGCAGGCAAACTCATGATTTTCCAGCACCAGAATACGTGGGGAGGTCATCGTCCTTTAATCACTCAATAGACCCGGGAGAGGGAATAGTGGTCTGCGGAAGCCACGCTGAACGCAGGATTTATCCCGCGGTCGTGTAGGAATTTTCCCAAGAGACGCCAATCGTCAGTAGTAAACAATCTGCACCACCATAATGGCCTCGAACGGCCCGACTTCGGGGTCACCCAACGACACCACCGTGGCACTGAACGGCACGTCGATATGGCTCACCTGAGCCGGGAAATTCGCTAAGGGAAAAGGTTCGTTGACCTGCACCAGATTGTTGTGTGCATCACGCACCTGAATGCCCAACTGGCTGCCGGCGGCCGGCAGGATGTTGTACAGACCCTGTTGGTTGCTGGTAACGAACGTCGCACCGACGTTGATTGCGCTGCTGCATTTTTTCTCCAGGGCCAGGCTGAAGGGTCGGGTCGGATTGGGCGGTGAAAAACCGGTGGTGGTTTTCTGGATCACACCAAAGTCGACAATTCCCGGCTCCGGCGTCACCTTGACATCGACCGTACACGCAGTACCGACAATGTTCTGTAAGCCGGAGAGTTGAAAACGGAAGTTGCCCGCCGGGTTGCTCGGCCCGCCATTGAGTCCATAGAGACCGTCGAACTGGAACACGTCGTAGGTATCTTGCGAGGGGCGCTGCAACGGCAATAGCCCGCGCTTGCGGATCACAACCTGAAACGCAATGCTCGGGCTCACCCGCGAACAGGCAAGCATGTCGGCGCCGCTGGTTGCATCCGGGCAACCGCGGGAAATGAAGCCGCTGTTGACGCCCTGGGTCGGGTTGGAACTCCAAGTCGCCGTCCCAGGACGTCACGCCGCGATACACCAGACCGAATTCAATGCCCCACGGGGTGGCATTGAGCCCGGCCGGATTGCCGTAAAAATAGATCGGGTCATCTTCTTTGTAATGGATGTCGAACAGTTTCCAGCAGTCGGCCGGGACCACATGGGTTTTCGAGCGCCAGATAATCGTGCCGTCCGGCACTGTGTCCGGGACCGACACCGGACCGATGTACTCGCTCAGGTAGCTCCCGCCGTTCAGCGACTTGCAGACCATCGCCGACGCGAACTGCGACGCCCCCATCAACACCGCCGCCAGGGCCAGCCGCGTCAGCGCAGTGAACAGGCTCACGGTTTCACACCCTTGCACACATTCGCCACGCAATTGAACAGTGTGTCGGACTGACCGCCGAAGTCATTCATGTTCGACACCCGCAAGGTGGTGAACGCGGTATTCGTCAGGGCAAACCGCGCATGGCCGCGTGGCGCGATCATCACGGTTTCGATCGGCATTCTGGTTTTTTCCGGGCCGGCCAGCAGACCGACGACCGTGATGTGAAACGGCGTCGGGTTATCGACCAGCAACTGTCGGGTGGCCGGGTCGATTTTCAGCTCAAGGCCCAGTGCCAGGTCCTCGCCCCGCTCGCGCTTTACAGCGGCCGGCCGGTAGAACAACTTGATCTTCGACTGCAAGGCAATCTGCATCGAGTTGACCGCCTGGGTTTTCGGCGGAATCTCGCGAATGTTCAAATAGAACACCGACTCCCGGTCAGCAGGGAGTGCCAGCTGCGGCAACTTCACAATGCGCAGGACACTGCTTTCGTTCGGCTCGATGCGCTGCAACGGTGGCAGGACCATGAACGGTGACGTGACTTTCTGGCCACTCTCGTTCTCGATCCACGACTGCACGATAAACGGCAATTGCGGGTTCTTGTTGCTGACCGTGACGCTGACTGACGGCGCACTTTCCTCGAACACCAGACGGGTGCGATCCGGCACCACAGCGGCGCTGGCCAGCACGGGAACACAGAGCCCGATTGCCAGGCTCAGACGGTTGAAAAAACGACCCACAGAAAACACAACATAACGTGACATGGTGACTCCGGATTAATGAACAGGCGCGATTACAGACACTGGGCAGGCTTGGCGACGTTGGTCACCACGTCCTCCTCAGGGAGTTCGGCCAGACTGCATTGGCCGGCGTCATCCCAACGCGCTACCAGTTCAGCCCCGGCCTTGATGCCCAACAGATAAGTGACGCCGGCCTCGCCGACGATGCCCACTTCCTTATTGGTGTTTTTGTCTTGCACCGATGCGCCGAAAGGCACCGGTTTACCGCCGAGACGGGTCAACACGACAAACGCGTTGCGGCCCTGCCCCGTGGCGAAATTGACGTAGCCGATGGCCCCCTCAGTCAGCGCCAATCGCTGGATCGGGTTGGATACTTCGGTGTTGAGTGGCAACTTTTCCACGTTGACCCGCGCTTCGTACGCCTGGAAGGAAGGCAAGCCGTCCATCACCGCAAAACCGTTACGGTTGGTGCGGGTCTGGCCGGTGAATGCCACGTCCGCAACGCCGTCGGTGGACACCAGCAGACGTGTATCGCCATTGGTGCCATTGCCATGGGCCGATACACCATAACGGGTCGCGACCAGCGAACTGTCGAGCTCGCCGGTGAGCGAGCGATAGGTGCTGCCATCGGTTGAGACAGACGCATTCGCGCGGTAACTCGACGCCCGTTGACCGACATACGCGTTGACATAGCGGTTGTCGCCAACGCCGCCATACACCTGATAATTCACCCCTTCACCGTCATCATGGCTGTACCCGACACTGGCCGACGAACCTGCGGAGCCCGAGCGCTGCAGGTTGCTCGACATCATCGAGTTGCCACCCAGTGGCACGGTCACGCCGAGATAGATTTGCGCGTCGTTCTGCCGGCTATTCTGGATCTGGTACGCCGATACGTTGACGTTGATGTTCTTGACGTTGCCAAGGGAAAAACTGCGTGCCACCGTCAGCCCGAAACGATCGGCGGCGGGGGCATCCCAGTAGGTCGAATGATCGTAGGAGAAACTCGTCGACAACCAGGGAAAATGCTTGGCCACGGTCACCGAATAACGTTGTTTGCCCGAGTTCAGCGAATAGGCATCCGCATCGCCGACAAACTGCGAGAAGTTGGTGAACGTCTTGTCAGAAAAGCGATAACCCAAAAAGCGCAGGTCGGTACCAATGGCGTCAAATCGCTTGGAATAGTTGATCCGGTAAGAGTTGCCGACCACGGTTTCACCGTTCCAGCGCAACGTGGCCCGGGAGGTGGTGACATCCCCCGACACGGCACCGAGTACACCGAGATCCTTGCCGATGCCCACAGCGCTGGACTGATACCCGGAGGCGGCAAGCCAGCCGCCATAGACGGTCCAGTCCTTGGCCAGGCCGTAGGCCGCCTCCGTGGCCACGAACCCGGGCTCGCTGCCGCCCTGGCCGGTCAGGCGCGGCTGGCCGGCGGAAACCTTGTAGCGCAACTCGCCCTCACGGGACAGAAACGGCACAGCGGCAGTGGCGACGGTGAACGTCTGTTCGGTACCGTCTTCTTCCCGCACGGTCACGTCCAGCGTGCCTTGCACGCTGCTGTTGAGATCCTGAATGCTGAACGCGCCCGGCGTCACCGTGGTCGAGTACAACACGCGCCCCTGCTGGGACACCGTGACCGTTGCGTTGGTGCGCGCCAGGCCACTGATCAGCGGCGCATAACCGCGCAGGTTCGGCGGCAGCATGCGGTCATCACTGCTCAGAGTCGCACCGCGCAAAGCAAAGGTGTCGAACACGTCAGAGTTCAGATAGTCCTCACCGAGCGACAGCTTCGAACGAATCGTTGGCAACGCACGATAGGCATACAAACGGTTCAACTGAGCCGCTTCGCCGTGGGGATTATCACCCTGGCCGGCGGATTCCAGCCGCGCCTGATAATCGGCGCGCACGCGCCACGCATCCAGGTTAATCCCGGCAGTGCCGTAGCTCTGCAACGAGCGCGAATCCCCGGACGAACCCTGGGTCTGGCGACTGTTGGCGATCACTCGATAATCGAGCAACGCACCGTTGAGCCCGTCGCTCCAGGCGGCGGGCGGAATGTAATCGGGGTCGTCGTACTCGAAGGTCGCCTGCGGCAAGCTGATCGACAGACGCCCAAGATTCTTCATGTACTTGATCGAGGCATTTTCGATGCCACGCAAATCCACACATTGACCGTCAGCCAGACGCGGCAGGCTTTTCAGCAAAGACGGTTTGAGACCAAAGGTCAGTACCAGGTCTTCGGGCAGACAAGCGTAACTTTCATCCGGGTTGGCGCCGCTCTTGAACTCGATCGAACGCGAACCGAAATAACGCTGGTTGACAGTAATATCCAACAAGTAGCGACCGGGCACAGTGTATTGCGCATGAGCAAACTGTCCGAGACTGATATCGTCGTTTTTATCGATATTCAGAAACTCCGAATTAAACTCCACGGCACTTGAATAACGCGCACAGGAGATCAACACGCAAGACACGAAAAGTTTTCGGCCGTACACGGGAAATAGCCTTTATCAGAACTTTGACGGAAAAGAAAAAAGGGGTTTTCACCCCTTTTTCTTACACCTGGCGATACGCGGGTATCAGTTGTAGGCCACGGTGAAGTTAGCCACGCTGTCGGCTTCACCAGTGGTGACGGTCGCTGCAGTGGCTTCATACATGGCGGCGAAGGTCACGGTGTTGTTGCCGTTTTGCAGCACAACCGGAGCGACCTGCTCAGTGCCGTTGTCGAGCATTTCGCCGGCACTGGCCTGCAGACGGATACCGACGTTCTGTGCCAGACCGGTGGTGGCAAACAAGCCTGGAACGGCTGGATCCTGGACACCGCTGAAGGTGAAGCGTGCGTTCTTCTGAGTGGTGGTGTCGCAGTCGGTCAGGATGATGTCGAACTTGGTCGGGGTCGAACGATCACCGATCGCTTTGAACTGGTTAGATGGCACTTGCCCCAGGGAAACGGTCTGGTCCAGGGAGCTGGCGTCGATACCGCAGGCGCCGGAAACGATTTCACCGATGAAGCGCACGGTGCCAGGGTTGCCGGAAGCCGGCGTCGCAGCGTTAGCGAAGGAAGCGAGACCCATAACAACGGTAGCGGCGGTAACAGCGACGATTTTTTTCATTTTTTACATCTCTTGGGATAGTTATTTATTTGGCCCAGCGGCCTGGCTTCCCAAATCACTCGTGAACGGCAACAGGTTTATTTGCAATGACAAACAAACCTCATCACGGCGTTTGCAACTGATGATCCCCCCATTATTTCCGGCCATTCCTTGCCGAACTTTCCAGGTATCAATTGCACAGCCGTAATACCGTACCGAGTAATCAGGACGCCGGGCATCTCTGCTCCGGAACCAATAGTGATCGAGCCCCAAGGTCGAAAATGTAAGTTCTTTCCTGTCGCCGTGTAGGACAATTCCCAGCAACCGAGAAATGTTACTCGGTGGTACTCGGACTCCAGAACGCTTGCACCACCAGCGCCGAGGTCGAAATCCGCGCCACCAGCGCATCCAGCTCATCACCATCGACCGAGGTGGTCGCCAGCGTCGCTTCAATTTCTATTTCATCGGCACCGAAGGCATGCACATCGACATCGCTGGCGGGATAGTTGCTGCGCTCCAGTTCCGCCTCGAGCAAGGCGAATACGGCTTTCTGCTGTGACCGCCGGGCGATGACGTAGACGATGTTGGTGACTTCCGCCGAGACCACGTCCAGTGGCTGACGGTTGATGTTGTTGACGATCGGCCGCAACAAGGTGTTGGCGGCGAGGATGAACAGGGTGCCGAGCACCGCTTCGGCGAGCAGGTCGGCACCGGCGCAGGCGCCGACGGCAGCGGATGTCCACAGGGTGGCGGCGGTATTGAGACCGCGCACGTTGCCCTCTTCGCGCATGATCACCCCGGCACCGAGAAAGCCGATGCCGGAGACCACGTAGGCAACCACGCGCACCGCGCCTTCGGCGCCGGCGAGACGATTGGCCATGTCGACGAAAATCGCCGCACCGACCGCCACCAGCACATTGGTGCGCAGGCCGGCGGTGCGTTGCCGGTACTGGCGTTCGAAACCGATCAGGCCACCGAGGATGAAGGCGGCGCTGAGGCTGACGAGGGTGTCGAGCAGCGAATCGAGGTTGAGGTTGTTGATGGCTTGCATAGTCTTGTCCTTGAAACACATAACCTTTGCAGGAGTGAGCCTGCTCGCGATAGCGGTGTGTCAGTCACTGCAATGTTGACTGACACACCGCTATCGCGCGCAGGCTCACTCCTACAGGGGAACAGCGTTGTTCTGCGGTTATTGCCAGCCGAACCGACGGATGTAGAAGCCTTTCACCGCCTGGGTCAGCGCCATATACGCCAGCAGGATCATCGGCAGGAACACGAAGTACATCGACGGCAGCGCCTGCAGTTTGAAGTAGTGCGCCAGCGGCCCCATCGGCAGGAAGATGCCGACCGCCATGATGATCCCGGTCATCACCAGCAGCGGCATGGCTGCACGGCTTTGCAGGAACGGAATCTTCGGCGTACGGATCATGTGCACGATCAGCGTCTGGGTCAGCAACCCCACCACGAACCAGCCGGACTGGAACAGGGTCTGGTGGTCCGGGGTGTTGGCATCGAATACGTACCACATCAAGGCGAACGTGGTGATGTCAAAGATCGAACTGATCGGCCCGAAGAACAGCATGAACCGACCGACATCCCCCGGCTGCCAGCGCTGCGGTTTTTTCAGCATGTCCTCATCGACGTTGTCGAACGGAATCGCAATCTGCGAAATGTCGTAGAGCAGGTTCTGCACCAGCAGATGCATCGGCAGCATCGGCAGGAACGGAATGAACGCACTGGCCACCAGCACCGAGAACACGTTGCCGAAGTTCGAACTGGCAGTCATCTTGATGTACTTGAGCATGTTGGCGAAGGTGCGGCGTCCTTCAAGCACGCCCTCCTCCAGCACCATCAGGCTCTTCTCCAGGAGGATGATGTCGGCGGCTTCCTTGGCGATGTCCACCGCGCTGTCCACGGAAATACCGATGTCAGCGGTGCGCAGCGCTGGCGCGTCGTTGATCCCGTCGCCCATGAAACCGACCACATGGCCGTTACCTTTGAGGATGCGCACGATGCGCTCCTTGTGCGTCGGCGTCAGCTTGGCGAAGACGTTGGTGTTCTCCACTGCCACGGCCAGTTGGGCATCGCTCATGCGCTCGATGTCATTGCCCATCAGCAAGCCCTGCTGCGCCAGACCGACTTCGCGGCAGATCTTCGCGGTGACCAGCTCGTTGTCGCCGGTCAGCACTTTCACCGCCACACCATGCTCGGCCAAGGCCTTGAGTGCCGGCGCGGTGCTTTCCTTCGGTGGATCGAGGAATGCCACGTATCCGATCAGCGTCAGTTGCTGTTCATCGGCCAGGCTATAAGTGTCGCGCCCCTCGGGCAGCGACCGGGCAGCGACCGCCACCACGCGCAAGCCTTCAGCGTTGAATGCTGCGGTGACCTGACGAATCCGGGTCAGCAATTCATCGCTCAAGGCTTCCTCGACGTCACCGTGCTGCACACGGCTGCACACCGCCAGCACTTCCTCCACCGCGCCTTTGCAGATCAGCAGATGCGGTTCGCCACGCCCTTCGACCACCACCGACATGCGCCGACGATTGAAGTCGAACGGGATCTCGTCGACCTTGCGAAACGCTGTGCCGACTTTCAATTCACGGTGGACTTCCACGTGTTCCAGCACTGCCACGTCGAGCAGGTTTTTCAGCCCGGTCTGGTAGTAGCTGTTGAGGTAGGCCATTTCCAGCACGTCGTCGGAGTCATCACCCCAGACATCGACATTGCGTGCCAGAAAGATCTTGTCCTGGGTCAGGGTGCCGGTCTTGTCGGTGCACAGCACGTCCATCGCACCGAAGTTCTGGATCGCGTCCAGACGCTTGACGATGACTTTCTTGCGCGACAGGAACACCGCACCTTTGGCCAGCGTCGAGGTGACGATCATCGGCAGCATTTCCGGGGTCAGACCCACAGCGATCGACAATGCGAACAGCAGCGCTTCGGTCCAGTCGCCCTTGGTGAAACCGTTGATGAACAACACCAGCGGCGCCATGACGAACATGAAGCGGATCAGCAGCCAGCTGACTTTGTTGACGCCCGTCTGGAACGACGTCACGGCCCGGTCAGTCGCCCCGACCCGTTGTGCCAGCGCCCCGAAATAGGTGCTGTTGCCGGTGGTGAGAATCACCGCCACCGCCGTGCCGGACACCACGTTAGTGCCCATGAACAGGATGTTTTCCAGCTCCAGCGGATTGCGCGTGTCGCGGTCGGCCTGACGCGGGAATTTCTCCACCGGCATAGACTCGCCGGTCATCGCCGCCTGGCTGACGAACAAGTCCTTGGCGCTCAGCACCCGGCAGTCGGCGGGAATCATGTCGCCGGCCGACAGTACGATCAGATCGCCCGGCACCAGTTGCTTGATCGGCAATTCGCTGCGCGGCGCGTCACGGCGCATCACCGTGGCGGTGTTGCTGACCATCGCTTTGAGCGCATCGGCGGCCTGGTTGGATTTGCTTTCCTGCCAGAAGCGCAGCAGCGTCGACAACACCACCATCGAGAAAATCACGGTGGCGGCCTTGAGGTCTTCGGTCAGCCAGGAAATCACCGCCAACAGGGTCAGCAGCAGGTTGAACGGGTTTTTGTAGCAGTGCCAAAGGTGCGTCCACCACGGCAGCGGCTGCTCGTGTTCGACCTCGTTGAGACCGTACTGCGCGCGCAGTGCGTCGACTTCAAAATCGGTCAGGCCATCGGTGTGGGTACCCAGCGACGTCAGCAGTTCGCCGCTGTCGCGATGGGCTGCATCGACCAGCGTGTTGGCCAGGGTGGGCGGCACTTCACGGCTGACCGTGGTGTCTTTGATTGATTCCAGCAGCGCCAGGCGACGGAAGTGCCGGGCGATGTGGCGTGTGCGCAGGAAGCCTGCGAAAAATTCCTTGAGCGTAAGTTTCATGGCTGTTGCCCCTATGGTCAGCCGGGAAACCGTCAAGCAGGTACGACCGCGCCTCGTGCGCCGGAAAAACCGGCACGGCAAGGCTTGGCGCGCCGGTCAGAAAAGACAGGCGTGTCGATAAAGTTGCGATGACGACCGTGCAGGTCGAAAGCACACTTTTTCAGTGTCGATGAGAAGGACGTCGGGACATGGTCTCAACAGACCATGATCGGGATGCCGCTGCTCGCTTTACGGCGAGACAACGGCAGAGAAAGGCTGCGCGTTATCTTGCCGAGAATCTGCCGGTTACCGAGACCGGCCGACAACTGTCACTCGAACAAGTACCCACTGTGGGTCTCCGCTATTGATGAAAACGCGCGAAGCTTACGCCCCGATGATTGGAGAGTAAACCCGTGTAAGGAAGTGTGTCGGGAAATGTTGGAGATGTTCAGGAAGGGTTCAGAAATCAGATTTTTCTTAGCCATAAGGGCCCCATCGCTGGCAAGCCAGCTCCCACAGGGATCTCCAGTGAACACAAATTTTGTGTCCAACACAGATCCTGTGGGAGCTGGCTTGCCAGCGATGGCGGTGTATCAGGAAATACTGAGTCAGCTGGCAGCCGCCAACAACAGATCCGCCATCGACCGATGCCCTCGGTGCTTGCCATGCTCATACAACGAGCCGGCGATCTCGTCGGCGCGAATCGGCAACACCGACAGCAATGTGTCGCTCAGACCATGGCTGGCCTGGCAGAAGCCCTGCATGTACAGACCGGCCTTGCAGCGCTCGTCGGTGATCAGTTTGTAGTTGCGATCGACCTCGAAGTCACCCAGGTATTCTTCCAGCGGTGCCAGCAGTTTGCGGTGCATCTGCCGTTCGTAACCGGTGGCCAACACCACGGCATCGTAGATCCGCACAGTGACTTCGCCGGTGGCGTTGTTGCGCACCGCCAGTTCGATACCGTTTTCGCTGGCGGTGGCGCTCTCGACGGTGGTCAGGGTGCGGAACGCATGACGGGCGATCCCGGAGACCTTCTGGCGATAGAAGATGCCGTAGATGCGCTCGATCAGATCAATGTCCACCACCGAATAGTTGGTGTTGTGGTACTCGTTGACCAGACGCTCGCGCTCGGCGCTGCTCTGCTGGAACACCAGGTCGGTGAATTCCGGCGAGAACACTTCGTTGACAAACGGGCTGTCGTCCGCCGGTTTGAGCGCCGAGCCGCGCAGGATCATATCGACCTGCACCGACGGGAACGAATCGTTCAGGTCGATAAAGGCTTCCGCCGCGCTCTGCCCGCCGCCGATGATGGCGATGCTCATCGGCTGATTGTTCACGCACGGCTGGTTGGCCATTTGCGCCAGGTACTGCGAGTGATGGAACACGCGGCTGTCACCCTTGAGTGCCTTGAACGCCTCCGGAATCCGCGGCGTGCCGCCGGCGCTGACCACCACCGAGCGGGTGGTGCGCACATGTTGCAGGCCCTGGCTGTCGCGGGAAATCACCCGCAGCGCTTCAACCTGATGGTTGTGCAAAACCGGTTCGATGGTCAGCACCTCTTCGCCGTACCGGCTTTGCTCGGTGAACTGCCCGGCCACCCAGCGCAGGTAATCGTTGTATTCCATGCGGCACGGATAAAAGGTGCCGAGGTTGATGAAGTCCACCAGACGCCCGTGTTGCTTGAGGTAGTTGACGAAGGAGTACGGGCTGGTCGGATTGCGCAGGGTCACCAGATCCTTGAGGAAGGAAATCTGCAGTTCGCTCTGGGTCGACAGGGTATTGCCGTGCCAGCTGTAGTTGGCCTGCTTGTCGAGAAACAGCACATCCAGTTCGCCCTGGGTCGGGCCGCGCTCTTGCAGAGCGATGGCCAGCGCCAGGTTCGAAGGGCCGAAACCGACGCCGATCAGGTCGTGAACGATGGGCGATGCAATTGCCTGTGTCATTTCCAGTGTCCTCTGGATGAACCCCTCAACACGGGGATAAAGCCTGGGTGGCCTGACCGGCCTGAAACAGGTCAGCAGGTCGTCTGTTGAGTAGGAACGAGGACGATGAAAAGAAATTTAACGAGGACGGCTCAATGGGCGTCCCATTGCTTGATGCGCAACCGGCAGTGCTTCATGGCGTTGACGATATGTTTCTCCACCAGTGCCTTGGAAATGCCGAGGGTCGCGGCGATTTCCGGATGGGACAGGCCTTCGATCTTGCGCAGCAAAAAGCTGTCGCGGCACAGCGGCGGCAATTCTGCCAATGCGCGCTGAAGCATTTCCAGGCGCTGGCCGTGATCGAGGGTGCCGTGGGGCGACGGGGTGAAATAGCGTTCTTCGCTGTCGAGTACGTCGAGCGATTCGACCTGACGCAGAGCATTGCGCCGATGGTCGTCGATGACCAGGTTCAGCGCCGTGCGATAGAGAAACGCCCGGGGTTGCTCGATCGGTGTATCACTGGAGCGCTCCAGCACCCGCACATAAGCGTCATGCACCACATCTTCGGCAACCTGACGGTTGCCCAGCCTGGCGTTCAGGAAACACACCAGCTCGCGATAGTAGTTTTCCAACATGACTCCCGACCGTATCAATGCAATTCCTGTCCTTGAGCACACGGTTCCAGCCGCGGGCGATCCGCAGTAGCAAGAGGGTGGCAACTTGAGGTGCGTAATTTATAGTAATTCTCATATAGATTTAAAGCGCTGTTTCCACATCCTGGCCAAATAGTCCGCTGCAGCTAGCGGTTACTTGATGTATGCGGGCTTAAATTCCCTCGTGCATGCATCGTTTACAGGACAGCTCCCCGTATCTGTCGCGCCTTGCGACAGCATTCAGCCTCCGCGCACCGCGCTGCCTGCGCTGAATGACGGGCCGAATTCACTGGCCGGAACCCTGCATGAAACGTCCCCGCCCCGCCCGACGCGCCCTGTTCGCCGCCCTTTGTCTGATTCCCGTGATTGCCGTTGCCGCATGGCAGGTGCTGCCGCCCGGACGAGACGCTCTCGCCACCGTGCAGGTGACCCGCAGCAACATCGAAAACAGCGTGACCGCACTCGGCACTTTGCAGCCGCGTCGTTATGTCGATGTCGGTGCGCAGGCGTCCGGGCAAATCCAGAAGATCCATGTCGAGGCAGGCGATACGGTCAAGGAAGGCCAGTTGCTGGTGGAGATCGACCCGTCCACGCAAAAAGCCAAACTCGACGCCGGGCGCTTCTCCATTGAAAACCTCAAGGCGCAACTGCAGGAACAGCGTGCGCAGCACGACCTCGCGCGGCAGAAATACCAGCGCCAGCAGCAACTCGCCGCCGGCGGCGCCACCCGTGAAGAAGATGTGCAGACCGCCCGCGCCGAAGTGCGCGCGACCCAGGCGCGCATCGACATGTTCCAGGCACAGATCGGTCAGGCCCAGGCGAGCCTGCGCAGCGACGAAGCGGAGCTCGGCTACACACGCATTTTTGCGCCAATGAGCGGCACCGTGGTCGCGGTAGGTGCCCGGGAAGGCCAGACGCTCAATGCGCAACAGCAAACCCCGCTGATCCTGCGCATCGCCCGGCTCTCGCCCATGACCGTGTGGGCCGAGGTTTCCGAAGCGGACATCGGCCACGTCAAACCCGGCATGACCGCCTACTTCACCACCCTCAGCGGTGGCAGCCGACGCTGGAGCAGCACCGTACGGCAGATTCTGCCGGTGCCGCCGCGCCCGCTCGAGCAGAACCAGGGCGGCAGCCCCACCAGCGGGCGCAGTGGCAGCGAACGCGTGGTGCTCTATACCGTGCTGCTCGACGTCGACAACGCCGACAACAGCCTGATGACCGACATGACCGCGCAAGTGTTCTTCGTCGCCCAGCAGGCACAGAACACCCTGACTGTGCCGAGCGCCGCCCTGCAACCGGGCACGCGTGCGCAGTGGCAACGCGTACAGATCGTCGCCACCAACGGCGACATCCAGTCCCGCGACGTGCGCACCGGCATCAGCGACCGCCTGCGCACACAAGTGCTCGAAGGCCTGGCCGAGGGCGATCACATCCTCAGCACGCCAGCCACCGGCAGCGGAGGCTGAATGCACACGCCCCTGATTGACCTGCGGCAGATCCGCAAATCCTACGGCGGCGACGACAGTCCGCAGGTGCAGGTGTTGCGCGGCATCGACCTGTCGATTCATGCCGGCGAGTTTGTCGCCATTGTCGGCGCGTCCGGCTCCGGCAAATCGACGCTGATGAACATCCTCGGCTGCCTCGATCGCCCCACCAGCGGCGAATATCGCTTCGCCGGTGAGGACGTCGCGCAACTGGACAGCGACGAACTGGCCTGGCTGCGCCGCGAGGCGTTCGGTTTCGTGTTCCAGGGCTATCACCTGATTCCGTCCGGTTCCGCTCAGGAAAACGTCGAGATGCCGGCCATCTACGCCGGCACCCCGGCGGCGGAACGCCATGCGCGAGCCCATGCGTTACTGGAACGTCTCGGTCTGGGCACGCGCACTGGCAACCGTCCGCATCAGCTTTCCGGTGGTCAGCAACAACGGGTGTCGATTGCCCGGGCGCTGATGAACGGCGGCCACATCATTCTCGCCGATGAACCCACCGGCGCCCTCGACAGCCACAGCGGCGCCGAAGTCATGGCCCTGCTCGACGAGCTCGCCGGCCAGGGTCACGTGGTGATTCTGATCACCCACGACCGCGAAGTGGCGCAACGGGCCCAACGCATCATCGAAATCCGCGATGGCTTGATCATCAGCGATACCGCCAAACATCCGTCAGCCGCCGTCCGCCGTGCCAACCCCGGTGCCCTGCAAGCGGTCGATCTGCGCCAGCGCCTGAGCACCGGCAGCAGCCAGACCAGCGCCTGGAAAGGTGAACTGGTGGACGCCGTGCAAGCCGCGTGGCGGGTCATGTGGATCAATCGTTTTCGCACCGCGCTGACCCTGCTCGGCATCGTCATCGGCGTGGCCTCGGTGGTGGTGATGCTGGCCGTGGGCGAAGGCAGCAAGCGTCAGGTGATGGCGCAGATGGGCGCCTTCGGATCCAACATCATTTACCTCAGCGGCGCCGCTCCCAACCCGCGCACGCCGCCGGGCATCATCACCCTCGACGACGTCGCCGAGCTGGCTGCCCTGCCCCAGGTCGAACGCATCATGCCGGTCAACGGCTCGACCGCCGGCGTGCGTTTCGGCAATGCCGACCACAGCAGCTACGTCGGCGGCAATGACACCAACTTCCCAAGCATATTCAACTGGCCGGTGGTTCAGGGCAGTTACTTCACCCAGGCCGACGAAGACAGCGCCGCCGCCGTGGCGGTGATCGGCACCAAGGTGCGTGACAAATTGCTCAAGGATGTCGCCGACCCGATCGGCCAGTACATCCTGATCGAAAACGTACCGTTTCAGGTGCTCGGGGTTCTGGCTGAAAAAGGCTCAAGCTCCGGCGACTCCGACAGCGACAACCGCATCGCCGTGCCCTATTCCGCCGCCAGCATGCGCCTGTTCGGCAGCCGCAATCCGGAATACGTGGTGATCGCCGCCAAGGACGCACGCAAGGTCAAGGACGCCGAACAGGCCATCGAACAGGCGATGCTGCGTCGGCACCACGGCAAAAAGGACTTCGAACTGACCAACAACGCCGCGATGATCCAGGCCGAGGCGCGCACCCAGGGCACGCTGTCGCTGATGCTCGGCGCGATTGCCGCCATCTCCTTGCTGGTGGGCGGTATCGGCGTGATGAACATCATGCTCATGACCGTGCGCGAACGGACCCGCGAAATCGGCATTCGCATGGCCACCGGCGCCCGCCAGCGCGACATCCTGCGCCAGTTCCTCACCGAAGCGGTGATGCTCTCGGTGGTCGGCGGCATTGCCGGCATCAGCCTGGCGATGCTGGTCGGTGGCGTGCTCGTGTTCAGTGGCGTGGCGATCGCGTTTCAATGGCTGGCGGTGCTCGGGGCCTTCACCTGCGCGCTGATCACCGGCGTCCTCTTCGGCTTCATGCCTGCCCGCAAGGCTGCCCGGCTCGACCCGGTCACGGCCCTTACCAGTGAATGATCGTTCTATGAAAGCGCCACTGACACTCCTTGCCGCCAGCCTGATGCTGGCGGCCTGCAACAGCCCTGCGCCGCGCCCCGACAGCGGCGTGCAGCCACCGCCCGCCTGGCAATCGCCTGACCATCCCGACGCGGTGCAGAGCAATCGCCAGTGGTGGACGCAGTTCGGCAGCCGCGAACTCGATCGACTGATCGAACAGGCGCGCCTGGGCAGCCATGACCTCGGCGCCGCCGTTGCCCGGGTCCGGCAGGCACAGGCCAGCGCGACGATTGCCGGCGCTCCGCTGCTCCCGGAAATCAAGGCCGGACTGAATGCCAACCGGCAGAAACTGTTGCACGGCAAGGGCTACAGCCAGCTCGACGTCAAACCGGACAATCGCTCTCTGGATTACTACGACGCCGAGTTGAGCGCCAGTTACGAAATCGACTTCTGGGGCGGTAAACGCGCGGCGCGCGACAGTGCCGTGTTCGGCGTACAGGCCAGCGAATTCGACCGTGCCACCGTGGAGCTGACCTTGCAAAGCGGCGTCGCTAACAGTTACACCCAGGCCCTGGCGTTGCGCGAACAGGCGCGGATTGCCGCGCTCAATCTGGCCAACGCGCAAAGCGTCCTGCACCTGGTGCAAACCCGGTTTGATGCCGGCAGCGCCACCGCGCTGGAACTGGCCCAGCAGAAAAGCCTGGTCGCCGAGCAACAGCGCAAATTGCCGCTGGTGCAGCAACAGGCCCGCGAAGCGCTGATCACCCTCGCCGCCCTGCTCGGCCAACCGGTGCAGGCGCTGTCGGCACCGCAACAGTCATTCGAACAATTGCAGTGGCCGAACATCGCCAGTGGCGTACCCAGCGATCTGCTGAGCCGGCGCCCGGACATCGCCAGCGCCGAAGCCAAACTGGCGGCCGCTCAGGCTGACGTCACTGTGGCCCGCGCCGCCATGCTGCCGAAAATCACCCTCACCGCCAGTCTCGGCACTGGCGCCGATCTGGCTGCAGACCTGCTGCGCACGACGTTCTATAACCTGTCATCCGGGCTGACTGCGCCGATCTTCAACAACGGGCGCCTGAGCGCCGAACGCGACAAGGCCAAGGCCCGTCAGGACGAGCTGCTGGAGAGCTATCGCGGGGCGATCATCAATGGCTTCGCCGACGTGGAAAAAGCCCTCAGCAGCATTCGCGGCCTCGATGAACAACGGCAATGGCAAAGCGAAGAACTGAGCCAGGCGCAAACCGCGTTTGACATTGCCCAGAGCCGCTATCAGGCCGGCGCCGAAGACTTGCTGACGGTGCTGCAAACCCAGCGCACCTTGTATGCGGCGCAGGATATGAATGTGCAACTGCGCTTGTCGCGACTGCAAGCGAGCATTGCCTTGTACAAAGCGTTGGGCGGTGGCTGGCAAGTGATCTGAGCGCAAATTAGCGACTGGTCCGACGCCTTCGCGAGCGGGCTCGCTCCCACATTGGTTCTGCGTCGTTTACAAAGTCCCCTGTGGGAGCGAGCCCGCTCGCGAAAGCGCCGGATCAGGCGAACCAACATCCCCAGGCAAAAAAAATCGCAGCACCAGGCTGCGATTTTTTTGCGCTTAGAGTTGCCGCCCTTTGACTTTCAGATGCCGCGCATACCACGGCCGCTGCGGCACTTTGCGAAACAGGTCGGCCATGTGGTCTTCGTCGCCGAAGGTGATGCGCAGCGCCAGCTTCATGGTTTCCGGGTCCATCTCCACCGAGCGTCCGACTTGCAGACCGGGCACCGTGCTGCAGCCGTGGGTGTCCGGGCCCAGCCAGGGATCGTCGACCTCAACCCAGCGTCCGGGCGCAAACCACGGTACGCCGTTGACCTCGAGACGACTGACTTCCCCCGGATGAAAGCGCTCGTGGGCCCGGAACCAGTCCTCGATGCGATCGTCGATCCAGCCGTGAAAACGCCAGAACACCGGGTTCACATGGGAGGAAAACGGGTCACCGAGAAAGTCGTTTTCCGGGACGTACCAGCGCGCGGCAAAATCGGCCTGATCGCGTGCCATCGGCACCGGAATGTCATTGGACGGATCACGCGCCACTGACGCCCAGCGCATGTGCAACCAGTCGTGCAGGCCCAGTTCGACTTCCGAACCGAACTGGCCGAGGGTGAGTTTCGACAAGTACCGCGGGTCGCGATACTGCGACTCCCAGACCTGGAAATTGCTGTGATAGGTCTCGGCGGCTTTGATGTCGCGGACCCATTTTGTGTATTCGTCGTCGCCTTCGGTCAGCCAGGTTGGCGGCAAGGCGTTGCCGTCATGGTTGTCGAAGTAGCGGGCGAAACCCTGGCGATCGCGTTCCAGTTCCGGTTGCGGCAGGGGAAACGCCGGCCAGGACGGCAAATCCTGCAACGAACGGGCCTTGCCGAGCATGTGCCGGTGCATGAAGAAAAAGTCGATGCCCGAGCCGTTGCGATCCTTGCGTGGCCCACGGGCGTCGCGCTCCTTGTCACGCGGGCCGGGCTGCCAGCCGATGCCACGCAAGGCTTCGCGCTTTTTCTCCGACAGTTTGTGCCACTTGTCCCGCGTGGCGTGCCAGAGCTGGTGGAACAAACGATGTTCCGGCGCCACCAGCCAGGCCAATAGCGTCGGGTTCAATCCGGCACGTTCACGGGCCTCGGGGAAACGTCGCTTGATCGCGATGAAATGATTGTCGAGTTCGGGCAAACCCAACGGCCGGTCCAGATGCAAGACCTGCCCGGTGAAGGTGCCGCTGCCAGCATTGCCGAACGCCGCCCAGACTTCGTCCAGTTTGACTTTGAACTCGTACACCGGTGGTGCTTGCGGCGCATCGGTGCGCAGCAACCGCCAGTACATCTCGGCGCCATTGCCCGGTGCCAGATCGCCGATCACCTGATAACGCGCCGGTGCATCAGCGCGCAGGTTGGCACCGGTATCGAGATAGCCACGCAAGCCGCGGCCACGCTGGGCAATGTCGAGAAACAATTCCAGCCCTTCGTCGGGCAGGCCGTCCAGCCCCGCAGCAGACCCGGTAAAGCGGATATCCCAGACGCCGCGCAGGCTGTCCGCCAGTTGTTGACCGGCCGTGTCGGCCAGATCGACCGTGGCCTCTCCCGGGGTGACCGGAAATTCCTCACGGGTCAGCTCACGATGTGCATAAAAAGCGGCAGGCAGCGCGGCGCCCGTGAGTGCCATGCCCGCCATGAACCAGCGTCGAGAGATCGTCATTGCCCTACCTGTGTCAGCCATGAAGCAGGCTTTATCCAAGCTAGAACGTTTGCTCGCCGAACAAATTTATGGCCTCGGTAAAAGATCACCACGCGCCGGCAGCGCTTTTCTCGCGCCTCACTAAATTACCCGCCCGACCACTCGTTCCTCCCAGATAGCGAAGGCCCCTGCGCCTGCACCTCGACGGCGAACCTGAATGAGATGGCAATGACAAAAACGCGTTCGAAAAAGGCTCTATTTATCGGCCTGCCGCTGGCCTTGGCGATCAGCGCCGGCGCAGGGTTTCTGGCCTGGAATTATTGGTTTCGGGACAACCCCGGCTACCCGGTGAAAGTGATGAAGCAGGCGACCGAATTGCAGGATCGGCTCCTCTCGTTCGACAGCCACATCACCGTGCCGCTGAGTTTTGGCGCCCACGGCAACGAAGCCGACAAGGACGGTTCCGGGCAGTTCGACCTGATCAAGGCCAATCGCGGGCGCCTGTCCGGCGCGGCGCTGACCGTGTTCGGCTGGCCGGAGATGTGGAACGGCCCGAATGCCCCGCATCGCCCGACCGAAGGCTTTGTCGAGGAAGCACGCAATCAGCAGGAAGTGCGCTACAAAATCATTTCCGGGATGGTCCGCGACTTTCCCAATCAGGTCGGTATCGCCTACACCCCCGACGATTTCCGCCGCCTGCATGGCGAAGGCAAGTTTGCGATTTTCATCAGCATGCTCAACGCCTACCCGCTGGGCAATGACCTGAGCAAGCTCGACCTGTGGGCCGGGCGCGGCATGCGCATGTTCGGCTTCAGCTACATCGGCAACAACAGCTGGGCTGACTCGTCGCGACCGCTGCCGTTTTTCAATGACTCGCCGGACGCCCTCGACGGCCTCTCCGACATCGGCAAGCAAGCGGTGCAGCGCCTGAATGATCTGGGCGTGATCATCGACGTCTCGCAGATGTCGACCAAGGCGCTGGAGCAAGTCGCGCAACTGAGCCGCACGCCGATCGTGGCCTCGCACTCGGCGCCACGGGCCGCGGTGGATATTCCGCGCAACCTCAGCGACAAGGAATTGCAACTGATCAAGAACAGCGGCGGCGTGGTCCAGGTGGTCGGGTTCTCGCAATACCTCAAACCGCTGACCCAGGGTACCCAGGACAAACTCAACGCCCTGCGCGCAAGCTTCGACTTGCCGCCACTGCCCAACCTGGCCATGGCCCTGATGCCGGGCGACCCGATCATCACCGCCTGGTCCGAGCAGAAACTCGGCCAGTACGCCAGCGGCCTTTACGCGATTCTTGAAGAAGAGCCGAAAGCGACCCTCAAGGACCTCGGCGACGCCATCGACTACACCGTGCGCAAAATCGGCATCGACCATGTCGGCATCGCCTCGGACTTCAACGATGGCGGCGGCATCAAGGGCTGGGAAAACGTCGGTGAGATCCGCAACGTCACCGCCGAGCTGATCCAGCGCGGCTACTCCGAAGCGGACATCGCCAAGCTGTGGGGCGGCAACTTCATGCGCGTCTGGGAGCAAGTACAGAACGCCGCCAAACCGGCACTGGCCTCCCGTCAGGACGCAGCCAGACCATGACTGACCGCCGTACTTTTCTGAAACAGGCAGGGGTGATCGCAGCAGCCCTGCCAATGGGCGCAAGCCTGACATCGCCGGCGATGGCGTCCACTGCGCCGGCGGGTGACAAATGGGCCCGGCTGCGTCAGTTGTTTGATCAGGACCCGCAGGCGATTCACTTCGCCAATTTTCTGATCACCTCCCATCCCAGGCCCGTGCGCGAGGCCATCGAGCGTCATCGTGCAGCACTGGACCAGAACCCCGGCCTGGCCATGGACTGGGACTTCGGTGTCACCGAAAAGCGCGAAGCAAACGTGCGGGTCTGGGCCGGCAAATACCTGCAGGCCCAGCCCGGCCAGATCGCCCTCACTGGCAGCACCACCGAAGGCCTGGCGATGATTTACGGCAGCGTGCAGGTGCGCCCGGATCAGGAAATCCTCACCACCGAACACGAGCACTATTCGACCCGCAACATTCTCGCTTTCCGCAGCCGCCGCGATGGCACACGGGTGCGCAAACTCAAACTGTTCGAAACGCCGCAAAGCATTTCGCTGGATCAGGTGCTCGACACGATCAACCGCAACATCCGTCCCGAAACCCGCGTGCTGGGCATGACCTGGGTGCACTCGGGCAGTGGCGTGAAGTTGCCGATCGCCGAAATATCGCGACTGGTCGATGCACACAACCGGCAACGCGACTACAAGGACCGGCTGATCTACGTGGTCGACGGCGTGCACGGCTTCGGTGTCGATGACCTGAGTTTCGCGCAGATGAACTGCGACTTTTTCATTGCCGGCACCCACAAATGGATGTTCGGCCCACGCGGCACCGGCATCGTGTGCAGCCGCAGCGAAGAGGTGAAGTACGTCAGCCCCAGCGTGCCGACGTTCTCCGAAGCCACAACGTTTGGCACCACCATGACCCCGGGCGGTTACCACGCTTTCGAACATCGCTGGGCGGTGGACGAAGCCTTCAAGTTGCACCTGCAATTGGGCAAGGCCGATGTTCAGGCGCGCATCCATCAGCTCAACAGCTACCTGAAGCAGCGCCTGCGCGAACACGCCAACATCGAGCTGGTGACCCCGCTCGATCCGCAATTCTCTGCCGGTTTTACCTTCTTCCGGGTCAAGGGACAGGACAGCGATGAAGTCGCCGCCTACCTGATGAACAACCGGGTGATCTGCGATGCCGTCAGCCGCGACGTCGGCCCGGTGATCCGCACCGCGCCCGGCCTGCTCAACGACGAAACCGAAGTGGACCGGTTCATGGCCATTCTCGGTAAAAGACTGCGCGCCTGATCCCTCGACTCCAGTTTTCCTTTCACAGAGACGACTCATGAAAAAGCCTCACGCCTCATTCCCCTTCAAGGCCCTGCCCGCCCTGGCCCTGACCGCGCTGTGCGCCGGTCTGTTGCCCGCGGCCGCACAAGCGGCGACACCGCCGGCGCCGGGCAAAGTGTTCAAGGACTGCAAGGACTGCCCGGAAATGGTCGTACTGCCGACCGGCACCTTCACCATGGGCACCCCGGAGGACGAAGTCGGGCGCGAGCCGGACGAGGGTCCGCGCCACGAAGTGACCTTCAGCAAACCGTTCGCCATCAGCCGCTTCCAGGTGCTGGTGGGCGAATGGGACGCGTACGTGCGCGAAACCGGCAACAAACCGTACGACTTCGACGACCGCCCCGGCCGCCGCTGCACCGCCGGCAAACCGCAATTCAAACAGACCGCGCGCGACCCGGCGGTGTGCATGAACGTCGCCGAAGCCCAGGGCTACATCGACTGGCTGTCGAAAAAAACCGGCCAGGCCTATCGCCTGCAAAGCGAATCGATCCGCGAGTACGCCGCCCGTGGCGGCAGCACCGGGCCTTTCCCGTTCCCGTTCGATGAAGGCAACAACTACCAGATTTCCAAACACGCCAACACCTATGGCGCTGCCGACGGCTACAACTTCACCTCGCCGGCCGGCACCTACCCGGCCAACGCCTTCGGCGTTTACGACGCCCACGGCAACGTCTACGAATGGACTGCCGACTGTTATCACAAGGACTACGCCGGGGTGCCCAACGACGGTCGTCCCTGGACGCAGGAAAACTGCGAACGCCAGGTCATGCGCGGCAACGACTGGGGCGAAGCACCAGTGTTTTCTCGCTCCGGCAACCGCAACAGCAGTTGGCCGACCAGCAAGGGCGACTGGCTCGGCTTCCGGGTCGTGCGCGACCTCTGAGCCTGCCCGCCACGACCGCAGCCCGTCTGCGGTCGTTTAAAGAAACTGCGTGACCATTCGTTTTCCTTAAGTACCGGCACTCCCTCCGCACCGAAGCAGGAATCCTCCATGACCAAGCCTACGCGTGGGGCGATCAACGAATTGTTCGCCCTGCTCAAGCCCTTCCGCCTGATCGTCTCTGCGTCCATCGTGCTCGGCATGATCGGCGGCCTGAGCGTCACCGTGCTGCTGGCCACCATCAACAATGCCCTGCACTCCGATGACGGCCTGACCCGTACCGTGGTGATGATCTTCGCCGGGCTCTGTGCCCTGGCGCTGCTGACGACGATTCTGTCGGACATCGGCACCAACTACGTCGGCCAGCACATCATCGCCAAATTGCGCAAAGAGCTGGGGGAAAAGGTCCTGTCGGCGCCGATCGACCAGATCGAGCGCTATCGCAGCCACCGGCTGATCCCGGTGCTGACCCATGACGTCGACACCATCAGCGACTTCGCCTTCGCCTTTGCGCCACTGGCGATCTCCATGACCGTCACCCTCGGCTGCCTCGGTTACCTGGCGATGCTGTCGTGGCCGATGTTCCTGATGATGCTGGTGGCGATTGCGATCGGCACCACGATTCAAGCGATTGCCCGGGCCAGGGGCATGCGCGGTTTCTACGCCGCACGCGACTGCGAAGATGAACTGCAAAAGCACTACAACGCGATTGCCGAAGGCGCCAAGGAACTGCGCATTCACCGTCCGCGTCGCCAGCGCATGTTCGTCGCCGGCATTCAGAAAACTGCCGAGAAGATCTGCGACACCCAGATCAAATCCATCAACACGTTCGTCATCGCCAAATCCTTCGGTTCCATGTTGTTCTTCGTGGTCATCGGCATGGCGCTGGCCCTGCAATCCTTCTGGCCCAGCGGCGACAAAGCGGTGATGAGCGGGTTCGTGCTGGTGCTGCTGTACATGAAGGGGCCGCTGGAGCATCTGGTCAGCACCTTGCCGATCATCAGCCGCGCGCAGATCGCCTTCCGCCGGATCGCCGAGCTGAGCGAGCAATTCTCCTCGCCCGAACCGCACCTGTTGCTGGAAGACCAGGGCCAGAAGCCCGGGGCCGTCAACAGTCTGGAACTGAACAATGTGCGCTACGCCTTCCCACCGGTGGCTGGCAGCGAGCCGTTCCGTCTGGGGCCAGTCAACCTGCGCATCGAACAAGGCGAGATCGTGTTTATCGTCGGCGAAAACGGTTGCGGCAAAACCACGCTGATCAAATTGCTGCTCGGCCTGTACGCCCCGACCGAAGGCGAAATCCGCGTCAACGATCAGCCGATCACCGCGCTCAACCGCGATGATTACCGGCAGAACTTCACGACGATCTTTGCCGACTACTACCTGTTCGATGATCTGATTCAAGGCGACCGCCAGGTCCCGCAGGACGCCACCCGCTACCTCGAACGTCTGGAGATTGCGCACAAGGTCAGCGTGCGCGACGGCGCCTTCAGCACCACCGATTTGTCCACCGGCCAGCGCAAGCGTCTGGCGCTGGTCAACGCCTGGCTCGAAGAGCGTCCGGTGCTGGTGTTCGATGAATGGGCGGCGGATCAGGACCCGACCTTCCGGCGGATTTTCTACACCGAGTTGCTGCCCGACCTTAAGCGTCTGGGCAAAACCATCATCGTGATTTCCCACGATGACCGTTACTTCGACGTCGCCGACCAACTGGTGCGCATGGAGGCCGGCAAGGTCAAAAGCGAACTGCAGACTGCTTGAAACACGGGGCCGCAGCCAGGCCGGAAAAATAGTTTTCCGGTTTGCCGCGGCTTCCTCGTCTTAATGAGATGAATAAGAACCATTAACAACTATACCTGCCAAGGTCTTAACCTCATGTCCGCATCCCGTTTCATGCTTCGCCCTCTGACTCGAGCCCTGCTGATGCAGGGCGCCACACGTTCCCGCCTGGCCGGCACCGGCCTGGGTCTGGCCCTGTCCGTCGCTGTCACGCCATATGTGCAGGCGCAGGAATGGACCCTGAACATTCCGGCCCAGCCACTGGCGCAGGCGCTGCAGACGCTTGGTCAACAGACCAGTCTGCAAATCGTCTACAGCCCGGAAAGCCTGCAAGGCCTGCGCTCCAGCGCGCTCAACGGGCGCTATCAGGGCGATGATTCGCTGAACGCGATGCTCAAGGGCACCGGCATCCGCTATCAGCGTGACGGCAACACCGTGACGGTGCTCGGCCCGGCTACCGGCGACACGATGGAACTGGCTCCGACCAACGTCAACGCGCAACGCATGGGCGCCACCACCGAAGGCAGCAACTCCTACACCACCGGTGGCGTGACCATTGGCAAAGGCGTGCACTCGCTGAAAGACACACCGCAGTCGGTCACGGTCATGACGCGCAAAATGCTTGATGACCAGAACCTCAACACCATCGAACAGGTGATGGAAAAGACCCCGGGCATCACCGTGTACGACTCGCCCATGGGCGGCAAGTATTTCTACTCGCGCGGCTTTCGCATGACCGGTCAATACCAGTACGACGGCGTACCACTGGACATCGGCAGCAGCTACGTACAGGCCGACAGCTTCAACAGCGACATGGCCATCTATGACCGCGTGGAAGTGCTGCGCGGCGCCGCCGGCATGATGAAAGGCGCTGGCGGCACCGCCGGTGGCGTCAACTTCGTGCGCAAGCGCGGCGGCGATACTGCCCACACGCAACTGTCGCTGTCGGCAGGCACCTGGGACAACTACCGTGGCCAGGTCGATACCGGCGGCCCGCTGAACGACGCCGGCACCATCCGTGGCCGTGCCGTGGTCACCGAGCAGACCCGTCAGTACTTCTACGACGTGGCCAGCCGCAAGGACCAGATCTACTACGGTGCCCTGGACTTCGACCTCAGCCCCGACACCACGCTGGGCGTGGGTTTCGCCTGGGAAGACGTTGACGCCACGCCATGCTGGGGCGGTCTGCCGCGTTATGCCGACGGCTCCGACCTGCACCTCAAGCGCTCCACCTGCCTGAACACGGCGTGGAACAACCAGCGCAGCAAGCGCGCCACCTACTTCGCCGACCTGAAACACCAGTTCAACGACGACTGGTCGCTGAAGGTCGCGGGCGTCTATTCGCGCAACACCCAAGACATGGAATACGCCTTCCCGAGTGGCGCAGTGCCGGTCGGTGCCACCGCTTCGAACACACTGATGCTGGGCAGCATCTACGACTACGATCAACGCGACTACGGCTTCGATGCCTATGTGGACGGTAAATTCGACGCCTTCGGCCAGCAACACGAACTGACCGTCGGCGCCAACGCGAGCCGGTCGCACAAGGATGACTTCTACGCCGTCGCCGCCCTGCCCCAACGGCAGAACGTGCTCGACCCGAATCATCACATCCCGCAACCGGACGAAAGCTATTACCTGGCCAACGCCTCCCGTGGCGGCCCGGTGGACATGCACATCAAGCAATACGGCGCTTACTCCATCGCCCGCCTGAAACTGGCCGATCCGCTGACCCTCGTCCTGGGCAGCCGTGTCAGCTGGTACAAGTCCGACACCGACTCGGTGCAGTACTTCCGTGGCGAAGGCACCCAGGTCGACACCAAGTCCACCGAAACCGGGCAAGTCACGCCGTTCGCCGGTGTGCTGTTCGACCTCAACGAAAACCTGACCGCCTACGCCAGCTACACCGACATCTTCACCCCGCAAGGCGCGTACAAGACCATTGATGGCAGCACGCTCAAGCCATTGGTCGGGCAGAGCTACGAGTTGGGGATCAAGGGTGAGTGGTTCGACGGTCGTCTGAACAGCACCTTCAACCTGTTCCGCACCATCCAGAAAGATGCCGCTCAGGATGACCTGCGCTGCGAAGACAGTTCGTGCTCGATCAACTCCGGCAAGGTGCGCGCGCAGGGCTTCGAAGCTGAAGTCAGCGGTGAGGTGATTGATCGTCTGCAATTGTTGGCTGGCTATACCTATACCCAGACCAAGGTGCTGGAAGATGCCGACGCCACGCAGGATGGCGTGGTCTACAACTCCTACGTGCCGCGTCACTTATTGCGCGTCTGGGGTGACTACAGCCTGAGCGGGCCGCTGGATCGTGTGACGATCGGTGCAGGGGTTAATGCCCAGACGGGCAACTACCGCACTTCGCCTCTGGGCGGTGACAACATTGACGGTGCTGGTTATGCGGTGTGGAACGGTCGCATCGGTTATCGCATTGACGATACCTGGTCGGTGGCGTTGAACGGGAACAACCTGTTTGACAAGCGTTACTACTCGACCATTGGTACCGAAGGGTTCGGTAACTTCTATGGTGATCCGCGTAACTTCGTGATGTCGGTCAAGGCTGATTTCTGATTGGGTGTGATGTGAGAGAGCCCCGCTTTGGCGGGGCTTTTTTTCGCCTGTTGGTCTTGGCGGCGTTCGGGCCGACCATGCTCTTTGGGTTTTGGGGGCATATCCGTTGCTGCGGGTGGTGCCGCTGGCGGTTTCGCTCTTACAGCGAGTCACCTTTTCCAAACGCCGAAAAGGTAACCCAAAAGGCTTTGCCCCGGCGTACGGCACTTCGCTGAGGCTCAGTGTTCCCTCGCTACGGTGTCCATCCGGGGGCATCGCCTACGGTTTGCTTCGCTGCACCTCCTCTCGATGTATGCGGCTACGCCGCACGGCGCTGCGCGCCTACCCCCCGGATGAACACCTCCGCTCGGCCTGCCGAAGGGGCAAAAGATCAAAAGCCGAAGCCAAAGCCAAAGCAAGATTACAAGCCAGATCAATAGCCCCTCACCCTAGCCCTCTCCCAGAGGGAGAGGGGACTGGCGGTGGTGTTTGGAAGAGTTACGCCGACGTGCGATACCGCGGTGAACTCAGGCTTTGAAAAGCCCACAGATCGGCTCCCTCTCCCTCGGGAGAGGGCTGGGCGGGCGGCGTTCCGATGAGGGGCAGCCCCATCACAAAACCAAAGCCGAACACCCGCTCCTCACCACTCAATAGGCCGAGTGTCAGCTCGCCTGCTCTTGATTTTGATCTGTAAAGCGACATCGGAAGGCTGAGTGGAGGGATTGATCCGGGCGTGGGAGCGCAGCGACCGTTTGGCGCAGCCAAACACAGCGAGAGGAGGTGCAGCGAAGCAAACCGGAGGCGCTGCGCCCGGATCAATCCCGGAGCGAAGGAACCCCGAGCCCCAGCGAGCGGGCCGCACGTAGGAGCAAGCCTTTTTGGTTACTTTTTCGGCGTCTGGAAAAAGTGACCCGCCGTAAGGGCGGAACCTAATCAGCCATTACCGCAGCAACGGATATTCACCCAAAAACCAACCAATACCCAATCACCCCAACATCAACGCCAACGCCCGGCTGAGGCGTTCATGCACCCGCAAAACATCAGGCATCACCGAAGCCATCCGCAGCAAATCATGCGTCAGCCCCGGACAATGCTCAACCTCGACACTCACCCCCTGCCCCCGCAACTTATCAGCATAAGCCTGCCCCTCATCAAGCAACGGATCAAAACCCGCCAACAACACAATCGCCGGCGCCACCCCGCGCAGATCCTCCGCCAACAACGGCGAAAAGCGCCAATCCAGATAGTCTTGCGGACTGCGAGCGTAATGCTGATAAAACCAGTCAAGCGTATCGTTCTCCAACAGATACCCCTCGCTGAACAACAACCGCGAATCGTGCGTACGCGAAGCATCAGTAACCGGATAGCACAACAACTGCGCCTTCGGCGCGATAGCCACAGTATGCGGTTGCACCACCGCCTGAATCGCCAGCACCGTGGCCAGGGTCGCACCGGCACTATCACCACCAAACGCCACGCGCGAGGTATCAAGGCCAAAGCTGACGGCATTTTCCGCCAGCCATGACAAAGCATCTTCGCCATCCTCCAGCGCCGTCGGAAAACGATGCTCCGGGGCCAGTCGATAACCCACCGACAACACCGCACACGGCGTGCGCTGGCAAAACTCGCGGCACACACCGTCGTGGGAATCGAGGCTGCCGACGACAAACCCGCCACCGTGGAAATACACCAGCACCGGCATCGACGTGCCGGCGCCGTTCGGCCGATACAGTCGTAACGCCAAAGGCGCGCCGTCTCGGGCCGCCGTGTCGATCGGCGTCACCGACAGATCTTCAGGCGCAGCCCAGCGCAGTTGCGCCGTGGTCTGTTCGAAGGTGGCGCGGGCCTCGTTCGGAGTCATCTGGTGCATGGCCGGCAGGCCGGCGTCCTGGCTGTCTTGGGCCAGGTCGAGAAAGGCTTCCAGTTCAGGGTGTAACGACATCGCTAGGATCCTTGTATCAGCAAAATAGGGGCGCGCCCTGGCAACGCCCCTTGGAAATGACTCACCGTTCGACGATCAGCCCACACGTACCATGCAGTGTTCGACCAACGCCTCCAGCTCACGCTGGTAATCGCTCATCAAGGCATCCAGGGTGCCGGCGCGATAACGCTGGCTGCTGTAGATGCAGCGCATGGCCAACTGACCGTCATAGACCTGGCCGACAATTTCCAGCCAGTTGCCCAGATTGGCCTTGAGGCTGTAGTTGTCACCGGTTTCTTCCAGCGCCGGCACCAGCAGGGCTTGCTCGTCGAAGCTCTGGTCGAACTGCCCCAGGTAGTTGAAGGTGACCCGCGCTTGCGGCAGCTCGGCCAATTGCCGCGACACCTCGGCGCCGGCCAGATGCCGCAGCACGCCATAGCCGATGCCTTTCTGCGGCACCGCTGCCAACTGTGCCTGCACATTGACGATCGACTGGCCGATGTCGTCGCTGTCCGGACGCAAGCGCACCGGGAACATGCTGGTGAACCAGCCGAGGCTGCGGCTCAGGTCGATGGACTCGAACAGGTCTTCGCGACCATGCCCTTCGAGCAGAATCAGTGCCGACGGCTGCTGGCTCCAGCGGCACAGCGCACGGCTGAGCGCCGACAACAGCAAGTCGTTGATCTGCGTGCCGTACACCGCCGGGGCCTGTTTGAGCAGTTGTTCGGTGTGTTCGCGGGACAGTTTGAGCCGTGCCTGCGCCTGCTGACGCACGAGGTTTTTGCCGCGCGGGTTGTCGCACGGCAAGTCGACGCCCGGCTGATCCAGTTGCTCCAGCCAATACCCCAGTTCCTGCTCGGCAATCACCGGCGCCTGCGCCTGCAAGGCCTCGGCAAACGATCGGTAACTGCTGGTGCGAATCGGCAATTTCGGCTGCAACCCCTGCACGCACGCCTCGTACGCCACTTTCAAATCGTCGAGCAGAATCCGCCACGACACGGTATCGACCACCAAGTGGTGAATCACCACCAGCAGGCGCGCCTGGCCATCCGGCAAGGCAACGTGCATCACCCGCCAGACCGGTCCGTCGTCGAGTTTCAAGCTGCGCTGGGCAAGGTTGGCCAAGGCTTCGACCTGCTCGCTGTTGTCCGCCTCGCGGCGCCAGAGCAACGCTTCACCCTGTTCACTGAGGTCGCAGTAGCGCTGCAACCAGCGCCCGCCTTCGTGGGAGAAACGCAGACGCAGCGAGTCGTGATGTTGCTCGATCCAGCCCAGTGCCTGCTCCAGTGCATCGAGGTCCAGCGGCTGACGCGCGCTCAACAGCAATGACTGGTTGTAGTGATGCGCTTCGGCCATGCCTTCGGCAAAAAACCACTCCTGAATCGGCAAGAGATTGAACAAACCCTCGGCGGCCACGTGCGTGACGTCCGCCTGCGGTGGTGCGGTGCCCTCCTTCGCCACGTCCTGCTCGACGATGCCGGCGATGGTCTGATAACGCATCAGGTCGCGCAGCTTGAGGTCCATGTTCAGCGTCGGGTGGTTGCGCACCCGGGAAATCACTTGCAGGCTCAGGATCGAGTCGCCGCCCAGTTCGAAGAAGTTGTCGCTGATGCCCACTTGTTCGACCTGCAGCACCTGCGCCCAGATGTCCGCGAGCAGGCTTTCCTGCTCGTTGCGCGGGGCGACGTATTCTTCGGTTTTGAACTCGGGTTCCGGCAGCGCCTTGCGATCGAGTTTGCCGTTCGGCGTCACCGGGAAAGCCTCGAGGCAGACGATCTGCGCCGGCACCATGTATTCCGGCAACGAGGTGCGCAGGCCCGCCTTGAGTTCATCGCCGATGTCCTCGCCGCTCGCGGTGACCACGTAACCGATCAGTTGCTTGCCCGACGCATTGTCGCGAGCAATCACCAGCGCATCGCTGACCCCAGGCAATTGGCGCAGGCGGGCCTCGACTTCGCCGAGTTCGATACGGAAGCCGCGCACCTTGACCTGGTGGTCGATGCGGCCGATGTAATCGACTACCCCGTCGCCACGCAAACGCACCAGATCGCCGCTGCGATACAGGCGCTCGCCCGCCGCGAACGGGTTCGGCACGAAACGCTCGCCCGTCAGCTCGGGACGCCCGTGGTAACCCCGGGCCACGCCATAACCACCGATGTACAACTCACCGGCAAGGCCTGGCGGCAACGGGTTCAGATCCTCGTCCAGCACGTACAGCGAACGCGCGCCCACGGCACGGCCGATCGGCGCATAGGCCGCTTCGCAGTGCTGGCTGACCGGGACTTTCCAGAGCATTGGCGTGACCACGGTTTCGGTCGGGCCATAGCCGTTGGTGAAGGACTCGGGACGCAGCGCTGCCTTGACCTGTTCAAAGGTCTGATCCGGCACCGCGTCACCGCCGAAGCAATAGATGCGCACCGGTGGCGGCGCGATGCCGCTGGCCGCCGCGTATTCGGCCAGTTGTTTGAGGTAGGCCGGCGGGAAGCAGGCAATGGTGATGCCGTACTCGTGCAGCGCCTGATAAGTCTGCTCTGGCGTCCACAGGCAACCGTCGCGAATCACCAGACGACCGCCGCTGTACAGGGTGCTCAGCCAGCGTTCATGGGCACCGTCGAAGGCGAACGACATAAAGTGCAGCTCGCAACTGCGGGCGTCCATTTCGTACAGCTCGGCAATCGCCTGACAGTGCATGCTCAGCGGACCTTGCGTCACCGCGACGCCTTTTGGTCGCCCGGTCGAACCGGAGGTGTAGACCAGATACGCCAGGCTTTGCTCGTGAACGCGGCAGTCAGGGGCATAGTCGGCATAGCGGCTTTCGTCGAGGTGATCGACTTCCAGGCGCAGCAGGCCTTGGGGCGCCGGCAACGTGGCACGCAGGCTGCTTTGGGTCAGCAACAGCGCCATGCCCGAATCTTCGATCATGTACGCCAGACGCTCCGGCGGATACTCAATGTCCAGCGGCACGTAGGCGGCACCGCTCTTGAGCACGGCGAGGAAGCTCACGACCATCTCCAACGACCGCGGCAAGGCCACGCCGATCACTACCTCCGGCCCCGCGCCGTGTTCGATCAGGCAATGCGCCAGACGGTTGGCACGCAGTTCGAGTTCGGCGTAGCTCAGGCTCATCCCCGCACATTGCAGAGCAATAGCCTGTGGCTGTTGTTGCGCGTGGCGGCTGATCAGTTCCGGCAACAGCGCCGCTTGATGACTGTGCACCGGTTCGGCGCTCCAGGCCTGCGCGGCTTGCCATTGTTCGCTGCTCAGACGCTGCAGATTGCCGAGGCGTTCGTACGGCGCCGCCAGCATCGCGGCGAGGGTGTTTTCCATGGTCTGGCGAATACCGACCACCGCCTCGGCGCTGAAGTGGCTGCGCAGGTACAGGTATTCGATCGACAACTCGTCGCCGAGCATCACCGCCAGGTCCATCGGCACGTTGGTCACGCCGTGGCCGATGGATTTGCCGAAGGTCAGGTCGGTGTCGTTTTCTTCCTGCAAGCGATCGTCGATCGGGAAGTTTTCGAACACCACGATGCTGTCGAACAGCGCCTGCCCACCGAGGTTGGACCAGCGCTGCACATCGGCCAGTGGCGCCTGGGAATAATCACGAATGTCGAGGTTGTAGGCCTGCACTTCGCCGAGCCAGTCGGCCAGGCGCTGATCCGCGCGCGGCGTTTGAATGATCGGCAAGGTGTTGATGAACAGGCCGAGCATGTTGCCGACATTCGCCAGACCTTCCGGACGGCCCGACACCGTGGCGCCAAAAGTCACCGTCTGCTGTCCGGTGTAACGCTGCAACAGAAGCAACCATGCACCTTGAATCAAGGTGTTGGGGGTGATGCGCAGGTCGCGGCAGAACTGCAACAGATCCGCGGTTTGCGTTTTGTCCCAGTTGGAGTAGATCGCATCGTGGCCAGCGACATCGGCGCTGTGGCGCGGATGCATCGCCTGGCTAAGCGCCGTCGGCTCGTTGACCTCCGCCAGACGCGCCTTCCAGAACAGCTCCTGAGCGTCCTGATCCTGCGCCTGCAGCCAGGCGATGAAGTCGCGGTAACGACCGTTCTCGCCGATGATTTCGCCCTTGGCGTAATACTGCAGGACTTCGCCGAACAGCCGCGAACTGCTCCAGCCGTCCATCAGAATGTGGTGGCTGGTCCAGATCATCTGGTACTGATCGTCGCTCAGGCGCAACAGGGTCACACGTTGCAAACGAGCGTCGGCCAGATCGAAGCCGAGGGCGCGGTCATCGCTGGCGAATTCAGCGATGAGGGCTTCACTGGTTTCGCGCTCACGCCAGTCGAGCACCTGCATCTGCAACGGCGCATGACGATGCACCACCTGCAACGGTTTGCTCAGGCCATCCTGCCAATGGAAACTGGTGCGCAGAATCGCCTGACGGACGATGACGAACTCCCACGCCTGGCGGAAGCGCTCCACGTCCAGGCCCGTGATCGGCAGGCTGACCTGTTGCACGTAAAGGCTGCTGCCGTTATCCGACAGCGTGTGGAAGAGCATGCCTTCCTGCATCGGCGACAGCGGGTAAACGTCTTCGATCATGTCCGCCGGCACCGGCAGCGCATCGAGTTGCGCCTGATCCAGTTGAGCCAGCGGATAATCCGCCGGCGCCTCGTCGGTCGACGAATCGAGCGTAACCACAGCGGCGAGTTTCTGCACGGTCTGCTGCTGGAACAGGTCTTTGGGGGTGAAACGAATGCCCTGCTGACGCGCACGGCTGACCAGTTGAATCGAGATGATCGAGTCGCCGCCCAGGGCGAAGAAGTTGTCGGTCACGCCGACGCGCTCAATCTTCAGAATGTCCTGCCAGACCTCGGCCAGTTGTTGCTCCAGCGGCGTCGACGGCGCCACGTAGTCGCGCTGCGACTGACTGGCATCCGGTGCCGGCAGGGCCTTGCGATCGAGTTTGCCGTTGGGGGTCAGCGGCAACTGTTCGAGAAACAGCCACTGCGCCGGCACCATGTAATCCGGCAGTTGCGTCTTCAGCGCAGTCTGTAGCGTTTCGCTCAGCGCGTCCTGCTCCTCAAGGCTCAGGCTGCTGTCGTTCGGCACCACATACGCCACCAGTTGCTGACCGCTCTGGCCATCCACCGCCAGCACCACGCCTTCGCGCACGCTGTCCTGCGCCAGCAGACGCGCTTCGATTTCACCCAGCTCGATGCGGAAACCGCGCACCTTGACCTGATGGTCGATACGCCCGACGTATTCGATGCGGCCGTCATCGCCGAAGCGGGTCAGGTCGCCGGTGCGGTACATGCGTTCGCCGGTGTTCGACAGCGGGTTGGGCACGAAGCGTTCGGCGGTCAGGCCCGGACGGAACAGGTAACCACGGGTGATGCCATCCCCGGCCAGATACAGCTCGGCCGCCACACCAATCGGCGCCTCCTGCAACTGGCCGTCGAGCATATACGCCGTGGTGTTGACCAGCGGCCGGCCGATATTCGCCTGACCACCGGGTTCGCGGCGGGTCCAGGTCGAATAGGTGGTGTCTTCCGATGGCCCATACAGGTCGTAGACGTGAGCCACCGACGTTTCACGGTAGAGGGTATCGACCAGGCTCTGCTTCAACGGCTCGCCAGCGAGGTTGATGATGCGCACGCCTTGGGGAATCTGCCCGATGCGTTGCAGCGCAGCGATGGCCGACGGCACGGTGTTGATCAGGCGCACCTGATCGCGCTCCGGCAAGTCCGGCAGCTCCAGGGCGTTGCGCGCCATGACGAGCGAACCGCCGCGCGCGAGGGTGACGAAAATCTCCCACACCGACAGGTCGAAGCACACCGACGTCGAGGCCAGCACGCCTTGCAGGTCTTCTTCGCTGTAGACCTCGGCGGACCAGTGAATCAGCGCCTGCACGTTGCGATGGGCAATGGCCACGCCTTTCGGTTTGCCGGTGGAGCCGGAGGTGTAGATCACGTAGGCCAGATTCGCCGAATCGCCCTGCGCCGGCAGATTGTCCGCAGGCTGCGCGGCAAACGCCTGTCCGCCCGCCTCGACCAGCACCACTTCGGCATCGGTCTGCGGCAATTGCGCCAGCAGCGACTGCTGCGTCAGCAAGACTTTTGCCTGACTGTCGTCGAGCATGTAGGCCACGCGGTCGGCCGGGTAGTCCGGATCCAGCGGCACATAGGTGCCACCAGCCTTGAGCACCGCCATCAACGCGATCACCAGTTCCGCCGAACGCGGCATCGCCACGCCCACGCGGATTTCCGGGCCGACCCCAAGCGCCAGCAGATGACGGGCCAACTGGTTGGCCCGTCGGTTGAGTTCGGCATAGCTCAGGGCGACGCCAGCATGACTCAGGGCCTGCGCTTGCGGATGCGCTGCGACCCGCGCTTCGAAGCTCTGCGCAATCAGGCGTTCAGCCGGATAGGCCGCGTGGTGGTCGTTCCACTGCGCCAGGGTCTGACGCTCGGCCAGCGGCAACAGGCCAATCTCACCCAGGCACCGCTGCGGCGCCTCAAGGAACTGGCGCAGCACTTCCTGCAGATGCGCAGCCAGGCCCAGCACGCTGCGCTCGGCGAAGTGTTCGGTGAGGTAGTTGAAGTCCAGATTCAGCACGTCACTGGCCCCGGCGATCAGGGTCAGGCCGTAGTTGGTTTGCTCGCGGTGTTCCAGACCGGCGAAACGCAGCCCGCCCGGATTGGCTTCCAGTGCTTCGGACACCGGATAGTTCTCGAACACCAGCAAGGTGTCGAACAGTGCTTCGCCGCTCAGTTCGGCCAGGCGCTGAATGTCTTGCAACGGGGTCTGCTCGTAGTCCCGCAGCAGCAGGTTCTTGTCCTGCACGCTGCGCACCCAGTCGCCGACGCTGACCGTCGCCTGCGGGCTGGCGATCACCGGCAAGGTGTTGATGAACAGCCCCAATTGCTGCTCGATGCCTGGCAAATCCACCGGCCGCCCCGACACGGTCGCGCCGAAGGCCACCGTGGCCTGCCCGGTGTAACGCTGCAACACCAGCAGCCACGCAGCTTGCACCAGACTGTTCAGGGTCACTTGTTGCTGACGGGAGAAGGCATTCAGGCGCTGGGTGAACGCTGCATCGAAATGCAGGCGATGCATCTGTTTGCCGGGGCCCGGCACCGTCGCCCCGTGGCAGGCCGAAGCCAGTCGCGTCGGCTCGTGCAAAGCGGCCAGTTGTCCGCGCCAGAAATCCTGGGCGGCGGCTTTGTCCTGACCTTGCAGCCAGACCAGGAAGTCGCGGTAACGGCCCTGCGCGCCCGGCACCGGGTGGCCAGCGTAATCCTGCAACACCTCGCCGAACATCCGCGAGTTGCTCCAGCCATCCATGAGAATGTGGTGGCAGGTAAAAATCAGCCGATGGCGATCATCCGCCGTGCGCAACAGGCACAGACGCAGCAACGGCGGATTCTGCAGATCGAAGCCGCGTTCGCGGTCGGCCTGCGCCCGCGCTTCGAGCACGGCGGGCAGATCCGCCACCCCGCGCACATCGACTTCCGGCATTTCCAGGGTCAACTGGCGATTGATCACTTGCAGCGGCGCATCAAGGCCATCGCGGCCCCAAATAAAACCGGCGCGCAGCACTTCATGACGATCCACCACGCGTTGCCACGCCTGCTGGAAGCGCGCCACGTCGAGGCCGTCGATGTCCAGCAGCATTTGATAGACATAGGCGCTGGCATCGGCGTCGTACAGGCTGTGGAACAGAATGCCCTGCTGCATCGGCGCCAGCGGATAGATGTCCTCGATGCGCTGGGCGGCGATCGGCAAGCTGTCCAGGTGCGCCTGGGACAACCCGGCCAACGGCACATCGGACGGCGTCAAGGCACCGCTCGGATGGCTCAGGCAATGGTCGATCAACTCGCCCAGCGCCACTTCATAGGCGCGGGCCAAGGCATTGATGGTCGCCTCTTCGAAAACATCGCCGCTGTAGGTCCAGGTCAGACTCAACTGGCCCTGATAGACCCGGCCGTCGATGGTCAGCCAGTTGGCCATCGGCGCGTTTTCGTCCTGGCCGGCGCCCTTGTCTTCAGTGGCCGGCACCCACAGGGCGCCGGCGTCGAAGTTGTTGTCGAACTGGCCGAGGTAGTTGAACGTCACCTTCGGTTGCGCCAGATCGCTCAGTGCAGCTTGCGCCTCGGCGCTGCCCAGATGCCGCAGCAAGCCGTAGCCGAGGCCTTTGTTCGGGATCGCGCGCAGTTGCTCCTTGATGCCTTTGATCGACGCTTCGAGACTGGCGCCGGGCATCAGACGTACCGGGAACATGCTGGTGAACCAGCCGACCGTGCGGCTCAGGTCAACGTCGTCGAACAGGTCTTCACGACCGTGACCTTCGAGCTGGACCAGCGCGCTGTCAGTGTTCGTCCACTGACACAACACCCGGGCCAGCGCGGTGAGCAGCAGATCGTTGACCTGGGTGCGGTAAACCGCCGGCGCCTGCTGCAACAGCTGACGGGTGCGTTCGGCGTCCAGACGCGTATCGACGCTGCGCTCGAACCGGTTGCTCAACTGGCCCTGCGGATTATCCAGCGGCAGTTCGACCGATACGTCGCGCAACTGGCCACGCCAGTAATCCAGCTCGCTTTCCAGTTCGCCACTGCGGGCATGCTCCTGCAGACGCTGGCCCCACGCCTTGAACGCACTGGTCTTGGCCGGCAGGCTCACGGCTTGTCCGCGGCTCAGCTGTTGATAGGCACTTTGCAGATCTTCCAGCAGGATCCGCCACGACACGCCATCGACCACCAGGTGATGGATCACCAGCAGCAGGCGCTGACTGGCGTCCGGCAACTCGACCAGCGCTGCGCGCATCAGCGGGCCGTCGTGCAGATCGAGGCTGCGTTGCAAGTCCAGGCACAGCGCCGGCAATGCCGCACTGTCGTCCAGCACAAAGGTGCGCAGCAAGGCGTGCGCCTGTTCCGCCGGCGCATGCGTTTGCTGCCAGCCATTGCCTGCCTGGAGATAACGCAGACGCAAAGCGTCATGGTGCCGCTGCAGATGCTGCAACGCCTGCTCCAGCGCTGCCGCTTGCAGCGCGTGGGCCGGGGTCAGCAGGATCGACTGGTTCCAGTGATGCCGCGCCGGGATGTCACTGTTGAAAAAGTAATGCTGGATCGGTGTCAGCAGCGCCTCACCGAGCACATCGCCCTGCTGCATCTGCACCGCGTCGCTCTGTTGCGCGACGGTGGCCAGACGCTGCACGGTCTGGTGCTGGAAGATGTCTTTGGGGGTGAAGCGAATACCCGCCTGACGGGCGCGGCTGACCACCTGAATGGAAATGATCGAATCACCACCGAGCTCGAAGAAGTTGTCGTTGAGACCAACCCGATCGACCTTCAACACGTCCTGCCAGATCTCGACCAGACGCTGTTCCAGTTCGTTGCGTGGTGCCGCGTAGGCTTCCTGCACCTGAGCAACGTCTGGCTGCGGCAGTTGCTTGCGATCCAGCTTGCCGTTAGCGGTCAGCGGCAGGCGCTCAAGGAACGCCCAACTGACCGGCACCATGTAATCCGGCAGGGATTCACGCAGATGCGCCTTGATCGAATCGCGCAGCGCAGCCTGGCCTTCAGCGTCCAGCACTTCGTTGGCGACGATCCAGGTCGCCAGTTGCTGGCCGCTGAGGCCATCGACCGCGAGCACCACCGCTTCGCGCACGTCGGGGTGTAGGAGCAATTGCGCTTCGATTTCCCCCAGTTCGATACGGAAGCCACGGATTTTCACTTGATGGTCGATACGGCCGATGTATTCGATCACACCGTCACCGCGCAGACGCGCCAGGTCGCCCGTGCGATAGAGACGCTCGCCCGCCTGCGGATTGAATGGATCGGGAACGAATCGCGTCGCGGTCATGCCGGCCTGATTCAGGTAACCCCGGGCCAGACCGGCACCGGCGATGTACAACTCACCGATGCAGCCTTGCGGCACCAGGTTCAGCGCGTTGTCGAGCAAGTACCACGACAGGTCGACAATCGGCTCGCCGATGGGGCTGCTGTGGTTCTGCTGCAAGTCGGCCAGCGACAACGGCCGATAGGTCACGTGCACGGTGGTTTCGGTGATGCCGTACATGTTGATCAGCGTTGGCGCGCGGTCGCCGAAGCGTTCGAACCACGGGCGCAGGCTCTGCACTTCCAGGGCCTCGCCGCCGAACACCACGTAGCGCAAGGCGTTGTTGCGCGGCGACTCGCTGGCCACCTGCATCAATGGCTTGAACGCCGACGGTGTCTGGTTCAGCACGGTGACGTTTTCATCGCACAGCAGGGTGTAGAAATCCTCCGGGGAACGGCTGACATCGTGGGGCACCACCACCAGTTTGCCGCCGTAAAGCAGCGCACCGAAAATCTCCCACACCGAGAAGTCGAAGGCGTAGGAATGGAACAGCGTCCAGCTGTCCTGCGGACCAAAATCGAACCACTGTTCGGTGGCGCTGAACAAGCGCATGACGTTGCTGTGCGGCAGCAACGCGCCCTTCGGTTTGCCGGTGGAGCCGGAGGTGTAAATCACGTAGGCCAGATTGTCCGGCGTGGTCAGGCACTGCGGGTTGACGTCGTTGCCAGGGGCTGGCGCTTGATGCAGATCGAGGCACGCCAGGCCCGGCGGCACCGGCAATTGCGCCAGCAGGTGACCCTGGGTCAGCAGCAACTCGATGCCGCTGTCTTCGATCATGTAGGTCAGACGGTCGTCGGGATAGCCCGGGTCGAGCGGCACATACGCGCCACCGGCCTTCAACACCGCGAGGATGGCCACGATCATGTCCAGCGAACGCTCGACGGCGACCCCCACGCGCACGTCCGGGCCGACGCCACGGGCGAGCAACGCATGCGCCCACTGGTTGGCGCGGCGATTGAGTTCGGCGTAGGTCAGGCATTGCCCGGCGAAGGTCACGGCGATCGCGTCAGGATGACGCTCGGCCTGCGCTTCGATGGCTTGATGGATGCACTGTTCGGCCGTTTGCTCGACCCGCACCGGGTTCCACTGCGTGAGCAACTGTTGCTGCTGGCCGGCATCGAGCATCGGTAGCTGGCCAATGCGCTGGTTCGGTTCGGCGACAATGGCCTGCAACAGCGCAGTCCAGTGTTGCGCCAGACGCTCGATGGTCGCCGCGTCGAACAGATCGGTGGCGTACTTGAGCACCGCTTCGATGCCGTGCGCCTGTTCGGTGGTGTTCAGGGTCAGGTCGAACTGCGCGGTCTGGCTCTGCCATTCCAGCGGCTCGATGTTCAAGCCGTTGAGGCGGGTTTCGACGCTGGCGCGGCGTTCGGCCTGGTGGTTGAACATCACCTGGAACAACGGGCTGTGACTGAGGCTGCGGCCCGGCTCCAGCGCTTCGACCAATTGCTCGAACGGCAAGTCCTGATGGGCCTGCGCTTCCTGCGCGGTCTGTTTGACCTGACGCAGCAATTCGACAAAGGGCATCTGCCCGTCAATGTCGGCCTTGAGCACCTGAGTGTTGACGAAGAAGCCGATCAGCCGCTCGATCTCGACCCGGCCTCGGTTGGCATTCGGCACGCCGACCCGGATGTCGGCCTGACCGCTGTAACGGTGCAACAAGGCCTGGAACGAAGCCAGCAAGACCACGAACAGGGTGACGTTCTCTTGTCGGGCGAAGGCTTTGAGCGCGTTGCTCAGCGCCGGGTCGAGAATCAGGTTGTGGCTGGCGCCGGCAAAGCTTTGCTCGATCGAGCGCGGACGATCCATCGGCAGTTCCAGCACCGGTTGCTCGCCGCCGAGCTTGTCTTGCCAGTAGGCCAGTTGCCGCGCCTGCTCACCGGCTTCCATCCACTGCCGTTGCCACAGGGCGTAGTCGGCATATTGAATCGGCAAGGCCGGCAGGCCGGCGTCGTGACCGAGGTTGAAACCGGCATAGAGCTGCACCAGTTCCTCGATCATCACTTGCAGCGACCAGCCATCGGAGACGATGTGGTGCAGGGTCAGTACCAGCACATGTTCATTCGGGGTGACTTGCAGCAAGGCTGCGCGCAACAGCGGGCCGTGCTCCAGGTCGAAGGTTTGCTGGCTCTGGGTCTGCACGAACGCCTGGATCGAGGCATCCCGGTCGTTGGCCAGCTCAGCGCCCGGCTGATGGATCTCCAGTGCAAAGGGTCCTGCCGGCAGGACCACTTGCAACGGTTGCCCGGTTTCCTGAGTGAACACCGTGCGCAAGGTTTCGTGTCGTTCGATCAGCGCCTGGACGCTGCGCTCCAGCGCGCTGACATCCAGCGGGCCCTGCAAACGCAGGGCCGTCGGAATGTTGTAGGCGGCGCTGTGCGGCGCCCACTGCCAGAGGAACCACTGGCGCTGCTGAGCGTAGGACAGCAGCAACGGCTCTTCAGCCGTGCGCTTGAAAACCGGGGCAATGTCAAAGAGGTTGACGCCTTTCTGCTTGAGCAGAACCGCCAGAGCCTTTCTTTGCTTAGCCGAAAGTTGTCCTACCGACTCGATTAACTCTTGCACGCGTTTTTCCCTCTCAAGAAATCAGTTTTTCCAGATCATCGAGGGATAGACGTTTGAGGGCCTCCAGGGATTTAGCCAATTCATCCTGAACGGGCGACATTTCGACGCGCAAGGCCTCGATCCGCGCACAGAACGCCTTGAGGGTGTCGGTTTCGAACAGTTCCTTGAGCGGCACCTTGTCGCCCAGACGTTCCTTGATCCGGGTGACCACCAGTGTGGCCAGCAACGAGTGCCCGCCGAGCTGGAAGAAGTTGTCCGCGAGGCCCACGCGCTCGACCTCCAACACCTCCTGCCAGACCGCCGCCACATCCCACTGCAGATCGCTCTGCGGCGCCTGATAGTGCTGCTGTGTCGGGCTGTCACCCAGCGCCATCAGCGCCTTGCGATCGAGCTTGCCGTTGGGGGTCAGCGGGATGGCGTCGATCAGGTGCAAGTGCCCCGGCACCATGTGCGCCGGCAAGCACGCGGCGAGTGCGCTGCGCAGGCGTTCGGCCAAGGCCGGTTGCCCGGCCACCGGCTGCGCCGCGACGACGTAGGCATGCAGGTGTTTACCGGCAGCACCGTCCTGGGCGAGCACCACGGCCTCACGAACTTCGTTCTGCTCCAGCAAGCGCGCTTCGATTTCGCTGAGTTCGATACGGAAGCCGCGAATTTTCACCTGATGGTCGGCGCGGCCGATGTACTCGATGTTGTCGTCACTGCCCTGGCGCACCAGATCGCCGGTGCGGTACAGCCGTTCGCCGTTGCTGGCATACGGGTTCGGCACAAAGCGTTCGGCGGTCAGCGCGGCGCGCATCAGGTAGCCACGGGTCACCCCGGCACCGCCCAGGTACAGCTCGGCCGGCACACCTTCCGGCAGTACTTGCAGTTGAGTGTCGAGCAGATAGGCCACGGTGTTTTGCAGCGGCCGGCCGATGTTCGCCTGCCCGTGCGGCGTGCGCAGGGTGAAGGTCGAATAGGTGGTGTCTTCCGAAGGCCCGTAGAGGTCATAGACCTGTTGCACCGACGTGCTCGCGTACAAACTGTCCACCAGACTTTGCTTGAGCGGTTCGCCCGCCAGATTGATGGTCGCCACCGACCGCGGAATCTGCCCGGCCCGTTGCAGCGCGGCAATCGCCGACGGCACGGTGTTGATCAGCGTGACCTGTTCGCGAGCCGGCAGCTCGGCCAGCGCCAGCGCGTTGTCCGCCAGCACCAGGCAACCCCCGCAGGCCAGGGTGACGAAGATTTCCCAGACCGACAGGTCGAAGCAGATCGACGTCGACGCCAGCACGCCACGCAGCTGCTCTTCGCGATAGACCCCGGCCGACCACTGAATCAACGCCGACAGGTTGCCGTGGGTAATGGCCACGCCTTTCGGTTTGCCGGTGGAGCCGGAGGTGTAGATGACGTACGCCAGATTCTGCGCGGTGACATTCGCCAGCGGTGCGGTATCCGGGAGCGCATCCAGTGCGCCCTCTTCCACCAACAGCACCTGCGCGCTCAAGGTTTCAGGCAGCAGCGCCAGTGCGGCCGGCTCGGTAAGCAGCACGGCGGCGCGGCTGTCGTCGAGCATGTGCAGCAAACGCTGCTGCGGGTAATCCGGGTCGAGCGGTACATAGGCACCACCGGCCTTGAGGATTGCCAACAGGCCGACGAGCATGTCCGGTGTACGACGCATGCACACGCCCACGCGAACTTCCGGCCCCACGCCCAACGCTTGCAGCTTGTGCGCCAGTCGATTGGCCCGGGTATCGAGGCTCTGGTAGTCGATGTGTTGCTCGGCAAACACCACAGCCTGCGCGTGTGGCTGGCGCTGCACCTGCGCGGCAATGTGTTCCAGCACCGTGCGCGCATCTGGCGCCGTGGCGGCGGCCTTGCCCCACTCGATCGCTGCTTCGCGTTGCGGCGCTGCCAACAGGTGCAGCGCACCCAGCGGCTGGGTGGCATCGGCGAGGAACTGCGTCAGCAGGCTTTCCAGTTGCGCGCTCAACGCGTTGATCGTCGTCGCAGCGAAACCGGCCCGGTCGTAACTGATGCCCAGACTCAGCTCACGCCCGGTGACCGCCACCAGCGTCAACGGGTAGTTGGTCTGTTCCTGACGACGGATCGCCGAGAACGTCAAACCGGTAGCCGGGCCCTGTTGCAGGGCTTCGGCCATCGGGTAGTTTTCGAACACCAGGATGCTGTCGAACAGCGCCCCGTTACCCGCACCGGCCCAACGCTGAATGTCGTAAAGCGGGGTGTGCTCATGCTCGCGCAGCGCCAGATTGAGGCCCTGCACCTGTTGCAGCCACTGGCTGACGACGATCTCTGCGGACGGCGCCGCCACCACCGGCAAGGTGTTGATGAACAGACCAATCTGTTGTTCGACGCCCGGCAAGTCGGTCGGACGTCCGGCCACCGTGGCGCCGAAGGCGACGTTGTCCTGCCCGGTGTAGCGCTGCAACAGCACCAGCCACGCCGCTTGCACCAGGGTGTTGAGGGTGACTTTCTGCTCGCGGGCGAAACGGTTGAGGTCCGCCGTCAACGCCTCGCTGAAGACGTGCTCGTGATCGGCATAACCTGCGGCAAGCGCTTGCCCGCCCGCCACGGCACTGGCCAGCCGTGTCGGCTCGTCGAGATCGGCCAGTGCCGCCGTCCAGAATTCGCGACTGGCCTGCTGATCGCGCTGGCCGAGCCATTCGATGTAATCGCGATAGCGTCCCTGTGACACGGCCGGGGTCATACCGGCGTAGCGTTGCAACACTTCGCCGAACAACTGCGAAGTGCTCCAGCCGTCCATGAGAATGTGATGGCAGGTGTAGATCAGGTGATGCGTGGCCTCGTCCGTGCGCACCAGCGTCACCCGCAACAGCGGCGCCCCGGTCAGGTCGAACCCGCTGGCGAGGTCGTCGCCGGCCAGTTGATCCAGCGCTGTGCCAAGGTCAGCACGACCGCGCCAGTCCTGTGTGCTCCATGGCATCTGCGCAGTTTGACGCACCACTTGCACCGCAGCGGCGGCATCCTGTGGCCAGACAAAAGCCGTACGCAGGATTTCATGGGCATCAACGGTGTGCTGCCAGGCCTGACGGAAGCGCTCGGCGTCGAGATGCTGCACATCGACGCGCAATTGGTTGGTGTACGCCGGACTGTCCGGATCGTTGACGCTGTGGAACAGAATGCCCTGCTGCATCGGCGACAACGGATACAGATCGACGATGTCGCGGGCCGGGATCGGCAGCGCCGACAGTTGTGCCTGAGTCAGCGTTGCCAGGCTGAAGTCCGACGGCGTGACAGCGGCCTCGCCACTGTCGCAGCAATGTTCGATCAAACGTTCCAGCTCGCGACGATAGGCCTCGGCCAGCGCCTCAATGGTTTCTGCGCGATACATGCCGGTGCCGAAGGTCCAGGTCAATTCCAGCTCACCGCCGTAGACCTGACCGTCAACGCTCAGCCAGTTACCCAACGGTGCCGCCGCGTCCTGATTGGCGCCGGTGCTTTCACCACTCGGCACGAACAATGCGCCTTCTTCGGTGTTGAACGCGCCGTCGAACTGGCCAAGATAGTTGAAGGTCACACGCGGCTGAGGCAATGCCTGCAACTCGGCGCAACGGCTCAGGTAACGCAGCACGCCATATCCGATGCCTTTGCCCGGCACCGCACGCAGTTGTTCCTTGATTGCGCACAGAGACGCACCTGGCGTCGCCTCAGGTGTCAGGCGCACCGGGAACAGGCTGCTGAACCAGCCGACCGTGCGGCTCAAATCAACATCGTCGAACAGGTCTTCGCGACCGTGTCCTTCAAGCTGCACCAATACCGAAGGATGTTCGCTCCAGTCGCACAATACCCGCGCCAGTGCGGTCAGCAGCAGGTCGTTGATCTGCGTGCGATACGCCGCCGGCGCCACTTTCAGCAGCTTGTGGGTCAGTGCCTGACTCAGGCGCGAGCTGGCCCGGGCCGCTTGCGCACGCGTCTGGTGCTCTTGCGGGAAATCTCGCGGCAGCGTTGCGTCGCCCGCCTCCAGGGTCTGGCGCCACCAGGCACCTTCAGCGGCCAACGCCTCGCTCTGCCCGTAACGGTGCAGACGCTCGGCCCAGCTGTGCAGCGAGCTGCTTTTACCCGGCAAGGTCAGCGGCGTGCCCGCCGCCAACGCGGCGTAAGCGTGCTGCAGATCTTCCAGCAGAATGCGCCACGACACGCCGTCCACCACCAGGTGATGGATGACCAGCAACAGACGTTGTTCAGCGTTTGGCAGGTTCACCAGGACCGCGCGCAGCAAGCGCCCCAGTTGCAGATCCAGGCTGCGCTGGGCTTCGTCGGCGAGTGCTGGCAACGACGCCAGACTGTCCAGCTCGCGCACCCATAGCAATTCAGGATCGCGCTGGCTCTGCGGTAATGCCTGCCACGTATCGCCCGACAGCTGGAAATTCAGCGCCAACCCATCGTGCTGTTCGACCAGTGCCGCCAGTGCTGTGCGCAGATGCGTGGCGTCGAGCGGCGTGGTCGGCTGCAACATCACCGACTGGTTCCAGTGCTGACGCCGGGCAATCTCCATCTCGAAGAACCGCGCCTGAATCGGCAACAACGGCAATGGCCCGCGCGCTGCCGGCGCCGCAGTCGTAGCGGGTTTCGCTTCAATCAGTCTGGCCACCGCGGCCAATTGGCCAATGGTCTGTTTTTCGAACAGTTGCTTGGGGCTCAGCTTGATACCCTGGCGTTTGGCCCGGGCAATGATTTGCAGACTGAGGATCGAATCACCACCCAGTTCGAAGAAGTTGTCGCTGCTGCCCACGCGCTCCAGCTTGAGCACCTCGGCCCAGATCGCCGCCAGCTTTTCCTCGATCTCACCCACCGGCGCGACGAACTGCTGCGTGACCAGCCCCGGCACCGGCAAGGCGCGCTTGTCGAGTTTGCCGTTGGCGGTCAGCGGCAGTTGCGCCAGCAGCACAATCTGCGCCGGCACCATGTACTCCGGCAGGCACGCCTGCAATTGCTCGCGCAGCCCCTGCGCCTGCAGGCTCACACCCGCCACCGGCACACACCACGCCACCAGTTGCAGCCGCGCCGGGTCATCATCCAGAGCCAACGCCAACACCGCGGCCTCACTGACGCCCTCGAGGCCGAGCAGCACCCGCGCGACTTCCGCCGGTTCCACGCGATAACCGCGCACCTTGACCTGATCGTCGGCGCGGCCGATGAATTCCATGGCCTGTTGACGGTTACGCCGCACGCGGTCGCCGCTGCGGTACACCCGCGAACCCGGCGCGCCGAACGGATCGGGCAGGAAGCGTTCGGCGGTCAATCCGGGCTGGTTCAGATAGCCCAGCGCCACGCTGTCACCACCGATGTACAACTCGCCGGCCACCTGATCAGCGACGCTGTTGAGCACATCGTCGAGCACGTAAACCTGCGCGCCCGTCAGCGCCATGCCGACCGGAACACAGCGCGCATCGGCCGCCAGTTCGCCAACTTCGTGGGTCAACACACCGACCGTGGTTTCACTCGGCCCGTAGTGGTTGATCACGCGGCAGCCCGGTTTGAGCTGACGCACGCGCTCCACCAGAGCTGGCGAGCAGGCTTCGCCGCCGACGATCAACGCGTGCTGCGGCAACACATCGGCGGCCCGGGCAGCTTGTAACAGAGCGGCCAGATGCCCCGGGACGATTTTCAGCATGCCCACGCGGTGAGTGGCCATGTATTCGGCAAACCGGTCCGGGTCAAAACCCAGTTCTTCCGGCAACACGTGCAACAGGCGCCCGGAACACAACGCGCCGAACAGCACGGTAAAGCCCAGGTCGGCGGCGATGGTCGAGACCAGCGCCATGCTGCTGTCCGGCGTCGGTGCCAGGCGTTCCAGCACACCGCGCACGTAACTGCCCAGCGCCCCGTGGCTGACCAGCACACCCTTGGGTTGCCCGGTGGAACCGGAGGTGTGAATCACATAGGCCGGTGACTGCGCGAACAGGCTCACGGCCGGGCTGACGTCCGCCATCGCCAGCCATTGCGTGGGTGCATAAGCGAGCCCCTGACATCCATCCACCGCCAGTGCGGACACCCGCGCATCCCCTTCAGCGCACAGCAGCAGCCGCGCCCCGGCACTGCCGAGCATCTGCTGCAGCCGTGCGTTCGGCGCCTTGACGTCGAGCGGCATGTACACCGCGCCGGCCTTGAAGATCGCCAGCACGCAGGTCAGCCAGTCCAGCGAACGCTCCATCAACACCGCCACCGGCTCGCCGATGTTCAGCCCCTGCGCCAGCAGATGATGGGCCAGACGATTGGCCGCCTGATCCAGCGCCTGAAAACTCATGCTCTGATGCAGGTCACGCGCAGCCAGTGCCTCGGGCTGCTGCGCGACTTGTCGATCCCACAGGTGCAACACCGACAGCGCCGGTTCGCCGGGTGCAGCAAGCACCGCTGGCGCCAACGGGGCAACGCTGTGCAACGGCGCTTGCGGCGCTTTCAGCAACTCACTGAACAGGCCGAGCAAGGCCGGCACAAAACCGGCGACAGTCTCTGGACGATAGAGGTCGCTGGCATAGGTCATCTGCCCGTGAATCAAGGTGCCGTCATCGGTGATGTCCAGCGCCAGATCGAAGTGGGTGCCGTCCTTGTCCAGCGGGTATTCCGCCACGCTCAGCCCCGGTAGCGTCATCGAGCGTTGCTTCTGCATGCCGACGTTCTGGTTGAACTTGGCCTGGAACAGCGGGTTGTGACCGAGGGTGCGCTCGGCGACCAGTTCGTCCACCAGTTGCTCGAACGGCAACTCCTGATGCGCCTGGGCACCGAACGCCGCTTCGCGCACCCGCGCCAGCAAGTCGGCGAAGCTGCCGCGCTCATCCACTTCGCAACGCAGCACCTGGGTGTTGACGAAGAAACCGATCAGCCCTTCGACTTCGGCGCGGCCACGGTTGGCATTCGGCACGCCAACACGGATGTCGCGCTGCCCCGCGTGGCGCGAGAGGAACAGCGAGAACCCCGCCAGCACCAGCATGAACAGACTGATGCCCTGGCTGCGGGCAAAGGCGTTGAGTTGCAGGGACAACTGCGCGCCAAAATCGAAACTCAGGGTCTGCCCTGCAAAACTTTGCGTCAGGGGCCGGGCGTAGTCTGGCGCCACTTCCAGCAGCGGCTGTTCTTCACCGAGTTGCTGGCGCCAGTACTCGAGTTGCCGCTCGCCCTCGCCGGCTTCCAGCCAGCGTCGCTGCCAGATCGCATAGTCGGCGTATTGCAGCGGCAGAGCGGGCAATTGTGGCTCGCGCGCCAGGCTGAAGGCCTGATAGCACTGGACGAATTCCTTGACCATCACGTCCATCGACCAGCCGTCGGAGACGATGTGGTGCATGCTCACCACCAGCACGAATTGTTCATCGGCTATTGCAAACAGGCTGGCGCGCAGCAACGGCCCGTGGCGCAAATCGAACGGCCGCGCCGTGACGGTTTGTACCTGTTGCGCCAGGGCCGCCTCGCGCTCCGACACCGGCAAACCGGTGAGGTCGATGCGCTCCAGCGCAATGGGTTGCTGATCGAGAATCACCTGATACGGTTGATCGCCTTCGGTATGGAACACCGTGCGCAACACTTCATGGCGCATGACCAGATGATCGAAGGAACGTTGCAGCGCCGCTTCGTCCAGGCGCCCGTTCAGACGCAGGCCGGCGGCCATGTTGTACGCGGCGCTCTGCGGTTCGAGCTGCCAGAGAAACAGCAGGCGTTGCTGGGCGAACGACAACGGAATCGGCGTGACCTCGTGCCGGCTGACCGGCAGCGGCAACAGGCTGAAGTCCTTGCCTTCCTCACGCAGTCTGGCCAGAAACTGTCGACGCTGTTCCAGCGGCAAACCGACGAACCTTTTCGCGATGCGTTCCGCCATGGTGCCGCTCATACTTCCTCTCCTTCCAAAGCATTCATGAACTGATCCATGTCGGACCAGTCGTCGTCCGTTGCACCGCCGGCCTGTTGTGCCAGCAGCGCCGCCAGATCGGTCAGTAACGGTTTTTCGAACAGGCTGCGCAGCGGTAACACCACGCCCAATTGAGTCTTGATGCGCGCAATCACCTGCGCGGCCAGCAGCGAATGGCCACCGAGTTCAAAAAAGTGATCATCCAGACCGACCCGCGGCACCTGCAGGACCTCGGCCCAGATCCGCGCCAGACACTGCTCGGTCTCCGTTTGTGGCGCGCGATAGTCGCCCTGCAACTGGCTGGCATCCGGCGCCGGCAAGGCTTTGCGGTCGAGCTTGCCGCTCGGCGTCAGTGGCAGGTTCGGCAACAGCAGCAAGTGCCCCGGCACCATGTAATCCGGCAGATGGCTTTGCAGCGCGGTGCGGATCTGCTGACGGAATGCCGATTGGCTGGCGGCGCCCGCCAGCACGGCCTGCTCGCCAACCACGTAGGCCACCAGTTGCTGACCGCCGCTGAGCGGCACCGCCAGCACCACGGCTTCACGGACGCCCGCGCACTGTTGCAGGCGTGATTCGATTTCGCCCAGCTCGATGCGGAAGCCACGGATCTTCACTTGATGGTCGACCCGGCCGACATATTCCAGCGCACCGTCAGCGCGCAGTCGGGCGCGGTCACCGGTGCGATACAGGCGCTGGCCATCAGCAAACGGGTCTGCGATAAAGCGCTCGGCACTGAGCATCGGCTGACGGTGATAACCACGGGCCAGGCCCGGGCCACCGATGTACAACTCACCCACCGCGCCTTGCGGCAACAGGTTCAAGTCATCATCGAGCACGTACAGCCGACGGGCCTCCAGACCGTGGCCGATCGGAATGCCACGCCAAGACACGGCATCCGCCGTCAGCGCCGTGCAGTCATGAATAGTCGAGACGACTGTGGCTTCGGTCGGTCCGTAGGTATTGAGCAAGCGCACATGGCCCAAACCGGCCCGTTGCCACAGGCGCAAACCGTCCACCGCCATCGCTTCGCCACCGACGTGAATCTGCCGCAGTGCGCCGAAACCGGCCGGCGGCTGCGCCGCGTATTCCTGCACCAGCCAGTACCAGTAGGCGGCCGGCAGGTCGGCCAGGGTGATGCCGTGATCGACAATCACCTGACGCAACGTCGCGCTGTCCCACAACGGCGCATCACGCAACACCACAGCGGCGCCATGACACAGCGGCGGGAAGAATTGCTCGACGAAGCCATCGAAGCTGCTGGTGGCAAATTGCAGGACGCGGTCACCTTCGCGCAAGTCGCTGTAGTCGATGGCGCGAGCGATGAACTCGCTCAACGCACCGTGACTGACCGCAACACCTTTCGGTCGCCCGGTTGAGCCGGAGGTGTAGATCACATAGGCGAGATGCTGCGCATCAACCGTCACCGACAGATTGTCGGCGTGGTCACTGTCGCCCAGTTGCTCCAGGCACAGGCAATCGACGCCCCCCAGATCCGGCAGGCTGGCGAGGTTTTCGTGATCGCTCAGCAGCAGTTTCAGGCCGCTGTCATCCAGCACATGGCGCAGGCGTTCGGCCGGGGTTTGCGGGTCCAGCGGCACATAGGCGCCGCCGGCCTTGAGCACGGCCAGCAAGGCCACCGCCAGTTCCAGCGAACGCCCCAACGCCACGCCGACCAGCACGTCCGGCCCGACACCACGCGCACGCAACTGATGCGCCAGGCGATTGCTGCGCGCATTGAGTTCGCTGTAGGTGAGTGACGGTGACGGCGCCGTGGCGAGGAGTACCGCCGCTGCCTGCGGCGTGCGCGCCACTTGCGCCTCGAACAGGGTCTGCACGCTGGCGAAAGCGGGTTCGCTCGCCGTGGCCTGAATCAGCTGTGCGCGCTCGACCTGCGCCAGCAGCGCGACGTCGCCGATCAATTGCTGCGGGTCGCGGCAGACGGACAGCAGAATATTGCGCCAGTGTCCGGCCATCGCGGCGATGGTCGCGGCATCGAAAATATCGGTGGCGTAGGTGAAGGCGGCGAACAGCTGCTCGCCCTCCTCGCGGGTGTCGAGCATCAGGTCGCTGGTGGCGGCATGTTGCCGACCGCTGCCGGCCAGTTGTTCTTCAGTCAGATAGCCGACCTGCAAACCCGACTCCAGCTGCACGTGCTGCAAGTCGGTCACCAGCGGCTGGTGGTTGAACATCACCTGGAACAGGGGGTTGTGGCTTTGGCTGCGCGCCGGTTGCAGGGCTTCGATCAAGGCGTCGAACGGCAACTCCTGATGGACCTGGGCACCGAGGGCGGCTTCACGCAGGCTTTGCAACAGCTCGGCGAAACGGGTTTGCGCGGTGACTTCGCTGCGCAGGATCTGCGTGTTGACGAAGAAGCCGATCAGCCCTTCGGTTTCACTGCGGGTACGGTTGGCAATCAGGCCGCCGACGCGAATGTCGGTCTGGCCGCTGTAGCGATGCAACAAGGTCTTGAACGCGGCCAGCAACACCACGAACAGGGTCACGCCCTGACGCTGGGCAAGGCTTTTCAATTCCTGGCGCAGCGCGGCATCGATCACCGTTTCCAGGCGTGCCCCCTGATGACTCGATTGCGCCGGATAAGCACGGTCAGTGGGCAATTCCAGCACCGGATGTTCGTCGCCCAGTTGCGCGCGCCAGTACTCCAGTTGCCGCTCACGCTCACCCGCCTCCAGCCAGCTGCGCTGCCACAGGGCGTAATCGCGGTAGTGCACGGTCAGTGCCGGCAGCGACGGTTCGCGCCCCGCCACCAGCGCGTCGTAGGTGCGCATGAACTCGTCGATAAGAATGTTCATCGACCAGCCATCGGCAATGATGTGATGCAAGGTCAACAGCAACACGTGTTCCTGCTCGGCCAGACGCAGCAGGCGCAGGCTCAGCAGCGGGCCGTGTTCCAGATCGAACGCCTGGGTGGCTTCGGCCATCATGTGTTGTTGCGCCAGCGTCCAGCGCTGGTTTGCAGGCACCGCAGTCAAATCGGTAAGGCTCAGTGTCAGCGCCTCGGGCTCGGCGACTCGCTGAAAAGCACGCTCACCTTCCTGACCGAACGTGGTGCGCAGGCATTCATGCCGCGCCGCCAACAGACTGAAGGCCTGCTCCAGCGCCTGCGCTTGCAACTCGCCCGTCAGGCGCACGGCCATCGGCAGGTTGTAGGCGGCACTGTGCGGGTCCAGTTGCCAGAGAAACCACATCCGCTGCTGGGCGTAGGACAGGCCGTCACGCTCGGCAATGCCCTCACAGTGGGTCATGGGAAGCTGCGCAAAGTCGATGCCTTCGCGGGCCATGCCGGCGAGAAACAAACGGCGTTTGTCCTGGGGCAGTTCGATAAAGCGGCGGGCGAGTTTCTGTGCGTCTGCGGCATTCATGCATGGGGTCCTTGCTGATCGGCGGCGTGACCAGGAGGCCCGGTCGTATCAACAAGAACGAATGACCAACGCGATGATTTAGCGCAGCGGCTGCCCGGCGCCCCACCGCCCAGACAAAAATGCCGAAGCCGGTCCAGGACCGGCTTCGGCAGCTTTATCGGCAATCACTCGATTGGCTCAGAGCGGGCCCTGTGAATGCCCCTCGGCCATCGCCACGATGACTTTGCGCGGCCCGACGAAGGGCGAGCGCGCATGCGCCGAGAGCATGTTGTCGAGCATCAGCACATCGCCTTCCTGCCACGGAAAACTGATCGCGCATTCGTCGAGCACCGCGCGGATCTGCGCCAGCACCTCGTCTTCGATGGCCGAGCCGTCGCCGTAATAAACGTTACGCGGCAAGTCTTCTTCATCGACGATGTCCAGCAGGCTTTCGCGCACTTCCGCTTGCAGGTTGGAGATGTGGAACAGGTGCGCCTGATTGAACCAGACGTGATCGCCGGTCACCGGGTGCACCGCCACCGCCTGACAGGTCTGACGGGTGCGCAACTCGCCGTCATCCTTCCATTCGCAAACAATGCCGTGAGCCTTGCAGTAAGCCTCGACGACCTCGCGATCTTCGGTGTTGAACACATCTTCCCAGGCTACATCCAGGCCATTGCCGAAATTGCGCACATACATCAGGCCTTTGCTGACGAAGCGCTCACGGATCGCCGCCGGTATGCGCCGATAGACTTCACGGCTATCGGCAATCGGCGTTTCGCCACCGGATTTCGCCGCGATCATGCTGTAGAACCAGATCTTCATCGGCCAGTCGCGGGAATACGCCTGCTCGTTGTGCAACGGGATGCTCTGGTGCGCCGGGTACTCCGTCGAGGTGTACACCCCTTGAGTAACGTTGGTGCGCGGCGTCGAACCGAACTCGTAGTTCAACAACGGATGGCCAAAACTGGCGGCGAACTGGCGAAACTGTTCGGCACCGTTCAGGCGAAATCCACGAAACAGCACCCCGCCATCGCGCAGCAGATGTTCATCCACCAATACTTTCAATTCGTCGAACACCGCCAACAGGTCGGTTTGCGCGTCGCTCGCCTCCACCAACAATGGCAGGCGTCCCCGTTGCGGCAGCAGCGGCCGAACGGAAAATTCCACAGCAACAGCCATGACTGGCCTCCTGTAATCACTCGATGAGGGCGCTGTGCGTTACAGCGCCGGGGCCGTCGCTTGGGCATGACGCCGGTGATGGACTTCCAGATGCGTCTTGATCGTGCGGATGACCCGGGCTTCGTGCTCATGAATGAAGAAATGTCCGCCAGTCATCATGTCCACGGAAAAACTGCCCTGGGTTTCCTTGCTCCAGCCAATCAGTTGCTCGGTGGTCGCGCGGTCTTCCTTGCCGCCCAGGACGTGCACCGGACAATTGAGCGAGGGCCGCTGCGCCGGCGTGAAGCGTCCGCACATCATGAAATCGGCACGCAGCACGGGCAGCGTCAGACTCATCAGCTCTTTATTGGCCAGCACTTCTTCGCTGGTGCCCTGAAAGGTGCGCAACTGCTCGATCAGCTCTTCGTCGCTGCGCGCTTCGGCGAACCCACGGTCGTAGTCGCTGCGCATCGTCGGCGCGGCGGTGCCGGAAGCGAACAGCGCCACCGGTTCCGGTGCGCCGAGTTCGCGAAAGGCGTGGGCCATCTCGCAGGCCAGCAGCGCGCCGAGACTGTGCCCGAACAGCGCATAAGGCGTGTGCAGACCGGGCTTTTGCTCGCGGGCCAGCTGGCGCGCCAGGGCGCGCATGTCGATTTGCAGGGGTTCGTCGAAACGGGCACCGCGCCCGGGCAGTTCTACCGGTTGCAAGTGCAGCCACGACGGCAGTTGGCGCCGCCAGCGGCTGTAGACCATGGCGCTGGCGCCCGAATAGGGCAGGCACAGCAGTGTCAGCTTTGTCACCGCGTTTACCTCAATGGGTTATCTGTAAAAGAGAACGGATGAGGCGTCGCGCGAATTAGTCCGCCCTTCGCGAGCAGGCTCGCACAGGGGATTTGTGTGCGTGGCAGCCCCCTTGCAGGAGCGAGCCTGCTCGCGAAGAGGTCAGCCCATTCGACGCAGCACCTTGCGTCGAGTGAACTCTCGTCGCTTACCACCGGTCAGCTAATTAAGCCCTCAACCCAGGCCCCTCCCCTATGCACATTTCTCTCGCCGGTCAGGTAGCCCTCGTCACCGGCGCCAGCTCCGGCATCGGCCACGCCGCCGCCAAGGCCCTGGCCGCCGCCGGGGCTGCGGTGGTCATCAACTACAACCGCCAGGCCGAGCCCGCCGAAGCCCTCGCCCGGCAGATCGCCGCCGACGGTGGCCAGGCCATCGCGATTGGCGCCGATGTGTCGAAGGAAGACGAGGTCGAACGGCTGTTCGCCCAGACCCTCGACGCCTTCGGCTCGCTGGACATTCTGGTGGCCAACTCGGGTATGCAAAAAGATGCCGCCGCCGTGGACATGACCCTGGATGACTGGAACGCGGTGATCGGCGTCAACCTCACCGGCCAGTTTCTCTGCGCCCGTGCCGCGTTGCGAATCTTCAATCGCCAGGGCATTCGCCAGGGCGTGTCCCGCGCCGCCGGCAAGATCATTCACGTGAGTTCGGTGCACCAGCGCATTCCGTGGGCCGGGCACGTCAACTATGCGGCGTCCAAGGGCGGCGTCGACCAGTTGATGCAGACCCTCGCCCAGGAAGTCAGCCATCAGCGCATTCGCATCAACGGCATCGCGCCGGGGGCGATTCGCACGGCGATCAACGCGGAGGCCACCGAGGGCGACGCGGCGCAGGCGTTGCTCAAACTGATTCCCTACGGCCGCATCGGCGATGTCGAAGATGTCGCCAACGCAGTGGTTTTCCTTGCCTGCGACGCCTCCGACTACATCGTCGGCACTACCCTGTTCATCGACGGCGGCATGAGCCTCTATCCGGAGTTTCGCGGCAATGGCTGAGCATCACCTAGAACGACAAAGCCCGATCGACGCCCACGGCATCATCGGCGACATGCGCACCGCAGCACTGGTCAACGACAAGGGCAGCGTGGATTTTTTCTGCTGGCCGGAGTTCGACAGCCCGTCGATCTTCTGTTCGCTGCTCGACAGCCCTGACGCCGGGATTTTCCAGTTGGCGCCGGACTTGCCCGACGCCCGACGCGAACAGATTTACCTGCCGGACACCAACGTGCTGCAAACCCGCTGGCTCAGTGAACGGGCGGTGGTTGAGGTCACCGACCTGCTGCCGGTGGCCGACAACCAGGACGACTTGCCGCTGTTGATGCGCCGGGTGCGGGTGGTCAGCGGCGAGGCGACCTTCCATGTGCGTTGTGCCGTGCGCCACGACTACGCCCGCGCCAAGACCCGCGCACAGATGGACCGGCAAGCCGTGGTGTTCAGCGCCGAGGGGCAACCGTCGATGCGGCTGACCTCGGATCAAGCGCTGCACATCGAGAACGATGCGGCGCTGGCCTCCTTTACCTTGAAGCACAACGAGCACGCCGAGTTCCTCCTCGGTGGCGCCGACGATCCGCGCTTTGAACAAGGTGCCGCGCAATTGTGCATGGAGCGCACCTTGAGCTTCTGGCGCGGCTGGATCGGCCAGTCCAACTATCGCGGCCGCTGGCGGGAGATGGTCAACCGTTCAGCCCTCGCGCTGAAGCTGCTGACATCGCGCCAGCACGGCGCAATTCTGGCGGCGGCGACCTTCGGTCTGCCGGAAACCCCCGGCGGCGAACGCAACTGGGATTACCGCTACACGTGGATACGCGACGCGTCGTTTACCGTTTATGCCTTTATGCGCCTGGGCTTTGTCGACGAAGCCAATGCCTACATGGGCTGGCTGCGTGGGCGGGTCAGCGATTGCTGCGGCCAGCCAACCAAACTCAACATTCTGTATGCCATTGACGGTCGTCAGGAACTGCCCGAAACCGAACTCACTCACCTGTCCGGCCACGGTGGCGCGCAACCGGTGCGTATCGGCAATGGTGCGTATGAGCAGATTCAGCTGGATATCTTTGGCGAATTGATGGACGCGGTGTATCTGGTCAACAAGTATGGCGACGCCATTTCCCACGAAGGCTGGAACCACGTGCGCGAAGTGGTCGATCAAGTGTGTGAGACATGGCAGACCGCTGATGTAGGCATTTGGGAAATGCGCGGTGAACAACATCACTTTCTGCATTCGCGGCTGATGTGTTGGGTGGCGCTGGATCGGGCCATTCGTCTGGCTTCGAAACGCTCGTTGCCGGCGCCGTTTGTGCAATGGGATCAGACCCGGCAGGCGATCTACGCCGATATCTGGGGCAACTTCTGGAATGAGGAGCGCGGGCATTTCGTCCAGTACAAGGGCGGAACGGCGCTGGACGGTTCGATGCTGCTGATGCCGCTGGTGCGCTTTGTCAGCGCCAAGGACCCGCGGTGGCTGTCGACCCTTGAGGCAATCGAAAAGACCTTGGTGCGCGACGGCATGGTTTATCGCTATCGCAACGACGATGCCAACATCGACGGTTTGACCGGCACCGAAGGCGCGTTTGCCGCGTGTTCGTTCTGGTACGTCGAATGCCTGGCCCGCGCCGGCCAGGTGGAAAAGGCACATCTGGAGTTCGAACAACTGCTGCGCTATGCAAACCCGCTGGGGCTGTACGCCGAAGAGTTCGACAGCAAGGGCCGGCATCTGGGCAACACTCCTCAGGCGCTGACGCATCTGGCACTGATCAGTGCGGCGAGTTTTCTTGATCGGCGTTTGAGTGGGGAGAAGAGTGTTTGGCAGCCGTAATTTCGTCAGTCTCTGTAGGAAATATGCCGAACTTCAGCGCTTCGCCGGGCTAACCCCTACACAGAAATAAACAGAATCAGATCCCCTCTGGTGAGGGGATTTATCCCCGACGGGCTGCGAGGCGGCCCGGCTCTTTGCCCGCTCGTTTCTTCAGCAGTACCGCATTGCATGGCTTTGCGACTGCTGCGCAGCCGATCGGGGATAAATCCCCTCGCCACAGTTTGTGTAGTTTTTTCCGACTTCGTCTAAACAACACCCAGGTAAATCCCTCCCCCGTAACCTGCACTTACACCCTGAAATACCCTGTTGCCAGCTGTTACATCCACCCCTACCATCCACCGCAACGGGCACAGCGGAGCTGTCCAATAAAACCCGAATTCAAGGAACCAGAATGACCCAGCACGTCCACCGCACCATCGGCACGCCCCTGCGCAGCGGCCTGACCCGCACCCAACTCTGGGAAGCCGCCGACCAAGGCCTGATCAAATGCTGGGAGATCGGCCGCCAGCGCGCCACCCGCTTCCCCGACCTCGCGCAAAAATGCCTTGCCGGCGAACTGCCGGTGCTCGGCTGGAAAGGCGGCGTCAGTCGCAGCCTGAAGAAAAACGAAAAATTCGGCTCGCTCAAATACCTCGCGCAGTGGCAAGGATTGCGTGGCGAGGATCTGGATATTGATCTGGGTGAAGAGCGTTCGCTGACCTGCTCGCGAACGAAGATGCGGGTGACGTTTACTCCGGATCGGGCGAAGTATTTCAATCAGCTCGCAGAGGCCGAGGCCTGATTCCGCAGTGGGTAGCGCTTGTGGCGAGGAAGCTTGCTCGCGCTGGACTGCGCAGCAGGCCCTTTAAAATTCGCAGCGCGTCGCGACTCAGCGCAAGCCCTCGCCACGTTTCAGACTCGTCCGATCACATCAGTGTCGATTGATGAATCTGCTGATGCATGCACCGAAAACCGCTCCCGATAAGCCTGAGGCGTCACGCCAATTGCCCGCAAAAAACTGCGGCGCAACGTTTCTTCACTGCCAAACCCGCAGTTGGCCGCGATGCGTTTGACCGGCAGGCCGGTGTCGCTGAGCAGGCGTCGCGCGGTTTCGACACGAATCAATTCAATCGCCCGTGCCGGGGTCTGGCCGGTGTCGGCGCGGTAGTGGCGGACGAAACTGCGCTCGCTCATCCCGGCCTGTTCGGCCAGGGTCGGGATGCCGAGGTCGCAGGTGAGGTGTTCGGCGATCCACGCGTGCAGTTCATCAAAGCGGTTGCCTTGATTTTGCAGCGACAGGGTTACGCTGAATTGCGATTGCCCGCCCGGGCGTTTGAGGAACACCACCAGATGCCGGGCGACGTCCAAAGCGACGTCGCGGCCCAGGTCCTCTTCCACCATCGCCAGTGCCAGATCGATGCCGGCGGTGACGCCCGCCGAGGTCCAGACCGGGCCGTCGTTGATGAAGATCGGATTGGCTTCGACCTGCAGCTTCGGGTGCTGCTGCGCCAATTGTTCGCAACGGGTCCAGTGCGTCACGACGCGGCGCCCGTCGAGCCAGCCACTGGCCGCCAACAGAAACGCGCCGGTGCACACCGAGGCCACGCGCCGGCATTTGGCCGCGTGTTCGCGCACCCAATCCACCAACAACGCGTCCTCAGCCGCCGGGTAAATGCCCCAGCCACCGGCGATGATCAAGGTATCGCTGGCCTGCTGCGGCAAAGGTTCGGCCAGCACCGCCAGCCCCGCCGAGGACATCACCGCCCCGCCCTCACTGGCAATCACCGACGGCGCATAGGGCAAGGGCAAACCGCGTTGGCGAGCGATGTCGTTGGCCGAGGCGAACACCTGCAACGGCCCGGTGACGTCGAGGATCTGCATGTTGGCAAACGCGAGTACGTGAATGGCTTTGGGCATTTGGCGTAATTCGTGGGGTGATTGGCGTATACGCCAGAACCTACGCGCCTACAGTGAAGCCGTCCACCCCTTTTCATGGAGCAAGAACAATGACGCTGCAGATCGGTTTTCTGTTGTTCCCGCAAGTTCAGCAACTTGACCTGACCGGGCCGTACGACGTGCTCGCCTCGTTGCCGGGCGTGCAAGTGCATCTGATCTGGAAGGATTTGATGCCCGTTACCGCCAGCACCGGTCTGCTGCTGAAACCGACCACCACGTTCGAGGATTGCCCGGATCTGGATGTGATCTGCGTGCCAGGCGGTGGTGGCGTCGGGGCGCTGATGGAGGATGAGGTAACGCTGGCCTTCATCAAGCGTCAGGCTGCGCAGGCGAAGTACGTGACATCAGTGTGCACCGGTTCGCTGGTGCTCGGCGCGGCGGGCCTGCTGCAAGGCAAACGTGCGACCACGCATTGGGCGTATCACGATCTGCTGCCGACACTGGGCGCGATTGCGGTGAAGGATCGGGTGGTGCGTGACGGCAATCTGTTTACCGGGGGCGGGATCACGGCGGGGATCGATTTCGCCCTGGTGCTGGCGGCTGAACTGTTCGATGCCGACACGGCGCAATTGGTGCAGTTGCAGCTGGAATATGCGCCGGCGCCGCCGTTCAATGCCGGTAGCCCGGACACCGCGCCGGGGGCGATTGTCGATGAAGCTCGCCTGCGTGCCGCGCCATCGCTGAAGTTGCGCACGGAAATCACCGAGCGCGCGGCGGCGAAACTCAATCTGCACTGATTCCCAGCCATCCACAAAATCCTGTGGGAGCTGGCTTGCCAGCGATAGCGGTGGTCCAGTCGATGAGGATGTCGGTTGTGCAGGCCTCATCGCTGGCAAGCCAGCTCCCACAGGTAACGGGGCTGGACACAGGTTTTTGTGCTGCCCCGGTTTCCCCTTTCACCTTCACTTGTCCCCACGCCCCCACCCGTGTAGAAAGCCCTTCCACATATTCTGCACAGGGACTTTCCATGAAGGCGTTGCCATGGCTCTATCTGGCACTTCTCAGCCTCGGTTACGGGTGGGCGCTGAGCTACGGACAGCTCGGCTGGCTGGCGCTGATCAGCATCGGCCTTCTGTTATTTGCCGGATTTGCCGTGCGCCAGCAACAGGTACCGGTGGCGCGGTTTCTCGGTCATGGTCTGTTTATCGTCCTCGCCCTGTCGCTGGCCCTGCACTGGTTACCGGGTTTCTACAATGGTCGCGCCATCGACCCGCAGCGCTTCACCGACAACGCCGTGCCGTTCGCGATGTACCTGAATCTGGACAAACCGCTGATTGGTTTCTGGTTGCTGCTGGTCTGTCCGTGGATTGTCGCGCGGCGGTCGTTGCGCCTGACCGTATACGCCACCCTCCTCGCCCTGACCCTGAGCGCCATCCTCGCCCTCGGCGGCGCGCTGTTGCTTGGCGTCATCACTTGGGCGCCAAAGTGGCCCGACCCGGCATGGCTGTGGGTGTTGAACAACCTGCTGCTGGTGACACTGGTCGAAGAAGCGCTGTTTCGCGGCTATATACAAGGGCGGGCTCAGCCGGCGCTTCCAGCACCTGCCCTACGGCGACAACCTCGCCCTGTTGCTGGCCTCGCTGCTGTTCGGCCTGGTGCACGCCGGTGCCGGCTGGACCTGGGTGTTGCTGGCGGGTCTGGCCGGTGTCGGCTATGGTCTGGCCTACCGTTTTGGCGGGCTGGGTGCGGCGATCGCCACGCACTTCGGGCTGAACCTGCTGCACTTTGCGCTGTTCACCTATCCGATGCTGGCGGGTTGAAGCAAGGCCCGTTTTGCGACGCCGTACTTATTACTGAAAAAAAACTTCAATAATTTCCTGACATCGCCGACAACCTTTCAAAGCCTTGCGGATTGAAAAACCATGCGTAACAACCAGCCCATTACACAACGCGAACGGACTTTCCCGGCTCAGCAGCGGTTGATCTCCACAACCGACGCCAAGGGCGTGATCACCTACTGCAACGACGCTTTCGTCGAGATCAGCGGGTTTTCGCGTGAAGAACTGATCCGTGCGCCGCACAACCTGGTCCGTCACCCCGACGTCCCGGCGGCGGTGTTTTCGCACATGTGGGGCACACTGAAACAAGGCTTGCCATGGATGGGCATTGTCAAGAATCGCTGCAAATCCGGTGACCATTACTGGGTGAACGCCTACGTGACACCGGTGTTCGATGGCAGTCAGGTGATCGGTTACGAGTCGGTGCGGATCAAACCCACCGCCGAACAGATCCGCCGTGCCGAAGCGCTCTACCAACGCATCAACCAGGGCAAGTCGGCGATCCCTTCCAGCGATAAATGGCTGCCGGTGCTGCAAGACTGGTTGCCGTTCATTCTGGTCAGCCAACTGAGCTTCGTGATCGGCGCGACCCTCAACTCGCACTGGGGCTTCGCCCTGGCGGCCGGTTTGTCGGTGCCGCTGGGCCTGATGGGCCTGCAATGGCAGCAACGCGGGCTCAAGCGCCTGCTGCGCCTGGCCGAGCAGACCACTTCCGACCCGCTGATCGCGCAGATGTACACCGACAGCCGTGGCGCCCAGGCGCGTCTGGAAATGTCGATCCTCAGCCAGGAAGCGCGCCTGAAAACCTGCCTGACCCGCCTGCAGGACACCGCCGAACACCTGACCGATCAGGCCAAACAGTCCGACGCCCTGGCGCACAACAGCTCCAGCGGCCTGGAACGCCAACGCGTGGAAACCGAACAGGTCGCCACCGCCGTCAACCAGATGGCCGCGACCACTCAGGAAGTGGCGAGCCACGTGCAGCGCACCGCCGACGCGACTCAGGAAGCCAATCGCCTGACCGGTCGCGGTCGTGACATTGCCGGCGAGACTCGCGAAGCCATTCAGCGTTTGTCGGTGGTCGTCGGCGAAACCGGCCTGACCGTGACCCAACTGGCCAAGGACAGCGACGAAATCGGCGGCGTGGTTGATGTGATCAAAGGCATCGCCGACCAGACCAACCTGCTCGCCCTCAACGCCGCCATCGAAGCGGCCCGTGCCGGCGAGATGGGCCGTGGTTTCGCGGTAGTGGCTGACGAAGTGCGTCAACTGGCGCAACGCACCAGCGAATCGACCGGGCAGATTCATGCCCTGATCGCCAAGTTGCAGCAGACCGCTTCAAGCGCCGTGCAAACCATGGAAGCCGGGCATCGTCAGGCCGAAGAAGGTGTGGCGCGGGTACTGGAGGCGGATCAGGCACTGGTCGGGATCAGTGAAGCGGTGGCCAACATCACCGACATGACCACGCAGATTGCTGCGGCGACGGAAGAGCAAAGTGCGGTGGCTGAAGAGATCAGCCGCAACATCAGCAATATTTCGGAACTGGCGGATCAGACTTCCGAGCAGGCACATAACTCGGCGTTGCTGAGTGAAGAGCTGACGAAGACGGCGAATACGCAGTACTCGTTGGTGGAGCGGTTTAACCGCTGATTGAACTGGCGATAACAAAAAACCCGGAGGGCGAGAGCTTCCGGGTTTTTTGTTGCTTGTCTGAAAGTGATGGTGCTTGGCGGACCGCTTTCGCGAGCAAGCTCGCTCCCACATTGGAACTGCTTGGGACCACAGTTTTGTGTCCGACGACAATCTCCTGTGGGAGCGAGCCTGCTCGCGAAGAGGCCTTCTCTGCCGGCGAAGATCTCACTCAAGCAATGCAGACACTGCCTACAACTCGCCCAGAATGAGCCGACTGGTGCTCGTTGATGCCAGGTTCTATCGTTTGCCGGTCAAAACTTATTCACATAAGCTGGTCAGCATGAATACACATCCTTCGGAGGCTCCGATGGCCACCACCCGAAAAACCGACAAACCCAGCAAAAAGGAAGTTCGTGAAGAACTGACATTCCTTGATGTTCGGCAAGCCGCGCGTGATGGGCAGAAAGTGTTCGATAAATTTGTGATCACTGGCAGGCTACCTATTACAAAGTAGGCCTGGATGCCAGCCATCAAAATTTCTGCACTTTTTGAACGAATCAAGAACTGGCAAAACTTTGCTGCACACTTCTACAACTACAAAATTTGCGATGAATTACCAGCCATTTTCGGGCGGGATGAACGACTCGATCTGAGCGGCATGCACCACATCCACCTTGCCAGTACAAAGTCACTGCAGGCTCGATGGGCAAAAATCAATCGCCAGTATTACCGGACAGCATTGGTTAATGATGCTGACAATGACTTTTGGCTGATTTATGCCTATGACGCTTTTCGGGATGAGTACTTGCTACTGACAATCACCGGCCCGGATGCCCATAACCGAAGCGAGTGGGGGTCATTTTTGCGCACCGTGCATTGTGAAATCGTTGAACCCTGGGCATTAGGCAGGATTATCTTTCCCGATCTGGATGATTTGTGACTCAAAGAGCTGATCGAGACCGGCAACAAGCGAAAGATCGCTACCTGCGCACCGTCCATGCCGATGATCTGTAAGGACTGTTGAAGGCTGCGATCCTTTGATCCTGCAAAACCGGGTAGCGAAAGCTTCCGGTTTTTTATTGCGTGTCTGAAATTGATAGTGCTTGGCAGACCACCTTCGCGAGCAGGGCTTGCTCCCACTTTGGAACGTAGTGGGATCACAGATTTGTGTCCGACGACAATCCCTTGTGGGAGCGAGCCTGCTCGCGATGAGGCCATAACAGCCGGCGAAATTACTGAGGCAACTTCAGCTTATCCAGCAGTCGATTGACCAACAGCTCGTTGAGCATGATCACCTGTTGCAGCGCCAGCAGCGGTTTGCGCTCCGGGCCGCCGATTGAGTTGGCGATATTGCCGGCCATGGCGTGGGCGTAAGAAAGCGACTCGCTCGCCTCGACCAGCAGGGTTTCGTCGTCCAGCGTGGGATCGACGAGATAGACGGGGCGAAACTTGGGCGAGCTTGGCGGGGCCGCCAAGTCTTCGGGCTTGAGGTAGTAGTCGAGGGCGCGGTCGGTTGCTTCTTTGACCTTTTGCGAGCTGAGCGCGGGGTCGTGGGGGATTGGATCGGTAACGGGCGGGTTTGGTGTGATTTTGAACATAGATAAAGCTCCAATTTGAAAAAACGGGAGCCATCACCCTCGCTACCAAACGGCGGGTGGCGGCCATGCGCGGGTTGGTAGACCGGTCAAATTGGGTAACCCGGCGCTCACAGAGGAGCCCCACGCATGCCCACCATACAAAGCCATATCTCAAAAAAGGAGACAGCATCGACGGTGTCGCAACAACGACAATTTAAAGCGGGCTACCAAACCCGATCACTGATTTGCAGTGACGGGCAAACGATATAGCCCGGCCTATAGCCGCGTAAGCCGGCGGATTCTGGCGTACGCGTAGGTAACGGCGCAAGGTGTTGTAGGCTCGATGGCGTAACGGGTTGTGTGATTTAAACGTGCTTGCGCAATCATGTTTACGCACAGGAAATGCTGGACAGTGATCGCTTCCAGTTCTTTATCGTGTGAGCAGAATCGCCCCTCACCCTAACCCTCTCCCTGAGGGAGAGGGGACTGACCTGATCTGGTCAAACGATCCTGGACACAGTTATAGGGTTTTATCCCTTTTCATGCCGCCAGGGTTTCCATGTCTACCGGAGTTCGATAGCCGTTGTGACTGTGTAGCCTGATCCGATTGTAATAGTGGGTCAGGTAGCGCAGCACATCGCTACTGGCTTCATCTTCGTTTCGATAACCGACCTTGGGTATCCATTCAGATTTCAAACTGCCAAAGAAACGTTCCATCGGGGCGTTATCCCAGCAGTTTCCTCGTCGACTCATGCTTTGTTTTATTCGCATCTCCGACAGCGTTTCTCGGAACATTTTGCTGCTGTAATGACAACCCTGATCCGAATGGAACATCAAGTTTTCAGGGCGTCCTCGCGACTCGAAAGCCATCCTCAACGCTTTACAGGTCAGAGCCGAATCGGGACTTCTGGATATCGCCCAACCGACGATGCGTCGGGCATGCAAGTCTAGTACCGCAGCCAGATAAACCCAGTAAGTACCGGCCCAAATGTAAGTCACATCGCCACACCACACTTGATTGGGCGCCTCAACGTTGAATTTACGCTCCAAATGATTGGGGGCGTATTGAGCCTCTGCGCCGCTAGGTTTGTAACGATGTCTGCGTCGTTGCTGGCTCTTCAATCCGATCTCGAGCATCAGGCTACGAGCCATGTAACGACCTACCGACTCCTTTTCGTTACACAACGCCTTTGACAGGCTGCGCGCGCCCATTGAACCGCGACTTTGCTTATGTAATTCAGCAGCCTTGATCTTGAGGCGCTCGCGCTCGGCATCCACTTTTGTCCGCTGTTTCAGACGCTCGTAATAACTGCTGCGGTTGATACCAAACACGCCACACAACTCGGATCTTGGATATTGCTCGCTTAACTCCTCGACCAGCCTTACTGATCGAGGGAATCCGACATCAAGAGAGCCGTAGCCTTTTTTAAGATTTCCTTCTCTCGCTCAATCCGTCGGATTTTTGCTTCCAGTTCTTGGATGCGTTGTTGGTCAGGAGTCATGGCCTTGGACTTCTCAGGCGTCTTACCGTTGCGCTCAGCTCGCAACTGCTCAACCCAGCGACGCAGTGCTGTAGGTCCGACGCCCATTGCTTCGCAGGCTTCACTCACCGAATAGTCTTTATCCAAAACCAGGCAAGCCGCATCCCGTTTGAAATCTGTCGAAAAATATCGTCTAGTCAAATGCCACCTCTTCGCTGGGCGTAGATTACCGCCCTTTAAGGGTGTCCAGAATCATTAAGCCAGATCAACCGAGGTGTTTGGGCAAGGTACGCCGACGTGCGATACCGCGTTGAACTCCAGCTTTGAAAAGCACACATATCGGCCCTTCTCCATCCCAGAGAAAGGTGACTGATCGAGGTGTTTGGGAGAGCTACGCCGACGTGCGATACCGCATTGAACTCAGATTCTGAAACAGATCAAAAGCCCCTCACCCTAACCCTCTCCCCGAGGGAGAGGGGACTGATCGAGGTGTTTGGGAGAGCTACGCCGACGTGAAATACCGAGTCGAACACAGATTTTGAAAAGCCCACAAATCGGCTCCCTCTCCCTCGGGAGAGGGCTGGGGTGAGGGGTAAATCCACCACAAATCCAAAGCCGAATACCCGTGCTCTTCACCACTCAATAGGCCGAGTGTCAGCTCGCCTGCTTTTGATCTTGATCCTCGGGCGACATCGGAAGGCTGAGTGGAGGGATTGATCCGGGCGTGGGAGCGCAGCGACCGTTTGGCGAAGCCAAACACAGCGAGAGGAGGTGCAGCGCAGCAAACCGGAGGCGCTGCGCCCGGATCAATCCCGGAGCGAAGGAACCCCGAGCCTCAGCGAGCGGGCCGCACGTAGGAGCAAGCCTTTTTGGTTACTTTTTCGGCGTCTGGAAAAAGTGACCCGCCGTAAGGGCGGAACCCTAAGTAGCCGTTACCGCAGCAATGGATATGTACCCAAAACGAAGAACTGCAGCGCATCCAAGATCCATCCCCCTCACCCCAGCCCTCTCCCCCATGGGGGCGAGGGGAAAGGGAGCCGATCTTTATGCAGTTCGGGATCTCGGTTAACCCTTGAGAAACTCGGATACTTTCTGCGCGGCGCTAGCCAAATGCTGTTCATGGGTAAACCCGGAAACCTTTAATGGCTTGAGGTCATGATCGCCGGCAGCTAACCACGCCACCTCAATACTCGGTGACAAGCTGTAAGCCTCAACCGCCTCCCGATTACCCAACGCATCCCGCTCCCCCTGCACAATCAAAGTCCGCGTCTGCAAAGAAGCCAAATGCTCAACCCGAGGCTTCTCCGGCTTCCCCACCGCATAAAACGGATAGCCCAGACACACCAACGCATCAACCCCCAACTCATCAGCCAGCAGACTCGCCATCCGCCCGCCCATCGACTTCCCGCCAATGGCCAAAACCCCAGCGACATGACGCCGCACCTCGGCATACACCTCACGCCAACATTCCTGCAGTTTCGCAGCAGGATTCGGCGGGCGCTTCACCCCATCCACCCGCCGCTGCGCCATATACGGAAACTCAAACCGCAACACATTCACCCCAAGCCCGGCAAGGCGCCCAGCCATATCGTTCATCCAGTCACTGTCCATCGGCGCACCAGCACCGTGGGCAAGGATCAACGTCGCTGAAGCCTCACCACTGGCGGCGTTCCAAAGCCATCCATGATCGAGCACGCACTGCGCCCATTGATCCCCGTCAATACTGGCCTTGTGCTGTTTGTCCATGCTTGCCTCGCTTTTAGTCTGCCTATAACTCCAGACGAAGGATTCGCGGCGTTCTCGCGCGCGCTCACTTCGGCTGAACCGTGGATGGGGAACCATGAACACTTCTATCAGTACCGCCTACAACTACAAGGTGGTCCGCCAATTCGCCATTATGACGGTGGTGTGGGGCATCGTCGGCATGGGCCTCGGGGTTTTTCTCGCGGCCCAATTGGTCTGGCCTGAACTCAACTTCAATTTGCCCTGGACCAGTTTCGGCCGTCTGCGCCCGCTGCACACCAACGCGGTGATCTTCGCGTTCGGTGGCTGTGCGCTGTTCGCCAGTTCGTTCTACTCGGTGCAACGCACCTGCCAGACCCAATTGTTTGCGCCGAAAATCGCCGCATTCTGCTTCTGGGGCTGGCAACTGGTGATCCTCCTGGCCGCGATCAGCCTGCCACTGGGTTACACCAGTTCCAAGGAATACGCCGAGCTGGAATGGCCGATCGACATCCTGATCACCATCGTCTGGGTCGCCTACGCCATCGTGTTCTTCGGCACGATCATGCAGCGCAAAACCAAACACATTTATGTGGGCAACTGGTTCTTCGGCGCGTTCATCATCACCGTGGCAATCCTGCACATCGTCAACAACCTTGAGTTGCCGGTGAGTTTCACCAAGTCCTACTCGGTGTACGCCGGTGCAACCGACGCGATGGTGCAATGGTGGTACGGCCACAACGCCGTGGGCTTTTTCCTCACCGCCGGTTTCCTCGGGATGATGTACTACTTCGTGCCAAAACAGGCCGAACGTCCGGTGTATTCGTATCGCCTGTCGATCGTGCACTTCTGGGCGCTGATCACCCTGTACATCTGGGCCGGCCCGCACCACTTGCACTACACCGCGCTGCCGGACTGGGCGCAGTCGCTGGGCATGGTGATGTCGCTGATTCTGCTGGCACCGAGCTGGGGCGGCATGATCAACGGCATGATGACCCTCTCGGGCGCCTGGCATAAGTTGCGCAGCGACCCGATCCTGCGCTTCCTCGTGGTGTCGCTGGCGTTCTACGGCATGTCGACCTTCGAAGGGCCGATGATGGCGATCAAGACTGTCAACGCCCTCTCCCACTACACCGACTGGACCATCGGCCACGTGCACGCCGGCGCTCTGGGTTGGGTGGCGATGATTTCCATCGGCGCGCTGTACCACATGATCCCGAAAGTCTTCGGCAAAGAGCAGATGCACAGCATCGGCCTGATCAACGCGCACTTCTGGCTGGCGACTATCGGCACCGTGCTCTACATCGCCTCGATGTGGGTCAACGGCATCGCCCAGGGCCTGATGTGGCGCGCAGTCAACGAGGACGGCACGCTGACCTACTCCTTCGTCGAAACCCTGGTGGCCAGCCACCCAGGCTTCATCGTGCGACTGGTGGGCGGCGCGATCTTCCTCAGCGGCATGTTCCTGATGGCTTACAACACCTGGCGCACCGTGCGGGCCTCGCAGCCTGCTGACGTCGTTGCTGCCGCGCAGATGGCCTGAGGAGTCCGCCATGAAACACGAAACGATTGAAAAGAACGTCGGCCTGTTAATGCTGCTGATGGTGTTTGCCGTGAGCATCGGCGGCCTGACCCAGATCGTCCCGCTGTTCTTCCAGGACGTCACCAACAAACCGGTGGAAGGCATGAAGCCCTACACCGCGCTGCAACTGGAAGGCCGCGACATCTACATCCGCGAAGGCTGCGTCGGTTGCCACTCGCAGATGATCCGTCCGTTCCGCGCCGAGACCGAGCGCTACGGGCACTACTCGGTTGCGGGCGAAAGCGTGTGGGATCACCCGTTCCTGTGGGGTTCGAAGCGTACCGGGCCGGATCTGGCCCGGGTCGGTGCGCGCTACTCGGATGACTGGCACCGCGCGCACTTGTACAACCCGCGCAACGTCGTACCGGAATCGAAAATGCCGGCCTATCCGTGGCTGGTCACGCAGGCAGTCGACAGCAGCCACACCGAAACCAAGCTCAAGACCATGCGTACCCTCGGCGTGCCGTACACCGACGACGACATCAGCGGCGCGGTCGCCAGCCTCAAGGGCAAGACCGAAATGGACGCGCTCGTTTCTTACCTGCAAGTGCTCGGCACTGCGATCAAGAGCAAGAGGTGAGCCATGGTCATTGAAATGAGTGCAGGCCTGATTCGCGGCCTCGGTACGGTTGTGGTGTTCGTCGCCTTCGTCGGCCTGACGTTGTGGGTGTTCAACCGCAAACGCACCCCGGAATTCGCCGAAGCGCGTCTGCTGCCGTTCGCCGACGAGCCGCAACCCGACACTACCCCCGCATCTGAAACAAGGAGTACCCGGCCATGACCACCTTCTGGAGTACGTGGATCTGCGTACTGACCATCGGCAGCCTGATCGGCCTGACGTGGCTGCTGATCGGCACTCGCCGGGGCGAGACCAAGGGCAGCGTCGACCAGACCATGGGCCACAGCTTCGACGGCATCGAGGAGTACGACAACCCGCTGCCGCAGTGGTGGTTCATGCTGTTCGCCGGCACGCTGGTGTTTTCCGTGGGCTATCTGATCCTGTATCCGGGCCTGGGCAACTGGAAAGGCATCCTGCCCGGCTACGAGGACGGCTGGACCGGCGTCCACGAGTGGGAAAAGGAAATGAACAAGGCCGACGCCAAATTCGGGCCAATCTTCGCCAAATTTGCCGCGATGCCGGTGGAAGAAGTGGCGAAGGACCCGCAGGCGCTGAAAATGGGTGGCCGCTTGTTCGCCTCCAACTGCTCGGTGTGCCACGGCTCCGATGCCAAGGGCGCGTTCGGTTTCCCTAACCTGGCCGACCGCGACTGGCGCTGGGGCGGCAGTGCCGAGACCATCAAGACCACCATCATGGGTGGGCGGATGGCGGCAATGCCGGCCTGGGGCGAAGTGCTCGGTGAGGCGGGGGTGAAGAACGTCGCCGCTTACGTGCGCCACGAACTGGCCGGCCTGCCATTGCCGGCGGACAGTAAAGCTGATCTGCAAGCCGGACAGCAGGCGTTCAGCACCACTTGCGTAGCCTGTCATGGGGCAACCGGCCAAGGCACTGAAGCCATGGGTGCGCCGAATCTGACGCACCCGGCCGGGTTTATCTATGGCACCAGCCTGACCCAACTCGAGCAGACCATTCGCCATGGCCGCCAGGGTCACATGCCGGCGCAGAACGAATTGCTGGGCAACGATAAAGTGCAATTGCTCGCCGCATATGTATACAGCCTCTCAAAAGATCGTGAGCAATTGAGCGACAAACTTCAAACTGAAAGCTCAAAGTAAAATCAACAGCGCTGTATACAATCCTGCAGGCGACTTGAACCATCTTGTCGCTTGCAGCTTTCAGCTCGCAGCTGCTTCTTTTTGTCGCACCCCTTAACACCCTCGCCTTTCGAATCCCCCGAATCGGGTCTACGCTTGCTCGATGCGGACTGGCCCGTGCCGGTTCCAGGTCGACCCTGAGCGATGTGTTCGACAAATCGCCTGACTGACAGGGCGCAAAGCCCGGTAGATACCGGCTGTCGCGTCGATGACCGTCCGTCACCCGATCACTGCGTGCGAACACGCCCCGTTACAACTGACCTGAACCCCTCACTTTTTTTCGTCCGCTGCGACATTTTGTCCAAGGCCAATTTTGTCCTTACGCGGCGTATGGAAAGGCCGCAGAATCAGCGTTGGAAAGCATTGACCCAGGTCATGGCGCGTTGCAATGACCCCCTGCTCTCTGCATACTTGCGGCCGATTTTAATCCTAATAAAACACCTAAACCGTGGAACCTTAGAATGAGCACAGCAATCAGTCCGACTGCTTATAACTATAAGGTAGTCCGCCAGTTCGCCATCATGACGGTGGTCTGGGGGATCCTTGGCATGGGGCTCGGTGTCTTCATCGCCTCGCAACTGGTCTGGCCGGAGTTGAACTTCGGTCTGCCGTGGACGAGCTTTGGACGCCTGCGCCCGTTGCACACAAACCTGGTGATTTTCGCCTTCGGTGGTTGTGCACTGTTTGCCACTTCCTACTATGTCGTGCAGCGAACCTGCCAGACGCGACTGATTTCCGACAGCCTCGCGGCCTTCACCTTCTGGGGCTGGCAAGCGGTGATCGTCGGCGCGATCATTACCTTGCCGCTGGGTTACACCACCACCAAGGAATACGCGGAACTGGAATGGCCGCTCGCCATTCTGCTGGCGATTGTCTGGGTCACCTACGGGCTGGTGTTCTTCGGCACCATCACCAAGCGCAAGACCAAGCATATCTACGTCGGTAACTGGTTCTACGGCGCGTTCATCGTCGTGACCGCGATGCTGCACATCGTCAACCACGCGTCCTTGCCGGTCAGCTTCTTCAAGTCCTACTCCGCCTATTCGGGCGCGACCGACGCGATGATCCAGTGGTGGTACGGCCACAACGCGGTGGGTTTCTTCCTGACCACCGGCTTCCTCGGGATGATGTACTACTTCGTGCCGAAACAGGCCGAACGTCCGATCTACTCCTATCGTCTGTCGATCGTGCACTTCTGGGCACTGATCACCCTGTACATCTGGGCCGGCCCGCACCACCTGCACTACACCGCACTGCCGGATTGGGCACAATCGCTGGGCATGGCCATGTCGATCATCCTCCTGGCGCCAAGCTGGGGCGGCATGATCAACGGCATGATGACCCTGTCGGGCGCCTGGCATAAGCTGCGCACCGACCCGATCCTGCGTTTCCTCGTGGTGTCGCTGGCGTTCTACGGCATGTCGACCTTCGAAGGGCCGATGATGGCGATCAAGACCGTCAACTCGCTTTCGCACTACACCGACTGGACCATCGGCCACGTACACGCCGGCGCCCTCGGTTGGGTAGCGATGATCTCGATCGGCGCGATCTACCACATGATTCCGAAACTGTTCGGCCGTGCGCAGATGCACAGTGTCGGTCTGATCAATGCGCACTTCTGGCTCGCGACCATCGGTACCGTGCTGTACATCGCTTCGATGTGGGTCAACGGCATCACTCAGGGCCTGATGTGGCGTGCGATCAACGACGACGGCACCCTCACCTACTCGTTCGTTGAGGCGCTGCAGGCCAGCCACCCTGGCTACATCGTCCGTGCCCTGGGCGGTGCGTTCTTCGCCAGCGGCATGTTCCTGATGGCTTACAACGTCTGGCGCACCGTGCGCGCCTCGAACCCGGCTGAAGCCGAAGCCGCTGCCCAGATCGCTGTCGTTGGAGCTCACTGATGAAGCATGAAGCTGTCGAGAAGAATATTGGCCTGCTGGCCTTCTTCATGGTCATCGCCGTCAGCGTTGGCGGCCTGACCCAAATCGTTCCGCTGTTTTTCCAGGACGTCACCAACAAGCCGGTCGAAGGCATGAAGCCGCGCTCGGCGCTGGAACTGGAAGGCCGCGATGTCTATATCGCCAACGGTTGTGTCGGCTGCCACTCGCAGATGATCCGGCCGTTCCGCGCCGAAACCGAACGCTATGGCCACTACTCGGTTGCCGGTGAAAGCGTCTGGGATCACCCGTTCCTGTGGGGTTCCAAACGTACCGGTCCGGACCTGGCCCGTGTGGGCGGTCGTTACTCCGATGACTGGCACCGTGCGCACTTGTACAACCCGCGCAACGTGGTGCCTGAGTCGAAAATGCCGGCTTACCCGTTCCTCGTGGAAAACAAGCTCGACGGCAAAGACACGGCCAAGAAAATGGAAGTGTTGCGCACGCTCGGCGTCCCTTACACCGACGAAGACATCGCCGGTGCCAAGGATGCCGTGAAGGGCAAAACCGAAATGGACGCGCTGGTGGCCTACCTTCAAGGCCTGGGCACCATCATCAAAAGCAAACGGTGAATTCGATGGATATCGGGATGATTCGTGGCCTCGGCACCGTTGTCGTGATGGTGGCCTTTATCGGTCTGGCCTTGTGGGTATTCAGCCCCAAGCGCAAGTCGGAGTTTGAAGACGCGACCTTGCTGCCTTTTGCGGATGATCCCGAAGCCATCAAGCACGTCGAGCAAGCTTCTAGGAGTAACAAAGAATGACTACATTCTGGAGTCTGTACGTCACAGTCCTCAGTCTCGGTACGATCTTTTCCCTGACCTGGCTGCTGCTGTCGACCCGCAAGGGCCAGCGCAGCGAACAGACGGACGAGACCGTCGGGCACTCCTTCGACGGGATCGAGGAGTACGACAACCCGCTGCCGAAATGGTGGTTCATGCTGTTTGTCGGCACCATCGTCTTTGCCCTGGGTTACCTGGTGTTGTACCCGGGCCTGGGCAACTGGAAAGGCCTGCTGCCGGGCTACAACTACCTCGATAACGACAAGCAGACCGCGTTCGCCAACGGCCAGACCGGCTGGACCGGCGTGCACGAGTGGGAAAAGGAAATGGCCCGCTCGGACGCCAAGTTCGGTCCGATCTTCGCCAAGTTCGCGGCGATGCCGATCGAAGAAGTGGCCAAGGATCCACAGGCACTGAAGATGGGTGGCCGTCTGTTCGCCTCCAACTGCTCGGTGTGCCACGGTTCCGACGCCAAGGGCGCTTACGGTTTCCCGAACCTGACCGACGCCGACTGGCGCTGGGGCGGTGAGCCGGAAACCATCAAGACCACCATCATGGGCGGTCGTCACGCGGTGATGCCGGCCTGGGCTGAAGTCATCGGTGAGCAAGGTGTTGCCGACGTAGCAGCATTTGTCGTGACCAACCTGGATGGCCGCAAACTGCCGGAAGGCACCAAGGCTGACCCGGCCAACGGCGGCAAACTGTTCGCCGCCAACTGCGTGGCCTGCCACGGTCCGGCCGGCAAAGGCACCCCCGCCATGGGCGCGCCTGACCTGACCCATCCGGGCGCGTTCATCTACGGCTCGAGCTTCGCGCAACTGCAGCAGACCATCCGTTACGGCCGTCAAGGTCAGATGCCTGCGCAGGAACAACTGCAAGGCAACGACAAGGTTCACCTGCTGGCGGCGTATGTTTACAGCCTGTCCCACGGCGAAAAAGCACCCGAAGCGAACGCCGAGTAAGGCAAACGCTTGAAGCAAAAAAGGCCCCGCCAAGTTGATTGGCGGGGCCTTTTTTCATGCTGGCATTCATGCCTTGAGACATTTGCTCAATAGACCTGAGCAGCGCTGCCCTGTAGGTTTTTGCCACGCCGATGAGCCACATCGGGTCAACCTTCAAGGATGAAGCCTACATGTCAAAAAATGACGAAAGCACAGTACCAAAACGTTTGCAGCCCCACCCTGATCAGGAAGAAACGCCGGTGAAAACGCCTGTGGCGCCCGCACGCTCACCCTCACCAAACCCCGTAGGTCGCCCAGGTAACAGTGGAGGTATGGACGGTCTCGGCGGCGGCAGGTTGCCCTGACAACGTCAGCAAAACACAGCGAATATTCGTCCAACATCCAGCGCCCTGCCCTCTGGAAGAGGCGCTTTCGTCGGTGCCGTTATGACAGTGAACAACCGATCGTGCGCAATCCACCTTTTCGATTGCTGTACAAACTCCAAAGTAGTAACGTTTCTACACCAGAATCACCGGAGGCCGAACATGATGGCCATCACGACTATTTCCAGCCGCGAATTCAACCAGGACACCAGTGCTGCCAAAAAAGCCACGCATCAGGGTCCGGTCATCATTACCGATCGTGGCAGGCCTGCCCATGTACTGCTGAGCATCGAGGAGTATCAGAAACTGACCGGCAGCCAGACCAGCATCGTCGATTTGCTGGTCATGCCGAATGCGCCTGAAATCGAGTTCGAACCCGAGCGCGTCGTCATCACTCCTCGTAGCGTGGACCTGTCTTGATGTTTCTACTCGATACCAACGTAGTTTCAGAGCTGCGAAAACCCCAGGCCGACAAACAGGTGGTGAGATGGGCAAACAGCGTCACCCCGGCCAGCCTGTATTTATCGGCAATCACGGTGCTGGAACTGGAAACCGGCATCCTGCGTATCGAGCGCCGCGACCCGGCACAAGGAGGGATGCTGCGTAACTGGCTCGAGCGTCACGTCAAACCCGCATTCTCGGGAAGAATCCTGTCAGTCGATACCGCGGTCGCCACCCGATGCGCACAGTTGCATGTGCCTGATCGCAGCAATGAGTGCGACGCCTTGATCGCCGCCACCGCGCTTGTACATGGGCTAACGCTGGTCACCCGTAATGTTGCCGATTTTCAACCCAGCGGCGTTCATCTGATCAACCCATGGGCCGCTGCCAAAAACTGATCATGCAACGCCCCGCCAGATCACTGGTGGGGCTTTTTCATGGGCGTTTGGCAAAGGCTCAACGCGATGGTGTCGATCAGCGTTCGATTGCGCCATTGGCTGTTCTTCACCAGATAGGCCTGCAGTCGCTTGCGGTCCTCGGTAACACACGCGATCAGGTAGGTTTGGAAACGTCGTCGGGTTCAGTGGATGAGCAATCCGGGCGGTCTATGTCTGCTCGTTGTTGAGTTGAACCCTATGAACTTCGCCAATGTTCTTTGAATAGGCGAGGTTTCCCGCCATGACCAAAAACGGTGATGTCAGCGTTGATCATCAATAGCATTAGCCGTCGGGCCAAAACCGACCATACTCAACAAGTCAATTGACCTGCATCATGCTTTGTTGCATTCGCTACACCATTCAGGTTTTTTACCCAACGCGACCAAAGGTCGCACCCTTGAGCCAGAGCGACAGGCGTATCATTGCGCCACTGCTTTACCCCCTTTTGACCTTGGTTGGCACGTATCGACCGAGGCATTTTTCCACTGCCGTGGGATGCAATGATGAGTAACCAGATTCCGGTACACGACGTCACGCCACCGAGCAAGAACGCGAACAACAGCGTCGATCTTTACGCCTCACGAGAAAAAATCTACACCCGCGCCTTCACCGGCCTGTTCCGCAATCTGCGGATGATGGGCGGCGCCGCGCTGTTTCTGCTGTACTTCGGCACGGTCTGGCTGAGTTGGGGCGGCCATCAGGCGGTGTGGTGGAATTTGCCGGAGCGCAAGTTCTTCATCTTCGGCGCCACGTTCTGGCCTCAGGACTTCATTCTGCTTTCCGGCCTGTTGATCATTGCCGCATTCGGGCTGTTCTTCATCACCGTGTATGCCGGTCGTGTGTGGTGCGGCTACACCTGCCCGCAAAGCGTGTGGACGTGGATTTTCATGTGGTGCGAGAAGGTCACCGAAGGCGACCGCAACCAGCGCATCAAGCTCGACAAGGCGCCGATGAGCGCCAACAAATTCGCGCGTAAATTCGCCAAACACGCGCTGTGGTTGTTGATCGGTTTTGTCACCGGCATGACCTTCGTCGGCTACTTCTCGCCGATCCGCGAGCTGGTGTTCGAGTTCTTCACCGGTCAGGCCGATGGCTGGTCGTACTTCTGGGTCGGCTTCTTCACCCTCGCCACTTACGGCAACGCCGGCTGGCTGCGCGAACAGGTGTGCATCTACATGTGCCCGTATGCACGCTTCCAGAGCGTGATGTTCGACAAGGACACCCTGATCGTGTCCTACGATCCGCGTCGCGGCGAAAGCCGTGGGCCGCGCAAGAAAGGCGTCGACTACAAGGCCCAGGGCCTGGGCGACTGCATCGACTGCACGATGTGCGTTCAAGTCTGCCCGACCGGTATCGACATCCGTGACGGCCTGCAGATCGAATGCATCGGCTGCGCCGCGTGCATCGACGCCTGCGACGCGATCATGGACAAGATGGACTATCCACGCGGGCTGATCAGCTACACCACCGAACACAACCTGTCTGGCCAGAAAACCCATAAACTGCGGCCACGCCTGATCGGCTACGCGGTGGTGCTGCTGGCGATGATCAGCCTGTTGGTCACTGCGTTCTTCATGCGTTCGCTGGTCGGTTTCGACGTCAGCAAAGACCGCGTGCTGTACCGCGAAAACGCCGAAGGCCGGATCGAGAACGTCTACAGCTTGAAGATCATGAACAAGGATCAGCGCGACCATACCTACGTGCTGGAAGCCGCCGGCCTGCCGGATTTGCGCCTGCAGGGCCGACGCGAGATCAAGGTGCCGGCCGGGGAAATTTTCAGCATGCCGGTCGAACTGTCGAGCGCACCGGAACAATTGCCATCGAGCACCAACGAGGTGAAATTCATCCTCAAGGACGCCGATGACGACAGCGTCCACGTTGAAGCCAAGAGCCGATTCATCGGCCCACAAATCCGTTGAGAGAACTGAACATGCCCGCCGCAAACGCCGCAAGTCCCTGGTACAAGCACCTTTGGCCATGGATCATCATCGGGATTCTGGCCTGTTCGGTGACGTTGACCCTGTCCATGGTGACCATCGCGGTAAACAACCCGGACAACCTGGTCAACGACAACTATTACGAGGCTGGCAAAGGCATCAACCGCTCGCTGGACCGTGAACTGTTGGCGCAGAACCTGAAGATGCGTGCTGCCGTGCATCTGGATGACGTCACCGGCGAAGTTGATCTGCGCCTCAGCGGTGACAGTCAACCGAAGACGCTGGAATTGAACCTGATTTCGCCGACCCAGCCGGAGAAGGATCGCAAGATCGTCCTGACCCGCAGTGAAACTGAGACCGGGCGTTACATCGGCCAGTTGGGTGACAAGGTTGAAGGCCGGCGGTTTGTCGAGTTGCTGGGCAGTCAGGATGATCACGTGTGGCGCATGTTCGAAGAAGAGCTGGTCAGCCATGACAAGGAGCTGTTGCTCGGCGACGAACCCTTGCAAGGCGCCGAAGACCTGAAGAAATGAATCAACCTCAGAAGCCCCTCACCCTAACCCTCTCCCCGAGGGAGAGGGGACTGATTTCGAGCGCTTGCACGCTTTGCGTATGCCAGTAACGATGTCGGCGACTGAATCCGTTCTTCCGGTTCACACCGATCGGCTCCCTCTCCCCCGGGAGAGGGCTGGGGTGAGGGCAAGCGGACAACTCCAATGCAAGGGTTTAACCCCTCGACGATGCCATGACCACCCCACTCCCCTGCTACCACTGCGCCCTGCCCGTCCCGTCCGGCAGCCGCTTCACCGCTGTCGTGCTCGGGGAGTCCCGCGAGTTCTGCTGCCCGGGCTGCCAGGCGGTGGCCGAAGCCATCGTTGCCGGCGGCCTCGAAAGTTATTACCAGCACCGCAGCGAAGCCTCGGCCAACCCCGAAGCGCTGCCGGTGCAACTGACCGATGAACTGGCGCTGTACGACCGCACCGACGTGCAAAAGCCGTTCGTTCGCCATGAAGGCGAGCTGGCCGAAACCACTCTGTTGATGGAAGGCATCAGTTGCGCCGCCTGCGGCTGGCTGATCGAGAAACACCTGCGCACCCTGTCGGCGGTGGCCGAGGCACGGCTGAATCTGTCCAACCATCGCCTGCATGTACGCTGGGCCGACGCGCAATTGCCGCTGAGCCAGATCCTCGCCGAACTGCGGCACATCGGTTACGCCGCTCACCCGTATCAAGCCGACCGCGCCAGTGAACAACTGGCCAGCGAAAACCGTCTGGCCCTGCGTCAGCTCGGGGTCGCCGGCCTGCTGTGGTTCCAGGCGATGATGGCGACCATGGCGACGTGGCCGGAATTCAACATCGACCTCAGCCCAGAGCTGCACACGATCCTGCGCTGGGTCGCGCTGTTCCTCACCACGCCGATCGTGTTCTACAGCTGCGCGCCGTTCTTCAAAGGCGCGATGCGCGATCTGCGCACCCGTCACCTGACCATGGATGTCTCGGTGTCGCTGGCCATCGGCAGCGCCTACATCGCCGGGATCTGGACCTCGATCACCGGGGTCGGCGAACTGTATTTCGATGCGGTCGGAATGTTCGCACTGTTCCTGCTCGCCGGGCGTTACCTGGAACGCCGCGCCCGCGAACGCACCGCGGCGGCAACGGCACAACTGGTCAATCTGCTGCCGGCCTCGTGCCTGCGCCTCGACGATAACGGCCAGAGCGAACGCATTCTGCTCAGCGAGTTGCGCCTGGGCGACCGGGTGCTGGTGCAGCCGGGTGCGATCCTGCCGGCCGACGGCAAAATCCTCGACGGCCAGTCGAGCATCGACGAATCGCTGCTGACCGGCGAATACCTGCCGCAACCGCGCACCTTGGGCGATGCGGTCACCGCCGGCACCCTGAATGTCGAGGGCGCACTGACCGTCGAAGTGCTGGCGCTGGGTCAGGACACGCGGCTGTCGGCCATCGTCCGCCTGCTGGATCGCGCCCAGGCCGAGAAACCACGACTGGCGGAAATCGCCGACCGCGCCGCGCAATGGTTCCTGCTGTTGTCGCTGCTTGCGGCGGCAGCCATCGGTCTGTTGTGGTGGCAACTGGATGCATCGCGGGCCTTCTGGATTGTCCTGGCCATGCTGGTCGCCACGTGCCCGTGCGCGCTGTCGCTGGCGACGCCAACCGCCCTCACCGCCGCTACCGGCACCCTGCACAAACTCGGCCTGCTGCTGACACGCGGGCATGTGCTGGAAGGCCTCAATCAGATCGACACGGTGATTTTCGACAAGACCGGTACGTTGACCGAAGGCCGCCTGGTGCTGCGTTCGATCCGGCCACTGGCAGCGCTGGACAGCGATCAGTGCCTGAGCCTCGCCGCGGCCCTGGAAAACCGTTCCGAGCACCCGATTGCCCGCGCGTTCGGCCGCGCCCCGCTGGCCGCTGAAGAGGTGCACAGCGCACCGGGACTCGGCCTCGAAGGCCTGGTCGGCGCACAGCGTCTGCGCATCGGTCAGGCTGAATTTGTCTGCGCCCTCAGCGGCGCCGCGCTGCCAGCCATGCCGAGCGAACCGGGGCAATGGCTGCTGCTCGGCAATGTTCAGGGGCCGCTGGCCTGGTTCGTTCTCGACGACCGCCTGCGTGATGACGCGCCGGCCCTGCTGGCTGCATGCAAGGCCCGCGGCTGGCGCACGCTGCTGCTGTCCGGCGACAGCTCGCCGATGGTCGCCAGCGTCGCCGCCGAACTGGGCATCGACGAGGCACGCGGTGGCCTGCGCCCGGACGACAAGCTGCAGGTGCTGCAACAGTTGCATAAGGAGGGGCGCAAGGTGTTGATGCTGGGGGATGGCGTCAATGACGTGCCGGTCCTCGCCGCCGCCGACATCAGCGTGGCCATGGGCTCGGCCACCGATCTGGCGAAAACCAGTGCCGACGCGGTGCTTCTGTCCAATCGTCTCGACGCCCTGGTGCAGGCCTTCACACTGGCGCGCCGGACCCGTCGGGTCATCATCGAGAACCTGCTGTGGGCCGCGCTGTACAATGGCCTCATGTTGCCGTTCGCCGCCCTCGGCTGGATCACTCCGGTGTGGGCGGCGGTCGGTATGTCGATCAGTTCGTTGACCGTGGTGCTCAATGCCCTGCGCCTGACTCGTCTGCCGAGTGCGCCGGCCACCCGCCTCACGGCGCAAACCCGTCCGTTGCCGGCCTGAGCCGCGCGGACCTGGAGTACCGATGCCAGCTCTTTACGTGATGATCCCGGCCGCCCTGCTGATCGTGGCCATCGCCGTGTACATCTTCTTCTGGGCGGTGGACAGCGGCCAGTACGACGACCTCGACGGTCCGGCGCACAGCATCCTGTTCGACGATCAGGACCCGAACCATACCGCGGCGGTGGACGAAGCCAACGCGCACAAACCGGACGACAAGGCGCCACCTCATGCTTGAACTGGCGCCCCTGCTGGTGTCGGCACTGATCCTCGGCCTGCTCGGCGGCGGCCATTGCCTGGGGATGTGCGGCGGTTTGATGGGCGCGCTGACGCTGGCGATTCCCAAGGAGCAGCGCAGCCGGCGTTTTCGCTTGCTGCTGGCGTACAACCTTGGACGAATCCTCAGTTACGCAACGGCCGGGTTGCTTATCGGGCTGGCCGGCTGGGCCGTGGCCAATAGTCCTGCCGCGTTGTTTATGCGGGTGCTGGCCGGGCTGCTGCTGATCGCGATGGGCTTGTATCTGGCGGGATGGTGGAGCGGCCTCACCCGTATCGAAAGCCTCGGCCGTGGGTTGTGGCGCTACATTCAACCGGTGGCCAACCGCTTGTTGCCGGTGTCGAGCCTGCCTCGTGCACTATTGCTCGGCGCCTTGTGGGGCTGGCTGCCCTGCGGGCTGGTTTACAGCACGTTGCTGTGGTCGGCGAGTCAGGGCAATGCGCTCGACAGTGCGCTGTTGATGCTGGCGTTCGGGCTGGGGACGTGGCCGGTGTTGCTCGCCACGGGGCTGGCGGCGGAGCGGGTGACCGCGCTGCTGCGCAAGCGCAGCGTGCGCATGGCCGGCGGCTTGCTGGTGATTGTCTTCGGTATCTGGACCTTGCCGGGGCCGCATCAGCATTGGCTCATGGGCCACTGACCTGTGGCGAGGGAGCAAGCGCCCTCACCACAAAAGCGGTGACTCCTCGCACCCGTTGATGCAAATCAAGAGCCCTCTCGCCGCACCTCGATAGACTCGCCACACTGCCAGCCTATCCGGGGGAATGCCCGCATGCTCGACGCCATTCGTTGGGACACTGATCTGATCCGCCGCTACGACCTGGCGGGGCCGCGCTACACCTCGTATCCGACGGCCGTGCAATTTCACAGTCAGGTCGGCACGTTCGATCTGTTCCATGCCCTGCGCGACAGCCGCAAGGCCCTGCGCCCGTTGTCGCTGTATGTGCACGTGCCGTTCTGCGCGAACATTTGCTACTACTGCGCCTGCAACAAGGTCATCACCAAGGATCGCGGCCGTGCCCTGCCGTACCTGCAACGTCTGGAGCAGGAAATCCAGTTGATCGCCTGCCACCTCGACCCGGCACAAAAGGTCGAGCAACTGCACTTTGGTGGCGGCACGCCGACCTTTCTCAGCCACGACGAACTGCGGCAGTTGATGGCGCACCTGCGCAAGCACTTCAATCTGCTGGATGACGACTCGGGCGATTACGGCATCGAAATCGACCCGCGCGAAGCCGACTGGTCGACCATGGGCCTGCTGCGCGAACTGGGGTTCAACCGGGTCAGCATCGGCCTGCAAGACCTCGACCCGGCGGTGCAGCGCGCGGTCAATCGCCTGCAAAGCCTTGAAGAAACCCGTGCAGTGATCGACGCGGCGCGCACCCTGCAGTTTCGCTCGATCAACATCGACCTGATTTATGGCTTGCCGAAGCAGACCCCGGAGAATTTCGCCCGCACGGTCGAGGAAGTCATCAGCCTGCAACCGGACCGGCTCTCGGTGTTCAACTATGCGCACCTGCCGGAACGCTTCATGCCGCAGCGGCGCATCAACGGCAACGAGCTGCCGAGCCCGGCGCAGAAACTGGAAATGCTGCAGCGCACCATCGAACAACTGACCGCCGCCGGTTACCGCTACATCGGCATGGATCACTTTGCCCTGCCCGACGATGAACTGGCGATTGCCCAGGAAGAAGAAACCCTGCAACGCAACTTCCAGGGCTACACCACCCACGGTCACTGCGACCTGATCGGGCTAGGGGTTTCCGCGATCAGTCAGATTGGCGACCTGTACTGCCAGAACAGCAGCGATCTCAGCCACTACCAGAACACCCTCGCCGCCGCGCAACTGGCGACCAGCCGTGGCTTGGTGTGCAACGCCGATGACCGTCTGCGCCGCGCAGTGATTCAGCAGTTGATCTGCAACTTCAGCCTGGTATTCGCCGATATCGAGCAGCCATTCAACATTGATTTCCAGGGCTATTTCGGCGCGCTGTGGCCACAACTGCAAGGCATGGCCGACGATGGCCTGATCAGCCTGCAACGTGAACGGATCGACGTCCTGCCAGCCGGACGTCTGTTGGTGCGCTCGGTGTGCATGGTCTTCGACGCCTACCTGGAACACCAGAACCGTCAGCGCTTCTCGCGGGTGATTTAGTTTTTCATCAGCAGCGCGGCGGTTTTCATGGTCTGCTCCGGGGTCAGGTTCGACTGGTTCATGACCTTGGACAGGGACAGGTTGGCGGTGATCAAACCGTTGTTCAGTGCCGCGATGGCGCCTTTGAGCGCGGCGAGTTTGGCGAGTTTCACTTCGGTGGACAGGGTCTTGTCGGCCATGACCGCTTTGATCCGCGCATTTTTTTCGGCGATCTGTTGTTGCAACTGGCGGATCATCTTCAGCAATTGCTGAATGTTCTCCGGCAGGCCGCTCTCTTCGATGTCGCGGTTATCGCCGCCGGCGCCGGCGGACTTTTCGATGGCGGCACCGGACAGCGACACTTTGATGCCTTCGACCAAGGTCGGGGTTGCCAATAGCGAGGTGCCGGCCTCCTGTTCGTCGCCGGTCGCGGCTCGCGAGGTGTCCAGCAACGACGCTACGCCACTGCTACCGGGGTTAAGCGTGCCAATGGCGGCCATCGACGGGTTCCTTGTATGCGCGTTGATACCTGATTATCGGCTGCAGGTGCTGCGGCTTTATGGCCGCAGGACAAACTCGCCTCAGACTGGCCTGAATGTCCTCCCGTGAGTTACCCTTACGGCTTATGTGTGTTTTCCCACAAGGATTAAAGAAATGTCTGAGCCAGTAAAACTGCGCGCTCACAACCAGGCCCATTGCAAGGATTGCAGCCTGGCCCCTCTTTGCCTGCCACTTTCTCTGAATCTGGAAGACATGGATGCGCTGGACGAAATTGTTAAACGCGGTCGCCCGTTGAAAAAAGGCGAGTTCCTGTTCCGCCAGGGCGACACGTTCGATTCCGTTTATGCAGTACGCTCCGGCGCCTTGAAGACCTTCAGCCTGAGCGACACCGGCGAAGAACAGCTGACCGGCTTCCACCTGCCGAGCGAGCTGGTTGGCCTGTCCGGCATGGACACCGAGAAGCACCCGGTGTCCGCCCAGGCGCTGGAAACCACCTCCGTCTGCGAAATTCCTTTCGAACGCCTCGATGAACTGGCCCTGCAACTGCCGCAGTTGCGCCGCCAGTTGATGCGCGTGATGAGCCGGGAAATCCGCGACGATCAGCAAATGATGTTGCTGCTGTCGAAAAAAACCGCCGATGAGCGCATCGCGACGTTCCTGGTCAATCTGTCGGCACGCTTCCGCGCCCGCGGCTTCTCGGCCAATCAGTTCCGCTTGAGCATGTCGCGCAATGAAATCGGCAACTACCTGGGGCTGGCCGTGGAAACCGTCTCGCGGGTATTCACGCGCTTCCAGCAGAACGAACTGATTGCTGCCGAAGGCAAAGAGATTCATATCCTCGACCCGATCCAGCTCTGCGCCCTGGCCGGCGGCTCGCTCGAAGGCTGATCGCGACCCGCGGCCGAGCGAACCGTTTCAGCCGCGGGTATACTGCGCCGTTTGCAGCCCTGCCAGGACACCTCGACGATGGTCTTCGACTCCTTCGACATCAAATCCTTGATCCGCCCCGTGATCGACTTCCCGAAACCGGGCGTGATCTTTCGCGACATCACCCCGTTGTTCCAGTCGCCAACGGCCCTGCGCCTGGTGATGGACAGCTTCGCCCACCGCTATGTCGAAGCCGACTTCACCCACATCGGCGCGATGGACGCCCGTGGTTTTCTGATCGGTTCGGTACTGGCCTATCAGTTGAACAAGCCGCTGGTGCTGTTCCGCAAGCAAGGCAAGCTGCCGGCGGACGTGTTGGCCGAAGGTTATGCGACGGAGTACGGCGAAGCGTTCCTCGAAGTGCATGCCGACAGCCTGTGCGAGGGTGATTCGGTGGTGATGTTCGATGATTTGATCGCCACCGGCGGCACGCTGATTGCGGCGGCCAACCTGATTCGCCGGATGGGGGCGCGGGTGCATGAGGCGGCGGCGATCATTGATTTGCCGGAGCTTGGGGGTTCGCAGCGACTTGAGGACATGGGCATCCCGACGTTCTGCCTGACGCAGTTTGCCCTGACTGACAAGTAAGCGGCGCCCCCACTGACGCCATTGCTGGCAAGCCAGCGCCCACAGTGATTTCAGTCGTTCACAAATATTGTGTACGCCCCAAAACCCTGTGGGAGCTGGCTTGCCAGCGATGGCGCCAGCGGCTTCACCAACCATTCAAAGCCCCATCTGCTTGCTGATGATTTCGTTCATCACCTCCCGCGTCCCGCCGCCAATCGACAAGATGCGGTTATCCCGATACAGCCGCTCCACCAGACTCTCGCGCATATAACCCAACCCGCCAAGAATCTGCACCGCCTCGGTGGCGATGCGGTCCGACGTGTCCGTGGCAAAGTTTTTCGCCATGGAAATCTCCTTGATCACACTCTGCCCCGCCGCCATCTTCGCCGCCTGCCGATAGGTGAACTCCCGCGAGACCTCCAGCGCCGTGGCCATTTCGGCGAGGCGATGCTTGATCACTTGAAACTTGCCGATCGGTTTACCAAACGCCTCACGCTCGCGCGCCCACTTCAGGGCCTCTTCCAGCGCCAGCTGTGAGGTCATGTTGGCCATCAGGGCCAACGCCAGGCGCTCGCTCTGGAAGTTGCCCATGATGCAGGCGAAGCCCATGTTCTCGGCGCCGATCAGGTTTGCCAGCGGCACGCGACAATCGTCGAAAAACAGTTCAGCCGTGTCCGACGCCCACCAGCCCATTTTCTTCAGTTGGCGGCCAACGGTGAAACCGGGCGTGCCCTTCTCGATCAGCAACAGGCTGATACCGCCGAAACCCGGCGCGCCGGTGCGCACCGCCACGGTGTAGAAATCGGCGCGCACGCCGCTGGTAATGAACGTCTTGCAGCCGCTGACGCGGTAGAACTCGCCGTCGCGCACAGCACGGGTTTGCAGGTTGGCGACGTCGGAGCCGCCGCCGGGCTCGGTGATGGCCAGGGCGCTGATTTTCTCGCCGCTGAGCACCTGTGGCACCACGCGATCACGGACTTCAGGCCGCGCCCATTTGACGATCGGCGGCAAGCCGATATCCAGCGAACCCAGCCCCGCCACCAGGCCGCCAGAGCCACAGCGCATCAACTCCTCACTGGCGGCGACCTTGGCGAACAGATCGCCTTCGTGGCTGCCACCCAGCGCTTCGGGATAACCGATGCCGAGAATCCCCGCCGCCCCGGCCTTCAAGTACAACTCACGAGGGAAGCTTTCGGCTTCTTCCCACGCATCAATATCCGGCAGGATCTCGCGTTCGACAAAACGTCTGACGCTGTCGCGGACCATTTGGTGGCTGGGGTCGAAGTATTCGTGGAAGGCAGGCATGGGCAAACTCCACTAGAGGGTTCGCCGAACTTAACCGAGCGCTTGCTTGGTTTTCAACAAGATTGTGCAAGCCAGGGAAACCGGGGAGGGTCATCGCTGGCAAGCCAGCGCCCACAGGTCCGGAGTTGTTCACCCTGTTTGGTGATCAACACAAATCACTGTGGGAGCTGGTCCGCCTGCGATGAGGCCAGATCAGGCCATACAAATATCAGAGGGAAATCGGCTTACGCCCGGCAAACGAATGCGCCAGCGTCCCGCCATCGACCAACTCCAGCTCACCACCCAACGGCACGCCGTGAGCAATGCGCGAAGCGATCAGGCCTTTGTTGGCGAGAAGCTGCGCGATGTAATGCGCCGTGGCTTCACCTTCCACCGTCGGGTTGGTGGCGAGGATGACCTCGGTAAACGTGCCCGCCTCTTCAATTCGCGTCATCAATTGCGGAATGCCGATGGCCTCCGGCCCAAGGCCATCGAGCGGCGACAGATGCCCCTTGAGCACGAAGTAGCGTCCACGGAATCCGGTCTGTTCGACCGCGTAGACATCCATCGGCCCTTCGACCACACACAGCAAGGTGTCATCGCGGCGGGTATCGGCGCATTGCGGGCACAGATCGTCTTCGGTCAACGTGCGGCACTGGCGGCAATGACCGACCCCTTCCATGGCCTGGCTCAGGGACTGGGCCAGGCGCGTACCGCCGCTGCGATCACGCTCGAGCAACTGCAACGCCATGCGCTGGGCGGTTTTCTGACCCACACCCGGCAAAATTCGCAGGGCGTCGATCAGTTGGCGAATCAAAGGGCTGAAGCTCATGGGTAAAAAGTCCGACAAAACAACGAGACGCGGTTTATACCCGCGCCTCTGGCCAGCGTCAAATACTCAGTCTGTGGCGACCTTCACCACCAGTTTGCCGAAGTTGCGCCCTTCCAGCAGACCGATAAATGCCTCGGGCGCCTGCTCCAGGCCCTCGACCACGTCCTCGCGGAACTTTACCTTGCCGTCGCGCACCCACGGCACCATGTGGCTGATGAATTCCGGCTGACGATCACCGTAGTCATCGAACACGATAAAGCCCTGAATGCGCACACGCTTGGTCAGCAACGTGCGTTGCAGCAGCGGCAGGCGGTCCGGGCCTTGCGGCGCTTCGGCAGCGTTGTAACCGGCAATCAGCCCGCACAACGGAATGCGCGCCTTGGGATTCAGCAGCGGCACCACCGCGTCGAAGACATGACCGCCGACGTTTTCGTAATAGATGTCGATACCTTGCGGGCACGCCTTCGCCAGCTGTTCGGCAAAGTCCGGCGCCTTGTGATCGATGCAGGCGTCGAAACCCAGTTCCTCGACCACGTATTTGCACTTCTCGGCCCCACCGGCCACACCGACCGCACGCAGGCCTTTGATCTTCGCCACCTGGCCGACCACCGAGCCCACGGCGCCGGAGGCGGCGGCCACCACCAGGGTTTCCCCTTCTTTCGGCTGACCGATGTCCATCAGCCCCATGTACGCGGTCATGCCCGGCATACCGAGCACACCGAGGGCCATCGACGGGCTCGGCAGCCCGGCGGGGATCGGGATGATGTTGCGTCCATCACTGATGCTGTGGCTTTGCCAGCCTGTGGCGCCGACCACCAGATCGCCCTTGTGGAATTTCGGATGACGCGAGTCCTCGACACGGCTGACAGCGCCACCGGTCATGACTTCGCCGATTTGTACCGGAGCGGCGTAGGACGGGGCGTCGCTCATGCGTCCGCGCATATAGGGGTCAAGCGACAGGTACAGGGTTTTCAGCAGGATCTGGCCATCTTCGAGGTCGGGCAACGCTTTGCGCTCCAGGCGGAAGTTTTCCGGGGTCGGCGCGCCCACAGGACGAGAGGCAAGGACAAAACGTTGATTGAGGGTAAGAGGGTCGGACATGTCAGCGTCTCCTGTGAATGATGAATTCCGGGGTATAGGGAGCAGACCGTTGTGGCAATAGCAGGTTCGATGTTTCTACTGTGAACCTGGGGCGAGGGAGATCACAAGACGCGCACTCCAGGAGGCGCCAGAAACAAAAATGCCAAGCGCAATGCCTGGCATTTTGTGTAGCTCATCTGCCGCCGTATGGCGAATCAGAATGGCAGTTTCATACCGGCTGGCAGGTTCATGCCAGCGGTCATGCTGCCCATTTTTTCCTGGCTGTTGGCTTCAATCTTGCGCACGGCGTCGTTGACGGCGGCAGCAACCACGGCTTCCAGCATCTCCTTGTCGTCTTCGCTCAGGCCTTCGACCAGGCTTGGGTCGATGCTCACGCTTTTCACGTCGTGACGACCAGTCATCACCACGGTGACCATATCGCCACCGGCTTTACCGGTGACTTCGGCGTTGGCCAGTTCTTCCTGCATCTTGGCCATTTTTTCCTGCATCTGCTGCGCCTGCTTCATCAGGCCGGCCATGCCACCTTTCATCATGGGAATCACCTCAAAAGTACTTGGATCAAAACAGCGTCCGCCCTGTGCGGCCGGACGCCTTCAGTTATTAGCCTTGGGGGACCAAAGCGTCGACAGGTTCAATAGTATCGTGTCGCACCACCGCGCCGAACTGCTGGACCATCTGCTGGATGAACGGATCACCGTGGATCGACTCCTCCGCCTCGCGCTGACGGTTGGCCCGGCGACGCAACGCAGCCTGGGCCGGGGTTTCCTGCTCGGGCTTGATCAGCTCGATGGTCAGGCTCAGCGTGCGACCGTGAAACTGGTTCAACGCATCGTTCAGGCGCCGCTGTTGCGTGGCATTGAACAGTGCACTGTGCGCCGGGTCCAGGTGCATCAGCCAGTGATCGCCATCGACGGCGATCAGCGTGCAGTTGGCGGCGATGCTGCCGGTCATGCCGGAGATCGGCAATTGCGGGAACAACTCCAGCCATTGCAGTGCAAGACCGGTGGCCGGCGCTGCCGCAGGTTCCGGCTCGGGTTCCGGCGCTGGCTCAGCAGCGTGTTCGCTGGCCAGTTCGTCGAGGTAACTGTAGGCCGAATCCATGTCCGGCTCGATGTAATCCTCGTCCAGCGGCGGCTCGTCGTCCAGGTCCATGCCCGGGGTGGCGGCATCGACGTCGGCAACCGACGGCTCGGGAATCGGCGCAGCGGCCCATTCCGGCGCATCCGGGACCACGCTGTCCGGAGTCGGCAGTGGCATCGGCGGCAACTCGGGCTGCTCGGCAGCGGTTTCCAGTACCGGTTCGACGGCGGGTTGCTGCACGGGCTCTGGCTCGGCCTCAACCGGGTCGTTCCACGGCAGGTCGACCACCGCTGCGGCGATGACCGGCTCAGGTTCTGGCTCGGCAACCGCGACGGGCGCAACCGGTGCAGGTTCCGGAACCGGTGCCGCGGCCGCCACGGGCGTCGGAGCCGGCGCAACAGCCGCAGCGACTACCGGCGCAGGCTTGGGCGCGGCAGCCACTGAGTTTGCGGAATCAACTGTGGCCTGGCTGATCCCCACTGGCTTTAGCGGTTGCCTCGGGGCGTCCGCCGTGTCCGCCGGCCGGAAGGCCAGCATCCGCAGCAGCACCATCTCGAAACCGCCACGCGGGTCCGGCGCCAGCGGCAAATCGCGGCGGCCGATCAGGCCCATCTGGTAATAGAACTGCACGTCCTCGGCAGGCAATGCCTGGGCCAGCGCCAATACGCGATCGCGGTCGCCATGACCGTTATCGACGCCTTCCGGCAGCGCCTGGGCGATGGCGACGCGGTGCAGCACGTTGAGGATTTCCGAGAGCACGCCGTTCCAGTCCGGGCCTTGCTCGGCCAGGTGCCGCACGGCCTCGAGCAGCGCCTTGGCGTCGCCTTCGATCAACGAATGCAGGACGTCGTAGACCTGACCATGGTCCAGCGTGCCGAGCATCGCCCGCACGTCGGTGGCCAGGACCTTGCCCTCACCGAACGCGATGGCCTGATCGGTCAGGCTCATGGCGTCCCGCATCGAACCGTCAGCAGCGCGACCGAGCAACCACAGGGCATCGTCTTCGAACGGCACGTTCTCGGCGGTCAGAACGTGGGTCAAATGCTCGACCACACGCTCCGGCGTCATGTTCTTCAGGGAGAACTGCAGGCATCGCGACAAAATCGTTGCCGGAAGTTTCTGCGGGTCAGTGGTCGCCAGGATGAACTTGACGTACGGCGGCGGCTCTTCGAGGGTTTTCAGCAGCGCATTGAAGGAATGGCTGGAGAGCATGTGCACTTCGTCGATCAGGTAGACCTTGAAGCGCCCGCGGCTCGGCGCGTACTGCACGTTATCGAGCAGTTCGCGGGTGTCTTCGACCTTGGTGCGGCTCGCGGCGTCGATCTCGATCAGGTCGACGAAACGGCCCTCGTCGATTTCCCGGCACACCGAGCACTCACCGCAGGGGCTGGAAGTGATACCTGTCTCACAGTTCAGGCATTTGGCAATGATCCGCGCAATCGTGGTTTTACCCACCCCCCGCGTCCCGGTGAACAGGTAGGCGTGGTGCAGCCGCTGGCTGTCCAAGGCATTGATCAGAGCCTTGAGCACATGGGTCTGGCCGACCATTTCGCGGAACGAGCGCGGACGCCATTTACGTGCAAGAACCTGATAACTCATCGAAAACCGTCGCAACGAAGGAAGCTGAAGCGGCTAATGCTAGCGGAGCAAGGGCAAAATTGCATCCGGTGTGCTCGTCTAATATGGCTAAGCTGCATGAGCAGAGGCTTTTATCGGCTCGGGATGGGGAATTACCGGAGCGTTTATGCGTTGGGCCTTGGCGACTTTGTTGGGAATCAGCCTGAGCACGTCCGCAGCGGAGCCCCCGCTGCGCTTCGCCATGCCCGACAGCTGGGCCATGCCGATGGTGCAATTGGAACACGGCCGCCCGACCCAGGGCATTCTGTACGACCTCATGCTGAGTCTCGCCACTCAGGTCGGCGTGCCGGCGCAATTCCATGTCCTGCCCCGCGCCCGGGTGCAGACGGCCATGGAACAAGGCGCGATCGACGTGCGCTGCTATGCCGCGCAATCGTGGCTGCCGAATCAGTCCGGCGATTACATCTGGAGCATTCCGCTGCTGTTTCAGCGTGATCTGCTGGTCAGCCGCAAGGCACCGTTGACCCGTGTCGACCCGACCACCCTGCCGCGCCAGTCGATCGGCACCGTGCTCGGCTACACCTACCCGACGCTGCAACCACTGTTCGATGCCGATCAACTGCAGCGCGAAGATGCGCGCAATCAGGAACAGGTGCTGGAGAAGCTGCTGGCCGGGCGTTATCGCTATGCGGTGAGCAACCAGTGGACGCTGGACTGGTTCAATCAGCGGTTGATACCTGAACAGCAGCTGCAAGGCGTGGCGGTGCTACAAGAGCAGAAGGTCGGGTGCTATGTGCGCAATGACCCGAAAGTACCGGTGCAGCGGATCTTGCGCACATTGCTGCGAATGAAGATGTCGGGGGAGATTGATGAGATTATCCGGTTGTATACCGGTCGTGCAGAACCAGGGGCCTGAGCACACACAGCCATCGTAAGCCTGTTCGATAGCTGGCGGCCTGCTCGACAGTTCGTGCAACAAAGACACAATAAAAAACCACCTGAACAGGTGGTTTTTTCGGGCCCAAACAGCACGTTTTGCTGAATCCTTACGGTTGCAAGAAGCGCCCGGCAAACCGCCAGTGTTGCGGCGAGTGGCGCGTCATCACGATCAGATCGCCTTTTTTGACATTGATCCGGCTTTGCATCGGAATCAGTCGAGGATCCTTTACGACCGTATCTTCAGACGCCACGGTGTAGGAAAACCCCGCCCAACGATGAACACCGTTGTAGAGCTCGCAATCGAGCGTAGGAAATGCGCCCATCTTGCCTACACACTTGGTGACTTCTTCGGTGTAGAGCGGGGTCATCTTATCCGCGCCGTAGTAGGCAAGAACGTACCCCTCAATGGAGTTCTTCAATTCCAGCGTGGTGTAACCCGCTGAATCGCCGCCATCATCGGTGAGTTCGACCTTGCGCGAAAAGTAGTCGCGGGCCGCTGCGGTTTCCGCATCCTGAGCCTCTTGTTGCTCAGGCGTCAGCGGCGTGGCGCAGGCTGCGAGCAACGTGGATGCCAACAGGCAGAGGAAGAGTTTTGGAAATGACATGAAAAGCCTCCTGGCAACAGCAAAGAATGAAGCGGAAGATCGACAGGCATAAAAAAACCGCAGTGGGCGAAACCCATGCAGTTCTGTTTGAAGCGTTCGATTGTTCGTTAAGGTGGTAACCCCACCAGCCACACCCCGGCACACAATGTTCCCGCTGTGGCTGCTTCCTTCCGGATCTGACCAGGTTCACGGGTAATCGTTGCGGGGGGACCGATGGGGTCACCATAACGACGCTTGCCTGTCGGCGAGCCGCGCCATTGTACCTATCTGAAGCGAAGTTACAACCGTTGGTTGCAGATTAAAAATATGAACGGGTTCAAGGACATGCAGTGACGGCGAAAGACCGCAGCCGGCGCCAGCGCCTACAGGGTCAGGACTTCGTCTGCACGACCGCCCGCCTGCTGGATCACCAGATGAATGAAATGCAGTTTGGCAATCGCCGGCGCCGGCAGCACGAACGGATAGAAATCCGGCTGCCCCATGCTCCGTGACAGTTCATTGAGCATCCCTGCCAGCTCGATCCAGGCATTGACGAACGACAGGAACGCCTCGCCACCGGGATGCTGCGCGTCGTACAGCGTGCTGGTGGGAAACGGCTGGTAGTCGAAATCCATTTCCCGCGCACTCATGCCGAAGCCCAGCGCGGTGTCCACCGCGTCCATCATGTGCAGGTAGTGCGCCCAGGTTTCCGCCCAGTCTTCCCACGGGTGCATGGTGGCGTAGGCGCTGACGTAGCGCTGCGGCCAGTCCAGCGGCGCGCCTTGCTGGTAATGGCGATCCAGGGCCTCGGCATAACTGGCGCGTTCGTCGCCGAACAGATCACGAAACGATCCGAGCCACGGGCCGTTGGCGATCAGGCGATCCCAGTAGTAATGCCCGACCTCATGACGGAAATGTCCGAGCAGCGTGCGATAGGGTTCATGCATCGCCGCCCGCACCTGTTCGCGGTGGGCGTCGTCGGCTTCCTTGATGTCGAGGGTGATCAGGCCGTTGGCGTGACCGGTCATCGGCGCGTTGCCTTCAAGGTCGACGCCGATGAAGTCGAAGGCCAGCCCGGCGTCTTCGTCCACGGTTTTCGGGATGACCTGCAAACCGAGCGTAATCAGTTGCGCGACCAGACGACGCTTGGCGATTTCGACCTTGCGCCAGCGTTCAGGGTTGTCCGGGACGGACAGGTCGGGGATGGTGCGATTGAGGCTGCAGGCGACGCACAGGCGGTCGTGATCTTTGGCCGGCAGCAGCCAGTTACACGCGGCGGGCGTGTCGAGGTTGGCGCAGCGGCGGAAAAGTCCGGCCTCAGGAGCGACGTCGAGGGTCCACGTGTCGGCCAGCAGCCCAGGCTGCAGCGAGGTCAGGCGGCTTTCTTCGGGTTGATAGCCAAGCAACGCGTTGCAGGCCAGGCACTGGCTGTTGCGAAAGAACAGCGACTGGCCGCAGCGGCACGGCCAGACTTTACTGTTGCGTGAGGATTCACCCGTGAACGGCGCGACGATGCGCGAACTGAGCTGCTCGAAAAAGCGGTACATGGCGATCTCTCCCTGGGGCTTGCCAAGACTAGATCATTGCCGAGACAACATCGTTCCGAATACTCCACAGCTATTGGCTGATACCACAGGTTTTGGGTTCACCCAATGACTCAGGCGGAAATACCGTGGGTTTTGAGGAAGGCGATAAACGCTTCTTCGTCCATCACTTTCACGCCCAGCTCATTGGCTTTGGTCAGCTTGGAACCGGCCCCCGGGCCGGCGACCACGCAGTGAGTTTTTGCCGACACCGAACCGGCGACTTTCGCACCAAGGCTTTCCAGATGCTCCTTGGCGACATCGCGGCTCATCAACTCGACCTTGCCGGTCAACACCCAGGTCTCGCCGGACAGCGGCAGACCTTCGACGACTTTCTTCTCGCTCTGCCAGTGCATGCCGAAATCACGCAGCTGTTTCTCGGCGGACTCGGCGATCTGCCGATGCTCTGCCAATGCAAAGAACTCACGCACCGCGTTGGCCTGTTTTTCCGGCAGCGCCTGACGCATGTCCAGCCAGTCCGCATTCATCACGGCTTCCAGCGAACCAAACTTGTCCGCCAGTTTCTGCGCACCGCCGGGGCCGACCGAAGGGATGTGCAGTTTGTCGAGGAAACCACCCAGGGTGGTGCTGGCCGCGAACTCGGCGCCCAGCTCACCCTGATCCTGAATCTGCAAACCATGACCGAGCAACTCGCTGATGACCTGCTGGTTATGCGCATCTTCAAAAAAGCTGTGAATCTCGTGCGCCACCTCCAGTCCCACGTCCGGCAGGTAGGTCAGCACTTGCGGCAACGCCTGCTGCACGCGCTCCAGCGAACCCAGCGAACGCGCCAGCACTTTGGCCGTCTCTTCGCCGACGTCGGGAATGCCCAGCGCGTAGATAAACCGCGCCAGCCCCGGCTGCTTGCTGTCTTCAATCGCCGCCAGCAGTTTGTTGCTGGACACTTCGGCGAAGCCTTCCAGATCGACGATGTCGTCGAACTTCAGCGCATACAGATCCGCCGGTGAACTGACCAGACCTTCATCGACCAGTTGCTCGACGCTCTTGTCGCCAAGGCCTTCGATATCCATCGCTCGACGCGAGACGAAGTGAATGATCGCCTGCTTCAATTGCGCACCGCAGGCCAGGCGACCGACGCAGCGATACACCGCGCCTTCGCTGACCGTTTCCTTGCCCTTGCTGCGCTTGATCAGTTGCGTACGCTCAACATGCGACCCGCACACCGGGCACGTCTGCGGGATCGCTACCGGCCGCGCATTTTCCGGACGGCGCTCGGTGACCACCTGCACCACTTGCGGAATCACGTCACCGGCGCGGCGGATGATCACCGTGTCGCCGATCATCAACCCCAGGCGCGCGACTTCATCCATGTTGTGCAACGTCGCGTTGGCCACGGTGACACCTGCAACCTTGACCGGTTTCAGGCGCGCGACCGGCGTAACGGCGCCGGTGCGGCCAACCTGGAATTCCACGTCGAGCAGCTCGGTGAGCTCTTCCATCGCCGGGAATTTATGCGCGATCGCCCAGCGCGGTTCGCGGGCGCGGAAGCCCAGCTCGCGCTGATCGGCAATGCTGTTGACCTTGAACACCACGCCGTCGATTTCATAGGCCAGTGAATTGCGTCGTTCGCCGATGTCGCGGTAATAGTCCAGACACTCGCCAATGCCCTTGGCCAGTTTCAGCTCATGGCTGATCGGCAGGCCCCACTGCTGCAACTGCTTGAGGTTGCCGATGTGGGTGTCGGAAATATCGTGGGAGACCTGACCGATGCCGTAGCAGCAGAATTCCAGCGGCCGGTTGGCGGTAATCTTCGAATCCAGCTGACGCAGACTGCCGGCAGCGGCGTTGCGCGGGTTGGCGAAGGTCTTGCCACCGACTTCCAGTTGCGAGGCGTTGAGGCGCTCGAAACCGGCCTTGGACATGAACACTTCACCGCGCACTTCCAGGGTCGCCGGCCAGCCTTCGCCGTGCAGCTTCAGCGGAATGTTGCGCACGGTGCGCACGTTGACGCTGATGTCTTCGCCAGTGGTGCCATCGCCGCGTGTGGCGCCGCGCACCAGCGCGCCGTCCTGATACAGCAGGCTGACCGCCAGACCATCGAGCTTCGGTTCGCAGCTGTACTCCACCGCAGCGCCACCACCGAACAGATCGCCCGCTGGCAGATCCAGACCTTCGGTCACCCGGCGATCAAATTCGCGCATGTCGGTTTCTTCGAAGGCGTTGCCGAGGCTGAGCATCGGTACTTCGTGACGCACCTGAGTGAACGCGGTCAGTGCCACGCTGCCGACGCGCTGGGTCGGCGAGTCGCTGGTGATCAGTTCCGGGTGGGCCGCTTCCAGTGCCTTGAGCTCGTGGAACAACCGGTCGTACTCGGCGTCCGGAATGCTCGGCTCGTCGAGGACGTGGTAACGGTAGTTATGCTGATCGAGTTCAGCGCGCAGCTCTAGAATGCGGGTTTTGGCGGCGGTCATGGGTGTTCTCTCATAAAGCAAAAGAGCAGCCGAGGCTGCTCAATCTATATTGCCGACTGCCTCTTGTGCCGAGGCAATCTTTTCAATCAACGCTTCTGGGTCAGGGCGCGACGTTCGAATTCAACGATGCGCTGACGGTAGTGCTCAATTGTTTGTGCGGTCAGAACGCTGCGCTGGTCATCTTTCAGTTCGCCGTTCAGTTCCTGGGACAGCTTGCGGGCTGCCGCCACCATCACATCGAAGGCTTGCTTCGGATGACGCGGGCCTGGCAGGCCGAGGAAGAAGCTCACCGCCGGGGTGCTGAAATGGTCGATATCGTCCAGATCAAAGATACCCGGCTTGACCGCGTTGGCCATGGAGAACAGCACTTCACCGTTGCCGGCCATGCTTTCGTGACGGTGGAAAATATCCATCTCGCCAAAACGCAGACCGCTTTCCAGAATGTTCTGCAACAGTGCCGGGCCTTTGAAGCCGGCGGCGTCGCGGCAGATCACGCTGATCACCAGGACTTCTTCGGCTTGCGGCTGGTCCTTGTCGACCACGGCCGGCGCAGGCTTGGTGTCTTCGACGAAATCGTCGTCACGGCTGCTGAAGCTCGGGCCACCGTCCAGATCGAGGTCGAGGTTCAGGTCGCCTTGGGCCGGACCATTGCTGCCGCGCTTGCCACGCTTGGAGCCGGATTCGCGAGGCTCGCGAGGTTCGCGGGCCGGCATGCTCACCGACGGCAGATCATGCTCGTCCAGTTGCGGTTCTTTATGTGTGTCCAGCACGCGGGCCGGGCCCAACAGCTCAGCGCTGGTGTCCTCGTCCGGCAGGTTGGACAGACTTCGGTCAAGACGGAATTTCAGTTTTCCCTTGCCGCCGCGCATACGGCGCCAGCCATCGAAAAGAATACCGGCTATCACAATGATGCCGATGACGATCAGCCACTCGCGCAGACCGATTTCCATGTAATCCCGTGCCTCTATAAAAAATGCTGAAAAATAAGGGGTTTACATTGTGCAAACCGCTTTAAAACGTGGCGCCAACTCTATGTTCTGACAGGCGTTTTGCCCACGTATACGAAAAATTGACATTAAACTAGCACGACCAAAGACAACTTTACACCGTCTGTCGAAATCGCTGCGCAAATTGTGTCGATTTGCCACTTTCATTCAAATAGTCAGCCTGTTGTCATCTTTGCGCAGCTCAGCTGCAAGTCGCGAGCTATAAGCCACAAGCTCTTCTCTTGCAGCTTGCAGCTTATCGCTCGAAGCTGCGCCGCTAGGCGTCCACCATCGCCATCGCCTCCTCGACATCCACGGCTACCAGTCGCGAACAACCCGGCTCATGCATCGTCACGCCCATCAACTGCTCAGCCATTTCCATGGCGATCTTGTTGTGGGTGATGTAGATGAACTGCACGGTCTGCGACATCTCTTTGACCAAGCGTGCGTAGCGTCCAACGTTAGCGTCATCCAGTGGCGCGTCAACCTCATCGAGCATACAGAACGGCGCCGGATTCAATTTGAAGATGGCAAATACCAGTGCCAGTGCGGTCAGGGCCTTTTCCCCGCCAGAGAGCAAATGGATGGTGCTGTTCTTCTTCCCTGGCGGCTGCGCCATGATCGTTACCCCTGTATCGAGTAGATCTTCGCCCGTCAGTTCCAAATACGCGCGCCCGCCACCGAAAACTTTTGGGAAAAGCGCCTGTAAACCGCCATTGATCTGATCAAAGGTATCTTTGAAACGGTTACGGGTTTCCTTGTCGATCTTGCGAATCACGTTCTCCAGGGTCTCCAGGGCCTCGACCAGATCGGCGTCCTGAGCATCCAGATAACGTTTACGCTCGGATTGTTGCGTGTATTCGTCGATGGCCGCGAGGTTGATCGCGCCCAGGCGTTGAATCCGCGCGTTGATCCGTTCGAGTTCTTCTTCGGCTTCACGCTCACTGGCTTGCGCCGTCAATGTCGCGAGTACGCCGTTGAGATCGTAGCCGTCTTCGAGCAGTTGATCTTGCAAGGCCTTGCGGCGCACGGTCAGGGCTTGCCATTCCATGCGCTGCTGTTCGAGCTGGCCGCGGATCAGTTGCGATTGCTGCTCGGCCTGGGTCCGGCGTTTTTCCGCATCGCGCAGCTCGCGGTCGGCGTCTTCGAGGGCGATTTGCGCGGTCTTGAGTTCTTCGTCGACGGTCATACGCTTGTCGAGCAACTCTTCAAGTTTCAGGCGCAGCTCTTCCAGCGGTGCCTCGCCCTCCTCCAGGTTCAGACTCAACTGTTCGCGCTTTTCCGTCAGGCGCTCGGCCTGCATTTCCAGACGCTCCAACGCCTGACGCGTGGAGTCATGCTGCGCGCGCAACGAGCCGAGACGCACGGCCAACTGATGGGCGTGATCCTTGTGCTGCCGCGCTTCCTGACGCACGCGGTCGAGGCGTTCGCGCAGACTGTCGCGCTGGGCCAGCAGCAATTCGCGCTGTTCAGTGTCCAGCGCCATGGCGTCCAGCGCTTCCTGCAATTGCATGCGCGCTTCGCCGATCTGCTCGTGCTCGAGTTCGCGTTGTTCGCCGAGTTCGATCAGTTCTTCATCGAGACGGGTGCGGCGCAAGGTCAGTTGTTCGGCCTTGGCTTTACCAGCGGACAACTGCGCTTTCAATTCGCCTTGCTGGCGTGCTTCGTCTTGCAGCAAGCGACGCAAATGTTCGCGGCCGTTTTCCTGCTGACGCTGTTGCGCGCGCAGGGTTTGCAAACGGGTTTCCATGGCTTCGACCGTGGCTTCGCGCTCTTCGCGTTCGAGATGCAAAGCCTCGATTTCCTGGCCACGGGCGAGCATGCCGCTTTCCGCTTCGCTGGCCCGGCGCACGCGCAGAAAATGCCGACCGACCCAATAGCCATCGCGACTGATCAGGCTCTGGCCGGCGCTCAATTGTCCGCGCAGTGCCAATGCCTGCTCCAGGCTGTCGACCGGTTTGACCTGGCCCAGCCACGGCGACAGATCAATCTGCGCTTCGACTTTGTCCAGCAGGCTGCCCGCCACGCGCACGCCATCGTTGCCCGGACTGAGCAGGCGCAGATCGCCCTGGCTGAACCCGGACAGATCGAAACCGCTGAAATCGTCGACCAGCACCGCTTGCAGATCGGCGCCGAGCACGGTTTCCACCGCCAGCTCCCAACCCGCCTCGACCTTCAGGCCCTCGGCCAGACGTGGCCGCTCAGCGAGATTATGTTCCTTCAACCATTCGGCGGTGCCGGTGCCCGGATCGAGCGCAGCTTGCTGCAAGGCTTCCAACGAAGCCAGCCGGCCGTTGAGACGCTGCAGATCGCCCTGCGCCTGTTGCTGCGCGGTCAGTGCCTGCTGCAACTCCTGACGCAGTTGCTCAAGCTTTTCGACCTGCGCTTCTTCGCTGGTCTGCAGATCTTCAAGCGTCGCTTCAGACTCGGCGAGTTGCTCGTTGAGCGCCATGATCGCCACGTCTTCGGGATCGGCCGAGAGCAACGCGCGCTCTTCACCGAGACGCTTCTGCCGATCGGCCAGGCGCTCCATGCTGGTTTCCAGCTGCTGGATGCGCGACTGCTGGACTTCGGCCTGACGTCGCGGTTCAGCGGCGGTCAGGTTGAAAGCGTCCCACTGCTCCTGCCAGCCATGCATGACGCTTTCGGAATCTTCCAGCGCAGCAGCGGCTTCTTCGGCGGCAGCGCTGGTGACTTCCTGTTCCGGGGTGAGCATGTCCAGCTCTTCGCCGAGAGTCAGCAGCAACGTGCGATCGTGCCCCAGGTGCGATTCGGTTTCCAGCCGCGCCCGCTCGGCTTCTTTCAGATCGTCCTGCAACTGGCGCAGGCGTTGCTGACCGTGCTGGATACTCTGCTCGACCCGGGCAATGTCGCCGCCGACCGAGTAGAAGCGTCCCTGCACCAGATTGAAGCGCTCGGACAGGTCGTGGTGACCGTCGCGCAGGCGTTCAATGGCGGCATCGGCATTGCGCTGCTCGGCGACCAGCGCCTCGAAACTGATTTCCTGGGTGCCGATGATCGACTCGCGCTGGCCGACCTGATCGTTCAGATCCTGCCAGCGCAGGGCCGACAGTTGCGCCTTGAGCTGACGCTCCTCGGCCTTGAATTCCTGATACTTCTTCGCCGCTTCGGCCTGACGGTGCAAGCGTTCGAGCTGACGCTCGAGTTCTTCGCGCAGGTCAGTCAGGCGGGCGAGGTTTTCGTGGGTGCGGCGGATACGGTTTTCGGTCTCGCGGCGGCGCTCCTTGTACTTGGAGATGCCCGCCGCTTCTTCGATAAAGTTGCGCAGGTCTTCGGGCTTGGATTCGATCAGCTTGGAGATCATGCCTTGTTCGATGATCGAATAGCTGCGCGGGCCGAGGCCGGTGCCGAGGAAGATATCGGTGATGTCGCGACGACGGCATTTGGTGCCGTTGAGGTAATAAGTAGTCTGGCTGTCGCGGGTGACTTTACGGCGGATGGAAATCTCCGCGTAAGCCGCGTACTCGCCCAGCAGTGTGCCGTCGGAGTTGTCGAACACCAGTTCGATGCTCGCCTGGCTCACTGGTTTGCGGCTGGTTGAGCCGTTGAAGATGACGTCGGTCATCGACTCGCCACGGAGGTTCTTCGCCGAACTTTCGCCCATCACCCAACGCACGGCGTCAATGATGTTCGACTTGCCGCAACCGTTCGGCCCGACGACCGCCGCCATGTTACTGGGGAAGTTCACCGTGGTCGGGTCGACGAAGGATTTGAATCCCGCCAGTTTGATGCACTTGAGCCGCACGCTTAGGCGACCGTCAGGGCAGACACCACCAGATCGCAGCTGCGCCGGGCGTAAGCCGTCAGCACGATGCGGATCTGCGGCAAATCACGGGCAAGCACGGCGGCCAGCAGGCGTTCGAACAGTTCGAGGAACTCGCTCATTTCCGCCTTGCGTTGTTCGAGGGCGAGGAAATAGGCACGGCTCATGGCCGGCTGCAGGTTCTCGACCGTCTCTTGCAGGTACGGGTTGTTGGCGAACGGATAAGCGGCGCGCATCACCGCGAAGCTGTCGTCGACAAAAGTGCGGATGTCCTGACGCTCGTAGCTGGCGGTCAGGCGCTGCTGGATCTGCACGAACGGCGCCATGTCCGACTGGACTTGCCAGCCATTGGCAACCGAGTTGCCGAGCAGGATGTACAGCTCGCTCATCAGTGTGCAAAGGCTCTGCACCTTGTGCGGCGTGAGTTCGGTTACATGGGCGCCACGTCGCGGCAGGATCGCGATCAGATGGCGACGCTCGAGGATCAGCAAGGCTTCGCGGACCGAGCCGCGGCTGACATTGAGGGCCAGCGTGACCTTCTGTTCCTGGATGCGCTCTCCCGGCTTCATTTCGCCACGAATGATGCGTTCGGCGAGGTGGTGAGCAATTTGCTCGGCGAGGCTGTCCGGCGCCTTGAACGTCATGGTTGTCCTTCAAACTCTTTCGATCTGCACAAGCGGCGCAGTGTAGCGCAAATGCAGGCTCATGGCGGAGTGCCCACTCAGCGGTTTTTGGCACGAATCCCGCAAAAAAGCAGGGGATCCAATGAGGGTCAATACTGAATAGACACGTTGTCGATCGACGAAATGCATTTTCCTGACCTTTAAGTCAGAAAATCATTGACCGAAAAGTCAGACCTGCTAAATTCGGTTCACGTCGGTTAACAACAATAATGAGTCTGCGAGGCCTTCCGTGATCCAGTTTTTACTTAACCAGGAACTCCGTAGCGAGCACGCCCTGGACCCGAATCTGACCGTGCTCAATTACCTGCGCGAACATGTGGGCAAATCCGGCACCAAAGAAGGTTGCGCCAGCGGTGACTGCGGCGCCTGCACCGTGGTGGTCGGCGAGTTGCAAACGGATGACGACGGCCGCGAACACATTCGCTATCGCAGCCTCAACTCGTGCCTGACGTTCGTTTCGTCGCTGCACGGCAAACAACTGATCAGCGTCGAAGACCTCAAGCACAAAGGCGAACTGCACAGCGTGCAGAAAGCCATGGTCGAGTGCCACGGCTCGCAGTGCGGTTTTTGCACCCCCGGTTTCGTCATGTCGCTGTTTGCCCTGCAAAAGAACAGCGATGCACCGGATCAGGCCAAGGCCCACGAAGCGCTGGCCGGCAACCTCTGCCGGTGCACCGGCTACCGACCGATTCTGGCCGCCGCCGAGCAGTCGTGCTGCGGCAAGCAACCGGACCAGTTCGACGCCCGTGAAGCCGAGACCATCGCCCGCCTCAAAGCCATCGCCCCGACCGATATCGGCGAACTCAACAGCGGCGACAAGCGCTGTCTGGTGCCGCTGACCGTCGCTGATCTGGCCGACCTTTACGACGCTTATCCACAAGCGCGACTGCTGGCCGGTGGCACCGACCTGGCGCTGGAAGTCACCCAGTTCCACCGCACCCTTCCAGTGATGATCTACGTTGGCAACGTCGCGCAAATGAAGCGCATCGAAACCTTCGCTGACCGTATCGAAATCGGCGCCGCCACCGCCCTCTCCGACTGCTACGAAGCGCTGAACGCCGAATACCCGGACTTCGGTGAACTGCTGCACCGCTTCGCCTCCCTGCAGATCCGCAACCAGGGCACCCTCGGCGGCAACATCGGCAATGCCTCGCCGATCGGTGACTCGCCACCGCTGCTGATTGCCCTCGGCGCGCAGGTCGTGCTGTGTAAAGGCGAAACCCGCCGCACCTTGAACCTGGAAGATTACTTCATCGACTACAAAGTCACCGCGCGTCAGGAAAGCGAGTTCATCGAGAAAATCATCGTCCCGCGTGCCACGGCCGAGCAGCGTTTCCGCGCGTACAAGGTCTCCAAACGTCTGGACGACGACATTTCTGCCGTCTGCGCCGCCTTCAACCTGCGCGTGGAAAACGGCGTGATCAGCGACGCCCGCATGGCCTTCGGCGGCATGGCCGCGATCCCGAAACGCGCCGCCCACTGCGAAGCCGTGTTGCTCGGCCAGCCGTTCAACAACACCGTGATCGAACGCGCCTGCGCCGCACTGGCCGACGACTTCACACCGCTCTCGGACTTCCGCGCCAGCAAGGAATATCGCCTGCTCAGCGCGCAGAACCTGCTGCGCAAATACTTCATCGAACTGCAAACACCGCACATCGAGACTCGGGTGACCGCTTATGTCTAACCATCACGCCGTAGAGAAGACTCAAGCTGAATTGGCTGAACTGTTCGCCAAGGACCTGACCACCGGCGTCGGCCGCAGCGTCAAGCACGACAGCGCCGCCAAGCACGTGTCCGGTGAAGCGCAGTACATTGATGATCGTCTGGAATTCCCCAACCAGCTGCACCTGTACGCACGCCTGTCGGACCGCGCCCACGCGAAAATCATCAGCATCGACACCAAGCCGTGCTACGCCTTCGAAGGCGTGCGCATTGCGATCACCCATGAAGACGTGCCGGGCCTGAAAGACATCGGCCCGCTGCTGCCGGGCGACCCATTGCTGGCCATCGACGACGTGCAGTTCGTCGGCCAACCGGTGCTCGCCGTCGCCGCCAAGGATCTGGAAACCGCCCGCAAGGCCGCCATGGCGGCGATCATCGAATACGAAGATCTGGAACCGGTGCTCGACGTGGTCGAAGCCTTGCGCAAACGCCACTTCGTGCTCGACAGCCACACCCATCAGCGCGGTGATTCGGTCTCTGCGCTGGCGACCGCTGAACACCGCATCCAGGGCACGCTGCACATTGGCGGTCAGGAACATTTCTACCTGGAGACGCAGATCTCCTCGGTGATGCCGACCGAAGACGGCGGCATGATCGTCTACTGCTCGACACAGAACCCGACCGAAGTACAAAAACTGGTCGCCGAAGTGCTCGACGTGTCGATGAACAAAATCGTCGTCGACATGCGCCGCATGGGCGGTGGTTTCGGTGGCAAGGAAACCCAGGCTGCCAGCCCGGCGTGCCTGTGCGCCGTGGTTGCACACCTCACCGGCCAGCCAACGAAGATGCGCCTGCCGCGGGTCGAAGACATGCTGATGACCGGCAAGCGTCACCCGTTCTACGTCGAATACGACGTCGGCTTCGACAGCACCGGGCGCCTGCACGGGATCAACGTGGACCTGGCCGGCAACTGCGGTTGCTCGCCGGACTTGTCCGCGTCGATCGTCGACCGGGCGATGTTCCACTCGGACAACTCGTACTACCTGGGTGACGCGACGATCAATGGTCACCGCTGCAAGACCAACACCGCGTCGAACACCGCTTACCGTGGTTTCGGTGGCCCGCAAGGCATGGTCGCCATCGAGGAAGTGATGGACGCGATTGCCCGTCACCTCCACCTCGATCCGCTGGCGGTGCGCAAGGCCAACTACTACGGCAAGACCGAGCGCAACGTCACCCACTACTACCAGACCGTCGAGCACAACATGCTCGAGGAGATGACCGCCGAACTGGAAGAAAGCAGCCAGTACCACGAGCGTCGCGAAGCGATCCGGCGCTACAACGCCAACAGCCCGATCCTGAAAAAAGGCCTGGCGCTGACCCCGGTGAAATTCGGTATTTCCTTCACCGCCAGCTTCTTGAACCAGGCCGGCGCACTGATCCACATCTACACCGACGGCAGCATCCACCTGAACCACGGCGGCACGGAAATGGGCCAGGGCCTGAACACCAAAGTCGCACAGGTGGTGGCCGAAGTGTTCCAGGTCGAAATCGACCGTGTACAGATCACCGCGACCAACACCGACAAAGTGCCAAACACCTCGCCGACGGCCGCCTCCAGCGGTGCTGACCTCAACGGCAAGGCCGCGCAGAACGCCGCCGAGACCATCAAGAAACGTCTGATCGAATTCGCTGCGCGGCACTACAAGGTCAGCGAAGAAGATGTGGAATTCCATAACGGCCATGTGCGCGTGCGTGATCACATCCTGACCTTCGAAGCGCTGATCCAGCAGGCGTATTTCAATCAGGTGTCGCTGTCGAGCACCGGCTTCTACAAGACCCCGAAAATCTATTACGACCGCAGCCAGGCCCGTGGCCGGCCGTTCTACTACTTCGCCTTTGGCGCCGCATGTTGCGAGGTGATCGTCGACACCCTGACCGGCGAGTACAAGATGCTGCGCACCGACATCCTCCACGACGTCGGCGCCTCGCTGAACCCGTCCATCGACATCGGCCAGGTCGAAGGGGGCTTCGTGCAGGGCATGGGCTGGCTGACCATGGAAGAGCTGGTCTGGAACAACAAGGGCAAGCTGATGACCAACGGCCCGGCCAGCTACAAGATCCCGGCCGTGGCGGACATGCCGCTCGACCTGCGGGTGAAGCTGGTGGAAAACCGCAAGAACCCGGAAGACACGGTGTTCCATTCCAAGGCTGTCGGCGAGCCGCCATTTATGCTCGGGATCGCCGCATGGTGTGCGATCAAGGATGCGGTGGCGAGCCTGGGTGATTACCAGCATCAGCCGAAGATTGATGCGCCGGCGACTCCGGAGCGGGTGTTGTGGGGGTGTGAGCAGATGCGCCAGTTGAAGGCCGTGAAAGCGGTCGAAGCTGAAACCGAGTTGGCTCCCCTCTAAACCGAGGTGCGGTCTTCGCGAGCAAGCTCGCTCCCACATTTGGAATGCATTCTCCTGTGGGAGCGAGCTTGCTCGCGAAGAGGCCCGAACAGACAACAAAGATGTCGAGGTGAACATGTACAACTGGATCGACGCCCTCGCCGACCTGCAGAATCAGGGCGAACCCTGCGTTCTGGTGACGATCATAGAAGAACTCGGCTCGACCCCGCGCAACGCCGGCTCGAAAATGGTCGTCAGCGCGAAACAGACCTTCGACACCATCGGTGGCGGGCATCTGGAATACAAAGCCATGCAGATCGCCCGCGAGATGCTCGCCAGCGGCAAGCAGGACACCCATCTGGAGCGCTTCAGCCTCGGTGCCAGCCTCGGCCAGTGCTGCGGCGGCGCCACGGTGCTGCTGTTCGAGCCGATGGGCCAGGTGCAGGCGCAAATCGCCGTGTTCGGTGCCGGTCACGTTGGCCGCGCCTTGGTGCCGCTGCTCGCCAGCCTGCCCTGCCGGGTACGCTGGATCGATTCGCGGGAAGAGGAATTTCCCCAACAGATTCCCCACGGTGTCCGTAAAATCGTCGCCGAAGAGCCTGTGGATGAAATCGACGACCTGCCCGCCGGCAGCTATTGCATCGTCATGACCCACAACCATCAACTGGATCTGGAACTCACCGCTGCGATCCTCAAGCGCAACGACTTCACCTGGTTCGGCCTGATCGGCTCGAAGACCAAACGGGCCAAGTTCGAACATCGCTTGCGTGATCGCGGTTTCGACCCCGGCGTCGTGCAACGCATGCGCTGCCCGATGGGCATCGGCGAAGTCAAAGGCAAACTGCCTGTGGAAATCGCCATCTCCATCGCCGGCGAAATCATCGCCACCTATAACGCCAGTTTCGGCCAGCACAGCGCCAGCGCCGAACCGATTGCCAGACTGCTGCCCGCTTCCCGGCGCAGTCAGGCCGCCAAACTCAAAGCCTCAAATTGATTAGAGAACCCTCATGCCTCTGACTCGCAAAGCCTACCGCGCCGCCATCCTGCACAGCATTGCCGACCCTGCCGACGTCGGGATCGAAGCCTCCTACGAATATTTCGAGGACGGCCTGCTGGTGGTCGATGGTGGCAAGATCAGCGCCCTCGGCCACGCCAGTGAACTGCTGCCGACCCTGCCAGCGGACATCGAGATCACGCATTATCAGGATGCGCTGATCACTCCAGGCTTCATCGACACCCACATCCACCTGCCGCAAACCGGCATGGTCGGCGCCTACGGCGAGCAACTGCTCGACTGGCTGAACACCTACACCTTCCCGTGCGAAAGCCAGTTTGGTGACAAAAACCACGCCGATGAAGTCGCGGACATTTTCATCAAGGAACTGCTGCGCAACGGCACCACCACCGCATTGGTATTCGGCAGCGTGCACCCGCAATCGGTGAACTCTTTCTTCGAAGCCGCCGAGAAGCTCGACCTGCGGATGATCGCCGGCAAGGTGATGATGGACCGCAACGCCCCGGACTACCTGACCGACACCGCCGAATCGAGTTACGTCGAGAGCAAGGCGCTGATCGAACGCTGGCACGGCAAGGGCCGTCTGCACTATGCCGTCACCCCGCGCTTCGCCCCGACCAGCACCCCGGAACAACTGACCCTCGCCGGGCAACTGCTGACCGAATACCCGGATCTGTACATGCAGACCCACATCAGCGAGAACCTCAAGGAAATCGAGTGGGTCAAGGAACTGTTCCCGGAGCGCAAGGGTTACCTCGACGTTTACGACCATTACCAGTTGCTCGGCGAGCGCTCGGTGTTCGCCCATGGCGTGCACCTGTGCGATGACGAATGCGCACGCTTGGCGCAAACCGGCTCGGCAATCTCGTTCTGCCCGACGTCGAACTTGTTCCTCGGCAGCGGCCTGTTCAACTTGCCGATGGCCGAGAAACACAAACTGAATGTCGGCCTGGGTACCGACGTCGGCGGCGGCACCAGTTTCTCGCTGCTGCAAACGCTGAACGAAGCCTACAAAGTCATGCAGTTGCAGGGCGCGCGCCTGAGTCCGTTCAAGTCGCTGTACCTCGCAACGCTTGGCGGTGCGCGGGCACTGCGCCTGGAAGACAAGATCGGCAACCTGCAACCGGGTTCCGACGCCGACTTCCTGGTGCTGGATTACAACGCCACGCCGCTGCTCAGCTACCGCTTGAAGCAGGCCAACAACATTGCCGAAACGTTGTTTGTGTTGATGACGCTGGGCGATGACCGGACCGTGCAGCAAACATATGCGGCGGGTGCGCTGGTGCATCAGCGCTGAGTTTTCTCAACGCATAAAAAATCCCCCAGAGCTTTTCAGCCTGGGGGATTTTTATTGCCTGTCCGATTGCCATCGCTGGCAAGCCAGCTCCCACCGTTTTTGAGGTGTTCACCCGATTTGCGCTACACCACACATCCTGTGGGAGCTGGCTTGCCAGCGATTGGGCCAACTCGGTCCGACTTAGAGCTTGGCCACCGGACGCCCCGGCTTCTTGGTCTGCAACAAATGCGAGAACACCGCATGCAGATCATCCGACGCGCCTTCCTCATCGAGGTTGAGCTTGCTGTCGATGTGATCCATGTGATGCATCATCAGGTCCACCGCCAGCTCACCGTTGCGCGCCTCGATGGCGTCGATCAACTGGGTGTGCTCGTCATAGGAGCAGTGCGAACGGTTGCCGCTTTCATACTGGGCAATGATCAGCGAAGTCTGCGACACCAGGCTGCGCTGGAAGCTGACCAGCGGTGCGTTCTTCGCCGCTTCGGCCAGTTTCAGGTGGAACTCGCCCGACAGCCGGATACCGGCGCCGCGATCACCACGGGAGAAGCTGTCGCGCTCGTCGTTGACCATCTGCCGCAACTCGGCGATCTGCTCGGCGGTGGCGTGCTGCACCGCCAGTTCAGTGATCGCACGTTCGACCAGACGGCGGGCCATGAACACCTGACGCGCTTCTTCAACGCTCGGGCTGGCGACCACAGCGCCACGGTTCGGCCGCAACAGCACCACTCCTTCATGGGCCAGTCGCGACAGCGCACGGCGAATGATCGTGCGGCTGACCCCGAAGATTTCCCCCAGCGCTTCTTCACTCAACTTGGTGCCGGGCGCCAGACGCTGTTCGAGGATGGCCTCGAAGATATGCGCGTAGACAATATCGTCCTGGGTTCCGCTGCGGCCGGCTTTGCCTGCTCGCGGTTGTTTCTTGAGGGGTTGCAACTGTTCGTTCATGGGCACTCGAGTCGGGAGAACTGCGGCGAATAGACCGTGACTGTAATACGGCACAGTAGGTCGCTGGCAAGTATCGCGTAAAAAACAGCGCGATTGTACACAATGGATGGTGGCAACACGACTGTATGGCCGTTTGTGACCTCGGCTGTATTGCAACGATCCGTTACGATTGAGTTTAGGCTTGATCGCAGAATCCGCCTTCAGCACACAATTCCCTGTAGGGATTGCGTCAAAGGGGACATCTTCATCTGTATAAGGAACACCGCCGTCATGAACGACGCCACCTACACCCGGCTGCGCCCTCTGGCCGACACTTCGCCCTCGGCCATCGTCGCCGGTTTTATCGCGATGATGACCGGTTACACCAGTTCACTGGTGCTGATGTTTCAGGCCGGGCAAGCGGCCGGCCTGAGCAGCGGGCAAATCTCGTCGTGGATCTGGGCGATCTCGATCGGCATGGCGGTGTGCTCCATCGGCCTGTCGCTGCGTTATCGCACGCCGATCACCATCGCCTGGTCGACCCCGGGCGCGGCCCTGCTGATCACCAGCCTGGGCGGCGTCACGTATGGCGAGGCTATCGGCGCCTACATCACCTGCGCGGTGCTGGTGACGATTTGCGGGCTGACCGGCAGCTTCGAACGCCTGGTGAAAAAGATTCCGGCTTCGCTGGCGGCGGCGTTGCTTGCAGGGATTCTGTTCAAGATCGGCAGCGAAATCTTCGTCGCCGCGCAGCACCGCACCGCTCTGGTGCTGGGTATGTTCTTCACTTACCTGCTGGTCAAACGCCTGTCGCCGCGTTACGCGGTGCTTGCCGCCCTGCTGATCGGTACAGCGCTGTCCGGGTTCATGGGGCTGCTGGACTTCAGTGCCTTTCATCTGGAGGTGGCGACACCGGTGTGGACCACGCCGCACTTCTCGCTGGCGGCGACCATCAGCATCGGCATTCCGCTGTTCGTGGTGGCGATGACTTCGCAGAACATGCCCGGCATCGCCGTGCTGCGCGCCGACGGCTACAACGTGCCGGCCTCGCCACTGATCACCAGCACCGGCATCGCCTCGCTGCTGCTGGCGCCATTCGGCTCCCACGGGATCAACCTCGCGGCGATCAGCGCCGCGATCTGCACCGGGCCGCACGCCCATGAGGATCGCAACAAGCGCTACACCGCGGCGGTGTGGTGCGGGATTTTCTACGGGATTGCCGGGGTGTTTGGCGCCACATTGGCGGCGCTGTTTGCCGCGCTGCCGAAAGAACTGGTGCTGTCGATCGCCGCGCTGGCGCTGTTCGGTTCGATCATCAACGGTTTGAGCATTGCCATGACCGAGGTGAAGGAGCGTGAAGCGGCGTTGATTACCTTTATGGTCACGGCGTCGGGGCTGACACTGTTTTCCATTGGTTCGGCGTTCTGGGGAATTGTCGCGGGGGTGTTGACGTTGGTGATTTTGAATTGGCGTAAAGCTTAAGGTCAAAAGCCCCTCATCGGAACGCCGCCCGCCTAGCCCTCTCCCCGAGGGAGAGGGGACTGACCGAGGTGTCTGGAAGACATACGCCGACGTGAGATACCGAGTCGAACTCAAATTTTGACAAGCCCATAAATCGGCTCCCTTTCCAGGGGGAGAGGGCTGGGGTGAGGGGCAGACTCACCACAAATCCCAAACCGAACACCCAAACACCAGACGAAAAAAAACGGCGACCCGAAGGTCGCCGTTTTTTTCAGTATCACTTAGCCGGGTTGATCGGCTTTTCCGGATACCAGACGTCCAGCAGCGGGCTGACAGTCATACCAGTCAGTTCGCTACGGCCTTTCAACCAGGCTTCAACAGCAGCACGCTGCTCTTCGTTCACCGAGCCACGCTTCTGCAGGCATACCAGACCGAAGTCGTCGCCACCAACGTAACCCAGACCATTGGCTTCCATGGCTTCTTTGATGAAGGCTTCGAGGAAAGCGTCAATGGCTTCTTCGGACAAGTCTTCTTTGAAGTCCAGGTTCAGTTCGAAACCCAGCTCTTGAAATTCATCAACGCACAGTTTTTTGCGCAGACGCTGGGAACGGTTAGTCGCCATTGGAACAATCCTCTTAAGTATTAACGGCCGGCACTTTACCAGTTTAAGGCGTCGATTGCCCGACTCTCTGGCCCCTGAAGCCGACCGCCTGTAAAAAAATAACCTATTGGCCGGCCCGGACAAGGCACAAGCTGTAGAACCTTGGGGCATAATGCCGACACTTTCATGACCACTGAGGGCTTTTTCATCCATGTCCTCGTTATTTTTCCCCTCTTCTGCAGGGTTTTATTTCATATGATCAAATCGTTGCGTCCACTGTTTCTCGCCGGCCTTCTTCTGCCGCTGGCCCTGCCTGTTTCCGCCGCCACCCTTAATACCGCCCTCACCCCCAACGTCGAAAAAGCCCTCAAGGCGAGCAAATTGCAGCCAAGCGCGCTGTCACTGGTGATGATCCCGCTCGACGGCCCGGGCAACCCGACCGTGTACAACGCCGACGTGTCGGTCAACCCGGCCTCGACCATGAAACTGGTCACCACCTACGCGGCGCTGGAAATGCTCGGCCCCAATCATCAGTGGAAAACCGAGTTCTACACCGACGGCGACCTCAGTGGCGGTATCCTCAACGGCAACCTCTACCTCAAGGGTGGCGGCGATCCGAAACTGAACATGGAAAAACTCTGGCTGCTGATGCGCGACCTGCGCGCCAACGGCGTGACCCAGATCACTGGCGATCTGATCCTCGACCGCAGCTTCTTCATCCAGCCACAACTGCCCGAGTTCAACGACGACGGCAACGACGAGAACAAACCGTTTCTGGTCAAGCCCGACTCGCTGCTGGTCAACCTCAAGGCCCTGCGCTTCGTCGCGCGCAATGACGGTGGTCGGGTACTGATTTCGGTGGAACCGCCGATTGCCAGCATCCATATCGAAAACACCGTCAAGGCCCTGCCCTCCAAGCAATGCACCGGCGGCGTGCGCTACAACCCGGTGACGCAGGCCGATGGCAGCGTCAACGTGACCGTGGCCGGCCAGTTGGGCGAAGGCTGCAACTCACAGACCTACCTGTCGCTGCTCGACCACGCGACTTACACCGCCGGCGCCGTGCGCGCGATCTGGAAAGAACTGGGCGGCAGCATTCAAGGCAAGGATCGTCTCGGCGCGACGCCAGGCAACGCCAAACTGCTGGCCCGTGCGTACTCGCCGGATCTGGCGGAAATCATCCGCGACATCAACAAGTACAGTAACAACACCATGGCGCAGCAACTGTTCCTGAGCCTCGGCCAGCGCTTTCGCAACGACGCCGACGGTGATGACGCCAAAGCCGCGCAGCGCGTAGTACGTCAGTGGCTGGCGAAGAAAGGCATCACCGCGCCGCATCTGGTGATGGAGAACGGTTCCGGCCTGTCCCGTGCCGAACGCGTCAGCGCCCGCGAGATGGCGAACATGCTGCAAGCGGCGTGGCACAGCCCGTATGCCGCCGAGTACATCAGCTCGATGCCGATCGCCGGCACCGATGGCACCATGCGCAAACGCTTGAAAACCACAGCGATGCGCGGCGAAGCCCACGTCAAGACCGGCACCCTGAACACCGTGCGTGCAATTGCCGGCTTCAGCCGCGACGTCAATGGCAATACCTGGGCGGTGGTGGCGATCCTCAACGACAAGGCGCCGTTTGGCGCATCGTCGGTGCTGGATCAGGTGCTGCTGGATCTGTACAAGCAGCCGAAACTGCCGCAGACCGCTTCGGCCCTCTAAGCCGCCCAAAGCAGGCTGCGATCTTTAGATTTTGTGGGAGCGGGCTTGCTCGCGAAGGCGTCAGTTCAGTCAGTATTTTTGGCGACTGACCCGCCGCCTTCGCGAGCAAGCTCGCTCCCGCAGGGGAACCGCGTCGCGGCCTAACTCATCTGCTCGACGCGATCGCGCCCGCGCTGCTTTGCCATATACACCCCCGAATCCGCCCGCAGCAGCAACGCATCCGCGCCCTCCCCCGGCCGCCAGCTGGCGATGCCGAAACTCGCCGTCACCACCCCGACCACATCCACCGGCGCACTGCGCAAGCCTTGCCACAACTCCACCGCCAGCATGTACGCATGCTCACCGTCGATGTCCGGGCAGAGCACCATGAACTCTTCGCCGCCCAAGCGGCAAAACACATCGGTACGCCGCAAGCGATGACCAATGCGCTCGCACACCGCTTGTAACACCCGGTCGCCCATGGCGTGACCATACTGATCGTTGATGCGCTTGAAATGGTCGATGTCGAGCATGATCACCGACAACTCGCCGCCGCCCCGTTCGACGCGAGCCATTTCAGTGGTCAGGCGCTCCTGGAAATAGCGCCGGTTGTGAATCCCGGTCAGCGAGTCGGTTACCGACAGCGCACGCAATTCTTCTTCCACCCGCTTCAGGTCGGAGATATCCGAGATGTAGCCGTGCCACAACACGCCGCCACCCGGCAGTTCCTCCGGGGTCGCCTCGCCGCGCACCCAACGCAGGCCGCGCTCGGGTAATTGCACGCGATACTCCTCGCGCCACGGGCTGAGGCTGTCCGCCGAAGCACGAATCGAGGTGCGGACGCGGGTGACGTCCTGCGGATGAATACGCGTGAAGATTGCCTCGGCATTGAACAGCAACACGTCGGGTTCCAGCTCGTAGATCTCACGGATGCCGTCGCTGGCGTAGATCACGCTGAAACGCCCGTCGAATTCCATCTTGAACTGATAAATGCCGCCGGGCACGTGGGCGCTGAGTTTCTTCAGCAACACGTCCCGCGCCGCCAGCACTTCGTGCACACGCTTGCGCTCGGTGATGTCGATGCAAATCGCCAGATGGCCGACCCACAAGCCCTGCTCATCCAGCACCGGAGTCGCGAGCATGTTCACCGGCAAATGGCTGCCATCGCTGCGCACCAGCGTCCATTCGCGTGCTTCGTGGCCACCGACTTCACCGCCCTCGACCAACATCGCATGGCAGGTAGGAATGCTTTTGCCATAACGCGCGCTCAATTCCGCCGCCCGCGCACTCAACTCGCGGGGCAAGTGCAGGTTTTCCAGAGTCATGTGGCCGACGACATCGGCACTGCTGTAACCGAGCATCTGCTCGGCGCCGGGATTGAAGGTGTTGATCACCCCGCGCAGGTCGGTGGCGATGATTGCCACCTGGGTCGCGGCGTTCAACACCCCGCGCAACTGGCCGTGGGTGCCGCGCAACTCCTGTTCGCGCTCGTGCAATTCCTGGGTGCGCAACTGGACCATGCGCAAGGCACGCTGGCGCTGGCTGACCAGCACATACAGCAAGGCGCTCAGCAGCAGGCTGAGCAAACCACCGAGAATCACCACACTGCCGACCGACGAATGGTTGGCCTGCATAAAGGCTTCGCTCGGCAGGATGTCCACCTGGTAATCATGATCGGCCATGCGCAGCAAACGGGTGGCCGACAAATCGCTGGCCGCCGGCTCGTTGGTCGATTCGAACAGCACCTCATGCTGATCAGTGACTGACAGATCGAGGATGCGCACCGACAGGTAGTCATGAGACGCATCCGGCAAGCCGTCGGCCAGCAACTGGCGCATGCTGATCACGGCCATCGCGTAGCCGAACGGTCGCGGCTGGCCCTCGCGGCTCACCGGCGCCACCAGCAGCACGCCGCGGGCGTAAGACGGCTCGATGCTGACCAGATGCATCGGTTGCGACACCGCCAGACTGGCGAGCTTGTCCGCGCGCTGCAGGGTGTCGCGGCGCAGCGGCTGGGCCAGCAAATCGTAGCCCAACGGCGAGCCGAGACGGCTCTGGGTCTGGCTGTACAGCACCGGCACGTATTCGTCGCGGATCGCGGCCAGTTGCAACTCGCCCTGGGCATTAAGTTCGCGGATGGTAAACGTGCTCAGGCCTTCGTCACGCACGCGCTGCTCGAACGCGGCGCGCTCGGCACCGCTGACCCGCAGGGCAAACGAATAGGCCTGGGTGCGCAGCAACAGAGGGCGGGTATAACCGTCGAATTCGGCGCGGGACACCGACTCGGAGTTGGCGAAGAAGCGGCGCAGGCCATCCAGGCGTTGCTCCTGATCCTGAAAGCGCTCTTCGATGCGGCTGTAACGTTCATTGGCCAGCAGTTGAAAACGCTGACGCAATTGCTGATGGAACTGGTTGAGGGTGGCCCAGGCGAGCAGCCCCGTGAGAATCCCGCCGGCGAGCAATACCAGCAGCGCGACCAGCCAGGCCGAGACTTCTTCGCTGATAAAACCCAGGATCTTTGGGCGCACGGGGTGCAACGACATAAAGGCAACTCACTACGCCAGTGTTCCGGGGAAACCCCATTGGCCATGAGTTGAGTTATAGCTATTAGCCATTAATTTGGCTAGCACTGAACGGATCCAAGAGCCTTTAAAAATCAAGGCTCTGTGGATCCAACTTTGGCAAGTGTCAACGAGCCGTGATTTTCCAGGCGCGGTGGATCTTGGTGTTGCGGGCGAAATCCGGATCAATGGTTTGCGCGCTGATTTCCTCGACCGCATAGCGCTCGGTCAGGTTTTCCTCCAACTGGAACTTGCGGAAGTTGTTGGAGAAATACAGCACGCCACCGGTTGCCAGACGCGCCATCGCCAGGTCGATCAACTGCACCTGATCACGCTGCACGTCGAAGATGCCTTCCATGCGCTTGGAGTTGGAGAAGGTCGGCGGATCAATGAAGATCAGGTCGTACTCGTCGCGGCTGCTTTCCAGCCACGCCATCACATCGCCCTGCTCCAGACGGTTCTTGTCAGAGAAACCGTTCAGCGACAGGTTGCGGCGTGCCCAGTCGAGGTAGGTTTTCGACAGGTCGACGCTGGTGGTGCTGCGTGCGCCGCCCTTGGCCGCGTGCACGCTGGCGGTCGCGGTGTAGCAGAACAGATTGAGGAAGCGTTTGCCGGCGGCCTCTTTCTGAATGCGCATGCGCATCGGCCGGTGGTCGAGGAACAGGCCGGTGTCGAGGTAGTCAGTGAGGTTGACCAGCAACTTCACACCGCCTTCGCTCACCTCATTGAACTTGCCCTGCGCCGCCTGACGCTCGTACTGCTTGGTGCCACTCTGGCGCTCGCGGCGTTTGACCACCACGCGGCTCTTGTCGACATTCAGTGCCTGCGGGATCGCTGCCAAGGCGTCGAACATGCGCGCCGAGGCTTTTTCCGGGTCGATCGACTTCGGCGCGGCGTATTCCTGGACGTGCACCCAGTCGTGGTACAGGTCGATGGCCATGGCGTATTCCGGCATGTCGGCATCGTAGACGCGGTAGCAGTCGATGCCTTCGCGCTTGACCCACTTGCTCATCGCCTTGAGATTCTTTTGCAGGCGGTTGGCAAACATCTGCCCGCCCTCACTCAAGCGCGGCTGCTCGATCACCGGGGCCGGAGCGGGCGTCGGTTTGATCGGGTTGCCGTTCTTGTTGAACTTGCGCTCTTGCGGCTCGTCCGGGGTCTGGTCGTAAGCCGCTTGTTCGCGTTCGGCCTGACGCTGCTCCGGGGTACGACGCTCGCCAGTGACGAACTGATCCGGCAGCACCTTGATCAGCAGCAGCTTGCACGGCAGCGCGCCGTTCCAGAACGAATACTGTTTGTGGCTGCGGATGCCCATGCGCTTGCCCAGGTCCGGCGCGCCGGTGAACACCGCGGCTTCCCAGTTCAGGCAGGCCTGACGCAGGCGCTCGCCGAGGTTCTGGTAGAGGTACAACAGACTGGCTTCGTCACCCAGACGCTCGCCGTACGGCGGGTTGCAGATCACCAGACCTTTCTGGTTCTGGTCCGGACGCGGCTCGAAGGTCGCGACTTCGCCCTGGTAGATCTTGATCCACTCGCTCAGACCGGCGCGCTCAACGTTGTTGCGGCCCGGCTGAATCAGACGCGGGTCGGCTTCGTAGCCGCGAATCCACAGCGGTGGCTTGGCCAGACCGGCAGCGGCACGCTCGACGGCTTCTTCATGGAGCTTTTTCCACAGCGCCGGGACGTGACCGAGCCAGGCGGTGAAGCCCCACTGCTCGCGGCGCAGGTTCGGCGCCATGTCGGCGGCGATCATGCCGGCCTCGACCAAGAACGTACCGACACCGCACATCGGGTCAGCCAGCGCGCCGCCTTCGGCCGCAATGCGTGGCCAGCCGGAACGGATCAGAATCGCCGCGGCGAGGTTTTCCTTCAGCGGCGCCGCGCCCTGCTGCAAGCGATAGCCGCGCTGGTGCAGGCTGTGGCCAGAGAGGTCGAGGGAGAGGATCGCTTCGCCGCGATCCAGACGCAGGTGAATGCGCAAGTCCGGGTTGAGCTTGTCGATGCTCGGGCGATCACCCTGCGGGGTGCGCAGTTTGTCGACGATGGCGTCTTTGACTTTGAGGGCACCGAAGTGGGTGTTGTCGATACCCGAGCCGTGGCCGCTGAATTCGACAGCCAGGGTGCCGTCGGCCAGCATGTGATCCTGCCAGTCGATGTCGAGCACGCCGTGATACAGGTCTTCGGCGTCCTTCATCGGGAAACGCTTGAGCACCAGCAACACGCGGTTGGCCAGACGCGACCAAAGGCACAGGCGATAAGCGGTTTCCATGCTCGCCATGCCACGCACGGCGGAAGTGTGCTCGCGCGCTTCTTCAAGGCCAAGCCCGACGGCTTCCTCGATGAGCAGGCCTTCAAGGCCTTTAGGGCAAGTGAGGAAGAGTTCGAAACGGTCGGACATGGTATTTCCAGAGCCTTTGGCTAGTGAATCGGCAACGCATTGCCGATCCGGTTTTCAATCAGGCGCTTTTCTAAAAGAGCGCCCGCGTGGCACGAAGGTGTGCCGTTCCATCCCCGCTGCTCGGGTTAAAGGAGCTTAGATGCCGGGACAGATAAAAAAGTTGATGAAACAAAAAGTCTTAAAGCGACCCTTCGTCGCTTATTAACCTAGCGCAAACGTGGGTCATTCTCACTAAAGGATTAACCCCACCATCCGCCGCGGAGCCGATCATACCGGGGTTTGCTGAAAAAACGTTCATGAAACCCGTCGTTACTTATGGCTGTAGCACTATTTTCGTTACGTCCTTATGACAAAACGATCATTCCCTCGGTGTGACTCATTGGTTAGAACTGACCACAGGTTGACGTCGCAACGGCGTCAACACCTTGGCTCGCCACGCCGGCAGCGAGCCGCACCCCGGCAGAGTTTTCTGCCAGACCTCGGTTGAGGTCAACGCGACACAAACAGTCAACAAGTGAGGGAAACACCCTATGAGAAGACTTAAGCGTGATCCGTTGGAAAGAGCATTTTTGCGCGGATATCAATATGGCGTTGGTGGCAAATCCCGTGAGCTTTGCCCATTTACTCTACCGTCGGTACGCCAAGCCTGGATCAACGGCTGGCGAGAAGGACGCGGCGACAACTGGGACGGTATGACCGGCACTGCGGGAATCCACAGACTCAACGAACTTCACGCCGTTGGCTGACACAGGGCACTGACTGCAACACGACAATCTGAATTTCTAGCGACTTACCATGCACGTCCTTCCCGGACGGCGGGCTACGGCCCAAGGGCTCCTTCGAGGAGCCCTTTTTTATGCCTGTCACATTATTTGTGCTGCACACACCTGTGGGAGCGAGCTTGCTCGCGAAAGCGTCTATTCAGTCAATATCTACAGAGACTGACACACCGCTTTCGCGAGCAAGCTCGCTCCCACAATTGGATCAGCGCAGGGCAGCGATGGCGTCGACCGATTCGCGGATCAGCGCCGGGCCTTTATAGATGAAGCCCGAATAAATCTGCACCAGGCTCGCACCCGCCGTAATCTTCTCGGCCGCATGCTTGCCTTCAGTAATGCCGCCGGCCGCGATGATCGGCAACCGGCCACCCAGTTCCGCCGCCAGCACCTTCACGGTGTGGGTGCTCTTGTCACGCACCGGGGCGCCAGACAGACCGCCCGCCTCGTCACCGTGCTCCATGCCTTCGACGCCGACGCGGCTCAGGGTGGTGTTGGTGGCGATCACCGCGTCCATTCCGGTCTCGATCAGCGCCTGAGCCACTTGCGCGGTCTCTTCATCGGTCATGTCCGGAGCGATCTTGATCGCCAGCGGCACATGCTTGCCGTGGCGCAGGGCCAGCTCGGCGCGACGCGCCGCCAGATCCGCCAGCAACTGCTTGAGCGAATCACCGAACTGCAGGCTGCGCAGGCCCGGGGTGTTCGGCGAGCTGACGTTGACCGTGACATAGCTGGCATGGGCATACACCTTGTCCAGGCAGATCAGGTAATCGTCCACCGCGCGCTCGACCGGGGTGTCGAAGTTCTTGCCGATGTTGATCCCCAGCACGCCGTTGTATTTGGCTGCAGCGACCCGCGCCAGCAGGTTATCCACACCGAGGTTGTTGAAGCCCATACGGTTGATGATCGCCTCGGCTTCCGGCAGACGGAAGATTCGCGGTTTCGGGTTGCCCGGCTGCGGACGCGGGGTCACGGTGCCGATTTCGACAAACCCGAAGCCCAGTTGCGCAAAGCCGTCGATGGCCGCGCCGTTCTTGTCCAGACCGGCCGCCAGACCCACCGGGTTCGGGAAGTCCAGGCCCATGACCGTCACCGGCACGTGCGCCGGCTTCTTGCACAGCATGCCGTTGAGCCCCAGACGCCCACCCGCGCCGATCAGATCCAGCGACAGATCGTGAGAGGTTTCCGGGGAAAGTTTGAACAACAGCTGACGGGCCAGGGTGTACATGGGCGGCGATGACTCGGGCGGCGAAAAGAGGCGGCGATTATAGCCGGGCAACACCCCGGCGCGCGAGGCGCACGCGCAAATCGCCGCGAGTGGCATATGCCTTGCACCTTTCCCCGGTATCAGCCTGCAAGCCAACGACGGCGTGCGGCTCAGGACAATGGCGTCGTCCTCGGTTTTTGCCTGTGCAAAAGCCCGGGACGGCGTTTTTTTTTCAAGGTGGCTTTTTATGAATGATTCGTCCGTCGGGCCGCTGGCCTGGGTCAATGGCAGTGATGCCCCGGAAAAAAGCGCGATCGACCTCGGTTTCATGGCCCTGAGCGATTGCGCCTCGGTCGTCGTCGCTGCCACTCAAGGCTTCGCCCAGCCTTATGGCCTGACCCTCAACCTCAAGCGCCAGACGTCGTGGGCCAATCTGCGCGACAAACTGGTCAGCGGTGAACTCGACGCCGCCCATAGCCTTTACGGCCTGATCTACGCCGTCCATCTGGGCATCGGCGGCGTCGCTTCGACGGACATGGCGGTGTTGATGGGCCTGAACCAGAACGGTCAGAGCCTCAACCTTTCCCACGGCCTGCAAAACCTCGGCGTGATCAGTCCTGAAGCGCTGGATCGCCACGTGCACCAAAGCCGCGCAAAACTGACCTTCGCCCAGACGTTTCCCACCGGCACCCATGCCATGTGGCTCTACTATTGGCTGGCGAGCCAGGGCATTCATCCGTTGCAGGATGTCGACAGTGTGGTGGTGCCGCCGCCGCAAATGGTTGCGCACTTGCAGGCCGGGCGCATCGACGGATTTTGCGTTGGCGAACCGTGGGCAGCCAGCGCGGTGCAGCAGGATCTCGGTTTCACGATGGCGACCAGCCAGAGTATCTGGCCCGATCACCCGGAAAAAGTCCTTGGCTGCACCCGCGAATTTGTCGAGCAGTACCCCAATACCGCGCGGGCGCTGGTGATGGCGGTCCTGGAAGCCAGCCGCTTTATCGAAGAAAGCCCGGAAAACCGCCGCAGCACCGCACAATTGCTCAGCGCGCCGGAATATCTGGACGCTCCGCTTTCGTGCATCGAACCGCGTTTTCTCGGTGATTATGCCGACGGCCTCGGCAATCGCTGGCAGGATCCGCACGCGCTGCGTTTTCACGGCAACGGCGAGGTGAATCTGCCGTATCTGTCGGACGGTATGTGGTTCATGACCCAGTTCCGCCGCTGGGGCCTGCTGCGCGAAGACCCGGATTACCTCGCCGTCGCCCGCCAGGTTCAGCAACTGGATATCTACCGCGACGCCGCCACCGCTGTCGGCGTCGCCGCGTGGGGCACCGACATGCGCAGCAGCCAGTTGCTCGACGGCAAGGTCTGGGACGGCAGCGATCCGGCCGGTTTCGCCCGCAGCTTTAAGCTGCACGCCCTGAGCGATGACGCTCCCCTACTCGCCCGCCGCTGACAGGAGACCGCCAACATGTTGCGCATTCTGCTGATCAACGACACGGCGAAAAAAGTCGGGCGTCTGAAAGCCGCGCTGATTGAAGCCGGTTTCGAGGTGATCGACGAATCCGGTCTGACCATCGACCTGCCAGCCCGCGTCGAAACGGTGCGCCCGGACGTAATCCTGATCGATACCGAGTCACCCGGCCGCGATGTCATGGAACAAGTGGTGCTGGTCAGCCGCGACCAGCCCAGGCCGATCGTGATGTTTACCGATGAACATGATCCGGGGGTGATGCGTCAGGCGATCAGGTCCGGGGTCAGCGCCTACATCGTCGAAGGCATTCACGCACAACGCTTGCAGCCGATTCTGGATGTGGCCATGGCGCGCTTCGAAAGCGATCAGGCCTTGCGTGCGCAACTGCAGGCGCGCGACCAGCAACTGGCCGAGCGCAAGCGCATCGAGCTGGCCAAGGGGTTGCTGATGAAGATGAAGGATTGCAATGAGGAAGAGGCCTACACCCTGATGCGCCGCCAGGCCATGAGCCGGCAGCAGAAGCTGATTCAGGTGGCGGAGCAGATCATTGCCATGAGTGAGTTGCTTGGCTGAAAAGCTCTGGCTGCTTGAAAAGCCCCTCACCCTAGCCCTCTCCCGGAGGGAGAGGGGACCGATCGAGGTGTGCTGGCGTAAAACATCGACCTGAAAGACCGAGTCGATTATGGATTCACAGCAGAAATCACAGGTCGGCGTACTTCGCGAGCATCCCCCAATCAGTCCCCTCTCCCTCCGGAAGATGGAGAGGGGACTGATCGAGGTGTCTGGCGTCAAACATCGACCTGAAAGACCGGGTCGATTATTGATTCACAGCAGAAATCACAGGTCGGCGTACTTCGCGAGCATCCCCTAATCAGCCTCCTCTCCCTCCGGAAGAGGGAGAGGAGGCTGATCGAGGTGTCTGGCGTCAAACATCGACCTGAAAGACCGGGTCGATTATGGATTCACAGCAGAAATCACAGGTCGGCGTACTTCGCGAGCATCCCCCAATCAGTCCCCTCTCCCTCCGGGAGAGGGCTAGGGTGAGGGGCTTTTGATCTTTCACTTGTTGGCACAAATCTCGCTAAGTAAAACGCACAGGTAACCAACGGCGGTTGCCCCACCCACGACAAAGACGTCGCTCACCCGTTTGCCCTTCATGGCGAAACAGGTAGCGGCGTTTTTTGCGTTTTGGCCCCACAGCCCGGGGCCGGTGGTGCGGCCGTGGTGGCGCCCCACCTGCTGTGACTCCTATCGAGACTCTTTTCAGCTGAGGTGCGCGATGAATTCAAGCTTCTGGAAATCCGGCCATACCCCGACCCTGTTCGCGGCCTTCCTGTATTTCGACCTGAGTTTCATGGTCTGGTACCTGCTCGGCCCGCTGGCGGTGCAAATCGCCGCCGACCTGCACCTGACCACGCAACAACGCGGTCTTGTGGTGGCGACGCCGATTCTGGCCGGGGCGGTGCTGCGCTTTGCGATGGGCATGCTGGCTGATCGTCTGTCACCGAAAACTGCCGGTCTGATCGGCCAGGTCATCGTGATCTGCGCACTGTTCGGTGCGTGGAAACTCGGTATCCACAGTTACGAACAGGCTCTGCTGCTGGGTCTGTTCCTCGGCATGGCCGGTGCGTCGTTCGCTGTGGCCCTGCCATTGGCGTCACAGTGGTATCCGCCGCAGCATCAGGGCAAAGCCATGGGCATTGCCGGTGCAGGCAACTCTGGCACCGTGTTCGCCGCGCTGATTGCACCGGTGCTGGCGGCTTCGTTTGGCTGGAGCAATGTGTTCGGTTTCGCCTTGATCCCGCTGATACTGACACTGGTGCTGTTCGCCTGGCTGGCGAAAAACGCCCCTGAGCGGCCGAAAGCCAAAGCGATGGCTGACTACTTCAAAGCCTTGGGCGACCGCGATAGCTGGTGGTTCATGTTTTTCTACAGCGTCACCTTCGGCGGTTTCATCGGCCTGGCCAGCGCCCTGCCCGGCTACTTCAACGACCAATACGGCCTGAGCCCGGTCACGGCGGGTTACTACACCGCGGCCTGCGTATTCGGTGGCAGTTTGATGCGGCCGCTGGGTGGCGCGCTGGCGGATCGCTTCGGCGGCATCCGCACCTTGCTGACGATGTACACCGTCGCTGCCGTCTGCATCGCTGCCGTCGGGTTTAACCTGCCAAGTTCCTACGCCGCGCTGGCACTTTTCGTCTGCACCATGCTCGGTTTAGGGGCAGGCAACGGCGCAGTGTTCCAACTGGTGCCGCAGCGTTTTCGTCTGGAGATCGGCGTGATGACCGGGTTGATCGGCATGGCCGGCGGTATCGGCGGATTTGCCTTGGCCGCCGGCATGGGCGCGATCAAACAGAGCACCGGCAGCTACCAACTGGCCCTGTGGTTGTTCGCCAGCCTCGGCGTACTGGCGTGGTTTGGCCTGCACGGCGTCAAGCGTCGCTGGAGAACCACCTGGGGTTCGGCAGCCGTGACGGCGGCGCGGGTCTGAGGCGTCGATGGCCCTGCAACTGAGTTTTGCCGAAGCCAGCGCCACCGGGCCGCGTGCGGAGAATCAGGACGCTTTGCGTCTGGTCACGCCCGCTCCGGCACTGGCGGCGAGCAAGGGTTATCTGTTCGCTATCGCTGATGGCGTCAGCCAGTGTGCCGATGGCGGACTGGCTGCGCGTTCGACCTTGCAGGCGCTGGCGCTCGACTACTACGCCACACCGGAAACCTGGAGCGTGGCACAAGCACTGGATCGCCTGCTGCTCGCGCAAAATCGTTGGCTGCAGGCCAATGGCGGTGGCCAACCCTTGCTCACCACCGTCAGTGCTGTGGTCATGCGTGGTCGGCGTTTTACCCTCGCCCACGTTGGAGATTGCCGGGTGTATCGCTGGCACGGCGATAGTTTGCAGCGGATCTCTGAAGATCACGTCTGGGATCAGCCGGGTATGCAGCACGTGCTCAAGCGCGCGCTGGGGCTGGATCAGCATCTGGTGCTGGATTTTCTCGACGGAGAGCTGCGTGACGGTGAAAGCTTTGTGCTGCTCAGTGACGGTGTCTGGTCAACGCTGGGCGATACCGCGATTGCAGCGATTCTGCGTGATCAGCCGGATCTGCGCAGCGCCGCGCAAACACTGGTCAACGCGGCGCATCTGGCGGGGAGTCAGGACAATGCCAGTGCATTGCTGGTGCGCGTCGATGCGCTGGGTGAAGCAAATATCGGCGATGCATTGATTCATTTGCAGCAATGGCCGCTGCCGCCGCCGCTGAAACCTGGCCAATCCTTCGAAGGCTGGCAGGTTCAGGGGATTGTCGCTCAGAGTCAGCAATCGCTGCTGTATAGGGTTGTCGATGGACAAGGCCAGATGTGGTTGCTGAAAACCCTGCCGTCGCGCAGCGCCGATGATCCTCACGCCGGGCAAGCGCTGCTGTCCGAGGAATGGTTCCTGAAACGTGTGGCCGGCCGGCACTTTCCTGAAGTCCATGCCTGCCAGCAGCGTCAGCATTTGTACTACGTGATGCGGGAATATTCCGGGACGACGCTGGCGCAGCTGTTTCAACAGTACGGCCCATTGCCGCTGGCGCAATGGCAGGATATTGCCGAGCGCCTGCTGCGCGCGGTGGGGCTTTTGCATCGACGGCAGATTGTGCACCGGGACATCAAACCGGAAAACCTGCATTGGGGTGACGACGGTGAGTTACGTCTGCTGGATTTTGGTTTGGCGTATTGCCCGGGCTTGTCCGAAGACGCGCCGTCAACGCTGCCCGGAACCCCAAGTTACATCGCCCCGGAAGCGTTTCGCGGGGATCCGCCGAGTGTGCAGCAGGATTTGTATGCGGTCGGCGTGACCCTGTATTTCCTGCTCACCGGGCATTTTCCCTATGGCGAGATTGAGGCGTTTCAGCGGCCGCGCTTTGGCGTGCCGGTAAGCGCCAGTCGTTATCGGCCGGATCTGCCGGAATGGTTGGCGCAGAGTCTGGAGCGTGGTGTGGCAGCGGATCCGCAGCAGCGTTTTGAAACGGCTGAAGAGTGGTTGCTGGTGTTGGAACAGGGCGAGCGGCGCAGTTTGAGCGTGCGTCCTCGACCGTTATTGGAGCGGGAGCCGCTGAAGGTCTGGCGGACGATGGCGTTGCTGGCATTGCTCGGGAATCTGGTGCTGCTGGTTTTGTTGTTTCACAGTTGAACCGCATCGCGCCATTCGCGAGCAAGCTCGCTCCAACAGGGGATTTGTGAACACCACAGCCCCCAGTGGGAGCGAGCTTGCTCGCGAAGGCGCCCGCCCAATCACCACAAATTCAACTGCCTGAAGGCCCCACGAACGAGCAACCCGCTTCGAATCAGTGCAAAAAAACCATCCTCAAAATCCGTCACCCCCAATAAACCCGCCACCGTCCCCACTTGGCACAACCACTGCATTACCCCACTCAACACACACATAAAGCCCAACCTTCAACGACGAAGGCCGGGCTTCCCGAGAGAACGGGACCAGGACAAAGGCGTCCTCGCTAGGCAACTAGCGGGACGCCTTTTTTTGTTTGCGCAAAATTTCTCGAGCAAGGCCTGACTGCCCACAAGAGGCCAGCCGCCGCTCCCCGGAGACCCTGATGAAAAAACTCAAACTGGTGATGATCGGCAATGGCATGGCCGGCGTCCGCACCCTGGAAGAACTGCTCAAACTGAGCGACGAGCTCTATGACATCACCGTCTTCGGCGCCGAACCGCACACCAACTACAACCGCATCCTGCTCTCGCCAGTGCTGGCCGGTGAGCAGACTTTCGAAGAGATCGTCCTCAACGATCTGGACTGGTACCTGGAAAACAACATCAAGCTGCTGCTCAACCGCAAAGTGGTGGAGATCGACCGGGTCAAACGTCGGGTAATCGCCGAGGACGGCACCGAAGCTGAATACGATCGCCTGTTGATCGCCACCGGCTCGACGCCGTTCATCCTGCCGATCCCCGGTAACACTCTGCACGGGGTGATCGGCTACCGCGACATCGCCGACACCCAGGCAATGATCGACACCGCGAAAACCCACAAGCACGCGGTGGTCATCGGCGGTGGCCTGCTCGGCCTCGAAGCCGCCAACGGCCTGATGCTGCGCGGCATGCACGTCACCGTGGTGCACCTTGGTGAATGGCTGCTGGAGCGGCAACTGGACAAGACCAGCGGCCAACTCCTGCAAAGCGCCCTCGAATCACGCGGCCTGCATTTTCGCCTGTGCGAGCAAACCCAGGCACTGCATGACGCCGGCAACGGTCGGGTCGGCTCGGTGCAATTCAAGAACGGCGACATCATCCCGGCCGATCTGGTGGTGATGGCCGCCGGCATTCGCCCCAATACCGAACTGGCGGAAAAGGCCGGCATCCCGTGCAACCGCGGGATTCTGGTCAACGACACCCTGCAAACCTACGACCCGCGTATCTATGCCATCGGCGAGTGCGCCAGCCATCGCGGCATCGCCTATGGCCTGGTAGCACCGTTGTTTGAACAAGCCAAGGTCTGCGCCAACCACCTCGCACAATTGGGATTCGCCCGTTATCAGGGCTCGGTAACCTCGACCAAATTGAAAGTCACCGGCATCGACCTGTTCTCCGCCGGCGACTTCATGGGCGGTGAAGGCACGGAAACCATCACCCTCTCCGATCCGATTGGCGGCGTGTACAAAAAACTGGTGATCAAGGATGACGTACTGGTCGGCGCCTGTCTGTACGGCGATACGGCGGATGGCGGTTGGTATTTCCGGCAGATTCGTGAGAATCACGCCATCGGCGAGATCCGCGATCATCTGATGTTTGGGGAAAATGCGTTAGGCGATGTAGGACATCAAGGCCAGGACAAAGCCATGAGCATGGCCGACACCGCCGAAGTCTGCGGCTGCAACGGCGTGTGCAAAGGCACCATCGTCAAGGCGATCCAGGAACACGGCCTGTTCAGCGTCGACGAGGTGAAAAAACACACCAAAGCTGCCAGTTCCTGTGGTTCCTGCACCGGGCTGGTCGAGCAGATCCTGATCAACACCGTCGGCGGCGCGGCGGACGTCAAACCAAAAAGCGAAAAAGCCATCTGCGGCTGCAGCGACCTCAATCACGGGCAGATTCGCCAGGCCATTCGCGAGCAGCATCTGCTGACCATCGCGGGCGTCATGAGCTACCTCAACTGGCGTACACCCAATGGCTGTGCAACCTGCCGGCCGGCGCTCAACTACTACCTGATTTCCACCTGGCCCGGCGAAGCCAAGGACGATCCGCAATCGCGCCTGATCAACGAACGCGCCCACGCCAACATTCAGAAGGACGGCACCTACTCGGTGGTTCCGCGGATGTGGGGCGGCGTGACCAACCCTTCGGAACTGCGGCGGATAGCCGACGTGGCCGACAAGTACAACGTGCCCATGGTCAAGGTCACCGGCGGCCAGCGCATCGACCTGCTGGGGATCAAGAAGCAGGACTTGCCCGGCGTCTGGAAGGACCTCGACATGCCCTCCGGCCACGCCTACGGCAAATCTATCCGCACCGTTAAAACCTGCGTCGGCAGCGAGTTCTGCCGCTTCGGCACGCAGAATTCGACGCAGTTGGGCATCGAACTGGAACACGACCTGTTCAACATGTGGTCACCGCACAAAGTGAAGCTGGCCGTCTCCGGTTGCCCACGCAACTGCTCGGAAGCGGGGATCAAGGACGTCGGCATTATCGGCGTCGACTCCGGCTGGGAGATGTACATCGGCGGCAACGGCGGGATCAAGACCGAAGTCGCCGAGTTCTTCGTCAAGCTCAAGACCGCCGAAGAAGTCCGTGAATACAACGGCGCCTTCCTGCAGCTCTATCGCGAAGAAGCCTTTTACCTCGAACGCACCGTGCACTACCTGCAACGGGTCGGCATGGAGCACATCAAGCAAGCGGTGCTTGAAGACCCGGAGCGCCGCAAAGCCCTCAACGAACGCCTGCAATTCTCCCTGTCGTTCGAACAGGACCCGTGGAAAGAGCGTCTGGCGCAGCCGCAACTGAAGAAAGAATTCGACGTGATTCCCGTGAAAAACCTGGAGGTACCGGCATGAACTGGCTCGATATCTGTGCCCTGGATGAAATCAATGCGCTCGGTTCGCGGATCATTGCTGGCCCCAAAGGCGACATCGCGATTTTTCGTACAAGCGACGATGAGGTTTTCGCTCTCGATGACCGCTGCCCACACAAGGGCGGCCCGTTGTCGCAGGGTTTGATCTACGGTAAGCGCGTGGCCTGTCCGTTGCACAACTGGCAGATCGACCTGCAAACCGGCGAAGCCCAGGCCCCGGACATCGGCTGCGCGCACCATCATCCGGCCCGGGTCGAGAACGGCCGGGTGCAACTGGCGCTGCGGGATGCCGTCTGATGAACCGCCAGACGACCGCCTCGACCTGCTGCTATTGCGGGGTCGGCTGCGGCGTGCTGATCGAACATGACGGCGAGCGCATCCTCGGCGTCAGCGGCGATCCGGCGCATCCGGCCAACTTCGGCAAACTGTGCAGCAAAGGCTCGACCCTGCACCTGACTGGCGACCTTGCGGCCCGCGCGCTGTACCCGGAGCTGCGCCTGGGCAAGGGCCTGGCGCGCAGCCGCACCGATTGGGACACCGCACTGGAACACGCCGCCAACGTATTCGCCGAGACCATCGCCGAACACGGCCCGGACAGCGTGGCGTTCTATATTTCCGGTCAGTTGCTGACCGAGGACTACTACGCCTTCAACAAACTCGCCCGGGCGCTGGTCGGCACCAACAACATCGACAGCAATTCACGGCTGTGCATGTCTTCGGCAGTGGTTGGCTACAAGCGCAGCCTCGGTGCCGACGCGCCCCCATGCAGCTACGAGGATCTGGAACTCAGTGATTGCGTGATGATCGTCGGCAGTAACATGGCCTACGCACATCCGGTACTTTTTCGTCGGCTTGAAGAGGCAAAATCCCGCCGCCCACAGATGAAGGTCATCGTCATCGATCCCCGCCGCACCGACACCTGCGACTTGGCGGATCTGCATCTGGCCATTTTGCCGGGCACCGATGTCGCTTTGTTTCATGGGATTTTGCATCTGCTGTTGTGGGAAGACTGGATCGATCGCGACTTCATCAAGGCGCACACCGAAGGCCTTGCCGAGTTGAAGAACCTGGTGCGCGATTACACCCCGCAAATGGTTGCGCAACTGTGCGGGATCAGCCTCGAGCAATTGCAGCAATGTGCTGAATGGGTGGGCACGTCAGCGAGTTTTCTGTCCTTGTGGTGCATGGGCTTGAACCAGTCCACGGCCGGCAGCGCGAAAAACAGCGCATTGATCAATCTGCATCTGGCCACCGGGCAGATTGGCCGCCCGGGAGCAGGACCGTTCTCCCTTACCGGTCAGCCGAATGCCATGGGCGGGCGGGAAACCGGCAGCCTGGCGAATCTGTTGCCCGGCCATCGAGAGGTCGCCAACCCGCAACACCGCGCCGACGTGGCGCACTACTGGGGTGTAGAGCGGCTACCGGAAACCCCCGGGCTCAGCGCCATCGAACTGTTCGAGCAGGTGCGCAATGGCAAGATCAAGGCGCTGTGGATTGCCTGCACGAATCCGGCGCAATCGCTGCCGGATCAGAGCGCGGTGCGGGCAGCGCTGCAAGCCTGCCCGTTTGTCGTACTGCAAGAAGCCTTCCGCACCACCGAAACCGCTGCGTTCGCCGACCTGCTCTTGCCCGCTGCCAGTTGGGGCGAGAAGGAAGGTTCGGTGACCAATTCCGAGCGCCGTATTTCCCACGTGCGCAAAGCCATTCTCCCACCCGGTGAAGCGCGAGCGGATTGGTCGATCACGGTGGACTTTGCACAACGGCTGGAGAAACGCTTGCGCCCCGAGGCGCCAAGCCTGTTTGCCTTCGATCAATCCGCGCAGTTATTCGATGAATACAAACTGCTGACGCGCGGTCGGGATCTGGACTTGTCCGGAATCAGCCATGCGTTGATTGATGAGATCGGGCCGCAGCAATGGCCCTTCCCCATCGGCGCCCGAAAAGGGACGGCGCGCTTGTACGCAGACGGCATTTTTCCTACGGCCAACGGGCGCGCTCAGTTCATGGCCGAGCCTTACCGAGCTGCCAAAGAGCAGCGTGATGCGCGCTTCCCGTTGACATTAATCACCGGGCGCCTGCGTGATCAGTGGCACGGTATGAGCCGTACCGGTACCGCTGCTCAATTGTTTGGGCATGTCAGCGAGGCGCAGTTAAGCCTGCATCCGGATGAATTGCGTCGGCATCGCTTGCAGCCAGGCGATCTGGTCAACCTGAAAAGCCGTCGGGGCGCCGTGATCGTTGCTGTTGGCAGCGACGACAGCGTGCGTCCGGGACAGGCGTTTTTACCCATGCATTGGGGCGATCGTTTTCTCAAGGGCGGTGTGAACAATCTGACCCAACCGGCGTTCGACCCGTTGTCGAAGCAACCGGAGCTCAAACACAGTGGCGTGCGCCTGGAGAAAGTGGACTTGCCGTGGCAACTGTTCGCCCTGATCGAGGGCGATGTTCAACGGCATATCGAGGCCCTACGCCCCCTCTGCGAGGCGTTTTCCTACGTCAGTCTCAGCCTTGTCGGACGTGAACGATCAGCAATGCTGATACGCGCAGCCAGCCACGAGGCACCGGATGCGCCATTGCTCGGTGAAATCGACCGATGCCTTTCGCTCAGCGACGGCCCGGTATTGGCCTACGACGATCCGCGCCGTGCCATTGGCAAGCGTGTGCGCATTGAAAACGGCCGGATCACGGCGATTCGCCTCGCCGGCGAAACCCTCGCCCAGCATTGGCTGCAAGGGTTGTGGCTGGAAGGCCGTGCGGATGAACAACTGCGGCGCTGGCTGCTGGCGCCCATGAGCACGCCGCCGGGCAGTGCCGGGGCGCAAATGGCTGTGGATAAAACCCTGTGCAACTGCAAAAACGTCAGCCTCAACGCAGTCTGCGCCGGCATTCGCCGGGGCATGGACCTGCAGGGTCTGAAGAGCCAGCTGGGCTGCGGCACGCAATGCGGCTCGTGTGTCCCGGAAATAAAACGCTTGCTGGCTGCCAACCTGCAGCCAGCCGTCATCTGATGAGGAACACACCATGAATGCGAAAGTCTGGCTGGTGGGTGCAGGGCCGGGTGATCCGGAACTGCTGACCCTCAAAGCGGTACGCGCCTTGCGCGAAGCCGATGTGGTGCTGATCGATGACCTGGTCAACGGCGCGGTGCTGGAACACTGCCCTGCCGCGCGCATCATTGCGGTGGGCAAACGGGGTGGATGCCGATCGACACCGCAGGCCTTTATCCATCGACTGATGCTGCGCTATGCCCGCCAGGGCAAGTGCGTGGTACGGCTCAAGGGCGGCGATCCGTGCATTTTCGGACGTGGTGGTGAAGAGGCACAGTGGCTGCGTGAGCGTGGCGTTGAAGTGGAATTGGTCAATGGCATCACTGCCGGGCTGGCCGGGGCGACGCAATGTGATATTCCGCTGACGTTACGCGGCGTGGCGCGTGGGGTGACACTGGTGACTGCACACACGCAGGACGACAGCCAGTTGAACTGGCAGGCACTGGCGCAGGGCGGCACCACGCTGGTGATTTATATGGGCGTGGCCAAGCTGGGCGAGATTCGCGATCAACTGTTGGCGGGCGGGATGGCGGCGGATACGCCGGTGGCGATGATCGAGAATGCGTCGTTGCCAGCGCAGCGCGAATGCCGGAGCAATCTGACGTCAATGAGTGACGATGCGTGCAGGTTTGAACTCAAGAGCCCTGCCATTCTGGTGATCGGCGCAGTGGCGGCTGTTGTTGAAGATCAAAAGATCGCAGCCTGCGGCAGCACCTGCACAGGGACCGCGTGCGTCTCGTAAGCCCAAATCGCAGGCAAAGAAAAGCCCGGCCTGAGCCGGGCTTTTCTCGGAGCGGCAGCTAATTACTTAGCTTGAGCTTCAACCTGCGCTTCTACGCGACGGTTTACAGCACGGCCAGCTTCAGTTTTGTTGTCAGCAACTGGGCGGGTTTCGCCGTAGCCGATCGACTGAACGCGGGACGATTCAACACCGTACTGGTTGGTCAGAACTTGCTTAACGGCGTTTGCACGACGCTCAGACAGTTTCTGGTTGTAAGCGTCAGGACCGACGGAGTCAGTGTGACCTTCAACAGTGGTGTGAGTGGCTGGGTACTGCTTCATGAAGTCAGCCAGGTTCTTGATGTCAGCGTAGCTGTTTGGCTTGACGACCGACTTGTCGAAGTCGAATTTCACGTCCAGCTCTACACGAACAACTTCAGCAACTGCTGGGCAGCCATCAGCGTCAACAGTTACGTTGGCTGGGGTGTCCGGGCACTTGTCAACGTTGTCGCAAACGCCATCGTTGTCGCTGTCGGAGCAGACTTCAGCCGGAGCTGGAACTGGAGCAGCAGCTGGCTTGCCGCCGCCACCGAAGTTCACACCCAGACCAACCGATGGAGCGTAGTCCCAACGGCCGTTGTCCAGTTTGTAGTCAGCTTCTACGCCAGCACGGGCGAAGAAGTTTTCGGCGAAGTAGTACTTAACGCCAGCGCCTGCAGTCAGGAAAGTCGACTGGTCGCGACCGGTGTGACCGTCAGCTGCTACGTTGGTCAGAGTGCCGTGCTTAACGCCACCTTCAACGTATGGACGCAGAGCGTCGCCAGCGTTGTTGAAGTGGTATTGAGCGGTCAGACCAAAGTTGTCGCCTTTGATTTTCTGGCTGCCGGTGCCATCGTTCGAACGGGTGTGGTTGTTACGATCCCAGCCGAAGTTGATCGAGACGTCATCGGTCAGGAAGTAACCGATTTTGGCGCCTGGGTTGAAGCCGTCTTCGACATGATCAATGCTGTCGTTGTACTGCTTCTTGTAGTTGATCTCGCCTTCAACTGCGCCTTGGCCTTGTGCCAGTGCGCCGAACGAAGTAGCGGCAATAAGAGAACCAATGGCCAAGCCCAAGGTGTTTTTCAGTTTCATCCGTTAAATCCCCATCTGGTGATTGTGAAGCAGTCCCGCAAACCGGGGGACAACTCGGCGGCAAGTCTATCAGAACTTGCCTACACGTAAGAGATATTTGCGCTGAACTAAGTTTCAGCAATGCCTGCAAATTTCTCACGCAATTTATCTAGAGCACGTTTGTACCGCATTTTTGTCGCACTCAAACCCATGTGCATGATGTCTGCGATCTCCTGAAACTCCAGTTCTGCGACAAATCGTAGCACCAGAATTTCACGGTCAATCGGGTTCACATACACCAGCCAGCGATCGAGTCCGCCCTTCTCCTCGGGTTTCGGCGCCTTTTCTTCCGACGCTTCTTCCAGGGGGTCCAGACTCAAAGCGTCCATCAAGCGACGCTTGCGCCGTTCCTTCCGATACTGCGTGATGCATTCGTTGTAGGTGATGCTGTAAAGCCAGGTTTTGAACTTCGATTTCCCCTCGAAGTTCTTCAGGCCGTACAGCACCTTCAACATCACTTCCTGACAGACATCGTCTGCGTCGCGATCGTTCCCAAGATATCTCGCACAAACGTTAAATAATGTTCGCTGGTAACGCCGCATCAGCTCTTCATAGGCGCGCGTAACGTGAAACAGCTCGGTATGCGAGCGCGCGACCAACTCCTCATCAGAGAGCTCACGGGGGTCATAGCGCGTGGATAGCGTTTGGGCTTTATTCAAAACAAGTCGTGCCGACAGTCAGGTCAATGTCCGCCGCTACCCTCTCAGGGCATTTTGCGGCGGCATACATTAGCAGGGTTTGCCGGGTTAGCGGCTACTCACATGCTGTTCCAGCAGGATCCGATTGGAGAGTGAGACTAGCTCACCCTCATCGGTCAACAATGTGGTTTTAACCGTGCCGATCTCCTCGATCTGGCCTTCGACCTCACCAACACGCACTTGTTGCCCAACCTGATACAACTCACGCACATAGATTCCCGCAAGAATCTGACCGGCAATTTCCCGGCTGCCCAGCCCCATTGCCAGCGCAACCGCCAGACCAACGGTAATCAAAACGATGACGATCACATGGTTCAACAGGTCGGTCTTGACCTCGAGCTGGCTGATTGCGACCGAGATGCTGATGATGATCACCAACCCTTGGGCAATTCGACCCAAACCCGAAGCGTAGTCCAGCCCTACGCCTTCTGCCGCCCCGCGCACCAGCCCGTTGGCCAGTTGTGCGAGCAAAACACCCACCAGCAGCACCAGGCCAGCACCGAAAACCTTCGGCAAATACAACGCCAGCATGTCGAGCGTAGCTGAAACTCGCTCAAGCCCAAGAGACTCTGCCGCAGAAACCAGAAAAATCAGCAGAACGAACCAATAGACGATTTTGCCGATCAAGGTCGAAATCGGCACCTGCAACCCCGCCCGCGACATCAACTTGGTCAACCCGGTGCCACCCATCAGGCGATCGAGGCCCAGTTTGGCGAGCAATTTGGACAGCAAGGTATCGAGCAGCTTCGCCACCACGAAACCCAACAGCAGCACCACCAGGGCGCCGAACAGGTTCGGAATGAAGTTGGCGACTTTGGTCCACAACGCAGTCATTGCAGTGACGAGGCTCTGAGTCCAGAGATCAAGTTCCATATTCAATCAGCCTTATCAGCAGTGCGGTCAGCAGGTTTACGAAGACGGGAAACCGGCGATACGTGGGCCGATCCGTTATTCAGGGCGATCATCAGCGCGGGCAGCCAGCGGCCCAGCAGGCTGAACAGATCACCGGCGCCAACCTGGCGGTTGGCGGTTTTGAGTACGCGGCCCAGGCACGCGTCGTCGTCGCGGCCGGACGGCGAGGCGTTGAGCATGTCGCGCAAAGACTGTTCAAACGGATCGTGCATACGCACCTCTCGTGATGTCTGTGAAAGACGCGGGCAGATTTGGTCGGGTCACATGCGCCATCTTCATACCCAGCGCAAACGACGGAATAACCACCACTGACCGAAGGCCAGGGCGAGTACCGTCAGACAGGCAATCAGGAAACCATAAGGGCTGCTGGAGAACGGGATACCGCCGACGTTTATGCCCAGCAGACCGGTGATGAAACTCATCGGCAAAAAGATGCAGGTGATGATCCCGAAGCGGTACATGGTGCGATTCATGCGCTCGCTCAAACGCCGGTCTTCGGCCTCCAGCACAAGCCCCACGCGCTCTCGGGTCAATTCGAGCTCTTCGAGATAGCGGGTCAGGCTGTTGTTGAGTTCGTTCCAGTAATCGGCATCGTCATCGACAAACCACGGCAGTTTTGTCCGCGTGAGTTGTCCGAAAATATCCCGCTGCGGTGCAAGAAAACGCTTTAGTCCGGCCGCCCGACGACGGATGTGCAAAATGGCGCCATGCTCGGGAGTATACCGTTCGTCGGCATCCATCTTTTCTTCTTCCTCATCGGCGATTTCCGAGAGGCAAGTGACCAGATCCTGCACCTTGTTGGTGAGGAACTGCGCCAGATAAAGCATGAGTTCGGAGGAAGTTTTCGGGCCTTTGCCGTCCGCCAGTTGAGCCAGCAACTCATCGGTGGCACGCAATGGACGCAGACGCAGGGAGATCACACGTTGGGCGCTAGCAAAAATCCGCACCGAAACCATGTCTTCAGGTTCAGCCCCCGGATTGAGATTGACCCCGCGCAGAAACAGCAGCAGCTCGGAATCGGGCAACGGCAACAGACGCGGACGGGTGTTCTCTTCCAGCAGCAGGTCGCAGGTGAACTCGTTGAGACCACTGGACCGACGCAGCCAGGTCTGGGTTTGCGGATGGCTGCGATCCCAGTGCAGCCACAGGCTTTCATGCGCCTGCAGCTGCAAATCGTCGAGCTCGGTCCGGGCTATCGAACGCGCACCGCCTTTACCGTCCAGCACCAGGGCATGCACCAGCCCCCATTGCGCGTTTTCTTCCTCGAACATCCGCATCCCTTGGTCGTACCGCAGTTTATTCAGGCATCTTCAGCGGACTCGGCGAGACGATCACGCCGTTGTTGTCCGCATAAATGTACTGGCCGGGGTGAAACGTCACGCCCGCGAAGGTCACCGGGACGTTGAGGTCGCCGATGCCGCGTTTTTCAGTCTTCTTTGGATGGCTGGCCAGGGCCTGAACGCCCAGATCGGTCTGCGCGATCACGTCAACGTCACGGATGCAGCCGTAGATCACCAGCCCTTCCCAGCCGTTTTTCGCAGCTTTCTCGGCAATCATGTCGCCCAGCAGCGCGCAACGCAGCGAACCGCCGCCATCGACCACCAGCACCTTGCCATTGCCCTGGTGTTCGGCTTGTTCTTTGACCAGCGAGTTGTCTTCGAAGCATTTGATGGTCACGATTTCGCCGCCGAAGGAATCACGGCCGCCGAAATTGCTGAACATCGGTTCCAGCACCTGCACCAGCTCCGGATAGGCGTCGCACAGGTCAGGCGTGAGGTAATGGTTCATCGAAAAACTCCTGTAACAAGGAAGACGATCAAGGATGTCGCACTCTGTTGAAACGAGTCCCGGCGGTCGCTGTTTACCTTAGTTCATGCAATGGTCGCTGAACGAACCTGAACAATTGCTGAAACGTAATAGCTAAACAGCCACTAAATATGACCAGAATTGCACAATGCGTCATATCTTAGCCGCAAGCCGATCTGAACGAAATGGCCTTTTCAGCGCCTGCAGCTCAAACCGCCGCGGCCAGATCCGGTTTCTCGCCCAGCAGTGGCGTGTGCTGATCCTGCAGCCAGCGCGCAACCAGTGGCCAGACTTCGGCCTGCGCCGCTTTGCTGACCAGCATCTCGACATGCCCGAAGTTGTCGCTAAAGCCCTGCTCACGCCCCAGGTTGACGAACTGTTTGTGCTCGGAACCGATTTGCTCGAACAGCTTGCGACAGGCCCACGCCGGGTCCTGATGATCTCCCGCTGCCGTCACCGCCAGCACCGGCACCTGAACCTCGGCGAGACCGGCCCACCAATCCTTGTCCTTGTCGCCAAAACGGCCGAACAGGCCGTACCAGCGCATGCTTTCCAGCGCCAGACCGATCGGCTCGTCTTCCGGACCGCGCTTGAGACGCGAGCCGGACAATTGCGCGAAACGCTTGAGAATGAAGCGCCCGCTCCACTCCACTGGCGGGATCTTCAGCGGCCAGTAGGTGCGGCTGACCTGGGTGCCGAAAAACGCCGCAGAAGCTACGGCAGGCTCGCCAAGGTATTCGCCGCCGAGCGCCGCCGCCAGGGTGATGCCGCCCAGCGAATGGCCGATCCAGTGCGGCACCTGCCCGCTCTGCTCGCGCACGAACGCGGCAATCGCCGGCAGATCGTAACGGGCGTAGTCAGCCACACGATTGCGGCGGTAATCCTCATTGCGCTGCGACAGGCCGTGGCCGCGCATCTCCGGGATCCACACGTCGTAGCCCAGACGCGTGAGATACGCGCCCAATCCCAGGCCCTTGGGGGAAAACCAGAAACGCCGGTTGGAGAAACTGCCGTGCAGCAAGATCACCGGCACGCCACGGGACGCCGGTTCATCGGCCATGCCCAAGCGGGTCACGGCGATTTCCACGGACCAGTCCGGGCTGTTACCGGGTTTCAAGCGATACACGTCTTCGCTCAGATCACCGCGACGTTCGGCGCTGATCAGGGCGACGGGAAATAGGTTGCTGCTGCTTTGCATAATGCTCTTGCACAAAAAAGGGCGGCATCTACAGGAGCCCGCCCTACTTGAATTTCAAGGCTCCGCCCCCCGAAGGGAGCGGGCCGTTCACATACTGATCAGGCCTGCGCCTGACCTTCCGCCAGGAAGAACCAGGTTTCAAGCACGGTGTCCGGGTTCAGCGACACGCTTTCGATGCCCTGCTCCATCAGCCACTTGGCCAGATCAGGGTGGTCGGACGGGCCCTGACCGCAGATACCGATGTATTTGCCGGCCTTGTTGCACGCAGCAATCGCATTGGCCAACAGCTTCTTGACCGCCGGATTACGCTCGTCGAACAGGTGCGCGATGATACCGGAGTCGCGGTCCAGGCCCAGCGTCAGCTGAGTCAGGTCGTTGGAACCGATCGAGAAACCGTCGAAGAATTCGAGGAATTCCTCAGCAAGGATCGCGTTGGAGGGCAATTCGCACATCATGATCACGCGCAGACCGTTGTCGCCGCGCTTCAAGCCGTTTTCGGCCAGCAGATCGACAACCTGGCTCGCTTCGCCGAGGGTACGGACGAACGGCACCATGATTTCGACGTTGGTCAGGCCCATCTCGTTGCGTACACGCTTCAGCGCGCGGCATTCGAGTTCGAAGCAGTCACGGAACGATTCGCTGATATAACGCGAAGCGCCACGGAAGCCCAGCATCGGGTTTTCTTCTTCCGGCTCGTAGAGCTTGCCGCCGATCAGGTTGGCGTATTCGTTGGACTTGAAGTCCGACAGACGCACGATGACTTTCTTCGGTGCAAACGCAGCCGCGAGGGTGCTGATGCCTTCAACCAGTTTCTCGACATAGAAGCCGACCGGATCGTCGTAACCGGCGATGCGTTTATCGACGCTGTCCTTGATCTCTTGTGGCAGACCGTCGTAGTTCAGCAGCGCTTTCGGGTGCACACCGATCATGCGGTTGATGATGAATTCCAGACGGGCCAGGCCGACACCGGCGTTCGGCAGTTGCGCGAAGTCGAAAGCGCGGTCCGGGTTGCCGACGTTCATCATGATCTTGAACGGCAGCTCTGGCATGGCGTCGACGGAGTTCTTCTTGATGTCGAAACCCAACTCGCCTTCGAAGATGTAACCGGTGTCGCCTTCGGCGCAGGACACGGTCACGCCCTGGCCATCCTTCAGCAGTTGGGTGGCGTTACCGCAACCGACCACTGCCGGAATGCCCAGCTCGCGAGCGATGATCGCTGCGTGGCAGGTACGACCGCCGCGGTTGGTGACGATGGCGCTGGCGCGTTTCATCACCGGTTCCCAGTCCGGGTCGGTCATGTCGGACACGAGGACGTCGCCCGGCTGGACTTTGTCCATCTCGGACACGTCTTTGATGATGCGCACTTTGCCGGCGCCGATGCGCTGGCCAATCGCACGACCTTCAACCAGCACGGTGCCGGTTTCTTTCAACAGGTAACGTTCCATGACGTTGGCCTGGGTGCGGCTCTTCACGGTTTCCGGACGGGCCTGCACGATGTACAGCTTGCCGTCGTCACCGTCCTTGGCCCACTCGATGTCCATCGGGCAGCCATAGTGCTTCTCGATGATCATCGCTTGCTTGGCCAGCTCGCTGACTTCAGCGTCGCTCAGGCAGAAACGCGCGCGCTCGGCCTTGTCGACATCGACGGTCTTGACCGAACGACCGGCCTTGGCCTCGTCGCCGTAGATCATCTTGATCGCCTTGCTGCCCAGGTTGCGCCGCAGGATCGCCGGACGACCGGCCTCCAGCGTGCCCTTGTGCACGTAGAATTCATCCGGGTTCACCGCGCCTTGTACAACGGTTTCGCCCAGGCCGTAGGCGCCGGTGATGAACACCACATCACGGAAACCGGATTCGGTATCGAGGGTGAACATCACGCCGGCAGTACCGGTTTCCGAACGCACCATGCGCTGCACGCCAGCCGACAGGGCGACCAGTTTGTGGTCGAAGCCCTGGTGCACGCGGTAGGAAATCGCACGGTCGTTGAACAGCGAAGCGAACACCTCTTTGGCAGCGCGGATAACGTTTTCCACGCCACGGATGTTCAGGAAGGTTTCCTGCTGACCGGCAAACGAGGCATCCGGCAAGTCTTCGGCGGTGGCGGAAGAACGGACGGCCACGGCCACGTCAGGGTTACCGGCCGACAGCGCGGCGAATGCGGTGCGGATCTCGGTGTTCAGTTTTTCAGGGAATTCGGCGTCCATGATCCATTGGCGGATCTGCGCGCCGGTCTTGGCCAGCGCATTGACATCGTCGACGTCCAGGGCGTCGAGAGCCTTGTGGATCTGATCGTTGAGGCCGCTCAGTTCGAGAAAGTCGCGATAGGCCTGCGCGGTGGTGGCAAAGCCGCCGGGGACCGAAACACCGGCGCCTGCTAGGTTACTGATCATCTCGCCCAGGGATGCGTTCTTGCCCCCCACATGCTCAACATCGTGTTTGCCGAGCTTATCGAGGGAAACTACGTACTCTACCAAGGTGATCTCTCCACTAACTGTGTTGGAAAAGCTCAGAAACCGGCAGCTCGGGGGAGCGTTGGCCGGTTGTATGGCCTGGACCTGGAAAATAAGTGAGAATGCGGGCCAATGGCGGCCGACAAATCGCGCCTATCATATCCAAGATTGATGACTAGCTTAAGGCCTAAGGTGCAAATGAAACGATCTGCTTTCTTTATCTCCGATGGCACCGGCATCACCGCCGAAACCCTGGGTCAAAGCCTTCTGGCGCAGTTCGAAAACATTACCTTCACCAAGCTCACGCGGCCGTATATCGACAACGCGGACAAAGCGCGGGCCATGGTACAACAAATCAACAAAGCCGCTGAAACCGACGGCTTTCGGCCGATTATCTTCGACACCATCGTCAATCAGGACATTCGTGAGATTCTCGCGACCTCCAATGGTTTCATGATCGACATTTTCTCGACCTTCCTCGCCCCTCTCGAACAGGAACTGACCGAGCATTCGTCCTACACCGTCGGCAAGTCCCATTCGATCGGGCACAACTCCAATTATATGGAGCGCATCGAGGCGGTGAACTTTGCCCTCGACAATGACGACGGCGCGCGTACCCACTATTACGACAAGGCCGACCTGATACTAGTGGGCGTGTCGCGTTGTGGTAAGACGCCGACGTGTCTGTACATGGCGATGCAATTCGGCATCCGCGCCGCCAACTATCCGCTGACCGAAGACGACATGGAGCGCCTGACCCTGCCGTCCGCGCTGCGCGCCCACCAGCACAAGCTGTTCGGCCTGACCATCGACCCGGATCGCCTCACCGCAATCCGCAACGAGCGCAAGCCCAACAGCCGCTATTCGAGCTACGCCCAGTGCGAATTCGAAGTGCGCGAAGTGGAAAACCTGTTCCGCCGCGAGAACATTCCGCACATCAACTCCACGCATTTTTCGGTGGAAGAGATTTCGGCGAAGATTCTGGTGGAGAAAGGTGTGGAGCGGCGTTTCAAGTAGCTTTGCCGTGTCTGACAAGACGCCATCGCGGGCAAGCCACGCTCCCCCAGGGCTTTGTTGTGAATACAAAACCTGCAGGCGCCCAAAACCCTGTGGCAGCGGGCTTGCCCGCGATGAACGATTACACGGTCTCGGTCAATGCCCTGGCCAGGGCCTCGAACCCGCCGAGCAACAACCGATCATCCCCCACCGAATTGCACACACTCGCCCGAATAAACTGCGGCACTGCGGCATGCCCGACCGCAAACGCCTCGGCGGTGGACACCAAATAACTGTTTTCCTTCAGTTCCGCCGCAATCTGCGACGCGCGCCATGCCTCTGGCACTTCGATCCAGAAATGCGGGCTGTGGACGTGAGTCCGGTACACCAGGTCGGTCAGTGCGGGGCTGACCAACGCCTTGCGCCGGCCGATTTCACTGATTTGTTCGTTGAGCAGTTGGGTGGCAATGCCGCTTTCGATCCAGCGGCAGGCCACTTCCATTGCCAACGGATTGGCCATCCAGCACGTCCCGCGAATGGCTGAATTCAATCGCCCGAGCAACGCGTGCGGCGCGTGCAGGTAACCGACACGCAGCCCGGCCGAAACTACTTTGCTCAGGCTCCCGATCAGCACCGAGCGTTCTGCGGCAAACGCACTCAGGGGCAACGGTCGCTGGCGGTCCAGCAGCGCATGCGCCTCGTCCTCGAAAATCAGCAGATTGTGTTGCCGGCAGATTTCGGTAATGGCTTCGCGCCGTGGCACCGACATCACCGCCGCCGTAGGATTCTGGATGGTAGGCGTGCAATACAACGCCGACACCCGATGCTGTCGGCAGACGTCCTCCAGCGCTGACGGCAACAAGCCTTCGGCATCCATGGCGACACCGATCAGTTTGATCCCGAGTTGGCGTGCGACGCTGATCAACCCCGGGTAGGAAAGATGCTCGGTGACCACGGTGTCACCGGCCTTGAGCAAGCCCATCAAAGCGCACAGCAGTCCGTGCTGACCACCGTTGACACACAGCACCTGATTGGCATCCGCCTGAAATGCCCCATGACTCAGCCAGTACGCCCCCGCCTGCCGATGTCGGGGCAAGCCGCTTTCGGCGGTGTACCCGGTCAACTGCTGCAAGCTGTGCGAATCGTTGGCCAACGCCTGCAGCGTCAGACTCATAAACGCGCTTTCCTGCCCGGGAATTGGCTGATTCCGACTCATGTCGAAGCAGGCCCGCGGCTCTTCGCTGACATTGCGAAACCCCTTGTCCCGCAAACGCTCCAGGCCGCGCTCACGCACGTAAGTGCCATCGCCGACACGCGCCACCACCCGCCCGACTCGCTCCAGCTCGCCATAAGCGCGACTGATGGTGCCGATGGTCACACCCAGGCTGTCAGCCAACAGCCTGTGCGGCGGCAATTTCGCGCCGGCGGCGATCACGCCTTCGGCTAGGGCGCGTTCCACCGCATCCGCCAGCCGCTTGTACTTCACGCCGACGCCATTGGCGAGACCGTCACGCAGGATTGACACCGTGGCAATACTTATTTTGACAGTCATTGTCACCCCGAATAGCGTGCTGAAAACAGGTGCAATCAGGGATAGTCCTTTTCACCCACGAGGTCAATTCCTCTGCTGCGGAGCACAATGCATGTCGACTGTCATCAGCACGCCATTGAATGCCAGCAAACCCTGGCTCGCCGGATTGTTCACCTGCACGCTGTTTCTGATCGTCTGCCTGAGCTGGGGTACCACCTGGCTGGGGATCAAGATTGCCGTGGAAAGTGTGCCGCCGCTGACGGCCGCGGGCCTGCGTTTTCTGATTGCCTTTCCGCTGTTCCTGAGCTTTGCCGTGTGGCGCAAGGAGCCGCTGCTGTTCCCACGGCAAAGCCACTGGTTTTTCCTGTTCGTCACGCTGTCGTATTTCAGCCTGCCGTACTACTTGCTCAACTACGGCGAGTTGCATGTTTCGTCGGGCCTGACCGCGCTGCTGTTCAGCTGCATGCCGGTGTTTATCTTGGTGTTTTCCTCGTTGTTTTTGCGCGAGAAAATCCTCCCGACACAAATGCTCGGTATCGCCATCGGTTTCGCCAGCCTGTACATGATCATTCGCAGCCAGGGCCTGCATCTGGATCAAGCGGAATGGCTCGGCGTGCTGGCGATTCTGTGTGCGGCGATCCTGCATGCGCTGTGCTACGTGGTGACCAAGCAACACGGCAGTGCAATCAGCGTGATCACCTACAACACCCTGCCGATCGGCATCGCCGGACTGATGTTATTGATTGTCGGATTAAACCTGGAAACACCGGTCTTCAAGGACATCAGCGCACGCTCCTGGGGCGCCCTGCTCTACCTCGGACTGGTGGCGTCGGTAGGCGGCTTTATCGTGTATTTCATCCTGCTCAAACGCCTGAGTCCGGTACTGCTGTCGTTCGTGTTCATCATCTTCCCGGTGTTCGCCCTGCTCATCGGCGCCTGGTACGAAGGCACGCCGATCTCCCGGGACCTGATGCTGTACTCGGCAATCCTGCTCGCCGGTTTCGCGATCACCAAGCTGCCGCTTAAACGCTGACTCCCCCACAATCATTGAACATCGGAGGTTCAAATGTCGGTCCACACCCTGGAAACCCTGAGCCTGTTTAACGCAGAACCTTATCGGCGCGATTTCAGCGCGCGGGTGATCGCCGTGGTCGATCAGGCTGTGGTGCTCGAACATACGCTGTTCTATCCCAGCGGTGGCGGGCAGCCGGGAGACAGTGGCCACTTCAGCCTCGCGGACGGTACCCGGATTGATGTCACCGGCACCCTGCGCGACCCGGCGCTGCCGTCGATCATCTGGCATCAGGTGGCGCAATGTCCGCCGCACCTTGGCGTCGGCACCCAGCTCAACGCCAGCCTCGACTGGCAGCGGCGTTACCAGCACATGAAAATGCACACTTGCCTGCATCTGCTGGGCGCGCTGATCAATGCGCCGGTCACCGGTTGCAGCATCAGCGCCGACAAGGGCCGGCTGGATTTCGACCTGCCGGACATGACCCTCGACAAGGACCGCATCACCCACGATCTCAACGCGCTGATCGCACAGGCCTGCGCGGTCAACGCCCTGAGCCTGCCGGCCGCGGAATATCCTGCGCTGCTGGAAAGGATCGGCAGCAAGACCACCCGGCCAGCGGCGATCCAGGGCGATCTGCGGGTAATTGAGGTGGCGGGCGTTGACATTCAGCCGTGTGGTGGCACACACGTACTCAATACCCGCGAAATCGGCCGGGTGTATTGCGAAAAAATCGAGAAGAAAAGCCAACACAACCGCCGGGTGATCCTGCGTTTTGCCACCGATGACGCGGCATCCTCTGGATGAGAATTTCTTCACTCAAAACCGACACAGTCTTTACGTCCTTGTAACATCTGGAAATATGCAATCCGCGCAAGCAGCGCATGCGGACTAACCCCCCGATGCGCCCGCCCTCCCGGCCTGTCGAAAGCAACAGGCCGTTCAGCCTGGAGGATGCCGAGGGCTGCCTTTAGCCCTCGGCAACTCTGGCGCCGCACCTAAATCACAAACAGATCGACAAAGCGATTGACCGGGGTAGCTTCGAGCATTTGCTGATCCTTGCACAGGGCGAAGATCTGGTGGCTGCGCTGACCGGTGAAGCGCGTTGCCAGGTTGGCCTTGAACTTGTCTTCCAGTAACGGAATGCCTTCGGCACGACGGCGACGGTGGCCGATCGGATATTCGACCACCACGTTCTCGGTGCTGGAACCGTCCTTGAAAAACACCTGTACCGCGTTGGCAATCGAGCGTTTGTCGGGCTCCAGATACTCGCGGGTGAAACGCGGGTCTTCGACGATGACCATCTTCTCGCGCAGCACGTCGATGATCGGGTGCGCGGCGTGGAAGTCGTCCTCGTAATGCTCGGCCACCAGATTGCCGAATGCCAGTGGCACGGCGGTCATGTACTGGAGGCAGTGATCGCGGTCGGCGGCGTTGGCCAGCGGCCCGACCTTGGAAATGATGCGAATCGCCGACTCGTGGGTGGTGATGACGATGCGGTCGATGTCATGCAAGCGGTTGCGCACCAACGGATGCAATGCCACCGCCGCTTCGCAGGCCGTTTGCGCGTGGAACTCGGCGGGGAAGCTGATCTTGAACAGCACGTTTTCCATGACATAGCTGCCGTAGGGTCGCGAGAAACTGAAGGCGCGTCTGTTCTCAGGCTTGAGCGCCAGATCGTTATTGGTGTGGCTGAACGACACGTCATAGAAGCCCCACTGTCTGGCCGTCAACACCCCGGGAATGCCCATCTCACCTCTTAGGGCGATGTCGGCCAGACGAACGCCACGACTGGTTGCATCCCCTGCCGCCCAGGATTTGCGCGAACCGGCATTTGGCGCGTGGCGATAGGTGCGCAGCGCCTGGCCATCGGCGAAGGCATGGGACAACGCCGACAACAATTGCTCGCGATTGGCGCCCATCAGTTTCGCGGTGACGGCGGTCGAAGCGACTTTCACCAGCAGAACGTGGTCGAGTCCGACGCGGTTGAAGGCGTTTTCCAGGGCGATCACGCCTTGAATCTCATGGGCCATGATCATCGCTTCGAGCACGTCACGCATTGTCAGCGGTGCCTCACCGTTGGCAATGCGCTTTTGCGACAGATGATCGGCCACCGCGAGAATTCCGCCGAGGTTGTCCGACGGATGCCCCCATTCGGCCGCGAGCCAGGTGTCGTTGTAATCGAGCCAGCGCACGATGCAGCCGATGTCCCACGCGGCTTTCACCGGATCGAGGCGATACGACGTGCCGGGCACGCGCGCACCGAACGGCACGACGGTGCCTTCGACGAGCGGGCCAAGGTGTTTGGTGCATTCGGGAAAACGCAGCGCCAGCAGGCCACAGCCCAGGGTGTCAATCAGGCAGTTGCGGGCGGTGGCGAGGGCTTCGGCAGACTCGATGTTGAAGGTGAGGACGTAATCGGCGATGTCCTGCAGGACACGGTCGTAGTCGGGGCGGTTGTTCAGGTCGACGTTGGCGCTCATGTTCGATTCACTCTGGCAGTGTTCGTTGATGGGACCTCGGTTCAGGGCTAACTGTTTTCTTATGGTTGAAATGCAATCCACTGCAGGAGTGAGCCTGCTCGCGATGGCGGTGTGTCAGGCAACGTTGACGTTGAATGTCAGTCCACTATCGCGAGCAGGCTCACTCCTGCAGTTGTGTTCGGTGTTGGCTCAGAAGGAATCGCCGGGGATGCGCACGTAGCCTTCCATCAGCACCCGCGCACTGCGGCTCATGATGGCTTTCTTCACCACCCACTCGCCGTTTTCCAGACTGGCCTCGGCGCCGACGCGCAGGGTCCCGGACGGATGACCGAAACGCACGGCGTTGCGTTCAACGCCACCCGCTGCGAGATTCACCAGTGTCCCGGAAATCGCCGCCGCCGTGCCGATCGCCACCGCCGCCGTGCCCATCATCGCGTGGTGCAACTTGCCCATCGACAGCGCACGCACCAGCAAATCCACATCAGCGGCCGCAATCGCCTTGCCACTGGACGCAACGTAATCCGCAGGCTTGGCGACGAACGCGACTTTCGGCGTGTGCTGCCGCTTGGCTGCCTCATCCAGACTGGAAATCAGGCCCATGCGCAGCGCACCGTAGGCGCGGATGGTTTCGAACATCTGCAGCGCTTTCGGATCGCTGTTGATCGCGCTTTGCAGCTCGGTGCCGGTGTAGCCGATGTCTTCGGCGTTGACGAAAATCGTCGGGATCCCGGCGTTGATCATAGTCGCCTGGAACGTGCCAACGCCCGGCACCTCAAGCTGATCGACCAGGTTGCCGGTGGGGAACATCGAACCGCCGCCGCCCTCTTCTTCTGCCGCCGGGTCCATGAATTCGACCTGCACTTCGGCCGCCGGAAAAGTCACGCCGTCGAGTTCGAAATCACCGGTTTCCTGCACCTCACCGTTGGTGATCGGCACGTGAGCGATGATGGTCTTGCCGATGTTGGCCTGCCACACGCGCACCACCGCCACGCCGTTGTACGGAATGCGGCTGGCATCAACCAGACCATGGCTGATGGCGAACGAACCGACCGCCGCCGAGAGGTTGCCGCAGTTGCCGCTCCAGTCCACGAACGGCTTGTCGATGGACACCTGACCGAACAGGTAATCGACGTCGTGATCGGCCTTGATGCTTTTCGACAGGATCACGGTTTTGCTGGTGCTCGAGGTGGCACCGCCCATGCCGTCGATCTGCTTGTCGTACGGGTCGGGGCTGCCGATCACCCGCAGCAGCAAGGCGTCGCGGGCCGGGCCGGGAATCTGCGCGGCTTCAGGCAGATCCTTGAGGCTGAAAAACACGCCTTTGCTGGTACCGCCGCGCATGTAGGTGGCGGGGATTTTGATCTGTGGTGCGTGAGCCATGGTTGCTCCTCAAAGGACCAAGGGACTTATCATCCCTTGGTCGCTTAACTGGTTTAAACGGCAGCCGCCGACTCTTCGAGGAAGTCCTGGGCGAAGCGCTGCAACACGCCGCCGGCCTCGTAGATCGACACTTCTTCAGCGGTATCGAGGCGGCAGGTCACCGGCACTTCGACGCGCTCGCCGTTGTTGCGATGGATCACCAGCGTCAGGTCGGCGCGTGGCGTGCGGGCGCCGATCACGTCGTAGGTTTCGCTGCCGTCGATGGCCAGGGTGTGGCGGTCGGTGCCGGGTTTGAACTCCAGCGGCAACACCCCCATGCCCACCAGGTTGGTGCGGTGGATGCGCTCGAAACCTTCGGCGACGATCGCTTCGACGCCTGCCAGACGCACGCCCTTGGCCGCCCAGTCACGGGACGAACCCTGGCCGTAATCGGCACCGGCAATGATGATCAGCGGCTGCTTGCGCTCCATATAGGTTTCGATGGCTTCCCACATGCGCATCACTTTGCCTTCCGGCTCCACTCGCGCCAGGGAACCCTGTTTGACCTTGCCGTTTTCCACGACCATTTCATTGAACAGTTTCGGGTTGGCAAAGGTCGCGCGTTGCGCAGTCAGGTGGTCACCCCGGTGCGTGGCGTAGGAGTTGAAGTCCTCTTCCGGCAGGCCCATTTTCGCCAGGTATTCGCCAGCGGCGCTGTCGAGCATGATCGCGTTGGAGGGCGACAGGTGATCGGTGGTGATGTTGTCCGGCAGCACCGCCAGCGGGCGCATGCCCTTGAGCGGACGGGCCCCGGCCAGTGCGCCTTCCCAGTACGGCGGACGACGGATGTAGGTGCTCATCTCGCGCCAGTCGTACAGCGGCGTGACTTTCGGGCCGGTGTCTTCGTGAATGGCGAACATCGGAATGTAGACCTGACGGAACTGCTCCGGCTTCACCGACGACTTCACCACCGCGTCGATTTCTTCGTCGCTCGGCCAGATGTCTTTCAGGCGAACTTCCTTGCCGTCGACCACGCCCAGCACGTCCTTCTCGATGTCGAAACGGATGGTGCCGGCAATGGCGTAAGCGACCACCAGCGGCGGCGAAGCGAGGAACGCCTGCTTGGCGTACGGGTGAATGCGGCCGTCGAAGTTACGATTACCGGAGAGCACTGCAGTCGCGTAAAGATCGCGGTCGATGATCTCTTGCTGGATCACCGGATCGAGTGCGCCGGACATGCCGTTGCAGGTGGTGCAGGCGAACGCGACGACACCGAAACCCAGTTGCTCCAGCTCCGTGGTCAGCCCCGCTTCATCGAGGTACAGCGCGACGGTTTTCGAGCCCGGCGCCAGCGAGGATTTGACCCACGGCTTGCGGGTCAGGCCGAGTTTGTTGGCATTGCGCGCCAGCAGGCCGGCGGCAATCACGTTGCGCGGGTTGCTGGTGTTGGTGCAACTGGTGATGGCGGCGATGATCACTGCGCCGTCAGGCATTTGCCCCGGCACGTCATCCCACTGCCCGGAGATGCCTTTGGCCGCCAGATCCGCCACCGCGACGCGGGCGTGCGGGTTGCTCGGGCCGGCCATGTTGCGCACCACCGACGACAGGTCGAACGTCAGGCCGCGCTCGTATTGCGCGCCTTTCAGGCTGTCAGCCCACAGGCCGTTGAGCTTGGCGTACTGCTCGACCAGTTGCACTTGCTGATCTTCGCGACCGGTGAGTTTCAGGTAGTCGATGGTCTGCTGGTCGATGTAGAACATCGCCGCGGTGGCGCCGTATTCCGGGGCCATGTTGGAGATGGTCGCGCGGTCGCCGAGGGTCAGCGCCGAGGCGCCTTCACCGAAGAACTCCAGCCATGCGCCGACGACTTTCTGTTTGCGCAGGTACTCGGTCAGCGCCAGCACCATGTCGGTGGCGGTGATGCCCGGTTGCAGCTTGCCGGTCAGTTCGACGCCGACGCTTTCCGGCAGGCGCATCCACGAGGCACGGCCGAGCATCACGCTTTCGGCTTCGAGGCCACCGACGCCGATAGCAATCACGCCCAGCGCATCGACGTGCGGGGTGTGGCTGTCGGTGCCGACGCAGGTGTCAGGGAACGCCACGCCATCGCGCACCTGGATCACCGGCGACATTTTCTCCAGGTTGATCTGGTGCATGATGCCGTTGCCTGGCGGGATCACGTCGACGTTCTTGAAGGCCTTTTTGGTCCAGTTGATGAAGTGGAAACGGTCTTCGTTGCGTCGGTCTTCGATGGCGCGGTTCTTCTCGAACGCCTGCTTGTCGAAACCGCCCGCTTCCACCGCCAGCGAGTGGTCGACGATTAATTGCGTCGGCACCACCGGGTTGACCTGCGCCGGGTCACCGCCCTGCAAGGCGATCGCGTCACGCAGGCCGGCGAGGTCGACCAGTGCGGTCTGGCCAAGAATGTCGTGGCACACCACGCGCGCCGGGAACCACGGGAAGTCGAGGTCGCGTTTACGCTCGATCAGTTGTTTGAGGGAATCGGTGAGCGTGGCCGGATCGCAGCGACGCACGAGGTTTTCCGCCAACACGCGGGAGGTGTACGGCAGGGTGTCGTAGCTGCCGGGCTGAATCGCCTCGACCGCCGCACGGACGTCGAAGTAATCCAGGGAACTGCCGGGCAGGTTCTTGCGGAATGCTGTGTTCATCGGGTCAGGACTCGGGTCACGGTGGTTTCAAGAGGTGGGGCCGGACACTGACCTTGAAATTCACACTGAACCCTGTGGGAGCTGGCTTGCCAGCGATAGCGGTGGGTCAGTCGACATCAATGTTGGATGTGACTCGGTCATCGCTGGCAAGCCAGCTCCCACAGGGTCTTCGGTGAACATCGAGATTAGTGTTCGGCCCTCACCATTCAGCGACGTTCGATTGGCACGAACTTGCGCTGTTCTACGCCGATGTACTCGGCGCTCGGACGGATGATGCGGTTGTTGGCGCGCTGTTCGAACACGTGGGCGGCCCAGCCGGTCAGGCGCGAGCAGACGAAGATCGGCGTGAACAGCTTGGTCGGGATGCCCATGAAGTGGTACGCCGAGGCATGGTAGAAGTCGGCGTTGGGAAACAGTTTCTTCTGCTCCCACATGGTCTTGTCGATGGCTTCGGAGACCGGGAACAGCACCTTGTCACCGACTTCGTCGGCGAGTTTTTTCGACCAGCCCTTGATCACCTCGTTGCGCGGATCGCTGTCCTTATAGATCGCATGGCCGAAGCCCATGATCTTGTCCTTGCGCTCAAGCATGCCGAGGGTGCCCTTTATCGCCTCTTCCGGCGACGAGAAGCGTTCGATCATTTCCATCGCCGCTTCGTTGGCGCCGCCGTGCAGCGGGCCGCGCAGCGAACCGATGGCAGCCGTGACGCAGGAATACAGGTCAGACAGAGTCGACGCGCACACCCGCGCGGTAAAGGTCGAGGCGTTGAATTCATGTTCGGCGTAAAGAATCAGCGACACGTTCATCACTTTGACGTGGAGTTCACTCGGCTTCTTGTCGTGCAGCAGGTGCAGGAAGTGGCCGCCGATGGTCGGCTCGTCGCTGACGCAGTTGATGCGCTTGCCGTCGTGGCTGAAGCGATACCAGTAGCACATGATTGCCGGGAACGCCGCCAGCAGGCGGTCGGTCTTGTCGCGCTGTTCGGAGAAGTCTTTCTCCGGCTCGATATTGCCGAGGAACGAGCAACCGGTGCGCATCACGTCCATCGGGTGGGCGTCGGCGGGAATGCGTTCGAGCACTTCTTTCAGTGCTTGCGGCAGGTCGCGCAGCTTGCTCAGCTTTTGCTGGTAGGCGTCGAGTTGTGCCTGGGTCGGCAGCTCTCCGTACAGCAGCAGGTAAGCCACTTCTTCGAACTGCGCATCTGCCGCCAGTTCACGCACGTCGTAGCCGCGATAGGTCAGCCCGGCACCGGCCTGGCCCACGGTGGACAGTGCGGTTTGCCCGGCCACCTGGCCACGGAGCCCGGCGCCACTGAGTACTTTTGCTTCGGCCATTGCTGTCTCCAATCTTCTTGAATTTGTAGGGAAACTTGTAGGAGCGAGCCTGCTCGCGAAGGTGGCTGGAACACCTCGGCACATCAGGAACACCGCGTTATCGTTAACGCCCATCGCGAGCAGGCTCGCTCCCACAGGGGTCTTGGTCAGCCTTTCTTTTGTGCAAACAACGCATCGAGCTTCTGCTCGAAGGTGTGGTAGTCGATGCGATCGTAAAGCTCCATGCGAGTCTGCATGGTGTCGATGACATTCTGCTGCGTGCCGTCGCGGCGGATCGCGGTGTAGACATTTTCCGCCGCCTTGTTCATCGCGCGGAACGCCGACAGCGGGTACAGCACCAGCGACACATCCGCTCCCGCAAGCTGCTCGGTGGTGTACAGCGGCGTCGCGCCGAACTCGGTGATGTTGGCGAGGATCGGTGCCTTCACGCGGCTGGCGAACAGTTTGTACATCTCCAGTTCGGTGATGGCTTCCGGGAAGATCATGTCGGCGCCCGCCTCGATGCACGCGGCGGCGCGATCCAGGGCCGATTCCAGGCCTTCCACCGCGAGCGCATCGGTACGCGCCATGATCACGAAGCTGTCGTCGGTACGGGCATCGACGGCGGCCTTGATGCGATCGACCATTTCCTGCTGGCTGACGATTTCCTTGTTCGGACGGTGGCCGCAGCGCTTGGCACCGACCTGGTCTTCGATGTGAATCGCCGCCGCGCCGAACTTGATCATCGACTTGACGGTGCGCGCCACGTTGAACGCCGACGAACCGAAACCGGTATCCACATCCACCAGCAGCGGCAGGTCGCAGACATCGGTGATACGACGCACGTCGGTCAGCACGTCATCCAGGCCGGTGATGCCCAGGTCCGGCACACCGAGCGAACCTGCAGCGACGCCGCCACCGGACAGGTAGATCGCTTTGAAACCGGCGCGCTTGGCCAGCAGCGCGTGGTTGGCGTTGATCGCGCCGACCACTTGCAAGGGATGCTCGCTGGCGACCGCATCGCGGAAACGCTGGCCTGGAGTGTTCTGCTTGGAACTCATGACTCACCTCGTTCAGTGGCTGTCTTATTGTCGGCGCCGTCCTGGTAATGACGGGCGATGTTGCGTTTCGAGGCGCCGATGTGGCGGCGCATCAACAATTCCGCGAGCTCGCCGTCACGGTCGGCGATGGCATCGAGAATCCGGTGGTGTTCGGCAAAGGCCTGACGCGGGCGGTTCGGCGTGGTGGAAAACTGGATACGGTACATGCGCACCAGTTGGTACAACTCGCCGCACAGCATCTGGGTCAGGGTGCGATTGCCGCTGCCCTGGATGATCCGGTAATGGAAGTCGAAATCGCCTTCCTGCTGGTAGTAGCCGACGCCGGCCTGAAACGCCGCATCGCGCTCATGGGTTTCCAGCACCCGGCGCAGTTCGTCGATGTCTTCGACGCTCATGCGTTCGGCCGCCAGACGGCAGGCCATGCCTTCGAGGGACTCGCGGATTTCGTAGAGTTCGAGCAGTTCGGCGTGGCTGAGCGACACCACTCGTGCGCCGACGTGCGGTACCCGTACCAGCAGGCGCTGGCCTTCGAGCCGATGAATGGCCTCACGCAGCGGCCCGCGGCTGATGCCGTAGGTGCGCGCCAGCTCCGGCTCGGAGATCTTGCTGCCCGGGGCGATCTCACCCTTGACGATGGCCGCCTGGATGCGTCGGAAGACGTTTTCCGAGAGCGTCTCGGAATCGTCGCCGCTGATGACCGGGGGATCGAGTTGATCCAGCATGATTGTCGACACCTTTAAATCCAATGCGGCAAAAACTAGCCAATTCACCCGCATCCGTCAAAGGATAAATACACATTGTCGACAATCGTCTAATAACCACAGCCGATGGTCCTTTTGATCAGCCAATCACCTGTGGGAGCAGGAACCCCAGGGTTATAGACCGCCGCAGGCGCTGGCGCCATAAAACCACCGTGCTAGAATGCCGCCCGCATTTGCTGGCCATTTGTACGGCTTGTCATAAAAAGCTGATAGGCACACGAAGGTGCTGGCGCAGGCAGGAAAGCCTGCTGCCAAGCCCTTGAACCGAGAACGGAACGCTGCGCACCAGGATTTATGAGACTCAAGCCCTTCCCCACCTTTTTTGCTCTGTTTTGCCTGCCCGGCCTCGCCGCAGCGGGGGAAAAAACCGTGTACGGCCTTAACGAATACGCGTCGCTCGATGGCATCAATCTGGAAGTCGCGGCCAAACTCGACACCGGTGCGAAAACCGCATCACTGAGCGCCCGCGACATCAAACGCTTCAAACGCAACGGCGAGTCGTGGGTACGCTTTTATCTGGCGATCGACGCCGCGCATTCGCACCCGATCGAACGGCCGCTGGCGCGGGTCAGCAAGATCAAGCGCCGCGCCGGCGACTACGACCCGGAAGAAGGCAAAAAGTACACTGCCCGCCCGGTGATCGAGCTGGACATCTGCATGGGTTCGGCTTTGCGCAGCATCGAAGTGAACCTGACCGACCGTAGTGCGTTCCAATACCCGCTTTTGATTGGCTCCGAGGCGCTGAAACGCTTCGATGCGCTGGTCGATCCCAGTCTTAAATACGCTGCCGGCAAACCCGCCTGCACCATCGCCGCTCATACCGCCGAGTAATTTCCATGCGTTCTCTAACCTTCCACCTGAAAATCCTGATCACCATTCTGGTGTTGCTGGGCGTTTCGGTTACGGCCTATCAGATTTTCGTGCTCGGGATTCCGGTGACCGAAGACGCCACCGACGACTTGTGGAACATCGACGCCAAGGTCGAGTTCGTCGCCAGCACCAAGGATCCGGTGAAGATCCAGATGTTCGTGCCGCCCCTGAGCCGCGACTACGTCAGCCTCAACGAAAGCTTCATCTCCAATAACTATGGCGTCGCCGTCAACCGCGTCGACGGCAACCGCAAGGTCACCTGGTCGGCGCGCCGGGCCAAGGGCAACCAGACCCTTTATTACCGTCTGGTCCTGACCAAGCGCTACACCGCAGAAAAAACCAAGATCAAAGGCCCGACCTTCCGCGACAGCATCGCCATCGAAGGCCCGGAAAAAATCGCCGCCGAAGCCCTGCTCGCACCGATCCGCCAGCACTCGGCCGACGTCGAAACCTTTATTGGCGAGGCGATCAAGCGGGTCAACAACGTCAACGACGACAACGTCAAACTGCTGCTGGCCGGCGACCCGTCGACGCCACACAAGGCGAAGATCGTCGAGTTGCTGCTGTCCATCGCCCACGTGCCGGTGGAAAAAGTCCACACCATCCGCCTCGTTGCCGATCAACCGCAAACCCCGGAACTGTGGCTGCGCAGCTTCAACGGCAACGACTGGCTGTACTTCAACCCGGAAACCGGCGAGCAAGGCCTGCCGACCGACCGTCTGCTGTGGTGGACCGGTGACGAGAACCTGATCACCGTCGACGGCGGCAAGAAAGCCAACGTGACCTTCAGCCTGAACAACAGCGAGATGAACGCGATTCGTCTGGCCAAGCTGACGGATGAAAACACCGACGCCAACTTCCTCGAATACTCGCTGTACGGCCTGCCGCTGCAGACTCAACAGACGTTCATGATCATGGTGATGATCCCGATCGGCGTGCTGGTGATCCTGATCCTGCGCAACCTGATCGGCCTGCAGACCCTCGGCACGTTCACCCCGGTGCTGATTGCCCTGGCCTTCCGCGAAACGCAGCTGGGCTTCGGCATTCTGCTGTTTACCGTGATCACCGCGCTGGGCCTGTCGTTACGTTCGTATCTGGAACACTTGAAGCTGCAAATGCTCCCGCGCCTGTCGGTGGTGCTGACCTTTGTCGTGGTGTTGATCGCGGCCATCAGCCTGTTCAGTCACAAGCTCGGCCTGGAGCGCGGCTTGTCTGTTGCGTTGTTCCCGATGGTGATTCTGACCATGACCATCGAACGCCTGTCGATCACCTGGGAAGAACGTGGCGCCAGCCATGCGATGAAAGTGGCGATCGGTACGTTGTTTGCCGCCTCGCTGGCACACCTGATCATGACCGTGCCGGAGCTGGTGTACTTCGTGTTCACCTTCCCGGCGATCCTGCTGATCATGGTCGGTTTCATGCTGGCGATGGGTCGCTATCGCGGCTACCGCCTGACTGAACTGGTGCGTTTCAAGGCATTCGTCAACAAGGCTGATCACTGATGTTCGGTTTCTGGAAGACCTGGAAGGCTCTGGAGGCGCGGGGCATCATGGGCATCAATCGGCGTAACGCCGACTACGTGCTCAAGTACAACAAGCGCAGCCTGTACCCGATCGTCGATGACAAGATCATCACCAAGGAGCGCGCCATCGCAGCCGGCATTCATGTGCCGGAGCTGTATGGCGTGATTTCCACGGAGAAGGAAATCGACAAGCTCGACGCGATCATCGGCGGGCACAATGACTTCGTGATCAAGCCGGCCCAGGGTGCCGGCGGTGACGGCATCATCGTCATCGCCGACCGCTTCGAGGGCCGCTATCGCACGGTCTCGGGCAAGATCCTCGCCCACGAAGAACTCGAGCACCACATCTCGAGCATTCTCACCGGTCTGTATTCGCTGGGCGGTCACCGCGACCGTGCACTGATCGAATACCGAGTGACCCCGGATCAGATCTTCAAAAGCATCAGTTACGAAGGCGTGCCGGACATCCGCATCATCGTGCTGATGGGCTACCCGGTGATGGCCATGCTGCGCTTGCCGACCCGCCAGTCCGGCGGCAAGGCCAACCTGCATCAGGGCGCCATCGGCGTCGGTGTCGATCTGGCCACCGGCCTGACCCTGCGCGGCACTTGGCTGAACAACATCATCAACAAACACCCCGACACCACCAACGCGGTGGATGGCGTGCAACTGCCCTACTGGGACGGTTTCATGAAACTCGCCGCCGGCTGCTACGAGCTGTGCGGGCTGGGTTACATCGGTGTGGACATGGTGCTGGATCAGGAGAAAGGCCCGCTGATTCTGGAGCTGAACGCGCGGCCGGGACTGAATATCCAGATCGCCAACGATTGCGGGCTGACCCAGCGTACGCATGCGGTCGAGGCGCACCTGGAAGCGCTGAAGGCGCGTGGGGTGACGGAGTCGGTTGAGGAACGAGTGGCGTTTACCCAAGAAATGTTTGGGCATATTCCTGCTGTGGAAGGCTGAAAAGCCCCTCACCCTAGCCCTCTCCCAAAGGGAGAGGGGACTGACCGAGGTGGATGCTGGAAATACGCCGACCTGAAAGTCTTGAGTCGAACTCAGGCTTTGAAAAGCATGAAGATCTGTTCCCTTCCCCCTCGCCGCACTGAGGGAGAGGGGACTGACCGAAGTGGATGCTGGAAATACACCGACCTGAAAGTCTTGAGTCGAACTCAAGCTTTGAAAAGCATGAAGATCTGCTCCCTTCCCCCTCGCCGCCTTGAGCGAGAGGGGACTGACCGAGGTGGATGCTGGAAATACGCCGACCTGAAAGTTGTGAGTCGAACTCAAGCTTTGAAAAGCATGAAGATCTGTTCCCTTCCCCCTCGCCGCACTGAGGGAGAGGGGACTGACCGAAGTGGATGCTGGAAATACGCCGACCTGAAAGTCTTGAGTCGAACTCAAGCTTTGAAAAGCATGAAGATCTGTTCCCTTCCCCCTCGCCGCCCTGAGGGAGAGGGGACTGACCGAGGTGGATGCTAGAAATACGCCGACCTGAAAGTCTTGAGTCGAACTCAGGCTTTGAAAAGCATGAAGATCTGTTCCCTTCCCCCTCGCCGCACTGAGGGAGAGGGGACTGACCGAAGTGGATGCTGGAAATACACCGACCTGAAAGTCTTGAGTCGAACTCAAGCTTTGAAAAGCATGAAGATCTGCTCCCTTCCCCCTCGCCGCCTTGAGCGAGAGGGGACTGACCGAGGTGGATGCTGGAAATACGCCGACCTGAAAGTCTTGAGTCGAACTCAAGCTTTGAAAAGCATGAAGATCTGTTCCCTTCCCCCTCGCCGCACTGAGGGAGAGGGGACTGACCGAAGTGGATGCTGGAAATACGCCGACCTGAAAGTCTTGAGTCGAACTCAGGCTTTGAAAAGCATGAAGATCTGCTCCCTTCCCCCTCGCCGCCCAAAGGGAGAGGGGACTGACCGAAGTGGATGCTGGAAATACGCCGACCTGAAAGTCTTGAGTCGAACTCAAGCTTTGAAAAGCATGAAGATCTGCTCCCTTCCCCCTCGCCGCCCTGAGGGAGAGGGGACTGACCGAGGTGGATGCTGGAAATACGCCGACCTGAAAGTCTTGAGTCGAACTCAGGCTTTGAAAAGCATGAAGATCTGCTCCCTTCCCCCTCGCCCCCTTGGGGGAGAGGGCTGGGGTGAGGGGGTAGGCTTTTGATTTTGATCTGACAGCGGAGAGGACTACAATCCCTACCCCGCCTCGATGGCCGATCTGCCCCGCCCATGTTGACCTGTTCCGTACACCCGCTGCCTTACCGCGCCAATCCCGCCGACTACTTCGCGGCCATCCGTCATGCCCCCGGCGCCGTGTTGCTCGACAGCGGCCGGCCGAGTGCCGACCGTGGTCGCTATGACCTGCTCAGCGCCTGGCCGCTGGCACAACTGGCGGTGTTGCCCGACGAAAGCGGCAGCGTTTTCCTGCAACGCCTGCGGGACAATCTGACTCGTCTGGGCCAGGCGCAGCTGCCGGCGGAATATGAGCTGCCGTTCGCTGGCGGCCTGATCGGCTATCTGAGTTACGACTTCGGCCGGCACCTGGAACAGCTGCCCAGCCAGGCCCGGGATGATCTGCAACTGCCCGACGCACGCTTCGGCCTGTACGACTGGGCGCTGATCAGCGATCACCAGACCGCCACCAGCCAACTGGTTTTTCACCCGTCGTTGGCCGACAGTGAGCGGCAACGCCTGATCAGCCTGTTCAGTCAATCGGCCGCCGCCACGCTGACGCCGTTCAAGCTGAACACGCCGATGACCGCCGACCTGTCGGCCGATGACTATCGCCAGGCGCTGGAGCGCATTCATCAATACATCCAGGCCGGCGACTGCTACCAGGTCAACTTCGCCCAGCGTTTCCGCGCAACCTGTCAGGGCGATCCGTGGCTGGCTTATTGCGCTTTGCGTGAAGCCTGCCCGACGCCGTTTTCCGGCTTCCAGAGCCTGCCCGACGGCGGCGCGGTGCTGAGCCTGTCGCCGGAGCGTTTCGTCAAAGTCAGCCAGCGCCAGGTCGAAACCCGCCCGATCAAAGGCACCCGCCCCCGTGGTCTGACGCCCGCCGAAGACGCGGCCAATGCCGCCGAACTGCTGGGCAGCCCCAAGGATCGCGCCGAGAACCTGATGATCGTCGACCTGCTGCGCAACGACCTCGGCCGCACCTGCCGCATCGGCTCGGTGCGGGTACCGGAGCTGTTCAGCCTGGAAAGCTATCCCAACGTGCATCACCTGGTCAGCAGCGTGACCGGTGAACTGGCGCAGGATCGCGACGCTCTGGACCTGATCGCCGGCAGCTTTCCCGGCGGCTCGATCACCGGCGCACCAAAGATTCGCGCAATGCAGATCATCGACGAACTGGAACCGACCCGGCGTGGATTGTATTGCGGGTCGCTGTTGTATCTGGACGTGCGTGGCGAGATGGACAGCTCCATCGCCATTCGCAGTCTGCTGGTCAAGGATGGGCAGGTGTGTTGCTGGGGCGGCGGCGGGATCGTGGCTGATTCGGACTGGCAGGCGGAGTATCAGGAGTCGATAACCAAAGTGAAGATCCTCCTGGAAACCCTGCAAAACCTCTAAAAGCTATCGCGAGCAGGCTCACTCCTGCATTTGGAATGCGTTCCCTTGTAGGAGTGAGCCTGCTCGCGATGGCGTCTTTTCAGACGACTACAAACTCAACTCTCTGTTAGAAGCTTTGAGGAATTCCTGCTTCAACTCGGCAAACGTATGCACCGCCGGAAACTGCGGGAACTCCCGGATCACGTTGTCCGGCGCGTGGAACAGAATCCCGGCGTCCGCCTCACCCAGCATGCTCGTATCGTTATACGAATCCCCCGCCGCAATCACCCGGTAGTACAGGCTCTTGAACGACAGCACCGACTGACGCTTGGGATCTTTCTGACGCAGTTGATAGCTGGTCACCCGCCCGCTGTCGTCAGTGATCAGACGATGGCAAAGCAAGGTCGGGAAGCCCAGTTGTCGCATCAGCGGCTGGGAGAATTCGTAGAAGGTGTCCGAGAGAATCACCACCTGAAAGCGCTCGCGCAGCCAGTCGACGAATTCCACCGCGCCGTCCAGCGGCTTGAGCGTGGCGATCACTTCCTGAATATCCGAAAGCTTCAGACCGTGCTCGTCGAGGATGCGCAGACGCTGTTTCATCAGCACGTCGTAATCGGGAATGTCCCGGGTGGTGGCCTTGAGGGAGTCGATTCCGGTTTTTTCGGCAAAGGCGATCCAGATTTCCGGTACCAGTACCCCTTCAAGATCCAGGCAAGCAATTTCCACAAGACACTCCCGTTTGTATTGATTATTGAGTCGAGCGAGCCCGAACTCTAGCGACTCCCCCGCCACGGCGCAACGCAGCGACCACCCCGTACCCCGCCGCTTTTTGTTAACATCGCCGCCATATAGAGCGCCCAGCGCCACCGACCTGTAGGAAGCCGCCCTGATGAGCCCAACGTTCGACGTCGTGGAACTCGCCACGACCTATGCCAACAAATCCGCGCAGGACATCCTGAAACTCGCGTTTGCCGAGTTCGGCGACGAGCTGTGGATATCTTTCAGCGGCGCCGAGGATGTGGTGCTGGTGGACATGGCCTGGAAGCTCAACAAGAACGTCAAGGTGTTCAGTCTCGACACCGGCCGCCTGCACCCGGAAACCTACCGGTTCATTGATCAGGTGCGCGAGCACTACAAGATCGACATCGAACTGGTGTCGCCGGACTACACGAAACTGGAACCGTTCGTGAAGGAAAAAGGCCTGTTCAGTTTCTACAAGGACGGCCATGGCGAATGCTGCGGCATTCGCAAGATCGAGCCGCTGCGCCGCAAATTGTCCGGCGTCAAAGCCTGGGCCACCGGCCAGCGCCGCGACCAGAGCCCGGGCACCCGCAGCGCCGTGGCGGTGCTGGAAATCGACACCGCGTTCTCTACGCCAGAACGCACCCTGTACAAGTTCAACCCGCTGGCACAGATGACCAGCGAAGAGATCTGGGGTTACATCCGCATGCTTGAGCTGCCTTATAACAGCCTGCATGAACGCGGCTTCATCAGCATCGGCTGCGAACCCTGCACCCGTCCTGTGCTGCCGAACCAGCACGAACGCGAAGGCCGCTGGTGGTGGGAAGAAGCGACGCAGAAAGAATGCGGTTTGCATGCGGGGAATATCATCAGCAAGGCTTAAATCCCTGCCTAAATGATCTCCCCTACAGTGCTGTGCGGAAACCTCAAGAATGTGTACACACAAATGTCACCGTCGGTGCCATTTATGTGTGCACTTTTTTGTTTCCACGCCCTGAAAAGTTACATCCCGCCTGAAAATCCTTTCTCGTCACTCGCTGGCGAAATCCCCCGCCAAAAATAAATACCTGTTCATTCGGTCAATTTTTAACCACTTATTTTCAAACACTTAGCGCTTGTCGATAACTTTTCGAAATGAGCACTGCTACGCATAGATCGCTAATTGGCACAGATCTGGCTTTAGTGCATACATGTTTTGTATACAAAACTGCAAAACATGACCCCACACTTTCGATCCGCAAGCCTGAAGCGCCCTATCCCGTACAGGCTGCAGATGCCCCGTAACCAGTGATGTTTGCTGGCCGCGACGAAGATTTGTCGAGCCCCGGGCTCATGCACAGTCATCGCGGCCCCGTCCATCAGGAGCCTGCCGGAATGCGTACAAGTCTCTCCAACAACATCGCGCTGAATCTGCCCGCCTCTGCCCTCGATCAGCCATTGCCCGACGATGGCCTGACCGAACCGTTACAACTGAGTCCCCGCCTGCACAACAGCGATCTGGCACCGACCCGGGCCGAAGGTCGGCGCTGGGGCAAATACAGCATCTTCGCCCTGTGGACCAACGATGTGCACAACATCGCCAACTACTCGTTCGCCATCGGACTGTATGCGCTGGGCCTGGGGGGCTGGCAGATTCTGCTGTCGCTGGGGATCGGTGCGGCGCTGGTGTACTTCTTCATGAACCTGTCCGGCTACATGGGACAGAAAACCGGGGTGCCGTTTCCGGTGATCAGCCGGATCAGTTTCGGCATCCACGGCGCACAGATTCCGGCGCTGATCCGGGCGGTGATCGCCATCGCCTGGTTCGGAATCCAGACGTACCTGGCGTCGGTGGTGTTTCGCGTGCTGTTGACGGCGATTCACCCAGGCTTCGCCGAGTACGACCACAACTCGATCCTCGGATTGTCGTCCCTGGGCTGGGTATGTTTTGTAGCGATCTGGTTCGTGCAACTGGCGATCCTCGCCTACGGCATGGAAATGGTTCGTCGCTACGAAGCCTTCGCCGGGCCGGTGATTCTGCTGACCGTCGCCGCCCTCGCCGCGTGGATGTATACCCAGGCCAATGCAACCATCGCCTGGTCGATCCGTGAACCACTGACCGGTGGCGAAATGTGGCGCAACATCTTTGCCGGCGGCGCGTTGTGGCTGGCGATCTACGGCACGCTGATTCTCAACTTCTGCGATTTCGCCCGATCCTCGCCGTGCCGCAAGACCATCAAGGTCGGCAATTTCTGGGGCTTGCCGGTGAATATTCTGGTGTTCGCGGCGATCACCGTGCTGCTGTGTGGCGCGCAGTTCCAGATCAACGGACGGGTGATCGAGAGCCCGACTGAAATCATTGCGTCGATTCCCAACACATTCTTTCTGGTGCTCGGCTGCCTGGCGTTTCTGATTGTCACCGTCGCGGTGAACATCATGGCCAACTTCGTCGCCCCGGCGTTTGTCCTGAGCAATCTGGCGCCAAAGTACCTGACCTTCCGCCGCGCCGGGCTGATCAGCGCGACCATCGCCGTGTTGATCCTGCCGTGGAACCTCTACAACAGCCCGTTAGTGATCGTGTACTTCCTCTCCGGCCTCGGCGCCCTGCTCGGTCCGCTGTACGGAGTGATCATGGTCGACTACTGGCTGATCCGCAGAGGCCGGATCAACGTCCCGCAGTTGTACAGCGAAGATCCCAACGGCGCTTATTACTACAGCCGCGGGGTGAATATCCGTGCCGTGGCGGCGTTCATTCCTGCGGCGCTGATCGCCATCGTCCTGGCGCTGGTGCCGGGTTTCCACAGCATCTCGCCGTTCTCCTGGCTAGTGGGCGCCGGCATTGCCGCGATGCTCTACCTGATCATCGCCCAGCGTCAGCCGCACTACGCCGACGTCAGCGGCGAAGCCATCGCCGTCGACAACGTCAGCCATTAACTTCCTCGCGGCCCGGTTTTCGGGCCGCAGAACTGCCCGCTATAAGGACTTCCCATGCGCATTCTCGTGGTCAACGTCAACACCACCGAATCGATCACCCAGGCCATCGCCCGCTCGGCTCAGGCTGTCGCGTCACCCGGTACGGAAATCATCGGCCTGACACCGTTCTTCGGCGCCGACTCGGTGGAAGGCAACTTCGAAAGTTACCTGGCTGCCATCGCCGTGATGGATCGGGTGATGTCTTACGATCAACCCTTCGACGCGGTGATTCAGGCCGGCTACGGCGAGCATGGCCGTGAAGGCTTGCAGGAATTGCTTAACGTGCCGGTGGTGGACATCACCGATGCGGCAGCGAGTACGGCGATGTTTCTCGGCCACGCCTACTCAGTGGTGACCACTCTGGATCGCACGGTGCCGCTGATCGAAGACCGGCTGAAGTTGTCCGGCCTGTGGGACCGCTGCGCATCGGTGCGGGCCAGCGGTCTGGCGGTGCTGGAACTGGAACATGAGCCGCACCGCGCACTGGAAGCCATCGTGCATCAGGCCGAGCTGGCGGTGACGCAAGACAAGGCCGAAGTGATTTGCCTGGGCTGCGGCGGGATGGCCGGGCTGGATGAGCAGATTCGTCGCCGCACCGGGGTGCCGGTGGTCGATGGCGTAACGACGGCGGTGACCATTGCTGAATCGCTGGTGCGGCTGGGGTTGTCGACGTCGAAGGTGCGAACTTACGCGACGCCGAGGCCAAAAAACATTGTGGGCTGGCCGGGGCGGTTTGCTCGCTAGACCGCGTTATCGTTCATCGCAGGCAAGCCACGCGCCCACAGGGTTCGCGTTGTTCACCATTATGTGAACGACAAAGAACCTGTGGGAGCGTGGCTTGCCCGCAATGGCCGCAACTCGATCAAAAGCCAAACTCAGAAAGCACTGAACCGCCGAGCCAACCCTCGCTCCGCAAACTGCTCAATCACAAAATCGACAAACGCCCGAGTCTTGCCCGGCAACAATTTATGTTCGGCGTAGTAGATCGAAATGTTGCCGTCATCGATGTACCAGTCCGGCAGCACGCGCTGCAACGTGCCCGCCTCGAGGTAACCCACGGCAAACGGCATGCTGACCAGCGCGATCCCCAGCCCTTGTGCTGCCGTGGCGCAGGCGGCTTCGGAGTCACTCATGGTCATTCGCGTTTTGAGGGTCAAGGGCTGGCAGAGCTGACTGCCGCTACTGATCAACTGCCAGGAGCGCACCCGGCCGGTTTGCGGCGAACGAATCAGGATCCCATCGTGACGTTGCAGGTCATCAGGTTCGACGATCGCCTCGTGCTTTTGCAGATAGTCCGCAGACGCCACCAACACGCGATGCGCGGGTGCCAATTTGCGTGCGACGACACCTTGGGGCAATTCGAAGCCCCCGCCAATCGCCGCATCGAACCCCTGCCCGATCAGATCGACCTGACGGTTATCAAAATGCCAATCAGGGTTGATCGCCGGAAACCGACGCAAAAACTCTTGCAACAACGGCACGATGTACAAGCGCCCGAATACCGTGCCCATGCTGACTTTCAACGTCCCCGCCGGCAGTCCCTCCACACTCGACAGATTGGCCACCGCATTCTGAATCGTCGTCAGGCTGCCACTGACCTGGCTCAAAAACAGCTGACCGGCCTCGGTCAGCGTCAGGCTGCGTGTACTACGCTGGAACAGCCGTACACCGAGACGCCCCTCAAGCTTCGCGACACTCTTGCCGACGGCTGCGGGGGTCAGGCTCAAGCGCCGCGCGGCCTCGGCAAAACTGCCGACTTCGGCGCTGCGCACGAAGCATTCGATACTGCTGAAGGTTTCCATGATCGCCACTATAAACTTCTGGTTTACACAGACTATAGCAATCAGGGTCTACACGGTTGTCGATGCGAGGCCGATACTCGGCTCCAACACCAAGGCATTCCGCCTTCAACTTTCTGGAGATCGAACATGACCACTCAACTCCTCAGCGGCAAAGTCGCTCTGATTCAAGGCGGTTCCCGTGGCATCGGCGCTGCCATTGTCAAACGTCTGGCCGCCGAAGGCGCTGCAGTCGCATTTACCTACGTCAGCTCCACCGCAAAAGCCGAAGAACTGCAGAACAGCATCACCACCACTGGCGGCAAAGCCTTGGCGATCAAGGCTGACAGCGCCGACGCCGCCGCCATCCGGCATGCCGTCAACGCCACTGTCGAAGCGTTTGGTCGCCTCGACATCCTGGTCAACAACGCCGGCGTACTGGCCGTAGCCCCCCTGGAAGATTTCAAACTGGAAGATTTCGACCAGACCGTGGCAATCAATATTCGCAGTGTCTTCATCGCCTCCCAGGAAGCCGCGAAACATATGGGTGAAGGCGCACGCATCATCAACATCGGCAGCACCAACGCTGACCGCATGCCCTTCGCCGGTGGCGGTGTGTATGCCATGAGCAAATCGGCGCTGGTCGGTCTGACCAAAGGCCTGGCACGTGATCTTGGCCCTCGCGGCATCACCGTCAACAACGTGCAGCCCGGCCCGGTCGACACGGACATGAACCCGGCGCACGGTGACTTTGCCGAAAGCCTGATTCCGTTGATGGCTGTCGGTCGCTACGGTAAAGCCGAAGAAATCGCCAGTTTCGTCGCTTATCTGGCAGGGCCCGAAGCCGGCTACATCACCGGTGCCAGCCTGACGATCGACGGTGGTTTCGGCGCCTGATCCTTCTGAGTCGCCGGTAAAAAAACGCCGCCCCTCCTACAACAGAGGGGCGGCGTTTTTGTTCACAGCCTGATCAGGCCCAATCCAGCGCCGGCAAGCCACAGGCACTCGGCGTGAACGCTTTCAACGACCGGAGAATCCCGTCGGCGTGGGCGTATTTCTCATCGGCCATGGCGGCATCGGGAATGGCGATGGCAGTCATGCCCGCCGCTTTGGCGGCGGTCACGCCGAACGGTGAATCTTCAAACACCAGACAATCTTCCGGCGCGACCCCCAGGCGACGGGCCGCCGTGAGGAAAATATCCGGTGCCGGTTTGGCCGCACCGACTTCCGGATCGTCCGCTGTCACAATGAAGTCGAACAGCGCGAACCAGTCGCGGTGCAGCGTGGTTTTCTGGCCGAACGACTGACGCGAGGAACTGGTGCCCACGGCGATCGGAATGTTGTGCGCCTTGAGGTGACGAATCAGCTCTTGCGCGCCCGGCATGGCCTGGGCCTTGGGAAAACGCTCGCGCATCAGTGGCTCGCGGATCAGCAGAAACTCTTCGGCGGAGATCGGCAGATCCAGCGCCTGCACCACGTAGTTCGCCAGATCGTTGGCACCGCGACCAATGATGTTCTGTTTAACGCTCCAGTCGAAGGTTCGCCCGTAGCGTTCGGCAATCAACGAGGTGACCTCGGTGTAAATGCCCTCGGTGTCCAGCAGCAAACCGTCCATATCGAAAATCACGGCCTTGATCGGGCCGAACGTCTTCAGCGGTGCATTCATCATCGGATCCGTTATCAAAGACATCCCGGGCGGCAAAGGGCATGCCGCTGCTCGGATCTGATTAAAGGGTTCAGCAGCATAACGAGCACAACCGACATTGAGCAACGGGCAACGCTCTCTGCGGCGATGAACAACTCGCATTAATTTGGCGAAACGTCCTACAGATATTGCCTACTTGCCCGACTTCTTTCCCTTCTGATCCCCCGCAAAGTCCGCGCACCTCTTTCACGTGCGCGAGTGCCTGCGAATGTTCCAAACCGATCGGCTTCTGGCCCTGAACAACAGCATCGGCCTGCTGGTGGTTGCCGCCCTGAATCCGGACCGTCCGGATTTTGAAAACCTGATCCGCGAGTTTCGCCTCTGCCTCAACCACTACGAGGCCTGGGCCGAGCAGTTCTGGACCGGATCGGTGCTGGATATCGAGCAGGTGTTCACGGTCGGCAACGATGTACGCCTGAGTGCACCGATCAACCGTCGAAAGCCCATCAGTTCATCCGTGGTCATGTGCCCCGCCGCAGGCCCTCTGACCCTGGTGCATATGTTCGAAGCCGCACGCTTTGTCCCGATCGGCGATACCCCGGTGATGCTCGAACCGGTGATTGCCGAAGTCGACGGGGTGCTGAGCTTCGGCGAACCGCTGCGCCATACCATCGGCCCGAGCGGCATTCTGGAGGTGAGCGACTGCGACCGGGGCCAGCGTTATCGCATCACCTTCTTTCCCGATGTTTCTACCGCGCATGTCCGCGCACTGTATGCCTCTTATGAAGGCATTCTCGACGAGCTGGAAGGCTGGTTACGCTCGGAATGGGCAGGCTTCCAGCCACTGTGGGCGGAGTTTTCCAGCGCCGGGTTCGCTGAGCGTTATGGCCAGTTGCAACAGGCGGACTGGCGTGGATTCGAAAATGCTCTGCAGCGGGTATGGGATGACATCAAACAAGTCTTCGCCCTCCTCGCCGATCTGCAGGCCAATAGCCAAAAGCTGCTGGAGTACCTGACCGATGCCGAACTGGACGCGCTGCTGCAAGCCTCCAGCGAAGCCATTGCCAACGGCCTGCTGCTCCTCAGCGACGAACCGCTGCTGTTCATCCATCTGGCCGCGTTCACCAGTTGGCTGAAGATGTTGCCGCCGCAGCACCTCGCCGAGGTGGTGGCGGAGGTGCGGGTCGAACTGCTGATCAGTTTTCTGTTGGTGCGCGTGTCCGGCGGCGTCGGTGTGTCGCTGCGCTTGAGCAACAAAGTGCTGGCGAAGATCAAATCGCCGCGGACGCGGGAATGGCTGGCGGCTTCTGCGTTGCGCCTGGCTGAGATGACCGCCACCAGGGACTTGAACTCGCATGCAGGCGTGCTGAAACCGTTGGTGGTCAATGTGCGTGATGTGCCGTTGAAACCAACGGCGTCGATCCCGCTGAACATCCGCCAGGCTGATTCGCTGGTTTTGTCGGTGCCCAATCCGGCGCCGCTTGCGCGAGACAAGTCCCGTGGCATGAGCCGGATGGAACGCCATGAACCGCATGATGACGCCCCCGCTCAAGCGAAAAACCCCAACGGCGACAGCGCCGATTGCGTGTCGCGCACCTGCACCAATGGTTGTCCGGTGTCGATGGTCACCGGCGAAGAACTGCTGACCCTGACCGATGGCACGCTCGACGGGCTGTTGCCCTTCACTTTTACCCGTCTGTATCGCACCAGCGCAGTCGAGATCGACCTCGGCCTGGGCTTTGGCTGGAGTCATTCGCTGGCGCATCGGCTTGAGTTCGATGGCGATGTGGTGGTCTGGGTCGATCACGAAAACCGCCGCACACGCTTTCCGTTGCCCAGCGTTGAACGGCCGGCGATTCACAACAGCCTGTCTCGGGCGGCGATTTTTCTGGGGAATGAGCCGGAGGAGTTAGTCCTCGCGCTGGCCGGGGACGCGGCGCGGTTTTATCACTTTCGCGCCGGGCGGCTGACGGCGGTCAGTGATGCGTATGGCAATCGTCTGACGGTTTCTCGCGATCATCAGGAGCGGATTGTTCGTTTAGACAACGGCGCGAGTCGGTCGCTGCTGTTGCGCTATGAGCGTGCGCATCTGATCGGTGTCGAGTACCAGATTTTTCGCGAAGGTGACTGGCACACCGAACAGCCCCTGGTCAGTTACCGCTACGACGCCCAACAGCGACTGATCGAGGCAACCAACGCCGCCGGCGACAGCGAGCGTTACGACTACGACGATCAACACGTCATCCTGCAACGGCAATTGACCGGGGGCGCCAGTTTCTTCTGGGAGTGGGAGCGGTCCGGCAAGGCGGCCCGCTGCGTGCGGCACTGGGCGTCGTTCTCGCAGGTGGACACGCGTTATGTCTGGAACGACGACGGCAGCGTGGCGGTGCATTACGTCGATGGCACCGAGGAAACCTACGTCCACGATGACCGCGCACGCCTGGTGCGCAAGGTCGAGGCCAACGGTGGCGAACAGCTCAAGGCCTACGACTCCTCGGGGCGCTTGGTCGCCGAGCAAGATGCGTTAGGCGCGATCACCGAATACCGCTACGACGAGGCCGGACGGCTGGTGGCGCTGCTTGCGCCGGACGATGAGCCGACGTCCTACGAATACCGTAACGGTTTCCTGCACAGCCGTGCACGGGGCGAGGCGGTGTGGACCTGGCGGCGCAATGCCCAGGGCGATGTCACCGAGGCGGTCGATCCTGACGGCCATGTCACCCATTACCACTACGACGCCCGTGGGCGGTTGCTGTCGATCCGTTACCCGGACAGCAGCCGCCATGTGCGGGTCTGGAACGACCTCGGCCAGCTCGTTGAAGAAACCTTGCCCGACGGCGGCGTGCGGCGCTTTTCCTACGATGCGCTGGGGCGACGGACCACCACGTGCGACGAACATGGCGCTGTTACGCGTCGGCAGTGGGATGCATTGGGCCGGCTGGTTCAGACGACGGCGCCTACCGGTGCCACCCGCGCCTACAGCTACGGCGCCTACGGTCAGGTCACCGCCGAGCGTGACGAACTCGGGCGCATCACCCGTTACGAGTATAACGATGACCTGCACCTGGTCTCGCGCAAGATCAACCCCGACGGCACGCGGGTGCAGTACCGCTACGACCATGCGCAGTTGTTGCTCACCGAGATCGAGAACGAGTCCGGGGAAACATACCGCCTGGACTACACGTCCACCGGATTGATCCGACAGGAAACCGGCTTCGACGGCCGCCGTACGGCGTATGCCTATGACCTCAACGGGCATCTGCTGGAAAAGACCGAGTTCGGCGATGACGGCTCAACGCTGGTCACCGCTTACGAGCGCGATACCGCCGGCCGCCTGCTGATCAAGACCCTGCCCGACGGGGTCAAGGTCGAATACCGCTACGACCGCCTCGGGCGTCTGGTGGGCGTCGATGACGGGCAAAAACATTCGCTGGCCTTCGAATACGACCTGCAGGATCGGCTGATCACCGAGCATCAGGGCTGGGGCACCCTGCGTTACGCCTACGACGCCTGCGGTCAGCTCAAGCGCCAGCGCCTGCCGGACAACAGCAAGCTCGACTATCACTATGCCAAGGGCGGCGCGCTCACCGCCATCGACCTCAACGGCGCATCGCTGACCCGCCACGTCTACCAGTCCGGTCGCGAACAACAACGTCAGCAAGGCCTGCTGCTCAGCGAATATGCCTACGACGACCAGGGCCGTTTACTCGCCCACGCTGTAGGCCATCAGCACGCTTCGCTGTACCGCCGCGATTATGCCTACAGCGCCAACGGTAACCTCGAGCACATTGCCGACAGCCGCCACGGCCAGCGCACCTACGGTTACGACGCCCTCGACCGCCTGATCCGCGTGCGCCACTCGCGCGACGAACTGCCGGAAACCTTCGCCCACGACCCGGCCGGCAACCTGCTGATGCAGGACCGCCCCGGCCCGACACAAATCAGGGGCAACCGCCTGCTGATGCAGGGCGACCGCCATTACGACTACGACGCCTTCGGCAACCTGATCCGCGAACGCCGTGGCCGCGACCAGCAATTGGTCACCGAATACCGCTACGACAGCCAGCACCGCCTGATCGGCCTGACCCGCCCCGACGGCAAAACCGCCAGTTATCGCTACGACGCCTTCGGCCGACGCATCCGCAAAACCGTCGACGGCGTCAGCACCGAGTACTTCTGGCAAGGCGACCACCTCGTCGCCGAAAGCAGCAAAACCCAGCACCGTAGCTACGTCTACGAACCGGGCACCTTCCGCCCGCTGGCGCTGCTCGACGGCAAAGGCCCGAAAAAGGCCTGCCCGTTCTACTACCAGCTCGACCACCTCGGCACGCCGCAGGAACTGACCGACTACAGCGGCGAAATCGTCTGGTCGGCGCAATACGACGCCTACGGCAAAGTCGCGGCGATCACCCTGGCCGGCGAGGACTACCTGGACCAGCCGCTGCGGTTTCAGGGGCAGTATTTCGATGCGGAGAGCGGACTGCATTACAACCGGCACCGGTATTACGACCCGCGGTTGGGGCGGTACCTGACGCCCGATCCGGTGAAGCTGGCCGGAGGGTTGAATCAGTACCAGTACGTGCCGAATCCGACGCGGTGGGTGGATCCGTTGGGGTTGACTTGCACTCCATGCCCAGGAGCAATACAGGCTGACGGCCCATTTAGTGAGATAGTCCCCGGAGGTGGGTTAAACGCTCACGAGTCTCGAGGTGGGCATGTGATAGCGAAGCATGTAGAAAGGTCTGAAGCTCAACTGCGAGCTAGACTACAGGCAGAACCGAACATACCCATAGCATCAACATTTCCTGATCGTTTTGAAGCTGAAGCCGCACTGTCAAATGTCATGAGAAATAATCAGAAAAAAATTGATGAGTTTTTAAAAGGCAAGGCGCAGAGGTTTGTTATCAATGAGAGGGTTTCGGCTCCCGCTGGCGTGGGTATTGTGCGAAAAAGTGGCAAATTAGAGCCATTATTCAGCATCAGGTTAGTGCTTCAGCGAGAGGCGAAGTCGCCGCTCGGATACTTTATTTTGACGGGATTTGTAAATGACAAATGAAGAGTTTCCTCAGCTATTTCAATTCCTCGGAGCTTATTTTCATGAAGACTGGATGAGCGAATTTGATGTCGCTGATGACGTCGTTAAATCGTTCATTGCTGATTCTGAAGCTTGCGTAATTCTGGATGTAATAAAAGAAACTGAAGCTGTATCGGCGCTTGATCTAACAGAAGAACATATGCGAGATTTTTTATTGAAAGAGATGGGGTGCAGTTACTGTTATTGGCACGAATGGCAAGATGGAGTTACGTGGTTGAAGCATGTACTTGTGATGCTCCGCCAGCCCCCAAAAATTAATATCTAAATATTGAGGAGAGGCTGAAGTCGACGCAGTTGTTCCCTCCTGATCACAACGCCTGTGCCTGCGCATCCTCCAACCTCAATTCATCCTGCCCTAACAGACCCGCAGGCGAAGGCGATGGATACTCCATTTTTCATCGACATCATCGTCCTTCTCACAACCCATCCCAAAACGTCCAAAGGGCCTGACAGAATCCAGGCCCCGAAAATGAAAAAGCATCACTACCAGCTTGTATCAAAAGAACAAGCAATCACTGCTCATCCTCTTCCTCTTCATACTCCTCATCCAAAGCATCATCGGAATCATTCAACGGCACCGTTGCATCGTCCATCAACGACCCTGGATCCTCGTTCCCCGGATCATTGATAAACGGCAACCCGCTCGGGCCCTTCTCTTCCTTGCCTTCAGTTTCGGGAGTCATGGCAAACCTCTGCGTCTGGTGAGTGTATTACCTTCGAAAAGCCCTACAGCCAATCGTTCCAGCATCCGACCGCCAGAAACGAAAAACCCGGCGCCGGGCCGGGTTGGTTTTCGATATTCGATCAATGATGTCGGTTTTTATGTTTGTACTTATTGTGCTTGTGGCCACCACCAGAATGGGCTTTTCCGCCGTCATCACCCATGTTGTTGCCCACTGCACCACCGGCCGCGCCGCCCAAACCCGCACCGATGGCAGAACCGGTGGAGCCGCCCAGGCTGTTACCCAGCACTGAGCCGCCCGCTGCACCGAGGCCACCACCAATGGCAGCTTCGGTGCGATTGTGTTTATTCGCTCCGACCGCGCTGCCCGCCGCGCCACCGACACCTGCGCCGACCGCTGCACCGGTGCTGCCGCCGAGCTGGCCACCGACCACGTTACCAAGCACACCGCCCAGTCCGCCACCGACGGCAGCGCTGCCATCTCCGGCGGCCATTGCGCCTTGAGCGATCACTAATCCGAAAAACAGTGCAGATAATGACAAACGCATTTGAACCTCACAGTTCCCGAACCGGGACGGTATACCCACAGGGCTTATGTCAATTGGAGACATTTCCCGGGAAAACGTTCAGCCACGAAAAAGCCCGACATTGAGTCGGGCTTTTTCTGACAAGCGTTCACTCTCAGTGACGCTTGTGACCTTTGGCCAGGTTGGCGCCCACGGCACCGCCGGCAGCACCACCGAGACCGGCACCAATGGTCGCGCCATTTCTGCCGCCCAGACTGTTGCCGATCACCGAACCACCGGCCGCACCGACACCGCCGCCGATGGCAGCTTTGGTCCGGCTGCCCTTGCCAGCGGCCATCGCACTGCCCGCCGCGCCTGCGACACCGGCGCCAATTGCTGCGCCGGTGCTGCCGCCCATTTTCTGGCCGACGACATTACCCAGCGCACCACCCAGACCGCCGCCGAGCGCAGCAGTGCCTTCGCCGGCCACTGCACCTTGAGCAACCAGAAGCCCCAGAACCAGAGCAGGCAGAGTTAAACGCATGACAAACCTCACAAATCGGGATGACAAAAAAGGGCCAGGATTTAATGCCGGATGAACGCAAAAGTCCAGACGAAATCCGGCAGCCGCGCGCACTTGGCGCCGATTGGACAGCGATTCTGGAAAAGGTTTTATCGCAGGCAAAAAAAAGCCCGCTGGGGAGACGGGCTGGAGACTTGCTTTCTAACGGATGGCTTCACCCTACTTCGAGCGGCGTGAAAAGTTTGTGAAAAGCCCCCAAACACTTCAACCATCTGTAGGACGTTTCCCTGGACATACATAAAATGCAAAAAACCCCGTTCAGGACGGGGCTGTTCGCGGTCGGACTATTTTCGGGCGCGGTTCGCAACCCGGGGTAAAAATTTCGCCTTCAGCCCCTTGGGTGCCGTCGCCTTGATCTTGCCAGTCTGCACCGGGTCTTCGCCGAATCCCGACTGATATTCCGTCTGGCCGCATCGCACACAGTTGTTGAACGGGAATTCAGCGCCATCGTCTTCGATATACGGATCAGTCATACCTTCGCCCCTTCGTAATGTGTCGACACCGGCAAAAACCCTTTTGCCTGAAAAAATATCGACCTCCAAGACTTTTGAGACTAGCCGGTCATTACCGGACTTGTGATTCAGATCGGCTGATGCCCGACGAATGGCCCGCAAAAATTCAAAAAAATGGAGGGGCGCTCGCAGTTGCAGTTGAGCTATTCAGGCACTCCCGCCTCACCGCGAAGGATTCGCGAACATGTCCTGAAAAACCGGTGCCCTACCGCTTTCAGCTCTGATGATCAGTGGCTGCGGGACATGAATGGCCATGACGAAATCTACCAGGCACAAACTTCACATCAGCGCAGCTTCACCGCCGTCCCGGTCGCAAACACCACAACCATGCCGCCCTTGCCGGCCGGCATACTGATCTCGAAATCCAGCCCGACCACCGCATCCGCCTGCAACGCACGGGCTCGCTCCTTGATCTCTTCGGTCGCCTGAATGCGCGCCTCCTTCAATGCCCGCTCCAATGTCTGAGAGCGACCACCGAAAAAGTCGCGCATGCCGGCAAACATGTCCCGGATCACATTGACGCCCTGCACCGATTCGGCGCTGACAATATCCAGATAGGCGGTTATCTGGCGCCCCTCGATTGAATGGGTTGTAGTGGTAATCATCTGACCAATCCCTGTGGAGTGTGTAGAAAAAAATGGCGATCAACAAAAGCGAGCCTGTGCTCAGCCTTGCAGATCGCCACTTCAAACAACTGAAAAATGACTTCGTTATTGCGCACAATTCCTGGCTGTGGCGACGATTGCCTCAACGCAGTCTGCAATGGAGCGCTCACTTGCATCCAGAACCAGTGCGGGAGCCTCAGGCACTTCATAAGGCGCTGACACGCCCGTGAAATCAGGAATCAGCCCTGCTCTGGCCTTTCGGTAAAGCCCTTTCGGATCGAGACGCTCGCAAACATCCAGCGGCGTACTCAAATAAACTTCCAGAAAACGTTCATCACCGATGATTGTTCTGGCCTTCTCGCGACACTCACGCGTCGGGGAGATGCATGCCACCATCACCGTGACGCCAGCCTCATTCATTAACCGCGCCACTTCGGCGATTCGACGAATATTTTCCGAACGATCTTCTGCGCTGAACCCCAGATCCTTGCAAAGTCCGTGACGCACATTGTCACCGTCCAGAACGTATGCAGGCTTTCCACTCTCGATCAGCAACTTTTCAATGGAAAATGCCAGCGTCGACTTACCGGAACCGCTCAGCCCGGTAAACCAGATAGTGAAGGGCTTCTGAGCAACAACACGCTCTCGGTCGACTTGTGCAACCTGAGTCGGGTGCAGCACGATATTTTCCCGGGGATTAATTTTCTCTGTTGCCATACCTACACCTCATCTCGGGTAGAGTCTGAGTCCATACACTTCAGCCTGAGTGGCCATAGACCAACCGGCCACGCGTGGGTTGCAAATCAACCAGACATCATGCCGATTGATTATTCAACAGACCGGGTAATGGTAGAGCCAATCCAAGCGAACTCCCAACGAACCGCCAAGATGCGGCAATCTGCTCGCCTCTACGTTGATGAGCAATTTATTGTTCAGATAAAACTCCAGACCCGCTGCGCTCGCGACCACGCGTATGTCGCCGCTATAAGGAAGGCCCGAAAGGCCCACGTCCGGCTCCGGCATCCAGCGCGCTCCGTCGTTTGTCCACAGGACCAACCCGGCCTCGATATCATTGATCGGCTGAATCAACAGGGCACTCATGTCGGTGTCGCCACCATTGCCTTGATAGGTCACCACCGCCACGTGGGAATCCGTGGAAGGCGTATCCAGCGAGTAGCTGAACGCCAAAGTGCGCTGTTCCTGTGCCGAGTCATCTATTTGCTTGATCAGGCAAAGATTGCCGAGAATGGCTTCTTTACCGCCGTCCTCCAGCAACTTCGGCACGCCATAGACGAGTTCTACTCCCGCCCACTCCTGTTGAATCCTCTGCGAACGCTGGAAAGCGCTTAACCGTTCTTCCGATTTGCGATTGAACAGGCTCCTTTCGTACAACTCCGAGACGAAAGGAAAGGTATGGCCGTGGTGCGCAAAGTCCTTGACGTTCAACAACCGGACTTCATTGACTGCGCCGTAAGGGCCGAGGCAAATGTAGTCCAGCGGCTTATAAGTATTGCGCTCCAGAACCCACAACCCGCTCATGGAACTGCGACGCAGATCCCGTCCGGTCATCTGGCTTTCCCCCACCAGCATGACATCGGACGACACCGCCAGGCCTCGCGTGTAGATAGGACTGCCGGATTCCCAGATGACATCGTTGGTATCCAGGTCGATCAGTGCACCAATGTTGCTGTGGCAGGCAATTTTCTGCCCTTCGTCCGACACCCACACGTTGTGCAGGCCCGTACGCCGTTCGATCGGCGTCAGACTGACCAGCTCCAGCCCCGGATAAGTCAGAACCGCCAACAGCGAACCGTTGTGGTGACCGTGGGCGATGACATATAAGTGCCCGTCTTTTTCGAATACGGAATTGAGATGATCGCCGGTGATTTCTTCCAGCGACAAACGATCCCAGCGCACGTTGCTCAAACGTTTTTCCTGGTAGTGCCCAGGTTTTGCCAGATCGACCACCGTGATCGCGTTGCGCCCGGTGTTAGTGCAAACCACCCGACCATCAGATGCACAGAGCACCTGGTGCGGTTCCGACAGGAACGTTTCGGACTGGAAAGAGCCGTGGGAGAGGAAGCCTACTTCAGAGGTCGCGTAAGTCTGAATGTCCTTCAGTTTTACGTTATCCAGCCCTGAATGGGACAAGACAAAATCCTTGCTGCCGGGAAACCACGAAACGCCGTAGTATTCAGTGCGTTCATTCTCAAGCGGGATAACCTTTCGAGAGTGCACCTCGACCAACAGCAAATACCCTGTCGTCGCGACGACTGCAAATAGTGGTTCCACTACTTTCTACCTCAGTAATGTCAATCTCGACCCTTCGATGCAGCGCGTAACGCAGAGCCATTCGTGTACCGATTTTAACTGCTTGGTTAAATTATTCAACGAAAGCGGCCCGTGATCGGCCTGCGCCGATAGGGAGTAGAGCGACGACCTGCGGTCTCGCGGATGCTTAGACAGAAGCCCAGGGCTATTCAGGTGCGGAAAACAAGAAACCCCGACCTCTTTCGAGATCGGGGTTTCTTGAGAATCGAATTTGGCGGTGAAGGAGAGATTCGAACTCTCGATACAGTTTCCTGTATACACACTTTCCAGGCGTGCTCCTTAAGCCACTCGGACACTTCACCGTATCTCTTCAAACATGTTCTGTCTGTCGAGGCGCGCTAATGTAGTCGAAAGCTTTGCCGATGGCAAATTTTTTTTCAGAATTTTCATGCGGTTAAGAGATAACGTCGTTCGCCGCGCCGACGGGCCATGGCAAACCGGCCAATCTTCGGTAAGCGCTGCCCTTCTATATAGAAGCAGAACGGCGCGCTATACCGGATTCCCTTGCAAACGGTGACTGGCGGGTCAGTCACGGCGCTTTACCTGGCCTGCGGTGGTGGGTAACGTCTGCGCATCTTTCTTACAAGGAATAGCGTCATGAGTGAGTTGATTTCCTACCACCTCGAAGACGGTATCGCGACCCTGACCTTGAACAACGGCAAGGTCAATGCCATTTCCCCGGACGTGATTGCGGCGTTCAACGCGGCGCTGGATCAGGCAGTGACTGATCGTGCCATTGTGATCATTACCGGCCAGCCAGGTATTCTGTCCGGCGGCTATGATTTGAAAGTGATGACCGCCGGCCCGAAAGAAGCCGTGTCATTGGTGACCGCCGGTTCGACCCTGGCCCGCCGTCTGCTCTCTCACCCGTTCCCGGTGATTGTCGCTTGCCCGGGGCACGCGGTAGCCAAGGGTGCGTTCATTCTGTTGTCCGCTGACTACCGCATCGGTGTCGACGGCCCGTTCAGCATTGGCCTGAACGAAGTGCAGATCGGCGATGACCATGCACCATGCCGGTATCGAACTGGCCCGAGATCGCCTGCGGCGTTCGGCTTTCCACCGCTCGGTGATCAACGGTGAGATGTTCGATCCGAAGAGCGCGGTGGATGCAGGTTTCCTCGACAAAGTCGTCGCTGCCGAGGAGCTGCAAGGTGCCGCTTTGGCCGCTGCGCGTCAGTTGAAGAAGATCAACATGACTGCGCACAAGAACACCAAGCTGAAAGTACGCAAGGCGCTGCTGGAAACTCTGGATAACGCAATCATCCTGGACCAGGAACATCTGGGCTGATCTCTGGCCCGCAGCAACAAAGCAAAGCCCGACCGCCGTGTCGGGCTTTTTCTTGCGCACGCGGTTGAAAACGCCGTGGTAGCTCTAGGACGCGTCTGACAAGCCATTCGGAAACATGCGCTTAAACATCGGCTATCTCCGGACTCTATAGCGACAATTGCCGAAAACAGTGCACATCCGTACACTGCGCCACCTTTTGTCCCGGTGGGGCCTGAAAATGCTGTTCGTGTTTCGTATGTTATTGATGGGCCTGCACTTTATTCTGGCTGGCGTGCTCGGAGTGATCCTCGGGTTGTGCCGCCCCTTCAACCCGGACAACAGCCGGTTGTGCGCGCGCCTTTACGCCCTGCCGGCGATGTGCATTTTGCGCCTGCGCGTCAAATCCGACGTCAGCGCCCTGATGAACAAGCCGGACAGCTGCGTGATCATTGCCAACCATCAATCCAACTACGACCTGTTCGTGTTCGGTAATGTCGTGCCACGCCGTACGGTGTGCATTGGCAAGAAGAGCCTGAAATGGGTACCACTGTTCGGCCAGTTGTTCTGGCTGGCCGGCAATGTGTTGATCGACCGTGGCAACGCCCACAAGGCGCGCCAGTCGATGCTCACCACCACCCACACGCTGCAGAATGAAGACACGTCGATCTGGGTGTTCCCGGAAGGCACGCGCAATCTGGGCGAAGAGTTGCTGCCGTTCAAGAAAGGCGCGTTCCAGATGGCAATTGCCGCCGGTGTGCCGATTGTTCCGGTGTGTGTCAGCAGTTACATCAAGCACATGCGCCTGAATCGCTGGCAAAGCGGGAAAGTTCTCATACGCTCGCTGCCGGCAATTCCTACAGCCGGATTGACCATGGACGACATGCCCATGCTGATCAACCAGTGTCGCGAGCAGATGCGCGAGTGCATCGACTCGATGGATCGCCAGCTCCAGGCTGCGTGAAAAAGAAACCCGCCCCGTGCGGGTTTTCTTTTGCCGGTGAACTGTGCAGATTTCACTGACTCTCAAGCAACGACACGGCTAAGCTGAAGCCTTGTATTCCCCGTCACCTGCCAAGAAGAAGTGAACCACCATCATGGGTCGAGTTGTTGCTGCTGCGGTCTACAGCGCGGGTAAAAAAGTCTCCAATATTACGCTCGATGAAGGCGCTGCCTGGGCCGCCAAGACTGGCCATTTTGTCTGGATCGGCCTCGAAGAGCCGAACGCACAGGAACTGTCCAACCTGCAACGTCAGTTCAACCTGCACGAACTGGCGATCGAAGATGCCCTGGAAAAACACAGCCGGCCGAAGCTGGAAACCTTTGGCGACGCTCTGTTTATCGTCACCTACTCGCCTGTCCGTGAACATGGCGTCCTGCAGTTCATCGAGACGCATATCTTCGCCGGCAAGGGCTACATCATTACCGCACGCAACGGCCACTCGGCGTCCTACGCCCATGTCCGTCAGCGTTGTGAGGCGCGTCCGCTGTTGCTGGAGCACGGGGAAGATTTCGTCCTGTATGCGCTGCTCGATTTCGTGATCGAAAACTATCAACCGGTGGGCGAAGCGATCCACGCCGAGATTGATGAGCTGGAGCGCAATGTTCTGTGCAGTGCACTGAACGAGCATGACATTCAAAAACTGCATGGCCTGCGGCGCGACGTGTTGCGCTTGCGCCGCTACGCAGCGCCGATGGTGGAAATCGGCGAAGAGCTGCAGAAGCTGAGCTTTCCGTTCATCGACAAGAACATGCGCCCGTATTTTCGCGATGTGCAGATTCATGTCACACGGCAGATGGAAGACCTGACCACACTGGCGGACATTGCCAGTCAGACCATCGAGATTGGCGTTCTGCTGGAGGCCTCGCGACAGAGCGTGGTGCAACGCAAGTTTGCCGCGTGGGCGGCGATTCTGGCGTTTCCGACGGCGGTGGCGGGGATTTACGGGATGAATTTCCAGAACATGCCGGAGTTGAGCTGGCATTACGGCTATTTCGGCGTGCTGGGGTTTATCGCTGTGGGGTGTGTGGGGTTGTGGGCGAGTTTCAAACGATCCGGGTGGTTGTAACTGGGACCGCGCTGTCCGGACAATTAGCGAGCAGGCTCGCTCTCACATTGATCCTTGTCGATACGAAGATCCAAGTGGGAGCGAGCCTGCTCGCTAAGCTTTTCAGGCAGCTTCTGGCTTGTGCGCCACAAAGCGCATCATCCATTCCGCAACCGTGGTGCCGTGGTGTTCCTGCTCCAGACTGGCCACGCCTTTGCTGTAAATCTGCGAACCCAGCGCCTCCTGACGCAGCTCCAGCAGCGCCCGCGAGTAATCGTGTATGAATTCCGGATGCCCCTGGAAGCACAGCACCTGATCATTGATGTGATAGGCGGCAAACGGGCAGAAATCGCTGGAAGCGATCACCGTGGCGTTTTCCGGCAGCGCAGTGACCTGATCCTGGTGGCTGATCAACAACGTCAGTTCCTCCCGTACCGGGTTCATCCACGGCGCCTTGGCCGCCAGTTTGTAGTTGTGGGTGCCAACGCCCCAGCCCTGGGTGGCGCGCTCGCTCTTGCCACCGAGCAGCAGCGCCAGCAGTTGATGACCGAAGCACACGCCGAGCAGTTTGTCGCCACGCTCGTAACGGGTCAGCAGGTATTGCTTGAGGGTCTGGATCCACGGATCGGTACCGAACGAGTCGGCCTTGCTGCCGGTAATCAGGTACGCATCGAACGTCAGGTCGTCGCTTGGGTATTCGCCCTGCATCACGTTGTAGACCGTGAACTCGGCGGCTATCGGTTGCTGCGAGAACAGACGCTGAAACATCTGCCCGTAACCCTGATATTGATCGACCAGTTCCGGACGCAGGATGTCGGTTTCCAGAATGCAGATGCGTAGCGACATAAAAAATACCTGACACGTGATGGGAATATTGAACACCCAGAGCCTGCCCTGAAACACCCCGGCAAGGCAAGCCCCTCGGCGTTCACCCGATCACTTAAAACAGCTCGCCTTTCGCAGCCTTTTCCAGCAGCAACGCCGGTGGGGCAAAACGCTCGCCATATTGCTCGGCCAGGTACTGCGCACGAGCGACGAAATCCTGCACGCCGTATTGGTTGATGAACTGCAACGCACCACCCGTCCACGCGGCGAAACCAATGCCGAAGATCGAGCCGACGTTGGCATCCGCCGTCGAGGTCAGCACGCCCTCCTCCACGCAGCGCACGGTTTCGATGGCTTGCACAAACAGCAGACGATCACGTACATCCTTCGGTGAAATCTGGCCATCAGCCTTCTCGAAGCGCGTCTTCAATTCCGGCCACAGATGTTTCTGAGCACCGGCCGGGTAATCGTAAAAACCACCGCCTGCGGCTTTGCCCGGACGCTTGTATTCGTTGAGCAGCAAGTCAATCACGGCGAACGCCGGGTGCTCAATCAGTGGTTTCCCTTCTGCCTGTAGGTCCTTGGCCGTCTGCTGGCGGATATGGCTCATCAGGCTGAGGGAAACTTCATCAGAGATCGCCAGAGGCCCGACCGGCATCCCGGCCTTGCGCGCCTCGGTCTCGATCATCGGCGCGCTCACGCCCTCGCCGAGCATAGCGATGCCTTCGTTGGTAAAAGTGCCGAATACCCGCGAGGTAAAGAAGCCGCGACTGTCGTTGACCACAACAGGGGTTTTCTTGATTTGCAGGACGAAATCGAAGCCGCGCGCCAGGGTTTCATCACTGGTCTGTGCGCCTTTGATGATTTCCACCAACGGCATTTTTTCCACCGGGCTGAAGAAATGCAGGCCGATGAACTTGCTTTGATCCGGCACTGCCTGCGCCAGCCCGGTGATCGGCAAGGTCGAAGTGTTGGAGGCAATCACCGCCGCGCTACCGACCACTTGCTGTGCCGCTGCCGAGACTTTGGCTTTCAGTTCTCGGTCCTCGAACACCGCTTCGATGATCAAGTCGCAGCCGGCCAGATCGGCATCGCTTTCACTCGTGTTGATCCGCGACAGCACCGCTTCGCGCTGCTCAGTCGTCATCTGGCCACGGGCAACTTTCTTGTCCAGTAAGGCCGCCGAGTGAGCCTTGCCTTTCTCGGCCGCTGCAAGGTTGATGTCCTTGAGCACCACTTCAATGCCGGCCGAGGCGCTGACGAACGCGATCCCCGCGCCCATCATGCCAGCGCCCAGCACGCCGACTTTTTGCGTCTTATACGCTGCGTAACCCTGCGGCCGTGAGCCACCGGCATTGATCTCGTTGAGCTGGAACCAGAAGGTACCGATCAGGTTTTTCGAGATCTGGCCGGTAGTCAGCTCGGTGAAATAGCGGGTTTCGATCAGGTGCGCGGTGTCGAAATCCACCTGAGCGCCCTCCACCGCCGCACACAGAATCTTCTCCGGTGCCGGCAGCGTGCCCTGGGTTTTCGTGCGCAGGATCGACGGCGCAATGGCCAGCATCTGCGCAACTTTCGGGTTCGACGGTGTGCCACCGGGAATCTGATACCCCTTCACGTCCCAACGTTGCACCGCTGTCGGATGGGCGACGATCCAGGCGCGCGCCTTGGCCAGCAGTTCATCGTGATCGGCGGCCAGTTCGTCGATCAGACCGGCCTGCAACGCCTGTTGCGGACGCACTTTCTTGCCCTCGAGCAGATACGGCAGCGCCTTCTCGATACCGAGCATGCGCACCATGCGCACAACTCCGCCGCCGCCCGGCAACAGACCCAGGGTCACTTCCGGCAAGCCGAGTTGTACCGAAGCGTCGTCAAGTGCCACCCGGTGATGACAGGCCAGGCAGATTTCCCAGCCGCCGCCCAGCGCCGCCCCGTTGATGGCCGCAACCACCGGTTTGCCCAGGGTTTCCAGCGTGCGCAACTGCCCCTTGAGGGTCAGCACCATGTCGTAGAAGGCTTTGGCTTCGGGCTTGCCGACCTTGATCAGCTCATTGAGGTCGCCGCCGGCAAAGAAGGTTTTCTTCCCCGAAGTGATGATGACGCCAGCGAGGTGGTCTTTGTCCGCGACCAGTCGCGCAACGCACGCGGCCATGGCTTCGCGGTACACGGCGTTCATGGTGTTGGCGCTCTGGCCCGGCATGTCGATGGTCAGGACAACGATGCCGTCCTGAGCTTTTTCGTAACGAATGGCTTCGCTCATAACAAGGTTCCTTGAATTCGGGGCTCAGAGGCGTTCGAGGATGGTGGCAATGCCCATGCCGCCGCCGACGCACAGCGTCGCCAGGCCATAGCGCAGATGCCGCGCTTCCAGTTCATCGAGCAACGTGCCGAGGATCGCGCAACCGGTGGCGCCCAGCGGATGCCCCATGGCGATGGAGCCGCCGTTGACGTTGACCTTGGCCGGATCGACGGCCATGTCCTTGATGAACTTGAGCACCACCGAGGCAAACGCTTCGTTGACCTCGAACAGGTCGATGTCTTCAACACGCAGCCCGGCCTTGGCCAATGCCTTGCGCGTAGCCGGTGCGGGCCCGGTGAGCATGATGGTCGGATCGGTGCTGGTGACGGCCGTGGCGACAATCCGCGCCCGTGGTTGCAGGCCCAGCGCCCTGCCCTTGGCCTCGGAGCCAAGCAACATCAGCGCCGCGCCGTCGACGATTCCGGAACTGTTGCCTGGCGTATGAACATGGTTGATGCGCTCGACATGGCTGTACACCCGCAGTGCCGTCGCGTCAAAGCCCATCTGGCCGATCATTTCGAAACTGGGCTTGAGTTTGCCCAGCCCTTCAAGGGTCGATTCGGCACGAATGAATTCATCGTGATCGAGCAGGATGATGCCGTTCTGGTCCTGCACCGGCACCAACGACTTGTTGAACGAACCATCGGCCCGGGCCCGTGCGGCTTTCTGTTGCGAATGCAGCGCATAGGCGTCGACGTCGTGACGGCTGAAACCTTCAAGGGTGGCGATCAGGTCCGCACCGACGCCCTGCGGGGTAAAGTGGCTGTGCAGATTGGTCTGCGGGTCCAGCGCCCAGGCGCCGCCGTCACTGCCCATTGGCACGCGCGACATCGACTCGACGCCACCGACCACCACCAGGTCTTCGAACCCCGAGCGCACTTTCATCGCGCCGAGGTTCACCGCTTCCAGTCCCGAGGCGCAGAAGCGGTTGATCTGCACACCCGCCACGCTGACATCCCAATCAGCCACTTGCACCGCCGTCTTGGCGATGTCCGAGCCCTGATCGCCAATCGGCGTGACGCAACCGATGACCACGTCATCGACCTGGCTGGTGTCGAGCGACGTGCGCTGCTGCAGTGCGGTCAACAGACCGGCCAGCAGATTCACCGGTTTGACGCTGTGCAAAGCGCCATCGGGTTTGCCTTTGCCACGCGGCGTGCGCAGCGCATCGAATATCAAAGCCTGGGTCATGACGTCCTCGAACCTGTGCGGTGAGTGATTGCTCGTGCCTCCACTCTTGGCCCGGACGCTCATGGATTCAATGACCACAGTGCTCAATGGCGTTGACGCACACGCTCAGACGGACGGTCATTGAACAGCGGGTGAACCGGTTCAGGTGCGCGAGTTGTCTAGCCAGCGGGCGGCAAAGAAGCTGGCAAAACGCCTCATGCCTTTTTAAGCACATTCAGCAGCAAGTTCATATGAAATGGATCTAAGCCAAGCGTGACGCGGGCCCTAAGGTAGAACATGTACGTCATGGTCGTCGGGTTTTGCCGAGGCCGACGTTCTTCAACAGGAAGTGCAGCGTTTGCCGTCATGGATATGCAGGCAAACATCAGGAAATAACAATAAAGGCGGTCAAGCCATGTTCAAACAACCAAAAGTTCGTCAAGCAGGGCTCATTCTTTTCGCCACGACGCTGTTGCTGATTTTGCCGAACCTGACCAAGGTCATTGGCTGAATCAAGCAATCGGCGCCCGTCATCGCCCATTAAAAATGTGCGTGGCCCGCTATCCGGGCCAGCATGGCTGTGCCAACCTTTGTGCACTTCCACGACATGGACGGCGATCATTTGAAGAATCTCATTGCGTTCGGGGCCTTGCTGCTGAGCCTGCCCTTATCTGCCGCTCAGTTGGATCTGCAACTGGGCGCCCACACCCGCACCTGGCAGACCGAGGAGCTGCTCAAGCATCCTCTAGTGCAAACCCTGACGATCAAAAACGATGTGTCCTACAAGAAGGACATGACCTATCGCGCCGTGCCCGTGGCCGCGCTGCTGACCGGCATCAAACCTGACGATCATCTGCAAGCGGTAGCGCTGGACGGGTTTGCCGCCGAGCTGGCGGCCGCGCCGTTGCTCAATAGCAAAGGTGCACGGGCCTGGCTGGCCATTGAAGACCCGGCGCAGCCGTGGCCGCCGCTGTCGGCGGGCAAGCACAGCGCTGGACCGTTTTATCTGGTATGGACGGATCCGCAGGCCGGTCATATCAGCCCGGAGCAGTGGCCGTTCGAAGTGGCGAGCATCAAGCGCATGGCTCCGGTGGCGGAGCGCTTTCCGGCGCTGTTGCCCGATGCCAAGCTGAAAGCAGATGACCCGGTGAATCAGGGGTTCGCCCTGTTTCAGAAAAACTGTCTGGCCTGTCACCGCCTGAACGGTGCGGGGGATGCGCAGTTCGGGCCGGATCTGAATATTCCGTATAACCCGACGGAGTACTTCGGCGCGGATTTCCTCAAGCGGTATATCCGCGATCCGCAGAGTTTGCGCCAATGGCCGCAGGCGAAGATGCCGGGGTTCTCGGCAGATGTGTTGCCGGAGAAGGATCTGCAGTTGCTGATCGGCTATTTGCAACACATGGCCGGGCGCAAGGTTAAGCCATAAGCAATGGGGTGTTATCACTGACCGCTTCGCTGGCAAACCCCACAGGTTATCCGCCGACTCTGAAGCCGCGGTAATCCTGTGAGAGCTGGCTTGCCAGCGATAGCGGTATTGCAGTTATTGCTGTTGCACGGAGATAACCGGCGCCGGGGTGGGCGACACGAACACCTTCGCATGCATCTGTTCACAACCCCCGCCCCGACGCATCCCGCGTACCGGGCAGGCGTCCAGGTAATCGAGGCCTACCGCCAGTTTCAGGTGACGCTCAGGGCGCGCCAGTTCATTGGTCACGTCAAAGCTGTACCAGGCGTCATCCAGCCAGGCTTCTGCCCAGGCATGGCTGGCCAGATGCTCGCAATCCTCGCTGTACAGATAACCCGACACATAACGTGACGGCACCCCGAGACTGCGCGCGCAGGCCAGAAACGCATGAGTATGGTCCTGACACACGCCGGCACGTCCGGCAAACGCATCCGCAGCCCGCGTGTCGACTTCGGTGGAGCCCGGCGTGTAAGTCATGTGTTGATTCAAACCGTGCATCAGATCAATCAGCGCCGTGCGATCACGCCGCTGCTTGCAGGTTTTCGCCGCAAACGCACGCAACGCCTCGTCCGCCTCGGTCAACCGGGTAAAACGCAGGAACGGCAGCGCCGACTGACTCTCATGTTCGGCCTCGCTCAATTCGTCGATATCGACCTGCCCTCGCGCGCCGATGATGATCGCTTCATGCGGCTCGTCCATGGTCAGCACGTGCAGGATGTTGCCGAACGGATCGAGTTGCGCACGCACCGGACGCGGCAGGTCGAGCTGCCAACTGAGAACATGCTGGCGCTCGCTGTCGTGGGGGGTCAGCCGCAGGTACTGGATGCTCGCCCGCACCTGATCTTCGTAGTGATAGGTGGTCTCGTGGCTAATGGAAAGTCTCATGCAGCCTCCAGGTAGGAACTGTGAATGGCGTTGCCCAACTGGCGCACCAGCGGGATGAATTCGGTCAGCCACGCGTGCAGGCCTTCCTCGAGAATTTCGTTGATGCCGGTGTAGCGCAGACGTGCGTCCATTTCCGCCGCCAGCCGTTGCGCCGGTCGACCATTGGCGCCGGGCAATTGCGCGAGGATCTGGTCGATCTCCTCGGTGCACGCACGCAGCGAACGCGGCACATCGGCGCGCAGCAGCAGCAACTCGGCGACATGCCGGGCGCCGGGGGCATCGCGGTAGATTTCGGTGTAGGCCTCGAACGACGACAAGGCCCGCAGCAATGCACTCCACTGGTAATACGCGTGGGCGGTGCCGTCGCTGACCGCTTCGGCCTGATCCCCGGCCATTTCATAACGCGCATCGAGCAGACGCAGCGTGTTGTCGGCGCGCTCGATAAACGTGCCCAGACGAATAAAGCGAAACGCATCGTTACGCATGATCGTGCCGTAGGACGCACCACGGAACAGGTGCGAACGCTCCTTGATCCACTCGCAGAAACGGCTCATGCCATAGCGGCTCAGGCCTTGTTCGGCGATCCCGCGAATTTCCAGCCAGGTGGCGTTGATGTTTTCCCACATGTCGGCGGTGATGCGCCCACGCACCGCATGGGCACTGGCCCGCGCTGCGCCGAGGCAACTGTAGATACTTGCCGGGTTGGCCGCATCGAGGGCGAAAAAGTGCAACAGGCGTTCGGCGTGCAGTTCGCCGTGACGCTCCAGGTAATCGTCGAGGGTGCCGGTGATCAACAGCGGCATGGCCAATTCGTGCAGACCATCGCCGCGACCGTCCTGCGGCATCAGCGACAACGAGTAACTGACGTCGAGCATCCGCGCGAGGTTTTCCGCCCGCTCCAGGTAACGCGACATCCAATACAGATCCGAGGCAGTTCTACTTAACATGGCAAGCTTCCTTCAATCCTCGACCACCCAGGTGTCCTTGGTTCCGCCGCCCTGGGAGGAATTCACCACCAGGGAGCCTTCGCGCAGGGCAACACGGGTCAAACCGCCGGGCACAACCCGGGTTTCGCGACCGGACAAGACAAATGGCCGCAGGTCGATATGGCGCGGCGCAATGCCGTTTTCGACAAAGGTCGGACAGGTCGACAGCGACAGCGTCGGTTGTGCGATGTAGGCGTGCGGCTTGGCCTTGATCCGCTCGCGGAACGCGTCGATTTCCGCGGTCGTTGCCGCCGGCCCGACGAGCATTCCGTATCCGCCGGAGCCCTGGGTTTCCTTGACCACCAGCTCCGGCAGATTGGCCAGTACGTGGGACAGTTCGGACGGGTTGCGGCATTGCCAGGTCGGCACGTTCTTCAGGATCGGTTCTTCGTCGAGATAAAAACGGATCATGTCAGTGACAAACGGATACACCGATTTATCGTCCGCCACCCCGGTACCGATGGCGTTGGCCAGCACGACATTGCCGGAGCGATAGGACGACAGCAGTCCCGGTACACCGAGCATCGAGTCGGGGTTGAACGCCAGCGGATCGAGGAACGCGTCGTCGAGGCGACGGTAGATCACGTCCACCGGTTTTGGCCCGTCGGTGGTGCGCATGAAGACTTTGTCGTCGCGCACGAACAGATCCGCGCCCTCCACCAGCTCGACGCCCATCTCCCGCGCCAGAAACGCATGCTCGAAGAACGCACTGTTGAAGCGCCCCGGCGTCAGCACCACCACGCTCGGGTCGTCGATGGGGCTGGAGCTTTTCAGGGTATCGAGCAACAGATTCGGATAGTGGTCGATGGGCGCGATGCGCTGGGCGGCGAACAGCTCGGGGAACAGGCGCATCATCATCTTGCGGTCTTCGAGCATGTAGCTCACGCCGCTCGGGGTCCGCAGGTTGTCTTCGAGCACGTAGTAAGTGCCGTCGCCATCGCGCACCAGATCGACGCCGGAAATGTGCGAGTAGATATCGCGGTGCAGATCCAGCCCTTGCATCGCCAACTGGTATTGCTCGTTGGCCAGCACTTGTTCGGCGGGAATGATCCCGGCCTTGATGATGCGCTGCTCGTGATAAAGGTCGGCGAGAAACATGTTCAGCGCCTTGACTCGCTGGATACACCCGCGCTCGACAATCCGCCATTCGCTGGCGGGAATGCTGCGCGGAATCGTGTCGAAAGGAATCAGGCGCTCGGTGCCCTGCTCGTCCCCGTAGAGCGTGAAGGTGATCCCGGCACGGTGGAACAGCAAGTCAGCCTCGCGTCGCCGTTGTGCCAGCAACTCGTCAGGCGTGTCGGCCAGCCAGCGCGCGAACTCCCGGTAATGCGGGCGAACCAGGCCGCCGGCATCGTACATTTCATCAAAATAGGTGCGGATCATGCCGTACTCCTTGTCACCCGGACCTACAGGCCTTCGCAAGGCCCGTGCCATCGGCATAAACGCTTTGATTTCAATCGGTTGGATAATGACGCCGCAGGCACCGCACCATTCCTGTGCGGCAAATGCCCCAACCTGATTGCCCCCGCTTCATTGCGACGCATTGCAGCGCCTATCACCAGCATAGTCAGAGTTGATTTCACTGCCCGGTGCCGGCTGCGGATAATCCGCGCATCCGCTGCACAATTTCCCTGGTGAAATGTTCAGCCCAACCACTCCGGACTGTGACCACAGTCCCGCAGGCCTTAACCCTGACCGGTTTCCCCGGCTTATCGGTCTTCCCTTTCAGCCACCCTCTGCGGTGGCTTTTTTTTGCCCGCTTGAAATGTTTTGAAAGTAAAAGCAAAAGATCGCAGCCTTCGGCCGTTCCTGCGGGTGACTGTTGCAGGAGCTGCCGAAGGCTGTGATCTTTTGATCTCTGGAAACGACAACGGCCGACCCGAAGGTCAGCCGTTGCCCGATACCTGTAACCGGAGATCAGTTCAGACGATAGCGGTTGCGCACCTCCTGCTTGACGCCCCAGCCTTCGATGATGCCGCCCAGCGGCTCGACCACGGCAGAGAAACCCTGCTCGAAATCGCCAATGTCGTCATACGTTGCATACATCACTTTGCTCAATTCCAGCGACCAGGCGCCATCGTCGCGCGCACTGACCTGAGCATTGATGGATTCACCGCGAAACTTGCCTGCAGCCCTGCGCGCCCGCTCCTCGTCCGGGAAAATGGCGTAGAACTCGATGGGATGAAAACGGGAAAAATCGAACCCGCCTTCTTTCATGCGGCGCAGAACATTGCTGCTGATGTCTTCTTGATAGGCTGTGCTCATGAATCGTCCCCCTCAGATAGATGGATAGACTTTCCGTATTCCCGCCCCGGGCCTCTGGCCAAAGTACTGCGGCAACGTGGTTGCACGCGGGAAACAAGCATGTAGCTGACAAGACCAGACCTTAGCGATCCGTTCGCTGATCTCGCTTGCAGAGTAGCCCCAAGATAGAGCCGCTGCCAAGGCCTGGTGCTTCAGGTGACAAGAAGAATTTCAGATTGGCGTGATGCTACGGATTTCGATGCTGTTCTGGCTTTTCAGGCTTTTGACACCAGCATCGGCGGTACGCCCTTCCAGATCGTTCAGATCCAGTTCGGCGGCGACAGGAAGCAACCGCGCCTTGACCATTCGAGCGGCCTCGTCATCACTGGGGCATTCCGCCTGCTCGAACACCTCATCGACAATTTCACCATGATCGTCCACGAAAGTGACTTTCCACTTTTGCATCGGTGCCTCCTCGATCAAACCCGTAAATGGGCTTACTTCTATCTCGACTTTTGGCGAGATTGATCGTTCAAAAGGAATACATCTGCCGAACATGAAAAAAATATCACGTTGGGGGTTGGAAAACTTTTGGGCCGAGGGGATTTATCCCCTCGCCACAGACAATCCCTTCACTCAGTCAGTCGTTGCTTGGCTTGTTGATCGCCTGCAGCACGTACTGCGGCAAGGCGAACGCGCCGATGTGGATTTCCGGGTTGTAGTAACGAGTGACGATGCCGCTGCCAATGAAACGCTGTTGCAGGGTTTCACGGCTCAACCTGCGGTAGGCCGGGTTGGTCGAGCCCCAGGCGAAGGTCATCGAACCGCCGATGTAGGTCGGCACGGCGGCCTGATAGAAATGCCAGTCCGGAAACAGGCTGCGCAGGCGACCGGCGGTGGTTTTCACTTCGTCGATCTGCATGAACGGCGTGCCGTTCTGGGTCACCAGGATGCCGCCCTCATTCAGGCAACGGTGGCAGGCCTGGTAGAAATTCTCCGAGAACAGCACTTCGCCCGGACCAATCGGGTCGGTGGAGTCCGAGATAATCACGTCGAATTTTTCCGTGGTGGTGGCGACGAAACGCATACCGTCGTCGATCACCAGGTTCAGCCGTGGATCGTCGTAAGCGCCTTTGGAGTGGTCCGGCAGGAACGTTTTGCACATGTCGACCACGGTGCCGTCGATCTCGACCATGGTGATGTGCTCGACGCTGGCATGTCGGGTCACTTCGCGCAACATGCCGCCGTCGCCGCCGCCGATGATCAGCACGCGCCTGGCGGTGCCGTGGGCGAGGATCGGTACGTGGGTGAGCATTTCGTGGTAGATGAATTCGTCGGCTTCGGTGGTCTGGATCACGCCGTCCAGCGCCATCACCCGGCCCATGCGCGGGTTCTGGAAAATCACCAGGTGCTGATGTTCGGTGCGCACTTCGTGCAGGAGTTTTTCCATGCGAAAACGCTGGCCATAACCTTCATAGAGGGTTTCCAGGTACTCGCTGGTCTTGGTGGCGGTCATGGTCAGGTGCTCCGGGGAATGCGCAGGCGCCCATCATGCTGACGATTGCCCGGGAAAGGCGCGCATTTTACGTTGCCAAAGATGACAGGTCGAACCTCGGCTCATCGGCAATCTGCATAACCTTGTGGAAGCGGGCTTGCCAGCGATGCAGTCAACACGGTCTCTGCGTGACACCGCTGCGATGCTATCGCTGGCCAGCCAGCTCCCACAGGTTATGGGGTGATTTCAACGTTGTGGCTAGATCCGCACGTTGCCTCGCGGTCCGGCAATGGCCCAGATGATCAGGCCCAGCACCGGCAGGAGGATGATCAGCAGGACCCAGAGGATTTTCATCCCGGTCTCGGCGCCGCTTTTCAGCACGTTGATGATGGCCCAGATGTCGAGGGCAAGAATGATCAGGCCGATCAGACCGTTGAACGTGGAACCCATGGTGTCGCTCCAGAATAGTGGCATGCACTTTTAGGATAGACGGTCGCGCGCAGGGTTCCCTTTTATTGCGTTCAAACGTGAATGGCGACTTTCAAGGCTTCCAGTGACGGCGCGGCAGCAATGCCGACCTCGACACACAACTCCAGCACCCGAGGCACGTCGTTGCCGTAGACCAGCACCACTTGCAGCTCGTCGTCGAGCAACTGGCTGAAGTTCATCAGCGTGTACCCGCCGTTCTCCTTGTTCAGGCTGCTCATCTGCACCTGGATGCGATTGAGTGCGGTCAACGCTTCGGTCTTGGCCAGTTGCTTGGGCTTGAGGTTGAAGTCCACACCCGGGCCGAACGACGCAACGATCTGCGCGAACAGGTCGACATAGGTGTCGGCCTGGAACAGCACGGTCTCCGGCAGGCTGCCGACCACTACCCACTCGCCTAGTGGAATCGGGAAGGTGTCGTCGTAGTTGATGTCCGGGTTGGCGGCCAGAAAAGCGTCGGCATCGGCGTAGGCCTGAGCGGCTTCGTCCGCGACGTTAAGGATCTCGTCCTCGCCCATGCAGCCGGAGCTGATTTTGCTGATGAGTTCGACGAGCGCGGCTTTCATGGAGGCGGATCCTGTGGAAGGAGAAATTTGAGGGCGCGAAGGATAGCGCATTCTTTAGCGCACCCGACACCTGTGGCGAAGGAGCTTGCTCTCGCTGGGGTGCAGAGCAGCCGAAAAAACAGTGGGCTCACCCTGTTTGCCAGCGCTGCGCACCGGAGCGGGAGCAAGCGCCCTCGCCACAGAGTCTCGACTGTCCTTAGGCCAGCAGTTTTTCCAGCTGCGCCGTGGTGTCGACCGCGCCCATGGTCCGGGCGGCATCCAGGGCGGTGATGCCATTGGCATCCTTGGCTTTCGGATCGGCGCCTTTGCCGATCAGGTAATCAACGATTTCAACACGGTTGAACATCGCGGCCATCATCAGCGCAGTCCGGCCATCAAAGGACGAACCTTCAATCTCGGCACCCGCCTCGACCAACGCCTTGACCACCGCCAGATCGCCCTTGAACGCCGCACCGGCAATCGGGCTCTGGCCGTTGCCATTGCGCAGTTCTGGATCGGCCTTGTGTTTCAGCAGCACCTGCACTGCCTCGATATGGCCGTAGTAACTGGCCAGCATCAGCAAGGTGTCGCCCTTGCTGTTTTTCAGGTTCACCGGCAAACCCGCGCCGATCAGTCGATCAAGCATCAGCGCGTCACCTTCGCGCGCCTTGTTGAAAACCTGCTCGGTAAATTCGGCAGCTTCTTCTGGGGTCATCTGGCGGCTTTGGTCAGACATGGGCAACTCCACTTTCGGTCAATCAGAAAGGCGACAGTTTCCCGAGCGTGACGAAGCCTGTCACCCCCTTTTTCTCAAGATTACCTATAGCCAGAATCAATAGCGGTATTTGCCCTGATGAATTCCAGCCAACACTTCATCGGTGACCTGCACATAGGTATCGGTGCCGGGCAGCCAGGCAAAAACCGGATCATCGCCCGTCTGGCCGGGATCGAAGCCTTCATTTTTCAGGCGGGTTTTCTGGTACTTGAACGTACCGGTGGTTTCCATTTTCACCTTCACCCGCAGGAACAACGGTACCGCGTAGGCCGGCATGCGCTGGCGGGCAAACGTCAGCAACTCGGCGAAATCCAGGGTGGCGAGGGATTCTGCCGGGGTAATCGCAGCCATGCCGGCGCGGCCGTTGGTGTTGCGGATTTCCACGCCATAGGCCACGGCCTCGGAAATGTGCGGATGTTGCAGCAGCAGGTTTTCCACTTCGGTGGTCGAGACGTTTTCACCTTTCCAGCGATAGGTGTCGCCCAGACGATCGACAAACTGTGCATGACCGAAACCGATATTGCGCAACAGATCGCCGGTGTTGAAAAAACGATCGCCCTTGCTGAAGACATCGTGCAGCACAACCCTGGCGGTCTTCTGCGGATCGGTGTAGCCATCCAGTGGCGCTTTTTCGTCGATGCGCGCCAACAGCAGGCCCTGCTCGCCCTTGCCGACCTTGCGCATGAAACCGTCGTCGCTGCGCAGCGGTTCGCCGCTGTCATGATCGTAGGCTACCAACTCCCAGGCCATCAGCGAGAAGCCGATGGTGTTGTCGAAGTTGAGGATGTTGGTGAAGCCGATATTGCCATCGCTCGCGGCGTACAGCTCGCAGATATGCTCAACGGCGAAACGTGTCTTGAACTCGGCCCACGCCCCTGGGCGCAAGCCGTTGCCGATCATCTTGCGCACGTCGTGGCGACTGTCATCGTCGCTGGGCGGTTGATCGACCAGATAACGGCACAACTCGCCGACGTAGCCAAGGGTGGTAGCCCGATATCGGCGCACATCGTTCCAGAACTGGCTGGCGCTGAATTTGCGCCGGATCGCGAAGCCCGAAGCGCCATTGATTGCCGAGCCCCAGCACACGCAGAGGCCGGTGGCGTGGTACAGCGGCAGTGTGCAATACACCACGTCGTCGGGCTGCATGTTGAGCGCGATCATGCCGAAACTGGCCGAACTGCGCATCCAGCGCCCGTGTTTGAACACTCCGGCCTTGGGCAAACCGGTGGTGCCGGAGGTGTAGATATAGAAACACGGATCGTCGTAGAACACTTGCCGGCTGCTCGGCGGATTGACGCTGGAGGCGTCAGCACTGGCGCTGATCAGATTGACGTACCCTTCGGGCGCAATACCCGGATGGCTGTAGGTGTCCTGATCCGCGACAAACCAGGTGCGTTGCGCGGCGATTGATACCTGTGCGCGTATGGCGGCGAACGCCGGCAGCAACTCCTCGCCGACGACAATCGCCACCGGCGTCACCAGATTCACACTATGAATCAGCGTGTCGCGGGTTTGCGAGGTATTGAGCAACGCGCTGACGGCACCGACCTTGGCCAGGGCAAGAATGGTCACCAGCAATTCCGGGCGGTTGTCGATGAACACCGCCACCACGTCGCCCTTGCCAATGCCCTGCCCGCTCAGATAATCGGCGATGCGGTTGGCCCACTGGTTGACCTGGGTGTAGGTCAGCAGCACGTCGCCCTGCATTAACGCCGGGCCTTCGGGATTGCGCAGGGTCGCTTGTTCGAATGTCCAGCCCAGGCCACAGCTTTGGGTCGGGTCCGTGACGTTGGCCGCCTTCATGCCCTTGACCACCCGCGGGATGGCCTTGGCGATCATTGGCAGTTTGCGGAGCATCATGCTCCAGGTAATCGTGTCGCTTGGCGCGTGACGCATGGAAGCTCCCCGTTCGGCCTTTGGCGCTGGCCGGTGTTTTTATTGTCGGGCAATCGCTTGCTCTGACCGCCGCATTCGAACGAGGGTCGAGGCTGAAAATACGTCAGCGCTTCTCGGGCTGTACACGCGGTTTTTGCAATGTTTTGTATCCGCAACCGCGAAAGAGACGGCCGTGATCCTGGTACACCCGATTGGTTCCATTGGATCGTGCAAGATCCCGCAAAATGCAGGATGCACGATGGCCATTCATGCAGATTGCACGACGCCAGGAAAATTTATTATTTATAAGCTACTGATTTATAAAGGATTTTATTTTAATAAATACTGGCACAATCACTGCAACCTCCTCTGCATGCTTGCCATTCAAGTGCATACGGAGCTGAAAGACATGAGCCTGATCCAAGAAAAATTTTCCTCGCTGTTCTCCAACTTCGAAGTCGCCACCGCGCCACGTCCCGATGGCGGGATTCTGCTGACCCTGCGCAGCAACGACGGCAAAGTGTTCAAACGCGCACTGACCTATCAGCAAATGCATAACGCCGACCAACTGTCGTGGGCCATCAGTGCCATTCGCCGCGATCTGGCGGAACAGGCCAGCGAACTGCCGCAAATTGCCATGCTGCAGAGCCAGCAGCGTTTCGCCCTGCCGACGTATCACTCGCTGTAAACATTCAAACGCATTAAACAAAACAGGCCGGGCAGCTTTCACTGCCCGGCCTGTTTTTGATTTTGTGCCATGCAAAAAACTTGTGGGAGCGCTGCGTGCTCAGAAGGCTTCTGGTTCGATGCCGGTGAAGCTGTCGACCGAGACGTATCCTTCCAGCTCCCCTCCCTCACGGGCCAGGCCGCAGGTCTGCAAACCGGCCGCTTGAGCAGCGTCGAGCTCCTGGACGATGTCAGACAGGAACAGAATCTCCCCCGGTTCAACGCCAATCGCCTGTTGAATATTCGTGTAGGACTGCGCCTCGCGCTTGGGCCCCGAGGTGGTGTCGAAGTAGCCACTGAACAGCGGCGTGAGGTCGCCCGCCTCCGAGCAGCCGAAAATCAGTTTCTGCGCCAGGACCGAGCCGGACGAATACACGAACAGTTGATAGCCCGCCGCGTGCCATCGTTGAAGTGCTTCAACGGCATCCGGGTAAACGTGGCCCTTCAACTGCCCGGCCTGATAACCCTGCGCCCAGACCATGCCCTGCAACGCTTTGAGTGGCGTAGCCTTGCGGTCTTCGGCGATCCAGCTCAAGAGAATTTCAATCACCCGTTCAACATCGGCCTGTGGCTCGTTGCTGTCACGGCGCACGGCGGCGATCTGCTCGGCGACATCGGCACGCCCGGCGTTCTGCCGCACAAAGTCCGGCAGGTGCCGGGCCGCGTACGGAAACAGCACGTCGAACACAAAACTCACCGCACTGGTGGTGCCTTCGATGTCGGTAAGGATGGCTTTGATCGACATCGGTTCAATCCTCCAGGCGCGGGAAGCGTCCGGCGATGTCTTCACCAGTGAAATTCGCTACCCAGCCTTCCGGGTTGTTGAACAGGCGAATCGCCACGAAATGCGGGTGCTCGCCCATGTCGAACCAATGTCGGGTACCCGCCGGCACCGAGATCAGATCGTTCTTTTCGCACAGGACGGCGTAGACGTAATCGTCGATGTGCAACGTAAACAGTCCACGGCCAGCGACGAAAAAGCGCACTTCGTCTTCGCCGTGGCGATGTTCTTCAAGGAATCTGGCGCGCAGTTCGGCTTTTTGCGGGTGATCGCTGGTGAGGCTGATCACGTCGACGGTGATGTAACCGCGCTCGGTCATCAGTTTGTCGATCTGCTCCCGATAGGCGCTGATCACTTCTTCCTCGGTCGCCCCCGGCTGGATTTTCGCCGCCGCTTGCCAGCGGTCGAAACGCACGCCCTGCTCGGCGAGCGTCGAGGCGATGTCTTCGAAATGGGTCAGCACCTTGTTCGGAAGGTCAGGGCTGGAAACGTGATAGACGGACAGGCTGCTCATGGGCAATTCCTCGGTATCGGCCTTGCCGTCCGGTTCTTGCAGACCGGTCGGGCAGTGCATTTCATCAGGCGAAGGGCTGCTTCTGGTGAAGTCAGCCTTGGCGGTTCATGACGCTGCGGGTTTTCAACTCGCATTCAAACAGGAATTCAAAGGCCTCGATCTGCCGCAGCGCGTCGCTCATCTGCGCGCCCCAGGTGTAGAGGCCGTGGCCGCGAATCAGGTAACCGACGCAATCGGGATGGGCGTCGAGCCAAGGCTGCACCTTGGCGGCGAGGCGCGCAATGTCCTGATCGTTGTCGAAAATCGGCACGCGCAGCCGGGATTCGTGGGTCGAAATGCCGCTGAAGGCTTTTTGCAGTTCGTAGTCTTCGAACTCGATGAAGTCTTGCGGCGTCAGGCGCGACAGCACGGTGGCGTTCACCGAGTGGGTGTGCAATACGGCGCCGATCTCCGCGCGCCAGCTGTAGAGCTGGGTGTGCAGCAAGGTTTCAGCGGACGGCTGTTTGCCCGGCTCCAGACTGTTGCCGGACAGATCGGTGGCCAGCACGTCGTCCAGACCCAACTGGCCCTTGTGCTTGCCGGATACGGTCAGCAAGGCTTCGCTCGGCGACAGGCGCGTCGAATAATTGCTGCTGGTGGCTGGCGACCAGCCGCGACCATAAAGAAAACGCCCGGCATCGACGATTTGCCGGGCGAGCTGTTCACGCGTAAGGCTCATGGCCTGTCCTCTTGCATTCGTATGGCAATGATAACGGCAGCAGCGAGCGCCGCGAGGCTGGCGATACTAAAGGTTAATGTCGCGCCGAGGACGTTCCAGCTGTAGCCGGAATACAACGCCCCCATTGCACCGCCGGTGCCGGCCAGCGCTGCATACAGCGCCTGGCCCTGCCCTTGCTGGCGCGCACCGAAGCTACGTTGCACGAACGCGATGGCAGCCGCATGAAAGCTGCCGAAGGTCGCCGCGTGCAACACCTGCGCGAACAACAGCACCCAGAGGAATTCGGCGAACGAACCCAGCAGCAACCAGCGCAGCGCCGCCAGCAGAAAACTCGCCAGCAGCACCCGGCGCAGGGAAAACCGCGCGAGAATCCGGCTCATGAACATGAACATCAGCACTTCGGCGACCACGCCCACGGCCCAGAGCATGCCGATCACGCCACGGCTGTAACCGAGCCGTTCAAGGTGCAGGGTCAGAAAGGTGTAATAAGGCCCATGGCTCAACTGCATCAGCGCGACGCAGCCGTAGAACGCCAGCACGCCAGGATTGCGCAGTTGCTTGAGGAAGCCCTCCCCGCTCGGGCGATTGCCTTGCGGCGGTTGCGCGTTAGGCACCCACAGGCTGCTGAGGACGATGCCGGCCATGATCAGCACCAGCGCCGCCGGGTAGATGTCGAGGCTCAGCCACTCGAACAAGCGCCCCAGCGCGACCACGGTGATGATGAAACCGATTGAACCCCACAGACGAATCTGGCTGTAGCGAGACGTCTGCCCCTGCAAGTGCGCGAGGGTGATGACTTCGAATTGTGGCAACACCGCGTGCCAGAAGAACGCATGCAGCGCCATGACCATCGCCAGCCAGGCGTAGGTCTTGCTGACGAAAATCAGCGAAAACGTCAACAGCGTGCACAGCGCGCCGAAGCGCACGATGGCCAGGCGTTTGCCGGTGTAATCGCCGAGCCAGCCCCAGATGTTCGGCGCCACGCAGCGCATCAGCATCGGGATGGCGACCAGTTCGCCGATACGTGCAGCGCTGAAACCGAGATGATCGAAGTACAGCGCCAGGAACGGCGCTGTCGAACCGAGCAAGGCGAAATAGAACAGATAGAAACTGGACAGCCGCCAGTAAGGGAGCGCCGCCACGCCGGTTATGCCGCAGCGGCTTTGAGATCACCCATCAAAGCTGACCCAGCACCGGGGTGCTCACGCGCACATCGGCGTTCTGCCCACGATGGCGCAGCAAGTGGTCCATCAGCACGATGGCCATCATGGCTTCGGCAATCGGCGTGGCACGGATACCGACGCACGGGTCGTGACGGCCCTTGGTGATCACGTCCACCGGGTTGCCGTGGATGTCGATCGAACGGCCCGGCGTGGTGATGCTCGAGGTCGGCTTCAACGCCAGATGCGCGACGATCGGCTGACCCGAGGAGATGCCGCCGAGGATGCCGCCAGCGTTGTTGCTGAGGAAACCTTCCGGGGTCAGCTCATCGCGGTGCTCGGTGCCGCGTTGGGCGACACAGGCGAAACCGGCGCCGATTTCCACGCCCTTGACCGCGTTGATGCTCATCAGCGCGTGGGCCAGTTCGGCGTCGAGGCGGTCGAAAATCGGCTCGCCGAGGCCCGGCATCACGCCTTCGGCGACCACGGTGATCTTCGCCCCCACCGAGTCCTGATCGCGGCGCAACTGGTCCATGTAGGCTTCCAGCTCTGGCACCTTGTCCGGATCCGGGCAGAAGAACGCATTCTCTTCCACCGAATCCCAGGTCTTGAACGGGATTTCGATCGGGCCGAGCTGGCTCATGTAGCCGCGAATGACGATGCCCTGGGTGGCCAGAAACTTCTTCGCAATCGCACCCGCTGCCACGCGCATCGCAGTTTCGCGCGCCGAGCTGCGGCCGCCGCCACGGTAGTCGCGTTCGCCGTACTTGTGGTGGTAGGTGTAGTCAGCGTGAGCCGGGCGGAACAGATCCTTGATCGCCGAGTAGTCCTTGGACTTCTGGTCGGTGTTACGGATCAGCAGGCCGATCGAGCAACCGGTGGTGCGCCCTTCGAACACGCCGGAGAGGATTTCGACTTCGTCGGCTTCCTGACGCTGGGTGGTGTGGCGGCTGGTGCCCGGCTTGCGACGATCGAGGTCGCGCTGCAGGTCTTCCAGCGAAATCTCCAGGCCCGGCGGGCAGCCGTCGACAATGGCGACCAACGCCGGACCATGGCTTTCGCCCGCGGTGGTGACAGTGAACAACTTGCCGTAGGTATTGCCGGACATGCAGGACGCTCCGTGAAATCAAACCCAAATTCGTGATGCGCGCCAGTATACGCAGGCTAACCGAGTAGTTCATCCTCGAACCTTAGTGGTGCTGGCGAGTCCAACTGGCACCTTGGCGAATGATGGCGTGATGATGCTGCGAGTTTTGATCTTGAGTCTTACCCTGATTACGGGCTTTGCCCACGCGACGGTCCTACAGCGCCCGGTAACTTTGGATACCGGCACAGGCGAGCTTTTCGGTTCGCTGCTGCTGCCAAAGTCCGACACGCCAGTGCCGGTTGTCCTGATTATTTCTGGCTCGGGTCCTACGGATCGTGACGGAAACAACCCCGATGGCGGACGCAATGACAGTCTCAAGCGACTGGCGTGGGTGCTGGCCAAACACAACATTGCCAGCGTGCGTTACGACAAGCGCGGCGTGGCCGCCAGCCTGGCGGCCACGCCGGATGAGCGCAATCTGTCGGTTGAGGCCTACGTCAACGATGCCGTGGCCTGGAGCCAGAAGCTGAAAAGCGATCCGCGTTTTGGTCCGCTGATTCTGCTCGGTCACAGTGAAGGCGCCCTCATCGCCACCCTCGCCGCGCCGCGCGCCGACGCGGCTGCGCTGATTTCCCTGTCCGGCAGCGCCCGGCCGGTCGATCAGGTGATCCGCGAGCAGTTGGCCCGCAGCCTGCCGCCTCCGCTGATGCTGCGCAGCAATGAACTGCTCGACAGCCTCAAGGCCGGCCACACGGATGCCAACGTGCCGGCGCCGCTGCAGCCGATTTTTCGGCCGAGCGTGCAGCCGTACCTGATTTCGCTGTTCCGGCAGGACCCGGCGAAGGCTTTTGCGCAACTGAAGATGCCGGCACTGATCGTTCAGGGCAGCAACGACATGCAGGTCGGCGTGGGCGATGCCCTGGCGTTGAAAGTCGCCAAACCCGACGCCGAGCTGGCGGTGATCGACGGCATGAACCACGTGATGCGCATCGTCCCGGCGGATATGAAGCGGCAATTGGCCTCCTACAAGGATCCGAATTTGCCACTGGCGGCGGAGCTGGGCGGCAAACTGATCGAATTTATTGACGGACTTCGCACCCGTTAAGGGCTTTTTGCCCTCTAGTCCTGCAAAAAACGGCCGATAAGCCTTTGTCGCCAGCGTACTGGCTGGCGACAAGCAGCGCTTGGACAGGATCTCGCCGTTATGACTGATACCCCGACTTCACCCGACACCACCGCTGAAAAAGACACACCGCCAGCGGTCGAGCTGCCATGGGCGGACGTCAGCGTCGAGCACCACAAGATGCTCCGCCTGGCCCCGCTGCAGACTGACCGGCACACCGGCGGCCGGCCGTTGCGCTTTGTCGAATTCGGTTACGCCGAGCGCAACAGCAAAGAACACAGCCTGATGCGCATGGCAATCAAACTGCCAAGCCAGCGTGTGCGCAAAGAACAAAACCACCTCGACGTGTGGGTCAATCACACCACCAAGCGCGTGAGCTTCGGCCCGGACAGCGGCTTGCAGATCGAGCCGTTGAACCGCGGCATCGGCCGTTTCATGGCCGCGCAAGGCATCAATTGGGCGAAAAAACGCTGGCCCACCTACACCGTTGACGGCATGGACCTGAACAATAAGGACGCGCTGAACGAAGACACCCGCCTGCGTCGCGATCACTTCCTGCGCGTGCACGGTTTCGATGTGGTGTACGCCGATGCCCAGCATTTGAAAGGCAGCATCAAGGACGCGCAGGTTGGCGATTTGCTCGGTGACTGGAACAGCGAAAAGCTGCAGATCGTCGAGATTCTTGAAGCGGCGGCGATGTTGCAACAGGCCGAGCAGAACCTCGCCGAGCAGGAAGTGAAGCTGAAGAAGCAGGAAGAGAAAGTCAGCAAGTTCAAGCGTGAAGACGCTGGTCTGCGCTTCACCATTACTTGCCTGGTGGCGTTTGCGGTGTTTCAGGCGGGATTGTTGATCTGGATTGCTACACATCGGTAACAGATCGAGACCGAGGCGTCCCCATCGCGGGCAAGCCACGCTTACACAGGTTTTGCGTCGTACCCGAATATGGCGGTACACACAAAAACCTGTGGGAGTGGGCTTGCCCGCGATGCTTTTAAGGCTTAAACGCGGGAGGCGAACAGCGCTTGATGGTCGCGGCACTGCTCCGCCGTCAGCATGAACACGCCATGCCCGCCACGCTCGAATTCGAGCCAGGCGAAGTCGACTTCCGGATACAGCGCTTCAACGTGCACCTGGCTGTTGCCCACCTCAACGATCAGCAAGCCCTTCTCGGTCAAGTGATCCGCCGCCTGCGCGAGCATCCGTCGCACCAGGTTCAGACCGTCGTCACCGCAGGCCAGGCCCAGCTCCGGTTCGTGCTGATATTCGTCCGGCATGTCAGCGAAATCTTCCGCGTCAACGTACGGCGGGTTAGACACGATCAAGTCGAAGCGCTGCCCCGGCAGACCGTCAAAACCATCGCCCTGCACGGTGTACACGCGCTCGTCGACGCCGTGACGCTCGATGTTCTGATTGGCCACTTCCAGCGCTTCGAACGACAGATCCGCCAGTACCACTTCCGCGTTCTGGAACTCGTAGGCGCAAGCAATGCCGATGCAGCCGGAGCCGGTGCACAGGTCGAGAATCCGCGCAGGTTCGTTGCCGATCCACGGCGCAAAACGGTTTTCGATCAGCTCGCCAATCGGCGAACGCGGGATCAACACGCGCTCGTCAACGATGAACGACATGCCACAGAACCAGGCCTCACCGAGGAGGTAAGCCGTCGGGATGCGCTCCTCGATACGGCGCTTGAGCAGGCGTTGCAGGTTGACCAGTTCGTCGTCTTCCAGGGCGCAGTCGAGGTAGCTGTCGGCGATTTCCCATGGCAGGTGCAAAGCTCCCAGCACAAGCTGCCGGGCTTCATCCCAGGCATTGTCGGTGCCATGGCCAAAAAACAGATCCTCCCCATGGAAGCGGCTGACGGCCCAACGGATGTGGTCGCGCAGGGTACGAAGTCGGGAAGTGATCACGGGGCAGAACTCCAGAAAAAACGACTGGCGATTCTAGCAGCCAAAACGCGCCACGACGACGCAGGAAACACAGGTGGGCGACGGTAGGAGTTTTCTGATTTTTACATCAGCTATTGAACAGAACGTGTAACTTGACAACGCTGCAGGCCAGTAACGACGGCGCCTACGATGGTAGCGATTCACAGAACCGCTCAGCCAGAGGACAATGTCGCAAAAGCCCCACCCCAAGGAGCCCCAGAATGTCCGTTCCAAAAACGATGTTTCAACTCAGCGGCCGCGGTTACGCAGCGGCCACATTGAGCCATGCCACCGTGGTCATCATTGATGCCCAGAAAGAGTATCTCAGCGGCCCGCTGGCCCTGAGCGGCATGGACGCGGCCGTCGCGAACATCAAACAACTGGTCGCTGCGGCCCGTGCAGCCGGTCGGCCGATCGTGCACGTGCGTCATCTCGGCACCGTCGGTGGCCTGTTCGACCCGCAAGGCGAGCGCGGCGAATTCATCCCCGGTCTTGAACCACAGGGTGACGAAACCATCATCGGCAAACTGTTGCCGAGCGCCTTCCACGGCACCGAACTGCTCGACCGCTTGCAGAACCTCGGCTCGCTGGACCTGATCGTCTGCGGTTTCATGAGCCACTCCAGCGTCAGCACCACCGTACGTGCGGCGAAGAACCTGGGGTTCCGCTGCACGCTGGTCGAAGACGCTTGCGCCACCCGCGACCTGCCGTTCAAGGGCCGTGTGCTCAGCGCCGCTGTGGTGCAGGAAGCGGAAATGGCGATCATGGCCGACAACTTCGCCACCCTCGCGCTGACTCAAGACCTGATCTGATCTGCGCTGATGAGCGGCTCACGGCGCCGCTCATCCACAAAAGCCTCGCATTTGCTTCAATTGCCTTAGCCTCAGGAACAACCCGGTCAACTCCCGGTCGAAGGGCCGATACCCATTGAGGAAGGTCGGAATGAAGTTATCCGATGGATTTGACGCACGCCGCTTGCGGCCCAAAGGCCAAAGCAACTGGCGTTTTCGATTTGGCGCAGCGATCGCCGCCATTCTGGCGACGTTCGGTGTGCTGCTGGCGATGGCCGGTGTCGCCAGCCTGCTGGGGCGCCCACCGGCGCTCGGCGACTTGAATGCCACGCCGATGGGTTCGGCGATCATTCTGGCGGTCGGTTTGTTGTTCCTGTATTTCGGCGTGGCGCTGTGGCGTCGTTGCCGGCGTCGCGCCCGGCAATCGCGGGAACTGAACATGTCCCCGCACCTGATGAAAAAACACGACTGATCAATGGCCTGGCTTTTTGCCGGGCCGTTTTGTTTCGACTTGGGTAAACTGGCCGCCCTTCGCGGAGGCTGACATGCAAGACGACGATTTTTCCCTGTTCAAAAGTGCGATCCAAGGCGTCAAGCCGATCAAGCACGACCGCGCCGACACCGGCAAACCCAAGGCTGACCGCGCCCAGATCGCCAAGCTGCGCCAGTCCGCCACCGTGCGCACCGACACCACTACCGTGGATGGCCTGTCCGATCAGTTCGTGATCGACGTCGGTCCTGAAGACGAGTTGATGTGGGCCCGCGACGGGGTGCAGGAAAGCCAGATGCGCAAGCTCAAGATCGGCCAGATCCCGTTCGAAGGCAGCCTCGACCTGCACGGCATGAACGTGGAAAAGGCCCGGGAAACCCTCTGGGCGTTTCTGGCAGAAGCGACAAAATTCGAAATCCGCTGCGTGCGCGTCACCCACGGCAAGGCTGTGCGGCTGGACGGCAAGCGACCGATGATCAAAAGCCACGTCAATACCTGGTTGCGTCAGCACGCGCAGGTCCTGGGTTTCTGCTCGTGTCAGGCCAGACATGGCGGTGCCGGCGCGGTATATGTGATGCTCAAACGCACCATGATGGAAGGCCGCGACGAATAATCCCGTCACACCGAACTTGCAGGGTTGTGTCCGCCACCGTACCCTTGCCCTTTGCGAAAATCCCCACAGGTAGTTTCATGTCCCTGGAACAGAATTACACCGCGATGTGTCGAGGTGTTCGGCATGTTATCAGGGGTAATAAAATCAAAGGGTTAGCTCCGAGAGCAACCTGATATTTCATACCAATACACGGTTACTGGTACGGAAATTGGTACAAGATCTGCGTCCACGAAACATCGAAAAAGCCCCCTCATCGTCAGTGACGATACGGGGGCTTTTTGTTTATCGAAGACAGATCAGTGCACCTTGTAGAAAGTTCGCTTTCGGCCAGAAGCAGTCGTACGCACAGGTATAGGTATATTTCAGGTCCCAGATTGCGGGAGCATCAACTGCCAACGGATTGGAGGGGGGCGTTTTACAAGTCGTCCCTACGACTAATCCACAATGAACAACTTCGCCCCGATCGTGGTGAATGAACGATGTCCCTCAGCATTATTGCCTACCTGATAGCTCATACCTGGCGTCAGTGAGAACTGACGACCATCTTCCAGTTCTGTATGCAACTGACCCTCCAGGCACAACAGTATGTGCCCCCTCCAACACCAGTGATCAGCCAAATATCCAGGGCTGTATTCGACCATCCGCACACGCGCTGATCCAAACTGGCAGGTACGCCAATAGGCTGTGCCTGTCTGACCGGCATGCGCCACCGGCTCTATCGTTGACCAATCGGTGGTACCAAATGGGATTGCAGTGAGATCCATTTTTGCCTCATCGATATGCAATAAATGCAGACCGTATCATTCGGGCGATGCTGCCGACAGATACAGACGGCCCGCATTTATGGGATACAGGGAGGGGGAAACTGCCTTGGGATAAAAGGGAACGGATTTGATTTCTCGACTCAAAACGTCCGCTCTTGCCGATAGCGTACGCCCACCTAAGTCTGCTTCCGGCCAAAAGCAGCCCGTGAGATACCTAAGAAATCGAGGGCGACTCACGTGGCCGATCAGGGATGGAGTATCTGGATACGGCGATGAACTGTCGGTGGTGCACCTCCAGATATAGAACCCGAGGTTTAGGGCTGAAAACGAAGAGACGCTTGCCCTGAAGATCTTGATAGGTTTCATCACTGAGAGCGCAGGCCAACTCAACAGTGAGCGTTTTGGGGTTTATCGAAATTAGATGGGCGTCGAAGAGTCGGTGGATATCGACCCTCAGTAATAGGCCGTTTAGCTCGTCATGGGACTGGTCGCCGCGATAAGGGATAATGTGAGCAGCTTCAAGCAGGGTGTCGATTCTGCATCCAGTGATGACGCACTGCCCGCCGTAGCGCTCCAACATAGCTGCCCTGAAGTTTCCTTGCCCTTGGCGCACGACTGACGCCTGTATGCGCACCGCCCGCCGATCCGTGTTCAGCAACTCCAACTCCACTGCTGGCGAGGGTATTGGTGCTCGCGCCCCCTCCAGTGGCAACGAGTCTTCCAATTCCTGTATGAGGGCATGACCCATTAACTGGCGATAGTTGGGTATGCCAAACTCTTGGGAGTTCACGGCCCTTAGGGCTGCCAGAGTCTCCGCGGCAGCCTCCAGTGAGGCGAAGCTATCTGGGCGGTTGGCCCATACCAATTTCAGCTCTGCCAATGACAGCTTGCGAATATCCCACAGGGTCAAACCGTCGGCAGACTGAATTTCAGTGAGAACCTCGGAGTCGCCCGGCACACATTTGGCAGAGCCATCAATCTGAACATCAGTTCCTGCTCCAGTCTCTGCGGCTACAAAAATAGCCACGACGTCGGGATGTTCAAGATAAGCAGTTGACCCGGCATAGAACTCATCAACGCCCTCAAGCACACGATAAAGGGCGTAAAGCTCAGCGGCGGCCTCTCTCGATCCGCATGTTTGAACACGTAAGTCCCAAGCCGAAAAAATGTCCGCTTCGGTGAAGTCCAATAGGTCGTCGACGTCCAGGGCATATAGGTGCAGGGGGGCTTCTGCAAGTTGAGGCTGTAGCTGTCGCTTGGACTGTCCGGGCGGCCCCACTTTTCGAGGTACTCGCTCCGGTAAATGAGGTATCTCGTCTTCGAATGTCGATGCCACGAGTGTGTGGCCATCATCAATCCACCTCGAATATGCCGTCAGCCATTGGAGTTCAAGATCAATATCGATGTAGCTCCAATACGCCTCGACGTACTCGAACCATCGGTTGTATCCGGTCAGGGACGGTAATCGGTGCCCTATTAGGTATTTCCTACGCTTTGCTACACCGGTAATGCGCGGGGAGGTTTTGAGCATTTGATGATCCATCACACGACTAAACGCATCCCACGGACGGGACATAACATAGAGGTGACAGTATCAATGATGACGGTTGGGCTGGATAGGAGATTGCCGATCCTCAGGGACCAAGAGTTGCTAACGTCCATTGATGGATCGTTAGCTGCCCTTCGCGACAGACAGCCATCGGCCGATTCTGTTGAAAAAGTCGGCTATGGTTTCCACGGCAGAAAAGTACGCGCTTGAGTTTGAATTCTTTACTTTGAGCATAGGATTCCGTGCTCAGATTTCGCGTAGCTGCGCGCAAAAAAGGCATTTTCAGCAGTCAGCGCGCGGGCAGTCTGGAAGGACCGACTTTTTCAACACAATCGGCCAAAAGCAGTCACTCGCAAAGCTTATATCGACCCACGGCGGACGGTCTCGACTGGCTATTTTAGCCAATACTTACCCATTTTTGAGGAGAACTATCCTGAGAGGGTGCTACCGGTGAATCGCATCTCACCTGAATGCATCGAAGATCGACGATCAGTAGTTGGAGACAGGCTACGCTGCACATCAAGAGCCAGATTTGCCAGATACCCATATCTGATGTACTGTCTGGATGAACAGTGTTTTGTGGTAAGGCGACCCCAGCATAACGAAAACCCTATGCGCCCTCGTGAACGACGAAGACATTTTGCCATCATTGGAATTAGAATCGGCGAATTTCAGGGGGGCGCAAGGCTCTAATCAGATCTCTCAGGTCGCTTAGCGCGTCTATCGATTGTGCAGATGAGAGTTTTCAGGCAGCCCTGGTGCTATTAATCATTCATGGAAGTAGGTCGCAATGCACGAGACGCTGAAGATCAAGATCGATTTTGCCAAGGAGCGACAAAGACCCGCTGAAATATTCCAGGCCATGAGCAGCTACATAGAAGCTTACCAGGCACTCGGGCAAGTTATTGCAATGAGCGTTGGCGCGGCAGATGACTTTGAACTCCGATTGGAAAATGTCGAGACGGGATCGATAGCGAGTTTGCTGAAGTCCGTTCCAGGCAGGGTAAGAACATGGGTGGAAGATGCTGTCTTTGATGCTGGGGTGAGATTAGCAGGTGAGCTTTCTGAAATCGACTCTACCAGCACTGAAGAAGAGGTAGATCTTTTGGCGGCGAAGCTGGAAGATCACTTGAGCAAGTTTGATTTTGGGCAAACCGTGGATCCTATGATCGATCGCAAAGCTTTGGCAGTCGCTTTGAGTAAGCTTTCGGAAGCCAACAAACGGTTGCTTCCAGAAGAAAGTGCTACGGCTACCCTAACGGAAGCTCACTGCGTAACTCCGATCAACACGCATTGGCGCTTCAATGCCAATCCCAAGGATATGTTTTTGGGAACAAAGGAAAGCCACATTGGTGTCGATAAACTTTATGTGAGGGCTCCGGTCAATATCGGAAAGGGCGCATGGGCTATGCTAAGTGTCAGCACTGGTAGTCGATATAATGCGAACATTTCTGATCTCGGCTGGCTAGAATGGTATCAGGATGGGTTGATAAAACCTATCGGGCCAAAAGATGTAATGGAGGCTGAAGTTGCCTACGAGATTTACACGCCGCCTGCCGGGAAAGGTAAGCCTTTCATATCCAGTGCGAAAATTAAAAGGGTAATAGACATCCACCGAGATGTGGGGCTTCAGCATGAACCCAGACCTCTCCTCTAGAGACCGCAAGGCTATTTTAGCCGAACTTATGTCCGAGTACCTTTTTATCGTGATTCCCTTCACGATGCTGGTACTCATCAAGCTGTATGCGTACACATGGCAGGAAATTGTGCTTTCAGCTGATTGGTCGCTGGGCTCTTGCATCATTTTTGGTCAGGTTGCAGTCAGAATGACGAGATCGGCCATCAAGCACCGTTCTACCGATGATAGGTTTTTGGGTTGGTATGCTTCCAAACGCTTTTTTATGGTAGCGGTGTCATTATTGTTCTATTTTGGGATGATTGCGCAGCCAACCTTGAAGCTGGGGTTTGCGCAATTTATTTTGTTCGGACTTGCCAGTTACTTTCACTTTAAAGATGGTGTGGCGGCGAGAATCCTTGAAGAGCGAATAGAAGTCTAAAAGTCTTCATAGTGAGGCATCGCTGGCACCATTTTCTTAACATGAATGGTGCCTCTGCGCATTCTTCGCAACAAGCAACGAAGGAGGAAGATGAGGCTAATAATATTCTCCCCATCTTAACCTCCTCTGATGGAAGTCGCCTGGTTTGCTATGTTTACTTATGACCGATATCTGCCGCACGAACGACGGCACTCGGCCACAAGCGGACGTTTGCGATCAGTCACTGTTGCTCGGTAGGTGCCATCGGTGATCGACTGTTTTAGACCCGGTGCAGAGCTTCGCCAATACCCGTGCCCCACCACCCAAGAAAGTATATTCGATGTTTTGTGGTAATGGGACCATAAGGCGAATTTTTCTTTCACTGAATTTAGATTGTGGACTGCATAGGTAGGCAGGACTAAAGATGATCTGATTAAAATCCATTTATGAACATGGTAAACTGCAAAGCGTTTTTATTACTTGGCTTTTATAGGGATCAATTATGTCAGAGCCTAAGCTGCACCATTATGTTCCTCGTTTTTACTTGAAGAATTTTCTAAATAATCGATCACGCTTGTACGTTTTTGACAAGACAACGGACAAGACATTTCCGACAACCGAAAACAGCGTCGCAGCTGAGAACCAGTTTTATAAACTTCCCAAACCTGTTCCTGAAGGAGTTGATCCTCTCGTCATTGAGAAAAACTTGGCGGCAATGGAGTCAAGCGCAGCAACAATAATAAATAAATTACTTTCGGATATTGACGCCGCAGAGCTTGGCGGCAGGTTGGAAATCTCTAACCAAGATCGTATTATTTTATCTGAGTTTATATCTGCACAATATTATCGAACCCTAGAATTTTATGATCTTCTACCTTTTTTACTGTCTGAGTCTAAGTCTGAGCTTGATGTGCAAGCCCTTTCGGAACAAGAAAGAAAGTTGCTGCATTTTTATTTTTTAGCGAATTCTGGCTGCATTGAAAACTTTACAAATGATCTATTTAGCTCGATCTGGATTTTTGCAAAGAACCCTAGTAGCGTCCAGCTGATGACTTCTGACCATCCGGTGAGTATAAAAAATTTTGAAAACACGATGTGGCTTAAAGGTATTGCGGGACTGAGCGATGGTGAGTATGTAGTGTACCCACTCAGCCCTAAAGTTGTTATGTACTGTAAAGAGCGTCAAAGGTGGAGCAGCTTGGAGCATTTAGATCAAACAGTATCTTTAATCGAATTGAATGAAGAAATGGTTCATCACGAGAATGCTGGCCAATGCTTTATGGCCACCAGGTTTTTGATATCGCAGAGTGATGATTTTGACGAAGTCAAAGATTTTATGCCTTCGATTGGTACGGAATTGTACTCCTCTGGAGCAACCCCAACACAAGACAAGGCGGTTCAAAGAACGCTTAAGTACAATGCGAGCCGAAAGCGAGGCACCAAACGAAACAAATAAACTTTTCCGAATTTATAACTTGTAGGATCGGAGTCTCAGCGGACAATATAATGGCCCGCACGGAGGACACTTATCGCTTGATCACGATATAAATGTGTATTCGGAAAAATGCATAGGGGGGGGGTGAAAGTCGGCTAGACCACGGCAGCGCTGATTCAAACGTGAGATAGAACCAACGGCTCCCGCCATACGGTTTGACTTCGCCTACCCTTTGATTGGTAAATTCAGGATTTCGATACTCAGCGTAGCCAGCGAAAAGTGACCGTCCGGCAGCACCCAGTTTTGCCGACTTCTGCCAGTGTTGAAGGACTGCAATGGGTTGGTTACTGCCATTCGTGACCGCCAGCTATGGGTCGTTTGCGGCCCATCGCGACAGACAGAAATCGGCCAAAAGCAGCCGCTCGGATGCGTCAATCAATACAGGTAAGCTTCCTTACTCCCTCACTTTCCCATGACTAAACTAGGTGAAACGCGTTCATCAGGAAGCCAGGAGTAATCTGTGGACAGCAAGCGAGCGATTGAACTGGGTGCAAAAATCATTGAGATACAAACGTTAATGATCGCGTACGCCACCGATGGACGAACCTCTGTTCAGCCTGCCGAATATCGAGAGCTTTATCCAGAGGTTACAATTGATCTGGAAGATGCGAAATATGCGAACCCCAACCCTCACAAATCGCTCGAAGTCTTCATGGCATTTTGCAAGCTCCAGGAAATGAGCACTTATGCGAGCAGACGCGTTTACGTGCAGGAGCTCTATGCCGACATTTTGCTCGACCTCAAACGGAGACAACGACACGCCCCATCATCTAGGAACTGGAGTAAGGCAAATGAAGCCTTGGCTGATGAATTGACGCCAATTCGTGCCCAATGGCTAAAGGCGAAGAACTTCATTTACTCAGCAACGCCTGACTTCGAAAACTCTATAAAGGAGTCAATCAGCTCGATTGAGTCAAGCCTCATGGTGTTGATGAACGAGCCCAACGGAACGCTCGGCAAGGTCATCAAGAAAGCAAATCTCGATGCAGATATTGAGCGCTTGATCACCCAAGCCTATGGGTATGCGAGTAACAAAGATTTCGTTAGGCACGGCGGTACAGTCGAGTCAGCTCTTTCAAAGGCAGAAGCAGAGTTTTTTCTTGAGTTCGCTGCAACATCTATCATCTACATTACCAACCGATCAAAAAAACATGATTCATGAATTGGATCGCTCCTGATTTCCCGGACGCCCACCTGGAAGCTACTGGCCCCTGGCGCCCCTCGTGAGCGACGACAGTCGACCAAAGAGGATTGCTGGGAACGGCTGCTCCCGGCCATAAGCAGACGTTCGTAAGGCAGCCATATGGTCGAAAATGAAAGCTACTGAACAGTCAATTTTCCATCGAATCATTTCTGATATCTTGAAGAAAGGGCGATGATTCGTAGGTACTGTTTTAGTCGGAGAGGCCTTGCTTCGACAATCCTTTCTCGAAAGTTCGCAGAAATATACATCCGCCTTATAAAGCCAGCGCTACAAGTTAACAAGAAGAGCAGTCTGTGAGGCTCGACGAGCCACCAGAAGAATACTATATCAGTCTAAATGACAATGACTCAAATCTAACAGCCAACTCAACTAATTAGACTCAAGCCATGTAAGCGAGAATCTTAATCTGGTAAAAAATCAGTGAAGTGATCGCACTCAATTTTAGGCGGAGATACCATCGGGACGATGTATCTTGTAACACCTTGAAAAGTATAAGGTCGAAAAGATGAAACGAACTCTGTAAGTACACCCCTCAGTGCAGCCCTCGCCTGAATCTTACGAGCAAGTGCCACTGGATCATCAATACTTGACCTAATATTAGTGGGATCACACACCAACCATAACGATAAGTTTTTTAAATTGTAATCCAGATCCAAAAAAATATGCTTGAAGTCCTCAATCAAAAACCGCGAAAACATGGTGTCGAATTTCTCTACAATGTCAGATTTTTTAATATGTTTGAGCGGCGATGATTTGAGTTCCGCTATATACATAAATATCTCTTCATTGTTTTTTACAATGACGACCCCATCTGGGGACTTAGGTGGAGTGGCAAAATCCTGTGTATTGTAAAAAGCGTCGGGCTTCAATACTGCTACGCGTTCATAGTCTATATCACCATCAGCACCGGTTAAGGTTTCTCCAAAAGACACCTTGATGCCTTCCTCTTCCAAACTGCCTGCACTTATTCCAAACGCCAATGGGTCTTGATTAATATGATTGATCATTTCAAAACTCGATATTGGAAAACAGTTCCATTTTTTCGTTTAAGAGTTTTTCAGAGGCGTCAACAAAATTTTGATCATCCAATCCAAATTCATTGATATCAAGTGCTAGGCCGACCGTCCCTTCATCGGTCTCCTCAAATATGTCACACTTTACATTGTCTGCTGCCAGCGTTTTAGAAATGACAATATTGCTAAGTTTATTAAATACGTAATTACTATGAGAGGTCATGATAATTTTTACACCAAAATTAGAAAGCTCGGCGTAGATTTCGGTCATTTTTATTTGATTTTCCGGATGAAGATGCGCTTCCGGCTCTTCAATTATCAAAATTGGTGCGGCTACTTTTTCTTTGAGTGAAGTTCTGGTTAGAGCTGCGGCCACTGCTTTGTCTTGCACGGACTCTGCTGAAAGTATATAGCGAATATAAGCTACGATAGGGCCGATCTCGGATACCATAGAGGACGTCGCGGACAGCTCTAAGCGCAAATCTGTATTGTCGGGAATATAGTAAAGTTTTTTAGTGTTTGACTCAAAAACAATTCTCCCCTTCAGAATATCGGCTTCAATCTTTTTTGCAATTTTTTCGTGAAAACATTCGGGATCGTAAATGTAAGTTTTTTCGTTGATCTCGGTAAGTTTCAAATAATATTCACTAAGCTGCCATGAAATCCCAGGCAATTCTATTTTCGAATTTAAGAATGTACGTTTTTTTGAAAGCTCTGCAATAATGGCACCGAAAGAGGATAACGCTTGATATAAACCTGACCTGGAGGCCGGCAGGTAATAAATGTTCGAAATATTAGCCGCGGGCACTACGATAGAAGCAAAGGCCTGAGCAATACTAGACATCCTTATTTCTTTGATGCTTTTGGTCGGATCATTGGACTTTCTATGATAAACAACAGTTTTAGCAATCTTTCGCTTCGTTTCTGCTGGCGCTACTGACAACACCTTCAAGGTGTAAGTCAGTGACGTGGTTTTAAAACCTTCACCATCATTTTCAAGAGTAAATTGTATTCCGGGAAGCTCAAAGTGTATTGCGCAGGGCGACGTCTTATTTCGCCGATTCAATATAGATTTGAACCCTGAATAAGAACTTTCAATTTTTTCGTTGAAGGCAGCAGCTATAGTCTTATCAAATGTTTCCTTTGCAGACTCTTCAAAAAACCTTTTGATATCTATATCCTGCGAGGGATCGTCTTTAAGTTTCTTCTTGTATGTTTTTTCTAAAGACTCATTAAAATTTAAGTCTGAATCTATCAGCTCAATTTGAGAAAACACATTCATCATCAACGCACGACTTTCTAAAAGCGAGCATATCGCCAAGTAATAAGCGGTCAGTGCATAGGACTTGCCGATATTATTGGTGCCAACAATTAGATGCATTGGGCGCTCTAAGTCAAATGCGAAACTTTTGACTGGGCCAAAATTTCTAATTTCAATTTTCATTACGTTCCCTGCATCGAAATTACATCATTTCTTGTATAGAAGTCTGCCATTCTTCAGATCATATCAAAAAAAACCGTAACTCGTGCCAGCTAAAGCGAATTGGACGACCATAGTAACCGGTTCCCCTCTGCTAAACGTACGGCTTCGCGAAGGATTCCTGCTGCCATCTATCGACGCGACTGTCCGCGATGCTGCTGGAGACGGACTCGATCTGCATCGAGAATGCACACCGGCTAATAGCGGACGATTGGCTTTGAGGCCTTCGCTGATTGGAAACGGTCTATCAGTTAGCCAGATGCATTCGTCGATTCCCTTTGACAAATTGACGATTCAGTCAGTACGGGCTGCATGCTGGGTGTCAATTCATATTGTGGCTCGCTTGCTCCAAAATTAGGTTTAGGATATTTACGAAGTTTTATCGCCATCTGTGCCTGAGCAAGAGATCGTAGGAGAATGAATGAGATGAACGTCAACACAGCTAAAAAATATCCAGCAATAATCCGCTGCTCTGTCAAAGACTTCTTGATGTCTTTTAAATTATCTGGGGATAATGTTTCACAGATGACCTTAACATCTTCCTTGGTCAACCCTTCAAGTTGGAGCGTTGGACAGCTGTTTTGAGTTACAGAAAAATCAGGTATATGCGATTCGAAGAAAAAGTTTGTCGCCGTAAAACCGTCAGTCCAGAAAATCACTTTCGATTCTTTTATAGTCAGGAGTACGCTTTCACTACCCAGCATGTAAGCGGTCCCAGTTGCAAGCACACCAAATGGAAGCAATAGCGCTATTACCACACTTCTTATCATTCTGATTGGTGGTTCTCCAAAAACCCATGGCAAATCGCGAATCCAACCTCGCGCGAAAGACAAGTCTCTGATGTTAATATTATGATCTCTTGTCCACTGCGCTGTAGTCAGCAAAATTTTCATCGTTGGAAAGTTAATTCCTGTGCGAAATCTGAAACCTTCAACATCCCGGACATCAGCCCAGTATGCTTTTAACGTAGAATTTTGTATTTCTCCACCACCAACCATCCTCCAAAATCTATCGTAAAGAAAGTGCGCGGATCGAGCACGAGCAATAGCCCATACAATCAACACGCATAGAATTGCTGTCGTAATCCAAGGATTTATATCTTTCAGGCTGCCTACAACGTTATCAAGCAGTTGTACTTGATTTTCAGAATCCGCCATTTATATTTCCATCACAATAAAGAACAACCGATTAGTCTAGCTTGTTCGATTCCATAGCATGGGGTTGTCTGCCACAAGCTGTTATTGAGCATATGTGCGAAAGCTAGAAAAACATATTACGCCCTTAGGCGCTAAGTTTTTGTGTAGATTAAGGTTGAAAAATCAAGATAGGGGCTTACATCACCATGAGGATACCACTCCTACACGGCAGCACACCTTTCGAGTTATAGCTTATTCTATGGCATCCGAATCAGAAGCTCCAAAAATGCGGGAATTACCCAAGAATAGATTGCCACCCACCAAATAAGGACGGAGCTTTTTAAGTCTGCGATAATAACCAAGAAGAACACGCAGTTGATGCAGAGGGTCGACATTTAGATAATCAAAACTACTTCGATAATCTTCCCACTTCATCAAGTCAAAGAAGAAGTCTACAAACTCTTTCAAGCGAATAAGAATTTCAGGAGCTAGAGTTGCCGTTATTTGCCGCTCGTCATCAAAGCCGGATATTTTGTTTTCTTTGAAATATCTATAAACGGTCGAATAATATTGCTCCAACGCTATGAAAGAACTCTCATCGAGAATCTGGCTGGCGGACGCTTCAATTCTACGAGCAAGGTTGGACAATAGATTTAGTTTGATATGCCCTGGAGACGCAAACTGAATCTCTGTTACTTTAGCCCTGTGTATAGATGGCGTTACTGAATTCAGTCCAGTGAAAAGGTGGACGGCACTGAACCCACCGGTCCAACTACCTGCAAGTTTACTCAATGCACCATGTACTGCAGGGCGATCAAGGTGCTCCAGTCCATAGTGAAATGAATAGAGTTGCTGATATATTTTAGGGACTAGTGAAAAATCATCTATATACAGCTCACCATCTAAACCCAGGAAATAAGACTCTGTAATCTCCTCAGCCAATTTTTCCGCCGCCGGAGTTGCTATTTCAGGAGTCAGATATGAGTCAGACTCAGGCAAATATGCTTCTGGTAGTTTATCCCAGCTTGTAGAAAGAAAAGCACTTCGTTTCGCGGATCCACCGGTATGAAATATAACCAACCATTCAGACTCTATATATATATCTCTTAGGGTTATCTGTTGTTCCAAATAATCTCGAAGAGATTTTCGACCTACCGGTATGATACACCAGCGATTGCGAGTCGAATTGCAATCTAGCCAAGCGTACAACAAGTCATTGCCAGACTCGCTTTTATAAAGACTTAGTAGTGGCCCCTCGAACTCAATTAAATCAGCATTCCACTGATGCTTAGATAAAGTTCGAGCATCTATTTTTTGACCCTCAATACGGAGAAAGCTCATGGGATTGCTCGCACCATTGACACGTTATTATATACGTTACCTGTCGTGTATGGATGAAAGTCAAAATGGCCATAACGATTCGCAGCGGTACAGGCCCCATCATTAGGTGTGATTAACAAATTCGCAACGTGCCCGCCAAACACTTTGCGTGCCATGCGAAAACTTTTTTGAACGCTTTGGAAAGCACTAACACTCTGGGCATACGACGTAAACATAGATAGCCCCCAGCAGGAGCACTTCTCGACTGGGTCGGTAGCCCGAAGAAAGCGAGGAGGGTTTCGAACGGCCACCGGAGCGAAACACTGCGTACTAACCGGATTTGCCACCCACCGCCATGCATCTCGTTGAATCGGAGATGTTCCTGCTGGCGGACATTGATATCCGCTCGCAGACAGCAACGCTAGCTGGGCGCTATAGGTATAAGACATAAAATCCCTTTTTATGATTTGGTGGCCTGATTCGAAGGCATTAAGCCATCATTTCACACCTGTGACATCTGCGAAACTACGCTAGCTTCGTATCATTCGATCCCCGACGAATGGCAAGCGAAAGGCAAGATTGATGCGCGCCACAAAATCCAGATGCTGCTATTGATTGACGGTAAGCTTCATCCGAATCGCCCCTGGAGTTCCTAGACATTATCCAAGCTTGCTGCTTAACGTTTCAAATTTTAGAAATGAATGAAACGCCAAAATTATGTTAGCTGCAAGTAACCGCTGTTGGTCGAAAGCTGACGGCCACGACTGACCGCTTCTGGCCGATAGCTGCCAACGGGATCGGCAGCTATCGGCCAGAAGCTGATAATAGCGACATGCAGAAATCGACCCACAGCTGCCTTTTAGATCAGTTGAGATCTTTGTCAGAGCGGGCTTACCCGCAAGGAGGCCGATTAAGCAACGCACATACTCTTCGAGCGATGTCATCTGCGCTATCGGGAATGACCACTGAAATGCCTAAATAGTGTTCAAGGTGTAGGGTGAGCGTGTGTTCATCCACCAACAGATCCCAATAACGCTGGTCCGGGCCATCGAGCCTTTCTTTCCAGGAACCGCCCAGCCCTTGCTCAATAACCCCGGCCACGTCCTCGAAAAGCTTCCAGTCGGCTTCTTCTGATACTTCAATCCTCACTATGCGTCACCTCACCACCAACATTCCTCCGATTCTGGTGGCTCCTGCGAATGGCCGCAATGGGTCGACACCTGACGGAGGAGGATGACCGCTATTGGCCCAGAGTGTGTAAAAACGCTCAAGGCTTCATCGTCTTGGATCATTGACGTTCGTGGCTGAACGATCGCATGGCAAATGCTGCGTATTGCATCAGTCGCGACCTGGAACACGTCAACGCTGTTTTTACAGTCTCTGGGATGGGCCAAAATCAGCTTTTTATGCCGACAGCGCCTTCATTAAACCGTGAGCACCGATGATTTTCATGACCCGTTTCATGTTGTAGGCGAGCACATTTAAACTCATCTCCGCGCCCACCCCGGCCAGCTTTCGCGTCAGGAAGTGCGTCGCACCCATCCATTGTTTGAGCGTCCCGAAGGGATGCTCGACCGTACGCTTGCGGACTCGCATCATGTCCGGCGCGTTGCTCAGTCTGTTCTGCATTTCCTCCAGTATGGCTTCATGCTCCCAGCGTCGAACTCGTCGTTCCGTGCTCGGTGTGCACTGCGCTTTCAGCGCGCAGCCCCTGCATTTCGAACTCCAGTAACGTTGCAGCGTCAGGCCTTTTTCAACGTTGGTATAGCGCCAGATCAGTGCTTCTCCCGCCGGGCAAATGTATTCGTTTTTTGCCGCGTCGTAGATGAAAGCATCGTTATTGAAACGCCCGTCCGCTTTGGCTCCAGAGGTCATCGGCTTGGGCACATAGGCGGTGATCCCGGCATCGTGACAACCCAGGATCTCTTCGCTTTTGAAGTAACCTCGATCAGCCACTACCGACAGCGTTTCTGACGCCATAGCCTCGCGGGCCTGCTTGGCCATCGAGCTGAGTTGATCGCGATCGGAACCGACGTTGGTAACCTCATGTGCAACGATCAAATGGTGCTGCGTATCGACCGCTGTCTGCACGTTATAGCCAACAATTCCCGTGCCGCGCGTCATCATTGATCGGCTGTCTGGATCGGTCAGTGAGACCTGTTTATCCGGTGATTCATTGAGCTGAATTTCGATCGCCTGAAGCTCTTTCATTTGAATTTTGAGCTTGGCGATTTTCTCTTCCAGCCGCACGGCGCTGGGCTCGGTAGCTGTTGGTTCTTGCCGATCAGCAGCATCGAGTGCCGTCAGGTAACGGTTGATGCTCGATTCAATTTCTTCCATTCGCCGCTTCAGTTTGGCGCTGGTGAAATTGCGGTCGCGATTGTTGACGGCTTTAAATTTGCTGCCATCAATGGCGACCAGATGTTCTCCGAACAGTCCCAACTGCTGACACAACACGACGAACTGGCGGCAGACGCCTCGGATGGCTTTGCTGTTGTCTTTTCGGAAGTTGGCGATGGTCTTGAAGTCCGGCATCAAACGCCCGGTCAACCACATCAGTTCGACGTTGCGTTGGGCTTCTCGCTCCAGGCGTCGGCTCGACTGGATGCGGTTGAGATAACCGTAGATGTAGATCTTCAACAAGACCGAGGGATGGTAAGCAGGTCGGCCAGTGTCGGCTGGAATGGCACCGTCAAAACCCAGTTTGACCAGGTCGAGTTCGTCGACGAAGACGTCGACTACGCGCACCGGATTGGTATCGCTGACGTAGTCGTCGAGGCTCTCGGGAAGTAAGGTGCCTTGGCCTCGATGTTCACCTTGGATAAAGCGCTTCATGGGCGATCCCTGCGATGAAATCCTCAGAAATCATAGCAAGTGTTCGCGAAGGCGTTTTTACACACTCTGGGCCGAAAGCAGACACTCATCAGCTGCAGTTAACTGTCCAGAGTTGATCCAGGCGCGTTGTATAGCTTTGGCTCATCATTTCCCGCCGCATACCCCAATCGGGATTGATCGGCACACTCGCAGCCCGAAGCGTCCCCCTCCCCCATCGTCCATTGATTTCATCCAACACCGCCATCACCCTTGTCGCCTCCGTCGGCTGAGAAATGGCGAACAAATCGTCCGTGTATTCACCCGGCTGAAATAGATTCAGTAGCATAACTTCCGCTTTGCTGTAACTGAAACCAGGACGGAATACTCGATCGAGTGCATCCACAGCAGCCGTGGTCAACAGCCGAACATCATCCGTTGGGTAAGGCAGATCCACCACGACCCCATTCGCGTATTTGGCCTCATCGGGATTGAACATTCCGGTGCGGATGCTGACCCGAATCTTCTTGCACAGCGACTTTTGTGCCCGGAGCTTTTCCGATGCCCGCATCATGTAGGTTGCGACTGCCTCCTTGATCGGCGGCAGCTCTTTCAGCCTTTTCCCGAACATCCGGCTGCTGCAGATCTCCTGCTTGGGTGGATCCGGCTCGTTCAGTTCTAGGCATGGCGTGCCGGCTAATTCCCGAGCAGTTTTCTCGATCACCACGCTGAAGTTTTTTCTCAATGTCCACGGATCCGCTTTGGCCAGATCCATGGCGGTATTGATGCCCATGGCGTCCAGGTGCATTTTCATGCGCCGCCCCACTCCCCACACCTCCGCCACGTCCGTGTTGCGCAGCACCCAATCTCGCTTGACCGGATCACAGATGTTCACGACGCCACCCTTTTGCGCCTGCAGGCGCTTGGCGGTGTGATTGGCCAACTTGGCCAAGGTTTTGGTGTGCGCAATGCCAACACCGACGGGAATACCGGTAAAACGCAGTACCTGGCTACGGATGTTGCGCCCGAGGCCATCCAAGCCACTGATGCCGGTGAGGTCGACGAACGCTTCGTCGATGCTGTACACCTCGACGGCTGGCACCAGCGATTCGATCAACATCATGACACGCTCGCTCATGTCGCCGTACAGCGCATAGTTCGAGGAGAAAGCGACGATGCCGTGCTGCTTCAGCTTGTGTTTGATTTGAAAGTACGGCTCGCCCATCTTCACGAACGGCTTGGCATCGTAGCTTCGAGCAATCACACAGCCGTCGTTGTTGGACAGCACTACGATCGGCACTCTCGCCAGATCCGGACGGAATACCCGTTCGCAACTGGCGTAGAAGCTGTTGCAATCAATCAGGCCGAATACCGGCGTTACTTTAGACATGGCTGCGTACACTGCCGATGATTACGCCCCAGATGGCTAGCTCATCACCTTCCAGCACATAGCGAGGCGGATACTTGGGGTTCTCAGACAAAAGGATCACGTCCTTTCCCCGAATGCACAGTCGCTTGCACAGCGGATCGTTGTTCAGCAGCGCCACCACGATGTGGCCATGGGCCGGCTCCAGCGAACGGTCTACAACGCTAGGTCTCCGTCAAAGATGCCCGCGCCCTGCATGCTTTCCCCGGTGATTTTCACCAGGTAGACATGCGGGGCACGGATGTTGAGCACCTCATCTAGGGAGATGTGTGCCTCAATGTGATCAGCAGCCGGCGAAGGAAAACCAGCGGGTACCTGGAACAAACAAAAAGGCAGCTTCAGGCCGACCTCGGCAATTGGGCCTAAAATTGAACAGCTCATGACGCACGACCTCCAATACTGTACGAACATACAGTTAACTTTTTGAAAGCCTGGCGGTCAATTTCTGTAGGAATTATCAGATCGGCGGGCAGGCAGGCAATGTGCGGACGACTCTCGCAATACGATGGCATTCACGACTTTGTTGCCGCCTTGAGCATGCCCAATGCACTCGTCAACCACATCGGGGATCTGCCGCTCGAACGCTACAACGCAGCACCCACCACGCTGCTTGTGCTGTTTCACCAGGAAGAAGGACTTCCGCATGCGGACATGGTGCGCTGCAATTGAACAATATCCAATCGCCTGAAAAGAACCCTCCGAGCATGACGGCTTCGTGATCATCACCGCCGACAGTTTTGGTGGGATGGTGGATATCCATGACCGGCGGCCGGTAGCGCTTTCGCCTGAACTGGCGCGTGAATGGCTCGATCCAGCAATCCCCAAAGAGCTCGCCGAAGAGATGGTGCTGCACTAGGGTGTACCGACAGACGCATTGAGTGGTTCAGCAACGGTTCGCGGTGTTGTTCGGCCCTGGTGGGGATTCCTCGGAGTCAGTGAACGGCCAGGACAGCACCGCCGTCAGGTCGTCACACACTCACGCGCGAAACGCGAAACTGCTTGTAGCGGCGGCGCAGACCACGGGCCCTGCGTGCAGCAAACACCCCCAGCAGACCCAGCAAATACACTGGCCACAGCGTGATCAACACGACAGACACCCAGACGTCGAAGGCATCGCCACCCTTACGGAAAAACAGGCGCAGCACCCATGACATCAGCGGGTTACGCACAATCGGCTGGGCGTGATCATCCATCCAGTTCCATAACTGCCGCCATACTTCCGCCAGCAGCAACGCCACGCACCAACTTACGAAAAACACCACGCTCAACCGCACAATCCAGTCCATCGGTTCCATCGTTCCCATCGCTTACTTTTTCCACTCCGCACACACGGCCACAGGGGGGGACGTCCATGGGACGTAATCAGAGTGTCATTCTAATATCAAAACTCGCCAGCGACTACCGGGCTAGGATTTCTTTAGTACGAGATAACGCCCTGCAACTTCTCCCGGCCGCTCGGAATCATCAGCCGCGCACTTCACGGCCCAACTGCTCCCATTCGGCACCGTTCATGCGGTTGCTGTTCAGTGATGGACATACAAACTCCAGACGTAAAAAAACCGCACTCAGGCGGCGATAGGATGCGGCTACTGCTTCTCGACGTTCACAACCTTGAGTGGCGGTTTCGCTGCTTTCTTTTTCTTGTCCTTACCCTTGGATTTTCCAGCCTTGCCGGCATTGCATTCGACGGTGGTCGACCAGCCGGATTGGGTGAGCACCTGTTCAACCGAGTCCGCCAGATACTCACCGTCAAGCCCGACCTTGAAGCCCTGCGCGAGAATCGGTCGCTCGGCAAAGATACGGGGAACAACACCCAAACCACAACCGCTTTGCTCCGCAAGGAAATCAGCGTCGACACGCTTGAAACAAACAGTCTCTGCTGCGAAGCAGCAGGCATTATTGCTCCTTCCAGCAGCACCACCGATGCGCTTATACCCCACGAAAAGCTGCGCGAGGCAGCGACACCCAATGCAACGCTAATCGCTCAGAATCGTCCGCCCGCGCAGCTTATTCAGGGGTATAAGCGTCCTTCATTGGAGGCCGCGTGAATGAGCTGGCTCTTTTCGCAGGCGCTGGTGGCAGAATACTCGGCGGCCACCTCCTCGGCGGGCGCACCGTCTGTGCCGTTGAGCGTGATGCCTAAGGCTGCCGCCGACTTACGCTCTAACGTAACCAGCCTGATCAAGCAAAGCGTGCTGGATGATCAGCGCTACGCCGAACTGTTCCCAAACTCCACCTATGCCAACTACTCGGCGACTCCCCGTTTCGGGGAGTACGCCCAGGAGTGGCTCAACAGTCGCGAGATCCTGGCCGGGACACGCAAGAACTACCTCGGCTCCCTCAATCTGTATTGGATGCCGTATTTGGCAATGCTGCCCATCGACGGCATCACATCCATGATGCTGCGCAAGGTGGTGGCCAATACCGGATGGCCTACGCCGGGCGTTAAGCGCGCGGCGATCCAGCGCCTGACCACAGTGTTCGGTACCGCAGTGAAAGACGGCCTGATCAACCGTAACCCCGTGGAATCCATCGAACTGCCAGTAAAGGCCAAAAAGCCCATCGATCCGTTCACGGTTGGCGAGGCCAACCAAATCATCGATCACCTATATAAGACGCTGACCCATTCGATGCGGATCTACGCCGCGTACTTCGAGTTCGCCTTCTACACCGGCATGCGCCCCAGCGAGATCGCGGCGCTGCGCTGGGAAGAGGTCGACAAGGAAAAGCGACTGGTCAACGTGTGTCGGATCGTCGCGAACTACAAGATCGAGAAGCGCACAAAAAACTGGAACGTACGCCAGGTCGTGCTCAATAGCCGCGCGCTGCACGCCCTCGAGCAAGCCGAGCTGGAAGCACAGCAACGCGCCGGGCAGAGCCGCCGCAAACGCGCCGATTTGCCCTGCGTGTTCCCGCTAACCAAGAACCTCGAGTTCATTCAACAATCGAGTGTGACCGACAAACACGTCCAGGCTGCATTGACCGAATTGGGGATTCGCGCCCGCCGGCAATACAACTGCCGACACACATACGCTACCATGTGCCTCATGGCGGGTATGAACCCTGCGTTTATTGCCACTCAGCTCGGTCATAGCGTTCAGATGTTGCTATCGACTTACGCCCGATGGATCAACTCCAGCACTGACTGGGGTGAACTCGGTAAGCTCGAAAACAGCTTGATTGGTACAAAATTGGTACAGACAGAAACAGTACCCCTCTGAAACCCTTATGGAATCAGCCCCTGTGACACTGGAACAGAACTACACCGCGATTCTCGGCCAACTGGGCGAGGACGTGTCCCGCGAGGGCCTGCTCGACACGCCAAAGCGTGCCGCCAAAGCCATGCAGTACCTCTGCCGCGGTTATGAACAGACGCTCGAAGAGGTCACCAACGGTGCCCTGTTCAGCTCCGACAACAGCGAAATGGTGCTGGTCAAGGACATCGAGCTGTACTCGTTGTGCGAACATCACCTGCTGCCGTTCATCGGCAAGGCCCACGTCGCGTACATCCCGAGCGGCAAAGTGCTGGGCCTGTCGAAGGTCGCGCGAATCGTCGACATGTACGCCCGTCGCCTGCAGATCCAGGAAAACCTCAGCCGCCAGATCGCCGATGCGGTGATGCAAGTCACCGGCGCGCTGGGCGTTGCCGTGGTGATCGAGGCCAAGCACATGTGCATGATGATGCGCGGTGTCGAGAAGCAGAATTCGTCGATGATCACTTCGGTGATGCTCGGCGAGTTCCGTGAAAACGCGGCGACCCGCAGCGAGTTCCTCAGCCTGATCAAGTAATCGGCGACACAAAAAAACCGGCGTTGATCGCCGGTTTTTTTCGTCCGTGAAAAATCGGGTAAGCTGCGCGCCTTTCTCCATTTACACCGTGAGGCTTTCAACGTGTTCGTAAAAGCGCTTCGTGTCGGCCTTGGCCAACTGATCATCTTCATCGACTTCATCACCCGTCCAGGCAAGAAACAGCGCCCGGCCGAAACTCAGGCCCAGGTCAACGTTGCTGCAAAAGGCCTGACCCTGTATCAGTTCCACGCCTGCCCGTTCTGCGTGAAGACCCGCCGCACCCTGCGTCGCCTGAATGTACCGGTGGCGCTGAAGGATGCGAAGAACAACGCACAGGATCGCCAGACGCTGCTGGACCAAGGCGGCAAGATCAAGGTGCCGTGCCTGCGCATTGAAGAGAATGGGCAGACCACCTGGATGTATGAATCCAAGGTGATCATTGATTATCTGGACAAGCGTTTCGCTGCAGTCTGATGGATTTGTGCCGGGGCTGCTCGCGAAGAGGCCCGCCCCGTCACCATAAAGTCCAGACAAAAATAAACCGGCCCTCAAGCCGGTTTATTTGTTTTTCACGCCGCTTTGTCTATCTGCGCCTGCCGCACCACCGCCGCCAATCGCTTCAGTCCTTCATCCAGCCGCGCCGGATCGATGTGGCTGAAATTCAGCCGCAGATGCCCAAGATTTTTATCGGGATCGGGAAAGAACGGTTCGCCCGGCATGAACGCCACGTCGTTGGCCAGCGCCTCGTTGAGCAAGGTGCGCGTATCCAGCGGTTGCTTGAGCGTCAGCCAGAAAAACAGCCCGCCCTGCGGCATGTTCCAGTCCGCCAGGTCGGAAAAATGCGTTTCCAGCGCTGACTGAAAAGCATCGCGGCGCTGCCGATAGAAGCCGCGCAACTCACTCAAGTGCTGCTGATATTTCTCACTGCCAATCCACTGCAGCGCCTGCCATTGACCGATGCGATTGGTGTGCAGATCCGCCGATTGTTTGAGTTTGAGCAGGTGCGGGAACAGGTCCGGGCTGGCGATCAGGTAACCCACGCGCAACCCCGGCAGCAGGGTTTTCGACACGGTCCCGGTGTAGATCCAGCTGGCTTTTTGCAAACGTCCGGCAATCGGTTTGGCGCTGCCGCCATCGAAGGTCAGTTCACGATAGGGTTCGTCTTCAATCAGGGTCACGCCGAACTCATCGAGCAATGCCGCGACGGCGGCGCGTTTGGCTTCGCTGTAGCGCACGGCGGACGGGTTCTGGAAGGTCGGAATCAGATAGATGAATGCGGGCCGATGCTGTTCAAGGCGACTGCGCAACTGCACGAGGTTCGGGCCATCGGATTCTTGCGCCACGGTCAGGCAATCGGCGCCGAATAACTGGAAGATCTGCAACGCCGCCAGGTAAGTCGGCGCTTCCAGCAGAATTTCGGTGCCTTTGTCGATGTAGAGCTTGGCGGCCAGATCCAGGGTTTGCTGGGAACCGCTGACCACCAGCACCTGACGCGCCTCACACGCCAGGCCGAGCGCCCTCGCCTCTGCCGCCAACGCCTCGCGCAACGCCGGCTCGCCTTCGCTCATGCCGTATTGGCCAAGCGACAGCGGCATGTCATCCCATTCGACCTTCGGCAGCATGGCTTCAGCCGGGAGGCCACCGGCGAACGACATCATTTCCGGACGCTGGGCGGCGGCAAGGATTTCGCGGATCAGAGAACTTTTAAGGCGCGAGACACGTTCGGAAAAAGCCATGGTGGTCACCGGTAGCGAGGCAGGGAAAAAATGAGTCAAACTGGTTGACTGAAACTACGACAGCTTGAGCGAGTACGTCAATATGCTTGACCTTAAAAATCCAGCTAGCCAGCAACAAGCGATGGAAGCGTTTTTCTTCGGCTATCAGGCCTTCACCGCCAAGGCCGATGAAATGCTCGAGCGTCGCGGCCTGTCGCGGGTGCATCAGCGCATCGTGTTTTTCATCGCGCGCTACCCGAATCTCAGTGTGAAGGAATTACTGGGATTGCTTGGAGTGAGTAAACAGGCGCTGAACATGCCGTTGCGTCAGTTGCAGGAAATGCATTTGGTGGACAGCGTGGCGTCCGAGACCGACAAGCGGAAACGTCTGCTGGCGTTGACCGCTGAAGGCGCCAGGTTCGAGCAGGCGTTGCGGCGTGAACAGGTGAAACTGCTCGAGCGGGTGTTTGCCGAGGCTGGGGAGGCGGCGGTGAATGGATGGTTGGCGGTGAATATGGCCCTCGGGAACACTCAGTCACATCTTGATTGACTGAACCGGCCGCATCGCTGGCAAGCCAGCTCCCACAAAGACAATGGCGTCCGCAGATAGGGAGAAACCCGCAAATCCTCTGGGAGCTGGCTTGCCAGCGATGGGGCACTTGAGGGCGATATATCCCTATCGCCTGATCTTTCGTAAACAAAACCAAAAACAATATTTGCTTTATTTGTACACAAAAGCATAATCCACAGCGTGCGAGTTCCTGACCGCATGGTCAACAAATTCGCGTATGCCTCAAAGGGCCGCTGCCACCCCTCATGGGTCCGGCCCTGGAAATAACAATAAAACTCTTGAGGAGTACTCGCTGTGGAAAGCCGCAAATCCGAAGCATCGACGTTGGAACTCTCACCGCCCTTACGCACCGGCGTGCTGGAGCGCATCTTCAAACTCAGCTTGCACGGCACCACGGTGAAGACCGAACTGATTGCCGGTCTGACAACCTTCATCACCATGGCTTACATCATCTTCGTCAACCCGAACATCATGGCCGATGCCGGGATCGATCACGGTGCCGCGTTCGTCGCCACCTGCATCGCCGCCGCGTTGGGCTGCCTGCTGATGGGCCTGTACGCCAACTGGCCGGTGGGTCTGGCCCCGGGCATGGGCCTCAATGCGTTCTTCACCTACACCGTGGTCGGCACCATGGGCTACAACTGGGAAACCGCGCTGGGTGCGGTGTTCGTCTCCGGGGTGCTGTTCATGATCCTGACCTTCTCGCGCATTCGCGAGTGGCTGCTCAACAGCATTCCAGTCAGCCTGCGCTTTGCGATGGGTGCCGGTGTCGGTCTGTTCCTCGGGCTGATCGGCCTGAAAACCGCAGGCATCGTCGTCGATAGCCCGGCCACTCTGATCAAGCTCGGCTCCCTGCGTGAACCCGGCCCGCTGCTGGCGGCGATCTGCTTCCTGATGATCGCGATCCTCAGCTATCACAAGGTCTTCGGCGCAATCCTCATCAGCATCATCACCGTGACTCTGGCCGGCTGGGGCCTGGGCATTGTGCACTACTCGGGCATCATGTCGACTCCGCCGAGCCTGGCGCCGACCTTCATGGCGATGAACATCGCAGGTGTGTTCAACGTCAGCATGATCAGCGTGGTCCTGGCCTTCCTCTTTGTACACATGTTCGACACCGCCGGCACTCTGATGGGCGTCGCCCAGCGCGCCAATCTGGTCAACGCTGACGGGCGTATCGAAAACCTCTCCCGCGCCATGAAAGCCGACAGTGCCTCCAGCGTCTTCGGCGCCGTGGTCGGCGTTCCTCCGGTCACAAGCTATGTGGAAAGTGCCGCCGGTGTAGCCGCTGGTGGTCGGACTGGTCTTACCGCCGTCACCGTAGGTGTGCTATTTATAGCGGCAATGTTTTTCGCACCGCTGGCCGGCATGATTCCCGCTTACGCCACCGCCGGCGCCTTGATCTACGTTGCGATGCTGATGATGGGTGGCATGGCCCACATCGAGTGGGACGAAGCCACCGATGCCATCCCGGCGATCGTCACCGCGATCATGATGCCGCTGACCTTCTCGGTCGCCGACGGCATCGCGCTGGGTTTCATCACCTACGTGGCGTTGAAGGCCGGTACCGGCAAGTACAAGGAGATTTCCGTCAGCCTGTGGGTGCTCTGCGCGATCTTCATCGCCAAGTTCATTTTCTTGTAAGCGTCACGCGGTTCACGCTTCAAATCAGCCTCACCCCTCCGGGTGGGGCTTTTGCACATTGTTGAGTACAACAAAAAAGGAGCAAAGTGATGAGTCTGGAAACCTGGCTGCTGTTCAGCGGCGCTGCGCTGGTGGTGATCCTGATTCCGGGACCCCTGTCATTGCTGATGATCAGCAACAGTCTGAATTTCGGTTTGCGCCGTTCTTACCCGGCCTTTCTCGGCGGGGTCACCGCGTCGATCTGCCTGCTCAGCGCTTCGGCATTGGGCCTCGGCGCCCTGCTGCTGGCGTCGGAACAGCTGTTCAGTGCGCTGAAAATCGTTGGCGCCCTGTACCTGTTCTATCTCGCCTGGCAGAGCTGGCAGCAATCGCGCCAGCCCTCGGTCGGCGCCGAAGTGCCACAAGCGGCGCCTGTGCCGCGGTTTCGCGCATTGTTCGGGCGCGCATTCGTGCTCGGCGCAAGCAACCCGAAAGACATCCTGTTCTTCGCCGCCTTCCTGCCGCAGTTCCTGAGTGCCGAGCAACCGTTCCTGCCCCAGTTGCTGATCATGATCGCCACCTGGACCCTGCTGGATCTGCTTTGCAAACTGGCGTACGGCCTGGGTGCCCATGGCGCCGCGCGTTACCTGCGCAGCGGCAAAGGACAAAGCTGGTTCAACCGGATCAGCGCCGGACTATTCGGCGGTGCCGGCGCAGCCTCTTTGCTCAGCAGCCACTGACCGGTTGATATCCAGACAAGCCATCCCGACCGACGGGATGGCTTTTTTGTTTCTGCGACCACCCTCCATCCGGGCGCTTGAAACACCCCGGTCGCCGCCACGTGCGCAATACATCGCAACAACCCGCCGATGTACATCAGCTCAAAAATCCCGCCACCATAACCTCGCTTCATTCACACCCATTTGCCAGAACAAGGATGTTCACAATGGCCGTTCTTATCCAGGATGCCTCGATACAAGTTGACGCTGTGGTCGTCACCGACATGGGCTTTCACGCCAACGCACGCACAGCTTCGACCCTCGACCTGAACCGTGTCCCCCAGTCGCAGGCAGGTACAAAGAACAAAAACCGCATCAGGCAATTGCATGTGGTCGACGATTTATTCGGTCCGCTGCACATCGGCTCCGCCTCAGTCACGCGCGCGTATCTTCACGCCCTGGGTGCGACGATTGACGGGCTGCCACTGAATGGCAGAAACACCCTCTTTCGAATTCCCGGACGCGCCTTCATCAACGCGTTGCAATTCAGTCCAGCCAAAATCGAAGCGCAGATAAAGTCCGCCACGGCGCTGAACAGTGACCGACTGTCGACCCTGCTGTTCGAGATCGCCAGCCAGCGCCCGCTCAGTGCACCGCCCATGATCAGGGAAGGCCGCGCCACCCGGCTCGATCGGGAGGGCCATTACCGCAAGCTCGCAAAACTTCTGGATTGCGCACAAAAACTGGACCTCAACCACGCCCGCTTACCCCGGCACACGCCACGCTGGGTGGCGCGAGCCAAGACCTTTGGCGCCTTGGGTTCCAGTGTCGGCGTTCAGTCGTTCGGCATTTTCATGGGGCTGCGCGGTTTGGTCTCGGCGATAAAACTCAATGATCGCGCCGAGATCGCAATCAACACGGCCGGTCTGCTTTCAGAGGCTGGCTCCATCGCCGCCGACATCACCATCACCCAGATCGCGACGCAAATGATGAAGGCCGGACAAGCCGGTTACCGCGACTTCGCCAGAACCCGATTCGCCCTCCGGCTGAGCCGCTCCGGTGGTCTGATCGGCGGCGCGCTGACCCTGCCGTTCGATATCTACACGGCGGTCAGGGCGTTCAATTCGGCCAGCAACGCGACCGGGAAAGCGGCCATGGATCACTATGTGGAAGCCGGATTGAGCATCACCAGCGCTGCCATGACCGTGATCCTCGGTGCTGCGGCGATGGCCGGTTTTTCGTTTGCCGGTCCCGTGGGCCTCGCCGCCGGCCTGATGCTGGCGGTCGGCTCGCAGATTTATGGGGCGGTGCGGCTGGTGGATGACATTGATGACTACATCGAACTCAGCGACGAGGAGCGTTGGCGTACCGGCTGGTTCACCTTCTGCTTCATGAGTCCCGACGCAGAGGTCCAGGATCGCTACACCCTCGCCAAAACGCGGGTCGAACACGCCAGGCAACTGAAGGCCACGGCCAGAAGACTGCTCGATGGCGAACTCAAGGACAGTACCGAAGCCATCGTCAACGGTGCCTGGGACGTGGAACTGAAACCGACCCGGGTGTGGACGCGTAACTGGTGGACCAAACAGGACGCCTGGGAAACCGTCAACGTTCCACAGATCAAGGACGGAGACGACACCCTCGACGCTCGCGCAGGCGTCACCGACAAGACGCCCGGCGCCGAACTGGGTACGGCGGGGCAACACAAGGGTGTCCTGTGGTTCATCGGTGACGGCCGGGATTCGATACAGGGCGTCGAAAAGAAGTCGAACGCCTTCCATTACAAGGCGGGCGTCAAAGACCTCACAGGCGGTGAAAAGGATGACCGCTTTGTCTTCGAGGGCGCCGCCGATCAGCTCAAGGACACCAGCGCGATAACCGCACCTTCGATACTGAAGGGCGGTGCAGGTGAAGACACGTTGTCACTGGGCGGCGCTCACCCGATACGGGCCAGAGGCGAAGCCGGCTACAGCGTCCATTTATCGGCGGGGACATTGCACACGATGAACCCGGACCCCGCTGACCCAGGCCGCAGAAAACGCGTTTTGCACAGTCGCCTGGACAGTATCGAAAACGTGGATACCGTGCCGTTCGGCGCAAGCCACGTCATCGGCTCCGACCAACGCAACATCATCAAGGCCCGCGGCAAGGATTCGATCAACGCAGGTGCCGGAAACGATCAGATCCATCTGTTGCACAAAGAGGTCGCGGCAAACGGCGGCGCTGGCACGGATGAGTATTTCATCGCCCATGAGGCGGCTCGCGTGTGCATCACGGAAGACGGGGAGGAGGAAAGTTTCATCGTCCTTAACTGGCGAATGGACCTGATCAAAAGCTGGTTCATCAAACGCAGTACGCTGGTGATCACCTCTGGCTTCGATTTTCATGATCAGGCCAAAAGCGTGGTCTTCATTCACGACGTCTACCGGAAAGTCGATAAGCAGTGGCGCTTGAAGAACAACAAACTGATCTTCATCACCCGAGATGGCTACCATCTGACCCCTGAGCTGCCGGAGACCGCCAGCGACGACACGTTCGTCGAAATCGAAATGGTCATTACCAAACCGGGCCAACCCGAGCGGCCGATTATTCTCTATGACGCCGAATGCATCATTCAACACCAGAACGACGCACGCTATTACCTCCCCAGAGTGCAGCAACACATTGCTTTCTATTCGGTAGAGCGCGCCAATGCGGTGACAAAACTCTATCTGGACTACTCCAGCAGCGAATTGACCAAAGCCGAAGCGAACTTCCTTGCAACACTCTCGGAAAAAGAGGTTCCTGACGTGATTGTCGGGTGCGACCTGACCTACCACTTCGGTCAGAACACACTGACCTTGAAGAGGTTCTCCCATGCTCGTGGTGGTCAGGACCCCATGAATGTCATCAAGATTCTGCGCACCATGGCCATTCGCAACCAAGCCAGATACGTGCTGATTTTCAACGACGGTGTCGCCCTCAACCCCCAGCTCACCCCGGAAACCGACGCGGCACCGGTCAATGCGCACTATAAGGTGCATGCCCACACGCACTGGACTACGCCCATGTCGTTGCCGCTGGAGTGGCGATCCGCGCGGTTTGCCTTTGAATTGCCCGCCAACGAAGCCCATCACCTCGGCGCAAGAGACGCTTGCGCCAAACTCACCTCTTACCCTGAACAAACGGCCATGGAGCATCTGGTGGGACAAGGTTCTACCTACCTTGTCCACCTTGCCGCCGATACCACCCTCAAAATCAAAACCCCGGGCGCCCTGGCCAGCGCTCCTGTCAGGCTCCCCTTCGCCTCCACCTGGGAGTTCGATGCAACTGCCCTGGGAAATGCCCGGATAACCCTGCAAGACAATCAGCTGCGGATAGGCACGTGTACGGTTCATCTGCCGGAATATGAAAGCGATGACCTGATTGATCAGGTGCGGGTCATATCAGCCAATGGCCTCGTTCACACGATCGACCTTTCCTTCGACAGGGTGTATGTCGAGGGGCTCGATGCAAGATTCTTTGCAGTCCCGGATTCGGCAGTGCCCTTGCCCGAAGGGTTAAGCGCAGTAGCCGACAAACAACTCAAGGTCAGAAACATCGCGCCGCTCGATAACAGCGCCGGAGCGCTGACCTACAGCTTCCCCTTGCAGGGCTGGTTGCTCGACTCCGCCCCCATCGAATACTCACAGTTAAAAATCACCCACCGCTGCAGCCATCAACTGCCCGCCAGGCCCGTGCCCCCCATCAATGTGCCCGCGGCATAACGCGTCCACCTCGCCGGTACGCCGGCGAGGTCCCGGAACCTGCGTAACCCCTCGCATCATTTGAATTCAGCGCAAGACACATATACCGCACGGCACCTCGCCTTTCTGCCGAACATCAACATTGCGCAAGCCACACAGGGCTACCGCGCTTTTTACAACTGCACATGATCAGAGAAAGAATGAATGGCCAAACCACCAAAATCCATTGCCGGTGTGCGCCCGCACGATGCGCCCCCGCTGCAGCGGACGGCGCTCGAACCTTCCTCGAGCCGTCATCTAAACGCCGCAGGCTCCGACGCGATGATGCCGGGTCGCGATCCACTGCCGGGGCCCTCTTCCAGTGCGTCGGCGAGTCATATCGCGCCTTCGTCTTCGGTCACTGTCAGCACAATGCCTGACCCGATCGCTGCCATGCTGGAAAGCAACCTCAGAGCCATTTCCTTGCCGGCGGAGCAGGCTGACCGGTTGCGACCTTCTGCAACCGTTGACGGGCTCTACTCAGACCCGCTGGGGCAACGCTATGCTCGCCTGGAAGACGGCGTTTATTACCGGGCTGAATTGAAGGCCAATGGCGATGTCGAGATCCCCTGGCCCTCTGCGCCGGGCGTGTCGGCGCCGCTGCTGCGAAAGATCGAGGGGCAGCCACGCTGGCGCCTGGAAGCGGACTGGTACTCGCACCAGCCCGTCACTGCAACCTGGATCGCGTCTATCCCTGACTCCGCCCAGACACATCCCCCGGTGTTCCTCGCTCCCCAGTTGAGCGCGCAGCTGACCAGTGCGCACGACACACTGGCCGGCGTGCGCTACGACAAACGCAAGAAAACCTATGTCGATATGGCGGAAGGAACGGTCATGGTCGCCAGGAACAGTGAAGGACACTTCCAGCAGACCTTCGCCAGCGAGCTGACACCTTCCGGATTCCTCGTTGAGCCAGTCCCCGGGACGACGCTTTGGCGACGCAAACCGCAAGGTGTTGCAGGCCGCCAAGAGCCCTCGTCGACAACAACCCGTCGCCTCAGCCGTGTCCCGGACGAACGTCAGTCAGGCACGGGCAAACGCCAGCGACGGGTTGAAACAGACGATATCCACCTTGCGTCTACGCCCCTTGCCAACGCTGACTGGCATTCGTGGGGACATGCCACAAAACCGCAATTGGGCGATTCCATCGAAATCGACGGCAGCCACTATGCGATTGTCGACCAGAACGGCCACCGCAGTGACGCACGGGTGTTTATCAAGCATCCGCAATTTTCCGCCAGCGACTTCAACGCCTTCGAGCAGACACTGGGCAACACACCACACCTGCAACCTCGGAGCGCAGTGAAACACAAAGGCCCCGGGGCAGACGGTCCGATCGACACCTGGCGCGTCGACGACGGCCTGCCGTTCAGACAAACCCTGGCCCGATACATCAGCGATACGTTTCCCTATATCGGCGACCACTCGGCCAGCAGGATCGCCCATGCCATGTTCAATCGAGCCAATCACGCCGAAGCGCTCAATGGTTACGGGCTTAACGATCTGTCTGAAACCTTCCGGCATTGGGCGCAGAGGTCGACAAACCTGTCCGAGCAAAAGGCCAGCCGCCCGGATCTGGTCGATCCGTTGATGTTACTGCCTGCGCTTGCCAGAACCGGCGAGCGCTACATCCCCAAACCCTCCGTCTCCGGCGAGGGGCTTCAGCGGATCGACTTCGATCTCCAGCGCATTCCCCCGCAATGGCGCACCATCGGTGACTCGTATCACATCAGCGAACTGCGGGCGCTGTTCGAGCAGGTGCTGAGGCATCAGGGCTACCAAGTCTCCCCTTCATTCCGGGCGGCACCGGCGCAACGGGATGCGCTGATAATTCAGCGTCAAGGCGTCGATCAGGTATTCATCATGCTGTTCCCGACCTTGATGCAGGGCCATTACCTGGAGTTCGCCAGCAGGACCTGGCTGCGCACCCGAGCCTTGACGAACAAACATGATCCCGCCGACAAGACACTGCTGAACAAGGCGCTCGCCGAAAACAACGTTATCTTCCTGATGGGCGACCTGGAACGGGAGCCGCATGGTCAATCGCGTCTTTTTATTTTTCGTCAGCAATAACCGCGCTGCCAGGCTGGAACCAGCGGCCTGGCGAGCCGCACAGCCCACTCATGCAGACGAAAAAAAGCCCGCAGTGTGAGCGGGCGAAAGACCAAAGAAGCTATATGCGCAGTCGCTTCCCGGTGGGGGCAGCTGCTTGGGGGTCAGCTGCCCCGGTATGTGGAATAGCTGTATGGCGAAATCAGCAATGGCACGTGGTAGTGATCCTGTTCGGCAGAAATGCCGAAACGCAGCACCACCACGTCCAGAAACGCCGGCTCCGGCAACTGCACGCCACGGGCGCGGTAGTAATCGCCGGCGTGGAACTGCACCTGATAGACCCCGGTGCGGTAGTCATCGCCTTGCAGCAGCGGCGCATCGACCCGGCCATCGCTGTTGGTAATCGCACTGGCGACCAATTCCAGATGCGAACCTTCAACGCGGTACAGCTCGACCTTGATCGAACTGCCCGGGCAACCGTGTGCAGCGTCCAAAACGTGTGTTGTCAAACGTCCCATTGATTCTGCGCGCCTGCCTGCGTGGAAGCAGTCAGACTTCGCGCCTCCCGAAGTCAGTTGAAAAGGAGACCGCACCGATTCGGAGCACGAAACGCTGCGGCGAGCGATTGATTAAGACACTTTTAATAAAAATTGTACACAATAAAAACGACATTTTTTAATTCACCCCCGCCATTCGGGCGTTTACCTCTTATTGGCTGCTTAAGCGCCTGTCTATTGAACCTGCGATCCATTAGCTGACTGATCAGGCAGGTTTCTTGCAGGCTCACGCCCTTAACAGCAAAAGATGACAGTCGGTGAAAAATGCGAAAATTCAGGCTTACAAATTGCGAATAAAGTTGTATACAATCAGCCCATCGCTGTGACGCCAGCCTGCTTACTCACCGCCAGGCCGCCACACCCTCTGTCAACGAACAAGAAGGAAGACTGCAGTGAGCGCTGACTACCCACGCGACCTGATCGGTTACGGCAGTAACCCTCCTCACCCCCACTGGCCGGGCAATGCCCGCATCGCCCTGTCGTTCGTGCTCAATTACGAAGAAGGCGGCGAGCGCAACATCCTGCACGGCGACAAAGAATCCGAAGCGTTCCTCTCCGAGATGGTTGCCGCCCAGCCGCTGCAGGGCGCGCGCAACATGAGCATGGAATCGCTTTACGAGTATGGCAGCCGCGCCGGTGTCTGGCGGATCCTCAAACTGTTCAAGGAATTCGACATTCCGCTGACCATCTTCGCCGTGGCCATGGCCGCCCAGCGTCACCCGGACGTGATCCGTGCGATGGTCGAAGCCGGTCACGAGATCTGCAGCCACGGCTACCGCTGGATCGACTACCAGTACATGGACGAGGCGCAGGAACGCGAGCACATGCTCGAAGCAATCCGTATCCTCACCGAAATCACCGGCGAGCGCCCATTGGGCTGGTACACCGGCCGCACCGGCCCGAACACCCGTCGCCTGGTGATGGAAGAAGGCGGTTTCCTCTACGACTGCGACACCTACGACGACGACCTGCCCTACTGGGAACCGAACAACCCGACCGGCAAGCCGCATCTGGTGATCCCGTACACCCTCGACACCAACGACATGCGCTTCACCCAAGTGCAGGGTTTCAACAAGGGTGACGATTTCTTCGAATACCTCAAAGACGCATTCGACGTGCTCTACGCCGAGGGCGCCGAAGCGCCGAAGATGCTTTCGATCGGTCTGCACTGCCGCCTGATCGGTCGTCCGGCGCGTCTGGCGTCGCTCAAGCGCTTCATCGAATACGCCAAAAGTCATGAACAGGTGTGGTTCAGCCGTCGCGTCGACATCGCACGCCACTGGCACGCAACCCACCCGTACCAAGGGGCCGCCAAATGAGCCGCTTTCAAACCCTGCAACCGTCGAGCCTGAGCCGCGACGCCTTCGTCAACGCCTTCGCCGACATCTACGAACATTCGCCATGGGTGGCCGAGAAGGCCTACGACCTGGGCGCGGACGCTTCGATCGACGAGATCGAAACCCTGCACCAGCGCATGAGCGACATCCTGTTGAGCGCCGATCACGCCAGCCAGCTTGCGCTGATCAACGCTCACCCGGACCTGGCCGGCAAAGCTGCCGTCCAGGGCCAGCTTACCGCGGCCAGTACTGAAGAACAGTCTGGCGCGGGGATTCACCAATGCACGGCCGAAGAGTTCCAGCGCTTCACCGAGCTGAACGACGCCTACAAGGCCAAGTTCAAGTTTCCCTTCATCATGGCGGTAAAAGGCAGCAACCGGCATCAGATCCTCGCGGCGTTCGAAACGCGCATTCACAACTCGGTCGACACCGAGTTCAAATGCGCGCTGGCGGAGATCAACAAGATTGCCCTGTTCCGTTTACTGACCCTATAGCGAGCCTGACCCGAGTACATCAAACGCGGAGAGTACCCAGGGTCTTGCAAGCATCCCCAGCCACTTATTTAAAGGCAGACAAGAAGAATGAAAGCTTACGCCGTACCTTTCGAGAAGTTCGTCAACCTGGCCGATGCCCGTCTGGGCACCAAAATCATCTCGGTCACCGATGACTGGTTCGCAGACGCCAATCGTCTGTTTCAGCCGACCCCGGCCGTGTGGAAGGAGGGTGTGTTCGACGACAACGGCAAGTGGATGGACGGCTGGGAATCGCGCCGCAAGCGCTTCGAAGGCTTCGACAGCGCCGTAATCCGTCTGGGCGTACCGGGCTCGATCAAAGGCGTGGACATCGACACTTCATTCTTCACCGGCAACTTCCCGCCATCGGCCTCGCTGGAAGCGTGCTTCCTGGCCTCGGGCGAGCCGGACGAAAACACCCAGTGGACTGAAGTGCTGTCGGCCGTCGAGTTGCAGGGCAACAGCCACCACTACCACGAAATCAGCAACGACAAAGCCTTCAGCCACCTGCGCTTCAACATCTACCCGGATGGCGGTGTGGCCCGTCTGCGCGTGTACGGCATTCCGTTCCGCGACTGGTCGGCGGTTGGCGACAACGAGCAAGTCGACCTGGCTGCAGCCCTGAACGGTGGCCGCGCCCTCGCCTGCTCCGACGAACACTTCGGCCGCATGAGCAACATCCTCAACCCGGGCCGTGGCATCAACATGGGCGACGGCTGGGAAACCGCACGTCGTCGTACCCCGGGCAATGACTGGGTGATCGTCGCACTGGGCCACCCGGGCGAGATCGAAAAAATCATCGTCGACACCCTGCACTTCAAGGGCAACTACCCGGACACCTGCTCGATCCAGGGCGCGTTCGTGAAAGGCGGTACTGACAGCCAGATCGAAACCCAGTCGCTGTTCTGGCGTGAACTGCTGCCGAGCCAGAAGCTGGAAATGCACGCCGAACACACCTTCGTCGAGCAGATCAAGGCACTGGGTCCGATCACCCACATCCGCCTGAACGTGTTCCCGGATGGTGGTGTGAGTCGCCTGCGTGTATTGGGCAAGGTCGCTAAATAAGCAGTGAGGCCATTCGCGAGCAAGCTCGCTCCCACATTTGGAATGCATTCCCCTGTGGGAGCGAGCTTGCTCGCGAAGGCGTCGGTACAGTCAACACAGAATTTTGGATAAGAAGAACAGCATGCGCACACTGACGATTGAACCGCTGACCAAAGAAGCCTTCGCCCCCTTCGGTGACGTGATCGAAACCGACGGCAGCGATCACTTCATGATCAACAACGGTTCGACCATGCGCTTCCATAAACTGGCGACGGTCGAAACCGCTACGCCTGAGGACAACGCGATCATCAGCATTTTCCGCGCCGACGCGCAGGACATGCCGCTGACCGTTTGCATGCTGGAACGCCATCCGCTGGGCAGCCAGGCTTTCATTCCGCTGCTCGGCAACCCCTTTCTGATCGTGGTCGCGCCAGTTGGCGATGAACCTGTATCAGGCTTGGTCCGCGCCTTCGTCACCAACGGCAGGCAGGGCATTAATTACCATCGCGGCGTCTGGCACCACCCGGTGCTGACGATCGAAAAGCGGGATGACTTCCTGGTGGTTGATCGCAGTGGCACAGGCAACAACTGCGATGAGCATTTTTTCAAAGAGGATGAGCGTTTGATCCTCGCCCCCCACCAATAAGAGAAGGTCTGATCACTCGACAACAAGAGTGACAGGCGAGAGGTAAAGACTGTGGAAGCACATCTGTTGGAATGGCTGAACCTGAGCGTGCGCTGGGTTCACATGATCACTGGCGTGGCCTGGATCGGCGCGTCGTTCTACTTCGTCTGGCTGGAGAACAACCTCAACCGCGTCAACCCGAAAACCGGTCTGGCCGGTGACCTGTGGGCGATCCACGGTGGTGGTATCTATCACCTGGAAAAATACAAACTGGCCCCACCGTCGATGCCGGAGAACCTGCACTGGTTCAAATGGGAAGCCTACTTCACCTGGATGTCGGGGATCGCGCTGCTGTGCGTGGTGTTCTACTCCAACCCGACGCTCTACCTGCTGGCTCCGGGCAGCACACTGAGCGGCCCTGAAGGCGTGGCCATCGGTATCGGCTCGCTGTTCCTCGGCTGGTTCATCTACTCCTTCCTGTGCGACTCGGCACTGGGCAAACGCCCTGCTCTGCTCGGTTTCATTCTGTTCGTGCTGATCATCGGCGCGGCGTATGGCTTCAGCAAAGTGTTCAGCGGTCGTGGTGCGTACCTGCACGTCGGCGCGATCATCGGCACCATCATGGTCGGTAACGTGTTCCGCATCATCATGCCGGCGCAACGTGCACTGGTTGCCGCGATTGCCGAGAACCGCACGCCGGATCCGGCGCTGCCAGCCAAGGGTCTGTTGCGTTCGCGTCACAACAACTACTTCACCCTGCCGGTGCTGTTCATCATGATCAGCAACCACTTCCCGAGCACTTACGGCAGCCAGTACAACTGGTTGATCCTCGCCGGGATCGCGGTGTTGGCGGTGTTGGTACGTCACTACTTCAACACTCGTCACGACAGCCACAAGTTTGCCTGGACCTTGCCTGTGGCAGCGGTGGGCATGATCAGTCTGGCGTACGTCACCGGTCCGATGCCGATGTCGACCGCGCCGGAAGTGGCCAAGGCACCAGCCAAAATCGAGTACCAACCGCTGCCGGAAACGGCACTGGGCGGTGGTTTGAAACCGGCTGAAGCGGCACCGGCAGCCCCTGCCGAACCTGCAGCAGCACCGGCGCAAGCCTCCAACGCGGGTCCGGCCTTCGACAAAGTGCACAACGTGATTCAAGAACGTTGCGCGGTCTGCCATTCGGCCAAACCGACCAGCCCGTTGTTCAGCGCGGCGCCCGCCGGGGTGATGTTCGACACCCCCGAGCAGATCCGCCAGAACGCGGCACGCATCCAGGCGCAAGCCATCACCACGCAGATCATGCCACTGGGCAACATCACGCAGATGACCCAGCAGGAACGTGACCTGATCGGTGCATGGATCGCCCAGGGAGCGCAGACCAACTAAGCAGTAAAAGCATCGCTGGCAAGCCGGCTCCCACAGGGTTTTGCACTGCCTGTGTGGGAGCTGGCTTGCCAGCGATTGGCCGCAACGCGGTTGACCTGATGTAAAGAAACAGCTGTGAGCAACCCGGCAGCTGTTCAATCACAAGAATAAAAAGATCCGAGGTGTTGCATGTCCGAGCTGTCCAAAGCGCGCATCCCCGACGCACCCGCCATTCAGCGTTTGCCCCTTTTGCAACTGATCCTGGTCGGTTTGCAACATGTTCTGCTGATGTACGGTGGTGCCATCGCGGTGCCGCTGATCATTGGACAGGCCGCTGGCCTGAGTCGTGAAGAAATTGCCTTCCTGATCAACGCCGACCTGTTGGTCGCCGGTGTCGCCACCATCGTGCAGTCCTTGGGCATCGGCCCGATGGGCATTCGCATGCCGGTGATGATGGGCGCCAGTTTTGCCGCCGTCGGCAGCATGGTCGCCATGGCCGGCATGCCCGGTATCGGCCTGCAAGGCATCTTCGGTGCAACGATCGCCGCCGGTTTCTTCGGCATGCTCATTGCGCCTTTCATGTCCAAGGTCGTGCGCTTCTTCCCGCCGCTGGTGACCGGCACGGTCATCACCTCGATTGGTTTGTCGCTGTTCCCCGTGGCCGTGAACTGGGCCGGTGGCGGGGCCGCTGCGGCGCAATTCGGTTCACCGATTTACCTGGCCATCGCCGCACTGGTGCTGGCGACCATTCTGCTGATCCACCGTTTCATGCGCGGTTTCTGGGTCAACATTTCCGTGCTGATCGGCATGTGCATCGGCTACGTGCTGTGCGGCGCGCTCGGCATGGTCGATCTGAGCGGCATGGCCAACGCGCCATGGATTCAGTTCGTCACCCCGCTGCATTTCGGCATGCCGAAATTCGAACTCGCGCCGATCCTGTCGATGTGCCTGGTGGTGGTGATCATCTTCGTCGAGTCCACCGGGATGTTTCTGGCGCTGGGCAAGATCACCGACCAGGAAGTCTGCCCACGGATGCTGCGTCGCGGCCTGCTGTGCGATGCCGGCGCCTCGTTCGTTGCCGGTTTCTTCAACACCTTCACCCACTCCTCGTTCGCGCAGAACATCGGCCTGGTGCAGATGACCGGCGTGCGCTGCCGCTCGGTGACCATCGTTGCCGGCGGCCTGCTGATCGTGTTGAGCCTGCTGCCGAAAGCCGCGTTCCTCGTCGCGTCGATTCCACCGGCGGTGTTGGGCGGCGCAGCGATCGCAATGTTCGGCATGGTTGCCGCAACCGGCATCAAGATCCTTCAGGAAGCCGACATCGGCGACCGTCGCAACCAACTGCTGGTGGCGGTGAGCATCGGCATGGGCCTGATCCCGGTGGTGCGTCCGGAGTTCTTCGCCCACCTGCCAATGTGGATGAGCCCGATCACCCACAGCGGCATCGCCATGGCCACGCTCAGCGCGCTGACGCTGAACCTGCTGTTCAACATCCTTGGCGGCAAAGAGCGCGCGGCGATCAACGACTGCCACGCGCACCAGCACTAACGAAATAACCCTGTGGGAGCGAGCTTGCTCGCGAAAGCGGTGCGTCATTCAACAGTGATGGCGACTGACACGCCCTCTTCGCGAGCGAGCTCGCTCCCACAGGGGGCAAGCAACCGCTCTGCGCCTCAAACAATAAAAACAAGAGGGAGCACCAGATGATTCGCACGCAAACCAACGTTCTGTTGAGTGGCGGCCTGCTGGCCGCGAGTCAGGCCATGGCCGGCGATTTACTGCTGTGGCAGACCAACAGCCTGAGCTATCTGTATGGCAAGAACTTCGCGATCAACCCGTCGATCCAGCAGACGGTGACGTTCGAACACGCTGACAAATGGAAGTACGGCGACAACTTCCTGTTCGTCGACAAAATCTTCTACAACGGCCAGGAAGACCGCAACAAAGGCCCGCATACCTTCTACGGCGAATTCACCCCACGCTTCTCGTTCGGCAAGATCTTCGACCGCAAGCTCGAATTCGGGCCGATCAAGGACGTGCTGCTGGCGATGACCTACGAGTACGGCGAAGGCGAGAGCGAGGCCTACCTGATCGGCCCCGGTTTCGACCTCAAGGTGCCGGGCTTCAACTACGTGACCCTGAACATCTTCCGCCGCCAGACCGAAGGCCCGCGCCCCGGCGACGGCGTCTGGCAGATCACCCCCGGCTGGTCCTACAGCTTTCCCCTGGGCAATTCCGATGTGCTGATCGACGGCTATCTGGACTGGGTGGTCGACAACGATGAGAACTCGCGCGGCACCTACCACGCCAACCTGCACATCAATCCGCAGATCAAGTACGACCTGGGCAAGGCCTTGGGCTGGAGTCAGAAGCAGCTGTATGTCGGTACCGAATACAGCTATTGGAAGAATAAATACGGCATTGAAAGCAGCCACAACTTCGACACCAACCAGAACACCGCCAGCCTGCTGGTGAAGGTGCACTTTTAAGATGGCCCGCAACCGTGCCCCATACCTGTCGTCGGTGCTCTGTTGCGGGGCACTTGAGAGCTGGCCGAGGAGTCAGTATTCTCCGCGGCCTCTTGAATTCGGTCTAAAAAAAAGCCCGGATTTAATTCCTGACCAGCGGGCCAACTTATCCCGGCCCCGGTCAGTACCGAGGCATCCCGAAAACACGCTCAATCGACTGTTTTTCAGCAGCCGATCGGGCGTTTTTTTGCTTTTCGAACGCCTTGGCTCAGCTCTTGCTAACAGCATCAAAGCTGACCGGTCGGATGACTTTTACAGCAATGAAAAAAGGTGCCACACCAGAGCGCCGATCTTAAAAAAAATAAACGTAGAAACTACTTTGGGAGCAACCGAATGAAACGTATGTGCACCAGCCTGATGCTCGCGGGATCGATGTTGGCCGGCGGCCAGGCCATGGCCGACGGCCTGCTGCAGTGGCAGAACAACAGCCTGACCTACCTGTATGGCAAAGACTTCAAGGTCAACCCGGCGATCCAGCAGACCGTTACCTTCGAGCACGCCGATGGCTGGAAGTATGGGGACAACTTCCTGTTCGTCGACAAGATCTTCTACAACGGCAAGCCGGACGGCGGCGTCGGCAACAACACGTACTACGGCGAGTTCAGCCCGCGCCTGTCGCTCGGCAAGATCCTCGACCAGAAGATCGAGTTCGGCCCGATCAAGGACGTGTTGCTGGCGATGACCTATGAGTTCGGTGAAGGCGATGTCGAGTCTTACCTGATCGGCCCAGGCTTCGACCTGGCGATCCCGGGTTTCGACTACTTCCAGTTGAACTTCTACCAGCGTCACACCGAAGGTTCGCGCCCGGGTGACAACGTCTGGCAGATTACGCCGGTGTGGTCCTACACCATCCCGGTCGGCGACTCGAACATTCTGATCGATGGTTTCATGGACTGGGTGGTCGACAACGACGTCAACAGCAAAGGCGAATACCACGCCAACCTGCACTTCAACCCACAGATCAAATACGACTTGGGCAAGGCGCTGAATTTCGGCGAGAAGCAGCTCTACGTCGGTGTTGAATACGACTACTGGAAAGACAAGTACGGGATCGACGACACCCGTGCATTCACCACCAATCAGAACGTGACCAGCTTCCTGGTGAAGTTCCACTTCTGATGCAGGTGTAGTTGGCGTCTGTGAGGACGCCATCGCTGGCAAGCCAGCTCCCACAGAGTTTTGTGTCGCACACAATTATTGTGTTCACCCAGAAACCTGTGGGAGCTGGCTTGCCAGCGATTTGCTTCACACAAATCTCAGACTGAAACCACCGACCGGGATATCCCCAAAAACCGGCACAACTCCTCACGCTTGGCCAACGCATCCCTTCGCCCCAGATCAATCAGCTCGCTGCAATACCCCGCCTCGAACAGCAGATAACTCAACACCCCTGCCCCACTGGTCTTGGTCGCCCCCGGTCCGCGCAAGAACAGGCGCAACGCCGCTGGCAATTCCTGGCGATGCCGCGCCGCGATCTCATCAATCGGCTGACTCGGCGAAATCACCAGCACCTCCACCGGCGCCACGCCCAGCGTACGGGTCGGCGTGCCTTCGGGCATCAAATGGCTGAACTGGTTGAGACGCTGCAGCAGTTCGATATCGCTCTCCAGACTGTCAATAAACGTGCTGTTGAGCATGTGCCCGCCGATCTGTGCCAGCGTCGGCTGTTGCCCGGTGTAGGCGCGCTCCAGCGGCTGCTGCGGATCGAAACCGCGCGGGTTGCCACTGACGCCCACCACCAGCACCCGGCTCGCGCCCAGATGCAGTGCCGGGCTGATCGGCGCGGACTGGCGCACCGCGCCATCACCAAAATATTCATCGCCGAGTTTGACCGGCGCGAACAACAGCGGAATCGCCGAACTGGCAAGCAGATGCTCCACCGTCAGTTGGGTCGGCACGCCAATACGCCGATGCCGCAGCCAGGCGTCGATCTTGCCGCCGCCCTGATAGAACGTCACGGCTTGCCCCGACTCGTAGCCGAACGCCGTCACCGCCACCGCATGCAATTGCTTGCGCGCGATGGATTCGGCGATGCCGGGCATGTGCAGTTTTTCTTCGAGTAAATCGCGCAAGGGCGAACTGTTGAGCAACGCCACCGGCAATTGTCGACCGAGGCCGAGCAGGCTGTGGCTGACAAAACGACTGGCCTGATGAATGACGCCAGGCCAGTCACTGCGCAGCACACGATGACTGCGAAAGCCTTGCCAGAACAAAGTGAGGCGTTCGATGGCGGCGCGAAAGTCAGTGGCACCGCTGGCCAGACTGACGGCGTTGATCGCCCCGGCCGAGGTGCCGACGATCACCGGAAACGGATTGTCCGCGCCCGACGGCAGCAACTCGGCAATCGCTGCCAGCACGCCCACCTGATACGCCGCCCGAGCCCCGCCGCCGGAAAGAATCAAACCTGTAACCGGTTCAGCTGGGCTCATCGCAACACTCCGGGGTGCTTGAAGGGATGGGGGCAATCAACCGCGTTTGGCGTACAGCTTCGGCTCGCCGGGCGGGCGGCTCTTGAAGCGGCGATGTGCCCACAGGTATTGCTCGGGACAGGCTCGCAGGGCACTTTCCACCCACTGGTTGATGCGGATGCAATCGGCTTCTTCGGTCTCGCCGGGGAAGTCTTCCAGCGGCGGATGAATCACCAAGCGGTAACCGCTGCCATCGGCCAGACGTTCCTGAGTGAACGGCACGACCAGCGCCTTGCCCAGACGGGCAAATTTCGTCGTCGCAGTAACGGTCGCCGCCTGAATGCCGAACAGCGGCACGAAGATGCTTTGCTTGGCGCCGTAGTCCTGATCCGGTGCGTACCAGATTGCCCGTCCCGAGCGCAGCAGCTTGAGCATGCCACGCACATCGTCGCGCTCCACGGCCAGCGAATCGAGATTGTGCCGCTCGCGACCCCGACGCTGAACGAAGTCGAACAATGGATTCTTGTGTTCGCGGTACATGCCGTCGATGGTGTGTTGCTGGCCGAGCAGCGCCGCGCCGATTTCCAGCGTGGTGAAGTGCGCGGCCATCAGGATCACGCCCTTGCCTTCGCGCTGGGCCTTTTGCAAATGCTCAAGGCCTTCAACGTGGGCCAGTTTGGCCAGGCGCTCGCGCGACCACCACCAGCTCATCGCCATTTCAAAAAAAGCGATGCCGGTGGATGCGAAGTTTTCCTTGAGCAGGCGTTTGCGCTCGGCGGCGGATTTTTCCGGGAAGCACAGTTCAAGATTGCGCTTGGCAATGCGCCGCCGGTCGCCGGCCACGCGATACATCAAGGCGCCCAAAACTCGACCGATGGTCAGCAACACCGGATAAGGCAGCTGCACGATCAGCCACAAAAGCCCCAGACCGCACCAGAGCGGCCAGAAGCGTGGAGAAAGAAATGTTTTTCGAAAACGCGGGCGATCCATTAAAGCTTCCGTAAATACAGTGGCCGCGCATTCTACATCGTTCGACCCGGCTTGCGGCCTGCGGGCGTTCTCGTTATAAGTCTCGGCACTTTTAGTGACAAGCCGTTGTATGCCGACATGAGCCAAACCGAACCGTTAGACCAAGATCCCGTATTCCAGCTCAAGGGCAGCATGCTGGCCATTACTGTGCTGGAACTGGCCCGTAACGACCTCGAAAGCCTCGATCGGCAATTGGCCGCCAAAGTCGCCCAGGCGCCGAATTTCTTCAGCAACGCGCCGCTGGTTCTGGCGCTGGACAAACTGCCGCCGAGCGAAGGCGCGGTCGATCTGCCTGGGCTGATGCGCGTTTGCCGTCAGCACGGCCTGCGCACCCTGGCGATCCGCGCCAGCCGTATCGAAGACATTGCCGCGGCCATCGCCATCGACATCCCCGTACTGCCGCCGTCCGGTGCCCGTGAACGGCCGCTGGAAACCCCGGAAGCGGAAGTCAAAAAGAAGCCGGAAAAACCGCCTGAGCCGACCATCAAACCGACCCGCGTCATCACCACGCCAGTACGTGGTGGCCAACAGATATACGCCCAGGGTGGCGATCTGGTGGTGGTGTCGTCGGTCAGTCCGGGGGCGGAACTTCTCGCCGATGGCAACATCCATGTATACGGCCCGATGCGTGGCCGTGCGCTGGCCGGCGTCAAGGGCGATACCAAGGCACGGATTTTCTGTCAGCAATTGAGCGCTGAACTGATCTCCATCGCAGGCCATTACAAGGTTTCCGAGGATTTGCGTCGTGATCCGATGTGGGGCTCGGGCGTACAGGTCAGCCTGTCGGGCGACGTGTTGAACATCATTCGGCTTTAACGGATACTGCCGCATTTTCCAAGCATCTCTAAAACGTAGCGAAAACGGCTCAAACGAAGTAGGAAAAAGGCCAAAAGCCGAATTCCAGCCAAGGCTGTCCGACTGCAGTAGTTTTCAAGAGATGTTTTTCAGGGGCTAAAAAGTCCTTCTTCCTTAGGGGTGAAACACCTTGGCCAAGATTCTCGTGGTTACATCCGGCAAGGGTGGTGTGGGTAAGACCACCACCAGCGCCGCTATCGGTACCGGCCTCGCTCTGCGCGGCCACAAAACAGTGATCGTCGACTTCGACGTGGGCCTGCGTAACCTTGACCTGATCATGGGTTGCGAACGCCGCGTGGTGTATGACTTCGTCAACGTGGTCAACGGCGAAGCCAACCTGCAACAGGCGCTGATCAAAGACAAGCGTCTGGAAAATCTTTACGTGCTGGCCGCCAGCCAGACCCGCGACAAAGACGCGCTGACCGTCGAAGGCGTGGAAAAAGTCCTGATGGAGCTCAAGGAGCAATTCGAGTTCGTCGTCTGCGACTCCCCGGCGGGCATCGAGAAAGGCGCACACCTGGCCATGTACTTCGCTGACGAAGCGATCGTCGTGACCAACCCGGAAGTGTCCTCGGTACGTGACTCGGACCGCATGCTCGGCCTGCTGGCGAGCAAATCGCGCCGCGCCGAACGTGGCGAAGACCCGATCAAGGAACACCTGCTGATCACCCGCTATCACCCGGAGCGTGTTGAAAAAGGCGAGATGTTGGGCGTTGAAGACGTCAAGGAAATCCTCTCGGTAACCCTGCTCGGCGTGATCCCGGAATCCCAGGCGGTGCTCAAGGCATCCAACCAGGGCGTACCGGTGATCCTCGACGACCAGAGCGATGCTGGCCAGGCTTATAGCGATACCGTCGACCGCCTGCTGGGCAAAGACAAAGCACACCGGTTCCTCGATGTCGAGAAGAAGGGATTCTTCGAGCGCCTGTTTGGAGGTAGGTAATGAACCTTTTTGACTTCTTTCGTGCCAACAAAAAGCCAAGTACCGCCTCGGTAGCGAAAGAGCGTCTACAGATCATCGTGGCGCATGAGCGCGGCCAGCGCAGCACGCCGGATTACTTGCCAGCCTTGCAGAAGGAACTGGTCGACGTGATCCGCAAGTACGTCAACATCGGCAACGACGACGTACATGTTGCACTGGAAAGCCAGGGCAGTTGCTCGATTCTGGAACTCAACATCACCCTGCCTGATCGCTGAGTCGATCCGGCAGGAACGACGGCGGTTCAGGGCCATTCCCATGCGGGAATGGCCCTGAACCGCCGTTGGCATTTGTTACGAGGCTGTTTTAATGCCGCTGTCCAACATCCGCATCATCCATCAGGACGCCGCCGTACTGGTGGTCGACAAACCGACGTTGCTGCTCTCGGTGCCCGGCCGCGCCGACGACAACAAGGACTGCCTGATTACCCGCCTGCAGGAAAACGGCTACCCGGAAGCGCGCATCGTCCATCGCCTGGACTGGGAAACTTCCGGCATCATTCTTCTGGCGCGTGACGCCGACACGCATCGCGAACTGTCGCGGCAGTTTCACGACCGCGAAACCGAAAAGGCCTACACCGCCCTGGCCTGGGGTCAACCGGAACTCGACAGCGGCAGCATCGACCTGCCATTGCGCTACGACCCACCGACCAAGCCGCGTCATGTGGTCGATCATGAGTTCGGCAAACACGCGCTGACCTTCTGGCGCGTTTTGGAACGTTGCGGCGACTGGTGTCGCGTCGAGCTGACGCCGATCACTGGGCGTTCGCATCAATTGCGCGTGCACATGCTGTCGATCGGGCACCCGTTGCTCGGTGATGGCCTCTACGCCCACGAGCAGGCGCTGGCGGCATGGCCACGGCTGTGCCTGCACGCGAGCATGCTCAGCTTCACCCATCCGCAAACCGGCGAACGCCTGCGTTTCGAGTGCCCGGCGCCGTTCTGACCAACACCGCAGCCCCCTTGCAGGAGTGAGCCTGCTCACTCCTACAAGGATCCGGTGCAGATTCAATTCCCTGGCCGATGCGTTAAACTCCCGCCCATTGCTGTCTGGAGCTTCTTATGCGCGAAGAGTTGAACCAAGGCCTGATCGACTTCCTCAAGGCCTCCCCTACCCCGTTCCACGCCACCGCCAGCCTTGTTCAGCGTCTGGAGGCCGCCGGTTACGTGCGCCTCGACGAGCGTGAGCCGTGGAACACCGAGGCCAACGGCCGCTATTACGTCACCCGTAACGACTCCTCGATCGTCGCGATCAAAATGGGCCGCAACTCGCCGCTGTATGACGGTATCCGTCTGGTCGGCGCCCACACCGACAGCCCGTGCCTGCGGGTCAAGCCGCAACCGGAACTGCAACGTCAGGGCTTCTGGCAACTGGGCGTCGAAGTCTACGGCGGCGCACTGCTGGCACCATGGTTCGACCGCGACCTGTCGCTGGCCGGCCGCGTGACCTTCCGCCGCGACGGCAAGGTCGAGAGCCAGTTGATCGACTTCAAGGCACCGATCGCGATCATTCCCAATCTGGCCATTCACCTCAACCGTGAAGCCAACCAGGGCTGGGCGATCAACGCGCAGACCGAACTGCCGCCGATCCTCGCGCAGTTCGCCGGTGACGAGCGTGTGGATTTCCGCGCCGTGCTGACCGATCAACTGGCCCGCGAACACGGCCTCAACGCCGACGTGGTGCTCGATTACGAGCTGAGCTTCTACGACACGCAAAGTGCCGCGGTGATCGGCCTGAACGGTGACTTCATCGCCGGTGCCCGTCTGGATAACCTGCTGTCCTGCTACGCCGGCCTGCAGGCCCTGCTGACCGCCGACACCGAAGAAACCTGCGTGCTGGTGTGCAACGATCACGAAGAAGTCGGTTCCTGCTCGGCCTGTGGCGCCGACGGCCCGATGCTCGAGCAGACCCTGCGCCGTCTGCTGCCGGAAGGTGACGAATTCGTCCGCACCATCCAGAAATCCCTGCTGGTGTCGGCGGACAATGCCCACGGCGTGCACCCGAACTACTCGGAAAAGCATGACGCCAATCACGGCCCGAAACTCAACGCCGGTCCGGTGATCAAGGTCAACAGTAACCAGCGCTACGCCACCAACAGCGAAACCGCCGGTTTCTTCCGCCACCTGTGCATGGCCGAAGAAGTCCCGGTGCAGAGCTTCGTCGTGCGCAGCGACATGGGCTGCGGCTCGACCATCGGCCCGATCACCGCCAGCCACCTGGGCGTGCGCACGGTCGACATCGGCCTGCCGACCTTCGCCATGCACTCGATCCGCGAACTGTGCGGCAGCCATGACCTGGCGCACCTGGTCAAAGTCCTGAGCGCGTTCTACGCCTCCCGCGACTTGCCGTAAGCCCCTGCTGTGTGGCGAGGGACTTTGCTCCCTCGCCACACGATCAGCGCAAAACCGGCTCTATTCTGATACACATCAGCCCGGTGCAACGAAAACCGACCTAGACTTGAATCATTCCTTTCGACAAGGCAGTCACCATGATCTCGATGTCTTCATTCCACGCCATGCTGGTGCCCATCCTCACCGGGATGATCATGCTGGCCATCGGCTTCAACTTCCGCGACAAGAATGCCGGCGTCTTTGCCATGTGGGTCGGCATGCTGACGATCCTCGCCACCGTGGTCTACAAGATCCTCGCCAAACTCAACGAATAAATCCGCGCCCGGCTCGCATTGATAATGACGGGCTCGTACACTCCAGCGAATCCGCCCCTTGCGAGGTTGACCGCCTAGTGTTTGCTCGTCTTTTTGCTTTGCCCTGCCTGTTCCTCGTTTGCCTGATGACGCTGCTGCCGCTGGCGCCGGCCCATGCGGTCGGCCTGCCCGGTCTGCTCAACACCAGCAAAGCCCAGCCCGAAGCGCAGGAACCCCTCGGCCAGTCCCTCGACGAAGTCATCAAGTCGCTGGAAAACGACAAGCAACGCGCGCAACTGCTGACCGATCTGAAGAAGCTGCGCGACGCCACCAAAAAAGCCCAGGCCAGCCCCGAAGAAGGCGTGCTGGGCCTGATCGGCGGCACCCTGGCCAGTTTCGAAAAACAGTTCACCGGTGCCGACAGCCCACTGACTCGCTGGGGTAACGAGTTCGACCTGGCCAAGGACGAACTCGACAACCTGATGTTGCCGGCCAGTGAATGGCTGCCGATCATCTTCGCCTTCGCCGTGATCCTGATGGTCTGGAGCCTGCTCGCCGCTGCGCTGATCTGGCTCGGTCACCGGGTGCGCATGCGCTTTGGTCTGACCGAAGAACTGCCCCAGCACCCCAGGGCTCTCGACATGCTGCGCTTTGCCCTGCGCAAGCTCGGGCCGTGGCTGATTGCACTGGTCATCACCGTCTACATGAGCTACGCGCTGCCATCGTCATTGGGCAAAAGCCTGGCGATGGTGCTGGCCTATGCCCTGGTGGTCGGCACCTGTTTCTCGGCGATCTGCGTGATCGCGTTTTCGCTGCTCGACGGCCCGCACCGGCACCGGGCGCTGTACATCCTGCGCCATCAGGCCTTCCGCCCGCTGTGGCTGATCGGCAGCTTCGCCGCGTTTGGTGAAGCGCTGAACGACCCGCGCCTGGTGGACAGCCTCGGCGTGCACCTGGCGCACACCACCGCGACCATTACCAATGTCCTCGCGGCGCTGTTCACCGGCCTGTTCATCCTGCGTTTCCGTCGGCCGATCGCGCACCTGATTCGCAACCAGCCGTTGTCACGGCGCCTGACCCGCCGGGCGCTGAGCGACACCATCGAAATCCTCGGCACCTTCTGGTATGTGCCGGCGCTGGTACTGGTCGGCATCTCGCTGTTCGCCACCTTCGTCTCCGCCGGCGACACCAGCACCGCCTTGCGCCAGTCGCTGATCTGCACCGTGCTGCTGGTCATGTGCATGGTGATCAACGGCCTCGTGCGCCGGCATTCACTGAAACCGCAGCGCGGGCCGAAACGCCATGCGCTCTACTCGGAACGCCTGAAAAGCTTCTTCTACACCCTGGCGCATCTGCTGGTGTGGCTGGCCTTCATCGAACTTGGCCTGCGCGTCTGGGGCAAATCGCTGATCGGCTTCACCGAGGGCGAAGGGCATGACGTCAGCGTCAAATTGTTCAGTCTGATCGGCACGCTGATTTTCTCCTGGCTGATCTGGATCCTCGCCGACACCGCCGTGCACCACGCCCTCACCCGCTCGCGCAAAGGCCTGGCGAATGCCCGCGCACAGACGATGATGCCGCTGATCCGCAACGTGCTGTTCGTGGCGATTTTCATCATTGCGCTGATCGTCGCCCTGGCGAACATGGGCATGAACGTTACGCCGCTGCTGGCCGGTGCCGGTGTGATCGGTCTGGCCATCGGCTTCGGTGCGCAGTCGCTGGTCGCCGACCTGATCACCGGTCTGTTCATCATCATTGAAGACTCGCTGGCGATCGACGACTACGTCGACGTCGGCGGCCACCTCGGCACCGTCGAAGGCCTGACCATCCGCACCGTGCGCCTGCGCGACATCGACGGCATCGTCCACACCATCCCGTTCAGCGAAATCAAAAGCATCAAGAACTACTCCCGGGAATTCGGCTACGCGATTTTCCGCGTGGCGGTGCCGTACAACATGGAAATCGACGACGCGATCAAACTGATGCGCGAAGTCGGCCAGAAAATGCGCACCGATCCCCTGCAGCGGCGCAACATCTGGTCGCCACTGGAAATCCAGGGCGTGGAAAGCTTCGAGTCCGGCAGCGCGATCCTGCGCGCCCGCTTCAAGACCGCGCCGATCAAACAATGGGAAGTTTCCCGGGCGTTCAATCTGTCACTCAAACGCCACCTCGACGAGGCCGGCCTGGACCTGGCAACGCCGCGCATGAGCGTGCAAGTGATCACCGCCGGCGGTGGCCAGCCCAAGGAATAGCACTTGGGCGCGAGGTGCGGGTCACAGGCATGGAAGCCAGAACAACAATAACCAAGGAGAAACCCGATGCAGCTCACCCGCCTGACCCAAGCCCTTCTACTCAGCCTTGTCGCCGGCCACGCCGCTGCCGCCACCCTGGACAGCAGCCGCGAACACATCGCCGCGCAGGCCAAGGCCCTTGAACCGGAACTGCTGGAAACCCGCCGCGACCTCCACGCCCACCCGGAACTCGGCAACAGCGAAAAACGCACCTCGGAGCTGGTCGCCAAACAGCTCAAGGCGCTGGGCCTGGAAGTCAAAACCAACGTCGCCCGCACCGGCGTGGTCGCCGTCCTCAAAGGCGCCCTGCCCGGCCCGACCGTGGCCCTGCGCGCCGACATGGACGCACTGCCGGTCAAGGAAGTCGCCGACCTGCCGTTCGCCTCGCAAGCCAAAGGTACCTACCTCGACAAACAAGTCGACGTGATGCACGCCTGCGGCCACGACGCCCACACTGCGATCCTGCTGAGTACAGCGAAAATTCTTACAGGCATGCGCGACACCTTGCCCGGCACCGTGGTGTTCTATTTCCAGCCCGCCGAAGAGGGCCCGAGCGACTTCATCCCCGACGGCAAAAACACCTGGGGCGCGAAAATGATGGTCGAGGAAGGCGTGATGAAATCACCGAAACCCGACGCCGTGTTCGGCCTGCACGTCTGGGCCGGCGTCCCCGCCGGCCAGATCGCCTACCGCCCGGGCGCCACCCTCGCCAGCTCCGACGACCTGCGCATCAAAATCCTCGGCAAACAAACCCACGCCGGCCGCCCCTGGGACGGCATTGACCCGATCACCGTAGGCGCACAAACCATCGTCGGCCTGCAAACCGTGGTCAGCCGCCGCACCGACATCTCGTCCTATCCGTCAGTCGTGAGCATCGGCACCATCAACGGCGGCACCCGCTACAACATCATTCCCGAATCTGTCGACATGAGCGGCACCATTCGCTCGTACGACTACGGCATCCGCCAGAAACTGCACGCAGACGTGCGCCAGACCATCGAAAAAATCGCCGAAAGCGGCGGCGCGAAAGCCGACGTGACCATCATCGAAAAATACGACCCGACCATCAACAACCCGGCATTGACGGAAAAAATGCTGCCGACGTTGAAATGGGCAGCCAAGGATGACGTGGTGAATGCACCGCTGGTGGGGGGCGCGGAAGACTTCTCGTTCTTTGCCAAGGAAGTGCCGGGGCTGTTCGTGTTTCTCGGGGTGACACCGCGGGATCAGGACATGAGCAAAGCCGCGCCGAATCACAATCCGGGGTTCTTTGTGGATGAGTCGGCGCTGGTGGTGGGCGTGAGGACGATGGCGTCGTTGGCGACGGATTATTTGTATGCCAATGCGGGGGCAGGCAAGTAGGTTTGAGGTGACTGTGGGGGCGCTTTCGCGAATAGGCTCGCTCCCACATTTGGACCGTGTGCAGCCTGCCAGAAATTGGTCGGCTGTCAGGCCGCCATCGCTGGCAAGCCAGCTCCCACAGGGATTGAGTTCACCGTTAGATATTCGTATCACTTCGGCTTCTCACCACTCAACACAATGAGCGTTAGCTCGAGTACCGTTTTTGATCTTGATCCACGGGCGACGTCGGAAGGCTGAGTGGAGGGATTGATCCGGGGTGGGAGCGCAGCGACCGTTTGGCGCAGCCAAACACAGCGAGAGGAGGTGCAGCGAAGCAAACCGTAGGCGCTGCGCCCGGATCGTTCCCGGAGCGAAGGAACCCCGAGCTTTAGCGAGCGGGCCGGACGTAGGAGCAAGCCTTTTCGGTTACTTTTTCGGCGTCTGGAAAAAGTGACCCGCCGTAAGGGCGGAACCCTAATCAGCAACACCCGAAGCAACGGATATGCCCCCAAAACGATCAAACCACATCAACCGATACGTGAATCGCATCATGCCGCCAAAACTCCAGATCACAATCAATCAACCGCTCATGCTGATCATAATTGACCCGAGCAATCCTCAACCCCGGGCTCCCGACAGAAACACGCAACGCCGCCGCTGCATCCACCGACAATGAAGTCGGCACAATCTCGAACCGCACCCGCCCATAGTGCAAATCGTAATGCCGCGCATACAACTCGGTGATCGACTGATTCAAATCAAACCCCAGAATCCCCGGAAAAAACTGCGGATTCAGATAGTGCTCCACATACAACACCAGCCGCCCGTCAATCCGCCGTGACCGGCAAATCTGAATCACGCTGGACAGCGCCGGCAACTGCAACCACTCACACACCGCCGCCGACGCCGGTTGCAGGCGCGCCGAAATCACCTCGGTCGACGGCACCCGCCCCTGCGCACTGACCATCGCGTGAAAGTGACTGCGCTGCATCAGGTTGTACGCCAGGCGCGGCGGCGAAACGAACCAGCCACGCCGCTCCTCACGATAAATCTGCCCTTGCGCCTCCAGTTGCAACAACGCCTCGCGCACCGTAATCCGCGTCGTACCAAACAACTCACTGAGCTTGCGCTCGGCCGGCAACTTGCTGCCGGGCGCGAGAAGTCCGTGGTCGAGTTGCTCCTGCAACACCTGGCCAATGGCTGTCACCGCTTTTGTTGCCTCATCGCGCATCAACGTTACCTATCTGGACTAGACCAGCACTGTTTCGGGGCAAAACCTGGCGGCCAATGAACCGTTTCCGTGTGTGGCAAGCCTAGGCAGTGCAGATGACCGAAAGATGACAAAGCTGCCGAACGGTCGTACTCACGGCTTGCAATACATCGGCCAAGTCCCTTGCCGGCCGGGCCTTTGAGCCTGGTCTACGCTTACGGGGCAGTCACCGATCCAGCGCAATTAAAACGCCTGAAGCAGGGCCGCCGACATCAAAGTGTCATCCAGCCCCCTTAAATTGGCTCAGGTATTGCTGACCTAGACCAACACAAACCGCAATCGCAGCGTTGAACACGACCAAGGAGCTTCGGAATGAAACAGCTTTTCCTGGCAACACTGTTAGGCTCGACCATTGCAATGTGCACCGCCGCCATGGCGGCCGACACCGACCTCAAAACCCTCGAAGCCGCTGCGAAAGCGGAAGGCGCCGTCAACAGCGTCGGTATGCCCGATGACTGGGCCAACTGGAAAGGCACCTGGGAAGACCTGGCCAAGACCTACGGCCTGAAACACATCGACACCGACATGAGCTCGGCCCAGGAAATCGCCAAGTTCGCCGCTGAAAAGGACAACGCCACCGCCGACATCGGCGACGTCGGTGCCGCCTTCGGCCCGATCGCGGTCAAGCAGGGCGTGGTGCAACCGTACAAGCCAAGCACCTGGGAGCAGATTCCGGCATGGGCCAAGGACAAGGACGGCAACTGGGCGCTGGCCTACACCGGCACCATCGCCTTCATCGTCAACAAAAAGCTGCTGCACGGCTCCGAAGTACCGACCAAATGGGCTGACCTCAAGGGCGGCAAATACAAGGTTTCGATCGGTGACGTGAGCACCGCCGCGCAAGCCGCCAACGGTGTACTGGCCGCGGCCCTGGCCAACGGCGGCGACGAGAAGAACCTCCAGCCGGCCCTGCTGCTGTTTGCAGACATCGCCAAGCAGGGTCGCCTGTCGATGGCCAACCCGACCATCGCCACCATGGAAAAAGGCGAGATCGAAGTCGGTGTGGTCTGGGACTTCAACGGCCTGAGCTACAAGGCCAAGATGGCCAACCCGGATGACTACGTGGTGCTGATCCCGTCCGACGGCTCGGTGATCTCCGGCTACACCACCATTATCAACAAGTACGCGAAAAACCCGAACGCCGCCAAGCTGACCCGCGAATACATCTTCAGCGACGCCGGCCAGACCAACCTGGCGCGCGGCAACGCCCGTCCGATCCGCGCCGAGCACCTGCAACTGCCGGAAGACGTGAAAGCCAAGCTGCTGCCGAACGAGCAGTACAAGAAGGTCACGCCGATCAAGGACGCCGACGCGTGGGAAAAAACCTCCAAGGCCCTGCCGCAGAAGTGGAACGAAGAAGTCATCGTCGAGATGAAGTGATGGCTTGACCCACTGTTTGATCCGACAAAGATCCCTGTGGGAGCGAGCTTGCTCGCGAATGCGGTTATTCATTCAGCATTGATGTTGGCTGACATGACGCCTTCGCAAGCAAGCTCGCTCCCACAAGGGATTGAGTTGATTTCGGAATATTTGAATTTCGCGGAGTTGTTGCCCCTATGAAACACAACGTCATCCTTGTCGTGCTCGACGGCCTCAACTACGAGGTCGCACGTCACGCCATGGGGCATCTGCAGGCTTATGTTGGCGCAGGACGCGCCGCGCTCTACCAGTTGGAGTGCGAGCTGCCGGCCCTGTCCCGACCGCTTTACGAATGTATCCTCACCGGCGTACCGCCAATCGACAGCGGTATTGTCCACAACGATGTCTCGCGCCTGTCCAACCAGCGCAGCATCTACCACTACGCCCGCGACGCCGGCCTGAAGACCGCCGCTGCGGCCTATCACTGGGTCAGCGAGCTGTACAACCGCTCGCCATTCGTGGCCGCCCGCGACCGTCACACCGACGATCCGGCGCTGCCGATCCAGCACGGACATTTCTACTGGAATGACCACTATCCGGATTCACACCTGTTCGCCGACGCGGAAAACCTGCGCCTGCGCCATGCGCCGAACTTCCTGCTGATCCACCCGATGAACATCGACGATGCCGGCCACAAGCACGGCCTCGACACCCCGCAATACCGCAACAGCGCCCGCTTCGCCGACATCATCCTGGCCGACTACCTGCAAGGCTGGCTCGATGCCGGCTATCAAGTGCTGGTGACTGCCGACCACGGCATGAACAACGACCGCTCGCACAACGGCCTGCTGCCGGAAGAACGCCAAGTGCCGCTGTTCGTCCTTGGTAACGCCTTCAGCCTCAACACTGACGCCGCGCCGAAACAGATCGACATTTGCGGCACGGTCTGCGAACTGCTCGGCGTGCCCCACGACAAACCTGTGTGCCGGGAGCTGCTCAAGTGAATGCCATGACTCGCGGCAAATGGCTCGCGGCCCTGTGTCTGGTGCCCTTCGCCCTGTTCTTTATCGTGTTCGAAATCGCCCCGCTGGTCTGGGTGATGATCAACAGCCTGCAGTCGGAAGAGTTCGGCTGGGGCTTCGCCAACTTCAGCAAGATCTTCAGCTCGAAGTTCTATTTGCAGGCGATCCAGTACAGCCTCGAGATCAGCTTCTGGTCGAGCGTGTTCGGCATCATCATCGCCGTGCTCGGTGCGTATTCCCTGCGCCGGGTCGATTCGAAACTGCGCAACTTCGTGAATGCCTTCGCCAACATGACCAGCAACTTCGCCGGCGTGCCCCTGGCCTTTGCGTTCATCATTCTGCTCGGGTTCAACGGCAGCATCACCCTCATGCTCAAGCAGGCCGGAATCATCGAGGATTTCAACCTGTACTCGAAAACCGGCCTGATCATCCTCTACACCTATTTCCAGATCCCGCTCGGCGTGCTGCTGCTCTACCCGGCCTTCGACGCCCTGCGTGAAGACTGGCGCGAATCCGCCGCGCTGCTCGGCGCCAACGGCTGGCAGTTCTGGCGCCACATCGGCTTGCCGGTACTGACCCCGGCCCTGCTCGGCACCTTCGTGATCCTGCTGGCCAACGCCCTCGGCGCCTACGCCACGGTGTACGCGTTGACCACCGGCAACTTCAACGTGCTGCCGATCCGCATCGCGGCGATGGTCTCCGGCGACATTTCGCTGGACCCGAACCTGGCCAGCGCGCTGGCCGTGGTGCTGGTAGCCCTGATGACCATCGTCACCGTCGTGCATCAACTGCTGTTGAAGAGGAGCTACCATGTCTCGCGCTGAATCCGGCCCGGCCGGCGTCTACCACCGCGTCGTGGTTTATCTGCTGTTCGCGATCCTGTTGCTGCCGCTGGTAGGCACGCTGATCTACTCGATCGCCAGCAGCTGGTCGGCGACCATCCTGCCCAGCGGCTTCACCTTCAAGTGGTATCTGCAGTTGTGGAGCGACCCACGCTTCCTGCACGCTTTCGGCCAATCGTTGCTGGTGTGCGTCGGCGCGCTGGTGCTGTCGGTGGTACTGATCCTGCCGCTATTGTTCGTGGTGCATTACCACTTCCCGAAACTCGATGCGCTGATGAACATCCTGATCCTGCTGCCCTTCGCAGTGCCGCCGGTGGTGTCGTCGGTGGGGCTGTTGCAGCTCTACGGTTCCGGACCGCTGGCGATGGTCGGCACGCCATGGATCCTGATCGGTTGCTACTTCACCGTGGCGCTGCCGTTCATGTACCGCGCAATCACCAACAACCTGCAGGCGATCAATCTGCGCGACCTGATGGACGCCGCACAACTGCTCGGCGCCAGCACCTTTCAGGCGGCCTTCCTGGTGGTGCTGCCGAACCTGCGCAAAGGTCTGATGGTCGCGTTGCTGTTGTCGTTCTCGTTCCTGTTCGGTGAATTCGTGTTCGCCAACATCCTCGTCGGCACACGCTACGAAACCCTGCAGGTGTATCTGAACAACATGCGCAACAGCAGCGGTCACTTCACCAGTGCGCTGGTGATCTCGTATTTCTTTTTCGTGCTGGTCCTGACCTGGATCGCCAACATCTTGAACAAGGACAAAAGCGAATGAGCTATGTCAGCGTCCAGAACCTGAAGAAAAACTACGCGGGCACCACGGTGTTCAGCGACATCAATTGCGAAATCAACAAGGGCGAATTCGTCACCCTGCTCGGCCCGTCGGGTTGCGGCAAGTCCACGCTGCTGCGCTGCATTGCCGGCCTGACGCCGGTGGATGGCGGCAAGATCCTCCTTGATAACGTCGACATCGTGCCACTGAGCCCGCAAAAACGCGGGATCGGCATGGTGTTCCAGAGCTACGCGCTATTCCCCAACATGACCGTCGAGCAGAACGTTGCCTTCGGTCTGCGCATGCAGAAGGTCAATGCCGACGACAGCCATAAACGCGTTGCCGAAGTGTTGAAACTGGTTGAACTGCACGACTTCGCCAGTCGCTATCCGCACCAGCTCTCCGGCGGTCAGTGCCAACGTGTCGCCCTCGCCCGTTCGCTAGTGACCCGCCCGCGTTTACTGCTGCTGGATGAGCCGCTGTCGGCCCTTGATGCACGAATTCGTAAACACTTGCGTGAACAGATCCGCCAGATCCAGCGCGAACTCGGCCTGACCACAATCTTCGTCACCCACGATCAGGAAGAAGCGCTGACCATGTCTGACCGGATTTTCCTGATGAACCAAGGGAAAATCGTCCAGAGCGGCGACGCCGAAACCCTGTACACCGCGCCGGTCGATCTGTTCGCCGCCGGTTTCATCGGCAACTACAACCTGCTCGACGCCGAGAGTGCCTCGAAACTGCTGCAACGGCCGATCAACCACCGCATCGCGATTCGCCCGGAAGCCATCCAATTGAGCCTCAACGGCGAACTGGATGCGCAGATCCGCAGCCACAGCCTGCTCGGCAACGTCATCCGCTACCGGGTCGAGGCGCGCGGCGTGGAACTGGTGGTGGACGTGCTCAACCGCTCGGCGGCGGATCTGCACCCCGACGGTCAGCGCCTGGCGCTTTCCATCGATCCGACAGCCCTGTGTGAAGTCGCTTGAAAGCAGCTGCAAGCTTCGAGCTACAAGCCTCAAGCTGTAGACTGCGGCGAACCTGATTCCCATTCTTGCAGCTCGAAGCAAGTAGCTCGCAGCTGTTCTCGGAGAGAACCGATGGCTTTGGCAATTTTTGATCTGGACGAAACCCTGATCCACGGCGACTGCGCCACCCTCTGGAGCGAACAGATGGGTCGCCTGGGCTGGGTCGATCCCGAGTCGTTCATGCGCAAGAACAACGAACTGATGGACGCCTACAGCCATGGCAAATTGCGCATGGAAGAGTACATGGCGTTCAGCCTCGAGCCGCTGATCGGTCGTACCCCGGAAGAGGTCGAGCATCTGGTCGGTCCGTGGGTGGAAGACTTCATCGAACCGATCATCTTCAGCGACGCGACCAAAACCATTGCCGCCCATCGCAAGGCCGGCGACCGGATCCTGGTGATCTCGGCCTCGGGCACGCACCTGGTCAAACCGATTGCCGAACGTTTGGGCATCGACGAGATCCTGGGCATCGAACTGGACGTCGCCCATGGCGTTTACAGCGGTCAGACCGTCGGCACCCTGACCTACCGCGAAGGCAAGATCACCCGCTTGCTGGAATGGCTGGATGCCGAGGAAGAGAACCTCGAGGGCGCAAGCTTCTACTCCGACTCACGCAATGATCTGCCGTTGCTGCTGAAGGTGGATTTCCCGCACGTGGTCAATCCGGATCCGGTGTTGCTGGAGCATGCCGAAAAGGCCGGTTGGCCGATCCATCTGTGGAAATGACAAAGATTTAATCTGCACAGGCTGGCTGATATTCCAAACCTGAGTTCGACCCGATGCATCAGGTCGATGTAGCCCAGCAGAACAACCCGGTCAGTACCCTCTCCCTTTGGGAGAGGGTTAGGGTGAGGGGCTTTTCCCTGCTGTCAGCTCAGACTTTCGTCAATCACCAACACCAATTTCCCGGAAACCGTATTACTCGCTAACTCCGCAAACGCCGCCTCGGCATCCTTCACCGGGAAAGCCTTGGCCAACTGCGGACTCAAGCGCCCCTCTGCAAACAACGGCCACACCTGCTGGCCCAGATCACTCAACAAATCCGCCTTGAACTGATCATCGCGACTGCGCAACGTCGAGCCCAGCAGTTGCACACGCTTGGCCAAGACCTGCGCCAGATCCAGTTTTGCCTCACGGCCGCCCATCAAACCGATCAATACCCAGCGCCCATCCAGCGCCATCAGCTTGAGGTTGAGCGCCGAGTAGTTGCCTCCTACCGGATCGAGAATCACATCGAACGGGCCGAAATCGCGCAGGCTTTCCAGATCGTCGGTACGCACGACCCCGCCCTGGGCCCCCAGCGCCTCACAGTAAGCCAGCCGCTCGGCAGAACCGACGCTGACCCAGCACGGATTGCCAAAGGCTTTGCACAGCTGAATGGCGGCTGAACCGATTCCACTGGCGCCAGCGTGCAAAAGAACTTTCTCACCCGGCTTGAGCGCCGCAAGTTGAAACACATTCAGCCAGACTGTTGCATAAACCTCAGGCAATGCGGCAGCCTCGATCAACGACACGCCTTCGGGCACGGGCAGCACATGCCGTCCGTCGACGACCACCTCTTCGGCCATCCCGCCCCCGGCCAACAAGGCGCAAACCCGATCGCCGACCTGCCACGAACTGCCCGCGCCGACCTCGCTGATCACCCCCGAGCACTCAAGGCCGAGCACTTGGCTGGCGCCAGGCGGTGGCGGATAGAGCCCGGCTTTTTGTAATAAATCGGCGCGATTGAGGCCGGCTGCCGCCACGCGGATGCGGACTTGTCCTACATCACATGTAGGACTCGGCTCTTCAACCCATGCCACTTGACCTTCAACGCCTTGCAATGCCTTCACAGTGCCTCCATAGTGAGTCTGGACTGAGCCCGAAGCTGTAGCGCCGGGCTTTTTGCATTATGCGACCGGCTCTCGTAGAACCGGCGACTTCAAAGACGGCCTAATATGCGTTATCAATTGTCCCCGCGTCGAATCAGCATGAAGCATTTGCTCCCCAGCACCGCCCTCGCTCTTTTCATCGGTATCGGTTTGTTGCCGGTGTCGGGCACCACATTCGCAGCCAACAGCTGGGACAAGTTGCAGCCTGATCGCGATGAAGTCATCGCCAGCCTGAACGTCGTCGAGTTGCTCAAGCGTCACCACTACAGCAAGCCGCCGCTTGACGATGCGCGCTCGGTGATCATCTACGACAGCTACATCAAGCTGCTGGATCCGTCGCGCAGCTACTTCATGGCCAGCGATATCGCCGAATTCGACAAGTGGAAGACCCAGTTCGACGACTTCCTGAAAAGCGGCGACCTCAACGCCGGGTTCACCATCTACAAGCGCTATCTGGACCGCGTCAAGGCGCGTCTGGACTTCGCCCTTGCCGAGCTGAACAAAGGCGTCGACAAGATGGACTTCACCAGCAAGGAAACCTTGCTGATCGATCGCAAGGACGCCCCTTGGCTCAAATCCACCGCCGAACTCGACGACCTGTGGCGCAAACGCGTCAAGGACGAAGTCCTGCGGATGAAGATCGCCGGCAAAGAGCCGAAGCAGATTCAGGAAACCCTGACCAAGCGCTACAAGAACCAGTTGGCGCGCCTGGACCAGACCCGTCCGGAAGACATCTTCCAGGCGTACATCAACACCTTCGCCATGTCGTACGATCCGCACACCAACTATCTGTCGCCGGATAACGCGGAAAACTTCGACATCAACATGAGCTTGTCCCTCGAGGGCATCGGTGCCGTGTTGCAGAGCGACAACGACCAGGTGAAAGTCGTACGTCTGGTGCCGGCAGGCCCGGCCGACAAGACCAAACAGGTTGCCCCGGCCGACAAGATCATCGGCGTTGCCCAGGGCAACAAAGAAATGGTCGACGTGGTCGGCTGGCGTCTGGACGAAGTGGTCAAACTGATCCGTGGTCCGAAAGGCACTGTGGTCCGCCTGGAAGTGATTCCGGCGAGCAATGCGCCGAACGACCAGACCACCAAGATCGTGTCGATCACCCGTGAAGCGGTGAAGCTCGAAGATCAGGCGGTGAAGAAGTCCATCCTCAACCTGAAACAGGACGGCAAGGACTACAAGCTCGGCGTCATCGAGATCCCGGCCTTCTACCTCGACTTCAAGGCGTTCCGTGCCGGTGACCCGGATTACAAGAGCACCACCCGTGACGTCAAGAAACTGCTGACCGAACTGCAGAAAGACAAAGTCGACGGCGTGGTCATCGACCTGCGCAATAACGGCGGCGGTTCCCTGCAGGAAGCCACCGAGCTGACCAGCCTGTTCATCGACAAGGGCCCGACCGTGCTCGTGCGTAACGCCGATGGCCGTGTCGATGTGCTCGAAGATGAAAACCCGGGCGCATTCTACAAAGGCCCTATGGCGTTGCTGGTCAACCGCCTGTCCGCCTCGGCTTCGGAGATCTTCGCCGGCGCCATGCAGGACTACCATCGTGCGCTGATCATCGGTGGCCAGACCTTCGGCAAGGGCACCGTGCAGACCATCCAGCCGCTGAACCATGGCGAGCTGAAACTGACCCTGGCCAAGTTCTACCGAGTGTCCGGTCAAAGCACCCAGCATCAGGGCGTCCTGCCAGACATCGACTACCCGTCGCTGATCGACACCAAGGAAATCGGCGAGAGCGCCCTGCCGGAAGCCATGCCGTGGGACACCATCCGCGCGGCGATCAAACCGGCGGCCGATCCGTTCAAACCGTTCCTGGCCCAGCTCAAGTCCGAGCATGACACCCGCACCGCCAAGGATGCCGAGTTCGTGTTCATCCGTGACAAGCTGGCGCTGGCGCAGAAACTGATGGAAGAGAAAACCGTCAGTCTCAATGAAGCCGAGCGTCGTGCCCAGCACACCGACATCGACGCCAAACAACTGGCCATGGAAAACATCCGTCGCAAGGCCAAAGGCGAAGAACCGCTCAAAGAGCTGAAAAAAGAAGATGAAGACCTCATCGCGGCTGCCGACCCGGACAAGGTCAAACCGGAAGACGATGCTTACCTGAGCGAAACCGGGCGCGTGCTGCTGGATTACCTGAAGCTGAGCAATCAGGTGGCCAAGAAGTAAGGTGATGGCAATTTAATGGTGATGATCCCGGGATCGTCATCAAACAGTCATCATTCTGTCGTGCAATAAAGGACTGGGAGCCACTCTTTTCATCGAGAGCGCTCCCAGTCCTTTTTTTATCGCCAGAGATTGCCATGACCACGACCGAACAGCTGAGTGCCTTGAGCTCGATCTTGAGTCAAAGCGGCTTACACAGCCTGTTCCAGCCAATCATCTGCCTCTCTGAGCGACGCATACTCGGTTACGAAGCCCTCACCCGTGGCCCGTCCAACAGTCCGCTGCACTCACCCATTGCCCTGTTCGCCGTGGCGCGTCAGGCCGGGCGCCTGAGCGAATTGGAGATTGCCTGCCGACAATCGGCCTGCCGCCGTTTCAATGAGCAGCAACTGCCGGGCAAACTGTTTCTCAACGTCTCGCCAGAGTCGCTGCTCGAAGCTGCCCATCAACCGGGGCGCACCCTACAGTTGCTACAAGACTTCGGTATTCCGCCGAGCCAGGTTGTGATCGAACTGACCGAGCAGACACCAATCGATGACTTCCAGTTACTGCAAACCGCGCTGCATCACTACCGGGCGATGGGCTTTTCGATTGCGCTGGATGATCTCGGTGCCGGCTACTCCAGCCTGCGCCTGTGGTCGGAGCTGCGTCCGGATTACGTGAAAATCGACCGCCACTTCATCGACGGCATTCATCAGGATGCGTTGAAACGGGAGTTCGTCGGTTCGATCCTGCAGATCGCCAAAGCCTCACGCGCGCAGGTGATTGCTGAAGGCATCGAACTGCCAGAGGAGTTGGCAGTGTTGACCGAAATGGGCGTGGATCTGGTGCAAGGATACTTGCTTGGTCGCCCACAAGAGCACCCGCCCCGCGACGCCCGTGCGATGATGCCCAAACATGACAGCAGCACCGTCGCGCTGAACGACGAAGGCAGCGACCTCAGCGCCCTGCTCAACGACCAACCGGCTGTGGGGCGCGACACGCCAACCGCTACGGTGCTGGAAGCGTTTCGCCGTCAGGCCAATCTGAACTCGCTGGCCGTGCTTGACGAACAAGGCCAGCCGTGCGGCATCGTCCACCGCCATTCCTTGTCCGATGCCCTGCTCAAACCCTTCGCCACCGACCTGTTCGCGCGTAAACCGATCAGCCGCTTGATGAACGACGACTTCCTCGCCGTGGAAATGAGCCAGTCGCTGCAACAGGTCAGCCGCCTGATCACCAGCCGCGCTCGCCAGCGCATCGAAGAAGACTTCATCATTACCCTCAACGGCAGCTACCTCGGCCTCGGTCGGGTGATCGACGTGCTCAAACTGATCACCGAACTGAAGATCCAGCAGGCCCGCTACGCCAACCCGCTGACCCTGCTGCCCGGCAATGTACCGATCCAGCAATGCCTGACCCGTCTGCTGCAACAGGGCCGCGAATCGGTCATCTGCTACGTCGACATCGACAGCTTCAAACCCTTCAACGACATCTACGGCTACGGCCGCGGCGACGAAGTCCTGCTATGCCTGGCGCAATGCCTGAACGAACGCGTCGACCCGTCCCGCGACTTCGTCGGCCACATCGGCGGCGACGACTTCCTCCTCGTCCTCGGCCCGGAAGACTGGCGCAAACGCCTCAACCAGTTGCTCGACGACTTCCAGAGCCAATGCCGCCGCTTCTATCGCCCCGAACACCTCGATGCAGGCTGCTTCATCGCCCCGAATCGCCAGGGAATACGGCAGGAGTTTCCGCTGTTGTCATTGTCCATCGGCGTAGTGCACCTGCATCCCGAAGCCTGCGCACAGCTGGACGCCAGTCAACTCGCGGAAATGGCGTCGCAGGCGAAGCATCATGCGAAAAATGTTCCGGGGTATAGCGTGCATGTGATTGATAGCCTAACTTCCACCGACCTCCATCCCCCACAACTAATCGGTCAGCGCTGATTCCCCAAACAACAGAACTCCCTGTGGGAGCGGGCTTGCCCGCGAAGGGGTCAGTTGAATTAGCCCAGTTTTTCGGCCTTACCCCATATCTGAATCATCGACGTGATATTTCAATAAACAACTCAACAAAACCTGCATGAACTGACGCTGATCCTCTACGTCATCGTCAAAATAAGTTGTGATTCTTGTAAACACCTCATCAAAGCTATCACCAGCTTCCAAGTAGTACTTCAGTGTGTCGATACACCACTCGCGCTCACCAACACTATAGGATAGAAACTCAGGCTTCATAAGAATATCAAACAGCTCAGCAAGCTCTTGCTTATCATTGACGTTCTTCGAGACGATGATTTTTTCACGAGCATCATCATGAGTATTTTCTATATCAAATAGAAAAAGCAGACCACGCAAAACAAAATATTCAGGCTTACGTTTCAATTCACAAACTCCGTATAAGAGGTTATAGGCTCAGCTGCCTTATTGAGAATTACTACCGCATGTGTTTGCTGTCCATAAACGACTCCTCCCCTCTTGTACCCCTCGCCAACAACCTTACCCATATTTATAGGTTCTTTGGACGCAAGTTGGCCATTTCGTCTGAAAACAAGCTGAGCACGATGTATGGCATTAAGTTGATCTCGATAACTAAAAAAGTGAGTAGCGGCACTGGGTATTTTGGGCTGCCCTGCTCGTCTCCCATTGCTATAAACCTCAATAACTCCAGTTGTGGGATTTCTTCCCGTCATTGAGCGTTCTTGCTGAGAAGCTAACGTGGTCTGTTTGCCATGTTTCTCTAAGAAGTGCGCGTCTTGTGTGGCTTTCTCCATTTCAACCAAACGCCGATGAGCATTTTCTTCTGCCACCTCATCAAGCCTCGCCCGCCGCTCCTGCGCCGTCATCTTTGGCAGCGAAGGCGCTCCCTCTTCGACGACCACGCGACCGGCCTCGTACCGCATTGGACGTCGTGGCTCCGGCGGCGGGCAACTGCAGCTCAACCCCAACGGATCCACCCACCCCGTCGGATTCGGCACGTACTGGTACTGATTCAACCCTCCGGCCAGCTTCACCGGATCGGGCGTCAGGTACCGCCCCAGCCGCGGGTCGTAATACCGGTGCCGGTTGTAATGCAGTCCGCTCTCCGCATCGAAATACTGCCCCTGAAACCGCAGCGGCTGGTCCAGGTAGTCCTCGCCGGCCAGGGTGATCGCCGCGACTTTGCCGTAGGCGTCGTATTGCGCCGACCAGACGATTTCGCCGCTGTAGTCGGTCAGTTCCTGCGGCGTGCCGAGGTGGTCGAGCTGGTAGTAGAACGGGCAGGCCTTTTTCGGGCCTTTGCCGTCGAGCAGCGCCAGCGGGCGGAAGGTGCCCGGTTCGTAGACGTAGCTACGGTGCTGGGTTTTGCTGCTTTCGGCGACGAGGTGGTCGCCTTGCCAGAAGTACTCGGTGCTGACGCCGTCGACGGTTTTGCGGATGCGTCGGCCGAAGGCGTCGTAGCGATAACTGGCGGTTTTGCCGTCGGGGCGGGTCAGGCCGATCAGGCGGTGCTGGCTGTCGTAGCGGTATTCGGTGACCAATTGCTGGTCGCGGCCACGGCGTTCGCGGATCAGGTTGCCGAAGGCGTCGTAGTCGTAATGGCGGTCGCCCTGCATCAGCAGGCGGTTGCCCCTGATTTGTGTCGGGCCGGGGCGGTCCTGCATCAGCAGGTTGCCGGCCGGGTCGTGGGCGAAGGTTTCCGGCAGTTCGTCGCGCGAGTGGCGCACGCGGATCAGGCGGTCGAGGGCGTCGTAACCGTAGGTGCGCTGGCCGTGGCGGCTGTCGGCAATGTGCTCGAGGTTACCGTTGGCGCTGTAGGCATAATCGCGGCGGTACAGCGAAGCGTGCTGATGGCCTACAGCGTGGGCGAGTAAACGGCCCTGGTCGTCGTAGGCATATTCGCTGAGCAGCAGGCCTTGCTGACGTTGTTGTTCGCGACCGGACTGGTAGACGTGGCGGGTCAGCGATGCGCCGTTGAGGTCGATGGCGGTGAGCGCGCCGCCCTTGGCATAGTGATAGTCGAGCTTGCTGTTGTCCGGCAGGCGCTGGCGCTTGAGCTGACCGCAGGCGTCGTAGGCGTAACGCAGGGTGCCCCAGCCCTGATGCTCGGTGATCAGCCGATCCTGCAGGTCGTATTCGAAGGCCAGCGAATGTTTTTGCCCGTCATCGACGCCCACCAGACGCCCGAGGCGGTCGTAGCGGTATTCGACCTTGACCCCGTCGGGCAGGGTCTTGATCAGCAGTCGCCCGGCGGTATCGCGCTCGTAAGCCGTGACCCACGTCGAACCGTCATCGCCGAACTCGGTCTTTTCCAGCAGATGCCCGTTGAGGTCATAGGCATACGCCGTACGGCGGCCGTCGAAGCCGGTTTCCTGTCGGATCAATCCGGTGGACGTGTAGTCCAGGCGGTATGTTTCCCCGGACTCGTTCTCGATCTCGGTGAGCAACAACTGCGCATGGTCGTAGCGGTACTGCACCCGCGTGCCGTCGGGGTTGATCTTGCGCGAGACCAAGTGCAGGTCATCGTCATACTCGTAACGGGTGATGCGCCCGAGTTCGTCACGCTCGGCGGTGACCTGACCGTAGGCGCCGTAGCTGTAGGCGCGGGTGGCACCGGTAGGCGCCGTCGTCTGAACCAGCCGGCCCAGTGCATCCCACTGCTGGCGCGTGACAGCGCCATGTTCGTCGCACGTGGTGGTCCGTCGCCCCAGCGCATCGTAGGAAAAGCGCCGCACGCCGCCGTCGGGCAAGGTCTCTTCAACGAGCTGGCCGAGGTCGTTCCAGACCCGCACATGGCGGCTGCTGTCCGGGTAACGGATCGACAGCAACCGCCCACGGGCGTCGTAGTGGTAATGGGTGACATGGCCGTCAGGGTCGACCGTTTCGGTGACATCGCCCTGGGCATTGCGCCGCCAGGTCCACACCGCCTCGCCCCGTGCACGGCTGTGCAGGAAACCGTTACGGTATTCGTAGGACGTCGGCTCATCGTCCGGCGCAAGCAGCGCCACCAGCCGTCCGGCCTCGTCGTAGCGGTATTCGGTGATCGCGCCTAACGCATCTTGCTCGGCGACCAAGCGCCCCGAGGAGTCGTAGGCCTTGAGCTGTTCGCCACCGTTGGCCTCGACCTTGCGCACCAGGCGTGCGCGGTCATCGTGGACGTAGGTTTCCTCGGTGCCATCGACGTAATGCACCGCCACGCTGCCGTCGTCATTCCAGACATAACGCGTGTCCACCTGCGAGAACGACGCCCAGTGGCGCACGCAGCGGGCCGCCTTGCCGGACCGCTCCCACTCCCAGAAGAAACTGGCGCCCCCGGTCAATTGCCGTTGCAGGATGACGTGTTGATCGTCGTAGTCGTAACGCTCGCTGTCGCCGGCGGCGTTGGTTGCCTCGATCAGTCGCTGTTGGGCGTCGTAGCGGTAACTGACCAGGGGCTGTTCGGTGTGCCAGTCACCTTCGCGAAAAATCTGGTACTCGACACCGATCAGATGCGCACGCTCATAGCGCAACAGCAGCGACCGACCCGCGCCGTTATCCAGTCGCTGAACCCTGTCAGACCGATCCCGTAAAACACGCAGCCGGTTGTCGTACGAATCGCTGACCGCCGTCAGCCGCCCGGCGCGAAAGTGATAAAACCGCGCCGCGTCCCCCGCCAGCGCAAGAATCAGCTCCTCGGGCTCTTCGCCCAGAAAAATCGCCGCCCGAGACAGGCTGTTGTGAATCGCCGGCCGTTCAACGCTGGGCAACGGAAAGCGTGTGCGGCGGTTTTCGTGATCGACCCAGACCACCACATCGCCATCGAACTCCAGGCGATGCGCCAGCGAATGACTCCAGCCAAAGCCCAGGCCGACATCGTTCTCAACCGCGCTGGTGCGGTACAACCGGGTGAACTCGAACGGCAGCAAGCCATCGAGCGTGCCGTCGGTCAGGGTCAGCAGTTCTTCGCCGGTGACCATCGACACCGGACAACCATTGGTGCAGGTGCGCGACACGCAATCGGCGCTGTCGCCGTTGGGGTTTTTCGCTTGATCCGACTTATCGTCGTGGTGTTCGCCTTTCTTCAGCGAGGTATTACGCCGGGCATTCCAGCGCAGTTGCATGCGACCCTTTTTCACCCCTGCGACGATGCCGCGTGCGGCGACGGTTTTGTATTGATCGACGTACTTGATGAACCCGCCGACGATGCCGAACAGCGCCTTGACCAATCGCATCACCGCCGACAGCAGTTGCACCGCACGATCCGCGAGTCGCAGCGTCAGATAGGCGATCCCGGCACCACCACTGGCGAAGGTCAGGACGATACTGATCAGCACATCGAGCAGCAGTTGCACGATCATCATCGACGCCGCTTCAGCGGTCTTGCCGGCAATTTCACTGGGCGGCAGCATCTCCAGCCAAAGACTGGCCGTACGCAGCAGCAAACACAGCGCCGCCTCATCACTGACCAGCAACTGCAACTGTTGCATGACCTCGGGAGCCGTCGCGGCCAGGTTCATCAGATCGGTCGCGCCACTCCCCAGTCGATCCACAAAAGCGCCGGGGTTCTTGAGAATCTCCGACAGCATTCCAATGCTGTCCCATACCCCTTCAATGGCTGCCCAGCTCCCGGCCAGCGTGCCGTTGCCCGCGGCGGTGGCGACCGACTGCGACCACTGAGGCTTGAAGCCCTGCCACTCGCTGCGCAGCCAGTCCTCCAGCTCAAGAGCCAGACCGTCATAGGATGCAAAAAGTTGTTCGACCTGTTTCGGACTGACGCCACCGTGCACTTGCACCCGGTAGAAATTACCGGGCTCGCCACGAAATGCGCCCTCGCCGCGCGCATCAAGCGTGACAGGCGTGACGGCCCCGCCATCCACCGCCACCACATCGACCACGATGTTGCCCAGTGGAATGTCATAGACGGATTCAAACTTGCTCTCGATCAGCATCAATCCGCCCAGGGGGCACTGGACGACGCCGGAGACGAATTCGCTGTCGCCAGTGCTGACGGCGGTGCTGCGATCACCGAAGCGGATAATCCGCTCCATGCCCATCAGCGACGGCAGATCGGCCGCATGACTGACCTGATCAGCCGTGCTGCTCAACCAATGCTCAAGCTGCTGGCGATAGAGCGTGAGGGTGTCGGGAAAGCTGTCGAGTTCCTGCTCGATACGAGTGACGGCTTGCATCAACGCACGTCGGCGTGCAGGACGAACTGAAAAACCGGGTCAAACATTGGCGTTCCCTCGCGCAAAAAGTTAGGCGCGGGAACTGTGCGGGGGATCAATCGGGAAAGAAGTCAGGCAAGTAGGCACTTGCTGTAGGACTAATCTGCAATAAACCGTTTACTACAAAACGTACAGACAAAAACGAAAACGTGGCGAGAGGTTTCCCTCACGCCACGTTTATCTGATCGACACAAATGGATTTACTGCGTTGAATCCCGCGCGTTCAGCTCTTTCAGTTTGAGCTCGGCCAGCGGGTGTCCGGCCTTGGCGGCCATGCCCCACCAGCGGGCTGCGTCCGCCGGGTCCGGTGCTTTGCTCGGGGTGCCTGCAAGACTGATCACACCGACCTGATAGGCCGCTTTGCCATCCCCGGCCAATGCCGCGAGACGCAACAAACGCACGCCTTCTTCACGTGCGCCGAGGCCAACACCACGGAAGGTCAGGATGTGCCCGTAAAAGCTTTGCGCACCGATGTCGCCAAGATTGGCCATGCGCGCGAACTGGCCTTCAAGCCAGCGCCAGCCTCGCGGCTGACGGACAAACCACGACCAATGAAAAAGCCGGCGGGCCAGCCAGTAAGCGGCACGCGCCTTGAGTCGCAAAAACACTCAGGCCTCCGCCGATTCCGGGTATTCGTACTCGAAGACTCTGACCACTTCCGATGCATGCCAAGAGGCAGCGGCAACACCATCGGACGGCCCCGAAAAACGCCCCAGACGTTCAACGCATTCAAAAAAACCGGTGCGCGGCAGGCGACTGGCGCCCTGACTGATCACCAGCGAACTGCGCAACGGTTGTTCGGCCTTGGCGTCCAGTGCCGCCAGATGTTCCAGTGCAGCGGTCAGGGTTTGCATCGCCGGCGTCGGCAACTGCAAACGTTCGAGCAAGGCTCGGTAGGTCAGAAGATGGCGCTGCCGGCGCGCCTGATCCAGTTCTCCCAGCAATCCGTCCCAATGTTGACGACTGATGCGTACGCTCACGATTCATCCCTCCAACCTGGCACCGTCAGTTCCCAGGCCAGGCTGCGACGAATCGCGGCGTCAGGCTGACGCTCGCCGCTTTCGATCATGGCCAGATAAGACGGGCTGATGCCTACCGTGCGGGCCAGCGCCTCGATGGCGATGCCCTTCCCTTCGCGCAAACTGCGTAGTTGATCCAGACCTGGAAGAATCGGGTCCAGTGTGGTCGCGAGCGGCGCTTGAGCCTGCTGCGACGGTGTTTCATTGATCCCTGCTGCTTTCAGTAGAGCCTGATAGTGAGCCCAAGGCAGAACTGCGTATTCGGGCTCGCCATCGCGTGCAATTATCTGAATATCCATGACTACCCCGTAGGACAACAACACTTAGCGAGTCGGCACTTTTCCCTAGAAGTGTAATCCTAACAGCGGCCAAGGTCGCGGGGGGTATCTATCTGCAGAGCGACTTCGTCAATCAGGGCTTTTTCGGCCCCTGAAGCTGCAATTGCTCAGGGGTATCAGGCAGGCGTTCAACCACCGCCAGTTTTTCCGGCTGCTGGCGATTGCGCCAGAGACGGAAGGCACTGAGTTCATCATCGAGGGTTTTCATCAACCAGGCGAGAACGGCGATATCGTCGAGCATGCCGAACATGGGAATGAAATCGGGAATGGCATCTACCGGGCTCAGGAAGTACATCAGGCCAGCGACCACGGAGATCAACGCTTTCGGGCTGATCGCACGGTATTCGCCGCGCCAGTAGGCCAGGCACAATGCCTGCAACAAACGCAGGTCGTCCTTGAGTTTGCCGAGGCGATTGCCCTGTGCCGCGCCTTTGCTGGCGACGGCAAACAACAGGGTCGGCAAGCGTCCACGCGCCAGCAGACGGCCGGCCAGGGGCAGGAATCGAGCGAAATTCCACGGAGCTTTCATCTATTCCTCCCATTGAAATGTTATCCACACAAATTGTGGATAACCTTGTGAACAGAGCTGCATTTCAGCGCTGGGAGCCCCGTTTTATAAGGGCTGCGCTCAGATCGGGCGTTTTTTACTCACATAAAAAAGCCCAATATTTCATTGACTTGGCGGCTCAGGGCGTCTAGTACGGGCAGCCTCAAAGGTATGACTGTGCTGACCGGCATCGGTTCGCTCTGTTTACCCTTGCCATCCGCCAGATGCAACAACGCCCCGCATAAGCGAGGCGTTGTTGTTGAAACCGGAGCCGATTACTTGGCAGCGGCGTCTTCTTTGGCTGGATCCTTGATGGCCAGCAGTTCCAGGTCGAAGACCAGAACCGAGTTGGCCGGGATTGCCGGGCTTGGCGATTGCGCGCCGTAAGCCAGATCGCTAGGGATGTACAGTTTGTACTTCTCGCCAACGTGCATCAGTTGCAGGCCTTCGACCCAACCCGGAATCACGCCGCTTACCGGCAGATCAATCGGGCTGCCGCGCTCGACGGAGCTGTCGAATACGGTGCCGTTGGTCAGCTTGCCGGTGTAGTGAACGGTCACTACGTCAGTCGGCTTGGGCTGTGGGCCGTCGGCTTTCTTGATCACTTCGTACTGCAGGCCGGAAGCGGTGGTGGTGACACCCGCTTTCTTGCCGTTTTCTTCGAGGAATTTCTTGCCGGCAGCTGCCGACTCTTCGCTCATCTTGGCCATGCGCTCTTCAGCACGCTTTTGCAGCGCGGCGAAGGCTTCGACCAGTTCTTCATCTTTCAGCTTCTGTTCTTTCTTGCCGACGGCATCTTCGATGCCCTGGGCTACCGCTTTGGAGTCCAGATCATCCATGCCTTCCTGAGCCAGGCTCTTGCCCATGTTCAGGCCGATACCGTAGGAAGCTTTTTGCGCCGGGGTTTTCAGCTCTACGCTGGTCTGCGAATCACAACCCGCGAGGACCAGGCTAACCAGGGCTACCGCCGCCGCCAACCGATGCTGTTTCATGCTATTTCCTTGTTCATGCGCCGAATAGGGCAATCGAGTAAAGCCGCGAGCTTATCAGGCCGCCACGACCAATGGCTACCGGCATGAGAGCAGTAAAGCGACGATAAGTTCAGGGATTAAAACGCATTTGGGCGAAGACACGATGAAGCTTCTGTCATCTGCTGCTGACAACCGTAGCCTCCTCTTCCCACAACATCTGGCGTAATGGCCACTTGCCGCATAGGGTCAGGCTCAGGCATAACAACACAACAACTCGACAAGGATGTTTATCTTGCGCCTCTTACTCCGCGTGCTGACCCTGATCATCGTGCTGTCGGGATTGGTCCTGGCAGTGGTTCTGTACTACGTCGCCAACCCGAAATTGCCTTTCTACACGCCCGTGCAGCAGGTGCATTACCTGGATCAGTGGACGGAACAAGAGCGGCAAACCTATTACTTCACCCCTCAGGGCACCCAGGTCAAAGGCCTGCGCTACGAGTGGTTCCAGGCGCTGGAGTTGCCTTTCTCAGAGCAACGCTTCGCGGCCCCCGACTACCTCGCGCGCTTTGGTTTTCTGATCGACCCGCTGCAAACAGCCACACCGGACAACCCCGGCAATTTGCCCGTCGGTTTTGCCCGACATCAGAACGCCGGCAGCACCGAGCAATATCTGGACATCACCTGTGCCGCTTGCCACACCGGCGAATTGCACTTTAAAGGCCAGGCCGTGCGCATCGACGGTGGCACGGCGCAGCATGTATTGCCTTCGAGTGTTCCTACACTGCGCGGCGGCAGTTTCGGACAGGCATTGGTGGCAAGTCTGACCTCGACTTACTACAACCCGTGGAAATTCGAACGCTTCGCCCGCCACGTACTGGGCGATGAATACGACGCGCGCCATGCGCAACTGCGCAAGGATTTCAAACAATCGCTGGATACGTTTCTCAAAGTGGCGTGGAACGACACCCATCGCGGCCTCTACCCGACCGAGGAAGGCCCGGGGCGCGCCGACGCATTCGGGCGGATCGCCAATGCGACGTTCGGTGATGCGATCTCCCCTGCCAATTACCGCATCGCCGACGCTCCGGTGGATTACCCGCAACTGTGGGACATGTGGACATTCGACTGGGTGCAGTGGAACGGTTCGGCGCAACAGCCGATGGCCCGCAATATCGGCGAAGCGTTGGGCGTTGGCGCCACCCTGAATTTCTTCGATACCAACGGCCAGCCGCTGCAAGGCGATGCGCGCTATGCCTCCAGCGTGCGCGTGCGCGATCTGCACAAGATCGAGGAAACCCTGCAGAAACTGCGGCCACCTGCCTGGCCGGAGGCCTTGTTCGGTGCAGTCGATAAACCTCTCGCGGCCAAAGGACGCGCGCTGTTCGCGGAAAATTGCGCCGGCTGCCATGTGCCACGCAAGACTCAGGAAGGCGAGCGCTGGGTGCAGCGCTTACCCCTGTTGCCGGTGGACGTCATCGGTACCGACCCAAACGCCGCCAACAACATTGCCAGCCACCGCTTCGACCTGACGGCCCTGCAATGGGACCTGAAAGAACTGGAAAAAATGGACGTCAAACTGCACCCGACGCCCGAGGAGCCGCTGGATCTGAGTCAGTTGTCGGTGGCCAAGGGCCTGGCGTACGTGACCGCCTTCGTCGAAGGCCGTGCCTATCGCGAGGCTCAGGTCACGCCCGAGGAGAAGCCGCGCCTCGACGGATTCGGCTTGCCGATCGGTGTTCGCGAAAAAGTCGCGTACAAGGCGCGACCGCTGGCCGGCGTCTGGGCCACCGGGCCATTTCTGCATAACGGTTCGGTGCCGAGCCTTTATCAACTGCTGTCACCGGAGGATGAACGCGCCACCACCTTCTATAAAGGCACCTTCGAATACGACCCTCGGCACCTGGGCTATCGCACCGAAGCCTTCACCAATGGCTTCCTGTTCGACACGCGGATCAGCGGCAATCACAACAGTGGTCACGAGTTCCGTGCCGGCGAACGCGGCAATGGCGTGATCGGCCGCCTGCTGCTGCCGGAAGAACGCTGGGCGCTGCTCGAATACCTGAAAGTCCTCGGCGGCCCTCTGGAGGCGCAACTGCCATGATGTTATCGACCTTCAATAAGCGCCTGTCATTGCTGGCGCGGATCTGGTTGTGGCTGGGCCGCCTGGTGGGCAGAACCTTGCTGCTTTTGCTCGTTATTGGCCTGATTGGCTGGGCCATCGGCACGGCGTGGTGGGCCTGGCAGCATCGCGGACCGGTGTCGGCTCTGGAACAGATTCCCTCCGGTGAAGCCGGCATGACACAAGGCGTGATCCAGACGGCCGTGCGCATCGTCGATCAACACCGTGAAAGCACGCGTTTCCTGCGCGACGCGCATGCCAAGGCTCACGGCTGCGTGAAGGCTGAAGTGCAGGTATTGCCGCAACTGGCGCAATCGCTGCGCCAAGGGGTCTTCAGCGAACCGGGACACACCTGGCAGGCGATAATTCGCCTGTCCAACGGCAATGCTTACCCGCAGTTCGACAGCATTCGCGACGCACGGGGCATGGCGATCAAGCTGCTCGACGTACCCGGCAAGCAGTTGTTGGGAAATCGCCAGGAACAGCACGAGCAAGACTTCGTGATGTTCAGCCACCCCAACTTCTTTGTCAGCGATGTCGCCGAGTACCGTCAGAATGTGGCGGCGCAGGCTGACGGCAAGAAGATCCTGGCGTTTTTCCCCGGTTGGGATCCGCGCACCTGGCAGGTCCGTCATCTGCTTATCGCGCTGGCGACGCTGTCGCCGCCACCGGACAGTCCGACAGGGACGACTTACTTTTCGGTTTCGCCCTACAAGCTCGGTGAGGCGAATGCGAAGTTTCGCGTGGCACCGGATCCGGACAGTTGTCCGGCTTACACCCTGCCAAAACAGAACCACGACCTGCCGAACTTCCTGCGCAGCGCGTTGAATCAGCAGTTGTCGACGGATCGCGTGCCGGCCTGCTTCGTCTTGCAGATTCAGCGTCAGGATGCGAACAAGTACATGCCGATCGAGGACACCAGCATCGAATGGCGCGAGCAGGATTCACCCTTCGAAACCGTGGCGCGGATCACCCTGCCGCCACAGGATTTCGATACCCCGGCGCTGAATCTGGCCTGCGATAACCTGTCGTTCAATCCGTGGTTTGGTGTCGAGGCCCATCGGCCGATTGGCGGGATCAACCGCCTGCGCAAGGCGGTGTATGAGGCGGTGAGCGATTATCGGCATAGCCAGAACGCCACGCAGTAAGCAGCGGCCTGTGGCGAGGGGATTTATCCCCGGTGGCTTGCGCAGCGGGCCTCGGTTTTAAAAGTCGGGCCGGCTTCGTAACCCAACGGGGATAAGTGCCACAGAAGCAATGCAGAAATTGTCGAATCGCAGATAGCACAAAGCCCGCACAAGGCGGGCTTTGTGTGGTTATCTGGCGTTCAGTGTTCCAGATAACCGAATATGGCGCAGCGGACGGGGACTCGAACCCGCGACCCCCGGCGTGACAGGCCGGTATTCTAACCGACTGAACTACCGCTGCGCGAAACGCTTGAAACGAATGGTGGGTGATGACGGGATCGAACCGCCGACATTCTGCTTGTAAGGCAGACGCTCTCCCAGCTGAGCTAATCACCCTTCGCTTCGTTACGGGGCGCATTATGCCACAAGTTTTCGTAAAGTGTTGATTTAATTGAATTTTTTTTCAAATAAATCCGAAAACCGGTGAAACGACACAACCCGATGGAACAAGGTACAAACGTGAGACAGAAAAAAACCCGCCTCAGCGGGTTTTTCCGTGGTGACCTGGCGTTCAGTGGTCCAAGTTACCGAATATGGCGCAGCGGACGGGACTCGAACCCGCGACCCCCGGCGTGACAGGCCGGTATTCTAACCGACTGAACTACCGCTGCGCTAAACACTTGAAACGAATGGTGGGTGATGACGGGATCGAACCGCCGACATTCTGCTTGTAAGGCAGACGCTCTCCCAGCTGAGCTAATCACCCTTCGCTTCGGTGTGGCGCGCATTCTACGGAGCGACCCAACCTCTGGCAAGCACTTTTTTAAATAATTTTCTCAGGCCTTCCAAAGGCTTAGAGAAGGGTTGGCCTACGGCACGGCGAAGACAATAATGCCCCCCTTTGTATAAAGGAGAGACTCACCCCATGTGGTTCAAAAACCTGCTTATCTATCGCCTGACCCAAGACCTGCCTGTCGATGCCGAGGCGCTGGAAACTGCACTGGCCACCAAACTGGCGCGTCCATGTGCAAGCCAGGAGTTGACCACCTACGGTTTCGTCGCGCCGTTCGGCAAAGGCGAAGATGCTCCACTGGTGCACGTCAGCGGTGATTTCCTGCTGATCGCTGCACGTAAAGAAGAACGCATTCTGCCGGGCAGCGTCGTGCGTGACGCCGTCAAGGAAAAGGTTGAAGAGATCGAAGCCGAGCAGATGCGCAAGGTCTATAAGAAGGAACGCGATCAGATCAAGGATGAAATCATCCAGGCCTTCCTGCCGCGCGCGTTCATTCGTCGCTCGTCGACCTTCGCCGCCATCGCGCCGAAACAGGGTCTGATTCTGGTCAACTCGGCCAGCCCGAAGCGCGCCGAAGACCTGCTCTCCACCCTGCGTGAAGTGCTCGGCACCCTGCCCGTCCGTCCGCTGACCGTGAAAACCGCGCCGACCGCCGTGATGACCGAATGGGTCACCACCCAGCAAGCCGCCCCGGACTTCTTCGTACTGGACGAGTGCGAACTGCGCGACACCCACGAAGACGGTGGCATCGTGCGCTGCAAGCGTCAGGACCTGACCAGTGAAGAAATCCAGTTGCACCTGAGCACGGGCAAAGTCGTGACTCAACTGTCGCTGGCCTGGCAGGACAAACTGTCGTTCATGCTCGACGACAAAATGACCGTCAAGCGCCTGAAGTTCGAAGATCTGTTGCAGGATCAGGCGGAACAGGACGGCGGCGACGAAGCGCTGGGCCAGCTGGATGCGAGCTTCACCCTGATGATGCTGACCTTCGGCGACTTCCTGCCGGCGCTGGTTGAAGCGTTGGGCGGTGAAGAGACGCCGCAGGGGATCTGACGAAAACCTGTTCCATCTGAAGGAACAGGATCAACTGTGGGAGCTGGCTTGCCAGCGGTAGCGGTGTAACAGATGACTATAGTGGCGTCTGACACACCGCCATCGCTGGCAACCCGGCTCCCGCATGTTTTAGGGTGTTCATTTAATAATAAGGATCAAGCCATGCGCGCACTGGCTGCACTCAGCCGCTTTGTCGGCAATACCTTCGCTTACTGGGTTCTGATTTTCGCCGTGATCGCGTTTCTGCAACCGGCGTGGTTTCTCGGTCTCAAGGGCGCCATCGTGCCGCTGCTTGGCCTGGTCATGTTCGGCATGGGCCTGACCCTCAAGCTCGACGACTTCGCGGCCGTCGCCCGCCATCCGTGGCGCGTGGCGCTGGGTGTGGTTGCGCACTTCGTGATCATGCCCGGCATGGCGTGGTTGCTCTGCCAGATTTTCCACCTGCCGCCGGAAATCGCCGTCGGGGTGATTCTGGTCGGCTGCTGCCCGAGTGGCACTTCTTCCAACGTCATGACCTGGCTGGCCCGCGGTGACCTGGCGCTGTCAGTGGCGATTGCCGCCGTCACCACCCTCCTCGCTCCGCTGCTGACCCCGGCCTTGATCTGGCTGCTGGCCTCGGCATGGTTGCCAGTGTCGTTCATGGAGTTGTTCTGGTCGATCCTGCAAGTGGTGTTGCTGCCGATCATCCTCGGCGTGGTTGCACAGCGCTTGCTCGGTAACAAGGTGCGCCATGCGGTGGAGGTGTTGCCGCTGGTGTCGGTGGTCAGCATTGTGATCATCGTCACTGCGGTGGTGGCTGCCAGTCAGGCGAAAATCGCCGAGTCCGGCTTGTTGATCATGGCGGTGGTGATGCTGCACAACAGCTTTGGCTACCTGCTCGGTTACTTCACCGGCCGCCTGTTCAACCTGCCATTGGCCCAGCGCAAGTTGCTGGCACTGGAAGTGGGCATGCAGAATTCGGGGTTGGGCGCCGCGCTGGCCAGCGCGCACTTTTCGCCATTGGCGGCGGTGCCCAGTGCGCTGTTCAGTGTCTGGCACAACATTTCCGGGGCTTTGCTTTCCACCTACTTCCGGCGCATGAGCGAGAAAGAAGATCGCGAGACGCTGGCCGGGCAAGCGACCGACTGACCGCGAAACTTGATCCCCGGGTTAATGCTCGTCAGACTATTGCGCTACGCGGGGACGACCCTGCGACTCGCTCGAGTGCTTAATCTGGGGACGACCCCGTCAAACGATGGAGGTCTTTCATGTCCTGGATCATTCTGTTTTTCGCCGGTCTGTTCGAAGTCGGCTGGGCCGTCGGCCTGAAATACACCGACGGCTTCAGTCGTCCGCTCCCCACTGCACTGACCGTTGCGGCGATGGCCATCAGCCTTGGCCTGCTCGGCCTGGCGATGAAGGAACTGCCGCTGGGCACGGCCTATGCGATCTGGACCGGGGTCGGTGCCGTGGGCACGGTGATTGCCGGGATCATTCTGTTTGGCGAGTCGATGGCGTTGATTCGGCTGGCCAGTGTGGCGTTGATCGTTACCGGGTTGATCGGCCTCAAAATCAGCGCCTAAGCCTCTACCGCTATCGCGAGCAGGCTCACTCCTACAGGAGGACGCATTTCAAATGTAGGAGTGAGCCTGCTCGCGATGAGGCCAGATCAGTTGGCAACTATCGAACGCTGCCGCGCAACGCCCCCACCACCCCCTGCAACTTCGCCGGCTCCGCCGCCTCAACCGCTACCGCCGAACCTGCCACCAAGGTCACGCGCGACCACAACCGCTTGAACAGGCCCTTGTTCGGATCACGGCTGAAGAAACTGCCCCACAACCCTTGCAACGCCAGCGGAATCACCGGCACCGGGGTCTCCTCGAGAATCCGCGTCAGCCCCCCCTTGAACTCATTGATCTCGCCGTCAGTGGTCAACTTGCCTTCCGGGAAGATGCACACCAGCTCACCGTCCTTTAGATACTGGGCAATCCGGGTGAAGGCCCTTTCATAGATCTGGATGTCTTCGTTGCGCCCGGCGATCGGAATCGTCCCTGCGGTGCGAAAGATAAAGTTCAGCACCGGCAGGTTGTAGATCTTGTAGTACATGACAAAGCGAATCGGCCGACGCACCGCGCCACCAATCAGCAAAGCGTCGACAAACGACACGTGGTTGCACACCAGCAGGGCCGCACCTTCGTCGGGAATCGCCTCCAGGTTGCGATGTTCGACCCGGTACATGGAATGGCTGAGCAGCCAGATCATGAAACGCATGCTGAATTCGGGAACGATCTTGAAGATGTAGGCGTTGACGCCGATGTTCAGCAGCGACACCACAAGAAACAGCTGCGGAATCGACAGCTTGGCCACACTGAGCAACACAATCGAAACGATCGCCGAGACCACCATAAACAGCGCATTGAGAATGTTGTTGGCAGCGATCACCCGCGCCCGCTCATTCTCCGCGGTGCGCGACTGGATCAACGCATACAGCGGCACAATATAGAAGCCGCCAAAAATGCCGAGGCCGAGAATGTCGACCAACACCGCCCAGGTGTGCACGAAGCCCAGCACTTCAATCCAGCTGTGGCCCGTGACGCTTTCCGGGATACCGCCGGAATGCCACCACAACAACAGACCAAACACGGTCAGACCGAACGAGCCGAACGGCACCAGACCGATCTCGACCTTACGCCCGGAGAGTTTCTCGCACAGCATCGAACCCAGTGCGATACCGACCGAAAATACGGTAAGAATCAAGGTGACCACGGTCTCGTCGCCGTGCATCCACTCCTTGGCGTACGCCGGGATCTGCGTCAGATAAATCGCCCCGACAAACCAGAACCACGAGTTGCCGACAATCGAGCGCGACACCGCTGGCGTCTGCCCCAGACCGAGTTTCAACGTCGCCCAGGACTGGCTGAAGATGTTCCAGTTCAGGCGCATTTCCGGGGATGCGGCTGCGGCACGAGGAATACTGCGGCTGGCCAGATAGCCCAGCACGGCAATCCCGACAATGGCGGTCGAGACCAGCGGCGCGTAATGGGTCGATGACATGATGACCCCGGCGCCAATCGTCCCGGCGAGAATTGCCAGAAACGTGCCCATCTCCACCAGGCCGTTACCGCCTACCAACTCATCCTCACGCAGCGCTTGCGGCAGGATCGAATATTTCACCGGTCCGAACAGCGCCGAGTGCGTGCCCATGGCGAACAGCGCCACCAGCATCAGCGACAAGTGATCAAAGAGAAACCCGACCGATCCTACGGCCATGATGGCGATTTCCGCGAGTTTGATCAGACGGATCAGCGCGTCCTTGGCGAATTTTTCGCCAAACTGCCCGGCCAGTGCCGAGAACAGGAAAAACGGCAGAATAAACAGCAGCGCACACAGGTTGACCCAGATCGAGCGGTCGCCTTCGATGGTCAGGCGGTAAAGAATGGCGAGGATCAACGACTGTTTAAAAACGTTGTCGTTGAACGCACCGAGCGACTGGGTGATGAAAAACGGCAAGAAGCGCCGGGTGCGCAGCAGGTTGAACTGTGAGGGGTGACTCATCTTCCGTGTGTCCCTGATGTTTAAGGTAGAGAGGCCTGGGTACTGCTTATTGGAATCTCGAACCGCGATCCAGGCCACACCTTACCTAAACTTTCCAGGTTATTTCTTCAAACCTGCAATGCAGGGCGAGACAAACAGCTCGCCGCGCCATGCGCCTTGCACGGTACGTTTGCCGACAATCAGCCACATCACTGCCAGTAAAGTCACCAACACCGTGCCGACGACATTGAAAAACGCCAGATTGAGAACGCTGGCCAGTTTCAGCGTCGCCAGCGAATACACGCCCAACGGAAAGGTGAAGCCCCACCAGCCGAGGTTGAACGGGATACCGTCGCGCAAATAACGCGCGGTAATCAGTAATGCCATCAACATCCACCACAAGCCGAAGCCCCACAGCGTGATACCTGCCACCAGGCCCAGGCCCGAAGCAATTTCACCGACACCCGGCAGACCGTTGGCGGCAAAGATCGCCGGCGCGTCGCCCCCCAGCAACAACATGCCCAACGCTCCCGTGCCGATCGGACCGAGCGCCAGCCAGCTCGACGCGGCCATGTTTTCGTGGGGCAGCTTGTGCAGGGCCATACGCAGCAACAGGATCGTCAGGATGCTGAACGCCACCGGCAGGGAAAAGGCCCAGAGCACGTAGCTGGTGGTCAACACCACCAGTTGCGCATGGGCATCGGCGAGATGCGGTGCGAGCAAGCCGCCACTGGCCGCTGACACTTCTGCGGCCACCACGGGCAACAACCACACAGCGGTCATCTGGTCGATGCTGTGCTCCTGACGGGTAAACATCATGTAGGGAATCAACACGCCGCAGGCCAGCGACATGCCCACATCGAGCCACCACAGCACTTCGGCAAGGTGAATCACACCTTCCCCCCAGCGTGGCAGGCCGAACAGCAGAACGCCGTTGATGATCGTCGCCAGGCCCATGGGAATGGTGCCGAAGAACATCGACACGGTGGAATGACCGAAAATCCGCCGCGCCTCGTCAAAGAACAGGATCCAGCGCGCGGCGTAGGCGAAGGTAAACAGGGTGAACAACAGGATGTTGAACAGCCACAGCCCTTCGGCAACGGTGTGTAATCCGGGAATAGCCAGCGGCAATTGCGCCAGCGCCAACGCCAGCACACCGGTGCCCATGGTTGCGGCGAACCAGTTAGGGGTGAACTGGCGGATCACTTCACGCGGATGCTGAAGCTGGCTGAATGGCTTGAGGCCGGTTTTGACGCTGTTGGGGCAAATCATCATGAACTCCTGTCCTCTGGTGAGGTTGAGTCCATGGTAGATCTGAATCGAATATCTATATAACGGGTAATATCTCTAACTGTTATCTGTTTTATGGATAAGCCGTCAGACACTGCCTTCGCTTTCTATCACCAGAATCCGCGCCGCGCCCTGCGGATGCGCCACATGCTCAGTGCCGACCGAGGCATAAAAAATATCGCCGACCTCCAGCACCACCTGCTTTTCTTCACCTCCCTCGCGATAGCGCATCTGCACCCGGCCATCGAGCACCACAAACACTTCCTCACCGTCGTTGACGTGCCATTTGTACGGCTGATCCGTCCAGTGCAGGCGCGTGGTGATGCCGTTCATGTTGGCGATGTCCAGCGCGCCCCAAGCGCGGTCGGCGGTGAAGGACTTGCTGCGAATGATCTTCATGAATCGTTCCGTGAGCAGATTGACTACGCAAGGCTAACCGAAAGCGCTGCGCTTATGGCGCGCGACACACCTTGGCCGGTGCCGGACGCAAGCTGAGCAACAATGCCGCCACGGCCAGCACAATCAATACCGCGCCATAACCATCGGTGGTCACCAACAACCCCAGGCTGCGGGTCAGGTGCCCGGCCAGCAACGCCGGCAAACAGAATGCCAGGTAACTCAGCACGTAATATGCCGACATCAGACCGGCCCGCTCATGGGGCAAGGCCAGCGGTACCAGGCTGCGCACGGCGCCGAGGAATCCCGCACCGAACCCACAACCGGCCACCAGCGTGCCGAGGAAAAACAGCGACAGACTGGCGCTGTGCACGCCGAGCAGAATCAGCACCAGGCCGATCGGCAGCAGACTCGCGCCCCATTGCAGCGCGCGGGCGGCGGGTCGATTGCGCATGGTGAAAATCATCAGCGCTCCGGTCACAGTCAGGGCCGCCACGGTCGCGCCACCGATCAGGTTGGAGGTCGAACCGGTGGCGGTGCGCACCAGCGACGGGGCCAACGACGCGTAAAAACCGCCGAGCGCCCAGGTCGCGGTGTTCAGCGGCAGCACTCGCCACAGGGTCGGGCGTGCCTGCAACGGCACATGCAGCGTCGGTCGCAGCGACGCCCACGCCCCCGCTTGGCGGGTGACCGTTTCCGGCAGGCGCCAGACATACAGCGCCTGCAACACAAACAGCGCAAGTAATAACCAGTAGGTCAACTGCAGCGGCGCCGGGGCGAACTCGGCGAGCAAACCGCAGCCCATGCCACCCAACGCCATGCCCAATAATGGCGCGACGCTGTTGATCAATGGCCCTTGCTGACGATCCGTATCGAGCAGTGTTGCGCTTAAAACGGCGGTGGCCATGCCGGTGGCGAAGCCTTGCAGCACCCGTGCGCTGATCAGCCAGGTCACGCTGTCGGCCCCGATAAACAACACCATCGCCAAAGCGTTGAGCAGCACGGCAGTAAAAATCACCGGTTTGCGTCCGAGGTGATCAGACAGCGAACCGACGGTCAGTAACGCCGCCAGCAGACTGAGGGCATAAACGCCGAAAATCAGGGTCAGCACCGCTGCCGAGAAGTGCAACTGATCCTGGTACAGGTGATACAACGGCGTCGGCGCGGTGGAAGCGGCGAGAAAACTGAGTAAGGTGATCGCCAGAAACCACAGGCTGGAACGGTTGGAAGCGCCGTTATTAAAAGGGCTGGTCATGTGCACACTCCGCAAAAGCTAATTTTTTGCTTTTGCGGAGTGTGCTACCGCCTCACGCTTAAAGCAAATTCTTTGTGTTAAGGTCTGCCCCATGGCTATTAAAGAAGGTTTACGCCCCGGTGGCCGCAGCGCCCGGGTGCAAGATGCAATTCATTCGGCGGTCCGTGCACTGCTGCAGGAACAGGAACGTTCGAGCGTGACCGTGCCGCAGATCGCCGCGCGCGCCGGGGTCACGCCATCGACGATTTATCGACGCTGGGGTGATCTGGCGGCGTTGCTGGCGGACGTCGCGCTTGCCCGCATGCGCCCTGACAGCGAACCGGCACAAACCGGCAGCCTGCGCAGCGATATCCGCGCCTGGGCCGAGCAATACCTCGACGAGATGAGTTCCGAGCCCGGGCGCAACATGATGCGCGACGTGCAGGCCAGTGCCACGCCGGGGTACTGCGTGACCATCCTCGGCGCGCAGCTGCAGACCATCATTGACCGCCACCCGGATGAAGCGGCGCCGAGTATTGATCGGTTGATCAATCTGGTGGTGGCGCCAGTGGTGTTCCGGATTCTGTTTTCAGCGGCGGCGCTGGAGGTTGAAGAGTTGCATCGCCTGATTGATATCGCGTTGCGTCAGGACTGACGCCATCGCTGGCAAGCCAGCGCCCACAGGATCTGTGAGGTCACGGCGTCTGTGCCACTGGAGATTTTTGTGGGAGCTGGCTTGCCAGCGATGAGGCCTGAACGGTCACTGCAAAAACCACCCGGTTCTTGCGCTGCGACACCCCGCCACGCCACGACCTTGGTCGACACTGACTAACCGCCGCGCACATGCGAGACTGTCCGCCCGGGCAGGAATGCCAGGGAGTCTTCTGTCGGGAGTGTTGCATGTCGTTGTCCACCGGGCTGATCGCCGCCGTCGCCCTGGCCTATATGGCCATCATGTTCGCCATCGCCTTCTACGGCGACCGTCGCAGTGCGCCGTTGCCGCCGCGGATGCGCGCGTGGGTGTACAGCCTGTCGCTGGCGGTTTACTGCACCAGCTGGACGTTCTTCGGCGCCGTCGGTCAGGCTGCCGAGCAACTGTGGTCGTTCCTGCCGATTTACCTCGGGCCGATCCTGCTATTGGTCGGCGCGCCGTGGGTTCTGCAAAAAATGGTGATGATCAGCAAACAGGAGAACATCACCTCCATCGCTGACTTCATTGCCGCGCGCTACGGCAAATCGCAATCGCTGGCGGTGGTAGTCGCGCTGATCTGCCTGGTCGGCGTTCTGCCCTACATCGCCCTGCAACTCAAAGGTATTGTCCTCGGCGTGAACCTGTTGATCGGCGCCGGTGCCGATGCCATGGGCACTCGCGCCCAGGACACCGCGCTGATCGTCTCGCTGGTGCTGGCGCTGTTCACCATTGTCTTCGGCACGCGCAACCTCGACGCCACGGAACACCACCGTGGCATGGTGCTGGCGATTGCCTTCGAATCGCTGGTCAAGCTGTTTGCCTTTCTCGCCGTCGGTGCCTTCGTGACGTTCGGCCTGTACGACGGCTTCGACGATCTGTTCAATCAGGCGATGCTCGCCCCGCGCCTCGAGGAATACTGGAAAGAGACCATCAACTGGCCGTCGATGGTGGTGCAGACCGGCGTGGCGATGATGGCGATCATCTGTTTGCCGCGGCAATTCCACGTCACCGTGGTGGAGAACATCGACCCGCAGGATCTGCGCCTGGCCAAATGGGTATTTCCGGCGTACCTCGCCCTGGCCGCGCTGTTTGTCGTGCCGATCGCCCTTGCCGGGCAGATGCTGCTGCCCGGCGACGTATTGCCCGACTCATTCGTGATCAGCCTGCCGCTGGCCCAGGCCCATCCGGCACTGGCGATGCTGGCATTTATCGGCGGTGCGTCGGCTGCCACCGGCATGGTGATTGTCGCCAGCGTGGCGCTGTCGACCATGGTGTCGAACGACATGCTGTTGCCGTGGTTACTGCGGCGCAATAATGCCGAGCGGCCGTTTGAGGTGTTCCGCCAGTGGATGCTCTCTGTGCGCCGGGTGAGCATCGTGGTGATTCTGTTGCTGGCCTATGTCAGCTACCGCCTGCTCGGTTCGACCGCGAGCCTGGCAACCATCGGCCAGATCGCCTTTGCCGCGGTGACGCAACTGGCACCGGCGATGCTGGGCGCGCTGTACTGGAAACAGGCCAACCGTCGTGGCGTTTTCGCCGGACTCGCAGCCGGGACCTTTCTGTGGTTCTACACACTGGTTCTGCCGATTGCTGCGCACAGCCTCGGCTGGTCCCTGAGCAGTTTTCCGGGGCTGGCATGGCTGCACGGTAATCCGCTGAACCTGCCGATCACGCCACTGACCCAAGGCGTGGTGCTGTCGCTGGCCGGTAACTTCACTTTGTTCGCCTGGGTCTCGGTGCTGTCGCGCACGCGAGTATCGGAGCACTGGCAGGCCGGGCGTTTTATCGGACAGGAAATCAGCGCCCGGCCGAGTGCGCGCTCGATGCTTGCGGTGCAAATCGACGATCTGCTGCAACTGGCCGCACGCTTTGTCGGTGAAGAACGTGCGCGGCAAAGCTTCATCCGTTTTGCTTATCGCCAGGGCAAAGGCTTCAACCCGAACCAGAATGCCGACAGCGAATGGATTGCCCATACCGAACGGTTGCTGGCCGGGGTGCTCGGAGCGTCTTCGACCCGTGCAGTGGTAAAAGCCGCCATTGAAGGCCGGGAAATGCAGCTTGAGGACGTCGTCCGGATCGCCGACGAAGCCTCGGAAGTGCTGCAATTCAACCGCGCCCTGCTGCAAGGCGCGATCGAGAACATTACCCAGGGCATCAGCGTGGTCGACCAGTCGCTGAAACTGGTGGCCTGGAACCGTCGCTATCTGGAGCTATTCAACTACCCGGACGGCTTGATCAGCGTCGGCAGGCCGATCGCCGACATCATTCGCTACAACGCCGAGCGCGGCTTGTGTGGCCCCGGCGAAGCGGAAGTGCATGTCGCCCGGCGTCTGCACTGGATGCGTCAGGGCCGTGCGCACACCTCGGAACGTCTGTTCCCCAATGGCCGGGTGATCGAGCTGATCGGCAACCCGATGCCCGGCGGCGGTTTCGTCATGAGTTTCACCGACATCACTGCGTTCCGCGAAGCCGAACAGGCGCTGACCGAGGCCAACGAAGGCCTGGAGCAACGGGTCACCGAGCGGACTCAGGAACTGTCGCAACTCAACGTCGCCCTGACCGAGGCCAAGGGCACCGCCGAGGCCGCCAACCAGTCGAAAACGCGCTTTCTGGCCGCCGTCAGCCACGACCTGATGCAACCGCTGAACGCCGCGCGCCTGTTCTCCGCGGCCCTCTCCCATCAGGACGACGGGCTGAGCAGCGAGGCGCAGAAACTGGTGCAGCACCTCGACAGTTCGCTGCGTTCGGCCGAGGACCTGATCAGCGACCTGCTGGACATTTCCCGCCTGGAAAACGGCAAGATCAATCCCGATCGCAAGCCGTTTGCCATCAACGAACTGTTCGACACCCTCGGCGCCGAATTCAAGGCGCTGGCGCAGGAACAAGGCCTGAGCTTCCGCGTGCGCGGCAGCCATTTGCGCATCGACAGCGACATCAAGTTGCTGCGGCGGATTCTGCAGAACTTCCTCACCAACGCCTTCCGTTACGCCAAAGGTCCGGTTTTGCTGGGTGTGCGGCGCCGTGGCGACGAATTGTGTCTGGAGGTGTGGGATCGCGGACCGGGCATTCCGGAAGACAAACAGCAGGTGATTTTCGAGGAGTTCAAGCGCCTCGACAGCCACCAGACCCGCGCCGAAAAGGGCCTCGGGCTGGGTTTGGCGATTGCCGATGGTCTATGCCGGGTACTGGGGCATACGTTGCGTGTGCGATCGTGGCCGGGGCGCGGCAGCGTGTTCAGCGTCAGTGTACCGTTGGCCCGCACGCAAACCGTGCCGGCCAGCACCACTACCGAGTTGAATGGCAAGTTGCTGGGCGGTGCGCAGGTGCTGTGCATCGACAATGAAGACAGCATTCTGATCGGCATGAACAGCTTGTTGACTCGCTGGGGCTGCCAGGTCTGGACTGCACGCAATCGCGAGGAATGTGCGGCGTTGTTGAGCGAGGGGGTGCGCCCGCAATTGGCGCTGGTGGACTATCACCTCGATCACGGCGATACCGGCACCGAGTTGATGGCATGGTTACGCACCACGCTGGGAGAGCCGGTGCCGGGAGTGGTGATCAGTGCCGATGGCCGGCCGGAAACCGTGGCGCAGGTGCATGCGGCAGGGCTGGATTACCTGGCCAAACCGGTGAAACCGGCGGCGTTGCGGGCGTTGCTGAGCCGGTATGTGCCGCTTTAAGCGCACTCATGAGCCCTTGCCACAGAAGTCCGGGTTACTCTGGCAGTTCCACCAGCCCATCGACATCGGTCATCGCCCGCTCCAGCAGATCAGCCGGCAAGCTCTTGCTCGCCCGCGCGCCCAGCAATTTGAGCTGCTCACTGCGACTGACCAGATTGCCGCGTCCCTCGGTCAGCTTGTTGCGCGCCGAGCTGTAGGCTTTGTCCAAGCTGCTGCAAGCGATTGCCGACCTCGTCCAGATCCTGAATGAACAGCACGAACTTGTCATACAGCCAGCCCGCGCGCTCGGCGATTTCCCGGGCGTTCTGACTCTGTCGCTCCTGCTTCCACAGGCTGTCGATCACCCGCAACGTGGCCAGCAAGGTGGTCGGGCTGACGATAACGATATTGCGGTCGAAAGCCTCCTGAAACAGGGTCGGCTCGGCTTGCAACGCGGCGGAAAATGCCGCTTCGATCGGCACGAAGAGCAGCACGAAATCAAGACTGTGCAACCCCTCCAGACGCTTGTAATCCTTGCCGGCCAAGCCCTTGACGTGATTGCGCAGGGACAGCACGTGCTGCTTGATCGCGATCTGCCCCAGGGTGTCGTCTTCAGCGGCCACGTATTGTTGATACGCCGTGAGGCTGACCTTGGAGTCGACCACCACCTGCTTGTCGCCCGGCAGATAAATCACCACATCCGGCTGGAAACGCTCGCCATCCGGCCCCTTGAGGTTGACCTGGGTCTGGTACTCGCGGCCCTTCTCCAGCCCGGCGTGTTCGAGCACCCGCTCAAGAATCAGCTCGCCCCAGTTGCCCTGGGTTTTCTGGCCTTTGAGGGCGCGGGTCAGGTTGGTCGCCTCGTCGCTCAGACGCAGGTTGAGCGCCTGCAAGCGTTCCAGTTCCTTGGCCAGCGAGAAGCGCTCGCGGGCTTCGGCCTGGTAGCTTTCTTCCACGCGCTTTTCGAAGGACTGAATGCGCTCTTTCAACGGATCGAGTAACTGCCCGAGCCGCTGCTGGCTGGTTTCGGCGAAGCGCTGTTCGCGCTCATCGAAGATCTTGCCCGCCAGTTCGGCGAACTGTGCACGCAGCTCATCGCGCGAACCTTGCAGGTCGTTGAGGCGCTGTTGATGGCTTTCCTGCTGCTCGCGCAGTTCGGCATTCAGCGAAGCGGCCTGTGCATCGAGGCGACGCAGTTCGGCTTCCTTGTTGGCGCGTTCAAGGTTCCAGGCGTGGGAAGCGTCGCGGGCGTCATCGCGTTCGATTTGCAGCAACTCGACTTCGCGGCGCAGGGCGGCCAGTTCGGCTTGCTTGGCGGCGTTGGCCTGCCCCAGGTCGGCGATTTCGTCGCGGCTGGGCATCCAGTTGTGCGTTGAGCCCGTCCTGCGACAGTTGCGCCATGGCCAGCCGCTCTTCGAGCAAGGCGACCTCGGCCTGCCTGTCACTGGCCCGGCGCTGCAGCTGCCAGGCCAGTGCCAGCAGCGGCAACCCCGCCGCTGCGAGACCGAGCAATACGCTGGTCAAGTCCATAGCCATAGCGACTCCTGCCAATCTTATAAAGCCTGAAGGTTAACCAAGGCGTCAGGTCTTGGACAGCTCAGTCTGCGATGAGCCCGAGTTCCTCTTGCGCACGACGGTCGCCGGCGCGGGCGGCCTGACGCAAAAGATCCTGACCGATACGCCGGTCCCGGGCATTGCCGCATTCACGGCACATCAACTGGCCGAGACGGCTTTGCGCTGCAACCACACCTTCACGCGCCGGCTGCTTGAGCAGGCGACCGGCCAGGTGCTTGGCATTGTGGCTGGCGCTCAGGCGCGGGCTGTCGAGCAGCCACTCGGCCACACGCACGGAAAATCGCTTGGGCGGGGTAACAGGAAGTGGTTGTGAGGTAACAGAGTCTGATACTGAGCGAAACTTCATAAAACACTGTGGGACAGATCGGAAGGCGCGCCACTCTACTCTCTTTTTCCTACAGGTAAAGTCGAAAAATAACCCGGCACGCCCGTGCTAGAGCAAGCGCTCGGGACAATCCACAGAAGCTGTGGATAACTCAGTGGACAACCGCCCTCCAACCCGCGCAAAGCCTTATGGAATGGGGCTCGCAGTCAAACTGACGATTTTTTCACCAACAAAAAAAAGCGATGGTTTTCATTGACTTAAACTTTCGATACAGGCAGTGACCGGGGTCAGGATTGTTATGACAGCGCCGTTACAGGCTGCGCAACTAATGTGCACAAGTACCTGTTACCCGGTTATATCGGTGCGCTTTTTCGGGTCGTTTTGCATCCCGAACGGGAGATAAGCGGCTTGGCGCCGGAAATGGCTGCACGCTTTTGTGGCGACCGACGGTTGATCGGGCGAGACTCCTTCGCCAGCAGACTCGCTACCCCACCAGACCGCGATCGCAGTGGAAGCGAGCCTGCTGGCGAAGAGGCCTGTCCTGTCACCCGTGATCCGCGCGACCGCACGTCATCTTTTTAACGATGGGTTTGCATAACCCGCAACGATTGGTTAGTATCCGCGGCGTTAGTACCAAGCTGAAAGTCAATTCCGGTCGAACACATCCCCACGGTCAACCTTCTTCCAAGAAGCATCTACCGAAAAAAGCGGGAAACGACCCCTCGATGGTTTCCAGGTAAATCTTGCGACGACACGCCTTTGAATGAATACAAAGGGTGTTGCGAAGAACACTTACTCTGACCGAACCAACCTGCAAATTGATCAGGATCTTCACCCCGGGCCCAGAACCTTTGCCCTCGTTGTGATGCCTGTCCTCCTAAGTACCTACCTGCCAGCCCAAGCGCGCCAACTTATTCAGCGCTTGCAAACTGGCTGCTTTGTTCCAGTCGGGTTCTTCGTTCGACCAACGGTGGTCGACGTTACTGGAACGTTTTAACGTTGCACGGTTCTTATCCGTGTCATTTGTAGGAACACCTAATAACTATGTCTACTCAAATCCAGACTCAGGATGCCATTCGCACCCTAACCAACGCCTTCGCACCGATGAACTGCCTGATCATGGCCGCTCGCAAAGGCTGCTTCAGCTTCACCGTAGTCAATGAACACGGGATCGCCCGCCACAGCGAGCGTCTGTACCCCGATCAGTACTCCAGCGCCGAACCGCTGCAGGCCGTGATCGATCGTACACGTCAGGCCCTGGTTGCCTGAGAGCCGAAAAGGCTGCAAAAAGCAAAAGCCCCGCCTGAAACGCGGGGCTTTTTATTGCCTGATATTTCAGTTTTTGCCCGTCGCGCCTAAGCACCTTCGGATATAACGGTTATAACTCGAAGCTGGAAATATTTTAAAAACAGACCTTTACATCGCGAATATGACACTACACTTCAACTCAAGCGGCTTGATCCGCTTGCGGCGAGCCTGAGTCGATCCACCGCTGCCAAGGCCCCCTTCAGGACTCGCCGAACCATTACAAGATCCGAGGGTTTTATGGGTATCGCTGCCAGCGAACTGTGCCGCTATGTGATCCGTCCTACATTGATCTACCTGGGACGCCACTGCGCAACCGCCGAATCCCTGCTGCTGGGCATCGCCGCCAGCCAGTCCGCCCTCGGATCCGCCCTGCATGACCGCCGTGGCCACGGCCTCTACCGTATTGCCGAGCATCGCCATCAGGCCCTTTGGGATGACTATCTGGCCCTCGACCCGGAGCGCGCCAGCCTGGTGCGCGGCCTCGCCAGCCAGCATGCTTTCCTCAGCGGCCCACACCTGGAATTGACCGTTAATCTGCGTTACGCCACTGCCATTGCCTGGCTGCTGGTCGAAGAACAAAACCCCACCCTCCCCGACCCGAACGACTTGCTGGGAATGGCGCGCATCTGGCGTCAGACCTTTCAGCCGCAGGGACGTCTGCGTGATTTCACTTACGCCTGGCAGACCTGTGTTTCACCGCTGAATCAGGTCGCCTGTTAAACCGTCCGCTTTGCAAGATCGCTCATCAGGTAGCGAATTTGGTCGGATTGTCCTACAAAACCGCTCTAACTCAAGGCATACGGACTATAGCGCTGGGACGAAAATGTTGGTAATTTTCGCCCCGGTGATCACCAGGAGTTCTAATAATGAAAAAAGTCATGCTCAAAACCACCCTTAGCCTCGCCGTTACCATGGCATCCACCCAGATCTTCGCAGCTGGCTTTGCCATCAACGAACACAGTATCAGCGGGATGGGCACCGGTTACGCTGGGCGATCCTCTTCTGCCGACGACGCAAGCACTGTTTATGGCAACCCTGCCGGTATGTCGCGCCTCACGCGCGAACAAGTCACGGGCGGTGTTGCATTCCTCGATGCCAAAACCGATATCAGCGACGCCAGCTCCAGCCCTAACGGCGGCAGCAACAAAGGCGACATGGTGCCCTTCACCTCTGTACCTATGGGCTTCTACGTCAAACCGATTGATGAGCATTGGGCATTCGGCCTCGGCGTTTACGTGCCGTTCGGCCTGATTACCGACTACGAAAAAGGCTTTGCCGGCCGCTACTTCGGCAGCAAGTCCGAAGTACAGGTCATCACCTTCCAGCCGACTGTCAGCTACAAGTTCAACGACGTGGTGTCGGTAGGTTTCGGTCCGACCATCAACCGCATCGACGGCACACTGGAATCCAACCTGTCGATCACTCAGGCTGCGCCGGACGGCAAGGTCAAGATCAAGGGTGACGACACCGCGCTGGGCTACAACGTCGGCGTACTGGTGCAAGCCACCGACACCACGCGCCTGGGTCTGACGTACCACTCGAAAGTCGACTACAAGCTCAAAGGCGACACCAAGGTCAACTATGGCCTGCTCGGCGCAGTCGGCCTGGGCGCCAACCAGAAGTACGACGCTTCGCTGAAGATCACCACGCCTGAATCCATCGACTTCTCGGTCACCCAGGCGATCAACGATCGCTGGAACGTCTACGCCGGTTCGACCTGGACCCGCTGGAGCCAGCTGGAAAAAATCACCGTCAAGAACTCCGGTGTACAACCGCTGCTGGCCGGTCAGTTTGGCGAGATCACCGAAGACCAGAACTGGCACGATTCCTGGGCTTACGCTGTGGGTACGTCGTACCAGTTGAACAAGGAATGGGTACTGCGTACCGGCCTGACCTTCGACCAGTCGCCGACCAACAACGTCGACCGTTCGCCACGCATCCCGACGGGTGACCGGACCATCTTCAGCATCGGCGCTGGCTGGAGCCCGACCGAAGACCTGACCATCGACGTCGCTTACTCGTACCTGAAGGAAGAGTCGGTCAAGATCCGCAACGAAAACGCACGTGGCCAGACCTACGACGCCAAGTATGAAAACTCGGCAAACGGTTTCGGTGTCGGCGCGACCTACCGCTTCTGATGCTGCCGGGCGGGGTTAACCCCTCGCCCACTAAAAAGCCCCGCTCTCTTGTACAGAGGCGGGGCTTTTTTAATGACTATGCGAGACTCATGTTGAAATACAACACAGGCTCCCACCAAAGCACTCAACGCATCAGGGCTTCAGCGGTTTCGAAGCGATGGCCTTCTCGATTGCCGCAATAAACTCCGGATCATCCGGCTTGGTCAGGCTTGAAAAGTTGGCGATCACCTTGCCCTGGCGATCGACCACGTATTTGTAGAAGTTCCACTTCGGCGCGCTACTCTGCGCAGCGAGCACCTGAAACAGATGCGTAGCGTCATCTCCCCGAACTTTTTGAGGTTCGGTCATGGCGAAGGTCACGCCGTAGTTGGCGTAGCAGACCTTGGCGGTCTCTGCGCTGTCCTTGGACTCTTGCTTGAAGTCATTTGAAGGAACCCCGAGCATTTGCAGCCCTTGCGCCTTGTAGCGCTGATTGAGCGCCTCCAGGCCTTCGAACTGCGGGGCAAAACCGCAGAAGCTGGCAGTGTTGATCACCACCAGCGGTTTATCGGCGTACTGCCGGCACAGGTCGATGGACTCCTTGGCCCGCAATTTGGGCAGCGAACCTTGCAGCAGATCGGGACAGTCAGCGGCCTGGGCCAGGCCAGTCAACGCCATCAGCAACGCAGGAACAGCACACCAGCGCATCAGCATGTCGAGCATCCTTAAGCAGTCATCAGACTTCGACGTTACTCGCCACGCCCCGTTCTAGCAAATGCTCATGCCCAACTGCATCAAGGCCAGGCCGCCCTGATGCCAGCCCCACCACACCAACGCCAGCAGAGCAGCACCGAGAGCAGCGAAGACGAAACGCGGCCAGAGTCGGCTCATGCGGCGTGCGCACGGGGTTGCAGACGCGCGACAGGTCGCTCGCGCACCGGCCAGTTCAACGCGGCGGCCAACAGGCTCAGAAGAATTGCCACTTGCCAGATCAAGTCATAACTCCCGGTACGGTCATAGACCACCCCGCCCAGCCAGCCGCCCAGAAACGAGCCGAGCTGGTGGAACAGGAACACGATGCCGCCAAGCATGGACAGATTGCGCACACCGAACAAGGTCGCCACCGTACCGTTGGTCAACGGTACGGTCGACAGCCACAGGAAGCCCATGGCCATACCGAACAGATAGGCCGAGGTGGTCGTCACCGGTAGCCAGAGGAACAGCACGATCACCACCGCACGCAACAAATACAGAGCAGTGAGCAGACGCGGCTTGGACATGCGCCCGCCCAGCCACCCGGCCGTATACGTGCCGAAGATATTGAACAGACCGATCAGCGCCAGCACAGTGGTGCCAACGGTGGCCGGCAAATGTTGATCGACCAGATACGCCGGCAGGTGCACACCAATGAACACCACTTGAAAACCGCAGACGAAAAACCCGAACGCCAGCAGCCAGAAACCGGAATGCGAACAGGCTTCGCGCAACGCTTCGGACAGGGTCTGTTCATGCCCCGACACTGGCAGCGGCTTGTCCTTGAGCATGCTCACCAGCGGCACAATCAGCGCCACCAGCAGGCCGAGTACCAGCAACGCCGCCGACCAGCCGAGCCAGCCGATCAGGCCGAGCGTGCCCGGTAACATGGCAAACTGGCCAAAGGACCCCGCCGCACTGGCGATACCCATGCCCATGCTGCGTTTTTCCGGAGGTACGGCACGGCCGACCACACCGAGGATCACCGAGAACGAAGTGCCGGACAGACCGATGCCGATCAACAGACCGGCACTCAAGGACAGGGTCAACGCCGAATCGGACAACCCCATGCATACCAGGCCCAAGGCGTAGAGCACGCCGCCGATCAGCACCACTTTCGCCGCACCGAAACGATCGGCCAACGCGCCGGTAAACGGCTGCGCCAGACCCCAGATCAGATTCTGCAAGGCAATGGCGAAGGCAAACACTTCGCGCCCCCAGCCGAACTGCGCGCTCATCGGTGACAGAAACAACCCGAAGCCGTGTCGCACGCCCAATGACAACGCCAGAATCAGCGCACTCCCCAGCAACACCCAACCGCACGTACGCCACATCGTCGTCATTGTTATTCTCCAGTCGCGGGTATATACCCGCTTGAACCCGAAAAAACCGGCATCAGGCCAGTTCGTCCAGCAATTTCAGCAAGGTTTCACGCTTCTCGGCACCCAGACGGTCGATCAACCGTTGCTGCGCCGCTTCCCAGGCTGGCAGTGCAGCAGCCAGACGTTGCGCGCCGGTTTCGGTGAGCCGGACGATGCGGTTGCGCATGTCTTCGCCCTCGGCCAGCGCCACCAGACCGTCGCCTTCCAGCACCCGCAGATTGCGGCCCAGGGTGCTGCGATCCAGACCCATGGCTTCGGCCAGTTCCGAGATGCTCGGCTGATCCAGACGCTGCAGGTTACACAGCAAAGAATACTGGGCAACGTTGATCCCGAAGCCGTCGAGGGCGCCGTCGTAATGCCTGCTGACGCCACGCGCGGCGCGACGCAGGTTGGTGCACAAACACTGAGAAGGAAGCATGATGCGTGTATATACCCGCGACTGTGTTAAATCAAGTTACACATGAGTTTATCAATAAGATTTGTGGCGTCTGCCCCACCGCCATCGCTGGTCCCACAGTTTTTGCAAGTCGTCACAAAATCTGCAAACGCCCTCAATACCTGAGGGCGCTGGCTTGCCAGCGAAGAGGCCATAACATTCACCACAAACCGGTCAGACCAACGCCAACCCCACCAGCACCGCCATCTCCAGCAATTCCAGCAACGCCCCCGCCGTATCGCCCGTAGTCCCGCCCAACCGCCGCATCATCACCTGCCGCAGCCAGACAAACATCCCGAACGCAACAACCAGCGCAACAACCGCTTCAACCCCGGCGATCAGCAAAGAGCCCAGCATACTTGCGCCAAGCACCCACCATCCTGCCCTGCGCGGCAGATGATCGGCCAACGCCTGCCCCAACCCTCCCGCCCGCACATACGGCGTGGTCAGAAACAACCCCAACAGCGCCGCACGCCCCAGCATCGGCACGATGAGCAACACCACGCCCTGCTGTTGCCCGATCAGCGCCAGCAATGCGGCAAACTTGAGCAGCAACACCAACACCAGCGTGACCACCGCAATCGGCCCGCTGCGCGGATCCTTCATGATTGTCAGGGTGCGCTCCCGATCACCGAAGCCACCAAGCCAGGCGTCAGCGCTGTCGGCCAGTCCGTCGAGATGCAGCGCGCCGCTGAGCAGCACCCACACGGTCAGCAACAGCGCCGCATGCAACAACAATGGTGCGCCGGCCAACGCCAGGTTCAACCCCCAGAGCATCACCCCGAACAGCAACCCCACCAGCGGATAACACAGCAACGAACGGCCGAGCTGCTCCGGCTCCGGCATCCCCGGCAGACGAATCGGCAGACTGCTGAGAAATTGCAGGGCGATCCACAGTGGCAACATGTCAGTGACCTTCCTTGAGCGAACCATTGGCTTCGACCGTCAGGGAAAACACTGATGCATGCGCGACCTCGACACTCAGCAACTGCTCACGGGGCAGCCCCCGCGCCTGCGCCAGCAACAGGCGCATCACGCCGCCGTGACTGATCAGCAAGACGCGCTCGCCAGCATAGGCCCGATGCAGGCGCGCAATCGCGCCGAGCACGCGAGCCGCAAAATCGCTGACCGCCTCACCCTGTGGCGGGGTGAACGCATACGGGTCCGCCCAGAACAGCCCCAGCGCCTCGGCATCGGACTCCATGAGCGCTGCGGCACTTTGCCCTTCCCAGGCGCCGAAATGCAGTTCCTGCAGATCCTTGTCCAGTTGCACCGGCAGATTCAGTTGCTCACCCAATTCTGCAGCGAACCGTGCACAACGCTGCAGCGGCGAGCTGACCAGCCGATCCCACGGCCCGCCTGCGACCACTGCCGCGCGCATCTGCGCCCAGCCTTGTTCGGTCAGCGCATCATCGAGACTGCCGCGCAAACCACCGCCCAGTTCAGTCTCACCGTGACGCAGCAGATCCAGACGCAAGGTCATGCCGGACGATCCGCCACCGCCGCCTCGGCGAAGGTCGCCATCTGTCCGTGCAGGTCGCACGCCAGACGCAACAACGGCACCGCCAGCGCTGCCCCGCTGCCCTCGCCCAGACGCAAGCCGAGTTCCAGCAGCGGTTCGGCGCCGAGGGTTTCCAGCACATGGCGATGGCCCGGTTCGGCACCACGATGACCGAACAGCAGCCATTCGCGGCAGGCGGGATTCAAACGCACGGCAACCAGCGCGGCGACGGTGCAGATAAAGCCGTCGACCAACACCGCAACGCCTTCCTGGGCTGCCGCCAGATACGCACCGACCAGCGCCGCAATCTCGAAACCGCCGAGGTTGAACAGGGTTTGCAGCGCATCGCCACGCTGTGCAGCGTGCAGGGCCAACGCGCGCTCGATGACTTGGGCCTTATGGCTGACACCTTCGGCATTCAAACCGGTACCCGGACCGGTCAAGTGGGCCACCGGGCAATCGAGCAAGGCACAGGCCAGCGCACTGGCAGCGGTGGTGTTGCCGATGCCCATTTCGCCGCCGATGAACAGCTGCGTACCCACCGCTTTCGCCCGCAACACGCTGTCGCGACCGGCCTGCAAGGCGAGTTCGCCCTGCGCTGGAGTCATCGCCGCGTCCTTGACGAAGTTCGCCGTGCCCGGACCGACATTCAGGTGCAACACGCCCGGCAGGTTCAACGACGGCGTCACGGTGCCCAGGTCCACCACTTCCAATTGCGCACCGAGTTGGCGCGCCAGCACACTGATCGCTGCGCCACCACTGACGAAATTGAGCAGCATCTGCCCGGTGACTTCCTGAGGGAACGCAGACACCCCTTCGGCGACCACGCCGTGATCGCCGGCAAAAATCGCGATCCAGATCTGCTTTAGCGTCGGCTTGACCTGCCCTTGCAGGCCCGCCAGTTGCACCGCCACGGTTTCCAGGCGACCGAGGGAGCCGGCCGGCTTGGTCAATTGCTGTTGCCGCGCCGCCGCTTGGGCGACAACCTCGGCATTCACCGGTTTGCACGGATTGAGCCACCAGGTTTGAGTCATAACGCAGGTCCTTTCAGAGTCAGGGGCAGGCCGGCGACGGTCAGGACGACACGCTGACAGCGCTCAGCCAGAGCTTGATGCAGCCAACCGGCTTCATCGACGTAGCGGCGAGTCAATTCGCCCAGCGGCACGACACCCATTCCGGTCTCGTTGCTGACAAAAATGATTTCCCCCGGCAATGACGCCAGGCCGTCCAGCAGGGCGTCACGCTCAGCGGCCAGACGCTCTGCGTCATCGAGCATCAGCAGATTGGTCAGCCACAGAGTCAGGCAATCGACCAACAGGCAGCGCTCGGCACTGGCAGACTCGCGCAGCACGCGGGCCAGTTCGAGCGGCTCCTCGATCAGGGCCCATTCCACAGGACGGCGGGCGCGGTGATGGGCGACGCGGTCGCTCATTTCGCCGTCCAGCGGTTGGCTGGTGGCGATATAAGTGACCTGCAACTGGCTGTCGCTGGCGAGTTTTTCCGCCAGGCGACTTTTGCCGGAGCGGGCGCCGCCGAGGATCAGTTGGAGCATTTTTTTATCCAGAAAAGGTTTAGTGAGATCACCGGCCTCATTGCGGGCAAGCCCGCTTCCGCAGGTTTCAGTGGTGTTCACAAAAATATGTCCCCGACATCAAACCCTGTGGGAGCTGGCTTGCCAGCGATGGGGCCTGGACAGGCCACTCAAATCCCACAGAGCTGACGCAATAGCCCGGTATCCAGATGCTTTTCCACCAGATCCGCCAGCCGTTCGATATCGCGCTCGCGCAGTCCGTGGTAATCCACTTCCTGCACATCGCTCAAACCGGCCCAACGCAACAGCGCCGCACAGGCTTGGGGCGATTCGAACAGACCGTGCAGATACGTGCCGAACACCTGCCCGTCCAGACTCTGCGCACCGTCGCAACGACCGTCATCCAGATGCACCGCCGCGTTTTCCAGCGCCAGCCCCACCGTCACGCCTGCATGGATTTCATAGCCGCTGACCTCGGCGTCTTCCAGCGCCAGCCGCCCACGCACGTTGCGCAATTGTTTATCGGCTTCCAGCGTCGTGTCGAACGCCAGCAAGCCCAACCCGGCGCTGGAACCTGCGGCCCCTTCCAGCCCCAGCGGATCATGCACCTGTTCGCCCAGCATTTGCAGACCGCCGCAAATCCCCAGCACTTTGCCGCCGTAGCGCAAATGCCGGTTGATGGCTGCTTCCCAGCCATTGGCGCGCAGATACGCGAGATCGCTGCGCACACTTTTCGACCCCGGCAGGATGATCAGATCGGCGGCAGGAATCGCCTGCCCCGGGCCGATGAATTGCAGGTCCACTTGCGGGTGCAAACGCAGCGGATCGAAATCGGTGTGGTTGCTGATGCGCGGCAGCACCGGCACCACCACTTTCAGCACCTGTTCGGCCTTGTCGGTCTGGCGCTGATCGATGCCGTCCTCGGCCTCCAGATGCAGATCCATCACATAGGGCAAGACGCCAACCACCGGTTTGCCGGTGCGTTGTTCCAGCCAGTCGAGGCCTGGTTGCAGCAAGGCGATATCGCCGCGAAAGCGGTTGATGATGAAGCCTTTGACTCGCGCCTGCTCGCTCGGCGACAGCAGCTCCAGCGTGCCGACCAGATGCGCAAACACCCCACCGCGATTAATGTCGGCTATCAGCAATACCGGGCAATCCACCGCTTCGGCAAAACCCATGTTGGCGATGTCACCGGCACGCAGATTGATCTCCGCCGGCGAGCCTGCACCTTCGACCATCACCAGCGGATACGCTGCAGTGAGGCGTTGGTGCGAAGCGAGCACCGCCTGCATGGCGATGGCTTTGTAGTCGTGATACGCCACGGCGTTCATGCTGGTGACGGCGCGGCCGTGGATGATCACTTGCGCGCCGGTATCGCTGTTGGGTTTGAGCAGCACCGGGTTCATATCGGTGTGCGGCTCAAGAAACGCCGCCTGCGCCTGCACCGCTTGCGCACGGCCGATCTCGCCGCCGTCGGCGGTCACCGCGCTGTTGAGCGCCATGTTCTGCGGTTTGAACGGCACGACCGCCACGCCCTGACGGGTCGCCCAGCGGCACAGCGCTGTCACCAGCGTGCTTTTGCCGGCGTCGGAAGTGGTGCCCTGCACCATCAGGGTGGTCATTTCGATTCCTTGGTAAAGGCTTGCAGCGCTTTTTCGAGCCGCGCCTCTTCAGCCGCGTCGGCGGGCAGGCCGAAACGCAGACTGCTGTTGTGGGTGAAGAGACGCAGGAGAATGCCGCGGCGGGCCATGAATTCATGCAACGTCGCCGCATGCTCGGTGCTCAGCCACTGGAACAGCGCGCAACCACCCTGCGGCTTGAAACCATAACGCTCAAGCAACGAGGCCAGGCGCTCGCTGGCTTCGTCGCTGCGAATGCGTTGACGTGTATGACCTTCAGTGTCTTGCAGACAGGCCTGCCCGAGCACCCGCGTCGGTCCGCTGACGGCCCACGGCCCGACCTGTTCGGCGAGCAATCGGAGCAGCCGGCGTTCGGCCAGGACAAAGCCGAGGCGAACGCCGGCCAGACCAAAAAACTTGCCGAACGAACGCAAGACAATCAGACCGACCAGATGAGTGTGCGCAGCCAGACTCAGCTGCGGCGTGTTGTCCATGAACGCCTCATCGACCACCAGCCAGCCGCCACGCTGGGCGAGCCGCGCGTGCCAGTCGAGCAGACGCGCCGGGGTCAGGCTCAGGCCGGTCGGATTGTTCGGATTGACCACCACCAGCACATCGAGGCTGTCGAGAAAAAACTCGACTTCCTGTTCCAGCACTTCGCGCACGATATAGCCGCTGCGCCGCCACGCTTCGGCGTGTTCGGCATAACACGGCGACAACACACCGACCTTGCCGGCGCGGCGCAAACGCGGCAACAACTGGATGGCCATCTGCGAACCGGCCACCGGCAATACCTGCGGTGCGCCATAGTAGTCGCACGCAGCCTGCTCCAGACCGTCATCGGTTTCCGGCAGGCGCGCCCAGGCGCGCAGCGGAATCGCCGGGACCGGAAACGGCCACGGCGCCAGACCGCTGGACAGATCGAGCCAGTCGGCCTCGGCGATACCGTAATCGAGTGCAGCCTTGCGCAGCCGGCCACCGTGCTCAAGCATAGAATTCAGCCCCCACGCAGAGAATCAGCAGCCATAACCATACCCCGCGCTGGACCAATTGCCAGCCGCGATCAATGGAATCGGCATCGGCCGGCACACCTTCACCAAGTTGTGGACGCTCGTGCAGTTCGCCGTGGTAGATCGCCGGGCCGCCCAGCTCCACGCCCAGCGCGCCAGCGCCGGCCGCCATGACCGGGCCAGCGTTGGGGCTGTCCCACTTGGGCGCCTGGCTACGCCAGCACTTCCAGGCCAGTCGGGTATTGCCGAGCAACGCGTAGGTCAACGCCACCAGACGCGCAGGAATGTAGTTGAGGACGTCGTCGATTTTCGCCGCCGCCCAACCGAAGCGCTCGAAGCGTTCGTTGCGATAGCCCCACATCGCGTCGAGCGTATTGCTCAAACGATAGAGCACCACGCCCGGCGCACCGGCGACGATAAACCAGAACAGCGCGGCGAACACCGCGTCGCTGCCGTTTTCCAGCACCGATTCGGTGGCGGCGCGAGCGACGGCGGTGCTGTCCAGTTCACAGGTCTGGCGGCTGACCAGATAGCCGACGCGCTTGCGCGCCTCTTCCAGATCATCGCTGCGCAGGGCTTTGGCTACGGGCTCGACGTGTTCGCCAAGACTGCGCATGCCGAGGGCGCAATACAGCGCGAGAATCTCGACGAGCCAGCCCACGTACGGCGCCCAGGAAAACGCGGTGGCGAGCAGCGTCAGCGGCAGCACGGCGATCACCCACGCGGTGACCCCATGACTGCGCCAGCCGCGCCCGCCCGCATTGAAACGTTGCTCGATGCGCCCGGCGAAATTGCCGAACGCCACCAGCGGATGCCAGCGTTTCGGTTCACCCAGCAGCGCATCCAGCGCCACGGCGGCGACACTCAACAACGCCACACTCATTGACTCACTCCCCAAAAATTTTCAAACAGCAACTCATTCAGCGGACGCGCCTGCGCCCACCCTTCGAGGACCAGCATCGGTGCCGGATAAAATGCCTTGACCGGCCCCAGACACAACACCGCCAGCGGCTTGGCCCCGGCCGGCAGTTGCAGCAGATCGGCCAGCGCCTGCGGTTCGAACAGCGACACCCAGCCCATGCCCAGGCCTTCGGCGCGAGCGGCCAGCCACAGGTTCTGGATCGCACAGGACAACGAGGCCATGTCCATTTCCGGCAATGTGCGGCGACCGAAAATATGTTTTTCGCGATCGTCCATCAGCGCCGCGACCAACACCTCGGCGCAGTCGTTGATGCCTTCGACCTTGAGCTTCATGAACTCATCGCTGCGCTCGCCAAGGGCTTCGGCAGTGCGGATGCGTTCTTCTTCCACGAGGTTCTGGATCTGCCCGCGCAAGGTGCGATCACTGATGCGGATGAAGCGCCACGGCTGCATCAGACCGACGCTCGGCGCCTGATGGGCAGCCTCCAATAGACGGCGCAACAGCTCCGGTTCGACCGTGCCACCGGTGAAGTGACGCATGTCGCGGCGTTCGGCGATGGCTCGATAGACGGCTTGGCGCTCGGCCTCGGTAAATGCGTTGTCGGTCATGGCCTCTTCGCGAGCAAGCTCGCTCCCACATTGGACGGGGTGCTTGCTCAAGAAACGCGATCCCCTGTGGGAGCGAGCTTGCTCGCGAAGGCGGCGTCACGATCTGGCGCAAACAATGCGGCAATCGCAGCAGGATTCGACGGAAAATAAAAGTGCACATACGAAGCCGTCATCCGCCCCTCGCGATAAACCGCCTCGGCCCCGCGTCCGCCATTCGGGCTCAAGCCACGGGCAATCGGTGTCAGCTCAGTGGTGGTCAGCGAATGATGATAGGTGTGGCCGCGCAACGAACCTTCCGGCAGGTCCACCGCTTGCAGCGCCAGTGCCGCCAGACGTTTTTGCATCACCGCATCACCGCGCAGCAGCCCGAGCAGTTCGGCACGGCGGCCTTCGACATCGGTCAACGAATCAAGCAGATAGAGCATGCCGCCACATTCGGCGAGCAACGGCTTGCCGGCCGCATGGTGCGCGCGGATCGCGTCGAGCATTGCGGTGTTTTGCGACAACGCCGCGTGGTGCAGTTCCGGGTAACCGCCAGGCAGATACAGGCTGTCGGCCTCGGGCAATTGCGTGTCGCGGATCGGCGAGAAAAAACTCAACTCGGCGCCCATCGCCCGCAACAGGTCGAGGCTGGCGCCGTAGATAAAGGCAAAGGCTTCATCGCGGGCGACGGCAATGCGCACGCCTTCGAGCAATGGTTCGGCGGTGATGACTTCAGGCGCGGCAAATTCCACGGCCGGTGGCAGCGCTACCTCGCAACTGCTGGCCAATGCTTCGGCGGCCGCGTCGAGACGCAGATCCAGGTCATTGAGCTCACTGGCCTGCACCAGACCGAGGTGCCGGCTCGGCAACTCGATTCCGGTTTCGCGGGAAAGCGCGCCGTACCAGCGCAGGCCTTCAGTGAGGCTGCCTTCGAGCAATTGCGCGTGACGCAAGGTGCCGACGCGGTTGGCCAGCACGCCAGCGAACGGTAGATCCGGTTGATACTTCGCCAGGCCCAGCGCCAACGCACCGAAAGTCTGCGCCATCGCGGTGCCGTCGATCACGCCAAGTACCGGCACGCCGAAATGCCGCGCCAGATCGGCGCTTGATGGCGTGCCGTCGAACAGGCCCATCACACCTTCGATCAGGATCAGATCGGCCTCGGCGGCCGCTTCCCACAGCAAACGCCGACTGTCCTGCTCGCCGACCATCCACATGTCCAGTTGATACACCGGCGCACCGCTGGCGCGCTCGAGAATCATCGGATCGAGAAAGTCCGGGCCGCACTTGAAGACGCGCACCTTGCGCCCCTGATTGCGATGCAAACGCGCCAGCGCAGCGGTGACGGTAGTCTTGCCCTGACCGGAGGCCGGCGCAGCGATCAACACCGCCGGGCAGTGACGTGGCTGATTCAAAGTTCGACGCCTTTCTGCGCTTTGATGCCGGCCTGGAAGGCATGTTTGAGCATGCCCATTTCGGTGACGGTGTCACCCATCTCGATCATTTCCGGCTTGGCTGCGCGGCCGGTGACGACCACGTGCTGCATCGGCGGACGCGCCTGCAAGTCGCTCAGTACCCGATCGAGGTCGAGGTAGCCGTGCTTGAGGGCGATGTTCAATTCATCCAGCACCACCAGGCCGATCGACGGATCGCGCAACAGCTCGCGGGACACTTCCCACGCCGCTTCGGCGGCGGCGATATCGCGCTGACGATCCTGGGTTTCCCAGGTGAAACCCTCGCCCATCACATGAAAGCGCACTTGCTCCGGGAAGCGGCGGAAAAACAGCTCTTCGCCGGTGCTGTTACGGCCCTTGATGAACTGCACCACGCCGCACTGCATGCCGTGGCCCATCGCGCGGGCAAGCATGCCGAACGCCGAACTGCTTTTGCCTTTGCCGTTGCCGGTCAGCACCAGCACCAGACCGCACTCATCGGGCGAGTTGGCGATGCGCTCGTCGATCACGGCTTTTTTGCGCTGCATGCGCGCCAGATGGCGTTCATCACGCTCGGGGGAATCAGTCATGGGGGAGCTCTCCGTTGAGGCTGAATAACGGCGGGCAGGCACAAGAATAGACGGCAAAAAGCCTGGCATCGCCCACCGTGATGCCGCTGGATGGATCAGGCCGGTCTCCGGGCTCATGAGCGGCGATGCGCCTGGCTGCGCGCCTTCCCGCTTCTGTCGAGGCAGTGGCTCAAGGCGCAGCTTTTACTCATTTACCGTTGCGGGGGCAGCGCCGGGATTGTGGTGGCTCTTCGCGCGAAGACAACCCTCACCGGCTTCCCTGTTTCACTCTGTCGACGGGGTGTCACAGAGCACCTGAAACAAGCCGCGAAGGTTAGAGGGTTGGGGGTGGAGCGTCAATTAAAGAGGGGGACATCGGTCGAATAACTGCCGTCGATCAATTATCTGACGCCAATCTTGTGCCACACTGATACAAGTGATATCAAAGAGCCATGCTTTTCCCGGAAAAGCCCATCACAACAATAAGGATGATGACGATGCAAGGCATGATCATCAGCAACCCGCGCCTGGAATTCCTGCGCCCGGTGCTTGAACGCTGGTTTGACTGTATCGACCGTTACAACGCCGTGCGCGGCGACAGCGACACGCCTTACTGGCATGACGAGAACGCCAATCTCGGATTGCTCTCGGCGGCAGCCTGGATGGCCGAACTGGTGACCCTCAGCCAGACGCCCACCCGCAAACAGAACGAGGATGGCGAGCGCAACGCCCGCGCCGATCTGTTTATCGCCGGGACTGACGACCGCGCCTTCATTCAGGCCACGCAGCGCTGGCCACGGGTCAACAACCTCAACCTGACCCAGGCCCTGCAGGACATTACCAGCGACGCCAAACGCATCAGCTACGCCAGTGATCTGCGGCTTGGCTGCCTGTTCGTCGCCCCGCAAAAGGCCCAGCACAGCGCCAGCCCTGAAGAATTGCAGGACATGGTCGACGATCTGCAAAAGGAACACACCTGCGCGGTCGCCTGGTACTTCCCTTACGCCTACCGAAAACTGCGCAGCGAAGCCGGCAACTATCACCCGGGCATCGCCGTGCTGTTCAAAGAGGCCCGTGGCTAAGCGGTTGAACCATCGGGCGCGTCAGCTCCTCTATGATTAGGAATGCATTCATAGGGAAGATCAGTAATGCGCAAAACCCGACTCGCTTTCGTCATCGCCCTCGCCGGAGGGCTCACCGCCTGCGGTGAATCCTCTAGCCTGCAAGTCTCCGACGGCACCGGCCCGTCACCGAAACTGCCCGAACCGAACAAGACCCTGATCCCGACAGTGAACATCGCTCCGGCAGTCGGCTGGCCCGCCGGCGGCAAACCAACCGCTGCGGCCGGCACCCAAGTGGCCGCGTTTGCCGAAGGCCTCGATCATCCGCGCTGGCTTTACGTACTACCCAATGGTGACGTGCTGGTAGCGGAAACCAACGCCCCGCCGAAACCGGACGACAGCAGCGGCATTCGTGGCTGGGTCATGAAAAAAGTCATGGGCAAGGCCGGTGCCGGCGTGCCGAGCCCGAACCGTATCACCCTGCTGCGCGATGCCGATCACGACGGCGTAGCGGAGACCCGCACAGTATTTTTGCAAAACCTCAACTCGCCGTTCGGCATGACACTGGTGGGCAATGACCTGTATGTCGCCGACACCGATCGCCTGCTGCGCTTTCACTACGAACCCGGCGCGACCGAGATCAAGACGCAGCCGATCAAGGTCACCGATCTTCCGGGCGGCACGCTGAATCACCACTGGACCAAAAACGTCATCGCCAGCAAGGACGGCAGCAAGCTGTACGTCACCGTCGGCTCGAACAGCAACGTCGGCGAAAACGGTCTGGATAAAGAAGAAGGACGCGCAGCGATCTGGGAGGTGGATCGCGCCACTGGCAATCACCGGATCTTCGCCTCGGGCATCCGCAACCCCAACGGCCTGGCCTGGGAACCCACCACAGGCGCACTGTGGACGGCAGTCAACGAGCGTGACGAAATCGGTAGCGACCTGGTGCCGGACTACATCACTTCGGTCAAGGACGGTGGTTTCTATGGCTGGCCATTCAGCTATTACGGGCAGCATGTGGATGAGCGCGTGAAACCGCAAAACCTTGATCTGGTGGCCAAGGCCATCGCCCCGGACTATGCCGTAGGCCCGCACACCGCTTCGCTGGGTCTGACGTTCGCCGAGGGCAATAGCCTGCCGGCGCAGTTCAAGGAAGGCGCGTTCATTGGGCAGCACGGCTCATGGAACCGCAAGCCGCACAGTGGCTATAAAGTGATTTTTGTCCCGTTCAGCGCAGGCAAACCGAACGGAACACCGGTGGATGTGCTGACCGGTTTCCTCGACAAGGATGAGAATGCGCTAGGTCGCCCGGTGGGCGTGGTGATCGACCAGCAAGGGGACTTGCTGGTGGCCGATGATGTGGGCAACAAAGTGTGGCGAGTATCGTTCGCCAAATAACTTTTGCCTGAACCAAAACAACTGCAGGAGTGAGCCTGCTCGCGATGACAGCGTCATCTTCAACATCACTGTTGATTGACTGCTATCGCGAGCAGGCTCACTCCTGCATTGGATTGTGAGTCATTGAACTAAGGGTTACGCGCCAGGTGCTCAGGTTGCAACACGCGCTTGGCACTCAGATACGCTTTCTGCCAATACGCCTTCGACAGGCTGTCCAGCTTCACCGTACCGCCGGTTGCCGGCGCATGCACGAAGCGCCCTTCCCCGACATAAATCCCCGCATGACTGACCTGCGAACCGCCATTGGTGGCAAAGAAGATCAGGTCACCGGTCTGCAAGCCTTCCTTGCCGACATTCGGCGCCTGCATCACGATCATCTCTCGCGTGGAACGCGGCAAGCTGATACCCGCCGCATCACGGTAGACGAAACCGATCAGACCACTGCAATCAAACCCGGAGTCTGGTGTATTGCCGCCCCAGCGATAAGGCGTGCCAACCAGGCCCAGGGCGCGAAACAGCACGTCTTCAGCAGCGGGCGAGAATGACTGGGAGGGTCCGAACACTACCGGGGCGCGCACCACAGGCGCGGGCGGTGGTGTGCGACTGGCGCAGGCGCTGAGCAGCGCTGCGCAGAAGATCAAAGCAAGGCGGGCCGACATCGTCATAAGCAGAACATCCTGATCTGGCTGCGGCTTTCTCTGCCGGATGGACAGAAAACAAAACCGCCTGCGGAGCACGCAGGCGGTTTGCCATCAATATAGATACAGGATTCTAGCGGCTATACGACAAACTTCAAGTAAGACTTTAACTTCACCTTGTAAAGTCTGGGTCTACTCGGCTGCCGGCGCCGTTTTGGTCGCCACGGACGTGGCGACAACGGGGAATTACTTGCGAGCGGTGACCACGGTCGGAGCCATCGCCAGGGCGCGCTTGGCTTCAATGAAGGTTTTGCTCCAGTAGCTGTCACCCAGGCTGTCGATGCGAACACCGCCGCTGCAACGACTGCTGGAGTGAATGAACTGGTTGTCACCCAGGTAGATCCCGGCGTGACTCACACGACCGCGACGACCGTTGGTGGCGAAGAACAGCAGATCGCCCGGCTCGAGGTTACTGCGCGAAACCAGCGGGGCATCCACGTTGATCATTTCGCGAGTGGAGCGCGGCAGGTTCATGCCGGCTTCTTCGCGGAACAGATAGCCGATGAAACCGCTGCAATCGAAACCGGCTTCAGAGGTGCCGCCGAAACGGTAACGGGTACCGATCAGGGACATGCCGCGTTCGAGAATGCTGTCGGCCAGAACAGGCAGCTCATACGGCTTCTTGTTGAAGTCCGACAGCTCTTTTTCGGTGTCCAGCTCTTCCTGGTAAATAACGGAAGACTGGGCAGTGGCAGAATTTTTAACCTGTTGAGGCTGCTCTTGAACTGGAGAATGAGCAGCGCAACCGAACAACAGGGTGACGAGTGCGAGAGGCACGAGGGGTGCGAAGCGATTTAGCATGGGCACGACCGTGGCTGATAGTTGTAAAGAAGCCGAGACTATGCCCGCTATCGACCTCATTTGCAAATTCAATCGACCTTTTTGTGACTTCTCGGTTTCTCGTTTACATCTAAGCGCTTAAGCCCATTTGAACCGATACGCAGCCTGCCAACCGTGCAGGAAAGCGGATTTTCTGACGCCTGAAATATGGCAAAACCCGCTGCAAGCCGCAGTTTCAGCGGGTTTGGCTACCAGCCCAGGGTTTCTTTGAGGAAAGGAATAGTCAGCTTGCGCTGGGCCTGCAAAGAGGCCTGATCGAGTTGTTCGAGCAGATCGAACAATGCACTCATGCTGCGAGTACCGCGCGTCAAAATAAAATGACCGACCTCATCGGTCAGGTGCAGACCGCGACGGGATGCGCGCAATTGCAGCGCACGCAATTTGTCTTCATCGGAAAGAGGACGCATCTGGAAAATCAACGCCAGGGTCAGGCGCGATTTCAAGTCCGCCAGTTTGACGGGCAACTCACGCGGCGAAGTAGACGCGGCGATCAGCAGGCGCCGTCCGCTGTCACGCAAGCGGTTGAACAGATGAAACATCGCCTCTTCCCAGTCAGCCTTGCCGGCGATCACCTGCAGATCATCCAGGCAAACCAGTTCGTACTGCTCCAGGTTGTCGAGGATTTCAACGCCGCGATCCATCAACTCGGCCAGTGGCAGGTACACCGCCGGCTCGCCCATCTGCTCGAAACGCAGGCAGGCCGCCTGCAACAGATGCGTACGCCCTACGCCGTGTTTGCCCCACAGGTAGATCAGGCTTTCTGTCCAGCCGGCGTCGGCTTCGCATAGGCGCTCGACATAGCCGAGTGCAGCGGCATTGGCGCCTGGGTAGTAGTTGATGAAGGTGGCGTCGTCACGCAGACGCACACCTAGGGGCAGCTGAATCGGTTTCATGCTGACTGAACAGTTCTCAAGGAACCGTTAGTGGCCTCTGTGTAAAGTTTGCGAAGTTTATACCCGTGAAGCTGAGCGCACAATGCGACAGAGTCCAAGCAAAATCAAAGGTTTGCGTTAACACGCTGGTTTTATGACAGATTCTTTGGCGCCAAGGCCTGCAGGACACGGGCCAACCCGGCGCTTCGCCGGGTTGGCCCTCTCCTCTACAGCTCTGGCTCATCCACGCCACTATAGATGTCGGAATCCTTGTACAAGTCGTGCACATGGCGCACCAGCACCATGATCACCGCCGCGACCGGCAGCGCCAGCAGCACACCGGTGAAGCCGAACAACTCGCCACCAGCGAGGATGGCAAAGATCACCGCAACCGGGTGCAGACCGATGCGATCGCCGACCAGTAGCGGCGTCAGCACCATACCCTCGAGCGCCTGACCGACCATAAACACCGCGACAATCCCGATCATCGGATACAGGTCGCCACCGAACTGGAACAACCCGGCAATCAGCGCCGCGCCAATCCCGATCACGAACCCCATGTACGGCACGATCGCCGCCAGCCCCGCAATCAAGCCAATCAACAGACCCAGTTCCAGGCCGACGATCATCAACCCCGCGGCATAGATCACGCCCAGCGCCAGCATTACCAGCAATTGCCCGCGCACAAACGCGCCGAGCACCTCATGGCATTCACCGGCCAGCGAGACGATGGTCTCCTCACGATCACGCGGCAACAGGCTGCGGATCTTGGCCATCATCACGTCCCAGTCGCGCAACAGGTAAAAGCTCACGACCGGAATCAGCACCAGATTCGCCAGCCAGCCGATCAGCGCCAGGCTGGAAGCCGTGGCCTGACTCAGCACCACACCGACAATGTCAGTGGTCTGCCCCATGTGCTCGCTGATCGCCGCCTTGACCTTGTCGAACTTCCAGAAGCCGTCTGACAGCCCCAGTTTCGACTGCGCCCACGGCAACGCCGTGTGTTGCAGCCAGTCGAGCATCTGCGGCGCCAGTTCATACAAACGCAGCAACTGCTTGGCGAGCATCGGCACCAACACCAGCAACAGGGTTGTGACGATCAGCGTGAACAAGGCAAAAACCGCGATTACGCCCCAGGTCCGCGACAGGCCGAGCCGCTCAAGACGATCCACCAGCGGATCGAACAGATAGGCCAGCAGCAAGGCCACCAGAAACGGCGTGAGGATCGGATGCAGCAACCAGACAAACGCGCAAAGCAGGACTACCCCACCGAGCCAGAACCAACGCCGCGAATCGGCCATGTACCCACTCCTGTTGCTTCTATATAAGGAAAGACTTACCAGCGAAACCGCAACGATGGCGCCACAGGTGCCGGAGCCGCAGCGACAACCGGCGCTGCACCGGCAACCGTCGGTTGTGGCGCCGCCGCCGGTGCCGGCGCTTCAGCCGGCAATTCCTGCAACTTCGCCAATGACAATTGCGCACGCAACTGATCGGCACTGCCGTTGACCCGATACACGATGCGATCACCCTCGACACTTTGCAGACGCACACCGAACGGCTCGAGTAACCGCAGCAACGTGGCGTAGCGCTCCAGATTCATCCCCTGCACTTCCAGGGTCTGTTGACCCGACACCCCAGGCTTGGCAACAAACCGCGGTGCCAGACGCTCGGCCACCGCCAGCATCACCGCGTCGGCCACCGCCGCCTGGTCGGCGCCCTGCACGCTGCCGGCCTCTTTCTGATCCCCCAGCCACAGATGCCATTTGGCCTGCCACTGCCCGCCCTCTTCACGCGCATGCACCGCCAGCAAGGCGTCAGCGCTGTAACGTTCCGAAGCGCCACGCAGTGGTGCCGGATCGGTGCCTTCCAGCGCGGGTGCGGTAGCCACCAGTTGCTCGCTCAGATCCGCCAGCGGCAAACGCAGCGGTAATCCGCGATGCTGGGCAGCGGTGCGCAACGGCGCAGCTGCGGCCTGACCGTCTCCCACCAGGCTTGAGCCTTCAGCCGAATCGTTCAGCCACCAGCTCAGAATCGAGGGACGACTGGCACCCCACAAAGACAACCCGGCACGGCGCAGCGCCTGCTCGGTGGTGGCCGGATCGAAATCGACTTTCAGCACCTCCGGCGGCCCGGCATCGAAACCGAACTGACTGATGATCTGCTGCGGATCCTTGCGAATGGCCGCCAGCCCCGGATTTTGCACAGCCTTCGGGTCGCCGGTCAGGCGCAGCACCAACGTGTCCAGCGCGGCTTGCGTGGCGCGATCACGTTCTTCCGGCGCCTGACCGTGGACCGGCTCACGCACCTGATAAAGGCCTTTGAGGTTTTCGGCATGACTCGCCAGGCTGACCAGGGACAAACACCCCACAAACAACAATTTACAAAAACGCATGGAAAATTCCCGTCGACAGGAGCGGCTGGAACAGGCCGCGTGAACCGGTTGAGCAAGGCTGTGACAATCTGCCATCGCAAAACATTCACACGGCGGCGGTAAGTTTTTGCACAGTGATAACGATAGACGGTTAATTGAGCCACCTTATACAGGCACCCGCACGCCTCAATTGCAAAAAATTTCCGCTGATATGGCTCTGCCCGTCGGTGCGAGGATGGCCGCTGCCCCTCAAGCCTGATAAAATCGCGCGCCTTCGCAGACCGGCAACAGCCGGGCACCCCGAACTTCGCGTGAGGCAATCGCCCCTGTCGGATTCGGCGTTCCCGCTGAACTCGGTCGTTACCCCTGAATCCCCTCCCCTAAAGGCCTGGATCATGAGCAAGCAACCCTCCCTGAGCTACAAGGACGCCGGTGTAGACATCGACGCCGGTGAAGCATTGGTCGAACGCATCAAGAGCGTCGCCAAGCGCACTGCGCGCCCGGAAGTCATGGGCGGCCTGGGCGGTTTCGGCGCCCTCTGCGAAATCCCGGCCGGCTACAAGCAGCCTGTACTGGTTTCCGGCACTGACGGTGTCGGCACCAAGCTGCGTCTGGCGCTGAACCTGAACAAGCACGACAGCATCGGCATCGACCTGGTCGCCATGTGCGTCAACGATCTGGTGGTGTGCGGCGCTGAGCCACTGTTCTTCCTCGACTACTACGCCACCGGCAAACTGAATGTCGACACCGCTGCCCAGGTTGTGACCGGCATCGGCGCCGGCTGCGAACTGTCCGGTTGCTCGCTGGTGGGCGGCGAAACCGCTGAAATGCCAGGCATGTACGAAGGCGAAGACTACGACCTGGCCGGCTTCTGCGTCGGCGTCGTGGAAAAATCGGAAATCATCGACGGCTCGAAAGTCGCCACCGGTGACGCCCTGATCGCCCTGCCATCGTCCGGCCCGCACTCCAACGGCTACTCGCTGATCCGCAAGATCATTGAGGTATCCGGCGCCGACATCGAAAACATCCAGCTCGACGGCAAACCGCTGACCGACCTGCTGATGGCCCCGACCCGCATCTACGTGAAGCCGCTGCTCAAGCTGATCAAAGACACCGGCGCCGTCAAAGCCATGGCCCACATCACCGGTGGCGGCCTGCTGGACAACATCCCGCGCGTTCTGCCAAAAGGCGCTCAGGCCGTGGTCGACGTAGCAAGCTGGACTCGCCCTGCCGTGTTCGACTGGCTGCAAGAGAAAGGCAACGTCGACGAGACCGAGATGCACCGCGTGCTGAACTGCGGCGTTGGCATGGTGATCTGCGTGGCTCAGGAGCACGTTGAAGTCGCCCTGAACACCCTGCGTGACGCCGGCGAACAGCCTTGGGTCATCGGCCAGATCGCCGTGGCCGCCGAAGGCGCCGCTCAGGTTGAGCTGAAGAACCTCAAGGCTCACTGATGTCCAAGACCTGTGATGTTGTGGTGCTGTTGTCCGGCACCGGCAGTAACTTGCAGGCTCTGATCGACAGCACGCGGACCGGCGACAGCCCGGTCCGCATCGCTGCGGTGATTTCCAACCGCGCCGACGCCTACGGCCTGCAACGTGCCAGCGACGCGGGTATCGCCACCCGCTCGCTGGATCACAAGGCTTTCGAAGGTCGCGAGGCCTTCGATGCTGCCCTGATCAAACTGATCGACGAATTCAACCCCAAACTCGTGGTACTGGCCGGTTTCATGCGCATTCTCAGCGCCGATTTCGTGCGCCACTACCAGGGTCGCCTGCTCAACATCCACCCCTCGTTGTTGCCCAAATACAAAGGGTTACACACTCATCAGCGGGCGCTTGAGGCCGGCGACAGCGAACATGGCTGCTCCGTGCATTTCGTCACCGAGGAACTCGATGGTGGACCACTGGTCGTACAGGCAGTAATACCGGTAGAGTTGCACGACACGCCGCACAGTCTGGCGCAGCGAGTCCACGTTCAGGAACACCTGATCTACCCGATGGCCGTACGCTGGTTTGCCGAAGGCCGGCTGGCACTCGGTGAACACGGTGCTTTACTGGATGGCCAGTTACTCGCGGCCAGCGGCCACTTGATTCGACACTAGGAGATATTATGCGTCGCGCCCTGCTCTTCGCTTGCGCTCTGCTCGCCCTGCCCTTCGCGCAGGCTGCGGACCTTCAACCGTTCTCCGCCAGCTACACCGCCGACTGGAAGCAGTTGCCCATGAGCGGCACCGCCGAGCGCAGCCTGACCAAGGAAGCCAACGGCACCTGGAAACTCAGCTTCAAGGCCTCGATGATGATCGCCAGCCTGACTGAAGAAAGTACCCTGACGCTGGACAAGGACACGCTGCTGCCACAGTCCTACCACTTCGAACGCGGCGGCCTGGGCAAAGCGAAAAAGGCCGATCTGGACTTCGACTGGACCAACAAGCTCGTCACCGGCACCGACCGTGGTGACGCGGTGAAGATCCCGTTGAACCGTGGCATGGTCGACAAGTCCACCTATCAACTGGCGCTGCAGCACGATGTCGCCGCCGGCAAGAAGACCATGAGCTATCAGGTGGTCGATGACGGTGAAGTCGATACCTATGACTTCCGCGTGCTCGGTTCGGAGAAAGTCGAGACCAAGGCCGGCCAGATCGATGCGATCAAGGTCGAGCGCGTACGCGATCCGACACAAAGCAAGCGCATCACCGTCCTCTGGTTCGCCAAGGATTGGGATTACCTGCTGGTTCGTCTGCAACAGGTTGAAACCGACGGCAAGGAGTACAACATCATGCTCCAGGACGGCACGGTCAACGGCAAGGCTGTCAAAGGCAACTGATCCGCCGCTACAGCAAAAAGCCCCGCGAAATGCGGGGCTTTTTTTCGCCTGCGTTTAACCCGGCTTTTTGTGCCACCTTTGCCCCTCACCCCAGCCCTCTCCCGAGGGAGAGGGCTCTGACCGAGATGTCTGACGCTATGTATCGACCTGAAAGATCGAGTCGATTATGGATTCACCCAGGCAGTTTCAGGTCGACGGATGTACAAAGCATCGCACGGTCGGTCCCCTCTTCCTCCGGGAGAGGGTTAGGGTGAGGGGCTTTTGAAGGCGAAACTCAAACCGAAAATTTCGCCACCATGCTGTTCAAATCCACCGCCAACCGCGACAACTCCTGACTCGCCGCACTCGTCTGATTCGCCCCCGCCGACGTCTGCATCGCCAGATCTCGAATGTTCATCAGGTTGCGATCCACCTCCCGCGCCACCGCTGCCTGCTCCTCCGAAGCACTGGCTATCACCAGATTCCGCTCATTGATCAGGGTAAATGCCGAGGCAATCTCTTCAAGTGCAGTCCCGGCGGCCTTGGCTAACTCGAGCGTCGAACGCGCACGCACATTGCTTTGCTGCATCGAATTGACCGCCGAATCGGTGCCCTGTTGGATGCCACCAATCATCTGTTCAATCTCCTGCGTTGACTGCTGGGTGCGATGGGCCAACGCCCGCACCTCATCGGCCACTACCGCGAATCCGCGTCCGGCATCACCGGCCCGCGCGGCTTCAATCGCGGCGTTCAATGCGAGCAGATTGGTCTGCTCGGCGATTGAACGAATCACATCCAGCACTTTGCTGATGCCATGAACCTTCTGCGCCAGATCTTCGACCTGCGACGCATTGTTGGTCACGTCTTCGGCGAGTAACTCAATCGACGAAACGGTTTGCTGCACTTGTTCGCGACCATGCTGGGCGATGCGGTCAGACTCGCGCGACGCCTCGGAAGTCGCCACCGCATTGCTCGCCACCTCTTCCACGGCAGCAGTCATCTGATTCACCGCCGTGGCGGCCTGCTCAATCTCCAGGCTCTGCTGATGCAAGCCGCGCGTCGCGTCTTCCGTGACGCAGCTGAGCTCCTCCGACGCCGACGCCAGTTGACTGGACGACTCGGAGATCTTGCGAATGGTGTCGCGCAGGTTGTGTTGCATGCTTTTCAGCGCATGCAGCAGCCGCGCCGGCTCGTCCTTTCCGGAGATGCTGATGTCGCCGGTCAGATCGCCGCCCGCCACCACTTCGGCAACACCCAGCGACTGCGCCAGCGGCAGCACAATGCTACGGGTCAGCAGCAGCGCCAGTCCGATCGTAATCAGCGCCGTGACACCGATCATGACCCCGACCCACAACCGCGAATTGATAAACACCAGTCGCGCCGCCTCGGTGGCGAGACTAGCATTGTGTTTGTTCAGCTCGACCAGTTCTTTGAGGGTCACCGCCATCTCATCGGCCAAGGGACTCATCTCGCCGTTGAGAATCGCAGCGGCTTCCTCCACGCGGTTTTGCGCGGACAACTGCATGACCTGCGCCTGCAACTCCAGGTACTTGTGCTCGGCAACCTTGAAGCGGTCAAACAGCTTGCGCTCCTCGGGCAGCACGATCAGCACGTCATAACGCTGCTGGGCCTCGCTGAGTACCCCCCGCAGATCATCAAGCTTGGCGACATTCTGCGAAAGCGCTTGCGGATCGCGATTGAGCAGCAGCCGCATGGTCAGGGCCCGCAAGCGCAGTATGTCCTGACTCATCTCGCCCACTGCCATGACGCTCGGCAGCCAGTTGTTATCGACTTCATCGGATTGCGCCCGCATGTTCGACATTTGCAGCAAGGCGAAAGCCCCCAAGGCAAACACCATCAAACCCAGCAAGCCAAACCCCAGCCCGGCGCGCGGGGCAATATTGAGACTTCGGATACTCATTACGCTGGTTCCTTCCAAAAGCGCTGCATCAACCCTGCAGCTGGTTGCTTTAGAAGGTATCGGCCCGGCGAAAATTTGCGTAAGACCAAAAGGTGATATCAAAAGGCCTTAATACTTCGAACCTTTGGCATTAACGTTTCAGCGAGGTTTTCCCGGACTTAGCCGCTGTTCGCGGCAATATAGCCAGGAAGTTATCCCGGGCGACTTTACGGGCAACGTCTTCGGGCAAGGCATCAAGAAAGGGCGTGAAACTGTGCATCTCTCGGCCGAGCTTGTTGAATCGGCCGACGACGTCAGAGCCGAGCATGAAGCGCTCCGGGTATTTCTCCACCAAGGCCAGCCATTCCGCACGTGGTCTGCCCTGCTCATCCAGCAGATACGGCGTGAGCATGCTCCACGACAGATCGACGAACAGATTCGGATAAGCCTCAAGCAACCGGCTGACGGTGGGCAGAAGAAATTTCAGTTGCGTCTGGTGCCGATGAATTTCCGCGCTCGTCCCCGCGTGCGCCCAGATAAAGCGCGTATGCGGATGATTGCGCAGCGGCTCTTCGATTTCCTTCAGGTACAGCGGATTCTTCTCACGCTTGGAGGTGATGTTCGAATGCAGCATCACCGGCAGATCGTTTTCCGCCGCCAGGTGATAGATCTTCGTCATCGCCTCATTGTTGGCACGCGGCGTGTCACCGGAGGTCAGCGCCGTGAGATCGTCGTGACGCGTAAACACCTCGCCAATGCCCTGCCACAGCCCCGGATACAGATCGAGCATGCGCTGGATGTGCGCAGCAGAGTTCTTGTCGTTGGGATTGAACCCCGAGAGGAATGGGTGAAAGTACGGGCGCTGCTCCGGGGCGAGTTTTTGCACCGCATCGGCGATGATCACATCGGTGGCGCTGTACCAATAGGCATCAGCGTCATCACCGGCGTAATAGCGCGGGCGCTTGGGCTCGTCTTCATGCCACTTCTTCGCAACCGGAATACCGGAAATCATCACGTGCTCGACGGAGTTGTCCTTCATCGCTGTCAGCAGTTTCGCCATACCCGCGGTCTCCTGGAAAAAATCCACGTAGTGCAGGTGCGCATCGCTGTAGGTGTAATCGCGGGCACTGGCGGCGCCGGCAAATACCAGCAAGCAGGCAAGACTCAAACGAAACAAGGGCACAAGTAATCTCCGGCAGGTAGACATAGCCTAGACCCCGAGCCGGCGACAAGGGTTCATCCTGCAGGAAAGTGGAACGCGCCTCTGTAGGAATGCTCTATAACTGCAAGGTCTTTTTTGATCGAATGACTTTTCCTACTGCCAGTGAGGTTGCCATGACCGTTACCGTCAATACCGTCTCCGCCGAAGGTTTTCGTCACACCGTACAGATCGACGACCACGAATTGTTTGCCGACGTACCGAAGTCTGCCGGTGGCGAAGGCTCGGCGCCCGAGCCACACGATTATTTCGATGCCGCACTCGGTGCCTGTAAAGCCTTGACCCTGAAGATGTACGCGAAGAAGAAAGACATCCCGCTGACCGGCGTCGGTGTCGAGGTCAAACGCGACAACAGCGAAGAGCAGAAAGGCAAATATGTGCTGCACGTGACGCTCACCCTTAAGGGCGTCCTCACCGATGCCCAGCGTGAAGAGCTGCTGCGCGTAGCGGATCGCTGCCCGATCCACAAGCTGATGACCACCAGCGAAGTGACCATCGAAACCCACGCCCCACAGGGCTTCGACAGCCAGTAATCACCCTCTTGCCAGCGGCGGGTTATGCTTCTGGCATCACCCGCTCAGCCTGGAATGCACCATGGACACGCAACCTCTGATCATCCGCCCGCGCGCCGAAGACGTCGAAGGCCAGCCGATTCTGCGCCCGTTGCCGTCAGCCAAATGCCGCAGCGTCGGGCCTTTCGTGTTTTTCGACCACATGCTTGAAACGGTTTATCCGACAGGCAAAGGCATGAATATCCGACAGCATCCGCACATTGGTCTGTCGACACTCACCTATTTGTTTGAAGGGCAGATCCAGCACAAGGACAGCCTTGGTTCCGACCAGGTGGTCCAGGCCGGGGATGTCAGCTGGATGACCGCCGGCAGTGCGATCGCACACGTCGAGCGCACACCGGAAGCGTTGTGGGAACAAAGCTTCACGATGCACGGCTTGCAGATCTGGTTGGCCTCGCCCAAGGAACACGAACAAGGTCCGGGGCATTACAGCCACTATCCGGCGGCAACTTTGCCGGTCAGCGATAACCTTGGCGTACAGATCCGCATGATTGCCGGGTCAGGCTTTTGCCTGGAATCGCCGGTGCCGGTGCTTTCTCCTACGCTGTACGCCGAAGTGCAGATGCAAACCGCGACCACGCTGCTGATTCCCGCCGAGCACGAGGAACGGGCGGTGTATGTGTTAAGTGGCGATGCGCAGTTGAACGGTGAAGTGATCGAACCGCATGCGCTGGTGGTATTGCCGACAGGCGAAGAGATGAGTCTGTTTGCCGACAGCAATGTACATGCGGTGGTGTTCGGTGGCGCGGCGCTGGACGGCCCGCGGCGGATCAACTGGAATTTTGTCGCGAGCGATCCGGCGGCGATTGATGAGGCGCGGCGCAAGTGGGCGGCCGGGGATTGGCCGACGGTGCCGGGAGAAATCGAGCGGATCGAATTGCCGCGTTAAGCCTTGACCCTCACCCCAGCCCTCTCCCAGAGGGAGAGGGTCAGGTGGGCGGCGTTCCGATGAGGGGCTTTTCGCTTTTCAGCCCTTGAACACTTCATCCAGCAAATCATGCATCGACTTGAACGCGCGCTTGGCGGTTTTTGCGTCGTACATCATCTTGCCCGGCACATTGGCATGCGGATCGGTGAACGAGTGCACCGCACCGCCATAGCTCAGCAACTGCCAATCCACGTTCGCTGCGTTCATCTCATCTTCAAATGCCGGCAATTGCTCTTTCGGCACCAACGGATCGGCAGCGCCGTGCAGCACCAGCACCGAGCCCTTGATGTTCTTCGCGTCTGCCGGGTTCGGCGAATCCAGCGTACCGTGGAACGACACCGCCGCCTTCACCGGCACGCCCGTGCGCGCCAGATCCAGTGCGCAGCAACCGCCGAAGCAGAAACCGAACACCGCCAGTTTCGAGGTATCGACCGCCGCCTCGCCCTGCTTTTGCAACTGCTCGAACGCCGCCTGCATGCGCTTGCGCAGCAGTGCGCGGTCGTCCTTCAACGGCATCATCGCGGCGCCTGCCTGATCCGCGTTTTGCGGACGCACGGCCTGACCGTACACGTCGGCAATCAACACCACGTAGCCCTTGGCCGCAACTGACTTGGCGATTTCTTCCGCGCCAGCGCTGACGCCCATCCAGTTTGGCGCCATCAACAGGCCCGGGCGTGCGCCCTTGTGCTCGGCGTCAAACGCCAGACGACCTTCAAAAGGCTGGCCATCAAGCTGATAGACCACAGAACGTACAGTGACTTGGCTCATTTCTGACTCCTGAATGTTAAACACCAGAATGAAAAAACCCGCCGAAGCGGGTTTTTCTACAACGTGATTAAGCTGACAGCTCAACCAGCAGCTTGTTCAGACGGGTCACGTAAGCAGCCGGGTCTTTCAAGCTTTCGCCAGCCGCCAGAGCGGCCTGATCGAAGAGGATGTGCGACAGGTCGCCAAAACGCCCTTCGTTCTGCTCGCCGTCGAGTTTCTCGATCAGCGGGTGGCTCGGGTTGAATTCGAAGATCGGCTTCGAATCCGGCACTTTCTGGCCGCTGGCTTCAAGGATCTGGCGCATTTGCAGGCCCAGGTCCTGTTCGCCGATGGCCAGAATAGCTGGCGAGTCGGTCAGACGGTGGGACACGCGAACCTCGGCAACGGAATCGCCCAGCGCGGTTTTCAGGCGCTCGACCAGACCTTCTTTGGACTTGGCGACTTCTTCTGCGGCCTTCTTGTCCTCTTCCGAGTCCAGGTTGCCCAGATCGAGATCACCGCGTGCCACGTCAACGAAGGTCTTGCCGTCGAATTCGCTGAGGTAGCTCATCAGCCACTCGTCGATGCGGTCGGTCAGCAGCAGCACTTCGATGCCTTTCTTGCGGAAGACTTCCAGGTGCGGGCTGTTCTTGACCTGCGCGTAGGTTTCGCCGGTGAGGTAGTAGATCTTGTCCTGACCTTCCTTGGCGCGGGCCAGGTAGTCGGCCAGACCGACGATCTGCTCGCCGTCGTCGCCATTGGTCGATGCGAAACGCAGCAAACCGGCAATTTTTTCCTTGTTGGCGAAATCTTCTGCCGGGCCTTCTTTCATGACCTGACCGAAGTTCTTCCAGAAGCCCTTGTATTGCTCAGGCTCGTTTTTCGCCAATTTTTCCAGCATGTCCAGTACGCGCTTGGTCAGCGCGGTTTTCATCGAGTCGATGATCGGGTCTTTCTGCAGGATTTCCCGCGACACGTTCAGCGACAGGTCGTTGGAATCGACCACGCCTTTGATGAAGCGCAGGTACAGCGGCAGGAACGACTCGGCCTGGTCCATGACGAACACACGCTGCACGTACAGCTTCAGGCCTTTCGGCGCTTCACGCTGGTACAGGTCGAACGGTGCACGGGCCGGCACGTACAGCAGCGAGCTGTATTCGAGCTTGCCTTCGACCTTGTTGTGGCTCCAGGCCAGCGGGTTTTCGAAGTCGTGGGCAATGTGCTTGTAGAACTCCTGGTATTCCTCGTCCTTCACCTCAGTGCGCGGACGGGTCCACAGGGCGCTGGCGCGGTTGACGGTTTCCCATTCAACTTCAGGCTTCTCTTCGCCTTCGGCAGCAGCCACTTCTTTCGGCAGCTCGATCGGCAGCGCGATGTGATCGGAGTACTTCTTGATGATGTTGCGCAGACGCCAGCCATCAGCGAACTCGTCTTCACCGGATTTCAGGTGCAGGACGATGCGGGTACCGCGCTCTGGCTTGTCGACAGTGGCGACTTCGAACTCGCCCTCGCCTTTTGACGACCAGTGCACACCTTCGCTGGCCGGGGTGCCGGCGCGACGGCTGTACACGTCAACTTTGTCGGCAACGATGAAGGCAGAGTAGAAACCGACACCGAACTGGCCGATCAGGTGCGAATCCTTCTTCTGATCGCCCGAGAGATTCTTCATGAAATCGGCGGTGCCCGATTTGGCGATGGTCCCCAGGTGGGTGATCACATCGTCACGGTTCATGCCGATACCGTTGTCTTCGAGCGTGACGGTCTTGGCGTCCTTGTCGAAGCTCACACGGATTTTCAAGTCAGCGCCACCTTCGAGCAACTCAGGCTTGGCCAGGGCTTCGAAGCGCAGCTTGTCGACAGCGTCAGAGGCGTTCGAGATCAATTCGCGAAGGAAGATTTCCTTGTTGGAATACAGCGAATGGATCATGAGGTGCAGCAGCTGCTTTACCTCGGTCTGGAAGCCCAGGGTTTCCTTTTGAGTTTCCACACTCATGGTCATCAAACTCCAATCAGATGGCATTGGCCGCGACCCGAATGGTCGGCGGCGGGTTGTTCACTGAGTTGGGGGCAGCGTTCAGGATTTCAAGGGCTCATCAATTTTGAAGTGCGCGCGGGCGGTGGCAATCGGCTCGCTTTCGGTACTTTGCCAGGCGGTCACGGCAACGTTGGCGACGCGTCGCCCCTGGCGGCAGACCTGACACTTGGCCCAGGTGTCGCGAAACTGCCCGGCCCGCAGATAATCAAGGGAGAAGTCGATAATCTTCGGTACCCCCGGTGCGCCGGTGAAGATCAACAGATGCAGGGCGGCAGCCAGTTCCATGAACCCGGCAATCACCCCGCCGTGGATCGCCGGCAGTAAAGGGTTACCAATGTTGTCCTTGTTCGCTGGCAGCTTGAACAGCAGCTCATCGCCGACCCGCGAGCATTCGATGCCGATCAAGCCGGCATACGGAATCAGCTTCAGTAACGGTGCGTAATCACCCTGAGCGTGAGCGGCTTGCAACTGTTGTTTCAGGTCGTCACTCACTGCCCCTCTCCTTTTATTTTGCCGCCAAAGCCTTGAGCGCCCTTGATGCCCTTGCCCATGCGCATAAACGTGCCGACCACGTGGGCAATGGGTGTGTCGGGATCGTCCTGATAGGCAAAACCGCGAGCGAAGATCACATCGGTGGTCACCCGATAGCATTGGGCGAAACCGTAGACATCCTTGTGCGGTTCAGCGGCGTGCATGTAGTCGATACGCAGATCGAGGGTCGGGCAGACTTCAAACTCCGGCAGCACGCACAACGTTGACATGCCACAAGCCGTGTCCATCAACGAGGTAATGGCGCCGCCATGAATCACTCCGGTCTGTGGATTGCCGACGATTTGCTGGCTGTACGGCAGGATAACGGTGAGCCCTTCGCTGGAGGCGCTGTGCACCTTCAAGCCTAGGACCTGACAGTGGCGCAAGGCGGAAAGAAATCGTGTCGCGCGCTCAAAAACGGGGTTTTCGGCCATTGGATAATTACCCTCGCTGGAGCCTTTTGCCAGTAGTAGGAAACAGCGCAAAAGTTCCGCTGCAAAACAAACTTATATATCTGAAAGAAATGAGGAACTTAACCCTCACGACCGAGTTCTTAAGGCCAGTAGTTATTTTCCATAAGGAGAAACACCCCATGCGTAAGACTTTAGCTATTGCCTTGATGTTGACCGCTTCCCTCGGTCTCGCTGCCTGCGATAAAAAATCCGAGGACAAAGCTCAAGATGCCAACCAACATGCTGAACAAGCTCAGCAAGACATGAACAAAGCTCAGGATAAAGTGAACGACGCAGCAAAAGAAAACGCCGAAGCTGCCAAAGCTCAGGCTGAATCGAATCAGGCTGCACAAGACGAAGCTGCCAAGAAGCAATAATTGCGACTTGATGCAGAAAAAGAAAACCCGCCAAGTGCGGGTTTTCTTTTGCCTGTGATTTAGCGGTCATCCGCGTTAGAGCAAAACAGTTCTAAAAGTCGGACTAATCATCAGTAACAAAGAGCAAATGAGGCCGACCAGCCACGTCAGACTGCGCAGGGACGGTTTATCAGCCAGGTACAACCAGATGTAGAGAATCCGCGCCATGACAAAGATGATCGCCAGGGCATCAATCAACCATCCTTGGGTTTGCGTGGTGTGCGCCATCAGCACGCCGACGGCAAACAGGATGAACGCTTCGATGCTGTTCTGATGGGCCGCCAGTGCCCGCGCACCGTAACCGGTAAGTTGCGCCTGTTGCTGGCGCGGCAGGTGATTGTTGTAACCGCCCTGCTCTTTCATGGCCTTGCCGACCGGCATGCGGGCGATGTAAATCAACAAGGCACTGATAAACACGCACCAGAACGGAATACTCATCAAGCAGCCTCTTTAGTCGCTTCGGGCAACGGCGCCTCAGTAGGGGTATAGACCATCACGTCGAGAACGTCGGAATGAAATTCGCGACGATACAAAACCAGCACGACGCCGGCACTCATCAACATGAACAGCCACGGGCTGACAAACCACGCCAGCATGCTCATGCCGAAATAGTAAGAACGCAGGCCGAAGTTGAACTGGTTGGCCGCCATCGAAATAACTCGCGCCGCCCGTAATGCAAACGCCTTGCGCTCCTGCTCGGACACCTGACGCTCGCCGATCATCGGTGCCGAACCCACCAGTACAGCGGCAAAGTTGTATTGGCGCATGCACCAGCTGAACGTAAAGAAGGCATAGACGAACACCAGCGCCAGGCACAACAACTTGATCTCCGACATGCCTTGAGAGGCTTGTTGCACCATCGGAATATCCGCCAGCAAGGACACCGCCCGCTCCGACGCGCCCAGCACGGTCAGAATGCCAGCCAGGATGATCAGGGTGCTGGAGGCGAAGAACGAGGCGTTTCGCTCCAGATTGCCGATCACGCTGGCATCGGCAATGCGGTTGTCACGTAGCAACATGCGGCGCATCCAGTCTTCGCGGTACAGGTGCAGTACGCTGGCCAGGCACGCGGTGTCGCGGGCCTTCCAGCTGGCATAGCGGGTGTAACCGCCCCAGCAGGTGACAAACCAGAGCGCGGCGAGCAGGTGGATCAGGTTGGCTTGGATGAACGACATGCAATTCCCTGTGGAGTGTGAACACGGTACCTGTAGCAGTGAGCCTGCTGGCGATAGCGGTTTGTCAGCCAACTTCAATGGTGACTGACACAGCGTGATCGCAAGCAGGCTCACGCCAACATTAATTCAGTGCAGTGCTTCGACGTTAGCTCAGGGAAAAAGACACTGCCTCACGCACATAAAAAATGCCCCGTATCGTTTGATACGAGGCATTTCTGTTCAAGCGTTCAAGCCCCGCTTGTGGCGGGTCAGGGAACGTCAGGCAACGGCTTCGCTGCGCTTGCCCAGCAGGCGATCGCAAACCACCGCGACCACCAGGGTCATCACGCACGGCACCAGCCACGCCAGGCCCTGCTCGCTCAGCGGCAGGTGGGACAGTTGCGACGGCATCCAGTCGGCCAGGCCGGCACCTTTCAGTGCGTCGATCATGCCGAACACGAACGACACCAGCATCACCGGACCGATGATGCGGCCATGCTCATGCCAGAAGTCTTTGCAGAAGCTCAGCGCCACCAGCACGATGCACGGCGGGTAGATCGCGGTCAGGACCGGGATCGAGAAGGCGATCAGCTTGGTCAGGCCCAGGTTGGACACCAACAGCGAGAACGCCGCCAGAATGATCACCAGGGTCTTGTAGGACAGTGGCAGCACACGGCTGAAGTATTCGGCACAGGCGCAGGTCAGACCGACCGCCGTGACCAGACACGCCAGCGAAATCAGTACGGCGAGGAAACCGCTGCCCAACGAACCGAAAGTATGTTGCACATAAGCGTGCAAGACCGCGGCGCCGTTGGTGGCGCCAACAGCCACTTCGTGGCTGCCGGAACCGAGACGGAACAGGCTGACATACACCAGCGCCAGACCCACGCCGGCAATCAGCCCGGCGATGATCGCGTAACGGGTGATCAACGCTGGCGATTCAACGCCGCGAGAGCGGATGGCATTCACGATGACGATGCCGAATACCAGCGCACCCAGGGTATCCATGGTCAGGTAACCATTGATGAAGCCCTGGGAGAACGGCGCGGCGACGTACTCTGGCGTGCCTTGACCGATATCACCGGCCGGCAAGGCGAAGGCAGCGATGCCGAGAACGGCCAGTGCAATGATCTTCAACGGCGCGAGGAAACGGCCGACAGTGTCGAGCAAACGGCCCGGATACAACGAGATGAAGAACACCAGCAGGAAGTACACCGAGCTGTAGAGGAACAGCGCCAGCGGGCTCTCGCCGGTCAGCGGCGCCAGGCCAACTTCGAAGGACACGGTCGCGGTACGCGGCGTGGCGAACAACGGGCCAACTGCCAGGTAGCACGCCGCCGCGAGGATGCCGCCAGCGACCTTGCCGATCGGGCTGCTCAGTGCGTCCATCGCCCCGCCGACCTTCGCCAGCGCAACGACGGTGATGACCGGCAGGCCGACTGCAGTGACCAGAAAGCCCAGCGCCGCCATCCAGACATGAGGCCCGGCCTGCAAACCGACGATAGGCGGGAAGATGATGTTGCCGGCCCCGACGAACAGGGCAAATGTCATAAAACCAAGTGCCAGGATGTCCTGACCTTTCAAAACTTTCATTAAGGAAATACCACACTACTGAATCGGAATTTAGAGGGGGATTTCCCTGTGGGGTTAGGGAAATGCTGTCAGTCCGTATAAGACTGACCCGTTTAGCGCGTTGCATGCCTTGTGGGCGGCAGACGCAAAAATGGCTGCTAGCCTAACGAATTTGTCTGACAAACGCACTGTTTGAGGGCGAACTATCCGATACGCGACGTTTCCGTGTCGCGTTTATGTATGAAAAGCAGCCGCAAGCTGCAAGTTTCAAGCGACAAGCGTTTGTCTTGCCGCTAGCAGCTTGTCGCTTTCAACTGCTCTTGAACGACAAAGGCCACCCGAAGGTGGCCTTTGCCTGGTGAAGCGTCAGCTAAGCGCGAGGCTTACTTGACAGCCCAACCGGTCAGCTCGGCCAGGGCCTTGCCGATGTCTGCCAGCGAACGCACGGTTTTTACACCGGCGTCTTGCAGTGCAGCGAACTTCTCGTCTGCAGTGCCTTTGCCGCCAGAGATGATTGCGCCAGCATGGCCCATGCGCTTGCCCGGAGGAGCAGTCACACCAGCGATGTAGGAAACAACCGGCTTGGTCACGTGTGCCTTGATGTAGGCAGCCGCTTCTTCTTCAGCCGAACCGCCGATCTCACCGATCATCACGATCGCTTCGGTCTTCGGGTCTTCCTGGAACAGCTTCAGGATGTCGATGAAGTTCGAACCCGGGATCGGGTCACCACCGATGCCGACGCAAGTCGACTGACCGAAACCGGCGTCAGTAGTTTGCTTAACAGCTTCGTAGGTCAGGGTGCCGGAACGCGAAACGATACCGACCTTGCCTGGCAAGTGAATGTGACCTGGCATGATGCCGATCTTGCATTCGCCTGGGGTGATCACGCCTGGGCAGTTAGGGCCGATCAGGACTACGCCCAGCTCGTCGCACTTAACTTTAGCGTCCAGCATGTCCAGGGTAGGAATGCCTTCGGTGATGCAGACGATCAGCTTGATGCCGCCGAATGCCGCTTCCAGGATCGAGTCCTTGCAGAAAGGAGCCGGAACGTAGATCACGCTGGCGGTAGCGCCAGTGGCCGCGACTGCGTCTTTAACGGTGTTGAACACTGGCAGACCCAGGTGCTCGGTGCCGCCTTTGCCCGGAGTTACGCCGCCAACCATCTTGGTGCCGTATTCGATGGCTTGCTGGGTGTGGAAACTACCTTGCGAACCGGTAATACCCTGGCAGATAACTTTGGTGTCTTTATTGATCAGGACGCTCATTATTTGCCCTCCGCAGCTTTGACAACTTGTTGAGCAGCGTCGGTCAGGCTGGTAGCAGCGATGATGTTCAAACCGCTTTCTGCCAGTACTTTAGCGCCCAGCTCAGCGTTGTTGCCTTCAAGGCGAACAACAACCGGGATTTTCACGCCGACTTCTTTCACGGCGCCGATGATGCCTTCGGCAATCATGTCGCAGCGAACGATGCCGCCGAAGATGTTGACCAGTACTGCAGCGACGTTGGTGTCGGACAGAATGATCTTGAACGCTTCAGTAACGCGTTCCTTGGTAGCACCACCACCTACGTCGAGGAAGTTGGCTGGCTTGCCGCCGTGCAGGTTGACGATGTCCATGGTACCCATGGCCAGACCGGCACCGTTGACCATGCAGCCGATGTTGCCTTCCAGGGCTACGTAGTTCAGTTCGAACTTGGCAGCGTGCGCTTCGCGCGGATCGTCTTGCGACGGATCGTGGAAAGTCTTCAGCTTAGGCTGACGGTACATGGCGTTGGCGTCGATGTTGATCTTGGCGTCCAGGCAGTGCAGATCGCCGTCAGCCTTGATCACCAGCGGGTTCACTTCCAGCAGCGCCAGGTCGTGATCCTTGAACAGCTTGGCCAGACCTACGAAGATCTTGGCGAACTGAGCAACCTGCTTGCCTTCCAGACCCAGCTGGAATGCCAGCTCGCGCCCCTGGAATGGCTGAGCGCCAACCAGTGGATCGATAGTGGCTTTCAGAATTTTTTCTGGAGTGTCGTGAGCGATTTTCTCGATGTCCACGCCACCTTCGGTGGAAGCCATGAACACGATGCGACGGCTCGAACGGTCAACGACAGCGCCCAGGTACAGCTCTTTAGCGATATCAGTGCACGATTCAACCAGGATCTTGGTGACAGGCTGACCATTGGCGTCAGTCTGGTAAGTCACCAGACGCTTGCCCAGCCACTGCTGTGCGAAGGCTTTGGCGTCTTCTTTGCTGCGAACCAGCTTGACGCCGCCCGCTTTACCGCGACCACCGGCGTGAACCTGGGCTTTGACAACCCACTCGTTGCCGCCGATTTTGTCGCAAGCTTCTGCTGCTGCTTCCGGGGTGTCTACTGCATAACCAGTGGATACTGGCAGGCCGTATTCAGCGAACAGCTGCTTACCCTGATACTCGTGAAGATTCATGCTTTTTACCGTCTTCGTTAGGTACTGCGCATTCGGCGCTGCGCTCTTGATGAGTGCCGCGCCACCTGTGACTGCTGCTTGCGTAGCCTTTCCGGGTACCCGGTGCAGCTACGCAAGACTGCGTCCAGCGGACATTCCGCGGTGAGACTTGCTCGCAAGGCTCACGACGGGCCGTTACCGCCGTGGTTTCTTATTGTGTGTCTTAACGCTTCTTGCGGTTGGCAATGTGGATGGCGCCGCCATTCACAGCCAGAGCAGCTTCGTGCAAGGCTTCAGACAGGGTCGGATGGGAGAAAACCATCATGCCCAGGTCTTCAGCGCTGGTGCCGAATTCCATACCGATCGCGCCCTGCTGAACCAGTTCTGCAGCGCTCGGACCAATCACGTGCACGCCCAATACGCGGTCAGTCTTGGCATCAGCGATGACCTTGACGAAACCACCGGTATCGTTGGCGGCCATGGCACGGCCGGAAGCGGCGAACGGGAAGGTGCCGACGTTAACTTCAACGCCTTCAGCTTTCAAGGCCTGCTCGGTTTTGCCAACCCACGCGATTTCCGGGTGAGTATAAATAACCGAAGGGATCAGGTCATAGTTCATCTGGGCTTTGTGGCCCTTGATGCGCTCGACAACCATGATGCCTTCTTCGGATGCCTTGTGCGCCAGCATCATGCCGCGAACCACGTCACCGATGGCGAAAACGCCCGGTACGGTGGTAGCGCAGTGATCGTCAACGTGCACGAAACCGCGCTCGTCCAGGGTCACACCGCTGTCGGCTGCCAGCAGATCAGTGGTCACCGGACGGCGACCAACGGCTACGATCAGCTTGTCAAACGTGATGGTCTGTTCGCCGTTGGCATCGGTATAGTTCACCACGACTTCGTCGCCGTTCACTTTGGAACCGGTTACGCGAGCGCCCAGCTTGATGTCCAGACCCTGTTTGGTCAGGGTTTTCAGCGCTTCCTTGGAAACAGCGGTGTCCGCTGCCATCAGGAAGGTGTCCAGGGCTTCCAGGACAGTCACTTCTGCACCCAGACGCGACCAGACCGAACCCAGTTCCAGACCGATCACGCCAGCGCCGATCACGCCCAGACGCTTCGGTACGGATTGGAATTCCAGAGCACCAGTCGAATCAACGATGACTTTCTGGTCGACCGGAGCCGGTGGAATGTCGATCGGACGCGAGCCTGGTGCCAGGATGACGTTTTCAGCTTCGATGACTTCAACCGAACCGTCTGGCTTGGTGACTTCGACTTTCTTGCCGGCCAGCAGTTTGCCGTGGCCCTGAATCGAAGTAACGCCGTTGGCCTTGAACAGCGTGGCAACGCCGCCGGTCAGGTTCTTGACGATGCCAGCCTTGCGGCCAACCATCGCAGCGACGTCCATTTTGACTTCGCCAGTCGAGATACCGTGAACGTTGAAGCTTTCTTTTGCTTCCTTGTATTTCCAGGAGCTGTCCAGCAGCGCCTTGGAAGGAATGCAGCCCACGTTCAGGCAGGTACCGCCCAGGGCTTGCTTGCCTTCGGCGTCGGTGTACTTCTCGATGCAGGCAGTGGTCAGACCCAGCTGCGCGGCCTTGATGGCAGCTACGTAACCGCCAGGGCCGGCACCGATCACTACTACGTCAAATTTCTGCGACATTCAAAAAATCCTCTTTAGCAATAAAGCTACAAGCCGCAAGCCAAAAGCTACAAGCCAATCCGCTCGTATTGAGCTTGAGGCTTGTAGCTTGACGCTTGCAGCTGCTTTTTAGATATCCAGCAACAGACGAGCCGGATCTTCCAGCAGGTTCTTGATGGTCACCAGGAAGGTCACAGCTTCTTTGCCATCGATCAGACGGTGATCGTAGGACAGTGCCAGGTACATCATCGGACGGATCACGACCTGACCGTTGATGGCCATCGGACGCTGGATGATGTTGTGCATGCCCAGAATCGCTGCCTGCGGCGGGTTGACGATCGGGGTCGACATCATCGAACCGAAGGTACCACCGTTGGTGATGGTGAAGGTACCACCGGTCATCTCGTCCATCGACAGTTTGCCGTCGCGGGCTTTTTTGCCGAATGTTGCGATGCCGCCTTCGATTTCAGCCAGGCTCATCAGCTCGGCGTTACGCAGAACCGGTACCACCAGACCACGGTCGCTGGAAACAGCAACACCGATGTCGGCGTAGCCGTGGTAAACGATGTCGCCGCCGTCGATCGACGCGTTGACAGCCGGGAAGCGTTTCAGCGCTTCGGTGGCAGCCTTGACGAAGAACGACATGAAGCCCAGGCGTACGCCGTTGTGGGACTTCTCGAACAGATCCTTGTACTTCGAACGCAGAGCCATGACTTCGGTCATGTCGACTTCGTTGAAGGTGGTCAGCATCGCCATGTTCGACTGAGCTTCAACCAGACGCTTGGCCACGGTGGCACGCACGCGGGTCATCGGCACGCGCTTCTCGATGCGGTCGCCAGCGGCGAACACAGGAGCGGCGGCAGCTGGAGCAGCAGCCTTGGCAGGCGCGGCAGCCGGAGCGGCTTTCTTGGCGGCAACAGCAGCCACCACGTCTTCCTTGGTCACACGCCCGCCTTTGCCGGTGCCGGCAACGGAAGCGATGTTGATGCCGTTTTCTTCAGCCAGCTTGCGCGCGGCAGGAGCAGCAACAGGATCGTCTTCGCCTTCAGCAGCGGCCGGGGCAGCGGCGGCCGGAGCAGCAGCTGGAGCAGCTGGAGCAGCGGCAGCAGCGCCGCCTTCAACGATGGAGCCCAGTACTTCGTCGGACAGGACGGTTTCGCCCTCGCCCTTGACGATTGCGCCCAGCACGCCATCAGCAGTAGCCAGAACTTCCAGTACGACTTTGTCAGTTTCGATGTCGACGATCAGTTCGTCGCGCTTGACGGCGTCGCCCGGTTGCTTGTGCCAGGTGGCAACGGTGCCATCGGCAACCGATTCCGGGAAAGTGGGGGCTTTGATCTCGATAGCCATTATCTGTAGTTCCTTAAATTCGGTTTCAGGTGCGCGAAGGCGTTAAACGGTAAACGCGTCTTGCAGCAGTTTTTCCTGCTGCTCGGCGTGCATCGAAGCGTAACCACAGGCTGGGGCAGCAGAAGCCTCACGGCCCGCGTACTCAAGTACGAGAGACTTGTCGAGGTTGCTGATGCTACGGCGCAAGTGATGCTGGCTGCAGTACCAGGCACCCTGGTTCATCGGCTCTTCCTGACACCAAACGGCATGTTTGACGTTGGTGTACGGCGCCAGGACTTCTTTCAAGTCGTCCTCAGGGAATGGATACAGCTGCTCGATACGCACGATGGCGATATCTTCACGGCCTTCGGCACGGCGTTTTTCCAGCAGGTCGTAGTAGACCTTGCCGCTACACAGAACAACGCGCTCGACCTTTTTCGGATCCAGGGCATCGATTTCCGGGATAACGGTCTGGAACGAACCTTCAGCCAGATCTTCCAGGGTCGAGATGGCCAGTTTGTGGCGCAGCAGCGACTTAGGTGTCAGAACAACCAATGGTTTGCGCAGCGGGCGAATCACCTGACGACGCAGCAAGTGGTAGATCTGCGCCGGGGTAGTCGGCATGCACACCTGAATGTTGTGCTCGGCGCACAGCTGCAGGTAACGCTCAAGACGTGCCGAGCTGTGCTCAGGACCCTGACCTTCGTAACCGTGTGGCAACAGCATGGTCAGACCGCAGAGACGGCCCCACTTGTGCTCGCCGCTGGTGATGAACTGGTCGATGACAACCTGTGCACCGTTGGCGAAGTCGCCGAACTGGGCTTCCCAGATCACCAGCGCGTTCGGCGTGGTGGTCGAGTAACCGTATTCGAATGCCAGTACCGCTTCTTCCGACAGGAACGAGTCGTACAGGTCAAAACGTGGCTGACCGTCGTACAGGTTCTGCAGCGGAATGTAGGTGCCCGCGTCTTTCTGGTTGTGCAACACAGCGTGACGGTGCGAGAACGTACCGCGGCCGATGTCCTGACCGGTCATGCGAATCGGGTGACCTTCGAACGCCAGGGTCGCGTACGCCATGGTTTCGGCGTAACCCCAGTTGATCGGCAGGCCGCCGGCTTGCATCTTCTGACGGTCTTCGTAGATCTTCGCGACCTGACGCTGAACCACGAAGCCTTCCGGAATCTCCAGCAGCTTGGCGGACAGTTCTTGCAGGGTCTTCAGATCGAAGCGCGTGTCGTGACGCGCAGTCCAGGCATGGCCCAGATACGGACGCCAGTCCACGAACAGCTCTTTGTTCGGCTCTTTGACCAGCGACTTCACCACGTGCAGACCGTTGTCCAGCGCGTTGCGGTACTCGTCGACCTTGGCCTGAACGCGATCAGCGTCCAGTACACCGGCCTGGGTCAGGCGATCAGCGTACAGCTCACGGGTGGTGCGCTGCTTGGTGATCTGCTGGTACATCAGCGGCTGGGTGCCGCTTGGCTCGTCGGCCTCGTTGTGGCCGCGACGACGGTAGCAGACCAGGTCGATCACCACGTCACGCTTGAACTGCATGCGGTAGTCGATGGCCAGCTGGGTCACGAACAACACGGCTTCCGGATCATCGCCATTCACATGGAGAATCGGCGCCTGGATCATCTTCGCAACGTCGGTGGCGTACTCGGTGGAACGCGAGTCCAGCGGGTTGCTGATGGTGAAACCGACCTGGTTGTTGATCACGATGTGCACGGTACCGCCGGTCTTGAAACCGCGGGTCTGCGACATCTGGAAGGTTTCCATGACCACACCCTGACCTGCGAACGCAGCGTCACCGTGGATGGAGATCGGCAGCACCTTCTCACCGGTAGCGTCGTTACGACGATCCTGACGGGCACGAACCGAACCTTCAACCACCGGAGAAACGATTTCCAGGTGGGACGGGTTGAACGCCATGGCCAGGTGAACTTCACCGCCGGCGGTCATCACGTTGGACGAGAAGCCCTGGTGGTATTTAACGTCACCGGAACCCAGCTCGACCTTCTTCTTGCCTTCGAACTCGTCGAACAGCTCGCGCGGGTTCTTGCCGAAGGTGTTGACCAGGACGTTCAGACGGCCACGGTGAGCCATGCCGATGACGACTTCCTTCGTGCCGTAGGAACCGGAACGCTGGATCAGTTCGTCGAGCATCGGAATCAGGCTTTCGCCGCCTTCCAGACCGAAACGCTTGGTGCCCGGGTATTTGGTACCCAGGTATTTCTCCAGGCCTTCACCGGCGGTCACGCGCTCAAGCAGGTGGCTCTTGATGTCGGCGGAGTACGTCGGACGACCACGCACGCTTTCCAGACGCTGCTGGAACCACTGGCGCTGCTCGGAATCGGTGATATGCGTAAATTCAGCGCCGATGGTGCGGCAATATGTCTGCTGCAACGCTTCGTGAATTTCGCGTAGGCTCGCTTCCTCTTTGCCGATGAACAGGTCGCCGGCACGGAAGGTCGTATCAAGATCGGCATTGGTCAAGCCGTAATGATTGATCGACAGGTCTGCAGGTGCAGGACGCTGCCACAGTCCCAGCGGGTCAAGCTGGGCTGCCTGGTGGCCACGCATACGGTAGGCCTGGATCAATCGCAGCACTTCAACTTGCTTCTTCTCGTGCTCACTGCTCACGCTGCCGGCGGAAACCGGTTGGGCGCGGCGCTGGTTCTTTGCCAGCAGCACGAAATGATCGCGAATTGTGGAGTGCGAAACATCAGTGGCAGAGTTGCCGTCGGCAGGCAACTTCTGAAAGTAGGTGCGCCACTCTTCTGGCACAGCGTTAGGGTCGTGCAGGTAGAGCTCATAAAGCTCTTCCACATAGGCAGCGTTTCCACCTGAAAGGTAGGCGCTGTTCCACATGCGCTGCATCACGCTTTCTTGCATGCTTGGTCACCCTCGGTTAGGGGAACACCATCGGCGTCGACACCGAGCAAACTTGCAGAAGTCCGAATGCAGCGACCAAAACAAGCCACTTAGGATCACGCTGATAGTCCGGGTACCAGCCCGGATGCCCCTGCTTGTCTCATTTCTTCAAAATAAGAGCTGCAGCTTGTGACTACGGCTCTGGTTATAGCCATGACGCGGGTTGAAGCCCGCGCCACAGCCTCTTCGGTACAGCGGTTCTACGGTTACAGCAGCTGAATCACACGCCGCTCGAGAGCAACATGTTACGGATGTGACCGATGGCCTTAGTCGGGTTCAGGCCTTTCGGACATACGTTGACGCAGTTCATGATGCCCCGGCAGCGGAAAACGCTGAACGGGTCATCGAGCGAAGCCAGACGCTCGTTGGTCTTGGTGTCACGGCTGTCTGCCAGGAAGCGGTAGGCTTGCAGCAGCGCAGCTGGACCCAGGAACTTGTCCGGGTTCCACCAGAAGGACGGGCACGAGGTCGAGCAGCAAGCGCACAGGATGCACTCGTACAGACCGTCGAGCTTTTCACGCTCTTCAGGGGACTGCAGACGCTCGATGGCCGGAGCCGGCGTGTCGTTCTGCAGGTAAGGCTTCACCTTCTCGTATTGCTTGTAGAAGATGCTCATATCGACGACCAGGTCACGAATAACCGGCAAACCTGGCAGCGGACGAACGATCAGCTTGTTGCCTTTTACGACAGCGGACAGGGGCGTGATGCACGCCAGACCGTTTTTGCCGTTGATGTTCATGCCGTCGGAGCCGCAGACACCTTCACGGCAAGAGCGACGATAGGAGAAACCCTCGTCCTGCTCTTTGATCAGGGCCAGCACGTCCAGCACCATCAGGTCTTTACCACCGGTATCGACCTGGAATTCCTGCATGAACGGCGCAGCGTCCTGATCAGGGTTGTAACGATAAACACTGACTTGCAACATGGCGGTCACCCTTAATAAGTCCGGACTTTAGGTTCGAAAGTCGGAACAGTCTTCGGCGAGAAGTTAACGGCACGCTTGGTGACGCGCTTGTCACCCGGGAAGTACAGGGTGTGGCACAGCCAGTTTTCGTCGTCACGGTCTTCAAAGTCTTCACGGGCGTGAGCGCCGCGGGACTCTTTACGTACTTCGGCCGCGATGGCGGTAGCTTCAGCCACTTCCAGCAGGTTTTGCAGTTCCAGCGCTTCGATACGTGCAGTGTTGAACGCCTGCGACTTATCGTTGATCTTCACGTTGGCGATACGCTTGCGCAGATCGGCCAGCTGAGCGATACCCTTCTGCATGTATTCGCCGGTACGGAATACACCGAAGTAGTTCTGCATGCAGCTTTGCAGCTCGCGACGCAGAGTAGCGACGTCTTCGCCATCGGTACGGCTGTTCAGCGCGTTCAGACGCGACAGGGCTGCTTCGATATCGGCTTCGGTAGCGTCGTCGTATTCGATGCCGTCGGTCAGCGCCTTTTCCAGGTGCAGGCCGGCAGCGCGGCCGAATACCACCAGGTCGAGCAGCGAGTTGCCGCCCAGACGATTGGCACCGTGAACCGATACGCAAGCCACTTCACCTACCGCGAACAGACCAGGAATGATCTGGTCCACGCCTTCAGCGTCCTGGGTGATCGCCTGGCCGTGAATGTTGGTGGCAACGCCGCCCATCATATAGTGGCAAGTCGGAACAACCGGAACCGGCGCAACCACCGGGTCAACGTGTGCAAACGTCTTCGACAATTCGCAGATGCCTGGCAGACGGCTGTGCAGCACTTCCTCGCCCAGGTGGTCGAGCTTGAGCATTACGTGGTCGCCATTCGGACCGCAACCGTTGCCGGCGATGATTTCTTTAACCATCGAACGAGCAACCACGTCACGACCAGCAAGGTCTTTCGCGTTCGGAGCATAACGCTCCATGAAACGCTCGCCGTGCTTGTTGATCAGGTAACCACCTTCACCACGGCAACCTTCGGTCACCAGTACACCGGCGCCGGCGATGCCGGTCGGGTGGAACTGCCACATTTCGATGTCTTGTACCGGCACGCCAGCACGCAGTGCCATGCCGACGCCGTCACCGGTGTTGATCAGGGCGTTGGTGGTGGAAGCGTAGATACGACCTGCACCGCCGGTAGCCAGTACGGTGGCCTTGGCGCGGATGTAGGTGGTTTCGCCGGTTTCGATGCAGATCGCGATCACACCGACGAATTCGCCTTCCTGGTTTTTCACCAGATCGACAGCGTAGTACTCGTTCAGGAACGTGGTACCGGCTTTCAGGTTGCCCTGATAAAGGGTGTGCAGCAGCGCGTGACCGGTACGGTCGGAGGCTGCGCAAGTACGGGCAGCCTGGCCACCTTTACCGTAGTCCTTGGACTGACCACCGAACGGACGCTGGTAGATACGGCCTTGCTCGGTACGCGAGAACGGCAGACCCATGTGGTCCAGCTCGAAAACCGCGGCCGGGCCTTCCTGACACATATATTCGATAGCGTCCTGGTCACCGATGTAGTCGGATCCCTTGACGGTATCGTACATGTGCCAGCGCCAGTCATCGTTCGGGTCAGCCGACGCGATGGCGCAGGTGATGCCGCCCTGGGCGGACACAGTGTGCGAACGGGTCGGGAAAACCTTGGTGATCACGGCAGTCTTGTGACCACCCTGTGCCAGTTGCAGCGCAGCGCGCATGCCGGCACCGCCACCACCAATAATGATGGCGTCGAAAGAAATCGTTGGAATGTTAGCCATGAATCAGATACCCCAGAGAATCTGCACACCCCAGACGAAGTAAGCGAACATCGCGATGCCGCAAACTGCCTGGAAAAGGAAACGTACTGCGGTCGCGGACTTGCCCAGCGCCATTGGCGTCAGGTAGTCGGTCGCGATGGTCCACATGCCGACCCAGGCGTGAGCGCCCAGGGCAACGAGGGCCAGCAGACTGAAGATACGCATCCCGTTGTGAGCGAACAGGCCGTGCCACTGGTCGTAGCCAATGCCCGGATTCGCTGCAAGGTATCCGATCAGGAAAATGAAATAAGCCGCGAGAACAACCGCAGACACACGTTGCGCCATCCAGTCATAGAGGCCCGAACGCGAAAGGTTCGTAACGCTGGTTACCATATCCAAACTCCTGCCAGAACGATCAGCACCACGGAAATGGCGATGATGATTTTCGAGCCCAGGCGGCCGCCTTCCAGCGTCTCACCGATGCCCATATCCATGATCAAGTGGCGCACACCGGCTACCAGGTGATACAGCAGAGCGGACAGGAGGCCCCATGCTACGAACTTGGCCAGCGGGCTGGTCAAGCATGCCTTCACTTCGGCAAAACCTTCCTCGGAACCCAGGGATTTGCCCAATGCATAAAGCATGAAGCCGAGGCCCAGGAAGAGGATGATGCCGGAAACACGGTGAAGAAACGACGTAACGCCGGTGATGGGGAGTTTGATGGTCCTTAGGTCTAGGTTTACAGGTCGTTGGCTTTTCACGGCTTTTTTTTCACACTGAAGAGCCCCTAACAATCAGGGCAAAGTTGTTGGGGAGTGCACTGGTCAGGTAACCACCACCCAGGGATGCGACCCCCAATAAAGCAGGCCCAAAAGCCCTTGGCGGTCGGTGGCCGAGTATAGACAGTTAGGCTACTAATGACAACGCAATCACCTACCCCAAATAGCTGATTGCACAAGTCGTATAAAAGGCGTAAATGGCAGTCAATTTCGAGGAAAAAGTACGCTTAAAGCCTTCTGGAGCAAGACTTTAGGCAAATTGACATTCGAATTTATCTCACTATAGTGGTGCGGGCCCTGCGTGGGGGGTCTGTCTGATGGTTCAAGCATAAATAGGAGGCCACATGGCTGACAAAAAAGCGCAGTTGATCATCGAGGGCGCAGCCCCCGTCGAGCTGCCCATTTTAACCGGCACCGTTGGTCCCGATGTAATCGATGTTCGGGGCCTGACGGCCACGGGCCGCTTCACTTTCGACCCAGGCTTCATGTCGACCGCCTCGTGCGAGTCGAAGATCACCTATATCGACGGCGACAACGGCATTCTGTTGCACCGCGGCTACCCGATCGAACAACTGGCTGAAAAGTCGGACTACCTGGAAACCTGCTACCTGCTGCTCAATGGCGAACTGCCAACCGCAGAACAGAAGGCCCAGTTCGTCAGCACCGTGAAAAACCACACCATGGTTCACGAGCAGTTGAAAACCTTCTTCAACGGTTTCCGTCGCGACGCCCACCCGATGGCCGTCATGTGCGGTGTAGTCGGCGCCCTCTCGGCCTTCTACCACGACTCCCTGGACATCAATAACCCGCAGCATCGTGAAATCTCCGCGATCCGTCTGGTTGCCAAGATGCCGACCCTGGCAGCGATGGTTTACAAGTACTCCATGGGGCAACCCATGATGTACCCGCGCAACGACCTGACGTACGCGGAAAACTTCCTGCACATGATGTTCAACACCCCGTGCGAGATCAAACCGATCAGCCCGGTGCTCGCCAAGGCCATGGACCGGATCTTCATCCTCCACGCCGACCACGAGCAGAACGCCTCGACTTCCACCGTGCGTCTGGCCGGCTCCTCGGGTGCCAACCCGTTCGCCTGTATCGCCGCCGGTATCGCCGCACTGTGGGGCCCTGCCCACGGCGGTGCGAACGAAGCCGTATTGACCATGCTCGACGAAATTGGTGATGTGTCCAACATCGACAAGTTCATCGCCAAGGCCAAGGACAAGAACGATCCGTTCAAGCTGATGGGCTTCGGTCACCGCGTTTACAAGAACCGCGACCCTCGCGCGACTGTAATGAAGCAGACCTGCGACGAAGTACTGAAGGAACTGGGCATCAACAACGATCCGCAACTCGAACTGGCCATGCGCCTGGAAGAGATCGCGCTGACCGACCCGTACTTCATCGAGCGCTCGCTGTATCCGAACGTCGACTTCTACTCGGGGATCATCCTCAAGGCGATCGGCATTCCGACCAGCATGTTCACCGTGATCTTTGCACTGGCACGTACTGTCGGCTGGATCTCCCACTGGAAAGAAATGCTCTCCAGCCCGTACAAGATTGGCCGTCCGCGCCAGCTGTACACCGGCTACGAGTCGCGTGACATTACCAAGCTGGAAGACCGCAAATAAGGCTTGTCTTGCGATAACGTCTTGAAGTTGTACCGGGAACGGCCTCTATTTATATAGGGGCCGTTTTTGTTTGTTTGGTCTCAGCGGCCTGCGGTCCGACTGTGACTGTGGTTAGGGGGCATATCCGTTTCTGCGGGTGTTGCCGCTGGCGGTTTCGCTCTTACAGCGAGTCACTTTTTCCAAACGCCGGAATGCCGGCCCAGCGAAAAAATAACCCAAAAGGCTTTGCCCCGACGTACGGCACCTCGCTGAGGCTCAGTGTTCCCTCGCTAAGGTGTCCATCCGGGGGCATCGCCTACGGTTTGCTTCGCTGCACCTCCTCTCGATGTATGCGGCTTCGCCGCACGGCGCTGCGCGCCTACCCCCGGATGAACACCTTCGCTCGGCCTGCCGATGGGGCAAAAGATCAAAAGCCAAAGCCAGATCAAGAGCCCCTCACCCTAGCCCTCTCCCGGAGGGAGAGGGGACTGACCGTGGTGTTTGGGGGAGCTGCGCCGACGTGCGATACCGCGTTGAACTCAGGCTCTAAAAAGCAAACAAATCAGCCCCCTCCCATGAGGAAAAGGAGACTGACCGAGGTGTTTGGGAGAGCTACTTCGATGTGAAATACCGAGTCGAACTCAGATTTTGACAAGCCCAAAAATCGGCTCCCTCTCCCTCGGGAGAGGGCTGGGGTGAGGGGCAGTTCCAACACAAATCCAAAGCCGAGCACGCTGCGCTCCTCACCACTCAATAGGCCGAGTGTCAGCTCGCCTGCTTTTGATCTTGATCTGTAAGGCGACATCGGAAGGCTGAGTGGAGGGATTGATCCGGGGGTGGGAGCGCAGCGACCGTTTGGCGAAGCCAAACACAGCGAGAGGAGGTGCAGCGAAGCAAACCGGAGGCGCTGCGCCCGGATCGATCCCGGAGCGAAGGAACCCCGAGCCCCAGCGAGCGGGCCGTACGTAGGAGCAAGCGTTTTTTGCTTACTTTTTTTGGCGTTTGAAAAAAAGTGAGTCGCCGTAAGGGCGAAACCCTAAGAAGCCGTTACCGCAGCAATGGATATGTACACAGCTCGAGCCGATAACCGCCCACAAAAAATGCCCCGATCTCTCAACCGGGGCATTCAGCACAACATTACAAAACCATCAAACCATCAATGCGAAACCGCCCCACTCGCCCCCAACCCAGTCTGCGAACGCACAAACTGCGGGAAGAACAGCGCCCGCTCGTTATCCGCAGCCGCCGACTTGTCGGTAATCGAGAAGAACCAGATCCCGATGAAAGCAATGATCATCGAAAACAGCGCCGGATACTCGTAAGGGAAAATCGCCTTCTCGTGATGCAGAATCTGCACCCAGATGGTCGGGCCAAGCACCATCAGGCCTACCGCACTGATCAGCCCCAGCCAGCCGCCAATCATCGCACCGCGGGTAGTCAGCTTCTTCCAGTACATCGAAAGCAGCAGCACCGGGAAGTTGCAGCTCGCCGCGATGGAGAACGCCAGGCCGACCATGAACGCAATGTTCTGGCTTTCGAACAGGATGCCCAGGCCGATGGCCAGCACGCCCAGTGCGATAGTGGTGATCTTCGAGACGCGGATTTCATCCTTGTCGTTGGCCTTGCCCTTCTTGATCACGCTGGCATACAGGTCGTGAGACACCGCAGAAGCACCGGCCAGGGTCAGACCGGCCACCACCGCCAGAATGGTCGCAAACGCTACCGCCGAGATGAAGCCGAGGAAGATACTGCCGCCCACCGCGTCCGCCAGGTGCACCGCCGCCATATTGTTGCCGCCGAGCAGAGCGCCCGCCGCATCTTTGAAGGTCGGGTTGGTGCTGACCAAAAGGATTGCGCCGAAGCCGATGATGAAGGTCAGGATGTAGAAGTAGCCAATGAAGCCAGTGGCGTACAGCACGCTCTTACGGGCTTCTTTTGCGTCGCTGACGGTGAAGAAGCGCATCAGGATGTGCGGCAGGCCAGCGGTACCGAACATCAGTGCCAGGCCGAGGGAGAACGCCGATACCGGATCCTTCACCAGACCGCCCGGACTCATGATCGCTTCACCTTTGGGGTGAACCTTAATCGCCTCGGAGAACAGCATGTTGAAGTCGAAGTTGACGTGCTTCATCACCATCAGCGCCATGAACGAAGCACCGGAGAGCAACAGCACCGCCTTGATGATCTGCACCCAGGTGGTCGCCAGCATGCCGCCGAACAGCACGTACAGGCACATCAGGATACCGACCAGAATCACCGCGACGTAGTAGTCGAGACCGAACAGCAGCTGAATCAGCTTGCCGGCACCGACCATCTGCGCGATCAGGTAGAACGCCACCACCACCAGCGAACCGCAAGCGGACAGCGTGCGGATCTGGGTTTGCCCGAGGCGGTAGGACGCTACGTCGGCAAAGGTGTATTTGCCCAGGTTACGCAGGCGCTCGGCGATCAGGAACAGAATGATCGGCCAGCCCACCAGAAAGCCGATCGAGTAGATCAGGCCATCGTAGCCGGAGGTGAACACCAGCGCGGAAATCCCCAGGAAGGATGCCGCCGACATATAGTCACCGGCAATCGCCAGACCGTTCTGGAAACCGGTGATCTTGCCGCCAGCAGCATAGTAGTCAGCCGCCGACTTGTTGCGCTTGGAAGCCCAGTAGGTGATGCACAGCGTTGCCCCGACGAACACCACGAACATGGCGATTGCCGAAACGTTGAGCGGTTGTTTGTGAACTTCGCCGGTCAAGGCATCGGCAGCCCATACGGCCGGAGCGAAGGCTGCGATGCTCAGAAGAGCCAGTAGACGCCGGATCATTGCTGAGCCTCCTTGAGAATCGCATTGTTCAGGTCGTCGAACTCGCCATTGGCGCGGCGCACGTAGATAGCGGTGAGGATGAATGCAGAAAGAATGAGTCCGACACCGATTGGAATTCCCCAGGTAATCGAGGATTCCGGACTGAGTTTCGCGCCCAGAACATGCGGCCCGTAAGCGATCAACAGGATGAAGCCAGAGTAAAGCCCGAGCATGATCGCCGAGAGTATCCAGGCGAACTTTTCCCTTTTTCGCACCAGCTCCTTGAATCGGGGACTGTTTTGAATCGAGAGGTAAATGCTGTCGTTCATTGTTTTTATCCTCGCAGCACAAATTATTGTTGGAACATAGCTAATGTATGCGGCTGCGAGCGCGGTAACAGACGACCTTAGTAGTAGAACGCCATGACGTAATCGCCATTCTTGAGCACACGTAAAAAACTGTGGGAGCTGGCTTGCCAGCGATGGCGTCGTGTCAGCCAACTATTAGTCAACTGACAGACCGCTATCGCGGGCAAGCCCGCTCCCACAGGGTTCGTGGTGAAAGATGCTATTTCGGGTTATTTAGTCCAGTCAGCCACGCGATCCGGGTGCTTGGCGACCCAATCCTTGGCCGCCGCTTCAGGTTTGGCACCGTCCTGAATCGCCAGCATCACTTCGCCGATCTCGTCTTTCGACGCCCACTGGAAGTTTTTCAGGAACTTGGCCACTTCCGGAGCTTTGGTGGCGAGTTCCTTACTGCCGATGCTGTTCACGGTTTCAGCCGCGCCGTACACGCCTTTCGGGTCGTCGAGGAAGCGCAGTTTCCACTTGGCGAACATCCAGTGCGGCACCCAACCGGTAACCGCAATCGACTCGTTCTTCTTCTCGGCACGGGTCAGCTCGGCAATCATGCCGGCGCCGGAACTGGCCTTGAGGGTGTAACCGGTCAGGTCGTAATCCTTGATCGCCTGATCCGTCTTGAGCATCACGCCGGAACCGGCGTCGATGCCAACAATACGTTTTTTGAAGCTGTCGTCGGTTTTCAGGTCTTCGATGGATTTGGCTTTCACGTATTCCGGCACGATCAGGCCGATTTTCGCGTCCTTGAAGTTCGGGCCGTAATCGACCACCTGGTCCTTGTTCTTCGTCCAGTATTCACCGTGGGTCACTGGCAGCCAGGCCGAGAGCATGGCGTCGAGTTTGCCGGTGGCCACGCCTTGCCACATGATCCCGGTGGCGACGGCTTGCAGTTTCACGTCGTAGCCGAGTTTCTGCTTGATCACTTCGGCCGCCACGTGGGTGGTCGCGACGCTGTCGGACCAGCCGTCAACGTAACCGATGTTAAGGGTCTGTTTTTCAGCGCTGGCGAATGTGGAACTCATCGCAAGCACCAGAGCGGCACCTGCGCCTAAAAGTCGTCGCATCTTCATCGTTACTTCCCCGAAATGCTGCGCCCGACGGATGCCGGGCATCGTCAACGTATTGTTATGGTGCACAGCGCCCCCATCACGCCTGACCGCAAACTCGCCCGACCGTCAGTGGAGTACTGACGCTTTCGATCATCGGCCTGACGCCCGCAGCGACCTGCTCTGTCAGCGACCTCAATACACCGAGAAACGACATCAGAAAGCCATTAATTGCAGCTGAATAAATGACGCCAGATAATCCGCCCGAACTTTGCATGGCAAATCATGCCGGCCACCAACGCGTGGATAAATGCAGGTAACATGCGTCGCTTTGCAGCCACTCGGCCTGACCATGTCCGCGACGTCCCGCTTCCCGTTTATTCCTTATCTCTTCGCTTGCCTGCTCGGCCTGCTGGCCCTTGGCGGCTTCTGGTACAACCTCGGCAAGCCGGTGATCCTCCCGGACGCCGCGACCCCGACGCATAAATTGCAGTGCGCCTCATACACGCCTTTCGACAAGGATCAGTCGCCGTTCGACGTGCCGTTCAAACTGCGTCCGGAACGCATGGATGCCGACCTTGCCCTGCTGGCGACGCGCTTCGAATGCATCCGCACCTATTCGATGACCGGCCTCGAAGCCCTGCCGGAACTGGCGCGCAAGCACGGTTTGAAGTTGATGATCGGCGCCTGGGTCAACAGCAACCCGGTGGACACCGAAAAAGAAGTCGATCTGCTGATCAAGTCGGCCAACGCCAACCCTGACGTGGTCAACGCAGTGATCGTCGGCAACGAAGCCTTGCTGCGCAAGGAAGTCACCGGCGCACAATTGACCAAACTGATCAACAAAGTCAAAAGCCAGGTCAAGCAACCGGTCACGTATGCCGATGTCTGGGAGTTCTGGCTCAAGCACCCGGAAGTCGCGCCGGCGGTGGATTTCCTGACCATTCACCTGCTGCCGTACTGGGAAGACGACCCGTCGAACATCGACGTCGCCCTGCAACACGTGGCGGATGTGCGTCAGGTGTTCGGCAACAAGTTTGCGCCCAAGGACGTGATGATCGGCGAGACCGGCTGGCCCAGCGAAGGCCGCCAGCGCGAGACCGCCCTGCCGAGCCGAGTCAATGAAGCCAAGTTCATTCGTGGTTTTGTCGCGATGGCCGAAAAGGAAGGCTGGCACTACAACCTGATCGAAGCGTTCGACCAGCCATGGAAGCGTGGCAGCGAAGGCGCGGTTGGCGGTTACTGGGGTCTGTTCGACGCGGATCGTCAGGACAAAGGCGTACTCGCCGGGCCGGTGACCAATGTGCCGTACTGGAAGGAATGGCTGGGCCTCGGCGGGCTGATTTTCCTCGGTACGCTGCTGCTCGGCGGCCGGGTGCGCAGCACGCAATCGGCATTGATCCTGCCGCTGCTCGGTGCGGTGGCTGCCTGCTCGATCGGCGCCTGGGGCGATCTGGCGCGGGTGACCACACGGTTTGCCAGCGAATGGCTGTGGGTCGGCTTGCTGACCGTGTTGAATCTGTCGGTGCTGGTGCACGCTGCGTTGACCTTGAGCGCCCGCCAGGGCTGGCGTGAACGCGCGTTCAATTGGCTGGAGCGCCGCGCCGGGTGGCTGGTCGCTGTGGCCGGTTTTGCCGCTGCGGTGATGATGCTGGAGATGGTGTTCGACGCACGTTATCGCAGCTTCGCTAGCATGGCGTTCATTCTGCCGGCGCTGGTGTACGTGTGCCGCCCGGTCAGTGTGCCGCGCCGGGAAATCGCCCTGCTGACCTTCATCATCGGCGCAGGGATTGCCCCGCAGCTGTATGAAGAGGGATTGTTGAATCAGCAGGCGTGGGGCTGGGCGCTGGTCAGTGGCTTGATGGTGGCGGCGCTTTGGCGTTGCCTGCGGGTTCGCAAGGGCTGATCTTCAGCGTCTGAACCGGCCTCATCGCTGGCAAGCCAGCTCCCACAGGTTTTCGGGGCGTACACACATGCTGTGTTCACCCACGCCCTTGTGGGAGCGGGCTTGCCCGCGATGACTGACTGTCAGGCGCTACGGGTCGCCCGGACCAGGCGCAACCCGGCAATCACCAGCGCAAACACCGCCAACGTGGTGTTGTACAACGCCAGCGCCGGCAGGCCGAACGCCAGCGCGAGCACCGCCAGCCACCACCCTGCCCGCCCGGGCAACACAAACCCCAGCAACGCCGCAACCAGCGCGGTCCAGCCCAACACCTTGAAGTGAATCATCAGCCCCAGGTTCGAGCGCACCGTACATTCCCAGCGGCTTGCCTCGTCGACGCAGATGCCGACCCACCGTCCATCCTCCATGAAGCCGTAACGCGCGCCATAGCTGGCAGCCAGCCACAACGGCAACAGGACGAGCAACAGCACCACGGGCAAGCGGCGAGACATGAAACACTCCAATCTACGGAAATCGGCGGCCAGCTTAATCGGACTTGTACCGTTGGCAAGTACTAACAACTGTTAACTGTTCATTCGACCGCTGCAAAGTGTATCGTCCAGCTACTATTACTCCGAATTCTGCCTGTTTGGTGCCGAGGCATGGCACTTTGGCGCAAGCCCGGTGGTCATAGCCTGCGAACTTCATTCGGCACCTTCCTTTAAGGGATCCAGTCATGCTCCGTTCCTTGCGCTTCGCCGCGCTGTTCAGCGGCCTTATTCTGAGTGCGTCCGCACTGGCGGTGGATATCGATGCCGCCAGTTATGGCTATCCCCTGACCAACCCGTTCGAGGCAACCATCGCCACGACGCCACCGGACCTGCGCCCGGAATTGCCGTCCAACGACGACATCAACCAGTCCGACCACAGCATCACCTTGCGCCCGGAGCGGGCCTTCATCCTCCCGGACAACTTCTGGGCGGTGAAGAAGCTCACCTACCGCATCGCCGAGCAGGACAAACCGGCGCCGCTGATCTTCCTGATCGCCGGCACCGGCGCACGCTATGACAGCACGCTCAACGAATACTTGAAGAAGCTCTACTACAAGGCCGGCTATCACGTCGTGCAGTTGTCCTCGCCGACCAGTTTCGATTTCATCAGTGCCGCTTCACGCTTCGCCACGCCCGGTATCACCAAGGAAGACGCCGAAGACATGTACCGGGTGATGCAGGCCGTACGCGCGCAGCACCCGAAACTGCCGGTCACCGAGTATTACCTGACCGGCTACAGCCTCGGCGCCCTCGATGCCGCGTTTGTCGCGCACCTGGACGAAACCCGGCGCAGCTTCAACTTCAAGAAAGTCCTGCTGCTCAACCCGCCAGTCAACCTCTACACCTCGATCAGCAACCTCGACAAGCTGGTTCAGACCGAAGTGAAAGGCATCAACAACAGCACCACGTTCTATGAACTGGTACTGGGCAAGCTGACCCGTTACTTCCAGCAGAAAGGCTACATCGACCTCAACGACGCCCTGCTCTATGACTTCCAGCAGTCCAAGCAGCACCTGACCAACGAGCAGATGGCGATGCTGATCGGCACGTCGTTCCGCTTCTCGGCCGCCGACATCGCCTTTACTTCGGACCTGATCAACCGTCGTGGCCTGATCACCCCGCCGAAATTCCCGATCACCGAAGGCACCAGCCTCACGCCGTTCCTCAAGCGTGCGCTGCAATGCGACTTCGATTGCTACCTGACCGAACAGGTGATTCCAATGTGGCGCGCGCGCACCGACGGCGGCAGCCTGCTGCAACTGATCGACCAGGTCAGCCTGTATGCGCTCAAGGATTACCTGCACGACAGCCCGAAAATCGCCGTGATGCACAACGCCGACGACGTGATCCTCGGCCCGGGCGACCTGGGCTTCCTGCGCAAGACGTTCGGCGATCGCCTGACCGTTTATCCACTGGGCGGCCATTGCGGCAACCTTAACTACCGCGTCAACAGCGACGCCATGCTGGAGTTTTTCCGTGGCTAAATATCTCCTGCTGATTGCAGCGCTCCTCAGCGCAGGCGTGGCCCAGGCCGACAACAGCAAAGCCAACGCGCCGGTGGTGGTCGACAGCGACGGCTTCAAGGAGCCGTTGTCCAAACTCAAGTTCAACCCGGGTCTGGACCAGCGTGAGTTCGAGCGCTCGACGCTCAACGCGCTCAACGTGTATGACCCGCTGGAGTCGTGGAACCGTCGCGTCTACCACTTCAACTACCGCTTCGACCAATGGGTGTTCCTGCCGGTGGTCGACGGTTACCGTTACGTGACCCCTGGCTTCCTGCGCACCGGGGTCAGCAACTTCTTCAACAACCTCGGCGACGTGCCGAACCTGGTCAACAGCCTGCTGCAGTTCAAGGGCAAGCGTTCGATGGAAACCACCGCACGCCTGTTGCTCAACACCACCATCGGCATTGCCGGCCTGTGGGACCCGGCGACCGCCATGGGCCTGCCGCGCCAGAGCGAAGACTTCGGCCAGACCCTGGGCTTCTACGGTGTACCGGGCGGCGCCTACTTCGTGCTGCCAATTCTCGGCCCGTCGAACATCCGCGATACCGCCGGGCTCGCGGTGGACTACACCGCCGAATCGGCGATCAACTATCTGAACGTCTCGGAAGTCAGCTCCAACCATCCTGAGGTCTGGGCCCTGCGCGCCGTCGACAAGCGCTACCAGACCAACTTCCGCTACGGCCAGATGAACTCGCCGTTCGAGTACGAGAAAGTGCGCTACGTGTACACCGAGTCACGCAAGTTGCAGATTGCCGAGTAAAAACGGCTGCCACAAAACAGTGTGGGAGCGAGCTTGCTCGCGAATGCGGTAGTCCAGTCAACGTTTAAGTCGACTGATACTCCGCTTTCGCGAGCAAGCTCGCTCCCACATTTGTTTTGTGTCGCTGGTTAGCTCTTCAAGGCGCGCCAGATTTTGCCGACCACCGAAACCACCGCCAGCACCACCGCGCCCGCGATGATCCCCGCCACACCGTTGAGCAGCACCGGCACCGCAAACCCGGCACCGCCCGCCGCTGCGCCAACACCTTCAATCCAGTGATGCACCACAGGAATGCCGTGGGTGAGGATGCCACCGCCGACCAGAAACATCGCCGCCGTACCGATCACCGACAGGCCTTTCATCATGTACGGCGCGGCGCGCAGGATCGCGTTGCCGATGCTTTTTGCTGCCGAGCCGGATTTCTGCGTCAGCCACAGGCCCAGGTCGTCGAGTTTGACGATGCCGGCCACCAGACCGTAAACGCCAACGGTCATGACAATCGCGATGCCGGACATCACGATCACTTGCTGGGTCAACGAGGCATCGGCCACGGTACCGAGGGTGATGGCGATGATTTCCGCCGAGAGGATGAAGTCGGTGCGGATCGCGCCTTTGATCTTGTCCTTCTCGTAGGCCACCAGATCGGTGGTCGGGTCAGCGACCGCCTCGGTGAGTTGCGCATGCTCGGCGTCATCTTCGGCCTTGCTGTGCAGGAACTTGTGCGCGAGCTTTTCAAAACCCTCAAAACACAGATAGGCGCCGCCAACCATCAGCAGCGGCGTCACCAGCCACGGCACGAACGCACTGATCGCCAGCGCCGACGGCACCAGAATCAACTTGTTGAGGAACGAACCCTTGGCCACCGCCCAGACCACTGGAATTTCCCGCTCGGCGCGCACCCCGGAGACCTGCTGGGCATTGAGCGCCAGATCGTCGCCGAGCACCCCGGCGGTCTTCTTCGCGGCCATCTTGCTCATCAACGCCACGTCATCCAGAACGGTGGCAATATCGTCGATCAGCACCAGCAAACTGCTTCCTGCCATGAATCTTGTTTCCTTATGTGAATAATGCCGTGCAGCATACCGCGACTGCAGGCCACACGGGCATTCTTGAGCCACGCGCGAGGCCGGTGCTACCATGCGCAACCGCCAGAACAGGCAAGGAACCACCGGGTTTATGAGCACAATCCGCGAGCGCAACAAAGAACTGATCCTGCGTGCCGCCAGCGAGGAATTCGCCGACAAGGGCTTCGCGGCGACCAAAACCAGCGACATCGCCGCCAAGGCAGGATTGCCCAAACCCAACGTCTACTACTACTTCAAGTCCAAGGAAAACCTCTACCGCGAGGTGCTGGAAAGCATCATCGTGCCGATCCTGCAGGCTTCGACCCCGTTCAACCCGGACGGCGTGCCGAGCGAAGTGCTCAGCGGCTACATCCGCTCGAAGATCCGCATCTCCCGCGACCTGCCCTTTGCCTCGAAAGTGTTCGCCAGCGAAATCATGCACGGCGCCCCGCACTTGAGCGCCGACCTGGTCGAGCAACTCAACGGCCAGGCCAAGCACAACATCGACTGCATCCAGACCTGGATCGACCGCGGCCAGATCGCCCCGATCGACCCCAACCACCTGATGTTCAGCATCTGGGCCGCGACCCAGACCTACGCCGACTTCGACTGGCAGATCTCTGCGGTCACCGGCAAGGACAAGCTCGACGAGGCGGATTATGAAGCGGCAGCGCAGACGATTATCCGATTGGTGTTGAAGGGGTGTGAGCCGGATCAGTAAGACTGCGGTGACTGCTTCGCGAGCAGGCTCGCTCCTACAGGGATTTGTGAACGCCACAAATCCAATGTGGGAGCGAGCTTGCTCGCGAATGGAGCGACTCGGTTAGCCTGTCAGACCCAAATCGCATCCCACAGCGGATAGTCGCCAAACTTTTGTACTAAACCTGCCCGCAATGGGTTAGCCACGACATAACGTGCCATTTTCACCAAATCGTCTTCCCGCCTGATCGCGCGATCATGAAATCCCTGCTGCCATAAACGGCCCTTTCTACCCGCATGCATATTCACCGCCCGCGCGCTCAGGGATTTGGTCCTTTGCATCAGCTCACTAAGTGAACCCCGCTTCAAGTCAATCAACCAATGGAAATGATCGGGCATGACCACCCACGCCAACGAGTCAGCAAAGTCCTGATCCTGGGCGCTGCGAAATTGGTCAACGACCAACCTGCCCAACGCAAAATCGTGGAAAACAGGTTCGCGATATAGGGTATTGGTAGTCAGCAGATAAATTCGGTTGGGCTCGTCGTAACGACCAAAGCGCAAGCGATGTGAAGCGGACAGTTTCGGCATTCCTTTGCCCCTTTCAAGCGATGACCTGAAAGGTTAGATCTGCAAACGGGGAGGAATCGTCAAGACTGTTAGCCAGATGTGTCCGTTGAATCGCCTTCGCGAGCAAGCTCGCTCCCACAGGGGATTTGAGGTGTTCACACTTTATGTGTCAGAACACAAACCTGTGGAAGCGAGCTTGCTCGCAAAGACTTTTGGTCAGCCGCTAAAGATCAAGCAGCCACCCCAGCATCCGCCTTCAACTCCAGCGCCTCCACTGCCCTGATCGCCACCTGCTCATCAATATCCGACAGATCGCCGCTGATGCCGATCGCTCCCAGCACGTTCCCCGCCTGATCCCGAACCAACACCCCGCCCGGGGCCGGGACGACGCTGCCCTGGCCCATGCTGTTGAGTGCGGCGATAAAGGCCGGGCGTTGTTGGGCGTCCAGCGCCAGCAGGCGTGAGCCCTTGCCCAAGGCGATAGCGCCCCAGGCTTTGCCGATGGCGATCTGCGGGCGCAGCAGACTGGCGCCGTCTTCGCGTTGCAGGGTGATCAGGTGGCCGCCGGTATCGAGTACCGCAATGGTCAGCGGCGCAGCGTTGATAGCGCGCCCGGCGCTGATGGCTTCGTTGACCAGGTTGACTGCGACTTTCAAGGTTAAAGCGCTCATGGTGCCGTCCTCATTTTGTTATTGGGAAAGTCGGGGGGCTGCGGTTTTGTGCCGCAGCTCGATGCAACAAATAGAACACAATGAGTTATTTTTTTGTATACAATAATTCTCGAAAAGCGCCACATGCGACGAAAAGCCACAGTAGATACGGCTTCCGACGAATGAAACAGGCGCTTGAGAAAATGGATTGACCTGCGCCGTCCGCCGTGAATACACTCTGCGCAAAGCCACTTGTATACAATTACAAAACGTAAAGAGGCACAAAACCATGAGCAAAATGAGAGCAATCGAAGCCGCCGTTCTGGTGATGCGCCGTGAAGGGGTTGATACCGCCTTTGGCATTCCCGGCGCTGCGATCAACCCGCTGTACTCCGCCTTGCAGAAAGTCGGTGGCATCGATCACGTCCTCGCTCGCCACGTCGAAGGCGCGTCGCACATGGCCGAGGGTTACACCCGCACCAAGGCCGGCAACATCGGCGTGTGCATCGGCACTTCCGGCCCTGCCGGTACCGACATGGTCACCGGGCTCTACAGCGCCTCGGCCGACTCGATCCCCATCCTCTGCATTACCGGCCAGGCACCCCGCGCCCGTATGCACAAGGAAGACTTCCAGGCGGTCGACATCACCAGCATCGTCAAGCCCGTCACCAAGTGGGCGACCACCGTTCTGGAGCCGGGCCAGGTGCCTTACGCGTTCCAGAAAGCTTTCTATGAAATGCGCTCCGGCCGTCCAGGCCCAGTGCTGATCGACCTGCCGTTCGACGTGCAGATGGCCGAGATCGAATTCGACATCGACGCTTACCAGCCGCTGCCGCTGGCCAAGCCGACTGCGACCCGCGTTCAGGTTGAAAAAGCTTTGGCGTTGCTGGATCAGGCCGAGCGTCCATTGCTGGTGGCCGGTGGCGGCATCATCAACGCCGATGCCAGCGATCTGCTGGTTGAATTCGCTGAACTGACCGGGATCCCGGTGATCCCGACTCTGATGGGCTGGGGCACCATCCCGGACGATCACCCGCTGATGGTCGGCATGGTCGGTCTGCAGACGTCGCACCGTTACGGCAACGCGACGATGCTGAAATCCGACGTGGTACTGGGCATCGGTAACCGCTGGGCCAACCGTCACACCGGTTCGGTCGATGTGTACACCGAAGGTCGCAAGTTCATTCACGTCGACATCGAAGGCACGCAGATCGGCCGCGTGTTCACCCCGGACCTGGGCATCGTGTCCGACGCTGCTGCCGCGCTGACCGTGTTCATCGAAGTGGCGCGTGAATGGCAAGCCGCCGGCAAGCTGAAAAACCGCTCTGCCTGGCTGCAGGATTGCCAGCAGCGCAAGTCCAGCCTGCACCGCAAGACCCACTTCGACAACGTGCCGGTCAAGCCGCAGCGCGTTTACGAAGAGATGAACCAGGTGTTCGGCAAAGACACCTGCTACGTCAGCACCATTGGTCTGTCGCAGATTGCCGGCGCGCAGTTCCTGCACGTCTACAAGCCGCGTCACTGGATCAACTGCGGTCAGGCCGGCCCGTTGGGCTGGACCATTCCGGCAGCACTGGGCGTGGTCAAGGCCGATCCGAGCCGTAAAGTCGTGGCCCTGTCGGGGGACTATGACTTCCAGTTCATGATCGAGGAGCTGGCAGTCGGCGCTCAGTTCAAACTGCCGTACATCCACGTTGTGGTGAACAACTCGTACTTGGGCCTGATCCGCCAGGCCCAGCGCGGGTTCGAAATGGACTACTGCGTGCAGCTGTCCTTCGATAACCTGAACGCGCCGGAACTCAACGGTTACGGGGTTGACCACATCGCAGTCGCCGAAGGCCTGGGCTGCAAGGCGCTGCGTGTGTTCGAACCCTCGGAAATCGCCCCTGCCCTGCGCAAGGCCGAACAGATGATCGAAGAGTTCAAGGTGCCGGTGATCGTCGAAATCATCCTGGAGCGTGTGACCAACATCTCCATGGGGACCGAGATCAACGCCGTCAATGAATTCGAAGACTTGGCGCTGGTCGGCAACGATGCGCCAACGGCGATTTCGCTGCTCGACTAAACGTAATTGGCCCCCTCTTCCTCCGGGAGAGGACTGGGGTGAGGGAAAGGTTTTGCGGTGATCGCAAAATTCGGATTCCCCTCACCCTAACCCTCTCCCCCAGGAGAGGGGACTTGATCGCGTTCAGTCTGATCAACCGTGTCACATGCGTTTTTAGGAGACCACCATGCCGCGTTTCGCAGCCAACCTGTCCATGCTGTTCACCGAACAGGATTTCCTTGCCCGTTTCGACGCCGCCGCCAAGGCCGGTTTCAGTGGTGTGGAATACCTGTTCCCGTACGACTTCAGCTCCGCCGAAATCAAGGCCAGGCTCGACGCCAACGGTCTGACCCAAGTGCTGTTCAACCTGCCGGCCGGTGACTGGGCCAAGGGCGAGCGCGGTATCGCCTGCCTGCCGGACCGGGTTGAAGAATTCCGCGCCGGTGTCGATCTGGCGATCGCCTACGCGCAAGTGCTGGGCAACACTCAGGTCAACTGCCTGGCCGGTATCCGCCCGCAAGGCGTCGACGATGCCACCGTGGAAAGAACCTTCGTCGCCAACCTGAAATACGCCGCCGACAAGTTGCAGGCAGCGGGCATCAAACTGGTGATGGAAGCGATCAACACCCGCGACATTCCGGGCTTCTACCTGAACAACACGGCGCAAGCCCTGTCGATCCGCGAGCAGGTCGGCGGCGCCAATCTGTTCCTGCAATACGACATCTACCACATGCAAATCATGGAGGGCGATCTGGCCCGCACCCTGCAATCGCACCTGGGCGAGATCAACCACGTGCAGCTCGCGGACAACCCGGGGCGCAACGAGCCGGGCACTGGCGAGATCAACTACCGCTTCCTGTTCGAACACCTCGATCGCATCGGCTATCAGGGTTGGGTGGGTTGCGAGTACAAGCCGCTGACCACCACTGAAGCGGGCCTCGGCTGGCTGAAAACCCACAACGCAATCTGATTGACCACGCATAGCCCATGTGGCGAGGGGATTTAGCGAATCGTCGCACCGCCCCGTTCGGCTGCGCAGCAGTCGTAATAGCTACACCCGCGCATTGCAAAAAATCTGGGGCAGCTTCGCTGCCCATCGGGGATAAATCCCCTCGCCACAAAAGCTCACCGACTCGGTGTTGGGAGCAAGACAAAAACAAGAGGATTTTCTCATGGCTAAAATCGGATTTATCGGCACCGGCATCATGGGCCACCCAATGGCGGCGAACCTGCAGAAAGCCGGTCACAGCCTGTTCCTGTCGGCGCACCACGACGCCGCGCCTGCCGATCTGGTGGCTGCGGGCGCCGTCGCCCTGGCCAACCCGCGCGAAGTGGCGCAGGAAGCTGAATTCATCATCGTCATGGTGCCGGACACCCCGCAGGTCGATGACGTGCTGTTCCGCGCCGACGGCGTCGCGGCAGGCATCGGCAAAGGCAAAGTGGTGATCGACATGAGCTCGATCTCGCCGACCGCCACCAAAGCCTTCGCGGCAAAGATCAACGAAAAAGGCGCGCAGTACCTCGACGCCCCGGTATCCGGTGGTGAAGTCGGCGCCAAGGCCGCGACCCTGAGCATCATGGTCGGCGGCGATGCCGATGCCTTCGATCGCGCCCTGCCGCTGTTCCAGGCCATGGGCAAGAACATCACCCTGGTCGGCGGCAATGGCGACGGTCAGACCGCGAAAGTGGCGAACCAGATCATCGTCGCACTGAACATCCAGGCCGTGGCCGAAGCGCTGTTGTTCGCCGCGAAAAACGGTGCCGATCCAGCCAAGGTGCGTGAAGCGCTGATGGGCGGTTTCGCGTCCTCGAAGATCCTCGAAGTGCACGGCGAGCGCATGATCAAAGGCACCTTCGACCCAGGCTTCCGCATCAGCCTGCACCAGAAGGACCTGAACCTGGCCCTGCAAGGTGCCAAGGAACTGAACATCAACCTGCCAAACACCGCCAACGCCCAGCAAGTGTTCAGCACCTGCGCGGCCATCGGTGGCAGCAACTGGGACCACTCGGCGCTGATCAAGGGTCTGGAACACATGGCCAACTTCTCGATTCGCGACAACAAATAAGCCACTGCCCCACCGCTTAAAACCTGTGGGAGCGAGCTTGCTCGCGAAGAGGGCGTGTCAGTCGACATGGATATTGACTGATCCATCGCTTTCGCGAGCAAGCTCGCTCCCACAGGGATCTCTACCGCCCTTTCGAATAACAAGAATTCCGGGAGCCCGCCATGTCGGTCGATCCGCAACAACTGCTGCGCGAGCTGTTTGCCACAGCCATCGACGCGGCCCATCCGAACCAGGTCCTCGAAGCTCATCTGCCTGCCGATCGCACTGGCCGAGTCATCGTCATCGGCGCCGGCAAAGCGGCCGCCGCGATGGCGCAAGTGGTCGAGCGCTGTTGGCAGGGTGACGTCTCGGGCCTCGTGGTGACCCGTTACGGTCACGGCGCCCCGTGCGAAAAAATCGAAGTGGTCGAAGCCGCGCATCCGGTGCCGGACGCTGCCGGTCTGGCCGTGGCCAAACGCGTGCTGGAACTGGTCAGTAACCTGACCGAAGACGACCGTGTGATCTTCCTGCTCTCCGGTGGCGGCTCTGCCCTCCTCGCCTTGCCGGCCGAAGGCATCACCCTCGCCGACAAGCAGTCGATCAACAAAGCCCTGCTCAAATCCGGCGCAACCATCGGCGAGATGAACTGCGTGCGCAAGCACCTCTCGGCGATCAAGGGCGGGCGTCTGGGCAAGGCCTGCTGGCCAGCCACGGTGTATACCTATGCGATTTCCGATGTGCCGGGCGACCTCGCCACGGTCATCGCGTCCGGCCCGACCGTGGCCGATCCAAGCACCTCTGCCGAAGCACTGGCGATCATCAAACGCTACGGCATCGAGATTCCCGCTTCCGTGCGTAACTGGCTGCAAAGCCCTGAGTCGGAAACGGTCAAACCCGGCGATCCGAGTCTGGCGCGCAGCCACTTCCAGTTGATCGCCCGCCCTCAGCAATCGCTGGATGCCGCTGCGGTGAAATGCCGCCAGGCCGGTTTCAGTACGCTGATCCTCGGCGACCTCGAAGGCGAGTCGCGCGAAGTGGCCAAGGTCCACGCCGGCATCGCCCGCCAGATCATCAACCACGGCCAGCCATTGGCGGCGCCGTGCGTGATTCTCTCCGGCGGCGAAACCACCGTGACCGTGCGCGGCAATGGCCGTGGCGGACGCAACGCCGAATTCCTCCTCAGCCTCACCGACAGCCTCAAGGGCCAACCCGGCGTCTACGCCCTGGCCGGTGACACCGACGGCATCGACGGCTCGGAAGACAACGCTGGCGCGATCATGACCCCGGACAGCTACGCCCGCGCCGCCGCCCTCGGTTTGAGCGCCAGCGACGAGCTGGATAACAACAACGGTTACGGCTACTTCGAGGCGCTCGATGCGCTGATTGTCACCGAGCCGACCCGCACCAACGTCAACGACTTCCGCGCCATTCTGATCCTCGAGAGCTCTAAATCATGACGCCTGATAAAAAGGTCAAAATCCTCGCCACCCTCGGCCCTGCCGTCGATGGCATCGAAGACATCCGTGAGCTGGTCGAGGCCGGGGTCAATATCTTCCGCCTGAACTTCAGCCACGGCGATCACGCCGACCACGCCAAGCGCTATCAGTGGATCCGCGAAGTCGAGCGCCAGCTCAACTATCCGCTGGGTATTCTGATGGACCTGCAAGGGCCAAAACTGCGCGTCGGCAAATTCGCGGAGGGCAAAGTGCAGCTGCATCGCGGCCAGGCGTTCCGCCTCGATCTGGACGCCACGCCCGGTGACGAACGCCGAGTGAATCTGCCGCACCCGGAGATCATCGCCGCGCTCGAAGCCGGTATGGATCTGCTGCTCGATGACGGCAAACTGCGCCTGCGGGTGGTCAGCAAATACACCGACGCGATCGACACCACCGTGCTCAACGGCGGTGAGCTCTCCGACCGCAAAGGCGTGAACGTGCCGCAAGCGGTGCTCGACCTGAGCCCGCTGACCGCCAAGGATCGCCGCGACCTGAGCTTCGGCCTCGAGCTGGGGGTGGACTGGGTGGCACTGTCGTTCGTGCAACGTCCGCAGGACATCATCGAAGCCCGCGAACTGATCGGTGACAAGGCCTTTTTGATGGCGAAAATCGAGAAGCCGTCGGCGGTTGAGCAACTGCGTGAAATCGCCGAGCTGAGCGATGCGATCATGGTCGCCCGTGGTGACCTTGGCGTGGAAGTGCCGGCGGAAAGCGTGCCGCAGATCCAGAAAAACATCATCAGCACCTGCCGCGAACTGGGTAAACCGGTAGTGGTGGCGACGCAGATGCTGGAGTCGATGCGCTTCTCCCCGGCGCCGACCCGCGCCGAGGTCACCGACGTCGCCAACGCCGTGGCCGAGGGTGCCGATGCGGTGATGTTGTCGGCGGAAACCGCGTCCGGTGAATACCCGCTGGAAGCCGTGCAGATGATGAGCAAGATCATCCGTCAGGTGGAAAACGGCCCGGACTATCAGACGCAGCTCGACGTCAGCCGACCAAAGGCTGAAGCGACCGTATCCGACGCGATCAGCTGTGCGATCCGCCGCATCAGCAACGTGCTGCCGGTGGCGGTGCTGGTCAACTACAGCGAGTCGGGCGCATCGACCCTGCGTGCGGCCCGGGAACGGCCGAAAGCGCCGATCCTCAACCTGACGCCAAACCTGCAGACCGCACGCCGCTTGAGTGTCGCGTGGGGGATTCACTCGGTGGTCAACGATCGCCTGCGTCAGGTCGACGAAGTCTGCTCGACCGCGCTTGAGATCGCCCAGGCCCAAGGCATGGCCGAGCGCGGCGACACGCTGCTGATCACCGCTGGTGTGCCATTCGGGCAGCCGGGCTCGACTAACTCGCTGCGTATCGAAACCTTGATCTAAAGAAAGCTACACAACCTGTGGCGAGGGGATTTATCCCCGTTCGGCTGCGCAGCAGTCGTCGCTTTTAGGGGTGTGACGGTTTCCACAGAGAAACCGCATTCTCCGATGGGGGCCGCTTCGCAGCCCGACGGGGATAAATCCCCTCGCCACAGTGACTTGCAAGACCTTTTGATTTTCCAACTGCCCAGATTTTCTCGACATGCCTGCCAATCATTTCAACACCCACTGCCCCGACTGGGCCGAGGCTTTGCTCAACGGTTTCAGTCAGATATTCCTCCAGCGCCATCCGCTGTGCGGCCTGTTGTGCCTGTTGGCGATCCTGCTGACGGCACCGGTGCTGTTCGCCGGCGCGCTGCTCGGTGCCGTCGCCGGGTTGCTCACTGCACAGCGGCGCAACTACGCCAAGGCGGATCGCCAGGCCGGATTGTTCAGTTACAACGGCGTGCTGCTCGGTTTGTTGCTAAGCCTGTATTTCCCCTGGTCGCCGCTGCTGCCGCCACTGATTCTGGCGGCTGGCGGCCTGAGCGCGATGCTCACTCAGCAGTGGCTCAAACATGTGTACCGCAGCCGGTCGATACCGGCCTACACCTCGCCGTTCGTGGCGATGAGCTGGATGTTGCTCCTGTTCGCCGAACCGTCCGCGCCAATGGCACACATCGAGATGAACACGCTGAACCTGCTCGCCGCTGAACTGCGTGGATTGGGTCAGGTGATGTTCCTCGGTCATCCGCTGGCCGGCGCATTGGTCGCCGCCGGTCTGCTGGTCGCGGATCGCCGTGCGTTTGCCTGGGCGCTATTGGCTTCAGCCATCGGCCTCGGTTCCAGTCTGCTGCACCATGAAACCCACGCGGCGTTGCTCGGCCTCGGCAGCTACAACGCCGTGCTCGCCGCCCTCGCCTTCAGTGGTCAGCGCCAACAACCGTGGTTGCCGCTGCTCGGTATCGTGCTGGCATTGCTGGTGACGCCGCTGTTCGCCGCCATCGGCCTGGCGACGCTGACGGCGCCGTTCATCCTCGCCGGCTGGCTGATCCGCGCCGGGATCCAGGTGCTCGGCAAAGCGGCCGTGGACGGCACGCCTTGCGTACAGGGGGAGAATCAACCTAGGCTGCGCTGATCTTTAATTCAGGCGTTATCCATGGACAGCAACAACAGTTGGCGTGAACGGCTTTACGTCATGATTTTCCAGAGTGACACCCTCGCCGGGCGGCGCTTCGACGGCACCTTGCTGTTGATCATCCTCGCCAGCCTGGTGGTGGTGATGCTCGACAGTATCGACAGCATTCACCAGAACTACGCCGATGTGCTGGCCTACATCGAGTGGGGCTTCACCATCATTTTTCTCGGGGAGTACATCCTGCGGTTGTACTGCTCACCGAAACCGTTGCGCTACGCCTTCAGTTTCTACGGCCTGGTGGATCTGCTGGCGATCGTGCCGGGGATTCTCGCGCTGTACTACAGCGATGCGCAGTACCTGCTGATCATCCGGATCATTCGCATGCTGCGGATCTTCCGCGTGCTCAAACTCAGCCCGTACCTCAAGCAAGCCAACTACCTGATGTCGGCGCTGCGTGGCAGCAAGCAGAAGATCGTGGTGTTTCTGGTCAGCGTCTGCACTCTGGTGACAGTGTTCGGCACCCTGATGTACGTGATCGAAGGCCCGGAACACGGCTTCACCAGCATCCCCAAGGGCATCTATTGGGCTATCGTGACCCTGACCACCGTCGGCTTCGGCGACATTGTGCCGAAGACCCCGTTGGGCCAGGTGATTTCGTCGCTGGTGATGATCACCGGTTACTCGATCATCGCCGTGCCGACCGGGATTTTCACCGCAGAGCTGGCCAACGCCATGCGCGGCGAACAGCTGCAACACGACTGCCCGGTGTGCAAGAAAAACAGCCATGAACATGGCGCGGCGTTCTGCTCCCGTTGCGGCAATGCACTGTTCAAGAAAATGGAATAAGCACAGAGCTTTTTAATCTTTAAGCGACTATGCGTGCCCCGTTATAGTCGCTGGCAAAACGGTATCACCCCCGACCGCTATCACCGACACAACAAGGAATGCGCAGTGAAAAAACTCTTTGGCGCCTCACTTCTCGCCGCCGGTCTTGCCTTTGGCAGTGTGGCGCAAGCCGCACCGCCCCTGCTCAACGTCTCCTACGACGTGATGCGCGATTTCTACAAGGACTACAACACTGCCTTTCAGAAACACTGGCAAGCCGAGCACAACGAGAACATCACCGTGCAGATGTCTTTCGGTGGCTCGAGCAAACAGGCACGTTCGGTGATTGATGGCTTGCCGGCTGACGTCATCACCATGAACATGGCGACCGACATCAATGCCCTCGCCGACAACGGCAAACTGGTCCCGGAAAACTGGGTCACCCGCCTGCCGAACAACAGTGCGCCGTTCACCTCGGCCACCGTGTTTATCGTGCGCAAAGGTAACCCGAAAGCCCTGAAAGACTGGCCGGACCTGCTCAAGGACGGCGTGCAGGTAATCGTGCCGAACCCGAAAACCTCCGGTAATGGCCGCTACACCTACCTGTCGGCCTGGGGCTACGTGCTGAAGAACGGCGGAGACGAGAACAAGGCCAAGGACTTCGTCGGCAAGCTGTTCAAACAGGCGCCGGTGCTCGACACCGGTGGCCGCGCCGCGACCACGACGTTCATGACCAACCAGATCGGCGACGTGCTGGTGACCTTCGAGAACGAAGCGGAAATGATCGCCCGCGAGTTTGGTCGCGATCAGTTCGAAGTGATCTACCCGAGCGTCTCTGCCGAAGCCGAACCACCCGTGTCGGTGGTCGACAAAGTGGTCGACAAGAAAGGCACCCGCGCTGCGGCGGATGAATACCTGAAGTACCTGTGGTCGCCGGAAGGCCAGGAAATTGCCGCCGCCAACTACCTGCGTCCACGGGACCCGGCGGTGCTGGCGAAATACACTGACCGCTTCCCGAAAGTCGATTTCCTCTCGGTCGAGAAGACCTTCGGTGACTGGCGATCGGTGCAGAAGACCCACTTCAATGATGGTGGGGTTTTTGACCAGATTTATACCGGCCAGTAAGGCTTGAGTGACAACGAAAAAGGCGATCCTCTGCGGTCGCCTTTTTTTGTGGAAGCCTGCCCCTCACCCCAGCCCTCTCCCGGAGGGAGAGGGGGCCGACCGAGGTGTCTGGCGTCAGACATCGACCTGAAATATCGAGTCGATTATGCGGTCGCCCAAGCAGTTTCAGCTCGGTGCACCTCTCAAGCATCCCCCAATCAGTTTCAGGTCGGTGCACCTTTCAAGCATCCCCCAATCAGTCCCCTCTCCCTCTGGGAGAGGGTTAGGGTGAGGGGCTTTTACATCGGTGGAGTGACGCCATCCTTGCCGGCGGAAATCGATTGCGCGGTCAGCGTGCCATCCGCGCCCTGGGTCACGAAGGTGACAATCTTCACCCCGACCTTGAGCAAACTGCGATCCCCCGGCGTCAGATTGACGATCGGCACATCCTCCGGCACCAGGATCTTCTGCTGCCCGCCCTTGTAATTGACGGTCAGCACCCGCCCATTACTCACCACCAGATCACCGACGCTGCCATTGGTCATGCTGCTGCCCCTGGCCAGGTCGAACGGCCGATGGCCGTCACCACTGCCGGCCAGTTCCGGCGGGAATACGTGCACTTCAAGGGCCTTGAGCGTGCCATCCTCCTGGGGCATGGCCGCCGAACCGATGTAGCTGCCGGGTTTGATGTCTTCGATATTCGCCAGCGTGACGGCGCGGACCTTGGTGTCGGCGGTCAACTGGATGACCACGTTTTCGCCGCTGTTGACGTGGACTTTCAGCGCCTCGGCGCTGACCCCGGTGATCTCGCCGCGCACACCGATACGCATCCCCGGTGCGTCCGCGGCCTGTACGCTGGCCGTGCCAAGCAGGCTGATCAAGGCAATGGTTACGGTGTGGCGAAGCCTCTGACGAAACATTGCAATCCTCCGGTCATGAATGTTGAACAAGCCGCTGCAAACATAAGCACGCTATCGAAGAAGATGTAAGTGAATGTATCATCGCCTTTCAACGGTCGGACGCAAAGTCCACCGATGGATGCCCCCTGACAGAAGCCAGTCATTCCGCAACGGAATAATTGATATCAACCGAAGGCTTCTTCTGCGCACCCGGTTTGTCCCTTAGCCTCACCGCATCCCCTTTCGCCGGATCGAGAAATCTTATGACCGCCACTACACACGCAATGACCCGAGGCATGGTGCTGCTGTTCGCCTTTTGCTGCGGCGCCATCGTCGCCAACATCTACTACGCACAGCCAATCATCGGCCTGATCGCCCCGGACATCGGCCTGTCCGACACCATGGCCAGCTTCATCGTCTCGCTCACGCAGATCGGTTATGCGCTGGGCCTGTTCTTTCTGGTGCCGCTCGGCGACCTGCTGGAAAACCGCCGGTTGATGATCATCACCACCGTGGTGGCGATTGCCAGCCTGCTCGGCGCGGCATTCACCAGTCAGCCGAATGTGTTCCTGCTGATTTCATTGCTGGTGGGCTTCAGTTCGGTGTCGGTGCAGATCCTGATTCCCCTCGCCGCGCATCTGGCGCCGGAAGAATCCCGTGGCCGGGTGGTCGGCGGGATCATGGGGGGGCTGCTGCTGGGTATCCTGCTGGCGCGGCCGGTGTCGAGCGTCGTGGCTGACCATTTCGGCTGGCGCGCGATGTTCATGATTGCTGCCGCGTTGATGGCGGCGATCAGCGTGGTGCTGGCGTTGACCGTACCCAAGCGTCAGCCGGATCACAGCGCTTCTTATGGCCAGTTGATCGGTTCGTTGTGGACCCTGCTGCGCCAGCAACCGGTGTTGCGTCAGCGCGCGTTTTATCAGGGCTGCATGTTCGCCACGTTCAGCCTGTTCTGGACGGCGGTGCCGCTGGAACTGGCGCGCAACCATGGTCTGTCGCAAAGCGAAATCGCGATCTTCGCCCTGGTCGGTGCCATCGGGGCCATCGCCGCCCCCATCAGCGGACGCCTCGCGGATGCTGGCCACACTCGCATCGCCTCGCTGCTGGCCATGCTGTTCGCCAGCCTGAGCTTTCTGCCGGCCTTCATTCACCCGGCCTACAGCGTGATCGGCCTGGCCGTCACCGGCGTGGTACTCGACTTCTGCGTGCAGATGAACATGGTCCTCGGCCAGCGCGCTGTCTATTCGCTGGACGCCAAAAGCCGCGGTCGCCTGAACGCCCTGTACATGACCAGCATCTTCATCGGCGGCGCCTTCGGCTCCTCGGTCGCCAGTGCGGTGTACGAACATGGCGGCTGGTTGTGGATCGTGATTGTCGGCAGCGTGTTCCCGCTGCTGGCGCTGTTGCGGTTTCTGAGTGTCTCGCAGCGTGGTGCATTGGCAACGGCGTAAGACGTCAACGCATCGCGAGCAGGCTCGCTCCCACAGGTTGCTCACTGGACCTGTGGGAGCGATGACGCTTAATACCGAACCAGTTTCTCCATCGCCGCATCCGCCAGAAAGGAGGAGCGGCTTTTGACGTTGTGCTCACGCACATAGCGATCAATGCGTTGGATGACATAGCCCGGCAACGTCACGTTGACCTTCTCGGTTTTGCCCAGGTAGGGCGAGATATCCAGCTCCAGCATGCCCCAGCCCATGTCGGCAAACTCCGGATTATTGCGATGGGCCGCTGCCGACGTCGGCATGGGAATCGACTCGCCGTCCGCCGCCATCTCCTGTAGCAGGATGTGAGCGATTTCGACGGCGGCGTTGTAGGCGTCCTCGAAGGTATCCCCAGCCGTGGCCGCGCCGGGAATGTCGGGTATCTGAATACCGATGGCGGTGTTGTCGTCACCCCATTCGATGCAGATCGGATATTGCATTATGGATCTCCCTTGTCGCTGGCTGGCGGGGTGTATCGGTGCCTGAAGATGTGATGACTGCCGGTAACCCGATCCAGCGTCCAGCCTGCCTCCTCCAGCTCCTTGATCAATAGCCTGCTCTGCACCCACCGCCTCCTTGCCTCGGCCTGCTAAAAGCAACCCTGGAGTTATTTTTACTCAAGCCCAGAAATCTACGGAGTGACGTCCGGTTGTTTTACCGAATGTGATGATCGGCCCCATTCCCCCCAGGCATGAGTGCTATGCCACGCGCCTGTGTTCCACTGCCCTCGCCTCACGGTCAATCTTGAATCCAGCCACTACCGGCGCTCCTACAGGACTTTCGACCATGACCCTGCAAGCAAGACTCGACGCGTTCAAAGCCGACTTCAAGGCCGGCAAGCCCCCTTACAACGCCCCCGCCGACATTCACCCGGTGATGGAGCGCGCCACCGCCGAGCTGATCGCCTCCGGCGCGGCAAACCGTGCCCTGAAAGTCGGTGACATGGCGCCGCTGTTCACCCTGAAAGACCCCGAAGGCCATCCCGTATCGTCGGCGGATCTACTGGCGCAAGGGCCATTGGTGTTGACGTTCTATCGCGGTGTCTGGTGCCCGTACTGCAACCTGGAATTGCAGGCGTTGCAGGCCTTTCTCCCGTCGATTCAGCATGCCGGCGCCAGTCTGCTGGCCATTTCGCCGCAGATCGCGGCCAACAGCCGCAAGTCGCAACGCATCAACCAATTGCAATTCCCGATCCTCAGCGACCCGCGCAATGACGTCGCGGCGGCGTTCGGCCTGCGTTTCGAATTACCGGACTACCTGATCGAGCTGTACAAGAACCTGCGCAACGACCTGCCGACCTTCAACGATGATCCAGCGTGGACATTGCCGATGCCGGCCCGTTTTGTGATCGGTCAGAATGGCGTGATTCGTTACGCCGAGGTCAACCCGGATTACACTCAGCGTCCCGAGCCTGAAGCGATGCTGGATGCATTGCGCGGCTGATCCGATCCCCTGTGCCCAGGAGTTGCCATGACCCGACGTACCTTCCTCATCACCGGCGCCAGCAAAGGCATAGGCCGGGCGCTGGCCGAGCATCTGGACCGTGCCGGCCATCGGGTGGTGGGGATTGCCCGCCAGCCTGACCTGAGCTTTCCGGGCATCCTGTTTCCACTGGATCTGAGTGATCGCAAGCTGACCGGCGAGGTACTGGCGGAACTGGCACGCACCTATGAATTCGACGGGCTGGTGAACAACGTCGGGCTGGTACGACCGCAGGCCTTGGGCGACATTGATCTGGACGCGTTCGACGAGGTCATGCGGCTCAATCTGCATTCGGCGTTGCAGGCGACTCAGGCGCTGTTGCCGGGGATGCGCACGCGGGGCTGGGGTCGGGTGGTGAACATCTCCAGCCTGACGGTGCTGGGCATTACTCAGCGTACAGCCTATGCCGCAGCGAAAGCAGCGCTGGTCAGCTTTACCCGTTCGTGGGCGCTGGAACTGGCGCAGACCGGCATCACCGTGAACGCCGTCGCGCCCGGACCGACCGAGACCGAGCTGTTCCGCGCCAACAATCCGCCCGGCAGCGAAGGCGAAGCGCGCTATCTGGCCGGGGTGCCGATGGGCCGCCTGGGGCAGCCGGAGGAGATCGCCGCGGCGATCGCGTTTCTGTTGTCCGAGCAAAGCGGGTTCATCACCGGGCAGACATTGTTTGTCGATGGCGGCGCCTCTGTGGGCAAAGCCGCGTTCTGAGCAACACCTTATTGCCCGGTGGGGTTACGACAATTTTCAGACTTGCACAGGAATACCGATGGACCGTCTCGCCGCCATGGAAACCTTCGTCTGCGTCGTTGAAACCGGCTCGTTTTCCGCCGCTGCCCGGCGCTTGAATATCGGCCAGCCGGCTGTGTCGAAGACCATCGCTCTGCTGGAAAAGCGCCTGGCCGTCAGCCTGTTGCTGCGCTCGACCCGCGGCCTGACCCCGACCGAAGCCGGGCTGGCCTATTTCGAGCGGGCCAAACGTGCCATCGACGAAGCCGACGAGGCCGACAACGCCGCCCGTGGCAGTGCAGGCGGTTTGAGCGGCAACTTGCGCATCAGCGCGGCGGTGACCTTCGGCCGTCTGCACATCGTTCCGCACTTAGGGGCGTTTCTCGATCAGCACCCGCAACTGAACATCGACCTGATGCTCGACGATCGCAACATCAACCTCGTCGAGGAAGGCATCGACGTCGCCCTGCGCATGGGCGCATTGACCGATTCGGGCCTGACCGCGCGCAAGATCGCCGATTGCCGCCGCATGGTGCTCGGCACCCCGACGTACTTCGCCAGACACGGCGAACCGAACTGCCCTGCCGATTTGAGTAAACACCAGGCCGTCGTCTACAACCTCGGCGGCGGCAACACCTGGCAGTTCGCCAAAGGCGCGGAACGACAATCGGTCATTATCAGTGGTCGCCTGCGCGTCAGCGCGGCCGAGGGCGTGCGCGAAGCCGTGCTGGCCGATCAGGGTCTGACGCTCGCCTCCGAATGGATGTTCGCCCCGGAACTGGCCAGCGGCGCGGTGAAGACCGTCATGCCCGACTGGACCCTGCCCGACATGGATTTATGGGCGGTGTTTGCGACGGGAAGGATGGCGAGCGCCAAGGCGCGGGCGTTTGTCGAGTATGTGCAAGGGTTGCTGGCTAGCGAACATTAGCGCCCAGCGTTTCGTTTATTCGAATAAGGTCCCGACATCCCTCCTTTGCGAATGCCGGAACACCCCGTGTCGATCATCACCCATCCGCGGATTCGGCTACGGCCAGCGCTGCCGCTCAACAGCAACGATCACACTTGAAATTTCCAGCGCTGGATGTCGAACCTTTTCTCAATCTGCTGCAGCGCCAAGGCCTGATTCAATGGTGCAGGCATTGCGCAAGTTCGGCGCAATGCTCTGAAGACTCGCCCCCGAAACGCGGACAAAAAAAACGGCGATCCAAAGATCGCCGTTTTTTCATTACTGCCCGAACTGTTTGCCCAATCCCGGCGGCACGCCGTGGATGTTGGTGTCTTCCCACGGACCGTTGGGGCTGATCGAGCGGCTCCAGCCGTTGTTCCAGCGGTAGTAGGTGCGCTGGCGGTAGAAAGTGTTGGGCTGGTCGTCGAGGACATAGACGCCGAGCTTCTGATCCCAGTGGCTATTGCCACCCGGTGGCGGGGCGAAGCTGGCCGAGGTGCGTGGCACCGGTTTGGACGGTTTGGCCGGGATGCTTTTGCCAGGGGTTGGCGAGGTGGACGGGGTCGGGCTCGGCTGGGACGGCGGAATCGGCGGCAGATTGGTGGTCGGTTCCGGTCGTTGCACCGCACATGCACTCAAGCCCAGGGCCAGTGTGAGGACTGTGATTCGGGCGATGGTGTGCATGGCGGTGCTTTCCTGTTGTGTCCGGCTATTTGTCCGGGCTGTCGATGATCAGTTTTTGTAGCGCGGTGGTGCTGCTGGCCAGAGGCCCGATGCGACCGACCCACTCACCAGCCGTTGGCTGGCCGGCGCGTGAGATGCGCGCAACCAGTTGGACTTCAGGGAAGTTCGACAGTTTCAACTGCGGCATCATCGCGTCGGCATCGCCCAGTTCGACAGTCACCGGCAGATCCGCCACAGTCAGGCGTTTGGCCGCCAGCGGTGCCGGCGGGCCGGAGGTGGCGCGGGCAAAGATGAACACGCTGTCGCCCGGCTGCACTTTGCTTCTGAGTTCACTGGAAAGATCGACGCTGACTTTCAACAGTGCGGCTTTCGCGGCTACCGGTGCCTGAGCGACTTTGCCGCCGCTGGCTTCCAGACGCTCGGCGGCACGTTTGATCCCGCCTTGCAGCGCGGCGCGGGAGTTGTCGTCCGGCGGCAGTTGCGCCAGCAGACGATTCCAGTAATCGATCGCCTCCTGATAACGCTCGCCCTCGAACGCGGCAATACCGAGCAGGCCAAGGCTGGTGACCTCTTTCGGATCGGCCTTCAGTGCTTCGTCCGTCAGCGCCTGGATCTTCGCCGACCACTTTTTACCGTCGGCGAAATATTGCGCCTGGGCCCACTGGCCGAGCAGTTCCGGCTGACGCCCGGCGAGGTTGGCGGCCCGCTCGAACATCTTCGCCGCGTCCGCCGGACGCTCCTGAGCCATGTAGGTACGACCGAGGAAATACAGGCCCTCGGCAGAATCCGGTTGCGCCGCGACAGCACGCTCCAGACGCTGGGTCATTTCTTCCATCGACTGCGGCGCCTGGGCGAACTCGCGGGTCAGTTCGACCTTGTCGGCAGCGCCAAAATGCAGGTACAGACCCAGGCCCAGTACCGGCACCAGGACGGCGGCCAGCAGCGGCAACGGTTTGCCCAGTTTCGACACACGTGGCGCGGCAACGCCTTCGGTATCGGCGAGCAGTTCACGGGCAGCCTCGGCGCGCCCGCTGTCCATTTGCCCGGCATCGAGTACGCCTTCGGCCTGCTGCGATTGCAACTCGGCCACGCGTTCCTGATACAACGCGACGTTCAGGGCAGTGCGATCCTCTTCACGCTGGGCGCGACGCTCACGCAGAACCGGGATCAACAGAAAACTCAGGGCGACCAGAAGCAACAGCCCTGCGGCAAGCCAGAAATCAATCATTCTTGGTTTTTATCCAACAGTTGGTCGAGACGCTGACGCTCTTCGGTGGACAGCGATGTCGGGGTCTCGGCGCGCTGGCCGCGACGACGCCGGACAATCACCGCGATCACCACGAAACCGCCAAGCAGCAGCCCGGCCGGGCCGAACCACAGCAGTGCGGTCTTGGCGTTGAGTGCCGGTTTGTAACGGACGAAATCACCGTAGCGGTCGACCATGAAGTCGATGATCTGCTGGTTGTCCTTGCCCTCGCCGAGCATGCGGAAAATCTCTTTGCGCAGGTCGGCGGCAATCGGTGCGTTGGAGTCGGCAATGTCCTGGTTCTGGCACTTGGGGCAGCGCAGCTCCTTGGTCAACTCACGGAAACGCTCGCGATCACCTTCCTTGGCGAACTCATAAGTGTCGATCGCGGCGTGAGCCATGCCGGCCAGACTCAGGCCCAGTACCACGGCGGCTAAAAAGCGCTTCATGGCTTGGCCTCATCGACCAGCGCCTGATACCTGGCGGCGAGTTTTTCGCGCCAGACCTGCTCGTCGATCACGCCGACGTACTTGTCGCGGATGATGCCCTTGGCGTCGATGAAGAAGGTTTCCGGGGCGCCGTAGACGCCGAGGTTCAGACCCAGCGAGCCTTCGTCGTCACGGATGTCCAGAACGTACGGGTTGTGGAATTCGGCCAGCCACTTCAAGGCATCGGCGTTGGTGTCCTTGTAGTTGATGCCGTAGATCACCACGCCGCGCTCGGCGAGTTTATTCAACACCGGGTGCTCGACCCGGCAGGAAATGCACCAGGTGCCCCAGACGTTGACCAGGGCAGGTTTGCCGAGAATGTCAGCCTTGGTCAGGGTCTTGTCGCCCTGCACGTTCGGCAGGCTGAATTCCGGGAATGGCTTGTTGATCATCGCCGACGGCAACTCCGCCGGATCGAGGTACAGACCGCGATACAGAAACACCGCCACCAGCAGGAAAATCGCCAGTGGCACCAGCATCAACCAACGTCTCATGCAGCCGCTCCCGTCATGCCCAGTGCTTCACGCACCTTGGCTTTCACCTTGACCCGATAACGCCGATCCAGCGCCGCCAGCAATCCGCCCAGACCGGTGAGCAGGCCACCGAACCAGATCCAGCGCACGAACGGTTTGACGTGAACCCGCACCGCCCACGCGCCGTTTTCCAGCGGTTCGCCGAGTGCGACGTAGAGATCGCGAGTGAAACCGGCGTCGATCCCGGCCTCGGTCATCATCGAACTCTGCACCGTGTACAGGCGTTTTTCCGGGTGCAGCACGCTGACTTCCTTACCGTCGCGGATGATCCGGATAGTGCCTCTGTCGGAGGTGAAGTTCGGCCCTTCGAAGTGTTTGGCGCCTTCGAAGATGAAGTGATAACCGGCCAGGTCCATCGACTCGCCCGGCGCCAGACGCAGATCGCGTTCAGCACTGTTCTGGCTCGACAACACCACACCGAGGGCGCATACGGCGATGCCGAGGTGAGCGATCTGCATGCCCCAGTAGCTGCGGGTCAGGGCTGGCAGGCCTTTGATCAGGCCTTTATGGCGGGTCTTGTCGAAGATGTCGCGCACGCCGGCCAGCAGCACCCACGCGGCGAGCAGGAAGGTCGCGATCACCGCCCAGTTGAAATCGCCGTAAGCGATACCGGCCACCACGGCCAACGCGACGCTGCCGAGCAACACCGGGGTCAGCATGTTCGCCAGCCATTTCACCGGGGTGTCTTTCCAGCGGACGATCACACCGACGGCCATCACCACCATCAGCAACGCCATCAGCGGGATGAACAACGCATTGAAGTACGGTGGGCCGACCGACAGCTTGGCACCGCTCAGGGCATCGAGAATCAGCGGATACAGGGTGCCAAGCAGGATCATCGACGCCGCTACCACCAACACCAGGTTGTTGCCCAGCAACAGGGTTTCCCGCGACCACAGGTTGAAACCGACCTGACTCTTCACCACCGGGGCGCGCAACGCGAACAGCGTCAGCGAACCACCGACCACGAACAGCAGGAAAATCAGGATGAATACGCCGCGCTCCGGATCGGAAGCGAACGCGTGCACCGAGGTCAGCACGCCCGAGCGGACAAGGAAAGTGCCGAGCAGACTGAGGGAGAACGCGGCAATCGCCAGCAACACCGTCCAGCTCTTGAACACGCCACGCTTTTCCGTGACTGCCAGGGAGTGAATCAGCGCGGTGCCGACCAGCCATGGCATGAACGAGGCGTTTTCCACCGGGTCCCAGAACCACCAGCCGCCCCAGCCGAGTTCGTAGTAAGCCCACCACGAACCAAGGGTGATGCCGATGCCGAGGAAGGCCCACGCGACGATGGTCCACGGACGCGACCAACGCGCCCACGCCGCATCAAGGCGACCGCCCATCAACGCCGCGATGGCAAAAGCGAACGCCACCGAAAAGCCGACATACCCCATGTACAACATCGGCGGGTGAACGATCAGGCCAATGTCTTGCAACAGTGGATTGAGGTCAGCGCCATTGCTCGGCATTTGCGGCAGGATGCGTTTGAACGGGTTGGACGTGAGGATGAGGAACAGCAGGAAGCCGGTGCTGATCATGCCCATCACCGCCAGAACGCGGGCGAGCATGACTTGCGGCAACTGCCGCGAGAACACCGACACGGCAAAGGTCCAGCCGCCGAGGATCAACGCCCACAACAGCAACGAACCTTCGTGGGCGCCCCACACTGCGCTGAATTTGTAATACCACGGTAAAGCGGTATTGGAGTTGTTGGCGACATAGGCGACGGAGAAGTCATCGGTCATGAACGCGTAGGTCAGAATGCCAAACGCAAACAGCAAAAACGCAAACTGGCCCCACGCCGCCGGCTGGGCCAGGCTCATCCAGAAACGGTCGCCACGCCAGGCACCGACCAATGGCACCACGGCCTGCACCAGCGCAAAACACAGCGCCAGAATCATCGCCAGATGGCCGAGCTCGGGAATAAACAGTGCGGACGTCATCGATCAACCCTCCTTCGCTGGGGTCGGCGCGGATTGACCACTGTCTTTCAACGCTTTGGTCACTTCCGGCGGCATGTACTTCTCGTCGTGCTTGGCCAGCACTTCATCGGCCACCACCACACCGTCGGCATTGAGCTTGCCGAGGGCGACGATGCCCTGCCCTTCGCGGAACAGGTCCGGGAGGATCCCGCGGTAGGTGATGGTCACGGCTTTGTTGAAGTCGGTGACGACGAATTTGACGTCCAGCGAGTCCGGCGAACGTTGCAGCGAGCCCTTCTCGACCATGCCGCCGGCGCGGATGCGCGTGTCATGCGGCGCTTCGCCGTTGGCGATCTGGGTCGGCGTGTAAAACAGGTTGATGTTTTCCTGCAGGGCGCTCAGGGCCAGGCCGACGGCAGCGCCGACCCCGACCAGGATCGCCAGAATGATGATCAGACGTTTTTTGCGCAGCGGATTCACTTGCCGTTCTCCCGGCGCAGACGACGCGCCTCTTGTTGCAGATACCGCTTGCGGGCCAGGACCGGCGCCGCCACGTTGAAGGCCAGCACCACCAGACAGATGCCATAGGCCGACCAGACATACAGGCCATGATGGCCCATGGCGAGGAAGTCACCGAATGAAGCAAAACTCATCGCGCGGCCTCCAGACTGTTCTGCACTTCTTCTTTCACCCAACTGGCGCGGGCTTCGCGCTTGAGCACTTCAAGGCGCATGCGCAGCAACAGCACGGCGCCGAAGAAACAGTAGAAACCCAGCACGGTCAGCAACAGCGGCAGCCACATCTCTGCCGGCATCGCCGGTTTTTCGGTGAGGGTGAAGGTCGCGCCCTGGTGCAGGGTGTTCCACCACTCCACCGAGTACTTGATGATCGGGATGTTGATCACGCCGACGATGGCCAGCACCGCGCAGGCCTTGGCGGCGCTTTCGCGGTTGCTGATGGCATTGCCCAGCGCGATCACCCCGAAGTACAGGAACAGCAGAATCAGCATCGAAGTCAGGCGCGCGTCCCACACCCACCACGACCCCCACGTCGGTTTGCCCCAGATTGCCCCGGTGACCAGCGCCACAGCGGTCATCCACGCGCCGATCGGCGCGGCGCATTGCAGGGCGACGTCGGCCAGTTTCATCTTCCACACCAGCCCCACCACACCGCACACCGCCAGCATCACGTAGATCGACTGCGCGAGCATCGCCGCAGGCACGTGGATGTAGATGATGCGAAAGCTGTTGCCCTGCTGATAGTCCGGCGGCGCGAAGGCCAGGCCCCAGACGACGCCGACGCCGATCAGCAGCAACGCTGCAATGCTCAACCAAGGCAGGAACTTGCTGCTGATGCCGTAGAACCACTTGGGCGAGCCGAGCTTGTGAAACCAGGTCCAGTTCATACTGTTTCCATCACGGGTGCCGCTCATCGGTGTGAGCTGGCAAGGGTCATTCTTTAAAAAAAGTGGTCAATTTTTGACCAGACCTCATTATTATTCGCCGACGCTGATCTTCAGGCCAGCAGCTATTGCAAAGGGTGTCAGGGTGATCGCCAGGGCGGTCAGGCTACCCAGCCAGAGCAGATACCCGGTCGCCGGCATGCCTTGCAGCGCGGCCTGCAAGGCGCCACTGCCAAGGATCAACACCGGGATGTACAGCGGCAGAATCAACAGCGCCAGCAACAGGCCGCCGCGTTTCAAACCGACCGTCAGCGCTGCGCCCACCGCGCCGAGCAGGCTCAGCACCGGTGTACCCAGCAGCAACGACAACAGCAACACCGGCAGGCAGGCGACCGGCAAACCGAGCATCAACGCCAGCAGCGGCGAGAGCAGAACCAGTGCCAACCCCGAAAAAAGCCAGTGTGCCAGCACCTTGGCCAGTACCAGAAGAGGCAGCGGGTGCGACGAAAGGACCCACTGTTCAAGGGACCCGTCTTCGAAATCACTGCGGAACAGCCCGTCCAGCGAGAGCAGCACCGATAACAGCGCGGCCACCCAGACTAACCCGGGGGACAGGTTTTGCAACACTTGAGTTTCCGGGCCGACGGCCAGCGGGAACAGCGCGATGACGATGGCGAAGAAAATCAGCGGATTGGCCAGCTCCGCCGGACGGCGGAACAGCAGGCGCGATTCACGGGCAACCAGCAGGCCGAACACACTCATACTGCCCAGTTCCCCAGATCGAGATCACGATAGCCGGCCGGCATCCGGCTCAGCGTGTGGTGCGTGGTCAGGACCACGAGGCCGCCGCGTTCGCAATGCCCGGCCAGATGTTCTTCGAGCTGCGCCACGCCCTGCTTGTCGAGGGCGGTGAACGGCTCATCGAGAATCCACAGTGGCGGGCTGTCCAGATACAGCCGCGCCAACGCCACGCGACGTTGCTGTCCGGCGGACAACGTGTGGCAGGGAACATCTTCGAAACCGCGCAATCCTACGGCTGCCAGCGCTTGCCAGATCGCGTCGCGCTCGGCGGGATGATGCAGGGCACAGAGCCACGAGAGGTTTTCTTCCGGGGTGAGCAAATCCTTGATCCCGGCGGCATGGCCGATCCACAGCAGGTTGCGCGCCAGTTCGCCGCGTTGTGCGGTCAGCGGCTGGCCATTGAGCAGGACCTGACCGTCGGTCGGCTGCATCAGCCCGGCGAGCAAACGCAACAGACTGGTTTTACCGCTGCCGTTGGGCCCGCTGATCTGCACCATATCGCCACTGGCCAGTCTCAATTCGAGATTTTCGAAGAGCAGCCTGAGATCGCGTTCACACGCGAGGGCAACGGTTTGCAGGACAGGACTGGTCAAGGGATCACGGGCCTTATACGGTTCAAGTCGGCTCTGGCGCGGCCGTTAAAGAGGTGCAGCATAGATGCATTGACGGCTCGATCTAGAGAGCTGGGTCAAACAATTGCTATGTTTTTTGAACGAAGCGCAAGACGGGCGGCATTATACATGCCGTGCCTTACTCTCAAGAGTGCATTTTCCTCAGGTTGTGTCCGCGTATGACAGGCGAAATGAACATCCTCCCGCTCCCGCCCGCCACCCGGGCGACCGTTCGCCCGCAGGTCGGTGAGCTGCTCAAGCTGCTGACCCCGGTCGAAGGCCTGATCGGCGCCGGGCAAAGCGCCAAGGCCGAGGTGTTGTCGCTCAAGCAAGCGGACCAGACCTTTCAGTTGCTGCTCAAGGTGACGCTGGACAGCGGCCGTCAGACCACCGTGCAAGCGACCAGCAATCTGCCGCTGCCCCAAGGCACCAGTCTGGCGATCACTCAGCCCTCGGCGGGCAATCTGGCGATTACTGTGCAACAAGCCATTGCCAGCAGCGTCGCCGCCCTCACCCGCATCGACACCGCGCAATTGCCGGTCGGCACACTGCTGCAAGGCAAAGTGCTGACCTCGCAGGCGCTGCCGCAAACGCCGGGGCAAGTGGCGGTGTTTCGCTCCTTGGTCAGTTTGCTCAACACCGCACAGAGCGGCAGCACCCTGACCATCGACAGCCCGCAGCCGCTGCGCATCGGCACTTTGCTGTCGGCATTGGTCGAAGACTCACACACCCTGAAATTCCTGCCGATGAGCAGTCGTCAGGAACAACTGGCCGTGAGTCAGCAACTGCTCGGCCAGCAAAGCCGTCAGGCCTCCCTGACGGGGTTGCTGAACGCCTTGCAAAATCTGCCGAGCGATACCGATCAAACATCACAGGATCTGCGCGCCGTGGTCGACAAACTGCTCGCCAGCCTCCCCGATGTACAACAACTGAGTACCGCCAAAGGCGTGGCACTGGCCTTGGCCAACAGCGGCGTGTTCCTCGAAGGCAAACTGCTGACCGGGCAGAACCCGACGCTGGCACCGGACATGAAAGCCGACCTGCTCAAGCTGATCGCACAACTGACCCCGGGCCTGCCGGGCAACAGCAGTTTCAACGCGATCATCGCCGCCAACACCCTGGCGCAAGCGCTGCCGAGTTTCGTTCGCAACGCCCTCGGCATGCTTAGCCAGGTCAGCGCGAAACCGGTGCCAAGCAGCTTCCCGCTGCCCGAGCGTTTGCTGCAAAGCCTGGAAGGCGAAGGCGATCTGGAACAGTTGCTGCGCCTCGCCGCTGCCGCCGTTTCGCGCCTGCAAAGCCATCAGTTGTCGAGCCTGGAGCAGACCGGCGTTACCGACGACGGGCGCCTGCTCAGCACCTGGCAACTGGAAATTCCCATGCGCAACCTGCAGGACATCGTGCCGTTGCAGGTCAAGTTTCAGCGTGAAGAAGCGCCGGAAAGAGAACCGCAACCGAACGAACGTCGCGATGAGCGCGAACCCCGGCAACAACTGTGGCGCGTTGATCTGGCGTTCGACATTGAACCGCTCGGGCCAATGCAGATTCAGGCGCAATTGATCAGCGGCAGCCTGTCGAGCCAGCTCTGGGTCGAGCGGCCGTACACCGCCGACCTGATCGAAAACAACTTGTTCGCCCTGCGTCAGCGTCTGCTCGATTGCGGGCTGAATGTCGGCGACCTCGACTGCCACCTCGGCGCCCCGCCGCAAGGCAACCAAACCCGTCTCGAACACCGCTGGGTCGACGAAACCGCATGAACGATTCCACCGCACCACGCCAGGCCATCGCCCTCAAATACGACGGCAACCACGCCCCGACCCTCACCGCCAAGGGTGACGAAGAGCTGGCCGAAGAAATCCTGCGTATTGCTCGCGACTACGAAGTGCCAATCTACGAGAACGCCGAGCTGGTGCGCTTGTTGGCACGAATGGAATTGGGCGACAGCATTCCCGAAGAGCTCTACCGGACAATTGCCGAGATCATCGCGTTTGCGTGGAATCTGAAGGGGAAATTCCCCGAGGGACATGACCCGCAGGCGCCGATGGTCGAGAAGGACGTCACCGAACGCGGGGATGATTACTGATCCCCTTCATTCCAGTTACTGAAATAATTCCGACAGCGCCAAACAGCTCATCCAGCTGATTAAATCAACACTGGATGAGCTTTCTGCCATTAACGCCTCCGGCAAATCTATTGTTTTACACAATAGACGGTGCCGTATTGAATTGCCGACCCGAAAGCTTCTTTCGCCTGTTTTTCTGCATCCTTCAAAGAACTTGCAGTGAAATCACCGCGAGCAGTTCCCCCCGTATTTCCTTGCGCAGTGCATTTATATTTCGCTTCCTCTGCACTGGCACCTAAAGAAAACAATGCAGCAACCGGAATAGCCAAGCTGAAAAAAATTACATTTTTAGATAAGTTCATAAGTCGTGCCCCTTAGTCCATAGAGAAGAATCAACCACCCTCGGATCATCAGAGATCTTTGCCGACTTGACACCTGTCAGATCTGACAGTCTTTTAGAGATGTTAGAAATACACTTACTTCGTAACCGTTATATCTGACTTATTTCGCATTCAATGAAGAATTACTCCCAAAAGAATGGATAAATTTGAGCCTTGAAAGCAAAAGATCGCAGCCTTCGGCAGCTCCTACAGGAAAACACATTCCAATGTGGGAACCTCCGAAGGCTGCGATCTTTTGATCTTGCTTGCCGCTTGAAGCTTGAAGCTTCTAGCTGCTCTTATGCAGCTTGCTCATCAACTCCGCCTCAGCCTGGGTCAACCCGCAGGACTGAGTCAGTTCATCGACGCTCGCGCCCATGCCCACCAGTTTCGCCGCTTGGGCGAATGACAGGCTCGACGGATCGCGCTGCTCAAGCGCAACGATTTTGTCCGGCAAAGGACCGACCACCGAGCGCAACTCATGCAGGGCGTCGCCCATGCGCACGTTGCCGTTCTGGTAATCGTCGACACGTTTGGCCAGTTCCTTGATGCGCTGATCACGCAGCGCATCGCCCTGAGCCTGTTGCGCAGCGATCACCCGCTGCGCCTTGATGTACGCCAGAAACATCGCCAGCGTGCCTGCCCAGAAGAGGAACAGGACAATGACTGCAACCTCAAGAATCAATCAGATGTTCTCCAGATCCGACCATTCTTCTTCGCTCATCATCTTGTCGAGTTCGACGAGGATGAGGAGTTCGTTGTTCTTGTTGCACACGCCCTGGATGAACTTGGCCGACTCTTCGTTACCGACGTTCGGTGCGGTCTCGATTTCCGACTGACGCAGGTAAACCACTTCAGCAACGCTGTCGACCATGATGCCGACGACTTGCTTGTCGGCTTCGATGATGACGATACGGGTGTTGTCGCTGATCTCGCCGCTGTTCAGGCCGAAGCGCTGACGGGTGTCGATCACGGTGACCACGTTACCGCGCAGGTTGATGATGCCCAGCACGTAGCTCGGCGCGCCCGGCACCGGAGCGATCTCGGTGTAGCGCAACACTTCCTGAACGCGCATCACGTTGATGCCGTAGGTTTCGTTGTCCAGTTTGAAGGTCACCCATTGCAGGATCGGATCTTCAGAACCTTTTGCATTCGTCGCCTGACTACTCATACCCTGACCCCTCGAAAAAACCGCTCTGGGCGGTGTGTGTTCTGTGTGGCGGCATTCAACAATGCCGTCGCCTGATTGTTATGTCGGCTGCTACGTCGGTTTATGTAGCGGCTTGTGGCCGCCGAGGTGCTTTGCCCCACCGCTGGCGATCAACTCGGCCAGTGCGGAAACGTCAAGCAATGCACACATGTGCTCAATCACGGTGCCGGCGAGCCATGGCCGCTGACCCCGGTGACTTCTCCATTTGATTTCATTCGGGTCCAGACGCAACGAGCGGCTGACCTGATGCACCGCCAGCCCCCACTCGTAACCTTGTACCGAAATCACGTACTGCAGGCCCTGACGGAAGTCATCGCGATAGCGATCCGGCATGACCCAGCGTGCGGTGTCCAACACTTTCAGGTTGCCGGCCTGGCTCGGCAGGATCCCGAGGAACCATTCCGGCTGGCCGAACAGTGGCGTCAGCTCGTGGCCGGCCAGCGAATAAATCGAGCCGAGGCACACCAGCGGCACGGCCAGGGTCAACCCGGCAACGTCGAACAGCAGGCATTCGAACGCTTCCGAAGCCCAGGCCGGGCGGCCATCGGTTTCCACCGGTGGCGGCGTATTGCTCGGCGGCAGATGCACTTCTACCAGCGGCGGGACCAGGGTCTGCTCGACCGGCGTACGCGCAACTGGAGCCGGAGCCGGCTCGACCACCGCCGGTTCCGGCGTGGTTTTCAGCAATTGGGTTTGCAGCAGGGGCGCGAGCGTCGAAACCGCTGCGCGCACCGGCTCAGCCTCTTCAAGCAACGTGACGGGGGCCTTGGCCACCGGGGCGGCGGCAGGCGCAGCAAGCGGTGCGGCAGGCTTGGCCGCTTTCAGGGCATCACGCGCCTGTTCTTCCAGTACCGCGGCCTGGAACTCGTCCAGTGCCTCGGTGCTTTCGATCACCTCGACCGGCGCCTCAACTGGCAGCAACTCGTCAGGAATCTCCTGCAGCAAGCCATCCAGATAGGATTGCAACGCCAGTTGCGGACGCGACGTCAATTTGATCGGCCGATTCATGCTCAAGCCACCTGCGGAACAAGTTGTTGCGCCAACAGATGCTTGAGCAGCGCGCGGTAAGCCAGCACGCCACGGCTCTTGCCGTCGAATTGCGAAGGCGTGACACCGGCCCGGCTGGCGTCGCGCAGACGGGTATCGACCGGGATATAACCCTGCCAGATCTCGTCGGGGAATTTGTCACGCAGCACGCGCAAGGTGTGCATCGAGGCTTGCGTACGGCGGTCGAACAGGGTCGGCACGATGCTGAACGGCAGCGCCTGTTTGCGCGAGCGGTTGATCATCGCCAGGGTGTTGACCATGCGCTCCAGACCTTTGACGGCCAGGTGTTCGGTCTGCACCGGGATCACCAGTTGCTGGCTCGCGGCCAAGGCGTTGACCATCAGCACGCCGAGCAACGGCGGGCTGTCGATCACTGCGTAATCAAAGTCCTGCCACAACTGCGCCAGACTCTTGGCGATCACCAGGCCCAGACCACTCTGCCCCGGCGACTGACGCTCAAGGGTCGCGAGCGCGGTGCTCGATGGCAGCAGGGAAATGCGCTCGTCACTGGTCGACAACAGCAACTGCCCCGGCAGGCCTTGCGGCACGCTGCCCTTGTGCAGAAACAGGTCGTAATTGCTGTGTTCCAGGCTGTCGGGGTCGTAGCCGAAATAGCTGGTCATCGAGCCGTGCGGGTCGAGGTCGACCACAACCACGCGCTTGCCCGCCTCCGCCAGCAATCCGGCTAAAGCGATGGAAGATGTGGTTTTACCGACACCACCCTTTTGATTGGCGACTGCCCAGACTCTCATTCGGTTCGTCTCCTCCCGGTCGAGATGCTCGACCGAGACATAGCTCAGCGTATTAATGCGGGTGACGGAGAATTGACGGCACTCTCGCGTCCCGGCGTCTTGACCGGGGTCGGTGCAGTTTGTGTGCCAGCGCGCTTCAACGCCGCGTCCGGTTGTGCATTGGCGGTACCGGTGCCGGTCAGACTGCGGCGCACATCCAGATTGCGCGACACCACCAACACCACGCGCCGGTTCTTTGCGCGGCCTTCGGCGGTGGCGTTATTGGCCACCGGCTGGAACTCGCCATACCCCACCGATGCCAGACGCCCGGGGTTCACCCCCTGCATCGCCAGCATGCGCACGATGCTCGCCGAACGCGCCGAGGACAGTTCCCAGTTGGTCGGGTACTGCGCGGTGCGGATCGGCTGATCGTCGGTGAAGCCTTCGACGTGGATCGGGTTGTCGAACGGTTTGAGGATCGCCGCGACCTTGTCGATGATGTTGAACGCGATGTCGCTCGGCATCGCGTCGCCGCTGCCAAACAACAGGCTGGAGTTGAGTTCGATCTCGACCCACAACTCGTTGCCGCGCACGGTCATCTGGTTGGAAGCGATCAGGTCGCCGAATGCGGCGCTGATATCATCGGCGATGCTTTTCAGCGGATCACTGGCCCCGGCGATCCCGGCGTCGACTTGCTCGGCGTCCTTGACCAGCGGCTTGGCCGGGGTCACGGTTTTCGGTCGTTCGTCACCGATCGGGATCGGCTTGAGCGAGCGGTCGGAGTCGGTGAAGACCCCGATCAGCGCCTCGGAAATGACCTTGTATTTGCCTTCGTTGATCGACGAGATCGAGTACATCACCACGAAGAAAGCGAACAGCAGCGTGATGAAATCCGCGTAGGACACGAGCCAGCGCTCGTGGTTAACGTGTTCTTCCTGATGCCTGCGGCGAGCCATAGTCCATTACCCCCATCAATCCATGAAGCCCTGAAGCTTCAGCTCGATAGAGCGTGGGTTTTCACCTTCGGCGATCGACAGAATTCCTTCCAGCAACATTTCGCGATAACGCGACTGCCGCAACGCGATTGACTTGAGCTTGGCCGCCACCGGCAGCAACACCAGGTTGGCACTGGCCACGCCGTAGATGGTCGCGACGAAGGCCACGGCGATGCCGCTGCCCAGTTGCGTCGGATCGGCGAGGTTGCCCATCACGTGAATCAGGCCCATCACCGCGCCGATGATACCGATGGTCGGCGCATAGCCGCCCATGCTCTCAAAGACTTTCGCCGCTTCGATATCGCGGGCTTCCTGGGTGTAGAAATCCACTTCAAGAATGCTGCGGATGGCTTCCGGCTCGGCGCCGTCGACCAGCAGTTGCAAGCCCTTGCGCGAGTAGTTGTCCGGCTCGGCATCGGCCACGCCTTCCAGGCCGAGCAGGCCTTCCTTGCGCGCAGTGAGACTCCAGTTGACCACGCGGTCGATGCCGCCGGCCAGGTCCACGCGTGGCGGAAACAGAATCCACGCCAGGATCTGCATGGCGCGCTTGAAGGCGCTCATCGGCGATTGCAGCAACGCGGCACCGATGGTGCCACCAAGGACGATCAGCGCCGCCGGGCCGTTGGCCAGCGCGCCGAGGTGACCGCCTTCCAGGTAGTTGCCGCCGATGATGGCGACGAACGCCATGATGATCCCGATAAGGCTTAGAACATCCATCAGATACACGCCTCGACGATGTGCTTGCCGATGTCGTCCAGGCCGTAGACCGCGTCAGCCAGGTCGGCTTTGACGATGGCCATCGGCATGCCGTAGATCACGCAGCTTGCCTCATCTTGCGCCCAGACCGAGCTGCCGCCTTGCTTGAGCAGACGCGCGCCTTCACGGCCGTCGGCGCCCATGCCGGTCAAGACGACCGCCAGAACTTTGTCACCGTAGGACTTGGCCGCGGAACCGAAGGTGATGTCCACGCACGGCTTGTAGTTCAGACGCTCGTCGCCCGGGAGGATTTTCACCGCACCACGGCCGTCGATCATCATCTGCTTGCCACCCGGTGCCAGCAGCGCCAGGCCCGGACGCAGGATGTCGCCATCCTCGGCTTCCTTGACGCTGATGCGGCACAGCTTGTCCAGACGCTCGGCAAACGCCTTGGTGAACGCCGCCGGCATGTGCTGGATCAGCACGATCGGTGCCGGGAAGTTCGCCGGCAACTGGGTCAGCACCCGTTGCAGGGCAACCGGGCCACCGGTCGAAGTACCGATGGCGACCAATTTGTAGGCTTTGCGTTTCGGTGCCGGCGACGAAGCGCTGGCGGCCGGAGCGCGCGCCGGAGCAGGCGCCGGTGCCGGGCGAGCCGGAGCACTGGTGCCGTGGCTGCTGAAGCTCGATGCCGCCGGAGCTGGCGCAGGCGTCGGTGCAGCGGCCGGAGCCGGCGCACTGTAGGCACTGAAACGACGATTACTGCGCGAGATGCTATGGACCTTCTCGCACAGCAGTTGCTTGACCTTCTCCGGGTTACGCGAGATGTCTTCAAAATTCTTCGGCAGGAAATCCACCGCGCCGGCGTCCAGCGCATCCAGGGTTACCCGGGCGCCTTCGTGGGTCAGCGAGGAGAACATCAACACCGGGGTCGGGCAGCGCTGCATGATGTGCCGCACTGCCGTGATGCCATCCATCATCGGCATCTCGTAGTCCATGGTGATCACGTCCGGCTTGAGCGCCAGGGCCTGATCAATCGCCTCTTTACCGTTGGTTGCGGTGCCGACCACCTGAATGCTCGGATCCGCTGAAAGAATTTCCGAGACGCGGCGGCGGAAAAAACCCGAATCGTCCACCACCAGGACTTTGACTGCCATAAACACTCCATTAGGTGCAGCGGGACGTTGTCGCCCCGCTGCCCCGGATTCAAATACGCCGTGCGGCGTAACGCTTGAGCATGCTAGGAACATCGAGGATCAGCGCGATGCGGCCGTCACCGGTGATGGTGGCGCCGGACATGCCCGGAGTGCCCTGCAGCATTTTGCCCAATGGCTTGATGACCACTTCTTCCTGGCCGACCAGTTGATCGACGACGAAGCCGATCCGCTGGGTGCCCACCGAAAGGATCACCACATGGCCTTCGCGCTGCTCTTCGTGAGCGGCGGAGCTGACCAGCCAGCGCTTGAGGTAGAACAACGGCAACGCCTTGTCCCGCACGATCACCACTTCCTGACCGTCGACGACGTTGGTGGTCGACAGGTCGAGGTGGAAGATTTCGTTGACGTTGACCAGCGGGAACGCGAACGCCTGATTGCCAAGCATCACCATCAGCGTCGGCATGATCGCCAGGGTCAGCGGCACCTTGATGACGATCTTCGAACCCTGGCCCTTGGTCGAGTAGATGTTGATCGAACCGTTGAGCTGGGAAATCTTGGTCTTCACCACGTCCATGCCGACACCGCGGCCGGACACATCGGAGATCTCGGTCTTGGTCGAGAAACCCGGGGCGAAGATCAGGTTGTAGCACTCGGTATCGCTCAGGCGATCGGCCGCGTCCTTGTCCATCACACCGCGTTTTACCGCGATCGAACGCAGGACGTTCGGGTCCATGCCCTTGCCGTCGTCGGAGATCGACAACAGGATGTGGTCGCCTTCCTGCTCGGCCGCCAGCACCACGCGACCGCCACGGGCCTTGCCCGACGCTTCGCGTTCTTCCGGCGACTCGATGCCGTGGTCGACAGCGTTGCGCACCAAGTGGACCAGCGGGTCGGCCAGGGCCTCGACAAGGTTTTTGTCGAGGTCGGTTTCTTCACCCACCAGTTCCAGGTTGATCTCTTTCTTGAGCTGACGCGCGAGGTCGCGAACCAGACGCGGGAAGCGCCCGAAGACCTTCTTGATCGGCTGCATCCGGGTCTTCATCACCGCGGTCTGCAAGTCAGCCGTGACCACGTCGAGGTTCGACACGGCCTTGGACATGGCTTCGTCGCCGCTGTTGAGACCCAGGCGCACCAGGCGGTTACGCACCAGCACCAGCTCGCCGACCATGTTCATGATTTCGTCGAGACGCGCGGTGTCGACTCGCACGGTGGTCTCGGCTTCGCTCGCCGGTTTTTCCGGTGGCGGAGTTGCTGGAGCACGAGCCGGCGCCGGTGCAGCAGCGGCAGCCGGTTTTGGCGTTTCAGCTTTTGGCTCAGGCTTGGCAGCGGCCTTCGGCGCGGCGGCCGGAGCCGCTGCAGCCTTGGCGGCAGGCGCGGCGACTGTCGACGCGGAGCCGGCCGTCGCAGCGCTTGCATCGAACTTGCCTTTGCCGTGCAGCTCGTCGAGCAGCGATTCGAACTCGTGATCGCTGATCAGGTCGCTGCCGGCAGCAGCGGCTACCGGTGCGGCAGGTGCCGCCGGTGCCGAGGCGATCGCCGACTCCAGCGCTTCCACGGCGAAGTTGCCCTTGCCGTGCAACTGATCAAGCAGTGCTTCGAATTCGTCGTCGGTGATGTCCGAGCTGTCGCCCGCCGCTGGGGCCGCAGGCGCTGCCGTCGGTGCAACGGCGTCAGGTGCGAACTGGCCTTTGCCGTGCAACTGATCGAGCAGCGACTCGAACTCGGCATCGGTGATTTCATCGCTGGCGGCCGCTTCGGCAGTTTGCACCGGCGCAGCAACGACCGGGGCTTCGGCTTCGGCCTTGACGGCGTTCAGCGAGTCCAGCAGTTGTTCGAATTCGTTATCGGTGATGTCGCCCGAATCGCCGGAATCGCCTTCGACGACCAGTTCTTCGATCATCTCGGCCACCGGTGAAGCCGGGGCTTCATCGGCCGTTTGCGGCTCGGCCAGACGCGCCAGCGCGGCCAGCAGTTCCGGGGTGGCGGCGGTGATCGGGGCACGTTCACGGACTTCGCTGAACATGCTGTTCACCGCGTCCAGTGCTTCGAGCACCACGTCCATCAGTTCGGCATCAACGCGGCGTTCACCCTTGCGCAGGATGTCGAACACGTTTTCGGCGATGTGACAGCACTCCACCAGCTCGTTGAGCTGAAGGAAGCCGGCGCCCCCTTTTACAGTATGGAAACCGCGAAAAATTGCGTTGAGCAGATCTGCATCATCCGGGCGGCTTTCCAGCTCAACCAGTTGTTCGGACAGTTGCTCAAGAATCTCGCCGGCCTCAACCAGGAAATCCTGAAGGATCTCTTCATCGGCGCCGAAGCTCATTAATGGGGTGCTCCTACAGGTCTAAAAACCTAAAACTCAAAATCCAAGGCTGGATAGCAAATCGTCCACATCGTCCTGACCGGACACAACGTCTTCTCGTTTATCGGCATGAATCTGCGGACCTTCACCCTGCGAGAGATGTTTTTGTGGATCTTTTTCTGCAAGCATCGCGGCGCGGTCATGTTCGATGCCCGCAAAGCGGTCCACCTGACTGGCCATGAGCACGAGTTTGAGCAAATTGCTTTCGACTTCGGTGACCAGTTGGGTCACGCGCTTGATCACCTGACCGGTCAGGTCCTGGTAATCCTGGGCCAGCAGGATGTCGTTGAGGTTGCTCGACACCGCACGGTTGTCCGTGCTGCTGCGCGACAGAAAACCGTCGACCCGACGCGCCAGTTCGCGGAACTCTTCAGCCCCGACCTCGCGACGCATGAAGCGACCCCAATCGGTGCTCAGGGCCTGGGCTTCGTCAGCCAGGCCATTGACCACCGGGGTGGCGCTTTCCACCAGATCCATGGTGCGGTTGGCCGCGGCTTCAGTCAGCTTGACCACATAGCCCAGGCGTTCGGTGGCGTCGGTGATTTGCGACACTTCCTCGGCCTGCGGCATGTGCGGATCAATCTGGAAGTTGACGATCGCACTGTGCAGTTCGCGCGTGAGCTTGCCCACTTCCTGATACAGGCCGCGGTCACGGGTCTGATTGAGCTCATGGATCAGTTGCACAGCGTCGCCGAACCTGCCTTTTTCAAGGCTCTCGACCAGTTCGACCGCGTGTTTTTTCAGGGTCGACTCGAAATCGCCCTGTGAAGATTCGTTATGCTCCATAGCTCCCCCGCGCGTTCATCAGCCGATGCGTTCGAAAATCTTCTCGATTTTTTCTTTCAGCGCCTGAGCCGTGAAAGGTTTGACCACGTAGCCGTTCACACCGGCCTGGGCCGCTTCGATGATCTGCTCACGCTTGGCTTCTGCCGTCACCATCAGCACCGGCAGGTGCTTGAGTTTTTCATCGGCACGCACGTGGCGCAGCAGGTCGATACCGGTCATGCCCGGCATGTTCCAGTCCGTTACCAGAAAGTCGATGCTTCCGCTGTTGAGCACCGGAATGGCAGTGGTGCCATCGTCGGCCTCGACGGTGTTGGTGAACCCCAGATCACGCAGCAGGTTCTTGATGATCCGCCGCATCGTTGAGAAGTCATCAACGATGAGGATTTTCATGTTCTTGTCCAATTCGACCTCCAAGCAGTCTTAAACGCGCCCAGCACCTGGACGCGCCATTTCAATCAATCCGGCGTAGCACTCGAAGACTGTCTGGAGCACAACAGAGCAAGACCGGTGCCGTTCATCACCGCACCAGCCTCGTTCGCAGTGTCCCCACACTGCCTTCAGCGCGCTCGCCACTCCCCCAAACGCCCCCGCAAGCGGGCCGCGCACTGGCTGTGTAACTGGCTGACCCGCGACTCACTGACGCCAAGGACTTCACCGATTTCCTTGAGGTTCAGCTCTTCGTCGTAGTACAGCGCCAACACCAGTCGCTCACGCTCCGGCAAATTGGCAATCGCGTCCGCCAGTGCGGCCTGGAAACGTTCATCTTCCAGATCGCGTGACGGCTCAAGATGAGCACTGGCGCCATCCTCGTGCAGCCCTTCGTGTTCGCCGTCCTGCAACAGGTCGTCGAAACTGAACAGGCGGCTGCCCAGGGTGTCATTCAAAATCCCGTAGTAATCGTCGAGACTCAATTGGAGTTCGGCCGCAACCTCGTGATCTTTAGCATCACGGCCGGTTTTAGCTTCAATTGCCCGAATTGCGTCGCTGACCATACGGGTGTTGCGGTGAACCGAGCGTGGCGCCCAGTCCCCTTTACGGACTTCATCGAGCATCGCGCCGCGGATTCGAATGCCCGCGTACGTTTCGAAACTGGCGCCTTTGCTGGCGTCGTATTTGGTCGAGACTTCGAGCAGACCGATCATGCCGGCCTGAATCAGGTCTTCGACCTGCACACTGGCCGGCAAGCGTGCCAGCAAGTGGTAGGCAATGCGTTTGACCAGTGGCGCGTAACGCTCGATCAACTCGTATTGCGCGTCGCGTGCCGACTTCTTGTAGTAATTCATACCGCTGGCGGTCATAGCACTGGTCCTGCCGTTTGCTGCACGAGGCGCTCGACGAAAAATTCCAGGTGGCCGCGCGGGTTCGCCGGCAGCGGCCAGGTGTCGACCTTCTGGGCGATGGCCTTGAACGCCAGGGCGCACTTGGAACGCGGAAAGGCTTCATAGACCGCACGCTGCTTCTGCACCGCCTTACGCACGCTTTCGTCGTAAGGCACGGCGCCGACGTATTGTAGGGCCACGTCAAGGAAGCGATCCGTGACCTTGGTCAACTTGGCGAACAGGTTGCGCCCTTCCTGCGGGCTCTGGGCCATGTTGGCCAGCACGCGGAAGCGGTTCATGCCGTAATCGCGGTTGAGCAGTTTGATAAGCGCGTAGGCGTCGGTAATGGACGTCGGCTCGTCGCAGACCACCAGCAACACTTCCTGCGCGGCGCGTACAAAACTGACTACCGAGTCACCAATACCCGCAGCGGTGTCGATCACCAGCACGTCGAGATTGTCGCCGATGTCGCTGAACGCCTGAATCAGGCCGGCGTGCTGCGCCGGGCTCAGGTGCACCATGCTCTGGGTGCCGGAAGCGGCCGGCACGATGCGGATCCCGCCGGGGCCCTGCAACAGGACGTCGCGCAGCTCGCAGCGGCCTTCGATCACGTCGGCCAAAGTACGTTTGGGGGTCAGTCCCAGCAGAACGTCGACGTTCGCCAGCCCCAGGTCGGCGTCCAGCAGCATGACCCGACGGCCAAGCTCTGCCAGCGCCAGAGACAAGTTCACTGACACGTTAGTCTTGCCGACGCCACCTTTGCCGCCGGTCACCGCGATCACCTGTACGGGATGCATGCTGCCCATGTTATTTCTTTACCTTGTCTTGCATAGACGGAGGCCACATTACTGGCTGCGCGTTCACAACCGGAACAATGCATGGCAGGCCATCGATGTAGGTACAAAAACTGTTCATGAATACCTCAGCCTACCTGCTTGGTCGGGCTGTGATAGATATCAGCGAACATGTCAGCCATGGCTTCTTCGCTGGGTTCTTCCTGCATTTGCACGCTGACGGCGCGGCTGACCAGTTGATGACGGCGCGGCAGATGCAGATCATCCGGAATCCGTGGGCCATCGGTCAGGTACGCGACCGGCAATTCATGACTGATCGCCAGGCTCAACACTTCGCCAAGGCTGGCCGTTTCATCCAGTTTAGTCAGGATGCACCCGGCAAGCCCGCAACGCTTGTAACTGTGATAAGCGGCGGTTAGAACCTGTTTCTGGCTGGTGGTTGCCAGCACCAGATAATTTTTTGAACGGATACCGCGCCCGGCCAGACTTTCCAGCTGCATGCGCAGGGCCGGATCGCTGGCTTGCAGGCCGGCAGTATCAATCAGCACCACGCGTTTGCGCAGCAACGGATCCAGCGCCTGCACCAGCGACTGGCCCGGATCAACGTGCGTCACCGGCACATTGAGAATCCGCCCGAGGGTCTTGAGCTGTTCCTGTGCACCGATGCGGAAGCTGTCCATGCTCACCAGCGCCACGTTGTGCGCGCCGTATTTGAGCACATAACGCGCGGCCAGTTTGGCCAGCGTGGTGGTCTTGCCCATGCCGGCCGGGCCGACCATCGCAATCACCCCGCCCTCTTCCAGCGGCTCGACTTCCGGCACGGCAATCATCCGCGCCAGATGCGCGAGCAACATGCGCCAGGCCTGACGCGGCTCTTCGATATCGGTGATCATCGACAGCAGATCGCGCGACAGCGGGCCGGACAGGCCGATGCGCTGCAGACGGCGATACAGATTGGCCTGCGCCGGGCGGCTGCCTTGCAGCTGATTCCAGGCCAGGGTGCCAAGCTGCACTTCCATCAGTTCGCGCAGGCTGTTCAATTCGAAGCGCATCGAGTCCAGCGCACGCGGGTCGACACCGCCGGAGGACTGCGCAGGTGCCGGGGCCGGACGCGCCGGAGCGGTGTAGGCCGGCTCGCTCAACGGTTCGGCAGCAGTCAGCGGCAGGCCGGCCGTCAACGGCAGCCCGGCGAACAACTGGCGATTGGTATTGCCGTCGGCTTCGCCACGCAGGCTCAGTTCGGCCTGGGCGGTGACGATGCGCGATTGGGTCTTGCGCAGCTCGTCTTCGAGTTCCATGTTCGGAACCCGAGGCGCCAGCGCCGACAATTTGTAATCCAGCGCCGCCGTCAGCTCGACGCCGCCGGCAATGCGGCGGTTGCCAATGATGGCGGCATCAGCGCCCAGCTCATCACGAACCAGCTTCATGGCCTGACGCATATCGGCGGCGAAAAAACGCTTAACTTGCATAAACCACTACCTCAGCCGTTGGGCCCTACTGTCGCAACGATGGTCACTTGCTTGTTGTCCGGAATTTCCTGGTAGGCCAGCACATGCAATCCAGGGACTGCCAGGCGACCAAAGCGCGAGAGCATCGCGCGTATCGGGCCGGCTACCAAGAGGATCACCGGCTGACCTTGCATTTCCTGACGCTGCGCCGCTTCGATCAACGAACGCTGCAGCTTCTCGGCCATGCTCGGCTCCAGCAGAACGCCCTCTTCCGAGCCTTGTCCTGCCTTCTGCAGACTATTGAGCAATATTTGTTCCAACCTTGGCTCCAGGGTGATCACAGGCAGCTCGGACTCAGTGCCTACAATGCTTTGGACGATGGCGCGAGAAACGCCAACCCGGACCGCAGCCACCAATGCGGCGGTATCTTGACTCTTGGCAGCGTTGTTGGCGATGGCTTCGGCGATGCTGCGGATATCGCGCACCGGCACGTGTTCGGCCAACAGCGCCTGCAGCACCTTGAGCAGTTGCGACAGCGACACCACACCCGGCACCAGCTCCTCAGCCAGTTTCGGCGAGCTTTTGGCCAGCAATTGCATGAGTTGCTGCACTTCTTCGTGGCCAATCAGCTCACTGGAGTGCTTGTACAGAATCTGGTTCAAGTGAGTCGCGACCACGGTACTGGCATCGACCACGGTGTAACCGAGCGATTGTGCCTGCGCACGCTGGCTGATCTCGATCCACACCGCCTCCAGGCCAAAAGCCGGATCTTTGGCGTTGATCCCGTTGAGCGTGCCGTAGACCTGCCCCGGGTTGATCGCCAGTTCGCGATCGGGATAGATCTCGGCTTCGGCGAGGATCACACCCATCAGGGTCAGGCGATAAGCGCTCGGGGCCAGGTCGAGGTTGTCGCGAATATGCACGGTCGGCATCAGGAAGCCCAGATCCTGCGAGAGCTTCTTGCGCACGCCCTTGATTCGCGCCAGCAATTGCCCACCCTGATTGCGGTCGACCAGCGGAATCAGGCGATAGCCGACTTCCAGGCCGATCATGTCGATTGGTGTCACGTCGTCCCAGCCCAGCTCTTTGGTTTCCATGGCGCGGGCCGGCGACGGCAGCAGCTCCTGCTGGCGCTTGACCTCTTGCAGAGCCTGCACCTTGGCGACGTTCTGCTTCTTCCAGAACAGGTACGCGCCACCGGCAGCCAGCGCGGCCATGCTCAGGAACGAGAAATGCGGCATGCCCGGCACCAGGCCCATGACCGCCATCAGGCCCGCCGCCACCGCCAGCGCTTTGGGCGAGGCGAACATCTGACGATTGATCTGCTTGCCCATGTCTTCCGAACCGGAAGCACGGGTCACCATGATCGCCGCCGCTGTCGATAACAACAGTGATGGCAATTGCGCCACCAAACCGTCACCGATGGTCAGCAAGGCGTAAACCTTGCCGGCGTCGGCAAAACTCATGTTGTGCTGGAAGATACCAACGGCCATGCCGCCGATCAGGTTGATGAACAGAATCAGCAGGCCGGCGATGGCGTCACCCCGGACGAACTTGCTGGCACCGTCCATCGAACCGTAGAACTCGGCTTCCTGAGCAACTTCGGATCGCCGGGCCTTGGCCTGGTTCTGGTCGATCAGGCCGGCGTTGAGGTCGGCGTCGATCGCCATTTGTTTGCCGGGCATTGCGTCGAGGGTGAAGCGTGCGCTCACCTCGGAAATCCGCCCGGCACCCTTCGTCACCACGACGAAGTTGATGATCATGAGGATCGCGAACACCACGATACCGACCACGTAGTTACCGCCGATCACCACCTCACCGAAGGCCTGGATCACCTTGCCGGCGGCGGCGTGGCCGTCCTGACCGTGGAGCATCACCACCCGCGTCGACGCCACGTTCAGCGCCAGCCGCAGCAGCGTCGCCACCAGCAGAATGGTCGGGAACACCGCGAAATCCAGCGGCCGCAATGCATAGACGCAGACCAGCAGGACGACGATCGACAGGGCAATGTTGAAGGTGAAGAACACGTCGAGCAGGAACGGCGGCACCGGCAACATCATCATCGCCAGCATGACCAGCAGCAACAATGGCACGCCCAGATTGCCTCGACTGAGGTCGGCAACATTCGAGCGAGCAGTGTTGAATAACTGAGAGCGATCCACCGGTTTTCCCCGTTCCTTTAAAGCAAACTTTTGACGCCCAGAGCGGGCTCACGGCGGGTACTGCAAGAAGCTTTCCAACTTTTGCCAAGGATTGAAACAGAGAGGAAGGTGAACGCGACCCATGTAGGCCTTCGCCTGCTCGCGATGAGGATTTTCCAGTCAATACATTCAAACCAGACAGACCGCTATCGCGAGCAGGCGAAGGCCTACAGGGGACCGCATTCCAGATGTCAGATTGAAATGCCTTCCAAACTGTGGGAGCGAGCTTGCTCGCGAAGGGGCCCTTATGTTCGGCGCAAATTTCTTCATTAAACGAAGATGTTTAAAAGACACCTTCAGACACGTCTTACAGGCTACACATCCTTGCGCCATTGCCTACAGCTACGCCAGAATCCGCCGGCTTGTGCGCTTTGGGGTCGGGTTCTATTGTGGTCCGGTCGCTGACGAATCAGCGATCGGGTTTAGCGACTCGAACTCAAGTCAAAGGTGCATCAGCGTTCCAGGCTTCGTTGCGGATCTGTATTTTCGCGATTTCGTCATGGTGGCTGTATGCGGGAGACCTTCGGGTCTACCGGTTGCCTTTGACCGGTTCGCTAACCTGCGTACAGCCGCCACCCCTCCTGTTTAGCGACAGGATTTGGCGGCTCCACCTCAAAGGAGCTTCACCATGATCAAACCAACACCCAACCCGCCCGAAACCGACGCCACCTCCCCCTACGAATCCCTCGACTCAAAAAAACTCCACGAAGCCGCCGACCGCGCCCTCGATCACTACCTATGCCCACCTGGCTCCACCCCACTGCCACGCAGAAGCCGCGGGATGTACGCCGTCACCGCCGACTTCAAAAACGAGGAACTGCTGGTCGATGCCAGCGACACACTCGCTTCAGCCAGAACCATCGCCCATGACGCCGCCGCCCTGTTGCCGGTAGCGCAGCGCCGGACGCTGCTGGGAATTGCGCAACTGATCATGCTGAGTGAGCTGGCGGTGAACCGCGCGCTGGATAATCTGCAATTACCCCAATAGCAGGGATCTGTGACAAGGACCGAGCAAGGCGTTGTGGCCGCTGGCGCCTTCGCGGGCAAGCCCGCTCCCACAGGGGACGGTGTTGCCCACAAACCTGTGTTTACACGCACAACCTGCGGGAGCAGGCTTGCCCGCGATGACGGCCTCACAGCCAGCACAAGTCTTAATGCATAAAAAACCGCCGCCCCGTTCAACCGGGACGGCGGTTTTCTTGTTTCATCACAGCACACTCAGAAATCGCGCCGTAAATCCGGCGGAATCGGCAAACCTTCCCGCTGTTTAGTACAAAACATCGCAGCCCTCACCGGCTTTTGCAGAAATCAGGGAGCCGCCAAAGGCAGCGATCTTGTGCTTTTCAAGCGCCACCCCACCTGCCGCTCGTCGCCACCTGTCAGATCTGACAGGTGCGCTTTCCCCCACAACGCGCTCTGATAACTCCTGCCCGCCCACCGTCCAGGAGCCGTAAACATGGCCACAGCCAAATCCAGCGACAACACCATATTGGCGCTATTCCCTCCCCACGCTCCAGACGCCACCACCCCGGTGGTCGGTGCTGTCTATGGTGTGCCCAAGCATGTCTACGACCTCAAGCCCATGGGCCTGACCATCGTCGTCGACCCTCCGCAATCTGGCACGCTGCAAGAAGGCGATGTCATTCGGCTGCGGCTCAACGGCGCCGATACCGAAGCCACAAAAACCGTCCTGGCTGGCGAAGAAAATTCCCGTCACACCCTGTATCTGCCCAAGGGCCTGCTGCTGACCGATCGCGTCAATACCCTCGTTTACACCATCACCCGCATCAGCGAAAACAAAGGCACCTCCACGCCGGAGCTGACTCTGCTGTACAACAGCATCCGCCCCGGCATCGAGGATCGCTCGCCCGGCGATAGCGCCCATTCCGAACTGCAACTGATCCTGCCCCAGGACGTGCTCGACGACGGCATCGACGCCGACCGCGCCAAACAGGGCGTGCAAGTATGTTTCGCCTACCCTTACTGCCGCGCCTACGACCAGATCCGATTGAACTGCAACGGTCAGGATGTCGCGCACACCGTGACCGCCGCCGAGGCCCCGCCCACTCCCTCGGCCGAGCCGACCAGGATCTGCGTGATGGTCGAGGAAGCGGTGTTCCTGAGCGCCGGGGACAACCCGAAGTTCATCTTTTCCTACACCGTCACCGACCAGCTCGGCAACGGGCCGGACACCGATTCGCCCTATTCCGGCGCGGTGGAGGTCGATGTGAACCTGAAGGAAACCCGCCTGGTCGCCCCCGATCTGGCCGAGGATCCGGATGACCCGAACGACGATCCGAGCACTATTGATCTGGACAAACTCTCCGGCAAGGATCTGACCGTATTGGTCCACACCTTTGCTCCGTTGTGGCAACCCAACGATAAAATCCGCGTGAGCTACAGCGCCACCGCGTCGAACGGCACCGTTACCCTGCACAGTGTGGAACAGGACGTCGTGCGCATCCCGTTCACCTACAAACTGATGGTGCCCAACGCCAAAGTAATCGCCGGCAGCGTGGTGCGGGCGAAGTACGAATTGCTGAAAAATGGCAACGTCTTCGCCACTTCGAAAAATGCCGTGGCCGAAGTCATCGGCTCAGAGGCTATCGAGTTGTTGCCGCCAGTACTGCTGAAACCAGCGGTGAGCCCGATCGACGCGCTGGCCTATCCGCAAGGCGTGACCATCCGGGTCGAATATCTGGGCGCTCTGCCAGGCGACAAAGCGCGGCTGGTGGAGGTCAACCCACCGACAGGCGCACCGCAGTTTCCACTGGTGCCGTTCAACAATAATAAACGCACAAACACTGTATTAAGTCTGGCGTTCCTGACAGCCAGGCATGGCAAGGAAATTCGGTTGCGGTGGAACCTGAATCGCGATAATGCACAGAAAGGCAAGTCGCCTGATTTGAACCTGAGCGTGTCGAAGATTAACGAGGGCGATACGCGTTTGCCGACGCCGGTGGTGGATGGCAAGACCGGCAATGAACTCGACGTGGCGCTGTTACAGCCCACCGCCCAGCTCACCGTTGCGACCTGGCCGCACGTCGAGGGTGAGCGGCTGTGGTTGCAATACGAGGGCAAGGACAATCAGGACAAGACCGTGACCTTCGACGACCTTCGCGGTGAAGTGGGCGTGGGTGCATCAGGCTTGAGCAGGACGGTGCCGCTGGACTGGTTGAAAGACTTGAAAGATGGCAGTGAATTGAAGGTGACGTTCAAGGTTAATTTTGATGGGGTGGCGAATGCGGCGACGGCGGTTGGGTTTCCTCGGCGCATTTACACCGTCAGCACCGTGGAGGATGTGAAACCGACAATCGACTCAATCAAAGGCTTACCACCGAGCAACATCGAAATCCCGGACAACGGCTACACAGTAGAAACTTCAGTGATTCTCATCGGTATAGCCGCAAGGGGCCAACAAGTTGATGTAGTGGATGGTGACGAATCTAAAGGTGAACCCTTCGCAAGTCCGACAGATGGAGAATGGAGGCTGACTGTTACAGATCTGGACTTGGGCAGTCACAGTTTTACTGCCAAAGCGCTGTACGGCTCTGGCGCATCGTCGCCGGCCAGAACACTGACAGTAGCGCCACCATTCGTTATAGATACATCGACAATGCTCATCAACAGCGTTTCCGTAAAATACAACTGGCCAACCACCGGGCTTGAATCAATAGGTAACTCAAAAACAAGAACCCCCACCGGCGGACTTGAACCGTACAGCTACGAGTCTAGCAATACAGCTGTAGCCACTGTATCGAATCAGGGCGAAGTTAAACGCCTGAAAAACGGCAACGTCACCATTACGGTGTACGACGCCGTTAGAAATTCTGTGAGCTATCCGGTCAGGCTGGAAAATGTGTGGCAAATGCACGTAAAAAATGTGGGGGCAGTAAATTTTGATGGGGCAGTGGCGTGGATGAACAGCCTCGGCGCCTCGCCAATGACGCAAGAAGCAGTCAATGATTTCTTACGCGTCTACCAGACTCCCTATACCTTCTTTGGGCAGAACGCCTGGTGGTGCACAACCGCTGGATGTTCCGGAAACTCTGCACTTCTTTTTGATCCATCCCCCCGCATTTCTCGATGTGAAAATAAAGGAGGTCCAAACGGGGCTTGGGCATTGAAGCCATTCAACTAGGGAGCTGAACGGAGCCAAACCACATTTTCCCGTTTTTTAGTACAAAAGATCGCAGCCTTCGGCGACTCCTGCAAAAATCGGGAGTTGCCGAAAGTTGCGATCTTTTGCTTTTAGGACTTACCCGATTCGAACCGGTCCGCTAACAGTTAGCCGCACCCTGACCACTCGTCGAAAACCCCAACCCACCTGTCAGATCTGACAGGTGCGCTTTCCCCCACAAAGCGCTCTGATAACTCCTGCCCGCCCACCGTCCAGGAGCCGTAAACATGGCCACAGCCAAATCCAGCGACAACACCATATTGGCGCTATTCCCTCCCCACGTTCCAGAAGCCACCACCCCGGTGGTCGGTGCTGTCTATGGTGTGCCCAAGCATGTCTACGACCTCAAGCCCATGGGCCTGACCATCGTCGTCGACCCTCCGCAATCTGGCACGCTGCAAGAAGGCGATGTCATTCGGCTGCGGCTCAACGGCGCCGATACCGAAGCCACAAAAACCGTCCTGGCTGGCGAAGAAAATTCCCGTCACACCCTGTACCTGCCCAAGGGCCTGCTGCTGACCGATCGCGTCAATACCCTCGTTTACACCATCACCCGCATCAGCGAGAACAAAGGCACCTCCACGCCGGAGCTGACTCTGCTGTACAACACCATCCGCCCCGGCATCGAGGATCGCTCGCCCGGCGATAGCGCCCATTCCGAACTGCAACTGATCCTGCCCCAGGACGTGCTCGACGACGGCATCGACGCCGACCGCGCCAAACAGGGCGTGCAAGTGTGTTTCACCTACCCTTACTGCCGCGCCTACGACCAGATCCGATTGAACTGCAACGGCCAGGATGTCACGCACACCGTGACCGCCGCCGAGGCCCAGCCCATTCCCTCGGCCGAGCCGACCAGGGTCTGCGTGATGGTCGAGGAAGCGGTGTTCCTGCGCGCCGGGGACAACCCGAAGTTCATCTTTTCCTACACCGTCACCGACCAGCTCGGCAACGGGCCGGACACCGATTCGCCCTACTCCGGCACGGTGGAGGTCGATGTGCATCTTCGGGAAACCCGCCTGGCCGCCCCCGATCTGGCCGAGGATCCGGACGATCCGACCGACGATCCGAGCACCATTGATCTGGACAAACTCGCCGGCAAGGACCTGACCGTATTGGTCCAGACCTTTGCTCCGTTGTGGCAACCCAACGATAAAATCCGCGTGAGCTACAGCGCCACCGCGTCGAACGGCACCGTTACCCTGCACAGTGTGGAACAGGACGTCGTGCGCATCCCGTTCACCTACAAACTGATGGTGCCCAACGCCAAAGTGATCGCCGGCAGTGTGGTGCGGGCGAAGTACGAATTGCTGAAAAATGGCAACGTCTTCGCCACTTCGAAAAATGCCGTGGCCGAAGTCATCGGCTCAGAGGCTATCGAGTTGTTGCCGCCGGTGCTGCTGAAGGCAGTGAGCCCGATCGACGCGCTGGCGTATCCGCAGGGCGTGACCATTCAGGTCGAGTATTTAGAACACCTGCCAGGCGATAAAGCGCAGCTGGTGGAAGTTAACCCACCCGCAGGTGCACCAGGGTTTCCATTGGTGTCGTTCAACGCCAATAAACGCACCAACACCTTGTTGAGCCAGGCTTTTCTGATCGCACGACAAGGCAAGCCCCTGGTGTTTCGCTGGCACCTGAATAGCAATAACGCGGAGGTTGCCCAATCGCCTGAGCTGAACCTGAGCGTGTCGAAAATTACCGAGGGCGATGCACGTTTGCCGACGCCGGTGGTGGATGGCAAGACTGGCAATGAACTCGACGTGGCGTTGTTACAGCCCACCGCCCTGCTCACCGTTGCGGCATGGCCGCACGTCCAGGGTGAGCGGCTGTGGTTGCAATACGAAGGCAAGGACAATCAGGACAAGACCGTGACCTTCGACGACCTTCGCGGTGAAGTGGGCGTGGGTGCATCAGGCTTGAGCCGGGCGGTGCCGCTGGCCTGGCTGAAAGGCTTGAAAGATGGTCGTGACTTGAAGGTGACGCTCAAGGTTAATTTTGACGGGGTGGCGAACGCGGCGACGGCGGTGGGGTTTCCGGTGCGCTCTTATACCGTCAAGGCAGGCGCCGACGTGCAACCAGTGATCACCCGGGCCGAAGACAGCCAAGGCGTGGAGATCCCGCAGGGAGGCACGACACGTGACACCACCGTGATCCTCACCGGCAGCGCAACCCCGGGTCAGAAGGTGCAAATCTTCGACGGCGCCGCCGACAAGGGCGAAGCCAGCGCCGACCCGCTGAGCGGAATCTGGAGCCACAGGATCAGCGGACTGACCGTCGCAGAGCACCCCTTCACCGCCAAGGCCTTGTACGGTTCAGGCCAGACATCGACCGTGCGCAGCCTGAAAGTCTCCGCGTTGCCCGAGCTGATTATTGACAAAACACCGGTGGTGCTCAGCGCCCGCAACTGGATCGCGGTAGGGGAAGAACTGCAGAAGCTTCTGGTCGCCAATCCGACGCCGCCGGTCGGCACCTACGCAGACCGATTTCCGCAGCAAGGCACCCCGCCCTATACCTACACGTCTGCCAATGAGGAGATTGCCGTTGCCAACCCAACCAACGGACGGATTTCCGGGACGGGGAATGGCACGACGACCATTACCGTTGCGGATGCGAGTGGGGATGTGGTGGAGATTCAGGTGACGGTTAGTCGAGTCAGGCGGATACATCGGTCGCCAAACAAGTTAAACACTTGGTACGACGCCGACCAATGGCGAGATGCCAATGATCTTGGCACGATCACCAACGCATCCGTAGATAATGAGTTGGAAAGGTTCTTCCCTTGCCAACTATCACCTGCCCCCCTCGCTCCGCACCCCGATTCGACGATTGGGTGGGTCCAAGGTCAAGGCTGCCTGGCGGTCGGAGATGAACGTCGATGGAGATCGCTCGCTAATCTCCCGCCTTTCTACGCTTTGGGATATTCAGTGTGTTGCACATGATTTGAATCTCGCCCCCTTGATCCGAAAAACGTTATTTCCCCTCCCACCCCGTTAAGGGCGTGGAGGGGAATTGATTCTGTCGCTGGCAGACAAATCAAAAGATCGCAGCCTTCGGTGGCAATCTTTTGCACTTAAACCACAGCGTTTAAAAAACACCTTCAGACACGTCTTACAGGCTACACATCCTTGCGCCATTGCCTACAGCTACGCCAGAATCGGCCGGCTTGTGGGTCTTGGGTGCGGGTTCTATTGTGGGTCGGTCGCTGACACATCAGTGATCGGGTCTCGCAGCCCGTCGATCTCTGGACGCACAACACCCGCTTTTTTTATGGCGGCTGTACGTGGGAGACCTTCGGGTCTGCCGGTTCTAGAGTCCCGGTCTGCGACCCGCGTATAGCTGCCACCCTCATTCGTCTCGCAGCGAACGTTGGCAGCTCCAATGACTCTAGGAGCTTCTCCATGATCAAACCAACACCCAACCCGCCCGAAACCGACGCCACCTCCCCCTACGAATCCCTCGACTCAAAAAAACTCCACGAAGCCGCCGACCGCGCCCTCGATCACTACCTCTGCCCGCCCGGCTCCCCCCCACTGCCACGCAGAAGCCGCGGGATGTACGCCGTCACCGCCGACTTCAAAAACGAAGAACTGCTGGTCGATGCCAGCGACACACTCGCTTCAGCCAGAACCATCGCCCATGACGCCGCCGCCCTGTTGCCGGTAGCGCAGCGCCGGACGCTGCTGGGGATTGCGCAACTGATCATGCTGAGTGAGCTGGCGGTGAACCGCGCGCTGGATAATCTGCAATTGCCCCAATAGCAAGGATCTGTGACAAGGACTGAGCAAGGCGTTGTGGCCGCTGACGCCTTCGCGGGCAAGCCCGCTCCCACAGGGGACGGTGTTGCCCACAAACCTGTGTTTACACGCACAACCTGTGGGAGCGGGCTTGCCCGCGAAGGCGGCCTCGCAGCCAGCACAAGTCTTCAGGCATAAAAAAACCGCCGTCCGGTTCAATCGGGACGGCGTTTTTTTTGTTTCATCACGGCAGAGTCAGGAATCACGCCGCAGATCCGGCGGAATCGGCAAATCATCCTTGAGCGGATCCGGGCGCTTGCCCTTGCCCGCACGGTGCTGGCGGATCTGGTAGACGTAGGCCAACACCTGAGCGACGGCCAGATACAGCCCGCCGGGGATTTCCTGCTCCAGCTCGGTGGAGTAGTAGATCGAACGCGCCAGGGCCGGCGATTCGAGGAGCATGACGTTGTTGGCCACGGCGATTTCGCGGATTTTCAGTGCGAGGAAGTCGCTGCCCTTGGCCAGCAGCACCGGTGCCCCGCCCTTCTCCGAGTCGTACTTGAGCGCCACAGCGTAGTGGGTCGGGTTGGTGATGACCACGTCGGCATCGGGAATCGCCGCCATCATCCGCCGCTGGGACATCTCGCGCTGCACCTGACGGATCCGCTGCTTGACCTCGGGCCGGCCTTCCTGATCCTTGTGCTCGTCGCGCACTTCCTGCTTGGTCATCTTGAGCTTTTTCATGCTCTCCCAGATCTGCACCGGCACGTCCACCGCCGCGATCAGGATCAACCCGCAGGCCATCCACAATGTGCTCCAGCCGACCAGCAAGACGCTGTGAATGATCGCCTGGTCCAGTGGCTCATGGGCAATGCGCAGCAGGTCGTCGACGTCCGACGACAACACCACGAGCGCCACCGCCAGCACGATGAAAAACTTCGCCAGCGCCTTGAGCAGCTCGACAATCGCCTTCATCGAAAACATGCGCTTGAGACCGGCGCCGGGGTTCATCCGGCTGAACTTGGGCGCCATGGAACCGGCGGCAAACAGCCAGCCACCGAGGGCGATCGGCCCCAGCAGTGCAGCGAGCAGCAAGGTGATCATGATCGGCTGAATCGCCACCAGGGCGATCTTCCCTGAATGCAGGAGAAAGGTGCCCATCGAGCGTTGATCCATGATCACTTCCCGCGACAGCGAGAAGTTCATGCGCATCAGCTCCATCAGATCCTGCGCGAGCATGCCGCCGAAAATCAGCAGGCCACCGGCGCCGGCCAGCATCACCGCGAGGGTGTTGAGCTCTTTGGAGCGCGCAACCTCACCCTTTTCACGGGAATCCTTTTTGCGTTTCTCCGTGGGGTCTTCTGTTTTGTCCTGACCGCTTTCGCTCTCAGCCATGACTCAGCGCGCCTGTGCCAGTTCGCGTAAAAACTGCAGAGCCTCGGCGGCCAGCGGTTGATACTGGTTGAGAATGTCCGCCAGACCGACCCAGACGATGAACAGGCCGAGCACCAGGGTCAGCGGGAAACCGATGGAGAAGATGTTCAGTTGCGGCGCCGCGCGGGTCATGACGCCAAAGGCGATGTTGACCACCAGCAGCGCCGTGATCGCCGGCAAGACCAGCAACAGTGCCGCACCCAGGACCCAGCCGAGTTTGCCGGCCAGCTCCCAGTAATGTGCGGTCATCAGACCGCTGCCGACCGGCAGCGTGGTGAAACTCTCGGTGAGGACTTCGAACACCACCAGGTGGCCGTTCATCGACAGGAACAGCAAGGTCACCAGCATGGTGAAGAACTGCCCGATCACCGCCACCGACACGCCGTTGGTGGGGTCGACCATCGAGGCGAATCCCATGCCCATCTGGATCGCGACAATCTGCCCGGCCACCACAAAGGCCTGGAAAAACAGTTGCAGGGAAAAGCCGAGAATCGCGCCGATCAGAATCTGCTCGGCAATCAGCAGCAAGCCGCTCAGGTCCAGCGCATTGACCGCCGGCATCGGCGGCAGGTTGGGCGCGATCACCACAGTAATTGCCAGGGCGAAGTACAGCCGAATGCGCTTCGGCACCAGGGTCGTACCGAACACCGGCATGACCATCAGCACCGCGCCGACGCGAAACAGCGGCAACATGAATGTCGCCACCCAGGTACTGATCTGGGTGTCGGTCAGCTGAAGCAACGATTGCATGGCTTAGCCAATGACCATCGGGATGTTGTGGTACAGCTGGATGATGTATTCCATGAAAGTCTGCACCAGCCACGGGCCGGCGACGATCAGCGTTACCAGCATCACCAGCAGTCGCGGCAGGAAACTCAGGGTCTGTTCGTTGATCTGCGTGGCGGCCTGGAACATTGCCACCAGCAGGCCGACCAACAGGCTCGGAATCACCAGCACCGCGACCATCAGCGTGGTCAGCCACAATGCTTCGCGGAAAATGTCGACCGCAACTTCAGGGGTCATGGCGAGACACCGCCGAAGCTACTCGCCAGGGTGCCGATAATCAGCGCCCAACCATCCACCAGGACAAACAGCATGATCTTGAACGGCAGGGAAATGATCAGCGGCGAGAGCATCATCATCCCCATCGCCATCAGCACACTGGCAACGACCAGGTCGATGATCAGGAACGGAATGAAGATCATGAAGCCGATCTGGAACGCGGTTTTAAGCTCCGAGGTGACGAAGGCCGGCACCAGAATAGTCAGCGGCGCCTGATCCGGCGTGGCGATGTCCGTGCGCTTGGACAAGCGCATGAACAGCTCCAGATCGCTGCTGCGGGTCTGGGCGAGCATGAAGTCCTTGATCGGCACCTGGGCCTTTTCCACTGCCTGTTGCGCGGTGAGTTTTTCCGCCAGGTACGGCTGCAGCGCATCGTTGTTCACCCGATCGAACACCGGGGCCATGATGAACAGCGTCAGAAACAGCGCCATGCCGGTGAGGATCTGGTTCGACGGCGTCTGTTGCAGGCCGAGGGCCTGACGCAGGATCGAGAAGACAATGATGATCCGGGTGAAACTGGTCATCAGCATGACGAACGCCGGAATGAAGCTCAGCGCGGTCATGATCAGCAGGATCTGCAGGCTGACCGAATACTCCTGCGCGCCGTCGGCGTTGGTGCCCAGCGTGATCGCCGGGATCGACAACGGATCGGCGGCGAACGCCAGCGGCGCGGCCAGCAACAGGGCCAGCGTCAAGACGATGCGTAGCGCACCCATTACTTCTTATCCTTCTGATCCTTGCCGAGCATCTTCAACAGATGCTGGGCAAACTCCGGAGTGGCTTTCTCGCTGGTCGCCGGCACCGGCACCGGCTCCTTGAGCACGTGCAGCGCGGTGATGGTGCCGGGGCTCAGGCCGAGCAGAATCTGTTCGTTGCCGACCTGCACCAGCATCAGCCGGTCACGCGGCCCGAGGGCGCGCGAACCGATCAGTTCGATCACCTGGCCCTTGCCGGCAGGACCGGCCTGCTGCACACGGCGCAACAGCCAGGCGAGGAAAAAGATCAGCCCCAGCACCAACAGCAAGCCGAACACCAGTTGCGTCAGTTGCCCGGCCACACCGCTGTTGACCGCCGGTGCGGCGGCTGCGGCGGCAGGTGCGGCGGCCGGTTCCGCCGCCAGCACGCTCAATGGCAACGCCAGCAACGCCCAGAGAAACCGTTTCACTCAGCGCAGCTTCTTGATGCGTTCGCTTGGGCTGATCACGTCGGTCAGGCGGATGCCGAACTTCTCGTTGACCACCACCACTTCGCCGTGCGCGATCAGCGTACCGTTGACCAGTACGTCCAATGGCTCACCGGCCAGACGATCGAGCTCGATCACCGACCCCTGGTTCAGTTGCAGCAGGTTGCGGATGTTGATGTCGGTGCTGCCGACTTCCATCGAGATCGACACCGGAATGTCGAGGATCACGTCCAGGTTCGGACCGTCCAGCGTCACTGGATCGTTGTTCTTCGGCACGCTGCCGAACTCTTCCATCGGCAGACGGTTGGAGCTGGCCGTACCGGCGTCAGCGGCCAGCAGTGCGTCGATGTCAGCCTGGCTGCCATCACCGGTCTCTTCCAGGGCCGCAGCCCATTCATCAGCCAGTGCCTGATCGTCCTGGGCGTTCATATCGTCGTTCATCATTTGTCCTCGGCGGGCAACAATTCAGTTAAATGCGTGGGAATAAGAGCGGCGCTTCAGCGACGCTCGATCGGCTCGATCACCTGCAACGCGAGGTTGCCTTTGTGCGAGCCCATCTTGACCTTGAAGGCCGGTACGCCGTTGGCGCGCATGATCATGTCTTCCGGCATTTCCACCGGGATCACATCCCCCGGCTGCATGTGCAGGATGTCGCGCAGCTTCAACTGACGGCGGGCCACGGTGGCGCCGATCGGTACGTCGACATCGAGCACGTCCTGACGCAGGGCGTTGACCCAGCGCTCGTCCTGATCGTCGAGGTCCGACTGGAAACCGGCGTCGAGCATTTCGCGCACCGGCTCGATCATCGAGTACGGCATGGTCACGTGCAGGTCACCGCCGCCGCCATCGAGTTCGATGTGGAAGGTGGAGACCACAATCGCTTCGCTCGGGCCGACGATGTTGGCCATGGCCGGGTTCACTTCCGAGTTGATGTACTCGAAGTTGACTTCCATGATCGCCTGCCAGGCTTCTTTCAAGTCGACGAACGCCTGCTCCAGCACCATGCGTACTACGCGCAGTTCGGTCGGGGTGAATTCACGCCCTTCGATCTTGGCGTGACGGCCGTCGCCGCCGAAGAAGTTGTCCACCAGTTTGAACACCAGTTTGGCGTCGAGGATGAACAGTGCGGTGCCGCGCAGCGGTTTGATCTTGACCAGGTTGAGGCTGGTCGGCACGTACAGCGAGTGCACGTATTCGCCGAATTTCATCACCTGGACGCCACCGACGGCAACGTCTGCCGAGCGGCGCAGCATGTTGAACATGCTGATGCGGGTGTAACGGGCAAAACGCTCGTTGATCATTTCCAGAGTCGGCATGCGTCCACGGACGATGCGATCCTGGCTGGTCAGGTCGTAGCTTTTGACACTGCCGGGTTCGGCAGCGTTATCGGTCTGTACCAGACCATCGTCGACACCATGCAACAGCGCGTCGATTTCATCCTGGGACAGCAGATCCTGCACGGCCATGTCGTGTTCCTACTGCAGTACGAAATTAGTGAAAAGCAACTGTTCGATCACCACTTTGCCCAGCTCTTTCTGCGCCACTTCCTGGACGCTGGCTGTGGCCTTCTGGCGCAGCATCTCCTGGCCGACCGGGGTCGCCAGTGTGGCGAAATCCTGACCGGAGAAGAGCATTACCAGGTTGTTGCGGATCACCGGCATGTGCACTTTGAGCGCTTCGAGATCAGCCTGATTACGCGCCAGCATGGTGATGCTCACCTGCATGTAGCGCTGACGGCCGTTCTGGTTGAAGTTGGCGACAAACGCCGGCGCCATCGGCTCGAAGATCGCCGGCTGCTTGCCGACCGGCGCGGCTTCGGCCGCTGCGGCAGGCTTGCTCTGAGCACTGTGCATGAAGTACCAGGTTGCGCCCACGGACACACCGATCGCCAGCAGCAGAGCCACCACGATCAGGATGATCATCTTGAGTTTGCCTTTGGTCGCGGGGTCTTTTACAGCTGCTGCTTCGCTCTTCGCCATGCCAATAATCCGTCACTAATCGGGTTTTCACAGTCGCACCGCAAGGCAAGAGCAAGTGTTATGCCAGAAGTGTCGGAGCACAGGACGAGAGGGAATGGTGAATCGATGCAAGCGCCTGTGGGAGCTGGCTTGCCAGCCCCCACAGATTTCAGGGAGGGTGTATCAGGCGTAATAGTCGACGGCGCTGGAGCCGATCACGCTGGTGGTTTGAGCAGCCGCTTCAGCCACAGCCGCCGGCGTCAATTCTTCTTCAGCCGAGTCCAGACGACCACCCGCAGCGCTGGTGCGCCCAGTCTGGCCCTGCTGCGCCTGCTCCTGGCCTTGACCCTGCCAGCCACGCCCCTGATCGGACACGTTGACGTCGACCTGACCCATGCCCTGCTGGGTGAACATGTCGCGCAGGCGATGCATCTGCCCGTCCAGCGCTTCACGCACACTTGGGTGCGCGCTCATGAACGTCACTTGCGTCTGCTGATCCGGCACCATGTTCACGCGGATGTCCAGACGCCCCAGTTCCGCGGGCTGCAATTGAATGTCCGCCGCCTTCAGGTTGGCGCTCGACAGGTACATGACGCGGTTGACCACTTCTTCGGTCCAGCCGCTCTGATGCATGGCGATCGGCTGGTTCACCGGAACGGCGTTCGCGGTCTTCGGCGTCGCCGCCTGGGTCAGCGCCGCCAGACGGTTGGCGAAGTCATCGACACGCGTATCGCTGGTGGCGGCTTTCAGGTCTTTGAGGCCATCTTCGATCAGCCCGCTGAATGCTTTTTCGCCACCCTGGCTGGTGCTGTCCTTGTCGGCCTGCACGTCGAGCATGCTGGCCATGCCGGCGGCGAAGTTCTGCGCCGAAGTCAGCTCGCCATCAGCCTGAGCCTGCGCAGGCGTGGCTTTCGGCTGGGCCTGGCTGGCGGCGGAAATGTGCCCGCCCTGCTCCATCGCCATGCGTACGACGGGCAACGCATCGAGCGGATCGGCTTCTGGGTCGAAAGCACTGTCGGGCGCCGGGTCTTTGACCGCATTCGGCAAGACCGCCACCGCCGGCGCTTCGCTGGCTGCCGGTGCCGGCGTTGCAACCACTGGCGCCTGCACGACGGGCGGCGTCACCGCCGGCTGCACGGCGACGGCCAGCGCCGGATCCAGTGTCGGATCCACTGGCGCGGTATCGGCCACCGGCGTTTGCGCAGTATCGCGGGTGTCATCGCTGGCGCTCTGGTCGTCACTCGCTGCCGGCTTGTCGGCAGGCAACGCTTTGCCGCTATCGGCAACCGGCGGTTGCGGGGCGGCAGACTGGTCTTGGCCGACGTCCTTTTTGCCGCTGTTATCGGCCGCCTTGTCCCGCGCTGGTTTCGCCGGGTTGTCGGCGCTCACGGCGGGCTTGGCAGGGGCCTGATCGGCGAATACCTGAGCGAAGCTCGAAGCCTTGTCCCCGGCGTCTGCGGCCGTCGCCGGCGCTTTGGACGAGGCGGCTTGCGCCTTGGCCTGAGCGGCGGTCTGAAGAAGAATATTGGGGGTCGCAGGCATAACACGGTCTCCGCTGCACTGGGATCGTAGGTACAGTTGGACGAGATAACTGCAAGTGCCGGGCCAGTTTCACCCGACACTCGATAAAAGCGCCGGACGGCGGCTTTCAGTGGGTCAGTGCGTGTTGCCGCTCGCCTTCATAAACCGGGCGTACTTCGCAGAACTCGCTGCTGATATCAGCGACCAGCCTGGCAATTTCCGAGGGGCTCTTGTCTTTGGCCTCGGCCTCCAGCTCATGACAGAGTTCTGCCAGGCGCACAGCGCCCATGTTGCTGGCGCTGCCCTTGAAACTGTGGGCAACCTCGGACAATACCCTGGCATCAGCGGTCTTTTGCAGCTCATGCAAGCGACTTTCGGAATCGGCCAGAAAGGTATCCAGCAGTTCCGGATAGCCGTCCTCCATGACTTCGCGCAAGAGGCTCAAGGCCTCGCGATCCACATGTTTGTCAGTCACTTGTTCACTCCTTGATCAAGAATTGCGCCGATTATGCCTGAACCTCCCAGAAAAACTCCACGCGGGCACTACGACCTTCGTCCGACCAACTGGCGTTATGCCCCAATTGCCGGACCAGGCTGACACCTCGCCCCGACAGGCGGACGCCGTCGAGGGGGCGCCCCATGATCCGGGCCACATCGAAACCCTTGCCACTGTCTTCGACCCGAATGATCAGACGCCCACCCTCGCCGTGCGGCAACACCTGCAAATGTACGCGCACGAAGCCTTCCTGCAACGCCTCCAGCCTCGCGTTGCGCTGCTGGTAATAACGAGCAAAACCCTCGGCATCGCGCTTGAGGCTGGAATCGAGCCCGAGCACACCGTGTTCCAGCGCATTGGAATACAGTTCGGCAAGCACGCTGTACAGCGCACCGCTTTGCGCCCGCAAGCCATGCACCTCCAGAAGCAGTTGCAAAAGATAGGGCAAAGGATTGAAGCGCTGGAGCGTGGCGCCGCGAAACTCGAAGCTCACCGACCAGTCCAGCGGGCAGGATTGACCGCTGTCGGAATACACCGGAGCCGGCAGACGAACCTGTGCCGGCGCCAGCAGACTGACCTCGACCATGCTCACATCGTCACGTGCCTCACCACGAAAATCGCGCAGCGCCTGCTCGATATCGTCAAACAGCCGATCAGGCTCACGACTGGCGGCGAACACCCGCTGCAAGCGCTCGACGCCGAACAACTGATCGTTGGCATCACTGGTGTCGATGACTCCATCGGAGAGCAGAAACACCCGATCACCGACCGCCATCGAGTGCACTTCCGTACGATCGTCAAACGCCTGCGGACTCAGCACCCCTAACGGCAAATGACGCGCAGCCAGCGGCTCACGCTCGCCCGTAGCAATCCGGTGCAGATACCCGTCGGGCATGCCGCCGTTCCACACCTCCACCGAGCGCCGCTGAAAACTCAGGCACAACAATGTCGCGCAGCAGAACATGTCCACCGGCAGGATGCGTTTGAGCTTGGCATTCATTTCGCGCAGGGTTTCGGCCAGGCCATAGCCTTTGGCGGTCATGCCGTAGAACACTTCGGCCAGAGGCATCGCGCCCACCGCCGCCGGCAGACCGTGGCCGGTAAAATCGCCGAGCAGGACGTGCATGTCTCCGGCCGGCGTGTACGCGGCCAGCAACAGATCGCCATTGAACAGCGCATAAGGCGATTGCAGGTAGCGGATGTTCGGTGCGCTCAGGCAGCCGGAATGCGCGACCTTGTCGAACACCGCTTTGGCCACGCGTTGTTCATTAAGCAGGTAATCGTGGTGTCGGGCGATCAGGTCGCGCTGTTGCAGGACCGTAGCCTGCAAGCGGCGCAAGCGATCCATCGCCTTGATTTTGGCGGCAAGAATCACCTGATTGTAAGGCTTCGCCAGAAAATCGTCGCCACCAGCCTCCAGACAACGCGCCAGCGCCTCGCTTTCGGTGAGCGAGGTCAGAAAGATGATCGGCACCAGGGTTTCCCCGGCCAGCACCTTGATCTGCTGTGCCGCCTGAAACCCATCCATCACCGGCATCATCGCGTCCATCAGCACCAGGTGCGGTTGCTGCTGACGGAATACTTCAACCGCTTCGGCGCCGTTGGCTGCCGTCAGCACTTCATGACCCTGACGGCGAACGATGGTCGACAACAGCAAGCGATCGGCAGCACTGTCTTCGGCGATCAGGATGGTCAGCGGCTCTTGCGCCTGCATGACGGTCAACTGATGTCGAACAGTTTGTCGAAATTGGAGATGGCGAGGATCTTGCGCACGTCGGAGTTGCTGTTGACGACCCGTACATCAGAGTGATCGCCGCCGGCGTGATCGCGCAGCAGAAGCAGCATGCCCAGCGCCGAGCTGTCGAGATAGGTGGCCTCTTTGAGGTCAACCACAATGGACCCGGGTTTTTTTTCAACCCTCTCGTAGGCTTCGCGAAACTCCTGGTGCCGGCCGAAATCGAAACGCCCCCTGACCGAGATCGTCAGTTTTTTTCCATCCGCAGAGACTTCTGTAACGACTGACATTGACTGGCTTCCTTGTCATTGACGAACGTGTACAAGGTTTAGCACTTGGACAGGTTTGGGGCAAGGCTGGAGGCCGGATCAAATGGGGAGCGATTTAAAACGAATCATGGCGCGGCAAGCGCTGGGCCAGTTCGTCTAGCAGCTTCTGCTCGCGCTTGTCCTCGGCCCGCTGCGCCTCTTCGCGATAACGCTGCACCAGCTTGCGCAAACCTTCGACGCGGGCGAAGGCCTGTTGCCAGGCCTCACGGGCCTTCTCGAGGTTGTTCTGGTGCCAGACCAGGCTCTGGCGCTGCTGATCGACGGCGGTGTCGAGTTGCGCGAGAAAGCCTTGAAAGCCCAGCAGCCATTGCCCGGTTACCCCGGTGCTGCCGCGCACGATCCATTGCTCGGAATAATCCAGACGAAAGGCGTGGAGGTCAGCGAGCTTGCTTTGCGCCACTTTCACCTGCCCCTGGAAATACCCCAGGCGCTGCACGGCGGCTTTCTCGGCCTTCTCGGCCATGTCCACCACCGGCGCCAGACGCGCGGCTCGACTCAGGGCCATGATCGGTTAACCGCCGGGAGCCGGGGCGAAGAGCGAAGCCAGATGGTTTTCACTGGAGCCCAGGTTAACGTTGTCGTTGAGCCCCTGGCGCAGGTACATCGTCATGGCCGGATGCAGATTGATCGCCGTGTCGGTTTCGCGGTCCCCCCCGGCCACGTAAGCGCCGACGCTGATCAGGTCGCGACTCTGCTGATAGCGCGACCAGTATTGCTTGAACATCTGCGCATGGTTCATGTGCTTGATGCCAACCACCGCCGGCATTACCCGGCTGATCGACGCTTCAATGTCGATGGCCGGGTAATGACCTTCTTCGGCCAGACGCCGGGACAGCACGATGTGGCCGTCGAGCACGCCCCGCGCCGAGTCGGCAATCGGGTCCTGCTGGTCATCGCCCTCGGACAGTACGGTGTAGAACGCGGTGATCGAGCCGCCACCCTTCTCCGCATTACCGGCACGCTCCACCAGTTTCGGCAGTTTGGCGAACACCGAGGGCGGATAGCCCTTGGTCGCCGGGGGCTCGCCAATGGCCAGGGCAATTTCCCGCTGGGCCTGGGCGAAACGGGTCAGCGAATCCATCAGCAACAGGACGTTCTTGCCCTTGTCGCGGAAATACTCGGCGATTCGCGTGCAATACATCGCCGCACGCAGACGCATCAACGGCGCATCGTCCGCAGGAGATGCGACGACCACGGAGCGCTTGAGACCTTCTTCACCGAGAATGTGCTCGATGAATTCTTTAACTTCTCGACCCCGCTCACCGATCAGCCCGACGACGATGATGTCGGCCTCGGTGAAGCGGGTCATCATGCCCAGCAGCACGGATTTACCGACACCGGTACCGGCGAACAGGCCCAGACGCTGGCCCCGACCGACCGTCAACAAACCGTTGATGCAACGGATGCCGACGTCCAGCGGCACGCTAATCGGATCACGGTTGAGCGGGTTGATCGTCGGGCCATCCATCGGCACCCAGTCTTCGGCCTTCATGCTGCCCTTGCCGTCCAGCGCACGACCGGCGCCGTCGAGTACGCGGCCGAGCATGCTCATGCCCATCGGCAAACGCCCGGCGTCGGCCAGTGGCACCACGCGGGCGCCCGGGGCAATACCGGCAACACTGCCGACCGGCATCAGGAAGACTTTGTTGCCGGAGAACCCCATGACTTCCGCTTCCACCTGGGACGGGTGGTAAGTGTCGTCATTGATCACCATGCAGCGGGTGCCCATGGCGGCGCGCAGGCCTTCGGCCTCCAGCGTCAGGCCGACCATGCGCAGCAGGCGGCCTTCAAGGATCGGCGCACCGGCAATTTCGGTGGCTTCGGCGTAGGTGCTCAGGCGCTTGGCGAAACTGGTGCGTTCAAGGCGCATCGGCGGTGTCCGCGAGCGGCGCGTCAGGGCTGACGGCCGGTTTGGCGTCCTCGGGAATATCCAGACTCAAATCGGCAGCGGCCGGGTGCAGGGCCTGTTCGTGCAACTGATCGAACAGTTTGGCCATGACCTGACTGACCCGCGACTCGATGCTTGCGTCGATGCGGCTGTGCTCGGTTTCGACCCGGCAGCCGCCCGGCAGCAGCGTTTCGTCTTCGACGATGCGCCAGTTTTCTTCATGGCGTTCGCGCAGGGCTTTGACCTGGGCGAAGTCCTGCGGGTTGACGTACAGGCGCACATTTTCCACGCCCAGCGGCAACAGTTTGAGGGCATCGCGCATGACGTGTTCGATCTGGCTCGAGTCGATGGCCAGCTCGCGCCTGATCACTTGTCGGGTGATGTGCTGAACGAGGTCGACCAGAGACTTTTCGATCTGCGTGTCCTGCTCGGCAATCGGTTCGAACAGGTGGCTCATCAGTTGCTCGAGGCTGGCGATTTTCGCCGCCAGCGCAACTTCAGCTTCCTGACGCACCTTCAGCGTGGTGCTGTGAAAGCCTTCTTTTTCGCCGATGGCGAAGCCCTCGTTGTAAGCCTCCTGACGGATGCTCTCGAGTTCTTCCAGGGTCAGTGGCTGGACTTCTTCCAGCGGCACTTCTTCCATTTCCGGCGGTTCGGGCTCCGGCTCCGGCTCGGGTTCCGGTGCCGGCGGATCGAAGCTGGGCATGGTCCAGGATTCGAAACCGCGAACATCCCGGGCACGGATCAGATCCGTTACATCGTCATGCTTGTCCATGGGCTTAGATCATTTCCTCGCCGCCCTTGCCACCGAGCACGATCTCGCCGGCTTCGGCCATACGACGGGCAATGGTGAGGATTTCTTTCTGCGCGGTTTCCACGTCGCTGACGCGCACCGGGCCTTTGGCCTCGAGGTCGTCGCGCAACAGTTCGGCCGCACGCTTGGACATGTTCTTGAAGATCTTCTCTTTGACGCCTTCGTCGGAACCCTTGAGGGCCAGCACCAGGACATCGGAAGAGACTTCGCGCAACAGCGCCTGAATGCCGCGATCGTCGACGTCGGCGAGGTTGTTGAACACGAACATGAGGTCTTCGATCTGACCGGACAGGTCTTCGTCGACTTCGCGGATCGAATCCATGAGCTGGCCTTCGATCGAGCTGTCGAGGAAGTTCATGATGTCTGCCGCACGCTTGATGCCACCCAGGGTGGTGCGCGAGGCATTCGAGTTGCCGGAGAACTGCTTCTCGAGAATCTGGTTCAGCTCTTTCAGCGCGGCTGGCTGCACGGTGTTCAACGACGAGACGCGCAGGATGATGTCCAGACGCACTTTGTGGTCGAAGTTGCCGAGCACTTCACCGGCCTGATCCGGGTCGAGGTACGCAACCACGATGGCCTGGATCTGCGGGTGCTCGTAGCGGATCACGTCGGCAACGGCGCGTGGCTCCATCCATTTCAGGCTGTCGAGGCCGCTGGTGTTGCCACCGAGCAGGATGCGGTCGATCAGGCCGTTGGCCTTGTCTTCACCCAGGGCCTGGGTGAGCATTTTGCGCACGTAATCGTCGGAGCCGACGCCGAGGCTGGTCTGGTCGCCGACGATGTCGACGAACTCGCTCATGACCTGCTCGACCTGCTCGCGATGGACGTTGCCCATCTGCGCCATGGCCACGCCGACGCGCTGAACCTCTTTCGGGCCCATGTGACGCAGCACTTGTGCGGCATCGGTCGAACCCAGGGACAGCAGCAGAATCGCGGCTTTGTCGACCTTGTTCAGTTTGACGGTAGCGGCTCGGTTATCACTCATCTGCGTTAATCCACTCTTTCACGACCTGAGCCACGCGACCCGGATCTTCGGCCACCAGACTCTTGATTGCATTCAGCTGCGCGTCATAACCCTCGCTCGGGCTCGGCAACAGAATGCTCTGCGGACCACCGAGGCTCACGCGGTCGTTGGCCAGTTCGCCGTCCAGGCCGCCCATGCCACCGAGTTCCACGTCGCTGCCCAGACCGGCCAGCTCCTTGCCTTTGCCACCGCCAGTGATGTTGTTCAACACCGGACGCAGCACACCAAACACCAGCACCAGGATGAACAACACGCCCAGCACTTGTTTGACGATGTCCCAGAACCATGGCTGGGAGTAGAACGGAATATCGGCGACCACTTCGCCGCGCTCGGCGGAGAACGGCATGTTGATCACGCTGACGCTGTCACCACGGCTGGCATCGAAACCGACGGCGTCCTGCACCAGACGGGTGAAGCGCGCCAATTCGTCGGCGCTCCACGGCGCACGGCTGGTTTCACCGTTGGCCGGGTTGACCTTGACCTGATCGTCGACCACCACCGACACCGACAGACGATTCAGGCGACCCTGCTGCTGTTTGGTGTGGCTGATGGAACGGTCAAGCTCGAAGTTCTTGGTGGATTGTTGACGCTTGTCCGCCGGGTACGGTGCAAGCATAGGCTGGCCGGTGGCCGGGTCCATGATTTGCTGACCGTTGGCATCGACCAGTGGCTGACCGGGTTGAATCATGCCGGCCGGCGCTGCGGTGCCACCGGTGGTTTGCGGCGCCGAGGCTGGCGACGGCGGCTGGTTGCTCAGGGCACCCGGCACACCTTGCGGGCCATTGCTGGCGGTGCGTTGTTCGTTGACCGACTGCTCGCTGCGCAACGCCGGCTGATCCGGGTTGAACTGCTCGGCGGTCGATTCGACGGCACTGAAATCGACATCGGCCGAGACTTCAGCCTTGTAGCGATCGTTGCCCAGTACCGGTTGCAGGATGTTGTGCACGCGCTGGGTGAGCATGCTTTCCATGCGGCGGCTGTAATCGAACTGCTTGCCGGCCATGGTCATTTCGGAGTTTTCCGCCTGATCGGAGAGCAGGTTGCCCTTCTGATCGACGACGGTGATCTGCGATTTGCTCAGTTCAGGGACGGACGTAGCCACCAGGTTGATGATCGCGACCACCTGCCCCGGCTCCAGCGAACGGCCGCTGTACAGTTCAACCAGAACCGAAGCACTTGGCTTGCGCTCATCACGCACGAACACCGAGCTCTTCGGAATCGCCAGGTGCACGCGGGCACCCTTGACGTTGTTCAGACTGGAAATGGTGCGCGCCAATTCGCCTTCGAGGCCGCGACGGTAGCGGGTGGCTTCCATGAACTGGCTGGTGCCCAGACCCTGTTCCTTGTCGAGGATTTCGAAACCGATGTTGCCGTCGCTGGGAGTGACACCAGCGGCCGCGAGTTTCATCCGCGCACGGGACAGGTCGTCGGCCTTGACCAGCAAGGCGCCGGAGTTCGGCTCGACGGTGTAGGGAATATCGGCGGAGGCCAGGGTGTCCATGACCTGCTTGGCGTCCATGCCGGCAAGGCTGCCGTACAACGGACGGTAATCCGGCTGCTGCGACCACAGCACCACGGCAAAGCCAATCGCCACGCTCGCAGCCAGGCCGACCAACAGGCCCACCTGACGCAGCATGGTCATCTCGGAGAGGTTTTCCAGGAAGGACAGGCCGAACAGCGGCGGTTTGCCGTCTATCGGGGTGGCCTTGGCCGGAACGTTATCGGCGACTGCTTCTGCCATGACTCAATCTCGTCCTTAAACCGGCATCTGCATGATGTCTTGATAGGCTTGAACCAGTTTGTTGCGCACCTGGGTCAGAGCCTGGAACGACACGCTGGCTTTCTGCGAAGAAATCATCACGTCCGTCAGATCGACGCCGCTTTTGCCGATTTCAAATGCGTTGGCCAACTGGGTCGACGCCTGCTGGGTATCGTTCACTTTGTTGATGGCCTGACCGAGCATGTCGGAAAAGCTGCTACCTGCCTGTTCAGGGACGGCGGCAGTCGATTTCGGCGCAGACATGGCATCCATTTGCATGGCCTTCATGTCCATCATCAACCGATTAAATTCAATACCTTGGCTCATGGTCTACTCTCTTGGGCGGCCCGCAATTTTTTGACACTCACTCGGCGGGTACACAGGTGTTAGCAACAAGGGTGCCAGCTCGGCTGACCTGTTTCATAAAAGCCGTTCCGGGCTCCCGGCCAGCGCTGAATCACCGTAACGACCGTGGGAGGGGACTTGGTCCCGAAGCTGGCAGGTCAATCACATCATCCGTGAATGACCCAGCGCTTTCGGGAACAAGCCCCCTCCCACATTTGCCAGCGTCAACTTTCAGGTGGCGAACAGATAACCTTCGACGTCCATCCCGGCATCGCGCATTTGCGCCAGTTTGTAGCGCAGGGTGCGCGGACTGATGCCGAGCTTTTCCGCCGCTTCCTTGCGCCGCCCGCGCTCGCTGCGCAGGGTGTCGATGATCATCTGGAACTCGCGGCGACGCAGGTCATCACCCAGCGCGCCGGCCGAATCCGCTTCGATTTCAACTTCACGCACCACGCCCGGCGTCGGCGCCGATACCGGCAACGCGGCGAATGTCACCGGCCCTGCCAGACAGAAATCCTGCGGCTGAATCAGGCCGCCCTGTTGCAGGATCAGTGCACGCTGAATGGCGTTATCCAGTTCGCGCACGTTGCCCGGCCACGTGTAGCCCGTCAGGCACGCCTGCGCCGCGGGCGAAAGTTTCGCCGCAGCATGCTTCATTTTATTGACGTGTTTGGCCAGCAAGCGCTCCGCCAGCGGCAAGATATCGGCAGTGCGCTCGCGAAGTGGACGCCAGGCCAACGGGAAAACCGACAGACGGTAATAAAGGTCTTCACGGAACCGCCCCGCCGCCACTTCGCCCGCCAGATCGCGGTTGGTGGTGGCGACCACACGGATGTCGAGACTGATCGGTTTGCGCGCTCCGACCCGCTCCACTTCGCGCTCCTGCAACACGCGCAGCAGCTTGGCCTGCAGGCCGAGGGGCATTTCAGAGATTTCGTCGAGCAACAGCGTGCCGCCATCGGCCTGCTCGAACTTGCCCGCTTGCGCTGCGATGGCGCCCGTGAACGACCCCTTCTCATGACCGAATAATGTCGCTTCGAGCATGTTGTCCGGGATGGCCGCGCAATTGATCGCAATGAAGGGCTGACTGGCGCGATGGGATTGCTGGTGAATGTAGCGCGCCAGCACCTCCTTGCCAGTGCCGGACTCGCCAGAGATCAGCACCGTGGAATCGCTGCGCGCCACCCGCGCGGCCAGTTCCAGCAACTGCGCGCTGGCAGGTTCGACCGCGATCGGACCTTCAGCATCGCTGGCGCCGGGGTTGCCCAAAGCATGCCGGGCGACCAGGTCAAGCAAGGCCTTGGGCTCGAACGGCTTGACCAGATAATCCGCCGCACCCTGGCGCATTGCATCCACCGCACGCTCGACAGCGCCGTGGGCGGTCATCAGCAACACCGGCAGTTGCGGCTGCCGGGCCCGCAACAGTGCGAGCAATTGATGGCCATCCATGCCGGGCATGTTGACGTCGCTGAGCACCAGGCTGAACGCTTCACGCGCCACCGCCGTCAACGCTTCTTCAGCGCTACCGACGGCCTGGTAATCGTGGCCGGCCAGCAACAGCGTATCGGCCAGCGCCTCGCGCAACGAGCGGTCATCCTCGACCAGCAAAACCTTGATGCCCATGACCTTCACTCAGCTCCCTGTCCAGCGGAAAACAGCGGCAGAATCACCTGCGCGCACGTGCCGCGCCCGACCCGCGAACGCATCTGCAATTCTCCCTGATGTGCCCGGGCGACTGCCTTGACCACGGTCAGGCCGAGGCCGGTGCCGGTGACTTTGGTCGTGAAAAACGGCTCGCCAAGCCGCTCGAGCACAACCGGATCAATACCGCTGCCACTGTCGCTGACGCACAAACGCAGGGTTTTGTCGCGGGTGTAGCAGTGCACTTTCAGGCGCACGTTGCCGTCACTGGCCTGAATCGCGTTTTCAATCAGGTTCAAAATGGACCCGACCAGCGTGTCGCGATTGCACAGCAACTCGCCGACATGGCTGTCGCATTGCCAGCGAACGGGCAAGTCCTGCACATGGGTCAACGCCGCGGCTTGCAGCGACTGCATCAAGGCATTGGGGGTGATGCGATCGGTCAGCGGCAGCTCGCCACGGGCGAACACCAGCATGTCGCGCACCTGATGCTCCAGCTCATGCAAGCGCTCCTTGAGACGCCCGGCAAAGCGCTGCTGGGTGGCGACCGGCAGTTCCTGTTCGGTCAAATGACTGGCGTAGAGCAACGCTGCGGAAAGCGGTGTGCGGATCTGATGGGCCAGCGAGGCGACCATGCGCCCCAGCGAAGACAGGCGCTCGTGACGCGCCAGTTGATCTTGCAGGTGACGGGTTTCTGTCAGGTCATTGAGCAGCACCAACTGCCCCGGCTCGGCATCCAGGGAGCGGGTGGCAATCGACAGGCGTCGACCGTTTTTCAGGGAAATTTCATGACCGTCGTCTTCACGCGGGGCGAAGCAACGGGTGATGACGTGACGCCACAACTCGCCTTCCAGCGGAAGCCCGAGCAGGTCGATGGCCGCCGGGTTGGCCTCACGGACGATGCCATGGCCGTCAATCACGATAACGCCACCCGGCAACAGATCAAGAAGGTGTTGCAGGCGGTTGGCCAGACGCTCTTTTTCCGCCAGTTCCTGCATGCGCTGGGCACTGACCACGGCCAGTTCACCCTTGAGCTCGGTGACCCGCGCTTCGAGCATGCTGTAGGAATCGGTCAGCTGGCTGGACATCTGATTGAACAAGGCGAACGCCTGCTCAAGACCCTGTCGGCTGGCCTGCTCTACGGAGGACGGCTGCCCCTCGGAGCTGGAGGCAGAAGACATCTGGGCGGCTTGGGGCATTGTGCTCTCTCGCTTGGCTGACCGTCAGTTAAACGGAACGTTGCGAGGGATGTAGCAATACCCGTGCCTAAAAAAAACTGCTTATAAATGAGGTGCTTGAAAAACAGGCGTCAATCATCTGCCTGTTCATCGCCTTCCCGCCGGCTCATGCCGTACTTGCGCATCTTTTCCACCAGCGTGGTACGACGAATGCGCAGGCGTTCGGCCGCACGCGCCACAATGCCGTTGGCATCGTCCAGCGCCTGCTGGATCAGGCCCTGCTCCAGACCACCGAGGTAGTCCTTCAGGTCCAGGCCTTCCGGCGGCAACATGGCATTGGCGGTAAAGTCCGGGGTATGGCCGTTGATGGCCACGCGCTCTTCGAGATCGCTGCGCAGGCTGTCGACCATCTGCTCGTCTTCGTCATCGACGTAGCGGAATTTCTTCGGCAACTCGACCACGCCGATCACCCCGTAGGGATGCATGATCGCCATGCGCTCGACCAGGTTGGCCAGTTCGCGGACGTTGCCCGGCCAGCCGTGACGGCACAGCGACATGATCGCCGCGGAGTTGAAGCGGATCGAACCGCGCTTCTCGTGCTCCATGCGCGAGATCAGTTCGTTCATCAGCAACGGGATGTCTTCGACGCGCTCACGCAGCGGCGCCATCTCGATCGGGAACACGTTGAGGCGATAGTAGAGGTCTTCGCGGAAGGTGCCGATCTCGATCATGCTTTCGAGATTCTTGTGGGTCGCAGCGATGATGCGCACGTCGACACTCTGGGTCTTGTTGCTGCCCACGCGCTCGAAGGTACGCTCCTGCAGCACGCGCAGCAGCTTGACCTGCATCGGCAACGGCATGTCGCCGATTTCGTCGAGGAACAGCGTACCGCCGTTGGCCAGCTCGAAACGCCCGGCACGGCTGGTGATCGCGCCGGTGAAGGCGCCCTTCTCATGACCGAACAGTTCGCTTTCCAGCAGCTCTGCCGGAATCGCCCCGCAGTTGACCGGGACGAACGGCGCGTCGCGGCGCTTGGAATGGTAATGCAGGTTGCGCGCGACCACTTCCTTGCCGGTACCGGACTCGCCCAGGATCAGCACGCTGGCGTCGGTGTCAGCCACTTGCTGCATCATCTGCCGGACGTGTTGAATCGCCCGGCTGGTGCCGACGAGGCTGCGGAACAGATTGGGTTCGCGATGCCGGCCGCGCTCGCGGGCCTGGTCGTACATTTCGCGATAGACCTGGGCGCGATGCAGGGAGTCGAGCAACTTGCTGTAGCTGGGCGGCATTTCGAGGGTCGACAGCACGCGGCGACGCTGGTCTTCAGGCAGGTCAACGGAAGAATTATCACCCATTAACAAAACCGGAAGGAACTCATCCCATGTCGAGAGTGTCTTTAACAAGCCCAAAAGCGCACCAGGAGCATTCACCGTCCCGATCAGTACGCAAATGACTTCACGACTTGATGACAAAGAGCCGACAGCCTGCTGCCAGTCATGGCTGCCGCAGGGCAAATTTTCTTCGCCAAGAAAATTCAAGATCACCGCCAGGTCGCGGCGGCGGACGCTATCGTCATCAATCAGCAGAATTTTGGTTTCACGCCACATGCAATAGCAACTTCCCTAGTCAACTCAATGCCCGAAAAATGGGGCAAGCGAGACGCTTGCAGGACACCATGTGCCTGTAGACGCCTGAAATCTGAAAACAGCCACTAGTTAAGTCAAAAAACCGTGCACAGTCAAATTTATGGCGCACATGTCTGGATTAACTGGGGGTTAATTAACCAAACAGATGGTAAACCTTTGCCGCGTTCTGCGCTTGGGTGATCTGCGACATCTCATCGACTATCGCCTGCCGCTCACCGGTCGCTGCATCCAGCAACCGCTTGTAAACCCCGAGCAACTCCTCAAGGTTGTCGCGCAACGCGGCCTCGTCCACCGAAGCTTCACTCAAGACGTCTTCCATGCAGGAACGGCAAGCCATGTCCAGCTCGCTGATGGCTTCCCAGTTGCGCTCGGCCAGAGCACCGACCAGAGCCTCGCGGGTTTCTTCGATTCGCTGCAATACAAGACTCATGGTGATCTCCTTAAAACTGTGGAGCCGGCGTGCCGATGGCATCCCAGCCGTCCTTGACCGTACGCAGCAGGTCAGCGACTTCGTCGAGGATCTTTGGATCGGTCTTGGCGTTGGCTTCGGTCAGACGCTTCATCATGTATTCGTAGAGATTAGCCAATTCGCCAACCTGTTCCGACCGATTCTCCAGATCAAGCCCTTCAAGCAAACCACCGATGATGCCGATGGCTTTGCCGATCAGGATGCCCTTGTTCGGGATGTCCTTGCGCTCCATGGCGCCTTTGGCCTGAGCGATACGATCAAGACCGCCCTCCATCAGCATCTGCACCAGGCGGTGCGGGCTGGCTTCGGAAGTCTGGGCCTGAGCGCCAATCTTCTGGTATTGGCGAAGGGCTAACATCGGATTCATGTTCTACCTCATCAAAATTTCTATGGTACGCATATCAAGGGTATCGACGACGCGTCAAAAAACTTTAGATTCAAATGCAAAAAGCCCGGAGCGTAGAAAAACGCTGCCGGGCTTTTGGCGTTTCAGGCCTTAGCCTTTCTGTTGAGCGGTCAACGCCTCGAACATCGACGTGATGTTGCTGGCGGTGGCCTTCAGCTTGCCGACAAGGGTATCCATGTCGTTGTACTTTTTGGTCAGTACAGCGGTCAGGGTTTCGATACGACGATCGAGCGCAGCCTGATCATTGGTCAGTTTGGTCTTGGTCTTGTTCAGACTGGTGGTGCGCTGATCCAGAATCCCACCAGTAGTGGAGAACGGCGTAATCGCTTTTTGCATGCGCTTGAGCAGACCGTTGTCAGAACCCAACTCGCCAACGAACATCTTCTGGACTTCGCCACCCAGCTTCTTGTCATTCATGGCAGCGGTGAACTTGGTGCTGTCAAAAGTGAGCGCACCGGTTTTCTGATCGGTGGTAATGCCCAGTTGCGCCAGAACGGTCAGCTTGTCGCCCGAACCGGTTTGCGACAGCGGTTCGCGGATGGCCGACAGGATCGAACGCGGCAAAGCGTCGCCAGTCAGAGCCGCCGCAACGGTCGGCTTGCCATCATCGTCCAGGGAAGGCTTGGTCAGCGCAGTGATGCCGTTGGCCAGAGCATTGTAGGCATCGACGAACTTCTGAATGGAAGCCTTCAAGCCATCGTTGTTGCTGGCGACGGTGACAGTGGAGGTACCGGTCGCTACCAGATTCAAGGTCAGGCCGGAAACAGCCTTGTCGACGGTATTGCTCTTGCTGGTCAGGGCCATGCCGTCGATGGTGAATTCGGCATCGATCGCCAGAGCACCAATGGAACCGGCGGACGTCGCCGTCATCGGCGAACCGCTGGTACCGATTACCGTGCCACCATTGATGGCCAGCTCGGAAATGCCGCTGACGGAAATGTCGGAACCCGCACCCGTGGTAGTAGAACCCAGTACCAGACGCGAACCAAAGGAGTCAGTGACGATGTTGGCACTGATGCCTGCGCTCTTGAGCTTGTCGTCACCGTTGATCGAGTCGCGCACCGATTGCAGTGTCGCCCCAGCCTTGATGTCGAGGTTGTATGTGCCAGTACCCTGCTTGATGGTCAGCGTGCCAGCCGTAATCGGACTGGTGTTACCACCTGCAAAAGCGGCACTGGCGACCTTCGAGGAGGTGGCCAGCTTGCCGACGGTCACAACGTAGTTACCATTGACCGCCGTGTTGCCGGCAGTGGCGCCGAGGATCTTTGGATCAGAGGAGGTTGCAGCAAAACCCGGAAACTGCGGATTGGAGAGACTGCCCAGATCCGTCAAGGTCTGGGTGAAAGCCGTCATCAGCGACTTCAAGGTACCAATACCGGAAATGCTTGCGGTGTTGGTCGCAGTCCCACGGTCGATCTGACCTTGCTTGGCCGCTTTGTCAGCGTTTACCAGAGCTTTGACGATAGCACCGGTATCAAGGCCGGAGCCTAAACCCGTGCCCGGTAGAATTGGACTTGCCATGTGGAACTCCCTTCAGTGTGTCGCCGGCCTTTTGACCACTACAACGCCCAAAAGAACATAGCAACAAAATTCGTGCCAGTTGTCAGACTTTTGCGCTGAACAACAGGCTGCTTGCATCATTCAAACTGTTCGCCAGCTTCAGAACCTCTTCGTTAGGGATCTGACGGATCACCTCACCGGATTCACTGGCAATCACTTTGACTACAACTTTGCCTGAAGGCTCATCTATCGAGAACTCCAGGTTACGCTTGACCGACTGCACAAACTTTTCGATTTCCTGAACGGCCATCTTCAGCTTGTCTTGATCGGTCTGCTCGTTTTTACTTTCTTCCTTGACGGCAGCTACTGGAGCAACCACCGGGCGAGGCTTCTCCGCAGGCTTGTCGGCAACAGTCGTCGCCTGCTTGGCCGCAGGATAAGACAAGTTCAGCTTGGCGCTCATATCCATGTCCATCACCTCTTAAAAAAGTAAAAAGCGAGAGAGCGCGACAAGCGCACTCCCCCGCCAAAACTCATCAGCTATTACTGAAGCAGTTTCAGTACAGCGGATGGCAGTTGGTTGGCCTGAGCCAGAACTGCGGTCGAAGCTTGTTGCAGAGTTTGTTGCTTGGTCAGCTGTGCAGTTTCAGCAGCGAAGTCGGTATCTTGTACGCGACCCAGTGCAGCACTGGCGTTTTCGTTGATGTTTTGCAGGTTGGAGATAGTGCTGGTCAGACGGTTCTGAGCAGCACCGAGGTCCGCACGGCTGGTGTTGATGGTTTTCAGAGCTTTGTCGATCGCGTCGATTGCAGCTTTGGTGCTTGCTTCAGCAGTGGTGCTGTCGGTACCGGTAACAGCGATAGTAGCCGAACCAACGCTCAGAGTTGCAGCGTCGAAGCCGCTGTTCAGAGTGATGGTGATCTGGTTGGTAGCGCCAGTGTTGGAACCAACCTGGAAGGTCATGGTGCCAGCAGTACCGTCGATCAGGTTTTTGCCGTTCAGGTTGGTCGACTTGGCGATACGAGTCAGCTCGTCCGACATGGTCGCGAATTCTTTGTTCAGAGCAGCACGGTCGTCGGTGCCGTTCGAGTCGTTTCGTGCTTGAACAGCCAGTTCACGCATACGCTGCAGAATGTTGGTCGATTCTTGCATCGCGCCTTCAGCGGTCTGAGCGATCGAGATACCGTCGTTGGCGTTTTTGATCGCCATGGTCTGACCACGGATCTGCGAAGTCATACGGGTAGCGATTTGCAGGCCGGCGGCGTCGTCTTTAGCGCTGTTGATTTTCAGGCCGGAAGACAGGCGAGTCATCGAAGTGGACAGAGCGTCGGAAGCACGGTTCAGGTTTTTCTGAACGTTCAACGATGTGACGTTAGTGTTTACTGTTAAAGCCATGACGAATTCCTCGTTGGTTGGGTACTGCGGCTTCCGGCCCTGGCAACCGCCGGGTATGGCCTAGAGAACCTTCGTAATAGTTATCGTCGGGATTGGAACTTGCTTTAGGGGATTTTCGAAAAAAATTGCCATCAGACGGCCACCCCTCGTAAATCAAGGACTTGGCGGCCGTCGACAAACGAAAAAATGGCGCCAGGAATACGCCGGAAGCTCAAGATCGGGAGCCAGAACCGACGAGTGGGGAGAAATTGTCTAAACGGACAGACTGTCCGTGATCAGTTGAGTCAATTCGTATTCGAGGTAGTCCGCCAGTGCCAGCCAGTTTTGCGCCTCCTGACATTCCAGCATCAGACTGAGAACCTGCAGCCATTGGTGTTGATTATCCGCATCCGCTTGATCGAAGGATGGTTGCAGCGCAGCGGCCAGATCAATCATCGCCAACCCTGCCTCAACGTCACGCCCCAGCCGGAACAACGTCGCACACTGCTGTGCCTGCTCGACAAACATTGCACTCATAGCGCCAACTCCGGATGAAAGGCGGTCCCGGCAATGATCGCCCCGGCCCGACTGCTGTTGTAAAAGCGCACCTGGGGATGCCCGGCGATAAAGCGCTCCAGTTCGCACAGATAGCTACGGAAGTTGAGTTGAGTCTTGATGCGTTGGCCGTGGCCATCGAGCACCCAGTGTTTCGCCGCACCGAGTTGTGGCCCCAGTTCACCGTCACTCCAGCCGGCATGGGTCTTGTCGCCCGGGAAGGCAAAGTCGGCACCGAACAGGGTGATTTCCCCGGCCCCCATTTTCACCGCCAGATCCACTGCCGGATGGATCACACTGCCGCCACCATGCAATTCACCTTTGGGGAATTGCTGGCGCAATGCCTGATAGATCGGGCTAGGTGAATAGGCTACATAGCGCGGGCCTTGCCACGCACTCAACACTGACGGATCGACCATGGGCATATACACCAGACGAATGGCGCTCGTGCCGGCCGGCGGCAAGTGGCGCTCGGCAATGCGCTGATCGATCGTAACCACGATGTCGGGGCGAATCCCCTGTTCAAGCAACGGTCTATACGCGGTGTCGACACAGATAAACAGCGGCCGTGCCTGCTGCTCGCGGATCGTCCGCAATCGCTGGAAGTGCATTTCCAGGCTCGGCCCTGTCGCAATCACAAACACCGGCATGCCCGCGCACGTGCCGAACAGCTCGGCGACATCCGCATCGACCTGCATCAGCGTCTGACTGGCATGCAAGCGTTCGACAATGTGCGCAGCGTGCGGATCAAACTCGCGATTATTGAACGTAAGGTGCGTCTCGCTGATCAGTCGGTCGCGGATTTTCGCGTTGTAGTCGTCTGCCAGCACCAGCTCGGACGGCAAGGCAAAGAAAGGCAGGCAGATTTCCTCGCGATCACCGGCGTAGTGCAACTGGACGCGTGAATCGCCGAGCCACGGTGTTTGATCAAGCAGTTGCAGCACCAGCGAAAACACGGCGCCATTGAGGATGTGCACGTGCAATTGCGCGAGTGCCGGACGTAGCAGCAACTCGTGTTGCAGATCGCCCAAACCGGCACCGTAGACGTGTAACACCGGGCTGTCGGCTGCCAGGCTTGCGGCCTGCACCTGCGCTTCACGCATACGATCATGCCGACTGGTCAACTGAATGCCATTGACGCTCAAGGTCGAGCCCAGTCCTTCCACCAGATCGGCCTGCAACGAACTCGGGTCTTCGCTCAGCAGACGCGCAGCCACCGCAGGCCAGCGCTTTTCGATGATCTGGGTATTGGATTGAAAAAACTCGCTCATGGCGCCTCGCCTGACATCCGGGCAAAAAAATAGCGCTCAAGGTTACACCTTGAGCGCTTTTTTGTGCCGCGTTTTATAGAAAAACAGGTGACTCAGGGACGATAGATGATCGCCGAACCCCAAGACAAACCGACACCGAAACCGCTGATCGCAACGCGACTCCAGTCAGAATCGAGCACGTGTTTTTCCAGCAGCAACGGAACACTCGACGACACGGTATTACCGGTCTCGACCATGTCCTTGATGAACTTCTCTGGCTCGCCTTCGAAACGCCGCGCCACGGCATCGACAATCGCCGCACTGCCCTGGTGAATGCAGAACGCATCAATGTCGTCGGCCTTGAGGCCGGAATCGTCGAGCAACTCGTGCAAGTGCGCCGGGACTTTCAGCAGCGCGAAGTTGAACACCTGACGACCGTTCATGAAGAACACACCATTGCTGACCTTAAGGTGCGGAGCGCCGGAGCCGTCAGTACCGAACTTGGCTTTACCCAACGCCCAGGTCGGATCTTCGCCCATCCAGGTGGCGGTGGCGGCATCGCCGAACAGCATGGTGGTGTTGCGATCTTCCGGGTCGACGATCTTCGAATAAGGGTCAGCGGTGATCAGCAAGCCGTTCTTCAGGCCTGCGGCTTCCATGAAGCCCTTGATCGCATAGATGCCGTAGACGTAACCGGAGCAGCCCAAGGAAATATCGAACGCCGCGACATTGGTCGGCAGACCGAGTTTGTCCTGCACGATCGCAGCAGTGTGCGGCAAGCCTTCTTCGTCACCGTTCTGAGTGACGACGATCAGTGCGTCGATCGACTCACGCTTCAGCTCAGGGTTGCTGGCAAACAGCGCATTGGCCGCTTCCACGCACAGATCGGAGGTTTCTTGTTCAGCGTCTTTGCGCGGCAGGAATGCCGAGCCGATCTTGCCAAGGATGAATTCTTCATCCTTCTCGAATTTTGCACCTTGTGCGTAATTGTCCACGCCGGCTACAGGAACGTAGCTCGCAATGCTTTTTATGCCAATCATTACGGCTTCCCAATAAAAAACAGCCCAAAACCACCGCTCGCAAGGATTCGAGGGGCGCCGACAAACAGAAAACGGCCGCCACGACGGGCAGCCACGGGGAGCGCAAAGGGCTATCACTGGAACCGATAAAGGGCCAGGCGCCATCTCCCCGATCAATACAATACAGTGAAGATGCGCGTTATGACTCGCAGGTCACGCTATTTTGCCGAATCGGTTGCAGATCGGGTTATTCGACCAACGACCAATCCAGCGGCGTACCGCGCTTGATGGCCGTGCGAGCGCAACGACCAAGAACCGCCTCGGTGTGCTTGGGCGGCAGACCGAGACCGGGGCGAATGGCGCGCACATTGGCAGTGGTGAAGGCCTCGCCCGCCGCCATGTCGGCGGTGACGTACAGCGAACGGCGGTAGACCAGTGACTTGCGCTCGGCTTCGGTGGGACCGTATTGCACCTGGCCCATGGCTTGCCAGGCGCGCTCGGTCTCGAGCACCAGACTGGCCATTTCCGCAGGTTCCAGCGAGAAACTGGCATCCACCCCACCCGCCGAACGGTCGAGGGTGAAGTGTTTTTCCACCACCGTTGCACCGAGCGCCACGGCCGCCACCGACACGCCGACGCCCATCGAGTGGTCAGACAGCCCGACCTCGCATCCAAACAGCTCACGCAGATGCGGGATCGTGCGCACGTTGCTGTTAAGCGGTGTCGCCGGATAAGTGCTGGTGCACTTGAGCAACACCAGATCCTTGCAGCCGGCTTCGCGGGCGGCGCGCACGGTTTCATCGAGCTCTGCGATGCTGGCCATGCCGGTAGAAATAATCAGCGGCTTGCCAGTGGCGGCGACACGACGAATCAACGGCAGATCGGTATTTTCGAAACTGGCAATCTTGTAGGCCGGCACATCGAGGCTTTCGAGAAAATCCACGGCGGTGTCATCGAACGGCGTCGAGAACGCGAGCATCCCCAGTTCTTTCGCGCGGGCAAAGATCGGCGCATGCCACTCCCACGGCGTATGGGCCTTTTCATACAAATCGTAGAGCGAAGTGCCCGCCCACAGGCTGCCCGGGTCCTTGATGAAGAACTCGCCCTCGGCCAGATCCAGGGTCATGGTCTCGGCGGTGTAGGTTTGCAGTTTCAGCGCATGCGCCCCGGCCTTGGCGGCGGCCTCGACGATTTGCAGAGCAACGTCCAGCGACTGGTTATGGTTGCCGCTCATCTCGGCAATGATGAACGGCGGCGCGGCGGCGCCGATCAGGCGATTGCCAATCTTGAAACTGCTCATGTGCGGTGATCCTTCAAAACACGGGTGAACGCGCAGGCACTTTGAGTGAACCCGGCGTCGCGAAAAACATTCAGTGAGGCCTGGTTGGCCGGCAACACTTGAGCGGTGATCGCGCTCATCTGCGGCCAATGAGCAGAAGCGAACGCTTCGCCCCGCGCCAACAGTGCACCGCCCCAGCCGAGACCAAAACGCCCTTGCAGCAAATACAGCGAGACCTCCGCGTCAAAACCACGCAAGTCATAGCGCAGAACGCCGACCGGGCCGTCATCGCCTTCAGCGACCAACAGCAGCCGCTGAGGGTTACGCAAGCTCGCAGTCAGCCAGTCCAGATGTTGCTTCCAGTCGATAACGCCAGCGTCCAGTGACCAGCGGCGCACCGCCTCGGCATTGCGTCCGTCAAACAACAACTGCGCGTCGTCCAGCGTGGCCGGGCGCACCTTGAGCACCGCGCCCGCCAACGCCACCGCAACCCGCAGCGCGCCGCGCCCATCGACCAATTGCCGCGAACGTTCGGCCAGGCTTTGGCGCAGATAAACATTGTCGACGACCAAGCCGATGGCTTGGCGCAATTGCTCGACGCTGACCTGCTCGCGGGCACCCAAGAACACATGCGCGCCAGCCGCCGCCATGACTTCGCCGTTGGCATACTGATTATTCGACACAGCTATGCAGATCGTTGGCAGCCCCAGTGCCGCGCGCTCCCAACTGGTACCACCGCCGGCGCCGACAAACAAATCGGCCTCGGTCATGCGTTGATGGAAATCGCTGACAAAACTGTGCAATCGCCAATTCGGCCGTGTCTCGGCCAGGGCCTGCATCTGTGCCCATGCCGGGTTGTCGGCGCCGGCAACGAAATCCACTTCGAGCTCGGGAAAATCCGCCAGCGCCAGCATCGCGTGATGAGTCTGCATCGCCGCGTCGAAACCGCCGAAATTCACCAATACCCGCCGAGCCTTGGGTTTGATCTCGATGGCCGGGCACATGAACTCCTCGCGCAGCATGGCAAAACGCGGACCAAGCAATGTGCGACAACCGTCAGGCAACAGCGGCGCGTAATGCTCGCTCAGGCCGGAGAGGTTCTGATTAAGCAGCAGGTCAACGCTATAGCGCCGAGTGGCCAGATCATCCACTGCTGCAATCCGTGACGCCCAACGCCGGGCCGCCGTTTGCCAGTGATGATCGAGGCCATAGTGGTCGGCAATGATCCAGTCGAACCCTTCATGACCGTCGAGCAATACATCCAGTGCATCAATGTCCGCTTGCCACGGCAGCATCGATTCGATGGCCTGCTGTGGATCTTCTTCGGCATAGCGTTCGGGTAATGCGAACGTCTCGAAACCTTCTTCCTGCAACGCATCAAGCCGATGCCCCGGCAAGCGCCGACAGGCAAATGCGACGTGACTGCCCTGCTTGCGCAACACCCGGGCCAGCGTCAGGCAACGGGCAATGTGACCGCTGCCGATGGTCGGCGACGCGTCCGCACGGATCAGCACTCTCATTGCACTTCCCCGCCAGCCTTGAGCGCGGCGTACAGGTATTCGGCGCGTTTCCAGTCTTCGACAGTGTCGATGTCCTGCACCAGATGCCGAGGCAGGATTACCGGCAGACTGGCAGGCGAATACAAGACCTCACCGCGCATCCATGCCTCGCGTCGGCCCCAGTAGAACTGACCGGCATCCTGGAATGCTTCAGGCAGATCCTGCGAGCGGGTATTACGAAACTCCGGATACAACGCCGTCAGCGCCCCCTGCCCGTCCAGCGTCAACGCGCGCTGCACGGGAAAACCAAAGCTGCAAACAGAAAACGCGAAGGACTTGTCGCACTGCTGCTCCAGCAATTCGAAGCCCTCACGCAGAAACCGCGCCTGCAACAACGGGGCCGTGGCATAGACGCAACAGGCGTAATCAAACGCTGGCAGTTGCTGCAAGGCATGCACGATCACCGCTGCCGTGCCGGTGAAATCATCGGCCAGATGCGCAGGACGCAAAAATGGCACCGTGGCGCCATGAACCCGCGCGAGCTCGGCGATTTCTTCGTCGTCAGTACTGACCACAACCTCGTCGAACAACCCCGAGTCCAGCACCGTGCGAATCGAACGGACAATCATCGGCACGCCATCGAACGGCGCAAGATTCTTGCGCGGGATGCGTTTGCTGCCCCCGCGGGCCGGGATGATTGCAACGTTGCTCAAGGGCGTTTTTCCAGAAGGAACCAGGTGACGTCGTCAGCAGGAAATTGTGGGTCACGGTGATACACAAAGCCGTAATCCAGCAGGTGCAGATCAGCGTAGCGATCGAGCATTTCACCGGCGAAATCGCGTTTGAACAGTTTGCCGCTGTTGCCGCGGTAGGACACTTCCACCGGCGCCGGATTGTAGTACTCCGCGATCAGGATATAGCGCTGGCTGAGCTCGTACAGCTGCGCGTAGGCCTTCGGCAACAGTTCCGGGGCAAGATGAATCAGCACGCCTTTGCTCAGCGTCAGATCGTAGGAGCGTTCGCAGGGAAAGTCGAACAGCGAACCGTGCCAGATCTTTGCGATGTTCAGTGCTTTGGCCTGTGCACAGGCATTGGCGTTGATCTCGACGCCGGACAACTCGCATTGCGGCAACAGTTGATGCAGCGCCTGCAAGTTGTTCCCGACATTGGTACCGAGTTCCAACAGGCTGTCGATCCGCCCCGTTCTCGCCAGCGCCTTGGCAAACAACGCCAGATTGGCCGCCACCAGCGATTGCCCGACGTTGCGCGCAACGTACTCGTTGCCGAAGTCACCCTGCCAGAATTGTTCCTGTTCACTCAGATTGCGCATTGCCATTTCCCATCCACCGCCACAGCGGTGTTCACTCAGTCAACCGTCGCAATTGCTCGACCACATAGTCCTGCTGCTGATCGCTCAGCAAAGGAAACAGCGGCAGGCTGATCGCTTCGGCGTAATAGCGCTCCGCTTCGGGGAAGTTTCCCTCGGCGAAACCCAGGTCGCGATAGTACGGCTGCAAATGCAGTGGAATATAGTGCAGATTCACCCCGACTCCGGCCGCACGCAAGCCTTCGAAGACCTGGCGGTGGCTGAGATTGATCCGATCGGTCTGCAAGCGGATCACATACAGATGCCAGGCGGATTCAGCGAGCGGTTGGGCGCTCGGCAAGGTCACAGGCAAATATGTCAGCAAATTCGCGTAACGTGCGGCCAGCTCGCGTCGACGGGCGATGAAACCGTCCAGTTTGTGCAGTTGCGACAAACCGAGCGCGGCTTGCAAGTCGGTGATCCGATAATTGAAGCCCAGTTCCACTTGCTGGTAATACCACGGGCCGTGGCTGGCTTCAGTCATCTGCTGCGGATCGCGGGTCATGCCGTGGCTGCGCAGGCGTTGCAAGCGCTCGGCCAGTTCCGGGCGATTGGTCAAGACCATGCCGCCCTCGGCACTGGTGATGATTTTCACCGGGTGGAAGCTGAACACGGTCATCGCGGCGAATTCGCCGCACCCGACCGGCCGCCCCGCGTAGGACGCACCGACCGCATGAGAGGCGTCTTCGATCACCGTGAAGTTGTAGCGCTCGGCCAGTTGGGCAATTCTGCGCATATCGCAGCTCTGCCCGGAAAACGCCACCGCCACAAGCACTTTGGGCAGCACGCCATCGCGCTCGGCAGCGTCGAGCTTACCGGCCAGGACTTCAGCATCGAGGTTCCAGGTCAGCGGGTCGATATCGACAAAATCCACGTCGGCGCCGCAATAACGCCCGCAGTTGGCCGACGCCAGAAAGGTGTTCGGCGTCGTCCACAAGCGATCGCCCGGCCCGAGTCCGGCGGCCAGGCAGGCAATGTGCAGCGCCGCGGTGGCATTGCACACCGCCACCGCATAATCGGCCTGACAGCGCTCGGCCATGGCCTGCTCGAAGCGCTCGATGGTCGGCCCTTGTGTGAGCCAGTCAGACTTCAACACCTCGACCACGGCGTCGATATCTGCCTGATCGAGGCTTTGCCGACCGTACGGAATCATACCGAGAGCTTCGCGTGCAGGTCGGCGATCTGCCCCACCGAGAGGAAATGCGGATTAGTGTCGGAACGGTATTCGAAGTCTTCGCTGACCGGCCGGCCGCGCTCACCGAGCTTGTCTTCGGCGAAATCGACGTCAACGCTGGTAAAGCGGATCGACGGCTGGATGGTGTAGTGATCGGCAAACTCCAGGGTCATCCGCGCATCGTCCAGCGGCACCATCAACTCGTGCAGCTTCTCGCCCGGACGAATGCCGACGTGCTTGTGCGGCAGGTGCTCGGCCATGCCCCGGGCCAGATCGACGATGCGAATCGACGGGATCTTCGGCACGAACACTTCGCCACCGTGCATGCGTGCAAAGCTGTCGAGGACGAACTGCACACCGTGATCGAGGGTGATCCAGAAACGTGTCATGCGTTCGTCGGTGATCGGCAGCTCTTCAGCGCCCTCGGCGATCAGTTTGCTGAAGAACGGCACCACCGAGCCACGGGAGCCGGCGACGTTGCCGTAGCGCACCACGGCAAACCGGGTCTGCTGTTCGCCGGCAATGTTATTGGCGGCGACGAACAGTTTGTCCGACAGTAACTTGGTTGCGCCGTAGAGGTTGATCGGGCTGGCGGCCTTGTCGGTGGACAGCGCAACGACTTTCTTCACGCCATTGTCGATGGCTGCGGCGATGATGTTTTCCGCGCCGTTGACGTTGGTGCGAATGCACTCGGTCGGGTTGTATTCCGCTGCCGGCACTTGCTTGAGCGCGGCGGCATGCACGACGTAGTCGATGCCGCGCATGGCCTGACGCAAACGGTCGGCGTCGCGCACATCGCCAAGGAAATAGCGCATGCACGGCGCGTTGAACGTCTGCTGCATTTCGTATTGCTTGAGTTCATCCCGGGAGAACACCACCACGCGCTTGGGCTGGTATTGCTCCAGCAGGCGCCGGATGAAATTGCGCCCGAACGAGCCGGTGCCGCCTGAGATGAAAATCGATTTACCGTTGAACATGTCTTGAGTCCTGTTTCCTGATCGTCAGGCTTAGGCGAGCAACTGCGCCCAGTCGATGCTGGAGGCCTGGCCGAGGGTAAAGCCCTTGTCGGTCAGGGAAAGGTTCGGGTTGCGCGCCGCATCCTGAGCAAAACGTGCCGACCATTTGTCATGCAGCGCGGCGGCGGTTTGCGTGACTGGCGGCAACAGGCCCGGATGTTGAATCTGTGCCTGCGGGCACCACACGGTAAGGTAACCGGCATCCGCGACTTTCAGGCACAAGTCGATGTCGGCGAAGGCGCTGTCGAAATGCTCCTCGTCCAGGCCACCCACGGCGTCGAACAGCGCCTTGCGAATCATCAGGCAGGCGCCGGACACCGCCGAATAGCTCTGCTCGACCTGATTGCCGAACAGGTAACCGGCAGCGTCTTTGCTTTCACCGATAAACACCGCATTGACCTGACCATCACTGCCCAGCACCAGACCGCCCTGGGTCGTGGCGCCACGGCCGTCCACCAGTTTGGCGCCCACGATACCGACTTCCGGACGCTGAGCCTGATTGAGCAATGCATCGAGCCAGTTGGCGTTGACCACCTCGGCCTCGGCCGAAAACAGCACCAGGTACTCACCTTTGGCTTCGCCACTGGCGAGGTTGTACAACGCCGACTCGCTAAGCCGCTCGCCGCTGCGCAACACGCGAATGCGATCGCCCTTGCCCTGCAGACTGTCCAGCCACTCAAGCAATTGCGGCGATTGGCTATGGTTGTCGACCAGCAGGATTTCGTGGCGCTGGTAGCGGGTTCGCTGCAACAGGCTGACCAGCGCTGTTTGCAGGTGTTCGAGATTGTCCTGGCTGTGCAGGATGATCGACACCATCGGTCGCTCGCTGTGCTGGTAGTCGATCTGCCAGGTTGACGGCAACTTCGAACTGACCTGACCACGGTAACCGCGCTGACTCAGATGCCGCGTCAGGGTCTGGCGTTCATGGGCATTTTCTTCAGCCTTCGGTGCGTTGCAAATCAGCAAAGGCTCGGCCAGATGCGCCAGACCGGCGAGGCCGCCGTCTTCGATCAGCCGCAGCAACAGGTCCAGCTCCAGCGCTTCGGTGTACTCGCTGGCAAAACCTTTGGCTTGCACCAGCGCATCACGCTGGATCAACCAGTGACGCGCCATCAGCGACGGCACGGTTTGCAGCAGGTCGAGATTCACGCCCGGGCGGAACGCGTGCGTCAGTTCGCCGCCCGGCTGGCGATGGATTTCATCCATGGCCACGGCCCGCACGCCTTCGGCACCGATGAGTTCCAGGCTGGCCCGCAACAGGCCGCTGACGGTGAACTGGTCGCCCGCCTCGGCCAGCAACAGCCAGTCGCTGCTCATTTGCGCGATGACCTGATTGATCCGCTCCACATAGTTGGAGGCGCTGACTTTGACGAAGTGCACGGTGTCGCGCACGGTGGTCGTGGCCGGCAGTTCGCCAGCGGTGAACACCACCACTTTGAAAGCCTTGTATTGACCGCCGACCAGGCTGTCGAACGTTGCCTGAAGCTTGACCATGTCGGCGTCCAGGTCCAGCAACAGAATGCCTACCTGCGGTCCGCCATTGTGCTTGGCCAGATGGCGGGCGATGGTCGGCAATTGCGCCGCGTGCGGATTGCGTGCCTCCAGCCATTGCAGCAGCCGCCCGCTCGGCATGTTCTCGAACAACTTGCGGTCGGCCTGCCCCGGCACCGAGTTCAGACGCTGCAGCCACGCTTGCAGCTTCAGCCCTTCTTCATGCTCATCGCTGCCCAGCAACGACTCGGCAAGACGCTTGACCACTTCACGGTTGAACAGGTTGAGGGTCAGCGCTTCCCAGAGCCGTGCGCGAATCGTGCGCTCGTCGTCGTTAGGGTGCAGGCGCATCAGCTCATGCTGACGCAGCAGCACGCCTTCGAGCTCCTGCAACTGCACGCGACCGGCCGGCATGGCGTGTAGCAGGAATTCGAATTCGGTCAGTAAATCGAACATCGGCTTGTTGTAGAACGGCATTTCCACGAACTGCTCGGGAGCGAAAGAACGTACCGGTTCCTTATCGCATTCAATCCACGCCGAACGGAAAATCGGTGCGCCCGCCAGCGAAACACCCTTGAGCAAACAATTGGCCATCTGGGCAAAGGTGTTCAGCGCAATCTGCTTGATCGCGGCCGGATCCTGGTCGCTGAGCGGCGTCTTGATCGTTGCCAGAAACTCAGCGAACTGCTCACGCTCTGCCACGGTTTTCGCGTCCTGATAAGCAAGGACGGTCAGCACGTTGGTGTTGTGATCCGAATTGCCATAGTTCACTTCACGCACGGCAAACGGAATCGGAAGAATGCGCGCCTTGGCACAGGCCAGCAGATAGAACGAGTGACCGATTTCCTGCCACTCGAAGCTGGTACCTGGCGGTAACTGGCTGTACCACTGTTGCAGCAGATCAGTGCGGGTCACGGCATAGAACGGCGGCAGAAACTGCCCCATGAAGTCCATGATCCGGGTTTCAGCGTCTGGCGAGTCGTAGTCTTCCTGCACGCGCTTGTCGCGGCGGTAATAGGTGACTTCGTTGGCACGGGTCAGGTACATCATCCCGTAGCCATGGCACACACCGTAATCGGTGTTGGCGTGCAGGAATTCGACCGACGCAGTCAGCGCGTCGTGAATCAGGAAGTCATCGTCGGCAGCGAACACCATATAAGGCGTCGTGACCTGCGCGACACCCCAGGTCAATTTGTCCTGCAAGCCCTTGTAGGTGTACTGCGGCAAATGCCGGTAGTCGACCGACGGAAAATCCACAGCGATGCGGTCGTCGCACTGCACGGACGAATCCAGCACCAGCACCCTGGCCGGGTAACTGCTGTAGTACTGCAAGGTACGACGCAGGAAGGCACTGCGGTTGTGGGTGATGACCACCACCGTGAACAGCTCGTCCAGCGGTGTCACATTGGCTTGAGTACTGCTTTGAACCTGCATTTTCCTATCCCCACAACCGGCCAGTCGCCTGAAGTCTGAAACTGTTGTTGATTAACGAACGCGACGCAGATAGCCGTCCGGCGCCACGGTGATCAGCAGTTTGTTTTGCAGCTGCTGGTCGATCTCGAAATCCTGGTTCTCTTCCAGGTATTTCCACACCGCGGTTTTCGGGTTGTCGCCCGGGCCCCATGGACGGTCCGGGAAGAAATCGGCCGGCATGTCTTCAACCACGGTGTCCATGACCACGCAGTAGCTGTCGACCGACACCAGCGGTGCGTACAAACGCAGCTCTTCCAGCACATGATCGTGGGTGTGGTTGGAGTCGAGGACCAGAATGACTTTCTTGCCCTTGGCGGCGGCTTGAACCTGTGCAGCGATGGCCGGGTCGATGCTCGAACCTTCGATCATCTTGATGCGCTTGGCCATCGGGTGGCTTTCGATCGCTTCACGGTTGTGCGGGCGAATGTCGAGGTCGATGCCCAGCACTTCGCCGTGGCCTTGCAGCTCCAGCAACGAGGCGTAGTAGATGATCGAACCGCCGTGGGCGATGCCGCACTCGATGACCAGATCCGGCTTGACCTGCCAGATGATCTCCTGCATCGCCATCATGTCTTGCGGCAACTGGATGATCGGGCGGCCCATCCACGAGAAGTGGTAGCTGTACTTGTGTTTGGCCGATTCGTTGAAGAAATCACGGGCCAGGCCCGTCAGCTTCTGGTCGTCACCCTGTTGGGCGATCTGCTCGCGGCACTCGGCTTCGAAGGCTTTGTTGATGCTGTTGTCGGTCATTTTAATAATCTCAAGGGTCACTGAAACGAAGCGCTGTCGACGGCGTGATAGACGTAGCGTCCACCGGTCATCCGCTTGATCTCTTCGAGGTAATTGGAATTCATCACAAACAGGTGGGCGCCTTCGGGCAGCGCGTCCATCGCTTCCTGGGGCGAGGACACCCGCGCGCCGCTCAGTGGCAGATAACGCCCCTGTTTGGCCGGGTTGATATCCACCACACGGTCTACGGCCACACCGGCGCGCTGCAGGAACAGCGAATAGATCACGCCCTTGGACGAGGCGCCCCAGATCGCCGAACCCTGCTCGGGGGCAGACTGAATGATCTGCACGGCGCGATCGAGGCTGGCGGTGAATCCGTCCGGCAGCGTCAGGCGTGGCACCGGTTGTTCCGGGGTCAGGCGTAACGTCGACAGGTCGGCGACGATGTACAGGTACTGGCCACCGAACAGGTGGCCGGCCTCGTGCACGGTGCCGAACATCCGGCGCAGGTCATCGAGGCGGAAATAATTGACGTGTTCGTAGAACAGGTCGAACCAGGCCTTGTGCTCGAGGATCCAGTCAAAGCACGGCACTTCGATGTAGATCTGCCCGCCCTGATTGGCTTCGGCGATCACCGACAGAAAGCTCACCGGGTCTTCGATGTGTTCCAGCACATGGCGCAGCACGATGGCGTCCGCCGCCAGACCAAGGCCACGGGTGAACGGCGCCTTGATCACGTCGGCGTTGTCGCCTTCGTAGGCCGGGTCGATGCCGGTGATCGAGTAGCCGAGGCCCTTGAGCAACTCCAGAAAGTAGCCTTTGCCACAGCCGACTTCGATCAGTTCCTGGCCCTTGAAGTGTTTAGCGATGATGCCTTCGACATCGCGCAGGTGCTGCTGGAACTGGCCGGAATGCGCCTGCTCGTTCTGGTAGTCGGCGTCATAGCTGAGCTTGTCGGCATCGAACGCAGCGTTGAAGATCAGACCGCTGCGCTCATCCTGCACCAGCAGCATGTCGGCGCTGGCCGAGGCTTTCGCCGACTCCGGGTCGGCGAAGGTGCGGTTCTGCAACACCGGCAGGTCGGTGACCCGATACAACTCGTGCCTCATTGCGGCTCTCCCAGTAGCTGTTGCAAACGCTCGGTCACCGCCCAGAACGCCATCGGTTCGTGGGTCGGGTAAGGGTAGTGACCGAGGTTCAGATTCAGTGCCGCGCCGCGTTCGCGCAGGCGTTCTTCGACCAATGAACGCACCGACACCGGTTGGCCACTGGCGCAATTGATCACTCCGTCGAAGTCGCGCTGCTGCAGGATCGCGGCGAGGTAAGCGGTTGCGGTGGCAATCGGCAAAAAGTCACGCAATTGCTCACCGCCAGACATGTTGAACGACGCGTCTGCGGCATCAATCGCCCGGTCCAGCGCTGCAAGCAGACTGTTGGGGTTCTGCCCTTCGCCATGCAGATAAAACAGGCGCGCCCACTGTAGGGTGAACGGCATTTCCTGCTGCAGGTTTTGCAAAAACAGGCGCAGCGTGTGTTTGGCCAGACCGTAAGGATTGCTCGGCTGGGGCTCGACGCTTTCGCTGAGCGGGCCGCTTTGCAGGCCGTACTCGAAGCAGGTGCCAGTGACCAACACTTGCCGCACACCCGCCTCGACCGCGCCTTTGATAAAGCGGTAGTCGGCCATCAGGTTGTGCTCGAAGTGGAACAGCGCCCGATAGTTCGGCAGGCCCGGCCAAGCCAGATGCGCGAGTACGTCGATGCCCTCGGTCAGCGCGGCGACATCGAGTTCGGCGGCGTGAATATCCGCCGCAACGAACTCGACGTCATTGATCCACGGCATGCCTTGTGCGGTTTCTACGTTGCGCGCCACGGCACGAACGGCGTCGCCACGGGCAAGCAACGCCGCCACCAGATGCCGGCCGACGAAGCCCGTAGCCCCGGTTACCAGGACTTTCACAGGACTTTCAACTCAGGCACGGCGATCACGAAGCGCCCGTCCCATTGCCGCACCTGAGCCAGTTGCTGACTGACTTCGTGCAACAGGTTCCATGGCAGCACCAGCACGTAATCCGGTTTCTCGATGTCGATCTGCGCCGGCGCGACAATCGGGATGCGACTGCCCGGCAGGAACTTGCCCTGCTTGTGCGGGTTGGCATCGGCGACCCAGGCCAGCAGGTCGGGTTTGACCCCGGCGTAGTTGAGCAAGGTGTTGCCCTTGGCGGCGGCGCCATAGCCGACCACACGTTTGCCGTCGGCCCTGGCCTGCAACAGAAAGCGCAGCAAGTCATGCTTGATGCGCTCAGCGGCGGGGGCGAGGGTCGCGTAGTAGCCGGCGGTTTTCACCCCGGCCTCCAGCTCGGCTTGCAGCTGTTGTTGCACCGCCGGCTGCACCGCACGACGCTGGCCGTCCTTGCGCTGCACGAACACCCGCAGCGATCCGCCGTGCGTGCTCAACTGACTGACGTCGAACACTTCCAGGCCATTGCGTTCACACAGGGTCTGCACGGCGGTCAGCGACAGGTACGAATAGTGTTCGTGATACAGCGTGTCGAACTGCGCGCCAGCCATCAGCGTCAGCAGTTGCGGGAATTCGAACGTTGCTACGCCGGTTGGCTTGAGCAGCGTCGCGAAACCGCCGAGGAAATCGTTGATATCCGGCACATGGGCGAGCACGTTATTGGCGGCCATCAGGTCGGCGCCCCAACCTTCGCTGCGCAGCTGTGCAGCCGTCTCACGACCGAAGAACAGTTCACGAATCTCCAGGCCCTTTTCCCTGGCTGCTTGCGCGGTGCTGCGGGTCGGCTCGACGCCGAGGCACGGGATGCCACGACCCGCGACGTACTGCAGCAGGTAACCGTCGTTGGCCGCGACTTCAACCACGCGACTGTCGCCCGTCAGGCCAAAGCGCTCGACCATTTCGGCGACATAACGCTCGGCGTGGGCCAGCCAAGTGCTGGAGAACGAACTGAAGTAGGCGTACTCGGCGTCGAACAGACTGTCGGCACGGGTGTAATCCTCGGTCTGCACCAGCCAGCATTGCTGGCACACGGCAACCTTCAACGGCACCCATTGCTCGGCCTGTTCCAGGCGATCGGCGTGCACGTAGGCGTTGGACGGTGGCGAGGTGCCGAGGTCGATCAGCGGCAGGCTCAGCGGTGCGGCGCACCCACGGCAGTTCATAGACGCACTCCAGCAAAGTGTTGATCGAGCGCGGGATGGCTGGAATCACGCGCTGACAAATTATTGACAGGCAACGGCCAAGCGATCGCCAGCCGTGGATCGTTCACCGACAAGCCGCCCTCGTGCTCCGGCGCGTAATCAGCGCTGTGCAGGTAAAGCAGTTCGGCGTCGGCTGTCAGCGTCTGGAAACCGTGGGCGAACCCGGCCGGAATCAGCAGGCTGCGACCGTCGCCAGCCTTGAGGTGCTCGGCGTGCCAGTGCAGAAAAGTCTCGGAGTCCGGGCGCAGATCCACCGCCACGTCCCACACTTCACCACGCAGACAGGTGATCAGTTTGGCTTCCGGCGCATTGGCATTCTGATAATGCAGACCGCGCACACTGCCCTGCTCGCGGGTGCAGGAATGGTTGATCTGGCGGATGTGAAATTCGCGGCCGAACGCGCTCAGGCTGCCCTCGCAGAACAGCCGGGCGAAGTGCCCGCGCTGATCTTCGAAACGCTTGTGCTGGACGCTGAACAGTCCGGCCAGCGGCAATGCCTTCAGGGAAAACTCGCTCACAGCGCGCCTCGGTACAGGTTCAGTTGGCCGAGGGTCACGGCGCGCATGTCGTCACCGTTCTGCCATGCCAGGTGCCAGTCGAGGGTCTGGGTCAGGCATTGCTGCAACGTCCAGCGCGGCTGCCAGCCCAGTACTTGGCGGGCACGGCTGCTGTCCAGGCGCAGCAGGCCGGCTTCGTGCAATTCGCTTTTTTCGATGCGCAGACCGCGCGCCTGCGGCCAGCGGCTGGCGAGCAGTTCGACCACTTCGCCGACGCTGCACATGTCCGCCTCGCCCGGGCCGAAGTTCCATGCCCCGGCATATTCCGGGCCTTGTTCGTAGAGGCCGGCAGCCAGTTGCAGGTAACCGGCCAGCGGCTCCAGCGCGTGCTGCCACGGACGCACGGCTTGCGGATAACGCAGGGTCACCGGCTCGTCTGCCGTCCAGGCTCTGAGCACATCGGGAATCAGGCGTTCAGGGGCGAAATCACCGCCACCGAGGACGTTGCCGGCGCGCGCGGTGGCCAGGGCCAGACCGTGCTCGGCGTACTTGTCGGCCGGGAAAAACGAGGCTGCGTAAGACTGCGCCAACAGTTCGCAGCAAGCCTTGCTGCTGCTGTAAGGATCATGCCCGCCGAGGGCTTCGTCTTCGCGGTATGGCCACAGCCATTCCTTGTTGGCGTAGACCTTGTCGGTGGTCACCAGCACGCAGGCGCGCACGCAACCGACCTGACGAATCGCTTCGAGCAGGTTCAACGTGCCCATGACGTTGCTGGAATAGGTGCCGAGCGGGTCGCGATAACCTTCGCGCACCAGTGGCTGCGCAGCCAGGTGCAGAACGATCTCCGGCTCGGTGTCGGCGATGATTTCCAGCAAGGCGCCAAGATCACGCAGATCGCCGCGCTGATCGTTGATGCCTTCGTGGACGCACGCCAGTTCGAACAGGCTCGGTTCGGTCGACGGATCAAGGGCAAAACCGCTGACTTGTGCGCCGAGGCTTTGCAGCCACAGGGTCAGCCAACTGCCCTTGAAACCGGTGTGACCGGTAACCAGTACGCGCTTGCCGCGCCAGAAATCCGCACTCAGGCCCATTGCTTCCATGGGGCCTCCCCGTTCTGCCACAGCGCTTCGAGATGGTTCTTGTCGCGCAGGGTGTCCATCGGATGCCAGAACCCTTCGTGCTCGAAGGCTTTCAACTGTTCGTCCGCAGCCAGCCGCGCCAACGGCTCGGCTTCCCAAGTGGTGGAATCATCGGCTATGTACGGCAGCACTTTCGGCGACAGCACGAAGAACCCGCCATTGATCCAGCCACCGTCACCGCGCGGCTTTTCAGTGAAACCAAGCACCTGATCGCCTTGCCGCTCGAGGGCACCGTAACGGCCGGGCGGCTGCACGGCGGTGACGGTCGCCAGACGACCGTGGGCTTTGTGGTAATCGACGAGCTGAGCGATGTTGATGTCGGAAACGCCGTCGCCGTAGGTGAAGCAGAACGCCTCTTCATCTTGCAGATAACGTGCGGCACGCAGCAGACGGCCACCGGTCATGGTTTCCTCGCCGGTGTCGATCAGGGTGACGCTCCACGGCTCGCTGTAGTTCTGGTGCACGTCCATGCGGTTTTCGCGCATGTTGAAGGTGACGTCGGAGGTGTGCAGGAAGTAGTTGGCGAAGAAGTCCTTGATCGCATAGCCCTTGTAGCCCAGGCAGATCACGAAGTCGTGGATTCCGTGGGCGGAATACTGCTTCATGATGTGCCAGAGAATTGGCTTGCCGCCGATCTCGATCATCGGCTTGGGCTTGAGGTGCGACTCTTCACTGATGCGCGTGCCGAGGCCACCCGCCAAAATAACTGCCTTCATCGTCTCCCCTCTTGTTCTTCACCGGGTTCGACCCGCGTTTGCAGGCCTTCTGGCTAAACCTTTGCCTGACTGGGCGCGGCAAAATAGCTGCGAGCGCTCGTTTTATGGCGATTTGCGAGGGTCTTGCAGGAAACGCGCCAGCTCCGCAGACGTTGCGTCGCCGAGCTTCAGGCGCAAAAAAAAGGGATGAATCCGACAGTGGATTCATCCCTTCATCGCCTGTCAGGGTGTCAACACATCAACCGAACATGGCAAACGCATCGCCCGTCACCGGAAGATCGATCACGCCATTCATGACACCTACGTGCCCGACGGTGTTGAAACCGGCATACCAGTCATTGAACTGCACACCGTTGTCGGGCACGCCGCTCCCCGTGTCATTGACGCTGTGCAAACACACGCTTGCGGCAAGTAGTACCTGTCGGCGAAATCACTTCCGCGAACAGTCTGGTTATCGCAATAACTGCCACCCGCGGCGAAACCCGCGCCCAAGTCCTGTGAACTCGGATCAATCCGGCAACCAACCCCACAACCAGTGATTGAGGTTATCGCCACGCAACATGAAATCGCGGTGCACCGCCTCTTTCAATTCATCGCCCATGCGGTAGCTGGCGTCCGGGTCGGCGAGATGCATGCGGATCGCCTGCAGCCATTCTGCGGTGCTGTTGCTGTAGACCTTGGTGCACGGCAGATGGCCACGATAGGCCTCGGTGTCGGTGCAGATCACCGGGTAGCCGCAGGCGCCGTATTCGAGCAGACGCAGGTTACTCTTGCAGTCGTTGAAGATGTGAAACTCCAGCGGTGCAAGGGCCAGGTCGAGGTTCAGGCTGGCCAGTTTGAACGGGTAGCTTTGCAAGCTGATGGCCGAGTGGAATTCGTGGATATAGGGACGCAATTCCTCCGGGCACATGCCGAAGAATACCCACTCCACTTCGTTCGCCAGTTCACGCACCACATCGGCAATGATCTCCAGATCACCGGTGTGGCTGGTGCCGCCACCCCAGCCGACTCGAGGTTTGCTGGAGGTGCGTCGACGACTGGTCAGCGTTGCCCACGGTTCCGGTGACAGCATGTTCGGCACAATGCGGATGTCGCTGTGCATGCTCGATAACGCATCCGCCAGCGGCTGCGTCGTCACCACCACGCGATCGCACAGGGCAATGCCCTCGCGCAGCATCTGCTCGGTGTTGACCGGCTTGTTGCGGGCATGGGTATTTTTCTTCGGCGCACTGACCACGTAGTCGTCGAGCTCGAAAATCCGCAGCGCACTGGAGTACTTTTTAATGCGCAGAATGTCGCTGACCGCACCTTCGCTGTAACGGCATTGCAGGATGATCGAGTCAGGCGCCAGACGCTCGATCTCGACCGTCGACGGCGACTCGTAGGCCCAGCGTCCGAGTGCCCGACCACTGCTTTCCAGCTCGGCCAAGGGTCCGGTCACGCGATAGTGGCCGACGGCCGAACTGTTTACCGGCAAGCCGAGGATCAGCGGCAACGCCCGACTGCAAAACGGGTTCCAGTTATTGCGCAGGGACGGTTCCAGACTGAAGCTCGACACGCCGAGACTGAGCGACGGGCTGTACGCCGGATCCTTGATGATTTTACTCATCCACTGCCGATGGAACGCCTCTTCCTCCTGTTCAGGCAGGATCACCGGCGCGGCCTCTGTCAGCGGCGCTATCACCACACTGGCGTAAGGCGTCCAGACCACCAGATAGCCTTCCTTGCCTGCACGCAGACACAGGTCGACGTCACTCAAGCCACGGGTGTAAGTCACCTCATCGAACTGGCCAAGCTCCTCGAAAACCTGCTTGCGCAGCATCAGGCACTGACTGCTGACCGCGCTCCAGTTCTGCGTCACATGTAAACGCTGCATGTAACCGCGACTGCTGGCCGCCTCGCCGGCAAAGGGCGCACCGACCGGCCCGGCCAGGCCCAGAATCAGGCCCGCGCTGACGATAGCCCCCTCGGGGCTGAGCAACCGCGCACCGACCACGGCGACTTCCGGACGCTGGGCATGATTGAGTAACTCATCGAGCCAGTCGCGTTCACAGATGACCGCTTGCGCGTCAAGCAACAGCAGATATTCGCCACGGGACTGCTCGGCGGCGAAGTTGCGGATCGCGGCAGGATTGTTGTCACCGGCGTAACGCAACACCCGCAACATCGACGCCCCGAGCTGGGCCATGGCGCTCAGCCATTCGAGCATCTGCGAATCAGTGACACCGGCATCGACGATGAGAATTTCGTAAAGGGTATAAGCCGTGCGCTCGATCAGGCTCTCGGTGCAGCGCTGCAAGGCGTGCAGCGAATCACCGGCCTGAATGATGATCGACACCTGCGGGCGCGTCGCATGCTGATAGTCGATGCGGTTGATCAGGGGCAATTCGTCATGACGCATGCGGTGATCGACCCCGATCCGCTGCAGGTGCGCCGTCACGACGGCCGCGTTGTAGTCGATGACTGGCGGCAGCGACAGCCATTGCGCGTAGGTCAGGCTCGATTCCACCTGGACCTCGGCAATGTGCTCGATGGTTTGCGGACCGGCCTCTTCCACCAGGCGCCAGAGCAAATCATGCGGCGCCAGTTCGCCATGGACCGGATCAAATCCGCCCAGCGCCATGAAACGCTGACGCTCGAACGCCAGCGCTCGCCCCACATACGGATAGGCGCGCATCAGATCGAGGTTGAAGTCAGGCTTGAACACTGGTTCGGTCGATTCGCCGTCGACTTGCGCGCCTTCATCGCTGTAGGCGCACAACAAGCCCGGCGTGCCGGCGATACGCTCGGCCAGAATCAGCAGCGCCGAATCACGCAGGGTGTCGCCGGCCTGCAACAGGTAAAACCAGTGGGTGCCTTCCAGTTGCGGGATCACCGCGTTGAGCTGTTGCGCCCAATCGGCCTGAAACGGCAACTGCAGCGTGCGCTCATCAGCCTCGCACTGCGCATCCGACAGCACCACCACCGCCTGCGCCGGATAGAGTTGCGCCTTGATGCTCTGCAACGTCGTGGCCAGCGCAGCACTGTCGCCAGCGTTGTCGATCACAATCGGCACGATCTGCGGACGCATCGGCCAACTGGCAATGCGTTGCGGCATCAGCCGTTGCTCGACCTCGCTGAAGCGGCGAATCGACAACCACTCACGATAGAAGTCGGCGTAACTTTCGCTTTCGGCACCGACACGACCACTGACCACCGTGTTGCGGTTGCCGAGGATGCGCGTTACGCACAACTCCTGCCAGGCGTGCGGCAAGTCACCGGTATTGGCCAGATCAATGTAACGCACCCAGCCGGCGGCGGGCGCCGCTTCACCACTGCGGGCGGCGAGCATTTGCTTGAGCCAGTCCCATTCCACCTTGGCGGCCTTGAGCATTTCCGGGGTCTTGCTCAGACGCTCCGGATACAGGCGCTCGGTGCTCAGCACAGTGCTGAGCGAGACAAAATTGCCACGACGCATCAAGCACACGAACAAGGCAAAATCGAGCGTGGCGACGAAACCGGCGCCCTCCTGAATCAAGGCCGGCAGCAGTTCCAGCACATCGGCGCGACGCATCAGTGCCGCACTGAAATTACCGACGAAGTTCAGCGGCGTCGATTCGAAGATCGCCAGCATGTCATCGCCTTTGAACAAGGCATCGTTCGGGCTGAAACGGCAGTTCTCGACCCGCGGCGGCAAAAGGAAGTTGCCGGCGTCGCTGAGCATGCGCAGGGCGAACACCAGATTGGCATCGGCATGCTCGATCAGTGCCTGCGCCTGTAATGCGATGCTTGGTGCAAACAGCCGATCGTCATCGCACAACACCTTGATGAACTCGCCCCGCGCCGCTTCGACGCAGCGCAGCAGGTTCTTCTGCAAGCCAAGTCGCTGCGGATTGCGCAGGTAACGGATCGGATGGGCCGGCTCGGCGAAGGACTCGACGATCTCACGAATCCGTTCATCGGCCGAGTCATCGCATATGACGATCTCGACGTTTTCGTACGTCTGCGCGAGCGCACTCATCAGCGCCTGATCGAAGAAGCGCGGGTTGAAGGCGGGGATGACGATACTGACGAGGGGGTGTTGATTCACGGCGGGAAACTCTCGAGCGGCGGGTCCCTGCCCTCTTCAGGCAGGAACCCCGTAACCGCTTAGGAAAAGACGGTTGGCAGCTCGACAGGCACAGACTCAGATCTTGTTGAACAAGCCCAGTTGCGCAATCTTGCTGAAGGCCAGTTGCGAAGCCTGCAACATGGTTTGCTGCAGGGTCAGACGGGTCATGACTTCGGCCGGATCGGAATCGCGGATCGACGATTGTGTCTGTGCGTTAGCCAGTACCAGCGACTGATTGGTATCACTCTGGGTCATCAGCGACGAGCCACGACCACCGACCGAACTGATCGCGCTGGACAACTGATCGGTACCGCTGGCGAGGTTGCCCAGACCGGAAGCCAGACCTGCCTGCAACTGCTGGATCGCCAGGGCATTGCCGTTGGTTGGCGTGTTGAGCACGTTTTTCAACTGGTTCACGCTGTCCAGAATGTTCTGGGTTTCGTGCGTGTTGACGGCAATGCTGAACTGATCGTTGGCCGCCGGCGTACCGCTGATGTTGAAGCTCACACCCGATGCAGTGGCGACGCCGGCGACCACGGTGCCGCTCGACACCGGTTTGCTGTCGGCAGTCAACGGCGCGGCGTACAGATCGAAGGCGGTAGCACTGGTAAATTTCATCACCGCCGAACCGGTCGGGAAACTGGCCTTGTAGTCCGTGGAGTTGGTCACGCTGCTGCCGGTGATCTGCGCCGACGACGGGTTACCCGGGCTGCGGGTACCGGTGAAGGTGTCAGGCTTGGCCGCGAGGGTGAACGTATGACCTGGCAGAACGGTGCCCGGTACGTCGCCCGCTTGCAGGTTGATGTTCAGCGTCAGGTCTACGCCGCGAAAGCTTACCGTTTGACCAGCCGTGCTTGCCGGATCGAACGCGCCACCCTGGCTGGCTTCGGCAGTGACATCGTTACCGGCCGAGTCCGTGATCTTCAGTTGAGTGCCGCTGACGAACGACACGCTGTACGGTTCGCCACTGCGGAACTTGCTGTTGTAACTGACATTCGACGACACCTGACCGTTGGACAGCACCACACGGTTGTCATTGACCGCCGGTGCCGTCATGGTGACCTGACTGCGGCTGGTGTTGACGGCTTGCTGGAAGGCTTCCCAGCCGGTGGTGTTGGTGGCCATTTTCATGTTGTCGCCAATGGCCAGGTCGAGGGTCACCTGATCGCCGTTGTAGGCGTAGGTGCCATCGTCATTGCGCGTGAACGGCACGGTGTCGCCCTTGGAGCCGGCGAAAATGTATTTGCCGTTCTCGTCCTTGCTGTTCATCAGGCTGAGCAGTTGCTCTTCGATCTGACCGAGCTCGGAGGCAGTCGCCTGGCGGTCGGAGTCCGTGTAACCGGCGTTGCCGGCACTCACGGCCAGCTCTTTGGCACGCTGCAGCACGTTGTTGATGCTGGTCATCACCGCTTCAGCGGTACCCAGAGTGCCTTTGATCGTGGTGGCGTTGGCTTCGTACTGATCGAGCATCGAAGCCTGCTGACCCAATTGCAGCAGACGCGAGGCACCCACCGGATCGTCTGCCGCAGTGTTGACACGAACCAGGCTGCTCGCCTCTTCGCTGCTCTTGACCACGTTGGCGAAGTTTTTCTGGTAGTTGGCTGCCGAGGACTCGTAAAACTGGCCAGTAGAAATGCGCATGGTTTACGACTCCTTAAAGACTGTTGATCAGTGTGCTGAAGGTTTCCTGCGCAGCCTTGATGATCTGCGAGGACGCGGTGTAGTACTGCTGGAACTTGACCAGGTTGCCGGTCTCTTCGTCGAGGTCGACACCGGACAGCGAGTCACGGGCGCCCTTGGCGTTGGCCAGAATCGCATCGGTGGCGGCACTGTCGAGCTTGCCCTGAGCGGCTTTGGCACCGACGCCTTCGACCAGTTTGCCGTAAGCATCGGTCAGCGAAATGCCTTTGCTGGCAGAGCCGGTGTCGACGGTTTGTTTGGTCTGCAGGTCAGCGAGGACACCGCCGTTGCGGTTGTCCAGCGTGCCCGGCTGGCTGAGGCTGACGTTGACCGCCGTGCCCTTGCCTGGCGAACCGGCAACGGTCATGTCGAAATTGACGGTGTACTGAGTGGCGGGCGCCGGTGGAATCGCCGCACCGGTCGAGTCCTTGAGCGGAATGCTCAGGCTCAGGGTGTTGGTCTGGCCCGGCTTGATGGTGCCGCTGCTGAGCACGCCACCCTTGGCGTCCAGCAGTTGATAGCCCTGGCTGGTGCCATCTGCCGACGGATCACCAAACACCACTTTGACCGGCGTCGAGTACTTCATGCCGTTCTGCATCGCAGTGGTGGTGGTCGGGTCGTAGATGTCGAACTTGGTGGTCAGGGTCGGCTGACCGCTGGCCGGAATGGTCAGCGTGCCGCTGCCACCCGGCGCAATGGCGGCGCCCAACGGAGCGGCGATGGCCAGACGCTTGGAGTCGGTCATCTCGGTCTTGATGTTGGCTGCAGCATTGCGGGTCGGGGTGATCTTGAACGTGTCGCCCGCCGCTGCCGTGCCGCCAGTGAGATTCAGAGAGAAGCCGTCGATCACCGGAGCCGGGGTGGTGGTGGTGCTGAACGCGCCCATCGCAGTGCCTTCCGGCAGCCGCTGCACGGTGTAGTCCGTGGCGCTGGTGAAGGTCACCTTGTAATCGTTGATGGTCAGTTTGCCGGAGTCTTTGATGCTCACATCGAAGTTACCGGAACCGGCACTGTTGCCAATGGTAGCGGTGCTGCGCGAAGCCATGCTGGCCGCGGTGTTGATGCTGTTGAACAGGTTGCCGCCGAAGTCACCGTTCTTGTCGATGCCCTGGCCCTGAATCGAGTTCATCTGATCGGCAACGACCAGCGCAACGCGGCCCAGTTCGTTCATCGCCGGGTCCAGCACGGTGCTGCGATAACGCAGCAGGCCGCCGATTTCACCACCGGTGATGCCCGAGGTGATGTCGATGGAAGTCGAACCGTTGTTGATCTGGATGCCCATGCGCGACGGGTCGGCCTTGGTTGGCGTGACTTCCAGTTTGCTGGCGGTGCCACCCATGACCAACGGCTGACCGTTGCCCAGGTAGATGTCCATGTTGCCGCCACGCTCGACCACCTGCGCACCGGTGAAGGTGGACAGCTGGCGAATGGTCTCGTTGCGCGCGTCGAGCAGCTCGTTGGGCTGGCCGCCGGCGTTGGAAATTTCGGAAATCTTCTGGTTCAACTGGGCCACGGTGGACGCCAGTTTGTTGACCTGATCGGCCATGCTCGACAGGTTGCCGTTGATGTCCTGGTTCTGCGCGTTCAACTGACTGGAAACCGAGTTGAAGCGAGCGCTCAGGGCCTGCGCATCGCTGAGCAGTAACTGACGCGAAGCATCGTCACCCGGCTTGGCGTTGACGTTCTGCACCGAGGCGAAGAACTTGGTCAGTGCACCATTGAGGCCGGTGCCACTGTCGGACAGCAACTTGTCCAGCGGGGTGACCTGACCCAGGTACGCCGCGGCATCGCTGTTGAGCGAAGTGGTGGTCTGCAACTGGGCATCAATGTAGCTGTTGTACACCCGGCGCACGTCAGCCAGGGTGGTACCGGTGCCGATCCAGAGATTGCCACTCTGAATCGAGCCTTTTGAATTCTGCACGGTTTGCTGGCGCGAGTACCCGGCCGTATCGACGTTGGCAATGTTGTTGCCCGTCACCATCAAAGAAGATTGGCTAGCGGATAAACCCGACATCCCGATGTTGAGCAAACTCATGGTTCAAACCTTACTGTATGTTTTATAGAGGCGTTGTCGAAACGCCCGCCGCAGCGTAGTTCTGGTTAACGTTCATCTGCTTGGCAATCTGCGAAATCTTGCTCGCGTAGTTCGGGTCGGTGGCGTAACCGGCCTTTTGCAACTCGCGTACAAACTGTTCTGGGTTATCGGCCGACTTCAGCACATCTTGATAGCGATTATTGCTCTGCAGCAAAGTCACCAGATCGTGGAAGCTGTCCTTGTACGAGGCGTAGGAACGGAACTCGGCCGTCTCCTTGACCATCTCCCCGTTGCGGAATTCGCTGGTGATCGCCCGGGCCGAATCGCCCTTCCAGTTACTGCTGGCCTTGATACCAAACAGGTTGTGGCTGCTGCTGCCATCCTGGGCGCGCATGACCGATTTACCCCAACCGGTTTCCAATGCCGCCTGCGCCACCAGATAGCGCGGATCGACGCCGATACGGTCGGCGGCTTCCTTGGCCATCGGCAGCATGGTGTTGACGAATTCGTCGGCAGAACTGAAGGCTTTTTTCGCCGGCGCCAAGGGAATCTGCGCCATTGCGCGGCCATAGACCTGCATCGACCCGCCGGAGGCTTTTTCGTTTTCGGCACGTACCAGCCAGTCGCCGTTGTACAGCGGTCCGGCGCCGGTCGTGGCGCGTTGCGGCAATTGACTGGCGGCGGTCGGCGTGGCCGACGGCACCAGACCGGCCAGCAACCGATCGGCCAGTTTCGGCGGCAAGGCCAGACGACGCTGGTTGATCAGCGCCATGTCATTACGGTGAGAAATATCGGTGTTCGGCGCATTCACCGAACGCGATGCCCACAACGGACGTTCGCCATTGAGGCGCGACAACGGCCCGTGGGTGGCGACAGTGCCGGCGGCCACCGGGGTGACCACGGCGGCGGCCTTGGCTTTGGCTTCTTCCTGCTTGGCGGCGGACGCCGCTGCAGCCTCACCCGGCGCCATCGGTTTGTTCTTCGACATCTGGCGCATCAACACGTCGGCCAGGCCAATACCACCGCCCTCGCGCGACAACGACACCGCCAATTGCTGGTCGTACATTTCCTGATACTGCTTGGCTGCCGGCGTGTTGAGCGGGTTGTCCTGGCCCAGCGCTTCAGTGGCCGAACGCATCGACTTGAGCATTTCACCGAGGAACAGCGATTCGAATTCCTGCGCCACTTTGCGCATGTTCGCATCGCTGTTCTTGTCACCGACCTTGAGCTGGTTCAGGCGATTGAGGTCCGAGTACGAACCCGAATCGTTGCTGCTGACCAGACCGCTCTTGCGCATATCCATGAGTGTCGGCCTCAGATCACGATCAGGTCGGCTTGCAACGCGCCGGCCTGTTTCAGTGCTTCAAGAATGGCCATCAAGTCACCCGGTGCCGCGCCAACCTGGTTCACCGCCCGCACGATCTCGTCGAGGGTGGTGCCCGGACCGAACTTGAACATCGGCTTGGCTTCTTGCTGGGCATTGACCCGCGAACGCGGCACGACGGCGGTCTGGCCGTTGGACAATGGACTTGGCTGGCTGACGATCGGGTCTTCGGTGATGGTCACGGTCAGGCTGCCATGGGTCACGGCGGCCGGCGAGACCTTCACGTTCTGGCCGATGACGATGGTGCCAGTACGCGAGTTGATGATGACTTTCGCCACGGCCTGGCCCGGATCGACCTCAAGGTTTTCCAGGATCGACAGGTAGTCGACGCGCTGGCTCGGATCAAGCGGTGCAGTGACGCGGATCGAACCGCCGTCGATGGCTTGCGCCACGCCAGGGCCTAGCATGTCGTTGATCTTGTCGACGATGCGCTTGGCGGTGGTGAAGTCGGAACGGTTGAGGTTCAGCGTCAGGCTGTTGCCCTGGTTGAAACCGCTCGGCACCGAACGCTCGACCGAAGCACCGCCGGGAATACGACCGGCCGACGGAACGTTGACGGTGATCTTCGAACCGTCGCGCCCTTCGGCGTCGAAACCACCGACCACCAGGTTGCCCTGAGCGATGGCGTAGACGTTACCGTCGATACCCTTGAGCGGGGTCAGCAACAGGGTGCCGCCGCGCAGGCTCTTGGAGTTACCGATGGACGACACGGTGATGTCGACCTGCTGACCCGGTTTGGCGAACGCCGGCAGATCGGCACTTACCGACACCGCCGCGACGTTTTTCAACTGCACGTTGCCCGATCCCGGCGGCACCTTGATGCCGAACTGCGAGAGCATGTTGTTGAAGGTCTGCAGGGTGAACGGAGTCTGTGTCGTCTGGTCGCCGGTGCCGTTAAGCCCGACCACCAGGCCGTAACCGATCAACTGGTTGGAACGCACGCCGGAAATGCTGGCGATATCTTTCAGCCGCTCGGCGTGGGCACCAAAGGCTGCGGACAACAGGGCCGCAGCCAGCATGAGGCTCTTGAAATTCAAAGTCGCCACCTAGAAAGGGAACAGCGGGCTGAGGAAGAAACGGTCGAACCAGCCTGGCTGACTCGCATCGGCAAACGAACCGGTGCCCGAGTAGGTGATGCGCGCATCGGCGACACGGGTCGACGACACGGTGTTGTCGGTGGCAATGTCATCAGCGCGCACCAGACCTGCGATCCGCACCAACTCGTCGCCGGTGTTGAGGGTCATCCACTTCTCGCCGCGCACGGCGATGATGCCGTTGGGCAACACGTCAGCCACGGTCACGGTGATCGAACCGGTCAGGGTGTTGCCCTGCGCCGCCTTGCTGTCGCCTTTGGTCGCACGGTCGCCGCTGTAGCCGACGTCCAGGCTCAGGTCGTTACCGCCCAACGGGTTGTTGGTGGTACCGCTGCCGCCGAACAGCGACGTCAGGCCGATGCCGGTCTTGCTGTTCTTGGCCACTTGCGAGTTGGCGTTCTTGCTCGCCTGAGTCTTCTCGTTCAGCGTGATGGTGATGATGTCACCGACGCGGAACGCCTTGCGGTCGCTGTACAGGTTCTGCTCGAAGCCGGCCTGATAGATCGAGCCGTTGTTGGCCGCAGCCGGCAATGGCGTGCGCGGCAACACCGGGGCGTAGTAAGGGTCATTGGGCTTGGGCGTCGGCGCGACGCAGCCCGCGAGCGAGACGACCCCACCCAATGCCAGAACAGATACGAAGCGTTTCATGACCCTACCTCACGGTGTTGCTGGCGGCCTCATGGCCGCCTCATAGACTGGATTACAGATTCTGCGTTACGAACGAGAGCATCTGGTCGGCGGTGGAGATCACCTTGGAGTTCATCTCGTAGGCGCGCTGAGTGGTGATCATGTTGACCATCTCCTCAACAGTGCTGACGTTCGAGGTTTCCAGAGTGTTCTGCAGCATGGTGCCGAAACCGTTCAGGCCCGGGGTACCGACTTGCGGCGCACCGGAAGCGGCGGTTTCCAGGAACAGGTTGTTGCCCACCGCTTGCAGACCAGCCGGGTTGATGAAGTCGGCAGTTTGCAGGTTGCCGATCACCTGGGACGCCGGGTTGCCGGCAATGGTGATCGACACGGTGCCGTCGCGGCCTACGGTGAAGGTCTGGGCATCGTTGGGAATGACGATGGCCGGTTCCAGGGCGAAACCGCTGGCGTTGACGATCTGGCCATTGGAATCGAGGTGGAACGTACCGTCACGGGTGTAGGACGTGGTGCCGTCCGGCTGCAGAATCTGGAAGAAACCACGACCGTCGATGGCCATGTCCAGCGGCTGCTCGGTGGTTTGCAGGCTGCCGGCGGTGAAGTTTTTCTGCGTGCCGACGATGCGCACACCGGTACCCACCTGCAGACCGGACGGCAGTTCGCTGTCCTGGGTCGACTGGGCGCCTGGCTGACGCTTGATCTGATACAGCAGGTCCTGGAACTCGGCGCGGTCACGTTTGAAACCCGTGGTCGAGACGTTCGCCAGGTTGTTGGAAATGGTGGTCAGGTTGGTGTCCTGGGCGGACAGACCGGTTTTGGCAACCCATAGAGCCGGAAGCATTCGATTCTCCTCGTGCGCCTGTTTTACGGCGCGACGTTCTGATAATTAGCTGATCTGCAAGACCCGAGCCATGGCCTGGTCGTCGTCTTTGGCGGTGTTCATCATCTTGACGTGCAATTCGAACTGCTTGGCCAGGGCCAGCACCGAAGTCATTTCTTCCACGGCGTTGACGTTGCTCGACTCGAGGAAACCCGACACCAGTTTGACGTTGGCGTCGGCCGGCGCAGGCTGGCCGTCCTTGGTGTAAATCGAGCCGTCGAGGCCCTTGTTCATGTTCTTGATGTCCGGGTTGACCAGCTTGATCCGGTCGACTTCCGCCATGACGCGCGGGCCTTCGCCCATCGCACGAATACTGATGGTGCCGTCTTCGCCGACTTCGATCTGCTGCTCGGGCGGCACGGCGATCGGACCGCCATTGCCCATCACCGGCATGCCGTTGCCGGCACGCAGCACGCCGAGGGCGTCGACGTTGAGGCTGCCGGTGCGCACGTAGCTTTCGCCGCCGTTCGGGTTCTGCACGGCGATCCAGCCATTGCCGGTGACGGCGACATCGAGGTCACGGCCGGTCTGTACCAGCGAGCCCGGGGTGAAATCCGTGGCCGGGCGTTCGCTCATGGCAAAGGCACGCGCCGGAAAGCTGTCACCGAACACCGGCATCGAACGCGCCTGCTCCAGGTCGCGCTGAAAACCGTTGGTGGAGATGTTCGCCAGGTTGTTGGCATGGGCCTTTTGCGCCAGTGCGTTCTGGCTGGCGCCGGTCATTGCCACATAAAGGTACTTGTCCACACTCTTTCCTCTGCATGCCGGACGTTTGCCGCCCACCGCTGTACTGCTGAGCCATAAGCAATTTGCAGACCAACTTTTTTCTGGCGGCTGGCAGCCCGATAAACAAAGGACTTGAGGGAATCAGAGGGGAAACTTGAAATGTATCGAAGTCGAAAAACCGGCGGTGTTATGCCGCTTGGCGGCAATCCCGATCTCTGCGGCTGAAGGAGAACTTGTGGTGAGGGGATTTATCCCCCGATGGGTGGCGAAGCCGCCCCGCTTTTCCTTCAGGACGACCTCATTCGTAGGTTTTGCGACTGCTACGCAGCCGCTCGGGGATAACCCCCCTCGCCACAAAACGCTTGATACCACAGCGTTGCTGTTAGTTTTCGGGGTCTTTGCCCACTTCATATTCGCGCAGTTTGTTGGCAATCGTGGTGTGCGAAACCCCCAGCCGCTTGCCCAACTGCCGGCTGCTTGGATGTTCGGAATACAGTCGCTCCAGCACCGCCTTTTCGAAACGCCCGACAATCTCGTCCAGCCCACCTTCAAGCGAGAAATCGCCAAGCGGCTGACGCACGCCGTAATCCGGCAGGCGAATATGCTCAGCCTTCACCGTGCCGCCCTCGCACAGCGAAACCGCCTGGAACAGCACGTTCTCCAACTGCCGCACGTTACCCGGCCAATGGTAATGACTGAGACGATCCATCGCCGCCGGCGCCAGTTTCGGCAGCGAGCAACCGATCTGCCGACTGGCCTGATCGAGGAAGTGCTCCACCAGTGGCGTCAACCCGTCGAGGCATTCGCGCAAGGGCGGGATGTGCAGCGACAGCACATTCAAACGGTGATACAGATCCTGGCGAAACTCACCGCGTGCGCACAGTTCGGACAAGTCCACCTGAGTCGCGCAGATCACCCGCACATCCAGATACACCTCTTCATCGCTGCCGACCCGCCGGAAGCAACCGTCCTGCAAAAAGCGCAGCAGTTTCACTTGAAGGCGCGGGCTCATCTCGCCAACGCCATCGAGAAACAGCGTACCGCCCGCCGTCAGCTCCAGCAGACCGAGCTTGCCTTCGGCGCGCGCCCCTTCGAACGCGCCCGGTCCGTAACCGAACAGCTCGGTCTCGGCCATGGACTCCGGCAAGCCGGCGCAATTGAGCGCCATCAACGGCGATTGCCCGCGCGGGCTGGCGAGGTGGCAGGCACGCGCCAGCAACTCTTTGCCGGTGCCGGTCTCGCCTTCGATCAACAGCGGCGCATCCAGCGGCGCCATGCGCCGGGCTTCACGCACCACCGCCGCCATCACTTTCGAGCTCTGGAAGATGCTGTCGAAGCCGCGCAACTCCTGTTTGCGTACGTTGTAGATACGCTCGCCAACCCGGTCGGCACGGTGCAGTGTCAGCACCGCGCCGGCCATCGCTTCGCTGTCGTCATGCTCCGATTGCAGCGGCGCGATATCAGCCAGAAAGATGTCGCCCTTGACCTTGACCCGCATGCCATTGATGCGCGACTTGTTGGCGCGCACCAGTTCCGGCAGGTCGAAATCTTCGGCATAACGCGACAGCGGTATCCCCGGCACCTCATCGACGCGCACCCCGAGCAACTGCGCCGCCGCACGGTTGGCGGCGACAATCGAGCCGCCCATGTCGATCGACAACACCGGAAACTCCAGCGCACCGAGCAAGGCATTCAATTCCATGTGCCGACGCTCGCTCGGCATCAAACCGACACGCTTGACACCAAACACCCCGGCAATCGCCTCGAACTTCGGCCGCAGCGCCTGAAACTGGATGTTGATCAGGTTCGGGCAATGCAGATAGATCGCGTTGCCATGCTCGCCACCCACTTCACCGCGCGCCACGTTGATCCCGTAGGCGACCAGCAAGTTGAGAATGTCGCGCAGGATGCCGATGCGGTTCTGGCAATGGACTTTGATGCGCATAAAAATCGTCCGAATAAACGATAAAGAACCTGTAGGAGTGAGCCTGCTCGCGATAGCGGTTTATCAGGCTGTACTGAAGGTGAATGACACACCGCTTTCGCGAGCAGGCTCACTCCTACAGGGGGACTGCGCCAGACTTTTCTGTCGAGGCGCGCAGATAGTTGTCAAGATTATGTGACAGCCATCGACCTTTTCAAACCCACTAATGACCGTAAACGCGAGTTATCCTGCAAAGCGTAACGATTATTTTACGATTTAAAGAGAAATTTCCTACACAGAGGCGTTTCAACCTGCTGCACATCAATGCGCTCTCGGGTAATCCTGAATCCATCGCTGGACATAACAAGAACGAATTCCCCTAGCAGGAGAGCAGTATGAAGCAGACGCAATACGTGGCCCGCGAGCCCGATGCGCAAGGTTTTATCGACTACCCCGCCGAAGAACACGCGGTGTGGAATACGCTGATCACTCGCCAACTGAAAGTGATCGAAGGGCGTGCTTGCCAGGAGTATCTGGACGGTATCGAGAAACTCGGTCTGCCACACGACCGCATTCCGCAACTGGGCGAGATCAACAAAGTGCTCGGCGAGACCACCGGCTGGCAGGTCGCCCGCGTCCCGGCGCTGATCCCTTTCCAGACCTTTTTCGAATTGCTCGCCAGCAAACAGTTTCCGGTGGCCACCTTCATTCGCACCCGCGAAGAGCTGGACTACCTGCAAGAGCCAGACATTTTCCACGAGATCTTCGGCCACTGCCCGCTGCTGACCAACCCGTGGTTCGCCGAATTCACCCACACCTACGGCAAGCTCGGCCTGCAGGCCACCAAGGAAGAGCGCGTGTATCTGGCGCGCCTGTACTGGATGACCATCGAGTTTGGCCTGGTCGACACCCCGCAAGGCAAACGCATCTACGGCGGCGGCATCCTGTCCTCGCCGAAAGAGACCGTTTATTGCCTGTCGGACGAGCCTGAGCATCAGCCGTTCGATCCGCTGGAAGCCATGCGCACGCCGTATCGCATCGACATCCTGCAGCCGTTGTACTTTGTCCTGCCGAACCTCAAGCGCCTGTTCGACGTGGCCCATGAAGACATCATGGCCATGGTCAAGCAAGGCATGCAGCTGGGTCTGCACGCGCCGAAATTTCCGCCGAAACCGAAAGCCGCGTGAACCGCGACTTTTGCTGACAATTGAGCCTGTCCGTCGCCGCCACTTTGGTTTAGCGTGACGGCATTGACAGCTCAAAAGCTTTAATAAAAAAAACACTCTCGATTTCAGGAATACATCATGTCCACTTTGAACCAAGCCCACTGCGAAGCCTGCCGCGCCGATGCGCCACAAGTCAGCGATGAAGAACTGCCGATCCTGATCAAGCAGATCCCTGACTGGAACATCGAAGTGCGCGACAGCATCATGCAACTGGAGAAGGTCTTCCTGTTCAAGAACTTCAAGCATGCACTGGCGTTCACCAACGCAGTCGGCGAAATCTCCGAGGCCGAGGGTCATCACCCGGGCCTGCTGACCGAGTGGGGCAAAGTCACCGTGACCTGGTGGAGCCACTCGATCAAGGGCCTGCACCGCAACGACTTCATCATGGCTGCACGCACTGACGAAGTGGCCAAGACCGCAGAAGGACGCAAGTAATGCACTTCGACGCCATCGGCCGGGTACCCGGCGACCCGATCCTCGGTTTGATGGAGGCCTATGCGCAGGACAGCAATCCGCGCAAGTTCGACCTCGGCGTTGGCGTCTACAAGGATGCCCAGGGCCTGACGCCGATCCCCGAAGCGGTGAAAATCGCCGAGGCGCGCCTGGTCGAAAGCCAGGACACCAAGACCTACATCGGCGGTCACGGCAATCCGTTGTTCGGCAAGGTCATCAATGAGCTGGTGCTCGGCGCCGACTCGAAGCTGATCGCCGCACAACGTGCCGGCGCCACCCAGACGCCGGGCGGCACCGGGGCCCTGCGTCTGGCGGCCGACTTCATCGCCCAATGCCTGCCGGGCAAGGGCGTGTGGCTGAGCAACCCGACCTGGCCGATCCACGAAACGATTTTCGCCACCGCCGGGGTCAAGGTCAGTCACTACCCATATGTGGGCAGCGACAACTGCCTCGACGTCGACGCCATGCTCGCCGTGCTCAACGAAGTACCGAAAGGCGATGTGGTGCTGCTGCATGCGTGCTGCCACAACCCGACCGGTTTCGACCTGAGCCATGACGACTGGCAACGCGTGCTCGACGTGGTGCGCAGCCGCAATCTGCTGCCGCTGATCGACTTCGCCTATCAGGGCTTTGGCGACGGGCTGGAACAGGATGCGTGGTCGACCCGACTGTTCGCCGCCGAAGTGCCCGAGTTGCTGATCACCAGTTCATGCTCGAAGAACTTCGGCCTGTACCGCGACCGCACCGGTGCGCTGATCGTCTGCGCGAAAACCGCCGACAAGCTCATCGACATCCGCAGCCAGTTGGCCAACATCGCTCGCAACCTGTGGTCGACGCCACCGGATCACGGCGCGGCGGTGGTCGCGACCATCCTCGCCGACCCGGAGCTGAAAGCGCGCTGGGCCGACGAAGTGGAAGCCATGCGTTTGCGCATCGCCCAGTTGCGCAGCGGTCTGGTCGAAGCGCTGGAGCCACACGGCTTGCGTGAGCGCTTTGCGCACATCGGCGTGCAGCGCGGGATGTTTTCCTACACCGGCCTGTCGCCGGAGCAAGTGAAACAATTGCGTGAGCAGCACAGCGTGTACATGGTCAGCTCGGGCCGGGCCAACGTCGCCGGCATCGACGCCACGCGTCTCGCCTTGCTGGCCGACGCCATCGCCAACGTCTGCAAGTAATACCGCCCCCCCTTGTAGGAGTGAGCCGGCTCGCGATGGCGGTGTATCAGTCAACTTAAATGCTGGCTGACACAGCACCATCGCGAGCCGGCTCACTCCTACCGTTGTTTTTGCGGTGACCTTTTGCTTTTGCCCTCCCCCTGCGGCCATCTGTCGCATTAATTTGAATTAAAAGTCTGATTGTCATTTTTCCTGCTGTATCCTGCGCAGGCTTTCAAGAAGCGCGGATCTACCAGATCTATCAACAGACTTAGCGAGGAGCGCAACCATGCACGAGATTCCTAATCTCCCCTTCCCAAGCCTGCACGTACCTGAGCAGACGACCACGCAGCAAGCCGGAGCCCAACAGCCCGAGCCGAAAGAAGCCGTTGACAGCCGCCCGGCCGACAACGACGAGTAAAACCCGCCGTACAGACCGTGTGGAAAGCGCTAACATGCGCTTTCCACACTGCCTGAATCCGAGCCCGCCATGACCGACGAATTCTCCGAAAGCCAAGCCGCCGTCCTGATCGGCGCGACCGAGAAAATGATCGAGATCTGGAACCGCCTCTCCCCGGAAAAACGCGCCGCCCTGCTCGCCCGTTTCGGCAGCGAAGAAAATGCCCTCGCCGCCCTGGTCACCACGCAACTGGTCGCCCCGGCCAAGTCCTGATGCCAGCACCCTGCAAATAGTTTTACTGTTGCCCACCTCAGCGTCGTCCGCGCCGCTATCATAAGCAGCCTATCTAATCCTGCTTTGCCGTGGATCGTTTCCCATGTCGTCCTCTATGCCACAACCCCAGCGCCCCCTGGCGGTCACGCTGCAAGTCGTTTCCATCGTCCTCTTCACCTTTATCGGCTACCTGAACATCGGTATTCCGCTCGCAGTGCTGCCGGGCTATGTCCACAGCGATTTGGGCTTTGGCGCGGTGGTTGCCGGCCTGGTGATCAGCGTGCAATACCTGGCCACCCTGCTCAGCCGCCCGTACGCCGGCAAGATCATCGACAACCAGGGCAGCAAACGTGCGGTGATGATCGGGCTGGCCGGTTGTGGCTTGAGCGGTGTGTTCATGCTGATTTCGGCCTGGACCCCGAACCTGCCCATGCTCAGCCTGATCAGCCTGTTGATCGGCCGGCTGGTGCTGGGCAGCGCGGAAAGCCTGGTCGGTTCCGGTTCAATTGGCTGGGGCATCGGCCGGGTCGGCGCGGCGAACACTGCCAAAGTGATCTCGTGGAACGGCATCGCCAGTTACGGCGCACTGGCGGTCGGCGCGCCGTTCGGGGTGTGGCTGGTCGGCCAGTTGGGGCTGTGGAGCATGGGCGTCAGCATCATTCTGCTGGCAGCACTGGGCTTGCTGCTGGCGTGGCCGAAAACCGCCGCGCCGATTGTCGCCGGCGAACGTCTGCCGTTCATGCACGTGCTCGGCCGCGTCTTCCCCCACGGTTGCGGACTGGCGCTGGGCTCGATCGGCTTTGGCACCATCGCCACCTTCATCACCCTGTATTACGCGACACAGCATTGGGACAACGCGGTGCTGTGCCTGAGCCTGTTCGGCGCCAGCTTCATCGGTGCGCGCCTGCTGTTCGGCAACCTGATCAATCGCCTCGGCGGCTTCCGCGTAGCGATCGCCTGCCTGTCGGTAGAAACCCTGGGGCTGCTGCTGTTGTGGCTGGCGCCGGACGCGCATTGGGCGCTGGCCGGCGCGGCACTGAGCGGTTTCGGTTTCTCGCTGGTATTCCCGGCGCTGGGTGTGGAAGCAGTGAATCTGGTGCCGGCCTCCAGTCGCGGCGCAGCGGTTGGCGCGTATTCGCTGTTCATCGACTTGTCGCTGGGGATCACCGGGCCATTGGCCGGGGCGATTGCGGCGGGATTCGGTTTTGCCTCGATCTTCCTCTTCGCCGCCCTCGCCTCGCTAAGTGGATTGGCGCTTAGCGTGTATTTGTACAAACACACGGCGAAGTACCGCGAAGACTAAAAATCCACCTTGCCGCGTCCGGCCTTGATACTGCCGCGCTTGGTTTTCGATTCGAGTCGACGCTTTTTTGAACCGAGGGTCGGCTTGGTTGGACGGCGTTTCTTTTCGACTTTGGTCGCGCTGAGAATCAGCTCGACCAGACGCTCCAGCGCATCGGCGCGGTTGGCTTCCTGCGTGCGGTATTGCTGGGCCTTGATGATCAACACGCCATCGCTGGTGATGCGACTGTCGCGCAGCGCCAGCAACCGCTCTTTGTAGAACTCGGGCAGGGACGAGGCCGGAATGTCGAAGCGCAGGTGCACGGCACTGGAGACCTTGTTGACGTTCTGCCCACCGGCGCCCTGGGCGCGGATGGCTGTCAGTTCGATCTCGGCATCCGGCAGATGCACGTTGTTGGAAATCACCAGCATGGAAAAAGCGTCCGTATTCAGAACGCGCAGGATACTCCGAAACAGACCTCGAACCTGCTGAAGATCCACTGCCGGCCTTCGCCTGTTCGCGATGAGGTCAGTGCAATCAACATCGTTTTGTCAGAAATCGATCAGCCGCCCAACTGCGCAACTTCTTGCGCACCGGTCTTCGAAAAAACGCCCGCCACTCGCCTGTAGCCCTTGTTACACGGCCCCTGTAGCCGAGTGCGCAAGAAGTTGCGCAGCACTGCGCAACTTCTTGCGCACTTTGAGACGGTTTCCCACAGCAAAAAACGATTTATCTCTAAGGCACAGGACGCAAACCCTTACCGCGTAATGGCCATATAGTGGCTGGCACGGATTTTGATATCAAATCGGCACTAACGCGTGCTGAACGCAGGCAGGAAAGACAGGGTAGCTCGCCGAGCCAGCCACCCTCGGTCAAAGGAATGACGTAATGAAAGACGCAATTCGCTTGGGCGACTCCACCACGCACGGTGGCAAGGTCCTCGAAGCCTTCTCCCGCACCGACCTCAACGGCAAGCCGATTGCCGGGGTCGGTCACAAGGTCAGCTGCCCGCTGTGCAAAGGGGTTTTCCCGATTGCCGAGGGCAGCAGCACTTACACCGTCGATGGCACACCCATCGCACTGGACGGCATGAAAACCGCCTGCGGGGCCGCACTGATCGCCAGTGGCCCGAAAGGCGCGGTCGTCAGCTAATCCCGTTTTTTCACTTTGATCCGCACCTCTGAGAGGCGGCTTGCTGTCGCCCGCTCGTTGAGGTCTTCAATTTTTGTCCGCAAAGCCCAGGCCTTGTTGCCGGGTGAGATGCTGTCATGACTACTGAAATCGTAAAACGTGAACCTCAGGTTGCCATCGTTCCACTGAACGCCATCGACATTCAGGACGTTGCCAGCGGTGCGGCAACGTTCGATGCCTGGCTTCAATCCGCGAGTGGTGGGGTGGTCACTCTCGACCGGATCAAGAACGTCGCCGGCGCCTTACCCGTGGTGGGCAACATCATGGCGCTGGTCGATGCGCTGGGTGACATCGTCACGCTGTCGAATGCCCAGAAGCGTGATTTGCTGGCTTGGGCCAGTCTGGGCATCAACCTGATCGGTGTTTTGCCGCTGCCACCGGCGATGGCAGCAGCCCGTATGACGTTGCGCCCAACACTGTTTCTGGTACGTCAGGAGATGAGGGCCAGCAGTAAGATGCTGATCAGTTCGTCGGTCATCGAGATCCTGATCGGGCATTTGAACGAGTCCATCATCGGCACGCTCGACGATTTCGTTGAGCAGGCCAAAGGCAAGTTGCCGGGGATTCTGGCGGACGCTGGCAAGCTGGGTGAGGACGTCATCAACGAAATTGCCAAAGGCCTCGATACGGTGGCCAATGGCAAGCTCGACGCCAAGGGCGATCTAAAAGCGGCCAGCGCACAAGCGAGTGCGGCAGTTGATCAATTCAAGAATGATCCCCTTGCATCGTTTGGCAACATCTTCGCCGCCGCTTCCAGCGCCTATAAAGCCGCAGGCAAGGGCTTAGCCAACAGTGCCGCTGATCACCTGCTACCCGATGAGGTGAAGAAGCGGGTTGCCACGGAAACCGCAAAACTGCGGGCAATGGGTCCGGAATTACGCACACAGCTGAGCAAGCTGGACGATGAGTCCGCTCAGAACTCCATCGGCTGGTTGCTGCTGATCCTCTCCAGTGCCGTGACCTTGTGGCGCAAGCGCAATGCCCATGGCCAAAGTACCGCGGTCCATACAGAGAAGACCGGTAAGGCCACCCACACGGCTTCAGAGGGCCAGTTGGGCGTTAACCAAAAGCAAGTTCCAGCGGAAAAAGCGCCCAATCCAAAGAAAGGCCCCTGTGAATGCGCCACGCCATACAGCATCAATTTTGCCATAGGCTCTGAAAGCCTCAGCCATACCGATTTCAGCCTGCCCGGCCCCTTCCCGATCGAATGGACACGCACCTACAACTCACGCCTCGGCGCCTTCGATCAGAGCGAACTCGGCGCTCGCTGGATCAGCGAATTCACCACGCGCTTCGACTGCGTGGACGATGGCCTGACGTTCTGCGACGCTGACGGCCGCGACCACAGCTACCCGCTGCCAAAGGTCGGTCTGTTCCACTACGACGCCATTGAAAACATCACCCTGGTTCGCAGTGGCGAAGACCAGTTGCTGTTGTGCCGTGGCTTCGAACGCAAGGAAACCTACGTCCGCCGTGGCCAGCGCTTTGTGCTGAGCAATATCTCGCTGCGCAACGGCGCCGGGGTCATGCTGCATTACGAGCATCGTCACGGCGAACACTCGCTGCTCTCCGACCTGATCACCTACCAGGAAAACGACATCAGCAAGGTGCACCTGCACCTCGGCACGATGATCGACGATCACGGCCGGTTTATCGGCCTCTGGCAGATCGTTGACGGCGAGCCGTTGCGACAACTTTGTGCGTACCAATACGACGCCTATGGCGACCTGATTCAGGCGCAGGACGAGAACGGCGCCGTCTGGTCGTATCAGTTCCAGCATCACCTGATCACCCGCTACACCGACCGCACCGGGCGCGGCATGAACCTGCAGTGGGACGGTTCAAGCGCCAAGGCCAAAGCCATCCGCGAATGGGCGGACGACGGCAGCTTCGACACGCGCCTGGAGTGGGACGAAAACATCCGTCTGACCTACGTCACCGACGCGCTCGGCAACGAGACCTGGCACTACTACGACATCCTTGGCTACACCTATCGCATTCGCTACGCGGACGAGCGTTCGGAATGGTTCTTCCGCGACGAGGCCAAGAACATCGTGCGCCGCGTCAACGCCGACGGCAGCACCGATCGCTACAGCTACGATGAACGCAGCAACCTGCTCGAACACATCCGCGCCGATCACACGGTGATGCACTACGCGTACGACGACCAGGACCTGCTGATCAAGATCAGCGACGCCGAGGGCGGTCAGTGGCAACGCGCCTATGACGACCAAGGCAATCTGGTTGAAGCGCTGGATCCGCTGGGCAACAAAACCGAATACGCCTACAACAAATCCGGTCAGCCCACCGCGATCAAGGACGCCAACGGCAACGAAAAGACCCTGGACTACAACGATGCCGGGCAACTGGTCGAGTACGTCGACTGCTCGGGCAAGACCAGCGCCTGGGAATACAACGAACTGGGGCAGATGATCTGCTTCACTGACGCCGCCGGTAACGCCACCGAATACGAATACAAGGCTGGCCAACTGGTGCTGATCAAGCACCCGGACAAGACCGAAGAGCGTTTTGAGCGCGACGCCGAAGGTCGGCTGCTGGCGCATGTCGACGCTCTCGATCGCTGCACCACGTGGAGCTACAGCGCGGCCGGTTTGATCGCCGAACGTGTCGATGCCGCCGAGCAAACCCTGCGCTACCGCTGGGACCGTCTCGGACGGCTGACGGCCCTGGAAAACGAAAACGAACAACGCGCGCACTTTCACTACGATCCGGTCGGACGCCTGCTGGAAGAACGCGGCTTTGACGGGCGCAGCACGCGTTATCAGTACGACCCTCTGACGGGGCGCCTGGCCCAAACGATCAATGGCCAACGCGTAATCTCGTTGAGCTTCGACCCGATGGGCCGCTTGACCGACCGTCGCGCCACCTTGGGTGACCAGTCGCAAAGCGAAACCTTCGCCTACGATGGCAACGGCAACATGGTGCTGGCCAACAACGCCGACAGCCGCCTGCAATGGTTTTATGATCCGGCAGGAAATATTCTGCGCGAGCACCAACACTATCTGGGGTTGGACAGCCCGGTGGTCGCGGTCTGGCGGCACGAATACGACGTACTAAACCAGTGTATTGCTACGACCCGTCCAGATGGCCACCGTGTTAGTTGGTTGACCTACGGCAGTGGCCACTTGCTGGGTCTACGACTGGACGATCATGAACTGGTTGGCTACGAACGCGACGACCTGCACCGCGAAGTCGCCCGCCATCAAGGCAACCACCTAGTGCAAACCCAAAGCTGGGATCCGGTTGGTCGCTTGCAGGAGCAATTGCTGGGACGCAGCGACGACAAATCCACGCTGCTCAAACGCGAATACACCTACGACGCGGCCGGCCAACTGACTAACATCAACGACAGCCGCCGCGGCCCACTCGCCTATCGCTACGATCCTGTTGGCCGACTGCTCAGCGCCGTGACGCGTCAAGGCGTGGAAACCTTTGCCTTCGACCCGGCCGGCAACCTGCTCGACGAGAAGGCGACAGAAATTCGCCGACCACTGGATCTGACGCCACAGCGCAGCAAACTGGTCGACAACCTGCTGCGCGAATATGTCGGCACGCATTACGACTACGACGAACGCGGCAACCAGATCCAGCGCTGGCACAACGGCCAACGCAGCGATCTGCGTTGGGATCTGTTTGATCGACTGGTGCACTTCGAAGACCCGCGCCTGAGCGTGGATTTCGCCTACGACGCACTGGGACGCCGCCTGCACAAAAATTCCCGCGCGCACTACAAACAGCGCCCGGAAGCCGGTTCCCTCTGGAACAGAAACGAACACGCGCGCAAACAGCGCGAACTCGGCTGCGGCTTCACCTTGTACGGCTGGGACGGCGACACCCTCGCCTTTGAAAGCAGCCCTTCACAAAGCGATGGCGAACCCGGACGCACGGTGCACTACGTCTTCGAACCGGGGACTTTTGTGCCTGTAGCGCAGGCTGTACGGCATGCGCCAATCGAGCTGATCGGGTTGCCGGATTACAGCGGTGAATACAGCCTTGATGAAGATCCAGTGTGGAATCACAAGGCGACGGCATTACCGTTTGATGCGTTGGCCTGGTACCAGTGCGATCACTTGGGCACGCCGCAGGAACTGACGGATTCACAAGGCAACATGGCGTGGACCGCGCAGTACAAGGCGTGGGGGCAGGTGACGGAGCAGCGGTCGGAATGGGCGCGGCAGCATGGCGTGATGAACCCTATACGGTTCCAGGGGCAGTATCACGATCATGAGACGGGGCTGCATTACAACCGGTATCGGTACTATGATCCGGGGGTTGGGCGGTTTGTTAGTAAGGATCCGATTAGCTACGCGGGGGGATTGAATCTTTATGCTTATGCGCCTAACCCTATAGGCTGGGTTGATCCACTAGGGCTGACATCAACTTGCAGCTGTGGAATCGGTGGACATTTCTCGGGCACAGAAAAACCAAGGAGTGAAGGTGCTACCCCAAACTCAATTTATACAAAATCCGACAAATCCGGTCAGGTTGCTGTTCAAAATACGATCTACGATGAAAACGGAATTGCAATTGGCCAAGTAGACTTCAAGAATCATGGCGGCAGCGCAGTATCAGGACATGGCCATATAATCGATCCTCCGGGCAACCTATCTTCTGGTCATGGCTCAAGTGCCGTCCACCTCGAGCCCGGTGCGGTTCCTCAGGGATGGGGAGTCATTCCTCCTGGTATGCAACCCTCAACACCTATAGGAAAGTAGATATGACACTGTCTATGGAACAAGTAAGCAAGGTTTCGGAGGCCTTTCATCGTTTTGAAGATGGGTTAATTCTTTCTTTCGAATTTTTTTACCTTCCCAATGAACCCCTTGCCGCGCAAGTAATATTCCATGCCAGAGATCATAGAGTTAAAGGCAACGTATGGAAGAAAGTAAAGGTGATAGTGGGGGCGGTGGAGGAGTTAAGTGCAAAAGTTAAAGGCAATCAGTTTAACTCAATATGTTCTGGGGTTAGGATCTTGAAATTTGACGACGTCTGGTGTGTGGAAATTGATGGAAATTACGACATGGATGCCGATCCCACTTCACTAGCCCAGATACGCGAGGATGGAGAGCTCTACATAATTGGTCGACAGATAACAATCCTCGAGATTGCAGACTGATTTCTATAGACTTGATTTTCAATCATATCATTGGACCAGCGAGCAGCCCGTCTGCTCGTGATTACTTTTCATTATGAAACTCTTTGCGGACAAATCATGCCCTTGAGAATTAATAAAGTATAGCTTTCCTCTAACAACCACCTACTGCGCGAGAGAGGGCAGCAAAAAAAAGGCTCTAAAGTGGATCAGGCCGCTCGCAGACTCACGAGCGCCTCTGGACTCTGCACCGAGTTCCAGCCCTATTTCGAGTATCATCTCCACCTTTGCCCTCAAGACCTCAATGCAGGAAGCATAAGCATGACCAACAAAGCAGTTATCGTATTCAGCGGCGGGCAGGACTCCACCACGTGTTTGATCCACGCCCTGACCCACTACGATGAAGTCCACTGCATCACGTTTGACTATGGTCAGCGTCATCACGCAGAAATTGAAGTGGCGCAGCAGCTGTCGAAGAAGCTCGGCGTGGCCGTGCATAAAACGCTGGATGTGTCTTTGCTCAACGAGCTGGCCATCAGCAGCCTGACCCGCGATAACATTCCGGTGCCGACCGTGAACAGCTCTGGCGAGAGCCTGCCAAGCACCTTCGTTCCGGGGCGGAACATTCTGTTTCTGACCCTGGCCTCTATCTATGCCTATCAAGTCCAGGCGAAAACGGTCATTACCGGTGTCTGTGAAACCGACTTCTCGGGCTATCCCGATTGCCGGGATGAATTCGTCAAGGCGCTGAATAAAGCCCTTGAATTAGGCATGGATTATAAGCTGCAACTGGAGACGCCGTTGATGTGGCTGAACAAGGCAGAAACCTGGGCCTTGGCTGATTACCACCATCAACTGGATCTGGTTCGCGAGGAAACACTGACTTGCTACAACGGCATCAAAGGCACTGGATGTTCCGATTGTGATGCCTGTAATCTTCGCGCCAAGGGCTTGAATGAGTTCCTGAATAACAAAGCTCAGGTCACTCAAAGCTTGAAAGATAAACTTGGCTTAAAGTAAAACCGCAACAAGATGCGCTCACTCAAGCATGCTGAGTGAGCGCCCTCCTCTCTTTATTGCGTCTGCGCACCCGTCAGGTATTTCTTGAACAAAGACCTTGCCCCGTAGGCCGGCAAGATATTAAAGAATGCAAAACCCACCTTGATTGCGATCTGAACGTAGATCATGCCCAGTATCGCGCTATTTTCCATCGTCCCGTAAAAGGCGATGTAGCAGAACAGAAAACTGTCGATAATCACGGCAAACAGTGTGCTTAAAAACACTCGCAAAAACAGAAATCTGGAGTTTGTGAGCTCTTTAATCTTGCACAACAGGTACGAGTTTATATTCTCGGAAACCAGGAACGATACAGAAGACGCTACCAGAACTGCTGACAACTGACTGATAACATCATTGTAAGCCCCATCGAGCTTCCAACCCGGCAGGCCCGGAAGATGGGTAGTGATGGCCAACAGAATGATAATCGCCGCATTGCTGATGAACGCGAACAGGATCGCTTTTCGCGCGAGCCTCAGGCCAAAGGTTTCGTTGAGCAAGTCGACGATCAGAAACGTCAGCGGATAGAGAAAAGTACCCGGCGTGACGACAATATCGAAATACTCCAGATAGATCGGTTTTGTCGCAGCAATACTGGTGAAAATGTACAACGTGAACAGCATCAGGTTCAGGATGATGTAGATCATCCAGGAACTCTCATGACGGTCATTGATTTCGTAAGCGGTGAGTGCTCCGCCTTGGGAGTAGAACTTCTTGTAGAGGTTTTTTACTTCGATTTTATTCAGATTATCCATAATCTCACTATTCAACACTTCACTTAGCTTTATTTTAATTATTTTGCCTGTCGCGATGACCATGATGACGGCCAGGCTTTTTCCATTTTCGAACCCCAGCAACTTGTACTTGCTGTTTTCCAACTCAACACTGCAATCCATTAAATCGTTCCTCGATTACATCTCCGATCACGCATACACGATCCGTATCAAAGTTGCCTTCATGGCTTATAGATAACTTCGCTGTGATTTTGTCATACACCAGCTTTTCCCTGTCGCTGGTCGATGCTCCTTTCTGCACGATCAATAGATCGCCGGGTTCATTCATGCCACTGATTTCATTCTCCAGAAGCACGCCAATCAGGTTAAAGGACGCGCCAAAATAGTAAGTCAGCGGGTAAATAGTGGCCAACTCACCAATTCTTTTATCCAGACTTTGCAGCAGCATACTTTCTTTAATCACCGGAACAGCTGCGGGATTCATATTCCCCTGTGGCGAAATACTGCTTTCGATGATTTCTTTTTCTTCAAAATCAATCGTCTCTATTTCTTCGTAAGACACCCCGAAGAAATCAGAAATCTTGCGCACAGTGGACTGTTGGACATTGACCACCTTGCCTTCAAGGATGTTGTAGATGGTCGTTCGGGTCAGACCACTGGAGTGGCACAGGGACAACTGCGTTTCCCCGCGACTCTTTATCAGGTATTTGATGTTGTTCTTCAGATTCTCCGATCTTTCTCTTCTGTGCATCACATGCTTATCATCCATTTTTAACTGCAATCATTGTCACGTCCCGAATGATCATTCCGGACATACACAAGTGAGGTAGGAAATTGCAGTTATATCCCTGTCAGTGCCGCGCAGGATCATAGCATTCTCCCTCCCTGGGTTCGGTATAAAAAGTCAGCTTTCACAGGCTGCTTCCGCCAACATGGGGGGGCATTTCAGCTGCCGTACTGACTCGTCAGTTCCTATTGCCTTCGACCCGGCGCTTGAAAAGCGACACCGGGTAATGCCTGTTTTACACCCGCAACGACTACAAAAAGAATCATTTTCTTTGAAGAATGTTCATTTTTTTGATTAATTCTGTGGTGTTCCTCACTGAAAAATCTATGATGCGTCAATCCGGCGTCTCATTCTCGCGAGTGAAAGAACGAAAAAACGGGTGGCCTGCACAGGGTTTAGTTTTGCGCGCACGCGGTCAAAACACGGATTCGCCTGTACAGATCTGGCAAGCAAGGACATGCGCAAATCACGCAAAACCAGGGAAGGAATAAAGCAATGGCAGTCATTACTGAACCGCTCAAGAACCAGGCCGACGTGTTGCGTCGTGGCCTCGCGGATCTCCGCGCAGAAGATGCCGAACTGGCGGCCATTCTCGACGCTGAGGTGACGCGTCAACAGCACACCCTTTCATTGGTCTCCTCCTCCTGCGCAGTTCAGCCGCGAACCTTGGCGGCCTCCGCTTCCGTGCTGGTCAACGTGACCGCTGAAGGCATGCCCGGCAAGCGCCACAGCGCGGGGTGCGAGAACGTCGAACTGGTCGAGTCGCTGGCCATTCGTCGGGCGCGGGAAATGTTCGGCGCGCAATACGCCAACGTGCAGCCACACTCGGCGTCGAACGCTGTTTACCAAGTGCTCACAGCCTTGCTTGAGCCTGGCGATACCTTGCTGGGCATGGCGGTGGAACACGGTGGTCATCTGACGCATGGCAGCCTTGCCGCGTTTTCCGGCGCCTACTACAAGGCGATCCAGTACGGCACAACATCCGACGGCCTGATCGATTACGACAAGGTACGTCTGCTCGCACTCGCCCATCGCCCACGCGTCATCCTCTGCGGCGCCACCGCCTATTCGCGCGTGGTGGACTTCAAGCGGTTTCGCGACATTGCCGATGAAGCAGGCGCTATCCTGCTCGCCGATATGTCGCATATCGCCGGGCTTGTCGCTACCGCGCGCCATCCAAGCCCGATCAACGCCGCACACGTCACCGTCACGTGCACGCACAAGCAACTCGCGGGGCCTCGCGGTGGCCTGATCCTCAGCGGTGCTGATGCGAACACCAAGATTCCCGGCTTGCGGACCACCTTCAGTCGTCTCCTTGAGCAAGCCGTTTACCCGCGAATGCAGGGCGCGCCCGCCGCCAACATGATCGCTGCGAAGGCTGCCGCGCTGGGTTATGCAATGTCCGCAGAGTTCGATGCCTGCATGGCGCAGATCCGCAGTACGGCGGATGAAATGGCCAAAGCGTTTCAGGCAAAGGATTATGAGGTGGTTGGCGGCTGCAGTGAAAACCACACGGTGCTGGTTCGCTTGCGTGGCGGCGTTACGGGCGCCATCGCGGAGGCGGCGCTGGGGCACTGCGGGATCATCGTCAGCAAACATCGCGTCCCCGGCGATCAGCGCTCGGCACTCGTTACCAGCGGGCTGCGCATCGGCACGGGCGCTCTGGCGCAACGCCGGGTCGATGTCCACGGCAGCCGCCAGATCGTCGATTTGATCGTGCGGATTCTGAATACCGTGGCGCCGCTCGGTGAGCAGGACTACACACTGGAACCCCTGCTCCTTGCGCAGTTTCGTTCAGAGGTCGAAACCTTGTGCAGAGACTATCCTGTCGCCGACTACCAATAGCACCCGACTCACAGCATTTGTACCCATAAAAAACCCGGCACTCAGGCCGGGTTTTGTGTTTCTGCGTCAGCGTTTACTTGGCAGCACCTGCCGCGTGCAGCGCCTGTTGCGCGCCACGCTTGTTCTTGATCACGTAGCAGACCCACATGAACACGACCCACACCGGAATCGCGTACACCGAGATCTGGATGCCCGGGATCAGCAGCATCACGCCCAGAATGAACGCGACGAACGCCAGGCAGATGTAGTTGCCATACGGATACCACAGGGCCTTGAACAGCGGCGTCTGCTTCGTCTTGTTCATGTGCTGGCGGAACTTGAAGTGCGAGAAGCTGATCATCGCCCAGTTGATCACCAGGGTCGCTACCACCAGCGACATCAGCAGTTCCAGTGCGTGCTGCGGAATCAGGTAGTTGAGCAATACAGCCACCAGTGTCACCGCCGCCGACGCCAGGATCGAACGCACCGGCACACCGCGTTTGTCGATCTTCGCCAGGCCTTTCGGCGCATCGCCCTGCTCGGCCATGCCCAGCAGCATGCGGCTGTTGCAGTAGGTACCGCTGTTGTACACCGACAGGGCCGCGGTCAACACCACGAAGTTGAGGATGTGTGCGGCGGTGCTGCTGCCGAGCATCGAGAACACTTGCACGAACGGGCTACCGCTATACGAATCGCCGGACGCGTTGAGGGTTTCCAGCAGGCTGTCCCATGGGGTCAGCGACAGCAGGATCACCAGTGCACCGATGTAGAAAATCAGGATCCGGTAGATCACCTGGTTGATCGCTTTCGGGATCACGGTTTTCGGCTTGTCGGCTTCGGCGGCAGTGAAACCGAGCATTTCCAGACCGCCAAAGGAGAACATGATGATCGCCATGGCCATCACCAGGCCGCTGACGCCATTCGGGAAGAAACCACCGTGCGACCACAGGTTGCTCACCGATGCCTGCGGGCCGCCATGACCGCTGACCAGCAGGTAGCTGCCCAGGGCGATCATGCCGACGATCGCCACGACCTTGATGATCGCGAACCAGAACTCGGCTTCACCGAAGACTTTGACGTTGGCCAGGTTGATCGCATTGATCAGCACGAAGAACGCCGCTGCGGTGACCCAGCTCGGGATCTCCGGCGCCCAGTAGTGAATGTATTTGCCGACCGCGGTCAGCTCCGACATGCCCACCAGGATATACAGAATCCAGCAGTTCCAGCCCGACAGGAAGCCGGCGAAGCCGCCCCAGTACTTGTGCGCGAAATGGCTGAAGGAACCGGCCACCGGCTCTTCGACGATCATTTCGCCGAGCTGGCGCATGATCATGAAGGCGATGAAGCCGCAGATGGCGTAGCCGAGGATCATCGACGGGCCGGCGGATTTCAGCACCCCGGCCGAGCCGAGGAACAATCCGGTACCGATCGCGCCACCGAGGGCGATCAGTTGAATATGGCGATTTTTCAGGCCGCGTTTCAGCTCGCCTGATTGCGAGGGTTGTCCACTCATGAAAAAGGTCTCACGCAAGGTTTGATGATGTTCAGTAGACGTTGCTGCAAGGTTGCGATTTCAGGCAGCCCCGATCAAACCCCAGCGCAGGCACCAGGAGTTCAGCTTATTTACAACGGTCATGCGTCACCTGTTTGTTTTTATCTGTGACGAAATCGAACCCGACACGCTTATGACGCGGCGGAGTGAACAAGGCGGATAGCCTTGAGGTTTGCGCGATTACGCAGAGGGTCACAGTTAAAACGCGGCGCATTGTACACCGCTAACGCCCTGCTGCCAGACCCCGCTGGATCAGCGTGGCGGTTGCCGGGATTGCGTGTGTCCGCCTCGAGACGCTCGGGCGGCAGCAATAATTGAGTCAGGCCTTTGCAGGCCATCGACGGGGACGGGGAGAAAACCGTCCCACGCAGAGAAGTGGAGATCAGTCACGGCGTTCATTGCGCCTCCTTCTTGTTATGCACCTGCACGACAGGCATGGGGCGCATCACACCCTTCAAACGACGCTGAAACAAGCGCGCCAGAGCCTTGCATGGAGCGCTCGCAGCCGGGCTTCGGCAGGTTTTCCTTACAGCCTCGGGAGAGACGTGGTTCCACTGGGCTACGCCGCGCTTTTCGTAAACATTTCTTTACGTCGCGTAACGTAAATTTTCCATTTCAGAAATTTTCGAAGGATGTCTACAAATTGACGGTAGCAAGCTTGCTAATGAAGTTGGCGGCTTAGTTTTTTGTTTTCAAATAAGAAAACCCTTGGCAAAAAACAGAATAAAAAGTTTATTTAAATTTTAAATAAATAATTTTTTGCATTACAAAACACCCTGAACTAGGTTTTTCACGTCTTGCCGGCCACCTCGACCGGCCAGTCATAACCGTGAAAGTCATCTAGGAGATCGACCATGCAAGCACTGGAAAAAGACTTGGATACCGAACTGCAACTGGACGAATGGTTTGAAGCACCGACCCACGAGGCGGCTGTGGAAATGATGCAAGCCGACGCGGTCGTTCCGTTCGGCACGGCGATGTGGCCTCTGTAAGACATCCCGGGCAGGCACGGTCCGGCCGGTCGTGCCTGCCGCTTCCTTCACGGTCAGTCAGGGAGTACTCATGGATAAGCCCCGTGCGATCTCGCATTTCCTTTACTACCTCGAACATCACCCCGCCCTTGCCGGCCTGGAGTCGGCGAAGGTATTGCTCGGCCACACCGCCGATTACGAAGCCCTGACCGGCGCCATCGCCGAACAGGCCGGTGATCACCCGCGTTTCACCTTCAGCGCAAGACGCCTGGATCTGGAAAGCACCGCAACGCTGACCGCAGCGATTGCCGATAGCGATCTGTACATTTTCTTCTACGACTCTTCCACCCTGCCCAACCCGCGTCCCGACGGCCCGGAGTTTGTCCGCGCGCTGCAAGGCGTAATGGCGGAAAACTGGAAGAAGTCGCTGCTGTTCAAGGATTACGGCGACTATTTCTACGACACCTTCAGCATCACCCCGCAGCGCATCGCCGGGCTCAACAGTCATCTGATCCAGCGCATGTCCCAGGCCACCACGCTGAGCTTCAGGGACGACCACGGCTCATGGTTCGAAACGCCGCTGAGCAGCATCAAGAAGTGGACCGACATCAACGGCGTCGGCAACTTCGACCTGGCCCCCGGCGAAATCGCCACCCACAGCGAAGCCATCAACGGCCATGTGAAATTCAAGGGCACCTTCCTCAGCACCATCCCCTTTGCGCGCAAGTACGGCGTGCTGGAGTCGCCACTGGAACTGTGGATCGAGAACTCGACCATCAGCCGCATCGCCACTGATGTGCCGGGGCTGGAGCATGATTTCAACAAATACCTGGACGCCAACCCGTCGAACCGGCGGATCGAGGAATTGGGGATCGGCACCAACGAAGGCGTGAAGGATCTGTATGCGCGCAATGCCGGGTTCGAGGAGCGGCACTGCGGGTTGCACCTGGGCCTCGGCGGTGGCGCCAAGGGTAGCCATCACCTGGACCTGATCTTTTCCGGCGGCGTTTTGGCGCTGGATGACAAGCCAGTGTTTGACGGGCGGTTTGTGTTCTGATCCTGCAAATTAGGTGGCTGCATTGGCCTCATCGCTGGCAAGCCAGCTCCCACATGGATCTGCGGTGTTCACAGGATTTATGCAGCGCTACAAAAAACTGTGGGAGCTGGCTTGCCAGCGATGAGGCCCTCAAAAGCACCACATACCTTTCGCCAGACGAAAAAAAACGCCAACCCTGAGGTTGGCGTTTTTGCTTGAGCTACAAGCTTGCCGCTAGAAACTCATAGCTGCCTTATTCCGGCTTCTTGCGACCAAACCCCGGACGCTGACCGGAACCTGCCGGCGCACCGCGGCGCTTGCCCGACGGCTTGTCGCCATCGACCAGCTTGATCCCCGGACGCTTTGGCGCAGGCTTGGCCGGGCGCTTGTTGATGGTGTCCGCAGGACGATCCGCCACAGGCGTGCCACGACCGGCAGGCGCACCACGCTCGCCACGTTCAGTGCGACCGTTGGCCGGACGCGGAGCGCGCTCGCCGTCACGGGCAACCGGCTTGCGACCCGGACGCTCGCCTTCGATCTGCGGCTCGCGGCTTGGGCGTGGGCCGGTCGGTGCGCCAGCGGCTGGACGCAGCGTGCGCACGCGCTCGGTCTTGGCCATTGGTCGAGACGATTTGCGCTGCATACGCTCAAGCTTGTCTTTGCTCTTGGCGTTCAGTTGCGGCATCGCTACCGGCGTCAGGCCGACTTCAGCACTGAGAATGTCGACTTCGTACTGACTCATTTCGCGCCAGCGGCCCATCGGCAGGTCGGAGTTGAGGAACACCGGACCGAAACGCACGCGCTTCAGACGGCTGACCACCAGCCCTTGGGATTCCCACAGACGACGAACCTCACGGTTACGACCTTCCATCACCACGCAGTGATACCAGTGGTTGAAACCTTCGCCACCTGGCGCCTGCTTGATGTCGGTGAACTTGGCGGGGCCGTCTTCCAGCACGACGCCGGCCTTCAGGCGCTCGATCATTTCGTCGTCGACTTCACCGCGTACACGCACGGCGTACTCACGGTCCATCTCGTAGGACGGGTGCATCAAACGGTTGGCCAGTTCACCGTCGGTGGTGAACATCAGCAGACCGGTGGTGTTGATGTCGAGACGACCGATGTTGATCCAGCGCCCCTCTTTCGGACGCGGCAGCTTGTCGAACACGGTCGGACGGCCTTCCGGGTCGTCACGGGTGCAGATCTCGCCATCGGGCTTGTTGTACATGATCACGCGGCGCACCGATTCGGCCGCCTCTTCGCGCTTGATGACCTTGCCATCAATGGTGATGGCGTCGTGCATGTCAACGCGCAGGCCGAGGGTGGCGTCTTTGCCATTGACCTTGATCCGGCCCTGGCTGATCCAGGCTTCAACGTCACGGCGCGAGCCGACGCCGATACGGGCGAGGACTTTCTGCAGCTTTTCGCCTGCTGGGCCGATTTCCTGGTCGTCTTTCTGATTGATGTCACTCATCTGGGCACCTCCCGGTGTGGTCTGTTCAGGCGGCGCCTGAAGCATTGAAATCTGGGTTTTCGGGCGAAGGGATCGCCGAAGGGTCGCGAATCATACGCGGATGTGCGCCATCGCGCATCAGAGACTAGCTGATCGTTCAACAGTTATTTCTTTTTCCGCCGACCGGCGCCACCGAGTTTGATCAGACGCAGCGCGGCTTCAGCCAGCACTGTGCGCTTGTCATCCTTGTCGAGTTTCTTCCAGGCCTTGATTTCGCGCTTGCTGCGGCCGCAACCGAGGCAGATGTCGTCGGAGAACTTGCAGAGGCTGATGCACGGGTCTTTTGCCGAACTCATTTGATATTCCTGGTTCACACTAAACCCTGTGGGAGCGAGCTTGCTCGCGAAGGCGGTATGTCAGATACATCATCTTTGAATGACACTCCGCTTTCGCGAGCAAGCTCACTCCCACAGGGGCCGTCATTGTTCTCCGGATTTCGGTCAGTCCTCGAATTCGCGGCGCTCGGCTTCGATGGCTTCGGCCAGGGCGCGGGCTTCGGCTTCTTCTTCGCTCAGTTCGGGTTCTGGCGCTGGCGCGGGTTGCTCAAGGGCAGCGACGGCTGCCAACAGTTTTTCCCGTGCTTCGGCGACGCCGAGGATGTCTTCTTCCGGTTCGGCTTCTGGCTCGGCTTCACGTTCAACTTCAATGGCCGGTTCGGCGATCGCGGTTTCAGGCTCAGGCTCGATCTGAGTCACTGCATCGGGCGTCGACACCTCACCGTCCGCCGCATCGCGCAGCAAGTCGTCGAAATCGGTCTTGATCCCCTCCTCCATGCTGTCCAGCTCCAGCAACAGCGTATGGAAGCTGGTCTCCTCCTTCTCCTCCTCCGGCTCGGCGCTGGCGTCGGCCAGTTCCTGCAAGCCTTGCGGTACCGGCGCGTCGTCGAAATCGAGCACCGGATCGGCTTCCATCTCGCGCAATTCGGCCAATGGCGGCAGGTCTTCGAGGTTCTTCAGGTTGAAGTGATCGAGAAAGGCCTTGGTGGTGGCGAACATCGCCGGCTTGCCGGGCACGTCGCGGTAACCGACGACGCGGATCCACTCGCGCTCCAGCAGGGTCTTGACGATGTTGCTGTTCACCGCCACGCCACGCACGTCTTCGATCTCGCCACGGGTGATCGGCTGGCGATAGGCGATCAGCGCAATGGTTTCCAGCAAGGCACGGGAATAACGCTGCGGGCGTTCTTCCCACAAGCGGCCAACCCACGGCGAAAACTTCTCGCGGATCTGCAGACGATAGCCGGAGGAGACTTCCTTGAGCTCGAAGGCGCGGCCTTCGCAAGACTTGCCCAACAGGGTCAGGGCTTTCTTGAAAACCGCAGGTTCGGGGCGTTCGCCTTCTTCGAACAGTTCAAACAGGCGCTCGAGGGATTGCGGCTTTCCCGAGGCCAACAGAAAGGCTTCAAGCAGGGGCGCCAGCTCGCGGGGTTCAGTCAGGTTCATGTTTCGACTCGTTATTCGGCTCGGGCTCGCACGTGGATCGCGGCGAACGGCTCATTCTGCACCAGCTCGACCAAAGATTCCTTGACCAGTTCAAGGATCGCCATAAAGGTCACCACCACTCCCAACCTGCCTTCTTCGGCGGTGAACAGCTCGACGAACGGCACGAAACCGCCGCCCTTGAGCCGTTCCAGCACATCGCTCATGCGCTCGCGGGTGGACAGTGCCTCGCGGCTGACCTGGTGGCTTTCAAACATATCGCCACGGCGCAGCACCTCGGCCATGCACATCAAAATCTCTTCCAGTGCGACATCCGGCAACAGCTTGCGCGCCCGGGCTTCCGGGGCGTCGAGCTTGGGCACGATCACATCGCGGCCGACCCGGCTCAAGCCGTCGATGCCTTCGGCGGCGGCCTTGAAGCGCTCGTATTCCTGCAAGCGGCGGATCAGTTCGGCACGCGGGTCGTCTTCTTCGTCTTCGACGGTTTCAGCCCGAGGCAGCAGCATGCGCGACTTGATCTCGGCGAGCATCGCGGCCATCACCAGGTACTCGGCGGCCAGCTCCAGACGCACCGACTGCATCAACTCGACATAGCCCATGTACTGGCGGGTGATTTCCGCCACCGGAATGTCGAGAATGTTGATGTTCTGTTTGCGGATCAGGTACAGCAGCAGGTCGAGCGGACCTTCGAAGGCTTCGAGAAAGACTTCCAGCGCATCCGGCGGAATGTACAGGTCCAGCGGCATTTCCATGACCGCCTGGCCATAGACCATGGCAAACGGCAGTTCCTGCTGGGCGCCGGCCTGGGGATCGACAACGGTTTCCACTGCGGACATTCAGGCCTCGACCATGAACGGCGCGGGGTCGCCGCAACCGACGCGGATCACTTCCGGATCGTCGCCGGTCAGGTCGATCACCGTGGACGCCTTGATCCCGCCGAAACCGCCGTCGATGATCAGGTCCACCTGGTGTTCAAGCAATTGACGCATTTCATAGGGATCGCTCAGCGGGTCTTCGTCGCCGGGCATGATCAGGGTCACGCTCATCAGCGGCTCGCCGAGTTCGGCCAACAGCGCCAGGGCGATTGGATGGCTGGGCACGCGCAGGCCGATGGTGCGCTTCTTCGGATGCAGGAGCAGCCGAGGCACTTCGCGGGTAGCGTTGAGAATAAAGGTGTAAGGCCCCGGCAAATGCGCCTTTAGTATGCGGAACGTGCCGGTGTCGATCTTGGCGTAATTGCCCAGTTGCGACAGGTCGCTGCAGATCAGCGCGAAGTTGTGCTTTTCATCCAGCTGACGCAGGCGCCGAACCCGCTCGATGGCGGTCTTGTCGCCGATCTGGCAACCAATGGCGTAGGAAGAGTCGGTAGGGTAAATCACCACCCCGCCCTTGCGGATGATCTCGACCGCCTGTTTGATCAGGCGCGCTTGCGGGTTTTCCGGATGAATCTGGAAAAATTGACTCACATTCTCTACCTGTTCAGACGGCGGCAATAACTGTGTCATGTTTGAACCGACACCACAGGGGTGGAAGGTCCTCGGGAACCGGCCGGTACTGGCCGATCTCGGACCAGCCTCCAGGGCCATGGAAATCACTGCCGGCGCTGACCAGCAGACCGAACTCACGGGCAAGGATCGCCAGGCTGCCCACCTGTTCTGCGGGCTGAAAGCCATTGACCACTTCAATCGCGTGCCCGCCCGCTTGAATATAGTCGGCAATCAGCTTTCGGCGCTTGCTGCGGGTGAAATCGTAGTGCCACGGATGCGCCAGGCTGACCCACGCATTGGCGGCGCGCAACGTGTCGACAGTGTCTTCCAGTGTCGGCCAGTGCAACTTGACGTCGCCCAACTTGCCAGCGCCGAGCCACTTGCGAAAGGCTTCGGCGCGATCCTTTACAAAACCTTCACGTACCATCCAGTCAGCGAAATGCGGACGGGCCGGCGCATTGCCGCTATCGCCCAGTTCCAGCTGAATCTGCCGGGCGCCATCGAGGGCGCCGGGCATGCCCTTGAGCGCGAGCTTGCGGCTTATTTCTTCCGACCGCAGCCAGCGGCCATCGTGCAATTTGGCAATTGCCTCGACCAACGGCGCGGCGTTGACGTCGAAACCGTAGCCCAGCACATGAATGGTCGCGCCGCCCCAGGTGCAGGACAATTCGACGCCGTTGACCAGTTGCATGCCCAATTCATCGGCGGCCGCGCGCGCTTCGGCGAGGCCTTCAAGGGTGTCGTGGTCGGTCAACGCCAGGACTCGCACGCCGTTTTCAAACGCACGCGCAACCAGAACCGCAGGCGCCAGGGCGCCATCGGAGGCCGTGCTATGGCAGTGCAAATCAACATTCACGGGGAGTTGTAACCTCAAATCAGCTGACGCTATCGCGCGCCCATATGTTTGTTATTATGCCGCCACATCCAGCTTCTGGCTCTTACTGTGAAACAATTCATCGATTTCATCCCGCTTCTGCTGTTCTTCATCGTTTACAAACTTGATCCACGGGTCGTCGACATCGCTGGCCATGAAGTGACTGTAGGCGGTATTTACAGCGCCACCGCGATGCTGATCATCAGCTCCCTCGTGGTGTACGGTGCGTTGTTCATCAAACAGCGCAAGCTGGAAAAGAGCCAATGGCTGACCCTGATCGCCTGCCTGGTATTCGGCAGCCTGACGCTGGCCTTCCACAGCGAGACCTTCCTCAAGTGGAAAGCGCCGGTGGTCAACTGGCTGTTCGCCGTGGCCTTCATCGGCAGTCACTTCATCGGTGACCGCCTGCTGATCAAACGCATCATGGGCCACGCACTGACCCTGCCGGATCCGGTCTGGACCCGCCTGAACATCGCCTGGATCGGCTTTTTCCTGTTTTGCGGGGCCGCCAACCTGTTCGTCGCCTTCACCTTCCAGAGCATCTGGGTGGACTTCAAGGTGTTCGGCAGCCTGGGCATGACCGTGCTGTTCCTGGTCGCTCAGGGCATCTACCTGTCTCGTCACCTGCACGACGCCGATACCACAACACCAAAAACCGAGGACTGACATGCTCTACGCCATCATTGCCACCGACGTCGCCAACTCGCTGGAAGCCCGCCTGGCCGCGCGCCCTGCGCACCTGGAACGCCTGCAAGCGCTCAAGGGCGAAGGTCGCATCGTATTGGCCGGCCCGCACCCGGCGGTCGACAGCAATGATCCGGGCGCAGCGGGTTTCACCGGCAGCCTGATCGTCGCCGAGTTCGATTCGCTGAGCGCCGCGCAAGCGTGGGCCGATGCCGATCCGTACATCGCCGCTGGCGTGTATGCCAATGTGATCGTCAAACCGTTCAAGCAAGTCCTCCCGTAAAAGACCAGAAGCCCCAGTAGCAAGGGGATTTATCCCCGTTGGGTGGCGAAGGCGCCCCAAAGCCATCCAATGCGGTGTGCCTGTCACACCGCAGTCCCTGTTATTGGGACAGCTTCGCTGCCCATCGGGGATAAATCCCCTCGCCACAAAGTCACCTGCACTACAAACCAGTCTTCCCCGGCACTGAACCTTCTCGGTTCTTGCTGCTCTCAATCGCTCATTATTCTCGTTTGTCTGCCGACAACCTGCCCAATATCCATTTGGAAGCAGGTGTCGCGATGCGCAAGGGTCCGTTGTGTCTGATGTTGGTCACGTTGTCGATCATGGCGCCCGCCCATGGTGAGGAAACCACCGAAGGCGGCAGCTCCACGCCATTGTCATTGAGTGCCGGCAGTCAGATCACCGAGTTGCAACAGCGCCTCAAGGTCAGCGAACAGCAGCGGGAAGAACTGAGCAAACAATTGCAAAATGCCGACAACACCCGCGAAAGCGCCCAGCTCGCCCGGTTGCGCCAGGAGAACCAGCGTCTCAAGCTGCAACTCAAGGAAGCCCAGGCCAGCCCGCTCCCGCGTCTGTTGACCGAACAGCAGCAGTGGTTCGTCACCGGTGCCGGAGTAGCGCTATTGGCGCTGCTCTGCGGTATCTTTGCCAGTGGAGCAAGCCGAAAACGTCGGCAATGGCTAAATTGAGTGAGTCATGAGCGAGCTGTTACTGATTGATGATGACCAGGAGTTGTGCGAACTCCTGAGTAGCTGGCTGAGCCAGGAAGGCTTCCAGGTGCGCGCCTGCCACGATGGCCAGAGTGCGCGCAAGGCGTTGGCCGAATCGTCGCCCGCGGCGGTGGTGCTGGACGTGATGCTGCCCGACGGCAGCGGCCTGGAACTGCTCAAGCAACTGCGCAACGATCACGCCGATCTGCCGGTGCTGATGCTTTCGGCCCGAGGCGAGCCGCTGGACCGCATCCTCGGCCTGGAGCTCGGCGCCGATGATTACCTGGCCAAGCCGTGCGATCCCCGTGAACTGACCGCCCGCCTGCGCGCCGTGTTGCGCCGCAGCCATCCGGCAGCGGTGTCGACTCAACTGGAACTGGGCGACCTGAGCTTCAGCCCGGTGCGTGGCGTGGTCAGCATCGACGAGAAAGAACTGACCCTCACCGTGTCCGAAAGCCGCCTGCTCGAAGCCCTGCTCAAGCAGCCCGGCGAGCCGCTGGATAAACAGGAACTGGCGCAACTGGCCCTCGGCCGCAAGCTGACCCTGTACGACCGCAGCCTGGACATGCACGTCAGCAACCTGCGCAAGAAGATCGGCCCGCACCCGGACGGTCGTCCACGGATCGTCGCCCTGCGTAGCCGCGGTTACTTCTATAGCCTCTGAACCTGCCACCCCCTGTAGGCGTGAGCCTGCTCGCGATGGCAGTGTGTCAGTCGACACTTTCTTGCCAGATACACCGCTATCGCGAGCAGGCTCACGCCTATAGGGGTGTGTTTGTAAGGTTGGACACAAAGCGTCTTTACCCAAGCTTTACGCAGCGCTGACCGCCGCTGACCTTGATCTCCGTAATCTGTACTCATCCGGAACGTACCGGGAACGAGACAAGGAGATACACCATGCGCAAGACTCTTATCGCTCTGATGTTCGCTGCCGCTCTGCCAACCGTCGCCATGGCCATGCCGCAGGATGGCGGCCCGATGGGTGGCCCAATGGATGGCGCTCGCCACGGCGGTCAGATGCACGGCATGCACGGCAAAGGACCGTACAGCCAACTCGACCTGTCTCGCGAACAGCGCGAGCAGATCCGCAAGATCATGGGCGAGCAGATGCACGAGCGTAAGCAAGTGGTCGAGAAGTACCTGGAAAAACTCTCGCCGGCTGACCAGAAAGCCATGAAGGACGAGATGGCGGCCAACCACAAGAAAGCCGAAGCCGACGTACGCAACCTGCTGAAGCCGGATCAACAGAAGAAATTCGACGAGATCCAGAAGAAACAGGCGGAACGCCGCGCCGAATGGGCCGAGTTCAAGGCGTGGAAAGCGCAACAGCCGCAAAAAGCGCAATAATGTTCTAATCACAGGCCCGGCGGCATATTCCGTGGGGCCTGTTTTTACCGATCCAAATGCAGGAGTGAGCCTGCTCGCGATAGCGGTGTGCCAGTCGACAGAATCGTGTCTGGCCCACCGCTATCGCGAGCAGGCTCACTCCTACAGGGGTTTTGTGTTTGTTCTGAGGAATTTCTGTGCGTTCATTGTTCTGGCGTATTCTCGCGAGCTTCTGGCTGGCCATCGCTCTGGTGGCCGGGTTGTCCATTCTGCTCGGGCACATGCTCAACCAGGACGCGTGGATCCTCAGCCGTCACCCGGGCCTCAACACATTGGCCAGTGAATGGACGCAAACCTACGAAGCCCAGGGCGAAGAAGCCGCCCAGACGATCCTCGAACAACGCAAACGCCAGTATCACATCGACGTTCAGGTGCTCAACGAAAGCGGTGATCCGGTGGTCCGCGGCACCTTCCCGCGCCGCGCCGCCGCCTTCGAAGCCCGCCAGAACAACGATGACCGCCGCCTGCCCTGGCGGCGCCTGACCGACGAGTTCACCAGCGAAAAAACCGGTGACACCTATCTGTTCATCTTCCGCATCCCGCACCCGGAACTCGACGCCTGGCACCGCGATAGCCTGCTTTGGCCGCTCAGTGCGCTGGGTATTGCGCTGGTGGTACTGACCCTGTTCAGCCTCTTGGTCACGTTCTCCATCACCCGCCCGCTCAGCCGTTTGCGCGGCGCGGTGCATGACCTGGGACAGACCACCTATCAGCAGAACAGCCTGGCGAAACTGGCCAACCGCCGCGACGAATTCGGCGTGCTGGCCACCGACTTCAACCGCATGGGTGCGCGCCTGCAAAGCCTGATCGGCAGTCAGCGGCAATTGCTGCGTGATGTGTCCCACGAATTGCGCTCACCGCTGGCACGGTTGCGGATTGCCTTGGCGCTGGCGGAACGGGCCAACCCAGAGGAACGCGAGAAACTCTGGCCACGACTGACACGCGAGTGTGATCGGCTGGAAGCGTTGATCAGTGAAATTCTGGTATTGGCGCGAGTCGATGCCGACAACGCCAGTGCTGAAGAGGTGGATCTGAATACGTTGCTCGGCACGTTGCAGAAGGACGCGAAACTGGCATCGCCCGAGCAGATCGTGCGTCTTGATGCCGAACCGCAGCTGAATCTGAAGGGCTGGCCGACCATGATCGAGCGCGCCGTCGATAACCTGCTGCGCAATGCCCAGCGCTTCAATCCGGAAGGTCAAGCGATTGAAATGCAGGCCTCGCGTCAGGGCGAAAAAATTGTCGTGAGCGTGCGCGACCATGGCCCGGGGGTGCAGGCTGAGCATTTGAGCCAGTTGGGCGAACCGTTTTACCGGGCGCCGGGGCAGACGGCGGCGGGACATGGCCTGGGCCTGGCGATTGCCCGGCGAGCGGCGGAACGCCATGGTGGGAGTTTGACGCTGGCCAATCATCCGCAGGGCGGGTTTATTGCGAGTCTGGAATTGCCGCTTGTACCCGGCGCCGTCGTCCAACCCTAAAAGCCACCCTCACCCCAGCCCTCTCCCGGAGGGAGAGGGGGCCGACCGAGGTGTCTGGCGCCCTGCATCGAGTTGAAACACCGAGTCGATTATGGACTCCAAGCCGTGATCGGGTCTGGATTCAGCCAGGCACGTCCAGGTCGGCGCGTCTCTGCAACATCCCACAATCAGTCCCCTCTCCCTGCGGGAGAGGGCTGGGGTGAGGTGTCTGGCGCCCTGCATCGACCTGACAGACCGAGTTGATTATGGATGCTGAATCCGTAATCAACTCTGTATCCGAATTGAACCGAAGTCGATTATGGATTCAGCGAAGAACGTTCAGGTCGGCGTATCTCTACAACATCCCCCAATCAGCCCCCTCTCCCTCCGGGAGAGGGCTGGGGTGAGGTGCCTGGTGCCCTGCATCGACCTGACAAACCGAGTTGATTATGGATGCTGAATCCGTAATCAACTCTGTATCCGAATTGAACCGAAGTCGATTATGGATTCAGCGAAGAACGTTCAGGTCGGCGTATCTCTACAACATCCCCCAATCAGCCCCCTCTCCCTCCGGGAGAGGGCTGGGGTGAGGTGTCTGGTGCCCTGCATCGACCTGACAAACCGAGTTGATTATGGATGCTGAATCCGTAATCAACTCTGTATCCGAATTGAACCGAAGTCGATTATGGATTCAGCGAAGAACGTTCAGGTCGGCGTATCTCTACAACATCCCCCAATCAGCCCCCTCTCCCTCCGGGAGAGGGCTGGGGTGAGGTGTCTGGCGCCCTGCATCGACCTGACAGACCGAGTTGATTATGGATGCTGAATCCGTAATCAACTCTGTATCCGAATTGAACCGAAGTCGATTATGGATTCAGCGAAGAACGTCCAAGTCGGCGTATCTCTACAACATCCCCCAATCAGTCCCCTCTCCCTCCGGGAGAGGGTCAGGGTGAGGGGCTTTTGATCTTCAGGCTTTACCCGGCCAGGCGCTAACGAACTCGGCCAGGTCAACCTTCTCCGCCACACGCGGCTCTTTCTGCGGGGTGCCGAGGTACAGGAACGCGATCACCTCTTCCCCTTCCGCCAGCCCCAACCCTTGGGCCACATGCTTGGAATACGCCAGATCACCGGTGCGCCACACCGCGCCAATCCCCTGCGCATACGCCGCCAGCAAAATCCCGTGGGCGGCACAACCGGCCGCCAGCAACTGCTCGGCTTTCGGGTATTTGACGTGATCCTGCAACTTCGCAATCACCACAACCACCAACGGAGCACGCAGCGGACCGTTGCGTGCCTTGTCGATCATCGCTTCAGTGACTTCGCCTTCCTGCATTTGCGCGGCTTCGGCCAGCAACTCGCCCATCTGCTCGCGCGCCGAGCCTTCGACGGTCAGGAAACGATAAGGCTGCAAGTGCCCGTGATCCGGCGCACGCAGGGCCGCGGAGAACAACGCTTCGCGCTGTGCGGCGGTGGGGGCCGGTTCGACCAGTCGTGGAACGGAAACACGGTTGAGCAAAGCGTCGAGAGCCTGCATCGGCCACCTCCTGAGAAAAATGTGCGGCTATTCTAGCGGTATCTGCCAACCGGGTGCCGGTTTACATGCCTGCCCCCACGGGTAGAATGGCGCCCTTCCCACATCAGCCCGAGCGGACTTCATGGCGTTGCCGACCTTACGGATCATTGGTTTCATCATCGGCATCTTCCTGATCACCCTGGCCGTGGCCATGGTCGTGCCGATGGCCACCCTGGTGATTTTCGAGCGCACCAGCGACCTGCCGTCGTTCCTCTGGGCGAGCATGATCACCTTCGTCGCCGGCCTCGCGCTGGTGATTCCCGGCCGGCCGGAACACATTCATCTGCGCCCCCGCGACATGTATTTGCTCACCGTCAGCAGCTGGCTGGTGGTGTGTATTTTCGCCGCACTGCCATTTCTGCTGACCCAGCACATCAGCTACACCGACTCGTTTTTCGAAAGCATGTCCGGCATCACCGCGACCGGTTCGACCGTGCTCAGCGGGCTCGACACCATGTCCCCGGGGATTCTGATGTGGCGCTCACTGCTGCACTGGCTCGGCGGCATCGGCTTCATCGGCATGGCGGTGGCAATTTTGCCGTTGCTGCGCATCGGCGGCATGCGCCTGTTCCAGACCGAATCCTCGGACCGTTCGGAAAAGGTCATGCCGCGCTCGCACATGGTGGCGCGGCTGATTGTGGCAGCGTATGTCGGCATCACCATCCTCGGCAGCCTGGCGCTCTGGTGGGCCGGGATGAGCCCGTTCGATGCAATCAACCATGCGATGTCGGCGATCTCCACGGGCGGGTTCTCGACCTCCGACCAGTCCCTGGCCAAGTGGACACAACCGGCCGTGCACTGGGTCGCGATCGTGATCATGATCCTCGGCAGCCTGCCGTTCACTCTCTACGTGGCGACATTGCGCGGCAACCGCAAGGCGTTGATCAGGGATCAGCAGGTGCAGGGTTTATTGGCGATGTTGCTGGTGACCTGGCTGGTACTCGGCACCTGGTACTGGTGGACGACCAAACTGCACTGGCTGGAGGCGTTGCGGCATGTCGCGCTGAACGTGACCTCGGTGGTCACCACCACCGGGTTTGCCCTGGGCGACTACAGCCTGTGGGGCAACTTCTCGTTGATGCTGTTCTTCTATCTGGGTTTTGTTGGTGGCTGTTCCGGCTCGACAGCGGGCGGGATCAAGATTTTCCGCTTCCAGGTCGCCTACATCCTGCTCAAGGCCAACCTTAACCAGCTGATTCACCCACGCGCGGTGATCAAGCAGAAATACAACGGCCACCGCCTAGACGAAGAGATCGTGCGCTCGATTCTGACCTTCTCGTTCTTCTTCGCCATCACCATCTGCGTGATTGCCCTGCTGCTGTCGCTGCTCGGCGTCGACTGGATGACCGCGCTGACCGGCGCCGCGAGCACCGTGTCCGGCGTCGGCCCGGGCCTGGGTGAAACCATCGGCCCGGCGGGCAACTTCGCCACCCTGCCGGATGCCGCCAAGTGGATTCTGTCGTTCGGCATGCTGCTCGGCCGCCTGGAAATCATTACGGTGTTTGTGCTGTGCATTCCGGCCTTTTGGCGTCACTGACCGCGTTCGGCGCCTGCAACAACCGCGTCCGGTAATCGCCGGGCGTGGTGTCGAACCAGCGGCGGAAGGCGCGGAAGAAATTACTCGGATCGGCAAATCCCAGCAGATAAGCGATCTCCAGCAGGGTCATGCTCGGTTGCGCCAGATACTGTTCGGCCAGTTCGCGGCGGGTGTCATCGAGCAACTGCTGAAAACTGGTGCCCTCCTCCTGCAAGCGGCGCTGCAAGGTCCGTTGCGACAGGTGCAGGGTCTGCGCCACGGTGTCGCGCTTCGGTTCGCCTTGTGGCAACAACCGGCACAACACCTGCCGCGCCTTGTGGGTCACGCGGCTTTCGGAAAAGCGCGCCAGATATTCCCCGGCAAACCGGTCGTGCAGCAGCGCCATCGCTTCATTGGCCGTCGGTAGCGGCGCTTCCATATCCGCGCGTTCGAAGATCAGTGCGTCATACGGTGCGTTGAACACCAGGGGCGCGTGAAAGGCTTGTTTATAAGGCTCCAGATCGGCGGGCTGATCGCCCTGCACCAACACTTTGACCGGGTGCAGCGTGCGCCCGGTCAACCAGCCGCACAGGCCCAGCGCGCAGGCCAGCGAGGCTTCGGCGCTTTGTCGGGTCGGCGGCAGATGATCGCCGTGCACGGTCAGAATCAGCGCATAACCTTCATCGAGCAGGCGAAAACTCAGGTCGGCGCTTTCGGCAATGATCCGTTGATAACGCACCAAGCGTTGAAAGCCTTCGGCCAGCGTGTTGCTCGACATCAACGCGTAGCCGGCGACGTGAAACGACGCCGGCCGCACCACTTTTCCCATGTTCAGGCCGATCGCCGGGTTACCGGACAACTCAACCGCCCTTTGCCACAGGCGGGTCATGGAATCTTGCGGGAAACGTGCATCCGGATCATCCAGAGCCGCGTAATCGAGCCCCAGTTGCTTGAACAGAGCCCGGCAATCCAGGCCGTCCATCTCCAATGCTTTGACAATCCCCATCGCCCAGCTTGCAGAAGTCGTTCGTTCGCTCATGGCGTTTTTCTTTTACATGATGGCCCGCATGCTACGGCCCGATTTGCGAAGGATACTAAAGTGGCGCCGATTGTCACTGGCCCACCCCCATGATCACTCTAGACTCAAATAGGCTACCCGCAGAACAACTCGTCGCCAGAACAATAACCACAGAGAACGCGGTCGTGGAAAACATAAAGCATTTCAACAGCTTCGCTGAGTTCTATCCGTATTACCTCAGCGAGCACAGCAACAGCACCTGTCGGCGCCTGCATTTCATCGGCACGACACTGGTGATTCTTATTCTGGCCCTGACTCTCGCCAAAGGCGCCTGGCTGCTATTGTTGGCCTTGCCGCTGGCCGGCTACAGCTTCGCCTGGATCGGGCATTTCTTTTTCGAGAAAAACCGCCCGGCGACGTTTCAGCATCCGCTGTACAGCCTGCTCGGCGACTTCGTCATGTACCGCGACATGATCCTGGGTCGCGTGGCGTTCTGAACAACCCGACGAGGATGGCCGATGAGCGCCAATGCCCGTTTCACCCACATGAAAGACGGCACCCAGGAAGACTGGGCAATCATTGCGGCGGATTTCAGTGCCTACGCCAGACAATTGCCGGCGCGGATCATGACCCACCTGAAATTGCTCGAAGGGGATTTCGGCGGCTTCCCGGTGGACCGCCTGACCCACTCGCTGCAAACCGCAACCCGAGCCTTGCGCGACGGGCGCGATGAGGAATATGTGGTGTGCGCGCTGCTGCACGACATTGGCGACACCTTGGGCTCCTACAACCACCCGGACATTGCCGCAGCGATCCTCAAGCCGTTCGTCAGTGCCGAGAACCTGTGGATGGTCGAGAAGCACGGCATCTTTCAGGGCTACTATTTCTTCCATCACCTGGGCATGGATCGGCATCTGCGCGAGCAGTTCAAAGAGCACCCGCAGTTCCAGGCGACCGCCGAGTTTTGTGCCAAGTACGATGCGGCGGCGTTTGATCCAGCCTATGACACCCTGCCGCTGAGTTTCTTCGAGCCGATGGTGGAAAGGCTGTTTGCGCAGCCGAAGAACTCGATTTACAAAGCCGCAATGGAAGAACACACCACCACCGCTTGATGTTGTTTGTACTGGCCTCATCGCTGGCAAGCCAGCTCCCACAAGATTGTGTGCCGTTCACAAAACCTGTGGGAGCTGGCTTGCCAGCGATGAGGCCCTCTAAACCACCCGAGACTCAGGCCAGTTCGGCGACTTTGGCCGCCTTGAGCTGCGCTTCGCGTGCCTGGGCATCCGCCAGGCGATACAACTCGATCGTGCCGTCCCAATGCTCGATCAACGCCGTGCACGATTCCACCCAGTCGCCGCAATTGAGGTAATCGACCTCGCCAACCTTGCGGATCTCGGCATGGTGAATGTGCCCGCAGACCACACCATGCAGCTCGCGCTTCACGCATTCATGGGCGATGGCTTCTTCGAAGTCGCTGATGAAACTCACCGCGGTTTTTACCTTGTGCTTGAGATACGCCGACAACGACCAGTACCCGTAGCCATACCGCGCACGCCAGTGATTGAGCCAGCGGTTGAGGGTCAGGGTGAATTCGTAGGCCGAATCGCCGAGGAAGGCCAGCCAGCGATGATAGCGGGTGATCACATCGAACTGATCGCCGTGAATCACCAGCAAATGCCGCCCGTCTGCCGTGACATGCACCGCCTCGTCGACCAACTGGATATTGCCCAGAATCAGCTTCGAATAGCGGCGCAGGAATTCGTCGTGGTTGCCGGTGACGTAAATCACTTCGGTGCCGCGCTTGCTCATGGTCAGCAAGCGGCGGATCACGTTGGTGTGCGCTTGTGGCCAATACATGCCGCCACGCAGTTTCCAACCGTCGATGATGTCGCCGACCAGGTAGATCTTGTCGGCGTGATAGCCCTTGAGAAACGTCGACAAGTGTTCCGCCTGGCAATCCCGCGTGCCCAGGTGCACGTCGGAAATCCACAAGGTGCGCACTCGCTGTTTACGGCTGGGTTTGGCAAGCTCGGCGCTGGTCATGGGCAACCCTCTACGATGTTTTCGCCAGAGTGCGCCCGTCCGGTTAATCGACCATGACAGGCGCGAGTCAGTCCTGTGACAACGCATCCGGCGCGGGCCGGTGTAGACTGGCGATCACTCCGGAGACGAACTGCGATGCGACCGATCCTCACCCTGCGCGACTACACCCATGATCTGATCGTCCACAGCCACGAGCACGCTCAACTGGTGTTCGGGTTATCGGGCGCGCTGGATTTCGAGGTCGAGGGCCAGGGCAGTCAGGTGCGCCAGCAGAGTTTCGTGGTCGTCCCGTCCGGCGCCCATCATGCCTGCGGCAGCCCTGATGGCAGTCGCTGCCTGGTGCTCGACATCCCTGAGGGGCCGTGGGTAACGGAGTCATTGGGCGAGCATGCCGAGGCCAGTCGCCGCCTGCTCGACAATCCGGCGCGCCGGACACTGGATACCGGGCAAAGTCAATTGGTCAGTTGGCTGGCCAGCAGCCCCATCAGTGATCCGCTGATCGCTCGCCAGGGTGCCGTGTTGCTGTTGGCCAGCCTCAATCATGCCAGGCCGGCCGAACTCGCCGCGCGCCGCCTGCCCTACGCAGCGCTGGACGCGCACATCGAGCAATACGCCGCCTATCCACTGCAAGTCGCCGACCTGGCGCGCATCGCCGGCCTGTCCAGCGCGCGCCTGCATGCGCGGTTCATGGCCGAATGCGGACAGACGCCGATGGACTACATTCGCAGCCGGCGCCTGCATCTGGCGGTGCGACTGTTACGCGACACTGCACTGCCGATCGGCGAAGTAGGCAGCCGCGTAGGCTACAGCTCGCAAAGTGCTTTTTCAGCCGCAGTCCTGCGTGAGTTCGGTTCATCACCCGGCCAGCTTCGGCGCGAGTCCTACAACAAAAGACGCTAGTCTGCCGACAGACTTATCAGCCTGCATACGATTCAATGCGCAGGCGCTGCCGAAGGCTGCGCCTACCGTTGAATATGTGCCTGAATTAAGGATTGCGATGACCCCGCGTACTGCCCTTGGCGCCCTGCATATTGGCGCCCTGATGTTCGGCCTGACCGGTGTGTTCGGCAAACTCGCTGCGGCATCACCTGCCGTGATCGTGTTCGGCCGTGCCGCGTTCGCCGTGCTCGCCCTGGCTTTTTTTGCCCGTTTCGCCAGCCAGAACGGCTGGAAAAAACTCCAGGCTGTGGACTGGCGACGCCTCGCCCTCAGCGGTGTGTTGCTGGCCGGGCATTGGGTGAGCTTTTTCGTTTCGGTAAAAATCGCCGGGGTGGCGATTGCGACGCTGGGCTTTGCCAGTTTCCCGGCGTTCACGGTGATTCTCGAAGGGCTGATCTTCCGCGAACGCATCCGCGCCAACGAGATCGTGCTGGTGGTGCTGGTCACGGTCGGTCTGGTGCTGGTGACGCCGGCGTTCGATCTGGCCAGTGGCGCGACCACCGGCCTGCTTTGGGCGGTGCTGTCCGGCCTGTTGTTTTCCCTGCTGTCACTGACCAATCGCGCCAGCTCCGGGCGCATCCCGGCGGTGCAGGCGGCGCTGTGTCAGAACGTCGTGGTCGCCGTGTGCCTGCTGCCGGTCGCGGCGCCGCAACTCAGCGAAGTGCGCGCACTGGACTGGCTGTGGATCGGCCTGCTCGGGGTGTTCTGCACCGGGGTGGCCCACAGCCTGTTCGTGGCCAGTCTGGCGGTGATCAAGGCGCGCACGGCAGCGGTGGTGTTTGCGATGGAGCCGGTTTACGGCATCACTGTCGCCTGGCTGCTGTTTGACGAGAACCCGACACTGCGGATGTTGCTCGGTGGTGCGCTGATCATCGTCGCAATCGTCGTGTCGGCGCGGATGTCAGGTCATGCGGACAAGAAAACCGTCGCCGCCGAGGCCGCGTCTCACTGAGTGCTGTCGTTGTGGCCGAGGTCGCGGTCAGGGTCGATCTGATCGCGCACCCGTTGCTTCAACACCTTGGCTTCGGGAAAGCCACCGTCGGCCTTGCGCTCCCAGATCTGCACGCCAGCGCAGGTGATGTGAAACACCCCGCCGGTGCCCGGCACCAACGAGACTTTGCCGAGGTCGTCGGCAAAGGTGCTGAGCAACTCCTGGGCCAGCCATGCGGCGCGCAACAGCCATTGGCATTGCGTGCAATAGGTGATGACAACTTCTGCTTTTGCGGCGGTCATGTTCGCTGAAACTCCTGAGACAGAGGGCGCCGCTATAATAGCCGGCTTTACAGTTTGCCCCGAGACTCACAATGCGCCGTCTGCTGCTCTGCCTGCTGCTTGGTTACCTGCCCTTGTTCGTTCACGCCAGCGCCCCTGCCAATGAAGCCACGCGGCCAAAGGTCGGCCTGGTGCTGTCCGGTGGCGCTGCGCGTGGCCTGGCGCACATCGGCGTGCTCAAGGCGCTGGAAGAGCAAGGCATCAAGATCGACGCGATTGCCGGCACCAGCATGGGCGCGGTGGTCGGCGGCCTGTATGCCTCGGGCTACAAGATCGACGAGCTGGAAAAACTCGCCCTGAACATCGACTGGCAACAGGCGCTGTCCGACGCCCCGCCCCGGGAAGACGTGCCGTTTCGGCGCAAGCAGGATGACCGCGACTTTCTGGTGAAACAGAAACTGAGCTTTCGCGACGACGGCAGCCTCGGCCTGCCGCTGGGGGTGATTCAGGGGCAGAACCTCGCACTGTTGCTGGAGAGCCTGCTGGCGCATACCAGCGATACACGGGATTTCGACAAGCTGCCGATCCCGTTCCGCGCCGTCGCCACCGACATCGCCAATGGCGAAAAAGTGGTGTTCCGCAAGGGTCACCTGCCCCAGGTGATTCGCGCCAGCATGTCGATCCCGGCGGTGTTCGCCCCGGTGGAACTCGATGGCCGGTTGCTGGTGGACGGCGGCATGACCGACAACATCCCCCTCGACGTGGCGCGGGAAATGGGGGTCGACGTCGCCATCGTCGTCGATATCGGAACGCCCCTGCGCAGCAGCAAGCAGCTGACCACCGTGGTCGACGTACTGAACCAGTCGATCACCCTGATGACCCGGCGCAACTCCGAAGAGCAACTCGCGGCCCTGAAACCGTCGGATGTCCTTATCCAGCCGGCGCTGGCGGCGTTCGGCGTCACCGACTTCGGCAAGGCGCAGGACATGATCGACGCCGGTTACCGCGCGACGCGAATTCTCGACGCCCGCCTCGCCGTACTCAAATCCGCCGAATCCCAGGATGCCGAACTCAACGCTGCCCGCTCGCCGGGCCAGCGCACACCGATCATCACCGCGATCAAGGTCGAGAACAATTCGAAAGTCGATGACGATGTCATTCGTTACTACATCCGCCAGCACATCGGCGAACCGCTGGACCTGGGGCGCCTGCACTCGGACATGGGCACCCTGTATGGCCTCGACTACTTCGAGCAGGTGCAATACCGCGTCGTGCACAAGGGGCAGGATCACACCTTGGTCATCAGTGCTCGTGGCAAGCGCAGCGGCACCGATTACCTGCGGGTCGGCCTCAACCTGTCGGACGATATGCGTGGCGACAGCGCTTTCAACCTCGGTGCCAGTTACCGGGTCAACGGCATCAATCGGCTCGGCGCGGAATGGCTGACCCGCGCGCAAATTGGCGATAAACAGGAGCTGTACAGCGAGTTCTACCAGCCGCTGGACGTCGGCTCGCGCTACTTCATCGCCCCGTCGGTGGTGTTCGAAGCGCAGAACGTCGATGCCGTGCTCGATAACGATCCGATCGCGCAGTACCGCGTCGAACGCTATGGCATGGCGCTGAATGTCGGCCGGCAGATCGGCAACAACGGTGAAGTGCGCTTTGGCGTCGGCGAGGCGTGGGGCAAGGCTGACGTGCGCATTGGCGATCAGGACCTGCCCAGCGAGCATTTCAACGAAGGCTTCTATTCGCTGAAGTACTCCTACGACTCGCTGGACAACGTCTACTACCCGCACGAAGGCAAGGACATCAGTCTGACACTGCTGCAATTCGAACCGAGCCTGGGGTCAGACACACGCTACCGGCAATGGGAATTCAAACTCGATAAAGCCATGAGCCGCGGGCCGGACACGCTGATACTCGGCGGGCGTTACGGGCGCACACTCGACGACACCAACGTGGTCACTTCCAGCTTCCTGCTCGGCGGTGCGCGGCAGTTGTCGGGCTTCCGTGAGGATGCGATTTCGGGACAGAACGTCAGTCTGTTGCGGGCGGTGTATTACCGCCGCCTGACCCCTCGCGCCTACCTGCCGCTGGACTTCCCGCTGTACGCCGGTGCTTCGCTGGAGCGTGGCCGGGCATGGAACAACGACAATGAATTCGACAGTGGCTACATCAACGCCGCCAGTGTGTTTATCGGGTTCGATACACCATTGGGGCCGTTGAATTTCAGTTACGGGCTGAATGATGCCAACGAGCAGGCGGTGTACCTGAATCTCGGCCAGACCTTCTGATCAATCAGGTCTGACGGGCCGTGTTCGCGAGCGAGCCCGCTCCCATAGTTGGAATGCCTTTCAACGGTGGGAGCAGGCTCGCTCGCGAAAGCAATCACCCAGCGCCCCTGAAAATACCGGTGACTCAACAATCAACGAATCCCCGCCAACAAGGTTCGAGCGGTTTGCCTGAGGGGTTCGTCGCCCTCCTTGAGCAATTCATTGAGCAACGCAATCGCACTGTCGATGTCTCCGTCATCAATGCAGGTCTGTGCCTGCTCGAGCTTGCCGGCACCTGCCTCGCCCTCCTCCTCCGGCATCTGCAGCTCCAGCGTTTCCAGGGGTAGCGACGGCGGCGGATCAGCAAACTCGTTGAGAAAGTCATCGTCCAGCGGCTGAGCCTCGGGCTCGGGGATCCATTCCAGCTCCGCTTCTTCGCTGGCCGCCGGAAGCTCAAAGTCCTGCGGCAGCACTTGCAGACGGCTACCCTGCGGTGCTTCGTCCAGCGTTGATCGCGGCGGCGCCGCACGGCTGTCCTCCAGATCCCAACTGGCGGCCGTCGACAATTCATCCAGCTTCAGCTCGAAATGATCTTCGGGCGCTGCCGGCTCAGGCTCAGCGACAACCACCGGCGCGACACTGGCAGCCACCGGCGCAACAGCCGCCAATGGCGCAGCACTCAGCAGTTTCGGATGACGCTCGCGCACCGCCTGCAGCTGCGCGGCCTCTACACCGAGTTCACGCAGGTGCTGTTCCTGTTGCTCATACGCTGCGCTATCACCCTGACGCCCGAGCACTTCCAGCAGTTGCAGGTCGAGGTCGATGCGTTGCGGTTCTTTGTGCAAAGCCTCGCGCAGCAGGCCAACCGCTTCACCCAGCCGTCCGTACGCCAGATAAATCCCCACCGCTTCCAGCACATCGCCCGCCGCGGGTTCTTCGCGATGCTCGGCTGTAGCGTGGGGCCTGACGGGATGACTGTCGGCCACTTCCTCGATTTGCGTGTCGCTGCCGGACGGCCACAATGGCAGCGCTGTTTCATCCTGTTTTGACTGACGACGACGGCGAATCACTACGCCGGCAATCAGTCCGCCAAGCAACAGCAACAAACCACCCAGCCACCAGCCATTCGGGGAATCGTCAGCCGCGGCGACCGGCGCAGTCACCTGGGCCGGCGTCGGCGTGACCACCGCAGGCGGTGGCGGTTTCTGCAGTTCGGTCAGTCGGGTCTGCAGTTCACCCAACTGCTTCTTGCCATCGGCGATGAGCGCCTGCTGTTCCTGCAGTTTTGCGTTCAACTCATCGACGGTTTTTTGCAACTGCTGGTTGTGCAGGGTGCTGGCGGCCAGCTGTTCGGCGAGCGCATCGCTGGCCGCTGCGGCGGGCGGTGGCGGCACCGGCGCCACTGCGCGTTTGCCCTGGGCTGCCTGAGTCGGCGCGGTGGTCGGTTCGACCGTGGGGAATTCAGAGGATTGCGGGCGCGGGTCCGGCTCATCGGTGGCCGGTACGATACCGGGCGAGCCCGGCGGGTCGATCAACACGGTGTACTCGCGCAGCAGGCGCCCATTGGGCTGATTGAGCTGCACCAGAAAATTCAGAAAAGGTTCGTTGACCGGTTTACTCGAGGTCACCCGGACCAGTTGGCGACTGCCGTGCAGAATCGGCGTGAATTTGAGGTCGTTGAGGAAGAACACCCGCTCGACCCCGGCGCGACCGAACTCATCCGCCGTCGCCAGGCTGATCGACAGATCGCTCTGGGTGAGCGCGCCGACATCCACCAGCGCGATGTCGGCCTTGAGCGGCTGATTGAGGGCTGAATGAACCGTGATGTCACCCAGCCCAAGAGCCACCGACGCGGTCGAATAGCTGAATACACCAGCGACCAGCAACCTTTTGGCGCCACCGCGCAGTACCACGTGCCAACTTGCGAGCATGAGCATCCCTTAAATAAGCAAAACCGGTTTCTATGCGTTCGCACATCCGGTACGAACACGATATTGCCCAGTAGTTCTTATAGTCTGCTCAGCGCGATCCCTCAAAAAACCGGCACGCGTTTATGCCTCAAGACTTTTCCAGATTGCCCAGAATGTGCCCGTGAACGCGCATGCACACCTTTAGATCCGCTTCGTCGACGCCTTCGAACAATTCGTGGCGCAGTTGCGTGGCAATGGTTTCGATTTGTTCGATCAGCGGCAAGGCGGGCGCGCAGAGCACGATCTTTTTCGCCCGACGGTCTTCCATCACGGACTGGCGTTGCACCAGGCCCTGGCTTTCCAGACTATCGAGCAAGCGTGCAAGGGTCGGCCCTTCGACACCGACGCTTTGCGCCAGCTCACGTTGCGTCGGCGCGTCTTCAAAGCGCGCCAGGTGCAGCAGCACCAGCCAGCGTGCCTGGGACAGGCCCAGCCCCGCGAGGCGACGGTCCAGTTCGGCACGCCAGCCACGGGACATCTGGGCCAGTTGCATGCCAAAGCGGTGTTGATCGGTTAACGGCATAAAACACTCATGGTTAGACTGACAAATAGAGAAAAACTAATTATTAGTCAGCTAAGCATGGCCTGCAGTTATAGGCAAGAGTCGACCTGTACTGAATCGTTACAACTGTCTGGCGTCTGGCGCAATCGCCCTCTCACATTTCAAATTCAGATTGCAGCGCAGCCCGCACGCAGTACAGCACGCCCTCCGGCACACGCCCGGCAAACAGCTCGGCCACCTCGGCGACCGACGGTAACTCGCCCTCGCCATCAAGGAAGGCATCCTGCACTTCGCCCATCAAGTCTTCCGGCAAATCCAGCGCCTGCTCCAGCGACAACTGCTGCTTGCCGATGGCTTCAGCGAGCATGGCGTAGACGTTCTTCTCCGAACACTGCAACTGCCCGGCGATCTGCAACGGCGTCATGCCGGCGCGGGCCAGGGTGATCAATTCGTGGCGCACGTCGGCCACCGCTTTGGGTGCCTCGGCCTCGCCGCCGAGCACCTCGAGGAACGCCTCGCCATAGCGTTCCAGTTTGCGCGCGCCGACGCCGCTGACCCGGGCCATCTCCGCCAGGGACGTCGGCTGGCTGCGCAGCATTTCCAGCAAGGTCGAGTCGGGAAAGATGACGTACGGCGGCACGCCGTGTTCTTCCGCCAGTTTGCGCCGCAGGGCGCGCAACGCTTCCCACTGTTCGCGCTCCTCGCCGCGCACCAATTGGCTGGCCGGGCTCTTGCTGGTGGTCTTGGCGGTGACTTGCGGCTTGAGATCGCGGCGCAACTCCAGGGTCACTTCACCCTTGAGCAGTGGTCGGCAGCTGTCGTTCAGACGCAGCCCGCCATACCCTTCGTGATCGACATCGGCCAGCCCGCGCGCGACCAACTGGCGAAACAGCGAACGCCATTCGCTTTCGCTGAGCGCCTTGCCGACGCCGTACACCGACAGATGTTGATGGCCGAAGCTGCGGACCTTTTCGTTGTCCTTGCCCAGCAAAACATCCACCAGATGACCTACGCCATAACGCTGGCCGGTGCGGAAAATCGCCGACAACGCCTGACGTGCCGGCTCGGTGGCGTCCCAGGTCTGCACGCCATCGACGCAGTTGTCGCAATGGCCGCACGGCTCGGGCATGTCTTCATCGAAGTAGGCCAGCAGCGTCTGGCGACGGCAGCGGGTTTCTTCACACAGCGAAAGCATGGCGTCGAGCTTGTGCTGCTCCAGACGCTTGTGCCGCTCATCGCCTTCGGAGTTCTGCAGCATCTGCTTGAGCATCACCACGTCTTGCAGACCGTAGGCCATCCACGCATCCGCCGGCAGACCGTCACGGCCACCACGCCCGGTTTCCTGGTAATACGCCTCAAGGGATTTCGGCAGATCGAGGTGTGCGACAAAGCGCACGTTGGGCTTGTCGATACCCATGCCGAACGCGACGGTGGCGACCATGATCAAGCCTTCCTCATTGAGGAAACGCTTCTGGTGATAGGCACGCAGATCGTTGGGCAGGCCGGCGTGATAGGGCAGCGCCGGGAAGCCTTGTTCGCTGAGGAACGTCGCCACTTCCTCGACCTTCTTGCGCGACAGGCAATAGACAATGCCGGCATCGCTGCGCCGCTCGGCGAGGAACGCCAGCAACTGCTTGCGCGGCTGCTCCTTGGGCACGATCCGATAGAAGATGTTCGGCCGGTCGAAGCTCGACAGGAAACGCTCGGCGTTCTGCAGATGCAGGCGGGTAACGATTTCTTCGCGGGTACGCTTGTCGGCGGTGGCGGTCAGGGCAATGCGCGGCACGTCGGGAAACATTTCCGCCAACTGGCCCAGTTGCAGGTATTCCGGACGGAAATCGTGGCCCCATTGCGACACGCAGTGCGCTTCGTCGATGGCGAACAGCGCAATGTTGAGCCCTTGCAGGAACGACAACATGCGCGGCTGCACCAGACGCTCGGGCGCCAGATAGAGCATCTTCACTTCGCCACGCTTGATACGGGCTGCGAGGTCGCGCTGTTGCTCGGCGCTGAGCGTGGAGTTCAATGCGGCGGCCGCTACGCCCAGTTCTTCAAGGGTGGCGACCTGATCGTCCATCAAGGCGATCAACGGCGACACCACCACTGCCAGGCCTTCGCGCAGCAGCGCCGGCACCTGGAAGCACAGGGACTTGCCGCCACCGGTAGGCATCAGCACCAGCGCATCACCGCCGCTGGCCACGCGCTCAATGATTGCACCCTGACGGCCACGGAAACTGTCGTAGCCGAAGATGTCCTTGAGGACGCGTTGAGCCTGTTCGAGCATAAAAACTCCAAAAATCTACCGAAACATCCCTGCACAGGCTGGTTCAGGACAGCCAAGGCTGCTTAAACAAAACGTAAGAGCGCATTGCCAGACAACCGCAATACGAGCAGGGAGCGCAAAACGCGGCAGTATACCCGAGCCCTCCCCGGCAGGGGGTGCCGCTGAGAAGACACCCTCAAACCTGTCACATAAATCCCACAGGGTTATTGGTGTTGCCTGTAATTACGGCAAATCTGCCGTGCGGCTGGCTTGAGCGCGCAAGAAGGCCTAGAATTCCCGCATTGTTTATTCCCCCAAGGTAGCCCCGTAATGTCCTTCGCTGAGCAACTGACCCGCCTGCAAGTTTTCCTCGATGCCGACGAGCTGCATGACGAGGCGCTGGATTACGTGGCCGCCCACGGGTACCTGACCGCGCTGTCGATCTGCGCAGAAGAGGTACCGGAGCGTGAGTGGATCGACGCCCTGTTCGCTGAAGAGCCGCATTACAGCAGCGACGCCCAGCGCGAAGAGATCGAAGCCACCCTGATCGGCCTCAAGGCACACATCGCCCGTCAACTGGCGTCCGACGAAGAATTCGAGCTGCCATGCGAACTGGATCTGGGCGACGAGCCGGACGACTCCGAACTGCGCGGCTGGTGCATCGGTTTCATGGAAGGCGTGTTCCTGCGTGAAGCGGCCTGGTTCGAAACCGCCGAAGAAGAGGTCAGCGAAATGCTCCTGCCGATCATGGTCGGTTCGGGCCTGTTCGACGAACAGCCAGAGTTCGAAGACATCGCCAAGGACGCCAACCTGATGGACGACATGATTGTGCAAATTCCGGAAGCCCTGACTGCGCTGTACCTGCTGTGCCAGGCGCCTGACGAAAAACCGGCGATCCTCAAGCCACGTCACCACTAAGCTCCGGCCTATGGACAACCCCATAGGCAACCGCCCCCTGATGTTGCGCTACATCCTGCTGGCCATCGGCTGGCTCAGCGTGGCATTGGGGGTGATCGGGATCTTCCTGCCCGTACTGCCTACCACTCCTTTCCTCCTGCTGGCGGCCGCCTGTTTCGCCCGCAGCTCTCCGCGTTTCTATCGCTGGCTGGTCGAACACCCGAAACTGGGTCCGTGGATTCGCGACTACCTCGACGGCAACGGCATTCCGCTCAAGGGCAAGGTCTACGCGATCGGGCTGATGTGGGCGAGCATTCTGTTCTCGTGTTACCTGGTACCGATGCCGTGGGCACGGGGGTTCATGCTGACCAGTGCGGTGCTGGTGACGGTTTATATTCTTCGACAGAAGACGCTGCAAAAGCCCTGATACCCTCCACTCGATCGACCTCTGAAGATACAACAGACAGCACCAAGGCCACCGCTCGTCGAAAAACGTTCCGCACCTGTCAGATCTGACAGGTGCGCTTTCCCCCACAACGCGCTCTGATAACTCCTGCCCGCCCACCGTCCAGGAGCCGTAAACATGGCCACAGCCAAATCCAGCGACAACACCATATTGGCGCTATTCCCTCCCCACGCTCCAGACGCCACCACCCCGGTGGTCGGTGCTGTCTATGGTGTGCCCAAGCATGTCTACGACCTCAAGCCCATGGGCCTGACCATCGTCGTCGACCCTCCGCAATCTGGCACGCTGCAAGAAGGCGATGTCATTCGGCTGCGGCTCAACGGCGCCGATACCGAAGCCACAAAAACCGTCCTGGCTGGCGAAGAAAATTCCCGTCACACCCTGTATCTGCCCAAGGGCCTGCTGCTGACCGATCGCGTCAATACCCTCGTTTACACCATCACCCGCATCAGCGAAAACAAAGGCACCTCCACGCCGGAGCTGACTCTGCTGTACAACAGCATCCGCCCCGGCATCGAGGATCGCTCGCCCGGCGATAGCGCCCATTCCGAACTGCAACTGATCCTGCCCCAGGACGTGCTCGACGACGGCATCGACGCCGACCGCGCCAAACAGGGCGTGCAAGTATGTTTCGCCTACCCTTACTGCCGCGCCTACGACCAGATCCGATTGAACTGCAACGGTCAGGATGTCCCGCACACCGTGACCGCCGCCGAGGCCCCGCCCACTCCCTCGGCCGAGCCGACCAGGATCTGCGTGATGGTCGAGGAAGCGGTGTTCCTGAGCGCCGGGGACAACCCGAAGTTCATCTTTTCCTACACCGTCACCGACCAGCTCGGCAACGGGCCGGACACCGATTCGCCCTATTCCGGCGCGGTGGAGGTCGATGTGAACCTGAAGGAAACCCGCCTGGTCGCCCCCGATCTGGCCGAGGATCCGGATGACCCGAACGACGATCCGAGCACTATTGATCTGGACAAACTCTCCGGCAAGGATCTGACCGTATTGGTCCACACCTTTGCTCCGTTGTGGCAACCCAACGATAAAATCCGCGTGAGCTACAGCGCCACCGCGTCGAACGGCACAGTTACCCTGCACAGTGTGGAACAGGACGTCGTGCGGATCCCGTTCACCTACAAACTGATGGTGCCCAACGCCAAAGTGCTCGCCGGCAGCGTGGTGCGGGCGAAGTACGAATTGCTGAAAAATGGCAACGTCTTCGCTACTTCGAAAAATGCCGTGGCCGAAGTCATCGGTTCAGAGGTTATCGAGTTGTTGCCGCCGGTGCTGCTGAAACCGGCGGTGAGCCCGATCGACGCGCTGGCCTATCCGCAAGGCGTGACCATCCGGGTCGAATATCTGGGCGCTCTGCCAGGCGACAAAGCGCGGCTGGTGGAGGTCAACCCACCGGCAGGCGCACCGCAGTTTCCATTGGTGCCGTTCAACAATAATAAACGCACAAACACGGTATTAAGTCTGGCGTTCCTGACAGCCAGGCATGGCAAGGAAATTCGGTTGCGGTGGAACCTGAATCGCGATAACGCACAGAAAGGCAAGTCGCCTGATTTGAACCTGAGCGTGTCGAAGATTAACGAGGGCGATACGCGTTTGCCGACGCCGGTGGTGGATGGCAAGACCGGCAATGAACTCGACGTGGCGCTGTTACAGCCCACCGCCCAGCTCACCGTTACGACCTGGCCGCACGTCGAGGGTGAGCGGCTGTGGTTGCAGTACGAAGGCAAGGACAATCAGGACCAGACCGTGACCTTCGACGACCTTCGCGGTGAAGTGGGCGTGGGTGCATCAGGCTTGAGCCGGGCGGTGCCGCTGGACTGGTTGAAAGACTTGAAAGATGGCAGTGAGTTGAAGGTGACGCTCAAGGTTAATTTTGATGGGGTGGCGAATGCGGCGACGGCGGTTGGGTTTCCGGTGCGCCGCTATAGCGTCCGAACCGTCAAACAGGTGGATCCGACCATCATCTCGGTGAAAGGTCATTCCGCCAGCGGCCCGGAAATCCCCGACGGTGCGACTACCACCGCAACCACCCTCATGCTCACGGGCGAGGGCACTGCCAATCAGGCAATCACGCTGCGTGACAATGGTATTGCCATAGTCACATTCGACGTAAACCCTCAAGGCGACTGGAGTCGTACGCTGACTGATCAGGATATTGGAGACCATCGCTATACGGTCAGGTCAGCATATGGCTCGACTCCAGAGTCTTCGGCGAGAACCCTGACCCTCTCGCACATGACCGACTTTCAGGACAGCACTTACAACGGCTGGGACCTCTACACGGGAGCCCGAAGCGGATCAATTCGCGTCCATGCAGGCGAGAAGGCGTACTTCAACTTCACTGACGTCGCCCCCTCCACAGGCTATTCGGGTGCCATTTTTTACCAGGACTTTGTGCTGGCGCCCGGCACCTACATGTTCACAATGAAGGCTTGTCACATCCGCGAGTTTCCCAACGCCAATCTGGTCAATCCGATTCTGGCACTCACCACCAGCTTGCCGAATAGCCCGCAAGTCGTTCGTGAACTTCCTAAAAACGGCACCAAATATGACTTCTCGCTTACGTTCACGGTTGCCGCTCGTCAATCTGTCAGGCTCTATATCGTCAATCACCAGGACAATGGCATCGGTAACGATTTTGGCATCTTCACCATCGGCCTGAGCAAAGGAAGCACAAATGTGAATGGCGCGATGGAAACCCTCAATGAACTGCCACCCTACACCGGAGCACTGCAGACAATCGTGTTGCCCCAGCCGTCGGGAGTGGCCTCTGATAGCGGGCAATCATAGATTCTGTTTTTGATACCCGCCATGATGTCAGCAAGGACGAGCGCCCTGGCGTAAAGCATGAAAAACCCGCCGCCCCGATCATCGGAGCGGCGGGTTTTGTCGTTTCGGACTTTGCTTACACCGTATCCACCTTCAACGAATGGTCATTCAACATCCCGCTGATGATCGTCGCCGTGTCGTGTCCGCCAGCGACCACCCCGCCCGCCCCCGGCGTTACGCCGTAATGGCTGGCGAGGTTGACACCGGCCAGGTCGATGGTCTGGTTCGGCGTGGCGCCAGCCAGGGCGCTGACGTCGATGCTGGTGAGCACCGAGGCGCCGCTGCCGGTGACGGTGAAGTGCAGGTAGTCGTCGAGCGACGCGGTGCTGCCGTTTTCACCTTGCAGCAGTTGCGACAGGTCGAGTTTGTCGGTGCCGGGGGTGAAGTCGGTGATCGTGTCGTGGCCACTGTTGCCCTTGAGGTACTGGAAGGTGTCCGCGCCCGGCCCGCCGGTCAGGGTGTTGTTGCCCAGGCCGCCGATCAGCAGGTCATCGCCACCGCCACCGTTGAGGATGTCGTTGCCCAGGCCGCCGTTGATCACGTTGTTATTGTTGTCACCGGTGAGGGTGTCGTTGAAGTTCGAGCCGACCAGATTTTCGATGCCGGTCAGGGTGTCGGTGCCGGCGCCGAGGGTGTTTTGCGCACCGAGCAGGCCGAGGTTGACCGTGACCCCGGCGGTGGCGTGGGCGTAGCTGACCGTGTCGATGCCGGTGCCGCCGTCGAGCAGATCATTGCCTGGGCCGCTGTAGAGCAAATCGTTACCCGCGCCGCCGTGCAGCTCGTTGTTGCCTGAGCCTGCGGTGAGCACGTCGTTGCCATCGCCCGCGTTGAGGATGTTGTTGCCGGTGCCGGCCACCAGCACGTCATCCCCAGAGGTGCCGGTGAGGGTGTGGCCGTCCTGATAGCTGATGGTCACATTGGCCGTGTCGCTGCCACCGTGGTTGTCGTTGGCGGTGTAGGTGCCGTTGAAGTCCGGGGTGATGTCGTGGGCCCCGGCGTAGTTGAGGGTCATGGTCAGTTGATAGTTTTCTGCCGCGTTGGGGTTACCGCCGCCGCTGGGGTTGGAGATGTTGGTGATGTGGATCTGGTAGACGCCGTCCGACGTCGCGGTGAGGGTTTGCCCATCCGCCAGCGCGATGTAGGCGCCACCGTTGATCGAGTACTCCATGCTGACGTAACCGGCCGCCAGGTTGTGATCCAGGTTGAGGGTTTCGCCCTGGCGCAGATTGACGGTGATGCGGTCTTCATCGTTGGCGTTGCTGTTGGTCACTGCACCGAGATAGCCACTGACCACCAGCACGGCGGTCATGGTCGCGGCATTGGCACTGAACGCATTGCGCACGTTGGCCAGGTTCTGGTTGGCGGCGGTGTTGACGTTGGTGCCGGTGAAGTTGATCGCCCCGGTGCCGGTGAAGTCCGCCGCTTTCGAGACCCAGCCGGTATTGAAACTGGTGGGCGTGGCGTTGAGGGTATCGCCATTCGGATCGGTGTCGTTGGCCAGCAGCAACTCGCCGGGCACCACGATGTTGCCAGACAACACGTTGGTGATGACGTGGTCGTCCATCGCCACTGGCGGCGCGTTGGGGATCACTTTCACGGTCAGGGTCGAGCTGGCGAGGTCGCCGTCGTTGTCGCTGAGGGTGAAGCCGATGTTCTCGGTGATCACCGTGGTCGTGGTTTTCTGTGAGGTGTAGCTGTAGTCACCGGTGTCGAGGTTGATCACCAGCGTGCCGCTGTTATTGGTGGCAATGCTCAGGCTGTTGTTCACCGTGTTGAACGTGCCGTGGTTGGTGCCGCCGCTTGCGGTCAGCGAACCCTGACCGCTGTTGGCGCGCGGGTCATAGGTGTAGGTGGTGCCGTCGACCACGATGGATTTGATGAAGCCGCCATCGGCGCCGAACGTCCCGCCCTCGCCCAGCAGCGAACCGGTAACCGGCGCGCCTTCAACGGTGCCGGACAGCACCGAGTTGAGTTGATTGAGGTCGGTGACCACCACCGCGTTGGTGTTGGTGTGGCTGATGCCGTCATACGCCAGCGGGTCGAGGTTGGCGTTGCTCACGCCGCTGCCGAGGCCGATCGCGTAGTTCTTGATGTTGTTGGCATCGAGGAAGGCTTTGAGCGTCGCTTCGTCGGCAGTACCAATATCGCCCTCGTTGGGTTTGCCGTCGGAGAAGAAGTAACCGACGTTCTGCGCCCCGGTGAGTTTGCCCGAGGTGTTGAACGCGTTGTACATGGTCGCCACGGCAGCGTCGTAGTTGGTGCCACCGCCAGCGGTGAGTCCGGCGAGAATGGTTTTCGCTGTGGCCACATCGACCCATACCGTGGTTCGGTCGGTGGCGTTGCTGCTGAAGGTGACGAGCTGCACTTTCACATCGCCGAGGTCGTCGTACTTGTCGAGCAAGGCGCTGATGGCCTGCTTGGCCAAGGCCAGCCGCGACAGGCCCGGTACGCCAGAGGCGTCGGCCATACTGCCGGAGATGTCGAGGACGATAAGGATGTTGGAGTCGATCTCCACCGCCGCCACCGAGCGATCCGAGGCCACGGCTTTGGGCACGTCGTCGACGATGTTGACCACGATCGTACTGGTGGTGCTGTTGCCCAGCGCATCGGTGGCTTTGTAGGTAAAACTTTCGCTCAGGGTGTTGGCACCATCGTTGGCGTTCGGCGTGGTTTTCGGTGCCGAGGTCAGGGTGTAGGTGTAAGTGCCATCGGCGTTGAGCTGGATCTGACCGTACGTGCCGGTGGCGCTGCCGACCAGGGTGTAAGTGATCGCGCCGCTGCCGCCGGTGACTGCACCGACCAGCGTGCCGGTGGTGGTTTCGCCGGTATTGGTCGGGTCGCTGCCGGTGACCGTACCGGGGGCCAGATCCTGGCCGTCCTTGGTCAGGTCGAGGGCTTTTTCGTAGACCGTCACGTCCTGGTCCACCGACGCCACGAGTTTGCTGTCGGCGACGTTGATGGTGATGGTGGTGGTGCTTTCGTCGCCATCGCTGTCGCGGATGGTGTAAGTGAAGGTGTCGGTGGCGCCTGGTGGGCTCACCGAGTTCGGGTTGCTGTGATAGACGGCGTTGCCGGCCGCATCGAGGGTCAGGTAACCGAAGTTGCCATTGATGTTGCTGTTGAGACCGCCGATGGCCGAGGTGCCGGTATTGCTGCCGGCACGCACACCGACCACCGTGGCCGCACCATCGGCCCCGCTGATGTCATTGCCGAGCACGCTGACGTTGACCGTACCGCCCTCCGCCACCGAACCGGTGTCGGGTTTGGCGGTCGGCAAGTCGTCGATGATGTTGACGTTGATCTGCCCACTGGCGGTGCTGCCATCGGTATCCGTCGCCACCACGTTGAAGTTTTCGGTGAGGCTGTTGGCACCGCTGCCGGTCGGGTGGGCTTCGTTGTCGACCAGGGTGTAGCTGTAACTGACGACACCGGTGGCCGGGTTGTAACCGGTGACGGTGAAGGTGCTACCCAGTGGCGAAACCACCGATTGCGGGAAGCCTGCGGCGACACCATTGGTCACCACGGCAATGCCACCGACGGTGAGGGTTTGCAGACCATCGAGAGCGGTGACGGTGAAGGTGCCGCTCTGGGTCAGCGCCGGGGTGTCGGGGCTGGTGCCGTCGCTGAGGTTTTTCTCGTAGACGGTGAGTTCGCCGCCATTGACGTCGAGGCCGTTGAGCAGCACCGGATCGTCGTTGTTGTGGATGTTCAGCACCAGGTTGGCGGTGCTGGTGTCGCCGTCGGCATCGGTCAGGGTATAGGTGAACGTCTCGGTGCCGTTGCCGCCGCCATGCAGTTTTTTGAAGTCGGCATCGTTGGGGTTCAACGTGTAGGTGTACGTGCCGTTGGCGTTGAGTACCAAAGTGCCGTACGTCCCGACGACAGTGGCGGGAGTGATCGGCCCGGCATTCGGGCCGGTCGCGACCACATCGGCGCCTTGCACATCGTTGGTCAGCACATTGCCGGTCAGGGTCAGTTGCGTTTCCGAGGCGCTGTTGGCGTTGCTGTCGTTCACGGCTTTCGGCACGTCATCGACGATGCTGACGACGATGGTGCTGTTGACGATGTTGCCGAGCGAATCGGTGGCCTGATAGGTGAAGGTTTCGGTCAGGGTGTTGGCGCCGTCGTCAGCATGCGGTGTAGTGGTGGCCGCTGAGGTCAGTGTGTAGGTGTACGTGCCGTTGGGGTTGAGAACGATCTGCCCGTAGTTGCCGGTGGCGCTGCCGACCAAGGTATAGCTGATCGCGCCGACCGCACCGGTGACCGAGCCGACCAAGGTGCCGGACGCGGTTTCGCCGGTGCTGGCCGGATCGCTGCCGGTGACCGTACCGGCGGCCAGGTCCGCGCCGTCCTTGGTCAGGTCCAGCGCTTTTTCGTAGACAGTGACGTCGGTGTCACTGGTTGCATACAGTTTGCTGTTGGCGACATCAATGGTGATGGTGGTGGTGCTTTCATCACCGTCGGAATCGCGCACGGTGTAGGTGAACACATCCACCGCGCCCGGGCCATTCACCGCATTCGGATTACTGTGGTAGACGGCGTTGCCGTTGGCGTCCAGGGTCAGGTAGCCGTAGGTGCCGTTGATGTTGCTGTTGAGGCCGCCGATGGCCGAAGTCGAGGTGTCGGCGCCGGCGCGCACGCCGACCACCGCACCGGTTACGGCCGGGCCGTCGGCGCCGCCGATGTCGTTGTCCAGGACATTACCGCTGACGGTGCCGCCCTCCACCACAGATGCGGCGTCAGGATGGGCGCTGGGCAAATCATCGACAATGTTGACGTTGATCTGGCCGCTGGCCGTGCTGCCATCGGTGTCCGTCGCCACCACGTTGAAGTTCTCGGTGATGCTGTTGGCACCGTTGGCGTTCGGATGGGTTTCGTTGTCGACCAGGGTGTAGCTGTAACTCACGACACCCGTGGCCGGGTTGTAACCGGTGATGGTCAAGGTACTGCCCAGCGGCGTGGTGACCGATTGCGGGAAACCAGCGGCCACGCCACCGGTGACCACGTTGATGCCGCCCACGGTCAGGGTTTGCAGACCATCGAGGGCGGTCACGGTAAAGGTGCCGCTCTGGGTCAGCGCCGGAGTGTCGGGGCTGGTGCCGTCACTGAGATTTTTCTCGTAGACGGTGAGTTCGCCGCCATTGACGTCGAGGCCGTTGAGGTAGACCTGATCGTCGTTGTTGTGGATGTTCAGCACCAGATTCGCCGTACTGGTATCGCCGTCGGAATCGGTGATGGTGTAGGCGAAGGTTTCCGTGCCGTTGCCACCACCGTGCAGGTTTTTGAAATCAACATCGGTGGTGTTCAGGGTGTAGGTGTACGTGCCGTTGGCGTTAAGCACCAAGGTGCCGTACGTCCCGGTGAACGTGCCCGGGGTTACCGGCCCGGTCGGTACGCGATCCGCACCTTGCACGTCGTTGGTCAGGACGTTGCCGGTCAGGGTCAGCAAAGATTCCGACGCGGTGCTGGCGTTGCTGTCATCCACGGCCTTCGGCAAGTCATCGACGATGTTCACGTCGAGGGTGGCATTGGCGGTGGTGCCATTGTCATCGACCACGGTGACGGCGAACTGCTCAGGCAGATTGTTCGCGCCGTTGGCGCTTGGATGGGCTTCGTTATCGACCAGGGTGTAGCTGTAGCTGACCACGCCGGTCGCCGCGTTGAAACCGGTGATGGTCAACGTGCTGCCGAGCGGCGTGGTGACCGATTGCGGGAAACCTGCGGCCACGCCGTTGGTGACGACGGCGATGCCGCCGACGGTCAGGGTTGTGACGCCATCGAGTGCGGTGATGGTGAACGTGCCGCTTTGGGTCAGCGCGGTGGAATCCGGTGCGCTGCCGTCAGTGAGGTTTTTCTCGTAGACGGTGAGTTCGCCGCCATTCACATCGAGGCCGTTGATGACCACAGGATCGTCGTTGTTGTGGATCTGCAGGACGAGGTTGGCGGTGCTGGTATCGCCGTCGGAATCGGTAATGGTGTAGGCGAAGGTTTCCGTGCCGTTGCCACCACCGTGCAGGTTTTTGAAGTCGGCATCGGTGGTGTTCAGGGTGTAGGTGTACGTGCCGTTGGCGTTAAGCACCAAGGTGCCGTAAGTACCGGTGAACGTGCCCGGGGTTACCGGCCCGGTCGGTACGCGGTCCGCACCTTGCACGTCGTTGGTCAGGACGTTGCCGGTCAGGGTCAGTAAGGTTTCCGAGGCGGTGCTGGCGTTGCTGTCATCCACGGCTTTCGGCAGGTCGTCGACGATGTTCACGTCGAGGGTGGCATTGGCGGTGGTGCCGTTGTCATCGACCACAGTGACGGCGAACTGCTCAGGCAGATTGTTCGCGCCGTTGGCGCTTGGGTGGGCTTCGGTATCGACCAGGGTGTAGCTGTAGCTGACCACGCCGGTCGCCGCGTTGAAACCGGTGATGGTCAACGTACTGCCGAGCGGCGTGGTGACCGATTGCGGGAAACCTGCGGCCACGCCGTTGGTGACGACGGCGATGCCGCCGACGGTCAGCGTGGTGACGCCATCGAGTGCGGTGATGGTGAACGTGCCGCTTTGGGTCAGCGCGGTGGAATCCGGTGCGCTGCCGTCAGTGAGGTTTTTCTCGTAGACGGTGAGTTCGCCGCCATTCACATCGAGGCCGTTGATGACCACAGGATCGTCGTTGTTGTGGATCTGCAGGACGAGGTTGGCGGTGCTGGTATCGCCGTCGGAATCGGTAATGGTGTAGGCGAAGGTTTCCGTGCCGTTGCCACCACCGTGCAGGTTTTTGAAGTCGGCATCGGTGGTGTTCAGGGTGTAGGTGTACGTGCCGTTGGCGTTAAGCACTAAGGTGCCGTAAGTACCGGTGAACGTGCCCGGGGTTACCGGCCCGGTCGGTACGCGGTCCGCGCCTTGCACGTCGTTGGTCAGGACGTTGCCCGTCAAGATCAGATTCGTTTCGGCAGCGGTGCCGGTGTTGCTGTCATCGACCGCTTTGGGCAGGTCGTCGATCACGTTCACATCCAGGGTGGCATTGGCCGTCGTGCCGTTGTCGTCCACCACGGTGACGGCGAACTGCTCAGGCAGATTGTTCGCGCCGCTGGCGGTTGGATGGGCTTCGTTATCGACCAGGGTGTAGCTGTAGCTGACGACGCCGGTCGCCGCGTTGAAACCGGTGATAGTCAGGGTACTGCCCAACGGCGTGGTGACCGATTGCGGGAAACCTGCGGCCACGCCGTTGGTGACGACAGCGATGCCACCGACGGTCAGGGTGGTGACGCCATCGAGTGCGGTGATGGTGAAGGTGCCGCTTTGGGTCAGAGCGGTGGAATCCGGTGCACTGCCGTCAGTGAGGTTTTTCTCGTAGACGGTGAGCTCGCCGCCTTCGACGCTCAAGCCATTGATGACTACCGGATCGTCATTGTTGTGGATCTGCAAAACCAGATTCGCCGTACTGGTATCACCGTCGGAATCGGTAATGGTGTAGGCGAAGGTTTCCGTGCCGTTGCCGCCACCGTGCAGGTTTTTGAAGTCAGCATCGGTCGGGTTCAGCGTGTAGGTGTACGTGCCGTTGGCGTTAAGCACCAAGGTGCCGTAAGTACCGGTGAACGTACCCGGGGTTACCGGCCCGGTCGGTACGCGGTCCGCGCCTTGCACGTCGTTGGTCAGGACGTTGCCGGTCAGCGTCAGTTGAGTCTCTGACGCCGTGCCATTGCTGTCATCGAACGCTTTCGGCACGTCGTCGGTGATGTTGACGTCGAGCGTGCCGGTCGCGGTGTCGCCGTTGCTGTCGCCGGCAATCACCGTGAACTGTTCGCTGAGGTTGTTCGCGCCGTCGCCGGCCGCGTGGCTTTCGTTGCCGTTGAGGGTGTAGCTGTAACTGACCACGCCCGTCGCCGGGTTGTAACCGGTGATGGTCAGGGTGTTGCCCAGTTGCGTGGTGACCGATTGCGGGAACCCGACCGCGACGCCGCCATTGATCAGGTTGATGCCGCCGATGCTCAGGCTGGTCAAACCGTCCGGCGCCGACACGGTGAAGCTGCCGCTTTGCGTCAGTGCACCCGGGTTGGCCGACGAACCGTCAGGCAGATTGGCTTCACTGAGGTTCAGTTCGCCGCCCGCCACATTCAGGCCGGTAAGGGTCACCGGATTGTTCACCGGTGGCGGCACCACGACTGCCGGGGTGTTGTCACCGTTGTCGATCACCGCGTTGCGGCGTTCTTCGGGGAATTCAGGAATACCGCCGAATCCGGCGGTGGGGAAACCGATGATCGGGTCGACGCGTCCGCCGACTTCGGTCAGCAAGACAAAACTGTGACCGCCGCCCGCCTCTCCCGGTGCGCCGCCCGGGGCATTCGGACCGGCCGCGGTGGCTTCAGCGGTTTTACTCGGGTCGTCACCGGCGGCGATGGCTTTCTGGATCTGCTCGACGTCGGTCAATTGCGCGTCGCTCGGTGTCACAGCCTCCGCGGCATTTACATGCGCCGCCTGACCCGCCAGCAGTTCACCGGTCATGGTCATGCTGCTGCCGCGTCCGAGGGTCAGTTCCTGGCCGTTTTGCAGATGAACGGCGACAGCGCCTTCCGCGCCGGTGATCAGTTGGTCGCCGACAAACAGGCGATCCCCCTCAACCAGTGCGCGTTTAGTACCGTCGGCCGACTGAGCGAAAACCTGGCCAATGACTTTAGTGACTGTGCCAATGAGCGTTGCCATGTGAAATCCTCCGCTGCCGACCACCGTCGGCACTGGTAAGCGAAGCAGCCCATGGCTCAATCGGGTTGTTGGAGGCGACGCTCGCACCTTCAACAGTTCGTTTCGCAGGTGGCTTTTTCGGAAACATCAGTGCTATCAAGCACTTCCGCATCCTGATCAAAGCCATACGCCCACTAACGCTACGTAACGGTGGTGAATCACCCGAGTGACAAAAAACTGTCGCTCATCTGCCGCTACGCGTCCCTCCCCTTCAGCATTACTTCGCCGTATGTCGCAAAGTGAATGGAACTTTCCTCAAGCCTTTTTGTGCTCCCTAAAGCGCATGAAACAAAGGCTTTCGTCCTGAACAATGTGCCGGTTTTCGCCAAGCGCATAAGTTTTTTTCGGCATAAGCCTTATGAAAATTTTTTCTTAGCTACGCTTCAGGATGTTCTTAGCTCTGTTGTTACAAGAGTGAAACGCTTACACCTAAAAAGTTCGTCAAATATTTGGCGACAGTAACACACCATCAGGACTCAGGGAGATGCACCCATGCGCGTTCTAACCCCCCTCTGCAGCGCGGTTTTGCTGGCCATGGCTTGCACTTCTCAAGCCCAGGCAATGAACCTCACCGAAGCGATCCAAAGCACCATTGCCACCCACCCGGAACTGGCCTCGCGCGTGGACGCAAAACTGTCGGCCGACGAACAAGTGAAAGTCGCCAGGGGTGGCTTCTATCCGTCCGTCGATCTGAACGCCGCTTATGGTCGCGGCTACAGCGACAACACCAACACCCGGGCCCTCGGTAATCACCACACCGCCATCCTCAATTACACCCAGTCCGAGCTGCGCCTGCGGCAGATGCTGTTCGACGGGTTCAACACCGCCAACGAGGTCGAGCGCACCAAGGGTGTGTCCAACTCGCGCGCTTATTACGCGCAAGGCACCGCCCAGGATCTGGCCCTGCGCACCATCGAGGTCTACCTTGAAGTGCTCAAGCGTCGCGAACTGGTGAGCCTGGCCAAAAACAACCTGCAGGCGCACTTGCGGGTCAACGATCAGATCGGCCTGCGCACCCAGCGCGGCATCGGCAGCACCGCCGACTCCGACCAGTCGGTGGCCCGTAAGGCGCTGGCACAAAACAACCTCGATACCGCCGAAGTCGATCTGGCCGACGCCGAATCGAACTTCTATGCCGTGGTCGGGCGCATGCCCGATGAGCTGGAAGCTCCGGCCTCGACCCGCGGCGAATTGCCCGCCAGCCTGCCCGAAGCCCAGCAGAGCATGGTCGAGAACAACCCGTACCTGAAATCCGCCCAGGCCGACGTGCAATCGGCCGAGAGCCAGTACGAAGTCGCCAAGTCGCCGTTCTATCCACGCTTCGATGCCGAAGCCGCGGTGGGTGCGAACAACAATGTGCAAGGTGATGAAGGCCACGACAACGAATGGCGCGTGGGCGTGATCATGAACTACAACCTGTTCCGTGGCGGCAGCGACAAGGCCCGTCTGGCCTCCGATGCGCACCAGATCAACCAGGCGATGGACATCCGCAACAACGCCCTGCGTCAGTTGAACGAGAACATTCACCTGGCCTGGAATGCCATGGTCAACGCGAAGAAACAGACCCCGACCGCCCGCGAATACGCCGAGACCACCAAACGCGTGCGCGCGGCGTATCAGGATCAGTTCGGCCTCGGCCAACGCACCCTGCTCGATTTGCTCGACAGTGAAAACGAGCTCTACAACGCCAACCGCCGCTACACCGAAATCCGCTACACCGAGGAATATTCGATGTACCGCGTGCTGGCGAACATGGGCCAGTTGCTGAGCAAACAACGGGTGGTGCTGCCGGCGGATGCGATTGCGGCGACCGAAGTCAAAAACGAAGCACGCCTGCCTGAGCTGAAATAAACGAAAAACCATGTGACGAGGGAGCTTGCTCCCGCTGGGTTGCGCAGCAATCCCAAAGATTTGAGCAGCAATGAGATCCATGGGACTGCTGCGCAGCCATCGGGGATAAATCCCCTCGCCACAGGTTGGACCAGTCATTACAGGGGCGATCAATATGACCAGCATGGAACCCGGCCACTCCGGGGTCGATCCGCGGCTGAGCTTCGATGATCCGTTACTCGACGGTCTGTTGATCCTCTGCAAACTCCACGGCGCAATCGTCAGCCGCGCCAGCCTGAGTGCCGGGCTGCCCCTGAACAAGCAACGCCTGAGTCTCGACCTGCTGCCTCGCGCCGCCGCCCGGGCCGGGTTGCAGGCGCGTCTGTTGCGCCGAGAGTTGAAAGATATTTCCTCGCTGAACCTGCCGATCCTGTTGCTGCTCAACGACGGGCGCACCGCCGTGCTGCGGCGCTTTGGCGATGACGGCAAGGCGCTGATTTTACCCAGCGAAGCCGAAGGCGGCGAACAATGGGTCAGTCGCGAAGAACTCGCCGAGCACTATAGCGGCCAGGCCTTGTTCGCCCGTCCGCGCCACGAACTGGAAGACTTGCGTTCGCCGCTGGTGCCACGGGTGCATGCGTGGTTTCGTGACACCCTGAAACTGTCGAAATGGCTCTACAGCGACGCGATTCTCGCCAGTTTCCTGATCAATCTTTTAGGCCTGATGGTGCCGTTGTTCGTCATGCAGACCTACGACCGCGTGGTGCCGAATCAGGCCACTTCGACCTTGTGGGTGCTGTCGATCGGTTTGCTGATCGGCACCGGGTTCGAACTGGTCCTGCGGGTAGTGCGCGCGCACCTGCTCGACACCGCCGGCAAGAAGACCGATGTGATCCTTTCTGCGACTTTATTCGAACGCATCACCGGCATGTCGATGAAGGCGCGCCCGGCGACCATCGGCGGATTCGCCCAGAGCATTCATGACTTTCAGGGCCTGCGCGAATTCCTCACGGCGGTAACCCTGACCAGCCTGATCGACCTGCCTTTCGTGGTGTTGATGCTGGTGGTGATCGGCCTGCTCGGCGGCTGGCTGGTGGTGATTCCGCTGCTGGCGTTTCCGATCACGATCATCTTTGCCCTGGCGATTCAGGTGCGCCTGCGCGACACCGTGCAGAAGAGCCTGAGCCTGGGTGCCGAACGCCAGGCGCTGCTGATCGAAACCCTCGGCGGCCTGGAAACCCTCAAGGCGTGCAGTGCCGAAAGCGAGCGCCAGCACAAATGGGAAAGCACCCATGGCGCCCTCACCCGCCTCGACAGTCATGCGCGCAACCTTTCGGCGCTGGCGACCAACGGCACGCTGTTCATTCAGCAGTTTTCCGGGATGGCGACGATTGTCGCCGGGGTCTACAGCATCATCGCCGGCAACCTCAGCGTCGGTGCACTGGTCGCCAGTTACATGCTCGGCAGCCGCGTACTCGCGCCACTGGGGCAAATCGCCGGGCTGATCACCCGCTACCAGCAAGCGCAACTGACCATGAAAAGCACCGATGCGCTGATGGGCCTGCCGCAGGAGCGCGACGGCAAGCAACGGCCACTGGAGCGCACCCAGTTGCAAGGTGCGCTGGACGTCAGTGGCGTGACCTTTCACTACAACGGCCAGAACGCGCCGGCGCTGAGCAACGTCAGCTTCAGCCTCAAACCCGGCGAACGGGTTGGCATCATCGGCCGCAGCGGCTCTGGCAAAAGCACCCTGGCGCGATTGCTGATGGGCTTCTACGAACCGGAAGAAGGCCAGCTACTGCTCGACGGGCTCGACCTGCGCCAACTCGATGTCGCCGACCTGCGCCAGCAGATCGGTTACGTCGCCCACGACCTGCCACTGCTGGCCGGCAGCCTGCGTGACAACCTGACCCTCGGCGCGCGCTACATCACCGATTCGCGCATGCTCGAAGTCGCTGAACTGACCGGTGTCACCGAACTGGCTCGCCAGCACCCGCAAGGTTTCGACCGCCCCGTGGGCGAGCGTGGGCAATTGCTCTCCGGCGGCCAACGCCAGGCCGTGCTGCTGGCCCGGGCGTTGCTGCTCGACCCGCCGATCATGCTGCTCGACGAACCCACCAGCGCCATGGACAACAGCAGCGAAGACCTGCTGCGCCAGAAGCTGCACGGCTGGGTGCAAGGCAAGACGCTGCTGCTGGTCACCCATCGCACCTCGATGCTCAGTCTGGTGGACCGGCTGCTGGTGCTGGACAACGGCCGGGTCGTTGCCGACGGTCCGAAAGAAGCGGTCATTGATGCACTGCGCAAGGGCCGCGTCGGCTCGGCGGCGGTCTAGGAGTTACCCATGTCAGCTGCATCCGATGGCAAATCACGCGGCTACTTCGACAGTTTCGGCAAAAGCGCCGAAGCCGAGTTCATGCCGGAAACCGCCGGCGCCTCCTTGCAGGATTCGCCACGCTGGTCGCGGATTACCGTGTGGCTGGCCGCAGCGCTGCTGATCAGTGCGTTGGTCTGGGCCAAGTTCGCGGTGCTCGAAGAAGTGACCATGGGCGAAGGCAAGGCGATTCCGTCGAGCAAGATCCAGGTGATCCAGAACCTTGAGGGCGGGATCGTCACCGAGATTTTCGTGCGTGAAGGGCAGATGGTGAACAAGGGCGACAAGCTATTGCGCCTGGATGACACGCGCTTCCTGTCGAACAAGGGTGAGAGCGAGGCCGACCGTTACGCCCTGACCGCGCAAGTCGAACGCCTTTCCGCCGAAGCCGAGGGGCGCCCGTTCAAGCTGTCTGACGAGGTGATTGCCAAGGCGCCACAGGTCGCCGAAGACGAACGGGCACTGTACGACCAGCGCCAACGGCGGCTGGCCAGCGAGCAACGGACCCTCACCGAACAACTGCGGCAGAAGACTCAGGAACTGGCGGAGTTCCGTTCCAAACAGGGCCAGTACAGCTCCAGCCTGGCGTTGCTGCAGCAAGAGATGAACATGTCGGCGCCGCTGGTCGGCACCGGTGCGGTATCGCCGGTGGAAATCCTGCGGCTCAAGCGCAGCGCAGTGGAGATTCGCGGTTCGCTGAACGCGACGACGCTGGCCATCCCCCGGGCCGAATCGGCGATCAACGAGATCAAGAGCAAGATCGACGAATCGGAACAGACCTTCCGCTCCGACGCCGCCAAGGACCTCAATCAGAAGCGCACCGACCTGTCGAAAATCACCGCGTCGAGCATCGCCATCGACGACCGCGTCAGCCGCACCACCGTGACCTCGCCGGTGCACGGGGTGATCAAGCAGCTCAAGGTCAATACCATCGGCGGCGTGGTGCAGCCTGGCAGCGACATGGTGGAAATCGTGCCGCTGGAAGACAACCTGCTGATCGAGGCCAAGGTTCGTCCGCAGGACGTCGCGTTCCTGCATCCGGGCCAGAAAGCCATGGTCAAGTTCAGCGCTTACGACTACACGATCTACGGCGGGCTGAGCGCAAAACTGGAACTGATCGGCGCCGACACCATCACCGATGACAAAGGCAACAGCTTCTACCTGATTCAGGTGCGCACCGATAAAAACCATTTGGGCGGGGATGCGAAGCCGTTGCTGATCATTCCGGGAATGGTGGCGACGGTGGACATCATTACCGGGGAGAAAAGCGTGCTGGATTATCTGCTTAAACCCGTGCTGAAGGCGCGGACCGAGGCGATGCGCGAGCGCTAGAGATGTCTGGATTTTGTGGTGAATTGACTGGCCTCATCGCTGGCAAGCCAGCTCCCACAGTGTCCGTGTCGAACACAAACCTGTGAATACCACAGAAACCTGTGGGAGCTGGCTTGCCAGCGATGAGGCCAGCAGAAGCAGCGATTATTTTTCAGCATGATTGCGCTGAAAAACCTCCTCCCCCATCGCCGCAATCTGCCCCTCTATCAACGCTTCGAACGGCTTGAGCAACGGCGCGAACGTCGCCGGCGCTTCGAGGGTTTCCAGTGCCTGCACAATCGCCTCGATGGTCGACAACGCCCCCGGTCCCGGCGCCTTGCGCAAGCGATAACGCGACACTCCGCCCTCGGCGAGCGTCACCCGGGGCAGCGCCGCCAGCAGCGGATTGAGATGGAGCATCTTGCGCGCCTTGCGCCAGGTGCCATCCGGCACCACCAGCAACAACGGTTGATCAGATTCGCGGTAAGCCTGCATCGGCTGCGCATCGTCGGCGGGAAACAACAACCGCGCCTGATACCCCGGCCGGTTCAACAGTGTCGACAGATCCTCGAAAACTTCACCGACAATCAGTTCGGCATTGGTCAAACCCAGCGCCGCCAATCGTGCGGTGTTGAGCGCGTGATTGACCTCGCTCGGATGCTGCAACAGCAAGACCCGGGTGCGGCTGTCGAGGCGCGGGATCAGCGGGCACAGGCAATGGGTTTGGGGGCGCAGGCAGCGCGGGCATTGAGGTCTGGACATTCTTAAGCCTGATTGAGCTGTGCTTTGAGCAAATCACGAAAGGTCTGGATCAGCGGCTCGCGGCTGCGGCCCCGGCGCATGATCATCGAAAATGGCGCCTGGTAACCGAACGTCGCCGGCAGCAACACGCGCAAGTCGCCCTTGTCGGCCCAGGCCTGAGCGTAGTGTTCCGGCAAATAACCGATGTAGGCGCCGGACAGCACCAGAATCAGCTGCGCCTCCATACTTTCCACCGTGGCGGCGCTGTGTTTGAAACCGTGGCGCGCCAGTTCCGCCTGGCTCCAGTACCCACGACCGACCATGCGCTGCTGGGTGATGACCTGTTCGGGAATGCGCCGCTCGTTGAACAACGGATGCCGGCTGCTGCAATACAGCCAATGCTGTTCGCGGTACAGCGGCATGTAGACCAGCCCGCTCATGCGCGTGGAAAACGCACCGATGGCCAGATCGAGACGGTTGTCCTGCACGCCGAGCTGCAGTTCGTACGGGCTCATCACCGACAGGTGCAAATGCACCGCCGGGTGTTCCTGGCTGTAGGCGCCGATGGCTTCGGCGAACGGCAAGGCCTTGTCGCTGACGGTGGAGTCGATCACCCCAAGGTTGAGCGTACCGCGCAGTTCGCCCTTGAGCGCAGCGGCGTATTGCTCGAAACCTTCGAGCTCGGCCAGCAGGCGCAGGGTTTCCTGATGGAACAGTTCACCCTTGCTGGTCAGGCTGAACCCGCCGCGTCCGCGATGACACAGCACCAGCCCCAGCGCCGCTTCGAGCTGACTCATGTAAGTGCTGATCGCCGACGTCGACAGGTTGAGTTCCTGCTGCGCATTGGCGAAGCCTTGATGGCGCACGACGCTGACGAAGATGCGCAACAGTTTCAGGTCGGGTAAAGCGTTGGCCATGTCTACTCCGGGCTTTAGAAATGTGTCGCCTGATAGAACCTTCCCTCACCCCAGCCCTCTCCCGGAGGGAGAGGGAGCTGATCTCCATGGCTTTCAAATCCTGAGTTCGACTCGATTTTTCAGGTCGATGCAAATTCCGCTAACAACATGGTCGGCCCCCTCTCCCTCCGGGAGAGGGCTGGGGTGAGGGCAACAATGTTCAGCCTGGCCAGAATCCCGAGACCGCAAAGTCTAATCCCGGCGTCGCCATTAGTTTAGAAAAATCTGAACTAAGTTTTTGCCCGTAGCGATTCTTCCGCCGCACTACATTTCGCAGAATCGGTCCCACAGCGGCGCCCGGACATCCCCTGCACGGCGCGCCGACATAAATAAAACAATGACGATGAGGCCCTACCCGTGGACAAGATTCTTCACCAACCACTGGGCGGCAACGAAATGCCGCGCTTCGGCGGCATCGCCACCATGCTCCGACTTCCCCATGTACCGACTGCTGCCGGCCTGGACGCGGCCTTCGTTGGCGTGCCCCTGGACATCGGCACGTCGCTGCGCCCCGGCACCCGCTTCGGGCCACGCGACATCCGCACCGAATCGGTGATGATCCGCCCGTACAACATGGCCACCGGCGCCGCCCCGTTCGACTCGCTGTCGGTCGCCGACATCGGTGACGTAGCGATCAACACCTTCAACCTGCTCGACGCCGTGCGCATCATCGAAGAAGCCTACGACAACATCCTCGAGCACAACGTGATTCCGATGACCCTGGGTGGCGACCACACCATCACCCTGCCGATCCTGCGGGCGATTCACAAGAAGCACGGCAAGGTCGGTCTGGTGCACATTGATGCGCACGCTGACGTCAACGATCACATGTTCGGCGAGAAGATCGCCCACGGTACGACCTTCCGTCGCGCCGTCGAAGAAGGCCTTCTGGACTGCGACCGCGTGGTGCAGATTGGTCTGCGCGCGCAGGGTTACACCGCTGACGACTTCAACTGGAGCCGCGATCAGGGCTTCCGCGTTGTTCAAGCCGAAGAGTGCTGGCACAAGTCGCTGGCGCCACTGATGGCCGAAGTGCGAGAGAAAGTCGGCGGCGGTCCGGTGTACCTGAGCTTCGACATCGACGGCATCGACCCGGCCTGGGCACCGGGCACCGGTACCCCGGAAATCGGTGGCCTGACGACCATTCAGGCGATTGAAATCGTCCGTGGCTGCCAGGGCCTCGACCTGATCGGTTGCGATCTGGTAGAAGTCTCGCCGGCTTATGACACGACCGGCAACACCTCGCTGCTGGCCGCCAACCTGCTGTACGAAATGCTCTGCGTACTGCCTGGCGTGGTCCACCGCTGAGGGTTCGGCCATGAACGAACGTGATCAGGTTCTGAAAGCGGCTGCCGATCTGGTGTCCGCCTTCGCCCGCAACGATCGCGAAGCTTACTTCGGCGCGTTCAGCGCCGATGCGAGTTTCGTGTTCTACACCCTCGAACAGCCCCTGCTGTCGCGCGATGCCTATCAGGCCTTGTGGGACCGCTGGCGCGCCGAGGATGGCTTTGAAGTGCTGTCGTGCACGTCGAGCAACGCCTTCGTCAGCCTGCAAGGTGATGTGGCGATTTTCATCCATGACGTGGCCACCGAGCTGCGCATGCAAGGGGAGCAACACTTCAGCCAGGAGCGCGAGACGATTGTTTTCAGGAAACAAGCGTCGAGCCTAGAACAACAAGGCCATTGGCTGGCCTGCCACGAACATTTGTCCGCAATGCCGGAAGGGCTGCCATCCCCTTAGCCAAACAGGTGACGCCACACGCACGATGAGGCGCGCCTTTATGATCGGAGCAGATCATGAATAACAACAACAACGACCAAAGCCTTACGCAAATCGAAACCCACGGGGTCGAGCAGATCCCGGACCACGAACGCACCGCAGGCCCGACGGACTTGTTCCGGATGATCTTCGGTGGTTCGAACACCTTTGCCACCGCCGTGCTCGGCAGTTTCCCGGTGCTGTTCGGCCTGTCTTTTCAGGCTGGCGTCTGGGCGATTGTGCTGGGCGTGCTGCTCGGTTCGCTGATCCTCGCACCGATGGGCCTGTTCGGCCCGATCAACGGTACCAACAATGCCGTGTCCTCCGGTGCGCACTTCGGCGTGCACGGGCGGATCGTCGGTTCATTCCTGTCGCTGTTGACCGCTATCGCGTTTTTCTCGCTCTCGGTGTGGAGTTCGGGGGATGCGCTGATCGGTGGTGCGAAACGCCTGATCGGTTTGCCGGAAACCGACCTGACCCTGGGCCTGGCCTACGGTCTGTTCGCGATTCTGGTGCTGACCGTGTGCATCTACGGCTTCCGCTTCCTGCTGTGGGTGAACAAGATCGCGGTGTGGAGCGCCAGCCTGTTGTTCCTGCTGGGCATCTTCGCCTTTGCCGGGCCTTTCGACGTGAATTACGCCGGCACGGTGAGCCTCGGTCAACCGGGCTTCTGGGCGGCGTTCATCGGCGCTGCGCTGGTGGCGATGAGCAACCCGATTTCCTTCGGTGCGTTCCTCGGCGACTGGTCGCGCTACATCCCGCGTGACACCTCCAAGCAGCGGATCATGGCCGCCGTGGTGCTGTCGCAGATCGCCACGTTCATTCCGTTCCTGTTCGGTCTGGCCACCGCGACCATTGTCGCGATCAAGGCGCCGGACTACATCGCGGCGAACAACTACGTGGGTGGTTTGCTGGCGGTGTCGCCGAGCTGGTTCTTCCTGCCGGTGTGCCTGATTGCGGTGATCGGTGGCATGTCCACCGGCACCACTTCGCTGTATGGCACCGGGCTGGACATGTCCAGCGTGTTCCCACGCGTGCTGTCGCGGGTCAAGGCGACGCTGCTGATCGGCGTGCTGTCGATTGCCTTCATCTTCATCGGGCGCTTCGCGGCGAACCTGGTGCAGAGCGTGTCGACCTTCGCTGTGCTGATCATCACCTGCACCACCCCGTGGATGGTGATCATGATCATCGGCCTGCTGGTACGTCGCGGCTTCTACTGCCCGGATGACTTGCAAGTGTTCACCCGTGGCGAACAGGGCGGCCGCTACTGGTTCAACCACGGCTGGAACTGGCGTGGTCTGGGCGCGTGGATCCCGAGCGCGGCGGTTGGCCTGTGCTTCGTCAACCTGCCGGGGCAGTTCGTCGGCCCGCTGGGCGAGATGGCCGGTGGCATCGACATCAGCTTGCCGGTGACCCTGGGCCTGGCGTCGGTGGTGTACCTGACGCTGCTGAGCCTGTTCCCGGAACCACGGGAAGTGTTCGGCCCGAAGGATGCCCGCAGCCAAGTCGGGGAACCGTCGACTAAAGCGCAAGCCGCCTGAGTAAACACCTATCCCCTGCGGGAGTGAGCTTGCTCGCGAAAGCGATCTTTCAGTCACATCACTTTTGAATGTGCCGACGCCTTCGTCGGATCGCCGCCCGGAGCAAGCTCGCTCCCACAGGAGACTGAATTCAGCCTCAACATAAAAAAGACAATCGGAGACACGCCATCATGGCTTTGGATTTATTCGTCGTCCTCATCTACGCCGCCGGCATGCTCTTGCTCGGCTACTACGGCATGCGCAAGGCCAAGACCAACGAGGACTTTCTGGTCGCCGGGCGTAACCTCGGCCCAAGCCTGTACATGGGCACCATGGCCGCGACCGTACTCGGTGGCGCGTCCACCGTCGGCACTGTGCGTCTGGGCTATGTGCACGGCATCTCCGGTTTCTGGCTGTGCGCGGCACTGGGCTGCGGCATCGTCGCGCTGAACCTGTTTCTCGCCAAACCGTTGCTGAAACTGAAGATCTACACCGTTACCCAGGTCCTGGAAAAACGCTACAACCCGATGGCCCGCTCGGCGAGCGCGGCGATCATGCTGGCCTACGCGCTGATGATCGGCGTGACCTCGATCCTGGCGATCGGCACCGTACTGCAAGTACTGTTCGGCCTGCCGTTCTGGATCTCCGTGCTGCTTGGCGGTGGTGTGGTGGTGATCTACTCGGCGATTGGCGGGATGTGGTCGCTGACCCTGACCGACATCGTCCAGTTCATCATCAAGACCGTCGGCCTGATGTTCATCCTCTTGCCGATCTGCCTGTACCGCGTTGGCGGGTGGGACGAACTGGTGCTGAAGCTGCCGGCAGCGGCGTTCAACTTCACCACCATCGGCTGGGACACGATCATCACCTACTTCATGATCTACTTCTTTGGCATCCTGATCGGTCAGGACATCTGGCAACGGGTGTTCACCGTCAAGACCGCCAAAGTCGCCCAATACGCCGGCAGCCTCGCCGGTATCTATTGCATCCTCTACGGTCTGGCCTGCGCGCTGATCGGCATGGCCGCGCACGTGCTGATCCCGGATCTGGACAACGTCAACAACGCCTTCGCCGCCATCGTCAAACTGTCGCTGCCGGACGGTATCCGGGGCCTGGTGATCGCCGCTGCGCTGGCGGCCATGATGTCCACCGCCAGTGCCGGCCTGCTCGCGGCGGCCACCACCCTGACCGAAGACCTGCTGCCGAAACTGCGTGGCGGCAAACAATCGAGCCTGGGCATCAACCGCCTGTTCACCTTGCTGACCGGTGTCGTGGTTCTCGGTATCGCCCTGGTGGTGAACGATGTGATCAGCGCCCTGACCCTCGCCTACAACCTGTTGGTGGGCGGCATGCTGATCCCGCTGATCGGCGCGATTTTCTGGAAACGTGCGACCACCGCCGGCGCCATCGCCAGCATGGGTCTGGGTTTCGCCACCGCGCTGCTGTTCATGTTCAAGGACGGTCTGGATGCCAACACGCCGATCTACTACAGCCTGGCGGTCGGCCTGGTGAGTTTTGTAGTGGTCAGCCTGGTCTCCCCTCGTCCGGCAACCGCGGCGAGCGCGATCTAAGCTTCGATGTAACGACTTGATGCTTTCTTCGACGGGTGTGGCGTCGGTTGCCACACCCGTTTTTTTGGGTCTGGAGAAACAGTGAATATGAAGATCGTTCCCCGCGATCAATGGTTTGAAGTGCAGACGTTGAGCGATGGCATCCGGCTGATTCATGAGCCTTACATTCGCCCGTTCTATCGCTGCAACCTTTGGCACGTTCAGGGCCGCGACAAAGACTTGTTGCTGGACAGCGGCTCGGGGCTGGTCAGCCTGCGCGAGCAGTTGCCGTGGATCACCGAGCGGCCGCTGGTGGCAGTGGCCAGTCATTGCCACTTCGACCATATTGCCGGGCATCACGAATTCGCCGAACGTCTGGTACATCCGGCCGAGGCAGATATTCTCGCCGCGCCGGATGGCGAGAATGACTTGAGCCGCGCCTTCGTCGGCGATGACATGTTCGAGGCGCATCCCGATTGTCCGTTGTGCTACGCCGAATACCGGGTCAAGGCTGCGCCAGCCACCGGATGGGTCGAGGACGGCGACGTGCTGGACCTGGGCAACCGCACGCTGCAAGTGCTGCACACACCGGGGCATTCACCGGGCGGAATCAGCCTGTACGAAGCCGCGACGCAAACCCTGTTCAGCGGCGACATCATCTACGACGGGCCGTTGATCGAAGACGCCTACCACTCCAATCTGCACGATTACGCCGCCAGCCTGCGCCGCTTGCAGGCATTACCGGTCCGTACCGTTCATGGCGGACATTTCGGCAGTTTTTCCGGTGAGCATTTGCGCTCGATGATTGACGAATGGTTGCGCGGCCACGCGTGAGGCCTGCTGTACTCAAGCAAGAAAACAACTAGAAATATCTGCCATGAGAAAAGCTGCCGTGCGTGCCGCCGTGCACCGATACATTCGGCGCCTGCTGGAGTCGCGTGAATTCACCGACAACACCAGCCTGGTGCAATTGGGCCTGGAAAAGGCGGATATCGAAGATCTGATCTTTCATCTGGAGGATGAATTCGGACTCACGGCATTCACCGCCGAGGAAGACCGGATGCTCAAGACCGCGAAAACGGCGAAGGACTTGAGCCGGTTTTTGCTGGAGATTGGCAGGCATTGAGAGGATTTGCCAAACACGTCCACAGGGCTGAGATAAAACCCTGTGGCGAGGGAGCTGGCTCCCACCGAGCTGCGCAGCAGCCGCCAATTGTGCCTGACAGACGTTGCTCACTGACTTTACGACTGCTGCGCAGCCGACCGCGAGCAAACTCCCTCGCCACAACTAGTGGCACTCACAGGCTGATTTACCTACCGGCGCCGTTGTTGACGGCGGCGCTGCTCGTCATCGGTGCGAATCGGTACAGGTTGCAGAGGCGGTTCGATCAAGCCGAGGGCGACACCCAAGTCGTGCAGCCAGTTTTGAATTTTCTCTTTCATCGTCATGCCCCCTTCAGGGTGGTGCTGAGCGGCCGGAATTCTGAGGCCGCTTCGCACTGATAATAGTCCGAAGTCCTACGCAATGCTCGGGCAAATCCGCAATGATCTGTTACTGAATTGAACAGAATTCGCGGGTATGGGTTCACGCCGTTTCTCGCGCTTCAATCTGAGCCGCAGGATAGACAGCCTGCTGCACCTCGACCCACGCGTTCAGGTTGGCGCCGACCATGCCCTTGCGCCACATGAGCCATGTTGTCGCACCCACGAATGGCTCGGCCAACAGGTGCGCGGCGACACTCTCGCGCCCAGGCAGACTGGCGAGCATCGACTCCGACATCAGCGCGACCCCACTGCCGGCAATCACGCAGGCGAGCATGCCCTGGTAGGACTCGATCTCCATCGCGCGGCCCATCGTCGCGTGATAGTGCGAAAACCACGCCTCCAGGCGCATGCGGTAGGAACAGCCACGACGAAAGGTAAACACCGAGCGCCCTTCCACATCCTTGGCGCTGCGTACCGGCGGGTGATCGGTTTCGGTGATCAGCACCAGACGTTCCTCGCACAGCGGCACGCCATCGAGCCCGGCCAGTTCCAGCGGGCCGTCCACCAGCGCGGCGTCGAGGCGCCCGGTCAGCAAACCTTCCAGTAATTCGCCGCTCGGCGCCGATTGCACCTGCAGGTTCACCGCCGGGTATTGCTTGTGATAACGCGCCAACAGGGCCGGCAGATGAATCGCCGCCGTGCTGTACATGGTACCGAGGACAAAGTCGCCGGCCGGTTGCCCGCCCATCACCGCCGCACTGGCCTGATCGCGCAGGGCAAACAGCTTGCCGGTGTAGTCCAGCAGGACTTTTCCCGCAGGTGACAGCTGCAAACGCTGACGCTCACGCACGAACAGTTCGACACCCAGCTGTTCTTCCAGCTGTTTAAGGCGCGTCGACAGGTTCGACGGCACTCGGTGCAAGCGTTCGGCGGCGCGGGTGATCGAGCCTTCTTCGGCGACCGCCTGAAAAATCCGCAGCTGGCTGAACTCCACAAGCCTTCTCCTTAACTGAACAAGTTACTCACTATTATTCAATTTTAAAGAAAGTCAATCAGTCCTAGCCTGACGGTCATTGATCCTTCAACGGAATCCCGACCATGTCGCCACTGATTCGCTTATCCGCCTGCTTCGTCGCCCTGATGATGGCCATGGGCATCGGCCGTTTTGCCCTCACCCCGCAAATGCCGCACCTGCTCAGCGAAGGCCAGATCGACCTGACAGCCGCCAGTCTGATTGCGGCGGCCAATTACCTTGGTTACCTGCTGGGTGCGGTGGATGCGATGTTCGCCCATCGCCCGCAACAGGTGCAGCGGCGTCTGCACGGCGGCTTGTGGTTGTGCGTGTTGCTGACCCTGGCATCGTTCTGGGCCAATGGTTTCTGGTCACACCTGGTGTTGCGCTTCGGCACCGGGGTGGCCAGTGCCTGGGTGCTGGTGATGATCACTTCACTGAGTCAGCCCCTGGCGGCGGCAGCGGGTCGTCCACGTCTCGGAGCGCTGGTTTTTGCCGGGCCGGGTCTGGGGATTGTTCTGACGGGATTGCTGGCACTGATCTCACATCTGTTGCAGCAAACATCTTCGACGTTGTGGCTGATATACGCAGCGGCCGCACTGCTGATGATGCTGGGCGTCTGGCGGCTTCTGCCGCAGCCGGTCGCGGCGCAAGCGGTCACTGCGGCGAGCAGTAGCGCCTCGCATCGCGGCATCGGGCGTCTGGGCGTGATCTACGCCCTGTACGGCATCGGCTACATCATCCCGGCGACGTTTCTTTCGCAGATGGCCAACGCGCAATTTCACGGACAGTGGCAGGCGGATCTGTTCTGGCCGTGCTTCGGTCTCGGCGCCGCGATCGGCGTGGTACTGGTGAGCTTGCGCCGGCACGATCCGCAGACCACGCGGCACTGGTTGATGGCGACGTTGTGGCTGCAGGCCGCCGGGGTGTTTGCCTGTCTGCTGGGCAGCGGTCTCGGCCTGGCACTCGGCGTGATGCTTTGCGGCACACCGTTTCTGGCGTGCATGCAACTGGTCATGCAGCGCTCGCGGGAACTGGCGCCCCACGCGACCCAGCGCAACGCCGGCCTGCTGACCGCCTGCTTTGCCGTCGGTCAACTCAGCGGTCCGTTACTGGCGGCGTTGAGCACACATTTCAGCGCCAGCCTGCATCCCGCGCTGGTGATCGCCGGCAGCGGTTTGCTGATCGCCGGCGGGCTGGCCATGCACTCGATTAACCCTGGCCGAGCGCTTTGCGCAAACGCCGACGCACCCACTGCTCAGCGCTGACAAAGGTGATGCCGAGCAACACCAGCACGGCGCCGATGACGAAGTTCACGCTCAGCGGTTCGCCGAGCAACAACACGCCGAAGGTGACGCCGAACAGCGGCGTCATGAACGAGAACACCGCGAGGTTGGCCGCCAGATAACGGCGCAGCAGCCAGAACCAGATCAGGTAACTGAAGAACGACACCACCAGGCCCTGGAACAGCACGCTGGCCACTGCCACGGGTGTCAGGCTGACATGGCTGATCTGGCCGCTGAACAGCGCGATCAACAACAGGCCGAGGAAGCCGACGATCAACTGATAGAACAGGGTCAGGGTGACCGGCGCTTCCGACAGCCGCGAGGCACGCACCACGACGGTGGTCGCCCCCCAGCAGGCACCCGCGAGCACACCCAAGGCATCGCCGAGCAGCATGCGGTGGTCGAGGTTATCCCACGACACGCCGCCGGCGAAGGCTATCGCAATACCGATGAACGCGAGCAGGATGCCCAACCATTGCAACGGCCGCAGGCGTTCGCTGGCCAACAGAAAATGCACGCCCAGTGCGGTGAAAATCGGCGCGGTGTAGAGGAACACCGACATGTGCGCCGCGGAGGTCAGCTGCAAGCCTTCGGCGATGAAGAAGAACTCCAGACCAAACAGCGCACCGGCCAGCAAGCCGCCACGCCAGGTGTTGCCGACCTGCGCCCAACCGCCCTTCCAGCAAATCAGCAAGCCCACCAGCAGCGCGGAAATCCCCGAGCGCCCCGCCGCCTGCATCACCGGGGCAATGTCCGCTGCAGCCCACTTGATCATCACCTGCTGCACGCCCCAGATCAGGCACAGGCCGATCATCACCTGCAGGGCAAAACGATCGGCATTGCGCCGATCGACACTCACGGCAACACCTCGATTACACACAACATGGCAGGCCATCCAATGGTCACAAATCAATGTCGGGGATTATCAATCAGCCAGACAGAAAAAGCCGTCTGGAAAAGACATTCAGTTTGTCTGTTGCGTCAGCGGGGGATGGTTGTCGGCTGCGCCGCGAATCGCTGGCAAGTCAGCTCCCACAATGACCGGGTTGCTCACTGAGCCTTTGTTCGACACAAAAACCTGTGGGAGTCTGACTTGCCAGCGATGACGTCAGCTCAATCAACCCAGTTCAAGAAGCTGAATTGAGCAGTCGTCTGGTAAGCAAAAACCCGACAGTACAAGCCACAGCCGTGGCAAACGTCCCCCACGCCCAATCCATCAGGGTCACCTGCACCGACCACCCGCGCAACGTCGCCCAATTGGTCAGGTCATAGGTGCCATACGCCACCAGCCCCAGCAAAGCCCCGCGCTTCGCCGCCCATTGCCACGTCGCCGCCGGCAACACCGCAAACACCACGCAGCCAAAAACATACAGGCAATAAAAAACCGCTGCCGGAACCAGCAACGGTTTTTCGAGCATCAGCGCACCGAGCAACTCGCGATAGGTCGGCGCCATCAACAAGCCGAGCCAGATACCGTCGAGCAGCAGAAATGCCAACAGCGTGGAGATATAAGCAAGCAGCGTTTTTTTCATTTACCCGACCTCGAATGAGCCCATGCAACATGGGCTCCGAAAGGCTCAGGTTAGTTCAATGCGATCGGCATGAATGACGATCTTGCCATCCTTGTACAACGAACCGATGGCCTTCTTGAAGTTGCCCTTGCTGACGCCGAACAGGCTGCTGATCAGTGCCGGATCGCTCTTGTCGCTGACCGCCAGGGTGCCGTCATTTTCGCGCAACTTGGTGAGGATCTTCGAACTCAGGCTGCTGGCCGCTTCCTGACCCACCGGTTGCAGGCTGAGACTGATTTTGCCGTCGGCGCGCACTTCCTTGATGAAGCCCTTCTCGCGCATGCCGGAACGCATGAACTTGAAGATTTCATTCTTGTGGATCAAGCCCCAGTGCTTGTTGTTGATGATCGCCTTGAAGCCCATGTCGGTGGCTTCGGCCACCAGCAGATCGACTTCCTGCCCGGCACTGTAGTTGGCCGGGGTTTTGTCGAGGTAACGATCCAGGCGCGCGGTGGCGGTGATACGCCGGGTGTGCTTGTCGAGGTAGACGTGCACCACGCAGTACTCGCCAGCCGTCATCTGCCGTTTTTCTTCGGAATACGGCAGCAACAGATCCTTCGGCAAGCCCCAATCGAGGAACACACCGATGCTGTTGACTTCAACAACTTTCAGGCTGGCAAATTCACCGACCTGAACTTTTGGTTTTTCCGTGGTAGCGAGAAGTTTGTCTTCGCTGTCCAGATAAATAAATACGTTGAGCCAGTCTTCATCTTCGCTGGGAATATCTTTGGGGATATAACGGTTGGGCAAAAGAATTTCGCCGTCAGCACCGCCGTCCAGATATAAACCGAAGTTAGTGTGTTTAACCACTTGCAAACTGTTGTAACGCCCGACTAAAGCCATTTCCAGAACCCTCATTGCGTGGGCGGCATTCTACCCGGTTTTACCGGCAACGTCGGGCGGCAGATCGGCACGTTGCGCAAAATCTGCGCGGAGTCTTGATTTTCCTTGGCTGCGCACACGCCAGGTGCCGCTCGTCAGTCGGGTGCGGTCCATGCCCGCGTGATATCAGCGTGCCCAAAAGCATCACTGTTCTTATTTAAAACAGCAGGTTAGGCAGATATTCCAAGTAATTAATCGACAATAATGCAGTAACCCAGTGGGTTATTCCGGGGGATATTTACCAAGCAATTGTCAAGTTATTCCTGTACGATGCCTGGCCGAGTTACTTTTCTACAGGTTAATGGCCGCCATGCGTGTAAAAGCATCCACCAGCAAAGCAAAGCCAGCTCCAGCCGTTGAAACCAGCGAATCGATCAACGATCAGATCGCAGCGTTCCTCAAGTCCGGCGGCGAAATTCAGCAAATTGCCAAAGGCGTCAGTGGCCAGACGTTCGGTCCGTCCAAGCAGATCAGCCTGGGCAAGAAGTAACACCCGGTTTTACACCCGTCCAGAGGCGCTTTGAGCTTCGAAGCGCCTGGACTGGCACCGCATCAGACCCTCCTCGCTTTAAACAGACCACACAACAAATATTCAGTAATCGACGAACGGCCATCAATGCCGATCATTCGCCGGTATCCTTGCACGCGTCTAGATCAAGCGTTTCAGCAGGCCCGCCGCCTGCGCTCGCTGTTCATGGAGTGACGCATGCGCACATCTTCCCGTTTATTGCTTGCAGGCCTGCTGGTCTGCTCGACCGTGCACGCGCAGATCTTCCAGCGGGAACTCGGCGATTTCGACCTTAAACTGGGCACCACACCCGCCCGCAGCATGGCGCAAGGCCTGGTCAAACCGGCGGCGGTCGGCTCGTTCCACGGCGGCCTCGACCTGAGCCACAGCAGCGGTCTCTATTTCGGCCAATATGCACCCAGCATGGGTATCACCCCGGGCAAAGACCTCGAAGTCGATTCCTACATCGGCTTTAAACAACCCTTCGACCAGACGCTCGGCTACGAAGTCGGGATGATTCACTACAGCTATCCCGAAGTGGACACCCTCGACAGCCAGGAGCTGTTCGGTGGCCTGACGCTGCTCGGCAGTCGTTTCGGCGTGGCCCTGAGCAACGATCCGGATAAACAGAACAACACGTTGTTTGCCGATCTTGGCGGCAATCAACCGTTCGGCATTGGTGTCAGCATGAAATACACCACCCACCAACTGAACACGCCGGTCGCCGTCGACGGTGGGTATGTCAGCAGTTTTACCGACTGGTCAGTGAAGCTGTCCCGGCCGTTCATGGGCGTCGATCTCGACCTGATCTACAGCAACTCCAGTCTCAGCGGCAGCGATTGCTCGGCTTATTCCGGGCACAACAGCCAGTGCGACGGCCTCGTCACCCTCAAGGCTGCGCGCGCGTTCTATTGATCGGCTGAACTGCCGGGTTCATTCTGCGTTCACATAAGAATCAGATTCCCCAGGCTGGCCATCGCAAGGATTCGCCCATGTCTCGCTGGTTCAAGCACATTACCGCACTGTTGATCTTCACCCTCGCCCTTGGCGCCTGCAGCCGCGTCGGCCTCGCGTACCGCAACCTCGACGTGATCATTCCATGGTCGCTCAGCGACTACGTGGACATGAATGGCGAGCAGAAAGACTGGTTCAACGAACGCCTCAAGACACACCTGAGCTGGCACTGCACCACGCAATTGCCCGGCTATCTCGACTGGCTGGATCGTTTGCAGACCATGGTTGAAACCAATCAGGTAAGCGACGCGGCACTGCAAGCGCGAACCGCAGAAGCCAGACAGGCCATCGCCGATACCGCGCGCCAGATCACGCCGTCGGCCATTGAACTGCTGCAAGGGCTGGACGATAAACAGGTCGCGGAAATGAACGACGCCTTTGCCAAGGATCTGCGCAAACGGGAACGGGAATACGTCAAACCCCCGCTGGCCCAGCAGATTGCCGAACGCGGCGCACGCATGGACAAGCGCTTGACCGATTGGCTGGGCCCGCTGAGCGTTACCCAGGAACAACGGGTGATGGCCTGGTCGACCGCACTTGGCGATCAAAACGCCCAGTGGATCGCCAACCGCGCGCACTGGCAGCAGCAATTCAGCGCCGCCGTGGCCCAGCGCAACAGTGCCGAATTCCCACAGCGCATCGAAACGCTTCTGGTCAATCGCGAACGTTTATGGACACCGGAGTACCAGAAGGCTTACGCCAATACCGAAGCCCAGGCGCGTGCGTTGTTTGTGGATCTGATGGCCGACAGTACGCCGCAACAGCGCCAGCGGTTGCTGAAGAAGATCGAGGGAGTGCGCAAGGATTTCAACGACCTCAAGTGTCTCAAGGCCGCACAGAGAAACTGAAAAAACAGAGACCCAATGTGGGAGCGGGCTCGCTCGCTCCCACACAAGACCTTCAGGCGATCTGCGCCTTGGACGCGACGACATCGAACGTCGCCTCAGCCAGCGCATCTTCCTGCTCATCCAGCACCTGGCGCGGATGGTCATTACCGGGAATGCTGCTGTCGATCAGACTCAACAGGCTCGATCCGCGCGGCGTCAGCACAAAATTGTTCCCCGTGCTGCCCTCCTCATCCGGACGCGGTGCGATGTAGCCACGCAACAGCAGCAACCTTTCATACTCGCAGGCCAGCGTTTTCAGATGATCCAGATTCTCGATCGGTTCGCCGGCGCCGGCTTTCTCCGCCGCATAGTCTTCGGCATAGGCCCGCGGGGCAAAACTGTGGCCAGCGCTGTTCTGCACTTCATGCAGCAAGCGCTCAATCAAATCCCAGTTATAAGTCGTCATCCTGATTCAACCTCCGGTGCGCGTGATTATTGGCGCGTTCATAGGTTGTGACCGAGGCCGTCCGCAGCCGTTCAGCCGCATTTTCTGCGCCGACCGACCGGCGGTCTGTCGATTGCTCCCAGGGTTAAACGACTAGTCTGAAACACACGGTTTCAACCCCGCAGGAGAAATCATCATGAACGTTGAGAATCATCCGGTGGTGTCGCGCGAAGAATGGCTCGCCGCCCGCAAGCAGCACCTGGCGGACGAAAAGGCCTTCACCCGGGAGCGCGATCGCCTCAGCGCCAAGCGCCGCGCATTGCCGTGGGTGAAAATCGACAAGGACTACCGTTTCCAGGGCCCGGACGGCGAGCTGAAACTGGCCGACCTGTTCGGCCAACACAGTCAACTGGTGGTTTACCACTTCATGTTCGCCAAGGGCTGGGAAGAAGGTTGCCAGGGCTGCTCGTTCCTCAGCGACCATATCGACGGCGCCAACCAGCACCTGGCTCATCACGACATTGCCGTGGTCGCCGTTTCACACGCACCGTTCAGCGAGTTTCAAGACTTTAAACGGCGGATGGGCTGGAAATTCGCCTGGGTGTCGTCAGACGGCTCCGATTTCAACTACGACTTTGCTGTCTGCGCTCGGGCCGAAGACGCCGAGGCCGGAAAAGCTACGTACAACTACGAAAAAACTGACAGCTGCGAAGAAGAAATGCCCGGGCTGAGTGTGTTCTATCGCGATCAGGCAGGAGAGATTTTCCACACCTATTCAACCTATGCCCGTGGGCTGGACATGTTGGTCGGCGCCTATCACTACCTCGACCTCACGCCCAAGGGCAGGAACGAAGACGAGATCATGGAATGGGTGCGGCATCATGATCGGTATGAGGGACAACCCCCTTCAAGTTGCTGCCATACGAGCTGAAAGCCTGCGCAGACTGAACTTTTCATCGCAGCGAGGCCTCCACCGGTTAACCCGCCTTACCCGGACCGGAGGCCCGCCCCCATGAAAAACCTGATCAAGCTCACCCTCGCCGCCACCCTCGCCTGCGCCCTGCCCGTCTGGGCCTGCACGCCGGAAGAAGCCACTGCCAAGCGTGAACAACTGGCCAGGGAAGTCGCCAAACTCACTGAGCAGAATCCGGCCAAGGCCAAGGAGATCAACGCCGAGTTACAGAAGATGGACCTGGGTACGGCCAGCAAGGATTTGCCTGACAAGTGCCAGTTGATTGATCAGCGGTTGAAAGAGTTGGGCACCGCCGAGAAAAAAGCCGAGAGCTGAAAAACCAGGATCGCAGCCTGCAACAGCACCTACCCCGATCACCGTGGGAGTTGTCACAGGCTGCGATTTTTTGTCTTTAAAAATGCATAAATGCATTTGTTTTCTTGCATTAATGCATATCAAGACTAAGGTTACATTGAGCAAGGAGATCGGCACCGTTCATCGAAGATGAAAACCGTTAGCCACCGATCGCTCGGCAACATCGCGACACCACACAAGCTGGACGCTTGTTTTCACTCATGGAGGATTGAAAGATGTTAACCACTGAAGCAACCCGATTTACCGGCGAAACCCTGCCAAGGTGCCTTATCGGCGCTTTGCTCGACCCGCAACTGGTCGAAGCCGAAGCCGCTGAACAGGTCAGCGCCCTGGCCACCAGTCTCAACTTCAACATGCAGCAGCAAACTCAGACCAATTGGTGCTGGGCCGCCGTTTCCGCCTCGGTCGGCAACTATTACGGCACGGGGTCCTGGACCCAGTGCGGGGTGGCCAGCGCGGCGCTGGATCGCAACTGCTGCAATCAACCCGGCCCGTGCAACGTCTACGGCTATCTGGACACCGCGCTGCGGATCACCCGTAGTTACAACGGCATGAATCAGGGCTCGTTGCAGATGTCAGCCATTCGGAACCAGATCAGCATGGGCCGCCCGGTCGGCCTGCGCTGCGCGTGGTACGGCGGCGGTGCGCACTTCCTGACGATCTATGGCACCAACGGCGACTACGTGCTGGTGGCGGATTCGATCTACGGCTACTCGACTCGTGCACTGAATGCCTTCCCCCGTTCGTACAACGGTGGCGGCAACTGGACCAACACTTATTTCACCGTGAAAAACTGAGGAGGGCGACATCATGCAACTGACGTATCCAAAGGCGCCTTCCAACGGCGTACAGACTTTGCGCCCGGCGCTGCAAGCCGCGCTGCAAACCCGGGGCTTTGGCGCCAACCGCCAGTTCGCCAACGCCGCAGCGGCGAAGATCAGCCTCAGCGAGGCCTACCGCGGCTATTCGCTGAGCCTGGATGACCTGAGCGCCGGCAAAGGTCTGCGCAACGCGCGGATCGGCGACTGGCACTACCTGGTGTTCGCCGATGACGTAACGATCGCCGATGCCCAGTTGGCCGAAGTACGGGGTCACGTCGAGTTCGCTTCGTTGAACCACGGCAACCTCGCCGCCGCCACGGTAGGGGCGCTGAAACTGGCGGAGCAAGCGCCGCACCTGCAAGGCAAGACCGTTGAGCTGCGGGTGTTGTTTGTATCGGCGCTCAACGTTGTGGCGATCTGGCTGCACGCTGATGACGAAGACGTACTGATCCCGATCGAGCCGACACCCAAGGACCTGGCCGGCACCCGGTTATACAGCGAGGCCGCCCTGCTCGCCGCGCTGAAACCGGCGGCAGATCAGGCAAAACGCCGCTTCGACGCCGACACCAGCGGTCTGTTAGGAAACTGATAAACGCTGGACGAAAAAAAACCCGGACATCGTGCCGGGTTTTTTCTGCGTGCCTGAAAAGCCTTACTCAGCGGCAGGCGCGGCCGGCTTGCGGCGCTTGAGCGGGGCCATGCCATCGCTGCTCACCAGCGAGTCCGGTTTCGGCCGGTTGACGCTCTTGCGCTTGGTCGGCGTCTTGGCGGCGGTTTTTTTCTTGTCGCCCTTGGCGTCGGTCTTTTTCTTCTTCACGCCAACTGCTTTACCCGAGGCCTTGACCTTTTTCGGTCCACCGTAGGTGCCTTTGACTTCCTTGATCGTGCGGCGCTCGAAGCTTTGCTTGAGGTAGCGCTCGATGCTCGACATCAGGTTCCAGTCGCCGTGGCAGATCAGCGAGATCGCCAAACCATCGTTGCCGGCACGGCCGGTACGACCGATACGGTGTACGTATTCGTCGCCGCTGCGTGGCATGTCGAAGTTGATCACCAGATCCAGACCATCAACGTCCAGACCACGGGCCGCGACGTCGGTCGCCACCAGGATCTTCACACCGCCCTGCTTCAGACGGTCGATCGCCAGTTTGCGATCCTTCTGGTCTTTTTCGCCGTGCAGCACGAACGCCTTGTATTCCTGAGCCACGAGGCGACCGTAGATGCGGTCGGCCATGGCACGGGTGTTGGTGAAGACGATGGCCTTCTGATAGGTCTCGTTGGCCAGCAGCCAGTTCACGATCTGTTCTTTGTGCTGGTTGTGGTCGGCAGTGATGATCTGCTGACGGGTGGTCGAGTTCAGCTGGCTGACCGCGTTGAGCTGCAGGTGCTCAGGGTTGTTCAAGACCTTGGCGATCATCTCGCGCAGGCCGGAACCGCCGGTGGTGGCGGAGAACAGCATGGTCTGCTGACGGTTCGGGCATTCGTCGACCAGACGCTGTACGTCTTCGGCGAAACCCATGTCGAGCATGCGGTCGGCTTCATCGAGCACCAGCACTTCGACTTCTTTGAGGTCGAGGTTGCCGGCGTTGAGTTGCTCGATCATCCGCCCCGGGGTACCGATGAGGATGTCCGGCACCTTGCGCAGCATGGCAGCCTGGACCTTGAAGTCTTCACCGCCGGTGATCAGGCCCGACTTGATGAAGGTGAACTGCGAGAAGCGCTCGACTTCCTTCAGGGTCTGCTGGGCCAGTTCGCGGGTCGGCAGCAGGATCAGGGTCTTGATGCTGACGCGGACCTTGGCCGGACCGATCAGGCGGTTGAGGATCGGCAGGACAAAAGCGGCGGTCTTGCCGCTACCGGTTTGCGCCGTCACCCGCAGGTCACGCCCCTGGAGCGCCAGCGGAATGGCCGCAGCTTGCACAGGCGTTGGCTCGACAAATTTCAGCTCGGCCACGGCTTTGAGCAGGCGTTCGTGCAGGGCGAATTGGGAAAACACGGGTGCTACCTCGAAGATATGCAAAAAAACAGCTGCATAGGTTACCGGTTTCGAGCGCTCAGGCCGAGTTTCTTTATACAAACGGGCGTAATCAGTGGCTTTTTTGTTGCTCGATTTGTCTCCAACGGTAATACACGGCGTCTTAAATGCTCTAATCGCCCATCGCGTCTTACAGAAGAATCGTTGCTCACATGGATTTCAAACAGCTCTGGCTCAAAGCCCAAGACCTCTGGGGTGTCCTCGAACAGCACCCGTTCCTGCAATCCGGCCTGGCGCTGATGCTGCTATTGGTGATCGCACTGGTCCTCGGACGAGTGGCGCGTTACCTGATCCTGCACGCCAGCCGCATGCTCGGACGCCAACCGGCCCTGCACTGGATCAACGACTTTCGCCACAACAAGGTGTTTCAGCGCCTGGCGCAGATGACACCGTCGCTGGTGATCCAGTTCGGCCTGCATCTGGTGCCGGAACTGAGCAAAACCGCGATGACCTTTCTCGGCAACGTGGCGTTGTCGTTCACCATTCTGTTCCTGCTGCTGTCGGTGAGTGCCCTGCTCAATGCGCTGCTGGACATCTACGCGCGCACCGAACATGCCCGTACCCGCTCGATCAAGGGCTATGTGCAACTGGCGAAAATGGTGCTGTACGTGTTCGGCGCGATCATCATCGTCGCCACATTGATCGACCGTTCGCCACTGTTGCTGCTCTCCGGTCTGGGTGCGATGTCGGCGGTGATTCTGTTGGTCTACAAGGACACCCTGCTGTCGTTCGTCGCCAGCGTACAACTGACCAGCAACGACATGCTGCGGGTCGGTGACTGGATCGAAATGCCCCAGGTCGGCGCTGATGGCGACGTGGTCGACATCACCCTGCACACGGTCAAGGTGCAGAACTTCGACAAGACCATCGTTTCAATCCCGACCTGGCGCCTGATGTCCGAGTCGTTCAAGAACTGGCGCGGCATGCAGCAGTCCGGCGGTCGGCGGATCAAGCGCAGCCTGTTCATCGACGCCAGCGGCGTGCGCTTCATCCGCGACGATGAAGAAGAAAAACTCTCCCAGGTGCACCTGCTGACCGACTACATGAGCCGCAAGAAAGCCGAGCTCAAGGCATGGAACGAGGCGCAGGGTAATGTCGCGGCAATGTCGGCGAATCGTCGGCGGATGACCAATATCGGCACCTTTCGCGCGTATGCATTGGCTTATCTGAAGAGTCATCCGGAGATTCAACCGAACATGACCTGCATGGTCCGCCAGATGCAGACCACGGCGCAGGGCATTCCGCTGGAAATCTACTGCTTCACCCGCACCACGGCGTGGGCCGATTACGAGCGGATTCAGGGGGATATTTTCGATTACCTGCTGGCAGTGCTGCCGGAGTTTGGCTTGAGCCTGTATCAGCAACCGAGTGGCGGGGATTTGCGCTCGGGGTTGTTGCCGGCGGTGTTGGGTTCCGCGCACATTCCCGTGCCTGAAAAACACCTCATGTAACGCACGATCCGTGCAGGAACTGCCGCAGGAAAAAAAACGCAACCTAAGTTGCGTTTTTTTCTGCCCAGGGTTATTTGGCCTGCCGTTGCGGCGCCTTGTGCACCATGGTGTAGGCGTAATCGACGCCCATGCCGTACGCGCCGCTGTGTTCCAGCACCAGTTCCATCACCGCTTCATAAGTCTCTTTGTGCGCCCAGTCACGCTGGAATTCGAGCAGCACTTGCTGCCAGGTGACCGGCACTGCGCCCGCCTGAATCATCCGTTGCACCGACATGTCGTGGGCTTCTTTGCTGGTGCCGCCGGACGCGTCGGTCACGATGTACACCTCATAACCTTCCGCCAGGGCTTCGAGGGCCGGGAAAGTCAGGCAGACCTCGGTCCACAGCGCGGCAATGATCAGCTTCTTGCGCCCGGTGGCTTTGACCGCGTCGACCAGCGCCTTGTCTTCCCAGGAGTTCATCGAGGTGCGCTCGATCGGCTTCTGCTCAGGATGAACCGCCAACAGCTCAGGCCAGATGTAACCGCTGAAGCTCTCGGTTTCCACCGAGGTGTAGATCGTCGGCACGTTGAAGATCTTCGCCGCCTTGGCCAGGCCCACGGTGTTGTTCTTCAGGGTCTGACGGTCGATCGACTGCACGCCGAAGGCCATTTGTGGCTGGTGGTCGATCAGGATCAGAGCGGAGTTGGTTGGGTTGAGCAGTTCACGAATAGACATGGCGCGTTCCTTTTGATGTCGATGATGTCGGGTCAGTAAGGGTTGGTCGACGTTGCCGGGGTCGGCGTTGTTGTCGGCTTGGATGTCACTTTAGGGGCTGGCAGATAAAGGGACAATTCCCTAAAATCGAGAATCATTGATTCTAAAAAAGGGACAATCATGGATCGCATCGAATGCATGCGCGCCTTCGTGGTGACAGTCGGCGAAAACGGCTTCGCCGCCGCGGCACGCGCCATGGATGTGCCGCGCTCGAAAGTCAGCAAACAGATCCAGGCGCTGGAAGAAGCCATCGGCGTGCAACTGCTGCAACGCACCACGCGCAGCCTGCACCTGACCGAAGCCGGCGCCGAGTATTTTGAAGCGGCGCGCGAGGTCATTGCCGCCCTGGACGAGGCCGAGCAGCGCGCACGTGACGGGATTGGCGAGTTACGCGGCGTGTTGCGCGTGAATGCGCCGATGTCGTTCGGCTTGCGGCGCTTGGGCAAACTGATCCCGCTGTTCCATGAGCAACACCCGAACATCGAGCTGCAACTGGTGCTCAGCGATCAACAGGTCGATCCGGTACGGGGCGGGTTCGACGTGACGATCCGCATTGCGAGCATGCCCGACTCGACCATGATCGCCCGGCAACTGGCGCCGGCACCGCGAATCATGGTCGCCTCCCCGGCCTACCTCGAACGCGCCGGGATTCCGCAGACGCCACAGGATTTGCGCACACACCAATGCCTGAACTACGGCTATCTGCAAAGCGGTGTGAGTCTGCAACTGTGCAATGGCAAGGAGACACAGCGGGTCAACGTCACCGGGCCGTTGCACGCGAACAATGGCGACTTGCTCGCGCAGGCGGCCGAGGCCGGAATGGGAATTGCGCTGCTGCCGGACTTCATCGTCGAAGAAGCCTTGGCGGCGGGTCGGCTGGTACCGGTGCTGTGCGAATGGCAGGCACCGGCGATCAGCATCAACGCGGTGTATTCCTCGGCGCGGCGGGTGCCGCAGAAGACCCGGGCGTTCATTGAGTTTCTGGTGACCCAACTGGCAGCGACATAGCGTCAGTGACTTCAGCCCTCCGCTGATTCCCGAGCATCACATACACCGGTTCCAGACCTGAACCTGCCGGAAAAACCACGACGTAGTCATCAAAAGCACCCACGGACTGCTCAGGAAACGCTTCCAGCGAGGGGGTTGGCGGCGATTGAACGCTGCCCATCCGATAATCAGCAATGGAGGCGAGAGGCAGGAAGTTTTCCAGCGTGTCTGGACGTTTCCAGTTCACAGAGAGGGGGGCGGCTCCATCGGCGGTGAAACGGTAGCTTTGCGAGGACTCGCTCCACACCGCCGGGCGAACCCTGACGCCAGATGTCGGCTGCGTTGCGTCCACCGGCACAAGTGCCACCTGGCGCAGGTTTTTTATCTCCCTGATGCCCCGAAACAGGGTACCGCTCGGCACGGCGTAGGTGCCGCTGCTCATTCTGAATGGGACATCAATGGTTCCCATTGTTGCCGCCTGGTGCTGCCAGTCCCGCCCGTCGATCGGGATGAATTCCGCCAAGGGAACACAAACGCCGTAACAGCCGACCTCGGCGCGACTGCGGAAGTCGAACCGTAGTACAGCGGCATATTGCGTTGGATCCGCCTGGACGTTGGAAGTGTTTTGCCAGGTGAATTCCGCCACCGCCGAACGAATGGATTTCTGCAGATCAACACGATGGACGTCCAGGGTTCGCGACAGCTCGCCGTCGATCAGCACTGCCGGACGCGCATTAGCGAAAGCCAAGGGAGCATACAGCTGCACCGGCGCTTGGGTTGGCCCGACACCCAGTTGATCACGTTGTTGTGCGAGTTGAGTCTGGGCCGTCGTCAGCAATGCCTCGGCCTGCTCTTGAAAACGCCTGAGTTGCTGATTGACGGTGTTCAGCGTCGCCAGATAACCGTCGTAAATGGCGCCAAACTGTGCAGCAATATTTTGCCACTGCCCCCCCTCGGCTTGTGCGTATGTCACCTCGCGCTGCACCCCGTCTCTTTTGAACTGGACACTCATTTTCCAGTACTCGTAACGACGCACTGCCGAGGTCGCGTCGAACTCGGCGACTTCCAGTGTGCGGATGTCCGTTTCACGTTCAGAAACAGCTGCGTGCGCATTCAATCGTCCGCGCAAATGATTAATCCGCAGTTCCAAAACAGTAAGCGCTGCATTTGCAGCAAGCTGTGAGGCCGCCAGTTCGGCGCTGGTTTTCTGTATATCCGCCAGACTCCGGGCAACGCGCTGCTGGGTGATCTGGGCCCAGTTGATCGGAGCTGCTGGTTTGGCCGGGATCGGCTTCGCGTCTGGCAGGGCTTGGCCCTTGAACGCAGTACGACCTTTCTTTGCGTGCCAGTCCTTGACGTAGTAAACGACCGAGCCGGGGGAATTCGGATTCGGGTTCTCATTCGGGTGGTAGAACAACAGATCGGTGCCCTTCGGGTGACCTGCAACCTGGTCGAAATGATTGATCAATCGGTCGTGATCGGCCTTCGGCAAATCGACGGCCCAGATTCGGTCAACCAATGTCTGGAATTCAGCTTCGGTGTAATCGTTGAGGGTTGATTTCAGTTTCATTCGTTAAAACTTCCTTGTTTATCCATATTGCTTTCAACGACGGCATTCGCCTGATATTTTGGCGAATGCCTTGAGCGGGTTACGCTTGTATTTGAATGCGTTACTCCAATTTAAAGCTGGGCTTGTTATTAAGCGCGCGCCATTCCTTGACTTCTTTCAAAATTCCTTCGGGGCTATCTTCCTGTCCTTCTTTGGGATAGAAGATGACGTCTGAGCGATCGGGATGCTCTGTAATTTGTTCGAAATGAGTGAGTAGATACTCTTGATAAATCGCTAACGCTCGGCCACCAAGCCCTTCGGGAAAATCAACAAAATTCTTCAGAAATGACAGAAACTCAGCTTCTGTGTAGTCCTCCAGTTTCTCCTTAAGCCTCATCATGTTTGTCCTCTTGGTGTATTTTTATATGGCTGCGAGGTGTCATGATAGAAATGCCATCGACTTGATAAACCGCCTCAGTACCTGAATAACTCATATCATGGTGAAACTCTAAGGTCTTTCGCTTGCCAACCTGGTCTTCCCTGAGGACCACAGGAGCAAGGCCAGCTTGTATGCGCCGTAAGTTATGGTTAAAAAAATCTTGGCTCGACGCAGGATATAAGGCCATTGTCTTCCAGACAGCCTGCTCGAACTCGGAAAAAACGCTGTACTCTTTCCAGCGCAACTGGTCGGCAATTAACTGAGGAATACGAGCGCCTTCATCCATTGCATCATCGAACCAAGCTGCAAGGCCTCCGCTCCCCCAGCCTCTGACTGTGCCGGGTTCTTCGCGTAGCGCCATGACATCAGGGCAATGACGATCCGCTTTTTTTGTGTATTCGAACGGACGAGCTAGATCGATCAACGTAAATACTAACGTGGAGACTTTCATCTCAGCAGTGTATTGAAACACTACTTGCTTTCCCGGGTAGATGTCCTGATCAAGTAAAAAAGATTCCCAACCACCGGTTTGCCCTAGTGGCTCGGGCATCCTTACTGGCCCCCCCACCTCGACGGGTTTCCCGAAAATCGAATGCACGTCGAGCTGACTCATGTCGTGCTTATAAGGTGGCAACAGCGGCCCTTCATATTCGACCGTAGACGGAGTAGTCTTTTTCAATGTCAGAAAAATGGACTCCAGTTTTTTGGTTTCCGCCCAAAAGGTCAAACTCGCTCCTGCCTCAATATCCACATCCAGGAAATCACTCTCGGGAAATAGTGCCTCGAGTTCATGTTCTTCACTCAAGACACCAGCTGCAACCAAAACGTCAAACTTTTCGCCCAGACTTCTAATCAGTCGGTCAATTGTCGCGATATTCATTTATACCACCCTTGTCGCATATGGAGATCGTGGAGTCCCAACCGAGCAGCATCAATAGCAGCCTCATCAAGCCCTAGCTCTAACAACCCTGCCTTAAGTGCGTCGAAATTAGCATCCACCGCCCTTCTCAAATCTTGTGCATCCTCCAACTGTTTGGCCCTGCTATTTCGGTGAGGCCGCCAGTTCGGCGCTGGTCTTCTGTATATCCGCCAGACTCCGGGCAACGCGCTGCTGGGTAATCTGGGCCCAGTTGATCGGAGCTGCTGGTTTGGCCGGGATCGGCTTCGCGTCTGGCAGGGCTTGGCCCTTGAACGCAGTACGACCTTGCTTTGCGTGCCAGTCCTTGACGTAGTAAACGACCGAGCCGGGGGAATTCGGATTCGGGTTCTCATTCGGGTGGTAGAACAACAGATCGGTGCCCTTCGGGTGACCTGCAATCTGGTCGAAATGATTGATCAATCGGTCGTGATCGGCCTTCGGCAAATCGACGGCCCAGATTCGGTCAACCAATGTCTGGAATTCAGCTTCGGTGTAATCGTTGAGGGTTGATTTCAGTTTCATTCGTTAAAACTTCCTTGTTTATCCATATTGCTTTCAACGACGGCATTCGCCTGATATTTTGGCGAATGCCTTGAGCGGGTTACGCTTGTATTTGAATGCGTTACTCCAATTTAAAACCGGGCTTGTTATTAAGCGCGCGCCATTCCTTGACTTCTTTCAAAATTCCTTCGGGGCTATCTTCCTGTCCTTCTTTGGGATAGAAGATGACGTCTGAGCGATCGGGATGCTCTGTAATTTGTTCGAAATGAGTGAGTAGATACTCTTGATAAATCGCTAACGCTCGGCCACCAAGCCCTTCGGGAAAATCAACAAAATTCTTCAGAAATGACAGAAACTCAGCTTCTGTGTAGTCCTCCAGTTTCTCCTTAAGCCTCATCATGTTTGTCCTCTTGGTGTATTTTTATATGGCTGCGAGGTGTCATGATAGAAATGCCATCGACTTGATAAACCGCCTCAGTACCTGAATAACTCATATCATGGTGAAACTCTAAGGTCTTTCGCTTGCCAACCTGGTCTTCCCTGAGGACCACAGGAGCAAGGCCAGCTTGTATGCGCCGTAAGTTATGGTTAAAAAAATCTTGGCTCGACGCAGGATATAAGGCCATTGTCTTCCAGACAGCCTGCTCGAACTCGGAAAAAACGCTGTACTCTTTCCAGCGCAACTGGTCGGCAATTAACTGAGGAATACGAGCGCCTTCATCCATTGCATCATCGAACCAAGCTGCAAGGCCTCCGCTCCCCCAGCCTCTGACTGTGCCGGGTTCTTCGCGTAGCGCCATGACATCAGGGCAATGACGATCCGCTTTTTTTGTGTATTCGAACGGACGAGCTAGATCGATCAACGTAAATACTAACGTGGAGACTTTCATCTCAGCAGTGTATTGAAACACTACTTGCTTTCCCGGGTAGATGTCCTGATCAAGTAAAAAAGATTCCCAACCACCGGTTTGCCCTAGTGGCTCGGGCATCCTTACTGGCCCCCCCACCTCGACGGGTTTCCCGAAAATCGAATGCACGTCGAGCTGACTCATGTCGTGCTTATAAGGTGGCGGCAGCGGCCCTTCATATTCGACCGTAGACGGAGTAGTCTTTTTCAATCTCAGAAAAATGGACTCCAGTTTTTTGGTTTCCGCCCAAAAGGTCAAACTCGCCCCGGCCTGAATACTTACATTTAGGAAAGCACTCTCGGAAAATACCGACTTAAGCTCATGCTTTTCACTCAAGACTCCAGCTGCAAGCAAAACGTCAAACTTTTCGCCCAGACTTCTAATCAGTCGGTCAATTGTCGCGATATTCATTTATACCATCCTTGTCGCATATGGAGGTCATGGAGTTCCAACCGAGCAGCATCAATAGCAGCCTCATCAAGCCCTTGCTCTAACAACCCTGCCTTAAGTGCGTCGAAATTAGCATCCACCGCCCTTCTCAAATCTTGTGCATCCTCCAACTGTTTGGCCCTGCTATTTCGGCCACCATAGGTTTCACTAAATTTCCGGTGCACTTCAGTAGGTATTGCCACACTAGGAGCTCGCCTCAATATGTCTGCCCTTTCAAGTTTGTTAAAGCGAGGAAACTTATCAATCAGGTGTTTCTGCAACGCCCTACGCGAAGGTATATGGTCAATATCCAACCCATCCCCCCTGCTCCGCCCACTAAGCTCGTTATACGGCCCGACCTCCAAGGGTTTCACCGGTGGCCCGACGAATACCAGATCCGGCGAAGGCAACTCCATATCCGCCGGGAACCCGGGAATACTCGCACCAATCAGCCCTTCATCAACAGCCGGAAACGTCTCGTTTGCCGGTAGGATCGGGATGACAGAATCGCCGGGATAAATCAGAGTCGGTGACGGTGCAATCGGTGTCGTGTTCGGTCCAATGTGCTCCGCTCCGGGCGGAACCAGCGGTATCCAGGTGCCAATGCCGACAGGGGGGATCGGCCAAGGCTGTACAGTCGGTAAAACACCTCGATGGCCGCTGGTACTTTGTGGTGCGGTGATGCTGATCTTGTCGAGGTTGAACGGATTTGCGCCGGACTCCGGGCTCTCCTGAAAACGCAACTCAAACTCACGGCGCTCGCCGATCCAGGTGCTTTTCGGTGCGTAGGGCGCAAAACCTTGCTCGAGGCGTTTTTTGTTTACGACATCAAATTGGCTGGTCAGCACCGGATGCTCGCCCAGTGTTCGCCACAAGGATTCGTCAAAGGAATCGAACGATGTGATCTCGCGGCCCCGCAGTTGATTGCCGATCTGGGTCGGTATGGCGGCGCCGGTCGTGCGGGTCGACGTTTTCCACCAATCTGCAGTGGCGGTCTGTCCTGTGCCGATGACACTGCCCGAGCCCGGTGGTGGCTGGTTGAAGGACAGGTACATCGGCGCTGAACCCGGCAGGCAGACGACGCAATCCTGCAGCCGCAGGTCGACTCCCTTGGGAAGGGCCTGAGTCTGCGGGGGGAGCACCGCTATACGAGCGGGACTTGCAGTGGTTTGCTCAGCAGTCGTGTCCGAAGTGAACTGCAGATACCGGGGCGGTGATCCCGGTACTTCTGCGATGTAGTGCCCCGTCAGCGGATCAAGTACCGCGTTGATGACCGGCACCTTGGCGCTGATCTCATTACCTGTAGTGACCGCGATGACAGCTGTGCCTTCCGGTACGGTTTGAGGCTTGAGCCGGTAAGGCATATCGACCGAGTCGCCAGAGTCGGCAAGTGATCGCAGCGCCTGCTCATCCGTAAGCCCGAGCGTCTTGGCCGGGACGGCGACAGACTGAAACAATCGACGTCGCTGATCCGGGGTCAGCTCTCCATTGGCCAGCGTTGGCGAGTACACCAACCCTGCAACCAATACCGTGAACGGCTGAGGAGCCAGCGCAGCCAGGGAAAGCCGGCTGACGGCCTGCGTCACAGCGGTCTCGATGAGCGTGGCTGCTTGCTGAGCCACCAGTGCCCCGGCGCGCGTCATAACCATTGCCCCGGAGCCCATCGACGACATCGGGACAGTCAGCGTATTGGCCTGTTTGAGCCGGGTTAAGCGAGCGTCTTCATCAACCTGCTGTTTGAAACGGACTCGGGCCTCACGCTGCTCGACGAACTTGCGCTGCGCCTCCCAAACGGCCTCCCTCTCGCGCCAGATAATGGTTTGTTCTGCGTGATGACGGGCCAACGCCGCTGATCTATCGCGCAGCACATTGATTTGCGATGCCAACAAACGCGCCTCATGGGCCGCGTTGTAGGCGTTCTCCCAGATCTGGTGACCGTCATTGAGCGCCTGGCCGAACTGCCCCAGGCGCGTCAGATAATCATTGGAGGTACGGGTCAGCGGGTCGTGGCCGTCGAAGGATCGGGCCAGTGCATTTTTTGCATCGAGCTCTGCAGATTTGCGGGCGAGCAGTCCGTCTGTTTCGCTTTTTTCCTTGGTGATGGTGTAGAGCTGCCAGCGCTCGGTCTGGGTGGCTTGAGGCGGTCTTCTGGCGGCGCGAATTTCGTGTTCGAGCGCCGAGCCGAGTTGTTCGGACTTTTGCGCGAAACGGCGGTCAGCCTCGGCTCTGATCGCGTCATGGCGTTGCGTCAGCCCTGCCAGAAATTGCACCAGCGCCTGCTGCCGCGCCTGTTCCTGGGCCTGCGCTGCAGCCGCCTCTGCTCTGGCCAGCGTCTCGGCTTGCTGGTTTGCTTGCGCCTGACGATGAGCCGCCAAAGCGCGCTTTCGGGCCTTTTGTCTTTTCTTGCTGGTGCCTCCGAAACCACCGGAAACTCCGCCACCGCCACCAATACCGCCGCCGGAACCACCACCCGAAGCCGATGGCCCGGGCCGGATGACGACGCTACCTGACGATCCATCGTTGAATGTGTTTTGTGCCATACAGTCACTCCTTGTCTGTAGGGCACAGCGTGTCGATCAAGCGGTAATCAGGTGCGGTACATAGTTATTGCGAATGAAAAAATCGGGTTATTGAGGTTGTCCGCGATAGCGTCAGTTCAGACACGTCCGTGTTGAATGACACGCCGCTATCGCCAGCAAGCCGGTTCCTACAGGGGTTACGCGGTGGCCTCGGATTTGCGTATGCCCAACCGGCTAATCCATACAGCGGCGAGGATCACACTCCCACCGAGCAACAACCGCTCAAGTTCTTCGTGCTGGTTCCAGATCAGCAAATTCAACAGCAGCCCCACCGGCACGTGCAGATTGTTCATCACTGCCAGCGTGCCACCGTTGACCATGCACGCGCCTTTGTTCCACCAGTACAGGCCCAATGCGGTCGAGACCAGACCAAGGAACAGCAAAACGCCCCACTGCAGCGGTGCTTCGGGCAGGAAGTTGGCCTTGCCGAACAGCAGGAACGCCGGCAACACCACCGCCAGTGCGCCGAGGTAGAAGAAGCCGAAACGCCGGTAATGCGGCAGGTCGCTGGGGTGTTTCGCCACCAGATGCTTGTACAGCACCTGCCCGGCGGCATAGGTGAAGTTGGCCAGTTGCAACAGCAGGAAACCCATGAAGAAGTCCGGGTTGATCCGGTCGAAGCGGATCACTGCCGCGCCCCCTACCGCGACCAGCGCGGCGATCAGCGCCCATGGATTGAAGCGGCGGTTCAGTGCGTCTTCGATCAGGGTTACGTGCAGCGGCGTGAGAATGGTGAACAGCAACACCTCCGGCACCGTCAGCACGCGGAAGCTCAGGTACAGGCAGACGTAGGTCACGCCGAACTGCAACGCGCCGATCAACAGCATGCCGCGCATGAACGCCGGTTCCACCGAGCGCCAGCGCGTCAGCGGGATAAATACCAGTCCGGCCAGCACCACACGCACCAACACCGCGAAGTAACTGTCGACGTGACCGGCCAGGTATTCGCCGATCAGACTGAAGGAAAACGCCTGGATCAGCGTGACAAAAAGTAGATAGCCCATGGTCGCCTCTGTTTCGAATGGCGGCGACGATAGCGGTTTTTTGGCCAGACCGCGAACGTGTGTCTACTGACACTCCGCAATCGCGGGCACGCCCGCTCCCACTGGGGATTTTTGGTGCTCTGGTGAATCGCGGGCAAAAAAAAGCCCGATCTCGCTAATGCGTTCAATCGGGCTACAGCACTCAGGAGCAACAAGTGCAAAGGGAGGTTCGATGCGCGTAGAGCCTTGAAGGGGTTGCGCCAGGTCACTAGAACAATCGGCGATTATCTGGCGATTAACATATCAAGCGACCTGGGACAGTTTGGCGTTGGCCTGATTCAGGCCCTTCTCCTGGAAGTCGCCACCCAGGTTCATGCCTTCGGCGTGGATGAAGGTCACGTCGTGGATGCCGATAAAGCCCATCACCTGACGCAGGTACGGTTCCTGATGGTCGGCCGGGCCGCCGGCGTAGATACCGCCGCGAGCGGTCAGCACGTAGGCACGCTTGCCGCTGAGCAGGCCTTGCGGGCCGGTTTCGGTGTACTTGAAGGTCACACCGGCACGCAGCACATGGTCGAGCCAGGCCTTGAGGGTGCTCGGGATGGCGAAGTTGTACATTGGCGCGGCCATCACCAGCACGTCGGCTGCCAGCAGCTCATCGGTCAATTGGTTGGAGCGATCCAGCGAGGCTTGTTCGCTGTCGTTACGCTGCTCGGCAGGCTTCATCCAGCCACCCAGCAGGTTGCTGTCCAGGTGCGGCACCGGGTTCACGGCAAGATCACGCACGGTGATCTGATCAGCAGGATGCGCCGCTTTCCACTGGTTGATGAAGGTCTGGGTCAGCTGACGGGATACCGAGTCTTGCTGGCGGGCGCTGCTTTCAATGATCAGAACGCGGGACATGGTGTGTAGCCTCCATCCGAGAATGTTGTAGGTCGATGGAGTGAAGGTTAAACAGTGTCTAATCGATGAAAAAGCGCAAATAATTGCTGCAAAACATCGAATAATTAGTTTAGATGCTGATCCATAGCCTGCTGGAGTGAGCCTGCTCGCGATAGCGGTGTGTCAGAGCAATCATTATTGACTGACACGCCGCTATCGCGAGCAGGCTCACTCCTACAGGAACAGGTGTTATTTCGGGGTGCAGGTCAGTTTGATACGCAGCTTGATGATCTCGCGGGTGAATTTGGCCGTGGCGTTTTTATGTTTGCCGGCTGCCACTTCGATGTTACGGGTGCGCGGTGCTTCCGGGCCATTGGTAAACACAGCCTTGCAGACGGCATCGACATCGCCGTAGTTGGCTACCCGAATGGAGCCAATGTCGTTGTCGGTATCGAAAGTCTCGTAGTCGATCTTCATGCCGTTGAGATCTTTCTGCACATCAATCGGATAAGCAAAAGCAGTCAGCGGAAGCAGCGCCAGCAGCACACAACAGAATTTTTTCATTCGGCAGTCTCCATGAGGGACAGCCAGCTTAGGACAAGAGGAGCTATTGATGAAAGCGCCCCGCGTGACCCTGGATCAATGGCGAACACTGCAGGCTGTGGTCGACCACGGCGGATTCGCCCAGGCTGCCGAGGCCCTGCACCGTTCGCAATCGTCGGTGAGCTACACCGTGGCGCGCATGCAGGACCAGCTCGGCGTACCGCTGTTACGCATCGACGGGCGTAAGGCGGTACTCACCGAAGCCGGCGGCGTATTGCTGCGGCGCTCGCGCCAACTGGTAAAGCAGGCCAGCCAGCTGGAAGACCTCGCCCACCACATGGAGCAAGGCTGGGAAGCCGAGGTGCGGCTGGTGGTCGATGCGGCCTACCCGAGCGCCCGCATCGTCCGCGCGCTGACCGCGTTCATGCCGCAGAGCCGTGGTTGCCGGGTACGTCTGCGCGAAGAAGTGTTGTCGGGGGTCGAAGAAGTGCTGCTTGAAGGCGTCGCCGATCTGGCGATCACCGGCCTGAGCATTCCCGGCTACCTCGGCGCCGAGTTGAGCGACGTCGAGTTCGTTGCCGTCGCCCACCCTGACCACGCCCTGCATCGACTCAATCGCGAGCTGAGCTTTCAGGATCTGGAAACCCAGATGCAGGTGGTGATCCGCGATTCCGGCCGGCAGCAGCCGCGCGACGTTGGCTGGCTCGGCGCCGAACAGCGCTGGACCGTCGGCAGCCTCGCCACCGCCGCCACCTTCGTCAGCAGCGGTCTGGGGTTTGCCTGGCTGCCCCGGCACATGATCGAGCGGGAATTGAAGGAAGGCACGCTCAAGCTGCTACCGTTGGATCAGGGCGGCAGCCGCAACCCGAGTTTTTACCTGTACTCGAACAAGGACAAACCCTTGGGCCCGGCCACGCAAATTCTCATCGAACTGCTGCGCACCTTCGATACGTTGCCTCTGGATGCGTCGTACGCCGCCCCCGAACAAGCCTGACACGGAGTTCACCGATGGCCTATTTCGAACATGAAGGTTGCAACCTGCACTACGAGGAATATGGCCACGGCACGCCGTTGCTGCTGGTTCACGGGCTCGGTTCGAGCACCCTTGACTGGGAAATGCAGATCCCGGCCCTGGCCGCGCACTACCGGGTGATCGTCCCGGACGTTCGCGGTCACGGTCGCTCGGACAAACCCCGCGAGCGCTACAGCATCGCCGGGTTCAGCGCCGACCTGCTGGCGCTGATCGAACACCTCAACCTCGGCGCGGTGCATTACGTCGGGCTGTCGATGGGCGGGATGATCGGTTTTCAGTTCGCCGTCGATCAACCGCAAATGCTGAAAAGCCTGACCATCGTCAACAGCGCGCCCGAAGTCAAAATCCGCAGCCGCGACGATTACTGGCAGTGGTTCAAGCGCTGGAGCCTGATGCGCCTGCTCAGCCTCGCGACCATCGGTAAAGCGCTGGGCGGCAAGCTTTTTCCGAAACCCGAACAGGCCGGTCTAAGGCAGAAAATGGCCGAACGCTGGGCAAAAAACGACAAACGTGCTTATCTCGCCAGCTTCGATGCAATTGTTGGCTGGGGCGTTCAGGAACGACTTTCCCGGGTGACCTGTCCAACCCTCATCGTCAGCGCCGACCGTGACTACACGCCGGTCTCGCTGAAAGAAACCTATGTAAAACTGCTGCCCGATGCGCGGCTGGTGGTGATCGCCGATTCGCGCCACGCCACCCCGCTCGATCAACCCGAACGCTTCAACCAAACGCTGCTGGATTTTCTTGCCGCAGCCGATACTCAATCTCAGGATCACTGACCCATGCTGAAAAAACTCGCCCTCGCCGCCGGCACCGTGCTGTTTGCTGCCAACCTGATGGCTGCCACCCCGGCCAAAGCGCCACACGTGCTGCTGGACACCACCAACGGTCAGATCGAAATCGAACTGGACCCGGTCAAGGCGCCGATCAGTACCAAGAATTTTCTCGACTACGTCAACAGCGGCTTTTACACCAACACCATTTTCCATCGGGTGATCCCGGGCTTCATGGCGCAAGGCGGTGGTTTCACCCAGCAGATGCAACAGAAAGACACCAAAGCGCCGATCAAGAACGAAGCCAGCAACGGCCTGCATAACGTTCGCGGTACCTTGTCGATGGCGCGCACCTCCAATCCAGACTCGGCCACCAGCCAGTTCTTCATCAACGTGGCTGACAACGCGTTCCTCGATCCGGGCCGCGACGCCGGTTATGCGGTGTTCGCCAAAGTGGTCAAGGGCATGGACGTCGTCGACATCATCGTCAACTCGCAAACCACCACCAAACAAGGCATGCAAAACGTGCCCGTCGACCCTGTGATCATCAAGTCGGCCAAAGTCATCGACTAAGCTGTACAGGGCGTATCGAGCGGCGTGAGTTCTACCCCACGCCGCTCACACCGATAAAAGGAGAGCCCGGCTCCGGGCGGTTATCTGATGCTCTATCGCCGTTTCGAACAACTGATCGACATATTCCGTGACGCCCCGACGGCGTCTCCGCCGGACCGCGTTCTCCCCTTCTATACCTATTACCTCAAGCAGGTCTGGCCGAGCTTTGCCGCCCTGCTGGTGGTCGGCCTGTTTGCCGCGCTGATCGAAGTGGCGCTGTTCAGTTACCTGAGCCGCATCATTGACCTGGCCCAAGGCACGCCCAACCCGAATTTCTTCAGCGATCACGCCCTCGAATTGACGTGGATGCTGGTGGTCGCCCTGGTGCTGCGACCGATCTTTTTCGGCCTGCACGACCTGCTGGTGCACCAGACCCTGAGCCCGGGGATGACCAGCATGATCCGCTGGCAAAACCACAGTTATGTGCTCAAGCAGAGCCTGAATTTCTTCCAGAACGATTTCGCCGGGCGCATCGCCCAGCGCATCATGCAGACCGGCAACTCGCTGCGTGATTCAGCAGTGCAGGCGGTGGATGCGCTGTGGCACGTGGTGATCTACGCGATCAGTTCGCTGGTGCTGTTCGCCGAAGCCGACTGGCGCCTGATGATCCCGCTGCTGACGTGGATCGCCGCCTACATCGGCGCACTGTGCTACTTCGTGCCACGAGTGAAAGAGCGCTCGGTGGAAGCTTCCGACGCACGCTCGAAACTGATGGGGCGGATCGTCGACGGCTACACCAACATCGCCACCCTGAAGCTGTTCGCCCACACCAACTTCGAACAGCACTACGCCAGGGAAGCCATCGAGGAACAGACGGTCAAGGCGCAAATGGCCGGCCGTGTGGTCACCAGCATGGACGTGGCGATCACCACCATGAACGGCCTGCTGATCGTCGGCACCACCGCGCTTGCCCTGTGGTTGTGGACACAATCGCTGATCACGGTCGGCGCGATCGCACTCGCCACCGGTCTGGTGATTCGCATCGTCAACATGTCCGGCTGGATCATGTGGGTGGTCACCGGCATTTTCGAAAACATCGGCATGGTCCAGGACGGTCTGCAAACCATCTCGCAACCGGTCAGTGTCACCGATCGCGAGCAGGCCAAACCCTTGGCCGTGGCTCGTGGCGAAGTGCGTTTCGAACATGTGGATTTTCACTACGGCAAGAAGCGCGGCATCATCGGCGACCTCAATCTGACCATCAAACCCGGGGAAAAGATCGGTCTGATCGGCCCGTCCGGCGCCGGCAAGTCGACCCTGGTCAACCTGCTGCTGCGTCTATATGACGTCGAGGGCGGGCGCATTCTGGTCGATGGGCAGAACATCGCCGAAGTCGGTCAGGAGAGCCTGCGCGCGCGGATCGGCATGATCACTCAGGATACCTCGCTGCTGCACCGCTCGATCCGCGACAACTTGTTGTATGGCAAACCCGACGCCACCGATGCAGAGTTGTGGGATGCGGCCCACAAGGCCCGCGCCGACGAGTTCATTCCCTTGCTGTCGGACGCTGAAGGCCGTACCGGTTTTGACGCGCATGTCGGCGAGCGCGGGGTGAAACTATCCGGCGGTCAACGTCAGCGCATCGCCATCGCCCGCGTGCTGCTCAAGGACGCGCCGATCCTGATCATGGACGAAGCGACCTCGGCGCTGGACTCGGAGGTCGAAGCAGCCATTCAGGAAAGCCTGGAAACCCTGATGCAGGGCAAGACCGTGATCGCCATCGCCCACCGCCTCTCGACCATCGCGCGCATGGACCGGCTGGTGGTGCTGGAGAACGGCAAGATCGCCGAGAGCGGCACCCATGCCGAACTGTTGGCCCATCGTGGCTTGTATGCGCGGTTGTGGGCGCATCAGACCGGAGGGTTTGTCGGAATCGACTGACTTTTTCCGTCACCACAAAACTCTGCAGGCTCACTCCTACAGGGGATGTGCGAAATCTGTGACAGAGAAAACCGCCACAGCCCGCTAACTACGGGCGCTGGCGGTTTTTTTGCGCCTGCTGGAAATCCGTCCAAAGCCTGCTGTACTCAGGCAAGGCTCCGGCACGGAACCTGTCGTAAATCGGCATGGAGGCCTCACTCGATGCAGTCTCGATAGCACGCCTATCAAGGACACTCTCATGTCTCTGTTCAAACGTTCAGTTACTGAGTTGTTGGGTACGTTCTGGTTAGTGTTGGGCGGTTGTGGCAGTGCGGTGATCGCCGCGTCTTCACCGTTGGGAATCGGGGTGCTGGGGGTCGCCCTGGCGTTTGGTCTGACGGTGCTGACCATGGCGTTCGCCATCGGCCACATCAGCGGATGTCATCTCAACCCGGCCGTCTCGGTCGGTCTGTTCGTCGGCGGCCGGTTTCCGGCCAAAGAGCTACCGGCCTATATCATCGCCCAGGTGCTGGGCGCGATTCTCGCGGCCGCGCTGATCGCCCACATCGCCAGCGGCAAGGAGGGATTTGATATCGCCGCCGGCCTGGCCTCCAACGGTTATGGCGAGCATTCGCCCGGCAAATACTCAATGGCGGCCGGGTTCGTGTGCGAACTGGTGATGACCGCGATGTTCGTGATCATCATCCTCGGCGCCACTGATAAACGCGCTCCGGCGGGCCTCGCACCGATTGCCATCGGCCTGGCCCTGACACTGATCCACCTGATCTCGATCCCCGTGACCAACACCTCGGTCAATCCGGCCCGCAGCACGGGCCCGGCGCTGATGGTCGGCGGCTGGGCGATCGCGCAGTTGTGGATGTTCTGGGTCGCGCCGCTGTTAGGCGCGGTGGTCGGTGGCGGGGTCTATCGCTGGCTGGGCAAAGAAGAAACCTGAAGCCTGTACAAATCCCCTTGTAGGAGTGAGCCTGCTCGCGATAGCGGTGTGTCAGTCAACATCCATGGCTCTGACAGACCGCTATCGCGAGCAGGCTCACTCCTACAGGGGATTCAGGTCTGGCGGTAGGGCAAGGCTGTTTTCGCTTCTTCGACATACGCAAGGACTCCGGCACGCTCTTGTTGCAGGAAATCCTTCACCGCCGCTTTCAACCCGGGATGGCGCAGGTAATGCCACGAATGAGTGATCACCGGTTCGAAACCACGAATCAACTTGTGCTCGCCCTGGGCACCAGCGTCGAAACGTTGATAGCCCTGCGCAATCGCGTAATCCATGCCCTGATAGAAACAGGTTTCGAAGTGCAGCCGATCAAACTCCGCCAGGCAACCCCAATAGCGTCCGTAAAAGCTATCGCCACCCACCAGACTGAAAGCCATCGCCACCGGGCGTGAACCTTGTCTGGCCAGCACCACGCGAATCGACTCCGGCATGCGTTCGGCAAGCAGGCTGAAGAACTCGCGCGTCAGGTACGGCGCCTGACGTCGCACCGCATAGGTATTGGCGTAACAGGCGTAAACGAAATCCCATTGCGCCTCGTCCAGCTCCCGCCCCTGCAACCATTCAAACTCGAAGCCCTGCCCCGCCACTTGCTCGCGCTCTTTGCGCATCTGCTTGCGCTTGCGCGAACTGAGCACATCGAGAAAGTCCTGAAAGTCCCGGTAGCCGCGATTCTGCCAGTGATACTGACAGCCGATGCGCTGCAACCAGCCTGGTTGTTCAGCCATGGCGGTATCGGTGAAGAGATCGGTGAAATTGATATGTGCGCTGGAAAGCCCTTCGATTTCCAGATACCCCGGCAGGCTCTTGAGCAACTCGAAGCCGTCTTCGACCTTCGCCGCCAACAAGCGTGGGCCGCTGACCGGGCTGAACGGCACGGCCGTCAACAGCTTGGGGTAATAGTCGATTCCGGCGCGGGCACAGGCGTCGGCCCAGCCATGATCGAACACATACTCGCCGTAGGAATGCCACTTGCGGTAACTGGGCAGTGCCGCTATCAGTCGATCGTCCTCGATGTGCAACAAATGTTCCGGCTGCCAACCCGTGTGAGGGCCGACGCTGCCGCTGTCTTCCAGGACGCTGAGGAAGGCATGGCGCAGAAACGGCTGATTCTCCGGCACCAGTGCGTCCCAGGTGGCCGGGGCGATTTCTGACAGGTTTTGCAGGCGTTGCAACGGCATCAACAGAGTCTCCACAAGCGGGTTTCAGCGCCCGGCGAGTATCGCCTATCGCCGGCCATTGCACACGTTCAATCGGGCGACAGCGCTCTAGATCAATAGTTCACGACACATCTGGATCGTCATCAACCTGCCATCATCGTGCCACTGCTCTGTCATAAACCATCGCGATACTGGCGCCTGTTTTTAGAGCGCCGGGTTCTACCCGGACACTGTTTTCCGACCTTCACGTCGGTTGTGCCCAGGATGGTTCAGCCATCCCCTCTCATCTTCGGAGATTGCTATGCGTCTTGCTTCCACGAAAACTGCGGCGGCCCTGTGCGGTGGCCTGTTACTGGCCATGAGCGTTCCGGCCAGTGCTGCAGTCGACGCCAAACTGCTCGACATGCTCAAGGCTAACGGTTCGATTTCCCAGGCGCAGTACATTGAACTGCAAACTGAACTGGCCAAGGATCAGAAGGCTCAGCAAATCGCGCAGCAGGCGCAGCAAGAGACTAACGAGCAAATCGCGGCAACCGCGAAGAAAACCAATGAGCTGAGCTCCTTCGACCAGAAACTGGCCTGGGCCGCCAAGACCCAGTTCAAGGGTGACGTGCGTATCCGTCAGGAAACCATCAAGATCGACGGCGAACCGAACAACGGCGGCCGCGACAAGGATCGCCAGCGCATCCGTGCCCGCCTGGGCGCCTACACCGAGATCAACCCGCAAGTCGACACCGGCATCCGTATCGCCACCGGCGGCGGCGACGACGCCCGTTCGACCAACCAGGATCAGGACAACTACTTCGACAAGAAGCAGATCTGGCTCGACCTGGGCTACATCGACTACCACCCCGATCAGATCAAGAACCTGCACGTCATCGGCGGCAAAATGCTGCAACCGTGGGTCAGCATGGGTGACGTGATCTGGGACAGCGACATCAACCCGGAAGGTCTGGCCGTCACCTACAAATACCCGTTGGGCAGCAGCGCCGAGCTGTTCGGCAGCCTGGGTAACTACAACCTCAAGGACAACGTCGACGGCGACGGCGTGCAATTCCGTCACGACCTGCGCCTGACCTCTGGCCAGTTGGGTAGCCGCTTCGCGATCACCGACAACCTGAAACTGACCCTGGGCGGCAGCGTCTACGCCTACCAGAACGACAAAGACAGCCGCTGCACCGGGACTTCCACTCCGTGCGCCCTGGCGGTCAACGGCAACTCGGCCAACAACGAATTCCGTCTGTACGAGGGCTTCAGCCAGATCGATATCGGTGGCTTGCCAATGCCGTTGTCGTTCTACGGTCAGTACGTGAAGAACAACGATGCCGTGACCGATGCAGACACCGCCTGGCTGGTCGGCGCCAAGTCGAAAGTGTTCGGTCTGAACCTCGACTACAACTATCGTGACGTACAGCGTGACGCCGTGGTCGGCGCCTTCACCGACTCCGACTTCGCCAACGGCACCACCGGTTCGCGTGGCCACAAGTTCAAGGTCGGTTACGACATCGACAAGAACTTTGCCATCGGCGCGACGTACTTCCTGACCAAAGCAGACTTCTCCAGCCGTACCCAGCGTGATGCAGACACCAACACCCTGCAGCTGGACGCGGAAGCGAAGTTCTAAGAAAACAGCGACAAGCTTCGAGCGACAAGTTGCAAGTCACCGCTCCCCTTGCGACTTGCCGATCGAAGTTGATTTTCCTGCAGCTCGATGCAGCAACCGCGATCCCCATCATCCGTTCGCTGGTGCTTCACCGGGCTGTGTTTTTTCACGGGCTATCGTCCCGCCGTTGCGCCGCCAAACGTTCCGCCAAGGCATCCACCCCTTCCTCCGGTTTCTCCGGCATCGCCTTCAAGGTCGCCTGCATCAAACGCATCTGCCGAATGAAACGCCGACAGTTCGGGCAGAACATCAGGTGATGACGCACCATCAGCTTCTCGCGAAAGCTCAACTGATCATCGAGATAATCGCTGGAGCGCGCCACTTGTTCCTTACAGGTCAGCATTCCCCGGTCTCCTCAAAATGCTCCACGGTCGCGAAGACTTTCAGCCGCGCACGATGCAGCAGCACACGGACATTGGAGAGCGAGATCTCCAGAAGATTACAGATCTCTTCCAGCTCCAGGCCCTGGCGCTCACGCAACAGCAGAACACTGCTTTGCAATTCCGACAGACTGAGCAGCGTATGCTCCAGGCAGTCACGTAATTCACTTTCGGTCAGCAAGGCTTCGGGCGTGTCCTGGTGCCAGGCGAACGGGGCGATCAACCAATGGCCGTCGCCGGGAGAAAAGCGGTCGTCATCAATGGTGCCGTGGGGCGATGGCAAGTCATCCATCAGCACTTCGCGGCGATTCAGCTTGTAACGACTTTTGGCCGAGTTGGCGGTGATGGTCAGCAGCCAGGTCTTGAGGCTGGAACGACCTTCGAAACTGGCGATGTGGCGCACCACGGAAAGCCAGGCGTCCTGCACCACTTCTTCGACATGACGCTGGCCGACAATCGCATACGCCACGGCACGCATGGCGCTCTGATACGTAGTCACCAGTTCCTTGAAAGCCCGTTGTTCACCTGCCAGCAGGCGCTCAAGCAGTTGGGTGTCGTCAGCCATCCAAAAATCTCCTTGTGCCGATTCCGAAATGATAGCGGCAGGACTTCGCCTGCCGCCATTTCCGAAAAATTACAGCGTTTGAGCCGATTCGGATGTAGGAAAAGTCGACGTGTTTAAGGGGAAACTAAACCTCTTTTCAACGCTTGCGCAGAATCACGCTGCCGATCGAATAGCCTGCACCGAACGAACTCAAAACAGCCAGCGAACCGGCAGCCAGATCATCCTGGTGCTTGTGGAAGGCAATCACGGAACCGGCGGAGCTGGTGTTGGCGTAGGTGTCGAGAATCACCGGCGCCTCTTCTTCGGTCGCTTCGCGGCCCAGCAGCTTGCGCACGATCAGGTGGTTCATGCTCAGGTTGGCCTGGTGCAGCCAGAAACGCTTCACGTCGCCGACATTGAGCTGATTCTCTTGCAGATGCTCACCAATCAGTTCGGCGACCATCGGGCAGACATCCTTGAACACCTTGCGCCCTTCCTGCACGAACAGCTTGTCGCGGGCGCCGACGCCCTCTTCCGCGGCGCGGTTGAGGAAGCCGAAATTGTTGCGGATGTTGTTGGAGAACTTGGTCAACAGTTTGGTGCTGACCACGTCGAACTGGTATTTGGACGTCGCCAGATCGGCACGCTCGATGATCACTGCAGTCGCGGCATCACCGAAGATGAAGTGGCTGTCACGGTCACGGAAGTTCAGGTGACCGGTGCAGACTTCCGGGTTGACCATCAGGATCGCCCGGGCCTGACCCAGTTGCACGCTGTTGGCCGCCGCCTGGATGCCAAAGGTAGCCGAGGAGCAGGCCACGTTCATGTCGAAGCCGAAGCCCTGGATGCCCAGCGCTTCCTGGACTTCGATGGCAATGGCCGGGTAAGCGCGCTGCAGGTTGGAACAGGCAACGATCACGCCGTCGATATCAGCGGCGGTTTTACCGGCGCGCTGCAAGGCTTGCTCGGCTGCGCCGATGGCCATCTGGCACAGCACCGACCATTCGTCGTTGGAACGCTCCGGCAGACGCGGCGCCATGCGCAGCGGGTCGAGGATGCCGTCCTTGTCCATGACAAAGCGGCTCTTGATGCCCGAGGCCTTTTCGATGAACGCGGCGCTGGATTCGGTCAGGGCCTGGACTTCACCGTTGGCGATGGCTTCGGCGTTATCGGCGTTGAACTGGGCGACGTAGGTGTTGAAAGACTGCACCAGCTCTTCGTTGGAGATGCTGTTGGCCGGGGTGTACAGGCCGGTGCCGCTGATGACGACATTATGCATGGTCGTTTCTCTAATCTGTTCAGGCAGAAAGTGCTGGAACCGTCGTACCAACACACAAAGGGTCTATTCCCATCCGGGGGACGCTGACCTGGCATCGCGTTATTCCGGTTCGCGACCTTACCGAAGGCTCTGGGTCGCGAAACGGGCGTTTATGGTCGCGAAGTTTGCCATAAACCCGAGGTTTTGGCGCCTTTCTCAAGACCGGCGCTGCTTCCCTGCAGGAGTGAGCCTGCTCGCGATTGCGTCGTATCAGTCACTATTGCGTTGACTGACACTCTGCTATCGCGAGCAGGCTCACTCCTACAGGGGGTTGTGCAGGTCTGGCAATCAAGGTTCGACCTGCGTCCACTGCTTGTTCAGGCGTTTATCGGAAATCGGGACTTTGGTGCCCAACTGCTGGGCGAACAGTGACACCCGGTATTCCTCCAGCCACCAGCGGTACAACTCCAGCTGCGGATCGCGCTTGCCTTCCTGGGCATGCTTGGCGGCGCGGGTCTGGTATTGCGCCCAGAGGCCGGCCAGTTCGCCGCTCCAGACACGATCCTTCTGCACTTGCGCCCCGAGCTTTTCGAAACGCTGCTCGACCGCTTTCAGATAACGCGGCAATTCCTTGAGCCATTGCATCGGCGTTTCCCGGACGAAACCGGGGTACACCAACTGGCTGATCTGCTGCTTGATGTCATTCAGCGCCACCGCTTGCGCAAGGTCGATCTTGCCCTTGAAACGCTTTTGCAGACCGTGCCACAGCTTGAGGATCTCCAGCGTCAGGCGCGCCACGCGTTCGGCGTGTTCGGTCCAGCTGCCGCGCTTGCGCTCGGCCAACGCTGCCAGCCCGGCGCCATCGCGGGGCAACGGGTCTTCGCCTTCCAGAATGCAGCTGTCGAGACTGGCCAGCAGAATGTCTTCGACCAGCGCATCGACCCGGCCCAACTCGCGATAGAGCAGGCCCAGTTCGGTCTGCCCCGGCAATTTGCTGCGCAGGAACTTCGCCGGTTCCGCCAGTTGCTGCATCAGCAGACGCTGCAACGCGCGGCGGTGTTGAAACTCGGCTTCGGCCGGGGTCGAGAAGCGCCCTTCCTTGACCGCGCCGCCCTCTTCCACCAGCGCCGGATACACCGTCATCGACAGCCCGGCGATCTTCTGTTGGGTCTTTTCCGCCACTGGTGCAAAGACTTTCGCCTCCACCGGTTGCTGACTTTTTGCGCTCTGCGGCACCGCCAGTGCAGCCTGACTGGCTTCGGCAAACCGTGCGGTCAACTCGGCCAGATCGCGACCTTCGCCGAGGAACTTGCCCTGGCCGTCGACGATTTCCAGGTTCATCCGTAAATGCCCTTCGACCTGCTGCGCCGCTTCCGCCCACGCCTCATCGCTGACCCGCGCACCGGTCATGCGCAGCAACTCGCGACCGAGCGCTTGCGGCAACGAACCTTCGGCGAAGGTCATGCGCTGCAATGCCGCTTTGATGAAGTCCGGCACCGGTACGAAGTTCTTGCGCAGCGCCTTCGGCAGGTTGCGCACGAGGGCGATGCACTTGGCTTCGATCATCCCCGGCACCAGCCATTCGAGGCGTTCCGGCGGCAGCATCGGCAACAGCGGCGCCGGCACGCGCAAGGTCACGCCGTCGCGCGGGTGATTGGGTTCGAAATGATAGGTCAGCGCCAGTTCCAGGTCACCGATGTGCAGCGTGTCCGGGTAGTCGCGCGCGGTGACTTCACTGGCCTCGCGGGCCAGCACGTCCTCTTCGCGCATGATCAGCAGTTGCGGGTTCTTCTGGCTGTTGACCCGATACCAGCTGTCGAAGGTCGCGGTCTGGTGAATCTCTGCCGGCAAGCGCGCATCGTAGAAGGCGTACAGGGTTTCTTCGTCGGCAAGGATGTCACGGCGCCGGGCCTTGGCTTCCAGCTCGTCGAGCTGTTCGAGCAACTGTTTGTTGGCCGTCAGGCACTTGGCTTTCGACTGAATCTCGCCGCGCACCAGGCCTTCGCGGATAAACAGCTCGCGGGACACCACTGGATCCACCGGACCGTAGTGCACCGGGCGACGGCCAACGACGATCAGCCCGAACAGGGTGATCTGCTCGTAAGCCACGACCTGGCCACGCTTCTTCTCCCAGTGCGGTTCAAAGTGGTTCTTCTTGATCAGGTGTCCGGCCAGCGGCTCGATCCAGTCGGCGTCGATCTTGGCGACCATGCGCGCGTAAAGCTTGGTGGTTTCCACCAGCTCGGCTGTCATCAGCCATTGCGGACGCTTCTTGCCGATCCCCGACGACGGGTGAATCCAGAAACGCCGCTGCCGGGCGCCAAGGTAATCGCCGTCCTCGGTTTTCTGACCGATCTGGCTGAGCAGACCGACCAGCACCGCTTTGTGCAGTTTCGGGTAATCCGCCGGCTCTTTATTGAGGCTCAGCTGCATGTCGCGACAGATCAGGCTCAACTGGCGATGGGAATCACGCCACTCGCGCAGACGCAGGTAGTTGAGGAAGTTCTTGCGGCACCAGTTGCGCAGCGGGCTGGCCGTCAGCGCCTGGCGCTGTTCTTCAAAACCACGCCACAGATTGACCAGCCCGGCGAAGTCCGAATCGCTGTCTTTCCATTGCGCGTGGGCCTGATCGGCGGCTTGCTGACGCTCCGGTGGACGCTCGCGCGGGTCCTGAATCGACATCGCGCTGGCGACGATCAGCACTTCCTGCAGGCTGCCGAGCCTGGCCGCTTCGAGCAGCATGCGGCCCATGCGCGGGTCCACCGGCAGGCGTGCCAACTGGCGTCCCAGCGGGGTCAACTGACTGTTGCGATCCACCGCCGAGAGTTCTTGCAGCAGATTGAACCCGTCGCTGATGGCTTTGCCATCCGGCGGCTCGATAAACGGGAACGCGGTGATCTCGCCGAGGCGCAAGTGCAGCATCTGCAAGATAACAGCGGCAAGGTTGGTGCGCAGAATCTCCGGGTCGGTGAATTCCGGGCGACCGAGGAAATCTTCCTCGCTGTACAAGCGCACGCAAATGCCCGGCTCGACCCGGCCGCAACGACCTTTACGCTGGTTGGCGCTGGCCTGGGAAATCGCCTCGATCGGCAGACGCTGGACCTTGGCGCGATAGCTGTAACGGCTGATGCGCGCGGTGCCGCTGTCGATCACGTAACGGATGCCCGGCACGGTCAGCGAGGTCTCGGCGACGTTGGTCGCCAGCACCACGCGACGCCCCGGGTGCGACTGGAAAATCCGCTGCTGTTCGGCCGGCGACAGGCGCGCGTACAGCGGCAGGATTTCGGTGTGTTTGAGCTGAGCCTTGCGCAGCATGTCGGCGGCGTCGCGAATCTCGCGTTCGCCGGGCAGGAACACCAGCACATCGCCAGGACTGCGGCGCTCGCTGCGCTCGTAGGCGGCGATTTCGTCGAGGGTGGCGAGGATCGCCTGATCCACGGTCAGGTCGTCTTCGACGCGGTTGCCCTCTTCGTCCTGCTCCAGGGTCAGCGGTCGATACCAGGTGTCCACCGGGAAGGTGCGGCCGGAGACTTCGACAATCGGTGCGTCATCGAAATGTTTGGAGAAGCGCTCCAGGTCGATGGTCGCCGAGGTGATGATGACTTTCAGGTCCGGACGACGCGGCAGCAGGGTTTTCAGGTAACCGAGCAGGAAGTCGATGTTCAGGCTGCGTTCGTGGGCTTCGTCGACGATGATCGTGTCGTAGCGTTCCAGATAGCGGTCGTTCTGGGTTTCCGCCAGCAGGATGCCGTCGGTCATCAGTTTGATCAGGGTGTTGGAATCGCTCTGATCCTCGAATCGCACCTGATAACCGACCAGCGAGCCGAGCGGCGTGCCGAGTTCTTCGGCAACCCGGCTTGCGACGCTGCGTGCTGCAATTCGGCGCGGCTGGGTGTGGCCGATCAAGCCATGCTGGCCACGACCGATTTCCAGACAGATTTTCGGCAACTGAGTGGTTTTGCCCGAGCCGGTTTCGCCGGCGATGATCAGCACCTGATGCTTTTCCAGGGCCTGTTTGATTTCGTCACGCTTGGCCGCAATGGGCAGGCTGTCGTCATAACGAATCACCGGCAGGCTGGCCTTGCGCGCCAGCACCTGATCGCAGGACGCCTGCATCCGCGCCACCCACTGGGCCAGCTTGGCCTCGTCAGGTTTCTTGCGCAGCTCAAGCAACTGCCGCCGCAGCCGGTGACGGTCGGCGAGCATGGCGTGATCGAGGTTTTTCAGCAGTTTGTCGATGGAGGGCGATTCGTCGGTCATCGGGTACGCAATTCGGTCGTCTATTTATGCAGGGGGCGGATTGTCGCAGATTTGGCGGATTTGTGGCGTGTCTGGGGGATTGCGGCCCTCACCCTGGCCCTCTCCCAAAAGGAGAGGTGACCGAGCGAGTCAACTTTGCCAGCTTCACCGACCTGAACGTGCATGACCGAATCCATAATCGCCAAGGCCTTTCAGGTCGATGCTTGCTCCCTCACCCCAGCCCTCTCCCTCCGGGAGAGGGCTGGGGTGAGGGAGTTTTTAAGAGGGCTATTCGTTATCCAACCCTTTACGCCGATAAGGAAAGACATCAATCACTTTCCCGGCGCGAATCGCCTCCTGCAGGCTCTTCCAGTAATCCGCGTTATACAACTCGCCATGCAACTGATCGAACAACTTGCGCTGCCCCGAATCGGCAAACAGAAACGGCGGAAACTCCTCAGGAAAGACATCCAGCGGCCCGATCGAATACCACGGCTCGGAGGCCATTTCGTCCTCCGGCGTGCGCGGTGCGGGGATGTGGCGGAAATTGGCTTCGGTCAGGAAGCAGATCTCGTCGTAGTCGTAGAACACCACCCGCCCGTGCCGGGTGACGCCGAAGTTTTTCAACAGCATGTCGCCAGGAAAGATGTTGGCCGCCGCCAATTGCTTGATCGCCAGGCCATAGTCTTCCAGCGCCTCGCGCACCTGTGCATCGTTAGCGTTTTCCAGATAGAGGTTCAGCGGGGTCATCCGGCGCTCGGTCCAGCAGTGGCGGATCAGCACCGTGTCGCCTTCGACCGAGACGGTGGATGGCGCCACCTCCAGCAGTTCTTCCAGGCACGCCGGATCGAACTTGCTCAGCGGGAAACGGAAATCGGCGAACTCCTGGGTATCGGCCATGCGCCCGACCCGGTCGACGCTTTTCACCAGCCGGTATTTCTCGATCACTGTGGCGCGATCGACGTTTTTCGACGGCGAGAAGCGGTCCTTGATGATCTTGAACACGGTGTTGAAGCCCGGCAGGGTAAACACGCTCATGACCATGCCGCGCACGCCCGGGGCCATGATGAACTGGTCATCGGTATTGGCCAGGTGGTTGATCAACGCGCGGTAGAACTCGGACTTGCCGTGTTTGTAGAAACCGATTGAGGTGTACAGCTCGGCGATGTGCTTGCCCGGCAGTATGCGTCGCAGAAAACCGATGAATTCCGCCGGCACCGGCACATCGACCATGAAATACGAGCGGGTAAAGGAAAAGATGATCGACACGTCGGCTTCGTCGGTGATCAACGCGTCAATCTGAATCCCGCGTCCTTCACGGTGCAGCAGCGGAATCACCAGCGGCCACTGTTCGTCACGGGTGTAGATGCGCCCGACCAGGTAGGCCCCCTTGTTGCGGTAGAGCACCGAAGAAAACAGCTCGACGCTCAGTTCCGGGTCCTTGCACACCCAGTCCGGCAGGTTCTCGCGCAGTTGCGCTTCGAGGCGGCGCAAGTCGCCGGGCAAATCGGCGTAATCTTCGCTGAAGCGGTAATCGGCAAAAATGCTCGCCAGCATCGCGCTCAACTGGCCTTGCGGCTTGTAGGTGCGGGTCTGCGCGGCCCGTGCGCGGCGCAGGCTCGGACGCGTGGTGTGGATGAACATGCAGCCATCGCTGATCAGGTCATGGCTGAACAGCCCGCAGAAGATAGAGTTGTACCAGGTCTCGGACAATTCATCGTCGAAGCGCAGGTCGATGACGCTGATGTAGGCGCTTTTCACCAGTGGCCAGCAACTGACATTCATGAGTGCTTCGTCATCGAAGTACTCCCGCAGGCGGGCAATGGTTTCGCCGACTTTCTCTTCGTAGAGGTTGATTCGCGCCGCCGATGCGGTTTGCGTCTCCTGCCAGCGAGCCTGTTCGAAACGCTCCCGGGCGCCGTCGGTAATGCGCCGGAAATGCTCGCGGTAATCGTCAAAGCCTTCGAGAATCATCCGGGCGATGTCGGTGGCTGGCCATGGCTGCGGCATAGATGAGACCTCGGCGTGCAAGTGGGAATCCGTGCCTGAGCTTAGCCATGGATGCACCGGCAGGAGAAGTGCAATTTCTGCCAAATGCGCGGCAGGGTTGTACAACGACACAGTTTTTATCAAAGTTTTTTTAGTCGACCGCTCGGTCAGCAAAGCCACCGGGCAGTCGCGCACAAAGCCCGCCAACCACGTGGCGCGGAGCCGCGTATTCATTGGCTTGCGGATCCAATAGCCGCCCCAGCGCTCTAGCCTGCATCTCTTCCTCTGTTACTCGTGCTGCAGCAACACTCGGCATGACGTGCGCAGATTGGTCTTACCAAAATAGTGGCACTTTGATATACAAGCCGCCATCACCCTCTTCACAACAAGATCCTCGACTGACGGGGACGACCTCTCCCCCCAAAGATCAAGGAGCACATTGATGTCTATCCGCAATCTGCGCATCGGTTTGCGCGCCGGTTTGAGTTTTGCCGTGCTGGCCAGTCTGTTGGTGATCGTCGGCCTGTTTGGCCTGGGTCAGATGAAAACTCTGCGTGAAAGCGCTGCGGTCATCGAAGAGTCGTGGATGCCGAGCATCGAAAGCATTCATGACGCCGCCGCGAACATTGCCAGCATCCGCCTCGAATCCCTGCGCCTGATCACCAGCACCCAGCCAGCCGTGCGTGACAGAAGCAAAGGCCTGATCAAGGTGCAGCGCGAAGAATTGCTCAAGCGTCTCAAAGACCATGAAGCCTTGCTCACCAGCGATCAGGAACGGGGCATGCTCGCAGGCTTGAGTGCCGACATCGGCAAGTACATGAGCATCCTCGACCAGATCATCAGCCAGATCGACGCCGGGCAAACTGAACAGGCCTACACCCGTTTGAACAATGATCTGGCGCCACAGGGCAGAGTGCTCGACACGACCCTGGAGCAGATGATCAGCCTCAACCAGCAAGGTGCCGACGCCGCCGCCGAGGCCGCCGCCGACATGTACCAGCGAGCGCTGTGGATCGTTGCGACGATTATCGTCACCGCGTTGATTGCCACGCTGTTGCTGGCGTGGCAACTGACCCGCAGCATTACCACGCCGATCAATCAGGCGCTGAAGGTGGCCCAGCGCATCGCCGCCGGCGACCTCAGCGGCGAGATCGTCAGCAGCGGTCGCGATGAGGCCGCGCAATTGCTCGATGCCCTCGCGCAAATGCAGGGCAATCTGCGCTCGACCATTCGCGGCATCAGCGAGTCGGCGCAGCAACTGGCCTCCGCCGCCGAAGAAATGAGCTCGGTGATGGAACAAAGCACCCGCGGCCTGCAACAGCAGAATGACCAGATCGAACAGGCCGCCACCGCCGTCACCGAGATGAGCACAGCTGTGGATGAAGTCGCGGCCAACGCCGTGTCCAGTGCCGAGGCTTCCGAAGCGTCGAACGAAGACAGCAAGCATGGCCACGTCCAGGTCAGTGAAACCATCTGTTCGATTCAAGAACTGGTCACCACCGTGCTCGGTGCCTCGGAACAGGCCGAAGGCCTCGCCACCCAGGCCCAGGACATCAGTAAGGTGCTGGAGGTGATTCGCGGGATCGCCGGGCAGACCAACCTGCTGGCGCTCAACGCCGCCATCGAGGCTGCGCGGGCCGGTGAGGCCGGGCGCGGTTTTGCCGTGGTCGCCGATGAAGTGCGTTCGCTGGCGCAGCGTACGCAGAACTCCACCGAAGAAATCGAGTTGATGATCAGCAGCATCCAGCACGGCACCGGCGCGACGGTCGGCGCGTTGCAAAGCAGCGCCGAGCAGGCCAGTCACACCCTGCGTCGGGCCAACAGCGCCGGGCAGGCACTGGAGAAGATCACCGCGTCGATTGGGCAAATCAACCAGCGCAATCTGGTGATCGCCAGCGCCGCCGAACAGCAGGCGCTGGTGGCGCGCGAGGTCGACCAGAATCTGGTCAGCATCCGCGATCTCTCGACGCAAACCGCGGCCGGCGCCACCCAGACGTCGGCCGCCAGCCAGGAGCTGTCGCGGCTGGCGGTAGACCTCAATGGTCTGGTCACGCGCTTCGTGATCTGAGGGAAAAATTAAATGCCCCGATAGCGGTTGCCATCGCCGGGGCGCTCGGCAACACTCTCGTCCCGATCAAGGAAGGAGTGTTGTCGTGAGCCCTGTCGATATTTTCCGCATGCTGTCGCTGGCCGCCATCTGGGGTGCGAGCTTCCTGTTCATGCGCATTATTGCGCCGGTGATCGGCACGATTCCGACGGCATTCTTTCGGGTGTCGATTGCGGCTGTCGGGCTGCTGGTGATTCTCGGCCTGATGCGTATCAACTGGGATTTCAAGGGCAAGCTGAAAACCGTGATGTTGCTGGGGGTGATCAACTCGGGCATTCCGGCGACCCTGTATTCGGTCGCGGCGCAAGTGTTGCCGGCGGGTTATTCGGCGATCTTCAACGCCACCACGCCGCTGATGGGCGTATTGATTGGCGGCTTGTTCTTCAGCGAGAGGCTCACCGTCGCCAAACTGACGGGCGTGTTCCTGGGATTGTTCGGTGTCGGCGTGCTCACCCGCGCAGGGCCCGTGGCCTTCGACCTGGAATTATTGATGGGCGCCCTCGCCTGCCTGCTCGCGACCACCTGCTACGGTTTTGCCGGATTCCTCACCCGTCGCTGGCTGGACCATACCGGTGGGCTCGACAGCCGACTGTCAGCCGTGGGCAGCATGCTCGGTGCCTCATTGTTTCTCTTGCCGCTGTTCGGCTACAGCGTCATCACCGCGCCACCGGCAAGCTGGGGTGGCTGGAGTGTCTGGCTGTCGCTGCTCGGCCTGGGCCTGGGTTGCACGGCATTCGCCTACATCATTTACTTCCGCCTGCTCAGCTCGATTGGCCCGGTAAAGTCGATGACCGTAACCTTCATGATTCCGGCGTTCGGCGTGCTGTGGGGCGCATTGTTGCTGGATGAGCCGCTGTCGATGGCGCATCTGTATGGCGGGGTGTTGATTGCCTTGGCGTTGTGGCTGGTGTTGAAGCCTGCGGTGGTGAAGCCTGCCGAGGTGGCGGCTCGCTGATTCAGTCTTCGCGGGCAAGCCTGCTCCCACAGTGATTGATGTCGTCCACATCCTGCGGCTCGACACAAAACCCTGTGGGAGCGGGCTTGCCCGCGATGGCGACCGAACAGCCGCCACCTCAACTGGCTATCAGCTGGATTTACGGAACACAAACGCCAGACCGACAATGATCAACAGCATCCCCAGCACGCTCAACGCGGCCAGACGATTACCGAAGATCAGATAGTCCATCACCGCTGTCACCGCCGGCACCAGATAAAACAGGCTGGTGACATTCACCAGATTGCCCCGCGCGATCAGGCGATACAGCAACAGCGTCGCCAGCACCGACACCACCAGGCCCATCCACAACACCGGCACGATAAACCCTGCGCTGTGTTCGAAATGAAACGGCTGGAACGGCACGAAGATCCCGCACAGCAACAGCCCGGCCAGGTATTGCACCGGCAGCGTGCCGAGGGGATTGTCAGTGATGCCTTTCTGCATGATCGAGCCCAGTGTCATGCTCGCCAGCGCCAGCAGACCGAAGAGCATCCCGGCCCAGGACATACCGGCCAGACCGATCCCTTGAAACACCACCATGATCAGCCCTGCCAGCCCCAGCGCCAGCCCGAACAGGCGGCTCGCCGAGCGCTGCCGCTCCATCAATACAACGGTGAGAATCGGCTGCACGCCCATGATGGTCGCCATCACTCCCGGAGTGATTCGGGTGTTAAGGGCCAGCAGATAGAAAATCTGATAAGCCCCCAACAGCACCACCCCGGTGGCGATTGCATAGAGCATCGGCCTGCCGCCCTTGGGCAGCTTCAACTTGAGCAACGGCGCCAGCAGCAACAGCCCGCACAGGGCAATCACAAAGCGAATCAGCAGAAAGGCGAAGGGTGACGCATGGGCCAGGCCCCATTTGGAGAAGATCGCCCCGCTGCTCCACAGCAGAACGAACAGGCTCGTGGACGTCGCCGCGAGCACGGTTTTTTTCGAAAGGACAAACATGAATACCACCTGTAGTCAGGCAAGAAGCCAACTCAGCCGAAGCTGAAGTTCAGTAGGTTTTTCTGGCGGGCGCAGGGGTCAGCAGAGAATGCCGATCAGCCCGAAACGCCAACGCCCGGCGGTGATACGACTGCGCACACCGGCGTGCTACTGACAGGTGGAGGGTAATGACTGATCTGCACAGGCGGCTGATTCCCGCACGGCACGACGCCAGCGTTGACCGCTGAATCGACTACCGCGTTGATGAGGGATGCAGGCATTTGGGCAGATCTTTTTTTGAAGGGTTGGACGTGAGCCATGGGATTCACGAGCGCCGACTATAACCAGCGCGGGACATGGATTGCAATGATTAGGACAAAGGGCCAGCAGGGACAGCTCGAAGGCAGGCGCATAGGCTGATGAGCAACGGATAGGCCCATTGATGGGGAGACAGGGAATGCTCGAAGTCACATGCCAAGCGAACGGACGAATTTGCGGTATCAGTTGTATCGGTCAGAGGCGAGGAAGCAGGCGGCCAATACTTTTGCAAAACTACAGAAAGATTTGCAGCAGAAGGGGATCGTCGATGTCGACCACTCCAGAGTCCGATTTGAAGCTGTCGATGCGCTGGCTCTGAATGCCTATGAAGAATGGCTCGACCCTCATTTTTCATGGCAAGAAATTGTCAGGTGGAAATCCAGAGAACCGATGGGTTTTGATTTGGCTATCTGGTTTGACCATGAGCTCTGCGGGCTGTGCTTTGCAAACCCGAATCAGAGTCGGTTACGCGTGAAAATCGTGCGACTGGAAGGCAAGCCTGGCAACGATCACCCGCTCAAGAGTCGGATCGCGACGTTTGCCCTGACAGCTGTTACTCACTTCGCGCGAATCATTGGCAGTAAGCAGATCGAAATTCAGGAGCCTCTAGCAGGGGTTATTCCTCTCTACCGGCAACTGGGTTTCGATTTCGACTCAGAGGGGCGGCTTGTGATGCCTGTCGACTACGTCTAGTATCAGCTCAACTGCTCATTTAATGATCAATTTCGGAGGCGCCATGAAAAATCTCGTAGAAAGCAAAGCGCCAGACGTCAAATCGACCAACAGCAAGCGCTGTTCTGGGGAGTTGTCTGAAAAAGAGTTGCGCCGAATTACAGAAGCATTGGCAAAGCCCGCCAGTGAGGAGCCGGGAGGTGTTCTCGCCGGCGCCTCATTCACCTTCGCCTCATGAAAAAACCGCTCACAAGGAGCGGTTTTTTTAGTGATTGCGTTCAGCCTCAACCAAACAGCCAATACCCCAGCAATGTCAGCACCACCACCGCCAAAATCGGGCGCATGATGCGGTAGGCCTTGGGATTGCGGCGTTTCCACTGTTTGACCACCCCACTGAACCTGTCGCTGAAGTTCTTGCTCCAGGCATAGGCCTGGTTGATGCCGCCAACACGCTCGTCGTCAAGGTTCTGCGGTGCCGTTGCGCGCCCCAGCCAGCCGCTGATGAAGCGGTTGATGCGAGTCATCAAACGGTTGCTCAACGGACGCTCGATGTCGCAGAACAGAATGACGCGGGTTTTCTCGGTTTCGTTCTTGACCCAGTGCACATAGGTCTCGTCGAACATCACGTCTTCCCCGTCGCGCCAGGCGTAGACCTGACCATCGACGAAGATCCGGCAATCGTCAGAGTTTGGCGTCGACAGGCCCAGGTGATACCGCAGGGAGCCGGCAAACGGATCACGGTGCGGGTTCAGGTGGCTGCCACCCGGCAACAGCGCGAACATTGCCCCTTTGACATTGGGAATCGCACTGACCAGCGCCACGGTCTTCGGGCACAGGGCCTCGGCCGATGGCAGCGGCTTGTCGTACCACTTGAGGTAGAAACGTTTCCAGCCCTTTTTGAAGAACGAACCAAAACCGGCATCGTTGTTCTTCTCGGCGGCACGAATATAGCCCTCGTCGAACAGGTGCATGGCTTCGTCGCGAATGGTTTCCCAGTTGTCGCGCAGCACGTCCAGCTCCGGGAACTTGCTGCGATCCAGATACGGTTTGGACGGCACACCGGAGAACAGGTACATCAGGGCGTTGTACGGAGCGAACAGCGCCGAGTGGTTGACGAACTGACGCAGGACCGGCAAACGCGCCCGACCGCGCAAATGCACGTAGAGGATGCTGCCCACGAACAGCAGCAACACCAACACCTTGGCGGCTAACGAAAAGGTCATCAACGACTCCTTGAATAAAGACAACGCTGCGCAAGGCCCTTTACTCGGCATGGCAGCCGGCCATGATAAACACTACCGGCCTCGGGAAAAACCCGCCCAAGCCAAGATTCAGTGTTAAGAATTGCGCAACAAAGCATTTATTAGCATAACGATCCTGAATCCCGGCTGATTTGAATCAATGGGTTTACTGCTGATTCTCCTGCTCGGTGAACAGATCGCTGAACAACATGCTCGACAGATAGCGCTCGCCGGAGTCCGGCAGGATCACCACGATGGTCTTGCCCTGCATCTCCGGCGTTTCTGCCAGGCGTACCGCTACCGCCATGGCCGCGCCGCACGAAATACCGCACAAAATCCCCTCTTCCTGCATCAATCGCAGCGCCATGGCCTTGGACTCGTCGTCGGTCACCTGCTCCACCCGATCAACCATCGACAAATCGAGGTTCTTCGGCACGAAACCGGCACCAATCCCCTGAATCTTGTGTGGGCTCGGCTTGATCTCTTCGCCCGCCAGCGCCTGACTGATCACTGGCGAGGACACCGGCTCCACCGCCACCGACAGGATCGGTTTACCCTGGGTATTCTTGATATACCGCGAAACGCCGGTGATGGTTCCGCCGGTCCCGACACCAGCCACCAACACGTCGACTGCGCCATCGGTATCGTTCCAGATTTCCGGCCCCGTGGTTTTCTCGTGAATCGCCGGATTGGCCGGGTTGTCGAACTGCGACGGCATAAAGAACTTGTCGGCATCACTGGCAACAATTTCGGCGGCCTTCTCGATCGCACCTTTCATGCCCTTGGCCGGTTCGGTCAACACCAGCTCGGCGCCCAGCGCCTTGAGTACTTTACGGCGCTCGATGCTCATCGAAGCCGGCATGGTCAGCATCAACTTGTAGCCTCGGGCGGCCGCGACAAAGGCCAGGCCGATGCCGGTGTTGCCCGAAGTCGGCTCGACAATGGTCATCCCCGGCTTGAGTTTGCCGCTGCTTTCGGCGTCCCAGATCATGTTGGCGCCAATCCGGCACTTGACCGAATAACCGGGGTTACGCCCCTCGATCTTGGCCAGAATGGTGACGCCGCGCGGCGCGATACGGTTGATCTGCACCAGCGGTGTGTTGCCGATGGAATGGGCGTTGTCAGCAAAAATACGGCTCATGGCTGGGTCCTTATGCAGCATTGAATTCAACGCCCAAGGTAAGCCTGTTGCCCTGCGCAGTCCAGTCAGGTCGAACGTCTGCGGCACACAACAGTCAATCGCTTACATCGTCAGGGAATTACCGTCATGAAGCGTCGCTACAGCTGGCCATTAGGGATTTTTGCCGTCGTCGTTGTGTTGCTGATCGCGCTGCACATCGCCCTGCCCTACATGGTGCGCGACTATCTGAACGGCAAACTGGCGGACATGGGCGATTATCGGGGCCAGATTACCGACGTTGATCTGGCTTTGTGGCGCGGCGCCTACAAGATCAACGGGCTGAAAATCGTCAAGGTCGACGGCAAGGTACCGGTGCCGTTCGTCAACGCCCCCGTGATTGATCTGGCGGTCAGCTGGCACTCGCTGTGGTACGACCATGCCGTGGTGGCGCAGGTGCAGTTCCTCAATCCCGAGGTCAACTTCGTCGATGGCGGGGCCAACAAGCAGAACTCTCAGACCGGTGAAGGCACCGACTGGCGTGCACAACTCAGTAAATTGCTGCCGATCACCCTCGACGAGGTGCAGATCCACGACGGCAAGATCAGCTTCCGCAACTTCAGCTCCAGCCCACCGGTGAATATGAATGCCACCCAGGTCGAGGCCAGCGTCTACAACCTGACCAACGTGGTCGACAAGCAGGGCAAACGCGATGCCCGCTTCGAAGGCAAGGCCCTGCTGCTGGGGCATGCACCACTGGAAACCACCGCCACCTTCGACCCGCTGAGCAATTTCGAAGACTTCCAGTTCCGCCTGCGTGCCCGTGACATCGAACTCAAGCGCATGAACGACTTCGCCTCGGCCTACGGCAAGTTCGATTTCAACGCCGGCCACGGCGACGTGGTCATCGAAGCCCAGGCGAAAAAAGCTCAGGTCAGCGGCTACATCAAGCCACTGCTGCGTGACGTCGAAGTGTTCAACTGGCAACAGGACGTGGAAAACAAGGACAAGAGCATCTTCCGCTCAGTCTGGGAGGCCATCGTCGGCGGCTCGGAAACCGTGCTGAAGAACCAGGCCAAAAACCAGTTCGCCACCAAGGTCGAACTCAGTGGCAACGTGCATCAGCAAAACATCAATGGATTCGAAGCGTTCTTGCAGATTTTGCGCAATGGTTTCATCCAGGCTTTCAATGCGCGGTATGAACGGCCGAAGCCGGATGCGGGCTAAGACTTACGATTGACCACATATCGACCAGACTCTTCAGCTGCCAGCGTGGACTTTTGCTGCAATGAGTCCCAACCGAGACAAGCCAAGGCTAATGACCTTGGCACCGTCTCCCGCCCGTTACTGTATCGGCTGATGCTGCGGGCACTGACACCCAGCGCCTCGGCTGCCTGATTCAGAGAGAGTCCGGTACGTGCGCGCCAACCGATGAAAATACGGGTGTTTTCATCGGCAGTGTTTTGAGCCAGTGCATCCATATAAAGCGTGTCTGCGCCAATCTGTATATCGGGCTCGAGCCATTCGACAGTCCAGCCATGGTCGTCCAGGGTCGCAGTCGCAAACAGTTCGGGATCCAGCAATGGTTGCAGACCTGGATAAGCGTGGATATCTCGGCGCAGATCAAGCGTCAGATCCTGACCATCAATAAAAGTCAGTTTCAATCGAAAATCCGATAGCGCCTGCACAGCCGACAGACGAGGCCTTTTCATGGATAACATCGTTTCCAGTCCTCCCGCCGTCGCGCTTGATGAGCCGCCACCCAAGCCAATGCGTCCTTGATAATCAGCGGTGGTGCCTTGCCCGTCGTGACTTCAACGCTTTCAACGCTCAGCATCACTTCCACCCCGCCACCGATCAAGTGGACATGGGGTGGAGGGTGATCCTTCTCACGCAACTGAATGCGGTATTTGTCGCGAAATCGGTATTTAGTCGTCATGCCCGAAAGGCTATCGCCAAATCGGCGATACCTGAATACTGGCCCCGCGCCGAAACCGAGTCAACATGTGACGCCCCATTCAGAGACTGAATAAGCCGTCTGCGTTCACAGTCGACCGGGCTGCGCGTTATAGTCGGGGCATCCGATTTTTTCGCCCCCGCCCTGCCCGTGCAGGTCGGCGTTACCGTTCGAGGATTAGCAGATGAAGTTCGAAGGCACCCAGGCCTACGTCGCCACCGATGACCTGAAGCTGGCGGTCAACGCCGCTATCACCCTGGAGCGGCCGCTGCTGGTCAAGGGCGAACCGGGCACCGGCAAGACCATGCTCGCCGAGCAACTGGCCGAATCGTTCGGCGCCAAGCTGATCACCTGGCACATCAAGTCCACCACCAAGGCCCACCAGGGTCTGTACGAGTACGATGCGGTCAGTCGTCTGCGCGACTCGCAACTGGGCAACGAAAAAGTCCACGACGTGCGCAACTACCTGAAGAAGGGCAAGCTGTGGGAAGCGTTCGAGTCAGAAGAGCGGGTCATTCTGCTGATCGACGAAATCGACAAGGCCGACATCGAGTTCCCTAACGACTTGCTGCAAGAACTCGACAAGATGGAGTTCTACGTTTACGAGATCGACGAAACGATCAAGGCCAAAAAGCGCCCGATCATCATCATTACCTCCAACAACGAGAAAGAGCTGCCGGACGCTTTCCTGCGCCGCTGCTTCTTCCACTACATCGCCTTTCCGGACCGCACCACCCTGCAGAAAATCGTCGACGTGCACTACCCGGACATCAAGAAGGATCTGGTCAGCGAAGCGCTGGACGTGTTCTTCGACGTGCGCAAGGTGCCGGGCCTGAAGAAGAAGCCGTCGACCTCGGAACTGGTGGACTGGCTGAAGCTGCTGATGGCTGACAACATCGGCGAAGCGGTGCTGCGCGAGCGCGATCCGACCAAAGCCATTCCGCCGCTGGCCGGTGCGCTGGTGAAGAACGAGCAGGACGTGCAACTGCTTGAGCGTCTGGCGTTCATGAGCCGTCGCGGCTCTCGATAAGGGCATCGTCATGCTGCTCAATCTGTTCAATGAAATGCGTGCAGCCAAGGTGCCGGTGTCGGTGCGCGAGCTGCTCGACCTGATCAACGCGCTGAAACAGCGCGTGACCTTCGCCGACATGGACGAGTTCTACTACTTATCGCGGGCGATTCTGGTCAAGGACGAACGGCATTTCGACAAGTTCGACCGCGCGTTCGGCGCTTACTTCAATGGCCTGGAAAAACTCGACGATCACTTGCAGGCGCTGATTCCCGAAGACTGGTTGCGCAAGGAATTCGAGCGCTCGCTGACCGATGAAGAGCGCGCGCAGATTCAGTCCCTCGGTGGCCTCGACAAGCTGATCGAAGAGTTCAAGAAGCGTCTGGAAGAACAGAAGGAACGCCACGCCGGCGGCAACAAATGGATCGGCACCGGCGGCACCAGTCCGTTCGGTTCCGGCGGTTTCAACCCGGAAGGCATCCGTGTCGGCGATGCTGGCAAGCGTCAGGGCAAAGCCGTCAAAGTCTGGGATCAGCGCGAGTACAAGAACCTCGACGACTCGGTGGAACTGGGCACGCGCAACATCAAGGTCGCCCTGCGTCGTCTGCGCAAGTTCGCCCGCCAGGGCGCGGCGGAAGAGCTGGACATCGACGGCACCATCGACCACACCGCCAAGGACGCCGGCCTGCTGAATATCCAGATGCGCCCGGAACGGCGCAACACGGTGAAGCTGTTGTTGCTGTTCGACATCGGCGGCTCGATGGATGCACACGTGAAGATCTGCGAGGAACTGTTCTCGGCCTGCAAGACCGAGTTCAAGCATCTGGAGTACTTCTACTTCCACAACTTCATTTATGAATCGGTGTGGAAGAACAACATGCGCCGCACCTCTGAGCGCACCTCGACCCAGGACCTGCTGCACAAGTACGGTGCCGACTATAAAGTGATCTTCATCGGTGATGCTGCGATGGCGCCGTATGAAATCACCCAGGCCGGCGGCAGCGTCGAGCACTGGAACGAAGAGCCGGGCTACGTGTGGATGCAGCGCTTCATGGAGAAGTACAAGAAGCTCATCTGGATCAATCCGTATCCAAAGGACACGTGGGGCTATACCTCCTCGACCAATATCGTGCGTGATTTGATCGAGGATCAGATGTATCCGCTGACCCTGCGCGGGTTGGAAGAAGGGATGCGGTTTCTGTCCAAATAATTGCTGCTGTCTGGACGGACGCCATCGCGGGCAAGCCCGCTCCCACAGTTCTCGAGTTGGACACAAATCTTGTGAACACCGCTGAACACTGTGGGAGCCGGGCTTGCCCGCGATGCTTTTAGCGAATCGAAAAGCGCTGCAAATACTCGACATGCTCCCGGTGCGCGACTTCTTGCACCACCGGTCTCAACCGCACCTGCGCCCCCGGCAGACACTGCGCCAGACGCGCCAGCGCCAAAGGCGTCAACGCCCCCAACCGCGGATAGCCGCCAATGGTCTGCCGATCATTGAGCAGCACAATCGGCTGCCCGTCCGGCGGCACCTGCACCGCACCCAACGCAATCCCCTCGGAAATCATCGGCTGGCCCTGATACTGCAACGCTTTGCCCAGCAGCCGAATGCCCATGCGGTCGGCGCGACTGTCGAGCGTCCAACGACTGTTGAAGACATCAAACAGACTTTGCCCACTGAACTGGCCGATCTGTGCGCCGAGCACCAGGTCCAGCGGCGTATTCAGCCGCAAATCAGGTCGATGTTCCTGCGACATTTCACGCACCGGCAGCACTTCTGCGTGGTAACTCAGCGTCGCGCCCTTGGCCAGTGGCAATCCCAGCCCCTCGAGACCACCGAGTTCTTCGCGCACCACGGTGGCGCTGCTGCCCAGCACCTTCGGCGCATCAAAACCACCGGGGGCTGCCAGATAAGCCCGGGCCCCGAGCAACGGTTGGGTGAACTGCAGTTGCTGCCCTTTGCCCAGTTTGAAACTGCGCCATGGCGCCAACGGCTGACCGTCGATTCGTGCATCGAGATCAGCGCCGGCCAAGGCCAGCCAGCAATCCTCCTGCGCTACCACGGCAAACCCGCCGAGGGTGATTTCGATCACCGGCAGGTCCAGTCGATTACCCAGTAGCCAGTTGGCCCAGCTCATCGAACACCAATCCGCCGCGCCGCCCTGGGTCACGCCCAAATGGCGAACGCCAAAACGTCCGGCATCCTGCAACAAGCACAGGGGCGTGCTCGCCTCTATCATCAGTCGGCTCATGTCAGCGCCTCCAGCGGGGTGTCGTCGCCGCCAAGATTAATGAACTCGGCGTGACTGACCGCTTCGAATCGCACCGTGTCACCCGGCTGCATCAGGCTGTAACCGTCGCGATGGCGGTCGAACAGTTTGGCCGGGGTGCGCCCGATCAGGTTCCAGCCACCGGGAGACACCACGGGATACGCGGCGGTCTGGCGCTCGGCGATACCGACGCTGCCAGCGGCGACTTTCTTGCGCGGGGTGTCCAGACGCGGCGCTGCCAGCACCTCTTCCACCAGCCCCATGAAGGCAAAACCCGGGGCAAACCCAAGCGCAAAGACCTGATATTCCCGTCCACTGTGACGCCGGATCACCTCCTCCACCGACAAGCCGCTGCGTTGCGCCAACAGGCTCAACTCGGGGCCGACACTGAGGTCGTACCAGACCGGCAGCACATGACACTGGCCGGCCGTTCGGGCATTCGGCGACAGCTCGATCAGGGCTTGCGCGATCAATTCACGGGCCTGATTCGGGCTCAGCGCGGTCAGGTCGTAATGCACCATCAACGTGGTGTAGGACGGCACCAGGTCGATCAACTGCGCGCCAAACGTGGCCCGCAGGCGTTCACTGGCGGCGAGCATCCACGGCATGTTGGCTTCGGCGATTTCATCGAACAGGCGCAGCATCAGGCAGTCCAGGGCCACCACTTCAATCCGTGGGTTCATGGCGCGCTCTGCTGGTTCAGGGCCTCACGAATGCGTTGCACGGCGGCCACCGAACTGGCGTTGTCGCCATGCACGCACAAGGTGTTGGCCTGCAGGTACAGCGCGCTGCCGTCGCTGGCAACGAGGTCGCCGCCACGGGCGATGGTCAGGGCCTGTTCGATGATGGTTTGCGCATCGTGATGCACTGCGCCCGGCTGTTGCCGCGATACCAGTCTGCCGGCACTGTCGTAGGCACGGTCGGCGAAGGCTTCGAACCACAGGGTCACGCCGTACTCGTCACCGAGCTGTTGCGCCAACGCGTTGTCGCGGGTGGCCATCAGCATCAGCGGCAAGCTGCGATCGTAAGCGGCGACAGCTTGAATCACCGCACGCAATTGCGCCGGGTTGGCCATCATGTCGTTGTACATCGCGCCGTGGGGTTTGACGTAGCTGACTCGCCCGCCCTGTGCCCGACAAATGCCGTCGAGGGCGCCGATCTGGTAATGCAGGATGTCTTGCAGTTCTTGCGCCGAATACGCCATCGAGCGGCGGCCGAAACCGACCAGATCCTGATAGGCCGGATGCGCACCGATCTGTACGCCGTGGCTCAAGGCGAGGCTGACGGTTTTGCGCATGATGCCCGGATCACCGGCATGGAAACCGCAGGCCACATTGGCGCAATCAATGAAAGGCATGACTTCGGCGTCCAGACCCATGGTCCAGCTGCCGAAACTCTCGCCAATGTCGCAATTCAATAACAGGCGGCTCACGGTCAACACTCCTGTAGCTTTTTGTCTTTCTATCCGTAGGACAAATGCCCGGTGGGCACTGCCCCCGCAGGTTATCAGTTACTGCGCATCCAGTTGCTTGCCGCGGGTTTCCGGCAGGCTCAACGCCGCCAGGATCACCACCCCGTAGGACACCGCCGCGAACGCGCCGATACCCACGCTCAGCGGGACTTTCTGACTGAGCAAGCCGATCAGCAGCGGAAACAGCGCCGCCAGCGCCCGGCCGATGTTGTAGCAAAACCCTTGGCCCGAACCGCGAATCCGCGTAGGAAACAGCTCGGTGAGAAACGCGCCCATACCGCTGAAAATTCCCGAAGCGAAAAAACCCAGCGGAAAACCCAGCCACAGCATCACGCCGTTGCTGACGGGCATCTGCGTGTATAGCAAGACGATGGTGAACGAGCCGACCGCAAACAGGATGAAATTCTTTTTACGTCCCAACAGGTCGGTGAGATAAGCACTGATCACATAGCCGACGTAGGAACCGACGATCACCATGGCCAGATAGCCGCCGGTGCCGAGCACGCTCAAACCGCGTTCATTCTTGAGGAATGTCGGTAGCCAGGAGGTGATCGCGTAGTAGCCGCCCAAAGCGCCGGTGGTCAACAGGGAAGCGCGGAACGTGGTGAACAGCATGCCGGGGGCGAAAATCTCGTAGAACTTTGCCGAATTCTCCGGGGTTTGCGCAGCCTTGGCCTCGCGATAGATCTCCGGATCTTTCACCAGGCGACGGACGAAAATCACAAAAATCGCCGGCACGATGCCGAGGATGAACAGCGCGCGCCAGGCGTCTTCCGGCGGCAATACCGAGAACAGCAGCGCATACAGAATCGCCGTCAGCCCCCAGCCCAGGGCCCAGCCGGATTGCACCATGCCCACCGCTTTGCCGCGGTCCTTGGCGCGGATCACTTCACCGATCAGCACCGCGCCGGCGGTCCACTCGCCGCCGAAACCGAAGCCCATCAGGGTGCGGGCGATCAGCAGTTGCTCATAGTTCTGGGCGAAGCCGCAGAGGAAGGTGAAGAAGGCGAACCACAGCACCGTCAGTTGCAGGGTGCGCACGCGGCCGATGCGGTCGGAGAGAATCCCGGCCACCCAGCCGCCGATGGCCGAGGCGATCAGGGTGCTGGTGTGAATCAGCCCGGCCTGCCCGGTGCTGATGCCCCACATGGCGATCAGGGTCGGCACCACGAAGCTGAGCATCTGCGTGTCCATGCCGTCGAGGCCATAGCCGATCTTGCAGCTCCAGAACGTGCGACGCTCTTGCTGATTGATGTTGCGATACCAGTCGAACGGCCCCGGACGCGCCGTTGCCGTGGATGCTTCTAGGGTGTCGGGAGCACTCATGGCTTATCTCCGCAGGTTTTTTATTGGTCTTGTTCGTAGCCCCGACGACGCCTATCGTGGGGGCCGGATACGCCGATTTTTGGGCGCGTCGCCCGGCTGCGTCCAACGAATAAAAACCCGCCTTAGGCATAAGAAAAATTTGTCACCCGAGCCGTTGCCATGAATCTGAAGTTTCTCGAGACCTTTGTCTGGGTCGCCCGGCTGAAGAGTTTTCGCCTGACCGCCGACAAGCTGTTCACCACCCAGGCGTCGATTTCCAGCCGCATCGCAGTGCTCGAGGGCGAGCTGGGGGTGAAGCTGTTTTTACGTGATTCACGCGGCGTCAGCCTGACGCCCGAAGGCCTCAAGGTGCTGGACTATGCCGAGCAGATGCTCGACACCATGCAGGCGCTGAAGCACTCGATCGAGACCCGTTCGAGCAAGGTCGGCCGGGTGCGCATCGGGGTGATGGACACGGTGATCCACACCTGGCTCAGCCCGTTGGTGGCGCAGATGACTGATCTGTATCCACGGGTGGAAATCGAGCTGGTGGCGGATACGTCGTTGAACCTCTGCGATCAGTTGCAAAAAGGCTTTCTCGATATCGTCCTGCAAACTGACCTGATCCGCCATGAAAGCGTGCGCAGTCTGGAGCTGGCCAGTCATCCGCTGGGCTGGATCGTCGCCAGTAACTCAATCTACAACCGCGACTACGCCGACCTGGCCGAACTGGCGCAGGAACGGATCATCACCTACTCGAAAAACTCCCGGCCGCATCAGGACCTCCTGGCGCTGATGCAGGCCAACGGCGTGCTGACGCCACGCTTGAATTGCGTGAATTCGGTGTCGGCGATCACGCGGTTGTTGCGTGATGGATTTGGCATCGGCGTGCTACCACCGGTGTTGGTCGCCGAGGAGTTGGCGCGAGGCGAATTGACCTTGCTGGACATTGATCAGCGACCGCCAAATCTGCAGGTGGTGGTGTCTTGGCGGGTGGGGGTTGAGTGGGTCGAGGAAATCGTGACGTTGTGTCAGCAGGTGCTGGGGGACTATGCGCGCAAGGTGGGCGAGAACTACATCACCCTCACTGACTGATCACACCTGTGGTGAGGGGATTTATCCCCGATGGGCTGCGTAGCAGCCCTTAAACCTGCAGCATCAGGTTTATCTGACACACCATAAGGGGGCCGCTTTGCGCCCCATCGGGGATAAATCCCCTCACCACAAAATCCCCTCACTTCAAGGGATTGTGCAGAACTTACAAGCCGCGCACGTCGCGGTCTTCGATCGGCCGGCTCTGGCGCAAACGCCGGCCGCCCAGCACCACCCAGTCAATCAGACGAATCAGGCACTCGATGCCGAACGACAGCAACAACGCCCCGCTCATGCCCCAGATCATCGCCTCTGGCGTCAGCAGGATCTGGTAGCTGTAACCGTTCCAGGTTTCCTTGCGAATGTCGGGATCTGCCGCCAGCACCACCTGCAGAAAACGGATGTACCACGGGCCTTGCATCGCCTGGTATTGCTTGTCCAGCGCGATCTGCCGGTTGAGCAAGGTGCTCAGGCTGTCGGCATCGCTGCGAAACACCGGGTCTTCACTGGCACGGTAATGCGCGACCAGCGCCTGCAAGTCGCCCTTGAAGAACTGCTCGGCAGTACCCTGGAAACCACGCAGACCGGTCTGCGCCTCGATCAGATGCGCCTCGACGCGTTTGGCGTAATCGCTGATGAACCCCGGCACCTGGACACCGATCAACAGGCCCGCCGCAAACAACACCAGCCGTAGATAACTGAGCAACATGGGGTGCAATCCTTATTCGGTCGTGCCCTGGCTGACGCATTCGCCGCGTCGCCACAGGCTCCATTGGCCCGGTTCGTAGCGGGTCCAGGTTTCATTTTCGGTCAAAGGCTCGGTGGCGATCACCGTGACCACGTCGTTGGGCGTGGTTTCGGCCTGGAAATCGACGATCACATCGACGTCCTTGAGCCGTGCCGGACCGAACGGCGCGCGTCGGGTGATCTGTGCCAGTTTGGTCGAGCAATAGCAGAACAGCCAGTCGCCGTCGCTGAGCAGGCAGTTGAACACGCCTTTGCTGCGGTATTCGGCGCACGCGGCGACCAGATCCGGCAACAGCACTTCGATATCGACCGGTTCCGGGAAGGCTGCACGCACGCGGTTGAGCAAATCGCAGAACGCCGCTTCGCTGTCGGTGTCGCCCACCGGGCGGTAGAAACTCTTGATCGGAGTGAAATCGGCGAGCTGGCCGTTGTGCGCGAAACACCAGTTGCGTCCCCACAGTTCACGCACGAACGGGTGGGTGTTGGACAGGCAGACCTTGCCCACGTTGGCCTGACGAATATGGCCGATGACCACTTCGCTCTTGATCGGATAACGCTGTACCAGATTGGCGACTTCCGACTCACTGCTGGCGGCCGGGTCCTGAAACAGGCGCAAACCGCGACCTTCATAGAAGGCGATGCCCCAGCCGTCGCGGTGCGGGCCGGTACGCCCGCCGCGCTGCATCAGGCCGGTGAAGCTGAACACGATATCGGTCGGCACGTTGGCACTCATGCCCAGTAATTCACACATGTGCGGACTCTCGGGATTACAGACGCGGCTCGACCCGCATGCGCTGCGGATTGTTCGGCACCGGCGGACGACCGTAGCGGTCATCACCGGCAGCGCCGAACGGTTGATCGTCGTCACGGTCATCGGCACGCGCCGCCGCTTTGGCGGCCTCGGCCTGCTCGCGACGGGCGCGGGAGGCGCGTTCGATCGGGAAGCGGATCAACACGAAAATCAGGTAGATGCCAAAGGCGATCATGCCGTACATGAACAGGTCGGAAATCGCCCGCCAGGCGTTGTTGCCGACCTTGAAGGCCAGATCCAGCGCAGTGATGGCGATGGACGGTGCAACCTTGGCTTTCACCGGGTCAATGATGGTCGGGCTGAACAGCAACACCGCCATCAGCACCCGCAGCGGCTCGCGCAGCCAGCGCCACATCCAGCGGGTCAGGCGCATCCATACCAACAGGCAGCCTACAGCGGCAAAGGCGTAGAGGCCCCAGGCGATCAGATAGTCGTTCTCGGTCATGGTGTCCATGGCAAGGCAGGCAAAGAGGCGCTTATAGTAACGACTTTTCGTCCGCCAGGCTTGTCCCAATGCCAGACGGCCAGCAGCCAACCTGTGGGAGCGAGCTTGCTCGCGAAAGCGGTGGGTCAGTGAAACAAATGTCATCTGACACGACGCCTTCGCGAGCAAGCTTGCTCCCACAGGGGGCGGTGGCGGTCTCAAGAGCGGCGCCCCCCCTATTTCCGAACATTGTCCGAGAGCCTTCCATGCCCCAATCCGCCCACGTCATCACTGCTCCGATTGCCCACAAGGCGCCCGGTGCCGACCCGTATGCCTGGCTGCAGGAGCGCGACACCGACGCGGTGCTCGACTACCTCAAGGCTGAAAACGCTTATCAGGAAGCACAAACCGCCGACCAGACCGAACTGCGCGAAAGCCTGTTCGAAGAGATCAAGGGCCGGATTCTCGAGACCGACCTGTCCCTGCCCTCGCCGTGGGGTCCGTATCTGTATTACACGCGCACCACCGCTGGCGACGAATACGCCCGGCATTACCGCTGCCCGCGTCCGGCGGACGACAGCCTGACCCTCGACGAAAGCCGCGAGCAACTGCTGCTCGACCCGAACGTGCTGGCCAATGGCGGCTTTTTCTCTCTCGGCGCATTCAGCATCAGCCCGGATCACCAGCGCCTGGCCTACAGCGTCGACGCGTCGGGCGACGAGATCTACACGCTGTTCGTCAAGGAACTGGCCAATGACAAGGTCAGCGAACTGGAATTCGAAGACTGCGACGGCAGCATGACCTGGGCCAACGACAGCCTGACCCTGTTTTTCGGGGTACTCGACGACACCCACCGCCCGCACAAACTGTTTCGCTACCGCCTCGACGGCACCGCCGCCGAAGAGGTGTTCCACGAGCCGGACGGGCGTTTCTTCCTGCATTGCTATCGCTCCAGCTCCGAACAGCAATTGCTGCTGACCTTGGGCAGCAAGACCACCACTGAAGTCTGGGCTCTGGACGCGCATCAGCCGCACCTGGCCTTCACCTGCCTGGCGCCACGGGTCGAAGATCACGAATACGATGTCGACCACGGCATGCTCGATGGCGCATGGACCTGGTTCATCCGCACCAACCGCGACGGCATCAACTTCGCCCTGTATCAGGCGCCGGACACAGGGGTCGCGCCGAGCGAAGCCGACTGGCAGAACCTGATCCCGCACAGCGACACGGTGATGCTCGACGGCGTCACCCTCAACGCCGAGGCCATGACCCTGAGCCTGCGCGAAGGCGGCCTGCCGATCATCGAGGTGCACTCACAGGGTTTGCCCTCGTATCGCGTGCAACTGCCGGATGCGGCCTACAGCCTCTATGTGCAAAACAGCCTGGAGTTCGACAGCGATCGCATTCGTCTGCGCTACGAGGCGTTGAACCGTCCGGCGCAGGTGCGACAGTTGCTGCTGGTCACCGGCGAGCAAACCGTCCTCAAGGAAACCCCGGTGCTCGGCCCGTTCGACGCCGACGCCTACGTCAGCCAACGCCTGTGGGCCACCGCGCCGGACGGCACGCAGGTGCCGATCAGCCTGGTGATGAAGCGCGAAATGGTCGGCAAAGCGGTGCCGCTGTACCTTTACGGTTATGGCGCCTACGGCTCCAGCCTCGACCCGTGGTTCTCCCACGCGCGCCTGAGTCTGCTTGATCGCGGCATGGCGTTTGCCATCGCCCACGTGCGTGGCGGCGGCGAGCTGGGCGAAGCCTGGTACCGCGCCGGCAAACAGGAACACAAGCACAACACCTTCAGCGATTTCATTGCCTGCGCCGAATTCCTGATCCTCAACGGCATCACCACCGCCGAGAAACTGGCGATCAGCGGCGGCAGTGCCGGGGGGCTGCTGATCGGCGCGGTGCTCAATCAGCGCCCGGACCTGTTCGGCGTGGCGATTGCCGAAGTGCCGTTCGTCGACGTGCTCAACACCATGCTCGACCCGGAGCTGCCGCTGACCGTCACCGAATACGACGAATGGGGTAACCCCGAAGAGCCGGACGTCTATGAGCGGATCAAGGCCTACGCTCCTTACGAAAACGTCACCGCGCAGGCCTATCCGGCAACACTGGTGATCGCCGGCTACAACGACAGCCGCGTGCAGTACTGGGAAGCGGCCAAATGGGTGGCGAAACTGCGGGCGACCAAGACCGACGATAACGTGCTGCTGCTCAAGACCGAACTCGGCGCCGGGCACGGCGGGATGAGCGGGCGTTATCAGGGATTACGTGACGTAGCGCTCGAATACGCATTTGTTTTCAAGGTTCTGGGGTTGGCCTGAGGAACTCCGTCGGTCACTTGGGTCTTAATTCCAGACCCTTGTGGCGAGGGGATTTATCCCCGTTGGTCTGCGAAGCAGCCCCAAGAACTGCAAATTCGGTATCTCTGAAGTACCGTATTGGCAGGATTTGCGACTGCTGTGCAGCCGAGCGGGGATAAATCCCCTCGCCACAAAAGCGTGTTCACACGGGATCCGTGTGAGGCCTTGAAATGTGAAAACAAAAAGACCGCAATGACATGTCAGAACCCACTCTACTGAACAACGAAATCCGTGACTGGCTGATGGACTGCGGCCTGTTCGATCAATTGCAGCTGGCGGACTTTGCCGCGGCCTCCGGCTACTTCAGCATCAGCACCGTGGCGCAAGGCGAGGCGATTTTCCACGAAGGCGATGCCGGCAGCTTCATGTGCATCATTCACACCGGGCAGGTCGCGGTGCAGAAAACCGGCGCCGACGGCCAGGTCATCACCATGGCCACCCTGCGCAGCGGCCGCGCCTTCGGTGAAATGGCGGTGCTCGATGGTGAACGACGCTCGGCGACCTGCATCGCCGCGAGCCACTGTCAGTTGCTCAACCTCGGCAAGGACTCGCTGGAAAAAATGCTCAACGACGCGCCGAAGATCGCCGCGAAAATCATCCGCGCCCTCGCCGTTTCCCTGTCGAAACGCCTGCGCATGGCCGACGGCCAACTGGCGGCGCAACAGGTTTAACCGCCAGGGGATTTCGCCTTGGTGCCGCTCGGTTCGATGCCCGGCACCGGTTGATCCTTGCCCGGCGGACTGGGCATTTCGATCGGTACCAGCGGCGGGCTGCCACTGCCGGCACCCGACTTGGGAATGTTGATCGGGGTGATTTGCGGATACGGCGTCGGTGTTGCAGTCCCGGGCGAACCGGGTGACGGCGTCGGGCTGACCGGAATGGTCTGCTGCGCCTGCACTGCAGTAATCGAGAGCGCGGCCAGGGCAATGACCGTTAGAATGGTGCGCTTCATCAAGGGCTCCGTTTGGCCTCTAGTCTGCGCTCAGGCTACTCCCAACGGGCCTGCTTGCCTTCCCCCTTGTAGAGATTTCCATGAAACGTTTCGTTCTGCTCGACACCACGCCGATCCCTGACAACGGTGGCGCCCTGTGCCTGTTCGAGTATGGCGAGGATTTCGTCATCAAGATCCAGGGCGGCGACGGCGGGCAATTGATGAACACGCGCATGCACGGTTCCGAAGATGCGCTGGCCGAGATTCCTTGCCGCAAAGTCGCCGGACGGCCGCACTCGCGGGTGTTGATCGGCGGCCTGGGCATGGGCTTCACCCTTGCCTCGGCGCTCAAGCATCTGGGCAAAAGTGCCGAAGTGGTGGTCGCCGAACTGGTCCCTGGCGTCGTCGAATGGAACCGTGGGCCGCTGGGGGAAAAGTCCGGGCGGCCGCTGCTCGATCCGCGCACGGTGATCCGTCAGGACGACGTGGCCAAGGTGCTGCAAAGCGAGCCGAACGGCTTCGACGCGATCATGCTCGACGTCGATAACGGTCCTGAAGGCCTGACCCAGAAGGCCAACAGTTGGCTGTACTCCGCCGCCGGCCTTAACGCCTGCGCCAAGGCCCTGCGCCCCAAAGGCGTGCTCGCCGTATGGTCAGCCAGCGCCGACCGACAGTTTTCCGACAAATTGAAGAAGGCCGGTTTCAAGGCCGAAGAAGTCCAGGTGTTCGCCCACGGCAACAAGGGCACCCGCCACACGATCTGGATTGCCGAGAAGCTCAAGGGCTGAGCTAAACTCTGCACATATCCGTCATTAGTCTTTTTACAAAGGTGAACCCATGAGTTCGTCCACCCCGACCAACACGTCGAAGCTCGATCGCATCCTTGCCGACAACCAGCGCGACAAGGAGATGGGCTACCGCGACAAGGCCCTGAAGATGTACCCGCACGTCTGTGGCCGCTGCACCCGTGAGTTTTCCGGCAAGCGCCTGAGCGAACTGACCGTGCATCACCGCGACCACAACCACGACAACAACCCGCAGGACGGCTCGAACTGGGAATTGTTGTGCCTGTATTGCCACGACAACGAACACTCGCGCTACACCGATCAGCAGTATTTCAGCGAAGGCTCGCTGAGCACGCCGAAGATCGCCAAGGCCACGCACAACCCGTTTGCTGCATTGGCCGGCCTGATGAAAAAAGAAGACTGAAGATCTTCAGCGCCTGAACAGGCCCAATCGCTGGCAAGCCAGCTCCCACAATGATTTTGGTCGCTCACAAATTTTGTGAACTCCCGAGATACCTGTGGGAGCTGGCTTGCCAGCGATAGGGCCAGAGCAGACACCGCAGATCTCGAATCTGCCCGCCCTCCCCCAATCCCCGTATAATCGCCCTCTTTTTCCCGAAGGCACCCCGCTCGTGGCAGACAAACGTTACAGCTGCATTGGTTTGTACAACCCCAAATCACCGGAGAACGTCGGTTCGGTGATGCGCGCCGCAGGCTGTTACGGCGTGGCATCGGTGTTCTACACCGGCAAGCGCTATGAACGCGCCGCCGACTTCGTCACCGACACCAAGCGCGTGCACTACGACATCCCGCTGATCGGCATCGACGACCTGAAAAAAATCCTGCCGCTCAACTGCGTACCCGTTGCCGTGGAACTGGTCGAAGGCGCCCGCCCGCTCCCCGAATACACTCACCCGGACCGCGCGCTGTACATCTTTGGTCCCGAAGACGGCTCGCTGGATAAAGAGATCCGCGACTGGTGCGAAGACGTCGTGTACATCCCGACCACTGGCTGCATGAACCTCGCCGCCACGGTCAACGTCGTGCTCTACGACCGCATGGCCAAGGGTCTGAATACCCGCTCCGGACCAAAATTCCGCTGAAACGTCGCACATCCGATGGAACGAGCTGAGCGCTGCGGCAGTCAGCTTGTTTATCCATTACTCATTGCCTGGAGAAAGATCATGGCCGAGCTCAAACGCGTCGAACGTATCGAATCCACCCCGTTCCAGAGCCGCTCCGAACAGAACGTCGAAGGCTGGGAACGCATCGGCTCGCTGGCCGGTGGCGTGATCATGGTCGGCAAGGGGCTGCGCCGTGGCGGCGTGTTCGGCCTGATTCAGGTGGCAATTGGCGGCGTGGCGATGGCCCGCGGGATCACTGGGCACAGTTCGATGAAAAGCCTGATCGAGAAGAGTCGTCAGGACATGAACAATGTACGGGCCAAGATCGAGCGCGCCGGGGAAGAATTGAACAAACTCAAGGCCAACGCCGAGGCGGCGACCAGCACCGCCACCGTGACCGGCAACGACTCGGTGATGTCGCCGAAAGCCGGGGTTTGATCAAGGATTTGCGCTGAGGCTTCTGGCCTCTTCGCTGGCAAGCCAGCTCCCACAGTTTCTGTGTCGTTCACCATTTTGATGAACATCCCGAATTCTGTGTCGTTCACTATTTTGATGAACATCCCGAATTCTGTGGGAGCTGGCTTGCCAGCGATAGCGATGTCACTGCAATAACGCGGTATCGAGGACCTTGGAGGACTCGCCCAGAACACTCTCCGCCAGTTGCACAAACCCCTTGGTATCCACCGTCCCCAGATGCATCGCCCCGCGCAGTACATCATCCAGCGAGCGCTTGTTACGCGTCTTCAGGCGAATCTCGCGATCCAGCTCCTGCAGCACCATCACCGCTTTTGAAAGCTGCGCCGGGCTGATCTGCTCGCCGCGCAAGGTCGTCACCTTCTGACTGTCCCTGGCCAACTTCGCCTGCAACGCCTGATAACGCTCATCGCTCATGCCACCCGCGCGGCGCACCAGTTCGATCGCGTAATACTCGGCCAATCCTTCACTGATCCAGTCGCTGCGCTGGGCGTCGTTGATCCGCCCGAACACCTGCGCCAACTCACGCACCAGTGCACTGCTGCCGCTCTCGCTGACCAGCGGCAGCCGCGTGTTCATATAGATGGATTCGTGCGCGCCGAGACTGCCGCGCCACATCGGGTCGTTGGCGCCGACGATCAACAGTTTTTTCGGATGCCGGGGATAGACCGCTTGCACCTGCGGCCAGACGAACGTCAGCAAGGTCAGCACATCCATGCGGCGCATGCCCTGCCCTTGCGGTGAGGCCACGGTAACTTCGGTTTCGCCCAGGCGCGTGCGGCGGCTGCCGAGGTGACCGGCCAGCATCCAGCCCGTCGGGCGGTCGAACAGGCGTGAAGGGTTGTCGATGCGGAATTTGTACTTGCCGATGCGCGGCCAGGCGGTTTCGACGCTTTGCCAGCCGCCGGGCAGTTCGAATTGCAGGCGCGACACCAGCTCGACGCCATCCTGCTGATCGAGCTTGGCCGGCGGCACCAGATCCTCGCCGCGCAGCAGCGCCCAGCTTGGGGTCATGCGCGTGTCGAAGCTGCCGCCCTTGCGACCGTGGCTGACGCTGACGCGGTAGGTCAGACTGGCCTTGTCGCCCGTCGGACGCCAGACGCCCCGGGCCTGTTTGCCCGGGGTCAGCTGCCACTGGCCGTCGGCCTTGAAGTCGCTGTAATGGCTGCCATCACCGAGGTCGAAGTCAAGGCTGCGCACCGCTTCACCTTTGGCCAGGGTCAGGCGCACTTCGGCCTGATCGCTTTGCGGCAACAGGCGCACGTGGTAGTCCAGATCGACTTTCTTCGCTGCCCACACTGGCGCGCTCAACGCCAGCAAGCCCACGCTGAGCGCCCGCCGCAATCCCCCAGCCATACACACTCCTTGGTGAAAGGTGAATCTGCGGGCGCTTAACCGGCCCGGAAAATCAGGTGATCTTCCCAGTCATCCTCCGGCACACTGCCTTCGGCGAGCATGCGCCCGGACTGGGAAATCCGTTCGTGGTGCACCGCGTCGCGATCACCGCACACCAGGTGGTGCCACAACGGCAGGTCCTTGCCTTCGCTGACCAGCCGATAACCACAGGTCGGCGGCAACCACTTGAATTCTTCGGCCTGGCCCGGGGTGAGCTGGATGCAGTCCGGGACAAACTTGATGCGGTTCGGGTAATCGCTGCACTGGCAGGTTTTCAGGTCCAGCAGTTTGCAGGCGATGCGCGTGTAATAGACGCTGTTGTCTTCTTCATCCTCGAGCTTTTGCAGGCAGCACAGGCCGCAGCCGTCGCACAGCGATTCCCATTCCTCGTGATCCAGTTGATCGAGGGTTTTGCGTTTCCAGAACGGTTCGACTTTGGCGGCCATGGCTCAAGCATCAACATCAGGTGGTGAAAAGGCCGCCAGTCTAGTGCCCCCGGCCTTGCGGGCCAAGCGCTGGCGACTGTCGGTAAATCCCGCTTGTCAGGCAAATCACCGCCCAGTAGGGTTCTGCCAAGAATTCATGACTCAAACACAGCAAGGAATCTTTTGATGAGTGCCAACCCTCGCGTTGCCGATTACGCCATTCACCCGCAATTCACCGACCGCTGGTCGCCGCGCGCGTTTACCGGCGAAGCGATCCCGGAAGAAACCCTGCTGAGCTTCTTCGAAGCCGCACGCTGGGCACCGTCGGCTTATAACTCGCAGCCGTGGCGTTTTCTCTACGCGCGTCGCGATACGCCGAACTGGGCGCGTTATCTGGGTCTGCTCAATGAATTCAACCGCAGCTGGGCGCAACACGCTTCGGCGCTGGTGATCGTGATTTCCAAAACCACGTTCACCGCACCCGGCGCCAGTGAAGAGACGCCGGCGCTGTGGAGCACGTTCGACACCGGTTCGGCCTGGGGCCATCTGGCACTGCAAGCGAGCATCAGCGGCTGGCACACCCACGGCATGGCCGGTTTCGATCAGGAACTCACACGCAAGGAGCTGAATATCCCGGAAGGTTATGCGCTGCATGCAGCAGTCGCGGTTGGCAAGCTGGGTGACAAGGCAACGCTGGCCGAGTACCTGCAGGCCCGTGAAGAGCCGAGCCCGCGTCGTCCGCTGAGCGAGCTAGTGGCTGAAGGCGACTTCACCCTTTAAGCCATACTGCAAAAACCACTGTGGGAGCTCGCCTGCTAGCGATTGCGGTGTGTCAAACAACATCCATGTTGACTGACACTCCCTGATCGCCAGCAGGCTAGCTCCCACAGGTTTTGTGCATCATTCAAGTGAGCGGTGGATTTAATATCCGCGGTTGAAATCCACTTCGCCGCGCAACGCCTCGCCGGCCTGATACGCCTTCAGGTTGTCGACAAACAGCTGCACCATCAACGAAGGCGAAGTCGGCGCCGAACTGTGGCCGGTCAGCAACAAACCCCAGGCCGTCCAGAACGGATGGCGTTGTGGCAGCGGTTCCTGGCGGCAGACGTCGATCACCGCGCCGGCCAGATGGCCTTCTTTCAATGCTTCGACCAGATCCGCATCCACTACAGCCACACCGCGCCCGACGTTGATGAACAACCCGGTCGGTTTGAATTGCTTGAACAGTGCCGCGTCGTAGATATCGTGGGTGTGCTCGGTGTTGGGCAGCAGATTGACTACGTAATCCACCTCGCCCACCAGCCGTGGCAGATCCGCCAGCGCCCCGACTTCGACGAACGGCGCCTGTTCGCGGGCGCTGCTGGCGATGCCGTACAACTCGACGCCAAACGGCAGCAGGAACTGCGCCACGCTCTGGCCAATGTCGCCGGTGCCGACGATCAGCACCTTGCGCCCGACCAGGCTCTGACCGGTGCGGTTATCCCACTTGCGCTCGACCTGGCTGACCAGACGCGCCAGCACTTCACGTTCATGACCGAGCATGTAGGTCAGGACGTATTCGGCCATCACCTGACCGAAAATCCCCACCGCACGGGTCAAGCGGTAATCGCGGCGCAAACCGTCGGCCAGCAACGGCGTGATGCCGGCCCAGGTCGACTGCAGCCACTGCGGTTGATGCCCCTGGCGCAACAGGGTCGCGAGCAGATCCGGCTGCCCCAGCCACACCGGGCAATCGGCAGCCTGTCGGGCCAGTTCGGCGGAGTCGCCGCTGGTCAGTACTTCCAGTTCCGGAGCTGCCTGACGCAGCAGCCGGGCGTATATCGCGTGGTCGTGTTCAGCAATCAGAACGCGCATCTTCAAACCTTTCGCAAACCGTGCAGACGGCCACCGGAGTAAGGGTGGCCATCGCGGTAAAAACAGTTCCAGGGTTACCCGAGGCCCAGAACAGGGCCTGGCAGATCAGACCGGATCGTTGCGTCGCAGCAACTCTTCGGGCAAGTGTTCGATGTATTCGTCCTCGGCCGGCGGCATCTGCAGGTGATAGCCCTGCTTGTCGAGGTTTTCCAGCACTACGACGATGTCTTCGCTGGCCAGCTTGCGCTCGGGCGACAGCACCAGATCGAAGGCGTGCTTCGGTTTGCCGAAGGCCAGCATCAATGCTTCCGGCACACGCTCGAGCGCATCGCTCTTGAGCACGTAAAGGTACATGCCGCTGCGCTTGGAGCTTTGGTAAATGGAGCAAATACGTTTCAAGGCTGTTCTCCGGCGGTGGCCAGGCTGTCGAGCAGCTTCTGGCCCATCAATTCGCGGCGCCAGCCACGCAGCGAATCAGGCAATTGGTAAGGCCCCTCGGGGTAGCCGCTTTTGACCAGCGCCTCGAGGGTTTTCTTGCGCAGCATCAGTTCCGGGGCGATGCCCAGACGCTCGGCCTCGGCCTGGCCCAATGCGCGCAGTTGTTTGATCAATGCTGCGGCTTCGATCGGCAATGGCTCCGGTACGGCGGGCGGCCATTGATCAGGCCCCACACTGCCAGAGCGCTTGATCAGATCAAGCAGAAATTGGCCGTCCTGACGCACGGTACGCGGGTGCATGTCTTCGATCTTGCCCAACGCCGCGAGGTTGTCCGGTTGCGTGCGGGCCAGCGGCCACAGCGAATGCTCGCGGACGATGCGGTTACGCGGCAGATCACGGGCGCGGGCTTCCTTTTCCCGCCAGGCACACAGCTCACGCAGAACCGCCAGTTGCGCACGGGACAGTTTCCACGCCAGTTTGGCCTCGCGATAAACCTCGTAAGGATCGGTTTCGCGGCGCAGGTTGGCGACCAGTTCCGCGCCGTCCTCCAACACCCAGGCGAATTTGTCGTCAGACAGTTTTGGCCGCAGTTGTACGAAAACCTCCGCCAGATGCACGGCATCTTCGGCGGCGTAGCTGATTTGCGTGTCGGACAACGGGCGCTGCAACCAGTCGGAACGGGTTTCGCCCTTGGGCAGTTCGATGCCGAGCACTTCCTGCACCAGCCGCGAATAGCCCATCGAGAAACCGAGGTTCAGGTATGCGGCAGCCAATTGGGTGTCGAACAGCGGTGCCGGCAGGCTGCCGGTCAGGCGCAACAGGACTTCGAGGTCTTCGCTGCACGCGTGCAGCACCTTGAGCACTGCCGGGTTTTCCAGCAACGCAGCCAGCGGTTGCCAGGCGTTGATGGTCAGCGGATCAATCAGGTAGGCGCGCTTGCCGTCACCGACCTGCAACAGACCGGCAATCGGGTAGAAGGTGTCGACCCGCATGAATTCGGTGTCGAGGGCAACGAACGGCAGCTGCTGCCACTCGGCGCAAAACTGCGCGAGGCTTTCGTTGTCGCGAATCCAGTGAATATCGATAGCCACACGGCTCTCCCTTGAAGAATGGCGCGCAGTATATATCGCCACCGGCGATTTACGCGCCTGCGAAGGGCAAGAGCTGTAACGAAATGTCCTGCCAAGGAAAAAGAATAGTCTGACAGCGAGAACCGACAGATCTGTATCTGTAGAAGGTGCCGAAGGCTGACGGGGTGCGCCGCGCCTCAGTCCTTGGCCAGCACGCCGTCGATCACCGCGCCACGACAGCCGGCGAACATGTCCAGGCCCGGTCGATAAACCGAACTCTTGATTTCCAGCAGCCCCAGCATCGAGTGGAACAGATTGTCCTGGCTCAGAGGTGTGTCGCGGTTCATCTGCAGACAGTGCGTGTCGAGCGAATAAGCCTTTTGATAGTTGTCGGAGAACCAGGCCAGCATCGCCACATGTTTCTGTTGGTCCGGCGCCAGCATATACGGCGTGCCGTGCAGGAACAGGTTGTACTCGCCCAGCGACTCGCCATGATCCGACAGGTACAACATGGCGGTGTCGACTTTGTCCTGATTGCTGCGCAACACATCGATCAGGCTCGCCAGCACATGGTCGGTATAGACCAGCGTGTTGTCGTAACCGTTGACGATGCTTTCGCGGCTGCAATTGTTCAGCGCATTACTTTCGCACACCGGCGTGAAGTGTTCGTACGCCTTCGGATAACGCTTGAAGTATTCCGGACCGTGGCTACCCATCTGGTGCAGCACCAGCACGGTGTCCTTGTCCAGATGCTCGATAAAACCCTGCAGACCTTGCAGGAGAATTTCATCGCGGCATTCGCTGTTGGCGCACAGAGAAGGGTCTTTCATATTGCTGACGTCTTGCAGGGTGACCCGGTCGCAAGTGCCTTTACAGCCGGACTGGTTGTCGCGCCAGATCACGTCGATCCCGGCATGTTTGAGCACGTCGAGCAGGCCTTCTTCGTTCTTCGCCTTGCTGGCGTCGTAATCCTTGCGGCCCATGTTGGAAAACATGCATGGCACTGAAACGGCGGTTTCCGTGCCGCAGGAGTGCACATCGGTGAAGGCGATCAGCCCGGCTTCCTTGTCCAGTTTTGGTGTGGTGTCACGGTTGTAACCGAGGATGCCGAAGTTTTCTGCTCGTGCACTTTCGCCCACGACCAGGACGGTCAGGGATTTGCGCAGCGGATGTTGCCGTGCCGGATTACGTTGCGCGTCCTCACCGATTTTGACGAATGGCTGCTGCGCCGAGACGACTTGCTCGCGCAAGTAACCGGCCAACGCGCCAATGTAATTGCTGGGCACCAGCATCAAGCGGATTTCATGGTGATTGCGAAACAACGAAGACAGCCCTTGATAGTTGGCCAACGCCACACCACCGATAACTGCAACTGACGCCATAACCACAATAACTTTATAGAGTAACTCTCGATGCCAGCGACGAAAGTTAACAGGGACTTTCCACAACAACCAGGACGGTAAAACACCCAACAAAACAATATAGGCAAACAACTTCAACGACAGCAAGTCACGCACTTCCGTCGCGTTGGTTTCGGCGAAGTTGCGGAACATGCCCGCATCCATCATTACGCCATACTGGCTCATGAAATAAGCCACGCCGGCGCTGATCAGAAAGATCAGTGTCAGGATCGGTTTGAGCAGCGGCCGGAAGGCAAAAAAGGTCAGTACGATGTTGAAAGCCGCCAGGATAATCACCCCGAAAGCCACGCGCATGACGATGCCTTCGCCATCGGCTGCAGTGATCTCGAACAGATGTTGCCACAGCACAAGATTGAAACCGGCCAGAAGAAAGGCACTGGCAATCAACGTCACCCATTCCGGGCGCACGGTTTTTAACTTCAACATAGAGACGGGCAGTTCCTGAAAAGAGGAACCCTGGTTAATTGTGAAAAATTCATTAACCAAGGCGCGACAAACTCTAGGCAGCCCCCCATCAATTTTCTGTGAAAAAGACGCCAACGATTAGTTGGCTAGCGCTAATTCGTCAGAACCTGTCAGGCATTTGAGAACGATTCAGTTTTGACGCAGTAAACACTCCGTGCAGGCGCGGCCAAAGTTTATGTTTTTTTGATCTGGACCTGTAAAAGCAAGATCAACAGATCGCAGCCTTCGGCAGCGCCTGCAGGGTGTGTGGGGTATTTGATTTTTAGGTGGGTTCGTGGATTTTCTGGTTTGCTCGACCGTTGCCGCCACGCGCCTAATCCTCAGTCCCCGTGTCAAAGGTCTGAAGATGGAAAACATCCGCGCCACCTCACGCCCCGCTGTCGGGCTGATGCTCGCCATCGCTCTGGTTGCCCTTAACCTGCGCCCGTCAATGGCGGCGGTCGGCCCGCTGTTGTCGGCGATCCGTGGCGACATTGCGCTCAGCTTCAGCCTCGCGTCATTGCTGACGATGCTGCCGGTGACAGCCATGGGCTTGGGGATGTTTTTCGGCCTGAGCATCGGTCGGCGCCTGGGTGAACGGCGCACGGTCATGCTGTCGCTGCTGATCATCGGCCTGGCAACGCTGTCGCGCTGGTTCATCGACTCGGCCGCAGAACTGATTGTCGGCGCAGTGCTCGCCGGTTTCGGCATTGCGTTGATCCAGGCATTGATGCCGGCACTGATCAAATCGCGGTTTGCGGACAACGTTGCCCTGTACATGGGCCTGTATGTCACCTCGATCATGGGCGGCGCAGCGATTGCCGCCTCGTTCGCCCCGCTGGTGATGCTGCAGACCGGAAGTTGGCGCGCGGGCCTGGCGATCTGGGCAGCACTGGCGCTGCTGGCGTCGATGCTCTGGTGGGCGCAACGCGCAAACCTGCCGCACGCCATGCCCGAAACGCACAAGCAAGAATCCTTTTTCCGTCATCCTCGCGCCTGGTTACTCGCCGTCTTCTTCGGTCTGGGCACGGCGTCCTACACCTGTGTGCTCGCCTGGTTCGCACCGTACTACGTGGAACAAGGCTGGAGCGAACAACACGCCGGGCTGCTGTTGGGTTTTCTGACAGCCATGGAGGTCATTGCCGGCCTGCTGGTGCCCGCTATCGCCAACCGCAGCCGGGATCGACGCTGGGTGCTGAAGGGCCTGCTGTTGCTGATCATTGCCGGATTTTGCGGCCTGACGCTCACCCCTCATCACCTGAGCCTGCTCTGGCCGTGCCTGTTGGGCCTGGGCATTGGCGGATTGTTTCCGATGAGCCTGATCGTCTCCCTCGACCACTTCGACCACCCGCAACGCGCCGCCAGCCTGACCGCTTTCGTGCAAGGCATCGGCTATCTGATTGCCGGTCTCTCGCCACTGCTGGCCGGGACAATCCGCGATCGACTGGGCAGCTTCGAATGGGCCTGGTGGTCACTGACCGCGGTCATGGTCATGATGTGGCTGATGGCACGGCGCTTCGATCCGCGCCACTACGCACGCCAGTTCCATTGAGCAAGCTAGAGGCCTCTGGCCATCTTTTCGCGGTTTGCCGGACGACGTCGTATTGCTAAAAGTTTCTGTCCCACAACTGAACGTGAATTGTCCCACGGGGGTTTCTCCTGGCACCATCGTTCCGTTAGGATCATTCGCACACGTTTGCGCGGATTCAGCGCAAGGAGCACAGCGAGACGGAACGGATGCTGAATAGTAACTTGCTTCGAAAGCTCGACATGCAGGATCTCATGGTGTTTATCGCCGTGTATGAGCAAAGCAGCGTCACCGATGTCTCGGAAACGCTGTTTGTCAGTCAGTCCACAGTCAGTTACTGCCTGAAAAAACTGCGCACCAGTTTCGAAGACGAACTGTTCATCAATACCCGCACCGGCATGCGCCCGACCTACAAGGCCTGCAGCATGTACAGCCATGTGCAGAAGATCCTCGAAAGCATCAACCTGTGCCATGCCGGTGCAGCGGCCTTCGATCCGACCCGGCAAGCGGTCACCTTCAACATCTGCGCTCCGGAATACTTCGAACAACTGATCCTGCCACGACTGTTGAAGCGCTTCGACTTCGATGATTTGCCGGTGATGGTCAACATGCACAAGTTCGAAACCGACGTACCGGCCGACGAGTTACGCGACGGCAGCCTCGACCTGGTGATCAGTTTCGGCCCCAACTTCCATCGCTCTCACGCCGACCTCAAGTCACGGATGCTGCTGGAAGATGATCTGGTCTGTGTCTTCGACAAGCGCGCCACGCCACTGGAACCACGCCTGAGCCTGCAAGCCTTTACCGAACGCCGGCATGTGTTCCCGACACCGTGGACGTCCACCACCAACATGGTCGACGGTTGGCTCGCTCGCCAGGCGCAGAAACGTCAGATTGTTGCGCGCTCGAACAGCTATAGCGCGGCGTTGAAGATGATCACCGGCACCGACTTCATTCTCACCCTGCCGCGCCGCATTCAACGCCTGCTGACCAACGATGCGGTGTTCAAACACTGTGAGGCGCCGAATGGTCTGCCGGGCTTCACCCTCGACATGCAGTGGAGCCAGAACGCCGATCAGGACAGCGCCAACGTCTGGCTGCGCGAGCAGGTGATCAAGGTGTGCAGCGAACTGGAAGTGGCCTGAGCCTTACACGCCGATGGCCGTTTTGCTGTAGGACTCGCGATCAATGTCGAGCAGCTCGACACACAGCTGCACCTCAACCCCGGCCGGCCATTCGCACAGGTCCTGCAACACCGCCAGGAGGCTCTGGGACAACTGTTTCTTGATCTCCGGCGAACGGCCACTGAGCATCGCCAGTTTCACATACACAAACGCACGCTCGCCCATGACCGTGCCGACCTTGAAGGTCTCGACCTTGACTGCCCGGCTCTTGATATCGAATTCCGCCGTGAACTGACCGGACCCCACCAATGTGTTGTTGAGCCGGATCAACGCAACGTCGGCATTGAGCTGCGGCAGATTGGCGGTGTATTCCATGTGCAGGTGTGGCATCGCAAGACTCCAGTGTGGCGACAGAAAGGTCGTACATATACCACAGCGGCGTCCTGCTCTCCTGCGCGACTTTTCGTCAATCTGTCGCCCCTACCCTTGCAGGAGCCGCCGGAGGCCGCGATCTGTTGATCTTGCTTTCAACACAAAAGGCAAGGATTGCAGCCTTCGGCAGCTCCTGCGGAAAAGCGCTCGCCCTCAGGACACGCTGAGCGGCCGCTCGCTCATGAAGGCCTCCAGCCGTGAGCGCAGCCAGCGTTCTGCCGGGTCGCTGTCGACGTGACTGAGCCAGACCATCGACAGGTCCAGCGTCGGCGTCTTGAACGGAAACGGCTCCTTGAACAGCAGCCCCGACGCGGCCATGGCCTCTGCGGTGTAATCCGGCAGGCTGGCGATCAGGTCGGTGCCGGCCAGCAATGCCGGCAAGGCGCTGTACTGCGGCACCGACAACACCACCTGCCGGGTACGCCCGAGCTCCGCCAGCCATTCGTCCGCGAATCCGCTGACGTTGGCGGTGTGAGACACCAGTACGTGCGGGCGGGCGCAATATTCATCGAGAGTCAGCGGCGTATCAGAGGCGTCGGCCCGCAGAATGCTCGGCTGAATGTGCCGCAACAATTTGCGCTTGGCGTTGGCCGGCAGGCCACGGGTCTGACTGATGCCGACGGTGATGTCGCCGGCAGCCAGCAAATCGGGAATTCGCCAGTAATCGACATGTTGCACGACAAACACCACATTCGGCGCCTCCTGACGCAGCGCGCGCAACAGCGGCGGCAACAGGCCGAACTCGACATCATCGGACAGGCCGATGCGAAAGGTCATGGTGCTGACGGCCGGATCGAAGTTGCGCGTCAGGCTCAGCGCCACCGACAGCGAATCCAGCGCAGGCTTCAGATGACGAAAGATATCCTCGGCACGGGCCGTCGGTTCCATGCGGTGCCCCACGCGGATGAACAGCGGATCGTTGAGCATCGTACGCAGCCGGTTGAGCGCCGAACTGATGGTCGGCTGGCCGAGAAACAGCTTCTCCGCCGCCCGCGTCACATTGCGCTCAAGCATCAGGGTCTCGAACACCACCATCAGGTTGATGTCGGCCTTGCGTAGTTCATTGCGATTCATCCCTTGCTCCCCGATCCCCAGATAGCCGGCAGTGTAGAAAGGCCTTGGGGGCGGCGTCCATCGCCACGATGGATCCGCTCACTGTCTAACACTTCGAGGTTTCTGGGTCGCACCTTTCAGAAACATCCGCCAACCATTGGAAACAATTGCCCAATAGCCAAAAACCTCGCCTGCGCTAGGCTTGCGTCGATGCGCCACACAGGCTGGCGCACACGTCTATCGCATGGAGCGAACTGAATGTATTTCGAGATTTACAGGCAATCCAGAGGCACCCCGAGCACCGGCAAAGGGCAATGGCGCTGGAGGCTAAGGGCGGGAAACCACGAGACCATCGCCAGTGGCGAGTCTTATGTGAACAAGGCGGATTGCTTGCATGTGATCGAATTGATCAAAGCAGCGCGAGGGGAAACACCGATAAAGGAGATTTAAGCGCACAACGGTACGCCTGACTTGATTAAACGCGAACAGGCGCCCTCGCGGTCATGACTGTCTGATGCAGGTGTAAGTAAACGCCTGCAAAACAACAAAGCCCCGCTGGTTTGATTCAGCGGGGCTTTGTTCCGGCTCTGCAGAGATTGGAACAGGCAAGACCTGGTCACGCGTTGCCAGATTGATCGCAGGAAACAAAAAAGCCCCGCAGCTTCTCAGCTACGGGGCTTTTTCTATGTAATGGCGGAGAGATAGGGATTCGAACCCTAGGTACCGGTGAAGGTACAACGGATTTCGAATCCGTCCCATTCGGCCACTCTGGCATCTCTCCAACGGCGCGCATCATAACAACACTTTCGCTGGTTGCGAACCCCCCAAACGAAATTTTTTCCGTGCTATCAGATGCTTGCGTCGATTAAAGCGGTACACCCAGACGATTGGCGACTTCTTCGTAGGCTTCGATGACGTCACCGAGGCCCTGACGGAAGCGGTCCTTGTCCATCTTCTTCTTGGTGTCCTTGTCCCACAGACGGCAGCCGTCCGGGCTGAACTCGTCGCCCAGGACGATCGAGCCGTCGCTGAACACGCCGAACTCAAGCTTGAAGTCGACCAGCAGCAGGCCGGCGTCATCGAACAGTTTGCTCAGGACTTCGTTGACCTTGAGCGACAGTTCTTTCATGCGCGCCAGTTGTTCGGTGGTGCCCCAGCCGAATGCCACGACGTGGGATTCGTTGATGAACGGGTCGCCCTTGGCGTCGTCCTTCAGGAACAGTTCGAAGGTGTAAGGGTTGAGCTTCATGCCCTCTTCAACGCCCAGGCGCTTGACCAGGCTGCCGGCGGCATAGTTACGCACAACGCACTCGACCGGAATCATGTCGAGCTTCTTCACCAGGCACTCGTTGTCGCCCAGCAGCTTGTCGAATTGGGTCGGAATGCCGGCCGCTTCGAGTTTCTGCATGATGAAGGCGTTGAACTTGTTGTTCACCATGCCTTTGCGGTCGAGCTGCTCAATACGCTTGCCGTCGAACGCCGAGGTGTCGTTGCGAAACAGCAGGATCAAGCGGTCAGCGTCGTCGGTTTTGTAAACCGATTTGGCTTTGCCGCGGTAGAGTTCTTCACGTTTTTCCATGATGGGCTCCGCTTGCTAAGTAGGTGGGCTAGGCGATGTGGCGCCAGTCGAGCCCTGAATCTTGATCGGCCAGTTGCAGCCAGTCCGGATCGCACCCGAGGGTGTCGACAAAACATTGCCGGGCCAGTTGCGGCAGGTTGTTCTTGCTGCTCAGATGGGCCAGGACCAGGTGTTGCAGGCCCTGCCAGCCCAACTCGGCCACCAGGAATGCCGCCTGATGGTTGTTCAAATGTCCCAGCTCGCCGCCCACCCGCTGCTTGAGAAAGTACGGATAGTGACCACGGGCCAGCATGTCGCGGCAATGGTTGGACTCGATCATCAACGCATCGAGATCCCGATAACCGTCCAACACCCGCTCGCAGTAGGAACCCAGGTCGGTCAGCAGGCCGAAGCGCCGCTGCTGTTGATCACTGAAGACGTACTGGGTCGGTTCCTGCGCATCATGGGCCACGGCAATGACCCCGATGTTCAGAGCACCGATCTGCAGTTGCTCGCCGCCGGCCAGATAGCCTGCGGGTTCAATCGGTTTGCGCATCCCGCGCAGTGTGCCGCGACTGAGGTAGACCGGCAGATTGTAGCGCCGAGACAGTAAACCCACGCCATGCACGTGGTCGGCATGTTCGTGGGTCACAAGTATCGCGCTCAGTTGCGCCGGGTGCACACCCAGGCGCAACAGGCGTTTTTCGGTTTCCCGCAGGGAAAAACCACAATCCACCAGCACATACGTATCAGCACTGGCGATCAGCGTGCCGTTCCCTTGGCTACCGCTGCCGAGAACGGCAAAACGCATGTGATCAGCCCAGATTGTCCTGAATCACGCTCAACACTTTGCGCGCCACGTCAGCCGGTGCGACGGTGTTGATGTTTTTCTCGACGGTCACCTGAATGCTCTCGCCAACCTTGCTCAGGCGAACCTGATAGCGCTCGGCGCGGGCTTCCACTTCTTCCTTGCTCGGCGCACTGCCGAACAGGCTGCTGAAGAAACCAGGCTTTTCGTCTTTCTTCTCGGCTTTTTCGGCCAGGTTGATGTAGTACAGGCCCAGGCTGCGGTTGATGTCTTCAACGCGCCATTCACCCTGTTCCAGTGCACGGCCGACGCTCGACCAGGCACGGTCCAGATCGGTACCGACGTTCAACACCGGGTTACCGCTGCCGTCTTCGCTGAGGCTGACACGGCTCGGCGTATCGAAGTCACGGGAAGCAAGCATCGACACGGAACCGCCCTTCTCGGAGATACGGCTCATGCTCGCCAGCATGTCGTCGACCAGCGCTGCGTCCAGGCCAGTGTTGACCGAACGGTTGGTGAAGGCAACGTCGGCGGTGCTGCCGGCAGGACGCTCGGCGCTGACCACGTAGATTTCGCTGGTGTTGCGCTGCACACCTGGCTCGATACGCACACGAACGCGGGTTTCGCTGTCGCTGGCGATACCGGCCGCGCTCAGGCGCTTGGCCATGGAGGCGGACAGTTCATCGGAATGCTGCCAGGTGGTGGTGAATTCACCGGTTTGCGGACGCTGTTCATCCAGACGGAAACCGTTGTCCTGGAAGAACTGCACAGCCACTGGCCAGACTTCGGCCGGCGGATGCTGTGCCACGACCCAACGTGAGTCACCGCTCTTCTGCAGCGAGTAATCGCTGGCATCGGCAACGGCCGACAACGGTTGAGGACGTGGAACGATGTACTCACCCTTGGCAGTGTCGTCAGCGACGTTGCGCGGGATCGGCAACAGCGGATCCAGACGTTTGGAGGTGCTGACATCCGGTGGCAGTTGCATCGGTGCAGTCTGTTGCGCTTGCAGGTAATCGCTTCCACGGTCGCGGAAATAACCTTCCGGCCCCCAGACCCATCCACAGCCGCTGGTGCTGGAGATAATCAAGGCAAGTGCGGAAAGTCCGGCCATTCGCTTCATGCGTTGTACTTCCTCAATTAAACCAGGACGCTGCACTGGCGCAGGGCCGAGCGAAGCGTTTCATGACAAGGTGCGCTCAGCCAGGTCAGCGGCAGGCGGATGCCTTCGTGCATCAGGCCCATTTCAACCAGAGCCCACTTGACCGGAATCGGGTTGGCTTCGATGAACAGGTCTTTGTGCAGCGGCATCAGTTTTTCGTTGATGGCCCGTGCGGTGTCGGCGTCGCCCTTGAGCGCGGCCTCACACAGGTCGGCCATTTCGCGCGGAGCGACGTTGGCAGTTACCGAGATGTTGCCTTTGCCGCCCAGCAGGATCAGTTCGACGGCGGTCGGATCATCGCCGGACAGCACGATGAAGTCCTTGCTCACGCCGTCGATGATGGCCTTGGCGCGCTTGAGGTCACCGGTGGCTTCCTTGATGCCGACGATGTTCGGCACGCTGGACAGGCGAATCACGGTCTCGGCCTGCATGTCGCAGGAGGTGCGGCCGGGAACGTTGTAGAGAATCTGCGGAATGTCGACCGCTTCAGCGATGTGCTTGAAGTGCTGGTACAGACCTTCCTGAGTCGGCTTGTTGTAGTAAGGAACAACCAGCAGGCAGGCATCGGCGCCGGCTTCCTTGGCGTTGCGGGTCAGTTCGACGGCTTCGCGGGTGGAGTTGGCGCCAGTACCGGCGATGACCGGAATGCGCCCGGCAACCTGTTTGACCACGGCTTTGATCACGGCGATGTGTTCTTCTACATCAAGGGTTGCCGACTCGCCGGTAGTACCGACCGCGACAATGGCATGGGTGCCGTTCTTGAGATGGAAGTCCACGAGTTTGCTGAGGCTGTCCCAGTCCAGACGCCCTTGTGCATCCATGGGAGTGACCAGTGCCACCATACTGCCCGCAATCATGAAACCGCTCCTGCCGGAAAAAGAGAGCGGTAATGGTACTGGCGCCAAGATGCTTGCACAAGCGAAGTACTGCGCTGCCGCCATTCCCCTTGGCGTCGCTTTTCGCTACCCTTCAGACTTTGATCGGTACTGATCAGCTTGTACGCCGGGTTCCAGCCTCCCTTTTCGGCCTCCCAGGCCCCGTTCCTGCGTCGCATCGACGCGCTCCCGCTATAGTGGAGCGAGCCGCGAGCGCTGGCCGGGCCTTTTGAACGGACAGCCTGAACAGGCACGCAGGCTCGCTCCGACGACCAACGCCCGTCAACCTACCGACCGCTCATCGCTTTAGGAATGCTGCATGTCCACCCCCACAGTTCGCGAACAATTCCTTGTCATCAGTGCCCTTGGCGCCAACCCCATGGAGCTGACTAACGTCCTGTGTCGCGCCAGCCATGAAAATCGCTGCGCCGTCGTCACCTCCCGCCTGACCCGCCACGGCGAGTGCAGTGCGCTGGTGCTGGAGATTACCGGTAGCTGGGACGCGCTGGCCCGCCTCGAAGGCAGCCTGCCGGTGCTGGCCAAACGGCACGCTTTCACCGTCAACGTGGTGCGCAGTGCGGCGCTGGAAAACCGCCCGCAAGCGTTGCCGTACGTGGCTTATGTCAGCTCGGCGTATCGCCCTGACATCATCAATGAGCTGTGCCAGTTCTTCATGGATCACAACGTCGAGCTGGAAAACCTGACCTGCGACACGTATCAGGCCCCCCAGACCGGCGGCACCATGCTCAACGCCACGTTCACCGTGACGCTGCCGGCCGGCACACAGATCAGCTGGCTGCGTGATCAGTTCCTCGACTTCGCCGACGCGATGAACCTGGATGCGCTGATCGAACCCTGGCGCCCACAAAACCCAATGTAAGGAAGCTTTCATGGCCGTTGTCATCGACCAACCGGTTACGGATTTCGAAGCCCCTGCCACCAGCGGGCAGACCGTCAGCCTGTCTGCCCTGAAAGGCAAGCAAGTGGTGATCTACTTTTACCCGAAAGACAGCACTCCGGGCTGCACCACTGAAGGCCAGGGTTTTCGTGATCAGTACGCGGCATTCCAGGCAGCCAACACGGAAATTTTCGGTATCTCCCGCGACAGCCTGAAGTCCCACGAAAACTTCAAGTGCAAGCAGGCGTTTCCGTTCGAGCTGATCAGCGACAAGGACGAAGCCGTTTGCCAGCTGTTCGACGTGATCAAGTTGAAGAAGCTGTACGGCAAGGAATACCTGGGCGTTGATCGCAGCACGTTCCTGATCGACAAGAACGGTGTACTGCGCCAGGAATGGCGCGGCGTGAAAGTGCCGGGGCATGTGGATGCGGTGCTGGCGGCGGCTCAGGATTTGAATAAAGCCTGATGTTTTGGCGTCGCTCTCACTGACGCCATCGCTGGCAAGCCGGCCCCCACAGGTTTTGTATGCGCCTGAAACCCTGTGGGAGCTGGCTTGCCAGCGATGAGACCCCACGCCTCAGCCCGATTACAGCAAAGGTGCCACCACCGGTTCCTTGCGCGGCCAGGCATCAAGCACAGCCTTGAACAGCGTCGCCAGCGGGATCGCAAAGAACACCCCCCAAAAGCCCCACAGCCCGCCAAACAACAGCACTGCACAAATGATCGCCACCGGGTGCAGGTTGACCGCCTCCGAAAACAGCAGCGGCACCAGCACGTTGCCGTCCAGCGTCTGAATGATCCCGTAGACCGCCATCAGATAGATGAACTGATCGCTCCAGCCCCACTGGAACAAGGCGATCAACAGCACGGGCACCGTCACCACCACAGCGCCGACATAAGGCACCACCACCGAGACACCCACCAACAACGCCAGCAGCGCCGCGTAATTGAGCCCCAGCGCAACGAAGCCGATGTAAGTCACGCCACCGCAAATCACGATTTCGATCACCTTGCCGCGAATGTAGTTGGCGATCTGCCGGTTCATTTCCTGCGCGACCCGGGTGATCAGCGCGCGCTCGCGGGGCAAATAGCCGCGCACCCACTCGCCGATCATCGACCGGTCCTTGAGGAAGAAGAACACCAGGATCGGCACCAGCACCAGATAGATCATGATGTTGACCAGCAGCGGCAGGCTCGATAGCGAAAACGTCAGCGCCCATTGCCCGAATTTGCCGATCTCGCCACGCGCCGCTTCGATGGCCTGCAGCACCTGCTCATCGGAGACCAGATGCGGGTACCGCTCTGGCAGCAGCAGGAGCAACGATTGCCACTTGGCAAGCATGCCCGGCAGTTCGTTGAACAGCGTGATCACCTGATGCCAGAGCAACGGCAGCACCACGACGATAAACAGCATCAGCACGCCCATGAACAGCGCAAATACCAGCCCCACCGCCGCACCACCCGGCACCCGCAGTCGCTCGAGCGTCACCACCAGGCCCTGCATCAGATAAGCGAGCACCATCCCGGCCAACACCGGGGCCAGCATTCCGCCGAGGGTGAGCACAGCCGTGAAGGCGAGAATCAACAGCACCGCCAGCACCACCGCCTCTTCATCGGAAAAGTAGCGCTGAATCCAGTCGCGTAACACTTTGAACATCAATATTCCTCAGGGGTTTTACGCTGTCGGTTTCAGGCTTTCTTCAACCAGTAACGGTAAACACCGGCGTCGTCTTCTTCGCGCAGCAGCGCATGACCGGCCAAGCGGGCGAAGGTGCGGAAATCGCGTTGCGAGCCCGCATCCGTGGCGATCACCTTGAGCACCGCACCGCTCGGGAGCTTGTTGAGTTCCATTTTTGCCTTGAGCAACGGCAACGGACAATTAAGGCCACTGGCGTCCAGTTCCACGTCATGGGCTACAGCGTCAGTCATTGCGTCACTCCGGATCAGGTCATTCGAGCTGCCTAGAATATCTGGTCGCAAGCCCGGTGTCCGGCTACAGTAAGGTCTTTGTCTTCTAAGGCTTTGTGCATGACTTTTCTGCGCCCTACCCTGCTGACGCTCGCTTGCCTGCTCGCCTCACCGGGCTTTGCCGACGATCTGCCGTCACTTGGCGACGCCAGTTCTGCCATTGTCTCGCCGCAACAGGAATACCAGCTCGGTCGGGCCTGGCTGGCCATGCTGCGCAGCCAGGTTGCACAGCTCAACGATCCGCAGCTCAAGGACTACGTCGAATCCAGCGTCTACAAGCTGGTGGAAACCAGTCAGGTCACCGACCGCCGCCTTGAATTCATTCTGATCAACAGCCCGCAACTCAACGCCTTCGCGGCACCGGGCGGCGTGGTCGGGGTCAACGGCGGCCTGTTCCTCAATGCACAGACCGAAGGTGAATACGCTTCGGTACTGGCCCACGAGCTGGCTCACTTGTCGCAACGTCACTTTGCCCGCGGCGTCGAGGCGTCCCAGCGGATGCAAGTGCCGATGATGGCTGCCCTGCTGGCCGGGATCGTCATCGCCGCAGCCGGCGGCGGTGACGCCGGCATCGCGACCATCGCCGGCACCCAGGCGGCGGCGATTCAGTCACAACGCACATTTTCCCGTCAGAACGAACAGGAAGCCGACCGCATCGGCATCCTCAATCTGGAAAAGGCCGGGTACGACCCGCGCTCGATGCCGACCATGTTCGAACGCCTGATGCGCCAGTATCGCTTCGACGCCAAGCCGCCGGAGTTCCTGCTGACTCACCCGGTCACCGAGTCGCGGATCGCCGACACCCGCAACCGTGCCGAACAGGCCAAACCCGGCGGCATCGAAGACAGCCTGCGCTATCAACTGATCCGCGCGCGCGTGCAACTGATCTACGAAGAAACCCCGGGGCTGAGTGCCAAACGCTTCCGTGCACAACTGGATGAGAACCCGAAGAACAACGTCGCACGCTACGGTCTGGCAATCGCCCAGATCAAGGGCGGCCAGTTGAACGAGGCTCGGGAGAATCTCAAGCCACTGCTGGCAGCGGCGCCGAACGAAATCATCTACAACCTTGCGCAGGTCGATCTGGACATCACCAATAATCGCCTGGCAGATGCGCAATCGCGGGTGGACCGGATGCTCACGCAGTATCCGGGCAACTATCCACTGAATCAGGTGCGCGTGGATCTACTGCTCAAGCAGAACCGCACAGCCGATGCCGAGAAGGCCCTGGAAGGCTTGCTCAAGTCGCGCCCGGATGATCCGGACGTCTGGTATCAGGTCGCTGAAACCCGGGGCTTGTCAGGCAACATCATCGGTTTGCATCAGGCGCGCGCCGAGTACTTCGCACTGGTCGGCGATTACCGTCAGGCGATCCAGCAACTGGATTTTGCCAAGCGCAAGGCAGGCAGCAACTTCCCGCTGTCGTCGCGTATCGATGCCCGCCAGCGCGAGCTGATGGAGCAGGAGCGCATGATCAAGGACATGATGGGCTGATTCTGTCTTTCGGCAAAAAGCTTCAGGCATAAAAAACCGCCTCTTTCGAGGCGGTTTGTTTTTGCCTTCGGCGCTGAATTATTCAGCCAGCTTGAAGGTGATGAAGCTCGCGCGACCTTGACGCAGAACCCGCATCGACACCGAACGGTTCTTCGGCAGTGCCTTGGCGATGTCGGCGAACTCCTTGGTGGAGCCGATGGCCTGGTTGTTCAGGTGAGTGATCACGTCACCCGGCTGCAGACCGATCAGGGCCGCAGGACCATCCTGCACCTCCTTGATCACCACACCACCTTTAAGGTCGTAGGTTTTCTTCTGCTCGGCGGTCAGCTCGCCTACCGAAACACCAAGGCGATTGCTGGTGCTTTCAGTGCCCGACTTCGGCAGCGCGTCCAGCGCCTTGTCTTCGTCCGGAATCGCACCCACCGTCAGCTCGACGTTCTTGCGTTTGCCTTCACGAATCACTTCAAGATTGGCTTTCGCGCCCGCCTTCAGTGCGCCGACCAGATGCGGCAGGTCAGCGGACATGACAATCGGCTGGCCGTTCATGCTCAGAATCACGTCGCCGACTTGCAGACCGCCCTTGGCCGCCGGACCGTCATCCTGGATCTGTGCCACCAGCGCACCGGCCGGCTTTTCCAGACCGAACGACTCGGCCAGATCCTTGTTCACTTCCTGAATGACCACACCAAGCCAACCGCGGCTGACCTTGCCACCGCTCTTCAACTGGTTGGACACATCCATCGCCACGTCGATCGGAATGGCGAACGACACGCCCATGAAGCCACCGGAACGGGTGTAGATCTGCGAGTTGATCCCGACCACTTCACCATTCAGGTTGAACAGCGGACCACCGGAGTTACCCGGGTTGATCGGCACGTCGGTCTGGATGAACGGCACGTAGTTTTCGTTCGGCAGGCTACGGCCCACGGCGCTGACGATGCCTTGGGTGACGGTGTGGTCGAAGCCGAACGGCGAACCGATGGCAACGACCCACTGGCCGGCTTTCAGGTCCTGGGATTTGCCAAGCTTCAGCACTGGCAGATCCTTGCCTTCGATTTTCAGCAGCGCCACGTCGGAACGTGGGTCGGTGCCGATCAGTTTGGCTTTCATTTCACTGCGGTCGGCGAGACGGACGAGGATTTCGTCGGCATCGGCGATCACGTGATTGTTGGTCAGAATGTAGCCATCCGGAGAGATGATGAAGCCCGAACCCAACGATTGCGCCTCACGCTGACGATCACCACGCGGCGAGCGCTGTTGAGGCGGCATGCCACGTTCGAAGAACTCGCGCAGCATCGGCGGCAAGCCTTCCAGGTCTGGCATCTGCTGGTTGACCTTGCGATCCGGCAGTTTCTGCGTGGTACTGATGTTCACCACGGCTGGCGAAGCTTGTTCGACCAATTGGGTGAAGTCAGGCAGATCGGCTGCTTGCGCAGCAGGTACGGCCTGACCGAGCAACAGCACGGTGGCGAAAATGGAGAGATAAGATTTCAAACTTGGTATCGACATACAGCTCCCGTTACGACGAGCAGGGTTAAGCGATATGGAGCAAGGAACACCGGAAACCACCGACCGGCATTTTTGTTCCGGGAACAACAAACAAGGCCAGAGCCGTGAGGCTCTGACCTATAAAAAATTTTCAGGTGTTTTGCAAATGAAAATGCTCAGCAAACATTTCTACGTCTCGGCGACGAAGTGGGAATGACTGGAATCAGCTCACTGCTTGCTGGTTGCAGTGCCATCATTGTTACGCATCGACAGCGCAATTCGTTCGGCTGTGCCAATAGGAATCTCGCCCACCACCGTCACCATCATTTCGCCTTGTGGCGTCGTCAGGCGGCGGGACACGGCAACGGTCGGGCCCAATTGCGTACGGGTATCGGTGACCGTAGCGCCATTCAAAGGCTCGAGGAAAACCGAGAAACGCGCCAGACCGTCGTCATACAGCAAGCTGTTGACCTGGGTCTTGGTTTCCGGATCCTTGTGCGACGTGCTGCTGGTCAGTTCGAAGCCCGGTGGCAACCAGTCGGAATGCCAGACCTGAGCGGTCTTCATGGCTGAAGCCTTGTCACTGTCCAGCGTGACTGGCTTGCAGTCGGCGTCAGCCAGCAAATCCTTGTCCGAAGGGACTTCGTCGGTATTGAGGCTGGTGAACTGGAATCGCTCCAGCAACTGCCCCTTGTCGTTCAGCAGCAACGACTTGAGCGGCAGGCCGGTCTGTTTGTCCAGATGCAGTTCGAAGCCGTAGCGATGCTGATCGCGAGGCGTCAGCGATACGATCACTGCGTCCCGCCCGGCCACGCGCGATTTGCCAATGACGGCAAGGTCATACCAGTTTTTCAGCTTCTGGGGATCGAGAGAACGAGCAGTAGAGTTTGGAGAATCTCCCAACCCCGCAATCAGGGTGCCGCTGACGCATTGAGTATGTCCATCAATGCGCACGACTTCCTGTGCCGAACCGTCGAGCTGGAGCAAACGCTCGCGTACCTGGCCATTCTGGACACGATGCCAGATGTTGTGGGTAGAAAAACTACCATTGCGCTCGTAAACGAAGGTGCCGTGAAAGCTTTGCCGCTGCTCGGCCTGGCCCAGCCGGGTCAACCAGTCCTGGGCCTCATCAGCGTGGGCTGGAACAATGAACCAGCCACTGAGCAGAAGCGAAAGTAGAGGTATGGCGCGCATGATCCTCCTTAACGGTTTTCCAGGCTTGCGGCACGCGCATAAGGCAGTGCGCTTTCAGTACCTTTCAGTGCAGCCTGCTGAGCGTGCTGACGCAGATAGCCTGGCAGACGCTGGTCATGCCAGCCTGGCTGACCTTGCAATACGCCATTGGCCATTGGGCCAGTCGCTTCGGAACTCTCACTGTAGCCTGCCAGAACAGCCGGGCCTTTTACCTGTGGAGTGGCCAGGGTTGGCTGATTGGATTGCTGAGCCAGTTCGGCACCAGCGATTTCGTCCTGGTTGTACAGACGTACACCCGCCAGCACGGCAACGGTCACCGAGGCTGCAACAGCCAGACGACCAAGGCTGCGCCATGGGCTGCGGGATACTTTGGCCGGAGCCGTTTCGTCTTCCAGCGCAGCAGACACTGCCGCAGCGATATCCAGACGTGGAAGCAGCAAATCCTTGTGCATGGCTGCCCGAGCGATCTGGTAACGAGCCCAGGTCTCACGGGTATCCACATCATCCAGTGCATTGAGCACTCGACGCAATTCCAGTTCGTCCGCTTCGTTATCCATCACTGCGGACAGCGATTCCTGCAGGGCTTCACGACTCATGGCGTTCCTCTCTTGGCTGTCGCCGCTGTCTCAGTTTTCCTGCAACAACGGCTGCAGGGCTTTATCGATGGCCTCCCGAGCGCGGAAAATCCGGGAGCGCACGGTACCCACCGGGCATTGCATGACGCTCGCAATGTCCTCGTAACTCAGACCATCGAATTCACGTAAAGTTAAAGCCGTACGCAAATCCTCTGGCAGTTGCTGAATGGTTCGATGGACGGTGCCTTCGATCTCATCCCGCAGCAGTGCTCGTTCTGGTGATTCGAGATCCTTGAGGCCGTGATCGCCATCGTAGAACTCTGCATCTTCGGAACTGACATCGCTATCCGGCGGCCGGCGGCCGCGTGAAACCAGGTAATTCTTCGCCGTGTTAATGGCAATACGGTACAGCCACGTATAAAACGCACTGTCGCCGCGAAAGTTTCCAAGTGCTCGATACGCCTTGATAAAGGCTTCCTGAGCCACGTCCTGGGCTTCATGGGTGTCGTGCACGAAACGCACGATCAACCCGAGAATTTTGTGCTGATACTTCAGCACCAGCAGATCGAAAGCTCGCTTGTCGCCACGCTGAACGCGCTCGACCAGCTGCTGATCCTCTTCCTGGGTTAGCATGAACACTCCTCGATAAGCCCGGAGGAGGCTTGCACAACTAAACGACCAGACTTGCAAACATAGACTCGGGCTTTTCGCAAAAGTTCTCCCCCTCCAAGCAAGTTTCCTGCGGGCTCTGATTTGGCACGCACGAAAAACGCAGCTCGGGATAAACCGGCTGCGCGAATAATCTTGTCATCGGTTTCGCCGGCAGGAATCTAACTGCAGATTCCGCACTGAAGCCGACACGTCCCTTGTTTCTGGCACCGACTATTGATCTTGGGCCTTTGGCAAAAGTTCCAATTATTTATAGCCGGACCGATCCGACATTGGGCAACCCTGCGCTGAAAAATCCTGTTTCAACGCCGATACAGTCGTCTTTTCGCGAACCCGGCGAAAAAAACTTCCGACGAAGCACCCGGCTTTTTTCGTCACAGTAGTTTCACAATGCCATATCGGCGCGGCTATTGTGCCGCCCCACCCCTCTATATACTAGTGGGCTGTGTGGCTGCCTTGACTCGCCGACCCAGCTGTCTTGCGCCAACCCCGATCCGGGTCGCTTTGAGCGGAATCCTGAAATGAGCCAACAGTTCCAACACGATGTTCTGGTCATTGGCAGCGGTGCTGCCGGTTTGAGTCTCGCGCTGACCCTGCCGGGTCATTTGCGCATTGCCGTATTGAGCAAGGGCGATCTCGCCAACGGTTCAACCTATTGGGCCCAGGGTGGCGTCGCCGCCGTGCTCGACGATACCGATACTGTCGAATCCCACGTTGATGACACCCTCAATGCCGGCGGCGGTCTGTGCCATGAAGACGCCGTCCGGTTCACTGTCGAGCACAGCCGTGAAGCGATCCAGTGGCTGATCGACCAAGGCGTGCCGTTCACCCGCGATGAACAGTCCGGCACCGAAGACGGCGGATTCGAATTCCACCTGACCCGCGAAGGCGGCCACAGCCATCGGCGCATCATCCACGCGGCCGACGCGACCGGTGCAGCCATTTTCAAAACCCTGCTGGCCCAGGCGAGGGAACGTTCCAACATCGAATTGCTCGAGCAGCGGGTTGCCGTCGATCTGATCACCAAGCGCCGTCTGGGACTGGATGGCGACCGTTGCCTGGGTGCCTACGTGCTCAACCGGGCCACCGGCGAGGTCGATACCTACGGCGCCCGCTTCGTGATCCTCGCCTCGGGGGGCGCCGCCAAGGTCTACCTCTATACCAGCAACCCCGATGGCGCCTGCGGGGATGGCATTGCCATGGCCTGGCGTTCCGGCTGCCGGGTGGCGAACCTGGAATTCAACCAGTTCCACCCCACCTGCCTGTATCACCCGCAGGCCAAGAGTTTTCTGATCACCGAGGCCTTGCGTGGCGAAGGCGCGCATTTGAAATTACCGAACGGCGAGCGCTTCATGCACCGCTTCGACAAGCGCGCCGAACTGGCTCCACGGGACATCGTCGCCCGGGCCATCGACCATGAAATGAAGCGCCTGGGTATCGACTGCGTCTACCTCGACATCAGCCACAAGCCCGAAGCCTTCATCAAGAGCCACTTCCCGACCGTCTACGAGCGCTGCCTCGGCTTCGGCATCGACATGACGAAGCAGCCGATCCCCGTCGTACCCGCCGCGCACTACACCTGCGGCGGGGTGATGGTCGACCAGAATGGCCGCACCGACGTCACGGGCCTGTACGCCATTGGCGAAACCAGCTTCACCGGTTTGCACGGTGCCAACCGCATGGCCAGCAACTCGCTGCTCGAATGTTTCGTGTATGCGCGCTCGGCTGCAGCCGACATCGTTGCGCAACTGGATGATGTCGCCGCGCCAAGCGCCCTGCCCGTGTGGGACGCCAGCCAGGTGACCGATTCGGATGAGGACGTGATCATCGCGCACAACTGGGACGAATTGCGGCGGTTCATGTGGGACTACGTCGGTATCGTGCGCACCAACAAGCGCCTGCAACGGGCTCAGCACCGTGTGCGCCTGCTGCTGGACGAAATCGACGAGTTCTACAGCAATTACAAAGTCAGCCGCGACCTGATCGAGCTGCGCAACCTGGCCCAGGTCGCCGAACTGATGATCAGCTCAGCGATGGAGCGCAAGGAAAGTCGCGGCCTGCATTACACCCTCGACTATCCCGACCTGCTGCCCGAGGCGCTCGACACTATTCTGGTGCCGCCCACCTACGTCGGCTGAACTTGAGCCGGACCCGCAGGCGTCGGTGCAAGTCCGCCGCCTGCGAGTCACGCGGTACGCAGACCGATCTGACCCGCCACTCCCCACGCAAACGAAAGCGCAGCACCACGATCAGTGGCAGCGCCAGGCTGTCCGGGCGCAGTTGGACAGCCTGCCAGCCATCGGCCTGATTCCACAGTTGCCAGCCATCGGCATCCCGACGCAACCCTCGAAACGCCCTTGGATGGCTCAGCAGAATCTGCCTTGGCAGCACCCGAAAAGCGTGCGCAAGACAGGCGAAAGCCCCGAGCACACTGGCCCAGAGCGGAATCGAAAGCAGAAACAAGGCACCCAGTGCGAACGCCTGGGCCGACAGATACACCGCCAGCAACTGCCTTGAGGCGTGCCAGCGGCATTCGAACGAGTTACTTGGGCTGAACACGGTCCAGAATCATGCGAACCATGCGCTGCAGCTCAGGATCTTCAGACTCGCTGCGCTCCATGAACCAGCCGAACATGTCCTGATCCTCACACTCCAGCAGGCGAACGTACAATGCGCGATCGACCTCGTTCAGATCGGCATAAACCTCTTTCACGAACGGCACCAGCAACACGTCTAGCTCAAGCATGCCGCGGCGGCTGTGCCAAAAGAGGCGATTCAGTTCAACTTGTTCGACCATGGGGCCCTCCTCAAATTTGCCGGCAAGTATACAGGCCCGGCGCGGGCCGCACAGTCGGCTTTGGTCGGGCACCACCGATCCTTTATCAACTACCCATTTCAACAACGCGCCCTTATGATGTGCCCCAGTCTATTTACCCTGCGATGACCCATGGCCGATTCTGCTTTTTTCTGCACCCTGTCTCATGAAGGCGTTCTCGCGGTTCGCGGCGCGGATGCCGGAAAATTCCTGCAAGGCCAACTGACCTGCAATATCAATTACCTGAGCGACACCCGGGCCAGCCTCGGCGCCCGCTGCACGCAGAAAGGCCGGATGCAGTCGAGCTTCCGCATCCTGCTCGAGGGTGACGGCGTGGTGCTGGCGATGGCCAGCGAGCTGCTGGAGCCGCAACTGGCGGACCTGAAAAAGTACGCGGTGTTCTCCAAATCGAAACTCACCGACGAAAGCGCGGCCTGGGTGCGCTTTGGCCTGGAGCATGGCGATACCGCCCTGACCAGCCTCGGCCTCGATCTGCCAGCCGAAACCGACAGCGTCGTGCGCAACGAAGGATTGATCGCCATTCGCGTCTCGCCGCAGCGCGCCGAACTCTGGGCGCCGGCCGATCAGGCCGATGCGAGCAAAGCCAGACTGGCCGCAGCCCTGCCCGAAGCCGGGCTGAATCAATGGCTGCTGGGCCAGATCCGCGCCGGTATCGGACAGGTCATGTCGACCACCCGCGAGCTGTTCATTCCGCAAATGCTCAACCTGCAAGCCGTCGGCGGCGTAAGTTTCAAGAAAGGCTGCTACACCGGCCAGGAAATCGTCGCGCGCATGCAGTACCTGGGCAAACTCAAGCGCCGTCTGTATCGACTGAGCCTCGACACTGCCCAATTGCCAGAGCCTGGCACCCCGCTGTTCGCACCGAGCCACAACAGCTCCATCGGTGAAGTGGTGCTGGCTGCCCACGCCGGGCTAAACATTGAACTACTGGCGGTGCTGCAGGCCGAAGCTGCCGAAGCGGGCGACCTGCATGTGGGCAGCCTCGAAGGGCCCGCCCTGCATTTGCTCGATTTGCCCTACGAACTGGATCGCGACCGCGAAATCCAGCGCTGATCGCAGCGTTTGGTTGCAACACCCTAGAGAGTCTAAATGAGCGAACTGGCGGAAAAGGTCCAACAGGATTTGGTTGAGGCCATCGATAACGATGACCTGGTTCTGCCAACGTTGCCGGAAGTGGCCCTGCAGATTCGCAAGGCCGCTGAAGACCCGGAAATCAGCGTCAGCGACCTGAGCAAAGTGATCGGCCGAGACACGGCGCTGTCGGCGCGCCTGATCAAAGTGGTCAACAGCCCCCTGCTGCGGGCTGCACAGGAAGTCACCGACCTGCACACCGCCATTACCCGCCTGGGTATCAACTACAGCAGCAACCTGGCAATCGGGCTGGTGATGGAGCAAATCTTCCACGCCCGTTCCGAGGTGGTTGAACAGAAGATGCGTGAAGTCTGGCGCAAGAGTCTGGAGATCGCCGGTGTCAGCTACGCGCTGTGTCGGCGCTACACCCAGCTCAAGCCCGATCAGGCCGCGTTGGGCGGGCTGGTGCATCAGATCGGCGTACTGCCGATTCTGACCTACGCCGAAGACCATTACGAACTGCTGTCAGACCCTGTCAGCCTCAACCATGTGATTGATCACATTCACCCGCTGCTGGGCGACAAGTTGCTGCGTGTCTGGGAGTTTCCGGAACGGCTGGTGGAACTGCCGGGGCGCTATCAGGACTTCAAGCGCGATTCGACGACCATCGACTATGTCGATCTGGTGCAAGTGGCGAGCCTGTACTGCCACAAGGACACCGACCATCCGTTTGGGCGGATTGATCCGCTCAGCGTTCCGGCATTTCGCAAGTTGGGGATTGATCCGGAGAACGAGGCGCTGTGCGCGGATCTGGAAGAATCGCGGACGATGTTTTACTGATCCGAAACCGAGACGCTCCCTTCGCGAGCAAACCCGCGCCCACAGGAGACAGCATTCGTCTGTGGGAGCCGGCTGGCTCGCGAAGAAGTCATGACAAACCACGGCAACTCAGCCGGCAATAAAACTGACCCGCACTTTAAGCCCCGCCTGCTCGCCATCATGTAGCGTGATCTGCGCCAGGTGCGCGCGACAGATTTCCCCGACAATCGCCAGCCCCAGCCCTGAACCGGCCACCTGCTGATTGCGCCGGTAGAAGCGCTCGAACACTCGATCGCGCTCCTGCAGCGGGATCCCCGGTCCGTCATCCTCGACCTCAAGCACCGCTGGCGCCGTCACCCGCAAAATCACATTACCGCCCGGCGGCGTGTGGGCCAGTGCGTTGTCCACCAGATTGCTCAGCAATTCATTCAGCAGCGTCGGCTCACCGCGCAGCCACACCGGTTCATCCGCTTCCAGCGCCAGCGCCACCCCGCGTTTGTGCGCCAGCGGTGCCATGGCCATGCCCAACTCACGGGCCAACTGGCTCAGATCGAGCAACTGCGCACCGCCCTCGGCAATCGCCCGCGCGCCGTTTTCGACACGCGCCAGCGACAGCAATTGATTGGCCAGATGGGTCAGACGGTCAGTGCTTTGCGCTGACGACTCCAGCGTGCTGTGCCAGGTTTGCGGATCATTCGAGCGCAGGCCCAGTTCCAGCCGCGCCTTCAACGCCGCCAGCGGCGTGCGCAATTCGTGGGCGGCATCGGCGATAAACTGCGCCTGCCGTTCGAACTGGCCCCGCAGGCGCTCGGTGAAATGATTGAGGCCGCGCACCAGCGGCCACAGTTCATGCTGCACTTCCACCAATGGCAACGGACGTAAATCGTCGGGTTGGCGCTCCTCCACCGCGGTGCGCAAACGCTCCAGTGGACGCAACGCGGCACTGACCGCAAACCACACCAACAGCAACGCACCGATCGCCAGCATGCCCAGGCGCAACAAAGTGTCGGCCGCCAGACTGCGGGCCATGCTGACCCGGGCTTCGTCGGTTTCGGCCACGCGGATTTCCGCCATGCCGTTCATGTTCGGCTCGGTGACCGCTTTCAACAGGCTGACCACACGCACGTTCTGTCCGCGGTAGGTCGCGTTGTAGAAGCGCGCCAGAGCCGGATAATCATCGGTTCTGGGGGTGCCGGGCGGCGGGCCTGGCAGGTTTTCATAACCGGAAATCAGCTTCTGATGGATGTCATTGACCTGGTAGTAAATCCGCCCGGCGCTGTCGTAAGCAAACGTGTCGAGCGCCACGTAAGGCACATCGGCACTCAGGGTGCCGTCGCGTTGCGACAAGCCCGCCGCGATAGTCCGCGCCGAAGCCAGTAACGTGCGGTCATACGCTGTGTCGGCGGCTTCGCGACCATTCCAGTAAGCACTCAAGCCGCTGGCGAGCATCAGCACCACCAGCAGCAACGCGAGGTTCCACAGTAACCGCCAGCGCAGGCTGCTGGGCTTATGCATCGCGGCTTTCCAGCAAGTAGCCGAGGCCACGGAAGGTCACGATAGCCACCGGTTGGCCGTCGAGTTTCTTGCGCAACCGGTGCACGTAGATTTCGATGGCATCGGGGCTGGCCTCTTCATCAAGGCCAAACACCTGCGCGGCCAATTGTTCCTTGCTCATCACCCTGCCCGGCCGGGCGATCAGGGCCTCCAGCACGGCCTGCTCGCGGGAGGTCAGCGTGAGCAACTCTTCGCCGAGGGTGAACCGCCGGGTGTCGAGGTCATAGGCCAGCACACCGCAGCGCTGTTGCCGCTCGCCGCCGAGCACACTGCGCCGCAACAGGGCTTTGACCCGCGCTTCCAGTTCCGTCAGTTCGAACGGTTTGGCCAGGTAATCGTCAGCGCCTAGATTCAACCCGTGCACGCGATCCTTCACATCGCTGCGCGCCGTCAGCATCAGCACCGGCAGATTTTTCCCGCGTGCCCGCAAACGCGCCAGCACTTCAAAACCGTCCATGCGTGGCAGGCCGACATCAAGGATCGCGACCGCGTATTCCTCGCTGCCCAGCGCCAGATCGGCGGCCACGCCATCGTGCAACACATCCACGGTCAGACCGGTGCTCTTGAGCGCCTGAGCGACACTTTCGGCCAGTTGCAGATGGTCTTCGACGAGCAGAACACGCATGGTTTTTTACCTCGTTCAGGGATGGCCGACGCCACGCTTTGCCGCGGAGTTTACAGCCGCCACCGCCGCTGTGAAGCCCGAAAACCGTGAAAGCCAGCTGAAAGGTTAGTGAAAGGTTAGCCCGTTAGAGTCGTGCTACGGACAGTCTCGACTGCCGTCGCTGATGCCACACAGCGCAAAGAAAAACGCCACGAAGCGTTTTCGACCAATAAGAACAATAAACGGAGTACACCCGCATGCAGTCCGTGCAGCCTCAGGCGTCCACGCCTGTTCGCCCTTCCCGCTTCAGCCACGTCACCCTCGCCAGTGCCGCCGCCCTCGCCGGTTTTTCGCCGCTGAGCTACGCCGACTTTATCGAAGACAGTTCCGCCACTTTCGAAACCCGCAACATGTACTTCAACCGCGACTTTCGCGACGGCACCAGTGCCCAGCAAAGCAAGCGGGATGAATGGGCACAAGGGTTCATGCTCAACCTGCAGTCGGGTTACACCGACGGCACCGTGGGGTTCGGTGTCGATGCGTTGGGCATGCTGGGCGTCAAACTCGATTCGAGCCCGGACCGCACCGGCACCGGCCTGCTGCCGACCCATGATGACGGGCGCGCCGCCAACGAATACTCCAAGGTCGGCCTGACCGGGAAAATGAAAATCTCTGCCACTGAACTGAAAGTCGGCAGCCTGATTCCTGAGCTGCCGATCCTCAAACCGAACGACGGGCGCATCCTGCCGCAGACCTTTGAAGGCGGCCTGCTGACCTCTAAAGAAATCAAGAACCTGACGTTCACCGGTGGCCGCCTGGAAAAAGCCAAGGACCGTGACAGCACCGACTTCGAGGACATTGCCCTCAACAACAAGAACAGCCGCTTCGCCGGCACTGCGGTCGGCAAACATTTCGATTTTGGCGGCGTCGATTACAAGTTCACCGACAAGATCACCGGCAGTTACCACTTCGCCCAACTCGACGAAGTCTACAACCAGCACTTCTTCGGCCTGGTCGCCTCGCGTCCGATGGGCCCCGGTACGTTTGCCACCGACCTGCGCTTTGCGGTCAGCGATGATCAGGGCGCGGCCCGTGGCGGCAAGATCGACAACCGCTCGCTCAACGGTCTGGTCAGCTACGCCCTGAGTGGCCACAAATTCAGCGCCGGCTACCAGCACATGTCCGGCGACAGCGCTTTCCCGTATGTCGATGGCAGCGACCCGTACCTGGTCAACTTCGTGCAGATCAACGACTTCGCCGGCGCTGAAGAACGCTCCTGGCAGGCGCGCTACGACTTTGACTTCGCCAAACTCGGCATTCCTGGCCTGAGCTTCATGAGTCGTTACCTGAGCGGTGACAACATCAAGCTCAAGAACGGCGAAGAAGGCAAAGAGTGGGAGCGCAATACCGAGATCAAATACGTAGTACAAAGCGGCGCCTTGAAGGATGTCGCCGTGCGTTTGCGTAATGCCACCTACCGCTCCAACTACTCCGCTCGCGATGCAGACGAAGTGCGTTTGCTGGTGAGCTATAGCGTTGCCCTTTGGTAATTCAGTACGTCCATAACAACAACTCCCAAGGAGACATAGATGAACTTATCACTGCGTAAAGTTGCTCTAGCCGCTGGCGTCATGCTGTTCGCCGGCCAACTCATGGCCGAACCGAAACGTCCGGAATGCATCGCCCCGGCCTCCCCCGGCGGTGGTTTCGACCTGACCTGCAAACTGGCGCAGAGCGCGCTGGTCAACGAAAAACTGCTGACCAAACCAATGCGCGTGACCTACATGCCCGGCGGTGTCGGCGCGGTGGCGTACAACGCCGTGGTCGCCCAGCGTCCGGCCGACGCCGGCACACTGGTGGCGTGGTCCAGCGGCTCGTTGCTCAACCTGGCGCAGGGCAAGTTCGGTCGTTTCGATGAAACCAACGTGCGCTGGCTGGCAGCGGTCGGCACCAGCTACGGCGCCATCGCGGTCAAAAGCGATTCGCCCTACAAGACCCTCGACGATCTCGTTCAGGCCCTGAAGAAAGATCCAAGCTCGGTGGTGATCGGTTCCGGCGGCACCGTCGGCAGCCAGGACTGGATGCAAACCGCACTGATCGCCAAGGCTGCCGGGATCAACCCGCGCGACCTGCGTTACGTCGCGCTCGAAGGCGGCGGCGAAATCGCCACCGCCCTGCTCGGCGGTCACATTCAAGTCGGCAGTACCGACATCTCCGACTCCATGCCGCACATCCAGAGCGGCGACATGCGCCTGCTCGCGGTGTTTGCCGACAAGCGCCTCGACGAGCCGGAAATGAAGGACATTCCGACCGCTCGCGAGCAAGGCTACGACATCGTCTGGCCAGTGGTGCGCGGTTTCTACCTCGGGCCGAAAGTCAGCGACGAAGACTACGCCTGGTGGAAAGCCGCGTTCGACAAACTGCTGGCCTCCGAGGATTTCGCCAAGCTGCGCGATCAGCGTGAACTGTTCCCGTTCGCCATGACCGGCCCGGAACTGGACACCTACGTGAAGAAGCAGGTCGCGGACTACAAAGTGCTGGCCAAAGAGTTCGGCCTGATCCAGTGATCGCCTCTGTCTAGCGGCTGCGTTCCCGGTTGCGGGGACGCGGCACAGGAGCTCCCATGCTTATTCAACGCATTTTCGCCTCGGTGCTGTTGCTGGTCTGTGCCGGCCTGGCCCTGATGGCGTGGCCGTACCAAGCGGCCTTTTCCTACGAACCGGTGGGCCCGCGCGCCTTCCCCCTGCTGATGCTCGGCCTGATGGGATTGGCGCTGCTGTACATGGTGTTCCGCCCGGCACCGATCAAACACAGCGAAGACGAGCCGCCTCTGGATCGCGAAACCCTGACCAAGATCGCGATCTGCGTCGTCCTGCTGCTGGTGTTCGCCGGCACGTTCGAACCGCTGGGTTTCATCATCGCCAGCATCATCACCGGTGTTCCGATGGCTCGCCTGTACGGCGGCCGCTGGGTACCGAGCGTGGTGATCATCAGCCTGATGGCCATCGGTCTTTACTTGCTGTTCGACCGTTTGATGGACGTTCCGCTGCCCCTTGGCCTGCTCAGCGTTCTGGAGAACTGATATGGATACTCTTGGCTATTTGGGTCAGGGTTTCGGCGTCGCGCTGAGCCCATACAACCTGGTGACCGCGCTGTGCGGCACGCTGATCGGCACCGTCGTCGGCCTGTTGCCGGGCCTGGGCCCGATCAACGGCGTGGCGTTGCTGATCCCGATCGCATTTGCCCTCGGCCTGCCACCGGAATCGGCACTGATCCTGCTGGCGGCGGTGTACCTGGGCTGCGAATACGGCGGCCGGATCAGTTCGATCCTGCTTAACATTCCGGGCGAAGCCTCCACCGTGATGACCACCCTCGACGGCTACCCGATGGCCCGCAAAGGCCTGGCCGGTGTGGCGCTGTCACTGTCGGCGTGGAGTTCGTTCATTGGCGCGTTCATCGCCACCTGCGGCATGGTCCTCTTCGCACCGTTGCTGGCGAAATGGGCGATTGCTTTTGGCCCGGCGGAATATTTTGTGCTGATGGTGTTCGCGATCGTCTGTCTCGGCGGCATGGCCGGTGACCGTCCGCTGAAAACATTCATTGCGGCGTTGATCGGTCTGTTCCTGTCAACGGTCGGCATTGATGCCAACAGCGGCGTGTACCGCTTTACCGGCGACAACATTCACCTGACCGACGGCATTCAGTTCGTGGTGCTGGTGTTGGGCCTGTTCTCGATCAGCGAAATTCTCCTGCTGCTGGAAAAAACCCACCACGGCCAGGAAGCGGTGAAAGCCACCGGCCGGATGATGTTCAACTTCAAGGAAGCGGCGTCGGTGTTCACAGTCAACGTCCGTTGCGGCGTGCTGGGTTTCATCATGGGCGTGTTGCCGGGTGCCGGCGCGACGCTCGCCAGTGCCGTGGCCTATATGACCGAGAAACGTCTGGCCGGCGCCAGCGGCAAGTTCGGTGAAGGGGATGCCCGTGGCCTCGCCGCGCCGGAAACCGCGATCGGCGGCGCAGCCTGCGGTGCGCTGGTGCCGATGCTGACCCTCGGCGTTCCCGGCTCAGGTACCACGGCGGTGATGATCGGCGCCCTGTCGCTGTACAACATCACCCCGGGCCCGCTGCTGTTCCAGCAACAACCGGACATCGTCTGGGGCCTGATCGCGTCGCTGTTCATTGCCAACATCATGCTGGTGATCCTCAACATCCCGATGATCCGCATCTTCACCCGCATTCTCGCCGTGCCGAACTGGGCTCTGGTGCCGGTCATCGCGATCATCACCGGGATCGGCGTCTACGCGGTGCACGCCACCACGTTCGACCTGTTCCTGATGATCGGTATCGGCATCTTCGGCTACATCCTGCGCAAGCTGGACTTCCCGCTGTCGCCGCTACTGCTGGGGTTCATCCTTGGCGAACTGATGGAGCAGAACCTGCGTCGCGCCCTGTCGATCTCCAACGGTGCGCTGGAAATCCTCTGGTCGAGCCCGATCACCGTCGGTTGCTGGGTGTTGACGGGGATCATGCTGTTGATGCCGATCATCCGTATCTGGCGCAAGCGTGCGGCTGCGCAACGCGCCATTGCCGATGTTTGATCGCTCCGCGCTCAAATCCTGGTGGGGCACCCCGCTGGTCGGTCTGCTCGGCGGTTATCTCGCCAGTCAGATCGGCTGGCCGCTACCTTGGATGGTCGGCTCGTTGCTGGCGATCATCCTGGTGCGCTGCCTGACGCCCTGGCAGCTCACGGAAATCCCTGGGGGCCGCAAGTGCGGCCAGTGGATCGTCGGCATCGGTATCGGCCTGCACTTCACCCCGGTGGTGATGGAGCAGGTACTCAGTCATTTCGGTTTGATCTTCTTCGGCGCGCTGGTCACGAGTCTGTCGGCGGTGGTCGGCGTCTGGCTGATGCGCCGCACCGGCGAAGATCGCGCCACGGCATTCTTCTCCAGCATGCCCGGCGGTTCCGGGGAGATGGTCAACCTCGGCGCGCGCAATGGCGCGATGCTCAGCCATGTCGCGGCGGGGCAGAGTCTGCGGGTACTGGTGGTGGTGCTGTGTGTGCCGGCCGCGTTCAAGTACCTGCTCGGCGATGGCACGCCGATCGCTCACGCCGGCAGCGTCGACTGGCGCTGGCTGGCGATTCTGTTCCCGGCAGGCGCCCTGCTCGCGTGGCTCTGGCAACGTCTGCGTCAACCCAACCCGTGGCTGTTCGGGCCGTTGCTGGTGAGTGCGGCGGTGAGTATTGGCTGGGACCTGCACATCGGTTTGCCCAATGGCGGCAGTCAGATTGGCCAGTGGCTGATCGGCAGCGGTCTGGGTTGCCACTTCAACCGGCAGTTCTTCCGCCGTGCACCGTCGTTCATGGGCCGTACCTTGATCGGCACGGCACTGACCATGTTGATCGCCACGTTGGCCGCATTGGGCCTGAGTGCGCTGACCCACCTGGATCTGCGCTCGCTGACCCTGGGCATGATGCCCGGCGGCATTGCCGAAATGAGCCTGACGGCGGAAACCCTGCAACTGTCGGTGCCGCTGGTGACGGCGATGCAGGTGATGCGGCTGTTATTTGTGCTGTTTCTGGCGGAGCCGTTGTTCAAGTATTGGAACCGTAATCCCGAGTAGCACCGAGTCGACTTCATCGCTGGCAAGCCAGCTCCCACAGGTTCTTGTGGCTGCCACAGACTATGGGCACCCCCCCAAAAACCTGTGGGAGCTGGCTTGCCAGCGATGGGGCCCTTCAGACCGCCATCAGATCGGAGGAAGCCGCCACTCGATCGGCGTCTCGCCATTCTGCTCAAGAAACTTGTTGGTCCGGCTGAAGTGCCCGCAGCCCAGGAAGCCACGATACGCCGACAACGGCGACGGATGCACCGACGTCAGTACCAGATGTTTGGTTGCATCAATCAGCTTCTGCTTGCTCTGCGCATGGGCGCCCCAGAGCATGAACACCAGATGCGGCTGGCGCTCGCTGACCAGTTCAATGATCCGGTCGGTGAAAAACTGCCAGCCCTTGTCCTTGTGCGCATTGGCGTTGGCACGCTCGACGGTCATGGTGGTGTTGAGCATCAACACGCCCTGATCGGCCCAGCTCTGCAGGTAACCGTGGTTGGGGATGTCGATGTTCAGGTCGCGTTTCAACTCTTTATAGATGTTGACCAGCGACGGTGGCGCCGGCACGCCCGGTTGCACCGAGAAGCACAAGCCGTGGGCCTGACCCGGGCCGTGATACGGGTCCTGGCCGAGGATCACCACTTTGACTTTATCCAGCGGCGTCGAATTCAGCGCATTGAAAATCAGCGGTCCCGGCGGATAGATCTCCTTGCCGGCCGCCCGCTCCTGCTGCAGGAAGTTGCGCAACTCTGCCATGTAAGGCTGGTCGAATTCAGCACGCAGTGCCTCCTTCCAGCTCGGTTCGAGTTTGATACGGTCGTCAGCAGTCATGGTCATACCCGGCAAAAACAATGGGGCGAACCCTAGGAAAGCCGACCACGCTTGTCAATTGATCTGACGCAGATCCGGCACTTTCCCACACAACGATCATACTGATCGTTCAAATTCCCGATCGAGGTCACGATGAATCTGCACTTCGAAGAACTCACCGGCACCGACGGTGCCCGCCTCGGTATCGCCAGCCTGGATGCTGAAAAATCCCTGAACGCGCTGTCGCTGCCGATGATCAACGCCCTGAGCGACAAATTGAACGCCTGGGCCAAGGATCCGCAAATCGTCTGCGTACTGCTGCGCGGCAATGGCGCAAAGGCGTTCTGCGCCGGCGGCGAGGTGCGCAGTCTGGTCGAAGCCTGTCGCGCCCACCCTGGCGAAGTACCGCCGCTGGCCGCACAGTTTTTCGCGGCGGAATACCGCCTGGATTACAGCCTGCACACCTACCCGAAACCGTTGATCGGCTGGGGCCACGGTTACGTGCTGGGCGGCGGCATGGGCCTGCTGCAAGGCGCGAGCACGCGGATCGTCACGCCGAGCAGCCGTCTGGCGATGCCGGAAATCACCATCGGCCTGTATCCGGATGTCGGCGCCAGTTGGTTTCTCGCGCGCCTGCCGGGCAAGCTCGGTTTGTTCCTCGGCCTGACCGGCGCGCACATGAACGGCCGCGATGCGATTGACCTGGATCTGGCCGACCGGTTCCTGCTCGACGAACAGCAACCGGAGCTGATCGAAGGCTTGCTGCAACTGAATTGGCAGGAACAGACCGACATGCAGCTCAACAGTCTGCTCAAGGCCTTGCAGCAGGAAGCCGTGGCGCAAATGCCTGAAGCACAGTGGTTGCCGCGTCGGCAGCAGATTGATGAGTTACTGGACGTGAGCGACGTAACCTGCGCCTGGAAAGCCATCAGCCTGCAACGCGACAGCCACGATCCGCTGATCGCCCGAGCGGCGAAAACCCTGAGCGAAGGTTCACCGCTGACCGCGCATCTGGTCTGGGAGCAGATCCGCCGCGCCCGGCACCTGTCGCTGGCGGAAGTCTTTCAGATGGAATACACCCTGAGCCTCAATTGCTGCCGGCATCCGGAATTCAGCGAAGGCGTCAGGGCGCGGTTGATCGACAAGGATCAGAAGCCGCACTGGCATTGGCCGGACGTCAGCAGCGTGCCGGATGCGGTGGTCGAGGCGCACTTTCACAAGGTCTGGGAGGGGCGCCATCCGTTGGCGGATCTGACGCAGTATTGAGTGTCCAGGACAAAATCCGGGTACAAAAAAGCGGCGCTTTAAGCGCCGCTTTTCATTTGCGGATGATTACCAGCGATTGCCACGTCCGTTGTGGTCACCGCGTCCACTGTGTCGGTCATAGTTGCCACGACCGCGGTGATCGTTATCCCAACCGCCGCGACGGTGGCCATCCCAGCGCCCGCGATCATTGTCGTGCCAGCGACGACTCTCGTAATAACGTGGTGCCGGTTGGTAGTAGCGCGGCGCCGATTGGTAATAACGCGGTTGCTGGTAATACCGCGGGGCTGGCTGGTAGTAGCGAGGCTGCGCGTAATACGTGCTGCCGCCGCTGTAATAGGTGCCGCCCGTGTTGTAGTAGGCCGGTGCGGGTGACGTGTAGACCTCTGAGCTGTAATACGAGTCCGCGTAAGAGTACGGGACGCAACCGGCAACGGAAACCATCAACGCAGCAAGCAGAAGAATTCGTCTATACATGGCGGCCTCCTGGACCGCGGGTAGCCTCGCCAGCGACGCTGGCAGGCGTCAGTCGTTTATTCGGTGACTGACGAGAAATCAGACAGCGTTTTCGGCATCTGGTGCGTTCCCGCAACAAGTTGAAACAAGTGATTGATGAAATCCTGTTCATTTGGAAAACGCTGTCATTCAGCGACTGATCAATGGTGACCACCGTGGTAACCACCGCCGTGATAACCCCGTCCATAGCCGCCCCGATAGCCGTGGCCACCGTAGTAGTAGCGCCCGCCGCCGTAGTAACGCGGACCGTAATAGCCGCCGTAGTAATAAGGCGAGTAATAGCCCGGAGAGTAGTAAGTAGAAGGGTAAGCATCGTAAGGGCCGGCGTAGTAATAACAGCCGGATAAGCCCAGACCGAGCACCGCTCCCAGCAGCACCCGACGCAACGTTTTCTGAATAAGCATGGCGGCCTCCTGAAAGACCTGCGACAGCAGTCGGCACAGACCGGCTGACATCTGGTTTGACTGACAAATCAGGGCCGAGTGCCAACGGTGCATCAGCATCAGATCAGCGGCAGACACGCTGCATCACGGTGCAGTCGCGCACCAACACAAAGCGCCGCTCCGCTGCGCATCAGCGATGATCCACGCCGTGACCCCGCGCCAGAGCGCCTGACGCGACTTGGCACGCCTCTCGCTTTAGCAAACCCGTGCAGGAGTCATCACAGGTTCGCGGCACCACAATTTGCAATGGCTGACTAGGGTTCCGGCTCGCAAGCGCGAGTGGCTGGTCCGAGAGTTGGCGACCTCCAGTTGAGGTTACACGGCGGGACAAAAGCCCGGGAGACAAGCCACCGTTCGCGGTGCCGCGTTGCCTTCCTGTCCGCCCTTGATCAACTGGAGAACCCACCATGTCCCGACTACGTTTGCCCGCCCTGCTCGCCGCTGCGTTCGCCGCACTCATCAGCACGCAATCCTCCGCCGCCCAGAAAGACCACTTCCGCGTGTGCTGGACGATCTACGCCGGCTGGATGCCGTGGGAATACGCCGGCAGCCAGGGCATCGTCGATAAATGGGCGAAGAAATACGGAATCAAGATCGACGTCGTGCAGCTCAACGACTACGTCGAATCGATCAACCAGTACACCGCCGGCCAGTTCGACGGCTGCACCATGACCAACATGGATGCGTTGACCATTCCCGCCGCCGGCGGCGTCGACAGCACCGCACTGATCGTCAGCGACTTCTCCAACGGCAATGACGGCATCGTCCTCAAAGGTGAAGGCAAGACAGTCGCCGACCTCAAGGGCATGGACGTCAATCTGGTCGAACTGTCGGTCTCGCACTACCTGCTGGCTCGCGCGCTGGATTCGGTCGATCTGACCGAGCAAGACCTGAAAGTGGTCAACACTTCCGACGCCGATATCTCGGCTGCCTTCAACACCGCGCAAGTCAACGCCGTGACCACCTGGAACCCGATGCTCTCGGACATCAAGGCTAAACCGGGAGTGACCGAAGTGTTCAACTCCAGCCAGATTCCCGGCGAGATCATGGACATGATGGTGGTCAACAGCGCCACCCTCAAAGACAACCCGGCGCTGGGCAAAGCGCTGACCGGTGCGTGGTTCGAAGTGGTCGAGTTGATGAACGCCAAGAACGCCGCGAGCAAAAGCGCGCTGGAGCACATGGCCAAGGCCTCGGGCACTGATCTGGGCGGATTCCAGGCACAACTGGACACCACCCGACTGTTCGCCACACCGAAGGAAGCCCTGAGCTTCGCCACAAGCAAACAACTGCCGGAAACCATGCGCAAGGTCGCCGAGTTCTCGTTCCAGCACGGCTTGCTCGGCGAAGGCGCGAAAGACACCAGCGCGGTCGGCATGGCCTTCGCCAACGGCGTGACCAGCGGCGACACCGGCAACCTCAAGCTGCGTTTCGATCCGACCTACGTGCAGATGGCCGCCGACGCCAAGCTGTAAGCCACGGAGGATTTGGCCATGCGCCTGATCAATCGCCACCCGGATCGCCCGAGTCGCCTGCTGTTGGTGATCCTGCCGTTCGCCCTGGTGCTGTTCGCCTACTTCATGGGCTCGGCCGAGCGCCTGGCCGACAACCCCAACGACAAACTGCTGCCTAGCGCGGTACAGATGAGCGACGCGGTAAAGCGACTGGCCTTCAATGCCGACAGCCGCACCGGTGACTACCTGTTGTGGCAAGACACGGCCTCCAGCCTGCGGCGTCTGGCCATCGGCCTCGGCATCGCTGCGCTGGCCGGGCTGTGCCTGGGCATCGCTGCCGGCACCTTGCCGTTGTTCGGCGCACCGTTGTCGCCGTTGCTGACGGTGCTGTCGATGGTCCCGCCGCTGGCGATCCTGCCGATCCTGTTCATCGTTTTCGGTCTGGGTGAGTTGTCGAAAGTCATGCTGATCGTGATCGGCATCACTCCGGCCCTCGCCCGGGATCTGGAACAGCGCGCCCGGGAAATCCCCGTCGAACTGCTGATCAAGGCGCAGACCCTCGGCGCCTCGACCTGGACGCTGATGCTGCGCGTGGTGCTGCCGCAACTGCTCCCGCGTTTGCTGATCTCGCTGCGGCTGATGCTCGGCTCGGCGTGGCTATTCCTGATTGCCGCCGAGGCGATCGCTTCCACCGACGGTCTCGGCTACCGGATCTTTCTGGTCCGGCGTTATCTGGCGATGGACGTCATCCTGCCGTACGTGCTGTGGATCACCCTCCTCGCTTGGCTGATGGATTGGGGCCTGAAATACCTGACCCGCCGCGCATTCCCTTGGTATGAGGGGGCGGCCAAATGAGCTTCATCACGGTCAAAAACGTCTGGCAGCAATACGCCGATCAGGTCGTGCTCGAAGGCTTGAACCTGAGCGTCAACGAGGGTGAATTCTGCACCCTGGTCGGTGCCTCCGGTTGCGGCAAATCGACCTTCCTGCGCCTGCTGCTGGGGCAGGAAACCGCCAGTCGCGGCACGATCCTGCTCGACGGCCAGCCACTGGCCAACGAACCGGATGCCAGCCGTGGCGTGGTGTTCCAGCGCTACTCGGTGTTCCCGCATTTGAGCGTGCTCGACAACGTCGCCATCGGCCTTGAACTGCCTTGCTCGCCGTTGTTCGGTCGGTTGTTCGGCAGCGCCAAACGTGAGGCGCGCGAACAGGCCGCGGCATTGCTCGACAAAGTCGGCCTCGGCCATGCGCTCGACAAATACCCGGCGCAGCTGTCCGGCGGCATGCAGCAACGGCTGGCAATTGCCCAGGCGCTGATCATGAAACCGCGGGTGCTGCTGCTCGACGAACCGTTTGGCGCGCTCGATCCGGGCATCCGCAAGGATATGCACGCCTTGCTGCTGGAGCTGTGGCGCGAGACGAAACTGACGGTGTTCATGGTCACCCATGACCTGTCCGAAGGTTTCAGCCTCGGCACCCGGCTGCTGGTGTTCGACAAGGTTCGCCTCGACCCGCACGCCCCCGGCGCCTATGGCGCGCGCATCACCTACGACATCCCTTTGAACAGCGACCGCCGCGCCCAACGCGCCGCCGTCGACGCCCTGCCGTTGCCACTGGCAGGCGCCCTTCGCACCGCTTGAGAGGACTGCTCCAATGACTGATTCGACCCAACTGTTCCCACCGTTTGCCGAAGAAATGCTCCCCGGTGGCGGCCACCGTTCCTTCGTGTTGAAGCGCGGCCAATTGCTGCGCCTGACCGATCTGCGCGGCGGCGCCAACGTCAGCCTGACCCTGCTCAACGCCAACGAAAAAACCGAACGGCTGAACCTGCCCGACAGCCTCAAATGCCAACACACCGCCAAGCTCACCAGCGGCCATTGCCTGTATTCGGACATGGGCCGCGTACTGGCCGCGATCACCGCCGACACCTGCGGCTGGAGCGACAGCCTCGGCGGCGTGCTCTGCGCCGAGGAAGTGGCCGAGAAATACGGCCAGGGCCGTTACCAGGAACTGCGCAACGGCTTCTTCCGCAACGGCACCGACAACCTGCTGGTGGAACTGGGCAAGTGGGGGCTGGGCCTGTCCGACCTGCTGATGACCCTCAACCTGTTCAGCCGCGTGAACGTCGATGACGCCGGACGCTTCCACTTCGTCGAGGGCAACTCCAGGGCCGGCGACTACATCGAGTTGTACGCGCCGATGGACACGCTGGTGGTCCTCACCGCCCTGCAACACCCGATGGATCCGGCACCGGAATACGCGCCAAAACCCTTGAAGCTGAGCTGGATGAACGCCGACGCCAGCGTCGCCGAACACTGCCGCACTTCGCGCCCGGAAAACGAGCGCGGCTTTATCAACACCGACCGTTTGTTCGCCTGAGGATCGCTGCCATGTCCGTTGCTATCGCCACTTCGCAAAAACAACCCGACACAGCGGTGTACCGCGCCACGATTCCGGCCGGTGAACCCTGGCTGATGGAGGTCAAGGCCGGCCAGACCCTGCGCATCCTCGACCTGGAAGGCAATCAGGCCATCGACACCTTGTTCTACAGCCTCGCCAATCCCAAGGAGCGCTACGACGTGCAACGCACCTTGCGTCGGCAAAACAGCGTCTACCTGAGCACCGGCAGCGTGCTGTATTCCAATCTCGGCCACGCGATGCTGACCATCGTCGCCGACACCTGCGGGCGCCACGACACCCTCGGCGGCGCCTGCGCACAAGAGAGCAATACCGTGCGCTACGCCCTGGAAAAACGCTACATGCACAGCTGCCGCGACAACTACCTGCGCGCCTGCGTCCACGACGGGCGGCTAGGCAAAGGCGACATCGGGCCGAACATCAATTTCTTCATGAATGTGCCGGTGACGGCGGATGGCGGGCTGACCTTCGAGGACGGGATTTCGGCACCGGGCAAGTACGTCGATTTGCGTGCGGAGATGGATGTGATCGTGCTGATTTCCAACTGCCCGCAATTGAACAACCCGTGCAACGCCTACAACCCGACACCTGCGCAGCTGCTGGTATGGAACTGACCATGAGCCGATTGCGCCGTTGGCTTTTCGCACTGTGCCAGACGCGTTCCGGGCAGTGCCTGAAATCTCCCAGACACCCCTAAACCTTGTGGGAGCTGGCTTGCCAGCGATAGCGGTGTGTCAGTCACCATTGATGTTGGTAGTGCCGGCGTCATCGCTGGCAAGCCAGCTCCCACAGGGACCTGTAGTGATTTGAAGTAAATGTTTTTTCATCCGGGACGGCCCGGATGTCTGTCGAAAAACGGCGGGACGGCCCGCTTCCCCTTCAGGGGTTACGCCATGTTCGAAAAAATCCTCATCGCCAACCGGGGCGCCATCGCCTGCCGCATCCTGCGCACGCTGCGTGACTTGCAAGTGCAAGGCGTCGCCGTGTATTCCGAAGCCGATGCCGCCAGCCTGCATATCCTGCACGCCGCTGAAGCCCACAGCCTCGGTGAAGGGGCCGCCGCCGGCACTTATCTGGCGGTCGACAAAATCCTCGCCATTGCCACGGCCAGCGGCGCGACTGCCATTCATCCCGGTTACGGTTTCCTGTCCGAGAACGCCGCCTTCGCCGAGGCCTGCGAAGCGCACGGCATCGCGTTCATCGGCCCTACAGCCGAACAACTGCGGGTGTTCGGTCTCAAGCACACCGCGCGCGCGCTGGCAAAACAGCATGGCGTGCCGATGCTCGAAGGCACCGAGCTGCTCGACAGCCTCGACGCCGCGCTGATCGCCGGCGAACAGGTGGGCTATCCGGTGATGCTCAAAAGCACCGCCGGCGGTGGCGGCATCGGCATGCGTGTGTGTCGCAATGCCAGCGAACTGAGCGAGTCGTTCGAAGCGGTGAAACGCCTCGGCCAGAACAATTTCAGCGACGCCGGAGTGTTCATCGAGAAGTACATCCAGCGCGCCCGGCACTTGGAGGTACAGGTGTTCGGCGACGGTCGCGGTGAGGTCATCGCCCTCGGCGTACGCGACTGCTCGGTGCAACGGCGCAACCAGAAAGTCCTTGAAGAAACCCCCGCACCGAACCTGCCGGACGGCATGGCCGAAGCGCTGTGCGCGGCGGCGATCAAACTGGCGCAAGCGGTGAACTACCGCAGCGCCGGCACCGTGGAATTCGTCTTCGACAGCGAGGCGCAGCGCTTCTATTTTCTCGAAGTGAACACACGGCTGCAGGTGGAGCATGGCGTCACCGAACAGGTCTGGGGCGTCGACCTGGTACGCTGGATGATCGAACTGGCGGCCGGTGATCTGCCGCCGCTGAGCACGTTGTATGGCGCGCTGAAACCCGAAGGCCATGCGATTCAGGCGCGACTGTATGCGGAAGATCCGGGGCGCGATTTCCAGCCGAGTCCGGGCTTGCTGACGGCCGTGGAATTCCCGCCGGCCAACGGCATTCGACTGCGCATTGATACCTGGGTCGAAGCCGGCTGCGAGATCCCGCCCTACTTCGATCCGATGCTTGCCAAAGTCATCACCTGGGCGCCGACCCGTGAACAGGCGCGTGCCGAGCTGCATCAAGCATTGGGCGACAGCCTGTTGTACGGCGTGGAAACCAACCGCGATTACCTGCGGCAGATTCTCCTCGGCACGCCGTTCGCCAGCGGTGAGCCGTGGACCCGTTGCCTGGAGCATCTGGTCTACCGCGCCAACACTTTCGAAGTGCTCGGCGCCGGCACGCAAACCAGCGTGCAGGACTACCCCGGTCGCCTCGGTTACTGGGCCGTCGGTGTGCCGCCGTCGGGGCCGATGGACAGTCGCGCCCTGCGCCTGGGCAATCGCCTGCTCGGCAACGCTGAAGGCGCAGCTGCACTGGAAATCACCATGAGCGGGCCGCTGCTGCGCTTCAACTGTGAAGCGGTGATCGCGGTGACCGGTGCGCCGATTGGCCTGACGCTTGAGGGGGAAAGCGCGCCAATGAATACCGCCCTGCTGATCCCGGCGGGCGCGACGTTGCATCTGGGCAGCATCAGCGGCGCCGGAGCACGCAGTTATCTGTGTCTGCGCGGCGGTTTGCAGGTGCCGGATTATCTGGGCAGTAAAAGCACCTTCACCCTTGGCCAGTTTGGTGGCCATGGTGGTCGAGCATTGCGTGCCGGGGATGTGTTGCATATCCCTGCGCTGACTGACCGCAGTACTGGTCAGCAGCTGGCCGAGCACCACATCACCGCGTTGCCGGCGGTGCGGCAGATTCGGGTGATTTACGGCCCGCATGGCGCGCCGGAATACTTCACCGAAAATTACATCGGCACGTTCTTCACCACCTTTTGGGAAGTGCATTTCAACTCCAGCCGCACCGGTGTGCGTCTGATCGGGCCGAAGCCGGAGTGGGTGCGCGCCGATGGCGGTGAAGCCGGGTTGCATCCATCGAACATTCACGACAATCCGTATGCAATCGGTGCAGTGGACTTTACCGGTGACATGCCGGTGATCCTCGGCCCGGACGGCCCGAGCCTTGGCGGGTTTGTCTGCCCGGTGACGGTGATCGAGGCGGACCTTTGGCAACTGGGGCAGCTCAAGGCGGGCGATAAAATCCAGTTCATCCCTGTCTCTCTCTCAAACGCCCGCAACCTCGCCAGCCAGTGGGATACCTGTGGGAGCTGGCTTGCCAGCGATGGGGCCCATCCAGACACCGCATCAACTTCATCGCTGGCAAGCCAGCTCCCACAGGGAATTGTGTCGCCTGTGGTGCTGACGTTGGGTCAGGGGGATCGGCGGCTTGTTGCGCGGGTCTCCGGGGATACTCACCTATTGCTGGAAATCGGCGAGCCTGAACTCAATCTCGTCCTGCGCTTCCGCGCCCACGCGCTCATGCAAGCGCTGGAAAGCAAAACCCTGCACGGCGTGATCGACCTCACGCCCGGCATTCGCTCGTTGCAAATCCACTACCAGCCCGAGCAACTGCCACTCGTCGATCTGCTTGGCATCATCGCCGGCGAATGGGACGCGGTGTGTGCGGCCAACGATCTGCAAGTGCCGTCACGCATCGTGCATTTGCCGCTGTCCTGGGACGATCCGGCCTGCCAGTTGGCCATCGAAAAATACATGACCACCGTGCGCAAGGACGCGCCGTGGTGCCCGAGCAATCTGGAGTTCATCCGCCGCATCAACGACCTGCCGAACCTCGACGACGTGCAGCGCACAGTGTTCGACGCAAGCTATCTGGTGATGGGCCTTGGCGACGTTTACCTCGGCGCCCCGGTGGCGACCCCGCTGGACCCGCGCCATCGTCTGGTGACCACCAAATACAACCCGGCACGCACCTGGACTGCGGAGAATTCGGTGGGCATCGGCGGCGCCTACCTGTGCGTGTACGGCATGGAGGGCCCCGGCGGTTATCAGTTTGTCGGGCGCACGTTGCAGATGTGGAATCGCTATCGTGAAGTCGCCGCGTTCGATGGCAAACCGTGGCTGCTGCGCTTCTTCGACCAGATCCGGTTCTACCCGGTCAGCGCTGACGAGTTGCTGCGTATCCGCCGGGATTTTCCGCTCGGGCGCTTCGAACTCAACATCGAACACAGCCAGCTCAACCTTGCCGATTATCAGGCGTTTCTCAACCGTGAAGCCGAGAGCATCAGCGCGTTTCGGGCTCAGCAACAGGGCGCCTTCAATGCCGAGCGCGAACGCTGGATCACCAGTGGCCAGGCACATTTCGACAGCGAAGAAGCCCTGGCGCCGTGCAGCGAGGATTCGCCGTTGACCGACGGTGAACACAGCGTCGACAGCCACATTGCCGGCAACCTCTGGCAGGTGCAGGTCGAGGCCGGCAGCCGCGTTGCGGCAGGTGATGTGCTGGTGATTCTCGAGTCGATGAAGATGGAAATCCCGGTACTCGCGCCGATGGCCGGGGTGGTGCGCGAGATTCGCGTGCAGCCCGGTTCGGCGGTGCGCGCCGGGCAACGGCTCGTGGTACTCGAACTCGACTGAAGCCAATTGGATAAGGATCAACTCATGAATCTGCAACTCGATGCTCTGCGCCAGGCCTATCGCTGCGGCGCCACCACACCGCGTCAGCTGCTGCCGAAGCTGCGGGAAAAAGCCGCCGCGCTGAACCCGGATTATCACCTGTTCATTCATCTGCTCAGCGTCGAAGAACTGGAGCCGTACCTCGCCGCCCTCGACGGTCGTGACCTCGACAGTCTGCCGCTGTGCGGCGTGCCCTTCGCGATCAAGGACAACATTGATCTGGCCGGCATTCCCACCACCGCCGCATGCCCGGACTTTTCTTACGTGCCCGAGCGCTCGGCGACCATCGTCGAGCAATTGCTGGCGCTGGGGGCGATTCCGCTGGGCAAGACCAATCTCGATCAGTTCGCCACCGGCCTCAATGGCAGTCGCTCGCCTTATGGCGCATGCCCCAACAGCGTGTTGGCGGAGTATCCGTCCGGCGGTTCCAGCGCCGGTTCGTCGCTGGCGGTGGCGCTGGGGGTGGCGAGTTTTGCCCTGGGCACCGACACCGCCGGCTCGGGTCGGGTGCCGGCGGCGCTGAACAACCTGGTCGGGTTGAAAGCCAGTAAAGGCCTGATCTCCACGGCCGGCGTGCTGCCGGCTTGCCGCACGCTGGATTGCGTGACTACGTTCACCGCCACTGCGCGTGAGGCCAGTCAATTGCTGGCGCTGACCGCCAAACTTGATCCGGGTGATGAGTACAGCCGCCGCAATCCATCGTGGAATGACGGCTCGGCGTTTGGTGCGCCACGGGCGTTTCGTTTCGGTGTGCCGCGCGCGCAGGACCTTGAGTTTTTCGGCTGCGTCGAAGGCCCGTTGTTGTTTGGCGATGCCATCGACCGGCTCAAGGCTTTGGGTGGCGAAGCGGTTGAACTGGATCTGTCGCCGTTCCTCGAAGCCGCACGCTTGCTCTACGAAGGGCCGTGGGTCGCCGAGCGCTACAGCGTCGCCGGTGAACTGATGGAGCAGAATCCCGCAGCGGTGTTGCCGGTGATCCGCGCCGTGCTGGCCAAAGCGCCAGCGGTGACCGGCGTGCAGACCTTCCGCGCGCAGTATCGCTTGCAAGCCCTGAAAGCCCTGTGCGACCAGGCACTCGAAGGGCTCGACTGCGTACTGACCCCGACCATCGGCCGCCCGGTGACACTGGCCGAACTGGACGCAGAACCGGTGCTGCGCAACTCCGAACTGGGTTACTACACCAACTTCATGAACCTGCTCGACTACGCCGCCGTCGCCGTGCCGAGCGCGTTCATGGCCAACGGTTTGCCGTGGGGCGTGACGTTGTTTGGCCGGATGTTTACCGATCAATACCTGCTGAGCGTGGCCGATGCGTTGCAGCGTCAGTTGGATTGCGACCTGCCGACACCGGTGAACGCAGCTCGCCATGATCGCGCACGCATCGTGGTGTGTGGCGCGCATCTGCAGGAGTTGGCGTTGAACTGGCAACTCACACAGCGGGGTGGGCGCTTGCTGGAGACAACGTTCAGTTCGCCGGACTATCAACTGTATGCGTTGGCCGGCGGCCCACCACTGCGTCCGGGGATGGTACGAGTCAAGCATGGCGGCGTGGCGATTGCGGTGGAAGTGTGGGAGTTGCCGAGCAGCGAATTGGGCTCGTTCCTGACCGGGATTCCGGCGCCGCTTGGACTGGGCAAGGTGCAGTTGGCGGATGGGCGTTGGGAGAGCGGGTTTATCTGCGAACCGTATGGTCTGGAAGGTGCGCTGGACATCAGCCATTTGGGCGGGTGGCGGGCGTATCTTGAAACTCGGAGCTGATCCAAAAACCAACCCTCACCCTAGCCCTCTCCCGGAGGGAGAGGGGACTGACCGAGGTATCTGTAAGAGGGTTGTCATTCAGTGATACTCCGTCGAACTCAAGTTTTGAACTCAGCAAAATTTAGCCCCCTCTCAGGAGGGCAAGGGGACTGACCGAGGTGGTTGCCAGGTGGTTGCCATGCGGTGATACCGAGCCGAACACAATTTTTGAAATCACCACAATTTAGCCCCTCTCCCTCCCGGGGAGAGAGGAGACTGACCGAGGTGTTTGCCAGGTGGTTGCCATTCGGTGATACCGAGCCGAACACAACTTTTGAAATCACCACAATTTAGCCCCTCTCCCTCCCGGGGAGAAGAGGGGACTTGATCTGGTCAAACGATCCTGGACACAGTTATAGGGTTTTATCCCTTTTCATGCCGCCAGGGTTTCCATGTCTACCGGAGTTCGATAGCCGTTGTGACTGTGTAGCCTGATCCGATTGTAATAGTGGGTCAGGTAGCGCAGCACATCGCTACTGGCTTCATCTTCGTTTCGATAACCGACCTTGGGTATCCATTCAGATTTCAAACTGCCAAAGAAACGTTCCATCGGGGCGTTATCCCAGCAGTTTCCTCGTCGACTCATGCTTTGTTTTATTCGCATCTCCGACAGCGTTTCTCGGAACATTTTGCTGCTGTAATGACAACCCTGATCCGAATGGAACATCAAGTTTTCAGGGCGTCCTCGCGACTCGAAAGCCATCCTCAACGCTTTACAGGTCAGAGCCGAATCGGGACTTCTTGATATCGCCCAACCGACGATGCGTCGGGCATGCAAGTCTAGTACCGCAGCCAGATAAACCCAGTAAGTACCGGCCCAAATGTAAGTCACATCGCCACACCACACTTGATTGGGCGCCTCAACGTTGAATTTACGCTCCAAATGATTGGGGGCGTATTGAGCCTCTGCGCCGCTAGGTTTGTAACGATGTCTGCGTCGTTGCTGGCTCTTCAATCCGATCTCGAGCATCAGGCTACGAGCCATGTAACGACCTACCGACTCCTTTTCGTTACACAACGCCTTTGACAGGCTGCGCGCGCCCATTGAACCGCGACTTTGCTTATGTAATTCAGCAGCCTTGATCTTGAGGCGCTCGCGCTCGGCATCCACTTTTGTCCGCTGTTTCAGACGCTCGTAATAACTGCTGCGGTTGATACCAAACACGCCACACAACTCGGATCTTGGATATTGCTCGCTTAACTCCTCGACCAGCCTTACTGATCGAGGGAATCCGACATCAAGAGAGCCGTAGCCTTTTTTAAGATTTCCTTCTCTCGCTCAATCCGTCGGATTTTTGCTTCCAGTTCTTGGATGCGTTGTTGGTCAGGAGTCATGGCCTTGGACTTCTCAGGCGTCTTACCGTTGCGCTCAGCTCGCAACTGCTCAACCCAGCGACGCAGTGCTGTAGGTCCGACGCCCATTGCTTCGCAGGCTTCACTCACCGAATAGTCTTTATCCAAAACCAGGCAAGCCGCATCCCGTTTGAAATCTGTCGAAAAATATCGTCTAGTCAAATGCCACCTCTTCGCTGGGCGTAGATTACCGCCCTTTAAGGGTGTCCAGAATCATTAAGCCAGATCAACTGACCGAGGTGTTTGCCAGGTGGTTGCCATTCGGTGATATCGAGCCGAACACAACTTTTGAAATCACCACAATTTAGCCCCCTCTCCCTCCCGGAGAAAGAGGGAACTGAGCGAGGTGTTTGCCAGGTGGTTGCCATTCGGTAATACCGAGCCGAACACAATTTTTGAAATCACCACAATTTAGCCCCTCTCCCTCCCGGGGAGAGAGGAGACTGACCGAGGTGTTTGCCAGGTGGTTGCCATTCGGTGATACCGAGCCGAACACAACTTTTGAAATCACCACAATTTAGCCCCCTCTCCCTCCGGGAGAGGGTTGGGGTGAGGGGAGCGATCCTCCTGGCACACCCTCTGCGCCATATCCCCTGCCATTTCAGGCATAAATCCCGCAGTCTTTTCCCGGCCATCCCACTAGAATGCATGCCATCGGGCCACTGCCAACGGAACCGCCATGCCGCTTCGTTCTCCCCTGTACTCGCAACGCTCGCTGGTCCTGACGCTGATCGCCCTCCTCGGCGCCGGGTTCCTCGCCACGTCGTTGCTGAGCTACTACGCCTCCCGCGCATCGATCCGCGACAGCATCGTCAACACCGAACTGCCGCTGACCTCCGACACGGTCTACTCGGAAATCCAGAAAGACCTGGTCCGGCCGATCCTGATTTCTTCGATGATGTCCCGCGATACTTTCATGCGCGACTGGGTGGTCAACGGTGAACAGAACCCCGAGCAGATGACCCGCTACCTCGACGAGGTCATGACCCATTACGGCGCCTATACGGCGTTTTTCGTGTCCGACAGCACCCACACCTATTACCACGCCAAAGGCGTGCTCAAGCAGGTCAAGGTCGATGAGCCGCGCGACACCTGGTACTTCCGCGTGCGCGACATGAAAGACCCGTACGAAATCAACGTCGACCCGGATCTGGCCAACAAGGACAACCTGACGTTCTTCATCAACTACAAGGTCTACGACTACCACAACCGCTTCATCGGCGCGGCGGGCGTCGGCCTGACCGTGGACGCGGTGATCAAGCTGATCGACAAGTATCAACAGCGCTATCAACGCAGCGTGTATTTCGTCGATACCTTCGGCCGGCTGGTGTTGACCGGTGCCGACGGCGGCCCGGAAGGTGCGCACATCGGCCAGCGTCTCGGTGAACTCGAAAGCCTGAAAGGCCTGGTCAGTCAATTGCCCAAACCGCACAGCGGCAGCTACGAATATGCCACCCATGGTCAGGGGCATTTTCTCAACGTGCGGTTTATTCCGGAGTTGAACTGGTACCTGTTCGTCGATAAACGCGAGGACGGCGCGCTGAGTGAAATCCGTCAGTCGCTGTACTTGAATCTGCTGATCTGCCTGCTGGTGACGCTGATTGTCCTGGCGTTGCTCAACCGTGTGATCAAACGTTTCCAGCGCAAAATCCACGCCCAGGCCACCCTCGACAGCCTCACCGAACTGCCCAACCGCCGAGGCTTCGACATTCTCGCCGCACAGGCCCTGCACGAAGCGCAACGCGAGACCAAACCACTGACCGCGTTGTTGCTCGACCTCGATCACTTCAAAGTGTTGAACGACACCTACGGACACATGGCCGGCGATCAGGTGTTGATCGGTTTTGCCCGCGATCTGCAAAGCTGCCTACGCCACGCCGACATTGTCTGCCGTTGGGGTGGTGAGGAATTTATCGTTTTGCTGAAGGACACCGACGGCGACACCGCTCAGAAAATTGCCGAGAAGATCCGCCAACATGTCGAACAGCACGAATATGCCTACAACGGCCACAGCCTCAACCTGACGGTGAGCATCGGTGTCACCACCCTGCAACGCGATGACACCTTGCACAGCCTGCTGTCGCGGGCCGATCATGCGATGTACCGGGCCAAACAAACCGGCCGCAACCGAATCTGCGTGGAAATGCCTCACTCGACTTATGCCTGACTCTGACGTTAAAACCGACCATTGCCCGGCCTGCGGCGCCCGCAACGACTGCAGCCTCGCCGACCCGCACACCGCCGACCGCGAATGCTGGTGCTATGGCGTGACTATCGACCCGGCCGTGCTCCAGGCGCTGCCGCCAGAACTGCGCAACCAATCCTGCCTGTGCCCGCGTTGCGCGCAGGTCGAGGCGCAACTGCAAGCGACCCGGCCGTCGATCCCGTAAGATGCGCGGCCTTTCACCCTGCGAATTCTGAACATGCGTGTCGATCGTTTCCTCAGCAACCTGCCCCGCTACAACCGTCAGCAGGTTCGCCTGTTGCTGGTGGAAAAGCGCGTGCGGATTGACGGAAAAGTCGTCAGCGATCCCCACAGCGAAGTACTCGACTTCAGCCGAGTCGAAGTCGACGACGAAGTGTTACAGGTCGGTAAACCGGCGCGCTACTTCATGCTGCACAAACCACCGGGCTGCGTCAGCGCCACCCGCGACCCGCAGCACCCGACCGTGCTCGACCTGATCGACGAACCCGACAAGGACGATCTGCACATCGCCGGGCGTCTGGACTTCAACACCACCGGCCTGATGCTGATCACCAACGACGGCGCCTGGTCGCGACGCCTGACCCAGCCACAGACCAAGCTGCCGAAGGTCTATTACGTCGAAACCGAAGAAGCGATCGGGCCGGAATACGCGATCACCTTCGCCGAGGGCATCTACTTCGCCTTCGAGGACCTGACCACACAACCGGCGCATCTGGAACGGCTCGGCCCACGCTCGGCGCGGTTAAGCATCGTCGAGGGTCGTTACCATCAGGTGAAGCGCATGTTTGGGTTCTTCAACAACAAAGTCCTGCGCCTGCACCGCGAATCCATGGGCCCGCTACTGCTCGATAACGCGCTAAAACCGGGCGAGTACCGTGCTTTGCGCACCGAAGAGATCCATTTGTTCTAAGCCCGCGACCGCTCAGCAGAAGTTGTCGAACAATTTACCAACGGCACTTGCGCGATCCCCATCCCCCTGCTTGAATCAGGACGTCGGCCAGATTGTGACCGATGAGTCACAACATACATCCAAGAAACTTTTTGCCGGTAGAGAGCCTTCAAGGCTCCGCCTCAGCCGGCAGACTGCCCGCCAATAACAACACCCGTCGACCGTAGTCATGGATCGACATGGGCCAAGCAAATTCCAGGCGTATGCCTACCTGTCACAAAGCTCGTGCAATCTCTATTTGCGCGCATACCCGCTTGCTTGCCAGGAGTCTTATGACATGAGGCCAGAAATCGCTGTGCTGGATATACAGGGTCAGTATCGGGTTTACACGGAGTTCTATCGCGCAGACGCCGCAGAAAAGACCATCATCCTGGTCAACGGCTCGATGGCCACGACTGCGTCGTTTGCACAGACTGTGAAAAACCTGCACCCGCAATTCAACGTGGTTTGCTACGACCAGCCCTACGCGGGCCGGTCAAAAGCCCACAACCGACACGAGAAACATCTGACGAAGGAAGTCGAAGGGCAGATCCTGCTCGAGCTGATCGACCACTTCGCCGCCGAACACGTGCTCTCTTTTTCCTGGGGCGGCGCAGCTACGCTGGTTGCTCTCGCGCAACAGCCACGGCGGATCGAACGAGCGGTGATCAGCTCGTTCTCGCCAGTGATCAACGCACACATGCTCGATTACCTTGAGCGCGGCGTCGATTACCTCGGGCAGCGCGACGGCGATCGCGTCGGGCACCTGGTCAACAACACCATCGGCAAACACCTGCCGTCACTGTTCAAGCGCTTCAACTATCGCCACGTCAGCAGCCTGGCGGAACACGAATACGGACAGATGCACTTCCACATCAGCGACGTGCTGCACAGCGATCGGCAGTGCTATCTGAATGCAGCGAAAAAGATCAACGTGCCGGTGCTGTTTCTAAACGGCGAATGGGACGAATACACCGCCGCTGAAGACGCTCGCCTGTTCGGCAACCACGTGGCACACAGCACCTTCACTACGCTGCAAGCCACCGGGCACTTCCTCGACATGGAACACAAGGCCGCCTGCCGCGATAGCCAGAACGCCTTGCTCGGCTTTCTGAAACCGGCGCAGCAGGCCAGCCGAACGCGTTACTCGTTTGTTCAGGATCAACATGCACTGGCCATTTGAAAAAGCGTCGTCGCGAGCGAGGCTGCAGGGTTGGGATTTTGCTTTGCGCACCGCAGTGCTCGCCCGCGATTGACCGTTTTCAGCAATTTAAAGCGTTCATGAGTAAAAGAAAAACTTCAAATCCGTGGCCGAGTCTGGTACAAAGTCAGCCGCTCTGAGCGGGTATAGTTTAATGGTAGAACAGTAGCTTCCCAAGCTTCCGACGAGGGTTCGATTCCCTCTACCCGCTCCACTCGAATTTTGGTCTCACGTTGTGTTTTTTGACGGGGGATGCAGGAATAGAAAAAACCGGCCTACAGGGCCGGTTTTTTTGTGGCTGGGATTTGAGGTTGGCCGCTTCGACAGCGCAGAACCATTCAGCAACACACCGTAGATTGCAGATTCGCCAGTCCCCCCTCTCCGCTTCGGTTTCTCTAATGACAACAAGTGCAGTCTGCTCAAGGGAATGATCCGCACCCAGGGGCTTTGACCACCCTATCCCCGAGAAGCAAGACACGACCTGATGACCATGCTTGGGATCAATGACGAGGCAACCCAATGAAACTCGGATCCACAAAGGAGTCCAGGAGTCCATTCGCAGACTTCATTCGAAATGCGAAATCGAAAGAAAAGAAGCGCGTTTACAGTGAAGTGCTGACCGAAGCTACCAAAAAACAGAATGAAGTGATGTTGGCGGCGCGTGAAAAGCAGGCCTGAGTACGATATTGAATTTCAAAAACGCCCGACCGATTGCCGGGCTATTTCATTCCATCGAAAACCCCATCTCTCATCTGCCGATTATCGTATTCCACTGGTTACCATTCGCGAACGGCAGCGTTCGGCCCAGAGTGTGTAAAAACGCTTCGCCAAAATTGGAGTGTGCGCGTTTACGTCGAATCTGAAATTTATCGGCACATCAGCAGGTGCGGATTTTACGTAGAAGCGCGATTCTCAGTCCGGGCTTGAGTACCTGTCGCGCTGAAAAACGTTTTTACACAGCCTCGGCCGATAGCAGCCGTTGATGAACGACCCCTTCTGGTTTAAGCCGTTAGCCACTGAGGCATCGCTTGATGCCCCTAGCTAGTTTGATCTCGATGTAGCCCTGCCCTCCGTTCGAAGGCAGACAAAAATGCATTACTCGCAAATGGATTGGATGCCAGAAATCATCCTTCTACCCGCTTCACTCAAACATTGGTCTCACGTCGTGATTTTTTGACGGGGAATGAAGGCACAGCAAAAACGCGCATAAAGAACCGATTTTTTGTGTCCGGGGATTGAGGTTGGCGATTCACATTACAGATCCACTACACTCCACCGGTTTTCACCTCCCGCCCAACCGACTAGCATTTCCCCATCACCCACCACCCTCCCCCTGCGCGGCCATCGACGAATACGCGCCATCACTTTCGAGGGATTCCAATCGCGGCCACTTTGCCGCTGACGATCGAACTCAAAAGAGCACTTCACCATGACGCAAAACATTTACGACGATCCCGAGTTCTTCCAGGGCTACAGCCAGATGAACCGCTCAATCGGCGGCCTCGACGCGGCGCCGGAGTGGCCGGCGCTCAAGGCATTGCTGCCCTCCATGCATGGTTTGAACGTGGTGGATCTGGGCTGCGGTTATGGCTGGTTCAGCCGTTGGGCGGTCGAGCATGGCGCGGCCAGTGTGTTGGCGCTGGATGTTTCGGAGAAGATGCTGGAGCGCGCGCGGGCGACCACGGCGGCGGCGAACATTCGCTATGAGCGCGCCGATCTGGAACAGCTCGACTTGCCCGCCTGCAGTTTCGATCTGGCTTACAGCTCACTGGCGCTGCATTACATCAAGGATTTGCCGGGGCTGTTTGCTCAGTTGTACACGGCGCTGAAACCGGGTTCGCATTTTGTGTTTTCCATTGAGCATCCAATCTTTATGGCACCGCGTAATCCGGGCTGGTTGATTGATGCTGAAGGTAACAAGCGTTGGCCGCTGGACAGCTATCAGATGGAAGGAGAACGGGTGACAAACTGGTTGGCCGAGGGAGTGATCAAGCAGCATAGGACGGTAGGAACGCTGCTGAATTCGTTGATCGATGCAGGGTTCGCCATTCGCCATGTCAATGAATGGGGCCCGAGCGATGCGGAGGTGGCGGCGCAACCGGCGCTGGCGGAAGAGCGGGAGCGGCCGATGATGATGCTGGTGGCGGTGCAGCGCTGAGCGGGTTTACAACTTGAGAAGCCCCCTCACCCTAACCCTCTCCCATAGGGAGAGGGGACTGAACGCGGTGCCAGTACGAGCTACACCGACGTGCGAAATCGAGGCGAACTCAGGTTTTTGAAACAACATAACTCGGCTCCCTCTCCCTCGGGAGAGGGCTGGGGTGAGGGGCCTGTCCGAAAGTGCAGCCAAAATCTCAAGCCGGACAACAGTCCGAATTGATTTTATCGGGTCGCGACGATAAACAACCTGGGAAACGGCAACAACACCGAGCCATCCGCCAACGCCGGATAAGCCCGCTCAACCTCCGCCAGATACTGCTCCAGGTACTGCGTCTTTTCCTCCTCGGTCAGCGGACTCAAAAACGGAATCAAGCCGCTGCCCTTGAACCACTCCACCACCCCCGCCGCCCCGCCAGACAGCTGATGGTGATAGGTCGTGCGCCACACATCGACCCGCGCACAGTGCGGTCGCAGCATGGAGAAGTAATCGCTCGCACTCGCCATGTCGGTACGTTGCCCCGCTGCGCCGCTGAGCTTGCTCGCCCACGGGCCATTCGCAGCGACTTCACGCATCAAGCGGTGGGACGGCTCGTTGAGGTTGTCCGGCATCTGGATCGCCAGACTGCCACCGGCCGACAACTTGCCGGCGAGTGCCGGTAACAATGTTGCGTGATCCGGCAGCCACTGCAGCACGGCGTTGGCAAAGATCACATCGTAAGGGCCGACATCGGCCCATTTATCGATGTACGCGACGTCGAACTGCAACTGCGGCAAGCGCTTGCGCGCGGCCTCGATCATGTCGGAGGAACTGTCCAGGCCGCTGACCGTGGCTTGCGCAAAACGCTGCACCAGCAGTTCTGTCGAGTTACCGGGACCGCAGCCGATATCGACCACCGTTCGTGCCTGTGCCGTGGGAATCGCCGCCAGCAGATCGCGGGCCGGGCGGGTGCGTTCATCTTCGAAAGCGACGTATTGTCTGGCGGACCAACTCATTGCGTTCTCCTGTCGGGGGCATGGCAGCGGTTCGTCACGATACAGGCAGCGCAGTGGGCAGTTCCACAGCGACTGATTGCAAACGATGTCAGATCACCGCGCCGGCTTATCGCAGACCGATTGGTCGTTATGAATGCCGCGACCGTCCGTCGAGTCGCATAAAAGCGATTTTGACAGCTAAAAAAACAAACCTATAGTCAAGTGGCGGCAATCGGAAGGAACCCGATCAGACGATTTCGTGCAAGGAGCACGGCCTGCTCATCTCTCGTGACCGGTGGGTTCCCCCAGTAGTGTGCTCGCAAACGCCATACGGCAAGCAAGCGTCGTCGTGCCTGGACTGCGGGCCGGCGTTCACTATGAAAAAGGAGCATTACCATGTCTCGAGTGACAGATATTCTGGTTTCGATCGACACCGAAACCATTCTGAAAAAGTATCCAAACATCAGCAAGGACCCGAAAAATCCGACGCTGATCGATTGGAAACATGTGTACATGGTTACCAATCAGGACAACGTCGTCAGCGGTCAGGCCGGTGGCGAACTGGATCTCAAGGCGCAGGTCGGCGACCTGATCCGCTGGCGTGAAACCAGTCTGTCGCAGAGCTTCGAACAGGCGGTGATTTTCTACAAATTCATTGGCAACGCCGGCGCCGACCTGATCTCCCCACCCTCGCCACGCAAGGCCAGCGCCTGTGTGGCGGTGCCGAACACCAGCAATCCATCCGTGCCGAGCTGCCAGAAAGTCGATAACCATTACTGGTCATCCGAGACCCTGGACTGCGGTCGCGTGACCTATCACTTCCACTTCCTGATCGTTGACCGCAACTGCCAGATCATCGGCTGCTGCTCGTGGGACCCGTTCATCTCGATCCACAACTGATGATGCGTCGAGCCCCTTGGCAACGAGGGGCTTTACCGATCCGTCGCCGCCCCGGCCGGAACAGGATGCGTTGCCTTGACCGAAGCGGCTGTCGCCTTGAGCCACCATCATGAAAGGAATCCATGATGACCAGCGAACCGATCCGTTCCCCCTCATCCGGCGCCACCAGCGCACAAAATGTGCTGCTGATCGTCGATGCCGAATCCGTGCTTTCCCGGTATCCGAATCCCAGCCTGGACGCTGCTGCGCCGACAAGCATTGCCGACGGCTTCATCTTTTTCGCCACGGGTGACAACTCGAAAGAAATAGTCACAAATGACAGTAAATTAACGATTACGGGGGACATTGATCGTGACCTGCATGTGCGCGCAAGATCCGTCAGCCTGATCGCAGAACACAGCGTTGTCATGTACGCCCTGACCGCTGATGGCGACGCCTTGTCCGATCCGCGCCTGGAGGTCCACACCAACCTGACGGTGCCCGCCCCCAATCCGGACAACCCGGCTGAACCGGGCAGCAAGAACGCCGATGATCACCTCTGGATCTGCACACCGAAAAACAGCGGCACTGCCCATTGCCACTTGAGCTTCATGCTGGTCAATCAACAGTGTGAGGCCGTGGGGTATTTCCAGTGGCAGGTCGACGTCGAGCTCAAGGCATAGCGTACTCGTGAGAATGCCGGTCGAAAGACCGGTTTCTCAGGGACAGATGCGCCACCGGTAGAATTTTCATCCCGCCGTCACTGTCTGAATTTCAGGCATTCCTTATGAGGAACACGGCAATGAAATTCGCGAAAATCTCCCAGAAGCTCGCCCTGTGGGCCGGTAGCCCCAAGACGTTTATGGGGGCGCTGATCCTGATTGGACTGTGGGGCTTGAGTGGGCCGATTTTTCATTACAACGACACCTGGCAACTGATCATCAATACCTCGACGACCATCATCACCTTTCTGATGGTGTTCCTGATCCAGAACACCCAAAACCGCGACACCGACATCCTGCATTTGAAGATCGACGAGTTGCTGTTGGTGACCAAAGAGGCGCAGAACGCGATGCTCGGGCTGGAGGCGCTGGATTTGAAGCAACTGGAAGCGCTGCGCAGGCATTACCGTGCGTTGGGCGAAGGGGAAGTGTTCAATCTTGAGGGGCTGGGCGAGAAGAGCAAGTCGAAACAGGATCTGAATGAGTGTTGATGGTCAGATAAAAGCAAAAGATCGCAGCCTTCGGCAGCTCCTGCAGAAAGAGTGCCGGAGCTATCGAGGGCTGCGATCTTCATATCTTGATCAGCGGCTGGCCTGTAACTGGCGAGCCATTTGCAGATGGCTTTGCAGCTTGGGCAACGTTTCATCCGCGAAGGCTTTGATTTCCGGCACGTCAGTGTTTTGTGCCTCCTGCTGAATCTGCTCGATGGCCTCTTCAGTGGCTTTGACCTGACTGGCGGCATAGGCCTGATCGAAAGAAGCGCCATCGGTCACCTGCGGCATCAATTCCTTGGCCTTGTCTGCGAGTTCTTCACGGGGCGCCACCGGCAGATCAAGCTTCTTGGCGATTTTCGCCAGGTGCTGATTGGCCGTGGTGCGATCGTTGATGACAACGATGGTGTAGTCCTTGACCTCTTTCGATTCGGCCTTGCTGTGGGCCAGACGACTGGCCTCGATGTCGGCCATGCCTTTGGCGGAGGCATCGTTGATGAAATCGGTGGGCGACTGGGCAAAAACGCCAGTGGCACACACGCTCAACAGCAGGCCCCACACAGGTGCAAAAACAGCGTTACGTATACGGGTGGCCATCCGGCTCATGGTCGCGCCCTCCTTCATTCGAAATTCAAGCGGGAGCTTACGCCCCCGCCTCTCAATCAAAACAACCTTCACTTACTTCGATTTTTGAGCGGGCTTGCGGCCCATTTCGGTTTTCGCAGGCTCTTTATCGACGGTCGTGGTGGTGGTTTTCCCACCTTTGCGACCGGCTTCAGACGCCTTCGTTCGATCGTTAGCGAAGTTTCCCGAGTTCGAGTTTCTTGAATTAGGCATGATTCTCTACCTCTTGGTATTGATCGTCGCGAGCAACTGCCCACCTGAATTGAGAATTTTCTGGCTGGCAAAGGTTTAGAAAAGTTGCCGATGTCGCGACGAACGGCGCGCCGCCGATCAGATATCCAGCGCCCGATGGTTCAAGCGTTTCGCCGTGTACATGGCCTGATCGGCGTGGCGAAACAGCTGTTGTTCTTCACTGCCGTGTTCCGGGTAACGGGCGACACCGATGCTCGGTTCGATGTGCAGGTTGTGACCGTCCAGACGCATCGGTTGCACCAGCACCTGGCGGATTTTTTGCGCCACGCTGTCGGCATCTTCCGCGACGTGAACGCTGTGCAGCAGCACGATGAACTCATCGCCACCGATGCGCGCGACGGTATCAGTCTCGCGCACGCACCCCTTCAACCGGTTGGCCACGGTTTGCAACAGCATGTCGCCAACGGCGTGACCAAAGGTGTCATTGACCTGCTTGAAGCGATCCAGATCGACATACAGCAGCGCCATGTTGCCCGACGCTTCCCGGGCGCTGGCGAGCGCAGATTTGAGGCGATCCCGGAGCAATTCGCGATTGGGCAACTGCGTCAGTTGGTCGTACTGCGCCATGCGCTTGAGCCGTGCATGCAATTGCTGACGCTCGATGGCAGTCGCGACCTGGGCACAGACGTATTGCAGCAGTTCCTTGTCCTGTTCGGTGTAGCGCTCGCCGCCGGGCAGACTCTTTACGATCAGTGCGCCGATGGTGCCGTTTTTCGAGTGCAACGGCACGCCGAGCCAGCAGGGTGAATCCTGCCCGGCCACCAACGCGGCGAATTCGGGAGAGGCATCGGGACTGTCCGGTGTCAGCAGGATCGGTTGACCGCTGCGGATCACTTGCGTGCACAGACGTCCGGTGACCGTGCCCGGTTGCTCGGGCTGCAATTCGTGGTCATCGACGTGGTAAGGGAAATTCAGCTTGGCGCAATGTTCATCGTACAGCGCCACGGAGAAGTTCAGCGCCGGTAGCCATTCGCCAATGATCAGGTGGATGCGCTTGAACAGCGCCAGCAAATCCTCTGCCACGTGCGCCGCCTCCGAGATCGCATACAACGCCGCCTGCCGGGATTCGGCCTGCTTGCGTTCGGTGATGTCGCGGGCCACGGCAATGCGCAGTTGATCGACTTCCGACCAGCGTGCCGACCAGAGGATATGGGCGACGCTGCCATCCTTGCGCACGTAGCGGTTTTCGAAGTTGTGTTTGGGGTCGCCACCCATGATTTCATGGGCGGCGGCCAGGGTGCGCTGACGGTCGGCCGGGTGCACCAGTTCGATCATTTGCCGGCCGATCAGCTCTTCAGGTGTGTAACCGAAGATCCGCTCGCAAGCAGCGCTGACAAAAACGAAACGGCCCTGCTTGTCGACCGCGCAAACGGCATCCAGCAATAAATCAATAAAACTCGCCAACGGCGCGGAATTTCGGCTTTCCATGGTTCAGCGTGGGTGTCCGGGTAATGCAGCACTGATCAACCATCCGTGACCTCTTGATTGCGCATCCCTGCACACACCTTCAAGCCTTGTTCGGCATCAGCCCCGGCAGCGCATGCATCAGCGCGTTGATGGCGAAACCGATGAACATCACGCCACACAACCGCGTGATCAGCAATTCGTGACGCTGATACAGCGTCCGCACGCGCTGCGCGCCGACCACGCCAATCAGGATAGCGTAGGCCAGCAGTCCGCCGAGGAAGCTCAGGGCGATCAGCGCCGGCAGCATCGACCAGTTCAGCAATTCAGCGCGGCTCGACAGCAGCGCGGTGAACGTCGCGACTGCCACCGGGTACGCCTTGGGATTGGTCAGACCGAACACAATACCGTGCCAGAACGGCTGGCGCGCCGCGCCTTGCGGTTCGTCACCGCTGCGACGCTGAGCACGCACTGCACGCCAGCCAAGCCAGAACAGGTACAAACCGCTGAGCACGCCGAGTACATCGAACGCAGTGCTGCCGATTTCCCGGGCGCCGACAATGGCGATCAGCGCGGTGCTGCACCAGACCACATCGCCGAGCAGATGCCCGCAGAGAAACCCGGCCCCGGCCCGCCGTCCGTGGGCCGCGCCAATGCCGAACACCGCCAGCACGCCAGGACCCGGCGTGATGCCATAGATGAAACCCGAGGCCAGCACGGCCAGTAACAACGATGGAGTCATGGAAAACCTGCACGGGGCCATTACACGTGGTGGCCAGTCTATAACAGACAAATGTGTCTGATCATGACTCGTCGTAAAAACGCATGCCGGTGTACGGTTTGAACCGACACGCTGCCAGTCGCGAGGCCAGATCACCGACGTGGACTTCGAGCTTGTGGCCATCAGGGTCGAGAAAGTAGAACGATGCACCTTCGCTGCGGTTGTCCCGCCATTGCTGCACGTTGGCCGCTTTTAGCCGCTGGACGAAGTGCGGAAAATCCACCTCGCCGAGGCTGAACGCGTAATGGGTGTAATCGACGGCGGGCGCTGACAGGCGCTGCGGATCGAGTGACAGACACAACCACAGCCCCGGCAGCGACAGGTAGGCACCGGCGTCCCATGTCGCTTCGACGCGCAGTTGCAGCAACTCGTGATAAAACGCCAGGCTGCGATCCACATCGCTGACCGCCAGGGTCAGGTGGTTGAGGCCGGTGAGCATCGGTTCAGTAACCTCTGAGGTCTTCGGGGACGATGTATTGCTGGCCGTCGTAGGTCAGGGTGATCTGTTGGCTTTTCAGGTGAGTGGTTTTCGACACGCACTGGCTGGCGGATCGGGTGTTCTTCATTTTTGTGCCACGGGTGGTGACGATCAGGTCGGCGAAACCATGATGACTCGACGGGCCGATGTCGAGCGTCCTGCGGATTTCCCGGGTATAGCCTTCGCAGTCATTGGTGAATTCACCGTTGTTCTTGTACACGACGAGGCCTTCGAGTACCGGACGCAACTCATCACCCTCACGCACATACAACGCCAGATCGGTTTTCTCATAGGGAATGGCATGGGAACTGTGCACGAACTTGGCGCGCAGGCCAAAGGCCCGAACCTCCGGCGCCAGGCGATAGCGAGCGGTGTCGATGCGCAGATCATCAAAGCGCACCGCATCGGAGTTGAAGGCCCCCGGTTTGCGATAAGTGGCGATGGGCTTGGCGTTACTGGCATTGACGATCGACAGGTCCAGGTCGAATACCCCGGCATCATCGCCGCCGGAATCGGCAAGGTAGGTGGATTTCACCGAGATCGCCTGACTCGGGAAGGCCGGCCAGACATTGCAGCGCGACATGGATGTGCCGTCGAAACTCTGGGTGGTGCAGGCGGCGTTGACCTGAGTACTAACGGCCAGAAAACTGAAGGCAATAAGAAGTCTGGTGGGTGTCAGCATGGTTCTTCCTTGAAAAGAGAGGGGTTGCGGGCGCGTCAGATGCCCTTGAAATCTGCAGGTATGACGTAAGCCTTGCCGTCATAGCGAAGCGTGGTCAGCACCGGCTTGTTGGTCGTCGTTTTCAGCTCGCAGGTTTCGGCGGTTCCCTCGCCAGCCACGCCCGTTGTGACGGACTTGACGATGAGGTCGGCATAGCCGTGAGAGCTGGTTTTAGCCATTTCGAGGGTGCGAACCGTGGTTGCACGCTCGCCGGCGCAGTTGCCGTCCCACTCACCACTGAAACCGTAAACCACCAACCGATCCAGCACCGGGCGCAGATGCCTGCCCTCTTTGACATAGAGGGTCAGCCACGTTTCATCCATAGGATTGACGCGCGAAGAACCTTTGAAACTGACCCGCACACCAAACGCCCGAAGCTCAGGGCTGAGTTTGTAGCGCGCCGTGTCGAGTTCCAGCCCCTGCAAGGCAATGGCATCGGAGACAAAAGCAGATCGCTTGTAGTAATCGGCCAGCATCTCGTTATCTGTACTCGACCTGATCGAGACCACAAGATCGTAAGTCCCGCTGGTATCGTCATTTCCGGCGGTGCCATCCGACTCAAGCTTCGTCGCGGCGTTCAGGGTCTGGCCTGGATACGCCGGCCATTCCTTACAGACCGAATACCCTGCAACATCCCCTTGCTGCGGAGGCAGACATTCCGCCAACGCAGCTTCCGTGATCAACCCTCCACACAGCGCTAAGCAGCCGATCCATCCAGACTTCACTGGCACTTCCCGCTCCTTGATAATGTTTCAGCCGCGCACTATCCCCTCCTCAATCCTGCGATTCAAGCCGTTCAACGCTTGTGCCACGTCAGCACGAACGTGAACGGCGATATCTCCAACGGCGACGGCACCACGATCCATGCCCGCCGCTCGCTCTCACGCACGCGTGCCACACGTGTTGGAGACGTTGCTGCACTGGAGGGGGTGTTGATTCAGATTGGCGGGGGCGAGAGGAATGTGGTGGCTGTTGGCCGATGTGAGAATCCTTGATTTTGTGGTGTTGGCGAGGCCGTCTTCACGAGCAAGTCCGCTCTCCAGGGGATTTGCAAACAACACAAATCCAATGTGGGTGCGGGCTTGCTCGCGAAGGGGGCAGTCAGGTCAGCTCATCTAGATCGGCACGCCACCGACTCAAAACGCGTTGCGGAAAATTTCCTCGATCTGCCGCTGATCCGCCGCCCGCGGGTTGGTCAGGCCACATGCGTCTTTCAAGGCATTGGTGGCAAGCACCGGAATGTCGTTGAGTTTGGCGCCGAGCTCACGCAGGCCACCTGGAATATCGACATCTCTGGCCAGGCAACGGATCGCGTTGATCGCCGCTTGCGCCCCCTCCTCCGGGCTGAAGCCGCGAATGTCCGCGCCCATGGCATGGGCAACATCGGTCAGACGATCGGCACACACCAGCGCATTGAACGTCTGCACGTGGGGCAGCAGCACGGCGTTGCACACACCGTGAGGCAAGTCGTAGAAACCGCCCAATTGATGCGCCATCGCGTGCACATAGCCGAGGGACGCATTGTTGAAGGCCATGCCGGCAAGGAACTGTGCATACGCCATGTTCTCCCGCGCGGCGAGGTCACTGCCGTCGCGCACGGCCAGGCGCAGATTGTTGCTGATCAGGGTCATGGCCTTCAGCGCGCAGGCGTCGGTGATCGGGTTGGCGGCGGTCGACACGTAGGCTTCGATGGCGTGGGTCAAGGCGTCCATGCCGGTGGCGGCGGTCAGGCCTTTGGGCATGGCGACCATCAGTTCAGGGTCGTTGACCGACAGCAGCGGTGTGACGTTACGGTCGACGATGGCCATTTTCACGTGACGCGATTCGTCAGTGATGATGCAAAAGCGGGTCATCTCACTGGCCGTGCCGGCGGTGGTGTTGATGGCGATCAGCGGCAGTTGCGGCTTGCTCGATTGGTCGACGCCTTCGTAGTCGCGGATCTGCCCGCCGTTGGTCGCACACAGGGCGATGCCCTTGGCGCAGTCGTGCGGCGAACCGCCGCCCAGCGATACAACGAAATCGCAGCGACTTTCCTTGAGCAGCGCCAGCCCGGACTCGACGTTAGCGATGCTCGGGTTCGGTTTGGCGCCGTCGAAGATCACCGAGTCGATGTCCTGCATCGCCAGTTTTTCGGCGACCATCGTCGCCACACCGGCCTTGGCCAGCCCCGCGTCAGTGACGATCAGCGCCTTGCGGAAACCGTAATTGCGAATCGCAATCATGGCCTCGTCGAGGCATCCGTTGCCCATGATGTTTACGGCCGGAATGAAAAATGTGCTGCTCATGCGCGTCTCCTGACTGAGGCCGAATCGACTGCTCCGATACGGCGGATGTGCACAGGATCGACCGATCGGTCACGGCCGATGTTGATCTGGCTCAATGCCCGCTCGTGATAAAGTCGCCGCCCATCAGCCCCTAAGTTTTGAGATGTGCCAAGCAATGAGCGATTTTCTGGATGTCGACGCGACCCTCGAAGACTGGAACGCCCTGCGCGCCACCACCGACTTCACAGGCTTGCTGGTGGGCAACGGTGCCAGCCGCGCGGTGTGGGACGACTTCGGCTACGACTCGCTGTTCGAAAACGCCCGCAGCGTGGAAGAGAAACCGCTGAGCCCGTCGGAACTGAGCGTGTTCGACGCGATGCAGACGCGCAGCTTCGAGCAGGTACTCGGCGCGCTGAAAACCACCAGCCGGGTGAACAAGGCGCTGGCCGTCAGTTCGGCGGCACCGCGCAACCGCTACTACGCGATCAAGGAAGCGCTGATCAATACCGTGCACGCGGTACACATTCCGTGGCGGCTGGTGCAGGCCTCAACCCTGGCGACGCTCAACGAAGAACTGGCGCGCTATCGCACGGTGTTCACCACCAACTACGACTTGCTCAATTACTGGGCGCTGCAACACAACAATGAGGCCATAGACGACCTGTTCAACGGCCCCGATGCCAGTTTCGACCTGAGCGAAAGCAGCAGTGAAAAGCCGCGCCTGCTGTACCTGCACGGCGGTCTGCACCTGGTGCGTAATCAGGACGGCACTGCGCGCAAACTGACCTCGACCGAAGGCACCCTGCTCGGCAGTTTTGCGATCAACAACACGATCAAGACGCTGGACGACGTGCCGCTGTTCGTCAACGAAGGGCCGAGCGCGGACAAGCTCAAGACCATCCGCAGTTCGGATTATCTGTCGTTCTGCCATGAGCAGTTGCTGGGGCATGGCGACAGTCTGTGCATCTTTGGCCATGCCCTGGGTGAACAGGACGCCCACATCGTGCGCGCCTTGCGGTTGGCGAAACCGAAGACCGTGGCGATCTCGATTTATCCGCGCAGTGCGGCGTTCATTCAGCATCAGAAGCGGCATTACGCGAAGGTGTTCGAGGGCACGGGCGTTGAGTTGCGTTTTTTTGATGCCAAGAGCCATGCACTCGGCAGCCCGAAACTGTCGGTGCCAGTCGAAGTTTAGTGGCGAGGCTACCGACGCCATCGCGAGCAGGCTCACTCCTACAGGGGATCGCATTTCAACTGTAGGAGTGAGCCAGCTCGCAATAGCTTTAGCCCAATCAACTCATTCTTCGGTGCTGTGCACCACCACCAGCAACTGCGCCTGCACCTCACCCACCGAGCGGATCCGGTGTGGCTTCTGTGCATTGAAGTGCAGCGCATCGCCACGCTCGAGCAGCACCTTCTCGTTCATGAAATCGACTTCCACCTGCCCTTCGTGGACGAACAGAAACTCCTCGCCCACATGCTCCTTGAAGGTCTTGTCGGTGAATTCCTTCGCCGGGTAAATGATGAACGGCAGCAGGTTGCGTTCGCTGACCTGATGCGCCAGCACCGCATACCCGGGGCTCTGATCGTTGGCCGCGAGGGACTGGCGTTCGTGGCTGCGCACCAGGCTGTAGCTGTCGAGGCTGACGCTGTCCTCGGAGAACAATTCCTCGACCTTCACGTTCAGCGCTTTCGCCAGTTTCAACGCGGCAGCGATCGACGGCGTGTTCAACCCGCGCTCGACTTTCGACAGGTAACTCTTGGTCATGCCGGATTTTTCGGCCAGCGCCTCAAGCGTCACCCCAAGTTTTTTTCTCAATAATTTCAAACGGATAGACATGCGCAGCGGTTATTCCAGCAAGGAAGCGACGATTTATGCTTGCCAATGACACTTTGTGTCATATAGCCTCTTTAGTGTCATTTGCTCTCACCCAAAGGACACACACATGGCCAAGACATTAGCACTACCCAAAGAACAACTGGTCAAGCAAGCGCTGACCCAGATGCAAAAAAGCCTGGCGGATAATACGTGGACTGACCGGCAAAAGCTGGCACTGACCTGCCGGATTCTATTCGAGAATGGCCACGACTCCGGTCTGGCCGGACAAATCACCGCCCGTGGCCCACAGCCCGGCACCTATTACACTCAGCAACTGGGCCTGGGGTTCGATGAAATCACCGCGAGCAATTTGTTGCTGGTCAATGAAGACCTGGAAGTCCTCGAAGGGCACGGCATGGCCAACCCGGCCAACCGTTTCCACAGCTGGGTGTACCGCGCCCGGCCAGACGTGAACTGCATCATCCATACCCACCCGGCGCACATTGCCGCGCTGTCGATGCTGGAAGTGCCGCTGCAGATTTCCCACATGGACCTGTGCCCGCTGTACGACGACTGCGCGTTTCTCGAAGGCTGGCCGGGCGTGCCGGTGGGCAATGAAGAAGGTGAGCTGATTGCCGGCGCGCTGGGCGACAAGCGCGCGATTCTGCTTTCGCACCACGGCCAGTTGTCGACCGGCACCACGATCGAAGAAGCCTGTGTCATCGCCCAACTGATCGAACGCGCCGCCAGGCTGCAACTGCTGGCGATGGCGGCCGGCACCATCAAACCGATCATTCCGGCGCTGGGCCGCGAGGCCCATGACTGGGTGTCGAAACCCAAACGCCACGCCGCCGCTTTCAACTATTACGCCCGGCAGAACCTGCGCCAGCACGCCGATTGCCTGAACTGATTTCAGCTTTTTCCGGAGACTCATCATGTCCAACATTCACGGCATCATCGGCTACACCATCACCCCGTTCGGCGCCAACGGTGAAGGCCTCGACCTGCCGGCGCTCGGCCAGTCTATCAATCGCCTGATCGACAGCGGCGTCCACGCCATCGCCCCGCTGGGCAGCACCGGCGAAGGCGCCTACCTGAGCGACGCCGAGTGGGATCAGGTAGCCGAGTTCAGCATCAAACACGTGGCCAAACGGCTGCCGACCATCGTCAGCGTGTCCGACCTGACCACCGCCAAAGCCATACGCCGTGCACGCTTCGCCGAAGCCCACGGCGCCGACGTGGTGATGGTGCTGCCAGCCTCGTACTGGAAGCTCAGCGAAGCGGAAATCCTTGCGCACTACCGCGCCATCGGCGACAGCATCGGCGTGCCGATCATGCTCTACAACAACCCGGCCACCAGCGGCACCGACATGTCGGTGGAACTGATTCTGCGCATCGTCAACGAGGTGGAAAACGTGACCATGGTCAAGGAGAGCACCGGCGACATCCAGCGCATGCACAAGCTGCAACTGCTCGGCGACGCTCAGGTGCCCTTCTACAACGGCTGCAATCCGCTGGCGCTGGAAGCGTTTGCCGCTGGGGCCAAGGGCTGGTGCACCGCCGCACCGAACCTGATCCCCCAGCTCAATCTGGATTTATACGCGGCGTCGCTGGCCGGTGATCTGGAACGGGCGCGCGAGTTGTTCTACCGCCAGTTGCCGCTGCTGGACTTCATCTTGAAGGGTGGTTTACCGGCGACGATCAAGGCCGGGTTGCGCGAGACAGGGCTGGAGGTTGGCGATCCGCGCTTGCCAGTGTTTGCGTTGAGCGAGGCTGGGCGAGGTCAGCTGCAAGCAATCCTCGAGACCCTGCGTTGATCACACACACAATTACCTGTGGGAGCTGGCTTGCCAGCGATAGCGGTGTATCAGTCAACATCAATGCTGAATGATAGGCCCTCATCGCGGGCAAGCCCGCCCACAGGAGCTGTGTGAAATTTGAGAGGGAATTCAGAGCACCGGCAAGGTCTTGTCCTTGACCGTTTTGCTCGGCCCGTTGGCCTTGACGCTGGCGATGCCTTTGGCGCACGCAGCGTCATTGGTGTACGACTCGCTGCTGCCAATGATCTGATGGTTGGCAGCCTTGAGGTTGAAGTACGGATGGCCATCCCTGGTGGTCTTTTTCTCGTAGCGCTCGTCCAGCGGACTGTTGGCCTGCACCGCAGCAATGCCGTTATCGGCGGCCGCACGGGTGGTGTAGAGCTCGCTGGTGAGAATGGTTTCGGCGTTGGCGGCCTTCAGCACAAACCTGAACTGACCGTTGCTGCTTTTGCTCACTTCGTACCATCCGGACATGCTCGATTCTCCTTGGCGGTTGAGAGGTTTCGCGCTTCGAAGTAAAGACCAGCCTCAGACTTCTGTCGCCTGAAGCGGCGCCTTCGCGAGCAAGCTCGCTCCCACAAGGTTCTTCAGCGAACACAAAATTTGTGAGCACCAGAGAAAACTGTGGGGGTTTGCCCGCGATGGGGTCAACTCGGTCAGGGCTATTTCACCAGCGCCCGCACCACCGACAACTCCGGCGCACTCACCCGCCGCTGACTCAGATACCGCGTACAACTCACCCGCAGGAACGAGGCGAAATTCACCACTTCGGCGCGATAGTCCATCACCTCTTCATACAGCTTGGCGATCAGTTGATTGGTGGTCATGCCGTCAACTTCGGCGATTTCGCTGAGGATGTCCCAGAACTGGTTTTCCAGGCGCAGCGTCGTCACCACGCCGCAGATGCGCAGCGAGCGCGAGCGGGATTCGTAGAGAATCGGATCGGCCTTGACGTAGAGCTCGCACATGGACGAATCCTCGTTACAGGGTGATTTTGGTGCCAAGCAAGCCGAGGAAACCGGCCAGCCAGTTCGGATGCGCCGGCCAGGCCGGTGCAGTGGCCAGATTGCCTTGAACGTGGCCGTCCGTCACCGGGATGTCGATGTACGTACCACCGGCCAGGCGCACTTCCGGGGCACAGGCCGGATAGGCGCTGCACTCGCGCCCTTCGAGAACGCCCGCCGCCGCCAGCAGTTGCGCACCGTGGCAGACCGCCGCAATCGGCTTGCCGGCCTTGTCGAAGGCACGCACCAGTTCGAGGACTTTTTCGTTCAGGCGCAGGTATTCCGGCGCACGACCGCCGGGGATCAGCAGGGCGTCGTAGTCGGCTTCGGCGACCTTGGCAAAGTCGAAGTTGAGGGCGAACAGGTGACCGGGTTTCTCGCTGTAGGTCTGATCGCCTTCGAAGTCATGGATCGCGGTGCGCACGGTCTTGCCGGCGGCTTTGTCCGGGCACACGGCGTGCACGGTATGCCCGACCATTTGCAGGGCCTGGAACGGCACCATCACTTCGTAGTCTTCGACGTAATCGCCGACCAGCATCAGAATTTTTTTCGCGGCCATGGGGAGGACTCCTCTGGGAAATGCCTGGGAGTATTCAAGGTAGACCTTATCCGTTCGGGCGGGTAACAACCGGCTACTACCGAGTTGACTTCATCGCTGGCAAGCCAGCTCCCACAGGTTCTGTGTCGATCACCCATTTGGCGCTCAACTCGGACACTGTGGGAGCTGGCTTGCCAGCGATGGCAAACTCGAACTGTACGCCTAAGTCTGTGCCTAGCTGTAACAGCCAGAAGTCCACGGTTTATGGCTTTATGAGGCTCGTTCCCTGCCACCCTCAATTTCGGTCTTCCTATGTCTTCGCGCGAAAACACCGGCATGGCCCTCGGCCTGCTCGGGGTTGTGATTTTCAGCCTCACCCTGCCCTTCACCCGGATCGTGGTGCAGGAACTGCATCCATTGCTCAATGGCCTGGGGCGGGCGCTGTTCGCGGCAATCCCGGCAGCATTGCTGTTGTTGTGGCGCCGGGAAAAATGGCCGACCTGGCAGCAGATCAAAGGCCTGAGCCTGGTGATCGCCGGGGTGATCCTCGGCTTCCCGGTGTTGTCGGCGTGGGCCATGCAGACCTTGCCGGCGTCCCACGGCGCACTGGTCAATGGCTTGCAGCCGCTGTGCGTGGCGCTGTATGCGGCGTGGCTGTCCCATGAACGGCCGTCGAAAGCCTTCTGGGCCTGCGCCGCGCTGGGCAGTGCGCTGGTGCTCGGTTACGCGTTGTACACCGGTGCCGGCAGCATTCAGGCCGGGGACCTGTTGATGCTCGGCGCAATTGCCGTGGGTGGCCTGGGGTATGCCGAGGGTGGCCGCCTGGCGAAGGAGATGGGCGGCTGGCAGGTGATCTGCTGGGCGCTGGTGCTGTCGACGCCGCTGCTGATCGGGCCGGTGCTGTACCTGGCGCTGCAACATCACGGCGCAGTGTCGGCCAGGACCTGGTGGGCTTTTGGCTACGTCGCGCTGTTCTCGCAGTTTCTCGGGTTCTTCGCCTGGTACGCCGGGCTGGCGATGGGCGGGATTGCGCGGGTCAGTCAGATCCAGTTGCTGCAGATCTTCTTCACCATCGCGTTTTCGGCGTTGTTCTTTGGCGAACATGTGGAGCCGATCACCTGGGTATTTGCCTGCGGGGTAATTGCGACGGTGATGCTCGGTCGCAAGACCGTCATCAAACCCCATGTGGGAGCGAGCGTGCTCGCGAAGGCCGACTGACCGTCACAATGATGTCGCGAGCAGGCTTGCTTCCACAGGATCCAGGTCAGGCCAGGTAACCGTCTGCGCGCAGCAGGGTTTCCAGGCAGTGCTCGCTGATGTTGTAGAAATCTTTCAACGCCTGAATCTTCACCAACAGCTGAGCCGGGTCCAGCGGCTCGGCGCGTTTCACCGCCAGAATCATCTTGTTCTTGTTGGTGTGTTCCAGCGAGATGAACTCGAACACCTTGGTCTCGTAACCACAGGCTTCGAGGAACAGCGCGCGCAAGCTGTCAGTGACCATTTCCGCCTGCTGGCCGAGGTGCAGACCGTATTGCAGCATCGGTTTGAGCAGTGCCGGGCTCTGGATCTGCAGACGAATCTGCTTGTGGCAGCACGGCGAGCACATGATGATCGAGGCACCCGAGCGGATGCCGGTATGGATCGCGTAATCGGTGGCGATGTCGCAGGCATGCAGGGCGATCATCACGTCCAGCTCGCTCGGCGCCACGCTGCGCACGTCACCGCACTTGAACACCAGCCCCGGGTGTTCCAGCTTCGCGGCGGCGGCGTTGCACAGGTTGACCATTTCCTCGCGCAATTCGACGCCGGTGACTTCGCCTTCGGCCTTGAGCGTGTTGCGCAGGTAATCATGGATGGCAAACGTCAGGTAACCCTTGCCCGAACCGAAATCCGCGACCCGCACCGGTTTGTCCAGCGCCAGCGGTGACGAGGTCAGGGCGTGGCTGAACACTTCGATGAACTTATTGATTTGCTTCCACTTGCGCGACATGGCCGGGATCAGCTCGTGTTGCGCGTTGGTCACGCCGAGGTCCTTGAGGAACGGTCGACTGAGCTCCAGAAAACGGTTTTTCTCGCGGTTGTGCTCGGCGGACGGCGCTTCACGCAATTGCTGAGGTTTGCTCTTGAACAGCGAAGACTTGCCCTTTTTGCTGTATTCGAGCTGGGCTTCGTCGGTCACGGTCAGCAAATGCGCATTTTTGAACGCGGCCGGCAGCAGCTCGGCAATCACCGCCACGCCTTCGCTCAGCGCCAGATTCTTGGTGATGTCACGGGTCTTGTAGCGATAGACGAACGACAGGTTCGGCTGGGCCTTGACCGTCACCGCTTTGATGATGATCCGCTGCAGATCCGCCTCTTCTCCGACGTACTTGGCCAGCACCAGTTTGATGAAGCCGTTCTGCTCGAGGCTGGTTTGCAGCAGTTCGATGAACTGGGCGTGGTGATCGGGCGCAGGCTTGATGGATGGGGCGGTAACGGACATGAAAAAGCGGCCTCGGACGGGCGAAATCGGGAATGGCGGGTATTTTAGGGGGGATGGGGGTTGGGGACACGCTCTTATTTGCCGAACGGTTGGTTAAAACGGCCCTCACCCTAGCCCTCTCCCAGAGGTAGAGGGGACTGATTGGGGGATATTGACGAGATACACCGACTTGAACGATTTGCCTTGAATCCATAATCGACACGGTTTTTCAGGTCGATGTCGAGCGCAAGACACCTCGGTCGGCGCCCTCTCCCTCCGGGAGAGGGCTGGGGTGAGGGTTTGTCTCACCCCAGCACAATCAACCGATTCGGCAACTCATTCCTCACCTGCGTCACCGGCACATGCACTTTCAGCAATTCCCCACACGCTTCGATACAGGTGACAAACCCCTCCAGCGTGCGCCCTTGCCTGACCTGCTCGGTAAACGCCGCAACAATCAAATCCCAGCTCTTGTTGTCCAGCCGCCGGGAAATGCCCTCGTCCACCAGAATCTCCACGTAACGCTCGGCCTCGCAGACAAAGATCAGCATGCCGGTGCTGCCGACGGTGTGGTGCAGGTTCTGTTCGAGAAATTGCCGCCGCGCCAGGTTCGATGCACGCCAGTGGCGCACGCGGCGCGGGACCAGGTGAGTGGTGACTTTCGGCAGGCGAAACAGCAGGCACAGGACAATGAACAGCCCCCACTGCACCAGTAACAGACTGCGCATGGTCAACCAGCCCGTCAGGTAGTGGACGATGCCTGGCACCAGCAACGCCAGCAGACTGGCCCACAGCAACGGGATGTACGCATAGTCGTCGGCGCGGGCTGCCAGCACCGTCACCAGTTCGGCGTCAGTGTCGCGTTCGACCCGGGCGATCGCCTCGGCGACTTTGCGCTGTTCGTGTTCAGTCAGTAATGCCATGTCGAAAGTGCCTGCTCATTATTCTTTTAATGTCACCAGCCGCCGGACGAACCGCCGCCGCCGAAACTGCCCCCGCCGCCGCTGAAGCCCCCGCCTCCGCCGCCGCCACCAAATCCACCGCCGCCGAAGCCGCCCCCGCCACCGGAGCCGCCACGGCCGGCGGGAAGGATACCGAGCATCTGGCAGACAAACACCGTCAGGATGAACAACATCACCAGAAAAACGAACAACAGCGGATGGCGCGAGACAAAATCGTTTTGCGGATCACCGCTCGACTCATACACCGTCGACGGCTCGTCCAGCGGATTACCGCCGAGCACCACCAGCATCGCCGCCACGCCGTCGCTGATGCCCTTGCTGAAATTGCCGGCCTTGAACGCCGGAGTGATGACCTGGTGGATGATCACCGATGTCTGGGCGTCAGTCAGGCGATCCTCCAGCCCGTAACCGACTTCGATGCGCAGCTTGCGCTCGTCCCGGGCGACGATCAGCAGCGCGCCGTTGTTCTTGTCCTTCTGGCCGATGCCCCAGTGCCGGCCCAGTTGCACGCCGTAATCCTCGATGGTGGTGCCTTGCAGGTCCGGCACCGTGACCACCACCAGTTGCTCGCCGGTCGTCTGCTCGTGCGCCTGCAATTGCTGGCTCAGTTGCGCACGCACCGACGGCTCGATCATTTGCGCTTCGTCGACCACGCGTCCGCTCAGCGCCGGGAACGTCAACTCGGCCCGGGCGCTGACGGCGAACAGCCACAGGATCAGCACCAGGCCTATCTTCAACACACGCATGAATAACCTCGGGTCAGAACTTCACTTCCGGGGCCTTTTCCGCACCGGGGGTCGTGGCTTCGAAGGTTTCGCGAATCGGCAGATCGCTGTACATCACGCTGTGCCAGAGGCGACCGGGAAACGTGCGGATCTCGGTGTTGTACTTCTGCACCGCCAGAATGAAATCGCGCCGCGCCACGGCAATACGGTTTTCCGTGCCTTCGAGCTGCGATTGCAAGGCGAGGAAGTTCTGGTTGGCTTTCAGGTCCGGATAACGCTCGGAGACCACCATCAAGCGACTCAACGCGCCGCTCAGTTGATCCTGCGCCTGCTGGTACTGCTTGAGTTTCTCAGGATTGTCGAGGGTGCTGGCATCGACCTGGATCGACGTCGCCTTGGCCCGGGCTTCGACGACCGCTGTCAGGGTTGCCTCTTCATGCTTGGCGTAACCCTTCACGGTTTCCACCAGGTTGGGAATCAGGTCCGCGCGACGCTGATACTGGTTCTGCACCTGGCCCCAGGCGGCCTTGGCCTGTTCGTCGAGGGTTGGAATATTGTTGATGCCGCACGCAGTCAGCAGCGTTGCCAATATCAGTAACGTGACAACCTGCAAACGCGAACGGTAGATCGGACTGACATTCATCAAAATGATGCTCCCTGGCACATTTCATTTAAAACCGAGCGCGAAACATTCTCGCCGGCTGTTGGGGCATAATCGGCCGCGCCACTGGATTGCGACGGGCCAATGGGCTAAAAAGTGCCCTGCGCGCTCACGCTGCCAACCGTCGGCTGCCGTTTTCCGGCTCTGACTTTTCGAGCCTGCACCCGAACAACAATAGTCGCTCCCTAAATTTTGGCTGGCCGGCATTGCATTGCCGTTTGGGCCCTAGAGAAAAACATTCATGAAGAAGCTGTGTTTGCTGGGTCTGTTCGTCAGCCTGGCCAGTCATCAAGTATTGGCCGCCACGACCCCGGTACCCCTGGAAAACAAGGACGCGTTCATCAGCAACCTGATGAAGCAAATGACCCTCGACGAGAAGATCGGCCAGTTGCGCCTGATCAGCATCGGCCCGGAAATGCCTCGCGAGCTGATCCGCAAAGAGATCGCCGCCGGCAACATCGGCGGCACGTTCAACTCGATCACCCGCCCGGAAAACCGTCCGATGCAGGACGCGGCGATGCGCAGTCGCCTGAAGATTCCGATGTTTTTTGCGTACGACGTGATCCACGGTCACCGTACGATTTTCCCCATTCCACTGGCCCTCGCCTCGAGCTGGGACATGGACGCCATCGGCCAGTCCGGGCGCGTTGCCGCCAGGGAAGCCGCGTCCGACAGCCTCGACATCACCTTCGCGCCGATGGTCGATATCTCCCGTGACCCACGTTGGGGCCGCAGCTCCGAAGGTTTCGGTGAAGACACTTACCTGACCTCGCGCATCGCCAAAGTCATGGTCAAGGCCTATCAGGGCGACACCCCGAGCGCCGCCGACAGCATCATGGCCAGCGTCAAGCACTTCGCCCTGTACGGTGCGGTCGAGGGTGGTCGCGACTACAACACCGTCGACATGAGCCCGGTAAAGATGTACCAGGACTACCTGCCACCGTACCGCGCCGCGATTGATGCCGGCGCTGGCGGCGTGATGGTGGCGCTGAACTCGATCAACGGCATCCCGGCCACGGCCAACACCTGGCTGATGAACGACCTGCTGCGCAAGGACTGGGGCTTCAAGGGCCTGGCGGTCAGCGACCACGGCGCGATCTTCGAACTGATCAAGCACGGCGTGGCACGCGACGGTCGTGAAGCGGCGAAGCTGGCGATCAAGGCCGGCATCGACATGAGCATGAACGACACCCTGTACGGCAAAGAGCTGCCGGGGCTGCTCAAGTCTGGCGACATCGAACAGAAAGACATCGACAACGCGGTGCGCGAAGTGCTCGCCGCCAAGTACGACATGGGCCTGTTCAAAGACCCGTACCTGCGCATCGGCAAGGCTGAAGATGATCCGGCCGACACCTACGCCGACAGCCGCCTGCACCGCGCCGAGGCCCGTGACGTGGCGCGCCGCAGTCTGGTGCTGCTGAAGAACCAGAACGACACCCTGCCGCTGAAGAAAGACGCGAAAGTCGCCCTGGTCGGCCCGCTGGCCAAGGCGCCGATCGACATGATGGGCAGTTGGGCTGCCGCCGGGCGCCCTGCGCAGTCGGTGACCCTGTTCGACGGCATGAGTTCGGTGATCGGCGACAAGGCGAACCTGATCTACGCCCGTGGCGCCAACATCACCAGCGACAAGAAGGTCCTGGACTACCTGAACTTCCTCAACTTCGACGCGCCGGAAGTGGTCGATGACCCGCGTCCGGCCAACGTACTGATCGACGAAGCGGTGAAAGCCGCCAAGGACGCTGACGTGATCGTCGCAGCGGTGGGCGAGTCCCGTGGCATGTCCCACGAATCCTCGAGCCGTACCGACCTGAACATCCCGCAGAACCAGCGCGAGCTGATCCGCGCACTGAAAGCCACCGGCAAGCCGCTGGTGCTGGTATTGATGAACGGCCGGCCGCTGACCATCCTCGAAGAGAACCAGTCGGCTGACGCGATTCTGGAAACCTGGTTCAGTGGCACCGAGGGCGGCAACGCCATCGCTGACGTGCTGTTCGGCGACTACAACCCGTCGGGCAAACTGCCGGTGACCTTCCCGCGCTCCGTGGGCCAGATTCCGACCTATTACAACCACCTGAGCATTGGCCGGCCATTCACGCCGGGCAAACCGGGCAACTACACCTCGCAGTATTTCGATGACACCACTGGTCCGCTGTTCCCGTTCGGTTATGGCCTGAGCTACACCAGCTTCGCCCTGAGCGACATGGCGCTGTCGTCGACAACCCTGAACGCCACCGGCAAGCTCGACGCCAGCGTCACGCTGAAGAACACCGGCAAACGTGACGGCGAAACCGTGGTGCAGCTGTACATTCAGGACGTCACCGGCTCGATGATCCGCCCGGTGAAAGAACTGAAGAACTTCCAGAAAATCATGCTCAAGGCCGGCGAACAGAAAGTCGTGCACTTCACCATCACCGAGGATGACCTGAAGTTCTACAACGCCCAGCTCAAATACGCGGCCGAGCCTGGCAAGTTCAACGTGCAGATCGGCCTGGATTCCCAGGACGTGACGCAGCAGAGCTTTGAATTGCTGTAAGAACGGAAGCTACACAAAAAACCTGTGGGAGCTGGCTTGCCAGCTCCCACAGTGTTTTGGGGTGTTGCAACTAGCCGCGTCTATCGAGGATATTGACCACCACCCGATCCACCCATCCCCACACCCGCTGCTTCACCCGCCGCCACAACGGTCGGCGCTGCCATTCTTCCAGACTCACCTGTTGGCTCAGCCCGAAGTCCTTCACGAAACTCGCCTGCACTGCTGCCGTCAACGACGGATCCAGCGCTTCCAGGTTCGCCTCCAGATTGAAGCGTAAATTCCAGTGATCGAAGTTGCATGAGCCGATGCTCACCCAATCGTCCACCAGCACCATTTTCAAATGCAGAAAGCACGGCTGGTATTCAAAGATCTGCACCCCGGCCTTGAGCAGTCGCGGGTAGTAACGATGCCCGGCGTAGCGCACCGAGGGGTGATCGGTGCGCGGGCCGGTCAGCAGCAGGCGCACATCGACGCCACGCGCGGCCGCTTTGCGCAGGGAGCGGCGAATTTTCCAGGTGGGCAGGAAGTACGGCGTGGCCATCCAGATGCGTTGCTGTCCGCTGTTCAAGGCGCGGAACAGTGATTGCAGAATGTCGCGATGCTGGCGGGCGTCGGCATACGCTACGCGGCCCATGCCCTCGCCCTTGTCCGGTACTCGTGGCAAACGCGGCAGACCGAAATGCGCGGCCGGTCGCCAGGCGCGGCGATAGCGGTTGGCGATCCATTGGCGGTCGAACAGTAATTGCCAGTCAATCACCAGCGGGCCGCTGATTTCCACCATCACCTCATGCCATTCACTGGTGGCGTGGCCCGGCGTCCAGAATTCATCGGTGACACCGGTCCCCCCCACCACTGCCAGACGCTGATCAACCAACAACAGCTTGCGATGATCGCGGTAGAAATTGCCGACCCAGCGCCGCCAGTTCAGGCGATTGTAGAAACGCAGCTCGACGCCGGCCTGGATCAGGCGCTGACGCAGATGCAGGGTAAACGCGAGGCTGCCGTAATCATCGAACAGGCACCGCACGCGCACCCCGCGCTCGGCCGCCAGCACCAGGGCTTGCACGATGGTTTCGGCACAGGCGCCAGCCTCGACCAGATACAACTCAAGCTCGATCTGCTCCTGAGCGCCGGCAATCTGCTCGAGCATGCGCGGGAAAAATTGCGGGCCGTCGATCAACAACTCGAACCGGTTGCCGTCACGCCACGGAAACACCCCACCGCGCATGTCAGCGCGCCGTGAAGATCAGCACCGCACCCACCGGCACTGACAGACTGATGGCTGACAGGTCGGCCAGTTTGCGCAAGGACTCCAGCCCCGGCGCCAGATCGAAATCCTCGGCGTTGATCACCAAGGGCTCCAGCGTGACCACTTGAAACCGGCGGTCATCGAGACGCGTTGCCAGCAGTTCGGCGGGATATTCGTGTTGTTTGCCGTGCAGGTTGACGGTCACCGGCAAGCGCAACTCCAGCTGCGCGCCGGGGGCCAGATCGTTGATCGGCCGCAGGTCGATCCGGGTGGTGATGGTCGCTTCGGGGAATTGCTCGATCTGGAACAACTCTTTGCGCATGCGTTCATCACGCAGCGGGACGCCGCTGTTGATCGAGTCCAGCTCGACTTCGACTTCGGCGCGGCCATCCGGATCGACCTTGCCGTGCAACACCAGAAAGCGCTGCACTTCGGAGACGCTGGCGTTTTTCGTGCTGACGAACGAGAGCCGCGACGACTCGCCATCCAGGTACCAATTGGCCTGCGCCGGCAACGCGGCGGCAGCCAGCAACAGGCTGGACACGGTTGCAATGAGGGGGCGGTTGAACATTGAAGACTCGTGGGGGCAATAAACCTGCACGAACCTTAACCGCCCACGCAGTTATTGCAAACTGATCGCAGCAAATCTAACGATTGGTGAAAATCCCTGTGGGAGCTGGCTTGCCAGCGATAGCGCCAGGGCAGGCTCTATCTCTGTTGACTGAAACACCGTCATCGCTGGCAAGCCAGCTCCCACAGGGTTATCTACTGTCTGGCGGATCGAGGGTTTCAGGGATCGAGGCGACAGCCCTGGCGCTCGCCCTGCCAGCGGGCGCTGTTGCTGCGACCCAGGCCGCTGACAGTGATGGTTTTGCTGGCGGCGTCATCGCTAAAGTGGCGGGTCGGCAGCCACTGTTTCACATAGCCACGGCAATACCCGACGTCGTTGTTCATCACATAACGGCACGAACAATATTCCTTGGCGGTGTAGGCGCTGATGATGTCCGGGAACGCCCATAGATTTTCACGCTCGTAGCCGATCCACCCAAGCAACGCGATCAGCAGCACCAGCAACAAGCGCTTCATGGCTGCACCGCCTTCAACACACGTTTGAGCAATTCGTTGTGGCGGTAACTGCCATCACGATCATCGCCATAGCGCACGATCACCAGTTTTTCACTGGGAATCACGTACAGCGCCTGGCCCCAGTGGCCGAGGGCGGCGAAGGTGTCGGGAGGGGCGTCGGGCCACGGCGAGGCGGCGCCATCGGCCGGGCGATTGAGCCACCATTGCCCGCCGGGAACGGCTTCGTCCTGATGGGCCTTGTAACCGCTGAAGGGTTGACGGTTGAAGGCCAGCCAATCCTTGGGCAGCAATTGCCGATCCTTCCAGCGTCCATCGCGGGCCACCAACAGACCGACCCGCGCCAGATCCCGCGCCGTCAGATAAGCGTAGGACGACGCGACAAACGTGCCGGCGGCATCGGTTTCCCACACGGCGTGGCGGATATCCAGGGGTTCGAACAACGCCGTCCACGGGTAGTCCGGATAACGTTGCGCGCCGACGATGTTTTTCAAGGCGGCGGCGAGCAGGTTGCTGTCGCCGCTGGAGTAACGGAACGCCTGCCCCGGTTCGGCATAGGCTGCGTGATCGGCGCTGAACGCCGCCATGTCTTGATGACCACGGGTGTAGAGCATCGCCACCACCGAGGATTTCAGCGGTGCGTACTCGTAGTCTTCCTGCCAGTCGATGCCTGAGGCCCAGTGCAGCAGGTCGGCGATTTTGATCGTCGGGTGTTTTTCCAGCGGTGGGTAAAACTGCACGGCCGGGTTTTCGAGTTTGAACAGGCCTTCGCCGTACGCCACGCCGAGGACGGTGGCCATCAGGCTTTTGCTGATCGACCAGGTCAGGTGCGGGGTTTGTTCGGTGGTCGGGCCGGCGTAGCGTTCGTAGATGATCTGGCCATCGCGGACGATCAACAAGGCATCGGTGCGGACGCCCTGGCGGGTGCTGTCATCGCGGGACGGGAAGGCGTAACGCTCCAAGACCTCGACGGCCGGGCCGGTGATCTTCGGGCCGATTGGCCATTGTTCGCCGGGCCATGGTTCGGCTTGAACGGTGAAGCAGATCAGCAGCAGAAACAGCGACAGGCCTTTGCACATGACGAGGGCTCTTGGGGATAACCTGCTGAGATTAGTCGGGGCTCATGACAAATTTGAGATTTTGCTGTCCATGAGATCGCCATCGCTGGCAAGCCAGCTCCCACAGGGTTCTTTCGTGAATACAAATTTTGTGAACACCTGTGAAACCTGTGGGAGCTGGCTTGCCAGCGATGGGGCCAGTCAGGACACCGCCAAAGCCTTGGCCAAGCGCTTGGCCCGAGCCCCCGCCGCCAATTGCATCACCCCCTGATCGCGCTGCCACATCTGCGCCCACTCCGGATTGCCCTCGGCCAACGCCTGATCGATCTCGGGTTTGAACGCATCAAACTGCGCAAACAACCCGCCCAGCAACACATGCCCGGCGGGATTGTTCGGCGGCTGCCGACTCGCTTCGGCACACCCGGCCAACAGCGCCAGCAAGCGCAATTGCAGGGTCTGCGGCCAGTCGCTGTCCTGGCCGACGCCGTACAGCCACGCGGTCATCGCGCTCAGGACATAGACATCTTCAAGGGTACGAAACGGTTTGACGTAAGCATCCCAGCCATCACCCGCGAGCAACTCGCACAACGCACCATCCAGCTGCAAACGGCCATGACTGATGTCGGGCATCAACGGTAGCGCCGGCAGTTTTTCCACGCTCACGCCGGGTTCACCGGGATAGACCACGGCCAGACTCAGACGCGGCGTTTCACCGGGTTCCTCACTGCGTGCCGCGATCAACAACCAGTCGGCAGCATCGCCGGCCGTGACGAAATCCTTGCGCCCGTTCAGGCGCAAATCCGTCAGCCGGGTCTGCATGTCTGCCGGGCGCAGGCTGCGCTGTTCGGTCGCACACAATGCACCGAGGCTCAGTGGCGCGCTCGGCCACAACATCCTCAGCGCCGCCTGATAACCGATCAGAAACGCCAGCCTCGGCGTCGCCATCCGCCGTGCGCCGGCCACCGCCAATTCAAACGGTGTGACGTTGCCCAGTTGATGCAACAACGTCGCAAAACCCTCCGCAAGGTCAGGGGCGGCGGGCAACCGTTCACGGTTTTGCAGCAGAGCGGGCCAGGGCATAAGAGGCTCCTTGAGGGCTGTCATATAAGCATCACCGAACGTTCATGGCGATGACACCGGGGCTACATAGCCTGACTTTGCACAACACGGCTGCATAAAGAAAGTCGATCGGCTGCAACCCACGACGGGTTAAAGGCCCGTACGGAGATTCACAATGACTCAGATCGCCCGCATCAGCGACACCGGCAATGAACGCCGCCTGCAAGCCGAACGCCTGATCGGCGCCGAGGCTCTGCAGCAAGCCCAGGCCTTGCGTTTCAACGTTTTCAGCGGCGAGTTCAACGCCAAACTGAAAGGCGCGGAACTGGGTCTGGACATGGATGACTATGATGTTCACTGCAGCCACATCGGTGTGCGTGACTTGAACACCGGCCGTTTGGTCGCGACCACCCGCCTGCTCGATCACACCGCCGCCAGCAGCCTGGGCAAGTTCTACAGCGAAGAAGAATTCAGCCTGCATGGCCTGGCGCATCTGCAAGGCCCGATTCTGGAAATCGGCCGCACCTGCGTCGACCCGGCGTACCGCAACGGCGGCACCATCGCGGTGTTGTGGGGCGAATTGGCCGAAGTGTTGAATCAGGGCGGTTACAGCTACTTGATGGGTTGCGCGAGCATTCCGATGCAGGACGGCGGCATTCAGGCCCACGCGATCATGCAGCGCCTGCGCGAACGTTATCTGTGCACCGAAAACCTGCGCGCCGAGCCGAAAAATCCGCTGCCAACGCTGGACATCCCGTCCAACGTGATCGCCGAAATGCCGCCCCTGCTCAAGGCTTATATGCGTCTGGGCGCGAAGATCTGCGGCGAGCCGTGCTGGGACGAAGACTTCCAGGTTGCAGACGTGTTTATCCTGCTCAAGCGCGACGAACTCTGTCCGCGCTACGCCAAGCACTTCAAGGCGGCTGTGTGATGAGCCGGCTGCGGGTGTACGCGCGAATCGCGCGAGTGTTGCTGGTGGTGGCTCTGGGCTTGACCATGGCCAGCGTCTTTGGCGTGTTCGAACGGATTGGCCTGGCGCATTCAATGGAGCGTCGCCAGCGCTGGTCGCGCTTTTTCATGGCGCGTCTGAGCAATGCCCTGCCCTTTCGCGTGACCGTGCACGGCGAGCTGCCGAAGCAGCCGATGCTGTGGGTCAGCAACCATGTGTCATGGACCGACATTCCCCTGCTCGGTATGCTTACGCCGCTGTCGTTTCTGTCCAAGGCCGAAGTGCGCACCTGGCCGGTGGCCGGCTGGCTGGCGGCCAAGGCCGGCAGTCTGTTCATCCGTCGCGGTTCGGGCGACAGCCAGTTGATCCGCAAGCAGATGACCCGTCACCTGCAAACCGATCATGCGCTGCTGATGTTCCCGGAAGGCACCACCACCGACGGCCGCTCGCTGCGGACCTTCCATGGGCGCCTGTTGTCGGCGGCGATTGATTCGCAAGTGATGCTGCAACCGGTGGCGATCCGTTATCTGCGCGATGGCGAAATCGACGCGCTGGCGCCGTTCATTGGTGACGACGATTTGCTCTCGCATCTGATGCGCCTGTTCAGCCACGATTGCGGTGACGTAGAAGTGCACCTGCTCAAGCCGATTGCCTGCCAGGGTCGTGAGCGTGCGGCATTGGCGTTTGAAGCGCAGCAGGCGGTGCAGAAGGCGTTGTTTGGTGAGGTGGCGAAACCCGCTGAACCACGTCGTGCCGGCGAGCTGATCGCCGCCTGAAAACGCACTTCTCCCCTGTGGGAGCGAGCTTGCTCGCGAAAGCGGTATGTCATTCAAAGTTGGTGTTGGCTGACACGACGCCTTCGCGAGCAAGCTCGCTCCCACATTGGTTTTATGTCATTGACGGGTTTTGGGCGAAGTCCTGAAGTTGCGGGTAGAACAACCGGAAGTCTTCGCTCAATGGCTCATACAACCGCCGCAATTCCTGCATCGCCCCCGCCAGTTCTTCCGGCCGAGTCAACCGCCGCGAGATCCCGCGCAATACCTGCTCCAGCACTTCAAATTCCTGATACGAACCCAGCCAGTCATTGGCGACCATGTGCGGGGCAATCTTCGCCAGTCGCTCGGGCAATTGCGGTTCACGGGACAGCACCCGGTACACATCTGCGGTGAAGTGCTCCAGCGGCTGATCGGCATACAGCGTCCAGTCTCGCGCCAGGCAATGATCAAAAAACACATCGAGAACGATCCCGGCATAACGCCGGCGGGTCTGGCTAAAGCGCCCGAGGGCGGTGTCCACCAACGGATGACGATCGGTAAATACGTCAATCCGTCGATGCAGTTGAATGGCCGCCTCGACCTCCGGAGCGAACTGCCCTTGCAGCCGGCCTTTGACGAAGTCGCCATAGAGGCTGCCGAGTAATTGGCCGGGACGCTGGCCACCGAGGTGCAAATGTGCGAGATAGTTCATGGGCGCAGCTTAGCACTGCGTCCTGCAATCAACACCCCATGTATCGTTATAACCCGATATACCGATTTATGCTGAGTTCAGATCAAAATCATATTGGTGTATCGCGAATTAACGATTTAAAGTTCGCCTCATCGCGATATAGCGTTGTACACACACGAGCACCCTGCCATGAACCTTGACCTCGACGAAATAATAAAAGCCCTGGCGCACCCAGTACGGCGAGACATCCTCAATTGGCTGAAAGACCCGAAAGGCGAGTTCCCGGAACAGTTGCACAACCACGAGTACGGCATCTGCGCCGGGCAGATCGATCAGCGCTGCGGCCTGTCGCAATCGACTGTCTCGGCACACCTGGCAACGTTGCAACGCGCCGGTCTGATCAGCAGCCAGAAGGCCGGTCAATGGCACTTTTTCAAACGTAACGAGGACGTGATCCAGGCGTTCCTCAGCACCCTCAGTAAAGAGCTCTGACCCTTAACGTCAGCCAGCCGACAAGGAAACCTGCATGCCCCTCTCGCTACTCATACTCGCCTTGAGCGCCTTCGCCATCGGCACCACCGAGTTCGTCATCATGGGCCTGCTGCCCGATGTGGCGGCCGACCTCGGTGTGTCGATCCCCGGCGCCGGCTGGCTGGTGACCGGCTACGCCCTCGGCGTGGCCATGGGTGCACCGTTCATGGCCCTGGCCACGGCAAAACTGCCACGCAAGGCTGCACTGGTCGCGTTGATGGGCATCTTTATTGTCGGCAACCTGCTTTGCGCCATCGCCAGTGACTACAACGTGCTGATGTTTGCCCGCGTGATCACTGCGCTGTGCCACGGTGCCTTCTTCGGTATCGGTTCGGTGGTGGCGGCCAATCTGGTGCCGGCGAACAAACGCGCTTCGGCCGTGGCCCTGATGTTCACCGGCCTGACCCTGGCCAACGTCCTCGGCGTGCCGCTGGGCACCGCACTGGGTCAGGAAGCCGGCTGGCGTTCGACCTTCTGGGCCGTGACCGTCATCGGTGTGATCGCACTGATCGGCCTGATCCGCTTCCTGCCGGCCAAACGTGACGAGGAAAAACTCGACATGCGCGCCGAACTCGCCGCCCTCAAAGGCGCCGGTATCTGGCTGTCGCTGAGCATGACCGCGCTGTTCGCCGCCTCGGTGTTCACCCTGTTCACTTACGTGGCGCCGCTGCTCGGCGAAGTCACCGGCGTGTCGCCCCGTGGCGTGACCTGGACGCTGATGCTGATCGGCCTGGGCCTGACGGTCGGCAACATCATCGGCGGCAAGCTGGCCGACAAAGGCATGGCCGCCACGCTGATCGGCGTATTCATCGCCATGGCCGTGGTCTCCACCGTGCTGACCTGGACCAGCGTCGCGCTGATCCCGACAGAAATCACCCTGTTCCTCTGGGCCACCGCCTGTTTCGCCGCCGTGCCGGCACTGCAAGTCAACGTGGTGACCTTCGGCAAAGCGGCACCGAACCTGGTTTCGACCCTGAACATCGGCGCGTTCAACGTCGGCAATGCCCTTGGCGCCTGGGTCGGCGGCACCGTCATCGCGCACGGCTACGGCCTGACCAGCGTGCCGCTCGCAGCCGCCGCGCTGGCAGTGCTCGCCCTGCTGGTGACCCTGATCACTTTCCGTCAGAACGGCAACGCCGATCTGGCCCCGGCAACCAACTGATTAACTTTTACTTATGAGGGTTGTAGACATGGCAACTATTTTTGATCCGATCAAACTCGGCGACGTCGAACTGGCCAACCGCATCATCATGGCCCCGCTGACTCGCTGCCGCGCCGACGAAGGCCGTGTGCCGAACGCGCTGATGGCCGAGTACTACGTACAACGCGCCTCTGCCGGCCTGATCCTGTCCGAAGCCACTTCGGTGACACCGATGGGCGTCGGTTACCCGGACACCCCGGGTATCTGGTCCAATGACCAGGTGCGTGGCTGGGCCAACGTGACCAAGGCCATTCACGCGGCCGGCGGCAAGATCTTCCTGCAACTGTGGCACGTTGGCCGTATCTCCCACGAGTCGTACCTGAACGGTGAAACCCCGGTTGCGCCGAGCGCGATCCAGCCTAAAGGTCACGTCAGCCTGGTGCGTCCAATGGCTGACTACCCAACCCCGCGCGCTCTGGAAACCGCTGAAATCGCCGACATCGTCGACGCTTACCGCACCGGTGCCGAAAACGCCAAGGCGGCTGGTTTCGACGGCGTGGAAATCCACGGCGCCAACGGTTACCTGCTCGACCAGTTCCTGCAAAGCAGCACCAACCAGCGTACCGACCTCTACGGCGGCTCCCTGGAAAACCGCGCCCGTCTGCTGCTGGAAGTGACTGACGCGGCGATCGAAGTCTGGGGCGCTGGCCGCGTCGGTGTGCACCTGGCACCGCGCGCCGATTCCCACGACATGGGCGATGACAACCTGGCGGAAACCTTCACCTACGTCGCCCGTGAGCTGGGCAAACGCGGTATCGCGTTCATCTGCTCCCGCGAGAAAGAAGGCGCCGACAGCCTCGGCCCACAACTGAAGGAAGCCTTCGGTGGCCCGTACATCGCCAACGAACGTTTCACCAAAGACAGCGCCAACGCCTGGCTGGCGGCTGGCAAGGCAGATGCCGTGGCATTCGGCGTGCCGTTCATCGCCAACCCGGATCTGCCGGCACGCCTGAAGGCGGATGCGCCGTTGAACGAGGCGCGTCCAGAGCTGTTCTACGCCAAAGGCCCGATCGGCTACATCGACTACCCGACGCTGTAAGCCGTAACGTTGGAAGACAAAAGCCCCCGACTCGTGAGAGCCGGGGGCTTTTTTGTTCGCCTGAAGATTGATTGGGCGGCTGAGTACGTGGCCCCTCACCCCAGCCCTCTCCCAAGGGCGAGGGAGCCGATCTGTGTGCTTTTCAAATCTGGAGTTCGGCCCTGATATCTCAGGTCGGTGTAACTCGAATAAACAACACGGTCAGTCGCCTCTCCCTCTGGGAGAGGGTTAGGGTGAGGGCAGCAGCCAACACTTGTTCACACAGAAGACACAAATTCCCTACAAAATGCGTAGCTCGCTACGTATAAACTCCCTGCCGCGAACGTATATAAAAGCCGGCCAATTGACATAAGCTGTGCCAATTACGCATTTTGTTTCATTTGCGCAGGCTGGGGCTCAGGCGCAGCATATCCAACCCTGTATCGACCCAACGCTCGGCCTCGGCATGCAGCTCAAAGCTGTCCGGCGCCAAAAGCCATCCATACAGGAGGCCATCAATATAGCCATGAATACTGATGGCCGCACGGGCGGTGTCGAGATCTTCCGGCAACTGGCCGCGATTGACCGCATTACGCAAGGTCAGCGCGATGCGCTCATTGCAATCGAGACTGACTTCCCGGCGCTGCTGACGCAGATCGCACATTTCATCGGTGAACTCGCACTTATGAAACAGAATTTCGTTGATACGCCGGGTTTTCGGGTCCAGCGCAACTTGATGAAACAAATGAATCAGCAATTGGCGCATGCAGCCCAGCGGATCCAGCTCATCCTCACTTTCACTGGCCCGAGCCAGCTCATCCAGCGGCTCCCGCAAGGAGTCGAGCATGGCCTGTACCAGATCGGCCTTGTTACTGAAATGCCAATAAATAGCACCGCGCGTGACGCCGGCCAACGCCGCGATATCCGCCAGGGTGGTGCGCGCAACGCCCCTTTCATAAAAAGCTTTCTCCGCCGCTTCCAGAATCTGGCTACGGGTTTCTTGAGCTTCCTCTTTGGTACGACGGACCATGGCAGTAAAACCTCAAACAGGATGTTTCAGGGATGGCTGAATATCCGCTGAATAAAGAGGGGGCGATCTCTCGTGAATCGGCTCCCCGGCCTACAATTTCAAACCTTGCGACGCGTTTTGTAACAGGGTGGGTACAACGCCAAGGTGTTTACAAACAACCATGAACGTAAGTATATTCCTTAGCAAGCTACTTATCCACCCGGAAGCCGTTTTTTACCCTTCCACACTTCTTGTGCGTTTTTCGCGCGCCTGACCCGAGGATCTTCATGCAATTCAAGCCAGCTGTTACCGCTCTGGTCACTGCCGTCGCCCTGGCATCGCTGCTCAGCGGATGTAAAAAGGAAGAAGCGGCTCCAGCCGCTCCGCCTCCTCAGGTCGGCGTCGTCACCCTGCAACCACAAGCGTTCACCCTCACGTCCGAACTGCCGGGGCGCACCAGTGCGTACCGCATTGCTGAAGTTCGACCGCAGGTCAACGGCATCATCCTCAAGCGTCTGTTCAAGGAAGGCGGCGACGTCAAAGCCGGCCAGCAGCTGTATCAGATTGACCCGGCGGTCTATGAAGCGACCCTGAAAAGCGCGGAAGCCAGCCTGCGTTCGACCAAGTCGATCTCCGACCGCTACAAGCAACTGGTCGATGAGCAGGCCGTGAGCCGTCAGGAATACGACACCGCCGTGTCCAACCGTATGGAATCGGAAGCGGCGTTGCAGAGCGCACAGATCAACGTGCGTTACACCAAGGTGTATGCGCCGATCTCCGGGCGTATCGGCCGCTCTTCGGTCACCGAAGGTGCCTTGGTGAGCAATGGTCAAACCGACGCCATGGCCGTGATCCAGCAATTGGACCCGATCTACGTTGACGTCACCCAGTCCTCGGTGGAGCTGCTGGAGCTGCGCCGCGAACTGGAAAGCGGTCGTCTGCAAAAAGCTGGCGACAACGCCGCCGCCGTCAAACTGACCCTGGAAGACGGCAGCCAATACAAGCTCGACGGTAAGCTGGAATTCTCCGAAGTGTCGGTCGACCAGACCACCGGTTCGGTGACCCTGCGCGCCGTGTTCCCGAACCCGGATCACACCCTGTTGCCAGGCATGTTCGTCCACGCCCAGTTGCAGGCAGGTGTGAACAGCGCGGCTATCCTCGCTCCGCAGCAAGGCGTGACCCGTGACCTCAAAGGCACGCCGACCGCACTGGTCGTCGGCCCGGACAACAAAGTCGAGTTGCGTCAGTTGAAGGCCAGCCGCACTGTCGGCAGCCAGTGGCTGATCGAAGACGGGTTGAAGGCCGGCGATCGCCTCATCACCGAAGGGCTGCAATTCGTCAAACCGGGCGTCGAGGTCAAACCGACCGAAGCGACCAACGTCGGCACCAAAAACCCGGCCCCCGCTCAGGCAGCTGACAAAGCCGCTGGCGGCAAAGGGGAGTAACTCATGTCGAAATTTTTTATCGACCGTCCGATTTTCGCCTGGGTAATTGCCCTGGTGATCATGCTGGTCGGGGCACTCTCGATCCTGAAACTGCCGATCAACCAGTACCCGAGCATTGCGCCTCCGGCCATCGCGATCTCCGTGACCTACCCGGGCGCTTCGGCGCAAACCGTGCAGGACACCGTGGTCCAGGTGATCGAGCAGCAGCTCAACGGTATCGACAACCTGCGTTATGTGTCCTCGGAAAGTAACTCCGACGGCAGCATGACCATCACCGCGACCTTCGAGCAAGGCACCAACTCCGACACCGCGCAGGTTCAGGTTCAGAACAAGCTGAACCTGGCCACCCCGCTGCTGCCGCAGGAAGTGCAGCAACAAGGTATCCGCGTCACCAAGGCAGTGAAAAACTTCCTCCTGGTGATCGGCGTGGTGTCGCGTGACGGCAGCATGACCAAGGACGACTTGTCCAACTACATCGTGTCGAACATGCAGGACCCGATCTCGCGGACCGCCGGTGTCGGTGACTTCCAGGTCTTCGGTGCCCAGTATGCGATGCGCATCTGGCTCGACCCGGCCAAGTTGAACAACTTCAACCTGACCCCGATCGACGTGAAGACTGCCATCGCGGCGCAGAACGTCCAGGTCTCGTCCGGCCAGCTCGGCGGCTTGCCTGCCGTGCAGGGTCAGCAACTGAACGCGACGATCATCGGCAAAACCCGTCTGCAAACGGCCGAGCAGTTCAAAGAGATTCTGCTCAAGGTCAACAAGGACGGCTCGCAGGTTCGCCTCAAAGACGTCGCCGACGTCGGCCTCGGTGGTGAGAACTACGCGATCAGCGCCCAGTTCAACGGCAGCCCGGCTTCCGGCCTGGCAGTCAAACTGGCCAACGGCGCCAACGCCCTCGACACCGCCAAGGCCCTGCGTAATACCATCGACAGCCTGAAGCCGTTCTTCCCGCCAGGCATGGAAGTGGTGTTCCCGTACGACACTACGCCGGTGGTGACCGAGTCGATCAAGGGTGTGGTTGAAACCCTGGTCGAAGCGATCGTGCTGGTGTTCCTGGTGATGTTCCTGTTCCTGCAAAATTTCCGCGCCACGGTCATCACCACGATGACCGTGCCGGTGGTACTGCTCGGTACGTTCGGCATCCTCGCCGCCGCCGGATTCAGCATCAACACCCTGACCATGTTCGGCATGGTGCTGGCCATCGGCTTGCTGGTGGACGACGCCATCGTCGTGGTGGAAAACGTCGAACGGGTGATGAGCGAGGAAGGCCTGTCACCGAAGGAAGCGACCAAAAAATCCATGGGCCAGATCCAGGGAGCCCTGGTCGGTATCGCCCTGGTGCTGTCGGCGGTACTGCTGCCGATGGCGTTCTTCGGCGGCTCAACCGGGGTGATCTACAAGCAGTTCTCCATCACCATCGTTTCGGCCATGGCGTTGTCGGTACTGGTTGCCCTGATCTTTACCCCTGCGCTGTGCGCCACCATGCTCAAGCCGATTCCCCATGGCGAGCACGGCATACCGAAAAAAGGCTTCTTCGGCTGGTTCAACCGTGGATTCGACCGCAGCGTCAAAAGCTACGAACGAGGCGTGGGCAATATCCTGCGTCACAAGGCCCCGTACCTGCTGGCTTACGTGATCATCTTCGTAGGTATGATCTGGCTGTTCCTGCGCATACCGTCCTCCTTCCTGCCGGAAGAAGACCAAGGCGTACTGTTTGCCCAGGTGCAGACACCGGCCGGTTCCAGTGCCCAGCGCACGCAGGTGGTCGTGGATGAAATGCGTGAATTCCTGCTGCGTCCGAGCAAGGATGGCGGCGAGGGTGACGCGGTCTCGTCGGTGTTCACCGTCACCGGCTTCAACTTCGCCGGCCGTGGTCAGAGTTCGGGTATGGCGTTCATCATGCTCAAGCCGTGGCACGAGCGGAACGCCGACAACAGCGTGTTCAAACTCGCCGCCCGCGCCCAGCAGCACTTCTTCAGTTTCCGCGATGCAATGGTGTTTGCCTTCGCCCCGCCTGCGGTACTGGAACTGGGTAACGCCACCGGATTCGACGTGTTCCTGCAGGACCGTGCCGGTATCGGCCATGATCAACTGATGGCTGCTCGCAACCAGTTCCTCGGCATGGCAGCGCAAAGCAAAGTGCTGTCGCAGGTGCGTCCAAACGGTCTGAACGACGAGCCGCAGTTCCAGCTCGAAATCGATGACGAGAAGGCCAGTGCACTGGGTATCACCATCAGCGACATCAACAACACCCTGTCGATTGCGCTGGGCAGTAGCTACGTCAACGACTTCATCGACCGCGGTCGCGTGAAGAAGGTGTATGTCCAGGGCCAGCCGGATTCACGGATGAGCCCGGAAGACCTGAAGAAGTGGTACGTGCGCAATGCCTCCGGCACCATGGTTCCGTTCTCGGCGTTTGCCAAGGGTGAGTGGATCTACGGGTCGCCGAAGCTGTCGCGTTACAACGGCGTGGAAGCGATGGAAATCCTCGGGGCCCCGGCACCGGGCTACTCCACCGGTGAAGCGATGGCTGAAGTCGAGGCAATCGCTGCCAAGCTACCTAAAGGTGTCGGTATTTCCTGGACCGGACTGTCCTATGAGGAACGTCTGGCAGGCTCGCAGGCGCCGGCGCTGTTTGCGCTGTCGTTGCTGATGGTATTCCTGTGTCTGGCGGCGCTGTACGAGAGCTGGTCGATCCCGATCGCCGTTGTGCTCGTAGTGCCGTTGGGGATTATCGGGGCATTGCTCGCCACCAGCCTGCGCGGCCTGTCCAACGACGTGTACTTCTTGGTGGGTCTGTTGACCACCATTGGTCTGGCGGCGAAAAACGCTATTCTGATCGTCGAGTTCGCCAAGGAGTTGCACGAGCAGGGCAACAGCCTGATCGACTCCGCAGTCGAAGCGTGCCGCATGCGTCTTCGCCCGATCATCATGACGTCCCTGGCGTTCATTCTGGGCGTCGTGCCACTGGCCATCTCCACCGGGGCCGGCTCGGGTAGCCAGCATGCCATCGGTACTGTGGTAATCGGCGGTATGATCACCGCCACGATCCTGGCGATCTTCTGGGTCCCACTGTTCTTTGTCACGGTTTCGTCCCTCGGCCAGCGCAAAATCGCCGACCAGGACGAGACGACTGAAACCCCTAAAGAGGCTGGCCAATGAGCAAGTCGCTACTCTCCATCGCAGTCGCCGCCTTCGTGCTGAGCGGTTGCTCGCTGATCCCCGATTATCAGCAGCCTGAAGCACCGGTTGCGGGCCAGTACCCGCAGGGCCCGGCGTACTCGCCGGCCCAGGCTCCGGCGCAAGCGGCTGCCGAGCAAGGCTGGAAGCAGTTTTTCCATGACCCGGCCCTGCAACAGCTGATCCAGGTCGCCCTGGAAAACAACCGCGACCTGCGTGTCGCGGCGCTGAACATCGACGCCTATGCGGCTCAATACCGCATCCAGCGTGCCGATCTGTTTCCGGCGGTGTCGGCCAATGCCAACGGCAGCCGTCAGCGGGTTCCGGCCCGTGCCTCGCAGACCGGTGAAGCGTCGATCAGCAGCTCCTACTCCGCTACCGTCGGCATCAGTGCCTACGAACTCGACCTGTTCGGTCGCGTTCGCAGCCTGAGCGAACAAGCGTTGCAACAATACTTCGCCACCGAAGAAGCACGGCGCAGTACCCAGATCAGTCTGGTGGCCAGCGTGGCCAACGCCTACCTGACCTGGCAAGCGGACAAGGAACTGCTCAAGCTCACGCAGGACACCCTCGGTGCCTTCGAGGAAAGCTACAAGCTGACCAGCCGCAGCAACGAAGTCGGCGTGGCCTCGGCACTCGACCTGGCGCAGTCGCGTACTTCCGTGGAAAACGCCCGGGCCCAACTGGCGCGTTATACCCGCCAGGTCGCGCAGGACGAAAACAGCCTGACCCTGCTGCTCGGCACCGGTATCCCGGCCAACCTGCAAGGGGCGAAGCCGCTGTCGGATGACCTGCTCAGCGACGTACCGGCCGGTCTGCCATCGGACTTGCTGCAACGTCGTCCGGACATCCTGCAAGCCGAGTACAACCTGAAGGCGGCCAACGCCAACATCGGCGCGGCCCGTGCCGCGTTCTTCCCGAGCATCAGCCTGACCGCCAACGCGGGTAGCTTGAGCCCGGACCTGTCCGGTCTGTTCAAGGGTGGTTCGGGGACGTGGCTGTTCCAGCCGCAGATCAACCTGCCGATCTTCAACGCCGGCAGCCTGCGCGCCAGCCTCGACTACGCCAAGATCCAGAAGGACATTGGCGTGGCGAACTACGAGAAGTCGATTCAGACCGCCTTCCAGGAAGTCGCCGACGGCCTGGCGGCCCGCCAGACCTACACCGAGCAGTTGCAGGCGCAGCGTGACTTCGTCGCGGCCAACCAGGATTACTACCGCCTGGCCGAGCGTCGTTACCGCATCGGTGTCGACAGCAACCTGACCTTCCTCGATGCCCAGCGTCAGCTGTTCAGTGCGCAACAGTCACTGATCACCGACCGCCTCGCGCAGCTGACCAGTGCGGTCAACCTGTACAAGGCCTTGGGTGGCGGCTGGAATGCGCAGACCGCGCAGAACGAAGCACTGAAAGAAGAAGCACCGAAGATGAAGCTGTTCTGATCATCTTCAGGTGAAAACAGGAAGCCCACCGATTGGTGGGCTTTTTGTTGCCTGTCAAAACGCTGTGGTATCCGACCCGGCCCCATCGCTGGCAAGCCAGCTCCCACAGATTTATCTGGGGGTCTGCAAATGTGTGCTCACTGAAGATCCTTGTGGGAGCTGGCTTGCCAGCGATGGGGCCTGATCCCCCCCCACAAAACCCGGCAGAATCTTGCGTTCGATAATCGCCCAGAACCCGCTTTCCCCGATTGAAACCCGCCCTTCGCGCCCCGCACCATTCGCTCCACAAAACCAATAACAACAGGTTCGATACCATGCTCCCGCGCCCTGCTCCGTCCGGCTGATCGCTCGCCGCTTCATCCCCAAAAGTGCAACTTCGTAACTGCCCCGAGAACGGCGGCAACGGATTTCGTTCGACCCCAAAAAATAACAAGAGACCCTGCGATGACCCATCCCATTGCGCCGTATGCAATTCCCGGCCTGATCGCCCTGACACTGGCTGGCGCGGCCCTGCCCGTAGCGGCCGAAGAAGCCGGTTTCATCGAAGGGGCAAAGGTCAACCTCAACCTGCGCAACTTCTACATCAACCGCAACTTCACCAACCCGACCAAGGCCCAGGGCAAGGCTGAAGAATGGACGCAGAGCTTCATCCTCGACGCCAAATCCGGCTTCACCCAAGGCACCGTCGGCTTCGGCATGGATGTACTCGGTTTGTACTCGGTGAAGCTCGATGGCGGTAAAGGCACCGGCGGCACGCAACTGCTGCCGCTGGATCACGACGGCCGTCCGGCTGACAACTTCGGTCGCACCAACGTCGCGTTCAAGGCCAAGCTGTCGCAGACCGAAATCAAGGTCGGCGAATGGATGCCGGTGCTGCCGATCCTGCGCTCCGACGACGGCCGTTCGCTGCCGCAAACCTTCCGTGGCGGGCAGATCACCTCGAAGGAAATCGACGGCTTGACCCTCTACGGCGGGCAGTTCCGCGCCAACAGTCCGCGCGACGACAGCAGCATGAGCGACATGTCGATGACCGGCAAAGCGGCGTTCACTTCCGATCGCTTCAACTTCCAGGGTGGTGAATACGTTTTCAACGACAAACGCACGCAGATCGGCCTGTGGAACGCCGAGCTCAAGGACATCTACAGCCAGCAATACGTCAACCTGATTCACAGCCAGCCACTCGGCGACTGGACGCTGGGGGCCAACCTCGGGTTCTTCTATGGCAAGGATGACGGCAGCGCCCGCGCCGGTGACCTCGATAACAAAACCTGGTCCGGAATGTTCTCTGCCCGCTACGGCGGCAACACCTTTTACCTCGGCCTGCAGAAACTCACCGGCGACAGCGCCTGGATGCGCGTCAACGGCACCAGTGGCGGCACCCTGGCCAACGACAGCTACAACGCCAGCTACGACAACGCGCAGGAACGCTCCTGGCAATTGCGCCATGACTACAACTTCGCCGCCATGGGCATTCCCGGCCTGACGCTGATGAACCGCTATATCAGCGGCGACAACGTACACACCGGAACCATCACCGACGGCAAGGAATGGGGTCGCGAATCGGAACTCGGTTACACCGTGCAAAGCGGCACGCTCAAGGACCTGAACGTGCGGTGGCGCAACTCGACCATGCGCCGCGACTTCAGCAACAACGAGTTCGACGAGAATCGCCTGATCGTCAGCTATCCGATCAGCCTGCTCTAACCCCTTGCAGGAGTGAACCTGCGCGCGAAGGCGGCATACCAGCCATCACTGTTGGTGACTGATCTACCGCCATTGCGAGCAGGTTCACTCCTACAGGTCGGTGCCATCCGTCAGGATCTGTGGCACATCGCGAGGCCTCGGATAAAGTAAGAAAAACCTGAAGGACTCAGGCGCCACACTCACCCCGCTTCCGCTACCCATAGTTGTTGGTCCTCAAGATTTGGCCAGATTGTCATCGGAAGACACTGCTGATCATCGGAGGACCACCTCATGATCACCCGTTTCTACACCGTGCCCGACTGGGACGCCAAGGCGTACCAGCAGTTTTCCAGCCACCGGCAACGCCCGGTCAACGAATTGCTCGACCGTGTCGAACTGGACGACCCCAAGTGCATTTACGACCTCGGTTGCGGCACCGGCATTGCCACGCAACTGCTGGCCGAACGCTGGCCGCGTGCGCAGTTGCATGGCGTCGACAGTTCCGCACAGATGCTCGAAGAGGCGCGTTGCCTGCCAATCAGCGCACTGTGGAAACAATGCGACCTGCTCGACTGGCAACCTGAACAACCCGCCGACCTGCTGCTCGCGGCGGCGGTGTTGCACTTCATCGGTGACCACGAACAGTTGCTGCCCCGTTTGCTGGGCCATCTCAGCCCCGGCGGCTGTCTGGCGGCGCATATGCCGGACTGGCGCGATGCGTTGTGGTATCGCCTGATGCTCGACACGCTTGAGGACTCGGGCCCAGGCCACACGCCCTTGGGCACTGCGCAATTGCGCCAGCGCATGGCCGCGCGACCGTTGCTGTCGCTGGAAGATTACTACCGCTTGCTGGCGCCACTGACCACGTCGCTGGATATCTGGGAAACCGAGCAACTGCAGGTGGTGGACGGCAAATCGCCGATTTATGACTGGGTAAAGGTGTCGGCGCTGCGGTCGGTGATGCAGGCGCTGAACTCAGAGGAACAGGCGCGGTTTATCTACCACTTCATGATGCGCGTGCATGCGCATTATCCGCAGGAGAAAAACGGCAATACGCTGTTTCCGTTCAAGCGGATTTTCATTGTGGCCAGGGTTTAATTCATCAAGGCACCTACCGCTATCGCTGGCAAGCCAGCTCCCACAGCGATGTTCAGTGAACACCATTTTTGTGTACACCCGAAAACCTGTGAGAGCCGGCTTGCCAGCGATGGCGCCATTATTCCCGGGATTCGACGCCTAGCTCATCCCAAACCGATTCGGCCAGATGGAACGTCGCATTGGCCGCCGGAATCCCGCAATAAATCGCACTCTGCATGATCACTTCCTTGATCTCGCTACGGCTCACGCCGTTATTGGCCGCCGCCCGCAGGTGCAGTTTCAGTTCGCCCTCGCGGTTCATGCCAATCAGCATGGCGATGGTGATCAGGCTGCGGGTATGCCGCGGCAACCCCGGTCGCGTCCAGATATCGCCCCAGGCGTGGCGGGTGATCATTTCCTGAAACTCCGAGTTGAACTCGGTCAGGGTGGTGAGGCTGCGATCGACATGCGCATCGCCCAGCACCGCACGGCGAACCTGCATGCCCTCGTTGTAACGTTGTTTCTCGTCCACAAACACTTCCTCACTGAGCCTGCAAAAACGCCAGCACGCGATCACTGAAATCCGCACCGGCCTGCACGTTGGACAAATGCGCCGCATAGAACTCGGCGTACTCGGCACCGCGCACATGTGCCTGAATGAAATGCCCGCCGGACGGCGGTGTCACCGCATCTTCGGTGCCGGCAATCACCAGCAGCGGCAGGTTGATCGAGGCCAACTGTTCACGGAAGTCGGCATCGCGCACCGCCGCGCAGTTGGCTGCGTAACCTTCAGGCGAGGTGGCCGCGAGCATGTCGGTGATTTTCTTCGCCGCGGCCGGATCGGCCGCCGAAAAGTCCGGGGTGAACCAGCGCGCAATCGACGCATCACGCAGGGCGACCATCGCTGCCGGGCCATCACGCAGTACAGTTTCGATGCGCGGGTTCCACACCGACGGGTCGCCGATCTTCGCCGCGGTGTTGCACACGATCAATTTGTGCAGACGATGCCCGGCGTTGATCCCCAGCCACTGGCCGATCAAACCACCCATCGACAGCCCGCAGAAATGCGCACGCTCGATGTGCAATGCATCGAGCAGACCCAGCACGTCGCGGCCCAGTTGTTCGATGCTGTAAGGCCCCGCTGTCACCAGCGACTGGCCGTGGCCACGCGTATCGAAACGTAGTACGCGAAAGTGTTCGGTGAACGCCGGCATCTGCGCGTCCCACATGTGCAGGTCGGTGCCCAGTGAGTTGGACAGCACCAGCACCGGCGCCTCAGCCGGGCCCTCCAGTTGATAGTGCAGTTCGCCATCGGCGAGTTGAACGAAAGCCACAGCCCTCTCCTTCAGACAGTCAAAGCGTTGTGTTCGGCCACCGCACGCTCGACCCAGACCTGCGCCTGGCCGAGGTAATGGGCGGGATTCAAAAGATCATCGAGTTCGGCGTGGCTCAACTCGGCAGTCACCTTGGGTTCGTCACCCAATACCGCACGCAAATGCCGTTGTTCGGCCACCGCCCGCTTGCAGCATTGTTCGAGCAAGTGGTGCGCGGTGTCGCGACCGACCCGTTGCGCGAGCACGATGCTCACCGCTTCGGCCAGCACCAACCCTTGGGTCAATTCGAGGTTGCGCGCCATGCGCGCGGCGTCGACTTCCAGGCCAGCGGCCAGCAACTGCGCTTGTTGCAACGCGCCGGACACCAGGCAGCAGATCTCCGGCAAGGTTTCCCATTCGGCATGCCAGAGACCGAGGCTGCGCTCGTGCTCCTGAGGCATGGCGCTGAACAGCGTCGAGACTAGCCCCGGCACCCGGGTCGCCGCGCCGATCAACACCGCCGCGCCCACCGGATTGCGCTTGTGCGGCATGGTTGAAGAACCGCCCTTGCCCGGCGCCGACGGCTCGAACACTTCCGCCGCTTCGGTCTGCATCAACAGACTGATGTCGCGGCCGAACTTGCCAAGGCTGCCGGCGATCAAGCCGAGTACCGCACCGAACTCGACGATGCGATCACGCTGGGTGTGCCACGGTTGCTCGGGCAGCGTCAGGTGCAGTTCTTCGGCCAGGGCTTGTGCGATGGGCAACGCTTGCTCGCCGAGCGCCGCGAGCGTCCCCGACGCACCGCCGAATTGCAGCACCAGCAAGCGCGGCTTGAGTTCACGCAGACGCTGACGGCTGCGAGTCACCGCACCGAGCCAACCGGCGATCTTCATGCCGAGGGTCACCGGTGTCGCGTGTTGCAACCAGGTACGGCCGGCCAGTGGCGTGGTGGCGTAACGCTGTGCCTGGGTCGCGAGCGCATCCGCCAGTTGCGCCAGATCGCTTTCGATCAACTCCAGCGCCTGACGCACTTGCAGCACCAGCCCCGAATCCATCACGTCCTGACTGGTGGCACCCAGGTGCACATAGCGTTCTGCTGCAGCGTCGGTGGCAGCGATCTGCTTGCCCAACGCCTTGACCAGCGGAATCGCCGAATTCCCCGCCGTGGCGATGGCCTCACCCAGCGCCGCGAAGTCATACAGACCGGCGTTACAGGCAGCGCCAATCGGGGCAACGGCGGACGCCGGAATCACCCCGACCCGTGCTTCGGCGCGCGCCAGTGCAGCTTCGAAGTCGAGCATCGCCTGCACGCGGCCCTGATCGCAGAACACCTCACGCATATCGCGGGCAGTGAAGTAGGCATCGAACAATTGATTGCCCGGTCGCTGAGTCATAAAAATCCTTGCCGGCGCGGGCCGTGGCGGCCCGCGCCCATCGGGTTAGAGATCGTGGTGCAGATACGCGGCCTGTTTCGGCAAGCGCAGGCTGAACAGAAACGCCACCGCCATCATCACCGTGACGTACCAGTAGAACGCGTTTTCCATGCCCCCGGCTTTCAGGCTCAGGGCGACGTATTCCGCCGAGCCGCCGAAAATCGCGTTGGCCACGGCATAGGCCAGGCCGACGCCGAGGGCGCGCACTTGCGGCGGGAACATTTCGGCTTTCACCAGGCCGCTGATCGAGGTGTAGAAACTGACGATCGCCAGCGCCACGGTGATCAGCACAAACGCCAGAATCGGGCTGCTGACGCTTTTCAGGCTCAACAGAATCGGCACCGTGAACAGCGTACCGAGCGCGCCGAACCAGAGCATCGAATTACGTCGACCGATCTTGTCAGCAAGCATGCCGAACAGCGGCTGCATGCACATATACAGGAACAGCGCGCCGGTCATGATGTAGCTGGCGGTCTTGGCATGCATGCCGGCGGTATTCACCAGGTACTTCTGCATGTAGGTGGTGAAGGTGTAGAAAATCAGCGAGCCACCAGCGGTGTAACCGAGCACGGTGATGAACGCGGCTTTGTGATCGCGCAACAGTGCGCGGATGCTGCCGGCGTCCTTGTTCTCGCGCATTTCCTTGCTGCTGGTTTCTTTCAGGGAGCGACGCAGGAACAACGAAATCACCGCCGCCACCGCACCGACCACAAACGGAATCCGCCAGCCGTAGGCACGCAGTTCGTCTTCGCTGAGGAACTGCTGCAGGATTACCACCAGCGACACCGCCAGCAATTGCCCGCCGATCAGGGTCACGTACTGGAACGAGGCGAAGAAGCCGCGCTGGCCCTTGAGCGCGACTTCACTCATGTAGGTCGCGGTGGTGCCGTACTCGCCGCCCACCGACAAACCTTGCAGCAGACGGGCAAACAGCAACAGCAGCGGCGCCCAGACGCCGATGCTGGAATAGGTCGGCAAACAGGCGATGAGCAACGAGCCGAAGCACATCATCAGCACCGAGATCATCATCGAAGTCTTGCGGCCCTTCTTGTCCGCCAGCCGACCGAAAATCCAGCCCCCAATCGGGCGCATCAGGAACCCGGCGGCGAACACCCCGGCCGTGTTGACCAGTTGCACCGTGGGATTGTCGGAGGGGAAAAACGCCGGGGCGAAATAGATCGCACAGAAGGCATAGACATAGAAGTCGAACCATTCGACGAGGTTGCCGGACGAGGCACCGACAATCGCGAAGATGCGCTTGCTGCGCTCCTCGCCAGTGTAATCAGCGGTGGTAGTTGTCATTGTTTTTTACTCTGAAGGGACAGGTGAGAGTCTAGACACACTTTGCAACAGTCCCGTTCCACAGATACATCCAACACAGTTCCCTTGCAGGAGTGAACTATGTGGCGAGGGGATTTATCCCCGATGGGCTGCGAAGCAGCCCCAAAACGGATAATCACGAAGCAACAGACCTGGCGCATTTACCGGTTTTGCGAGCGCTGCGCACTCGGTCGGGGATAAATCCCCTCACCACACACTCACTCCCTTGGAAGGGGATTTCGATCAGTAATCGAAGAACACCGTCTCCGCCTCAGTGCCCTGCAAAATCACATTCCACTGATAAACCCCCGCCGCATCCGGCTTGGCCAGCAACGTCGCGCGACGCTCGGCCGGTACACACTCCAGCAGCGGATCATCTACGTTCGCCGGCTCGCCTTCAAAGTAGATCCGTGTCAGCAAATGCTTCACCAGGCCACGGGCAAACACCAGCACCACCAGATGCGGCGCCTGGGTCGAGCCCTTCAGGCCTTCGACCGTGCCCGGTTTGATCGTGGTGAAACGGAAACGCCCCTCGGCGTCCACCGGCACCCGGCCGAACCCTTCGAAATGCGGGTCCAGCGGTTTGTCCTGCTCGTCTTCCGGATGCGCGTACTTGCCGGCGGCGTTGGCCTGCCAGACTTCGAGCATGGCGTCATTGACGACATCGCCATTGCCATCAATCACTTGCCCGGTGATCGCCACGCGCTCGCCGAGGGTTTGTTCAACCGCGAGGTTCTCGCGGTTCAGCCAGGTCAGGCCGATGTGGTAGTACGGCCCGACGGTGTGGGACGTGGTCGCAGTCAGCGTCATCTTATTTCTCCATCGGCGTGGCTTCACGGCCGCGCAACACGATGTCCCAGCGGTAACCGAGGGCGTAGGACGGAATGGTTTTTTCCAGATCGAAAGCGGCGATCAGACGTTCCTTGGCAGAAGTGTCCGGCACGCAGTTGTAGATCGGGTCGTAGGCCAGCAGCGGATCGCCGGGGAAGTACATTTGCGTCACCAGACGGGTGAGGATGCTCGGCCCGAACAGCGAGAAGTGGATGTGCGCCGGGCGCCACGCATTATGGTGGTTGCCCCACGGATAGGCGCCGGGCTTGATGGTCTGGAACTGATACCAGCCGTCGGCATCGGTCACGGTGCGGCCGGTGCCGGTAAAATTCGGGTCCAGCGGCGCGTCGTGCAGATCGCGCTTGTGGTTGTAGCGGCCGGCAGCGTTGGCCTGCCAGATCTCCACCAGAATCCCCGGCACCGGCAGGCCGTTTTCGTCGAGCACGCGGCCGTGAATGATGATGCGCTCGCCCAACGGTTCGCCGTCGTGCTGGGCGGTCAGGTCGTTGTCCTTGTCGGCGACGCGTTCGGCGCCGATGGTCGGACCGGTGATCTCCGACAACGAATGCGGCAGAAACACCAATGGCTTGGACGGCGAGCGCAGGTTGGTGGATTGATACGTCGGGTGCAGGTACTCGGGCTGGGTGCCTTCCTGCGGACGACGGTAGCCAGGCTTGTCAGTCATTTCGCTTTCCTCTGTTCTTATCAGTCGACGCGCTGCGTCAGACGCGTTCGATGGCCAGGGCCAGACCCTGGCCGACACCGACGCACATGGTCGCCAGACCTTTCTGGCCGCCGGTCTTTTCAAGTTGATGCAGCGCGGTCAGCACCAGGCGCGCACCGCTCATGCCCAACGGGTGACCGAGGGCAATCGCACCACCGTTCGGGTTGACCTGCGCCGCATCGTCGGCCAGGCCCAACTCACGCAGCACCGCCAGGCCCTGGCTGGCGAAGGCTTCATTGAGTTCGATCACATCGAAATCGCTGACTGCCACGCCGAGACGTTCGGTTAATTTGCGCACCGCTGGCACCGGGCCGATGCCCATCACCCGTGGCGCGACGCCGGCACTGGCCATGCCGAGCACTTTGGCGCGGGCGGTCAGGCCGTGTTTCTTCACCGCTTCAGCCGACGCGAGAATCAGCGCCGCAGCACCGTCGTTGACGCCGGAGGCGTTGCCGGCGGTGACGGTTTTGTCCGGGCCGTTGACCGGTTTCAATTTGCTCAGCGCTTCAATGGTGGTCTCAGCGCGCGGATGTTCGTCCTGGCTGACCACGGTTTCGCCCTTCTTGTGGGCGATGCGGACTTCGACGATTTCCTCGGCGAAGTAGCCGGCAGCCTGCGCGGCGGCGGTGCGTTGCTGACTGCGCAAAGCAAAAGCGTCCTGATCGGCGCGCGAGACTTTATAGTCATCGGCCACGTTGTCGGCGGTCTGCGGCATCGCGTCGACGCCGTACTGGGCCTTCATCAACGGGTTGATAAAGCGCCAGCCGATGGTGGTGTCTTCCAGTTTCATGTTGCGCGAAAACGCCGCGTCAGCCTTGCCCATCACGAATGGCGCGCGGGACATCGACTCGACGCCACCGGCAATCGCCAGCTCCATCTCGCCACTGGCAATCGCGCGGAACGCGGTGCCGATCGCGTCCATGCCCGATGCACAGAGACGGTTGAGGGTCACGCCCGGCACGGTTTCCGGCAGGCCGGCCAACAGCAGCGCCATGCGCGCGACGTTGCGGTTGTCTTCGCCAGCCTGGTTGGCGCAACCGAGGAACACTTCGTCGATGGCGTTCCAGTCCACCGACGGATTGCGCTCCATCAGCGCCTTGATCGGCACGGCGGCCAGATCGTCGGCGCGCACGCCGGCCAGACCACCGCCGAAACGGCCGATGGGGGTACGAATCGCATCGCAGATATACACGTCACGCATCATGCTTCTCCCGGTGCCTGGCCGTGGGCGGCGGCGGTGCGTGCTTCGAGATCGCGCAGCGCAGTCAGTTCGACGTCGGTCGGCTCGGCGGTAATGGCGACATGGTCGGCAAAACGAATCGCCCATCCGGTGGCCGCGACCACTTGCTCGCGGGTCACACCGGGGTGCAGCGCGGTGACCACGAACTCATGAGTGCCCGCTTCCGGCTCCATGATGCACAGGTCGGTGATGATCCCGACCGGGCCGGCACCCGGCAGGCCCAGACGCTTGCGCGAATCGCCGCCCTCGCCATGACCGACCGAGGTGATGAAGTCGAGCTTGTCGACGAACGAACGCGCCGACTGCTTGAGGATGATCAGCACGCTTTTCGCCGAACCGGCGATTTCCGGCGCGCCACCGGCACCCGGCAGACGCACTTTCGGCGCATGGTAATCACCGACCACGGTGGTGTTGATGTTGCCGAAACGGTCGACCTGCGCCGCGCCCAGGAATCCGACGTCGATGCGCCCGCCCTGCAGCCAGTAGCGAAAAATCTCACCGGTCGGGACCACGGTGTCGGCGGTTTCCGCCAGCTCGCCATCACCGATCGACAGCGGCAACACGCTCGGCTTGGCGCCAATCGGGCCCGACTCGTAGATCAGTACCACGTCCGGCGACGAGGTCAGACGCGCAAGGTTCGCGGCTTTCGACGGCAGGCCGATACCGACGAAGCACACCGAGCCGTTTTTCAGGCGACGAGCTGCGGCGACGGTCATCATTTCATTGGTGGTGTACGTCATTACTTGGCCTCCGAAGCAGCGGCCAACTTGGCCTGGAACTCGCTGAAGTCAGCGCAGCCATGGATGTATTCGTTGATCCACGCGGTAAACGTCGCCCGGTCGCGAGCGATCGGGTCCCACGCCTGATAGAAACGGTTGTCGCGTTCGGTGTAACCGTGGGCGTAGGACGGGTGCGCACCACCGGGTACGTGGCAAACCGCGCTCAAGGCCCAGGTCGGCAGCACGCAGGCGTTCATCGGGGCGTTGAGGTTGTCGACGATTTCCTCGACGGTGACGATGCAGCGCTTGGCCGCCAGTGCGGCTTCTTTCTGCACACCGAGAATGCCCCACAGCAGCACGTTGCCCTGGCGGTCGGCTTTCTGCGCGTGGATCACGGTCACGTCGGGGCGCACCGACGGCACCGCCGCCAGCACTTCACCGGTGAACGGGCAGGTGACCGATTTGATCAGCGGGTTGACCTTCGGCAGGTCGGAACCGGCGTAAGCCCGCAACACGGCGAATGGCAGGCCGGAAGCCCCGGCAACATAGGCATTGGCCAGGTCGGCGTGGCTGTGTTCTTCGATTTCCAAAGCGTGTGGCCATTGCTTCTCGACCGCATCGCGCAGACGGTGCAGCGAACCGACGCCCGGGTTGCCGCCCCAGGAGAAAATCAGCTTGCGGGCACAACCGGCACCGATCAGTTGGTCGTAGATCAGGTCAGGCGTCATCCGCACCAGGGTCAGGTCTTTCTTGCCCTGCCGAATGATTTCATGACCCGCTGCCGTAGGGATCAGGTGAGTGAAGCCTTCGAGCGCGACGGTATCGCCGTCGTTGACGAATTGCTTCACCGCGTCATGCAGCGAAAGGATCTCAGCCATGGAGCGGGCTCCCGTTTTTGTAATGAATCGCCAGTGATAAAAAGGCGCGAGGTTCAGCGCCGGAGTCACTGCAGATTAAGCCGCTGAAAATCGCCAAACAATCCGATAATCGACTGAGTGTTCGTTTATCGAACGGATTGTTATCTCCCTAACAATCAAAACCGAAGGCATCGCGAGCAGGCTCACTCCTACCGGGGAAATGCATTCTCAAATGTCGGAGTGAGCCTGCTCGCGATGCGGCCATCACATTCACCGACGATGCTGAAAGTGAAACTCAGGTCGCATCCGCATGACTCACCATGCCTTTGATCACCACCGCCGCCGTCGCCAACGCCGCCGGAATCACCAGCGCCGTCAACACCTGTTCGAAGTTCCAGCCCAGGCCCAACAGCGTCGCGCCCATCCACGCTCCGAGAATCGCGCCGAAGCGACCAATCCCCAGCATCCAGGAAACACCGGTCGCCCGGCCCTGAGTCGGATAAAACCGCGCCGCCAGCGACGGCATCGCCGATTGCGCACCGTTCACGCACATCCCCGCCACCAGCACCAAGGTCGCAAGCAAGGTAATGTTGCCCAGGCTCTGCCCCACCGCATAGGCAAACACCCCGGCCAACAGATAGAACGCGCCGATGACCTTGTGCGGATTGAAGCGGTCCATCGCCCAGCCCACCGCGACCGCACTCAGCACACCGCCGAACTGGAACAGCGCACCGATGAACGCGGCCTGCTCCATGCTCGCGCCGCTGTCACGCATCAGCGTCGGCAACCAGCTGGTCAGCAGGTACACGATCACCAGTCCCATGAAATAGGTCAGCCACAACAACAAAGTGCCGGTGCTGTAGGTGCCGGAGAAGATCACCGCGAACACATTGCGCGCCTTGACGGTTTTCTGTTCCGGCACACTGAAACTCGACGCTTGGGCAACGGTGACCGGGTCGATCGGTGCCAAGGTCTTGCGCACCTTGTCGGTGCCGCGGTTACGCACCACCAGGTACCGCGCCGATTCCGGCAGCCAGACCAGCAATACCACCGCGAGGATCAACGGCAGAATCCCGCCAATCAGCAGCAGGCTGTGCCAGCCGAACGCCGGAATCAATTTGGCGGAAATGAAACCGCCGCCGGCCATGCCGAGGTTGAAGCCGCAGAACATGCTGGTCACCAGCAGCGACTTCTTGCGCTCCGGGGTGTACTCCGACAGCAGCGTGGTGGCGTTGGGCATGCCGGCGCCCAGACCGAGGCCGGTGAGAAAGCGCAGCACCAGCAGTTGTTCGACATTGGTGCTGTACGCTGACGCCAGGCTGAAGGCACCAAACAACACCACTGCGCCGACCAGCACGACTTTGCGCCCGAAGCGGTCAGCCAGGGGGCCGGAACCCAGTGCACCGAAAACCATGCCGATCAACGCGGCGCTCATCACCGGGCCGAGGCTGGCGCGGTCGATGCCCCAGTCCTGAGACAGCGCCGGGGCAATGAAGCCCATCGCGGCGGTATCAAGGCCATCGAGGAACACAATCAGGAAACACAGGATCACCACCCGCCACTGATAGCGCGAGATCGGTTGGGCATTGATGAAGGTCTGCACGTCGAGGCAGTTACCCACAGCGGACTGAGGCTGGTTCATTATTTTTATTCCACGCAAAAAACGCAGTCGAACGGCGGCCGGCCAGAGAGCGGCACGGTCACAAGAATAGAAGGTGTGGATCAGGCGTTGCGTTGAAACCGGCAACACGGGGAGCGGCGGCGACAGTCGGGGAACGTGCGCATGGGGAGTTGCCTCTTGTCATTATTATGGGAGTCGGCAGTCCGGCGAGCTCATTCACATCAGCGCCGGATGACGCTGCCGCGACATTAATGATCCGAGGGTTTTAGCGTCAATTCGATAAACGCAACACTGTGCGTTTATCGAACAGCTTCCTCAGGCAAACAGTTGCGCACTGAGGTCGCGGCTGGCGCTGAGCAGGCCCGGCAGGAAGCGTTGTTCCAGCTCGGTACGGCTGACACGGCCAGCGTGGGTGCTGACGTTGAGCGCAGCGACCACTTGCCCCGAAGCATCGTAGACCGGCACGGCAATCGAGCGCAGGCCTTGTTCCAGCTCCTGATCGACAATGCACCAGCCCTGCTGCCGCACTTCTTGCAGACACTCGAGTAAGGCTTCCGGGGTGTGAAGCGTGCGGCTGGTCTTGGCCACGAGTTCGGCATGATCGAGGTATTCACCGAGGGATGTGTCGTCCAGCGCCGCCAGCAGAATCCGCCCCATCGACGTGCAATACGCCGGCAGGCGCCCGCCCACCGACAGGTCCACCGAAATCAGCCGTTGCGTGGTCGCCGAGCGGGCGATGTAGAGAATGTCGTCCCCTTCGAGCGTGGCCATGTTGCAGGCTTCGTGCAATTGCTCGCTCATGCGGTCGAGGTACGGCTGGGCCGAAACCGCCAACGGGGTCGAAGACAGATAGGCGTGACCGAGGGTCAGCACTTTGGGCAGCAGCGAATAGGTACGGCCGTCGGTGGTGGCGTAGCCGAGCTTGATCAGGGTGTGCAGGCAACGACGCACGGCAGCGCGGGGAATTTCCGTGCGGTGGCTGATCTGGGCGATGGTCAGGTGCCGCTTGCGCTCCTGAAATGCCTGCACCACCGCCAGGCCCCGGGCCAGCGAGGTCATGAAGTCCGGATCGCCGGTCAGGGCCTGAATGCGCTTGGCCGGCGAGGCAACGATCGGCGGCGCCACGGAGGTAAAGGAGTTGCGCATTTGATCGTTCATGTCGGGTCCTTGTTTTTGTGCTCGGCTCAGCGGCTATACAAACGACTTGGCAACCGATGCACAAGCGTCGAACCGCCAACATTGGGCGATTATCGAACCGTCGACCGATAATCGCAATCGACCTGCGCTGCCTCGCTCGGTGCTTTTTTGCTCAGGCCTCAACTTCACCAGCGCACTGAACAGCGCTTTAGTTGTTCGACTAAATGACGCCAAAAACAGATCGCCAGGCCAATAACTGTATTTTCCAGACGTTAACTAGCAATAAAGTTGCGAGCAACAAAACGATCACACATCCAGAACCGTTTTTAACTTGGCAAAGATAGTCATTCCCGAATCGACCGCTATAATGCACCTCAGTGGCACCGCGTTTTTAATCACCGGGGTCGCCACTGGCTGATGCGATGTCCATCGCCGACGCCCCGGCCTGCGCCTGACACCAATGCCTCATGCAACGCCAGCGCTCGCTGAAACAGGAAACTGATGCTGCGTCAGTTTTAATCTGGTGCCGTAGCCGCCTGTAACATGGAAGTCCTTGACCCGCCCTGCTCTTATATCAATGTCCGTTCAGGCGTTGAGCACTCGACGGGACCGATCAAGCGATTCGTTGCAGTGTGTTCACCAGACATTCAACTCAACTCAAACAGGTAGCACTGTGACGAAAGACGAACTGCGCGCGGAACTTGAGCGCCAGGAACAACGTTACAAGGAAGTTTACGGCGGGGAAGTCACCACCTACGCCGCTCAACCCGAGCCGGAACGCAAGGCATGGCGCAAACGCCCTACCGTTCAGGATCAGGTCTTCAAGCAGGAAATCGAAAAGATCGAAAAGGAACTCAAAGCCGAAGAGCCATGAGCCACGGGTTTTGACGATTTCGAAGGTCAACGTGCGCACCGGTTACCAGCGCGGTGTATCGACGATGCCTTGCGCGCCCGCTACCCGCGGGCAGCGGCTCTCTTTCAGTCAGACCGACTGAAGGAAGCTTCCTACACGTTTCAGAGATATTTCAGACAAGCGTTTGATGCTTTGTCACGCCTGGAAAAACCCCTTCCAGGCAAAGCTTTTAGCAACAAAATCAATGACTTGAAAAACCCTGCGCCACGCTTGGTTTTAACCTGCTGCAACAAATTAAATCGAAGAACATTGTTACCAATGAGCAGGTAGGGGATCGATTCCCAGTCTTTTCTGGCATAATCGCGCCCCCTTACGACCGGGTCAGAAAACCTTCATGATCGATTTATTCAGCGGACTGGATGCTTGGGTGCTTGTGAGCCTCTTGCTCGCCCTGACGTTTGTCCTCGCCTTCGAGTTCATCAATGGATTTCATGACACCGCTAACGCGGTAGCCACTGTTATCTACACCAAAGCCATGCCGCCTCATCTGGCGGTGTTCTTCTCCGGTGTGTTCAATTTCCTCGGCGTGCTGCTGGGCGGCGTTGGCGTGGCGTATGCCATTGTCCACCTGCTGCCGGTAGAGCTGCTGATCAATGTGAACACCGGCCATGGCCTGGCAATGGTGTTCTCGTTGCTCGCCGCGGCAATCGCCTGGAACCTGGGCACCTGGTACTTCGGTATCCCGGCCTCCAGCTCGCACACCCTGATCGGTTCGATCCTCGGTGTCGGCCTGGCCAACGCCCTGATCAACGACATTCCGCTGGCTGACGGCGTGAACTGGCAGAAAGCGATCGACATCGGTGCCTCGCTGGTGTTCTCGCCGATGGCCGGTTTCCTTGTCGCGGCGCTGGTGCTGATTGGCCTCAAATGGTGGCGCCCACTGTCGAAGATGCACAAGACGCCGGAACAGCGCCGCAAGATCGACGACAAGAAACACCCGCCATTCTGGAATCGTCTGGTGCTGGTGATGTCGGCAATGGCCATGAGTTTCGTGCACGGCTCCAACGACGGTCAGAAAGGCATCGGCCTGATCATGCTGGTGCTGATCGGTATCGTGCCGGCGCAGTTCGTGCTCGACCTGAACAGCACCACTTACCAGATCGAACGCACCCGCGACGCGACCCTGCACCTGAGCCAGTTCTACCAGCGCAACTCCGCCACCCTCGGTGAGTTCCTGGCCCTGGGCAAAAGCGTGGAAGGCGACCTGCCGGAGAAATTCCGCTGCAACCCGCAGCAGACCGAACCGACCATTTCCGCCCTGCTGCACACCCTCAAAGGTGTAGCGGACTACCACTCGCTGCCGGCCGAAAGCCGCATCGAAGTGCGTCGCTACCTGCTGTGCCTGGACGACACCGCGAAGAAAGTCGCCAAGCTGCCAGGCCTTGAAGCCCGCGAAAAGGCTGACCTCGACAAGTTGCGCAAAGACCTGACCACCACCACCGAATACGCCCCGTTCTGGGTAATTCTGGCGGTCGCGCTGGCCCTGGGTCTGGGCACCATGATCGGCTGGAAACGCGTGGTACTGACCATCGGCGAGAAAATCGGCAAGCAAGGCATGACCTATGCCCAGGGCATGTCGGCGCAGATCACCGCCGCGAGCATGATCGGCCTGGCCAACATCTTCAGCCTGCCGGTATCCACCACTCACGTTCTGTCCTCGGGCGTGGCGGGCACCATGGTCGCCAACAAAAGCGGCCTGCAAGGTGGCACGGTTCGTACCATCCTGCTGGCTTGGGTCCTGACCCTGCCGGCGACGGTGGCGCTGTCGGCTGGTTTGTTCTGGCTGGCGTCGAAGGCGTTGGGTAGTTGATAGGCTGCTTCAAGCTTTGATGAAAAGACGCGATTCTTGAGGATCGCGTCTTTTTTTTGGGTCTGGTTTTGTGAGCATATCCGTTGCTGTGGGTGTTGCTGCTGGCGGTTTCGCGCTTACAGCGAGTCACTTTTTCCAAACGCCGGAATGCCGGCCCAGCGAAAAATAACCCAAAAGGCTTTGCCCCGGCGTACGGCACTTCGCTGAGGCTCAGTGTTCCCTCGCTACGGTGTCCATCAGAGGGCATCGCCTACGGCTTGCTTCGCTGCACCTCCTCTCGATGTATGCGGCTGCGCCGCATGGCGCTGCGCGCCTCCCCCCTGATGAACACCTCCGCTCGGCCTGCCGATGGGGCAAAAGATCAAAAGCCAGATCAAAAGCCCCTCACCCTAGCCCTCTCCCGGAGGGAGAGGGGACTGACCGAGGTGTTTGATAGAGTTACGCCGACGTGAAAGTCCGAGTTGAACGCAAATTTTCACAGGCCCACCATCGGCTCCCTCTCCCTCGGGAGAGGGCTGGGCGGGCGGCGTTCCGATGAGGGGCAAGAGCACCACAAACCCAAAGCCGAACACCCGCTTTTCACCACTCAATAGGCCGAGTGTCAGCTCGCCTGCTTTTGATCTTGATCTGTAAGGCGACGTCGGAAGGCTGAGTGGAGGGATTGATCCGGGCGTGGGAGCGCAGCGACCGTACGACGCAGTCGTACACAGCGGAAGGAGGTGCAGCGAAGCAAACCGGAGCCGCTGCGCCCGGATTGATCCCGTAGCGAAGGAACCCGAGCCTGCGAGGGCCGAACGTAGGAGCAAGCCTTTTCGGTTACCTTTTTGGCGTTTGAAAAAGGTGACCCGCCGTAAGGGCGGAACCGTAATCAGCAACACCCGCAAAAACGGATATTCACCCAGAACCCCAAGAGCCTGGTCGGCCCAAAGGCCGCCACGGCACAAAAAAAAAGGGCAACCGAAGTTGCCCAAAATGCCTTGCGTGCTCATCAAACCCAGAAAGACCTACTTCTTGCGCTTATTCGCATCCTTCCAGATAAAAAATCCAAACCCTGCAAAAAACAGAACCATGAGCCCAACGGTCAGAACCCCGGCAAACACCACGTTATCGAAAAACATGACTGTGGCCTCCCGGCCCCTGCTTTGCTGCGATGGAGCTAAGTTAACCAATCACGCAGGCGCAGAAATTGACCAGGATCAAGTCCGGTCAACACAGAGGGCAAAGGCGGGAAAATAACTGACCTGCATCAAAGGATGCGGAGGGAGATCAACGCTTTTTCGGTTTCTTTTTCGGCTTTTTCTGGGTTTTTCCCAACGGCATGGCCTGCTCGAAGGCCTTGCGCACTTCATTCAGGCGCTTCTCGTTGAGGTCATGCACGCGCTTGGCGCGCTCGGTGCTGAGGTCAATCAGTTTATCGTCTTGGCTCATGGCGTTCGGCGCATCGCTTGAAGAAATCACAACTGCCGCATCGCCGGCAGGACTGCGCCAATCATGCCGCCTGACGCCAGCGCTGACCAGCCACCGCTCTAAGACATTTCATGTAAATGGACGGATTCAGATCTCGATATCGACCCACAAACCCTGACGCGGCTGGTCTTCCATCAGCGGCACCACCGGTACGGTGTTGTCGGCATTGAGTTCGGTGCCTGGCACCGCAAGGTGTGCTTCCGGATCTTCGTCGGCCTCGCGACGACGACGATCACGCTCCTGCTGACGGCGCTGTTCTTCGCGCAACAGCAAGCCATCCTCTTCCGGATCGCGTTTTTGCAGATCAATCGTGCTTTCGTTGGAGCTTTCCTGCACCGGTACCACTGGCGGAATGTCCGGTCGCTGGCGGATCGGATCCTGCTGGGAAGTGATCGGCACGGCGCTCAGGGGGAGCATCGGTGGCAACATATAAAGGGTCTCCTGTCAGCAGGCTATCGGCTGTGGCAAAGGCGCCTTGAGCCACTCGTCGTAAATCTGTGACGCGCTTGGCACCTGCAGGAGCTGCCGAAGGCTGCGATCTTTTAATCGGACACCACAAAACTCAAGTGTTCCCAACGATTAAAAATTCGCCGCCCGCCACAGCGCCTACCCAGTAATCTTTGGCCCTTAAGCCCGCATTCCGTTAAGATAGCCCGCTTTTTCAAGGTGGGAGTCAGGCAGCATGGCGCAGCAGTATCAACCGGGGCAACGCTGGATCAGTGACAGCGAAGCAGAGCTTGGTTTAGGCACCGTTCTGGCACAGGACGGCCGCTTGTTGACCGTGCTTTACCCGGCCACTGGCGAAACCCGCCAGTACGCGCTACGGAATGCGCCCCTGACCCGCGTGCGGTTCTCGCCGGGTGACAGCATCACCCACTTCGAAGGCTGGAAGATGACCGTACAGCAAGTCGACGACGTCGACGGGCTGATGGTCTATCACGGTCTCAACGGGCAAAACGAAGCAGTTACCCTGCCGGAAACCCAGCTGTCGAACTTCATTCAGTTCCGTCTGGCCAGCGACCGTCTGTTCGCCGGGCAGATCGACCCGTTGGCGTGGTTCTCCCTGCGTTACAACACCCTCGAACACACCAGCCGCCAGTTGCAATCCTCGCTCTGGGGCCTGGGTGGCGTTCGTGCTCAGCCAATCGCGCACCAGTTGCACATTGCCCGTGAAGTCGCCGACCGTATCGCCCCGCGCGTTCTGCTGGCGGACGAAGTGGGCCTGGGTAAAACCATCGAAGCCGGTCTGGTGATCCATCGCCAACTGCTCTCGGGCCGCGCCAACCGTGTACTGATCCTGGTGCCGGAAAACCTCCAGCACCAATGGCTGGTGGAAATGCGCCGCCGCTTCAATCTGCAGGTCGCGCTGTTCGACGAAGAGCGCTTCATCGAAAGCGATGCCTCCAACCCGTTCGAAGACACGCAACTGGCGCTGGTGGCGCTGGAGTGGCTGGTCGAAGACGAGAAAGCCCAGGACGCGCTGTTCGCCGCTGGCTGGGACCTGCTGGTGGTCGACGAAGCCCACCACCTGGTCTGGCACGAAGACAAGGCCAGCCCGGAATACACCCTGGTCGAGCAACTGGCAGAAACCATTCCGGGCGTGCTGCTGCTGACCGCTACCCCGGAACAGCTCGGTCAGGACAGCCACTTCGCTCGCCTGCGTCTGCTCGACCCGAACCGTTTCCATGACCTGGCCGCGTTCCGCGCCGAGAGCGACAACTATCGCCCGGTGGCCGAAGCCGTCCAGGAACTGCTCGACAAGGGCCGCCTGTCGCCAGAAGCGCACAAGACCATTCATGGCTTCCTCGGCAACGAGGGTGAAGCCCTGCTGACCGCCGTCAACGATGGCGACACCGAAGCCAGCGCCCGCCTCGTGCGCGAATTGCTCGACCGCCACGGCACCGGCCGCGTGCTGTTCCGTAACACCCGCGCCGCCGTGCAAGGGTTCCCTGAGCGCAAACTGCACCCGTACCCGCTGCCATGCCCGGATGAATACCTCGAACTGCCGCTGGGCGATCACGCCGAGCTGTACCCGGAAGTCAGCTTCCAGGCCCAGCCGGACGCCAGCGAAGAAGAACGCTGGTGGAAATTCGACCCGCGCGTCGAATGGCTGATCGATCAGCTGAAAATGCTCAAGCGCACCAAAGTGCTGGTGATCTGCGCCCACGCCGAAACCGCGATGGACCTGGAAGACGCCCTGCGCGTGCGCTCCGGCATCCCGGCCACGGTGTTCCATGAAGGCATGAACATCCTCGAGCGTGACCGCGCCGCCGCCTACTTCGCCGACGAAGAGTTTGGCGCGCAAGTGCTGATCTGTTCGGAAATCGGCAGTGAAGGCCGCAACTTCCAGTTCGCGCACCACCTGGTGCTGTTCGATCTGCCGTCGCACCCGGACCTGCTTGAGCAGCGGATCGGTCGTCTCGACCGGATCGGCCAGAAGCACATCATCGAACTGCACGTGCCGTACCTGGAAACCAGCCCGCAAGAGCGCCTGTTCCAGTGGTACAACGAGGCGCTGAACGCGTTCCTCAACACCTGCCCGACCGGCAACGCCTTGCAGCATCAGTTCGGCCCGCGCCTGCTGCCGCTGCTCGAAGAAGCCGACGACGGCGAGTGGCAAGCGCTGATCGACGAAGCACGCAGCGAGCGCGAGCGTCTGGAAGAAGAGCTGCACACCGGTCGCGACCGCCTGCTGGAGCTGAATTCCGGTGGCGCTGGCGAAGGTGATGCGCTGGTCGAAGCGATCCTCGAGCAAGACGATCAGTTCGCCCTGCCGATCTACATGGAAACCCTGTTCGACGCCTTTGGCATCGACAGCGAAGACCATTCGGAAAACGCCCTGATCCTCAAGCCGAGCGAAAAGATGCTCGACGCCAGTTTCCCGCTGGGTGACGACGAAGGCGTGACCATCACCTACGACCGCAACCAGGCGCTGTCGCGTGAAGACATGCAGTTCATCACCTGGGAACACCCGATGGTGCAGGGCGGCATGGACCTGGTGTTGTCCGGCTCGATGGGCAACACCGCCGTCGCGCTGATCAAGAACAAGGCGCTGAAACCGGGCACTGTATTGCTGGAACTGCTCTACGTCAGCGAAGTGGTTGCCCCGCGTTCGCTGCAACTGGGCCGCTATCTGCCACCAGCGGCCCTGCGCTGCCTGCTCGACGCCAACGGCAACGACTTGTCGCCACGGGTCTCGTTCGAAACCCTGAACGATCAGCTGGAAAGCGTGCCACGCGCCAGCGCCAACAAGTTCATCCAGGCCCAGCGCGATCAGTTGACGCCACGGATCAACGCCGGTGAAGACAAGATCGCCCCGCGTCACGCCGAGCGTGTGGCCGAGGCCCGCCGCCGCCTGGCGGCCGACACCGATGAAGAACTGGCGCGCCTGACCGCGTTGCAAGCGGTCAACCCGTCCGTGCGCGACAGCGAACTGGATGCGTTGCGCAAGCAACGTGAACAGGGTCTGGCGATGCTCGATAAAGCGGCGTTGCGCCTGGAAGCGATCCGGGTGTTGGTGGCGGGTTAATCCCTCCTCCTTGCTGAAAACAAGAAGGCCCGCAGCGATGCGGGCCTTTTTGTTTGCCTGTTATTTATCCGGTGATGCTGATGACGTCATCGCTGGCAAGCCAGCTCCCACAGTGATCGGGTCGTTCACATAATCTGTAAACACCACAATACCTGTGGGAGCTGGCTTGCCAGCGATAGCAGTCAGGCAGTCGCTGCTGCAACCTCTGGCTCAACCACCGCCACCAACCCCTCCTTCATCCGCTTCGCATCCCGTACAAAACACCGCGCCGCCAGAAACAGAAACACCATGGTCAAGAACAGCGCCACCGGAATCAGGTACATCGCATCATGCAGGCCGACTGCCTTGAACGCTTCGGTCATCTGCTCCGCCCCCGCCGACAACATCGCGGTATGCGCAAAATGATCCGACAACCCGCCGACCACCACCGGCCCCAGACCACCGCCGAGCAGATACAACCCGGCAAAGAACAACGCCATCGCCGTCGCCCGCAAACGTGGCTCGACCACATCCTGAATCGCCGTGTAAACGCAGGTGTAGAAGTTGTAGGCAAACAGCCAACCGACACTGAACACCGCGACAAACACACCAATCTCGATCCGCCCGGCATGCAGCGCCCACGCCGTGCACAGGGTCGAGATGATCAGGCTGAACGCCGCAAACAGCAGCCGCCCGTTGGCCACGCGCTGGTGAATCTTGTCAGCAATCCAGCCGCCCAGCGTCAACCCCACTAACCCGGTGACGCCAACGATCATCCCGGTAGCCACCGCCGCTTCCTGCAACGGCATGAGGAAATAGCGCTGCAGCATCGGCACCAGAAACGAGTTGCAGGCGTACGTCGCGAAGTTGAAGCACAACCCGGCCATGACCAGCCAGAGAAAAGTCGGCACCGCCAGAATCCGGCGGATCGGCTTGTCGACTTTCTCCTGCGAGACTTGCACGGTTTCCGCCGCACCGCGCTTCGGCTCTTTAATGAAGAACATGAAAATCGCCAGGATCAGCCCCGGTACGGCGGCAATAAAGAACGGCGCGCGCCAACTGTCGAACGCCTTGACCATCGCGCCGATGGTGAAGAACGCCAAGAGCAATCCGAGCGGCAGACCGAGCATGAAAATGCCCATCGCCCGCGCCCGACGATGGGCCGGAAACAGGTCGCCGATCAGCGAGTTGGCCGCCGGCGCATAACTGGCCTCGCCAATGCCGATGCCCATGCGCACGATCAGAAAACTCCAGAAACTGCCGACCAGACCGTTGACCGCGGTCAGCGCGCTCCAGGTCGCCAGGCCCCAGCCCATCAGTTTGCTGCGCGAACCGGTGTCCGCCATGCGCCCCAGCGGCAGCCCGGCAATCGCGTAAACAATGGTGAATGCGGTACCGACAATGCCCAGTTGAAAGTCACTGAGGTGCCATTCCATGCGGATCGGTTCGATGATGATCGCCGGAATGGTGCGGTCGAAGAAATTGAACAGGTTGGCCAGGAACAGCAGGAACAGAATGCGCCAGGCATTCGCCGCTTGGGTCGAGTTCTGCATGGGTCCGTCTCTTTATTGTTATAGGGCTTCACTGCCACCGCATCCGAGCCCGGAACCTGCAATCTAGTCAGCGCGGACTGGCCTGTCTGTGATCATTCGTCTGCCTGATATCGGGCCATGGCACTGTAACGAAACGTAAGCCCTTGATAAGCCTGCAATCCCCCGAAAACCGGGGCTTTTGCGGCAAAATCCTGGCACAAAAAAATACTTTCGCGCCCCCCTTCCCAAGTTTGTGGCAAAGCCTAGAATGGCCGCCGGATCCGTCCGGATCTCCCGATCAATCCCTTTGATACCCTCGCCCATGTCTGAAGTCAGTCCGTGTCTGAATTGCGGTGCCTGCTGTTCCCATTTTCGCGTGTCGTTCTTTTGGGGTGAGTGCTCATCTTCAGGTGGCACGGTGCCTGATGAGCTGGTCACACAGATCAGCCCCAGTCGGGTGGCGATGAACGGCACCGACTGCAAATCGCCGCGCTGCACGGCGTTGGTCGGTGAAGTCGGCAGCGAGGTGAAGTGCTCGATTTATGAACTGCGCTCCAGCCCCTGCCGCGAATTTGAGTCGTCATGGGAAAATGGCGAGCAGAATGTCGATTGCGATAAGGCCCGCGCGCGTTTCGGCTTGCCGCCCCTGCAACCCGACTGGGCGCAAATCCCTTTCGAACAGATCGCTTAAGCTTTTAGCGCTAATCGCTATGACGCTAATGCCAAAATCATTAGCGCCAATGTGCCACTACCGCTTGCACCCCGAAATCGGCCTCTATACTCCTGACATTCAGCTGCGTTCAACGCTTACTCGGGACGACTTCAGAGACGGGGCATGCTATGGAGTGGCTTGGTTTGCAGTTTGTTACCGAGCTGCCGGAGAGCGGGCAGGTCATCCTCGATTGCACACATAATCCCCTGCTGGTGCTGGTGGCCTATCTGGTCGCCAGCGCCGCGAGTTTTGCCACCCTCGACATGGCCGAGCGCGTCGTCCATGCCGAAGATCCACGCTCGCAACGCCTTTGGCGCTGGATCGGCGCGACGTGCCTGGCCGGCGGCATCTGGGCCATGCACTTCATCGGCATGCTGGCGTTTCAGGCACCGATCGAAATCCATTACGACCTGCCGATTACCCTGTTTTCCCTGCTGATCGCCCTGCTCGCCTCGTGGCTGGCCATGCACACGTTGAGCGATGCGCAGACCAGTCTGATGCGGTATCTGAAAACCGCCATCGTCATCGGTCTGGGCATTGCCGGCATGCATTACGTCGGCATGGCGGCGATGAAATCGAACGCCACCGCCTACTACCAACCGACGCTGTTCGTGTTGTCGATCGCCATCGCCATCGGCGCCAGTTTCGCCGCATTATGGGTCGCCGGTTATTTGCGTGAAGGCAGTGGCCTGTTCCATCAGATGCTCAGGTACAGCGCGGCACTGCTCCTCGGCGCCGGCATTTTCAGCATGCATTTCACCGCCATGGCGGCGCTGAATCTGGTCTTGCCCGAAAGCGGCCAGCCGATGCCGACAGCCCAAACCAACCATCTGCAGCTGGGCCTCACCGTCGCGCTGATTACCTTGCTGATCCTTGGCAGTGCGATCAGTGCGGCGCTGGCCGACAAGAAACTGCAGAACAAGGAAGAGGACCTGCGCCGGGTCAACGCCCTGCTCAGCCAGCTCGATCAGGCGCGCATGTCGCTGCAGCAAGCGGCCAACTACGATGCCCTGACCAACCTGATCAACCGTCGCGGTTTCAACCAGATCTTTGCCGAAAAGCTCTGCCAGAAAACCACTGAGGGCGGCATGCTTGCGGTGATGTTTCTCGACATCGACCACTTCAAACGGATCAACGACAGCCTCGGCCATGACGCCGGTGACGAACTGCTCAAGGTTATCGCCCAGCACATCAAAGGCTCGGTGCGCAGCCATGAAGACGTGGTCGCGCGTTTTGGCGGCGACGAGTTCTGCATCCTGATCGGCCTTCGTGATCGCGAAGAAGCCCGCAATATGGCCCAGCGCATCATGCTCAAGATGAAAGAGCCGATCGAACTGGCTGGACGCCGCATGGTGATGACCACCAGCATTGGCATCAGCCTGTTTCCGGAGGATGGCACCACCTGCGAGGAACTGCTCAAACACGCCGATCTGGCGTTGTATCAATCCAAGGGCGCCGGCCGCAACGGCCTGCATTTTTTCAGCTCCAACCTCAAGACCCGCGCCAGCTTCGAGCTGCAACTGGAAGAAGAACTGCGCCACGCCTTGCGCGAAGAAAACGGCCTGACCCTGTATTACCAACCGATCTTCGAACTGAAGACTGGCCGTGTCACCAAGCTCGAAGCGCTGATCCGCTGGCAGCATCCGCTGCACGGGTTGCTGACCCCGGATCGCTTTATCTCCATCGCTGAAAATAACGGCCTGATTGCCGAGCTGGATAATTGGGTGCTGCGCCGGGCCTGCAAGGACCTGGGTGAATTGTCGCGGCATGGCTGCGAAGAACTGAAAATTGCCTGGAACTGCTCACCACTCAACCTCACCCGGGAGGAACTGGCCAACGAAATCGAAAGCGCATTACGCAGCGCCGGGGTGGCGCCGGAACGGCTGGAACTGGAAGTCACCGAAAACGCACTGATGGGCAACATTGCCAACACCCTGGTATTGCTGAGGCAGATCCGCGCGCTTGGCGTCTCACTGTCGATTGACGACTTCGGCACCGGCTACTCCTCGCTGGCCTACCTCAAGCGCCTGCCGCTCAACACGCTGAAGATCGACCGCTCGTTCATCCTCGACATTCCCACGGCGACCGCCGACATGGAGATCGTCCAGGCGATCATTGTCATGGCGCACACCCTGCATTTACAGGTGGTGACCGAGGGTGTGGAAAGCCTGGAGCAGTACGAATTCCTTGAACGCTCGGGCTGCGATTTCATTCAGGGTTACCTGCTCAGCCGCCCGGTGCCGCTGGACGAATTACGTCCGGTGCTCGAGGAAATCAATCAACGCACGCCGCCCCACGCGGTCAATCCGCTGATTCTGGCGCGCGGTACATTTGCACCAGTGTCGCTGGATCCTGCGCCAAATAGCCTTGCGCCCCATGCAGGCGCATCAGTTGTGCGGCCAATCCGCTAATTGGCGTCGCCGAACCCTGTTCGCGGGAGAATTTGACGGCGGTATCGAGATCCTTGAGCAGCGTGCGCACGTGCCATTTGATCGGTTCGAAACGGCTTTCCGCCATTTGCGGGGCGAGGATCTGCAACGGTTTCGAATCGGCAAAACCGCCGGCCAGCGCTTCAGCGATCAGGCTCGCATCGACGCCCGCGTGTTCGGCGAGCGCCACCACTTCGGCAATCACCAGCGCGTTGCAGGCAACAATCATCTGGTTGCAGGCCTTGGTCACCTGCCCGGCACCGATGCCGCCCATGTGCGTAACCCGCTGACCGAGGTTGAGCAACACCGGGCGTACGCGCTGAAGATCGGCCGCAGCGCCACCGACCATGATCGCCAGGCTGCCCGCCTCGGCACCGACCACGCCGCCGGACACCGGTGAGTCCAGCCAGCTCATGCCGGTTTTCTCCATCAGCTCTGCCGCCATCTCGCGCGTGGCGGTCGGTTCAAGGCTGGAAAAGTCCACCAGCAACTGGCCTTTTTTTGCGCCTTCGGCGACACCCGCCGGGCCAAACACCACTGCGCGAACCACCGCCGTGTCCGCCAGACACAGCATCACCACGTCGGCGTGTTCGCACAGTTCAGCGGGGCTCGCTACCTGTCGCGCGCCGGCTTCAACCAGTGGCGCGCACTTGTCCGGGTTGCGATTCCACACGGTCAGCGGGTAACCCGCCGCCAACAGACGCCGGCACATGGGCAGCCCCATCAGACCGATTCCGGCGAACCCCAACGAAGGTAGCGTTGACATCACTTTGCCTCTTTTCAATTAAAGATCGCCGAATAATGGCCGATTCATCAACGATCAGGAAAGGATTCCCCCCAGCGAAAGTCAGGCCAGAAGCCTGACGCTCGGGCTCAATTCGCGCACAAAAGACGCGAGATCTTATTCCGTGAGGCCCGCTGACATCGGTCAGCGGGCCAAACCAGTCCAGGTATATGGCGCCCAATGACTTCTAAAAACAATCCTGCCACTGCGGTCTCCGATCTGACGTTGAGCCCCGCTGCCAACAGCCCGTCATCGTCAAAGCCAGCGGTCCCGTCGCGCCCGCTGTCGACCCAGCAATACCTGTACTTCACCGAAACCAACACCGACCGCATCCTCGACAACCTCGACGGCTTGCGCGACCTGGTGTTCCCGCGCCCACCGCACCTGGAAGGCGACAACGAACAGCATAACGACCAGGAATTCCCTTCGGTGTGCCTGATCGGCCTCGGTCGCTGCGGCTCGAACATTGCCCTCGACGTCGCGGAGCTGGTGTACAACGCGCGCAAGTTCTACCTCAACGAATTCAACAACGAAGACCGCGCGGCGGATCGGCGTCTGGCCGACAAGGGCTACAGCCCGGCCCAGTGGATCAAGCAGAACCTGCGGATCGGCCCGAACAAATCCACCAAACCGGTGTTCCTGGTAGAACCGTTGGTGATGCTCGGCGACCTCGACAAGGACATCGCCGGGCGCATCCGTTTTTCGCGCAAGGGCGAGAAAAGCGGCTTCCTGCGCGACTACAGCAAAATGAAAATCATGGACTTGTCCGAAGTCCACGCCGGTGGCGCCGGTAACGCGCCGATCCTCGGCCAGTACCTGGCGAAGATCATCCTCAACAAGGACACCCAGCGTTTCTCCAGCCCCGACTGGAAAATGATCCACTCGTACCTGATCGACAGCTGCGGCATCAAGGCCAACCAGTCGCGTCTGTATTTCTCGATTTTCAGCGCCGGCGGCGGTACCGGTTCGGGCATGGCTTCGGAGTTCGGCCTGGCCCAACAGCACTCGTACATGAACAAGACGTTCGACACCAAGCCAATGGACGAGCACGACGGCAAGAGCGGCCATTCGTTTGTGTTCGAGCCGATCTTTACCAGTGGCATCTGCGTGCTGCCGAACATTTCCGACCACCGCAGTGAAATGTCCGAGGCGCTGCACATCAACGCCGGACGCCTGCTGTGCAAATACCTGTCGGAAGAATGGGATTTCTCCTACAACTTCGCCAACGAAGACAGCAGCGAAGCCAGCGTCATGGGCCGTATCCGTCCATGGAACGCGATGATGCTGATCTCCAATGACATCATGCGTTACGCCGAAGAAAGCGATGACGGCAACATCCAGAACATTGATGTCAATGCGATGGAGAAGCACGCCAATCAGTACATCTCGCAGCAGATCTTCAACATTCTGACGGCGCAGGCGGTGACCACCGACTACGACCAGAACTACTTCCGTCGTGCCGGCATCGACATCGGCGAAACCATTCGCCTCGACGCCAACGACCTGTTCATGAGCCTGGCCGGCCCGGTGGCGATCGCCTACGCCGAATCGGTAGTGCCGGAAACCCCGCCGCCGAGCAGCGACAAGTTCAAGGTGTTCGACAAAGAGCCGCAGCGCCTGAACATCGACGACCTGTTCTTCCGCTCGATCGACCTGCCGCATTTCAACAAGGTCACCCAGGCGATCGAGGGCATCAGCCTGCTGCCGATCGAATCCAAGCGCTATCGTGCGTCGCTGGAGCAGTACAAGAATTCCGGCTACGACGCCGCCGCCCTGCACGACCTGCACTTCTTCAAGAACTGCTCGTCGGTGGTCTCGATTGTCTCGCTGCCCAAAGACTACAAACTGTCGTACATGGACCTGAACCGGTTGAAGACCCACCTCAACAGCCTGTTCCCCAACACCACGCTCAAGCGTTACGCGCTGGTGATCGGCGCCTCGGCCAACCTGTCGCTGACCACTCTGATCGCCAAGAGCCCGTGCCTGTCGGACGACTTCCTGACGTTGATCGTGGCGTTCATCAAGCGTTGCTTCGCGAAGAACCCGTACCGCTTCGACGAGACCCTCGACAACTCGATCCTCGACTTCATCATCCACGAGGATTTCGACGAAGACCGCATCGACGATCTGCTCAACGAGTTCGAAAACCCGGCGAAGATCCTCGACACCAACTGGTACGCGATCAAACCGATGTACGAGAAGAAGTACCGCGAGCTGATCAACGACAAGGACAAGTTTGTCTCGATCAATGACATTCGCCTGTCACGGGATTGCGTGAAGAAGTCGATCAAGTACCTGCGCGAGATCTACCGTCACCGGATCGGCAAGACCAAGGTTATTTCCCTCAATAACCATACGGGGAAGACTTACTCGGTCTGATCCAGAACCGAGTCGCCTCAATCGCTGGCAAGCCAGCTCCCAGAGGATTTGTAGTGTTCACAATAGTTGTGTTCACTCGGACCCTGTGGGAGCTGGCTTGCCAGCGATGAGGCCATGACAACAGCGCAAAAACTCACGCCTTCCAACATCCAGAAACAATTAAGCAGCCGTTAGGCTGCTTACTAAACTGTTCCCGTTACGTTTACGTCACCGTGATGCCACCCCCGCTTGTGGCATTTCTCTACGGCAACCTGCCATCACGCTACTCCACTACACACTTTTCCCCGGCGGCAACGCGCACCACCGAGGTGCACGCATTCAACTGCGCGCCCTTTCCTGGACCAGAATCCACGGCCGAACCACCACCGCCCACATCTCGGGATCGCGCTCGAAAATATCCAGCGCCCGCGTTTCAGACAGCTTGCCGACCTTGTCTTCGGCCAGCCAGGCAGCCACTTTCTCGCCATCGTCCGAGGCCACGGCCTCGGCGGCAGCGATCAAATCCAGGTCAGGGTCGACCCACAATAGGGCACCCTTGGCAAAGAACGGCTCCAACTCTTTCCAGGTAATAGATGCGGTTTCACCAAGCAGCTTGGCATAGAGGGTGCTAGGTTCTTGATTCATGGGAACTGTCCGGAAAAGAAATCGGCGCGAATGATAACGTCGGTGGTCCGCCAGAAAAACCCGGTTGCAAAGGGCTGCACCGAACGAAAAGAGCAGGAACGCCAGGGAATGCTGCTGATTGAGCTATATGCCCACGATCGCCCCGCCGCAATTCTGTCTTTTTCATTCAAAAATGCGACACCCTCAAGTTTTGCCCCTCGGCGCCCGCTTCCCAGGCTAACAACCGGCGCTCTACACTGTACCGGTACAGTTGCCGGGGGCATTTCCGGAGGGTATCGCAAAGATATCTGACCCGGTTCTGCTGCTACGGCGCCAGGACTCTAAAAAAATACAACAGTAAGAGTGGAGCACTATGACTAAGGCTACTAAGCAGATTTCCAAACTGTTTGCCGCTATGGTTCTGGCCGGGGTTGCCAGCCATTCGTTCGCAGCTGACACCATCAAAATCGGTATCGCCGGTCCAAAGACCGGTCCAGTAGCCCAATACGGCGACATGCAGTTCAGTGGCGCGAAAATGGCCATCGAGCAGATCAACGCCAAGGGCGGCGTCGACGGCAAGAAACTCGAAGCCGTTGAATACGATGACGCCTGCGATCCGAAACAAGCCGTAGCGGTCGCGAACAAGGTCGTCAACGACGGCATCAAGTTCGTGGTCGGTCACCTGTGCTCCAGCTCCACTCAACCGGCTTCGGACATCTACGAAGACGAAGGCGTGATCATGATCACCCCGGCTGCCACCAGCCCGGACATCACCGCCCGTGGTTACAAAATGGTCTTCCGTACTATCGGTCTGGACAGCGCCCAGGGCCCTGCCGCCGGTAACTACATTGCCGATCACGTGAAACCGAAAGTCGTTGCCGTCCTGCACGACAAACAGCAATACGGTGAAGGCATCGCCACCGCCGTTAAAGCTACCCTCGAGAAGAAAGGCGTGAAAGTCGCCGTGTTCGAAGGCGTCAACGCCGGCGACAAGGACTTCTCCTCGATCATCGCCAAACTCAAGCAAGCCAACGTCGACTTCGTTTACTACGGCGGCTACCACCCGGAGCTGGGTCTGATCCTGCGTCAATCCCAGGAAAAAGGCCTGAAAGCCAAGTTCATGGGTCCGGAAGGCGTGGGTAACGACTCCATTTCGCAGATCGCCAAAGACGCTTCCGAAGGTCTGCTGGTAACCCTGCCGAAATCCTTCGACCAGGATCCGGCCAACGTCGCCCTGGCAGATGCATTCAAGGCGAAGAAAGAAGACCCGAGCGGCCCGTTCGTGTTCCCTTCCTACTCGGCGGTTGAAGTGATTGCCGGCGGTATCACCGCAGCCAAATCCGAAGACACTGCCAAAGTGGCCGAAGCCATCCACGCCGGCACCTTCAAAACCCCGACTGGCGACCTGAGCTTCGACGCCAAGGGCGACCTGAAGGACTTCAAGTTTGTGGTTTACGAGTGGCACTTCGGCAAACCGAAAACTGAAGCTTCGCCTCAGTAAGGCGCGCCCTGACTGACTGCCAATAAAGCCCACGGCGTGCCGTGGGCTTTGTTTTACGAATGTATGGGCCGCGCTGGCGTGATCCGCCAGTCTCCCCACCTGAAAATCTCAAAACCGTCATCAGCGGTTCGCTGGCAAAACCCGGATTCGAAGTGGATACAGATCCACGGGGCCGGGCGGGAAAATGACTCCACCAGTGAAATGCGTATCAGGTTTTTAGGAGCGTTGTAATGCCTGACCTCTATCACTTCTTCCAGCAGCTGGTTAATGGTCTGACCATTGGCAGCACGTATGCCCTGATTGCCATCGGCTATACGATGGTTTACGGCATCATTGGAATGATCAACTTCGCCCACGGCGAGGTGTACATGATCGGCTCCTACGTGGCGTTCATCGCCATCGCCGGGCTGGCCATGATGGGAATCGACAACGTCCCGCTGTTGATGACCGCAGCTTTCATCGCGAGCATCGTCGTGACAAGTTCCTACGGTTACAGCATCGAACGGATCGCCTACCGCCCTCTGCGCGGCAGCAACCGTCTGATCCCGCTGATCTCCGCCATCGGTATGTCGATCTTCCTGCAGAACACGGTGCTGCTGGCGCAAGACTCCAAGGACAAATCCATCCCCAACCTGATCCCCGGCAACTTCTCCATCGGGCCAGGTGGCGCACATGAAGTGCTGATTTCCTACATGCAAATCGTGGTGTTCGTGGTGACCCTGGTCGCCATGCTCGGCCTGACGCTGTTCATCTCCCGTTCTCGCCTGGGTCGCGCCTGCCGCGCCTGCGCCGAAGACATCAAGATGGCCAACCTGCTGGGCATCAACACCAACAACATCATCGCCCTGACCTTCGTCATTGGTGCTGCGCTCGCGGCCATCGCGGCTGTGCTGCTGAGCATGCAATACGGTGTGATCAACCCGAACGCCGGTTTCCTCGTCGGCCTCAAAGCCTTCACCGCGGCAGTACTCGGCGGCATCGGCAGCATCCCCGGCGCCATGCTCGGCGGGTTGGTGCTTGGGGTGGCGGAAGCCTTTGGTGCCGATATCTTCGGCGACCAGTACAAGGACGTCGTGGCTTTCGGCTTGTTGGTTCTGGTGCTGTTGTTCCGTCCGACCGGCATTCTGGGCCGTCCGGAGGTTGAGAAAGTATGACTAGGAATCTTAAACAGGCACTGTTCAGTGCCTTGCTGGTGTGGGCCGTGGCCTACCCGGTACTCGGTCTGAAACTGACCATCGTCGGCATCAACCTCGAAGTGCATAACACCAGCCCGATGATTCTGGCGACCATCGCCATCTGCTCGGTGCTGATGTTCCTGCGGGTGCTGTTCAACCAGCAGATCAGCAAGGCGTGGAAATCCTCGCCAGGCTTGCCGCTGATCCCGGCCAAGGCGAGTAACTTCCTGACCCTGCCGACCACCCAACGCTACTTCATCATTGCGCTGATCATCGGCGCGCTGGTGTGGCCGTTCTTCGGTTCGCGTGGCGCGGTGGACATCGCCACGCTGATCCTGATCTACGTGATGCTCGGCCTCGGTCTGAACATCGTCGTGGGACTGGCCGGTCTGCTCGACCTCGGTTACGTCGGCTTCTACGCCGTCGGCGCCTACAGCTACGCGCTGCTGTCGCACTACTACGGCCTGAGCTTCTGGATCTGCCTGCCGATTGCCGGCCTGATGGCGGCGACGTTCGGCTTCCTGCTGGGCTTCCCGGTGTTGCGTCTGCGCGGTGACTATCTGGCGATCGTGACCCTCGGTTTCGGCGAGATCATCCGTCTGTTCCTGCGTAACCTGACCGATATCACGGGTGGCCCGAACGGCATCAGCAATATCGAGAAACCGACGTTCTTCGGCCTGACCTTCGAACGTAAGGCGGCGGAAGGCCTGCAGACGTTCCACGAGTACTTCGGCCTCGAATACAACTCGATCAACAAGGTGATTTTCCTCTACCTGGTTGCGTTGTTGCTGGCGCTGGCGGCGCTGTTCATCATCAACCGTCTGCTGCGCATGCCGATCGGCCGTGCGTGGGAAGCGCTGCGTGAAGATGAAATCGCTTGCCGTGCACTGGGTCTGAATCCAACCGTGATCAAGCTGTCGGCCTTCACCCTCGGTGCGAGCTTCGCCGGTTTCGCCGGCAGCTTCTTCGCCGCCCGTCAGGGTCTGGTAACCCCGGAATCGTTCACCTTCATCGAGTCGGCGATCATCCTCGCCATCGTCGTGCTGGGTGGCATGGGCTCACAACTGGGCGTGATTCTCGCGGCCGTGGTGATGATCCTGTTGCCGGAAATGATGCGTGAGTTCAGCGAGTACCGCATGTTGATGTTTGGTGCCCTGATGGTGTTGATGATGATCTGGCGTCCACAAGGTCTGCTGCCGATGCAACGCCCACACATGGAGTTGCGAAAATGAGCCGCGAGATTCTTAAAGTCGAAAACCTGAGCATGCGCTTCGGCGGCTTGCTGGCGGTCAATGGCGTGGCCCTGACCGTCAAGGAAAAACAGGTGGTTGCCTTGATCGGGCCGAACGGCGCGGGCAAGACCACCGTGTTCAACTGCCTGACCGGTTTCTATCAGCCTACCGGCGGCAGCATCCTTTTGGACGGCGAGCCGATTCAGGGCTTGCCGGGCCACAAGATCGCCCTCAAAGGCGTGGTGCGCACCTTCCAGAACGTGCGTTTGTTCAAGGAAATGACCGCGGTCGAGAACCTGTTGATCGCCCAGCACCGTCACTTGAACACCAACTTCCTGTCCGGCCTGTTCAAGACCCCGGCGTTTCGCAAGAGCGAGCGCGAGGCGATGGAGTTTGCCGAGTACTGGCTGGAAAAGGTCAACCTCAAAGAGTTCGCCAACCGTACCGCCGGAACCCTGGCCTACGGTCAGCAACGGCGTCTGGAAATCGCTCGCTGCATGATGACCCGTCCGCGGATCCTCATGCTCGACGAACCGGCGGCCGGTCTGAACCCGAAGGAAACCGAAGATCTCAAGGCGCTGATCAGCGTGTTGCGGGAAGAGCACAACGTCACCGTGCTGCTGATCGAACACGACATGAAACTGGTCATGAGCATTTCCGACCACATCGTCGTGATCAACCAGGGCACGCCTCTGGCCGACGGTACGCCGGAACAGATCCGCGATAATCCTGAAGTGATCAAAGCCTACCTGGGGGAAGCGTAAATGCTGCAGTTCGAAAACGTTTCCACCTTCTACGGCAAGATCCAGGCCCTGCACAGCGTCAACGTCGAAGTCCGCCAGGGCGAGATCGTGACCCTGATCGGCGCCAACGGGGCCGGCAAGTCCACGCTGCTGATGACGCTCTGCGGTTCACCGCAGGCGCACAGCGGCAGCATCCGCTACATGGGTGAGGAACTGGTCGGCCAGGATTCGTCGCAGATCATGCGCAAGAGCATCGCCGTGGTGCCGGAAGGTCGTCGGGTGTTCGCCCGTCTGACCGTTGAAGAAAACCTGTCCATGGGCGGCTTCTTCACCGACAAGGGCGACTATCAGGAGCAAATGGACAAGGTCCTCGGCCTGTTCCCGCGCCTGAAAGAACGCTTCAATCAGCGCGGCGGCACCATGTCCGGCGGCGAACAGCAGATGCTCGCCATCGGCCGGGCGCTGATGAGCAAGCCGAAACTGCTGCTGCTCGACGAGCCGTCGCTGGGCCTGGCGCCGATCATCATCCAGCAGATCTTCGACATCATCGAACAGCTGCGTAAGGACGGTGTGACGGTGTTCCTGGTCGAGCAGAACGCCAACCAGGCGCTGAAAATCGCCGACCGTGCCTATGTTCTGGAGAACGGCCGGGTGGTGATGCAAGGCACCGGTGAAGCGCTGCTGACCGACCCGAAAGTACGCGAGGCGTATCTGGGCGGTTGATGCTTTGCTCTGAACAAAGAAACGGCCTTCGGGCCGTTTTTTTGTGCCTGCTCGATCTTCAAATCCTCCAAAAATCCCTTGTAGGAGTTTTGCGTTTTTTCAAAAAGATTTTGAGTGAGCTGTAACGCAACGCCACCTCGTTTCTCTAGAGGGACAAGCAAGCGCACTTTGCTTGCAAAACCCAAGTTCAAATCTGGAGAAACATCATGACTGCTACCACCCGCACCCTGTCCGCCACCGCCCTGGTTCTGGCCCTCGGCTCGGCCCTCAGCATCGCCGCCGTATCGACCGTCCACGCCGCTGACGCTGACATGGAAAAATGCTTCGGCGTGGCCTTGAAAGGCAAAAACGATTGCGCCGCTGGTGCAGGCACCACCTGTGCCGGCACGTCGAAAATGGACTACCAGGCCAACGCCTGGAAACTGGTTCCGAAAGGCACCTGCGCCACCACCGAGAGCAAGACCTCGCCGACCGGCTTCGGTCAGATGGAAGCGTTCAAAGCCAAGTCCTGACCTGCGGCCTGCCTGAGTGACGATCATGTTCACCCTCGACGAACCTGTCCCACCCCGCACTCAGGCAGCCCTCTCCGGGCTCCCGCCCCGTGCCGGGCTGGGGCTCAAGACCGGGCACTTTCGTGAAGTGCTCGGCTCACTACCGGACCTCGGCTTCTTCGAAGTCCACGCCGAAAACTACATGGTGGACGGCGGTCCGTTTCATCATTTTCTCGGTTTGATCCGCGAACAGTATCCGCTGTCGCTGCACGGCGTCGGCCTGTCCATCGGTGCCGAAGGGCCACTGGACACAGAGCACCTCAAGCGTCTGGCCGGGCTGATCGAGCGTTATCAACCCCAATCCTTTTCCGAACACCTGGCCTGGTCGAGCCACGGCCCGGTGTTCCTCAATGACCTGCTGCCACTGGCCTACGATACGCCGACGCTGAACCGCGTCTGCGCGCATATCGACCAGGTGCAGAACACCCTCAAACGCCCGATGCTGCTGGAAAATCCGGCGACCTATCTGGCCTTCCAACACTCGACCCTCGACGAAGCCGACTTCATCAGTGAAGTCATCCGTCGCAGCGGCTGTGGCTTGCTGCTCGACGTCAACAACGTCTACGTCTCTTGCATCAACCATCAACGCGATCCGCAGGCCTACCTCAACGCGCTGCCACTGCACGCCGTCGGTGAGATTCATCTGGCCGGGTTTGCCGAAGATTGCGACAGCCTCGGTGACCGCTTGCTGATCGACGATCACGGAGCGCCGGTTGATCAAGTCGTTTGGACCTTGTACCGACAAGCGCTGGAGCGTATCGGCCCGGTAGCGACGCTGATCGAACGTGACAATCAGGTCCCGGCCTTCAATGTGCTGCTGGCCGAGGCACGGCAGGCCGACGAAATACTGCTCGGTGCGGGAGTCCGGTCATGAGTCATCAAGCGGCTTTTGCTGCCGCGCTACTCGACCCGCAATTGCCCTGCCCCGATGGGCTGTGCAGTGCCAACGGGGCCGATCCGGCCAGTCGGTTTTCGGTGTATCGCAACAATGTGCAGAGTTCGCTGATCAACGCGTTGGCGGACAGCTATCCGGTGGTGCAGCAATTGGTCGGCGAGGATTTTTTCCGCGCCATGGCCGCTGTTTTCGTACAACAACACCCACCAGAAACCCCGTTGATGAGTCGCTACGGCGAAGCGCTGCCAGCCTTCCTCGACGCATTCGAGCCGGCAGCGAGCGTGCCGTATCTGGCCGACGTCGCACGGCTCGAACGCCTGCGCACCCGCGCCTACCACGCCGCCGATGCACTGCCGGTGCGCCCGGAGCAGATCACCGCGGCACTCGCCGATCCGACTGCGCTGAGCGACCTGCGCTTCAAGCTTCATCCGTCGCTGCACTTGCTGGACTCGCACTACGCCGTGGTTGCGATCTGGGCTGCGCATCAGGGTGATGCGACGCTGACCGGTATCGACACCCGGCACGGGCAGCACGCCTTGGTGCTGCGCAACGGCCTCGACGTCGAGGTATTTGCCGTCGAACCCGGCGCCAGTGTGTTTCTGCGTCACCTGCTCAATGACCAACCGCTGTTGCTGTCCGCGCAAAACAGCCCGCCGTTCGACCTCAGCCACACCCTCGCGCTGTTGATTGCCAGCAACGCCATCGTCCACCTGAAAAACAAGGAATCGCCATGAACAACCTCATCACCCGCGCCATCGCCCTGCTGGAGAAAATCCCCCACAGCCTGATCGCCTTCATTGCGCGTTTCTCGATTGCGGCGGTGTTCTGGAAGTCCGGGCAGACCAAGGTCGAAGGGTTGGCCATTGACCTGATCGACGGCACGTTTCAATTCGGCTGGCCACGCCTGGCGGACTCGACCATTGCGCTGTTCAAAAGTGAATATCACGTGCCGTTGCTGTCGCCGGATGTCGCCGCGCACCTGGCCGCGTTTGCCGAACACTTCTTCCCGGTGCTGATCCTGGTCGGCTTCGCCACGCGGTTTTCGGCGCTGGCGCTGTTGGGTATGACCCTGACCATTCAACTGTTCGTGTATCCAGATGCCTATCCGACCCACGGCACCTGGGCGGCCGTGTTGCTGTACCTGATGACGACCGGGCCGGGCAAGCTGTCGATTGACCATCTGATCGCCCGCCACTTTTCGCGCTGAGCAGAATCCCACTGGAAATGAATTGCAAAGCTATTTCGGCAGGCGATCCAGCGCCTCGCCACTGCGCTTGAACCAGCTCATCAGATAGTCCGCCAGCACTTGCGTGCGTTTCGGCAGACCGCCCTGATAAGGGTGCACCAAGTACATCGGCATGCGTCGAGTCTGAAAATCGCGCAGGAGCCAGCGCAATCGCCCGTCAGCCAATTCCGCCTGCAACAGGTACGAAGGTAACCGGGCGATGCCCGCCCCGCTGAGTGCGGCCTTCTTGAGCAGGTTGTAATGGTTGCTGGCGAACGGTCCCGACACCCGCACCCGCTGCAATTCGTGTTGCTGGTGATACAACCATTCTTCGCGACCGCTGTAATGGCTGTTGAGCAGGCAACGATGATCGGCCAGCGCCTGAGGCGTCAGCGGTTCGCCGAACCGCTCGAGATAGGCGGGGCTCGCGCAGGTCATCTCCTGCCAGGCCAACAAGGGTTTCGCCACCAGTCGCTCGTCGTTGGCCACTTCACTGCGGATCGCCAGATCGAAGCCGTCGCGCGACAGGTCACGGTAGCTGTTGTTCAGTTCCAACTCGATCTGCACCTCGGGGTACTGCTGGGAAAACTCCAGCAGCAAGCCATCGAAGAAGGTTTCCCCCAGCGACACCGGCACTGTCATCCGCACCGGACCGGCCATGTCGTCTTTCAGCCGCGCCAAGGCCTGACGCGCTCGTTCGACCTGAACCACAAGCGCCTGGGCCTGCGGCAATAACGCTGCGCCCGCGGCAGTCAGGCTCAGGCGGCGCGTGGTGCGCTGCAGCAGCACCACGGAAAATCGCGCTTCCAGCTGACTGATGCGTTTGGACAGCTGCCCCTTGCTGCAACCCAATTGCTGCGCCGCCAAGGTAAAACTGCCGGCCTCGATCAACACCGCGAACGCCGCCAGATCATCCATTTCACTCATGGATTGTTTCCATTTGAAAACCAAAGGTTGCCCATTAGCGCGCTTATCCGTAGAAAAAACCACTCTAGACTGAAACCTCGTTCAATCACTTGAGGCACAGCACAATGAAAATCCTGTTGATCGGCGCCAGCGGCACCATCGGTTCAGCCGTGGACAAAGAACTGTCGCAACGCCACGAAGTCATTCGCATCGGTCGCACCAGCGCTGATCTGCAAGTCGATATCAGCGACAGTGCGTCGATCCGCCAGCTGTTCGAAAAAACCGGCAAATTCGACGCCCTGGTCTGCGCCGCCGGCAACGTGACGTTCGCCCCGCTGGGAGAGATGAACGAAGACAGTTTTGCCCTCGGCCTCAAGGACAAACTGATGGGCCAGGTCAACCTGCTGCTGATCGGCCGCGAGTTCGCCAATGACGGTGCGTCATTCACCTTCACCACCGGCGTACTCAGCCATGATCCGATTCGCAGCGGTGCGTCAGCGGCGCTGGTCAACGGTGCACTGGACAGTTTTGTGAAAGCGGCCGCCATCGAACTGCCTCGCGGTCTGCGGGTGAACTCGGTCAGCCCGACCGTACTGCTGGAGGCGATGGGCAGCTACGCCCCGTACTTCCGTGGCTACAAGCCGGTTCCCGCGGCGGACGTGGCGTTGGCCTACGCAAAAAGTGTCGAAGGCCTGCAGACCGGACAGACCTTTCACGTGGGTTGATTTTCACTTCTCGATCAAAGTCGGCAGCAGTTTTTTGGCCGCAGGACGCGACATCACGATCATCAGTTGCGCCCCCAGTTCCGAATGCACCGTCGCCGTTGAAATGTGCTGGCCGTTGATAGACAGGTTCAATGGCTGGCCCAGCGCCTTTCGACTGATCCTTCGAGCCCTGATGGTCGCCTCGGGAGACAGGGTCACGGAAAGCCGGACGTGATCCGGTTGGGCGCTTGGGTCATCCTTGAGCAGTATCTCCATCCGGGTGAAATCTGCCGCGGAGGAAAAATCAATATCGGCAGCCTGGCTGGTCCCACAGCCTGCGACTGCCAACAGCAGCAGTGCATGTTTCCATTGCATGGCGATCTCCTTGATCCATCAGACCCAACCGGCCCAAGACTATGTGATGCCCCTGTGCCCAATTCAATAGTGGCCAGACAAACCTTGTGATCGGCAGCCAGCCTCAGTAACGTGGCGGCACTTGTCTGGAGAGCCGAAGATGCGTGTTGCCCGTTCGTTGATCGTTATTGCCCTGCTGCCGTTGTTTGCCGGCTGCCAATTGCTGGATGGCCCGCGACAGAGTGCTTCCCACGTCGGGCAATCCCGGATGCAAGGGCAATTGACGGCGGCCGACGGCAAACTGGTGTTCCAGCCGTGTGGCGAACAGCGTCAGTACGCGGTCAACGACATCGGCGGCACCAGCGTGCTGCAAGAGGCCGCCACGCTTGCCGATCAACAGGGCAAGTTATTCGCCGATGTACGCGGCAAGATCGCCGGCGACCGTCTCGACCTGACCCAGTTGTACCGCGTCGAACGTTCCGGCACGGCGTGTGACGACCCGAATTTCAAACTGCTGATCCTGCGCGCCGCCGGCCATGGCCCGGAATGGAACGTCAAGGTCAGCGGCAAAGGCATGGTCATCGACCGCGCCGGACAGCCGCCGCTGGCCGTGCCTTATGTTGAAGAGCAACTGGGCGACGGCCGCTTCAACCTCAGCAGCGAAGCCAACAACCAGCGCATTGAGCTGTGGGTCGCACCACAACGTTGCGTCGACAGCAGCACCGGCAGCGTCCAGCACATGAGCGCCGAGTTGCGCATCGACGGCCAGGTCGAGCGCGGCTGCGGGTATTTCGGCGGATCGCGCAACGACTGAGCGTTTTAGCCTCACCGGATCCGGCCTTTGCGGCTTATAATCGCGGCCTTCAAACGCCTTGGCGCAGTTGTGCGCCCCGCGAACCCGGATCCCCGCCATGTTACGAATCACTGAACTCAAGCTGCCAATCGACCATCCTGAAGAAGACCTGCGCGCCGCCATCGTGCAACGCCTGGGCATCGCCAGCGATGATTTGCTCGATTTCACCTTGTTCAAGCGCAGCTACGATGCGCGCAAAAAGTCCTCCGAACTGTGCTTCATCTACACCATCGACCTCAACGTACGCGATGAGGCCAAGGTGTTGGGCAAGTTCGCCGACGACCGAAACGTCAACGTGGCGCCGGATGTCAGCTACAAATTCGTCGGCCAGGCGCCGAGCGACCTGAGCCAGCGCCCGATCGTCGTCGGTTTCGGCCCGTGCGGGATCTTCGCCGGCCTGCTGCTGGCACAGATGGGCTTCAAGCCGATCATCCTCGAACGCGGCACCGAAGTGCGCCAGCGCACCAAGGACACCTGGGGCCTGTGGCGCAAAAGCGTGCTCAACCCCGAGTCCAACGTGCAATTCGGCGAAGGCGGTGCGGGCACGTTCTCCGACGGCAAGCTGTACAGCCAGATCAAGGACCCGAAGTTCCTTGGCCGTAAAGTCCTGCACGAGTTCGTCAAGGCCGGCGCGCCGGAAGAAATCCTCTACGTCAGCAAGCCGCACATCGGTACGTTCCGCCTGACTGGCATGGTCGAGACCATGCGTGAAGAGATCCGCGCGCTGGGCGGCGAAGTACGCTTCCAGGAGCGCGTCAGCGACGTGCTGATCGAAGACGGCCAACTGGTCGGCGTGCAATTGGCGAGCGGCGAAACCCTGCACTCCAGACATGTGATTCTGGCTCTGGGCCACAGCGCCCGTGACACCTTCCGCATGTTGCACAGCCGTGGCGTGTTCATGGAAGCCAAGCCGTTCTCGGTGGGTTTCCGCATCGAACACCCGCAATCGCTGATCGACCGTGCACGACTGGGCAAGTACGCCGGCCATCCGAAACTCGGAGCCGCCGACTACAAACTGGTGCATCACGCCAAAAACGGCCGTTCGGTCTACAGCTTCTGCATGTGCCCGGGCGGCACCGTGGTCGCGGCGACTTCCGAGCCAAACCGGGTGGTCACCAACGGCATGAGCCAGTATTCGCGTAACGAGCGTAACGCCAACTCCGGGATCGTCGTCGGCATCACCCCGGAAGTCGATTATCCGGGCGGCCCGCTGGCGGGGATCGAGTTGCAGGAGCGCCTGGAATCCCATGCGTTCATCCTCGGCGGCAGCGATTACAAGGCCCCGGCGCAATTGGTCGGCGACTTCATCAACGGCACGCCTTCGACCGAACTGGGCGAAGTCGAGCCGTCGTACAAACCCGGCGTAGCGCTGGGTGATCTGGCGTTGGCCTTGCCGGAATTCGCCATCGAAGCGATCCGCGAAGCCCTGCCGGCGTTCGAGAAACAGATTCGCGGTTATTCGTTGCACGACGCCGTGTTGACCGGGATCGAAACCCGTACCTCGTCGCCGCTGCGCATCACGCGTAACGAGTCGTTGCAGAGCATGAACGTCAAGGGCCTGTTCCCGGCCGGCGAAGGTGCGGGTTATGCCGGCGGGATTCTGTCGGCAGGCGTGGACGGGATTCGGATTGCCGAGGCTGTAGCACGCGACATTCTCGGCCTCGAAGCCTGATCAGCATTAGCTGACCCAACACAAAACCCTGTGGCAGCGAGCTTGCTCGCGAAAGCGGTATTTCAGACAACGATGATGTTGAATGAGGTGACGCCGTCGCGAGCAGGCTCGCTCCCACATTGGTCTCTGCTCTTGATCAGATGTTTGCACGCAGGACAGAGTCAGGCAGCGGCTCCCCCCGCTCGGCACTCGCCGCCACCGCTTCGACCAACCCACTCAACTCATACCCCTGCGCCTTGAGCCAGTCCTGGTCGTAATAGGTGTCAGCGTAACGCTCACCGCCATCGCACAAAATCGCCACGATCGACCCCGACTCCCCCGCCGCTTTCATCTGCTGCGCCGCCATCAATGCGCCAATCAGATTGGTGCCGCTCGACCCGCCGACATGCCGCCCCAGACGCTGCGCCAGATAATGCATGGCCGCCAGCGACAAGGCGTCCGGCACCTTGACCATCGCATCGATTACCTTGGGCAGAAACGACGCTTCCACCCGAGGCCGGCCAATTCCTTCAATCCGTGAGCCGCAATCCAGACGCAGGCTGGCGTCGCCAGTCTGGTAGTAATCAAAGAACACCGAACGCTCGGCGTCGGCGCACAACACGCGAGTGCAGTGCTGGCGATAGCGCACATAGCGGCCGAGGGTCGCAGTGGTGCCGCCGGTGCCGGGGCTGGAAATCAGCCAGCTCGGTTCCGGGTGTTTCTCGTAGCGCATCTGCTGGAAGATCGATTCGGCGATGTTGTTGTTCGCCCGCCAGTCCGTGGCGCGCTCGGCATAAGTGAATTGATCGATGAAGTGGCCGCCATGCTCGCGCGCCAGACGTTCGGACTCGGCGTAGATCTGCGTCGGATCCTTCACCAGATGGCTCTGGCCACCGTAGAAGGCAATTTGCGCGATCTTCTCCTTGGAGGTGGTCGCCGGCATCACCGCAATGAACGGCAAACCGAGCATCCGCGCGAAATACGCCTCGGAAATCGCCGTCGAACCGCTGGACGCCTCGATCACCGGCGCGCCGGGTTTGAGCCAGCCGTTACACAAGGCGTAGAGAAACAGCGACCGGGCCAGGCGATGCTTGAGGCTGCCGGTCGGATGGCTGGATTCATCCTTGAAATACAGCTCGATGCCCGCAAAACCCGGCAGTGGCAAGGGGATCAGGTGGGTGTCGGCGCTGCGCTGGAAGTCCGCCTCGATGATGCGGATGGCTTCGCGGGCCCACTGTCGGTTGTCGCTCATGGTGAGGGTTCTCGTTGAATCGGGCAGAAAATCGACCTCCTTTTGAAGGCTCGTCCATCAGCTTAGGAAAAAACCCGAATCGCGCACAGATACAGCTGAGTCTCAATATGTCAGGCAACTGCTAGGCTCAGCGTGGCCTCGGGAAAGCTGCGTTGTAACGCCATATAACAAAAAAGAATATAACTTTTGTTTTAACAACTAACAGTACGGGTTAGGGTGTTCCACCTTTTGACCTTTCGATGGAGAGCGACCTTGCCTCTGCGTAGCACTTTCACGCGTTTCTTTCAGTTGGAAGCTGCCAGCGGTCTGTTATTGATCGCCGCGGCCATCCTGGCTCTGATTATCAACAACTCGCCACTGTCGTGGCTGTACACCGGCCTGCTCGACACTCCGGTGGTGGCGCAGATCGGAGCGTTGAAAATCGCTAAACCCCTGCTGCTGTGGATCAACGACGGCTTGATGGCGATGTTCTTCCTGCTGATCGGCCTGGAAGTGAAGCGCGAGGTGCTCGACGGCCAGTTGTCCAAGCCTTCGCAGATCGTCCTGCCCGGCGCGGCAGCCATCGGCGGCATGCTGATACCGGCGCTGATCTACTGGTTTCTCAACCGCGACAACCCGCCCGCGCTGAGCGGCTGGGCGATCCCGACCGCGACCGATATTGCCTTCGCCCTCGGCGTGCTGGCCCTGCTGGGCAAGCGGGTGCCAGTGTCGCTGAAACTGTTTCTGATGACCCTGGCGATCATAGATGACCTGGGCGCCATCGTGATCATTGCGATCTTCTACTCCGGCGAACTCTCGACCCTGTCGCTGGGCCTGGCGGCGGCGTGCATCGCGGCGCTGGTGGCGATGAATCGGTTGGGTGTAGTCAAACTCGGGCCGTACATGATCATCGGTTTGATCCTGTGGGTCTGTGTACTCAAAAGCGGCGTCCATGCGACGCTGGCCGGTGTGACACTGGCGTTCTGCATCCCCCTGCGCACGAAAAATGCCGAACCGTCGCCGTTGCTGACCCTCGAGCATGCGCTGCATCCGTGGGTGGCCTACGGCATCCTGCCGCTGTTCGCCTTCGCCAACGCCGGCCTGTCGCTGAGCGGCGTCACTGTCGAAAGCTTCACCCACCATGTGCCAATGGGCATCGCGATTGGCCTGTTGTTGGGCAAGACTGTCGGTGTGTTCGGCCTGACCTGGCTGGCCGTGAAAGCCGGCATCGCTGCCCTGCCCCAAGGAGCGAATTGGGGCCAGGTGCTGGGCGTGGCGATCCTGTGCGGCATCGGCTTCACCATGAGCCTGTTCGTCGGCTCGCTGGCCTTTGAACCGGGCGTAAGCGATTACGCCGGAATGGACCGAATGGGCATTCTGACCGGTTCGATTCTGGCGGCGTTGATCGGTTATGCGGTGACGGCGGCGGCGAGCAAAAAGAACACCGCGCTGCCTTCCTGATACGCCATGGATCGCCGTAGCGAACAATCGCCACGTCTTTAGAGACGCGTCCTACAGCCACGATTTTCCTGCTTCGTTAACGTTGCGCAGCCCTTTGCGAAGGGCTGTCGACGGATGAACGAAAGGACGATCAGTGGCTGGCAACAAGGACATTCCCCGGGTTTCCAACCCACCGCAAGGCGACGGGCATCACGTCACCTACCGCTACATGACGGCCACTGAACTGGCCGAGCGCGACGCCAGACAAAACGCTTACGACGCCATGCTGGCGCGGCAGGAGGCTTTCGAGCGCAGCCGTGAAGTTGCGGCCAAAAAAGCCGAGCCCGTGCGTGCCGGTTGCGTATTTGCCAAGTCCTGCAAATTGCCGGATGCGATTATCGATTACTCGAGTCCTTCGGGGATGGTGCCGACCGACAGCCTGAAGGATTACGGCGATCTGATCCTGCTGGGCGCTCGCGAGGCTGATGAAAACGGCGCAGTTCCTCTCAAGAAAATCGGCGCAACGGCCATCCCGGCAGGCTTCGGCAGTTTTGCGTTGACGGGTTCAGCTTTCAAAGCACTGCCCACAGTTATATCCACCGCAGTGATCACGCCATTGGTGACCCTGGTGGCGCTGTTCATACCCTCGAGCCTTGGTGACAGCGCGCTCTATACCGACGAGCAACTGCGTGGACTTGAACAGGCGCGAACGCGTGTTCGGTTGAGAGTCGAACAGCAGGCCGACGGCAGCCTGAAGGGCTACGGCTTCTACACCGGCAAGAATCGCGATTGGGAAATGGTTGATGTCGTGTAGTTCAAGTTGCGTGGCAGCCAGTTCATTGCTGACTTGGGTGAAGGCGTAGAGCTGATCTGGACGCCTGCTGTGGATGGCTCGGACATCCTCGGTATTCCCGCGCTGGAGGCTGCACCGCAGGCACCGCACATCTGGGTTTATCCGCCGACGAAAGCGGCGGACGGGATTCTGGTTAATCCGGTTTATCCGCCGGAGTACAGGGATTTTATTCTGGTTTTTCCGGTGAATTCGGGAGTCAGGCCGGTCTATGTTGTAGCGAGCATTTCGCATGGAAACTACTATCAAAAGCCTGAAAACTTGCCGGCTTATCCCGATGCCCGATGGGCTACGCCAAAAACGCCAATAAAAGGTGGCGGGGGATTACGCCCACGCTGGAAAGACAGAGACGGCGTAATTTATGAATGGGATTTTCGACATGGAGCGATTGAAAAATATACAAAACGTGGAAAACATTTGGGGGAGTTTAACCACGAAACAGGCGAGCAAACGAAACCGGCAGATCCCACCAGAAGGATAGAACCATGAAACATCAGGTCATGGGAGTAAAGAGAGGAGAAGATTTCCCCCTCTTTCAGCAACCCCTTTCCATCGCTACATCAGATCTGAAGATAGTTATGGGCTGGGAGAATGAGGAAGAATTCCAGCATGACTATAGGCTGACAGAGCAACAGATTATTGAAATTGAAAAATCATGCGCGATCACTCTTCCTCGAGATCTTGACCTTTATCTATCCACTCAGATCTGAGTAGCCGCGCTGTGAACTCTTCGAAGCCTAAGTTTCCCGAAAGGCTGGGAGTTCTTTGTGGGCACCTGTGCTGATTACTGAACTACCGAATTGAAAGCAAAAAACAAAACCCCGACCAGTCACCTGATCGGGGTTTTCTTTACCCTACATTCCGCTTAGTGCGAAACGCGGCTGGTCCCGCCAACGGTGGAGATGCGCACGCGCTCGCCAACACGGAACACTTCATTCTCCTGAACCTGCTGCACATAGGCACGCATGCTGCCGTCGTCTTCACGCACGGTGATTTCCACGCCCTGGGTACGGGTCAGACCTTCTTCAGTGGCCGAACCGATCAGACCACCCGCCACCGCACCGATGACCGCAGCCACGATGCTGCCTTTACCGCCGCCGATCGCGCTGCCGCCGACACCGCCGACCACTGCGCCTGCAGCGCCGCCGATCGGGGTCTTGGTGCCTTCGATTTTCACCGGACGCAAGGATTCGATGGTCCCCATGCGAATCGTCTGTACACGACGCGCTTCGTCACGGGAGTAGGAGTCACCGGTCAGGCTCGATTGGCAGCCGGTAAGCAACATCGCCATCGTGGAAAAGGAAGCAACCAGCAGAACAGACTTACGCATAGCATCAACTCCAAAGGAACATATATTCATTAAACTCCGCTGCTTGACGCCTGTCACGGCACAGCCCGGATAAATTGGCTTTCATTCAGGCGCGGTACAGACGCCTGCAAGGTTTTCCAACAGTAGCGCCAAATTACCGATTCTGCGCCACCGACACCAAGGATTTTCATGGATTACTTCATCATTTTCGTCACCACCGTTGCGGGACTGTACTTCCATTGGTGGCTTTACGTGCGCATCAAACGCTGGATGGATCGCGACCTGGCACTGTCGCTGGCGGGCGAGGATGAAGGTAAACGCGTCTTCATGCTTGAACGGTTGGCGGACGCGCAGGCGCAAAATATCAAGCGCAAGGATCTGCCGCAGTGGCTGGAGGCCGCTGCGGCAAGCTATTGCGCTCGGTAGACTGCCTAGGGTGCCAGACGTTCAAGAATCCAGTCGGCGCCCTGCAGGCGGTAGTTGAGGCGATCGTGCAGGCGGCTCGAACGCCCCTGCCAGAACTCGATGCGCTCGGGCAGCAGGCGGTAGCCGCCCCAATGTTCCGGGCAATGCGGCTGGGTGTCGCTGAAGCGCTGTTCGGTGGCCTTGAGCAACTCTTCCAGCTCACCCCGGCCGTTGATCACCCGGCTCTGCGGTGAAGCCCAGGCCCCGAGGCGGCTGCCCAGTGGACGCACCTGAAAATACGCATCGGACTCCTCAGGCGTGACTTTCACCACCCGCCCTTCAATGCGCACCTGACGCTCAAGGGTTGGCCAGAAGAACGTCATGGCGGCGAACGGATTGGCCGCCAGATGCTGGCCCTTGGCGCTGTCGTAGTTGGTGAAAAAGGTGAACCCCTGCTCGTCCAGGCCCTTGAGCAGCAGAATGCGGCAATGCGGTCGTCCGTGCGTATCGACCGTGGCCAGGGTCATGGCGTTGGCCTCCACGGGCGCCTGTTCGGTTTTCACCGCGTCGGCAAACCATTGGTGAAACAACGCAAACGGCTCGTTCGGGGCTTGCGCCTCGGTCAAGCCATCCCGGGTGTAATCACGACGCATATCTGCCAGAGCCTGGGTCATGGCGCATTCCTTTTCGTTAGCGGATCACTGCTTGGAAGTATCGGTGGCGGCGACTTTCTTGTCAGTGGTCGCCGCTTTGGCTGGAGCGGTTTTCTTGGCAGGCGTTTTCGCCGGAGCCTTGGCCGCTGCTTTTTTCGCCGGAGCCTTGGCGGCGGCTTTCTTCGCTGGCGCCTTTTTGGTTGCAGGTACGGCGGCTTTGGAAGCGGCCGGCGCCGGTGTTACCGGCTTGGCTACAGGCTTGACGTCCTGGGCGGCAATCATCGTGGTCGGTGCCGGTGCCGGCATGTTGTATTTGCTTAGCAGGGCAACCATGGTGTTCTGCGGGGTCACCAGCAATTCGACGCGACGGTTCAGGGCACGGCCTTCGGCGCTGTCGTTGGCGGCACGCGGGGCATCGCCGCCCATGCCGCGCAGCATCAGGCGATCACGCTGCAAACCGCTCAGACGGAAGATCGCCGCCACGGACTGGGCGCGCTCCTGGCTGAGTTTGACGTTGGCCGGCGCGGCGCCGGTGTTGTCGCTGTGACCGAGCACCAGTACCGCGGTTTTCGGGTCAGCTTCGAGAATTTTCGCAACATTGGTGAACGGGCTGAGTGTCACCGGCAGCAACATGGCCGGACGCTTCGGGTTGAACGAGCCCTCCACCGGCGCGATCACCACCAGCACGTTGTCACGGCGCTCGAGTTGCAGATTGCTGTCCTTGATTGCCGCACGCAGGCGTGGCTCGTAGTCATCCAGCCAGGCCTGGGTGACTTTCGGGTCAGGCATCGGCACTACTTTGGCAGTGGACTGATCCTTGCCGCCGAACGGCCACCACCACTTGCTGCCGGTGTCGGCATCGGTCTTGGCCACTGCAACCGGGGTTTTGGCTGCAGGTTTTACTTCAGGTTTCACCTCAGCCTTGGCCGCTGCATCATCGGAGCTGCCGAACGGCCAGTACCAGTGGCTGCTGCTTTCAGTCTTGGCCACCGGTGCAGTGGCGGCAGGTTTCAGCGGGGCTGGAGCAGGTGCTGGCTCTTTGGCTGCGACTTTGTCGGAAGAGCCGAACGGCCACCAACTGCCGCCGTCTGCATCGTTTTTCGGAGTCTGTGCACAACCGGTCATTGCAACGCACAGGGCCAGGGCGAGGGTCTTTTTAGATGACATTGAAAGTCCACAAAATGAAGTAAGGAAAAATCAGAGCTCTTTCGCCCGGATAAACAGTCGGTTTGAATCGAAAAACCGCATGAGGTTCCGGCCCTGGAACCCCGAATGAAACTTTACAGACAAGTGGCAAGCACCCGCGCGAGCTTCTGCGCGCGCGGATCCATCAAGACGTACGGCCCCAGGGTATTTGTCACAAAACCGAAGGCAACATCATGCTCAGGATCAGCAAAACCGATGGAACCGCCCGCGCCCGGATGGCCGAACGCCCGCGGGCCGAGGCCATAGGTGGCGTTCGGCACGTCCGGTTGATCGAGCATGCAGCCCAGACCGAAACGGGTACGGGTCAACAGAGTCTTGTCTTCGCCGAGGCTGTGTTCGCGGGTCAGCTCTTCGAGCATGTCGCTCTCGAGCAGGCTGCCGTCGAGCAAACCGGCGTAAAAGCCCGCCAGACTGCGCGCGTTGCCGTGGCCGTTGGCCGCCGGTTGCTGCATGCGGCGCCACTCCGGCTTGTTGGTGCTGGTGAGCACCGAGGGCGGATTGGTAAAGGCGCGGGTGGTCATCGCGGTCGGTTCGCGCAGGGTCACTTGCAGCAGACGCTGAGCGGCGGCGTCCCCGGCATTGCCTTTGCCTCGTGCGATATGCGCGACGCGGTGAAACTCTTCATCGGCCAGGCCAACGTGAAAGTCCAGACCCAGGGGCCTGGCGACACGGGCGACGATGGACTCCCCCGGCCCGCGACCGTCGGCGCGCCGCAGCAATTCACCCATCAACCAGCCGTAAGTGATTGCGGCATAACCGTGGCCGATGCCCGGCGTCCACCACGGTGCTTCGGCCGCGAGGGCGTCGACCATGGTTTGCCAGTCGTACAGTGCTTCCGGCGCCAGCAACTCACGCAAGGCCGGCAGACCGGCCTGATGGCAGAGCAATTGGCGCAGGGTGACCGACTCTTTGCCGGCGGCGGCGAATTCCGGCCAGTAGCGCGCAACCGGAACATCGAGTTGCAACTTGCCTTCGGCAACCAGCTGTAGCGCGGTGACGGCGGTGAAGGTTTTGGTGCAGGAAAACAGGTTGGCGATGGTGTCGCTGTGCCAGGCCTCGCGACCATCCTTGTCGGCAGTGCCGGACCAGAGGTCGAGAACGGTTTCTCCACCGACCTTGATGCACAGGGCTGCGCCGCGTTCCTGGGGATCGTCGAACAGTGCGGCAAAGGCTTCGCGCACCGCTTCGAATTGAAGCTCGTAATGTCCCTGAATCTGCACCCGCAACTCCCCCGCGAAAACGCTCTACAAAGTGGCCCGCATTGTTCCAGCCCTAGAGGGATTTGGGAACAGCTGCGGGCCAGACGGTTAAATGCTGTGGTGAGGCTACTGGCGCCTTCGCGAGCAGGCCCGCTGCCACACCTGATCTTCAGTGCAGCAGAGATCGAATGCGGAAGCGGGCTTGCTCGCGAAGAACGCTAACGCGGTCTAAACCTTAGTGACCATTCCCGGAATGCCCACCCGCATGACTGGCACCCGGCCCCTTGCCGGCCTCGCCCTTGCGTCCGCCTTCAGCTTCATGCCCCGCCGCAGTGGCCGCTTTCTCAGCCTCCTTGCCCAACTGATCAAGCGCCTGCAGGTTGCTTTTGCGCACAGTCTCGACAAACCCCTGATACGGCAGATCCGTCACCCCGACCAGTCCGAAGTGCCCGTTCTCGCCATCGAGCAGACGCCCGGTCACCGGCTGATCCAGATACTGGAACCAGTGCACACCGACAATCGACGGTTCACTCAACGCCTGCTTAAGGAAGTTGGCGTAGGCCGGTCCGCGATCTTCTTCCCGGCTCAACTGCGTCACGCCGCCCCAGAACGGGCCGCGATCGGTCGAGCCGAAGTTAAACTCGGTGATCAAGACCGGTTTGTCGAGGGCACCCAGCGCGGCGAAGTCATAGCCGTCCTGTGGCTTGAGCGTGTACATGTTGAAACTCAACACATCGCAATACTGCGCGCAGGAGGCCACGGCTTCCGGAGTGCTGGTGGCGAAACGGCCGCCGAGCAGCAGCTGATTGGGCGCGTGCCATTTCAGCGAGTCGGAAATGGTTTTGAAGTAGGTGTCGGCAAAGACCTTCTGGAAGTACTTGAAGTCGGCCTCGATTTCCGGGTGTTCAGGGTTCGGCAGCGGCGGCACGAAGCCCGGGTCTTCCATCAGTTCCCAAGCCGGCAGATCAATGCCCCATGCCTTCGACAGCCCCGCCTGATTACGGTATTTGTCGCGCAGCTGCTTGAGGAACGCGCGTTTGGCCGGCACGTCGGTGGTCATTTTCAACGTGCCGTAGGCCAGCGCGTAGCGCGATTGCGGATCGTCACCGGGGCCGGCCCAGGCCAGTTCGTTGTCGGCAAAGTAGCCGATCAGCCAGGGATCGTCGCGGTGATCACGGGCGGCAATCGCCACGGCACGTTCGGTGGCCATGGCGAAGCGTGGATCGAACGGATCCGGCATGCCGCCCCACCAGTCGCTGCCCGTGCTGATGCTGGTGTAATCGCCGACGATCGACAGCGGCAAGGTGTACGGTACACGCTCGGCGTCGCCCAACTGCGGCGCACTCCAGTTGCCAACCGTGTTGAAGCCCCAGGCTTGCAGGCGATCAAGGGTGTGGCTGGCCCATTGCTGCTCATCGAGGGCGGCTGTGCAGGGCGCGGCTGCGTTGGCGTTCGTCGCTTGCGCAGCATCGGTCTGCGCCGCTTCGGCAACCCCGGCCTTCGGCTCAGTCGGCACAGCGGCAGGCTCTGCGGTGTTGGCGGCAACGCTTTCGGCGGCTTGCGTCTTCGCCGCTGCCGCGACACCGGATGCGCCGACACTGGCCGATTTGCACGGTTCGCCGTAGACCCGCTGCAGGTTGGCGGCATAAAAGTCGTACCAGCGCCCGTTGCCGTAACCGCGGCCTTGATCGGCACCATTGCCGCCCCGGTTATCGCCTTCGCCGAAATGGCTGGCGAGCGGTTCGTCGGGTTTGGGCAGGGATTCGAACATGTATTCGCGACCGGCCACGTATGTCTGGTTGACGTCCGGGCTGACGGTGTTGACGCCGAGGGAGTAGAACGGATGGCCCTCAGGGGTCACCAGATACCAGCGCCCGTCACGTTTCTCGGTGCGGAAGAAGCCGCTGGCCTTGAACGTCGGGCCCTTGTTCCAGCCGCCAAATTTGTCCAGCGAGGACTTTGCACGTTCGGCCAGCCAGGTTTTCAGCTGTTGCTGCTCTTTGGCGGCGGCAGATTTGAGTTGTTCGTCGCTGGTGACCTTTTCCGGCCATCTGCTACGGGTCGACTGCCCGTAGGCGTCCACCAGATTGCCGTACACGGCCTGCGTCACCGCATCGCCGTCCTGTACGCCGAAACGTTCGAGCAGCAGGCTTTGAGGCACTTTCGGCTGATCCATCGACAGACTGACCGACACCACCTGGCTGCGATCCAGCTCGCCGCTGCTGCTGGCCAACAGAATCCGCTGGCCATCGACGGTCACCGGCATCGGCGGCCCGGCCTTCATGCCCTGGCTCAGCGGCGAGGTCGCCACCAGCGGCACCAGCAGGGTTTGTGCCGGCCCCGCTGGCAGGTCGACGCGACTGGTCAGCGTCTGCCCGTTGTTGCTCTGGATTTGCACGTAGACCGTCACGGCCCAGTTCATTGCGCTTTGCAGCCGCAGGCTCATCATCCCGGACTGCGACCAGTCCCACGCACCGGTCTGCGGGGTCAGGCGCAGGGTCGGGCGGGCTACCGGGTTGAACGTCACCCGGCGCAGCACTTCACCTTCCTGGGTCTGTTCGGCGTTGGCTTGTGGCAGGTCAGTGTTTTCGGTGACGACTTTCACCACGTCGGCGGGGCGAACGAAGTTGAACAGGGTCTGCTGACCGGCAGGCGCCGCCAACAACGGCGCGGCGAAGATCAAGGCAAACACGGCAGGCAACGAGCGGCGAATCATAAGAACGGAGTTCTCCCTAACGACCAAAGGGCCAATGGAAAAGCATGGCAGAGAGATAGACAGCGCGGCGGGCAAAACTGCCCACCGTTGTCTCAGGATATTTCACGACGGAATGGCGGCAACGCATTGAGGATCGCTTTGCCGTAGCGCTGGGTGACCAGACGGCGATCCAGCAAGGTGATGGTGCCCCGGTCTTCTTCGGTACGCAGCAAGCGACCGCAAGCCTGGACCAGTTTCAGCGAGGCGTCCGGCACCGAGATTTCCATGAATGGATTGCCACCACGGGCCTCGATCCACTCCGACAACGCCGCCTCGACTGGATCGTCCGGCACCGAGAACGGAATCTTGGCAATCACCACGTGTTCGCAGTAGGCGCCCGGCAAGTCCACCCCTTCGGCAAAACTGGCGAGGCCGAACAGCACGCTGGAATCGCCGCCATCGACCCGCGCCTTGTGCTTGTTCAGGGTTTCCTGTTTCGACAGGTTGCCTTGAATGAACACTTGCTTGCGCCAGTCGCGGTCGAGGCCGTCGAACACGTCCTGCATCTGTTTGCGCGAGGAGAACAACACCAGCGTACCGCGCGAGCCTTCGACCAGATCCGGCAACTCACGGATGATCGCGGCGGTGTGAGCGGCGGCATCGCGCGGGTCGGCTTTCAGGTCGGGGACCCGCAACACGCCGGCGTCGGCGTGATGGAACGGGCTCGGCACCACAGCGGTAACGGCTTTTTTCGGCAGGCCGGCACGCATCCGAAAACGGTCGAACGTGCCCAGCGCGGTCAGGGTTGCCGACGTCACCAGACAACCGTAAGCCACGTTCCACAGGCTGCGGCGCAAGGTCTCGGCGGCGAGAATCGGGCTGGCGTTGACCTCGATATCGAACAGCGAACCGCTTTCGGCCAGCGTCAGCCAGCGGGCCATCGGCGGGCTGTCTTCCGGGTCTTCGGCGGTGAAGGCGGTCCACAGCTCCCAGTTACCCGAGGCACGGGACAACAGGCTGCCGAACAGCGGATACCACTCTTCGGCCTGATTGCTGGCGATGCCGATATTGACCTCGCCGTCCATGCCTTCCTTGAGCAGGTCGGTCAGACGGGTGAACAGGTCATTGAGCCGCGAGTAGCCCTTCTTCAGCTCGATGCCCATCTCGCGCATGTGCTCGGGAATCACCCCGCCGACGAAACGATGGCGTGGCCGCTCGCGACCTTCGACGTCTTCGCCGGGTTTGAAATCGGCAATCTGCTCGCACGCGGTGAACATGAACTGCTGCTGGGTCTTGATCTCCCGCGCCAGCTCGGGCACTTGCTCGATCAGCTTGCCGAGATCCCCCGGCAACGGATGCTGGGCCAACAGTTTGGTGAGGTTTTTCGCGGTGGTTTCCAGCCAGTCGGCGGTGGAACGCAGGCGCGTGTAATGAGCGAAGTGGCCGATGGCCTTGTCCGGCAGGTGATGACCTTCGTCGAACACGTAAATGGTGTCGCGTGGGTCCGGCAACACCGCACCGCCGCCGAGGGCCAGGTCAGCCAGCACCATATCGTGGTTGGTGACGATCACGTCGACCTTGCCCATGCCTTCGCGAGCCTTGTAGAAGGCGCACTGGCCGAAGTTCGGGCAATGGCGGTTGGTGCACTGGCTGTGATCGGTGGTCAGACGCGCCCAGTCGGCATCTTCCAGCGCATTGGGCCAGCTGTCGCGGTCGCCGTCCCACTTATTGCCGGCGAGCTTTTCGATCATGCTGGTGAACAGCTTCTGACTGGCCTCGTCGACCTCGATCTTGAAACCTTCTTCTTCGAACAACTGCGCAGTGGCGGTTTGCGCGTGGCCTTCCTGCAGCAACATGTCGAGCTTGGACAGGCACATGTAGCGGCCCCGACCCTTGGCCAGGGCGAAGCTGAAGTTCAGCCCGCTATTGCGCATCAGGTCGGGCAAGTCCTTGTAGACGATCTGCTCTTGCAGGGCCACGGTCGCGGTGGCGATCACCAGACGCTTGCCGGCCAGCTTCGCCGTCGGGATCGCCGCAAGGCTGTAGGCCACGGTCTTGCCGGTACCGGTGCCGGCTTCCACCGCGACAATCGCGGGGTCGCCACTGCGCCGGCCTTCGTCATCGGTGTCGATATCCCCGAGGACTTTGGCGATTTCAGCGATCATCAGGCGCTGGCCGTAACGCGGTTTGAGGCTCTTGGCTTCAAGAAAACGCGAATAGGCGCCCTGGATCGTGGTTTTGAGTTCAGTGCTGATCATTGAGTGTCGGGCGCAAAAACGCTGGATAAATTTTCAGTGGTTCGGTTCGGCGGCTATCATACCCCGCGAATCGATCCCGCGCAGAACGGAGTACCCCAATGACACCTTTTAGCCTCGTTTATCCGCTGCATGTCCTGTCCGCTCTGGTCTGGGTCGGCGGCATGTTTTTCGCCTGGATGGTCCTGCGCCCGGCGGCGGTAAAGGCCCTCGACGGTCCAGCCCGCCTGACCTTGTGGGTGGAAGTGTTTCAAGGTTTTTTCCGCTGGGTGTGGGTCGCGGTGATCCTGCTGCCGATCAGCGGCGTGGGCATGTTGCATTTGCAGCACGTGGGGTTCGAAACCGCACCGAAGTACGTGCAGGTGATGATGGGCTTGTATGTGGTGATGACCGCGCTGTTCATCCGGATTCAGGGTTTGATGCTGCCGGAACTGCGCAAAGCAGTGGACGCGAAGGACTGGCCGGCGGGTGCGGCGGTCCTGGGGCGGATTCGCCGGGTGGTAGGGATCAATCTGATTGTCGGGTTGGTGCTGGTGGCGATTGCGGCGGCAAGACCGATGATCTGAAAATCAAAAGCCCCTCACCCTAACCCTCTCCCGGAGGGAGAGGGGACTGAATGGGGGGTATTGAAGAGTTACACCGACCTGGAGGATTGGCTTTGGAATCCATAATCGACTCGGTTTTTCAGGTCGATGGATAGTCTGAGTCACCTCACCCCAGCCCTCTCCTCCGGGAGAGGGCTGGGGTGAGGGAAAGCTTTTACAAGCGTTGCACAGTCACAGCACCCGCCGCCCCCGCTGGCCCAGGCTGGCCATCAGCCCCGGCCTTGCCATTCTTGCCGCCATCGGCGCGATACACCAGGCAGCCCTTGGATTTGCCGCCCTTCCCTGCTTTGCCGCCAACACCCGCCGGGCCACCGGCACCGCCAGCCACGTTGACCTTGATCAGCTCGGCCGGAAACTCGCGTGGCACTTCAAGACGCACCAGCGCACCCGGCGCGCCCGGTTGGCCATCGCTGCCGTTACTGCCATCGAAACCGTGCCCGGCCGCGCCATAGGTGCAGCCCGGGTCTTCGCCGTTACCGCCATCGAGGCCGACAAAACCCGGCGCACCGGTGCCGCCACGGGCATCGACCAACAGTTGCGGCGCGTTCAACGCCTTGAATTGCAGATTCAGATTGCGCCCCGCACGGGCGGCTTTTTCAAAAGTTCCCGGCGCCCCGCGCGCGGTGATCTGGCTGCCTTCGCTCAGTTCGGCACGGGCCACTTTCAATTCCAGCGCCTGTTCAGCCGGAACGATCGCAATGCGCGCTTCATGGCCAAGACGCAATTGGCCCACGGTCAGCTCGGTCACGTTGGCAGGAATCAGCAAAGTACCGTAATCGGCCACGTCCAGACGTTCGAGCTGCAAAGTGCTGACGGTATTGGGCAAACGCATCAGGGAATTGGGTTCGACGCTGACCACCTGGGCACAGGCCAAGGGACTGATCAATGCAGCGAGCAAGCAGAGTTTACGCATGGGAAGAAGCCTCCGGAGCGGCCGGGGCCGGGATGGTTTGCAGGTGAAATACGCCAAACAACAGGATCCGCAGACGGTCACGCCACGGGTTGGGACGCCCCTTGAGACGACAGAACAGCAACTGCAGAACATGCAGCGCCAGCAACAAGGCGCCAGCCAGATTGACCAGCAAGTGCAGCGGATGCACAAAAGGCACCAGCAGATTGACCACCACCACGCACCAGAACAGCAGGGTCAACAAGCGCCCCAGCCCCCAGAAAACCTTCATACGCTCCCCCGTGTCGGAATTATTCTTTGGGCGCACAGTAACGGCTTAGACGGGGGATAAGCCAGAGGGAAAAATGAAAAAACTTTTGTCAGTCGTCGGATCGCTGCCGGTTCGACGATGATCGTCGCCCGGCAGCTCTAGCCTGCGGACTACAGACAAGTCCTAGCGATTGATATGCAACTCCACCCGACGGTTTTTCGCCCGTCCCTCGTCCGTCGCGTTGTCGGCGACCGGCTCGCTCTCGCCACGCCCTTCACTGGTCAGCTTGCCCGGTTCCAGACCCTGGCTCAGCAGATACGCCGCCACACTGCTGGCACGCCGCTCCGACAGTGCCTGGTTATAGGCATCCGAACCTTTGCTGTCGGTATGGCCGATGACTTTGATGCTGACCACATCGGCGTTGCGCAGCTTGTCCATCAGCGTATCGAGCTGGGCTTTCGCGGCCGGCGTCAGATCAGATTTGTCGAAATCGAACAGCACGTTGCCGGCATCGCTGAGGGTGATGACTTCCGATTGCGGCGCAGGTTCGGGGGCTTTTACAGTGACCGGATATTGCGGCAGCGGGCAACCACGGTGATCGACCGGGGTATTGGCCGGGGTGTCAGGGCAACGGTCGCGGCGGTCGAACACGCCATCGCCGTCTTCATCGCCGTCCTGGGCATAACAGATCAGTCCGCCGGTGAGGATCCCCAGCGCTGCGCCGCCGCCAGCCCAGCCACCACTTTCGATGGCGCCAAGACCGCCGCCGACCAGCCCGCCGATCAGGCTGCAAATCGGCCACGTACGTTGATTGAGGGGTGCAGTGCCATCGCTGTGAGTAGCGCAACCGGTGAGCAAGCTGCCTAGCAGCAGCACTGGCAAGACGGACCTTGAGAAAACAGTCATTTTGAAAGCTCCTGTGTCACCGGCCCATACCGGTTACACAGGAGTAAAGACCCGCATCCGCGACTGCACAAGCCGCGGATGCGAGAGGTCTAGCGGACGATTTTGATTTCGGTACGACGGTTTTGCGCGCGACCGTCAGCGGTTTTGTTATCGGCCACTGGCTGGCTTTCACCCATGCCGGACACCGAAACGAAGCTGGCGCGTGGCACACCCTGCTGGATCAGGTATTCCACCACCGAATGCGCACGACGATCCGACAGTTTCTTGTTGTAGGCATCGCTGCCCACACTGTCGGTATGACCGGTCACGGTCAGTTGCGCGTTGGAGGATTCCTGTTTCAGGCGAGTGGCGACTTTGTCGAGCACTTGTTTGTCAGAACCGGTCAGCGTGGCCTTGTCGAACTGGAAGTGCACATCGCGAATAACGATGGTTTCTTCCTTGACCACAACGGCTTCTTCTACCACTGGCGCAGGGGCAGGTGGTGGGCAGCCGTCAGCATCGACTTGCACGCCTCGAGGCGTGTGCGGGCACTTGTCGCGACTGTCCGGCACACCATCACCGTCCTCGTCACCATCACCGTGCACCCAGCAATAGGCCGCTGCCGTACCACCGACCAACAGTGCGCCGTAGCCGGCCCACGCCGAACTTTCCGTCGCACCGAGGCCCGCACCGACTACACCGCCGACCGCCGCACAGGTCGGCCAGTCGGTTTTCTGCAAACCTGCGCAACCAGTCAACACACTGGTTAGCAGAATCAAAGGTAATGCTGTCCGAACTATGCTCATCTGGTTTTCTCCTGAGGGATCGGCTTAGAACCGATTCAGGGAGTAAAGACCGGAGTTTTAATCTCCGCCAGCAATAGGCCATTGCTGTTTGCGACCGTGTTCACAGGACTTTCCCCCCATTTACCGCGAACCGGCGCCGCAGCGCGCTTTGCCGGCGCAGTCAGGCAGGCTAGTCTTGGCAGTCTGATTGAGGAGCATTGATGAACGTCGCCATTTCTTCCCGCACGCCACAACAGGCGTTGGCCGCTTTGCTGGATCGCTACGCCCCGGCGCGTCTGCTGTTGATCGGCGCCAGTGAATTCCCGGCGCTGAGCGCATTCAAGCAAGCGCACCCGGACACCTGCGTGGCACATGCCGCGCCCGGCGCCTTGCCAGCGGAACTGGCCGCGCGGCGTTTCGACCTGGCGCTGGTGGTCGATTGCCTGGAACATTTGCCCAAGCGCGATGGCCTGAACCTGTTGGGCGGCATTCGTAACCTCAACGCCAGCCGCATCGCGGTGCTCTCGGATCTGACGGCCAGCGGCTGGCAGGAAACCGATTTCTATTCGCTGGCACTGCAGGCCAGCGAGCGCTTCCAGCGTGACGATCAGGTGCTGACCCTGTTCACTTACGATCTGCTTGACTACAAACAAGTCCCCGACTGGCTCAACTCGCGGTTCTGGGCCAATCCGGAAAACTTCGGGAAATACTGGTGGTAATGCAATGAGTACAGCCATTTGCCCGTGCGGCAGCGGTAATCTGCTGGACGCCTGCTGCGGTCACTATCACGCCGGCCACCCGGCGCCGTGCGCCGAGGCGCTGATGCGCTCGCGCTACAGCGCCTATGTGCTGGGTCTGATCGATTATCTGGTGGCGACCACCCTGCCCGCCCAGCAAGCGGGGCTGGATCGTCAGGCAATCAGTGCCTGGAGTGCGCAGAGCACCTGGCTCGGCCTCGACGTGGAAAGCTCGGAAGTCTTCGGCGGCCAGCCGGAGCACGCCTTCGTCACCTTCACTGCACGCTGGCACGACAGCCAGGGCGAACACAGTCACCGCGAGCGCTCATCGTTCGTGCAAAACGCCGGGCGCTGGTACTTCATCGACCCGACCGTGCAGTTGAAACTGGGACGCAACGATGCGTGTCCTTGTGCCAGCGGGCAGAAATTCAAGAAGTGCTGTGCGGGGTATTTCGGCGCATAGGATCAAGCAGATCGCAGCCTGCGGCAGCGCCTGCAGAGAACGCCATCTCATGCAGGCGGCGATCTTTTAGCGTCTAGACTGGCAGCAAAAGGAGTTCAACCATGCTCGGTCGTTGGCGCACATTCCAGCTCTTCACCTTGATGCTGACCCTGAATCTGGGCGGCTGCGCTTCGTGGTTCAGCGACGACAGTGTCGACCCCGCCGTGCACCTGGTGAACGTCGAGGTGGTACGGGCAAAACTGCTCGAACAGAAATTCATCCTGCACTTTCGCATCGACAACCCCAACGACAGCGACCTGACCGTGCGCGGCCTGGAATACCGCATTCATCTGGGCGACCTGCTGCTGGCCGAGGGTGAACATGAACACTGGTTCACGGTGGGGCCCAAACGCAGCGCCTACTTCAAGGTGCCGATCCGCACTAACCTGTGGCCGCAGGTCAAGGAGGTGGTGAAAATGCTGAAAAATTCGAACCAGCCGATTCCTTATCGGTTACAGGGCGAAATGGAAACCGGTTTATTCATCGCTCACTACGTGCACCTTGAACGCAATGGCGTGATAATCCCCGCCGATCTAATTCCGGAGCAACACCGATGACCCAGCAACCTCATGTCCATGGCCCTGACTGCAACCACGATCATGATCATGACCATCACCACGATCATGGCCATGTCCACGGCCCGAACTGCGGCCACGCCCACCAGGAACCGGTGCGCAACGCCTTGAAAGACGTCGGCCGCAACGATCCGTGCCCATGCGGCAACGGCAAGAAATTCAAGAAGTGCCACGGCGCGTGATGCGCCAGGCGAAGAGCGCCTTCGCCTGATACTCCGCCATCGCTGGCAAGCCAGCTCCCACAGTGATCGAGTTCCTCCCGCTGGAAGGCAATTAACTGTAGGACTGAGCCTGCTCGCGATGACGGCAGTACATTCAACATCGCTGGCGCCTGACAGACCGCTATCGCGAGCAGGCTCACGCCTGCAGGTGAGCGGGTTTCTTCAGATGGAATGCAATCGCCCTGTGGGAGCGAGCTTGCTCGCGAAGGGGCCGGTACACAGGGCAAAGATTTTCAGCCCGCCGCGAGAATCTGCTTCGCACTGACCACCGTCGCATACTCCCCCTGCAAATTCCCCAGCGACATCCCGTGCACCTCTTCAGCCGTGCGCAACGTGCCGAAATAATCGGCCTTGTCGAAGGTAAAGCACGCATCCTCCACCACCCACGCGTCGAACCCCAGATTGCCCGCCGCGCGCGCCGTGGACTCCACCGAGTTGTGGGTGGCCACGCCAACGATGATCAACTGCCCGATCCCCGCCTCATTCAACCGTGCTTCCAGCCCGGTGCCACAAAAGGCATCCGGCACGCGTTTCTGTATCAGCCACTCGCCATCCTGCGGCAAAAACCGCTGCTGAAACTCCACGCCTGACTGTTGCGGCCAGAACACCGAGTCCGGCGAATGCGAAAGATGCTGCACATGAACCACCGGCCGCGCGTTGCGGCGCCAGAATCCGAGCAAATCGAGGATTCGCTCTTCGGCCTGCGGATTGTTCCGCCGCCCCAGACGCGGTTCCAGAATGCCTTGTTGCTGGTCGATGATGATCAGCGCAGCGTTGGCCTGAAGTTCCATGGCGATTTTTCTCACGAGGGGTCATTGAATTTCCCCTAGTTCAGCATCACCTCTTCCTGCCAGGCAAGCGATCGAACGCACACGGGACGACTCGACGCCGACGTTGGCTGCACGCAAGTCCATTTCTGATTTGGAGCTTTCCATGATCGACCTGTATTACTGGACCACCCCCAACGGCCACAAGATCTCGCTGTTTCTCGAAGAAGCCGGCCTGCCGTACAACGTGCACCCGATCAACATCAGTCAGGGTGAGCAATTCCAGCCGCACTTTCTGAAAATCGCTCCGAACAACCGAATCCCGGCCATCGTCGACCATGAACCGGCCGATGGCGGCGAGCCGCTGTCGCTGTTCGAGTCGGGGGCCATCCTGCTGTATCTGGCGGAAAAGACCGGGCTCTTCCTGCCCAAGGATCTGCGGGGTCGGCAAACGGCGTTGCAATGGCTGTTCTGGCAAATGGGCGGGCTGGGGCCAATGGCGGGGCAGAATCATCACTTCAGCCAGTTCGCCGCGGAAAAAATCCCCTACGCGATCAAGCGCTACATCGACGAAACCGCGCGCCTCTATAGCGTGTTGAACAAGCAACTGGCCGACCACGCATTCGTCGCCGGCAGCGAGTACAGCATCGCCGACATGGCGATCTACCCGTGGATCGTCTCGCATAAATGGCAGAGCCAGAACCTTGAGGACTTCCCGCATGTGCTGCGCTGGTTCAATCACATCAAGGATCGTCCGGCGACGGTCAAGGCGTATGCCCTGGTGCAGCAGATCAACCCGCCCAAAGCCTGATTGAATTCACTGTGGCGAGGGGATTTATCCCCTCGCCACAGGTCTCGTGTTGTCCTCAGGTGAAGGTTCGTCTGACAAATCGAGAAATAACCCCCGCCCCCGCTTGCGCGGCACCCTCCTGCTCACTAACGTAGCGCCTTTACTGACGCTACCCCCCGCAGGAGCTTTGCCATGGCCTCGCCAGCCCTTACACATTTTCTTCCCCGGTTCGGCGTTGCCGCAGCAGTGGCCGGTGTTTTGGGCCTGTCCGGGTGCCAGACCTGGAACGCCCAGGACACCCTCCCGCCCACCTCCGGCGTGCAACCGCTCAAGGGCCTGGCGCAGAACGTGTCGGTGCGACGCAATGCCATGGGCATGCCGTTGATCGAAAGCAACAGTTTCCATGACGCGCTGTTCACCCTCGGTTACGTGCACGCCAGCGACCGCATCAACCAGATGGTCACCCTGCGCCTGTTGGCTCAGGGCCGTCTCGCGGAAATGTCCGGTGCGTCAATGCTCGATGCCGACCGCTACATGCGCGCGGTCAACCTGAAGAAAAGTGCCGGCGAGCTGTACAAGGCCTCGTCGCCACGGCTCAAGCGCTTCTTCGAAGTCTATGCGCGGGGCGTCAACGCCTACCTGTTCCGCTACGCCGACAAACTGCCAGGCGATCTGGCCTCCAGCGGCTACAAGCCGGAATACTGGAAACCGGAAGACTCGGCGCTGATATTCGCCCTGTTGAATTTCAGCCAGTCGGCCAACCTGCCGGAAGAAATCTCATCCCTGGTGCTCGCGCAAACCGTAACCAGCGACAAACTCGCCTGGCTGACGCCGTCCGCCCCCGATGAGAATTTGCCGCTGGCTGAGGCCGACAAGCTGCAAGGCTTGAAACTGAACGGACAGATTCCCGGCCTGAGCGAACTGAGCAACGCCAGCCAACAGTTGTCGGCGCTGAACCTGCTCGGCACCACCTCGTCGAACAATTGGGCCATCGCCCCGCAACGCAGCCGCAGCGGCAAGAGCCTTCTCGCCAGCGACAGCCATGGCCCACTGGCGGCGCCGTCGCTGTGGACCTTCGTGCAGATCCGCGCACCGAAGTATCAGGCCGCCGGTGTCACCGTTGCCGGTTTGCCGATGGTGCTCGGCGGCTTCAACGGCAAAGTTGCGTGGAGCGCCACCAGCGTGCTCGGCGACAACCAGGACCTGTTCCTGGAAAAAATCCGTCGTCAGGGCAACAGCCTGACCTACGAGGTCAATGGCAAATGGCAGCCGCTGGGCGTGCGCAACGAAACCTATTTCGTCAAAGGCCAGCGGCCGATTCGCGAAGCGGTGTACGAAACCCGCCACGGCGCACTGCTCAACAGTGCCCAGGCCGCGGCACAGGGCAACGGTTTTGGCCTGGCTCTGCAAACACCGAGTTTCACCGACGACAAGTCGCTGGACGCGTTTTTTGACCTGACCCGTGCGCAGAACGTTGAACGTGCCTCGGACGCGAGCCGCGAGATCCGCGCCATTGCCCTGAACATGGTGTTCGCCGACGCCAGCAACATTGGCTGGCAAGTCACCGGGCGTTTCCCCAACCGCCGTGAAGGCGAAGGCCTGCTGCCGTCGCCGGGCTGGGAAGGTCGTTACGATTGGGACGGTTACGCCGACCCGATGCTGCACCCGTACGATCAGGACCCGGCGCAAGGCTGGCTCGGCACCGCCAACCAGCGGGTGATTCCTCACGGCTACGGCATGCAACTGTCGAACTCCTGGGCGGCGCCGGAACGTGGCGAGCGTCTGGCGGAACTGGCCGGCAGCGGCAAGCATGACGGCCGCAGCGTGATCGCCATGCAGTACGACCAGACCACCACGTTTGCCGCCAAACTGAAAAAAATGTTCGAAGCGCCGGGCATGAAGCAACCGCTGAAACAGGCGATCGACGCCCTGCCGGAAGCGGAGCGCAACAAGGCCCGCGAGGCGTTCACCCGCCTGATGGCATTCGACGGCAAACTCAGCCCGACTTCGGCCGATGCGGCGATCTACGAACTGTTCCTGCAAGAAAGCATGAAACAGATCTTCCTCGACGAACTGGGCCCTGAATCGAGCCCGGCGTGGAAAGCGTTCATCGCCAACGGCGACTTGTCTTACGCGGCCCAGGCCGATCACTTGCTCGGCCGTGAGGACAGTCCGTTCTGGGATGACATTCGCACGCCACAGAAAGAAGACAAGGCCGTGATCCTCGCCCGCAGTTTCGCGGCGGCGATCAGCGCTGGCGACGGTCAACTGGGTGGCGATCACCGGGCCTGGCAGTGGGGCAAACTGCATAGCTACGCGTGGAAAAACGCCAATGGCCAGACCGTTCGCGGACCGCTGGCAGCCGGGGGCGATCACACCACCCTGAATACCGCCGCGTTCGCCTGGGGCCAGGACTTCACCACCACCCGCGCGCCGTCGATGCGCTTTATCGTCGACTTTGGTCAGGCTGAACCGCTGATGGGGCAGAACGGTACCGGCCAGTCGGGGAACCCGGTCAGCCCGAACTACCTCAACGGTGTCGATGCATGGCTGAAGGGGCAGTACATCGGTTTGCCGATGCAGCCGCAGAACTTTGACCGGGTGTACGGCAAAACCCGCCTGACCCTCACCCCCGGCAAATAAGGCAAACATCAAGAGCCCCTCACCCTAACCCTCTCCCAAAGGGAGAGGGGACTAATTGGGGATTGCTGAAGTCATGCGCCGACCTGAACGGACACTGCCGAATCCAGAATCGACTCGGCTGTGCTTTGCCGAACCCATAATCAACTCGGCCTTTCAGGTCGATGTAATTCACCAGACACCTCGGTCGGCCCCCTCTCCTTCCGGGAGAGGGATTGATTGGGGGTTGCTGGAGTCATGCGCCGACCTGAACGGGCACTGCCGAATCCATATTCGACTCGGCTGGTGTTTTGCCGAATCCAGAATCAACTCGGTTCGGGCTTTGCCGAACCCATAATCAACTCGGCTGTGCTTTGCCGAACCCATAATCAACTCGGTCTTTCAGGTCGATGTAATTCACCAGACACCTCGGTCGGCCCCCTCTCCCTCCGGGAGAGGGCTGGGGTGAGGGGGCTTTTCAAAGTCGATAGAACTTCCGGACTCGCGTCCGCCTCATAGCTAACAAGCCCCCCATTCTGGTAACGACATGGACCTTGTTATCGCGCGCCCCGAAGGTTTGTATTGCCCGGCAGGCGATTTCTATATTGACCCGTGGCGTCCCGTCGAACGCTCGGTCATCACCCATGCCCACGGCGATCACGCCCGTAACGGCAACCAGCATTACCTGGCCAGCAGCGCCAGCGAAGGGATTTTGCGTGCGCGACTGGGTCAGGACATCAATCTGCAGACCCTCGCCTACGGCCAGCGCCTGACCCACCACGGCGTTACCTTGAGTTTTCACCCGGCGGGCCATGTGCTCGGTTCGGCGCAGGTGCGTCTGGAGTACGGCGGCGAAGTCTGGGTCGCGTCCGGCGATTACAAGATCGAACCGGACGGCACTTGCGCGCCGTTCGAGCCGGTGCGTTGCCATACCTTCATTACCGAATCGACCTTCGGCCTGCCGATCTACCGCTGGCAGCCGCAGGCGCAGGTGTTCAGCGAGATCAACCAGTGGTGGCAGGCGAACATCGCCGCCGGCAAGGCCAGCGTGTTGTTCTGCTATTCGTTCGGCAAGGCCCAGCGCATTCTGCACGGCATCGACGCCAGTCTCGGGCCGATCCTCAGTCATGGCGCGGTCGAACCGCTGAACCGGGTCTACCGCGAAGCCGGGGTGTACCTGCCGCCGACGATCTACGCCGGCGATGTGAAAAAGTCCGACCCGATCATGCGTCAGGCCTTGGTCATCGCCCCGCCGTCGGCCGGTGGCAGCACCTGGATGCGGCGTTTTGGTGATTTCAGCGACGCCTTCGCCAGCGGCTGGATGCGCCTGCGCGGCACTCGCCGGCGACGTGGCGTGGATCGCGGCTTCGTGCTGTCCGATCACGCCGACTGGCCCGGCCTGCTCTGGGCCATCAACCAGACCGGTGCCGAACGGGTGATGGTCACCCACGGCTCGATCAGCGTGCTGCTGCGTCATCTGCGCGAACAGGGCCTGGACGCGCAGGGTTTCAGCACCGAATACGGCGATGACGAAGAGGAGAACATCGGCGCCGCCCCGGTTATTGCCGAGGTACAAGCATGAAAGCCTTTGCCGAGTTGTACGCCGAACTCGACGCCACCACGTCCAGCAACGCCAAACTGGCGGCCATGCAACATTACTTCGCCCAGGCTGCACCGCAGGACGCCGCCTGGGCGGTGTACTTTCTGTCCGGCGGTCGTCCACGGCAACTGGTGCCGGTGCGCATCCTGCGCGAATTGGCCGTCGAGGTCTCGGGGCTTGCACCCTGGCTGTTCGAAGAGAGCTACCAGGCGGTCGGCGATCTGGCGGAAACCATTTCGCTGGTACTGCCGGAAAACCCGCACAGCTCCGAGGCCGGGCTGGCCGAGTGGGTCGAAGACAAACTGCTGCCATTGCGCGGTGAAACCCCGGAATACCTCACCCGCCAACTGCCAGCGCTGTGGGCGCAACTGGACCGACCGAGCCTGATGCTGTGCATCAAGCTGATCACCGGCAGTTTCCGCGTGGGGGTGTCGAAACTGCTGGTCACTCGCGCCCTGGCCTCCATGGCCGGGCTCGACAGCAAACGCGTGGCGCAGCGGTTGGTGGGTTACACCGACCTGTCGAACCGGCCGAACGCGGCCAGCTATCTGAAACTGATCGCCGCAGAATCGGCCGACGAGCACGCCCAGCGCGGCGGGCAACCGTACCCGTTTTTCCTCGCCCATGCCTTGTCGCAACCGGTCGAGGAGTTCGAAGCACTGATCGGCCCGGCGAGCAACTGGCAGGTGGAATGGAAGTGGGATGGCATCCGCGCGCAGGTGGTCAAGCGCGAAGGGCGTTTGTGGGTGTGGTCGCGCGGCGAGGAACTGGTGACCGAACGCTTTCCCGAGCTTGATGTGCTGGTACACGGTTTGCCGGAAGGCACGGTGGTCGATGGCGAAATCGTCGTGTGGAAAAGCACGCATCCGCGCACTGAAGACGCTTTCGATCCGCAATCGACCGAACCACCGGCGGTGCAACCCTTTGCCTTGCTGCAACAACGCATCGGTCGCAAGACCCTCGACAAGAAGATTCTCGAAGAGGTGCCGGTGGTGGTGCTCGCCTACGACTTGCTGGAATGGCAGGGTGAGGACTGGCGCAACCGGCCGCAGGCCGAGCGCCGCGCGCAACTGGAAGCGCTCATCGCCCGGTGCAACAGCCCGGTGTTACTGCCCTCCCCTGTGTTGACCGGCACCGACTGGTTCGACCTCGCCCGCCAGCGCGAAGCGTCGCGGCGGCTGGGAGTCGAGGGCATGATGCTCAAGGCCCGCGACGCGTTATACGGCGTCGGCCGCACCAAGGACATGGGCGTGTGGTGGAAGTGGAAAGTCGACCCGTTCAGTGTCGACGCGGTGCTGATCTACGCGCAACGCGGCCATGGTCGACGCGCCAGTCTGTACAGCGATTACACCTTCGCGGTGTGGGACGGCCCGCCGGAGTCGAGCGAGCGGTCACTGGTGCCGTTTGCCAAGGCCTATTCCGGGCTGACCGATGAGGAAATGCGCCAGGTCGACAGCATCGTGCGCAAGACCACGGTGGAAAAGTTCGGCCCGGTCAGCAGCGTGAAACCGAGCCTGGTGTTCGAGTTGGGGTTCGAAGGCATTGCCCTTTCGCGTCGACACAAAAGTGGTATTGCCGTGCGTTTCCCGCGCATGCTGCGCTGGCGCCAGGACAAGACCGTGGAAGAGGCCGATAGCCTGGCGACGTTACAGGATCTGTTGGCGTGACCCGGTTTTCCAGGACAGCGACCACGCATAGGAATGAATAACCGGCAGCGAGAGATCATCTGTGGCGAGGGGATTCATCCCCGTTCGACTGCGAAGCAGTCGCAAATCCCGATCACGCATTTACTGGGCTGTCGGGGGGGCGCCCAGCGCGCCCAACGAGGATAAATCCCCTCGCCACAAAAGCACTGTGAACCGCGGAAACGAGCCATCTTGGTGCAACGCATTTAACGCGCCCGTTTCCGTGCACCAATCCCCTCCTCGCCATGCTTGCGCCACCTTTTAAAACACTTGTTCGGGACTCTGGTTCGGAAATTGCTACTTTCTATGTGTCGTACGCGTTCCAGTAACAATAATTCTGCGCCACAAGCGCTCATATTGGTTCTTAGGGATTGAATAATGAAAAAAGCATTGCTGACCCTTTCTGCACTGGCGTTGTGCATGGCCGCCGGCTCCGCGCTGGCCAAGGAATACAAAGAGCTGCGCTTTGGCGTTGACCCTTCGTACGCACCGTTTGAGTCGAAAGCGGCCGACGGCAGCCTGGTGGGCTTCGATATCGACTTGGGTAACGCGATCTGCGCCGAACTGAAGGTCAAGTGCAAGTGGGTCGAAAGCGACTTCGACGGCATGATTCCGGGCCTGAAAGCCAATAAATTCGACGGTGTGATCTCGTCGATGACCGTGACCCCGGCCCGCGAAAAAGTCATCGACTTCTCCAGCGAACTGTTCTCCGGCCCGACCGCCTACGTGTCGAAAAAAGGCTCCGGTATCACCGCAGACGTTGCGTCGCTCAAAGGCAAAACCGTCGGCTACGAGCAAGGCACCATTCAGGAAGCCTATGCCAAAGCCGTGCTGGACAAGGCCGGCGTGAAGACTCAGGCCTATCAGAACCAGGACCAGGTGTATTCCGACCTGACTTCCGGCCGTCTCGACGCGGGCATTCAGGACATGCTGCAAGCCGAATTGGGCTTCCTGAAGTCGCCACAAGGCGCCGACTATGACGTCAGCAAGCCGGTCGACAACGAATTGCTGCCAGCCAAGACCGCTGTCGGTATTAAGAAAGGTAACACTGAGCTGAAGGCCCTTTTAGATAAAGGTATCAAAGCGTTACACGATGATGGCAAATACGCCGAGATTCAAAAGAAACACTTTGGCGATCTGAACCTGTACAGCGGCAAATAATGCCCCGGCGCCCATCACTCGATGGGCGCCTTTTCCATCCGCTCAGGTTGCTGATTTATGTTCGAAAACCTCTTACAAAATCTGGGGCTCTCCGCCTTCAGCCTCAAGGGCTTCGGTCCTTTGCTGTTGGAAGGCACCTGGATGACCATCAAATTATCGGCGTTGTCGCTGCTGGTGGCCGTGTTGCTCGGTCTGATCGGCGCCAGTGCCAAGCTGTCCAAAGTCAAACTGGTGCGCCTGCCAGCCCAGCTCTACACCACGCTGATTCGCGGGGTGCCGGATCTGGTGCTGATGCTGCTGATCTTCTACAGCCTGCAAACCTGGCTGACTTCGCTCACCGACTACATGGAATGGGAATACATCGAAATCGACCCGTTCAGCGCCGGAGTACTGACCCTGGGCTTCATTTATGGGGCGTATTTCACCGAGACCTTCCGTGGCGCGATCCTCGCCGTACCGCGCGGTCAGGTCGAAGCGGCCACCGCCTATGGCCTCAAGCGTGGCCAGCGTTTTCGTTTCGTGGTGTTCCCGCAAATGATGCGCTTTGCCTTGCCGGGCATCGGCAACAACTGGATGGTGATGCTCAAGGCCACCGCGCTGGTGTCGATCATCGGTCTGGCCGATCTGGTCAAAGCCGCGCAGGACGCCGGTAAAAGCACCTACCAACTGTTTTACTTCCTGGTCATCGCCGCGTTGATTTACCTGCTGATCACCAGTGCCTCGAACTTCATCCTGCGCTGGCTCGAACGCCGCTACGCCGCCGGTGCCCGGGAGGCCGTACGATGATCGAACTCCTGCAGGAATACTGGAAAGCCTTCCTCTATACCGACGGCCAGAACATCACCGGTCTGGCGATGACGATGTGGCTGCTCAGCGCGTCGATTTTCTTTGGTTTCCTGGTGTCGATTCCATTGTCGATCGCTCGGGTTTCATCGCACTTCTACATTCGCTGGCCGGTGCAGTTCTACACTTACCTGTTCCGGGGCACGCCGTTGTATATCCAGCTGCTGATCTGCTACACCGGGATCTACAGCCTGGCGGCGGTACGTGCGCAGCCTTTGCTCGACAGTTTCTTCCGCGATGCGATGAACTGCACGATCCTCGCCTTTGCCCTGAACACCTGCGCCTACACCACGGAGATTTTCGCCGGGGCGATCCGCAGCATGAACCATGGTGAAGTCGAAGCGGCCAAGGCCTACGGACTGACGGGCTGGAAGCTGTATGCCTACGTGATCATGCCCTCGGCCCTGCGCCGTTCGTTGCCGTACTACAGCAATGAAGTGATCCTGATGCTGCACTCGACCACCGTGGCGTTCACCGCGACCATCCCCGACATCCTGAAAGTTGCGCGGGACGCCAACTCGGCGACCTTCCTGACTTTCCAGTCGTTCGGCATCGCCGCGCTGATCTACCTGGCCATTACCTTTACGCTGGTCGGCCTGTTCCGCCTCGCCGAACGCCGATGGCTGGCCTTCCTCGGGCCGACCCACTAGGAAAACCTGTAATGCGACACCAGATCCATGACCTGCTGGCCCCGCTACCGGGGACCGCAAGACAGATCCACAGCTTCCACTTCGGCCCGGAGCAGGCCAAAGGCAAGGTCTACATCCAGTCGTCGCTGCATGCCGACGAACTGCCCGGGATGCTCGTCGCCTGGCACCTCAAGCAGCGCCTGGCGGAGCTGGAAGCCGCCGGGCGCCTGCGCAGCGAAATCGTGCTGGTGCCAGTGGCCAATCCGGTCGGCCTCGAACAAGTGCTGATGGACGTACCGCTGGGCCGCTACGAACTGGAGAGCGGGCAGAATTTCAATCGCTGGTTTGTCGACCTCAGCGAAGAAATCGGCAACGACATCGAGGGCAAGCTGAGCGATGACCCGCAACGCAACCTTGAGCTGATCCGCGCCAGCCTGCGCAACGCCCTCGCCCGCCAGACCGCCGGCACCCAACTGCAATCCCAGCGCCTGACCCTGCAACGGCTGGCCTGTGACGCCGACATGGTGCTGGACTTGCACTGCGACTTCGAATCAGTGGTTCATCTGTACACCACGCCGGAAGCGTGGCCGCAGGTCGAGCCTCTGGCGCGCTACATCGAGTCACGGGCGAGCCTGCTGGCCACCGATTCCGGCGGCCAGTCGTTCGATGAGTGCTTCACCCTGCTGTGGTGGCAACTGAAGGAGCGCTTCGGCGAACACTTCGACATTCCGCTGGGCAGTTTCTCGGTGACCGTCGAATTGCGCGGCCAGGGTGACGTCAATCACCCGATGGCCAGCCGCGATTGCCAGGCCTTGATCGACTACCTGATCCAGTTCGATGCGATCGTCGGCGAAACCAGACCGCAGCCGCCCTTGCCATTCCCGGCCACGCCACTGGCCGGCGTCGAACCGGTGACCACGCCGGTCGGCGGCCTGCTGGTGTACACCGCAACGGCCGGTCAATACCTGGAAGCCGGGCAACAGATCGCCGAAATCATCGACCCGATCCATGACCGGGTCACCCCCATTCATTGCACCAGCGCCGGCGTGATGTACGCCCGCTCGCTGCGACGCATGGCCACTGCCGGCATGGTCATCGCCCATGTTGCGGGCGCCGAAGCCTATCGCAGCGGCTACCTACTTTCGCCTTGAGGATGTCTGTCCCATGTACAAACTGACCGTTGAAGGCCTGCACAAAAGCTATGGCGACCATCAGGTGCTCAAAGGCGTTTCGCTCAAGGCCAAGACCGGCGACGTGATCAGCCTGATCGGCGCCAGCGGCTCGGGCAAAAGCACCTTTTTGCGCTGCATCAACTTCCTCGAACAACCCAACGACGGCGCCATGAGCCTTGATGGCCAGGCGATCCGCATGATCACCGACCGCCACGGCATGCACGTCGCCGACGCCGATGAATTGCAACGCCTGCGCACGCGTCTGGCGATGGTGTTCCAGCATTTCAACCTGTGGAGCCACATGACCGTGCTGGAAAACATCACCATGGCTCCGCGCCGGGTGCTGGGTTGCAGCAAACAGGAAGCCGACGACCGTGCCCGGCGCTATCTCGACAAGGTCGGCTTGCCGGCGCGGGTCGCCGATCAATACCCGGCGTTTCTCTCCGGAGGCCAGCAACAGCGCGTGGCGATTGCCCGCGCGCTGGCAATGGAGCCGGAGGTGATGCTGTTCGACGAACCGACGTCGGCGCTCGATCCGGAATTGGTGGGAGAAGTGCTGAAGGTGATTCAGGGGCTCGCCGAAGAAGGCCGGACCATGATCATGGTGACTCATGAGATGAGCTTCGCCCGCAAAGTCTCCAGCCAGGTGCTGTTCCTGCATCAGGGATTGGTTGAAGAAGAAGGTGCGCCCGAAGATGTGCTCGGCAACCCGAAAAGCGAACGCCTCAAACAATTCCTCAGCGGCAACCTCAAATAGCCATTAGTGCAAAACCCTGTGGGAGCGAGCTTGCTCGCGAAAGCATTCTGTCAGTCACATTGATTTTGAATGTTCCGCCGCCTTCGCGAGCAAGCTCGCTCCCACAGTGGACCTCCGCAGCCTACAAAAATCAAACTTGTCCGCCCGCCCCGTGGTCTCTGGAAGAACCCCTCCAGAGCGCGCGCAGCCCGCATGGCGAAATCCTCCGACCTCGCAAAAACCTGGTTCAGCGCCCGTGGCTGGAAGCCGTTCGCCTTTCAGAAGCAGCTGTGGGCTGCGGTCAAAAACGGCGAATCCGGCTTGCTCCACGCCAGCACCGGTGCCGGTAAAACCTATGCGGTCTGGTTCGCCGCGCTCAATCGCTTTGCCAAATGCGCCGCCGTCGTTGAAAGCCCACGCAAACGCAAACCACCGGCCGAACCGCTGACCGTCTTGTGGATCACGCCCATGCGTGCCCTCGCCGCCGACACCGCGCGCGCCTTGCAAAGCCCGGTCGATGATCTGCGCCTGCCGTGGAGCATCGGCCTGCGCACCGGTGACACCAGCAGCAGCGAGCGTGCCCGCCAGAGCCGACGCCTGCCGACAACCCTGATCACCACTCCGGAAAGCCTGACCTTGCTGTTGGCCCGCGCCGACGCCCGCACCGCGCTCTCGACCCTGCGCATGATCGTGGTGGATGAATGGCACGAACTGCTCGGCAATAAACGCGGCGTGCAGCTGCAACTGGCCCTCGCCCGCTTGCGTCATTGGCAACCCGAGCTGATTGTCTGGGGTATTTCCGCGACCCTCGGTAATCAATCCCACGCCGAGCAGGTGCTGATCCCACAGGGTGGCGGCGTGTGTGTGCAGGGGCAAAGCGAAAAATCGCTGACAGTCGACACCCTTCTCCCGACCGCCATCGAGCGTTTTCCGTGGGCCGGGCACATCGGTCTGAAGATGTTGCCGCAGGTCGTGGCCGAGCTCGATGCCTGCGCCAGCAGCCTGGTGTTCACCAATACCCGGGCGCAGTCGGAAATCTGGTATCAGGCCTTGCTTGAGGCGCGGCCGGACTGGGCCGGGTTGATTGCGTTGCATCACAGCTCATTGTCCCGCGAGACCCGTGACTGGGTTGAGCACGCCTTGAAGGAAGGTCAATTGAAGGCAGTGGTGTGCACGTCGAGCCTGGATCTGGGGGTGGATTTCCTGCCGGTGGAACGCGTGCTGCAAATCGGTTCGGCCAAGGGTGTCGCGCGGTTGATGCAACGCGCCGGGCGTTCGGGCCACGCACCGGGACGCACCTCGAGGGTGACCCTGGTACCGACACACAGCCTTGAACTGATCGAAGCAGCCGCCGCCCGCGATGCTGTCGAGCAACGGCGCATCGAACCGCGCCAGTCACCACACAAGCCACTGGATGTGCTGGTGCAGCACCTGGTCAGCATGGCATTGGGCGGCGGATTTGTTCCTGATGAGCTGTACGAAGAGGTCCGTGGGGCCTGGGCCTATCGTGACCTGACCCCGGCGGATTGGGCCTGGGCGCTGGCTTTCGTACGTCATGGCGGGATGTCTCTGACGGCCTATCCGGATTACCGTCGGGTCGAACCGGACGAACACGGCGTCTGGCGCGTACCCGATGCACGCTTGGCGCGCCGCCATCGCATGAGCATCGGCACGATCGTCAGCGATGCGAGCATTCATCTGAAGTTCTGGAGCAAGGGCGGTGGCGGCAAACAACTGGGCAGCGTCGAGGAAGGTTTTATTGCAAGGCTGAAACCCGGCGACGGGTTTCTGTTTGCCGGGCGTTTGCTGGAGTTGGTGCGGGTGGAAAACATGACCGCTTACGTCAAACGCAGCACCGCGAAAAAAGCCGCCGTGCCACGCTGGAATGGCGGGCGCATGCCGCTCTCCAGTGAACTGGCCGAGGCCGTGGTCAGGCGCTTCAGCGCCGCCGCAGAGGGCGCGTTCGCCGGCCCGGAAATGCACGCCTTGCGGCCATTGCTGGACACCCAGACACGCTGGTCTGGCCTGCCCACCACCGATAATTTGCTCGCAGAAGTGCTGAAATCCCGCGAAGGCTGGCACCTTTTCCTCTACCCGTTCGCCGGTCGTCAGGTGCATCTGGGGCTCGCCAGCCTGCTGGCCTGGCGCGTCAGCCAGCGCCAGCCGCTGACGTTCTCCATCGCGGTGAACGACTACGGGCTGGAATTGCTCAGCGCCACGCCTGTGGACTGGGCCGAGCAACTCGATACCGCGTTGCTCAGCCCCGAACAGTTATTGAAGGATGTGCTCGCCAGTCTCAACGCGGGCGAGTTGGCCCTGCGGCGCTTTCGCGAAATCGCCCGAATTGCCGGACTGGTGTTCGCCGGTTACCCCGGCGCGCCGAAAAGCACCCGTCAGGTGCAGGCCTCCAGCGGTCTGTTTTTCGAAGTGTTCAAACAATACGACGCCGACAACCTGTTGCTGGCCCAGGCCGGGGAAGAAGTCTTACGAGAAGAACTGGATATTCAACGTCTGGAACAGACACTGGAGCACATCAACCGGATGAAACTCGACGTGCATCAGATAAAGCGTCCTACGCCACTGGGGTTTCCACTGCTGGTGGAACGCATGCGCGAAAGCATGAGTTCAGAGAAACTCGCTGACCGCATCAGACGTATGGTCGGCGACCTGGAAAAATCCGCCGACAAGGGCAAATCCCGATGAGCGCGCCCTACCCTGTGCGGTTGGCAGGTGAAGACCTCTGGTTGCTGCCGGAGAAGGCCCTGTACTGGCCAGCGCAACAAGCCTTGCTGATAGCCGATGTGCATTTCGGCAAAGCCGCCGCCTACCGCAGCCTCGGTCAACCGGTCCCGCAAGGCACCACGGCGAGCAATATCGCGGTGATTGACCGATTGCTGGCGAAACTGCCCTGCCGGCAACTGATATTTCTCGGCGATTTTCTGCACGGGCCCGGCTCCCATGCAGAGGGTACGCTAAACGCCTTGGCGCAATGGCGAGCGCGCCACGCCGAACTGCCGATGACACTGATCCGTGGCAATCACGACAAACGCGCGGGCGATCCGCCTGATTCGCTGAATATCCGGGTCGTGCCTGAACCGCTGCTGATAGGACCGTTCGCTTTGCAGCATGAACCGGACCCGCATTCTGAAAGACACGTGCTGGCCGGTCATGTGCATCCCGTGTATCGGCTGCATGGCAAGGGTCGACAAAGTTTGCGCCTGGCGTGTTTCAGGCTCAGCGAAGGCATCAGCCTGCTACCGGCCTTTGGCGCATTTACCGGGGGTTATCCGGTCGAGAAGGAGGAAAGCTGCAGGATTTTCGTCATCGGTGACAACGAAATATGGCCAGTCAGTTGAAGTCGTCGCAGACCTCGACTGACTGGCCATTGGTTTTCAACGCAGATCAGGCAACCGGTGCCGGAGGCGGCTCGTCCGGAAGGATAGGATCGCCCGGCTCGGTTGGTTGTTCGTTGGGGGTATCGGGGTCGGGCTGACCGGGAATTCCACCGGCCATGCTCAGAGGCGGGTGCGCCAACAATGACCAGGCCAATACGCCAACCTGATTGGGCTCAAGCCTTGCCAGTTCGGCAGTGATTTGCGGATCGATCTTCATAGGGCACTCCTCGGCGAAGGCCCGTTTCGACAGAAACAAAAACGGGCAGTACACCCCATAGAGTGTCTGCCCGCCAAAGAATTCCCGTGATCTGTCGGATGGACGGATCAGGTACGCGGCAAGGTCACGCCACGCTGGCCCTGGTACTTGCCGCCACGGTCCTTGTAGGAAACTTCACATTCCTCGTCGGACTCAAGGAACAGCATCTGTGCCACGCCTTCGTTGGCGTAGATTTTCGCCGGCAGGTTGGTGGTGTTGGAGAACTCCAGGGTCACGTGACCTTCCCACTCTGGCTCGAGCGGGGTGACGTTGACGATGATGCCGCAACGCGCGTAGGTGCTTTTACCCAGGCAGATGGTCAATACATTGCGCGGGATGCGGAAATACTCGACGGTGCTGGCCAGGGCGAAAGAGTTCGGCGGGATGATGCAGACATCGCTGTGGATGTCGACGAAGCTGCCGGCATCGAAGTTTTTCGGATCGACGATGGCCGAGTTGATGTTGGTGAACACCTTGAAATGGTTGGTGCAACGCACATCGTAGCCGTAGCTCGACACGCCGTAGGAGATCACACGGCTGTCGTCGCTGCCGCGCATCTGACGCTCGACGAACGGCTCGATCATGCCGTGTTCCTGCGCCATGCGGCGAATCCACTTGTCCGATTTGATGCTCATGGCGGGTGTCCTGAATAGCGAGGTGGAAAAATTCTGTCCGGCATCTTACCGGGCGCGCCGCCGCGTTCAAAGTGCGGGGTGCAATTCTCGTCGAACACCCTGGAATGACAGGCTCTGGCGACGAACCGTCGCACCGCCGATCCTTAAAACAGAGAAACCTGTGCAAGAAGCATTGGCACGTCTCGGAAAAAGGGTTAAGGTGGCGCCACTGTGCTGCTTGTGTCACTGAGAATCTCTACACGATATGTTGAATTTCGATCCAACCATCTACAAGAATTTTTCCTGCTCTTTGCACTCAGTCTCGGCCAGGGTTCTTCCTGAGTCGCAGTTATCTTTGTTCAAGGAGTTACACCATGTCTAATCGCCAAACCGGTACCGTTAAGTGGTTCAACGATGAAAAAGGCTTCGGCTTCATCACTCCACAATCCGGTGACGACCTGTTCGTTCACTTCAAAGCTATCCAATCCGACGGCTTCAAAAGCCTGAAAGAAGGCCAACAGGTTTCTTTCATCGCTACCCGCGGTCAGAAAGGCATGCAAGCTGAAGAAGTACAAGTTATCTAACTTGTAGCTTCTTTAGAAAAGAGCCCCGCCCTTAAAAGCGGGGCTTTTTTGTGGGCGCTTGTTTTCCGGGCGTAAAAAAAGATCGCAGCCTTCGGCAGCGCCTACAGGATGTACATTAATCCTCTGGAGCTGCCGAAGGCTGCGATCTTTTTGCCTGTGCCTTACCAGGCCACGCCAAACCCTGCGGTATAGCGGGTCTTGTTCAGGTCCGCATCCTGGGTACCGCTAATGATGTCGCGCTCGGCCTTGAGGTTGAGCGACGCCCAGTCGGTGACCTTGTAGCGCAAGCCCAATTCGGCATCCAGCGCGTAGTTGGCGACGTCGGAGAGCGGCTTGCCCAGCTCGCCACTGGTGAAGAACTCGACTTTCTTGCCAATCAGGTAGCGGTTGTAATCCCACTTCATCGCGACCGAGTAGAAATTGTCCTTGCCGCCATCGCTGTACTCGTAATCGGTACGGTTGAGCAGCGAACCCAGCGAGAACGCGCCCAGTTCGTCATCCCAGAACTGGTAACCCGGACCTGTACCGACCACGCGCTGACGCGACAGCTCTTCGACGTAATCCCGCTTGTAGTTCAGACGCCCCTGCCAGAACCACTTGTCGGTCAGGAAGCGGTCGAGGGCGTATTCGGCGCGCCAATTGTTAGTGGTGACCTGTTCGTCCTGCACTTCGCGGTTGTATTCGCCTTCGCCGGTGTGGCGCCAGCGACCATGACGTGCAGTGGTCTTGAAGTCGATGTCATAGTCGTCGGTGTCCTTTTCCGCGCGCTGATAATCCAGGGCGAGGCCGACGTTGCCCTTCCAGACCAGATCCTCGACCACCGGTTTCGGCTTGAGAATCTGTTGAATGCTCGCCAGCTCCACGGTTTTCGGTGCTTCGCCATTGGCCAGGGTGACCTTGCCGTCATCGGCTGCGGTCAGTGACTTGGCTTTTTCACCGGTATAAGCATCCTGTTTGACCAACAACTCTTGATCACTTTCCAGGGTCTTGACCTGTTTCCAGTCGATCGTGACTGCACCCGCATATTGGGTCTGGATCAGCAATTTGCCGCCATCGAACAGGGAAATTTTGCCACTGAGCTTGTCACCGTTCTTCAACCAGACGGTATCGGCAAGCAGGGGCGTAGACGCGCTGAAGACAGCAAGGCACAGCAAGGTTCTGGACAACATAAGCGGACTGAGGGCTCAGGATTGCAAAAAAAGATCGGCATTATCCGTAGGAATAATGCCCTGACAAGGACTGACCGGGCGATTTCCATTGAGTTCATTTCTCAATAGCGCTCCGAGGGATTACGCTTGAGTCATCAACATGAGCATGCTCAGGAACCGCGTACGTGACAGATCCGACCCACGCAGACGAAAGCGAAGCGCAAATCCGACGCACGGCGCTCTACTCGACCCTCGCCCAAGTGCCGGAAGGCAAAGTCGTCAGCTATGGCCAGTTGGCTGAACTGGCCGGTTTAGGGCGCGCCGCCCGCTGGGTCGGCCGCACCTTGAGTCAATTGCCGGGGGATACGCGCCTGCCCTGGCACCGTGTGCTGGGTGCCGGCGGTCGGATCAGCCTGCCGGCGGGCAGCCCTTCGGGCGATGAACAACGGGCAAGATTGCGCATGGAAGGCATCACCGTCCTGAACAATCGTGTGGATATTCAGCGCCATGGCTGGCGTCCGGTAGAGCACAGCGGTTAGAGTGCGCGCTTTGTTTTCGCAATCTTGAGGCAGACTTCAGCCCATGCCCCGTAAAACCTGGCGCGCCGCGCTAGCCGCTTATGCCAGTCCTTCGACGCTCGTGCTGTTGTTGCTCGGTTTCGCCGCCGGCCTGCCGTACATGCTGGTGTTCTCTACGCTTTCCGTCTGGCTGCGTGAAGCCGGTGTCGCCCGTGAAACCATCGGCTACGCCAGCCTGATCGGCCTGGCTTACGCGTTCAAATGGGTCTGGTCACCGCTGCTCGACCAATGGCGCCTGCCGTTGCTGGGCAAACTTGGCCGACGACGTTCCTGGCTGGTGCTGTCGCAGACACTGGTGATTCTCGGCCTGATCGGCATGGGCTTCTGTGATCCGCAGAAACACCTGTCCTGGCTGATCGCCATCGCCGTTATCGTCGCCTTCGCCTCTGCAACCCAGGACATCGCGGTCGACGCCTATCGCCTGGAAATCGCCGATGACAGCCGCCAGGCCGCACTGGCCGCCAGTTACATGTCCGGCTACCGCGTCGCCGCCCTGCTGGCCACGGCCGGTGCACTGTTCTTTGCCGAAGGCTTCGGCTCGACCGGCTTCAACTATCAACACTCGGCCTGGACCGGCACCTATGCCCTGTTCGGGGTGCTGATGATCCCTGCCCTGCTGACCTCGCTGCTGATGCGCGAACCACCCGTACCGCTGCGCACGCAGTTGCAGGCCGGCCGCTACAGTTTTGTGCATCAACTCGCGTCGGTATTCGTACTGATCGTGTTACTGGTGTCGGTACCGGCGATGTTCACCCAGCTCTACAACACCGACTTCGCCGAAGTGTTGTTTGGCACCATGAGCCCGCTCGACCTGTTGCTCGAAGACCGCGCCTTCCTGCGTGCGATCCTTTACACGCTGCTCACCTGGATGTGCCTGTCGGCGATGGGTCGCCGTGGCCTGGCGCCGGTGCTGACTCCGGTCAACGACTTCATTCTGCGCTACCGCTGGCAGGCGCTGCTGTTGCTCGGACTGATCGCCACCTATCGGATGTCCGACACCGTGATGGGCGTAATGGCCAACGTGTTCTACATCGACCAGGGTTTCACCAAGGACCAGATCGCCAGTGTCAGCAAGATTTTCGGCCTGATCATGACCCTTGTCGGCGCGGGCATGGGCGGCCTGCTGATCGTGCGTTTCGGCATCCTGCCGATCCTGTTCATCGGCGGTGCGGCCTCGGCGGGCACCAACCTGCTGTTTGTGATGCTCGCCGACATGGGCCCGAACCTGCAGATGCTGGTGGTGACCATTTCCCTCGACAACTTCAGTTCCGGGCTGGCCACCTCGGCGTTCGTCGCCTATCTGTCGAGCCTGACCAACCTCAAGTTCTCCGCGACGCAATACGCCCTGCTCAGCTCGATCATGCTTTTGCTGCCACGCCTGATCGGCGGCTATTCCGGGGTGATGGTCGAGAAGTTCGGTTACCACAACTTCTTCATGATCACCGCGTTGCTCGGCGTACCGACCCTGGTGCTGATTGCCCTGCACTGGTTCCAGGAAAATCGCCGCGAGGGCCCTACGCCCACCCCCGAGCCGGTGCCGACGCCGGTTGCGGAAGAGTCGTAAGACATTTCACCCACGGCGGGAGGAATCCCGCCGTTGGACCTCACCGCCGGCCACGCTTCTGTACGTCAGCAAAACTCGCCGGTACACTGCTCCGTCATTTCCAGTCATAGCAACCGACAACGGCCAACCATGCGCACCAGTCAATTTTTGCTCGCCACACAGAAAGAAACGCCTTCCGATGCGGTCGTGATCAGCCATCAGCTGATGCTGCGCGCCGGCATGATCCGCAAACTTGCCTCGGGCCTGTACACCTGGCTGCCGATGGGCCTGCGAGTCATGCGCAAGGTTGAAGCCATCGTTCGCGAAGAAATGAACGCTGCCGGCTCTCTGGAAGTGTTGATGCCGAGCACCCAACCGGCCGAGCTGTGGCAGGAATCGGGACGCTGGGACGAATACGGCCCTGAGCTGCTGCGCATCAAGGATCGCCACGGTCGCGACTTCTGCGCGGGCCCGACCCACGAAGAAGTGATCACCGATCTGATGCGCAACGAGTTGAGCAGCTACAAACAGCTGCCGATCAACCTGTACCAGATCCAGACCAAATTCCGTGACGAAATCCGCCCACGCTTCGGTTTGATGCGCGGCCGCGAATTCATCATGAAGGACGCCTACTCCTTCCACGCCGACCAGGCATCGCTGCAGGTCACCTATGACCGCATGCACCAGGCGTACTGCAACGTGTTCACCCGCCTGGGCCTGAAATTCCGTCCGGTTGAAGCCGACAACGGCTCGATCGGTGGCGCCGGTTCGCACGAATTCCACGTACTGGCCGAATCCGGCGAAGACGATATCGTCTTCAGCAACGGTTCCGACTACGCGGCGAACATTGAAAAAGCCGAAGCGGTGCCACGCGAAACTTCGCGCGCCGCTCCGACCGAAGAGCTGCGCCTGGTCGATACGCCAGACACCAAGACCATCGCGGCGCTGGTGGAGAAATTCAATCTGCCGATTGAAAAGACCATCAAGACCCTGATCGTGCGCGCCGAAGAAGAAGGCAAGCTGATCGCGCTGGTCATCCGTGGCGACCACGAACTCAACGAAATCAAGGCTGCCCAGCAACCTGGCGTGGCCAGCCCGCTGGTCATGGCTACCGATGCCGAACTGCGTGACGCCATCGGCGCCGGCGCCGGTTCCCTCGGCCCGCTGAACCTGCCATTGCCAATCATCATCGACCGCTCGGTCGAGCTGATGAGCGACTTCGGTATCGGCGCGAACATCGACGACAAGCACTACTTCGGCGTGAACTGGGAACGTGACCTGCCGGTTCCGACCGTCGCCGACCTGCGCAACGTCGTGGCCGGCGATCCAAGCCCGGACGGCAAAGGCACCCTGGAAATCAAGCGCGGCATCGAAGTCGGGCACATCTTCCAGCTGGGCAACAAGTACAGCAAGGCGATGAAGTGCGAAGTGCTGGGCGAGAACGGCAAGCCTGTCACCCTGGAAATGGGTTGCTACGGCATCGGCGTGTCCCGCGTGGTTGCCGCCGCCATCGAGCAGAACAACGACGAAAACGGCATCATCTGGAGCGACACCCTGGCGCCGTTCCAGATCGCTCTGGTACCGCTGCGTTATGAAACCGAGCAGGTGCGCGAAGCCACCGACAAGCTGTACGCGGAACTGACCGCTGCCGGCTTCGAAGTGCTGCTGGACGATCGCGACAAGAAAACCAGCCCGGGCATCAAGTTCGCGGACATGGAGCTGATCGGCATTCCGCACCGGATCGTGGTCAGTGACCGCGGTCTTGCCGAAGGCAACCTGGAATACAAGAGCCGTACCGAGGCCGAAGCGCAAGCGCTGCCGGTCGCCGATGTAGTGCCCTTCCTTCAGGCCCGTATCCGCCGCTGATTCCAGATAGAGACCTCATGTTCAAGCGAAACACCTTGGGCCTCGGTGGCACCGCCCTGTGCGGTGCCCTGCTGGTCAGCGGCTGTGCCAATCACATGTCACAGCGCAGCGAGCACGAAGAGCGGGTCGAGCGCAAACTGCTCGACCACAGCCTGCAGATCGATGTCGGTGAGCCCAAGGAGCTTGAGCTGCCGCAGCGACGCGTGAAAATCAACGAACAGAAGACCTTCGAAGTCACCGAGTTCGAAGTCACCCGTCGTTACGACCGTTACACGCCTTACCAACCCTGGCGGGAGGTCTACGAGATTCCGCTCGGCGCGGTGGCCGTGGTGGCCGGTATCGGCGCGAATGTGGTCAATGTCTTCGCTCTGGGTAACCTGCCGGACAGCGTGACCAAGGATTGGCTGAACTACGGCATTGCCGGGGTCAACCCGTTCATGAACGTGCAGTCCCATGGGCGTGCGCAACAGAACCTGGCCGGTATAGATGAAGTCCAGCGCGACAAGCGCATGGAGTATTCGAGCCTGCCGTGGAGCGAGCGGCCGGTGCAGGTCAAGGCCGGCAAGCAGACCTTCGACATGACCACCGACCGCAACGGCGTGCTGCGCCTGAACCTGCTGGACAGTCCGTTCGCCGAAAATGACCTCAATCATGTCGGCAAACTGCAGATCAGCGTCGAGGACGGCAAGGATGACGTGCACAGCGACTCGTCCCTGACCATCAGCAGCCACCTGCGCAGCAAGTTGCTGGAAGCGCACGGGCTGATTTACGACGATCTGGAAGACGACGAAGTGAGTCAGTGGGTCCACCGGGTCAAACGTCTGTCGGAACTGGGGCTGGAAGAAGAAGCCAGCGAGCTGGAACAAAGCCTGATCGAACTGACCCGTAACGATCCTGAGTTGCAGACCGAGTTTCTCAAGTCGCTGACCAAGGATGCCGGGCGCCTGGTGGCGGATCCGGGACCGAATTAAAAGCTAAAAGCATCGCGGGCAAGCCCGCTCCCACAGTGTTTAATGGTGAAACACACATTGTGTGAACTCCAAAAATCCCTGTGGGAGCGGGCTTGCCCGCGATGACCATCCGAAATTTGTCGCAAAACTACCGCTCAAACAACTCCATCTGCTCAAACCCGCCGCGCAAATCCTCCAGCCTTACCCCGACCCCGAGCAACCGCACCGGTTTCCCGCCGCGATTGAACGCCTGCGTCAGCATCAACTGATAACTGCCCAGATCGCGCCCTGCCCCGGCCTGCTCCAGCGTGGTCTGGGTAAAGTCATGGAATTTCACTTTGACGAATGGCTTGCCCGGTCGATAGCTGCTGTCGATGCGCGCCATGCGGGTTTTCAGGGTTTCCAGCAGTTCGGGCAATTTATCCAGGCAACTGCGCAGATCCGGCAGGTCAACGTCGTAGGTGTTTTCGACGCTGATCGACTGACGCCGACTGTCATTGTGCACTTGCCGGTCATCAATCCCGCGGGCCAGGCTCCAGAGTCGCTCGCCAAAACTGCCGAATTCGCGCACCAGCGCCAGCTTGCCCCACTCACGCAACTGCAGGCAGTCGACGATACCGAGCTTGCCCAGCCGGTCGGCGGTGACCTTGCCGACGCCGTGCAACTTGCTCACTGGCAAACCGCTGACAAAGTCCTCGACCTGGTCCGGGGTGATCACGAACAAGCCGTTGGGCTTTTTCCAGTCGCTGGCGATCTTTGCCAGAAACTTGTTTGGCGCCACGCCGGCGGAAACGGTGATGTGCAACTGATTGGAGACGCGTCGGCGGATGTCCTGGGCAATGCGCGTGGCGCTGCCGCCGAAATGCGCGCTGTCAGACACGTCGAGGTAAGCCTCATCCAGCGACAGGGGCTCGATGAGGTCGGTGTAGTCGGCAAAGATCGTGTGAATTTCCTTCGATGCTTCCCGGTACGCATCCATCCGCGGCTTGACGATGGTCAGGTCCGGGCACAGCTTCAAGGCATGCCCGGAGGCCATGGCCGAGCGCACGCCGTACGCCCGCGCCTCATAATTACAGGTGGCAATCACCCCGCGCCGGTCCGCCGACCCTCCCACTGCCAATGGCTTGCCCGCCAGCCGCGGGTCATCGCGCATCTCGATGGCGGCGTAGAAACAGTCACAGTCGATGTGGATGATTTTTCGCTGAGTCATGTCAGAAAAGGAAACGTGGCGAACCGGATCAGCAGTATCTCACTGAGACCTGTATATAGCACCAGTGGTTTGAATGTTCTTTCCCAGCGGTAGGAAAAGTCCTTTGAATTTGTTTTTTCAATTGAAACTGAGCACCCAATAGAGCTGAAAGCCTTGCCCCACCTGCCCTACGGCAGGACAAGACACCTGTAAAGGAACGCTAACCGATTGAACCTCAAGAGATTTTATCCAAATCAAGGTTGACACTCCGGCGATCCTCTGTAGAATGCCGACACACAGACGCGGGATGGAGCAGTCTGGTAGCTCGTCGGGCTCATAACCCGAAGGTCGTCGGTTCAAATCCGGCTCCCGCAACCAAACATCAAAAAAGGCTACTCGAAAGAGTGGCCTTTTTTGTGCGCGTGTGTTTTTGCAGATCGACCTGCCCACAATGCTGCAGGCAAACAGGAATTCGTTGTATTTCCGAAACTTAACCCATGACCTGCGACCGTTTGCCGCGATTTCACGCTTATTTGACCCTTTTCGGGATTAGCGGTTGACACTCAGCCGTTCGCCTGTAGAATGCCGCCACACAGACGCGGGATGGAGCAGTCTGGTAGCTCGTCGGGCTCATAACCCGAAGGTCGTCGGTTCAAATCCGGCTCCCGCAACCAAACATCAAAAAAGGCTACTCGAAAGAGTGGCCTTTTTTGTATCTGTTGAAAAAGTCCTTTCGCAACAATGATCTGTCACTGTGCAGTGAATCGTCCAGGATCATCAGACCCGCCCACTTGCGACTATGCTTTGCGTCGCGGGCAAGCAGTCTGCAATCCATGACTGCCCTCGCCGATACCCGGTGAGAGGCGTAGTATTTTGTGATTATTTTTTTCTACAGGGATTGGTAACTTGGCTGGATACCCCCATCCTGTCGCGCACAATCCAAGAGGTGATTGATGCGCGCCAACTCGTCTGATCCACAAGACACCGTCACAGCGGAAAATCCGATCAAACCCGAGCGTTTGCGCTTGCTGGATCGGCTGAGCAAATACCGTCAACCCATCGGTCTGGCGGTCACGCTGCTGCTGTTTACGATTGCGCTGATTGCCTGTCGTCATCTGCTCGTCGAACTCGATCTCGACGCGCTGCACGACTCGATTCTCGACGTGCCGAAACCGGCCCTGCTCGGTGCATTCGGTGCCACCGTCGTCGGTTTCATCATTCTGCTGGGCTACGAATGGTCGGCCAGCCGCTACGCCGGGGTCACCTTGCCACCGCGCACACTGGCGCTGGGCGGCTTCACCGCGTTTGCGATCGGCAATGCCATCGGCCTGTCGCTGCTGTCCGGCGGCTCGGTGCGCTACCGTTTATACGCACGACTGGGACTGGGGGCGTCGGAAGTCGCGCACATGACCCTGTTTGCCAGCCTGTCGCTGGGCTGCGCATTGCCGCCACTGGCTGCGCTCGCCACGCTGAGCGACCTGCCCGCCGCGTCTCAGGCGCTGGGGTTGTCGCAAGGCCTGCTCGGCACCGTCGCGGTGACCGTGTTGTTGCTGGGCGCCATTCTCGCAATCGGCATCTATCGTCGGCGCCTGCCGGAACAACCCTACCGCGACAACCTGTTGGTCAAGGCTGGCCGCCGTACTCTGCGCCTGCCGGGCCGTCGCCTGACGTTCCTGCAACTGGTCATCACCGCGCTCGACGTGGCTGCCGCTGCCACCGTTCTGTATCTGTTGCTGCCGGAAGCACCGCCGTTTGGCGCTTTCCTGCTGGTGTACCTGCTGGCCCTGGCGGCGGGTGTACTCAGCCATGTCCCGGGTGGCGTGGGGGTGTTCGAAGCGATTCTGCTCGCCGCCTTCGCCGATAAACTCGGCGCCGCGCCTCTGGCTGCTGCGCTGCTGCTGTATCGGCTGATCTACGTGGTGCTGCCGCTGCTGGTGGCCTGCGTTCTGCTGCTGATCAACGAAGGTCAGCGCCTGTTCCAGACCCAGACCATGCGCGCCGCGTCTGGCCTGGCCGCGCCGATTCTGGCGGTACTGGTGTTCCTGTCCGGCGTCGTGCTGCTGTTCTCCGGCGCCACACCGGAAATCGACACTCGCCTTGAACACATCGGTTTCCTGATCCCGCATCGCCTGGTCGACGCCTCGCACTTCGGCGCCAGCCTGATCGGCGTGCTCTGCCTGCTGCTGGCCCAGGGCCTGCGTCGGCGCCTGTCGGCCGCGTGGATGCTGACCACCATTCTGTTGCTGGTGGGCGCCCTGCTCTCGCTGCTCAAAGGCTTCGACTGGGAAGAAGCGACGCTGATGACGCTGACGGCGGCCCTGCTCGGGGTGTTCCGTCGCTCCTTCTATCGTCCGAGCCGCCTGACCGAACTGCCCTTCTCGCCGCTGTATCTGGTGTCCAGCCTCTGCGTGCTGGGCGCCTCGACCTGGCTGCTGCTGTTCGCCTATCAGGACGTGCCGTACAGCCATCAGCTGTGGTGGCAATTCACCCTCGACGCTGACGCCCCACGGGGTCTGCGTTCGCTGCTCGGTGCCGCCGTGCTGTTGCTGGTGATTTCCCTGACCTGGCTGTTGCGCACCGCACGTCCGGTCATTCATCTGCCGACGCCGGACGAACTCGATCGCGCAGCAAAGATCCTCATGGCTTCGGCGCAACCTGACGGCGGCCTCGCGCTGACCGGTGACAAGGCGCTGCTGTTCCACCCCAACGACGAGGCGTTCCTGATGTACGCGCGTCGTGGTCGCAGCCTGGTGGCGCTATACGACCCGATCGGTCCTGGTCAGCAACGCGCTGAAATGATCTGGCAGTTCCGTGACCTGTGCGACATCCATCACACACGGCCGGTGTTCTATCAGGTGCGCGCAGAAAACCTGCCCTACTACATGGACATCGGCCTGACCGCGATCAAGCTCGGCGAAGAGGCCCGCGTCAATCTGCAGCGCTTTGACCTGGAAGCCAAGGGCAAGGAAATGAAGGATCTGCGCTACACCTGGAACCGTGGCACCCGCGATGGCCTGTCGCTGGAAATCCATGAGCCGGGTCAGGCGCCGATGGACGAGCTGAAAGTGATTTCCGATGCGTGGCTGACCGGCAAGAACGTGCGTGAGAAAGGTTTCTCCCTCGGCCGTTTCAGCGACGATTACCTGAAGCATTTCCGCATTGCGGTGATTCGCTTCGAAGGCCGTCCGGTGGCGTTCGCCAACTTGCTCGAGACTTACAGCCACGACCTGGCCAGCCTCGACCTGATGCGCGCGCACCCGGATGCACCGAAGCTGACCATGGAATTCATGATGGTCGGCCTGATTCAACACTATAAGAGTCACGGATACGCGCGCTTCAGCCTGGGCATGGTGCCGTTGTCAGGGTTGCAACCCCGGCGCGGTGCACCGCTGACCCAGCGTCTGGGCTCGATGGTTTTCCGCCGTGGTGAGCAGCTGTACAACTTCCAAGGCTTGCGCCGCTTCAAAGACAAGTTCCAGCCTGACTGGGAACCCCGTTATATGGCCGTGCCCGCGGGACTTGATCCGCTGGTGGCGCTGGCCGACACTGCTGCCCTGATCGCGGGCGGCTTGACTGGATTGGTGAAACGCTGATGATTCAACGCTCCCTGAAGTACATCCTGGCCGCATTGATTGTGCTGGCCGTGATTGCCGGCGGCGGTTACTGGTACCTCAAACGTCCGGCCCCCCAACCGACCCTGCAACCGCTGACGGCCGCCGACGGCACCGTCATGACCCGCGTGATTCCGGGCACCCAGCCCAAGGCGCAGGTGCTGGTGGCGGTCAATGACGACCAGAAGCTGACCGACAACCAACTGAGCACCCTGAGCCGCAGCGCCTCGGCGCAGATCGTTCAGGTGATTCTGCCCAAGGACTGCCTGCAACAAAGCCGCGCCCTGCAGACCGGCCTGCGCGAACTGAACGGCCCCGCGACGCTGGTCAGCGGTATCGGCCCTGGCGCCGTGCTGGCGTGGCGCTGGTTGTCCGAGCAGAAGAACGACAAGGCCCAGGCCATCTCGGTTGACCTGGCGCTGGAAAAACCCGGCTGCACCCACCTGCTGCCAAAATCTGCGGCTCACGGCCACTGGCTGGTGGCGTGGAACGACAACCCGGACGACACCAGCGCCGGTTTCGTGCGCGATCAACCAAACGCCGAAACCAGCATCAGCGACTACGACATCAACCTGCCGCAAGTGCTGAACAACGAACTGCGCAAGATCCTCGTCGGCGGCGACAAGGCCAACGGCGGCCTGGCGATTCCGGTGGTGGAAGTGCCGGCAGGCCAGGCGAAAGACACCGTGACCCTGTTCCTCTCCGGTGACGGCGGCTGGCGCGACCTCGACCGCGATGTGGCCGGCGAGATGGCCAAGATCGGCTACCCGGTGGTCGGCATCGACACCCTGCGCTACTACTGGCAGCACAAGAGCCCGGAGCAAAGCGCGCTGGACCTGACCGAACTGATGCAGCACTACCGGCAGAAATGGGGCACCAAGCGCTTCATCCTCACCGGTTACTCGTTCGGTGCCGACGTCCTGCCGGCGATCTACAACCGCCTGCCGGACACCGAGCAACAGCGCGTCGACGCAATCATCCTGCTGGCCTTCGCCCGCACCGGCAGCTTCGAAATCGAAGTCGAAGGCTGGCTTGGCAACGCCGGCAAGGAAGCCGCCACCGGTCCGGAAATGGCCAAGCTGCCGGCCGCCAAAGTGGTGTGCATCTATGGCGCCGAAGAAACCGATGAAAGCGGCTGCACCGACAAGACTGCCGTCGGCGAAGCGGTGAAATTGCCCGGCGGCCACCACTTCGACGAGAACTACCCGGCGCTGGCCAAGCGTCTGGTGGACTTGATCGAGAAGCGTCAGAGCAAGGATCAGCCGGCAGAGTGATTTGAGCCGGCGACACGAAAAGCCCCCGCAGCCTTACGGTTGCGGGGGCTTTTTGCATACCGCCGAACACCCAAAAACCAATGTCTGAGCGGGCTTGCTCACGAATGAGGTGGATCAACCGGCAGATTCGTAAATCTGACATTGCGCCTTCGCGAGCAAGCCCGCCCCCACTGGGTTCATTTCGTGCCTGACGTTTAGATTCGCTTGCACCTGGTCTCGCAATATCGGATGGCGCCCACAGACCTTGTAGGCAAACTCCGAATCTCATATTTGAACGGCTAGCTGCACTATTGGGCTGTTTTTCGACGGGATACTCTGCGGACGTCGCTGGCTCATTCAGCGATCAGGTGTGGTAACCCGGAGCAACCAGCGCGACAGCGCGTCCATCAAGTCATGGCAGCTGCGCGTGGGACGCCTGCGGGCGTGCCCCTTTCCTCGGTTCCCGGTTTATCACCCTGCGTACAGCTGCCTCCCTTTCGCGAGGTAACGAAAGTCGCGGCACTTCGAACCAAGGAGTAACACGATGACCGAAACTGATCTGTACGGACTCGCACACCTTAAAACCATCGGCTTCACCCCCTTCCTCTACCACTCGGATCAAGCGTTTTTCAACGTCCGCTCCGGCATCCCGATCATTGATGCCTTGTCCCAATCCTCCGACTTGCTATACCTCGCCAAATCCTTCGCCGAGGACGCGGCCTTCATCAAAGACACCGACCGCCATGCCTGGGCTGCGCATTACCTGACGGTGATGGGCAAGGCTTTGCTGGATGATGTGATTCAGACACTGATGCCACGATCTGTGCGGGCCAATGCCGAATCTGAAGACATGCCTGATCGCAGGTAACACCACGGCCCTTTGTGAGAACGGGGTCTGCGGTGAATGTGGGGTTTATACAAAGCCACAAAAAAGCCCCCGCCAGCCACAAGGCTGACGGGGGCTATCAGTAGATGCAGAGCTACATCTCGACCTGCGTTCCCAGTTCAATCACCCGGTTCAACGGCAGATTGAAGAAGCGCAAGTTGCCATTGGCATTCTTCAACATGAACGCAAACAGCGCTTCACGCCAACGGGCCATGCCTTCGAGTTTCGAGGCGATCACCGTTTCGCGGCTGAGGAAATAGGTGGTGCGCATCGGGCTGAAGTCCAGGTCATCCAGATGGCACAACTTCAGTGCCAGCGGCACGTCCGGCTCATCGGTGAAGCCGAAGTGCAGGATCACCCGGAAGAAGCCTTCGCCGTGGGCCTCGACCTCGAAGCGGCGCGATGGCGGCACACGCGGGATGTCTTCGTAGACCACCGTCAACAGCACCACTTGCTCGTGCAGCACCTGGTTATGCAGCAGGTTGTGCAACAGCGCGTGCGGCACGGCGTCGGAGCGTGCGGTGAGGAACACCGCAGTGCCCTGCACGCGGTGCGGCGGTTGCACGCGGATGCTGCTGATGAAGATCGGCAGCGGCAGCGCGCCTTCGTCGAGACGATCGACCAGCAACTCCTTGCCGCGTTTCCAGGTGGTCATCAGGATGAACAGCACTATCCCCGCGAGTACCGGGAACGCACCGCCCTGAATGATCTTCGGCACGTTGGCCGCGAAGAACATACCATCGACCAGCAGGAAGCCGAGCAGAATCGGCACGGCCAGCAGCGGTGGCCATTTCCACAGCAGCAGGATCACCGCCGCCACCAGAATGCTGGTGATCAGCATGGTGCCGGTCACCGCCACTCCGTAGGCAGACGCCAGTGCGCCGGAGGATTCGAAACCGATCACCAGCAGGATCACGCCGACCATCAGCGCCCAGTTCACCGCACCGATGTAGATCTGCCCCTGTTCGGCACTGGAGGTGTGCTGAATGTGCATGCGCGGGATGTAGCCGAGTTGAATCGCCTGGCGGGTCAGCGAGAACGCACCGGAAATCACCGCTTGCGAAGCGATCACCGTGGCCAGGGTGGCCAGCACCACCAACGGCACCAGCGCCCAGTTCGGCGCCAGCAGGTAGAACGGGTTACGCGCCGCTTCCGGGTTTTCCAGCAGCAAGGCGCCCTGGCCGAAGTAGTTCAGCACCAGCGCCGGCAACACCAGCGCCAGCCAGGCGCGGGCAATCGGCTTGCGACCGAAGTGGCCCATGTCGGCGTACAAAGCTTCGGCGCCGGTCAATGCCAGCACCACCGCGCCGAGAATCGCCACCCCCATGCCCGGATGCACTATGAAGAACCGCACACCCCAGATCGGGTTCAGCGCATTCAGCACTTCAGGGTGTCTGACGATCCCGCTGACACCCAGACCGCCCAGCACCAGAAACCACGCCACCATCACCGGACCAAACAGCTTGCCGATGCGATCGGTGCCATGCTTCTGGATCAGAAACAACCCGACCAGCACCACCAGTGCCATCGGCACCACCCAGCGCTCCAGACCATCAAACGCCAATTCCAGACCTTCGACCGCCGACAACACGGAAATGGCCGGGGTAATCATGCTGTCGCCGTAAAACAGCGCGGCACCGATCAACCCCAGAATCACCAGCACCGCCTGCAATTTCGGGTAGCGGCCCGATGCACGTCGCGCCAGGGCAGTCAGCGCCATGATCCCGCCTTCACCCTGGTTGTCGGCGCGCAGTACGAACAACACGTACTTGATCGTGACTACCCAGATCAGCGACCAGAAAATCAACGCCAGAATCCCGAAGACTCCGTCGTGATTGACCGGCACCCCATAATGACCGGCGAACACCTCTTTGAGGGTGTACAACGGGCTCGTGCCGATGTCGCCGTAAACCACCCCGACTGCCGCGACCAGCATGCTCAGCGGTTTTGCAGCCGAATGCTCGGCGCCCGCCGCCTGACTACTTGCCTGACCCATCCAACACTCCTACTTCTCAGAACCGGCTTCTTTGAATGAAGCACTATGCTTTGTGGTGCAGCATGCGCTGTTTTACCCGTTGTTACAGACGTTTTGTTGACTGTAAAAAATTGGTAAAGCTCAACGGCGCGAAGCATAGCGCAGCACTCGTCGTATTTCCCTGCATAAAGCTGGTCAAGTGCGTTGCTCACCGCTAGAATTGCGCACTTTTTGATCAGAGGCGCCGTTCAAGCGCCCATCCGTCGGCTTCCACACCAGGCAAGCGACGTCACAAAACACCGAGGTTAGACATGTCCACCACTCCTGCGCCGGCCAATCCCAAGGTTGGCTTCGTATCTCTGGGTTGCCCGAAAGCACTGGTCGACTCCGAGCGCATCCTGACCCAGCTGCGCATGGAAGGCTATGACGTGGTGTCCACCTATCAGGACGCCGATGTCGTGGTGGTCAACACCTGCGGTTTCATCGACTCGGCCAAGGCTGAATCGCTGGAAGTGATCGGTGAAGCGATCAAGGAAAACGGCAAGGTGATCGTCACCGGTTGCATGGGCGTGGAAGAAGGCAATATCCGCGACGTACACCCGAGCGTGCTGGCCGTGACCGGTCCGCAGCAGTACGAGCAAGTGGTCAATGCCGTGCACGAAGTCGTGCCGCCGCGTCAGGATCACAACCCGCTGATCGACCTGGTGCCGCCGCAAGGCATCAAGCTGACGCCGCGCCACTACGCCTACCTGAAAATTTCCGAAGGCTGCAACCACAGCTGCAGCTTCTGCATCATCCCGTCGATGCGCGGCAAACTGGTCAGCCGTCCGGTCGGCGACGTGCTCGACGAAGCCCAGCGTCTGGTCAAATCCGGCGTCAAAGAGCTGCTGGTGATCTCGCAAGACACCAGCGCCTACGGCGTTGATGTGAAATACCGCACCGGTTTCTGGAATGGCGCGCCGGTGAAAACCCGCATGACCGAACTCTGTGAAGCGCTGAGCACCCTCGGTGTCTGGGTGCGTCTGCACTACGTTTACCCGTACCCGCACGTTGACGAGCTGATCCCGCTGATGGCTGCCGGCAAGATCCTGCCGTACCTGGACATCCCGTTCCAGCACGCCAGCCCGAAAGTGCTGAAGGCAATGAAACGCCCGGCGTTCGAAGACAAGACTCTGGCGCGGATCAAGAACTGGCGCGAAATCTGCCCGGACCTGATTATCCGTTCGACCTTCATCGTCGGCTTCCCGGGCGAAACCGAAGAAGACTTCCAGTACCTGTTGAACTGGCTGACCGAAGCCCAGCTCGACCGTGTCGGCTGCTTCCAGTACTCGCCGGTAGACGGCGCACCCGCCAACGATCTGGACCTGGAAGTGGTCCCGGACGACGTCAAGCAGGATCGTTGGGAGCGCTTCATGGCGCACCAGCAAGCGATCAGCTCGGCACGCCTGCAGATGCGCATCGGCCGCGAGATTGAGGTGCTGGTGGACGAAGTCGACGAGCAAGGCGCAGTGGGCCGCTGCTTCTTCGACGCCCCGGAAATCGACGGCAACGTGTTCATCGACAACGGCAGCAACCTCAAGCCGGGCGACAAGGTCTGGTGCAAAGTGACTGATGCTGACGAATACGATTTGTGGGCTGAGCAGATCTGATCTGAACGTCAAAAGCCCCTCACCCTAGCCCTCTCCCAGAGGGAGAGGGGACTGATTGAGGTGTTCTTGCGAGCTGCACCGACCTGAACGTTCGAGTCGAACTCAGGTTTTGAACAGCACGAAGATCAGCTCCCTTCCCCCTCGCCCCCTCTGGGGGAGAGGGTTGGGGTGAGGGGGAGAGATCTTGCTGGCGACAGAAATCGCCAGCCAGACACCGCAACAAATACAGAAAGCCCCGCTCTTTTTTACGAGATGCGGGGCTTTTTTACGGCTATCGTTTGCTGGGGGAAGGACTCCCGCTTATCCACATTAGAAGAGGCAGACGGGCATGCGTCAGCATTCGGTCATCCATACGCCGAAACTCAGCGATTATCAGGAACTGACCCGGGTCTGGGAGGCCTCGGTCCGCGCAACCCATGATTTTCTGCCAGACAGCTACATCGAGCTGCTGCGCAATCTGGTGCTGACCCGCTACCTCGATGCGGTGATGCTGATCTGCACCAAGGACGCTCAGCAGCGCATCACCGGGTTCGCCGGGGTCGCGGCGGGCAAGATCGAGATGCTGTTTATTGATCCCGCCCATCGGGGCCAGGGCCTGGGCAAAAAACTGCTCACCTACGCCATGCAACACCTGAACGCCGATGAACTCGACGTCAACGAACAGAACCCGCAGGCGCTGGGCTTTTACTTCAAGCAGGGCTTCGAAGTGATCGGCCGCTCGGAAGTCGATGGCATGGGCCAGCCGTATCCGCTGCTGCACATGCGTTTACGGCAGAACCAGCAGCGCTCCAGTAACGGCTGACACACCATGGCCCCCTGTGGGAGCTGGCTTGCCAGCGATGCAGACGCCTCGGTCTGACAGATGCACCGAGGTGATGCCATCGCTGGCAAGCCAGCTCCCACAGGGAATACGAACACCGTGTAAATGGAACCGGACTTAACCGGCACCACACAGGTACAATGCCCACCCCTTTTTTGTTACGGCCCTGTCATGACTGACCCGATTCGCCTCTCCAAACGCCTCATCGAACTGGTGGGTTGCTCCCGCCGCGAGGCCGAGCTGTTCATTGAGGGCGGCTGGGTCACCGTGGACGGCGAAGTCATCGACGAGCCGCAATTCAAGGTGAGCGACCAGAAAGTCGAGCTCGACAAGGACGCCAAGGCCACCGCACCGGAGCCGGTGACGATTCTGCTGAACGTGCCGGCGGGCATGGATGTCGACACCGCCATGCAATCGCTGAGCGCCGAGACCCTCAGCGAGGAGCACCGCTATGGCAAACGCCCGTTGCGCGGACATTTCCTGCGCCTGACCGCCAGCGCCGACCTGCAGCCCAAGGCCAGCGGCCTGCTGGTGTTCACCCAGGACTGGAAGATCCTGCGCAAACTCACTGCCGATGCGGCCAAGATCGAGCAGGAATACGTGGTCGAAGTCGAAGGTGACATGGTCGCCCACGGCCTAAACCGCTTGCAGCACGGACTGACTCACAAGGGCAAGGAGCTGCCGCCGGTCAAGGCCAGCTGGCAGAACGAAAACCGCCTGCGCTTCGCCATGAAGAATCCGCAGCCGGGGATCATTGCCCAGTTCTGCGAAGCGGTGGGCCTGAAGGTCATCGGCATCCGCCGCATCCGCATTGGCGGCGTCTCGATCGGCAAAGTCCCGGTCGGCCAGTGGCGCTATCTGTCCGGCAAAGAGAAGTTCTAAGGCTTCCGCTGCCGCCACACATTCCGGCAGTACGCCCGCGTGCTGCCCACAACGCTTATCAGGAATACCGACATGGTTCATAACGACGTACTGCGCAGCGTGCGCTACATGCTCGACATCAGCGACAAGAAAGTGGTCGAGATCATCAAACTCGGCGGCATGGACGTCACCCTTGCCGACGTGGTGACCTGGCTCGACAAGAAAGAAGAAGACGAAGAAGGTTTCGTGCGTTGCCCGGACGAGGTCATCGCGCACTTCCTCGACGGTCTGGTGATCTTCAAGCGTGGCAAGGACGAAAGCCGTCCGCCGCAGCCGATCGAAGTCCCGGTCACCAACAACATCATCCTGAAAAAGCTGCGTGTGGCCTTCGAGCTGAAAGAAGACGACATGCACGCGATCCTCAAGGCCGCCGAGTTCCCGGTGTCCAAGCCTGAGCTGAGCGCGCTGTTCCGCAAGGTCGGCCACACCAACTACCGTCCGTGCGGCGACCAGTTGCTGCGCAATTTCCTCAAAGGGCTCACGCTGCGCGTGAGAGCTTAAAAGCAGCCCCAAGCTGCAAGCTGCAAGCTGCAAGTGGCCACCCTGCTTTTACTTGCCGCTTGCAGCTTGCAACTCGAAGCTGGCCGCATGGCCCCCCATTCCCTGCAAAAATAGTGGCTCCGCTTTTCGTGGCTGACGACTAGGGTGTACTGATCCCTAATCCTCAGGACTCGCCATGCATCCGTACTTCTCCCTGCAAGGCCGCACCGCTCTGGTGACCGGCGGCACCCGTGGTATCGGCAAAATGATCGCCAAGGCTTTTGTCGAGGCCGGCGCCCGTGTTTACGTCTGCTCCCGCGACGCCGAAGCCTGCCATCAAACCGCTGAAGAACTCAGTGCCTTGGGCACTTGTCACGGCGTGGCGGCGAATCTGGCCAGCGAAGACGGCGTGCACGCACTCGCCGCGCGTCTGGGCGAGCAGATCACTCACCTGGATATTCTGGTCAACAACGCCGGCACCACTTGGGGCGCGCCACTGGAGAGTTACCCGGTCAAGGGCTGGGAAAAGGTCATGCAGCTCAACGTGACATCAGTGTTCAGTTGCATCCAGCAGTTTCTGCCGTTGTTGCGCAAGGCCGGTTCGGCAGCGAATCCGGCGCGGATCATCAACATCGGCTCGGTGGCGGGGATTTCCTCCTTTGGCGAGCAGGCTTATGCCTACGGGCCGAGTAAAGCCGCCCTGCATCAGTTGTCGCGGATTCTGGCCCGGGAGCTGGTCAGCCAGCACATCAACGTCAACGTGATTGCACCGGGACGGTTTCCGAGCAAGATGACCCGGCATATCGGCAACGATGAGCAGGCGCTGGCCGAGGATACGGCGCTGATCCCGATGAAACGTTGGGGGCGCGAGGAGGAGATGGCGGCATTGGCGATCAGTCTGGCGAGTACGGCTGGGGCTTATATGACCGGGAATATCATTCCGCTGGATGGTGGGTTCAGCCTCTGACATCGGCGGTGCGGCCATCGCTGGCAAGCCAGCTCCCACAAGTTTTGTGGTGTTTACAAATGATGCGAACGCCCGAAAACCCTGTGGGAGCTGGCTTGCCAGCGATGGCGTCTGCCCGGCCACCACCTGACGTGAGGCCGGACGGGTTATCATGCCCACCCGCTTCCGCTTCGAATGCAAACCATGACTTACAGCGTCTCTCCCATCGGCTACGTGCGCTCCTGCTTCAAGGAGAAGTTCGCCATCCCCCGCCAACCGCAACTGGCCCCCGCTGCCCGTGGTGTGCTGGAACTGGTGGCGCCGTTCGATCAGGGAGATGCCGTGCAGGGTCTGGAGCAGGTCAGCCATGTGTGGCTGCTGTTCCTGTTTCATCAAGCACTGGAAGAAAAACCTCGCCTGAAAGTGCGCCCGCCACGCTTGGGTGGCAACAAATCCATGGGCGTATTCGCCACCCGCGCCACGCACCGACCGAACGGCATCGGCCAATCAGTGGTGAAACTGGACAAGGTCGAAGCCAATCGCCTGTTCATCTCCGGGATCGACTTGCTTGATGGCACGCCGGTTCTCGACATCAAACCCTACGTGCCATACGCCGATATCATCCCCGAAGCCGCCAACAGCATCGCCAGCGCCGCGCCACAGCTGATTGACGTGCAGTGGACGGATTCGGCGCTGCAACAGGCGCACACACACGCTCAGCGCCTCGACGAGCCGTTGGTTGAGCTGATTAAACAGTGTCTGGCTCAGGATCCGCGCCCGGCGTATCAAACCCCGCTGCCCGAGCGCGAGTACGGCGCACAATTCTGGGATCTGGACGTGCGCTGGCATTACCCGACACCGGAGCAGATCCGCGTGCTCGAAGTGATCCCCGCCGGGGCGTAATCCCCGGAAACGAAAAAGCCCGCGCTGCCTTCTCAGGCAACGCGGGCTTTTACTGTGTCACCACAACACCAATTGTGGGAGCGGTGCTTACTTCTCGACGAATGCACGCTCGATCAGGTAATCACCCGGCTCGCGCATCCGCGCCGAGATCTTCAGGCCGAAGCTGTCGAGCACTTCGCTGGTCTCGTCGAGCATGCTCGGGCTGCCGCAGATCATCGCGCGGTCGTCCTGCGGGTTGATCGGTGGCAGACCGATGTCGCTGAACAGCTTGCCGCTGCGCATCAGGTCGGTCAGACGGCCCTGGTTCTCGAACGGCTCACGGGTCACGGTCGGGTAGTAGATCAGCTTGTCACGCAGCGCCTCGCCGAAGAACTCGTTCTGCGGCAGGTGCTCGGTGATGAATTCGCGGTAGGCGACTTCGTTGACGTAACGCACACCGTGCACCAGGATCACTTTTTCAAAGCGTTCGTAGGTTTCCGGGTCCTGGATCACGCTCATGAACGGCGCCAGACCGGTACCGGTGCTCAGCAGATACAGGTGCTTGCCCGGATTCAGGTCGTCCAGTACCAGAGTGCCGGTAGGCTTTTTCGAGATGATGATCTCGTCGCCTTCCTTCAGGTGCTGCAGTTGCGAAGTCAGCGGACCGTCAGGCACTTTGATGCTGAAGAACTCGAGATGCTCTTCCCAGTTCGGGCTGGCAATCGAGTAAGCGCGCATAAGCGGGCGGCCGTTGGGCTGTTGCAGGCCGATCATCACGAACTGACCGTTCTCGAAGCGCAGGCCCGGATCGCGGGTGCACTTGAAGCTGAACAGAGTGTCGTTCCAGTGATGAACACTGAGGACACGCTCGTGGTTCATGTTGCTCATGTACGTGGGACTCCTGGATATTGGGTCTGCGCTTGCCTGGAAACGGCCGACGGTGCGCAATTGCATCGCATTCTAATAGCGACGACAATATCTGTTAACTGGATTATTAAGATAAGGGTTATCGGTTATATAGATATGCGATTTACTCTCCGTCAACTGCAAGTCTTCGTCGCCGTCGCCCAGCAGGAAAGCGTATCCCGTGCTGCGGGTCTGCTCAACCTCTCGCAATCGGCTGCCAGCACCTCGATCACCGAACTGGAGCGCCAGTCCAGCTGCCAACTGTTCGATCGCGCGGGTAAACGCCTGAGCCTCAACGCCCTTGGCAAACAACTGTTGCCGCAAGCGGTGGCCCTGCTCGATCAGGCCAAGGAAATCGAAGACCTGCTCAACGGCAAATCCGGTTTCGGCTCGCTGTCGGTGGGAGCGACGCTGACCATCGGCAATTATCTGGCAACCCTGCTGATCGGCGGTTTCATGCAGCGCCACCCGGAAAGCCAGGTGAAGCTGCACGTACAGAACACTGCCAATATCGTGCAACAAGTCGCCCATTACGAAATTGATCTGGGTCTAATCGAAGGCGATTGCAGCCACCCGGACATCGAAGTGCAGAGCTGGGTCGAGGATGAGCTGGTGGTGTTCTGCGCGCCGCAACACCCGCTGGCCAAACGCGGCAGTGCAACCATGGAAGAATTGACCCATGAGGCGTGGATTCTGCGGGAACAGGGTTCCGGCACGCGGCTGACCTTCGATCAGGCCATGCGTCATCATCGCAGCGCGCTGAATATCCGGCTGGAGCTGGAACACACCGAAGCGATCAAACGCGCGGTGGAATCGGGGCTGGGGATTGGCTGTATCTCGCGGCTGGCACTGCGCGATGCGTTTCGGCGCGGCAGTCTGGTGCCGGTGGAGACACCGGACCTGGACCTGGCCCGGCAGTTCTACTTCATCTGGCACAAGCAGAAATACCAGACTTCAGCCATGCGCGAGTTTCTCGAACTGTGCCGCGCTTTCACCGCCGGGGTGCAGCGCAGCGACGAGATCGTCTTGCCAAATATCGCTTAAAGCAGAATCACTGCCCACACCAGGGCAATCATGCTCAGTGCCACGAATTGCGCGGCGCTGCCCATGTCCTTGGCGTTCTTCGACAGCGGGTGCAACTCCAGCGAGATGCGGTCGATGGCCGCTTCCACTGCCGAGTTCAGCAACTCGACGATCAGCGCCAGCAGGCAGACGGCGATCAACACCGCCTGCTCGACACGGCTGACATTCAGGAAAAACGTCAGTGGGATCAACACCACATTGAGCAGCACCAACTGGCGGAATGCCGCTTCACCGGTGAAGGCTGCGCGCAGACCGTCGAGCGAATAACCGGAAGCGTTGAGGATGCGTTTCAGGCCAGTCTGGCCCTTGAAAGGTGACATAAAGTGAAAACCAACCAATAAGGAGTGGGAAAGCTAGTTCAACAAAAGTCAAAAAAGCGTGAAGTCGCGCGCTTTATCAGCTCGAAATTGACTCAAGTTGTTGCAGAAGCAAGGCCGCCTGAGTCCGGGTGCGCACATTCAACTTGCGAAAGATCGCTGTCACGTGGGCCTTGATGGTCGCTTCCGACACACTCAGCTCGTAGGCAATCTGCTTGTTCAACAACCCTTCGCAGACCATCGTCAGCACGCGGAACTGTTGCGGCGTCAGGCTGGCGAGGCCATCGCTGGCGGCCTTGGCTTCGTCGGACACGCTGACCGCTTCGAAGGCCTGCGGTGGCCAGAACACATCGCCGTCGAGCACTTTGCGCACCGCTTCCTGAATCACGCTCAGGTCGCTGGACTTGGGAATAAAGCCGCTGGCCCCGAACTCGCGGGACTTGACCATGACCGAGGCTTCTTCCTGCGCCGACACCATCACCACCGGAATCTGCGGGTATTGCCCGCGCAGCAGCACCAGGCCGGAGAAACCGTAGGCGCCGGGCATGTTCAGGTCCAGCAGGACCAGATCCCAGTCAGCCTTTTCGGTCAGACGCGCTTCCAGCTCGGCGATGCTCGCCACTTCCACCAGCCGTACATCCGGGCCGAGGCCCAGCGTCACCGCTTGATGCAGTGCGCTACGAAACAGGGGGTGATCATCGGCAATCAGGATGTCGTATGTGGCCATTTTTCAAATGATCCTGTTTTTGATGGCAGACGCGGTGCATTCCGGCCTGACCCAAGCAACTCAAGATGCCGCTTGAAAGCGGTATCCACAGGGGCACGTTCAACGCCAATAACCAGCAAACACGGCGTTTCAAACCTTGGCCGCACCCTAAACGGCGCCAAGCATGCCCAGCGTTAACCGGGTGGTCAAGCAGCACGGCCCCCGCGCTGTACAGTATGGGCCACTATTGGGCCAACACCGCTTGCGGCTTTCGTATAAAGGGTCGCAACTCGGCATGGGCCGGCGTCGACTCGTTGACGTCCCGTTGCTGTTTGGCGCCCAGGTAATGCTGGCTGAACACGTCGAAATAGGCATCCAGCGCCGAGGCGGCGTCGCTGTCGCCCGCCAGTTCCAGGCACAACGCTGCCACTTCGGCGGTGCACAGATGCTCGCTGCGGGTCGAACGGCGCAAGCGGTAACGCGACAGTTTGTCGGGCAGCAGGCTCAGGATCGGCAAACGGTCGAAATACGGGCTCTTGCGAAACATCTTGCGCGCTTCGGTCCACGTTGCGTCGAGCAAGATGAACAGCGGGCGCTTATGACTATCGGCGGCAACGGCGTTGGTCACCCGCGACGGTTCGACGTACTCGCCGGGGAACACCAGATACGGCTGCCATTGCGGGTCGTTGAGCAGCGCCAGCATCTGCGGGTCGGGCTCGGTGCGCGACCAGATGAATGCATGGTTGTCCCGCACCACATCGGCAATCAGCCAACCGGTGTTGCTCGGTTTGAACACTTCCTTGCCGGTCATGATCAGGCACACGCCAGAGCGCGTTTCTACACTTGGCCGCCAGGCACACAGGCAATGGCTGCTGATCACCCGACAATCGCGGCAACGTTCGGAACGAAAGCCACGGGCCTGAATCGGTTTGATGCCCTCATCCTCGCGCTGATCGCGCAGGCGGGCTACGGCGTTGGGGGCGTGATTCATCGCAGGCAACGCCGACAGACAGGAAAACTCGACACGAACAGCACTCGGCAAGGCAATAAAGGCCGGCAGTTTACCAGAGCGACGGGCACAAGCCTGTACCGTCCAGACCGGCTCCCCTATAATTCGCCGCCACTGAACGCACAGCCCCTTGGCTGGTCGAACCACCAGTCACCGAATCAGGAGAGTTTCATGCTGCGCCTAATCGTTCCCACCGCTGCCATTCTGCTGGCGTCGTCCTTCACCGCTCAAGCGGCATCCTTGAGTGAGCAGAATCTGAACAGAGAGCTGCGCAACGTCGCCGCCCAAAGCAGCGTCGGCACGCCACGGGCCATCAATGAAGACATTCTCGATCAAGGCTACACCGTCGAAGGCACGCAACTGATCAACCACCTGAGCGTGCAACAAAGCCACGCCGACAAAATGCGCGCCGACCCCAAAGCCGTGTATTTCCAGTTGGGCGCCTCGGTGTGCAACAACCCGTCGTACCGCAAACTGATGGCCAAGGGCGCGATCATGCGTTACGACTTCACGGAAGTGAAAACCAACAAGGCGATCGGCTCCGCGAGCTATCAGGAATCGGATTGCCCGAAAGCGGCCCCGGCGAAGAAGAAGTAATCATCGTGAATTGGCGCGCCGCTGTTCATCCTCGGCGCGCAGTTCGGCCAGCAAGGCCTGTAAATAGCGTGAACGACGCTCCCCGCCTGCCAGTCTGCGGCAGCACTCCTCTTCGAGACTGATTTGATTGGCCTCGGCCGATGCCTTCAACATCCGATACAACTGCGCATCAATCTCCAGAATCACTCTGGCCATGTGTCCCGCCTCCTTGCCAACCGCTAATCCTTGAATAGCGTGCACCTTGCGTACGGTCGTGACGCAAAGTTGTCGTACGGCGCCTTTAAGTTAGTTAATCAGAGCGTTTGGCCGCCGGCGTACGTTCGGACGAGCGGTGACGAGATCGGCCCCTACCTCCATTTGCGGTTGCCAGGTACAACGTTGCGGCGCAATGATCAAGTCAGCGCAAATGCTCGCAAGGGTCTAGATTCAGAGTATTCCCGATCACGTGCAAACGGCGGCCAAGGACCTGCCGATCGGAAGTGTTATTGCAGCGCGGCACTGACGCCGCATGTCAGGGCCACTCGCTCTGTGCATAAGGAGACGTTGAATGCCTTACCAACCGAATGACCTGCTCAGTCGTCATTTTCAGGAAAACGGCCCCGACCTCATCAGCAAGGTCGAAGAACAACTCAACCGTGTTTCCCCCAACAGCCCGAACATTCCCATCTACCGCGACATGATCCTGACCGTGCTGCGCATGGCCCAGGAAGACCACAACCGCTGGAACGCCAAAATCACCCTGCAAGCCCTGCGTGAACTGGAGCAGGCGTTTCGGGTGATGGAACAGTTCAAGGGACGACGCAAAGTCACGGTGTTCGGCTCGGCGCGCACGCCAGTCGAACATCCCCTGTACGCCATGGCACGAGAACTCGGCGCCGCCCTGGTTCGCTCGAACATGATGGTCATCACCGGGGCCGGGGGCGGCATCATGGCGGCCGCGCATGAAGGGGCCGGCCGTGATCACAGCCTCGGTTTCAACATCACCCTGCCCTTCGAGCAGCATGCCAACCCCACCGTCAACGGCACCGACAATCTGCTGCCGTTCCACTTTTTCTTCACCCGCAAGCTGTTTTTCGTCAAGGAAGCCGACGCGCTGGTGCTGTGCCCGGGCGGCTTCGGCACGCTGGATGAAGCACTGGAAGTACTGACACTGATCCAGACAGGCAAGAGCCCGCTAGTCCCGGTGGTCTTGCTGGACACACCGGGCGGCACGTTCTGGCAGGGTGCGATGGACTTTATCCGCCAGCAACTGGAGGACAACCACTACATCCTGCCCACCGACATGAAGCTGATGCGCCTGGTCTACAGCGTCGAAGAAGCAGTTGAAGAGATCAATCAGTTTTACAGCAACTTCCACTCCAGCCGCTGGCTCAAGCGTCAGTTCGTGATTCGCATGAATCACAAGCTCAGCGATCAGGCGCTTGAGCACATGCAGTCAGCCTTCGCCGATTTGTGCCTGAGCGACCAGTTTCATCAACACGCCTACAGCGGCGAAGAGCACGATGAAGCACAGTTCAGTCATCTGGTGCGGCTTGCCTTCGCCTTCAATGCCCGCAATCACGGACGTTTGCGGGCGTTGGTGGACTACATCAACCTGCCGGAAAACTGGGCACAGTCCGCACCACAAATCGCGCAACGCAGTCGCGAACCGTCGAAGGTTATTTGAAGGCAAAAAAAAAGCGGCCCGCTATTTCCATAGCGGGCCGCTTTTTATTTAACCGTGTTAATCGTCCATGTGCCTGCCGCTGAACAAGCGGTTGATCATCTCCATCGAAAACCCCCGATAAGCGAGAAACCGGCCCTGTCTGGCCCGTTCCTTGGCATCGTTGGGTAGCTGCCCGGAGAACTTTCGCTGCCACGTTTCCTGAAGTTGCTCCTGCCAACTGATACCGCTCTCGCGCAGGGCGACTTCGATATCGGCACGTTGCAAGCCACGCTGGCTCAACTCTTCACGAATTCGCAGAGGGCCATAGCCGGAACGGGCACGGTAGGAAACAAAGCTTTCAAGGTAACGGGCTTCGGACAGCAGCCCCTCTTCCGTCAAACGGTCGAGGGCTGTTTCGATCATCTGCGCCTCAGCGCCGCGCTGGCGCAGTTTGCGCGTCAACTCGACTCGACCATGCTCGCGACGTGCGAGCAGGTCCATGGCGGTTCGCCGCACCGCGACGAGGGTATCAAGTACGGCGGTGGTCATCGCTGCAATCAGATATCAGCGTCAGCCAGGTCGTCTTCAGTCTCTTTGACTGCAGAGGCCTTGGAATCGGCGATCACGGCTGGCGACAGCAGTTTGTCACGCAGTTGCTTCTCGAGCTTGGCGGCGACTTCCGGGTTGTCCGCCAGGAACTTGGCCGAGTTGGCCTTGCCCTGACCGATCTTGGTGCCTTCATACGCATACCATGCGCCGGACTTCTCGACGAAACCGTGCAGCACACCCAGGTCGATCATCTCGCCGTTGAGGTAGATGCCCTTGCCGTAGAGAATCTGGAACTCGGCCTGACGGAACGGCGAAGCGACCTTGTTCTTCACAACCTTGACGCGGGTTTCGCTGCCGACCACTTCGTCGCCTTCCTTCACCGCGCCGGTACGGCGGATGTCGAGACGAACCGAGGCATAGAACTTCAGCGCGTTACCACCGGTAGTGGTTTCCGGGCTGCCGAACATCACGCCGATCTTCATGCGGATCTGGTTGATGAAGATCACCAGGCAGTTGGCGTTCTTGATGTTACCGGTGATTTTACGCAGCGCCTGGGACATCAGGCGGGCTTGCAGGCCCACGTGCATGTCACCCATTTCGCCTTCGATTTCAGCCTTCGGTACCAGGGCTGCCACGGAGTCGACGATGATCACGTCAACGGCGTTGGAGCGCACCAGCATGTCGGTGATTTCCAGGGCCTGTTCGCCGGTGTCCGGCTGAGATACCAGCAGGTCGTCGACATTGACGCCCAGCTTGCCGGCGTACTCAGGGTCGAGGGCGTGTTCGGCGTCGACGAATGCGCAGGTCGCGCCGGCTTTTTGCGCCTGGGCGATCACGGACAGCGTCAGTGTGGTTTTACCGGAAGATTCAGGACCGTAGATTTCAACGATACGGCCTTTTGGCAGACCGCCGATGCCGAGTGCGATGTCCAGACCCAGAGAGCCAGTGGAAATGGCCGGGATCGCCTGACGGTCCTGATCGCCCATACGCATTACGGCACCCTTGCCGAATTGACGTTCGATCTGACCCAGGGCCGCAGCCAAGGCTTTCTTCTTGTTGTCGTCCATTAAAGTCCTCACGTAATCAATAAGGCCTGACGGCCAACACCTGTATAAGTAGCCAGTATTATTCCACAGCGTTCGCGGATCGCCTACCCCTGATTTTCGATTTCTCGTGCCGCTAGTCGCAGGAGCCCCTCTAGCGCGGCCTTCACCGTTTGTCGGCGGACCTCGTCGCGGTTGCCGGGGAAGTGCTGAACTTCACTGCTCAGCGCATCGCCGACACCAAAGGCCAGCCATACGGTACCCACCGGTTTGTTCGGCGAGCCGCCGTCCGGGCCGGCAATCCCGCTGACCGCCACGGCAAACCGCGCCCGGCTGTGTTTCTGTGCGCCGCGCACCATCGCCTCGACTACTTCGCGACTGACCGCGCCCACCGTACCGAACAATTCGGCGGGCACATTCAGTTGCTGGGTTTTCTGTCGGTTGGAGTACGTCACGTAGCCGGCCTCGAACCATGCCGAACTCCCCGGAATGCGGGTGATCGCTTCGGCAATACCGCCGCCGGTGCAGGACTCGGCGGTGGTGACGTGGGCGTTGAGCAATTGCAGGCGTCGGCCAAGTTCGGCAGCCAGTTGAGTGAGGTCTTTCACGGCGTGCTCCGGATCGGGTGGAATGCCTACCACCGTACACGAGCCGGTTGCGCTTTCAATACACAGACTCATTCAAAATGTGCGGGCGCCAGCGCTCTGACATAGGCCTGACACGCCTGCAAGGCAATCAGTCCGCGGTCACCGGTGTCGGTGATGGCGATAATTCGTTGAGCATGCGCCGGGTCAAGTCGGGCGCGTACGGTTGCATGATCCACGCCGCCGGTGCCGGCGGTGGCTGGCACCCCGCAGCCATGGGCAGCGTCGCCGGCGTCGATGAGGACTGACAGGCGCAGATCAGCAGTGGCAAGACGATCGCGCAGGCGATCCTGATCACGTTGGGCATCGCTGAGTGCTCGATAGTGGGTTTGTTCACTGGCCGCGAGGCGTTGCTCGAGGGCCAGACGTTTATCCTGCTCGGCCTGCTGCGCGGTGGCAGCCGTCAACGTCAGTTGATTGAGGGTCTCAGTGTTTAATCGCGCCTGCTCGGCCAGTTGTCGCCCGTAACGCCAGTCCTGAAATTGCCAGGCCGCTGCAAACGCGCCAGCGGCCAGCAACAGAACGCCGATCATTCGCCAGGGGATTGGCATAGCACCGCCCTCGCCCGCGCCCAGATGTCGAGGCGATCCTGCAGGCCATTCAACCCGCCGTTGATTCGGCGAGTGATGCTGTTGAACTGATCGCGATCGGCCAGTTCGTTCAGGCCGTTCAGTTCCCAGAACCACGCCGCGGATTCGGCTGCCCATTGCGGTTGTTCGAGCAATTCGGGCAACGACAGCAAGCGCTCATCGCCGAACAGTCCGAGGCTGCATTGGCGGTAGTTGCTGCGCCCGGTGATCTGGATCAGTCCGCGACCACGGTACCTTTGCCCATCGCCGTCAGCCTCAGGCGTGTTGCCCAGACGCAAGGCCAGCGTGCCGGTGTCATATTTGCTCAGGTATTGGTTGTTGCCCAGCTCCCGCACGTACTGCAATTGCCCCGATTCATGGCCGACCTGCGCGAGGAAAGCGGCGATGCGTTTGGGGCTGTCGATGTGACGCCGGGCCATGGCGGCGTTGAGCGCAGAAACAAAAACGCCCGCTTGGCTGCGGGCGTTGGGGAATATCTTGAGCAGTTGTTGATCGGTCAAATCCATCACTCGCTCCGGTCAATGTGAAAAGAAAAAACCGCGCCCCGCAGGCATGCACGGGCACATTTGCGGGGCCGGGTCTCAGTACTTGATGACGTACAACAAGGCGACGTTACGAGGCCGCGCCTCGTTGCCGCCGTCCGCGGCCACTGATACGGCGTGAGTGTGGTCGCCCACGGCGTTCACCGTGATCGTATGGGCGTGATCGCCGGCCGCAATGATATAGAGACCGTGCGCGTGATTGCCGGCCACTGAAGTAACGGCTGCATAGTCGCCAGGACCGCTGCCTGTACCCTGGCGGCCGTAGGAGGTGTTGTTACCGGACGCCAGAATGCCGTGCTGGTGTTCCCCGAACTCGTTGGTGAAACCGCCGTGGCTATGGTTACCGGCAACGGCGGCAGAGGCACCGTGAGTGTGGCTGCCTGCCGCGGCGGCAGAAGCCGCGTGGGTGTGGGAAGCGTTCTGCCCGGCCTGGGTGCTGCCCAGCGCCCGGGCATTGTCGACCTTGCGGCCATCGTCCCAGCCGCGAACGAACTCGCCACGCAGATCCGGGAGGGCAAACGTCGTGCTGCCATCACCCACACCGAAGCGCGTGCCGATCGCAGCGAACAGTCCCGCATATTGCGTACGGGAAACCACAGCGCCGTTACATTTCAGCCAGCCCTTGGGGGCGTCCGCCGTGGCCACAGTCTTGATGTCGCCGATGTCACTGCCGGTCTGTTTGACCATCCCGGTGCTGGCAATCATCACCCAGACGCCACCGGCAATCGAGCTGTTCCACTGTACCCAGACATCACCGGCGGCAGTGATTTCGCCTTCCTGCACAGCGTTGTGGTCAACGCCCACAATGGGTTTGGCCGCCAGACCGTTTGCCGAGAAGGTACTGGCACCGGTGTTGGTGTTAAGGGCCTTGAACCGCAAGACCAACCCGTCCACCAGGCTCGGTACCACCGGCGCATAGGTGGCGCGGTAAGCGTTGGCCGTACCGGTATCCATGGCGTAATCCACCAACCCGGTCTGACTGATCTTGCGCACCGCCAGAAACAACTGGCCGAGCTCGACTTCATCGGGCGTCAGGCCTGCGCCCTTGATCACGCCCAACAGCTCTTCGGTGACCGAATTGCCCCACACCGCTGGAATCAGCGACCCGGGTGTTCCGGCCACCGGGTTTTCATCGACAAACTTGCCATCGACCAGCCCAACGCTGGGCACACTCTTTGGATAATCCATTATTCATTCCTTAGTCATAATTGATGTACACCTGGGTATGAGCCGGTGCGCTACGGTGAATCAGGCATTCCAGGGCGGAACCCGGGTTCATGCCAAAACGTTCGCCCCAGTAACTGGCGCCATAACGGCGCCCCAGCGACAGGCGTCCACCGGTGTTGAGAATCCACATGAACTGCGCCTTCCAGGTACCGAAGTGCGCTTTACCGAAGCGTGAGCGGCCCATCCGCGGGACCCGCAGTTCGGTGACGGTCGCGTCCGGATAACCCTGACTGCGCGCCACCTCGACGAAGTACGCCGTCGACTGATCGCCCACGGCCAACAAGCGCCGGCGCACGGCCAAACGTCGGTCGTCATAGAGCGGCGTGGCGCCCAGGCACGGATCGGGCAGGTTCATCACCCGCTCCCAATCCGGCACCAACTCGCTGACGCCGGCCGGGTCCATTTCGTTGAGCAGATCGACCGAGCGCGCGTCCAGCCGCGCCAGTTCCGCGGCGATGCCTTGCAAGACTTGATCAAGCTCCGGCAGGCGTTCCAGCTCCCAGGCGGGGCCGCTGGGCAGCAGGCTGCGCAACTGGTTGCGGTATTGCGCGACACCCCTCAAGACAGCCATTCGCAACCTCCAAAGGTCAGCAACTGATTGTTGGCGGCGGTCACATTGGCCGCCGGCGAAACCAGGGTGTGGTCCGTTTCACCGGTCGCACTGCTGATGGCTTCGGCGATATGACTGAGCAACAGGGTTTCACCCAGACCTGCTTCGCGGTTGTGCAGATCCCGCAACTGGTTCTCGATGGCCGCGCGCACCGCACTGGTATCGGGGGTGATGCGCAGTCGGTAATTGACCAGCACCTGCACCGGCGCCAGCACACGGACATCGGCCGTCACCGGACGCAGCGGTTCGATGTAAGCCTGAACCTCGGCCAATTGCTCGGCATTGGGAATGGGTTGCGGATCGTCGTCGCGCATGATGAAAACGCCGACGGTGCCCGGGCCGAGAAAGTTGCCTCGGCACCAGGCGCGGCTGACGCCCGGGCATTCCAGCGCCCACGTTTCGTAGTCTTGCGCCGAGCCACCGTGGGGGATCAGGCGATAGGAGCGAATGACCCGCGAACGCAAGGACTCAAGGCTTTCCCGGGCGACACCGCCCGTCATGCCGGGCTCTTGCACCACGAAACTGTTGCTGGTGATCCCCTGGACCGGTTGCACCAGGGTCAGCACCAGGCCCGCGTCGGCGTTGCCCTGACTACCGGCCTCGAGTGCGGCAATGGTCGTGCCGTTGAGGCCATTGCCAGTGGTGCGCGCCGTGGTGACTTTATAGGTGCGGCCATCGTTGGACTGCAGCAATGTATCGACATCCAGCACCGCTCCGGCAGACGCGGTAAAACTGACGCTGCCGGTGGCCGCTTGTGCAGGCTTGCGCGGCTGGTTCAGACGTAAAGTGGCGATGCGCTCCAGCGTCGATTCATCGGCCTTGTCGGGCAAGATCTGTTGGGCAATCCAGTCGAGATATCCGTACAGACCATAAACCGCGCCGCCGAGGGTACGGGCCAGCACTTGCGCATCGGACTGGCGCAGCGAATCGCCGGCCAGGTCGCTTTGGGTGCGTTTGATCAGCACCGGCAGCGAAGGGGTTTCAAACGGCATAGATCACCTGCCAACTGTTATCGGGGTTGATGTCCAGACGTTCGCCGTCGGCCAGGGTCAGGACCGTGCGCAGGTTCAGGCGCTGGGCGTCGAGGCGTTCGCTGATGATGTCGATGGCACGGCAATGCCCGTCGTCGATCAGCCATTGCAGGGCTTCGCGGGCATAGAACTCGGCGTCCATCTGGGTCTGTCGGCTCAGCTTGACCCGGCGCAACAGCCACAGCCGCGAGCCGATACGGTCATCGGCAACGGTGGGAAAACTGTCGCCCCACCAGCCGAAGCGTTCATCGTCGTCGAGGGCGTCGTCATTGGCGGCACGGCGCCAGGTGAACAGGCTGATGAGCACGGCACGGGTCAGTGCAGCGTGGAGGTTCTGGCTGACAAACATCACTGGCCTCCTGCCGGCGCACCGGTCTTGCCGCTGCCGGGCTGCACGTCGACGTGCACATGTTTGATCTGGCTGATGCCACCGGCGAGCTGGTCGCCGGTGGAGACGATCTTGCCGGTCTGGTTGATCACCGGCGTATCGACGTTCACAGCGGTCGTGGCGCGGATGTTCAGCGTGGCGGTTTCGATGTCGATGATCCGCCCGCGCTTGAAGTGAATTTTGTCGCCCTCGTCGGTGTAGATCGCCACTTCGCCGGCCGCCAGTGCTTGCAGGCGATAACGCCGATCGGCGATGACCAGCGCGATGGCATGGGAACGGTCGCCGCCAAGAAAAGTGACGACACCTTCGGCACCCGCCAATGGACGACTGGTGAACCCGTACGGTTCGAAGTGCTCGACGTCGTCGTTCAGTTCACCGGCGGTGAGGCGCATTTGCAGCGATTGCAGCTTGGATGCCGAGTTGGCGAGCACGACGGTGCCGCGCGCCAGCAGGCGTGTCAGTAGGCTCATGATGTTGTCCTCAAGGCTCGGCCAGGCGCAGACAAACCCAGTGGGAGCGGGCTTGCCCGCGTTGGCGGTGAGTCAGGCAAAGATGTGTTGCGGCGACCGTCGCTTTCGCGGGCAAGCCCGATCCCACAGGGTCCAACGGCGTTTACAACAGTTCAGGCTCAAGCCTGTTTCGGTGGGGTTGGATCAGGATCGAACGTATGCGGTGGCGCCACTTGCAGCGTGGTCACCGAACCTTGTGCCGACAGCGAATACGTCACTTTGGAAATCAGCATGTCGCCGTCAAACCCCAGTACCGGATCCTTGACCCGGACCAGGGTGTTGTGGCGCCATAAATCACCATTGGACTGGCGCCAGCCCTGCACCTGATAAGTCGTGGTCTGGGCTCGCCCGACACGGGTGGCGCTTTCCCAGAGGGCACGTTGCAACGACAGGTCAGGATTGATCTGCAGGCCTTCGTTGATCACCGTCACGCGTCGGCGCTTGTACCCCAGATCGGTAGCAATCGACTCGATCTCGCTGACCGCCGCCCCGCTCTTCTGATCGTTGCCTTTTTGTTGGCCAATCACCCGATATTCGGAAAACACCTGGCTGTAATCCATCGCTGCACTGGCCGACAAAATGTTCTTGCCCAGTTCCAGTACATCACTGGCCCGGCCACTGCTGCCAGGCCGGGCCAACAACAGCCGGCCTTGCGCGTCATCGGTGGAGAACACCCGAAACAACGAGAGCAAACGGTCGATGGATTGAAACACCGTCTCGCCCGGGACGATGGTGTAGCTGCCGAGTCGCGCCGTCTCCGCAATCTCGCTGACCACATTGACCTTATAGGAAGACGCCAGCGCTTCGACGATGCTCAGCATCGGCTGGTTTTTCCATTGGTTCGGGCGATTGATCGCGGCGCAATCCACCAGATCCTGGGTACAGGAACTGCCTTCGATGCTCAGACTGATCTGCCGCCCGTCATAGCGGATCGGCGCCTTGAACACATACCCGGTCAAGACCAGATCCTTGCCGATGCGCACCTCGCAGGCATCGCCGGCGGCGATGCGCTGATCCACGGTCTGGCCCGGCCATTGCCAGGTGATATCGAGTTTGAACGTACGAAACTGGCGCTCGAGATCGGCGGTGATTTCAACACTTTTCCAGCCGCCGTATTCCATATCGCCTACGGTCAGCGTGACGCGATTATCCATCTCGCTCATGGCTCACTCCCTGGAGACTTTCACGTCATTGGGCGACAGGAACCCGGGATGGGCAGCCGCATTGCGCTGGATCACTTCAGTGACACGCGTGGCGTCGGTGAATTGTTTGTAAGCCACCACCAACGCCGGCAGGCTTTCCTGGAAGGATTTGCTGACCAGTCGCACACCAGACGAGGCGACAGCCTTGAGGTGCGCATTCAAGGCATCCTTCACGTCATTGATCGCTTGAAAATGCGCTGGCCCGGCCTTGTCCAGCATCGGATCGAGCGCCACTGCCACCGCATCACGCAACGCCTGCATGTCGTCCGTGACCGGTACTTCCTGACGGCTGACCGGCTGCCTGGACTGATGATCCAGAGACGGTGTCGATGACAGCTTCACCGGTGTCGACGCCACGGGCATGGAAGCTACCCATTGCGCCACCTTGACCAACATCGTGTCCTGCACCAGATCGGCCATGGCTTGCGCCGCTGCCGTGGTGTCCTTGCCGGTGGTGAGCTTCGGCGCATCGGCCTTGCGGATCGCTTCGAGTTGTTGCGACACGTCGGCAATCACGCCACGGTAGCCTTCCCTGGCGAACGCTTTCAGTTCCTTGATATCGCCGAGCAGGCCCTTGAACTCTGCCGCCACTTCCTTGGGCAGCTCCTTGACCGCCTTGACCAGTTCAGTGATCTCTTTGTACTGGTCGATCAGTGGCTGGAGCTGTTCCTTGATCACCTCGTAGACCCCGGTCAGGCTGTTACGCAGATTGGCAATGCCGATCCGCGCTGCCTTGATCAGCGTCATCGCCTGTTCGAAGCGCGCCACCGCCGAACCCAACAGCGTGTCGGCCTTGGCCAACAGGACTTTCTGGGTGCTGACGCTTGCGGTCGGAAACGGCAACGGCTGGTCGGGATAGAACTTCAGCGTGAACGTGACCAGCCCACCGTCCTGGCGGGTGTGGGTCATGTCGCATTCGCCGACCTTGACCTGCAGGCGCCCCAGCCACGGGTGCACCAGCTCGCCGCTGCCCTGCTCCAGCGCCTTGAGCAGCTTGTCGCGCTGCTCCAGGCAATCGGCGCCGACGATGAAGGCCGTCAGATCGTGGGTCTTGGCCTGCTGGCCGAGATCCTCGAAAAACGGCAGGTCGCGTTGCGGATATTCGTGCAACTGACCTTTGCGACCGACCGGGGTTTTCGCCTGATCGATCCAGAACCCGACACCGCGAAAGGATGCCGGCAACAAACGGTCACGCCAGTTCATTGGAACCTCCCACGGACAGCGAGCGATAACCGATGCGCGACGACAGCGCCAGGCCCGGTTGATTGGTGTGCGGTTGATCGGTGCGCAGCCCGACCGGTGCATTTTCGAAGCGCACGGTCAGGCCGCCTTCGAGTTGCGCCCGGTTGTTGGCGGCGCTTTGCTGGATCAGGGTGTTTGAGGTTTGCACCAGTGAGCCGCCCTGCAACACCGGCTTCTCTGGCACCGGCACTGCGGCCGGCAGGCTGCCCGAAGGCGACAACTCGATCGAGGGCGATTCGCTGTTGCCCTTGAAAAACACCGGCGCCAGCTCGCCTTTGCCTTCGGCATTGGTTTTCAGCTGAGCCTGAGTGAAAACATCCACCCGGGCCTTGGCGTCGGCAATCAGTTCACCGAAACCACCGTTGAAAAACGCCTTGATCGGGGCGATGGCGTCCTGAAACTTCTGCGCCCACTTTTCAATCCAGGCCGTGACGGGGGCCCAGTTCTCGATGATCTTTTCCAGCGGCGACCAGCCCAGTTGCTCACGAATAATCGCGTAGGTCGCGAGGAACGGCAGCTTGATGTAATCCCAGATCGCCGTGAACACGCTGACCACACCGCCCCAGATTGCCTGAATCACTTCAAGCGGCGACCAGTCGAAGAAGCTCTTGAGAAACGCCTGCACGGGGACCGACACCGCCCTGAGCAAATCCCAGATCGAAGAGAACAGACTGACGATCGGTCCCCAGTTGTTCAGAATCAGCCCTTGTGGCGAATAGTTGAACACGGTCTTGTAGAACTCGATCACCGGCGCCGCAATCGCTTTGAGGCCGTCCCACAACGCCGAGAAAAACGCCATGACCGGCCCCCAGTTGCTGATCAAAAGCCCCAACGGCGTGTAGCTGAACATCGTTCTGAAGAACTCGGCCATCGGCACCACCACCGGCGCGATGGTCTGCCAGAGCCCGATGAAAAGCGTCGAGAGCGGTTTCCAGTAAGCCACGATCAGACCGGCCGCCAGGGCAATACCGGTAGCGATCAGCATGACCGGATTGGCTTTCATCACCAGGCTCATCACGTCGAGCACCTGGGTCGCACCGGTCACGGCGGTTTGCATCGCCGAGAAGGCAATCGCGCCTGCCGCCAGCCCTTGCACCAGTTCAGGGTTGTCATTGAGCAAGTTGCCCACCCCGGTCATCAACGGTTCCAGCCCGACCACCACCGCCCCCACCGCTGGCACCAGCGCGGCATTCACTGCCGTGGACACCTTTTCCATCGACGCACTGAACACGTTCATGTTCTGCGCAGCGACTTTCGGCGCGGCGGGCAGGTCGACGGTTTTCGCCGTCTCGCTGACCTCGGTCAATTTGCCTTGAAAGGCTGCCGCCGATTTGATGCCGTCCACGAACGGCGTGATCACGCTGCCGCCCTTGAACAGCCCGCTGATATCCAGCTTGCCGAGGCCGGTCTGTTCGAGGTTTTTCTTGAAACTCTCGACCCTGGCCCGGAGCGCGCCGAGTTTGGGCGACAGCTCATCAATGCCCGTGATCAGCACCGGCGTTTTCACTTTCTTGTCTTCGTCTGCCATCACTGCACCTGCTGCATCGCATTGATCCGTTGCGCGTGCTCCAGCGATTCGCGGAGCACATCCAGTGGCCTGGCCATCATCTGTTCGGGGTCAACCTTCCAGAACCAGGCCAGGTCATAGGCGACGGCGATCAGGTCGGTGATGGCGCCGACGCCGCACTCATGAAAAAACTCGCGACGGCCCAGCTCAGCGCGTTGAGGTCAGCCAGATCGAGCTGGTTGACCGACGACGGCGGAATGCCGGCGCACACGGCGATGTACTTGGCCGCCACATCCATGTCGAGGCTGACTTCTTCGCTCTTGTCGATCTTGTACGGCAGCGCCTTGATCGCTCGTACTTCCTGCACCGTCGGACGGCGCAGGACGAGTTCGGTCAGGGGCTCGCCGTGAGCTTCGATCGCAACCTGAAGCTTCACGGCGCCGCTCATTGCCAAGTCCCCTTGATGCCTTCGAATTTCAGTTCGATGGTGGCGTCATCGCCCTTGGAAACCGGCTCTTCGACCAGGTAGGCGCCGGCCAGTACGTAGACTTTGCCGTTGCTGAATTCGCAGGTGACGGTGATGTCGGTGCCTTCGATCAGCTTCTTCAGCGGGAAGTCGGCGGTGTGCAGCGCGGTCACTTTGAACGACGGCGCAATGTCGGTTTCCTTGTAGAAGCCGGGTACGACGGTTTCGCGTTTGACCGCCATCAGCGGGGCTTCGCAGCCGCCGTTGATGGTCAGTTGTGCGCCGTCGACTTTGACGTAGCAGGTGCCTGCAATCAGTTGACCCATGGTGTTACTCCCTTCAATAAAAAAGCCCACGCGAGGTGGGCTGAAATCGCACGTTCAGACGCTGTTTTTAAGCGGCGGCGTCGTACTGCAGACGGAATTGGTTGAGCAGTGCGAACACGCGCAGACCGTTGATGTAGTCCGGTGGGAACAGCACGTTCACGCGGCTCGGATCCTGCACGTCGCGCTCGACGATCAGGTGCTCGGCGAACAGCTCAGCGTTCTCCACGTGGCCTTCCAGTTCCAGCTTGGCGTACTGGGCGATCAGCTCGCCGCGAATGGTCGCAGGCGTCACGATCGGCTGGCCGGCACCGAAACGGGTGCCGTCGGAGGCCAGCTTGTGGCGACCGTATTTGCTGGTGATCACGCTCTGCAGACGACGCACGATGAACGCCGACTGGTGCATGGTTTCGCTGTCCAGGTAGGAGTTGTCGGCCTGGCCGTAAGCGTTCTTCTGGTAGGTGGTGATCGAGCGCTGGATGCGCACGTAACCGCCTTCGTAGTAGGCCGTGGCGATGCCGTAGTTGAGCAGCGACTGACGCTCGGTCAGGGTGAAACGCTCGCTGGCCGGCGCCGGATCAACGCCCGGCAGGCTGCCGCTTTGCGTCGGACGGCTGGCGTCGGCAGAGATGAACACCGCGGTGCGGGCAGCCAGTGCGGCGGCCTGTACCCAGACCGGTTGCGGCACGCCCGGCTCCAGCGCCTGAATGGTCATGTGCTGATCGTTGCGTGCCTGGCCTGCAGCGACCAGGGTCCCCACAGTGCCGCGTTTGGCGCTGTAGACGTGACCGAACAATTGCTTGGCCCAGGACCAGCGACCGGTGCTGTCATCCATGACCGCTTGCCAGGTGTTGAGGGTCGACAGATCGGACCACGGCAGTGCGATGAACTCGAACGGCTCGTCGCCCAGTGCTGCCACAGCAGCGATTTGATCCGGCACGCCAGCGCCACCGGTCATCGGGGTAATGGCCGTGACCAGACCCGCCGGCGTTTCTTCGCCGTTGCTCTTGCCCAGACGGTTGAATTGCAGGCTGATGTCGTTACCGCTATCGCCGGTCCATTTGGCGCTCAGGGTCACCACGCCTTCGGCGGCCACGGCACTCACTGGCAAATCCGCCGTGGCATTGACTTTGAGCGCCAGCGCTGTGGCGGCCTGTGCGGCAGTCGCGCCGGTGACGACGCTACTCTGAACGCGCACGCCGCCGACGTACAGATTGAGCACCCCCGCCTGCGTAGCGGCACCGGTCAGGGTCAGTACGCCTTTGGCGATGCTGCCTTCGCTGTTGTGCAGCGGCAGGCACCAGATTTCACCGACCGGATCGGACTTGCGGAAGGTCTCGTACATCGAGGCGAGCATCGAGCCCTGTCCACCGATGCTTTTGGCCAGCGCCACGCTGGAAACCAGCACCAGTTTGCCGGCATCGGCCGGCGCGATATTGTCGTTGACCTGAGCCACGATCAAACGACGCATGCTCGAGCTCGCGGTATTGGCGGCCGAGTTGTCCATCTCGGCGTAGAACAGCGGTACACGAATGTCCGCGGGGATGTTGCTGAATCCGATCGCCATTATTTGGCTCCCTGTGGTTTAGCCGCTTTTGCGGTTTTGAGTGTGATGTCGCCGTCGGCCAGACGCCGGCGCCACCAGGCGCTGTCCAGCACTTCACGGCCCTCGAGCGGGAGCAGATCGCCCGCCTCCGGGTCAGGTACGGCACGGCCAATGACCGGCAGCACAGTGATGCGTTTGCTCATGGGGTTACGTCTCCAGAGAAAGTCAGTTCCACGCGCCCATCGGGGCCCGGGCGTTTCAGGTTGGGGTCGGCCGGGTCGATCGCATCGACCCGAACCGTGGCCCCGGTAAAGGACGACAAACCGTCCAGTTCGCGTTCGTGCCAACTCTCCGCAGGCTGACTCGGCAGATTGCGGCCGAGCTGGAACTCGGCAAAAAAGCGCAGCCGGTAGAACCCGCGACTGCTGTTGATCGAGACCATTTCGCCGCCGTCATAGACGATGGCGCCGTAGCCGTCGCCCGGCTTGAACCCGACCAGTGCGCGCCACAGCTCGGCGCGCAGGTCATGCAACAGATCCAGCGCTTTTGTAGCGTCGGTTGCGTCAAGCGCGAGGACGATTTCGAAGCGGTCGCGGATTGGCTGGGCGATGAGGTTTTGCGCGGTGCTGTTGCTGGCCACATCGGCGATTGGCAGCACGTGGGCCGAAGGTGTTGGCAGATCGGCGTTGCCTTGCAGCAAGGCCAGATCGACACCGACGGCAATGTGGTTGGCAAGGCTTGGGCATTGCGCACGCAACTGCGTGAGGATCGGGGTGATCTTCATGAGGGTGTTCCAGATTATGAAAATGACCACAGGCCCCTGTAGGAGTGAGCCTGCTCGCGATTGCGGTGGGTCAGACAGATTGATTTTGACTGTGGCACCGCGATCGCGAGCCGGCTCACCCCTACCAGGGATTCGTGTCGCGGCTAAATCAGTCTTTGGCGGCGGCGTTTGGATCGAGGCCGCTGGCATCGATCACGCAGCGATAGCTGTTCTCGCGATTGCCACTGGCGGTGACCTTGTCGATCGACCAGCGTCCGCGCATGAAGTCCGGCCAGGTGTCATCGAGCAGCACCAGGCCCTCCGCCGCCAGTCGTGGGTCGCCGGGGCAGGTGATCTTCACTTTGTACTTCTGGCGCAGCATCTTGCGCACCTCGCCTTCACCGACGGCGATGGCATCGGCTTCGCTGGGCTGTTTCTGGCGCAGGGTCTTGAACGGCGCAAGCCCCGTTTCGACCCAGCGCAACACGCCCGCAGCACCGTCCCAAAAACACGTCTTGCAGCCCTTGGTCTGCTCGCGAGCGGACTCCTCCAGCGTGGCGCTGATAAACGCGTGATCGCCGGGACGATTGTTGTGGGTGACCGAAAGGGTCACGTCCGCGAGCTTCTGGCCCGATATCGATTTGGTCTGGCCGGGATGGGCCAATACATACATATCGTCGTACGGTTTGGTCACCGCGTTGTACTTTTTCGCCAGGCGCGTCAGAAAGCTCATATCGGTTTCGTTGGACTGGTCGACGTGCTCGATCCTGATCATCGCTACCTCCGGCGCGACGCGTGGTGAAAAGCCATGGGGCGATACCAGTTCGTGAAACAGCGCACCCAATGTGGTCGGGCCATGGCTAGCCGTTCGGCGTTGCTTGAAGCCCGTTTCATCATCCTTGCTGAACGGTGCCGCCGTGGCCACCAGGGTCAGGCGAAACGGGAACAGCGTCGGCGTCAGGCGCGTCACTTTGAACTGGCCCTTGTCGACCATTCCCGACTCCAGATAACCGACCTCAAGGCCGATTTTCCCTCCCAGGTCTGGCAGCCCTTCGAGGCCTTCGAGATCAATCGTCAATGTCAGCTGATCGGATTCGAAACCGGCAGCATCGACGTGCTCCCAACTGATCAGGCGTTGATTGAGCAGATCCTCGTTTGCGCCGTAAATCTTGACGACCGGCGTAAAACCCAGTGCCATGCAACCTCCTTAATCCCAGGCTGTGAACGGTTTGATCGTGGCCGGTTTCGAATCGAGTTCCGGCAGCACGACCCAGACACCTGCAGGCAGAATCGGCCCGTGTTCAGCCAGGGTCGGATTGAGTTTCCACAGGGCTTCTTCGGCAGCGTCATCACTGCGCCCGGTTTCGCGGTAGAGCAACAGATTCACCGAATCACCGGCCACGCTTCGAACCTTACGCATTGTTGAACTCCGCTAATTCGATCACCCACTTGATGACCATTGCGGTGCCATCGTCGATGACTTCGCTTTGGTTTTCCTGGACGCTGTTGATTCGCCACAAACCCCAATTACGACCGATACCGTCAATCAACGGCAGCGGTACACGCGAGGTTTGCAGCGCTCGCAGTTCGTCGAGCCGATCCATGGCCACGGCGTACATGGAAGTACCGGTGATGGTCAGGGTTTCCAGTTTTTGCCCGGTCTGGCTGGACTTGGGTTTGCTGGTCAGGATCGGCAGGTCCGTCCATCCGCCATCGGATTTTCGCGCCAGCGTGCTGTAGGCGAACTTGCGCGACAGGCCGAAGATAAAACTGCCTAGAGCCATTTGTTGTTTCATCAGGCGACTCCATCGCTGAGGGCAGCGTCACGGCGGGTAGCGAGGGGGTTGGTGCCGATAGCAGGCATGTACCCGGTGTCGAAATGGTTTCGTATGACTTGCGCAACCACAGCGCCGATTTTCTCGGAGTTGAGTGCATCGCTGCCGCTGATCTGCACGACTGGTGCATAGGTGTATTGCGGATTCTGCGTCTGAGCGCTGCTCAGTTCCTTGGCCACTTGCGCAGGAGGCGCGAGCTTGTCCTCGGCAGTTTCTCCCCATTTCTGCCCAAGATAGGAGCCGACCGCCCCGCCGATATATGTGCCAATGCCTGGCGCAATGAACGTACCGATCGCGGCGCCAATGGCAGTGCCGGCCAACTCGCCCGCGGCGCCTTTGACGGCCTGATCATCACCTTCACGCCACCCCTTCAAACCCGTGTAAGCGGCATGGGCAAGGGCCAGCGGCGCACCCAGTTTCAACGCCGGCATTGCCTGGGCAAGCCGGGGCATCAAACTGGCGCCCAAGCGCTGGACCGCTGGCACCTGTCGGGCAGCCATTTTCTCGATTGAGCGCGGTGTCCAGCTGCCAATTTTATCTGCCCACATCTCGAGTCCGATCTTGGCATTGTCGATTAAGGGCAGGACTCGTGCCGTAACGCCTCGCAAACGACTGCCGCCAACGGAGCGCGAAGGTGCCTTGGCAGGATTCTGTCGAGCAGGCGAGCGACTGGATTTTTTCTTTTTGCGAGGGCGATCAGCGTCCTCATCCCCGCCAATCACATCACCGATTTCAGGTGGCAATCGGGTAGACGCCAGACGCAACAGTTTTGTCGTAACCGCACCAATCACAGCCGCCGCGCCACTCTTGAGCGCAGCCGTGACAAAGGGCAGGGTGACCGCTCCCAGCACAACTAGTCCGGCGGTGAGGGCCGGGAATGCCTCTGCTGCTGTACTCGCGACATTGACCACCGCCGTCAGCCCGACCGCGAGAGCATCCGTGAGCGGTGCCAGTGCGGTACCAAACGCCGTGGTTAGCCGATTGAGACTCGCATCCAGCGCATTCCAGCGCCCTTGCGAAGTATCACCAAACGCCTCGGCAGTTTTCGTCGCGGCACCACCGCCGGAACCCAGTTCCGAGGTTGCATAATTGTGCTTGTCGGACACTCGCGTGAAGGCTGTCTTGACGTCGTCGGGCTTCTTCAACAACTCAAGAATGCTTGCGCCACTTTCGCCAAACAGCGTCTTCGCCGTGGCTGCGCGTTCGGGCCCGGATTGTTGGTTGAGTGCCACGAGCACCGAATCAATCGCACCTGGCGCATCCGTGCGCATCTTCTCACGCAACGATTCGGGGTCCAGTTGCAACCGGGTCATCGCCGAACGCTGTTCGGTTGACGCAGCGTTTCCTTTGCCGAAGACCGAAGCAAAGCTTTTCAATGCCGCACTGGCACCGTCCTTGTCCGCCCCACTGTTCAACAGCGCAGTGGCGAACGCTGCCACCTGTTCCGGGGTCATTCCCGATGCAACAGCACTCTCGCCCGAACGCTGAACGACCGAACCAATATCGGCGGCCTTGGCATCCAGACCGCTGCTCCCCAGATAACTGATCGCGTCGGCCAGATCCTGGCCTTGGTATCGATCCAGTTTCAAGGAGGAACGCCAGACCGCGAGCATTTCCCCCGCGGCCTTGACATCCATGCGGAAGGCCGTGGCATTGATCGCTGCATCGCCGGAATAGGCCCTTAGCTCTGTAGCCCGCTGATCCCCCTTGGCGCCGTCGGCAATACCGGATCGCGCCCCGACCTGCTGCACTTGCAGAAGATCCGCACCGGTCGCGCCACTGGCCGCGATCGGCCGCTGAGTTGCCAGTTCGAGGGTTTGCTCTGAGTGTGCTTGAAGCTGGTCTTTGTTGAGTCCGATCAACTGATTGAGCTCAACCAGTGCGGTCTCGCTAGCCATCGACGATTGCAGGCTTTTCGGTGGCGGGCTCTGCTCGATTTCCGCCTTGAGTTTTGACTTCGGCTCACTATTGGCAGCCGGGGCCGCCGCCACGACCTTGAACAACGACTGCTGGCTGACCAGCAGCTCCCGCAGCTTGATCTGCTCCTGAGTCAGCAAACGAATAGCATTACTTGCCAGTGCCAATGTCAGGTTCAAATCCCGCAGCGGTTTGCCGAAGTTATCGAGCAGCGCCAATCCGCCCGTGGTGTTGCCGCTCTCACCGGCGTATGTGAGCGCATATTTGTTTTCTGCCATGCCGCTCTACTCCTGTTTCACGCCAAGGCGAGTGATCGCTATGTCGTAGCGGCGCAACGCCTTTTCGGCGTCCCATTCCAGAATCTCCGCTTCACTTACCGGGTAAATGAGCGGGACGATATCGAGGATTACTTCGATGTCGCGTTCCGAAAGTAGGCCGCCGGCTGGTTTAAAAAATCGTCGATGCGCACCTGCAATTGCGTCCAGTCAGGGACGCTCAAGTGGGCCAGATCGGGGATCATCAGACCGGTGCAGTGGGCGGTGATGAACTCGGCGCGTTCCTTGGCCGTTTTCAGTTTTTTCATCACTTTGGTGGCGCGCAGTGCGGGCATTTCCAGCGACAGCGAGGTCACGGTGCGGCCGGTCACGGCAAGCGGTTGCAGCAGTTGCACCTGGTCAGGATCGGCGGACTTTTCCGCGTCCTCGATCTGCTCCAGAAAGTACGACGCCGGACGGGTCGACATCTCGTGCACGTATTGGGCAATGCTCACGTAATCCGGGCGTTTGAGCTGATCGAGTTCCTTGACCGACAGGCCAGTGGCGAGCAGCGCCAGTTCGAAGAACTGATCGTCTTCATCATCGCCGGCGCGTTCCAGTGCTTCTTTTTGTGCGGCGTAGAACAGTGGCTTGAGCTGGATCTGCTCGATCTGCGCGCCGTCATCGCCGGTGATCGGCGACAGCAGGTCATGCTGGGGTGGCATCCACGACATGTATGAATTCCTTGGTGATTCGTAAAGATCCACTGTGGGAGCGAGCTTGCTCGCGAAAGCGGAGTGGCATGCAACATTGCTGTCGACTGACTTGACGCCTTCGCGAGCAAGCTCGCTCCCACAGGGTTTGGTGATTGCCTTCAGCCGTGGCTTACGGCATCAGCACCGCACGACGGGCATCACCAAGGATGTCGACGCCGTTGAGCACGAACTTCTGGGTGCGCACGTCGATGTCGATCACCGGGATGCCGTTTTCCAGGCGGGTGTAGGTGCGGCAGGACAATTCCAGGGTGGTCTTGGGTTTCTCACCCATTTTGATCACGCCCTCATCGAGGATCTTCAGCTTGCCGCCGACGGTGTGGTAGGTGAACCAGGTGTTGCCGTCCTGATCCTGACCGGCTTCACGCACGTTCAACAGAATGTCATCGCCGAGCTTCACACCCAGGGCGAGCATGATTTCCGGGCCAGCGCCCTGCAGGATCAACTTGGCGCCAAGCGCCTTCGCGCTTTTGGCCATTTCTTCGACAATGAAGCGTCCGCCCGCCATGTTTTCCATGTCGAATTCGATTTTCGGCGGGGTGAATTCCTCCACGGTCGCCGACAACGGCAGGCCTTGCAGGGTGGCCGCGATGGCCTGGCGATTGCGGTTGGTAAACATTAGAGAACGTCCTCCAGGAACTGCTCGATGATTTCATCGCGGGCGTTGAGTTGATAAACCATGTGTTCGTTCGGCGCGTAGCGGCCGTAGTCGATGACCACGTACCAGGTGCCGTTCTTGTACTTCTCGACGCTGTTGAGTTCCGGGTGCAGGTACACGCTGCCGCCCGGAATGGTTTCGTCGGCGACCAGGGTTTGCAGCCAGTCGTTGATGCGCTTGACCTCTTGATCCATGAAGGACTTGGTCAGGTTCTTGGCCATGGCTTTCTGGCCGGCCTTGACCAGCTTGCGGCTGATCGCATCTTCGAGGCCGACGTAGCTGATGAACTTGCCGGTGATCGAGCGGTTACCCAGCAGCGAGAAGCCGCCAAGCACGGTGCGGGCGTAGTAGCTGACGCCGTAGCGGTTGAGCAGATCGCCTTCGGTGGAGGTGTCGAGGATGTTGTATTCAACGACCCGCGACACGTCTTCGGCGTAGGTCACCTGGTTGCCCGGGCTCTCCCACTGCTTGACCTTGGCCAGCGCGGCAATCGCCAGGCTGGACGGTGCGAGGAAGACATTTTTCTTCGCTGCTTTCGAGTACACGGCCGGCATGTTGTGCACCACCAGGCAACGGTCGAAACCGAGATCCGCACCACCCAGTTCCTGGCTGTAGGTCACTTGATCGGCGACCGAGGCATCCTTGCCATCCAGCACCACACGGGCCTTGATGCGCTTGCCGAACGAGGCGAACTCGCTGGCCACCGCTTTGGTGCCGGTGAAGCCCGGCGCGCCGATGATGGTCAGGTCTTCCGGGACACTGCCCAGCGCGGCCAGACCGAGCTTGCGGCCGGTGGCTGGATCGACGCCGCCGATCACCGCGTTAACGGTGTCAGCCGGGGTCGCGCCCGCTTCGACAATCACCACGTACACCGGCACCTTGACCACTTTGAGGATCTGGTAAACCGCGTGGTACAGGGTGCCCTCTTCAGAACCGGTCGGATCGAGCAGCGCATGGGTGGTAAAACTGTTAATGCGAAACGGCGCGTTACGCGGAATCAGCGGATCGGCTTTCGGCGCGGTGCCGACCAGACCGATGACGTTGTCACCCAGGCCACCCATGGCCTCGGGGGATTCAGTGGCATTGACGGTAATGCCGTTGTGCTCGAAGTTCAGAACCTCAGCCATAGTTAGTCAGCCTTCTTGGCAGCGGCCTTTTTGGCCTGGGTGGAGGGGGTTTTCAGTTCCAGTCGACCGGCGCTGTGCAAGGCACTGGCCTCGACGTCGAGCAGATCAAGGTCTTGACCGACGCTCGACCAGTGCCCACCGCCGGTGGGGAATGGGACGAGCACGGTGTAGGTTTGGCGGGTTGCCATTTTTCGTTTCTCCATAAACGGGAAAGCCCCTCGTGGGGAGGGGCTTTGGCGGGTAAGAAAACGCCCCGACGGTGCGGGGCGTTTATTGAAGCGTCACAAACCGGGCTCAGGCACTGGCGGTACATCTGGCCAGCCCTCAGTCAGCATTTCGGGACGATAATTTCCACTGTCGATTGCCAGCAGCAACTCGCGCTCGCGGTCAAAGCAAGCCTGGACATGAGTGCGTACAGCCTTGGCAATTTCGAGAATTCGCGGCGCATCAATTTCGACGAAGCCATTGGCTGACTTGAAGTTGCATCGGTATTCCGGATCGACGATTGCCGACAAGCCCATTCCAGCAATCAGCGTCTGGCTGTCACGAGTGGTTTCGATGGTTAATCCGTCGACAATGACGCCACCGGCTTCGTGCATGAAGCGTTCGGCGGCAATAGCGACCGCTTGAGTTTCAGGCGTGGCTGTTATCGGTAGCTCGGGCGAAAACAACCACTCCCCGCCTTGCTCTTTCGCTAGCCAGCCTTGACGGGGAAGTGGATCGAGATGATCGACGCACACCCACACCAGCGTCGGCGGATACATCGTCGAAATATCACCGCTGGTTTCGATTTGCTCGACAACCTTGTCGGCATAAATACGAACATAGACGCTCATCAGGTCCACTCCTCGATAATCAGGATGCCGTCGGCACCGTTGCCGCCTTTAAAGTTGTACGGGCACGACGGCTTGGCCAAAGCACCTCCACCACCTGCACCAGGATTTACGGCCCCCTCCCCCTCACGACTGGCGCCGCCCGAAGCGTTACCACCCGGTCCAAATTTGCTCGGACCTCCTTCACCGGATGTACAAAGAGCCAGTGTCGGCCCGCTCACTCCGCCACCGCCCTGGCCATTTGCATTGAGGGTCGATCCACCTGATGCCAACTCAGAGTTTGGGCTTCGGCCAAGTTGCAGAGGCGGTACACCGTTGAGCGAGAATCCTCCGCCGTATCCTCCTGGTGCAGCGATTCCGGCAAAAGAGGTTGTCCCCCCATTGAGACCGACATTTACAACAACGCCCACGCCACCCTTACCGATAGTGATCTGCTGACCATCGAACCCTTGAGTCAGCCAGCCTTCTGCGTAAGCGCCAGCACTACCACCGCAACCAGCGGACAGTTGAGTGTTGGCGGTCGAGGCAGCCCCTCCGCCGGCACCGCCACCACCTTGCAGTCTGTATTTGATTTTTTTGGTGTCGGGACCCGATTGATAAAGATCGTTGGCCTTGAAAATCCGGGTTCTCAGATAACGTCCAGAAGAGTTGCGAACTTCAACAGCGAGAGCGGCGACGTCGATGCTTCCTTGATTGACCGCCGCGTTCCAGGCTTTGATGCACCACATCACCGCCAGGTTGCGTGGACGCGTAACTCCCAATGCCCCAGTACTAACCGGAGTGGCGCCAGCGGTGAATACCGCATTGGAAACGCTGTAATCCGTCGTGTTATGAGGGTCAAGCCCATGTGCGTCCTGAAGTCCGGCATCTGATGCCATGTTATGCCAGAGGCCCGAAACTGCCGGATTGACATTGGAGGGGTCGAAAGACTGGAGGCTACCTTTTTGCCAACTGCCGATCGGACGTCCACCGTCTACACCACGCCCATGATCCCAACCGCGTAAAAACTCACCACGCGACTCCGGCAAGCGGAAGTTGCCCGTGCCCTCGTTGCCTTTGTTGTAACTGGTACCGAGATAAGCGGCCAGATCCGGATAAGTCGCAATGCTCTGCACGCTGCCATCCAGCTCCAGATAACCAGGCGCAACGATCCCCGTCGGGAATGCCAAAACAGCACCCACCGGAACGGCGGACTTGAGACGTTCAACTTCCTTGGCCAGCGCCGCTACGTCGATGGTTCCCTGATTGACCGGTGCGTTCCAGGCTTTGATGCACCACATGACGGCGATGTTGCGCGGACGTGTTTCAGTGGCAGAACCAAAGTTGTAGGTCCTGACGCGACCAATAGTTAGCTCGGCGTTGTCACCTTCCGTACGCAGAATCCAGTCTGCGGCCGTATCTTTCAGCACAACCGTTGGAGTCTCCCCATTTGGGTCGACCGCCTGGCCGCCTCCCGACCCGGTCGGGAGGGAATGGTAATGCGCCTTGAGACTGTCCGACTGAAAGCTACCTGCTGCACGCCCGGCATCCACCCCACGTCCATGATCCCAACCGCGCAAGAACTCCCCACGCGCTTCCGGCAAGCGGAAATTCCCAACCCCTTCATCACCCTTATTGAACTTGCCGCCCAGATAAGCGCTCAAGTCCGGGTAAGTCGCGCTGCTCTTGACGCTGTTGTCCAGCTCCAGAAAACCCGGCGGTGGCGAATCGACCGGGAACGCCACAATCGAACCCACCGGCAACGCTGAGGCCTTGGCAATCAGCGCCTCAACTTCAGCTTTGGTGTACGAATCCTTGATGCCAAACCCGGCCAATGTTTCAGGGTTGGCACCGGCAGTCGCCCGGCCATACTCATCAACCGTCAGACTCTTGTAAGTCCCGGCCGCAATACCGGTTCGACCAGCGAGCATCTTGAACGTCAGCGCAGTCGTGCCGAGGGTGATCGGCGCATTGGTCGTCAGGTGCCACAGCGAATCACCGTTCGCCACGCCCTCCTCCACCATCACCGTCAGGCCCGGCGTCACCTTGGCGCTGATGTTGGCATCGGTCGCCCGCACCCAGTCGCCGTTGGCGACGACCCACAGGCCGTTATCCTTGGCCAGGGTCTGGTTCGTCAGCAACACGCGGTCGCCAGCAATCACAGCTACGCCGTCGATCTGCTGCGCACCGTTCAACACGATGTTGGTCGAAGCCGCGACGCGCACCGATTGCTTGCCATCGAGTTTGCCAAGTTCTTCGGCGAGGTAACTCATGACCCAGGCACGAGTGGCCTTTACCACGGTGTCGTCGATCAGCAACGTCACCAGCGACGCATTGCTGGTCTCGAAAATCGAGCGAATGTAGAACTCTTTACCCGAACCCGACGTCGCCAACACCGGTTTGAACGACTCCGGGTATTTGACGATGGCGTAAAGAACGCCGGTGTCAGTCCACAGCCCTGCTTCCCGTACATACCAGCCGCCGACGTCCGGCGGAATGGTAACTTCGGCGAGTAACCAACTCGGGTTTTTCTCGTCCTGGAACAGTGCGTTGAGTGGCCCGCGCCAGACTTCGCGTTTCAGCGCGGTGGCGGTCGCGGCCGGGTTGTAGACCGCGCCGCCGCCGTCGCCGACGGAAATCTGCGTCAGCTTGATCGGTGTGCCCGCGGCCTTGCACGCCGTTTCGTAGGCAATCCCTGCGTTGGTGAGCAGGGTGTAATAGTCAGCCATTCAGGCCCCCTGAGGATAAATTGTGGATGTTTCGACGGTGTACAACGCAGCGGCCATGAACGCCTCGCCAGAGGTTTCAAGCCCTTCGATGAACACCGGATAAACCGTGGTCAGTTCGCCGCAGAAAGTCGCAGCGGCGATGGAGTGGCTGCCGAACGCGCTCAAGCCAACGGTTACCGAAAGAATGTCCCGCTCGCTCTTGGCATCCGCCAGGCGGCGATCGAGACGAGCGTCGATTTCTGCGCTGTACGGTTGCTCGCTGAAGGCGCGCACGGTGAAGCTGTAAGGCACGCCGGGTGGCGATTGTTCGTACCAGGCGCGGACTTCGGGGCGCAGTTGTAAACCCTTCGCCGCGTTTTCCAGCGCCTTGCGAGTGCCGGCCTGGCGCGCGGTGGGCCAGGCCAGTTCGACGGTCAGGCGTTTTTCCGCTTCCGGTGCGCGGGTGCTCCATTCGGCGACGCCGCGATCCGCCGCCAGATACGGCAGGAACGCCACTGGCGTTTCGCTTGGATTCATCAGTTCAGGGAACGGCGGCGCGATGCGATCAAGCAGTGTGCCGAAGCCCAGATCCAGCCCCCGTTCGAGTGCCGAGCTGTTGGCCGGCAGCAGCGTCCGGCGATGCGTTGGCTCACTCATAGCGTCAGCACCTCAACCTCGACCGCCGTGCAGTACGGCGCCTGAAACGCAGTGGTCACGACCGGCGCCAGCGGTTCGAGAATCTGCAGTTGCACGGCGCCGGCGCTGTGCAGCGTGTAGTCGATCCAGCTCGGATCGACCCGCCCTTCGAGGCGATGACAACTGTCGGCGTAGGCCTGCAACTGCTGCTGCGCGGCGACTTTGGTCAGGCCTGAATCCGGTCCCGAATTGATCTTGGCGACGACGCGGATCTTGTAGCGCTGAATGTCGGCAGCCTTCACGGTGACGAGGTCGGTTTCCGGTCGTACATCCGGCCGGGCGAAGTGTTGACGCACGCCTTCCAGCAACGCCGCGGAAGGCGTGCCATCGCCGTCTCGCGACAACACGGTGACCTGCACTTCCCCCGGCGCGGTACGACGACCATTACCATCCTTGACCTGTGCAGCGAGGCCGTCGGGGTTGAAGGTGTAAGTGACGTTGACCACACCCGCATCGGTGGATTCGACCTTCACCGACGGCCGTTCGCCGAGGGTGAATACCTCACGGCGATACTGCATCCGTGAACCCGCCGCCGGGGCATGCGGCGCCAGGTAATAACGCAGGCGTGCATCGTCATCGCTTTCGTAAATCGCGGGCACCGGCGGGAACGCTGTCGGGTCGCCCGGGTCGAGCAACTGCCGCTCCAGGCCCATGTCCGCCAACCGCGCATCGAGGTTGCTGCCGGTCGCCCACCACGCCAGCATCTGCTTGATGCGGGCGTTGTATTTGCGTTCGTGGGTTTGCAGCCGAACGCAGAAGGCTTCGAGCGCCATCGTCAGCAATTCGCTCTCGTTTTCCAGGCTGGTCTTGAGCTTTGCGGCACTCTCGGGCGAACGCGCACCGACGTATTCGACGACGAAGGTCTTGAACTCGGCGAGCAGCTCTTCGAACGCTTCGACAGTGATCAGCGCGGGTTCGGCCAACTGGTTCTGGCCGGGGATCAACATACTCATGTCACGACCTCGAAGGTTTGTTGACGGTTTTTCCAGGTGCCGGCGAAGCGCAGCAGCAAGCCGGCGCCCTGGCGGGTGGCGACGATCACTTGCGGCTGAAAATCGCTGATCCCGTTCTGCGTGTTGTAGAACGCCTGAGCCGCGTGGCTCTGGGCCAGAAGCAGAACGTCGTCACCGAGGTTCTGACCCAGCAGCGTGGGGATCAGCGAGCCATAAAGGGGCCTTTTTTGCCGGGTGCCCAGCGGCGTGGTCAGGGCCCGGGTCGCGCGCTGCACAAACTGCAGCCAGTCGTCGACCGTGACCCCGTTGTCTCTATCAATTCCGATCATGTTCAGGCTCTTGAATCAGGGGCTGATGACGCGGCCCTGGTGATCGACCAACGGGCCGCTGAAGTGCACGCCCGAGACGTCGATGGTCAGGCCGACGGCGCCCAGTTGCAGGCTGATCGCTTGCGGCGTCATCGCCAGTTGCGCCGGGCCGATGCTCAGTTGCAGCGCCTGGCGAGAGCCAGTGAAGGCCGCCGGCCCGTTCTGCCAGTGCAGGGTGTGACTGGCGTCGTCGTAACCGCTTTCGCTGCCGTCGACATGCACCCGTCGCGTCAGCGTCGGTACCGTTGCCGTCGGCGGAAACCGGTCACTGTTCAGGCCGAACAGCGCCACACTTTGCGCGCCGCTTTCACCACTGCCGTAGTTAAACAACAGACACTGTTCGCCGACGCTCGGAATCCGCGATTCGCTCTGGGCGCCGGCACTCGGATTGAAGAATTTGATGGCCGGCGTGAGCAAACCACCGTGGCTGACCTGGCAGGTATTGCTCGCAGCATCGACGGTCTGGCAAATGCCGATGCGGCAGAAGCTTTCGGCGCGTCGGTGCAGGTCGTCGATCTCCGCTTCCATCTCGGCCAGGCGCTCGATGATCGGGCCGAGTTGCATGCGCAATAGTCCGTCGAACATCTCAGGCCTCCAGCGCGGTGTATTGGTCGGGGTCGTCGATGTTGCTGACTTCCCAGGTACGGGCGAATTTCGGCGTGCCGAGCGGATCGTCGAGCAAGGTCGGGCCGAGGTAGAGGGTCTGATTGAACGACAGCGTCCAGGCTTTGTATTGCTGATCGCCGCGGATGAGCAATGACGGCAGGCCATCAATGTTCATTGGCAGATCGCATTGATCGCCGGGCAAGCTCCAGCGGTTGTCGGTGATCAGGTTTTTCAGCACCGCGATCAAATCGCACGCTGCAAATGCGCTGGCGGCAAGGGCCGGGATGACGTGCAGGGACACCGTCATGACATGAGCAATGCGTCCGTCCGCGGCGCGCTCTCCCGGTCCATTCCGCTCGAAGTTGATCAACACCCAGGCCTGATCGCCCGGCGCAGTGAAATCATCGTGATTGCCGACGTTGAGGTTGAGTCCGGCAGTGTTGCGCAGTGTCGTCGCGATGGCTGTGAACAGTTGCGACGGCTGTTGGATCGGTGTGGGCATACATGACCTCCTTTTCAATCGTCCACGCGCAGCCCTGCCGCCAAAATGGCGGCACGGAGAAGTACTAAAGTTAAGGTTGGTCGCGAGGCGGAACTTCGCAGACGCCGATGCGCTTGGCGGCCCAGCGTTCGTACAACCCGATGGCGACGTCGGCGCCGGCCATCGCTGTCAGGCAACCGAATGCGCCGGCGGCCCAGATCGAAAGACCGGCGGCGTACAGCAGCATGATTGCCGAGACGCCGCAGATCATGCAGGCGCCAGAGCGCAAGGCAAGGCGTCGCAGCAGTGACCAGCCACGGGCGCCCTCCTTGTCGGCGCGCCACATTTCGCCGGACACCCCGCCGACGACGGCGAGGAGGATGACCAGCCAGATCGGCATGTCCGCCAACGCTTGTTGCTCGTTTGTCATGTCACGCCTCCGGAAGTATTGGGTGAGTGGTGTGTGTTGGGATCAATCGCGTTCTCTTGAGGCAGGCATTCCAAAAAGCCCGGCGCTGAGGCTGGGCTTTTCAGTAATGCGCTCTCTATAGAGGGTGTGACGGTCATGACCGAATCAGAAAGGAGCGACCGGCCAGTTGACGGTGGATGGATAGCCGGATTGTTTGTTCATGTCGCTGAGACCAACGCAGTACTGTTTGTAAGCGAGCAACAGTGCTTGTTCTTCAGGTGTGGCAACACCAAGGTCGACCTTGTAGTGCAGGGAATTCAGCATCAACCACTGCCCTGCCGCAGAAAGAAGCTCCAGAGCTTCCTGCGCTACATCTTTCTCCATTTCTTGAGAGGTGGGTTCACTGAACTCCCAATCAACATAATTTGTCGTCGTACCCTTCCATCCCACCTGGACTGCCGGGTTTGCTGTGATATCCACCCAAAAACCATTCGACAACTTTGCTTCTACTGGCATGGCCGTAGGCTTCTCGACAGCGTCGACAATCACCAGAACTTTGTTGAAGGGTTTGGAATAGTTGAAGCGAACAAAAGCATAGCGGTTCATTTGTTTCTCCTGCTGGCACTCATTGCGAATGATTGGCTTGAGGCTCTGAGTAAACATCGCAGGCACTGTTGAATCGCCCGGTTATGCACCGGGCTCTTCAGCGTCGCACTGCGGATTTCAAATAGTGATGTTGCGGTGCAAGAAGCGCTGTTTATGGAACTTCAGGCCAGTTGACCGTCAGCGGATAACCAGGCTGTTTGTTGACGTTGCTCAGATCAATGAAGAACTGCTTATATTCCAGTAGCGCAGCTTTCTCAGCCGGCGTGGCCAGCCCCAGCTCAACCTTTTGCACCAAGGCCGACGTCGCCAGCGTGGTATTGGCTTTATCGAGACGATTGGTTCTTGCGTTACGCAATTGCATAGCCAGCAAGGACGGCTGGCCCCACATATCGCTGTCGGTAAATGTCCAGACGCCGTTGGTGTTTACCGCGTTCCAGGAGTAATCGATCTTCGGCAGTGCGCTGACATCCACCCAGACTTGATCTGCCGGAAACTCATCGGTGATCGGGTTAGCGGTTTCAAAAATGTTGTCGACCTTGCCAGCAACGACACGTGCGTACTTCTTCATGTTCATCTTCCTTTTTGATTGCCGGCATTGCGGCATTTCAGATCCTGCCCAGGTAGGCATTCCAAAAAGCCCGGCAGCAAAGCCGGGCTTTTCAGTAATGCGCTCCTTCGCCTTCCTTCAAATCCTGTGTTCGAGAAGGAAGCTGACTTTTCGGCGCTACTGGCGCGGTACGAGTCCATTCAGATTGTTTTTCCGACCGCGGTCCCTGCCCGCCGGATAACTGCTTCTGGTGCTTTACGCTGCACACCCGGGTCAGTTGCCAACCCTCTGAACCGTTGAGGCCGGTTCATCGCTGCCTGTTCTTGTGGAACTAAAGAGCTGTCTTGCTCAGCCGCTTTGTCGAGCGGCTTGGTGGCAAGAATATGCATTCATGCATATGCAGTCAATGCGTAAATGCATTTATTTTTGCGCGATAAATGCGCAAACGCATGAAACCCTCGTCAGGCAAGGCTTCTACGGTTTTCTCGAAGGCGAAAAAAAACCCGCCGATGGGCGGGTTTTGTCTGAGCGGGTGGCTTTATCGGGCGTACATGCCCCACCAGAAGACGTGACCGAGGATGACGATCTGCTCGTCCTGCATATCCTGGAAGCTGTAGTCCTCGTCCGGATGCTCGTCACGGTTGAAGCTGCGCAGACGGATACCGGTCGGCAGACGGTAGAGTTGCTTCACGCGCAACTGACCGTTGTGGTTGATCGCGTACAGGTCGCCATCAATGATGTCGCCGATGCCACACTTGCCGGCATTCACACCGACGGTGGCGCCGTCACGCAGCACCGGCAACATGCTGTTGCCGCGGACTGTCACGCATTTGGCCTGGTCGAACTGCACACCGTTATGGCGCAGGCTGCGCTTGCCGAAGCGCAGGCTGGAGCGTTCGCTCTCTTCGATGACGAATCTTCCTGATCCAGCAGCCAATTCAACCTCGCGAAGAAAGGGCACCGACACCTCGTCGTCATCGACAGGGGTATCGTCGTCCCACAGGCTTATGTCCTTGAGTTCCGCATGCACGTCATCACGCGCACCACCGGTCGCGGTCGCGACATCGGCGCGGCCGCGCAATTGATCGGTGCTCACATTGAAGTACTCGGCGATCTTCGAGATATGTTTATCCGAGGGATCGACGATCTTCCCGCTGAGAATCCGCGAGAGAGTGGATTGAGGCACGCCGGTGCGACGGTGGAGCTCCGTAGGGGAGATCCCGTGCTGGTCGAGCAGTGCTCTTAAGACGGAGGATACGTTGCGTTTTTGCATAACGCGCATAGTGCTTGAAGTTTTTCGCGAAGACAAATGCTGATTTGCATAAATCGTGCATAATTCTCAATTTCCTGAGAAAACTGCCAGTGAGCCGTCATGCCTGCGTCGAGCGGACTGCCCATGGTAACCTTGCGCCCATCGCGGAAAAGCCTGGGCCTTGCCCCGCTTCTACCCCACATCTTTTAACGAGTTGCCCGACAATCCGATGAATAAAGCCGTCTCCGACCTGTCCTCCCACACCCCGATGATGCAGCAATACTGGCGCCTGAAGAACCAGCACCCGGATCAGCTGATGTTCTATCGCATGGGCGACTTCTACGAGATCTTCTATGAGGATGCGAAGAAGGCCGCCAAGCTGCTCGACATCACGCTGACCGCCCGTGGGCAGTCGGCAGGGCAGGCGATTCCGATGTGCGGGATTCCTTATCACGCAGCGGAAGGTTACCTGGCGAAACTGGTCAAGCTCGGAGAGTCGGTGGTGATCTGCGAGCAGGTCGGCGACCCGGCCACCAGCAAAGGGCCGGTGGAACGTCAGGTAGTGCGAATCATCACGCCGGGCACAGTCAGCGATGAAGCGCTGCTGGATGAGCGGCGCGACAACCTGATCGCCGCCGTGCTGGGTGACGAGCGCCTGTTCGGTCTGGCGGTGCTGGACATCACCAGCGGCAACTTCACCGTGCTGGAGATCAAGGGCTGGGAGAACCTGCTGGCGGAGCTGGAACGGGTCAATCCGGTGGAGCTGTTGATCCCGGATGACTGGCCGAAAGACCTGCCGGCGGAAAAACGCCGTGGGGTACGGCGTCGTGCACCGTGGGATTTCGAGCGCGATTCGGCGCTGAAAAGTCTCTGCCAGCAATTCTCCACTCAGGATCTGAAAGGCTTCGGCTGCGAAACCCTGACGCTGGCCATCGGCGCCGCCGGTTGCCTGCTGGCCTACGCCAAGGAAACCCAGCGCACCGCCCTGCCCCACTTGCGCAGCCTGCGTCACGAACGTCTTGATGACACCGTCGTGCTCGATGGCGCGAGCCGGCGCAATCTGGAGCTGGACACGAACCTTGCCGGTGGCCGCGACAACACCCTGCAATCGGTGGTCGATCGCTGCCAGACCGCGATGGGCAGCCGCTTGCTGACCCGCTGGCTGAACCGTCCGCTGCGCGATCTGAGCGTGCTGCTGGCGCGGCAGACTTCGATCACTTGCCTGCTCGACGGGTACCGCTTCGAAAAGCTGCAACCACAGCTCAAGGAAATCGGCGACATCGAGCGGATTCTCGCGCGGATCGGGCTGCGCAATGCCCGTCCCCGTGACCTCGCCCGTCTGCGCGATGCGCTCGGCGCGTTGCCGCAACTGCAAGTGGCGATGACCGATCTGGAAGCGCCACACCTGCAACGTCTGGCGACCACCACCAGCACCTACCCGGAACTGGCGGCGCTGCTGGAAAAAGCCATCATCGACAACCCGCCTGCGGTGATCCGCGACGGCGGCGTGCTGAAAACCGGTTACGACAGTGAACTCGACGAACTGCAATCGCTGAGCGAGAACGCCGGCCAGTTCCTGATCGACCTGGAAGCCCGGGAAAAGGCACGTACCGGCCTGGCCAACCTGAAAGTCGGCTACAACCGTATTCACGGCTACTTTATCGAGCTCCCGAGCAAGCAGGCAGAATCCGCTCCGGCGGACTACATCCGTCGCCAGACCCTCAAGGGCGCCGAGCGCTTCATCACGCCGGAACTGAAAGAGTTCGAAGACAAGGCGCTGTCCGCCAAGAGCCGTGCCCTCGCCCGCGAGAAGATGCTCTACGAGGCCTTGCTGGAAGACCTGATCAGCCAGTTACCTCCGCTGCAGGACACTGCCGGCGCTCTGGCCGAGCTGGACGTGCTGAGCAACCTCGCCGAGCGTGCGCTGAACCTTGACCTGAACTGCCCGCGCTTCGTCAGCGAGCCGTGCATGCGCATCACCCAGGGCCGTCACCCGGTAGTCGAGCAAGTGCTGACCACGCCGTTCGTGGCCAACGACCTGAGCCTGGATGACAACACGCGGATGCTGGTAATCACCGGCCCGAACATGGGTGGTAAATCCACCTACATGCGCCAAACCGCGTTGATCGTGCTGCTGGCACACATCGGCAGCTTCGTACCGGCGGCCAGTTGCGAGTTGTCGCTGGTGGACCGGATCTTCACCCGGATCGGCTCCAGCGATGACCTCGCCGGTGGCCGCTCGACCTTCATGGTCGAGATGAGCGAAACCGCCAATATCCTGCACAACGCCACCGAACGCAGCCTGGTGCTGATGGACGAAGTCGGTCGCGGTACCAGCACCTTCGATGGTCTGTCCCTGGCATGGGCCGCCGCCGAGCGTCTGGCGCATCTGCGTGCCTATACTCTATTTGCCACGCACTATTTCGAACTGACTGTGTTGCCGGAAGCCGAGCCGTTGGTGGCCAACGTGCACCTGAACGCCACCGAGCACAACGAGCGCATCGTGTTCCTGCACCACGTGTTGCCGGGGCCTGCCAGCCAGAGCTACGGCCTGGCGGTGGCGCAACTGGCGGGTGTACCAAGTGAAGTAATCGTGCGTGCCCGTGAGCACCTGAGCCGACTGGAAGACACCGCATTGCCGCACGAAGCGCCAAAGCCTGCCGTCAAAGGCAAGCCGGCCGCTCCGCAGCAAAGCGACATGTTTGCCAGCCTGCCGCATCCGGTGCTCGATGAGTTGGCCAAAGTGGATCTGGATGACCTGACCCCGCGGCGGGCGCTCGAATTGTTATATGCACTTAAGAACCGGATCTAAGCACCAGCGAACCGGATATAACGCAAACGGCTTCAAGCTGTTAGAATCTCGCGCGGTTTGGGATGCTGCTGGCTAATAGCCTGGCCAGCAGACATCGCTCCCGAACCTGGCGACCCCAACCGTGAAGGGGCAACGCTGCCGCCGCCTGAGGAGAAAATTAGAAATGACCTTCGTCGTCACCGACAACTGCATCAAGTGCAAGTACACCGACTGCGTAGAAGTCTGTCCGGTGGACTGCTTTTACGAAGGCCCGAACTTCCTGGTGATTCACCCGGATGAGTGCATCGACTGCGCCCTGTGCGAACCCGAGTGCCCTGCCGTGGCCATTTTCTCCGAGGACGAAGTTCCGGAAGATATGCAGGAATTCATTCAGTTGAACGTTGAGCTGGCTGAAGTCTGGCCAAACATCACCGAGAAGAAAGAATCGCTGCCGGATGCCGAAGAGTGGGATGGCGTCAAAGGCAAGATCAAAGACCTCGAACGCTGATCTGTCGCGCGTTACCAAAAGGCCCCTTGCGGGCCTTTTTGCTTTTCTGCAGGCATAAAAAAGGGGCGGTTTGACCCGCCCACATTTTTTCCCTATTCCCTGTGTTCCTTTTCATCGTCCTGATGAATCGCGTCCTGCGATGTCCATTCCCCTCATCCTTGAAGGGCGTGTCTGTCCGTCGACACAGTGCTGATACTAAAGAGTTCCCTGCCGAGAGCAATCGGCCCTGAGGGCAGAAAAACGCTGTAATAAGCACTTCATATTAAAAAATAAGCATATAAATCATATAGTTAATCACTAGCACCGAAGGCAATCGACGTCTGCCGTCTTGCAAAAATAGGGAACACTTACGAAAGAGTAAGCCGAGGCTTACACCGCGAGACTACAAACGATGGAAATGCCGACCGTATGTCTGGTGATGAATGGTGTGGCGAGGCTGCTTGCTCCCTCGCCACAGGAAATTCCATTCCGTACTCGAGCAGGCAACAAAAAGCCCCGAACCAGTCGGGGCTTTTTGTGGGCGATCAATCGAAGCGCTTACTGGAACAGCGACTCGCTCGACAGGCCATTCTTCTCGAGGATTTCACGAAGGCGCTTGAGGCCTTCTACCTGAATCTGCCGCACCCGTTCCCGGGTCAGGCCGATCTCCAGGCCTACGTCCTCCAGCGTGCTGCTCTCGTGACCGCGCAGGCCGAAGCGGCGGACGACCACCTCGCGCTGCTTGTCGGTCAGTTCGGACAGCCATTGATCGATGCTCTGTGACAGGTCATCGTCCTGCAGCAGTTCGCAGGGATCGGTCGGACGATCATCAGTGAGGGTGTCGAGCAGGGTTTTATCCGAATCCGGACCCAGCGACACATCGACCGAAGAAACCCGCTCGTTCAGGCCGAGCATGCGCTTGACTTCGCCCACCGGTTTTTCCAGCAGGTTGGCGATCTCTTCGGGTGAAGGTTCATGGTCGAGCTTTTGCGTCAGCTCCCGTGCAGCCCGCAGGTACACGTTGAGCTCCTTGACCACATGGATCGGCAACCGGATGGTCCGGGTCTGATTCATGATCGCGCGCTCGATGGTCTGACGGATCCACCAGGTTGCGTAGGTCGAAAAGCGGAAGCCGCGCTCGGGATCGAACTTTTCCACCGCCCGGATCAGCCCGAGGTTGCCCTCTTCGATGAGATCCAGCAGCGACAGCCCCCGATTGACGTAACGCCGGGCGATTTTGACCACCAGCCGCAGGTTACTTTCAATCATGCGCTTGCGCCCGGCCGGATCACCACTCTGCGACAAACGCGCAAAATGGACCTCTTCTTCCGGGGAGAGCAATGGGGAAAAGCCGATTTCGTTGAGATACAACTGCGTGGCATCAAGTGCACGCGTGTAGTCGATGTACTTATGTTGTTTAAGTGAAGCGGAGTGTTTGGATTTGGAACGAACGGAAGGTGGAGCAGCCCCTTCATCATTCGACATCGAAGATTCCGAATCGATGCCGGCCTCCATAAGGAGAACCTCATCGTCGATGTCAAACTCCGGCACTTCTTTACTGAGAGCCATTGTTATAGTCCTTTGGTGAGTTCGACCCCAAGCTCAAGCGACGCCTTTATCCTTGGCAGCGCTGGAGCCTGTCCCCTCTACGCGACGGAACAGGCTGGCTTACAAATCAACGTCTTGGCAGGAACTGCAGCGGATCTACAGGTTTACCTTGTCGGCGAATCTCAAAATGCAGTTTCACCCGGTCTGTACCCGTTGACCCCATTTCGGCAATTGTCTGTCCGACCTTGACCTGCTGTCCCTCCCGAACCAACAGCCGACGGTTGTGACCGTAAGCACTGACGTAGGTTTCGCTGTGTTTGATGATGACTAATTCGCCGTAGCCCCTTAAGCCACTCCCGGCGTATACCACCGTCCCATCAGACGCAGCTAAAACAGGCTGTCCCAAATCTCCGGCGATATCAATTCCTTTATTCAAACTACCGTTTGAAGAGAATTTTCCAATGAGAATGCCATTAGATGGCCATCCCCAGCCGGTCGGGGCCGGACCCGCAGGAGGCAGTGGAGGCGGGGCAGATTTGCTGGCGACGGACGGTGCAGCCCCCGTAGAACCGGCACCGGACCCGGTCACGGTCGTGGTCGTCGTGCCATTCGCCTGGCGCCGGATTACCGTGGTTTTGCTCGACGATGAAGGCGAAGAACTGCTGTTGCTGACCACTGCCGTCGGCGTTGAACCTGTGCGCCCATCGAAGCGAATTGTCTGACCCGGGTGGATCGTATAGGGCGTAGGAATATTGTTCCGCGCCGCGAGGGCTTTGTAGTCCCAGCCGTAGCGAAAGGCGATGGAGAACATCGTATCGCCTGGACGAACTACGTACTGTCCGGTCGTCACTGTAGGACGCTGCGCAACCGCATTGTTACGATCGACCACCCGCACGTTGCTCGATTTGGTGCTGGAGCAACCCACCAGCAAGGTGCTCAAGACAAGGCCAGTCACCAGGCGCTGAAAGCTCGTGTTACCCATACGCTGCGCAATGACTGTGAGACTCACCCGCCGCTCCCTTTTGTGGTGGCTGAAAAAGTTGGCATGCCGGATTCGGCACGAAGTGTCGCAAGTATAACGGGCCGCACCGGCTTTACCTTTAATGAAGCGAAATCACTGCGCGCACACGTTTGCAAGTGACCAGTCTGCTGCGTTTAATCTCTCGCTGCCGGAGTAAGACCGAGGCGAACGAAAGGAATTCAGCACCCGTGAATAAATGCTCAGGCCAGCGGACCATTGAGCAAAGGCACGAAACGCACGGCCCCCAGAACGTGTTCGCGAAAAGCCGTGCTCTTCACGCACGATCAGCATCAGTTGCTGCACTTCACCCGAGCCCACCGGAATCACCATGCGTCCGCCCGGTGCCAGTTGATCAAGTAGCGCCTGCGGGACATCGGTGGCCACGGCGGTAACGATAATGCCGTTATAAGGCGCCAGTGCAGGCCAGCCCTCCCAGCCATCGCCCCAGCGAAATACCACATTGCGCAGGTTCAACTCGACCAGGCGTTCCTTGGCCCGGTCCTGCAGAACCTTGATGCGCTCCACCGAGAACACCCGCTCGACCAGTTGCGACAGCACCGCTGTCTGATAGCCAGAGCCGGTACCGATCTCCAGCACCTTGTCCAGCGGCCCGGCCTCCAGCAGCAGCTCGCTCATGCGCGCCACCATATAAGGCTGGGAAATGGTCTGGTTGTGGCCGATCGGCAGCGCCGTGTCTTCGTAGGCGCGATGTGCCAGCGCTTCGTCGACGAACAGGTGACGTGGCGTACGGCGGATCACTTCCAGCACCTTGGCGTTGGACAAGCCTTCTTCATATAGACGCTGGATCAGACGCTCGCGCGTGCGCTGCGACGTCATCCCGATGCCGCTGCGCATTCTGTCTTCGTGTTCACGAGCCATCAGCGCAGTCCCTCCAGCCAGCCGTCGAGACTTCTGAAGGCATCGTTGAAGGTGCGATCAAGCTGCAACGGGGTGATGGAAACGTAACCCTGCATCACCGCATGAAAGTCGGTGCCCGGCCCGCCGTCTTCGGCATCACCGGCAGCCGCAATCCAGTAACCGGCCTTGCCACGCGGATCGACCACTTTCATTGGCGCCGCCGCCCGGGCGCGATGGCCGAGACGGGTCAGTTGAATACCGCGAATGTGGTCGATCGGCAGATTCGGAATGTTCACGTTGAGTACCGTGCGCGGCGGCAGATCGAGCCCGGCATGGGCCTCGACCAGTTTGCGCGCAAACCAGGCCGCTGTCGGCAGATTATCCACCTGGCGCGAGACCAGCGAAAAGGCGAACGACGGACGCTCGAGGAAGCGCCCTTCGAGAGCAGCCGCCACGGTGCCGGAGTACAGCACGTCATCGCCCAGGTTGGCGCCGAGATTGATGCCGGACACCACCATGTCCGCCTCGCGCTCCAGCAGGCCGTTGAGGCCCAGATGCACGCAGTCGGTCGGGGTGCCGTTGAGGCTGATAAAACCGTTGGCCAGGTATTGCGGGTGCAATGGACGGTCGAGCGTCAGCGAGCTGCTGGCGCCGCTTTTGTCCTGCTCCGGGGCGATAACCACGCATTCGGTGTAATCCGCCAGCGCAGCATAAAGCGCGGCGAGACCGGGTGCAGTTACCCCATCGTCGTTAGAAATCAGAATACGCATGGGCTGTCCGTCTGCCCCACCGGCACCAGATCAACGAGTTCGCGCACCAATACGGTGGCGAAGCATCCGGCCGGAAGGACGAATTCCAGTTGCAGAATGTCAGGCTGGGGATAATGCCACGACAACCCGCCAATGGGCAGTCGCAGGATGCGACGTTCGTGGCTCATGCCGGCGTGAATCAACCAGTCGCGCAGATCCGCCTCACGGGCGGCGATCCCCTGTTCGAGTTCATGGACAGCGCCCGCGGTCGGAGAGTCACCTTCGCCCCACTGCGGCCCGGTCGGGTGCAGGTCGAGAATCGCCAGACGCGGGTCACTGCACTCGGCTTCACCGGCCGGGAAAAAACTGCGGCTGTCGGTGAACGCCAACAGATCGCCGACCTGGGCTGTTTGCCAGGTGCCATCGGCGACCCGTGCTGCGAGCACTTGATTGAACAGAAAACTGCGCGCCGTCGACAACAGTCGCGAACGCACATTGCGCTGTTCCGGCAAGGCTTTGCGCGTCGCCCAGGCACGAGCATCGACGACGTTGCCGCCGTCATGGCCGAAACGCTGGGCGCCAAAATAATTGGGAATGCCCTGCCTGGCGATCAGTTGCAGCCGCTGCTCGATCGCCGCCTTGTCGCCGGCGAACTGGGTCAGGCGCAGGGTAAAACCGTTGGCCGAATGCGCGCCGCGTTGCAGCTTGCGCTTGTGGCGCGTGGTCTTGAGGATCTTCAGCGTGTCGTTTTCCGCCGACGACAGATCCGGGTCAGCCTTGCCCGGCAGTTGCACGCTGAACCACTGACGGGTCAACGCCTGCCGATCCTTGAGCCCGGCATAGCTGACGGTACGCAATGGCACACCCGCCGCCTTGGCAATACGCCGCGCCGCTTCCTCGGTGTTCAGGCCACGTTTTTCGACCCAGATCCACAGGTGTTCGCCATCGCCGCTGAACGGGATGTCGAGCACTTCATCGACCTGAAAATCTTCGGCGATGGCTTTCAGTACCGCGGTGCCGAGCGGTTCGCCCCAGGCCCGCGGGCCGAGCAATTGCAGTTCGTTCATGCGCGCAGCAACAAGGCAACGGAATGCACGGCAATGCCTTCTTCGCGACCGACAAAGCCGAGCTTTTCGGTGGTGGTAGCTTTCACGTTCACTTGATCCAACTCAACTTGAAGATCGGCGGCGATCAACGCGCGCATGGATTCGATATGCGGAGCCATTTTCGGCGCCTGGGCGACGATGGTGTTGTCGACGTTGCCGACTTTCCAGCCTTTGGCGTGGATCAGCGCGACCACATGACGCAGCAGCACACGGCTGTCGGCGCCCTTGAATTGCGGGTCGGTATCCGGAAAGTGCTTGCCGATATCACCCAGCGCGGCCGCGCCGAGCAAGGCATCGCTCAAGGCGTGCAGCAGGACGTCACCGTCGGAATGAGCGAGCAGCCCGAAGCCGTGTGCAATGCGCACGCCGCCCAGAGTAATGAAATCGCCTTCAGCGAAACGGTGCACATCATAGCCGTGGCCAATACGCATAAAAAAACGCCCCGATTTTTGTCAGGGCGTGATTCTACCTGCATTAGGCCCGAAGGGCGCGTGCGTGATGCTGCAAGTGGTCGTCAATGAAGCTTGAGATAAAGAAATAACTATGGTCGTAGCCCGGCTGCAGACGCAGGGTCAGCGGATGACCCGCTTGTTTTGCCGCTTGTTGCAGGGCTTCGGGTTTGAGCTGAGTGGCGAGGAAGTCATCCCGATCACCCTGATCGACCAGCAACGGCAGCTTTTCAGTGGCCTCGGCGATCAGTGCACAGGCATCCCACTCTTTCCACTTCGAACGGTCTTCACCCAGATAGCGCGAGAACGCCTTCTGGCCCCACGGGCAATCCATCGGATTGTTGATCGGCGAAAACGCCGACACCGATTGGTAACGTCCCGGATTGCGCAGTGCACAGACCAGCGCCCCGTGGCCGCCCATGGAGTGGCCGCTGATGCTGCGTTTTGCCGACGCCGGGAAATGCGCTTCAACCAGTGCTGGCAATTCCTGCACGACATAGTCATGCATCCGATAGTGCCGCGCCCACGGTTCCTGCGTGGCGTTCAGGTAAAACCCGGCACCGAGGCCGAAGTCCCAGGCGCCATCCGGATCACCCGGCACGTCCGGGCCACGCGGACTGGTGTCCGGCGCCACAATGATCAACCCCAGCTCAGCCGCCATGCGCATCGCGCCAGCCTTTTGCATGAAATTCTCGTCGGTGCAGGTCAGGCCCGACAACCAGTACAGCACCGGCAGCTTGCCGCCCTGCTCCGCTTGCGGTGGCAGATACACGGCAAACACCATGTCACAGCCGAGCACCTCGGAGCGGTGGCGATAGCGCTTGTGCCAACCGCCGAAACTCTTCTGACAGGAGATGTTTTCCAGACTCATGGGGATTCTCCCAGCTGCAAGCGGCAAGCTTCGAGCTTCAAGAAAAGGCAAAAGCGCCCGGACTTGCAGCTTGAAGCTTGTAACTTGAGGCTGCTTTTAGAAATGAATGACGGTACGGATGCTCTTGCCTTCGTGCATCAGGTCGAAGGCCTTGTTGATGTCTTCCAGGCCCATGGTGTGGGTGATGAAAGTATCCAGCGGGATCTCGCCGCTCTGCGCCATGTCGACGTAGCTTGGCAGCTCGGTACGGCCACGCACGCCGCCGAACGCCGAACCGCGCCAGACACGCCCGGTCACCAGTTGGAACGGACGGGTGGAGATTTCCTGACCGGCTCCGGCCACGCCGATGATCACCGACTCGCCCCAGCCTTTGTGGCAGCATTCAAGGGCTGCACGCATCAGTTGCACGTTGCCGATGCACTCGAAAGAGAAATCGACGCCACCATCGGTCATGTCGACGATGACTTCCTGGATCGGGCGATCGAAATCCTTCGGGTTCACACAGTCGGTGGCGCCGAGCTGTCTGGCGATCTCGAACTTGGCCGGGTTGATGTCGATGGCAATGATCCGCGAGGCCTTGGCCTTCACGGCGCCGATCACGGCGGACAAACCGATGCCGCCCAGGCCGAAAATCGCCACGGTGTCACCTGGCTTGACCTTGGCGGTGTTAAGCACTGCACCGATACCGGTGGTCACGCCGCAACCGAGCAGGCAGACCTTTTCCAGCGGCGCATCCTTGGCGATTTTTGCCACGGAGATTTCGGGAAGCACGGTGTACTCGGAGAAAGTCGAGGTGCCCATGTAGTGGAAAATTGTTTCGCCCTTGTAGGAAAAGCGCGAAGTACCGTCCGGCATCAGGCCTTTACCCTGAGTCGAGCGAATCGCCTGGCACAGGTTGGTCTTGCCCGACTTACAGAATTTGCACTGGCCGCATTCCGGGGTGTACAGCGGGATCACGTGATCACCGACAGCTACCGAGGTCACGCCCTCGCCAATGGCTTCAACGATGGCACCGCCCTCGTGGCCGAGGATAGACGGGAAGATCCCTTCCGGGTCAGCGCCGGACAGGGTGTAGGCGTCAGTGTGGCAAACCCCGGACGCGACCACACGCAGCAACACTTCACCGGCCTTGGGCATGGCGACATCGACTTCTACGATTTCCAGCGGCTTCTTGGCCTCGAAGGCTACGGCGGCGCGCGACTTGATCATGCTGACTCTCCAGTGAATCCATTGAATAAAAAACCAGACAGCCAGTGTAGTTCAGCGCCAGGTGATGAATAATCGGGTCAAAAGCAAAACATTATTGCCATATAGGGATAATCCCGATGTCCGAAAACCGCTGGGAAGGCATCGACGAGTTCGTCGCCGTCGCCGAATGCAGCCAGTTCACCGCTGCCGCCGAACGCCTGGGTGTTTCCTCCTCCCACATCAGTCGCCAAATCGTACGGCTTGAGGAGCGTTTGCAGACACGCCTGCTCTACCGCAGTACCCGTCGCGTGACATTAACCGAGGCCGGACAAACGTTTCTGCAACATTGCCAACGCTTGCAGGACGGTCGCGAAGAAGCGCTGCGCGCGGTCGGCGACCTGACCAGCGAACCGAAAGGCATGCTGCGCATGACTTGCGCCGTGGCTTACGGCGAGCGTTTCATCGTGCCGTTGGTCACTCGATTCATGGGGTTGTACCCGCAGTTGCGCATTGATATTGAACTGTCCAACCGCCCACTCGATCTGGTTCATGAAGGCCTGGATCTGGCGGTCCGCCTGGGCCGATTGCAAGATTCACGATTAGTGGCCACGCGACTGGCGCCTCGGCGCATGTATCTGTGCGCGTCACCGTCCTACCTCGAACGGTATGGACGCCCGCACAGCCTGTCGGAACTGAGTCGGCACAATTGCCTGATTGGCAGTTCGGATATCTGGCAGCTGGAACAGAACGGGCGGGAATTTTCCCAGCGGGTGCAGGGAAACTGGCGCTGCAACAGTGGGCAAGCGGTGCTGGACGCAGCGCTGCAAGGGGTCGGTTTATGCCAGTTGCCGGACTATTACGTGCTTGAACATTTGCACAGTGGCGCGTTGATTTCCCTGCTGGAGGCGCATCAGCCGCCGAATACGGCAGTGTGGGCGCTGTACCCGCAGCAGCGGCATTTGTCGCCGAAGGTGCGCAAGTTGGTGGATTTTTTGAAGGAAGGGTTGGCTGAGCGGCCGGAGTATCAGGAATGAGTGTTGCGTTGGCTGCTCGCGATGGCGATTCAACAGGCACCACAAAAATTCAGTGGCGGTTAGCCCAACGCTGACGCAACCACTCCAGGTCTTCCGGCCGGGTAACCTTGAGGTTATCCGCCCGCCCTTCGATCAGACGTGGCGCCAGACCGGCCCACTCCATTGCCGAGGCTTCATCGGTAATCAGTGCATCCGCCACCAGACTGTCCGCCAGCGCTCGATGCAGCGCACCGAGGCGGAACATCTGCGGCGTGTAGGCCTGCCAGATCACGCTGCGATCGACCGTTTCGACCACACGGCCATGCTTGTCGACCCGCTTCAGCGTGTCGCGTGCCGGCACCGCCAGCAAACCACCCACCGGGTCATGCGCCAGCTCAGCCAGCAGCTTGTCGAGGTCATCACGGCCCAGGTTCGGTTGCGCGGCATCATGCACCAGCACCCAATCCTCATCATCGGCACCTTGCGCATGCAGATGCAGCAAGGCGTTGAGCACCGAGCCTGAACGCTCGGATCCGCCCTCGACACGCTGAATTCGCGAGTCAGTAGCGCACGCCAGGTTCGGCCAATAAGGATCGTCAACCGCCAGACTGACCACCAGGCCCTTCAGACTCGGGTGATCAAGGAAACAGCCAAGGCTGTGTTCGAGAATTGTACGTCCGCCCAGTTGCAGGTACTGCTTGGGACGGTCCGCGGCCATTCGGGCACCGACGCCCGCGGCAGGAATCACGGCCCAGAAGGCCGGCAGAGAATCGATCATTGGGCCAGCTGGTAAAGGGTTTCACCGTCCTTGACCATGCCCAGTTCATGGCGAGCCCGCTCTTCCACGGTCTCCATGCCTTTCTTCAGCTCGCTGACTTCAGCGTCCATCACCCGGTTGCGCTCCAGCAGGCCTTCGTTCTCGGCGTGCTGATCAGCAATCTGCTGTTTCAGCTCGGCGACCTGCGCCAGACTGCCATTGCCCACCCACAGGCGGTACTGCAGACCGGCCAGCAGCAAGAGCAAAACGAGAAACAACCAGTAAGGACTGCGCATCGAATATCAGGTATCCAGTGAAAAAAGACAGCCACGCCAAAACTTTGAAACGTCTGATAGCACGAAGCCTGGAAGATCCAGGCTTGTGCATGTAAGGCATCAGATTAGTGGTAAATCCATCGCTGTCACGACTTTTCCGACACAATCCGGTGTCCTTCCATCAGTTTGTACTTAGCCGCGGAACTCGCTGCGACCGTTGTACTTGGCTTTGCCATTCAACTGCTCTTCGATACGCAGCAGTTGGTTGTACTTGGAAACGCGGTCGGAACGGCACAGCGAACCGGTCTTGATCTGGCCAGCCGAGGTGCCCACAGCCAGGTCGGCGATGGTCGAGTCTTCGGTTTCGCCCGAACGGTGCGAGATCACTGCGGTGTAACCGGCGGCCTTGGCCATCTGGATGGCTTCCAGGGTTTCGGTCAGGGTGCCGATCTGGTTGAACTTGATCAGGATCGAGTTGGCGATCTTTTTATCGATGCCTTCTTTCAGGATCTTGGTGTTGGTCACGAACAGATCGTCGCCAACCAGTTGGGTCTTCTCGCCGATCTTGTCGGTGAGGATCTTCCAGCCAGCCCAGTCGGACTCGTCCAGACCGTCTTCGATCGAGATGATCGGATAACGTTCAGTCAGGCCTTTCAGGTAATCGGCGAAACCTTCAGCGGTGAACACCTGGCCTTCGCCAGACAGGTTGTACTTGCCGTCTTCGTAGAATTCGCTCGCCGCGCAGTCCAGCGCCAGGGTCACGTCGGTGCCCAGCTTGTAACCGGCGTTGGCCACTGCTTCGGAGATCACTTTCAGCGCGTCTTCGTTGGACGCCAGGTTCGGTGCGAAACCGCCTTCGTCGCCAACTGCAGTGCTCAGGCCACGAGCCTTCAGCACAGCTTTGAGGTGATGGAAAATCTCGGTGCCCATGCGCAGACCTTCCGAGAAAGTCTTGGCGCCGACCGGCTGCACCATGAATTCCTGGATGTCGACGTTGTTATCGGCGTGCTCGCCACCGTTGATGATGTTCATCATCGGTACCGGCATCGAGTAGACACCCGGGGTGCCGTTCAGGTTGGCGATGTGTGCGTACAGTGGCAGATCCTGATCCTGTGCAGCAGCCTTGGCCGCAGCCAGGGACACCGCGAGGATCGCGTTGGCGCCCAGAGTTGCCTTGTTTTCGGTACCGTCGAGCTTGATCATCGCGTGATCCAGGGCTTTCTGGTCGCTCGGGTCGGTGCCCAGCAGCAGATCGCGGATCGGACCGTTGATGTTGGCTACCGCTTTGAGCACGCCCTTGCCCAGGTAACGGCTCTTGTCGCCATCACGCAGCTCGAGCGCTTCACGCGAGCCAGTGGATGCACCGGACGGCGCGCAAGCGCTGCCGATGATGCCGTTGTCGAGAAGCACGTCCGCTTCCACGGTGGGATTGCCACGGGAGTCGAGAACTTCACGACCTTTGATGTCGACGATTTTTGCCATTGTTGTAAACACTCCAAAGTTGACGAAAACGACGCAGCTAGAGGAAATCTTTTTACCGTCGGCAAGGGGTGTGCAGCGGGCAGACTTGCAGACGATAACGCTCATGCCCGAGGGCATGAGCGACAAATCGTGCGGTACTTTACCGGAGAATTGAGGTTTACGCGGTTTCTACCGTCGGAAAACTCTTCACCAGTTCGTCCAAAGCTTTGAGCTGGGCCAGGAATGGCTCCAGTTTGTCCAGACGCAAGGCACAAGGGCCGTCGCATTTGGCGTTGTCCGGATCCGGATGGGCTTCGAGGAACAGACCGGCCAGCGACTGGCTCATGCCGGCCTTGGCCAGATCGGTGACTTGTGCACGGCGACCGCCGGCGGAGTCGGAACGACCGCCAGGCATTTGCAGCGAGTGGGTCACGTCGAAGAATACCGGGTACTCGAACTGCTTCATGATGCCGAAGCCGAGCATGTCGACCACGAGGTTGTTGTAGCCGAAGCTCGAACCACGCTCGCAGAGGATCAGTTGATCGTTACCCGCTTCCACGCACTTGTTCAGGATGTGCTTCATTTCCTGAGGCGCGAGGAACTGGGCTTTCTTGATGTTGATCACCGCGCCGGTCTTGGCCATCGCGACGACCAGATCGGTCTGGCGCGACAGGAAGGCCGGCAACTGGATGATGTCGCAGACTTCAGCGACGGCCTGAGCCTGATCAGGCTCGTGGACGTCGGTGATGATCGGCACGCCGAAGGCTTGTTTGATGTCCTGGAAGATGCGCATGCCCTCTTCCAGGCCAGGACCACGATAAGAGGTCACAGAAGAACGGTTGGCCTTGTCGAAACTGGCCTTGAACACGTAAGGGATGCCGAGCTTTTCGGTGACCTTCACGTACTCCTCGCAAACCTGCATGGCCATGTCACGGCTTTCCAGCACGTTCATGCCGCCGAACAGCACCATGGGTTTGTCGTTGGCAATCTCGATGTCGCCGACGCGGATGATCTTCTGTGCCATCGGGGTTACGCCTTCTTCTGGTGTTGAGCCAATGCTGCTTTGACAAAACCGCTGAACAGCGGATGGCCATCACGTGGTGTCGAGGTGAACTCAGGGTGGAACTGGCAAGCGACGAACCATGGATGATCCGGTGCTTCGACCACTTCAACCAGCGCGGCGTCAGCGGAGCGACCGGAGATTTTCAGGCCGGCTTCGATGATTTGTGGCAGCAGGTTGTTGTTCACTTCGTAGCGGTGACGGTGACGCTCGACAATCACATCCTTGCCGTAGCAATCGTGCACCTTGGAGCCGGCCTCGAGCAGGCATTCCTGAGCGCCCAGGCGCATGGTGCCGCCCAGATCGGACGCTTCGGTACGCACTTCAACCGCGCCGGTGGCGTCTTCCCACTCGGTGATCAGACCCACGACCGGATGGCCGCTGGCGCGATCGAACTCGGTGGAGTTGGCGTCTTTCCAGCCCAGCACGTTACGGGCGAACTCGATCACCGCCACTTGCATGCCGAGGCAGATGCCCAGGTACGGAACCTTGTTTTCGCGAGCGTACTGAACGGCAGTAATCTTGCCTTCCACGCCGCGCAGACCGAAGCCACCCGGTACGAGGATCGCATCGACACCTTCGAGCAGCGCAGTGCCCTGGTTTTCGATGTCTTCGGAGTCGATGTAGCGCAGATTGACCTTGGTACGGTTGCTGATGCCGGCGTGACTCATCGCTTCGATCAGCGACTTGTAGGCGTCCAGCAGTTCCATGTACTTGCCGACCATCGCGATGGTCACTTCGTGTTCCGGGTTCAGCTTGGCATCAACCACAGCTTCCCACTCGGACAGGTCAGCGCTGCCGCACTGCAGGCCAAAACGCTCGACGACAAAATCGTCCAGACCCTGCGAGTGCAGGATGCCCGGGATCTTGTAGATGGTGTCGGCGTCTTCCAGCGCGATGACCGCACGTTCTTCAACGTTGGTGAACTGAGCGATCTTGCGACGCGACGAAACGTCGATCGGGTGATCGGAACGGCACACCAGCACGTCTGGCTGCAGGCCGATCGAACGCAGTTCCTTCACGGAGTGCTGGGTCGGCTTGGTTTTGGTCTCGCCAGCGGTGGCGATGTACGGCACCAGTGTCAGGTGCATCAACATCGCGCGCTTGGCGCCGACTTCGAAACGCAGCTGACGGATGGCTTCAAGGAACGGTTGCGACTCGATGTCACCGACGGTGCCACCGATTTCGACCATTGCCACGTCAGCGTCACCGGCACCTTTGATGATGCGACGCTTGATTTCGTCGGTGATGTGCGGAATCACCTGAATGGTTGCACCCAGGTAGTCACCACGGCGCTCTTTGCGCAGCACGTGCTCGTAGACACGGCCGGTGGTGAAGTTGTTGTTCTGGGTCATGGTCGTGCGGATGAACCGCTCGTAGTGGCCCAGGTCCAGGTCGGTCTCGGCGCCGTCGTGGGTGACGAACACTTCACCGTGCTGGAACGGGCTCATGGTGCCCGGGTCGACGTTGATGTACGGATCCAGCTTAAGCATGGTGACCTTAAGCCCCCGCGCCTCCAGGATGGCCGCCAATGAAGCCGAGGCAATGCCTTTCCCCAATGAAGAAACAACACCGCCCGTGACGAATATGTAGCGCGTCATGAAAAACCCTAGAAGTCTGCGTTAAAGCGGTACGAGCCGCCGGGGAAAGCGAAGGAAGGCCGAAGCCCCCGATCACCTGCATTAATCACAGTGCACCTTTCAAAAAAACCGCCGCGTTGGGACAGACCGGCAGATGAAACACCGGTACGTTGCTCGCTACACATTTTTTGGAATCGCCCAGCAAAGACTGCTTGGTAATCGGCAACTCCTGCAATTCAGGCGAATCCACAGAAGTTGTATCAAGAAGGGAGCGTAGTCTACCGGAATGCTCCTTTCAGCTCAAACCTTGATCTTCGTCTGTTGGCTGCCAATGCAATTTCCAGCCATCGCGCCCATCGCCATCAAGCCCCGGCAGGTTCGCCACCGCGAGCAATTCTGCGCCACGAAACAGCAGCGGCAATCTGCCACGCACGAAGGCCGGCACTGCCCGCTCATTGAGCAGGCGCTTGAGATCGCGGTGGCCGCGATCGGCCAGACGCATCACTTCGCCGCCCTGCCGATAGGCAATGCGCAGCGGCCCGGCAGGCGCCTGCCCCGTGAGCATGACACGGCCGTTATCGGGCAAGCGTAGCGCTGACGTCGGGGCTTGCCACTCGCCACCGATCACCGGCGTGCGCAGCCAGTTGCCACTGAGCCACCACAATCGACCGGCGCTGCGATGCAACTCGCCATCGGCCAGACGCCAGATCGGTGAAGCATCGCCGGCGGCATGGCACAGATCGTCCCAACCCGACCAATGGTCAGTGTCGGGCAGTCGCGTCAGCGGTTCGAGCCAGTGCCTCAGCGCGTTTCGTTGACGGGCGGCAGACAGCCCGGACAGCGGGGCCAATGTCAGCGACGGCAGGCCCAGCCACTCGAAATCGTGGGCAGTGCCGGCCTGAGCCAGATCCATCTGCGCCAGCTCATCGAGCAAGCCTTGTGCGTCACGCAGATGCGCGGCGCTGCGGGCCATGTTCGCCTGCGCTTGCGGCCAGCGCTCGCTCAGCGCCGGCATGACCTGATGGCGCAGGTAATTGCGCGAGAACTGCCGATGCTGATTCGACGGATCTTCGATCCAGCTTAACGAGTGAGCCTGTGCATAGCGTTCCAGCTCGGCGCGAGTGACATCCAGCAACGGACGAATCAACGTGCCCTGCCCCACAGGCCTTTGCTGCGGCATTCCCGACAATCCACGCACTCCCGCGCCACGCAGCAGCCGAAACAGCAGCGTTTCCGCCTGATCATCACGGTGCTGGCCAGTGAGCAATACGTCATTGGCTAGTGTCTGGGCACTGAATACCGCGTAACGCGCATCCCGCGCCGCCCGCTCCAGACTCGCGCCTGGCTGCACCTTCACCCGCTCGACCAGCAACGGCACCCCCAGCGCATCACATACGGCCTGGCAATGTTGCGGCCACGCATCAGCCGCAGTCTGAAGACCATGATGGATATGGATGGCGCTCAGTGCAGGGAGTGATTCGGTTTTTGCCAGATCGGCAAGCAGGTGCAGGAGGACGGTGGAATCGAGACCACCGGAAAACGCGATGCGCCAATGCGCGGCGTTGCGCCACTGCTCAAGGTTGCGCAAAAGCCGTGAAGGCAAATCAATCGAAAGCGGACTCATTTTTTACCTTCACGGAAAGCCAATGTGGGAGCGAGCTTGCTCGCGAAAGCGGTTCAACATTCAACATTTTCGTTGTTTGTTATAACGCCTTCGCGAGCAAGCTCGCTCCCACAGTGTTTTGCATTGTCAGCCGAATCGGCGTTCGACTTAGAGACCGTAGCTCATCAGTCGATCGTAACGGCGCTTCAACAGCGCTTCGTTGTCGAACTTCTTCAGCATCGCCAGTTGCGAGCTCAGCTCGGCGCGGATCGACGCAGCGGCAGCTGCCGGATCACGGTGGGCGCCGCCCAGTGGCTCGCTGATCACCTTGTCGACAATGCCCAGGCCTTTCAGGCGCTCGGCGGTGATGCCCATCGCTTCAGCGGCATCCGGCGCTTTTTCGGCGGTTTTCCACAGAATCGAAGCGCAACCTTCCGGCGAGATCACCGCGTAGGTCGAGTACTGCAGCATGTTCAGCTGATCGCAGACACCGATTGCCAGTGCACCGCCGGAACCACCCTCACCGATCACGGTGGCGATGATCGGGGTTTTCAGGCGCGACATCACGCGCAGGTTCCAGGCAATCGCTTCGCTCTGGTTACGCTCTTCGGCGTCGATACCTGGATAAGCACCCGGGGTGTCGATGAAGGTCAGGATCGGCATTTTGAAACGCTCGGCCATCTCCATCAGACGGCACGCCTTGCGGTAGCCTTCCGGACGCGGCATGCCGAAGTTGCGGCGTACCTTCTCGCGCACTTCACGGCCCTTCTGGTGGCCGATGATCATCACCGGCTGGTCTTCCAGACGTGCCACGCCGCCAACGATTGCCGCGTCGTCGGAGAAGTGACGGTCGCCGTGCAGTTCGTCGAACTCGGTGAAGATGTGCTCGATGTAGTCCAGGGTGTACGGGCGTTTCGGGTGACGCGCCAGGCGTGCGATCTGCCAGCTGGTCAGCTTGCCGAAGATGTCTTCGGTCAGCGTTTTGCTCTTGTCCTGCAGGCGGGAGATCTCATCGCCGATATTCAGCGAATTGTCATTACCGACCAAGCGCAACTCTTCGATCTTGGCTTGCAGGTCGGCGATCGGCTGTTCGAAATCTAGAAAATTCGGGTTCATAGGCGTCCGTCTTGGGTCGTGTCCCAAATGAGCTTGGGCCGGCCGGTTGTCTATTCGCGCCCTACCTTAAGGGAGAGGCGCGCTGAGGTCGAGATTAAAAATTCAGGTTTCAGGCAAGCGCAATGATGGCACCTGCCGGTCAACGGTATTGGAGGAAGACGTTGTCTCGCCCGAACTGGTCACGCAGGGCTTGAATCAAGGCATCCGCCGGGTCGATCCGCCAGGTCTCGCCGAACTGCAGCAAGGTCTTCGCATCGGGACTGGTGTATTCCATGGTGATCGGGCACGCCCCGCGATGACGCTTGAGCAAATCCCCCAACCAGCGTAGCTGATCGCCTTTCAAATCCTGAGTCTGCAGCTTCAAACGCAGACTCTCGGCCAGGTTGGTGCGCGCATCTTCCATGCTCATCACGCGCTTGACCCGCAGGCGCAGGCCGCCGGAGAAGTCGTCGTTGCTGACCTCGCCTTCGACCACCACCATTGCATCGGTCTGCAACAGCGACTGTGCGGAGTGGAACGCATCGGCGAACAGCGACGCCTCGATCCGCCCCGAGCGGTCGTCGAGGGTAATGAAGCCCATCTTGTCGCCCTTCTTGTTCTTCATCACCCGCAGGGCAATGATCATCCCGGCCACGGTTTGCGTGTCGCGGGCCGGCTTCAGGTCGATGATGCGCTGCCGGGCGAAACGGCGGATCTCGCCTTCGTATTCGTCGATCGGGTGACCGGTCAGGTACAGGCCCAGGGTGTCTTTCTCACCTTTGAGACGTTCCTTGAGGGTCAGCTCCTTGGCCTTGCGATGCGACGCATAAACGTCGGCGTCTTCCTCGACGAACAGCCCGCCAAACAGATCGGCGTGACCGCTGTCGTGGGTACGCGCGGTTTGTTCGGCGGCCTTGATCGCCTCTTCCATCGCCGCCAGCAGCACGGCGCGGTTACGGTCGATGTTGGCCTGATAAGCCTTTTGTTCGTCGTGAAAGTACGGGCCGAGGCGATCCAGTGCACCGCTGCGGATCAAACCGTCCAGCGTGCGCTTGTTGATGCGTTTGAGATCGACCCGGGCGCAGAAATCGAACAGATCCTTGAATGGACCTTCCTGACGCGCTTCGGTAATTGCCTCAACCGGACCTTCGCCGACGCCTTTGATCGCCCCGAGGCCATACACGATGCGGCCGTCGTCGTTCACCGTGAACTTGAACTCGGAAGTGTTCACGTCCGGCGCGTCGAGGCGCAGCTTCATGGTGCGCACTTCCTCGATCAAGGTCACGACCTTGTCGGTGTTGTGCATATCCGCCGAGAGTACCGCGGCCATGAACGGCGCCGGGTAGTGGGCTTTCAGCCAGGCGGTCTGGTACGAGACCAGGCCGTAAGCGGCGGAGTGGGATTTGTTGAAGCCGTAACCGGCGAATTTCTCTACGAGATCGAAGATGTTACCGGCAAGGTCGGCGTCGATATTATTGGTCGCGCAACCTTCAATGAAACCGCCACGCTGCTTGGCCATTTCTTCCGGTTTTTTCTTACCCATCGCCCGACGCAGCATGTCCGCACCACCGAGGGTGTAACCGGCCATGACCTGGGCAATCTGCATCACCTGTTCCTGATACAGGATGATGCCGTACGTCGGCGCCAATACCGGCTTGAGGCCTTCGTACTGGTAGTCCGAGTGCGGGTACGCCAGTTCGGCGCGACCGTGCTTACGGTTGATGAAGTCGTCCACCATGCCGGACTGCAGCGGGCCCGGACGGAACAACGCCACCAGTGCGATCAAGTCTTCCAGGCAGTCGGGCTTGAGCTTTTTGATCAGCTCCTTCATGCCGCGGGATTCAAGCTGGAACACTGCTGTAGTTTCAGCTTTCTGCAACAGCGTGTAGGTCGGTTTGTCGTCCAGCGGGATAAACGCGATATCCAGCGGCGGCTCGTTGACCTTGGCGCGGTCGCGGTTAATGGTTTTCAGCGCCCAGTCGATGATCGTCAGGGTCCGCAGACCGAGGAAGTCGAACTTCACCAGACCGGCGGCTTCAACGTCGTCCTTGTCGAATTGGGTTACCAGACCGTCGCCGGCCTCGTCGCAATAGATCGGCGAGAAGTCGGTCAGTTTGGTCGGCGCGATAACCACGCCACCGGCGTGCTTACCAACGTTACGCACCACGCCTTCGAGCTTGCGCGCCATCTCCCAGATTTCTGCCGCTTCTTCATCGACCTTGATGAAGTCACGCAGGATCTCTTCCTGCTCGTAGGCTTTTTCCAGGGTCATGCCGACTTCGAACGGAATCATCTTCGACAGACGATCCGCCAGGCCGTAGGACTTGCCCTGCACCCGCGCCACGTCGCGCACCACAGCCTTGGCGGCCATGGAACCGAAGGTGATGATCTGGCTCACCGCGTTGCGGCCGTATTTCTCGGCCACGTAGTCGATCACCCGGTCACGACCGTCCATGCAGAAGTCGACGTCGAAGTCGGGCATCGAAACCCGTTCCGGGTTAAGGAAACGTTCGAACAGCAGGTCGTATTCCAGCGGATCGAGGTCGGTGATCTTCTGCACATAAGCTACCAGCGAGCCAGCACCCGACCCCCGGCCAGGACCTACTGGCACGCCGTTGTTCTTGGCCCACTGGATAAAGTCCATCACGATCAGGAAGTAACCGGGGAAGCCCATCTGGATGATGATATCCAGCTCGAAATTCAAGCGATCGACGTAGACCTGACGCTTGGCTTCGTAGTCTTCGGTGGTGTCCTTGGGCAGCAGCACCGCGAGACGCTCTTCGAGACCGTCGAAGGACACCTTGCGGAAGTATTCGTCGATGGTCATGCCATCGGGGATCGGGAAGTTGGGCAGGAAATGCGTGCCCAGCTTCACCTCAATGTTGCAGCGCTTGGCAATCTCGACGGTGTTTTCGATGGCGTCGGGAATGTCGCTGAACAGCTCGGCCATTTCCTCGGCGCTTTTGAGGTATTGCTGATCGCTGTAATTCTTCGAACGCCGCGGATCGTCGAGGGCACGGCCCTCACCGATGCATACACGGGTTTCGTGGGCCGCGAAGTCTTCCTGCTTGATGAAGCGCACATCGTTGGTCGCCACCAGTGGCGCGCCGAGCTTGTCGGCCAGGGCCACGGCGCCGTGCAGTTGTTCTTCGTCATTGGGACGGTTGGTGCGCTGGATTTCCAGGTAGAAACGATCCGGGAACACCGCCATCCATTCACGCGCCAGCGCTTCGGCTTCGGCCGGGTTGCCGCCGATCATGGCCATGCCGATCTCGCCTTCTTTGGCGGCGGACAGCATGATCAGGCCCTCGTTGGCCTCGGCAACCCACTCGCGCTCGACGATGATCATGCCGTTGCGCTGGCCTTCGATGAAGCCGCGCGAGATCAACTCGGTGAGGTTGCGATAGCCCTTGGCGTTCATCACCAACAGACTGATGCGGCTCAGCGGCGCATCCGGATCCTTGTTCGACAGCCACAGGTCGGCGCCGCAGATCGGCTTGATGCCTGCGCCCATGGCGTTTTTATAGAATTTGACCAGGGAACACATGTTGTTCTGGTCGGTGACCGCCACCGCCGGCATGTTCATGCCGGTCAGGGCCTTGACCAGTGGCTTGATCCGCACCAGCCCGTCGACCAGGGAGTATTCAGTGTGCAGGCGTAGATGAACGAATGAAGCCGGCATAGTGATCCTGTCCAGTTACATAGAGACAACAAGGCCCGGATTGTACCGGGCCTCGAACAAAACATCAGCCTTGCGACTAAACCTGCGTCAGGCCTTCCAGCGCCTCGTAAGCCTGACGCACCGGGGCAAACGAGCGCCGGTGAATCGGCGTCGGCCCGAGCCGGGCCAACGCTTCCAGATGAACGGGCGTCGGATAGCCTTTATGGCCGCCGATGCCGTAACCCGGGTAGATCAGTTCGAACGCGGCCATTTCACGGTCGCGGCTGACCTTGGCCAGAATCGACGCCGCCGCAATCGCGGGAACCTTGCCATCACCCTGCACCACCGCTTCGGCGCGCATCGGCAGTTTCGGGCAGCGATTGCCGTCGATCATCGCCAGTTTCGGCTGCACATGCAGGCCAGCCACAGCGCGCTGCATGGCCAGCATGGTGGCGTGGAGGATGTTGAGCTCGTCGATTTCCTCGACTTCGGCGCGGGCGATGCACCAGCTCAGGGACTTCTCGATGATCTCGTCGTAGAGCTTTTCGCGTTTGGCTTCGGTGAGTTTCTTCGAGTCGTTGAGGCCAAGGATCGGCCGGTTCGGGTCGAGAATCACTGCTGCCGTGACCACCGCACCGCATAACGGGCCGCGACCGACTTCATCGACACCGGCGACCAGTTCCTCGACTTCGGCGACCAGGGTGAAATCCAGGCCCATCTGCATAATTTTCTTGCTCATCGTGATTGACCGATCAGGTTGAGGACGGCGTCCGCCGCCTGATTGGAAGCGTCCCGCCTCAGCGTGCGATGAATCTCGTCAAAGCCGCGGGTCTGCTCTTCGCCACCGTCGATCAAGGGCGACAGTGTCTGCGCCAACGCCTCGACTGTCGCATCATCCTGCAACAGTTCTGGCACCAGCAGCCGCTGAGCCAACAGGTTTGGCAGCGACACATAAGGGCTCTTGACCATGCGCTTGAGAATCCAGAACGTCAGCGGCGCCAGGCGATAAGCCACCACCATTGGCCGTTTGTACAGCAGCGCCTCAAGCGTGGCCGTGCCGGAAGCGATCAGTACGGCATTGCACGCCGCCAGGGCCAGATGGGATTTGCCGTCGAGCAGGGTCACCGGCAGGTCGCGGCCAACCAGCAGCGCTTCGATCTGCGCACGACGCTCGGCATTGGCGCACGGCAGGACGAAACGCAAACCCGGGTGCATGGCACGCAGGCGCTCGGCCGTATCGAGGAAAAGTGCACCGAGACGGCCGACTTCGCCCCCCCGACTGCCCGGCATCAACGCGACCAGCGGACCGTCGGGCAGGCCCAGTTCGGCACGCGCCGCAGCGCGATCGGCTTCCAGCGGGATGGTATCGGCCAGCGTGTGACCGACGAACCGGACCGGCACGCCCTTCTCTTCGTAAAACCTGGCTTCGAACGGCAACAGCGTCAGCATCAGGTCGCAGCCTTCACGAATCTTCAGCACGCGCTTCTGCCGCCACGCCCATACCGACGGGCTGACGTAGTGCACGGTTTTGATTCCGGCCTGACGCAGCTTGAGTTCGATATTGAGGTTGAAGTCCGGGGCATCGATACCGATGAACACGTCCGGTTTCGCGGCGATCAGCGTGGCGATCAGATCCTTGCGACGCTTGAGCAATTCGCGCAACCGCCCAAGGACTTCCACCAGGCCCATGACCGACAGGCGCTCCATGGGAAAGCAGGACGTCAGCCCCTCGGCCTGCATCAAGGGCCCGCCGACACCGATGAACTCGACCGCCGGGTGTTGTGCCTTGAGGGCGCGCATGAGACCGGCGCCCAAAATGTCACCGGAAGCCTCACCCGCTACCAGCGCAATACGCAGATTGGCCATGATCAGCGGGTGATGCCGCGAGTCGACGACAGGATGGAGTCACGGAACATTGCGACTTCCGGGAACTGGGCAGCAGGTTCGGCCAGTTCCGCCAAAGCCTGTTCAACCGTCAACCCCTGGCGATAAACAGTCTTGTAGGCGCGACGCAAGGCGTGAATCGCCTCTTCGCTGAAACCGCGACGGCGCATGCCTTCGAAGTTCATGCTGCGGGCTTCGGCCGGGTTGCCGAACACGGTGACAAACGCAGGCACATCCTTGCCGATCGCCGTGCCCATGCCGGAAAAGCTGTGGGCGCCGATGTGGCAATACTGGTGAACCAGGGTGAAGCCGGAGAGGATCGCCCAGTCATCAACATGAACATGGCCGGCCAGCGCGGTGTTGTTGACGAGGATGCAGTGATTGCCAATGACGCTGTCGTGACCGATGTGGGCATAGGCCATGATCAGGTTGTGATCGCCCAGGGTGGTTTCGGAACGATCCTGTACCGTGCCGCGGTGAATCGTAACGCCTTCACGGATGACGTTGTGGTCACCGATCACCAGGCGGGTTTCTTCACCCTTGTATTTCAGATCAGGCGTGTCTTCGCCTACCGAGGAAAACTGGTAGATACGATTGTGCTTGCCGATGCGGGTCGGGCCTTTGAGGATCACATGCGGCCCGATCACGGTACCCTCGCCGATTTCCACACCTGCGCCGATGATCGACCACGGGCCGACCTCGACGCCGTCAGCCAGAACGGCCGACGGATCGATGATTGCGCGAGGGTCAATCAAACTCATAGCTTGCGTTCCGCACAGATGATTTCAGCCGAGCAGACCGGCTTGCCATCAACCGATGCCTGGCATTCGAACTTCCAGATCTGACGCTTGCAGCTGATGAATTTCGCTTCCAGGATCAGTTGGTCGCCCGGCAGCACTGGCTGGCGGAAACGCAGTTTGTCGGAACCGACGAAGTAGTAAAGCGTGCCATCGGCCGGCTTCACATCAAGCATTTTAAAACCGAGGATCCCGGCAGCCTGAGCCATCGCTTCGATGATCAGCACGCCCGGCATGATTGGATGCGCCGGGAAGTGACCATTGAAGAACGGTTCATTGATGCTGACATTCTTGTAGGCGCGAATGCGCTTGCCTTCAGTGTCCAGTTCCACCACCCGGTCCACCAGCAGGAACGGGTAACGGTGAGGCAGGTATTCGCGAATCTCGTTGATGTCCATCATTTCGGGGGGAAGCCTATGTAAAGATTGGGAGCGCGACTGACGCGCACTCCTCTAGCAAATCAAGGAGGCAGTCTAGAGGCTGTGCACACTTGATATGGAAATGGTATCAGCCATCTGATGAAGCATTACCGTCAGGGGTCACTTCCCCTACGCGCTTTTCCAGTTGTTTCAACCGTCGCGCGATATCGTCGAGCTGACGGATGCGGGCCGCGCTTTTGCGCCATTCGGCCGCCGGTTGCATGGCTGTTCCAGAAGAATAGGCACCCGGCTCGGTAATCGAGTGGGTCACCATGGTCATCCCGGTCAGGAAAACGTTGTCGCAGATATCAATGTGCCCAACCAGGCCGACACCACCGGCGAGCATGCAGTGCTTACCGATTTTGGTGCTGCCGGAGATCCCCACGCACGCGGCCATGGCGGTGTGATCACCGACCTGGACGTTGTGGGCAATCTGGATCTGATTGTCGAGCTTCACGCCATTACCGATCACGGTATCGGCCAACGCACCGCGGTCGATGGCGGTATTCACGCCAATCTCCACATCGTCGCCGATGGTCACGCCACCGATCTGGGCGATTTTCTGCCAGATACCCTTCTCGTTGGCAAAGCCGAAGCCTTCACCACCGAGCACCGCACCGGACTGGATCACCACGCGCTTGCCGATGCGCACGTCGTGATACAGCGTCACTCGCGGAGCAAGCCAGCCGCCTTCGCCGATTTCGCTGCGCGCGCCAACTACGCAATGCGCACTCAGCGTCACGTGGGCAGCAATCCGCGCGCCCGCCTCGATCACCACGAACGGACCGATGCTGGCGGTTGGATCAACCACGGCATCCGCCGCAATCACCGCTGTCGGGTGGACACCCGCTGCGGCTTTTGGCTTGGGATCGAACAGATGAGAAATGCGTGCGTAAGCCAGATAAGGATCCGGCACCACCAATGCATTACCGGCAAAGCCTTCGGCATCGGCCGCTTTGAGCAACAGAGCTGCCGCCTGCGAGCCCGCCAGGTATTTGCGATATTGAGGGTTTGCCAGAAAGCTCAACTGAGCTGGGCCAGCCTCTTGCAAAGTGGCTAGCCCAGTAATTTGCGTCTCAGGGTCGCCACGCAAGGTGGCGCCGAGGAACTCGGCCAACTGGCCGAGCTTGATAGTCACGGTCATGGGTTACTTCAGCTGATTCATGCGCTCGATGACCTGGCGCGTGATGTCGTACTGAGGTTTGACATCAATCACTGCGCCACGCTCGAACACCAGGTCAAAACCACCTTTCTTGATGACTTCTTCCACTGCGCTATCCAGTTTCGGCTTCAGTTGCTTGAGCATTTCGCGGTCGGCAACGGCTTTGGCTTCGTTCAGTTCCTTGGACTGGAACTGGAAGTCACGGGCCTTTTGCTTGAATTCAAGCTCCAGACGCTCACGTTCGCCTTGCTGCATTTTGTCGCCACCGGCCATCAGACGGTCCTGAATGCCCTTGGCGCTGCTTTCCAGCGTCTTCAGCTTGGTCAGTTGCGGACCGAACTTCTTCTCGGCATCCACGGCGTATTTCTTGGCCGCGTCCGATTCCAGCAAGGCCATCTGATAGTTCAGAACGGCAATTTTCATGTCGGCAAATGCCGGGCCTGCCACCATCAAGGAGGCCAGGAGAACCAATTGAGTCAACTTACGCACGATGCACTCCTACAAAATCCATTGTCGTTATCTTGGGTCAGACGCTTAGAACGTCTGGCCGAGGGAGAATTGGAACACTTGGGTTTCAGCGTTATCCGGTTTCTTGACAGGCATCGCCAGGGCAAAACTCAGAGGACCCAGTGCGGTGACCCAGGTCACACCCACACCAACGGAACTGGCCATGTTGCTCAGGCTGATGTCGTTGCACTGCGTGGATGACGTGGAGCCTGCGGTCGCGTTGGTGGTCTTCTGGCATTTGGAATCGAATACGTTACCCACATCCCAGAATACCGAAGTACGCAGGGAGCGCTGATCCTTCACGAATGGCAGCGGGAACAGAACCTCTGCACCACCCTGAATCAGCACGTTACCACCGAATGGCAATGGATCCTGATCCGGGTCGGCAATCGTACCGGCGTTACCGGTAACCCCCTGACCACGACTCGGCGTACTGCGAGGACCCAAGGTGCTGTCCTTAAAGCCACGTACCGAGTTGAAACCACCAGCATAGTAGTTTTCATAGAAAGGCAAGCCATCGGTCGAACCGTAACCGTCGCCATAACCCAGCTCGGTGTGCAGACGCAGGGTGTAGTTCTCGGTGATCGGCTGGAACAGCTGGCCACGGTAGTCGAGTTTGTAGAACGACAGGTCGCTGCCCGGAATCGTGGTTTCCAGCGTCAGGCTCTGCGAACGGCCACGGGTCGGCAATACGCCCTTGTTCAGGGTCGACTCGGACCAGCCGGCCGAAGCCTTGAAGTTCAGATACTGATCGCCTTCCTTGTTAACGAAGTCGAAGATCTCGTCAACGGTGTACTGACCGGTCTTGATCTTGTCCTGTTGAGCGGACAGACCGAAGGTCAGGCGCGAAGTCTCGCTGATCGGGTAGCCAACGTTCACACCGGCACCCAGGCTGTCTACCGCATAGCTGGCTACGTCGATGTTGAGATCTTTGTAGTCGGTGGTGCGATAGAACGCGTTGTAGCCCAGGCTCACGCCATCGGCGGTCCAGTACGGGTCAACGTAGCCGAAGTTGTAGCGGCTCTGGTATTCGCTTCGGGTCAGGCCGACGCTGACGCGGTTACCGGTACCGAGGAAGTTGTTCTGGGTGATCGAACCACCGAGGATCAAACCGGCGCTCTGGGCGAAACCGACGCTGGCGGTAATCGAACCGGAAGCCTGTTCTTCAACGGCGTAATTCACGTCAACCTGATCGTCGACACCCGGAACGGCCGGCGTCTCGACGTTCACTTCTTTGAAGAAGCCCAGACGCTCAAGACGGGTCTTGGACTGGTCGATCAGGTAGGTCGAAGCCCAGCCACCTTCCATCTGACGCATTTCGCGACGCAGCACTTCGTCTTCGGACTTGGTGTTGCCACGGAAGTTGATGCGGTTGACATAGGCACGCTTGCCCGGATCGACAGCAAACAGGATGTCCACCGTGTGATCGTCGTCATGCGGCTGAGGCACACCATTGACGTTGGCGAAGGTGTAGCCCTCGTTACCCAGGCGACGGGTGATCAGTTCGGAGGTGGTGGTCATCAGCTTGCGCGAGAACACCTGGCCCTTCTGCACCAGCAACAGGGACTTGACCTGGTCTTCAGGGACTTTCAGGTCACCGCTGAGCTTGACGTCACGAACGGTGTACTTTTCACCTTCGGTCACGTTGACGGTGATGTAGACGTGTTTCTTGTCCGGGGTGATGGACACCTGGGTCGAAGCGATATCCATGTTGATATAGCCGCGGTCCAGGTAGTAGGAACGCAGACGCTCCAGGTCACCGGAAAGCTTTTCACGGGCGTACTTGTCGTCGTTCTTGAAGAACGACAACCAGTTGGTGGTTTTCAGTTCGAACAGGTCGGTCAGGTCTTCTTCAGGGAAAACCGTGTTGCCCACCACGTTGATGTGCTGAATGGCGGCAACGGTGCCTTCGTTGATCTTCACTTTCAGACCAACGCGGTTACGCGGCTGCGACACCACTTCGGTATCGACGGTAGCCGAGTAACGACCTTGCGCGACGTACTGGCGCTGCAGCTCGTTACGCACGCCTTCGAGGGTGGCACGCTGGAAGATCTCGCCTTCGGCCAGACCGGATTGCTTGAGGCCTTTCATCAGGTCTTCGGTAGAGATCGCCTTGTTACCTTCGATCTCGATACTTGCGACGGATGGACGCTCGACAACCGTGATTACCAGAACGTTGCCTTCGCGGCCCAGCTGGATATCTTGAAAGAAACCGGTTTTGAACAACGCACGAGTGGATTCCACCAGGCGACGATCATCCGCCTGCTCGCCGACGTTCAACGGCAAGGCACCAAAGACACTACCCGCGGAGACCCGCTGGAGGCCGTTGACGCGAATATCAGAGATAGTGAAGGACTCGGCGTGAACTTCGGCGATCATCAATACGGTGAGAACCGCAGTTAGCAGCAGACGTTTCATGAAGTCCTTTCTTATTCCAACTGGCAATAAACAAACTGCCGCAAAATGCGGCAGATTCGCAATTCAGCTAAGCGTTACAGTCGACCCAGATCGTTGACCAGAGCAAGCAACATCACCCCGACCACCAAACTGATACCGATCTGTATCCCCCAACCTTGCACCCGATCCGACAAGGGACGACCACGCGCCCACTCGATCAGATAAAACAACAAATGCCCCCCATCCAGTACAGGGATGGGCAGCAAATTCAGAACCCCCAGGCTAATACTCAGATAAGCAAGGAAATTCAGGAAATCAGCGACGCCCGACTGGGCAGAAGCGCCCGCCACTTTAGCAATGGTTATCGGTCCACTCAAGTTTTTTACCGAGAGCTCGCCGAACAGCATTTTCTTCAGCGAATCCAGCGTCAGAATGCTCATGGTCCAAGTGCGACGGGCACCCTCGCCAATAGCGGCCAACGGCCCGTAACTGACCTCGCGGATCATCTCTGGCGGCCAGTCGACCGCTTTCACGCCTGCGCCCAGATAGCCGCTTGGCGACTTGCTTTCACCACGCGCCGCCAAAGTCACCGGGACGTCGATTTGAGCACTGTCGCGCTCGATGCGCAGCATGATTTTGGTATCAGGACGCGTACGAACCGTATCAACCACTTGCTGCCAGTCATTGAGCGCCTGCCCATCAAGGGCCAGCAACCGGTCACCGGTCTTGAGCCCGCCAGCCTGTGCCGGCCCCTTCGGGTCAAGCTCGGCCAGCACCGGCGGCAGGGCCGGACGCCATGGACGAATACCCAGCGAACGAATCGGATCGGGCTCATCAGCACCCTTGAGCCAGTTATCCAGAGCCAGCGTTCGCGGCGAATCGGCGCTCGAGCCTTGTTCGCGCACCAGCAATTGCAGGGAACCACTCTCACCGAGGCGGCGCACCAGTTGTAGATTCACGGCAGCCCAACCGGAAGTCGGCTCACCATCAATCGCGACGATTTCCTCGCCCGCGCTCAAACCGGCCTTTGCCGCAATGCTGCCGGACTCGACTGCACCAATGACCGGACGCACCTGCTCGCTGCCCAGCATGGCCAGCACCCAGAAAAACACCAGTGCCAGGAGGAAGTTGGCAATCGGGCCGGCAGCGACGATGGCGATGCGCTGACGCACGGACTTGCGATTGAACGACTGATGGAGCTGATCGGGTGGAACCTCGCCCTCACGCTCGTCGAGCATCTTGACGTAGCCACCCAGCGGAATCGCGGCAACCACGAACTCGGTGCCCTGCCTGTCGTGCCAGCGCAACAACGGCATGCCAAAGCCCACGGAAAAACGCAGAACCTTGACGCCACAGCGACGCGCGACCCAGAAATGGCCGAATTCGTGAAAGGTGACCAGCACACCCAAGGCGATCAGGGTGCCGGCAATCATATAGAGCGCGCTCATCTATTTTCTCCGCAATCCCGTTCAGTGCCGCGTGCAGCCATTTTGTAGCAAAATCTATCGACCGTGACGCTGCAACCATTGCCCGGCCAGAACCCGCGCCTTCGCATCCGCAGTAAACACGGCTTCGAGATCGTCCAGGGCCACCACCGGCTCCAGACTCAAGACTTCCTCGATGATACTCGCGATTTCCAGGTAACGTACCCGTCCGTCGAGAAACGCCGCCACCGCTACTTCGTTGGCCGCGTTAAGCATCGCCGGCGCGCTGTCACCCGCTTCGGCAGCTTGCCGCGCCAGACGCAGGCAAGGGAAACGCTGCTCATCCGGAGCTTCGAAGTCCAGACGTGCGATTGCAAACAGATCCAGCGGTGCCACGCCCGAATCGATGCGCTCCGGCCAGGCCAGGGCGTTGGCGATCGGCGTACGCATATCGGGATTGCCCAATTGCGCCAGCACCGAACCGTCCACATAGTCGACCAGCGAATGGATCACGCTCTGCGGATGAATCACGACCTCGACTTGCGACGGCCTTGCATCGAACAACCAGCAGGCTTCGATCAATTCGAGGCCCTTGTTCATCATGCTGGCCGAATCCACGGAGATCTTGCGTCCCATGGACCAGTTCGGATGGGCGCAAGCCTGGTCAGGCGAAACATGCGCCAGCTCGGCCATCGGTGTCTGCCGGAAGGGACCGCCGGAGGCTGTCAGTAAAATCCGACGCACGCCCACTGAGCTCAACCCACGAGCAAAATCCTGAGGCATGCACTGGAAAATCGCATTGTGTTCGCTGTCGATCGGCAACAGCACCGAGCCGCTCTTGCGTACCGCCTGCATGAACAAGGCGCCGGACATCACCAGCGCCTCTTTGTTGGCCAGAAGGATTTTCTTGCCGGCCTCGACCGCCGCCAGCGTCGGGCGCAACCCCGCCGCACCGACAATCGCCGCCATGACCGCATCGACTTCAGGGGCTGCAGCCACCTGACACAAGCCCTCCTCCCCGACCAACACACGGGTCGGCAGACCGGCCGCACGCAAGTCGTCCTGCAGACCGCGCGCGGCAGCGACTTCCGGCACCACGGCGAACTGCGGCACATGGCGCACACACAGGGCGAACAGCTCACTCAGGCGAGTGAAGCCGCTCAGTGCGAACACCTGATAGCGCTCAGGGTGACGAGCAATGACATCGAGGGTGCTCAGACCGATCGAGCCGGTCGCCCCAAGGACGGTAATCTGCTGTGGGCGACTCACGGTGCAGCCATCCACAACAGCACGGCAAATACCGGAATCGCCGCCGTGAGGCTGTCGATACGATCAAGCACGCCACCATGACCCGGAAGCAGATTACTGCTGTCCTTGATGCCGGATGAGCGTTTGAACATGCTTTCGGTGAGATCACCGACAACGGAAATGAACACGATCAGCGCAGCGCCGATCAGGCCTTTAAGCAGCTCGGCAACCGTCCAGTCGCGTACCAGACCGACAATGGCGGTAATCACCAGACTCAGCGCCAGACCGCCATAGACACCTTCCCAGCTCTTGCCCGGACTGACCTGCGGTGCAAGCTTGCGCTTGCCGAAAGCTCGACCGGAGAAGTAAGCGCCAATATCTGCACCCCAGACCAGCACCATCACCGCCATGATCAACCAGTTGCCCAGTGGGTACTGCTTGATCTGCACCAGGCCTTGCCAGGCCGGCAACAGGATCAACAGACCGATCACCAGCTTGGTCGCCGCACTGGACCAGTGCTCGCTCGACTGCGGATAGGTCAGTACCAGCCAGGTCGCCACCATCCACCACAGTACTGCCGCGCCCAGCACCCACGGCGCGAGGACGGGCAAGATGTACATGACGAACAGCATCAGCGCGACCGCGGCGGCATAACCGACACGGAACGTCTGGCCATTGAAACCGGCAAGCCGCGCCCACTCCCACGCGCCCAGACTGACCACCAGCCCGATGAACAGCGCAAAGCCGGAACCTTCGAGCAGGAAAAAACCGCACAAGGCGATCGGCAACAGGATCAGCGCAGTGATGATTCGTTGTTTAAGCATTAAACCCGGGCTCCAGCTTCAATCTGCTCACTCGTTTTACCGAAGCGACGCTGACGAGAAGCGAAATCGGCCAGCGCATTGCGCATGGCATCGTGTTTGAAGTCCGGCCAGAACAGGTCGGAGAAGTACAGCTCGGCGTAGGCCAGCTGCCACAGCAGGAAATTGCTGATGCGGTGCTCACCACCCGTGCGGATACACAGATCCGGCAACGGCAGGTCGCCGGTGGCCAGACAGGTCTGCAGCAGATCCGGCGTGATGTCCTCCGGACGCAGGTGTCCGGCCTGGACTTCCCGCGCCAGACGCTGCGCAGCTTGTGCGATATCCCACTGACCGCCGTAGTTGGCTGCGATCTGCAGAATGAAGCGGTTGGCACCGGCGGTCATGGCTTCGGCCTCGCGCATCGCCGCCTGAAGCTCAGGGTGGAAGCGCGAACGATCGCCAATGATCCGCAAGCTGATGTTGTTGTCGTTGAGGCGCTTGGCCTCACGACGCAACGCCTTGAAGAACAGATCCATCAAGGCGCTGACCTCATCGGCCGGGCGCTGCCAGTTCTCACTGGAAAACGCGAACAGGGTGAGCACTTCGACCTTGGCCTCAGCGCACACCTCGATCACTGCCCGTACAGCATCCACGCCCGCTTTATGCCCGGCGACACCCGGCATAAAGCGTTTTTTCGCCCAGCGATTGTTGCCATCCATGATGATCGCGACATGGCGCGGCACCGCGGACGGCGCAGTCTGCTTGGTCTTGTCCATTAAAACTCGACCCTTATACGGCCATCAGGTCTTTTTCTTTCTCAGCCAGTTTCGCGTCGATCTCGGCCACGTACTTCTTGGTCAGATCGTCGATTTCGCCAGTGGCGCGACGCTCTTCGTCTTCGCTGATTTCCTTTTCCTTGACCAGATCCTTCAGCGAGCTGTTGGCATCGCGACGGATGTTGCGCACGGCAACACGGGCGTCTTCGGCCACATCACGCGCCTGCTTGGTGAAACCACGACGGGTTTCTTCGGTCAGGGCCGGCATGCTGATCAGCAGCAATTCACCCAGGTTGGTCGGGTTCAGGTTCAGACCTGCACTGCCGATCGCCTTGTCGACAGCACCGAGCATGTTGCGCTCGAACGCAACCACTTGCAGGGTACGGGCGTCTTTGACGGTGATGTTGGCGACTTGCTTGATCGGGGTGTCCGCGCCGTAGTACGGCACCATCACGCCTTCCAGAATGCTTGGGTGCGCCTGGCCGGTACGGATACGGCCGAAGTTGTGAGCCAGAGACTCAACGGACTTCGTCATGCGCTCTTTGGCGTCTTTCTTGATTTCGTTGATCATTGTTGAACTTCCTCGATCAGGGTTCCTTCAGCGCCGCCGTGTACGATGTTCAGCAGGGCGCCGGGCTTGTTCATGTTGAATACGCGCAGCGGCATCTTGTGATCGCGGCACAGGCAAATAGCTGTCAGATCCATTACACCCAGCTTGCGATCCAGTACTTCATCATAAGTCAGATGATCGAACTTCTCGGCATGCGGGTCCTTGAATGGGTCAGCGGTGTAGACGCCATCGACCTTGGTTGCCTTGAGCACGACATCGGCATCGATTTCAATGGCGCGCAGGCAGGCTGCCGAATCCGTTGTGAAGAACGGGTTGCCGGTACCGGCCGCGAAAATCACCACGTCCTTGGAGTTCAAGTGGCGCATGGCTTTGCGACGATCATAGTGATCGGTTACGCCCACCATGGAAATGGCCGACATCACGATGGCCGAGATATTGGCACGTTCCAGCGCGTCGCGCATGGCCAAGGCATTCATCACAGTGGCCAGCATGCCCATGTGGTCGCCTGTCACCCGATCCATGCCAGCCTTGCTCAAGGCTTCGCCACGGAACAGGTTGCCACCGCCGATCACCAGACCGACCTGAACGCCGATACCGACCAGTTGGCCGACTTCCAGCGCCATGCGATCCAGAACCTTCGGATCGATCCCGAACTCTTCCGAGCCCATCAGGGCCTCGCCGCTAAGCTTGAGTAGAATGCGTTTATAGCGAGCCTGATAACCACTGCCCTGCTGAGCCATTGCGAATCTCTCCTGCGGCGTATTTAAAAATTCTTTGCGAGCTGTTTACAGCTGGCGTTCACTCTAGCTTGGCGCTGCTTCAGCGCCATCGGAACATGGCTTTGTAAGTCAGTTCCAAGTGGAAACCAATTAAAAATTGGTAACCCCATCTGAAAAGAGGCTGCGCGCGTGAGCGGGCAGCCTCTTTCGGGCGACAGTTGAAAAACCGTCTTATTGCTTGGCTGCAGCCAGCTGGGCAGCAACTTCTTCAGCGAAGTTGTCGACCGGCTTCTCGATGCCTTCGCCTACTTTGAAGTAGGTGAAGGAAACGATTTCTGCGCCGCCTTTCTTGGCCAGCTCGCCAACCTTGATTTCAGGGTTCTTGACGAACGCCTGCTCAACCAGGCTCGCTTCTGCCAGGAACTTGCTGATACGGCCTTTGACCATGTTCTCAACAATGTTTTCTGGCTTGCCTTTGATCTTCTCTTCGTTCAGCTGCATGAACACAGCTTTTTCACGCTCGATCGCTTCAGCCGAAACTTGCGAAGGCAGCAGGAACTCAGGGTTGCTGGCAGCTACGTGCATCGCGATGTCTTTGGCCAGCTCGACGTCACCGCCTTTCAGAGCCACAACAACACCGATCTTGTTGCCGTGCAGGTACGAACCTACAACGTCACCTTCGATACGGGTCAGACGACGGATGTTGACGTTCTCGCCTACTTTGGCAACCAGTGCTTCGCGAGCGGCTTCTTGAGCAGCGATCAGCGGAGCAGCGTCGGTCAGCTTGTCAGCGAAGGCTTTTTCAACGCTGGCAGCAACAAAGTTTTTGAAGTCGTCTTGCAGGGCCAGGAAGTCGGTCTGCGAGTTCACTTCCAGGATAACGGCAGCTTTACCGTCGTCCTTGATTGCGATTGCGCCTTCAGCGGCAACGTTGCCAGCCTTTTTCGCAGCCTTGATCGCGCCCGAAGCACGCATGTCATCAATGGCTTTTTCGATGTCGCCGTCAGCCTTTTCCAGGGCTTTCTTGCAGTCCATCATGCCTTCGCCGGTACGCTCGCGCAGTTCTTTAACCAACGCTGCAGTAATTGCTGCCATTTTCAAATTCCTCTTGGATAGGTTTTCAACCATTCCACCCGATCGAACGGGCGTTCAATTCTTCCCGAACCAGCTTGTAGCCGCTGCACGTTACAGATGCTGTAGCTGCGCCGCCGACAAATGGTTTTCGAGGTGGCAAAAAGGGGGCCAAGCCCCCTTTTTGCTTACTGAGTCAACGCCAAGGCGTCAATTACTCAGCTGCAGCCTGAGTTTCTTCAGCTGCGAATTCTACAGTGCCGCCAGCAACGTTGTTGCGACCACGGATAACAGCGTCAGCCATCGAACCCATGTACAGCTGGATAGCGCGGATGGCGTCATCGTTACCTGGGATGATGTAGTCAACGCCTTCCGGGCTGCTGTTGGTATCGACAACGCCGATTACCGGGATGCCCAGCTTGTTGGCTTCGGTGATCGCGATGCGCTCGTGGTCAACGTCGATCACGAACAGTGCGTCAGGCAGACCGCCCATGTCCTTGATGCCGCCCAGGGAGCGATCCAGCTTTTCCAGGTCACGGGAGCGCATCAGCGCTTCTTTCTTGGTCAGCTTGGCGAAAGTACCGTCTTCGGCTTGAACTTCAAGGTCACGCAGACGCTTGATGGAAGCACGAATGGTTTTGAAGTTGGTCAGCATGCCGCCCAACCAGCGGTGATCGACGTACGGCGAACCGCAACGTGCTGCTTCTTCAGCAACGATCTTGCCAGCGGAACGCTTGGTGCCGACGAACAGAATCTTGTTTTTGCCCTGGGCCAGACGCTCTACGAAAGTCAGAGCTTCGTTGAACATTGGCAGGGTTTTTTCAAGGTTGATGATGTGAATCTTGTTACGCGCGCCGAAAATGTACTTACCCATTTTCGGATTCCAGTAACGGGTTTGGTGACCGAAGTGCACACCGGCCTTCAGCATATCGCGCATGTTGACTTGGGACATGATAGTTCCTTAATAAGTCGGGTTTGGCCTCCACGTATCCCAATGACCAACCAGTGGCATAAAGCCAAAAGCACCCAGGTCATCGTGTCGACACGTGTGTGGATTTAAGCTTTTCGGGGTATCCCCGGAAAGCGGCGCATTTTATACCACAGGGTGCGCAGAAACGGAACCCGGAATCTGTAATCGCACCCGGGACATGGACGCAGCCCCCTTGGAATCGCCTTCAAGCGCACCATTGTATAGAGAGACACGATGCACGCAGGCGCGGATTTGCTCCTTTCGTCTGTTAGAATCGGGTTTTTCAGGGTCGCAAAACGCACATGTGCCACCCAATACGTATCAACAAGCGCCGCCGAGCGCAGAGAGAGCCTGTATGACCGTCAACCTCAAAACCCCCGAGGACATCGCTGGCATGCGTGTCGCCGGCAAACTGGCCGCCGATGTGCTGGAAATGATTGCCGAACACGTCAAACCGGGCGTTACCACCGATCAACTGAACCAGATCTGCCACGATTACATCGTCAACGTGCAGCAGGCCATCCCCGCCCCACTGAATTACAAGGGTTACCCGAAGTCGATCTGCACTTCGATCAACCATGTGGTCTGCCATGGTATTCCGAACGACAAGCCGCTGAAAAACGGCGACACCCTGAACATCGACGTGACCGTGATCAAGGACGGCTACCACGGTGACACCAGCCGCATGTTCCACGTCGGCGAAGTACCGGTCTGGGCCGAGCGCCTGTCGCAAGTCACTCAGGAATGCATGTACAAGGCCATCGAGATCGTCAAACCTGGCTGCCGCCTCGGCGATATCGGCGAAATCATCCAGAAGCACGCGGAAAAGAATGGCTTCTCGGTGGTCCGCGAATTCTGCGGCCACGGCATCGGCAAGGTGTTCCACGAAGAACCGCAGATCCTGCACTACGGTCGCGCCGGCACCGGCATGGAACTGAAGGCCGGCATGACCTTCACCATCGAACCGATGATCAACCAGGGCAAGGCCGACACCAAGGTGCTGGGTGACGGCTGGACCGCGATCACCAAGGACCGCAAACTCTCGGCGCAGTGGGAACACACCTTGCTGGTCACCGACACCGGCTACGAGATCTTCACCCTGCGCGCCGACGACACCATCCCGCGCGTATCGGCCTGATCCGCAACGCTCCCAGCCTTATATAGAAGGAAAGCCAACCGATGCCGCAGGTGGATCCCGAACTCTTCGACCGCGGCCAGTTCCAGGCAGAACTGGCTCTGAAAGCGAGTCCTATCGCGGCGTTCAAAAAGGCGATCCGCCAGGCACGCGAAGTGCTCGACGCGCGCTTTCGCAGTGGCCGCGATATCCGCAGGCTGATCGAAGACCGCGCCTGGTTCGTCGACAATATCCTGCAAAAGGCCTGGGAGCAGTTCAACTGGAGCGAGGACGCCGACATCGCGCTGGTTGCGGTCGGCGGTTATGGCCGGGGGGAGTTGCATCCCTATTCCGACATCGACTTGCTGATCCTGCTGGACAGCGCCGATCACGAAGTTTTCCGTGATTCCATTGAGCGCTTTCTGACCTTGCTGTGGGACATCGGCCTGGAAGTAGGTCAGAGCGTTCGCTCGGTCGACGAGTGCGCCGAAGAGGCCCGTGCCGACCTGACGGTGGTCACCAACCTCATGGAAAGCCGCACCATCTGCGGCCCCGAGCATCTGCGCCAGCGCATGCTCGACGTCACCAGCACTGCGCACATGTGGCCGGCCAAGGAGTTCTTCCTGGCCAAGCGCGCCGAACAGAAGGCCCGTCACCACAAATACAACGACACCGAGTACAACCTGGAACCCAACGTCAAAGGCTCGCCGGGCGGCCTGCGGGATATCCAGACGATTCTGTGGGTGGCCCGTCGTCAATACGGCACCCTCAACCTGCGCGCCCTGGCCGGCGAAGGCTTTCTGGTCGAGAGTGAAAACGCACTGCTGGCCTCCTCCCAGGAATTTCTCTGGAAGGTGCGCTACGCCCTGCACATGCTCGCCGGTCGCGCCGAAGACCGCCTGCTGTTCGATCATCAGCGCACCATCGCCGGTTTGCTGGGGTTTGAAGGTGACGACGCCAAGCAGGCCGTCGAAAACTTCATGCAACAGTATTTCCGCGTCGTGATGAGCATCGCTCAACTCAGCGACCTGATCATCCAGCATTTCGAGGAAGTCATCCTCGCCCCCGAAGATGAAGCACCGCCGCAGCCAATCAATTCGCGCTTCCAACTGCATGACGGCTATATCGAAGCACGCAACGACAACGTGTTCCGCCGCACGCCGTTCGCCATGCTCGAGATTTTCGTGCTGATGGCCCAGCAGCCGGAAATCAAAGGCGTACGGGCAGACACCATTCGTCTGCTGCGGGAGAACCGTCACCTGATCGACGACAATTTCCGCAACGACATCCGCAATACCAGCCTGTTCATCGAGCTGTTCAAGTGCAAGATCGGCATCCACCGCAATCTGCGGCGGATGAATCGCTACGGCATTCTCGGGCGTTACCTGCCGGAGTTCGGCTTTATCGTCGGGCAGATGCAGCACGACCTGTTCCACATCTATACGGTTGATGCGCACACCCTGAACCTGATCAAACACCTGCGTAAGTTGCAGTACACCCAGGTGTCGGAAAAATTCCCGCTGGCGGCCAAGCTCATGGCCAAGCTGCCCAAGCCCGAACTCATTTACATGGCGGGGCTGTACCACGACATCGGCAAGGGCCGGCATGGCGATCACTCGGAAATCGGCGCGGTCGATGCCGAGGCGTTCTGCCAGCGCCATCAATTGCCGGTGTGGGACAGCCGCCTGATTGTCTGGCTGGTGCAAAACCATCTGGTGATGTCGACCACTGCCCAGCGCAAGGATTTGTCCGACCCGCAAGTGATCCACGATTTCGCTCAGGCCGTCGGCGACGAAACCCGCCTCGACTACCTGTACGTGCTGACCGTGGCCGACATCAACGCGACCAACCCGACCCTGTGGAATTCATGGCGCGCCAGCCTGTTGCGCCAGCTCTACACCGAGACCAAGCGCGCCTTGCGTCGCGGCCTGGAGAACCCGGTGGATCGTGAAGAACAGATCCGCCAGACCCAAAGCGCTGCGCTGGATATTCTGGTGCGCGGCGGCACCGATCCGGACGACGTCGAGCAATTGTGGGCGCAGTTGGGCGATGACTATTTCCTGCGGCACACCGCCGGCGACGTGGCCTGGCACAGCGATGCGATCCTGCAGCAGCCGGCCGATGGCGGGCCGCTGGTACTGATCAAGGAAACCACCCAGCGCGAATTCGAGGGCGGTACGCAGATCTTCATTTATGCCCCGGACCAACACGACTTCTTCGCCGTGACCGTGGCAGCAATGGACCAGCTCAACCTGAACATTCACGACGCCCGGGTCATCACGTCCAGCAGCCAGTTCACCCTCGATACCTACATTGTGCTCGACAACGACGGGGAATCCATCGGTGACAACCCGGCGCGGATCAAGCAGATACGCGAAGGCCTCACCGAAGCCCTGCGCAACCCGGACGACTACCCGACGATCATTCAGCGCCGGGTCCCGCGCCAGCTCAAGCACTTCGCCTTTGCACCGCAGGTGACGATCCATAACGACGCCCAGCGTCCGGTGACCGTGCTGGAACTGACCGCGCCTGACCGGCCAGGTTTGCTGGCACGCATCGGCGGGATTTTCCTCGAGTTCGACCTGTCGCTGCAGAACGCCAAGATTGCGACCCTGGGCGAGCGGGTGGAAGACGTGTTCTTCATCACCGACGCCCACAACCAACCATTGTCCGACCCGTTGCTGTGCAGCCGTCTGCAGGATGCGATCGTTGAGCAACTGAGCGTCAATCAGGAACCCGATATCAAATTGTCGCGCATCAGTATCTGATGGCGCCCCGGATTCAAATGGCTTTGCGAGAGACCCTGCCCCAATGAACAACGCTCTGAACCAGCTCCAGCCGTACCCGTTCGAAAAGCTCCGCGCCCTGCTCGGCACCGTAACGCCAAATCCGGACAAACGCCCGATCGCTCTGTCGATCGGCGAGCCGAAACACCGTTCGCCAAGTTTTGTCGCCGAAGCGCTGGCCAACAGTCTGGATCAGATGGCGGTATACCCGACCACCCTCGGCATCCCGGCCCTGCGCGAAGCCATCGCTGGCTGGTGCGAGCGTCGTTTCGGCGTGCCGAGCGGCTGGATTGACCCGGCGCGTAATGTGCTGCCGGTCAACGGTACCCGTGAAGCGTTGTTCGCCTTCACCCAGACCGTGGTCAACCGTGGCGATGACGCCCTGGTGGTCAGCCCGAACCCGTTCTATCAGATCTACGAGGGCGCGGCGTTTCTCGCCGGCGCCAAGCCGCACTACCTGCCATGCCTGGACGAGAATGGCTTCAACCCGGACTTCGACGCGGTATCGCCAGAAATCTGGAAACGCTGCCAGATCCTGTTCCTGTGCTCGCCGGGCAACCCGACCGGCGCACTGATTCCGGTCGATGTGCTGAAAAAACTGATCGCCCTGGCCGACGAATACGACTTCGTCATCGCCGCCGACGAGTGCTACAGCGAACTGTACTTCGACGAACAGACGCCACCGCCGGGCCTGCTCAGCGCCTGCGTCGAACTGGGCCGCAAGGATTTCAAGCGCTGCGTGGTGTTTCACAGCCTGTCCAAACGCTCCAACCTGCCAGGCCTGCGCTCCGGTTTCGTCGCGGGTGATGCCGACATCCTCAAGGGCTTCCTGCTGTATCGCACCTACCACGGCTGTGCGATGCCGGTGCAAACGCAACTGGCCAGCGTGGCCGCGTGGAACGACGAAGTGCACGTGCGCGCCAACCGTGCGCTGTACCGCGAGAAGTTCGACGCGGTCCTGGCAATCCTCAGCCCGGTGATGGATGTGCAGCGTCCGGATGGCAGTTTCTACCTGTGGCCAAACGTGCAAGGTGATGACGCGGCGTTTTGCCGGGAGCTGTTTGCCGAAGAACACGTGACCGTGGTGCCCGGCTCCTACCTGTCCCGCGATGTAGACGGTGTCAACCCGGGTGCCGGTCGCGTGCGCATGGCACTGGTTGCGCCACTGGCTGAATGCGTCGAAGCGGCGGAACGTATTCGCGCCTTCATCACACGGCACAAGTAAGCATCCGATTGCCCGCGCCAGACGCTCTGGCGCGGGCAAATCCGCAGGCTATTTGACCTGTCCCAGATTCGCCTCACTCAAATCCAGCTCACCCAAGACCTCCCGCAACACGTCATCGCCAATCTGATGCTGCCGACTGAGGCTATACAGTTCGAGGCGCTGCGCCCGTAGGGCCTTCAAACGCAGCCGGCGCTCCAGCAGATCCATCTGAAACGCCAACGCCTGGGCTTCGGCGGAATCGTTGAAGACCTCAAGTTGATGGCGATACTCGGACATGATCCGCGCTTTCAGTTCCGCCGAGAGTGCCGCCTGAGCGGCGTCCTGCGGGGCGACCTCTTCGGTTTCCAGCGCATGGATCGCCGCCTCGGCAGTCTTGCGCCAGGCATCGCGCACTTCCTGACGGCGCTTGTCATCCGGGCTTTTTTCGATGCCCCGCAGCAACAGTGGCAGCGCGATACATGCCGAGATCAGCGACAGCAGAATTACCCCGGCGGCGATGAAGATCAGCAGGTCACGCTCGGGGAAAGCCTCGCTACCCATCAGCATCGGCACCGACATCACACCGGCCAGCGTCACCGCACCTCGCACCCCACCGACAGTCAACAGCCAGCAGGAACGCGCCGTCGGCACTTGCGTCAGCTCGCCCTTGCCGCGCAAACGTCGCAGCAGCACCGACAAGCGCCAGATACTCTGCACCCAGATAAACCGCAGCAGTACCAGCGCGAGGAAAATCGCCACGACATCAAGGCAGCGATAGAACAGCGTCGGCCACAACGTCGGCTCGTGGCTGACCACGGCTTTGATGATGTCCGGCAATTGCAGGCCCAGCAGCAGGAAGATCAAACCATTGAAGGCAAACTCCAGCAATGACCAGACGCTGCGATTGAGCAAGCGGGTGCTGGTCTGGCGGGGCAACAGATCGAGCCAGCTCTGCATCATCCCCGCCGCCACCGCCGAAAGAATGCCGGAAGCGCCCAACCGCTCGGCCAGCACATACGCCGCGAAAGGCAGCAGTAACATGAACACCACGTGGGTGGCCGGATCATCCCAGCCGCGAGCGATCATCCACGCACGCAAGCGCCCGACCAGCCAGCTCAGCGCGACGCCCACCGCCAGACCACCAACCGCCACCAGTACAAACGTCAGACTGGCATTGGCCAGCGAAAATACTCCGGTCACTGCGGCAGCGAGGGCGAACTTGAATGTCACCAGGCCTGACGCGTCGTTCATCAGCGCCTCGCCCTGCAACATGTGCATCAGTGGCGTCGGCAAGCGGTTCTGCGAAATCGCCGAGACGGCCACCGCATCCGTCGGCGACAGCACGGCGGCCAGGGCGAAAGCCACCGGCAGCGGAATCGTCGGCAGCAGCCAATGAATGAAGTAACCCGCTCCGACCACGGTGAACAGAACGAGTCCGACCGCCAGGGTCAGAATCGGCCCGCGCAACTGCCAGAACTCGCGCTTGGGCATGCGCCAGCCATCGGAAAACAGCAACGGTGGCAGGAATAGAAACAGGAACAATTCGGGATCAAGGGCCACGTGCAGACCGAGGGTCGGCCAGGCGAGCAAGGCGCCAGCGGCGATTTGCACCAGAGGAAGCGGCAGCGGGATGACCCGTCCGACCAGCCGCGAGACGCTGACCAGCATCAGCAGGATCAGGACGGTATAAGCGGTTTGCATAAAGCGGAAATCTCAGACGATCGACAGCGTTGAACTGCCATATTAGCCGCTTAGGATGCGTCTGGCGTTTGCACCTATGTCGCACGCGTACACGCCGCACCAATGTGGGAGCGAGCTTGCTCGCGAATACGGTGTGTCATTAACAGAGATTTTGACTGACACGGCCCCTTCGCGAGCAAGCTCGCTCCCACAGGGTTTTGCATTGCCAAATCGACCTGAGGCGCCGCGAACCGGTTTGGTCATGGCATAATCCGACACCATTTTTCTCCAGCACCTGTAAAGGGGGCGATTCCTTGACCGTTTCAAGTAAAACGTTGCACCTTTTCGGCATCAAAGCCTGCGACACCATGAAGAAGGCGCGCACCTGGCTCGATGAACACGCTGTCAGCTACGACTTTCATGATTACAAAACCGCCGGTATCGACCGTGAGCACCTGACTCAATGGTGTGACGAGCACGGCTGGCAAACGGTGTTGAACCGTGCAGGCACGACCTTTCGCAAACTCGACGACGAACGTAAAGCCGATCTCGACCAGTCGAAAGCCATCGAACTGATGCTCGCTCAACCCTCGATGATCAAGCGCCCGGTGCTCGATCTCGGTGACCGAACCCTGATTGGCTTCAAGCCAGACATCTACGCGGCTGCACTCCAGTAAGCAGCCCGTCACTTATTGCTAGAGGTATTCACATGTCCAAATCCCTGTTCAGCATCGCCTTTGGTGTCGGCACTCAGAACCGTCAAGGCGCGTGGCTGGAAGTGTTTTACGCCCAGCCACTGCTCAACCCGTCGGCCGAACTGGTCGCCGCTGTTGCGCCGATCCTCGGCTACACCGAAGGCAACCAGGCCATCGCCTTCACCACCGCGCAGGCTGCGCAACTGGCTGAAGCGGTCAAAGGCATCGACGCCGTGCAAGGCAAGCTGCTGACCCGTCTGGCCGAGAGCCACAAGCCGCTGGTCGCCACCCTGCTGGCGGAAGACGCACAGCTGACCTCGACACCTGAGGCCTACCTCAAGCTGCACCTGCTGTCCCACCGTCTGGTCAAGCCGCACGGCGTGAGCCTGGCCGGGATCTTCCCGCTGCTGCCGAACGTGGCCTGGACCAGCCAGGGCGCGATCGACCTGAGCGAACTGGCCGAGATGCAACTCGAAGCCCGCCTGCGCGGCGAGCTGCTGGAAGTGTTCTCGGTGGACAAGTTCCCGAAAATGACCGACTACGTGGTTCCGGCCGGCGTGCGCATCGCTGACGCTGCGCGTCTGCGTCTGGGTGCCTACGTGGGCGAAGGCACCACCGTGATGCACGAAGGCTTCATCAACTTCAACGCCGGCACCGAAGGCCCGGGCATGATCGAAGGCCGCGTGTCCGCTGGCGTGTTCGTCGGCAAGGGCTCGGATCTGGGCGGCGGCTGCTCGACCATGGGCACCCTGTCGGGTGGCGGCAACATCGTGATCAAGGTCGGCGAAGGCTGCCTGATCGGTGCCAACGCCGGTATCGGTATCCCGTTGGGCGACCGCAACACCGTCGAGTCGGGCCTGTACGTGACCGCCGGCACCAAGGTGGCACTGCTGGACGAGCACAACAACCTGGTCAAGGTGGTGAAGGCGCGTGAGCTGGCCGGTCAGACTGACCTGCTGTTCCGTCGCAACTCGGAAACCGGTGCCGTGGAGTGCAAAACCCACAAATCGGCAATCGAGCTGAACGAAGCGCTGCACGCTCACAACTAAGCAGCACATCGACCTCCTGTGGGAGCAAGCTTGCTCGCGAAGCTTTTGGCGTATTCAAGAACGCCTTCGCGAGCAGGCTCGCTCCCACAGTGTCTTGTGTACATCCCGCCCAAGTTCACAGGGCTGAACAAATGATGATTCCCTCCCCCTGGCGCGCCGACTTTCCGGCCATCGCCGCCCTGCAACGGCAAGACCAGACCTATCTGGACAACGCCGCCACCACGCAAAAACCGCAAGCCCTGCTTGACGCACTGACGCATTACTACGCCAACGGCGCGGCCAATGTGCATCGTGCGCAGCACCTGCCCGGCGCTCACGCGACGCAGGCGTTCGAAGACAGTCGGCTCAAGGTGGCCCAGTGGCTGAATGCCGGTGACAGCGGGCAGATCATCTTCACTCACGGCGCCACCAGTGCGCTGAATCTCCTGGCCTATGGCCTGGAACATCTTTTCCACCCGGGCGATGAAATTGTCATCAGCGCCCTGGAGCATCACGCCAACCTGCTGCCGTGGCAGCAACTGGCGCAGCGGCGCGACCTGAAACTGGTGATCCTGCCGCTGGATGCCGCCGGTTTTATCGACCTCGCGGCCGCCGTGCATCTGATCGGCCCACGTACACGTTTGCTGGCGGTCAGTCAGTTATCCAATGTGCTCGGTGCCTGGCAGCCATTGCCAGCGCTATTGGGCATGGCCAAGGCACAGAACGCCCTGACCGTGGTCGATGGCGCGCAAGGTGTGGTGCACGGTCGCCACGACGTGCAGGCGCTGGGTTGTGACTTCTATGTGTTTTCCAGCCACAAGCTGTACGGCCCCGATGGCCTCGGCGTGCTGTTCGGGCGCAACAAGGCGCTTGAGCAACTGAAGCCCTGGCAGTTCGGCGGCGAAATGGTGCTGGAAGCCAATTATCACGATTCACGTTTTCGCCCTGCTCCGCTGGGTTTCGAGGCGGGTACGCCGCCGATCGCCAGCGTGATCGGCCTCGGTGCGACCCTCGACTACCTGGCCGGCCTGGACCAGGACGCAGTGTCCGCGCACGAAGCGGCGCTGCATGACTATCTGCTCAAGGGCCTGCACGCTCGCAATGGCATCCGTCTGCTGGGCAAGCCGCAACTGGCGTTGGCCAGTTTTGTCGTCGAAGGCGTGCACAACGCCGATCTGGCGCACCTGCTGACCGAGCAAGGCATTGCCGTGCGCGCCGGGCATCACTGCGCCATGCCGTTGCTGAAAAGCCTGGAGCTGGCCGGGGCGATTCGTGTTTCGCTGGCGTTGTACAACGATTCCGAGGATCTGGAACGCTTCTTCGAAGCGCTGGATCAGGCGCTGGAGTTGTTGCGATGAGTCTGCCGCCCGCCGCTGCCGAAGCGCTGCACACTTTTCAGAATGCCGCCGGTTGGGAACAGCGTGCGCGGTTGCTGATGCAGTTTGGCGATCGCCTGCCACCGCTGGACGATGCAGATAAAAACGACGCCAACCGCGTGCATGGTTGTGAAAGCCAAGTGTGGTTGGTGGGCTCGCTGAATGACGGCCACTGGCAGTTTTCGGCAAGTAGTGATGCGCGGATGATTCGCGGGTTGGTGGCGTTGTTGCTGTTGCGGGTCAATGGTCTGAGCGCTGCTGAATTGCAGCAAGTGGATCTGCCGGACTGGTTCAACGAACTGGGGCTTTCGCGGCAACTCTCGCCTTCGCGCAGTAATGGTCTCAATGCCGTACTTCAGCGGATGAATGAGTTGGCAGGTTAATCGCCATCGCTGGCAAGCCAGCTGCCATAGGGCTCTATGGTCTTCACAAATGCAGTGAACCAACCAAATACCTGTGGGAGCTGGCTTGCCAGCGATGAGGCCATAAGCCCCGACATCAAACCTGAGGCTTGAGCCGATCCACCGGGCGCCGGACACCCGCCACAATCTTGTCCACCGCCTTGGTCGCCGCGACCATGCCGAATGTCGCCGTCACCATCATCACCGCGCCAAACCCGCCGGCGCAGTCGAGCTTCACGCCATCGCCGACAAAACTCTTCTGCAAACAGATACTGCCGTCCGGTTTCGGATAGCGCAGCTGTTCGGTGGAGAACACGCACGGCACGCTGTAATGGCGGGTCACGGTGCGCGAGAAGCCGTAGTCGCGACGCAAGGTCGAACGCACTTTTGAAGCCAGTGGATCGTTGAACGTACGGTTCAGGTCGCACACCTGAATCAACGTCGGATCAATCTGCCCGCCCGCACCGCCGGTGGTGATGATCTGGATCTTGCGCCGCTTGCACCAGGCAATCAGCGCAGCCTTGGCGTTGACCGCGTCGATGCAGTCGATCACGCAGTCAATGTTCGGCGTGATGTATTCGGCCATGGTCTCGCGGGTGACGAAATCGGCCACGGCGTGCACCGTGCAGTCCGGGTTGATCCCGCGCAGGCGCTCGGCCATCACTTCGACCTTGGGTTTGCCAACGGTGCTGTCCAGCGCATGCAACTGCCGGTTGGCGTTGCTGACGCAGACGTCGTCGAGGTCGAACAGCGAAATCTCGCCGACACCACAGCGGGCCATGGCTTCCGCCGCCCAGGAGCCGACGCCACCGACGCCAACGATCGCCACATGGGCCGCGCGCAGGCGCTCGAGACCCTCGATGCCATACAAACGGGCGATGCCTGCAAACCGTGGATCTTCTGTACTCATGACCATTACCCCAAAAACCGGCGCGCATTATAGGGCTACGCAGCGACAAGTTTTAACCTTCGAGCTAAAAGTGTAAGAACTTAAGTCAAAGTCGGATGCCCAATATCCGGCATTTCCTTGTCTTGTGTACGACTAGTGGAGTGCCGGTGTAGGATTCGCGCCCTTTTGGCGTAAGCCGATCCGTTCCTTCGTTCCACAGCCTTTGGAACCCGAAATAGCTATGTCATCGCGTAAATTTGGTCTCAACCTGGTGGTGGTTCTGGCAATCGCCGCCCTGTTCACCGGTTTCTGGGCGCTGATCAACCGCCCGGTCTCCGCGCCCAACTGGCCGGAGCAGATTTCCGGTTTCTCCTATTCGCCATTCCAACAGGGACAATTCCCACAGAAGGATCAGTATCCGACTGACGATGAAATGCGCCGCGACCTGGAGATCATGAGCAAGCTGACGGACAACATCCGCATCTACTCGGTCGACGGTTCGCTGCAGGACATCCCGAAACTGGCGGAAGAATTCGGTCTGCGCGTGACGCTGGGGATCTGGATCAGCCCTGACCAGGAACGCAACGAGCGGGAAATCCAGCGCGCCATCGAACTGGCGAACACTTCGCGCAGCGTGGTTCGCGTGGTGGTCGGCAACGAAGCGATCTTCCGCAAGGAAATCACCGCCGAACAACTGAGCGTGCTGCTTGATCGCGTGCGGGCGGCCGTCAAGGTGCCGGTGACCACCTCCGAGCAATGGCACGTCTGGGAAGAACATCCGGAACTGGCCAAGCACGTCGACCTGATCGCGGCGCACGTCCTGCCCTACTGGGAATTCATTCCCGTGGACAAGGCCGGGCAGTTCGTCTTCGACCGCGCCCGCGACCTGAAAAAGCTGTTCCCGAAAAAACCGCTGCTGCTGTCCGAGGTCGGCTGGCCGAGCAACGGTCGCATGCGCGGTGGCGCCGATGCGTCGCCGGCGGATCAGGCGATATACCTGCGCACGCTGGTCAACAAACTTAACCGTCAGGGCTTCAACTACTTCGTGATCGAAGCCTTCGACCAGCCGTGGAAGGCCAGTGACGAAGGTTCGGTGGGCGCCTACTGGGGCGTATTCAACGCCGCGCGTCAGCAGAAGTTCAACTTCGAAGGCCCGGTGGTGGCGATCCCGCAATGGCGCGTACTGGCCATCGGTTCGGTGGTGCTGGCGCTGCTGTCGCTGACCCTGCTGATGATCGACGGTTCGGCCCTGCGTCAGCGCGGCCGTACCTTCCTGACCTTTATCGCGTTTCTCTGCGGTTCGGTGCTGGTGTGGATCGGCTACGACTACAGCCAGCAATACAGCACCTGGTTCAGTCTGACCGTGGGTTTCCTCTTGGCGCTGGGTGCGCTCGGGGTATTTATCGTGCTGCTCACCGAGGCCCATGAACTGGCCGAAGCGGTGTGGATTCACAAGCGGCGACGCGAATTCCTGCCGGTAATCGGTGATTCGGACTATCGACCGAAAGTCTCTATTCACGTGCCCTGCTACAACGAGCCGCCAGACATGGTCAAACAGACCCTCGATGCCTTGGCTGCCCTCGATTATCCGGACTATGAAGTCCTGATCATCGACAACAACACCAAAGACCCCGCAGTCTGGGAGCCGGTGCGCGACTACTGTGAAACCCTGGGGCCGCGCTTCAAGTTCTTCCACGTCTCGCCCTTGGCCGGGTTCAAGGGCGGCGCGCTGAACTACCTGATTCCGCACACCGCCAAGGACGCCGAAGTGATCGCGGTGATCGACTCCGACTACTGCGTGCACCCGAACTGGCTCAAGCACATGGTGCCGCACTTCGCCGATCCGAAAATCGCCGTGGTGCAGTCGCCGCAGGATTACCGCGACCAGAACGAAAGCACCTTCAAGAAGCTCTGCTACGCCGAATACAAAGGCTTCTTCCACATCGGCATGGTCACCCGCAACGACCGTGACGCGATCATCCAGCACGGCACCATGACCATGACCCGCCGCTCGGTCCTGGAAGAACTGGGCTGGGCCGACTGGTGCATCTGTGAGGACGCCGAACTGGGTCTGCGCGTGTTCGAAAAAGGCCTGTCGGCGGCGTATTACCACGACAGTTACGGCAAGGGCCTGATGCCGGATACCTTCATCGACTTCAAGAAACAGCGTTTCCGCTGGGCTTACGGCGCGATCCAGATCATCAAGCGCCATACCGGCAGCCTGTTGCGCGGCAAGGACACCGAGCTGACCCGTGGTCAGCGTTACCACTTCCTTGCGGGCTGGTTGCCGTGGGTCGCGGACGGCATGAACATCTTCTTCACCGTCGGCGCGCTGTTGTGGTCGGCGGCGATGATCATCGTGCCGCAACGGGTCGATCCGCCGCTGCTGATTTTCGCGATCCCGCCGTTGGCGCTGTTCGTGTTCAAGGTCGGCAAGATCATCTTCCTGTACCGTCGCGCCGTCGGCGTGAACCTCAAGGATGCGTTCTGCGCGGCGCTGGCCGGGCTGGCGTTGTCGCACACCATCGCCAAAGCGGTGCTGTACGGCTTCTTCACCAGCAGCATTCCGTTCTTCCGCACACCGAAAAACGCCGACAACCATGGCTTCTGGGTGGCGATTTCCGAAGCACGGGAAGAGCTGTTCATCATGTTGCTGCTGTGGGGCGCGGCGCTGGGGATCTACCTGGTGCAAGGCATTCCGAGCAACGACATGCGCTTCTGGGTGGCGATGCTGCTGGTGCAGTCGCTGCCTTACGTCGCGGCACTGATCATGGCGTTCCTCTCGTCGCTGCCGAAACCTTCGGCGGCGCCTGAGCCGGCGCCTGTCGTCTAATTCCTCGACGAAGCACTAAACGGCGGCCAATGGTCGCCGTTTTGCTTTAAGATAACCGCCATTTTGCGGGGCTTGGCGTGATACGCGGTGTAACTGACCGAACCCAATCCCCGTGGGAGCGAGCTTGCTCGCGAAGGCTTTGTAAAATTCAACCCTTATGTTGCCTGATACACCGCTTTCGCGAGCAAGCTCGCTCCCACATTGGCCCTCGCTCAAATTCATGATCCCGGAGTTTTCCATGACGGCCCACGCCGACCTTTCGCCGACCCTCCAACTCGCCATCGACCTGATCCGCCGCCCGTCCGTGACGCCAGTCGACGCCGATTGCCAGAAGCAGATGATGCAGCGCCTGGGCGATGCCGGTTTCACCCTGGAGCCGATGCGCATCGAGGATGTGGATAACTTCTGGGCCACCCACGGCAACGACGAAGGCCCGGTGCTGTGCTTCGCCGGCCACACCGACGTGGTGCCGACCGGTCCGGTGAGCGCCTGGCAGATCGACCCGTTCAACGCCGTCATTGATGAACACGGCATGCTCTGCGGCCGTGGCGCAGCGGACATGAAAGGCAGCCTGGCGTCGATGACCGTGGCCGCCGAGCGCTTCGTCGCCGACTACCCGAACCACAAAGGCAAGGTCGCGTTCCTGATCACCAGCGACGAGGAAGGCCCGGCGCACCACGGCACCAAGGCTGTGGTGGAACGGCTGGCAGCGCGCAACGAACGTCTGGACTGGTGCATCGTCGGCGAACCGTCGAGCACTACCCTGGTCGGCGACGTGGTGAAAAACGGTCGGCGCGGCTCCCTCGGTGCCAAGCTCACTGTTCGCGGTGTTCAGGGCCATGTGGCCTACCCGCATCTGGCGAAGAACCCGATCCACCTCGCCGCCCCGGCGCTGGCCGAACTGGCTGCCGAGCACTGGGATCACGGCAACGATTTTTTCCCGCCGACCAGCTTCCAGATTTCCAACGTCAACTCCGGCACCGGCGCGACCAACGTGATCCCGGGCGATCTGGTGGCGGTGTTCAACTTCCGCTTTTCCACCGAATCGACCGTCGAAGGCCTGCAGAAGCGCGTAGCCGACATCCTCGACAAACACGGTCTGGACTGGCACATCGACTGGGCGCTGTCCGGCCTGCCGTTCCTCACCGCAGCCGGGCGCGCTGCTCGACGCGGTGTCGTCGAGCATCCGCGACATCACTGGCCGCGAGACCAAGGCGTCCACCAGTGGCGGTACGTCCGATGGCCGTTTCATCGCGACCATGGGCACCCAGGTGGTTGAGCTGGGCCCGGTCAACGCGACCATTCACCAGGTCAACGAGCGCGTGCTGGCAGCCGATCTCGACGTACTGACCGAGATCTACTACCAGACCCTGATCAAGTTGCTCGCCTGATGCTCGCGTGCCCGATCTGCAGTGAACCGCTGAACAGCGTGGACAACGGCGTGGTCTGCCCCGCCGGCCACCGCTTCGACCGTGCGCGTCAGGGTTACCTGAACCTGTTGCCGGTGCAGCACAAAAACAGCCGCGATCCCGGCGACAACCAGGCCATGGTCGAGGCGCGCCGCGACTTCTTGAATGCCGGGCATTATGCGCCGGTGGCCAAACGCCTGGCCGAACTGGCGGCGAGTTACGCCCCGGATCGCTGGGTCGATATCGGTTGTGGCGAGGGTTACTACACCGCACAGATCGCCGAGGCTTTGCCGAACGCAGATGGCTACGCGCTGGACATCTCCCGCGAAGCCGTCAAACGCGCCTGCAAGCGCAACCCGGCCCTGACTTGGTTGATCGCCAGCATGGCCCGCGTGCCGTTGGCGTCGGGCAGTTGCCAGTTTCTCGCCAGCGTTTTCAGCCCGCTGGACTGGGAAGAGGCCAAGCGCCTGCTCAGTGTCGGCGGCGGCCTGATGAAGGTCGGCCCGACCAGCGGCCATCTGATGGAACTGCGCGAACGGCTGTACGACGAAGTGCGCGAATACACCGACGACAAGCATCTGGCCCTGGTGCCCGAAGGCATGGCGCTGGCGCACAGCGAAACCCTGGAATTCAAACTGACGCTGGACAAGCCCGAGGATCGCGCCAACCTGCTGGCAATGACACCTCACGGCTGGCGCGCCAGTGCCGAGCGTCGTGCAGCGGTGATCGAACAGGCCGAGCCGTTCGTGACCACCGTGTCGATGCGCTACGATTATTTCGTTCTTCAATAACTTTTGGTCTCGGGCGAGTGCCCGGGGCCGGCTAAATCCGCGAATGGATTTTTCAGACCCGCAGTGAGGACATCCATGCGCCAACCGGATATCGAGATTTACCTGAAAGACGCCGACGTCGACCACAAGGCCATTTCCGCCTGGCTCGGCGCCGCGCTGGGCCCGTGCAGCGACTGGGTACAGAAAGGCCAGACTTACAAATGCAAGGCCGGCAACATCCCGGTGACCTGGCTGCCGAAAGCCGTGGGCAAGTGGAACAGCCTGTACCTGGAAAGCGATGCGACCCCATGGGACGACGACATCGCCTGCGCCCGCGCCGCCTTTGCCGCGTTGAACGTGGAGGTGCGTTGCGCGCCAGGGACGTGGGTTGAAGAAGAAGGTGAAGAGACGGCAGATCGCTGGATTCGCATCAGCGCCGATGGTGAAGAAGAGATCACCTGGAAAACGGCATAAAAGCAGCTGCAAGCTGCAAGTCTCAAGCTGAACGGCTTGTAGCTTGTGGCTTGCAGCTTGAAACCGCTGTTACAAGCCGACTACATCCTCAGCCTGCAAACCCTTCTCGCCAGTAATCACTGCGTATTCAACCTGCTGGCCTTCAGTCAGCGACCGGTGCCCTTCGCCGCGAATCGCGCGGTAGTGCACGAACACGTCCACCCCGTCTTCGCGCTGAATAAAGCCGTAGCCCTTGGCGTCGTTGAACCACTTCACATTGCCGGTTTCACGTGTTGCCATCTGTTCATACTCCTTTTTTATTATTGAACAGGCTTTTCGCAGGAAAGCCTTCGCGGAACGTCAGCCTGCGTCCGACGTCCATAAAAGGGCCCCGGCGACAGACCGCCGAGTATATGACAGGTGCGAAAAGTCTCAACAGGAGATTACTTCGCCGCTTTTTTGCCGATTTTCGGTGAATACGGCAAACTGTCGACCTCCCGAGCAAACGCTCGGTTTATCAACTCACGCAGAAGCCGTATGACCCGTTCCCCGTTCCGCCGTCTTGTGTTTGGCACCTTGCGCCGACTGTTGTATCTCTGGGTGCGATCCGAGACGATCAACCAGTCGTCGTTCACCCTCAACCTCGACCGCAGTCGTCCGGTGTTCTACGTCCTGCAAAACCCTTCACTGACCGATCTGGCCGTGGTCGACACCGAGTGCACCAAGGCTGGCCTGCCGCGTCCGGTGCTGCCGGTGTCGGTCGGCTCGCTGATCGAGCCGGCGGCGTTTTTCTATCTGACGCCGGACCCCGACTGGCTCGGTCGCCAGGATAAACGCGGCGCACCGCCAACCCTGACCCGTCTGGTCAGCGCCCTGACCCAGAACGCCGCCGAAGACGCACAGATCATTCCGGTCAGCGTGTTCTGGGGCCAGTCGCCGGACAGCGAAAACAGTCCGTGGAAGTTGCTGTTTGCCGACAGCTGGGCCGTGACCGGGCGCCTGCGTCGCCTGCTGAGCATCATCGTCCTTGGCCGCAAGACCCGCGTGCAGTTCTCGGCGCCGATCCACCTGCGCGAACTGATCGAACATAACAAGGGCCACGAACGCACGGTGCGCATGGCCCAGCGCATCCTGCGCGTGCACTTCCGCAATCTGAAAGCCGCCGTCATCGGCCCGGACATTTCCCACCGCCGTAACCTCGTCAAAGGTCTGCTCAACCAGCCACTGGTCAGGCAAGCGATCGTCGAAGAGGCCGAGCGCGAGAACATCTCCCTGGAAAAAGCCAAGGCCCAGGCCCTGCGCTACGGCAACGAGATCGCCTCGGACTACACCTACACCGCGATCCGCTTCCTCGAAGTGGTGCTGAGCTGGTTCTGGAACAAGATCTACGACGGCATCAAGGTCAACCACATCGAAGGCGTGCAGAAGGTCGCCCAGGGTCACGAAGTGATCTACGTGCCGTGCCACCGCAGCCACATCGACTATCTGCTGCTGTCGTACTTGCTGTTCCGCAACGGCCTGACCCCACCGCACATCGCCGCCGGGATCAACCTGAACATGCCGGTGATCGGCAGCCTGCTGCGCCGTGGCGGCGCGTTCTTCATGCGCCGCACGTTCAAGGGCAATCCGCTGTACACCTCGGTGTTCAACGAATACCTGCACACCCTGTTCACCAAAGGTTTCCCGGTCGAGTACTTCGTCGAAGGTGGCCGCTCACGCACCGGGCGCATGTTGCAACCGAAGACCGGCATGCTCGCCATCACGATGCGCAGTTTCCTGCGTTCGTCGCGGATGCCGATCGTCTTCGTGCCGGTGTACATCGGTTACGAGCGCGTGCTGGAAGGTCGTACCTACCTCGGAGAATTGCGAGGCGCGAGCAAAAAGAAAGAATCGATCTTCGACATTTTCAAAGTCATCGGCGCGCTCAAGCAACGTTTCGGCCAGGTAGCGGTGAACTTCGGCGAACCGATCAAACTCGCGGAATTCCTCGACAGCGAACAGCCGGGCTGGCGCCAGCAGGAACTCGGTCCGCAGTACAAACCGGCATGGCTTAACGAAACCACCAACCGCCTCGGCGACAAAGTCGCGCAACACTTGAACGAAGCGGCGGCGATCAACCCGGTCAATCTGGTGGCGCTGGCATTGTTGTCGACCACCCGCCTGGCGCTGGATGATCGCGCGATGGCGCGGGTGCTGGATCTGTACCTGGCCCTGTTGCGCAAGGTGCCGTACTCGCCACACACGACCTTGCCGGAAGGCGATGGCCGCGCATTGATCGAGCACGTGAAGGATATGGATCTGCTGTCCGAGCAGAACGACGCCCTGGGCAAAATTCTCTACCTGGACGAGCAGAACGCCGTCCTGATGACCTACTACCGCAACAACGTGCTGCACATCTTCGCCCTGCCGGCACTGCTGGCGAGCTTTTTCCAAAGCACGTCACGCATGAGTCGCGAACAGATCCTGCGCTACACCCGCGCGCTGTATCCGTACCTGCAATCGGAGCTGTTCATTCGCTGGACGCTGGACGAACTCGACGGGGTCGTCGATCAGTGGCTGGAAGCGTTCGTCGAACAAGGGCTGCTGCGCTTCGAGAAAGAGCTGTACTTGCGACCGGCACCGAGTTCGCGGCATTTCGTGCTGCTGACCTTGCTGTCGAAAAGCATCGCGCAGACGTTGCAACGCTTCTACATGACGGTGTCGTTGCTGCTCAACGCCGGCCAGAACAGCATCAGTGCCGAAGAGCTGGAAGACCTCTGCACGGTCATGGCCCAGCGCCTGTCGATCCTGCACGGCCTCAATGCCCCGGAATTCTTCGACAAGAGTCTGTTCCGCCACTTCATCCAGACCCTGCTCGACCTCGACGTTCTTCGTCGCGACGAAGCCGGCAAACTGAGCTATCACGAACTGCTCGGCGAACTGGCCGAAGGCGCGGCCAAACGCGTGCTGCCAGCGGAGATTCGCTTGTCGATCCGCCAGGTGGCGTTGCACCGCAGTGAAGATGCAGCAGACCAACCGACCAGCCAGTCCGAAGTCTGATGCAATACCTGTAGGAGAGAGCCGGCTCGCGGTAGGGCAGACAACAGGGATGTTGAACCGTCTTCGCGAGCAAGCCCGCCCCCACATTGAAAGGAGATTTACCATGAAAAAACTCACCGTTCTCGCTGCCGCTGCCCTGCTCAGCGCCTGCCAGTCGACCACCCCCGCCGGCAAAGTCGGCCTCGACGGCGAAGTGTTCTACCTGCAACGCATCGCCCTGCCACCGAGCGCGACCCTGAGCGTGAGCCTGCAAGACGTGTCGCTGGCCGATGCGCCGGCGGTGGTCCTTGATGAACAGAAAGGCCCGGTCAAAGGCCAGGTTCCGTTGCCGTTCCACTTGAGCTACGATCCGGCCCAGGTCAAACCCGGCCACCGTTACTCGGTTAGCGCGCGCATTGAAGTCAACGGCGAGCTGATGTTCATCACCACCGAAAACCACGCCGTGCAACTCGACGGCAACGACCCGCAACCGCTGAAAATCCGCGTCGACGCTGTTCGTTAATTCATTTTCTGCAACAAGGAAGCCGCCATGCTCCGCCCTACCCTTCGCTTCGCCGGCCTGTGCGCAGGCCTGATGATCTGCGCCAACGCGATGGCACTGTCGCTTACCGACCTGTCGCAACAAGACGCCGCCGGCGGCCTCAAGGATGCGCTGGCTCAAGGCGCGCAAATCGCCGTCAAACAACTGGGCACCCCGGGTGGGTTCAGCAATAACCCGGACGTGAAGATCGAATTGCCGGGCAAACTCGGCAAAGCCGCCAGCAAAATGAAAGCCTTCGGCATGGGTGCCCAGGTCGAAGAACTGGAAACCGCCATGAACAAGGCCGCCGAATCCGCCGTGACCCAGGCTCAGCCCATCCTGATCGACGCCGTGAAAAAAATGAGCGTGGCTGACGCCAAAGGCATCCTCAGCGGCGGCAAAGATTCGGCCACTCAATACCTGGACAAATCCAGTCGCGAACAGATCCGCGCCAAATTCCTGCCGATCGTCAAACAAGCCACTGACAAAGTCGGCGTGGCCCAGAAATACAACGCCTTCGCCGGCCAGGCCGCCACCTTCGGCGTCGTCGACGCCAAGAGCGCCAACGTTGAAAACTACGTCACCGAACAAGCGCTCAATGGCCTGTTCGAAATTATCGGCAAACAGGAAGAAACCATCCGCCAGAACCCGGCCGCTGCCGCGACCAGCCTGGCGAAGAAAGTGTTCGGGACGCTGTAAACCCCGAACGACAAAAAGCCCGCTGACCTCCACCGGCTCAGCGGGCTTTTTTGTGGGCGCCAGTGTTGCGAATCGACTTGATCGAGGCTCACTCCTACAGTTGGATCGTGAGCAGTCTGCTAGAGACTTGTCGGCTGGGGGGCCGTCATCGCTGGCAAGCCAGCTCCCACAATTTTGACTGGGTGTATGCAGATAGAGATTGGGAGGCTGTGCGGGCCTCATCGCCAGCAGGCTGGCTCCTACAGTTAATTGCGTACATCGGCAAAAAACAGGTCGGCTGTCAGGCGCCTTCGCGAGCAGGCTCACTCCTACAGTTGGATCGTGAGCAATCTGTTAGAGATTGGTCGGCTGGCGGGCCGTCATCGCTGGCAAGCCAGCTCCCACAATTTTGACTGGGTGTATGCAGATAGAGATTGGGAGGCTGGGCGGGCTCATCGCCAGCAGGCTGGCTCCTAAAGTTAATTGCGTACATCGGCAAAAAACAGGTCGGCTGTCAGGCCGCCATCGCTGGCAAGCCAGCTCCCACAGAAGCGCACGAGCAAAACGCGCACACCTCATCCCGCCTCGCTTCTCACCACTCAACAGGATGAGCGTTAGCTCGGCTGCAGCTTTTGATCTTGATCTCCCACAGGTTGGAAAGAGTCCATGCAGAGAGAGATTGGGAGGCTGTGCAGGCCTCATCGCCAGCAGGCTGGCTCCTACAGTTGGATTGAGTACATCTGCAGCAAACAGGTCGGCTGTCAGACCGCCATCGCTGGCAAGCCAGCTCCCACAGAAGCGCACGAGCACAACGCGCACACCTCATCCCGCCTCGCTTCTCACCACTCAACAGGATGAGCGTTAGCTCGGCTGCGGCTTTTGATCTTGATCCACAGGCCCCGTCGGCAGGCTGAGTGGAGGGATTGATCCGGGGGTGGGAGCGCAGCGACCGTTTGGCGAAGCCAAACACATCGAGAGGAGGTGCAGCGAAGCAAACCGGAGGCGATGCGCCCGGAACAATCCCGGAGCGAAGGAACCCCGAGCCCCAGCGAGCGGGCCGAACGTTGGGGCAAAGACCTTTGGTTCCTTTGGGGCGTTTGCCAAAGGGACTCGCCGTAAGGGCGAAACCGCCAGCCGCCCCCCCCCAAACCAACGGATATTCACCCAAAACCCCAAGAACCTGGCCGGCCCGAAGGCCGCCACGTCAAACCAAAGATCAACCCTCGCGACGAACCCTGAACCAAGCCGCATACAACGCCGGCAAAAACAACAACGTCAGCGCCGTCGCCACAATCAACCCACCCATGATTGCCACCGCCATAGGCCCGAAAAACACACTCCGAGACAAAGGAATCATCGCCAGAACCGCCGCCAGCGCCGTCAACACAATCGGCCGAAAACGCCGCACAGTCGCCTCGATAATCGCCTGCCAAGGCTTCAAACCCGAGGCAATATCCTGCTCAATCTGATCCACCAGAATCACCGAATTGCGCATGATCATCCCCGACAGCGCGATCGTCCCCAGCATCGCCACAAAGCCGAACGGCTGACGGAACACCATCAAAAACAACGTCACCCCGATCAACCCCAACGGCGCCGTCAAAAACACCATCGCCGTGCGCGAGAAGCTACGCAGTTGCACCATCAGCAACGTCAGCACCACGACGATGAACATCGGCACCCCGGCATTCACCGACTTCTGCCCGCGCTCGGAATCTTCCACCGTGCCGCCGACATCCAGCAAGTAACCATCCGGCAATTCAGCACGAATCGAATCCAGCGTCGGCATGATCTGTTTGACCAGTGTCGCCGGCTGCTCCTTGCCATAAATATCGGCCCGCACGGTCACGTTCGGCAGGCGATTGCGGTGCCAGATAATGCCCTCCTCGAAGCCATATTCCAGCGTGGCGATCTGCGACAACGCCACACTGCGGCCGTTGTCCGTCGGCACCGCCAGACTCGGCAACAACGACAATTCAGTGCGCTCATGCACCGTTCCGCGCAGCAGAATCTCGATCAATTCGTTGTCTTCGCGGTACTGACTGACACTTGAGCCGGTCAACGAACTCTGCAGGAATTTCGCCAGATTGGCGGTGCTCACCCCGAGTGCCCGAGCGCGATCCTGATCGATATTCAGATACACGACCTTGCTCGGTTCTTCCCAATCCAGATGCACATTGACCACATGCGGATTCTCGCGAACCTTGGCCGCCACCTTGCGCGCCAGCGCGCGGACTTCCTCGATGTGTTCACCGGTGACGCGGAACTGCACCGGATAACCCACCGGCGGCCCGTTCTCCAGACGCGTCACCCGCGAGCGCAGGGCCGGGAACTGCTCGTTGAGCGTGTCGATCAGCCAGGTGCGCAGCACCTCGCGCTCCTCGATGGTTTTCGCCAACACCACAAACTGGGCGAAGCTCGCTGCCGGCAATTGTTGATCCAGCGGCAGGTAGAAACGCGGCGAACCGGTGCCGACATACGCCACGTAGTTGTCGATGCCTGCGTGATCCTTGAGCAGCGCTTCCAGGCGCTTGACCTCGCCGGCGGTGTTGGCCAAAGACGCGCCTTCGGCGAGTTTCAGATCGACCATCAATTCCAGCCGGTTGGAGGCCGGAAAGAACTGCTGCGGCACGAACCGGAACAACATCACCGAGGCGATGAACAGCCCCAGCGTCATCACGATCACGGTTTTGCGATGCACCACGCACCACTCCACCAGCCGCCGCACCCGCTGATAGAACGGCGTGCCGTAAGGGTCTGACTGGCCATCAGCCGTTCCGTGTTTGGCCGCATGAATCTTCGCCAGATCCGGCAGCAGTTTTTCCCCCAGATACGGCACGAACATCACCGCCGCCACCCACGAGGCGAGCAACGCGATGGTCACCACCTGGAAGATCGAGCGGGTGTATTCGCCGGTGCCGGACTGCGCCGTGGCAATCGGCAGAAAGCCTGCGGCAGTGATCAACGTACCGGTAAGCATCGGGAATGCGGTGCTGGTCCAGGCATAGCTCGCCGCGCGAATACGGTCGAAGCCCTGCTCCATTTTGATCGCCATCATTTCCACGGCAATGATCGCGTCGTCCACCAGCAAACCCAGCGCCAGCACCAGCGCGCCGAGGGAAATCTTGTGCAGGCCGATGCCCAGGTAATACATGCAGGCGAAGGTCATCGCCAGCACCAGCGGAATGGTCAGCGCCACCACCATGCCGGTGCGCACGCCAAGGGAAAAGAAGCTCACCAGCAACACAATCGCCAGCGCTTCCACCAACACCTGAACGAACTCGCCGACCCCGGTTTTCACCGCTGCCGGCTGGTCGGAGACCTTGCGCAACTGCATGCCGGCCGGAAGGTTTTTCTGGATCCGCGAGAACTCGCCTTCCAGTGCTTTGCCGAGCACCAGAATGTCGCCGCCATCTTTCATCGCCACGGCCAGCCCGATCGCGTCCTCGCCCATGAAGCGCATGCGCGGCGCCGGTGGATCGTTGAAACCCCGGCGGACATCAGCGACGTCGGAGATGCGGAACGTGCGATCGCCGACGCGGATCGGGAAATTCTTTATCTCATCGACGGTCTTGAAATTCCCCGTAACCCGTAGCTGCAAACGCTCGCTGCCGGTCTCGAAGAAGCCGGCGGTGGACACCGCGTTCTGTTCTTCCAATGCCTGCTGCACGGCTGCCAGCGGCAAGCCGAGGGTGGCGAGTTTGACGTTGGACAGTTCGACCCAGATCTTCTCGTCCTGCAAACCGAGCAGGTCGACCTTGCCGACGTCCTTGACCCGTTGCAGCTGAATCTGAATGCGGTCGGCGTAATCCTTGAGCACGGCGTAGTCGAAACCATTGCCGGTCAGTGCATAGATATTGCCGAACGTGGTACCGAATTCATCGTTGAAAAACGGTCCCTGAATCCCCGGCGGCAAGGTCTGCCGGATGTCGCTGACCTTCTTGCGCACCTGATACCAGAGGTCGGGAATCTGGTTGGAATGCATGGAGTCGCGGGCGATGAAGGTGACCTGCGACTCACCCGGGCGAGAGAACGAGACGATGCGTTCGTACTCACCGGTTTCCATGAGTTTCTTTTCAATGCGCTCGGTGACCTGGCGCGAGACTTCCTGCGCGGTCGCCCCCGGCCACCGGGTCTGGATGACCATGGCCTTGAAGGTGAACGGCGGGTCTTCACTCTGGCCCAGTTTGGTGTAAGACAAGGCGCCGACGATGGCCAGCAACAGCATCAGGAACAGGACGATCTGGCGATTACGCAGCGCCCATTCGGAAAGGTTGAAGCGCATCGGGACTTACTCCTTGTCCGCCAGATGGACCACACGGTTGGAGCGATCCACCGGGCGCACCTGCTGGCCTTCGAGCAGCACATGCACGCCAGCGGCGACCACCCAGTCGTTGGCGTTGAGGCCTTCGAGCACCGGCACGGTTTTTTCGCCGAACGGACCGACGCGCACCGGGGTTTTCTTCAGCGTGTTGTTGGCGCTGACGACCCAGACATAGGTCGCGCCGTTTTCGGCGGTCAGTGCCGAGAGTGGCACCGACAACGGCACGGCATCGGCCGACTGCACGAACACCCGGGCGCTCTGGCCCAGCTCGGCCGGGACCTTGCCGCTGGTGAAGGCAATGCGCGCGGCGAAGGTGCGGGACTTTGGATCGGCTGCAGGCGACAGTTCGCGGATCTGCCCGGCGAAGCGCTGGTTCTGTTGCGTCCACAGTTCAACGGTCACCGGCTGACCGACCTTGAACCGGCCAAAACTTTGTTCCGGCAGGCTGATGAGCACTTCGCGCTCGCCGTCGGTGGCGAGGGTGAACACGGTTTGCCCAGCCGCGACCACCTGACCCACTTCCACCGAACGCTTGGCCACTACGCCGTCCTGCGGCGCGCGCAGTACCGCGTAACTGGCCTGGTTGGTCGAGACGTTGAATTCGGCTTTGATTTGTTTGAGGCGGGCTTCACCGGAGCGGTAAAGGTTTTCGGCGTTGTCGTAAGCCGAGCGGCTGACCATCTGCCGGTCCATCAGGGTCTTGTAGCGGTCGCGTTCGGCGCGCACCAGATTGAGGTTGGCTTCGGCTGCAGCGACCTGGGCGCGGGTGGCCTCCAGTTGCAGGCGGACATCCTGCGGATCGAGCTCGGCCAGCGGTTGATCGGCCTTGACGCGTTGGCCCTCATCAACCAGTCGTCGGCTGACTTTGCCGCCGATGCGGAACGCCAGATCGGGCTCGTAGCGCGCGCGCACCTCGCCCGGGAAACTTTCCATCGCCTGCGTCGAAGGCTCTGGCTGCACCACCATGGCCGGTCGCACGGTCACTTGCACCGCCTCCTCCTGACCACACGCCGACAACAAAAACGCCAGACTGGCTGGCAACGCAAAGGACAACGCATGGCGGAACATGGTGACGGACCTTTCGCTAATGGTGCTTGGAATATTTATACTGGCCGGTATGGTATTAATAGCAAACTCACCAGTCCAGTATTAAAAGCGAAGAATGTCGAACAATCTTTCAGCTCCAAACGGCCCGGGCCGTCCGAAGGATCCGGCCAAGCGCCGGGCGATCCTCGATGCGGCGAAAATCCTGTTTCTGAGTCAAGGCTACGCCAACACCAGCATGGACGCGGTCGCCGCCGAGGCTGGCGTGTCGAAGTTGACGGTTTACAGCCACTTCAACGACAAGGAGACGCTGTTCTCCTCCGCCGTGATGGCCAAATGCGAGGAGCAGTTACCGCCGCTGTTCTTCGAATTGCCTGCCGGCATCGCCGTGGAAAATGTGTTGCTGAACATTGCGCGAGGCTTTCATCAGCTGATCAACAGCGAAGAGTCGGTGAATTTGCACCGTTTGATGATGGCGCTGGGCACACAGGATCCGAAGCTCTCGCTGATCTTCTTTGAGGCCGGCCCCGAACGCATGGTGCAAGGCATGGAGCGGCTGCTGAAGCGCATCCACGAGACCGGCGCGTTGAGCATCGGCCAACCGCGTAACGCGGCCGAGCACTTCTTCTGCCTGATCAAGGGCGCGGGGAATTTTCGCTTGCTGTATTGCTGCGGTGAGCCGCTGAGTGAAGAGGCGGCGGAGATCCATGTACAGGAGGTGGTGGGGTTGTTCATGCGGGCGTATCGGCCCTGATTATTCAGGGTCTGTGCTGACGCCATCGCTGACACGCCAGCTGCCACAGGGGTTGTGGTAAACACCCATCGTGCGAACGACACAAAAACCTGTGGAGCTGGCTTGCCAGCGATTGGAGCGACTCGGTTTTACGGCTTGAGCGCTTTCTTCGGGTAAATATCGTATCGGCTGGACTTGCCATCCAGCGCATGACTCGGCTTCGGCCCTTCGATACACGGCGCCTTGCGCGGACGCTTGACCACCACCCGGTGCGTCGCCAGTGCCAGCGCCGCTTCAAGCAAGGCCGGGGCATCCGGATCATCCCCGACCAATGGCCGGAACAGACGCATTTCCTTCTTCACCAACGCGGTTTTCTCGCGATGCGGGAACATCGGGTCGAGATAGATCACCTGCGGCGGCTCGCCTTCCCAGTTACGCATGACCTCGATGGAGTTGCCCTTGAGCAGCTTCATCCGCGCCACGATCGGCGCCACCTCGAAATCTTCCGCCGCCCGCGCCAGACCGTCCTCCAGCAGCGCACCGATCAGCGGCTGGCGCTCGATCAGGCTCATCTCGCAACCGAGGCTGGCCAGCACGAACGCATCCTTGCCCAGCCCCGCCGTGGCATCCAGCACCCGTGGTCGCACGCCCTGGGCGATGCCGACGGCCTTGGCGATCATCTGCCCGCTGCCGCCGCCGTACAACCGCCGATGCGCCGCGCCGCCCTCGACAAAATCGACGCGCACCGGCCCCGGTGCATCCGGGCCCAACTGCTGCAGTTGCAAACCCTGCTCGCCGACCTGCAAGGCGAACTCACCGTCGGCTACTGCCAGCGGCAGGCCCAGACGCTCGGCCCACTGCTCGGCTTGCGCTTCAAACGCCGGGCCGAGGGCCTGGACATGGATGCGGCAGGCCGCGGGTTGCTCAATCATGAAAACACGCTCAAAAAAGTTAAGGATCGGCAAAAAGTGGCCGATAAACCAATCAACGCGCATTTTGCCAGAGCTGAGCGTCAACCGAAAAAAATGTCAGGCATTCTTCCCACATCGATTGGCTACATTTCGCCCCATGGCGACTTCAGCCGTCAAAACACTCAAGCACTGAGCGGCGTCAGTCACCTGTGGCAGGATTTCTTTGCCCAGGCGCTGGCCGAACAGACGAGTGAAGTGGTACCCGCCTGCGGCACATTCCCCCCGGTTGACCTGAGCAGCCCTGAAGAACCGACCCTGGGCAGCGAACTGCACGCGCACATCATCAGCCAGCGCGAATGCGATGTGGTCGAAACCGAAGTGCGTCCGCCGGAGCCGCTGTTCCTGCCGATCGCCGAATTCGAAATGGAATTGCTGGACAAGCCGTTCCCGCCGTTCCCGCCTGAAGAGCTCAAGGCTCAGCAAGAGCAGCAGGATTTCGACAGCAGCTGGGTACGCCCGATCGTGATCAACAACGGCCAGCCAACACCAGAGCCTGGTCCGGCCCCGCAGAAGAAGCCGCTGTACCTGCCGATTGCCGAGTTCGATCTGGATCTGCTGCAAAAGCCTTTCCCGCCATTCCCGCCAGAAGAAATTGCCGAGCAACAGAAGGCGCTGGACTTCGATAACGGCTGGGCCCGCCCGATCGTTCTGCAGAACCTGCGCCTCGCCGCCTGACCCTCAGCGACACACGCTCCAGCGCCCGACATCGAAATGAAAGTGATTACGGTGAGCGGCGTTGTAATCCGGGCTCAATACCACACTGAACGCCTCACAGGCGCCGTCACGCACATGGCGTAGGAACTGCGCGTCGCGAGTTTGCCCTGGCCAGTCCTTGAGGACGCTGATGCTGCGCCCGCTGGCCAGACGAAATCCGGCGATATCCAGCGCATCGGCACTGGCATGCCGGCTGAGTGCGCCGCTCTCACGGTTATAGACATTGCGGCAGGCGAAGCTGCCAAGGTGATCGAGACGGCTGACTTTCTCGCCGTAAACGGCTTGAGCGACGGGTTGCAGGGTGTGGCGCTCAAACAAGGCGTAGGCCACCGCCAGCGGACAACTGGCGAGGAAACCGCTGCTCAACGCGACCTCGCCGCCCTGCACGCGTAAGGCGCCGATCAGCGGACACTTGGCATCGGGGCTGTCGGATTGCCGTGTGACACGCAGTCCAGAGCTGCTAAGCGCCTGTGCGCAGAGTTCGGGATCGCTGCGCAAGCGCATCAGTTTGTAGCCGGTCAGCCAGTTGGGGACTGCCTTCACATCCAGCGGCGCCCACGGATTCCACTCGGCTGGCACGTCCAGCCAGCCACGCCAGACACTGACTATCGCACCGCCAATCAGCAGCAGCACACTCAGCGCAAACCAGCGTCCCACGTTCAGCCTTTGAAAAACTGATTGGCCTGGGCGTAGGGCATCGACTGCGAAGTAAACCCGAAGGTGCCCGTTTGCTGGATCTCTTCAGCGGCGCGCAAGAATCCGCCGAACGCGGCCAGTGCCAGTGCCGAACCGGTGCTGATGCGCCGCACGCCCATTTCTTCGAGTTCCTGCACCGTCAACTTCAAACCGCCGGACATCAACACGTTGACGGGCTTCGGCGCCACCGCACGCACCACTGCCAACACTTCTTCGGCACTGCGCAAACCTGGCGCGTACAGCACGTCGGCACCGGCTTCGGCGAACGCCTGCAAGCGGCGGATGGTGTCGTTGATATCGGGATGGCCGTGCAAGTAGTTTTCCGCACGGGCGGTCAGGGTGAAGGGAAAAGGCAGCGTACGCACGGCGGCGACAGCGGCTTCGATGCGCGCCACCGCGTGTTCGAAGCAATAGATGGGCGCGTCGACGCGGCCTGTGGCGTCTTCGATTGAACCACCCACTGCGCCGGCCTCGGCGGCACGCAACAGGCTGTTGGCGGATTCGAGCGGGTCATCGGCGAAGCCGTTTTCCAGATCCACCGCCACCGGCAGATCCGTGGCCGCGACAATCGCCCGGACGTTGGCCAGGGTCTCATCGAGCGTCAACGCACCATCGGCCTTGCCTTGGGAAAACGCATAACCGGCGCTGGTCGTGGCCAAGGCCTGATAGCCGAGACTGGCGAGCATCTTCGCCGAGCCCGCATCCCATGGGTTGGGGATGACGAAAATGCCCGGCCGTTCATGCAGGGCTTTGAAAGCGTGGGCTTTACGGGCTTGTTCTTCGCGGGCTTGGGCGTCCATCGGCAGGCTCCTGGGCAGAAAAAACCGCCTCAGAGCAGGCCAAGTTGCTCGGCGGCGGGTTCTCTGTATAGCTCAGGCAGCGATGGCAGGCCAGGCAAACGTTGCATCAATTGCGTGTGAAAACGTTGCGCCAGTTTCGCCGCCAGCAGGTTGTCGGCGGTGTGCAGAAAGATATAAGGCGTGCGGCCCTCTTCGATCCACTCGGCGATTTTTGTTACCCACGGCACGAGGAAGGGATCGTTGGCTTCGAGTTCGGGATGCCCGATGAAGCGTACTTGCGGGGACTGCGTGAAGGCCGCCGGGCGCGTCGGCACACGGGGCTTTTTGGACTGCGCGTGAATCACCGAAGACTCGGTCGACAGGCAACTGAACAGCGCCCGCGGATCGAGGCAGATGCGTTCGACGCCACGGTCGAGCAGCAGACGATTGAGCAGGCGCTCACTCTCGCCCTTGGCGAAGAACTGCTCGTGACGCACTTCCACCGCCAGCGGGCAATCCAGCGCATCAATGAACCCCGCCAATTCCGGCAGACGCTGCGGCGTGAAGCTTTTCGACAGTTGCAGCCAGAACGGCGCGACGCGTCCGCCCAGCGGCTGCATCAACTGCAAAAAGGTTTCGGCGGCGGTCAGTTGCTCGCGCAGGTCACCGCTGTGGCTGATGTCGCCGGGGAACTTGGCGGTGAAGCGAAAGTGCTCGGGCATGACCTCGGCCCAGCGCTGCACGGTGGCCGGCGACGGGCTGGCGTAGAAGGTCGTGTTGCCTTCCACAGCGTTGAACACTTGGGAATAGAGACCGAGAAAGTCGGAGGTTTTCGCGTCTACCGGGTACAGATACTCGCGCCAGGCATTTTCGCTCCAGGACGGGCAACCGAGGTAGTAAGGCAGCGCCATCAGATGTACAAATCGAGGCCCAGCACGTCTGCATCCCAATCGACAAAACCGGCGGTGCTCAGGTAACTGGCCAAGGCCATCGCTACGCTCTTTTTCATCGCACGGTGATAAATCATGTCTTGCTGACGGGCAGGCAGATTGCTCAGGCGTTGTGCCGAGGCTTTGGCAGCACGGGCGGCCAGTTGCTCTTCAGTCGGGAATTCCAGCTCGCCGTCGATATCGTCGACGGATTCATCCAGCGCCACATTGCCTTTGCGAGGCTTGCGCTTGATGGGATAGGACTGAGAGGAAACGCCGTCTATACGCATAAATTCATGCTCGGTATCAATGATGGCAATTTAGCGGCACCTGACCGACTTAGCAAATCGCCGAGTGATAACTAGAACACATAAAGCGCAAAAGGTTTAAAGCACGGGGTTGGAAACTGACGATTGGCAGGATTTGGAATAAGGCACTGAATTGCGGGTGAGTGTTTTTGTCGCGAGGGAACAAGCTCCCTCGCCACAATGGACCTCGCCGTTTTGATTGATCAGCGAGCCTTGGGGGTGGCGACTTTGTCGCGCAGGTAAACCGGTTGCGCGTCATCGGCCGGGATCGACTCACCGCGCTCCCAGGCGAAGCGCGCCAGGGTCAGCAAGTCTTCGGCATGGGGCAACATGCCCGCATCGGAATCGCTCGGTTTGACGGCAATACGCTCGCCGTAGCCCCAACCGGTACCGGCACCGAACCACTCGCCGCTGGCGTCTTGCGGCAGCGCTGCAACCTCGGGTGGCAACACCGCTTCGGCACCGACCAGACGCATCTCGCCGGCAGTCTCGCGGTAGCAGCCCCAATACACTTCATCCATCCGCGCATCAATGGCCGCTGCAACCTGGCTGACGCCGTGCTCGCGATGAGCCCGTTGCGCCAGCACCGCCAGGTTCGACACCGCAAGCACCGGACGGTCGAGGGCAAACGCCAGCCCCTGCACTACACCGATGGCGATCCGCACACCGGTGAATGCACCCGGGCCGCGACCGAAGGCGATGGCGTCCACCGCTTGCAGCGTGGTGCCGGCGTCGGCCAGCAGTTGCTGGATCATCGGCAACAGCTTTTGCGCATGCAGGCGCGGGATCACCTCGTAATGGCTCGTGACCTTGCCGTCATGCAGCAAGGCAACGGAGCAAGCTTCAGTCGCGGTGTCCAGGGCCAGCAAGGTGCTCATTGATGTATCCAAAACAGGTGGGAAAAAGGTGCGTCAGTATAAACAACTACGGCCCGCAAGCGGGCCGTGGATGATGCAGCAGAATCAGCTTTTTCAGCTCAGCGCCTCAAGGACCTTGGCGGTGATGGCTTCAACCGAACCGACACCCGGGATGTGGCTGTACTTCGGCTTGCCGGCATTGGTAGCGGACAGCTTCTGGTAGAAGTCCACCAGCGGCTTGGTCTGCGAATGGTAGACCGACAGGCGATGACGCACGGTTTCTTCAGTGTCGTCCTTGCGCTGTACCAGTTCTTCACCGGTGATGTCGTCTTTGCCAGCGATTTTCGGCGGGTTGTAGACGATGTGGTAAACGCGGCCGCTGGCCTCGTGCACACGACGACCGGCGATACGCTGCACGATCTCTTCGTCTTCAACGGCGATTTCAACCACGGCGTCCAGTTCGACACCGGCAGTCAACAGTGCTTCGGCCTGCGGAATGGTGCGCGGGAAGCCGTCGAACAGAAAGCCATTGGCGCAGTCAGCTTGAGCGATGCGATCCTTGACCAGCGCGATGATCAGGTCATCCGACACCAGGCCACCGGCATCCATGATGCTCTTGGCCTTGATGCCCAGCTCGGTGCCGGCCTTGACCGCAGCACGCAGCATGTCGCCAGTGGAGATTTGCGGAATGCCGAATTTTTCGGTGATGAACTTTGCCTGAGTACCTTTACCGGCCCCGGGAGCTCCCAGCAGAATGACGCGCATCGATGTGCTCCTCAATTTTTTATATAAAAGCTTTACAAAACAAAGGATTCGCCACTTGGCGGCGAATCCTGAAAATACGGGTCGTGGCCACACAAACGGCCAAAGGCTGATCAAGATACACAGCAGGCTGCGCCCACACAAGACGCCAAAAGTCGGAGAAACCGACGCCCGCCGCGACCTTGCGACACGGTGACCCAAGTCGCAACCCCATCATTAACTGTCGCCTGGCGGCACATTTCCCCTGTGCAGCAAACGACAGCCGAGGCATGCATCGGCTGCCGCATCCTACGGAAAAAACCTTAGCCGGTATTTCGCAAACCGGCGGCAATCCCCGCCACAGACACCAGCAACGCCTGTTCCACCGGGCTGCCCTGCTCGACATTCTGCTGCCGCGAACGCGCCAGCAGTTCGGCCTGCAATAGATGCAGCGGGTCGAGGTAGGTGTTGCGCAGACGGATGAATTCGAGCGTATCAGGGCTATGTGCCAGCAGTTGCGACTGACCAGTCAGGCCGAGCACTACCGCACACGCCTGCGACAATAGGTCGCGTAACTGCGCGCCCAACGGCAGCAAGTCCGGCTCGACCAGACGCTGGTCGTAAGACAGCGCGATGTCCGCGTCAGCCTTGGCCAGGACCATTTCCAGCATGTCGATGCGCGTGCGGAAGAACGGCCACTGCTCGCGCATCTGCCCGAGCAATTGACCTTCACCGCGCTCCAGCGCCTTGCTCAGCGCCGACTCCCAGCCGAGCCACGCGGGCAACATCAATCGCGTCTGCGTCCAGCCGAAGATCCACGGAATCGCCCGCAGACTTTCGATGCCACCGGCACGGCGCTTGGCCGGACGACTGCCCAGCGGCAGACGCCCCAACTCCTGCTCCGGGGTGGACTGGCGGAAATACTCGACGAACTGCGGATTTTCCCGCACCACCGCACGGTAGGCACTGACCCCGTCCGCCGCCAACTCGTCCATCAGATGCCGCCACTCGGGCGTCGGTGGCGGTGGTGGCAACAGCGTTGCTTCGAGCACGGCAGCCAGATACAGATTGAGGTTCTGCTCGGCGATGTCCGGCAGGCCAAATTTGAAACGAATCATTTCCCCCTGCTCGGTGGTGCGAAAGCGCCCCGCCACCGATCCTGGCGGCTGCGAGAGAATCGCCGCGTGGGCCGGACCACCGCCTCGACCGACAGTGCCGCCGCGACCGTGGAACAGCAGCAGTTCGACTTGTTGCTCCCGACAGATTTCCACCAGACGTTCCTGCGCCCGGTATTGCGCCCAAGCGGCAGCAGTAGTGCCGGCGTCCTTGGCCGAGTCGGAGTAGCCGATCATCACTTCCTGCGGGCCCTGCAGGCGCGCGCGATAACCCGGCAGCAGCAACAGACGCTCCATCACCGGGCCGGCGTTGTCGAGGTCTGCGAGGGTTTCGAACAACGGCACGACACGCATTGGTCGCAGCACACCGGCTTCTTTAAGCAGCAGTTGCACCGCCAGCACATCGGATGCAGCCCCGGCCATCGAGATCACGTAGGACCCCAGTGACGCGCCTGGTGCGGCGGCGATTTCCTTACAGGTATTGAGCACTTCCGCCGTATCGGCGGAGGGTTTGAAATGCGCCGGCAGCAACGGACGACGGTTGCTCAGCTCCCGTGTCAGGAAGCCGATGCGCTGCTCTTCGTCCCAGTCTTCGTAGCGCCCCAGGCCCAGATAATCGGTAATTTCGGTCATCGCCGAGCTATGGCGCGACGAGTCCTGACGCACATCGAGGCGCACCAGAAACAGGCCGAAGGTCACTGCGCGGCGCAGGCAATCGAGCAGCGGGCCATCGGCAATCACGCCCATGCCGCATTCGTGCAGCGAGTTGAAACACAACTCCAGCGGATCGAGCAGATCGCGGTTGTTGTGCAGTACGTCGGCGGGGGCCGGGGTCGGCGCGGTCAGCGAGGCCTGCGCCCAGTTGCGGGTGGCGCGCAGGCGTTCGCGCAATTGCTTGAGCACTGCGCGATAAGGTTCGGCGCTGTCGCCGGCCCGGGCTTTCAATGCATCACTGGCCTGCTGCATCGACAACTCGGCCGCCAGATGATCGACATCGCGCAGGTACAGATCGGCGGCCATCCAGCGCGCCAGCAATAACACTTCACGGGTCACGGCCGCAGTGACGTTGGGGTTGCCGTCACGGTCGCCGCCCATCCACGAGGCAAAGCGTATCGGCGCAGCTTCCAGCGGCAGACGCAGGCCCGTCGCTTCATGCAACGCCTTGTCGGCCTTGCGCATATGGTTGGGGATCGCCTGCCACAGCGAATGCTCGATCACCGCAAAACCCCACTTGGCCTCGTCCACTGGCGTCGGCCGCGTACGGCGGATTTCTTCGGTGTGCCAGGCTTCGGCGATCAGCCGTTGCAAGGTAGCGTGGATCTGCTCGCGCTCGGCGCTGGTCAGGTCGCGATGATCCTGAGCGGCCAGTTGCGCGGCAATCGCGTCGTACTTCTGAATCAACGTGCGCCGCGCCACTTCGGTCGGGTGCGCGGTCAGCACCAGTTCGATTTCCAGGCGCGCCAGTTGCCGGGCCAGGGATTCGGCGCTGTGCCCTTCGTTGCGCAGGCGCGCCAGCAGTTCCGGCAGCACACGGGATTCGAATGGCGCCGGCTGCGACTCCTCGCGACGATGGATCAACTGATACTGCTCGGCGATGTTCGCCAGATTGAGGAACTGGTTGAACGCCCGCGCCACCGGGAGCAATTCGTCTTCGCTCAATTGATTGAGGCTGGCGCTGAGCTCGGCGTCCATCGAGCCACGCCGGTCGGCCTTGGCGCCCTTGCGAATCTGCTCGATCTTGTCGAGAAACGCCTCGCCGTACTGGTCTCGAATGGTGTTGCCCAACAACTCGCCGAGCAGGTGAACATCTTCGCGCAAGCGTGCATCAATATCGGTCATCAGCAGTTCTCCAGCGGTAATCCGGGCGGCCTAGAAACGAGTGCATGACCTAGAGAGTGCCGCTCTGCGACGCTTCTTACAAGCAGGCCGACGAAGGGACTTTAAACCTTGTGACCGAAAGCTAGTCTCAACAGTAAGCCGTACAACGGCTTGCCACCGGCCACGCCGGACACTCACCCAGACCTGCCACGAGCAGGTGCGAAATGAGGTCATCATGAAAATCCGTGAGCTCGCCCAGCATTGGGAAGAAACCGCCAAAGGTCGCCTGACCGACACCGGCTACGCGATTCATCTGGACGTTGAGGCCGCTGCGCGTCTGGCAGCGATTACCGAGATGTACCCCAAACGTCATGTCGAAGAACTGCTTGGCGAACTGATCGGCGCGGCGCTTGAAGAGTTTGAGGCGAGCCTGCCCTATGTGAAAGGTTCGACGGTGGTGGCGACCGATGAGGAAGGTGATCCGCTGTATGAGGATGTCGGGCCTACACCGCGTTTTCTGGCCCTTTCGCGCCGTCATTTGCATGACCTCTCGGCGACTGCCGGCAAGCAGAAACACTGACACCCGATTGCGTTAAACCTGTGGGAGCTGGCTTGCCAGCGATGGCGTCCGTTCAGTCACCGACGTGTTGAATCTGACGGCCCCATCGCTGGCAAGCCAGCTCCCACAGGACCGCATTTTCCCTCAAGAATCATGTTGTTTTCCCCCGCGCGTACCACTCTCCTCGGCCAAAGTTCCCGTCCCAGGGCCTTGTCCATTCGGTCAAAAATTTTTTTGGCGATAGGCCATCTTTTCTGAACTTTTGAAAAATGCCTCCGGTCGGAACGAGTAACCACGCCTGGAACGAGCGTTTCAAAAACGCGCTTTCATACGACGCTTTAGGCTCCTCGACCAGGATGGATTTTCGGTTTTATCAGGAGTTAAACAATGGAGTTGAAGACCATGAAGACCCAAACCTCGTTCTCTCACCTGCGCGGTCTGAAACTGGCTGCTCTGGCCATCGGCACCAGCTTCGTGCTGGCCGGTTGCGCCGGTAACCCGCCGACCGAGCAGTACGCCGTGACCCAGTCGGCAGTCAACAGCGCCGTCAGCGCCGGTGGTACCGAATTCGCCGCCGTCGAGATGAAGCAGGCGCAGGACAAACTCAAACAAGCTGAAATCGCCATGCACGACAAGAAGTATGACGAAGCTCGCACCCTCTCCGAGCAGGCCGAATGGGACGCTCGCGTAGCGGAACGCAAGGCTCAGGCAGCGAAAGCCGAACAGGCACTGAAGGATTCCCAGAAAGGTGTTCAGGAACTGCGTCAGGAAAGTCAGCGCACCGTGCAGTAAGCGCGCATCCCGAATCGCAAAGCTGAAACTTTTAACGATAGAAAGGACGACAAATTATGCGTAAGCAACTGATGATCCCCGCTCTCCTGGCTGCAAGCGTTGCCCTGGCTGCCTGCTCCACCCCGCCTAACCCGAACCTGGAACAGGCGCGCACCAACTACGCCGGACTGCAAGCCAACCCACAGGCCAGCAAAGTCGCAGCCCTGGAAACCAAAGACGCCAGCGATTACCTGGACAAGGCCGACAAGGCTTACCTGGACAAGGAAAACGCGGCCAAGGTTGACCAACTGGCCTACCTGACCAACCAGCGTGTGGAAGTGGCCAAGCAGACCATCGCCCTGCGCACCGCTGAAAACAACCTGAAGAACGCCGCAGCCCAGCGTGCCCAGGCGCGTCTGGATGCTCGCGATCAGCAGATCAAACAGCTGCAGGACAGCCTCAACGCCAAGCAGACCGATCGCGGCACCCTGGTGACCTTCGGTGACGTGCTGTTCGCCACCAACAAGGCTGACCTGAAATCCAGCGGTCTGGTGAACATCAATAAACTGGCGCAGTTCCTCCAGGAAAACCCTGATCGCAAAGTGATCGTCGAGGGTTACACCGACAGCACCGGTGCGGCTTCTTACAACCAGTCGCTGTCCGAGCGTCGTGCGACCTCGGTACAAGTCGCGCTGATCAAGATGGGCGTAGATCCTTCGCGCATCGTGGTTCAGGGTTATGGCAAGGAATACCCAGTTGCCGATAACGGCAGCGTTTCCGGCCGTGCGATGAACCGTCGTGTGGAAGTGACTATCTCCAACGACAACCAGCCAGTGATGCCACGTTCGGCGGTCAGCTCGAACTAAGCGTCACGCGGTAACGCAAAAGCCCCGCCTGAGTGATCAGGCGGGGCTTTTTCGTGGGAGCTGAAATTGCGGCCCCTCACCCCAGCCCTCTCCCGAGGGAGAGGGGGCCGAATGGGGGGGTCAGTAGCGGCGTCGACCTGAAAGTACTTCGCCGAATCCATAATCAACGCAATCTTTCAGGTCGGCGTAACTCGCAAGAACAACTCGATCAGTCCCCTCTCCCTCTGGGAGAGGGTCAGGGTGAGGGCTGGTCCTGCAGAATCACTCCTCCAGCTTCTGCGGAGTCTCCTCCCCCATGCAGCGCACGGCTTTTTTCTGCGCGTTGATCAACACACCGGTCAGGCCTTTCTGCTCGGTGTCGAACAGCACCAGCACCCCGTCAATGCACTGCGCGACTTGCGGCGCCGGGTCCAGCGAGACTTTGTAGTCCTCGCCGGGCACGGTCTTGAGCATGGTGAATTCGTTGAGCAGCAACGCATCCTCAGGCTTGGCGAAGTGCAGGTAGCCGTAGTACCACAGCGCCCCGACGGTGCCGAGGATGCTGCAGATACCGGTGATGATCAGCGGGATGGCGTTACGTTCTTCAGTCATTGCGGACTCTCATCTTCAGAATTCGGAGGTGGCGGATAATTCGGGATTTCGCCGAGACGGCGCAGGCCATTGAAGTGTTCGGGATCTTCCAGATAGCGCAGCATCACCTGACGCCAGACCGGGTCGCCGAAGGTCTGCACGTGGCCGCCACGGGTCAGTTGCAGCACCCTCGGAGGCGGTGCCGCCTGATACAGACGGATGCCGTTGGCAAGCGGTACCAGCGGGTCGTCGATGCTGTGAAAAATCAGTTTTGGCACGCCCTTGAGCTGCGGCATCGAATTGATTGCACTGTCGCCGTCCGGCACCAGCCACGACAGCGGCACCTGGAACGGCCAGGTCAGCCACGAGGTACTGAGGGCGTACTGGCCAACGCTGCGATAGCTGGCGGGTACACCGTCGAGAACGAAGGCCTTGAGTTGTTTCTGCCGCTCCGGGTGCTGCACCAGCCAATGCACGGCCATCGAACCACCGAGACTTTGCCCCAGCAGAATCAGCGGTTTGCCTTTGACCTCTGGCGCCTGGTCGAGCCAGGCGAATGCGGCGTCGATGTCCTGATAGATCGCCGGCAGGCTCGGCTCTCCCTCGGACAAACCGTAACCGCGATAGTCCACCAGCAACACTTGATAGCCGTTTTTCGGCAACCACCAACTGCCACCCAGGTGCATCGGCAAATTGCCGCCATTGCCGTGCAGGTGCAGGACTGTGCCTTTGACCTCGACACCGGGTTTGGCCGGCAGCCACCAGGCATTCAGCTTGAGGCCGTCGGCGGTGGTCAGGGTAACGGTGCGGTATTCGAGCTTGGCTTTTTCCGGGGTAAAGATCTGGCCGGGCTCGGGGTAGAACAACAGCGAACTGCAACCGCCGAGGGTCAGGAGCAGGCAAAAGATGCCGAGGATTCTCATCCGGTGAAACCTCGCAACAGAAGTTGGCAATACGATCCAGAGAAAAACAAATAACCCTGTGGGAGCTGGCAAGCCAGCTGCCACAGGATTTGCATGCTGGCTCAGAGGATATTGGAGTAATCCGCCTCGATCCGGTCCAGGCTCAAGTGATTGAGGAAGTTGGAGAAACACATCCACGCCGACAACGCGTTCAAATCGCGGAACTGCTCCGGCAGATACTTCGGCGGCACCACCAGTCCTTCATCCACCAGCTGACGCAGGGTACGCATGTCCTCCAGCGTGGTCTTGCCGCAGAACAACAGCGGAATCTGCTCGAGCTTGCCTTTACGCACGGCCAACTGAATGTAGTTGTAAACCATGATAAAGCCCTTGAGGTAGGACAAGTCTTTGGTAAATGGCAGACCAGTCGGTGTCGAGCCACGGAAAACGCGACTGGCGTTGCCGTAACTTTCTGCCATTTCAAAGCCCTGCTCGCGGAAGAACTCGAACACCTGCAGGAAGTCCGCGCCCTCCTCGACCATATGAATGGCGCGGGTGCGGTTGGTCAGTTTGCGCAGGCGACTCGGGTAGGAGGCGAACGTGATGATCTCCATCAAAATCGCCAGGCCTTCCTGGGTCACCGTCGACGACGGTGGGCCTTTGGACAGGAAAGTGCAGATAGGCTGGTTCAAGCCATTGAGCGTGGTGCCGACGTGCACCAGGCCTTCGTGGACTTCCAGTGCGCGCACATCGCGATCGTTGAACAGCGCGTCGGTGCGGATCTTGATGTAGTCGGCGCCTGCCGCCGCGTCAGCCACGATGCCGTCGGACTCGAACACGCGGATGGTTTCCTCGGCCTCGCCGAACACCTTGTTCAAACGGGTTTGCAGCAGGTGCACGGCATCCTTGGCGGTGAGGATCTTCGGCTCGTCCTTCAGGTCGCCACGGCCATCAATGTTGTTCAGGTAGTCGGACATCATCAGGCCGAGGTCGGCCAGGGTCGGGTCGCCGGCGTGAAACGCATCGGAGGCGGCGCCGTAGAGTTCCTGGGAGATCAGGCCGAAATCCTCGGTGCCGCGCGCTTCGAGCATGCGCACCACCATGCGGTATTCCTTGCACATACGGCGCATGATCTGCCCGACCGGGTTGAACTGACCGAGCTGACGGGTGATGTCACGCTCGATGTTCTGGAACTCCAGCTTGACCTTGCTCGAATCGAAGGACAGCGGTCGATTGAGGTAGTAGTCGCGATCCACCGCCGGCATTTCCTTGCCCTTGGCCTTGAGAAAGCCCTTGCGGATGTTTTCATCCCACTTCACCGCATCGAGGACGCGGATCGGTGTCTGCGCCAGCACAATGCGATCGGACAGCGTGCGTATCGTCTGCTGGTAATCGTCCACCCGAAACTCCTGTAGAAAACTGAATTATTTGGCGCGGGCCTGACGCTGATAGCGCGCGGCTTCGACGAACACATCGGAATTGGCCGGATCGTCGAGGTAAGCAAAGACCTTGTCCAGGTTGCTGTCGACCTGCACGCCGTCGCCATCGTCGGTCTGAAAGGCCTGACCGTCGAGGGCTTTCTGTTTGATCGCTTGATTGATCTGTTCGAGATCGAGGTTGTAGATCACCAGTTCGTGTTTATCGGTGAGCTCGAAACCGGCGATGGTGTAATGGCCGCCGTACTGCGCCGGGACTTTCGCCGACAGGTACCAGCGGCTGCCGTGGCGCGAAACGGTGAACGGATAGGCTTCGCGTTCGCGGGGCTTGGCCTTGAAGTACGTGACAGCCTGATAGCGGTCGTTGCCCAGGCGCGTCAGTTCAAGGTTCATCGGTTCGCCCCAGGCATTGGTACTCGACCATTTGCCGAGCAGGCCCTTGGGCGCCGGGTCACTGGCGGTCAGCGGCTCCTTGAAGGTCACCAGACAGCCACTGAGCAGCAGGAACGACAAGGCGATCAGCACGCCACGCCAGGCTTTCATTCAATACTCCCTATGAACATTCGCCACCCTCGAATACACCACTGAACCTGTCAGAGCGAGCAAGCTCGCTCCCGCAGGGTCAGGTGTTTCCCCCAGAGGGTCAGACCGACGCGAGCACCAGGTGCATGTAGCGCGTCAGAATGCCGAGCATGTCCTGTTCGGCCAAAGGCTCGGCGTCGTTGAGCAGGCCCTGATATTCCATCCGTCCGATAATCGCCGTCAACACCTTGGCATCCTGCTGCGGTTCGCGCGAGCCCAGCACCTGGAACAACTGGCAGGTGCCCTGCAGCAAAATCTGCTGATGCGAACGCACCAGATCCGCCAGACGCGGGTTGAGCAGCGCCTCTTGGCGGAAGGCCTGCTCGGCCATCAGATGCTCGCGACGGTTGAGCAGTTGCCGGTGCACATAATCGGCCATCAGCCGCGCAATATTATCGGCCAGTTGCGAGCGTGACTCGGGGCTGCCGTCGCCGCTGACCACCATCTCGCGCAGCAGGCCTTCATTGTTTATCCACAGCTTGGCCATGTACGCCGCACTGCGCTCGACATACTGGGCGAAGGTATCGGTGAGCAGGTCGTCGATATCCTTGAAGTAATAAGTGGTGGCCGACAGCGGCACACCCGCCTCGGCCGCCACCGCGCGATGGCGCACAGCCCGCACGCCGTCACGCACGACAATGCGCATCGCCGCGTCGAGAATGTCCTGGCGACGCTGCTCGCTGCCCTGTCGGCTGGCCTTACGGCCCTGGTACTGAACACTTTCAGCGACCGCAGTGGCGATACCCGCTGCACCTTCTTGAGCGATTGCAACCATCACGACTGGACTTCCTCTGTTATTTCAAAAGTAACCAATTGATACATTTGTACCAGACAGGCAATAAAAAGCCGCCTGTTTTAGGCGGCTTTTCAACTGAAACGTTTACGCTTGCGGTCGCATGTGCGGGAACAGGATCACATCGCGGATCGACGGCGAGTTGGTCAGCAACATCACCAGACGGTCGATGCCGATGCCTTCACCGGCCGTTGGCGGCATGCCGTACTCCAGCGCACGCACGAAATCGGCGTCGTAGTGCATGGCTTCGTCGTCGCCGGCGTCCTTGTCGGCCACCTGCGCCATGAAGCGCTCGGCCTGGTCTTCCGCGTCGTTCAACTCGGAGTAGGCGTTGGCGATTTCACGGCCGCCGATGAACAGTTCGAAACGGTCGGTGACGTTCGGGTTCTCGTCGTTACGACGGGCCAGCGGCGACACTTCGAACGGGTACTGAGTGATGAAGTGCGGCTGCTCCAGCTTGTGCTCGACCAGCTCTTCGAAAATCATCACCTGCAGCTTGCCCAGACCTTCGAAGCCCAGCACCTTGGCGCCGGCTTTCTTGGCGATGGCGCGCGCCTTGTCGATGTCGTTCAGATCATCGGCGGTCAGCTCAGGGTTGTACTTGAGGATCGAGTCGAACACCGACAGACGGGCGAACGGCTCGCCGAAGTGGAACACCTTGTCGCCGTACGGCACGTCGGTGCTGCCCAGCACCAGCTGCGCCAGTTCACGGAACAGTTCTTCGGTCAGGTCCATGTTGTCTTCGTAGTCGGCGTAAGCCTGGTAGAACTCCAACATGGTGAATTCAGGGTTGTGACGCGTCGAAACGCCTTCGTTACGGAAGTTGCGGTTGATCTCGAACACTTTTTCAAAACCACCGACCACCAGACGCTTGAGGTACAGCTCAGGCGCGATACGCAGGAACATTTCCATGTCCAGCGCGTTGTGGTGGGTTTCGAACGGCTTGGCCGCAGCGCCGCCCGGAATGGTCTGCAGCATCGGCGTTTCGACTTCGAGGAAGTCGCGCTTCATCAGGAAGCTGCGGATGTGCGCGATCACTTGCGAACGCACGCGGAACGTCTGGCGCACGTCTTCGTTGACGATCAGGTCAACGTAACGCTGACGGTAGCGCTGTTCGGTGTCGGTCAGGCCGTGGTGCTTGTCCGGCAGCGGGCGCAGCGACTTGGTCAGCAGGCGCACGTTGGTCATTTCCACGTACAGGTCGCCCTTGCCGGAACGCGCCAGGGTACCTTCAGCGGCAATGATGTCGCCCATGTCCCAGGTTTTCACGGCGGCCAGGGTGTCTTCGGACAGAGTCTTACGGTTGACGTAGACCTGGATGCGACCGGTCATGTCCTGGATCACCATGAACGAGCCACGGTTGAGCATGATGCGACCGGCAACCTTGACCGGAATTGCAGCCTCGGCCAGCTCTTCCTTGGTCTTGTCCGCGTACTTCTTCTGCAGATCTTCGCAGTAGTTTTCGCGGCGGAAGTCGTTCGGGAAGGCATTGCCCTTGGCGCGCTCGGCAGCCAGCTTTTCCTTGCGCAGGGCGATCAGGGAGTTTTCTTCCTGTTGCAGGGCTTGCGGGTCGAGTTGTTGGTCGCTCATGTCTTTAGATATTCCATCAGGTTCGTTGCCCCCGGGCCTGGCGGCCCGGAGATCGCCAGCTGGGCTGGCTCCTACAGGGATCGGGTTGAATCAGCCGATGCTGTATTGCGTCTTTTACAGCCCTGATTTCAGGCTGGCTTCCAGGTATTCGTCGATGTCGCCGTCGAGCACCTTGTCACAGTCGCTGCGTTCGATGTTGGTGCGCAGGTCCTTGATCCGCGACGCGTCAAGCACGTAGGAGCGGATCTGGTGACCCCAGCCGATGTCGGACTTGGTGTCTTCCAGGGCCTGGGATGCGGCGTTGCGCTTCTGCATTTCCTGCTCGTACAACTTGGCCCGCAGCATTTTCATGGCGGTGTCCTTGTTGGCGTGCTGGGAACGTTCGTTCTGGCAGCTGACCACGGTGTTGGTCGGTACGTGGGTGATACGTACGGCCGAGTCGGTGGTGTTTACGTGCTGACCACCGGCACCGGAGGAACGATAGGTGTCGATCCGCAGGTCTGCCGGGTTGATCTCGATTTCCACCTTGTCGTCGATCTCTGGCGAGACGAACACCGCGGAGAACGAGGTGTGGCGACGGTTGCCGGAGTCGAACGGGCTCTTGCGCACCAGACGGTGGACGCCGATCTCGGTACGCAGCCAGCCAAAGGCGTATTCACCCTTGATGTGCACGGTCGCACCTTTGATACCGGCGACTTCACCGGCCGACAGTTCCATGATGGTCGCGTCGAAACCGCGTTTGTCAGCCCAGCGCAGGTACATGCGCAGCAGGATGTTGGCCCAGTCCTGGGCTTCGGTGCCGCCGGAACCGGCCTGGATGTCCAGGTAGGCGTTGTTCGGGTCCATCTCGTGGCTGAACATGCGGCGGAATTCCAGCTTGGCCAGATTTTCCTCCAGACGGGCCAGTTCGGCGACGACATCGCCCACTGCACCTTCGTCGTTTTCTTCGACAGCCATGTCCAGCAGGTCGCGGCAATCGGCCAGACCGCCGTTCAGTTCGTCGAGGGTGTCGACGATCTGCGCCAGCGCGGCGCGCTCGCGGCCCAGTTCCTGGGCGTATTCAGGTTTGTTCCAGACACTCGGATCTTCAAGCTCGCGATTGACCTCGGTCAGACGCTCATGCTTTTGATCGTAGTCAAAGATACCCCCGAATAGTTTCGGAGCGCTCGGACAGGTCCTTGATGGTGTTCAGGATCGGGTTGATTTCCATGACGGGCAGCACTCGTTGGCGAACTTTTGAAAGCCGGCGAGTATAACGTAATCACGCTGTCACGGCAGCCCGTCTGGCGGGTGTGGGGGGTGAATGGCTTGAGGTTTCTGCCTGAGTGGAGATTGCCAACCCTCACCCTAGCCCTCTCCCAGAGGGAGAGGGAACCGATTGGGGGATGTTCAGGAGTTACGCCGACTTGAAATGGCTTTGCCGAATCCGGAATCGCCAAGCTTGAAGATCCATAATCGACTCGGTCGATCAGGTCGATGAACAGCGCCAGACACCTCGGCCTGCCCCTTCTCACTTAGGGAGAGGTGGCCGATTGGGGGATATTGGGGAGGTACGCCGACCTGAAATGGCGTTACCGATTCCGTAATCGCCAAGCTTGAAGATCCACAATCGACTCGGTCGATCAGGTCGATGAACAGCGCCAGACACCTCGGCCTGCCCCTTCTCACTTAGGGAGAGGGGACCGATTGGGGGATATTGGGGAGTTACGCCGACTTGAAATGGCTTTGCCGAATCCGGAATCGCAAAGCTTGAAGATCCATAATCGACTCGGTCGATCAGGTCGATGAACAGCGCCAGACACCTCGGTCGGCCCCCTCTCCCTCCGGGAGAGGGCTGGGGTGAGGGTCAGCCGTTACTCGATACCAACCTGATTACGCCCACTGTTCTTCGCCAGATACAACCCACGATCCGCCGCCGAAATCAGCAACCGGCAATCGCTCCCCGCCTGCGGCACCATCGTCGCCAAACCAATACTGATCGTCAGGCTCGCCCCTTCCGCCGGAGTGTTGTGCGGAATCTTCAGTGCCGCCACGGTCTGGCGCAGTTTCTCCGCCACCAGCCGCGCGCCGCCCGGCGAGGTGTTCGGCAGCACCAGCGCGAACTCCTCACCGCCATAACGCGCCGGCAGGTCCGACGGCCGGGCGCTGGCGTCGCGGATCGCCGTGGCGACCTTGCGCAAGGCCTCGTCACCCTCGACATGGCCGAAGGTGTCGTTGTAGGACTTGAAGTAATCGACATCAATCATCAGCAACGACAGCTGACTCTGATCACGCAGCGAACGGCGCCATTCCAGCTCCAGGTATTCGTCGAAATGCCGGCGGTTGGACAGCCCGGTCAAGCCATCGGAGTTCATCAGCCGCTGTAGCACCAGGTTGGTGTCGAGCAACTGTTGCTGGCTAACCCGCAACGCACGGTAGGCCGCATCCCGTTGCAACAGGGTCATGTAGGAGCGCGAGTGATATCGGATGCGCGCTACCAGTTCGATGGTGTCCGGCAGCTTCACCAGATAATCGTTGGCGCCGGCGGAAAACGCCGCGCTCTTGATCAGCGGGTCTTCCTTGGTCGACAGGACGATGATCGGAATGTCCTTGGTCGCCGGGTGATTGCGGTATTCGCGCACCAGGCTCAGGCCATCGAGGCCGGGCATCACCAGATCCTGCAGGATCACCGTCGGTTTGATCCGCACGGCCTGGGCAATGGCCTGATGCGGGTCGGAACAGAAGTGGAAGTCGATGTTCTCTTCGTTCGACAGCCCACGGCGCACGGCCTCGCCGATCATCGCCTGATCGTCCACCAACAACACCATGGCGGCGTTTTCGTCGGTTTTAATGTCGTCGATCTGTAAGTCACTCATGGGCGGTCACCTGTGTACTGCGGGAGCCAGGATTGCGGATACATCTGTTCATGTGGGGAAAATCTCCAGCAATCGTGGCGCTATCTTTTCCAGTGGACGGATTTCCACAGCGGCATCAATAGCCGCAGCGGCCTTAGGCATGCCGTACACCGCACTGCTCTGCTGGTCCTGCGCAATGGTCAAATAACCCTGCTGGCGCATGAGCTTAAGCCCTTGCGCCCCGTCGCGTCCCATCCCGGTCAATAAAACCCCGACGGCGTCGCCGTTCCAGTAACTGGCGACGCTCTCGAAAAACACGTCGATCGACGGCCGATAAATCTCGTTGACCGGCTCGGCGGTGTAGGCCAGCGTACCGTTTTTCAATAAGCGAATATGGTGATTGGTGCCGGCCAGCAGGACCGCGCCGGCCTGCGGCGGCTCGCCTTCGCGGGCCAGGCGCACGTCGAGGCCGCTGGCGCTGGCCAGCCATTCGGCCATTCCGGCAGCGAACACTTGGTCCACGTGCTGAACCAGCACGATGGCCGCCGAGAAATCGCGCGGCAGGCCCTTGAGCAGCACCTCGAGCGCCGCCGGCCCGCCCGCCGACGAACCGATCGCCACCAGCCGCTGGCGCGAAGCCGAACTGCGCGGCGGCGTCGGCGCCGGACGCGAGCGCGGGGTTTTCTCGCCGATCAGCCAGCCGATATTGAGGATTTTGCGCAACAGCGGCGCGGCGGCTTCCTGGGCATTGCCGGCACCGAGGGCCGGGGTATCGACCACATCCAGCGCGCCGTAGCCCATGGCTTCGAAAACCCGGTGCACATTCTGCTGGCGGTCGACCGTGACAATCACGATGGCGCACGGGGTTTCCGCCATGATCCGCCGAGTGGCTTCGACGCCATCCATGATCGGCATGATCAGGTCCATCAGGATCAGGTCCGGAGTGTTTTGCGCGCACAGTTGCACCGCCTCGGCACCGTTTCTGGCGACCCAGACCACCTGATGTGCCGGCTCGAAGGCCAGCGCCCGGCGCAGCGCTTCCACCGCCATCGGCATGTCGTTGACGATTGCGATCTTCATGCCCGCGCGCCTCCGATCAGCTCGACCACTGCATCGAGCAGAGCGTCGTCATGAAAACTGGCTTTGGCTAAATAATAGTCCGCCCCGGCGTCCAGTCCACGGCGTCGGTCTTCTTCACGATCCTTGTACGACACCACCATCACCGGCAGCGATTGCAGGCGGTTGTCGCGGCGCAACAGGGTGACCAGTTCAATGCCGTCCATGCGCGGCATGTCGATGTCGGTGATCAGCAAATCGAAGTCCTCCGAACGCAGCGCGTTCCAGCCGTCCATACCGTCCACCGCGACGGCCACGTCGTAGCCGCGATTGAGCAGCAGTTTGCGTTGCAGTTCGCGCACGGTCAGCGAGTCGTCCACCACCAGCACCCGCTTGCGCGCAGCTTCCGCCGCCTGATTGCCGTGGCGGGCAATGCGTTCCAGGCGTCCGGTGTTGAGCAGCTTGTCCACCGAGCGCAGCATGTCCTCGACATCGACGATCAACACCACCGAACCGTCGTCGAGCAAGGCCCCGGCGGAGATGTCCTGGACTTTGCCCAGACGCTCGTCGAGGGGCAACACCACCAGGGTGCGTTCGCCAATGAAGCGTTCGACCGCGACGCCGTAAATCGCATCGCGCTCTCGGATCACCACGACTTTAAGGGTTTCGCCGCTGTTCTGGCTGGCCGGGCGGTTAAGCAATTGACTGGCGGCGACCAGCCCGACGTGCCGGCCTTCGTGCCAGAAATGCTGACGCCCTTCGACCTGCACAATGTCGTCCGGCGCCAGATCGCACATGCGTTCAATGTGCGCCAGTGGAAAGGCGTACGCTTCGTCGCCGACTTCCACCACCAGGCTGCGCACCACCGACAGCGTCAGCGGCACTTCCAGATGAAAGCGACTGCCCTCGCCCGCCGTTTGCTCCAGCACCACCGCTCCGCGTAACTGGCGGACCATGTGCTGCACCGCGTCGAGGCCGACGCCCCGCCCGGAGACTTCGGTGACCGTGTCGCGCAGGCTGAAACCGGGCAGGAACAGGAAGGTCAGCAACTCTTCTTCACTCAACTGCGCCGCAGTTTCTGCTGGCGACAACTGCCGTTCGACGATGCTGCGGCGAACCTTTTCCAGATCGACGCCATTGCCGTCATCGCTCAATTCCAGCACCAGCAGACCGGCCTGATGGGAAGCGCGCAGGCGGATCAGGCCTTCTTCGGGTTTACCCTTGAGCAGGCGCTGCTCCGGGGTTTCGATGCCGTGATCGACCGCGTTGCGCAACAAATGGGTCAGCGGCGCTTCGAGTTTTTCCAACACATCGCGGTCGACCTGGGTTTTCTCGCCCTCGATTTCCAGCCGCACCTGTTTGCCGAGGCTGCGCCCCAGGTCGCGGACCATGCGCACCTGACCGGTGAGCACGTCGGCAAACGGCCGCATGCGGCAGGCCAGCGCGGTGTCGTAGAGCACCTGCGCACGCTGACTGGCTTGCCAGGCGAACTCGTCGAGTTCGGCGTTTTTCTCGCTCAGCAGTTGCTGGGATTCGGCGAGCAGGCGCCGCGCATCTTCCAGGGCTTCCAGCGCTTCAAGACTCAGCGCGTGTTCCTTTAAATGCACGTTGAGGTTTTCCAGCGCGCGCAGACCATTGTTCTGCATGCGCTTGAGGCGTTGCATGATCGCCAGATGCGGTTTGAGGCGCTGGGTTTCCACCAGCGATTTGCTCGACAGATCGAGCAGGCTGTTCAGGCGCTCGGCGGTGACCCGCAGTACCCGCTCGCCGCCTTCGGTGGTGCGCTTGCTCTTGCGCGGCGCGGGTTCAGCGGGCTCGAACGGAACCTCGGGAGCGGGCGCAGGCACCGGCGGCGCTTCAAGTTGCAACTCGGCCATCGGCGCAGCGGCAAACGTTGCCGGTGCAGCGGAGGGGTCGGCGAGGCTCGCCATCAGCGCCACGTAGGTTTCGATATCGTTGAGTTGCGGAGCATTGGCCGGGGTGGCAATACGCATCAACAGATCGGTGCCCTGCAACAGCGCGTCGATGTGCTCCGGGCGCAGCAGCAAGCGCCCTTCTTGCGCGCTGACCAGGCAATCTTCCATCACATGCGCGACGCTGACACCGCTGTCGATGCCGACAATCCGCGCCGCCCCTTTCAGCGAGTGCGCCGCACGCATGCACGATTCGAGTTGATCGGCCTGGGTCGGGTTGCGTTCCAGCGCCAGCAGCCCGGCACTGAGGACCTGGGTCTGGGCTTCGGCTTCGAGGCTGAACAGCTCCAGCAAGGAAGCGTCGCGCATTTGCTCGGGGGTCATGTGAGGCTCCGGGTCACGGCGGACAGCAGCTGTTCTTCATCCAGCCAACGCAGGCTGCGACCCCGAAATTGCAGCACGCCACGGGTGTATCTGGCATTGGCTTGCGCAGCGGATTGCGAGGCGGCGTCGAGGATCCGCTCATCAATGGCATGAATGCCGTCGACCTCGTCCACCGGCACCACCACGGGCCCGCCGTGGGCGGCGATGATCAGCATGCGCGGCATGATCCGCGCGCCATTGGCCGGTGCGGCGTTGCCATCCAGATCGAGCAATTCGACCAGCGACAGGCACGCCACCAGCGCGCCGCGCACGTTGGCCACACCCAGCAAGGCCCGCGAACGCTGATGCGGCAACGAGTGAATCGCCTGCAACGGCGCGACCTCCACCAGACTGCGAGTCGCCAGACCCAACCATTCTTCGCCGATACGGAACATCAGCAACGAACGGGTTTTCAGTTCGGCTTCGACGGTGGTCGCCACCGGGTCGCGTTCGTCCTGCTGCAACGCATAACGGTCGAGCAGGCGCGTGGCGGCGGCGGAATACACCGAACAATTGCGGCAGTGAATGTGTTCGGCCAGCAACGGGCAGGACTTGTCGCCGTGGATACCGATGCGGTTCCAGCAATCGTCGATGGCCCGGGCGTCTTCGTGGGTGACGTTCAAGGTGTCGGACGGGATCATCGTTTACGCTCACTGTCGGCGGTGCGGCCGCTGCGCGCGGCGCGCTCCTGCAATCGTCTGGCGCCGGCGCTGTCGCCCTGGGCCTGGAGTAACGCGGCCAGGTGCATCAACGCTTCAGGGTGTTGCGGTTCGAGGTACAAGGCCTTGCGGTAATAACTCTGGGCTTCGAGTGCAGAGCCGGCAACATCGCTGAGCAGGCCGAGCCAATAGAACACCTGCGCCACCGGTTCGTGACTGCGCAGGAACTGCTCGCATGCCGCACGGGCTTCGGCACTCTTGCCTTCGTTGGCCAGCGCAGCGATGTTGGCGAGCAAGGTCGCCGCGTCCGGGTTGGCGCTTTTGCTGCTGACGGGCAACGGTGCAACGCTGGCAAACGGACGCGGGCGCACTGGCGGTGGTGGCGGACTGCGCAAAGGTTGACGCACGGGTAATGGCGTCGGGGTCGGCAATGACAGCGGTTCCGGTGCCGGATCATTGTGTCGACTGAAGGCAAACGACTGCGGGATGCCGATCGAGCGCATGCCCAGGCGCCCGAGCAGACTGCCTTCGGCCGGACCGATGAACAGCACGCCATCGACGTGAGTCAGACGCTTGAGCACGGCGAAAACCTGCTGCTGGGTCGGCTGATCGAAATAGATCAGCAGGTTGCGGCAGAACACAAAGTCGAACGGCGGTTCGCTGGCCAGCAGTGTCGGATCCAGCACATTGCCCGCCTGCAGGCGCACCTGTTCGCGCACGGCTTCGCTGACCCGATGGCCGTCCTGCTCGGCCGTGAAATGACGCTCGCGAAAGTCCAGATCCTGACCACGAAACGAGTTCTTGCCGTACAGCGCGCGCCGCGCCTTGTCCACCGACAGCGGGCTGACATCCATGCCGTCGACCTTGAACTGATGGGGTTTGAGGCCGGCATCGAGCAAGGCCATGGCAATCGAATAGGGCTCCTCGCCGGTCGAGCACGGCAGGCTGAGGATGCGCAGCGCGCGCATGTTGTTCAATTCGTCCAGACGCTTGCGCGCCAGCTTGCCGAGCGTGGCGAAGGATTCCGGATAACGGAAAAACCAGGTTTCGGGGACGATCACCGCCTCGATCAATGCCTGCTGTTCGTCACGCGAACCTTGCAGCAGTTGCCAGTATTCATCGCTGTGCGCCGCTTGCGAGAGCGTGGTGCGCTGGCGCACCGCGCGCTCGATGATCGCCGGCCCGACCGAGGTGACATCCAGACCGATGCGTTCCTTGAGGAAATCGAAAAACCGCTGGTCGCTGCTCATGACTGCGCCTCAAGCGGCGCCGGAAACAGCAGGCTACGCACCGCGTCATCCAGCAAGTCGTTGACCCGCACCCACTGCACCAGCCCCTGGGCATCTTCGCGCACCGGGCCGAGGTAAGGCGCCTGACGATTGTCCAGGCCATACGGCTGAAAATCTTCAGGGTTGCAGCGCAGCGTGTCGGTCGCCTGCTCAAGGATCAGCCCCAGCCAGCGCGGCGGTTGCAGTGCATCCGGGCGGTAATGCACCAGCACCAGCCGCGTACTGGTGCGCGCCTCGGCGGGATGGCCGAAGGTCAGTGCACTGAGGTCGATCGCCGGCACCACTGCACCCCGATAGGCAAACACCCCGGCAACCCAGTTCGGCGCCTGGGCAATCGGCTTCAACGGCAGGCGCGGCAGCACTTCCGCCACCTCGGTGGCGCGCAAGGCGTAGCGTTCGTTGCCGATCCGAAACAGCAGGAACAAAGCCTGTTTCGCCACCGGCGCAGCGCCGCGTTTGGCGGTGATTTCGCTCATCAGACTTTGAATCGCGAAACGCCGCTGCGCAGCCCGACGGCCACCTGGCTCAGTTCGTCGATGGCGAAACTGGCCTGACGCAGCGATTCAACGGTCTGGCTGCTGGCGTCGCCCAATTGCACCAGCGCGTGGTTGATCTGTTCGGCCCCGGTGGCCTGGGCCTGCATGCCCTCGTTGACCATCAATACGCGCGGTGCCAGCGCCTGCACTTGATGGATGATCTGCGAGAGTTGTTCGCCGACCTGCTGCACTTCGGCCATGCCGCGGCGCACTTCCTCGGAGAACTTGTCCATGCCCATCACCCCGGCGGACACCGCCGACTGGATCTCGCGGACCATTTGCTCGATGTCGTAGGTGGCGACAGCGGTCTGATCCGCCAGACGCCGCACTTCGGTGGCGACCACGGCGAAACCGCGACCGTATTCGCCAGCCTTCTCCGCCTCGATCGCCGCGTTGAGCGACAACAGGTTGGTCTGGTCGGCAACTTTGACGATGGTCACCACCACCTGATTGATGTTGCCGGCCTTCTCATTGAGGATCGCCAGTTTGGCGTTGACCAGATCGGCCGCGCCCATCACCGAGTGCATGGTGTCTTCCATGCGCGCCAGGCCTTGCTGGCCGGAACCGGCAAGCACCGAGGCCTGATCGGCAGCGGTCGACACTTCGGTCATGGTGCGCACCAGGTCCCGCGAGGTGGCGGCGATCTCACGGGAGGTCGCGCCGATTTCGGTGGTGGTGGCCGCGGTTTCGGTAGCGGTGGCCTGCTGTTGCTTGGAGGTGGCGGCAATCTCGGTTACCGAGGTGGTCACCTGCACCGATGAACGCTGGGCCTGAGACACCAGCGCGGTCAGCTCGGTCATCATGTCGTTGAAGCCGGTTTCCACTGCGCCGAATTCGTCCTTGCGCTCAAGGTTGAGGCGGCTGCTCAAGTCGCCGGTGCGCATGATGTCCAGGATCTGCACAATGCGGTTCATCGGGGCCATGATCGCGCGCATCAGCAGCAGGCCACAGGCACCGGCTGCCAGGACGGCTACCAGCAGCGAGACAAACATACTGATCTTGGCCGCGGCCACCGCTTCATCAATGTTGGCCATGGCCTGATCAGCGACTTTCTTGTTCTCACCAATGATGTCATTGAGTTTCATGCGGCCGGTGTACCACGCAGGGGTCAGCTTCTCGCTGAACAGCTTGACCGCCTCGACTTCCAGATTGCGTTTGTGCAAATCGAGCACCTGATCCTGGATCTGCATGTAAGCGTCGTGATCTTTTTCGAATGCCGCGAACTCGATACGGTCCTCGTCGGTGGTGATGGTGCTGCGATAGCTGGCCATCTGCTCTTGCAGGCGATTCTCGAACGCCTTGTAGTCGGCCACGTCTTCGCTACTGATGCCCTGCCCTTCCTTGAGGCCCAGCAGTTCCTGAGTCTGCAGGTAACTGTCGACCCACGCACCGCGAATCATCGAGCTGTAATAGACGCCAGGAATCGCATCGTCACGTACGCTGCTTTCACTGGCCTCGATCTTCAGCAAGCGCGAATACGAGACGACGACCATCAGCAGCATGATGGCGATAATCACCGCAAAGCTCGCCAAAATGCGTTGGCGCAACGTCCAGTTCTTCACAGTGATTCCTCGTGCCTAAGTCGAAATGCGGGGAGTATAGCCGAGGGCGGTGTTTCATTTATAAGACGCTTTTCAACCCTCGGGCCCCACCGACAGGGTTTGGCGGGCGGCTCTGGAATGGGACTGTCCGCCAATCCGGGGTTGGCGTGCCAGTGGGGTAATGGCAAAAAGGGGCGACGGATCGGCCATAGCGGGTGTTGCGCGGCCGAAAACGTAATCGCATGTTGAGGCTGTAAACAAAAACCGAGGCCCACTTTTACCCGGAATTGCAGTTTGTCTCAGGCCTGCGCTCTTTGCCTGAAGCTTCCCTGCAATCTCGCATTGATCGCTCTTGCCATGCCGATACTTGGCCTTTCCAGCAAGGCATAACTGAAACTGGCCAGCACCAGCGTCGCTACCAGGTAGCTCAGAAAAACCCCCACATTGAATTGGGCTCGCATGTCTGTCGCGTACGCCGCCCACTCCAGAAAAAATGGGTGTATCAGGTACACCGAATAACTGATCGTGCCCAGAAACGTCAGGCTCTTGAGGGTTCTTCGCAGGTACAAGGTCACGACAAGCGCAGAGGCCATACCGATCAAGTAGCTGATCAGATAAGTGAACGGATTTTCCTTATGCCCATGGTCGGTGGTGTAAGCCAGCAGGCATATAGGCACAAGCAAAACCACAAACAATGCGAGCCAGACAGCGACCAATCGGCGAACGTGTGAGTCCGCCACGCCAAAGCTGACGTCGCGCCACAGACTGCCAAAAAACATGATCGACAGACACAACGGCAGCGCTACGGGGATCTTTTTGGCCAGATAGAATCTGCAGATGGCAAAGATCAGCGCCACGGTCAGCAGGCCGATTGCCGCGCCGAATCGCACCCAGGCTTTGCCCAGAAGTCCCACGCTGAATAACGCCGCGCAGGCCACGTAGAAAAACATCTCGATGATCAGCGTCCAGTAAACGCCGAACAGATCCGGTGTTTTCAGAACAGCCTGGAACATCGTCATGTTGATCAATACAGTCGAGAGCGATACAGGCGTCGATAAAAACCAGTCCAAACTCGCAACCGCCAGTGCAATGGAAAACCAGTACGCCGGGTACAACCTGAAAAACCGGGAAACGGCAAAAGTCGCCAGCGCGTGCCGCCCCTCCTTCAGGCTATAGGGAATGACCATCCCGCTGAGCAAGAAGAAGATCACCACGCCCACTTGCCCCAGGTTCACCCAGGTGAAAAAAAACGTGTCCTTGAGCGGAGTTCTTTCAATGAAGTGTGCGACCACCACCAACATTGCAGCGATGCCCCTTAAGGCATCCAGATGCGTCAGTCGACACCGTGGGCTTCCTGCCCCGTTATCAGCGAAAGTTAATGTATTCAATCAACTTGAACTCCCGCTTCGAGTGCTGATGCCTTCGCTCTGCTGATCGCACTCCTGCGCGTCAACCGTGCATCGAGCTGCGCATTGATCTGCCGCCCCAATCCGATCGAGCGTTTCTCTATCAGAAAATAACAAAGTGATGAGAGGACAAGGGTGCCCAGGCAATAAAGAGCAAAAACGGGAAGATTGAAACCGTTTTGCAAACTAACTTTTGAGTCAAAAAACTCCAGAAAAAACGGATGAGTCAAGTAGACCGAATAACTGATCGCCCCGAGAAAGGCGAGTATCCGGTTTTCCAACTTCAATACCGTGGTAGTTAACATGAAGAACAGCAGCGCAGCCCAATAACTGCCGATAAAATTCCAGGCACTTTCTCGCAGCCCTTGATCAACATCGTAGGCCAACAGTGCAATGATCGGAAAGGCGATAACGAATACAGCAATCCAGATGAAACTGTAGCGTTTTGCCTTGGGATCCCGATCAATCTGAAAGTTACGCCACAATCCCCCAAACAACATCAACGACAGCGATGACAAGATTCCGACGGGGGCCGGGAGCGCATAATAATAGCGGCCTGCTGCCCCCGCCAGCGAGAGCATCAGCAACGCTATCGCCAACCAGAAGCGGACTTTGAGATGTCCCAGCAACCCGACCAGGCTCAGTGCAATACACAGTCCATAAAAGACCAACTCGACAAATAAAGTCCAATACACGCCAAACAAGTTGGAGTATCCGATCATCGTTTGAAGCATGGTGACATTCGCCAGCACTCTCGCCCGATCAAGTTCGCCCGAAACAAAAAAAGCAATGGCAACACAGGCCAACACTATTGAAAGCCAATAGGCAGGGTACAGCCTGAAAAATCTTGAAAGTATGAAACGCCTGGTTTTTCCCGGACCGTCCTTGAAACTGAACGGGATCACGAAACCACTGACCATGAAAAAAACCACCACGCCGAACTGACCGGGACGGAAGTAATCGAAAATCGCCCAATTGAACAGCGGTGTTCTTTCAATATAGTGAGAAATGACCACCGCCAATGCTGCCAGAGCTCTGACAGAATCGAGGTAAGTCAAACGATGGGTGCTGACCATTTTGCTTGAAGATTCCTTCTTCAGTGGATGTTGCTCCGTTGAGCGAGTTTCCCGAACTTGTATTCGGAAGAACCCCAAAAAAGCGACGGACGTTTATCCGAGGACTCACTTCATGGCCTCGGTTTTCTGCTTTCTGGTTTTTAGTGCAAGACGCCAACGGATGCCTGGGGTCAATCCTGCGATGAGGATCACAAAGGCTGAGCCAACAAGCCCCCGTTCGCGAAGGTCAATGACTGGTCGGCATTGACCTCAACGCGATGAAACCTGAAAGGTTACCGGGTCGCTTGTCGCACCTGCTTTTCAAGCTCGGTTTTCAACCCCGGTTCAAGTTTGAGTTGGCGCGCCAATTCATCGAGATAGGATTTCTCCATGAAGTTTTCCTCGTCCACCAGCATCACGCTGGCGATGTACATTTCAGCGGCCATTTCCGGCGTGCTGGCAGCGCGAGCGACATCCGTCGGGTCGAGGGGTTTGTTGAGCTCGGCGTGCAGCCAGTGCTGCAGTTCCTGGTCGTTGTCGAGCTTGGTGAATTCACCTTCGATCAGTTGGCGTTCACGATCGTCGATGTGGCCGTCGGCCTTGGCGGCGGCAACCAAGGCTTTGAGAATTGCCTGACTGTGTTGCTCGGCTTGCACCGCTGGGAGGCGATCGAGGGTCTGCGGCTCACGTTGCGGGGTCAGGCCTTTCTGCGCGTTCCAGTTGCCGTAGGCTTTGTAGGCGAGCACACCCAACGCAGCGAGACCACCGTAAACCGCGACTTTGCCACCGACCTTGCGGGCCTTTTTGCTACCGATCAACAAGCCCATGGCACCCGCCGCCAAGGCACCACCGCCCGCGCCGGAGAGCAAGCCACCGAGGCCGCCGGAGCCTGAAGTACCGCCAAGCAAACCGCCCAGACCGCTGGCAGCCGATTTGTTCTGCGCCGCGCCGGCCTTGTTCTGCAACAGATCCTGGCCAGACTTGAGCAATTGATCGAGTAATCCACGGGTGTTCATGTTCCGCCTCCAAACAGGGGTTATCCGGATCTACAAGGCCCTCAGCCTAGATCGAAAGTGCCTCCGCCCGGCGTTCGAGTGTGCTTCCAGATGTTGCTCAACGCCTCTGTGGCAAGGGAACTTGTTCCCGCCGGGCTGCGAAGCAGCCCCACTCTGCATCTAAAAAACAGATATACACTCAGGCCAATCTATAAAAACCGCCCACTGGGTACCCTTCTCATGATGACCCTGCGTCAGATCCGTCACTTCATCGCCGTGGCCGAAACCGGCTCGATCTCCGCCGCTGCGCAAACCGCGTTCATTTCCCAATCGACCCTGACGTTAGCGATCCAGCAACTGGAGGAGGAAATCGGCGTCAGCCTGTTCAGCCGGCACGCCAAGGGCATGACCCTTACACATCAAGGTCATCAATTCCTGCGCCAGGCGCACCTGATTCTGGCCACCGTGGATAACGCCAAGCGCAGCCTGCAACAGAGCACCGATCAGGTCGCCGGACAGTTGATCGTCGGTGTGACCAGTCTGGTCGCCGGTTATTACCTGGCGGATTTGCTCACCCGTTTCCAACGTGCCTATCCCAACGTGGAGATTCGGGTGATGGAAGATGAACGCCCCTACATCGAGCATTTGCTGGTCAGCGGCGAGATAGATGTCGGCGTGCTGATCCTGTCCAACCTTGAAGACCGCCATGCCTTGCAGACGGAAGTGCTGACTCATTCACCGCATCGTTTGTGGCTACCGGCCCAGCATCCGCTGCTGGAACACGACAGCATCAACCTCGCCGACGTCGCCGGCGAGCCGCTGATTCAGCTCAACGTCGACGAGATGGATCGCAATGCCCAACGTCTATGGCGTGGCGCCGGGCTGCAACCCAAGATCACCCTGAGAACCGCGTCCACAGAGGCCGTGCGGAGTCTGGTCGCCGCCGGTTTGGGTGTGTCGATTCAGCCGGACATGACCTATCGCCCATGGTCACTGGAGGGCGACATCATCGAAGCGCGACCAATCGCCGACCTTAACCAGACCCTTGACGTGGGGCTGGCCTGGCGTCGCGGCACCGCGCGGCCGGCACTGGTAGACCCCTTCCTCACCGTCGCCCGCGAACAACCCCACGGCGGACGCAAGCCATCTATTTAATCGAATGCCACCTTCAGTATTTAGAATTTGTCGACCTCGGAGCCGCGCACTAGTCTTGCTGCATCTATAAGACGGTCGGCTCCCGGGTACGGGAGCAACAATGGCCACACAAGAAAAGAGATCGCGGAAAATGGCTGGCGCGCAAACCCCGATGTGTACCGCGTTGTTGATCGACGGCGAACTGGTCGCCGGGCAGGGTTTTGTCGAACCGATCCTCAACCCGGCCACCGGAGAAATCCTTACCCACATCGCCGAGGCCAGCACTGAGCAGGTCGAAGCCGCCATCCTCGCCGCCCATCGCGCCTTCGCCGAATGGTCGCGCACCACACCGCAGCAACGCTCGAACCTGTTGCTCGATATCGCCAACGCCGTTGAAAAACACGCCGACCACCTCGCCCGTCTCGAATCGTTGAACTGCGGCAAGCCGTTGCACCTGGCGCGTCAGGACGATCTGACCGCCACTGTCGATGTGTTTCGCTTCTTCGCCGGCGCCGTGCGCTGCCAGACCGGTCAGCTCAGCGGCGAATACCTGCCGGGCTACACCAGCATGGTGCGCCGTGATCCGATTGGTGTGGTCGCCTCGATTGCGCCGTGGAACTACCCGATCATGATGGCCGCGTGGAAGATCGCCCCGGCCCTCGCCGCCGGCAACACGCTGGTGTTCAAACCGTCCGAACACACGCCGTTGTCGATCCTCGCGCTGGCGCCAGCACTGGCCGAAATCCTGCCGCGTGGAGTGATCAACATCATCTGCGGCGGTGGCGAAGGCGTCGGCAGCCATTTGGTCGGCCACGCGAAGGTGCGCATGGTCTCGCTGACCGGCGATATCGTCACCGGCCAGAAGATCCTGCAGGCTGCGGCGAAGACCCTGAAACGCACGCATCTGGAACTCGGCGGCAAAGCGCCGGTGATTGTCTGCAATGACGCCGACATCCAGTCCGTGGTCGAAGGCGTGCGCACTTACGGCTACTACAACGCCGGCCAGGACTGCACCGCAGCGTGCCGGATCTACGCGCAGGCCGGGATTCACGACAAACTGGTCGCCGAACTCGGCGCCGCCGTCGGTAGCCTGCGTTTCGCCGGCAAACGCGATGCCGACAACGAGATCGGCCCGCTGATCAGCACCCGCCAACGCGACCGCGTTGCCAGCTTCGTCGAGCGCGCCCTCGGTCAGCCGCACATCGAGCGCGTGACCGGTGCGGCGGTGCATTCCGGTGCCGGCTTCTACTATCAACCGACCTTGCTCGCCGGTTGCAAACAGACTGACGAAATTGTCCAGCGCGAAGTGTTCGGCCCGGTGGTCACCGTGACCCGTTTCGACGAGCTTTCGCAGGCTGTCGACTGGGCCAACGATTCGGAATACGGCCTCGCTTCGTCGGTGTGGACGCAGAATCTGGACAAGGCGATGCAGGTCGCCGCCCGCTTGCAGTATGGCTGCACGTGGATCAACAGCCATTTCATGCTGGTCAGCGAAATGCCCCACGGCGGACTGAAACGTTCGGGTTACGGCAAAGACTTGTCCAGCGACTCGCTGCAGGACTACAGCGTGGTGCGACACATCATGGCCCGGCATAGCCGGGAGCTTTAAGCGGCGAGCTACAAGCCGCAAGTTAAAAGCAAATCCGCTGTGTCTTGCAGCTTGGAGCTTGGAGCTTGCGACTACTCTTAACAAAAACCTAATAAACAAAGAGGTGTGTCCCATGTTCGTGCACAAGACCGCACTGTTCAGTGCAATCACCACGGCTTTGCTGGCCAGCGCCAGCCTGCAAGCCGCCGAGCCGCTGAAGGCCGTCGGCGCCGGCGAAGGTCAGCTGGATATCGTGGCGTGGCCGGGTTACATCGAACGTGGCGAAAGCGACAAGGCCTACGACTGGGTGACCGGTTTCGAGCAGGAAACCGGCTGCAAGGTCAACGTGAAGACCGCCGCCACTTCTGACGAAATGGTCAGCCTGATGGCCAAGGGCGGTTACGACCTGGTGACTGCGTCGGGCGATGCGTCGCTGCGGTTGATCGTCGGCAAGCGCGTGCAACCGATCAACACTGCGTTGATCCCGAACTGGAACACCCTCGACCCGCGCCTGAAAGATGCGCCGTGGTACGTGGTCAACAAGCAGACCTACGGCACCCCGTACCAGTGGGGCCCGAACGTGTTGATGTACAACAGCAACGTGTTCAAGACACCGCCGACCAGTTGGAACGTGCTGTTCGACGCGCAGAATTTCCCCGACGGCAAGCCAAACAAGGGCCGTGTGCAGGCGTATGACGGGCCGATCTACATTGCCGACGCGGCGCTGTACCTGAAGACCGCCAAGCCTGAACTGGGGATCAAGGACCCGTATCAACTCACCGAAGATCAGTACAAAGCCGTGCTTGAACTGTTGCGCCAGCAGCAGCCGCTGATCCACCGCTACTGGCATGACACCACGGTGCAGATGAGCGACTTCAAGAACGAAGGCGTGGTGGCGTCCAGCGCCTGGCCGTATCAGGTCAACGGCCTGATCAACGAGAAGCAGCCGATCGCCTCGACCATTCCGAAAGAAGGCGCCACCGGCTGGGCCGACACCACCATGCTGCACGCCGAAGCCAAGCACCCGAACTGCGCCTACAAGTGGATGGACTGGTCGTTGAAACCGAAAGTCCAAGGTGATGTGGCGGCGTGGTTTGGTTCGTTGCCAGCGGTGCCAGCGGCGTGCAAGGAGAGCGAATTGCTCGGCGCTGAAGGTTGCAAGACCAATGGTTTCGACCAGTTCGACAAGATCGCCTTCTGGAAAACCCCACAGGCTGAGGGTGGCAAGTTTGTGCCTTATAGCCGCTGGACTCAGGACTACATCGCGATCATGGGCGGGCGCTAAGCCCGGGAGCACCTCGGTCGAGCTTCCTTTCCCCCTTGGGGGAGAGGGCTGGGGTGAGGGGGTAGCTTTTGACTTTGCTCTTGATTGAAGGGCAATGGCCAATAAAGCCACCCTCACCCCCCGCCCTCTCCCGGAGGGAGAGGGAGCTAAGAGCGGATCGCATCTCGCTCGCCGAATGAGGGCGCTAAAAGCGGATCGCATTTCGCCCGCCGAATGAGGGAGCTAAGAGCGGATCGTATCTCGCCCGCCGAATGAGGGCGCTAAGAGCGGATCGCATCTCGCTCGCCGAATGAGGGTGCTAAAAGCGGATCGCATTCACCGTTAGATGTTTCAGATTTTTCAGAAGTCCAGGCAGGGCCGCTGCGACGGCCCGCGCCTTTTTGGAGCACCGCACCATGACGCTTGCAGTCCAGTTCACCAACGTTTCTCGGCAGTTCGGCGAAGTGAAGGCCGTTGACCGGGTTTCCATCGACATCCAGGACGGCGAGTTCTTTTCCATGCTCGGCCCATCCGGCTCGGGCAAAACCACGTGCCTGCGCCTGATTGCCGGTTTCGAACAACCGAGCGCCGGCTCGATCCGCATCCACGGCGCCGAGGCGGCTGGCCTGCCGCCGTACCAACGTGACGTCAACACCGTATTCCAGGATTACGCGCTGTTCCCGCACATGAACGTACTGGACAACGTCGCCTACGGTTTGAAGGTCAAAGGCGTGAGCAGAACCGAGCGCCATAAACGCGCTGAAGAGGCGTTGGACATGGTCGCCCTCGGCGGTTACGGGGCACGCAAGCCAGTGCAGTTGTCCGGCGGTCAGCGCCAACGTGTCGCCCTCGCCCGCGCGCTGGTCAATCGTCCACGCGTGCTGTTGCTGGATGAACCCCTTGGTGCTCTCGACCTCAAGCTGCGCGAGCAAATGCAAAGCGAACTGAAGAAACTGCAGCGCCAACTCGGCATCACCTTCATCTTCGTCACTCACGACCAGACCGAAGCGCTGTCGATGTCCGATCGCGTCGCGGTATTCAACAAGGGCCGCATCGAACAGGTCGACACTCCGCGCAATCTGTACATGAAACCGACCACCACGTTCGTCGCCGAATTCGTCGGCACCTCGAACGTGATTCGTGGCGACCTGGCACGCCAGCTCAGCGGTCATCCGCAGCCGTTTTCGATCCGCCCGGAGCATGTGCGTTTCGCCGAAGGCCCGCTGGCCGCCCACGAGATCGAAGTCAGCGGCCTGCTCCACGACATCCAGTATCAGGGCAGTGCCACGCGCTATGAGCTGAAGCTGGAAAACGGCCAGACCCTGAGCATCAGCCATGCCAACAATCAGTGGCTCGACAGCAGCGCGCAGCATCAGACCGGCCAGCGCCTCAGCGCACGCTGGGCGCGAGAAGCGATGGTTGCGCTGCACGACACCGTTGCCGGCGAGGTGTGAGATGAGCACGCTCGCGATGACTCAATCGCCGCCCTTTCGCCGGTTTTCCAACCTGCTCTATCGCAAGCCGAACCTGTATTTGTCGCTGCTGCTGGTGCCGCCGTTGCTGTGGTTCGGCGCGATCTACCTCGGTTCGCTGCTGGTGCTGTTGTGGCAGGGTTTCTACACCTTCGACGACTTCACCATGGCGGTCACCCCTGACCTGACGCTGGCCAATTTTGCCGCGCTGTTTCAGCCGTCGAACTTCGACATCATCCTGCGCACGCTGGGCATGGCCATCGTTGTGTCAATCGCCAGCGCCATCGTCGCGTTCCCGATTGCCTACTACATGGCGCGCTATACCACCGGCAAGACCAAGGCGTTTTTCTACATCGCGGTGATGATGCCGATGTGGGCCAGTTACATCGTCAAGGCTTACGCCTGGACGTTGCTGTTGGCCAAGGGCGGCGTGGCGCAGTGGTTCGTGCAGCACCTGGGGCTGGAGCCGGTGTTGCAGTTCATCCTCGGCATTCCCGGCGTGGGCGGCAGCACCTTGTCGACCTCGCATCTGGGGCGGTTCATGGTGTTCGTCTACATCTGGCTGCCGTTCATGATTTTGCCGATTCAGGCGTCGCTGGAGCGCTTGCCGCCATCGCTGTTGCAGGCTTCCGCCGACCTCGGCGCCAAGCCGCGCCAGACGTTCATGCAGGTGATTTTGCCGCTGTCCATTCCCGGGATTGCGGCAGGTTCGATCTTCACTTTTTCGCTGACCCTGGGCGACTTCATCGTGCCGCAATTGGTCGGGCCGCCCGGCTACTTCGTCGGCAGCATGGTCTACGCGCAGCAAGGTGCGATCGGCAACATGCCAATGGCGGCGGCGTTCACGCTGGTGCCGATTGTGTTGATCGCGGTTTACCTGTCTATCGTCAAACGTCTGGGGGCCTTCGATGCGCTCTAATTCAGAAAAGCAGGGGGACAAAGCCTCTCCAGGCCTGAAAATCGCGGCCTGGGGCGGGTTGGTGTTTCTGCACTTCCCGATCCTGATCATCTTCCTCTACGCCTTCAACACCGAAGAGGCCGCGTTCAGTTTTCCGCCGAAGGGCTTCACGTTGCACTGGTTCAGCGTGGCGTTTTCGCGGCCGGACGTTTTGGAGGCGATCAAGCTTTCATTGCAGATCGCAGCCATTGCCACGTTGATTGCGATGGTGCTCGGCACCTTGGCTTCGGCAGCGCTGTACCGCCGGGATTTCTTCGGCAAGCAGGGCATTTCGCTGATGCTGATCCTGCCGATTGCGCTGCCCGGGATCATCACCGGGATTGCCTTGCTGGCGACGTTCAAGACGCTGGGGATCGAGCCGGGGATGTTCACCATCATCGTCGGCCACGCGACCTTCTGCGTGGTGATCGTCTACAACAACGTCATCGCCCGTCTGCGCCGGACTTCGCACAGTTTGATCGAGGCCTCGATGGACCTCGGCGCCGATGGCTGGCAGACCTTCCGCTACATCATCCTGCCGAACCTCGGCTCGGCGTTACTGGCGGGCGGCATGCTGGCGTTCGCGCTGTCGTTCGACGAAATCATCGTCACCACGTTTACCGCCGGGCATGAACGCACGTTGCCGTTATGGCTGCTCAATCAGCTGAGCCGGCCACGGGATGTGCCGGTGACCAACGTCGTCGCCATGCTGGTGATGATGGTGACCATGTTGCCGATCCTCGGCGCGTATTACCTGACGCGCGGTGGCGAGAGCGTCGCCGGCAGTGGCGGTAAATAAACATCCAACAGACACCCAAAATCCCCCTGTGGGAGCGAGCCTGCTCGCGAAGAGGCCGTCACACCCGACATTGATGTCGACTGATACACCGCTTTCGCGAGCAAGCTCGCTCCCATAGGGCTCTCGATTCGGCCAGAACAATAAAAGTGTTAGTGAGGACAAAATCATGCAAACCAGACTCTTGATCAACGGCCAACTGGTCAACGGCGAAGGCCCGGCGCAGGCGGTGCTCAACCCTTCCCTCGGTGAAGTATTGGTGGAAATCAATGAAGCCTCCGAGGCTCAGGTCGATGCCGCCGTACGCGCCGCCGACAGCGCTTTTACCGACTGGTCGAAAACCACGCCGAAAGATCGTTCGCTGCTGCTGCTCAGACTCGCCGACGCCATCGAAGCCCACGGCGAAGAACTGGCGAAACTCGAATCTGCCAACTGCGGCAAACCCTACAGCGCTGCGCTGAATGACGAGATCCCGGCAATCGCCGACGTGTTCCGCTTCTTCGCCGGCGCCAGCCGTTGCATGAGCGGTTCGGCGGCTGGCGAATACCTGCCCGGCCACACCTCAATGATCCGCCGCGACCCGGTGGGCGTGATCGCCTCCATCGCACCGTGGAACTACCCGCTGATGATGGTCGCCTGGAAAATCGCCCCGGCCCTCGCTGCCGGTAATACTGTGGTGCTCAAGCCGTCGGAACAAACCCCGCTGACCGCGTTGCGTCTGGCCGAACTGGCGTCGGACATCTTCCCGGCCGGTGTGCTCAATCTGGTGTTCGGTCGTGGTCCTACCGTGGGCAGTCCGCTGGTCACGCATCCGAAAGTGCGCATGGTCTCGCTGACCGGTTCGATCGCCACCGGTTCGAACATCATTTCCAGCACCGCCGACAGCGTCAAACGCATGCACATGGAACTGGGCGGCAAGGCGCCAGTGATCATCTTCGATGACGCCGACATCGACGCTGCGGTTGAAGGCATCCGTACCTTTGGTTTCTACAACGCCGGGCAGGATTGCACCGCTGCGTGCCGGATCTACGCACAGCAAGGCATCTACGAACAGTTCGTCGAGAAGCTCGGCGCAGCGGTCAGCAGCATCAAATACGGCTTACAGGATGATCCCTCCACCGAGCTGGGACCGCTGATCACTGCGCAGCATCGCGACCGCGTCGCCGGGTTTGTCGAACGTGCCGTGGCGCAGCCGCACATCCGTTTGATCACCGGTGGCAAGGCTGTTGAGGGCAACGGTTTCTTCTTCGAACCGACGGTGCTGGCCGACGCGCAACAGGATGACGAAATCGTCCGCCGCGAAGTGTTCGGGCCGGTGGTCTCGGTGACCAAATTCACCGATGAAGCTCAGGCGCTGGAATGGGCCAACGATTCGGACTACGGCCTCGCCTCCTCGGTGTGGACGGCGGATGTTGGACGCGCACATCGCTTGTCCGCCCGTTTGCAGTACGGCTGCACCTGGGTCAACACGCACTTCATGCTGGTCAGCGAAATGCCCCATGGCGGTCAGAAATTGTCCGGCTACGGCAAGGACATGTCCATGTATGGGCTAGAGGACTACACCACGGTTCGGCATGTGATGTTCAAGCACTAAAAGCATCGCCAGCAGGCTGGCTCCTACAGGGATCGCATTCCAAATTGTAGGAGTGAGCCTGCTCGCGATGGCGTCACCCCGGCTTCAAGGCAGAAACCGGCTCTGCGCACCACCAGGATTCAACACCTGACAATAACTACCGACCCGGGCGGCGCCCACCAAGCCCCGCCACGGCCTCGGCCATCCGAAATCTGCCGATTTCACGGAGCAAACACACATGAGTGCCTCACCCGATCTCGCCGCCGTTGCCGACAGCGATGCCGAACAACTGCGCCAGCTGGGCTACACCTCGAACTTCAACCGCAGCATGAGCCTGTGGGAAAACTTCGCTTTGGGCTTCACTTATCTGTCACCGGTTGTAGGGGTTTATACCCTGTTCGGCCTGTGCCTCGCCGCCGGCGGCCCACCGATGTTCTGGGCTTACTTGCTGGTCGGTTGCGGCCAGTTGCTGGTGTGCCTGATCTTCGGCGAAGTGGTTTCGCAGTTCCCGATTTCCGGTGGCGTTTACCCTTGGGCGCGCCGTTTAGTGGGCAAGAAATGGGCGTGGATGGTCGGCTGGATCTACTCCATAGCCCTGTGCGTGACAATCGCTGCAGTCGCCGTCGGTGCCGGCCCATACCTGGCGGCAATGATGGGTTTTGAGCCGAGCAACAACACCAACATCATCATCGCCCTGGTGCTGACCCTGTTCGCCACGCTGGTCAACCTGAGCGGCACCAAAGTACTGGCGCGGATCGCCATGTTCGGCTTCCTCTGCGAACTGGTCGGCGCAGTGATCGTCGGCGTTTACCTGCTGATCTTCGAACGTCACCAACCGTTGAGCGTGCTGTTCAACACCTTCGACATCAGCGTCGACGGCTCGTACCTGCCAGCATTTCTCACCGCCTCGCTGGCGGGGATGTTCCTGTACTACGGCTTCGAGGCCTGTGGCGACGTCGCCGAAGAAACCCCGAACCCCAGCGCAAAAATCCCGGTGGCCATGCGCATGACCATCTACATCGGCGGCATCGCGGCGATGTTCGCCTGCCTCGCGCTGATCCTCGCCGTGCCAGACATGCAAGCGGTGATCAACGGCACCGACAAGGACCCGGTCACCACCATCCTCAACAACGCCTTCGGCCCAATCGGTTCGAAAGTGGTGATGGGCGTGGTGATGATTTCCTTCATCTCCTGCGTCATCAGCCTGCAGGCCGCCGCGAGTCGTCTGCTGTACTCCTACGCTCGCGACGAAATGGTCATCGGCAGCCGCCTGCTGAAGAAGATTTCTCCTACGACTCAAGTGCCGGTTGCCGCACTGTTCGTGTCCGGCGTCTTGCCCGCCCTGATCATCGCCCTCGGCTTCTTCCTGCAAGACGCTGTGGCCACCATCGTCAGCTTCGCCGCCATCGGCATCTACCTCGCGTTCCAGATGATCGTCCTGGCCGCGCTGTACGCCCGCAGCAAAGGCTGGAAACCGAGCGGCAAATTCACCCTCGGCGCCTGGGGCTGGCCGGTGAACATCGGCGCGCTGGTGTACGGCGTCGGCGCAATCATCAACATGGCCTGGCCACGTACGCCGGATGCGGCGTGGTACGTGAACTATGCGATGGTGCTGAGCACCGCGATCGTGATTGGCTTGGGCTTGGTTTACATGTGGATTGGCAAGCCGTATGACCATGGGAAGGCGCCGGCTGGGGATGCTTGGAAGGTGGGTCGCTAGAGAGAAATAACCTGCCCGCAGTAATGCGGGCACGGTTTGTGATGCTAGATCAGTTGAGGCTTTGAAAGGGTTTCGAACTCATCGATCAATAAGTGAATTTCAGTGCTTGGGTTGTGTTCGCCACTGAGGGCGACATCCTCAATAACTTTGGGGGCCAGCGCTCTTGCCTGCTGAAATGGCTTTCCGAGTAGTTGAGCGAAGTAGCTGACGTCTTTGCCTTTCTGATAGTCAGCCATGCTGGGTTTTGCTCTGAGGCTCTTGGTCACCAAATCAGCCGGAGAGTTTTTTCCGACTGTGCTGAACGGTTTGCGACTGTAGCCAAAGTGCAGTAGTAGCCAAAACTCGAAGCACGGATAAGATGCGATGACTTGGATTTTTGGATAAGACTTCGCTGCATTCAACGCTCGCTCGAAGCACACGTGGGTGTCTCGATCCAAAACACAGAACACCTTATCGAAGCTTTTTTGCCTTACGACTGCTCGCTCAACAATGCCGCTTGGATGTGTAACACCGCAGTGGACGATCTCAACCTGAGCCTTGGCCCGAAAGTAAAACGCGGCTTCCTCCAGATAACGTTTCCCTGACTTACTGTCTTCACACAACACCAGCACCTTAGGCTGCGGTTTGAAGCGGGGAGCCTTGCGATCAAACGATTTGAACGAACTCACTACCCTCACCCCCGCCTTATCAGCGGCAGCCCGCGATAACGCCCTTCGAAGTAACGTTTCTCGACATCCTCGCTTTCCCGGCCTCCAAAATCGTGTACGGAAAACAGGCTCGTGGCGCCATGCGCATCACGCTCTGTAATCCAGAACTGGTCACGCCGCAGAATCTTTTCATTCATCAGATGGGTATCGTGTGTCGTGAAAATCAGTTGGGTATCCAAGCCACTGTCCAGATGCTTTGCGATCAAGTCAGCGACGATTTCGGGATGAAGACTGCTATTCAGTTCGTCGACACAGAGGATCCCACTGCCACCGGCCTGATTCATCATGAACCAGGGCAACCAGAAACCAATCAGGTTCTTGGTTCCGCAAGACTCCTCCGAGAAGTCGAACTGCGCATCGCCTGAAATGCTGGAGTGCGTGAGGGTCAGTTTGTCCTTTTGAGCCGCCGCGAAGAACTCCTTCAAGGTCAGTTTTCTGTTGCTCAAGTCTGCAGAGGCGTCATCCGGATCGAGCTGTATCGCAGACACAGGAATATCCAGCGCACTGAGAAAATCGCGCAGGTTGCTCGTATGATTTTTGACCATTTGCAGAAAGCGAATCGAGGCTGTGGATAAGCCAAGCATGTTGTTCTGTTCTATGACTAGCAGTCCGGTTTGAAACCAATTAAATGGAGTGCGCAGTTGACTCAACTCTTCGCTGCTATGAGTAACGGCTTGTGCAATAAACAGCATCGTCGGACTGGTCAATCGGCGCCAGGCGCAATGCACTTCCTTGCCGCCCTCAAGGGTTTTACCAAACAGGTAATGCTCACCTTCAGCATCAAACCGGCGGTCATAAAGCAGTGTTTCCTTACCTTTCGGGTAAGCAGTCAGTTGTTCCTGAACAATCCTCTGTGCGGTCAACCCGAGGACAAACCGATAGCGCAGTCCGCCCTGAATAAAGTCGTACTCAAAGACACTGGGCGCATCGCTCAGAGTGCAATCAAATCGAAAAGGTGAAACGGGCAGTGCTTCGTCATTTGAACCATGAGGTGTCGCTAGCAAGCGTCCGACGATGCCCATTGCGCGGATCAGTGAAGACTTTCCGGAGGCGTTCGGACCGTAAATAGCTGCAACCTTCAACAGCTCCGGAAGCTTTTCTGCGCTCGTGGAGGCTTTGAACGTATTGCGCGTTTTGCTCAGACGAGGGCTAGCCGCCATGGACAGGGTTTGCCTGTCCCGAAATGAGCGGTAATTGGATACCGAGAATTCGATCAACATGGAGAAAACCTGCAGTTCATTGCTTGGGTTTTCATGAATAAACGAAAAAACAGGCTTCAGATGCAGACAGACTGCAGCGAGTGCAAAAACAGGCATTTCCTACAGATATAGCCTTCCTGAAAAAAACCCGTTTCCTACAGTTTTTGTCGATAGAGCAGACTTGGCGCGTAGAACACACTGCAGATAGTCTTCTTTCCGGCTGTGAAATCAGCAGCCCGGTGTCGAAGCCGGAACAAAATCAACATGGCGCAACCGCGCTCATTTGAGTGGCGGCTCTATTCTCAATATTGGAGTCGACAAATGCCTAAACACATCAAAAACACCTCTGAAAACTTTCCTTACTTCACCCCCACCATCTTCACCCGCCACAACCGCTTCCTCCACGCCTTCATGCAAAACCACGAAACCTGGTTCTACGTGCAAGATCTCGGTCGCTTGATGAGTTACCCCCTGAACGAACGCCTCACCCTGAAACTCGATCCCGACCAACGTCGCAATGTGCTCCTGCGCAAGGACGGCGAAATCGTCGATTGCGCGATGGTCAGCGAGTCCGGCCTGTTTGCCCTGCTCGTCCATCACTTCGTCCCGGAAAACTGTCACCTGCGCCAATGGCTGAGCCATGAAGTCATCCCGATGCTGCGCGAAACCCAATCAAGCCCTGTGGAAAACCACCCGAGCCTGAGCTCAATGCATTGGGCAGGCGTCACGGTGCCGTTGCTGCACTGGCAACAGCAAGCGTGGGTCAAATCGCGGGATGTGCCGGAGTTGATGCACGGCCAGCGGCCGTATCCAGTACTGGGAACGTGTAGCTGATCCAAATAAAAAAGGGGCGGACCTTTCAGTCCGCCCCTTTTTATTTCCACTCAAAACCGCGAAACACTCCGCATCGCATCCACCAGATAGCGCATCGCAATCCGGTCCCCTTCTGATAGCTCTCGATAACGCTCCACCAGTTTCAGTTCGTCGGAGCTCAACCGACGTCTTTTGCGGCCGCTGCCGAGGCAGGGAAAGATGCCCAACATTTCGGTGATGCCTTGTATTTTTGCCATGGACGATGTCCTTCTCTAATACGTCAAAGAACTGCTAAACCACCACATCGCCCTGCCCCTTACAGCAGTGTCGTGTGCCTCACCGGTTCTTCTGGTCACACCGGTCATGCCCATAGAATAGAAATTAAATCGGCGCTGAAAAGCAGTTTTTAGAGTAATTAGTCGAAAAAAGCAGATATGCCGTGTAAATCAGAACGCCCTGTCAGACTTTTAACCGACATGTCTTGTTTCATTGACACACTGGCGTAGTGAATCAACGAATTTTGCTCGGCGAGCGAACCGTTTAAGCTAGCCGGCATCTGTTTATAGTCCGTTGCGTTTGGCCGAAGGCTTGTCCGAACCGTTATTTCTGATCCAGCACGTGCCAGGAAAGGCGCGGGATTGCACACGACAGGTTGTATTTATGCACCGCAGGAATTTGCTCAAAGCGTCCATGGCCATTGCGGCTTACACCGGTCTTTCGGCCACCGGCCTGCTGGCCACCCGTGCGTGGGCAGCCAATGGCGGCGCCGCCGATGGCGAGGCGCAGGCGTTCGACTTCGAAGCGCTGAAGCGCCAGGCCAAGCAACTGGCCGGCAACGCTTATCAGGACACCAAACAGGTGCTGCCGCCGACACTGGCGACCATGACCCCGCAAAACTTCAACGCGATCCGCTACGACGGCGACCATTCGTTGTGGAAGGAGAACAAGGGTCAACTGGACGTGCAGTTCTTCCACGTCGGCATGGGTTTCCGTCAGCCGGTGCGCATGTACAGCGTCGATCCCAAGACCCGCACCGCCCGCGAGGTGCATTTCCGCCCGGCGCTGTTCAACTATGAAAACACTTCGGTCGACACGCAGCAGTTGAAAGGCGATCTGGGTTTCGCCGGCTTCAAACTGTTCAAGGCACCGGAGCTGGATCGCCATGACGTGGTGTCGTTCCTCGGCGCCAGCTATTTCCGTGCGGTGGATGCGACTGGCCAATATGGCCTCTCCGCTCGCGGCCTGGCGATCGACACTTACGCCAAGAAGCGCGAAGAATTCCCTGACTTCACCAAATTCTGGTTCGAGACGCCGGATCAGAACGCCACGCGTTTTGTCGTCTACGCGCTGCTCGATTCGCCGAGTGCGACCGGCGCCTACCGCTTCGACATCGACTGCCAGGCCGAACGCGTGGTGATGGAAGTCGACGCCCACATCAATGCGCGCACCGCCATCGAACAACTGGGCATTTCACCGATGACCAGCATGTTCAGTTGCGGCACTCACGAACGCCGCATGTGCGACACCATCCACCCGCAAATCCACGACTCCGATCGCCTGGCGATGTGGCGCGGCAACGGCGAGTGGATCTGCCGCCCGCTGAACAACCCGGCGACCCTGCAGTTCAACGCTTTTGCCGACAAGGATCCGAAAGGCTTCGGTCTGGTGCAGACCGACCATGAGTTCGCCAACTATCAGGACACCGTCGACTGGTACAGCAAGCGCCCAAGCCTGTGGGTCGAACCGACCACAGCCTGGGGCGAAGGCTCTATTGATCTGCTGGAAATTCCTACAACCGGCGAAACCCTGGACAACATCGTCGCGTTCTGGACGCCGAAGAAACCGGTGGCGGCCGGCGACTCGCTGAATTACGGCTACAAGCTCTACTGGAGCGCCCTGCCGCCGGTCGGCACGCCATTGGCGCGGGTGCATGCAACCCGTTCCGGCATGGGCGGCTTCACTGAAGGCTGGGCACCGGGCGAGCACTACCCGCCGGTGTGGGCCCGCCGTTTTGCCGTGGACTTCACTGGCGGCGGTCTCGAGCGCTTGCCGCAGGGCACCGGGATCGAACCGGTAGTCACGTGCTCGAACGGCAAGGTGCAGGACTTCAGCGTGCTGGTGCTCGATGACATCAAGGGTTACCGGATCCTGTTCGACTGGTACCCGACCAATGACAGCGTGGAGCCGGTGGAACTGCGTTTGTTCATTCGCACCAATGACCGCACGCTGAGCGAGACCTGGTTGTACCAGTACTTCCCGCCGGCGCCGGACAAGCGCAAGTACCCTTAATGATTTGAGGCGCCTGCACGGGCCTCATCGCTGGCAAGCCAGCTCCCACAGTGATGGGTGTTGATCACAGATTTTGCGTACGCCACCAAATCTGTGGGAGCTGGCTTGCCAGCGATGGCCGCAGCATCGCAGCGAAAGACCAACAGACAAAACAAAGCCCCGGCCATCACTGACCGGGGCTTTTTGCTTTATTGCGACTCACTCAATCGCGCAAGTCTGACTCGTGAATCGGCTGATCACGATGAGTGGCGCGCTGATATTGCGCCGGCCACACCGCTTTACGCCCGCCCAGATCATCGTCGGCGTGCAGCGGCCAGTACGGATCACGCAGCAGCTCACGGGCGAGGAAGATGATGTCGGCCTGACAGGTGCGCAGAATGTGCTCGGCCTGCGCCGGCTCGGTAATCATGCCCACAGTGCCAGTGGCGATGCCTGACTCCTTACGGACACGTTCGGCGAAGCGCGTCTGATAGCCCGGCCCCACTGGAATCTCGGCATTCGCTGCGGTGCCACCCGAAGACACATCAATGAGATCCACGCCAAGCGTGTGCAGCCGTCGCGCCAGTTCCACGGTTTCATCCGGGTTCCAGCCATCCTCCACCCAATCGGTCGCCGAGACACGGACAAACACTGGCAGTTCTTCCGGCCATACGGCCCTCACCGCCTCGGTGACTTGCAGCACAAGCCGAATGCGGTTTTCAAACGAACCGCCGTACTGATCCCTGCGCTGATTACTTAGTGGCGAAAGAAACTGATGCAATAGATAACCGTGCGCGGCATGCACCTCAACCACACTGAAACCCGCCGTCAACGCTCGTTTGGCAGAATCGACAAAGGCCTGAATGACATCAGCGATTTGCCCTTCATCCAGCTGTTTCGGTTGCGTGTGTTGCGGGTCGAAAGCAATCGGCGAAGGCCCGACCGGGGTCCAGCCGCCATCATCGGGTTTGACGCTGCCATGCTTGCCGATCCACGGCCGATGGGTGCTGGCCTTGCGCCCGGCATGGGCCAGTTGGATGCCGGCGACCGCGCCTTGGGACGTAATAAATCGGGTAATGCGTTGCAACGGTGCAATCTGTTCGTCGTTCCACAGACCGAGGTCTTCAGCGGTAATCCGCCCGTCGGCGGTGACCGCCGTGGCTTCGGTGAAGACCAGGCCGGCGCCGCCGACGGCGCGACTGCCGAGGTGCACCAGATGCCAGTCGTTGGCCAGGCCGTCGACGCTGGAATACTGGCACATCGGCGACACGGCGATGCGATTGGGCAGGGTCAGTTGGCGAAGGGTGAAGGGTTCAAGCAGCAGACTCATGGGGCACCTCTCGAATCAGTGGGCAGGCTCCAGGGTTCTGTTTGAATAGTCGACGAGTGACAGGAAAAAGGTACAACACCCGCCCCCGCGGGCAAAACATTCGACAAGACGTCACAAGGCCAATCAAGCAGTGCTTAGAGCCTAGTCGACAACTGAGGAGGAGGCAGGGTTCAGAGTAATTCTGTGTGTGAAAGTCGGCCTTCGCGAGCAAGCCCGCTCACAAGAACAACTCCGTCCAGCTGGGAGCGGGCTTGCTCGCGAATGGCGTCAGCGCGGTTCGATGTGGGCAATCATCAGTTGCACGGTCTCGTTGCCACGAAACTCGTTGACGTCGAGCTTGTAGGCCAGTTCAACCCATTGAATGGTCGGATTCGGCCAGACATCGCGGTCGATACCAAAGGCAATGCCGTCGAGCTTCACCGAACCGCACTCGCTTTTCAGCACCACTTTCAGATGCCGCTCACCCACCACACGCTGCTCGACCAGCTGAAATACGCCGTGGAACAGCGGCTCCGGGAAGTGCTGGCCCCAAGGCCCGGCATGGCGCAAGGCACGGGCCAGTTCGAGGTGGAATTCCTCAACCGCCAGTGTTCCGTCCGACAGCATGCGCCCGGTCAGGTCTTCTTCGCGAAGTTGCCGACGCACTTCAGCATCGAATGCCTCGGCGAACAGCGCAAAATTCTCCTGTGGCAAGGTCAGGCCGGCCGCCATGGCGTGACCACCGTATTTGGCAATCAGGTTCGGATGCTGCGCCGCCACCACGCTCAGGGCGTCGCGAATATGGAAGCCCTGCACAGAACGCCCGGAGCCCTTGAGCAGACCATCACCGGCATCAGCGAAGGCAATGGTCGGACGGAAATAACGCTCTTTCATCCGCGACGCGAGAATACCGATGACGCCCTGGTGCCACTCGGGATCGAACAGGCACAGACCGAACGGCATCGACTCCACCGGCAAGTCCTTGAGTTGGGCCAGCGCCTCGCGCTGCATGCCCTGCTCGATGGATTTGCGATCCTGATTCATGCCGTCCAGTTGCGCGGCCATTTCCCGAGCGCGGTTGGCGTCGGCGGTCAGCAGGCATTCGATACCCAGACTCATGTCGTCCAGGCGCCCCGCCGCGTTCAGGCGCGGGCCGACGATAAAACCGAGGTCGGTGGACGTAATACGTGCGGCGTCGCGCTTGGCCACCTCAAGGATCGCCTTGATCCCCGGCCGTGCGCGCCCGGCGCGAATCCGCTCCAGGCCCTGATGCACTAGAATCCGGTTGTTGGCATCCAGCGGCACCACGTCGGCAACGCTGCCCAGCGCCACCAGATCGAGCAGTTCGCCGATATTCGGTTGTGGTTGGCTCTCGTACCAGCCGAGGCTGCGCAGGCGCGCACGCAAGGCCATCAATACATAGAAAATCACGCCCACGCCGGCCAGCGCCTTGCTCGGAAATTCGCAGCCCGGCTGGTTCGGGTTGACCAGCGCATCGGCCTGCGGCAGTTCATCGCCGGGCAAGTGGTGGTCAGTGATCAAGACCTTGAGCCCGGCCTTTTTCGCAGCGGCCACGCCTTCGACACTGGAGATGCCGTTGTCGACGGTAATCAGCAACTGCGGCTCGCGGGTCAGGGCGACTTCGACGATTTCCGGGGTCAGGCCATAGCCGTATTCGAAGCGGTTCGGCACCAGATAATCGACATGCGCCGCGCCCAACAGGCGCAACCCGAGCATGCCCACGGTACTGGCGGTCGCACCGTCCGCATCGAAGTCGCCAACGATCAGAATGCGCTGGCGCTGCTCCAGTGCCGTCACCAGCAAGTCGACCGCCGCATCAATGCCCTTGAGTTGCTGGAACGGGATCAAGCGCGCCAGGCTCTTGTCCAGTTCGGCCTCGGACTGCACGCCCCGCGCGGCGTACAGGCGGGTCAACAGCGGTGGAATATCACCGAGAAAAGGCAGAGTGGCGGGCAGCTGACGAGGTTCGATACGCATGGGGTGACAGAAACTTCTCTTGAATACGTGGGTTTAATCCGGTGGCGGCGCAGGATCAGCCGCGCTCACCTTGCAGCCATTGCAACTGGACTTCGTGCTGACCACGGTCGTCGGTGACGAAGATCGTCCCTTCGCTGATCATCACGTCCCACTTGATGACGCGGGGCATGTCCTTGGCCAGGGTCTCCAGCACCTCTTGCGGCACGGCGGCGATGTTGACGTTTTTCAGGTTCTTGATCGCCGGGATCACCTTGGTTTCCCAGACGCGCAGGCTGCCGTACGCCAGCAGGCTGGTGCGCTCGGTGCGACGCGAGCACCAGGTCAGACGATCGGCATCCGGCTGGCCGACTTCGATCCAGTGCAGCACACGGTCGTCCAGGCTCTTTTCCCACAGCGCAGGTTCATCCACGTCCGACAGACCACGACCGAACGACAACTGCTCGTTGTACCAGAGGGCGTAGGCCAGCAGCCGCACAGTCATGCGCTCTTCGGTCTCCGAAGGGTGACGGGCGATCGTCTGCTTGACGCTCTCGTAGATGCTGCGGTCGAGGTCGGTGAGGTTCAGTTCAAATTTGTACGTGGTCGAAGGCTGGGCCATGAACGGGCTTCTTGATACGAGGAAAGTCGGCAAGTCTAACCGATGCGGTAGGCAATCATCGAATTGATGGCGATCAAGCTGCGGCGTCTGACAGCCGGCTATGTTAAAACGCTGTATCTGCTCAGCCTTGTCCTACAGGATTCAGTATGCCGTTCGCCAACAAACCGCTCAGCGGTGTGAAAGTCATTGAATTGGGTACGTTGATTGCCGGGCCGTTTGCCTCGCGCATTTGCGGCGAGTTCGGCGCCGACGTGATCAAGATCGAGTCGCCGGACGGCGGTGATCCCTTGCGCAAATGGCGCAAGTTGTACGAAGGCACGTCGCTGTGGTGGTTCGTGCAGGCGCGCAATAAAAAGTCGCTGACGCTGAACCTCAAGCATCCCGACGGCCTGGCCATCCTGAAGAAATTGCTCGGCGAAGCCGACATTCTCATCGAGAATTTCCGCCCCGGCGTTCTGGAGAAACTGGGGCTGGGTTGGGAAACCCTGCACGCGCTGAACCCGAAACTGGTGATGGTGCGCCTCTCGGGTTTCGGTCAGACCGGACCGATGAAGGATCAGCCGGGGTTCGGCGCAGTCGGTGAGTCCATGGGCGGGTTGCGCTACATCACCGGTTTCGAGGACCGGCCACCGGTGCGCACCGGGATTTCCATCGGCGATTCGATTGCCGCGCTGTGGGGTGTGATCGGCGCACTGATGGCGCTGCGTCATCGCGAGGTCAACGGTGGCCTCGGCCAGGTGGTTGATGTGGCGCTATATGAAGCGATCTTCGCCATGATGGAAAGCATGGTCCCGGAGTTCGATGTGTTCGGTTTCATCCGTGAGCGCACCGGCAACATCATGCCGGGCATTACACCGTCGTCGATTCACACCAGTGCCGACGGCAAGCATGTGCAGATCGGCGCCAACGGCGATGCCATTTTCAAGCGCTTCATGATGATCATTGGCCGGGACGATCTGGCCAATGACCCGGCACTGGCGAGCAACGACGGACGCGACAATCGTCGCGACGAGTTGTATGGGGTGATCGATCGCTGGGTCAATTCGTTACCGCTGCAAACGGTGCTCGACCTGCTCAATCAGGCCGAGGTGCCCGCGAGCCGGATCTTCAGTGCCGAAGACATGTTCAACGATCCGCAGTACCTGGCGCGGGAAATGTTCCTGCACGCCAAGCTGCCGGACGGCAAGGACTTCAAGATGCCGGGCATCGTGCCGAAACTCTCTGAGACACCGGGCTCTTCCGAATGGGTCGGGCCACAGCTCGGTGAACACAACGCGCAGGTACTCCACGACCTTGGCTACGACGAGCAACAGATCGCCCGGTTGCGCGAAGACGGAGCCATTTAAGCTGAAACGCCAGCAGACATCTGAGGCCAACCGCGCCCATTACTGGTGGACGTGGCGCCTGTTCGGCCTGCTGTTTCTGCTGGCCGTGTCGACCGCAGCGCAGGCCAAACCGACGCTGATCTGGTTGTTGCGCGACCTGCCGCCCCTGACGATATTAGAAGGCCCGAAAAAGGACCAGGGCGTGATCGATCAATTGATGCCGCTGCTGATCGCCGGCCTGCCGCAATACGAACACACGCTGATGCGGGTCAATCGCGCCCGTGGCCTGCAGATGCTGCACGAAAACCCTTTTGCCTGTGACCCCGCGCTGTTGTGGAACAAGGACCGCGCACAATGGGTCGTGTATTCGATCCCGGCGATACGCGTGGTGAGCAATGGTCTGGTGGTTCGTCAGCAAGACCGTTCGCTGCTCGAACCCTATCTGGTGGGCGGCGAGGTCGACCTGGCGGCGCTGTTGGCCGCCACCGACAGAAAGGTCGGCGTGGTCGCTGAACGCAGCTACGGCGAGTTCATCGACAACATACTCCATCAAGCCCACAGCGGTGCACTGACCCCCCATTACGGTAACGAGGCGCTGAGCAATCTGCTGTCGATGCAGCGTCTGGGCCGATTGCAGGTGGTGCTGGGTTACTGGCCGGAAATCCGCTATCAGGCGAAACAGGCGAAGATCGCCGAGGACGATCTGGCGTTCTACCCCATCCAGGGCACCGGGAAATATCTCTCGGGTTACGTCGCCTGTTCCGACACAACTCAGGGACGTCAGGCGATCAGTGAAATCAACCAACTGTTGCGCACCCTGCCCCACGCGCATCTGAATCAGCTCTACGCGGCGTGGCTCGATCCCGAGCGACAGGCTGATTATCTGGAGCAGGCCCGTGTCTTTTTCGAGCAGCAGGCGACCCATTAGGCAAACGCCGGACAAAAGAAACCCCGAGAAGTGGGGAGACGACTCGGGGTTAAACGTGGTCTACAAAGGACCCGTAGCAGCAAGCGACAAGCACCGGAGCACAATGCTTGATCCTGCTGTTATGGGGTCTGACTGACAGGGATGCAGGAAGGTTCCCACAAAAAATATTTCATCTTCAGAGCGCCGGACGCTTGTCCAGTGCTGCGTTGCGCAATGCCGCGATGACACAGGGTTCCAGGCGCCCTTCGGCGATCAGAACGTCACGGTGCAGACCATCGACCACATCCGTCAGCAGGCGCTTGTCGCTCAACTGCGCCTGATTGAATTCGCGTTCCACCACAATTGCGCCGTTGCTGTTCTTCAAGGTCACCCGGCATTCGCCACGGGCGCCGCTTGCAGACAACGAAACCTGATACGGGCTCAGAGCCTCACCGAGCAATAGACTGATACTTTCCATCTCGATCTCCACTCAATAGTCCGAAAACATTGTGTCTGGGGCATGTCCACAGTAAATGACCACCGGCCCGAGAAGAAAGTTCTGCCTGCCGGTTGCTCCATCCCTGGAAGCGTTACCGGTCTGTCAGAGCATGCACGGTGAAGATGACAGAAAAATAACCGTACGCTTCAGGCCCGCGCCGCCATGGGCGCGAGCAGATAACGGTCCAGCAAACCTCTCATCAGCACCGCCGAGACCGGTGTTTGCAGGCACCCCAGCATTCGCAGGCGATGCTCGCACAGCAAGCGTTCAAGATCGCCCAACACACTCGATGCGACCGCCCCCAGCAGGATCAAAGCCCGAGCTTGATCCTGTTGCGCCAGATGATGGATCAGGGCCAGGCCATCGCCACCCTTGAGCTGCGGATCGCAGATGGCGATATCGACTGCGCCGCGATGCCCCAGGGAACACAAGGCCGATGCCAGCGACGGCGCGGTCAGAACGTCATAGATGCCGATGGCGTTGAGCATTTGATGCAACGCCATCAGTTGAAACGGATTGGGTTCAAGAATCAGGATTTTAAGCGAGCGCATAGGCGACCTCTAAAGCGACAATCGCGGACTCTCACCGCAGTTGTCGTTCACTCTAGGGCAGTCGTCTTAAGCCTCCCATCGGAAAAGTAGTCGCGTCCTATAGGACATTTCCTAATCCTCAGTGCGGACATCGGCATCCGCTTTCCGTCCTACGCTGGGTGATATCGGTCCAGCCGCCCAACAGGCCGCGCAACTGGCCGTCGGCACTGTAGAACGGCACAGTCCACTGATAGACCTCACGCGGGCCATTTTTGAATTGCAATTGCCGTTTGCTGAAACGTGACTTGCGCGTGCGCAATTGCACCATGAACTCGTCATGCAGCATCGAGGCCGTCGCTTCGGGCAACGCATCGACTTCGAACAGCAAGCGGCCCTGCACTTGATCCTGGCGAACCGAAAGCGCTTCTTCATAGCTGCGGTTGCACATGATCAGACGCCCTTGCAGATCGCGGACGAACATCGGGTCAGGCATGGAGTCGATCAGCGCGTGTTGAAACGCCAGTTGATCGCCCAGATCCTTCTCGGCCTCGCGGCGCAACTTGATCACCGCCGTCAGGCGCCGGTTCCACACCAGCGACAACAGACCGAAAATACTCCACCCGCCCATCACCCAGCAGCCCCATTCGATCATCCGCTGCCAGATCGACTGCTCCGGGACAGGTGCAACGCCCTCCAGCCATTTCAGGCGAATGGCCCGTAACTCGGTCGCGGGAAACGCCTCAAGTGCCTTGTTGAGAATACTCAGTAGCTCCGGCATGCCTTTGCGCACCGCCAGATGATCAGCTTCCCACTTGCCTTCCAGCAGCCCGCCCACCCTGAGCAATCCCAAGGGATAGAGCTGCGCCCCGATTTCATTTTCGATGGTGGCATAGGCTTCGCCGCTCTCGACCAGTGCACGGGCTTCGGCGTACGTCTTGACCGAACGCACCGTAATCAGCGGGAAATCGCGCCGAATCAGGTCTTCCAGAGCATGCCGGGCCGGTAGCACGACGACACGTCCGGCCAACTGCTCGAACGATTCCACCCGCGGCGCGCCGATGTGGCCGACGAACACCCAGCCTGCGCCACCGAAGGCATGGCTGAAATCCAGAAACACCTTGCGCTCGTCGCTCATGGCCAACGTCGTGCTGATGTCCGCCGCCCCGCTCTCCAGTCGCTCAAGCAGGTGGTCGGTGGAGAACGACTCCTGATGCACAAACTGCAGCCCGGTCATCGCACTGACGCGTTTGAGCACGTCGTTGTTCAAACCGCTCCATTGCCCGTGTTCATCCTGAAACAGGTACAACGGATATTGCACCGATGCCACCGTTACCCGAGGGTTTTCGTGAATCCATTGGCGCTCGCGGGCATCCAGTTCCACAGGCTGAACATTGAATGCCGCGACCTCTTCGTGCAGCGCCAGCTGCGCCGCCAGACTGCAACGCATCAACCCCAGTAATCCAAACAACAACATCCAGCCCAGTGCCGGTTTCAAACCTCTATAAAACAGCATTGCCACTTCCTTCGTGATCGACTCACCCGTCCTTCGTGGGTGAAAACCCGAGCAGTGTGGCAGCAGAAACAAAAAAGCCCGTCAGGAGACGGGCTTCAAAATGTGACAGCTTTTACTGGCTTAAAGCGGCTTGCCGCGGTTGCCATGCTGGCTGACAAAGGCCTGTACGGCTTTCAGCTCGTTTGGCAGAACGGTGCAGCGTTCATTTCGCTCAAACAAATCAGAAAGATGTGCAGGCAGTTCGAGTGCTTTTCCTACACCGGCTTTCTCTACCGCATCCGGGAACTTCACCGGGTGAGCGGTGCCCAGAATTACCATCGGAATGTCCAGGCTGCGGCGGCATTCGCGGGCGGCCTTGACGCCGATCGCGGTGTGCGGGTCCAGCACTTCGCCGCACTGCTCGTAGACTTCAGCGATGGTTTCGCAGGTCTGCGCGTCATCCACGGCGAGCGAGTCGAACAGCTTGCGGGCTTCAGTCCAGCGCTCTTGCTCGACGCTGAAACCACCACCCTGCTTGAACGAGTCCATCAGCCCGGCGATCGCTGCACCGTTGCGACCGTGCAGGTCGAACAGCAGGCGCTCGAAGTTCGACGAGACCATGATGTCCATCGACGGCGACAGCGTGGCGTGCAGGGTTTCCTTGACGTACTGATTGCCGCTCATGAAGCGGTGCAGGATGTCGTTGCGGTTGGTGGCGACGATCAACTGGTTGATCGGCAGGCCCATGTTGCGCGCCAGGTAACCGGCGAAGATGTCGCCGAAGTTACCGGTCGGCACCGAGAACGCCACCGAACGCGCCGGGCCGCCCAACTGCAGGGCGGCGTGGAAGTAGTAGACGATCTGGGCCATGATCCGCGCCCAGTTGATCGAGTTCACCGCCACCAGACGCGTGCCTTTGAGGAAGCTCTGGTCAGCGAAGCTGTTCTTGACCATTTCCTGGCAGTCATCGAAGTTGCCTTCGATGGCGATGTTGTGGATGTTCTCACCGAAAATCGTCGTCATCTGCCGACGCTGCACTTCGGACACGCGGTTGTGCGGGTGCAGGATGAAGATGTCGACATTTTCGCAGTGCTTGCAGCCTTCGATGGCGGCCGAACCGGTATCACCGGAGGTGGCGCCGACAATCACCACGCGCTCGCCGCGTTTTTCCAGCACGTAGTCGAGCAGGCGGCCGAGCAGTTGCAGGGCGAAGTCCTTGAACGCCAGAGTCGGGCCGTGGAACAGCTCCAGCACCCATTCGTTGCCGTTCAGTTGACGCAGCGGCGCGACGGCGCTGTGCGAGAACACGCCGTAGGTTTCTTCGAGAATCTTTTTGAAATCGGCGTCAGGAATGCTGCCGGTGACAAACGGGCGCATGACGCGGAAAGCCAGCTCGTGATACGGCAGGCCGGCCCAGGAAGCGATTTCTTCCTGGGTGAAACGTGGCAGGTTTTCCGGGACGTACAGACCGCCATCGGTGGCCAGACCGGCCAGCAGGACGTCTTCGAAATTCAGGGCCGGTGCCTGGCCGCGGGTACTGATATAACGCATGTTTTCAAACCTTCGGTTTGAGCTTCAAGCTACAAGCTACAAGCTGCAAGTAAAAGCCAGACCGCTTTTCTCTTGCCACTTGCAGCTCGAAGCTTGCAGCTGCTTCTGTTTAGTTCAGGTGCTCGACGCGGATCCGTACAACCGGACCATTCACGCCGGCCAGCGCCTCGAGGGCGGCGATCGCATCGTTGATACGCTGCTCGACCACGCGGTGGGTCAGCAGGATCATCGGCACCAGACCGTCTTGCTCTTCGACTTCCTTCTGCATGATCGACTCGATGTTGATGCCGCGCTCCGAGAGGATGCTCGCCACCTGAGCCAGTACGCCCGGATGGTCCTTGGCCTGAATGCGCAGGTAATACGCGCTTTCGCAGGCTTCGATCGGCAGGATCGGATGGGCCGACAGCGAGTCCGGCTGGAAGGCCAGATGCGGCACGCGGTTTTCCGGGTCGGAGGTCATGGCGCGAACCACGTCTACCAGGTCGGCGATCACCGACGACGCGGTTGGCTCCATGCCGGCGCCAGCGCCGTAGAACAGGGTCGAGCCGGCGGCGTCACCGTTGACCATCACCGCGTTCATCACACCGTTGACGTTGGCGATCAGACGATCGGCCGGGATCAGCGTCGGGTGTACGCGCAGCTCGATACCGGCCGCAGTGCTGCGAGCCACACCGAGGTGCTTGATGCGGTAGCCCAGCGCTTCGGCGTAGTTCACGTCAGCGGTGGTCAGTTTGGTGATGCCTTCGGTGTAAGCCTTGTCGAATTGCAGCGGAATACCGAACGCGATCGACGCCAGAATCGTCAGCTTGTGCGCGGCGTCGATGCCTTCGACGTCGAAGGTCGGATCGGCTTCGGCATAACCCAGCGCCTGCGCTTCGACCAGCACGTCTTCGAAGGTACGGCCCTTCTCGCGCATTTCGGTGAGGATGAAGTTGCCGGTGCCGTTGATGATCCCGGCAACCCAGTTGATGCGGTTGGCGGACAGGCCTTCGCGGATCGCCTTGATCACCGGAATGCCACCGGCCACCGCCGCTTCGAACGCGACGATCACGCCTTTCTCGCGTGCCTTGGCGAAAATTTCATTACCGTGAACGGCAATCAGAGCCTTGTTCGCGGTGACCACATGCTTGCCATTCTCGATGGCCTTGAGTACCAGCTCGCGGGCAACGGTGTAGCCGCCCATCAGCTCTATGACGATGTCGATCTCAGGGTTCGTGGCCACTTCGAAGACATCGGTGGTAATCGCAATACCGGTCGTCTGGAACTGAGGCTTTGGCGTGCGCATGGCAATTTGTGCCACTTCGATCCCACGCCCGGCACGACGAGCAATTTCCTCGGCGTTGCGCTGAAGTACGTTGAAGGTACCGCCACCGACGGTCCCTAACCCACAGATGCCTACTTTGACCGGATTCACTGTGAACTCCCCATAAAACGGCCGACGCTGGGTCGGCCGGAAAACAACCGCGTGCTCGCGGCCCTCTATTGATGGCCCGGCGATGCTGCTGCCGGACCATGATCGTCAACGGCTGACCGTGACGATGCGAATTACTTCGCGCCCAAGGCCAGTTTGGCGACTTGTGGCGCCGGCTGGTAGCCCGGAATGACTTGTCCGTCGGCCAAAACGATGGCCGGTGTGCCGTTCACGCCGATCGACTGACCGAGGGCGAACTGCTTCGAAACCGGGTTCTCGCACTTGGCGGCCTTGATTTCCTTGCCATCGACCATTTTGTCCATGGCGGCTTTCTTGTCTTTCGAGCACCACACGGCTTGCAACTGCTCGTCACCCGGTGAGCCGAGGCCCTGACGCGGGAAGGCCACATAACGCACTTCGATGCCGCGCTTGTTCAGCTCGGGCACTTCGGCGTGCAGCTTGTGGCAGTACGGGCAGGTGGTGTCGGTGAACACGGTGATGTGCGATTTGGTCTCGCCCACGGCCGGGTACACCACAGTCTCGGCCACCGGGATGGCGTTGACCAGTTTGGAGATGCCCAGGCGTTCGGTCTTCTCGGTCAGGTTGACCGGTTTGCCATCCTTGAGCTGGAACAGATAGCCCTGAACGATGTACTGGCCATCGGCGCTGGCGTACAGCACGCGGCTGCCCTTGAGCTTGACTTCATACATGCCCGGCAACGGGCTGGCGCTGATGCTTTCTACCGGAACCTCGAGTTCGAGTTTTTCCAGGCTTTGACGAATGGCTTTGTCGGCCGCGTCATCGGCGACGGCAAAGGTGCTGACCAACGCAATGGCTGCGGCGGCGAAAATCTGGGTCAGACGCATGAGAACTCCTGAAGGCGGACAAATGAAGCGGTCAGAACGCCCGTGCCGGAACACCGGGTCATAACCGTCCATCGTGCAAACCGGCAAAGCCTAACACATAAGGTCACGGTGGCCGAATGCGCCTGACACAAGACACTCAAGGCCAACTGACACACATTATTGTGGCGAGGGGATTTATCCCCTCACCACAGGTACACACTCCACCATTGGAGATTTCATCAGCCGCGCGGGTGGTGTTTGGCGTGCAGGTCCTGCAGGCGGGCGCGGGCAACGTGAGTGTAGATCTGCGTAGTGGAAAGATCGCTGTGCCCGAGCAACATCTGCACCACGCGCAAATCCGCGCCGTGATTGAGCAGGTGCGTGGCAAATGCGTGACGCAAGGTGTGCGGCGACAGCGACTTGCCAATCCCGGCGACCTTGGCCCAATGCTTGATGCGATGCCAGAAGGTCTGGCGGGTCATCTGTTCGCCGCGCTGGCTGGGGAACAGCACATCGCTGGGCCGGCCACCGAGCAGCTCGCTACGGCCATCGCGCATGTAACGCTCGACCCAGACGATCGCCTCCTCGCCCATCGGCACCAGCCGTTCCTTGCTGCCCTTGCCCATCACCCGCAACACGCCCTGGCGCAGGTGGACCTGCTCCAGCGTCAGGCTCACCAGCTCGGTCACCCGCAGCCCGCAGGCGTAGAGCACTTCAAGCATGGCGCGGTCACGCTGGCCGATGGCTTCGCTCAGATCCGGCGCCTTCAGCAAGGCTTCCACGTCGGCTTCGGACAGGGATTTGGGCAGCGGTCGGCCAAGTTGTGGCATGTCGACGCGCAATGTCGGATCGACACTGATCAGCTTTTCCCGCAGCAAATAGCGATAAAAGCCACGCACACCGGAGAGAAATCTCGCGGTGGAACGTGGTTTGTAGTTCTGCTCCAGACGCCAGGCCAAGTGGTCGAGGATCAATTCACGACCGGCGTTGATCAGCTCGAGGTTTTTCTCCTGCAGCCAGCCATTGAACAGCGCCAGGTCGCTGCGGTAGGCGCCGCGGGTGTTTTCCGACAGGCCCTTCTCCAGCCATAAAGCGTCGAGGAATTGGTCAATCAGCGGATGGTCAATAGCAGGCATGGGCGCTCAAGACACGCAACCTCGGGGATTGCGCGCAAATGTAGAGTGAACTGTAGGAATGGGCGCTAGTCTTTCATAGCCCGCTATTTCAAGGAACAGGGAGCTTCAATGAACGAGCAGCAAATTCTCTTGGCATTCGGCGGGATTGGCGCTGCTGCGCTGGGCTGTCAGTGGCTGGCGTGGCGCTTGAAGCTGCCGGCGATTTTGTTTCTGTTGCTGACCGGGATTCTCGCGGGACCGGTACTCGGCTGGCTCGATCCGCAGGAAATGTTCGGACCGCTGCTGATGCCTCTGGTGTCACTGGCGGTGGCATTGATCCTGTTCGAGGGCAGCCTGACCCTGCATCTGTCTGAATGGCGCGAGATCGGCAGCGTCGTGCATCGTCTGGTGACTATCGGCGCCCTCGCCACCTGGGCAGTGATCGCCGTCGCCACGCATTTTCTACTCGGTTTCGACTGGCTGCTCGCCATCCTTTTCGGCAGCCTGACACTGGTGACCGGCCCGACGGTGATCGTGCCGATGTTGCGGGTGGTGCGCCCCAAAGCGTCGATCGCCAACATTCTGCGCTGGGAAGGTATCGTCATCGACCCGATCGGCGCCCTGCTCGCCGTGGTGGTCTACAGCTTCATCATTGCCAGCGGCGAGGGCCAGGGACTCAAGCAGAGCCTGCTGACTTTCGGCGGCGTGATTCTCTGCGGCAGCGTGTTCGGGATTGTCGGTGGCTGGGTGCTCGGCACCATCATCCGTCGCCAGTGGCTGCCGGAGTATCTGCATAACCTCGCGTCGCTGGCGGCAGTGCTGGGGATTTTCATTGCAGCCAACCAAGTGATGCACGAGTCCGGCCTGCTGGCGGTGACGCTGATGGGCATGTGGCTGGCCAACATGAAGGGCGTGGATGTGCGGCACATTCTGCACTTCAAGGAAAACCTCAGTGTGCTGTTGATTTCCGGGCTGTTCATCTTGTTGGCGGCCCGTCTGGATCTGAATGCACTGATCGGCCTCGGCCCTTTGGTGCTGATCCTGCTGCTGGTGATTCAACTGATCGCGCGCCCGCTGAACGTACTGCTGAGTACCGCTGGCTCCAGCCTGAGCTGGCGCGAGCGCGCCTTGCTGTGCTGGATCGCTCCGCGCGGGATCGTGGCGGCGGCGGTGTCGGCAATTTTCGCGATTCGCCTGGACGAAGCCGGGCACGAGGGTGCGCTGCTGCTGGTACCACTGACGTTTGCGGTGATCATCGGCACCGTGGTTCTGCAGAGCGCCACCGCTCGGCCACTGGCCCGCCTGCTGAAGGTGGCAGAACCGGCGCCGAGTGGTTTCCTGATCGTCGGCGCCAACAGCCCGGCGCGGGCGCTGGGCAAATCACTGCAGCAACTGGGTAGCCGCGTGCTGCTGACCGATTCGAGCTGGGAAAACATTCGTGCGGCGCGCATGGAAGGTCTGCCGACCTACTTCGGCAATCCGGCCTCGCAGCACGCCGACGCACATCTGGATCTGGTCGGGCTGGGGCATTTGCTGGCGCTGTCGCCCTCCGGTGAACTCAACACCCTGGCGGCGATGCGCTTTCGCCACGACTTCGGCCATCAGCGGCTGTTTGGCCTGGCCAGCGGCCATGAAAGCCGTCGCAGCGACAAACACCGAGCGAGTCTGGAACATCGTGGCAATCAACTGGGCAGCGAGGCGTTGACCTACGCGAAACTGGCCAGCCAGATGGGCCAGGGGGCCGAGCTGTACAGCACGACGTTGACCGATGGTTTTGGCTGGGAGGATTACCGCGCGCTGCATGGGAATCGTGCGACTTTGCTGTTTATGCGCGATGACAGCGGGTGGGTGCATGTGGTGACGCCGGAGACTGTTTTGAAACCAGGATCCGGGTGGACGCTGCTGGCGTTGATTCAGCCTGAGGCCAGCGGCGCCTGACCTGACGCCTTCGCGAGCAAGCTCGCTCCCACAGGGTTCGTGTCGAACATAAAAACTGTGAACGACACACTTCCTGTGGGAGCGAGCTTGTTCGCGAACGGCTCGACTCTAATCTGGGTCAGGCAGCAAACCCGGGCAGCACTGGCACCGGCCGCTTGTCATCATCAATGGCGACAAAGCTGAACTGTCCGTGGATTGCCTTCTCGCGGCCATCACAGCTCATGCTCTCGACAAACACTTCCACCTCGACCTTGAGGCTCGTATTGCCGACTTTGATCACCCGTCCTACCAACTCGACGATGGAACCGGCCGGGATCGCGTGGTTGAAGTCGATGCGGTCGGTGGACACGGTCACCAGCGGCAACCGGCAGAAGCGCGTGGCGGTGATGAACGACACCTCATCCATCCAGGCGAGCGCCGTGCCGCCGAACAGGGTGTTGTGGTGGTTGGTGGTCGGCGGGAAGACAGCCTTGGTCACGCGGGTTACCGAGAGTTCGGTGCGGCGCTGGATTTCCTGGTCACGGGTGGTCATGGTTCTGGCCTGAAACAAAAAAGCTGTGGATAAATTACGGGCAACAAAAAAGCAGCCCGTAGGCTGCTTTTTTCTGCATCGGAAGCTGGACTTAAGCCAGTTTTTCCTTGATGCGAGCTGCTTTACCCGACAGGTCGCGCAGGTAGTACAGCTTGGCTTTACGTACGTCACCGCGACGTTTAACAGCCATGCTGTCGATCTGCGGGGAGTAGGTCTGGAAAGTACGTTCTACGCCAACACCGTTGGAGATTTTACGCACGGTGAACGCACTGTTCACGCCGCGGTTACGCTTGGCGATTACAACGCCTTCGAACGCTTGCAGACGGGAACGATCGCCTTCCTTCACTTTCACCTGAACGACAATGGTGTCGCCCGGGGCAAAGGTAGGGATTTCTTTGGTCATCTGCTCTGCTTCGAGTGCAAGGATGATTTTGTTGGTCATGCTGTGCTCCTAAGGTAAATCGTCGGATCTACCATCGATACGTTGTTAACTATCGTCCCGCTCGCGGATGTATTCCTCGAGCAGCTTCTTCTCTTCTCCAGAAAGCGAGCGGCTTTCCAGAAGATCGGCGCGTCGTTCATAGGTCCTACCAAGGGACTGCTGTAAACGCCAACGCCGGATATGCGCGTGATTGCCACTCAGCAACACGTCGGGAACACGCTGATCCGCATACACCTCAGGTCGGGTGTAGTGCGGGCAATCCAGCAGACCATCCGTAAAGGAATCTTCCTCAGCGGAATCCGCATGCCCTAAAGCTCCAGGCAGCAGTCGTGTAACCGCATCGATCAGGACCATGGCCGGCAGCTCGCCGCCAGACAGTACATAGTCGCCAATCGACCACTCTTCATCGACATGAGCCTCAATAAAGCGCTCGTCAATGCCTTCATAGCGGCCGGCAATCAGGATCAGTGCATCCGATTGTGCCAGCTCGCGTACCGCCGACTGAGTCAGTTGACGGCCTTGGGGGGACAGGTAAATCACCTTCGCCGCCTCCCCGGCTGCTGCCTTGGCCTGAACCAGAGCATCTTCCAGGGGCTTGATCTTCATCACCATGCCCGGACCACCGCCAAACGGGCGATCGTCCACAGTGTGATGCCGATCCGTCGTGTAATCTCGCGGATTCCAACAGGTCAGCTGCAAGAGCCCCTGTTTGACCGCACGACTGGTGATGCCGTAGTCGCCAATGGCGGAAAACATCTCGGGAAACAAACTGATCACTTCTACGCGCAAATTAGCCACGTTTAGAAGTCCGCATCCCAATCCACCTTCATCTCGCCCGCTGCGAGGTCGACAGCCAACACGCATTGCTCCGTATAGGGCAACAGGCGTTCACGATCATCCAGGCTGCCAGCGCAAGGCTTGACTACCATTACATCATTGGCGCCGGTTTCCAGAAGATGATCGATTTTCCCCAGCAATTGCCCGAGGGTGTCGATGACCTTCAGACCTTCCAGCTGGTACCAGTAGTACTCGCCTTCGGTCAATTCAGCGAACAGGTTGCGCGGCACGCAGATCTCATAACCGGCCAGAAGACGAGCTTCTTCACGATCATCGAGACCCTTGAGCTTTGCGACCAGGAACTTATCGCTCCCGCGTCCACTGACCAGCTCGACCTGTTTGACATTGCCTTCGCGCTTGAGCGTCCAGGTTTTGTACTGCAACAGGTTTTCAGTCGGATCAGTAAAGGAATAAACCTTCACTTCGCCGCGAACGCCGTGAACAGAATAAATTTTGCCAATAACGATCAAATCATCGGCAACAGCAGGCGTCGCGTTCATATTGCTCAGGCCGCAGCCTTGGCAGATTCCTTCAACAACTGAGCAACGCGCTCAGAAGGTTGTGCACCAACGCTCAGCCAGTAGGCAACGCGCTCTTGGTTCACGGACAGACGGACTTCCTGACCACGGGCAACAGGGTTGAAGAAACCAACCTGTTCTTTGTGGGAGCCGTCACGCGGGTTACGCGAGTCGGTTACGGTCAGGTGGTAAAACGGGCGCTTTTTGGAGCCGCCAAGGGCAAGACGGATTGTTAGCATGTGAACATCGTTCCTGTAGTCGGTGCTGCAAATCTAAATGCACAGCGGGCATGGGTGCCCGAAAGGCCGCATATTCTAAGGAATATCCGGACTTTTGCAAATGACTTTTTCCGGCGCCTATGGCATGCCGTGCAGATTTGCATAGAGAGCCGTCGATGAAAACGGCCAGTCAGCTCCCGCCGAGTGCGGGTTTGCTGTTGATCCTGCGTCCTTGCAGGGTCTGCGCCGGTGCGACGACCGGCGAAGTCTTAGTGTCCTGTCTCACCCATTTCACTCGCCATAAGCGAGCAGAATGGGTGAAACGGGGCACCTTACATTTTTGGCATGCCGCCGCCGGGCAACATACCGCCCATGCCGCGCATCATTTTTGCCATACCGCCTTTGGCGGTGAATTTCTTCATCATCTTCTGCATCTGCTTGTGCTGCTTGATCAAGCGGCCGATGTCCTGCACCTGGGTGCCGGAACCCATGGCGATCCGGCGTTTGCGCGAACCGCTGATCAGCTCAGGGTCACGGCGCTCGGCCGGGGTCATGGAATTGATGATGGCTTCCATCTGTTTGAACTGCTTCTCTGCAGCATTCTGGGCATTGCCCATCTGCGACAGGTTGACGCCGCCGATGCTCGGCAGTTTGTCCATGAGGCCGCCGAGACCGCCCATGTTCTTCATCTGTTGCAGCTGATCGCGGAAGTCTTCGAGGTCGAAGCCCTTGCCCTTCTTCAGCTTCTTGGCCAGCTTGTCGGCCTTGTCCTTGTCGAGCGTCGCTTCAGCCTGCTCGATCAGGCTGAGCACGTCGCCCATGCCGAGAATCCGCGAAGCGATACGCTCGGGGTGGAACGGATCGAGCGCTTCGCTCTTCTCGCCCATACCGATGAACTTGATCGGCTTGCCGGTGATGGCGCGCACCGACAGGGCGGCACCGCCACGGGCGTCGCCGTCGACCTTGGTCAGGATCACGCCGGTCAGCGGCAGCGCATCACCGAAGGCCTTCGCCGTGTTGGCGGCGTCCTGACCGGTCATGGCGTCGACCACGAACAGGGTTTCGACCGGGTTGATCGCGGCATGCAACGCCTTGATCTCGCCCATCATCTCTTCGTCGATGTGCAGGCGACCGGCGGTGTCGACGATGACCACGTCGATGAATTTCAGTTTGGCTTCTTTAATAGCCGCGCTGGCGATGTCGACCGGCTTCTGGCTCAGATCGGACGGGAAGAACGTCACGCCGATGTCGTTGGCCAGGGTTTCCAGCTGTTTAATAGCCGCAGGACGATAAACGTCCGCCGACACGACCATCACCGACTTCTTCTTGCGCTCTTTGAGGAAACGCGCGAGTTTGCCGGCGGTGGTGGTTTTACCGGCACCCTGCAGACCGGCCATCAGAATAACGGCTGGCGGCACGGCGCTCAGGTTCAAGTCTTCGTTGGCCGCGCCCATCAGGCTTTCGAGTTCGGCCTGGACGATTTTCACGAACGCCTGACCCGGCGTCAGGCTGCGCGACACCTCGGTGCCGACAGCGCGCTCCTTGACCGAATTGACGAAGTCCTTGACCACCGGCAGGGCGACGTCGGCTTCGAGCAACGCCATGCGCACTTCGCGCAGGGTGTCTTTGATGTTGTCCTCGGTCAGCTTCGCCTTGCCGGTGACATGGCGCAGCGTCTGCGAGAGACGGTCGGTTAAGTTTTCAAACATTGCGCGATCCTTTCAGGCCCTGTGTAGACCGGGATAATGGCGGCCCAGACCGGATTCAACTTGTGCTCGGCGAGCCTGCGGCGTGGGCAGGTCGCGGATTATAGCGAAGACTGCGGCCGGCGGACACCTCGCTGTCAGCTTCCTGAGTCTTTCGTGCCATGGCGGTTCTATGCCAAACTCAGCGCCTTTCGGGCTTGCCTAACAGGATTTATGCTCCCCTTGTCACCCAGTTTGCTGACCACCCTCGCCGCCGCCCTTCTATATGCCGCTGCGACCCTTTATCAGAGCACCCGTCTGGCCACCGGCGCCAAGGCGAACAAGCGCCTGCTCGTTAGCCTCGGCGTACTCGCCGTGGTCGCCCATAGCGCCAGCCTGCTCACGCACCTGCTGACCCCGATCGGCCTGGGCCTGGATTTCTTCAGTGCCTCCAGCCTGATTGCCGCGGCGGTGATTGCCCTGACCCTGCTCGCCTGCTCGCGCATACCGGTGGAAAACCTGCTGGTGCTGCTGTTCCCGCTGGGCGCGGTCACCGTGCTGCTGGCACAGTTCGCGCCGGCCGGCACCGTGCAGATCATTGATGAAGAGCCGGGCATCCTCGCGCACATTCTGTTGTCGATCCTCGCCTACGGCATGTTCACCATCGCGGTGTTTCAGGCCTTGTTGCTGCTGGTGCAAGATCACCAGCTCAAGCACAAGCACCCGTCCGGGCTGATCAAGAATTTCCCGCCGCTGCAAACCATGGAAAGCCTGCTGTTCGGCTTCCTCTGGGCTGGCTGGACGCTGCTGTCGCTGTCGCTGATTTCCGGCTGGCTGTTCGTCGAGAACCTGTTCGCCCAGCATCTGGTGCACAAGACCCTGCTGGCGTGCCTGGCCTGGGTGGTGTTCAGCGTGCTGTTGTGGGGCCGCAACCGTCTCGGCTGGCGTGGCCACAAGGCGATTCGCTGGACGCTCGCCGGTTTCTGCCTGCTGATGTTGGCGTACTTCGGCAGCAAACTGGTTCGTGAATACATCCTGCACATCTGACGGGCGGCATAAATGGACGGTTTGCCCATAGGGCCGATGCTTGCGGTATTTGTCCTGCTGGTTTTGTGGTCGGGGCTGTTTACCGCCGTCGAAATCGCGCAGCAACACCTGCTCGCGCAACGCGCCGCCTCGCGTGCCAGCGATAAGCCACTGGCGAAGCTGAGCTTCCCGCTCGACAGCTTGATCCTCTGCAACACCCTGTGCCGCGCCCTCGCGATGGTCATCGCCACATTGCTGGCAATTTTTCTCTGTGAAGAAAACGGCCCTTGGGCGGCGTGCCTCGGTGCCGGTGCCATCCTGCTGGTGTTTGCTGATTATTTCCCGCGTACGGTTGCCCAACGCTACCCCGATGCCGTGCTCGCCTTCGGCAATACCCTGCTGGGCGTTCCGCTGAAGATCGTTTATCCGTTCGCCTGGCTGTTCAGCCGCCTCAGCGGCCTGTTGATGACGCCGTTTGTGCGCAAGGCCCAGGTGGTGCAACAGAGTGAAGATGAAGCGCCTGCCGACCGTTATGACGATCCGGAACACCCGGTTCGGGCACACCCGGTTGCGGGTATTCATGCGCTGGACAACATCACGGTCAACGACATTCTGGTGCCACGCAGTGACGTCGACGGCATCAACCTCGACGACTCGATCGAAGAAATCATCGAACAGCTGCGGCATAACAAGCGCACGCGCCTGCCGGTGTTCCACAGCGACATCAATCAGGTCGAAGCGGTGCTCAATACCCGGCAGATCCGCCATTTGCTCAACGATGGCAGCCTGACCCGCGAAGCGCTGCTGGCCGCCAGTTATGAGCCGTACTTCGTGCCGGAAAGCACGCCACTGCAGCTGCAATTATTGAACTTCCACAAACAGCAGCGGCGCCTGGGCATGGTGGTGGACGAATACGGTGAAGTGCTGGGCATCGTCACCCTGGAAGACATTCTCGAAGAGATCGTCGGCGAATTCGAAAGCGAGCACAGCCTCGACAACCCGCACATTCATCCGCAGGCGGATGGGCGGATGGTGATCGACGGCACCGCGTCGATCCGTGAGCTGAACAAATGCCTGGGCTGGCATTTGCCGAGCGATGGACCGAAGACGCTGAATGGTCTGGTGACCGAGGCGTTGGAGACGATTCCCGAGAGCGCGGTTTGCTTGAAGATCGGACGTTATCGCCTGGAGATTCTCGAGACCGAAGAGAACCGGGTGAGCAAGGTGTTGATCTGGCATACGAGCCTGGTGCCGGCCAAGGTTTAAAGCTTTTTTGGCGAGGGCGCTTGCGACCTCGCCACAGAATCACTGGACTGCAGATTGCGGTGATTTTTTATCCCTCTTGTTTGATCGTTAGCCCGCTTCCTATAATCAAGCCGCTTACCCAAGCACCGCCAAACCTCGTGCTTACCCCGCACCCGAAAGGTTTCGGCCATTTCCTCTGCATTCCGGCGACTGTTCCTACCTGAAACAGCGACCGCGCCTCATCCCACATCCCTGGGTGCTCGACCATAATAATTCGCTCCAATGGAGCTCATGACTGTCAGGGATCACCGCATGACAACCAGCACCGCTTACAGCGCCACCACGCCTGCCCAACCGACCAACTCCGCCACCCGCGTGGCCACGGCGAGTTTTATCGGCACGGCCATCGAGTTCTATGACTTCTACGTTTACGCCACCGCTGCCGCACTGGTGATCGGGCCGGTGTTCTTTCCACAGACCTCCGGCACCGCGCAGATGCTCTCGGCGTTTCTCACGTTCGGCATCGCCTTCCTCGCCCGCCCCCTGGGCTCAGCGCTGTTCGGCCATTTCGGTGACCGTATCGGACGCAAATCGACGCTGGTCGCTTCTTTGCTGCTGATGGGTGTCTGTACGACGCTGATCGGCGTGCTGCCGGGTTACGCCAGCATCGGGGCCTGGGCGCCGATTCTGCTGTGCGTGCTGCGTTTCGGTCAGGGCCTGGGCCTGGGCGGCGAATGGGGTGGGGCGGCGCTGCTGGCGACGGAAAACGCACCGAAAGGCAAACGGGCGTGGTTCGGCATGTTCCCGCAGCTCGGCCCGTCGATTGGTTTCCTCGCCGCCAACGGCTTGTTTCTGACACTGGCCATGACCCTCAGCGATGAGCAATTCCGTAGTTGGGGCTGGCGGATTCCGTTTCTGCTCAGTGCGGCGCTGGTGATGGTCGGCCTGTACGTGCGCCTCAAGCTCCACGAAACCCCGGTGTTCGCCAACGCCATTGCCCGTCAGGAACGGGTGAAAGTGCCGCTGGTCGAGCTGTTCAGCCAGTATTGGGCGCCAACCCTGCTCGGTGCGGCGGCCATGGTGGTGTGCTACGCGCTGTTTTACATCTCGACCGTATTTTCCCTGAGCTACGGCGTGTCCACCCTCGGCTACAGCCGTGAGACGTTCCTAGGATTGCTGTGCTTTGCCGTGCTGTTCATGGCCGCAGCAACGCCGCTGTCCGCCTGGGCCAGCGACCGTTACGGGCGCAAACCGGTGCTGATCATTGGTGGCGTGCTGGCAATTCTTTCTGGCTTCCTGATGGAGCCGCTGCTGACTCAGGGCTCGACCTGGGGCGTGGCGCTGTTCCTGTGCATCGAGTTGTTCTTGATGGGCGTGACGTTTGCGCCAATGGGGGCGCTGTTGCCGGAGCTGTTTCCGACTCACGTGCGTTATACCGGCGCATCGGCCGCTTACAACCTGGGCGGAATCGTAGGCGCCTCGGCGGCACCGTTCTTCGCGCAGAAACTGGTGGCGATGGGCGGTTTGAGTTATGTCGGCGGGTATGTATCGGCGGCGGCAGTGCTTAGCCTGATAGCGGTGCTGTGCCTGAAGGAAACGCGTAGCAACGATCTGAATCAGGTTGCCTGACAGATCGCTATCGCGGGCAAGCCCGCTCCCATAGGGTTCTCAGTTGATCGCACATGTTGTGCACAACCAAAAAACCTGTGGGAGCGGGCTTGCCCGCGATAGACGCGCCTCGGTTTACAGCTCTACCACAACAGCCTGAGCAGCGCGGGTCGCCTTGGCTCGCGCAGCCTCGATCGACTCATCCCGCGCCAAGGCCACGCCCATGCGACGCTGACCATTGACCTCTGGCTTGCCGAACAGACGCAGCGCCGTATCCGGCTCGCTCAGCGCGGCACCGAGGTTGGCGAAGGCAGTCTGGGTCGACTGCCCTTCCACCAGAATCACCGCCGAAGCCGAAGGGCCGAACTGACGGATCAGCGGCACCGGCAGGCCGAGAATGGCGCGTGCGTGCAGCGCAAACTGCAACAGGTCCTGGGAAATCAGGGTCACCAGACCGGTGTCATGCGGGCGCGGCGAAACTTCGCTGAACCACACCTGATCGCCCTTGATGAACAACTCGACGCCGAACAGACCACGACCACCCAGTGCTTCGGTGACCGCTTTGGCAACGCGCTCGGACTCGGCCAGGGCAATCGGGCTCATCGCCTGCGGCTGCCAGGACTCCTGATAGTCGCCCTTCTCCTGACGGTGACCGACAGGTGCACAGAACGTGGTGCCCCCGATGTGGCGCACGGTCAGCAGGGTGATTTCGTAGTCGAAATCGATGAAGCCTTCAATGATCACCCGGCCCTTGCCGGCCCGGCCGCCTTCTTGCGCGTAATCCCAGGCTTTCTGCACATCATCGGCACTGCGCAGCAGGCTCTGGCCTTTGCCCGAAGAACTCATCACTGGCTTGACCACGCACGGGAAGCCCAGGTCCTCAACGGCTTTGCTGTAATCCTCGAAGGTGTCGGCAAAGTGGTACGGCGAGGTCGGCAGGTCCAGCTCTTCAGCGGCCAGACGACGGATACCTTCGCGGTTCATGGTCAGTTGCGCAGCGCGCGCGGTCGGGATCACGGTGAAGCCTTCGGCTTCCAGTTCGACCAAGGTGGCGGTGGCGATGGCTTCGATTTCCGGCACGATGAAGTGCGGCTTCTCGGCCTCGATCACGGCACGCAGAGCTGCGCCGTCGAGCATGTTGATCACGTGGCTGCGGTGGGCAACCTGCATGGCCGGCGCGTTGGCGTAACGGTCGACGGCAATCACTTCAACGCCCAGGCGTTGCAGCTCGATCACCACTTCCTTGCCCAACTCACCACAGCCACACAGCAATACGCGGGTCGCGGTCGGCGACAATGGAGTTCCGATACGGGTCATCTCAGGTCCTCAAAGAAGCGGATCATCGAGGAAAGCAACGCCAGACGCGCTTTCCATGGGGAGAAAGCGCGGCATTTTACATGAACCCGAGGGTTTGGCTTCAGCTGGCGACAGCCTGTTTGCGCTCGCGCCAGGCCATGATCAGCCAAACGGCGGTGACACCGGCGAACTTCGAGGCCAGCGCGGTGATGATCACCGGCGGAGTCATCAGGTCGATCATGCCGAAGAAGATGAAAGTATCGAGGGGAATGCTCAACGCCGAGCTGATCCACAAGCGATCGCGCAGCGGGCGTTTGGTGATGCTGAACACCAGCCAGTCGATGATTTCGGACACCGCGAACGCGGTGGCGCTGGCCAGGGCAATGGATGGATCGGACGTCACGTAAGACAGCACCAGCGCCGCCAGCATCGCCACGAGGGCGCCGTGGCCGAAACGGGCCTGCACCATGTCGCGCAACACGAACACCAGGCCACCCCAGGCCGACCAGATGATGTCCAGGTGCGGCGCGGTGGAGAAGGCGAAATTGATCAGCACGACGCTGCTGATGTAGGCGATGAGGAAAATCATGGGGGCGACCTGTCAGATTGGCGCACAGGTTACTTGACCGGCAAATCAAGAGCTACCCCCTCACCCCAGCCCTCTCCCCGAGGGGGCGAGGGGGAAAGGGAGCAGATCGGGGGCTTTTCAAACCTGAGTTCGACTCAATAGCTCAGGTCGGCGTATAGCGAAAGACACCTCGGTCAGTCCCTCTCCCCCTGGGAGAGGGTTAGGGTTAGGGCAACCACAAGCCGATCACGATTTCGAAGGGATCATCCACACCAACCCACTCGCCTTCGCCCGCTCATGACACAACCCCAGCACCACGCGGCGCTCGTCATTGGTCATGCGCCCCCAGCGAGTGATCTCCGCGACCGTACGTTGGCAGCCAGTACAAATGTCGTCCTCATCCAGCGCACAAATATTCACGCATGGCGAAGCGACGGGTCTTTCGGGTGTGTTCATTCTTCTTGCTCAACCAGATCACGCGCGTAACGCTGTGCATTGTGCACATAGTGTGCGGCGCTGGCTTCGAGCATCTTCTTCTGCGGCTCGGTCAGCTCACGCACCACCTTGCCCGGCGAGCCCATCACCAGCGAACCATCAGGGATTTCCTTGCCTTCGCCAATCAGCGAATTGGCGCCGATGATGCAGTTCTTGCCGATCTTTGCGCCGTTGAGAATCACCGCGTTAATGCCGATCAGGCTGTAATCGCCAACGGTGCAGCCATGCAGCATGGCGTTATGACCGATGGTCACGCCGGTGCCGATGGTCAGCGGAAAGCCCATGTCGGTGTGCATCACCGTGCCGTCCTGAACGTTACTGTTCTTGCCGATCAGGATCAGTTCGTTATCACCGCGCAGCACGGCGTTGAACCAGACATTGGCGCCCTCTTCCAGTCTGACCTTGCCCACCAGCACGGCATTGGGCGCGACCCAGCTCTGTGGATGAGTGTCGACACGGGCGTCGCCCAGGCGGTATTTCATCGTGTTTTTCCTCAGGGCCGGGCCATTCGAGCGATGGCTTCAGGGGTGTTTCACGTATTCAAAAATGTTTTGGGCGGTTGATGCAGGCTGATCCTGGCGTCATAGAGCAGGTTGATCAACTCGACGATCATGATCGCCGTCAGCCCCCAGATCTTGTACTCGCCAAACCGATAGCTCGGCACGTACCAGCTGCGCCCCTGGTAGTCGATGCGATGGGTGTGCTCGCGGGGATCTTTGCGGAAGAACTCGAGGGGGACAGTGAAAACGGCAGCAATCTCGGCGTCGTTGGCCAGGTACTCGACATAGTCGGGAATTACGCCGACATAGGGCGTGACCTTGATGCCATGCAAGGAGATCAGCGGGCTCAGGGGACCAATGACTTCGACCAGTCCGGGGGGCAGGCCGATTTCTTCTTCGGCTTCACGCAGGGCGGTAAAGATCAGGTCCGGGTCCTCCGGATCGCGGCGTCCACCGGGGAAGGCGACTTCGCCGCCATGGGTCGACAGCCCGCTGGCCCGCAGGGTCAGGACCAGTTCCGGCTCGTCACTGCGGGTGATCGGCACCAGCACGGCGGCCTCGGGGAAACGTTTATCGGTCTCCAGCGTGCGCGGTGTGTGGTTACTTACCCTATGCAGTAGCTCATCCAGCATGAGTGTTCTCGATCTGTGCCTTACCCTGCATCATGCACCAATCAATGCGCGTGCCCAAGCCCCCGAATCTCGCCATGTCGCGAAACGACAACTTGCCGACCGGCCTCGCTGCACGCCAAGATAGGCGCAGCATTCAGGAACCCGAGTATGAAATTTTGCAGCCAGTGCGGTAACCCGGTCACCCAGCGCATTCCCGAAGGCGATTCGCGGCTGCGATTTGTCTGTGACAGCTGTCAGACCATTCACTACCAGAACCCCAATATCGTCGCCGGGTGCGTACCGACCTGGGGCACGAAAGTGCTGCTCTGCCGCCGCGCCATCGAGCCGCGCCTCGGCTACTGGACGTTGCCGGCGGGTTTCATGGAAAACGGCGAGACCATCGAGCAGGCCGCCATCCGCGAAACCGCCGAGGAAGCCTGCGCCCGGGTACGCAACTTGAGTATCTACACCCTGATCGACGTGCCACACATCAGCCAGGTGCATGTGTTCTTTCGCGCCGAACTGGTGGATATGGACTTCGCCGCCGGCCCCGAGAGCCTCGAAGTGCAACTATTCGACGAAGCCGACATTCCCTGGGACGAGCTGGCTTTCCGCACGGTGGGGCGTACCTTAGAATGCTTCTTCGCTGATCGGCGCGCCGAAACCTACCCGGTTCGTTCCGAATCGATACCGCCGTTGACTCAGCCTGCGATCACCTGAGCTTCTATCAATAAAATATCTGCGTCACTCCCTGGGGAATTGTTTCAATGCGCTGGTTGTTTGCTCTGTTTTGCCTGTCGTTCGTCTCAGTCTCCCAAGCGTCTTTCGTGACCACCGTGACGCCGTCGAATAGCCCGATGATCGAAAAAATCCTGGTGCTCAAATCGGCGCATCAACTGCAGCTGATTGCCGACGGCAAGCCGATCAAGACCTATCGCATTTCCCTGGGCAAGGGCGCGAAGAAGGGGCCGAAGCTGATTGAAGGCGACAAACGCACCCCGGAAGGTTTCTATTGGATCGACTGGCGCAAGGTCAGCGAAAAATTCAACCTGGCGATGCACATCTCCTACCCCAACATCAGCGATTCGGCGCGCGCCCGGCGTGAAGGTGTCGAGCCTGGCGGGATGATCATGATCCACGGCACCCCGGATTCGGAAGAAACCCCCGAAGACCTGTTCCACACCCTGGACTGGACCGACGGCTGCATCGCCATGCGCAACATGGACATGCGCGAAGTCTGGGGCCTGGTGCCGGACGGTACGATGATCGAGATTCGCCCGTAACCAGCGACCGCTGGTCACCCACAAAAAAATAAATCAAAAGATCGCAGCCAGCGGCAGCGCCTACAGGGTTGATACCACTTCCCACTGTAGGCGCTACCGCAGACTGCGATTTTTTGCTTTTTGCACGCCACCTCTAATACCACTTCAAGACAACCCAGCCATAACCCGCCATTTCATTGGGGCACAGGTCAATTCCGTGCGTTGACATGGTATTCAAGTGGTATTAATTTCCGCCCCACAAGCGAGCCACAACAATCCAATACTCGCACCGGAAATGACCTGCATGAATGACCTCCAGGCCCTACGCCCGAATGACTCCCAGCCGACGCCGCTGTACCTGCAGCTGGCGCGCAATCTGGAAGCAGCGATCCATGCCGGGCAGTGGAAGGCCGAACAGGCGATGCCGTCAGAGCGCAACCTCAGCGAGCAGCTCGGTATCTCCCGGGTCACCGCCCGCAAGGCGCTGGAAGTGCTGCTCGATCAAGGTCTGATCCGCCGCCTGCAAGGTTCCGGCACCTTCATCACGCCGCGACTCGAACAGCCGCTGTCGCGCCTTTCGGGCTTCAGCGAAATGCTCCGCCTCAAGGGGTTTGTGCCCAGCTCGCAGTGGCTGGAGCGCGAAATCACCCTGCCGACCCACGAAGAACTGATCCGCCTGAGCCTGTCGCCGAACGACAAGGTGGCGCGCATGAAACGCCTGCGCAAGGCCGACGACACCGTGATGGCCATCGAAATGAGCACCCTGCCCGCCTCGATCATGCCCAAGCCGCAATTGGTCGGCGATTCGCTCTACGAATACCTCGACGGCATTGGCAAACCGATCGTCCGCGCCCTGCAGCACATTCAGGCGATCAACGCCTCGGACGAGTTCGCCGCCTTGGTCGGCATCGCACCCGGCACCGCCATGTTGTTGATGACCCGGGTCGGCTACCTCGAAGACAACACGCCGATCGAAGTCACCGACACCTATTGCCGCAACGACTACTACGACTTTGTTGCAGAGCTTCGTCGATAAAAAGCTTCGTAGATCAAGAGCTGCGCCGCTGAGAGCGGCCCAAAGCGAGAACCGAAATGTCCGAAGACAACATCCTCACCGCTCACGGCTGGGTTCGCGGCCGGCTGATCCACGAACACGGCAAAGTCGTGTCGATCGAAGGCGTGCCCTGCGATCCGGCCGACAATGACCTGCCCTATCTGTTGCCGGGTTTTATCGACCTGCACGTTCACGGCGGTGGCGGCAAAGACATCATGGAAGGTGCCAGTGCCTTCGAAACCATCACCCGCACCCACGTGCGCTTCGGCACCACTTCGCTGCTGGCCACCACCATGACTGCGCCGAGCGCGGAGATCTCCAGCGTCCTCAAGGATGTCGGAACATTCTGCGAACAACGTCCGAAAGGTGCCGCCCGCGTCCTCGGCGTACACCTCGAAGGCCCGTACATCAATCCGGGAAAACTCGGCGCGCAACCGAACTTCGCCCACACCGCATTGATGGCCGAAGTCGAGGAATACCTGGCGCTGGCGCCAATCCGGGTGATCACCATCGCCCCGGAAATCGCCGGCCACGACGGATTGATTCGTGAACTGAGCAGCCGCGGCATCCGCATGCAGATCGGCCACACCCTCGGCAGCTACGAGGAAGGCGTCGCCGCCCTCGATGCCGGCGCGACCAGTTTCACCCATTTGTATAACGCCATGAGCCCGCTGCATCACCGCGAGCCGGGGATCGTCGGCGCCGCATTGGCCCACGCCAAATTCGCCGAGCTGATCCCGGACTTGCTGCACGTTCACCCCGGCGCGATCCGCGTGGCCTTGCGTTCGATCCCGTGCCTGTACTGCGTCACCGATTCGACCGCTGCTGCCGGCATGCCCGACGGCGAATACAAGCTCGGCAGCCACACCGTGACCAAATGCCTGGGCGGCGTGCGCCTGCCCGACGGCACGCTGGCCGGCAGCACCCTGACCATGGATCAAGCGCTGCGCAACCTGGTGAAGATCGGTTTGCCGATCGCCGAGGCCTCGCAGCGCCTGTCGCAATTTCCCGCCGACTATCTCGGCATCACTGAACGCGGGCGCCTCGAACCAGGCGCCTGGGCCGACTGCGTGCGGCTGGATCGCTCACTCACACTGACCGCCGTCATGGTCGAAGGAGAAGACATTGACTTCAAAAATGCTTGAAGAGGCGCTGTCCTCGTTCGAGGCCGTGCAAGCCCAACTGCAACAGCTCGACCCACAGATGATCGAGATCGCCGGGCGCCTGCGTCGTCAGCCGCCGCAAGTGGCGATGACTGTCGCGCGCGGCAGCTCCGACCATGCGGCGAGCTACTTCGCCTACCTCACGATGCAGCAACTGGGTGTGCCGGTGGCGTCGTTGCCGATGTCGGTGGTGACCATGCAGCAGGCGCCACTGAAGGTCAGCGGTCAGGTCGCCTTCGCGTTTTCGCAATCGGGTCAGAGCCCGGATCTGGTCAACAGCCTGCGTCTGTTGCGCAAGCGTGGCGCACTGAGCGTGTCGATGGTCAACGCCGCCGATTCGCCACTGGAAGCGGCCTGTGAATTCAGCCTGCCGTTGCTCGCCGGTATCGAAAGCAGCGTCGCCGCGACCAAGAGTTTCATCGCCACCCTCAGCGCCAGCGCCCGGCTGATCGCGCACTGGAAAGAAGACCGCGAACTGCTCGAAGCCGGCAACGCTCTGCCCGAAGGCCTGCGCGAAGCGGCGCAACAGGACTGGAGCGTGGCCATCGACGCACTGCGCGACTGCGAACGACTGATGGTGATTGGCCGCGGCGCCGGTTTTGCCATCGCCCAGGAAGCCGCGCTGAAATTCAAGGAAACCTCGGCGATTCAGGCCGAAGCGTTCAGCAGCGCCGAAGTCCGTCACGGTCCGATGGCGCTGATCGACGAACACTACCCGCTGCTGGTCTTCGCTCCGCGCGGTGCCGAGCAGGCCGGTCTGATCAGTCTGGCGGCGGAAATGCGCCAGCGCGGCGCCCGTGTATTGCTCGCCGCGCCGGACGACGTCCTCGATCGCGACCTGACCCTGAGCCGCGCCGAACACCCGGCCCTCGATCCGATTCTGGCGATCCAGAGTTTCTACGTGATGGCCGCCGGCCTCGCCGTGGCCCGCGGCATGGACCCGGATCAGCCGCGCCATCTGAGCAAAGTGACCCGCACGCACTAAGTCCGAATGACTGCACACCTGATGAGACCGAGCCATGCACAACAACAATAAAGAGCTGACCCTCAGCGCCCCGCTCAGCGGCCCGGTGCTCACGCTCGCCAAAGTCCCGGACACGGTATTCGCCAGTGGCGCGATGGGTGACGGCATCGCCATCGACCCGTTGAACGACACTCTGTATTCGCCGTGCGCCGGGCTGATCATCCACGTCGCGCGCACCGGTCACGCGTTGACAGTACGCGCCGACAACGGCGCGGAAATCCTTCTGCACCTGGGCCTCGACACCGTTGAACTGAACGGCGAAGGCTTCTCGATGCTGGTCAAGGACGGCACCCGTGTCAGCAAGGGCCAACCGTTGTTGCGCTACGACCTGGACAAGGTCGGCCAGCAATGCAAAAGCCTGGTCAGCCTGTTGATCCTGACCAACAGTCAAGACTTCGAGGTTCGCCCGATCACCCTCAAAGCGGTGAAGGTCGGCGACCCGTTGCTGCACATCATTGCCCGCAACAGTGCGGCAGCGAATGTTGAAGAACCTGGCGGGACTGAGGTGCATGGGCAGGTGTCGGTGGCGCATCGTGGCGGTTTGCATGCACGCCCGGCCGCGCTGATTCGGCAGACTGCGCAAGGTTTCAAAAGCCACTCGCAGTTGCACTTCGCCGGCAAATCGGCGCCGTGCAACAGCCTGATCGGTTTGATGGGCCTGGCGGTTGGCGAACAGGACGAAGTGCACGTCAGTTGTCAGGGGCCGGATGCCGAAGCGGCGTTGCAAGCGTTGCTCAGCGCCTTGGCCACGGCGCTGCCGGATGATCATCACGCGGCGGCGCCGGTCAGTGTTGCCACTCTTAAGCGCCCGCCCGAGGCTGGCGTGTTGCACGGTGTATGTGCTGCGCCGGGACTGGTTGGCGGGCCGCTGTTTCGCCTGAACACGATCAGTTTGCCGGCGGATGCGGGCAATCATGATCCGCTGCAGCAACAGCAGGTGCTCGACGCGGCGCTGAATCAGGTGCGCAGCGAAATCGACGGCACCCTCGCGCAAGCGAAAAAACACAAGAATGTCGACGAAGAGGCGATCTTCGCCGCGCATCTGGCGCTGCTCGAAGACCCGGCCCTGCTCGACGCTGCGCAGCATTCCATCGTTCAAGGCGCAGCGGCGACTCACGCCTGGAGCCAGTCAATCGATGCCCAGTGCGAGGTGCTGCAACGCACCGGCAGCGCGCTGCTGGCCGAACGGGCCAATGACCTGCGCGACCTCAAGCAACGCGTGCTGCGCGCGCTGCTCGGCGAAGCCTGGCATTACGAGGTACCGGCCGGCGCCATCGTCGCTGCGCATGAACTGACGCCGTCGGATCTGCTGCAACTCAGCGCCCAGGGTGTTGCCGGTTTGTGCATGGCCGCAGGCGGTGCGACGTCGCACGTGGCGATTCTGGCTCGCGGCAAAGGTTTGCCGTGCATGGTGGCTCTGGGTTCGGCACTGCTTGATCAGCCGCAAGGTCAACCGGTCGTGCTTGATGCCGACGGTGGTCGCCTGGAACTGTCCCCCAACGCTGAACGCTTGGCTGCAGTTCAGCAGGCGCAGATCGACCGCCAACAACGTCGCGACGCGCAACAAGCCAAGGCTAACCTGCCTGCCGAAACCCGCAATGGCGTGCACATCGAAGTCGTCGCCAATGTCGCCTCCAGTGGTGAAGCGGCAGATGCCTTTGCTAACGGAGCCGATGGCGTCGGCCTGCTGCGGACTGAGTTTTTGTTCGTCGATCGTCAGACCGCGCCGGATGTCGAAGAACAGCGTGCGGCCTATCAAGGCGTATTGGATGCGATGGGCGAACACTCGGTGATCATCCGCACCATCGACGTCGGCGGCGACAAGCAACTCGACTACCTGCCGTTGCCAATTGAAGCCAACCCGGTGCTCGGCCTGCGTGGCATTCGTCTGGCTCAGGCGCGCCCGGAAATCCTCGATCAGCAATTGCGCGCACTGCTACAAGTCAGCCCGCTGCGCCGCTGCCGGATCCTATTGCCGATGGTCACCGAAGTCGACGAACTGCTGCACATTCGTCAACGCGTCGATGCGTTGTGCCTGGAACTGAACATCAGCCAGCGCCCGGAAATCGGCGTGATGATCGAAGTCCCCGCCGCCGCGCTGCAAGCCGAACAACTCGCCGAACATGCCGACTTCCTCTCGATCGGCACCAACGATCTGTCGCAATACACCCTGGCCATGGACCGCGACCATGCCGGCCTCGCCGCCCGGGTCGATGCCTTGCACCCGGCGCTGCTGCGCCTGATCGCCATGACCTGCGCAGGCGCGGCCGTGCACAAGCGCTGGGTCGGCGTGTGCGGCGCCCTCGCCTCCGACCCGCTCGCGACGCCGGTGCTGATCGGCCTGGGCGTGACGGAACTGTCGGTCAGCCCGGTGCAGATCGGTGAAATCAAGGACCGCGTGCGCCAGTTGCACGAGGCCGAATGCCAACGCCTCAGCCATGACCTGCTCAAACTGAACAGCGCCGCTGCGGTGCGTCACGCCTGCCACCAGCATTGGCCTCTGCACTAACAACAAGCTCTCTATAAAGAGCAGGGAGAAGCACCATGTATCAACTCTTCATCGAAGGCCTGCAGCGCCTCGGCCGCGCGCTGATGCTGCCGATCGCGATCCTGCCGATTGCCGGCCTGCTGCTGCGTCTGGGTGACACCGACCTGCTGAACATCGCGATCATCCACGACGCCGGTCAGGTGATCTTCGCCAACCTGGCGATGATCTTCGCCATCGGCATCGCCGTCGGTTTCGCCAAGGACAACAACGGCACCGCCGGTCTGGCCGGGGTGATCGGTTATCTGGTGATGATCTCCACGCTCAAGGTGCTCGACGCGAGTATCAACATGGGCATGCTCGCCGGGATTGTCAGCGGCCTGATGGCCGGCGCGCTGTACAACCGCTTCAAGGACATCAAGCTGCCGGAATACCTGGCGTTCTTCGGTGGCCGGCGGTTTGTGCCGATTGTCACTGGCTTCGCCGCCGTCGGTTTGGGTGTGGTGTTCGGCTACATCTGGCCGCCGATCCAGCACGGCATCAACGCTTTTGGTGCGCTGATGATGGAAAGCGGCAGCATCGGCGCGTTCGTGTTTGGCGTGTTCAACCGCCTGCTGATCGTTACTGGCCTGCACCACATCCTCAACAACATGGCGTGGTTCGTGTTCGGCAACTTCACCGATCCAACGACCGGTGCTCTGGTGACAGGTGATCTGTCGCGCTACTTCGCCGGCGACCCGAAGGGCGGCCAGTTCATGACCGGCATGTTCCCGATGATGATCTTCGGCCTGCCCGCCGCGTGTCTGGCGATGTACCGCAACGCCCTGCCGGAGCGGCGCAAGGTCATGGGCGGGATCTTCCTGTCGATGGCGCTGACATCATTCCTGACCGGGGTGACCGAGCCGATCGAATTCGCCTTCATGTTTTTGGCGCCGCTGCTGTATCTGCTGCATGCGCTGCTGACCGGGTTGTCGATGGCGATCACCAATGCGCTGAACATCCATTTGGGTTTTACCTTCTCTGGCGGCTTCATCGACATGGTGCTGGGTTGGGGGCGCTCGACCAATGGCTGGTTGGTGATTCCGGTCGGGCTGGCTTACGCCGTGGTGTATTACGCGGTGTTTGATTTCTGCATTCGTCGCTTCAACTTGAAGACGCCGGGGCGTGAGGATGTGGCGACGGCTGAAAAAGCGGTTTTCGCGGAAAACGAACGCGCCGGGGCTTACATCAAGGCACTCGGTGGTGCAGACAACCTTGTGACTGTCGGCGCCTGCACTACGCGGTTGCGACTGGAAATGGTGGATCGCAACAAGGCGTCCGATGCAGACCTGAAAGCATTGGGTGCGATGGCCGTTGTGCGTCCGGGCAAGGGTGGCAGTTTGCAGGTGGTGGTCGGTCCGCTGGCCGACAGCATTGCTGATGAGATTCGCCTGGCGATGCCGGCGTTGGGGCGTGCGGTTCTTGCTGAACCTGTTGCGGTTGTCGAAGAGCCGAAAGCGGTTGTGGTCGCAGGCACCGAAGCTCAGCAATGGCTGAATGCGCTGGGTGGTGGCGACAACGTGCTGCAACTGGATTGCATTGCCATGAGCCGGATTCGCTTGCTGTTGGCGGATGGCAAGGCGTTGTCCGAGGCGCAGCTGAAAGAGCTGGGTTGTCAGGGTGTCAGCCAGTTGGAGGGTGGGGTTTGGCATTTGCTGGTGGGGGATAAGGCGGCGAGTTTGAGTGGGGCGCTGGAGGCGTTGGTCAATCGCAGCGAGGTCAGTGCCAAGGTCTGAGCCTTTACATCAGGCTCTACTCGAAACAACTGATACAAAAAACCCGGCGTTGGCCGGGTTTTTTCATGCTGCTCAAGTTCAGGACATTCTTGCGCGCTGTTCCGCCTCGTAATGCCGAGTCTGGTACGGCATGAGCGCCTGAATCTTCAAACCCAGACTTTCCGTCAACCCCCAAGCAACCGCCAACTCGTCGCGGCGATTGCGTAATAAAACAGCTGGTTGAGAAACGACGTGTTGCTTGGGTGTTTTGGCGTTGAAAAGCTCGAGTGCATGGAGCGTTTCCAACACGCGGCTATCCGATACACATGCGAAACGCGTAAATCGCTCCAGCAGATAAGCCGCTCGCCGCAGCTCGACTTCATCGCTGTGAAACTTGAGAAATGTTGATATCTCACTCTCAAGATCGGATTTTGAATACCAGACCTCTTTGGCTGCATCGACCAGCGCCGTCCCATCCGCTTGATCCAGCGGTCTTCTGACCAACGTATCCAATGCCGAAGAAAGGACATGATCATCAAGAGAGTTCGACATCTGGTTCCTCCAGGTAGTCCTGCAAGATATTGAAGAGCACTGAGGCAGGTTGCTCTTTGTTGCCAACATATACATCAATTGCTTGCAATGCCAGACGCCGGAAATCACTCGTCAGAATGAAACCGGCTCTAAGAAGCGCCTTGATGTCCGCAACGTCGTGATCGGTAGCCCTGCCAAGTTTTGTAATTGCAATATCCACCGGAGCAGCGATGTGAATCTGGAGCGGGGACGTCTCCGGAAACTCAGTCATGGGAATACTTCGCACCCAGTAGTCTTCATGGATCGGGCCAAAACTAGTGTTGTATTGAAGGTCGTAGTTCAGCTCCATCACTCGAGCAGAGCGTTCGTCGATAAAAGGCTCCGGAACTTGAGCAAGAAGCGCTTGAAGGTCGAACCCTGGCGGAAGGCAAGCTTCATAAATCTCCGCATCGACATCCATGGAAATACGATGATTTGTGTAGAGATGTACGGCGCAACCACCAAAGACGATGATTTTGACTGCCCCCGGATCGGCATTTTCCTGCGTCAATTCTGCTTCGACTGATTTGAACATCGAAACCAATGCCTTCCCCAATGCAGTATTCGTGTTGATACGGGGAGTGACTACGGGCAGCAATTCCATTTTTGAACCTCAGAGTCATGTCGATGGCTAAAGCGACGCAACTTGTTGCCCTGCTCGCTGTTTGCCAGAGACAGATCAAGGTATGGATGCGACTTCCGAGGGACAACCTGAAAGAGTGGTAGGAAAATTCCCCGGTTTGATTGCGCTCTGAAACTCGTCTGACGCCTGTTAATGCCTAATCGCTGGCAAGCCAGCTCCCCCAAGGGAATGCATTTCAACTGTGGGAGCCAGCCTGCTGGCGATGAACGATGACGTGGTCGTCAGGTTTGTGGGTCGACTCGATCCAGCGCTCGATTTACCGCCAGTTCGGCGAGCATGACGATTTGCTGGATGCCTAATACCGTGCTGCGCTGCGAACCGCTTAGCTCATTGGCGAAGTTGCTGGCGGCGGTGCTTGCCGAGGCTAACGATTCGCAGGCGTGGGCGAGCAGGCTTTCGGTGTCGACCTCTGGGCGGACCATGAACATGGTGCTCGGTCGGCGGGGCTTTGCGGGTTCGGGGCACAGGTAGAAGTCGAGGGCGCGTTTGATGGCTTCGCGGTTTCGGGCCTGGTCTTCGGCGCGGAGGGCTTCTTCGAGTGGGGTTTTGGTTTCGGGTGGATCGGGTACGGGCTTAGTCATTGCAATGATCTCTAATCAATGATTGAGCCATCACTGGTCGTTTCTCACGCGACGAAGAGGTGGCAGCTATGTGCGGAGTGAGAAACCGGTAAGAGATCAACCCGGCCGAACCGAAGTCCGCCCGCACACAGCCGCCATAGAACATCACCGGCAGCAAATCAGCTGGCGGCGATTATGGTGCTACTGACGTTTGATTAAAACCTCTTACCGGGTTCTCACACCCGTTCACCGATTTGCGGTGACAACCAAAGACTAGAGACCCGACGTCCGACGAACAACCTGAAAACCTTGTGGGAAGGTTCTGGTTATTCGACACATCATTAAACAGACAAAAACAAACCCTCACCCTAGCCCTCTCCCAGAGGTAGAGGGGACTGACCGAGGTGTTTGGTGGATGTACGCCGACGTGAAATACCGAGTCGAATTCAGATCCTGAAAAGCCCAAAAATCGACTCCCTCTCCCTCGAGAGAGGGCTGGGCGGGCGGCGTTCCGATGAGGGGCGAATCCACCACAAAACCAACGCCGAACACCCGCTCCTCACCACTCAATAGGCCGAGTGTCAGCTCGCCTGCTCTTGATCTTGATCCACCGGCCCCGTCGGCAGGCTGAGTGGAGGGATTTATCCGGGGGTGGGAGCGCAGCGACCGTTCGACGAAGTCGAACACATCGAGAGGAGGTGCAGCGAAGCAAACCGGAGGCGATGCGCCCGGATCAATCCCGGAGCGAAGGAACCCCGAGCCTCAGCGAGCGGGCCGAACGTTGGGGCAAGCGTTTTTTGCTTACTTTTTTAGGCGTTTGTAAAAAAGTGAGTCGCCGTAAGGGCGAAACCGCCAGCCGCAGCAACCAAAAGAATGGATATTCACCCAGTCAACAAGAGCATGGTCGCCTATAAGGGCGCCATCGCCGGCAAGCCAACTTCCACAGTTAAATGAGTTAACCCCTCAAATCGTGGCCAACAAAAAACCCGCAGAATTTGCTTTCCGCGGGTTTACATTTTGCCTCTAGAAACTCATCTGCCACTGCCCGGTCAACGCTTGATTACGACTATTGCTACCCACCTCGGCGTTGTAACCAATACTCAGGGTTTGGCGTGCAGAGATCCCGACGTCCACACCTGCCCCGACTATCAGGCTGTCGCGATCCAAAGCACTGCCCTGGACATTGAACCCGGAGCCACCCAAAACAAAGGCCTGACGGGTTTCACTTTCTACGTCGCCGTAAGTGTGGCGCCAGCCAAGGCTACCCCTCGGCGTTACGCTGATACCGTTCTGCAACTGATTAAGCTGCGCCAGTCGCACGCCGAACGTGCTGCTGAAGTTATCCTGGGTCTGGGAGTCCACGGCCAACGCGGCCAAGCCGCCTTTTTCAGTGAACCCTTCGCGGTGATAACGCTGGTACCCCAGATTGGCGAATGGCTCGACGTTGAGCCGGCCACTGCCCAACAAATAGCCCAGTTCCGCAAAGGCTTGTTGGCTGTCGGCATCGTAGTTGCCTTTTGGCCGGTCGCTGAAGCCTTCGAATTCAACCGTACGCTTATTATCTCCGTCATGGCCGCTGTAAGCCGCCCCCAGGCGTAACGCCAGAGGCCCATCCTGGCGCATGGCGTACGCGCCGACATGCCAACTGTGCAGCGTGCCCTCGAAGTTATGGCTGTCGAGGTCAGTCTTCGAATAACCACCGAGTACGCCCATGCGCCATTCGGGCGAAAGCGACCAATCCACGCCCAGCACAGTGCCAGCCGTTCGTTGCTCAAAACTGGAATTGCCCTGTTCGCCGTCGAGCTTGCCGTAGCTGCCAATGCCTTGCAGCCATACGCGGCCCGGTGCGCTTGGATCGTTCAGATTGCGAACAGTGTTCGCAACGTCAGTGGCCGCCAGAACTGGGGTCTGCGATGAATCAAGCCCCACCCGCAAGCCGCTATCGCTGCCCATTTGCTGCATCGCTGTACGCATGCTGGTCATTACCGACGAACTGGCGGCCAGTGTGGCGCTGCTCAAATTGGCATTGCTGCCAGCAGCGAGACTTTCGATGGATGCACTAATGCCTGCAGCACCTTGAGAGATCGTCATGACAGCGTTGTAAAGGACGTTGGACTTATCCCCATTGACCGGAAATCCAGACCCTGGAGGCCCGAAGATCGGGTCGAAATCGAGTGCAGGGCTTATCGTTTGGATACTTTCAGCGGCATGGATACCGTTCGCAGTTCGAGCATAACGACTAAGGTCCAGCTTATGAGGAACGTCCACCCGATTGAAGGCATCGCTGATCGTCTCTGCCGCTCTGACTTGATTGAAAAAACCTCCGGCAACAACCGAGGCCATACATACGGTGAAACGATGACGGGTAAGAAACATGCGAGAAATCCTTTTGTCGTTATGACTCGATCATCCTATATAGCGCTTTGGCATTACCAGCAAAAAGCAGGCAAAAAAAACCGCTGAAATCACTTTCAGCGGTTCTTTTATCAGCGGCCAAAGACTCAGAAATCTTCCAGCCGCCACACCTCATAAGCCGGCGTCTCGTACGGATGACTGAGCTTCAACGCCGCCACAACAGCCACGATCAACTCATCCGCCACCACAAGCTCAACCTTCCATTCCTCAACCCGCTCAACCTGCCCCGCCTCGCCAATGAACGGCTGACTACCGTCCAACGGTCGAAACTGGCCAGACCCAAGCACCTGCCACGCACAGTGGTCATAGTCACCGATCCGCCCACCACCGGCAGCGAACACAGCCCCTTTGACCACCTCGACATGACTGTCAGGAACAAAAAACGCCAGCTTGTACACAGGCCTTAGTTCACCCAGACGCGCGCGTTACGGAACATGCGCATCCAAGGAGCGTCCTCGGTCCAGTCTTCCGAACGCCACGAGTTCTGCACCGCGCGGAACACACGCTCCGGGTGCGGCATCATGATCGTCACGCGACCGTCGCGGCTGGTGAGGCCGGTGATCCCGCGCGGCGAACCGTTCGGGTTGGCCGGGTAGGCTTCGGTGACCTTGCCGTGGTTGTCAACGAAACGCATCGCCACGCAACCGGACAGATCGGCTTCCAGCAGTGCTTCTTCGCTGGAGAACTCGGCATGCCCTTCACCGTGAGCGATGGCGATCGGCATACGCGAGCCGGCCATGCCCTGCAGGAAGATCGAGTTCGATTCCTGGATCTGCACCATCGCCACGCGGGCTTCGAACTGCTCGGAGCGGTTGCGCACAAAGTGCGGCCAGAACTCGCTGCCCGGAATCAGCTCGTGCAGGTTGGACATCATCTGGCAACCGTTGCACACGCCGAGGGTGAAGCTGTCGTTGCGCTCGAAGAAGCCCTGGAACGCATCGCGGGCGCGGCTGTTGAACAGTGCCGATTTGGCCCAGCCTTCGCCCGCGCCGAGCACGTCGCCGTAGGAGAAACCACCGCAGGCCACCAGACCTTTGAACTCGTTCAGGTCGACACGGCCAGCAAGAATGTCGCTCATGTGCACGTCGATCGCGTTGAAACCGGCGCGGTCGAACGCGGCGGCCATTTCCACCTGACCGTTGACGCCCTGCTCACGCAGCACGGCCACCTGTGGGCGGATGCCTTTCTTGATGTAAGGCGCGGCGATGTCCTGGTTGACGTCGTAGCTCAGCTTGACGCTCAGGCCCGGGTTGTCTTCTTCCAGCAGCACGTCGAATTCTTGCTCGGCGCAGTCGGCGTTGTCACGCAGACGCTGGATCTGGTAGCTGGTCTCGGCCCACTGACGTTGCAGCAGACGACGCTGGCCTTCGAACACGGTGTCACCGTTGAAGGTGATATTGATCTGGCCATTGTTCATCGGCTGACCGATCACCGACACGCAGTCGCCCAGACCGGCCGCGCTGAATTGCGCGAGGATGTCTGGCGTTGCGTCCTGACGAACCTGGATCACGGCGCCCAGTTCTTCGTTGAACAGGATCGCGGCGATTTCTGCCGAGGACTCGGCAACGCTGTCGAGGTTCAGGCTCAGACCGCAGTGGCCGGCAAAGGCCATTTCCACCACGGAAGTCAGCAGACCACCGTCGGAACGGTCGTGGTAAGCCAGCAAGTGACCGTCGGCGTTGAGGCCCTGGATCACCGCGAAGAAGGCTTTCAGGTCTTCGGCGTCATCGACGTCCGGCGCGTGTTTGCCAAGCTTGCCGTGAACCTGTGCAAGGATCGAGGCGCCCATACGGTTCTGGCCGCGACCGAGGTCGATCAGGATCAGGTCGGTGGTGCCCTTGTCCATGCGCAGTTCCGGGGTCAGGGTCTGACGGATGTCAGCCACTGGCGCGAAACCGGTCACGATCAGCGACATCGGCGAGGTCACGGTTTTTTCTTCGCCGTTGTCGTTCCAGCGAGTGGCCATGGACATCGAGTCCTTGCCCACCGGGATGGTGATGCCCAGCTCAGGGCACAGTTCCATGCCGACCGCTTTCACGGTGTCGTACAGACGTGCGTCTTCGCCCGGGTGACCGGCAGCGGACATCCAGTTCGCCGACAGTTTGATGTCGGAGATCTTGTTGATGCGCGAAGCGGCAATGTTGGTCAGGGTTTCGCCGATGGCCATGCGGCCCGACGCCGGAGCGTCCAGCAGAGCCAGCGGAGTACGCTCGCCCATCGCCATCGCTTCACCGGTGTAGACGTCGAAGCTGGTGGCGGTGACCGCAACGTCGGCCACCGGAACCTGCCATGGGCCAACCATCTGGTCACGGGCCACGAGGCCGGTGATCGTGCGGTCACCGATGGTGATCAGGAAGCTCTTGCTCGCCACGGCCGGGTGATGCAGAACGCGTTCGATGGACTCGGTGATGTCGAGGTTCGACGGATCGAAGTCATCGCCCAGTTCTGCTTCACGAACCACCGAACGGTGCATGCGCGGGGCTTTGCCCAGCAACACTTCCAGTGGCATGTCCACCGGGTTGTTGCCGAAGTGGCTGTCGGTCACGGTCAGTTGTGGTTCAGCGGTGGCTTCACCGACTACTGCAAACGGGCAGCGCTCGCGTTCGCAGATCGCCTGGAAGCGCTCGAAGTCTTCAGGGCCGACCGCCAGAACGTAACGCTCCTGGGATTCGTTGGACCAGATTTCGTGCGGGGCCATGCCCGGCTCGTCGTTTGGAATGTTGCGCAGTTCGAAACGGCCACCACGGTCGCCGTCGTTGACCAGTTCCGGGAAGGCGTTGGACAGACCGCCCGCACCCACGTCGTGGATGAAGCTGATCGGGTTCTTGTCGCCCAGCTGCCAGCAACGGTCGATGACTTCCTGGCAGCGACGCTCCATTTCAGGGTTTTCACGCTGTACGGAAGCGAAGTCCAGATCTGCCGAGCTGGTGCCAGTGGCCATGGAAGAAGCGGCGCCGCCACCCAGACCGATGAGCATCGCCGGGCCGCCGAGCACGATCAGCTTGGAGCCGACCACGATCTCGCCTTTCTTGACGTGTTCTTCGCGGATGTTGCCCATGCCGCCGGCCAACATGATCGGCTTGTGGTAACCGCGAACCTCGTCACCGTGCGGGGTGGTGATCGACTGTTCGAAGGTACGGAAGTAGCCGGTCAGAGCCGGACGGCCGAATTCGTTGTTGAACGCGGCGCCGCCGAGCGGGCCCTCGATCATGATGTCCAGTGCGGTAACGATGCGCTCCGGCTTGCCGTACGGCACTTCCCACGGCTGTTCGAAGCCCGGGATTTGCAAGTTCGATACGGTGAAACCGGTCAGGCCGGCCTTTGGCTTGGCGCCGCGACCGGTTGCACCTTCGTCGCGGATCTCGCCACCGGAACCGGTGGATGCGCCCGGGAACGGGGCAATCGCAGTCGGGTGGTTGTGGGTTTCAACCTTCATCAGGATGTGCACCGGCTCCTGCACCGCGCCGTACTGGCGGGTTTCCGGATCCGGGAAGAAGCGGCCGGCGACGTTGCCGACGATCACCGAAGCGTTGTCCTTATAAGCAGACAACACGCCTTCGTTGTGCATCTGATAGGTGTTCTTGATCATGCCGAACAGGCTTTTTTCCTGGCTCTCGCCGTCAATATCCCAACTGGCGTTGAAGATCTTGTGGCGGCAGTGCTCGGAGTTGGCCTGAGCGAACATCATCAGTTCGATGTCGTGCGGGTTGCGCTTGAGACCGTTGAAGGCGTTGACCAGATAGTCGATCTCGTCTTCGGCCAGGGCCAGGCCCAGCTCGGTGTTAGCCTTTTCCAGCGCGGCGCGGCCGCCACCAAGGATGTCGATCGCGGTCAGCGGCTTCGGTTCGGCGTGGCTGAACAGACCGGCGGCCTGTTCCAGATTGCCCAGGACAATCTGGGTCATGCGGTCATGCAGCACGTCGGCAATCTGCTGCGCTTCGGTGTCGCTGAACTGGCCGGCCACGTAGAACGCGATGCCGCGCTCCAGGCGCTGGATCTTGCTCAGGCCGCAGTTGCGGGCGATGTCGCTGGCCTTGCTCGACCATGGCGAGATGGTGCCGAAACGCGGCAACACCAGAAACAGACGGCCGGTCGGCTCTTGTACCGGAACGCTTGGACCGTACTTCAGAAGGCGCGCAAGCACCTGCTGTTCGTCGCCGGTCAGGACGCCGGTGACTTCGGCGAAGTGAGCGAATTCAGCATACAGGCCACTGACAGCTGGAACCTTCTGGCTCAGTTGCTCAAGGAGTTTGCTGTGGCGAAAGGCAGAAAGGGCAGGAGCGCCGCGCAGGATCAACATCTTCGGGACAGCCTCGGGAAGGGGTGTGCTTTGAGGCCGTGCATTCTAGCCTAAACCGCCCTCAACATCACCCGAAACGCTACGCACGGTTGCACTCGGGTATCAATCTGTGTTTCTGCCTTTGAAGTCAGATTTATCGGCTGGGCAACGCCGGCTTATTTTTACTGTAACAAAATGCCCTTGAGCCCCATTTCTGCGGGGTTTCGTCCGGTTTTGTGATCTCTAGCAGACAAGCCCTTCACTGTCGAGATATGGCGCCCGCAGCCGTTTGCGTATACTGCGCAGATGTTTTTCCCAACGGCTTTGCGTCCGCGGTACGCCAAATGGCTGATCGCAACCGGACTCTTCCTGATGCTCGGTGGTTGTGTTGATAAACCCAACACACTCGAGCGCGTAAAGGAGGATGGTGTGCTGCGGGTGATTACCCGTAACAGCCCCGCCACCTACTTTCAGGATCGCAGCGGTGAAACCGGCTTCGAATACGAGCTGGTGAAGCGCTTCGCCGACGATTTGGGGGTCGAGCTGAAGATCGAGACCGCCGACAACCTCGACGACTTGTTCGACCAGATCGGTAAACCGAACGGCCCGGTACTGGCAGCGGCCGGCCTGGTCAGCAGTGAAGATCGCAAGAAGCAGGTGCGGTTCTCCCACGCCTACCTCGAAGTCACCCCGCAGATCATTTATCGCAACGGCCAGTCGCGGCCGACCGATCCTGGGGATCTGGTCGGCAAGAAGATCATGGTGCTCAAGGGCAGCACCCACGCCGAACAACTGGCCGAGCTGAAAAAGAAATTTCCCGGCATCGAGTACGAAGAGTCCGACGCGGTGGAAGTGGTCGATCTGTTGCGCATGGTCGATGAAGGTCAGATCGACCTGACCCTGGTCGATTCCAATGAAGTGGCGATGAACCAGGTGTACTTCACCAACATCCGCGTGGCCTTCGACCTCGGCGACGCGCGCAGCCAGAGCTGGGCGGTGGCCGCCGGCGAAGACAACAGCCTGCTCAACGAGATCAACGCCTACCTCGACAAGGTGCAGAAGAACGGCACCTTGCAGCGCCTGAAAGACCGCTATTACGGCCACGTCGATGTCCTCGGCTACATGGGCGCCACCACGTTCGCCCAGCACTTGCAGCAGCGCCTGCCCAAGTACGAGCAACACTTCAAGAACTACGCGAAAAAAGAGAAAGTCGACTGGCGCCTGCTGGCGGCCATTGGTTATCAGGAATCGCTGTGGCAACCGGCCGTCACGTCCAAGACCGGTGTGCGCGGGTTGATGATGCTGACCCAGAACACGGCGCAGGCGATGGGCGTGTCCAACCGCCTCGATCCGAAGCAGAGCATCATGGGCGGCGCCAAGTACCTGGCGTATATGAAGGATCAGCTCGACGATTCGATCAAGGAACCGGACCGCACCTGGTTTGCACTGGCGGCGTACAACGTCGGCAGCGGTCACCTCGATGACGCACGCAAACTGACGGCCAAGGAAGGGTTGAACCCGGACAAATGGCTGGATGTGAAGAAGATCCTGCCGCGCCTGTCGCAGAAGCAGTGGTACAGCAAGACCCGCTACGGTTACGCCCGCGGTGGCGAGCCAGTGCATTTCGTGGCGAACATCCGTCGCTACTACGACATCCTCACCTGGGTGACCCAGCCGCAGCTTGAAGGCGATCAGGTGGCCGAGGGCAATCTGCACGTGCCGGGGATCGACAAATCCAAACCGGCTCAAGAGCCTGCCCCGCTTTAACCAACACCCCAAATCAATTGTAGGCGTGAGCCTGCTCGCGCCTACAGGGGTTTTGTGTGGTTGCTTAGTGCTTGGCGGCAGCCAGAATCAGCGCTTTCATCTCGGACACAGCGGACTTGAAGCCGACGAACAACGCATGTGCCACCAGCGCATGGCCGATGTTCAGTTCGTTGATACCCTTGATCGCTGCCACGGCTTCAACGTTGTGATAGTGCAGGCCATGCCCGGCGTTGACGATCAGGCCCTGCGCCAGACCAAACGCCACACCGTCCGCCACCCGCTTCAATTCTTCAGCGACCTCGGTCGGTGTTTCGGCATCGGCATAACGCCCGGTGTGCAGTTCGATTGCCGGTGCGCCAACGCGCTTCGACGCGGCAATCTGACGCTCGTCGGCATCAATGAACAGCGACACTTCGCTACCCATCTTCGACAGACGCTCAACCGCTGCCTTGATGCGTTCCTCCTGCCCCGCTACATCCAGACCGCCTTCGGTGGTCAGCTCCTGACGGGTTTCCGGCACCAGGCAAATATGCGCCGGGCGGATGCGCTCAGCGAACGCCATCATTTCTTCGGTGACACCCATTTCGAAGTTCATGCGGGTCTGCAGCACGTCCTTGAGCAGCAAGACATCGCGCTCCTGAATGTGCCGGCGGTCTTCGCGCAGGTGCACGGTGATGCCGTCGGCGCCCGCCTCTTCCGCGTCCAGTGCCGCCTTGACCGGGTCCGGGTAGCGCGTGCCACGGGCCTGACGCAGGGTGGCGACGTGGTCGATGTTCACGCCAAGAAGAATGCGATTGCTGGTGGTCACGGGTGCGCTCCTGAAATGAGAGATTCGGCGCACAGCATACGGGGTGATCAGGGCTTGCGAAACAGTTCGCGACTCACGAGCGGACGGCCGCCCAGATGCACCGCCAGTGCCTGACGCATCAAGCGCTTGGCGGCAGACAGTGCGCCGGGGGCGGACCAATCGGCTTCGGCCATGGCCAGCAGCTCGGTGCCGTTGAACAGGCCTGGCTGCAACAGAAAGACTCGCTCAAGACCAGCATCGACTTGCAGACGATAGAGACCGTCTGGCGCGACAGACTCGCCATGGATGTCGGTGTTCAGGGCAAAGCCGTAACCGAGATCGTCGAGCAACCGCCACTCGAAGGAGCGCAGCAACGGCTCCAGCGGTCGGCCCTCGGCCAGAGCCAGCAAGGTCGCCGCGTAATGATCGAACACGCCAGGGTGCGGATCTTCAGCCGGCAGCAGACGGATCAGCAATTCGTTGAGATAGAGGCCGCTGAACAGCGCCTCGCCGACCATCCAGGTCGCATTGCCGGCACTTTCCATGCGCCCGACATTCTTCAGTTCACCCTTGCCACGAAACTCCACTTCCAGCGGCACGAACGGCCGCGCCAACGTCCCGGCCTTGCCCCGTGCACTGCGCAACACCGCCCGCAGCCGCCCTTGCGGCGTGAGGAAATCCACCAAGGCGCTGGTTTCGCGGTAGGCGCGAGAATGCAAGACGTAGGCGGGTTGGGCGGGAGGTGGTGTTGAGGACATGGAGTTCTCATTGATAAAAACGCGGCTTTATATTCACCCCAAAAACCAATGTGGGAGCGAGCTTGCTCGCGAATTCGGTGTGACAGTCAACATCAATGCTGAATGTTACATCCTCTTCGCGAGCAAGCTCGCTCCCACAGTGGGTATCGGTGTTCTCTGGATCGGTGATTACAGGTCGCCGTAACCCAGCGAACGCAGTGCACGCTCGTCGTCGGACCAGCCGCCCTTCACCTTGACCCACAGGTTGAGCATGATCTTGGAGTCGAACAGCAGCTCCATGTCCTTGCGCGCTTCGGTGCCGATGCGTTTGATGCGCTCGCCCTTGTCGCCAATGATGATCTTCTTCTGCCCGTCACGCTCAACGAGGATCAGCGCGTGAATGTGCAGGGTTTTGCCCTGCTGCTTGAACTCTTCGATCTCGACGGTGATCTGGTACGGCAGCTCGGCACCCATCTGGCGCATGATTTTCTCGCGCACCAGTTCGGCGGCAAGGAAACGGCTGCTGCGGTCGGTGATCTGGTCTTCCGGGAAGAAGTGATCGTTCTCCGGCAGATGATCGGCAATGACCTTTTCCAGCGCTTCGAGGTTATGCCCGTGCTGCGCGGAAATCGGGATGATCTGCGCGTTCGGCAGCTGTTCCTGCAACCACGACAGGTGCGGCATCAGCTCGGCCTTGTCTTCGATGCGGTCGGTCTTGTTCAGCGCAACGATCAGCGGGCCGGTCACGTACTGCACGCGCTCCAGGACCATCTGGTCTTCTTCGGTCCACTTGGTGCGGTCGACCACGAAGATCACCACGTCGACGTCTTTCAACGCCGCCGAAGCGGTCTTGTTCATGTAGCGGTTCAGGGCCTTTTCGCCACCCTTGTGCATGCCGGGGGTGTCGACGTAGATCGCCTGCACGTCACCCTCGGTCTTGATTCCGAGCATGTTGTGACGGGTGGTCTGCGGCTTGCGCGAGGTGATCGCCAGCTTCTGGCCAAGGATGTGGTTCAGCAGCGTCGACTTGCCGACGTTGGGACGGCCGACGATGGCAACGTAGCCACAGCGAGTTGCGTTTGTATCAGTCATTGCCATTCTCCACGCCCAGGGCAATCAGTGCTGCGGCGGCCGCTACCTGTTCGGCAATGCGACGGCTTACACCCTGACCCCGGCTTTTTTCATTCAGTAAGACCACTTCGCATTCGACGAAGAAGGTTCGGCAGTGCGGTTCACCCTGGATATCCACCACTTCGTAGCGTGGCAGTTCGCAACCACGCGATTGCAGATGTTCCTGCAGGCGGGTCTTGGGATCCTTGTTGGTGTCGACCAGCGTCAGGCCTTCGAACTCGCCAGCCAGCCAGGCCAGAACGCGTTCGCGCGCCATTTCCATGCCGGCGTCGAGATAGATCGCACCGATCAAGGCTTCGAGGGCATCGGCCAGAATCGACTCGCGACGGAAGCCGCCGCTTTTCAACTCACCGGACCCCAGTCGCAAGTAATCGCCAAGGTCAAAACCGCGCGCCAGTACGGCCAGCGTCTCACCTTTCACCAGGCGTGCGCGCAAACGCGACAACTGGCCTTCGCGGGCCAGCGGGAAGCGATCGAACAGCGCCTCGCCGGCGACGAAATTAAGGATGGCATCGCCGAGGAATTCCAGGCGTTCGTTGTTACGCCCGGCAAAGCTGCGGTGCGTGAGGGCCAGGAGCATCAGCTCCTGATCCTTGAAGGTGTAACCGAGCTGGCGCTCGAGACGGCTTAGAGAAACGCTCACGGTTTACCCACGCTGAGTTCGTGGCTGGATTCCACCGCCATCGCCGGGGTACGGCGCAGGCCTGGGACAATTAACGCTGTGTTCAAAAATGACGTCCTGAATATCGTGGCTTCATGCCCTGGCGCCGATTTGTGTCGACTCCAGAAATGCATTCGGCGCTGTGGTCAACAGCGCCGTGATTGATTACTTGATCAGGCCAACCCGCGAGAAATTCGGCAGGTGGCTGAGTTTCGGTTCCGGCCAGCTCATCCAGACAGCGAAGGCTTTGCCGACGATATTCTGGTCGGGAACCATGCCCAGCAGATCCTTGGGAATGTTCGGATCATCCCAGTAACGACTGTCGTTCGAGTTGTCGCGGTTGTCGCCCATCATGAAGTAGTGCCCGGCCGGCACTGTCCACGAACGGTCCGGGGTCGCGCGGTAGCGGCTCATTTCCTTGCGGATCAAGTGCTCGGCGGCACCGAGTTTTTCCTTGTAGAGCTCTGCGCTGCCCAGCGTGCCCGGCTCGGAGCCGACCAGTTGCTCGGCAATCGACTCGCCGTTGACGAGCAGACGCTTGTCAGCGGTGTAACGTACCGTGTCGCCCGGCAGGCCGACTACACGCTTGATGTAGTTGACGTTCGGGTCGCTTGGATAGCGGAACACCATGACATCGCCACGCTGTGGATCACCGACTTCGATGATTTTCTTGTCGATCACCGGCAGGCGGATCCCGTAAGAAAACTTGTTCACCAGAATGAAGTCGCCAACGTCCAGGGTAGGTTTCATCGAACCGGACGGGATCTGGAACGGTTCCACCAGGAACGAACGCAGCACCAGCACGATGAACAACACCGGGAAGAACGACTTGCCGTATTCAACCAGCAGCGGCTCTTTGTTCAGCTTTTCGACCACCACGGGTTCGGGCTGGCTGACACTGCCTTGATAAGAGGCAATGGCAGCACGCCGACGCGGCGCCAGGAACAGCAGATCGAGCAACGCCAACAGGCCGCAGACGAACACGGCGATGACCAGCAACAGCGGGAAATTTAGTGACATAGGACCTGACTATTCCAACCTGAGCACGGCAAGGAAGGCTTCTTGTGGAATTTCCACGTTGCCGACCTGCTTCATGCGTTTCTTACCGGCCTTTTGCTTCTCAAGCAGTTTCTTCTTACGGCTTACGTCACCGCCGTAGCATTTGGCCAATACGTTCTTTCTGAGCGCCTTGACGGTTGTCCGGGCGACGATCTGACCACCGATAGCGGCCTGGATCGCTACGTCGAACATCTGACGAGGAATCAGTTCTTTCATCTTCTCGGTCAACTGGCGACCTTTGAAGTGCGAGTTGTCACGGTGCACGATCAACGCCAGGGCATCGACCTTGTCACCGTTGATCAGCACGTCCAGTTTCACCAGATTAGCCGATTGGTAACGATCGAAATGGTAATCCAGCGAAGCATAGCCGCGGCTGGTGGATTTGAGACGGTCGAAGAAGTCCAGGACCACTTCGTTCATCGGCAGGTCGTAAGTGACCTGTACCTGATTGCCGAGGAACAGCATGTCGACTTGAACGCCGCGCTTCTCGATGCACAGGGTGATGACGTTGCCCAGGTGCTCCTGCGGCACGAGGATGTTGGCGCGCACGATCGGCTCGCGCATGTCCTCGATCGCCGAGACGTCTGGCAGCTTCGACGGGTTGTCGACGTAAATCGTTTCACCGGTTTTCAGCACCAGCTCGAAAATTACCGTCGGTGCCGTGGTGATCAGATCCAGGTCGTATTCGCGCTCGAGGCGCTCCTGGATGATCTCCATGTGCAGCATGCCGAGGAAGCCGCAACGGAAACCGAAGCCCAGGGCGTCGGAGCTTTCCGGGGTGTATTGCAGCGACGAGTCGTTGAGGGTCAGCTTCTGCAGGGCTTCGCGGAAGTCCTCGAAGTCGTCGGAGCTGACCGGGAACAGACCGGCGTAAACCTGTGGCTGGATGCGTTTGAAGCCGGGCAGTACCGGGACATCCGGGGTCGAACTCAGGGTCAGGGTGTCACCGACCGGTGCACCGTGAATGTCCTTGATGCTGGCGATGATGAAGCCCACTTCGCCGGCCTTCAGGTCAGCGGTGGCGGTGTGTTTCGGGTTGAACACACCGACGCTGTCGACCAGGTGCACCTTACCGGTGGACTTGACGAGGATTTTGTCGCCCTTCTTCACGCGGCCATGCCGCACACGCACCAGGGAGACAACGCCCAGGTAGTTGTCAAACCAGGAGTCGATGATCAGCGCTTGCAGCGGATCTTCGATATTGCCGGTCGGCGCAGGAATGGTGGCGACCAGACGCTCGAGCACTTCGTCGACACCCAGGCCCGTCTTGGCGCTGCAGGTGACGGCGTCGGTGGCGTCAATGCCGATGATCTTTTCGATCTCGTCTTTGACGCGATCAGGCTCGGCCTGTGGCAGGTCGATCTTGTTCAGCACCGGCATGACCTCGAGGCCCTGCTCGATGGCGGTGTAGCAGTTGGCCACGGACTGGGCTTCAACGCCCTGACCCGCGTCGACCACCAGCAAGGCACCTTCACACGCCGCCAGGGAACGGCTGACTTCGTAGGTGAAGTCGACGTGGCCCGGGGTGTCAATGAAGTTCAGCTGGTAGGTAACGCCGTCTTTGGCTTTGTAATAGAGGGTAACGCTGTGGGCCTTGATGGTGATCCCGCGTTCGCGCTCCAGATCCATGGAATCCAGTACCTGGGCTTCCATTTCACGCTCGGCCAGGCCACCGCACATCTGGATGAAACGGTCAGCCAGCGTCGACTTGCCATGGTCAATGTGGGCGATGATGGAGAAATTGCGGATATGACTCAAATCACTCACGGATCAACACTCAAAAAGGCTGCAGGCTTGGCCCGCCGAAAAATAGCCGGGAATTGTACCTGATACACGACGCAAGCGTCACGTTCGCCTGTCACCCGGATTGCATACGAAAACGCCCCGATCTGTCGACCGAGGCGTTTTCAAAGTCAAGGCACTGACAACAACAGGGCCATCAACCGGCCCGTCGCAGCAGCCAGACACCCGCCAGCCCACACACGCCGGCCGGCACCAGCACCGCGAACAGCGGCGAGAAACCGAATACCAGGCTTGAAGGCCCCAGCAGATCCTGAACGATGCGGAAGGTAAACCCGACCAGCACGCCGGTGAAGACCCGCTGGCCCAGGGTCACGGAACGCAACGGGCCAAAGATGAAGGAAATCGCCATCAGCACCAGGGCGGCGGTGACCAGCGGTTGCAACACCTTGACCCAAAATGCCAGCCAGTAACGACCGTTGCTCAGGCCCTGCTCGGCCAGATAGTGGATGTACCCCCACAGACCGCTGATTGACAGCGATTCAGGCGCCATCACTACGGTGCTGAGCAATTGCGGGCTCAGGGCAACATTCCAGCGTTCGGTCGGCGCATTCAGGACTTCAGTGCTGCGCTCATGAAACACAGTGGTCGCGACATCGGAGAGCTCCCAGTAAGTGCCGTCGAACTCGGCCTTTTTGGCAAAACTCGAACTCAGCAGATGACGTTCCTTGTCGAATTGATAACGGGTCACGCCATACAGCAGGCCGTTGGGTTGCACGGCGTTGATGTGGATGAACTCGTCACCCTGACGGTGCCACATACCGTGCTTGGCGCTCTGCGCGTCGCCACTGCCCTGGGCCAGCGAGCGGTTGGCCTGGGCCATGCTCTCGGTGGCCGGCGCAACGTATTCGCCGATCAGCACGCCCGCCAGCATCAGGACGAACATCGGTTTCATCACCGCCCAGACGATGCGCCCGATGGACACACCGGCCGCACGCATGACCGTCAGTTCGCTGCTGCTGGCCAGACTGCCGAGGCCGATCAGACAGCCGATCAACGCCGCCATCGGCAGCATTTCGTAGAGACGGCGTGGCGCGGTCAGCAATACAAAGCTCAGGACATCGACCAGCGTGTAGGTTTCGCTGACATCGCCCATCTCGTCGATGAAGGCGAACAGCGTCGCCAGGCCCAGAATGATAGCCAGCACGGCGATGATCGCCACGAACACACTGCTGCCGATGTAGCGGTCGAGTTTAACCACGAGCCACCTCCAGCGCAGCGGAACGACGGCTGGCCAGCTTCAGGCGCAGAGGTTCCCAGTACAACAGGCCGAGGCCAATGACCAGGAAGATCGCGTGCACCCACCACAAGCCCAAGGCCGGCGGGAACTTGCCCTTTTCAAGGGCGCCGCGAGCGGCAATCAGGATGGTCAGGTAAGCCATATAAAGAAGAATCGCCGGCAGCAGCTTGAGGAAACGCCCTTGACGCGGGTTGACGCGCGACAGCGGCACCGCCATCAGGGTCACGATAAAGACCAGCAGTGGCAGGGACAGGCGCCATTGCAGCTCGGCCCTCGAACGAATGTCATCGCTGCCCAGCAGAGTCGACGTCGCCATCGCATCGCGGTCTGTCACCTCTTCGCTGACTTCCGGTTTGGGCAACTGTACGCCGTAGGTTTCGTAGTGGATCGCCCGATAATCAGCCTGACCCGGGCTGCCGTCATAGCGGTAGCCATTGTCGAGGATCAGGTAACGGGTGCCATCCGGACGTGCTTCCTGACGACCCTTCTCGGCCACCAGCACGGAAATGCCGCGATCCTTCTGATCGGCACCGAGGTTTTTCTGCGAGATGAACACACTGCCGAGGTTGACGCGATCGTCGCTCAGGGTTTCGGTGTAGGTCACCCGGGTACCATCGCGCAAGGCCTGGAAGCGGCCCGGCTCGAGGGTATCGAATTCGGTCAGGGCGTCCTGCTTGTTCAGCAGCAACTGGAACTGGTTGGCGCCTTGCGGGGCCAGGCCCAGGCTCAGCCAGGCCACCACCAGCGCGACCAGCGTGGCCGGGAACAGGGTCATGCGAAACAGCTTCTGCTGGCTCATGCCGGTGGCCGAGAGCACGGTCATTTCGCTTTCCAGGTACAACCGACCGTAAGCCAGCAGGATCCCGAGGAACAGGCCCAGCGGCAGGATCAGCTGCAGGAAGCCCGGCAGGCGATAACCCATGATCAGGAACAGCGAGCCCGGATCGAGCTGGCCGGCAGCGGCCTGGGACAGGTATTTGATGAAGCGACCGCTCATGATGATGACCAGCAGCACGGCACTCACGGCGCTGAGGGTCAACAGGACTTCGCGGGACAGATAACGGAAGACGATCAAACCAGACACTCCAGGGTTGTCAGGCTAAGGCGGCCAAACAAGCAAACACTTCGACCGGCCCGCAACGCAGAGCCGTCGAAAAAAGATGCGGCATTATCCTGTGATTGAGGGCGCCTGTCACTGCGCACACTCATCCGCACGCGTAATACGTTGAAGATCGTACAACCGAGGGTTGTCAGGCGCGGGGAGCGAGGTTCAAACTGCGGCCCTTGTCGCAGGCTTTGGCCTGCGCCTCTTCTATCTATAAGCAGGCGGCTGCGGACACCGTCGAACGCCTGCGTGTTGACCATTCATTCAGGGATCCGGACATGGAACTGGTTGTAAAAAGCGTTAGCCCAGAAACGTTGAAAACCGCCACCCTGGTGGTTGCCGTCGGCGAAGGCCGCAAACTCGGCACCGCCGCCAGACAGGTCGACGAGTTGAGCGGTGGCGCGATCAGCGCCGTACTCAAGCGTGGCGATCTGGCCGGCAAGGTCGGCCAGAGCCTGCTGCTGCACAGCCTGCCGAACCTGAAAGCCGAGCGCGTGCTGCTGGTCGGCGTGGGCAAGGATGAAGAACTCGGCGACCGTCCGTTCCGCAAAATCGTAGCCGGCATCCTCAACACCCTCAAAGGCCTGGGCGGCAGCGATGCCGTGCTGGCGCTGGATGAAGTCATCGTGAAAAACCGCGACAGCTACGGCAAGACCCGTCTGCTGGCGGAAACCCTGGTGGACGGCAAATACACCTTCGACCAGTTCAAGAGCCAGAAAGCCGAACCGCGCGCCCTGAAGAAAATCACCCTGCTGACCATCAAGGCTGCTCAAGCCGAAGTGCAACGCGCCGTGAATCACGCCACCGCGATCGCCAACGGCATGGCCTTCACCCGTGATCTGGGTAACCTGCCGCCGAACATCTGCCACCCGACCTTCCTCGGTGAACAAGCCAAGAACCTCGGCAAGGAATTCAAGGATCTGAAAGTCGAAGTCCTCGACGAGAAGAAGATCAAATCCCTGGGCATGGGCTCGTTCTACGCCGTCGGCCAGGGCAGCGCCCAGCCGCCACGCCTGATCGTCATGCAGTACAACGGTGGCAAGAAGTCCGAGAAGCCATACGCACTGGTCGGTAAAGGCATCACTTTCGACACCGGCGGCATCAGCCTGAAGCCGGGGGCCGGCATGGACGAGATGAAATACGACATGGGCGGCGCCGCCAGCGTGTTCGGCACCCTGCGTGCCGTGCTTGAGCTGAAACTGCCGATCAACCTGGTGTGCATCCTCGCCTGCGCCGAAAACATGCCGAGCGGCAACGCTTCGCGTCCGGGCGACATCGTCACCACCATGAGCGGCCAGACCGTGGAAATCCTCAACACCGACGCCGAAGGCCGTCTGGTGCTGTGCGACGCGCTGACCTATTCCGAGCGCTTCAAGCCGCAAGCGGTGATCGACATTGCGACCCTGACCGGCGCCTGCGTCGTGGCACTGGGTGCACACACTTCCGGCCTGCTGGGCAACAACGACGAACTGATCGAGCAACTGCTCAGCGCCGGTAAAACCGCTGACGACCGCGCCTGGCAACTGCCGCTGTTCGACGAGTACCAAGAGCAACTGGACAGCCCGTTCGCCGACATCGCCAACATCGGCGGGCCGAAGGCCGGCACCATCACCGCCGCGTGCTTCCTGTCGCGCTTCACCAAGAACCTGAACTGGGCGCACCTGGACATCGCCGGCACCGCCTGGACCAGCGGCGGCAAGGACAAGGGCGCCACCGGCCGTCCGGTTCCACTGCTGACCCAGTACCTGCTGGACCGCGCCAAAGCCTGAAACCGATGACGTGCGGCGGCGTCACTGAACGGTGGCGCCGCCCGCACATCAGGAACCGTAATGACCAAAGTCGACTTTTATATCCTGCCCAGCGCCGATCCGTCCGCGCGCCTGGATTTTGCCTGCAAGCTCACCGAGAAAGCCTGGCGCATGGGCCACCGCATCTATCTGCATTGCAGCGATGTTGCCCAGCGTGATGATCTCGATGCGCGCCTGTGGGCGTTCAAGGGCGAAAGCTTCGTGCCGCACGGTCCCGCCGACAGCGAACCGGACGGCTTGATCGTATTGGGCCTGGGTGACGACTGCGGTCAACATCAGGACCTGCTGGTCAATCTCGACCTGAAAGTCCCGGCCTTCGCCAGCAAATTCGCCCGCGTGGCGGAGGTGGTGGTGGAAGATCCGACGATTCGCGCGGCGGCACGGGAGAGTTTCCGTTTCTACCGCGAACAGGGCTATCCTCTGCAAGACCACCGTTTACAGCGACTCTGAGTACGCCGATGGACACTCCAAAACCGCTGCAAAAGTCTGCGCACCTGCTGGACGATCTCGAATCGATCCGCCAGTTGCTCGGCGATGACAACCTGCAACCGCCGCTGCTGACCGATACGGTCGATGAAGGCGAACAGGAACAGATTCCGATGTTGTTCGACCCGGTCGTCAGCGAACCGCCAGCCGTCGAACCACCTCCCGCCCCCGTTGCACCCGCTGCACAACCTGCCGCGCCCGCTGCCAAAGGCCCGGACGCCCTGCTCCACCTGGACAGCGAACTGCGCGCCGCCGCGCAATTGATCATGCAAGACGTGATTGACGACTTCGCGCCGCACATCGAAACCGAAATCAAACGCCGCCTCGACGCGCGGATGGAGCGGCTGCTCGCCGCAGCTACGAGCGGCAAGCTTTAAGCTGCAAGCCAAAGCTAAAGCCCAAACGTACCTGCCACCCTCCTCTTGCAGCTTGCAGCTTGCGGTGGCTTGTAGCTTGCAGCTGTCCCCGCGGCTATACTTCCCGGCTTTTCCTGAATAAATGCCAATAGGGTCCCGCCGCGCATGGATAAGACCTACCAGCCGCACGCCATTGAAACTTCCTGGTACAACACCTGGGAGTCCGAGAACTATTTCGCACCGCAAGGCGCGGGCGATTCCTACACCATCATGATCCCGCCGCCGAACGTCACCGGCAGCCTGCACATGGGTCACGGTTTCAACAACGCGATCATGGACGCCCTGATCCGTTTCCGCCGCATGCAGGGTCGCAACACCCTGTGGCAGCCGGGCACCGACCACGCCGGTATCGCCACGCAGATGCTGGTGGAGCGTCAACTGGAAGCCACCGGCCAGAACCGTCATGACCTGGGCCGCGAAAAATTCCTCGAGAAAGTCTGGGAGTGGAAGGATCAGTCCGGTGGCAACATCAGCCGTCAGATCCGCCGCCTCGGTTCGTCCGTGGACTGGAGCCGCGAGCGCTTCACCATGGACGACGGTCTCTCGGAAGCGGTCAAAGAAGCCTTCGTGCGCCTGCACGAGGACGGCCTGATCTACCGCGGCAAGCGTCTGGTCAACTGGGACACCAAGCTGCACACGGCGATTTCCGACCTCGAAGTGGAAAACCACGACGAGAAAGGTTTCCTGTGGAACCTCAAGTACCCACTGGCCGACGGCGCGAAAACCGCTGAAGGCAACGATTTCCTGATCGTCGCGACCACCCGCCCGGAAACCATGCTCGGCGACTCCGCCGTCGCGGTTAACCCGAACGATGAGCGCTACAAAGCCCTGATCGGCAAGTTTGTCGAGCTGCCACTGCTTGGCCGCCGCATCCCGATCATCGCCGACGATTACTGCGACCCTGAATTCGGCACCGGCTGCGTGAAAATCACCCCGGCTCACGATTTCAACGACTACGAAGTCGGCAAGCGCCACAACCTGCCGTTGCTGAACATCTTCGACAAGAACGCCAACGTGCTGCCAGCGGCCCAGGTGTTCAACCTCGACGGCACGCTGAACGACAGCATCGACGGCAAGATCCCGGCTGAATTCGCCGGTCTCGAGCGTTTCGAAGCACGCAAGCAGATCGTGGCTGCGTTCGACGCCGCCGGCCTGCTGGTCAGCGTCAACGATCACGCGCTGAAAGTGCCGAAAGGCGATCGCTCCGGCACCATCATCGAGCCGTGGCTGACCGACCAGTGGTATGTGTCGACCAAACCGCTGGCCGAGCCAGCGATTGCTGCCGTTGAAGACGGTCGCATCCAGTTCGTGCCGAAACAGTACGAAAACATGTACTTCTCGTGGATGCGCGACATCCAGGACTGGTGCATCAGCCGTCAGCTGTGGTGGGGCCACCGGATTCCGGCCTGGTACGACGAGTCGGGCAAGGTCTACGTCGGTCGCGACGAAGCCGAAGTGCGTGCCAAGCACAACCTCGGCCCGGACGTTACGCTGCAACAGGACAACGACGTACTCGACACCTGGTTCAGTTCGGGCCTGTGGACCTTCTCGACGCTGGGCTGGCCGGAAAAGACCGAGTTCCTGAAGAAATTCCACTCCACCGACGTGCTGGTGACCGGTTTCGACATCATTTTCTTCTGGGTTGCCCGGATGATCATGCTGACCATGCACCTGATCAAGAACGAGGATGGCACCCCGCAGGTGCCGTTCAAGACCGTCTATGTACACGGTCTGGTGCGTGATGGTCAGGGCCAGAAGATGTCCAAGTCCAAGGGTAACGTCCTCGACCCGCTGGACATCATCGACGGTATTGAGCTTGAAGCGCTGGTGCAGAAACGCACCTCGGGCATGATGCAGCCGAAACTGGCGAAGAAGATCGAGAAGCAGACCCGCGACGAGTTCGCCGACGGCATCGCCAGCTACGGCACCGACGCCCTGCGCTTCACTTTCTGCTCGCTGGCTTCCACCGGTCGCGACATCAAGTTCGACATGGGCCGCGTCGAAGGCTATCGCAACTTCTGCAACAAGATCTGGAACGCCGCGCGTTATGTTCTGGACAAGGGCGAAGACTGCGGCCAGAACGGCGAAGCCTACGAGCTGTCGCTGGCGGATCGCTGGATCATCTCGCAACTGCAACGCACCGAAGCCGAAGTGACCCGTCAACTGGATCAGTTCCGTTTCGACCTCGCCGCGCAAGCGCTGTACGAATTCATCTGGAACCAATACTGCGACTGGTACCTGGAACTGTCCAAGCCAGTGCTGTGGGACGAGAACGCGCCGGTTGAACGTCAGCGCGGCACCCGCCGCACGCTGGTGCGCGTCCTGGAAGTAGCGCTGCGTCTGGCGCACCCGTTCATGCCGTTCATCACTGAAGAAATCTGGCAGCGCATCGCGCCGCTGGCCGGCATTCAGGGCAAGACGATCATGCTGCAAGCGTGGCCAATGGCCAACGAAGAGCGCATCGATCCGGCCGCCGAAGACGACATCGAATGGCTGAAAGGCCTGATGCTCGGCACGCGTAACATCCGTGGCGAAATGAACATCGGCCCGGGCAAGCCGCTGCCGATCTACCTGAAGAACGTCAGCGCTGAAGACCAGCGCCGTCTGACCGAGAACGAAGCGCTGCTGAAGAAGCTGGCGCGTCTGGAATCGATCACCGTTCTGAAGGCTGGCGAAGAAGCGCCGCTGTCCGCGACCGCACTGGTTGGCGAGATGGAAGTGCTGGTGCCAATGGCCGGCCTGATCGACAAGGGCGCCGAACTGGCGCGTCTGGACAAGGAAATCCTGCGTCTGCAGGGCGAAGTCCAGCGCGTTGGCGGCAAGCTGTCGAACGCCGGTTTCGTTGACAAGGCCCCAGCCGAAGTCATCGAGAAAGAACGCGCCAAACTGGCCGAGGCTGAACAGGCTTTGGGCAAACTGGCCGAGCAACACGCTCGGATTGCCAGCCTCTAACTGGTAAATCGCATTAAAAAGGCGCGCCACCCGATCGGGTGACGCGCCTTTTTTATTGTCTACTTTCCTTCATCCACTGCCAATCCCTGTGGAAGCGAGCTTGCTCGCGAAGAGGCCGTGTCAGGCGAAAGTGATGTTGACTGAGAGGACGCTTTCGCGAGCAAGCTCGCTCCCACAGAGATCGGTGGTGTTGCTGATATTGAGTTCGCAGCGGCTGGATGTGGGACAATACCCGCCACTTTCAGCCATACCCGAATCGACCACGCCCATGAACGCCCCCCGCACACCCAAACCTGCGCGCAAGAAGCCTGATTCCGCGACCCCGGCCAAGACCGTTGAGCCGCGTGAAAAGGCCAGCCTGCACCCGCGCAATCGCCATCAGGGTCGCTATGACTTCCCGGCGCTGATCAAAACCACGCCGGAACTGGCGAAGTTCGTGATCACCAACCCGTACGGCAAGGAAAGCATCGACTTCGCCAGTCCCGATGCGGTGCGCGTGTTCAACCGGGCGCTGCTCAAGGCGTTCTATGGCATCCAGCATTGGGACATTCCAGCGGACTACCTCTGCCCACCGGTGCCGGGCCGTGCCGATTATGTGCACTTTCTCGCAGATCTGCTGGCGAGCATGAACGACGGCAAGGTACCGCGCGGTGCCATCGTCAATGTGCTGGACATCGGCATGGGCGCCAACTGCGTGTACCCACTGATCGGCAACAGCGAATATCGCTGGCACTTCCTCGGCTCGGAAATCGACCCGACCGCCGTGGCAGCCGCCAGAGCCATCGTTCAGTCCAACGATCTGAGCAAAGTGATCCAGCTGCGCCAACAGGAAAACCGCAAGCACATCCTGATCGGCTTGCTGGAGCCGGGTGAGCGCTTTGACCTGACCATGTGCAATCCGCCGTTCCACGCTTCGATGGAAGAAGCGACCAAGGGCAGCGAGCGCAAGTGGCGCGCACTGGGCAAGGCTGATCCGAAACGCAAGCTGCCGGTGCTGAACTTCGGCGGTCAATCGGCCGAGCTGTGGTGTGAAGGCGGCGAAGCACGGTTCGTGACGCAATTGATCGCCGAGAGCGCGAACTTCCAGCACAAGGTGCTGTGGTTCAGCACGCTGGTGTCGAAAGCCTCGAACCTGCCTGCCATCGAGACCGCGCTGAAAAAGGCCGGCGTGCTGGAAAGCCAGGTGGTGGAAATGTCGCAGGGCCAGAAGCAGAGCCGCTTCGTGGCTTGGACCTTCCAGACCAAGTCCGAACAGCAGATCTGGCGCCGCGAGCGCTGGGTTCGCTAAACACCGCATCGCCGGACACAAATCAATTGTGGGAGCGAGCTTGCTCGCGAATGCGGCGCATCAGTCAATTCAACTCTGACTGACACACTGCCTTCGCGAGCAAGCTCGCTCCCACAATGGCTTATGGTGCTCAGGAGTCGGCCATCAAATCACAGGCACAAAAAAACCGTGCCCGGATCGCTCCGGTGCACGGTTTTTTTATCGCTGCGTCTTACTTGTTCACAGCGTCGGTCAGGCCTTTGGCCACAACCAGCTTGATCACTTTCTTGGCAGGGATTTCGATGGCAGCGCCAGTCGAAGGGTTACGGCCAGTGCGGGCAGGACGCTCGGTCACTTTCAGCTTGCCGATACCTGGCAAGGTGATTTCGCCGCCGTTTTCCAGCTGATCGGCAACGATTTGGCCCAGTTGGTCCAGAGCGTTACGCGCGGTGGTTTTCGGCGCGTCGATAGCTTCAGCGATGTCGGCGATCAGTTGGTCTTTAGTAAGAGCCATGTAGTGTTCCTTCCCTATCAAATTCATATGGATTGCAGAGTGCAGTGTCAGCCATCGAGCCCGATCTTCTGGATCTGGCACCCTCGGCGATAACCACGACGAGTCGGGGTTATAGATGCCGAAATCAGGGTTTGGTTCGACCTGACAAATGCTGAATGCACGCTTAACGCAGTGACTTCGCGTAAGACCGGGCAAAACTAGCACAGAGACGGGGAAATATCCGCCTCTAGCTACCCATTTGGTCAGGTTTATTGCGCTAAATCGGTAAAAAACTGCATAAGGGCCGCCGCCCGCCCCGGATTTGCCCTTCACCCCGCGCCAAAACCAGTGGTTGCGGTACACTGGGCGCTTTTTCGGGGGAGCCTGCCCTCCTCCCTTCCAACAGCCGAGAAGCCCATGCCGATCCGTCATTGCATCGTCCACCTGATCGACAAAAAACCCGACGGCACGCCCGCAGTTCTGCACGCCCGTGACACTGAACTGGCCGAATCCGCAGCCATCGAGAACATGCTCGCCGACCTCAACGAGAGCTATAACGCCAAACAGGGCAAAGCCTGGGGTTTGTTCCATCCGGAATCCGGCGCGTTCCCGTTCAGCGGCTGGCTGAAGGAATACATGGACGGCGGCAAGGACTTCACCGCCTTCAGCAAAGTCGCGGTCGAACACCTGCAAAAGCTGATGGAAGAATCGAACCTGTCGGTCGGTGGCCATGTGCTGTTCGCCCACTATCAGCAAGGCATGACCGATTACCTGGCCATCGCCCTGCTGCACCACAGTGAAGGCGTGGCAGTGACCGACGAGCTGGACGTGACCCCGTCGCGCCACCTCGACCTCGGCCAGTTGCACCTGGCGGCGCGAATCAACGTCTCCGAGTGGCAGAACAACAAGCAGTCCAAGCAGTACATCTCGTTCATCAAGGGCAAGAACGGCAAGAAGGTCTCGGAATACTTCCGCGACTTCATCGGCTGCCAGGAAGGCGTCGACGGCCCAGGCGAGACCCGCACCCTGCTCAAGGCCTTCAGTGACTTCGTCGAAAGCGAAGATCTGCCGGAAGACGCCGCCCGCGAGAAAACCAAAACCCTGGTGGACTACGCCAGCAGCCAGGCCAAACTCGGCGAGCCGATGGGCCTGGAAGAGCTCTCGGAGTTGATCGACGAAGAACGCCCGAAAGCCTTCTACGACCACATCCGCAACAAGGACTACGGCCTGTCGCCGGAGATTCCGGCAGACAAACGCACTCTCAACCAGTTCCGCCGCTTCACCGGTCGCGCCGAAGGCCTGTCGATCAGCTTTGAAGCACACCTGCTGGGCTCGAAGATCGAGTACGACGAAGAGGCTGGCACCCTGGTAATCAAGGGCCTGCCGACGTCGCTCACCGATCAACTGAAGCGCCGCAACTGATGCTCGGCAATGTGCTGAAGAAGGTTGCGCTGGTTCTGCTGGTGGTTGTGATCTATCAGAACTGGGGCAAGATCGAGCGGGTATTCAATCCGTCGCAAATGGTTTCGGAGCAGACCCGGGCGCAGGCCAATGTTGTGCTCTACGCCACCGACTGGTGTGGCTACTGCAAGCAGACCAAACGCTTTCTCGACAGCAAGGGGATTCCATTCAAGGAGTTCGATATCGAGAAGGATGCCGAGGCGCGCAAGGCGTACGAGGCATTGGGTGGACGCGGGATTCCGTTGATCGACGTGAATGGCACATTGATTCGCGGATTCGACCCGGATGAAATTCTGGCGGCTTTGAAGTAACGCACACCCCTGTGGCGAGGGAGCTTGCTCGCTCGCCACAGGGTCGGTCGCTGTTACTTGGCTTCGATGCGGAACCCGAAGCGCGGGAAGTGCACATGCACCACACCGCCACGCGGGTCTTCACGGCGCAGGATCAGCTCTTCACGCCCGGCAAACAGCAACTCGCCCACCACCGGATCCACCCCGTAGTCGATGGCGGCAATCGCCACTTGCTGCCCGGCCTTGAACCCGTTCGGGTCTGCAAACTGCTCATCCGGCAGCGCCGCCGGCGTCGAGCTACGCGCCACTTCCAGCGCCTCCTCGGCAGTCATCGCGCTTGCCGCACCATGACCGAAGCCCAGCACACGCCCGAGCCATGCCGCGACAGCCGGATAGTCATCGACCAACGGTGCGGTGACGTGCGTCGCCTTGAGGAACCACAGAGGATGCGCCAGGGCGAAGTCGGCAATCGACGGCTCGCCGAACAGGAAGTCACCCTGCTCGCGCTGCAACTGCTGCTCCAGGCGCGCCATGATCGTTGGCCACTGGTGCTTGGCCTGCTCGGCCGACAACCGGGTGGCGCTGCCGCCACTGAACAACCCGGCCCGATCAGCGATGAACGCCTTGATCGCTTCCGGCGGCAACTTGCCGAAACGCACCGCCACCGACTCCGGCTGGAACACCAGGCTGACGGCATGCTGGAAGACCACCGAATCAGCCCACGCTGCAAAACTGGCGCTGGTCATTTCCTGACCTTCCGGGAAAAATGCCGGCAGGGCTTTTTCCTGCTCCAGGCGACGCGCGATCAGCGAAGTGTCGCAGTAAATGTCGGCACCGATCTGCAGCACCGGGGTCTTGCGATAGCCACCGGTCAGGGCGGTCAGATCTGGCTTGGGCATTACCGGCGAGATGTGCACCGAACGCCAGGACAAGCCTTTGAACCCCAGCAGAAGGCGGGCCTTCTCGGCAAATGGAGAGGTCGGGTAATGATGGAGAATCAACTCGGACATGCTCGGCTCCGCCGCTCAGATAGTGAGTCGGCAGCTTAGCGCGCATTTGCTTAGCAGCCTACAGATCTGCCTGATGGGAACTGATCAGTCTGATTGATAAGACGCGACCAGGCATTCCTTGGCGCTCTTGCGCAGCTTTTTGATCAGCCGTTCCTGACGCAAGGCGTCACTCTTGTCGCGGCAACGCTCGGTGTAGACCAGTGCCATCGCCGGGCTGGAGAGGAAAAATCGTGCGCCTTTGCCGCTCTGATGTTTGGCAAAACGGCGCACCGGGTCGTCACTGATCCCGCAATACAACGAACCGTTGGCTGCGCGAACGAGATAGACGAACCAGGATTTGCTCACCGGTTCGGCAGTATCGACAGAATTTTCGCCAGGGCTGGTCACTTCGGGATCAAGACGTGTAGGAAACAGGCCGCGATCTTATCAGCGACGGGTCTGAAATGCCTTCAGCCCTTTCAACGCCTGCGCACGCACGGCGTTGCGTACCAAAGGCGTCCAGCCCAGCAGCAGGCCTTTGAAACCCAGGGCCTGGCGCGACCAGCGCCACAGGTCGAAATGATCATGATGCTCGCAGATCTTGCCGTCACGGAAGACGAAACGTGCCTGGATATCGTTGATCACCACGTTGCCGGTCTGACTGAACAGATACGTCGCCACCCAGTGCGCACCACCGCTGCGCTCATCGGCGCGGACATTGTCGAAGGTCAGCGAGAAGTCTTTGGCGCGGGTGGTGAGCATGCGCCACATGTCGCCGGCCTCGCGCCCGCGCAACTCGCCGAACGCCGGGTCGCTGAACACCACGTCATCGGTGTAACAGGCGGCCATGGCTTCGGCGTCGAGGCGCTGGAAGGCCTGGTAGAAACGGGTGATCAGGGCGGCGTGGGCTTCGCTCATGGGCAAACTCCAAAATAGGTACAGAGTGCCAGCACCATAATCTGCAATGCGCAGAAACACTATCGGCATTCGTAAACCGAATACCACGCACGATCTTCAAGGCGCCCCAAAAACTGTGGGAGCGAGCTTGCTCGCGAAGAGGTCGGCACATTCAACATGATCTTTGCCTGAACCACCGTCTTCGCGAGCAAGCTCGCTCCCACATTGGATATCATTGGCCCCAAAAAAGGGTTACGCGTCAGATTTTTTCGCTTTGCACTTGCACGTACAGCGCCCGCCCGGCGCCGAGGCCGGCGATGATCGCGCCTGTACCAATGATGCCAAAGATCCACCCCACCGCGTTCCAGCCACCGGTCCAGTCATGCACCACGCCGACCGCGAACGGGCCCATCGAGGCCAGGGTGTAGCCGAAGCCCTGGGACATGCTCGACAGGTTCGCCGCAACATGGGAATCGCGCGAGCGCAGCACGATCAACGTCAGGGCCAGGCTGAACGTACCGCCCTGCCCCAGTCCCAGCAGAATCGCCCAGCCCCACAGGCCGTCGATCGGCGCATACAGACAACCGAACAAACCACCGAGGGTCAGCGCCATCACGGTCACGATCGCCAGACGCTGATCCTTGCCGCGAGTCGCCAGCCACGGTGCCGCGAGGGAGCTGGCCAGTTGAATGATCACCGAACCGGACAACACCAGACCGGCCTGGGTCGGCGTCAGGCCACGACCGATCAGGATCGACGGCAACCAGCCAAACACGATGTAGGCCAGCGACGATTGCAGGCCCATGTACAAGGTCACCTGCCATGCCAGCGGATCACGCAGCAGACCGCGCACACGATAGGCAACATTGTGCGCACCGTGTTTCTGCCCGACTTGCGGCAACCAGAACACTGCCGCAACCAGCGCCGGAATCATCCAGAAACCCAGGCCCATCGCCCAACTGTGATCGAAATGCTCACTCAACGGCACGCTGGAACCCGCCGCCATCGCCGCGCCCAGACACAGCGCCATGGTGTAGACACCAGTCATGGTCCCGGCGTGCCTGGCAAAGTCGCGTTTGACGATGCCTGGCAGCAATACCCCGACAATACCAATGCTCGCGCCGCCCAATACACTGCCAGCAAACAGGCCGATCTCACCAAAGTTGCTGCGCAAAATGATGCCGCCGGCCAGCGTCAGCAGAATCCCCAACACCACCCGCTCGGCACCGAAGCGGCGCGCCAGAATCGGCGCGAGCGGTGCAAACAAACCGAGGCAGAGCACCGGCAACGTGGTCAGCAAACCGGCCTGAGCTGCCGACAAACCAAGGCTTTTCGACACGTCGCTGAGCAGCGGCGCCATGCTCGACAGCGCCGGACGCAGGTTCAGCGCCACCAGAATCAAGCCCAGCAGCAACAGCCATGGCCGGCGCACCAGCGGGTGGTTCTGCTGCACTTGTTCATCATCGGCCTCGGCGTCGATCAGCAGCTCTTCGAGTTCTGCCGTGCGCTTCGGGGTTGTGGATATCTCACTGCGTGACATGGACTTCTCGGTTTCAAGGTTCATTGATCAACTGCCTCGACAAGGCTTTGGCCCGTTCCGGATCGCGTTGCTCGACCGCATCGAGCAGCTCGATGTGCAAGTCGAACACTTCCTGACGGCGCGGGACGATGTTCAGGGTCTGGCGCAATTGCGCGCCGACGATGCTGGAGAAATAGCGATACAGCTCGCTGAGGGTCGGGTTGTGCGCGGCGTCGACCAGACGGCGGTGGAACACCAGATCGCAAGCGATGTAGGTGTCGAGATCGCCGTGGTAGTGGCTGCCGCTGGTGCCAAGCGCCTCACGTAATGCGACGAGGTCCTCGTCGGTACGGCGCAACGCCGCCAGGCCGATGGCCTCGACTTCGAGGATATGTCGGGTTTCCCGTGCCTGATCGAGCGAGCAGCGCGACAAGGCTTTGAGCGTGTCGAGCGGATCAACCACGACGCGCAAGTAACTGCCATCGCCCTGACGAATCTCGATCAATCCGGAAAACGCCAGCACGCGCATGGCTTCGCGCACGGTGTTGCGGCTGATGCCCAGCTCGGCACACAGCTCCGGCTCGGTCGGCAGACGCTCGCCGACCTTCCAGGCACCGCTGTTGATGCGCTGGCGGAGTTGATCCAGGGCCTGATCGACCAAGGATCGTTTGATAAGTGGAGAAATGTCTGACATAGGATTCGCCCTTTCATCCAATCATAGGATGAATTTTCTGACATGTTAGTCAGACCCGTGTAGGACGGCAACCACCTAGGGTCAATCGGAGACACATGGAGCGGCATTTTCGATTGGTCAAAATTACCCTTTAAGGGTAATTTCAGGGACAGGGTTTTGGTTTCTTATGGAAAAGAACACACCCCATTACGACTTGGCGGTAGTGAAGCAAGAGGTCATCAGACGGGGCGCTAAAGCCTTTACAGGAAGCGCGATGAGCTCGGGCAAGGGAATGGGGTTAAACCTCAAACATATGCAGCAAGCCATCTGCTCGCTGGATCGTCGAATGTTCTACAAGTCCATGACTAGCTACACCAACCACCGACACTGGCAGGACGTTTACCATATTGGATATCACGACTTGGAGTTGTATATCAAAATCACCTACTGCCCCAACGGCGGTCCTCCCGTGATCTCTTTCAAGGAGAAGAATTTATGAATACACGGCAATGCATGAGCTGTGGTACTCAAGAGGCGATGCAACATTTCGAACGTCGCAGTTTGACTGTCAACTACAAGAACGTTTCACGTTGGGTGCACGACATTGCAGGGTGGGAATGCGCAGCCTGCGGCGAGATCATTTTTGATAACGATACTGACAGCGCCGAACGTTATTCCGACGCCGGCGATAAATTGCTCGAAGAGTGCTTCCACGTAATGGGCGCCGAGATGAAACGCATCCGCCGCAAATTGCATCTCACCCAAAAAGAAGCAGTTAAATTGCTATCCGGTGGAGGTCACAACGCTTTTTCCCGCTACGAACGCGGCGAGCTTCCGCCGCCTCAACCGTTGTTCAGCCTTATGCGCGTGCTGGATCGTCACCCTCATCTGCTCGCCGAAATACACGCGATGAACGAAGGCAGTGACTTGCGGCGATTGCTCGCCGCGCGCTTCCCGGAACAGGAGACGGCACCGGTGCCCTGACAAAATCCGGTAAAAATAAACCCGGAGCTCGGTCCGGGTTTATTTCAGAACGTAGGTCAGATCAATGCAAAATCTGACTCAAAAACAACTTCGTCCGATCATTCTGCGGATTATCGAAGAAGTCATTCGGCGCCGCCTGTTCAACGATTTCGCCCTTGTCCATGAAGATCACGCGGTTGGCCACGGTGCGGGCGAAGCCCATTTCGTGGGTCACGCAGAGCATGGTCATGCCGTCTTCAGCCAGACCGATCATGGTGTCGAGCACTTCTTTCACCATTTCCGGGTCGAGCGCCGAGGTCGGTTCGTCGAACAGCATGATTTTCGGCTTCATGCACAGCGCACGGGCAATCGCCACACGCTGTTGCTGACCACCGGACAGTTGCCCCGGAAACTTGTGCGCCTGCTCTGGAATGCGTACGCGCTCCAGGTAATGCATGGCGATTTCCTCGGCCTTGCGCTTGGGCATCTTGCGCACCCACATTGGCGCCAGAGTGCAGTTCTGCAAAATGGTCAGGTGCGGGAACAGGTTGAAGTGCTGGAACACCATGCCGACTTCGCGGCGGATCGCTTCGATCTGCTTGAGGTCGTTGGTCAGTTCCACGCCGTCGACGACGATGCGGCCCTGCTGGTGTTCTTCCAGACGATTGAGGCAGCGGATGGTGGTCGACTTGCCGGAACCCGATGGGCCGCACAGGACGATACGCTCGCCCTGTTTGACGTTGAGGTTGATGTCTTTCAGCACGTGGAACTGGCCGTACCACTTGTTGACGCCCTGCATCTGAATAATGCCTTCAGGACCTACAGGCTTTTTGATTGCTTCACTCATTTACAGAACTCCTAACGCTTGTGGCCAGTGTCGAGCTTGCGTTCCAGATGCATGGAATAGCGCGACATACCAAAACAGAAAATCCAGAACACCAGGGCGGCGAACACGTAGCCTTCGGTGGCCATGCCCAGCCATTTCGGATCGGCAGCGGCTTGCTTGACGCTGTTGAGCAGGTCAAACAGGCCGATGATGATCACCAGACTGGTGTCCTTGAACAGCGCAATGAAGGTGTTGACGATGCCGGGAATCACCAGCTTCAGGGCTTGCGGCAGAATCACCAGGCCCATCGCACGCCAGTAGCCGAGGCCCATCGCCGCAGCCGCTTCGTACTGACCTTTCGGGATCGCTTGCAGACCGCCGCGCACCACCTCGGCCACATAGGCCGACTGGAACAGAATCACGCCGATCAGCGCCCGCAGCAGTTTGTCGAAGTTCATGCCTTCGGGCAGGAACAGCGGCAGCATCACCGAGGACATGAACAGCACCGTGATCAACGGCACGCCGCGCCAGAATTCGATGAAGGTCACGCAGACCACACGAATCGCCGGCATGTTCGAACGACGCCCCAGCGCCAGCACAATCCCCAGTGGCAAGGCCCCGGCGATACCGACCGTGGCGATCACCAGGGTCAGCATCAAACCGCCCCACTGGCTGGTCGCCACATTGCTCAGACCGAAACCGCCGTGCAGCAGGATGTAGGCAATGATCGGGTACAGCACCAGGAAGCTCAGCCCGTACACCGCTTTACGCGGGAAGCGCGAGATGAACAGTGGCGCCACGCCGATCACCGCCAGCCACACGGTCAGGTCCACGCGCCAGCGCAGTTCCGTCGGGTAGTAGCCGTACATGAACTGACCAAAACGCTGCTGAATGAAAACCCAGCAGGCGCCGTCCTTGGTGCAATCGGCGCGAGTGGTGCCGACCCAGTTGGCATCGAGAATCGCCCAACTGAGAATCGGAGGAACCACCAGATAGATCAGGTAGAACGCGAACAGCGTCAGCAGGGTGTTGAGCCAGCTGGAGAACATGTTCGCGCGCATCCATGCCACCACACCAATGCTGCTGCTCGGTGGGGGCATGTCGGGTTTGAAAGTATGAGTACTCATGCGCTTTTCCTTACCGCTCGATCAGCGCAATGCGCTTGTTGTACCAGTTCATCAGCAGGGAAATGCTGATACTGATCGCCAGGTAAACGCTCATGGTGATGGCAATCACCTCGATCGCCTGACCGGTCTGGTTGAGCACGGTGCCGGCGAACAGCGAAACCATTTCCGGGTAACCGATACCGGCCGCCAGGGACGAGTTTTTCGCCAGGTTCAGGTATTGGCTGGTCAGTGGCGGAATGATCACGCGCAGGGCTTGCGGGATGATCACCTTGCGCAGGGTCGGACCGTTGCGCAGGCCGAGGGAGCGTGCCGCTTCGGTCTGGCCGTGGCTGACCGACTTGATCCCGGAACGCACGATCTCGGCGATGAACGCCGCGGTGTACACAGTCAGGGCCAGCGTCAGGGCGAGCAGTTCCGGGATCAACACCCAGCCACCGACGAAGTTGAAGCCTTGCAGCTTCGGCATCTCCCAGTGCAGCGGGGCGCCGAAGATCAGCGCGCACAAGGCCGGGATCACCAGCATGATCGCCAGCCCCGTCCAGAACTTGTGGAACGGCACGCCGGTTTCTTCGAAGCGTTTGTTGGCCCAGCGGCACATCAGGACCGTGGCGATGATGGCCACGACGATGCTGATCACGAACGCCCAGAAACCGTCGGCTGCCAGTGCGGCCGGCATGTTCAGGCCACGGCTGCTGACGAAGAAGGTGTCGCCGAAGTTGTGACTGTTGCGCGGCCCCGGCATGGTCAGGAACACCGCGAAATACCAGAACAGGATTTGCAGCAGCGGCGGAATGTTGCGGAACACTTCCACATACACGGTCGCCAGTTTGCTGATGATCCAGTTCTGCGACAGCCGCGCCACACCGATGATGAACCCGAGGATCGTCGCCAGGATCACGCCGATCACGGTCACCAGCAACGTGTTGAGCAGACCGATGACAAACACCCGGGCATAACTGTCCGCTTCGGTGTAGTCGATCAGGTGTTGAGCGATGCCGAACCCGGCACTGCGCTCCAGAAAGCCGAAACCGGAGGTAATGCCCCGGTGCTGAAGGTTGGTTTGCGTGTTGTCGAACAGGTACCAGCCCAGCGAGACCACCGCCACAACGGTGATGATCTGGAAGAGCCACGCACGCACTCGTGGATCGCTGAGGCTGAGCCTCTGCTTTGGTGCGCCGATTGAATTTTGCATGAAGTGCCCCGGAAGAAATGGAACAAGAACATCACCCGGCGGTTGGCCCGCCGGGCGATAGAACCATTAGCGCACTGGTGGTGCGTACTGAATGCCGCCGTTGTTCCACAGGGCGTTCAGGCCACGGTCGATTTCCAGCGGCGTGCTCTTGCCGAGGTTTTTCTCGAAGATTTCACCGTAGTTGCCGACTTGCTTGACGATCTGCACAACCCAGTCTTTCGGCAGTTTCAGATCTTTACCGTATTCACCGTCAGCGCCGAGCATCCGCGCGACGTCCGGGTTCTTGGTCGACTTGGCTTCGGCTTCGACGTTCTTCGAAGTGATGCCGGCTTCTTCAGCGTTGAGCAGCGCGTAGCCAACCCAGCGCACGATGGCCAGCCACTCGTCGTCGCCGTTACGCACGACCGGGCCCAGCGGTTCTTTGGAAATGGTTTCCGGCAGAACCACGTAGTCCTTCGGCGAGGCCAGCTTGGAGCGCTGGGCGAAGAGTTGGGATTTGTCCGAGGTCAGCACGTCGCAACGACCGGATTCCAGCGACTTGGCGCTTTCATCGGAGGTGTCGAAGGTGATCGGGGTGTATTTCAGACCGTTGCCACGGAAGTAGTCGGAAACGTTCAGTTCGGTGGTGGTACCGGCCTGGATGCAGATGGTTGCACCGTCCAGTTCCTTGGCACTCTTCACGCCCAGCTTGTTGTTTACCAGGAAGCCGATGCCATCGTAGTAGGTGATGAAGCCCGGGAATTTCAGGCCCATGCCTGCGTCACGCGAGCTGGTCATGGTGGTGTTGCGCGACAGGATGTCGATCTCGCCCGATTGCAGCGCGGTGAAGCGCTCCTTGGCGTTCAACTGACTGAACTTGACCTTGGTCGCGTCGCCGAATACCGCAGCGGCCACGGCACGGCAGACGTCAGCGTCGATGCCGAGGATCTTGCCGGTTGCGTCCGGAACCGAGAAGCCCGGCAGACCGTCGCTCACGCCACACTGCACGAAACCCTTCTTCTGCACGGCATCCAGGGTTGCACCCGCCTGAGCGAACCCGCTGACGCCGAGCACTGTTGCTGCAGTCACGATCGCCAGAGTGGATTTCAACATCTTCATTCAAACCTCCAGTTTTGCTCTTGTTGTGTCGGAGCTTGAGTCCAGTCGCACCCTTTTGAGGCGTTGTTGACCCGTGTTGGCTTTTTTTGGGGTCAACCGACGTAAGACCTTCGCTATGAGTCTAGTAGGAGAAAATCCACATCATGGACAACTCACTTCTCACCAATCGGCCGAACGGGCTGTAGCCCTTTCACGTTCGCTAAGCCCGTAGTGGCCATTGGCGAACATCCATCACCGGATTCGTTGCAATCCCGTCGCAAGTCGTACACTGATAGTGTTACCGCCGCGCGCAGGATGCTTCGTACAGAGTCCTCCAAAGCAAAGCCCGTACCACACCGCTTGCTTAAGCGATTGCGCGACAGGTCAATAGCAAAACTTGTAGCCTTGCGACATCTTCTTAACGGATCGACCGGACGCGCACGCAAATCACGCACTCAATGAGCGCGCCCGCACACTATTGGAGCAGCCATGACCGAGCCCCTTATTCTTGAACCCGTCAAGCCCGCAGACGCCTGCGTTATCTGGCTGCACGGCCTCGGCGCTGATCGTTACGACTTCCTGCCAGTGGCCGAAGCCCTGCAGGAAACCTTGCTGAGCACTCGCTTCGTTCTGCCGCAGGCGCCAACCCTGCCCGTCACCATCAATGGCGGTTATGCAATGCCGAGCTGGTACGACATAAAGGCCATGAGCCCGGCGCGGGCGATTGACCGCGAGCAACTGGAAGAATCGTCAGATCGCATCGTCAAACTGATCGACGTGCAGCGAGCTAGCGGAATAGACGCCTCGCGGATTTTCCTTGCCGGTTTTTCCCAGGGTGGCGCCGTAGTGCTGCACACCGCTTTCAGGAAATGGGAAGGCCCGCTGGGTGGCGTCCTTGCCCTCTCCACGTATGCCCCGACCTTTACCGACGAGATGGAGTTTTCAGCCAGTCAGCAGCGCATTCCCGCTCTGTGCCTGCACGGCCAGTTCGATAACGTGGTGCAGAACTCGATGGGGCGCAGTGCCTATGAGCATTTGGTGAAGCATGGTGTCACCGTGACATGGCAGGAATACCCAATGGAGCACGAAGTGTTACCCGAAGAAATTCGCGATATCGGCATCTGGCTGAGCGAGCACCTGCGCTGATTCGGCCGCTTGGCGGACCGCTTTGATCATCCCACTACGCCGCGCCCGTTTCTTGCATTACACTGGCCGGCGTACATTCCTTAATCAATTGATGAGATGACCGTGCTCGAAGCACTCAAGAAAATGTTCGGTAAAAGCGAGGCTGAGCAGCTCGCGCCAGTTCCCAGTGCGCCGTCGCACGCCCCCGGCCCCCGCAGCGATGCGCCCAAGGCTGAACGTCCGGCTCCGGTAGCGACACCCGAGTCCGAGCCGCAACCTGCTATCGCCGCCGCACCTGTGCGCACCGAAGCACCGAAACCGGCCAGGCCGCGCCGCGAACCGAAGCCCAAGGCACCGGTCATTCCCTGGAAACTCGAAGATTTCGCCGTCGAACCCCAGGAAGGCAAAACCCGCTTTCACGACTTCAAACTCGCTCCAGAACTGATGCACGCCATCCAGGACCTGGGGTTTCCGTATTGCACGCCGATCCAGGCGCAGGTGCTGGGTTTCACCCTCGCCGGCAAAGACGCCATCGGTCGGGCGCAGACCGGTACCGGCAAGACCGCCGCGTTCCTGATCTCGATCATCACTCAGTTGTTGCAGACACCGCCGCCGAAAGAACGCTACATGGGCGAACCCCGTGCGCTGATCATCGCGCCGACCCGTGAGCTGGTGGTGCAGATCGCCAAGGACGCCGCCGACCTGACCAAGTACACCGGCCTCAACGTGATGACGTTCGTGGGCGGTATGGATTTCGACAAGCAGCTCAAACACCTCGAAGCGCGGCACTGCGACATCCTCGTCGCTACCCCGGGCCGTCTGCTCGACTTCAACCAGCGTGGCGACGTGCACCTGGACATGGTCGAAGTGATGGTGCTGGACGAAGCCGACCGCATGCTCGACATGGGCTTCATCCCGCAAGTGCGGCAGATCATTCGCCAGACCCCACCGAAAAGCGAACGCCAGACCCTGCTGTTCTCCGCGACCTTCACCGAAGACGTGATGAACCTGGCCAAGCAATGGACCACCGATCCTGCGATCGTCGAAATCGAAGTCACCAACGTGGCCAACGAAAACGTCGAGCAGCACATTTACGCGGTAGCCGGTGCCGACAAATACAAACTGCTCTACAACCTGGTCAACGACAACGGCTGGGAGCGGGTGATCGTGTTTGCCAACCGCAAGGACGAAGTGCGCCGTATCGAAGAACGCCTGGTGCGTGACGGCATCAACGCCGCGCAACTGTCCGGCGACGTGCCGCAACACAAGCGCATCAAGACCCTGGAAGGCTTCCGCGAAGGCAAGATCCGCGTACTGGTGGCCACCGATGTCGCCGGTCGCGGCATCCACATCGACGGCATCAGCCACGTGATCAACTTCACCCTGCCGGAAGTGCCGGACGACTACGTGCACCGCATCGGCCGTACCGGTCGCGCAGGTGCCGACGGGGTGTCGATCAGCTTCGCCGGTGAAGACGACTCCTACCAGTTGCCGTCCATCGAAGAGAAGCTGGGCCGCAAGATCAGCTGTGAAACGCCACCGACGCATCTGCTGCGTGCGGTTGAGCGCAAGCGTCCGCAGTAAGCGACGCCATTAAAAGAAGCGCAGCCGGCAACGGACTGCGCTTTTTTTTCGCCCGGCAGTTCATCAGGCGCTTGCGAGACAAAACTAAAAGTCCATAATAGACAAATTAGTTTACATCTAGACTGCGGAGCCTGACATGTCCAGTAAGCCCTACGTGATTGACCAAGCCGAGGCTCGTGCGCTGCTGGCGCGTATTGATGTGCCGCAGATCCTGCGCAAGCTGTTCCGCGATCTTGCCGCCGGCCATGCCGTGCAACCGGCGCAGCAACTGGTGGAATTCCCGCAGGGTGCCGGCGACTTCATCAATTATCTGGGCGTGCTGGCGGAGGACGGTGTGTACGGCGTGAAAACCTCGCCGTATATCGTTCGCGAGCAAGGTGCACTGGTGACAGCGTGGACACTGTTGATGTCGATGCACACCGGTCAGCCACTGCTGCTGTGCGATGCCGGTGAACTGACCACCGCACGTACCGCCGCGACCACGGCAGTGGCCGTCGATGCCCTCGCCCCGCTGAATGCGTCGCGACTGGCGATCATCGGCAGCGGCAAGGTCGCTCAGGCACATCTTCATTATGTGAAAGGCTTGCGTGACTGGCAGAGCATCAGCGTGTATTCGCCGAGCCTGTCGGAAGATGCGCAAACCCGGGCGCAGCTGAAAGCGATCTTCCCGGGCGTGAAAATTGCCGACAGCCGCGACACCGCCCTCGACGATGCTGACGTGATCATGCTCTGCACCTCGTCCGCCGGGCCGGTCATCGACCCGGCCACCTTGAGCAAACCGGCGCTGATCACCTCGATCAGCACCAACGCGCCACGCGCCCATGAAGTGCCGCCGCAGAACCTGGGCGACATGCAGGTATTCTGTGACTATCGTCTGACCACGCCGGGTTCGGCAGGTGAGATGCTGATCGCGACCGAACAGCATGGCTGGAGCAAGGATTTGATCGTCGGTGACCTCGCCGACCTGCTCAGCGAGAAAGTGCCGCGCCCCGGTTACAACCGTCACGTATTTTTCCGCTCAATTGGTCTGGGCCTGGAAGACATCGCCCTGGCCAATGCGCTTTATCACTTGACCAACTAACACCACAAATCCCCTGTAGGAGTGAGCCTGCTCGCGATAGCGGTATATCAGTCAACGATAATGTTGAATGCAAAAGCGCTATCGCGAGCAGGCTCACTCCTACAGGAGATCGCGAACTTCTTGATATCGCGTCCACCCCGGAGACATTCATGAGCCAGGCAGACTTCATCATCATTGGCGGCGGGATTGCCGGCGCTTCCACCGGTTTCTGGCTGTCGCCGCACGCCAAAGTGATCGTGCTGGAACGTGAGTCGCACCCGGCTTACCACTCCACCGGACGCTCGGCGGCGCTCTACACCGCCGCGTACGGAACGCCGCAGGTGCGCGCGCTGACCCTCGCCAGCCGTGAGTTTTTCGATCAGCCGCCGAGTGGCTTCTGCGAGCATCCATTGCTGACCCCGCGCGGCGAAATGACTGTCGATTTCACCGGCGACGCCGCTGAACTGAACAACCAGTACCTCAGCGCCAAAGCCACGGTGCCGGAGATGCAATTACTCAGCGCCGACGAAGCCTGCGCCCGTCTGCCGATCCTGCGTCGGGAGAAAGTCCATGGCGCGATCTACGACCCGACCGCCAGCGACATCGACACCGACGCCCTGCATCAGGGTTACCTGCGCGGCATCCGCCGCAACAACGGCGAAGTACACACCGATTGCGAGGTGCTGAGCCTGAGTCGCGACGCTGACGGCCAGTGGCAAGTGCAAACCAATAGCCAGACGTTCAGCGCCCCGATCATCATCAACGCCGCCGGCGCCTGGGCCGACAAGATCGGCGCATTGGCCGGCGCCCGCCCGCTGGGCCTGCAACCGAAACGCCGCGCCGCGTTTATCTTCGCCGGGCCCGAAGGCGTCGACATTCATCACTGGCCGATGCTGGTCAGCCTCGACGAATCGTTCTACATGAAGCCCGACGCCGGAATGTTCCTCGGCTCGCCAGCGAATGCCGATCCGGTCGAACCTCACGACGTGCAGCCGGAGGAGCTGGACATCGCCATGGGCATCTACCAGATCGAAGAAGCCACGACGCTGACCATCCGCCGCCCGACCCGGACCTGGGCCGGTTTGCGCAGCTTCGTCGCCGACGGTGACCTGCTCAGTGGTTTCGATCAGCAGGTGCCGGGGCTGTTCTGGGTCGCGGCGCAGGGCGGTTACGGTATCCAGACTTCTCCGGCGATGGGCCAGGCCAGTGCGGCACTGGTGCGCGGTCAGTCGTTGCCGGAGCATCTGCAGCAGTTCGGCCTCAGCAGCGCCATGCTCTCCCCTTCACGGCTGCGCTGATGGCCCCTGCGGATGACGCGCCCAACGGATTGCGGCACACTCGCAGCGCCCCCGTGCACGGGGGCGCTGACGCCGCCTGGAGCTCCACAGTCATGACTGCCCCCGAATTCGATCCGGCACTGGATAACTTCCGTGCCATCGCCGACGCCATCGCCACGCTGTTCTTTCCCCACGCCGAAGTGGTGCTGCACGACCTGCGCACGCAAAAAGTCGACTACATCGCCAACAATCTGTCCAAGCGAGTGATCGGTGATGAGTCGTCGCTGGAAGACATGCTTAGCGAAGATGTCAGCGACCGCAACATCGGCCCGTACGAAAAGCTCAACTGGGACGGTCAGAAAATCCGCAGCCTGAGCACCGTATTGCGCGACAGCGAAGGTCTGCCGCTGGCGGTGCTGTGCATCAACCTGAATATTTCGCTGTTCGAAAATGCGAAGGCGGCGCTGGACCTGTTTCTGTCGCCGAGCAAACTGATCCCGCAACCGGACTCTCTGTTTCGCGATGACTGGCAGGAGCGCATCAACACCTTCCTCCACGCCTGGCTGCGCGAGCGGCAGCTGAGCCTGAATCTGCTGACCCGCGATCACAAACGCGAGCTGGTGCTGGCCCTGCACGCCGAGGGCGCGTTCAAGGGCAAGAGCGCGTCGAACTATGTGGCCAATGTGCTGAACATGGGGCGGGCGACGGTGTACAAGCACCTGAAGGAATTGAAGGGCTAGAGATCTGAATTGACAGTTGCGGCCCCATCGCTGGCAAGCCAGCTCCCACAGTTATTGAATCGAACACAGCGTTTGTGTCCACCCAAAAACCTGTGGGAGCCGGCTTGCCAGCGATAGCGGACGATCAGTCGCCGTAGATGTCGGACTTGAAATACTTCTCGGAAATCTTCTGATACTCGCCACTCGCACGAATCCCGTCGATGGCCGTGTTCAACTGACTGACCAACTCGGCATTGCCCTTGCGCACCGCAATCCCGGCGCCCTCGCCCACGTACTTCGGATCCTTCAGCTCCGGCCCGACAAACGCATAGCCCTTGCCGCGCGGCATCGACAGAAAGTCGTTCAACGGAATGGTGTCGGCAAAAATGGCATCGAGGCGTCCGGCCGCCAGGTCCATGTAGATTTCTTCGTTGTTGCTGTAGCGCTTGACGTTGATGCCCTTGGGTTCGAACACCTCGGTGGCATAACGGTCGGTGGTGGTGGCGCGCTGCACGCCGACGTTCTTGCCCTTGAGGCTGGCGTACTGATCATCGACGGTGGCGCCGTCCTTCATCACCAGCCGCGACGAAGTGAAATAGTACTTGTGGGTGAAATCCACCGACTTCTTGCGATCTTCGTTGATGGTCATGGACGACAGGGCCATGTCGATTTTCTTCACCTTGAGCGAAGGAATCAGACCGTCGAACTCACCCTCGACCCACACACACTTGACCTTCATCTGCGCGCATAGGGCATTGCCGATGTCGTAGTCGAACCCGACGATTTCGCCCTTGTCGGTTTTCGAGGCGAACGGCGGGTAAGCCGCTTCAATACCGATGCGCAGGGGTTGCTCGGCGGCGAACGCGCTGGTGCACGCCAACAGGCTCAGGGCCAGACCGGTGATGAGGGGGAATTTCTTCATGTTCGTTCTCTCGCGGGTTGTTGTTGGTTTGGCAAGATGAAGAAGAGCAGCTAGAAGCGGGGAGCTAAGAGCGGCCAGACTGAAGCTGTTTTTTTGTACTTGGAAATCCATATTGGACTCATAGGTACAAGCCGTCAATCAGCGAGAAGAGAGTGTCTGCGAGGTTTTTTGGTGTTGCAGATGGCCTCATCGCTGGCAAGCCAGCTCCCACAGTTTCAGTGGTGCACAAAAAATATGTGCACGACGCAAAACCCTGTGGGAGCTGGCTTGCCAGCGATGGCGGATTGGAAGGCGCTAGAGAACTTATTTCTTCCAGCGATCGGCGGCGGCGTGATCGCTGTCACGCCCTTCGACCCAACGCGGGCCGTCGCTGGTGGTTTCTTTCTTCCAGAACGGCGCACGGGTTTTGAGGTAGTCCATGACAAAGGCGCAGGCATCGAATGCAGCCTGGCGATGAGCGCTGGCGGCGCCGACAAACACGATCGGCTCCCACAGTTTCAGTGGTGCACAAAAAATATGTGCACGACGCAAAACCCTGTGGGAGCTGGCTTGCCAGCGATGGCGGATTGGAAGGCGCTAGAGAACTTATTTCTTCCAGCGATCGGCGGCGGCGTGATCGCTGTCACGCCCTTCGACCCAACGCGGGCCGTCGCTGGTGTTTTCTTTCTTCCAGAACGGCGCACGGGTTTTGAGGTAGTCCATGACAAAGGCGCAGGCATCGAATGCGGCCTGGCGATGAGCGCTGGCGGCGCCGACAAACACGATCGGCTCCCACAGTTTCAGTGGTGCACAAAAAATATGTGCACGACGCAAAACCCTGTGGGAGCTGGCTTGCCAGCGATGGCGGATTGGAAGGCGCTAGAGAACTTATTTCTTCCAGCGATCGGCGGCGGCGTGATCGCTGTCACGCCCTTCGACCCAACGCGGGCCGTCGCTGGTGTTTTCTTTCTTCCAGAACGGCGCACGGGTTTTCAGGTAGTCCATGACAAAGGCGCAGGCATCGAATGCGGCCTGGCGATGGGCGCTGGCGGCGCCGACAAAGACGATCGGCTCGCCGGGCTCCAGCGCGCCGATGCGGTGCAGCACTTCCAGTTTCAGCAACGGCCAGCGCTGCTCGGCTTCTACAGCGATCTTGCCCAGGGCTTTTTCGGTCATACCGGGATAATGCTCAAGGAACATTCCTGCCACATCCAACCCATCGTTGAAGTCGCGCACATAACCGACAAAACTCACCACCGCCCCGACGCCGACATTGGCCGCATGCATCGCATTGACTTCAGCGCCCGGATCGAACGGCGTGGCCTGCACACGAATCGCCATGCCTCAGCCTCCGGTCACGGTGGGGAAAAACGCCACTTCGTCGCCATCGACCACTGGCTCGTCGAGCTGGCAGAGATCCTCGTTGCGCGCACACATCAGGTTCTGCTCGCTCAATACCTCGGCACCGTCACGTTGCGCGAGCAATGCGCGCACGTCATCGACGGTGGCGAAATCACCTTCGACCTTTACCGAATCAACCCCCAGCGCCTCACGGTAACGGGCGAAAAACTTCACGGTCAGGTTCATGGCTGCTCCGCCTGAAAGTGCCCGCTCTTGCCGCCGACTTTCTCCAGCAGACGTACGCTTTCGATGGTCATGCCGCGATCCACGGCTTTGCACATGTCATAGATGGTCAGCGCGGCGACGCTGGCAGCGGTCAGGGCTTCCATCTCGACGCCGGTCTGCCCGGAGAGCTTGCAACGGGCGACGATGCGCACGCTGTCTTCGCCTTCAGCGCTGAGTTCGACTTTGACGCCGGTCAGCATCAACGGATGGCACAGCGGGATCAGATCGCTGGTCTTCTTCGCGGCCTGAATGCCGGCAATGCGCGCCACGGCGAACACGTCGCCCTTGGGATGGCCGCCGCTGACGATCATCTGCAGGGTTTCGGGGAGCATGCGCACCAGCGCTTGAGCCGTCGCTTCACGGAACGTCACGGCTTTTTCGGTGACGTCGACCATGTTGGCGCGACCTTGGGAATCGAGATGAGTCAGCACGGGGGCCTCCTTGAGGCAGCTGCAAGCGGCAAGCTACAAGCGGCAAGTTAAAAGCGCGGTAGGCAGGCGTCAGGAAAGCTCGCATTTAAACAGCCGAAAGCCGCAAGCTTCAAGCGGCAAGTGAAGTTCACTTGGACCACTTGCAGCTTGCGGCTTGGAGCTGCTCCTCTCAGAGGTGAGATTCGGCGTATTCGGCCAGGATCGAGCGAGGCACCCCTTGCAGGGTGATGTGCACACCGTTGGGGAAGTCCTTGAAGCGTTCGGTCAGGTAGGTCAGTCCGGAGCTGGTCGCGGACAGGTAAGGGGTGTCGATCTGTGCCAGGTTGCCCAGGCACACCACTTTGGAACCGGCGCCGGCCCGGGTGATGATGGTTTTCATCTGGTGCGGCGTGAGGTTCTGGCATTCGTCGATCAGGATCAGGCTCTGCTGGAAGCTGCGACCGCGAATGTAGTTGAGCGATTTGAACTGCAACGGCACTTTGCTGAGGATGTAGTCGACGCTGCCATGGGTGTTTTCGTCATCCATGTGCAAGGCTTCGAGGTTGTCGGTGATGGCGCCCAGCCAAGGCTCCATTTTTTCCGCTTCGGTGCCGGGCAGGAAGCCGATTTCCTGGTCCAGACCCTGCACGCTACGGGTGGCAATGATGCGCCGATAACGCTTGCTGACCATGGTCTGCTCGATGGCTGCGGCCAGCGCCAGAATGGTTTTACCGGAGCCTGCGGCACCCGACAGGTTAACCAGGTGAATGTCCGGATCGAGCAACGCGTACAGCGCCAGACTCTGATAGATGTCGCGTGGCTTGAGCCCCCAGGCTTCCTGGTGCAGCAGCGGTTCCTGATGCAGATCGAGGATCAGCAGCTTGGCCTCGTCGATCTCCTTGATCCAGCCCACGAAGCCCTGTTCATCAATGATGAACTCGTTGATGTGCACCGCCGGCAGGTTGTCGATCAGTTGCACCTGGTGCCAGGTGCGACCGTGGTCCTGACGGGTTTCGACCTTACTGACGCGGTCCCAGAAGGAGCCGGTCATGTTGTGGTAGCCGTTGGGCAGCAAGGACACGTCATCGACCAGTTGGTCGGTGCTGTAATCCTCGGCATCAATCCCGCAGGCGCGCGCCTTGAGGCGCATGTTGATGTCTTTGGTAACCAGCACTACCGGTTTTTTCGGATCGCGAGTGTGCAGGTCGATCAGTTGGTTGATGATTTTGTTGTCGTTCAGGTGCTCGGGCAGAATCAGACTCGATTCGGCCTGCTTGCTCATCAGAATTGACAGCAAGCCCTTCGGACCGCCCTTGCCACGCTGGATCGGTACACCCAGTTCAACGTCTTCCGGGGAAGCATCGCCCAGGGTCTTGTCGATCAGCCGGATGGCCTGGCGGCACTCGGCCGCGACGCTGTGATGCCCGCTCTTGAGCTTGTCCAGCTCTTCGAGCACGGTCATCGGGATCGCGACGTGGTGTTCTTCGAAATTCAGCAGGGCGTTTGGATCGTGAATCAATACGTTGGTATCGAGTACATAAAGGATTGGCTGGTTGGAAGAAGGGCTACGTCCGTGATCATCCATACTCGGTCACCTTTGTGGGAGCCATTCGACGCAATACCTCGGCGGTGCTGCGCCTCGAAGTGACTGCCGAATTCACCTGCGAAGCTCTTGTTCGAGGAGCAGATGAACTGCACACAAAATGGGTCTTGGGAGACGCCACCTGTGTTGCAGGTTTCGGCGGTCTGTCTTCGTAATACTCCAAAACCCATGACATAAAAAAGCACTTTGACGGTTTTTTTAAGTTTATTTTGCAAAGTGACGAAAAGCCCTTGGCGGACTCCCCCGACACCGTTAGAGTCGGAAGTCCGCCCGCATCGTTTTCTTCAAGAAAATCGCCCCAAGCCCAATGTTTCCGGGCTTTTTCCGCTTATCAGCGAAACGCGTCCTGACAATCTTCCCAGCCGATACCGCTTTGTGCGGTCTGCGTGATCAGCCACGGCAACGACGTCTTCACCGCATCCTGTTTCATGTTGAAATTGATCACCCCGTGCCGCCACAACAGCATCAGAGTCAGCACCCGCTGCGCACTCGCACTGCCCTTGAGTTTGCCGGCGCCGTCCTGTGCATCTATGTCCCACAGGGCCACTTGCAGGCCCTGGGTATTGAAGAAACCTTGTGCATCACTGCGGCGCTGCCCCTCCGGCGGCCGGAACAGCGGCACGTAGTTTTCCGGCAACTTGCTCTTCACCAGATCAGCACTGCGACGTACCGAGTCCTGCCAGTCCTGCCAATAGCTGTGGGAGCGGAACTCCCAGCCCTGCACGCCGACACACTGTTTCGAGAACTCTGCTTGCAGGTTGTTCACCGAGCGATCGGCCAGACGTGCCTGAATATCCTTGCCCAAGACAAAGAATGTCCCGCTCAGATTCGCCTTGCGCAGGTAGTCCGCGAGCCAGTCAGTGTTGTCCGGCTGGAGGTTGGCGGCGCTGTCGAAAGTCAGCAGAAACAGCCGGTCATGCATCTGGTCGCCATTGCGCTCGTAGTCTCCGAAACGATCGACTTCGCTGCTGGTCTGCGGCGACAGCGCGGCTTTGCGCATCAGTTCGTCGAGGTACTGCACATGGAAGATCCGGCTCGGTTCGGCCCATTTGGTGTAATAGCTGTCGTCACTGACCACAAACTTGGCAGCCTGCTCGCGCAGGGTCGGCAGGTCTTCGACGAGGAAACAGAACGACGCATCCTGATCGCAGCTTTGCTGGGCATAGTTGTAGTTGCTCAGCAGGCGTTGCCACACGCGTTGGCGCAGGCCGTTGATCGCGTCGATATTGACCGTGCGCAGGCCCAGACGCTGGGCCAGTGCGGTTTCGTCCAGCGACTCGGTGCCGAGCAGGACTCGGGCGAACATCAGGATTTCCGCCCGTGACGCCACGTCGAACAAGGTCGGATTGCCGAGCTGTTCCGGCCAGGTACTGCGATCCAGCGTCGCCACATCGCCCGGTGCCGCTACGGCACCGAAGCTCAACAGCCACGCGGTGAAGAAAAGAACAATGCGCAAAGGGATGTCTCCATAACAAAACCCGCGCGGCACTATAGCTGATGTACAAGGTTGAAGGACGCCGCCCTCACCCCAGCCCTCTCCCGGAGGGAGAGGGGGCCGATCTGTGTGGATTTCAAATTCAGCATTCAACTCAATAGCTCAGTTCGGCGTAAATCGACAGTCCTACGCGTTCAGCTCCCTCGCCCTCCGGGAGAGGGCTGGGGTGAGGGAAAAATCCACCAGCCGTCGCAAATGCCGACCTTGGCACATACCTATAACCCCCATAGCTGGAGTCAACTCGGACAACCCCCTAGAATCGCCCTCACGATTAAAGGAGACGACTTCATGCTGATGGTGATTTCCCCCGCCAAGACCCTCGATTACGAAACACCGCCGGCGACCCAGCGCTTCACCCAGCCGCAATACCTCGATCACTCCCAGGAACTGATCCAGCAACTGCGCGACCTGACCCCGGCGCAGATCAGCGAATTGATGCACGTGTCGGACAAGATCGGCGGGCTCAACGCTGCGCGCTTCGGCAGCTGGACGCCGGCGTTCACCCCCGAGAACGCCAAGCAGGCGCTGCTCGCGTTCAAAGGCGACGTCTATACCGGTCTCGACGCGCAATCCTTCAGCGAAGCCGATTTCGACTATGCCCAAAGACACCTGCGCATGCTCTCCGGCCTCTATGGTCTGCTGCGTCCCCTGGACCTGATGCAAGCGTATCGCCTGGAAATGGGCACCAGACTGGCCAACGCCCGCGGCAAGGATCTGTATGCCTTCTGGGGCACACGCATCAGCGAATGGCTCAACGAAGCACTGGCCGAACAAGGTGATGACGTGCTGCTGAACCTGGCCTCCAACGAGTACTTCTCGGCGGTCAAGCGCAGTGCCCTGAACGCACGGATCATCAACACCGAGTTCAAGGACCTGAAGAATGGCCAGTACAAAATCATCAGCTTCTACGCCAAGAAAGCCCGTGGCCTGATGAGCCGCTTTGTGATTCAGGAACGCATCAACGATCCAGCCGCCCTCAAACAGTTCGATGTACAGGGCTATCGCTACAGTGCCGAGCAATCGAAAGCGGACAATCTGGTGTTTTTGCGCGACCACGCTCCGGAATAAAGCATGCCGGTTGCACGACGCTTTCTATAAAGAGTCGTGCAGCTCGCACGATGTCAAAAATCCCCCGCCGTATTTCGCCACTTTATTGGCGCCATAAAATCGTCCCCTCAAATTCTAATTTTAGTTTCACTCGACAGCCCCGCTTTTTTTCAGTAGTGGCACGTAAATTTTTTTACGGTAGTGGCACAAAACTATCTAGCGCGATTACACACCGATTAATAAAGGCCCAAGTCGAAAGTGCTATCAATTTGCGACCAGTGCCATCTTTATCAATATTTCAAAAAATTTCAGTTTTCGCGATGAGCGGGTAGGAACTATGTCCAAATGCATAGCTCATACCACCGGTAACGATTATCGCCGAGTTTGTACGAGATAACTTACGCAGTGCAGAAAACCATGTAACCAAGTTGTCACGGCAACTTGCCTAGATGGTTCACTCAACTGGACAACAAACGAAGGACAGGAGATACGCACCATTAATATCCCCTACAAGGCCATGGCCGCCCCCCTATAGCCGTGCTCGCCAGAGCACCCAACCGCTTGATTTACGGGATTTTTCTCCTGTCATCAAGCGTGTAAGACGATTGCACGAGACTCTTCTGAAGAGAAGAGCGGCTGCATAACAGGGCAAGTCATAACAACAAGGCCTGTTTACGCACATCTTGAGTGCACTTATTTAGACACTCGAAACTTAGTCTGCCTGCACACGGCATTGTGGCGCCTGTATGCCGCACTTTCGAGTGCACTAGTGTCCGCTGCACACCATTAACTCCGGCCATCTAATGGCTTGATAAAACACAGAGGTAATTGCGATGCGCATCAGCATATTTGGTTTGGGTTACGTTGGCGCTGTCTGTGCCGGTTGCCTGTCTGCACGGGGCCATGACGTGGTTGGCGTCGATGTTGCCAAAGACAAGATCGACATGATCAACGCCGGCAAGTCGCCGATTGTCGAACCTGGCCTGGGCGAACTTCTGGAGCAAGGTATCCAGACCGGTCGTCTGCGCGGTACGACCAACTTCGCCGAAGCGATTCGTGACACCGACCTGTCGATGATCTGCGTCGGTACACCAAGCAAGAAGAACGGCGACCTGGAACTGAACTACATCGAAGCGGTGTGCCGCGAGATCGGTTTCGTGCTGCGTGAAAAATCCACCCGCCACACCATCGTGGTTCGCAGCACCGTGCTACCGGGCACCGTCGCCAACGTGGTGATCCCGATCCTCGAAGACTGCTCGGGCAAGAAGGCGGGCGTCGACTTCGGCGTCGCGGTCAACCCGGAGTTCCTGCGCGAATCCACCGCCATTGCCGACTACGACCTGCCACCGATGACCGTTATCGGCGAATTCGACAAGGCTTCGGGCGACGTTCTGCAATCGCTGTACGAAGAACTCGACGCACCGATCATCCGCAAGGACATCGCCGTTGCCGAGATGATCAAGTACACCTGCAACGTCTGGCACGCGACCAAAGTGACCTTCGCCAACGAGATCGGCAACATCGCCAAAGCCGTCGGCGTCGATGGCCGTGAAGTGATGGAAGTGGTCTGCCAGGACAAGACCCTCAACCTGTCCCAGTACTACATGCGCCCAGGCTTCGCCTTCGGCGGTTCGTGCCTGCCGAAAGACGTGCGTGCCCTGACCTACCGCGCCGGTTCGCTGGACGTCGAAGCGCCGCTGCTCAACTCGCTGATGCGCAGCAACGAATCGCAAGTGCAGAACGCCTTCGACATCGTTGAAAGCCACGACAAACGCAAAGTCGCCCTGCTCGGCCTGAGTTTCAAGGCCGGCACCGATGACCTGCGCGAAAGTCCGCTGGTGGAACTGGCCGAAATGCTGATCGGCAAGGGCTACGACCTGAGCATCTACGACAGCAACGTCGAGTACGCCCGTGTGCACGGCGCGAACAAGGACTACATCGAGTCGAAAATCCCGCACGTGTCGTCCCTGCTCAACTCGGACTTCGATTCGGTGATCGATAACTCCGACGTGATCATCCTCGGCAACCGCGACGAGAAATTCCGCTCGCTGGCCCAGGAAGCGCCGCATGGCAAGCAGGTCATCGACCTGGTGGGCTTCATGTCCAAAGCCACCAGCGCCGGTACACGCACCGAAGGTATCTGCTGGTAAAGCAGCGCCAAGCGACAAGCCTCGGGCTGCAAGCCAAAGCGTTTCACTTGCAGCTTGAGGCTTGCAGCTCGAAGCCTCTCTTACCTTGGATGACGTCGATGACCAAGCTCAAACATTTCTTTCTGCAATCCGCCGGCTGGCTGTTGTTTTTAAGCCTGCTGATGGGCCTGGCCTTGATGCTGCCCGCGTCCACATTCGACTCCGAGTCGAAGGACTTTATTTTCCTGATTGGCGCCGTGGGTATCTGGCGCTACTCGATGGGTGCAACGCACTTTGTGCGCGGCATGATTTTTCTCTACCTCGTTTACCCGCACCTGCGCCGCAAAGTGCGCAAGCTGGGTAAGGCGGCGGACCCGTCGCATGTGTTTCTGATGGTCACCAGTTTCCGTATCGACGCGCTCACCACGGCGCAGGTCTACAGCTCGGTAATCCGCGAAGCCATCGACTGCGAACTGCCGACCACCGTGGTCTGCTCGATCGTGGAAATGTCCGATGAGCTGCTGGTGAAAGCGCTCTGGGCGCGGATGAATCCGCCAGACCGCGTGAAGCTCGACTTCGTGCGCATTCCCGGCACCGGCAAGCGCGATGGCCTGGCCTATGGTTTCCGCGCGATCTCCCGTCACCTGCCGGACGACCGCGCCGTGGTAGCCGTGATCGACGGCGACACCGTGCTCGGCGAAGGCACTGTGCGCAAGACCGTGCCGTGGTTCCAGCTGTTCGGCAACGTCGGCGGCCTGACCACCAACGAGTTCTGCGAAGTGCGCGGCGGCTACATCATGAGCGAATGGCACAAGCTGCGTTTCGCCCAGCGCCACATCAACATGTGTTCGATGGCCCTGTCCAAGCGCGTGCTGACCATGACCGGGCGTATGTCGGTGTTCCGCGCCACCGTGGTGACCAACCCGGAATTCATCGCCGACGTCGAAAGCGACTCGCTGCAACACTGGCGCCTGGGCCGTTTCAAGTTTCTCACCGGCGACGACAAGTCGAGCTGGTTCAGCCTGATGCGCCTGGGTTACGACACCTTTTACGTACCGGATGCGGCGATCAACACCGTTGAACACCCGCCGGAAAAGAGCTTCATCAAGGCCAGCCGCAAACTGATGTTTCGCTGGTACGGCAACAACCTGCGCCAGAACTCGCGAGCGCTGGGCCTGGGGGTCAAACGCCTCGGCGCCTTCACCTCGGTGGTGCTGTTCGACCAGCGCGTGTCGATGTGGACCTCGCTGCTGGGCCTGACCGTGGCAATCATCGCCAGCTTCAAGTACGGCGGCGCGTTCATCCTCGCCTACCTGCTGTGGATCGGGATCACCCGCCTGATTCTGACCCTGCTGCTGTCGTGCTCGGGTCACCGGATCGGCCCGGCCTATCCCGTGATTCTGTATTACAACCAGATCGTCGGTGCGCTGGTGAAGATCTACGTGTTCTTCCGCCTCGACCAGCAATCCTGGACGCGCCAACCCACTTCCCTGACCCGTGATCTCGCCAGCTTTCAACGTTGGTTCAACACCTGGTCGTCTCGGACCATGACCTTCTCCGCCGGCAGCATTTTCGTCGCCGTGCTGCTGATGATGGTCTGACCTGCCCCTATTGAATTAACAAGGAAATCGCCCCCATGAATACCGCCGTCAACGCCAATGTAGTGCATGAATCCGAAGCCCAGCGCCAGCACGCCCGCGTGAAAATCCCGGCCAAGCTGCGGTTCTTCGGCCCCGACCGGACCCCGCTCGAAGCACGGGTCCTCGACCTGTCCGCCGGTGGTCTGGCGTTCAACGCCGGGCAAATGCCCCTGACCATTGGCCAGGTGTACAAGGCACGCCTGCAATTCGTCATCGACAACCTCGGCATCGGCATGGACGTTGAACTGCAAGTGCGCTCCTTCGACCGCCAGACCGGCCGCGCCGGTTGCCAGTTCCAGAACCTCGAGCCGCAGGATATTTCCACCCTGCGCCACCTGATCACTTCGCACCTGGCTGGCGACATCGTCAGCATCGGCGAAGTGCTGGCGACCCTGCAGCGCGACAACTTCACCAAGGCGCGCAAGGTCAAGGACGGCGGCAGCGGCATGACCCCGTTCGGGCGTCTGAAAGCGGTGACCTTCAGCGCCGGCATTTTCGCCATCGGCCTGGTGGCGTTCGGTTTCGTATTCAAGTCGGTGTACGGCATGTACTTCGTCAGCCACGCGCAGGCCGGTCTGGTCAGCGTGCCGGGGATGAACATCACCATGCCGCGTGACGGCACCGTGCAGAGCCTGGTCAAGTCCGACGGCGTAGCGGCCAAAGGCGCACCGCTGGCGACCTTCAGCACCAGCATGCTCGACGTGCTCAAGGGTCATCTGGACGAAGATCAGCTGCAACCGGCCAAGGTTGAAGAGCTGTTCGGCAAGCAAATGACCGGCACCCTGACCTCCCCTTGCGATTGCACCGTGGCCCAGCAACTGGTGGCTGACGGTCAGTACGCGAGCAAGGGCGACGTGATTTTCACCCTGGTTCCGCGCAACACCCAGGCCACCGTCGATGCGCGCTTCTCCTATCGCCAGTTCGGCGACGTGCGTCCGGGTACTTCGGTGAGCTTCCAGATCGCCGGCGAAGACCAGACCCGCACCGGCAAGATCGTCAGCAGCACCAGCCTGAAAAGCGCCGACCTGTCTTCCGACATCCGCGTGCAGATCCAGCCCGACCAGCCGCTGGACAGCAGCTTCGCCGGCCGCCCGGTGGAAGTGAACAGCGACCGTGGCCCGAACCTGAACTGGCTGATCGACAAAGCCATGGCTGCCGGTCTTTAAGTCGAGGACATGCCTGTGACCTTTTTTCTGAGAACACCACAATCCCTGTGGGAGCTGGCTTGCCAGCGATGGGATCAATGCGGTCTAGCTGAAAAACCGAGTCGCCTGAATCGCTGGCAAGCCAGCTCCCACATGGGTTCAGTGTGCGCATTGGCATTGGCAGTCAGTCTGGCCGGTTGCGCCGGTCTGCCCGATCAGCGCCTGGCCAACGAAGCGCTCAAGCGGGGCGACACCGCCACCGCCGCGCAGAACTACCGCGCCCTGGCAGATCTGGGTTACAGCGAGGCGCAAGTCGGCCTCGCTGACATCCAGGTCGACAGCCGCGACCCTGCGCAAATGAAACAGGCCGAAGCGACTTACCGCGCCGCCGCCAGTGTTTCGCCGCGTGCTCAGGCGCGTCTCGGCCGCTTGCTGGTGGCCAAGCCGGGTTCCACTGAAGCCGAGCACCACGAAGCCGAAAGCCTGTTGAAAAAAGCCGCCGCCCATGGCGAAGGCAATACGTTGATCCCGCTGGCGATGCTGTACCTGCAATACCCGCACAGCTTCCCCAACATCAACGCCCAGCAACAGATCGACCAGTGGCGCAAATCCGGTTACCCGGAAGCGGGTCTGGCGCAAGTGCTGCTGTATCGCACCCAGGGCACCTACGACCAGCACCTGGATGACGTGGAAAAGATCTGCAAAGCTGCGCTCAATACCACCGACATCTGCTACGTCGAACTGGCCACGGTCTATCAGAAACGTGCCCAGCCGGAGCAACAGGCCGAGCTGATCAAGCAAATGCAGGCCGGTTACAGCCGTGGCACCGTCACTGCGCAGCGTGTCGATTCGGTGGCCCGTGTACTGGCCGATTCGACCCAGGGCAAAACCGACGAGAAGACCGCGCAATCGCTGCTCGAACCGATCGCCCCGGGCTACCCGGCGTCGTGGGTGACCCTCGCGCAACTGCTCTACGACTTCCCGGAACTGGGCGACGTCGATCAGATGATGCAGTACCTGGACAACGGCCGCGCCGCCGATCAGCCACGCGCCGAGCTGTTGCTGGGCAAGCTCTACTACGAAGGCAAACTGGTGCCGGCCGACGCGAAAGTCGCCGAGGAACATTTCCAGAAAGCCGTTGGCCGCGAGGTTGCCGCCGACTATTACCTCGGCCAGATCTATCGCCGGGGTTACCTGGGCAAGGTCTATCCGCAGAAGGCCCTCGACCATCTGCTGACCGCTGCGCGCAACGGCCAGAACAGCGCCGATTTCGCCATCGCCCAACTGTTTTCCCAAGGCAAGGGCACCCAGCCCGACCCGGTCAACGCCTACGTCTTCAGCCAATTGGCCAAGGCGCAGAACACCCCGCAAGCCGATGAACTGGCGACCACCCTCGCAGCGCAATTGCCGCCCGAGCGTCTGGCCGAAGCCCAGCGCCTGCTGCAACAGGAACAGGCCAGCCGTGGCGCCCTGAATCAGAACACGCTGCAACTGCACGCCCTGCAAGAAGAAGACGGCGAGGAATCCCTATGAAGTTGAATCCCTTTGTGAAGGCCGGCATTGGCCTCACGTTCGCGCTGATCTGGTCTTGCCCGACACTGGCCGCGATCACTGAATCGAAGAACTTCGGCCTGGAAGTGAAAATCACCGGCCAGTCCGAAGACGACCGCGACCTCGGCACCGCCAGTGGCGGCGACGTCAACGGCTTGGGCCTCGACCTGCGTCCGTGGGTCTACGGCGAAAGCGGTGCGTGGAGCGCCTACGCCATGGGCCAGGCCGTGACCTCGACCGACATCATCGAAACCGACACCCTGCAACAATCCGACGGTGAACAAGCCACCGACAACAGTGATCGCAAAACCAGGAAAAACTACCTGGCGATGCGCGAGTTCTGGGTCGGCTACAGCGGTCTCACGCCATACCCGGGCGAGATGCTCAAGTTCGGTCGCCAGCGCCTGCGCAATGACGACGGCCAATGGCGCGACACCAATATCGAAGCGCTGAACTGGACCTTCGACACCACCCTGCTGCGTGCCAACGTCGGCGTCGCCGAGCGTTTCAGCGAATACCGCACCGACCTCAAAGAGCTGGCGCCGAAAGACAAGGATCGCCTGCACGCCTACGCCGACGCCGCTTACCAGTGGACGCCGGGGCAATGGGTCGGCATTCGCGGTCATCACACTCACGATGACGGCAAACTCGATTACGCCGAGCCGGGCGTCCCGCGCGACTCGCTGGATAAAACCCAGAACGGTGACATCAGCTGGCTCGGCCTGACCGCCGACAGCGACGCCTACAACTGGCGCAACACCAACACCGTCAACTATTGGGGCAGCATCACCGGCATGAGCGGCGACCGTGACACGGTCAACGCCCTCAACGCCGATGGCTCGCGCCCGGCGCAAGCCAAGCGCAGCGAAGACGTCAACGGCTGGGCCACCGACATCGGTGTGCGTCTGCGCCTTGATCCGCAATGGCAAGTCGGCGGTGCCTATGCCCGCGCCAGCGCCGATTACGAACAGAACGGTCTGGAGAGCAACCGCTCCAACTACACCGGTACCCGCTCGCGCGTGCACCGTTTCGGCGAAGCCTTCCGTGGCGAAATGAACAACATGCAGACCGCCACCCTGTTCGGTTCCTGGATGGTCAATGACGAATACGACGCCAGCCTGATCTACCACAAGTTCTGGCGTGTCGACGGCAACAAGCCGGTCGGCAGCAACGGCATCAATGCGGTGGAAAACAACACCGACGACGCCACCGGCGCGATTCTTTCCAGCACCTCGCTGCCGCTTGAAGACGGCAACAAGGACCTCGGTCAGGAGATGGACCTGGTCGTCACCAAGTACTTCAAGCAAGGCTTGTTGCCGGCTGCCCTGAGCCAGTCGATCGACGAGCCCTCGGCCCTCGTGCGTTTCCGTGGCGGTGTGTTCAAACCGGGCGATGCCTACGGCAAGCAGGTTGATTCGTACATGCACCGCGCGTTCATCGACGTGATCTGGCGCTTCTGATGCAAACCGCCAAGGGAGTGCCCGACATGATCAGCACCAGGACAGGCTCACTCAGCCTGCTGGCCGGCGCGATGCTGCTGGCCAGCGCCAGCGCCTTCGCGACTGTGGAACCGCTTAAGCCGGTGACCACCGCGAAAGAGCTGCAACAAGCCAAGACCTACACCGTCAGCAGCGCACCGACCGAAGCGCTGAACCTGGCCGCGCCGAAACTGCCGGACATTTCCGGCTACACCGCCGAAGCCGCCGCCGCGAAAATCGTCCGCAGCAAAACAGGCAAAGTCAGCGTGCGCCGGATGATGCAGGAAGACGCGCTGAAGGACTTCATCGGCGGCGACAACAAGATGGCCGAATGGGTGGTGCGTCAGCACGGCATCCCGCAGGCGATCTTCGTCGACGACGGTTACCTGAACCTCAAGGATCTGGCGCAGAAACTGCCCAAGCAGTATTTCAGCGAGACCTCGCCGGGTGTGTATCTGGCAAAGCTGCCGATCGTGGTCGGCCGCAAAGGCATCCTTGAAATCGACGGTCAGACCCAGGAACTGCGCCTGTCGCAAGAGGCCGGTGCATTCATGGTCAACGACGGCCAACTGTTTGTGCGTGACACCAAAGTCACCGGCTGGCGCGAAAAGGACAACGGCCCGGCAACGTTCCGTTCGCCGAAGGAATTCCGTCCGTTCCTGCTCGCCTGGGGCGGCACCGAGACCTACATCGTCAACAGCAAGATGGCCAGCTTCGGCTACGCCAACAGTAAGTCGTACGGGGTGAGTATTTCCCAGTACACGCCGAACATGGCCAAGGTCCTCAAGCGTCCCGAGCCGACTGGCTGGATCGTCGGTTCCGAGTTCTCCGACATGTGGTACGGCTTCTACTGCTACGAGACCCGCGACTTCGTGGTCAAGGGCAACACCTACAAAGACAACATCGTCTACGGCATCGACCCGCACGACCGTTCCCACGGTCTGATCATTGCCGAGAACACCGTCCACGGTACGAAGAAGAAGCACGGGATCATTATTTCCCGTGAGGTCAACGACAGCTTCATCTTCAACAACAAAAGCTTCGACAACCACCTCTCGGGCCTGGTGATCGACCGTAACAGCGTCAACAACATCATTGCCTACAACGAAATCTACAAGAACCACACCGACGGCATCACGCTCTACGAGTCCGCCGACAACCTGCTGTGGGGCAACAAGGTCATCAGCAATAAGCGCCACGGCATCCGCATTCGTAACAGCGTGAACATCCGCCTCTACGAAAACGTCGCCATGGCCAACGGCCTGACCGGCGTCTACGGCCACATCAAGGACCTCACCGACACCGACCGTGACATCAAGCTCGACCCGTTCGATGCCCAGGTGTCGCTGATTGTGGTTGGCGGTGAACTGGCGGCCAACGGCAGCGGCCCGCTGTCGATCGACTCGCCCTTGAGCGTCGAGCTGTATCGCGTGTCGATGCTGGCGCCGACCAAATCCAGTGGCATCAGCTTCAACGGCATCCTCGGCGAGCGCCAGGATGAAATTCTCGACCTGCTGGTGCGCCAGCAGAAAGCCGTGCTGATCGACCCTGTCGAACGCCAGACCGAAATGCAGGACTGAGGATAATTTTATGCACCCACACTTGATCAGATTACTCAGCCTGTCGGCCCTGACCGTGGGCATTCTGGCGGCCAGCAACAGCGCCCGTGCGGACGAAGTGAAAGCGCCCGAGTTCACCGCCGAACCGTGCTGCAACCTGTGCCCGGCCGCGCATGACGCGAAGAACTACACCACGCGTTATCAGCAGAACTTCACCACCCTGGTGCAGGCGCAGGGCGACTGGCTGTTCCGCACGCAAGAAGACTTGCGCACCGAGTTCAACACCACCCCGGCCGGTTACAAACGCCTGCAACAGCTGCACGATGCGTTCAAAGCCAAAGGCGTCGAACTGGTGATCGTTTACCAGCCAACCCGTGGTCTGGTGAACCGCAACAAGCTCAACCCGCAGGAAAAAGCCGCGTTCGATTACGAGAAAGCGCTGGGCAACTACAAGACCATGCTCGGGCGTTTCGCGCAGATGGGATACGTGGTGCCGGATCTGTCGCCGCTGACCAACGAATCGCTGCCGGACACCCTGCCCGCCCACGATTTCTACTTCCGCGGCGACCAGCACTGGACCCCATATGGCGCCCAGCGCACGGCGAAAATCGTCGCCGAGAAGGTCAAGCAGATTCCGGCCTTCGCCGACATTCCCAAGCGTGAATTCGAGACCAAGCGCTCCGGGCGCATGGGCAAGACCGGCACCCTGCACAACATGGCCGGGCAACTGTGCGGCACCAGTTACGCGATCCAGTACATGGATCAGTTCACCACCGAGCCGAAAGGCGAAGCCGGTGACGGCGACCTGTTCGGTGATTCCGGCAACCCGCAAATCACCCTCGTGGGCACCTCGCACAGCGGCAAGAACTACAACTTCGCCGGCTTCCTCGAAGAGGCGATCGGCGCCGACATTCTCAACGTCGCCTTCCCCGGCGGTGGCCTGGAAGGTTCGATGCTGCAGTACCTCGGTAGCGATGAATTCCAGAAGACCCCGCCGAAAATTCTCATCTGGGAATTCTCGCCGCTGTACCGCCTCGACCAGGAAACCATCTATCGCCAGATGATGTCCCTGCTCGACAACGGCTGCGAAGGCAAAGACGCGCAAATGTCCGCCAGCACCACGCTCAAGCCGGGCAGCAAACAGGAACTGCTGGTCAACAGCAAAAACCTGAACCTGCAGAACAGCAGCCATCAGGTCGACATCCGCTTCGCCGACCCTTCGGTGAAAACCCTGCAAGCCACCCTCTGGTACATGAACGGTCGCCACGAGGACATCAAGATCGAGAAACCGGAAACTTCCGACACCGACGGTCGTTTCGCCTTTGAGCTGCGCACGGACGAAGACTGGGCCTCGCAAAACCTGCTGGCAGTCGAAGTCCAGGGCCCGGAAGCGGGCACCGCGCCGCAGAAAGTCGAAGCGAAAATCTGCAAACGCAACGTATTCCCGGGCGCTGGGCAACAAACCGCTCAGGTCGGGCAATGAGGTCTGCTATGCGAAATCGAACGATCAAACACTTGCTTGCACCATCCCTGCTGACCCTGGCGATGTTCGCCGGGGCCACTCAGGCCGCCGCGCCACTGCGTCCGCCGCAGGGCTACTTCGCCCCTGTGGATAAATTCAAGACCGGCGACAAGAGCGAAGGCTGTGACGCGATGCCCGCGCCGTACACCGGACCGCTGCAATTTCGCAGCAAATACGAAGGTTCGGACAAGGCCCGCGCGACACTGAACGTGCAGTCGGAAAAAGCCTTTCGCGACACCACTAAAGACATCACCACGCTGGAACGCGGCACCGCCAAACGGGTGATGCAGTTCATGCGCGACGGTCGCCCGGAGCAGCTCGATTGCACGCTGAACTGGCTGACCGCGTGGGCCAAGGCCGATGCGTTGATGTCGAAAGACTTCAACCACACCGGCAAGTCGATGCGCAAATGGGCGCTGGGCAGCATGGCCTCTTCGTACATTCGCCTGAAGTTCTCTGACTCGCATCCGCTGGCGCAGCATCAGCAGGAAGCGCAGTTGATCGAGGCATGGTTCAGCAAGATGGCCGATCAGGTGGTCAGCGACTGGGACAACCTGCCGCTGGAAAAAACCAACAACCACTCGTACTGGGCCGCGTGGTCGGTGATGGCCACCGCCGTCGCCACCAACCGTCGCGACCTGTTCGACTGGGCGGTGAAGGAATACAAGGTCGGGGTCAATCAAGTCGACGCCGACGGCTTCCTGCCGAACGAACTCAAGCGCCAGCAACGCGCCCTCGCCTATCACAACTACGCCCTGCCGCCGCTGGCAATGATCGCCAGTTTTGCCCAGGTCAACGGTGTCGATCTGCGTCAGGAAAACAACAGCGCGCTGAAACGTCTGGGTGACCGGGTGCTGGCCGGGGTGAAAGACCCGGACGAATTCGAGAAGAAGAACGGCAAAGAGCAGGACATGACCGACCTCAAAGAGGATATGAAATTCGCCTGGCTCGAACCGTTCTGCACGCTCTACACCTGCCCGCCGGATGTGATCGAGAAGAAGCACGGCATGCAACCGTTCAAGACCTTCCGCCTGGGTGGCGACCTGACCAAGGTCTACGACCCGTCGCATGAAAAGGGCAACAAGGGTTCATGAAAGGCGAACAGCAAAAGCCCCTCACCCTAACCCTCTCCCGGAGGGAGAGGGGACTGACCGAGGTGCTTTTGAGAAATCCGCCGACCTGAAATATCGAGTCGATCTCAGGTGTTGAAAAACAATCGAGATCAGGCTGCAAGGAAATACCGAGTCGATCTCAGGCTTTGAAAAAAACCAGATCAGGCTGCACAGAAATACCGAGTCGATCTCAGGTGTTGAAAAACAATCGAGATCAGGCTGCAAGGAAATACCGAGTCGATCTCAGGCTTTGAAAAAAACCAGATCAGGCTGCACAGAAATACCGGGTCGATCTCCATTTTTGAAAACCATGGAGATCAGGCTCCCTCTCCCCCCGGGAGAGGGCGGGGGGTGAGGGAGCTTTCAAGGCCCTGCACAACCCTGACAGCAACACCGTTTCACCCCTCCACTACCACGGGGGGTTTGGGGGGGCTTTGGCCCTTGACTGTTGGTTCAAACATGGAGAGATCGGGATGGTATTTTCATCCAACGTGTTCCTGTTTCTGTTCTTGCCGATCTTTCTCGGCTTGTACTACTTGAGCGGGCAACGCTATCGCAACCTGTTGCTGCTGATTGCCAGCTACGTGTTCTACGCGTGGTGGCGGGTGGACTTCCTGGCGCTGTTCGCCGGCGTCACCCTGTGGAACTACTGGATCGGCCTGAAAGTCGGTGCCGCCGGCGTGCGCACCAAACCGGCACAACGCTGGCTGCTGCTCGGCGTCGCGGTCGACCTGTGCATCCTCGGCTACTTCAAGTACGCCAACTTCGGCGTCGACAGCATCAACGCGATGATGACGTCGGTCGGTCTCGAACCGTTCATCCTCACCCACGTGCTGCTGCCGATCGGGATCTCGTTCTACATCTTCGAGTCGATCAGCTACATCATCGACGTGTATCGCGGCGACACCCCGGCCACGCGCAACCTGATCGACTTCGCCGCATTCGTAGCGATCTTCCCGCACCTGATTGCCGGCCCGGTTCTGCGTTTTCGCGACCTCGCCGATCAGTTCAACAACCGCACGCACACCCTCGACAAGTTCTCCGAGGGCTGCACGCGGTTCATGCAGGGTTTCATCAAAAAGGTCTTTATCGCTGACACCCTCGCGGTGGTCGCCGACCACTGCTTCGCCCTGCAAAACCCGACCACCGGTGATGCCTGGCTCGGCGCGCTGGCCTACACCGCGCAGTTGTATTTCGACTTCTCCGGTTACAGCGACATGGCCATCGGTCTGGGCTTGATGATGGGTTTCCGTTTCATGGAAAACTTCAAACAGCCGTACATCAGCCAGTCGATCACCGAGTTCTGGCGCCGCTGGCACATCAGCCTGTCGACCTGGCTGCGTGACTACCTGTACATCACCCTCGGCGGTAACCGTAAAGGCACGCTGATGACCTATCGCAATCTGTTCCTGACCATGCTCCTCGGCGGTCTGTGGCACGGTGCGAACATCACTTACATCGTCTGGGGCGCCTGGCACGGCATGTGGCTGGCGATTGAAAAAGCGCTGGGCATCAATACCTCGCCGCGCAGCCTCAACCCGATCCGCTGGGCGCTGACCTTCCTGCTCGTGGTCATGGGCTGGGTGATCTTCCGTGCCGAAAACCTGCACGTTGCCGGGCGCATGTACGGCGCGATGTTCAGCTTCAGCGACTGGTCGCTGTCGGAACTCAACCGCGCCAGCCTCACCGGTCTGCAAGTGGCAACCCTGGTCGTCGCTTACGCAACCCTGGCGTTTTTCGGCCTGCGTGACCTGTACACCAACCAGCCGCCGGCCAAGAGCAAACCTGAAGTCAACGTCGAGGCCAACGGCCCTGCCACCGCAACGCCAGGGATGATCAAAGCCGCGCCTGGCGAAAACCCGGCGAGCATCCATGAGCCTGGCTACACCGTCGGCGTCGAAGCCCAGGTGCAACCGGCTTACTGGACAGCGGACTGGTCGCGCTACGTGATGCGCGGGCTGATCCTGCTGCTGTTCATCGCTTCGATTCTCAAACTTTCGGCGCAAAGCTTCTCGCCGTTCCTTTACTTCCAGTTCTGAGGGATCTGACATGACCCGCTCATTACGCATCTTCTACATCGCCCTGTTCCTGGTGACCTTGTTGGTCCTCGGTCTGTGGTCGGTTCGCAGCTTCTTCGGTTTCAGCACCAACGCCGACGCGACGGTGCTCAACGGCCGCTGGACCAAGGCTGTGGAAACCCACTACGACGACCAGTTCCCGATCAAGCGTCTGGGCACCAACCTCTGGGCCGCGCTGGATTTCAAACTGTTCAACGAGGGTCGTCCGGGCGTGGTGCTCGGTCGCGATCAGTGGTTGTACAGCGACGAGGAATTCAACCCGATCGTCAACGAAGAGCTGAACCTGCAAGGCAACTACGCGCTGGTTGAAGGCGTGCGCCAGACCCTGAAAGAGAAAGGCGTGAAACTGGTGATGGCGATCGTGCCGGCCAAGGTTCGTCTGTACCCGGAGCATCTGGGCGAAGTGAAACCGGCGAGCATTCACGAAAACCTTTATGAGGATTTCCACCACCGTGTCGCGGCGGACAAGATCCTCGCCCCTGACCTGCTCAAGCCATTGCAACAGGCCAAGCAGAACGGTCAGCAAGTGTTCCTGCGCACCGACACCCACTGGACCCCGGAAGGTGCCGAGATTGCCGCCAACACTCTGGCGAAAACCATCGCCGACAAGTTCCCGCTCAGCGGCGAGCCACAGCGCTTCGTTACCACGCCGGCGGAGAAGGTCACGCACAAGGGCGATCTGCGTCTGTTCCTGCCGCTCGATCCGCTGTTCGAAAACCTGATGCCGGCGCAAGAGCCGCTGCAAAAGCGCAACACCGTGGCCGCCGAGCAACCTGCCGGTGACGACGCGCTGTTCGCCAGCAATGAGGTGCCGGTGGCACTGGTCGGCACCAGTTACAGCGCCAACCCCAACTGGAACTTCGTCGGTGCGCTGAAACAAGCGCTGCACAGCGACGTGGTGAGCTACGCCGAAGACGGCCACGGCCCGATCCTGCCGATGCTCAGCTACCTGAAAAGCGATGACTTCAAGAACAGCCCGCCACAGGTGCTGATCTGGGAGTTTCCTGAACGTTATCTGCCTGTGAACAACGAAATCGGCGACGCCGACCCGCAGTGGGTCGCAGAGCTCAAACAAGCCGGTGCTCGCCAACAAAACGTAGCTATCAACACTAAATCCGAGACGCCCGATCGGGCGCAAAACTGAAAGAGAGGTACACCATGACTTTCACTACTACTCCTCGTCGTCTCGCTAAAAGCTTCGCACTGGTTGCTGGCCTCAGCGTGCTTTCCGTCCCTGCCTTTGCCGGTGGCGACGCCGCGCTGTACGGCCCGACCGCACCGAAAGGCTCGACCTTCGTGCGGGTCTACAACGCCAGCAACGCTGAAGTCAGCGCCACCGTCGGCAGCACTAATCTGAGCGACGTTGCGCCACTGGCCAGCAGCGATTTCAGCTTCATGCCGGGCGGTGACTACAGCGCCAAAATCGGCAGCCAGACCCTGCCGGTGAAACTCGCCGGTGACCACTACTACACCCTGGTCAACAACGCGTCCGGCGCGCCGCAACTGATCGAAGAACCGCCGTTCAAGAACAAGCAGAAATCCCTGGTGCGCGTGCAGAACCTCAGCGACAAGCCGCTGACCCTGAAGACCGCCGACGGCAAGACCGATGTGGTGCCGAACGTAGCGGCCAAGGGCCGTGGCGAACGTGAAATCAACCCGGTGAAAGTCAGCCTGGCGCTGTATGAAGGCGACAAGAAAGTCGGCGACGTAAAACCGGTCGCGCTGGAACGCGGTGAGGCAGCAGTGCTGTACGTCACAGGTTCCGGTAGCAGCCTGTCGCCAGTCTGGGTGAAACGCCCGGTGTCGACGCGCTAACAAATTTCCCGAACTGACCCGGTTCCCTGTGGGAGCTGGCTTGCCAGCGATGCAGACGCCTCGGTTCTGCAGATACACCGAGGTGATGCCATCGCTGGCAAGCCAGGCTCCCACAGGAACCGGGGTGAGAGTTCGGATACGAGACAAAAACAAGAGTGAAACGACACATCGTTCGTGCCTCTAACCCAATTGATTTTTATGGAGTAACAACATGATTCCGGTGATCTTGTCAGGTGGTAGCGGTTCGCGTCTGTGGCCGCTTTCGCGCAAACAATTCCCTAAACAATTCCTCGCCCTGACCGGCGAACACACGCTGTTCCAGCAAACCCTCGAACGCCTGGTGTTCGAAGGCATGGATACGCCGATCGTGGTCTGCAACAAGGATCACCGCTTTATCGTCAACGAGCAGCTGGCCGCTCGCAATCTGGAAACCCAGCGCATCCTGATGGAGCCATTCGGCCGCAACACCGCGCCAGCGGTGGCGCTGACCGCGATGATGCTGGTCAATGAAGGTCGCGACGAACTGATGCTGGTGCTGCCGGCCGACCACGTTCTCGATGATCAGAAAGCCCTGCAACGCGCCCTGGCGCTGGCCACCGTCGCCGCCGAAAACGGCGAAATGGTGCTGTTCGGCGTGCCGGCGACCAAACCGGAAACCGGTTACGGCTACATCAAGTCCACTGCCGATTCGCTGCTGCCCGAAGGCGTCAGCCGCGTCTCGCACTTCGTCGAAAAACCCGACGTCAAACGCGCCACCGAGTACGTCGAATCCGGTGGCTACTACTGGAACAGCGGCATGTTCCTGTTCCGTGCCAGCCGCTTCCTCGAAGAGCTGAAAAAGCACGATCCGGACATCTACGACACCTGCCTGCTGACCCTGGAGCGCAGCGTTCAGGATCCGGACACCATCACCTTCGACGAAGCCACCTTCGCCTGCTGCCCGGACAACTCCATCGACTACTCGGTGATGGAAAAAACCCAGCGTGCCTGCGTGGTGCCGCTGACCGCCGGCTGGAGCGATGTCGGTTGCTGGTCGTCGCTGTGGGAAGTCAACGAAAAAGACGCCAACGGCAACGTCAGCAAGGGCGACGTGGTGATTCAGGACAGCAAGAACTGCATGATCCACGGCAACGGCAAACTGGTGTCGGTGATCGGCCTGGAAAACATCGTCGTGGTCGAAACCAAGGACGCGATGATGATCGCCCACAAGGACAAGGTTCAGGGCGTCAAACAGATGGTCGCGACCCTCAACGAACAGGGTCGCAGCGAAACCCAGAACCACTGCGAAGTCTATCGTCCGTGGGGCTCGTATGACTCGGTGGACATGGGCGGACGCTTCCAGGTCAAGCACATCTCGGTGAAGCCGGGCGCGTGCCTGTCGCTGCAGATGCACCACCACCGCGCCGAACACTGGATCGTGGTCAGCGGCACCGCCGAAGTGACCTGCGATGACAACGTGTTCCTGCTCTGCGAAAACCAGTCGACCTACATCCCGATCGCCTCGGTGCACCGCCTGCGCAACCCGGGCAAGATCCCGCTGGAGATCATCGAAGTGCAATCGGGCAGCTATCTGGGCGAAGACGATATCGAGCGGTTCGAAGATATCTACGGTCGCTCCACCCCGGTTGAACGCGGCGTGTCGGTGAAAACCATCGCGCAGTAAAACGTCCGGCAACACAAAAAGCCCCCGCCCGCCCCATTGCGTCCCCTATCCGCAACGGGTCGGGCGGGGGCTTTTGTTCACCTAGCCGTAGGTCGACCCTCGACGAGGGCGCCTGGTTTCTCCGTCTCTGCTGTCCAGATAATCGACCGCCTGCACAACGTCCGGTGCAGACGACACAAAGGCTGCATTAAACGCTTGCTGGACGAACGAACTCAGCCCTGCCGTTTGATCCCGGGACCGGTGCTCGCTGCGGTGCAGCAAATGTTTGCTGGAGCGTCTGAAAAGACGCTCGCGGCACATCCACGGTGGCAGACATCAGCACATTGGCAGGCGCACTCATCTGCTTGTACTGAACGCGCGTCTGCGCCTCTGAGGCCACCATGATGTTACTCATCGCGACAGAGGCCGCGCCGACAATTTGCAGCGCAGGATTTGCCGTGTGCATGAGCATTTTTCCGCTGAATTTAATGGTCGTGGCCACAGCCCCCCGCCTGGCGGCAAGTACTTGTGGGTCTTCGACAGGACTGTTGAAAATATCCGACATCGGGCCCATGACCTGACTTGCAGTTTTTTCACCGAACACCGTACTGATGCCGGCCGAAAGCACCTCGCCGCCGTGATACATCACGGGCCCCGACGGCGGTGAAGTCTGGGTTTTCACGGCGGCCCTTACGTGAGCCTGATGGGTGTTGAGCAGCGAATCGCTGGAGGCTCCAAGCCTGGCCAGTTCCACGGGAATTTCCCGTCGGTAATCCTGCACCCTGGGGTCTGGATTGTCGGCAAAATAATTGCGCACCGGTTGCATGCCGGCAGCCTGCACCGGGTTTACCAGTTTCTGCTTGCCCATATCGTGATAGGTCCGATCGTGAGGTTTCTTCTCTAGCGTGTTCGGATTACGCCCGTCACTGTCGCCGTAGACCAGCGGGTTGTTGCGCATCGCTCGATAACGGTTATGCCCATCAATAGCGCCCGCCGGATCCGGATTCAACCAGCGCTGCAACCAGGACAGGTAATAACGGTATCCGTAGTAATAAAGGCCTGTGGCATCGCGTTCCTTGGCGCAATAACGAACCGTTCGATAACTGACCTGCACCTCTTCACTCCACGCTGTCGCGCCGAACGGATAAAAATGCTCGCGGCTGACCACCGCTGCACTGGCGTCCAGTTCCAGCCCCATCGACCCCAAGTGATCGCTGAAACTGTAGCGGCAGTGGTCGTTGACACCCGAAGGTGGCGCCGTGTCCCAGTGCAGGATCCGTACGTGATTAAGACCGGTCTGAACCGTGATGACCTGCAACACCTCACCGGTGCCACTGTCCGTGCGCAACTCCAGTGCTGGCAGATAACGCACCTGCGCAACGACACGGCGGGCATTGGTCTGCAGCCAACGTATCTTGCGCCCCCGCTGTGCGTTGCCGTCATACAGATAGACCTCGCGATCGTCCGCAGCGCTTTCGCGTTGCACTATCGCCACCGAATCCAGCTGATTGCGCCCATTCCAGTGCACCAGACGCCCTTGATCCAGCATGCGTAAATTGCCCCGGGCGTCGAACGCCGCCGCGATCTGCGCCTCGGTCGGGCGGCACGCCATCGCGCCACCGGCAGGCAGCGGTTGCTGTAGCGCGCCGCCTGCAGTTGATGGCCATGATTTTGTGCGCCCACGTGGGTCAATTCGAGCAGGTTGCCGCCGGCGTCATACCGGTAGTTTTGGGTGTAATTGGCGATTGCCGTCGGTCCGGCACAGGCAGCGCCTGCTTCCCACCCGGTGGCCGCACAGATCTGGTAGAGGCTGTCATAGTAAAAGCGACTGACCGGGTCGATGCGCTGATTGGCGAAGTAGCGCACAGGCAGCGCCTTGTCCTCGATGCTCAGCACGTTGCCCGTCAGGTCATAGGTGTAGACCCAATGTTGCACGACTTCACCCGTGGCTCTGCTGGCCTTTCGTTGCTGCAGACGACCGTCCTCGGGCCGATAGCTCAGGGTGGTCAGCACCCCGTTGCCCGCGACTTCCTGCACAACCAGCCCGTCAGCGTTGTAGCGGATATCACTGACCAGCGTTGTCAAACCCGCGTGCGCCTGCAACTGCACGTGAATGGCCCGCAGGCGCCCAGCGATGGTCAACTCGAAACCCTGCCGATTGCCACACGCATCAACCTGTTCGAGGACATGGCCAAGCGCCCCGAAACGCCAGCCAGTCGTCGCGCCTTCGCCGGGTTCCAGCAGTTGCTCGCGTTGATTGATCGGCTCCGGCCAATCCGGGTTCACCGGCTGCAGCGTGAAATGTCGGGTGTTCTGCAGACATTGGCCACCCAACGCATAAGCGTCGAATAGCAGGCTACCCAGCGGATCGTCGTGGCGAATCAACTGACCGCACTGGTTATGCAGCTCACCGACACCAGGCTCGCCGTAGATAAAACGCTCGGCGCAGCGTCGCGGTTCTCCCGCACCGGCTTCGAAAACGGCAACCGGGCGTAACAATAAGTCATGTTCAACTTCGCGCAGGGTGCCGCGACTGTCCCAACTCAACAGCACTTCATCGCCCAGCCCCTGCAAGACGACCTGCGTACCGGCATCGACGCTGTCCGAATGCAATACCTGACCACTCAATGTGTAAACCATCGTCAGGTTGGCAGGCGCCAGCGGATCGCTCATCTGCAGCAACCACAACCGCGGATCCCATTGCTCGACTGCATGCCCGGCCGCATTAAAGCCAGTGCGGTTGATGCGGGTTTGCGCAGACGTGCCCTCCACCTCACGCCAATAATCGACCGCACGCACAGACAGCCCTCGCGGGTCGTTGACCGAAAGTCGCGGTGTTTTGCTGTGCATGCTCATAAGTCCGCTCCGCACGACGACAGCGTCCTGTCAGCGGTCATCTGAACAGCCGAACACATGGGAGGCTACTGTCAGAAATTACAGTGCCGACCAACGGTAGGAAGGTTTGCTCGACGAATGTCTATTCCCGCCCCCCTTAGGTAGGATGGTGCTCACGAATTCAAGGAGTATTCCGACATGTTCATCGGCGTCCTGCTGATCATCACCTGGCTGGTCCTGTTGCTGCGGTACCCGGCCAAGGCTGTGCCGGTGTCCGTGGCCGCTGCTGTCGGTCTGGGCCTGGTGGCGGTGTGGGTGGTGTGGCTGGACAACCGCGAGATCAAGCAACTGGCGCGGCTGGAGATGCGCATCACCTACGCGCCTGAACAATGCCCGGCGGATCGTCCACTGCAACTGAAAATGAACAACGGCAACGATGTCCCGCTGACCGAATTGCGCTGGCGCATCGCTGCCTACGCACCGGGCGACACGGTCAATCTGGCCGACAACCAATACACCGCCCCGCGCTATCGCGGCCCTGGCGAATTGCAGGCGGGCGGCAGTTGGGAAGATTGCCTGCCGATGCCACCGCTGCGCCCCGGATATCGCCCGCAAACCCTGGAGTTTCGCGCCGAGCGATTGCAGGGTAGTTTCTCCGACTGATCCCCTCCTCCACTGTTAGCACAAGGAATGCGCCATGCCCGTTGCGTTGATTACCGGTTGTTCTAGCGGCATCGGCCGCGCACTCGCCGACGCCTTCAAAGCCGCCGGTTTCGAAGTCTGGGCCAGTGCGCGCCGGGCCGAAGACGTAGCGACTCTGGCCTCGGCCGGCTTCACCGCCGTGCAACTCGACGTCAATGACGCGGTGGCACTGGAGCAATTGAGTGAGCGCATCAACCAGCAACACGGCGGCCTCGACGTGCTGATCAACAATGCCGGTTACGGCGCGATGGGGCCGTTGCTCGACGGCGGTGTGCCGGCCATGCAGCGCCAGTTCGAAACCAACGTGTTCTCGATTGTCGGTGTCACCCGCGCACTGTTTCCCGTGTTGCGCCGGGCCAAAGGCCTGGTGGTGAATATTGGCAGCGTGTCGGGGGTGCTGGTCACACCGTTTGCCGGTGCGTACTGCGCTTCAAAAGCGGCGGTGCATGCGTTGAGCGATGCCTTGCGCATGGAACTCGCGCCGTTCGGTATTCGCGTGATGGAAGTGCAGCCAGGGGCGATCCAGTCGAGCTTCGCCAAGAATGCCGGGCATGAGGCGGAGCAGTTGATCAACGAGCAATCGCCGTGGTTTCCCGTGCGCGAAGGTATTCGCGCACGGGCCAAGGCTTCACAGGACAAGCCGACGCCGGCCCGTGAGTTTGCTGCCGAGTTGTTGAAGGCTGTGCAACAGAGCAAACCGCCTCGGTTGGCGCGAATCGGCAATGGCAGCCGGGCGTTGCCGTTACTGGCGACGCTGCTGCCAAAGGGCTTGCTGGAATCAACGCTGATGAAGCGCTTCGGCCTGCACGGCAAGCTCTGATCCCGGGGATAGCCCGTTCACCGCTGCATGGCAATGAAGCGTCCGGGTCAGCGTGGCGCGGCCATGAGGTTGGGCAGGGATTCGAACTCAGGCGCTTGTCCCGCCGCTGCCGGGTAGAGCAGCTGGACCGAAATCGGCAGTTCCTTGCCCGGCTCCAGCAGATACTGGTCACCCGGTGGCGTCACCAATTCGATGATGCCCTCGGTTGCATCATGCACAACATCGAGCCAGGGTTGGGTGTAGATTTTCGTGCCCGCCGGTAACCCTGCACTGGAAAATTTCCACTGACTGAATGGCTGGCTGTTGGACGTGACCTTAACGTCGTAACTGTAAATCCAGCCGCCCGAGGCATCCTGCCACTTTGCGGCGAATGCCTGTCGCGTTGAAATAGCCTGCTCTGCACCCGTCTGAACGAACACCGGCCAATAGCCATCTTCATACTCTGGCTGGTAATAAACCATGCCGATTACTTCGGTAACTTTCGACAGTTCGACATCGCGATCCGTTGTGAAGGTAAGTGTTCGTCTTGGGTTCCAGCCGGTAACTTGCGGCTCAGTAATAGTCAGGTTGCTGTAACCGGATGAGTGGCTCAAGGTTGCGCCCGACTGGGGCATTGACGCATGCAAAAAAGTGGCGCCATGGTAAGTCCTGAATTGCAGGCGCGAGCCCACGGGTGGGGGTGTACCATCGGTTTCAAGGGTAAAGCCGAGCGTCACCGGTTCGCCGGCAACAATACGGCTGACAGAATTATCCATCCTGATTTCAATCACTTCCATTATCTGAAACTTCCATTTTAATAATAATAAACAACACTACATCCGCAAGACATTGAACAATGCCAGACCGAGTGAAAAGTTGACTAATTAACGCCATCGACAGATGACAGGAAGAACACTAACACATCAAAAACGCAGTAAACACAAATTCAACAGATACTTACAATCGACCAAATCAAACAACTATCGTTAGTTACTTAAAACAATAAGCATTACTCGCGAAGACTCCCTTCCTCGCGAGTAACTTCTTATTCCAACGGACTGACCACCACTGTGCACGTAATCCCTGCCGCCAACAAAACGCCCTCCGGCACTTGATCAATGTGAATCCGCACCGGCACTCGCTGCGCCAGACGCACCCAGTTGAACGTCGGGTTCACATCGGCGATCAATTCACGGCTCTCCGGGTTGTCGCGGTCGTAGATGCCGCGCGAGATGCTTTCCACATGGCCCTTCAAGACTTCGCCGCTCATCAGTTGCATGTCGGCCTTGTCACCCACACGCACATGCGGCAGTTTGGTCTCTTCGAAGAAGCCGTAAACCCAGAACGAATTCATGTCGACCACGGCCATCTTCGCCTCGCCGATACGCGCATAGTCACCGCGATGCACATTGAGGTTGGTCACGTAGCCGTCCACCGCCGCGCGCACTTCGGTGCGTTTGAGATTGAGTTCGGCCGCCTCGAGCTGCGCCTGCGCGTGTTGATAGTCAGCCAGTGCCGAATCGGCGATGTTGCTGGCGTCGTCGCGGTTTTCCTTGGAGATCACCAGATTGTCGAGGTCGGCGCGGCGATGGGCGTTGACCTTACGCATTTCCCAGGTGGCCTTGCGCGAGGCGACCAGCGACTGCGCCTGCTTCACCGCGATGCGGTAGTGCTCGGGATCAATCTGCATCAGCAAATCGCCCTTCTTCACCAACTGGTTGTCACGCACCGGCACGTCGATCACTTCACCGGTGACGTCGGCAGCGACGTTGATGATGTCCGCACGCACCCGACCATCGCGGGTCCACGGGGTGTTCATGTAGTGCTCCCACAACGAGCGACCGATCCACAGCGCCAGGGCCAGCACCAACAGGGTCGCGAGCAGGCTGGAAAAACTTTTTCATCAGGGCCTTCTTCAGAGATAGAGAGTCAACGGTAAACAGTCAGCGCCATCGCGCCGAACAAACAGGTAAACAGGCTCAGGCGCAGCAGCGCCGGGTGCCAGAAGAAGCGGTACAGGTCGAACCCCGAGAGGAACCGGTCCAGCGCCCAGGCCAGCGCCGCAGCGACGAAAAACATCAGGGTCATGGTCGGCATGTACACGCCGTGGAAGGCGATTTCACGAGGCATGGGCAAGTCCTTCGGGCTTGGCGACGGCATAGGCCGCGAGTGGGGATTGCGGGTCGAGCAACGAGGTGCGGATAAAGTGCAGGTAGCTCTTCACCCGACGCAGGGCCGAGGTGTCGAAGTGCGGCGCGAACGGCTCGTCGGTGGCGGCAACCCGGCTGATCGCGTGATCGACCGCCACCAGTGCGCGCTCCAGATTGCTCTGGTTCGGTTGCAGGAACAGTCGCACCAGCGCCCGGCCCATCACGCGGATCGCCTGGCGCCACGGCTGCGATTCGGCATAGGCCGGGTGCACCGGCAGAATCGCCTGCTCCTTGCGTAACTCGATGATCGCGTGGCCGACTTCGAGCACCACGAACATCCAGCGCAGCAGGTTCTTTTGCACGGTCGGCTGCCCGGCGGCGAGCCCATACGCCTGATGCAGCAAATCGCGGGTGCGGCTCTCGAAACTCGACGCCAGGCCCTTGAGCTTGCCGCTGATCGCATACACCACCTGACCGCGCAGATCCTGCTCCAGCCGCCGCCATAACCAGCGACTGTTCGGCGGCAGAATAATTGCGCCCGCTGCCGCGCAGACCAGCATGCCCATGACCATCGCGATGTAGTCGTTGATAAAGGTGTAGGGGTTGTAGACGGTCAGGTTGTCCGGCACCGAACCGGTGCTGAAGAAGATCAGCAGACCGAGGCCGACCCCGGCGTATTGCGGCCGCGAAGTGAGGAACGAACCGAGTACGATCACCGGTGCGAGCATCACGCACAGCAGCGCAAAACCGTCGATCCACGGGAAGATGAAAAACATCTCGACGAAGCCGATCAACGCACCAAGGAAGGTGCCGCACGCCATCTGGAACGCCATGCGTTTCGGGTTGGGTGTGGCAGCAGACAAGCCTACGGTGGCGGCGGCAATCAACGTCATGGTCGCGCCGCTCGGCCACGCGGTGGCAACCCAGTAACTACCCAGCACGATCAGGATGAACGAGGCGCGAATCCCCGAAGCCGCAGCGGCCCACCAGTTGGTTTGCGGGGTGAACGGCTCGTCCCAACGCTCGCGTTCGTGGTGGTGATCGGCCAGCGACGCGTGGGTCTGGGCGTAACTGTGCAAGTCGTCGACAAAGCGATAGAGCAGTTCGTACGCGGTGTGGAAATCCAGTTGCTCGGCGTCGCTCGGTTCGCGCTCCTGAAAGATGGCGCGCAAGGTTCGCACCCGCGTCGGCAGGCCTTCCTTGTAGGTCGCCAGCGCCATCGCCAGGCGTGCGGCGTCGGGGCTGGTCAGGGCGCGGCCGCTGAAACCGTCGAGCACTTCGGCCAGGTCCTGCAGGCCCGGTCTGATCGCAGCCACCACGTGCTCTTCGCCGTTGCCGCGCAGGCGTTCGAGCAACTGATGCAGGGCATTGAAGCGTGTGGTGATGCCCATGAACTCGCTGTTCAAACGACTGAGGCGACCGTTGCGCCGACGCATGTGCGGGTCTTCGAACACCGTCACGCTGCGCAACCCTTCCAGGCCCACCGCTTCGGCGATGAAGCGCACGTTGCTGGCTTCGAAGGCCTCGGCCTTGCTGCGCCCGCGCAAGCCATCGGTGACGAACAGGGCAAACACGCCGAAGCGCTGATACAAGGCGTTGCGCATCGCCGCACTGGCGGTTTGCGGCAGAATTGCGGCGCTGATCACGGTCGAGCAGAGAATCCCCAGCGAGATCTCCAGCACGCGCCACACGGCGGCCATAAACGCGCCGTCCGGGTGCGCCAGCGCGGGCAACCCGACCATCGCGGCGGTGTAGCCGGCGAGGACAAAACCGTAGGCGCGGAAGTTACGGCAGCGCGCGGCGCCGGCCGAGCAGATCCCGACCCAGATCGCCAGCGCCCCCAGGAACAGTTCGGTGTTCTGCGCGAACAGCGCGATCAGCGTGACCATCATGGCCGACCCGGCCAGGGTGCCGAGGAAGCGATAGAAACTCTTGGCAAACACCTGCCCGCTCTGCGGCTGCATGACGATGAACACCGTAATCATCGCGGTGCGCGGCTGTGGCAGTTCCAGACGCATCGCCAGCCACAGCGTGAGGAACGCGGCGAGCAATACCTTGAAGATGTAGACCCAGGTCACGCCATCGCTGCGTGCCCAGTCGAAAAAACCACGGCGCCATTCCAGGGCGTAGAGCCAGCGCAAAGGTGCGGGCAAGGGAGTCATGAATTCTGCTCAGAAAAGTCGGGTCGGACCGGGATCCTGTGGGAGCGAGCTTGCTCGCGAATGCGGTGAGTCAGGCAACCAATGTGCTGGCTGACACTCCCTCTTCGCGAGCAAGCTCGCTCCCACAGGTTGTGTGTTCAACGCAGGAGAACCGGGGTTTTCGGGGCCTGGGTTTGCTCGGCAGTCGGTACATCGTTGCCAGCCCCGAGACCGCCACCCAGCGCCGTCACCAGCTCGGCATGCGCCGTTAACCGCGCCGCCTGCACCTGCTGCTGCACTTGTTGCTGCTTGAACAGCAACGTCTGCGCATTGAGCACGTTGAGGTAATCGGTGAGGCCACGCTGATAGGCAATCATCGCGATGTCGTAGGTCTTCTGCGCCGTGGCCACGGACTCAGCGGCAAAGCCTTGCTGCTTGTCCATCGACTCGCGGCGGATCAACTGGTCGGAAATGTTCTTCAGCGCATTCACCAGCGTCTGGTTGTAATGCGCCACGGCGATGTCATACCCGGCAGATGCCTCACCCAGTTCGGCACGCAGCCGCCCACCGTCGAAAATCGGCAAGGAGATCGCCGGGCCGACGTTGTAGTTGAGTTTCTTGCCGGTCAAAAACTCCAGTGCCCCGCCGCCGGTGGCCATGTAGCCGAGGCTGCCGACCAGATCGACGTTGGGATAAAACCCGGCATGCGCGACGTCGATCCCGCGCGCCTGCGCTGCCACCTGCCAGCGACTGGCAACCACGTCCGGGCGCTGCCCCAGCAACTCGGCGGGCAATGCCGACGGCAATTTCAACGCAGCCCCCAGCGACAGCGACGGCCGCTGCAACTGCGCGCCCTCGCCCGGGCCTTTACCCGCCAACGCAGCGATCTGGTTGCGGCTCAGGGCGATTGCTTCGTCCAGTGCATCGAGTTGCCGATGGGTTTCCGGCAACGGCGTTTGCGCCTGGCTGACTTCGAAGTGCGTACCGATGCCGCCATCCAGACGTTTCTGCGCGAGGTCGAGAATCTGTTGCTGCTGCTTGAGCGTCGCGGCGACGATGTCGCGCTGGGCGTAATGCAGCGACAACTCGATGTAGGCGCGCACGATGTTGTTCTGCAATTCCAGTTGCGCCAGCCGCGCTTCGGCCGCGCTCATGTGCGCCAGGTCGACAGCCCGCTCGCTGCTGTTGCTTTCACGGCCCCACAGATCGAGGGCGTAGCTGAAACCCAGCGCCGCGTTGTTGTCCCACGTCGTGGTATTGGCCAGCTCACCCGGCCCATAGAACTGATCGGTTGGCCAGTTGTGCCGTTTGAGGGTCGACTCACCTTTGATCTGTAGCGACTCGGCGGCTTCGGCGACACCGGCCATGGCTTTGGCCTGACGCACCCGCGCGGCGGCCATGGCCATGCTCGGGCTGCCTTGAACGGCAAGGTCGATCCAGCGGTTCAGTTGCGGGTCGCCGTAGGCTTGCCACCATTGTGCGGTGGGCCAGTGGGCGTCACGGGCGGCGTGGGCGATGGCGTCATCGGTGACCAGCGCATTGGCCTCCAGCGCCTTGTCCTGAGGGGCAATTCCTTCGGTTGAAATGCAGCCGCTGAGACCCAGGGAAAAAGCCAGAACACTGAGCGGTAAAAACGCTCTGTTGATGCGACGCGGCACAGCTGCGAATTCCTGAAAGAGGGGGAAAAACCAAAACCTGTGGGAGCGAGCTGGCTCGCAAAAGCGGCACCTCGATTGAACTGACCAACCGGCGTATCCGTCCCGATTCCCACAACGGCGCAATTCTAGGGGGGCGTCCCAACGGCGATAAGCTGGGAATCCTGTGAATCTTTGTTACCGTTAACGAGATAATCCCTTGGTCGGGGGTCTCAGCCCCTGAAACTTCGTGTCACAATTTGCCATCTCCCTTGAGAGCACCCCATGGACACTTTGCAAAACATGCGCGCCTTCAGTTGCGTGGCCGAAGCGGGCAGCTTCACCGCTGCCGCCGTGCAACTCGACACCACCACCGCCAACGTCTCGCGCGCGGTCTCCAACCTGGAAGCCCATCTGCAAACCCGCCTGCTCAACCGCACGACCCGGCGCATCGCCCTGACCGAAGCCGGCAAACGCTACCTGCTGCGCTGCGAACAGATCCTGGCCTATGTCGAAGAAGCCGAAGCGGAAGCCAGCGAAGCCCACGCGCGGCCGGCCGGGCAATTGAAAGTGCACACCATGACCGGTATCGGTCAGCACTTCGTCATCGACGCCATCGCCCGCTACCGCAAGACCCACCCGGACGTGACCTTCGACCTGACCATGGCCAACCGCGTGCCGGACCTGCTCGATGAAGGCTATGACGTGTCCATCGTGCTGGCCCGCGAACTGCCAGACTCAGGCTTCGTCTCGCAACGCCTGGGCATCACCTACAGCATCGTCTGCGCCTCGCCGGCCTACGTGAAAGCCAACGGCTGCGCGCAAAAGCCCAGCGACCTGCTCAACCACGCCTGCCTGCGCCTGGTCAGCCCGGTGATCCCCCTGGAAAAATGGGCCTTCGACGGCCCGGAAGGCCAGGAAATGGTCACCATCAACAGCTCGCCGTTTCTGGTGAACTCGGCCGACGCGATGAAAACCGCGATCACCAGCGGCATGGGCGTTGGCGTGCTGCCGGTGTACGCGGCGATCGAAGGTTTGCGTAACGGCACATTGGTGCGGGTCATGCCGAACTACCGCTCGCAAGAGCTGAACCTGTATGCGATCTACCCGTCACGGCAATATCTGGATGCGAAGATCAAGACGTGGGTTGAATACCTGCGCGGGTCGTTGCCGGAGATTCTGACGGCGCATCAGGCTGAACTGGCGGCCTACGAATTAAGCGGCAGCCTCGCCGGCGCGCGTGTCGCCAACTGATTTTCAACACACCGCTTTCACTGCAGGCGCTGCCGCAGGCTGCGATTTTTTGTCCTTGATGTTTAATCGCAGCCTACGGCAGAGCCTACAGAAACGGCGATTTCGCGGATGTTTCCGACAGGTTTTGCAGGTTGTCCGTCGGAAGTGCGGTGGCTAGGATTTGGGTGTCGCTGACGCATCAGCGACCGGGTCTGGAAAACCCGATTTCAACTACCAAAGCTCATGGCATACTGCGGCGCTTTTTAGCTCGCAATGTTATGGCGGCTGTGCGCGGGAGGCCCTAGGGCCTGCCGGTTTTGGCTAAGTTGACCGGTTTTTCCAGTCCGCGCACAGTTGCCACCCTTTCGCCTGGAAAACGAAAAGTGGCAGCTTCAACTCAACTTGCCACGAGTATGTTTCCTATGTTCAAACCAACGCCTAATCCACCTGAAACCGACGACACCACCCCCTACGAATTCCCCGGCTCAAAGAAATTCCACGAAGCCGCCGAACGCGCCCTCGACCACTACCTCAAACCCAACGCCCTCACCCTGCGCTTCCACAAACCCAGCACCATGTTCCAGGTCGCCCCCGATCAGGACAACGAAAGCCTGCTGGTCCACGCCTGCGAATCACTGGCCCAAGCCAGCCTGATGACCAGCGACATCGCCGCCTACATTGAGCTGCCGCAACGGCGGACGATTCTGGCGATCCAGCAAATCATCATGCTCGCCGAACTGGCCGTGAATCGGGTGCTGGATAACCACGAAATCCCCCAACCTCCGCCACACAGCTAAAAGCCCCTCACCCTAACCCTCTCCCGGAGGGAGAGGGGACTGACCGAGGTGTTTGGGAGAATGACGCCGACGTGCGATACCGAATCGAATTCAGATCTTGAAAAGCCCACAAATCGGCCCCCTCTCCTAGGGGAGAGGGGACTGACCGAGGTGTTTGGGAGAATGACGCCGACGTGCGATACCGAGTCGAATTCAGATCTTGAAAAGCCCACAAATCGGCCCCCTCTCCTCGGGGAGAGGGGACTGACCGAGGTGTTTGGGAGAATGACGCCGACGTGCGATACCGAATCGAATTCAGATCTTGAAAAGCCCACAAATCGGCCCCCTATCCTAGGGGAGAGGGGACTGACCGAGGTGTTTGGGAGAATGACGCCGACGTGCGATACCGAGTCGAATTCAAGTCTTGAAAAGCCCACAAATCGGCCCCCTCTCCTAGGGGAGAGGGCTGGGGTGAGGGGTAGATTCACCGCAAAATAAAAGCCCTCACCCTGTGCTCTCACAAGCCCAGCACGATGTTCCCATCGCCAGCAGGCTGGCTCCTACAGTGGGATCGCATGCAGCCTGCGAAACAATGGTCGGCTGTCAGGCCGCCACCGCTGGCAAGCCAGCCCCAACAGTTGGATTGCGCACATTCAATTAGAAAATGATCGGCTGTCAGGCTGGCTCCTACAGTTTTGATTTGTGTAAAACCCATGCGGCGCAGCCGCCCCACTCAACAGGATGAGCGCAAGCTCGGCTGCAGCTCTTGATCTTGATCCACGGGCGACATCGGAAGGCTGAGTGGAGGGATTCGTCCGGGGGTGGGAGCGCAGCGACCGTTTGGCGCAGCCAAACACATCGAGAGGAGGTGCAGCGAAGCAAACCGGAGGCGATGCGCCCGGATGGATCCCGGAGCGAAGGAACCCCGAGCCCCAGCGAGCGGGCCGCACGTAGGAGCAAGCGTTTTTGGTTACTTTTTAGGCGTTTGTAAAAAGTGACCCGCCGTAAGGGCGGAACCCTAATCAGCAACACCCGCAGCAACGGATCCCCCCCAAAACCCCAAGAACATGGTCGGCCCAGAGGCCGCCAAGACAACCCAAAACAGAAATGTTAGCTTGCTTGGCATCAAGCCCGAACAAGAGCCAAAAACGATGAAAAAGACTGTCCTGGCCTTCAGCCGCATCACCCAGCCCATGATCGAACACCTCCAGCAAGAGTTCGACGTCATCGTCCCCAACCCAAAGAACGGCGACATCAACGCCCAGTTCAACGAAGCCCTCCCCCACGCCCACGGCCTGATCGGCGTCGGCCGCAAACTCGGCAAAGCCCAGCTCGAAAACGCGACAAAACTGGAAGTGGTCTCAAGTGTGTCGGTGGGCTACGACAACTACGACCTCGACTACTTCAACGAACGCGGGATCATGCTCACCAACACCCCGGACGTGCTCACTGAAAGTACCGCCGACCTCGCCTTCACCCTGATCATGAGCAGCGCCCGCCGCGTCGCTGAACTCGATGCCTGGACCAAGGCCGGCCAATGGCAAGCCAGCGTCGGCGCGCCATTGTTCGGCTGCGACGTCCACGGCAAAACCCTCGGTATCGTCGGCATGGGCAACATCGGCGCGGCCGTCGCCCGCCGTGGCCGCTTCGGTTTCAACATGCCGATTCTCTACAGCGGCAACAGCCGCAAGACCGAACTGGAACAAGAACTCGGCGCGCAATTTCGTAGCCTCGACCAGTTACTGGCCGAAGCCGACTTCGTCTGCCTGGTGGTGCCGCTCAGCGACAAGACCCGTCACCTGATCAGCCACCGCGAACTGGCGTTGATGAAGCCGGGCGCGATCCTGGTCAACATCTCTCGCGGCCCGGTGGTCGATGAACCGGCCTTGATCGAAGCCCTGCAAAACAACCGCATCCGTGGCGCCGGCCTCGACGTCTACGAAAAAGAACCGCTGGCCGAATCGCCGCTGTTCCAGCTGAAAAATGCCGTGACCCTGCCGCACATCGGCTCAGCCACCCATGACACCCGCGAAGCCATGGCCAACCGCGCCCTCGCCAACCTGCGCAGCGCCTTGCTCGGCGAACGCCCGCAGGATCTGGTCAACCCGCAAGTCTGGCGCGGCTAAGCGCTGAAACCACAACGGGCAGGCGCTGCGAAACATCTGCCCGTTGTTCCCTTCCGTTGCCTCAGGCCAGTTTGCCAGCAGCGGATACCGGCGCCACCCGGGGTTTGCGAAACACCAACACGTTGCCCAGCATCACCAGCACCAGCCCGACCAGCGCCGGCGCGGTCCACTGGTAACCTTCTGCGAACGCCGAAACGTTCAGTGCCACCACCGGGAACAGCACCGTGCAGTACGCCGCACGCTCCGGGCCCATGCGCCCGACCAGCGTCAGATAGGCCGTGAAGCCGATCACCGACCCCGGAATCACCAGATACAGCAATGCGCCGACGTAGCGTGGCGACCAGTCCATGTCGAACGGAATGCCTTTGACCAGGCACCACACCGAGAGCATCGCCGCGCCATAGGCCATGCCCCAGGCGTTGGTGGTCAGCGGCTTGAGGCCGGCCTTCTGCTGCAGGCTCGAGAGCATGTTGCCCGCCGAGAAACACAAGGTGCCGCACAGCGCCAGACCGAGGCCGAGCAAGGTTTGCGGGCTGGCTTGATGGCCGGCCAGCTCCGGCCAGAACAACATGCCCAGACCGAACAGCCCCAACGCCCCCCCCATCAGCACGTTACGTGCAATGCGCTGGCCGAAGAACACCCGCGCATTCAGGGCGTTCCACAACGTTGCGGTGGAAAACACCACGGCCACCAGACCGCTGGGAATCCACTGACTGGCGGTCAGGAAGCACATGAAGTTGACGCAGAACAGGCACAGCCCCTGCGCCACGCAGATCAGATGCCCACGACGGTTCATCGGTTGCAGACGACGGCTGAGCAGCAACAATACAAACAGCACCAATGCGGCGAGGCCGAAGCGATAAACGATCGACACCGGAATCGCGACCACGCCCAGTTGCCATTTCAGGGCAATCCAGGTGGTCCCCCAGATCAGCACGGTCAGCAGATACAACGACAGATTCATGGCAAATACTCCCTGATGCGGCACAGCAAAACGCTTTTGCGTGGCGAGCGAGCTTGCTCGCCACAGGGTTTGCGCTTAATTGAGCGTCAGGGTGCTGCAACACGGGTCAAGGCACTTGCATAATCTTGCGCTTTTGTCTGACGGCAGGCTGGCAGCGCGAAGGCTACGGAGTAGGATACAAGGCGTTGAAGAGAACCGATCATGGCAGCCATTGATACCCTGCAAGTCTTTCAAGCACTAAACAGTTCGCCGAACGCACGCCTCGTGCACAGCGCCGAGCTCGGTGACGGCTTGTCTGCCGCTTTGTGGACCAACCACCACGATGCGCAGGATTATGAAGCGCCGAGCCACCACACGTTGTCCTGCTACATCGCCGGAGGCACCGGCACCTTTCGTCGTGATCAACCTGGTCAAAAAGGCGGGCCGGACAAATTGTGCATCCTGCCGGCCGACCATGAATCGGGCTGGGTGATCAATGGCGATATCCGCCTCGCGCATCTGTATTTCAGCGCCGAACAATTTGCCCTCGGTTGCGTGACTCTGCTTGATCGCGAGCCTCGGGAAATGCAACTGCGCGAGCAAACCTTTCTCGAAGACCCGCAACAGGCTCAACGCTTCCGGCAGTTGCTGACGCTGAACTGGGACGAGCCCGGCGAACGCTTATTGACCAGCAGCCTGGCCCATGAATTGATCAGCCATACCTTGCTCAGCCAGGTGGGGGCGCGTCAGGGCCTGCGTTTGAAGGGCGGGCTGGCAGCGCATCAGCGTCGGCAACTGGTGGAGCTGATCGACAGTCAGTTGGCCGAGCCGATCAGCCTGGGGCAACTGGCCGGGTTATGTGCGCTGTCGGAATACCACTTTGCGCGGATGTTCCGCACCAGTTTCGGCCTGCCGCCGCATCAGTATGTGTTGGCGCGACGTTTGAGTCGGGCACGGGAATTGTTGCGCGCGACGGCGTTGCCGTTGGGCGAGATTGCGCTGGCGTGCGGGTTTGCTAGCGCGAGTCATTTCACCAATCGGTTCAGGCAGGTTCTGGGCGGGACGCCGGGTGAGTATCGGCAAGCGTTTTTGCGTTGAACCCTCCTCCCCTCACCCCAGCCCTCTCCCGGAGGGAGAGGGGGCCGATTGGGGGACGCTCAAGCATTACGCCGACCTGAAAGTGCTGCTCTGAATCCAGAATCGATTCGATGTTTCAGGTCGACGTATCACGCAACACACCTCGGTCAGTCCCCTCTGAGGGAGAGGGGGCCGATTGGGAGAGGCTCAAGCATTACGCCGACCTGAAAGTGCTTTTCTGAATACAGAATCGATTCGATGTTTCAGGTCGACGTATTGCGCAACACACCTCGGTCAGTCCCCTCTCCCTCCGGGAGAGGGTTAGGGTGAGGGGCTTTTGATCTTGCCTTAAAACTCCAGGGTGCTGGACAGCGAAACCTGCCGCGCATCACCCATCGACACAAAGAACCGGCTCGCCGCCGAGGTGTAATAGGTGCGATCAAACAGGTTCTTCACGTTGAGCTGGAACTTGACCTTCTGCCCTTCGACCTTGGTGTCGTAAGTGGCGAACGCGTCAGCCACGGTATAGCTCGGCAGGTCGAAATCATTCACCGCGTTGCCCGCGCGCTCGCCGACATACCGCGCCCCGGCGCCGACACGCAATTGATCGCCGCCGATCACGCTGCCGAAGTCATACACCGCCGACAACGAGCCGGAATTCTTCGCCACATTTTGCAGGCGCTTGCCTTTGTAGTCCGGGTCTTCGGTGACTTCGGCATCGGTATAGGCATAACTGCCGATCATGCTCCAGCGGTCGCTGAGCTGTCCGGTCAGGTCCAGCTCCAGACCACGGGAACGCACTTCGCCGGCCGCGCTGTAGATCGTGGTCGGGCCTTCCGAGTTGGCCACCAGCACATTGCGTTTTTTGATGTCGAACAGGGCGATGTTGCCGGTCAGGCGCCCCGGTATATCCAGCCGCGCCCCCAGCTCCCACGACTTGGCTTCTTCTGGCGCAATGCTGCCGTCGAGCACGGTGCTGCTGCCGCTCAACGGGGCGATGGTCGAGTTGGGTTTAAACGACTCGGTATAGCTGCCGTAGAACGACAACTCGTCGGTGTAGCGATACACCAGACCGGCGCGCGGTACGAACTTCTGTCCATTGCTGTCAGTGTTGGCCTTGAACGGCACGCCTTTGCCGGCGTACTGGTCGTACTCCTGGAAGCGCCCGCCGGCGACCAGAATCCACTGATCATTAAGATGAATCGAGTCCTGCATGAACACCGAATCACTGCGCAGCAAATCAGTCTGGGCGCTGTCCGCCGGGCTGACCGTGGTGCCTTCCACTTCGCGGCCATACACCGGGTTGGTGTAGCTGAAGGTGCTCAGGCTTTTCTGACGGATCAGGTCAGCACGATAGATCTTGCGGTACTCGTCATCGACACCGAACACCAGATCATGCTGCATGCCCAGCACATTGACCTTGCCTTCGAGGCTGGCGGTGGTGAAGCGGTCGGTGCTGATCGCGCCATGCGTGCCGTCCATGCTGCGGGTCAGCGTGCCTTTCTTGGTGTCGATCGCGGTCACGCGCACCTGACTGGCGTCGTAAGTTTCGCGGTTCCAGCTGTAGCCGAAGTGAGCTTTCCAGTCGTCGGTGAGTTCATGGTCGGCTTCGAAATGATAAAGGTCCGAACGGCCTTCCATGTCGTTGAACGGCTCGTCGAGGCGCTGCTTGCGCGAGATGTCCAGCGGGTGGTTGGTGCGCGGATCGATCAACGTGCCACGGTCGAACGGGGTGAGAAATTCGCGATGCTCGTAGCCGAACGACAGTTGGGTGCGCTCGCCGAACCAGGCCAGCGACGGCGCGATCAGCGTCTCGCGGTGGGTGCCGTAATTGCGCCAGTAATCTTCGTCTTCGTGATCGAGCACCAGCCGGTAGGCCAGGCCGGATTCACCCAGCGCACCGGTGCTGTCGAAGGTGCCGCCACTGCCATTCTTGCCGTCGCCGTAGGTCGAGCCGCGCAGGGTCAGGGCATTGTATTGAGTCAGTTCGGGTTTCTTGCTGACCAGATTGACCACGCCGCCCGGGTCCTGAATCCCATACAACAACGAGGCCGGGCCCTTGAGCACTTCGACCCGATCGACCGTGGCGTTCATGCCCCGCCCCTGAACGATCGGCATGCCGTCGCGCATGATCGAGCCATTGCGGTTATCGCCAAAGCCGCGAGTCATCACCGAATCCTGGGTGCTGCCCAGCGTGTTGCCTTGGGTGATGCCGCTGACATTCGCCAGGGCGTCGTCGAGATTGCGCGGGGTCTGATCGCGGATGACCTGCGCCGGGATGACGTTGACGGTCTGCGGGATTTCCTGCAGCGAGGCCGAGGAACGCATCACCGAACTGGTTTCCGGTGGCTGGTAGCTCAGCGGATCGTCGCGCATCGAGGTAATGGTAGTGGCGCCAAGGTTCAGCGCGCCGGCGGTGGGTGGTGGTTCCAGCGCCAGGGTGTGGCTGTCGGTACGACGGAAGTTCAGCCCGGAACCGGCGAGCAGCCGTTGCAGCGCTTGTTCGGCACTCATTTGGCCATTCACCGCCGGCGCATTGAAGCCATACGGTGCTTCGTCGGTGTACACCACGCTTTGCCCGGTGACACGGGTAAAGTCGCTCAAGGCTTGCGGCAGCGGTTTGGCAGCCAAGGCGAAAGTAAACGGCTGTTGCGCCGGGCTGCTGACGGCTTCAGCCGCCAGCGCCACGCTCATCGGCAGCAACGCCAATGCGGAAAAACTCAACGCCGAAACGCCTAACCACTGTTTGACCGAACCCGATTTTGCCCTGGACTTCATTGCTCAATGACCTGTGTAGAACCGCAACGGATGCGAATGACTCGCAGTTTCAGTCACTACACGGATGGGCCTGTGGTTTACCTCACCCCCATTCTGAAAATATTTTCAAAATTTGTGTTGGCGGATCTGGCTTGCGCGCGACCAGACCGAAAGCCTCAGCGCAAAATAATCAGATGTCCCAGCACCTGATGCTGCTCAAACCCCAACACCCCTTGCAGCGAACTCAACACCGCCTGCGGGTCCTTGCTCGGAAAACTGCCGCTGATCTTGCGTGCCGCCAGCTCATCGTCGAGCAGCACAATCCGCCCCGGGTAATAGCGCCGCATATCCTGCACCACATCGGCCAGCGTGGTTTTGTAATACGTCAGCCAGCCCTGACGCCAGGCCAGTTGCGCTTCGCTGTCCACCGCATGCCATTTTTGCGCAGCGCCCTGGCCATAGGCGACTTGCTGGCCGGCGGTGAGAATCTGTTGCTCGCCCTCACGCTGCGCCGTCACCCCGACTCGCCCGGACAACACCGTGACCTGCGCGCCGTGAGGTTGCAGACGCACTTCGAATTGCGTGCCAAGCACCCGCGCCTCGCCCTGCTCGGCCTCGACCACAAACGGAGCGCCCGTATGGGTAACGCTGAAAAAACCGGCACCACGGCGCAACTGCACATGCCGCTCGCCCTGGCTGAAATCCACGGCGATGGCGCTGTCGGCGTCCAGAGTCACTTGCGACTGATCGGCGAGGGTCACGGTGCGGATTTCGCCGGGCGCCGAGACATAGTCAGCGCCCAGATCAGCAACCCAGCGTTGCGGTTGCCAGCCGGTTCCTAGGCTGACCATCAACAACAGGCTCGCCGCCAGCGCCAGCACGCCGGCCCCGCGAACGAGCGACTTGCGGCGCGGGCGATCCATCGCGTTGAGGTAACCCTGCAGTGCGAAAGCCTCTTCATCGGCCAGAGTGCGTGCCGGGCCTTCACTCAGTTCCCAGATCACCTGAGCCTGAGCATACGCCCGGGCGTGGGCCGGATCGGCGCGCAGCCATTGGCTGAACGTGAGTTGATCGCCAGCGCTCGGCCGGTCGTGCAACAGGCTCAGCCAGGCCAGCGCAGCCTGCTCCTGCGCGGGCGTCGGGGGAACAGAATCGGATCGGTTCACGGTGCTTTCCCTGGCAGGCGTGGCGCGGGTTCGCGCAGGCTGGCCTTGCAGGCCTCAAGGGCGCGCATCATATGTTTTTCAACAGCGCTTTGGGACAGGCCCATGGCTTTGGCGATGTCCGCGTACTTGCGGCCGTGGATGCGATTGAGCAAAAAAATCTGCCGGGTGCGCTCGGGCAAGGCGCGCAACGCCGCTTCAACGTGGCGCAGATCGTTGCCGGCTTCGAGTGCGGCTTGCGGTTCGCTGCCGTGGCTGTGCGGTTCCTCCGGTTGCCAGCCTTCGTTGACCCGCACCCGCGTGCCTTCGCTGCGCAAATGGTCGATGGCGATGTTGCCGGCGCAGCGCAACAGATAGGTGCTGAGTTCTTCGACCTGCACCAGCGGGCGCCGCCAGAAACGCAGAAACAGATCCTGCACCAGGTCCGCCGCCGTCGCCCGGCACCCGACACGGCGGTTCACCAGCGCTTCCATTTGCGAACGCTGGGACAGAAACACCTGAAGGAAATGCGCACGGGCACCCTGCGGCTCGTCGTCGCGCGATTCCGGTGGATGACTGATCAGCATGTCAGACCAACGCCCATGCGGCGGCCGGGCTGGCCAACAGGCTCAGCCAGATCCTGCTGGGCAGCCAGGCCATCAACGGGTGCAAGCCCTCTTTCATGCGTAACCCAAGCCGCGCGCCGCGCCGGAGATGGTCGCGAGCATCACGCTCGGCACCAGCAAGCCGACCCACGCCGACCACGCCGTGCGGCAGGCAAAGCACCAGAGCACGGCAACCAGATAGACCAGGAAGGAAATGGTCATGCCGGTCACCACCGCTTCGGCACGGCTCAACGGCAGCCAGAGGGTCAGCGTGACACTGGCCAGTGCCGCGACCAGATAGCCGCCAAACACCGCGGCCAACACCCGCGAGGTGATAGCCAGACGATAGGACAATGGGAGTGCGGCGAGTTTGCCTTTCATGTTTCGACCCTGAAACGAAAAACGTCCGACCGATCGACCGAACCTACAGGCGAGCAATATTAATGATAAATATTCTCATACGCAAAAGCATCTGATTGCCGGCCGGCAGCTTGAACCCCTACAATGCGAACAGTTCTTGTTCTCTAACGCATGCTCTTTACCGCGTCCCCCAGGCGCCCGGAGTCATACCGTTGTCGTCCGCCCATCCTGTCGAATCGCTTTATCAGGCCCACCACCCCTGGCTGACCGGCTGGCTGCGGCGCAAACTCGGCTGCCCGGACAGCGCGGCGGACCTGGCACAAGATACTTTCATCAAGCTGCTCAGCGCCCGCGAACCGCCGTTGATCATCGAGCCACGGGCCTTTCTCACCACGCTGGCCAAGCGAGTCCTGTTCAATCATTACCGTCGTCAGGACCTCGAGCGTGCCTACCTCGACACGCTGGCGCAGATGCCGCAAATGCTCGCGCCGTCGGAAGAAGACAAAGCGATCATCCTGCAAACCCTGATGGAGCTGGATCAGTTGCTCGACGGTTTGCCGCGCTCGGTCAAACGCGCCTTCCTGCTGGCGCAGGTCGATGGCCTGACGTATCCACAGATCGCTGGCGAATTGGGGATTTCCGTGGCCACGGTCAAACGCCATCTGAACAAAGCGGCAATGCGCTGCTATTTCGCCCTGTGAATCGCGTCCCGGATTTCTCTTCGCAGGTGGCCGAGCAGGCCGTGCACTGGCTGCTGGAAATGCAGCAAGGCACCTTTACCCCGCGCCAGCAGCAGGCGCTGCAACAATGGCTGGACGCACACAGCGAACACCGCCGCGCATGGGAACACATCCAGCGGGTCAACCAGCGCTTGCGCGGGGTGTCTTCGCCGCTGGCCCACGCGGCATTGAATGCGCCGCCATCCGCCGGCCGTCGTCAGGCGCTGAAACTGCTGGTGCTGCTCGGCGCCGGATCGGCACTCACCTGGGGGATGCGCGAGCACACGCCGCTGCCGGCGCTGCTCGCCGACTACCGCAGCCCGGTGGGGCAGCGGCGCAAGATTTCCCTGGGCACGGCGGATCAACTGCAACTCAACACCGCCAGTGCTGCCAATGTCGACGGTTCACAGCGATTGATCCGTCTGCTCGAAGGGGAAATGCTGCTGAACGCCGTGCAGGCATTCGAAGTGCGTACCGCGCAGGGCGTCCTGAAGACCCAGGGCGCTCGACTCAACGTGCGCCAGTTTGCCGATCGCACCCAGGTGGCATTGTTTGAAGGCCGGGTCGAACTGACCACCAACGATCGTGCGCCAATGTTGTTGCCGGTGGCCCGGCAACTGAGTTTCAGCGCGACTGCGGTCAGCGAGGCCACACCACTGGACGCCAACAGCGGCGCCTGGACCGACGGTATGTTGGTCGCGGCGCATATGCGCCTGGGCGACTTCCTCGATGAACTGAGCCGCTACCGTCGCGGGCAGCTGAACTGCGCGGCGACAGTTGCCGACCTGCTGATTTCCGGGACTTATCCCCTGGATGACAGCGAACGGATTCTGGATATGCTGGAAATCAGTTTGCCGGTGAAAGTCAGGCGCTTTACCCGGTATTGGGTAACCGTAGAAGCCAAAGCCTGAAAAGCTCCCTCGCCACAAAAACAGTCGAAAAAATGTTTGTAAACCATGAGCCGTTTTTCAGATCTGACGTGACAGAGAAGGAAAGCCCCTTGATTCAACCTTCTCAGGATCATCCGTCATGCACCCCACCCGCCTCACACCCCTGGCCCGCAGCCTGCGCAACCTTGTCCTCGGCGCCAGCCTGAGCTTCAGCGCCCTGCCCGCCCTGGCAGCCGAAACCAGGGTTTACCACATCGCCCCGGCGTCGCTGGAAAACGCCCTTAACCAGTTTGGCCGTGAAGCCGGCGTGCTGATTTCTTTCGGTTCGCAAGTCACCAGCGGTGTGCCAAGCCGTGGCCTGGAAGGCAGTTACACCGCCGCGCAAGGTCTTGATGCCCTGCTCGAAGGCACCGGCCTGCAAGCCCGCGCCGAGGGCAACAATGCCTTCAGCCTGCAACCAGTGACCACCGGTGCTATTGAGCTGGACACGTCGAAAGTCGTCGGTGACTGGCTGGGCGATGCGGCGCAGGTCAACGTCTTCGAGCATCCGGGCGCCCGCGACGTGATCCGCCGCGAAGACTTCGAACGCCAGGGCGCGACGCAGGCGCGGGACGTGCTCAACCGCATTCCCGGGGTCAACGCCCCGGAAAACAACGGCACCGGCAGCCACGACATGGCGCTGAACTTCGGCATTCGCGGCTTGAACCCACGACTGGCCGCGCGCTCGACCGTGTTGATGGACGGCATTCCCGTGCCCTTCGCACCGTATGGTCAACCGCAGTTGTCCTTCGCGCCGATCAGCATGGGCAACATGGATGCGGTGGACGTGGTACGGGGTGGTGGCGCGGTGCGTTACGGCCCACAGAACGTCGGCGGCGTGGTCAACTTCGTGACTCGCGCCATTCCTGATGAGCCGACGGTCAAGGGCGGTTTCCAGACCGAAACCAGCCCGTCGTCGAGCCATGACGGCTTCAAGACCAGCGCCAATCTGCTGGCCGGCGGCACCAACGCCAATGGTCTGGGTGGCGCTTTGCTGTACTCCGGCACCCGTGGCGGCGACTGGCGTGAACACAGCGACACCGAGATCGACGACCTGATTCTCAAGGGCAAATACCAGCTCGATGAGGCCAACAGTTTCAACGCCATGGCCCAGTATTACGAAGGCAAGGCGGACATGCCGGGTGGTTTGAGCGTCGCCGATTACGACGCCGATCCGTATCAGTCGACGCGGCTGAAAGACCAGTTCTGGGGCCGGCGGACGATGTTCAACTTCGGCTATCGCTATCAGGAAGATCGACGCGAATTCACCGCCAACACCTTCTTCACCAAGACCCTGCGCAGCGGTTATCTCGATCAGGGCAGCTTCCTCTCGCTGTCGCCACGTGAGTATTGGGTGCGCGGTTTCGAAACCCGTTTCGCCCAGGGCTTCGACCTCGGCCCGACCAGCCATGAAGTCGGCGTTGGCTACCGCTACATCAACGAGGCCGGCCATGAGTTGCGCTATCGCACGCCGATCAGCAGCAACCAGTACCCGACCAGCAACAGCCGCAACGACCGCGACACTCGGGGCGGTACCGAGGCCAATGCGTTCTTCGTCGACGACCGCATCGACATCGGCAAATGGACCATCACCCCGGGCGTGCGCTACGAGATGATCGAGTCGCAGCAGACCAACAACCTGACCAACGCCAAATACCAGGGCGATTACAACACCGCGCTGCCGGCGCTGAACGTGCTGTATCACCTGACCGACAGCTGGAACCTGTACGCCAACACCGAAGGTTCGTTCGGCAGCGTGCAGTACAGCCAGATGCCCAACCGCGTGAGCAGCGGCGAAGTGAAGCCGGAAAAGGCCCGCACCTGGGAACTCGGCACCCGTTACGACAACGGCGCATTGCGTGCGGAAATCGGCGCGTTTTTGATCAACTTCGACAACCAGTATGAAAGCAACCAGACCAACGATTCGGTGATTGCCCGTGGCGAGACCCGCCATCAAGGCATCGAGACCAGCGTCAATTACGCGCTGGATGACGTGAGCCCGGCACTGGCCGGTTTCGATGTGTACGCCACTTACGCCTACGTCGACGCGACCATTCGCGAAGACGGGCCGAACAAGGGCAATCGCGTGCCGTTCTCCTCGAAACACAAAGGCACGATCGGCGTCGGTTACACCGAGGGACCGTGGAAACTCAACTTCGATAGCAGCTTCCAGAGCGACCAGTTCGCCGACAATGCCAACACCTCAAAAGAAAGCGCCGATGGCAGCACCGGCAAGATCCCGGGCTACATGCTGTTCAGCAGCCGTGCGGGTTATGACTTCGGCCCGCAACTGTCGGACCTGAATGTGGCGGTGGGAGTGAAGAACATCTTCAACACCCAGTACTTCACGCGTTCGTTCGATGACAACAACAAGGGCAAGTACGTGGGTGAGCCGCGCACGGTGTATGTGCAGACTTCTGTAGCGTTCTGACAGCGATACAAACAAAAACGGGCCTGCATTCGCAGGCCCGTTCTCATTCGGTGGCTTATGAAATCAGCGCATCAACTGTTGATCGCTGCCTGTTCGTTCTCGTCAAACTCTTCTGCCAACAGCTTGTCGTTGGCCTTGGCGGTGAAGGGCACGATGGCGGCGCGGGGTTTGCCTCGCAGTTTGCCAAACAGGTGCTCCAGCGCGTGTTCCAGTTTTTCGGCTGCACCGTCGATCGCCTGTTCCAGCGAATCGGCTTTATGAGTGACGGAGATCGGTTGATGGCCTTTTGGCCGCGCTTCCAGCTGGCAGCGCATGTCATGGGGACCTGGTTTGTCACCGTTCTCGTCGGCCAGATGGACTTCGACGCGGGTCAGGTCTTCTTCATAACGTTCGAGCGTGCTCTCAATGGTTGTACGTACCCACTCCTCCAGTCGTTGACTACTTTGAATATGGTTATCGCTGTTGACTTGGATTTGCATAGTTCATCCCTTATTTCAGCTAGCTCGCAAGAGGCCTTGAACAGGATTTCGTGACCTCTTGATTACAACAATCGGCCCGACTGACGAACATTTCAACCCCTGGAAAAAGATAAATATTCATTCGCAAAAAAAGCCGGACAACCGAGCAAGTCACTGGTAAGGTCGGGAGTTGGGTCGCCTCGCAACCCTGCAAAATCTGCTCACAATTGCCCGTCGTTCAACGGGTGCAAACTGCGGAAAATCCCCGCCTCCTCCACCAGCCAGTCATGCACCGCACGCACGCCCGGATGGCTCAGCGCCCCCGGCGCGTAGAGCAACACGTAGCGTTTGTGATTGGGCACCGACAGCCCGAACGGCACGATCAAGGTGCCGCGTTCCAGCTCATCATTGAGCAGCGTGCGCCGGGCAATCGCCACGCCCATGCCGGCGATCGCGGCTTCGATCGTCAAGTGATTGCGATTGAAGGTATGGCCGCGCCGGACATCGGCGCCCTCGAAGCCGATCGCGTTCAGATAAAACTCCCATTCCGCATATTCGTAACTGCCGCGCCAGGCCGTGATGTCGTGCAGCAGCGGGAAATGCACCAGATCCGCCGGCCCATGCAGCGGCGGGCGTCCACGCAGCAGACTCGGCGCACACACGGGGAAAATCTGCTCATCGAGCAAGGCTGTGGATAACAGCCCGGGATAGCTGCCGTCGTTCAGGTCAATCGCCAGATCAAAATCGCCCTCGTGCAACGGCACGCTGCTGTCCTCGGCCACCAGGCGTAATTGGATGTCGGGATAGCGCTGCTGCAGGCGCGGCAGACGCGGGGTCAGCCATTTGCTGAGGAACGATGGAATCGAACGTACCCGCAGAATCCCGCTGATCATTCCGGCATCCAGTCGGCGCAGTTCGGCATCGATGCTGCCGTAGGCCTCATTGACCGTAATCGCCAGCCGCTGCCCTTCCGCGCTCAGCTCCACACCTCGCGCCCGACGATGGAACAGGCGAAAACCGAGGCGCTCCTCCAGTTGCCGGATCTGCTGGCTGACCGCACCCGGGGTGATGTGCAGCTCTTCTGCACAGCGGGTGAACGACAGGTGCCGCGCGGCACAGGAAAACACCTGCAGCCAGACGTAGGTCTGGGCATGCAATTGACGGCTCATCGTTTAGTCCTGCTAAAGGCTTTCTTAGGAAGTTTCGTTGGTCACGTAGTACCGAGGTAGGCAGTATCGCCGACATTGCGCTTGGCCTACAAAAAATGGCAGCGATTCCTACTCCATTGCTTGTAAGGCTTTAGCATGGCTATCAGTGTTTTCGATCTATTCAAAGTCGGCATCGGCCCGTCCAGCTCCCACACCGTCGGCCCGATGCGCGCCGCTGCGACCTTCGCCGAGGCGCTGATTGATCAGCGTGTGTTGAACGATGTCCGTCGTGTGGAAATCCGTTTGTACGGTTCGTTGTCGGCCACCGGCGTCGGTCACGCCACCGACCGCGCCACGGTCATGGGCCTGATGGGCGAATGGCCGGACCGTATCGATCCGTCGACCATCGACCCACGTATCCAGCAACTGCGCGAAACAGGCCGCCTGTCACTCGCCGGGCAAAGAGAAATTGCCTTCAACTGGCAGACCGATCTCCTGCTGCTCGACGAGAGCCTGCCCTACCACCCCAACGCCATGTCGCTGACAGCCTTCGGCGAAACCGCCGAGCTGTTCGCACAAACCTACTACTCGGTCGGCGGCGGTTTCATCATCGAGGCCGCAGAGGCGGAATCCGGTGTGGCGCCGGCTGGCGATGTGGTGTTGCCGTACGATTTTTCCAGCGCCGCCGAACTGCTGAGCCTGTGCAGGCAGCACAACCTGCGGGTGTCCGAGCTGATGATGGCCAACGAACGCGCCTGGCGTAGCGACGACGAAATCCGCCAGGGCCTGTTGCACATCTGGTCGGTGATGCGCGAGTGCGTCGAACAAGGCCTGCGCCACGAAGGGATTCTGCCTGGTGGCCTGAACGTGCCGCGCCGGGCGGCGAAACTGCACCGCAGCCTACTGGAAATCGGCAAGCCGAATGTGATCAGTTCGACGCTGTCGGCAATGGAATGGGTCAACCTGTTCGCCCTCGCCGTCAACGAAGAAAACGCTGCCGGCGGGCGTATGGTCACCGCGCCGACCAACGGTGCAGCCGGGATCATTCCGGCAGTTCTGCACTACTACATGAAATTCAACCCGGACGCGTCTGACGATGATGTGGTCGCGTTCTTTCTCGGTGCCGCCGCCGTCGGCATTCTGTGTAAGAAAAATGCCTCGATCTCCGGCGCCGAAGTCGGTTGCCAGGGCGAAGTCGGTTCGGCCTGCGCCATGGCCGCAGCGGGCCTGGCCGATGTGCTCGGCGCCACCCCGGAGCAACTGGAAAACGCCGCCGAAATCGGCCTGGAACACAACCTCGGCCTGACCTGCGACCCGGTCGGCGGCCTGGTGCAAGTGCCGTGCATCGAGCGCAACGCCATCGCGGCGGTGAAGGCGATCAACGCCACGCAAATGGCCCTGCGCGGCGACGGTAAACACTTCATCTCCCTCGACCGGGTGATCCGCACCATGCGCGATACCGGCGCCGACATGCATGACAAATACAAAGAGACTTCACGGGGCGGCCTGGCCGTGAGCTGGGTGGAGTGCTGACGCGCATTCCCTGACCGCCCCGGCAGACCGCGCACAACGGTCTGCCAAACGTGAGCCCGAGCAAAAATAATAACGAGGCAAAAACGATGACCGATGTACGCACACCTGCTGCCGAAAATCCCGCTGTAGATCGCACACACAACACCGAAACGGCCCACAAGGACTGGAGCAAATCCGACACCACCTGGATGCTCGGCCTGTACGGCACCGCGATTGGTGCCGGCACCTTGTTCCTGCCGATCAACGCCGGTGTCGGTGGTTTCTGGCCGCTGCTGATTCTGGCCGTGCTGGCCTTCCCGATGACGTTTTTCGCCCACCGTGGTTTGACCCGTTTCGTGTTGTCCGGACGCTCAGGGGACATCACCGAAGTGGTTGAAGAACACTTCGGTATCGGTGCCGGCAAGCTGATCACACTGCTGTATTTCTTCGCGATCTTCCCGATACTGCTGGTGTACAGCGTCGCGCTGACCAACACCCTGAGCAGTTTTCTCGAACACCAGTTGCACATCGCTCCACCACCCCGGGCCATTCTGTCGCTGGTGCTGATCCTCGGCCTGATGGCGATCGTGCGTTGCGGACAGAACGTGATCGTCAAAGCCATGAGCGTGCTGGTCTATCCGTTCGTTGCCGCCCTGTTGCTGCTCGGCCTGAGCCTGATCCCCAACTGGAACGGCGCGTTCTTCGCCAGCGCTCAAGAGGCGATGCCGCTGTCGGTGTTCCTCAAGACCTTGTGGCTGGCGATCCCGGTGATGGTGTTCTCGTTCAACCATTCGCCGATCATCTCGGCGTTCGCGGTCGACCAGAAACAGCGCTACGGCGCACAGGCCGAGCGCAAGAGCAGCGGCATCCTCGCCATGGCCCACGGCATGATGGTGGTGACGGTAATGTTCTTCTGCTTCAGCTGCGTGCTGGCGCTGTCGCCGACAGATCTGGCAGCGGCGAAGGCGCAGAACATTTCGATCCTGTCGTACCTGGCCAACCACTTCCAGACTCCGGTCATCGCTTACGCCGCGCCGCTGATTGCGCTGGTGGCGATCACCAAATCCTTCCTCGGCCACTACATCGGCGCCAGCGAAGGCTTTCAGGGCATGATCGTCAAAAGCCTGCGCAGCCGTGGCAAGGTAATGTCGGCGAGCTGGCTGAACCGGGCGACCGCGCTGTTCATGATCCTCAGCTGCTGGGCCGTCGCCACGTTCAACCCGAGCATTCTGGGGATGATCGAAACCCTCGGCGGCCCGGTGATTGCCTGTCTGCTGTTCCTGATGCCGATGTACGCCATCCGCCGTGTGCCAGCCTTGCGCCAGTATTCGGGACAGGTTTCGAACGTGTTTGTGGTGCTGATCGGCCTGATTGCACTGTCGGCGATCATCTACTCGGTTATGCCCTGAAACGGGCCATAAATGACAAAGGCGAGCCAGGTGCTCGCCTTTTTTATCCCGTATCCATTGTCCAACAATTTTCCCGGCACAGCCCTTGCTACATCCCTGTGGGAGCTGCCGCAGGCTGCGATCTTTTGATCTTCATGACCGACATCAAGACACCGCAGATCAAAAGATCGCAGCCTGCGGCAGCTCCTGCACAAAGCAACACACAGGCCACGGAATGGCCGATGGTCCGGTATGGCGAACCAACCCGATCACGGCCGGTCAACAACTGCACGTTCAATCAGGCGGTGACGCATCATGGACAATCCTTTTCAGATCATTACCGATGCCTTCGCGCCGGACTATCAGATCAACCTGAGCATTCAGGGCCTGGACGGCAGCATCATGCTGACCCTGTCGAACAGCGGCCGCATCGTGGCCAAACGCATGATCAGCAGCGAACAACGCAACGATCCACAACGCTTGCGGCGGCTGGTGCAAAGTATTCAATTCGGCATCGCCATCGAACAGGGTCACAGCGCCATGGCGATCCTCGAAGCGATGACCAGCGGTGACGGGCTGCCGCCGCCACCGCTGCAAATCGACAGCCAGTCTCGACCGTCGGCGGGCCTTTAGAGTTCGCCTTTCTCGATCTCCGGGTGTTCACCGGAACCGGCGCCCAGCTTGCGCTGCGGTTTCTCGATCTTCACCGAAGGAAATTGTGACGAGGCGTAACGCACCACCAGAATCGAGAACGCCAGCAGCAGAATGCCGCCGCACAGGTAGATGATGCCCATGTCCGGCGGATTGTGGTGCGAGACGTTGGAGATCAGCAAACGGGTCAGCGCAGTGATCGCCACGTAGATCAGGAAGCGCACAGGCATGTGGTTGGTCTTGAAATAAATCCCGACCATCGCCCCCAGTTCGAGATAGATGAACAGCAAAAGAATGTCATCAATCTTGATGTGGCCTTCCTCGAGCATCCCGAGAAACTCCATCACTGCCGCCCACGCCGTCACCGCACCGATGGCGAACAGCGCCAGGTAGTGGAAGGTTTCGACGAACAGGTTGCCCAGGGACTCGGCCAGTTGATGCACGTTTTGCCGCAGTTTCTCGGCCCAGTTGATTTTCACGATGATGTTCCTTAGCCCGACTCGGGCGGATGATGCGTGTTGGACGTGACGGTTTTTCTGCACGCGCTCTGTTTCATGCAGAAACGAGGCCACGCCATCATGGCGAGCCCCCGCAAAAGCCGCGCCGTGGCGTTTGGTCGCACATGCCAGCCTGCACCGAAGCCTGTGGGAGCGAGCTTGCTCGCGAATGGCCACCACGCGGTCATCCCCTGACAAACCCCGAATCCGGTCTACATTAAAAAGCCACTACCCAAAGCGCAGGGATTCGCTTATCCTTTCGCTGTATATAAATACAGTAGTCGCTAAGACAACTAAATGTGAAGGCATGTGAGGTGGTGAATGGCCGTCGAAGTGGTATACCGCAGCAGCCGAGATCTGGAGCGCTTGTTCATGGATAAAGCCGAAGCTGACCGTCATGACAAAATGCTCGAACTGGCTGAGATGCTGTCCGAAGTGTTGCAGAAAGCCGTGCCGTCGCTGAACGAGCAACAGGTTGAAGAAGTCGGGATCTACATGGCGAAGAACCGCGATGTGTTCGCCAAAGCCTTCAAGAGCCAGCCTGATGCGTTGTCGGAACTCATCAATGCACCGGCTGAGCCAGTGGCTGAAGTGGCTGAAGTGGCTGATACGGCAGAGTCTGCTGAAGCACCGGCCAAACCGGCAAAAGCGGCGAAAGCTGCCAAGTAATCATCGCCTGATCAAAAGATCGCAGCCTTCGGCAGCGCCTGCAGGGAATACGTATTCCAATGCAGGCGCTGCCGAAGGCTGCGATCTTTTGCGTTTCAGCGATACAGAACCTTCTCCGCCAACTCATCGGCCACCCGCGCCGGCGAGCGCTTCTCGGCCTGGGCATGGGCGAACACTTCGGTCAGTCGCGAGGAAATCTTCGACAGGTGCGCGGTGATCGTCCCCAGCTCTTCGCCGCGATGTTTGAGCGAGACGTAGATCAGGCCACCGGCGTTGATCACATAATCCGGCGCATACAGAATCCCGCGCCGCTCCAGCTGATCGGCGACATCCAGATGCGTCAGTTGATTGTTCGCGGAGCCCGCGACCGCCGAGCAACGCAATTGCGTCACCGTGTGACTGTTGAGCACCCCGCCGAGACCGCACGGCGCAAGAATGTCGCACGGCGTGCTGAGCAATGCATCGTTGGCAATCGGATGCGCATTGAGTTGCTCCATCGCCAGTTGCACCTTGCCATGGTCGATGTCGCTGACCAGCAATTCTGCTCCGGCCGCGTGCAGTTGTTCGGCCAGTGCATAACCGACATTACCCAGGCCCTGAATGGCGATGCGCAGACCTTCGAGGTTGTCGCTGCCCAAGCGCGCCATCGCCGTTGCCCGAATCCCGGTAAACACGCCCATCGCCGCATGCGGCGCCGGGTCACCGGCCGACGTGGTGCTGGTGACATGCTGAGTCTGCTGGGCGATGCAATCCATGTCGGCGACCGAAGTGCCGCTGTCGATCGCCGTGATGTAGCGGCCATCAAGCTGTTCGATGCAACGCCCAAAGGCTTCGAACAGTGCGCCACGGTTTTCCACATGGGCCGGGCGCACGATGACCGCCACCCCGCCACCCTGCGCCAGCCCCGCCAGCGCAGCCTTGTAGCTCATGCCCTGAGCCAGGCGAATGGCATCTTCGACCGCGGATTCATCATTGGGATAGGCAAGATAACGGCATCCACCCAAGGCTGGCCCGAGGCGACTGTTATGGATGGCAATGACCGCCTTCAACCCGGTAACCGGGTCAACGCTAAGGTGCAGCGATTCCAGGCGAGTGCTTTGCATGAGCGCAAACATCGTTGGGCTCCCGAATCACTTCTTGTAGAACGCCAGTATAGGCTCGCGCCCAAAAATTGCTGAAGCGCACCGGAATAAGCACCCGCGCAGACCGCGGCTTTGCGGCATAACCCGAGACTGGCGTGGCCCGGCACTGGACGAATGCCACGGACGGGGCTAAAACGAGGCATGCCCCGGAGATTTCGATGAGTCCGCGCCAACGCTTTTTCGACTGCCTGCACCGTTCACCGCCCGCGCTGTTCGAAGCCGCGCTGTGGATCGCGGCCGAACACGAAAAAGAGCTCGACCCCGAGGCGCTGCTGCAGGATTTCAAGGAGCTGCAACAACGGGTCAGCTACGGGCTACCGATGCTGCCGGTCAATGAACTGGCCCAGCCCCTGTTGCGGCGAATGATTGAACTGGGGTTTGCCCAGGACGATTTCCTGCCGTTGCGCCCCCAGGCGGCGCTGCTGCACAAAGTGCTGCACACCCGACGCGGGCAGCCGCTGACACTGGCGCTGATTGCGCTGGAACTGGCACGCGGGCTGGAGATTCCCTTGGTCGGCGTCAACTTTCCCGGGCATTTCCTGCTGCGCGTGCCCGGCGCCGATCATTTGCTCGATCCCTGCGGTGGTCGACGTCTGTATCCGAATGACTGTCGCGAGCTGCTACAGCGTCAGTACGGGCCGAACATGCAACTCAACGGCGAGCATTTGCTGACGGCGACACCGGTGCAAATGCTCCAGCGCCTGTCACGCAACCTGCGTCAGTTACACCTGGCCCACGATGACTTCATCGCCGCGCTGGTCGATGCCGAGCGCGTACTCGAACTGGGGAATGCGGCAGCCGCCGATTATCTGGCCCGGGCCAGTCTGTATCAGCGACTCGACTGCCCGAATGCCGAGCGTTTCGATCTGGAGCACGCGCTGCTGCTGAGCGACGACCCGATCCAGCGCCTGCGTCTGACGGAGCGGCTCGGACACCTGCCGCCAAATTCCGTGGTGCACTGAACGCCTTTGCGGAGCGCGCGCCTGCTCGCAAAGCAGGCACTTCCGTTTGTCCTGTCAGATCGCGTTATCGTTCTTTGCGAGCAGGCTCGCTCCCACAGGGGGCAGTGCGGCCTCTGCGGGTGATCGCACCTGAATGATCAACAACGCCGCCAGCACCGCCGGTATCGCGCAGAAGAAGAAAATCTGCGCCACTGGAATGTGCATCGCCAACAACAGACTGCCGAACAGCGGCCCGAGAATCGAACCGAAACGCCCCACGCCCAACGCCCAGCCGGTGCCCGTGGCGCGCACCTGTGCCGGGTAGAAATTACTGGCGAAGGCGTTCAGCGTCAGTTGCCCGCCGATGATGCAGAACCCGGCGGCAAACACGCAGGCCACCAGATAGCGCGGATTGTCGTGATTCAAGCCCAGCAGAATGGTGCACAGCGCCGCGCCGGCCAGCACGCCGGACAACAACCGCACCTTGCGTTTCAGGCGGTCGGCGAACCAGGCCATGCAGATGGCGCCCAGCGTACCGGCGAAGAGGAACATCGACGTCACCAGGTTGGCCTCGTTGAGTTTCAGGCCACTTTCGAGCAGCAGCGACGGCAACCAGCTGATCATGAAATACAGCAGAATCAGGCTGACGAAAAACGTCGCCCAGATCAGTAAGGTCGGCCGTGCATAACCGTTGCGGAACAACTCGACCATGGTCAGTTTGCTGCCCTGCTCGCGCTCGTTCTGCGCGGCAGATGCAGGCGGTGGCTGCCAGTCCGGCAGCATCCGTGCGGTGACGTTGCGCAAGCGCGTATAGGGCGGCGCGTCGCGCAACAGCCGTGGCAGGGATTCCGGCAGCATCCACCAGAGAAACGGAAACAGCAGCAATGGCGTGACGCCACCGGCGAGGAACACCGCTTGCCAGCCAAACTGGTCAATGAAACCCGCCGCGACGAAACCACCCGCCGCACCACCGAACGAGAACCCGCACGCGGCCAGCGTCACCATCAACGTACGCAGGCGTGGTGGCGAGTATTCCGACATCAGCGCCATCGCACTCGGCATCGCCCCGCCCATGCCGACACCGCAAATGAAGCGCGCGATCATCAGCGTATTGAGGGAATCGGCGAACACCATCAGCACTGTCAGGCTGGCGTAGATCAGCACGCAGGCGAGCAGAATCCGCCGCACACCGAAACGGTCCGCCAGGGGGGTAACGGCAAGCGAACCGATAGTCAGGCCCAGCAGGTTGGCGCTGAAAACAGGCCCGAACGCGGCTTTCTCCAGGCCCCAGTCCTGAGCCAGTGCGGGCACGACGTAACCGAGCACCTGGGCGTCGTAGCCGTCGGTGACCAGCAACAAGGCGAGCAAGATCAAGAGCAACCACTGATAACGGGACACCGGACGGGCGTCGAGCGCCGCCCGGAAGCTGGCAATCTGGTTGTGCATCGCAAAGTACCTGTGTTGTTTTTATGATTTTCAGGCGTCGCCGAATCCCCACATTGGCATTGCGTGAAGCTTTACGGGGTATCTGGCTGGTTGGCCGGATGCGCCTTGATGAACGCCGGATGTTCAGCAGCCAGTGCGGCAACACGGCGGATTTTTGGATAGTCGTCCAGGCTGACGTTGAACCGCTCGGCCGCATACAACTGCGGAATCAGGTACACATCCGCCACGCACGGCCACTCGCCGAAACAGAAACCGCTGTCGCCAATCAACTGTTCCACTGTCGCCAGCCCCTGGCTGATCCAGTGACTGATCCACTCCACCACTTGTGGTTCGTCGTACCCCGATTGGCGCAGACGGTTGAGCACGCTGACATTGTGCAGTGGATGCACATCGCAACCGATCACCGCCGCAACGCCACGCACATGCGCGCGAGCGGCGAGGTCGGCCGGCAACAGCGGCGGTTGTGGATAACGTTCTTCCAGATACTCGATGATCGCCGGCGACTGGATCAGCAACTCCCCCTCGTCGGTACGCAAGGCCGGCACCCGGCCCTGTGGGTTGATCGCCAGATACGCCGCTTGCCGATGCTCGCCACCCGACGGCGCGATCAGGTTGACCGGCAATGCCTGATAGTCGAGGCCCTTCAGTGCCAGCGCGATGCGCACCCGGTACGACGAGGTCGAACGGTAATAGGTATAGAGATCCATCAATCGCTCCTGTCAGCGCGCCGCCAGCACGGTGCCGCGGCATTCGCCGAAACCGATGGAGGCGAAACCGTCACGGGCGCAACGGGCGCGCAGGATGATTTCGTCGCCGTCCTCAAGGAATTTGCGCACTTCGCCGGAGGCCAGTTCGATCGGCTTTTTGCCGCCCTCGGTGATTTCCAGCAGGCTGCCGAACTGACCGTTTTCAGGACCGGACAAGGTGCCCGAACCGAACAGGTCACCGGCCTGCAACTGGCAACCGTTGACGCTGTGGTGCGCGACCATTTGCGCCACGGTCCAGTACATGTAGCGGGTGTTGCTCAGGGTCAGGCGATGGGCCGGCAGATTCTGTTCGCGCATTTTTTCGGTGAGCAACAGCACTTCCAGTTCGATGTCGAACGCACCGCCGGCCTGATCGCGGTTGTCGAGCAAGTACGGCAGAGGTTGCGGGTCACCTTCCGGACGCGCCGGTTGTGGCGTGCGGAACGGCGCCAGCGCTTCGGCGGTGACGACCCACGGCGAGACGCTGGTGATGAAACTCTTCGACAGGAACGGACCCAGCGGCTGGTATTCCCAGGCCTGGATGTCACGGGCGGACCAATCGTTCAGCAGGCAGAACCCGGCGATGTGCTCGGCCGCGTCGCCAATGGCGATCGGCTCGCCCATCTCGTTGCCCTGGCCGATCCAGATGCCCAGTTCCAGCTCGTAGTCCAGACGCGCACACGGGCCAAAGATCGGCTCGCTGGCGCCGGCGGGCAAGGTCTGGCCTTTCGGACGACGCACGTCGGTACCGGACGCCCGCACAGTGGAGGCGCGACCGTGGTAACCGATCGGCACGTGCTTGTAGTTCGGCAGCAGCGGATTGTCGGGACGGAACAGTTTGCCGACGTTCTGTGCATGCTCGATTCCCACATAGAAGTCGGTGTAATCGCTGATACGGGCCGGCAGATGCAGCTGGCAATCGGCGGCCAGTGGCAGCAGTTTTGCGCCCTGGGCTTCGATGGCACCGCGATGGCTGCTGCCCTCGCTGAACAACTCCAGCAAGCGTTCGCGCAAGGCTACGCGAGCTTCGCGACCGAGTTCGAAGAACGCATTCAACAGCCCGCCATGCATGGCTTCGACGGCACTGCGTGCGACGCCGTCGAACAGACCGGCCTCCAGCGCCACTTGCAGGTCGAAGATGTGCTCGCCGATCGCCACGCCCGCGCGCGGTGCCGAACCGTTGATGCTGAACACCCCCAACGGCAGGTTCTGCAACGGGAAATCAGCGTGGCCATTGGCCGAAGCGACCCAACTGCGATTAATCGAATTCTGAGTCATGGGTTATCTCCGGGTCGGGTCGAACGTGGCGGGCAGCGTGGCCCAGCAGGCGTCGTAATTGGATTGCAGTTGCGGGCAGTCGAGGGCGAAGCGGCTTGGGCGCAGCACCTGACTGGTCTCGAACATGAAGGCCATGGTGTTGTCGATCTTCGCAGGTGCAAGCTCGGCGTTGATCGCTTTGGTGCAGGTCTCACCGTCCGGGCCGTGGGCGCTCATGCAGCTGTGCAGCGACGCACCGCCGGGCACGAAACCTTCGGCCTTGGCGTCGTACTCGCCCTGGATCAGGCCCATGAATTCGTTCATCAGGTTGCGGTGGAACCACGGCGGGCGGAAGGTGTTCTCAGCCACCATCCAGCGTGGCGGGAAAATCACAAAGTCGAGGTTGGCCAGACCGTGGACGCTGGTCGGCGAAGTCAGCACGGTGAAGATCGACGGATCCGGGTGATCGAAACTGACCGTGCCGATGGTATTGAAACGGCGCAAGTCGTATTTGTACGGCACGTTGTTGCCGTGCCAGGCGACCACATTCAGCGGCGAGTGATTAAGCTCGGTGGCCCACAGCTGACCGAGGAATTTCTGCACCAGTGTCGTCGGTTGCTGCAGGTTTTCGTAAGCGGCGACCGGGGTCAGAAAATCGCGTGGATTGGCCAGGCCGTTGCTGCCGATCGGCCCCAGATCCGGCAGGCGCAGCGGCGCGCCGTGGTTCTCGGCGATGTAACCGCGGGCTTGCGCGTCGAGCAGCTCGACACGGAATTTCAGGCCGCGTGGCAACACGGCGATTTCCAGCGGCGCGACTTCCAGCATGCCCAGCTCGGTAGCGATGCGCAGACGGCCGAGTTGCGGCACCAGCAGCCATTCACCATCGGCATTGAAGAACACGCGTTCCATCGAACGGTTGGCGGCGTAGCTGTAGATGCTGATGCCGGCGGGTTTATCCGCACCGGCATTGGCCGCCATGCTCACCAGACCGTCAATGAAATCAGTGGGCTCGGCCGGGATCTCCAGCGGGTTCCAGCGCAGCCGGTTGGGCGTCACTTCACCCAGCGGGCCGCCGGCCAGTTGCCGTTCCAGTTTGACGAAAGCCGGGTGATTGGCCGAAGGCTGAATCCGGTACATCCAGGTCCGCCGCGCTTCACTGCGGGTCATGGTGAATGCGGTGCCGGAAAACAATTCGGTGTAGAGACCGTAGGGGGCTTTTTGCGGAGAGTTCTGGCCGACAGGCAGCGCGCCGGGCAACGCTTCAGTACTGAATTCGTTGCCGAAACCGGACTGGTAAACCAGCGTCGACGCGGTTGAATCGAGGTTCATGGAGCCTCCTGAACAGGGAGTCGGCAGTGGCCCATCGCTCTGGCTCAGAGGTTTCGGCACGCCGGGGTTGTTATTATCGTAATTCGATTACGCATAACGTAATTTGCTCGCTATCCAGCGTCAAGCTATAAAGACGCCCATTCGTATCGGAACCCGACCGCACCATGGAAAAAACCAGCGACAGCAACGGCAAACAGAAAGTCCGCTCCGCCGAAGTCGGCACCGACATCCTCAAGGCCCTCGCCGAGTTGTCGCCGTCCACGTCGCTGTCGCGCCTGGCCGAACATGTGCAGATGCCGGCCAGCAAGGTGCATCGCTATCTGCAAGCCTTGATCGCATCGGGATTTGCCGAGCAGAACACCGCCACCAACCATTACGGCCTGGGTCGTGAAGCACTGCGTGTGGGCCTGGCCGCCCTCAACAGTATGGACGTGCTGAAAGTCGCCGCCCTGCCGCTGGCCGAGTTGCGCGACGAGTTGAACGAAACCTGCTTCCTCGCGGTGTGGGGCAATCAGGGTGCGACCGTGGTGCATATCGAACCGGCGGTGCGCGCGGTGACAGTGGTGACACAATTGGGCTCGGTCTTGCCATTGCTCAGTTCATCGACCGGACTGGTCTTCAGCGCTTATCTGCCACACCGGGAAACCGATGAGCTGCGTGAGCAGGAAACCACCGTTGCCGATCACCCATTGGCGGATGAAAAGGCCTATGCGACGTTGTGTGAACAGATCCGCGAACGCGGTCTGCATCATGTGCATGGTTTATTGATGCCGGGTGTGGATGCCTTGTCTGCCCCGGTGTTCAACGCCGTCGGGCAGATCGCCGCCGTATTGACCATCGTCGGCCCGACCTCGCTGTTCCACGCCGACGAAAACGGCCCGGCGGCGCAGCGCTTGTTGGCTGCGACGCGGGCCGTGAGTTGGCGGATGGGCTATGAGTCCGAACATGTCTGAACCGTGCCAACAGCACGAATGACCGACAGCGGTGATTCGTGCTGTTTATCGCCTCAGTTGAGCAAGCGGGTCGTGCTATTCACCACCATGGGCGGCGCGGCCACAGCCGTGACATAGCTGATACTGACCTCAACGCCGGTCACTGCGCTCACCACGTCGGCAAAGTCTCTGACATTCGACAGTAAGGCAAGCGGATTCACGGGAGAACCAATGGCGCCGACCTTACCCACATACAGCATGATCGCGCCTCTCCAGGCCGATGCAAAATAAGCATTGGCCGCATCGTCGAGACCTTGGCTGGAGGCCACAATGCCTTGTACAACCGATGTCGTGATGCGCAACACCGACGCTGCAAGACCAAGGGGCGGGATAAACATTGAAGCCACGTCCAGTGCGAATTCAGCAAGAATCCTCGCATCTTTCCAGAATGCTTCTGATGGGCTGGTCGTCTGGAAGTCCGTATCGGCAATAAGATGGCTGATCTTTGCCCGGTACTGTTGTCGGAAACTAAGTATCGGATAGCTATTTGTCAGATCAGGCGTCGATGTGACCAAGGGCTTCGCGTCCCAATAGTTATCAATCAGACTTTTGACAATCTGCTGGTGCTCCAGACGCACCAGCCCCATGACAACCTTCCTGAAGGCAGAACCAGTCAATCGAGCAGCCAGCTGTTCAAGCGGGAAGAAGTCTTTGCCATCCGGAGTATTGGGCACGTAGACCATAAACTCGTCTCGGTTGTTGACTCTGCGCCCGAACACATAGGCGCCAGTCAGGGCCCGACCTTGGAGCGTGAACTCATAAACACCGATTCCCGGCTTGCCTCCCACAGCGATGACGTTTTCGCGAGGCAAATCATGATCAAAACCATCAATCAACCGCTGCAGCCAGTTGAACTGCTCTTGCGACAGCTCGCCCTTGATTTTCTGAATCAACGCGGCCCTGAGCATTTCATTCTGTTTTGTCTTTCGAAACAGCTTCACCTTCAAGTCGACATCAGATGGCTCAAGGAAGTTTTCTCTCAGATACTGAAGGTATTTTTCACCTGGCGTCAGACCGATCAGATCGTTGATGACTTTGGCATTCAACTGCTCGACAGGTTGGCCAGTAAACGTCCAGAAGCTTGCGGTTCTCAACTGTTCTGCGAGCGCTGTCAGATAGTTACCTGCGGGAGAAACCCAGGAAAAGAACTTCTGGAAGACACTTACATCACTGCGCCACAGCTGCCACTGAACGAACAGTTCAGTAAGGCTGATTTTCGAATCCGCATGAAATTTTACCCAGACTTCATCTGGATTAATTTCAGCAACAGTCCCCGAACGACCTAAGTATCGGTTGAGCTCCTGGCTGACCAACTTCCTCGAAAACTCTTTGAAAGGCACGATTTCGAGCTTTTCTTTAGCATGGTGGTAAACAGCCTTGAAATCATAGTTCAAACGATTAAGCAGGCGCTGATCCGCGACTTTGGCTTTTACATACCATTGCGGTGTAGCAACTTCAGCCTGATCGGCATCCCAACTGATCTGATTCTGAACCGCGCCCTTCAACGGACCGTCTTCGGAAAAGCTTTTCACCTCGATAGCCGACCACCACCATTCTTGAAGCATCTCATGAAGGCTATCGTGCAGGTAGTACCGCTCTATATTCGCGCTATCGCTTGCGTATGCCTGATCTTTCAAATAGGCCCAGCCTTCCTTGCTTACTACCCAGCGTGCAATCTGATGCTGTAAAGATTTCAGATCAGGAAACTGATACCACTCCTTCCCTGTGGTGAGTCCAGGCATATGAAGGACATGAAGGTTTCGTTCGGCATCGACACCTTTCCTGCGATACACCAGCAAATTCTTAAAGGGTTTAATCCAGCCCCGGAGTGACACGCCCATGGTTTCGATAGAGTCGTCACCAAAGTTATAACGCATTGCCAGATCTTGAGCGATCGAAGTCACATGTTTTTGCAATACAGCGGCAAACAATGTGAGTGCGGTCTTTCGCCCGAAAACTTCCCGCATGGATTCGACAACATCGGATTGCGAGTAAAGCAGGCGGCGCGCCGTGTTATAGGCCACACGGATGTTCAGCGTCTGAATCGCACGCATCAGATTCGTGGGTGTCATTTTTGGATTGTCAGTGAATACTCGCGGGATAATTTTATAACTCCCCGCATCATCATTGGCGCCGTGCATGAAAACCTGCGTCAGCGTTTTACGCTCAGTGAGCTCAATCTTCTGCCCGTTCACCAACGGTACGGTATGAATGATGTCTACGGGTACATTGTCCGGATTAACGCGCTCATCATCACCCGGGGATAAAAAATCCTCCACGGCCACACGAGAATAGTCCTTGAGCGACGTTATGCCATGGGTGGTCTGATGATGTTTTACTTCGGCTTCGAGAAGTCGCTGTTGCAGTGCAACGTACACTTCCTGATTGGTATCCGAAGTAGTTTTCAACCAGTCTGGCCATGCATTCCGCTCCACAACCTTCAGAAGACCGGCCTGCCTTTTTTTGGCGTGATGAGTAATTTCCGGCAAGGACTGCGTCGACTCCACGGTCGCCATGCACCCATCCAGATCCGAACTGCCCCTGTTGAGCCGATCCAGGTGGTATTCGACGTCTCTGTAGGCCTTGTGCAACGTCTGCTCTGCGTAACGTTCGAACAGATTCCCATGGACTTTCAAAAAGCGAACATCGTAACCATAGGCAAACCCTTCTCGCTCATCGAGCGGCAGCGCCTGCAGAAACTCCTCCCGCGTGTCCGTCCACTTCAATCGCGAGACCAGGGCTTGCTGAAGTATCAGCGAGGAGGCGAACTTCTCGATCCCTCGATCTGGCGAATAGAGAACAACGGCACCCTCGCTTGCTGGAATCAGTTGTTCGTGAACCGGATTAGTCAGTGGCACCACAAACATTGAGTTTTGCTCAACATAACTGCCATTCCGGCCTTCGATATGGACGCTGTAACCCATGCCTGTCAAACCCGCTTGAACAGTACTACTGATGCGCGCCCTTTCCTCCTGAGTAATTTCACCGTGCGCCGTCCATGAATCGAGCTCCCGCTCAAACAAGACCGATTGAAGAACAGCCAACGCAGACTTGCGCGAAAGTTTTGGATACGCGTAGCCACTTTGGGAAACCTCGTTAATTTCCCAGTATCTTTTTAACGCGGAAACGTAACGGGTCGCAATATTCCCCAACAAATCAGACAGTATATTTTCGACTGCCGTAACATCCAGGCCCTTGATGATATCCCGTGAATCGGTAGAACCAGGATAATCGTAAATCGCATAGATAGCCGGAGAGTAAACAGGTACTTCGCCGCGCTGCAAACACTCCAGAAAAACCTCAAGTAAACGTCCCATTGGCGCGTTTGCTTTTTGGCTGCCCCCCTCAAGAACATTGATATGAATTTTGCTAACCAATACTCCTGGCGCAATCTTCGCAACAGCTTCCCGCAAACAATCCTGCACGATCACTTTGAAAGCAGGTACCAGTTCCAACTCTTTCACAATATTGGACAATGCTTCGCCCTGGCGAGCAAGAGCCGTATTTTCAACTTTTTCAAAGTTCATCAATAAAAATTCCGATCAGTTTGATAATTGCAACGACTGCCTGTCGACTGCATTCGCAAATCAAACTAATACCGGCACACATACAAAAGATAGCTCGAAAACTTTTCCAAGCGTGTTTAACCCGACACGCCAATATACATCTGAATACAAAGCCACTCTGCCGTGTTTTATTTACAACTTAAAGCCAAGCAATCTCGCCTTGGCTACTGCGTGAGTCCGGCGTTCCACCGCCAACTTTGTATATATTCTTCGCACATGAGTTTTTACAGTGTGCAACGAAAGGAAAAGTTTCTCCGCGATTTGCCGATTGGAATCACCCAACGCAACAAGCTCCAACACCTGCTGCTCTCGCCGACTGAGCACGCTGGCACACTCAAAACTTTCGGAACTGGCTAAAAAAACCTCTTTTTCTTCAGGAAAAAAATTCGAAGGAAGTAAAGAGAACTGATGCCGCACGCCATCCAGGTTCGCTCGTTGCACAATCCTGCAACCATGCTCCCGGTGTTCGATCAGTCGGAATGGCTGTTGCTGCAGCGATGCCACTTCGGCCAACGCAAAATGCAATTCCGCTTCCAGTGTCAAAGCTCCGCCGCTCTGCGCTTGTTTCAGTAGCGGCTCGAGCTGGCCCAATAGATCTTCTTCACAATGCATATAAGCCTTGGCCAGTATCAACAAGTATTGAATGCGCGGGATTAACTCCACAGTGGCGGGAGGCGCCTGTAACGCCTCGGGTGGTTGATAGTGCCGCAATACCCGGCTCAACGCTTCTTGCGCCAACTGCGGCCGCCCCTGCTGCAACCAGAACTGGCTGCTGAGTTGCAAAAGCGCTCCGCGGTAGACCGTGTCCGGTATCTGCCGTTGCTGCATCACCCTCTCGGCCTCACGCAGACGTTCGAACGCCTGGGCATAGTCCATTCGATTGGCCGCCAGTTGTGCCTGGCCCAAATAGCCATACAACACGCGTTTGTCGTGACTGCGCAGGCAGTCTTCTACTCCCTTGCGAAAAAAATCTGCTGCCTGTTGCTCGCGCCCCATGTACAAGGCCAGCCGACCTCGACGCAATGCGATGCGGCCCAGCAATGGCGTGGGGCGTTCGGCTCTGTGAGAAAGCAATTGCTCGATGCTCAGTAACAGATTTTCGGCCCTTGCCGGCGCGCCACGCTGCTCGAGCACCTGAGCATGGTCGAGTTCAAGCAGACCTTCGAACAGCAGCGAGCCTTGAGCACGGGCTAGGCATAGGGCCTCCCGATTGATGCCATGGGCCAGTTCGAGGTCACCACACAACAACGCCTGTTGCGTCTGCCCCGACAGGCACAGCAACCTTGCCGGCCAGGCATCAACAGCCAGTTCGTCCAACGCTTGTCGAAAATATTCCCGCGCCGGAACCATTTGTCCCTGCAAATGCATCAACCACCCTTGCAGCATCTGCCAACGCGCGATCAGTTGTTTCTCTTGTTGAGCCGAGGGTTGCGGCATGAACCGCGACAGCTGCCCGATACAATGTGCCGCCTGTTCAAAACGACCGGCAAAGAGCAATGCGGCAGTGATCAATCCGATCAACTGGGGGGTGCTCAGGGTCAGCTCTTCGCTGTGGCATTCATGCAGGCGCAGCAACAGCACCACCGTTTGTTCTTCGAACAGGTGCTCGAAGTTGAAATGCTGCAAAAGGCTGACCGCCGTCTCGTGCTCCTCGGCCAGGAGCGCTTGCTCGAAGGCCGAGCGCCAGTCCTGCTCGGCACTGAACCACTGGCAGGCCCGACGGTGCCAGGAGCGGGCCGAGGGCCATTGTTCCTCGCGCATGACCCGGGCCAGCGGCGCAAAGATCTGTAACCAGTGCGGCGAGTCATTCCACGGTTCGATAAAACAGCCAAGCGCATGCAGCGTGCGCAAGTGTTGCGCGCCCTCCCCGGCACCCAACAAGTGCTCACACAGTTCGGCATTGAAGCGCGGCAGATGCGCCAATACCCGCCACGCCTCGGTCAACTCCGGGGTGAGGCTGCTGAAGAGTTCGTGTTGCAGATAATCGAGCAAGGTGTCGACGCGCTGTTGCGGCTGAATGCTTTGCGACCAGTCGCACTTCTGCAGCAGTGCCATGCGCACACCGGCGCACCAGCCACCGGTGCGCTGGACGATGCGCGTGGCGACATGGCCAGCCTGTTCCGGCGCCAGATGCCGCAAGGCACCGGCGATCTCGTGTTGCGTCAGCGCCAGTGTCGTGCTTTCACACTCGTACAATTCATCGCCAAGCAGCAGTCGCGGCCAATTGCATTGTGGACGTCGGCGCGTACCGATCCACCAGATCAGCGCCGGACTGCTGACAGCCAACAGGCGATCGAGCAAAGCGTCCAGCGCCGGATCCGGCAGTCGAGCGAAGTCATCAATAAACAGCCATGTGGGTGTCGACCAATGCGCCAGGGTCGTGATCAAACCCGACTCATCAACGCACTCCGCCAGCCCCAGCGCCTGGGTCAGACGCTGGCAGAATTCGCCGACACTCAGCGTGGCGCCCGCCATTGGCAACCAACGCACCTCGCACGCCACAGGTGCCTGGAGCAAGCACTCGGTCAGCAGCGCGCTTTTGCCACTGCCAGCAGGGGCGCAAATCAGCCTGACCCGCGCCACCGAGGCCAGCAATGGCTCACTCAAGCGCGGGCGCGATTGATGATGGGAGGAGAGTCTGGGTAAAAATCCGGGGCGATCCAGACACAGCGTCATGGCGGTCATCGGGTGAGCCTTTTTATAGTTGTGGGTTCACCCTAGCCCTCTCCAGACCGCTTGTTGACGAGTATTCAGCACGCTGATTGGCGGCCATAAAAACGCGACCACCTGGTCTTATTCTGATCATCTGAACCGAACCGCTGTGGCGAGGGAGCTCGCCACAGGTTCACGGCGGTATTCGACGAATTACCGTACACCCTCAGCGCGCAGGGCCGATGGCGTGTAGTCGGCCGCCTTGGCTTCGAAGCCGAATTCGAAGCTGTGCTTCTCTTCGTTCTTCATCCCCAGTGCAATGTAACGGCCGGCAATGATGTCGTAGAGCGCCTCGAGGGTGTAGGCCTGGGCCTGGTGATCGTAGTAGTACTGAGCATGCCCCTCGGCGACGCGCCACAGTTGCCCGCGACCGTCATAGTGGTCGGCAAGAGCCACCTGCCAGCTGTCTTCGTCGATGTACATGTGGCGCTTGGCGTAGATGTGCCGCTCGCTCGGTTTGACCGTGCCGATCACTTCCCACACGCGGTGCAGTTCATAACGCGTCAGATCCTGATTGATATGCCCAGCCTTGACGATGTCGTCGTACTTGAGCTTCGGCGAATCGAGCTTGTAGCTGTTGTACGGAATGTACATTTCCTTCTTGCCGACCAGTTTCCAGTCGTAGCGATCCGGGGCGCCGGAGAACATGTCGAAGTTGTCCGACGTGCGCAGGCCATCAGCCGCAGTGCCCGGGCCGTCATAGGCCACTTGCGGTGCGCGGCGCACCCGGCGCTGACCGGCGTTGTAGATCCATGCCAGACGCGGCTCCTTCACCTGATCGAGGGTCTCGTGCACCAGCAGTACGTTACCGGCCAGACGTGCCGGCGCGGTCACCGACTGCTTGAAGAAGGTCAGGACATTGGCGGCTTTTTCCGGATCGAGATCCTTCATCAGTTGCGGCACGGCGATCTCCTCTTCGAAGCGGATCGGCGTGTAGCTGCCATTGGTCTGTGGCGTCACCTGAGTGATGATCCGCCGCAGGTTGCCGCCGTGATAGCGGGTGATGTGGTTCCACAACACCTCAACACCATTCTTCGGAATCGGAAACGCGTAGTAACGGTTGCCGGTGAAATTGGCCAGGCCGTTGCCCTCATTGATGCTGGTCACGTTGAGTGCGCTGCGCTTGGCCGACTCATAGATTTCCGGCGGCACCGCGACCGTGCGGTGGGTCGGGTAGACCGGGATCCTGTAGGTTTCCGGGTAACGTTTGAACATCGCCACCTGGCCGTCGGAGAGCTTGTTTTTGTACTGATCGACGTTCGCCGCGGTAATGATGAACAACGGTTTTTCATTGGCAAACGGATCAGCGAGGAAGCCTTTGCTGTCTACCGCCCCGGCATTTTTCGGAATGCCGCCGGTCCAGGCCGGAATCGAGCCGTCAGCGTTGCCGGCCTTCTCGGCACCCAGCGGAGTGAGGCTGGTACCCAGCTTGTTGGCCTCATCCGGCGACACCGCCGCCATCACGTTGGCCGCCAGCAGACTGAGGGCGAGGACACCACATTGCAGAATCATTTTGCGCATTGCATTCATCCTTCTCGGGCAGATCAGAAGTTCACGCCGAAGCTCAGGGCCACGAAGTCACGGTCTTCGAGGACGTTGTAGTCACCGCCGAAAAAGTCGGTGTAACTCAGGCTTGCGGTGTAGGTGTTGCGGTAGTCGGCATCGACGCCGACGCTGATCGCTTTCGCGCCTTCGTTGAACAGGCCGTTGGGGCCGTAACCGGCAACGTCATGCGACCAGGACAGGTTGGGTTTGAGGTTGATCCCGCCGATCACGTTGGCGTAATCGAGGATCGCCCGCGCGCGATAGCCCCACGAGGTCGAGGTGACGAAACCGTCGGTATCGCCGCCGAAACCGTACTGCCCATACACCGAGTCACGGCCATAACGCAGCTTGTTGCGCGACTCCAGGCCGCCGACCCGCACCACCGCGGCTTCACCCACCAGGGTCAGACGTTGAGCGCCCCAGACCTGATCGAAGAAGTGCGTGAGCGTGCTCTGGACTTGCGTGACTTCTTTACGGCGATAGCCCTTGTTGTCAGAACCCGGTGTGGTGGCGATCGGTGACGCGGCACCGCCGGCAATCGGGTTTAGCAGCGCCAGTGTCAGGTCGTTGGTGTTGACCTGCACCGGAGCGTTGGGCCGGTAGCTGATCTCGCCGGTCCACGCGGTGCCGGTCGGCAACGTGGTCGAAAAACTCGCACCGTACAGACGAATGTCTTCAGGGTATTCGAGGTAGTACTGGCCACGTCCGAGCATCACACTTTGCGCCAGTCCCGAACCGCTGCCGGGGGCCAGACGGTTGGCGATGCCGACCATACCCGGCAATGCCGCCAGGGTCGAAAGCCCCGCGGTGGTGGTCCCCACCGTGGGTGTGCGGCTGTGGTAATTCATGAAGTAGAGGCCGTACTCGGTGTCGTCACCGAGCCAGCGCAATGCCGTGCCCCACTGGCCGGAATCCCGTGCATCGCGGTCACCGCCACGGGGTACCACCACGCCTTCGCGAGTTACCTGAATGCCTTGACCAAAGGCTTGGGTCAACGGCACAAACGGTGCAATCGCAGGGCTGCCGACGGTGTAGTTGTTGTTGCACCCGTCCGACGCCACATCGACACCGAAGAACGTGCCGCAGTTGTCGAGAACCGTCTGATCCCACTCCAGTTGATAGAAACCTTCCACCGAGAGTTTGTCGGTGAGGCTTTGCGAGCCGAACAGCATGTTCACCGGAATCAGGCCTTCCTTGATCTCGGCACCGGGGCGCCGAAACGCCGAAACGTCGATCGGGTTGATGCTGTTGATCGAGTTGCCGATGAAGGTACTTTCACCCCAACTGACCACTTGCTTGCCGGCGCGCACAGTGCCCGGCAAGTCCGCGATGGAATAGTTGTGATAAACGAACGCATCGAGAATCTGCGCCCCGGAGGACTTCGCGCCTTCCTTGCGGCCGCTGTCGCTGATCGGCTTGAACTCGCGGTCTTCGTCCTTGAGTTCGAAGTCGTACCAATACTTGCCACGCACGAACACACCGGTGTCGCCGTACTTCAATTCGAGGTCGTGGATGCCTTTGAAGATTTTCGAAAAGGTCTCACCCTTCTTGAAGTTCAAGCGTCCGTCATCACCGGTCGAGGATTGTCCGGTCCCACCGTTGACTGTGCCGACCAGCGACTTATCGGCATCGCGCATGCCCCAACTCGCACCGATCGACAGCGACGAGTCGAACGTCCCCTCGATTTCCCCGATATTGAACGAAACCGCCTGCGCCTGAGCACAGCAACCCAAAGCCACCGCGGCTGCCAGCGCCTGCGGTGTGAAGATGGCGCGCATTGTTTTTGTTGTCATGCGTCTTCCCCGGTGAGTGACAGAAGGCCCCACCCTACTGCCGGGTGACCGGGTCGATAAGCGCACCAAGGAGGTATTCGTGTTGTCGCTCGAAAGGATGAATGCCCTTGCGGAACGGGCCTTTGCGCGAGCCATGGATTGGCTGGATGGAGGATCATCAGTACCGCGCATGAAGCCGGTGGGGCGAGATGACTGTTACATGCCCCGTAACAGTGCATGTCAGAGATCGGTATTTTTCCTACAGGCTCAACACCTTATTCTGAGCGCGCTTTCAGGCAATACGCCGAAAAGCACGAAGCCAGCTACGCTGAGTCATGGAAGCGACTGGCAACAGATTTCAGATGAATCGAGATGTCGGTTCATCGCCCCGGTGTTCACTGACGTTGATTTGTAGCTCCTTGATCCAACGTCTTACCTTGGCCGCTGCGTTTGCAGCGGCCTTTTTTATGGCTGTTGAAAAACCATTCCCTAAGACTTGCAAACACTTTCCGAGAACAACGTCGGACCTTTCCTGCTGCGTAAGCGAATTCTCCCCGCTTTGTGATTAGTCGGCGAAAATCCTCTCAAAACAACACCCTGTTACTTACGGGCTTCTCAGATTTTGTAACAGCGACTCTGATGTAACTTGAAACACCTCAATCACTCGCTGGTGACACGGACGTCACTATCGGCCGCGCTGACTTGCCAGCAAGTTATCACGCACATTCAAAAGGACATGAATATGCAAAGACCTCCACCCCTGATGCTTGATGAAATCCGCAAGCAAGATGAAGTGTTTTTCAAGAATCTGTTGAAAGGAGGTCAGCAATGAGCATCGTCGAGCAAATAGTAAAAAATGAATCTGTAGAAGATGTACTAACCGTGTTCGCACTCGGCTCCGCTATACCATCCCTAGACAGAATGTTCGGACGCTACAGGTCCGAAGTTATTGCAAGCGGCGAATTGCTTGAAACCTATGCACGACTCTTCGAGCGAGGCATTTTAGCCAATGGCAGCGGACCAGTCGCCGTCAAAGGGCCTAACTGGCGAGCGCCCAGATTCATGACTGACAACACGTATTCTTAAGTAGCAACGCAGGCCACCAAGCCCAAACCTGGTGGCCTCCCCTCTTAAAGCGAATACTTCTGCAAATTCGCCATCATTTCCTTCAGCGCCTCAATATTGTCCTTCGGATGCGCCGCCCCCTCGAAATCGCAAATCTGCTGCCAGTGCGCCGCGACATCTTCCGGCGAGAAACCCACCCGCGGATCAAACCCGGCCCCGAGGCTGCGCTCCCAGCGCACCTTGCCCATCCAGCCGCCACCGACCTCGAACAGCCCGGAGGTTTCCTGGCATTGCTCGCTGGCCAGATACACCACCAGCGGGCTGACCAGTTCTGGCTTCAATTGCTCGAACACTTGCGGCGGGATCAGCCCCTCGGTCATGCGCGTGCCGCCGGTAGGCGCGATGGCGTTGACCAGGATGTTGTTCTTGCGACCCTCGATGGCCAGCGTGCGCGTCAGGCCGTAGAGGCCGAGCTTGGCCATGCCGTAGTTGGACTGGCCAAAGTTGCCGTAGATGCCCGAGGTCGAGGCGGTGAAGATCACCCGGCCGTAGTTTTGCTCGCGCAGGTGCGGCCATGCGGCGCGGGTGACTTTGTAAGCGCCTTCGACATGGACGCGATAGACCAGATCCCAGTCGGCATCGTCCATCTTGTGAAAGGTCTTGTCGCGCAGGATCCCGGCGTTGTTGACCACCACATCGACCCGACCGAAGGCATCGAGGGCGTTCTGCACCAGTTTGTCGCCGTCGGTGACGGAGTCGTGGTTGGCTTCGGCAATGCCGCCGGCCTCGCGGATTTCCGCCACCACGCGATCAGCGGCGGAAGCGTTGGCGCCTTCGCCCTGAGTCGAGCCGCCAAGGTCGTTGACCAGCACTTTGGCGCCTTGTCTGGCGAACAGCAGCGCGTGAGCCCGTCCGAGGCCACCACCGGCTCCGGTGACGATCACGACTTTATCTTCGAAACGCACAGACTCATTCATCGGAGCAACTCCAGCAGGCCAATGGGACATTGATCCCGAGTGTCAGGCACGGGGCTTCGGGTCACAATGAACACGGCTGAGGCTGAATGGTGCGCGATAAGGTTGGGGGATAGTGAAAAGGATGAGACACCCTGTGGCGAAGGCGCTTGCTTCCGCCGGGGCGCGGAGCAGCCCCCGATCCTGAGCTCGCAATTGAAAAGGGCCAGAAGATTACGACGGCGGCGCAGCCAAGCGGGACGGTGCGGCAAGCTCCCTCGCCACAACCGTTCGCTCAAGCGTACGGAGATTTCATGAACACGCCACCTTGCGCGGCGGCAACACCAGGCGATCACGGAACGCCAGATAGTGCTTGAGCACCTGCACCGGCGCTTCGGTCTGCGGATAGTGGCCGATGCCTGGCAGCAACACCATGTCGGCGTCCGGAATCAGCTCGCGGTAACGCTCGACCATGTGCGCACCGGAGATCGGATCGAACTCGCCATCAATCACCCGCATCGGCACTTCACCACGTTGCATCGCAGCGACCCAGCGATCACGTTGCACGCGACGTTCGGGAATGTAGCCGATCAGCTTGTGCATGATCCATGGCCCGTGATTGCTGTCGATCAGACTCCAGAAATCGTCCAGCTCACTTTCACTCGGAGCGGTCTGCGGACCGAAGATCTGGCGGAAGCTTTTCACCAGTGCGTCGCGGGTGAACGCGCGCCCGATCATCCAGCCCAGCGGGCTGAGCAGTAGCTTCTGCATCAGCACCGGGCGATGGGTTTCCGGAAACAGGCCGCCGTTGAGAAATACACAACTGGCCATCTCGAACGTGCCTTCGCCATGGCGGGCGAGCAGTTCCTGAGCGACGCTGTCGCCGTAATCGTGTGCCAGCACATGCACCGGTTGCTCGACCTGCAAATGCACGAGCAAGGCCTGCTGCAGATCGGCCTGCTCCAACAGGCTGTAGGTGTGATTCAGGGGTTTGGCCGAGTCGCCGAAACCGAGCATGTCACAGGCAATTACCCGATATCGCTGAGCCAATGGCTGCCACAGGTAATGCCAATCCCAACTGGCGGTCGGAAAACCGTGGATCAACAGCAGCGGTTCACCCTGCCCCGCCACCCAGTAGCGGATCGAATGCCCACGAAAGACAAACGTCTGGCTGCGTTTACGCCAGACACACAGAGGAATCTCGGCAAGAGGCATTAGAGTTTATATCCGGGGTCTTGTTTATCGAGTTTGCGTAGCAGCGCCGGCCAGGCCAGCGCGCCACCCATGCCTTGAGCGCTTTTGGTGACGCCGGCGATCATCGCTTTGGCGCCCGCCAGAATCTGCGGTTCGATGGCGATCAGTTGCGCCCCGCCGGTCCGCGCCATGACCTGAATGTCGCAGGCGCGCTGGAAAGTGAACATCATCAGAAAGGTATCGGCGATGGTGCCACCGCAGGTCAGCAGACCGTGGTTATGCAACATCAGGAAATTGCTTTCGCCGAGGTCGGCCTGCAACCGCGCCTTCTCTTCGTGATTCAGCGCGACCCCTTCATAAGCGTGATACGCCAGGCTCGAGAGAACAAACAGCGACTGCTGACTGATCGGCAACACGCCCTGCTTTTGCGCCGACACCGCAACACCGGAGGCGGTGTGCGTATGCAGCACGCAAACCACATCGTGCCGCACTTCGTGCACGGCGCTGTGAATCGTGTAGCCGGCCGGGTTGATTTCGTAGGGACTGTCCATGAGTTTGTTGCCGGCCTGGTCGACTTTCACCAGGCTTGAGGCAGTGATCTCGTGAAACATCAGGCCGAACGGATTGATCAGGAAATCTTCGGTGCCCGGGATCTTGGCGGAAATATGGGTGAAGATCAGATCGTCCCAGCCATGCAGCGCGACCAGACGATAACAGGCGGCGAGATCGACACGGGTCTGCCACTCGGCAGCACTGACCTGGTCTTTGACATTAAGGGACGATTGGACGGGGGCTACGCTCACTGTATGCACCTCTGCGTTCTTATTGTTCTGCACGTGTCAGCAGTCTAGTCAGGCGCAAAGGATCGTGTAGTTGCATTGCCAGCCAGCTTGATGACTGAGCGGGTCAGCCATGCAAACACCTTGGATCCATGTCAAAGCAACGACGCCAGCAAAGGCGCGGCAAACAGATTCAACAGCCCGGTAAGCACCATCACCAGCCCGGCGACAGAACCTTCTTCACCGCCGACTTCGTGCGCCCGGCTGACCCCGGCACCGTGGGCGCCGACACCGAACAAGGCGCCGCGTGCGAGCGCACTGCGCAACGGCAACCACTTCAACAGAACGCCGCCGAGCATTGCGCCGAACACGCCCGTAAACATCACGAACACCGCCGTCAGTTCCGGCACGCCACCGAGATCCTGCGCCAGTGGCATGGCGAATGGCGTGGTGATCGAACGAGGCACCAGCGACAGGGTCACCGAACTGTCCAGCGCCAGTGCCCTGGCCAGACCGAACGAGGTGGCGATCGACGCCGCACTGCCGGCGACCATGCCGAGCAGCAACGCCGACCAATGCCGCATCAACAATCGCCGTTGCTGCCAGATCGGCACGGCGAAGGCCACAGTCACCGGCCCCAGTACAAGCATCAGCCAATGGGTGTTGCTCGCATATTCGGCATACGCGGTGTGCAGCGGCACCGCGAGCGCCAGCAACAACCCCGGCACCAGAATCAGCGGCGACAGCACGTAGCGTCCGGTGCGTCGATAAATCCAGCGGCTGAACAGGTACGCCAACAGAGTGAAGACGAGCCAGAACATCGGCATCCATTCAAGCTTCATGGGAACGCCTCATGCGCACGGCCAGTTCCACGGTGAACGCGGTGACCAGCATCACCATCAAGGTACTGGCGGCGATCACCAACAGGATGCGCCAGCCGTCATGGCGCAGCAGCGCGCCGTAATCGAGCAGGCTCATCAACGCCGGAATAAAGAACAACAGCATTTCCGCCATCAGCAATCCGGCGCCCAATTGCAGCGCCGCCGGTTTCACCCAGCCGCAGGCGAACGCCAGCAGCAACAGGGCCATGCCGATGACGCCACCGGGAATCGGCCACGCCAGCCACGCGGCCAACTGGCAACCGAGCAGATAAAGACTCAGCAACACGGCGAGTTCGGCGAGCAGACGGAAAAGGTGTTTGAGGGCGACGGTATTCATGCTTTTGCTCCTGACAGGCCGTTATTTTACGAACCGGCCTGGCATCCCAAAAGCGAATTGTTAGACTTGCAGCCATTCCACTTTGGAATCACAGCTATGGAATTCAAACAACTGCGCAGCTTCGTCGAAGTCATGCACCAGGGCGGTTTTACCCAAGCCGCAAAAACCTTGCACATCAGCCAGTCAGCGGTGAGCAAGCAGGTGGCCCAACTGGAACAGAGCCTTGGCACTCCGCTGCTCGAACGGCTCGGTTCGCACCTGCGCCTGACAGCCGCCGGCAGCGTGGTGCTGCAACGGGCCGAAGGCATGTTGCGTTTGCGCAATGAACTGCTGAACGAACTGGATGATCTCAGCCATCTGGCGCGCGGCGAGTTGCGCCTGGGCTTGCCGCTATTGGGCAGCGATGCGCTGTTTGCCGGGGTGTTTGCCGAATACCGGCGGCGTTATCCGAACATCAGCATTCAGTTGCTTGAAGGCGGTAGCCGCCATATCGAGCAAGCGGTGTTGAACGGTGAACTGGAACTGGGCGGCAGTCTGTTGCCCAAGGACCCACAGTTCGACTGTCAGCCTTTTTGCGATGAGCGACTGGACGCCTTGCTGCCCGCTGATCACCCATTGGCTGCGCGCGGCGAGATTGGCCTGGAAGAATTGGCCGATACGCCCTTCCTGCTGTACCAGCGCAGCTTCGTGCTCAACGACCGTTTACTGCAGGCCTGCCAGCAAATGGGCTTTACCCCGAAAGAAGGAGGCCGCAGCGGTCAGGCGGATTTTCTCGCCGCACTGGTGGCCGCCGGACAAGGCGTGGTGCTGTTGCCCAGCGTGGTGGCGCGCGGTCTGGTGCGGCCAGGGGTGGTGCGCCTGACCTTGCGGGCGCCGGATTATCTGCGCTGGGATATCGCGTTCATCTGGCGCCAGGGGGCTTATCTGTCAAAAGCGGCTCAGGCATGGCTGGCGCTGTTGCGCGAGCGCGGGATCAACCCTTGAGTGCAACGATCAACTCCGCCAGCCAAGGCTCTGAGTCGGTTTCCGGGGTGACGCTTTCGCTGGCGTCGATGCGCAGCATGTCTTGCACTTCACGCACGCCCAACTCGGCAAACAACTCACGTATTTGCTCACCGCCGCCGCAGAACGTGTCGCCATAACTGGCGTCGCCCAAGGCGATCACCGCGCCAGGCAAACCACGCCACGCGGCGGGCAATTGATCGCGAATCGTCGAGTACAGCGGTTGCAGGTTGTCTGGCAACTCGCCCATGCCGGTGGTCGAGGTCACGGCAAGAAACGCTTGCGGGCCGAACGCCTGGATATCGGCCAGACTGGCGCGGGCGTTGTAGAAGGTTTCAAAACCGGCTTCTTTCAGCAAGTTCTGCACGTGGCGGGCGACTTCTTCGGCGGTGCCGTAGACCGAACCGGAGAGGATGGCGACTTTCATCAATCTGATCCTGAAACTGAAAAAAAGAGCGGCGATAGTAACAGTCTGGACGCCGAAGTTACGATTGGCTCTCAATAGGGACTGATGGCCTATAGACAGCCTCTACCGATCTTCTAGAATGCCTGCCACTGATAACTCTGAAAGGATTCAAGGATGATCAACGCCAGTTTGCTGCAAATGGTGATCAACGCATCGAATGACGGGATCGTGGTCGCCGAAAAGGAAGGTGAGCAGGACAACATCCTGATTTATGTGAACCCCGCTTTTGAGCGCCTGACCGGCTACACCAGCGAGGAAATTCTCTATCAGGACTGCCGCTTCCTGCAGTCTGGAGACCGTGACCAGGAAAACCTGGCGCTGATTCGCGACGCCCTGCGCAACGGTGGCGCGTGCCGCGAGATCCTGCGCAACTATCGCAAGGACGGCACGCCATTCTGGAATGAACTGTCACTGTCGACGGTGAAAAACGCCGATGACGGGCAGACCTATTTCGTCGGCGTGCAAAAAGATGTGACGGTGCAGGTCAAGGCGCAACAGCGTGTTGCACAATTGGAGGCCCAAGTCGCCGCTCTGCAAACCGAACTGGCAGCGGTGAAAGCGACGAACGGTGCAAACAAAACTGCGAACTAATGGTCATTAACTACAATCACCAATGACTTTGTAACTATTCCCTTCGAGCTAACCATGCAGCGCGACGCCCTCCTGACCCAGGATGAGCTGGATTTCATCCAGACCATGCAGCACAACCCGCAACTCAATGTGCGGGATGCAACGTCGAGCCTGCTGGTCAATGGTGGTTCGCAGATTCGTGATTTGCTCACGCGCCTGGCCGCTCATGAGCAAGTCACCATTCAGGCCAACTTCGAAAACCAACAGATGACCTTCCCGTTGCATCTGGTCGAAGACGAGTTTCACGCGCTGCATCTGCGTCTGGGTGTGCCGAGCATTTACGAAGACGGACCGATGGTGCGCCCGTGGCGCCTGACGCTGGAAGAACCGGTGGCTCTGGAAAACGCCAAAGGCCAGCCGGGAACGATGTGGGTGCACGAGGTTTCGCACAAAGGCGTGCTGCTGGAGATGCGCAACAAGACCAAACCGCCCAAGCATTTCGCCCTGTGGTTCAGCCCTTCGGGGTATGAGCGGATTTCATTGCGTGGCAACTTCGAGCGTGAAACCGAGCACGGTTTCTACGCCTACGAACTGAGTCAGACCGATGCCGATGAAACCGAGCGTCTGCGCCAGTTCATCCTGCAACAACATCGTTTGACCCACCCCGCCCTGCACACCTGATTTCAGGTATCGAGTGTCCCCGAGAGAAACTGGTTCAGACGCTGACGCATGGTTGCCCCTTCGTTGCCAATACAGCCGATCGAGCTGCCCGCCAGACTGTCCTGCGCCAGATCCGACGCATCCCCCGCCAGCAGCAACTGACAATCGAGACTCAATGCCAGGCGGTTCAAACGCCTTGGCAATTCGGCACCCGGCGCGTGATTGGAAAACAGCACCAGAACCTGCGGTTTGATTTTCTCGCAGACCAGGGTCAATTCGTCGAACGGCTGGCCGGTGGTCAATACCCGCACACCGGATTCACTGCTGCTGAGAAACAGCGCGGCCACCAGCAACTCGAGTTCACGACACTGACCGGCCAAGGCACTGACGATGATCTTGCGCGGTTGTGAGCCACGCAACACGATGATTCGCTGCAACACCCGTGAGCGCAGATAGCCATCCAGAAACAGCCACTCGCTGGTTTGCCCGAACGCTTCCTGACGCTGCAACAGTTGCCGCCACAGCGGCATCAGAATGTCCTGGAACACCACCGGCAACGCGTACGAGGAAAAGATCTGCCCATAGACCCGATCCAGCTCGATGTCGTCGAACGCACTCACGGCACTCTGCAACTGGTGCTGCCATTGCTGGTAGTCGGCCTGGACCAGATCATCGGGAATAATGTGCGCCAGCGCTTTCAAGGGCTCGGTCTTGGCGAGGATCTTGCCGATTTTGCTGACGGCCACCCCGCGGTCGATCCATTCGACAATGTTGCGAACACGCTCGATATCGGTCATCGAATACAGCCGATGCCCACTTTCGGTGCGCGTGGGCTGAATCAGACCATAGCGCCGTTCCCAGGCACGCAGGGTCACCGGGTTGACGCCCGTCAGGCGCGAGACCTCACGTATGGGAAACAGGTCTTCGCGCTCAAGCGCAACAGATGCCTGGGAAACAGGGCTAAGGTCCGTCATGACAGGCATTCTGCATCTACGTCCATACTATTAAATTGGATCCTATTCTAACCCCGCACACCTGATTGCGTTCAAGTGTCGATCTGCGACGAAAGTCGCTGGTTAAATCGCTAAATTCAGGAATAATCCTTGCTTGTTGCAAAACGCAGGCCTCTACCCCGGCCTGCGTCAGGCGAAATTCCTACCCGGAGTGACGCATTCGAAATACGGAGATACATAATGTCTACTTCCCCCGTTACGCTGATGGTCGCGCGTCGCGTTGCTGATGGTCGCTATCAGGACCTGATCGCCTGGCTTCGTGAAGGCGAACAACTGGCGACCGACTTTCCCGGTTACCTCGGCTCCGGTGTATTGGCGCCTCCACCCGGCGACAACGAATTCCAGATCATTTTCCGCTTTGTCGACGAGCAGACCCTGCATGCATGGGAGCACTCGGCGTCGCGCACCGCCTGGCTGGAACGCGGCAGCGATCTGTTTGCCCACCCGAAAGAACACCGGGTCAGCGGCATCGAAGGCTGGTTCGGCGCCGCCGGCCAGCGTCCGCCGCGCTGGAAGCAGGCTGTCGCCATCTGGCTGGCATTCTTTCCCGTGTCATTGCTGTTCAATTTCGTGCTGGGCCCTGCGCTCGCGCCAATGGGCCTGCTGCCGCGCGTATTGATCAGCACGGCGTGCCTGACGCCATTGATGGTTTACTTCTTCATTCCGCTGTCGACGCGGTTGCTGGCCGGCTGGCTGAATAGCATTCCGGCACGCCGACTGCCGGTGGAACCGGTATCTGAAAACCGTTGACTCCCCGCTCTCACTCAAGCCACAAAGCTCGTCCTGCAATAGGAGTACAAGGCACGTCGCTGTTATAGTTTTTGCTCTGACTGCGACGTGAGCCGTTCATGACCTCAACCTCCGCCCCGATTCTCATCACCGGTGCCGGCCAGCGTGTCGGTTTGCACTGCGCGCAACGTTTGCTTGAAGACGGCCACCGCGTCATCTTCACCTATCGCACTGAACGTCCGGGGGTGCAGGCATTGCGGGATCTGGGCGCCGTCGCAGTGTTTGCGGACTTTTCCAGCGAAGCCAGCATTCTCGCCTTCATCCAGGCACTGAAAACCCACACCGACCGTCTGCGCGCCATTGTCCATAACGCCTCCGAATGGCGGGCGGAAACCCCGGACCACGAAGCCGAAGCCTTCGTGCGGATGATTAACGTGCACATGCTTGCGCCGTATCTGATCAATCTGCACTGCGCCGACCTGCTCAAGCAATCGACGCCAGCGGACATCATCCACATCAGTGACGACGTCACCCGCAAGGGCAGCAGCAAGCACATCGGCTATTGCGCGAGCAAAGCCGGGCTCGACAGCCTGACGCTGTCGTTCGCCGCGCGTTATGCGCCGGCGATCAAGGTCAACGGTATCGCTCCGGCCCTGCTATTGTTCAATCCCGACGACGATGCGGCGTACCGTGCCAAGGCACTGGCGAAATCCGCGCTGGGCATCGAGCCCGGCAGCGAAGTGATCTACCAGAGCCTGCGCTATCTGCTCGACAACCCTTATGTCACCGGCACAACCCTGACCGTCAACGGCGGAAGGCACGTCAAGTAAGCCTTGCTGCGAGGATGATCCATGACCCGCTCCCTGCCCGAGCACTACCGCGACATCCTGATTGGCCTCGGTGAAGATCCCGACCGCGAAGGATTGCTCGACACACCGGTGCGTGCGGCCAAGGCCATGCAATACCTGTGTCACGGCTATGTGCAGAGCGTCGACGAGATCGTCAACGGCGCACTGTTTGCCTCGGACACCGACGAGATGATCATCGTCGCTGACATCGAGTTGTACTCATTGTGCGAACATCACCTGCTGCCCTTCATCGGCAAGGCCCATGTGGCTTATATTCCGACAGGCAAGGTGCTGGGGCTGTCAAAGATTGCGCGACTGGTGGACATGTTCGCCCGACGCCTGCAGATTCAGGAAAACCTCACCCGGCAAATTGCCGATGCGGTGCAACAGGTCACCGACGCCGCCGGTGTCGCCGTGGTCATCGAGGCCAGACACATGTGCATGATGATGCGCGGTGTCGAAAAACAGAATTCAACCATGAACACCTCGGTCATGCTCGGCGCCTTTCGCGACTCGAGCAACACCCGCCAGGAGTTCCTGCAATTGATTGGACGGAGCAAGTAAATGCCACAACTTCAACCAGGAATGGCGCGCATCCGGGTCAAGGATCTGCGCTTGCGCACCTTTATCGGGATCAATGAGGACGAGATCCTCAACAAGCAGGATGTGCTGATCAACCTGACCATCCTGTACGCCGCGCAGGAAGCGGTACGCGACAACGATATTGATCACGCGCTGAACTACCGCACGATCACCAAGGCGATCATCGCCCACGTCGAAGGCAACCGCTTTGCGTTGCTGGAGCGCCTGACCCAGGAATTGCTCGATCTGGTGATGAGCAACACGTCGGTGCTGTACGCCGAAGTCGAAGTCGACAAGCCGCACGCGCTGCGCTTTGCCGAATCGGTGTCGATCACCCTCGCGGCAAGCCGCTGAGCTTCAAGCTTCGAGCTGCAAGCGTTAAGCTAACGGCCGACCCCGATCCAATCTTGCAGCTTGAAGCTTGCCGCTCAAAGCTGTCTCGCAGAGATTCCCATGACTGAGCAACAACGCCTCGAACTCGAAGCCGCCGCCTTCCGCCGGCTGGTCGCCCACCTGGACAGCCGCAAGGACGTGCAGAACATCGACCTGATGAACCTCGCCGGGTTCTGCCGCAACTGCCTGTCCAAGTGGTACAAGGCTGAAGCCGACGAGCGCCAGATCGAGGTCAGCCTCGACGACGCCCGTGAAGTGGTTTACGGCATGCCGTACGCCGAGTGGAAAGCCCAATACCAGCAAGAAGCCAACGCCGAACAACAGGCGGCGTTCGCCAAAGGAAAAACCCATGAGTGATTTGAATACCCTGCGCGCCAGCCTCAAGAGCGGCGAACACGTTTTCGCCGACACCCTGGCCTTTATCGCCGCCGGTTACGACTACCAGCCGCAAGCATTCAACAACGGCGGCGTGGAAAACGCCGCCGGGCAGAACGAAGGCTCGTGCAAGACCCTGGGTCTGGCGCTGCTGGAAGGTCTGAGTGACGAAGAAGCGCTGCTGGCGTTCGGCGAGCATTACCGCTCGGTGCTGGCGACGCCTGAGGGCAGTGATCACGGCAATATCAGGGCGTTGATCCAGCACGGGCTGGCCGGCGTCAAATTCACCGCTCAACCCCTGACCCGCCGCTGATTCCTACAATGTAACTGCGTTGCGCCATAAATAACGGGCATAAAAAAACCGGCCGAAGCCGGTTTTTTTGTGTCTGCGATTTAGAACGAAGCGTTCTGCAGACCGTCCAGGTAACGCTCGGTGTCCAGTGCCGCCATGCAGCCGGCGCCGGCCGAGGTGATGGCCTGGCGGTAAACGTGGTCAGCCACGTCACCGGCGGCGAAGATGCCTTCAACGCTGGTGGCAGTGGCGTTGCCATCGCGGCCGCCCTGCACCACCAGGTAACCGTCTTTCAGGGTCAACTGGCCTTCGAACAGCGAAGTGTTCGGGGTGTGGCCGATGGCGATGAACACGCCGTCGACCTTGATTTCGTCGAAGCTACCGTCGTTGTTCTTCAGGCGCGCACCGGTCACGCCCATGTTGTCGCCCAGCACTTCGTCGAGGTTGGCGTTCAACTTGAGGATGATCTTGCCTTCGGCCACACGGGCGTTGAGCTTGTCGATCAGGATCTTCTCGGCGCGGAAGGTTTCGCGACGGTGGATCAGGGTCACGGTGCTGGCGATGTTGGCCAGGTACAGTGCTTCTTCAACAGCGGTGTTGCCGCCGCCGACCACTGCAACAGGCTTGTTGCGGTAGAAGAAGCCGTCGCAGGTCGCGCAAGCCGAAACGCCTTTGCCCATGAACGCCTCTTCCGACGGCAGACCCAGGTAGCGAGCGCTGGCACCGGTGGCGATGATCAGGGCGTCGCAGGTGTAGGTCGCGCTGTCGCCGGTCAGGGTGTACGGCTTGGCGGCAAAGTCTACGGCGTTGATGTGATCGAAAACGATCTCGGTTTCGAAACGCTCGGCGTGCTCGCGCATCCGCTCCATCAGCGCCGGGCCGGTCAGGCCGTGAACGTCACCCGGCCAGTTGTCGACTTCGGTCGTGGTGGTCAGTTGACCGCCGGCCTGCATGCCGGTGATCAGCAGTGGCTTGAGGTTGGCACGGGCGGCATAAACCGCAGCGCTATAACCGGCAGGGCCGGAACCGAGAATAATCACTCGCGAATGACGGACTTCAGACATGACCTGCTCCTGTTGACCGGGCCGAAACACTGGCGCGGAACGCCGGACTGCCGGCGGGAATAAAAAAGGACTGTGGATAACCTTGGGGAAGGCATGAGCTCGACAGTCCTGTAAAAAGTTGGGTGCAGCGTATCGAGGGGGGCAAGATTAAGGAAATACGGTTTAACAATCCAGCTCATAGGTGGTCTCTATGCGCAGACACTGACGAGATGGACGTCTTTGTTACAGTGAATGTCGATCGCTCTGCCGCGCTTTCCCGCTTGGTGCAAAGTCGGTAAGGTCGGCGCGTTTTCCCTTGCTCGGAGCACCTTATGCCCGCACCCGTTCTGTCCGGCCCGCAATACCTGCGCGAAGGCCTCAAACTGGTTCTCAGCCCGGGCCTGCGCCTGTTCGTGTTGTTGCCACTGGCGATCAACCTGGTGCTGTTCGTCGGATTGATCTATCTGGCCGGCCATCAGTTCAGCCTGTGGGTCGATACGCTGATGCCATCGCTACCCGAGTGGCTGAGTTTCCTCAGCTACATTCTTTGGCCGTTGTTTGTGGTGCTGGTCGCACTGATGGTGTTTTTCACTTTCACCATGCTGGCCAACGTCATCGCCGCGCCGTTCAACGGTTTTCTCGCGGAAAAAGTTGAAGTGGTGGTGCGAGGTACTGATGATTTCCCGGCGTTCAGCTGGGGCGAACTGATCGCGATGATCCCGCGCACCCTCGCCCGGGAAATGCGCAAGCTCGGCTACTTCCTGCCCCGGGCGATCGGCCTGTTCATCCTCTCGTTCATCCCGGTGGTGAACATCGTCGCCGCGCCGCTATGGCTGCTGTTCGGCGTGTGGATGATGGCGATCCAGTACATCGACTACCCGGCGGATAACCACAAACTGGGCTGGAACGAAATGCTTGCCTGGTTGCGCCAGAAGCGCTGGCAGAGCATGAGTTTTGGCGGGATTGTCTATCTGGTGCTGCTGATTCCGGTGGTCAACATCCTGATGATGCCGGCGGCTGTCGCTGGCGCAACGCTGTTCTGGGTGCGTGAGCGTGGTGCCGAGAATCTGGTGACTCAGCGCTGACACCGCGTCACAAATCCATCATCCGAACGTCACAAGCACGACATGGCCTCAGTCGACACTGAGGTCATGACGACAGCTCTACATATCACTCTGATCAGCGAAACCTTCCCACCGGAAATCAACGGGGTGGCCAATACCCTTGGCCGCTTGTGCGATGGCTTGCGCGCGCGCGGCCACCAGGTTGAACTGGTGCGCCCGCGTCAGGCCGGTGATCCGCAGCGCAGTCAAGATGACGCGCTGCTGCTCTGCCGCGGCTGGCCGTTGCCGGGGTATCCGGGGCTGCAATGGGGCCAGTCGTCGATGCACAAACTGCTGCGACGCTGGAAACGTCAGCGCCCCGATGTGCTGTATATCGCCACGGAAGGCCCGCTGGGGTTGTCGGCGCTGCGGGCGGCGCGGCGCCTGGGAATCTCGGTGGTCAGCGGTTTCCACACCAACTTCCAGCAATACACCAGCCAGTATGGCCTCGGCCTGCTGACGCGGATGCTCACGCATTATCTGCGCTGGTTTCACAATCGCTCGGCCATGACGTTGGTGCCGAGCGTCAGCCAGCGCCTGGAACTGGAGCGGCGGCATTTCGAGCGGTTGGCGCTGTTGTCGCGCGGTGTCGACAGTCAGTTGTTTCATCCGAGCAAGCGCCTGAACGCCCTGCGTGAGCAATGGGGACTGAGCGAGCACGACGTTGCCGTCATTCACGTAGGACGACTGGCGCCGGAGAAGAACCTGGGTCTGCTCAAACGCAGCTTTGAACAACTGCGCAGCACCTATCCACAGCGCAATCTGAAAATGATCGTGGTCGGCGACGGCCCGCAGCGCACGGCCCTGGAAAAGGAGCTGCCCGAGGCGATTTTCTGCGGTTCGCAGCGCGGCGAAGCGTTGGCCGCGCACTATGCATCCGGTGACATGTTTCTGTTTCCGAGCCTGACCGAAACCTTTGGCAATGTCGTGCTGGAAGCCTTGGCTTCAGGCCTTGGCGTGGTGGCTTACGATCAGGCGGCCGCCGCCCAGCATATTCGCCACGGTTACAACGGCGTGCTGGCCATGCCCGGCGATGAGCAGGCCTTTTGCGAAGCAGCGGCGTGGTTACTGGAGGAAGAAGAGACGTTGCGTTGTGTGCGCCTGAATGCGCGGCAGCACGCGAGTCGCCAGCGCTGGCCGGCGGTTGTCGAGCAGTTTGAAAAGCATTTGCGCGGGGCTTGTGTGGGGGAGCAAGTGGTGCCGAATGCGCAGACATTGCCCTGATTCTTTGCTGACGTTAGAACTGCCTTCGCGAGCAAGCTCGCTCCCACAGGGGATCTCCAGTGAACACAAATTTTGTGAACAGCAGAGAAACCTGTGGGAGCGAGCTTGCTCGCGAAGGGGTCAGTGAGAGCGCCGCTTAAACCAGCGTCATCAACGCCTCACGGCTGAACGGCAGAATGTCCTGTTCACGCCCCTCGCGGACTTTCTGTGCCCAGTCCGGATCCACCAGCAGCGCACGCCCCACCGCGACCAGATCGAACTCTTCCTTATTCAAACGCTCCAGCAAGTTCTCGAGACTGGCCGGCTGCGCGACCTTGTCGGTGTTGACCATGAACTGCAGGAACTCGCCATCCAGGCCGACGCTGCCAACGGTGATGGTCGGCTTGCCGGTCAGCTTGCGGGTCCAGCCGGCCAGGTTCAGTTCGGAACCGTCGAATTCCGGCTCCCAGAAGCGGCGCGTCGAGCAGTGGAAAATATCCACGCCGGCGTCAGACAGCGGCTTGAGGAACTCACCCAGCGCTTCCGGGGTTTGCACCAGACGCGCCGTGTAGTCCTGCTGTTTCCATTGCGAGAAACGGAAGATGATCGGGAAGCCTTCACCGACCGCTGCACGTACTGCCTGAATCAGCTCGATGGCGAAACGCGAACGGTTGGCCAGGCTGCCGCCGTATTCATCGGTGCGCTGGTTGCTGCCTTCCCAGAAGAATTGGTCGATCAGATAACCGTGGGCGCCGTGGATCTCCACGCCGTCCATGCCGATGCTTTTGGCGTCTTTGGCCGCTTGGGCGAAGGCTGCGATCACATCCTGAATGTCTTGTTTAGTCATGCCGTGCACCACGACCTGACCGTCCTTGAGTTTTTCCGACGGACCGTAACCCGGCACGCTGGCATCCGGCTCGGTACCGATGCGACGTACGCTGCCGACATGCCACAGTTGCGGAACGATCTTGCCGCCTTCGGCGTGAACCGCATCGACGACCTTCTTCCAGCCGGCCAATGGCGCGTCGCCAAAGAATTGCGGCACGTTCGGATAGCCGTTAGAGGCAATGTGGCCGACGGTGGTGCCTTCGGTGATGATCAGGCCGACGCCGGCCGCGGCACGACGACGGTAGTACTCGATGACTTTGGAGTTCGGTACGCCGCCCGGGGAAAACGAGCGGGTCATCGGCGCCATGACCACACGGGTCGGCAGTTCGAGGGCACCGAGGTGGAACGGTTTGAACAAGGCTTGGACCGGCATTGGAAACTCCGCAGGGAATGGCTTTATGACGGCGATAATATGGAGTGTTACAAGCCTTGAACAGCATTATTGATTTGGGTGATCAAGGATCAGAAACGAAAAGATCGCAGCACCGGCAGGCCCCAGCAGGCGCCGCCGAAGGCTGCGATCTTTTGATCTTGCTGTGTCAGCTCAGCGCTTTTTCAATCGCATGAACAATGGTCGGATCATCCGGCGCCGTGCGCGGCGAGAACCGGGCCAGCACGCGGCCGTCCTTGCCGAGCAGAAACTTTTCGAAATTCCAGGTGATGTCACCGGGAAACTCCGCACCCTCGCCCGCCAGCAAGCGGTAGAGCTGATGACGATCGTGACCGTTGACTTCGAGCTTGCTCGACAAAGGAAACGTCACGCCGTAGTTGAGGCTGCAGAACTCTTTGATTTCCTGCTCGGTGCCCGGCTCCTGGCCGGCGAACTGGTTGCACGGCAGGCCCAGCACACTGAAGCCCTTGCCCTTGAATTGCTGATAGAGGTTTTCCAGCGCCGCGTACTGAGGGGTCAAGCCGCATTTGGAGGCGACGTTGACCACCAGCACGACTTGGCCCTTGAAAGGCGCCAGCGGTAGCTCCTGACCATCCAGGGCTGTCAACTTAAGGTCGTGAAAAGCACTCATGACGTACTCCAGGATTCCCGTGTTCTACTCGAAACAGCCACTTGGCGAGACCACCAAGGACAGCCGCGGACTAAAAAGGCGCCCACAGGCGCCTCTCCAGTACTCGAAGCTTAGCGCAGAAAATCAGTGGTGATGGCCACCTTCGCCATGGACGTGGCCATGAGCGACTTCTTCCTGGCTGGCGTCACGCACAGCAACGACCTTCACCTTGAAGTTCAGGCGCTGACCGGCCAGTGGGTGGTTGCCATCAACCGTCACGTCATCGCCGTCCAGATCACGGATGGTCACGATCTGCATCTGGCCGTCCGGCGCCGAAGCGTGGAACTGCATGCCGACTTCCAGCTCGTCGACGCCTTCGAACATGCTGCGGCTCAGGGTGCTGACCAGTTCGGCAGCGTATTCGCCGTAAGCGTCTTCCGGCTCGACGGAGACTTCCAGCTCGTCACCGACAGCTTTGCCTTCCAGGGCTTTTTCCAGGCCCGGGATGATGTTGCCTGCGCCTTGCAGGTAGACCAGCGGAGCGCCGCCGGCGGAGCTGTCGATGACCTCACCAGCGTCGTTGGTCAGGGTATAGTCGATGGAGACAGCCTTATTGGCGGCGATCAGCATGGGGCGAGACCTTTTGCATAAGAATATAGAAAGGCCAAGTTTAGCGAAGCAATCGCGCGAAAGCGAACACAACCCGGACAAACGGGATTCGACGATTGCCGGCTTCCATCAGGATGAGGACGGCCATTGGGTCGTTGAGCTTTCCTGCGGCCACACGCAACACCTGCGTCACCAGCCGCCGTGGCAATCACGGGCGTGGGTGCTCGACCCGGCGCAACGTATTGAAAAAATAGGCCAACCCTTTGCCTGCGGTTGGTGCGCACAAGGCGTGGTTAGCGATAACCTTGGCAACTGAATTTCGGCAGATTGTCAGAGATAGATGATCGCCATTGCCATGCACCCTTAGAGAATCCGCATGCAAACTTTTTTTATCGCGCCCACCGATTTTGGTGTGGGTCTGACCTCCATCAGCCTCGGGCTGGTACGTACGCTTGAGCGCGCCGGGCTGAAGGTCGGCTTCTTCAAACCGATTGCCCAGCCGCACCCGGGCGACACCGGCCCCGAGCGCTCCACTGAACTGGTGGCGCGCACCCACGGCCTGAAACCGCCGCAACCCTTGGGCCTGGCCCACGTCGAGCGCATGCTGGGCGATGGGCAGCTCGATGAACTGCTCGAAGAAATCATCACCCTCTATCAGCAAGCCGCCGTCGGCAAGGACGTGCTGGTCGTCGAAGGCATGGTGCCGACGCGCAGCGCCAGTTACGCCGCGCGGGTCAACCTGCACCTGGCCAAGAGCCTGGATGCCGAGGTGATTCTGGTCTCGGCGCCGGAAAACGAAGTGCTCGCCGAACTGTCCGGCCGCGTCGAGTTGCAGGCGCAATTGTTCGGTGGCCCGAAGGATCCGAAAGTCCTTGGCGTGATCCTCAACAAGGTCAAGACCGAGGAGAGCATGGACGCCTTCGCCGCACGTCTGAAGGAACATTCGCCGTTGCTGCGCAGCGGTGATTTCCGCCTGCTCGGCTGCATTCCGTTTCAGCCGGAACTCAACGCGCCGCGCACCCGCGACGTCGCCGATCTGATGGGCGCACAAGTGCTCAACGCCGGCGACTGCGAAACCCGGCGCATGACCAAAATCATTATTTGCGCACGGACCATGCGCAACACCGTCGAGCTGCTCAAGCCCGGCGTGCTGGTGGTGACCCCGGGCGATCGCGACGACATCATCCTCGCCGTCAGCCTCGCGGCGATCAACGGCGTGCCGCTGGCCGGCCTGCTGCTGACCAGCGACACCCTGCCCGATCCGCGCATCATGGACTTGTGCCGTGGCGCGTTGCAGGCCGGTCTGCCGGTGTTGTCGGTGAGCACCGGCTCGTACGACACCGCCAATCTGCTCAACGGCCTGAACAAGGAAATCCCGATTGATGACCGCGAGCGCGCGGAGATCATCACCGATTTCGTCGCAAGCCATCTCGATGCCAAGTGGCTGCACCAGCGTTGCGGCACCCCACGGGAAATGCGCCTGTCGCCGGCGGTGTTCCGCTATCAGTTGATCCAGCATGCGCAAGCGGCGAACAAACGCATCGTCCTGCCCGAAGGCAGCGAACCGCTCACCGTGCAGGCAGCGGCGATCTGCCAGGAACGCGGGATCGCCCGTTGCGTGTTGCTGGCAAAACCTGCAGACGTCGAAGCTGTGGCGCGCGCGCAGGGCATCGTGTTGCCGCCGGGGCTGGAAATCCTCGATCCGGATCTGATTCGCGAGCGTTACGTCGAACCGATGGTTGCCTTGCGCAAGAGCAAAAGCCTCAACGCACCGATGGCCGAACAGCAACTGGAAGACACCGTGGTGATCGGCACCATGATGCTCGCCCTCGATGAAGTCGACGGACTGGTGTCCGGGGTGATCAACACCACCGCCAACACCATCCGCCCGGCCCTGCAGCTGATTAAAACAGCACCGGGCTGCACGCTGGTGTCGTCGGTGTTCTTCATGCTCTTTCCTGAAGAAGTGCTGGTCTACGGCGACTGTGTGATGAACCCGCACCCAAGCGCTGCGGAACTGGCCGAGATCGCCCTGCAAAGCGCCGACTCGGCAGCGGCCTTCGGCATCACCCCGCGCGTGGCGATGATCAGCTATTCCAGCGGCGAATCGGCCAGCGGTGAAGAAGTCGAGAAAGTCCGTGAGGCCACCCTGCTCGCCCACGAACAACAGCACTCGTTGCTGATCGACGGCCCACTGCAATACGACGCCGCCGCCAACGCCGATGTTGCCCGGCAACTGGCGCCGAACAGTCAAGTGGCCGGTCGCGCCACGGTGTTCGTGTTCCCTGACCTGAACACCGGCAACACCACGCACAAAGCCGTGCAGCGCAGCGCCGATTGCGTCAGCCTCGGCCCGATGCTGCAAGGCCTGCGCAAACCGGTGAACGATCTGCCGCGCGGCGCGCAGGTCGATGACATCGTCTACACCATCGCCCTGACCGCGATTCAAGCCGCCAACCGACCTATGGATGTGTAAATGCTGGACTTTCTCCCTGCACCGTTGCGCGGTGTGATCGCCTCGCTGCTGTTGGCACTCAATACAATTCTGCTGTGCTCGTTTCTGTTCTGCGTGGCGCTGATCAAAGTGCTGCCGTTCGACCTCGCACGACGCGCCTCGTTGTGGCTGATGAGCCACACCCACGAAGCCTGGATCAGTAACAACAAGGCCTGGATGAACCTGGTACGGCGCACGCGCTGGCATATCAGCGGCCTGCAAGGCCTGGACTACCAGCACTCGTATCTGATCACCAGCAACCACCAGAGCTGGGTCGACATTCTGGTGCTGCAATACGTGCTCAACCGCAAGATCCAACCGCTGAAGTTCTTCCTCAAGCAGGAGTTGATCTGGGTTCCGGTGATCGGTCTGGCGTGGTGGGCGCTGGGCTTTCCGTTCATGAAGCGCTACTCCAAGGCCTACCTGGAAAAGCACCCGGAAAAGAAAGGCAAAGACCTGGAAACCACACGCAAGACCTGCGCGAAGTTTCGCGACAATCCGGTGGGGATTTTCAACTTCGTCGAGGGCACACGCTTCACTGAAGGCAAGCATGCGCAGCAGCAGTCGCCGTTCAAATATTTGCTCAAGCCCAAGGCTGGCGGGATCGCCTTTGTGCTGGATGCGATGGGTGAACAACTGGAGTCGATCGTCAACGTGACCATCCACTACCCGGCCGGCCGTCCGGGGTTCTGGGATTTGCTCTGCGGCAATGTGCGCGATGTGGTGGTGCACTTTGAAGAGCTGCAGATTCCGCAGCAATTCATTGGCAAGAACTACGACCAGGACGGCGAATATCGCCTGCAGTTTCAGGGCTGGATCAATCAGCTTTGGCTGGACAAGGACGCGTTGCTCGAACAGATGCACCGCGAATACCCAGCGAGGTCTTGAGGCGCCTTTTCCGGCCTCATCGCTGGCAAGCCAGCTCCCACAGGTTTCTCTGCCTTACACAATATTTGAGTGCGCTGAAAATCCCTGTGGGAGCTGGCTCGCCAGCGATAGCAATCTCAAGGCAATAAAAAACCCGCCGATGATCACTCATCGGCGGGCTTTTTCTTGCAGCTTGAAACTAGAAGCTTGTCGCTGCTTTATTGCTTAGATCGCGCCACGCTTGCGCAGCAGATCCAGCACTTGCTTGACGCTTTCTTCCAGCGACAGCGACTGGGTGTCGATCACCAGGTCGGCGTTCAGCGGCACGTCGTACGGGAAGGATTCGCCCGGGATGTTGTCGCCACCGGCGGCATACAGACCCTGCGGATCACGTTCGGCACACACGGCCGGCGAGGCCTGCACGTAGACCGTCAGCAGACGATCCTTGCCGATCAGTTCCTTGGCCTGCTCGCGACCTTCAGCACTTGGCGCGACGAACGCTGCCAGGGTCAGCAGACCGGCTTCGTTGAACTGACGCGCGACATGCGCGGCACGGCGCCAGTTCTCGGTGCGACCGGCGCGATCCTGCGGCAGACCTTTGTTGAGGTCATGACGCAGATTCTGACCATCCAGAACAAACACCGCCCGGCCCATGTCGAACAACTTACGCTCGACCGCATAGGCCAGCGTGCTTTTGCCCGCGCCCGACAAACCGCTGAACAACACGGTGGCCGGCTGCTGACCGAAACGCTGAGCGCGTTCTTCGGTGGCAACATGGGCGAGTTTGCCGTGATGCGTGGCAGTGCCATGCGTCACTGGCTGAGCAACGATCATGCCCGCGCCAACGGTGCCATTGGTCAAACGGTCGATGACGATGAAGGCGCCAGTGGTGCGGTTGCTCTCGTAACCGTCGAGGGCGATCGGCGCGTCGAGCGCGATCTTCACCTTGCCGATTTCGTTGAGCTGCAACGCGCTCGCCGGGCCTTCTTCCAAGGTGTTGACGTCGACCTTGTTGACGATGCTGGCGATCGAGCCCGGCACGTAACTGGTAGCGCGCTTGATGTCGTATTTCTTGCCCGGCAGCATCGGCTCTTCAGCCATCCACACCAGCATCGCTTCGAAGCTGTCGGTGACCGGCGGCACGTTGTCGGCATGCACCAGCAGGTCGCCACGGGAGATGTCGATTTCGTCTTCCATGGTCAGCGTCACCGCTTGACCCGGGCCGGCGTGCTCCAGTTCACCTTCGAAGGTGACGATGGATTTCACGCGGCTGCTCTTGCCCGACGGCAGCACCACCACTTCATCGCCCTTCTTGACGATGCCGCTGGCGAGGGTGCCGGCGAAACCGCGGAAGTTCAGGTTCGGACGGTTGACGTACTGCACCGGGAAACGCAGATCGGTGAAGTTGCGGTCGCCCGCCACTTCCACGGTCTCGAGGATTTCCATCAGCGACTGGCCGGTGTACCACGGCGAGCGCTCGGACTTGTTCACCACGTTGTCGCCCTTCAGCGCCGACATCGGCACGAAGTGCATGCTGGTCGGCTTCATCTTCAAGCCTTCGGCGAACTTCAGGTAATCGGCCTTGATCGACTCGAACACGCCTTCATCGAAGTCCTTGAGGTCCATCTTGTTGATGGCGACAACGATGTGTTTGATGCCCAGCAGGGACGCGATGAAGCTGTGGCGACGGGTCTGGGTCTGCACGCCGTAACGCGCATCGACGAGGATGATCGCCAGGTCACAGGTGGACGCACCGGTGGCCATGTTGCGGGTGTACTGCTCATGGCCGGGGGTGTCGGCGATGATGAATTTGCGTTTGGCGGTGGAGAAATAGCGGTAGGCGACATCAATGGTGATGCCCTGCTCACGCTCGGCCTGCAGACCGTCGACCAGCAACGCCAGGTCGATGTCGTCACCGGTGGTGCCGACTTTCTTCGAATCACGGGTGATGGCTTCCAGGTGATCTTCGTAGATCATCTTGGAGTCGTGCAGCAGGCGCCCGATCAGGGTGCTCTTGCCGTCATCGACGTTACCGCAGGTCAAAAAGCGCAGCAGCTCTTTACGCTCGTGCTGGCCCAGGTAGGCGAGGATGTCCTCGCTGATCAAATCAGATGCGTGGCTCATTGCATTCAAGCTCCGAGCTGTAAGCTTCAAGCGGCAAGCTTGTCGGCGTACAGCTAGTCAGAAATTTTGTTGATCAACCCGACCAGCATTCTAGAAAGCTCTCGGGTTTCCATAATCCAATTTTCAGCCAGCGGTTCTGCGATGTAAGCGATATCTCGGCCTATCAGGATCTGGGTTCGCAACTCTCCACAAGACGCCTTAGCGATCCAAAGAAAGTGGATCTTTTCTTTGCAACTCCGGCGCTCCATGCCTTCAGCAATATTGGAAGGCACTGACAGTGCAGAGCGGGTGATCTGATCCTTGAATCCAAAATCCCCGCATCGCGAAAACTCTCTAAAAATCCTCACCGCCAGACATTTGCTTCGCTGCCAAACAACCAGTTTCTCGAAATCCATTACGAGTCATCCGATTCCGGCTCGCAGCAACCGGCCGCAAGCGCCAAACCGCGAAGTTACGCATACTGCCTTTAACTTGCAGCTTGCCGCTTGTAACTTGAAGCTTAAAAGTATCCCTGACGTTTTTTATCTTCCATCGAGCCTGCGCCATCGTGGTCGATGACCCGGCCCTGGCGCTCGGAAGTTCGCGTCAGGAGCATTTCCTGAATGATGTCCGTCAGGCTTTCGGCCTCGGACTCTACCGCGCCCGTCAACGGGTAGCAGCCAAGGGTGCGGAAACGCACTTTCTTTTTGACGATGCGTGCCTTGTCCTCATCGGACAGGTGTTCGAGGATACGGTCGTCGTCGATCATGATCAGCGTACCGTTCTTCTCGATCACTTCGCGTTCGGCGGCGAAGTACAGCGGCACGATCGGGATGCCTTCGAGGTAGATGTACTGCCAGATGTCCAGTTCGGTCCAGTTCGACAACGGGAACACACGAATGGATTCGCCCTTGTTGACCTTGCCGTTGTAGACGTTCCACAGCTCCGGACGCTGGTTTTTCGGGTCCCAGCGGTGCTTGCTGTCGCGGAACGAGTACACGCGCTCTTTGGCGCGGGATTTCTCTTCATCGCGACGGGCACCGCCGAAGGCTGCGTCGAAACCATGCTTGTCGAGTGCCTGTTTCAGGCCCTCGGTCTTCATGATGTCGGTGTGCTTGGCGCTGCCGTGGGTGAACGGATTGATGTTCTGTGCCACGCCATCGGGGTTGATGTGGGTGATCAGGTCCAGGCCCAGTTCTTCGACCATCTTGTCGCGGAACTTGTACATCTCCTGGAATTTCCAGCGGGTGTCGACGTGCATCACCGGAAACGGCAGTTTGCCCGGGAAGAACGCCTTGCGTGCCAGGTGCAGCATCACGGCGGAGTCTTTACCGATGGAGTACAGCATCACCGGGTTATCGAACTCGGCGGCCACCTCGCGGATGATGTGGATGCTTTCCGCCTCCAGCTGTTTCAGATGCGTCAGTTTGTCGACCATGGCTACTCACGAAAGCTTTCTTATGAACGGCCAGCGGGCCGTGTTCGAGCGGGGAATCCTAGCACAGCGTCCTTCTTCTAATCAGGGCGCAAGCTAGAACGAAAGGGCATATGAATATGCCCACTCGTTTGGGCGCGCGCCCCCCCTGTATGAGCGAGCAGGCTCACTCCTACAGGAGAAATGCGGAGTTCATCAGATCGGGTTGGGGCAGTCGATGAAGATGTGTTCGACGGCGAAGCGTTTCGCCAGATAGTCGCCCAGGGCCTGTACGCCGTAGCGTTCGGTGGCGTGATGACCGGCAGCGATGAAGCTGATGTCGTTCTCGCGGGCGCTGTGGAAGGTCTGCTCGGACGCTTCACCGCTCAGATACAGATCGACACCTGCCGCGACCGCCTGATCGATATAGCCCTGCCCGCCGCCGGTGCACCAGCCGACCCGACGAATCATCGGGCTGCCTTCGATCAGCAGCGGTTCACGGCCCATGACGTCTTTTACCTTGCGGGCGAAATCACGCGGGGTCATGGGTTCGTTCAACGACCCGACCAGACCGACAATCTTCAGGTTGTCCGGGTCCAGCGGCCCTTCGACGGTGATGTCCAGTTGCCGCGCCAGTTGCACGTTGTTGCCGACCTCCGGGTGCAGGTCCAGCGGCAAGTGGTAGGCGAGCAGACTGATGTCGTGCTTGAGCAAGGTCTTCAAGCGACGCTGCTTCATGCCGGTGATGCAGGGGTTCTCGCCCTTCCAGAAGTAACCGTGGTGCACCAGTATCAGATCGGCCTCGGCTTCGACGGCGGCATCGAGCAATGCCTGACTGGCGGTGACGCCGCTGACAATGCGCATCACCTGTGGCCGGCCTTCGACCTGCAGGCCGTTGGGGCAATAATCGGCAATTTTCGCACTGCCAAGGTAACGGTCGGCTTCTTCGACGAGGGTGCTGAGGGCAACGGCCATGAAAGACTCCTAAATATCCCGTTCAGAGGCGCGCGCGGCCTCGTATAATGCGCGACATTATGGGCGGTCTGACCCCGCCTGCAACTTTTCCAGGACGTGCTTAATGCTCAAGGCGCTGCGTTTTTTCGGCTGGCCGCTGTTGGCCGGTGTGCTTATCGCTCTGTTGATTATTCAACGTTACCCGCAGTGGGTCGGGCTCCCGAGCCTCGACGTCAACCTGCAACAGGCCCCGCAAACCACCAGCGTGCAGCAAGGGCCGGTGTCCTACGCCGATGCGGTGACCATCGCCGCGCCGTCGGTGGTCAACCTTTACACCACCAAAGTCATCAACAAACCCGCGCATCCGCTGTTTGAAGACCCACAGTTCCGGCGTTTCTTCGGTGACAACTCGCCCAAGCAGAAGCGCATGGAGTCGAGCCTCGGTTCCGGCGTGATCATGAGCCCGGAAGGCTACATTCTGACCAACAACCACGTCACCAGCGGCGCGGATCAGATTGTCGTGGCGCTCAAGGATGGTCGCGAGACATTGGCCCGGGTGATCGGCAGCGATCCGGAAACCGACCTCGCCGTGCTCAAGATCGATCTGAAAAACCTGCCGGCGATCACTATCGGTCGCTCCGACAACATTCGCATCGGTGACGTCGCGCTGGCCATCGGCAACCCGTTCGGCGTCGGCCAGACGGTGACGATGGGCATCATCAGCGCCACCGGGCGCAATCAGCTGGGCCTGAACAACTACGAAGACTTCATCCAGACCGACGCCGCGATCAACCCGGGCAACTCGGGCGGTGCGCTGGTGGATGCCAACGGCAACCTGACCGGCATCAACACGGCGATCTTCTCCAAGTCCGGCGGCTCGCAGGGCATCGGTTTTGCCATTCCGGTGAAACTGGCGATGGAAGTGATGAAGTCGATCATCGAGCACGGCCAGGTGATTCGTGGCTGGCTGGGGATTGAAGTGCAGCCGCTGACTCAGGAACTGGCCGAATCGTTTGGCTTGTCGGGACGCCCGGGGATTGTGGTCGCGGGGATTTTCCGCGATGGCCCGGCGCAAAAAGCTGGCCTGCAGTTGGGTGACGTGATTCTGAGCATTGATGGCGAACCGGCCGGAGATGGTCGCAAGTCAATGAACCAGGTCGCGCGGATCAAGCCGACCGACAAGGTGACCATCCAGGTCATGCGCAACGGCAAAGAGCTGAAGCTCACCGCTGAAATCGGCCTGCGCCCACCACCGGCACCGGTGCAGGAAAAAGAAGGGTAAGAGATTGTTCGCGCCAACGGCGCGAATAGCAGACATTCTCAACGGGCATGTTATATTGTTTCAATTGAACAATTGGAACAACATAACATGTCGTCTCGAAAAAGGGCCTCCCTGCTCCGTCTGACCCTGGGTCTACCCCTTGGCTTGCTGGGCGATCCGGTCTTCGCCGAAGAACCGCAACCGCTCGAACTCGACGCCATCAGCGTCACCTCCGACTACGAATCAGCCACCGACCCGGTCAAGGGCTATCGTGCCACGCGGTCGTCGAGCGCGACGAAAACCGACACCGCGATCCGCGACATTCCGCAAGCGATCAGCGTGATACCGGCCAGCGTGCTCAAGGATCTGGGCAGCAGCAGCGTCGAACGCGCACTGGATTTTGCCGGCGGCGTCTCGAAGCAAAACAACTTCGGCGGTCTGACGCTTTACGAATACAGCGTGCGCGGTTTCACCACTTCGGAGTTCTACAAGGACGGTTTCAGCGCCAACCGCGGTTATCCGAGCACGCCGGACGCCGCCAACATCGAGCGCATTGAAGTGCTCAAAGGCCCGGCTGCCAGCCTGTACGGCCGTGGCGATCCGGGTGGCACGGTGAACATCGTCACCAAGAAACCGCAGCCGCAAGCCTTCACGACGCTGCAAACCAGCGCTGGCAGTTGGGACCGTTATCGCAGCGCACTGGACGTCAACACCCCGCTCGATGAACAGGGTGACGTGCTGTCGCGGGTCAACCTCGCCGTCGAGGACAACCACAGCTTTCGCGATCACGTCGACAGCCAGCGCGTGTTCGTCGCCCCCTCGATCAGTTGGCAACTGAATCCCGACACGTCACTGCTGGTGGAAAGCGAAATCGTCCGTCACAGCTCCACCTTTGATCGCGGCATCGTGGCGCCGAACAACAAATGGAGCGGCGTCTCGCGCTCGACCTTCCTCGGCGAACCGAACGACGGCAACATCGCCAACCACAACAACCTGCTGCAGGCGACACTCGAGCATCACCTCGACGACCGCTGGAAACTGCGTCTGGCCAGCCATTACAAGGAAGGCAAGCTCTGGGGCGACGCGTCCGAAAGCCGACCGCTGAACACCGATGGCCATACCGTCAACCGCCGTTATCGCGAACGCGACACCAACTGGCACGACAGCATCACCCAACTGGAACTGCGCGGACTGTTCGACCTCGGCCCCTGGCAGCACGAACTGCTGATCGGTACCGAGTATGAAAACTTCCGCAAGAACGAGCGCGTCACCACCATCGCCGGCGGTCCGTACGCCATCGACATCTATAAACCGATCTACGGCCAGGCGAAACCCGACGGCGCGCGCTCGGGCAGCGACTTTTTCGAGCACGTCGAGAGTCAGGCGCTGAACCTGCAGGATCAAATTGTTTTCACCGACAAGCTGCGCGGGATGATCGGCGCGCGTTTTGAACATTTCGATCAACACATCAATGATCGCAGCCGCAATGCCACCAGCCACCAACGTCACGACACCCTCACCCAACGCGCCGGCCTGCTCTATCAAGTGACGCCGGATACCGGCCTGTTCGCCAACGCATCGACCTCGTTCAAACCAAACAATGGGCTCGACGCGTCCGGCAAATCATTCGATCCGGAAGAAGGCGTCGGTTATGAAATCGGCATCAAGAACGAGCTGTTCGACGAGCGCCTGAGCAGCACCCTCGCCTTCTTCCACATCGACAAGGAAAACGTCCTCGCCCTCGACCCGGCTACCGACAGCAGCCGCGCGATGGGCAAGGCGCGCAGTCGCGGGTTCGATTGGCAGGTCACCGGGCAAGTGACCGACGCCGTGCGGGTAATTGGCGCCTTCGCCTACATTGATGCCGAAGTCACTCAGGGTGACGCGGTGATTCCCACCGGCAGCCGCATTCTCGGCGTGGCTAAACGCAGCGGCAGTCTGCTGGGTGTGTACGAGTTTCAGGACGGCCACCTGCGCGGCTCGGACGTCGGCGCGGCGTTCACCTACGTCGGCGACCGTTCCGGTGAAGCCGGCAGCGACTTCGAATTGCCGGCCTACCACACCGTCGACCTGCTGGCCCATTACAAGGCCAGCGACACCGTCACCGTCGGCCTGAACCTGAACAACCTCTTTGACGAAAAGTACTACGAGCGCGCCTACAGCAACTACTGGGTCAACCCCGGCGAACCGCGTAATTTCACTGTCAGCCTGACTCTCAACCTGTAAAAGGAAGTCCCCATGCAATACGGCAAAACCCTTGTGCTCATCGCCGCGCTGTTCGCCGGCCAAGTCTCGGCCCACGGCCTGTGGACGGAACAACGCCGCGGCAATATCGAAGTGATCTACGGCCATGGCGCCGAAGACAACGCGTTCAAGGCGCAGAAAATCAGCGGCGCCTGGGCCTATGATGCGGGCGGCAAGATGATCCCGGTCAGCGTCGAGCGCCTGGCGGACCATGCACGCTTGAAACCCTTGAAGTCGCCGGCGGTGATGGCCGTGGCGCTGAACAACGGGATGTGGTCGCAGACGGCTGACAAGAAGTGGATCAACGAAGGGCGCAGTAAAGTGCCAGGGGCGGTCGAGGCGACCGAGACGTTCAAATACAGCCTGGCGATTTACCAGCCGGGGGCAAAGTTGCCCAAGCTCGATCAAATCAGGTTGCTGATTTTGCCGGAGGTCGATCCGCTGACCGTTGGCCCGGGCAAATCATTGCCGGTGCGGGTATTGCTCGATGGCAAACCGGCAGCGGGCGTGAAGTTGATCGGCGATTATCGCAGTGCGCCGAACACGCTGAGCACCGAGACCGACAAAGACGGACGTGCGCAGGTGTTGGTGAGGAATGAAGGGTTGAATGTGATTGCGGCGCAGGTGGAAGTGCCGGTCAAGGACAGCGCTGATGTGGACAGTCGTGGCCTGTTCAGTTCGCTGACGTTCCTTGGCGAACCGCATCACGAATAAAAGCCGACCCTCACCCCAACCCTCTCCCGGAGGGAGAGGGGGCCGACCGGGTTGTCTTGCGGGATACATCGACCTGAAAGATCAAGTCGATTAGGGATTCGGCACAGCACTTTCACGTCGGCGAAACTCTGCAATATCCCGCAATCAGTCCCCTCTCCCTTTGGGAGAGGAGGCAGACCGAGTTGTCTTGCGGGATACATCGACCTAAAAGATCAAGTCGATTAGAGATTCGGTACAGCACTTTCACGTCGGCGAAACTCTGCAATATCCCGCAATCAGCCCCCTCTCCCTTTGGGAGAGGGGGCCGACCGGGTTATCTTGCGGGGATACATCGACCTGAAAGATCAAGTCGATTAGAGATTCGGTACAGCACTTTCACGTCGGCGAAACTCTGCAATATCCCGCAATCAGTCCCCTCTCCCTTTGGGAGAGGCCGCCGACCGGGTTGTCTTGCGGGATACATCGACCTGAAAGATCAAGTCGATTAGGGATTCGGCACAGCACTTTCATGTCGGCGAAACTCTGCAATATCCCGCAATCAGGTCCCCTCTCTCTTTGGGAGAGGGGGCCGACCGGGTTGTCTTGCGGGATACATCGCCCTGAAAGATCAAGTCGATTAGGGATTCGGTACAGCACTTTCACGTCGGCGAAACTCTGCAATATCCCGCAATCTGTCCCCTCTCCCTTTGGGAGAGGGTCAGGGTGAGGGCTTTGCTTTTAGAGCTCGCCAAGCCCAACGATCAGCGCCTGGTTCTGCTCCGGCGTACCGATCGAAATCCGCAGGAACTGCGCAATCCGCTCCTGCTTGAAGTGCCGCACAATCACGCCCTGCTCACGCAACTTCGCTGCCAGACCCGCCGCATCATGCTGCGGGTGCCGCGCAAAAATGAAGTTGGCCGCCGACGGCAACACTTCAAAACCCTTGGCCTGCAACTGCGCGATCACCCACTCGCGGCTCTCGATCACCAGACGGCAGGTCTTGTCGAAATACTCGCGATCTTCGAACGCTGCTGCCGCACCGACAATCGCCAGGCGATCCAGCGGATAAGAGTTGAAGCTGTTCTTGATCCGCTCCAGCGCTTCGATCAGATCCGGATGCCCCACCGCCAGACCCACGCGCAGCCCGGCCAGCGAGCGCGACTTGGACAGCGTCTGCGTTACCAGCAGGTTCGGATAACGGTCAACCAGACTGATCGCCGTCTCGCCGCCGAAGTCGATGTACGCCTCATCCACGACCACCACCGAATCCGGGCTGGCCTTCAGAATCTGCTCGACCGCCTCCAGTGCCAGCAGGCAACCGGTCGGTGCGTTCGGGTTCGGGAAAATGATCCCGCCGTTCGGCTTGGCGTAGTCCGCCGGGTTGATCTGGAACTGCGCGTCCAGCGGCACGGCATCGAACTGGATGCCGTACAGACCGCAATACACCGGATAGAAGCTGTAGCTGATATCCGGGAACAGCAGTGGCTGCTCGTGTTGCAGCAGACCGTGGAAGATGTGCGCCAGCACTTCGTCCGAACCGTTGCCGAGGAACACCTGATTGCTCTGCACGCCGTAGTAGTTGGCGACGGCGGTTTTCAGCAGATCGCTGTTCGGGTCCGGGTACAGACGCAGGTTGTCGTTGAGTTCGGTCTGCATCGCCGCAAGGGCTTTTGGCGACGGGCCGTAGGGGTTTTCGTTGGTGTTGAGCTTGACCAGTCTGGTCAGCTTCGGCTGCTCGCCTGGCACGTAAGGCACCAGATCCTTGACGAACGGGCTCCAGAATTTACTCATGTTCATTCCCCTTGCCCTTGAAGAAAGTCTTGGTCTTTGATGCGGTATTCAGCGCTGCGTGCGTGCGCGCTCAGGGATTCGCCACGGGCCAGCACCGATGCGGTCTTGCCCAGCTCGGAAGCACCGGCTTCGGAGCAGAAGATGATCGACGAACGTTTCTGGAAGTCGTACACACCCAGCGGCGAGGAGAAACGCGCGGTGCCGGAGGTCGGCAGCACGTGGTTCGGGCCGGCGCAGTAGTCGCCCAGCGCCTCGGAGGTGTGACGGCCCATGAAGATCGCGCCGGCGTGACGGATCTGCGGCAGCCAGGCCTGCGGGTCGGCCACCGACAGCTCCAGGTGCTCCGGGGCGATGCGGTTGGCGACTTCGATGGCTTGCGCCATGTCACGCACGTGAATCAGCGCGCCGCGACCGTTGATCGAGGTTTCGATGATGGTCGCGCGGTCCATGGTCGGCAGCAGCTTGTCGATGCTCGCGGCCACCTTGTCGAGGAACCCGGCGTCGGGGCTGACCAGAATCGCCTGGGCGTCTTCGTCGTGTTCGGCCTGGGAGAACAGGTCCATGGCGATCCAGTCCGGATCGGTCTGGCCGTCGCACACTACGAGAATCTCGGACGGGCCGGCGATCATGTCGATACCAACCTGACCGAACACGTGGCGCTTGGCGGTGGCGACATAAATGTTGCCCGGGCCGACGACCTTGTCCACTTGCGGCACGCTTTCGGTGCCGTAAGCCAGCGCGGCAACCGCCTGCGCACCGCCGATGGTGAATACCCGGTCGACGCCGGCGATGCACGCCGCCGCCAGCACCAGCTCATTGATTTCACCGCGCGGGGTGGGCACGACCATGACCACTTCGGTCACGCCGGCGACCTTGGCCGGAATCGCGTTCATCAACACCGACGACGGGTACGACGCCTTGCCGCCTGGCACGTAGAGGCCGGCGCGATCCAGTGGCGTGACCTTCTGGCCCAGCACCGTACCGTCGGCTTCGGTGTAGCTCCAGGAGTCCTGTTTCTGTTTTTCGTGGTAGCTGCGCACGCGCGCTGCGGCTTTTTCCAGCGCTTCGCGTTGCGCCACGGTGATGCGGGTCAGGGCCAGCTCCAGGCGCTCGCGCGGCAGGATCAGGTCAGCCATCGAGGCGACTTCAAGGCCGTCGAATTTCTGGGTGAACTCGACCAGCGCCGCATCACCGCGCTCGCGCACAGCCTTGATGATGTCCAGCACGCGCTGATTGACCGAGTCGTCAGACACACTTTCCCAGCTCAGCAGATGATCCAGATGATGCGCGAAATCCGGGTCAGCAGCGTTGAGTCGGCGAATTGCAGTCGGTGCGGTCATAGCGAGAGCCTCATAGGAATGGCAAAAACTCAGGCGCCCTAACTTAGCAGTCGTTTCCGCTTGGGCACCTGAGATTCTGGCTATGAGGCGGATAGACGGGCGCGACTCAAGGTCGCGCAGGTACATCAGCCGCGGTGTCGCGATTCCACTGCCTTGCGCAGGGTATCGATCAACGCCTGGATCCGGGCGTGTTGCATCTTCATCGAAGCCTTGTTGACCACCAGGCGCGAGCTGATCGTGGCGATCAGTTCCTGAGGTTCCAGGCCGTTGGCGCGCAGGGTGTTGCCGGTGTCGACCACGTCGATGATCTTGTCGGCCAGACCAATCAGCGGTGCCAGCTCCATCGAGCCGTAGAGCTTGATGATGTCGACCTGACGGCCCTGTTCGGCGTAGTAACGCTTGGCAACGTTGACGAACTTGGTCGCCACGCGCAGACGGCCTTTAGGCTCGGCTGCACCAATCTTGCCGGCGGTCATCAGCTTGCACTGGGCAATCTGCAAGTCCAGTGGCTCGTAAAGGCCCTGGCCGCTGTATTCCATCAGCACGTCCTTGCCGGCCACGCCGAGGTCGGCCGCGCCATGCTCGACATAGGTCGGCACGTCAGTGGCGCGCACGATCAGCAGACGAACGTCGTCCTGGGTCGTGGAGATGATCAGCTTGCGGCTCTTGTCCGGATTCTCGGTCGGCACGATGCCCGCTTCGGCGAGAAGCGGCAGGGTGTCGTCAAGGATTCGGCCCTTGGACAGTGCGATGGTCAACATGGGAAACGTCAGTCCTTATCAAGGTACTCATGTCCGGTCGCAATCGGCGCCGGACACACATCGAGCCGGAAACCGGCTCGACTCAAAACGAACTCAGCGGACACGTCCCTGTGTCCCGATGCAGCAATCAGCCCGGAACGCGACGGATCTTGGCGCCCAGCATCTGCAGTTTTTCTTCGATGCACTCGTAACCACGGTCGATGTGGTAGATGCGATCGATCAGGGTATCGCCTTCGGCCATCAGTGCCGAGATCACCAGACTGGCCGACGCCCGCAGGTCGGTCGCCATCACTGGCGCACCCTTGAGGATTTCGGTACCGGTGACGATGGCAGTGTTGCCTTCGACCTGGATCTTGGCGCCCATGCGGTGCAATTCGTACACGTGCATGAAACGGTTTTCGAAGATCGTCTCGATCACGGCACCGGTGCCTTCGGCAATGGCGTTGAGCGAGATGAACTGCGCCTGCATGTCGGTCGGGAACGCCGGGTACGGCGCGGTGCGCACGTTGACCGCTTTCGGGCGTTTGCCGTGCATGTTCAGCTCGATCCAGTCTTCACCGCAGGTGATTTCTGCACCGGCTTCACGGAGTTTTTCCAGAACGGCTTCGAGAATGGTCGGATCAGTGTCCTTGACCTTGACGCGGCCACCGGTGACCGCAGCGGCCACCAGGTAGGTGCCGGTTTCGATACGGTCAGGCATGACCTTGTAGAACGCCGAACCCAGGCGCTCGACGCCATCAATGGTGATGGTGTCGGTACCGGCGCCGGAAACCTTGGCGCCCATGGCGTTGAGAAAGTTCGCCAGGTCAACCACTTCAGGCTCGCGAGCGGCGTTCTGCAGCACGCTGCGGCCCTTGGCCAGAGCAGCGGCCATCATGATGTTTTCGGTACCGGTCACACTGACGGTATCGAAGAAGAAGTGTGCACCGCGCAGGCCGCCTTCCGGCGCCTTGGCCTTGATGTAGCCGCCTTCGACGTCGATGACCGCGCCCATGGCTTCGAGACCACGGATGTGCAGGTCGACCGGACGCGAACCGATGGCGCAACCGCCAGGCAGGGCGACTTCGGCTTCACCGAAACGGGCAACCATCGGGCCCAGCACGAGGATCGACGCACGCATGGTTTTCACCAGTTCGTACGGGGCGATCAGGGTCTTGATGGTGCGCGGGTCGATTTCGACGCTGAGTTTCTCGTCGATCACCGGCTCGATGCCCATGCGACCGAACAACTCGATCATGGTGGTGATGTCATGCAGGTGCGGCAGGTTGCCAACGGTCACCGGGCCATCGCACAGCAGGGTGGCGGCCAGGATCGGCAGGGCAGAGTTCTTTGCCCCGGAAATGCGGATCTCGCCATCAAGACGAGCGCCACCGGTAATAATCAATTTATCCATAAGAATCTCGACGCCCTAGGGCTCAGGTGCGCTCGGCCCAGGCCGCGCGGCTGAAAAATTTCATAGTGACCGCGTGGATGCTGCCATCGGCGATCCATGGGTTCAAATGGGCATAGATGCTTTGCTGACGCTTGACCGGGCTCAACGCCGCCAGTTCATCGCTAATCACGTTCAGCTGAAAGTTGCACCCTTCGCCTTCAACTTCTACCAGCGTTCCTGGCAGCTTCCCTTCAAGGAAGCTCTTCACTTCTACGGCCTGCATGCTCAACCTCAATCGGCGCCCTGTGCGCACGGGTCGGACATCATACAAAAAAGCCCCGCGCCTGCGAACCCCGCATGGCAGGACTCTGACGGGGGGCTATTTGACTGATGCGGGTTCAGGGGTGCGCCAACAACTCGGTCAGTTCACTGACCTGAGCGATTTCACGCATGTCTTCGGGCATCGCGCGAATGCTGACGGCCTTGCCGGCCGCCTGGGCATCACGCATGAAGCACAGCAGCAACGACAAACCGACGCTGCTGGACTTCTTTACCGCCGAGCAGTCGATCACCAGCGACGACGCCTTGCTGGATTTGATCAGCGCCTGGCCTTCCTTTCGCAAGTCCGGCCCGGTGCGATAATCCAGCACTCCGCTGAGCAATAGCTCGTCGACATCACTCATACGAACTGCCGCCTCACTCATTGCGCTGGTTTCTTTTCGGTGGCTTCCTTGGCCTTGGCCACTTCACCGGCCCAACCATTGATGGTCTTGTCCAGATCGTTGCCATTGCGCTGCATCGCATCCGCGAACTGGTCACGGAACAGCTTGCCGATGTTGATGCCATTGATGATCACGTTACGCAGCTTCCACTCGCCGCTGATCTTCTCGAGCGTGTACTGCACAGGATAGATCGCGCCATTGCTGCCCTTGACGGTCATGCCGACGCTGGTGCGATCGCCCGACTCATCCTTGGCAGGATCAACCGTGATGCCCTGATTGTTGTACTCGAGCAAAGCGTTGCCGTAGAACTGGAACAGGCCTCTCTTGAAGTTTTCCTGGAAGGTCTTCATCTGCGCGGGCGTGGCCTTGCGCGAATACTTGACCGTCATGATGCTTTTGGAAATGCCTTCGGCATCCACCACCGGACCGACGATGGTATTCAACGCCGTGTAGAAATCCTGCGGATCCTGCTTGTACTTCTCTTTGTTCGCTGCCAGGTCGGCAAGCATCCGGTTAGTAGTGTCCTGAACCAGATCGTGCGCGGATTGCCCGGGCGCAGCGTTAGCCATCAGAGGCAAGGCCGCGAGCAACACCAACAGGCCACGTCGCAAGGTAGAGATCATTCAAAAGCTCCTCATTTGGCGTCTTTGCTAACGGTATTGAGCAGGAATTTACCGATCAGGTCTTCCAGTACCAGTGACGACTGCGTGTCGTGGATGGTTCCACCATCCTTCAGACGGGTGTCCTCCCCGCCTACGCTGATACCGATGTACTTCTCGCCCAGCAGACCAGCGGTCAGGATAGACGCTGTGGAGTCAGTCGGCAGGTTGTCGACCTTTTTATCCACTTGCAGGGTGACCCGACCGGTGAAGCTGTCACGATCCAGATCGATCGCCGTGACCTTGCCGATGGTTACGCCGGCCATGGTCACTTTGGCTCTGACCGTCAAACCGGCGATATTGTCGAAATAGGCATAAAGTTTATACGTGTCGGTGGTCGAAGTCGGAGACAGGCCACTGACCCGCAAAGCAAGCAGCAACAAAGCCAGGATCCCTGCCAGCAGGAACAGGCCGACACCGATTTCCAGGGTGCGGTTTTGCATCAGAAATCTCCAAACATCAAAGCGGTCAGAATAAAGTCCAGGCCGAGCACTGCCAGCGAGGCAAATACCACGGTCTTGGTGGTGGCGCGACTGATGCCCTCGGAAGTGGGCTCACAGTCATAGCCTTGGAATACGGCAATCCAGGTCACGACGAAGGCGAACACGATACTTTTGATGACGCCGTTGAGCACATCGCTGGTGAAGTTCACGCTGTTCTGCATGTTCGCCCAATAAGAGCCTTCATACACACCCAGCCAGTCGACAGCTACCCACGAACCACCCCAGATACCCACCACGCTGAAAATCATGGCCAGCACTGGCAGGGAAATGAAACCGGCCCACAGCCGCGGGGCAATGATGTACTTGAGCGGGTCGACACCGATCATTTCCAGGCTGGAAAGCTGTTCGGTGGATTTCATGTTGCCGATTTCGGCGGTCAGCGCCGAGCCGGCACGCCCGGCGAACAACAGCGCGGTCACCACCGGCCCCAGTTCACGCAGCAGGGTCAACGCAACCATCTGCCCCACGGCCTGCTCCGAACCGTAGCTCGACAGAATGCTGAAGCCTTGCAGCGCCAGGACCATGCCGATGAAAATCCCGGAGACCACGATGATCACCAGCGACATGACGCCAACCGAATGCAGCTGCTTGACCAGCAGGCCGAAACCGCCGCTGATGCCGCCACGGCCGAGCAAGGCGTGAAACAGGAACAGCGTGGCACGCCCGAACACCGCAACGGCGTCGATTGCCGACTCGCCGAACCGGCGTACGCGCTCTATTAATGAAATTCTGCGCATCAGCGCTTCCCCAGAAGATCTGCGCGGAAATCCGTCGCTGGAAAATGGTACGGCACCGGGCCATCGGGATTACCGGTCATGAACTGGCGGATACGCGGTTCATCCGAGTTCATCAATTCATCCGGCGTGCCCTGCCCCAGCACCTGACCATCACCCACTACATAGATGTAATCGGCGATGCTGGCGGTTTCGGCCAGGTCGTGGGAAACCACGATACTGGTGATCCCCAGGGCATCGTTGAGCAGACGGATCAGACGCACCAGCACGCCCATGGCGATCGGGTCCTGACCGACGAACGGTTCGTCATACATGAGGATCTGCGGGTCGAGGGCAATGGCCCGGGCCAGCGCCACACGACGCTTCATGCCTCCGGACAACTCGTCGGGCATCAGATCGATGGCGCCGCGCAGACCCACCGCCTGCAACTTGAGCAGAACGATGTCGCGGATCATTTCATCCGGCAGATCGGTATGAACGCGCAGGGGAAACGCGACGTTCTCGAAGACATCGAGATCGGTAAACAGCGCGCCGCTCTGAAACAGCACGCCCATGTGCTTGCGCGCATCGAACAGATCGCTGCGCGACAGCGCCGGCAGGTTCTGACCGTTGACCCAGACTTCGCCGCTGCCGGGACGCAACTGTGCGCCCATCAACCGCAGCAGCGTGGTCTTGCCACACCCGGAAGGCCCCATGATGCCGGTGACCTTGCCGCGCGGGATGCGAATATCGACGTTATTGAAAATGCTGCGCGCACCGCGCTTGAAGGAGACTCCCTTCAGCTCGACCGCGTAAGCGTTATCGGCACTCATCTAAACTCCTTGCGATGCAGCCTCTCACTCGGACGCCTGGCTTTCCTGGGAAAGCACATACCTCGAGGGCAGGCCGAACTGGCGGCGAACTATATCACTGCAAAGCCCAAGCGCCCAAGGCCTCTACCGGGCTGTGTTCAGCGACATGACAGGCTTTGAGGGGCTTTTTCCGGGTTTTGGTTACGAGGAATGACAAAGCACGACGAACTTGCGTGAGGCTTTGCCACATAACCGCTATAATCGCCGCCTTTTCATCGGGCTATACGATTCTGACATGAGCCAAACCAGCGACCTGATTCAATCGGCACAACGCACCATTCGCCTCGAAGTGGAAGCCATACAAGGCTTGTTGCCCCATATCGACGCCGATTTCGTACGCGCTTGCGAGATGATTCTGGCCAGCAAGGGCCGTGTCGTCGTGGTCGGCATGGGCAAGTCCGGGCACATCGGCAACAAGATTGCCGCCACCCTGGCCAGCACCGGCACCCCGGCATTTTTCGTCCACCCGGCCGAAGCCAGCCATGGCGACATGGGCATGATCACCCGCGAAGACGTGATTCTGGCCCTGTCGAACTCCGGTTCGACCAACGAAATCGTCACCCTGCTGCCACTGATCAAGCGACTGGGCATCCAGTTGATCAGCGTGACCGGCAACCCGGCCTCCCCTCTGGCGAAAGCCGCCGAAGTGAACCTCAATGTTCACGTCGAACACGAAGCTTGCCCGCTGAACCTGGCGCCGACGTCCTCGACCACCGCCGCCCTGGTCATGGGCGATGCCCTCGCCGTGGCATTGCTGGAGGCGCGTGGCTTCACCGCTGAAGACTTCGCTTTCTCGCACCCGGGAGGCGCCCTTGGCCGCCGCCTGTTGCTGAAAGTGGAAAACGTCATGCACGCCGGTCAGGAGCTGCCGCAAGTGCAACGCGGCACTCTGCTCAAGGACGCGCTGATGGAAATGACCCGCAAGGGTCTGGGCATGACCGTCATTCTTGAAACCGACGGCAAACTCGCCGGGATCTTCACGGACGGTGACCTGCGTCGCACCCTGGATCGCAGCATCGACATCCGCAGCGCCACCATCGACCAGGTCATGACCGCGCACGGCAAGACGGCCCGCCCCGAGATGCTGGCTGCCGAAGCCCTGAAAATCATGGAAGACCACCGAATCAACGCACTGGTCGTTGTTGATGAAGAGGATCGCCCGGTGGGCGCCTTCAACCTCTCCGATCTGCTGCGCGCAGGAGTGATGTAATGAGTAACGATCTGCTGCAACGCGGCAAAGCGATCAAACTGGCGGTTTTCGACGTCGACGGCGTACTCACCGACGGTCGCCTGTACTTCCTTGAAGACGGCAGCGAATTCAAGACCTTCAACACCCTCGACGGCCAAGGCATCAAAATGCTGATGAACGCCGGCGTGCAGACCGCTATCATCAGCGGTCGCAAGACCCCGGTGGTCGAGCGTCGGGCGAAAAACCTGGGGATTCCCCACCTGTTTCAGGGCCGCGAAGACAAACTGGTCGTTCTCGACGGCCTGCTTGAAGAACTGGGCCTAAGCTATGAGCAGGTGGCCTACCTCGGTGACGACCTGCCTGACCTGCCGGTGATTCGCCGCGTCGGCCTCGGCATGGCCGTGGCGAATGCCGCCGACTTCGTGCGTGAACACGCTCATGGCGTGACCCGGGCACGTGGTGGCGAAGGTGCCGCCCGCGAATTCTGCGAATTGATCCTGCGCGCCCAGGGCCGCCTCGATGCGGCCAACGCCGCGTACCTGTGAGCCAAACCATGTTTAGCAAAAAATTTCGCAATTTCCTGCTGTTCGGCTGCATAGCGGCGCTATTTGCAGCGGTCGGTTACTGGAACATCAGCCCGGGGCGCTTCCTCGACAAGCCTGCGGTCACGTCCATCGAGAACCCGATCGACTGGTATGCGACCAACACGCATACCCTGCAGTACCTGCCGGACGGCAAGGTGCAGTACGAAATGACTTCCGACAAGGCCGAGCACGTCAAGGCCACCGACATCACCCTGGTCACCAAGCCCGACCTGAACATGTACCGCGGCACGGAATTTCCGTGGCACGTGACCAGCGAGCGCGGCGAAGTGAATTCGGGCGGTACTCAGGTCGAATTGATCGATTCTGTGCGCATCAAGCGCACCGATGAGAAGAACCGCGATCTGCTGGTCACCTCCACGCGCATGACAGTGTTCCCACAGGACCAATATGCGCAGACCGAGCAACCCGTTAGAATCGACGGCGCTGGCGGTGTATCGACTGGCGTAGGCATGAAAGCGTATCTGAAGGAAAGCAGGATACACCTGCTATCGAACGTAAGAGGACAGTATGAGGCTCGTTAAAACCCTCCCTATTTTGCTCAGTCTGGGCGCAGCACTGGGAAGCGTGAGCGCCTGGGCTCTGCCGAACGATCAGCAGCAACCAATCCGCATCCAGGCCGACGACGCCCAACTGGACGACAAGAACGGCATCGCCACCTATAAAGGTGACGTGATCATCACCCAGGGTTCGATGAAGGTGACCGGCAACACCGTGACCATCACTCGCACCCCGAGCGGTGATATCGACGTGGTGACCTCGGTGGGCAACCTCGCCTACTTCGAACAACTGCAGACCGCTGGCGACACCAAGCCGGTTCAGGGCTGGGGTGTGACGATCCAGTACCATGCCGCGCAGAATCGCGTCGTACTGATCGACAAGGCCAAGGTTGTCGACAAGGACAACAACACCACCCAGGGCGAGAAAATCGTCTACGACACCGTGAAGAAACTCGCCAGCGCCGGTCGCGCGACCGGCAGCAAGGTCACCGAATCGCGTCCGCGTATCGACATGGTGATCCAGCCGAAGAAGAAAACCGACGAGAAAACCCAGTAATGGCAACTCTGAAAGCTCAGCACCTGGCCAAGGCCTATAAAAGCCGCCAGGTCGTGCGTGACGTCAGCCTGTCGATCGACAGCGGCCAGATCGTCGGCCTGCTCGGCCCTAACGGCGCCGGCAAGACGACGTGCTTCTACATGATCGTCGGCCTGGTGCAGGCCGATCAGGGCCGCGTACTGATCGACGATCTGGACGTCAGCCACCAGCCGATGCACGGTCGTGCCAAGGCCGGTATCGGCTATCTGCCGCAAGAAGCGTCGATCTTCCGCAAACTGTCGGTGGCCGACAACATCATGGCCATCCTCGAGACCCGCCCGGAACTCGACAAGGCAGGCCGTCGCAAGGAGCTGGAAAGCCTGCTGCAGGAATTCCACATCAGCCACATCCGCGACAACCTCGGCATGAGCCTGTCCGGTGGTGAACGCCGCCGGGTGGAAATCGCCCGCGCCCTGGCGACTGCACCGAAGTTCATCCTGCTCGACGAACCGTTCGCCGGTGTCGACCCGATCTCGGTCGGCGACATCAAGCAGATCATCCACCATCTCAAGGCCAAGGGCATCGGCGTACTGATCACCGACCACAACGTCCGCGAGACGCTGGACATCTGCGAAACCGCTTACATCGTCAACGACGGCCAGTTGATTGCCGAAGGCGACGCAGAAACCATTCTGGCCAACGATCTGGTCAAAGAAGTGTATCTGGGTCACGAGTTCCGCCTGTAAGCGCGACGTCCCGGTGGTTCGCGAGGGCGCTGTATCGTTGAAGCAGTTTTTTATACGTTTTAATTGTTACAGCGCTCTAGGCAAACACTTCAGTTTCAGGCATATAATTTGCTTAAGTTTGGCGCTTCGGCGCCCTGTAGTGGATGGCGCATAGCGCCGGCGAATAAGGTGTTAAGCCCCTGCCATGAAACCATCGCTAGTCTTGAGAATGGGCCAGCAGCTGACGATGACACCGCAGCTGCAACAGGCCATCCGCCTGCTCCAATTGTCGACCCTGGATCTGCAACAGGAAATCCAGGAGGCCCTGGAATCCAATCCGATGCTCGAACGCCAGGAAGAAGGCGACGACTTCGACAACTCCGACCCGCTGGCCGACAACGCCGAACACAAGCCCAATACCGAAATCCAGGAACCTTCCTACCAGGAATCCGCCCCGACGGTGGACAACCTCGAGGAGGGCGAATGGAACGAGCGCATCCCCAACGAGCTGCCGGTCGACACCGCGTGGGAAGACGTCTACCAGACCAGCGCCAGCAGCCTGCCCAGCAGCGATGATGACGAGTGGGATTTCACCACCCGCACTTCTGCCGGCGAGAGCCTGCAAAGCCACCTGTTGTGGCAACTCAATCTTGCCCCGATGTCCGACACCGATCGCCTGATCGCCGTGACGCTGATCGACTGCATCAACAACCAGGGCTACCTGGACGAGACCCTTGAAGAGATTCTCGAGGCATTCGACCCGGAACTGGATATCGAACTGGACGAAATCGAAGCCGTCCTGCACCGCATCCAGCAATTCGAGCCGGCCGGTATCGGTGCGCGCAACCTCGGTGAATGCCTGCTGCTGCAACTGCGCCAGTTGCCCGCCAAGACGCCGTGGCTCGCGGAAGCCAAACGCCTGGTCACCGATTACATCGACCTGCTCGGCAGCCGGGATTACAGCCAGTTGATGCGCCGCATGAAGCTCAAGGAAGACGAGCTGCGCCAGGTCATCGAACTGGTGCAAAGCCTCAATCCGCGTCCCGGTTCACAGATCGAATCGACCGAAGCCGAATACGTGGTACCGGACGTCATCGTGCGCAAGGACAACGAGCGCTGGCTGGTCGAACTGAACCAGGAATCAGTGCCACGCCTGCGGGTCAACGCGCAGTACGCCGGTTTCGTCCGTCGCGCCGACACCAGTGCCGACAACACCTTCATGCGCAATCAGTTGCAGGAAGCCCGCTGGTTCATCAAGAGCCTGCAGAGCCGCAACGAGACCCTGATGAAAGTTGCCACGCAGATCGTCGAGCATCAGCGCGGCTTTCTGGAGTACGGCGACGAGGCCATGAAACCGCTGGTCCTGCATGACATCGCTGAAGCGGTAGGCATGCACGAATCGACGATTTCCCGGGTGACCACGCAGAAATTCATGCATACCCCGCGCGGTATTTATGAACTGAAATACTTTTTCTCCAGCCACGTCAGCACCTCCGAAGGCGGCGAATGCTCGTCCACGGCGATCCGCGCGATCATCAAAAAACTGGTTGCCGCGGAAAATCAGAAAAAGCCGTTGAGTGACAGCAAGATCGCTGGTTTACTGGAGGCACAAGGCATTCAGGTGGCTCGCCGCACCGTCGCCAAGTACCGCGAATCCCTCGGGATCGCGCCTTCGAGCGAACGCAAGCGGTTGATGTAAGCCACGTTACAGCGTTCCAGTGGCAGGCTATCCAGCCTGCCGCTTTATGCACTGGCAACGAAGGAGAAGCTGTATGCAAGTCAACATCAGTGGACACCAACTGGAAGTGACCGAACCTCTGCGCGATTACATCAATGAGAAACTTCAACGATTAGAGCGCCATTTCGACAAGATCACCAACGTGCAAGTCACGATGTGCGTCGAAAAGCTGAAGCAGAAAATCGAAGCCACCTTGCATATTCCCGGCAGCGAAGTGGTCGCCAACGCAGAAGATACTGATATGTATGCTGCGATCGACTCACTCACCGACAAGCTGGATCGCCAACTCAAAAAGCATAAGGAAAAGACCCAGAGCCTGCTCCAGGGCGCTACCGGTCGATAACCCCCCTACTCCATGATCCGACTTGAAAGTATCCTGACCCCCGGCCGTTCCCTCGTGAACGTGCCGGGCGGCAGTAAAAAGAAAGCCCTCGAACAGATTGCCAACCTGATCGCCCGTGAAGTGCCTGATCTGGAGATGCAAGATGTCTTCGAGGCGTTGATTGCCCGTGAAAAACTCGGTTCCACCGGTTTTGGTAACGGCATCGCCATTCCTCATTGCCGCCTCAAGGGTTGCGAAGCGCCAATCAGCGCATTGATGCACCTTGATGCACCCATCGATTTCGATGCCATCGACGGCGCTCCGGTTGACCTGCTGTTCGTCCTGCTGGTGCCGGAAGCTGCCACCGATGCTCACCTGGAATTACTGCGCCAGATCGCCAGCATGCTCGATCGCAAGGAAGTTCGTGAAAAACTGCGCAGCGCATCGAGTAACGAAGCCTTGTATCAGGTCGTCCTGAGCGAGCAGAACGGTCACTAATCATGCGCTTGATCATTGTCAGCGGCCGCTCCGGCTCGGGTAAAAGCACCGCCCTGGATGTCCTTGAGGACAACGGCTATTACTGCATCGATAACCTGCCGGCCGGCCTGCTGCCGGAACTGGCCGAACGCGCGCTGATTCATACCGAGCTGGCGCAACCGCTGGTGGCCGTGTCGATTGATGCGCGCAACCTGCCCAGCCATCTGTCGCGCTTTCCGGAGCTGCTTGAAGAAGTCCGCAGCCGCCACATCCAGTGCGATGTGTTGTACCTGGATGCCGACGAAGAAACCCTGCTCAAGCGTTTTTCGGAAACCCGTCGCCGCCACCCTTTGAGCACGGCCAATCGTTCGTTGGCCGAAGCGATCAGTGATGAAACCGCTCTCCTCGGCCCGATTGCCGATCTGGCCGACCTGAAAATCAACACCACCAACCTCAACCTCTACCAGTTGCGCGACACCATCAAGTTGCGCCTGCTGAACCAGCCGGAGCCGGGAACGGCCTTTCTGGTCGAGTCATTTGGCTTCAAGCGCGGGATGCCGGTGGATGCGGACCTGGTGTTCGACGTCCGCTGCCTGCCCAATCCTTACTGGAAACCGGAGCTGCGCGCGCAGTCCGGGCTGGACGCACCCGTGGCCGAGTACCTGGCGGCGCAACCGGAAGTCGAGGAGATGTTTCAGGACATTTTCAGCTATCTGCACAAGTGGCTGCCGCGCTTCGCCGCGAGTAACCGCGCCTACGTCACCATTGCCATTGGCTGCACCGGCGGGCATCACCGCTCCGTCTACCTGACCGAACGCCTGGGTCAGGCCCTGCAGAAAACCCTGAAGAACGTCCAGGTTCGCCACCGCGACCTCACTTAAAGGATTCACACCGCGATGCCTGCTCTGGAAATCGAAATCATCAATAAACTGGGCTTGCATGCCCGCGCGTCCGCCAAGTTCGTTGGCGTGGCCGGCCAATATCCCGATTGCACGATCAGAGTGGGTCGCACACCGGAGACCACGGTCGATGGCAAAAGCATCATGGCGATGATGATGCTGGCTGCCGGCAAGGGCACCAAAATCTATCTGAGTACCGAAGGCCATCAGGAACAGGAAGCGCTGGATGCGCTGGTGGCGTTGATCAATAACTACTTCGACGAAGGTGGTTGAAAGCCACAAACAGGCTATCGCAGCCCTCAGCGCACAAATCCCCCTGTAGGTGCTGCCGAGGCTGCGATCTTTTGATCTCTTCAACCCAACGCCGTATCCATCACCATCATCAAACAGAAGCCGATCAACAAGCCAAGACTGGCCAGCTTGTCATGGCCATTGCGTCGCGACTCCGGGATTACTTCGTGAGTCACCACCAGCAACATCGCCCCCGCCGCCAGTGCCAGCCCCAATGGCAATAACAACTCCGCCAGGCTGACCAGCCACGCACAGAGCAGTGCAAACACCGGCTCGACCAGACCTGACGCCGCGCCGATCAAAAACGCTTTGCCCCGTGACATTCCTGCCCCCGCCAGTACCAGCGCAATCACCAGACCTTCCGGCACATCCTGCAGGGCAATGCCCATCGCCAGGCTGTCGGCATCGGGCATGCCGCCGCCGGCGGAAACGCCGACCGCCATGCCTTCCGGGATGTTATGGGCAATGATGGCGAACACGAACAGCCAGATCCGTGGCGCAATCACTGGATGCTCGACAGTGCCAACGAGCATTTCCGGTGAAGCTCCCGAGACCTTGCGATCGACCAGAAACAGGCCGAACGCCCCGAGCATGATGCCGAAGCAGATCAGCCCGCTCGCAGCCCACGGGGTCAAGCCAAGACCTTCTGCAGCGGCGATACCTGGCACGATCAGCGAAAACGCCGTCGCCGCCAGCATCACCCCGGCACCGAAGCCGAGCAAGGTATCGCCAAGCGCCTGCGGCATGTTGCGAATCACCAGCACCGGCACCGCGCCGAGCGCGGTGCCCAAGGCGCAGAGTGCTCCCCCCTGCAAGGCCCGCGACAGTCTCGGTTCAAGGTCCAGCCATTGCAGTCCGTGGGCGACCAGCAAGGTCATGCCCGCCAGCAGCAATAGCGATCCCACCGCGTAACGAAACATACGCCCACTGCCGATCGCCAGTGTTTCAGTGCCCATAGTCAACCCTGGATGGTTTTTGTAGAAGGCTTACACCAGTGCGGCCCGATAGCGCGCAGCGACTTCAGGCCAATTGATCACGTTGTAGAACGCGCTGATGTACTCCGGGCGACGGTTTTGGTAGCGCAGGTAATAGGCGTGCTCCCAGACGTCCAGACCGAGAATCGGTGTGTTGCCGTTCATCAACGGGCTGTCCTGGTTGCCGCTGCTCTCCACCAGCAGTTTTTTCTCCGGCGTGACGCTGAGCCAGGCCCAGCCACTGCCAAAGCGGGTCAGCGCAGCCTTGGTGAACGCTTCTTTGAAACTGTCGAGGCCGCCCAGTTGCTCATTGATGGCTTCGGCCAGCGCACCTTCCGGCTTGCCGCCGCCGTTGGGCGCCATGACTTCCCAGAACAGCGAATGGTTGGCGTGTCCGCCGCCCTGATTGATGACCGCCGCACGGAGTTTTTCCGGCAGTTGTTGAACGCTGGCGACCAGTTTCTCGACCGGCCACTCGGCAAACTCGGTACCTTCAATCGCTGCGTTGAGGTTGTTGATGTAGGTCTGGTGATGCTTGGTGTAGTGAATCTCCATGGTCTGCGCGTCGATGTGCGGCTCCAGCGCATCGTAGGCGTAAGGCAAGGCAGGCAAGGTAAAAGCCATTTCAATGAACTCCATGGTGATGGGTGGCAGGCGCACGGCGTGCATTGCCGGTGTCGGGATGCAGCAGACGCTGGGTACGCGGGTACTCGCCGTGTTCGCTGATGAAATTCAGCAGTTCGACATAGCTCTTGCTGCTCTGGCGCAGTGCCGCTTCCCGCAGGGCCATGCGCAGGCGCTCGTCCTGCATGGTCTGCAACAGCCGTTGGTGGATCGCGCAGAGATATTCGGCGCTTTCCTCCGGCTGATTCAGGCACAGGTGCAGATCCGCCAGGTTGTGGTGGGAGATGACGCAGGCCGCCACCGCTTCATCGGCATCCGGCCAGCGCTCGAACAACACTTGCGCCAGGGCCAGCGCTTGCAGATAAGCCTCACGGGCATCTATCAGTTCGCCCAGCATGAAGCAGCGATTGGCCCGTTCGATCGTGCGTTTCCAGTGCTCCATGGTGAACCTCCAAAGCGGTTACGGGATTTACACGCCGCCGGCGGTGAGTTTCTCGGGATTGAGCAACTCTTCCAGCTGGCTGCGCGACAGGTTGGTATGTTCCAGCGCGACGTCGATCACCGGACGACCCTGCTTGTAGGCCTGCTTGGCGATTTCCGCAGCTTTCTGGTAACCGATGATCGGGTTGAGTGCGGTGACCAGAATCGGGTTGCGCGCCAGCGCTTCCTTGAGCCGCGACTCGTTGACCTTGAAGCTGGCGATGGCCTTGTCACCGAGCAGACGGCTGGAATTGGCCAGCAGTTCGATGCTGCTCAGCAGGTTCTGGGCAATGATCGGCAGCATCACATTCAGCTCGAAATTGCCCGACTGCCCGGCGATGGTGATCACCGAGTCGTTGCCGATCACTTGCGCGGCGACCATGGCGGTGGCTTCCGGAATCACCGGATTGACCTTGCCCGGCATGATCGACGAGCCGGGTTGCAGGCCTTCAAGCTCGATTTCGCCAAGGCCGGCGAGCGGGCCGGAGTTCATCCAGCGCAGGTCGTTGGCGATTTTCATCAGTGACACGGCGGTGGCCTTGAGCTGGCCGGAGACGGCGACGGCGGTGTCTTGCGAGCCGATCAGCGCGAACAGGTCCTTACCCGGCGTGAACTGCACATGGGTCAATTGGCTGAGTTGACGGCTGAAACAGGCGGCAAACTCGGGATGCGCGTTGATCCCGGTGCCCACCGCCGTGCCGCCCTGCGCCAGACACTGCAGGCTCGGCAGCAAATCCTGCAGATGGCTGATGTTGGCCTTGAGCTGCTGCGCCCAACCGTTCAACACCTGGCTCATGCGCACGGGCATCGCGTCCATCAAATGCGTGCGCCCGGTTTTGACGTGGTGATGCACTCGTGCGGCTTTCTTTTCGATCACCTGCACCAGGTGCAGCAGCGCCGGCAGCAGTTGTTCGTGCAACGCCAGGGCGGCACTGACGTGAATGGTGGTCGGGATGATGTCATTGCTGCTCTGGCCGCAGTTGACGTGATCATTGGGATTGACCGGCTCGTCGAGCAGACGGCTGGCGAGGGTCGCGAGCACTTCGTTGGCGTTCATGTTGGAACTGGTGCCAGAACCGGTCTGGAAGATATCCACCGGAAAATGCTGCATGAAATCGCCTTCGAGCAAACCTTGGGCGGCGTCACTGATGGCCTTGCCCTGGGCGGCGCTGAGCTGGTTGAGTTCAACGTTGGCGCGGGCGGCCGCAGCTTTCGCCAGAATCAGCGCGCGGATGAATTGTCTCGGCATCGGCTTGCCGCTGATCGGGAAGTTATCCACGGCGCGCTGGGTCTGTGCGCCGTAGAGAGCGTCCACCGGCACCTGCAGTTCGCCCATGCTGTCACGCTCAATACGTGTCTTGGTCATCTGAAAATCCTTGTACCCGGTCAATGAGAGAAATCGAGGGAAGCAACTCACAGGTCGCGAGCTGCCAGGTGTAGCGTTGCCAGCGCTGGAGCCGGCAGACGCACAGCGACAGGCGCTCCATGTCCCGCAATGGGCGCCAGGCTTGATCGAGACACAGGCTGCGCCAATGCCACGGCAAGGCGATGTCGGTGGCCGTGTCGAGCAGCAGACGGAAGGAAGTTTCAGCGATGGTCCACGGAGAAGTTGCCGTACAACAGGCCAGGTACCGGCCTTCGGCGAGGTAGTGTTCGATCAGGCGCGGCTCGTCGGAATCCATCGCGCAACGGATCTGGCGACTCATCCAGCGCCAGCTTTCGAGGTACGGCTGCTCGTGCAGGGCAGAACTCATGATCCGGGACTCATTCTAAGATGAGATTTATTATTAAATGATAATGAGAACCAAAACAAGCATGAGCTGTGCATCAAATGGTGGGAGCGGGATTTGTGCGCTACAAAAAAAGGCGCGCCACCCAGAGGGATGGCGCGCCTTTTTTTGTGTGACGGGCCGAGCTTAGCTGCCTGCCACCGTCATGCGCTCGATCAACACCGAACCGGTGCGGATATTGCTGCGCAGCTCCAGATCATTACCGACCGCGACAATCTGCTTGAACATGTCGCGCATGTTGCCGGCGATGGTCACTTCCTGCACCGCGAACTGGATTTCGCCGTTCTCGACCCAGAAACCCGCTGCCCCGCGCGAATAGTCGCCGGTGACCATATTCAAGCCGTGGCCCATCAATTCGGTGACCAACAGCCCACGGCCCATGCGCCGCAGCAGCGCCGCCTGGTCTTCCTCACCATGGGTGACGAACAGGTTGTGCACACCGCCGGCGTTGGCGGTGCTCGGCATGCCCAGCTTGCGCCCGGAGTACGTGCCAAGGATGTACGAGACCAACTCACCCTTTTCGACGAACGGTTTGGCATACGTTGCCAGACCATCACCGTCGTACGAGGCGCTGCCCATCGCACGCATCAAGTGCGGACGCTCGTCGATGGTCAGCCATTCCGGGAACAGCTTCTGCCCCAGCGTGCCTTCAAGAAACGACGATTTGCGGTACAGACTGCCGCCGGACACCGCCGACAGGAAACTGCCGAACAAACCACCCGCCAGTTCTGCAGAAAACAGCACTGGCACCTCGCAGGTCGGCACCGGACGCGCGCCCAGGCGGCTCGCCGCCCGTTGCGCGGCACGCTGGCCGATACTCACCGGATCCGCCAGCAAACTGCCCTGACGGTTCACGTCGTACCAATAATCGCGCTGCATCTGGCCATCGGCCTCGGCGATCATGACGCAACTCAGGCTATGCCGCGTCGAGGCGTAGCCACCGATGAAACCGTGGCTGTTGCCGTAAACCCGGCAGCCCTGATGGGTGCTGAGGGTGGTGCCGTCAGCGTTCTTGATCCGCGCATCGGCATCGAACGCCGCGGCTTCACAGAGCAGGGCCTTCTCGATCGCCTGCTCCGGGGTGATGTCCCATTCGTGGAACAGGTCGAAATCCTGCAGATCCTTGGCCATCAGTGCCGCATCGGCCAAGCCCGAGGCTTCGTCTTCCGAGGTGTGTCTGGCAATCGCCAATGCGGCGGCGACGGTTTCGCGAATCGCGTCCGGTCCGGTCGCCGACGTACTGGCCGAGCCTTTGCGCTGGCCGACGTACAGGGTGATGCCAAAGCCCTGATCGCGGTTGAATTCGACCGTTTCGACTTCACGCTGACGCACCGACGTCGACAGGCCTTGCTCCAGCGACACCGCGACTTCACAGGCGCTGGCGCCCTGACGCTTGGCCTCGGCGATGATCTGCTCGACCTGTTCCTGCAGTGCCGGCAATGCCTGCGGGCCGACGCTTTCAACTGCACTCATGCTCATCTCCACTCAAATTCTGCTTTCGGCTGGGGTCATCGAGCGACCGGGCCGGACAAGCGGCCCCCGACTGGTTATCATGGCGGCGTTTCTTTGCGGACTGCCACCATGGTTGATTCTTACGACGACTCCCTCGATACGGGAGAAAAAAGCAAATCTCAGGTCAAACGCGAGCTGCATGCTCTGGTTGACCTGGGCGAGCGCCTTACAACACTCAAGCCCGACTTGCAGGCAAAACTGCCGTTGACCGACGCCTTGCGTCGAGCACTGGCCGATGCGCCCAAGCACACCGCGAATATCGCGCGTAAACGGCACCTGCAGTTCATCGGCAAACTGATGCGCGATCAGGACACTGACGCCATTCTGACCCTGCTCGATCAACTCGATGCCTCTACCCGTCAGTACAACGAGCGTTTCCACAATCTCGAACGCTGGCGTGACCGCCTGATCGCCGGTGACGATGCCGTGCTGGAGAAATTCGTCGTCGAGTACCCTGACGCCGATCGCCAGCAATTGCGCTCCCTGATCCGTCAGGCCCAGCACGAGGTTGCGCAAAACAAACCGCCTGCTTCCAGCCGTAAAATCTTCAAGTACATCCGCGAGCTGGACGATACGCAACGCGGCCTGCGTTGATATTCGTCATCGGGTGGCCGCCCTGCGTGCCACCCGAAGCTCCGCCTCGTCTTATGCGCCCGTGCCACCCACGGTAATCGCATCGATCTTCAGCGTCGGCTGACCGACACCCACCGGCACCGACTGTCCGTCCTTGCCACACGTCCCCACACCGCTGTCCAGCGCCAGATCGTTACCGACCATCGACACCCGGCTCATCGCCTCGGGGCCGTTGCCGATCAACGTCGCGCCTTTGACCGGCGCGGTGATCTTGCCGTCTTCGATCAGGTACGCCTCGCTGGTAGAGAACACGAACTTGCCGCTGGTGATATCGACTTGACCGCCGCCAAGGTTGGCGCAGTAGATGCCTCTCTTCACCGAAGCGATGATTTCCGCCGGATCGCTTTCCCCGCCAAGCATGTAGGTGTTGGTCATCCGTGGCATCGGCAGATGCGCATAGGATTCGCGACGACCGTTGCCAGTACGGGCCACCCCCATCAGCCGCGCGTTGAGCTTGTCCTGCATGTAGCCTTTGAGCACACCGTTTTCGATCAGCGTGGTGCACTCGGTCGGCGTACCTTCGTCGTCGACGCTCAGCGAACCGCGACGACCGGCCAACGTGCCATCATCAACGATGGTGCAGAGTTTGGAAGCAACCATTTCGCCCATGCGCCCGCTGTAGGCAGAGCTGCCCTTGCGGTTGAAGTCGCCTTCCAGACCGTGACCGACTGCTTCGTGCAGCAGCACACCGGACCAGCCCGAACCTAATACCACCGGCAAAGTGCCGGCCGGTGCCGGAATCGCTTCCAGGTTCACCAGGGCCTGACGCAACGCCTCACGGGCATAGCCCATGGCGCGGTCTTCGGCGAGGAAATACCGGTAATCGGTACGCCCGCCACCGCCGTGCCCGCCGCGCTCGCGACGGCCATTCTGTTCAACGATCACACTGACATTGAAACGCACCAGCGGCCGCACATCGGCCGCCAGACCGCCATCGGTGGACGCCACCAGAATCCGTTCCCAGACCCCGGCCATGCTCACACTGACCTGCTGAATCCGTGGATCGAGGGCGCGGGTGGCGATGTCGATGCGCTTGAGCAGTTCGACCTTCTCCGCACGGCTCAGCACTTCCAGCGGGTTATCCGGCGCGTACAACTGGGCAACGTCCTGCGTGGTAAACGCCTGCACTTTGCCGTTCTGCCCGGCACGGGAAATCGAACGCGCGGCACGGGCCGCAGCACCAAGGGCTTCGAGGGTAATTGCGTTGCTGTAGGCAAAACCGGTCTTTTCGCCGGATTGCGCACGCACACCGACACCCTGGTCGAGGTTGAAGCTGCCTTCCTTGACGATGCCGTCTTCCAGCGCCCAGGACTCGGAGATCTGCCCCTGGAAATACAGGTCGGCCGCATCGATGCCCGGACCGGCCAGATCGCCGAGCACGCCTTGCAGGCTCTCGAGGGTCACACCGCCCGGGGCCAACAAGTGATCACTGACTGAGGACAACAACTCGCTCATAGGTTTACGCCTTAAATTCGTGTTCTGAAGCAGGTCGCTGTGCGCCCTGCGAGAAAAACCGCCGGTGGCTCGCCACTGGCATGCGCGCCCGGATGGACGCTTGTTCGTCGATATCGCGTTCGGCCAACAACACCGCTTCGCCTTGATCCTGATGCGCCAGCACACGACCCCACGGGTCGATGATCGCCGCATGCCCGAAAGTTTCTCGCGGTCCCGGATGGGTCCCGCCCTGTGCTGCCGCCAATATGTAGCACTGAGTCTCGATGGCCCGTGCGCGAATCAGCACGTCCCAATGCGCCGCGCCGGTCACCGCAGTGAAGGCCGACGGCGCCGTAATCAATTCGGCACCGGCAGCACGCAACTCGCTGTACAGCTCAGGAAAGCGCAGGTCGTAACACACCGTCAGGCCGACTCGGCCGACCGGGGTGTCCGCGACCACCACGCCGCTGCCATAAGCATAGTCATCGGATTCGCGGTAACGGCCCCGATTATCCGCCACATCGACATCGAACAAGTGCAACTTGTCATAGCGGGCCACGGTGTCGCCCTGATCGTTGATCAGCAGCGAACAGGCATTGGCCTTGGCCGTCGGTTGATCCAGCGGCGGCAACGGCAACGTGCCAGCCACTATCCATAACTTGAGGTCGCGGGCGGTCTGTTTCAACCACGGCAGGATCGGGCCTTCGCCCAGTGCTTCGGCGCGGCCAATGTCAGCGATGTCGCGACGGCCCATGGCAGCGAAGTTTTCCGGCAACACCGCCAGCTTCGCACCGCCGGCCGCAGCCTGCTCGAGCAGGCGTCGGGCCTGGGCCAGATTGGCCAGCACATCGCTCTGGCTGACCATTTGAATCACCGCTAAAGACATGGCCGTTCCTTATCCGCAAATCAACACAAACCCTGCAGAAGCTGGCGCAGGGGGCTTCGGCCATGCTACTAGCGGCGGTTCAAAAAGGCTTGTCGAATGTGATTTTCGGCTCTTTCCACGGGCCCTTGACGGTGTATTTCACACTGGCAAAGCGCGCCACACGGTCGCCGATCAGTTTGTCGATCAGGAATAAGGCACCACCAACAGCCGGTGCGCCCACGATCAGCGCGGCAATCGGCAGGTTGTTGGTCACCGGCAAGGTCACCAGCAACTTGGCATCGACCTGTTCGCCGACCAGATCCAGCGTCCCGTCCAGTTCGATGTTGCTCGACGGCCCGGTCAGGCGGATCGGCTCGCGGGTCACGTAAACGCCGTTGTTCGCCACCAACAGGCCTTTGACCCGGTCATAGCTCAGGCCTTTGCCGAACAGGTCGGAGAAGTCCAGACGCAAGCGGCGGCCGATGGAGTTGAAGTTAAGCAGGCCAAACACCCGCAATGCCTGGGCCCCGCCCTCCACTTCGACAAACTGGCCCTTGCTCAACGATGCATCGAGGGTGCCCGAGAAACGTTTGGTCGCCAGCCACGCCGGCGAGCCCGGCCAGCGGCCGTCGACGTCCATGCGGAATTCCTCGCTGGTCACACTCGGGGCAAAGCCCCAGCCTTTGAGGACATCGGCCAGGTTCTTGCCAGCGATCCGCCCCTTGAACCAACTGTTGGTCGCCCCCGGCGCACCTTCCCAGCCACCGTTCCCCTGCAACAGGATGCCTTTGAGGCCCATATCGAGGCTGTTCAGGGCGATGCCTTTGGCGGTCGGTCGCACCTTGAGCGACCAGCCGCCAACCAGATCCTGGCCGAGAAACAATTGATTGATGGTGATATCCAGCGCGGGGATTTTCGTCGGGTCGACCGAAACCAATGGATCGGGCGAGTTCTCATCGGCCTGGACCGACGGGTCTGGTGCCGGCAAGCGGACGTATTGCAGATTCACCGTAATCGGCGTGCTCTTGGCATCCGGCAAGCTCGCCCAGCCTTTGGCCTGCTGGCTGTCCAGTGCCAGGTTCCACGTACTCGGCTTGCGGTTCACCTGGACCGAGGCCTGGTCAAGTGTGGTGCCGAACGCCGTGAGCTTGCCGATCTTGAAATCGGCACTGTTCAACAGTTGCTTGGCACTGCCACCCGGGTCCTGACCGGCGTATTTGTTGACCAGATCCTGCCACGGCGCCACGTCCAGCTCCGACAGCACACCGCGAATGCGCAAGCCTTTGGCGCCCGGCAGCACGGCTTCGCCGGCACCGAGGAACAGTTCGCCACGTCCGTCGGCAAAACTGCCTGGTGGTGCCGCGAAGGTAAAATTGGCCAGTTGATCGTAGTTGACCCAATAACGTCGCTCCTGCCCTTGCAGGGTCATACGGAACACCGTGCTGCGTCCAACATCCGCCGCCATGCCGAACGGTGCCGGCAGATCCACCGCCACGCCCTTCATGCTGGAGCTGACCAACAACTGACTGTCGGCACCGTCCAGATTCAATTGCAATTGGTACGGGATCGTCCCGGACACCGGCAGCGGTTGCGTCACGCCCAGCCAGTCGGTGAGTTTCTTGACTTCGACCTGCCCCGACGCGGCCACCCGGGTCTTGAGTTTTTTGGCGCTGCCGTCGGCAAAAATCTGCGCCGTGACAGGCTTGTCGAACGCGCGCGCCGCGATGTTCTGCCCGCTGAGGCCTTTGCCGCTGTCGAAACGGAAGTCACCTTTGAGCTGCGTCAGTTCCAGCTTCGGCTCTGCCAGCTGCAACCGTGCATTGGCGGTCTTGAAGTCGACCAGAATCTTCGGCTGATCGCCGCCCTTGTCCAGCGGCACGTCCAGCTTGAGCTTGCCCTGCAGATCGCCGGCGCCTTCCCAGCCGGCGAAGGTTTCGCCCGTACCGATCGGCGCCTCTTGAAGAATCTTCAAGCCATCGCCCAGGCCACCGGCAAAAGCCCCGTCGAGAAACAGATGGGTATGTTGGCCGGCAGGCACATGGGGAATATTGACGAACACATCACTGACCTGAGTATCGAGCAACTGGCCCTTGTCGGCCCAGATGCGCACACCGCTGTCTTCGATGAACACGTCGCCACTGACGTTGTTGACGTGAGGCCAGCCCGGCTGGAAGGCCAGTTCGGCGTCATGCACCTTGAAGAACAGGCTGATACTGCGATCCGCATCGCCCGCGTCCTTGTTCAGCGAGCCTTGATACTGGAAGAAGCCCTGATCCACTGCGCCTTTGAGAATGGCGGTGCGCAGCCATTCATCCAGCGCCGGGCTCAAGACCTTGGGCAGATACTTGGCAGTGTAGCGACCATCGCCCTCGACCAGCCCGACCCGCAGGTCCATGTAGTCTTCCTGGCTATGGTCGAAGTGCAGGCGAATCAGGAAGTCGCCGGCAATCTTGCCCTCTTCGCCGAGCACCTTCAGGTACGGTGCGATCAGGGTGAAGCCGTCTTTATCGAGTTTCCAGGTCAGCCGCGCATTGGCCTGCAGATACTGCCAGGGCTTGGCGAAGATCGGATCAAGGTGCAGGACGAAATCCTTACTGTCCATGCGCAACTCGCCACCGTCGAGGTTACCGCTGAGACTGCCACTGACATTACGGGCGGCCGGCGCACCGTGATAGGCATCGAAACCGACGCTATCGAGATTGGCCGCGAAGCTGAACTTGCTGCCATCGGTGGCGTTGGGTCGGAAATCCAGCAACACATTACGCAGGCCGCCAGTGACGTTGAGGTGATCGACCACGGTGGCGAAACCTTGCGGCAATGGCCCCAGGGCGTTGAGCAACGGGGTGATCGGGGTCAGATCGAGGCGATCGGCCTGCAGATGCCAAAGCTCTTCAACCTTGTCACTCGCACGGGTCTGCTGCAGCTGCACGCGCGATTCCCAGCGGGTTTCGCCAATGCTCATCGCCAGTGAATCGAAGGTGACCGTCGCACCCTCGGCGCTATTACGGTAGTAAGCGTTGAGCGCCAGATTGTGTATCTGAATCGGTTTGCGCTCGGCATAGGCACCGGTCAGTTGCGGCGCGTTCAGGCGCAGCGAGGCACTTTGCAGGGCGCCCTCGGCCCAGTTGAACCAGAGCTCGCCACCGGCCTTGAGCTCGGCGAAATGCCATTGCCGGGTCAAGCGCTCGGGCAACCACTTCGCCCAGTCGCTTTGCGGCAGGCTGGCATAGCCGTCCACCACACTGTCCTGCCATTGATCAGGGCGAATCCGCGTACGCAGGCTCAGCGCAACGGGCTGGCCATCCGGCAGGGTCAAACGCGCATCGAGGCGTTGCCGACTGGCGCCGGTTTTCAGGTTGAGGCCGACATAGGTCAGCGTCATTGGCGCGTGATCCTGCGGCTGCAAGGTCACCTGACTGTCGAGCACCGACAGTTGCTGGATCATTTGCGAGCGGTTGAACAGTTGCTGCGGATCGAGCGGCTGATCGTTCTGCACCGGCAGACCTTCCAGCGCCCAACGGCCGTCCGCCGCTTCCTTGAGGCTGATCTTCAGACCGTTGAGTTCCAGATGAGCGATGCGCACTTCGCGGGTCAACAGGCTGGCCCACAGATCCGGTACGGCACGCACCCGATCCAGGCGCAGAGCATTGGCGCCGTCGCCCACCATGACGTCGTGGGCGAGCAGGATCGGCGCAAACCCGCTCCAGCTGCCTTCCAGCTCACCGATCTGCAGCGGCATGCCCAAAGCCGCACTGGCCTTGTCTTCGATGTCGGCGCGATACTCGGCCACCAGCGGGGCCAGCTCACGGCCAAGACTGACGTACAACGCCATCAACACCAGAACCAACGCGCACAGGCCCAATCCCCAACGGGTGAGCGCGGCCAGAATGCGTGTCAGACGCTCCATGTCAGTTGGCTCCCATGGCGAAAATACTGCGAAAAGCTGAGGCCAGCCGCGGTGGATTGAATGTGACGCAGGTGATCAGAGCAGCACCACGTCGTATTGTTCCTGGGAATACATGGTTTCCACCTGAAAGCGTATGGTGCGCCCGATGAACCCTTCAAGCTCGGCGACGTTACCGGATTCTTCGTCGAGCAGGCGATCGACCACTTTCTGGTTCGCCAGCACTCGATAACCCTCGGCCTGATAGGCGCGGGCCTCGCGAAGAATCTCGCGGAAGATCTCATAACAGATGGTTTCCGCCGTCTTCAGTTTGCCGCGCCCCTGACAACTGCTGCACGGTTCGCACAATACCTGCTCAAGACTTTCACGCGTACGCTTGCGAGTCATCTGCACCAGGCCCAGCTCGGTGATGCCGATGATGTTGGTCTTGGCGTGATCGCGCTCCAGCTGTTTTTCCAGGGTGCGCAGCACCTGGCGCTGATGCTCTTCGTCTTCCATGTCGATGAAGTCGATGATGATGATCCCGCCGAGATTGCGCAGGCGCATCTGCCGGGCAATCGCCGTGGCCGCTTCGAGATTGGTCTTGAAGATGGTTTCTTCCAGATTGCGATGGCCGACGAACGCCCCGGTGTTCACATCAATGGTGGTCATGGCTTCCGCCGGATCGACCACCAGATAACCACCGGACTTCAACGGCACCTTGCGCTCAAGGGCTTTCTGGATTTCGTCTTCGACGCCATATAGATCGAAAATCGGTCGCTCGCCCGGGTAGTGTTCCAGACGATCGGCGATTTCCGGCATCAGTTCGGCGACGAACTGCGTGGTTTTCTGGAAGGTTTCCCGCGAATCAATGCGGATCTTCTCGATCTTCGGATTGACCAGATCACGCAGGGTGCGCAACGCCAGGCCAAGGTCTTCGTAGATCACGCTCGGTGCAGCGATGGTTTTGATCTGCTCGTTGATCTGATCCCACAGACGGCGCAGGTAACGGATGTCCATGAGGATCTCGTCGGCACCGGCACCTTCGGCGGCCGTGCGCAGAATAAACCCGCCCGCCTCCTTGATCCCTTCCTTGGCCACACAATCGCTGACCACCTGCTTGAGGCGCTCGCGCTCGGCTTCGTCTTCGATTTTCAGGGAAATGCCAACGTGGGCGGTGCGCGGCATGTAGACCAGATAGCGCGAAGGAATCGACAACTGTGTGGTCAGGCGCGCGCCCTTGGAACCGATCGGGTCCTTGGTGACTTGCACCACCAGACTCTGGCCTTCGTGCACCAGCGAACTGATGCTCTCCACTGCAGGCCCTTCACGCAGGGAGATTTCCGCCGCGTGAATGAACGCGGCACGGTCCAGTCCAATGTCGACGAACGCTGCCTGCATGCCCGGGAGTACGCGGACAATCTTGCCTTTATAGATGTTGCCGACGATCCCGCGTTTTTGCGTGCGCTCGACATGCACTTCTTGCAGCACACCGTTTTCGACCACCGCCACGCGCGACTCCATCGGCGTGATGTTGATCAGAATCTCTTCACTCATGGCAGGATCTCGTTCAGGCATGTTCACGATAATGGCTGCATCTTTTGTGTACGACGCTTATTGCGCATTCAGGTTTTGCCAACAGGGTATGCCGAAATGGTCCAACAGTTCTGCGGTTTCGCAAACGGGCAGGCCGACCACCGCCGAATAGCTCCCGTTGAGGCCGGCGACAAACACCGCGCCAAGCCCCTGAATGCCATAGCCACCGGCCTTGTCCCGAGGCTCGCCGCTGGCCCAATAGGCGGCGGCTTCGTCGCGACCGATCGGCCGAAACCGCACCAGACTGCGCACCACCCGCGACTCGCAGCGCTCGCCTTCGCGCACGGCGATCGCAGTCAGCACTTCATGCTCCTTGCCAGACAACATCATCAGCATGGCGCATGCATCGGCTTCGTCCACCGGTTTGCCAAGAATTTTGCCGTCGAGCACCACTGCGGTGTCGGCGCCCAGGACGCAGAACGCTGCGTCGGAAACGACCGTGCACCGCCCGGCCTCGGCCTTGCCGCGCGCCAGGCGCTCGACATAAGCCGAAGGCGATTCTTCGGGTAGCGGGGTTTCGTCGATGTCCGCGCTGATGGCGGAGAATGGAACGCCGATCTGCGTGAGCAATTCTCGGCGACGCGGCGATCCGGAGGCGAGGTAAAGCGGCTTCATCAAAACATCTCCCTGTTCAGTGCCCTGCTTCACCGGATCAATTGATTTTGTAGCGGCGGCGCAATCCACGCAGAGCAAAGCTGACCCACGGCCAGAGCAAGGCACTGACCAGTGCCGGAAGGACCAGCGCAAGGGTCGGCTGACGGTTGCCGGTCAAGGCACTGAGCCACAGCTGGACCAGTTGCGCGAGGCCGAAAATCACCAGGATCACCAGGCACTGCTGCCACATCGGGAACATCCGCAGGCGTTGTTGCAATGACAGCACCAGAAAGGTGATCAGGGAAAGGATCAAGGCGTTCTGACCGAGCAGGTCGCCCTGCAGCACGTCTTCGGCCAGTCCCAGGCAGAACGCCGTGACCATGCCCACCGTATGCGGCAGGTACAAGGCCCAGAACGTCAGAAGCAAGGCCAGCCACAGCGGGCGCAGGATCTCCATGAAGATCGGCAATGGCGACACGCTGAGCAATATGCCGACGACAAACGTCAGCCAGACGATCCAGCCGTTACGCGATGCGGTAGCCCCGACCATTATTCTTGCCTCCCGGTGGTTGCCGGCGCGGTGACAGGCGGTTTGGCCGCCGGTCGAGCAGCAGGCTGATTCGCCGGTGGTTTACTGGCGGCCGGTGTGGCGGCCGGTGGTTTTGCAGGCACTGGCGGCTTGCTTGCTGCGGGTTTGGCCGGCGCAGCGCTGGCGGCCGGGGCAGCCGCTGCAGCCGGCGACGTCGCAGGCGTTGTTGCGGCAGCCGGCGGGGTCACGGTTTTCGGCACTGTCGTTGGGATCACCGGGCCACCGCCCTGGGCATCAAGATTTTCCTGCGCCTGCGCTGCGTCGTTGGCGCGCTCTTCGGCGGTGCGGTTGTCGCTGAACACCAGCAACATGTAGCGGCTGCGGTTCAGTGCGGCCGTCGGCACGGCGCGGACAATGGCAAACGGCTGGCCGGAATCGTGAATCACTTCTTTCACGGTGGCGACCGGATAGCCCGCCGGGAAGCGCTGGCCAAGGCCGGAGCTGACCAGCAGATCGCCTTCCTTGATGTCTGCCGTATCGGCGACGTGACGCAATTCCAGTCGTTCAGGGTTACCGGTACCGCTGGCAATCGCCCGCAGACCGTTGCGGTTCACCTGCACGGGAATGCTGTGGGTACTGTCAGTGAGCAGCAGGACACGGGAGGTGTAAGGCATCAACTCGACCACCTGCCCCATCAAGCCGCGGGCATCGAGCACCGGCTGACCGAGCACCACGCCGTCGCGCTCACCTTTATTGATGATGATGCGATGAGTGAAGGGGTTGGGGTCCATGCCGATCAACTCGGCCACTTCGACCTTTTCGTTGACCAGTGCGGAGGAATTGAGCAACTCGCGCAGCCGCACGTTCTGCTCGGTGAGGGCGGCAAGCTTTTGCATGCGGCCCTGCAACAGCAGGTTCTCGGTCTTGAGTTTTTCGTTTTCGGCAACAAGCTCAGTGCGGCTGCCGAACTGGCTGGCGACACCTTCCCACAGGCGACCGGGCAGGTCAGTGATCCAGTAGGCATCCATCAGCACCAGCGACGCTTGTTTGCGCGCAGGCTTGAGCAGATCGAAACGGGCATCGACCACCATCAGCGCGACCGACAGCACGGCCAGCACCAACAGGCGCACACCCAACGAAGGGCCCTTGGCGAAAAGCGGTTTAATAAGCCGCTCCTCCCAGGCAAATGTTCTGTTTATTCATACGGCATCAAACCGGCCTGGATGAAGACTGACAGAAGATAAACGCCAACAGGCAGCACTGCAAAGTGCTGCCTGCGCGCTCACCCACGTATTGCACTCGGCGACTTATTCGCTCGAGAGCAGGTCCATGGTGTGTTTATCCATCATTTCCAATGCACGGCCACCGCCGCGAGCAACGCAGGTCAGCGGGTCTTCGGCAACGATCACCGGCAGACCGGTTTCCTGGGCCAGCAACTTGTCGAGGTCACGCAGCAGCGCGCCACCACCGGTCAGCACCAGGCCACGCTCGGCGATGTCGGAAGCCAGCTCCGGCGGCGATTGTTCCAGGGCGCTTTTCACAGCCTGAACGATAGTGGCCAGGGACTCTTGCAGAGCTTCCAGCACTTCGTTGGAGTTCAGGGTGAATGCGCGTGGAACGCCTTCGGCCAGGTTGCGACCGCGAACGTCGACTTCGCGAACTTCGCCGCCCGGGTAGGCCGTACCGATTTCCTGCTTGATACGCTCGGCCGTCGATTCACCGATCAGGCTGCCGTAGTTGCGGCGCACGTAGGTGATGATCGCTTCGTCGAAGCGGTCGCCGCCCACGCGGACGGATTCGGCATAGACCACACCGTTCAGGGAGATCAGCGCGATTTCAGTGGTACCACCACCAATATCGACAACCATCGAACCGCGTGCTTCTTCAACCGGCAGGCCGGCACCGATCGCAGCAGCCATTGGCTCTTCGATCAGGAATACTTCACGGGCACCGGCACCAAGGGCCGATTCACGGATGGCACGACGCTCCACCTGGGTGGATTTGCATGGAACGCAGATCAGCACACGAGGGCTAGGCTGCAGAAAACTGTTTTCGTGAACCTTGTTGATAAAGTATTGCAGCATCTTTTCGCAGACGCTGAAGTCGGCGATTACGCCGTCTTTCATCGGACGAATGGCAGCAATGTTGCCCGGCGTACGGCCGAGCATGCGCTTGGCTTCGGTGCCGACAGCAACGACACTTTTCTGGTTACCGTGTGTCCGAATGGCCACAACCGATGGCTCATTCAGGACGATACCGCGCTCGCGCACGTAAATAAGGGTGTTGGCAGTGCCCAGGTCAATGGAAAGATCGCTGGAAAACATGCCACGCAGTTTCTTGAACATGGGAAAGGGACCCTAGGCAACGCGTGGGTAAAAAAGTGCGGCAAACTCTAACAACGACAGGGATTTTGGGCAAGGCGCCAATATGTTAAATTGGCCGCTTTTCTGTGCACCAAGCCCCACAATCGCGGCCTTATGACCGTAGAAGTGCGGTAGTGTTCCGACAATCTAACACACGGACGCCGTCCGTTCTGTTTTCCACTGGAGAATCCCGATGGCGCTAGAACGCTCCGACGTGGAAAAAATCGCTCATCTGGCCTGCCTTGGCCTCAATGATGCCGATCTTCCGCACATTACTTCCGCCCTCAACAGCATTCTCGGGCTGGTCGACGAAATGCAGGCCGTCAATACCGACGGTATCGAGCCTTTGGCCCACCCGCTGGAAGCCAGTCAGCGCCTGCGCGCCGACGTTGTGACCGAGACCAATCACCGCGAGGCCTACCAGTCCATCGCACCAGCGGTCGAAAACGGCCTGTATCTGGTTCCGAAAGTCATCGACTAAAGGGAAAGAGCCTGCAATGCATCAAATGACTCTGGCCGAGATCGCCCGCGGTCTCGCCGATAAAAAGTTTTCCTCCGAAGAGCTGACCAAAGTCCTGCTGGCGCGTATCACCCAGCTCGATCCGCAGCTCAACAGTTTCATCAGCCTCACCGAAGAGCTGGCGCTCGAGCAGGCGAAAGCCGCCGACGCACGCCGGGCCAACGGTGAGAGCGGCGCCCTGCTCGGCGCGCCGATCGCTCACAAAGACCTGTTCTGCACCCAGGGCATTCGCACCAGCTGCGGCTCGAAGATGCTCGACAACTTCAAGGCCCCGTACGACGCCACCGTGGTCGCGAAACTGGCCGCTGCCGGTGCCGTGACTCTGGGCAAGACCAACATGGACGAATTCGCCATGGGTTCGGCCAACGAGTCGAGCTGGTACGGCGCGGTGAAAAACCCGTGGAACCTGGAACACGTACCGGGCGGCTCGTCCGGTGGTTCGGCGGCGGCGGTTGCCGCTCGTCTGTTGCCTGCGGCCACGGCCACCGACACCGGCGGCTCGATCCGTCAGCCGGCGGCGTTCACCAACCTCACCGGCCTGAAGCCGACCTACGGTCGCGTGTCGCGCTGGGGCATGATCGCTTATGCCTCCAGCCTCGATCAGGGCGGCCCGTTGGCACGCACCGCCGAAGACTGCGCGATTTTGTTGCAAGGTATGGCCGGGTTCGACCAGAACGACTCCACCAGCATTGATGAGCCGGTTCCGGATTACTCCGCCAGCCTCGGCGATTCGCTGCAAGGCCTGCGCATCGGCGTGCCGAAGGAATACTTCAGCGCCGGTCTCGACCCGCGCATTGCCGAGCTGATCCAGAACAGCATCAAAGAGCTGCAGAAGCTCGGTGCGGTGATCAAGGAAATCAGCCTGCCGAACATGCAGCACGCGATTCCTGCGTACTACGTGATTGCGCCGGCAGAAGCCTCCTCGAACCTGTCGCGCTTCGACGGCGTGCGTTTCGGCCATCGCTGCGAGAACCCGGAAAACCTGATCGACCTGTACAAGCGCTCCCGTGGCGAAGGCTTCGGCCCTGAAGTGCAGCGCCGGATCATGGTCGGTGCCTACGCGCTGTCCGCCGGTTACTACGATGCCTACTACCTGAAAGCGCAGAAGATTCGTCGTCTGGTGAAGAACGACTTCATGGCGGCCTTTAATGAAGTCGACATCATCCTCGGCCCGACCACGCCGAACCCGGCCTGGAAGCTCGGCGCCAAGAACAGCGACCCGGTCGCTGCCTATCTGGAAGACGTCTACACCATCACCGCCAACCTCGCGGGCCTGCCGGGCCTGTCGATGCCGGCCGGTTTTGTCGACGGTCTGCCGGTTGGCGTGCAGTTGCTCGCGCCGTACTTCCAGGAAGGTCGCCTGTTGAACGTTGCCCACCAGTATCAGTTACACACTGACTGGCACACCCGCACCCCGCAGGGGTTTTGAAACTGCTGCGCTCGGTAATGCTGCGTTGAAAACTGGCTCGTAATGCTCATTGACTAACGTCAACTCCGCTTACTCGCCAGTTTTCGCCTTGCCTTACCTTCGCTCGCAACGTTTCAAAATCCCCAGCAAAAGGCTAGGAGACACACATGCAATGGGAAGTCGTGATCGGGCTGGAGATTCACACTCAGCTCACCACCCGGTCGAAAATCTTTTCCGGTAGTTCCACCCAGTTCGGCTCCGAGCCGAACACCCAGGCCAGCCTGATCGACCTGGGCATGCCCGGCGTGTTGCCGGTGCTGAACCAGGAAGCGGTGCGCATGGCGGTGATGTTCGGTCTGGCGATTGACGCCGAGATCGGTCAGCACAACGTGTTCGCCCGCAAGAACTACTTCTACCCGGACCTGCCGAAGGGCTACCAGATCAGCCAGATGGAATTGCCGATCGTCGGCAAGGGCCACCTGGACATCGCCCTGGAAGACGGCACGGTCAAACGTGTCGGCATCACCCGTGCGCACCTGGAAGAAGACGCCGGCAAGAGCCTGCACGAAGAATTCAACGGTGCCACCGGCATCGACCTGAACCGTGCCGGCACGCCGCTGCTGGAAATCGTGTCCGAGCCGGACATGCGCAGCGCCAAGGAAGCCGTGGCTTACGTCAAGGCGATCCACGCGCTGGTGCGTTACCTGGGGATCTGCGACGGCAACATGGCCGAAGGCTCGCTGCGTTGCGACTGCAACGTCTCGGTACGTCCGAAAGGCCAGGTCGAGTTCGGCACCCGCTGCGAGATCAAGAACGTCAACTCGTTCCGCTTCATCGAGAAGGCGATCAACTCCGAGATCCAGCGTCAGATCGAGCTGATCGAAGACGGCGGCAAAGTGATCCAGCAGACCCGTCTGTACGATCCGAACAAGGACGAGACCCGTCCAATGCGTTCGAAAGAGGAAGCCAACGACTACCGTTACTTCCCCGATCCGGACCTGCTGCCGGTGGTCATCGAAGAGTCGTTCCTGGGCGAGGTGCGCGCCACCCTGCCAGAACTGCCACCGCAAAAACGCGAGCGCTTCCAGAGCCAGTTCGGTCTGTCGGCCTACGACGCCAACGTGCTGGCCACCAGCCGTGAGCAAGCGGATTACTTCGAGAAAGTCGCGGCCATCGGCGGTGACGCCAAACTGGCAGCGAACTGGGTGATGGTCGAGTTGGGCAGCCTGCTCAACAAGCAAGGCCTGGACATCGAGGATTCGCCAGTCTCCGCCGAGCTGTTGGGCGGCATGCTGCAGCGCATCAAGGACAACACCATCTCCGGCAAGATCGCCAAAGTGGTGTTCGAAGCGATGGCCAATGGCGAAGGCACTGCGGACGAGATCATCGAAAAGCGCGGCCTGAAGCAAGTGACCGACAGCGGCGCGATCTCGGCGGTGCTGGACGAAATGCTCGCGGCCAACGCCGAGCAGGTCGAGCAATACCGTGCTGCAGACGAAGCCAAGCGCGGCAAGATGTTCGGTTTCTTCGTCGGTCAGGCCATGAAAGCCTCCAAAGGCAAGGCCAACCCGCAGCAAGTGAACGAACTGCTGAAAAGCAAGCTCGAAGGCTGATGAAAATGGAGCCAGACAAACAGCCTGGCTCCATCCCCTGTAGGAGTGACCTGTGGCGTGGGGATTTATCCCCGTTGGGCCGCGAAGCGGCCCCAATGGCTGAGCTTGATTTGCACCAGATAAACCGAGTTCTCAGATTTTGGGACTGCTGCGCAGTCCAACGGGGATAAATCCCCTCGCCACAGGTCACTCCCACATTTGATTCGGGAAACCTTTGAATGAAGCGTTTGTTCATCAGCTGCGCCCTGCTCTCTCTACTGGCCGGTTGCGCCAGCAACGACATCATCGACCCGCACGGTTACGACCAGACCGGCGTTGCCTCTTATTACGGCGCCAAACACCACGGTAAACGCACCGCCAGCGGCGAAGCGTTCAACCAGCATTCCCTGACCGCCGCCCACCGCCAGTTGCCTTTCGGCACCCGGGTGATGGTCACCAACCTGAAAAACGCCAAGTCCTGCGTGGTCCGCATCAATGATCGCGGGCCGCATACCCGTGGTCGCCTGATCGATGTTTCACGCGAAGCGGCCGAACGACTCGGTATGCTCGGCAGTGGCACCGCCCGGGTGCGCATCCAGGCCCTCGACGACTGATGGAGCACCGACCATTTTCGGACTGACCGATTTACCGCTGATCAGCGTGATCGAATTGCTCGCCGGCCTCGGCCTGCTGATCTTCGGCGCCGAACTGATGGTGCGCGCGGCGGTGCGGCTGGCGGCCCGTCTGCACGTACGGCCGCTGATCATCGGTCTGACCATCGTCGCCCTCGGCAGCAGTGCGCCGCAAATGGCCGTCAGCCTGCAAGCTGCGCTGACGCATAACTCCGACATTGCCGTCGGCAGTGTGGTCGGCAGCAGCATCTTCAACATCCTTGTCACCCTCGGCCTGTCGGCGTTGATCATTCCGCTGCGTGTGTCGCGGCAACTGGTGCGCCTCGATATTCCGCTGATGATCGGCGCCAGCCTGCTGGTGTTCGTCCTGGCATGGAACGAGGAGATCGGGCGGTTCGACGGCATCGTGCTACTGGCCGCCCTGGCGTTGTACCTCGGTTTGCTGTTTCGGCAGTCGCGCCACTCGACGCGACCGCATTCCGATCCCCCGCAAGCGCTGCAGGCGTCATGGATCACCAGCGTGCTGATGATCATCGTCGGCCTGGCGATGCTGGTGTTCGCCGGGCACCTGTTGCTCAACGCTGCGGTTGTGGTGGCGACTGATCTCGGCTTCTCGGAACGCGTCATCGGCCTGACCGTGGTCGCCGTCGGCACGTCGCTGCCGGAACTCGCGACGTCGTTGATCGCGGCCTTGCGCGGACAACGCGACATCGCTGTCGGCAACGTGATCGGCGCCAACCTGTTCAACCTGCTGGGGGTGCTCGGCCTGACCGCACTGATCGCACCAACGCCGCTGTCGGTGTCGCCGAACGCGCTGGATTTCGACCTGCCGGTGATGCTCGGCGTCGCCGCGCTGTGCCTGCCGGTGTTCTATTCCGGCTACCGCGTGACACGTGCCGAAGGTTTGCTGTTGCTCGGTTTGTACCTGGCGTACGGGTTGCACGTGGTGTCGTTCACCACCGGCATGCCGTTGGCCGGCAAGCTCGAGCGGTTGATGCTGTTTTATGTCTTGCCGACGCTGTTGACGTTTCTGCTGTTCACGTCGATCCGCGCCTGGCGCCGCCAACACCACAAGAGGGATATGCCATGACCGAGTCGAAGAAGTCCGGGGTTGAAGTCCGCCGTCAGGTAATGGGCGATGCATTTGTTGATCGCGCCTTGGGCAACGCCACCGAGTTCACCCAGCCGCTGCAGGATTTCGTCAATGAACACGCCTGGGGCGGCGTATGGAATCGTGAAGGTCTGCCGCTGAAAACCCGCAGCCTGATCACCCTCGCCGCACTGACCGCGCTGAAGTGCCCACAGGAGTTGAAGGGCCATGTGCGCGGCGCGCTGAACAATGGCTGCACGGTGGATGAGATTCGTGAGGCGCTGCTGCATTGCGCAGTGTATGCCGGCGTGCCGGCGGCGATTGATGCGTTTCGCGCAGCGCAGGAAGTGATCGATAGCTACCAGAAACCTGAGTGACCTTCCGGCCTCATCGCGGGCAAGCCCGCGATGAGGCCGGAAAAATCACCGAAAATCTTTCGGTCAGATCCATCCACCCCACTGCAAAACAAAGATCCCGACATTGGTGGTCACCGCAGCCATCAGCGTGGTCAACACAATGATCGCCGCCGCCAATTCATGATTGCCCTGCGCCGCCCGGGCCATGACGAAACTCGCCGCCGCCGTCGGGCTGCCGAAGTACAGAAACAGAATCCCCAGCTCCGCGCCGCGAAATCCCCACAACCAAGCCCCCAAAGTCGCCAGCACTGGCAAACCGATCATCTTCACCAGACTCGAACTGAGTGCCATGTTGCCGCTCTTGCGCAACGCCGCCAGTGACAGGGTTCCGCCGATGCAGATCAGCGCCAGTGGCAACGTGGTCTGCGCCAGATACTGCCCGGATGTCTCCAGCCAGCCCGGCAAACCGATTTTGAAATAGGCAAACGGCGCCGCAGCAATCACGCTGATGATCAGCGGGTTGCTGAACACGCTTTTGCAGATGCTCCACGGATCGGACTTGATCACCGGGCTGTACACCGCCAGGACAATGGTCGACAGGGTGTTGTAAAACAGGATCACCAGCGCCGCGAGAATCGCCCCGAGGGAAATTCCGTAATCACCGTACATGCTCGCCGCCAGTGCCAGACCGATCACCCCGTTGTTGCCGCGAAACGCGCCTTGGGTGTAGATGCCGCGATCTTCGCGGGGGCAACGCAGAATCGCCCAGCCCCAGGCCAGGGCAAAACTCGCCAGCGTGGCGACGGCGAAATAGATCAGCAGTGCCGGTTGCAACGCGGCGTGCAGATCCGCATGCAGAATGCCGAGAAACAGCAGCGCCGGCATGCTGACGTTGAACACCAGCGACGAGGCGGTGTGGATGAAGTTGTCGTTGATCCAGTCGATGCGTTTGAGCAACACACCGAGAAACAGCATGGCAAACACCGGCGCGGTGATGTTCAGGGTTTCGAGGAAGATTGCCAGCATGCCGGGGGAGCCTTGGGTGAGCGTCGTTAGGTGGCAATGATAAAGCAAAAGCCCCTCACCCTAGCCCTCTCCCAAAGGGAGAGGGGACCGATCGCGGGATATTGGAGAAATCCATCGACCTGAAATGACATCGCTGAATCCAGCAATGCCTATAGCAGGCCATAATCAACTCGATCGCCCCCTCCCTAGCCCTCTCCCAAAGGGAGAGGGGACCGATCGCGGGATATTGGAGAAATCCATCGACCTGAAATGACATCGCCAAATCCATAATCGACTCCGTCTTTCAGGTCGATGTAATGCGCAAGACACCTCGGTCGGCCCCCTCTCCCTCCGGGAGAGGGCTGGGGTGAGGGCCAAGCCGATCACGCATCAAGTAATCGGCGCTGGGTTAAACAGCGTGATGTCGTTATGCAGCTTGTGCTTCTCCGCCCACGTCTGCTGCTTGCCGCTCGCCACATCCAGATAGTAGTGGAACAACTCCCAACCCAACTCCTCGATGGTTGCGCGCCCGGTGGCAATCCGTCCGGCGTCGATGTCGATCAGGTCCGGCCAACGCTGCGCCAGCTCGGTCCGGGTCGAGACTTTTACGACCGGTGCCATCGCCAGCCCGTAGGGTGTGCCGCGACCGGTGGTGAACACATGCAGGTTCATCCCCGCCGCCAATTGCAACGTGCCGCAGACAAAATCGCTGGCCGGGGTCGCGCAGAAGATCAAACCTTTCCGCTTGAAGCGCTCGCCCGGGCCGAGCACGCCGTTGATCGCGCTGCTGCCGGACTTGACGATTGAGCCCAGCGACTTCTCGACAATGTTCGACAACCCGCCCTTCTTGTTGCCCGGCGTGGTATTGGCGCTGCGATCCGCTTCGCCCTTGGCCAGATAACGGTCGTACCAGTCCATTTCGCGCACCAGTTCCTCGGCGACAGTTTTGCTCTGCGCACGTGAAGTCAGCAGGTAGATCGCATCGCGCACCTCAGTGACTTCGGAAAACATCACCGTCGCCCCCGCACGCAGCAGCAAGTCCGAGGCGTAGCCCAGTGCCGGGTTGGCGGTGATTCCGGAAAACGCATCGCTGCCGCCGCACTGCATGCCGAGGATCAACTCGGACGCCGGCACGGTTTCGCGGCGGCGCTGGTCGAGCTTCTTCAGGCGGACTTCGGCCAGCGCCATGATCTGCTCGATCATCTCGGTGAAACCGTGACTGGAATCCTGCAGGCGATACAGCCACGGCTCGCTCAGATCAACCGAAGCGTCGTCCTCGTGCATCACCTGCCCGGCCTGCAATTTCTCGCAACCGAGACTGATCACCAGCGCCTCTCCCCCAGGTTCGGGTTGCGCGCCAGATTGCGCACGGTGCGAATCGGGATGTAGGCGTCGGTGGCGGTGATCGCCACGCCGCAGCCGTAACTGTGGGTCAGCGCCACCACGTCATCGACGTGCGGGTATTTGGGCAGCAACTCGTCCTTGATGCGCCTCACCGCATGATCGAGCACACCGGTGACACACTGCACCGTGGTAGTAATCCCGAGAATGTTGCGCGTGCCGACAGTGCCGTCGGCATTGCGATAACCCTCGAAGGTGAAGCCTTCCAGCGGTGCCTGGGCGGGCGGCACTTCGGTGGATAGCGGCAGGCTGTCCAGCGGCGGCGCGGTCGGCATGCGCAGTTGATCTTCCTTGACCCAACTGCCGCGCGGAATGGGCTGCAACGCGTAGCCGATGGTCTGGCCGTAGCGAATTACCTGGCCGCCCTCGGGAATGTCTGCGAGGGTGACCTTGTGGCTCTGCGGTACAAAATCCACGGTCACCAGACCGTCGGGAAATTCGGTGCCGGCCGGCACGCCCTGGTCGTTGACCACAATCACTACGTTGTCCCGCTCGTGCAGGCGGATGTAGCGCGGCGAGTCGGAATGTTCAATCAACTGCATGACGCCGCTCCTCAGGAATGCGCTTGAGACAATTTGCCGGTGGCTTCAGTACCGCCATGGGTTGGCGGCTCTTTGAGTACCACGCGTTTGATCGGGCCGACGATCACCAGGTAGCTGAACACCGCAACCAGTGCGTTGGCACCAACGAACACCAGCGCCCATTTGAACGATCCGGTGGAGCTGATGATGTAGCCGATCACGATCGGCGTGGTAATCGAAGCGATGTTGCCGAAGGTGTTGAACAGGCCACCGCTCAGACCGGCGATCTGTTTTGGCGAGGTATCGGAGACCACCGCCCAGCCCAGCGCGCCCACGCCTTTGCCGAAGAACGCCAACGCCATGAAACCCACGACCATCCATTCAACGTCGACATAGTTGCAGGCCACGATGCTGCTGGACACCAGCAACCCGGCGATGATCGGTGCCTTGCGGGCGAAGGTCAGCGAATGCCCTTTGCGCAGCAGGTAATCGGAAATCACCCCGCCGAGCACACCACCGATGAAGCCGCAGATCGCCGGCAACGAGGCGATGAAACCGGCCTTGAGAATGGTCATGCCACGCTCTTGCACCAGGTACACCGGGAACCACGTCAGGAAGAAGTAAGTGATGCCGTTGATGCAGTACTGGCCCAGGTACACGCCGAGCATCATACGGTTGGTCAGCAACTGACGAATGTAATCCCACTTCGGCCCGTCAGCCTTTTTGCCTTTGTTCTGGTCCATGTCGACCATGCCGCCGTTGTCGGCGATGAACTGCACTTCCGCTGCGTTGGCCATCGGATGCTGACGCGGGCTGTGGATAACCTTGAGCCAGATCCCCGAGAAGACGATGCCGAACACGCCCATGACAATGAACACGTGCTCCCAGCCAAAGCTATAGACGATCCAGCCCATCAGCGGCGCGAACAGCACGGTGGCGAAGTATTGCGCCGAGTTGAAGATCGCCGAAGCGGTGCCGCGTTCAGCGGTCGGAAACCACGCGGCGACGATGCGCGCGTTGCCCGGGAAGGATGGCGCTTCCGCCAGACCGACGAGGAAGCGCAGCATGAACAGCGCAACAATCGCCGTGGACATGCCGAACTCACCGACAAAGCCTTGCAGCACGGTGAACAGCGACCAGGTGAAAATGCTCAGGGCATAGACTTTTTTCGAGCCGAAGCGATCGAGCAACCAGCCGCCGGGAATTTGCCCGGCCACGTAGGCCCAACCGAAGGCAGAGAAGATATAGCCGAGGGTGACCGCGTCGATGCCCAGATCTTTTTGCAGGCTGGAGCCGGCGATGGCGATCGTGGCGCGGTCGGCGTAGTTGATCGTGGTCACCAGAAACAGCATGAGCAGGATCAAATAGCGGACGTGAGTCGGCTTGGACGATTGCATGTAGATGTACTCCCACTGATTATTTTTATGCGCGGGTGAATCTTCTTTGGTCTGTCTTTTGTGGGAGCTGGCCTGCCGGCGATAGCATCACTGCGGTTGTTCAGTTACACCGCGGTGATGCTATCGCTTGCAGGCCTGCCCCCACAGGTATTGCGTGTATCAGGAGCCTATGTAGGCGGTTTTCACCACGGTGTAGAACTCTTGCGCATAGCGGCCTTGCTCACGTGAGCCATAGGATGAACCCTTACGGCCCCCGAACGGAACGTGGTAATCGACGCCAGCGGTCGGCAAATTGACCATCACCATCCCGGCCTGCGAGTGACGCTTGAAGTGGTTGGCGTACTTCAGCGAGGTGGTGGCGATACCCGCCGACAGACCGAACTCGGTGTCATTGGCCATTGCCAGCGCCGCGTCGTAATCCGCCACGCGAACAATGTTGGCCACCGGGCCGAAGATTTCTTCGCGGCTGATACGCATCGACGCTTCACTGTCGGCAAACAGCGTTGGCGCGAGGAAATAACCTTCGGTGTCGCAGGTCACCAGACCGCCGCCGCTGACCAGACGCGCACCTTCGGACTGGCCGATGTCGATGTACTTCAGGTCCTGTTCAAGCTGCGCCTGGGACACCACTGGACCGATGTCAGTGCCGGATTTCAGGGCGTGGCCGACCTTGATCGACTTCATGCGCTCGGCCATCGCCTCGACGAACTTATCGTGGATCCCGGCAGTGACGATCAAGCGGCTGGAAGCGGTGCAACGCTGGCCGGTGGAGTAGAACGCACTCTGCACCGACAGCTCGACCGCTTGTTTGAGGTCGGCGTCGTCGAGAATGATCTGCGGGTTCTTGCCGCCCATTTCCAGTTGCACTTTGGCTTGGCGCGCCACGCAGTTGACCGCGATCTGCCGACCCACGCCCACCGACCCGGTGAAGCTGATGCCGTCGACTTTCGGGCTCTGCACCAGAGCATCGCCAACCACACGACCGCTGCCCATCACCAGGTTGAACACGCCGGCCGGAAAGCCTGCCCGGGAGATGATTTCGGCCAGTGCCCAGGCGCAACCCGGCACCAGATCGGCCGGTTTCAATACCACGCAGTTGCCGTAGGCCAAGGCTGGCGCGATTTTCCACGCCGGAATTGCAATCGGGAAGTTCCACGGGGTGATCAGACCGACCACGCCGAGTGCTTCGCGGGTGACTTCAACATTGACGCCCGGACGCACCGACGGCACGTAATCGCCGGACAGACGCAGGCACTCACCGGCGAAGAATTTGAAGATGTTGCCGGCGCGGGTCACTTCGCCGATGGCTTCGGGCAAGGTCTTGCCCTCTTCGCGGGCCAGCAAGGTGCCGAGTTCTTCGCGACGAGCCAGAATCTCGGTGCCGACTTTATCCAGCGAATCGTGACGGGCCTGAATGCCCGAAGTCGACCACGCCGGGAAGGCCGCGCGGGCGGCGTCGATGGCGGCGTGAACCTGAGTCAGGTCGGCCTTGGCGTAATCGCCGATGTTGTCGCTCAGTTCCGACGGGTTGATGTTGGCCGAGTAGTCGGCACCAGCAACCCATTCGCCGTTGATGTAGTTGTCGTAGCGTTTTGCAGTTGTCACAGGGGCAGCCCTCAGATCTCAAAGCCTTCACGCAAAAAGCCGCTGATTGCTCAGCGGCCTCGCTTTTATCGGGTGTTACTGCGCACCTTGCTTGTCGATCAGCGCGGCGAGCATTTCGTACTCTTCGCCGGTCAGGTCGGTCAGCGGGGCCCGCACCGGGCCTGCGTCATAGCCGGCGATTTTCGCGCCTGCCTTGACGATGCTCACGGCATAACCAGCCTTGCGGTTGCGAATGTCGAGGTACGGCAGGAAGAAGTCGTCGATGATCTTGCCGACGGTGGCGTGATCTTCACGAGCGATCGCGTGGTAGAAGTCCATCGCGGTTTTCGGGATGAAGTTGAACACCGCCGACGAGTAAACCGGCACGCCCAGCGCCTTATAGGCAGCGGCGTAGACTTCAGCGGTCGGCAGGCCGCCGAGGTAGCTGAAGCGATCACCGAGGCGGCGGCGGATCGACACCATCAACTCGATATCGCCCAGGCCGTCCTTGTAACCGATCAGGTTCGGGCAGCGCTCGGCCAGACGTTCCAGCAGCGGCGCGTTGAGGCGGCAAACGTTGCGGTTGTAGACGACTACGCCGATGTTCACCGATTTACACACGGCTTCAACGTGGGCGGCAACCCCGTCCTGGCTGGCTTCGGTCAGGTAGTGCGGCAGCAGCAACAGACCTTTGGCACCCAGACGCTCGGCTTCTTGAGCGTATTCGATGGCCTGACGAGTCGAACCACCGACACCGGCGAGGATCGGCACACTCGTTGCGCAAGTGTCGACGGCCGTCTTGATGATTTCCGAGTATTCGCTGGCAGCCAGGGAGAAGAACTCACCGGTGCCACCGGCGGCGAACAATGCTGAAGCGCCATACGGGGCCAGCCATTCCAGACGTTTGATATAGCCCGCGCGGTTGAAATCACCCTGCGCGTTGAAATCGGTGACCGGGAAGGACAGCAGGCCGGCGGAGAGGATGGACTTCAGTTCTTGTGGATTCATTTTTCGAACACCCTGGGTAGCAACGTTTTTTGTGAGTTTTATGATTCAGCCAGCGCTGAAGTTGTAGGTCATCGTACAACTTAAAAGATAACCGTCAACTGCATTTCATCGCTGACCAGCATTTTTTGTCGGACAGGATTCTTTCTTGACGTAGGAAAATTCTCATCTAGGCTCGATTTAACTGTATATACATACAGTTAAATTAAACCCGCCGATGACATATCAAGGAGAAAGAAATGTCCGGACTACAGCCCAAACCACAGGAAAGACCCAAGCCGCTCATCGCCCGTTTCGATGATCTGTTCACCAAGACCGGCATCCGCTTCAGCACCGACAACCCGCATCTGGTGCTGCACATTGCCGACGCCCACAGCGATGTCGAACAGGTCACCGGCCTCCCCGGCAAACCGCTCAAAGGCAAAGCGCAATTGCGCTTCGAAGGCGCTGAACACACGGCCATCGGCGACAACACCCTACTGCGCTTCAGCGAAAACGCCGAACCGATCCGTGCGCAAAACGTGCCGTTACACCTGCCCAACGGCCTCGCCCTGACCTACGGCCAGACCCTGGCACTGGGCGGCGATTTCTACGGTGTGGTCGACCGGCCGATCAACGAAGGGGCGACCCCGGCCGATCGCCTGAACCGCTTCAACGCTGCCTTCGATTCCCTTGCCGTGCTGCCGGCGTCCCGTGCCGAGGCGCCGCAGATCCTCGCGGTCATGCAGAAAGAGATCGACGCGGTTAAACAGGCGATCAAGGACGGTAAACAACCGCATGAAGCCTACGATGCGCTAGGAGATACGTTGTCGGAAGAGTGGAACAAGCTCACCGGCGGCGGCAGCTTTGTCTCGGCGCTGTTCCCGCTTGGGCGTTATCTGAAACTGGCGGCGAACAACGCCGATCACTTCGGCGAATGGGCCAGACTGGCCTACATCGCCGGCCACACCGCCGCCCTGCAGACCGCCGTCGCGGCCCGGGCCAGTCACGATGAGCAACAGCTGGAAAGGGCCTACGCGATGAACGCGTTCGCCGACCATTTCCTCACCGACCTGTTCTCCTCCGGGCACCTGCGCGTGCCGCGCAAAGAGATGGCGGCGGTGGTGACGCCGAGCGATCTTGGCTCGCTGGTAACTCGCTTCATGCATGACGAAGACAGCAAATTCGGCCTCAAGGTGCGCAACGCCCATGGCGCTCAATGGCGTGCCTTCGGCGACAAGCGCTATTTCGAGGCCAGCGACGCGGACAACCGTACCCAGGTCAATCTGGCTGTGCAGGCCTCGGCGGATGAAGTCTTCGCCACCTACCTCAGCGGCAATGCGCCCGCTCCGTCGGCGTTCGCCGCGCTGCAACGGCTGCCGGATCTGACGGCGGTACTGAATCTTTCCAGCAACTTCTCGCCGCTGTTCCGGGTCGAGGGCGGCAAAGTACTGCGGCGCAAGGACGTCAACAACCTCAACGACACCGCGACCATCGACGACTGGTGGGGCTGGAGCACCTATCTCTTGCTCAAGAACTACCAGCCCACCGGCAACGTCAATTGAGGAGAACACCATGACGATCACATTGAAACTGGAACTGGCCTCAGGCCAATCGCTCGAGGGTGCGCCGCTGGAACTGTTGGCCAAAGGCCTGCCAATTGCCCGGGCGACCGTGGATGATCAGGGATACGCGACGTTTAACGCCAAACCCGTCACCGGGCCGCTGGCCGTGAGAGTGGATCGCTCGATTCTGCCCACCCTCTAACCCCTTCCCTGCAGGAGCTACCGCAGGCTGCGATCCTTTGACGTTGATTTTTAATGATCAAGATCTAAAGGTCGCCGCCTGCGACAGCGCTTGCAAAAGGAAATTGAAATAGCTGGCAACGAACGGTTTAAAGCGCCTCTGCGCAAAGGCCCGTACCGTGCACAAACCGCCGTGAACGGATCACGGCTCACCTCGCACGGAGAGCGAACCCATGACTTTTGCCCCACCAGTCCTTTCCCAAGCCCCCGGTCACCCACCGGAAAAAGCCACTGTCAGCCTGTCGACACTCGGCGACGAATTGATCCTTCAGGTGCCTGACGCGACCGACATTCCGGCGAACTGGGAGGTCTACCCGATTCTCGGCGCCGATCCCGAAGACCCCGACTGGCAAGGGCAGACCCAGCCCACAGGGATCTGGGACGATGCCAGCGAAGAGGCATTGAAACTCAACGGTATCGAGTTGCGCATCCCCAGGGAGGCGCTCGAAACCTATCTGAACGAAGAGGTTGAGCTGCGCTACAAGTTCGCCGATGAGTCCAGTCTGGAGCCGTGTTCCGAGCCGCTGATGCTCTGCATCGAAACCTGAGGCTCAGCGCTGCGCCTGTGCCTCTTCATGGGCCTGGCGCAATCGTTCGCGGCTGTTGGTCAGGTGCAGACGCATGGCGGCACGGGCCGCATCGGAATCCTGACGGGCGATCGCTTCGTAGATTTCTTCGTGCTCGCGGCTCAGACGGCTCATGTAGTGCTGCTGATCGTCATGCGCCAGGCGCGCGGAATTCAGCCGCGTACGCGGAATGATGCTGGTACCCAGGTGGGTCATGATGTCGGTGAAATAACGATTGCCGGTGGACAGCGCGATTTCCAGGTGAAAGGCGAAGTCCGACGCAACCGCGTCACTGGCGTGTGCAGCGCTTTCGTTGAGCGCATCGAGAGCGGCACGCATGGTTGCCAGTTGCTCCGGGCTGCGGCGTTGCGCCGCGAGCCCGGCCGACTCGACTTCCAGGCTGATGCGCAATTCGAGAATGGCCAGCACATCCCGCAGGGTAACGACGGTGGCCGGGTCAATCCGGAAACCGCTCGGGCTCGGGGTATCGAGCACAAAAGTGCCGATGCCGTGGCGGGTTTCCACCTGACCGGCGGCCTGCAAACGGGAAATCGCCTCGCGCACCACTGTGCGGCTGACCCCATGAGCTTCCATGATCGCCGACTCGGTGGGCAGCTTGTCGCCACGCTTGAGCAGGCCATCGCGGATCTGCTCGCTCAGCACCGTCACCAGTTCCTGGGCCAGGCTGCGGCGCTTGCGTGGGAGGCGCGGGGTGTCGATCAGGTTTTCCATGGTGTGCATCGGGTCTCGAAAATTCGGCTTGTGGGCATGATAGCTCAAGCGGGTTGTACGATCACTTTCCATTTCCATACAAAACCTGTGGGAGCTGGCTTGCCAGCGATGAGGCCATACCTGTCGATGAAGATGTCGACTGAACCGACGCCATCGCTGGCAAGCCAGCTCCCACATGGGATGTGTGTTGATCAGGCAGTCACGGTCTGTTCAACCAAATGGCCGCTGTCGATCCGCACATGCCGTGGGTGGAAGCGTTTCAAACTGCTGCGATGGCCGACGCTGACAATGCTCAGACCCGGCAACTGATCGATCAGCGCTTGGTATAGCGTTGCCTCATCCTCTTCATCCATCGCTGAGGTAGCTTCATCCATGTACAGCCACTGCGGTGCGTAAAGCAATGCACGAGCGAAGGCCAAACGTTGCTGCTCGCCCGGCGACAGCATGCGCTGCCAGTGATTGGCCTCGTCCAGCCGCGCGACCAGATGCGGCAAGCGGCAGGTTTCCAGCACTTGTGCATAACGTTCCGGCGCGTAGGTGTCGCCCGGTTGTGGATAACTGAGCGCCTCGCGCAGGGTGCCGATCGGCAGATACGGTTTCTGCGGCAGGAACAGATACCGCGCCGCCGGCAGCCGAATGTTGCCGTGCCCCGCCGGCCACAAATGCCCCATTGCCCGCAGCAACGTGGACTTGCCGCTGCCGGAGCGGCCGCTGAGCATCACCCGCTCGCCCGGCTCGACAGTCATATCGGCATTGGTCAGCAGATGACGACCGTCGGCCAGATCCAGACCGAGGTTGTGCACCTTCAATTCGCTCCCCTGATTCTGCACATCAATGGCGGGAGTGCGGTCTTCGTTGTCGGTCATGGCCTGGCGGAAACTCAGCAGTCGATCACAGGTGGCGCGCCAGGAAGCGAGGCTCTGGTAAGCATTGATGAACCAACTGAAGCTTTCCTGAACGTTGCCGAATGCCGAGCTGATCTGCATCAGCTCACCGAGCTCAATCTTGCCGGACAGGTAACGCGGCGAAGCCACGATAAACGGAAAGATGATGGCCGCCTGACTGTAACCGGCGGTAAAGAATGTCAGGCGTTTGGACACTTTCATGATGTCCCAGAAGTTGTGCCAGACATTACCGAAGCGGGCGCTCAATCGGCGATTCTCGTTCGGTTCGCCGTTGTACAACGCGATGCTTTCGGCATTCTCGCGAATTCGCACCATGGAAAAACGCAGGTCGGCTTCGAAACGTTGTTGCTGGTTATTCAGACCGATCAAGCGACGACCGATCAAATGCGTCAGCCAACTGCCCACCACCGCGTAAACCAGCACACACCAGAACATGTAGCCGGGAATAGTGACGCCGTACACTTCGATACTGCCCGACACGCCCCACAAAATGATCGAGAACGACACCAGGCTGACAATATTGCGCAGCAGCCCGATGCCCAGTTCAAGCGTGTTGGAGGTGAAGTTGTTGAGGTCTTCGGAAATCCGCTGATCCGGGTTATCGGTGTAACCACCCTGCTCCAGGTGGTAGTAATTCTTGTCGGCAAGCCATCGGGAAAAATGCTTTTCAGTGAGCCAGGCCCGCCAGCGAATCGTCAGCATCTGAGTCAGATAAAGCCGGTAAACGGCACCGATAATCGCCACAGCCGCAATCACACAGAAATACAGGATCAGTTGCCAGAACGCCGCTTCATCCTTCTTTTGCAGCGCATTGTAAAAGTCCTTGTACCAAGTGTTGAACCACACCGAGATACCCACGCTCAGTAGCGAGAGCGCGATCACTGCGATCAACAGCGTCCAGGCCTTGCCCTTCTCTTCACTGCGCCAATAAGGCGTGATGATTCCCCAAACCTTGCGAAAAAACTGCCCGCGCACAGCATCGTTGACCGCGGAATATTCAGCGTTCTGATTCATGGATAAGGCTCAATATAGAAAAGAACAGACACGCACCGATCATAGTAGATCGGTGCGTTTTATCGCGAGGGCTGAAGATAGCCGTTCAGCGCAGGTTCAGCGACGAACCGGGCGCTTCTGCAGTTTGCGCTGCAGGGTGCGGCGGTGCATGCCCAGGGCGCGGGCAGTGGCGGAGATGTTGCCTTCGTGCTCGGTCAGCACCCGCTGGATGTGCTCCCACTGCAGGCGATCGACCGACATCGGGTTTTCCGGCACCAGGCTGTCGAGGTCGGCGTGCTCGGAGAGCAGCGCGGCCAGCACGTCGTCGGCGTCGGCCGGCTTGCACAGGTAGTTGCAGGCACCGCGCTTGATCGCTTCGACAGCGGTGGCAATGCTCGAGTAACCGGTGAGGATCACTACGCGCATTTCCGGGTCCAGTTCCAGCAACTTCGGCAGCAGCACGAGGCCGGAGTCGCCGTCCATTTTCAGGTCCAGCGCGGCGTAGTCCGGCAGGTCAGCCTGGGCGATGGTCAGGCCCTCTTCAGCGGAACCTGCGGTACTCACGCGAAAGCCGCGGCGGGCCATGGCGCGAGCCATGACTCGGGTAAAGGTCGCGTCGTCGTCGACCAGCAGCAGATGCGGCAGCTCTTCGCCTTCGACTTGGATTTCGTCACTCATGTTGGTCTCCTCGGGCGCCGTGGGGCAGGCGCAGCTCGGTGAGCGTGCCGCCTTCCTCATGACTGTAGAGTTTCACTGAGCCGCCGGCGCGTGTCACGCTGGCCTTGCTCAAAAACAGGCCCAGGCCGAAACCTTTGCCCTTGGTGGTAAAAAAAGGTTTGCCGATCTGCTCGGCGATGGCCAGCGGCACGCCGGCACCGTGGTCACGAATGCTGATGGTCACGTTCTCGACGTCCCAGTCCAGGGTGACCTGGAGATTTTCCGGGCAAGCGTCGGCGGCGTTGTTGAGCAGGTTCAACAGCGCCTGAGTCAGATCCGGCGGCGGCGCCATGCGCGGCACACTGCCCTGACCGAGACGCTGGAAGCGGTAACTGGCTTCCGGACGCATCAGGTGCCAGCGGTTCAGCGCTTCGTCGAGCCACTGGGTGACGTCCTGCATCTCCACGGCCATCCGCCGGTTGGCCTCGGCAGCACGCACCAATTGTTGCAGGGTCTCTTTGCACAGTTTGACCTGATCCTGCAGCACTTTCAGATCGTCTTGCAGCATCGGGTCGGGATGATCCTGCTGCATTTCCTTGAGCAATACACTCATGGTTGCCAGCGGCGTGCCCAGTTCATGTGCCGCGCCGGCAGCCTGGGTGGCGACCGCGAGCAACTGCTGATCGCGCAGGCCTTCTTCACGGCGGATCGCCCGCAGCTCTTCCTGGCGGCGCAGCTCCTCGGCCATGCGTGCAGCAAAGAACGTGATGACCGCCGCCGCGAGGGCAAAGCTCAGCCACATGCCATAGATCTGCAGGTTCTCGCGGGCCACCGGCAGGGTTTCCAGCGGGTAGAAACGCGTCAGCATCAAGGTGTACAGCGCCAGCGCAATACCCGACAGAATCACCGAATAACGCCACGGCAGCGTCACGGCGGCGATGGTCAGCGGCACCAGGTAATAGGAAACGAACGGGTTGGTCGAACCGCCGGAGAAATACAGCAGCGCACTGTGGATCACCAGATCGCACGCCAGCTGCAACGCGTATTCGAGCTCGGTCACCGGCCACGATGTGCGCAGGCGCACGGCGGTGAACACGCACAGCAGCGTCGAGCAGCCAAGGGTCATCGCCAACTGCACCCACGGCAACGGCAGCAGTTGCAGCCAGTAGGCCAGGCCGACGGAGCCCGCCTGCGCAGCGAGCACCAGGGTGCGGATGAAGGTCAGCCGCCAGAGGTTCTGGCGAGTGGCGGAAGTCAGTTGTACGGGGGCGAGCATGAGCTCTCCTGATGAGCGCTCCAGGCGGATCGCACGGAGTATAACCAAGCCGCGGCCTTGAGAGGCGAAAGTGCGGCAAACGACCACACCGCAAAAGCTGCAAGTTTCGAGCTGCAAGCTACAAGTGAAAGCGTTTGGCTTGTAGCTTGAGGCTTGCAACTTGAAGCTGCTTTCTGGAGTCTGATGGTTCACGCAGGCCCGAACCAACACCTGCGCCCTTATCAAGGAGCCTTCATGCACACATTTCGCCGCAGCGCCGCCCTTCTCGCCCTGACCGTCGGCAGCGCCGCTAGCCTTCCAGCCCTGGCCGCCGATGAGCTGCACTACAACCAGATTGCCCTGCGCGCCGAAGTCAGCCAGGAAGTGGCCCGCGACCTGATGATCGTGACCCTCTACACCGAAGAACAAAACACCGACCCGGCCAAACTCGCCGCCGACGTCAGCACCACCATGAACAAGGCTCTGGCCCAGGCCAAGCAAGTCAAAGACATCACCCTGCGCCAGGGCAGCCGCAACAGCTACCCGATCTACGACACCAAGGGCCAGAAAATCACCGGCTGGCGCGAACGCGCCGAACTGCGCCTGGAAAGCGCCGACTTCGCCGCCCTGTCCAAACTCACCGGCGAACTGCTGACCGACCTGAAAATGGGCGGCATGGACTTCGCTATCGCCGACCCGACCCGCAAGGCCAGCGAAGACCAATTGCTCAAGGAAGCCGTCACCGCCTTCAAGGCCCGCGCCCAACTGGCCACCGACGCCCTGGGCGGCAAGGGCTACAAAATCGTCAACCTGAACCTCAACAGCAACGGTTATCCACAACCGTACATGCGCGCCCCGATGATGATGAAAGCGGCGGCCATGGATTCGGCGCCAGTGACGCCGGAAGTTGAAGCCGGTACCAGCCAGGTCAGCATGACGGCTGATGGCTCGATTGAAGTGTTGATGCAGTGATTTGATGTGGGCTGAATGAAAAACCGCCGATCGGTGAATGATCGGCGGTTTTTTTATGCCCGGGATTTTTGTGTTGAATGTTCCGTCGCCATCGCGAGCAGGCTCACTCCTGCAATTTGGAATGTGTTCCCCTGTAGGAATCAGCCTGCTCGCGAAGAACGATAACGCGGTCTCAGGTCTGCGGATCAACCCGATCCAGCGCCCGGTTCACCGCCAGCTCGGCCAGCATGATGATCTGCTGAATCGCCAACGCCGTATTACGCTCGGGCCGGCCCAACTGATCGGCAAAATTACCTGCCAGCGTATTCGCCGACGCCAGTGACTCACAGGCATGCGCCAACAGGCTTTCAGTGTCGATGTTTGGCTGGATCAGGAACATCGTACTGGGTTGCCGGGGTTTGACCGGGTCGGGGCTGAGGTAAAAATCCAGGGCGCGTTTGATGGCTTCGCGGTTTTTGGCGAGGTCGTCGGCGCGGATGGCTTCGGCGAGTGGGGTTGTGGGTTCGAGGGGTGGATCGGGGACAATTTTATCTTTCATGAAAATCTGCTCGTCATTCGAGCCAGCCCTTAGCCATTTCTCACGTGGTAAAGGGTGGCAGCTATGTGCGGAGTGAGAAACCGGTGAGCAGAAAACCGGCCAGACCGAAGTCTGCCCGCACACAGCCGCCATAAGGCATCGCGACAGCTTATAAGTCGGCCGCAATTATGGTCTTACTGGTGCTAGTTTCAAGCTCGACGGGTTCTCACACCCGATCGCTGAACATTCAGCGACAACCAGAGCCTAGAGAGCCCACGTCCGACGGACAACCTGAAAACCTTGTGGGAAGGTTCTGATTATTTGACACAAATTTAAACAACCAAAAGCCAACCCTCACCCTAGCCCTCTCCCGGAGGGAGAGGGGACTGATCGAGTCGTTTGGCAGAACTACGCCGACCTGAAATACCGAGTCGAACTCAGGTTCTAAAACAGATCAAAAGCCCCTCACCCTGGCCCTCTCCCGGAGGGAGAGGGGATTGACCGCGGTGTTTGGCAGAACTACGTCGACCTGAAATACCGAGTCGAACTCAGATTCGGAAACAGATCAAAAGCCCCTCACCCTGGCCCTCTCCCGGAGGGAGAGGGGATTGACCGCGGTGTTTGGCAGAACTACGTCGACCTGAAATACCGAGTCGAACTCAGATTCTGAAACAGATCAAAAGCCCCTCACCCTGGCCCTCTCCCGGAGGGAGAGGGGACTGACCGAGTCGTTTGGGAAAACTGACGCCGACCTGAAATACCGAGTCGAACTCAGATTCTAAAACAGATCAAAAGCCCCTCACTGGCCCTCTCCCGGAGGGAGAGGGGACTGACCGAGGTGTTTGGGGGAGCTACGCCGACGTGCGATACCGAGTCGAACTCAGATTTTGAAAAGCCCACAAATCGGCTCCCTCTCCCTAGGGAGAGGGCTGGGGTGAGGGGCGAATCCAACACAAAACCAAAGCCGAACACATCGTGCTCCTCACCACTCAATAGGCCGAGTGTCAGCTCGCCTGCTTTTGATCTTGATCCACGGGCGACATCGGAAGGCTGAGTGGAGGGATTGATCCGGGGGTGGGAGCGCAGCGACCGTTTGGCGCAGCCAAACACAGCGAGAGGAGGTGCAGCGAAGCAAACCGTAGGCGCTGCGCCCGGATCGGTCCCGCAGCGAAGGAACCCCGAGCCCCAGCGAGCGGGCCGCACGTAGGAGCAAGCGTTTTTTTGCTTACTTTTTTTAGGCGTTTGTAAAAAAAGTGAGTCGCCGTAAGGGCGAAACCGTAATCAGCAACACCCGCAGCAACGGATATACACCCAAAGCGCTAGATATACCGAGATAGACACTCCCCCAAGAAAAACGATATTTCCGAAGCCCCCCAAATCCCCGCTACCCTAAAAACACAACCACCTCCAACTCCCCGGGGACTCCATGGAAAGATTCACCCTCAAGCCACTATTAATCACCCTCGCACTAACCGCCATAGCCCCGATCGCCAACGCCGCCACCACCCTGGTCTACTGCTCCGAAGCCAGCCCCGCCGGCTTCGACCCCAGCCAATACACCAGCGGCACCGACTTCGACGCCTCCGCCGAAACCGTCTTCAACCGCCTCACCCAATTCAAACGCGGCGGCACCGACATCGAACCCGGCCTGGCGACAAAATGGGACGTCTCCAGCGACGGCCTGCAATACACCTTCCACCTACGGCAAGGCGTGAAATTCCACACAACGGAATATTTCACCCCGACCCGCGACTTCAACGCCGACGACGTCCTCTTCACCTTCCAGCGCCTGCTCGACCCGGACAACGCCTTCCGCAAGGCCTACCCCGCCGAGTCCCCGTACTTCACCGACATGGGCCTGAACACCACGATCAAATCCGTGGAAAAGATTGACGACCAGACCGTGCGCTTCAACCTGAACAACGTCGACGCCGCCTTCGTGCAAAACCTCGCCATGAGCTTCGCCTCGGTGCAATCGGCCGAATACGCCGCGCAACTGTTGAAGGAAGGCAAAGCCGCCGACCTCAACCAGAAACCGGTGGGCACCGGCCCGTTCGTGTTCAAGCGCTACCAGAAGGACTTGCAAATCCGCTACGCCGCCAACACAGCGTACTGGAAACCCGAAGACGTCAAGATCGACAACCTGATTTTCTCGATCACCCCGGACGCCGCCGTACGCCTGCAAAAACTCAAGGCAGGCGAATGCCAGGTCAGTGGCTACCCACGCCCGGCCGACATCGAAGTGATGGAAAAAGACCCGAACCTGCGCGTGCTCAAACAAGCCGGTTTCAACCTCGGCTTCCTCGCCTACAACACCACTCACCCGCCACTCGACCAGCTCAAAGTGCGGCAGGCACTGGACATGGCCATCGACAAACCGGCGATCATCAAAGCCGTTTACCAAAGCGCCGGCCAACTGGCCCAAAACGCCTTGCCGCCGGCGCAATGGTCGTATGACCCGAACATCAAGGATGCTCCGTACGACCCGGTCAAAGCGCGGGCGCTACTGAAAGAAGCCGGGGTTGCACCGGGTACAACCATCAATCTCTGGGCGATGACGGTGCAGCGCGCATCGAACCCTAATGCGCGAATGTCGGCACAAATGATCCAGCAGGACTGGGACAAGATCGGCATCAAGGCCAACATCGTCAGTTACGAATGGGGCGAGTACATCAAGCGCGCCAAGAATGGCGAACACGACGCGATGATCTATGGTTGGACAGGTGACAACGGCGACCCGGACAACTGGCTCGGCGTGCTCTACAGCTGCGCGGCAGTGAAAGGCAGCAACTACGCCAAATGGTGCGACCCGGCATACGACAAACTGGTGCAGCAGGCCAAGGTCTCCACCGACAAGGCGCAACGGGTAAAACTGTATCAACAGGCGCAACTGATCCTTAAACAGCAGGTGCCGATCACGCCGATTGCCAACTCCACGGTGTTCCAGCCGCTGCGCAAGGAAGTCACTGACTTCCGCATCAGTCCGTTCGGGCTGACCCCGTTCTATGGCGTGGGTATAAATAAGTAACACCAAGCCCCAAGGCGGCGCGCACAACGTGACCCGCGCACCAATTTGGGGCCTCGTTTGCACCGTAAAAACCACCCGCAAACGGTCAAATGCGTCAGAAGTTACACAGATGCGACATTAAGGTACGTTCGTGCCACGCTTTGAGGCCGGCAGTCGCTCTGGATCTTGCAATGGGTATGGTCGCTGCATAAGTATCCGCAGGCACGACTCACGAGGTCGTACCTCAAATCAAAAAATGACAACAAATCATGAGGCCAACATGCTTAAACACGCGGTCATTCCGTTTTTAGTCGGCGCAGGCTTGTTAGCCTCCGCACCTTTCGCATCCGCTGCGACTAACCTGGTGTTCTGCTCCGAAGGGAGCCCGGCTGGATTCGACCCAGGCCAATACACCACCGGAACCGACTTCGACGCCTCAGCCGAAACCATGTTCAACCGCCTGACCCAGTTCGAGCGCGGCGGCACCGCCGTGATTCCTGGTCTGGCGACCAAGTGGGACATTTCCGAAGATGGCCTGACTTACACCTTCCACCTGCGTGAAGGCGTCAAGTTCCACACCACCCCGTATTTCAAGCCGACTCGTGAGTTCAACGCCGACGACGTGCTGTTCACCTTCAATCGCATGATTAACAAGGATGACCCGTTCCGTAAGGCGTACCCGACCGAATTCCCGTACTTCACCGACATGGGGATGGACACCAACATCACCAAGATCGATAAAGTCGACGACCACACCGTCAAGTTCACGTTGAAAGAAGTCGATGCCGCGTTCATCCAGAACATGGCCATGAGCTTCGCCTCGGTTCAGTCCGCTGAATACGCAGCGCAGCTGTTGAAAGAAGGCAAGGCAGCCGACATCAACCAGAAACCGATCGGCACCGGCCCGTTCGTGTTCAAGAGCTACCAGAAAGACTCCAACATCCGCTACACCGGCAACAAGGACTACTGGAAGCCTGACGACGTGAAGATCGACAACCTGATCTTCGCCATCACCACCGACCCGTCGGTACGTATCCAGAAGCTGAAAAAGAACGAGTGCCAGGTCACCCTGTTCCCGCGTCCAGCGGATCTCGCGGCCCTCAAGGCCGACAAGACCCTGAAGATGCCTGACCAGGCCGGTTTCAACCTGGGCTACATCGCCTACAACGTGATGGACAAGGTCAAAGGCAGCAACGAACCGAACCCGCTGGCTGACCTGCGCGTGCGCCAGGCGCTGGACATGGCCGTGAACAAGCCACAGATCATCGACTCGGTTTACCAGGGCGCCGGCCAGTTGGCCGTCAACGCCATGCCGCCGACCCAGTGGTCTTACGACACCACCATCAAGGACGCCAAGTACGACCCTGAGAAAGCCAAACAGCTGCTCAAGGAAGCCGGCGTCAAGGAAGGTACCGAGATCGTGCTGTGGGCGATGCCGGTGCAGCGCCCGTACAACCCGAACGCCAAGCTGATGGCTGAAATGCTTCAGTCCGACTGGAAGAAGATCGGCCTGAACGTGAAGATCACCAGCTACGAGTGGGGCGAGTACATCAAGCGCTCCAAAGGTGGCGAGAACCAGGCCATGATCATTGGCTGGAGCGGTGACAACGGTGACCCGGACAACTGGCTGAACGTGCTGTTCGGCTGCGATTCGCTCAGCGGCAACAACTTCTCCAAGTGGTGCGACAAGAAGTTCGACGGCCTCGTCAAGGAAGCCAAGCGCACGACCGACCAGGCCAAGCGCACCGAACTGTACAAAGAGGCGCAACACGTCCTCAAAGATGCAGTCCCTATGACACCTATCGCTCACTCGACGGTGTACCAACCCATGCGCGCCAACGTGCAGGATTTCAAAATCAGCCCATTCGGCCTGAATTCCTTCTACGGCGTCAGCGTCAGCAATTAAGGCACGGCGACGGCGACGTTTTTAACGTCGCCGTTGTTTTTCCTGTCGGGAAGTTAGGAATTTGCCTACATCCAAATCCGCTGCGGATGACTGCATCGGTATAGGACGTGTCGCCTTTTCCTACGAGTATTCAGGCAATTACGCATTTACTGCCAGACCCACGGCCCCTACCGTCGGGATCCGACCAGTTTCTGCGTGGGCCACCGGCTTGCCGTACGCACTGGATTGAGCTCAATGCGACCACACCGTCTCCGGATGAGACTGCGGCGCATTGCACAACACTAAAAAAGAGGGAGCGTCATATGCGCCATACCTTGGTTTTTTCCGCATTGCTGGGCGCCGGCCTGTTGGCCGCCACGTCCGCCAGTTACGCCGCCAGCAACAGCCTGGTGTTCTGTTCCGAAGGCAGCCCCGCTGGTTTTGATACCGCGCAATACACGACGGCGACGGACAACGACGCCGCCGAGCCGCTGTATAACCGTCTGGTGGAGTTCGAAAAAGGCGCAACCAATGTCGTCCCAGGCCTGGCAACCAAGTGGGATATTTCCGAGGATGGTCTCAAGTACACCTTTCACCTACGTGAAGGTGTGAAATTTCATACTACGCCTTATTTCAAACCGACCCGCGATTTCAACGCCGACGACGTGCTTTTCACGTTTAACCGCATGCTCGATCCGCAACAGCCCTTCCGTAAGGCTTATCCGACCGAGTTTCCGTATTTCAACGGGATGAGCCTGAACAAGAACATCGCCAAGGTCGAAAAGACCGGGCCACTGACCGTGGAGTTCACGCTCAACAGCGTCGACGCCGCGTTCATCCAGAACATCGCCATGAGCTTCGCCGCCATCCTGTCCGCCGAATACGCCGACAAACTGCTGGCAGAAGGCAAGCCGAGCGACATCAATCAGAAGCCGGTCGGCACCGGGCCGTTCGTGTTCAAGAGTTATCAGAAAGACTCGAACATTCGTTACACCGGTAATAAACATTACTGGGACCCGAGCCGGGTCAAACTCGACAACCTGATCTTCGCGATCAACACCGATGCTTCGGTCCGTGTGCAGAAACTCAAGGCCAACGAGTGCCAGATCACCCTGCATCCGCGTCCGGCCGATGTCGACGCGCTGAAGAACGATCCGAAACTGCAACTGATCTCCAAGCCGGGTTTCAACCTCGGCTACATCGCCTACAACGTGCGCCACAAGCCTTTCGACCAGCTCGAAGTGCGTCAGGCGCTGGACATGGCGGTGAATAAACAAGGGATTCTCAACGCCGTTTACCAAGGCGCCGGCCAACTGGCCGTCAACGCCATGCCGCCGACCCAGTGGTCCTACGACGATACGATCAAGGACGCCGCCTACAACCCGGAAAAAGCCAAAGAGCGGCTCAAGGCTGCCGGCGTGAAAGAAGGCACCGAGATCACCCTGTGGGCGATGCCGGTGCAGCGTCCGTACAACCCCAACGCCAAATTGATGGCCGAAATGCTCCAGGCGGACTGGGCGAAAATCGGTCTGAAGGTGAAGATCGTCAGCTACGAATGGGGCGAATACATCAAGCGCACCAAGAACGGCGAGCACGACATCAGCCTGATCGGCTGGACCGGTGACAATGGTGACCCGGACAACTGGCTCGGCACGCTGTACAGCTGCGACGCCATTGGCGGCAACAACTACTCCATGTGGTGCGATCCGGCGTACGACAAGCTGATCAAACAGGCCAAAGTCGTCACCGACCGCGACCAGCGCACCACGCTCTACAAACAGGCACAGCAATTGCTCAAGCAGCAAGTGCCGATCACGCCTGTCGCCCACTCGACGGTTAACCAACCGTTAAGCGCCAAAGTTGAAGGGTTCAAAGTCAGCCCCTTCGGCCGCAACGTGTTCTCGGGTGTCGGTATCGATTAAACCAGCCGAATAGCCGCAACGCTGAGGGGGGCCGTCTACCCCCTTCACGCAAGCGCTTTGCCGAAATTCGCCAATCTGGCCTTTTGCAAACGTTTGCGATGTGTGAACGAGTTCTAAACCAAAAACCGGCATACCAAAAAAAGCCGGCATAAAAAGAAAGTAAAGGAGCTTCACCCATGAAACTGAGCAGCACCGCGATACTGGCTCTGGCCATTAGCAGCATCACCGCCACGGCGTATGCCGAGGAACAGAGCCAGGCGTTCACTCCGGTAACCGTTAACGAGAAGAGCGCCCAGGCTGACGCCACCGGCTTCCTCGAGGGTTCCACGATCAGCGGCACCACCCGTAACTGGTACGCCAACGAACAACTCAAGCGTGGCGGCAAATTCACTTACCGCAAGGACGGCGTTGCCACCCCGACTGATCGTCGTATCAACTGGGTACAGGGCACCATCGTTAACTACACCTCCGGCTTCACGCAGGGCACCGTTGGTGTCAGCACTGAAGTGGCCGCTTACAACGCGGTGGCCCTGGAGCGTGATCGCAAGGACCTGGCCTCCAACAACGGCGGTGCACCGGGCTCGCGTCCAGGCGCAGGCAACAACCGTACGCTGACCAAAGAAGGCGGTGACGCTGAAGGCCAGTGGAGCAAACTGGGTCTGGCCAACGTCAAGTTCCGCGTGTCGAACACCACCCTGACCGCCGGTCGTCAGAACTTCAGCACCCCGATCGTCGACACCATCGGCAACCGCGCGCTGCCTTCAAGCTTTGAAGGCGTCAGCCTGCATAGCGAAGAGCTGAACAACCTGTCGTTCGATGCCGGCAGCTTCGACCGCGTATCGCCGCGTACCGAAGAGAGCCTGTCCAAATTCCGCTCCGAGTACACCAACAACAAAGCTGAAACCGATCGCGTCAGCATCGTGGGCCTGAACTATCAGCCGCTGAAAAGCCTGAAGACCAGCCTGTACGCTTCCAAGGTTGAAGACTTCTGGAACCAGTACTACTTCGGCGCCACCCACGAACTGGGTGACAGCAATATCGTCAGCCTGACCACCGGCCTGAACTACTACAAGACCGTCGACACCGGCAAAAAAGAGATGGGTGAAATCGACAACGACACCTACTCCCTGTCGTTCGGCCTGACTCACCAGGCCCACAGTCTGACCTTCTCGTACCAGGAAATTAACGGTAACGAGTACTTCGACTACCTGCACGAAACCAACGGCATCTACCTGGCCAACTCCCTGCTGTCCGACTTCAACGGTCCGAACGAGAAGTCGTTCCAGGTGGCCTATGGCCTGAACATGGCCGAATACGGCGTGCCGGGGCTGAAGTTCAACATCTACCAGGCTCGCGGCTGGGGCATCGACGGTACTCACTACACCGGCACTGCGTACGACGTACGCAATATGGACGGTGAGCACCACTATGAATACGGCATCGGTGCGACCTACGCGGTGCAGAGCGGCCCACTCAAGGCGACCACCATCCGTGGTACCTACACCGCTCACCGCGCCAGCGAAAACCAGTCCGATGGCAGCATCAACGAGTTCCGTCTCGTGACCACCATTCCGTTCAACATCCTGTAAAAACCGCCAACCGACGGCTGACTCATGATGAGTCGGCCGTTCGGTTTTTGTCTTCAACCGATTGCAGAGGGTTATCGATGAAAATGCTTCCCCTACGTGCGGCCGTCGCTGCCGCGTTGTTGAGCGCCGCCATCGGCGTCTCGGCCAAACCCTTGGTGGTCTGCACCGAAGCCAGTCCGGAAGGCTTCGACATGGTCCAGTACACAACTGCAGTCACTGCCGATGCGGTGGCCGAAACCATCTTCAACCGTCTGGCGGACTTCAAGCCCGGCACCACCGAGGTGATTCCGGCGCTCGCCGAATCCTGGGACATCAGTGAAGACGGCCTGACCTACACGTTCCACCTGCGCAAAGGCGTCAAGTTTCACACCACCGAATACTTCAAGCCGACCCGCGACATGAACGCCGACGACGTGGTCTGGAGCTTCCAGCGTCAGCTGGACCCGAATCACCCATGGCACAAACTGTCGAGCGTGGGCTTCCCGTACTTTGAAAGCATGGGCTTCAAAGAACTGCTCAAAAGCGTAGAAAAAGTCGACGACAACACGGTCAAGTTCACCCTGACCCGCCGCGAAGCGCCGTTCCTGGCCGACATCGCCATGGCGTTCTCCTCGATCTACCCGGCCGAATACGCCGACCAGTTGCTCAAGGCCAACAAGACCGGCGACCTCAACAACAAGCCTGTCGGCACCGGCCCGTTCATCTTCCAGCGTTATGCCAAGGATGCGCAGGTGCGCTTCAAGGCCAACCCGGACTACTTCCGTGGCAAGCCACCGGCCGACGCGTTGATTCTGGCGATCGCCACCGACAACAACGTGCGCCTGCAGAAGCTCAAGGCCAACGAGTGCCAGATCGCCCTGTATCCGAAACCGGATGACATTCCGAGCATCAAGAAAGACAGCAACCTGAAAGTCGACGAGCTGGACGCGATGACCGTCTCGTACATCGCCATGAACACCCAGCACAAATACATGAGCGACGTGCGCGTGCGTAAGGCCATCGACATCGCCTTCGACAAGGAAGCCTACGTCAACGCCCTGTTCGGCAAAGGCAACGCCTCGGTTGCGGTCAACCCGTACCCGCCGACCCTGCTGGGTTATAACCACGACCTGAAGAACCCGCCTCGCGATCTGGACAAGGCCCGCGCCCTGCTCAAGGAAGCCGGGGTTCCGGAAGGTACTGTGTTTACCCTGTTTACCCGTAACGGCGGCGGTCCGACCAACCCCAACCCGATGCTCGGCGCACAGATGATGCAGGCTGACCTGGCGAAAGTCGGGATCAAGATCGACATCCGCGTGATGGAATGGGGCGAAATGCTCAAGCGTGCCAAGGCCGGCGAACACGATATGGTGTCGGCCGGATGGGCGGGCGACAACGGCGACCCGGACAACTTCCTGACGCCTATGCTCAGTTGTGAAGCGGCCAAGAACGGCGAGAACTACGCGCGCTGGTGCAACGAGAAATTCCAGGCGCTGCTGGACGAAGCACGGGCTAAAGTAGATCCGGCCGAACGTGCGAAACTCTACGAGCAAGCCCAGGTCCTGTTTAATCAGGACCAGCCATGGATCAGCATGGCCCACACCCGGATGTTTACCGCAATGCGCAACAACGTAGAGGGTTATCACATCAGCCCTCTCACCACTAATAACTTCGCCACTACCCAGGTGAAGTAGATAAGAAACTCCCGGCCTCCCTGACCCCAGGGAAGCCGGGCACGCCTAACCGGCTGATGAGGTACCACACACGATGTTTAGTTTTATTGCCCGCCGACTGGGGTTGTTGATCCCCACGTTTTTCGGCATCACCTTGCTGACTTTCGCGTTGATTCGCATGATTCCGGGCGACCCCGTGGAAGTGATGATGGGCGAACGTCGGGTCGACCCCGAAATGCACGCTCAGGCAATGGAACGCCTAGGTCTGAACAAGCCACTGTATGCCCAGTACCTGGACTACATCGGCAAACTGGCCCACGGCGATCTCGGCGAATCCCTGCGCACCCGTGAGAGCGTATGGACCGAGTTCACCTCCCTTTTCCCGGCGACCCTGGAACTGTCCATGGCCGCCCTGCTGTTCGCCGGCATCCTGGGCCTGTTGGCCGGGGTGATTGCGGCCCTCAAGCGAGGATCCCTGTTCGACCATGGGGTGATGGGTATCTCCTTGGCGGGGTACTCGATGCCGATCTTCTGGTGGGGCCTGATCCTGATCATGTTCTTCTCGGTGAGCCTGGGCTGGACCCCGGTGTCCGGGCGGATCGACCTGCTCTATGACATCGAGCCGCGCACCGGTTTCATGCTGATCGACACGCTGCTGGCCGATGACATGGGGGCGTTCCTCGATGCCCTGCATCACCTGATCCTGCCGGCCATCGTGCTCGGCACCATTCCGCTGGCCGTGATCGCGCGGATGACCCGTTCGTCGATGCTCGAAGTGCTGCGTGAGGACTACATCCGCACCGCCAAGGCCAAAGGCCTGTCGCCGTCGCGCGTGGTGTTCGTGCACGGTCTGCGTAACGCGCTGATTCCGGTACTCACCGTGGTCGGTCTGCAAGTCGGCACCCTGCTGGCCGGTGCGGTCCTGACCGAAACCATCTTCTCCTGGCCCGGTATCGGTAAATGGCTGATCGAAGCCATTGGCGCCCGGGACTACCCGGTTGTGCAAAACGGCATCCTGTTAATCGCCTGCCTGGTGATTCTGGTCAACTTCGTAGTGGACATCCTCTACGGCTTTGCCAACCCACGCATCCGTCATCAGCGCTGAGGTCCATACCATGAGCACTCCAACATCCTCAGTAGCCACCGCCGCTTCCACCGCGGATCAAAGCCTGCTGTACCCGTCTCCGTACAAAGAATTCTGGCAAGCCTTCTCCAAGAACAAGGGCGCGGTGGCCGGCCTGCTGTTCATGCTGCTGATCATCTTCTGCGCGATCTTCGCGCCATGGGTCGCGCCGCATAACCCGAGCGAGCAATACCGTGACTTCCTGCTGACGCCGCCGGCATGGCTGGAAGGCGGGCAGTTGCAGTTCCTGCTCGGCACCGATGAACTGGGGCGTGACTTGCTGTCGCGCCTGATCCAGGGTTCGCGCCTGTCGCTGCTGATCGGCCTGTCGTCGGTGGTGATGTCGCTGATCCCGGGGATCCTCCTCGGTCTGTTCGCCGGTTTCTTCCCGAAGATGATCGGCCCGACCATCATGCGTCTGATGGACATCATGCTGGCCCTGCCGTCGCTGCTGCTGGCGGTGGCAATCGTCGCCATCCTCGGCCCTGGCCTGATCAACACCGTGATCGCCATTGCTGTGGTATCGCTGCCGTCCTACGTGCGTCTGACCCGTGCTGCGGTGATGGGCGAACTGAACCGCGACTACGTGACCGCTGCGCGCCTGGCCGGTGCCGGCCTGCCACGCCTGATGTTCATCACCGTGCTGCCGAACTGCATGGCACCGCTGATCGTTCAAGCGACCCTGAGCTTCTCTTCGGCGATTCTCGACGCGGCGGCGCTGGGCTTCCTCGGCCTTGGCGTACAACCGCCAACCCCTGAGTGGGGCACCATGCTGGCCTCGGCCCGCGACTACATCGAACGCGCCTGGTGGGTGGTGAGCCTGCCTGGTTTGACCATTTTGCTCAGCGTGCTGGCAATCAACTTGATGGGCGACGGCCTGCGCGATGCGCTGGACCCGAAACTCAAGAACGCCGCCTGAGGAGATTCCCATGTCACTGCTAGAAATCAAGAATCTCAACGTTCGCTTCGGCGACAAGACCGCGACGCCCGTTGTCGACGGCCTCGACCTGAAAGTCGACAAGGGCGAAGTACTGGCCATCGTTGGCGAATCGGGCTCGGGTAAATCCGTGACCATGATGGCGCTGATGGGCCTGATCGAGCATCCCGGCATCGTCACCGCCGACGCGCTCAGCTTTGACGGCAAGGACATGCTCAAGCTGAGCAATCGTCAGCGTCGGCAAATCGTCGGCAAAGACCTGTCGATGGTGTTCCAGGACCCGATGACCGCGCTCAACCCGAGCTACACCGTCGGTTTCCAGATCGAAGAAGTGCTGCGCCTGCACCTGAAGATGTCCGGCAAGCAAGCGCGCAAACGCGCCATCGAGCTGCTGGAAAAAGTTGAAATCCCGGGCGCCGCCAGCCGCATGGACGCCTACCCGCACCAACTGTCCGGCGGCATGAGCCAGCGTGTGGCGATTGCCATGGCGATTGCCGGCGAGCCGAAACTGCTGATCGCCGACGAACCGACCACCGCGCTCGACGTAACGATTCAGGCGCAGATCATGGACCTGCTGCTGGCGTTGCAGAAAGAACAGAACATGGGCCTGGTGCTGATCACCCACGACCTCGCGGTCGTGGCCGAAACCGCCCAGCGCGTGTGCGTGATGTACGCAGGGCAAGCCGTTGAAGTCGGTCAGGTGCCGCAACTGTTCGACATCCCGGCGCACCCCTACAGCGAAGCGCTGCTCAAGGCGATTCCCGAGCACAGCCTCGGCGCCTCGCGCCTGTCGACCCTGCCGGGCATCGTTCCGGGCCGTTACGACCGTCCGCAGGGTTGCCTGCTGTCGCCGCGCTGCCCGTACGTGCAAGACAGCTGCCGTGCGCAGCGTCCGAGCCTTGACCCGAAAGCCAACAGCCTCGCCCGCTGCTTCTACCCGCTGAACCAGGAGGTGGCGTAATGGCCGTCGTACTTACCGCCCGCGACCTGACCCGTCATTACGAAGTCTCCCGTGGCCTGTTCAAGGGCCATGCGACCGTGCGCGCACTCAACGGCGTGTCGTTCGAGCTGGAGGCCGGCAAGACCCTCGCCGTGGTCGGCGAGTCGGGCTGCGGCAAATCCACCCTCGCCCGCGCCCTGACGCTGATTGAAGAGCCGTCGTCCGGTTCCTTGAAAATCGCCGGCCAGGAAGTCGCCGGTGCCGACAAGGCCCAGCGCAAACAGCTGCGCAAAGACGTGCAGATGGTGTTCCAGAGCCCGTACGCATCGTTGAACCCACGGCAGAAAATCGGTGATCAGCTGGCTGAACCTTTGTTGATCAACACCAACCTGTCGGCGACCGAACGTCGCGAAAAAGTCCAGGCGATGATGAAACAGGTGGGCTTGCGTCCCGAGCACTATCAGCGCTATCCGCACATGTTCTCCGGCGGTCAGCGCCAGCGCATTGCGCTGGCCCGGGCGATGATGCTGCAACCGAAAGTGCTGGTGGCGGACGAGCCGACCTCGGCGCTGGACGTGTCGATTCAGGCGCAGGTGCTCAACCTGTTCATGGATCTGCAGCAGGAGTTCAACACGGCTTACGTGTTCATTTCGCACAACCTGGCGGTGGTGCAACACGTGGCCGATGACGTGATGGTGATGTACCTCGGTCGCCCGGTGGAACTGGGCCCGAAAAACGACATCTACGAGCGCCCGCTGCACCCTTACACCCAGGCACTGCTGTCGGCGACCCCGACCATTCACCCGGACCCGAACAAGCCGAAAATCAAGATCGTCGGCGAACTGCCCAACCCGCTGAACCCGCCCGCTGGCTGCGCTTTCCACAAGCGCTGCCCGTATGCGACCGAGCGCTGCAGCACGGAAGAGCCGGCGTTGCGCCAACTCGATAGCCGGCAGGTGGCTTGCCACTACGCCGAGCAGTTCCTCGACGGCGCGGCATAAGCAAATCCGGAAAGCGATACAAAGCACTGTGGGAGCGAGCTTGCTCGCGAAGGCGTTGGATCATTCAACATAGATGTCGCCTGATACACCGCTTTCGCGAGCAAGCTCGCTCCCACAGGGATCGCATTTCAAACAAAGTGACGTGTTAACCAAACCCCTTCCGTCTCGATTGCGCATCAGTCGAGGCAGAAGGGGTTTTCTTTTGCCTGAGGTTTACGTCTGGCTGTCGCCTTCGTCGTCCGGACCATTAGATTCCGGATCATCGGTAGTCGAGTCGTCGTCATCGGCGCTGCCACCCTGCCCCTGATCGCCCGGCTCGGATTCAGACTTGGCGAGCATCAAGCCGCTGTGCCCGACCTGGCCGTTAAAGGCCTGGGAATCGTGATCCTCGCACTCGGCCCAGGCCGTCGCGGTGCCGAGGGACAGCATGACCATCACTTTCAACAGCAATAAAACCCGTAGCAATCTGCTTTTCATAGCCGACTCCATCCTTTTTCAGGTGAGACATGCGTGCCTGACTGGCGCTGTGTGAAATCTAGTTCCGATCCATCGGGTTCACCAGATAGGACGCTAACGAGCGGGCAGAAATGCCCTGCGCAGACAGACAGGTTTCGAATAACGTCTATCGCGGGATCAGCTAAGCGGACGGGTCGCTTGCCACGTCAAGGGAATCGACATCAGTACCAACACGGTGCTGCTCAGCCAGACACTGTGGCCGCCGAACTGACCGTACAACTGAGCGCTGAGCACCGGCGACAACAACGCGCTGGCACTCCAGCTCATAAAGAACAGGCCAAAGTACTGACCGCTTTTGCCACTCTGGGCAAACTGCATCACCAGCACATTCAGCGGCGGCATGAACAACGCTTCACCCAAAGTCCAGATCAGCGTCGACAGACAGACGAACGCCAGTCCGGAACCGAACGGCAACATGCCCAAGCCGCCGGCCAGCAACAAACTCCCTGCGAGCATTTGCCACCGCGTCCCCCAACGCTCGCCGCAGTGCGACAGGGGAATCTGCAGCGCGATCACCAGCAACGCATTGAGCCCGAACTGCCAGCCGATCGCCTCGGTGCTCAACTGGTAGTAATCGCGCAGATAGTTACCCAGCGTGCTGTAGACCGTGTCGAAGGCGATGCCGAGCACGGCCGTCGCTGCCAGCAACCACAGGAACGGTTTGTCACGAAACGGCCCACCCGACCCACCTGTACCGCTCGTGGATGGCTCGTCATTGATCAGCACCGGCCGCTGCCACGTGGTGCGAACAAACCACAGTAACGCCAGCAACGTCATCGCCGCACTGCCAAAAAATACCCAGCGAAAATCCGTCTGCGCCAACACCCCTCCCGCCACGCCCGCGGCGGCCATGCCGAGGTTGCGCGCAACGCGACTCAAAGCCTGCGCACGCGAACGCTGCGCCACTTTGCAATATTCCATGATCAGGCGCTGATGCAGCGTGCGAATGGCGCCATCAATGGCTCCGCTGAGCAACAGCAATGCCGCGAGCAACGGCACTTGCGTCACCAGCCCCAGCAGAATCAACACCCACACCGAAACAAAGAACAACGTCGCGGTCAGCCGCGCCGTACGCACATGATCACTGAGCCAGCCACCGAGCATCGAACCGACCAGCAACCCCGCACCATACGCCGACAGCAACCAGCCCACGGTCTCAATCGCCAGCCCCAACTCCTGACGCAGGTACAACGCCATGAACAGCTTGACCATGCTACTCAGGCGATTGATGAACAGCAGCGCACCGAGCACCCAGGCCATCACACCGAAATAACTGCCGAGGCGCAGCAGGTGAGTCAGTCGACTCGTCATTCCATTGACCTCTCAAAGCGACGTGCGTGGAGCTGGAACACTAACGATCAGCTCGCCGTTTGTCGCGTTCGGAACATCGTGATCACAAAATCGGAGCCGAAGATCAAAAGCCCCTCACCCTAACCCTCTCCCGGAGGGAGAGGGGACTGACCGCGGTGTTTGGGCGAACTACGCCGACGTGCGATACCGCGTTGAACTCAGGTTCTGAAAAGCAAACAAATCGGCCTCTCACCCTCCCAGAGAGAGGGGCTGATCGCGGTGTTTGGGCGAACTACGCCGACGTGCGATACCGCGTTGAACTCAGGTTCTGAAAAGCAAACGAATCGGCCTCTCACCTTCCCAGAAAGAGGGGCTGATCGCGGTGTTTGAGAGAGCTACGCCGACGTGCGATACCGAGTCGAACTCAGGTTCTGAAAAGCAAACAAATCGGCCTCTCATCCTCCCAGAGAGAGGGACTGATCGCGGTGTTTGAGAGAGCTACGCCGACGTGCGATACCGAGTCGAACTCAGATTCTGAAAAGCCCACAAATCGGCTCCCTCTCCCTCGGGAGAGGGCTGGGGTGAGGGGCAAGAGCACCACAAATCCAAAGCCAAACACCCGCTCCTCACCACTCAATAGGCCGAGTGTCAGCTCGCCTGCTTTTGATCTTGATCCACGGGCGACGTCGGAAGGCTGAGTGGAGGGATTGATCCGGGCGTGGGAGCGCAGCGACCGTTTGGCGCAGCCAAACACAGCGAGAGGAGGTGCAGCGAAGCAAACCGTAGGCGCTGCGCCCGGATCGATCCCGCAGCGAAGGAACCCCGAGCCCCAGCGAGCGGGCCGCACGTAGGAGCAAGCGTTTTTTTGCTTACTTTTTTTAGGCGTTTGTAAAAAAAGTGAGTCGCCGTAAGGGCGAAACCGTAATCAGCAACACCCGCAGAAACGGACACACCCCCAAACCCACCAAGTAAAAAAAAGCCCCCTAGGCACACACCGAGGGGGCTTTTCGAACAAACCAGCTCAACGCTTAATGATGCTCACGCGTCGCCCGGAACTTCACATCCGGCCAGCGCTCTTCCATCAACGCCAGGTTAACCCGCGTCGGCGCAAGGTAGGTCAGATGCCCACCGCCATCCAACGCCAGGTTTTCCACAGCCTTGTTGGAAAACTCCTCAAGCTTCTTCTTGTCGCTGCATTCAATCCAGCGCGCAGAGTAAACAGTGATCGGCTCATAAGAGCACTCAACCTTGTATTCCTCCTTCAAACGACTGGCGACCACATCGAACTGCAGCACACCCACGGCGCCAAGAATGATGTCGTTGCTGCGTTCCGGGAAGAACACCTGCGTTGCGCCTTCTTCAGCCAGCTGTTGCAGACCCTGACGCAGTTGCTTGGACTTCAGTGGATCACGCAGACGCACACGACGGAACAGTTCCGGGGCGAAGTGCGGGATACCGGTGAAACCGAGGACTTCACCTTCGCTGAAGGTGTCGCCGATCTGGATCGTGCCGTGGTTGTGCAGACCGATGATGTCGCCGGCGTACGCCTCTTCCAGCTGTTCACGCTCGGAGGAGAAGAACGTCAGGGCATCGCCGATGCGCACGTCCTTGCCGGTACGCACGTGGCGCATCTTCATGCCTTTTTCGTACTTGCCCGAGCAGATGCGCATGAAGGCGATGCGGTCGCGGTGTTTCGGGTCCATGTTCGCCTGGATCTTGAAGATGAAGCCCGAGAACTTCTCTTCCACCGGCTCCACGGTGCGCTCGTTGGCGACACGGGCCAGCGGACGCGGTGCCCAGTCAACGACGGCGTCGAGCACGTGGTCGACACCAAAGTTGCCCAGTGCAGTACCGAAGAACACCGGGGTCAGTTGACCGTCGAGGAACTCCTGCTGGTTGAACTCGTGGCAGGCGCCCTGCACCAGTTCCAGTTGTTCGAGGAAACGGTCGTACTCATCGCCCAGGTGCGCACGCGCTTCATCGGAGTCGAGTTTCTCGATGATCTTGGTTTCGGTGCGTTCGTGACCATGACCGGCGGTGTAGACAATGATGTAGTCGTCGGCCAGGTGGTACACGCCCTTGAAATCGCGGTAGCAACCGATCGGCCAGGTGATCGGCGCTGCCTTGATCTTCAGCACGGCTTCGATTTCGTCGAGCAGTTCGATCGGGTCGCGGATGTCGCGGTCGAGTTTGTTGATGAAGCTGACGATCGGCGTGTCACGCAGACGGCAGACGTCCATCAGGGCGATGGTCCGTGGCTCTACACCTTTACCGCCGTCGAGAACCATCAATGCCGAGTCGACCGCCGTCAGGGTGCGGTAGGTGTCTTCGGAGAAGTCTTCGTGGCCCGGGGTGTCGAGCAGGTTGATCATGTGTTCGCGATACGGGAACTGCATGACCGACGTGGTAATGGAAATACCCCGTTGTTTCTCCATCTCCATCCAGTCGGATGTCGCATGGCGATCGGATTTACGGGATTTCACCGTACCGGCCACCGCAATCGCCTTGCCCATCAACAGGAGCTTTTCGGTGATCGTGGTTTTACCGGCATCGGGGTGGGAAATAATGGCGAAAGTGCGGCGTTTCGCGACTTCGGCGGCCTGGTTGGTCATGGGAAATCGCCTGGCGGTGATTCAAAAAAGGGCCGCGATTATAGCCCAACTCGATGCAATAACCGAACCGTTGAGCACATTAAGGGTGGCCAAATGCTGTCTCAGATGGGAACCTTTTAAAGCACGGAGACGTCCATCCCCTGTTACGACATTTCGTCAGGGGCTGAAAAATCAGCAAGTTAGCCTGACGAGGCTGCGCTCATGGCTCGCTTTCAGACCGCTTTTTGCCGGTGCTGAGGGAGCTGCTTCTCGCGAACGTTTATTCCCGGCAGCCAAGGCTTGGCATGCCACTCGGGAGAGCGTTCGCCGACTACAAAAAAAGGAGTCCGCCTGTGGCTATCCGCTATGGCAAAGGGCTGATGGGAGGTGCGGTGGTGATCGCGCTCCTGGCCCTGCTGATCCACTGGATCGGCATCAACACGATCGAACACTACCGCGACGATTTGTTGTTTTACCTGCAAGCTCATCTGATTCTCGTCCTCGCTTCAATGCTGGCCGCCCTGGTCGTGGGCATCCCCGCCGGCATCTTCCTCAGTCGCCCGACCATGGTCGGCCGCGCTGAACGCTTCATGCAGATCTTCAATATCGGTAACACCGTGCCACCGCTGGCCGTACTGGCGATTGCCCTGGGGATTCTCGGCATCGGCAGTGGTCCGGCGATCTTCGCTTTGTTCCTCGCCTCCCTGTTGCCGATCGTGCGCAACACCTACGAAGGCCTGAAAAATGTGCAGGGCTCGCTGAAAGAAGCCGCCGTCGGCATCGGCATGACCCCGCGCCAGGTGCTGTGGAAAGTCGAATTGCCCAACGCCGTGCCGATCATCGTCGGTGGTGTGCGTGTCGCGCTGGCAATCAACGTCGGCACCGCGCCATTGGCGTTCCTGATCGGTGCGAACAGCCTTGGCAGCCTGATCTTCCCCGGCATCGCCCTGAACAATCAGCCGCAACTGCTGCTCGGCGCCGCGTGCACCGCGCTGCTGGCCCTGCTGCTCGATGGCGTCGTCACCCTCGCCAGCCGACTCTGGCTGGAACGCGGTTTGCGCCCGTCTTAAGGCTTTGTGAAGGAATACCTATGAAACGATTGAGCTTGATTCTGGGCTGTATCCTGCTGTTCGCAGGCGTCGCCCAAGCCGCTGAAAAACCGGTTATCCGCCTCGGCGCACGAGTCTTCACCGAGCAGACCCTGCTCGCGGAAATCACCGCGCAATACCTGCGCAGCAAAGGTTACGACGCGCAGATCACCGGCGGCCTGGGCAGCAACCTGGCCCGCAGCGCCCACGAAAGCGGGCAACTGGACATGCTCTGGGAATACACCGGCGTGTCGCTGGTGGCCTACAACCATGTCACCGAAAAACTCGACAGCGAACAGTCCTACGCCCGGGTGAAAGAACTCGACGCAAAAAAAGGCCTGGTCTGGCTGACCCCGTCGAAATTCAGCAACACCTACGCCCTCGCCCTGCCGAAAAAAGTCGCCGAGGAGTACCCGCAGATCAACAACATCAGCCAGTTGAACGAGGTGTTGCAGGCTGAAGCCAAGACCAACCATCTGGTGGCACTGGACACCGAGTTCGCCAACCGCTCTGACGGTCTGGACGGCATGGTCAAGCTCTACGGCATGAACCTGACCCGCAAGAACATCCGCCAGATGGACGCGGGGCTGGTCTACACCGCATTGCGTAACGGGCAAGTGTTTGCCGGTCTGGTCTACACCACTGACGGTCGCCTCAACGCGTTCGGCCTGAAACTGCTGGAAGACGACAAGCACTATTTCCCCGACTACACCGCCGCGCCGGTGGTGCGTCAGGCGTATCTCGACGCGCACCCGCAACTGGCCGAGCAACTCAAGCCGCTGGCGGAGCTGTTCGACGACGAAACCATGCGCCAGCTCAACGCGCGGGTCGATGTCGATCACGAGAGCCCGTCGAAAGTCGCCGCGGATTTCCTGCGCCAGCATCCACTCAACTAAGGAGGAAAAGTCATGGAATTTCTGAACGCCTTTTCCCACCTCGACTGGCAGCAGGTGATGCACCTGACCTGGCAGCACATCACTCTGGTCGGCATCGCGGTGACGCTGGCGATCCTCATCGGCGTGCCGCTGGGGATCCTGATGACGCGTTTCCCGAGCCTCGCCGGTCCCTTGCAGGCCAGCGCCACGGTGCTGTTGACCGTGCCGTCGATTGCCCTGTTCGGCCTGCTGCTGCCGTTCTACTCCAAGTTCGGCCAGGGTCTGGGGCCGATGCCGGCCATCACTGCGGTGTTCCTCTATTCGCTGCTGCCGATCATGCGCAACACCTACCTCGCCCTGACCGGCGTCGAACCGGGCATCCGTGAAGCCGCACGCGGTATCGGCATGACTTTCGGCCAGCGCCTGCGCATGGTCGAGCTGCCGATTGCGGTACCGGTGATCCTCGCCGGCGTGCGCACCGCCGTAGTGATGAACATTGGCGTGATGACCATCGCCGCGACCATCGGCGCCGGTGGCCTCGGCGTGTTGATCCTCGCCTCTATCAGCCGCAGCGACATGTCGATGCTCATCGTCGGCGCGCTGCTGGTCAGTCTTCTGGCGATCTTCGCCGACCTTCTCCTGCAGTGGCTGCAACGTACGCTGACTCCAAAAGGACTCCTCAAATGATCGAACTTCAAAACCTCAGCAAGACCTTCCAAAGCAACGGCAAAGATGTCAAAGCCGTGGATTCGGTAAGCCTGACCGTCAATGAAGGCGAAATCTGTGTGTTCCTCGGGCCATCGGGTTGCGGCAAAAGCACCACGCTGAAGATGATCAACCGCCTGATCAAACCGACCTCGGGCAAGATCCTGATCAACGGCGAAGACACCACCGACCTCGACGAAGTAACTCTGCGTCGCAACATCGGTTACGTGATCCAGCAGATCGGCCTGTTCCCGAACATGACCATCGAAGAGAACATCGTCGTCGTGCCGAAGCTGCTCGGCTGGGACAAACAGAAATGCCACGACCGCGCCCGCGAGTTGATGAGCATGATCAAGCTCGAACCCAAGCAGTATCTGCATCGCTACCCGCGTGAACTGTCCGGCGGCCAGCAACAACGGATCGGCGTGATCCGCGCATTGGCGGCGGATGCGCCGCTGTTGCTGATGGACGAGCCGTTCGGTGCGGTCGACCCGATCAACCGCGAAATGATCCAGAACGAGTTCTTCGAGATGCAACGGGCGCTGAACAAGACCGTGATCATGGTCAGCCACGACATCGACGAAGCGATCAAGCTGGGCGACAAGATCGCGATTTTCCGCGCCGGCAAACTGCTGCAGATTGATCACCCGGACACCCTGCTCGCGCATCCGGCGGACGATTTCGTCAGCAACTTCGTCGGCCAGGACAGCACGCTCAAGCGTCTGTTGTTGGTGAAGGCAGAAGATGCGGCGGACAACGCGCCGTCGGTGAGCCCGGAAACCCCGGTGGCCGATGCCCTGGAATTGATGGACGAGCATGACCGCCGCTATGTGGTCGTCACCTGTGCCGAGAACAAGGCGCTGGGCTATGTGCGTCGTCGCGACCTGCACCGCCAGACCGGCACCTGTGCGCAATTCCTGCGCGAGTTCAACGCCACGGCGGCGTACGACGAGCATTTGCGCATCCTGTTGTCGCGGATGTACGAGTTCAACCGTTCGTGGCTGCCGGTGATGGATGCCGAGCGGGTGTTCCTTGGCGAGGTGACGCAGGAGTCGATTGCGGCTTATCTGAGCTCGGGGCGCTCGCGCGGGATGAAGACAAATATCGTCTCGCCTGCTGAAGCGGTAGTCGCCTAAAAAATACACAACCTGTGGGAGCGAGCTTGCTCGCGAAAGCGGAATATCAGTCAACAACGATGTCGACTGTGAAAATGCCTTCGCGAGCAAGCTCGCTCCCACAGGATCCGGGTGATTTTTTCTTCACTCATCAGGCGGAAAAGAATCTCAACACCGAATAAGCCCACAGCCTGTCTAAAGCGACCTGCGAAACAGCCAAAATCCCTCTCACACCCCTCTCTCGCGGCCAACGTCGCCGATGTTGTCGCCATCACACTTACCCACGATTTAGCCGACAAAAGCCGCGAACGTGCAGGTATTTTTAACACTTGAAAATTCTCGGGGAACATCTGTCCGTCATCTCGGTCGGCTACAAAGAGTGATGAACGCGACGCACGTCAGAAGCGTGCAAAAACGCGACATTTTTAGTTGATCTCACGCCCCTCACGCCCTAAAGTTCGCGCCGAACGTCCATGCTGGAAACGATCCATCCGGCTCAAGTACTGACGACGAGACAGCAAGGCCAAGGGCAACGCCCCATGGCCTTTTTGCTTTCGGCGACATGCCTTGGGAAGTAGGCGAACCAAAGTGGGGATACGGAGGACGTTCATTTGCACCCATTGTTTAACTTAGTTTGCCAGTAGGAGTTCCCAGCATGTCGATCCAGGTCGAAGACTATTTCGCGCGCGCTACATTCGACAAAATGAAGGCGTTCGCCGACAAACAGGAAACCCCGTTCGTGGTGATCGACACCGCGATGATCGCCCAGGCCTACGATGACCTGCGTGCCGGTTTCGAATTCGCCAAGGTCTACTACGCGGTCAAGGCCAACCCGGCCGTCGAGATCATCGACCTGCTCAAAGAAAAAGGTTCGAGCTTCGACATCGCCTCGATCTATGAGCTGGACAAGGTGATGGATCGTGGCGTCAGCCCGGACCGTATCAGCTACGGCAACACCATCAAGAAATCCAAGGACATCCGCTACTTCTACGAGAAGGGCGTGCGTCTGTTCTCCACCGACTCCGAAGCCGACCTGCGCAACATAGCCAAGGCTGCACCGGGTTCGAAAGTCTATGTGCGCATCCTTACCGAAGGCTCGACCACGGCTGACTGGCCGCTGTCGCGCAAATTCGGCTGCCAGACCGACATGGCCATGGACCTGCTGATCCTCGCCCGCGACCTCGGCCTGGTGCCTTACGGCATCTCGTTCCACGTCGGTTCGCAGCAACGCGACATCAGCGTCTGGGACGCAGCGATCGCCAAGGTCAAAGTGATCTTCGAGCGTCTGAAAGAAGAAGACGGCATCCACCTGAAGCTGATCAACATGGGCGGCGGCTTCCCGGCCAACTACATCACCCGCACCAACAGCCTGGAAACCTACGCCGAAGAAATCATCCGCTTCCTGAAGGAAGACTTCGGTGATGACCTGCCGGAAATCATTCTCGAGCCGGGCCGTTCGCTGATCGCCAACGCCGGCATCCTGGTCAGCGAAGTGGTATTGGTTGCACGCAAGTCGCGCACTGCCGTCGAGCGCTGGGTCTACACCGATGTGGGCAAGTTCTCCGGCCTGATCGAAACCATGGACGAAGCGATCAAGTTCCCGATCTGGACCGAGAAAAAAGGCGAGATGGAAGAAGTGGTGATCGCCGGCCCGACCTGCGACAGCGCCGACATCATGTACGAAAACTACAAATACGGCCTGCCGCTGAACCTGGCGATCGGTGATCGTCTGTACTGGCTGTCGACCGGTGCGTACACCACCAGTTACAGCGCGGTTGAGTTCAATGGCTTTCCGCCGTTGAAGTCGTTCTACGTGTAAGAGCAGCTGCGCGCTTCAAGCTGCTAGCGGCAAGTGAAAAGCCCATGACGTGTCATGGGCTTTTTTGTGTCTGTGCGTTCGGCTTGAAGTTTTACGGGGTACTTGAGACCGAGGCCCCTCACCCCAGCCCTCTCCCAAGGGAGAGGGAGCCGACCGCGGTGTAAAGCGTCATTCACCGACCGCAAATACCGCGTCGATTATGGATTCGGCAAAGCACAATCAGGTCGGCGCACCTCTCAAGCATCCCCCAATCGGTTCCCCTCTCCCTCCGGGAGAAGGAGCCGACCGAGGTGTAGCACGTCATGCACCGACCGCAAAGACCGCGTCGATTATGGATTAGGCAAAGCACTTTCAGGTCGGCGTACCTCTCCAACATCCCCCAATCAGTCCCCTCTCCCTCCGGGAGAAGGAGCCGACCGAGGTGTAGCACGTCATGCACCGACCGCAAAGACCGCGTCGATTATGGATTCGGCAAAGCACTTTCAGGTCGGCGCATCTCTCAAGCATCCCCCAATCGGTTCCCCTCTCCCTCCGGGAGAAGGAGCCGACCGAGGCGTAGCACTTCATTCACCGACCGCAAAGACCGCGTCGATTATGGATTCGGCAAAGCACTTTCAGGTCGGCGCACCTCTCAAGCATCCCCCAATCGGTTCCCCTCTCCCTCCGGGAGAGGGTTAGGGTGAGGGCTTGCGAATTCAGACGCGCTGCAACTCTGCATATCGAATCGCGAACTGCGCAGCCATCCCTTGGATTCTGGGATCGGGCGCACTCGACAGTGTTTGACTCGCCACCCGCAGAAAATTCAGATTGCCGCCGGCCAAGGCTTTCTCAAGCCAATCGAGCGCCTCATCAATCCGCCCTTCCCCCGCCAACACCGCCGCGAAACTGAACTGCCCGCGAAAATCCCCGCCTTCAGCCGAACGTCGATACCACTCACGTGCCGCAGCAGGATCCGCCGGGCACACCTGCCCTTCTTCCAGATACCGCCCCAGCAGATTCATTGATTTCGCATGACCCCATTCAGCCGCGCACCGATACAGCGCCAGCGCCTGTTGATGATCCACCGCCACCCCGCGCCCGGTCGCCAACAGATTGGCCAGGTTGTACATCGCCCAATCCAGCCCGGCATTCGCTGCGATCCGATAATGCTGCGCCGCAATTGCCGCATCCGCCGCACAGCCCCAACCATGCTCATGACAACGCCCGAGCATGTTGCGCGCCATCAGGTGACCTTGCCCGGCCGCGATGCCGAACCAGCGCAGTGCCAGCGGTTGATCCTGGGCGATGCCCTGACCGTCGAGCAGGATTTGTCCGAGCAATGCCTGCGCTTCCACTTCGCCCTCACCCGCCGCCAGCAAAATCGCCTGCGCGGCACGGGCCGGGCTTTCTTCGAGCATGGCACTGAGTTGCGCAGCGTCGAGGACTTCCTCGCGGCGGAGTTGAAAACTCATACCTCGACCCAGCGCCGCAACAGGTTGTGATACGTGCCGGTAAGGCGGATCAACGCAGGGTGATCAGGCATGTCCCGGGTCAGTTGCTGGATCGCCCCGTCCATCTCGAACAGCAACGCACGCTGACTGTCTTCGCGCACCAGGCTTTGCGTCCAGAAGAACGACGCATAGCGTGCGCCACGGGTGACGGCATTGACCTTGTGCAGGCTGGTGCCGGGGTACAACACCATGTCGCCGGCCGGCAACTTCACCCGTTGCGTGCCGAAAGTGTCCTGAATCTCCAGCTCGCCGCCGTCGTAATCCTCAGGCTCGCTGAAGAACAGCGTGGCCGACAGATCGGTGCGCACCCGTTCGATGCTGCCCTTGGGCTGGCGCACGGCGTTGTCGATGTGGAAATCGAAACTGCCGCCGGCCGTGTAACAGTTCACTAACGGCGGGAACACTTTGTGCGGCAACGCGGCGGACATGAACAGTGGGTTTTTCCACAACCGCTCCAGCATCGCCGCGCCGATTTCCTTGGCCAGCGGATGACCTTCGGGCAGTTGCAGATTGTGCTTCGCCTTGGCCGACTGGAAGCCGGCGGTAATCTTGCCATCAGCCCAATCGGCCTGCTCCAGCGCCTCGCGGATACGCTGCACTTCGTCTTTCGCGAACAGTCCGGGGATGTGCAGCAGCATGGCAATGTCACCTGATGGCAAAGAGGCGGCAATGGTATTGATTCTTATTGACTGTGTAAAACCCGAGAGACGAATGAACTGGCAAAAACCGTAAGGTTAAATTGTAAAGAATGTAAATTCAGTGCGAATAACAATGTTTCGCAATTGATACGAATACCTGTTTACCCTATATTTCGCCGCCTCAAATCCTTGGGGAGGGGAATAAAAATGGCACGTCAACACGCACAATTACCGGTCAGTTCACCACGTCTGCTCGCCTCTGCAATCGGTGTGGCAATCACCGCCGGCTCCGCTGGTCACATGGTGTTCGCCGCAGAAAAAACCGACAGCAAAGCCACCGGCAATGCCATCGCCCTGGACGCCACCTCGATCACGGGCGAAGCCCAGGATTCGACGTCCTATCAGGTCGAAAAAGCCTCCTCACCCAAGTACACCGCGCCGCTGGTCGACACGCCGCGCTCGGTCACCGTTATTCCGCAACAAGTCCTGAAAGACACCGGCGCGCTGAACATGCAGGACGCCCTGCGCACCGTGCCGGGCATCACCTTCGGCGCCGGTGAAGGCGGCAACCCGCAGGGCGATCGCCCGTTCATTCGCGGCTTTGACGCCCAAGGCGACACCTACCTCGACGGCGTGCGCGACACCGGTTCGCAGAGCCGCGAGATCTTCGCCGTGGAAAACATCGAAGTCAGCAAAGGCCCGAACTCTGCCATTGGCGGTCGCGGCGCGGCGGGCGGCAGCATCAACCTGGTGAGCAAGAAAGCGCACCTGGGCAATTCGTTCGACGGCGGCTTCACCTGGGGCTCCGACCAGACCCAGCGCTACACCCTCGACGGCAACTACCAGTTCAGCGACACCGCTGCTGGCCGGCTGAACCTGATGAGCCACGAAAGCAACGTCGCCGGTCGCGACAAGGTCGACTACGACCGCTGGGGCATCGCCCCGTCGCTGGCATTCGGCCTGGGCACCGACACCCGCGTCAACCTCGATTACTACCACCTCGAAAGCAATGACACCCCGGATTCGGGCATCCCGTACACCATCCCGGCTGGCGGTTCGGCTGCACGCACCAAGTCCAACCCGGACAAGCCATACGCCGGTGGCGATCACAGCAACTTCTACGGTCTGGATCGCGACTTCCGCAAGGGCCGCACCGACACCGCGACCTTCGCCATCGAGCATGACCTGAGCGATTCGCTGACTATCAAGAACACCCTGCGCCACGGCACCAGCATGCAGGATTACATCCTCACCCAGCCGGACGACAGCAAGGGCAACGTCAACAATGGCAGCCTCTGGCGTCGGGCGAATACGCGGGTGAGCAACACCGAGACCACCACTAACCAGACTGACCTGTTCGGTAACTTCTACGTCGCCGGCTTCAAGAACAGCTTCTCCACCGGCGTCGAATACACCCGCGAGGAAAGCCAGAAGTCTTCATACAACGTCAACACTGACACTACCCCGCGCACCAGCGCCGCGACCAGCAACTGCACCCCGTCGATGATCGGCGCGTCCAGCGGCTACAACTGCACCTCGCTGTCGAACCCGAACCCGAACGATCCGTGGAACGGCGCGATCTCGCGCAACTACGCCGGCACCGACACCCAGGCCAACACTTACGCACTGTATGTGTTCGATACCCTGGAGTTGAACGAGCAGTGGCTGGTGAACATGGGCCTGCGTTACGACCACTTCGACACCGACTACAAAACCTACAACGCTGCCGGCACCACCACGTCCAAGGGCGATGACACCAGCGAGTTCGTCACCGGTCAGTTCGGCGTCGTCTACAAGCCTGCGGAAAACGGCAGCATCTACGCCTCCTATGCCACCTCCGCCACGCCACCGGGCAACACCCTGGGCGAAGGCCAGGAAGGCAACCCGCTGGGCGGCACCACGGATCGCAGCGGCAACCTGCTGAGCAGCGACATGGAGCCGGAAACCACCAAGAACTATGAAATCGGCACCAAGTGGGATCTGCTCAATGATCGCCTGTCGCTGACGGCCGACATCTTCCGCACCGAGAAAGAGAACGCTCGCGTACAAGTCGACACCAGCTCCTACGAAAACGCCGGCAAGACCCGCGTGCAAGGTATCGAGCTGTCGGCCAGCGGCAAGATCACTGACAAGTGGCAAGTGTTCGCCGGCTACGCGTTCATGGACAGCGAACAAGTCGACGGCGGCCCGATGGGCAAGGCCAACGACGGCAACGAACTGCCGAACACGCCGAAAAACAGCGCCAGCCTGTGGACCACTTATCAGGTCACGCCGAAGCTGACCCTCGGGGGCGGCGCGTTCTACGTCGACGACGTGTACGGCAGCGTGGCCAACACCACGATGGTCGATTCGTATGTTCGCTACGACGCGATGGCCGCCTACAAGCTGACCAAGAACGTCGACCTGCAACTCAACGTGCAGAACCTGACCAACGAAACCTATTACGACAAAGCCTTCTCGACTCACTTCGCCAACCAGGCGGCGGGGCGTACGGCGCTGTTGAGCACCAACTTCCACTTCTAAGCAAGGTGGAACCTGTGGGAGCGAGCTTGCTCGCGAAAGCGCTGGGTCAGTCAGCCTTCATGTCACTGACAGATTGCATTCGCGAGCAAGCTCGCTCCCACAGGTGATGTGATCAAAAGGCTTGGCCCCGTTCATTCCATTGAACGGGGCTTTTGTGCGTAATAAAGAACGCTTCTCGATAACCCACGGCATAATGCGCGCCGTGAAAACAACTTTCGAACGGACGACGAGTGACGTGTTGAAGAAAACCCTGTTCCAGTTGCACTGGTTTTTTGGCATCACCGCAGGCCTGGTACTGGCGCTGATGGGTATCACCGGCGCGGCCTATTCGTTTCAGGACGAAATCCTGCGGGCGCTGAACCCTTCCGTGCTGCAGGTGGAAAAACACGTTGCCGGCGTCCTGCCGCCCGTTGAACTGGTCGAGCGCATCGAAGCCACGTCCGGCAAGAAAGTCTCGATGCTCTGGGTCGAAACCGACAGCGGCAACGCAGCCAAGGTGTTCTTCACCCCGCCCAAAGGCGAGCGGCGTGGCGAGATGCGCTACTTCGATCCGTACACCGGCGAGTTCATGGGCAATGCGGTCGGCCAGGATTTCTTTGGCCTGATGCTGCAACTGCACCGTTTCCTCGCCATGGGCGACACCGGGCGTAACATCACCGGCGCCTGCACCCTGATCCTGTTGTTCTTCTGCCTCTCCGGCCTGTACCTGCGCTGGCCGCGCCAGTGGAACAGCTGGCGCGTGTGGCTGACCCTCGACTGGCAGAAAAAGGGCCGCGCCTTCAACTGGGATCTGCATTCGGTGGCCGGCACCTGGTGCTTGCTGGTGTACCTGCTGCTGGCGCTGACCGGGTTGTCGTGGTCGTACGAGTGGTACAACAAAGGCCTGACCCGACTGCTTTCCGACGCCCCGCAAAACGAGCGCGTGCGCGGTGGTCGCGGCCCGGCACCGGACGGCCCGGCACCGACCGCCGATTACGCGGCGATGTGGAGCAGCATCTACAGCGCCGCCGGTCCGGGCCTGGCCGCCTACAACATCCGCATGCCGGCCGTCGCGGGCCAGACAGCGACCGTGTTCTATCTGCTCGACAGCTCGCCGCACGATCGCGCGCTGAACCAGATCACCCTCGACCCGGCCACCGGCGTGGTCAAACGCGTCGACCGCTACGCCGACAAGAGCTTCAAGGCACAACTGCTGACCAGCATTTACGCGCTGCACGTCGGTAGCTATTTCGGCCTCGTCGGGCGAATCATCATCACCCTCGCTGCCGTGTGCATGCCGCTGTTTTTCATCACAGGCTGGCTGCTGTATCTGGATCGCCGCCGCAAGAAAAAACAGATCCAGGACGCGCGCCAAGGCCTCGCCCAACCGACCGGCGATGGCTCGCCGTGGCTGATCGGCTTCGCCAGCCAGAGCGGTTTCGCCGAACAACTGGCGTGGCAGACCGCCGGTCAACTGCAGGCGGCGGGATTGCCGGCGAAGGTGCTGCCGCTGGCGAATGTCAGCCAGCAGGATCTGCGCGAATCGCCCCATGCGCTGTTCGTCGTCAGCACCTTTGGCGATGGCGAAGCACCGGACAGCGCCCGTGGGTTTGAACGCAAGGTTCTGCGCAACGCCGCGAATCTTGATGGGCTGAACTACGCCGTACTGGGTCTGGGTGACCGCCAGTACGCGCACTTCTGCGGCTTCGCCCGACGCCTGCATCAATGGCTGAGCGAGCACGGCGGCAAGACTTTGTTCGCCCCGGTCGAAGTCGACAGCGGCGACCCCTACGCCCTGCGTCACTGGCAGACTCAGCTCGGCCTGATAACCGGACAAGCGCCGGTCGACACCTGGCAGGCGCCGAGCTACGAAAACTGGACGCTGGTGCGCCGCGACCTGATGAACCCCGACAGCAGCGGCTCACCGGTCTACCTGCTGGGCCTGAGCGCACCGAGCACCAGCAGCTGGCTGGCCGGCGATCTGGTGGAAGTGTTGCCGCGCAATTGTGCATGGGCGGTCGAGCATTTCCTCGACGGTCTCGGCATTCGTGGCGAAACCCGAGTGAAGATCAATGGCCTCGAAGAGCCGCTGGACGTCGCCCTCGCCTCGCGCCAGTTGCCTGAACATCGCGCACATCTGGTCGGCCTGCACGCCCAGGCGCTGGTCGATGCCATGGTGCCGCTGGCCATGCGTGAATACTCGATTGCCTCGATTGCCGCCGACGGTGTGCTGGAGCTGATCGTGCGCCAGGAACAGCATGCCGATGGCCGCCTTGGCATCGGTTCCGGCTGGCTGACCGAGCATGCCCCGGTGGGCGGCAGCATCAGTTTGCGCGTACGTCGCAACAGCGGTTTCCATCTGCCGAACGCGCCGGTGCCGATGATTCTGCTCGGCAACGGCACCGGACTCGCCGGGCTGCGCAGCTTGCTCAAGGCGCGGATTGCCGACGGTCAACAGCGCCAGTGGCTGCTGTTTGGCGAGCGCAATCGCGAACACGATTTCCTCTGCCGGGCAGAGCTGGAAGAGTGGTTGATCAATGGCGATCTGGCGCGACTGGACCTGGCGTTTTCCCGGGATCAGGCGCAGAAGATCTATGTGCAGGATCGCCTGCGCGAATCCGCTGACGAACTGAAAAAATGGCTGGCTGAGGGTGCGGTGATCTACATCTGCGGCAGCCTGCAGGGCATGGCCTCCGGCGTCGATCAAGTGCTCAACGACGTATTGGGTGCAGCCGAAGTCGAGCGTCTGATCGAACAAGGCCGCTACCGCCGCGACGTGTACTGACACAACCAAAGACCCCCTCACCCTAACCCTCTCCCGGAGGGAGAGGGGACTGATTGGAGGATGCCTGATAAATACGCCGACCCGAAGGTGCTTCACCGAATCCATAATCGACCCGGTCGTTCAGGTCGATGAACAACTCGACACAACTCCGTAGGCTCCCTCTCCCTCCGGGAGAGGGCTGGGGTGAGGGGCCTCGGCTACAGTGAGATTTCCAGCCACTTCACAAGGATCGTGAAGCATGCAAAATCGCCTCACTCTCGCTCAGTTTGCCCGCCAGTTACGCGCCAACCAAACCAACTGCGAACAATTGATTTGGCAAAAGCTTCGGTCACGGCAGATCGCCAATCTGAAATTTCGCAGGCAGTTTCCGTGTCCGCCCTACGTCCTGGATTTTTACTGCGTAGAGCTGAAGCTGGCGATTGAGCTGGATGGGGGGCAACACTATGAAACGGCGGGCCTGATCCACGATCAACGTCGGACGCTTTTTCTAGAACGTCAGGGCATTGAAGTTATGCGGTTCAGTAATCTTGAAGTGATGCAGCAGATGGCAGATGTACTGGAGCAAATCACGAGAATGGCGACGAATAAAAAAAGCCCTACCCCTAACCCTCCCGAAACGTCGGTCGGCCCCCTCACCCTCCGGGCGGTCCGATGGTTCGGGAGAGCTGGGGTGAGGGTAGTTTTTGATCTTCAAACCGGCTGCAATTTCTGCTCGAACACCGCGACCCCATTCAAATCCCGCAATACCACGCTCATCTCCCCGCTCTGCCCCTCAATGTTCACCTCGCCAAAAAACTGAAATCCGGCGAACGGTGACATGTTCTGCGCCGTAGGTGCTTTCTGGAACACCACTTCAGGACCAAAGGTTTTATCCAGCGGATTGGGCCCGAAACTCCCGGCATTCAGCGGTCCGGCGACAAACTCCCAGAACGGCTCGAAATCCTGAAATGCCGCGCGATCCGGGTGGTAATGATGCGCCGCGCAGTAATGCACGTCGGCGGTGAGGAAAACGAAATTGCGCACTTGCTGCGCCCGCAGAAAACCGAGTAACTCGGCGACTTCCAGTTCACGCCCCTGAGCCGGGCCGGGGTCACCGTTGGCCACCGCCTCCCAGCGCGACACGCCCGGGCTGACTTCACCGTCCGGCACACCGAGGCCGATCGGCATGTCGGCGGCGATCACCTTCCACTGCGCCTTGGAGCGCTGCAGCCCACGCTTGAGCCAGTCCAGTTGCTCACGCCCCAGAAACGGCTTGGCCGCGCCGAGATTGTCGTCGTTGGCGCCGCGATAGCTGCGCATGTCGAGCACGAACACATCGAGCATCGGCCCGTAGCTGAGCTTGCGATAAATCCGCCCGCCGCCGTCGGCCGCCTGCAGACGCATCGGCGAATACTCCAGCCAGGCCTTGCGCGCACGGCCGACCAGGGTGTGGATATCTTTCTCTTGATAACGCTCGTCGAGCTGCTTGCCCGGCGACCAGTTGTTGACCACTTCGTGGTCGTCCCACTGCCAGATCTGCGGTACTTCGGCGTTGAAGCGACGGACGTTTTCGTCCATCAGGTTGTAGCGGTAATTGCCACGATAGTCGTCCAGCGTCTGCGCGACTTTGCTCTTGGCTTCGGTGGTGAGGTTGCGCCAGATGCGCCCACCCTCGGTGGTCAGTTGCGCCGGCACCGGGCCGTCGGCGTAGATGGTGTCGCCGCTGTGGATAAAAAAGTCCGGCAGGCGCAGGCGCATGGATTCGTAGATGCGCATGCCGCCGATGTCCGGGTTGATGCCGAAGCCCTGGCCGACGGTGTCACCGCTCCACACGAAACGGATGTTGCGCCGCGCCGTCGGTGCGCTGCGCAAGTGGCCGAGCCACGGTTCGCTGGCGACGCCGGTTTGCGCGTCCTTGAAATACACCCGATAGAAAATCGCCTGATCGGCGGGCAACCCGGTCAGTTCGACCCGGGCGGTGAAATCTGTGCGCGCATCGGCCAGCGGCGAGATTACCCGGCGCGGGTGGCGAAACTGGCTACGGGTGTCCCACTCGACCACCATTCGCGCCGGACGGTCGCTGCGGCTCCAGATCATCGCGCGGTCGCCCTGCAGGTCGCCGGACTGCACGCCGTCCGTCAGTTGCGGCCGATCCTTGACCGACGCGATCACCGCTGGCGCCAGCCCCGGCATCAGCAGACCGGCACCGACCACTTGCATGACCCGCCGACGACCGAGATTGAAATCGCTCATGGAGTTCTCCCTGAAAAAAGGAAAACTTAAGCACGGCTGTATGACTCCGCCATGACACCTGCTCTTGTAGGAGTGAGCCTGCTCGCGATGGCGGTGTGTCGGTCAACATTGATGTCTTGGACAGAGTGCTATCGCGAGCAGGCTCACGCTTACTGAGATCGGTGTCAGGCTTTGGCGGGCTCCATCGCCAGCTCGGCCGCTTCCGGGCGCTTGACCGTCGCATAGACCACAGCGGTCAGCAGGCTCCCCGCCACAATCGCCAGCAGATACAGCAACGCATGGTTGATCGCATTCGGGATCGCCAACACAAACAGACCACCGTGCGGCGCCATCAGTTTGCAGCCGAAGTACATCGACAGTGCGCCAGTCAACGCACCGCCGGCGATGCTCGCTGGAATCACCCGCAGCGGGTCCTTGGCGGCAAACGGAATCGCCCCTTCGGAGATAAAGCACAGCCCCAGCACCAGCGCCGCTTTACCCGCCTCGCGCTCGGTCTGGGCGAACTTGCGGCGGGCGATGAAGGTGGCGATGCCGAGGCCAATCGGCGGCACCATCCCGGCGGCCATGGTCGCGGCCATCGGCGCGTAACTCTGCGACGCCAGCAACCCCACCGAGAACGCATACGCCGCCTTGTTGATCGGCCCGCCGAGATCAACGCACATCATGCCGCCGAGCAGCACGCCAAGCAGAATCGCGTTGGTGGTGCCCATGCTGTCGAGGAAATGCGTCAGCGCCGCGAGCATGCCGGCGACCGGTTTGCCGACCACGTAGATCATCACCAGCCCGGTAAACAGGCTGGCGAACAGCGGGATGATCAGAATCGGTTTCAGCGCTTCAAGGCTCTGCGGCAAGGCGACGTAACGACTGATGGCCTTGGCCGCATAACCGGCGATGAACCCGGCGACGATGCCGCCGATGAACCCTGCCCCCAACGTACTGGCGAGCAAGCCACCGATCATCCCCGGTGCCAGGCCCGGACGGTCGGCAATCGAGTAGGCGATGTAGCCGGCAAGCAGCGGCACCATCAGCTTGAACGCGGTCTCGCCGCCGATCTGCATCAGTGCCGCCGCCAGCGTGCCTTCTTCCTTGAACGCGGTGATGCCGAAGACGAACGACAAGGCGATCATCAAACCACCGGCCACCACCATCGGCAGCATGAACGACACCCCGGTCAGCAGGTGTTTGTAGACCCCGGTTTTCTCTTGCTTGGCCGGGGCCTTGCCGTCACTCGCGGTGCTTTCCACCTGACCTTCGGCCAAGGCTTTTTTCAGCGTGGCTTCGGACTGCTTCAAGGCAATCCCGGTGCCGCAACGGTAGATTTTCTTGCCGGCGAAACGCTCGGTGGCGACTTCGATGTCCGCTGCCAGCAGCACCACGTCGGCCTCGGCAATCGCCGTGGCGCTGAGCGGGGTTTTCGCGCCGACAGAGCCTTGGGTTTCGACGTGCAGTTCATAGCCCAGACGCTTGGCGGTTTGCTGCAACGCCTCGGCGGCCATGAAGGTGTGGGCGACGCCGGTCGGGCAGGCAGTGATCGCGACGATGCGTGGTGCACGCGGCGCAGCGACAGCCGGCGCCGCCTCTGCAGCGACATACACTTCAGCCTCTTCAGCGCCACGACGCAGCACCGCTTCGACATCCTGCAGCGCTTGCGCCGGGGCAATGCGGAACACGCGCCTGCCGACGAAACGTGTCATGTCGATGTCGCCGGTGGCCACCAGCAACACCCATTCTGCCGCTTCGATGGTCGCCGCCGACAATTCACGCTCCGGGTGCGCCGCATCGACCACTTCAACACTGGTGCTCCAGCCTTGGCGCTGCGCGGCGGCATCGAGCAAACGCGCACACAGCACACTGGTGACCATGCCGTTCGGGCAAGCCGTAACAATGGCTAATTTCATGACAAACCCTCTTATTGTTCTGTCAGGGGACGCACGCGCACGCCCTGTTCGAGCGGCGTCAATTGCGCCACATCGTCGATGCCGAAGCCGATCTGCGTCACCGCCAGTGCGGCAATCGCCGTGGCTGTACGCAGGGTTTGCTCGGGTGTGTGGGCGTTGAGCAACCCGTGGAGCATGCCGGCCAACAGCGAATCGCCGGCGCCGACGGTGCTGGCGACCGTGACCTTCGGTGGCGTCGCGTGCAAAGCCGAGCCGACGCTGAACCAGTTCACACCGTCAGCACCGTGGGAAATCACCACATGCTCGATGCCTTGGGCGTGTAAACCTGCAGCCGCCAGCGCCTCTGCTTCGTGGGACACCACCTCGCAACCGAGCGCATCGGCGAGTTCTTCCGTGTTCGGCTTGATCAGCCACGGACTGGCCTGCAACGCCGTGCGCAACGCTTCGCCGCTGGTGTCGAGGGCGACTTTCAGGCCGAGCTGATTCAGCCGTTCGATCAACTCACGCAACCATTGCGCGCTCACGCCACGAGGCAGACTGCCGGCGACCACCACCGCGTCATGACCCGGCGCGATCTGCACCAGACGTTCGAGCAACGCCTGCTGCGCCGCCGCGTCCACCACCGGTCCCGGACCGTTGATGTCGGTGATGCGGCCGTCGTGCTCGGCGACTTTGATATTGCTGCGGGTTTCACCTGGCACGCGGATGAACGCGTCGACAAAGCCGCGTCTGGCGAACAGGGTTTCAAACGCTTGCAGATTGTCTTCGCCGAGAAAACCGCTGACCGTCAATTGATGACCCAGGTCAGCCAGCACCTGGGCAACGTTCACACCTTTGCCGGCGGCATGGGTGTGCATCTCGTCGCTGCGGTTGACCTGACCGGCCTCCAGGCGTGACAACTCGACCGTAAGGTCCAGCGCCGGGTTGAGGGTCAGGGTGAGAATCTTGGCCATTACAGGGCCTCCACTAATGCACGCACTTCATTCGCGCTGCCCACGGTGAGGGCGTGTTGAGCAAGGGTTTGCGCCTGGGTCAGGCTGAGTTCGCGGATGCACGCCTTCACCTCGGCGATGCTGCGCCCGGACACGCTCAGCTCATCGACGCCGAGGCCGACCAGTACCGGCACCGCCAGCGGGTCCGCCGCCAATTCGCCGCAGACGCCGACCCATTTGCCGTGGGCATGGGCCGCACGCACGGTGATGTCGATCAATTGCAGCACCGCCGGATGCAAGCCATCGGCCTGGGCCGAGAGCGTCGGGTGACCACGGTCGATGGCCAGGGTGTATTGCGTCAGGTCGTTGGTGCCGACGCTGAAGAAGTCCACTTCTTTCGCCAGCACCGGCGCCAGCAAGGCAGCGGACGGCACTTCGATCATGATCCCCAATTGCAGGTCGGCAACCGGGATTTCCAGGCGCAGACGCTCGGTCATGTCGCGGGCCTGACGCCATTCTTCGACGCTGCCCACCATCGGGAACATGATGCGCAACGGCCGGTTGTCCGCCGAACGCAACAAGGCGCGCAGTTGCGCCTCCATGACCTGCGGACGCTGCAACGTGAGGCGAATGCCGCGCACACCGAGGAACGGGTTTTCTTCCTTGGCGATCGGCCAATACGGCAGCGGTTTGTCGCCGCCGACATCCAGCGTACGCACCACCAGCGGTCGCCCGGCGAGGCCGTCGAGGACGCGGCGGTACTCGGCTTCCTGAGTCGCTTCGTCCGGCGCCTGCGGGTGGGCCATGAAAATCAGTTCGGTGCGCAGCAGGCCGATGCCTTCGGCGCCCTGCTCCACCGCCGCGGTGACCCCGGCGCTTTCGCCGATATTGGCGAACACTTCCACGGGGTGACCGTCGATGGTGTGCGCCGGTTGATGACGTTGTTCGGCCGCGATCTTCAGGCGTTGCTCGCGGGTGTCGCGTTCTTCGGCAGCGCGTTGCAGGGTCGCGGCATCGGCGTCGACGTGCAGGCGACCGCGCTGGCCGTCGAGCAGCAACGGCGTGCCCGGTTTGAGCAACAACACCGCAGCGCCGGCACCCACCAATGCCGGGATGCCCAAGGCACGGGCGACGATGGCGCTGTGTGCGGTGGCACCGCCGCGAGCGGTGAGAATCCCCGCCACACGCGCCGGATCGAGTCGCGCCACATCCGACGGGCCGACTTCGTCCATCACCAGAATGTACGGTTGCTCCGGCTCGCTCGCCGTTTGCACGCCACACAGTTGCGCCAGTACCCGGCGACCGATGTCGCGCAGATCCGCCGCCCGCTCGGCGAGCAGCGCATCCTGCAGCGATTCCTGTTGTCTGGCCGCCGCTTCGATCACCGCCATCCACGCCGCTTCGGCGCTTTCGCCTTGCTTGAGGCGAGTGTCCACTTCGTCGGTCAGTTCCGGGTCGTCGAGCATCTCCTGATGAGTGATGAAAATCTCGCGAATGGCCTTGGCCTTGCTGCGTTCGATCAGGCCCTGGATGTCAGTTCTTACGTCACTCAGGGCTTGCTTGAGACGCTCGCGCTCGACGGCGGCGGACTCACCGCGCAACGGGTAATCAATGGCTTGCTGCACCTGAATGTGCGCCGGGCCGATGGCGATGCCCGGTGCCGCCGGGATCGCTTGCAATTGAGCGCCGGACGCCGGCGCGATCAGCACTTCAGCGATATCGGCAATGACTTCGCGTTGCTGGCTCACCGCTGGCAACGGTTCGACTTCTTCACCCAGACCTTCTTCGATCGCGGCCAACAGGGCCGGCAAGGCATCGGCGGCGATGCTCGGCTCGGCGATCAACTCCAGCACCTGACCGCGCCGGGCACCGAGGCTGAGCAACTTGCTCAGGCTCTTCACCGACACGGCACTGTCCTGGCTGTCGACGATGCGCACGCGAATCTCGCCATCGAAACTCTTCGCCAGTTGCGCGAGGATCTTCGCCGGGCGCGCATGCAAACCGTGGGCGTTGGCCAGCGCGATACGGGCGCTCGGCCAGTCGGCCGGCAGTTCGCCGCCGAGCACTTCGAGGACCTTGCGGCTGCTGGTGGCGCGGCCCAGTTCATGGCCGCGACCTTCAATCAACAACGCGCACAGACGCTCGAGCAGCGCCTGATGGGCTTCACCGAGACTGGCCAGGCAGAACAGCCCGCTGAGCGGCTGACCGAGGTAACGCATCGGTTTGTCCGGAGTGACGAACGCCAAGCCAGGACGCTTCACGGTTTGCTCGCTGTGCAGCCACCACAAGCCATCGCCCAGCGGCAGCGCTTCGACTTGCTGCAATACGCCGGCGAAGCCATTGCTCACGCAATCGGCCTGACGCAACAGACGTGCGCCACGCCAGACCAGTTCTTCGAAATCGTCTGCCGACACACCGAGGCCGATCATCTGTGCATCGAGCGCCAGTTCCTGCGGCGCGCCTTGCAGCAGTTTCAGCAGCGCTTCGGGCGAGCTGGCGCGCCGCAGCGCCTGGCCCAGGTCGGTCTCGCCGAGCGCACGGGTCAGCAGTTGCAGCAGGCGCAGGTGTTCGTCGGATTTGGCGGCGATGCCGATCGCCAGATAAACGATTTGCCCATCGCCCCAATCCACACCCTCGGGAAACTGCATCAGGCGCACGCCGGTGGCGAAAACCTGATCACGGGTTTGCGGGGTGCCGTGGGGGATGGCAATACCTTGACCGAGAAAGGTCGAGCCCTGGGCTTCCCGTGCCTGCAGCCCGGCGAGGTAGCCGTCGGCGACCAGACCATCGGCGACCAGGTGATTGGCGAGCAATTGCAGGGCGGCGGGTTTATCCACAGCCGATTGGCCCATGGATATCTGCTCTATAGTGAGCTCGAGCATGCGATCTCCTTTTTGGCGCCTGATGACGCCAGGTATTGTTTTGAATGGTTGCAGCTTAGGCGCTTGTCAGCTTCCCTTTCAGGGGCAGTTTTGGCGGTTTCACGGCAGAACCGGCCAAAGGCGTCTAAAACGTAGAAAATACGCCTGCTGAAACGTTTAATCTAGATTGATCGGCACGTTACTCGATAATGTCTCATCCTTGAAGTCCAACTTGTCGGATGCGCTGCGACAATAGTCGCCTGCCCTAATCGGGTAGGATTGGCGAAAATCTCGGCGCACGCTCGAAAAAACAAGGAAATCCCGGGTTGAAACTCAGTGATATCGCGCGGTTGGCCGGAGTGTCCGTGACCACCGCCAGCTACGTCATCAACGGCAAGGCCGAACAGCAACGCATCAGTCACGCGACCGTCGAGCGGGTGCGGGCGGTGGTCGACCTGCATGGTTTTACACCAAACCCACAAGCGGCCGGGCTGCGCAGCCGGCATACGCGCACGTTGGGGTTTATTCTGCCGGATCTGGAAAACCCCAGTTACGCGCGGATTGCCAAACTGCTGGAACAAGGTGCGCGGGCCCGCGGCTATCAGTTGTTGATCGCCAGCTCCGACGATGCGCCGGACAGCGAGCGCCAGTTGTTGCAACTGTTCCGTGCCCGCCGTTGCGATGCGTTGATCGTCGCCAGTTGTCTGCCGGCCGGTGACGACAGCTACCGCCAGTTGCAGGCCAAGGGCCTGCCGATCATCGCCATCGACCGGGTCATGGAACCGGAGCATTTCTGCTCGGTGATCAGCGACGACCGCGAAGCCAGCCTGCACCTGACCCAGAGCCTGCTCGATCCGCAACCGAAGCAGATCGTCCTGCTCGGCGCCCGCCCCGAGCTGAGCATCAGCCAGGAACGTGCCGCCGGGTTCAAACAGGCCCTGGTCGATTTCAAAGGTGAAGTGCTCGTCGAGCATGCCGAATCCTTCAGCCGCGAATGCGGCAAACAACTGATGGAAGAACTCCTGCAACGTCTGGGGCATTTACCGGACGCGCTGGTGACCACTTCCTACGTGCTGTTGCAAGGTGTGTTCGACGCGCTGCATGACTTCCCGCTGAAATCACGTCCGCTGCGCCTCGGCACCTTCGGCGATACGCAGTTGCTGGACTTCCTGCCACTGCCGGTCAACGCCATGGCCCAGCAGCACCAGTTGATCGCCGACAAGGCGCTGGAACTGGCACTGGCCGCCGTCGAGCAAGCCGAATACGAGCCCGGTGTGCAGGCCATTCCCCGTACCTTCAAGCAGCGCATTTTGCGGGACTGAGCCGTGGAGCTGATCGACAGCCACACCCACCTCGACTTCCCCGACTTCGACGCCGATCGCCCGGCGTTGTTGGCGCAAAGCCGCGCCCTCGGCGTGCGGCGCATGGTGGTGCTGGGGGTCTATGAGGGTAATTGGCAACGGGTGTGGGATCTGGTGCAGAGCGATCCTGATTTATACGCGGCGTTCGGTCTGCACCCGGTGTACCTCGATCAGCATCGCCCCGAGGATTTGCAGACGCTGGGCGACTGGCTGGCGCGGTGGCGCGGCCACCGCCAGTTGTGCGCAGTGGGCGAGATCGGTCTGGATTACTTCATCGAAACCCTCGACCGCGAGCGGCAACAGGCGTTGTTCGAGGCGCAGTTGCAACTGGCGGTGGATTTCGCGTTGCCGGCGCTGATCCATGTGCGCCGCAGTCATGCCGCGACGATTGCCACACTCAAACGCTTCAAGCTCAAACGCGCCGGGATCATCCACGCCTTCGCCGGCAGCCGTGAAGAGGCGCGCGAATACATCAAACTCGGTTTCAAACTGGGCCTGGGCGGCGCCCCCACCTGGCCGCAAGCGCTGCGCATGCATCGGGTGCTGGCCGAGCTGCCGCTGGAGTCGATCGTGCTGGAAACCGATTCACCGGACATGGCGCCCGTCATGTTCCCCGGCCAGCGCAACAGCCCGGCGCATCTGCCGGCGATCTGCGCGGCGCTCGCCGAACTGATGAACATCAGCCCGCAACAACTGGCCAGCGTCAGCACCGCCAACAGCTGCGAAGTGTTCGGCTGGTAATCAGTCGGCGTGGGCCTTGGCCGCGTCGAGAATCAGCGTCAGATCCTGTCGCTGACGCGCATGACGCACGAACACGAAGTACACAAAAATCGTAATCAACGAAGCATTCAGTTGCTCGCTGACACTGAGCAGGCCAATCCACTCCATCACCAACGCCACCAGCAACGCGGTGCACACCGTGAGCGAGGCGCTGAAGCGCAACAGCGCCAGCGAATCGAGGGACTTGAAGCGCTTCATCTGTTGCGGGCAGCGCAGCTCGAGGGTTTTCTGGCAATGCTCGCAGGTGAAGGCTTCATTGATTGCGATCGCGTTGAGTTGCCAGGGCTTGAGCACAAGCGTGGTATGGCAATGGGCACAACGGCCCTGGATTCCCAGGGTTGCGACGGACATGAGCGGGGCCTCCGGTTGGCGATCAACTGAGCAAGGATAGTGGCTGATGAATGACAAAAAGCCAGCAGCTGGAGGCAAACAGGAATTGGCTTACGACCGTCAGTAAAAAAGGACTACAAAAAATTCAGACAAAACACTGCCCCCTGTGTAGGAGCGAGCAGGCTCACTCCTACAAGAGATTAGCGTTCTACCTACACACGAAAGGCGCTGATCAGCTGTTTCAGCTCCACCACCTGGGCCGAGAGCGCACGGCTGGCGTCTTCGGTCTGGTGGGCGCCTTGCGCCGTGCGCTCGCCGGCACGGTTGATCTCGACGATGTTCTGGTCGATGTCATGGGCCACCGCAGTCTGTTGTTCTACCGCGGCGGCAATCTGCTGGTTCTGATCGACGATCATGCCCACCGCACCGAGGATGTTTTCCAGCGCCTGCTGGACCTTTTCCGACTGCCCCACGGTGCCGTTGGCCATTTGATGGCTGACCCCCATGGCCTTGACCGCCGCCCCGACACCGCCGTGCAGCTTGGCGATCATCTGTTCGATTTCTTCGGTCGATTGCTGGGTGCGTTTGGCCAGGGTGCGCACTTCATCGGCGACCACGGCAAAACCACGGCCCTGCTCGCCTGCGCGCGCCGCTTCGATCGCGGCGTTAAGCGCCAGCAGATTGGTCTGTTCGGCGATGCTCTTGATCACCTCCAGCACGCGACTGATCGACTGGCTGTCGCTGGCCAGCTGGTTGATCACCAGCACCGACTGATCAATCTCGCTGGCCAGCGCGGCAATGCTGCCCTGCTGTGACTCGACCAGGCCGCGACCGCTGAGGGTCTCGTCGTTGACGCTGTGCGCACTGCTCACCGCCGCAGCGGCACTGCGTGCCACTTCCATGGACGTGGCCGACATCTGGTTCATCGCCGTCGCCACCTGCTCGATCTGCGTGCGCTGCCCGGCCACTGCGAGATTGCTTTGCGCCGAGACGTTTTCAACCTGCCCGGCCTGGCGCTCGACCTCAGCAACGGTCTGGCCGACGCGCTCGATCAAGTCGTGAATCTTCCTCACCGTGCCATTGAACACTTCGCCCAGCTCACCCAGTTCATCGCGGCTGTTGGCTTTGAAATTGACCGTCATGTCGCCCGCTGCGACCTTGTCCATCATCGCGCCGAGACGTTTGAGCGTGGTGCGGGTCGAGGCGTAGAAGCCGCCGTAAAGGTAGAAAATCAGCACAAACACCAGCGATAGCGCGACAGCCTGCAAGACCATGTGCGTGCGGTTCTGCGTCAGACGCTGCTGCAATTGGGTGTCGAGGTAGTTCAATGTGGCTTCGTTGAGCTGGTAGGTGTTGTCCATCAACGCCGTGACCTGATCATAAAAGGCCTGCCAGGGTGCATCGAGGGTGTCAGCCATCACCACCTGTTCTTCGAACAATTCGCTGGCCTGCTTCAACGTCGCCTTGCTGGTATCGGCCTGCGCACTGAGCGCGGCGCTGGCGGCTTTGCTGGAGCCGAGGGCGTCCTGCAACTTCAGGCCGTACTCGGCCTGGAGCTTCTCGATCTGCACCAGCAATTCATCAAACCGGGTGCTCGAAGAACTGTTGAGAAAGCCCTGCCCCAACGAATACGAGCCCATGGCCCGGCCTTCGCCAAGGGTTTGCGTCACTGTCGGCGTAATCAGGGTGACCAGTTCGCTGAGCTGGCGGATATCGCTTTGGTTATCGCGGCTCAGACCAGCCTGACTGGTGATGATCTGACTGAAAATCTGCGCACTCGCCAGCAGTTTGCCGATCAGCGCACTTTTGCTTTGCAGTGAGTTTTCCGCTTGCTGAGCCTTGAACGCGGCAATCATTTCATCGCGTTTGCCGTCGAACACCTTGATCTGCTCGGGATCGTCGGTCATTGCCGTCAGCCCTTGCAGGCGCGCCAGCACCGCTTGTTCCAGCGTGGTGATCTGCGCTTCGACATTACCGGCCTTGCCGGACTGGCCAAGGGTGACGTTGATCTGCACCAGATTGTTGAGGGTCTCCAGATCCCGGCGCAGAGTCAGGCTGCTACCCAGCAGGTCGAGGCTTTGCAGCTCGACGCGGGTACCCTGGAACTCACGATAGGAATCGCGCACCAGATAGAAATTGGTCACCAGCATCGGCACCAGGAACAGCACGCTGATCAGGCTGAACTTCATGCCGAAGCTCAGACGGTTCATCAGCGAGACAGCGGGATAGAGCAAGCTCTTCACTGGAAGTCTCCCTTGGTTTTTCTTGTTTTTATTGGCAGGCGCGGGGCGACAGCAGATAGCCACTATCGAGCGCCATCTCTGTATAGCTCAAATCGAAGGGAGGTTTTGTAACTTAAGGTTAACGGCTACAGCGGCCGAGCACCGACCGGTGGCGAGGGGATTTATCCCCTCTCGGCTGCGCAGCAGTCTTAAAACCAAACACCGCAGACTTTCTGACACACCGCGTGTGCTTGATTTGCGGCCGCTGCGCAGCCGAACGGGGATAAATCCCCGCGCCACACGTGCTTTCACCAAAGGATCAGTGAACCAGCACGGTCCACAAGGCAAACCCGGCATACCACAACACCGCCGCCCGCAGCAGCAGTTCCCACAGGCAATCGAGGGTGTTGATGCCTTCCGGTCCGACCACCGGTGGCGGAATTTCTCCAGCCGCCAGACCGACCTTGTCGATCAGTTGCGCAGCGCTGATGTTCCAGTTCAGCAGTTCGTGCAGCATTACCCGGCTGACGGCGACAAAGTTGCCGACCAGCGCCAGACTCGCGGCCAGCAGACGCACCGGCACCCAGTCGAAGGCATGGCGCAATTGCCCGGCGCGCTCGACCAATGCCGGGTTCTGACCATGCGCTTCGGCCAGCGCCAACAAGCGATAGGCCAGCGCCGCCACCGGGCCGAGCAGGAAATACCAGAAGATCACCGCGAAGAAGCTCTGATAGGCCTGCCACAGCAAGTGCCGTTGCACGCTTTCGAGCAATTGCTCGCCGCTGTCGGCGCAGATATTCAGGTCACGTTTGGCGACGTGGGCCGCCGCTTGCAGATCCTCACGGCGCCAGGCGTCGCGAAACGGTCCGAGGCCGCCCAACAGATCACCGCGTCCGAGGGCATAGATGACCACCAGCAGATGCACCGGCAATGCCAGCAAGCCATACGCCACAGGCTCCAGCACCCACAGCAGCAGACCCAGCAGCGCCACCGGCAACAGCACCAGAATGGTCAGTATCAGCCACGGTTTGTCGGCCAGCCGAGCGCCGGTTTCGAGTTTGTTCAGCTCGCGGATCCATCCGCCATCGCGTTGAATCCGATGACGCAGGGCCGAGAATTTCTCGATCCAGACCGCCAGCAGTAACACCAGAAAACTCATTGTCCTTCCTCTTGTGCCAGGGCCGCGCGGTAACGCGCCCAGTCGAATTCCGGGCCAGGATCGGTCTTGCGCCCGGGTGCAATGTCGCTGTGCCCGCAGATGCGAGCGCCGGTGATCGCCGGAAATGCTGTTTGCAGCTGACGCGTCAGCGTGATCAACGCCTGATACTGCGCCTCGGTAAAGGGCAGATCATCGGTGCCTTCGAGTTCGATGCCCACGGAAAAATCATTACAGGTTTCGCGGCCTTCGAACATCGACACACCCGCATGCCACGCCCGTTCAAGACAGGAGACAAACTGGGTCACCGTGCCGTCACGTTCGATCAGAAAATGCGCGGAGACGCGCAGGTCGGCGATGCCTGCAAAATAGGGATGTTCGGTGACATCCAGACGATTCTGGAAAAATTCCTGCACCTTGCCGGTGGCGAATTGCGCCGGTGGCAGGCTGATGTTGTGGATCACCAGCAGGGAAATTTCGCCCGCGGGGCGTTCATTGAAGTTGGGCGATGGGCAGACCTGCACCCCGTGACACCACCCGCTAGCGGGATCCAACTGCATACCGATTCCTTCAACGCCGACTGTGTTGCGCCCAGTATGCCGTGATCGGCACCCGACGCGCGATCACTTGGCGCGATTGAGGCGCCGCAGATTGCCCAGCACCGACTCGAGCGCCCGGTCAAACAGCAAGGTGTCGTCCAGTGCCCGTGCCGCCCCCCGGCGGAACTCAAGGGCCAGCCCGGTGCGGCTGTGTTCGAGGACTTTCATGCCGGTGCGGTCGACAAACACATACTTGCCGGTGGCTTCGATGATTGCGGCAAGCTTGCAGCGCAGGGTGTGCTCTTCATCTTCCTGAAACACGACCCAACTGCCCGGCCGCAGTTGATCGACCTGGCGCACACTGGCGTCGTCGTGGCCCAGACGTACCGGGCTCAGCGCCATCGCGCCCTCCTCCGCGCCGGGCAGGACGATCTGCTGCGAGACTTCGATCAGCTCCGGCCCTTCGGCCTGAGCGGACTCGCTGGACGGTTCGAGCACTCGCACATGCAGTGCCTCGAGCTCGCTGAAAAATTCGCTGGTGGCAAACGGGTCGAATGCCGAACTGGTCAAACCGTCACGCAACGACTTGAGCAGACCCGGGACCAGCGCCAGCAAGCGCAGACCGGCTGCCGCATCATCATGACGCTGCACACTCCAGATCAGTTGCCCCAGGGTTTGCACATCGGCCTGCCATTCGGCGGAGCGATCGCCATGCTTGAGGCAGGTCAGCATCAACACTTTGCTCCAGGCGTTCTGCGCAAACATGACCACGGTGGGCGGCAGCACCTTGCCCAACAGTGCCTGGTTCAACGCCTGCTCGACTCGCCGCCTGGCGAGCTCGGTCTTCGCCCGGCCCTCTTCGGCATCGCGCAAACGCTGTTCAAGCAATTCGCTGCGCCGGCGTTCATCGCTGGTGAAGGCGAGGAAGTCGGCGAGCAGCTCGGAGAAAATCGCCGGGTCATCGACAAAATCACTCAACAGCCGCTGCACCACTTGTTCGATGCGCAGGTACAGGCTATCGCGCGCCTCGCCATTGCAATCGCCCCAGCCCATGGCGGCCTCGGCGATTTCATTAAGCAGGCGCCGTGCCGGGTGGCTGCTGCGGCTGAAGAAACTCTTGTCGAGTACCGCAACCTTCAGCATCGGGATCTGTAACCGGGCAATCAATGCCTTCAGCGAGTCCGGCAGGTTGCGATCCTCGAGCATGCAGTCGAAGACCATGGCAATCAGGTTGATCACGTCTTCATCGGCGCCGTCCACGACCCGCGACTTGCCGCTTCTGACGCTGACCCGGGTCAGCAGTTGTTCGAGCTGATTGCGCAGATCGAAGTCGTCCTGCGCCGCCAGCGCCGGCACGTACTGTTGCAAGTGTGAGAGCAGCCGCAGCAGGTCGCGGGTGGTAATTGGCTGGGCGGCAGCGCTGGGCTCCAGGGTCGGCGCGACACTGCCGCGCACCTGCACCAACAAGGCCTGCAAGGCGCTGAAGACTTCCTGCACGCCTTCGTCCGCCGGCTGCCGATCATCAATTTCTTCGTCGTGCACACTGGCCACCGCGCGGTCGATTACCCGGCGCGCCGGTGCCGGTTTCAACTGCGGCAAGACGCCGGTGGCGAGCAGCAGCTGATTGGCTTCGGCATACAATTGTTCGGTGTCGGCCAGCACATAGCGTTCGAACAGCTTGAGCAGGATCAGCTTGACCTTGATCTCCACGCCCAGATTACGTCCGGCCTGCAGAAAGTACTCGCAGAGCATTGCCGGGCCGAGCGGGTTGTGTTGATCGTCAAGGGTATTGTCGAGCAGCGCATTGAGGCGCAGGGTCAATTGGTCGAGGGCAAAGCCATCACGCTTGAGCACCCGGCCAACCATGGTTTCGACGGCGACATTGCGTTCCATGTCATCGGTACGGGGCGCCGAATCTTCGTAGATCAGCGAACCCGACAGCGCGTTGTGCGTGGCGTCGTGTCGGGTCAGGGCGACGAATGCTTCGAAGAATTGTTCGAGAAAACCACGCTCGATGTTTTTGCGCTTGAGGCGCAGGTCGCGCATGGCTTCGAAGAAAATGTTCTGCTCGACGTCGTTGCGCGCCCGATCGGCCATTTCAAACAGCGTGTCGTCAGCGTTATCGAACAGTTCCTGCAAACCGTGGCGCAGTTGCTGGGCAGCCTTGTCGCGAACCTGAAGCAGAATCACAGGCAGGCGGGCGAGCGGCGAGTGATTCGCCTGATCGGTAGTGGCCTTGTACAAAGGCACTACTTTCCCGTCGTTGTGCATCCAAGCCTCCTGAAACGGTGATTCGTTCGATCAAGCAAACGCTGCCCCTGTGGGAGCGAACCTGCTCGCGAGAGCGGTGTGTCAACCGCATCAATGTCATTGAAAGAATGCATTCGCGAGCAGGCCCGCTACCACAAGTTCCAATCAGGACGTCAAAGCTATGACGTCAAATGCAAGGCGGATTATCTTGCAAAAGTCGTCCCCGGCGCTATAGCCGTCAGGGTTTCCCCTATGCCTCGCCCCCTCTCAATGACCACGACTGAACCGGCTTTACTCACAAGAAATCGACCAGATGCAGTCAGGCACGCGAGTTCTCGCCTTGGGTTGGCTCGCGCCATGCCCCTATAATCGAACCACTTTGTTTGTGGAGCCCGTTATGCCGAATCTACGTCTCGCCGATTTGACCGCCGAAATCGAAGCCAACGTGCGCCGTGCGTTGCTCGAAGACATCGGCAGCGGCGACATCACCGCGCAACTGATCCCGGCCGAACGCCTGGCCAAAGCCACCATTATCACGCGCGACGCAGCCGTTATTTGCGGCACGGCGTGGGTCGATGCGGTATTTCGTCAGCTCGATCCGCGCGTCGCGGTGCATTGGCAAGTGGTCGATGGCGAACGGGTCAAACCCAATCAGCCGTTGTTTCATCTGGAAGGCCCGGCGCGCTCGCTGCTGACCGGTGAGCGCAGCGCATTGAATTTCCTGCAGCTGCTGTCTGGCGTGGCAACACGTGCGCAATACCTGGCAGACTTCGTCGGCGCCACTCAGGTCAAACTGCTCGACACCCGCAAAACCCTGCCAGGCCTGCGTCTGGCGCAGAAATACGCGGTAACCTGCGGCGGTTGCCACAACCACCGCATTGGCCTGTACGACGCGTTCCTGATCAAGGAAAACCACATCGCCGCCAGCGGTGGCATCCCGCAGGCCATTAGCGCGGCCCACAAGATTGCCCCGGGCAAGCCGGTGGAAATCGAAGTGGAAAGCCTGGATGAATTGAAGGAAGCGCTGGCCGCCGGCGCCGACATCATCATGCTGGATGAGCTGAGCCTGGACGACATGCGCGAAGCCGTACGCCTGAACGGCGGCAAGGCGAAACTCGAAGCCAGCGGCGGCATCAACGAAAGCACGTTGCTGCCGATCGCCGAAACCGGGGTGGATTACATCTCGATCGGCGCGATGACCAAGGATGTCAAAGCGGTGGATCTGTCGATGCGCTTGAGCCTTTGACAGCAGCGGCAAGTTTCAAGCTACAAGCTGCAAGCTGCAAGCTGCAAGCCACAGCGATTTTGCTTTGACTTGCCGCTTGAAACTCGTAGCTGCTTTTATACGACGAGATTGTTCATCTCGCAGTACTCGTCCCACTCGACACCCAGCACTTCGGCCGCCTCTTTGTGCAGCACGAGGCGCTGTGCCTCGAATTCTTCAGGGGTGCTGGTGTATTTCAGTGTCAGCTCCCACGGCTGCAACCCCTGGGCTTCGGCTTCGTCTTCGAATGCCCACTGGATCTGGTCCTTCTGATCATCGGGACTCAGGTCCTTGATCTCTTCTTTCAGGTCCGGGACGTCCAGAATGTATTTTTCCAGCGCTATTTCGTGACGTTGCTCTTGAGTTAATTCGGTCATGGCGTTCTCGCTGATCGTAAGAATGGAGGATGGATCTGGATCATCAAGGATCTCTCTGACGCGGATTGTCCGGCCTTCGGAACCATTCGGGATCATCTGAAAACTGCTGGGCGATGCTCATGCAGGCACCGAATATAGGACGTTTGCATGACGAATTACACGGCTCTTTACATCTCAGGCGCAAAAAGTTGACTTGCGGAACATAAATCCGCTTTCCAAGTCATAGCGTTGTGCCACTTCGGCACCCACTCTCGCTGTTCACAAGGAAAACCAGTGATGCGCAGCTTTTCGAAGATTTGCTCCATTGTGTCTGCCAGTACCTTGCTCGCCGCCATGATGCTGCCGGCAAGCGCCATGGCGCTGGAACTGAGCACCAGCAGTTCCTCCTACGGCGACAAAGTTTCATTGATTCACAACGATTACGGCAAAGAGGTTGTCATCAAAAGCGATATCAGCATTGATGAACTGCAAAAGATCCGCGATACCGTCCGTGACCAGTCACGCCAGATTGAAGAACTCAAACGCAGCAGCGGTTCCAGCTCGAGCGCCGGCAGTAAAGAAGTCGACGACCTGAAGAACAAGCTCAAGGAGCAGGATCGCCAACTGGAGACCCTCGGTCGCCAGGTCGAAGACCTCAAGCGCAACAGCGGTTCCAGCTCCAACTCGAACAACAGCGAGATTTCGAGTCTGAAACAGAAGATCAACGATCAGGATCGTGCAATGGATCAGCTCAAACGTACCGTCGAGGACCTGAGCCGCAAAGTGAAATAAGGGAAGTGGTGCCCGAGACAGGAATCGAACCTGCGACCTTCGCGTTACGAGTGCGCTGCTCTACCGGCTGAGCTACACGGGCGGTGGGCTAAACCTAGCACCGGTTTTCACAAAAGCAAAGATCGCAGCCTGCTTCGGCTCCTGCGGAATCGGGTGATCACCGCGTTTTTACCGGCGCTGCCGCAGGCTGCGAGCTTTTGATCTTTATGGCAGACAAAAAAATGCCCCGCCGTTTTCACGGCGGGGCATTTTCATTGCGCTAAAGCGAGGGGGTGATTACACGCCCGATGCCTTGGCCGCTGCCACGTCTTTGATGGACAGCTTGATACGGCCGCGGTTGTCCACGTCCAGTACCAGCACTTCCACTTCCTGGCCTTCTTTCAGGATGTCGGTCACTTTCTCTACGCGAGCGTCGCTCAGCATGGAGATGTGCACCAGACCGTCCTTGCCTGGCAGGATGTTGACGAATGCGCCGAAGTCGACGATGCGCTCAACTTTACCCACGTAGATCTTGCCGATCTCGGCTTCAGCGGTGATGCCCAGAACGCGCTGACGAGCAGCTTCAGCGGCTTCCTTGGTTTCGCCGAAGATCTTGATCGAACCGTCGTCTTCGATGTCGATCGAAGCCTTGGTTTCTTCGCAGATCGCACGGATGGTCGCGCCACCTTTACCGATAACGTCACGGATCTTGTCGGTGTCGATTTTCATCGCGATCATGGTCGGAGCGTTGGCCGACAGTTCGGTACGCGACTGGCCAATGATCTGGTTCATCTGGCCGAGGATGTTCAGGCGCGCTTCCAGGGCTTGGCCCAGAGCGATTTCCATGATCTCTTCGGTGATGCCCTTGATCTTGATGTCCATCTGCAGCGCGGTGACGCCTTTGGCGGTACCGGCTACCTTGAAGTCCATGTCGCCCAGGTGGTCTTCGTCACCGAGGATGTCGGTCAGGACGGCGAACTTCTCGCCCTCTTTAACCAGACCCATGGCGATACCGGCAACCGGCGCCTTCATCGGCACACCAGCGTCCATCAGGGCCAGGGAAGCGCCGCAAACGGAAGCCATCGAGCTCGAACCGTTGGATTCGGTGATTTCCGACACTACACGAATGGTGTACGGGAACACGTCAGCGGCTGGCAGCATGGCCGAAACCGAACGACGGGCCAGACGGCCGTGACCGATTTCACGACGACCAGCGCCACCCATGCGACCACACTCGCCCACCGAGAACGGAGGGAAGTTGTAGTGCAGCATGAACGGGTCTTTTTTCTCGCCTTCCAGGGTGTCCAGCAGCTGTGCGTCACGGGCGGTGCCCAGGGTCGCGACTACCAGAGCCTGGGTTTCACCACGGGTGAACAGCGCCGAACCGTGAGTCTTCGGCAGAACGCCGACTTCGATGTTCAGCGGACGTACGGTCTTGGTGTCGCGACCGTCGATACGTGGCTTGCCGTTAACGATGTTTTCGCGAACGGTGCGGTATTCGATTTCGCCGAAAGCGGCTTTGACGTCGGCAGCCGAAGGCTGGCCTTCTTCACCGGACAGCTTGGCAACAACCTGATCCTTCAGCTCGCCCAGACGTGCGTAGCGGTCAGCCTTGACGGTGATGGTGTAAGCCTGGGAGATCGCATCGCCGAACTCGGCACGGATAGCGCCCAGCAGTTCGGTGGCTTCTGGCGCCGGAGCCCAGGTCCAGGTTGGCTTGGCAGCTTCAGCGGCCAGTTCCTTGACGGCGTTGATCACCACCTGGAACTCGTCGTGAGCGAACAGTACCGCGCCCAGCATCTGGTCTTCGGTCAGCTCTTTGGCTTCCGATTCAACCATCAGTACGGCGTCGGAGGTACCGGCAACGACCATGTCCAGGCTCGAAGCGGCTTGTTGTTCGTAAGTCGGGTTCAGCAGGTAGCCGGTGCTTTCGTGGAAAGCGACGCGAGCGGCGCCGATCGGGCCGTCAAACGGGATGCCCGAAATAGCCAGGGCAGCCGAAGTACCGATCATCGCAGCGATGTCCGGATCGGTCTTTTTGCTGGTGGAAACGACGGTGCAGACAACCTGCACTTCGTTCATGAAACCTTCCGGGAACAGCGGACGGATCGGACGGTCGATCAGTCGGGAAGTCAGGGTTTCTTTCTCGGAAGGACGGCCTTCACGCTTGAAGAAACCGCCAGGGATCTTACCGGCAGCGTAAGTCTTTTCCTGGTAGTGAACGGACAGAGGGAAGAAGCCCTTGCCCGGATCGGCTTGCTTGGCACCAACGACGGTCACCAATACGCTGACGTCGTCGTCAACGGTGACCAATACTGCGCCGGAGGCCTGACGGGCGATACGGCCAGTCTCGAGGGTAACGGTCGACTGACCGAACTGGAATTTTTTGATTACCGGGTTCACGGTGTCCTACCTTCTTTGTGGCTCTTGGGGGAACTGGTTTCTTGCGAAATTCTTGGGCAATGTCGGGAATCGGCCCAACGCTTGTCCGGGGTAAAACGTGTATCCAGATAAAACTTGAGGCTGGGAGCCTGCAAGGCGCCAGCGGTAAACCGCCGACGTCCCACAGACCACCAACCTCATAGCGCAATCGCTGATTAGCGACGCAGACCCAGGCGAGCGATCAGAGCGCTGTAACGGCTCACGTCCTTGCCTTTCAGGTAGTCCAGCAGCTTGCGACGCTGGTTTACCATGCGGATCAGACCACGACGGGAGTGGTGATCTTTACCGTTGGCCTTGAAGTGACCTTGCAGTTTGTTGATGTTGGCGGTCAGCAGTGCAACTTGCACTTCTGGCGAACCAGTGTCACCAACAGCTTGCTGGTAGTCAGCAACGATTTGAGCTTTTTCTTGAACGTCGAGAGCCATGAGGCAATCCTTTTATCAGGAAACTGTTTCAGAGAAACAGCTTCAACAGGCCAGGGACAAATCCCTGTATCTATAAATGAGTAGTGACCGTGCCTGTTAACAGCCACACTCGCCGGCACGCTGTAATACGCACCGGTTTCCGGTCATTCTGACCGAATTAAACGACGTGGCGCGATGCGCCCGTCTTCGCTCACTTCACCGATACCGATGAAGCGACCATTGTGATCCTGTACCCGCACCATGCCGAACTTCGGAGCATCCGGGGCGCGTACCGGCTGGCCGTTGAGCCAGTAGAACGCGCTCGCTTCCGAAAAGTGCAGCAACGGCCAATCCTGCAGGCCGCTGTCCGATGGCATCAGGAAGCGATCGACCGCTTCGTTGCCGCCTTCGGCATGTACCGCTTCGAGCTCTTCGAGGGTAACGGTTTGCGCCAAAGTGAAAGGCCCGGCCTGGGTACGGCGCAATTCTGCGACGTACGCACCACAACCGAGTTGCTCACCGATATCCTCCACCAGGGTACGAATATAGGTGCCTTTGCTGCAATCCACTGCAAGACGCGCAGTATCGCCTTCGAAGGCCAGTAATTCCAAGCGCGCAATAGTAACAGAACGCGGTTCGCGCTCCACTACTTCGCCTGCACGGGCCAGCTTGTACAGCGGCTGGCCATCACGCTTGAGTGCCGAGTACATCGGCGGTATCTGACTGATTTGACCGCGAAATTTCGGCAGGACCGCTTCGACGTCGGCGCGACCAACGGTCACCGGACGCTCCTGCAAAACCTCACCCTCGGCGTCTGCCGTGGTGGTGGTCTTGCCCAGTTGCGCCAGGGTTTCATAACCCTTGTCGGAATCGAGCAGGTACTGCGAGAACTTGGTGGCCTCACCGAAACACAGCGGCAACACGCCAGTGGCCAGCGGGTCGAGGCTGCCGGTGTGACCGGCCTTCTCGGCGTTGAGCAGCCAGCGAACCTTCTGCAACGCGGCGTTGGAGGTGAACCCCAACGGCTTGTCGAGCAGGATGATACCGCTGACGTTACGACGGATACGTTTGACCTGAGCCACCGAATTACTCCTTGGCGTCTTCAGGTGCAGGCGCGGTGACGTGCTGATTGTCTTCAGCCACGGCGCGCTCGATCAGGGCCGACAGGTGCGCACCACGGACAACGGATTCGTCGTAGTGGAAGTGCAATTGCGGCACACTGCGCAGCTTCATCTCACGGGCCAGTTGCATGCGCAGGAAACCTGCGGCGGCATTGAGCACCTTGATGCTTTGCGCGATATCTTCGGCGTTGTCCTGACCCATCACGGTGATGAAAATCTTCGCGTGACCGACGTCACGGCTGACTTCCACAGCGGTAATGGTGACCAGGCCGACGCGCGGATCTTTGACTTCGCGACGGATCAGTTGGGCCAGCTCGCGCTGCATCTGATCGCCGATACGTTGGGTACGGCTGTATTCTTTTGCCATGATTTTGTTACCTGTTACTGCCCCACGGTGAAACCCGCAAGGTCTGAAAGCGGCAAACGCCCGGCCTGACAAATGCCAGACCGGGCGTTGCGTTTAGAGTCCTGACGCCGTGGCGCGCATCTGCATGCGGCGGCTCGGCGTGGCCCTTGAAGTGCGCGAGTTAGAGGCTGCGAGCAACCTGAACCTTCTCGAAGACTTCGATCTTGTCGCCGACTTTGACGTCGTTGTAGCTCTTCACGCCGATACCGCATTCCATGCCGGCACGTACTTCGGAAGCGTCATCCTTGAAGCGGCGCAGGGATTCCAGCTCGCCTTCGAAGATAACGATGTCTTCACGCAGTACACGGATCGGACGGTTACGGTGCACAACACCTTCGATCACCATGCAGCCGGCGATCGCGCCAAACTTCGGCGAACGGAACACGTCGCGCACTTCGGCCACGCCCAGGATGTTCTCGCGAACATCGCTGCCGAGCATGCCGGTCAGGGCTTTCTTGACGTCTTCGATGATGTCGTAGATCACGTTGTAGTAACGCATGTCCAGACCTTCCTGCTCGACGATCTTCCGTGCGCCAGCATCGGCACGCACGTTGAAGCCGAACAGTACAGCATTGGAAGCCAGTGCCAGGTTAGCGTCGGACTCGGTGATACCACCGACACCGCCACCCACTACGCGCACTTGTACTTCGTCGTTGCCCAGGCCATTCAAGGCACCGTTCAACGCTTCCAGCGAACCACGGACGTCGGATTTGAGGACGATGTTGAGCGTCTTCTTCTCGGCCTGACCCATGTTTTCGAAGATGTTTTCCAGCTTGCCGGCGTGAGCGCGAGCCAGTTTGACTTCGCGGAACTTGCCTTGACGGAACAGAGCCACTTCACGGGCTTTCTTCTCGTCAGCCACCACGCTCATCTCGTCGCCAGCGTCCGGGGTACCGTCCAGGCCGAGAATCTCGACAGGGATGGAAGGACCGGCTTCCTTGATTGGCTTGCCGTTCTCGTCGAGCATGGCACGCACGCGGCCATAGTTCGAACCGACCAGGACCATGTCGCCTTGGCGCAGGGTACCGTCTTGAACCAGAACGGTTGCAACCGGACCACGACCTTTGTCGAGACGCGATTCAACCACAACACCACGGCCAGGAGCCGATGGAGTCGCTTTCAGTTCGAGCACTTCAGCTTGCAGCAGGACGGCTTCAAGCAGCTCGTCCACACCAGTACCCATCTTCGCGGAAACCGGAACGAAAGGCGTGTCGCCACCCCAGTCTTCGGAAGTCACGCCGTGAACCGACAGTTCGCTGCGAATGCGATCGAGATCGGCGCCCGGCTTGTCGATCTTGTTCACTGCAACCACCAGAGGCACGCCGGCAGCCTGAGCATGCTGGACTGCTTCGATGGTTTGCGGCATCACGCCGTCGTCCGCCGCAACCACCAGGATCACGATGTCGGTCGCCTTGGCACCACGGGCACGCATAGCGGTAAACGCCGCGTGACCCGGAGTGTCGAGGAAAGTGACCATGCCACGATCAGTCTCAACGTGGTACGCACCGATGTGCTGAGTAATACCACCGGCTTCGCCAGCAGCTACCTTGGCACGACGGATGTAATCGAGCAGGGAAGTTTTACCGTGGTCAACGTGGCCCATTACGGTCACGACTGGAGCACGGGAGAACGACTCGCCTTCAAACTTCAGGGACTCGGCCAGGGAGTCTTCCAGGGCGGTGTCGCTGACCAGGGTCACTTTGTGGCCCAGTTCTTCGGCTACCAGTTGAGCAGTTTCCTGATCAAGCACCTGGTTGATGGTCGCTGGAGTACCTAGTTTGAACATGAACTTGATGATTTCAGCAGCCTTGACCGACATCTGATTGGCGAGATCGCCAACAGTGATGGTCTCGCCGATCTGCACATCACGCACGACAGGGCCGGTTGGGCTCTGGAAACCGTGGGCGTTGCGCTTCTTCAGCTTGGCCTTGCCGCGACCACCGCGACGGAAGCCATCGCTTTCTTCGTCGGTAGTGCGTGGCGCCACACGTGGAGCCGGCGCTTTTTCTTTGACCGATGCGCGATGCGGAGCGTTTTTGCGCTCGCCATCACCACCGCCGCTGCGACGATTGTTGTCGTCGGCACGTGGCTTGTCAGGACGGCGCTGTTCGTTCTGCTTGTTGCGAACTTCAGCAGACGGAGCTGGAGCAGCGGCAACCACCGGTGCGCTTTCGCGCACAGGTTCGGCAACTGCAGCGGGCGCCACAACGGCGTCGCTGGTAGCGGTCTGCGCAGCAGCAGGCTGGCGGCGCGCTTCTTCTTCGGCGCGCTGCTTGGCTTCTTCTTCAGCCTTTTGACGGGCAGCATTTTCTACTGCGCGACGCTCATCCAGTTCACGCTTGCGCTCGGCTTCGATTTCTTCCGGGCTACGCTGTACGAAAACTTTCTTCTTGCGAACTTCTACGCTGATGCTTTTGCTACCAGCCACACGCAGGGTGCTGGTGGTTTTACGCTGCAGCGTGATCTTGCGTGGTTCTTCCACTTTCGCCTTGTGGCTGCTTTTCAAGTGAGTCAGCAGGGACTGCTTCTCACTGTCAGTCACATTTTCTTCGGCGGCGGTGTGCGGCAGACCTGCCTCACGCATCTGCTGCAACAGGCGCTCTACCGGTGTTTTGACCTCATCGGCCAGTTGTTTCACCGTGACTTGCGTCATGCACTTCTCTCCTCAGGCCGCGCCTAATTACTCGAACCAGTGGGCTCGGGCGGCCATGATCAACTTGCCGGCACGATCATCGTCAATGCCGTCGATGTCGAGCAGGTCGTCAATAGACTGCTCGGCCAGGTCTTCGCGGGTAATTACGCCGCGCACCGCCAGTTCCATCGCCAAATCCTTGTCCATACCCTCAAGCGAGAGCAGGTCTTCGGCCGGATGGGCGTCTGCCAGCTTTTCCTCAGTAGCGATGGCTTTGGTCAACAAACGATCCTTGGCACGAGCGCGAAGCTCGTTGACGATATCTTCGTCAAAGCCGTCGATGTTGAGCATTTCTTCCAACGGTACGTAGGCAATCTCTTCCAGGCTGGTGAAGCCTTCATCTACCAGCACCTGAGCCAGTTCTTCGTCGACTTCCAGCTCGTCGATGAAGTTGCGCAGGATATCGCCGGTTTCTGCTTGCTGCTTAGCCTGGATGTCCGATTCGGTCATCACGTTCAGGGTCCAGCCAGTCAACTGGCTCGCCAGACGCACGTTCTGACCACCACGACCGATGGCCTGAGCCAGATTGTCTGCGCCAACGGCGATGTCCATGGCGTGGGCATCTTCGTCAACGATAATTGCCGCAACCTCGGCCGGGGACATGGCGTTGATCACGAACTGAGCCGGGTTGTCATCCCACAGGACGATATCAACACGCTCACCGCCCAACTCACCTGACACTGCCTGGACGCGCGAACCGCGCATACCGATGCAAGCGCCCTGCGGGTCGATGCGTTTGTCCTTCGAGCGAACGGCGATCTTGGCCCGCGAACCCGGATCACGGGACGCAGCCATGACTTCGATCAGGCCTTCAGCGATTTCCGGCACTTCGATGCGGAACAGCTCGATCAGCATTTCCGGCGCGGTACGCGACAGGATCAGCTGCGGGCCGCGGTTCTCGGTGCGGATTTCCTTGAGCAGCGCACGCAGGCGCACGCCGACACGGAAAGTTTCGCGCGAAATGATGTCTTCACGGGCCAGCAACGCTTCTGCGTTGTTACCCAGATCGACGATCACGTTGTCGCGGGTGACTTTTTTCACGGTGCCGGAGATGATTTCTCCCAGGCGCTCGCGATAGGCGTCAACCACTTGAGCGCGCTCGGCTTCGCGAACTTTCTGCACGATGACTTGCTTGGCAGTCTGTGCAGCAATGCGGCCGAACTCGATGGATTCGATCTTTTCTTCAACGACGTCGCCAACCTTGGCGCCAGGATGCGTTTCGGCAACCTTGCTTGGCCAGGTTTCGATGGCCGGATCGTCGAGATCATTCTCTTCAACGACCGTCCAGCGACGGAAAGTTTCGTAAGAACCGGTGTGGCGGTTAATTTCCACACGCAGGTCAACTTCGTCTTCAAAACGCTTTTTGGTAGCAGTGGCCAGAGCCAGCTCCAGCGCTTCAAAAATTACGCTTGCCGGTACGCCCTTTTCATTGGATACCGACTCAACAACCAGCAGTACTTCTTTGCTCATCGTACGCCTCGCCTTTCGCAAGCCATTGGATCCGCGGGATCCGCGTCTCAGTCAAAACTGGGAATAATGTTGGCCTTGTCGATCATATCGATCGGCAACAGGAACTCATGGTCTTCTACCTGCACCACGACGTCCTGTTCTTCTACACCGCGCAGAAGGCCCTGAAAGTTGCGTCGACCTTCAAAAGGCGAGCGCAGCTTGATCTTCACTTGTTCACCGGCAAATTTTGCAAACTGCTCAAGAGTGAACAGCGGGCGCTCCATGCCAGGCGAGGAAACTTCGAGGGTGTATTCAACGGAGATTGGATCTTCAACATCCAGTACACCGCTGATCTGACGGCTGACAATGGCGCAATCGTCCACCAGCACGCCGCCCTCTTTATCGATATAAACGCGCAACATCGAGTGACGACCCTGAGCCGAAAACTCGATCCCCCAGCATTCATAGCCCAGGGCCACGACCACCGGGGCCAGCAAGGCCTGCAACTCTTCTAGCTTGCTCGACACCTGAACCCCCTAGTGCATGATATGTGCATGCTTTGCAAAATAAAAAAATGGGCTTAACGCCCATCCTTGAAACGCCGTCGAATAGCGGCGTTGAAAGTGTCCAGCTAACAAAAAGCCCCTTAAAAGGGGCTCCTTAAACTGGTTGCGGGGGCCGGATTTGAACCGACGACCTTCGGGTTATGAGCCCGACGAGCTACCAGACTGCTCCACCCCGCGACAAAGCTGGGGCAGAAGTATACGACCGATCCCTTATAGGGTCAATGTAACCTTCCACCTGCAAGAAAGCCCGCAACAGCGGGCTCTCCTGACTAATTGGTACCGAGAAGGGGACTCGAACCCCTACACCCTATGGGCACAACCACCTCAAGGTTGCGTGTCTACCAATTCCACCACCTCGGCAAAACTACGTTTGAAACCCTTCTTACTTCTGCTCTTGAGCTGGAGGTACGTCAGTCGCTGGAGTAGCCGACTTTTGCTCTTGAAGCACCGGGACATCATCAGAAGCCGGTTGTTGTTGCTTAGGTACTTCCAACACTGCTGGATCCGGGAGACCTGCTTGAGTCAGCTGATGAGCTTTCTCTTTAGCAAAGTAACCTAACCCCAAGCTGGTTATGAAGAAACCGGCGGCAAGTATAGCAGTAAACTTACTAAGAAAGGTAGAGGAACCTTGGCTTCCGAACACAGTATTTGAAGCACCTGCTCCGAAAGACGCGCCAGCATCCGCACCTTTACCCTGCTGCAGCAAAACCAGAGCAACTACGCCCAATGCACCCAGCAGATGAAAAACGACTACGACTGTTTCCAGCATTTTTTCAGTTTCCCGCGGCGCGACAGATCGCACCGAACTCATCTGCATTCAGGGAAGCTCCACCAATGAGCCCCCCATCGATATCCGGCATGCCGAACAGTTCGACCGCATTGGCCGCCTTCACGCTGCCGCCGTATAGAAGCCGCACACCTCGTGCGACCTCAGAATTCTCTGCCGCCAACTGCTCGCGAATGGCTTTATGCACATCCTGCGCCTGTTGCGGCGTTGCAGTCAGTCCGGTACCAATAGCCCAGACCGGCTCGTAAGCAATGACTGCCTTGGCAAAGGCACCTACACCCAGCTCCTCGATGATACTGCCCAGCTGACGCCCGACAACCTCAAGAGTTTTACCGGCTTCGCGCTGCTCAAGGGTTTCCCCTATACACAACACCGGAATCAAGCCACATGCCTGTGCCGCTGCGAACTTGCGATTCAGCATCCCGTCTCGCTCGCCCATTATCTGGCGGCGTTCGGAGTGCCCGACAAGCACCAGGGAACAACCTGCATCCACCAACTGACTGGGAGCAATCTCACCCGTCAATGCACCTTGCATGGATTCCACCGCAGAGTTCTGCGCACCGACCGAAATCGACTTGCCTTTCAAGCCATCAATCACTTGATTGATATACAAGCAAGGCGGGAATACCGCGACATCAACACCGCTTGGCAAGGCCAGATGACGAAGGCCGTTGATCAGCTCAGCGACGCTGGCGCGGGTACCGTGCATCTTCCAGTTACCAGCTACCATAGGGCGACGCATGCTGTACCTCGTCGGTCAAAGTGGGCGCAGATGTTACCCAACACAATCATGGCTGGCAAGCCGAATCAGGCAGAAACTTCACTTACCAGTTTTGCCAGTTCTTCCGCATAGCCTCGAACCTGGGTTTCGTCCTCGCCTTCGACCATCACGCGCACCAGAGGCTCTGTCCCGGACTTGCGCAAAAGCACACGGCCGCGACCCGCCATCGCCTGGGTAACACGCGCACTGGCCTCCTTGACAGCCGGATGCTCGAGCGGGCTTTCACCGCCACCAAAACGCACATTGATCAGCACCTGAGGACACTTGCGCAAAGCTTGCCGGGTTTGCGCCAGCCCTTCGTTTCGAGTCTTGAGCGCCATCAACACCTGCAATGCAGCGATGATCGCGTCGCCAGTCGTGGTGTGATTGAAGCAAACGATATGCCCCGAGTTTTCACCGCCGACCAACCAGTTACGCTCCAGCAACTCGGCGATCACATAGCGATCACCGACGTTGGCACGAATGAACGGAATCGAAAGATCCGCCAGCGCCAGCTCGAGCCCCAGGTTACTCATCAGAGTGCCGACTACGCCGCCCTGCAATTTGTCACGCTCATGCAGGTCACGCGCGATGATGAACAACAACTCGTCACCATCGACAATGGCGCCCGTGTGATCAACCATCAGCACCCGGTCACCATCGCCATCGAAGGCAATCCCCAGATCGGCGTGCTCAGCCATCACTGCCGCCTGCAACTGCCCCATATGGGTCGAGCCGCAGTTTTCATTGATGTTCAGGCCGTTCGGCTGCGCTGACAAGACGACAACTTCTGCGCCCAGCTCGCGAAAGACGCTCGGCGCCACCTTATAGGTCGCACCATGGGCACAGTCGATGACAATCCTGAGGCCGGCAAAACTGGTGCCGGTCGGCACACTGCTTTTACAGAATTCGATGTAGCGACCAGAGGCGTCATTGATGCGCGACACCTTGCCGATCTTGCTCGACTCGACCACGGTCATCGGCGTATCGAGCAACTCTTCGATCATCAGCTCCAGCTCATCGGGCAATTTGGTGCCTTTGCCGGAGAAGAACTTGATGCCGTTATCGTCATGCGGGTTGTGCGAAGCACTGATCACGATGCCGGCCTCAGCCTGGAACGTGCGCGACAGGTAGGCAATCGCCGGCGTCGGCATCGGTCCGAGCAGCATCACATCGGCACCCGCCGATGTCAGACCGGCCTCGAGCGCCGATTCGAACATATAACCGGAAATCCGCGTGTCCTTGCCGACCAGCACCCTGCAGGCGCCCATCTTGCGGAACGCCATGCCGGCAGCCCAGCCGAGCTTGAGCATGAAGTCAGGAGTAATCGGGTATTCACCGACGCGACCACGAATGCCGTCGGTACCAAAATATTTCTTGCTCATAAGTGCTCCATCATTCTTATTCGGCTGATTCCACGGCTTCGATCATCCGCACCACATCTACCGTTTCCGCCACATCATGGACCCGCAATATACGCGCACCTTTGACCGACGCCAGTGCCGCCAGCGCCAGACCGCCATGCAGACGCTCGCCCACGGGACGATTCAATGCATGTCCGATCATGCTCTTGCGCGAAACACCAACCAACAACGGCCGCCCCAGCGCATGCAGGGCTTCCATATGCTTGAACAAGCTTAGATTGTGCTGCAGGGTTTTGGCGAAACCGAAACCGGGGTCGAGAATGATCCGATTGGCCGGGATACCCGCCAATGCACATTGAGCCATGCGCTCTGCGAGAAACTCGCCGACTTCCCGGGTGACATCCTGATACTGCGGATTGTCCTGCATGTCGCCAGGCTCACCCAGCATATGCATCAGGCACACCGGCAGGCCAGTGGCGGCGGCTGCGTCCAGCGCACCATCGCGCCGCAGGGAGCGCACATCGTTGATCAACCCGGCACCCAGTCGCGCAGTTTCACGCATGACCGCCGGCGTTGAAGTGTCAACCGAGATAACCACATCCAGTTCGCGATTGATCAGTTCAACGACGGGCGCCACGCGCTCCAGCTCCTCCAGAGGAGAAACCGCTCGCGCACCTGGCCGGGTCGATTCGCCGCCGACATCAATCAGCGTCGCGCCAGCCAGCACCATGGCTTCGGCATGGCGCAAGGCTGCGTCGTGCTGGCTGTAACGGCCACCATCAGAGAAAGAATCGGGAGTGACATTGAGAATGCCCATGACGTGTGTCCGGGCCAAATCAAGAACCCGGTTGCCGCAAGGCAACCGGGTCAGGGACTGTACAGAAGTCATTTCAAACCTTAAACGTCAGCAGCCGGACCGCCGATCGGTGTTTCCGGACGCTCGTCCTGAACCACTGGAGGTGGAGGTGTACCCGTGCCGCCGGACCAGTCGCGAGGCTCGCGAGGAGTACGACCCGCCATGATGTCGTCGATTTGTTCAGCGTCGATCGTTTCGTACTTCATCAACGCATCAGCCATGGCGTCGAGCTTGTCACGGTTGTCCGTGAGGATCTGCTTGGCCGTGCCGTAGCACTGGTCGATGATGCTGCGCACCTCGGAGTCGATCAGCTTGGCTGTCTCGCCGGAGAAGCTGGCACTCTGACCGCCACCGCCGCGACCGAGGAACACCTCGCCTTCTTCTTCGGCATACATCAGCGGGCCGAGCTTTTCCGACAGACCCCACTTGGTCACCATGTTCCGTGCAATCTGGCTGGCACGCATGATGTCGTTGGACGCGCCGGTGGTGACACCGTCAAAGCCCAGGGTCATCTCTTCAGCGATACGGCCGCCGTACAGCGAGCAGATCTGGCTGATCAATGCACGTTTGGACAGGCTGTAGCGATCCTCTTCCGGCAGGAACATGGTTACACCCAGCGCGCGACCACGCGGAATGATCGACACCTTGTACACCGGATCATGCTCTGGCACTACACGACCGACGATAGCGTGGCCGGCTTCATGATAAGCAGTGTTCTGCTTTTCCTTCTCGGACATGACCATCGACTTGCGCTCGGCACCCATCATGATCTTGTCTTTGGCCAGTTCGAACTCTTTCATTTCAACGATGCGTTTGCCGCTACGCGCAGCGAACAGCGACGCTTCGTTGACCAGGTTAGCCAGGTCAGCACCAGAGAAGCCCGGAGTACCACGCGCGATAACGGCCGGAGCAACGTCGTCACCCATTGGCACTTTGCGCATGTGAACCTTGAGGATCTGCTCGCGACCACGGATGTCCGGCAAGCCAACCACCACCTGACGGTCGAAACGGCCCGGACGCAGCAGCGCCGGGTCAAGCACGTCAGGACGGTTGGTGGCAGCGATTACAATGATGCCGTCGTTCATCTCGAAGCCGTCCATCTCTACCAGCAACTGGTTGAGAGTCTGCTCGCGCTCGTCATGACCGCCGCCCATGCCGGCGCCACGATGGCGACCGACGGCGTCGATTTCGTCGATGAAGATGATGCAAGGCGCGTGTTTCTTCGCCTGCTCGAACATGTCACGTACGCGGCTGGCACCGACACCGACGAACATCTCGACGAAGTCAGAACCGGAAATGGTGAAGAACGGCACCTTGGCTTCGCCGGCAATCGCTTTGGCCAGCAGGGTTTTACCGGTACCCGGAGGGCCGACCATCAGCACACCGCGAGGAATGCGACCGCCCAGACGCTGGAACTTGCCCGGATCACGGAGGAACTCAACCAGTTCACCCACTTCTTCCTTGGCTTCGTCGCAACCGGCAACGTCAGCCAATGTGGTTTTCACCTGATCTTCAGACAACAGACGCGCCTTGCTCTTGCCAAAGCTCATCGGCCCGCCCTTGCCGCCGGCTCCACCCTGCATCTGGCGCATGAAGAACATGAACACCGCGATGATCACCAGGATCGGGAAGCTGGCCACCAGAAGCTGGGTCCAGATGCTTTGCTGCTCAGGCTGCTTGCCTTCGACCACGACGTGATTGTCGACCAGGTCGCCGATCAGGCCATTGTCCTGGATCGCCGGACGAATGGTCTTGAAGCTATCGCCATCGTTGCGCTTACCGGTAATCACATAGCCATCAACGGCTACGCGCTCGACCTTGCCATCCTTGACCTGCTGGATGAAGTCGGAATAGTTGAGGGTCTGCGGCTCGTTAGGGCTGGAGAAGTTGTTCATCACCGTCACGAGGACTGCCGCGATGATCAACCACAGGATCAGATTCTTTGCCATATCGTTCAATTAACTACCCTCTGAAGCAAGCTCCGCTACTGGCGCGCGCTTCGCATGATATTCACCGGCCTAACTTACTACATTACCTACAACTCTGGCAGGCGCCGTCTGTAACCCTTTGTGAAACACTTTCTACACAATATTCGCTTATGCACACGGGGCAAAATACGAAAAACCTATCACCCCGGCAAAAAACCTCGTGTTACTCACTACGCCCGCGGTAACCCCAGGCCAGCATGTACTGCTCGCGGGAACTGCCGCGGGAGGAGTCTGGCTTGATCATCTGGATCTTGTCGAATTTCCGACGAGCATCCTTCAGGTAAACATCAAAACCTTCGCCCTGAAAAATCTTGATCACGAAATTGCCACCCGGCTTGAGTATCCGTTCCGCCAGATCAAGCGCCAGTTCACAAAGGAACATGGCTTTTGGCATGTCCACTTCAGGCGTACCACTCATATTGGGGGCCATATCGGAAATCACAAGGTCTACCTGCGAATTACCCACGGCCTCAAGGATCCGCGCGAGCACTTCGTCCTCGGTGAAGTCCCCCTGAATGAAATTCACGTCCGGAATACTGTCCATTTCCAGAATGTCCGAGGCGATCAGGCGCCCCTGACCACCGATCAACCGGCTCGTGACCTGCGACCAGCCACCGGGCGCCGCGCCAAGGTCGACAACGCTCATGCCGGAACGGATCAGCTTGTATTTCTCCTGGATCTCCAGAAGCTTGTAACTCGCACGCGAGCGGTAGCCATCCTTCTGCGCTTGCTTCACATAGGGATCGTTGACATGTCTTTTCAGCCAACCAAGGCTTGTCTTGGAACGCGCCATTGGGCACCTCGATGATAAGGGTCGTGATTAATTGGGCGGATCCACGAACCCTCGGGTAAAATGGCCGCCATTTTACAGAATCCAGACGAAAGGGTCAGATTATGCCGCTCACTCCAGAGCAGAAGAAACAGTACAAATCCATTGGCCACCATCTGAAACCAGTTTTGACTGTGGCTGACAACGGTTTGACTGAAGGTGTGCTAGCCGAACTTGAACGCGCCCTGGCGGATCACGAGCTGATCAAGATCAAGCTCAATATCCTCGATCGCGAGTCGCGCCTGGCGCACATTGCAGAGCTGTGCAAGGTCGGCAAAGCGGACCTGGTACAGGTCATCGGCAAGATGGCACTGGTTTACCGCAAGAACTTCAGCGTCAACAAGCAGCTGTCGAACGTTCATCGCTTCAAGTGATGACAAGGGTCAAGGGTGTGCTTCGCGCACCCTGCCACCCCATCCCGGCACCGGTTGCAGCACCAGCACCAGCCCGGAAAACCCCAGAATCAGAAAGCTGAACACCTGCCAGCGCTGCGCATCCGGCCAGCCGACACGTATTGCGACAAACATCGCGCACGCATACAACGCCATCAGCAGCACCTGACCGCGAAAATCCCGCCATAGACTGGCAAGGCCTTCGGCCTGTACCAGCACCAAAGCCTGAAAAATCACGCATGCGGCGGCGAATCCCACCACCAGCACTTCAAATGCACTGGCCACTTCATCGACCAACAGCGGTGCCAGGCCGATTTTGCCCAACACCGGCTGCAAGCCAAGATGAATCAGCCATAGACCGCCGACCCAAAGCATCTGGGTCAGCTGCCAAAGCATGGCGCCCGCACGCAGCGGGCGCCCGTTTTCAGATGTGACGGACTTCGACAATCTCGTACTCGATAACGCCACTTGGCGTTTTCACGGCAACCACATCGCCCTCTTCCTTGCCGATCAGGGCGCGGGCCAGCGGCGAGCCGACCGAAATCTTGCCGAGTTTGAAGTCAGCCTCATCCTCACCCACGATGTGGTAAGTGACGCTTTCATCCGTCTCGACGTTAGCGATTTCGACGGTGGTCCCGAAGATCACTTTGCCAGTGTGCGCAATGGTCGTGACGTCGATGATGACCTGATTCTGAATCCGGCCTTCGATGTCACGAATCCGCGCCTCGACCATGCCTTGCTGTTCGCGGGCGGCATGGTATTCAGCGTTTTCTTTCAAGTCACCCAACTCGCGGGCCGTACCGATATCCTGGCTGAGCTTCGGACGGACGACCTTGGTCAGGTGAGCATGCTCTTCTTCCAGGGCGCGAGCGCCCTGAACAGTCATTGGGTACTTGGTTATGCTCATGCCTTCAATCCTGCGTGTAGATCCTGCAAGCGGCGTACGGTCTTCTCGGGACCGAACTTCAGCGCTTCACAGATAGCTTCGCCCGCAGCAATGGTCGTGGTGCAGTAAATCTTGTGCTGCAGGGCATTACGACGAATGGAGTACGAATCAGCGATCGACTGACGACCTTCAGTGGTGTTGATGATCAGCGTGACTTCGTCATTCTTGATCATGTCGACCACGTGCGGACGACCCTCGGTCACCTTGTTCACACGGCGCACTTTCAGGCCTGCGGCTTCGATCAGCTTGGCAGTCCCGGCAGTGGCAACCACTTCGAAGCCCAAGTTGATCAGATCACGGGCCACGCCTGCAACCAGTGGCTTGTCATCGTCACGCACGCTGATGAACGCGGTACCGCCAGTCGGCAGCACTTCGCTGGCGCCCATCTGGGCCTTGGCGAAAGCTTCACCGAAAGTGTCGCCGACGCCCATCACTTCACCGGTGGACTTCATCTCTGGGCCGAGGATCGGGTCCACACCAGGGAATTTGGCGAACGGGAACACCGCCTCTTTCACGCTGTAGAAGTTCGGGATGATTTCTTTGGTGAAGCCGATTTCCTGCAGGGTCTTACCGGCCATCACGCGCGCAGCGATCATGGCCAGGGAGACACCGATGCACTTGGAAACGAACGGCACGGTACGGGAAGCGCGCGGGTTGACTTCGATGACGTAGATGTCTTCGCCCTGCAGCGCCAGCTGCACGTTCATCAGGCCGACAACGCCCAGTTCCAGGGCCATTTTCTTGACCTGTTCGCGCATCTCGTCCTGGATGTGCGCCGGCAGCGAGTAAGGCGGCAGCGAGCACGCGGAGTCACCGGAGTGAACACCCGCCTGTTCGATGTGCTGCATGATCGCGCCGATCACCACATCTTTGCCGTCGCAGACCGCATCCACGTCCATCTCGATGGCGCAGTTGAGGAAGTGGTCGAGCAGCACCGGGCTGTCGTTGGACACTTGCACTGCGTCACGCAGGTAGCGCTTGAGTTCGTCTTCCTTGTAAACGATTTCCATCGCACGACCGCCCAATACGTAGGACGGGCGCACCACCAGCGGGTAACCGATCTTGGCGGCAGCACGAACGGCTTCGTCTTCGCTACGCACGGTGGCGTTTGGCGGCTGACGCAGGTTCAGGCGCTCAACCATTTGCTGGAAGCGCTCACGGTCTTCGGCACGGTCAATGGCGTCAGGGCTGGTGCCGATGATCGGCACGCCAGCAGCTTCCAGGGCTCGCGCCAGTTTCAGCGGAGTCTGGCCGCCGTACTGGACGATCACGCCTTTCGGCTTCTCGACGCGGCAGATTTCCAGCACGTCTTCCAGAGTTACCGGCTCAAAGTACAGGCGGTCGGAAGTGTCGTAGTCAGTGGAAACGGTTTCCGGGTTGCAGTTGACCATGATGGTTTCGTAGCCGTCTTCGCGCAGTGCGAGGGCAGCATGTACGCAGCAGTAGTCGAACTCGATGCCTTGGCCGATACGGTTCGGACCGCCGCCCAGGATCATGATCTTGTCACGACCCGACGGTGCAGCTTCGCACTCTTCCTCGTACGTCGAGTAGAGGTACGCGGTGTCGGTGGCGAACTCGGCGGCGCAGGTGTCAACGCGCTTGTAGACCGGGAATACTTCCAGCTTCTGGCGGTGAGTACGCAGGTTTTTCTCGGTCACACCCAGCAGCTTGGCCAGGCGCTGATCGGAGAAGCCTTTGCGCTTGAGCTTGAACATCAGATCGCGGTCGATCGCGGACAGACCGAGGGTCTTGACCTTCTCTTCGTCCTTGATGAGATCTTCGATCTGCACCAGGAACCAAGGGTCGATCATGTTCATGGCGAAGATATCTTCGACAGTCATGCCGGCACGGAAAGCGTCTGCCACGTACCAGATGCGCTCAGCACCCGGCACGGTCAGTTCGCGCTTGAGCACGCTCATGCTTTCCGGATTGCTCAGGTCGAGCTTCTCGTCCAGACCGCAAACGCCCACTTCCAGGCCGCGCAGGGCTTTCTGCAGGGATTCCTGGAAGGTCCGGCCGATGGCCATGACTTCACCGACCGACTTCATCTGAGTGGTCAGGCGTGCGTCAGCCTTGGCGAATTTTTCGAAGGCGAAGCGAGGCAGCTTGGTCACGACGTAGTCGATCGACGGCTCGAAGGACGCCGGGGTCTTGCCGCCGGTGATGTCGTTCGACAGTTCGTCGAGGGTGTAACCCACAGCCAGCTTGGCTGCGACTTTGGCGATCGGGAAACCGGTGGCTTTCGAAGCCAGCGCCGAGGAGCGCGATACACGCGGGTTCATTTCGATCACGACCATACGGCCAGTGTTCGGGCAGATACCGAATTGCACGTTGGAACCGCCAGTCTCGACGCCGATCTCGCGCAGTACCGCCAGGGAGGCGTTACGCAGGATCTGGTATTCCTTGTCGGTCAGGGTCTGTGCCGGAGCAACAGTGATCGAGTCACCGGTGTGCACGCCCATCGGGTCGAAGTTCTCGATCGAGCAGACGATGATGCAGTTGTCCTTTTTGTCGCGGACAACTTCCATTTCATATTCTTTCCAGCCGATCAGCGATTCGTCGATCAGCAGTTCCTTGGTCGGCGACAGGTCCAGACCACGGGCGCAGATTTCTTCGAACTCTTCACGGTTGTATGCGATACCGCCACCGGTGCCGCCCATGGTGAAGGACGGACGGATGATGCACGGGAAGCCCAGGGTTTCGAGAACCGCGTTGGCTTCTTCCATGCTGTGGGCGATACCGGAACGCGGGCACGCCAGGCCGATGGACTTCATCGCCTTGTCGAAACGCGAACGGTCTTCAGCCTTGTCGATGGTGTCAGCGTTGGCGCCGATCATTTCCACGCCGAACTTCTCCAGAACGCCTTCGCGCTCCAGATCCAGGGCGCAGTTCAGAGCCGTCTGGCCGCCCATGGTTGGCAGCACGGCGTCCGGGCGTTCTTTTTCGATGATCTTGGCAACGGTCTGCCACTTGATCGGCTCGATGTAGGTAGCGTCCGCCATGTCCGGGTCGGTCATGATGGTGGCCGGGTTGGAGTTCACCAGGATGACGCGGTAACCCTCTTCGCGCAGGGCTTTACAAGCCTGGGCGCCGGAGTAGTCGAATTCGCAGGCCTGGCCGATAACGATCGGGCCAGCGCCGAGAATCAGGATGCTTTTAATGTCTGTACGTTTTGGCATGGGTTTGTCACTCAAATCCGCAGGTCAGTCGGCAAGCCGTCTTGATCGATTTCTGAAGCCTCGAAGGGGCCGCCGGGGTCGGGGCCGCCCTCGAGGGGCTTCTCTCTACAGTCTCAAGGCGAACGCTTAGCGTCGCTTGGCCATCTCGTTGATGAAGCGGTCAAACAGTGGCGCCACGTCGTTCGGGCCCGGGCTCGCTTCAGGGTGACCCTGGAAGCTGAACGCGCTCTTGTCGGTGCGCTCGATGCCTTGCAGGGTACCGTCGAACAGCGATTTGTGGATCGCACGCACGTTGGCCGGCAAGGTTTCTTCGTCTACCGCGAAGCCGTGGTTCTGGCTGGTGATCATCACGACGCCAGTGTCGAGATCCTGTACCGGGTGGTTGGCACCGTGGTGGCCGTGGCCCATTTTCAGGGTCTTGGCGCCGGAGGCCAGAGCCAGCAGCTGGTGACCGAGGCAGATGCCGAATACCGGGATTTCGGTTTCCAGCACTTCCTTGATCGCCTTGATCGCGTAGTCGCAAGGCTCCGGATCACCAGGGCCGTTGGACAGAAACACGCCGTCCGGCTTCAGTGCCAGTACGTCGGCAGCCGGAGTTTGTGCCGGCACCACGGTGACGCGGCAGCCGCGCTCGACCAGCATGCGCAGGATGTTCAGCTTGACGCCGTAGTCGTAGGCAACCACGTGGTAAGGCAGCTCGGAAGCGTCGATGGTCGCGTGACTGTCGGTCTTCAGATCCCAGACAGTCGAGCGCCATTCGTATTGAGTCTTGGTGCTGACGACTTTCGCCAGATCCATGCCCTTGAGGCCCGGGAAGCCTTGCGCGGCGGCGATTGCAGCTTCTTCGGAGATGTTGTCGCCGGCCATGATGCAGCCGTTCTGTGCGCCTTTTTCACGCAGGATGCGGGTCAGGCGACGGGTGTCGATACCGGCGATCGCCACAACATTGTTGGCTTTCAGGTAATCGGACAGGGACATCGTGTTACGCCAGTTGCTCGCTACCAGCGGCAAGTCACGAATGACCAGGCCAGCGGACCAGACGCGGTCGGACTCGGCGTCTTCCGGCGTGGTGCCGGTGTTGCCGATGTGCGGGTAAGTCAGGGTCACGATCTGTTGGGCGTAGGAAGGATCGGTAAGGATTTCCTGATAGCCGGTCATTGCGGTGTTGAACACCACCTCACCAACGGTTTGACCGTCGGCTCCAATGGCTTCGCCGCGAAAAATGCTGCCATCAGCAAGGGCGAGTATGGCTGGCTTAGTCAAGAAGACCTCCCGTAAATAACGCATGAAAGGGCAATCGCAGGTTGTAAAAAAGCGGAGTGACGTATGGACACGTCACCCCGCTTGTTCACTGAATTATTCTGCGCGCTTTTAGTGGACACACTAAAGCTGTAGCTTACAGAAAAAGGCTTTTTTGGTCCACCGCTAAAGAGCCTAAAAGGCCGGAGAATGCGACAGGTCGTCGCTCAGCGGGAAAAACCGGCGCAAACTGGGCGTTTGCACCGGGTTCAACAGGGGTTTAACGCAGGTCGAGCACGTCTTGCATGTCGTACAGACCCGGCTCGCGACCGTCCAGCCACAGCGCCGCACGTACCGCGCCTTTGGCGAACGTCATGCGGCTCGATGCCTTGTGCGTGATCTCGACACGCTCGCCATCAGCGGCGAACAGCACGGTGTGATCACCCACGATGTCGCCCGCACGCACGGTAGCGAAACCAATGGTTTCACGCTCACGCGCACCGGTCTGACCTTCGCGCCCGTAGACCGCAACCTTTTTCAGGTCACGCCCCAACGCATCGGCAATCACTTCACCCATGCGCACAGCGGTGCCCGACGGCGCATCGACCTTGTGGCGATGGTGAGCTTCCATGATTTCGATATCGACATCATCACCCAGCACCCGCGCAGCCGTGTCGAGCAGCTTCAGGCACAGGTTGACACCCACACTGAAGTTGGCGGCGAAGACAATTGGAATGTCCTTGCCCGCTTCGGCCAGCAATTGCTTTTCTTCGACACTGAAACCGGTCGTGCCGATGATCATCGCCTTGCCGTGCTTGCGGCAGAACGCGAGATTCTTCAGGGTCACGGTCGGGTGAGTGAAGTCGATCAGCACGTCGAACTCTTCGACCACGCGATCCAGATCACCGGACAACGGCACACCGATACGGCCCAGCGCTGCCAGCTCACCGGCATCCGCACCGACCAGCGTGCTGTCGGGACGATCCACCGCCGCCGTCAGACCGGCACCCGGCGTTTGCTGCACCGCTTCAATCAGGGTTTTGCCCATGCGCCCGGCGGCGCCCATCACTGCAATACGTCGCATGCCGACTCCTTACAAATCGCCGAAGAAGCGCTTTACACCGTCGAACCAACCGGTGGTTTTCGGCGAGTGGCTGTTGTCGTCGGCCAGGGAGCTGCGGAACTCTTCCAGCAGTTCGCGCTGACGACGGTTCAGGTTGACCGGGGTTTCGACGGCCACGCGGCACATCAGATCGCCCGCACCGCCGCCACGCACTGGCGCCACGCCTTTGCCACGCACGCGGAACTGCTTGCCGGTCTGGGTGCCTTCGGGGATTTTCAGTTTGACGCGACCGTCGAGGGTCGGAATTTCCAGCTCGCCGCCCAATGCCGCATCGACGAAGCTGATCGGCACTTCGCAGAACAGATGCTTGCCATCACGCTGGAAGATGTCGTGCTCGCGCACATTGATGACGACATACAGATCGCCTGTCGGACCACCCTGCGTACCCGCCTCGCCTTCGCCGGACAAACGAATGCGGTCACCGGTATCGACGCCGGCCGGCACCTTGACCGACAGGGTCTTGTACTCTTCGACACGACCGTCGCCGTGGCAAGAGTCGCACGGATCGGAAATGATCTTGCCCTGGCCATGGCAACGCGGGCAGGTCTGTTGTACCGAGAAGAAGCCCTGCTGCATGCGCACCTGGCCGATGCCGCCGCAGGTCGGGCACGTCGACGGCGACGAGCCTTTCTTCGCGCCGGAACCATCGCACGGCTTGCAGTTGACCAGTGTCGGAACGCGGATGTTCACGGTGGTGCCGCGTACCGCTTCTTCCAGATTCAGCTCCAGGGTGTAGCGCAAATCGCTGCCACGCTGGGCGCCACCACGGGAACCGCCGCGACCGCCACCGAAGAAGTCACTGAAGACATCGCCAAAGATGTCAGAGAAGTTCTGCCCGCCGAAACCGGCGCCACCGCCACCCATGCTCGGGTCGACGCCGGCATGACCGTATTGGTCGTAGGCCGCGCGCTTGCTGGAATCGGACAATACTTCGTAGGCCTCATTGGCCTCTTTGAACAGTTCTTCCGACGCTTTGTCATCGGGATTACGGTCCGGGTGATGCTTCATCGCCAGGCGGCGATAGGCCTTCTTCAAGTCCGCGTCGCTGGATCCACGCTCAACACCCAACACTTCGTAATAGTCACGCTTTGCCATAAGTTCTTTGCACTCTTGAGGACGTCCGGCAAACCCCTCCTGAGGATGGCCAAACTCGTTGAGCCCCAATACAGGCCCGGACCCAACTCACGTCAATTCAACGATCCTGGTCTTTGTTTCTTGTGGTACTTGCGGCGCGGAAAGCAGGAGCATTCCCGGCCATACCAGCAACACGCGAGGCTTGTCGCATGCTGTAAAAATTCACGTATTCCAGATACGCCAACGCGGGAGCAAGCTCCCGCGCGGCGACATCCTACCAGTCACCGCCGCAAGGCAGTCAACCGGCCGACCAACAACTTACTTGTGGTCTTTGACTTCTTCAAACTCGGCATCGACAACATCGTCGGCCTTTTCAGCTTTCTCGTCGTGCGGCGCCGCGCCTTCAGCAGGCTGAGCCTGTTCGGCGTACATCTTCTGGGCAACCGGAGCCGAGACTTTCGACAGCTCTTCAACCTTGGCTTCGATGGCAGCCTTGTCGTCGCCTTTTACAGCGGCTTCCAGTGCAACCACGGCAGCTTCGATCGCGGTCTTCTCTTCAGCGGTGACTTTGTCGCCCGCGTCAGCAACCATCTTGCGCGTCGAGTGAACCAGAGCATCACCCTGGTTACGGGCAGCGGCCAGCTCTTCGAACTTGCGGTCTTCCTCGGCATTCGCCTCGGCGTCACGCACCATGCGCTCGATCTCTTCGTCGGACAGACCGGAGTTGGCCTTGATCACGATCGACTGAGTCTTGCCGGTTGCCTTGTCTTTCGCGCCGACGTGCAGAATGCCGTTGGCGTCGATGTCGAAGGTCACTTCGATCTGCGGCACGCCACGTGGAGCAGGTGGAATGTCGGCCAGGTCGAACTTGCCCAGAGACTTGTTCTGCGCCGCTTGCTTACGCTCACCTTGCAGGACGTGAATGGTCACAGCGCCCTGGTTGTCGTCGGCAGTCGAGAACACTTGCGATTTCTTGGTAGGAATCGTGGTGTTTTTCTCGATCAGCGCGGTCATCACACCACCCATGGTTTCGATACCCAGGGTCAGCGGGCTGACGTCGAGCAGCAGAACGTCTTTCACGTCACCGGCCAGAACCGCGCCCTGGATCGCAGCACCCATGGCAACTGCTTCATCCGGGTTAACGTCTTTACGAGCTTCTTTACCGAAGAAATCGGTCACCAGCTTCTGTACCAGCGGCATACGGGTCTGACCGCCGACCAGAATCACGTCGTTGATCGCGCCAACGTCGATACCGGCGTCTTTCATGGCGATGCGGCAAGGCTCGATGGTGCGCTGAACCAGGTCTTCAACCAGTGCTTCGAGCTTGGCACGCGAGATCTTCACGTTCAGGTGCTTAGGACCGGTCGCGTCTGCAGTGATGTACGGCAGGTTGACGTCGGTCGACTGAGCGGACGACAGCTCGATCTTGGCTTTCTCAGCGGCTTCTTTCAGGCGCTGCATGGCCAGCGGGTCACCTTTGAGGTTCATGCCGCTTTCTTTCTTGAATTCGTCAACGAGGTAGTCGATCAGACGAATGTCGAAGTCTTCACCGCCGAGGAAGGTGTCACCGTTGGTGGCCAACACTTCGAACTGGTGCTCGCCGTCAACTTCAGCGATCTCGATCACGGAAACGTCGAAAGTACCGCCACCCAGGTCGTAAACGATCACGGTGTGATCGCCCTTGGCCTTGTCCATACCGTAAGCCAGAGCAGCTGCGGTTGGTTCGTTGATGATACGTTTAACGTCCAGACCGGCGATGCGGCCGGCGTCTTTGGTCGCCTGACGCTGGCTGTCGTTGAAGTAGGCCGGAACGGTGATTACCGCTTCGGTCACTGGCTCGCCGAGGTAGTCTTCGGCGGTCTTCTTCATCTTCTTCAGGATTTCAGCCGAGATTTGTGGCGGTGCCATTTTCTGGCCGTTCACTTCTACCCAGGCGTCGTTGTTGTCAGCCTTGACGATCTTGTAAGGGACCATCTGGATGTCTTTTTGCACAACTTCTTCGTCGAAACGACGACCGATAAGACGTTTTACTGCGTACAGGGTGTTGTGCGGGTTGGTCACTGCCTGACGCTTGGCCGACTGACCTACCAGGATTTCGCCATCGTTGGCGTAAGCGATGATCGACGGCGTGGTGCGCGCGCCTTCAGCGTTTTCAATAACCTTGGCCTTGCCGTTTTCCAGCACGGAGACGCAGGAGTTGGTAGTCCCCAGGTCGATACCGATAATTTTGCCCATGTTCACTCTCCCGAAACTTTGGATTTTGTTGCCGCAGCAGTGGTGGCTAACTGCGGTAATACTTAAACGCTTGACTTCTAAATGGGGGCCTTGCGGCTAATTTCAAGCCTTCTCGTCAATCGAAGGCGAAATTGGCGCTGGCGCCTTGCTGACCACAACCATGGCCGGACGCAACAGGCGGCCGTTGAGCTGATAACCCTTCTGGAACACCTTCAGAACGCTGTTCGGCTCTACGTCGGCACTTTCTTGCATGGCCATCGCCTGATGATGAACGGCGTTGAACGGTTCGCCATGCGGGTCGATCGCTTCAAGCTGATAACGCTTGAGGGTGTCGTGGAACATTTTCAGGGTCAGCTCGATGCCTTCACGCATCGGACGGATGCTTTCGTCGTCCGGGCTCGACAGCTCGAGGCCGCGCTCCAGGCTGTCGACGATCGGCAGCAGGTCGCCGGCGAATTTTTCCAGCGCAAACTTGTGCGCCTTCTCGACATCCTGTTCGGCACGGCGACGGACGTTCTGCAGATCGGCAGCTACACGCAGAGACTGATCCTGCGCGGCGGCCAATTGCTCTTCGAGCACTTGTACACGGGTCGCCAGGTCGTCACCCGAACCTTCGGGCGCCTGATTGGCTTCTGGGTTTTGCGTATCTACTGTCTGTTCGTCAGCCATAGAATTCTCCTTTCAATTTCGTCCGCGAGCCTGACTCGCGCTTCTGCCCCGATATATGGGGCCGCAAAATCAGGCTTCAAGGGCTGCCAATGATTAACCCTACAAAAAAGTGCCGCATTCTCATTACCGGATGCGCTAAGCAGTTTTTGAGTTCAAGCAAATCGAGCTAAGGAAGGGCATTGTCAGCCCGAAACAAAACACTGTATAAATAACCAGACCTTAAGCTTGGGAGCGGCCTTCATGCTGGTGCACCTGTCCGTACATAACTACGCCATCGTTGAACATCTCGATCTCGAACTTGATCGCGGGATGAGCGTGATCACAGGGGAAACCGGCGCCGGCAAGTCGATCATGCTCGACGCTCTGGGCCTGACCCTCGGCGATCGCGCCGACAGCGGCGTGGTTCGCCCCGGCGCCGACAAGGCTGACATTCTCGCCACCTTCGACCTGGTGGACATCCCTGAAGCCCATGCCTGGCTGGCCGAGCGCGACCTGGACATCGACGGCCCGTGCATCCTGCGCCGGGTCATCACCTCCGAAGGTCGTTCCCGCGGCTATATCAATGGCACGCCCTGCCCGCTCGGCGATCTGAAGTCGCTCGGCGAGTTGTTGATCGACATCCACAGCCAGCATGAACACCAGTCGCTGCTGAAGACCGATACTCATCGCCGTTTGCTCGACGAATATGCAGGCGCCACCGACCTGGCCCGTCAGGTTCAACTGGCCGCCCAGCGCTGGCGCCAGACGCGTCAGGAGCTTGAGCGACTGTCCAACTCCGGCGACGAGCAACGCGCTCGCCACCAACTGCTCAGCTATCAGCTGGAAGAACTGGAGAATCTCGGCCTCGGCGAAAACGAACTCGAGCAACTGGAGCAGGAACACAAGAACCTGACAAACGCCGAGACCCTGCTGGGCATTTGCCGACAAGTGGTCGAGCAATGCAGCGAGAGCGATTCCGGCAATGTGCTGAACGCGCTCACCGCCAGCCTCAATCGCCTGTCGAGCGTGAACAACTCGGTCGGCGCACTGGGCGAAGCCAGCAGCCTGCTCACCAGCGCGCAGATTCAAGTGGAAGAAGCCGTCGGCGAGCTCAATCGCTTCCTCGATAACTTCGATGCCGACCCGGCCCGCCTGCAATATCTGGAGGAGCGCCTCGACGCGATCTATACCCTGGCTCGCAAGCACCGGATCCAGCCGACCGAAGTCGGAGAAATGCAGCAAAAGCTGCTGGATGAAATCGAAACCCTCAACGCCAACGATGAATCCATCGAGCGCCTGGGCGAAGAACTGGCTTCCTATGCCCGCCACTATCAGGAAAAAGCCCAAGAGCTGAGCGATCTGCGCCATCAGGCCGCCGGCAGTCTCGCCAGCGCGGTTGAGCAGGAAATTCAGCGCCTGGGCATGCCTGGTGGTCGATTCACCATCGAACTGCGGGCCAATAGCAGTGACGAACTATTGCCTAACGGCCTCGAACAGGTCGAACTGCTGGTCAGCGCCAACCCCGGCCAGCCGCTCAAGGCACTGGCGAAAGTGGCCTCCGGTGGTGAGCTGTCGCGGATCAGCCTGGCGATTCAGGTGATCACCGCGCAAACCTCTCGCGTACCGACCTTGGTATTCGACGAAGTGGATGTGGGGATTGGCGGGCCAACCGCTGAAATCGTCGGCCAGTTGTTGCGTCGGCTCGGCGAACGCGGGCAGGTCCTGACCGTGACGCACTTGCCGCAAGTGGCGGCGCAAGGGCATCAACATCTGTTCGTGCACAAGGTGCGCGGCGAACAGGCGACGCATACCGCCGTTTCCAAATTGAGCAAAAACGACCGTATAGAAGAAGTTGCACGGATGCTGGGCGGGATCGACCTGACCAAGGAGTCGCTGGCACACGCCAAGAAGATGGTCGTTACCGCGAAAGCCTGAGCGCCGAAACAGGTACGACAGAAAGCACGAAGGCGACCCTTGGGTCGCCTTCGTTCGTTTCGCGAACCTGAAATTCGCGCGACATGCTTACTTTTTCTTGCGTACGTACAGCACCAGATTGTGATCTACCAGATCAACACCGTGCTCCTCGGCAATTGCCTTCTGGAGCTTTTCGATTTCCGGGCTGACGAATTCGACAACCTCACCGGTTTCCACGTTGACCATATGATCGTGGTGGCCGCCGTCGGCCAATTCAAATACCGCGTGGCCACCGTCGAAGTTGTGACGGACCACGAGGCCAGCGGCTTCGAACTGGGTCAGAACACGGTAAACCGTGGCCAGACCGACGTCCTCGCCCGCTTCCATCAACGCCTTGTAGACGTCCTCGGCACTCATGTGACGCTGCTCGGTAGAGTCGAGCATTTGCAGGATCTTGACCCGTGGCAGGGTCACTTTGAGGCCGGCTTTGCGTAGTTCGCTATTTTCAACCATGGTCAGCTTTCTCGCGATGCTGCTTCGCAGCTTCTCTTAATGCGGGTATGATCGGCGTTTACGTTGTCCCAGCCAAGATAGTGGAAGTCGCCCACCGATGCAAAACACCAAGCTCTTGCTAACCAGTTTCACCTTTGTGGGACTGCTCGCACTCGCCGGTTGTTCATTCCCCGGGGTTTACAAAATCGACATCCAGCAGGGCAATGTCGTCACGCAGGACATGATAGACCAGTTACGCCCGGGAATGACCCGGCCGCAAGTACGGTTTATCATGGGCAACCCTCTGCTTGTCGACACGTTCCATGCCGATCGCTGGGATTATCTGTACAGCCTGCAACCGGGTGGCGGTGAACGCCAACAGGAACGCGTCAGCGTTATTTTCAACTCAAACGACCAGCTTGTCAGCCTGTCCGGTGACTTTATGCCGGGCGTCAGCCGTGACGAAGCCATTCTCGGCAAGGACAGTGGCACCAAGGTGACCGCTCCTGCTGAAAACGCCGAGAAGCCAAAACCGGAAAAACCGGTCAAGCCAGGTTCCTTGCTGGATCAAATCCAGAAGGACGTCGATGGTGTAGAAACCGTTCCGGTTCCGACACCAGAGCCCCTGGACACCTCGCCGCAATAATTTGCGACGCAATAAAAAACCCGGAAACTCCGGGTTTTTTATTGTCTGCCGTTTGGCATTCTCACTGATTTCGAGCTTTCGCCTCGGCAGCCTTGGCTGCGCGCAAGCGCCGTACCTCTTTCGGGTCAGCGAGCAACGGGCGATAAATCTCAATACGATCCCCCGCCTGAACCAGGCGAACCTGAGGATCGGCAACCACTTTGCCAAAGATCCCCAAAGGGCAATCCGCCAGATTCAGCTCGGGAAACGCCTCACCGATGCCCGAGGCGAGCACCGCAGCCCGTATTGTCGAACCTTCAGCCACACTGACGGTACGCAAAACCTGACGTTCAACGGCCGCATACACGACCTCTATCTCGATCACCGGCTCAACCATGCATCTGCTTGGCGCGCTGGCAGAACGCGTCCACCAGAGTATTCGCAGCCTGATTGAACAGCGGCCCCAAGGTCGCACGCACCAAAGGCCCGGCGTAGTCGAAGGAAAGATCCAGGCTGATCTTGCAAGCCTTCTCATTCAACGCCTTGAACACCCAGACACCGTGCAGCTGATTAAACGGACCTTCTTCAAGGTTCATCTCGATCGTTTGCCCCGGCACCAGCGTATTACGCGTCACAAAGTGCTGACTGAGTCCACCCTTGGCCACGCCGACGCTGGCGCGCATGTGTTCCGGCGAGCTTTCCAGCACTTCGGCAGACGAGCACCACGGCAGAAACTCCGGATAACGCGCCACGTCGTTGACCAGGTCGTAGAGAAATTGCGCCGGGTACGGCAGCAGCGCTGATCGTTGAATATGTGTCGTCATGTAAGCGTTACTTCCAGAGCTGAGCGGCAAATACTACAAGAATGCCGATAGGCGCCACGTAGCGCATCAAGAACAAAGACAGGGCAAACAGCGCCGGATTGCGAATCGACAACTCGTCACGCACCGCCTCACGCCCCATCACCCAACCGGCAAACAGCACAAAACACAGGCCACCGAGCGGAAGCATGATCCGCGAGGTGAAGAAATCGATCACGCCGAAGAAGTCCAGACCGCCCGCCGCCCCCCATTGGTAGAGATGGAACATTCCGCCTTCGTTCACGAAAAATTTGGCCTCCTTCCAGATATTGAAGGAGAACACCGTGCCCAGACCAACGAACCAGCAAATGAATGCCAGCCAGAAAGTAACCCAGGCGCGGCTGATTTTCGTGCGCTCAACCAGATAGGCCACCATCGGCTCCAGCAGGGAAATCGCCGAACTCCACGCCGCAATCGCCACCAGCACAAAGAACACCACGCCCATCAACTGACCGAATGCCACGTTACCAAAAGCAAATGGCAGGCTGACGAACATCAGGCCTGGGCCTTCGCTAGGGTTCAGTCCGCCGGCAAACACAATCGGGAACAGCGCCAGACCGGCCACCAGCGACACAAAGGTATCGAGCAGTGCGACGCCGACCACCGTACCGGACAACGACGCATCCTTAGGCATGTAGGCGCCGTAGATCATGATCGAGCCGACACCGACGCTCAGCGAGAAGAACGCGTGGCCCATGGCCGGCAACAAGCCGTCGAGGACTTTTTCCGGGTGGAAGTCGAACATGAAATGCACGCCTTCCATGAAATGCCCGGTGGTCATGCTGTAACCCAGCAGCACCAGCACCATCACGAACAGCAGCGGCATCATGATGCGCAGGCTGCGCTCAAGCCCGGCGACCACCCCTTTGGCGATCACCACCGCCGACAGCAGCATGAAAATCGTGTGCCAAAGTGTCAGGCGCCACGGATCGGCAATGACCTTGCCGAAATAAGCGCCGACCTGGTCGGCCGTGGCGCCCTGAAAGTCCCCGCGCCCCATGTCGACGATGTAATCCAGCGACCAGCCGCCGACCACACTATAGAAAGACAGGATCAGCAGCGCCGTGATCATCCCGGCAAAGGCGCCCCACGACCACTTGGCCGAATGCCCGGCATCTAGCGCCAGGACCTTCAGGGCGTTCGCCGGACTTTGCCGGGCGCGACGACCGATCAGGGTTTCAGCGAGCATGACCGGAACACCGATCAGCGCGATGCACGCCAGAAACATCAGCACAAAGGCACCGCCGCCGTAGACCCCGACCATGTAGGGGAATTTCCAGATACTACCCAGTCCCACGGCCGAACCGGTCGCGGCGAGTATGAATACCCAGCGGCTAGCCCAACTGCCGTGGACAGAAACCTTGTCTGTCGACATCGTTTATCACGCCCAAGCGTTAGAAAAAGAGGCCGCATTGTCCGGGATTCACTCAACCTGCTCAAGCACGCAGCATCACCGTAGCCGACAGCGGAACAACTCCATATAATGCCGCCCCTATGGCTAAACAGAAGAAACACCCAACAGGGACCATCGCGCAGAACAAAAAGGCGCGACACGATTACTTCATCGAGCATAAGTTCGAGGCTGGTCTGGTCCTGGCCGGCTGGGAAGTAAAAAGTCTGCGGGCAAGCAAGCTACAGCTGGTCGACAGCTATGTCCTGCTCAAGGATGGCGAAGCGTGGCTGCTCGGCAGTCACATCACGCCTCTGATGACCGCAAGCACCCACGTCATCGCAGACCCGGTGCGCACACGCAAATTGCTGCTCAACCGCCGCGAGCTGGAAAAGCTCGCCGCCGCCGTGCAGCAAAAGGGTTACGCCTGCGTATGCCTGTCCTGGTACTGGAGCAAGCACATGGTCAAGTGCGAAATCGCTCTGGGCAAGGGCAAGAAGGAATACGACAAGCGCGACACCGAGCGCGAGCGCGATGCCGGTCGCGAGTTGCAGCGCGCCGTGCGCAACAAGGGCAAGGAAGACTGATTTCCTCTGCCTTTAGAGCACATTCGCGAGCAGGTCGCACCGTCGCTCCCACTTTGGAATGCATTTCAAATGTGGGAACGACGGTGTGACCTGCTCGCGAAAGCTATTGCAGCATCAACACCGAAATAACTGATCACATCCCCTTGCGCCGCTCCGCCCGGGCCATGCGCTGAACCTCCTGCCGCACCTCTTCCAGCACTTCCTGCACATACAGAATGTGCCGACTCGACACTTCCCGCGCCTGCTCCGCGCGACCTTCGATGATCGCCAGATACAATTCCCGGTGCTGAGTGATCAGCATGTCGCGGGTTTCCGTGCGCTGTTTGTACATGCCGCCGATGTTGGTCACGACATTACGCTTGAGCAGATCGAACAGCCCGCGAATGGTGTGCAGCAACACCGCGTTATGACTGGCCTCGGCAATCGCCAGATGGAATTTTGCGTCCGCCGCGCCCTCTTCTGCCCGACTGACTTCGTCGTGACGTGAATAACAATCCTGCAACTCCTCGAACGCTGCGGTCAGCCGCTCACGATCGACATCGGTGGCACGCAATGCAGCGTAATAGGCGCACGATGCCTCCAGAGTGTGCCGAAATTCCAGTAGATCGCGCTGCGCCTCGGGATTGCTTTCGAGCAGTTGCAGCAGTGGATCACTGAAGGTCGAACCGAGGCTTTCCACCACATAGTTGCCACCGCCCTGACGACTGACCAGCAAGCCTTTGGCCGCCAGTTTCTGGATCGCCTCGCGCAGCGACGGCCGTGATACGCCAAATTGTTCGGCCAGCGTGCGTTCCGCCGGAAGCCGCTCCCCCGACTTCAGCGTGCCCTCGAGAATCATCCCCTCGAGTCGCTCGACAATATCGTCAGACAAACGGCGCTGCCGAATCTGATCAAACCCCATAGCTCATTTCTCCACGACCCCGACCGCTCGCCGGGCTCTCTATTCTGGCCTATCGGCGCCTTGCCGACACCTACCAAACACCACCTGCCCGAACCGGATCAGTTGCCATCTGCACCGGTTGTTCGACAAAAGTTTCAGGGCGACAAATTGACACACCGCCATCAAGGCTTTTACCCTAGCCAACAGCGATTGTAAATTGGTATTACCAATTAACCAAGAACGCTGACAGTGCCTGACCAACAACAATTAGGGGCCACCCCATATGCAAACCTGGCAACAGCTCTACAGCCCGCTCGGCAGTCTCGGCGTGTCCGCTCTCGCGGCCGTCATTCCCATCGTTTTCTTTTTCCTCGCGCTGGCGGTGTTCCGCCTCAAAGGTCATGTGGCCGGCAGCATCACGCTTGCCTTGTCGATTGCTGTGGCGATTTTCGCTTTCCACATGCCGGTCGATATGGCCTTCGCTGCGGCGGGATACGGCTTTGCCTATGGTCTGTGGCCGATTGCCTGGATCATTGTGGCGGCGGTGTTCCTCTACAAACTGACGGTCAAGAGTGGTCAGTTCGAGGTCATTCGCAGTTCGGTGCTGTCGATCACCGACGACCAGCGCCTGCAGGTGCTGCTGATCGGCTTCTGCTTCGGTGCATTTCTGGAAGGTGCCGCCGGTTTCGGCGCGCCCGTGGCGATTACCGCCGCGCTGCTGGTCGGCCTGGGTTTTAACCCGCTATATGCCGCCGGCCTGTGCCTGATCGCCAACACTGCACCGGTTGCCTTCGGCGCCTTGGGGATTCCAATCATTGTTGCCGGGCAAGTGACCGGCATTGATGCGTTCAAGATCGGCGCCATGACCGGTCGCCAACTGCCGCTGCTGTCGCTGTTCGTGCCGTTCTGGCTGGTGTTCATGATGGACGGCCTGCGTGGCGTGCGTGAAACCTGGCCGGCAGCGCTGGTGGCAGGCCTGAGCTTCGCCATCACCCAATACTTCACCTCGAACTTCATTGGGCCAGAATTGCCGGACATCACCTCGGCGCTGGCCAGCCTGATATCGCTGACCCTGTTCCTGAAGATCTGGCAGCCAAAACGCACCGCAGGCGCGCAAATCGCCGGCGCCACGTCGAGCGCAGCGATCACCGCCAGCGTCGGCGGTTTCGGCCAGAAACGCACCACTGTGGCTTCGCCTTACAGCCTCGGGGAAATTTTCAAAGCCTGGTCGCCATTCCTGATTCTGACCGTGCTGGTGACGATCTGGACGCTGAAGCCTTTCAAAGCGATGTTCGCCGCTGGCGGCTCGATGTACAGCTGGGTGTTCAACTTCGCGATTCCGCACCTTGATCAAATGGTGATCAAAACCGCACCGATCGTGGCCACCCCGACTGCCATTCCAGCGGTGTTCAAACTCGACCCGATTTCCGCGACCGGCACGGCGATTTTCTTCTCCGCGCTGATCTCGATGCTGGTGCTGAAGATCAATTTCAAAACTGGTCTGACCACTTTGAAAGAGACCTTCTACGAACTGCGCTGGCCGATCCTGTCGATCGGCATGGTGCTGGCCTTCGCTTTCGTCACCAACTACTCCGGCATGTCTTCGACCATGGCCCTGGTGCTGGCCGGTACGGGCGCAGCATTCCCGTTCTTCTCGCCATTCCTCGGCTGGCTCGGCGTGTTCCTCACCGGTTCGGATACCTCGTCCAACGCCCTGTTCAGTTCGCTGCAAGCGACTACCGCACACCAGATCGGCGTCAATGACACCCTGCTGGTGGCGGCCAATACCAGCGGCGGCGTGACCGGCAAGATGATCTCGCCACAGTCGATTGCCGTGGCCTGCGCGGCGACCGGCCTGGTGGGCAAGGAATCGGATCTGTTCCGCTTCACCCTCAAGCACAGCCTATTCTTTGCAACGATTGTCGGTCTGATCACGCTGGCCCAGGCTTACTGGTTCACCGGCATGCTGGTGCACTAAACCTACAACAAACACAGAAAAAACCGACGCCGGTTCGTGATACCGGCGTCAGCAATTCACACCCCGGTCTGTAAGGCTGCTGAAAGCAACGCTCTTTATATTCAGCAGCCGCCACAGACGGATAACCGGGACCACCCGGAGACACGCCTGATGAGCGAGCTTTTTTACAACGCTGTGCCCAACGCCACCCGCGTGGCACCGCCACTGCCCGAACCTCGGCAATACCCCAGCGAGAAACCGTCGCGGGTCTACCTGTTCGGCACGTGTGTGGTTGACCTGTTCTACCCCGAAGCCGGGATGGACGCGATCCACTTGCTGGAGCGCGAAGGGATCAAGGTCGAGTACCCGCAAGGGCAAAGCTGCTGCGGACAACCGGCCTACACCTCGGGTTACACCGAGCAGGCACGAACCGTCGCGCGCTCGCAACTGGCGCTGTTTGCCGGGGATTATCCGGTGGTGGTGCCGTCGGGTTCATGCGCGGGCATGCTGCGCGAGCATTACGCCGACTTGTTCAAGGACGAGCCGGAGACGTTGAAACAGGTGCAGGCCCTCGCCGCCCGCACTTATGAACTGGCTGAGTTTCTGCTGTTTGTCTGCAAGGTGCAGCTCAAGGACAGCGGCGAGCCGGTCAAAGTCGCGCTGCACACTTCGTGTTCGGCACGGCGCGAGATGAACACCCACCTGCACGGCCGCGAGTTGTTGGCGCAGCTGAGCAACGTGGAACGGGTCAACCACGATCACGAAAGCGAATGCTGTGGCTTCGGTGGGACATTCAGCGTCCGTATGCCAGACATTTCCGGCGCGATGGTGGCTGACAAGACCAAAGCGTTGAAGGAATCCGGCGCGCACAAGGTCTTGAGTGCCGACTGCGGCTGTTTGATGAACATCAACGGCGCATTGGAGAAACAAAAAGAAGCGTTGCGCGGGCAACATCTCGCCAGCTTTCTGTGGCAACGAACCGGAGGTGCGCAATGAGCACTTCCGCGATTATTCCTACGGTCGCCGTAGAAGAAGATTTCCACACCCGGGCGCACAACGCTTTGGGTGATCAGCAGTTGCGGAACAACTTCCGCACGGCCATGGACTCACTGATGGTCAAGCGGGCAGCCGCTTTCAGTGATGCCCACGAAAGAGAACATTTGCGCGCCCTGGGCAACTCGATCAGGGCGCGTGCGCTCTCCAAGTTGCCCGACCTGCTCGAGCAACTGGAAAAGAACCTGACCCGCAACGGTGTGACAGTGCACTGGGCGGAAACGGTAGACGAGGCCAATGGCATCGTCTTGTCGATCATCCGCGCTCACGAGGCGCGGCAAGTGATCAAGGGCAAATCGATGGTCAGCGAAGAGATGGAGATGAACCATTTCCTCGAGGCTCAAGGTGTTGAATGCCTGGAGTCCGACATGGGGGAATACATCGTCCAGCTCGACCACGAGAAGCCTTCACACATCATTATGCCGGCGATCCACAAGAATGCCGGTCAGGTCGCGTCCTTGTTCCACGACAAACTTGGCGTGGAATACACCAAGGACGTTGACCAACTCATTCAGATCGGTCGCAGAGTCCTGCGGCAGAAATTCTTCGAAGCGGACATCGGCGTCTCCGGAGTGAACTTCGCCGTCGCCGAAACCGGCACCCTGCTGCTGGTGGAAAACGAAGGCAACGGGCGCATGACCACCACCGTGCCACCGGTGCACATCGCCGTTACCGGCATCGAAAAGGTGGTGGAAAACCTGCGCGACGTGGTGCCGCTGCTGTCGCTGCTGACCCGTTCGGCGCTGGGTATTCCGATCACCACCTACGTCAACATGATCTCCGGCCCGCGCAAGAAACATGAACTCGACGGCCCGCAGGAAGTGCATCTGGTGCTGCTCGACAACGGTCGCAGCCAGGCCTTTGCCGACAGCGAATTGCGCCAGACCCTGAATTGCATCCGCTGCGGCGCCTGTATGAATCATTGCCCGGTCTACACCCGCGTCGGCGGCCACACCTACGGCGAGGTGTACCCTGGACCGATCGGCAAAATCATCACCCCGCACATGGTCGGCCTGGCGAAAGTCCCGGATCACCCGAGCGCTTCGTCGCTGTGCGGCGCCTGCGGTGAAGTGTGTCCGGTAAAAATTCCGATCCCGGCAATCCTGCGTCGTTTGCGCGAAGAAAACGTCAAGGCCCCGGACTCGCCGCATCAAGTGATGCGCGGTCAGGGCAGCAAGTATTCGCGCAAGGAACGTTTCATCTGGCACGCCTGGGCGAAACTCAACAGCTCGCCGACGCTGTATCGACTGTTCGGTTTCTTCGCCACACGCCTGCGCGCGCTGACGCCAAGCAACGTCGGCCCGTGGACGCAAAACCACAGCGCACCAAAACCCGCCGCCCGCTCACTGCACGACATGGCCCGCGAGCATCTGGCCAAACAGGGAGACCGCTGATGAGCGCCAAGCAAAATATCCTCGCCAAGCTGCGGAAAAGCCTGACCGGCGCCACACCGATTGCCGACAACTTTGATGTCGATCTGGTGACGCAGCCTTACACCTACAGCGCCGATCAACGCATCCCGCAACTGCGCAAACTGATGGAAGCGGTGCACACCGAAATTCATCTGACCTCTGACGCAGACTGGCCGGCGCTGCTCGCGCAGTTGCTGCGTGACCGTCAGTTGCCAAGCCTGTTGATCGCGCCGACTACAACGCACGGGCAACGCATCACACAACACTGGGAGAATCATCCTGATCTGCCCGCGCTGAAATCCTACGACCGGCCGATGGAAGCGTGGAAAGCCGAGTTGTTCGACGACACCCCGGCCAGCCTCACCGGCACCCTCGGCGCAATTGCCGCCACCGGTAGCCTGATTATCTGGCCGACCCGCGAAGAACCGCGGTTGATGAGCCTGGTGCCGCCGGTGCATTTCGCCCTGCTCAAGGCCAGCGAAATTCGTGACAACTTCTATCAGGTGCAGCAGGAATTCGAGTGGGCCCAAGGCATGCCGACCAACGCATTATTGGTGTCCGGCCCGTCGAAAACCGCTGACATCGAGCAAGTCCTGGCTTACGGCGCCCACGGCCCGAAAGACCTCGTAGTGCTGATCCTGGAGGACCAATGACGCTTCCGGTGAATTTCCTGCGTGATGCGCAACAACTGATTCCGGCCGAGCGCCGTTTTGATGATCCGCTATCGACGCTGGCCTTTGGCACTGACGCCAGTTTTTATCGACTGATCCCGAAACTGGTCATCCGCGTCGAGTCCGAAGATGAAGTCGTGAGCCTGTTGAAACTGGCCCAGCGCGACCACGTTCCGGTGACCTTCCGCGCTGCGGGCACCAGCCTTTCCGGGCAAGCCATCAGCGATTCGGTGCTGATCGTGCTGGGGGATAACTGGAACGCCCGCGAGATTCGCGGCCAAGGCACGCAAATCCGCCTGCAGCCGGGCGTCATCGGTGCGCAGGCCAACGCATGGCTGGCACCGTTCGGCCGCAAGATCGGCCCGGACCCGGCGTCGATCAACGCCTGCAAGATCGGCGGCATCGTCGCCAACAACGCCAGTGGCATGTGCTGCGGCACGGCGCAAAACACCTATCACACGCTGGCCGGGATTCGCCTGGTGCTGGCCGATGGCACGCGTCTCGACACCGAAGACGCTGCCAGTGTCGCAGCATTTCGCAACAGTCATGGCGATCTGCTGGAGCGCCTGGCGACATTGGGCCGCGAGACCCGCGCCAATGCCGAGTTGGCCGCGAGAATTCGCCACAAATACCGTCTGAAAAATACCACCGGCCTGTCACTCAACGCCTTGGTGGATTTCGACGAGCCTGTGGATATCTTGAGCCACCTGTTGGTTGGCTCCGAAGGCACCCTCGGTTTTATCAGTGCGGTGACCTACGACACAGTGATCGATCACCCGCACAAGGCGTCGGCGCTGATCGTGTTCCCGGATGTGGAAACCTGCTGCAACGCGGTCACCGTGCTGAAAAGCCAACCGGTGTCGGCGGTGGAACTGCTCGATCGACGCAGCCTGCGCTCGGTGCAGGACAAACCCGGCATGCCCGCTTTCGTACAACAGCTGTCGAACAATGCCTGCGCCCTGCTGATCGAATCCCGCGCCGCCTCTTCCTCTTTGCTGCAGGAACAACTGGCGCAGATCATGGCGTCACTCAGCGGTTTCCCTGTGGAAAAGCAAGTCGACTTCACCGAAGACCCGGTCGAGAACGCCCGCCTCTGGGCGATTCGCAAGGACACCTTCCCCGCCGTCGGTGCCGTACGCAAAACCGGCACCACGGTGATCATCGAAGACGTGACTTTTCCGGTCGAACAACTGGCGATCGGCGTCAATCGCCTGATCGAGCTATTCGACAAGCATGCCTACGACGAAGCGATCCTTTTCGGACACGCACTGGAAGGCAATCTGCACTTCGTCTTCACCCAAGGCTTCAACAGCGCGGAAGAAGTCGCACGCTATCAGGCGTTCATGGACGACGTCGCGCAACTGGTGGCGGTGGAATTCGGTGGCTCGCTGAAGGCCGAGCACGGCACCGGGCGCAACATGGCGCCGTTCGTGGAACTGGAATGGGGCAGCGATGCCTATCAACTGATGTGGCAGCTCAAACGTCTGCTCGACCCCAACGGCATCCTCAACCCGGACGTGGTGCTCAGCGAAGATCCGCAGATTCACCTCAAGCACCTGAAGCCGCTGCCGGCGGCCGACGAGATTGTGGATAAATGCATCGAGTGCGGCTTCTGCGAACCGGTCTGCCCGTCGAAAGGCCTGACCCTGAGTCCGCGCCAGCGCATCGTGATCTGGCGTGACATTCAGGCAAAAAAACGCGCTGGCATCGACACCCGCGAACTGGAAGAAGCCTACGCGTACCAAGGCATCGACACCTGCGCCGCCACCGGCTTGTGTGCGCAACGCTGCCCTGTAGGCATCAACACCGGCGAACTGGTGAAAAAGCTCCGCGCCCGTAACGCCACGCATCAGAAAACCGCTGACTGGATCGAAGGAAATTTCGCCAAGACCCTGCAAGGCGCACGTTTTACTCTGCACGTGGCCAACGGTGCGCGGATGCTGCTCGGTGCGCCGCGCCTGGCGAAGCTTTCAGCAACCCTGACGCGCTTGTCCAAAGGCCAGGTGCCGCTGTGGACGAATGCGATGCCGCAGCCGGAAAAAGCCATTCGCTTCAGTCCCAGCGTCTCCGATGAGCGTCCGCGCGTGGTCTATCTGGCCGCCTGCGTATCGCGGGTCATGGGCCCGGCAGCCGGAGACAAAGAGCAGATGTCGCTGTACGACAAAACCCGGGGCCTGCTGGAAAAGGCCGGTTACCAGGTGGTGTTCCCGGACAATCAGGACAACCTCTGCTGCGGTCAGCCGTTCGCTTCCAAAGGCTATGCGGAACAGGCCGAGCACAAGCGCCAGGAGCTGATCAGCGCCCTGCTTCACGCCAGTCGCGGCGGACTCGATCCGATCTATTGCGACACCAGCCCGTGCACCCTGCGCCTGGTGCAGGATGTCGGCGATGTTCGCCTGGACCTGTACGACCCGGTGCGTTTCATTCGTACGCACCTTCTCGACCGACTCGAGTTCACCCCGCAGGATGCACCGATTGCTGTGCATGTGACGTGCAGCACCCAGCATCTGGGCGAGAGCCAGGCGCTGATCGATCTGGCACGCAAATGCAGCACCAACGTGGTCATCCCCGAAGGCATCCACTGTTGCGGGTTTGCCGGTGACAAGGGCTTCACCACGCCGGAGCTGAACAGCCACTCGCTGCGCACGCTCAAGGAGGCGGTGCAGCATTGCAGCGAAGGGATTTCCACCAGCCGGACTTGCGAGATCGGTCTGACGCAACATGGCGGAATTGACTACCACGGACTGGTCTATCTGGTGGATCGAGTGACCCGGGCGAAGGCCTGCTGAAGAAAAATAGAACCCTTGAGTTCGACTGTAGTCCACAGAATAACCCCGACTGATCGGGGTTTTTCTTCCATACGGTTGCCCGTCCTGACGGCCAGCGAAGTCTGGACCCACTCGGTTCAAGGAGATACACATGAAACGTTCTGTACTGTTAGGTCTGTTCGTTACTGCATCGATGATGGCTTCCACTTCGTTCGCCGCGGACAAGCCTGCCGACCTGTGCGATGCCAATATTCAGACCATCAACAATGCCAAGGGACAGCTGTCAGCGAACCCGGAACTGAGCCAGCGCGCTAACGCCAGTGTGAGCAAGGCCGAGGCGCTCAAGGCTCAAGGCAAAATCGACGATTGCATTGCGGAAACCTCGCAAACCATCGTGGAACTGCGCAAATCCACCGGCACCAACAACTGATCAGCTGCCCGGCCAACCTTCGGGTTGGCCTCGCGGGCCGTTTGGCGTACACTGCGCAGGCTTGTTGCTCAAACAGTTGTACTGAGCAATGAGTTCGGGGCCGTTTAGGATTCGACGCCGGTTGCGAAACTTTAGGTGCATGCCGACTTGGTAACAGAAGTCGTAAATCCACTGTTGCAACTACTTATAGTTGCCAATGACGACCAATACGGTGTTGCTCTCGCTGCTTAATTGCAGCTGACAATGCTCCTGGTACCTTCGGGTCCAGCAATCATCAGGGGATGTCTGTAAACCCGAAATGATTGTCATATAGAACAGAATCGCCGTGCAGTACGTTGTGGACGAAGCGGCTAAAACTTACACAACTCGCCCAAAGCACCCTGCCCTTCGGGTCGCTGAGGGTTAACTTAATAGAAACGGCTACGCATGTAGTACCGACAGCGGAGTACTGGCGGACGGGGGTTCAAATCCCCCCGGCTCCACCACTTCATCATCTAAAGACGTCCACGGACGTCTTTTTTTGTGCCTAAAATCCAGTAAATACGGGGGTTTCAGGGCTATTGAGCTCCACAGCGCTTCAGGCAGATCCATTTTGAAATGTATTCCAAGGCGTATTCCAAGCCCGTGACTGGTAAATTTTGGAATACACAAACAGCGTTGGAGTACCCATGGGAGCCCGAGCCACACGCCTTTCAGACCTAAAAATCAAAGCTGCCAAACCCAAGGACAAGGACTACACATTGACCGACGGCGACGGCCTTCAGTTACGAGTCCGAACCAACGGTTCGAGGCTCTGGAATTTCAACTACATCCATCCCGTGACCAAGAAACGAATCAACATGGGACTGGGAACATTCCCGGAGCTCAGCCTGGCTCATGCGCGTAAACGCACGGTTGAAGCCAGGGAGCTGGTTGCTCAGGGACTGGACCCGAAAGAGCAACGCGATGCAGATCGCCAAGCAAAAAAAGCTGCGACAGAGCACACCTTTCAAAACGTCGCGACAGCCTGGTTTGAACTGAAGAAAGACTCCGTGACCACCGCCTACGCTGAAGACATTTGGCGCTCGCTCACGTTGCACATCTTCCCGGATCTACAAGCGACCCCGATTTCTGAAATCAGCGCGCCTCAGGTCATTAAGTTGCTTAGGCCGCTTGAAACCAAAGGCAGCCTAGAAACGGTCAAGCGCCTGACCCAACGCCTCAACGAAATCATGACTTACGGGGTGAACTACGGACTCATTCATGCCAACCCCCTGAGCGGAATTCGATCAGTCTTCAAAAAACCAAAGAAGAAAAACATGGCGGCATTACCCCCCGATGAACTCAATGAACTCATGGTGGCAATTGCCAACGCCAGCATAAAAAGAACCACCCGATGCCTCATCGAATGGCAGCTCCACACGATGACTCGGCCCGCAGAAGCTGCGACCACCCGATGGGCTGATATCGACCTCAATAAGAAGATCTGGACGATCCCAGCGGAGCGCATGAAGAAACGTCGCTCCCACATCATTCCGCTCACGGAGCACGCTTTGGCGCTTCTGGAAGCGATCAAGCCCTACAGCGGACACAGGGAATACGTATTTCCCGCCGACCGCAATCCTCGCACTCATTGCAACAGCCAGACCGCCAACATGGCGCTGAAGCGGATGGGGTTTGAGGGGCGACTTGTAAGCCACGGAATGCGTTCCATGGCGAGCACCATCTTGAATGAACACGGGTGGGATGCGGAGCTGATCGAGGTCGCGCTTGCGCATGTGGACAAAGACGAAGTCCGTAGCGCCTACAACCGGGCGGACTACATAGAGCGAAGACGCCCGATGATGGCTTGGTGGAGTGAACACATCCAGCAAGAGGCAACGGGGAGCTTGTCGGTTTCAGCCGTTCAGAGCGCCAGGGGACTTAACGTAGTCTTGGTGAGATAGACGCAATAACGCTCGTCTCGTATTCACTACTGACGCATTCGCCTGCCGAATCACCCGAGATCTTTAACACAGCGTTCTAGATCACTCCCCAGGTATCAATCATCACAAAAGCCAAACAATGTGTCCGTAGCAGAGATCGCATTGTTGGCTGACATACGGAACAGTCCTAGATGAGATGTCGGGTAACAGGCCAACGTGGCCCAGACCTCGGAGACACCTCATGACCAACCGACCCCCCTCCCATACCTCGCAGGCTCAAGACGCTCCGAGCTCTGCGGTCCTATCGCTCATGGTCGATAACCGCCTGACACCTCTGGATCGCAATTGCTGGCACGTGATGCACTCGCTACGGTCGGCTGGAGGTCTGTACACCTTGGCAGGAATGGGTCAATTGCGCTCATACCTCGCGTGCGCCCCGCTGGCAAAACGAGCTTCTTACGAAACCGCCTCGCGAGCGCTAACGGTTCTGCGCCTAACTGGTTGGATAAGCTTGGTCGGCCAGAATAGCGACCTCATTACGGGCAACGTTCTGAACGAGCTCTATCAGACCAACGAGAGTGCCCTGAGCTTCCGCGAAGCCTGCGCTTTAGACACCACCCTTCCAGCACTTCTCGAGAACTGCATCGGCCATAAGCACACCCATCTCGATTGCATCGCGAGGCACATCGAAGCTACGCGGGAGCAAACGTCCAAAGACAATGCCGCACTCACGCCGGCACAACGTGACGAGGACGATGAGCCGCCACCCTCAGGAAAACGCCCGCTCTCCACCAGAAAACCTGTACCGAGTCATCCCGCAACAAGAACCTCCGTCACGCAGCAGACCGACCAGAAACACCTCAGCACCGGCGACAATACGTATAAAAACAAATATAAAAAAATACGTACGTACCGCACACGCGCACGTGAGGAACGCCATTTGACACAAGGGTCAGTGACACTGCCGCAATGCCTGGCAAACGCCAAAGCGGATCAGCAACAAGACGTGCTGGCAGCCCTGACTCGACTGCCATCCCAACATCGCCAACAAGTGCTGGACGAACTCCAGGCGCGCAGTCAACGTGGGTCGGTGCGTAACGTCGTCGCCTATTTCTTCGGGTTGATAAATCGAGCATTAGCCGGCGAGTTTCGACCGTGGGCAGGCCGTAAAAAAGAGCAGAAAACTGTCGCCCCCCTTACGCCCCCTGCAGTGGCCTCGGCTGCCGCGGAGGTCAAACAAAAGCCCGCCACAAGATCGAAGACAATTCAGCAGGGCCTGCCGCACTTTGCCGAGATGCGCAAGATAATGAAGGGGCCAAGGATTGCAGACGATCTGGCTGCACAGGTCATGAAAAGCTTGGCCTGCCAGCCGCTTCCTGCCTAAAGCATGCGTCAGTAATCCCTGCGCAACTGGTTATCAAACAGTCGGGGGAACATTAGGAAATCCCGAATAACCGTTTTCGGATTTACAGCGAACACCGCAGGGAGCAACTTCACATCTCGTCTCGCTGATGTGATCAGCACCCAAAAGCCGCCAGGATCTGCAAGACGGCGCTGCGGTTTCCCGCAGGATCCTCCCGAATGACCGCATCGCTTCCGGCAGCGCGGACAGTCGACATCAATGTCGATGGAAGCATGTTACTCACCCCCACCCACGACGGGCCTTTCCCGTCCGGGTAAGGCCTTTCTTGTTTATTCGAAGGCCTTAATGAACATTCGACTAGCACTGTATCAAGCACTGAAAGCGATCGACGTGCCTGAGCCAAAAATCGATGCTGTAATCCTGGCTATGGAGACTGCGTTGCAGTCACCTCCTACCGTTAAATCCGATCCAGACGTAGAACACTTTCGGACAGAGCTATCTCGCTTCGCATCTGATCTCACCCTCAACATTGGCACGATGATGTTCCCGTTGGTGGCAGCGGTCTTCGTCTTGATGGCGATGACTGATTAACGATCTACTTTTTCGGCAGTACCGAGAACCACCTACCCTATGGCAGGTGGTTTTTTCTTGTGAACCAGAAAGCTAAGCGTGTAGTGCGCTTAAGCGAGCGACAGCACTCGCCTTTGCCTTTAACCAAAGGCAGAGGGACACCCGGTTAAAATCGGGTACATCTACATTAGTCGTTCATGACATCTGCGGTTATTTGATGGGCTTGCTGACTGGTGGCCACTCGAAGGGATTGGGCTATGTCCATGAGAGGGACTTGCGCTGCCCCCCTCTAATCGTGGTGTTCACGACATAGCTCACCATTATCAGCGTCCTATACCCGATGCTGAGAATGGTTGGTTTCTACGGGTTACGACGGGCAGAAATCGGCCAAAAGCGACCATTCGAGGCAATTCAGCTGCCCGGGCCTTTTAGAAAAGGAGACTTCGACCTTATCATGGCCAAAGGCCGCTAGTTTCGAACAGTGGCGAGAGGCAAGCTGACAGGGAGAGTCATTCATGTGGTGGGAAAAAACAGTTGAATATGCGTTTGTACAACGCTTCATGCCTCTTAGCTCTACAAAGGAATACTTTTTAGCGCCGCTTGATGGAGATCATGAAAAAGCCGGGGACGCGATTTTCGGTCAGCAGTCGACGTTTGTGTTGATCGAATTTAAAAGAGCACACAATGACCTGAAGTCGGAAATTGACAAATTTTTTGACTACGATAGTGCCAAAAGAGAATCGCTCGAAAAGGATAGCCACCATTTGCTGGTGTACGGAGTCGCGGGAAAGAAAAAAACCAATCTAGATCTGCAAGCGCAGACCTATTTTAGTGCCGTCGAGGTCGATCTCAAAAAGTTTGCCGGCCAAGGCATAACCCTCAGTGCTTTCAAGAACTATCTTAGGCTGTTCCTTTACCATAAAAATAAAGACGGTAATGGTGGGTTAGCAGCCAGATTGAAAGATCTTCCTACGGACCCTGGCGGCCTTGATTATATGATTGTTACTGGAATTGTCAGTGGTCGACCGCGCGTTGTAATGAGCCTTAAGGACTTTCTTTCCTTTTTCAAGAGGCCCGACGGGAGAATTGGTGGTTACCAGCCCATAAAGCCGCAACCATCCCAAAATACTACACTAAAGCAAGAAACTCAGGAACTGGCTGTGGAGATAACTCACGAATAGTACTCTCACTTTCCTCAGCTACGCTCGAAAAATTACTGGCAATGGCATCGTGATCTATTAGATTTTAGCCATCTTCATGCAAGGTAGAGCTCGATCAGAAATAAAAGACTAAGGCAAACATAAATGCAATCATTTCATTTAATTGAGCTCGACCAAGATGACAAAAAAAATATTTGACGGTTTTGACCATGGCATTAAAGTTGCCTTTTGTAAAACACCCTCTCAAGCAGAGTTAATAAGGGATAGCGCTATTTACATATCCCCCAACCCGGACAAATGGAATGACTTTGGCTTCAGAACAAAGATTGATATCCATGTTCACTTAGAAGGTCAGGGTGATTTTTACACTGAAGGTTTCATTGGTTTTCTTACAAACTCGCCAGATGAGTCAAATGGTGTCTACAAGCTCAACCAACTATTAGAGGGTGTCGACATATATGCACTACCAGCCTTAGGAGGGACAAAATTCTTTACTATGTTGCCAAACATGGACTCCTACCGAAAGCTTTCAAGGGCTTTTGGGGTTGAAATCGCGGTAACAGTGCTAAAATCAATCAATGATTTAGTTGCTCTCGGAGAATTCAAAACCAATATAAACTGGCTGGATTTGGCATGTAATTCTGAAGTATTTTTAAAGTCATTCATGAGGACGACTGAGTCTTTTTTTGCATTCAAAAATGCTGGCTCAATTTTGCGCGGCTTAGATTCAGAAGAGTTTCGAAAGCTGTCTCATAGCCTAGCCATTAGCTTTCAGCTACCAGGAAAATTAAACCCACATGAAATGCTGTTCCGCTTTGATCATTACGCGGAACTTCCTAAGCGTATCGCTGTAATAATCGGAGAGAATGGAGTAGGCAAAAGCCAAACACTTGGAAGAATAGTAAAGTCAGCAATAACGGGAAGCAATTCTCTGATTGATGCTGACACCCAAGAAAGACCTATGCTTAACCGGATATTAGCATTTGCACCTACAAACGAGGCTGAATCAGTTTTTCCAAGTGATCGCCGAAAACGCTCCAAAATATGGTACAGAAGATTTTCACTAAATAGGCTAGGAGCGCCAAAAAGCAAAAAGGGAAATATTTCCGACTTAATCATTCAGATTTTAAGATCCAATGAGTATCTAGGAGGGGTATCAAGATGGGAATTGTTTTTGGAATCTCTCGAAACCATCAATAACTCGAGTGAAATTTCCCTCAGCCTTGTAGATAGTGAAAACAGCCATTTAAACCTAGGAGATTTGCATTTTTTTAGCGAAGAAAAAGCGTTAGCCACTTACTCCTCTATCAACATACAAAAAGACCCAGTTAGAGTAATTTCTGGGATTGGCTATCCGCTAAGTAGCGGTGAGATATCTTTTTTAAGGTTTGCCGCGCAAGCAAGTTTGTACGTGGAGAATGGTTCTCTTTTGCTACTTGATGAGCCAGAAACACATCTACATCCGAGCTTTATCAGCAACTTCATTGCGCTACTCGATCGACTACTTGAACTATCTGGATCGGCAGCCATAATCGCAACGCACTCGGCCTACGTTGTTAGAGAGGTTTTCCCCGAACAGGTCATCGTTTTGCGCGCAAATAAAAATGGTTTTATTGAAACACCAAAAACTGCACTACAGACATTTGGAGCAGATATAGGAGCCATATCATTTTTCGTATTTAACGAAGATTCTCCTTCGAAATTGGCACTAGAGGTTAAAAAACGTCTTCTTGAGATATACGATAACTGGGATGACTTATACAAAGAATACAAAGACAAACTTTCTCTTGAAATTTTAAGCTCACTACGGCAGTCACTGGAGGTAGAGAAAAATTGAATAAAATCCCTCGTCCATCACTTGATGATGCCGCTGCAATCCTGAAACTTTCGAATAACACTCGCGTGAATAGTTACCCAGATCTAAAGCTGTCAGAACGACATATACAGGCAAACTACAAGCAGTATGTCTCAGCAGACGGCAACGCATTTATCATCTACCCTATAAAGATACCAAGCACTACTGGGGAGCATCTTAAAAAACACTATGCATCACCACCCAAGGACTTGATCTACATAAGCGATATGCGCGAAAACAGCAAATATCTTGGATGCCCTATGTGTGGCTCAATGCAAAGCGGGACTTTGGACCATATTTTGCCAAAAAACACTTACCCTGAGTTTTCAGTATTTTCTCAAAACCTTGTTCACGCTTGTTTATGCAACACCATTAGAAGCGAAACGCTAACAGGTGCTGCCAACGAGCGGATCCTTCATCCATATTTTGATGAGTGTTTAGCTGAGCGCCTTATTGAAGCCCACTTCGAGAACCTTGGATCAGTACCGAAAATTACTCTGCACTTATCAGTTAGCACTAATCACCAAAACTATGCAGCAATTGCTTTCCATGTGCGAGAGGTTGTTTTGAAATCAAGCATCATAGGATATCTAGGTAAGCAATGGGCGAATTTAATTCGCAAACCAAGCTTAGTAATTAGATCTCTTGAGGCAACCCCAAAAACCTTGGTAGACCTTGAGAAAGAATTAATTAAGGAGCGGGCAAAAATTGATGAAGCCCGTGAAGGAAAAAACACATGGGATTCCGTATTTATAAGCGGATTGCTGCACCCTTCAGTATGTCAATGGATTTACCTATCAATGCATAAACCAGGCAGGCCAGAAGATGGGCCTTTGGCATAAGTAAAATCACCTCTGGCTTTCATAGATGTAAACAAGCTGCGATGTTCGGTCGTTTTGGCCTGCTCATGAAGGGAGCGCTTCTGGATGAATCTAGCAACCACAAACTACCGAAAATGTATTTTTGGATTCTAGGCCAATTGCAAATTTTTCTATCACGCCGAGCCCGTAGTGCGATAGTCACTGGAGTTAGTGATCCTTACCCAGATCTACGAAAGATTGCGGGATTTCACCCATGCATTCCGCCTTTGGAGAGTTTTCGGCACCATCACAATAGGTGCCCGTAGCACGACAAATGCCCGCAAACTCCAACCAGCCATACCTAAAGTGTCAGAGATGATGAACACGCCATTGTTTTATACACAAGGAGCGCCAGCAGTTTGACTCTGTACTGATTTCCTAGACACATCCGAATGACTGCTTCTGGCCGTTTTCTGCCCGTCGCAAAACGGTAGAAAAAGCCCCCCAACTACCCCGTTGTAACTGCTAGTTATCATACGTCCCAGACCTTCGGCAGAAAGCTCTCGGTCAACCTGGATATCCATGTTGTCGACTTGCACGCTCATGCGATTCACGGTATCGATCGGCAGCTCCGTGCTCCGCCATTCCCAAAGCTCCCTGCGCAGGCGTGGCTTGGGAACCATGCCGTACCTGCGCAGGGAGCCGACAAGGCCGAAGGCCGCGTCAGCACCACAGGCAATCGATGCATATGCACCTATCACAGCGGCTGCCCCTGCCCAATGAAACGCAACTCATGAGATGGGCCGTCACTGCAAACCGCAGTGACGGCCCCGCCGACGCCTCAACATCACGGGCAAATCCTGAATCTTAAAACGTGCGGCATACATGATGATGCCCCCATACATTGGTCCAGCAAAACCTAAGACGACAGGTTCGAGAGTCGTCGTCCCAACAGCGCAAGACTCCTGCAAGCGCTGATCCAGCAGGATGGAGTTAGCCCAGGTATGCAAGGTTCCAGAAGCATACCGACCCATACCCATGGGACGGAGCCGCCTTTTTCTGTAGACCTATTCCCTGATATGCCGCTACTACGCTGTCTTAAATAGCGGACCTTTGCGCAATGCCGCCTGCTTCAACTTAACAATCCCACCCATTTCCTTGGGGTACTCATCAACATTAAAAACTAACTCATCCCGCTCCATCTCCGTCCGACCTTCCAGCAGGAAGGAAGACGGACGTCTCAGCCGAGACACCGGTGTTTCCTGAACACCTTGCCCCTGCCCTTCGGGGATCTCGCCTAGCGAGTTGGCACCAACACTTACCAATGATTTTCAGGAAAGGACAACAGCACAAAACAAAGCCAGTGAGTGGATGGGATATGGACGATTTGACCTACACCCTGCGGCAACTTTGCCGACGCAATCGCGATGGCAGTCACAACACTCAGGCCGACCGTATCCGCTCATTGGGGCTGATCGCCCGCCAGCTGCGGGAAACTGGTTTTCGGCAGATGAAAGCCCCCTCGCTCAAGGGCAAACACGTACTGGCACTGCTAGATCGCTGGCAAGGCGAAGGCCTGTCAGTTGGCACCATCAAAAATCGGCTTGCGCACCTTCGATGGTGGGCTGAAAAAATCGGCAAGGCTGGCATTCTCCCCGCGGACAACACGCAACTGGGTGTGGCCGAACGGCGGTTCGTCACTAACGTCAGCAAAGCTCAGGGACTGGGAACAGACCTTGGCAAGATCACTGACGTCCATGTGCGCATGAGCCTCCAGCTTCAGTCGGCGTTTGGACTACGCCGTGAGGAAGCGATCAAATTTCAGCCCAAGTATGCGGATCGAGGAGATCACATTCTCCTCAAGGGCTCATGGACGAAGGGCGGGCGTGATCGCTCTGTTCCGATCACTACTTCGCAACAGCGCGAGGTGCTGAACGCGGCACACCAGTTAGCAGGAGCCAGCTCATTAATCCCGGCTCACAAAACGTATATTCAGCAGAGAAACACCTACGATGGTCAGTGCAAGGCAGCAGGCATGAGCCACATGCATGGGCTACGTCATCATTACGCACAAAGCCGCTACGTAGCTTTGACAGGATGGAAGGCACCGGCGGCAGGGGGAATCACGTCCAAGGAATTGACCCCTATGCAGCGCTCTCAAGACCATACCGCGCGACAAATTATCAGCCGTGAACTCGGGCATGAGAGAACACAAATTACCGCGACCTACCTCGGCCGATAATTCGGGACGTTCGACGTCGATCCTCAACAACCCGAGTCTGAAGGTGGTGGTGAGCGCAGGCAGGAGGGAGCCTCATACAACATTAGGAAACAGTCGAAAACCGATTACCGGATTGACAGCCGAAGTCCTCAGGGGCACTTTTGCTATGCATCTAGCTGATTAGTTCAGCACCCAAGCCGCCAGGATCTTCAAGACGGCGCTGCGGTTCTCCGCAGGATCCACCAAATGACCGCATAGCTTCCGGCAGCGCGGACAGTCGACTTGAATGTCGATGGAAGCATGACTTTCCCACCCACGACGGGCCTTTCCCGTCGTGGGGAAGGCCTTTTTTTTGTTTTAGGAGGCCTTAATGAAAATGGAACTGGCGATGTATCAGGCACTGCGCGCAATCGACGTACCTGAGCTCAAAGCCGAAGCTGTTATCCAAGCATTGGAATCTGACATGCTCACACTACTCGCGACGAAAAGTGATCTCGCAAGTCTCGCTGCTGAAATCGGCAAGGCGACTGCTGAAATCGCTAATACTAATCATCGGCTGACTGCTGAGATCGCCAAATCTGATCTCAAGTTGTCCATTCGCATGGCTTCCATGCTCGCCGTGACGATCGGCATCTTGATCGGGGCGATGAAAGTCTTCTTATAGTTTTCTTAACGATTACTGAAAACCAAGAAATCACCTGTCCTTCGACAGGTGATTTTTTTTGCGACTCTTGGTATCGGACAAATACATTGAGTTTGACTCTCCCCAGACTCAGGCACGCTCTGATTGAACATAAGGGCTCGGTGAAATTTCACTGCTCCAAGGCTCAATCCAGGCCGACTCGAATACGGCGCATGCTACATGGAGATTGGCTAGGCAACTGCCAAGGTCCAAGGACTAACGTGCCCCTTGCTGAACAACAGACAACTCCCTACCCATGGCGGTCTGTGAGCTCCTGCGACCGAGACTGCTCAGTGCAGAGCTTGGATTGGGATACAATCCCCGGCATTTAATACCACGGGGACCGGCATCCGCTCCCTGAGTGCCCACAAGAGATTTCGCAATGCCCCTCACGCTGCAACAACTGGAACGCCATCTGTTCAAGGCTGCCGATATTCTGCGCGGCAAGATGGATGCCTCGGAGTTTAAGGAATACATTTTCGGCATGCTGTTCCTCAAGCGCTGCTCCGACGTTTTCGAGGAGCGCTATGAGCAGGTCGTTGCCGATGAAATAAACGCCGGCAAGAGCAAGGCTGAGGCCTTTGTCACGGCGGAAAATCCGCGCTGGTACAAGCGCGATGGTAATTTCTGGGTGCCCAGCCATTCACGCTTCCACTATTTGCTCAACGAAGCGCACATCAATGTTGGCAACTTGCTTAACAAGGCGCTGGGCGGCATTGAGGAAAATAACGTATCCCTGGAAGGAGTGCTGGAGCACATTGACTTCACTCGCAAGGTCGGCCAGAGCAAGATTCCCGATCAGAAGCTGCGCCAACTCATTACCCACTTCGGTGAGGTGCGTCTGCGCAATAGTGACTTCGAATTCCCCGACCTGCTTGGGGCAGCCTACGAATACCTGATCGCCGAGTTCGCCGACTCGGCCGGCAAGAAAGGCGGTGAGTTCTATACACCGCGCTCTGTTGTGCGCCTGATGGTTCATCTGCTCAAGCCGACTCTGGCTCACGATGTCTACGACCCCTGCTGCGGCTCGGGCGGCATGTTGATTGCTGCCAAGGAATATATCGACGAGCACGGTGAGGACGGCCGCAAGGCCAACTTATTCGGCCAGGAATTCAACGGTACCGTTTGGTCCATTGCGCAGATGAATATGCTGCTGCACGGCATCAGCAACGCTTGGCTGGAGAACGAAGACACCCTAGCCGACCCTCGGCATATCGAGGGCGGCGAACTGCGCCGCTTCGACCGAATCCTCACCAATCCGCCTTTCTCCATCAACTGGGGCCATACCGAGAAAAGCGCGGATGGCAGCCTGGCTTGGAACCCGGCATTCCGCGAGCAACGCTTCTGCTTCGGCGAGGTGCCGCTGGGATCGAAAAAGGCCGACCTGATGTTCCTGCAGCACATGCTCGCCGTGACCCGCGACGAGGGCATGATCGCCACCGTATTACCCCATGGCGTGCTGTTCCGGGGCGGTGAGGAGCGCGGCATCCGCGCTGGCATTATCGAGAACGACCTGCTCGAAGCAGTGATCGGCTTGCCGGCCAACCTGTTCTATGGCACCGGCATTCCCGCCTGCATCCTTATCCTGCGTCAACAAATGCAGGAAGGTGCCAACCGAGTCAGCGCCAAGCCTGCCGAGCGTCAGGGCAAGGTGCTGTTTATCAACGCCGACCGCGAGTACTTCGAGGGCCGTGCGCAGAACCACCTACTGCCCGAGCACATCGAGAAGATCACTACCGCCTTCGACGAATTTCGCCGAATCGACGGTCTCAGCGACGTGGTGAATATCACCACCCTGCGCGACAACGACTACAACCTGAACATTCGCCGCTATGTGGATAACGCACCGCCACCCGAACCGCATGATGTGCGTGCTCACCTGCTGGGCGGTGTGCCCAAGGCTGAAATCGAGGCAAAAGCCGCTTTGTTCGCCTCGCACGGCCTCGACCCACACAACTTATTCGTGGCGCGCGATGCGCAGTATTTAGATTTTCGCAACAAGCTGACACGCCGCGCCGACTTCAAGCCCGCCATCGAAGGCGATGCTGGCCTGCAAGCCAAGGAGACTGCCCTCCGCACCTCCTTCGAGCGCTGGTGGCACGAACACAGCCCGCGTATCACCGCCCTAGCTGGGAAGCGGGATAACAGTGCCGCGCTGGTCGCGTTGCGAGCTGAACTTCTGGCAAGCTTTAGCCAGACGCTGGAAGGCATCAGCCTGCTTGACCCCTTTCAGGTCCGGGGCATCGTCGCAGGCTTCTGGTACCAGTCTAAATACGACTTTCTCGGCCTGATGGCCCGCGGCAGCTTGGGCGTTATTGATGCCTGGCGCACCAGCATCATCACCGTACTAGAAGATAAGACCAGCAAGCACAGCCCGCTGGAGCACAAGCTAGTGAAATTCCTGCTCGGCGATTTCGTCGCCAGTTTGTCGGAGCTGGAGGCGAAAAAAGCCGAACTAGACAACCAGCTCAAAGCCGCCGTCTCAACCAAGGGGGAAGACTCCAACGAGGCCGACGGCGAAGCGGATGCCGACAACGACGAAAACCCCATCGATGAAGCCCGGCTCAAGGCTTGGAAGTCCGAGCTGGCCAAGGTGAAGAAGCAGCTCAAGATCCAGCAGGAAAACTTCGCCAGCCACCTGAATCAGGCCGTCGATAAATTGGACGAGCCACAAGCCGCCGAGCTGCTGCTGACCATCCTGCACAACGATATGCAGGCCATCGTCGAGAGCTATATCACCGCGCAACGCAAGCAGATAGTCGCCACCTATGAGAGTTGGTGGGATAAATACCATGTGACGCTAAATGACATTGAGCACAAACGCGATGCGGCGACAGTGGCGTTGCAGGGTTTCCTGGAGGGGTTGGGATATGTCTGAGCAGACAACGCCAAGCCAGTTCCTTTCCGCTCCTCTACATAAGCTAGCCAGCCGCATAACCGACGGCTCTCATTTCAGCCCTACCCCACAGGAGCATGGTTATCTCATAGCCAACGTTAAGGACATGAAATCGGGATACATCGATTTCAGTTCCTGCACTCGAATATCCACTGCGGCTTACCGCGAGCTCAACGCTACTGGATGCACTATCCGCAATGGAAACGTGTTGCTTTCAAAGGATGGTACCGTCGGGCGTGTCGTGGTCTATAAGCAGAATGAGGAGATTGGGGCGCTCTCGTCTATCTGTCTCATTGTGCCGACCGGGGAAGTCGACTCAGCTTACCTTGGCCACGCATTGCAAAGCCAGATTTGTGTCCGTCAGTTTGAAAACTTCATGTCAGGTAGCGCTATCAGGCGCCTAGTTTTGCGTGACATTCGGGCGATAGAGATCCCAGTCCCAAGCGTTCAGCAGCAGGCGGCCATCGCCCAAATCCTCGACACCCTCGACACCGCCATCCGCGAAACCGAGTCTCTGATCGACAAGCTCAAATCCATCAAGCAGGGCCTGCTACATGACCTGCTGACCCGCGGCATTGATGCCAACGGCCAACTGCGCCCCCCACAGAGCGAAGCGCCGCAACTTTATAAGGAGTCAAAGTTGGGGTGGATTCCGAGGAAATGGGAGGTGATCCCGCTGGGCTGTTGTGCAGATATCACAAGCGGTGTAACCCTTGGCCGCATCCTAAACAGTCCTGTCGCGATTGAGCTGCCATATTTGCGAGTGGCTAATGTCCAAGATGGCTACCTTGCACTGGGCGAAATAAAGACTGTCTCGATCCTGCCGTCAGAGCTGAACCGCTTTGCTCTGAAAGTAGGTGATGTGCTGATGAACGAGGGTGGAGACTTCGACAAGCTGGGGCGGGGAGCCGTCTGGGAGGGGCAGATAGAACCCTGCCTGCATCAAAATCATGTTTTCCGCGTACGCTGTGATGACTCAAAGCTGTTGCCTGCGTTTCTGGCAGCCTACTCCAGCTCTGTCCGTGGAAAGGCCTACTTTGTCCAAGCATCGAAGCAGACAACCAATCTGGCCTCAATCAATTCGACGCAGCTAAAAGCATTTGGTATTTCTTGCCCATCAGTTGCTGAACAGCTGCTTATTAGCCAACGTCTGTCGACCTTCGATAAGAAAATGGCAGTCGAGCAGGAGGCACTGGAAAAGTTGCGCCAGCAAAAGATCGGACTAATGGACGACCTTCTAACCGGTCGCGTCCGCGTCACCCCGCTGCTGGAATCTATACAAAAAGCTGCAGCACAAACGGAATCCTGATATGCCACAGCGCCCGCCACCTCGCGAATCCCTCACCGTCGAGTTCAAAAGCGATCGCAGCAAGCTCCCCGACCGCGAGCTAATTGAGGCACTGGTCTGCCTGGCCAATGCAGAGGGCGGCGAGCTATGGCTAGGCATCGAAGACGACGGCACACCCACCGGCCTGCATGCCGAGCACCACCAACTGGCAGGCTTGGCCGGCATGGTCGCAGCGCGCACCTCGCCGTCGCTGAACGTACAGGCCGAGGCGCTCGATCTAGATGGCGTGACCGTGGCACGAATCCATGTACCCAAAGCCCAAGGCGAAGTGGCCACCACCAGCGGCGTCTATCTACGCCGCCGCTTGAAACACGACGGCACGCCCGAATGCGTAGCCATGCTGCCCCATGAGCGCAACAGCCGCGCAAGCAACTTCGGCCTTCTAGATGTCTCCGCCCAGCCGGTGGCCGGTGCCACCCTCGCCGATCTCGACCCGCTGGAGCGCGAACGCCTACGCCAGGCGGTGCAGCAATACGGCGGCGATCGCGTGCTGCTGGAACTGGACGACGAAGCCCTGGACGGCGCACTGCTGCTCACTGCGCGCCAGCCGGACGGTACGCGCGTGCCGACCCTTACCGGCCTGCTGCTGATCGGCCGGGAAACCTCCCTGCGCCAACTTGTGCCCACCCATGAGTTCGCTTTCCAGGTGCTGGCCCAGCAGGCAGTGCGCTTCAATGAATTTCGCCGCTTCCCATTACTCAAGGCACTGGATTGGCTGGAAACCAACTTCCGTCCCTACAACCCAGAGGAAGAACTACAGGTCGGCCTGTTCCGCGTGCCAGTGCCAAAGGTAGACCTAGGCGCCTTCCGTGAAGCCGTAGCCAATGCCTTGGTGCATCGCGATTACCACGGCCGAGGCGCGGTGCACGTGCGCCTGGAGGATGATGCTCTTGTGGTCAGCAACCCCGGCGGTCTGGTCGATGGCGTGACCCTGACCAACCTGCTGGTGACCGAGCCGCGCCCGCGCAACCCGGCCTTGGCAGACGCAATGAAGCGCGTCGGCGTGGTCGAACGCTCCGGCCGAGGCGTGGACAAGATCTTCCGCGGCATGCTCAAGTTTGGCCGGCCGGCCCCAGACTACAGTTACACCAGCGCCCATAACGTGGTGCTGCGTCTTCCGACCGCAGAGGCCGACCTGGACTTCCGTCGACTGGTAGTCGAACACGAACGCGCCACTCACGCCGAGCTGCCCATCGATAGCCTGATCGCCCTGGCCGCCCTGCGAGAAACTAAGCGCGTCACGGCCGACGAACTGGCCGTACAGATTCAACGCGACTCCGCCAGTGCCAAACGCACTCTGGAAGCCCTGACCGAAGCTGGTTTGGTAGAGGCTCACGGTTCTACCCGAGGGCGCAGCTACACTCTGTCAGCCAGTCTGTACCAGGCCGTGGGCGACAAGGCCGGTTATACCCGCCAGGCAGGTTTCACACCCATTCAACATGAGCAAATGGTGTTGAACTATGTGCAGCAACATCGGCAGATTCAGCGTGCTGAAGTAATGGATCTTTGCCGGCTCTCGCCTGATCAGGCGGCAAAACTGCTCAAGCGCATGAAAGACAAGGGCGCACTGATACAGCAGGGTGAACGACGCTGGTCGATCTATAAGCTCGGTTAAAAACTCTATGAGCCGCTATGAGCCGCTATAAGCTTGTATGAGCCCATACACGCCTGAACTGGATTAAAGGAGTAACCCGTGGGCTGGGAACTGGAAGACGTCGAAAAACCCTTTGTGGCTCAGTTAAAGGGGCTGAACTGGAAGCATATCGAGGGCAGCCTCGACAACCCGGCCATCACTGGTCGAAGCAGTTTCAGTGAAGTGATTCAGCGGGCCGCACTGGCCGAGCGCTTGCGTGCCATCAACCTGCGCGACGGCCAGCCTTGGCTGGATGAGCCTCGCATTGCCGAAACACTTGCGGCCATTACCCGCTTGGGTGCCGCCAAGCTGATGGAAGCCAATCAGAAAGTTACTGAACTGCTGCTCAAAGGTATTACTGTCGACGGTCTCCCAGGCTGGGAAGGCGGGCGCGGCCAGACTATCCAGTACATCGACTGGGCCACCCCGGCCAATAACCATTTCAGCGTGATCAACCAGTTCCGAGTGGATTGCCCGCCAGGCTATAACAGCGGCAAGAAATTCATTGTCCCGGATCTGGTGTTGCTGGTGAACGGTATCCCACTGGTGGTGGTGGAATGCAAGAGTCCCTCCATTCCAGAACCGCTGGCCGAGGCTGTCGATCAATTACGCCGCTACAGCAACCAGCGCAAGGCGGCCTTCGAGGTCGAGGACAACGAGGGCAACGAGACTCTGTTCGCCAGCGTGCAGCTATTGGTCGCCAGTAGCTACGACGAAGCACGAGTGGGCTGTATTGGTGCTGGCTTTGGGCATTTCTCCCAATGGAAAACCGTGGTTGGCCCGGATGGCAACGGCAGCGAACAGTCCGTAGCCGAACAGTTGGGTAAAGCCAAATTGTCCGACCAGGAGCGCCTGGTGGCAGGCATGCTCACGCCAGCCCACTTGCTCGATCTGATCCGACATTTCATGCTCTTTATGCAGGTTGGCGGGCAGACCATCAAGACGGTCTGCCGCTACCAGCAATACCGCGCAGTGAACCGCACAGTCACCCGCATGAAACGCGGGCAGACACGTCTTGAGCATGGCGAGAGTGACCAACGCGGCGGCATCGTTTGGCACACTCAAGGCTCTGGCAAAAGCCTGACCATGGTATTTCTGGTGCGCAAGATGCGCACGGATATACAGCTGCGCCGCTTCAAGATCATCGTGGTCACCGACCGTAAAGACCTGCAAAACCAGCTTGCCGCCACCGCCACACTGAGCGGTGAACTGCCGGAGGTGGCCTCCAATATCGAAGGTGTTAAAGCCTTGGCACGCCGCCAGGGCCCCGGCCTGATATTCGCCACCATCCAGAAGTATCGCAATCCCGAGCAGGAGGAAAACGGGGATTCCCCCATCGCCGTGGGCACTGCGCCTTTCCTCAAAGCCGCAGAAAAGCGAGCGCCCTATCTGGTAAACAAACCATTCGAGGTGCTCAACCACGACGAGAGCATTCTGGTATTGATCGATGAGGCCCACCGCACCCAAGCCGGCGATCTGCAGGCGAACCTGCTGGCGGGCTTGCCCAACTGCGTGCGCATCGGCTTTACCGGTACACCGATCATCATGGGCGATAAGAAACGCACCCACGAAATTTTCGGCGCGTTCATCGACAAATACACCATCAAGGAAGCCGAGGCAGATGGCGCGACAGTGCCGGTGCTATACGAAGGACGCACTGCCAAGGGGGCATTGAAAGATGGGGCAAGTCTGGATGAGCTGTTCGAGGATTTGTTCCGCGAGCACAGTCAGGACGAACTGGAGCTGATCAAGAAAAAGTACGCCACCAAAGGCCATATCTTTGATGCGCCCGCGCTGATCGCTGATAAGGCGCGCGATATCCTCAGACATTACGTCACCAATATTCTGCCCAATGGCTACAAAGCGCAGGTGGTAGCCTATAGCCGGATTGCGGTAATCCGCTATTTCCACGCGCTGCAGGCCGCACGTGATGAGTTGCTGACCGAAGCCGAAGTGCTGCCAGCAGCCGACAAGAACCTCGACGATGAAGCATTGTGCCAGCGGCCACCCAAGCTGCAGGCGCGAGTGCAGGCGTGGCGCTATCGCGACAGGCTACGCAGCCTGGAATTCGCACCAATTATCTCCGGCTCAAATAACGATCCGGCCGAGTGGAAAAACTGGACGGATGGCAACAAGCACGAGCAATTGATCCAGCGCTTCAAGAAGCCTCTTAATCATGAGCAGTCGGGCAAGACTGATCCGCTTGCCTTCCTAATTGTTAAGTCTATGTTGCTCACCGGCTTTGACGCTCCCATTGAAGGGGTTATGTACCTTGACCGGCCAATCAAGGAAGCCGAGCTGTTGCAAGCCATTGCGCGGGTTAACCGAACTGGTTTTGGCAAGCGCTGCGGCATCGTGGTCGACTACTACGGAGTCGCCAACCATCTGCGCGAAGCCCTGGCAGCCTATGCCGACGAGGATATCGAAGGTGCGCTGAGCAGTATCAAGGACGAGCTGCCTGTACTGCGCGATCGTCATCTGCGTGTAGTGGATGTGCTACGTCGCCAGGGCATTGAGTCTCTGGAAGATGCCGAGGCCTGCATTGCTGCACTGGGTTCAGAAAAGGTGCGCGCCGAATTTGCGGTAAAGCTCAAAGCGTTCCTCGATTCATTGGACACCGTACTGCCACGACCTGAGGGCCTGCCGTTTATCAAGGATGCCAAGCGCCTGGCCTATATCCATGCACGTGCGCGCGGGCGTTACAAGGACCTGCCGCAACTGGGTAAGGATGTCGGCGCCAAGGTGCGCAAGCTGATCGACGATCACGTTATTTCTCTGGGCATCGACCCGAAGATTCCGCCGATCCAGCTCACCGATGCCGACTTCGAGAAGCAGCTGTCGCGCAGCGTCAACGACCGCGCCAAGGCCTCAGAGATGGAGCACGCCATTCGCTCACATGTGCGCAAGCATGCTGATGAAGATCCCGTGCTTTATCGCAAGCTGTCCGAACGCCTGAACGATCTACTGAAGTCGCTAGGCGAGCAGTGGGATCAATTGGTTGACCAAATGCAGAAGATCATCAACGAGCTGCGCAGCGGTCAAATGAGCGCTGACTCCAACCCTCTGGATTTGCCCGAACACTATGCCCCCTTCCTTCGCACCCTCTTGGATGTGCTGTGTGCCGACGCCACTCCACAGCCCGCCGATCTGCTGCGTTTGAAGGATGTCACAGTGGAACTGGTCGATCTGTTCGTGGGCGAACTCCAGAGCCACCGCGATATCTGGAGCCCGCGCAAGCGCGCGGCACAGGAGGAGCTGGCCGGTCAGCTATTTGATTACTTGATGAGAATGCGTCCACCCTTGATGGATAGTGCTACGGCGGGGGTCCTGTCTGACCGTTTGATGGATCAGGCCAGAGCCAGCCATGAACGGTTGATGCAGCTGTGAGCAACGAAACGCTCACCATCAATGACCTACAATTCACACTGCGCCGCAGCGCGCGGCGTAAGACTCTACAAATCACTGTCGAGCGTGACGGCGCCCTTATTCTGTCAGCTCCGCCAAAGGTTAAGGAGCAAGCGCTGCGTGAATTCGTAGCGGAAAAAAGCTTCTGGATTTATTCGCGTCTTGCCGAAAAGGAGCGACTACAGCGCTCAATCCCCACCAAGCAATACGTCGACGGAGAGGGATTTCTGTACTTGGGGCGAAGTTATCGCCTCAAACTGGTCGATGAGCAGGATGGGCCACTAAAACTTTCTGCTGGTCGCTTCCGCCTGCTACGTAGCGAACTGCCAAGAGCCCGCGAACATTTCATCCGTTGGTATAGCGAACATGCCCGCAGTTGGCTGGCCTTACGAGTCGAGAGTCACCAAGCGCGAATGGACCTGACCCCCAGCGGTGTGCGAGTGCAGGATCTGGGCTATCGCTGGGGCTCCTGTGGCAAGGGCGCACAACTCTATTTTCATTGGAAAACAATTCTGCTGCCCAAGCCCATTGCGGAGTATGTGGTTGTGCATGAGATGGTGCACCTGCAAGAGCCACATCACACCCCAGAATTTTGGCTCCGCCTGGAACGTGTCATGCCTGACTACGCACAGCGTAAGATATGGTTGGCAGAACATGGGATCGAAGTTGAAGGAATCTAAAGCGCTTCCCCTGACATTCGCTGGGTCGCTCGAAGTGGTAATCACTCGACTGCGACATGAGATTGATCCAGTAGACTTGGAACGACGGGCGTGCCCGTGAGCCTATCTCAAGGTTGTACTAACACGTCTGCCGACGGAGCGAGCAAGTGAATATGCGGCGCTGTTACCGCACAAGTAACGTCCGGCTTAGTCATTCAAGACTAGATAGCCGGACGCTTAGCCGCTGTTACGCCCCCTCAGATTCCCGACCTAGTTGCTCCGCCGTTGAGGGTGATGACTAACCGATCAGTCATGTTGTCGTAGTTATTCGGCCGGTAGCCGTCACGCTCGGCAATTGTTTCCACTAGTGCATTTACCTTAGTTTCATCAAGTACCTGCCACATGTCCTCACCGGCACAAGGATCAAGTCGAACAATTGAGAAGCGTACTGGCTCACTGGGCTTTTCGTGTTTTTCAATCGTTGTTCAAAATTTCATGGGCGAAAATGGCTGTCGGTGTGTTCTGCTGGGCAGAGATCACCGGCCAATAGAAGGGAGCCCCCGTCCAACCCTTTTCCTCCCGGCCATTCTGCCGGATCAAAATCAGCATGGGATTATCGATGGCGTACTTCTTACGAATCTGCCCTTCGGTCTTGGTGCTATCCGGTGCGTCGGCATAAAGGGCGTGCGAGCCCGCACTGACAATGCGCTGGATTTCCCGGTCAACACGCACCATGCACCAAACCTTGCCTTGCGCGCTGGAGTCCTTCGGCAGGCTGGCTAGGTACTGTAACGCAGAGCGTGCTGCCTCCCAATCGAAGCTGTAGCCTTCGTCCTCCTCCATCTTGAAAGTGGGCTCCAAGGCGTTCAACAGCTCAATCGCCATCGCTACCGGGATTAGGGATGGCTCATCAAAGCTGCCTTTACCGGCAAGCTTATCAAGCTGCTGGTCTAACTTCTCAGTGATCGGGCGTAAATAGGATTTGGGCAACACCTGAAAGCCGACCGGAAGGATGCGCTTAAACGGCTTGAGCGTGGTGGTGCGTGATAAGGCGATCTTGTTCGGACTACAGGGCTGTACGGCATTGCCAGGCGCCTTTTGGATGAAGACGACCGGCTGTTCAGGGTTCTTGGCCAAGGACTCGCGCAGAGCCACATCGCTCTCGTGCATGCGTTGCATGGCGGTGTAGATGGTCGGCTCAGTGTAGAACCGAGTGATAGCGAGATCCTGCCGCGGGCGGAAGCCAAACATCCGCGAGTGCTGCAGCACGGTATCCTGTTGGTACACATTGGGTTTGCGACCGTAGTAAAAGCCGATCAGGTTAGCAATAGTGACCCCACGGTCGAGAATCTGCCCACCGATGAAGATGTTCAGCGGAGTGCGTAGTTTCAGCTGTCCATCATCATCGAGCAGCTCCTCGACCTGTTTCTCGGAGTTGACCTTGGTGATCATCAGCCAGTCCTGCTTGAGTGCTATCTTCACCTCCTGGGCGACCTCCTCAAGTAGGGGCAGATAATCTCCCTGTAGCTCCACCGATGGTTGCAGCTCTAGGTAGGCACGCTGGATCAGGCTGCTCAACATCTGCGGCTCCTCGCTAACTGCTGCACTGAGTTTTTCCTTGATCTTCTCGACCAACTCCTCCTGCCAGGCATGTGCGGTAGTATTGGCCTCGGTATGCACAAGGAAGCTGAACTTTTTCGCAGTTTTCCCTGCCTTCTTGTCCTGCAAGCGACGGATACAGCCACCGATGATGAAGTTACAAATTGCATCACGCAGGGTCGGGATCGCCTTACTGGTCAGCACGTCCTCCAATTTCAGGCGACGACCATCCTTTTTGCGCAGAACCTGCAACTCGTCCAGATCTACCGGCTGATAGAGAAACTTGGCCAAGTGGCCTTCATCCTGACTATCTTCAAAGTAGTATTCGCTACCCACGTAGGCGGCGTTGACGGGAACCAGCTCAGTAAAGGCCGGGCGGATCGGCCTGAAGCTGTCGCCTTTAATCTGCACATCGGCAGGCTGCAGGTAAAGCGAGTAGGGGGTCGCAGTAACCTGCAGAAAGGCTGCACGCTCGACGATAACGCGCAGATGCTCAAGCTGGCGAGCGGTGACGTTGATGTCCAATTCGCCCTTGTCGCGCTTGAAGCCGACGCTAGCGTAATCCGCCTCGTCATCGATGATCAGCACGCGCTTAGCTTTGAGCTGTGGGTATTTGCTTTTGAACAGATCTATGAGGCGATTGAGGTTGTCAGTCTGCTTCTTCACCACAAGCACCAACTTCTGGTTAAGCTCGAAACCGGTGAGGTGGCCAGGCATGGTCATGATGTCGAAGACCTTGAGCAGGTCGTTCTCGTCGTGCACACGGAACTCGCTCTTGATACGCTCGTAGGTCTGTTTAGCTAGAGCCTTAGTGCCCTTCGTCAGTACCACCGCCACATCGAAATCGTTGTCGAAGGCCAACGCCATTACTGCCAGGAAGGTTTTCGTCTTACCCGACTGGATCTTACCAAGCAGCATACCGGGATGGTCTTCACTGGTCTGGCTCAGCATCAGACGTTCGACGACTGACTCGATGCATTTGCAGTCTTCCTTGGAGTAACGTACATCGTCTTTGATAAAAGACGGGTAGAAATCACCCTGTTTGTTCATGCTTGTTCCTCAAATCGTCTAGTAAGTGCTAGTCCATTGCAGATTTTAAGCGCTCAGGCAGCGGCTGCTTGCGCATGTGAGGCATTAGTTGACGACCTCTCCTCACAAACAAGCAGGGACCTGGCTGCATAGGTGTTGGATCAGTTGAGCAGATTATGCCGGCCGAGGCGGCCACTAGCCATCATCCCCATTGTGATGGACCAAGTGAAGCACTAACGGACACACTTTGCGCAGCTTTGGCAGGTTTTTATCTGTAATTGAGCGGTATATAGCCCCAGAACTTACAAATTCAGTACTGCCGCGTCCAGCCTGCGGCGGCCCAGTCCAAATTCTCTGGCATCAGATAACGATTACTAGCGTCGGCCAGCCGATGGTTAGCCACTTCCTCTGCGGTTTTGAACAGCAACTTAGAGGTCTCTGCATGGGGGCTTTGGGTGCTGTGCTCGGCTGGAGTTAATAGCCATCGGCTAGCCGTCGCGGGATTCAATCTGGCTTGGCCATCGTGAACCTGAACTACCACAAACTCCTGGCGCATGCGTTTACCCTGGGAACCTTGCCAGCGGAGCATAGCTCCTAGCAATGCGCCTTCCTCAAGTTCTGGTGCTTGGAGCATCGCCGCCAAACCGCCAAAGTCGTACTCGCAGGCTTTGGCCAGAAGGTACTGCATCAGCTTGGAATTGAGATCAAGGATGTGGGTATCCGGGCGATGGGCCGCTAGCGTGCGATCTAAAGTCGTATCCATGCGAGGTGAGGCATTCGGAGATAACCCAATATCGCGCATTACTTGCTCAGACAATCGGATGCGCAGCAGCCGTTCTTTATGGCTGCGATCGATAACCTCGATACCGAGTTGATTAAACATTCCCAAAACGAAGCTGTAGAGATGACCGACTGTAATTTCGAGTTCATCGCGTATCTCATTTGGATCACTGGTGGCGGCGTGTGCAAATAATTCACGCTGCTTAGCTGCAGCAGTTCGTGCCTGCTTTAACGCTTCGTCGATACGTTCACGGGTACGATCTATGCCGAGTTTTGTAGCCTGCTGCAAAATGTCATCTACATCAATCAACTCGGCAAGCTCACCCAGAATTTCGTCCTTGAGGCCTTCGTTGAACTCATGCCGCTGAACCTCAGCCAAGTTAGTCACCACATTGTCTATTCGCTCATACATCAGGTCGACAATGTTTTGATCCAAGCTGTCGGTTTGCTGGATATTGAATACGACAACTTTCTTATGCTGCCCATAGCGATACAAGCGACCAATACGCTGTACGAGGCGCATCGGGTTCCAAGGCAAATCATAGTTGACCATGACGTGGCATTTGCTCTGCAGATTGATGCCTTCCCCGCCTGCCTCAGTCGATATCAGAAAGCGACCTAGCTCCTCGAAACGCTTGATAGCCTCACGTCGTTCAGCATGTTGCATAGAACCATTGATGAGCTCGACTTGGTCGCTGCCATAATGGTCGGTCAAAGCTTCGCGAAGGTAATTTTGAGTGGTGCGGTATTCGGTAAAGATGAGCACCTTCTCGTCAGGATTGGCAGCGTGGATTTTGCCGATGATGTCCTCGATGAACAGCTTCAGTTTGAGGTCGTTGGCTTTTAGCAGGGCAGCCTCTTCGATCAGATCTTTCAGCAGCCTGACTTCACCAGCAAAGAACTCACGGGCATCGCTGTTGAACTGCTCTTCCCACTCGCCCAAGTAACGTTCGTCTCTAGGTTCTTCTTCTGAGAGATCATTGATCTGGTCGTCGAGCAGGCGCTGGAGGCGGTTGCAGAGAGCCCTGTGAATCGCTGCTGCGCTTGAGGCTGCAAGCTTGCGATAGACAGTCATCACAAATCCAATGGCGTTACCGGTACGGCCTAGTGCTTCTCCCGCGTCATAGCCTTTGCGCAGATAGTCCTGAAGTGTTTTATCGAAATCAATGGATTCAACGCTGCTAGGCACTTGTAACGCGCTGGTTATCTTGCCCTGGAAGATGAAATTTCCTTCCGCATCCGTGACGTCCGCTTTGTGGTTGCGAAATACCATGTCATGCAAAATCTCGGGCTTGACGCTGAGTGCCATTAGCTCGTTACGGCGCTCAGGACGAAGAAGCTCTAGCAGCGCCACGAACTTGTCTTGCATGCCCTGATGTGGGGTCGCGCTCAGCAATAGCATATGCTTTGTCTGACTGCGTAAGCTTTTCGCCAAGTCATAGCGTTCCGAACTGTCCAGCTTTTGCCCGTACTGGCGGCGGCTGAGTCGATGGCCTTCGTCGAAAATCACCAGATCCCAGGGATCTGCTTGAAGTAGGCTTTCCAGATGGCCCTCTTGCTTGAGTCGATCCATCGAGCCTATGACGAATTTATACATACCCCATTCGCGAGGCTCATCGATAAAGAAATCCTCTCCATAGATTCTGAATTCATCTAGCTGGAATTTATCGAAGAGTTCTTCTTTCCATTGCTTGGTGAGCCCAGCTGGAGTGATCAGCAAGATTCGCTTAACTTGGTCACGTTGCCGAAGGGCATGCAGTAGCATGCCGGTTTCAATGGTCTTGCCTAGGCCTACATCGTCTGCAATCAGCCAGCTGAGATTGCCGGAGGCTAGGATGTGGTGCACCAAATTAACTTGGTGGGGCAAAGGATCAATTCCCAGGTGAGAAAGGGCACCTGTATTTTCATTCCACACCTTAATTGCGTAGGCAAGCATGCGTAAGCGCATACGTTCGGCATCGTTTGGCTCACTCTTGCTGGCGGTGACAAACCGATGTTTAACCCCCTTTACCTGGCGTAAATACTGATAGGGCAACCAATGGCGCTCTCCCCGATCGGGAAAGTCGACCAACACTTGCTCACTGCCTGCCAAGGTGCGTTGCTGCATGATCACACCCTGCCCTAGGGAGCGAACGCCGCTGTCTGGGGTGGCATCGACCACATCCATGCCATTTTGAAAGCCCGAGCGAACCGCAGATGCATCAACGTAGGCCAGCTTCTTCTCCGGACTGAACCAGTGAACCTGAAGCTGATCCTCGACCTCTTTAGAAATGATCATTTTGACGATGCCACGGCGTTCCCCTTGGCCGCTGGGCAGTGTTTGGCTGACCCAGCAACCAGGAACATGCGTGAGCTTGAGAGGCTTCATGGAATAATCCTTTATCCTTACGACTCGATGCTTGGCGAGGGTTGATTGGCAGGCAGTGTGTTTAAGTCAGATGCGAGCTGCGCCGCTGACCATTGAGGCGTTTTCTCATCAACAACATCTTCGACTCTGCTCGTGCCATCCTCACTCTTTAACTCTGTTTCTGTGACATCAGGCCCAGTTTCTCCACACTTTCTTTTTCCAGCGACGTCAAGGCTCAGCTCTTCCTCCATAATAAGAGGCTTGTCACTGAAGTAGCAGCTGGGCTCCTGAGGATGCTTGTTTTGATAAACACCAAATACCCTTAGGCGCTCAGTCTTCTCGATATCTAGAGTGTCGCAAAGTCCAAGATCACTGTACTCCTCCTCCGGTAACTCCCTGGGATCACAAAAATCAAAGTGCTGATTGGCGGGCAAGCAGCCCTCAAGATTGGCGAACCTGAACCATACATACCGAATAAAGGCTTTGAACACCCGACGCAACGTGTAGTTTTCGTACCAGGAAGTAAATAAATTCTCGAGGAAAAATTCAATTTCTTCCACTTGGGGAAGCGATTCAAAGGAGCGCACAACCAGGAGTGCCGTCGGCCAGGATAAGACGTGGTAGGACAGGCGACTACTGCCGGTTTTATCGAACGCGATCCAGTAGATATCGTTTTCCGCCCACATCACTTTGATGTGCGCTGCCAAGATCAGTTCGTCAGGAGTAAGCCCTTTTTCGATCTCTCTCTCCAACGCTAGCCGGGTTGTCCCCCACCCGCTAATTACAAAAATTTGTTGAACCAAACGTAATGTGCTTAGCGGCCAGTTAGCGTTTACAATCAACTCTGCTGCTTTCTGAAGTGCGCGGTCTTCGCGGGAAAGCGTGTCTGCCATCCAGTCACTGCATTCGACATCTACCGCTTCCTGACTGTCGAAGACTTCATCCGGATCAAAGGCATAGGCCGCATAGTCATCATCTAGATCGCGGAAATCATCTAGGACAATGCTGGTATCCCCTTCGTGTTCTTTCCCAAGATCAATGAAGGTCAGATCATGCAAGTCATGGTCGAAATCGATTCCATCTTCCGGATCCTCAATTACCAGCCCATAAGGCGCGCCTAATTCAGGGTAAGCGTGGGGAAGATCGTCATCATGTTCGTCAAGAATATCATCGTGAACTCGAAGACTGGCGACATACGGCTCAGACAGCGAAGACATGTCTGAGTGAGCAGGGACGGCATCAGTGTTAGCTTCTAGTGAGTTCAAAGACGAAGCATGAATGACGCCTAATGATCGCCCTGACTTCTTGAACACATGGAAGCTAGCTTGCGTTTCGCCGGAGGAAGTAATTTTTCGCGGCACTGCAAGCTTGAGAATGGACTTTTGGGGGATTTGTGAAGTGGCCTCATCCTCACTGGAAAGCTCATCAGAGTCGTCATCTCTAGAGGCTGAAGATGTCTCAAGCTCGGCCGCTGCATACGTCTCATCGGCTAGAGTCGATGAGACTTCGGTTGCCAGTTCAACATTGTTTTCCCACCTGCCTTGATGGATCAAAGAGGGAAAATAAGCGGTTGCCTGCTGACTGAAATCAAGTGAGTTTTCGGCTTTCACCGAAGAAGCCTGACCAGTTGTTACAAATGATGACCCAAGTGTAGCTAGCGATCTGGCGGAGTCGTTGAGATAGGCCATGTCGCTAGCTCTTGGCAGATCGTCATCCTCTGACTCTACTGGGGCTGCTTCAACAAAGGCACACATTTGTCGCCTGAGCAGTAGCTCCCCCTTAATCGCCATGGCCGCATCAAGTGGGCGTTGTTGAAGCGTATATATACGGCCAAGCAAGCTTAGGTAGTCCGGTTCCTCAATGGGCTCATTGGCCTCGAGGAGGATCGTCTCTGCTGCTCGTAGATTGCCCGAGGCAACAAGGTCATTGACGTCTTTTAGCAGGATTTCTTTGGTACGTTGCTTACTCTTGAGCGAAAGCGTTTGACGAGTGAGATTTTTTTTGAAATGCAGAATCAATTCAAGACGTCGCTTTATCTCGTCCGCCGCTTTGTGGTTCCTAAAGTATTCGCTGAGAAGCGTTCGGGCGGTTGCATTCTGCTTTTGGGTAATCAAAAGTGAAATGGCTTGAAGCAATCCCTCTGAGGAATAGCCGTTCAGGCACGCACGAATCTTCGCCTCAAACTCAGATGGAGTTGATGAGACATGTTCCCACAGTTCGTCCAGCAACGACGCCCAATCCATTTCCATATCGACTCCGTGACGACACAGCTTAGATTTTTGTGGTCTTGGAGCGATAACAGCGAGACCGCCCCATCGCTTCTGAGTCCTGTGCCGTATGTCACATTATCCAGACCGACTGTGCGGGTAAAGGCAAAAAGCCAGCGAAGCGCTAATTATTTATCCGGTCAGCATTCTCCAACACGTGGAATCAAAGCCCCTCGTACGCCGCTCAAATTTGGTTTTATGGGATCTGAGCGTAGATTCCAGCTTGGCGTTATCGTGTTCAGCCTAATGCACACCTGAGTAGCGTACTGAGATGGGTTTTATACCCACGCTAAAGGCGGCCTATCAGCCTGCACGCTTTCGAATGAACAGACTTTTCGGCCATACCTGCAAGAGGGTTATGAAGTATTTCGCTCCATCTAGCTCTCGTGGTATTCCAATCGGTATCCAAGAGAAATTCATGAGATAACATTAATCAATTAGATCAAACACCTAAGAAACCAATTCAACTTTCCCCGGCTTCCACCAACACTCAACGACAAAGCCCGCCCAGTGCGGGCTTTGTCGCATCTGGCCATCCCATCCAGCCCCTTCCGCCAAAAGCCCCCCGCCCACACACCTCAATGCTCATGCCGATGATGCACATCCGGAAAGTGCGCATGGCTATGCCGCATCGGCGTATGCACATGCGGATGGCTGTGCGGCTCCGCTCCATCCCACTCAAACCCGTGGGTATGCTGGTGATGCTCGTCGTGTGTATGGCGATGATCGTGCTCGAGCCGTTCGTGCTGATGCTCGTGGGCATGGTTTTCCATCAGGTGAATCCATACCCCTACGGCCATTAACGCGGCAGCGAGCAGGAACATCAGCGATATTGACTCGCCCAGTAGCAGAATCGAGATAGCTGCGCCCAGAAACGGCGCGGTGGAAAAGTACGCGCCGGTGCGCGCACTGCCCAGCCCGCGCAGGGCGAGGACGAACATCACCAGGCTGACGCCGTAGCCGAGAAACCCGACCAGCAGGATCGGCACCAGCGAGTCGGCGTCGGGCAATTGTTTGCCGATGAATAAGGCCAGGCCGCAGTTGACCACACCGGCGACCAGGCCTTTGCTTCCGGCGATGAACAGTGCGTCCGAGGCAGAGACTTTCCGCGTGAGGTTATTGTCGATGGCCCAGCAAAAGCAGGCGAAGGCGACGGCCAGTGGCCCGATCCAGTCTTGCGCCGATATGGCCCCCTGCGGCCAGGACAACACGACACCGCCGGCCACGATGGCGAGCATGCCGATCACGATTCGCCGATCGGCATTTTCCTTGAACACCACCCAGGCCAGCAGCGCCGTGAGCACCGATTCCAGGTTGAGCATCAGTGACGCGCTGGCGCCGGATGTTCTGGTCAAACCGAACATCAACGCCACCGGCGCCAGCACACCGCCGAAGCCGATGGCGCCGACCAGCCACGGCCATTCACCGGTGCCGAGTCCGGAACGCTGCCAGCCTCGATCGCGGGCAAAGCGCAGGAGGGTCAAGCCCAGACCACTGCCCAGATAGAGCAGCCCGGCCAACAGAATCGGCGAAATCTGTGCCCCCAGCAGCTTGGCAAGTGGCGTACTCGCGCCAAACAGCGCGGCCGCAACCAAAGCGTAGAGAACGCTGACATTCATGACGGGATCACTCGCTTCGGCCGATGGGGTACCGGCAATGATCATGGCAAAACTCAGGTGAGAATTATGTGAACAGCTGATTGGTGTCAGGGAACATCACCCCAAGCACGTGCTCAAATCCAGCAACATTTAATCCGCGTAATCACTGGGCGACTGCTCGACGCTGCCTCTATGCTGCAAACATCGAGATGCAATGGAGTTGAAGATGAAAACCTGGATCGCCGCCGCGCTGGCCGTACTGATTTCCCTGCCTGCCCACGCAGCAGATGCTGGCGCTGTGCGCGTCGAACCGATCGTTTTCACAACCAGCGCCGACAGCGTCCAGCGCAAACAGTCGATCAAGGGTGACCAGACCGCGGAGTACAGATTCAATGCCAGGGCCGGCCAGTTGCTCACCGTCGACTTCAAACCATCCAACACCTCCGCCTATTTCAACATCACCGCCAAGGGCGCGGATTACGCGCTGTTCAACGGTTCGATCATGGGCAATCACTTCCTCGGAACGTTGCCGGCCGATGGCGAGTACACGGTTCAGGTCTATCTCATGCGCAATGCCGCACGGCGCAACGAGGTGGCCAACTACGAGTTGTCTCTGAGACTGGTCAATGGCGATGCCAGCCGCGGCAAACAGCCATTCGAGCAGACGCTGGAATGGCAGGGCATTACCTTTCACGTCAGCACCGAACAGGTTGACGGCAAACCGACGCTGCGCATCACCCCCAAAGGTCTGGAGATCGATAACGCGATCATCAGCCGGGCGCTCACCGGTGAGGTCGTGCGTGCCGAAGTCGCTGACCTCAATAACGACGGCTCCCCCGAACTCTACGTGTTTACCCGCTCGCCCGGGCGCGGCATGCCGGGCGATCTGATCGCCTACTCAGCCAATAACAAAAAATCCCTGAGCGAAATCTACTTGCCCCCGGTCAGCGACAACCCGAAAACCGCCGAGGGCTATCAGGGCGAGGATTCGTTTGCAGTGGTGGAAAACCGGCTGGTGCAGCGCTTCCCGGTGTATGACAGCGCTGACGCAGGCGCAGGCCGCACGGGGAAGATGCGTCAGGTTCAATACACGTTAGTGGCGGGCGAGGCCGGGTGGGTTTTGCGCGAGGACAAGGTGACGGAGTATTGAGTTAGCTTCACCCGGCTCACGCCAGCGGATAAACCCCGAAAGCGCTTCTACACTCACGGCGCCCCTTCCGCCGAACCGAGCCCCCATGACTTCACTCAAAGACCGCATGCAACAAGGCAAGGACGCCCGCAAGCAGTGCTCGCGCAGTGCTCAGGCGTCCACCGGCAAGATGAACCGTGATCCGATTCCGTTGATCAAGGCCTCCAGCCAGGGCCGTGTCGAGTCGCTGGTCGAACTGCGTTACGGGCGCATGCTGGTGTCGCCGTTCACCTTCTTTCGCGGTAACGCGTTGCTGCAGGCGCACGATCTGTCGGGCACGGCGAACATGGGCCTGAACGTGCCCATCTGCGGTGACTGCCATCTGATGAACTTCGGGGGCTTTGCCACGCCTGAGCGCAATCTGCTGTTCAGCGTCAACGATTTCGACGAGGCGCATCCCGGTCCGTGGGAGTGGGATCTGAAGCGACTCGCAGCGAGTTTCGTGGTGGCCGCCCGCGACTTGCGCCACGGCGAATCGGTCGAGGAGCAGGTGTGCCGTGAAATGGTCGGCGCCTATCAGACCACACTGCTGGAATGCGCCGAACAGAGCACGCTGGAAAACTGGTACGAGTCCATCAGCTACAACGACCTGCTGGCGCAGGCACGCAAAAGTACCCTTGAACATGTGCAGCGCGCCATCGAGAAGGCCGAGCGGCGCACGCACGCCGAGTTGCTGCCGAAAATCAGCGAACGCGATGCCCACGGGCGCCTGATCATTCGCGATGACCTGCCGGAAATTTTCCACCTGCACAAAAACACTACGCTGCTGGATGCCGAGGATGACTGGCTGCGACTCGCGGACTGGCGTCCGCTCTTCGACACCTTCATGCGCGAGTATCGCAGCACGTTGCAACCCGACCGCCGCGAGTTGTTGTCACGGTTTCACGTGCAGGATCTGGCATTCAAAGTGGTGGGCGTCGGCAGTGTCGGCACGCGTTGTCTGGTGGCGCTGCTGACCGACGATCAGGAGTTCCCGCTGTTCCTGCAACTCAAGGAAGCCCGGCGCTCGGTGCTCGCCGACTACGTCAAAAGCAAATCGCGGGTGCGCCATGAAGGTCAGCGCGTGGTCGAGGGGCAACGCCTGATGCAAGCGGCCAGCGACATGTTTCTGGGCTGGACCACCGGCCCCGGCGGTCGGCAATTCTACGTGCGGCAATTGCGCGACATGAAGATCTCCGCCGAACTGGAAAACTTCGACGCAGAGACGTTCGCCGCCTACGGGCGAGTTTGCGGCCGCGCCCTCGCCCGAGCCCATGCCAAAGCCTCCGGCCTCGCTGCGCAGATCAGTGGTTACATCGGCAAAGGCGATGCGCTGGCGGATGCGCTGTTGAAGTACGCGCAACATTACACCGCGCAGAACGAACGTGATTTCGAACGCTTCCAGACCGCCTGTCGCAAGGGGCGGTTGCGGGCCCGCTCAGAGGCTGATTTTGCCGCTGACCATTTGCCTTGAGCCGGGGGCGCTGCCAGCACGGCAGCGTCCTACGCCAGGCGTCCTAGGAAAATTCCCGCAACACGTGTCGACTTTCATGAACTGGTGCAGCGATTTTCGGGGCGTTACCCTCCTCGCCTGCTGTTCATTCCACGGAGCTGCGTCATGAAAAAAATCACCCGACTTTCGCTCGTTGGACCGGTATTACCCGATGCGCAAACGGCCCGCACGAAAACCCGATCGAACGCCACCGCCGCCACAGGCGGTTCGAAACGACGGCCTGGCCTTCCCCTCAACCAGATGCTCAGGGTGCGTGACGACGTCGACACCATCACCCTGCTCGAGCATGCCAGCGAACTGCTTGGGTCTCTCGCCGCCATCAGTGAAAATTTTGCCGAAGAATTCGATGGCTCCCGGCGTCATGTGGCGGTGGCGATCAAACAGCTGAGTGCATTGGCCGAAATCGTCGTCTGCCGGGCTCGGGACAATCTTGCCTCGCCGGGATCGCCGACCCCGGACGTTCGCCACTGACGGGCGAAACCCTTAAGGCGCGAGCGGTCTTGCCTGTCAGGATCGAGCCACGGTGTAGCAGTTGATCGAGATGAATTTTTCTTCACTGCCGTTGCCCGGCCGAACCTGTACATTCCGTTTGCTCATTCAAGAAACTACGGTTCGCCCGCGCTCTCCCGCGGGCTTTTTTTTGCCTGAAATCAGCCACAGCTTGCTGTGCCCCGGCTAATTGCGCGACGCTGCCAGCAGATCCCTCGCCAAGGAACGCCCGATGCCGCTGTTGACCCTGCCCTGCCAACGCCTGACGCTGGCGATACTCGCCCCGGATCAGGCAGAGCTCGAAAGTGATTTCTATCGACGCAATCTGCGCCACCTCGCCCCGTGGTCGCCGATCCGCACCACCGAATACTTTTCCACCGAGCAAATTCGCCGACGCCTTGAAGTCCAGGCCAGCGCATTCGAGGCCGGACTGGCCATGCACTTCGCCCTGTTGACGCCGGATGGTGAGCAAATGATCGGTGCGTGCAACTTCAGCGGTCTCATTCGCGGCGCGTTCCAGGCGTGTTATCTGGGTTATCACCTCGATGAAGCCCGTCAGGGTCAGGGGCTGATGCAGGAAGCGCTGGAAGCTGGCATCGGCTATATGTTCGAAACCCAGAACCTGCACCGGATCATGGCCAACTACATTCCCGGTAACGAACGCAGTGCGCGGTTGCTTGAACGGCTGGGTTTCGAGCGCGAAGGCTACGCCAAGGCGTACCTGAATATTGCCGGGCGCTGGCAGGATCATGTGCTGACGGCGCTGGTCAATCCAGTGTTCGAAACACCGGAAAAGCGTTGGTCGCGGCATCTCGCGTGAGTTTCACAATTTGTTAAGCATTGGCGAAGTATGCTCAGGCCTTCGCCCCTTCCGGTTGCTTGAAACCCATGTCGCGTTCCGCCACTTCGCTGTTTCTCCTCGCCGCCCTGCTGTTTTTCTTCGCGCTGGGCAACCATCAATTGCAAGGTTCTACCGAAGCCCGCGTCGCCGGCATCGCCATGGAGATGCACCTGGACGATGACTGGGTCACGCCGCGGCTGTTCGGCGAGCCGTTTCTGGAAAAACCACCGCTGAGTCTGTGGCTGGATGCGGGCGCGATGCGCGTGTTTGGCGTTTCGCCGTGGGCGGTACGATTGGCCTCGGCGGTGGCCGGGCTGCTCAGTGTGATGGTGTTGTACGGCATGTTGCGCCGGTTTGGCCGACCGAAAACGGTCGCATGGACCGCCGGCATCCTGCTGGCCACCATGGCCAGCTACTGGAGCAACGTGCGCGGGGTCGGCGAGGATGCGCTGCTGGCCCTCGGCGTGACCACCGCGTTGCTGGGGTTTTTCCAGGCGCAAAAAGCGTCGACCCCGGGCAGTTCGTTGCTGTTCGTGGTCGGGATCGCCATCGCCACCTTGAGCAAAGGGGTGTTGGGCCTGGCCATGCCGGGGGTGGTGATTTTCGCTTATCTGCTGGCCGACAACCTGTTGGACAAACGCCTGAAACTCGGCGACTGGCTGCGACCGGGCCTGCTGACCGTGGTCGGTTTGATTCCGTTGATGATCTGGCTGGCGGTGCTCTATCAGCACGGCGGCGCGCAAGCGCTTAAAGAAGTGTTGCTGACCAACAGTGTCGGGCGCTTCAGCGGGTCGTTCGTCGAGGCGGGGCACTACGAACCGTTTTATTACTACCTCGCCAAACTGCCGGAAGCTTTTCTGCCGTGGAACATCCTGGTGTATCTGGGGCTCTGGCATTTCCGCAAAGAATTGAAGACCCACCGTTACCTGCTGTTCTTCAGCCTGTGGATCGTCGCGCAGTTCGTCATGCTGACGCTGGCGTCGAGTAAACGCACGGTGTACCTGATGTCGATGACACCGGCAGCAGCGGTGATCGCTGCGGAATATGTGGGTGTGCTGTTCGAAAAACTCAAAGCGTACGAATCTTCCAGCCGCTTTGCAGGCCGCATCGCCCGTCATCGTCAGGCATTGGGCGCTACTGTCCTGACGGTGATCATCGCCAGTTACCTTGGCGCCGCACAATGGGCGCTGCCCAACGCGGATAAAAAACTCTCGTTCCTGCCGCTGACCGAACAAATTCAGACGCTGCAGGCGCAAGGGCATCAGGTCGCACTGTTTCAGGCCAACGAACGGTTGGGCGGTGCCAGCGTGTTCTACACCCAACAGGTGCTCAAGGGCCTGGACACGGATGCGCAACTGCGCGAGTACCTGAGTGCATCGCCATCACACGTCGCGGTGATGGCGGGCGATAGCGAGCCCGCTGCGCCGCTGAAAGTGCTCAAGACATTGATCGTCGGGCGGCAGGCGTACTACTTCGTCGGCTACTGAATCTTTTGCCGCGTGGCGGCAAGCCATGGTAGCGAGGGGATTTATCCCCGTTGGCGCGCGCAGCGGCCCTTCTCTTGATTTAAAAGAGGGCCTGCTGCGCAGTCCAACGGGGATAAATCCCCTCGCCACCAATCAACAGCAGGCGTACTGAGGTTTCCGATTCAGCTGCAACACCCCGAAGTTGTAAACGCAGAAACGAGACGTCATCGGGCGGTTACCGTGCGCCAGTCGGAAGCTTCAATAAAACCGAGCATTTTGGGGCCCGCCGGACTCGCGGTGGAAACGAACAGCGAGGAGCCGTAACCCGGGTTCGAGGCCGAGACGTCCAGGTCTTTTTCAAGCTGCCCCATGCATTCGCTGTGGGTGACCAGAATCAGGTTGCGCCCCGGAATTTTATGCGCGAGCGCGTCCTGCAACATGCGCCCCTTGCAGTCGATCAGCCACTCTTCGCCACTGGCGGCGCGGTTAAACATATAACCGGCGGTCTGCACCGTGCGCATCGACGGGCTGTTGTAGATCTCGGCATTGTTCAGGCCCAGGTGCTCGAACTGTGCGCCCACGGCCACCGCGACACTGCGCGAGCGGTCGGTGATGCCGTCATTGCCGCTCAGGCAGGGCGCTTTCGAGTGATCGCAGCGCTCGACATGGCGCACCAGCACGATCACATCGCCCCTGGCCCAATCCGCCGCCAGTGCCTTGGCCCCGGCGACATTGCCGTGGGCCAGGTCCGGCACCGTCGCCGGGGCCAGCAGCCACAACGTCAACGGAATCACCAGCACCGAGGCCGCCAGCACCACCCAGGTATTGCGAAAACGCGCCAGAGCGCTCAGGTTGATCGAGCGCTTGACGCCAAACAGACTCAGTCTCAATTCCACAAAAACCGCCTCGCCAGCCAGCATCACTTGTCATTCAATGCGGCACGGTACCGATGGCCACGTGGGCAGGCAGTGAAACTCATGTGAAAAAAGTCTTGGGATCCGTTGTTACAAATCCACCGGGACAAAATCCTTTCAGCTCTCGGATTTACGGCCGATACAGTCCTGCTACACCCTTGCGGGCTCAAAAAAACAACAATCTTCCAGCCTGACCGACGATCGAGAAGCACAACGTTCCTGGAGGAATTGTGATGAATAGCTGGTTCGGCAACATCAGCGTGAACATGAAATTGGGCCTGGGCTTCGGCCTGGTCCTGGCCCTGACCTGCGTACTGGCCCTGACTGGATGGACCAGCCTCGGCGGCCTTATTGACCGCAGCAACTGGATGAGCGACATCACCCAGCTCAATGCCGGTCTGACCAAACTGCGCGTGGTGCGCCTGCAATACATGCTGACCAACGGCGACGAAACCGCCGCGCAGAATGTGCAGACCACCCTTGAAAGCTTTGCCGCCCAGCAGCAAGCACTGATCAACAAGTTCAAGAGCCCGGAAAACGTCAAGCTGCTCAAGCAGCAGGCGGCGACCATCGCCGAATACCAGACGTCGCTGAACAAGATGCGCAACGCCTACCGCACCGGCAACAGCGCGCGCGACGTGATGAGCACCAATGCCGAGACCGCTTACAACATGATCGAAACGATCAGCAAGCGCGTGCAGCAGATGGACATGAGCGAGCAGCGTTTCGATCAGTTCCAGGCAATCACCACCGCCAAGGAAGCGTTCATCCTCGCCCGTTACGAAGTGCGCGGCTACACCGCCACCACCAACGCCGAAACCGAACAGAAAGCCGTCGGCCAACTCGACGTCGCGATCGCCAGCCTCAAGCAGTTGAACGCGCATTTCGCCGACAGCCAGCAAGACGCCCTGCGTCAGCTGGAAACCGCACTGCTCAACTACCGCAGCGCGTTGCAGGCGTACAAAAACGCCAACAGCGAAGCGGTGCAGGCGCGCAAGGAAATGACCGACCAGGGCGCCGCGATCGTCAACACCAGCGAGCAGCTGTATCAGATTCAACTCGATCGTCGTGACATCGAAAGCGCTCAGGCCCGTACCTTCCAACTGATCAGCACCCTGCTGGCGCTGTTGGTCGGCGTGATTGCCGCCGTGATCATCACTCGTCAGATCACCCGTCCGCTGCAAGAAACCCTGGCCGTGGTCGAGCGCATTGCCAGCGGCGACCTGACCCAGAACGTCACAGTCACCCGCCGCGACGAGCTCGGCGTACTGCAGCAAGGCATTGCGCGCATGGGTGTGACCCTGCGTGACTTGATCAGCGGCATCCGCGACGGCGTCACCCAGATCGCCAGCGCCGCCGAAGAGCTGTCGGCCGTGACCGAACAGACCAGCGCCGGTGTGAACAGCCAGAAGGTCGAGACCGATCAGGTCGCCACCGCCATGCACGAGATGACCGCCACCGTGCAGGAAGTCGCGCGCAATGCCGAAGAAGCCTCGCAAGCCGCAGCCGCCGCTGATGGTGAAGCCCGTGAAGGCGACAAAGTGGTGAATGAAGCCATCGCCCAGATCGAACGTCTGGCGAGCGAAGTGGTGCGTTCCACCGAAGCCATGAGTGTGCTGCAACAGGAAAGCGACAAGATCGGCAGCGTCATGGACGTGATCAAGGCTGTGGCCGAACAGACCAACCTGCTGGCGCTCAACGCTGCGATTGAAGCGGCCCGCGCCGGTGAAGCCGGCCGTGGGTTTGCCGTGGTCGCCGACGAAGTCCGTGGCCTGGCTCAGCGCACGCAGAAATCCACCGAAGAAATCGAAGGCCTGGTCGCCGGTCTGCAGAACGGCACCCAGCAAGTCGCTGCCGTGATGAACAACAGCCGCGCCCTGACCGACAGCAGCGTGGCCCTGACCCGCAAGGCTGGCGACTCACTGGAAAACATCACCCGCACGGTGTCGAACATCCAGTCGATGAACCAGCAGATCGCGGCGGCTGCCGAGCAGCAAAGCGCGGTGGCCGAAGAGATCAGCCGCAGCATCATCAACGTGCGCGACGTGTCGGAACAAACCGCCGCCGCCAGCGATGAGACCGCAGCGTCCAGTGTTGAGCTGGCACGCCTGGGTGGCCAGTTGCAGCAGATGGTCAGCCACTTCCGCGTCTGACCTTCAATCAGCGCCAAAGCGTAAATCCAATCGCGGGCAAGCCCGCTCCCACAGGTAACGAGTCGAACACACAATTGTGAACGACTCAAAAAACTGTGGGAGCGGGCTTGCCCGCGATTGCGTCAGCCCCGTCCCCCAATGTCACAGACAACCCGCCTTGTGCAGGAGCTGCAGCAGGGATTGCATTCGATCACCAGTCCAGTCCGTTAGCGAGTGCCGCGCTGACGCAACGCCGACGGCATGAAATACGCGTCTTCCGGCACCGGTTGCGAGAAGTCCACGGTGGAGGCTTCTTCGTTGTCGAGGTTCTGCACGTAGTAACGACGGGCTTGTAAGTCGTGAAACACGTCCAGTGCGCTCCAGGTGGTCGGCAGGTCGTAGAAGTTTTTCAGGTAGGCCATCGACACCCGCCACAACTCCCCTCGCCCATCGTATTGATCGACCAGCGCCGCACCCCAGCTGTCCTCGTCAAGAAACAGCACGCGCCTGGAATAGATATGCCGCGCCCCCGGTTTCAGGTTGCCTTCGACCACCCATACGCGGTGCAGCTCATAGCGGGTGAATTGCGGGTTGAGGTGGCCCGGGGTGAGCAGTTGTGCGTACTTCACGTCCGGGCTACCGACCTTGTAGTTGTTGTAGGGGATGTAGATTTCCTGCTTGCCCTTGAGCTGCCAGTCGTAGCGGTCCGGCGAGCCGTTGAACAGGTCGGTGTCGTCGGCGGTGCGCAGGCCATCGGATGAGGCGATCGGCGTGTCGTACGCGAGGTTCGGCGCACGGCGCACGCGGCGTTGGCCGGCGTCGTAGACCCAGGCCTGACGCGGGTCCTTGAGCTGGTCGAGCATCTCATGCACCAGCGCTGCACCGCCGGCCAGCCGTGCCGGGCTTTTCACGAAGGCGAGGTAGTAGAACAGGATGTTTTTCAGGTCGGCGTACTGCCCGCCCGGACGGTAGAAGTTGAACAGCGCTTCCTGCTGCGAAGTGACCAACGCAAAGCTGCCGTTGCGCTGCACCGGAGCCTCGGATGCGCGGCGCACCACGTAGATCCCGCGATAACGGGTGATGTGATTCCACAGCACTTCGATACCGTCCTTGGGCACCGGGAACGGCACGCCGCCGTAGGCATCGGCGAATCCACTGCCGCCCTCCAGCAGCTTGGCCGAGGTCCCGTTCTTCAAGGTGTTGTCATACAGCCACTGCGGCGCGGAACCCGAACGACGCGACGGATAGACCGGCATCTGGAACGTGTCGGGGTAGCTGTTGAACAGCGCGATCTGCCCGGGACTCAGGTGCGCCTTGTACTGGTCGAGATTGGCCTTGGTGATGGTGAACAGCGGTTTGTCGGCGGCGTATGGGTCCGGGTGATGCTGCCCCGGTTTGTAGCCGGCCGGCGCCTGGGTGATGCCACCGGTCCAGGCCGGGATGGTGCCGGCGGCGTTGCCCGCACGCTCGGCGCCCATGGGCGTGAGGGTGGTTTTCAGTTGTTCGGCTTGTTGCGGGGTGATGGCGGCAAGTGCGTTGCCGGCGCTCAGGCCCAGAACAAGCACCAATGAGATCCGGGACATCCTTGAAGTGTGAAACATGATCTTCTCCAAAGTACAAAACCTGTGGGAGCGAGCTTGCTCGCGAAAACGGTGAGTCAGGCAACACCTGTGTTGAATCTGCTGGCCTCTTCGCGAGCAAGCTCGCTGCCACAGGGGCATGAGTTGGAATTCACAAGAAATACTTGAGGTTGAACCCGACGTTGTCGCGGTCGCGAATCCCGTTGTTCTGCCCGCCGCCCCAGAAGTTGGTGTATTGCACCTCGGCTTCGAGCTTGTTCTGGTAGTTGGCCTTGATCCCCAGGGTGTAGGCCTTGCGCCCGTCGATGGTGTTGCCGGCCTGATAGCTGTTGCCTTTGAAATCGTCCTTGTAGACGACGTAAGGCGAGACGTTGACCCCGGCGTACACGTCGTTCCAGGTGCCGTTGAGCATGGCCGTGTAGCTGTAGGAATCGCGATTGACCTGATCGTCACGATCGCCGCCCGACACATAGGAATAGTTACCGGTGCCGGCGTAGTAACGACGACTGCCGTCATAAGCGGTGTATTGCAGGCTGCTGCCGCGCAGGTGCTCGGAGGCCAGTTCGAAGATGCCGAAGAGTGAGTCGAACGACGCCGTCGGGCCGAAGTTATAGATAGTGCCCAGCGAAGTATTGAACGCTTCCACGCGTTCGGCGTTGTTGATCTGGCTGTCGAGGGTGACCATCTGCCCACCGACGTTGATCGCTTTGCCGGTCACTGCCGCAGCCGCACCGTTGGCCAAGTCGCCAATCAGATCGTTGGTCGCGGCGACGCCGATAGGCAGGTTGGGCCGATAGGCCAACTCGCCGAACACCGAGGCCTCACCCAACGTAGTGTTGAAGCTGAACCCGTACATACGGATGTCTTCGGCATAGCGCCGATGCGCCTGGATGTTGCCCATCACATCCGCGGTGGCCAAACCGTTGGCCAGTGCGCCGGCCTGACTGCCCGCGACACCCGCCAGCAGATTGGTCAGGGCATTCATGTCGATGCCCTTGTAACCGCCAAGATCCGCAGCGATGGTCGGTTCCTTGGCGTGGTAATTGACCAGGTACAAACCGAACTCGGTGCTATTGAGTTGCTCGGCAATGTAGCGAAAGGCGAAACCGAACTGACCGTCGTTGCGCGCGTTGTAGTCCTTGCCGATGGACGCGACCTTGAGCGTATTGCCGTAGGCCGGCGTCACGCCGTTGGCGTACAGGCCGGTGGTTTGCAGGGCCTGGCTCAGCAACGGGTTGTTGCCCAAGGCACTGTAAAGCCCGATGACGTTGCCAAACCCCGGCACCGGCGTGTCGAGCGCGGTACCGCTGAAGTTGTTGTAGCCGGTGTTGCCACCATCGGCGAACAGGTCGGTCTGCGAATAGAAGGTGCCGACCGGGTCGATGCGGGTTTCCTTCCAGTTGGTCTGGTAGAAACTCTCCAGGGTCAGGCTGTCGGTCAGACCGATGTTGAAGCTCAGCGCCTCCACCGGTACCAGCACTTCCTTCACTTCGGCGCCGGGCAAGCGGTACTTGGCAGCGTCCACCGGGTTGGTGGTGTTGATCCCGCCGCGATAGAAAATCCCCTCGCCCCAGTTGAACACCTGACGGCCGATCCGCGCGGTCACCGGCATCTGCGCGACGTCCCAACTGCCGTGGACATAGGCGTCGAGCATCTCGATCCGGCTGCCGGCGATGTCGCGGGTCTGACTGGTGAAACGGTCGTCCTGCGGGTAGCTCTGGCTCGGTTGCGACGGGTTGTTGTTGCGGTAGTAATCGTTGCGCTTGTCCATCAACTGGGTGTCGTAGAACGCCGTGCCGCGCACGAACAAACCGTAGTTCTGATAGTTGGCCTCAAGCTCGGAGGTGATCTTGTACACCTCGGAAACCAGCCCGGTATCGAAGTTGCGATTACCGTCGTTGGTGTTGACGTCATCGTTGTTCTTGTCGCGCCCTTGCACCCGCCACAAACGACCATAGGACAGGGTCGTGTCGATCGAGCCGGTGACTTGATTGTCCAGCACGCTGAACTCGGCAGCCTGCACAGCATCCACCGCACAGAGTTGCAGCAGTCCTGCCAGGCCGACACCGGGAAGTGCCACGCCGGTCAGGCGCAATCGAGTGTTGATCATGGTTTTCTCCCTCCTTGTTCTTATTGTTTTTTGCGTGGCCGCGATGGCTACGGTGCCAGGCCCGCACGGACATAAATCCGGCTGTGCGCGCCAAAATGGCCGAGCAGTTTGAACAGCTGCTGATTGAGTGCCGGATGCTCGAAACGCTCGCGCTGCAACTGATTGCCGCTGCTGAAATCGCTGGTCAACGGGGCCGTCTCCAGCCACTGGCCGATGGCTTCATCGAACGTTGCCGAGTCCTTGACCGACTCGGCGCTGACCACTTCGCGCAAGTAATCCACCGAGTACGGCGGATACTGTTTGTCTTGGGCCACATCAGCGTAGGCAGCGAGCATCGGATGCTGCTGACCGGCGCGCAGCAGGCGCCGCAGCCAGGTCGACTGGTACTTCTCGACTTCCATGTGGCGGGTGGCGACGCGCTCGATCGAGGCTTTTTTATCATCGGCAAAACCGGCCAACGCCTTGCCCTCCAGCAGCAACAGACTGGGCAGTTCGACCCCGGGCAATGGCTTGGCGTGATACGGCTGGGTCAAGTCCTGCACGTGGTGCACGCCCCAACCAAGGAACCGATAGCCCCAGTAAGGATGGCCACTGGCGAACGCCAGTCGCGCCAGCCCCAGGTACTGATAGGCGCGCCAGTCCGGCCAGCTGCGCTGAAGAAATCCGGCCGCGGCATACACCACCGCGCTTTCATGGAAGAAGCCCATGTGGAACGGCGCCTGCGAGCTGTACTGGAAACGCGCATCGCCAAACGGCTGCGGGCCGAAGCCGTACAGCGCGGCAACTGCGCCGGGGTTGTCGCTGAACAGGTTGATGTCGTGACCGTAATCCGGCTCATCGGCGGCGCTCGCCAGTACCGCCAGCGCCGCGACTTTTTCGCCGTCCGCCACGCGAATGAAACGTTGGCGATTCCATGGCGAACGCGTCTGCTCGACCATCACCTGATCGGCACTGAGATGTTCGCGCTCGGGTATGTCTTGACCCGGCAATGGCTGAATGACCATCGCCAGATGAATGCGCGGATTGAGCCGCAACGCAGTGAGAAAGTCGTGGCGCAGATTGTCACCCGGCACGGCGGGCAGCTTCAGATTGTCGGGGCGCGGCGGGTACTGGGTGAAGTGTTCACGGGCGAAGCTTTCCTGTTGCTCCAGCAGCGCAACCACGGCCGGATATTGCTCGGCGAGAAAGCGTTCCAGCGGCTCGACCTCCACCGGTGGCGCATCACGCAGCGCCGGCAATTCCTGCAACGCCAGATAGCTGCCCACCGTGTGGTTCGACCAGCCCCACGCCGTCGGGGCCATTGCACAAAGCAGCAACAGGAGAAATGTCAGCTTCATTGCTTTTAATTCTTATTGGAGGTGCTGTGGGGGTTGAGCCTAACAACCGCCCCCGGCGCTGACACTGTCCAATCTCACCAGAAAAAGTCTCCGATAGCGCCACATGAGAATCGCCATGCCTCCCTGCAGGAGTGAGCCTGCAAGGGAATTGGCGGTGTTTCTTCAGGCGGGGTAACCGGTGATTGTGCGGATGCTCTGATACAACGGTTTGAGCTGGCGATACATGCGCAGGTACACCTCTTTGTACAAACGCTCATAGACCTGCTGCGCCTCGGGTTGCGGCGTGAATACCGCGCCAACCCGCGTCATCGCCGCGATCGCACTCGGAAAGTCCGCATACAACCCCAACCCCACCGCACAACAGATCGCCGCGCCCAGACCGGACGCTTCGTACACATGCGGACGCTCCGCCGGCAGGCCGAAAATATTTGCCGTCAGCTGCATCGCCGCATCGCTCTGCGAGCCGCCACCGGCTACCCGCAAGCGCTTGATCGAGACCTTCGAACGCTGCTCGATTTTTTCCATGCCCTGGCGCAACGCATACGCCAGCCCTTCCAGAATCGCCCGGTAAATGTGCGCACGGGTATGCACATCGCCGAAGCCGATCATCGCGCCTTTCGCCTCCACGCCGGGCTCGCGAATACCCGGTGACCAGTAGGGTTGCAGCATCAGCCCCATCGACCCCGGCGGCACCGCGTTGACCAGTGCATCGAACAACTGCTCCGGCTCGATGCCCTGCGCTTGCGCCTGCTGCATCTCGCGCAGGCCGAACTCATTCTTGAACCAGCTGACCATCCAGTAACCGCGATAAATCATCACCTCGCAGTTGTACTGATCCGGCACCGCCGAGGGGTACGGCGGAATCAACGGAACGATTTCCCGGTAGCGCGCGCGGGTGCTGGTGATCGTCGCCGTGGTGCCGTAGGACAGGCACACCGTATCGGCATCGACCACGCCGGAACCGACCACTTCACAGGCCTTGTCGGCACCGGCGGCAATCAGCGGCAAGCCCTCGGGAATCCCGGTGTGGCGGCTGGCTTCAGCGCTGATGTGGCCGAGGATTTCCCCAGGTTTGTGCAAGGTCGGCAACTGCTCGGGACGCACCGCCAGCGCCTGCCATTTCCAGTCGCTGGGCGCGGCCCATTTCAGGCGTTTGAAATCGAACGGCAGGTAGCCGACGCAACAGCCGACAGAGTCAACGAAGCGCCCACACAGACGATGGGTGAGAAACCCCGAGAGCAGCAAAAACTTGTCGGTCGCCGCCCAGATTTCCGGTTGATGCCTGGCGATCCAGTTGGCCTCGGCCTGGGCGCGAAAATAATCGACCGTAGCCTGCGCGCCGACCAGTTTGAACAGCCAGCCCCACGGGCCCTTGATCCCGCCCTCGACTTCGCTCTGGCGCTGATCGAGCCACAGAATCGCCGGGCGCAGCGGTTTGCCCGCGGCATCGACGTTGATCACCGTGCCGCGTTGAGTGGTTAGCGAAACACCGGCGATCTGCGAACGATCAATCCCGGTTTGCGCCCACACCTGCTGGCACGCCTCGCCGAGTTTCGCCCAGTAATATTCCGGGTCCTGCTCGGCCCAACCCGGTTGCGTCGAGTAATACGCCTGCAATTGGACCTTGCCTTTGCCGAGCAGATTGCCCTGCAGATCGAAGAGCAATGCGCGCACGCTCTGGGTGCCGTTGTCGATCGCCAACAGGTAACGCTTGTTCGAGTGGTTATCCATGGCGCTCTCTTCAAGGGGCATCAAGGCGTGGCCTCCGGCAAACCGTGATGGCGTTGCCACAACACCCGGTAACGCTGCTGCTCTTGCTGCCAGTGTGCATCGTCCCAGCCCAGACGTGGCTGGCAGAGCTGGCGAATGGCAGGGAAATACGCTTCGCCACCGCGCGCCAGCAACAAGCCCAGTCGGGTGCGGCGCAGCAATAGATCATCGAGGTGCAGAACCATTTCCGCCTCGCAGGCGAAGGCCAGCTCTGCCCACAAGGTGTCGGTGTTGCCGACCGTTTCGGGGCCCGACTCGGCGATCAGCTGCGCCAGCCTCGGCAGGTCACGGCCGTGGCGTCCGGCCAGGCGTCGCCACTGTTGAGGGCTGAGTCCGGGAATGCTCAGGGCTGGTACGGCGGCGAACACCGCAGCGGCATCATCTTCAAAATGACGACCGAGCATGTCTGCGCAAGCCTTGAGCACTTCAATGGCTTGCGGGCGAAACGTCGTCAGTTTGCCACCGGCCAGGGTCACGCAACCGGGCTCCTGCCACAGCACATGTTCGCGGGTTTCATTCGACGGCTTGCCTTGATGCGCACTTGCGCTGCCTACCACCGGGCGCACGCCCGACCAGGTTGACAGCACATCGGTGGCCGAGACTTCGGCAGCGGGAAACTGTTGCGTGCAGGCCGCCAGCAGATAGTCGAGTTCTTCGGCGCTGATGCTCGCGCTCTGGTCCAGATCCTCGCGATGATCAAGATCGGTGGTGCCGACCACCGTCGCGCCCTCCCAAGGGAAAACAAAGACTGGCCGACGGTCTCGCTCATGCAGAAAGGTGAACGCCTGCGCCACCGGCAAACGCCAGCCCGGCAGCAGCAGATGACTGCCACGCAGTGGTCGCAGTTGTCGCGGTGACTCGGGCAAACGCAAGCGCTCCGCCCACGCCCCCGTAGCCACCGCCAACACGCCGCAGCGCAATTGCAGCGGCCCACCTGCCTCGCAATCTTCGACCTGAACTCCGTACACCCGCCCGTCTTCGCGCAGCAACTGTTCGACGCGCACACCGTTGAGCACCACCGCACCATCGGCCCGCGCCTCGCTCAATACGCGCATCACCAGCCGCGCATCATCGGTCAGCGCATCGACAAAACAGGTGCCGCCAATCAGCTTGCTCTCCTTCACCCCCGGCGCCAGAAAACGCAATTGCTGCGCGTCATGAAAACGATGGCTGCGCCGTCCGGCCAACGCGTCGTAAACCGACAGCAAGCCACCGAGCACACGCGGCCCGGGAAAGCCGCCGCGATAGTGCGGCATCATGAAACTCATCGGCTCCACCAGCCCCGGCGCTTCGTCGAGCAGACGCTGGCGCTCGCGCACCGAATCGCGGGTCAGGCGCCACTGGCCCTTGGCGATGTAACGCAAACCACCGTGGACCATTTTCGATGATCGGCTAGACGTGCCCCAGGCGAAATCCCGTTGTTCCAGCAGCAGGCAACGCCAGCCACGCCGCGCCGCTTCGCGCAGGATTCCGGCACCGCTGATGCCGCCGCCTATGACAATCAGATCCCAGGTTTCGGCTGCCAGCGTCGGCAGAATCTGCTGGCGCCACGCGGCGTTCCAGTCCTGATTCATGGTCGTCACTCCGGCAACAACGTGCCGGGATTGAGGCGCCCGGCCGGATCGAAGTGCTTGCTCAGCGCCTGCAAGGTGTCCAGCGCCAGCGCGCCTTTTTCGCGCAGCAGGTACGGTGCATGATCCTTGCCGACACCATGCTGGTGACTGATGGTGCCGTGGTTGTCGACGATGGTCTGGCTGGCCGCGTGTTTGAGTGCCTGCCAGCGCGCCAGCGTCGCCGGGTAATCCGCCGCCGGGCGAAACACATAGGTGGTGTAGATGCTCGAACCTTCGCCGTAGACGTGGGACAAGTGGGTGAACACATGCACCCGCTCGCCCTCCGCTGCCAGGGCATCGCGCAGGCTGTTTTCGATCAGGTTGAGCAAGTGGTCGACGTTGCTCCAGTCGGTGGCCGTTTCCAGGGTGTCGACCACGTAACCGGCGTTCCACAGGTTCTCGCGCAGGTAGGGAAAACGGAAACGGTTCTGCGCCCACTTCTTGCCGAGCAGGGTGCCGGTGAACACCCCGCCAAAGGCTTTCAGATGCTGCCGGGCCTGGGTCAATGACAGCGCGTTCTGCCGACGATTGCCGGTCACGCCGAAGGTCAGCAGGCACTTGCCCTCACCGGCGCCGCGCAGGTTCAGGTACTTCTCCAGCCAGGCGATTTGCTGTGGATGCCCGGCCAGCGCCAGTTGGGTTTCGGTTTCCACGGCGTTGGACAGACGCAGCATCGACAGCGGCACCCGCGCCTGGGCCAATTGGCGGATCGCTTGCAGCGCCTTGCTCCAACTGGGCAGAAAAACGCCATAAAAGCGCTCATCGGCGGGCAACGGACTGACCCGCACTTTGACCTCGGAAATGATCCCGAAACGGCCCTCGCTGCCGAGCACCACTTCGCGCAGATCTGGCCCTGCGGCGGAGGCCGGGAAGGTCGGAATGTCCAGAGGTCCGGCAAAGGTTTCCAGGGTGCCGCCAGCGAACAATTGCTCGATGCGCCCGTAGCGCAACGACTGCTGGCCGCTGGAGCGACTGGCGACCCAACCGCCCAGCGTCGACAACTCCCACGACTGCGGAAAATGCCCCAACGTGTAGCCGCGAGCGCGTAGCTGACTTTCCACCTGCGGGCCGCTGGCGCCGGGGCCGAACGTCGCCAGTTGGCTGGCCTCGTCGAGGTCGCTCAGGCGATTCATCCGCACCAGCGACACCGTCACCACCGGCCGCGTCGAATCCGGCGGATTGATGTGCCCGGCCACCGAAGTGCCGCCGCCGTAGGGAATCAGGCACAGGTCCTGTTCATGGGCGAGCGCCAGCAATTGGCGGATCTGCCCGGCGGTTTCGGGAAACGCCACGGCGTCGGGATAGTTGCCCAGCGCGCCTTCGCGCAGCGCCAGCCAGTCCGGCAGGCTCTGGCCGCGGGCATGCAGCAGGCGGTCATGGGCATCGACGCTGTACAACGCGTGCTGCGCCAGCCGCGAGGCCGGCACCCGCGCCAATGCCGACTCCAGTGAGGCATCCGGCAGCGCGCGCCCGGCCCCCAGCCGTTCGTTGAGAAAACTCGCGCCCTGGGCTGGCAGTTCGACCACCGTGCCTGCCTCTCCCCAGCCGTTCCAGCGTCGCATGCGTGTGTCCTTCTTTGCCGTCGGATCATGGATGTTTCAGGCCTCCATACTAGCCAGCGGCCGCCCGGTGTCACGGTCGTATCCGGCCAGTTCATGTAGCCAATTGAGTCAAACGTCGCGCAAGCGTCAGGCATTTACTTTAGTCGCGGTTTGCACTTACCTTTCAGGCTATTCGTCTGCCCATGCCGCCGTTGATCAAAGGATCGGGATCATGCAATCGCTCGGCTTCACCTCAGTGCCGCCCCTGCTCAAATACCTGCGCCACGCCGAACAACTGGGCATGGCCATCGAGCCGGCATTGACCGCGGCCGGGTTGCAGGCGCAGCAACTGAGCGACAACACCCTGCGCTTGCCGGGTGAGGCTCATGAAAAACTGCTCGATTATTTCTGCGAACACTCGGGCGACCCGCTGTTCGGACTTAACGCAGCGAATTTTGTCCTGCCCAATTCCTGGAGCGTGCTCGGTTACATCACCATGAACTGCGCGACGCTGGGCGATGCCATGAGCCGGATCATGCCGTTCGAAAAACTGGTGGGCGACATGGGCGTCAGCCGCGCCGAGGTACAGGACGGCCATGTGCACCTGATCTGGACCTGCCGCTATCAGCGCCCACGCATTCGCCGGCATCTGGTGGAAAACGTGCTCGGCTCGTGGCTGCACTATGCACGCTGGATTGCCGATACGCAGATGTCGCCGGCCGCTGTGTGGCTGGAGCATGCGCGCCCGGACGAGGTGACGCTGGCGCAATATGAGCAGTTCTTCGATTGTCCGGTGTTGTTCGATCAGCCCTATTCGGCGCTGGTCGTGCCGTTAGCGTACTTGCAGTTGCCGTTGCGTCAGGCCGATGCGCAGTTGCTGCGAACGCTGGAAGAACACGCGCTGGGCTTGATGGCGACGCTGGAGGATGCGTCGCTTGAGCAGCAGGTGAAAAGCATCCTGCGGCAGTTGCTCAAGGAAGGCTTGCCGCGCAAGGAGCAAGTGGCCGAACAACTGGCGGTGTCGGTGCGTACGCTGCAGCGGCAGTTGCACCAGGCGGGAACGTCGTATCAGCAGATTCTCGATGATTTGCGCCAGGAGCTGGCCGAGCATTATCTGTTGAACAGCACGTTGCCGATTCAGGACATTGCGCAATATCTGGGGTTTACCGAGCCGAGGTCGTTTCATCGCACGTTCAAGAGTCGGCGGGGGATGCCGCCCGGCGAGTTTCGGCAGATGCATCGGGGGTGATTGCGCGGGCCTCATCGCTGGCAAGCCAGCTCCCACAGGTTTTTCGGTGAACCCAAATCTTGCTTACGACTCAATCACTGTGGGAGCTGGCTTGCCAGCGATGACGTCAGTCGCCGCACCGGAAGTCCGACAGGCAAATCCTCAATACTTGCAGTGCGATAAACCCCTTACAGCAAACCTGTTTAAAGACACTCAGCGTTACGCGAAACAGCCCACAAATCCTTGCGCCACTGCCTACGCCTGCGCCAGAATCCGCCGGCTTGTGCGCCCTGAGCATGCTGCGTAACTTGATTGCGTCACTGATTCCCAGTGATCGAGCTTAGCGGCTCGGCAACATTCGCTCCCCGCTGCACGAGTATCATCCAGTCAGGTATTTGCCTGCGCTTAATGGTGGCTGTGCGCATGGCACCTTCGGGTGCGCCGGGGTGGGATGCGACCGGTCCGCTAACTTGCGCACAGCTGCCTCCCTTTTGCTTAGCGGCGAAATGGATGCGGCTTTAAAAGGTACGCTCCCATGTTCAAAGTAACGCCAAACCCGCCGGTCACTGACCCGGCCTCCCCCTACGAATCCCCCGACTCAAAGAAACTCCACGAAGCCGCCGAGCGCGCCCTCGACCACTACCTCGGCCCACCAACCGCCGAGATCATGGCCGCGCCTTACAAACCCAACAAGCTGTACATGACCGACCCCGAAGCCGATACCGAGTCGCTGCTGGTGGATGCCAGTGAAACCCTCGGCTCGGCCACCGTCATGCTGCATAACCACGCAGCGCTGGTTGAGGGCACGCACCGCAAAACCCTGCAAGGCATCGCTCAAGTGGTGATGCTGGCGGAGCTGGCGGTTAATCGCGTGCTGGATAAGTTAGTGCCGACCGAGTGACGAAAAAGCCCGCTGTCAGACCTTGGTGGTTTGGCAGCGGGCTTTTTTGTCTGGCTTGCGATTTTTGCCCTCACCCCAGCCCTCTCCCCGAGGGAGAGGGGGCCGACCGAGAGATGCTGACGATTTACGCCGACCTGCAAATACCGCCGGGAATCCAAAATCGCTGCAAATCTTTCAGGTCGATGTAACTCGAAAGCATTTCCCAATCAGTCCCCTCTCCCTCCGGGAGAGGGTTAGGGTGAGGGGCTCTTCTCAGCTCAAACACTGATCGCGTTGGTAAACACCAACCGATTACCAAACGGATCAGCAATCGTCATGTCCTGACTCCCCCACGGCATCGCCTGAATCTGTGGGTGCGAGAACTTGTAGTCCTTGGCCACCAATTGCTGCTGGAACGCCTCCAGCTCATCGGTCTCGATGCGCAGCGCCGAACCCGGTGTTGCATCGCCGTGATGCTCGGTCAGGTGCAGCACGCATTCGCCACGGGACACCTGCAGATACAACGGAAAATTCGCCTCAAAGCGATGCTGCCAGTCGATCTTGAAGCCGAGGAAGTCGACGTAAAACTCGACAGCCTTGGCTTCATCGAAGATCCGCAGGATCGGGGTGGTTTTGCCGAAGCTCATGGAAGTGCTCTCACCTATGGAAAAGGCCCGTACTCGACGAGCCAAATGGCCGAATCAACGCAGCGTCTTGAGTACCAGATCGCTGTAGAAAAAACGGTTCTTGTCGGTGCGTGCAAAGAAGAAATAAGCATAATCCGACAAGTAGTAGTAGGTGTTGACCCGATTGTACTCATCGCCTTCTTTACTGCACTTCAACTCTTTAGCCGAGCCGCTCAAGGTTGCATTGAGTTGGCTCGCCGACAGTTCGCGAACAACGGTGCAGTTGGTGTTTTCCTGGCGCTCGTCGACTTTGCCGAGCAGCGAGTTAGTGCTGCTGAACGTCGCTTTGTAGGCCAAGCGTCCGTTGACCGGCATATGCTGCCAGTCGCCGCTGAAGCTTAGGTTGATGACACTGGACGTGTCTTTCATCGAGGGCCCCTTTGAGACGCTGAAACGGCTCAATTTCGCCAGATCCAGCAGCCCGCGAAAGGTAACGGCATCGCTCTCATAATTGGCGCCTGATAAATGCAGAGTCAGTTGCTGCGAGGCGCTATCGATTTCGAAGTGGCGCACTTCGCGCATGTCTATAGTCTTGCCCTGGTAATTCGACTGGCCCGTGATTTCCACATAGTTGAGCGGTTTAACGGCGTCCGGCATGTTCAGTTGTTTGATGGCTGATGTCACTGCCGGGGTAAGCGTTGGCAGAATCACTGGAACGCTTTTCTTTGCGCGGGCAACGAACTTGGGCAGTTGCGCTGCTGATTCGGGTTTTTCACAGACCAGTTTGAACAGCCGCTCGTAGTCGTCGTTGCTGCCGCTGATTGCACTGGAGGTCAATGCAATCGCGTCCTGTCCATCCGTGACAGTGTTGTCGGCATCCAGATCGTAACCCGCCACCACACGGTAGGTCTGCTTGCCACAATCGACTGCGTAACGCTCGCGCTTCTGTGCATAGGGAGCGTCGTAGGGCACATCGAATCCAATCAAGGGGTTGTCGTAGGCCGCCCAGAATCTCAGTTCGGAACCGTCCTTCTTGAGACTGTTGCGATCAAACAATACCCATTGTTCCTCGCCGCGGCCTTTGACCACTCGCCAATCCGAAGCCGGCGTGCTGGCACACGCCTTGATGAAGTCAGGGTTGTTTTTCAACATCCCGAGCACGTTGGCCGGCATCGCTCGACCGATCGAGTACTGCTGACCATTGAGCCCCGGATACATCCGAGCGCCGCCGCCCAGATACAGCAAGCTGGCACGGTCGGCCGCGCAGGAGGCTTCCATCTGAAAAACCACACCTGCCGCCGCTTGCGCATTGCCGGACTGACTGATCTGGAACGTCAGGATATCGCCTTCGCGCATAACCGAATCGCTGACCAATGGACGTGCGAGGATATCCTTGAACAAGGCCTCGGCTTCCGTCACCTGGCGTGATTGTGGACTGACACAACCGGCCAGTAATGTGACGGCTACGAGCAAACAAACGCGGTACATGAAACTCCCTGGGGCGACAGACGCCAAATCCACTGAATGTCAGCGATTCGGCTTGGTCGAGGGAATCTTTAATTCCAATGTGCCATCACTGCACAAAAATCCAGACCACGTCGCAAACCTGCGACTGCGGTTATACAAAACCTTTGCGCAGGTCATCTTCACGGGCGAGGAACCGTCCTGCGTGGCGTCCTGAAGACTGCCCCTCCTGGTAGCTCAACACGCCGTTGACCCACACCCCGTCAATCCCTTGCGCGGCGCGTTGCGGGTCATTGAAATCCGCCACATCGCGCACGGTCACCGGATCGAACAACACCAGATCCGCCCAGTGTCCTTCGCGAATCTCGCCGCGTTCCTTCAAGCCAAAGCGCGCCGCCGATAATCCGGTCATCTTGTGCACGGCGGTGTGCAGCGGAAACAGCCCGACGTCGCGACTGAAATGCCCGAGTACCCGTGGGAAAGCGCCCCACAGGCGCGGATGCGGGAACGGGTCTTCCGGCAGTCCGTCAGAGCCGACCATCGACAACGGATGGGCGAGGATTCTTCGTACATCGGCCTCGTCCATTCCGTAGTACACCGCGCCCGCCGGTTGTAGGCGTTTTGCCGCGTCGAGCAGTGGCACGCTCCATTCGGCGGCGATGTCGATCAGATCGCGACCGCTGACTTGCGGATGCGGTGTCGACCAGGTGATGGTGATGCGATGCGCGTCGGTGACTTGCTTCAGATCCAGCGTCGAAGAACTTGCCGCATACGGGTAGCAGTCGCAACCGACGTGCTGGGTTTTCGCGGCTTCCTCCAACGCCGCGAGCAGCTGCGGACTGCGTCCCCAGTTACCGACTCCGGCGCACTTGAGGTGGGAAATGATCACTGGCGAGCGCGAATGACGGCCGATGCTGAACGCTTCATCCATAGCCTCCAGCACCGGTTCGAATTCACTGCGCAGGTGCGTGGTGTACACCGCGCCGAATGCCGTCAGTTCTTCGGTCAGTTGCTTCACTTCATCGGTAGAGGCGTTGAACGCACTGGCGTAGGCCAGACCTGTGGATAAGCCGAGCGCACCGGCTTCAAGGCTTTCACGCAATTGCTCGCGCATCGCAGCGATTTCGCCTGGCGTGGCGGTGCGGAACAAGTCATCGAGGTGATTACTGCGCAGTGCCGTGTGGCCGACCAGTGCAGCGACGTTCAGCGTGGTGTTGGCCGCTTCGACCGCCGCACGGTAATCGCTGAAGCGTGGATAAACGAAGGCTGCCGCTGTGCCGAGCAGGTTCATCGGGTCCGGCGGATTGCCTTTCAGCGTCACGGGCGAGGCGCTGATCCCGCAGTTGCCGACAATCACCGTGGTCACGCCTTGGCTGAGTTTGGGCAGCATCTCGGGTTGGCGGATGACTACGGTGTCGTCATGGGTGTGGACGTCGATAAAACCCGGCGCCAGCACGCGGCCGGCGGCGTCGATTTCTTCGGCAGCGCTGGCGTCTTGCAAGTCACCAATGCGCTCGATGCGACCAGCACGAATCGCCACATCGGCGTGGTAGCCGGGCGTGTTGCTGCCATCAATGACCAGGGCGTTGCGAATCAGCGTGTCGTACAGCATGTCAGTCTCCCAGCGGCAGGTGATCGTCGCCGCCACGGTATTCGTCGAGGGCGAGCTTGATCCGCCGCAGACGTTCTTGATTGTCTTCAGGATTGGCCAGTGCCAGCTCGGTGGCGAGTACGTCGATGGCCAGCAGCATGCCGTAGCGCGCCGCCGTCGGTTTGTAGATGAACGAGGTTTCTGCGCCTTGCAGCGGCAGGACGATGTCGGCCAATTGCGCCAGCGGCGAGCCGGCGCGGGTGATGGCGAGGATGCGCGCGCCGTAGTTGCGCGCCAGCTCGACCGTTTCCAGCAGCTCTGGAGTGATGCCGGTCAGCGAGCAGACGATCACCACTTGTTCGGCATTCAGGCTGGCGGCAGTGACGCGCATCATCACCGCGTCGTGACACACCGCAATCGGGTAGCCGAGGCGCACCAGCCGCACCTGCAATTCGTCGCTGCACAGGGTCGAGCAACCGCCCATGCCGAACGCATGAATCATCCGTGCCTGGCCGAGCATTTTCACCGCATCGGCAAAGCGCGATTCGTCAAACCCGGCCAGATGCTGGCGCAGGGTGGTTTCGATATCGCCGACAATCTGCCCGTAGAACGCCGACTGCTCGGGGGTGCCTGCCGGATCGAGAAAACGGCTGCCAACGCCGCTGGCCTGAGCCAGTTGCAGGCGCAGATCACGCAGGTCGCGACAGCCCACGGTGCGGGCGAAACGCGACAGCGTGGCGGTGCTGACTTCGGCGCGGCGCGCGAGGTCTTCGAGACTGGCGCTCGCAGCAAAGCCAACGTCGTCGAGCATCAGCCGGGCGATGCGGCCCTCGCCGGCGCTGAAGGAATCCTGACGGGCGCGGATCTGATAAAGGATGTCCATGGCGGCGGGCTCCGGTTACAGCAGGTAGGAAAGGCCAACGGTCAGGCCGAAAGCGACCAGCGAGATCAACGTCTCGAGCACAGTCCAGGTCTTGAACGTCTGCGCGACCGTCATGTTGAAGTATTCCTTGATCAACCAGAAGCCGCCGTCGTTGACGTGGGAAAAGATAACCGAGCCGGCACCGGTCGCCAGCACCAACAGCTCAGGGTGTGGATAACCCAGACCAATGGCCACCGGCGCAACCACGCCGGACGCTGTGGTCATGGCCACGGTCGCCGAACCGGTGGCCACCCGCATCAACGCGGCGAACAACCAGCCCATGATCAGCGGCGACAGGTGAAATTCGTGGGCGAGGCCGACGATCTGATCGGTGACGCCCGCGTCGACCAGAATCCGGTTCAAGCCGCCGCCGGCGCCCACCAGTAACGTGATACTCGCGGTCGGCGCCAGGCATTCGTTGGTGAACTTGAGGATCGACTCGCGATTGAAGCCCTGGGCGATGCCCAGCGTCCAGAAGCTCAGCAAGGTCGCCAGCAACAGCGCAATCACCGAGTTGCCGATGAACAACAGGAACTGATTGAAACCGCTGCCTGGCGTGGAGATCAGGTTGGCCCAGCCACCGATCAGCATCAGCACCACCGGCAACAGGATGGTCGCCATGGTGATGCCGAAACCCGGCAGTTTGTCGCGCGGTTCGCGGTCGAGGAATTGTTTTTCCAGCGGGTTATCCGCCGGCAAGTGAATGCGCGGCACGATGAATTTGGCGTACAGCGGCCCCGCGATAATCGCCGTCGGAATGCCGATGGCAATCGCATACAGCAAGGTCTGCCCGACCGACGCCTGATACGCCTGCACCGCGAGCATCGCCGCCGGGTGCGGCGGCACCAAAGCATGCACCACCGACAGGCCGGCCACCATTGGCAGGCCGACCATCAGAATCGACACGCCGACGCGGCGCGCCACGGTAAAGGCAATCGGCACCAGCAAGACAAAACCGACTTCGAAAAACAACGGCAGGCCGACCAGAAACGCAATGCAGACCATCGCCCAGTGCGCGTTCTTCTCGCCGAATTTCGCGATAAGCGTGCGCGCCATCTGCTCGGCGCCACCGGATTCGGCCATCATCTTGCCGAGCATCGTCCCCAGCGCGACCACCAGCGCAATATGCCCCAGCGTCTTGCCCACCCCGGCCTCATACGCCCCCACCACACCCGACGGCGGCATCCCCGCCACCAGCGCCAGACCGATGGAAATCAGAGTGATGACAATGAACGGATTGAGCCGGTAACGCGCGATCAACACGATCAGCGCGATGATGGCGACGGCGGCATAGACCAGCAGCCAATAGCCGAAGGAAGGCGTCATGCGGTACTCCTCGAAAGGGTCACGTTCGAATGGGTTGTGAAACTCATAAATCATTTCGAGATCGAGTTTTCAAACCACATGAAAGTTATTTTCGTGGAGAGGTAAGGCGTGTCGCGAACGGATATGTCTTGTCGCGATAAATGAAAATCACGGGGCGGGATTTACATGACATTCCGACAGATGAGAAACCCGTGTGGGAGCGAGCCTGCTCGCTTCCACATTGATCGCAATCCTTTAACCGAAATGCAAAAACCTGTGGGAGCTGGCTTGCCAGCGATGATGGCCGCACATTCAACACAGATGCTGACTGGTCGACCGCTATCGCTGGCAAGCCAGCGCCCACAGGTTCAGTGGTGTTTACAGAGGGGGTGTACAACTCACACCATTTCGTTACGAATCCATTCCACCACCGACGTACGCTTCGGCGCCCAGCCCAGCAGTTCGCGGGCGTGTTTGCCGCGTACGCGGCTGTTGGAGCCGAGGCCGTAGTTGGCCATTTCGTAGCCCCATTCGGCTTCGGCGTCTTGCAGCGGCCAGTCTTGTGGCTGGCCGAGGTTCAGGGCCTGGGCCATGGCGGTGGTCATGTCGATGAATGACGCTTCACCGCTCTCGACGAAGTAGAAGGTACCCGGCACGTTCCTGGTCAGCGCCAGCAGGTACAGGGCGACGACGTCTTCGATGTGCACGTTGGACCAGATGTTCTGGCCGCTGCCGACGTGCCGCACCACGCCGCTTTTGCGGGCCTGTTTGAGCAGGCGCGGCAACTGCACGCTGTCGCGATTGACGCCCAGGCTGTGGCCATAGATCAGGGTGTTGCAGATCACCGCCGAATTCACTCCGTCTTTCGCCGCCGCGAGGATCAGGTTGTCGATGGCCACGCGGGCCGCCTTGTCGACGGTCGGTGGCGGCAGGTTGTCTTCGACGTAGATAACGTCGCTGGACTTACCACCCGAGGCATCGCCGACGATGCTCGAACCGCTGGTGTGCAGGAACGCTTTGTTCGAGCCGCGCAACGCGTCGAGCAAGGCTTCGACCGCACCGCGATGGTCGCTGCTGGCGGCGTTGATCACCGCGTCAGCCGCGCGGGCCTGTGCGGCCAGCAGCGTGCTGTCTTCGAGGGTGCCGATCACCGGGGTGATGCCCAATGCCTTCAGCTCATCAGCCTGCTCGGCGCTGCGCACCAGGCCCGTGACATTGTGCCCGGCCTGGACCAGACCGGTGGCGATGGAGCCGCCGATAAAACCGGCGGCGCCGGTGATGAATACCTTCATGGAGAAACTCCCTGCGTGAATAAGTGATGGGGCGAGTATCGGCCGCCGAGCGTGCGGGAAACACCCGCCCTCGCCCAATTCACTCTTGCGCAGAGGTCACGAATCAGCCCTTGAAGTCGGCGTTGGCGTAAGCGACGAGTTTGCTCTGGATGAAGTCGAGGAAGCACTGAATGCGCAGTGCCAGTTGCGAGTTACGGTAGTACACGGCGTTAATCGGCTGACGATAACCGCTGTTGAATTCCGCCAGCAGCACCTTGAGGCGCCCGGCACGGATGTCGTCGATGGTCATGAAGTGCGACAGGCAGGCGATGCCCTGACCTTCCAGCGCCAGATGACGCACGGTCTCGCCACTGGAGGCGCTGATCGCCGGGGTGATCGGCCAGCGGTCGCCGTGCACGTAGCGCAGCGGCCATTGGTTGAGGCCTTCGTTCTGGGTGAAGCCGAGCAAGGTGTGTTCGCTCAGATCGGCGACTTGCTGCGGCGCGCCGTGTTTCTCCAGATACGCGGGGCTGGCGACGATCAGCAACGGACTGCAGCCGAGGGAGCGCGCGTGCAGCGTCGAATCGGCGAGGGTGCCGATGCGGATGGCGATGTCGGTGCTTTGTTCCAGCAGGTCAATGATCAGGTCATTGCTGTTGAGTTCGAGCTGGATGTCCGGATAGAGCCGGCGGAATTCGTCGATGTAGGGGACGACGGCATGCAGCATGAACGGCGATGCGGCGTTGATCCGCAGGCGTCCGGACGGGGTTTGCTGGCGCGAGGACAGACGCTCTTCGAGGGCGTCCATCTGATCGAGAATCAGCTTGGCCTGCTCGAAGAAGTACTTACCCTCCTCGGTCAGGTCCATGCGCCGTGTGGTGCGGTTGATCAGCGTGGTGTCGAGCTTGGCTTCCAGCCGTGACAAGGTGCGACTGACCGCCGACGGCGTCTGCCCGACCTGCTCGGCTGCGGCAGAAATCGAACCGCACTCGATCACGCAGACGAAAATCTGCAATTCATCGGATCTGGCTTTCACAGGTATCCCTTGGGCTGATCATCACCCTTGTATTGTGGGGAAGGTATCCAATTGTGGCGAGGGGATAAATCCCCCTCGCCACAGATCACTCGCCTGGCCCAAGGAAATCACTTCACGCCTGGAGGCCAAACACCTCTGTCAGATGCCGCTCATAGCGCGCCACATCGTTCTCGATGTTCGGCCGCTTCATTACGTCGACACAGAGGAACGTCGGCAACCCGGTCATGCCGAGAAACTCATTGGCCTTGTGAAACGGGAAGTACACCGCGTCCACGCCTTTGGCTTCGAAGAAGTCGGTCGGGTCATCGAAGGCCTGCTGCGGTGCGTTCCAGGTCAGCGACAACATGTATTGCTTGCCCTGGATCAGGCCGCCACTGCCGTACTTCTGCGACGCGTCGGAACGGGTACGACCGTCGCTGGCATAGAGGCTGCCGTGGCCTTCGGTGAACACTTCGTCGATGTACTTTTTCACCGTCCACGGCGCGCCCATCCACCAGCCCGGCATTTGATAAATGATCACGTCGGCCCAGAGGAATTTGGCCACTTCTTCTGCAACGTCGTAGCCCTCGTCGATGAACGTGGTCTTGACGTCGACACCGCCGCGATCCAGGACACTCAGCGCGGCTTCGTGCAGGGTGGTGTTGTAGCGACCATCGGAGTGGGCGAATTTTTTACCGCCATTGAGCAACAATACTTTTTTCATGAAAGCGCCTCGCACAGCCATTGGGCTGGAGAAAGATGGGCAAAGGAATGGCGGCAGGTTACCCACCCATCACGCGCGGAATAAGCCGCGTGGGCGCAAAATACATTTGATCAAAATGCACGAATCTCATGCCGATTGTTGCAATAGCATTTCCGGCTATCAGTATTTGAGGAGTTGTTTTGATGAATGAACACCACGGTTTTATCCTGCACGCCAAGACTCGCCCGGAGAAAGCCGATGCCTTCGAAGCGCTGTTTCGCGCTTACGTCGAACCGAGTCGCGCCGAGCCCGGCTGCATCGAGTACCACATGCTGCGCGACAAGGAAGACCCGACGCTGTTCATCTTCTACGAGATCTGGGAAAGCCAGGCGCATCTGGACGTGCATTCGAATCTGCCGCACATGCGCGAGTTTTTCGAGAACCGCATGGCGTACCTGGAGCGCGATTTCGATATCCGTCGGATCGACATGCTCAGCGCGTCGTCGGCTAGCCGCTGATCAGCAAATGGGCGCCGAGCGCGCCCAGCCCGATGAAGAACACCCGCTTGAACAGTTCCGCGCTGATCCGCTGACGCAGCCATTGGCCGAGCAACATGCCAAGCACTGCCGGGATCAGCGCCAACAGCGAGGCACTCAATTCGCCGCCACCCAGCGCGCCGCGCCAGAGCAAACCACCGGCCAGCGCCAGCGTTGAAACGGTGAAGGACAGACCCAGCGCCTGCACCAGTTCATCACGACTCAAGCCCAGCGCCTGCATGTACGGCACCGCCGGAATCACGAAGACGCCCGTGGCCGAGGTGATGACGCCCGTCAGCAAACCGCACAGCGGACCGAGCCAGGTTTCGTGGCGCGGTTTGACGTGCATCGCTGGCAGGAACAACCCGCTCAACGCATACAGCAACAACGCCGCGCCCAGCCCTTGTACCACCCAATGTCCACCGGCCATGCCGATCCACAAAGTGCCGACGCCGGTGCCGAAGAAAATCATCAGCAGCATCGGCCACAGACGCTTGAGCAATCCTTTCAGATGCCCGCCAAAGGCCAGTTGCCAGACGTTGGTCAGCGTAGCCGGAATGATCAGCATGGCGGCTGCCTGTGACGGTGCCATAGCCAGACCGAGCAGGCCCATCGCAACGGTGGGCAGGCCGAGGCCGATCACGCCTTTGATCAGGCCGGCGAGGACAAAGGTCGCGATGACCAGCAAAGACAGGGCCAGCCCCAGGTTTTGGTAGAAATCTGCGAGTGTGTTCATGGCGCTACTGTGCGCCAGTCGGGGTTGGCTGAAAATCCGCCATATACTGAGGGTGCCTCTCACTGAGCAAGAGGCTGATATTTTCTTTGGCGCTTCTGGCCCCATCGCTGGCAAGCCAGCTCCCACAGTATTTTTGTTGTTCAAACATTTTCAGATCAACACTGAAAACTGTGGGAGCTGGCTTGCCAGCGATGAGGCCCGCCCCGACACCACCAAAATCAGATGCTGCCAACCATGCACTTCGACCTCACCGACCTGCGCCTCTACCTGCACATCCTCGACACCGGCAACATCACCGCCGGCGCCGCCCGCAGCCATTTATCCCTGGCCGCCGCCAGCGCCAGAATCCGCGCCATGGAAGCCTCGCTTGGCGTCGATTTTCTTGAGCGCGGCCGCCGTGGCGTCACCCCGACTGCCGCCGGCAAAGCGCTGGCGCAACACGCACGGATCCTTCTGCAGCAGGCCGAACGCATGCAGCAGGACCTGGCCGAATACGCCCAAGGCGTGAAAGGCCAGGTGCGCTTGCTGTGCAACACCACGGCGATCACCGAATACCTGCCGGAGGCGCTGGCGGACTTTCTGCGCAGTCATCCCAATCTCGACATTGATCTGCAAGAGCTGCCAAGCGCACGCATCACCCATGCCCTGCGCCAGGGCGCAGCGGACATCGGGATTGTCTCCGATGCGGTGGACACCCACGGTCTACAGACCCGCGCCTTTCGCGATGATCCGCTGGTGCTGATCCTGCCGCCGGCGCATCCGCTGGCCGAGCAGCCTTCCCTGACCTTTGCGCAAACCCTGGCGCATGATTTCGTCGCGCTCGGCGCCCATAGCGCGCTGGCCATTCACCTGGAGGAACAGGCGCTGCACATCGGCCAGCGCATGGCGATCCGCATCCGCACCGATGGCTTTGACGGAGTCATGCGCATGGTGGCGCGCGGGGCGGGGCTGGCGATCGTGCCTAAGGTCGCCGTCGAGCGCTGGGCCTCGGTGCATTCGCTGGTGTGCCGACCGCTCGACGAGATCTGGGCGAACCGCGCCCTGCAACTCTGCGCGCGGGATTTCGCGCAGTTGCCCGGTTACGCACGGGCCTTGCTCGACGCATTGACGCCTTGACTCTACCGCTAGGGGCAGACTCTATCCTGTGCGCTTCATTTCAGGAGTACACACAATGAGCAAACGAATGCTCGTGATTCTGGGGCACCCCTCCACCGACAGTTTTTGCGGGGCATTGAGCGAGACCTACGTGCAGGCGGCCAAAGACGCCGGGCATGACGTCCGCCTGCTACGCCTGGATGCGCTGGATTTCGACCCCGTGCTGCACGAGGGCTACAACAAGGTGCAGCCACTGGAGCCGGATCTGCTGCAAGCCCAGGCCGATATCACCTGGGCCGAGCACCTGACGTTTGTCTATCCGATCTGGTGGGGCGGGATTCCGGCGTTGCTGAAGGGCTTCCTCGACCGGATTTTTCTGCCCGGATTCGCCTTCAAGTACCGTGAGGGCAAAGCCTTTCCGGACAAGCTGCTCAAGGGACGCACTGCACACCTGCTGGTGACCATGGACACGCCGCCCTGGTATTACAAGTGGATCTATCGCATGCCGGGCCTGCACCAGATGCGCAAGACCACCCTGGAATTCTGCGGGATCAAACCCCTGAAAACCCTGACGTTCGGACCGATCCTGGGCTCCAAACCCGGCCAGCGCGATATCTGGCTCGAACAGGCCCGGGCAACCGCCGCCAGCTGACGTTGCCTGTCTGAACCACTGACGGCGCAGTCGCCGCCGTCAGTCCGCCACCGGGCTGCCGTCGCAGGCCCGTCCGTCGCCTGTGCGCGTCATTTACGCACAGTTGCAATACCTCGATGATATTCGACATATAATCGCCCCCCGATCTGGCATGACGCCTGATCGCGCTACGCCCTGTTTGATCATCGAGACGGACCTTTATGTACATTGGCAAAGCCGCCCAGCTGTCGGGCACCACAGTCAAAAGCATTCGCCATTACGAAGAAATCGGCCTGTTGCCCGAGCCCAAGCGTGAAGGCAAATACCGCATCTACAGCCAGCAAAGCGTTGAAGTGTTGACGTTCATCAAGTGCGCCCAGCAACTGGGCTTCAAGCTCAAAGAGCTGCAGGTGATCCTCAACAACTACCGCGGCGACGAGTTTCCCTGGGACATGGCGCAACGTGCGATTGCCGAAAAAAAAGCCGAACTGGTGTCCCAGATCGGCGATTTGCAGCAATTGCACGACGGCCTTGAAGCGTTTGAGAACAACCTCAACGATGCCCGCCAGGAATGTCAGTTCGAGCGCATCGCCCGCTATGGCGAAAAAAACCCGGGCAATACACTGAACTGAAAACCCTGCTGCACCGTATGACCGGGCTCGCCTGCCGCCTCAGGGCCTGCGCACCCGGTCGGTGGCGAATCAGCCCGGCACCGCCTCTGTCTCTGCCTCAGTGCGGGGGGCCTGAACCGGCGCATGCACTGGCGCAATCGCCGCAAAGAACCACGGCGATACCAGCGTCACCAGCACAATGGTCATGACCCCACTGGAAAACAGCGCCATCGCCACCAGTGCACCGAGGTCGACGATCGGTTTGAAGTCGGAAAACAGCAGCGCCATGAAGCCCACGGAGAAGATCACCACGTTGATCACCGTCGAGCGTCCAACGCTGTGCATCGCCTGCAGAATCGCCGCATCAATTTCGATGCCCTGCTGCACCAGCAGCTTGATGCGCGACAGCAGGTGCACCGCGTAATCGACCACGCCCACCACCAGGAACGTCACCAGCGTCGTGCCGATGTTCAGTTCGATGTTGAACAGGAACATGAAGCCGTAGACCGTCACCGAAGTGGTCAGCAAGGTCAGCATGCCGAGGATCCCGAGGCGCACCGACTTGAGCCAGTACATCATCATCAACGTGACGACCAGCAGCGCCAGGGAAAAGCTCAATACCTGGCCCTGAGTGATTTCCTGCAACACACCGGTCCAGATCAATGGCGTGCCGGCGTGGGTCACTTCGAGGTTGGCGGGTTTGTTGATCAGCAACCAGGCATCGAGGCGATCGAGCATGCCCTGATAGTCGCTGGCGACCGACGAGGTCATGGTGTACAGGGTCAAGGCCTTGGAAAAGTCCGCATTGAGTACGTTGTTCAAGTCGGAGCCGCCACCGTTTTCGAACAGCATCACGTGCTGCTCGATCAGCGAATTGCCCGGCACTTCAAACTGCTCGACCTGCCCGTCATCATTGACCGACGTGACCTTCTCCAAGGCATTCGGCACCCGCAGATAATCCGGATTCATGTCGTTGAGCACGAGGTTCATGCGCTTGACGTAAGTGGCCAGCGAGTAGCCGTAGCTGACGTTCGGCTGCTGCTTGATGAAGTGGTCGAGCTTGTCGATGAACTGCACCACGTCGGTGGTCAGCACCCCGCGCGGCTCCTTGCTGTCGATGGCGATCCAGCCCGGCGCCGTGCCCGCGACCTTCGCGTGGTTGATGAATTGATCGGACACGCGAATGTGGCTCTCAGGCTTGAAGTAGGCAATGCCGGAGTCTTCGATATCGACGCGGAAGGTGAACACCGTGGCCAGCGCCAGCAGCGGCAGCACGACCAACAGGATCGGCTTGCGAAAGCGGATCATCCAGGCGCAGAACGCGACCAGGTAACGCGAGATGATCGATTCCTTGTGCACTTCAGCCTTGGCTTGCGCCGGCTGATCCTTGCCCCACAGCGAGATCCACGCCGGAATCAGCAACAGCGAAATGATCAATGCCGCCGTCAGGCCGATGGACATGAACACGCCGAAATTGCGAATGCTGACAATGTTGTTGGTGGTGGAAATCATGAACGTGGCGATGGTCGTCACCGTCGTCAACACCACCGGCACCACCATCAGGCGCTGGGTTTCACGGTTGGCTTCGCGGTTGCTCTTGCCGGCGTTTTTCTGCTCGTAATATTCGGCCATCACATGGATCGCGTCCGAGCAGCAAATGGTGAACAGGAACACCGGCAGCACACTGGTCAGCAGGTCGAACGGCACCCGCAACAGCGCCATCAGCCCGAGGGTCCAGATGGTGCAGAACAGAATATTGAACAGCGGCAACAGCACGCCCAGCGGTTTGCGGAAGAAGAAAGTCAGCAACAGGGTGATCAGCAAAAACACGATCGGGAACAGCACGGCCAGGTCGTGGTCGATGATTTCCTGCTGCGCGGCGATGAAGATCGGCATGCCGGCAATGAAAATTTCGTCCTTGTACTCCGGATGCTCGGCCTGGTACTGCGCAACGATGCCGCGCACGATCTGATAGGCGCGCAGTTGCGCCTGGGCATCGTCCTGCTTGGTGCCGAGTTCGGCCACCAGCATCGCGACTTTCTTGTCCTTGGACACCACCCCGTCGACCATCAATTCGTTGCCCATGATCTGCGACTCGACCACGGCCGGGTCCATATCATAGGCATTGAGGGTCTTGTGAATCAACAGCTCGCCGTCGTCGGTCAGGACGATGTTTTCCAGGTCGCCCATCGAGGCCATTTCGCGGATCGGGTTGATCCGCTCAGCGAGAAAGGTCAGGAACAGCTGATCGTGCGAGTCCCAGTTCTGGCTCTGCGCATGGTCACGCAAAGCCTTGGCCTGGGCATAGTCGTTCTGGGAAAAGCCGCCCTCCAGGATGTCCCGGGTCAACAACTGCGCGCGGCTGTCATTCGGGTACTTGCCGACGATTTGCGCCAGTTGCTCCTTGTCGGCATCGTTGGCCAGAATCATCTTGCGCACTGACTGCGACATCGAAAACAGCGCGTTGAGCGTCTGCTTGTTGAACACCGTCTGCGGGTTGTTCAGCGCCACCATCACCGAGTCGAAGGTGCCGGTGAACTCACCCTGCAAGTCGATGATGGTCTTGCGCGCCGGGTGGCTTTCCTTGAGCAGATAAGGGTTGGTGTCGGAGACCAGCGCGCCCAGCGTATAGGTGAAATACGCGGTAATCGCCACCAGCAGGAAAACAATCGCCCGCGCATAACGCTCGACGAAATTCAGATATCTTTCCATGATCATGCGGTTCCAGGTCGTCGGGGTCGGCGCTTAGCGGGCAGACACGGCAAATTCCGGCAAGTCACCGGATTTCAGGCCGCGCTTGATCGCGGTCTGGGTAAACAGGCGGTCTTCCAGCGGGACGTTGTACTGCAACTGGTTGAAGCGCATTTCCGAGCGCGTGCCGTCGATGAAGTGTTCGGTTTCACTGAGCACGATGCTGTCGATCGAGTCGATGGTCGCGACTTTCTGCGTGCGCATCTGCTTGATCAACACGCCTTTGACGTCGAAAAAGTCCTGGCGCATGACCAGGAAGTTCTGCTTGTCGATCCACACTTTCAGCTTGTTGTAGCCGGTCTTGGCCAGCACTTCAGGGGATGCCGGTTCGCGCTCGATCACGTAGCAGTCGCGGCCCTTGATCTGCTCTTCGCCGACGAGTTTCTGCGAGTAATCCTTGACGCGGATCTTGTCCAGGTCGGCATACGAATACTCACTGCCCATGAACGAGCCGCGCTTGTCGGTGGTGGAGATGCGGCGGGTCTGGCGGCTGACCGGCAGGTACATCCACTGGCTGTCTTCCAGGCCCAGGGTTTCGTGGGGGTTCTCGATGTGGAAGGCAACGTCACGCACGTCGGTCGGCGCGGAAAAGTACATGCTGAATTTGTCGCTGTCCGGGTAGTCCTTTTGCAGGTAAGTGAACTCGCGAACCCGGGTATTGCCCTTCTTGTCATGCAGGATCAACGAGACCTGGGACATGAAGCTGTTACCGTCGTTGCGATCACGCACCTGACGGATGATGTCATCGGCATTGCCGGCTTCGGCGGCACTGGCGCAGGCGCTGCCCAGGATCAATGCGGCGGTGGTCAGACTTTTCAAAAACGGCAACATAAGAACTTCCCTTTTCATCGGATGAATGCGTGGGCGCCTGCACCAGCGTGGCGACAGGCGCAATGGGGTTAAAACAGATAGCCGGCCGACAGGCGCAGTTGGTCGTGCTTGCGGTACTCGCCGAAAGACCGGTCAGGTCTGCCGAAGAACACGTCCACTTCCAGGCCGAGCTTGATGTAGTCCACCGGTTTGTAGGTGAAGATGCCTTGCAGCAATGCGTTGTCCTGAAACGGTGGCGAGGCGGCGGCCACCAGACGACTCTTGAGACGGTCCTGCCAATGGGTGCCTTCGGCCGACAGGGTGAACAGCGGTTCGCGCTTGTCCTGCAACATCCCGTCCTGCCAGTCGAGCAGCACTTGTTCCTGCCACTGCGCGGAAATCAGCCAGTCGCGCAACAGGTAATCGACCCCCAGCAATGACTTGACCATCGGCGTGCTGTCGGCACCGTAGGCACGCGTCGGATTGGTCACGCGCCAGTTGTCGAAATACGCCACCTCGCTGCGCACCACGATGCTGTGCCCGGCGTCGATCGCCAGCCCGGCACCGCCCATGGTGTAACGGGGAAACTGCCGTTCCAGCCGAGTGCGACCGTCGTCGGCGAGGCCTTCGACCGCGTACACCGGGTCCTGCTGACGCGCGCTCAAGGCGACAAAACTGGTGTCTACCGCGCCGATCCGGCCGTTGGCGCTCAGGCCATAGGAATAACCCTTGTCACCGTCATAGCCAGGTTTGGAATCGAGCAGGAAATATTGCGGGTCCGGCGCGGCAAACAGGGGCGCGGCAAACTCACTGCCGGCCACCGGCGGCTGGTTTTTCACAAAATCGGTGATCCACAGCGCTTCCAGTTCCCACTCGCCCACCGGTTGCGCAAACCGCACCATCGGCACGGCGATGCGGCTGTCTTCGAGCAGCGGGGTCAGGCCGTCGCGGTAGTCCAGCGGGTTGATCTGATCGAGTACGCGCAACTCATCGGCACGCCCCCAGACCACTTGCTGCCAGCCGACCGTCACCTCGCCATCGCCCAGCGCATGGCCCACATACAAGTGCCGCCAATCGGCATCGAAACGGTATTTATCCCGCGCCCGCTCGCTGTACGGTTGGTTGCCGTCGTAGCGCGCGTCATACCGCACGCGGCCCTTGGCCTTGTAGTAACCGCCGTCCCAGTTGTCTTCCAGGTTGGCCTTGAAGTACACGGCTTTCTGCGTGACCTGATCGTCACCGTGCAGGCGCACGGCCGTGGCCACGCCGACTTCACCGTCGGCGTAATCCGGCTTGAGATCATCGACGGTGAATTCGGCCATCGCGGCGGGCGCGGCCAGGCACGTCCACACGGCACAGGCGAGGTGGCTGATGTGAAATCGAGGCATCGTTACATTCCCAACCCGACACCGCCATCAATCACCAGGCTCTGGGCAGTCACCCCACCAGCCTCGGGACTGGCCAGGTAACGCACCATCGCCGCCACTTCTTCGCTCTGGATGAAACGGCGCATCGGCAGTTTCTTCTTCGCGTTGCGCACGATCTGTTCCTGGGTCAAACCGGCAATCGCCGCTTGCGTCGCCAGTTCACCCTGCAACATCGGCGTATCGATCCAGGCCGGCAGGATCGCGTTGACGGTGATCTGCCGCGACGCCAGGTCCAGCGCCAGCGCCTTGGTCATGCCGACGATGCCGTGCTTGGACGCGCAGTACGCGGTGTTGCGCACCTTGCCGGCCCGGCCGAGGATCGACGACATGTTGATGATCCGCCCACGGTCCGGCATCAGCGCCAGGCACAATGAGGTCACATAGAACGTGCCGTTAAGGTTGACCGAAATCACCTTGTGCCAGTTGTGCAGATCCTCCGGCTCGTTCTCGTTGCAGATACCGGCGCTGTTGACCAGCACATCAACGTATTCGACTTGCGAACCGAGGGTCTTGAAGAACGCCTCCATCGCCGGCAGGTCGGCAATGTTCGCCGCGTGGGTTTCGACCCGTGCCTTGATCTGCGCGTGTTGTTCGTCGACCCAGCGCTGCAGTTCCGGCAGATCGAGATCCAGCAGGATCAGACGATTGTCGGCCTCGGTGGCGAAATTCTCCGCCACCGCGCGGCCGATGCCCTTGGCGGCACCGGTAATCAGAATGGTCCGGCTCATGGCATTTTCAGCCCGCCGTTGACCGGCAGGACCTCCCCGGTCAGGTACAAACCGCGATCAGCGAGGTACAGCACCGCTTCGGCAATTTCTTCAGGTTCGGCGTAGCGTTTGATCAGCAGGCGCGACTGGATTTCTTCCTCCTGACTGCCGATCAGCGCCGTGCTCATCTCGGTCTTGACGATGCCCGGCGCTACCGCATTGACGCGAATGTTGCGCGGCGCCAATTCCACAGCCAGGGCGCGAGTCAGCGACTCGACCCCGCCCTTGGCCGCGGCATAATTGCTTTGGCCCTTGCCGGGTTTTTGCGCCGCCACCGAACTGATATTGACGATGCAGCCACTGCGCTGGCGCATCATCCCCGGAACCACCTGCTGACAGCACAGCAGGGTGCCGATCAGGTTGGTCTGGATCACCTCGACGATGTCGCGGGCCGACATCGTCGCGAGCAAGCCGTCACGGGTAATGCCGGCGTTGTTGACCAACAGATCGACACGCTGGAAATGCTGGTCGACCCGTTCGAAAAACGCCTTGATGCTCTCGCCGTTACCGACGTCGCATTGTAGCGCCAGGCAGTCGATGCCCGACGCCTGCACTTCATCGCGCAAGGCCATCGCCGCCACTTCATCGCGCACGTAACTGAACGCGATCTGATAACCCGCACGGGCGAGGGTCAGGACAATCGCCCGACCGATGCCGCGACTGCCACCGGTCACCACTGCTACTTTATTCGGCATGACCGTTCCTTAAAGCGAGTTGTCGGTTTTGAACTGGGCGAGGCTGAAGCCGTGGGTCGCGGCCAGTGCACGAATCTGCTGCACTTGCTCGCGGCTGATGTCGCCGTAGGAGTAGTGCTGTTTCATACCCGACAGGCCCATCAGCACCGACTCGGCCATGCACGCATACAGCTGACCTTGCTTGAGGTAGGCGCGGACGTTTTTCACCAGGCCATCGCCCAGTGGCGTCTGCACGATGCCGCCATGCATGTAGAGCACGTCGGCGCGCTGGCTGGCGAGGTTCTGGTCAACGTTCAGCGGCACGGCGATGTCGCAGATCACGCTGTTTTCAGCAAAGTGCTCGGCAAAGAGAAACGGCTGCGGTGCGTTCGCCGCGCAGAGCACGATGCGCGCTTGCTTCAACACCTCAAGATCGTTGCTGACCGTGATAAAGGCGTTGGCGCCCAGGCGTTCTTCCACCAGCTTCGCCACGCGTTGACCGAGGTCGGCACTGTTGCCGTGGGCCTGCAGCAGCGCTTCGATACCGTCGATTTGCTGCAAGCGCCGGGCGAGACGATCGTGTTCGGCGACCCCCTTGAGAATCGCCCGGGCGGCTTCGGCGTAAATCTGTTGAGCGGTTTTCTCCAGGCGGCGCAGCGAACCGTCGCGACCGCTGCCGATGAGGATCAGGTGCTCGACACTGGTCGACAACAACGAGGCATAGGTCGAAGCGATGTTGCCGGCGGCGCCGACTACCGCTGCAGTCTGCTCGCCCAGCTCAAGGCCTTGTTGCTTGCAGCCCTGTTCGATGGCTTCCAGGCCCATGCCGATGGTCAGTGCATTGCCGGAAGTCAGCGCCATGTCGGGAATCTGCAGCGCCTGGCAGTTGTTGGTCACGATCGAGGTGTACATGCCCAGACCGGCGACGCTGTAGCCATCGGCGCGGGCATCCTTGATGCGATTGCCAACCTCTTCACGGATGGTTTGCAGATCACCGCTGGCGATATACGCAGCCATCGCATCGGAGTCCATGCACAGCGGGTACAAGGTGAACTCCACCGCCGTGCCGAGTTTCGAGCGAATCTGCACCGGGCCGATCGGCGCGGCACGGCGCTCGGGGGCCATGCGTTTGATGAACTCGCGCTTCTGCTCAGCGCTCAGGGTCGACAGCGAAGGATCGACATCGCTGAGCATGTCCGAATCAATCAAATGGTTGATGAACGCCACGCGAGCCACCACGCGCACGTTCTCGTCAGACTTTGGGCGGGTTTCGGTCTCCTTGAAGCTGACCTCGCGTGCTGGCACGTCAGCGATGCTGTCGGCACACACACCGGCGGCCAGCGGGAAGGCATCGCGGCGGCGCAGCATGTCGCAGACTTTTTGCAGGGAAGCGATCAACCCGTCAATTTCCGCAAAGGTGATGCACACCGGCGGTTCCAGACGGATCACATTGGCGTTGCTGCCCGACGGCGCCACGCGCAGGGATTCGAATTGCAGCAGGTAGCCGGCGATGATGTAGCCCAGCGCGTCGTTGTACTGCGCCGATGCCTGAACCAGTGAGCTGGTGCCGGTCAGGTCGTGCAGTTCGAAACCCAGCAGCAAGCCGCGGCCGCGCACGTCGGCGATGACGTCCGGATAGGCCGCCTTGAGTTCCAGCAACGAAGATTTGAGGTATTCGCCCTTTTTGTTCACGTCCTTGAGCATCGCGCTGTCGTTCTCAAACAAACGGCGCAGGGCCGACAGGGCGATATGGCAGGACGCATCGTCTTCGGCGAAGGTCGAGCTGTGGATGTAGCTGAAATCGTTTTCGTAGTGGCTGGCGCGGATCACCGTCGCGGCGATTTTCATCAGGCCACCGCCCAGGGCTTTCGACAGGCAGTAGTAATCGCCCTGCAAGTTGAAATGGCTGGCGCCGAGCAAGGTGCCGGTGCGGCCGAAACCCGATTGCACTTCGTCGATGATCAACGGGCACTGCTGCTCGTTGCACAGGCGGCGCAGGCCCAGGTAGAACTCGCCGGCGAACTCGTTGATGCCGCCTTCGCCCTGGATCGGTTCGAGCAGGACTGCGGTGATCGCGCTGAACGCCTCGCGCCGTACCTGCAGGGTTTCACCGCTCCATTCCAGGCTCAGCCAGTGACGGATATGCCGGGCCGGCAGTTCTTGCAATTGTTGCGGCTGCTGCGGGTCGATGAACTCGACGTTGAGACCGAAACGGGCGAACGGCTTGCGGTACTGCTTGCCATAGGTCAACTGAACGGTGTTCACCAGTTTGCCGTGGAAGCTGCCGCGCACAGCCAGGAACACCGGCTCGACATGCAACTGCGCCAGGTTGTGCTGACGCACCGCTTCGGCCACTTGGCGCACGGTGACGCAGGACAGATTCTGCGGCAGCAGGCCCGCTGGCAAATCGAGATCGTCGATGTCCAGTTCGACATAAGCCTTGTCGCTGGCAACCAGATTGGCGAGGGCGAAATCGCGCTCGTCGAATTGCTTCTGCAGGTTTTTCTGACGACGGTATTCGGCGTGCTTGACGGCGATTTCCACCGACTCGGCGCCGCTGTTGGAGAAGGTCGAAATGTAGCGTTCGTTGTTGTTCAGCTCACGGTTGAACGCCTCACTGAGTTCGCGCCCCAACTGGCCGGCGGCACCGCGCACCGACATCTGCGCGTTGAACGGCACATCGGCACGCAACAGGCTGCAGAGCTGATCGACGAATTGCGGATCGTTGTGGCCATACAGCGCGGCCCCGTAACCGCCGAGGAAGTCGGTGACGGTCACCTCTGCGCCCTGCTTGTCGCGGTAAAACAGTTTGCTGCCGAGCGCACGATGGAACTGGCACTCCAGGCCCAGGGCCTGCATCAGTTCAACGAATTTCGGCCGTACGTAATCGCGATAATCCATGACAGTTATATCCCTTGAGTGAAAAATCAGATGCGCTGCGTTGCGTCCGGACAGTCAGTCGGCCGCGTGAAATTCCAGTTGAAAACAGGCGCTGAAGCCGTTGTCGTCGCGGTTGATGACCAGGCAATCGTGCAGCACGGCATCACGCGGCTGCGCCATGACAAACGGCAGATGCGGGTCCACCGGTTGCTCAAGACCGATGATCGGAGCGACGCTTTGCGCCTGCAGGGTTTGCCGGGCGAGAATCAGATCCACCAGGCTCGGCGCACCACTGAGAATGCCGGTCAGCGGCGTGCTGCTGGTGATGTGCGCGGCACCGGTTCGCGCCAGTGTGCGGGCCAGGTCGGCGTCCTTTTGCGGGTCACCGGTGGCGCTGCTGATCAACAAATCAACCTGTTTATCCGGCAGGTTCAGCGAGTCCAGGCGTGGGTGCGCAAAGAGCCCTGTCAGACAGGTCTGCGGCCCGGCCGGCAGGTCATCGGCACGTCGCAGCACCACGGCCGCAGCGCCTTCGCCGACAATGCCGCCGTGTCCCTGGCGATCGAATGCGCGCAGGTGCTGCGAACCGTCGGTGCTGATCACACCGGCCTCGGCCAGGGCAGCCAGCGCCAGCGGATCGAGCTCACTGCCGGCACCCACCACAATCGCCGCATCGATGCGGCCACTGTGCAGCGCCGCGCAGGCTTCACGCAGCGCCGCCAGATTACCGGCCACGCCTTGCATGTAGGCGTTGCACTCGCACTCCAGTTTCAGCGCCAGACTGACCACGCCGAGCAAACCGTTGCTCAGGCTTTTGAGCACCAGAAACGGATCGAGCGCACGCTCCTGCAACACCCGTTGGGCGAGGCGTCGCATGTCGGCACCGTTCTCGGTCTGACATTCTTGCAGCAGTTCGCCGTAGGACGTCAGCGATGGATGGGTGTAGCCGCCCTGACAGCAATAGAGACCGAAACGCACGTCGCTGGCACCCGGCTCGAGTCCGGCTTGCGCCAACGCCTGACGCACCGCGCTGACACCCCAGATCACCGCCGGCGGGCAGTAACGCTGCAGGTTTTGCGCGACGTCCTGGCGACTGCGTTGGTGCGCTGCATCGCTGACGTGGCCGAATGCGACGACCCGCTCACTGTGCAACAGCGACGATTGCAGGGGCGAGATCGCGCTGCGACCTTCAAGGGCCGCCGACCACAATCGGTCGACGCCCCAACCGCTGGGCAACACACAGCCGCTACCGGCAATGGCGATACGCGCGGTGGCATGAGTCATTGTCCGTGCTCCCGATATTTGCCAAGGGCCAGCGAGGTGTTGAGGCCACCGAATCCGAAGGAATTGCTCAGCGCGTAATCAACCCGACGGCTGACAGCCTGACCGGGGCAATAATCCAGATCGCACTGTTCATCGGCGGTATGCCGGTTCACCGTTGGCGTGATCTGGTCATTCAGGCAGGCCAGCGCAGTGACGATGCATTCCGGCGCACCGGCGGCCGCAATCAGATGGCCGAATTGCGATTTGTTGGCGCTGACCGCCAACGCCCGATAATGCTGCTGTTCGGCGAACACGCTCTTGATCGCCAGGGTTTCGGCAACATCGTTGAGCGGGGTCGAGGTACCGTGGGCATTGATCAGGTCGATCTGCTGTGCGCGCAGGCCGGCGTCGTCCAGCGCGGCCTGCATCGCCAGTGCGGCGCCGCGTCCTTGCGGTTGTGGCGCGGTGACCTTGTAGGCATCCAGGCTGCTGCCGAAACCCAGCACTTCGGCATAGGGCGTCGCGCCACGGGCCAGGGCATGCTCGAGGCTTTCGAGGACGACAAAACCACCGCCCTCACCGGCAATCAAGCCGCTGCGGTCGCGGTCGAACGGCCGGCACAGATCGGCGCCCCAGCGTTGTTCGCCCGAGGCGGCGCCGAGCAGGTACAGCGCGGCCATGGTGTCCAGGTTGAGCACCGAATCGGCACCGCCGGCCAGCGCCACGCTGACTTCGCCACGTCGAATCATCTGAAAGGCATTGCCGATGGCCTGAGAAGCACCGGCGCAGGCACTGCTGATGTTGATCACCGGTCCTTCACACCGCAGATCGTCGGCGATCACACGCGCCAGCCGGTCATTGCTCTGACGCAGCGAACCTTCGGCACTGACCTGGGCCGATCGCGACATCAAATGCTGCCAGCCCGGCACACCGCCCTGCGGCGACTCGGTCAACAGCATGTCGGCGAGCATGTGCTGCGGTGCACCCGAAGCACACAACACCGCCGCGCCGCGCAACTGCTCTGGCTGCAGGCCGCTGTCGCTGACCGCCTGGGTGGCAGCCACCCAGCCAAAGCGGCTGCGCTTTTCCAGGGGCAACGTCCAGGCCGGGTGGTCTTGCAGTTTTTCCGGCATCAGGCGCATGTCGACAGGCGCGGCATAGCGCACGGCAAATGTCCCGTCGTCCACGTCATCGGGTTGCCACGGCCGCACACAATGTTCGGCGCCGAGCATTTTTTCCCAGAGGGTCTGCCATTCGAAACCGAAGCCGGTGACGGCGCCCATTCCGGTGATCACAATCCGTGTCGCACTCATGCGTGCTTCTCCATGGTTTCACTGGCCAACAGCAACGCGCCCCAGTGACCGGCGCGGGTGTGGCTGACAAGCAACGTGTAGCCCGGCGTCGCGGCCGCTTCACGGCTGAGGTGCAACGTCAGGGCAACATCGGTCAACAGGCCGCTGGCGCCCAACTCACCGGTGAAGTCCCGCGTGTGGCGCATGTCGTGCCGGGAGGCTTGGAGCACGCTCATCAATTGAGCGTCATCGCCGTTGCCGACGAGGTGCTCGACGTCGCCCAGACGCAGCTTCTCGCGACTCAGGGCCTGTTCGATCACACGTTGACCGACCGCAGCAGCGCGCTGCGGATCGGCGCTGTAGCCGCGGGCAAAACCGGCCACGCGCAGCATCTGTGTCGCGCCCGCAGGCGGGGTCGCGGCCAGCAGCAAAGCCGCTGCGCCTTCACCGAAAACCGGTTCGCCTGCCGGATCGGAGTCCCGTAGGTACAGCGCCGGCGTCAGGTTCGGGCTGCTGCTGACCACCAGCGCCGCATCGGCACGGCGTTCGCCGATCTGCTGGCAGGCTTCGATCAGCGCATCAAGCCCGGCGTTGTCCTGAGAACAGAAACCGCCCATCGGCCCATGGCAATTCAGCGCTTCGGCGACATAAGCCATGACGCTGCTGTTGAGCAGGGTCAGCGCGTGCAGCGGCGGCGTATTGGCCAGCAGTTGCACAAGCTGTTTTTGCGGCTGTTCGATGATCGCTTGCACCGCGTCCCAGCAAGGGCTCGGGGCGTCGACCTCCGGAATGGCCGCCGTCAGGGCGATGCGCGACGCGGGCAATTGCAGTGCCGCCAGCGCTGGCGCCAGCCGCGCGGTGCAATGCAGCAGCCGCAACCCCTGCGGCTCGACGCTGCGCTGGATTTTGCGGTCGAACAGGTCACTGGCCAGACGCGGCGTCGGCAAGGCAAATGCCTGGCGCCGAGGGTCAAAGGCCAGTGGCTGGGCTGCCGGCGGGGTGCCAAGCAAGTCGGCGCATTCGCTGCCGGCCGCGTTCAGCACGGCAGCGGCATTGATATAGATGGCTCGGTTCATGTCATGCCCTCCCCAGAACCAGCGAGCTGTTGATGCCGCCGAAGCCGAACGAATTGGACATCACCACGCTGATCGGCTGCCGCGCCGGTTCGCTCAGGAATTTCAGCGACGGGTATTCGCTACGCTCATGCTGATAGTTCAGGGTTGGCAGCAGCACCCCCTCGCGCAGACTGATCAGCGACAGCACCGCTTCGATCGCACCGCTGCCGGCCAGAGAGTGGCCGATGGCGGACTTGTTCGCGGTGAAGGTCATGAAGTCCTGGCATCCACCGAACAACCGTTGCAGCGCCAGCGCTTCACAACTGTCGTTGGCCTGAGTGGAGGTGCCGTGGGTGTTGACGTGTTGCACGGCACTGCGCAGCAGCCCGGCATCTTCGATTGCAGCTTCCATGCATTCCTCGTATTTGCTGCCGTCGCGGCTACTGGACGTCATCTTCTGGGCCTCGCAGACATTTGCGTAACCCAGCACCCGCCCCAGTGGCGCGGCCTTGCGCCGCTGGGCGTGCGCGGCGGATTCAAGCACGACCATCGCCGAACCTTCGCTGAGTACAAAACCACTGCGGTCCGGCATGAACGGGCGACTTTGCTCACTCGCAGGCAGATCGGCCTGACACAGCGCCCCAAGGCTGTTGAACATGTAATAAGGCAATTCGTTGGCCATCAGTTCGACGGCGCCGCAAAGAGCCACGTCGATCTCGCCGCGCTCGATGGCCCGGTAAGCACTGCCGATGGCCATGGTGCCGGCGGCGCAGGCATCGGAGTGAGTGGAGATGTGATCGCGGATACCGAGCCGGTCGGCCAGATGCTGGGTCTGTTGGTCGACCCGCCGCACGAACCTCGCGCTCGACGGGGCCGGGTTGTCCAGCAGCTGATCGAGGTCAACGCGGCCGGCCGGGTCCATGCAACGGCTGACCCGCTGCAAGTCATGGCTGTCGGCACAGTACTTGTTGGCCCCCAGAAACAGGCCGCTGCGACTGTGGGCAAAATCCGCCGGCGTCAGACCGGCATGTTCCAGTGCCTGACGGGCCACGTACTCGGCCAGCACGCTTTGCCGTGGGTGCAGCGCCACGTTGCCGCCGAAACCCGCGCCGATCTGCTGCCACTGCGCGTCGTCGATAAACCCCGCTGCGCTGTTGGCAAAACCCAGCGCCTTGAACCGGGGATGTTCGCGGACACAGGATTGCTTCCGGCAAATCCGCTCGAACAACGTGGCAGCGTCCAGCGCCATGGGCGCAACCAGACCGAACCCGCTCACATAGACTTCTCGTGCCCGCATGAGAACTCCTACACCGTCTCTTTGACGTGAGTGGCGACAAACTGCTCGACCAGTTGACGGGACACTTCGTCACCATCCGCCGGCACCAGACGTGCACTGCACGCACCACAGACCACTTGCTGACGCTCGTTGAGCACGGCCTGGTGAGCGCCGCAATCCGGGCAGGAGGCCGGCAGGTAGTTGAAGAGGTTGCGGCACTGGTTGGCCCAGTTGCGCACGGTGGTCGCGGCGAAGACCTGAGCTGGCTGCATGCCAGCCTTCAGTTGATCCGGGGTGTAAGCACTCAGGCTTTGCTCGAGCAGGGCCTTGCCGCTTTCGGTGATACGGCCGCTGGCGAGAAATTCGCTGGCGTCGCCGCACACCGCCACGGCGTGGTCCAGTACGCTGGTTTTTGGCAGCGTGCAGCCGTACTGGCGGCCCAGCTGGAAACTCAGGTCGACGATGTCGAGCGAGTCGGCACCGAGGTCTTCGACGATACTGCTGTGTTCATCAATTTCATCGGCGCCCATCACCAACAGCTGAGCGAGGATTTCGCGAGTGCTGGCAATGACATGTTCCAAGTCCAATGGATTGTTCATTTCTATCTCCCTATATGTCGTGACTACTTCATGATTTCGGCTTATGAGAAGTAACTTTTCCCACAGCAACTTCTTACGCGGCGGCAATCTAAACTCTACCCTTAAGGGGAGAGTCAACGAACTATTCAAGGTTTTTTTACAACTTGGGAAAAGCGTACGAAGTCCCGCAACCACCGCGCCCCATTGGTGCAGAGCAGCATGACGAGCGACATATTTACTTAACAAAGACGGGGTATGGTGAAGCGCCCGCGCCCTCATGCGAAAGAAGTCTCGAGAACAACTTAACGAGGTGGCACTGACGTAAGAAAAGAAAAATACCGGAGAAGTAAATTAGTTATAACTTCATAACCTTTGTCCTGGATCAATACTGCTGTTAATTGAGTTCACAGGAAGGTTTATTCAGGTTGTGAGTAAAACCTGAGGCAGCGTTTATGGATAACTGAATGTCGAGCACAGACATCTGACGTAGAGCGTGGCGCTATACGGTGCTGCTTCCGTTTCATCGCCTTGTCTGGAGCCGACACATGACCGCCCCCATCACCGTTCTGCGCGACACCCACCCGCTGCCGGTACTCGATGCCTGCAAATGGGAAAAACTCGAAGGCGACCCACACACCGTCAACCTCAACGCCTACACCAGCGAAGACGGCAGCAAGATCATGGGCACCTGGATTTGCACACCGGGCAAGTGGCGCGTCGATTACGTGAAGTGGGAGTACTGCCATTTCCAGGAAGGCTACTGCGTGATCACCCCGGATGGCATGGCGCCGATCCACTTGCGTGCTGGCGACATCTTTGTGGTAGAGCCGGGGATGAAAGGCACGTGGGAAGTGGTCGAGACCGTGCGCAAGTATTTCGTGTTCGCCTGATGCAAAAAAGCCGGGAGATCACCCGACGTGATTTCCCGGCAACACCTGCTGCATTCTGACTGACGCCATGGTTGTGGCGCCTGTGAAATTTTGTGGCGAGGGGATTTATCCCCGCTCGGCTGCGCAGCAGTCGCCAAACCTGAATAGCCGATTTGACTGACAGTACGCAGGGGATCGCCTTGCGACCCAGCGGGGATAAATCCCCTCGCCACAAAGCGCCCTCACCACAAAAGCCGCGGCAAACTATTGCGGTTTACGATAGCTGTTAATGATCGCCGAGAAGTCCTTGCCGCCCTCGCCGCGCTGACTCATCGCCTGATACAACTGCTGCGCCACCGCGCCGAGCATGACCGGTTGGTGCGCCTGACGCGCCGCTTCGGTCGCCAGCCCCAGATCCTTGAGCATCAGTTCGGCACCAAACCCACCGGTATACCCGCGCGAGGCCGGTGCCGTTTCGACGATGCCCGGCCAAGGGTTGTACATTTCCGAACTCCAGCAACGCCCGGTCGAGCTGTTGATGATCCCGGCCAGCACCGAGGTGTCGATCCCCAGTGCATCGCCCAGCGCCATCGCTTCACTGACGCCGACCATCGAGATGGCCAGCAGCAGGTTGTTGCAGATCTTGGCGATCTGCCCGGTGCCGACTTCACCGCAATGCACAATGTTGCGACCCATCTGCGCCAGCACCGGTTGCAGGGTGGCGAACAGCTCCGGCGTGGCGCCGACCATAAAGGTCAGCGTGCCAGCCGTCGCACCACCGGTGCCGCCGGAGACCGGCGCGTCAGCCATTGCCACGCCTTGTTTGGCTGCGGCAGCGGCGACATCGCGGGCGGTCTGCGGATCAATGGTGCTGCAATCCACCGCCGGTACGCCTTTGCCGATACCGGCAAGCACACCATCCTCACCGAGCCAGACGCTGCGTACATGCACAGCGGCCGGCAGCATGGTGATCACCAGTTCGGCATCCTCGGCGGCTTCCCGCGCCGAAGCGCGAATGCTGCCGCCCAGTTGTTCGAGTTCCGCCAGCACGGTCTTGTTCAGGTCGACCAGGTTCAGCGAGTGGCCGGCCTTGATCAGGTTGCGCGCCATCGGCGCGCCCATGTTGCCCAGCCCGATAAATGCGATTTTCATGGCCAGTCCTCAGCGCAGGTTGATGGTGGTGTTGACGCCGTCGTTGACGCTGTCGTCATCGAACCAGCGCGCCGTGACCGTTTTGGTCTGGGTGTAGAACTGCACCACTTGCTTGCCGTACGGTCCGAGGTCGCCAAGTTTCGAACCGCGCGAACCGGTGAAACTGAAGAATGGCACCGGCACTGGAATCGGGATGTTGATGCCGACCTGGCCGACGTCGATTTCACTCTGGAATTTGCGCGCCGCTGCACCGCTCTGGGTGAACAGACCCGTGCCGTTGCCGAACGGGTTGGCGTTGACCAGCGCAATGGCCTGATCGAGGGTGTCGACTTCCAGCACCACCAGTACCGGGCCGAAGATTTCCTGGGTGTAGATCTGCATGTCAGTCTTCACCCCCGAGAACAGGGTCGGGCCGACGAAATTGCCTTGCTCGTAGCCCGGCACCTTGATGTCGCGACCGTCCAGTTCCAGCTTGGCGCCTTCCTTGATGCCGCTTTCGATCAGCTCGAGAATCCGCGCCTTGGCTTTCTTCGAGATCACCGGGCCGACATCGGTGCCCGGCTCACTGCCGGCGTTGACCTTGAGTTTCTGCGCCAGCGCTTTCAGGTCCGGCAGCCATTGTTTCGCCGCACCGACCAGCACCACCACCGAGGTGGCCATGCAACGTTGCCCGGCCGCACCGAAACCGGCGCCGACCAGCGCATTCAGCGCTTGTTCGCGATTGGCATCCGGCAGTACCACGGCGTGGTTCTTCGCGCCCATCATCGACTGCACGCGTTTGCCGTGCTTGCCGGCCAGGTCATAGACGTGGGTACCGACCGCGGTCGAACCGACGAACGATACCGCTTTGATGTCCTTGTGGGTGCACAAGGCATCGACCACATCCTTGCCGCCGTGCACCACATTGAGCACGCCGGCCGGAACGCCGGCCTCGATCGCCAGCTCGACCAGCAGCATGGTCGACAGCGGATCCTGTTCCGAAGGTTTCAAGACGAAGGTGTTACCGCAGGCGATAGCCATCGGGAACATCCACAGCGGAATCATCGCCGGGAAGTTGAACGGGGTGATGCCGGCGCACACGCCGATTGGCTGACGCAAGGTGTAGGTATCGACGCCGCCGGCAACGTTTTCGGCGAACTCGCCCATTTGCAGAGTGCCGATGGAGCACGCGTGCTCGACCACTTCCAGGCCACGGAAAATATCACCCTCGGCATCGGCAATGGTCTTGCCCTGCTCGGCACTCAGGACGACGGCGATGCGTTTGGAATGCTCACGAATCAGCGCCTGCAGTTTGAGCATGATGCGCATGCGTGCACCGATCGGCGTCAGTTTCCAGGTCTGGAACGCGCGGTGTGCGGCACTGATGGCGGCATCGACTTCAGCCGCGGTGGCGAACGGCACTTTGGCCAGCACTTGCTGGGTCGCCGGGTTGACGATGTCGTGCCACTCGGTGGTCTGCGATTCGACCCACTCGCCGTCGATCAGCAGCTTGACCTTCTGGACCGTGGTTTCATTGGGCGTAAGCGATGCGTTCATGCTGGTCTCCGAAACTTGTTTTTATCGTAGGAGCCAAGGCGAAAGGTTCGCCTTGAGATGAGGCGTGTGTCACGAATTGGTTGTCGGACTGTTTTTGGAGTATAGATGTGCAAACTTCTAATAAGAACGCACATATAAGCCCGTCCATCATGCAAAAAAACATCACCTCACTCGGTTCCCTGAATTGGGACGACCTCAAGTTTTTCCTCGAAGTCGCCCGCACCCGCAAGGCCAGCACTGCGGCCAAGCGCCTGGCGGTCGACTACACCACGGTGTCGCGGCGCATCAGTTCGCTGGAAGCCGCATTGGGTACGCTGCTGTTCGAAAAATCGCGCACCAGCGGTTTTGTGCTGACCGCCGAAGGCCAGCGGCTGCTGGGGTATGCCGAGTCGATTGAAAGCACGCTGCACATGGCTTGCGAGCAGGTGTCCGGTTCCGGCGTGGCGCTGTCGGGGCACGTACGCATGGGCTGCACCGAAGGTTTCGGCAGCTTTTTCATCACCCCGCAGCTGAGCCACTTCGTCGACGCCTACCCGGCGATCTCGGTGGACATCCTGCCGCTGCCGCACTTCATCAGCCTGTCCAAACGCGAAGCCGACATCGTCATCGCCCTGGAGCGCCCGGAGCACGGGCCGTACGTGTGCTGCAAACTCTGCGACTACCGCTTGCAGCTCTATGCGACCCAGGACTACCTCGACAAACACCCACCGATCCGCCGCCCGGCAGACTTGGGCAAGCATCAATTCATCAGTTATGTGGATGACCTGGCGTTCAGCTCGGAGCTGCTGTACCTGGCAAATGTGCTGCCCGGCGCCAGCGCCCATCTGCGCAGCACCAGCGTGATCGCGCAATTCGTCGCGGCGCAGCAAGGGCGTTCACTGGCGATTCTGCCGTGCTTCCTCGCCGCGCAGGATCCACGCCTGTTGCCGGTGCTGCCCGAAGAGATCGACATCACCCGGCAGTTCTGGATGTACTGCCGGGAGGATCTGCGCAAGTTGAAGCGGATTACCTTGTTGTGGGACTACATCCGTGAGGTGACGGAGCTGAATGGCCCGTTGTTGCTGGGCGAAACGCGAGATCTTCGGTTTGCAGATTGAGAATCTACAAGGAGTAAGAGAGACCCACCCTAACGACCTCATCAGGCTCTTGGCAACGACTTGTGACAGGGGTTGTGACACCACTTGTGACAGTCGAGATAGTTCTTACAGTGGCGCACATGGGCGCGATACTCATGCGCGAGGGCCCACGGGGGAACCTGTCCGGGAATGAATCAATGAGGTGATGTCTTAGAAATTTCTGTCAAAATCCCTTAAAGGCCCCTCATGAAAATATGCAGAAAATCCACTGAATGCACAGGGGGGCACTGAGTTAAGCACTCATTTTCATTGCCATTGACCAACCAATTCCACTGAGTCTGATCACCTTGCGCTATCGGGTTGGACATTACTTGAACAATGGGCAGCCGTTGGAGCGGAGAAAATTAAGTTTAAAACCTTTGTTAAAACTGAAAACACTGGTGATCAGTTGACGACTCAACGCAAAACCTCAAAGTTATGTCATTATGCCTCTACTTTTGATAATGGAATATGGAGAGGAAAAATGCGCAAAGCTTTCAATACGTTAGGCCTGCTGCTAATGCTCTGGGGCGGGACTGCTGTTGGGGCATCACCTGCGGTTCCTGTTGGCAAAAGCGCTGGGGGCGAAAACGAAAGCCAATTAGTGATTGAGTTGAAGACAGAGACCTTACAGCTAAAAGAACAAAACAAGCTATTACGTGAATATCAAGGTTCAATGCTCTCGACGGTTTACTGGTCTCTTGGTGTTATAGCGACTATCGTTGCATTGCTCATGGGCTACAGCATATTTACAAACTTCAAATTTTACGACCAAGACAAACAACGACTTAAAACGGAAATCCAATCATTCATCGACAAGTCTCAGGCTGAGTTGATCACACGGGTCCAGCAGGAGCGATTAGAGTCCGAGAGGGTTGTCGAGCTGAAGAACGAGAACACTTTAAGCACCTTTTTGAGTCAGAACTCCGAACTTCAAGCCAGACTCGATACAGCCCGAACAGAACTATCCAACGAAATAAAGTCACTTACAAACCAAGTCATAAAACTTCCAGTCGAACTTGAAAACATTAAAAATTACGCACTTCGATCAGAAGTAGAAATTCGCACTATCGAAGGAATGGTTTGGGAATTGCGAGGCGTGCACTCGAATACACTATTAGCTCAAATTGAGGGAATTAAAGCAGCCTGCGCATCCAGTTCATCCGTCAAACTAAAGTACGCGCTTGAGCGAATGTCTGACACTTTAGACACCCACTTCATTACACCAGGAAAAACACTTACAGAAAACGTTTTCACCTGGGGCACTGAGGCTCTTGACATGGCAACAGTCTTTTATCCGAGTGAAGTAACAGAGGTTAGAAATAAATTAAACAGGGTAAAGCCGACAACCGAGAACATTGCATAACCCGGAAGACGCCCCCGTCAAAGTTAATCATCGAAACCACCTCTCGGTTGTAACCGTAAACCCATTGACTGCGGATGATGATTAACTTCAGGGGCTGAGCTTGGGCCGCGTATTGGCTTTTGATTGGGCCGAGGAAGCTGATCAGTAAACGCCTCGGTCTTTATCACTACGCTGGGCAACACGAGTCCATCGCTGTCGTTCTTTTTGAGCAGGACTCAGAGAACGTCGCGTCCCCTTCTTGAGCAACCTCAGGGCAGCTTGACGGTTGTCTTTTTCTCGTTCTACCAGATGGACCAATGTGTCCTGCACAGGCACACGTTCAAAACCAGATCCTTCAAGGTTCATCCAGCGTTTGACGATCAAGTTTGAAAGTTTGAATGAGTACCGAGACAGCAACGTAAACGTTAGTTCCTTGTCGAGGACGCTCAGTGGACGCGGCTCTCCCTTGGCATCCCGGTACCGCGTTTGAACGAATTTAACCGATTCAGATCCGAGCGCATTGACGTCCTCAGATTTGAGTGCGTCGATTAGATCTAATTCCACGAGCATCTTGGCGATGTCCCGAAGGATATTCCTGCACTTGAAGGTGCCCCACAGTTGCCATCTGCCTGGGTGTATCCGCCGACAGCACGGTCTGACACGGTGTTGGCAAACCCTGCACATCCTCCTGAGTTCCAGGATGCGATTATCTGGTTCCCTGACTCGGGCATTGAGCCACTCTACATTGTGTTCAGTACACAGTTGGAGAAGAACAAGGAGAAAGGCAAGGCCTTCGAAGACCAAAAGGAACGCGAGCTACGGGCAAACACACCGGAGGTGGGCAGAGAAGTGACAGCCAAGACCAAAAGCGGAGTGCGCACCAGGTTCGATATGCTAGGACGTGATGCTGACGGCAATATCTCCTGTATCGAATGCAAATCGTCAGAAACAGCGCCACTGACCCGCAACCAAAAACTAGCGTATCCAGAGATTGAAGAAAGCGGCGCTGTTGTCGTCGGCAAAGGGAAACCGGGCTTTCCCAGTGGAACAGTAATTCCACCAACCAGAGTCGAAATCGTTCGACCCAAGCCCTGAAGGAGCAGACATGTCCATCACGAATTCGCAGGTAATCGATATCTGGGCAATCCCTACTTGGGAGCCTGACAACGTAGTGTTGTATGTCTCTGACCACCTTGAATGGGGTGAAAAAGCTGAGCAAGGCGAGCACCTGCAATTGCTTCAAGACAAGCTCAACACCTACGTTGCATTCATCGAGAGCGGCGAGATCTACACCGAAATACCTAATGCACTCGGGAAGCACCCCATCATCCGCATCAACGGATTGTATGAGCTGCCAGAGCAAGGCGAGCTCTTTATTGATCGCGCTGCTGAGGTGCTGAAAGAGGTGGGTATCGGGCTAGAGTTTGTGCTTGATGAGAATGAGGCGATACGGGGCATGTAGGCATGACCCGAATGCTCGAAGAATGGCGTGCCGCTCTAGGCTTGCCGGGATTCAAAGAATAATCAATGGACTGTGAGAGAACATATAGGACTTCGCCCTGATTTAATGCCCCCGTCGCTGGATGAGTCTTTGGTCGCTCGGCTGACAGAACTGTCTGAACAAATTGATTGCGGACATCGAGAACAAACTCGGGAGCAATTGGCCGCTTTCAATCGGCAAGCCATGACCGAGCTTGAGTTCATCGACTTTCAAGGCATTTATGGAGGCCAGGACCATGACACATGGGTTCGCAAGGTCTTAGCAACACCGTTTGAACGGCGCGTGGCAGATGTAACGAAGCGTGAGCTTATAGAACTCACCCGAAGGGTGATGGAGTGCGATGGCGCCGAACATGAGATTGATTTTTGGTTGAGCATGCTGGCAATCAACATTCCCAATGAGCGCGTATCCGATTTGATTTTCTGGCCGAACGAATACTTCAACGATATAAATTATTCGCAGAGACTATCGCCAGAGCAAGTGATCGAAATCGCGTTGAATGATAGAGATGCTGTGCTGTAGCGACAGCCGGCACATAAAAAAGGATTGTCGACCGTGGTTTAACAAAAGGTCGAACTTCAAGAATACCGACGGCGGTTCCCCCCCGTAATCATTGAATGAACCTGAGCTCCTTGAAGTTCTGGATGCACCACCGGGCGGATCTCAGGAAGTTGAAGCGGATTACCCTGTTGTGGGATGACTTCCGCGAGGTGCCCCAGCGCAAAAAGGGTCTGCTGATGGGGCAAACTCGGGAGATGCGGTTCGCCGACTAGTCGGCGCTGACCACAATCGAGACCCGGCGGTTTTCCGTGCGACCGGCCACCGTATCGTTGGACGCCACAGGCTCTTTGCTGCCCAGGCCCTGCAGCTGGATGTTTTCTTGCTTCATGCCGACTGTGAGCAAGACGTTGGCGACACTTTTCGCACGACGCAGCGACAGTTGCTGGTTGTAGGCTTCCTTACCCGACGCATCGGTGTGGCCATCGACCCGCACCCGCTCGATGCCGACGCCCAGCAAGGCCTTGCCGATGCGCTCGACGATTTCCGTGCTCTGGCTGTTCAGGCTTTCGACGTCGCTGCCAAACAGCACCTTGCCGGACAGGCCAAACTCCCAGCCCTCATCGGTCAGCTCAAAGCCCTGTTGTTTGAGTACCGCGACTTGTGCCGGGGTCAGGCCTTTTTGCGGGGCGGTCTGGCAGCCGGTCAGGGCCAGTAGGGCCATCAGCAATACGGCGGAAAACAATCGAACGGGAAGTTTGAACACGGGATTAGCTCCTGGTTTGAATGGGATCGGCCGGGTGCTCCGACCCGGCCGTGAATTGGGCGCCACGTGACAGGCGCTTGGCCTGATACATCGCCGCGTCAGCGGCATTTAGCAGCGCACCGGGTGTAGCGCCATGGTCGGGATAAACCGCGATGCCGATACTGAGCGAAGTCACGACACTGGTTTCGCCCGGCAGCGCAATCGGCATGTCCATGCTGGCGAGGATCTTGTCGCCAATGCGCTCGGCGTCTTCGATCCTGTGCAGCGGAGTGAGCAACACGGCGAACTCGTCACCGCCCAGACGCGCGACCAGATCCTCTTCACGCAGTTGCGCGCGGACCCGGTTGGCGATCGCCACCAACACCGCGTCGCCGGCAGCATGACCGAAGTTGTCATTGATGCCTTTGAAGCGATCACTGTCGAGAAACAGCACGGCCACCCGCTCGTTGAGCTTGCCGGCATTGCGCAAGGCCCGAATCAGACGACCCTCGAAAAAGGCACGGTTCGGCAGGCCAGTGAGGCTGTCGTGGCTGGCCTGGTGGGCAAGGGTTTCATTTTCGCTTTGCAGGTGGCTTTGCCAGGATTCGAGTTCGCCGAGCAAAGCGTTGAAGTCATTGCCGAGGTTGTCCAGTTCGGCGATCTGCGCCGGCGGTACGCGGCGATCCAGTGCCCGTTCGCTGCGAGCGGCGTGAGCTACATCGGCGAGGCGGCGCAACGGGCCGGTGATCGCACGCAACTGTCGACGCGCCAGGTACAGCGCCACCCAGGCACTGATCGCGGTACACAGAAAAATCCCGGCCAGACCGCTCAACAGAAACCGCATCAGGCTGCCGCCGTGACCGGTGAGCAGAATATGACCGATCTCCCGATCCTGATGCATGATCGGCAGGTTGATCGGCCGCTCCAGTACGGCGCGGGCAATTTGCATTTCCAAACCGGAAAACAGACCGTTTTCCGGACGCTGCCAATGGGCGAGTAACTGGCCTTTCGCGTCCAGCACCTGAGCATCTGCCACCTCTTCGGTGGAGGCGATCAAGGCCAGCGCTTCGGTTGCGGCAGACTTGTCGTTGAAGACGACGGCCGCCTCGACGGTGTAACTGATCGAGCGGGCGATCAGGTGCAGGTTGTGGTCGGCGTAGACCCGCAACGCCAGCACGCCGAGAAAGGTCAGCGACACACTGGCCATCGCCACACCGACCAGCGCGACAATCAAATGCCCTCGGCCAATCACCGAACCCAGGGTTGGGCGGCTGCCAGGTTTGAACAACTTCATGGGGCCGCCGGTTTGCGGCGCGACAACTGGAGCACGCTGGGATGAATGCGCACGCCGCTGCGGGCAACGGAGTCGAGGTTGACCTCGAACGACACTTGCTCATCGCCCACCCGCAGGCAGAACAGGCTGCCGACCGTGCATTGGTCGCCGCCTTCGCTGATGCTCAGCACCGGATGGCCGATCAGCGAAGTGAACAGTCGGCTGCGTTCATCCGTGGTGAGTTTGCCGATGTACACCGCGTCGCATTCGCTGACGATGGCCGGGTTGTCTGCGAGCAGTCGCCTGACGACAACGGGACGGCCCGTGGCCTGGGTGGTGCCTTTGACCAGATCATCGGTGTATTCGGTGGGGCCGACGATGCACAGGCGCAACTGCGCAGGTTCCACCGGCCAGCGTGCGTAGCTGAGGATGCCAAGAACGACCTGAGTGACGGATTTTGCCCGTTGTTCAGCCATGCCCGTCGGCGCTTGCGTTTGCGCAACGGCAACGCCCGTCAACAACCAGAGCAGACCGACAAGCAACGCGTGCTTGCAGCCCGTTGCGCGCTCTGCCGCCCAGACAGACACCTTCATGCAGGGATTCTCTTGGACCGTACCGAAATGATGCCGCAACGATAGCACAGCAGGGAAACACCAGCGAGGCATCGACCCCTGACCGCTTGGTCAGTAATTCCAGCTAATCACCGCTACTTCATCGCCTAGCCTTACTGCCCTCCTCCAGCTCCAGCATCAATCCGCTCAGGCGTTTGACCTTGCGCTGCACCGCCTCTTCAAAGACCCCGGCACGCGGTTCGATCAGGGTGAACCAGTGCTTGGCACGCGTAATCCCGGTGTAGATCAGCTCCTTGGTCAGTACCGGATTCAGGGCATCCGGCAGGATCAACGCGGTATGGGCAAACTCCGAGCCCTGGGACTTGTGCACAGTCATGGCATACACGGTTTCAACATCGTTGAGCCGGCTTGGCAGCACGAAACGCACGCCGCCCTGGCCATCGTTGCGCGGGAACGCCACGCGCAGCACCGGTTTACCGGCATCCGGCCCCTCACGTTCGGGCAGCTTCAGGGCGATGCCGATGTCACCATTCATCAAGCCCAGTCCGTAATCGTTGCGGGTCATCAGGACGGGACGACCTTCGTACCATTGCTGGTCACTCTCGATCAGGCGCGCCTTGAGCAACGCCGCCGTGATGCGCTGGTTCAACCCTTCGATACCCCAGGGACCTTTACGCACCGCGCACAACAACTGGAAGGCATCGAACGCCTGCAAGACTTCACGGGCCCAGACGGTCCAGTCCGGATGCTCCAGTGGCCTGCCCGACGGCGGACGCTGATGGCGCAGCACACTCAGGTAATGTCGATAACCTTGTGGGCCATCGCCGTGACCTTCGAGCAGCAGGCGCTCCAGCTTGTGATCGTTTTCGCCGGCCAGGCGCAACGAAAACACATCGTCATAGTGCTTCGTTTGCAGCAACTCACGGGCCTCGTCCGGCAGTTGCTGATTGACCCGGCGGGCGAGCTGGCCAATGCCGCTGCCCTCGCCGAAACGCCGTGAGTGGCGCAACATCACCACTTGCTGTGCCAGCGGATGCGAGCCATCGACGTCTTCATGCAAACCGCTGCCCTGCAAGGACTCACCGCTGACCGCCTCCAGCCACTGCCGGGTCTGCGGGCTGTACCACCCGCCCTCGGCGTCGCGACACAGATCGCCGAGCACTGCACCGGCCTCCACCGAGGCCAGTTGATCCTTGTCACCCAACAACACCAGGCGCGCATGGGCGGGCAAGGCATCGAGCAGATTGGCCATCATTTCCAGGTCGATCATCGACGCTTCATCGACCACCAGCACATCCAGCGGCAAGCGGTTGCCGGCATGATGACGAAAGTGTCGGGTGCCGGGACGGCTGCCGAGCAAGCGGTGCACCGTGGTCACATCGCAGGGGATTTTCTCTCGCACCGCTTCGGCGACTTTCAGCGATTGCACCTGCTGACTGATCGACTCGGTCAAGCGTGCCGCTGCCTTGCCCGTCGGAGCGGCCAGTCGGATCCGCAGCGGGTGCCCGGCCTCCACTGCCGGCGCCTGAAGCAACGCGAGCAAGCGCACCACCGTAGTGGTCTTGCCGGTGCCCGGTCCGCCCGTGACGATGCTGAAAGCGCCGCGCGTTGCCAGGGCACAGGCGAGTTTCTGCCAGTCGATCATGTCGCCGGTTCCGGCGGATCCGAACAGCTCATCGAGTCGTTGCGGCAGATCAACCGGTGTCGCCTCAGCCTGGGCAAGACGCTGACGCAACGCCAGATCAATACGGCGCTCGTACGCCCAATAGCGCCGCAAGTACAAGCGTTTCGAAGACAGCACCAACGGCCGTTGCTGCGCTGATTCACCGCTGTCGGCAGCCAGTGCTACCAAGGGGCTGCCCGCCAGAACCTTGCACCAATGCGCGCCGTCGAGCGCTTCAAGCAATTGCGAGGGCAGCAACAGCACGCCACCTTGCACATCGCCTTCGGGCGGTAGCGACAGCGCAAAATCCGGCGCCTTGAGGGTTTCGAACAGATCCAGACAAACGTGACCATGACCAAGCTGATGACTGGTAAGTGCCGCCGCGAGCAGCACCAGTGGATCGGTATCTGGCTCCAGTTCATGCAGAAAGGCCACGAAGGCCTTATCCAGTGAGCGCAGCCAGCCGCGCTCGACCCAACGGGTGATCAGCAACAACAAATCATCGGCGCTGGTCAGCGGCGAGAGTGCGGACAGACTGTCGGCTGCCAGTGGCGTCGGCAAAAGATCGGCAAAGGTGCGGCTCATAGCAGGACTCCCTGTTCCCATGCGGGTTCGGCCTTGGGTTCGGGCTTGCCCTGGAACATTCGGTCAAGACGCTCGATCAGCTCCCGGGGTGGCCGCGCAAAATACACGCCGCGACTGGCAGCACGGGTACCGCGCAGGAACAGGTACACCGCGCCTCCCACATGCCGGTCGTAATCATAGTGGGGTAGCCGCGCCTTGAGCTGGCGATGCAAGGCCAGCAGGTACAAGACGTATTGCAGGTCGTAGCGATTGTCGAGAATCGACTGCTCCATGGCTTGCTCGGTGTAGGCGAGATCATCCACGCCCAGCCAGTTGGATTTGTAATCGGCCACGTAATAACGGCCTTCGTGTTCGAAGGTCAGGTCGATGAAGCCTTTGAACATGCCATTGAGCTGCACCGCTTCGGCGCCTACCCGGGCCACGCCCTTGTGGGTGTACTGGCGCACCAGCTCGTCGAGCTTGAGCACATCGACCTTGTGGCTGGCGAACCAGAATTCCATCTCGACCCGGTATTGTTGCAACTGCTCGAGAATGACCGGTGGCTGTTCACCGCCAATCGGTAGCGGGGATTTGAGCAGATGCTGCAACCAGTCGCTCAGGGTGGTGATCCAGCCCTCCCAGCCACGCAGGTTGCAGCGCCGCGCAATCGCGTCTTCCAGCGCCTCGCGGGCAACCGTAAATCCCTCATCCCCCGCCCATTCGAGCAAACCGTGGAGAAACGTCCCGGGATTGGGGCCACGCGGGAAGCGGTGAATGTCGGCACCACCGGCAATGATTTCTCGCGGGGCGTCAGGGTCGAGGCGTTCGTCATCGAACAGCTTTTGCGCTTGCGGACTGTCCGGCGCCTCGTCGCTACCGACACTCAGCACATCACTGATACGCAAGGCGCTGTAGGACGCAATCCACCAGTTTTCACTGGCCTTGCGTCTGGGCAACAGCGTGGCACTGAGGATGGCCTCATTACGCGGCGGCAGATAATGTTCGGCGGTGGCGTCGGGCATTTCACCGATGCTGATTGCCGGGCAGTCCTGTTGCAGGTCATGCAGCCAGCGGTTCAGTTGCGTCGATTCCCCCAGTAAAGCGCCGCCACCCAGCAAATAACCCAGCGCCGAAAGATGCAGCACGGAACTGTTGTTATTGCCGCGTTTGAGATCCGTCACGCCCAGCCAGCAGGCATGTTGTGCCCGGGTCAGGGCGACATAGAGCAGGCGCAAGTCTTCAGCCAGACGTTCCTCATCCGCTTGGGTAATTAGTTCGGCAGTGGGTTTGAGACTGACCTGGGCCTTGCCCGAGGCGTCGTGGTAATGCAGCGGCAACCGACTGCCATCCACCGGCTTCGCCGAGCAGATAAACGGCAGAAAGACCAACGGGTATTCAAGACCTTTCGACTTGTGAATGGTCACGACCTTGACCAGTTGCTCGTCACTTTCCAGACGCAGAATCTGCTCTTCACCGGCCTGACCGGACAATGCCAACAGCTCGGCCAGATGACGGATCAGCGCTTGCTCGCCATCCAGTTCGGCTGCGGCCTGCTGCATCAACTCCGACAAGTGCAAAAGGTTGGTCAGCACGCGCTCGCCATCACTGCGCGTCATCAGGATCTGCGGCAAATGGAAGTCGTGCAGCAGGCGCCGCAACATTGGCAGCACGCCTTGCTTGCGCCAGAGCTCGCGATAGCCACGGAACTGCATGACGCGGTTTTCCCAAACCAGTTCGTCCTGATTCAGACGCTCCAGTTCGGCCAACGGCAGATTTAACGTGATGCAGGCCAGCGCGGCTTTCAGCGAACGCTCGACATCAGGTTCGGCGCAGGCCTTGAGCCAGGACAACAGGTCGTGCGCCTCTTGCGCAGCGAATACCGAGTCCTTGTCGGACAGATAAACGCTACGCACACCACGAGCGGCGAGCTCGGCACGCACGGCCTGTGCCTCTTTGCCGTCACGAACGAGGATCGCAATGTCGGAAGGCCGTAAGCCCCTGAAGTCTTTGCCCTCCTGCACGAACCCGGCCTGAGCGGTTTGCCCGCCATTGAGCAGCGCGGTGATTTCACTGGCGCAGGCCGTCGCCAATTGCTGACGATACACCGCGCCCGACAGTGGCTGGTCGGTGGACAGGTGCCAGATATTCAACGCCGCGACACTCGCTCCGGCGATCTGTAGATGCTCTTTACGTCCCTGAGATTCGACCGGTTGAAACGGAACCGGATTTTCACCACTTTTCTCCCGGAACAGAAACGCACCACGCCCCAGCACCCGGGTTTCCGCACGCTCGAAGACATGGTTGACCGCCTGCACCATGCCATGACTGGAACGGAAGTTGGTACCCAGCGTATGCAGACGCCCCGTAGTGGCCTGCCGGGCGCGCAGATAGGTGTAGATGTCTGCACCGCGAAAAGCGTAAATCGCCTGCTTGGGATCGCCGATCAGAAACAGACCGGTGTCAGGGCTGTTCTCTTCAATGCGATAGATGCTCTCGAAGATTCGGTACTGCACCGGATCGGTGTCCTGGAACTCATCAATCAGTGCGACCGGAAACTGTTCGCGGATCAGCGTCGCCAGACGCTCGCCGCCCTCGGCCTGGAGCGCCGCATCAAGGCGCAGCAACATGTCGTCAAAGCCCATTTCGGCGCGGCGCCGCTTCTCTTCTTCGAAGCGCGCGCCGACCCATCGGGCTGCATGCTGCAGCACTGCGGCGTCGGGGGTCGGCAAGGCATCGAGACTCGATTTGAGATCCGACATCGCGTCCAGTCCCGGATGGCTCGGCGCCTGGCCTTTCCAGGCTTCGGCCATGCCGTCGGGGGTCAGCCGCGTGAAGCCGGTGCCGATGTCCAGCTGTTCCACGGACTCATCTTCGGCCCAGGCCTTGAGCTTCTCGAACCACGGTTCAAAATAACGTGCCTGCATCTTGCGGCCGTCGACGGTCTTGCTCGCGACGCCTTCATGACAGATGGCCAACAGCTCGTCCGCCCACTCACGCCAGGGCATTTTCAATTCAAGCAACGCAACCCGGCGTTCCTGCAAGCACTCGTCGATCAGCTCCGCCGGAGCCTTGCCTTCGTCGCTGTCGCGTGCACTGGCGAACAAGCCTCGTACACGAGGCAACAACGCCGCCGGCCCACCCCAATGACTGCGAACCCAGTTCAGCGCGTCGCCCTGCATCGGGTAGCAGAACAACCGCCAGTAATCGCGCAACACCTCTCCCAGCAATTCGCTGTGATCGGTTTCCAGCGATTGCGTAAACAGGCTGCCACTGTCGAACGCATGTTCCCGCAGCATGCGCTGACACCAGCTGTGGATGGTGGACACCGCGGCTTCGTCCATCCATTGCGCCGCGATATCGAGGCGGTTGGCGCATCCTGGCCATTGCTGCGGATCAAACTGATCGCGCAATTCGGCGATCAGTCCATCGGGCGCAGGTGTCTCGTCGCGGAAGAAGCGCGCGGCCTCGGCCAGACGCGTGCGAATCCGCTCGCGCAACTCTTTGGTTGCCGCGTCGGTGAAAGTCACCACAAGAATCTGCGGCGGCAACAGCTCGCGACTGAACCCGTTCGCCTCACCGCCGTGCCCCAGAATAAGCCGCAGATAGAGCGCAGAAATGGTGAAGGTTTTACCAGTGCCGGCGCTGGCTTCGATCAGTTGGCTACCGCGCAGCGGGAAGGCCAGTGCAAGAGGAGTCTTCGAACTCATGGGCGCGCCCCTTCACTGGCCAATGAACGCCAAGGCGCTTCAAACAGAGGTCGATACAAGACATCACACCAACCAGAGAAAGTCTCGTCGGTCAGCAATGCAACGAAGTCAGTGAATTGGCGAGACAGCGCAGGGCTTTCGCCGCGTTCGCCCTTGTTGTCCAGCCCATCGCCTTCGTAAGCTTTACGGGCAGCCGCCTCGGCTTTCAGCGGATCGGACTGGGATAACCAGGCGAACGCGGTCTTTACGGCGATCGGCAGAGGTTGTCGCATGCCCGCCTGCCAGGCCAGGAGCAGATCGGCGAGCAAGCGAGTGGCTCTGTCCTGATCCAGCGGCTCCAGCAGCAGCGTGTCGTCACTCGCCACCAATGCAGTGGTCAATGGAATTGCGCTGGCACAGGCCACGACGTGATTGACCCACGGTTTGGTCAACCGATGCCATTTGCGGCTTTTGATCGAGCCAATGCTGTTGGGAATGGTGGTGACCGACAAGACGCCACCATCGGCACGTTGATGCAATCCCGCAAGCCAGCCTTCCAGACGCACCCCCTGTAACTCCAGATTGACCGGTATTGCGCTGGTGAGCGGCGTAGGCCAGAGCGTCAGCAGTTGTTGATAGCGCTGCAGCAAGTCCGGAAGTGGCTCGATCAATTCGCGTTGCAGACACTCGCCAAAACCCGCCATTGGCAACAGTCCGCTGTTTTGCAGGCGCCGGGCCTGGGCTTCGAGCGCTTGATCGATATTGTCCGGCTGGCTAATCGCAGCTTCGAGCAGACTGTCGCTGAGCGTGTAGCGCTGCAGGGCGTCCAGTACGAAGGGTTCTTCGTCCGCCAGCGGTGCTTCAGCTGCTTCGAAATACACTTTGAGTCGCTGAGTGAAAAAGTGCCGAACCGGATTGCGCAGGAAATCCTGCAACAGCGCCAGACTCAACGGCTCCTCTTGGGTGTAGGGGGCGAGCAACTCGGTATCCTTTTGCAGCTCATGCTGCTGGTGCAACACCTGCCATTCGCTGGCATAGCTGAACAACGGGTCGCCTTCATGAAAGTAGCGCGCGCTGAATGGCTGCAAGGGATGCTCTTCAGTCATGGCGCCAAGTAGATCCTGGTTCTCGTCGGGCAATCGCCAACCGCTTGCGAGATGGTCGCGCAACTGGCCGATCAGGACTGAAGCGGGACGTTCACTGTTGTCGCGAATACTGCGACCAACCCAACTGATGTAGAGCTGATTGCGCGCAGACAAAAGCGCTTCCAGCAGAAGATAGCGATCATCCTCACGTCGGGAGCGATCACCCGGCCGGTAGTCACTGCCCATGAGATCGAAATCCAGTGGTGGTTGTGCGCGGGGGTAGTCCCCATCGTTCATCCCCAACAGGCAGACCAGTTTGAAAGGAATGGCCCGCATGGGCATCAACGTACAAAAATTCACTGCACCGGCCAGGAAACGTTGAGACAGGCGCCCCTGATCAAGCCCCGCCAGCCAGGCTTCACGAACGACGGTCAGCGGCAGGTCATCTGTCAGGCCTACGGCTCCACACGTCTCCAGCCAGGTTTCACGAAGCTCTTCCAGTTGGGTCAACAAGTAATCGTCGTGTTCGTTGCTGGCTTTGAAAAACACCTGCATCAACGCTTGCAGGCGCTGCCCCCAAGCCTTGGGTTGAGCGGGTTGCATAAGCGCCTGGTGAGCGAGCTCCAGCGCATCGAGCAAGGCTACCAAGGGCCCGATCAATGCCGCATCCAGGCCACCGATCTCGTCGTAGGGCTCGATACCGGCGCAGGCTTTGGCACTGCCGACGGCGTATCCCAGCAACATTCGGCGCAGACCGAAATGCCAGCTGTTCTGTTCCAGTTCCTGCGGTAACCCCAGGCCCGCGCGCTGCTCGGCGTTCATGCCCCAACGCACTCCGGCACCTTCGATCCAGCGATGCAATGTTGGCAGGTCACGCTCCTCCACACCGAAGCGGGCGCGCAGTGCAGGAACGTCAAGCAGGTCCAGGATCTCACTGACGGGGAAACGGCTGTCTGGCAGTTTGAGCAGATGTTCGACAGCGATCAGCAAAGGATCGCGTCCACGTTGCCCCTGATCCGCCAAGGTGAATGGTATGAACCGCGGATCGTGCCGATCCAGTTGACCAAACACCGCGCGAATGTGCGGCGCGTAGCTGTCGATATCCGGCACCATCACAATCACGTCTCGAGGGCGCAGATCCGGATTGGCACTGAAACGCGCCAATAGCTGATCGTGAAGAATCTCCACCTCACGTTGAGCACTGTGAGCAATGTGAAAACGGATCGACTTGTCTTGCGTCAGATCGACGGCGGGCCAAAGCTCGCGGGTTTCATTGAGCGGCCGTAATTCCAGGATATCGTCCTGAAGCTGGTTGAGCAGGTTATGTGGCCGGGTTTCGCTGAACAGGTCGATACGCCCGTCGCGAAAGGCCGCGCGATAGCTGTTGGGATCGTCATAGCTATCGAGCAGATTGATGTAGTCACGACCTTGCTTGCCCCACGCTGCCAGAAGCGGGTGAGCATGTTGATGCAGGGTTTCGGGATCCAGTACGACGGGCATACCGCTCTTGCGGGATTGTCGCTTGTATTGATGACGCAGCAAGTCTTTGTCCGCGACGATATCGGCCCAGTGGTGGCGGCAGGGATTATGCACACACAGCAGGACCTGACTGAAACGCGCGAGTCCGGCCAGTGCTTCAAGCACCTGGGCCGGCAGCGAAGAAATCCCGAAAACGATCACTCGCGGGGGTAAGCCGGCAGGCGCTTTCTCGAGCCTGTTTATACACTCGATGAATCGTTGATGTACGCCGGCCCGGCTTTGAGACATGCCCTGTTCACCAACATCATCCAATAACGCACGCCACAGTTCGGCCTGCCAGCAACTGGACGGCGGCAGCGGCTTCACCTCGCCTCTGACGTTACGCAACTGGTGCCGCCCTTCAGCCCAATCCTCAAGCCAGTCGGCACGATACACCTGATACTGGTCAAAGAGATCCGCGAGACGTTCGGACAGCTGATAGCGCTTGCGCAGGTCGGTGTCGTGGGTGAGGAAACGTTGTAGCGGTTCGAAATGCGGTCGATTGATGACCTGCGGCAACAGACGCATGAGCCGCCATGTCAGCGGGGCCTTGTCGAGCAGGGATTTGGCAGGAATTTCTTCCCGTCCCAACACCATGCGGTAGAGCTGCCACATGAAGCTGCCCGGCAATTGCACATCAATGGCAGCAGCAATCCCGCAGCCGCCGAGATCATCCTCCTCGGGATCTTCGGCCAAGGCCAGCTTCAGCCACTGAGCGATACCGTTGCTCTGCACCAGAGCAATTTCATTCTCCAAGGGTGCCAGCGGATAGCGCCGCATGATGCTGACCACAAGGCTGCGTAGCTCGTCCAGGCTGTTGCTCTGAACCACCATGAATGCAGCGTTGAGGGACTGGGCGTCCGGCATAGGGTTTCCTTGGAAAAGTACGAAAGCCAGGGCAGAACCTTAGCATTGTCGGCAGGTTGTGACAGCCGGACGGAGTCGGTGAATGCTGTACGAACTTTCCTGCAGGCAAAACAAAACCCCAACTGCTTTCGCAATTGGGGTTTCGGAATTTAATCTTGACGATGACCTACTCTCACATGGGGAAACCCCACACTACCATCGGCGATGCATCGTTTCACTTCTGAGTTCGGGATGGGATCAGGTGGTTCCAACGCTCTATGGTCGTCAAGAAATTCGGGTACTGACTCGCGACCATCTGGCCTCGCTTCAGCAAATCGGGTATGTGATACAGGTGTCTTGTGAGTTGCGCGAACTTTCGGTTCATTTCGTCTTCACACACCGCAATCTGGTCTCTTCGACGCAAATTGCTTGGGTGTTATATGGTCAAGCCTCACGGGCAATTAGTATTGGTTAGCTCAACGCCTCACAGCGCTTACACACCCAACCTATCAACGTCGTAGTCTTCGACGGCCCTTCAGGGAACTCAAGGTTCCAGTGAGATCTCATCTTGAGGCAAGTTTCCCGCTTAGATGCTTTCAGCGGTTATCTTTCCCGAACATAGCTACCCGGCAATGCCACTGGCGTGACAACCGGAACACCAGAGGTTCGTCCACTCCGGTCCTCTCGTACTAGGAGCAGCCCCTCTCAAATCTCAAACGTCCACGGCAGATAGGGACCGAACTGTCTCACGACGTTCTAAACCCAGCTCGCGTACCACTTTAAATGGCGAACAGCCATACCCTTGGGACCGGCTTCAGCCCCAGGATGTGATGAGCCGACATCGAGGTGCCAAACACCGCCGTCGATATGAACTCTTGGGCGGTATCAGCCTGTTATCCCCGGAGTACCTTTTATCCGTTGAGCGATGGCCCTTCCATACAGAACCACCGGATCACTAAGACCTACTTTCGTACCTGCTCGACGTGTCTGTCTCGCAGTCAAGCGCGCTTTTGCCTTTATACTCTACGACCGATTTCCGACCGGTCTGAGCGCACCTTCGTACTCCTCCGTTACTCTTTAGGAGGAGACCGCCCCAGTCAAACTACCCACCATACACTGTCCTCGATCCGGATAACGGACCTGAGTTAGAACCTCAAAGTTGCCAGGGTGGTATTTCAAGGATGGCTCCACGCGAACTGGCGTCCACGCTTCAAAGCCTCCCACCTATCCTACACAAGCAAATTCAAAGTCCAGTGCAAAGCTATAGTAAAGGTTCACGGGGTCTTTCCGTCTAGCCGCGGATACACTGCATCTTCACAGCGATTTCAATTTCACTGAGTCTCGGGTGGAGACAGCGCCGCCATCGTTACGCCATTCGTGCAGGTCGGAACTTACCCGACAAGGAATTTCGCTACCTTAGGACCGTTATAGTTACGGCCGCCGTTTACCGGGGCTTCGATCAAGAGCTTCGCGTTAGCTAACCCCATCAATTAACCTTCCGGCACCGGGCAGGCGTCACACCCTATACGTCCACTTTCGTGTTTGCAGAGTGCTGTGTTTTTAATAAACAGTCGCAGCGGCCTGGTATCTTCGACCGGCATGAGCTTACGGAGCAAGTCCTTCACCCTCACCGGCGCACCTTCTCCCGAAGTTACGGTGCCATTTTGCCTAGTTCCTTCACCCGAGTTCTCTCAAGCGCCTTGGTATTCTCTACCCAACCACCTGTGTCGGTTTGGGGTACGGTTCCTGATTATCTGAAGCTTAGAAGCTTTTCTTGGAAGCATGGCATCAACCACTTCGTCACCTGAAAGGTAACTCGTCATCAGCTCTCGGCCTTAGAATCCCGGATTTACCTAAGATTCCAGCCTACCACCTTAAACTTGGACAACCAACGCCAAGCTGGCCTAGCCTTCTCCGTCCCTCCATCGCAATAACCAGAAGTACAGGAATATTAACCTGTTTTCCATCGACTACGCTTTTCAGCCTCGCCTTAGGGACCGACTAACCCTGCGTCGATTAACGTTGCGCAGGAAACCTTGGTCTTTCGGCGTGGGTGTTTTTCACACCCATTGTCGTTACTCATGTCAGCATTCGCACTTCTGATACCTCCAGCAAGCTTCTCAACTCACCTTCACAGGCTTACAGAACGCTCCTCTACCGCATCATCCGAAGATGATACCCGTAGCTTCGGTGTATGGTTTGAGCCCCGTTACATCTTCCGCGCAGGCCGACTCGACTAGTGAGCTATTACGCTTTCTTTAAAGGGTGGCTGCTTCTAAGCCAACCTCCTAGCTGTCTAAGCCTTCCCACATCGTTTCCCACTTAACCATAACTTTGGGACCTTAGCTGACGGTCTGGGTTGTTTCCCTTTTCACGACGGACGTTAGCACCCGCCGTGTGTCTCCCATGCTCGGCACTTGTAGGTATTCGGAGTTTGCATCGGTTTGGTAAGTCGGGATGACCCCCTAGCCGAAACAGTGCTCTACCCCCTACAGTGATACATGAGGCGCTACCTAAATAGCTTTCGAGGAGAACCAGCTATCTCCGAGCTTGATTAGCCTTTCACTCCGATCCACAGGTCATCCGCTAACTTTTCAACGGTAGTCGGTTCGGTCCTCCAGTCAGTGTTACCTAACCTTCAACCTGCCCATGGATAGATCGCCCGGTTTCGGGTCTATTCCCAGCGACTAGACGCCCTATTAAGACTCGCTTTCGCTACGCCTCCCCTATTCGGTTAAGCTCGCCACTGAAAATAAGTCGCTGACCCATTATACAAAAGGTACGCAGTCACAGAACAAAGTCTGCTCCCACTGCTTGTACGCATACGGTTTCAGGATCTATTTCACTCCCCTCTCCGGGGTTCTTTTCGCCTTTCCCTCACGGTACTAGTTCACTATCGGTCAGTCAGTAGTATTTAGCCTTGGAGGATGGTCCCCCCATATTCAGACAAAGTTTCTCGTGCTCCGTCCTACTCGATTTCATGACTAAGAGATTTTCGCGTACAGGGCTATCACCCACTATGGCCGCACTTTCCAGAGCGTTCCGCTAATCTCAAAGCCACTTAAGGGCTAGTCCCCGTTCGCTCGCCACTACTAAGGGAATCTCGGTTGATTTCTTTTCC
>NZ_JBTGUS010000001.1:1340000-2025000 GCF_054344005.1 Pseudomonas sp. GNP014 | reverse complement strand
AGTTTTCGAAGATTTCCTCAACAACTTCAACCACTTGCGCTTCCGATCTCTCGTTAGCGGGAGGCGAATTCTACAGCGTTACTCGCTGTTGTCAACACCTCTTTTTCTCCGCTTTCGACCGAGAAGATCGAACCGTTGAAAGCGCCAGATCAACCGGCATTTCCAACTCCTTCCAGGCCTCGATGAACTTAAGCAAGTCGCTGTCGAAAACTGCGTAACTCATTGAATCTCAAGGAGTTTTCCGTTTCGACTGCGCCGGAAGTGGGGCGAATTATAGACTTCCAGAATCTGCCGTCAACACCTAATTTCATAATTTTGTCATATCGGTCAAAAAAGCCCGAAAACACGAAGGCCGACCTTTAAAGGTCGGCCTTCGTCATCCCTTCCAGTTACAAGCTAGGGAACGCGAACTGCGAAGCTTCGTGGCTCGCACGCTGTGGCCAACGCTGGGTGATAGCCTTGCGACGCGTATAGAAGCGCACACCATCCGGACCATAAGCATGCAAGTCGCCGAACAGCGAACGCTTCCAGCCGCCAAAGCTGTGGTAAGCCACCGGCACCGGCAACGGTACGTTGACGCCGACCATGCCGACTTCGATCTCGTCGCAGAACAGACGCGCCGCTTCACCGTCACGGGTGAAAATGCAGGTGCCGTTACCGTATTCGTGATCGTTGATCAGTTGCATCGCCTCTTCCAGGCTGTTTACCCGAACGACGCACAGTACCGGACCGAAGATTTCTTCTTTATAGATGCGCATTTGCGGGGTGACGTTGTCGAACAGGCAGCCACCGAGGAAGAAGCCTTCCTCATGACCGGCCACGCTCAGACCACGACCGTCGACCACCAGGGTCGCGCCCGCGGCTACGCCGTCATCGACATAACCGCTGACTTTGTCGCGCGCTTGACCGGTGACCAGCGGGCCCATGTCCAGACCGCACGAAGTGCCGGCACCGATTTTAAGTGCCTTGATCTGTGGAACCAGTTTCGCCACCAGCGCATCGGCCACCTGGTCGCCCACACACACCGCTACCGAGATCGCCATGCAGCGCTCGCCGCAGGAACCATAGGCCGCGCCCATCAGTGCGCTGACGGCGTTGTCCAGATCGGCATCCGGCATCAGCACCGCGTGGTTCTTCGCGCCGCCGAGAGCCTGAACGCGCTTGCCGCGCTTGGTGCCTTCGGCATAGATGTACTCGGCAATCGGCGTCGAACCGACAAAGCTCAGCGCCTTGACTTCCGGCGCTTCGATCAACGCGTCAACGGCAGTCTTGTCACCATGCACCACGCTCATCACGCCTTTAGGCAGACCGGCTTCCAGCAACAGTTGAGCGATCAGCAGGGTCGAACTTGGATCGCGTTCGGATGGCTTGAGAATGAAACAGTTACCGCAGACGATCGCCAGCGGGTACATCCACAGTGGCACCATCGCCGGGAAGTTGAACGGGGTGATACCGGCAACAATGCCCAATGGCTGAAAGTCCGACCAGGCGTCGATGTTCGGGCCGACGTTGCGGCTGTACTCACCCTTGAGAATTTCCGGGGCGGCGCAGGCGAACTCGACGTTCTCGATACCGCGTTTCAATTCACCGGCAGCGTCTTCCAGGGTCTTGCCATGTTCCTCGCTGATCAATTGCGAGATGCGCGCTTCGTTCTGCTCCAGCAGTTGCTTGAAGCGGAACATCACCTGGGCGCGCTTGGCCGGTGGCGTGTTGCGCCACGCCGGGAACGCAGCCTTGGCGGCATCAATGGCTTTCTGGATGGTTGCCTGGCTGGCCAGTGGCAGCTTGTGGATCGCTTGACCGGTAGACGGGTTGAACACATCAACCGCGCGACCGTTCTCGGTCACCAGTTCGCCATTGATCAAATGCGGGATAACGCTCATCGGGGGACTCCTGAATTTTGTACGCTGGGCGCCCGCCAGGGAGCGCCTTCTATATATAGGTAGCTTTGGGTCGGAACCGAACTGCATTGGCGCGCTTCAGTGCACCTTCGCAAGCAAGCTCGGCTCCTACAGGTCATGCGTAAATCAGTCGAGCTTGTTCAGCACTTCGCCAACCGCGTCGAACAGACGATCGAGGTCTTGCGGCTTGCTGTTGAAGGTTGGGCCGAACTGCAGGGTGTCGCCGCCGAAGCGCACGTAGAACCCGGCTTTCCACAGGGCCATGCCGGCTTCGAACGGACGCACGATGGCGTCGCCATCACGATGGGCAATCTGGATCGCACCGGCCAGGCCATAGTTACGGATGTCGATGACGTTCTTCGAACCTTTCAGGCCGTGCAATGCGTTCTCGAAATGCGGTGCAACCTCGGCCACGCTCTGCACCAGGTTTTCCTTTTGCAGCAGATCGAGTGCCGCCAGGCCAGCGGCGCACGCCACCGGGTGCGCCGAGTAGGTGTAGCCGTGCGGGAATTCGACAGCGTATTCCGGGGTCGGCTGATTCATGAAGGTCTGGTAGATCTCGGAGCTGGCAATCACCGCGCCCATCGGGATCGCGCCGTTGGTCACTTGCTTGGCGATGCACATCAGGTCCGGGGTCACGCCAAAGCTTTCAGCGCCGAACATCGAACCGGTGCGGCCAAAACCGGTAATCACTTCGTCGAACACCAGCAGGATGTTGTGCTGATCGCAGATTTCGCGCAGACGCTTCAGATAACCCTGTGGCGGCACCAATACGCCAGCGGAACCGGCCATTGGCTCTACGAATACCGCCGCGATGTTCGAGGCGTCGTGCAGTTCGATCAACTTCAACAGTTCATCGGCCAGGGCGATACCGCCCTGCTCCGGCATGCCACGGGAGAACGCGTTGCTGGCCAGCAAGGTGTGGGGCAGGTGATCGACGTCCATCATCGCCTGACCGAACAGCTTGCGGTTGCCATTGACGCCGCCGAGGCTGGTGCCGGCGATGTTCACACCGTGGTAACCACGAGCACGGCCGATCATTTTGGTCTTGGTCGCCTGACCTTTCAGGCGCCAGTAGGCACGGACCATTTTCACCGCGGTGTCGGCGCACTCGGAACCGGAGTCGGTGAAGAACACGTGGTTCAGATTGCCCGGGGTCAGGTCAGTGATTTTCTCGGCCAACTGGAACGACAGCGGATGGCCGTACTGGAAGCCCGGCGAGTAATCGAGAGTGCCCAGTTGTTTGGCGACAGCTTCCTGGATTTCCTTGCGGGTATGACCAGCACCGCAGGTCCACAGACCGGACAGCGAATCGTAGATCTTGCGGCCCTTGTCATCGAACAGCCAGCTGCCTTCGGCACCGACGATCAGACGCGGATCGCGCTGGAAGTTGCGGTTGGCGGTGTACGGCATCCAGTGCGCGTCCAGCTTCAGTTGGCTGGCCAGTGGCGACGGCGCGTTTTCAGGCATGTTCATCGGGCAAAACCTCGCAGGGCATAAGCGTCAGGGAGATAGAAAGCGTTGTTGCAGCTAAATTGCCACGGCGATAAAGTCGGTGAAATCCAACTTTTCTAACCTTCAGTTAGATCCCTACTAAACAATGAGCGCAACTTTATGAGCAGCCGTCGCCCCGATCCACTGGCTCAGGTCAGTGACTTTGATATTCGCCTGCTACGGATTTTCCGCAGTGTGGTGGAGTGCGGCGGCTTTTCGGCAGCGGAAACCGTGCTCGGCATCGGCCGCTCGGCGATCAGCCAGCAGATGAGCGATCTGGAGCAGCGCCTTGGCCTGCGTCTATGCCAGCGCGGACGCGCCGGGTTCTCGCTGACCGAAGAAGGGCGTGAGGTTTATCAGTCGGCGCTGCAACTGTTAAGTGCACTGGAAAGTTTCCGCACCGAGGTCAATGGCCTGCATCAGCACCTGCGCGGCGAGTTGATCATCGGCCTGACCGACAACCTCGTCACCCTCCCCCACATGCGCATCACCCACGCTCTGGCGCAATTGAAAGAACGCGGGCCGGACGTGCAGATCCAGATCCGCATGATTGCCCCCAATGAAGTCGAACAAGGCGTGCTCGACGGCCGCCTGCATGTCGGCGTGGTACCCCAGGCCAGTGCGTTGTCGGGGCTGGAGTATCAGCCGTTGTACAGCGAGCGCTCGCTGCTGTACTGCGCGGTGGGTCATCCGTTGTTTTATGTCGATGACAAGCAACTGGAAGACCAGCGCCTTAATGACCAGGACGCGATTGCCCCGACGTTTCGTTTGCCGGCGGAGATTCAGGCGCATTACCAGGCGCTCAACTGCACCGCCAGTGCATCTGACCGTGAGGGTATGGCGTTTCTGATTTTGACCGGGCGTTATATCGGTTATCTGCCGGATCATTACGCCAGCCTGTGGGTTCAACAAGGGCGCTTGCGTGCGCTGAAATCGACGACGCGGTTCTACGACCTGAGCCTCGCATCGGTCACGCGCAAGGGCAGGCGCCCTCATTTGGTGCTGGAAAGCTTTCTCGAGAGCCTGGCGGCAACGCGTTGAAAATATAAACCCAGGATCAACCGCTTCGGCCTCGAACAGCAAAATCAAAGGATCGCAGCCTTCGGCAACTCCTGCATTGGAAGGTGTACAACCATAAAGCTGAGCAAGTGGACAGGTTTTTGCAATGAAGGGTGAACTCGATCCCTGAACAAGAAACCAAAACCATGCAGCCAGAATCTGAACCATCCAGCGAACTGATCTACGGCCTCGACGATCGCCCCAACCCCCTGGCCGCCATTCTTGCCGCGCTACAGCACGTACTCGCCAGTTTCGTCGGCATCATCACCCCGCCACTGGTAATCGGCTCTGCGCTTGGCTTGACCGCGCATCTGCCTTACCTGATCAGCATGGCGCTGATGGTGTCCGGGGTCGGCACTTTTATTCAGGCGCGCCGCCCGTTCGGGATCGGCGCCGGGATGATCTGTTTGCAGGGCACCAGTTTTGCGTTTCTTGGCGCGGTGCTCTCGGCCGGGTTTCTGGTCAAGCAACGCGGCGGCAGCCCGGAAGACATTCTGGCGATGGTTTTCGGCGTGTGCTTTTTCGGCGCCGTGGTGCAGATCGTCCTCAGCCGTTTCATTGGCCAATTGCGCCGGGTCGTGACGCCGCTGGTGACCGGGATTGTCATCACCCTGATCGGCATCAGCCTGATCAAGGTCGGCATCACAGACCTGGGCGGTGGTTTCAATGCACCTGACTTTGGTGCACCGGGCAATCTGGCACTGGGGGTGTTCGTGCTGCTGACGATCATCCTGCTCAACCGCTCGAACACGCCGTGGGTAAGACTCTCGGCGATCATCATCGGTTTGGTGCTGGGCAGTCTGGCCGCGTGGTTCAGTGGGAAACTGGTGCCGCAGCCATTGCCTGACTTGCCACTGGTCAGCCTTCCTACACCATTCAAGTTCGGTTTCAGTTTCGACTGGACGGCTTTCCTGCCCGTCGCGCTGATTTATCTGATCAGCACCATCGAAACCGTCGGCGACCTCACAGCCAACTGCATGCTCGCCCGCCAGCCCATCAGCGGCCCTTCTTATATAAGCCGTTTGCGCGGCGGTGTATTGGGCGACGGCGTGAGTTGCTTGATCGCTGCCACCTTCAGTGCCTTCCCCAATACGACGTTCGCGCAGAACAACGGCGTGATCCAGTTGACCGGCGTGGCCAGCCGCTACGTCGGGCTGTACATCGGCGCGATTCTGTTCTGTCTCGGCCTGTTCCCCATGATCGGCGCGGTGCTGCAACAGATTCCGAAACCGGTGCTCGGCGGCGCAACACTGGTGATGTTCGGTGCGGTTGCGGCGGCCGGCGTGCGCATCCTCGCGCAGTCGCCGCTGGATCGACGCAGCATGTTGATCATTGCCACGTCGTTCGGGGTCGGCCTGGGCATCGCAGCGCAACCGAACCTGCTGCACTTGCTCCCGAAACTGGTACAGAACCTGTTCGACTCGGCGATCACCAGCGGTGGCCTGACGGCAATCAGCCTCTGCCTGTTGCTGCCAGAGTCCAAATCGACGACCAGACAAGTGCCGGCGCCACTGAACAAGATCGAACAGGCGTAACGGTTTTATTGCATCAGGACTTGTCGGATCCCTGTGGGTGCGCTATCAACGCAACTGGTTGCACCCACAGACAAACCCGGAAGTGCCTATGACCTTTGAAGTCCCAGCCCACGGCGGCAAACCCGCCAGCCGCATTCGTCAGAAGAACGAAGAGACCATCCTCAAAGCCGCCGAAGACGAGTTCGCCCGTCACGGGTACAAAGGCACCAGCATGAACACCATTGCCCAGAATGCCGGGTTGCCCAAGGCGAACCTGCATTACTACTTCACCAACAAGTTGGGGTTGTACGTGGCGGTGCTGAGCAACATCATCGAGCTGTGGGACAGCACCTTCAACACCCTCACCGCCGAGGACGACCCGGCCGAAGCGCTGACTCGCTACATTCGCGCGAAGATGGAGTTCTCCCGTCGCCAGCCACAGGCTTCGCGGATTTTCGCGATGGAGGTGATCAGCGGCGGTGAATGCCTGAGCGAATACTTCAACCAGGATTACCGCGCCTGGTTCAACGGTCGGGCCGCGGTGTTTCAGGCGTGGATCGATGCAGGCAAAATGGACCCGGTCGATCCGGTACACCTGATCTTCCTGCTGTGGGGCAGCACGCAGCATTACGCTGACTTCGCCACGCAGATCTGTCGGGTCAGCGGACGCAGCAAGCTGACCAAACAGGACATGGAAGACGCCGGCAACAACCTGATCCGCATCATTCTCAAAGGCTGCGGCCTCACTCCTTCTGTATAAGACGTTTTATGCCTTTCACCCTCAGCGGCTTGTGCGAGTACCGCGAAGAGATTCGCAAAAGCCGCTTTATCACCTTCGCCGCACCGATCAGCAGCCCTGCCGACGCGCAGGCGTTCTTCGAGCAACACAGCGACTTGAACGCTTCGCATAACTGCTGGGCGTGGAAGCTCGGCGACCAGTACCGCAGCAACGACGATGGCGAACCCGGTGGCACCGCCGGGCGGCCGATTCTGGCGGCGATCGAGGCGCAGGATTGCGATCAGGTCGCGGTGCTGGTGATCCGCTGGTACGGCGGCATTCAACTGGGCACTGGCGGATTGGCCCGAGCCTACGGCGGCGGCGCGAACAAGTGCCTGCAAAACGCGGAAAAAACCGAGTTGATCAGCCGCGTGCCGCTGCGCTGTGCCTGCGGCTTTGCCGAGTTGCCTCTGGTGAAGCTGCGGGTGGCGGATCTGGGCGGCCTGGTGGTGGAAGAACACTTCACCGCCAATGGTGTTGAATTGCAGCTGGCGGTGGGTGAGGCGCAGATTCAGTTGCTGCAAACGCAGTTGGCGGATTTGAGTCGCGGGCGGATTCTGCTGCAGCGTTAACAGCACGGCTGCGATCTTTTGGGGCGACCCCGAAATGCCTTATTCCCCAGAGTTGCCCACATCCGCTGTGCACCCAACTGTGGATAACCTGAGCACATACCGCTGTAACCCTTCTGTCACGTGGCTTTGCGCGGTTTGTTCACTTTTCGTTCAATCCTCGCAATGAAACGGAAATTTCACGCAGAAACAATTAGTTAGCCGTGTTTATCGCCATTGGAAGAAAGCACCACCGTGCTTATGCCTCGGCGGGAAGCTTGCGCACAAATACTGTGGAGCAACCTGTGGATAACCCGTTCATGGCTGGCGCAGTCGCAGGTTCTGCATAGCTCCCACGCAATTGTTCGTTTTTTGATCAGTTGCCAGCGGGCAAAACTGGAGCCGGATCAACGGCTTTGCTCTGCATTGGTGCCAGGCAACACTGCGATTTGCCGGCGAATGCTCTACCCAAGGTGCCTTGATGCAGCGGCACCGGCGGTTCCTGACTCAATGGCCAGGAAATTGCTTTATCCACAGGCACAACTCCAAGCCAGTCGAGCCTGTCATGCCTATCGCGCCTCCCCTCCCGCGCCTGCAACTGCGCCATATCAGCAAACGCTACCCCGGTTGTCTGGCCAACGACGCCCTCGATCTCACGATCGCCCCCGGAGAAATCCATGCGCTGCTCGGTGAAAACGGCGCCGGTAAGAGCACGTTGATGAAGATCATTTACGGCGTCACCCAGGCCGACGCCGGCGAGATGCACTGGCACGGTCAACGCGTGACCGTGCGCAACCCGGCGCAAGCGCGGCAACTGGGGATCGGCATGGTGTTCCAGCATTTCTCGTTGTTCGAAACCCTCAGCGTGGCGCAAAACATTGCCCTGGCAATGGGCGCGAAGGCCGGCACGCCGAAACAGCTGGAGCCGAAGATCCGTGAAGTCTCACGGCGCTACGGCATGGCGCTGGAGCCGGAGCGACTTGTCCACAGCCTGTCGATCGGCGAGCGACAACGGGTGGAGATTGTGCGCTGCCTGATGCAAGACATTCGTCTGTTGATCCTCGACGAACCGACCTCGGTGCTGACACCGCAAGAAGCCGACGACCTGTTTGTCACTCTGCGCCGCCTTGCGGCCGAGGGCTGCAGCATTCTGTTTATCAGCCACAAACTCGCGGAAGTGCGCGCCTTGTGCCACAGCGCCACAGTGTTGCGCGGTGGCCGCGTGGCCGGGCATTGCGTACCGGCCGAATGCTCGGATCAACAGTTGGCGCAACTGATGGTGGGCGAGGCGGCAGCGTTGATCGGCGACTACCCGAAAGTCAGTGGCGGCGCGGCGTTTTTACAGGTGGCGGGCTTGAACTGGCACAACCCGGACCCGTTCGGCTGCTCACTCAGCGATATCGACGTGCAAGTGCGCAGCGGTGAAATTGTCGGCATCGCCGGGGTGGCGGGCAATGGGCAGGATGAACTGCTGGCCCTGCTCAGCGGTGAGCACACCCTGCCCCGCGCCGAGGCCGCGACGATTCGGTTTGGCGCACACGCGGTCGCCGATTTACGCCCGGATGCACGACGCAAACTCGGTCTGGCATTCGTCCCCGCCGACCGTCTCGGGCATGGCGCGGTGCCGGAACTGAATCTGGCGGACAACGCCCTGCTGACGGCGTTTCAACAAGGGCTGGTCAGCAACGGCTTGATCGCGCGCGGCAAAGTCGAAGCCCTTGCTCAGCAGATCATTCAGCGTTTCGGCGTGAAAACCCCGGATACACAAACCGCTGCGCGCAGCCTGTCCGGCGGTAATCTGCAGAAATTCATCATCGGCCGGGAAATCCTCCAGCAACCGAAGCTGCTGATTGCCGCGCACCCGACCTGGGGCGTGGATGTCGGCGCGGCCGCGACGATCCACCGTGCGCTGATCGCGTTGCGCGATGCCGGTGCGGCGATTCTGGTGATCTCCGAAGACCTCGACGAACTGTTCCAGATCAGCGACCGCCTCGGTGCATTGTGCGGGGGACGCCTGTCAGCCCTGCACAACACGGCGGACACTTTATTGAGCGATGTCGGCGGCTGGATGGCCGGCCAGTTCGACAATTCCCCTTCATCCGCCACGGCTTAACGGAGTTATTCACATGCTGCTTTCCCTCGAACCCCGTGGCCAGCAATCGCGCCTGATGCTGTGGTGCTCGCCGCTGTTGGCGGCGCTCCTGACACTGGGCTGCGGTTCGCTGCTGTTTATGGCCCTCGGTCATGATCCGCTGCACACCTTGCACACCCTGTTGATTGCACCGGTCAGCGACCTGTATGGCGTCTCCGAATTGCTGGTCAAGGCGTTGCCGATTCTGCTCTGCGCACTCGGGCTGGCCGTGGCTTATCAGGCGCGCATCTGGAACATCGGTGCCGAAGGTCAACTGTTGCTTGGCGCACTCGCCGGCAGTGCGTTGGCGGTGAACATCATCGACATGCAAAGCCGCTGGGCGCTGGTGCTGATCCTGCTCACCGGCACCCTCGCCGGTGCCGCGTGGGCCGGGCTGACGGCGTGGTTGCGCACGCGCTTCAACGCCAATGAAATCCTCACCAGCATCATGCTCAATTACATCGCGCTGAACCTGTTGCTGTTCTGTGTGCACGGGCCGCTGAAGGACCCGGCCGGGTTCAACTTTCCCGAGTCGGCGATGTTCGGTGACGCCAGTCGTCTGCCGTTGCTGATGGAGGATGGCCGTGTACATGCCGGGGTGTATTTCGCCCTGCTCGCGTTGGTCGCGGTGTGGGTGCTGTTGAAGAAAAGCTTTGTCGGCTTCCAGATCAAAGTGCTTGGGCTGGACAAGCGTGCAGCGGGGTTTGTCGGTTTTCGCGAGAAACGGCTGATCTGGCTGGCGCTATTGATCAGCGGCGGTTTGGCCGGGCTGGCCGGAGTCTGCGAAGTGACCGGGCCGATCGGTCAACTGGTGCCACAGGTGTCGCCGGGGTATGGCTACGCGGCGATTACCGTGGCGTTTCTCGGGCGCCTGAATCCAATCGGCATTCTGTTCTCCAGCCTGCTGATGGCGCTGCTGTACATCGGTGGCGAAAATGCGCAGATGACCCTCAACCTGCCGCAAGCGATCACCCAGTTGTTCCAGGGCATGATGCTGTTTTTCCTGCTCGCCTGTGACGTGCTGATTCTCTATCGGCCACGCCTGAAACTGCGCTGGGCACGGCGCACCTCGACCACTGCCGCAACCGCCGGAGCGCTGTGATGGACATTGATCTGCTGAGCAATATTTTCTACGCCATGGTGCGTTGCGGCACCCCCCTGTTGTTGGTGGCGCTGGGTGAACTGATCTGCGAGAAGAGCGGCGTGCTCAACCTCGGCCAGGAAGGGATGATGCTGTTTGGCGCTGTCATCGGTTTTATCGTGGCACTGAACAGCGGCAACCTGTGGTTGGGTGTGTTGCTGGCGATGCTCGCCGGCATGCTCTTGTCGTCGCTGTTTGCCCTGGTGGCGCTGGTGTTCAACGCCAATCAGGTAGCGACCGGCCTGGCCCTGACGATTTTTGGTGTGGGACTGTCGACGTTTGTTGGTGCGGCCTGGGTCGGTAAACCACTGGCCGGCTTCGAGCCGTTGGCGATTCCGTACTTGAGTGAAATTCCGCTGATCGGGCGGATGCTGTTTGCCCAGGATCTGCTGGTGTACCTGTCGTTCGCCCTGTTTGCGCTGGTGGCCTGGGTGCTCATCAAGAGTCGTGTCGGGTTGATCATTCAGGCAGTCGGCGAAAACCCGGATGCCGCCAGTGCAATGGGTTTGCCGGTACTGACCGTGCGCACCCTGGCGGTGCTGTTCGGCGGGGCGATGGCCGGGTTGGCCGGGGCGTATCTGTCGCTGGCATACACGCCGATGTGGGCCGAGAACATGACCGCCGGGCGCGGCTGGATCGCCCTGGCACTGGTCGTGTTTGCCAGTTGGCGGGTGTGGCGCCTGTTGCTCGGGGCTTACCTGTTCGGCCTCGCCAGCATCCTGCACCTGGTGGCGCAGGGGCTGGGGCTGGCGATTCCGTCGAGTCTGCTGGCGATGCTGCCGTATGTGGCGACGATTGTGGTGTTGGTGCTGTTGTCGCGCGATGCGGTGCGGACTCGGTTGTATGCGCCGGTGTCGTTGGGGCAGCCGTGGCAGGCGGGGCATTGATTAGTGTGTGAGCGGGCCTCTTCGCGAGCAGGCCCGCTCCCACATTTTCCGCGCCCGACTCAGGAATGTGAGGTGATACCCATCTCCTGTGGGAGCGAGCCTGCTCGCGAAGACTTACTCACAGGCAGCACCTGAGCAATACCCCACGCCAGTTCAAGGACCAGAAAACCTACCACCAACGAACTGGCGCCGTGGGCCAAGGCATACGCCAGCCACGCGGCGAACAGAAATCGCGTCACCGCGTCATAGCGCCCGTAAATCTGCTGCGGATCACGAATCCGCAGCACCGCCCACATGCACACCACCGAACCGAACAAATTAGCCATCAACCGATGCACAGGTTCGAACGGCGGCAGCTCGCCGGGCAGATCCAGCGCCTGACTCAGCGCCGTCAATAACCCATGCAACACAGCAAAACTCCACGGTGTGACAAACGCCGCCGTCACGATCAAGTCATACCAGGCACTGCCGCGCACCAACTGCCGATACTGCGTTGAAGTCCACATCATCCTTGCTCCGAAAATTCAGGGAGCAACCACGCTAAAGCCTGGAGTATGCTCCAGGGTCAAACACTTTCGAGATCTGCAAGATGCGCATCGGTGAGTTAGCCCAGGCCTGCGATGTCAGTCGTGACACGTTGCGTTTTTACGAAGAGCGCGGATTGATCACGGCACGACGCAGCGCCAACGGTTATCGCGACTATCCGCCGGAGATGGTGCAACTGGTGCTCTACATCAAAACGGCGCAGCGTCTGGGCTTTACCCTCGGCGAGATCGGCAGCAGCGTTGGCGCGTTGTGGCAATCGCCAAACCCCGATACTACTGTCACGCAACTGCTGCAAGACAAGCTCAAGTTGGTCGAAACCCGCATGGCCGAGCTCGGCGAGCTGCGCCACGAATTGCAGCATCGGCTCAGTCAACGCTGTCCATTGAACCCGTGATCTTTCAACTTTCAAGGAACGCCCATCATGTCCGCACTTAATCCTGCCAAGCACGCACTGATCATCGGCGCCTCCCGGGGCCTCGGCCTGGGCCTGGTGAAAACCCTGCTGGCCGACGGTTGGCAAGTCACCGCCACGGTTCGCAATCCTGCGAACGCCGAGGCGCTGAAAGCACTGGGCAACGTGCAGATCGAAAAGCTCGACATGGATGATCAGCAAGCCGTGATCGCCCTGAGCCAACAGCTCAAGGGCGAAACCTTCGACCTGCTGTTCGTCAACGCCGGGGTCAAGGGCCCGGAAGTGCAAACGCCCGGCGGCGCGACACTGGCCGAAGTCGGCCAGTTGTTCTTCACCAACGCGGTGGCGCCGATCAATCTGGCGCAACGCTTCGTCGGGCAGATCCGCGACGGCAGCGGTGTACTGGCGTTCATGAGTTCCGGGCTGGGCAGCGTCACCGTGCCCGACGCGCCGGAACTGGCGCTGTACAAAGCGAGCAAGGCCGCGCTGAACTCGATGACCAACAGTTTCGTCACGCAATTGGGCGAGCAGAAACTCACGGTGCTGTCGCTGCACCCGGGCTGGGTGAAGACCGACATGGGCGGTGAAGGTGCCGACCTTGACGTGGAAACCAGCACGCGTGGGCTGATTGATCAGGTGAATGCGTACACCGGCAAGGGCGGGCATCACTTCATCAACTACAAGGGTGAAACCATTCCCTGGTGAGCAAAGCAAATCCTGTGGGAGCCGGGCTTGCCCGCGATGACGGCGTGTCAGTCTCCGCATGAGGTGGCTGATCCGCCGCCATCGCTGGCAAGCCAGCTCCGACAGGGATGTGAGTTGTCCTGTCGGGTTGGGCTTGCCCGATGCCGCGATTTGTTTGAAACTGCGCGCCTCGTCCTTCGCGGCGACCCTGGATCAGCAGACAGGGCAACACTGAGCTGGCAACCCTGAACCCCACTTTCAGAGGAGCCGGCAACATGCCCGCGACCCGTACCTGGTTAAAAAATCCCCTCGCCATTTTCACGGCCAATGCGCTCGATGCCCGTGGCGGTCTGGTGCTGCAAGACGGCGTGATCGTCGAAGTGCTGGCAGCCGGTCAACAACCGTCCGCGCCGTGCAATGAAGTGTTCGATGCCCGCGAGCATGTGATCCTGCCGGGCCTGATCAACACCCACCATCATTTCTATCAAACCCTGACGCGCGCCTGGGCGCCGGTGGTCAATCAGCCGCTGTTCCCGTGGCTGAAAACCCTGTACCCGGTGTGGGCGCGGCTGACCCCGGAAAAACTCGCCCTCGCGACGAAAGTGGCGTTGGCCGAGCTGTTGCTGTCGGGTTGCACCACCGCCGCCGACCACCACTACCTGTTCCCGGACGGTCTGGAAAACGCCATCGACGTGCAAGTCGAAACCGTGCGTGAACTGGGCATGCGCGCCATGCTTACCCGTGGCTCGATGAGCCTCGGCGAGAAGGACGGCGGCCTGCCACCGCAGCAAACCGTGCAGGAAGGCCAGGTGATTCTCGACGACAGTCAGCGCCTGATTCACGAGTACCACGAGCGTGGCGACGGTGCGCAAATCCAGATCGCTCTGGCGCCGTGCTCGCCGTTCTCGGTAACCCCGGAAATCATGTCGGCCAGCGCCGAACTGGCGAACCAACTCGACGTGCGCCTGCACACGCACCTGGCGGAAACCCTCGACGAAGAAGACTTCTGCCTGCAGCGCTTCGGCCTGCGCACCGTGGATTATCTGGACAGCGTCGGCTGGCTCGGCCCGCGCACCTGGCTGGCCCACGGCATCCACTTCAACCCGGACGAAATCGCCCGCCTCGGCCAGGCCGGCACCGGCATCTGCCATTGCCCGAGCTCGAACATGCGCCTGGCGTCCGGCATCTGCCCGAGTATCGACTTGACCGATGCCGGTGCGCTGTTTGGTCTGGGCGTGGACGGCTCGGCCTCCAACGATGCGTCGAACATGATCCTCGAAGCGCGGCAGGCGCTGTACATCCAGCGTCTGCGCTACGGCGCGGAAAAGATCACCCCGGAACGCGTGCTGGGCTGGGCAACCAAAGGCTCGGCAAGCCTCTTGGGGCGTACCGACATTGGTGAACTGGCGGTGGGCAAGCAAGCGGATCTGGCATTGTTCAAGCTCGATGAGCTGCGTTTCTCCGGCAGCCATGATCCGATCTCGGCACTGTTGTTGTGCGGTGCGGACCGCGCGGATCGGGTGATGATCGGTGGCAAGTGGCGCGTGGTGGATGGTCAGGTCGAAGGGCTGGACCTCAAAGGCCTGATCGCTGATCACAGCCAGGCAGCTCGGCAGTTGATCGCCGGGACCTGATCCCAAGCGGGTTAAATCCTGCAGGGGTGAGCCTGCTCGCATTTGCGGTGTATGAGGTATGAATATCTCGACTGACACTCAGCTATCGCGAGCAGGCTCACTCCTGCAATTGTTTTGTGGTGGGCTTAGAGGCCCAACAGCGACAACATGATGAAGGTCGCAAACAGCACAAAGTGCGTCATGCCTTCGATGGCATTGGTCTCGCCGTCATTCAGGTTGATCGCGCTGACGATCAGCGTGATGAAGATCATCACCGTCTGCACCGGGGTCATCGCCATTTGAAATGGCTGGCCGGTGTACAGCGCCATCGCTTCCATCACCGGCACAGTCAGGATCACCGTCGACAGTGACGCCCCCATCGCAATGTTCACCACCGATTGCATGCGGTTGGCCAACGCCGCACGCAACGCAGTCAAAATCTCCGGCGCCGCCGAAATCGCCGCCACCAGAATCGCCGTGATCACGGGCGGTGCGCCTGTGCCTTCCAGGCCCAGATCGAGGGTCTTGGACATCACTTCGGCCAGCGCGCCGATCACCACCACTCCGAACACCAGAATGCCGATCGACCACGCCAGGCTCAGCGGTTTCTGCGCCTCCTCCACCGGCTCTTTCTTGCGGCGCTTGTCCGGGTAGCTGTAGCTGAAAAAGTAACTGTGCGGGCCGACCTGCATACGCAGGAATAACGCGTAAAGCACCACCATCGCGCCGATGGTGAACGCCGAATAAATCTTCCAGTTGGCCGCCGGAATAAACTCCGGCACCACCATCGAAACGCCCATGGCGGTGAGGATCATCACGCTGTAGCTGCGCGCCGAATCGTCGTTGTACGACTGCTCGCCGTGCTTGAGTCCGCCCATCAACGCGGCGAGGCCGAGGATGCCGTTGATGTCGAGCATCACCGCCGAATAGATCGTGTCGCGCACCAGTGTGGCCGACGCCTCGTTGCTCATCATGATCGCCAGAATCACCACTTCCACCAGCACCGCGGCGAGGGTCAGGATCATCGTGCCGTAGGGGTCGCCGACTTTTTCCGCGAGCAGTTCGGCATGATGGGCGACGCGCATCGAGGCGGCGACGATGAAGGCGATCAATACCAGGCCAGACATCAGCGCGACGATCTGGCCGCTGTGCAGCATCCAGTGTTCCAGCGGGTAGGCGATGCACGCGGCAATCACCGCCAGCAGCAGAAAGCTTTCTTGCTTGAGAATCGTGAGCATGGCGGGCCTTTTTGCCGAGAGGTTCGAATGAGCTACTGACTGCGGCGCGGCGCTAACGTTTCGTTACACCTTAGCGCACCAACTGATAGCGGTACTTTGGCAGGTGCACTTTTATTGGCCTTGCAGGCCCTGTCGCGAGCGGGCTCACGCCTACAGACGAATGCGATCCCTGTAGGCGTGAACCTGCTCGCGATGGCCTTCATACGGTTTCGAGCCGTTTGTTGTCCTTTTGGTCAGCAATTTGCATTGCCCTCGACCACACACAACAAAAGGAGCTCCAATTCATGCAAATACGTCCGCTGCACAAACTGCTGTGCGCCGCCATCGGTCTGGGGATCAGCCTGAGCGCCAGCGCTGCCGATCCGCTGAAGGTCGGTTTCGTCTACATCGGCCCGATCGGCGACCACGGCTGGACGTATCAGCATGAACAGGGGCGCAAGGCCCTCGCCGAAAAACTCGGCGGACAAATCACCACCAACTACGTGGAAAACGTCGCCGAGGGGGCCGACGCCGAGCGGGTGATCCGCAACATGGCCAAGGACAACTACGACCTGATCTTCACCACCTCGTTCGGCTACATGAACCCGACGCTGAAAGTCGCCAAACAGTTTCCCAAGGTGACCTTCGAACACGCCACCGGCTACAAGCAGGACAAGAACCTCGGCACCTACCTCGCGCGTACTTATGAAGGCCGTTATGTCGGTGGCTTCCTCGCGGCGAAGATGACCAAGACCAAGAAGATCGGCTACGTCGCCTCGTTCCCGATTCCCGAAGTGATCCGCGACATCAACGCGATCCAGTTGGCCCTGAACAAGTACAACCCCGGCACCGAAATCAAAGTGGTGTGGGTCAACTCGTGGTTCGACCCGGGCAAGGAAGCCGACGCCGCCAACGCACTGATCGATCAGGGCGTGGACGTGGTGTTTCAGCACACCGACAGCCCGGCGCCGATCCAGGCCGCCGAGCGGCGCGGCGTATACGCCGTGGGCTACGCCTCGGACATGGCGCACTTCGGCCCGAAAGCGGTGCTGACCTCGATCGTCAACGACTGGGCGCCGCACTACATTCAGGCCACGCAAAGCGTGATCGACCACACGTGGAAGTCGCAGGATTATTGGGGTGGACTGAAGGAAGGCACCGTTGAACTGCCGATCAGCGATCTGGTGCCGGCCCCGGTGAAGGCCGAGGCCGAGCAGATCATCGCCGACATCAAGAGCGGTGCATTGCAGCCGTTCACCGGGCCGATCAAGGATCAGGCCGGCGTGGAGAAAATCCCGGCGGGCGTGAGTGCGACCAATGCCGAACTGGCGTCGATGAACTACTACGTTGAAGGGATGAAGGCCGAGATGCCGAAGTAACTTTTACTAACGACACGGCCCCTGTGGGAGCTGGCTTGCCAGCGATGAGGCCATCACATTCGACATCATTGTTGCCTGTCAGACCGCTATCGCTGGCAAGCCAGCTCCCACATTTGAGCTTCAGCGTATTCAAGGATTGCGTATGGATCAGCTTCCGATCATCGACATCAGCCCGCTCTACTCCAACGACGAAAACGCTTGGCCCGCCGTGGCCGGGCACATCGACCAGGCCTGCCGCGAATGGGGCTTCTTCTACATCAAGGGCCATCCGATTTCCACGCAACGCATCGCCGCCCTGCTTGATCACGCGCAGCGCTTTTTCGCACAACCGGCCGAAGAAAAACTCAGGATCGACATCACCCAGACCCGCCATCATCGCGGCTACGGCGCTATCGCCACCGAGCAGCTCGACCCGGACAAACCCAGCGACCTCAAAGAAACCTTCGACATGGGCCTGCACCTGCCGGCCGATCATCCAGACGTGCTCGCGGAAAAACCGCTGCGCGGGCCCAATCGCCATCCGGCGCAAGCAGGCTGGGAAGCCTTGATGGAGCAGCATTACCTCGACATGCAGGCGCTGGCGCAAACCCTGTTGCGGGCGATGACCATTGCGCTGGGCATCGAACGCGATTTCTTCGACTCGCGCTTCAATGAGCCGGTCAGCGTGCTGCGCATGATCCACTACCCGCCGCGCCACACCGCCAGCAGCGCCGAGCAGCAAGGCGCCGGGGCACACACCGATTATGGCTGCATCACCCTGCTCTATCAGGACAGCGCCGGCGGCCTGCAGGTGAAAAACGTCAATGGCGACTGGATTGATGCGCCGCCCATCGAAGGCACCTTCGTGGTCAACCTCGGCGACATGATGGCGCGCTGGAGCAACGACCGTTATCGCTCGACACCGCACCGGGTGATCAGCCCGCTGGGGGTGGATCGCTACTCAATGCCGTTCTTCGCCGAGCCGCACCCGGACACCCGCATCGAATGCCTGCCCGGTTGTCAGGACTCACAACACCCGGCGAAATATCCGACCACCACCTGCGGCGAATTCCTGCTGTCGCGCTTTGCCGACACCTACGCCTATCGTCGCGAGCGGGAAGCGGTCTGATGGATCGCTTGGTCAGGTTTTGCCAATTGTTTCGGCGAGCATCTGTAGAATGCCGTCATTGCACCTGATGAGAAAAGCATATGTACGACTGGCTCAACGCCTTGCCCAAGGCTGAACTGCACCTGCACCTGGAAGGCTCGCTGGAGCCCGAGCTGCTGTTCGCCCTGGCCGAACGTAACAAGATCGCCCTGCCGTGGAGCGACGTCGAAACCCTGCGCAAGGCTTACGCCTTCAACAACCTGCAGGAATTCCTCGACCTGTATTACCAGGGCGCCGACGTGCTGCGCACCTCCCAGGATTTCTACGACCTGACTTGGGCCTACCTGTTGCGCTGCAAGGCGCAGAACGTGATTCACACCGAGCCGTTCTTCGACCCGCAGACCCACACCGACCGGGGCATCCCGTTCGAAGTGGTGCTCAACGGTATCGCCGCAGCGCTGAAGGATGGCGAGCAGCAACTGGGCATCACCAGCGGTTTGATCCTCAGTTTCCTGCGCCACCTGAGCGAAGACGAAGCACAGAAAACCCTCGATCAGGCGCTGCCGTTCCGTGACGCCTTCGTTGCCGTCGGCCTCGACAGTTCCGAGATGGGCCACCCGCCAAGCAAATTCCAGCGGGTGTTCGACCGTGCTCGCCACGAAGGTTTCCTGACCGTCGCCCACGCCGGTGAAGAAGGTCCGCCGGAGTACATCTGGGAAGCGATCGACCTGCTGAAAATCCAGCGCATCGACCATGGCGTGCGCGCCATCGAGGACGAGCGCCTGATGCAGCGGATCATCGACGAGCAGATCCCGCTGACCGTGTGCCCGCTGTCGAACACCAAGCTTTGCGTGTTCGATCACATGTCGCAGCACAACATCCTCGACATGCTCGAGCGTGGGGTGAAGGTCACGGTGAACTCCGATGACCCGGCGTACTTCGGCGGTTATGTCACCGAGAACTTCCATGCGCTGTACGAACACCTGGGCATGACCCAGGATCAGGCCAAGCGCCTGGCGCAAAACAGCCTGGATGCGCGTCTGGTAAAACCGTAAACCTCAGCGCATAACCCTTTGCAGGGGTGAGCCTGCTCGCGATCGCGTCGTGTCAGTCGAAACATCTGTATCTGACACACCGCCATCGCGAGCAGGCTCGCTCCTACAATTGGATTTGTGTTCAGCCTGCGACTTGGGTTTCAGTCAGCTCCTCCAGCGTCTTGCCCCGCGTCTCCATCCCGAACAGCCACACCACCCCCGCCGCGATCGCAAAACACAACGCCCCCAGCGCAAACACCCCGCCCTGCCCGGTTATCGGAAACACCAGCCCGGTCACCAACGGCCCGAGCAATGAGCCGACCCTGCCAATCGCCGAGGCAAACCCCGAGCCGGTCGCCCGCGCCGAGGTTGGATACAACTCGGGCGTGTAGGTGTAGAGCACCGCCCACATGCCGAACAGGAAAAACTGCATCAGCAGCCCCGTACCGATCAGCAGTGCCACGTTGCCGCCGAACACCGCGCTCTGGCCATAGAAAAACGCCATCACCCCACCGCCGAGCAAGGTGACGATGCACACCGGTTTGCGCCCCCAGCGCTCGACCAGCCACGCCGCCATCAGAAACCCGGGAATCCCGCCGAGCGAGATCAGCACCGTGTAATACACCGACTGGGTCACGGCGAAACCCGACTGTTGCAGCAATGCACTGAGCCACGACGTCAGGCCGTAAAAACCCAACAGCGCGAAAAACCACAAGCTCCAGATCATCGTCGTGCGGCGGCGGTATTGCGCCGACCAGATTTGCTTGAGGGCCGAGAAAAAGCTGCCCGGTGGCGTCACCGTCCGCGGCAAACTCACCGGTTCGGGCAACGTGGTGACACCGAGCGATGCGCGCACGCGCTGTTCGATCGCGGCCAAGACCTTGTCTGCCGCCTCATGCCGCCCGGCCTGTTCCAGCCAGCGCGGCGATTCGGGGATAAAGAAACGGATCGCCAGGACAAACACCGCCGGCACCGCCAGCACCAGAAAGATGTCGCGCCAGCCAATCACTGGCAGCAGGAAATACGACAGCACCCCGGCCGCAACAAACCCCAACGGCCAGAAACCATCCATCAGGGCAATGTAGCGTCCGCGTCGTTGCGCCGGAATCAGCTCCGACAACATCGACTGAGCGATGGGAAACTCCATGCCCATGCCGATTCCCAACAGGATGCGGAACAGCGTGAGCATCTCGACGGTTTGCGCCGTCGAGCACAGGTAACTGGCAACGCCCCACAACACGATGCTCCACTGGAACACCGGCTTGCGGCCGAAACGGTCGGCGAGCAGGCCCGACAGCGACGCCCCCAGCACCATGCCGAAAAAACTCGAACTGGCGAGCAGGCCGGCTTGCGCGCTGCTCAGGCCGAATTCGCTTTTGATCGAGCCGAGCAGGAACGTCATCATCGCCAGGTCCATGGAGTCGAAGAAGAACGCCAAAGCAATAATGATGAAAATGATGCGGTGATACCCGCTCAGTGGCAGACGTTCCAGGCGTTCTGCCGCGCTAAAGCGTTGAGTGTCCATATCGTGCTCCCCCATCCGGAAATTCCCCGGATCGAGTGTGCGCGATGGTGATTCAGAGGTCGTACTGAATGCGACCTGCTCGCAGTCGTAGGCGACGCCGGGACGGCCTGACGTCGATCACGAATGCTCTATCACGCCATTTCCAGCTCGGTTTCCCGGGCAAACCGCTGCAATTCACGCTGGCCTGTGGCCGTCAATTGCAGGGCTCTGGAGTCATTGGGCAAGGTCAGCCACCCCGACTGCATGAACAACTGCAGCAGCGCCGCGCCGAGAGAGCCGCCCAGGTGTGGGCGTCGCTCGCTCCAGTCCGGACAGGCGCAGGCCACCTGCACATTGCGGTGTGCCAGTGCCTGGATGAAAACCCCGCGACCGGCCAGCTGTTTCGCGCCCTTGTGGGTGACCACTACGCGTTGCTCAAACTGTTCGATCCAGCCGACGTCGAGCAGTCGCTGATACAGGTCAGCGGCCAGCGTGCCGCCCAGGTGGTCATCGCAAAAGCGTGCGCGCAACAGCGAAGAAGGTGCCGCCTGGGATTTGGCCATCGGTGTGGTGCGTTTGAAAATCTCGGGAATGTCCCGTGGTGCGCTGGCGATGGTGGCGCTGGCCAGCGCTTCGATGGCGGCGCCGACCTCGGGTGCCGAGAGACGGAAAAAGCGTTTGCGACCACGGACTTCGACCTTCAACAGACCGCCAGTGGACAGACGCGCCAGATGCGCGCTCGCCGAGGATGGTGACAACCCTGCCAGCAACGCCAGCTCCTCGGATTGGCGGGCCGAGCCATCCATCAGCGCCCACATCATCGCGCTGCGCTTGGGATCGGCCAGCAGCGTGGCGATCTGGCTGATGCAAGGTGCATGTTCCATGTATTCACTCCCTGTGGAATCGTATCGTCTACTGCTCGGAGACATCTTGACCAAGTAATGGGGCATCGGCCAAGGCGCGCGCATCACCCTGAACCGGGGCAAGGCAGGCCATTGGCTCAGCAGCCTGCGGCACTGATCTCGCCGCGGTGGCGCTGGCAGACATTAAACAGCGCCCGGTCGGCCGGACGGTGTCCGGGCCGGGGTTTGCGTACTGGCTTGAGGCGGACGCTAGTATAAGCGGGATGGGCGCCGCGTCCTGTAACGGGGCCTGCACGGGTGGTGATTGTTCCTGAGAGAAATTTCTCTATTTACCTGCGACTAATGATCAACTCTCGGGAAAGCGGGAAATTGACTACTCAAATCGGCGCATCGACTGGCGAGCATTTCCCTCAGCAGGTTCACCGGCTTACTCAATTGGGCGCGATGGGCGCACAACAAATTCAGCGGAGCGCGCTCGCACAACAACTCCGGCAACAGCACTTTGAGGCGCCCCGCCAGCACGTCGGCGCCCACGTCCAGCCAGGATTTGTAGGCAATGCCCGCCCCCGCCACGGCCCATAAGCGCACCACGTCCGCGTCATCGCTGAAGCGGTCGCCGCTGACCGTCAGGCCGACTTCACGTTTGCCGTCGTGGAAACTCCAATGGTCGTGGACGCGGCTGCCAAGCATGTACAACAGGCAATTGTGCTGGGCCAGTTGTTCGAGCTGGCGCGGTTCACCATACCGCGCCAGATAGGCCGGGGAGGCACAGAGCACGCGGCGGTTATGCGCAGCGATGGGCAAGGCGATCAGGCTGGAGTCTTCCGGTTCGCCATAACGCAAGGCGATGTCCACCGGCTGACGGAACAGGTCGGCGATGCGGTCCCCCAATAACAGGCGTACCGTCAGTTTCGGATGTGCGCGCTGGAAATCATCGAGCCAGGGCAGCAACAGATTGCGCCCGAAATCCGACGGCGCCGACAGCTGCAGAATCCCGCTGACCTGATCCTGCCCGCTGGCCAGCAGACGCCGGCCCTCGTCGAGATTGCTCAGCGCCGCCCGGGCGTATTCGAGAAAGCCCTCGCCCTCTGCCGTCAGGCGCAGGCTGCGCGTCGAACGAGCCAGCAGGCGTGCGCCCAGCTGCTGTTCGATTCGCTTCAACGCCGCACTGGCGACCGCCGCCGACATGTCCATCACCCGCGCCGCCGCCGACAGACTGCCCAGATCCGCCGCGCGAACAAACAACTGCAAGTCATCGAAACGCAGCATCCTCAGCCCCGATTATCAAAAAAACATTGAAAGAGACTGCTGTTTTAGCCGGTTTTATCTTGCAGAGAAATAGCCAATCATCTGTCCCATCGTTGTCCCCACTTCTGGAGTCCCCCCATGAAAGCCATCGCCTACTACGCCTCCCTGCCGATCAGCGACGAAAAAGCCCTGCAAGACATCGAACTGCCAGAACCGGTCGCCGGCCCGCGCGACGTGCTGGTGGAAGTCAAAGCCATTTCGGTCAACCCGGTCGATACCAAAGTGCGGCAGAACGTGGCCCCTGAAAACGGCGCGGCAAAAGTGCTCGGCTGGGACGTGGCCGGTGTGGTCAAGGCCGTCGGCAGCGAAGTGACGCTGTTCAAGGCCGGCGACAAGGTCTTTTATGCCGGTTCCATCGCCCGCGCCGGCGGCAACAGTGAACTGCACGTGGTCGATGAGCGGATCGTCGGCCATATGCCCAAGTCGCTGGGTTTTGCCGAAGCCGCGGCCCTGCCGCTGACGGCGATTACCGCGTGGGAATTGCTGTTCGAGCGCCTGCAGATTCGCGAAGGCAACACCGATGAAGGCCAGAGCCTGCTGATCGTCGGCGCAGCCGGTGGCGTCGGCTCGATCCTGACGCAACTGGCCAGTCAACTGACCGGGCTCAACGTGATCGGCACCGCTTCCCGTGCGCAGACCCGCGACTGGGTCAGCCAGTTGGGCGCCGATCTGGTGATCGATCACAGTCAGCCGCTGAGTGAAGAACTGAAGCGCGCCGGCATTGACAGCGTGACCCACGTCGCCAGCCTGACCCAGACCGATCAACACCTGGATCAACTGGTCGAAGCCCTGGCACCGCAAGGCAAGCTGGCACTGATCGACGATCCGAAATCCCTGGACGTGACCAAGCTCAAGCGCAAGAGCCTGTCGCTGCACTGGGAGTTCATGTACACCCGTTCGCTGTTCGAAACCGCCGACATGATCGAGCAGCACAATTTGCTCAATCGTGTGGCCGAACTGATTGACGCCGGGACATTGAAGACAACCGTGGGCGAGCACTTCGGCACGATCAACGCGGCCAACCTGCGTCGGGCCCATGCGTTGCTGGAAAGTGGCAAGGCCAAGGGGAAAATTGTTTTAGAAAGTTTCTAAAGGCAAAGGATCGCAGCCCTCGGCAGCTCCTGCGGGCTTCGAGGGCTTTTTGCCGTCAGTCTGACAGTTGACCCTTGTCACAATTGCGATCGTATTCAGGTCTACAATCGAAAACTCTGCGATACATCTTTTACGCAAGGGAGGTCAGCAATGAAGATCCTGATAAAAGAAGTGGCAAAGTCTCAATGGCAGGTTCGTCTGGACCAACACGCCGTCACTTTCCGCAGTGAAGCCGAAGCACTGGCCTTTACCCGCACCCTCGAAGCGCGACTCTGCGCCCCCCATCAGATTCCCGACCGCAGCCAACAGCGCGCTGCTGGCTGACGACTGTTCAGGCCTGCGCCTGGGCTTGTGCCAACGCTCGGGCATTCTGCAGACGCCGGGTGAGCATCGCGACGCTCACCACCAGCACACCGCACAGGCTGATGACCATGGACATCGGCACGGCGGTGCCGTCGTGCAGCACGCCCACCAGCGCCGATGCCCCGGCGGCGACACTGAACTGCATGCAACCGAGCAACGCCGACGCGCTGCCGGCACGGCCGCCCTGCCCGTTCATCGCGCAAGCGGCAGCGTTGGGACTGATGCAGCCCAGGCTGGATACACAGATGAACAATGGAATCAGCAATGGCCACAAGGCCGCGGTATGCAAGGTGCTGACGGCCAGCAGCGTCAGCCCGGCCGCCAGATAAACCCAGACCGCGCGCGCCAGCAGGAACGCCGGGCCACGCTTGGCCAATAACCGCGCATTGACCTGTGCGACGAGAATGAAGCCCGCCGCGTTGGTACCGAACAGCCAGCCGAAATGCTCGGCCGGTACGCCATACAGCTTGATGAAGATGAATGGTGAACCGGCGATGTAGGCAAACATCCCGGCAATGGCGATACCGCCGGTCAGCGCGTGGCCGAGGTAAACCGGATCCTTCAGCAGGCGCCCGTATTGGCGCAGGGCACCGGACAACGGTTGGCGCGGCATGTGCGCCGGCATACTTTCCGGCAGGCCAAGAGCGACCGCCAGTCCGGCCAGCGCACTGAACACGGTCAGTGCCAGGAAGATCGACTGCCAGCCCGTGGTGTTGACCAGCAGACCGCCAAGCATCGGCGCCAGAATCGGCGCCAGGCCCATCACCAGCATCAACTGCGAGAAGACTTTTGCCGAACCGACTGCGTCGCATTTGTCGCTGACCACCGCCCGGGCAATCACCATGCCTGCGCAACCGCCCAACGCCTGCACGAAACGCGCACCGATCAGCCAATCCAGATTCGGTGCATAAGCGCAGGCCAGCGAGGCGAGGGTGAACAGCGTCAGGCCCACGAGCAACGGAATCCGTCGGCCGAAGCGATCCGCCACCGGACCGTACGCCAGTTGACCGATCGACAACCCGGCGAAATACGCCGCCAGCGTCATCTGCACGTGTTTCTCGTCGGTGCCGAAGGCCAGCGCCATCGCGGGAAAGGCGGGCAAATAGAAGTCGATGGCCAAAGGACCGAAAGCGGTCAAGGCTCCGAGAATCAGAATGGTACGGAAGTTCATCAGGCACCCAGGTTGGCAAGTCGGCAGCCCGACAGTCTAGCCGCGCGTGGACGCCTTGAACATTCCGATAGCTCGCTAACAATTAAATAACCTGGAAGCCGGGCGCAAATCGGTGGCGAGGGAGCAAGCTCCCTCGCCACTGGGGTCAATCAGGCCAGTTTCACGGCGTAACCTTCCTCGCTGATGACCTCGATCACCTGTTCGGCACTCAGCGAACTTTCCACGCCGACCTCTTTCGCCGCCAGATCGACCCGCACGCTGGCCGCCGGATCCTTGGCCTGCACCGCCCGAGTGATGGCGTTGACACAGTGACCGCAGGACATGCCTTGAACGTTGAACACTTGCATGCGATGACTCCTTTGAGTGAGGTTGCCGGCAGTCTCGAGCTTGCCACGATGGCAAGGTCAAGTTCTGAAAGAAACTGCCGGGCTGGCAATCGGCGCCGCGCTCGGCCAAGCTGCGTACATCAATGACTTCTATTCAGGAGATTCAGCCATGCGCTGGTCAGCTTACAGCCTGTTTGGCTTCCTCAGCCTTTTTGCCGCATTGCCCCAGGCCAACGCGACCGGCGAGGACTACGCCGTTCTGATCATCTCTCGCGAGCGCCTGGAAGTGCCGACCTCCTGCGAGATTGGCGTGTACATCCAGGATCAGTTTGCCGGGCGCTTGCTGCAGGAACAGTCCACCTCGTTCAACCTGCAACATGGCACGTTCTCCATCCGCCTGAAGCTGGAGCCGAGCCAGGTCCCGGGCTGCAAGCCGGGCATGCTGGCACCGCCGGCGCAGGAGATCTCGCTCAAGGCCGGTGACGTGGTCAAGTACCGGATTGCAGCATCCGCCAAAGGCTTGTACCTGCGACCTGCCGCTCTCGAATACTGAGCAAAGGCAGACTGTGGGAGCAAGCTCGCTCCCACAGGTGTTTTGTGACGCGCCAGAGATTGGCGCTTGACCTTGCCCGCATGGCAAGGTTGATCCTTGTAGGCATCTACTACAGGGAGTACGACCGATGTCCGATTCCATCACTTTCGACCTGCCGATTGCCGGCATGACCTGCGCCAGTTGCGCCGGACGGGTCGAGCGGGCGTTGAGCAACGTCAGCGGCGCCAGTGCGGTCAGCGTCAACCTCGCCACCGAACAGGCCCGCGTGCAGGCACCCGGCGGCAGTCTGCCGGCGCTGATGGAGGCGGTGACGCGTGCCGGTTACAGCGTGCCGCAACAGACCCTCGAATTGAGCATCGACGGCATGACCTGCGCTTCCTGCGTCGGTCGCGTCGAGCGTGCCCTGAGCAAGGTCCCGGGGGTGAAAAGCGTCAGCGTCAATCTGGCCAACGAACGCGCCCACCTCGAACTGCTCGGCAAAGTCGACGCGCAAACCCTGCTCGACGCGGTGAGCAAGGCCGGTTATTCGGCCAGCGTCTGGCAAGCCGAACACCCACAAACCGATGACCAACAGCGGCGTCTGCAACATGAGCGCTGGGCGCTGATCTGCGCAATCGCCCTCGCCTTGCCGCTGGTGCTGCCGATGGTGCTGCAACCTTTCGGCATTCACTGGATGCTCCCGGCCTGGGCGCAATTCGCCCTCGCCACCCCGGTGCAATTCATTTTCGGAGCACGGTTTTATGTCGCCGCGTGGAAAGCCGTGCGCGCCGGCGCTGGCAACATGGACTTGCTGGTCGCCCTTGGCACCAGCGCCGGCTATGGCTTGAGCCTGTACGAGTGGGCCACCGCCGCCGGGCGCATGCCACACCTGTATTTCGAAGCGTCAGCGGTGGTGATCGCCCTGGTGCTGCTCGGCAAATACCTCGAAAGCCGCGCCAAGCGCCAGACTGCCAGCGCCATCCGCGCCCTCGAAGCCTTGCGCCCGGAGCAGGCGATGCAAGTGATCGACGGCCGCGAGCAAGACGTCGCCATCAGCGCACTGCGCCTGAACGATCAGGTATTGGTCAAACCTGGCGAACGCTTCCCGGTTGACGGCGAGGTGCTGGAAGGTCAGAGCCACGCGGACGAAGCCTTGATCAGCGGCGAAAGCCTGCCCGTGCCGAAACAACCGGGGGACAAGGTCACCGGTGGCGCGATCAACGGTGAAGGCCGGCTGCTGGTGCGCACCACCGCCCTCGGCGCGGAAAGCGTGCTGGCGCGGATCATCCGTCTGGTCGAAGACGCCCAGGCAGCCAAAGCGCCGATCCAGAAACTGGTGGATAAAGTCAGCCAGGTGTTCGTGCCGACGGTGTTGGTGCTGGCCCTGGCAACGTTGATCGGCTGGTGGCTGTACGGCGCGCCCATGGAAACCGCGTTGATCAACGCCGTCGCCGTGCTGGTGATCGCCTGTCCGTGTGCCCTCGGCCTCGCCACCCCGACAGCGATCATGGCCGGCACCGGTGTAGCGGCGCGGCACGGCATTCTGATCAAGGACGCCGAAGCGCTGGAGCGTGCCCATGAAGTCAGCAGCGTGGTGTTCGACAAGACCGGCACCCTGACTTCCGGCACGCCGCGCATCGCCCATTTCAGTGCCGTCGACGGTGACGAAGACGCCCTGCTGCAAATGGCCGGCGCCCTGCAACGCGGCAGTGAACACCCACTGGCCAAAGCCGTGCTGGACGCGGCTGCCGAGCGTGATCTGAGCGTGCCCGATGTCAGCGACAGCCAATCCCTGACCGGGCGTGGCATCGCCGGCAACCTTGGCGGGCGGCGCCTGGCGCTGGGCAACCGGCGCTTGCTGGAAGAAAGCGGGTTGAGCGCCGGCAGCCTCGCCGAATCGGCCACGGCCTGGGAAGGCGAAGGCAGGACCTTGTCGTGGCTGATTGAACAAAGCCCCGAGCCGCGTGTGCTTGGTTTGTTCGCCTTCGGTGACACGCTCAAGCCCGGCGCACTGGAAGCGGTGCAACGACTGGCCGCTCGCGGTATCCACAGCCACTTGCTGACCGGCGACAACCGCGGCAGCGCTCGCGTGGTCGCCGAGGCGTTGGGCATTGCCAACGTTCACGCCGAAGTACTCCCGGCCGACAAAGCCGCCACGGTCGCCGAACTGAAAAAAACCGGCGTGGTGGCGATGGTCGGCGATGGCATCAACGACGCGCCGGCACTCGCCGCAGCCGACATCGGCATCGCCATGGGCGGCGGCACCGACGTGGCCATGCACGCCGCCGGCATTACCCTGATGCGCGGTGATCCACGACTGGTGCCGGCGGCGCTGGAGATCAGCCGCAAGACCTACGCGAAGATCCGCCAGAACCTGTTCTGGGCCTTCGTCTACAACCTGATCGGCATTCCGCTGGCGGCGTTCGGCTTCCTCAACCCGGTGCTGGCCGGCGCGGCGATGGCGCTGTCGAGCGTCAGCGTGGTGAGCAATGCGCTACTGTTGAAAACCTGGAAACCCAAGGATCTGGAGGAGCACCGATGAACATCGGCCAAGCGGCCCGGCACAGTGGCCTGAGCGCAAAAATGATCCGCTATTACGAGTCGATCAGCCTGCTCAAGGCGGCTCATCGCACCGACAGCGGTTATCGGGTCTACGGCGATGATGACCTGCACACCCTGGCATTCATCAAGCGTTCGCGGGACCTGGGGTTTTCCCTGGAGGAAGTCGGCAAGCTGCTGACCCTGTGGCAGGATCGCCAGCGCGCCAGTGCCGACGTGAAGGCTCTGGCGCGCCAGCACATCGACGAGTTGAATCAGAAGATCCGCGAACTCGGCGAATTGCGCGACACCCTGCAGGATCTGGTCGAGCACTGTAATGGCGACCATCGCCCCGATTGCCCGATCCTCAAGGAACTGGCGTCGGGCTGCTGCGCGCAACCCGCTCGCGCTTGAGTGCGAGGACTTTCACCGTCACTAACGTACCGAGCGGGATGCCGTGGAACAGCAGCACCACGGCACCCGGCGTCCACCAGCCATAGAACGGCGCGGCAATCAGCATGCCGACGCCGAACCCGGTCATTTGCAGCAAGGTCAGGAAGCTGAAGATCGGCAGGCGCAAATGCTCCGGTTCGCGTTGCAGGCGCGACATCAGGCCCACTTCGGAAAAGCCGTCGCCCAACCCTGCCGGCAGGGAAAACAGCAACAGACCGAGAAGGCTGTGCTGCTGGAACATCAGGATGAAGCCGCAGGACATCAGCGCCACGCCGAAGAAAAACCGGCGCTCGAGGTGGCCGTTGTCCGAACCCTTGAGGCGGCTGGCGATGCGCGCGCCCAGCAGTTTGCCGCTGGCCCATACCGCGAGCATCAGGCCCAGCGTGGTACTCGCCGACTCTGGCGTGAGCAGTTTGGAGATGATCGGAAAACCAACGTTGTGTGCGGCACTGCCCAAGGTGTCGGCCATGGTCACGGCGAGCATCGCCGCAATCACCGGCGCGCTGCGCAGGCCCTGCTTGAGGACTGACCATTCGCCGCGTTCGCAGGTTGATTGTTCGCTGACGTCTGAAGCGGCGAAGCGCAACGGCGCACTCAACAGCGCCGCCAGCACATAGGTCAGTGCGTTGAGCGCGAATACCGTTTCAAAACCGAACGCTGCCACCAGCAAACCGGAGACCAGACTGCCGCCGACCATCGCTGCGGATGACGCCGAGGTGATCCAGGCATTGGTTTTCAGCAGCTGCGCCGGCTCAATCAGCCTCGGCAACTGGCTGTTGAGGCCGATGGCGAACATCGAGTTGCCAAAGCCCAGGCCGAATGCGATCACCGGTAACAGCAACGCCTGCTGGCTCACCGGCAGGATCAACAACAGGCCAAGCAGCGCCGCGCGTAGCAGATCGAAGGCAATCAGCGGCACCCGACCATTCCAGCGGCGGTAGAAACGAGTACCGATCAGACTGGCAAAAATCCCCCCGCCTACACGGCTGGCGAGAAAGATCCCGACGCTCATGGCGCTGTTGCTCAGCAGGTAGACGTAAGTCGCCAGCGCAACCATGTTGAGGAAAGCGCCGAAGTCGGAGATCAGCCGGGCGGCGATGATCAGATGGGTGTTGCGGGGGGTGGTCACATTCAGTCCTTGAGTGTGGTTGGCGCGGTGGACAGTAGACTTGAATTTGCGTTGATCCGAAAGAGCCCCTCACCCTAACCCTCTCCCAGAGGGAGAGGGGACTGATTGGGGGATATTTGGGAGGTACACCGACCTGAACGTTTTTCGTTGAATCCATAATCGACTCGTTTTTTCAGGTCGATGTATGACGCAAGACACCTCGGTCGGCCCCCTCTCCCTCTGGGAGAGGGCTGGGGTGAGGGGCTTCTGGGTTCCAAGGCATCTGATTCAAACAAAAAACCCGGCCGAGGCCGGGTTTCTGGTCAAGCGATCACTGCATCCACGGGGGTGGCGGTGGCTCGTCGGACTTGCCTTTCGGCTCGTCGTCCGCTGCACGGATTGCCTGCTTGCGCTCCTCGTCGAGGCGCGCCGCTTCGATCTCGCGCAACACCCCGCCAACGTCGGCCAGGTCTTCCGGATCATCGAACTCACCGGTCAGCACACTGTTCGGGTGCAAGGTGCCAGCTTCGTACAACGCCCACATTTCCTTGGCGTACTTGGTCTTCTTCAACTCCGGGGCAAAGCGGCCGAAGTACGAAGCCATGTTGCCGACATCGCGCTCCAGCATGCTGAAGGCGTGGTTGTTACCGGCAGCGTCGACGGCTTGCGGCAGGTCGATGATCACCGGGCCGGTCGGCGTCAACAGCACGTTGAACTCCGAAAGGTCACCGTGCACCAGACCGGTACACAACATCAGCACGATCTGCGAAATCAGGAACGCGTGATATTCGCGCGCCTGATCCGGCTCCAGCACCACGTCGTTCAGACGCGGCGCGGCATCGCCGAATTCGTCGGCCACCAGTTCCATCAACAGCACGCCGTCGAGGAAGTCGTAGGGTTTGGGCACCCGCACGCCGGCACCGGCCAGACGGAACAGCGCCGCCACTTCGGCGTTCTGCCAGGCATCTTCGGTCTCTTTGCGACCGAACTTGGAGCCCTTCGCCATCGCCCGAGCCTGTCGGCTGTTGCGAACCTTGCGGCCTTCCTGATACTCGGCCGCCTGGCGGAAACTGCGTTTGTTCGCCTCCTTGTAGACCTTTGCGCAACGTAACTGATTGCCGCAGCGCACCACATAAACAGCTGCTTCTTTACCACTCATCAGTGGGCGCAGCACTTCGTCGACCAGACCGTCCTCGATCAGGGGTTCAATGCGTTTTGGAGTCTTCATCAGCTTTTATTGTGGGTCCTTTATTACCAAACACGCGAATGTCACTCGTTATACGGCAATCCTCGCATCACGGGGAGGGGTTGCCGACCTGTGAACCTTGAGAATGCACACACTGTGCCGGATTGAACGGCGCCAACGCTACGCGTACATGACCGTTGCGAATCATAGCCGAGCCCACCGAACTTGTAGGCGCCCGTGTTCAAGGGCATTTGCGACAGAATCTGACAGTTGCCTTCACACCCGTCGCAAGATTTTTCCGCAGTGCCCTCAATTTCCCCGTTTTGCAGCCGAAGTCCTCAATGACAGAGGGATTTGTCCGACAATCGTTCCACAAGAATCAGCGATGTCGCACTCAGGGAAACGGGTGATCCACACCGTTTTCGGCTGCCAATAAACCACAAGTCATCTGCACTGCGTGGGCCTACAAGAAAATCTGGAGCGCGGATGAACATCAAACAGAAATTGACGTGGGCGTTTGCAATCGTCGCCTGCTTGCCGGTGGTGCTGGTCGCGACCCTGGTGGTGATGAACCTGCGCAGCGATGCCCGGGACAGTTTTGTCGACAGTAGCGGTCGCGAGATTCGTCAGGTCAGCAATGCCATGCAGCTGTTTTTTGATGGCATCAGCCAGAACGTCGATTACCTGGCGTCGCAACCGCTGATCAAAAACACCGACGACAGCCTCAAGACCTACATGAGCGCCAACGCCGAATCCATCCCCCAGGGTGAGATGGATAAAAAGGTCTTCGCGTTCCTGCAGGATCTGGGCAACGCTCACCCGGCGTACGCCTATGCCATCGTCGGCACCGCCGCCGGCGGCTACGTGTCGTGGCCGGATGATCCCAAACTCAACAACTACGACCCGCGTCAGCGGCCGTGGTACAAGGCGGCCCAGGCCAAACCGGGCAAACCGTTCCGGACCGCCGCTTACTACTGGGCGCAGGACGATGCGACCTACGTCAGCACCGTGCGCACCATCGACAACAAACTCGGCAGCAACGGCGGCGTGGTCAGCATCGACGTGACGCTCAAGCAGCTCACCGAGATCGTCAAGCAGATCAAGCTGGGCGAAACCGGCTACCTGATGCTCCTGGAAAACAGCGGCACGGTGCTGGTCGACCCGAAACAGCCGGAACACAATTTCAAGCCGCTGGACAGCCTCGGCGAAGGTTATGCGCAGCTGGCCAAGGCCGGCAAAGGCCTGGTCGAAGTCGAGCTTAACGGTGAGCGCTACATGGCCAACGTCTGGCCGTCGGAGCAATTGGGCTGGACCTTCGTCGGCCTGATCAAGCAGAGCGATGTGATGAGCTCGGCCACGCAACTGACCTGGCTGATCGCGATCATCGCCGCCGCGCTCGCCGTGCTGTTCGCCGTGGTCGGCGCCAGTTTTGCCAGCCTGATCGTGCGTCCGATCCGCAGCGTCGCCAGTGGCCTGGAAGGCATCGCGCAGGGCGAAGGCGACCTGACCAAAAACCTCGACATCCGTGGCAACGACGAAACCGCGCAACTGGCCAACTGGTTCAATCAGTTCCTCACCGCAATCCGCAGTCTGATTCAGCACATCGGCGGCGCCGCCGGAAAAATCCTCGCCACCTCGCAGAGCTCGACCCGGGTCTCCAGCGACATGGCCGAAGCGGCCGGACGACAGCGTGAAGCGGTAGACATGGTGTCGACGGCGTTCCACGAAATGGTCGCCACCGCCAACGAAGTCGCCCGCTCGTGCAGTCAGGCGGCGGACTCTGCCGACAGCGGCCAGCGTCAGGCCCGCCAGGGGCAACAGCAGATTGATGCAGCGGTGCACAGCGTCGATCAACTGAGCCAGGAGCTGGAGCAATCGGCACAGTCGATGCAGCAACTGGAGCGCGACAGCAACGATATTCAGTCGATTCTCGGCACCATCCGCTCCATCGCCGAGCAGACCAACCTGCTGGCGCTCAACGCCGCCATCGAAGCCGCCCGCGCCGGTGAACAGGGGCGCGGCTTTGCCGTGGTGGCGGATGAGGTGCGCGCACTGGCCAAACGCACGGCGGACTCGACGGCGGAAATCGACGGCTTGCTCGGCAACCTGGCCAAGCGCACCAGCGAGGTCACGCAACAGATGCACGCCAGCCTGCAAGTCTCGCAGCAGTCAGTGACGCGCATCGGCGAAGCGCGCGAGAGCTTCGGTCAGATCCGTGAGTCGGTCGACGTGATTCGTGACATGAACACGCAAATCGCCACCGCCGCCGAAGAGCAGCATCAGGTGGCTGAAGACATCAATCGGCACATCAGCCAGATTCATGGCGATGCGCAACTGGTGGCGGAACTGGCGAACTCGGCACAGCAGGATTCGCAGAGTCTGGCGGGGCTGTCGAATGAGCTGGACGGGTTGGTACGTCGTTTTCGTACCTGAACCTCGGTCAGCCCCTCTCCCGGAGGGAGAGGGGGCTGACCGAGGTGTCTGGCGTTATACATCGACCTGAAATACCGCGTCGAATTTGGACTGGCAAAATTCTCCAGACTGGGTCGATTCTGGATTCAGCGCTGTTCTCTCACGTCAGCGTAGGTCTGCAATTTCCCGCGATCAGTCCCTCTCCCTCTGGGAGAGGGCTAGGGTGAGGGGCCTTTTCTAGCGTTCGATGATGGCGGTGACGCCCTGCCCGCCCGCCGCGCAGATCGAAATCAGGCCGCGGCCCTTGCCCGCTGCGTCCAGCAACTTGGCCAGGTTGGCCACGATGCGCCCGCCGGTGGCGGCAAACGGATGCCCGGCCGCCAGCGAACTGCCCTTCACATTGAGCCGGCTGCGATTGATCGAGCCCAGCGGCGCGTCGAGGCCCAGACGGGTTTTGCAATATTCGGGATCTTCCCAGGCCTTCAGCGTGCACAGCACCTGCGCCGCGAACGCCTCATGAATTTCGTAATAGTCGAAGTCCTGCAAGGTCAGGCCATTGCGCGCCAGCAAACGCGGCACCGCGTACACCGGAGCCATCAGCAGACCTTCGGCGCCATTGACGAAGTCCACCGCGGCCGCCTCACCGTCACGCAGATAAGCAAGGATCGGCAGCCCGCGCGCGTTCGCCCATTCCTCGCTGCCCAACAGCACCACCGAAGCGCCATCAGTCAGCGGCGTGGAGTTGCCCGCCGTCAACGTGCCCCTGGCGCTTTTCTCGAAGGCTGGCTTCAGCGTGGCAAGTTTTTCCAGGGTCAGGTCCGGGCGCAGATTGTTGTCGCGGGTCAGGCCGAGGAACGGCGTCATCAAATCGTTGTGCCAGCCCTCGCTGTAGGACGCGGCGAGTTTGTGATGGCTTTCGAGGGCCAGTTGATCCTGTTCTTCGCGCGGGATGTTCCAGGTCTGCGCCATCAACTCGCAGTGTTGGCCCATCGACAGCCCGGTACGCGGCTCGCCATTGCGCGGAAACTCCGGAATCAGGTGTTGCGGCCGCAGTTGCAGGAAGGTCTTCAGTTTGTCACCGGTGGTCTTCGCGCGGTTGGCTTGCAAGAGGATTTTGCGCAGGCCTTCGCTGACGCTGATTGGCGCGTCCGAGGTGGTGTCGACGCCGCCGGCAATACCGCAATCAATCTGGCCGAGGGCAATTTTGTTGGCCACCAGCAATGCTGCTTCCAGGCCGGTGCCGCAGGCCTGCTGGATGTCATAGGCCGGTGTGCTCGGGGACAGGCGTGAGCCCAGCACGCATTCGCGGGTCAGGTTCATATCCCGTGACAATTTCAATACTGCGCCCGCCACCACTTCGCCAATGCGCTGGCCGTGCAGGTTGTAGCGTTCGATCAGGCCTTCCAGAGCGGCGGTGAGCATTGCCTGATTGCTGGCGGTGGCGTAAGGCCCGTTCGAGCGGGCAAAGGGAATACGGTTACCGCCGATGATCGCGACGCGGCGCAGCTGACTCATGAATAACTCCTTGTTGAATATCCGGGCTCATAGAGAACCCTGTGGGAGCTGGCTTGCCAGCGGTGGGGCCGGCACCTCCAACCTTTTCAGTGGCTGACACTCCGCTATCGCTGGCAAGCCAGCTCCCACAGGGTCGGTGGTCTACTCTGCTGTTCTAGCGTAGGCCTTATTGCGTGGATCGAACGATTGATTGCCGTGGGTAGTCCACACTTTGAACCCCAACTTTTGGAGAGCGTTCCATGTCTGACCGCTATATCGACTTCGCCAACTCGTCCATCGGCCACCGTTTGGTCGGGGCTTTGGGCCTGCCGTCGCCGGTGCGACTGGAACGCTGGCAGGCCGGGCGCCTGCGGCCGGTGGACGGTGCGCTGCTGCTCGGTGGCGGGCCGCTGGCAGAGCGGGTCAATGCCTTTGCCAACCGCCTGACCGATGCGATCTACAGCTACGGCACCGAACCTTCGATGGCCGCCGCGTGGATTCCCGGCCACGGCCCGAAACTCAAGGCCGTGGTGTTCGACGCCAGCGACCTGCAGCACACCGACCAGCTCAAGCAGTTGCGCGAGTTTTTTCAGCCGCTGATGAAAAATCTCGAGCACAGCGCACATCTGGTGATTCTCGGCCGGGCGCCGGAAACCCTGCGCGATCCCTTTGCGGCCAGCGCGCAACGGGCGCTGGAAGGTTTCTCACGCTCGCTGGCCAAGGAGCTGCGCAGCGGCGGCACCCTGCAACTGATTTATGTCGGCGAAGGCGCCGAAGATCAACTGGAAGGCCCGCTGCGGTTTTTCCTTTCGCCGAAAAGTGCGTTTGTTTCCGGGCAAGTGATTCGGCTGACGGCGTGCACTACGCCAGTGACCGACTGGACCCGCCCCCTGGCCGGGCGCAAGGCGCTGGTCACTGGCGCCGCGCGGGGCATTGGAGCGTCCATCGCCGAAACGCTGGCCCGTGATGGCGCCGAGGTGATTCTGCTCGACGTGCCGCCGGCCAAGACCGATCTTGATGCCCTGGCGGCGCGCCTCGGCGGTCGCAGCATCACCCTCGACATCTGCGCCGAAGACGCTGCCACGCAACTGATCGAACACCTGCCGGACGGCCTCGACATTCTGGTGCATAACGCCGGCATCACCCGTGACAAGACCCTGGCCAACATGACCCCGGAATTCTGGGACGCGGTGCTGGCGGTCAACCTCAACGCCCCGCAAGTGCTGACCAAGGCCCTGCTCGACAACGGCACCTTGCACGACAATGCACGGGTGATTCTGCTGGCCTCGATCAGCGGCATCGCCGGCAACCGCGGGCAGACCAACTATGCCGCGAGCAAGGCCGGGTTGATCGGACTGGCTCAGGCGTGGGCCCCGACATTGCTCGAGCGCGGTATCAGCATCAATGCCGTGGCACCGGGTTTTATCGAAACCCAGATGACCGCGCATATCCCGTTCGGCCTGCGCGAAGCCGGGCGGCGCATGAGTTCACTGGGCCAGGGCGGCTTGCCCCAGGACGTCGCCGAAGCGGTGGCATGGCTGGCGCAACCGGGCACTGGCGCGTTCACCGGCCAGGCGCTGCGGGTCTGCGGCCAAAGTTTTCTGGGGGCGTAGACATGAGCATTGAATGGCACACCCTCGACCGCGAACCGCGCCTGCCCGGCCTGTATGTGCGGGCCGCGACGCGTCGCAAGATCAGCGGCACCCAGTTGCCCGACAGCGGTTTGCGCTGCTGGGTCGATGTCGACGCACAAAAACTGGCGGCCTATCGCAAGGTCTGTGGTTTTGCCGATGACGGCCTGTTGCCGCCGACTTATCCGCATATCCTCGCCTTCGCGTTGCAGATGCAATTGCTCACAGCGAAAGACTTTCCGTTTCCGCTGCTGGGGCTGATTCACCTGAGCAACTGCATCCGCGTAGTGCGGCCGATGGGCGGGATCAGTCGCGCGCAAGTGAGCGTTCGCGTGCTCAACCTGCAACCGCATCCGAAGGGCGCGACGTTTGATGTGCTGACCACTCTGGACGACCAGCTCGGACCGCTGTGGGAAGCCGAAAGCCGCATGCTCTGTCGCGGGGTGAAACTGGCAGGCGAGTCGCCCGAACAGGACTGGGAGCCCGCGCAAACGCTGGTGGAAGTGGCGCACTGGAAAGCCCCGACGGACATCGGCCGGCAGTACGCCAGGGTGTCCGGAGACTACAACCCGATTCATCTGAGCGCCGCGAGTGCCAAGGTATTCGGCTTCCCCACGGCCATCGCCCATGGTTTGTGGAACAAGGCTCGCACGCTGGCAGCGCTGGCCGATCACTTGCCGCGAGCGAATCTGGAAATCACCGTGCACTTTCGCAAACCGGTGCGCTTGCCGAGCGAGGTGACACTGCTGGCGAGCGCGCCTGGGTCCAGCGGTGAATTGCGCCTGGTGGGCGCCGGGGATCTGCAACACATGGTTGGGCAGTGGCAGCCGCTGGCCTGAACAACCGGGAAAATGACCTGCTGCCTGTGGCAAGGGGATTTATCCCCGTTGGGGCGCGCAGCCGCCCCAGCACAAGCACCTGCGGTGAATCTGATACACCCGGTACATCTCATTACGACGGCTGCGCCGCCGAGCGGGGATAAATCCCCTCGCCACAGATGCTCCGTTGCGTGCATTTCACTGGCGGGGCAAGCCTGTAAATTGTGTATATATCACTTAAGTTTTTCTTCCCGCTTTGCTCCCTGCGGCAAAAAACCCGGCCTTGATTTTCAAGGCTTTTTTTTGCCCGCCTATCACCCCGGTATTAGTTCTTAGGCACTGCGCAGCCCCTTATATATAAAGGCGTTAATACCAACTTGAGAATGGCGTGAACTGACCGCGCGATTGAGATTGACACCACGGACGAGGCATTGCCGGCGACAGATCGGCGAGCCATCGAAAACGACGAATGTTGTGACAGGTGCAAGGAATCTCAATCATGAAAACTCAAGGCGTGTGGTGCAAATCGGCAATTACTCTGGCATTGATCCTCTCCCTCGGCCTCGCCGGCTGCAGCAGTGGCGGTGGCGGTCATCACAGCAGCTCGGGCAGCTCATCCTCCGATGGCGCGGCACCAGGAGCGGCTGACGGCGGCACCAGTGGAACCGGTGGTTCAAGTGGCACCGGTGGTACTGCGGGCACTGGCGGCACTGGCGGCACTGGCGGCACGGGCGGAACCGGTGGCACGACCACCCCGACAACACCAACCACGCCGACCGATCCAGGTGGTCCAACCACCCCGACCACGCCGACACCTTCACCACTGGTGACCAGCACCCTGGTCCAGGATGTCGGTAATACCGTCGCCGGCGTCGGCACTGGCGTCGGTCAGGTCGGCGACTCCCTGAGCGCCGTGCCTGTGGTCGGTGGCGTGGTGCAAAGCGCCGCCAAAACAGCAGGCAAGGTGGTCACCACACTGGGTGATGGCGTGGCCAACGGCATCGGCAAGTTAGGCACCGTCGATAACGGTCTGGGTGTCACCGCGTCGTCCGTCGGCGGCGTGGTCGCGGATGTCGGCAGCGGCGTCTCGGACCTGAGTGGCAAGCTCGCCACCGCCACCAACAGCGTTCCCGTGGTGGGCGGCGTGGTGACCAAAGTCGCACCGGTGCTCGACGGTGTTGGCGAGAAAGTCACTATGCTCGGTGACACCCTCAGTGTCGCCACAACCACCGGGCCGCTCGGTTCCGTGACCAAGAGTGTCGGCAACGGGCTGGTGCCGGTGATTGCCATGGTGGAAAGCACCACCGACAAAGTCGGTGATGCAACCGGGCTCGGCGCTCCACTCAACGGCCTGATCAAACAAGTCGGGACTGCAGTTGACGGCGTGGGCGACAAAGTGACCGGCGCCGGCAACGGCAACGCGCTGACCAATACGGTCGGCGGCGCCCTGAGCAACGTCGGCACGGCGGTCGGCAAAGCCGGCGGACTGGTGGACAACGGCACCGCTTCAGGGGGCGTCGGCGGCGGTCTTGGCGGCGGTCTCGGTGGCACCGGCCTGCTGCAAACGGTCGGTGGCGCAGTGGTCAACGTCGGCAGCGGCCTGAACGCCGGCAACACCAACGGCGCGGTCAGTGCCGGTGGTGTCGCGGTAGGCGGACTGGGCAACACCATCGCCTCGCTCAACACCGTGCTCGGCGGTTCCGGTACACCGATCACTGGCACCACTGCACCGCTGGCGGGAGTGGGCAACAGCGTCGGTACGGCACTTAATCCAGTGACCACCGCGGTCACCGGTCTGACCCAAAACGTCGGCGCTGCAACCGGTCTCGGCACTCCGGTCGCCGGTCTCACCGGTCAGGTCGGCGGCGCGGTCAGCAATGTCGGCGCCACCATCGCGGCCACCAACAATCCGGTGACCACGGCAGTCGGCGGTCTGGTCAGCAACGTCGGAGCCACTGTCGGCGCAGTCGGTGGTCTGGTCAACGGCGGCGCCACCACCGGAGGCACGGCAACCGGCGGACTGGGCGGCGTACTGGGCGGCCTGACTGGCACCCTGGGAGGCAACAAACGCTAAATTGCACCTGGCCGATTCGACGGCCTCACCTACAGCGCCTACGCTTGGTTGAGGGCGGAAGACTCCGACGAGTCTTCCGCTTTTTTCTTAGGAAAAAACAGCCCTGTGCTGCGACCTGACCACGGAGTGTCCTATGCGCGTAATGGCATCCCTGCTGTTCCTCAGTCTCAGTTCCGCCGCTTTCGCCGACACCCTGCCCAGTTTTCTCAACAGCAACGAAACCATCCGCAACCTGCCCGTACCGAACCTGCCCGCCGATGCCTATCGGCCGGCCGCCACCCCGGTGCTCGTGCCGGAACCCGGCGCGGCCACTGCGCAGCCGCTGATGCTGGAAACCCGAATCAACCTGAAAACGGTGCAGATTGAAGGCGGTACGATCTACCCGCTCAACGAGTTGGCCGAGATCTACAAACCCCTGATCGGTCACCCGACCAGCCTCGCCGATCTGATCGAAGCCACCCGCAACATCACCCGCCGCTATCAACAGGACGGCTATCTGCTGTCCTACGCGTTTTTGCCCCAACAGAAGTTCGACGACGGCGTGGCGCGGGTGGTGTTAGTTGAGGGTTATGTCCGGGATATCCAGATGCAGGGCGATGTCGGGCGGGTCAAAGGCCTGCTCGACGAACTGGCGGCGAAAATCCAGGCCGAACGGCCGCTGACCCGCAAGACTTTCGAGCGCTACACCACGCTGATGACCCGCATTCCCGGGGTGACGGTACAGGCCCGGGTGCCACCGCCGGGCACCACCGACGGCGCCACCACCCTGGTCGCCCAGGCTAGCCGCAAACCCTTCACCAGCACCCTGAGCACCACCGAAGACAATCGTAATGGCACCCAGGCATTGCTGGGTGTCAGCAGCAACTCACAGACGTCGATGGGTGAGCAACTGACCCTCAGCGGCCTGTTTCCGCCGGGGGACGATCACGAGCATTACTACCGCCTGGACTACAACCAGTTCCTCAACAGTGAAGGCACGCAGTTGAGCCTGTTTGCCTCGCGCTACCGCGCCGACCCGGGTACCAATCTGGTCACCAGCGACGGCTTCGAACTCAAGCCGCACAAGGAAGACGACCGTTACTCGATCGGTGTCAGCCACCCGTTCATCGCGGCATCCAACGAACTGCTCAATGCCGGCGCGCGGCTGTATGCGGTCGATAGCAGCACCCGCTACAACGTGATCGGCTTCCCCCTGAGCATCGAGGAACGGACCGACGTCCGCGCCCTCGCTTTCGAAAGCGACTGGCGCAAGGCCGATGCCCGCCGGTTGCGGATTCTCAGTGGCGGTGTGTATCAGGGCTTCGACAGCATGGGCGCCCATAGCAACAACCCGGCGCTGGACCTGAACTTCCTGCGCCTGCGCCTTTCCGGCGTGCAGAGCGACAAATTCCTCGACAACTGGCAAGGCGTGCTCTCGGCGGCGGGGTACTGGAGCGATGACACCCTGCCCGACAGCGAGCGCGCAGTGTTTGGCGGGCAGAACTTCGGTCGGGGCTACCCGGACGACCAGGCCTCCGGCGACAAAGGCTGGGGCGCGGCGTACGAGGTCAACTACAGCTTCAATCGTGATGGCAACTGGGTGCGCATCCTGCAGCCGTACGTGGTACTGGATCGCGCGAAAACCTGGTTCAACCAACTGGCGGTGCAGAGCAGCGACCTGTCATCGGCGGCCATCGGCCTGCGGTTTGGCGACGCCAAGTACTACAACATCGCGCTGGAGGCCGCGAAAGCGATGTCCGATGAAGCGCTGGACACCCACAACCGGCGAATGAGGTACAGCATCAGCTTCAGCTATCAGTTGTAGGGCAAGCCCTGCGAGTTTGACCGAGTGCCCTCGCTGGCAGGCCGGCTCCCACAGGGGGACTACATCCCCCAGTGAGGCCCGCCCGCTGGCGATCAACCACGCCCGGCCTAAGGTGTCCCGCCCCCAGATCCACTGTCGACCTTGCCACCCTGCTGCTGATCGTAGAACTGCGGAATATCGTGCTGGTAACTTTTCAACCAGCGCTGCATGGCCAGCTCGCGCTCGGTCGGCGTGACGGTTTGCAGGGTCGGCGAAGGCACCTTGTTGCGCGCCTGCAGCTGCAACCAGCCTTCGGTTTCCTGTTGCTCGGCCGAAGCCGGGCCCGCGTCGATGGCATGACTGACCAGGGGCAAGGCCAGCAGACTGAAGCAGACAATCGCAGCTCTCATCGCAGTTCTCCTTATTTGAGCATGGCCGTGACAGCGGCCGGGGCCGGGACTTTTGCCGGCACCTTGAGCTGTTCCGCGCGCCTCTGCGCTTCGCTGAATTGCTCGGGGCTCAGGCCGAGGCGACTGACCAGTTCACCGGCACGGTTCCAGTCATCCTGATACAGCAACAGCGTGACCAGATTCAGCGCGGCCAGTTGATCGCTTTGCTTGAGCTCCATCGCCGTCAGGAATTCGAAGCGCGCGTCTTCAATGCGCAGTTGGTTGAGGTAGACCACGCCGAGGTCATTGCGGATTTTTTCGTCGGTCGGCGCCAACCGTGCGGCACGTTGCAGATGCGCTTGAGCCTGACCGTAATCGGCCTTGGCCGCCGCCAGTTGACCCAGACCGTGCTCGGCCTCGGCCGCCAGGCAACTGCCGAGCAGGCCTCGATAAAGCGGCTCGGCCTCACTGCGGCCGAGCAAGCGGTAAACCCGGGCCTTGCGCAGGCGCACGTCGGCGAGGTTGTCCGGCAGGCTCTGCAGGTTGGCGAGGCTGGCGTGCAGCTTGCCGTCCTTGACCATATCGTCGGCGAGGTTCAGCGACAGTTGTTGCTCGGAACTCAATTGGCCGCAGCTGGCGTTACTGCTCAGCGCCGCCCAAGGGGTCTGCCCGGTATTGGCACAGCCCCCGAGCAACAGAAGACAGGTACCTGCAATCATTGCTTTCATTACGATCCCTCTAGGCTCCCAGGGCCTTGGCCAGGGCGGTGAAGCCCGGGCCGGCCAGGACGATCAATAACGCCGGGAAGAGAAACAGCATCATCACGACGGACATTTTGGCGGACATTTTCGAGATGTATTCCTGCAACCGGGTCAGGCGGCGGTCGTCGAGCAATTGCTTGAGTGACAGCAACGATTTCATCGCGCCGCCGCCCTGATGCAGCAATTGCTGGAGGATCACGCAGGTGTCAGTGAACTCGTCCACCGCCAGCAGTTGCGTGGCCTTGTTCAGTTCTTCACCCAGCTCAAGGCCCGAGTCGACCCGCGCCAGCACCAGGCGCAACTCTTGCGTCAAGACCGGCAGCAACGCCTGGGCCTCGTGGCTCAAGACCCGCAACGCCTGCTCCACGGCCATGCCCGACTCGAAGAGAATGCGCAGCAGCGGCAGGAACGTAGCGATCTCGCTCGCCAGGCGTTTCTGCCGACGCGCCACCGCCATTACCAAAAGGCGCTTGGGCAGCAGGTAGCCAACGCCGAGGGCGAACAATGGCGCGATCCATTGTTTCTCTACAGACGTAAAGAACACCCCTTGCAGCAGCACCACCACCGCGAGCATCAACAGCGGCGCGCCGATCTGGCAGGCAGCGAACAGCGAGCGCTGACGCGCACTGCGCCAGCCCAGGCGGCTGAGCAGGGTCTGGGTTTCATTGTCGAGCTTGACGCTGTGCTGGCCCACTCGGCTCTCGCCAAGCACTTGCAGCAGGTTGCCAAAACGGTTCTCGCGGCTCAGCTCGCCGTCGAGCCGGCGGCTGATCTGGCGGCTGCGCCGACGCTGCTCCAGCAGGTTGGCAATCAGCAGCACTGCGGCACCGAGCAAGCATAAAGCGCTGATCATCAGGGGCGTGGTCATAGGCTGCGCAACATCCGCCAGAGCAACAGACTGCCGATCACCTGCATGCCGAACGCCGAGGCGAGCATGCGCTGCCCGGACGGGTCGTGCCACATGGCAACCAGGTACACCGGATTGGACATCAGGAAATAGCCGGCCATGGCGATCGGCAATAGTCCCAGCACCCACGCGGTGAGGCGGGTTTCGCCGGTCATAGCGCGCAACTGGCGCGAGGCCTGGTCACGTTCGCGGATCATCTTGATCAGGTTTTCCAGCAACTCGCTGGCGTTGCCGCCGTAGCGGTGATTGACCTTGAGGCCGAGGGCGAACAGACGAAACTCATCCTTCTCGTAGAACTCGGCCAGATCCGCCACGGCGTCCGGCAGGCTCACGCCCAACTGCACATTGCGCTGAACCCGGCCCATGGCATTTTTCAGCGGATCTTCACTGGCTTCGATGCCGCCAAGCACGGCATCGGCCAGCGTGCGCCCGGACTTGAGACTGCGCACGGTGTGGTCGAGCAGTTGGGGCAGTTGTTCGATCATCCGCCGCAATCGACGCTGGTAACGCCAACTGACATACAGGCGCAAAACCACCGGCGGCAACGTCAGCAGCACCAGCAAGCCAATCCATCCGGCGATGGCAAAGCCGATCAGTGTCGCAAACGCCCACAACAGCAGCCACACGCCGAGTCGATCCGTCGGACGCCCCAGACCCGCGCGTAGAAATGTCCGGTCCAGACCGGCCCAGCGCGGAACTTCGCCAGCCCGTTGCGGCTGCCCCTGACTCAGCCGGTCGAGCACGCGCTCCGCGCCGCTCTGGCGCCAGCTGTTATAGAACAGGCGCAGCGACAGACCGAGCAACGCCAGGCAAATCACGATCAGCAACAGCGGTTTGAGCATGCCGTGCCCCTCAATGCGAATGCGCCGGCTCGCGGCGCAATTTGTCACCGGCCGGGTTGACCGCTTCGCGCAGAAAGCCGAAACCGGTGCGACGGTCGAGGCGGAACAAGGTGTTGGTGACATAGATGTCGTCGCGCACGCCGACCACTTCCACCACTTCGCTGACGCAGCGGCGACCGTCAGGCATGCGGGTCAACTGAATGATCACGTCGAGGGCTGCGCAGATCATCTGGCGCAACGTACGTTCGGCGATGGAACGCCCGGTGAGCCCCACCAGTGTCTCCAGCCGGAGCAAGGCATCCTGGGCGTTGTTGGCATGTACGGTGCTCATCGAGCCGTCATGGCCGGTGTTCATGGCGGTCAGCACATCGACCACTTCGACCCCGCGAATCTCGCCAAGGATGATCCGGTCAGGGCGCATCCGCAGGGCGTTGCGGATCAGGTCGCTGGGCTTGACCTCACCGTGGCCCTCGGCATTCGGTGGTCGGGTTTCCAGGCGCACGACGTGCGGGTGGCCCAGCTGCAATTCGGCGACGTCTTCGATGGTCACCAGCCGTTCATGGGGATTGATCAACTGGCTGAGAATATTCAGCAGCGTGGTTTTCCCGGTGCCGGTACCGCCGCTGATGAGGATATTGCAGCGCTTGCCGACGGCTTCCTCGATAAAGTCGAAAATCGCCTGATCGATGGTTTGCATCGCCATCAGGTCGGTGCTTTTGAGCATGTCCTTGCGAAACTTACGGATCGACAGGCAGGGGCCGTCGAGGGCAATCGGCGGGATGATGGCGTTGACCCGGCTGCCATCGGGCAGCCGCGCGTCGACCATCGGCGACGACTCGTCGAGGCGACGCCCGAGCGGGGCGAGGATGCGTTGCATCACCCGTTCGACGTGATGCGCATCAATAAACCGCAGATCGCTCAGGTGCAACACGCCGTCGCGTTCGATGAACACCCGGTGCGGGCCATTGACCAGAATCTCGGTCACCGCACTGTCGCGCAGCAGCACTTCCAGCGGGCCGAAACCGGTCAGCTCGTCGACGATTTCTTCAGCCAGCCGCTCCATTTCATAACGCGAAATCGCCAGGTGCAGCCGTGCGATGTAATCGGCCACCTTGTCGATGACAAACTGCGAAAGCACCTGCCGCGAACCTTCCAGCAGGTTTTTCCCGGACTCTTCGATAGCGTCGATGATGTAGCGGTGCAGCACCAGTTTCAGGCCGTCGTGATCGGTGTTGCCGGCGGCTTGGCGCTGCTGCCCGCCGAACAGTTGCTCGCCGTTCATGAGGTGCCTCGCAGGCGGTTGAGCCAGTTGACCTTGGGTTTGACCAGGCCTTCGGAACGTTTGGCCAGACGTTCGCCGAGGGTGCGCAGGCTTTGACTGAGGGCTTCGCGCGGCGCCAGCTCAAACAGGGTGACACCCTGGTTTTTTGCGTTCAGGCGCAGCTCCGGACTGCAAGCGAGCACGGCGATCACTTCCAGGCCAAAGGTCTTGCCGAGGGTGTCGGAGTCGGGCGCGACGTTGCGCAGATAACGGTCGACCAACAAGCGGCCGTGCTCGAGTTTCATGCCTTTTTCGCGCCACAGGTTGAGCACCGCGAGGTTGCGCCGACAATCGAGGACATTCTGGTCGGTGTACCACAACAGCTTGTCGCAATGGCTGACGAAGGTGCGCAGGGCTTCGCTGTCCGGCTGGCCGGTGAGGTTGACCACAATGTGCTGGAAGTGCTGCCGCAAGGCGCTGAGCAGCATGTACAGCTCAGCGGCACTGGTGCGCTCGAGCGGCTCGTCGCCACTGGCGTACGCGAGGATGCGCAGGCCAGCTTCGGCAGTGGTGAAGGCGCTGTCGATCAGGGTCGCGTCAAGGCGCCGCAAGTGGCGCAAGGCATCGCCGAAATGGAACGAGCTCTCCAGCCCCAGCAGTGCCAGACTGTCGCCACGCGGCAGGCCCAGATCGAGTAGCAGGGTTTGCTGGCCGCTCTTCTGCACCACCAGCGCCATGTGGTTGGCGAGCAATGCGCCGTCGGCATTGCTTTGCACGCCGTACAGCACGGTCAGGCCGCCGAGCTGGGCATTCGGCGTCACCGCCGGCAGGCGTTTGCTCAGGCGTCGTACCAGCCCGGCGACCTCGCTGGAACGCGAGCCATAGGCGACGAAATCCCGCGCCCCGGCGCGCATCGCATTAAGCACCAGCTGATTGTCCATGCCATCGCCGAGGGCAACGATGGCGAGCATCGGTTTGGCTTCCAGCACACCTTCGATCAATGCACTCTGCGCCACCAGATGGTCGCGATCGAGACCGACGAAGACCAGGCTGGCGAAGGTCACATCGACCAGCGCCAGCAATTCATCAAGACTGCCGCCACCGGCACTGACCACTTGGCCCAGCGGCGCCAAAGCGCCCTGCAACCATTCAAGGTCGGTGTCGTTGCGGGTGATGGCGAGGAAGGTCTGACTGAGGCTCTGGCTCATTGCGATAGCCCACTGCGTTTGTCGAAGTTGCCGTTTTCCAGGAAGTACAGGCGATACCAGTTCGGATCGTAGTTGCGCAGTTTTTCCCCGGGCAGCGACGGTAATGGCGCATTCGCGGCCAGTGGCTGCACCAGGTGCGGGGTGACGATCATCAGCAGTTCGCGCTCCTGGCGGTTGACCGACGAGTTGCGGAAAAACGCACCGAGCACCGGGATGTCGCCCAGCCCGGGAAACTTGTTCACTTCCGAAGCGTTGTTGGTGCTGATCAGCCCGCTGATGACAAAACTCTCGCCATCGGCCAGCGAGATGCTGGTATCGGTGCGGCGAATAGTGAACGCCGGCACCTTGGTGCCGCCGATGGTCACGCCGTTGTTGTAGTCCAGCTCACTGACCTCCGGAGCGACCTTGAGGGCAATCCGGTCACGACCGATCACGGTCGGGGTCAGTGTCAGGCGAATGCCGAATTCCTTGTACTCGATGGAGTAGCTGTTGCTGTTGGCACTGGGGACCGGAATCGGGATTTCGCCCCCCGCAAGGAAACTTGCACTCTGCCCGCTCAGCGCCACCAGGCTCGGCCGCGCCAGGGTATAAGCGAAGCCGCTGCCCTCCAGCGCGTTGACGATGCCAAGGAATTTACTGCTGCCGCCACCCCAGACAATGTTGAACATATCGTTGGCCAGCGGGATGCTCGGCACCGCGATGCGCGGATCGAGATTGCGCAACGGCACCACGCCCGGCGTGACCGAGGTGTTGGGCACTGTGCCCGGCGCGCCAAACAGGAAGTTGTTCGAGCCCTTGCCGAAAATCTGCGTGCCGGCTTCTTTCAGTTTGGTGCGACTGACTTCGACGAAGCGGATGTCGGTCTGCACTTGCGACGGCAGGGTCGGATCATCGCTGGCCGGCAATGCCACGGCAGTCATCGCTGCACTGGCCTTGCCCTGGACGAACACCATGCTTTGGCGTGGAGCACTGGCGCAGGCGCTCCAGATCATCAGTGTGGTTGCACCGGGAGCGACGCCGGTCAGCAATACCCCTTGATCGCCGGTCACGCGCACGTCGGCGATTTTCGGGTCGCCCACCGCAACCCGGGTGATCGCCACCGGTGATTGCAGCGCCTGCTGCATGCCCTCGCCGACTTCCAGCGCCGCCGGCAACGGGGCCAGTGCCGCGCAATTGCCACTCGCGGCGGCAGCACTGCCGCTGGCGGCAACGCCCAGCAGCGGGGCCAGTAGCAAGCCGATGAACAGGGGCGTAAAACGTCTGCGCATGTAAAGGCGTCCTTGCTCGATTCAGGGGGTGGGTTGTGCGGTTTCGGCACCGCGGATCACTTCCACGGATGCTTTGCGTGGGGTCGGTGCGCCAGCCACTGCCATGGGTTTGGGTGGCGCAGCCAGTGACAGCTGACTGAACTCCAGAAGTTCGCGACGCGGCGTGTCGAGTCGCGTCGCGACATCGTTTTCACCCTTCCAGTATTTCGCCAGTTGCTGTTCATCGGCACTGCGCACGGCCAGGCGCAGCACACCGGCGCCGGACGCCAGCATCAAGCGACTGAGTAACGGCTCCGGCACCGCCAGCACCACACTGCGCGCGGCCATGCGTTGCTGTTCCTGCTTGAGGCGTTCATCGTCGCTGCGTGCCGCACCGGTGGGCTGGCCGTCGTTGGTCAGGCCGGTCTGGCTGCCGACCACCAGCACCCGTACCGCCGGGATCACCAGCTGTGCCGAAGGTTGTGGATTCACTTCGTCCTTGCGCAGAAACAACAGCACGTCCACGTAATCGCCGGGCGCCAGTTGCCCGCCGACGTTGATCACTTCATCGACGGCCACGGCCAGTGCGCGCTCACCGGGACGAATCATCCGCGACAGTTGGCTGCCGGGTTCGAAGCTTTCTTCACTGAGCCAGCTGCCAGCGCTCAACGGCCGCCACGGCGTGCGCCCAATGACTTGATCGACGTTGCCCAGGCTACCGGCCGGTGCGGTGCGCAGCTTCTCCACGGCCACGTCGGCGGCGGTGATTTTCACGAACGGAGCGATGTCGCGCAGCAGCACGACAACCGGTTGGCGGCTCGGGTCCTCCACAGCAGCAGGGGTAGCCGGCGCTGACGCGACAGCTGCGGTCGCGGGCCCCGCGACCGGTTCAGCAATGGCAGGTTGCCGGCTCAACGTGAGTCCCCAATACCCGGCGATGATGGCCCCCAGCAGGAACAATCCGGCCAGACCCAACGTGATGCGACTGTTCATGACGGCTCTCCCTTTCCCGCTGCGCGCTCTTCTTACTGCAATGACCCGTACTTCCAACGAGATAACTTCGCAATCAGGCAGCTATGAACAAGTAACTATTTCGCTATTTGACGGTAGCGCAGGAAGAACAAAACGCCATTACGAAGGCGGAAATATCCAACGAAAGTAGCGGGTGGATACGCCAAAAGTGGTTTTGCATGGTCTAACGGCGCCTTACTACTTTGGAGTTAATCCGTTCTTACAGTTGCTGGGGCGGAAAATGCCGACAATGCTGATGCTGGCACAGGGAAATCATGTTGCGAATGCGCAACACCTGGTGTGCTCAAGGAGAACTCTCATGTCGTATTCCCGGGTAGCCCGCAAAATCAAAGGTCAAATGGCGTTTTTCAAAAGGCTGGCCAAAGACACCGAAGGTGCATCAGCCATCGAATATGCATTGGTCGTGGGTCTGGTGGCGCTGGTGATTGCTGCCTTCGGTAACGGCATCGGCCTTCGCGTCACCGCGATCCTGACTTCGATCCAGACCGCGCTGGGCGGATAACTTGTCAATGCGCCCATTGGGTTCTACCGTCAGAACTCAGTCCATTGCAGGTGTCGCCCATGAACGCTTCCGTACCTTCTCGCCAGCAGTTGCTTCTCGTCGACGATGAAGAGGACGCACTGCTGGAGTTGGCGGAATTGCTGGAAGGCGAAGGCTTCATCTGTCATACCGCGACGTCGGTGAAGCTTGCGCTGCACCATCTGACCCGCCACCCCGATATCGCATTGGTGATCACCGATCTGCGCATGCCGGAAGAAAGCGGCATGTCGCTGATCAAGCGCCTGCGCGAGCACACGTCGCGCCAGCACCTGCCGGTGATTGTCACCTCGGGCCATGCGGACATGGAGGATGTCAGCGACATGCTGCGCCTGCAGGTCCTGGACCTGTTTCGCAAGCCGATCTATCACGTGCGCCTGCTGGAAACCCTGGACAACCTGTTTCCCAAGGTCAGGACCCATCTCGGTTGAGATCAAACGGTTTGACCCCGGCGAATGCCGGGGTCATCAGCGGTCAGTGCGCCGTCACTCGCAGGCGTGATCCCGAAGTGCCTGGCGACAACGCCAGGGCCAACTGGGTGCGGTTATGCATGTGGGTCAGGCGCAACACCTGCGAGACATACAGCTTGACCGTGTTCTCGGTAATCCCCAGCTCACAGGCAATCTGATAGTTGGTCTGGCCTTTGCCGACCAGCCGTGCGACGTCGAGCTGACGCGGTGACAACTGATTGAAGATCGCCGGGATTTCCACCTCGTGCTGCCCGTCCGCCGACGGCTCGGCGCTGCTCGGCACTGGTGCGCGGCGCACCTTGTCGAGGTCCTGATACAGGTCGTCGATCGACTCGGAGAGGTACTGCAGCTTCTCGTTCAGGTGACCCAATTGCAGGGTTTTCTGCCGTTCCTGCAGGGCGGCCTCCTGACGTTGCAAGCCCTCCAGCAACTCGTCCAGATCAATCGGCTTCTGGTAGTAATCGGCGATCCCGGCACGCAAGGCCTTGATCACGTCCTGCTTGTCGGCACGCCCGGTAAGCATGATGGCCTCGAACACCCGGTGTTTGCCCGACAGGCGTTGCAGTTCCTGCACCAGCTGGATGCCGTCCATGTCCGGCATGTGCAGATCGCACAACACCAGGCCGATGGCAGGGTTTTCGACAAATTGCTCGATGGCCTGCCGGCTCGATTGGCAAGGCACGCAACGGTAGCCACTGCTTTCGAGAAACTCGCAGAGCTCCTCGACGATCAGCGGCTGATCGTCGACCACCAGTACCTTCACAACAGACGTAAGCTTGTTCACTTGCAACTCCATGCCCGGGCCAAAAGGCTGACCGTTCCTGTACTCACAGCGTGTGGTTGTATAACCGTTGATTTGAAAGTAGACCCACTTTCCTACTATGTACATAGCAGTAGTGGCAGGTGGCGACTAATGGATCCAAACCAGCGTCAGAGCGGTTCCCGCGAGCACGAACGGTGCAAATGGCAGCTTTTTTGACTTTGATGGCGCCATGTATCGCAGACGTCGCCTAAGTCCTTGACTCATATGCAGCCAGAGTTTTGGCACAAGCAACAGCCAGAGCACACTGGCGAGTGCGGCGCCGATGAACGTACCAAGCAGCAGTTGACCGTCCGTCGCAAGGCCCAAGGCTGTCATTAGTTTCACATCGCCGGCACCCAACCGACGCCATCGGTAACCGGGCAACGTCAACGCCAGCGCGAGCACTGCGGCCCAGCCGCCCTGAACCGCTTCAGCCCCCAGCCAGGTGGTGCCGGTGCTCAGCAGATAGGCCATCGCCAAGGCCCCCACACCCAGCGTGAGCGCATTGGCGATATGCCGCTGGCGGGCATCCTGCGCCGCGCACAGGGTCAGCCAGATCAGTAGGACAATGCTCTGCATGCGGTAAAAAACGTCCGTTTTGGCCGATTGATTCTATGCTGACATTACGTAGTGATTGTCAGGGTAGACGCACTCATGAAAACCAACCTCCCCCGCAAGCAAAAAGGCGCCGTGGCCATCGAGTTCGCCCTAGTGTTCGTGGTGTTCTTCGCGGTGTTTTATGGCCTGGTGAGTTACAGCCTGCCGCTGCTGCTGATGCAGTCGTTCAACGAGTCCACCGCCGAAACGGTGCGCCGCAGCGTGGCGCTGGACCCGGCTACCGCCAACTACCCCACCGCGCTGACCACCCTCGCCCGCACCGAACTGACCCGGCAACTGGGCTGGCTGCCCGGGGCTCTGAACTTCAATGCCGCCACCGACAGCAGCATCACCTATGTCGGCGGATTGCTGACGGTGAGCATCAATTACCCCACCTCCAAGTTGAATCAGGCGCTGCCGTTTCTGGTACTGCCGGGAATCGGTACGGTGCCACGTCTGCCGGCGACGTTACGCGCCTCCTCGAGCCTGCAGTTTTGAGTCCCGGGGACACCTTGTTCGGGCGCCTGCTCAATCGACCGCCGGGAACGCCCGAGGCTACGGATCTGCCGCTCGTGCCGGGCGTCGGCCTGCAGGTGTATCTGGACAGTGAGGGCCACGTCGAACACCTGGGCGGCCCCGTGCGCCATGCCCTGCTGCGGTTGACGGCGCGTTCGGTCACGCACCTGACAGACTACCTGCTGCCCCACAGCGGCCTGGTGGTAGAAGGTCGGCCGCAGGACTGGCAAGGGCAAACACTCGACCTGGATTTTTTCAGCCAGGCCGGGCCGCCCCTGCATCTACGCGGCTGGGTTCAGCCTCAGGGTGATGGCTGGTTGCTGCACTTGCTCGACATCGGTGACCTGCTCGGCGAGCGGCGTCAGGCGCGCAGTCGCGAACAATGCCAGTGGCTCGCGGGGCAGATCCGCGAGCAACTGCGCCTGTGCAGTTTCACGCGTCTGGCGCAGGTGCTGGGCGAACAATTGCAACGCGTCAGTCAGTACTTGCACATCCCGTGTCTGGCGCTGGCGGTACTCGATGATCAGGAACAAGGCTGGCAGATCCATCAGCACTACTGCGCGCCCGGAGCGCCGCAGCTGTGGAGCCCGGCGCAAGGACTGGGGACCGCGCTGGACAGTCTGAACAGTGCGGCCCCGCAAGCCCTGCAGGCCAGCGTACAGCCGCGCCTGAGCAGCGTGTTTGGCCCCAATCCGGGCTTTGCGGTGCCCTACTGTGATGCTCAAGGAGTCGCGGCGTGGCTGCTTTGCGCCGACTACGACGCCGGGCAGCAGGCGTCAGACCTTGGCGATCGTGACTGGCTGGCACTGGCCACCGCCATCGCCGCGCCACTGCTGGAAAGTTTGCGCGAGCACCGCCATCAGCAACAACTGGAACGCCTGGAAGCGCTTCAGGCACTGCTCGGCACCGGATGGTGGGAAGTGTTCGACAGCGCCGAAGTGCAACTGGCCAGGTCGCTGGCCGACAGCCTGGGCCTGCCGGCAACTCGCCTGTCGCTGCAGGACTGGTTCGCCCGGGTGCACCCCGCCGATCGCGATGAACTGCGCAGTCAGCTGCAAGCCTTGCAGGATGAGGGCACACCGCTGGAGTTATGCGTGCGCCTGCAACCCTGCGAACAGGCGCAATTGCTGTGGTATCGGGTGCAGGGCCAAGCGCTGGGCATCGGTGCCGGACGCCGGCTCGTGGGGTTCATGCTCGACATCAGCGACATCAAGAATCAGCAGCAACAGGCCGCCGCCGCCCATGCGCGGCTGGACAACCTGATCGCCAGCTCACCGGCGGTGATTTATGTGCAGCGCTATGTCGAAGGCGCGCTGCAACCGACATTTTTCAGCGCCAGTCTGCAACCGCTGCTGGGCTGGAGTCTGGCCGACTGCAGCGATGGCGCACTGGTCGAACACGTGCATCCTGACGACCGCGCGGTGTATTTCCAGCGCACGCGACAATTGCTGCGCGAGGGCACGGTGAGCACGCGCTATCGGGTCCTCGACCGGCAAGGCCATGCACACTGGTTGCTTGATGAAGCCAAGCTGCTGCGCGACGACCTCGGCTTGCCGGTGGAGGCCGTGGGCCTGTGGCTGGATATCACCGAGGCGACGCTCGCCGCCGAGCAGGTCCGGGCCAGCGAAGAACGCTACCGGATTCTGGTAGAGGATTCGCCGGCGATGATCTGTCGCTACCGTCCGGACCTGACCCTGATCTTCGGCAATCGGCCCCTGGCGACGTATCTGGAGTGCGCGCCGGAGCAGTTGCCCGGGGTCAACCTCGGCAGCTGGATGTCGGACGAACAGCGCGCAGCGTTCACCCAGCGTCTGGCGCAACTGACCCCACAGGTGCCGGTGAGTACGGCCGAAGTCAATCTGCGCCTGCCAGGGCGTGAACATGCGTGGTGGGTCTGGTCGGATCGCGGCGTGTTCGACGAGCAGGGGCGCCTGCTCGAAGTGCAAGCGGTGGGCCGCGACAACACCGAGGTCCGTCGCTCGCAACAGCAACTCACGCAGAGCGCGAAAATGGCCACCCTCGGCGAAATGGCCACCGGTCTGGCGCACGAAATCAATCAACCGCTCAACGTGATGCGCATGGCCATCGTCAACGTGCTCAAACGCCTGGGCAACGGCGATGTGCAGGTCGATTACCTGACCGACAAACTCAACCGCATCGACGCCCAGGTCCAGCGCGCCGCGCGGGTGGTCGATCACATGCGGGTATTCGGACGCCGCTCGGAAATCGAACAACATCCGTTCAACCCCCTCGAGGCCATCGACGGCACCTTGTCGCTGCTCTCGGAGGGCTTGCGCGGCAAAGGCGTGGAGCTGCGGCTCAAGGAATCGGACTTGCAGGTGCAGGTGCGCGGTTATGTCGATCAACTGGAACAGGTGCTGATCAACCTGATGGTCAACGCCCGGGATGCGCTGCTGAGCAAGCGCGAAGCCGATCGCGACTTCCAGCCGTGGATCGCGGTGTCCGCCGAGAGCGACGAGCATGTGGTGCGATTGTGGGTGGAGGACAACGGCGGCGGCATCGACCAACGCCTGCTGGAGCGGATTTTCGAGCCTTTTTTCACCACCAAACCGGTGGGCGTCGGCACCGGCCTGGGGCTGTCGGTGAGCTACGGCATCGTCGAAAACATGGGCGGACGCCTGAGCGTGCGCAATGGCGATGAAGGCGCACGCTTCTGCATTGAACTGCCGCTTGCCGTGGTCGACTAGATCGCCAGCATCGGTTGTCCGGGCGGCTTGCAACTGAGGTTGGCGCCGACGTCGACCTTGTTCAGGGTGATGCCGAGGTTGGCGAGCAAGCCATCAAGAATCGGATCGAGCACCGGACTGAGCAGGTTGTCGATCACCACGCCCAGCGTGTTGTTCACCCCCGCCAGCACATCGGCGGTGGTGGTCAGCAAACCGCCCAACAGGCTGGAACCGGTCGGTTTGTATGCCTGCACCTGAACCCCGGCCAACGTGCCCCGAAGGCTGTCGACCACGCCCTGGGTAGCAAAACTGTAGTACTGCGGCGGGGTTTTGATTTCCGGTGGCTGATTGTAGATGTGCGTGCTTTGGGTGGCGGCCACCGAGGTATCGACCTTCACCCCCAGACCACCGCCGTAGAACGGTTTGCGACTGTTCGGGTCACAGGTCGCCGAGCCGAGCCCCAGCAGCGGAATGGTGCAGGTGACGACACCGACGTCGATCAGCGCCAGCGGCTGCACAGTGATGTCTGCCGAGGACGAAAAGGCATTGGCGGCGTCGATCCTGCCGACCTTGAGCTTGACCAGCGACGAGTTGGTCTGGGTGGTCAGGGTCTTGGTCGCATCGCTGACGCAGGTGTAATCGGTGACATGGCTGTCGGCGGCCGCCACATCCAGTGCGATGTCGATGGTCGAGGTCGGGAGGATTTTCAGGTCGGTACGCTGGCAGGTGCCTCCCAGTGTGCAGAACAACGAGTTCAAGGTGCCGGCGATGTTCAGGTGCAACAGGTTGTTCAGGGTATCGGTCAGCCCGCCCACCAGCGGCGCGCTGACAATCGCATTGGCCAGGCCGGTGACGCCGGTCAGCAATGGCAGGTTCAGCGAAATCACTGTGCGGACTTGCGCGGTTCGCACGTAGATCCGGTTGGCGCCCATCGGGTCGGCCTTGGCCAGCGCCGGGTTACCGAACGCCGACAGTTGCGGCGGCTCGATGACCTTGACCTTGACCGAACCATTGACCAGCCCCGGAATGTTCAGCGGCACGCTCGCCACCAACGCATTCTGACTGTTGGCCAGTTGCACGAAGGCTTCCACCAACTGGAACACTTGAAGATTGGCATTGAGCGCCGAAGACGTGGCGCCGGTCTGCAATTGCAGCAGTTGCCCGAGCACCACCGAGGTATTGCCGACCACCGCTCGCAGCCCGACCAGACCGTCGACGGCCACACTGGCCGTGTTGCCGCCCTGGGTCAGCACGTTGATGGCGGTGTCGATCAGTTGCGTCAGCTGGATGTTCTGGCCGAGCAGTTGCGTGTAATTGCCGGCTTGAACGTTGACGTCCAGTGCCAGCTGATTGAGGTAGCTCAGCACATTGATATTGGTGTCCACCAACCCCTGCCAGCCCGCCACACTCAGGTTGAGATTACCGCCGAGCATCTGCCCGATCAGTGCATTGAGGGCAGCTGACTTGCTGGCGTCGATGGTCAGCGCCGTGGTGCCGAGGGTCAGTTGTGCGATCGGTGGCAACACCGCATAAGTACCGACGGCGGTGGCCGTAAGGCGTGTGGTCGGGGACACCGAACCCGGTGTGAACAGGGCGTAGAGGGCGGCGGCGACGCTGGTTGGCACCACGCGGGTGGCAACCACGCTGATGGCTTGCTTTTGCGCAGCGTTCGCGGTGAACGTCCGCAGGTTGTCCGCTCCGGTCTGCACGGTGCCGCAGGTCACAGTCAGGGTTGTCCCAGAGCCCACCGTGAAGTCGTTGCGCGCAGCGCTCGCGGTGGCGTAAGTGGCAGCCGTTGTGCCCGCCAGGCAATCGCCCTGGCGCGATACCGCTTCCAGGGCCGCCACATCCACCACGCGCTGCAGGCGACGCTGCTCCATGTACAAGCGGCCGCTGTCGACCACCAGCACCATGCACACCAGGGCCAGTCCGAGTGTCAACGCGGCCATCAGACCGATCGCCCCGCGTTGCCGGGTGCGGCCTTTGAAACGAGAACGGGGCGACATGGCGCACTCCTTTGCCGGCCCACTGCCGGGCGCTGCCTCCATGGGTGCAATTGAGTGTAGTAGCCACTACTGGCAACGCGCCATTCCATACACCGCAAAACCCTGTAGGGGTGCGCCTGCTCGCGACAACGGCGGCACATTCAACAACAAAGTGCCAGAGAGTCCACCATCGCGAGCAGGCTCGCACCTACAGGGGAGTTGTTTTTATGCCGTCTTAGCGCGGTGGATAGTTGGCGAGGATCCGCCCGACCGTTTCGCGAATCGCCTTGCTGCGCTCCTGCGGATTCGGCGAGCTGCTGAGCATTTGTTCGTCACTGCCACGCCAGACCAGTTTGCCGTCCTTGCCGTCGAGCAGATCAATCTGGATGGTCGCGACCTTATAAGTGATGTTGCGCGTTTCGTTGTACATCGGCGCGCCCCAGTAACCGTTCCACGGGCCACCCCAACCACCGCCGTAGTTGGTCGTCACTTGCTGCTGACGATCTTCGACGATCAGGTAGGCCTGCACATTCAAATCACCCCTGGCCCCCGCGGCGGCCGGACGCAAGCCACGTTGATCGAGCTGATCGGCAACCGACTGGCGGATACGCTGCTCGGTCAGGTCGCTTTTGATTCGCGGATCATCGGGACGATATTGCAGGGCGGGCTCTTTCCAGCCCCAGCTGCGGTAGGCAGCGAAATCGCGGCTGGCATCAAAATCATGGTTGACCTGGTTGGCGGCGCAGGCGCTGAGCAGCGCGGCAATGGCCAGTAAAGCGAGACGGCGGAACATGGCATTTCTCCGGTGGAAGACATGACCCTGCGAAAAAGGCTGACTTGAAGATTAGCTCGGTGGATACGTCGACATGGCTTTTTCCAACGCCTCGCGAATGGCATCGGTGCGCACGAGCTGGCTGCCCTGGTTGGCGGTTTCGGCACTGGCGCTCCACACCGGTTGACCGGTGCCGGCGTCGAACAGATTGACCTGCACCACCACGACCTGCTCCTGATACGTGCGCACAATCGGTACGGTGTTGTACATGCCGTAGCCGCGGCCATAACGATCGTAGCCGCCGTAGCCACTGCCGTAATAACCATAGTCGTCCTGCACCTGACGCAAACGGGTTTCCAGGCGCAGATTGGCGCTCACCAGCAGATCGGCCGGACGCTTGTCGTGCAACGGGCGCAAGCCGCGCTGATCCAGCGCATTGCTCACTGCTTCGGCCACTTGTGCCGAGTCAGCCCACGCCGTGCCCGGCGGCAGTTGGCCGTTGAGCCAGGCCCAACTGCGGTAGCGCCCGTAATCCCGTGGCGGTGCCGGGTACGCGCTGCGATCAAAGGTGTTGGCCGCTTGCGCCGGCGCCGGGGGCAAGGGCCGCGACTGCGCCACGTAAGGGTTGCTGCCCTGGCAGGCAGCCAATCCCAGACACATCAGCAATAACCCGGATTGAGCTTTCATGTCGCGCTCCGATCAGATCGGCCGGCAGATCCAGTGCAAGTAACGCCCAAGCCCGGCGAAGCTTGGGTGACGACGGTGGGCGAGCTCCATTTCCAGCAAGTCCACCAGTTCGGCGCGGGCCTGGAATTCCACCGGCATGTAGTCGTGGAAAACCCGGATCCCGCTTTGCGTTTCGACCTGCCACAAGCCGGCGAGTTGCGTGGCCAGTTCCCGCGGATCCAGCGGCTGCTGAGGCGTCAGGCTCTGCTTTTCGCCGGCCAGGCTGTTCTTGCGCATTTTCTTGAAATGGCCTTTGAGCAGGTTGCGGTAGATCAAGGCATCGCGGTTGTAGAACGCCAGCGACAACCAGCCGCCGGGCCTGGTCAGTTGATGCAGCACCGGCAGGATCGCATGGGGTTCGGCCAGCCATTCGAGTACGGCGTGGCAGATCACCAGGTCATACGGTTCGGTGAGTTGACCGAGCAGTGCCTGCCACGGTGCCTGGATGAATGTCGCGGTCTGCCCGGCCTCGGCGAAACGCTGGCGGGCGCCTTCGAGCATTGGCTCGGCAGGTTCCGTGAAGGTCACGTCATGCCCGCGTTCGGCCAGCCACAATGACATGTGGCCGAGGCCGCCACCGATATCGAGCACCCGCAGCGGCCGATCCGGCAGCGCTTCAGCGAGGTCGGCCTGCAACACCGCGAGGCGAATCGCGCCTTTGGCGCCGCCGTAGATTTTCTCGGCGAACCGCGTCGCCAACTGATCGAAATGCCGGTCGCTCATCAGCTGAACCGCCGTTCGCTGTCGGCGAGCTTGGCGCGCACCACTTCGTTCATGTCCAGGCCCAGTTCACTGCAGAGCAATAACAAATACAGGACGATATCGCCGACTTCCTGCCCGGCATGCGCCAGTGTGTCCGCCGGCAACTGGCGCGACTGGTCTTCGCTCAGCCACTGGAAAATCTCCACCAGTTCGGACATCTCGACGCTGGCGGCCATGGCGAGGTTTTTCGGGCTGTGAAATGGTCGCCAGTCATTACGGTCGCGAATGGCGTGCAGGCGTTCGGTCAATTCAACAAGGTTCATCGGGCTCTCCTGAAGGCGTATAGCTTCGGGGGGATACGTCCCGAAGGCAAGCGGCGCGCTGCGCTTTTGGTGGGAGCGGGCTTTAGGCAAACCCTCTATAGTTGCAGGGAACTCGGCCACCTCCGCTGCGGCCCAAGGCTCAGCTCTTTTCATCAGGATGCACACATGCAGGTAGAAAGCTTTTTCGAATGGCTCGGCCAGGCACTCGGCTCGATCATCCGCTTCATCGTCGATGGGCTCAGCGGCTTGTTCAACATTCTGAGCAACGCCGGCGGCAATTTCGTCGATGGCCTGGCCAGAACGCTGGGCATGGACACCTCGATCATCAGCATCCTCGCGCTGATTGTCGGCTTGATGCTGTTGTGGTCAGCGATCCGTGCGTTCATGAATGCGTCGATCATTGCCGGGATCATCTGGTTGCTGCTGGGGTTGTGGTTACTGAGCTGGATTATCCATTAACGCCTTCAAAAGCCCCTCACCCTAACCCTCTCCCGGAGGGAGAGGGGACTGACCGGAGTGTTTTCGAGAAGTACACCGACTTGCAATACCGCGTCGAACTCCGGTTTTGAAAACGCCAGAGATCGGCTCCCTCTCCCACCGGGAAAGGGCACTGATCGGAGTGTTTTCGAGAAGTACACCGACTTGCGATACCGCGTCGAACTCCGGTTTTGAAAACGCCAGAGATCGGCCCCCTCTCGCACCGGGAGAGGGGACTGACCGGAGTGTTTTCGAGAAGTACACCGACTTGCAATACCGCGTCGAACTCCGGTTTTGAAAACGCCAGAGATCGGCTCCCTCTCCCTCCGGGAGAGGGCTGGGGTGAGGGTCGCTTCTACCGCTACAATGCAGCTCCCAAGGAGCCCGCATGTCCAACCTGGTTGCCGACTGGCGCGACCGCCCGACTCACCGCAAGGTCTGGGCGCTTGCTGCGCCGATGATTCTTTCCAATATTTCCGTGCCACTGGTGGCGCTGGTCGACAGCACTGTCATCGGTCACTTGCCCCATGCCCATCAATTGGGGGCGGTGGCGGTCGGCGCCAGCCTGTACACCTTTCTGGCCTGGGCCATGGGGTTTCTGCGCATGGGCACCACCGGGTTTGCCGCACAGGCTGCCGGGCGCAGCGATGGCGCGGCGTTGCGGCAGATTCTGTTACAGGGCCTGTTGCTGGCGATGGGCCTGGCGCTGGTGCTCGGCACCCTCGGCGTGCCATTGAGCGAGGTCGCGTTGCACTTCATGCAGCCGTCGGCCGAACTCGATCAACTGACCCGCGACTTCTTTCACACCCGGTTGTTCGGCCTGCCGGCCGCGCTGGCCAGTTATGCGCTGGTCGGCTGGTTCCTCGGCACCCAGAACGCCCGCGCACCACTGGCGATTCTGCTGAGCACCAACCTGATCAACATCGCCCTCAACCTGTGGTTCGTCATTGGCCTGGAATGGGGCGTGGTCGGTTCGGCCCGGGCTTCGGTGATCGCCGAATGGAGCGGCGCCCTGCTCGGCCTGTGGTTGACCCGTGGCGCCTTGCGCGCCTATCCCGGGCACATCGCTTGGGCCGCGTTGAAGCTGTGGCACAGCTGGCGCCCGCTGCTGGCGGTCAATCGCGACATCTTCATCCGCAGCCTGGCCCTGCAATCGGTGTTTTTCATGATCACCGTGCAAGGCGCGCGGCTGGGCGATGCGACCGTCGCCGCCAATGCGCTGCTGCTCAACGGCCTGCTGCTGACCGCCCATGCGCTGGATGGTCTGGCCCATGCGGTCGAAGCCTTGTGCGGCCACGCCATCGGTGCTCGTGATCGCCTCGCGCTGCGCCGTTCGCTGGTGGTGGCCGGTGGCTGGTCACTGATCGCCAGCCTGGGGTTTGCCGCATTGTTTCTGTTGGCCGGGCACTTGTTCATCGAAATGCAGACCAACATCCAGAACGTACGCGACACGGCGTTCATCTACCTGCCGTATCTCGCCGTGCTGCCGTTGATTGCGGTCTGGAGCTACCTGCTCGACGGCCTGTTCATTGGCGCCACCCGCGCGCGGGAAATGCGCAACGGCATGCTGCTGACCGTCGCCCTGCTGTTGCCGTTTGCCTGGGCGTTGCAAGGGCTGGGCAATCACGGGCTGTGGATCTCTTTCCTGCTATTCATGGTCCTGCGCAGCCTGACCCTCGGTGGCATCGCCCTGTGGCTGCGACGTCACGACGGCTGGTTCAGCGGCGGTGTTCACTGAACCGGCGTGTGCTTGACGAATGACACCACCTGGTCGAGCACCGGCGCCAGACGCCGAAGCGGTCGTGACAGGGTTGCCACCAGCGTCACATGACTGGGCCGCGAGTAGTACAGGTCCTGAACCGGCACGCCCGCCTCGCGCAGTTTGCGTGCCAGGCCTGCGGTGTTGCGCGTCGGGTTGACCAGAGTGTCCCGGGTCGCGGCGATCAGCAGCGCCGGGGGTTCGCCCTGCCTGACATGGTTGATCGGTTGCGATTGCGGCGGTGAGTCCGGCCAGAAAAACACCGGGCGCACGTCGGCATTCTTGATTGGCAGAAAATCATAAGGGCCGGCCAGGCCGATCCAGCCGCTGAGGTCTTTCGACGACATGCCCACCGCCCCCAGCAGGCTTGGGTCCAGCGCCAGCATCGCCGCGTTGTAGGCCCCGGAACTGTGGCCCATCAGGTACAGGCGCTGCGGGTTGCCGGAGAACGCGCGAATGTGTGCCCGGGTCCAGGCCACCGCCTGCGCCGAGTCCTCGAGAAACAGCGGATAACGCACTTGCGGGTACAGCCGATAATCCGCCAGCACCGTGACGATTCCCCGCGACGCCAGGGCCTCGCCGACAAAGGCGTAATCCCCGCGATCGCCGCTGTTCCAGCTGCCGCCGTAGAAAAACACCACCACCGGCGCCCCTTCCAGTGGCTGGCGTGGCATGTAAACGTCGAGTTTCTGCCGTGGATCGGCGCCATAGGCAATGCCGGCGGTTCGGTGGAAGGTGTCGTCGGGGGTCAGCGCATTCAGCAGCCTGACCGGTGAACACCCTGTCAGCACCATCAGCAGGAGCCCGCCGAGGACTGTGCCGAACCACTGCCGCGAAGGATTTGCCATGGACGCCTTACCTCACGATTGATCTTTCTGCCAGTACCGCCGCACATGGTCGAGCCGCTCCTGCGCGGTCAGCGCGCGCGGAAAGTCTGGCAGTTCCGCCCGGGGATGCTGCAAGCGTAGCCACAACCAGGCATCCAGCACCGTCCGTTCGCTGAAACCCAGGGCCAGACCTTGCTGAACATGGGAGGCCATGCACACGTAATCGGTTCCCATCGCTTGGCTCCAGCGCCAGATGTGCTGTTCCAGCAGGCACGTCTGCAACCGCTCGCGCTGACGATACGTGAGGCTTTGTTCGATCCCCAAGGGTTCGACCGGCCACTGTGGATTGCGCAATTGCTGCCAGCCTTGACTGCCGATCGCCCGATCGGGCCAGGTGCCGCCGAACCAGCGCAACCGGCGGATCGGCCCCAGCCAGCGACTCAGCTCGGCGGCATCGCAGGCGTCGAAGAAATAGCTCGCGGTCTGGCGGTTGTAATAGCCGAGCAAGGCCCGGTGATTGCGGCCGAACGAAACCGTCAGCATGCGCCGCAGGTGACTCAACAGCAGTTGCTCCGAGGCATCTGAGTCGAGCAGCAGCCCGCGCCAGGTAAACGGATCGTGGTGACACAACGCTGCCAACGCGCTTTGAGCCTGTAAGTCGACCAACACCGGGCCCACGTCGCTGACCGGTTGAAACTCGGTGCCCTCGAATAATTGCCAGCGGCGCACCGCGACGAAGCTCTGGCGCAATACCGCCAGGGCACGGGGCGCGTCGGGACCGTCGAGCAGCAACCACCGCGCAGGTGGCTCAAGCGCCGCGCCGCTCATGGTGCGCCGCTCTGGTCCAGCGAAGCGAGCAACCGACAGCTGCACACCGACGCCGGACAATGCTGGTAACTGCCACCACCGGGCACCAGACACAACAGCAACATCGGTTCCGCCGACTTCAGCCATTGCGCAAACCCGGCACTGGGCAGTTCGTCAGTAAAAACCGGCTCGTCTTCTTCGTTGTCGTCGGCAAGTGCCGGTTCCAGCAATACCCCGCTGATCACGGGCTGATCCGGGTCGCCCTCAAGAAAACTCACCACCACCTCGACACCTTCACGCAGGGTCGCCAGCGAGGTCGCGTTCAGCGACGGTGCGAGCGGCAGCCAGCAATGGCTCGCGGCGGCACCTTCGCCTTGATAGAGCCAGTCGAACTGCACCGCCACCGGTCGCGAATGATCCGGGCGCGGCTCGTCAACCGACACCACCCAGGCCCGTTGCAGACTGTGCATGGGCGGCCTGAGCCGGGCGGTAGCGGCAGGCGCCAGCATTTGCGCGACGCCCGCGATGCGATTGCTGTAGGGCGGTTCAGCGCCAGTATCGGCGCGATGTTCGATCCGGCTCAGCAGCCAGTGCCGGTTGCACTCGGCAAAGGGATGGCCGTGCAGCGACAGCCACTGCCCGCTGCGCAGGGCCGACAGATCCGATTGCCCCTCAGCCGTGCGCAACGCCGGGGCAGTCTCGCCGCCGGCTCGTGTGCCCGCCTGCAGTTGCCAGCGACGTACTGCCGGCGATTTGCCGAGGTGATCGAAGGACGCCGCGCCAGCTCCGGGCAATTGCCCGGGGTCATCGCCGAAGACCAGGCAATGCCCGTCACGCCCATGCTCGAAGTAGTAGTGGATGTGCGCCTGCGCGCACAGACGCTGGACAAATTGCAGATCAGACTCGCGGTACTGAGTGCAAAAGGCGCGTGGCGGATAGTCGCCATGCAGGTCAAACCGGCATTGTGCACCGACAATTCCATGCTCCTTGAGGACCTGCATCAAAATCTGCGGCACCGAACGGCCGCTGAAAATCCGCTGACTGAAACGCAGCGCCAGACAACTCAGCTTCGGCCCCAGCGAAACACGACATAACCGCACCCCCTCGCCGTGCTCGTACTGGACCACACGCAGCAACTGACCATTCAGGCCTGCGCGCAATGGGCCGAACTGCAGGAAGGCGCAGCGGTACAACAGACCGGCAAGGTCCAGGTGCGGGTCAGCGATCAACAGGTCGATGTCAAAGGCAAAGGGCTCGCTGATGCCCTCACTTCCGGTAAAGGCCAGAACTTCGAAGGGGTCGGACAGACCCGCTACATCGAGACGAAAGGACGGCTCGTTGACTGGATCGAACATAGGCGGATCTCTACAGGAGGGGCGGTCGGGGATTCTCGCCGAGAGCCATGGCCGAGTAGAGTGCCGAAGTTCAACTTAGGAAATGACCTACGCGAAAAGCAGACCAGATGACTTTGCTGGCTGAGGTAGCCAGGTTTTTCGCGCGGATTTGGAGAAATGTCCCACCGGATCATCTGAAGTTTCCGCTGTAAGCGGAAAAACTTCAGACAACCCGGTGAGCGGGCAACCTGGCCTCAGGAAGACAGGTAGGAGGAGCGGGTCAGGCCCAGACGCAAGGCATCGAGGAACTGCGTGCGTTCGCTGGCACTGATGCGGGCACTGGCGCACTTGTCGCGGTAGTGAGTCATCAGTTCTTCCGGCGACAAGTGCACGTAACGCAGCATGTCTTCGATGGTGTCGTGGGTTTCGATACCGGCGTGGTACACGCTGCCATCGGCGTTCTGATAGATGTTCACCGAATCGGTGTCACCGAACAGGTTGTGCATGTCGCCGAGGATTTCCTGATAGGCGCCGACCAGGAACACGCCCAGCAGGTAATCTTCACCTTCATTCAAACCGTGTACCGGCAGGCTGGTCTCGATGCTCTGCTCGTCGACGTACTGGTTGATCTTGCCGTCGGAGTCGCACGTCAGGTCCTGCAGGACCGCACGACGCAGCGGCTCTTCATCCAGACGATGCAGCGGGATGATCGGCAGGACCTGGTCGATCGCCCAGGTGTCCGGCAGGCTCTGGAACACCGAGAAGTTGCAGATGTACTTGTCGGCCAGCTTGTCATTGAGTTCGTCGAGCACCTGACGGTGCGAACGCTGACGCGCCTTCAGCGAGTTGTGCAGGCGGCGGCACACGGCGAAGTAGCATTGCTCGGCCAGGGCTTTTTCGGCCAGGGTCAGCTTGCCGTCGGCGTACTGCGACGCCACGTCGCTCATGTAGTGGGTGGCGCGCCAGTAGGTTTCGGTGACCATTTCAATGTCAGTCGGGCCGAGCAGGTCGACCAGCCACTGCACGGTTTCCGGCAGGTTTTCCTTGTTTTCGATCAGCGGGATTTCGTCGTTGTGTTTCTCGACGTCGGTCACCTGCACCACCAGCATCGCGTGGTGCGCGGTCAGCGAGCGGCCGCTTTCGGAGAAGATGTGCGGATGCGGCAGGCTCTGCGCGTCGCAGAATTCCTTGAGCATGCCGACCACGACACCGGCGTAGTCGTCCATGTCGTAGTTGATCGAACTGGCATTGCGCGAGTGGGTACCGTCGTAGTCGACCCCCAGACCGCCGCCGACGTCGATGTGATCGACCGGCAGGCCAAGGTTGCGCAACTCGCCGTAGTAACGGATCGCTTCCTTGAAACCGTGCTGGTAGTCAGCCAGGTTGGCGATCTGCGAGCCCATGTGGAAGTGCAACAGGCGAATGCCCTGATCCAGGCCAGCCGCGCGGAAACGCTCAACCACCGACAGCAGTTGTGCTGCAGACAGACCGAATTTGGATTTCTCGCCACCGGTGTCCGCCCACTTCGACGAGGCCAGCGACGACAGGCGCACGCGCAGGCCGACCTGTGGCTTGACCTTCAGCGAAGCGGCTTCTTCGATCACCAGGCCGACTTCGGATTCTTTCTCGATCACGATGAACACGTTGTGGCCGAGCTTCTGGCCCATCAGCGCCAGACGGATGAACTCGCGGTCCTTGTAACCGTTGCAGACGATGGTGCCGCCCTTCGGCGCCAGTGCCAGCACCGCCAGCAGCTCTGGCTTGGAGCCGGCTTCCAGACCGATGGAAACGTTCTGGGTGGCGATGATGTTCTCGATTACCGCTTCTTGCTGGTTGACCTTGATCGGGTACAGCGCGGTGTACTTGCTCTGGTACTCCAGGCGCTCGATGTTCGAGTCGAAGGCACCGGTCAACTGACGGACGCGGTCTTGCAGGATGTCGGGGAAACGAACCAGCAACGGCAAGGACAAACCGCTCTTGCGCAGTTGATCGACTTGTTCGAACAGGTCGATAGGCGAGCTGCTCGGGCCGTTCGGACGAACTTCGACGCGACCGGCGTCATTGATCGCGAAATACCCGGCCCCCCAATGGCGAATCCCGTAAACACTGCGGCTGTCCGCAACTGTCCATTGGCTGCCATCGTCTTTACGTGTGCGTCGTACGGACATCGAAGTCCCCTATAAAGAAGTCATAGTGCGTCGCCTGATCGCAGGCCGGCGCAGTCTAAAGAATGAAAATGACGATTCGTCAGCGCGGCGGTAGACCGCACTGACCGCGTGTAGTTTAGAAACCGGTATGAACAGGCTCTGTGAAAACCATGGAGACGACGCCGGCGCTGAACATTGCAGAACCGGATCAAGCCGCAGGTGGTTTTCACAGAGGCTGCTAGCCGCCGGACTTCTTCGCCTTGAAACCGTGCTTGATCAACTCGGCCAAGAGTAGCTCGACATGATCGCCCTGGATTTCGATGACCCCGTCCTTCAACGCCCCGCCGGTGCCACAACGTTTCTTCAACGTTGTCGCCAGCTCTTTGAGCGCGTCTTCGGCCAGTGGCACGCCGGTGATGGTGGTCACCGTCTTGCCGCCACGGCCCTTGCTCTCGCGACGCACGCGGGCAATGCCGTCCCCGGCCGGGATCACGGTTTGTTTGCAGATACAGGCGTCCACCGGCTTACTGCATTCCGGGCAATGACGACCTGCGTCGGTGGAAAATACCAGACCGCCCAGGGCGGCGAAGGATGCGGCTTTTTTGGCCACCGGCAATCCTCTTCGGAGGACAAAGACTGATCGCAACCTTGGGCAAGGTTATCGACCGCGAAGCCCCACTCAGGCAGGGGCAGCGCTACTGCATCGGTAAAACGCCAGATGTCGGAGCTGTCGAGTGAAACGAGGCTGCGATCTTTTGATTTCGACGCCAAAACAAAAAATCAAAAGATCGCAGCCTGCGGCAGCTCCTACAAAAAGCAATCGCGGTGCAGCTTGAAAAGGTCGCGCAGTGTAACGGCAAAATTCCCGATTGCTAAGTGCCAATCGGCGCCAATTTATGAGTTCTTTGCGACGTCGCTTTGCTGCGCTTTCAAATAGCGTCGCAAAGCCGCCAGAGAGTCCGGGCAGTAAGGTTTCTGCTCGATTTCGCGCATCACCTGTTCGACCGGAATGAAGCGTGCTTCCAGCACTTCTTCCGGCTGAAGCTTCAGCGGGCCATCCCACACGGCGGAAAATGCCGAACACCAGAGACGGTTGTCGGTGTCCTCGAAGAAGAAATGGTCATGGGCGGTGAGTTCAACCCCGCTCACGCCCAGCTCCTCTTCCAGCTCGCGGGCCGCCGATTCGGCGTAGGTTTCGTCCGCCTGCACCATGCCGCCCGCCGCCACGTCCCAGTAACCGGGATAGATGGCTTTGCTCAACGTGCGACGGTGCACGCAAAGGTCGCCAGCGGAATTGAACAACATGATGTAGGTGCCCCGGCCGATCAGCCCGCGCTGGCGCAAGTCGGCCCGCACCAGGGCGCCGAGCAGGTTGTCCTGTTCGTCGACCCAGGCGATCTGTTCGGCATCCGAGGCGGCGCGATGGGCCGCCTCTTTGGCGTTCTGACTCATGAATCAGCCCTGATTGAGCAATTGACGCAGGTCGATGACGGCAGCGTTGGCCCGGGAAATATAGTTGGCCATGACCAGCGAGTGGTTGGCCAGCACGCCGAAGCCGCTGCCATTGAGAATCATAGGACTCCAGACCGGTTCCTGCGAGGCTTCCAGCTCACGGATGATCTGGCGCACGCTGACCGTGGCGTTCTTCTTCGCCAAAACGTCGGCGAAGTCGACTTCGATCGCACGCAACAGGTGCGACAGGGCCCAGGCCTGACCGCGCGCCTCGTAGAACACGTTGTCGATCTGCATCCACGGAGTCTCGACGACCTCCTCGTCAACCTGCGGCACTTCACCGATGGCCGGGACTTCGGTTTTCAGCGCAGTGTTGAGTTTGACCCGGCCGACGCTGGCCGACAGGCGTTGCGACAGCGACCCCAGGCGGGTGCCGACATCGCCGAGCCAGTTGTTCAGGTTGTCGGCGCGGGCATAGAACAGCGCGTTTTTCTGGGTCGGATCGGACAGGCGAGCCTGATAGCGGCTCAGGGAATTGATACCTTCCTGATACTCCGACTCACTCGACGGCAGGATCCAGCTCTTGTTGTCGAAGTTGAAACGCGGCTCGGCCTTGGCCAGATCGGCATCTTCAGCCGACTGCGACTGCGAACGGGCAAAGTCTTTGCGCAGGGCACGGGTCAGGTCGCGCACCTGCACCAGCACGCCATATTCCCAGCTCGGCGTGTTGTCCATCCACAGGCCTGGCGGGAAGCGGTCGTTGGAAATGTAGCCGCCCGGCTTGTTCAGCAAGGTGCCGGCAACGGTCTTCAGGGTTTCGACGGTGGTGTAGCCGATCACCATCTGCTTGCCTTCTTTCTCGGCCGCTACCTGAGCATTTTGCGCCACAGGAAACAGTGCCGGCTCCTGACTCCAATACCAGCCCAGGCCAATGGTCACCAACAGATAAATGCCGACCAGAGTGGCCAGCGCACGGCTGAACAACAGCCCGCCGACGTAGCTGCGGGTGGCCGACTTGGGCTCGGCGGCACGTTCAGGCGCGCTGCCCGCGCGGTTTTTCCAGTCCAGCATGGCGATATCCTTTCAATTACTTGGGTTCAACAGTTCGACCACAACCATACAACAACGTGCCGGGGCCGGGCACCCGCGAGTATAGATAAGCCGCAAATTGCGTGAGCGGATGTCGCCTCTGTCAGATATAGGGGAATCCCTGAGGGCAGTTCCCCTACCCACACAGCTCAGGACACTGAAAACACCGGCAAGGCACATTCGTCGTGCGGCTGTGCGCCACCCGGAAACGCCGTCCGAATCGCCGCCAACCGCAGAGCAAGCGCCCTGCCGGCAGGGGCCTGAACGACGTGCAGGTCGAAAATAAAACCACTCGGTCAGAAACTGAATGGCGTCCCATTGCAGATTATTGACGTGCGACACTCGTCTAAGGGAAAAGAGGTGCTAGCATAGAGCCACCAGTCGATCTCAGCATGCAGCCTAACTAGTAGTCAGGATATGACCGAGCCAGAAGACCCCAGCCGTGAGCGTCTCAAGCACCACTTTGCCCAGCGGGTAATTCATCAGGCACGTCAGATTCTTGAGATATGGCAGCGCCTGCAACGCAGCGAATGGTCCACCGTCGACCTCGCCGAGCTGAGCGAGGCCAACCTGCGCCTGCTGCGTTTTGCCGAGCGTTTCGAGCAGCCTGAACATACCCAGCTCGCGCACCACATCAGCCAGTCGCTGGAAGCGGTGGATGCCAATCGCGGGCGCCTGAGCAGCGGCCTGATCACCGACCTCAATCGCCTGATGCAGCGTCTGTCGCGCACGGGCCTGCGCCACGGCGATCAACTCGACCAGACCTTTCTGCCGCCGCTGCGCAAACCGATCTACGTGATGCTGCAAGACCACGACCGCGCCGAGCGGCTGGCCAAGCAACTGGAGTTTTTCGGTCTGAGCGCGCAGGCGCTGGACAGTGTTGCGGCGTTTCGCTCTTCGATGGTCGAGCGTTTGCCAGCGGCGATTGTGATGGACGTGGACTTCAGCGGCGCCGGCGTCGGCCTGAAACTCGCCGCCGAAGCTCAGGTCGGTCTGGAGCAACCGCTGCCTTTATTGTTCTTCAGCCTGCACGAAACCGATACGCCGACCCGCCTTGCCGCCGTGCGCGCCGGTGGCCAGGAATTCCTCACTGGCACCCTCGAAGCGTCGAGCCTGCTGGAGAAGATCGAGGTGTTGACCTGCGTCGCCCAGTACGAACCTTATAAGGTGCTGATCATCGACGACTCACGCGCTCAGGCCTTGCACACCGAGCGCCTGCTCAATAGTGCCGGGATCGTCACGCGCACCCTGATCGAACCGATTCAGGCGATGGCCGAACTGGCGGATTTCCAGCCGGATCTGATCATCCTCGACATGTACATGCCGGCCTGCACCGGCACCGAGCTGGCCAAAGTGATTCGTCACAACGATCGCTATGTCAGCGTGCCGATCATTTACCTCTCGGCCGAAGACGATCTGGACAAGCAACTCGACGCCATGAGCGAGGGTGGCGACGACTTCCTGACCAAACCGATCAAGCCGCGACACCTGATCACCACCGTGCGCAACCGCGCCGCCCGCGCCCGCAATCTGAAAGCACGGATGGTCCGCGACAGCCTCACCGGCCTGTACAACCACACGCATATTCTGCAGTTGCTCGAAGACTGCTCGTTCCGCGCCCGCCGCGAGAACAAGCCTTTGAGCTTTGCCATGCTCGACATTGACCACTTCAAACGGGTCAACGACAGCCACGGCCACCCGATGGGCGACCGGGTGATCAAAAGCCTGGCACTGTTCCTCAAGCAGCGGTTACGCAAGACCGACTTCATTGGCCGTTACGGCGGCGAAGAGTTCGCCATCGTAATGCCCGACACCGACATCGAAGCTGCGCACAAAGTGCTCGACGAAATCCGCCAGCGTTTTGCCGAAATCCACTACCCGGCCCAGCCGCAGGATTTGTGGTGCACCTTCAGCGCCGGTGTGGTGGAGATGAGTGATGACTCCGACAGCCTGATGATGGCCAGCCAGGCCGACGAGGCGCTGTACCGCGCCAAGGATGGCGGACGCAATCGGGTGCAGACCGCGCGGGAGTCAAAGCAAAGTGCCACTTTTTCATCGGAATCCACTGATTCGGTCATAACCCTGTAACAGAAACGCAATAAATTCAGGCGCTTACCATTCTGCCGTTGGTAGCCGTCATGCGCCTGAAGTTGCTCACCAATCTCAATACTCTGCTGCTGGTCGCCGTGTGCGTGGCCCTGGGTGCCACGTTATGGTGGTCGCAAAAAGCCCTGGAACGCCCGTATCTGTTGATGGAGCGCTACCTGGGGCTGTCGCAGCAATTTCAGAATGACGTGGCGCGCAACGTCGAGGATTACCTGGCCAGCGGTGATGCCCTGCGCCTGAGCAGCGCCAGTCAGGCCATCGAAGGTTTGCAGAAAGAACTCGGCGAACTGCCGCCGGCGCTGGCCGACACCTTGCGCCCGAGCCTGTCGAGCCTGGAAGAATTCAGCAAAACCGACCTGCTCGCCGCCGGCAAACTGGCCGGTGATCCGCAGGCCCTGCTGTTGCAGGCCGAGCGCGAGTTGAGCGCCAGCCTCGACCAGCTCAACACTTATGCCAACGGCAACGCGACTTATCTGACACCCCTGCTGGCCGCGTCGCAGCACTTGGGCAAACTGTCACTGGCGCGGGACAAACTGGTCAGCAGCGGGCGCAGTGAGCTGGCCGCCGATGTCGAGCGTGAAGTCAGCAACATCCGCACCCAGGCCCAGGCCCTTGATGCCCTGCCCCTGCTGGGCGTGGTCGCCAAAAACGAATCCGGCAGCGATGACTTCGCCGCGATGATGGGTATCGAAAGCACAGAAAAAACCGTCGCCGAAGACGCCGGCGTCGGCCTCAAACGCGAACTCAACAGCCTGCTCGGCCGCTATCCGGCGGAGCTTGCGCGCACCCGCGAGCAGATCCAGAAGCGCACCGACCTGAGCACCGCGACCCACCTGAAAATCGCCGCCGTCCAACAAGCCATTGCCGGGCTGGAGCCAGTGGTACGTGCCCAGCACGGGCAGATCCAGAGCGAAGTGCGCCTGATGCAAGGCGTGATGATCGGCCTGATTCTGCTGATCGCGCTGTTGATCGACACGCTGCAGCGACGCCTTTCGCGCACCCTGACCAACCTCGCCCCGGCCCTGTCGACCTGGGCCGAAGGCGATTTCAGTCGCGACATTCGTCTGGGCAAGACCAACCGCGAACTGCACGACATCGAAGCGTCGCTCAATCGGCTGCGCGCCTATCTGGTGGACCTGGTCGGGACGATTCGCGGCAACGCCGAACAAGTCGCCGGCAGCAGCCGTACCCTCGCCGAACTGAGCAACGACTTGCACAGCGGCGCCGAGCATCAGGCCGGTGACACCGCGCTGATCCGCGACTCCCTCAGTGAGCTCGAAGCGACCATTCAACAAGTCGCTGGCGATGCACGCCAGGCTGCGGATGCCAGCCGCCATGCCGGGATTGCCGTCGAGCACGGCCAGACGGTTATCGGGCAAAGCCTGACCGGATTGCACGCGCTGGTAGGTGAAGTCCAGGGTAACGCGCAGATGATCGAACACCTGGCCGAAGAGTCGGCAACCATCGGCGGTGTGCTGACGGTGATCCGCTCGATTGCCGACCAGACCAACCTGCTGGCGCTGAACGCGGCGATTGAAGCGGCCCGTGCCGGGGAAATGGGTCGCGGGTTTGCCGTGGTGGCCGAGGAGGTCCGTTCGCTGGCGCAGCGTACCGCTGGGGCGACGGCGGAAATTCAAACGCTGATCGCCGGCCTGCAAACCGCCGCCCGACAATCGGTCGAAGGCATGCGCGCGCAGGTCGAACACGCCGAGGCCACGGCCAATCAGGCGCAAGCGGCGGATGGTGCGCTGGATAAAATCGTCGGGGCGATCCAGACCATTTCCGACACCGCGATCCGCATCGCCGATGTCACCGCCCAGCAGAGCGGCGCGGTCAGCGAGATTCGCGATCACAGCGAGCGGATTCATCAGTTGGGTGGGGATAATCTGGTGCGTATCGGCCGCGGGCGTGAGCAGGGTGAGAATCTGTTGGTGTTGGGTGGGCAATTGCATACGGCCGTACAGGCGTTTCGCGTCTGACAAATTGCCTTCGCGAGCAAGCTCGCTCCCACATTGGAATGCATACCCCTGTGGGAGCGAGCTTGCTCGCGAAGGTGTCAGTCCAGACACCACAAGTGACCGAATCAAATCACTTGGTCACATATTTCGCGCAAACATCGGCCATCGTGCTGGCTATTGCATAGAACTGGACAGTCATAAAGTCTTTGCGGCATAGTCGCCGGGTTCTGACGACTGCTCATTCATAACAAGGACAACGCAGATGGCAACCTTACTGGTCCTGCACGGCCCCAACCTGAACCTGCTCGGCACCCGCGAACCCGGCACCTACGGTTCCACGACGCTGGCGCAGATCAATCAGGATCTGGAACGCCGCGCCCGTGAAGCCGGCCATCATCTGCAGTATCTGCAAAGCAATGCCGAGTACGAATTGATCGACCGCATCCACGCCGCACGCGGCGAAGGCGTCGATTTCATTCTGATCAATCCAGCAGCTTTTACACATACAAGTGTTGCATTACGTGACGCGCTGCTGGGAGTGAGCATCCCATTCATCGAAGTGCATTTGTCCAACGTGCACAAACGCGAACCTTTCCGCCATCACTCTTACTTCTCCGATGTAGCGGTGGGAGTGATCTGCGGCCTTGGCGCCAGCGGTTACCGACTGGCCCTGGAGGCTGCGCTAGAACAGCTTGAAACACAGGCAACGGCTTGAACTACAAGCGTTAAACGCCCCTGACCGACCCTTGGGAGTTGATGATTCATGGATATCCGTAAAGTTAAGAAATTGATCGAATTGCTGGAAGAGTCCGGCATCGACGAGCTCGAGATCAAGGAAGGCGAAGAGTCCGTACGCATCAGCCGTCACAGCAAGACCCCGGCTCAGCAGTACTACGCGCCGGCTCCGATGCAAGCACCGGCCGCTGCACCTGCCGCCGCTGCTGCTCCGGTTGCTGCCGCAGCCCCGGCTGCCGCTGCTGCGCCAGCGCTGAACGGCACTGTTGCCCGTTCGCCGATGGTCGGCACCTTCTATCGCAAATCTTCGCCAACCTCGCCGTCCTTCGTTGAAGTCGGCCAGACCGTGAAGAAAGGCGACACCCTGTGCATCGTCGAAGCCATGAAGATGATGAACCACATCGAAGCTGAAACCAGCGGTGTGATCGAATCCATCCTCGTCGAAGACGGCCAGCCGGTTGAGTACGACCAACCGCTGTTCACCATCGTTTGAACTGCGGAGAGCCTTTGATGACTGCGAAGTTGGAAAAAGTTCTGATCGCTAACCGCGGTGAGATCGCCCTGCGGATTCTGCGTGCCTGCAAAGAGATGGGCATCAAGACCGTCGCCGTTTACTCCAAGGCCGACAAAGAGCTGATGCACCTGGGCCTGGCAGACGAATCCGTCTGCATCGGCCCGGCGTCTGCCGCTCAGTCCTACCTGCACATCCCGGCCATCATCGCTGCTGCTGAAGTGACTGGCGCTACCGCCATTCACCCAGGCTACGGTTTCCTCGCGGAAAACGCCGATTTTGCCGAGCAAGTCGAGAACTCCGGCTTCGCCTTCATCGGCCCGAAAGCCGACACCATTCGCCTGATGGGCGACAAGGTATCGGCCAAGCACGCGATGATCGAAGCTGGCGTACCGACCGTTCCAGGTTCCGACGGCCCGCTGCCGGAAGACGAAGAAACGGCATTGCGCATCGGTCGTGAAGTCGGCTACCCGGTGATCATCAAGGCCGCTGGCGGCGGCGGTGGTCGCGGCATGCGCGTGGTGTACAAGGAAGAAGACCTGATCGCCTCGGCGAAACTGACCCGCTCCGAAGCTGGCGCGGCGTTCGGCAACCCAATGGTCTATCTGGAAAAATTCCTCACCAATCCACGTCACGTCGAAGTGCAGGTACTGTCCGACGGCCAGGGCCACGCCATCCATCTGGGCGACCGTGACTGCTCGCTGCAGCGTCGTCACCAGAAGGTTCTCGAAGAAGCGCCGGCACCGGGCATCGACGAGCAGGCGCGCCAGGAAGTACTGGCTCGTTGCGTCAAGGCGTGCATCGACATCGGTTACCGTGGCGCCGGCACCTTCGAGTTCCTCTACGAGAACGGTCGTTTCTACTTCATCGAAATGAACACCCGTGTTCAGGTGGAGCACCCGGTTTCGGAGATGGTCACCGGAATCGACATCGTCAAGGAGATGCTCAGCATCGCCGCTGGCAACAAGCTGTCGTTCACCCAGGATGACGTGGTTATCCGCGGTCACTCGCTGGAGTGCCGGATCAACGCTGAAGACCCGAAAACCTTCATGCCGAGCCCGGGCACGGTCAAGCATTTCCACGCCCCGGGTGGCAACGGCGTTCGCGTCGATTCGCACCTGTACAGTGGCTATGCCGTTCCGCCGAACTACGACTCGCTGATCGGCAAGCTGATCACTTACGGCGCCACCCGCGACGAAGCCATGGCACGCATGCGCAATGCCCTGGACGAAATCGTGGTTGACGGGATCAAGACCAACATCCCGCTGCACCGCGATCTGACCCGCGACGAAGGCTTCTGCAAAGGGGGCGTGAACATTCACTACCTCGAGCACAAGCTGGCTGGCGAGAAGCACTAAGCTTCAGCCCGCACCAGACAAAGCCGCCTTCGGGCGGCTTTGTTGTTTCTGCAGATTACATACCCCCCTGCAGGCTCACGCCGACAAGGGAATGGCGTTTCAAGTCTCTCCCACAAACGGCGCGCGCTCGCGTAAACTTGCGCGCTTCTCGCTGGCCGCTAGGCTGCAATCAATATTTTTTCAAAGGTGCCCGCCATGCCTTGGCTGCAAGTACGCCTCGCCATCAGCCCGGAACAAGCCGAAACCTACGAAGACGCTTTCCTTGAAGTGGGCGCCGTGTCGGTGACCTTCATGGACGCCGAAGATCAGCCGATCTTCGAGCCGGAACTCAACACCACCCCGCTGTGGGCGCACACGCACCTGCTGGCGCTGTTCGAAGGCGGCACCGAGCCTGAACCGGTACTGGCGCACCTGGAACTGCTGACCGGCAGCCCGCTGCCCGAGCACCACAGCGAAGTCATCGAAGACCAGGACTGGGAACGCAGCTGGATGGACGGTTTCCAGCCGATGCGTTTCGGCCAGCGCCTGTGGATCGTGCCGAGCTGGCACGCGGCGCCGGAACCTGACGCGGTCAATCTGCTATTGGACCCGGGCCTGGCGTTCGGCACGGGCACACACCCGACCACCGCGCTGTGCCTGGAATGGCTCGACGGCCAGGACCTGAAAGACTGCAACGTGCTCGACTTCGGTTGCGGTTCGGGAATTCTGGCGATTGCCGCCCTGCTGCTCGGCGCCAAAGAAGCCGTCGGCACCGACATCGACGTACAGGCGCTGGAAGCCTCGCGCGACAACGCCGGGCGCAACAATATTGCCGACGAACTGTTCCCGCTGTACCTGCCGCAAGACCTGCCGCAGGTCAAAGCCGATGTGCTGGTCGCCAACATTCTCGCCGGCCCGCTGGTTTCGCTGGCGCCGCAGCTGTCCGGGCTGGTCAAGTCCGGTGGACGTCTGGCGCTGTCGGGCATCCTCGCCGAACAAGGTGATGAAGTGGCCGCCGCTTATGCACAGGACTTCGATCTCGACCCGATCGCCAATCGCGATGGCTGGGTGCGCATCACCGGCCGTCGGCGCTAATATGTCCGCCTGCATAATCCGGATCGCCGCATGACCGACAGTTTCGTCACCCAGTGCCCGCATTGCCAAACCAGCTTCCGTGTCAGCCATGCTCAATTGAGCGTGGCCCGCGGGGTGGTTCGCTGCGGCTCCTGCCTGCAAGTGTTCAACGCCGCCAAACAGCTGCTTGAGCAACACGCCGGCAAGGACGCGGTGACACCGGTCGCGCCACCCTTGGGCGAACCGGCGCCGAGCCCGGCACCAACGCCTGCGGCAGAACCTCCGTCCGTCGCCGAAACACCCGCACCACGCGCCATCAGCCAAAAGCAATGGAGCGCCTCGGACCTGGACCTCGACAGCCTCGATCTGGACGAAGAACTCGCCCGCCTCGAGCAACGTGAAATCCAGCCGACCACGGAATTCGGTCGCCCACGGGAAGACGCCTTGAGCGCCCGCCGTGACAACCACGAAACCGATGAACCGGTATGGCGCGACAGCCTGCTCAGCGCTCGCGACGACGAGCATTTGCCCGAACATGAGCCCGAGCTCGCTGCCGAACCCGAGATTGTCGAGCCAGAACCACTCAAGCCTGCGCGCACCGAACCTTCGCTGTCGCTGGAACCGGTGGACCTGGACGACGAACCGGCGATCCCGCAACTGCGCCTGCACGATCCGATTGATCCACATGCCCGCCGCGAACGTTTGTCCGCCAGCGACGACAGCGATGAGGACGATCTGCCAGCGGTCGAGCCTTTGCGCAAACAGCGTGAACGCGCCGAACCGGGCGTGCGCGCTGAAGTCCTGCAGGACCTGACCGACGATCCGCTACAACTGGACTGGCAAAAGCGCCGCTCGCCCTGGGGCCGACGCCTGCTCTGGCTGCTGTTGGTGCTGCTGGCGGCCGGCGGCCTTGCCGGCCAATACATTGCCTATCATTTCGATGAGCTGGCGCGGCAGGATCAGTACCGCCCCTGGTTTCAGCAGGTCTGCCCGCAGATTGGCTGCACGGTGCCATCCAAAGTCGACATCGCCAGAATCAAGAGCAGCAACCTGGTGGTGCGCAGCCACCCGGAGTTCAGCGGCGCACTGGTGGTCGATGCGATCATCTATAACCGGGCGACGTTCTCCCAGCCGTTTCCGCTGCTGGAGCTGCGCTTTGCCGACCTCAATGGCCATCTGATAGCCAGTCGTCGCTTCAAACCCGGCGAATACCTCAGTGGCGATCTCGAAGGGCTGGCGGAAATGCCACCACAAACACCGATCCACATCGCGCTGGATATTCTCGACCCAGGCCCGAAAGCGGTGAATTACAGCCTGAGTTTTCACTCCCCGGAGTGAACCGCTTCACCGCTTCTGCATTGACGACGGTTTTCTGACTGCGCCGCGGCCAACCAAACCGCTGGCGATAACAGAATAACTGTTCAGATTTTGTTCAATTCAGCCTTTATCCAGTCATCGAGAGCGGGTATCATGCCAACCCTTTTTCGAACTCTCATGATCCGGCCCCACTTCAGGGAAGTCCTATGTCGGCGGTACGCATCGGCCCATACACATTGCAGAACGGCTTGATTCTCGCCCCGATGGCGGGGGTCACCGACCAGCCCTTTCGTCAGCTGTGCAAGCGTTTGGGCGCAGGGCTTGTAGTCTCGGAAATGGTCACCAGTGACATGAGCCTGTGGAACACCCGCAAGTCGCGCATGCGCATGATCCACGAAGGCGATCCCGAGCCACGCTCGGTACAGATTGCCGGTGGCGACGCGCAGATGCTGGCGGAGGCGGCCCGGGCCAACGTCGAACTGGGCGCACAGATTATTGATATCAACATGGGTTGCCCGGCAAAGAAGGTCTGCAACAAGGCCGCCGGCTCCGCGTTACTGAAAGATGAAGCACTGGTGACCGAGATCCTGCAGGCCGTGGTGGCTGCAGTCGATGTGCCGGTCACCCTGAAGATCCGCACCGGATGGGATCGCGACAACAAGAACGGCTTGACCGTGGCGAAGATCGCCGAGCAGGCCGGGATCACCGCGCTGGCAGTGCATGGCCGCACTCGCGCCGATCTGTATACCGGTGAAGCCGAGTACGACACGATTGCCGCGATCAAGCAGGCCGTGTCGATTCCGGTGTTTGCCAATGGCGACATCGTTTCGCCGGAAAAGGCCCGTTACGTGCTCGACGCGACCGGTGCCGATGGCCTGTTGATAGGCCGTGCCGCCCAGGGGCGGCCATGGATTTTTCGTGAGATCGACCACTTCCTGCGTACCGGTGAGAAATTGCCGGCACCGGAGCTGATCGAAGTGGAACGCATCCTGCTGGAGCATCTGGCCGCACTTCACGCCTTCTATGGGGATGTGATGGGCGTCCGTATTGCCCGCAAGCATGTGGGCTGGTATCTCGCAACCTTGCCGGGCGCCAAGGAGTTTCGCGCCCACTTCAATCGTTTGGATGGTACGGAAACACAATGCGCCAACGTTCGGGAGTTTTTCGCCGAGCGTTACAAGAGCCTGACAGGGGACGAAGAAGGGGTGGCCGCATGACGATGATGACCGAGACTTTAGTGAGTGGAACAACACCCGTGAGCGACAACGTGAATTTGAAACAGCACCTCAATACCCCGAGCGAAGAAGGCCAGACCCTTCGCGGGAGTGTCGAGAAGGCGCTGCACAATTATTTCGCCCACCTTGAGGGCGCGTCCGTCACGGATGTGTACAACCTGGTGCTCTCCGAAGTCGAGGCCCCCCTGCTCGAAAGCGTGATGAACTACGTCAAGGGCAACCAGACCAAGGCCAGTGAGCTGCTCGGACTCAACCGCGGCACGCTGCGCAAGAAACTCAAGCAGTACGATCTGCTGTAAGCATTCAATCAAACCAGAAAGGCGCCCGCGTAAAACCGGTCGCCTTTTTTGCTGACTTCCTTTGCTTTTGATGGAAATTGAGATGACCGACCAGACTACCCGCCTGCCGATCCGCCGCGCCTTGATCAGCGTTTCCGACAAGACCGGGATCCTCGAATTCGCCAGGGAGCTCGAAGCTCTGGGCGTCGAGATCCTCTCCACCGGCGGGACGTTCAAGCTGCTGCGCGACAACGGCGTTGCCGCAGTGGAAGTCGCGGATTACACCGGTTTCGCAGAGATGATGGACGGTCGGGTGAAAACCCTGCACCCGAAAATCCATGGCGGGATCCTCGGTCGTCGCGGGATCGACGACGCGATCATGAACGAGCACGGTATCAAGCCGATCGACCTGGTTGCCGTTAACCTCTACCCGTTCGAAGCCACCATCAACAAACCAGGCTGCGACTTGCCGACCGCGATCGAGAACATCGACATCGGCGGCCCGACCATGGTTCGTTCGGCAGCGAAAAACCATAAAGACGTGGCGATCGTGGTGAATGCCAGCGATTACGCCAATGTTCTGCAAAACCTCAAGGCCGGCGGCCTGACCTACGCGCAGCGTTTCGACCTGATGCTCAAGGCATTCGAACACACCGCCGCCTACGACGGCATGATCGCCAACTACATGGGCACCGTGAATCAGGCTGCCGACGTGCTGAGCACCGAAGGTCGCAGCGAATTCCCGCGCACCTTCAACAGCCAGTTCATCAAGGCTCAGGAAATGCGCTACGGCGAGAACCCGCACCAGAGCGCGGCGTTCTACGTGGAAGCCAAACCTGCCGAAGTCGGCATTGCCACCGCGACCCAACTGCAGGGCAAAGAGCTGTCGTACAACAACGTGGCCGACACCGACGCCGCGCTGGAATGCGTGAAGAGCTTCGTCAAACCGGCCTGCGTGATCGTCAAGCACGCCAACCCGTGCGGCGTGGCCGTGAGCCCGGACGCCGAGGGCGGCATCCGTCAGGCCTACGAACTGGCCTACGCCACCGACACCGAATCAGCCTTCGGCGGCATCATCGCCTTCAACCGTGAGCTGGATGCCGAGACCGCCAAGGCCATCGTCGAGCGTCAGTTCGTGGAAGTGATCATCGCCCCAAGCGTGAGCGAAGAAGCCCGCGCCATCGTCGCGGCCAAAGCCAACGTGCGCCTGCTGGCCTGCGGCGAGTGGTCGGCTGACCGCGCTCCGGCGTGGGACTACAAGCGCGTCAACGGTGGCCTGCTGGTACAGAGCCGCGACATCGGCATGATCGGCGCCGATGACCTGAAGGTCGTGACCAAGCGCGCCCCGACCGAACAGGAAATCAACGACCTGATCTTCGCCTGGAAAGTGGCCAAGTACGTTAAATCCAACGCCATCGTCTACGCCAAGAACCGTCAGACCATCGGCGTCGGCGCCGGCCAGATGAGCCGCGTCAACTCGGCACGTATCGCCGCGATCAAGGCTGAACACGCCGGTCTGCAAGTGGCTGGTTCGGTGATGGCATCGGACGCGTTCTTCCCGTTCCGCGACGGTCTGGACAACGCGGCCAAGGTCGGTATCACGGCGGTGATCCAGCCGGGCGGCTCGATGCGTGATGCTGAAGTGATTGCTGCGGCCGACGAAGCCGGCATCGCCATGGTTTTCACCGGCATGCGCCACTTCCGTCACTGAGTTGCGGCAGCTACAAGCCTCAAGCTGCAAGCTGCAAGAAAAAGCGGACACTCGTCGTTCTTCTTGCAACTGGCAGCCACACTAATTCAAAGCCACAAGTTGCATCTGAGAAGCCCCATGGGCTTTCACTTGCAGCTTGTAGCTTGCAGCTTCTCCGAAGGAGTCTTTCTTTGAACATTTTGATCATTGGCAGCGGTGGCCGTGAACACGCCCTGGCCTGGAAAGTGGCTCAGGATCCGCGTGTGCAGAAGGTTTTTGTCGCGCCGGGCAACGCCGGTACCGCGATTGAAGCCAAGTGCGAAAACGTCGCCATCGACGTACTGGCCCTTGAGCAACTGGCCGACTTCGCCGAGAAAAACGTTTCCCTGACCATCGTTGGTCCGGAAGTGCCACTGGTGGCGGGTGTGGTTGATCTGTTCCGCTCCCGTGGCCTGGACTGCTTCGGTCCGACCGCCGGCGCTGCACAGCTGGAAGGTTCGAAAGCCTTCACCAAGGACTTCCTCGCCCGTCACAAGATCCCGACGGCCGACTACCAGAACTTCACCGAGATCGAGCCGGCCCTGGCCTATCTGCGTGAGAAAGGCGCACCGATCGTGATCAAGGCCGATGGCCTGGCCGCCGGTAAAGGCGTGATCGTTGCCATGACCCTGGCCGAAGCCGAAGACGCCGTGCGTGACATGCTCGCCGGCAACGCGTTCGGCGACGCCGGTTCGCGCGTAGTCATCGAAGAATTCCTCGACGGCGAAGAAGCCTCGTTCATCGTCATGGTCGACGGCAAGAACGTCCTGCCGATGGCCACCAGCCAGGACCACAAACGTGTCGGCGACGGCGACAGCGGCCCGAACACCGGCGGCATGGGTGCCTACTCCCCTGCCCCGGTGGTCACCGCTGACGTGCACCAGCGCGTGATGGATCTGGTGATCTGGCCGACCGTGCGCGGCATGGCGGAGGAAGGCAACGTCTACACCGGTTTCCTGTATGCCGGTCTGATGATCGACAAGGCCGGCAATCCGAAGGTCATCGAGTTCAACTGCCGCTTCGGCGATCCGGAAACCCAACCGGTGATGCTGCGTCTGCAGTCGAGCCTGGTGCTGCTGGTCGAAGCCGCTCTGGCGCAAGCGCTGGACAAGGTTGAAGCACAGTGGGACCCACGTCCGAGCGTCGGCATCGTTCTGGCCGCTGGCGGCTACCCGGGCGACTACGCCAAGGGCGCAGCGATCAACGGTCTGGACACCGCCGCCAGCCTGGAAGGCAAAGTCTTCCATGCCGGCACCGCGCTGAAAGACGGCAACGTGGTAACCGCCGGCGGTCGCGTACTCTGCGCCACCGCCATGGGCGCCAGCGTGAGCGACGCCCAGCAGCAGGCCTACAAACTGGCGGCGGCGATCGACTGGGAAGGTTGCTTCTACCGCAAGGACATTGGCTACCGCGCCATTGCCCGTGAACGTGGCGAAACCCAGGAATAAGCTGCACATCACGCCCGGCGGGGAATGCCGTTCCTTGCCGGGCTGTTCCGCCGTCGCGCATCGTTATATTCTGGCATCAACCTACGAAGGGATTTCGCCGTGCGCTGGCTCAGGATTGCCATAAGCTTCACCGTCACGTTGCTGACCTTGCTCTGCATGCTACCGGCCCAGGCCGCGCAAGGCAGTGGCTGGTCGGTATTGCTCGACGACCAGGGCAATCTGCAACTGAGCGACATTCGCTCGGCTCGCTACACCAATCAATTCAGCCCCATCGAACTGGACCGCCTCACGGCCGCCGAGCCCGATGGCGCACTGTGGCTGCGTTTCAAACTGGCGCCGGGCAAACACGAACAGGTGCTGCGCATCTTTGCCCCGGACCTGTCGCACCTCAATCTCTATGTGCTGGACGGCGACCAGCTGATCGAGCAACGCGACACCGGCACCCGCCAGCCCCAGGCTGAACGGCCATTGCCGAGCAGCGACTTCATGCTGCCGCTGCCCCAGAGCAACAAGCCTCTCGATATCTACCTGCGGATGGTGTCCGACCACCAGTTACGCCCGCATATCACGCTGCAATCAGCCGTGATGAACGCGGCCAACCAGAACCAGACATTGATTTTCGGCCTGTTGTTCGGCTGCCTCGGCATGTTGTTGCTGCACAACCTGGTGCGCTACGCCTATTCCCGTTCGCGCAGCAGCCTGTGGCTGGCCATTTGCGAAGCTCTTCTGGCGCTCAGCCTGTTGTTGCTGCTCAACCTCGCTGGTCCCTGGTTGCCGAACTGGCATGCGATCCAGACCCCGGGCGCCTACCTCGCGCTGTTGCTGACCGCCCCGGCCGGGCTGATGTTCGCCTTGCGCTTCTTCGCCCCGCTCGGTCCGCACCCGCTGAACAAACTGCTGCTCGGCGACATTCTGTTCATCGTGACCTGCAGCCTGTTGCTGTTGTTCGTCAACACCCTGCCGCTGAACATCATCACCTATGCGCTGGTGGCCCTGGCCGGCCTGAGCATGCTGTTCGTGGCGGTCTATCACTGGCAGAAGGGCTATCGTCCGGCACGGCTGTTTGTCGCGGCAATGGTGGTGTTCAACATCGGCACGCTGATCATTCTGCCGGCGCTGCTCGGGTTGACCCTGGTTGCACCGCAAGGCTTGATCATGACGCTGATGGCGTTCATTTGCGTCAGCGGCCTGTTGATGAGCATTGCCTTGGGCGAGCGCCAGCGCAGCATCACCGAAAGCCGTTTCAGCATCAGCCGCGACCTCGCCGCGAGCAATGCCGAGATCAACGCCAAGGCCGAATTCCTCGCCAAGATCAGCCACGAAATCCGCACCCCGATGAACGGCGTACTGGGCATGACCGAGCTGCTGCTGGGCACCCCGCTGTCGGTCAAACAACGCGATTACGTGCAGACCATCCACAGCGCCGGCAACGAACTGCTGACGCTGATCAACGAGATTCTCGACATCTCCAAGCTCGAATCCGGGCAGATCGAACTGGACGACGTGCAGTTCGACCTCAACGCCCTGATCGACGATTGCCTGAGCATCTACCGCGCCAAGGCCGAACAGCAGAACGTCGAGCTGATCAGCTTCATTCAGCCGCAGGTGCCGCGCGTGATCAGCGGTGACCCGACCCGCTTGCGCCAGACACTGCTGAGCCTGCTGGAAAACGCCCTGAAGAAAACCGACGAAGGCGAAGTGCTGATCGTCGTCGCCCTCGACGAGCGCAGTGACAAACCGCGCCTGCGCATCGCCGTGCAGGACAGCGGCCAGCCGATGGAGCCGGAGGAACGCGAAGCGCTGATGCACGCCGAACTGCACAGCAAGCATTTCCTCTCGGCCAACCGCCTGGGCGGCAACCTCGGATTGGTGATCGCACGGCAACTGATCCGCCTGATGCACGGCGAATTCGGCATCAAGAGCGGCGCCAGTCAGGGCAGCACGTTGTGGCTGACCTTGCCGCTCGATCCAGATCGCCTCGAACACCCGACTTCCGATCTCGACAGCCCGTTGCAAGGCGCCCGAGTGCTGGTGGTCGACGACAACGACACCTGCCGCAAAGTGCTGGTGCAGCAATGCAGCGCCTGGGGCCTGAACGTCAGTGCCGTGCCGTCGGGCAAGGAAGCGCTGGCGCTGCTGCGGACCAAGGCGCACCTGCGCGACTATTTCGATGTGGTGCTGCTCGATCAGAACATGCCCGGCATGACCGGCATGCAACTGGCCGCGAAGATCAAGGAAGACCCGAGCCTGAACCACGACATCCTGCTGATCATGCTCACCGGCATCAGCAACGCGCCGAGCAAGATCATCGCGCGCAACTCCGGGATCAAACGCATTCTCGCCAAACCGGTGGCCGGCTATACGCTCAAGACCACGCTCGCCGACGAGTTGAACCAGCGCAACAAGGGCCAGGTGGTGTTCCAGCCGCAAGTGGTGACGCCGTCTACGGCAGCCAAGGTGCCAAGCGATTTCCGCATTCTTGTCGCCGAAGACAACACCATCTCGACCAAAGTGATTCGCGGCATGCTCGGCAAACTCAACCTGCAACCGGACACCGCCAGCAACGGCGAAGAAGCCCTGCAGGCGATGAAAGCCCAACGTTACGATCTGGTGTTGATGGACTGCGAAATGCCGATTCTCGATGGTTTCTCCGCGACCCAGCAACTGCGCGCCTGGGAGGTCAGCAACCAGCGCATCCGCACGCCGATCGTCGCGCTGACGGCGCACATCCTCGCCGAACACAAAGAACGCGCACGTCAGGCCGGCATGGATGGGCACATGTCCAAACCCGTCGAGTTATCGCAGTTGCGCGAGTTGATCGAGCATTGGGTTGCCCAGCGTGATCAGCAGAACCGAACGGCGTCGACCTTCTGAATCGCCCGCTGGCGGGATGCAATCGACGCTCGAGTTCACCCGGTGACCTGGGCGAGACGGACACCACCGCGGCCTGCGCTGCCATGAGCGCCGTCACGCCTCAATTGCTGCTCGACTGATAGACTCCATCCCCACACTCTCCTGCCGCGAGCCGACACCATGCTCCATGTGCTGTTCAGCGTTTACCTGAAGATGCTGGTGCTCTACAGCCCGTTCTTCGTATTGTCCTGTTTCATCAGCCTGACCCGTGGTTATTCGCGCAAGGAACAACGGCGCCTGGCCTGGAAGGTGGCGTTGGCGACGCTGGTCTCCAGCGTGTTGCTGTATCTGTTCGGGCGGGTGATTTTCGATGTGTTCGGCATCACCGTGGATGCTTTTCGCATAGGTGCCGGCAGTGTGCTGTTCATTTCGGCACTGGGCATGGCACAGGGAAAACCGGCGGTGCAGGCCGATAACGTGCAGCAGGACGTGACCATCGTGCCGCTGACCATTCCGTTGACGGTCGGCCCCGGCACCATCGGTGCTTTGTTGGTCATGGGCGTCAGCCAGCCACACTGGGACGACAAACTCACCGCGATCATTAGCATCGCACTGGCCAGCTTCACCGTGGGCGTGGTGCTCTACCTGTCGAACCGCATCGAGCGGATCCTCGGCGATCAGGGTTTGCAGATTGTCAGTCGGCTGATGGGCTTGTTTGTCTGTGCCTTGGCGGCACAGATTATCTTCACCGGTATAAAGGGTTATCTGGTGCCCTGACGGCCGGGATCGCGGATAACGGGTGCACAACAAAACGCCGCGAACGACAGGGTTCGCGGCGTTTTGCTGTCGGACGGCCTTACGCGGCGATCGCCGGTACCGCCGTCAGATCCTGCAGCGTCATGCTCTTCGAACGCCCTTCACCAGCCTGCAAACGTTGTACCCACGTCGATACCGCATGGGAATGCTGGTGATTGAACGCGAGGAAAACCTCGCCGCGCAACGCCTCGTCAGCAGAACAGACATCACGCAAGATCAGGCAATGCTCACTGTCCGGATCAATGATCAGCAGATGTTCCCGGACGATTTCGAAGAGCAGTTTTTCCGGCGCATCGAACTCCCAGATCAACTTGCCAGGCACCGCTGGCACTTCACCCGACGCGTGCCGGCAATCAATGATCAGCGAATCAAGCCTGCGCCAGGCGGCCCGCGATAGCCTGCAGGTCACATGCCCCTGCCCCAGTCGCAGAACCATCAAAGAGACGTCATCGGGAATCAGCGGCAACAGATCATCCACACGGTCCTGCGCCTCAATGGTCACCACCTGAGCGTTGCGCTGGAAGTAGTTGAATCGCCCAAGGCCGTGCATGCCCGGATAGGTCTGCACCGTGCCCGCGGCAGGCTCGTGGAGCAATACCGTGGTTGCCCCCTCGCGGGATGGCTGATGCTGTGTACCGAGCAGAACAACATCCAAAGGCAGCGCTTTGCCGACAACGCGCACCAGCCTGGCACCCTGCACGTCATACCATTGCAGACTGTCCGGACCAGACTCGACGAAAACGAACTCTTCGTGATCGACGTCGTTCAACAAGGTTTGCAGGCGTTCGAGCAGCGGACCGCCCTGCGCAGTGACCCAATGTCGATTGACCCCACTGATGACTTCAGACTCCTGATAGCGAAGGTTCAGCAATACGCCTTCCACCGTAGTGCCCGCTAACCCCGAGCCGTCGACGCGCACCTCGGCAAATCGCCAGTCAGCCCATTCCGGCACAGGTGCAGGCAGAGCGTCGGCGTGCAACAACTGCGCACCTGCGCCAAAAGCCCGCTCAAGATTCTGCGGCTCCATGAGTGGCTGGCTCCAGATCGCTCCGCTCGAGAGGTCAAACACCCAGCACGCCTGGTTATCGGGTGTGACGCCGAGCAAACGTACTTCCTTGTCGCGCCCCATATCGCACAGCAGCAAGCGGTTGTTCACAAACCAGGCCGACAGGTTGCCGTCACCGGCGACGTTGCGTAAACCGACAATCGCAAAACCGTTCGCCGCATAACGTTTGGCGATTGATTCCAGCGCCAGCCACCATTGCGCTCGATCCTGCAGCCATCGCTCATCGAGGCCAGCCAGCAGCACATCGCCTTGCGCGGTCAGATTGAAGAAACGCCCCTCGTCATCGAGTAGCAGATACCCCCCGTCAACAGCCACCACCTGCGTCAGTCCTGCCGGCTCGATCCAGCGTTTCGACCATTGCGCCTGGCCCTGCCTCACGGTTCGCTCCTGCCGGCAAAGCGTCTGGTCTATGCGGTTGTAGATGAAGAACACATCGGCGGCGTCCGTCATCGGCATCAGCATCAAGTCGCCGAGGTGCTTTATCGAGTCTTTCCAGCCGCGGGCATGACGAGGCAGCGGCTGGGGATGAATCAGCAGTCGATCGGCGCTGCGGATCCAGACCATATCGCGCTTGCCCGGATCGAATGCCCAACACACGGAAACATAGGCCGCCGGTTGCCACTCCACCGTAGTCACACCATCTTTTTCGGGATGGGAACGGGCGATCAGGTAATTGCCCAGCACCGAGGGCCAATCGACCAGCGTATCGCTGGCAAACACGGTGGCTTGCAACTCGCGATGCTGACCGTAAGTCACCGAACCGAGCAATAACTGTCCGTCGTGGATCAGGTAACCGAATTCACGCGGGGCATGGGCAGCGCTGACCGTTTGCACAAAATGAATCACGCCGTGGGCATCGACCTGGAATTTGTCGAGCAGACTGTCCCCCTCCAGCAATACACGGAAGCGATGTTTGATCAGTCCGCTGAGCGTATCGACCTGCCAGATGTCGTAGCTGTCCGCCACGTAAAAGTACGCATAACCGTTGACCACCAGCGCCAGCTGCGCCTCATCGGTTTCCCCGGCGCCTTCGTTGCGAATATAGAGAAAGCGCTCTTCGTGCGCGTCATACCACCCGGTGACGTACCGGGGTTGTTGCGGTGACTCGAACGGGATTGGCCACTGATGAATCGGCGTGTAGGGCAGCAGCAAACGATGCTCGTTGGCCAACATCTTGTAGTGCGTCAGCAACGCCTGCTCATCCAGCCCGGCAGGCGCACTCTGTTCGATGATCGCCAGCTGACGCCTGACCTGATCAACCTGGAACAATTGCTGATCGGCTATACGCAAGCGCAGCGTATGTCGACCACGGCCGGACAGCTTCAGGTGCACATTGCCGATGTACAGCTCGCCGAGTTCGACGCGGATATCCGTCACACGCGCCCATCCGGCCTCCAGCACCCAGCTGCATCGGGTGCCGCTCGGCGCTTGCAATTCGATGTCATAACCGCGGCTCAGCGCCAATGTGCATGAAGCGTCGGCTCCGCAAATACGGTAGGACACCTTGCCCTCCCAGATACTTGGCAGCGACGGCGCCACCAGGACCCGTTCGACGGCATCCAGCTGCACCTCGATGACAGTCTGGCGATAGTCGGCATACAACCGATGCAGGATGTATTCGCAAGGAAAGGAATAAAACGAAAAACGAAACAGCCAATTGCCGTTCTTGTTCTTTTTTTCCAGACGTCGCGCCGTATCGAAACCGCGGTCGTCGCGCAGGTTGCCAAATGGCAGGGCCTTGTATTCATAGCCATAGCAAGTCTGCGGCGTACATGGCAAGACGATGGTCTGTTTGGCTGGAGGGGTAAACACGATCTCGCCCGGCAGTTTTAACTGCTGACGGATATCAATCGCCCGGTCGTAGTCGAGGTCGTAGTCCGTCACGCCGATGTGATCACGCAAAGGGTAGAGTTTGGGACTGTCGAGGCGCAGTTTGCCATTGGCCAGATCAATGCTTTTGACCAGCAGCGCAGGCGGCACAGTCCAGGCGCCCAGGCGAGCGTCGAAGTGATAGCCGATCCCGCGATACGCATGTTCCATGTCCGCGAAGAAGTTACCGACGGCCTCCGCATCACGTGCAATGCCGGTAAAGCCCTGGGCGAGCGCAGCGAACCCGACCGCCAGACCGCCGAGGATGACCCCCGCGCCCCCGAGCACCGCCGCAGCGGTTGAGGCGCCGGCCAGTGCCGCTCCGATCCCCCCCGCCGTCAAGGCCAGGCTGGCTGAGTCAAAGGCCAGTTGGGTGCCGAACTGTGCCTTCTCGACCTCATCTTCGGCGGTCGCCAACTGGTAGACATCAAAACCAACGTTGGCCAGCCCCAGCACGGCGCCGACACCTTCATTGGCAGCGTGACCCAGCGCTTCGCTGACCACCGGCCCAACGGTGCGGGCAATGACCTTTTGCTCATTCAGCGCCGTGCGCACCAGGCGAATCAGCCCCACGACATCCACCACGTTGCCATGCACCAACTGTGCATAGTTGACGTAGCCATGCAGACGCACAGCCGTGGTCAGTGTGCGCGCCTCCCCTTCCCGTCCGCGCAATGTGTTCATCAAGGCCTGAAGAGTGAAGCCGGCGTTGAGGGTATGCACACTGCCGGCTTCGGTGGGATCCACCCCATGAGCGGTCCGCTGCGGTTTGCGCGCCAAGGTTGAGAACTGCCCGGACAACCAGGTTTTGATGCGCAACAGACGGTGATCCTCACTGAGCACCTCGACCACCTGCGCAGGATTTGACGGATTGATGAGACTCAGTCGGTATGAGCCTTCAGGCGTCACTTGCAGCGTTTCGAACAACGGCACCAAAGGCGTCGCCCCGGCGTGCAGTTTTTGCAAGGCCGCTGTGGCGGCGGCGATCTCCTGGCCCCACCAATGGCTGTCCAGTCCGAGCAGGCTCGCGCCCAGGTGGGCGTTTTCGATCAGCGATCGGCCGTGCGCGCTATTAAGACGCTGGCGAAGGCTGCCTTCCGGTTGTTCCGGCAACGGTTCATTACTCAACAATGTGCCCGCCGTTATCGCGCCGGACAATGGCCAGGATGAGATCCGCTCGGCGTGCAGCTCTGCCAGATTGAACTGTGGCCGCGTTTCGTCACCGTAAGCTGCGTAATAACCGGCCATCTTCTGACGCACGAAAAAATGCTCGAGCGCTTGCTGGAACTGGATGGCGTCGCTGAACCCGAACAGGCCAAAGTTGGGATCATAGAAGTGATAAGTGGTCACCCCTCCCGCCACGGTTTTAGCCGCGAGCATCGAATGGTTGTCCGAGTTGAGCATCAACATCCGGGGGCCGCTGCGACTCTCCAGAGCGGCGCTGATTTGCGTGAGGTCGGCATGGCCCAGCGGCGTACCGACGTCACTCAGTGCGATACCGCGCAGTTCCTCCACCGCGTGCTTGAAAGCGATCGAATCGTTCTTCCCTGGCTCGATCACCGCCAGAAAAAAGCGTTCGCGTAATTGCCGGAGGGCTGGGCTGCCCTCGGTAAGGGCCGCGCTCATCAGCAACGCCAATGGGTAACACCGCCCGCCAATGGCCTCGCCGCGACCACCGAGCAAGAAATCCTGAGGCACCGCTGCGAAACTGCCGAAGTCGAACGAACCGAGCAGGCGATCGGTTTGCTCGTTGATCTGCATGCGATGTTCAAGTGTGGCGACGTGTTGGATCTGCCCGACCTGCCGCCCCCACTGGCGCTGGGTGTGCGCATCCTTCAAGGCGCTTTTCTTCAGCGCCAGTGCCCCCACGGCGCTGGTTGGCAACAGGTCAGCCGCCAGACCGTTCAGGAACGCCCGATCCTGTCGCTGATACAGATGTCGCTCGATGACCGCGTAACGATTGGAAACCCCCAGATCACGAACCTGGTTGGCGAGGTTGTCCAGCTCCCCCGTGAGCGCCAGGAACGCCTGACCGTGCAGCGAATCGGCTCCAATCAGTGCGCCGAGGGCCAGTCGTTGCAACGGGGTAATCTCGTCAAGACTGAGCTCACCACGGCCCATCCCGACCAGCACTTCATCCAGCCCCAGCGCTTGCGTATTGGCGACACTGAGAAACGGCGGAGGCAGCGCACTGGCTGGCTGTTGCCTGATCAGTTGGCGTTCGGCGTAACTCAACGGCAATGGATGCTCAAAGTTGACAGGGCCATCATGACCAAGGCGCATCGCACTGATAAACGGCTCGCCAAGGGTATCGACCAGGTGCTGCAAGACGTCCGTCAGCAATACGGTGCGGCCTTCGATTTTTGGCCATCCCTGTTCAAACACCAGGGTCGAGCCCTTGAGCAACTGCCCGATATCACCCGCATAACGGGTTTTATATTCACCGCTACTCCAGCGCTGGCGCTCTGTCTTGAGCCATTGCTCAGGATCGGTTTCGTTGTCTTTCCAGGAGTGGTCCTGCTCCTCTTCGGTATCGCGATTGATTGTCCCAAGGGCAGAGATCGGCGTATCCGCGCGAAACACCTGCGCATCCACAGGGGTAAAGTGAGTTCTTTCGTAATCGCCCATGCTGTCGCGCATGGCGCCGGGTCCGGTCAGGTAGATGGTCAGTTCGCTTTGCAGGCGAATGCCGTCACTGAAGTGACAGGCTGCTGCACGGGCCAGATACGCTGCAAAAATTTCCTGCTCTGCGGGCAGTTCGCCCAGAGGGCCATAGAATTTCTCTAACGCCTCATTTGCCAGCTCTGACATACGCTCGCTGTCACTCAACGCAACTCTTCGCTGCACCGCTAAACGGGCCGTGGCATCAATCAAGTCATAGCTCAAGCGCAATCGCTTGATCAGCGATTGCAACATCGCTGCACCGGGGTGAGCCATCAAAAATGCATTGCTCATCGACCCCCCTTCAGCAACAGCCCTCAGCGCAAAAGGTCGGATCAGCCGATCTGCCGGAGGCTGAAACACCTCGCCCATGGCGGGATGGCTTTTGGCGAAGGTTTCGATTGTCGAACGGTGCTCGAGAGGGATCTGTTCCAGATAATGCGTATAGCGCTGACGCAGCGCCTGACGTCCGGGCATCCAGTGCGGATTGTGATCGAGCATCAGTTGCAAGACGCCGGCGCGGGCCGGCGGTTGAAGGCTGCCCATGTCAACACCGGCGAGATGCTTTCGCAGCGGTGGCAGGTTATCCACATCGGCGTAACTGCCACCTTCGCGGTACAGGACCTCGGCACGCACCACATCGGACGCCGCCGCCAGATTGCCGCGCAAACGGGTCTCGCGTTCGTAGATGTCTTGCAATTGCAGCGGTTCTTCGCCGACATCAAGATCGCGCAACTGCAGGTCGGCTCCCGCGAGTGCCTGCACGCTGTCACGATTGCGCTCCCTGAGCAGTTGCAACGTGGCACGGTCCTGACCGTAGGCCTCGACCAACAACGCGATGCGTGCCTCATCAGCCGACTCGCCGCCTTCAACGGCAGCATTGATGTGGGCATACATTTGCTGCTTCAAGACGATCGCGCGCTCTTCGTAGAGAGTGGCCAACGCACTTTCATCAATGACTTTTTCACCAACCTGTGCGAGCGCATCGGCCTTGGCCGCCTCGACAATCAGCTTGTTGGTCTGGTGGGCCAGCAGTGCATCACTGTCATACCAGAGATTGAGTGCATAACCTTGCCCGGCAAGCACCTGGCGCCAGACGTAGAGGTAATCGCGCTGTATGTCACCGACACCACCACCGAGCCAGACAAAGTGCAGCGTTTTCGCAACAGGCGTCGGCGCGGTTTTGAGCAGCGCAGCACTCGACTGAACACGGGACTCGAAGTGTTCGACCTGATGGTAGATATTCGTTAGCCGGTCATTCGTGACAGGCTGTTCCGTACCGCGCTTTACTCGCCCCGGCGCCAGCAGCAGGGCCAGGGTCTGACGCAGCAGGGCCAGCGGTTCAAGTATTCGTGCGGAGTTTTGGGGGTCGACACAAGCGCTGTAAAAACGCAGTACGGCATCACTCAGTTGGTTGTCGGCTTGCAGTTCAAGAGCCTTTTTAAGATCGACCAGATCAAACAGACTGGCAAAATCAAACTCTTTATCCTCGGATGTTTTATTACTCTTCATAAACCGGGTCTCAACGAGATAATTGAGCCAACACGCTAACTACCATCAACTTCAGGCTCAAACCGGATTACATTCAAATATTATCGTGCGTCGCCAATTGCAAGCGCCCATGTCAGCAGACACATGGACATTTATAGACCGTCTGTTACGCACAACCAACAACCCCAACAAACAATAACTATTGCCTGACAACCGATAACTTTAAAAACAAAAGAGCCGCCAATAATCTGTTGGCGGCCCTGCCATTTAAATTTTGATTTATAAATCAGATTATTTCTTTGATCACCGCGCCCAGCGTAACAATGGCTTCATCGCCCTGTGCCCGTGAGTAAGCCTGCAGCCACTGTTCAATGCTCAACGTGCACTGTTTGCCTTCAATGGTGACGGCCAGGGCCATGGGCATTGGCGACTCGCCATCCTGCGGATCGACGCCCCGCACTATCAAGCTGTGGGCATTGTCCGGGTCACTGAGTACCAGATGCCCGGCGACCCGGGACATCAGCAGATGTCCGGCTTCAGGTAAATCCAGAGTCAATAAGTCTGCTCGCGGCATCTCGAGCCCGGAGCTACGCCGTGGATTGACCACAATACAATCGAGGCGCTGCCAGACGGGTTCCGAGAGCCGATAACGGGCGGCCTGCGCGCCGAAAGTCAGAATCAACTTGTCGACCCCATCAGGCAACATTGGCAGCCAATCCGTTACTTCGTCGTTCACTTCAAGCGACAACACGTCACCTTCACGATGGGCGTAACTGCCTGGCAGCCAGAGATCCTCCGCGGATCCGCGACTGAAGATCAACCCGTCCACCGGATCGAAAAGCATCGGCACCGTCTCGTTGAGGGTTCCCAGAAACTGCGGGGACTGCCCATCGGCTCGCCCCGCAATCTCGAAAACGCGATCCAGTGCCGGCACGTAATACTTGTAGCGATCCGGAACACTGCCCAAGGGCAAAAACGCGGCGTGGGGCTGCTCGTGCACCAGCGCTCTCAAGCGAGCCCGCAATGCCTCGGGTGATTCGCTATACACGTACGACCAGGCATTCTCGACACCGACGATGCGCGCGGGCTGATGATCGCGCAGTTGCAGATTCACCCCTTCGCGAGTGCGGCCCACCAAACCTTCGCCATCGGCCGACACCTGGCTGAATGTCCATTGCGGCCAGACTTTTTCCGCGTTTGGCAATGAGTCGGGATGCAGCAGCCGCTGACCGTCACCAAACACCTTGCGCAGTGCATCGAGCGGCATCAGCGGCTGGCGCAGGATTTGCCCTGCGGCAACGTCCAGCAGCCAAACGGCCTGCTCATCCGGAGTCCGCCCCAGCAAGGCGAACTCCTTGCGCTCGCTGCCACGGGCCAGCACAACCTTCTCCCCCATGCACCACACCGCCAGCAACGCATCGCCGGATGCACCGGTCAGGCCTAGGATCGGAAACGGTTCCGATTTATAGGCCTTGGCCAACGCCGGTAGGGCGCTCAGCCAATCAGGATTGCGTTGCAGCCAGTGCTGCCCCAAACCGAAGAACTTCAACACGTGCTCGTCGATTTCGGACTGCCAGTTATTGGCTTTGGCGCTCAAGTCGATCTCGAAAAGCCGGCCATCGGCGCGGGTGGCAATATAACGATCCCCTGCCCGGGTGACCTCGACGATGTCCTTCGCAATGACCTGATTGAAGAAGTAATCGGTTCTGAGTTCGATGCCATGACTGAGCGTCTGAGTGTCTTTACTGTAAAAAATCAGCGCGGCTTCCGGATCCGTTACCTTGGGCATGAGCATGACCATGTCAGGCGCACTGCCGTGTTGCGCGCGAAAGTATCGCTCATGGCCGGTGGCAATCCAGGCGCGCTCCAGCAACACGTCAAAAGAGTAAGCGTGCGCGTGAACAAAGGGAGTGTATGACCAAATGCTGATCGCCGATGCCATGCCTGGCGTTCCGTCCGCGAAAGGGCGAGCCTTTTTCAGACGGTGCCGCAGAAAAGAGATTCTGCTTCCGTCTTCGGGCTTGAGGCTGGAGCCCTCAAGGCCGGGCGACCACATTTTGATATCCAGCAACGTCACCTTCAGTCCGCTGATCTGGAACGTCAGTGTGGTCTCGACCTTGCTCGCGGATGCCTGCTCACGCAACTGCTGCGCGATATGCATACTGCCGTCCGCCTGTTGGGTGAAACTCGTAATCCTGGTGCCCAGGTCAAGGCTGAGCAGACGATAGCGACGCACGACGGTGCCGGTCAGCGCATCGACCTGCCATATCGTCCCGTGATCAGGGTGATAGAACCACGCATGAGTGGCGGTCGCCGCGCCCAACACCAGGCCGCGATTGACCTCGACAGGCAGATTGCGGGCAAACAGCAAGCGCTCCTGCCGCGTGTCGTAATAAGCCGTAGTGAGCACCGGCGAGCGGGCTGGATTGTAGGGCACTTCGAATCCGTTCAGGGTCACATAGCCCTGCGCCAGACGCCTCTCGCCAGCCCGTTTGCGCAGATGAACCAGAACCTTTTGCAGGGTGTTTTGCCCGTCCTGCAGCGTGACCGAAACCAGGCGCAAACGGCGCGCCTGCCAGTCGACCTGGAACAGCTCGCCGTCAGCCAGTTCGATCAAGCCGTCGAAACCTATAACCAGCATACCGTCGACACTCAGTGTGCGAGCATCGTGGCCTGCCGATAAACGCTCGCCCGCCTGCGGTGGCGAAGCGTTGAACACAACGCGTTCGATATTGACCCACGGCGCACGGACCACCCATTTGGCACTGCCTTGAAACCTCACGGCGACCAATCCGGGGGTGAGTTGCAGCTGGTATTGACCGGCGACAGCAACGATTTCGTAGGAGATTTTTGCGTGCCACTCCTTAGGCAGCTCTGGAACCACCAACTGACGAACCTGATCGTCGAGTCGCACGCTGATTTTCGTTGTTTTAAAGATGGGGTGCAGCTTGTAGAGGATGTGCTTGAACGATGGCGTGCTGTGCAGATACACCTGACGGTTGCCTTGCCTGTCATATTCAAGCTTGTCTGCCACTGCGTTGCGCAACTGCGGATATCGGGTATGGATGCCGTTGTTCGAACTGTTAGTCAACACTTCTCCCAGCACCTTCGGCAGCGACGTCAATGCCCACCAGTTCGGCCCGCGTATCTCACTCGCGAGACGTGGCGTCACCCGCTCTCCAGGCAATGGCACATAGTCATAGCCCGAACCTCCCAACTGGTATTCGTAACCGAAGTAACAGATCGGTGTGCACGGCAACACCACGGTATGACGACCACCGGCATTGCCCAGCCTGATCACCTCAGGCAGCTCCAGTGCCTGGCGAATGTCGACGGCCCGGTGCAGCTGTTTCGGGTCATCGTTGTACTGCGGCAACTCGAGCGCACCGCCCTTCCAGGGGTAAAACTTCTGGCTGTCGAATCGCGCTTCATCGGCTTTCAGGTCGAGGCGCGTGATGACCGCCTCGGGCGGGAACTGCAAGACCCCGTGTTCGAGTGTGTAGGCGCCGTGCTGGTAAGCATTGTAGATGGCGCGCAAATGGTTACCGACGGCGGTCGCCTTGTCGCTGATCTGTCCCAGGTTGCTGGCAATGGCCGATACACCGATCCCGACCCCGAGCAGCGGCACAGACAGAATCGCCGCCGCGGCGCCGGCCGTTCCGCCCACAGTCAGCGCGACCACGTCCAGCCCCAGCGCGGCGATATCGAACGTCAGTTGCGCGGACAACCGCGAGCGCTGCTCATGATTCTCGGCCACCGTCAGCCCATAAACATCGAAGCCGATATTGACGATGGAAAAACCGACACCGGCCGCCGTGGCGGTGCGGCCCAGCAACCGTCCGGACAGCGACGACTGGCGCACGGCCAGCGCCTGCTCACTGGCCGCGACCTGACGCACCAGATTGATGATCTGCGCGGTATCGGTCAGCACGCCAAAACCCAACTGCGCATAGCTGACATAAACCTGCACTTGCAGCGCAATCGACAACGCCGGTATCTCGCCACCTGCCGCCTGATATTCGCGCAGGCGCATTTCGTTGATTAACGTCTGAATCACAAAAGCGAAACTCAACCGGCTGCCACCGTCGGCTTCGGCCGGAGCGCTCGCGCTGCCTGCAAAGGTCTTCACCAGACGTTGCAGGTGCTGTTTGACCCGGCTCAGACGCGCATCGCTGGTACTGACCGTGCGGCTGTTTTGCGGTTTTTTGACGTCCACCATCGTCACCGAAAAACCAGCCTCCGGGGTCGCCCGCACCGTCTCCAGCAATGGCAGATAGTCACCGCTCAGTTTGTGTTCATCGCGGATACGCCGGGTGGCTTCATCGAGTTCCTGCGCCCAGTAACGAGCGTCCATTTGCGCCAGGCTGGCTCCCATTCGGGCATTTTCGTTCAGGGAACGGGCACGGCCGAGCGCTTGTTTGGCCCAGACTGACGACGTTTGAGAAGCCGGGTCCTTTGTCTGTAAAAAACTGTCCACACGCAGGCTGGATGAAAGCTGCCGTTCGGCGATCGCGGCGGTGTCCAGCTCGATAACGTTGAAGTGCGCTGCGTCGACATCACCCAAACCGTAAAGCGTGGCCAATGCGTGCTGGCTGTCATTCAGGTAATGCTCCACGCCGCGTTTTAAATCGGCGTGTCCGGCAAAGGTATAGAGCGCAAAGTTAGGGTCATAAAAACGATAGAACGTTTGCTCGCCCACCTGCACTTTGGCGACCAGCAGCGCATGATTACCGGTGTCGAGCAGCAGGACGGTCGGCGCGGTTTTCGCCGCCAGCGTCTGCATCACGCTGTCGAGGCGCTGTAAGCCTCGAGACTTTCCAAAGGCCTTGCCGGACACGTCCTGAAGCTCACCCAATGCGTTCAACAACGCCTGCGACTCAACGTCCTGCGGATGTTGCGCAGCATGACCGACGCGCGCGACCAGTGCACGTTCGGCCGGCTCACCGGCCGCCATGGCTGCGCCCATCAACAGCGCCAGCGGATAGCAGCGTCGCCCCGGGTCACCCGTGCCGAGCATCAACAGATCCTGTGGCACCTGCCTGCTGGAAAGCGCCCCGGCCTGGAAAAACCCTTCGCGCACCCGTGCGCTGCGCTTGAGGATCCGGGTGGTGTATTCACGCTGCGCGGTACGATGGATGTGTCCGATGCGTTCGCCCCATTGCTTCAGTGTCAGCGCGTCATTCATCGCCAGCGCCTTGAGCACGCGTGACGTGTGCGTGCCGTTCGCCACGCCCCGCGCCAGTGCGGCCTCGAAGGCCGGCGACTGGCGCTCGACCAATACCTTTTCAATCGCGTTATAACGGGCGAACAAGCCTTCATCGGAGGTATCCCGGGCAATGCTCATGACGTTCTGCCAGGCGCCGGCGAACCCGCTGGAATCCAGGCTCGTCGCGCCAAACAGGCCACCGAGCATGACGCGCTGCAAAGGACTCAACTGCTCAGCCAACAGAGAGCCGTGGGCCACGTGCGAAAACAGTTCGTTGAGGTTGCTGGTGGGTTCAGCCCCCAGAGAAACGGGAATCTCACCTGCCGGTTGTGTGCGTATTTGCTCACGACTGTCGAAGTCGATGGAAAACGCTATCGGGAAGTTAATGTCACCACTCAACTTGTCTCTCATTGCGCGAGTGAACGGTTCACCGAGGTCATCAATCAGTTGCTGCAGTACCGAGGTCAACAGCACCGGTTTGCCTTCAATGATCGGCCAGCCTTGTTTGAAGGTCAGCGTATGCTGCCTGAGCAACCCGGCCAACTGACCCACGTAACGTGACTTGAGTTTGCCCGTGCGCCATTTCTCCTGCTCGTTCCTGAGCCATTCATGTTCATCGCCATTCACCGTCCAGCCGGAGATCCGTTCCTCTTCAGTGGAAACGTTATAGCCCTCGACCAGTTTCAGGCGACTACGGATCTCATTGATCTGATCGGGTTGCAGATGCTGTTCGATATACCGGGTAAGCCCTGCGGCAGCCGCCCCCGGTCCGGTAAGGGTGATGGTGCCTCGCGCATCGACGCGTATCCCGTCCTGATAATAGGTCCGGATGGCGTCAATCAATTTGGACGCTGAAAAATGAATCTTGGAATCAGGCAACTTGCCCAGCGCCTGCATTTCATTCACGACGTTTTGAATGACGTCCAGCAAACGCCCCTCATCGGCGAAGTCGATACCGGCGACGATTGATCGACGCTCGACTTCCTGCAAGCAGTCATAATTCAGGCGGATCATCTGCATGTAGGCCATGACCATGGCACTGCCTGGATGGGCGATGAAGTGCGCATTCATTTCCCCGGTGACCGCACTTCCATGAGCCGTTCCCAAGCGCATGGCATCTTGCGGTGCCGCGTGCTCCTTCGGTGCAACGAAAATCTCATGGACACCCGGCTTACTGTGCGCGAACGCCGTCAGCGCCGCGTCGGCCGCAGTGGGAATTTCACCGGTTATCTCCAGGTAACGCAGTGGATCGCGCCCCGGCATCAAAGCCTCGTTGTGATCCAGTAGCAGTTTCAGAACCCCGAGTCGCTGGTTGCCGTTAAAGTCACTGATATCGACAGCGCCCAACTTCTCGGCCAGCGGCGGCAAGTAGTCCATGTCGCTGTAGCGACCACCCTCCAGATACTCGGCCTGTAACCGCACGACATCGCTCGCTGCCGCGAAGTTGCCACGCATGGCAATTTCACGCTGGTAGACATCGTGTAAAAAGTGCCCGGCAAACTCTTGGCGAACGTCACGTAACTGCAAGTCCGTTGCGACCATTGCCCGATGCGTTTCCAGGCATTGCTGGCGAAAGTTTTCCAATGTCGCCCGATCCTTGCCGTAGGCGCGCACCATCAAGTCAATGCGCGCCTGGTCGGCGTTACCGCGCCACTGGGGTTGTTCCAGGAACGCGAACATCTGCTGTTTCAGCACCCGCGCGCGATCTTCGATCATTTGTGACAACACAGCGGGTTTGCTCAGCGTGTCGCCTCCCGCCTCCATCGCATCCACTCTGGCAGCGTCGAGAATCACCCGGTTCATTTCAAAGGCCAGCAACGCATCGCTGTCGTACCAGAGGTTGAACCGGTAACCCTGTGGTTCGAGGATCTGGCGCCAGATGTTCATGTAATCACGCTGGTTGACGCCGACTTCACTGCCACCGACCCAGACAAAGTGCATGATTTTCGGCACGGGCCGGCCTTCATCCTTGAGCAGGGTCAGCGTGTCCGCCATGCGCGCGATGGACTTGTTCAGTTGCGATCTGATCTGTTTGACGTCCCCTAACACGGGCGTTGTCTTACGCTTGATCAGTAACTCCAGCAATTCCTTGAAGAGCTTCACCGACAGCAGTCTTTCGTTGTGATCGGTTGTTTGCATAGCCCTGTTGTAATGCTCTGACAACGCCGTGTGTTCAGCGCTACCGGTAAACTCACCAAGTGTTTGTTGCATTTGCGAGTAATCTTCAGCGGAAATGAACTCGCGCAACTTATCGTTAGTTTCCATTATTACCTTCCTTGACTAAATAGAATTACCGGAAGGAAATCTATTCTGCAAAAACGGCACATTCAAACCTCAATAAGCTCAAACAATATCCAGCGAAACAACGAATAACACTTATCCCGCCCGCGCGAATGACCCGGCAATATATTTAACTTTCCATTTAGCCTGCCGCCGCACGCAAAAAGCCGCCAATCAATATGATTGGCGGCTTTCTCATTCAAACTAATTATTCAACTCAAAAGATTAACTGCATGTCACGCCAAGGGAAGTTACTTACAACTTGGCTCGGCGTTTACCGCCACTATTATCAACCAACAGGCTTTTCACCATACCAACGAGGCGTGTAAACCCATGTCTTTCCATCGGCGCGCGCGAACGTGCAAGTGGTCGATGAACCGATCAGCACCATGGTGCGCATGTCCACTTGGTCCGGCGTCAATTCGCCCAGGGTCGTTGTGCGCAACGTCTGCCCCGGACGCCCGATATCGCGCCCCAGCACCACCGGGGTTTGCGGCACGCGATGGCGGGCGACGATCTCCAGTGCGCGTCCCAGCTGCCACGGGCGGGCACGCGAGATCGGATTATAGAAGGCCAGTGCCAGGTCCGCTTCTGCGGCCAGATCCAGACGCTTCTCGATGATCGACCACGGTTTGAGGTTGTCCGACAGCGACATCACGCAAAAGTCATGACCCAGCGGCGCGCCGGCCTGCGCGGCGGTTGCGAGAGACGCTGAAACACCCGGCAGGATTTCCAGATCGACGCTGTGCCAGGCCGGATCGTTCGATTCATGCAGCGCTTCGAGCACCGCCGCCGCCATGGCGAACACCCCCGGATCGCCGGACGACACGACGATCACCGAACGGCCGGCAGCGGCCAGGCGGAAGGCGTGGCGGGCACGTTGCATCTCTTCGCGGTTGTCGGTGCAGTGTTGCACCTGATCGTCGCGAAACGGGCCGGCCATGCGCACGTAGGTTTCATAACCGAGTACGTCGGTGGCGCGGGCCAATTCAGCCTTGACCGCCGGCACCATCAGTTCGGCAGCGCCGGGGCCGAGGCCGATCACCGCCAGACGCCCGCGCGGGCGACCGATGCTCGACACCTGCAACGGCTGCTCGGCAACCGCGATGGCCAAGCCGTTGGCGGTAACCACGGCAGTCCCGGGCACGGCGGCGCGCACAAGGGCTTCGATGTCCGGTTGCGCCGCTACAAAGCGCAGCGGCACACCCAGTTCGAGCGCCGCTTCACGCAGGTTCGCAGAAGCGATTTCGCTATCGGCTGCGACCAGACAGGCCAGCGATTGCAGCGCAACTTTCACCTGCTGCAAGCTGGCGCGTACAGCATTTGCCACATCGTCAACGGCGGCGCTGACCGCCACCGCGACACTGCGCGGATAGATCAACAACTCATCCGCCCTCGCCGCGCGTACGCCGCTGCCAACATGAATGGCACGCTGCGCCTGCGGGTCTTGCGGCAACTGCGCCTGATCCAGCCACGGCGCCGCACCTTCGATGCGCACGCTGTGCCCGGCGAGCAAATCGGAGACGAAACGCTTGCCCGCCTCCAGATCAGCCAACGCGTAGCCACTGGGTGGATTGAGCAGGCAGGTGCCAAACCGCAATTCGCCACTGGTGGTAATGGCCGCCGTCACCTGTAATCCGGCAGCAATGTCACGCGCCATGACGTTCACCCCGCCCAATCCGCCAAGCAGCGGCACGACGGCGCTGCCGTCTTCGGCCACCGCAAGCACGGCAGGTTCGGCGCCCTTTTCCAGCAGCAGCGGCGCCAGTGTGCGGATGACAATCCCGGCGGCGCACAAGGCAATGATCGGCGTGTCCTGTTGATACAACTCGCGCAGGGTCTCGCCGAACGCCTGATACACCAGGTCGGCGCCCTCGACACGGCCAGCCAGGCCATGGATCTGCGCTGCCGGATACACCTGCTGGATGCGCCGGGCGGTGGCCAGGCTGGCCTGACCGAGAATGACAATAGCGGGGGTGGATTGAGTCATCAGCCTTGCCACCGTTCGCCCGGCACAATGATCAGCGAGAAGTACGGCGAGGACATCGGCTCGACCTGATCCATCGGCACGATCTTCTGGTTGGCCATGGTTGCGCGTTCGACGTACAGCGCGCGCTCGGCCAGGCCCAGCTCTTCGAGCACCTGACGTACTTTGGGGAAGTTGCGCCCCAGCTTCATGATCACTGCCGCGTCGGCATCGGCCAGACGTCGCTTCAATTCTTCGTGAGGCAACACGCCGGAAAGCACCGACAGGCTTTGATTGCGATACACCAGCGGCGCACCCAGCACCGAGGCGCCGCCGAGCATCGAGCACACACCCGGCACCACCTGCGCTTCGTAACGCGTGGCCAGCCGGTCATGCAGGTACATGTAGGAGCCGTAGAAGAACGGATCGCCCTCACAGATCACCGCCACGTCACGGCCGGCATCCAGATGCGCCGCGACGGTTTCGGCAGCTTCATCGTAAAAATCGCTGATCACTTGTTCGTAGGACAATGGCGCCGGCAGCGCTTCGGTGGTCACCGGGTACACCAGCGGCAGCAGATTCTGCGCCGCTTGCAGGTGAGCTTCGATGATGCCGAATGCGTTGCCTTTTTTGCCTTTGGCCACGAAGTACGCCACCACCGGCGATTCGCGCAGCAGGCGCAGGGCCTTGACGGTAATCAGCTCCGGATCACCGGGGCCGACGCCCAGGCCAATCAAACGTCCTTTGGCCTGCATCATTCGATCTCCGTGGCGAGGGCATTGACGGCGGCGGCCGCCATGGCGCTGCCACCGAGGCGGCCCTGCATGACCACGAACGGTACGCCACGGCTGTCGGCGGCCAGTGCGGCTTTCGATTCGGCGGCGCCGACGAAGCCCACCGGGAAGCCGAGGATCAGCGCCGGTTTTGGTGCGCCGGCGTCGAGCATTTCCAGCAGATAGAACAGTGCGGTCGGCGCATTGCCGATCACCACCACACTGCCTTCCAGGTGCGGACGCCACAGTTCCAGCGCCGCAGCGGAACGGGTGTTGCCCAGCTCACGGGCCAGCTCCGGCACGCTGTCGTCGCGCAAGGTGCAGATCACTTCGTTGTTGGCCGGCAGGCGCGCGCGGGTCACGCCTTCGGAGACCATCCGCGCATCACAGAGGATCGGCGCACCGGCGGCCAGCGCATCACGCCCGGCCTTGCCGGCACCTTCGGAAAATTGCAGACCGTCGACGGCCTCGACCATGCCGCAGGCGTGGATCACCCGCACCGCGAGTTTTTCCAGATCGGCCGGGATGCGCGCCAGATTGGCCTCGCGGCGAATGATCGCGAAGGAGTTGCGATAGATCTCCTGACCGTCGCGGATGTAATCAAGCATCAAGGGGGCTCCGGGAGCGGGCGTCGAGCAGGGTCGCGGCCGCTTCAATAGTAAGGTTGCGTGCGTGCAGCGTGCCGAAACCCGGCAGCGTTGCATCGCGAAAATAGAGGTCGTAATGACCGGGGCTGACCGCCAGCAAGGTGGCCGGTGCACGGTGCGCGGCGGCGCAGGAGCGCGGACAGCCGGTGAGGTGCACATCCAGTGCTTGCGGCAACAACCTCGCCAGCCGCCGGGCATCCTGCTTGGTGTCGGCCAGTCCTTTGCCGCAGCCGTTGGAGCCGGTGCAGGCAATCAGGTGTGCCAGCGGCTCGCGGGATCGGGTCAGCAGGTTCAGTTGCTCAAACGCCGCCAGGACGGCAGCCGCGTCGGTTGCCTGCACATTCGGTAGCAGCAGACTTTGCCAAGGGGTGAAGCGCAGGCTGCCATCGCCGAACTGGCGGGCCAGGTGTGCGACACCGCGCAGCATCGCTGGATCAAGGCGCCCCAGCGGCGGAACGGCACCGATGTAAACCAGACCCGCGGTGTTTTGCGGATGAACGCCAATGTGCAGATTGTCCGCTGACAGGGGGCGCTGCCAATGGCGGATGGCGGTGATCGGCAGGCGTGATCTCAGTTGTTCGAGAAACGCCAGCAGCGGCAGTTCGTCGAGCAAATGGCGCATACGCGTCTGCTCGGGTCGGGCCAGCTCAAGGAACAACTCCAGCACCGCCACCACCAAGGCATGGCCGTTTTCCAGCGACACGGCAGCGATCGCGCGATCCGTCGGACATCCGGCCAGACCGAACGCCAGCAACGTTTCACCGTCGCGTTCGAACGCCGACAACCACAGGTCATGGGGATGTTCGAGCATCGCCAGCGCTTCGCCGCCGTCCAGTTGCACGGCGAACTTGGCGCTCAACGCATGGAAACGTGGATGGCTTTGCAGCGTGTCGAGAATCTGTCCGGCCAGTGCACGGGTGTCGAGGCGCATCTGCCGGTCGATGCCGGCGGCTGGGCTGAGCATCAGGTTGCGCACATCGTCGCCGGCAGCAGTGCGTGGCCCGAGATCCGCAGCCAGCAGGGTGTCGATCAGTGCCGCGCTCTGCTGACCGATCCCGCGAATCTGCAGATTGGCGCGATTGGTCGCCTCGATCACCCCGCCGGCGAACTGTGCGCCAGCATCGGCCACTGCATCGGCCTGCTCAGCGCTGATCGCACCGCCATTGAGCTTGATCCGGCAGATGCCGCCGTCCAGCGCCTGGACAATGCGCAACAACCCCGGGCAGGCCGAGGGGCGTAAGGCGGTGGACATCGGGCGTTCGTTCAAGGGGCTGACCGGCTGCGTGGGAAAGGCGCTTCGCGGGCGAAGGCGCGGTATTATGCCTGCTTTGTCCGGCGGCATGAAAAGTCTGCCCGTCGGAACGGCGTGTTTAGAGGAATATAGATGTCACCCTGGCTGACGGTTGTGGGAATCGGTGAAGACGGCTTCAAGGGCCTGGGCAAAAATGCCCGGCGTGCCCTGATGGGCGCCTCGCGGATCGTCGGCGGCCAGCGGCAGCTGGATTTGCTCCCGGTGTGCATCCGCGCCGAGCGGCAGTTGTGGCCGAGCCCGTTCGCCCTCGCCCCGGTGCTGGAGCGGCGTGGGGAGGCGATCTGCGTGCTGGCCAGCGGTGACCCGATGTTTTATGGCGTCGGCGCCAGCCTCGCGCGGCAACTGCCGAGCGACGAGATGCTGATTCTGCCGGCGCCGTCCTCCTGCGCACTGGCCGCCGCGCGACTTGGCTGGCCATTGCAGGACGTGGTGACGCTGTCGCTGGTGGCCCGGCCGCTGGCGGCGCTGAATGCGCCGTTGTCCAGTGGCGTGCGGCTGTTGTTGCTGAGCAACGACGGGCAGAGCCCGGCGGCGGTCGCGCAGCTATTGCGCGAGCGCGGTTTCGGCGCGAGCCGGATGTGGGTGCTGGAACATCTGGGCGGCGACGCCGAGCGGCGCATCGCGGGCAACGCCCATGACTGGGCCAACCCGCCGATTGCCGATCTGAACGTGATAGCCATCGAATGCCGCGCCGACGCACACGCCCCGCACCTGTCTCGGCTGGCCGGGCTGCCGGACTCGGCGTTTCAGCACGACGGTCAACTGACCAAACGCGATGTCCGGGCCATCACCCTCGCCCGCCTCGCGCCAATCCCCGGTGAACTGCTGTGGGACGTGGGCGGCGGGTGCGGCTCGATCGGCATCGAATGGATGCGCGCGCACCCGAGTTGCCGCGCCATCGCCATCGAGGCGGATGAGGGCCGGCAGACACTGATCGAACACAACCGCGATGCACTGGGCGTGCCCGGCCTGCAACTGATTCGCGGCAAGGCACCGCATGCCCTCGCCGGGCTGGAGCGTCCGGACGCCGTCTTCATCGGCGGTGGTGTGACCCGCGAAGGCGTGTTCGAGACTTGCTGGGAGCAGCTCAAACCCGGCGGGCGACTGGTCGCCAACGCGGTGACCCTGCAAAGCGAAATCACCCTGATGCACTGGCGGGAACGCCACGGCGGCGAGCTGACGCGCATTCACGTGGCCCAGGCGCAACCGCTTGGCGAGTTCGACACCTGGCGCCAAGCGCTGCCGATCACGCTGCTCGACCTGGTCAAACCCCGCGATGCGTGACGAGACCGGCGAACAACCCGCCCCCCTGCGCAGCGGGCTGACCACCGGCAGCTGCGCCACCGCCACCAGTCTCGCGGCGGCACGCCTGCTGCTGGGCGGCGTCGCGGCGGATGCCGTGCAAATCGTCTTGCCCAAAGGCAAACAGGTGCAGATGCGTCTGGAGTTCTGCCGATTGACCGCCGACGGCGCCGAGGCCGGGACGATCAAGGATGCCGGCGACGATCCCGACGTGACCCACGGTGCGTTGCTCTATACGCAAGTGCGGCTGATGGCGGAACCGGGCATTCGCTTCAATGCCGGCCTGGGGGTCGGCACGGTGACCCGGCCAGGGCTGGTGCTGGCCGTGGGCGAACCGGCCATCAACCCGGTGCCGCGCAAGATGATCAGCGATCACCTGACCCTGCTCGCTGAAGAAACCGGTTATGCCGGCGGTTTCGAGGTCACGGTCAACGTCGAGGGCGGCGAAGCGCTGGCGCTGAAAACCATGAATCCGCGCCTGGGCATTCTCGGTGGCCTGTCGATTCTGGGTACCAGCGGCATCGTCCGGCCGTTCTCCTGCGCGGCGTACATCGCCTCGATCCACCAGGGCATCGACGTCGCCCGGACTAACGGCTATCTGCACATCGCCGCCTGCACCGGCAACGCCAGCGAAGACACCATGCGCCGGGTCTACGACCTGCCGGAAATCGCCCTGATCGAAATGGGCGACTTCGTCGGCGCGGTGCTCAAGCATCTGCGCAAAGTGCCTGTGGATAAACTCAGCCTGTGCGGTGGCTTCGGCAAGATCAGCAAACTGGCAGCGGGGCACATGGATCTGCACTCGCGGCATTCCAGTATCGACCTGCCGCAACTGGCGGAATGGGCGGCGGCGATTGGCGCCGATGAGGCGTTGCAGCAAGGCATTCGTGAGGCCAATACCAGTCAGCAAGCCTTGGCGATGGCCAGTGCGGCGGGGATTGCGCTCGGTGATGAGGTCTGCCGCCATGCGCTGAATTTCGCCCGCAGCGTGGTACCGACGCAGGTGCAGGTCGAGGTGTTTGCGATTGATCGTCAGGGCGGCATTGTCGGCCACGCCGGAGGTTTTGCATGAAGCGGATGCTGTTGCTCGGCGGTGTCACCGAAGCGCTGGCCATCGCCCGCACGCTGGGGCCAGAACACATTTACAGCCTGGCCGGCGTGGGCCGGGTGCCGACCGACTTGGCCTGCCAGGTGCGTGTCGGCGGCTACGGCGGCGCCGAAGGGCTGGCGCAGTTCATTCGCGCGGAAGGCATCGACCTGCTATTCGATGCCACTCACCCCTACGCCGCGCAAATCAGCCATAACGCCGCCCTCGCCGCGCGCCGGGCCGGCATCCCCTGCTGGGCCCTGCGCCGTCCCGCGTGGCAGCCGCAAGCGGGTGACGACTGGCGCGAGGTCAGCGACTGGGCCGAACTGACCGAAGCCCTCAAACCGTTCCGCCGCCCGTTGTTCACCCTCGGCCGCGAGCCACTGCAACACCTCGACGAAATCCCCAGCGAGCAGTTCTGGACCCTGCGCGCCCTCGACGTCTACCCCGGCAACGAACGCTGCGAAGTCATCGGCGCCCGTGGGCCGTTTCTGCTGGAAGACGAGCGTGCGCTGTTCGAGCGCCGGCAAATTGATGTGCTGATCAGCAAGAACAGCGGCAGCACCGCGACCGAGCCGAAGCTGGAAGTGGCGCGGGAGTTGGGAGTGCCGGTGCTGGTGTTGAAGCGGCCGGTGTTGCCGGGGGTTGATCGGGAGTTTCTGACGACGTCTGAAGTCCTTAATGCACTGCTCACGTCAGACTTTTCCTGATTTCAAATTTATCTGCGAATTAACCGGCTTGTTTTGAGGAAGCAGCCGACTGGTCTTCGCTATCCCCTCGCCCAATACTTCGGTTCCTTTAATCCATACAGGCAGACAACCGCAGAAAAGCGGCTTGCCAGACTGTATCCCAAGGAATACGACCCTGACATGATCGAACTTGAACGATCCCGTGTATTTTCCGAATGGCTCGACTCGTTGAAAGACATCATCGGCAAAGGCCGAATCATCTCCAGACTTCGAGCAGCCGAACATGGCAACTTTGGCGATTACGGTTTTGTCGGTGACACCGTTTACGAAATGCGTGTTCACTACGGTCCTGGTTACAGGATGTCCTTCACTCGTCGAGACGACGTGATTTATCTGCTTTTGATCGGGGGCGATAAATCGACACAACGGCGTGATATCAAGCGCGCCGTACAAATGGCACATAGCATCGGTAATGAGGAGTAAGTCATGACCGAAAAATTCACCCGTTTCGACGCCGCCGAATACCTCAAAACTCCCGAGGATATGGCGGCGTATCTGGACGCTTGCTTTGATGATGATGAAGGCGATGGCGTACTCATCCGTGCAGCACTGAATGACATAGCCCGAGCTCAGGGCATGACACAGGTGGCACGTGATGCCGGCCTGGGTCGTGAAAGTCTCTATAAAGCGCTGAGCAGCACTGGTAACCCCGAATTCGCAACTATCATGAAGGTCATGAAGGCTTTGGGTTTGAGATTGCACGCCGTCGCGGTTTGATTGATCTGCGACACCAAACCGCACGACGCCTTTTTACTTATCGGCCCTGATCAGGCTAAATAGCCCGCGCCTGATCGCCCACCCAACGGATCTGTCCCATGAACCGACACCGGCTCGCATTTGCCTGGATCGCCTGCTTCGCAGTGCTGTTCAACATGCTCGCCATGCCGATGACGGGGGCGATGGCGCAGGCGGCCAGTTCACCGGCCGAACAATTGCTGTGGAGCAGTTTCTGCACCGGCAGCGGGACGAAGATGGTGGCGATCGACATCGGTGCTACCGATCAGAAGGCCCCGAACAACGACACTCATTCGAACATGCAGCATTGCTGGTGCTGCTCGGGCTCGGCGCCATTGGTGGCGTTGCCGGGTCATACACCGCAGTTGTATTTCGCCCGCTACGAAAGCAATCGCAGCGTGGCGCCACCCTCGTTGCAAACACCGACACCGCGCCAGCAATGGCCGAGCCTCAACCCCCGCGCCTCGCCTCTGGTTTGATTTGTTCTCGCAATTGACCTGCGTATCAAATCGTTCTGGAGAACTGCCATGTTGAACAAACTCTTCGTCATCGCTGCGCTGTTGCTGCCTGCGTGCTTCGCCCATGCCCACGAATACAAGGCTGGCGAGCTGGAAATCGCTCACCCGTGGTCGCAGGAACTGCCGCCCAATGCGCCAACCGTTGCCGCTTACTTTGTGATCAGCAATCCCGGCAAGACCGACGACCGCCTGCTCAGCGTCGATTCGCCGATCACTGACCAAGCGCAGTTGCATGAACATGTGATGCAGGGCGATCTGATGAAAATGCAGCAGGTGCCCAACGTGGTGATCCCTGCCGGCGGCAAGGTGACGTTCGCGCCGATGGCCTATCACGTGATGCTGCTCAACCCCAAAGACCGCAGCCTGCTCAGCGACGGCAAACGCTTCCCGCTGACCCTGCATTTCGAGAAGGCCGGTAACGTGACCGTCGAGGTTGCCGTGCAGAAGAAGCCAGCGGAAACCAAGACGCACGATCACGCCCAGTAACCGATCCGGCTGACCACGCCCGTGCGCCCGCAAAGCGCCGGGGCGTCCAGCAGGCATCGCCAGAGCCAGACTCTGACCCGCGGTAGCTGGATCGCCCTGTTCGCCATGATGATGATCTTCATCGGCCCGCTGATTTCTCAGTCGATGCCGATGGATCAACACGCCTCGACGTCCATGCCGATGAGCATGGACATGTCGATGAGCATGGACATGCCCGGCATGGATCACGCTGGTCAAGACGCGCAGCCCGGCGCCGAACATTGCCCGCCGCAATCCTCGCACCACGTTCTGTGGGAAAAATGCGGTTATTGCAGCCTGCTGTTCAATTGCCCGGCGCTGACCGGTGGTGGCAGTTTCACCACGTTCAGCATCGCCCACGTCAACACGTTCACCCCGCCCTCCCCGCGCCTGGGTCATGCCCGGCGAACCTTCTTCCCTGGCGCCCGCACCCGCGCCCCGCCCGTCGCCGCGTAAACACCGCACCTTTGATTGCACACGGTTGAAAAGACAGCTCCAGGCTGCCGCCCGTGTCGTTTACGACTGTTTGATGGAAATTGTCATGTCCAGGTTTTCCGCTGTTCCACGTTTGAGCGCAGCTCAGGCGTCCTTCGCGCTGAACGCATCGCGTATTCGTTTCTCGCACGCTACCGCCGTCCTTTGCGGCGTATTGCTGTCCCCGCTGGTGCTGGCCGATGATCACGCCGGTCACAACGAAGAACTCAGTCCAACGGTGATCACCGCCCTCGCCCCGAGCTCGCCGCTGACCATCGTCACCAATCCCAAGGACCCGCGCCAACCGGTGCCGGCCAGTGATGGCGGTGATTACCTGAAAACCATTCCCGGTTTCGCCCTGGTGCGCAATGGCGGCACCAACGGTGATCCGGTGCTGCGCGGCATGTTCGGTTCGCGCCTGAACATTCTCACCAACGGCAGCATGATGCTCGGCGCCTGCCCGGGCCGGATGGACGCGCCCACCTCGTACATCTCGCCGGAAACCTACGACAAACTCACGGTGATCAAAGGCCCGCAAACCGTGCTGTACGGCCCCGGCGCGTCGGCCGGCACCGTCCTTTTCGACCGTGAGCCGGAGAGTTTCGGTGAACTCGGTACGCGAGTGAATGCGAGTATCCTCGCCGGTTCCCACGGCCGCTTCGACAAAGTCGTCGACGCTGCGGCCGGGGGGCCGTTGGGTTACGTGCGGGTGATCGGCAATACCGCGCACTCCGATGACTACCGCGACGGCAACAATGACATCGTCGCCTCGCGCTACGACAAGTGGAACGGTGACATCGCCGTCGGCTGGACCCCGGACGCCGACACCCTGATCGAACTCACCGCCGGCAAGGGCGACGGCGAGGCGCGCTACGCCGGACGCGGCATGGACGGTTCGCAGTTCCTGCGCGAAAGCCTCGGCCTGCGCTTCGAAAAGTCCAACATCACGGATGTGCTGGAAAAACTCGAAGCGCAGGTCTACTACAACTACGCCGACCACGTGATGGACAACTACACCCTGCGCACGCCGTCCGGCACCGGGATGATGGCCGGGCCCATGGCGTCCAACGTCGACCGGCGCACCCTCGGCGCGCGGATCAAGGCGACCTGGCGCTGGGCCGACATCCAGTTGATCACCGGGCTCGACGCACAGACCAACGAACATCGCCAACGCAGCGCGATGGGCATCGACACCTACAAGGACCTGCCGTACACCAAGGACGCCGATTTCCATAACTACGGCGTGTTCAGCGAAATGACCTGGTACGCCGCCGACCGTGATCGCCTGATCACCGGCGTGCGGGTCGACCGCGCTTCGGCCAAGGATTATCGGCAGACCACCGGTTCCGGAATGATGAGCCGGCCGAACCCGACCGCCGACGACACCCGTGCCGACACCCTGCCCAGCGGATTTGTCCGTTACGAGCACGACCTGGCTGACAGCCCGACCACCCTCTACGCCGGTCTCGGCCACGCGCAACGTTTCCCGGATTACTGGGAACTGTTTTCACCGAAGTCCGGCCCGGCCGGTTCGGTGAATGCGTTCGACTCGATCAAACCGGAGAAAACCACCCAGCTCGACTTCGGCGTGAACTACAAAAATGCCGACCTTGAAGCCTGGGCTTCGGGCTACATCGGCGTGGTGCGCGACTACATCCTGTTCGACTACACGCCGACGATGATGGGCATGAGCAGCTCGCGCGCGGAGAACATCGACGCGCGGATCATGGGCGGCGAACTCGGTGCGGCGTACAAGCTCACCGATCACTGGAAAGCCGACGCGACCCTGGCCTACGCCTGGGGCAAAAACAGCAGCGATGGCAAAGCCCTGCCGCAAATGCCGCCGCTGGATGCGCGTTTCGGCCTCACCTACAGCGAAAACAACTGGAGCGCCGGGGCGCTGTGGCGGGTGGTCGCGGCGCAACACCGCATCGACCAGAACAAGGGCAACGTCGTCGGCAAGGACTACGACAAGAGCGGCGGCTTTGGCGTCTTCTCGCTCAACGGCGCCTATCGGATCAACAAAAACTGGAAGGTCAGCAGCGGCGTCGACAACCTGTTCGGCAAGGCTTACGCCGAACACCTGAACCTGGCGGGTAACGCCGGATTCGGCTACCCGGCCAACGACCCGCAAGCGATCAATGAACCGGGGCGCACGCTCTGGACCAAGGTCGACATGAGCTTCTAACAGTCAAATCCCACCCTGTGGGAGCGAGCTTGCTCGCGAAGGGAACGGCACATCCAACATAGATGCAGCCTGATACGACGCCTTCGCGAGCAAGCTCGCTCCCACAAGGGTTGCAGAACAACTAAAAGATCCAAGCCAAGCGGAGCACACGTGATGAAACAGCCCAAACCGAATTTCTACAACCTGGCCTGGCGTTGGCATTTTTACGCCGGTCTCTTCGTCGCCCCGTTCATGGTGATGCTGGCCCTGACCGGCATCATCTATCTGTTCAAACCGCAACTCGATTCACTGATGTACAGCAGCCTGCTCAACGTCCCGGTCGGTCACCACAGCGTGCCCGCCGATGACTTGCTGCAACGGGTGAAAAGCGCCTATCCACAGGGCCAGATCACCCAGTACCTGCCGCCGGCCAACGCCGGGCGCAGCGCGCAGTTCGTGGTCAAGAACGCTGAACACGAACTCAACGTGTTCATCGACCCCTACCATGGCGACATCCTTGGCGAACAGGATGCCAAGCGGAATCTGCAAGCCATCGCCCGTGCCATTCACGGCGAGTTGATGATCGGCACGGTCGGTGATCGCCTGATCGAAATGGCCGCCGGTTGGGGCGTGGTGCTGGTGGTGTCGGGGGTGTTCCTGTGGTGGCCGCGCGGCCAGGCAGCGGGCATTTTGTGGCCACGCCTGAACAGCCGCGGGCGCGTGTTGTGGCGTGATCTGCACGCGGTCACCGGTTTCTGGGGCGCGGCATTGCTGCTGGTGATGCTGCTCAGCGGCATGACCTGGACCGGGTTCTGGGGCAAGCAGTACGCCCAGGTCTGGAACGTGTTCCCCGCCGCCATGTGGAACAACGTGCCGACCTCCGACGTCGAGGCCGGCAGCCTCAACAACGCCGCGCGCCAGACGGTGCCGTGGGCGATGGAAAACACGCCGATGCCGATGTCCGGCGACCACGCCGAGCACATGGCCCACGGCGGCATGCAACACGGCCCCGCTGCGCCGGCCATCAGCCTGCAAGACGTGCAGAACATCGCGATTGAACGCAAGGTCGAGCCGGGCTACAGCATCACCCTGCCGAAGACCGCCACCGGGGTATTCACCATTGCCGTGTTCGCCGATGACCCGCGCAACGACGCCACACTGCACGTCGATCAATACACCGGCAAGGTGCTGGCCGATGTGCGATTCGAACAGTACGGCGCGGTGGCCCGCGCCACGGAAATCGGCGTGATGCTCCACGAAGGCAAGATGTTCGGCACCTTCAACCAGATCGTCGTGCTGCTGATCTGCCTGATGATTCTGCTCAGTGCCGTCAGTGGCGTGGTGATCTGGTGGAAGCGCCGACCACAGGGCAAATTCGGCGTACCACCGCTGCGCCATGACTTGCCGAAATGGAAAACCGGCGTGGTGATCATGCTCGCGCTGGCGGTGGTGTTTCCGTTGGTGGGGGCTTCGCTGGTGGTGGTGTGGTTGCTGGACCGGTTTTTGCTGGCGCGACTCGGTCAGCAAACGGCAGATCTGCCCGGTTGACCCCTTGCACGCGGGTGACACCTGTCACCCGCGTCAAGCGGCCTTGATCGGCGCCTACAACTCATCCCTGCGGCGAACAATGCCAGGGCTGGGCGTTTGCTGACGGCCAATCGGCCAGGTGGCACCCTGTCGCCCGGTCTGGCGCCAGTAGTGGCCGGCGACCAGTACTGACAGTTCGCCCAGCGCCCCAAGCCTGGAAATAAACTCGCCGGGGCTCAGCCGTGTGACCCATCGGCCCTTTTCATACGCCACCTGCCGGGTCGACAGCAACTTCCTCTCGGCGGCTGTATAGACCGGGATGTACTTGAGCAAAACGCCGTGGGGCGTTGAAAAGTAGTAGGTCTGGATCGCGAAACCCTGATCCTTGAGCTGATGGGTATGCGCCTGTAGCTGAGCCGGCGAGGCGAAGTTGGCCTGCACGTGCTCCGAATCGACACCAAGCGAGGTGTTCCCGGACAGGTGCAGTTGATGACTGGCAACCAGGGAAAAGCCCTCAGGGTATCGCGGGGCGGGGTTGCGCCAACCGGTCGACGGATCCGTGGAGGCGCGGAATATCCGTGCCAGCGGGCGGCTTTGACGCGCCGAAACGGCAACCGGTTCGAGCGGGACAAAGCGATTGCTCGTGCTGTGCGCCAGTATCGCCCCTTCGTACCCTCGGTCGATGACCGGTTCGCCGGTTCGACTACCAGCATGGCGGGCGGCATCGTCGGCGTGATGGAACACCGGCCCCAACGCCGGCTCCGGATGGTTGCGCCATCTTTCATCGTCGGCAGTCTCGCCCTCGACAGGTTCTCTTTCCTCGCGAATCCAGCCCAGGCGCGACCAATACTCGCTGGTTTGCAGCACTTCGAGCTTGCCCGCCCGGGCCATTCGACGCACGTAATCGGCAAGCACGAACGTGCCTTTGGCCATGTCACGCTCATCGTTCGCCGCCTGCGCGGGCGAATCGAACGTGTTGGGGCGCAATTCGATCTGCCCGTGCCTGTCGTAGAACTCACCGGGTTCGAAGGCATGCAGTTGCAATCTCAAGAGTGCCCCGTCGGCGCAGGAAATGTAGATGGGTAAATAGCCCTGGGGCGTGTTGGCCCGTCGGCAGGCTTGCAAGACATCGGTCGGTGAAAGAAACACACTGCGCACGTCATTGTGCCGCGCGCCCAACGGCGGAAAGGATGCACGCAGATAAATAGCCTCCAGCCCATGACCGTAGCGTATCCGCCCCTGCTCGAAGACCCGGTCCAGCGCCAGCCGCGAACCCTGCGCCGCAATCGGCAGGCTGGCAATGAACGCATTGCTCTCGGAGCGCAGGATAAAACCGAAGGTCAGCGTATCGCGGCTCACGACCGCCTCATGAACATACGTGGCGGCGGCATCGGCCTGAATGAACAATGGACTGCAGACCGGTGCATGGGTGGCTTTGTGGTAATCGGCAATGGGCAGCAAATCCGCAGCGAAGGGCACCCAGCGAGTGACATGACGGGGCGCGCCCCAAATATCGCTGCCGACCACCACGTGCAAATAACCGGACTCGGCCAGCGAGCCGACCCATTTATTCATCTTCAATGCGCCGCTGCGGATGCGCTGCCTGACGGTCTCGGCATCAAGCGAAGGAGGCACATGGCCGGTGTCGGTCAGGGATAGTGACAGGTCGGCGAGCACGCGGTCCCAAAGGCCTGCCTGATAGCGAATCAACGAACCGTCGGGCGCGAACAGGTATTCGTCCCACGTCCCCGTCATCGTGCGGTTGAATGCCGAGTAGACGGTGTCGACCGACAGCATATTCAGGTAAAGCTGCTTGTCGGGTCCGGAAAAAATCACCGACAGTTCTCGCCGGACTCTCGAGCGGTAACGTGCAACGATGTAGCAGTCTGCCGGAGCCAGTCCGGCGCTGATACTTTCGTACGGGAACACCTCGGTGACATCGAAATTTTCCCGGGACACCTTGATCGGCAGCGTGGCAACGAACAGGCCTTCGGCGGTTTTCAGAATCACTCCGCCATAAGGACCGTCGGCGGAGGCCGGCACTTGCAGACGGGCATGTACCGCCGCATCGTCAGCACTCTGGAACACCGGGCCGAGCCAGCGACGCTCGAGGTTCGCGAAAGGTTTCCAGGCACTGCTGACCCGTCCGACCCGGTCCCAACACAGGCTCGTGCGCAGGACAGACAGTTCACCGCTGCCGGCAACCTCATGGACGAAGTCCACTGGCTGCCACTGACCTGATGCCAGGTCTTGCTTGATGGTTTCAAGTCTCCGGCTGGAGAGATCGTCATGGAACAGCTTGCTCGCGCTGCTTCTTACGTACTTCAACAGGGCACCGTCCTGAGTACTGATATACAACGCGGCGGGCAGACCAGAGGGGCGCACCGGACGACTGGGCGAGTAGTACATCGCCACCGTCAGGTTATCCGGTGAAATGAAATGCCGTGCCAGCCACGCGCTTGTCCCGCTGGCTAGACCGTTCACCTCATGGTGCACGTAAAAGTTGCCGTACAGACTGAAGCCGTCCGGGTAGTGGTAGCCGGGCTCTGAAAGCCCTATGCCAAACAATGTCCCCAGTTGAAACAGATTGTCGCCACGGCCGTTGACGGGCACCCCTTCAGTGGCGACGTACTCCTCCCGTTCGCGATGCTTGAGGATAAATCCGAACAACGCTCGGGTTTCGTCCTGCAAATGCGCAGCACGCGCGGATTGATCCTGCGCCGCCTCATCCGCCGAAGGAAAAACCGCTCCGCAGGCGACCCTGTCAGGGCGTTTCCAGGCAAGCGTCGATGTCGACAGAAATTCGCCACGGGAGAAAATCGGCGATAGGTCCAATGGCCTGTTCGGATGCATGGCGGGGGGAGCCGGCAGTTGATCGGGCAGTGCAGGGGCCGGCGTGGTCGGCACGGATGTTCCTGCCAACGGCACCGCCATCATGGTCCAGTTTGCAGGTACATCACCGCGATATCCCCACAGGGGGTTGTCGAGCAGCACCGTCAACCGGCCGGCCGCTGCTTGCTGGCGGACAAAGTCCTGCGGTCGCAGTTCACCACTGGCAAGTTTCAACGCCAGCGAACCGGGATTTTCACGTGTCCCCAAACGGGCGGCAAGCTCTCGGCCACTGGCGCCCTCGGACAGTTCATACCTGAGCAGACTGCTCGCCGCCCCTGAGACATAAAGCGCAGTTTTGTCGAGCCATGCCTGCCGGACCTCATCGACATTCAACATCTGCAGGCTCAGGGCCGCTTCTTCGTGCGTCCACTTGAAACTGTCAATCACCACCGGTTCGAGCTGCGACAGCGCCCCGTGCGACACATATCGACCGCGCAGCACATGGTCATCGGGAAAAATGGTCTGCCCATGATGGTCCCGCGGATAAAGACCGCCCGAGGCAAGCGTCTCAATGTCACCCGCGAGGGGTTCGGTGACCACGAAGCGCTCGTCGGCGCTGCGCTGAAAGACGTAACCGACAAATGTACGATCACGCCGATTGCCGACTTGTTCGTGTGCATATCGAACGGCATCCTCGGCCGAGAGGAAGTCATCACTCAGACCTGGCCAGGGGAAATTCGCAAAGGGCTGCCATTGCAGATCTACGCGCCCCAGCCGCGGCCACAGCGCACTGCCTCGCAGAACGTCCAGCCGACCACTGATCACCAGGATCGACACGAACTCACGCGGTCGCAGTGTCCCGGCCAGCAACCTCGATTGCAGTCCCGGATCGGTGACGCTGCCATCGGCTTGCTCGATGCTCATTGCGGTTTCGACCGGATCGCCGCTGAAGGTGTACTTCAACATCGCGGCATCACGGGTCTGCAGGTACGACGCCAACGGCCTGTCGGGCGCCGCCAGATGCCGGGCGCGGCCACGACTTGCAATGGCCAGTGCCATTTCCTGCGGTGTGAAGAAGTTCTCGTACAGCCACGCCTGCGCAGGGGATGTGCGCACAGGATCCGGCCGGGAGGCGCAGTAAAAACCCTCGAGCGCATAGCCTGTGGGGAGTTTCAATTTCCCGTCACGGCCCACCGGAAAGATTTTCTGCGGGTCCCATGCGGACAGCCCGGCCGCACGCGCATGGGTCGCGACATACTCTTCGCCAGTGAGTTTTTTCAGTACCAGCCCGGCGGTCTGCGCACCTCTGGATTTCAACGCAGCGAGCACGGCCCGATCGGCGCTGACGCAAACGCGCGTCATCAGCGGCAACTCAGTCACCCTACCCGTGGAAAATCCCTGCCCGCGTTGCCAGTCAGGCGGTACGACGCCCACCGAGTACCCCCAGTCGGCATTCGACACAAGGACTTTCAGCTCACCGAGCATGGCCAGTTTATTGATGATGCTCAACGCGTCACGCGTCCATGGCTCACGGCCCGGCCGCGCGCCTGCTTCATGCCAACGGTAATACTCACGCTCCGCCTCTGAACCACTGGCAGTGTACTTGAGCAATGTCCCGTCAGGCCCGGACAGATAGGCGCTGCGAAACCAGGCCCGGCCGTCGACATCGCCCATAAAGTCGACGTCGGAAAAGAAATTGACGAACAGCCGCAGCCCCATCTCATCCAGCTCTGGATAAGCCTCGCCAACCTCTGCGTGTAACGCGACATGGCTGTGGACGTTTGCGGCAAAACGATAGCCTGCTGGCGGCTGGAGATCGCCGGAGGCATCGAAGTCGATGAGGACGCTCATATCGAAGGTGGTTGCGTCTCCGGGCACAGGTGAACTGGCGACGAACTTTCCATCCGGTCGCAGCAGAATCAAGCTGCCGTATTCCTTTTTCGCCTTTAGCGGAATCCTCGTATGCACCCAGTACGCCGCATCCTCTTGCGTGAGAAATCCCGGACTGAGTGGCGGCAGTCTGGTTCTGCCGGAGGGGGTTGCGGCGCGTTCGGTGCGTCCTGACACATCGTTCATGATAAAGATCCTGCTGAAAGAATTCGGGATGACTGGCGAACGAGTGTGTCGCCTCGCTGCCCGGACCATGCGATGCAGGGTTATCGTTTCAGTGTCCAATTCTGTAGCCGCCCACTGGCCCCAATCTGGCGCATACAAGCGCACCACGGCCTTCAGCGTGTCCGTTGCTGGTGCGCGAGCGGCGTCGCCCAACCGCTCTGCGACGGCATTTTCATGTTGGATCCCGACCGGGCACAGCCCTTGCAAACCTCCCTTCAGTCGTCCGCATCTGCCAACCAGAAAAATTAAATGTTCATGGAGATCGCACAATGAAGCGTCGCAGTTTGATCAAGGCTTTCACACTCTCGGCATCCATTGCCGCGATGGGCATGACCTGGACTGTCCAGGCCGCCGAGACCATCAAGGTCGGGATTCTGCATTCGTTGTCCGGCACCATGGCGATCTCCGAAACCTCACTCAAAGACATGGCGTTGATGACCATCGACGAGATCAACGCCAAGGGCGGCGTCAACGGCAAGATGCTCGAACCGGTGGTGGTCGACCCTGCATCCAACTGGCCGCTGTTCGCCGAAAAGGGCCGGCAGTTGCTGACCCAGGACAAGGTCGCGGTGGTGTTCGGCTGCTGGACCTCGGTGTCGCGCAAGTCGGTATTGCCGGTGTTTGAAGAGCTGAACGGTCTGCTGTTCTACCCGGTGCAATACGAAGGCGAAGAGATGTCGCCGAACGTGTTCTACACCGGCGCCGCGCCCAACCAGCAAGCGATCCCGGCAGTGGAATACCTGATGAGCGAAGAAGGCGGCAGCGCCAAGCGCTTCTTCCTGCTCGGCACCGACTACGTCTACCCGCGCACCACCAACAAGATCCTGCGCTCGTTCCTGCATTCCAAAGGCGTCGCCGACAAGGACATCGAAGAGGTCTACACCCCGTTCGGTCACAGCGACTATCAAACCATCGTCGCCAACATCAAAAAGTTCTCCGCCGGTGGCAAGACTGCGGTCATCTCCACCGTCAACGGCGACTCCAACGTGCCCTTCTACAAAGAACTGGCCAACCAGGGGCTGAAGGCCACCGACGTACCGGTGGTGGCGTTTTCGGTGGGTGAAGAAGAACTGCGCGGCATCGACACCAAGCCACTGGTGGGCAACCTCGCAGCGTGGAACTACTTCGAGTCCGTCGAGAACCCGGTGAACAAGAAGTTCGTCGCGGACTGGAAGGCCTATGCGAAGAAACACAACCTGCCGGGCGCCGACAAAGCGGTGACCAACGACCCGATGGAAGCCACTTACGTCGGCATCCATATGTGGGCGCAGGCGGCGGAGAAAGCCAAGTCCACGGATGTCGACAAGGTCCGCGAAGCGCTGGCCGGCCAGACCTTCGCCGCGCCGTCGGGCTACACCCTGACCATGGACAAGACCAACCACCACCTGCACAAACCGGTGATGATCGGCGAGATCCAGAGCGACGGTCAGTTCAACGTGGTGTGGCAGACCGAAGGGCCGATCCGTGCGCAACCGTGGAGCCCGTTCATTCAGGGCAACGACAAGAAGCCGGATTATGCGGTGAAGAGCAACTGAGTCCGACTTGGGCTTTGAGGTGGGGCGGAGATCCTTTCCCCCTCACCCCAACCCTCCCGAAACGTCGGACCGCCCCCAAGGGGGCGAGGGGGAAAGGGAGCCGATCTTCGCGCTTTTCAAAGCTTGAGTTCGACTCGAATTTGCAGGTCACAGTACATCGCCCAGACACCTCGGTCAGTCCCCTCGATTGCATGAGGGAGAGGGGGAAAGGGAGCTGATCTTCATGCTTTTCAAAGCCTGAGTTCGGCTCGAATTTGCAGGTCGCAGCACATCGTCCAAAACACCTCGGTCAGTCCCCTCAGTTTCAAGAGGGAGAGGGGGAAAGGGAGCCGATCTTCATGCTTTTCGAAGCCTGAGTTCGACTCGAATTTGCAGGTCACAGTACATCGCCCAGACACCTCGGTCAGTCCCCTCTCCCTCCGGGAGAGGGTTAGGGTGAGGGGGCGGTTGAACAGGACACCACTAATGCCCACTGCCATATACCGCTTGTTTCTGATCATCGCACTGCTGTTGCCGATGACTGCCTTTGCCGGCGACGCCGAAGACTTCGTCGCCGCCAACCCCGTGCAACAAGCCAAACTGCTGGAAGCCTGGGCCGCGCAGCCCGAGCCGGCGCGTGTCGAGCTGATCAATGCCCTGCAACAAGGCGAACTGACGATCGACGGCCAGCCAAAAACCCTGCGCCTGAACAACCGCCTGCGAGGTCTGATCGACACCGCGCTGGCCAGCCACCAATTGCTCGCCGCCGACGCCAAAATCCGTCTGGCCGCCGCGCAGCTATTGCAGAAAAGCGCGAAACCCGCGCAGCTGAAATTCCTCGACCAGCAACTGGCCGGCGAAAAAGACCCCGGCGTGCACGATGCCCTGAGCCTGGCCCTGGCCAATCTGCAACTGGTGGATACCGACCCGGCAGTGCGTCTGGCCGCCGTGCGCCTGCTCGGGGAAACCGGCGACCCACTGGCCCGCACCCGCCTCGAAGGCTTGCTCGAACCCGGCGTCGAAAGCGATGGCGGTGTGCGCACGGCCGCCGAAACCAGCCTCGCCCAAGTCAAACGCAAACTGTTGATCGGCGAAGTGTTGGGGCAGGCGTTCAGCGGCATGTCCCTCGGCTCGATCCTGCTGCTCGCCGCGCTCGGTCTGGCGATCACCTTCGGCCTGCTCGGGGTGATCAACATGGCCCATGGCGAGATGCTGATGCTCGGCGCCTACTCGACCTACGTCGTGCAGTTGATGTTCCAGCGCTATGCCCCGCAAGCCATCGAGTTCTATCCGCTGATCGCGCTGCCGGTGGCGTTCTTTGTCACGGCGGCGATCGGCATGGCACTGGAACGCACGGTGATTCGTCACCTCTATGGCCGGCCGCTGGAAACCCTGCTCGCCACCTGGGGCATCAGCCTGATGCTGATCCAGTTGGTGCGCCTGCTGTTCGGCGCGCAGAACGTCGAAGTGGCAAACCCGGCGTGGCTGTCCGGCGGCATTCAAGTGCTGCCGAATCTGGTGCTGCCGTACAACCGCATCGTGATCATCGCCTTCGCCCTGTTCGTGGTGGTACTGACCTGGCTGCTGCTGAACAAAACCCGTCTGGGTCTCAACGTCCGCGCCGTCACCCAGAACCGCAACATGGCCGCCTGCTGCGGTGTGCCAACCGGGCGCGTGGACATGCTCGCCTTCGGACTCGGCTCGGGCATCGCCGGCCTCGGTGGTGTGGCGCTGAGCCAGATCGGCAACGTCGGTCCGGACCTCGGCCAGAGCTACATCATCGACTCGTTCCTGGTGGTGGTGCTCGGCGGTGTCGGGCAACTGGCCGGTAGCGTGCTGGCCGCGTTCGGCCTGGGTATCGCCAACAAGATTCTTGAACCGCAGATCGGTGCGGTGCTCGGCAAAATCCTGATCCTCGCGCTGATCATTCTGTTTATCCAGAAACGTCCGCAAGGCCTCTTCGCACTGAAAGGACGGGTGATCGACTGATGAATCAGCCTCTGTTAGTCACGGCCACACAAAAGGCCGGACCGAAAGTCACGATGGCGGTCGGTGCGGTGATTCTCGCGCTGCTGATCGCCCTGCCGTTGCTGTCGTTGTTGGCGCCGGACAATGCGCTGCACGTCTCGGCCTACACGCTGACGCTGGTCGGCAAAATCCTCTGCTACGCCATCGTCGCCCTGGCGCTGGATCTGGTCTGGGGTTACGCCGGCTTGCTGTCGCTGGGCCATGGCCTGTTCTTCGCCCTCGGCGGTTATGCGATGGGCATGTACCTGATGCGTCAGGCGGCCGGCGATGGCTTGCCGGCGTTCATGACTTTTCTGTCGTGGACAGAACTACCGTGGTACTGGAGCGGCACCAGCAGCTTTGTCTGGTCGATGTGCCTGGTGGTGTTGGCACCGGGTCTGCTGGCGCTGGTGTTCGGCTTCTTTGCCTTCCGTTCGCGGATCAAGGGTGTGTATTTCTCGATCATGACCCAGGCCCTGACCTTCGCCGGCATGCTTCTGTTTTTCCGCAACGAGACCGGGTTTGGCGGCAACAACGGCTTCACCAACTTCCGCACGATCCTCGGTTTCGGCATCACCGAGCCAGGCACCCGCGCGGTGTTGTTTCTGGCCACGGTGCTGTTGCTGGTCGCCAGTCTGTTCATCGGCTGGCGCCTGGCGCAGAGCAAGTTCGGCCGGGTGCTGACCGCGCTGCGCGATGCAGAAAACCGCTTGATGTTCTGCGGCTACGACCCGCGCGGTTTCAAGCTGTTTGTCTGGGTGTTGAGCGCGGTGTTGTGCGGACTGGCCGGTGCGTTGTACGTGCCGCAGGTCGGCATCATCAACCCCAGCGAAATGTCGCCGACCAACTCGATTGAAGCGGCGGTGTGGGTGGCCCTCGGCGGCCGCGGCACGCTGATCGGCCCGCTGCTCGGCGCCGGCGTGGTCAACGGCATGAAGAGCTGGTTCACCGTGGCCTTCCCCGAATACTGGCTGTTCTTCCTCGGCGCGCTGTTCATCGTCGTGACGTTGTACCTGCCCAAAGGCGTGATTGGTCTGCTGAAGAAACGAGGTGAATCATGAGAGTGACAGCCACTGCCGAATTCATGCTGGAACCGGCGTTTTTTCCGGTGGAGCCGAACAAGGACGAGGGCACCAGCCGCGACTCGATCGGCCTCGGCCAACGCGTCGGCCCGGGCCTCGACACCCGGCACGGCACGATCCTGACCCTGGAAGACATCAGCGTCAGCTTCGACGGCTTCCGCGCCCTGAACAATCTCAACCTGTACATCGGCGTCGGTGAGCTGCGTTGCATCATCGGCCCCAACGGCGCGGGCAAGACCACGCTGATGGACGTGATCACCGGCAAGACCCGGCCCAGTCACGGCAAGGCCTGGTTCGGTGAAACCCTGGACCTGACGCAAATGAGCGAAGTGCAGATCGCCCAGGCTGGCATTGGCCGCAAGTTCCAGAAGCCGACGGTGTTTGAAGCCCTCAGCGTGTTTGAAAACCTCGAGCTGGCGCAGAAGACCGACAAGTCGGTGTGGGCCAGTTTGCGTGCGCGGTTGAGCGGCGAGCAGCGTGATCGCATCAGCGAAGTGCTGGAGACCATTCGCCTGACCACCTCGGTCAATCGCCCGGCGGGATTGCTGTCCCACGGCCAGAAGCAGTTCCTGGAGATCGGCATGCTGCTGATGCAGGACCCGCAACTGCTGCTGCTCGACGAACCGGTGGCGGGCATGACCGACGCCGAAACCGAGTTCACCGCCGAGCTGTTCAAATCGCTGGCGGGCAAGCATTCGCTGATGGTGGTTGAACACGACATGGGCTTTGTCGGCTCGATTGCCGACCACGTCACCGTGTTGCACCAGGGCAGCGTGCTGGCTGAAGGCTCGCTTGAGCAGGTGCAGGAAAACGAGCGGGTGATCGAGGTCTACCTGGGCCGATGAATCGGCCAGCTGCAAGCGACAAGCTTCAAGCAGCAAGTAAAAGCAAAGTCATAAACAGTCCTGCTCTTGCTTGCAGCTTGCAGCTCGCGGCTTGAAGCCCAACTAACGGAGTTCCGATGCTACAGGTCCAACAACTTCATCAGTACTACGGCGGTAGCCACATCCTCCGGGGCCTCAGTTTTGATGTGAAGGTCGGCGAAGTCACCTGCCTGCTCGGACGCAACGGCGTGGGCAAGACCACCCTGCTCAAATGCCTGATGGGCCTGTTGCCTGCCAAGGAAGGTGCGGTGAATTGGGAGGGCAAACCGATCACCACGTTCAAGCCGCACCAGCGCGTTCACGCCGGTATTGCTTACGTGCCGCAAGGTCGGGAAATCTTCGGACGGCTGACCGTGGAGGAAAACCTGTTGATGGGGCTGTCACGGTTTCCCGGCAGCGAAGCCAAAGAAGTGCCAAGTTTCATCTACGAACTGTTCCCGGTGCTGCTACAAATGAAGCAGCGTCGCGGCGGTGACTTGTCCGGCGGGCAGCAACAGCAACTGGCAATCGGTCGCGCACTGGCCAGCCGTCCGCGCTTGCTGATCCTCGACGAACCCACCGAAGGCATCCAGCCGTCAGTGATCAAGGAGATCGGCGCGGTGATCAAGACACTCGCAGCCCGTGGCGACATGGCGATTTTGCTGGTCGAGCAATTCTACGATTTCGCCGCCGAGCTGGCCGATCAGTACCTGGTGATGTCCCGGGGCGAGATCGTCCAGCAAGGTCGCGGTGAAAATATGGAGGCCGAGGGTGTACGCGGACTGGTCACGATCTAAGGCAACGTTCTAATCTGTAGCTTCCTAACGATAATCACACACCATGAATTCGACTGTTTCACCTGCCCTGTTTACCCCGAGCTGGCACGCCGAGCTGGAGCTGGCCTACGCCCGCTTCGGCGACTGCACGCGTCCGGTTCAGCGTCGGCACATCGGTCCGCTGCGGGTGCAAAAGCATCTGTACGCCGAAGGTCCTGAAGTCTGCCAACACATCATCGTCCACCCGCCGGGCGGGATTGCCGGCGGCGACCGACTGGACATCAGCGCCCGCGTCGAAGCGCACGCCTGGGCGCAGATCACCAGCCCCGGCGCGGCGAAGTGGTATCGCGCGGGTGGGCCGGCTTATCAGAAGCTCGACTTGCAAGTCGCGGCCGGGGCGACGCTGGAATGGCTGCCGCAGGAAACCATCGTCTACAGCGCCGCGCAGGCTGAGCTGAGCACTTCGATTGAACTGGCAGGCGATGCCCGGCTGTTCTACTGGGATGTGGTGGCGCTGGGTCGCCCGGCCAGCGGCGAACGTTTCGACCGCGGGCATTTTCAGGCGCATCTGGATATTCGCCGTGATGGTCGATTGCTCTGGCACGAGCGCCAGCGCGTTGTTGGCGGTGACGGCTTGCTTGATTCACCGATCGGGCTGGACGGTAATCCGGTGTTTGCGACGTTGTTGGTCACCGGTGAGATTGAGGCTGAATTGCTTGAGCGCTGCCGCTCGCTGGGCCACGAAGTGCGAGGGGATCTGACGCAATTGCCGGGGCTGTTGGTGGCCCGTTGTCTGGCCAGTGAGGCATTGCTCGCCCGCGCCTGGCTCATCGACTTATGGCGTTTGCTGCGGCCGGTGCTTCTGGATCGCGAGGCGGTGTCACCGAGAATATGGAGCACCTGAAAGCCCCCCTCACCCCCCGCCCTCTCCCGGGGGGAGAGGGAGCCTGACCGAGTCGCCTGAAATGAATTTAACTGCCTGAACGAATACTGCTGACTGAACCGGCCATTGAAAACAACCGAGATCAGTCTCCTCTCCCTCGAAAGAGGGAGCCCGACCGAGTCGTTTGAAATGAATTTAACTGCCTGAACGAATACTGCTGACTGAACCGGCCATTGAAAACAACCGAGATCAATCCCCTCTCCCGCGAAAGAGGAAGCCTGACCGAGTCGTTTGAAATGAATTTAACTGCCTGAACGAATACTGCTGACTGAACCGGCCATTGAAAACAACCGAGATCAGTCCCCTCTCCCGCGAAAGAGGAAGCCTGACCGAGTCGTTTGAAATGAATTTAACTGCCTGAACGAATACTGCTGACTGAACCGGCCATTGAAAACAACCGAGATCAGTCCCCTCTCCCTCGAAAGAGGGAGCGTGAGCGAGTCGTTTGAAATGAATTAACTGCCTGAACGAATACTGCTGACTGAACCGGCCATTGAAAACAACCGAGATCAGTCCCCTCTCCCTCGGGAGAGGGCTAGGGTGAGGGGCTGCTCCAACTGGCACCCCGCACCCACAAGAACCTCAAAAATCTGCCCTGATGGAACGACACAATGGACCTGACCCCACGCGAGAAAGACAAGCTGCTGATCTTCACCGCCGGCCTCGTCGCCGAGCGGCGACTAGCCCGCGGCGTGAAACTCAATTACCCGGAGGCCATGGCCTACATCTCCGCCGCGCTGCTCGAAGGCGCGCGTGATGGCCAGACCGTGGCCGAGCTGATGCACTACGGCACCACCCTGCTGAGCCGCGAGCAAGTGATGGAAGGCATCCCGGAAATGATCCCCGAGATCCAGGTCGAAGCGACGTTCCCCGATGGCACCAAACTGGTCACCGTCCACCAACCGATCGTCTGAGGCCGCGCCATGACTTACACGATTCGCGACGCCCTCCACGCCGACCTGCCGGCGATCCGTGACATCTACAACGATGCGGTGCTCAACACCACGGCGATCTGGAACGAGTCGGCGGTCGACCTCGGCAACCGTCAGGCCTGGTTCAGTGCGCGTCAGGCCCAGGCGTATCCGATTCTGGTGATCGTCGGCGGCGACAACGCGGTGCTCGGCTACGCTTCATTCGGTGACTGGCGGCCGTTCGACGGCTTTCGCCATACCGTCGAGCACTCGGTCTATGTGCGCAGCGATCAACGCGGCAATGGCCTTGGCCCGCAATTGATGGGCGCCCTGATCGAACGGGCAAGGGCCTGCGGCAAACATGTCATGGTCGCCGCCATCGAAAGTGGCAACGCCGCCTCCATTCGTCTCCATGAGCGCGCCGGTTTCAGCATCACCGGCCAGATGCCGCAGGTCGGCACCAAGTTCGGTCGCTGGCTCGACCTGACGTTCATGCAACTGACCCTCAACCCCGGCGCGGAGCCGCCTGACGCCAACAAGGAGTGATACCGATGAACGCTGCCCAACTGCGCCGCGTCAACGCTGAAAGTTTTGCGCACTATCGTCAGGGCCTGATCGACCTGCTGCTCGATGCGGTGGGCTATGGCGCCAGCGTCGGCTTCATGGCCGACCTCGATGCCGCCCAGGCCCGCGCCTATTTCGATGAGGTCCAGGACAACGTGAACAAGGGCAGCGTGTTGCTCTGGGTGGTGGTCAAGGACGAACAGGTGCAGGCCAGCGTGCAACTGAGCCTGTGCCAGAAGGCCAACGGTCTCAATCGCGCCGAAGTGCAGAAACTGCTGGTGCGCGAACACGCCCGCCGACGCGGCCTCGGCCAGCAATTGATGAGCGCGCTGGAACTCGAAGCGGCCAAGCACAAGCGCGGCATGCTCTACCTCGACACCGAGGCCGGTTCCCCCGCCGAAGATTTCTACAAGGCCCTGGGTTACAGCCGCGCCGGTGAAATTCCCGACTACGCCTGCGACCCGCACGGCACCTATCGCCCGACCGCCCTCTATTACAAGATCCTGCAAGGAGCCCGGCCATGATTCCCGGCCAGTACCAGATCCAGCCCGGCGACATCGAACTCAACGTCGGCCGCCGCACCCTCAGCCTGAAAGTCGCCAACAGTGGCGACCGGCCGATCCAGGTCGGTTCGCACTATCACTTTTTCGAGACCAACGACGCCCTGACCTTTGACCGCGCCGCCAGCCGTGGCATGCGCCTGAATATCCCGGCCGGCACCGCCGTGCGCTTCGAGCCGGGGCAGAGCCGCGAGGTGGAGCTGGTGGATTACGCCGGGCACCGGCGGGTGTTCGGGTTTGCCGGGCGGGTCATGGGGGATCTCTAAAAAAGCAGCTTCAAGCTGCAAGCCTCAAGCTGCAAGAGAAAGCAGTTTAGTGGCGCCCGCACATTCGCTTTTACTTGAGGCTTGCAGCTTGAAGCTTGCAGCTCAATTCCGAGGAACGAGGAAATGAAGATCTCCCGTCAAGCCTACGCCGACATGTTCGGCCCCACCGTCGGCGACAAGGTGCGCCTGGCCGATACCGAGTTGTGGATCGAAGTCGAAAAGGACTTCACCACCTACGGCGAAGAAGTGAAATTCGGTGGCGGCAAAGTGATCCGCGATGGCCAGGGCCAGAGCCAGTTGCTCGCGGCCGAAGTGGTCGACACCTTGATCACCAACGCGCTGATCATCGACCACTGGGGCATCGTCAAGGCCGACGTCGGCCTCAAGGACGGGCGCATCGCCGCGATCGGCAAGGCCGGCAACCCGGACGTGCAGCCCGACGTGACCATCGCCATCGGCGCCAGCACCGAAGTGATCGCCGGTGAAGGCATGATCCTCACCGCCGGCGGCATCGACACCCATATTCACTTCATCTGCCCGCAGCAGATCGAAGAAGCGCTGATGAGCGGCGTCACCACCATGATCGGCGGCGGCACCGGGCCTGCCACCGGCACCAACGCCACCACCTGCACCTCCGGCCCGTGGCACCTGGCGCGCATGCTCCAGGCCGCCGACGCGTTCCCGATGAACATCGGCCTCACCGGCAAGGGCAACGCCAGCCTGCCGGAGCCGTTGATCGAGCAGGTCAAGGCCGGTGCCATCGGCCTCAAGCTGCACGAAGACTGGGGCACCACCCCGGCGAGCATCGACAATTGCCTGAACGTCGCCGACCAGTACGACGTGCAGGTGGCGATCCACACCGACACCCTCAACGAATCCGGCTTCGTCGAAACCACCCTCGGCGCGTTCAAGGGCCGCACTATCCACACCTACCACACCGAGGGTGCCGGTGGCGGCCATGCGCCGGACATCATCAAGGCCTGCGGTTTCCCGAACGTGCTGCCGAGTTCCACCAACCCGACCCGGCCGTTCACCCGCAACACCATCGACGAACACCTCGACATGCTGATGGTCTGCCATCACCTGGACCCGAGCATCGCCGAAGACGTCGCATTTGCCGAAAGCCGCATCCGCCGCGAGACAATTGCCGCCGAAGACATCCTCCACGACCTCGGCGCGTTCTCGATGATCAGCTCCGACAGCCAGGCCATGGGCCGTGTCGGCGAAGTCATCACGCGCACCTGGCAAACCGCCGACAAGATGAAGAAGCAGCGCGGCCCGCTGCCGCAGGACGGCGCAGGCAACGACAACTTCCGCGCCAAGCGCTACATCGCCAAGTACACCATCAACCCGGCGATCACCCACGGCATCAGCCACGAAGTCGGCTCGGTGGAAGTCGGCAAATGGGCGGATCTGGTGCTCTGGCGGCCGGCATTTTTTGGCGTGAAACCGACGCTGATCCTCAAGGGCGGCGCGATTGCCGCCAGCCTGATGGGCGATGCCAACGCGTCGATCCCGACCCCGCAACCGGTGCACTACCGCCCGATGTTCGCCAGTTACGGCGGTTCGCTGCATGCCACCAGCCTGACCTTTATCAGTCAGGCGGCGCAGGAAGCCGGGTTGCCTGAAGCGTTGGGATTGAAGAAGAAAATCGGCGTGGTCAAAGGCTGCCGTGACGTGCAGAAAACCGACCTGATCCACAACGATTATCTGCCGAACATTGATGTCGACCCGCAGACGTATCAGGTCAAGGCAGACGGTGTGTTGCTCTGGTGTGAACCGGCAGAAACCTTGCCGATGGCACAGCGGTACTTTTTGTTTTGAGCACAAAAAAGGCCCTTCGGGGCCTTTTTCAATGGTGAATCAGAATGACCGTGTAATCGTTCTTCGCTGGCAAGCCAGCTCTCACAGGTTCTGCGTCGAACTGAAATCCCTGTTTCAACCCAAAACCCTGTGGGAGCTGGCTTGCCAGCGATGAGGCCAAATCAACCGACACAAAGTTTTCAGGCTATCTACTCAACCACCAATCGCCCCAAGCGCTGGCGCAACATGCGGTTCTCGGCGCGCAACTCGCGCACTTCTTCCAGCAGATCCAGCGCCAGGGCGACGCCTTCCCACTCCAGTTCCAGTTCGCGGCGCAATTTCGCCGCACGTTTGGCCAAGGCCAGTTCGTAATCGGTGAAGCGCCATTCCCGGGGCTGTGCACCCTGAGGTTCGAGGATGCCGTGTTCGACGATTTCGATCACGTAGGCATCCGACAAATCGGCCGCCTCACAGAATTCTGCCAAGTCCAGTTGAACGATCAGGGGGCTGCTCATGATGGGCTACTCCGTCGTCGAATCAGAAGTTCTCTCGCGGATTGAAGGCGGCTTTCTTCGCCAGTTCCTGCCACAGCGCCTTGACCTCATCGTCCGAGGCTTTCGGCATCACGGCTTTGAGCTGCACGAACAGATAACCGCGCTCACCGGCCTTGTTTTTCAAACCATGACCCTTGGCGCGCATGCGCTGGCCGTTCTGGCTGCCCGCCGGCACCTTGAGGTTGATCTTGCCGGTCAGGGTCGGCACGGCCACTTCAGCGCCCAGCGCCAGTTCCCACGGCGCCAGCGGCAGGGTGATGATCAGGTTTTCGCCTTCGACATCGAATTTCGGGTGCGGCGCAAAGCGAATGGTCAGGTACAGATCGCCATTGGCCCCGCCACCGATCCCCGGTGCACCCTGGCCCTTGAGGCGGATGCGCTCGCCGTCGGTCACGCCCGCCGGGATCTTCACGTTCAGGCTCTTGCTGGTGTTGCTGACGTGCTGGCCGTTGGCGTTGTATTGCGGCACCTGGAAGGTGACCTTCTTCGACTCGTTCGCCAGCGTCTCCTCGAGGAAGATCGGCAGTTCCATTTCCACGTCTTGTCCCCGGCGCCCGGTACTGCGTTGTTGCCGACCTTCGCCGCCACCGAAACCGGGGCCGCGATTGCCGAAGATCGAACTGAAGAAGTCCGAGAAGTCGCCGGTGTCGCCACCGCCGCCGCCAAAGCCGCCACGGCTCTGCCAGCCCGGTGGGCCCTGGAACGGCTGACCATGCTGGCCATAGCGGCGCAGCTCGTCGTATTCGGCGCGCTTGTCGGCGCTTTTCAGCGCTTCATAGGCTTCCGAGGCATCCTTGAACTTGGCCTCGGCGTCTTTTTCCTTGCTGACATCCGGGTGGTATTTGCGCGCCAGCTTGCGATAGGCCGCCTTGATCGCCTTGTCGTCCGCCGTCGGCTCCACGCCGAGTATCTTGTAATAGTCTTTGAAGTCCATCGAAGGAATCACCGTCCGTTATCGATTTCGCGCCGAGCCCAGCATGCGCTCATTCGCGCGTGCCGGGTTGACCGATCTCAAGTTTGTGACCGGGTGGCGCTGCAGAAGTTTATCGGCAGTGGGCGACGGTTCTTGTGACCGCCGGTGTGTCTGCCGGCCCATGCCAGCAAGTTTGGGGCAAAGTCCGGGCTTTCAAGGCAGTTTAGTCGTGAAATAGCAGATGACCGGCCTTCGAATCTGCCGCGCACTGACATACACTGCGCGGCCGTTTTTTAGACCGGAACCGAAAGACATGAAAGACGCCTCTCCAGCCCGTGCCTGCGGCATCGACTTCGGCACGTCCAACTCCACCGTCGGCTGGCTGCGCCCCGGCATGGAAACGATGATCGCGCTGGAAGACGACAAGATCACCCTGCCGTCGGTGGTCTTCTTCAACATCGAGGAACGTCGCCCGGTGTACGGTCGCCTGGCGCTGCACGAGTACCTGGAAGGCTACGAAGGCCGGCTGATGCGCTCGCTCAAGAGCCTGCTGGGCTCCAAGCTGATCAAGCACGACACCAGCGTCCTCGGCACCGCGATGCCGTTCAAGGACCTGCTCGGCCTGTTCATCGGCCAACTGAAGAGCCGCGCCGAAACCGCCGCCGGTCGGGAATTCGAGCAAGTGGTCCTCGGTCGCCCGGTGTTCTTCGTCGATGACGATCCGCTGGCCGACCAGGAAGCCGAAGACACCCTGGTCGAAGTGGCGCGCAAGCTCGGCTTCAAGGACGTGTCGTTTCAGTACGAACCGATCGCTGCGGCCTTCGACTACGAGTCGACCATCGAAAAAGAAGAGCTGGTGCTGATTGTCGACATCGGCGGTGGTACCTCGGACTTCTCGCTGGTGCGCCTGTCGCCCGAACGTCGCGGCATGGACAACCGCCACGATGACATCCTCGCCACCGGCGGCGTGCACATCGGCGGTACCGATTTCGATAAACAGCTGAGCCTGCAAGGTTTGATGCCGCTGTTCGGCTACGGCAGCCGCATGAAGAGCGGCGCCTACATGCCGACCAGCCACCACATGAACCTGGCGACCTGGCACACCATCAACTCGGTCTACTCGCAGAAATCCACCCTGGCGCTGGGCAGCATGCGTTACGACATCGAAGACACCGGCGGTATCGACCGCCTGTTCAAGCTGATCGAACAGCGTGCCGGCCACTGGCTGGCGATGGAAGTCGAAGAAACCAAGATCCAGCTGACCCACACCGACAGCCGCCATGTGCCGCTGGACCGGATCGAGCCCGGCCTGAGCGTTGAGCTGAGCCGCGCCCTGTTCGAATCGTCCATCGACGCACTGCTTGAGCGCGTGCGCGGCAGCGTCACGCAGCTGTTGAACGATGCCAACGTGTCGGTGGGTCAGGTCGATACGGTGTTCTTCACCGGCGGTTCGAGCGGCATTCCGGCGCTGCGCAACAGCGTCTCGGCGATGTTGCCGAACGCACGGCATGTCGAAGGCAACATCTTTGGCAGCATCGGCAGCGGTCTGGCGATTGAGGCGATGAAGCGTTACGGCGCAATGGCCTGATCACAATCGCTGTGGCGAAGAGCATTTGTGGCGAGGGGATTTATCCCCGTTGGGTCGCGAAGCGGCCCCCGACTTTTGAAAGCAGGGGCCTGCTGCGCAGGCCAGCGGGGATAAATCCCCTCGCCACAGATGCATTCGCTACAGATGCCTGGCCTTAGACCATCCCACCCAGCTTCAACTCACTCTTCAGGTACGCGTAATAAATCGGCCCCGCCACCACTCCCGGCAGGCCGAACGCGGCTTCGAACACCAGCATCGCCAGCAGCAACTCCCACGACTTGGCACTGATCTGCCCGCCGACGATGCGCGCGTTGAGGAAGTATTCGAGCTTGTGGATAAAGATCAGATAGCCCAGCGCCGCCACCGCCACCCAGATCGACAGCGACAGACCGACGATGGTGATCAGCGTGTTCGACATCAGGTTGCCGATCACCGGCAACAGGCCGAGCAGGAAGGTCAGGACGATCAGGGTCTTGGTCAGCGGCAGCTTGATGCCGAACATCGGCAGGATCACCGCGAGGAAGATCCCGGTGAAGATCGTGTTGAGCAGGGAAATCTTGATCTGTGCGAAGACGATGTTGCGAAAGGCCTGGACCAGCAGGTGCAGGCGATCGAACAGGGCGGCGGCCAGCGGCTTGCGCTTGGTCACGTCCGGTATCCGCTGCAGGGCGATGATCGCGCCAAGGACCATGCCGATCAGCAGGGTGACAAACATGTGCGCCGCGTCCTTGCCCACCAGTTGCAGTTCGGACAGGTGCTTGCTTGCCCATTGACCGATGGCAACACGGAACTCGGCGGCGCTGGCAGGCAGGTAGGCATCGAGAAACGGCGGCAGTTGCCCACGCGCACGATCGACCACGCCCATGAATTTATCGAGAGAAGCGCCGGGGTTTTCTGCTTCGTGCAGCAGGAAACTGATAGCGCCGGCGAAGATCAGCGCCAGCACACTGACCACCAGCGTGCCCAGCAACGCCACCGCCAACCAGCGCGCGCGCCGGCCTTCGATCAGCCGTTGCAGTTGCGGGGTGAGCATGTTGACCAGCTCATAGACCAGCAGACCGGCCAACAGGCTGGGCAACAAACGCAGCGGCAGCACCAGCAGCAAACCGCCAAAAATAATGATGCAACTGACCCAGAACACAACATGACGCTCAGAAAACGTTGGCATACAGCCTCAAAACGAACGGCGTAAAAGGATTGGCAGTCTGCCAGCGATCCAGAGAGAGCACTAGGGATATGCGGTGCTTCAGGTCCCCTCACCCTAGCCCTCTCCCAAAGGGAGAGGGAACCGATTGGGGGATGCTCTGGATATCTGTGACCTGAAACAGCGACATGGAATCCAAAATCGACCGGTTTCTTTCAAGTCGACGAGTTTCTTGAGATTTGCCCTCACCCTATCCCTCTCCCTCAGGGAGAGGGAACCGATTGGGGGATGCTCTGCGTATCCTGTGACCTGAAACAGCGACATGGAATCCATAATCGACCGGTTTTTTCAGGTCGACGAGTTTCTTGAGACGCTGCGGTCAGTCCCCTCTCCCTCCGGGAGAGGGTTAGGGTGAGGGCAAATCTCAAGCGGACGCGTCGACCCTGACACGCCACAGAAGCGGGTTATTTTTTCTTCAGGCAGTCACTCATGAAGGTCTTGCGCGCATCGCCGGTCAGGGCTTTGGTTTTCGCGTCGGCGTTGCAGGTTTTCATTTTTTCCTGCTGCGGAGTCAGAGCCTTGGCATCGTTGGCCGCCGGCGCAGCCTTGAGGCAGGTGCTCATGAAAGTCTTACGCTCATCGCCCTTGAGGCTCTTGGCGGTCGCATCGGCATTGCAGGTGGTCATTTTGTTCTGCTGCGCGGTGGCGGCGAAACCCTGGGAGCACAGCAGCAGACCGATCATCAACAAAGGGACACGCAACATCTTCATGGAGTTTTCTCCTTGTCGCCGCACCGATGGATGCGGCCTCTGCTGAAGTGTAGCCAAATCTTGTTACACCTTCCCGCCTTCCAGGTGGCTGCGCCGATACTGCTCCGGCGTGCATCCGGCCTGACGGGCAAACATGGCGATGAAGGCCGAGCCACCGCTGTAACCCAGATCGAAGGCGATCTCCTGCACGCTCTTCGAACTTTCCAGCGCCTCGATCGCTGCCAGATAGCGCAGACGCTGGCGCCATTCGCCGAAACTCATCCCCAGCTCACGCACGAACTGCCGGGCCAGCGTGCGCTCGCTGACGTGTACCTGCGCCGCCCAGTGCGCCAGCGGTTGGTTACTGCCCGGATCGGCCTGCAATGCATCGAGAATCGCCAACAACCCGGGATTACTCGCATACGGCAGATAACATTCATGCACCGGCGCCTGTTGCAGTTGATCAACCAGCACCTGGGCCAGTCGCCGGTCGGCTTCGAGTTCGGGGATTTTCACATCGCGGGCGGCGAAGTCCTTGAGAATCGCCTTGAGGATGTCGCTGATTGCCAGCGTGCAGGCCCGTGCCGGCAGTTCGGCGCAGACCTTGGGGTCGAGGCACACCGCACGATAGTTGACTGGTTGGTGGCTGTAGAAACTGTGCTCGACCTGCGGCGGTACCCACACCGCGTACTGCGGCGGCGACATGAAGCGGTTGCCATCGACGTCCATGTGCAGCACGCCGTGCGCCGCGTACTCCAGCGTGCCCCACGGATGCCGGTGCGGCGCGGCGTATTCATGGGCGTTGAAGTCGGCGTATCGGAAGTACACCGCTGACGGCAGTTCGCTGAAATCCAGCAGATCGATGTGTTTACTGTTCATGCTGTCCGGTTGCAGAGGCAGGTTGTCCGGTTCGCAGTATAGGGCTGCATCCAGACAGGGGATAATCACCGTTCATCAACGTTCTGGTTTTAACCCATGCAATACGCGTTTCCCCTGCTGGCGATTTTCATTTGGGCCGGCAACACCGTGATCAACAAACTGGCGGTCGGGGCGATCTTCCCGGCCGAGATCGGTTTCTACCGCTGGCTGCTTGCCGGCCTGCTGTTCACCCCGTTCATGCTCAAAGCGGTCATCGCGCACTGGCCGCAGATCCGCCCGAACCTGGGCAAGATCTTCATCCTTGGCGTGCTCGGCATGGCGGTGTATCAGAGCCTCGCCTACTTCGCCGCGACCCTGACCACGGCGACCAACATGGGCATCATCCTGTCGCTGATGCCGCTGATGTCGCTGGCCATGGCGATCATCAGCCTCGGCCAGCGCCTGACTGCCGGCGCCTTGTTTGGCGCGGTGCTGTCGTTTGCCGGCGTATTGGTGGTGGTCTCGTCAGGCAGCCTTGGCGCTCTGTTGCAACACGGCGTGAACCTGGGTGACGCGATGATGCTGATCGCTACCCTCGCCTATGCGATCTACAGCACCTTGCTGAAAAAATGGCAGCTGCGCCTGCCGCCACTGGTGTTGTTGTACTTGCAGGTGCTGGTGGCGATCGTGGTGCTGTTTCCGCTGTACGCGATGTCACCGAAAACCGGGCTGACCCTGGAGAACATTCCGTTGGTGCTGTATGCGTGCCTGCTGGCGTCGATGCTCGCGCCGCTGGCGTGGATGCAGGCCGTACAGCGTCTGGGGCCGAGCCGGACGACGTTGTTCTTCAACTTGCTGCCGCTGATCACTGCGCTGATTGCAGCGCTGGTCTTGAAGGAACAGCTGGCGATGTATCACCTGGTCGGTGGTCTGCTGACGTTGGGCGGGGTGATTCTTTCCGAGCGCTGGACCACGGTGTTGGGCCGCAAGGTCAGCGTTGCCTGACCCGACGCCATCGCAGGCAAGCCAGCTCCCACAGGGTCGGTGTCGCACACACATGTTGTGAACGCCACGAATCAGTGTGGGAGCTGGCTTGCCAGCGATGAACGATAACGCGGTGTGCCTGCTAAACCCCGGCAGCCTCAAGCCGCGCCGCATGCTCGACGAACAGCCGCACCGGATCCGCGCCCTTGCCCACCAGCCCCAGCGACTGGTTGACGATGTCGAAGTGATCCAGCGGATAGTCATCGCCAATCACCGTGCCCAGATGCGAGCTGTAGCGCCCGACCATCCCGTCACACTGCCCCGGTTCGCGCACGAAGGTTTTCGCGAACAAGCGGCAGCTGCGATTGGTGCCGTCGAACAGGTTGCCGCCGCGGTCGGTCTTGCCCGGCTGCAGCGTGCCCGACCACGAGTAATAGCGCACACCGTTGACCTCTTCCGGCCCGTGTCCGCCCCAGGTGTCAGGCAGGCCTTGTGGATAACGCTGATTGAACAGCGCCACGCCTTCGCTAGTCAGCGATTGGTGCGAAGCGTGGATATCCACCGGCAACTTCGGCCCGCGGTAACCGGTTTCCAGTAACGCCATCAGCCAGCCGACAACGCGCAACAACACCTCAAGGACGCGTCCTCTGGCGCTGTCCGCCGGATAGTGTTTTTGCAGATAGTCGGCCAGTTCCGAACCGTGATTGGGTCCGGCCACCGAGGTCACCGACGCGACCAGATCCGGACGTTTGGCCGCTGCATAGCGTGCGGTCAGCGAACCCTGGCTGTGGCCGAACAGGTTGACCCTGGCCGCGCCGGTCTCGCGCAGGATCTCGTCGATCCGCGCCAGCAATTGCTCGCCGCGCACTTCGGTGGAATTGAGCGGCGACACCTGCACCGCAATGACCGTCGCACCACCACGGCGCAAGGCTTTGATGATTCCGTACCAATACGGATAGAGCACCAGCCGGATAAACCCGAGCATGCCCGGCACCAGCACCAGTGGATAACGCGTCGACATGGGCAAACATCCTTGTGGTCGATGAGTGGATGCAAGGCGTGCAAAACGCCCGCCAAGCATCCTCCCTGATGATGACAACTCAACGACCAGCCTACTTCAGCCCCGCCACCCCCGCCACAATCAGACCTACCGAGAGCAGTTTGACCAGTGTCAGGCTTTCGCCGAGCAACGCGAACCCCAGGAACACCGTGCCCAGCGAGCCAATCGCCGTCCAGACCGGATAGGCAATGCTCACCGGCAATTCACGCATGGCCAGCGTGAGAAAGTAGATCCCGCCGATTGCCGCAATCACGGTGATCAACGACGGCCACAACCGGGTGAAGCCTTCGGCGTACTTCATGCCCATGGCGAAGGTGACTTCGAACCCGGCGGCGATCAGCAGGAACAGCCAGGCCATCTAGAACGCCCCGGCGAGGTCGAACAAGCGCTGCTCGGCCTCCGCCACCGACGCCGCGAAGGTGCGTTCAGCGGATTCTTCACCCTCGGCCGCGACTACGGTGACGTCGTTGATACCGATAAAACCCAGCGCCGTGCGCAGCCATGGATCGGCATGGTTCAACGCCTCCAGCTCACCGCCCGGGCCAAAACCGAAGCCGCCGCGACTGGTGACGATCAGTGCCTTCTTGCCTTGCAACAGTGGCGTGTAGTTGGCAACGCCGTTATCCAGCGTGTGATCGAACGTCAGCCCCAGCCGCACGATCTGATCGACCCAGGCCTTGAGGCCGCTGGGCACGCTGAAGTTGTACATCGGCGTGGAGATCAGCAGCAGATCATGCTCGAACAGCTCGCCGACCAGTTGATCGCTGAGCGCCAGATCGGCCTGCATCGACAACGGCCGTGCTTGCGGCTCCGGGTAGAACGCCGCCGCTATGAACGCCTCGTTGACCGCTGGAATCAAGGCCCGACCGACTTCGCGGCGAGTGACGTGAGCCTGTGGATGACGCGCCTGCCAGGCGCTGAGAAAACCTTCAGCCAGACGCCGCGAATGCGAACGGTCACCGCGCGGACTGGCGTGGATCACAAGAATCTTGCTCATCTGTCTTTCCTCCGGACTAGAATCAAACGGCTTGTGACGTGCAGCTTGAGGCGCGCCACTGCTGTCCTTCAAATGAGCAAAAATCAGTCGGGATGAATTCATTTCATCCGTGGAGTTTTCAATGTTCGCCTCGCTGCCGCTGACCGCCCTGCGCGCTTTCGAATCCGCTTCGCGCCTGTTGAGCTTCAAGGCTGCTGCCGAAGAGCTGTCGGTCACCCCCACAGCGATCTCTCATCAGATCCGCTCGCTGGAAGACTGGCTCGGCGTCGCCCTGTTCGAACGTCTGCCGCGTCAGGTGCGCCTGACCGAAGGCGGCGAGCGCCTGTTTCGCAGCCTGCACGGTGCCTTGCTGGAAGTGGCGCAAAGTGTCGACACCCTGCGCCCGCAACGCAGCGGCAGCAGCCTGACGCTGTCGACCACGGCCGCGTTCGCCGCGCTGTGGCTGGTGCCGCGCCTGGGGCGGTTTTATGCGCAGCATCCGAACATCAACCTGCGCCTCGATACCCATTGCGAGGTGATCGATCTGCATCAGGACGCCAGCGTCGATCTGGTGTTGCGCTACAGCCTCGATGACTATCCGAACCTGTATGGGCAGTGCCTGTTCGACGAGTCGTTCGGCGTTTACGGCTCGCCCGAGCAAGTGGCGCTGGCCGCGCGGCGCACGCCGACGCTGATCAGCGTGCGTTGGCACAACTCGAAGCTGTATGCCCATGGCTGGGAAGCCTGGTGCGCGCGGTCCGGCGAGCACTGGCTGCAGCAGCATCCGGTGAGTCGTGAATACGACGAAGAGCATTACGCCCTGCAAGCGGCGATTGCCGGGCAAGGGTTGGTTCTGGCAAGCAATATTCTGGTGTCGGAGAGTGTCGGCAGCGGGCTGCTGGTGCCGTACAAAGGCGAGATTCAGGTCGATGGCGCCGGGTACAGCGCGTTGTGCGTGCCGGGGCGCGAACGGCATCCACCGGTGCGGGCGTTTTTTACCTGGCTGCATGAGGAAGCGCTGTTGTCCGGGCTGACGCGCAGATCGCAACCGTCGGCAGCGTCTGTAGAGCAGGCGGCAAAAATCTCATAAAACTTTTTGCTTCGCGCAGGACTCACAACTGGGGTAGGCGAGCACGCCTGTAGAGCGTGGCGCCAATCGGATTAGCCTCCAGGAGATCGAAATGAGCGACGACCTGCATCTGTCAGATGTCCAAACCCTGCGCGACCGTGCGCGCCAACACGTCGAGAACGGCGCCGTCACCGAAAGCTACAGCGCCGACCGTGAAGAGGTACTGCGCTTGCTCAACGCATCGCTGGCCACCGAACTGGTCTGTGTATTGCGCTACAAACGCCACTACTTCATGGCCTCCGGGGTGAAAGCCAGCGTGGCCGCCGAAGAGTTTCTCGAACACGCCACCCAGGAAGCCGAACACGCCGACCGCCTGGCCGAACGCATCGTGCAACTGGGCGGCGAGCCTGAGTTCAACCCCGACCAGCTGTCGAAAATGTCCCACGCCCAATACGTGGCCGGCTCCACCCTGAAAGAAATGGTCTACGAGGATCTGGTGGCCGAGCGGATCGCCATCGACAGCTACCGCGAGATCATTCAGTACATCGGCGAGAAAGACCCGACCACCCGGCGCATCCTGGAAGACATCCTCGCGCAGGAAGAAGAACATGCCGATGACATGGCCGATATCCTGAAAGACCTCTAAACCCTATCGCGAGCGGGCCCACGCCTACAGAGGAACGCATTCCCAATGCAGGAATAAGCCTGCTCGCGATGGCGTCGTTGTATACGCTGAAGTTATTGGGTTGGTTTAACGGTGACAGGCGCCTTGCCTGCCTTCATCTGCTCCAACAACGGCGCACACTGATTAGGCTCGCCGCCGCTCGGTGCCACCAGGGCCAACAGCCCCGCCGCCGGCGCCGCAATCACACCCAGCGCCACCATACCCGCCCCACGCAGTATCAACGGCACGGCCTTGACCCCGGCATCCGGCTTGATGAACTTGCCGCGCACATACAAAGGTGAACGCAGGGAAATCAAACGCCAGCCCTTGGACTCCGGGGTCACCGTCAGATCGAGTTGCTCGGTGGCCATGTTGGCTGTGCCGTCGATATAGATGATCGCGTTCTCGGTATCGAAGACAAACAATCGCGTGGTCGCCAGACCCGTCTTGATGTCGAAGTCGGCCGCCGCGCAGTTGATCTTCACTTCCTTGTCGCCAAAGATCTTGCCGACCACATAGTTACCGACGTTCAGCCCCGCCAGTTCCATCAGTTCACGGCTGATTGCGCCGTCGTTGATCAGCATCTTCAGGTTGCCGTTGGCGCCGCCGAGCAACTTCGCCACCGAATTGCCGCGCCCGCTGATATCGGCATCACCGTTGAGCTCACCGAAACTGGTTTTCATCGGCTCGAAGGTGGGGAACAGTTCCTTGAGCTTGAACTTGCGCGCAGTCAGTTTCGCCCGGCCTTCCAGCGGCTCGGTGCGACCGTCGAGGCGGATTTGCGCATTGAGGTTGCCGCCAGCCACGCCGAAGCGCAGCGGTTCGAGGCTGAGTTCGCCGTCGTTGAGTTTCAAATGGGTATAGAGGTCGGTGAACGGCAGTTTCTCGCTGTGGACAATGCGTTTGCCGGTGAACTCGACATCGGCGTCCATCGCGCGCCAGCGATCGGTCTTGAATTCTTCCACCGGCAACACTTTATCGGTCGGCTGCTTGCTCTCGCCGCCCCGGGCCTTTTGCTTGGCGTTGGAGTCGGCGCCAATCAGCGGGGCGAGGTCGGCGAACAGCAATTGATTGGACAGCAACGCACCGCTGAGTTTCGGCCGCGGCTGGCTGGCGACATAAGTCAGGTCGCCGTGGATATCACTGCTGCCGATCTTGCCGTTGAACTGCTCATAGGTGAACGTCGCCCCGGCCACGTCATGCAGTTTGGCGATCAAGTGACCGTCGGTGGAATAGGGTGGTGTGTCGGGCAGGGTCACGCCGGTCAGCGGATACAGGTTACCCAGGCTCGCGCCGGCCAGTTTCAGGCGCAGATCGAGAGCGCCGAGGTTAAGCGGGTCAGTCAGGGTGCCGGCCAGGTCGAGGCTGGTGTCGCCGATCTTTGCCTGCGCCTGCAGCGGGAACGGTTTGCGCGCGTCCTGCAAGGCCAGCAGCCCGCCGATCTTGCCTTGGCCGGTGAGGCTCTGGCCGTGGTACTGGCCTTTGACCTTCAACGCAAACGCATAATCCTGGGGCGCGCCGCCCTTGTCCTGGGCGGTCTTGGCCGCTTTGTCACCGACGATTTCGCTGAATGGAATCGGTTTGCCCAGCGGATCGATCAACACATCGAGGCTGGTCTTGAGGGTCTGATCGTCGAGGGTCACATGGCCCTTGTCGAAACCGATGGCGCCGATGTCGACCACCCAGTTCGACGGCTCGGCATTCGGGTCCTTGGGATCGAACTTGAACACCCAGTTGGCGCGACCGTCCGCCAGCCGCTGCAACTCGGCGTTGGGCTCGGTCAGGTCGATACGCGGAATCACCACGCGCTGTGCGAGCAAGGCCAGCGGCGAGATGCGCAACTCGACCCGCTTGAGGGTCACCATCTGCGGCTTTTTCGACCAGTCCGGATTGCCCAGGCTCAGGTCTTCGGCCACCACGTGCGGCCACGGCACCCACGACCGCCAACTGCCCTCATCGGGCTCGCGCTGCCAGATCACCGCGAGGTTGCCATTGATGGCGAACGGTCGGTGCAGTTCTTCCGAGACTTTGGCGTTGAGCGGCGGTTTGATCCGGTTCCAGTCGAAGAACACGATGATCAACACCAGCACAGCCAGTAGCAGCACGAGAATGGTGAGGGTCCAGCTGAAGATTTTTCCAGTGCGCGTCATGCACAAAGCTCCTGATCACGACCGCACGCAAAGACTGCGGCGTACGGCTGAAACGGCGGGCCAAAGCGGCCCTCATGAAATCTACGACTGGCAAACGGGCCGCAGGTTTAATCGAAAGGCCAATTACCGCGCAAAAAGCCGCGCGAAATCTGACCGATCAGTCGAGCAGCGTTACCGCGCCCGCACTTTTGCGAGGCGCGAGTGAGTCGAAAATACCCACTGCAGTGCAAAAGCGTCGCTCTGAAAGGCCCGATCTAGAGCCTCCCGGCAGAACAATCAATTCTGTTGATTATTACCATTGCGTTTATGAACTTTTATATCGACTTATCGAGAGTAGCATTGCCTCCGTACCCACTTTATCGCCCTCCCAAGGAGCAACCCATCATGAAACGCCAATTACTGTTCAGCCTGACCCTGTCGATGCTAGCCAGCACTGCTTTCGCCCTGCCCGCTGCCGATCAGGCTACCCCGCAAGTGAAATCCAGCCACTCGGTGTTCAGCCAAACCGTAGCGGCTGATGGTTCGGACCGCACGCCACAAGGCCAGACGCTGGCTGAAAACGGTCGCAACCGCCTGGAAGAAAAAGGTCTGGTGCAAGACGGCTCCGATCGCACCCCACAAGGCCAGGCGCTGGCTGAAAACGGCCGTAATCGCCTGGAAGAGAAAGGTCTGGTTCAAGACGGTTCCGATCGCACCCCACAAGGTCAGACCCTGGCTTCCGATGGCAGCGACCGCACCCCACAAGGTCAGACTCTGGCTTCCGATGGCAGCGACCGCACCCCACAAGGTCAGACTCTGGCTGAAGATGGCTTCGACAAAACCCCACTGGGCCAAGCCGTTGCCGAAGGCGGTGGTGACCGTGTGATCGAACGCAACAGCCAATTGAGCTAAGCCCGTGGTGGCCTGGAAAAAAAGCCCGATCAAGCGATTGGGCTTTTGACTTTTCAGTCCCGGTAAAATCCTGCCTGACCTGCCCCTGCGGTTCGACGCCGACAAAGTCGATTTGCTAGAGTGCGACGCTTGTCCTGCCGAAGAACACACCTTGCGATGCTGCCCCGCGCCGAACAGAAACAACAGACCCGCAACGCCCTGATGGACGCTGCCCGCCACCTGATGGAAAGCGGCCGAGGATTCGGCAGCCTGAGCCTGCGCGAAGTGACGAAGACCGCCGGCATTGTACCCACCGGTTTTTACCGGCACTTTGCCGATATGGACGAACTGGGTCTGGTGCTGGTCAGCGAAGTCGGCCAGACCTTCCGCGAAACCATCCGCCTGGTGCGGCACAACGAATTCGTCATGGGCGGCATCATTGATGCGTCGGTGCGGATCTTTCTCGATGTGGTCAGCGCCAATCGCTCGCAATTCCTGTTCCTCGCGCGCGAGCAGTACGGCGGCTCGCTGCCGGTGCGCCAGGCGATCGGGCGTTTGCGCGAAAACATCAGCGCCGACCTCGCCGCCGACCTGACGCTGATGCCCAAGCTGCAGCATCTGGATGCCGCCGGGTTGAGCGTGATCGCCGACCTTATCGTCAAATCGGTGTTCGCCACTTTGCCGGACATCATTGATCCCCCCGCCGAAGCCTTGCCGGAGCATCTGACGCCCCAGGCGAAGATCACCCAGCAACTGCGCTTCATCTTTATCGGGCTCAAGCACTGGCAAGGGCTGGGCAGTACCGAGTAACAACCTCTTCCTTACTGACACTCCTACAAAGGTGCGGCGTCACGGCCTCCATTTGGTGCATGTAAAAACCTTCATGCACCAAAACACCCCAAAACTCCGCAACATCTTGAAACATCCACTACGCTCCGACAGGGATTTCCTACATCCCGTTCGATTGGCAAGGCCCTTGCTCTAGCCTGAGCATTGTCCATAGCTGGAAGTTTTCCGATGCTGGTGATTCACCGCAGAATCGAGTCTCAACCCCTCTGGGCCGCCGAGTTGCACCTGACCTTCGAAGCCCGGAGCAAAAGCCGTTTGCGCTGTTTCAGTGCCGAGGGTGAAGACGTCGGGTTGTTTTTGGAGCGCGGCCAGCCCCCGTTGTTTGATGGTGAGTGCCTGCAGGCCGAAGACGGCCGCATTGTCCGCGTCTGCGCCCGCCCCGAGCAATTGCTGCACGTCACCTGCGCCAATGCCTTTGAACTGACCCGCGCCGCATATCACCTGGGCAACCGCCATGTGGCGCTGCAGGTCGGCGATGGCTGGCTGCGCTTGCTCGACGACTATGTGCTCAAGGCCATGCTTGAACAGCTCGGTGCACAGGTCGAAGCGATCGAAGCGCCGTTCCAGCCAGAGCACGGCGCCTACGGTGGCGGCCATCACCATTCGCGGCACGGCGACGAAGATTTCAACTACGCGCCAAAACTCCATCAGTTCGGCGTACGCCTGTGAACCCGGCCTGGGCGCTGCTGCGCCTGGCCAGTCCGCAATTGCCGATTGGCGGCTACAGCTATTCGCAAGGCCTGGAAATGGCGGTGGAAAACGGTCGCGTCAACAACCCGGACAGCGCCCGGCGCTGGATCAGCGATCAGTTGCTGCTCAACCTCGCACGCTTCGAAGCGCCACTGCTGCTGGCCCACTGTGCGGCAGCGGCGGAGCAAAACTGGGATGAATTAAGGCAGCTGTGCGAATCCCACCGCGCCAGCCGCGAGACCCGCGAGTTGCATCTGGAGAGCCGGCAGATGGGCTATTCGTTGCAGCAACTGCTCAGCGGCTTGCCGGAACTCGACACCGCCGCTCGCGAATTTCTTGATCAGTGTGCTGAACCGCATCTGGCTCTCGGCTGGGCACTGGCGGCGCGTGCCTGGGGCATCAGTGCGCAAGACGCCCTCGCCGCCTGGCTCTGGAGCTGGCTGGAAAACCAGCTCGCGGTGCTGATGAAAACCCTGCCGCTGGGCCAGCAAGCCGCCCAGCGCCTGACCAGCGAACTGCTGCCGCTGCTGCAACAGGCGCAGCAGGACGCCACCCGAATCCATCCCGAACACATCGGCAGCGCCGCGTTCGGTCTGTCCCTGGCGTGCATGGCCCATGAGCGCCAGTACAGCCGTCTGTTCCGTTCCTAGGAGAAACACCACATGAACGCACAACCTCTGCGAGTCGGCATCGGCGGCCCGGTCGGCTCCGGCAAAACCGCGTTGACCCTGGCCCTGTGCCTGGCCCTGCGCGAGCGCTATAACCTCGCGGTCGTCACCAACGATATCTATACCCGCGAAGACGCGGATTTTCTGGTGCGCAACGAAGCACTGGCACCGGAGCGGATCATCGGCGTGGAAACCGGCGGCTGTCCGCACACGGCGATCCGCGAAGACGCTTCGATCAACCTCGAAGCGGTCGACCAACTGAACCGGCGCTTTCCGGGGCTCGACCTGATTCTGGTGGAGTCCGGCGGCGACAACCTGTCGGCGACGTTCAGTCCGGAACTGTCCGACCTGACCATCTATGTGATCGACGTCTCGGCCGGCGACAAGCTGCCGCGCAAGGGTGGGCCCGGTATCTGCAAGTCGGACCTGCTGGTGATCAACAAGATCGACCTGGCGCCGCTGGTGGGCGCGTCGCTGGAGATGATGGACAGCGACACAAAACGCATGCGCAACGGCAAGCCGTTCGTGTTCAGTAACCAGAAAACCGGTCAGGGCCTTGAGCAAATCATCGCCTTCATCGAACGCCAGGGCCTGCTGACCGCAGCCTGATTCACTGCTCAACAAGGAAGCTTATCCATGACACTCAAACGTATTCTTGGCGCTGCGGCGCTGCTGCTGACACCAGCACTGGCCTTCGCTCACCCGGGGCATGGCGACAGCGGTCTGGTCGCCGGCATCAGTCACCCGATTGGCGGCCTCGACCATTTGTTGGCGATGCTGGCTGTCGGTTTGTGGGCCGCGCAGCAGCAGGGCGCTGCGCGCTGGGCGCTGCCGTGCACGTTTGTCGGCACCATGCTGATCGGCGGCATGCTCGGTTTTGAAGGGCTGGAATTGCCAGCGCTGGAAAGCGGAATTGCCGCATCGGTGCTGGCATTGGGTCTGGCAGTGGCCTTGGCGGTGCGGCCGCCGTTGGTCATGGCAGTAGCGGCGACGGCGCTGTTTGCGTTGTTCCATGGCGTGGCGCATGGTCTGGAACTGCCAGACATGAGCAGTCCTTGGACGTATGCGGCGGGTTTCGTTGTGGCGACCGCCGCTTTGCATGCCGTCGGTTATGGCGTGGTTCGCGTGTTGCCGCAGGCAGCGGCGCCGCTGGTGCGGTTGGCGGGTGCGGCTTCGGCGGTGACTGGGGCCTGGTTGCTAGCAGGCTAGTTTTTATTGTCTGAACTGGCCTTTTCGCGAGCAAGCTCGCTCCCACATTGGATTTGTGGCGAACACAAAACCTGTGGGAGCGAGCTTGCTCGCGAAGGCGGCCGATCAGACGCCGCATCGCTGATGTCAGTCTCTCTGCTACCATGTCGCGCAATCGCCCCAGCCGTGACGACGTCCGCCCATGCCCCACGCTTCCCGTTCCGACCTCCTGCCTGAATTGACCGCCCTGTTCAGCGACGTGCACCAGCACTTCGTCAACGTCATCGTGCCGCTCTGGCAAGGTCCGGGCTGGAACGCCGACATGGCGCTGCCTTACGAAGCGCTGGACGCCGCACACCAACCGCTGCCACCGCAACGCTATCGGGCGATGGCCTGCGCACGGCAGCTGTACCTGTTTTCCAGCCTGATCGGGGTTGTGGATAACGCCGAAGTCCGTGCGGCGGCGCTGTTTCGCTCGTTGCAACGGCACTTTCATGATGCCGAGCATGGCGGCTGGTTCTACAGCGTCGATGCCCAGGGCAAACCGCTGGATCAGCGCAAGGATCTCTACACCCACGCTTTTATCCTGTTTGCCTGCGCGCATTACTGGGCAAAATCCGGCGATCCGCTGGTCGAGTCAACGTTGAATGCGGCGCTGGAAATCATCGGCCGGCGCTTCGCCACCGGCGATGGCTTGTACGAAGCCTGCCTGGAACGCGACTGGATTACCCTGCAAACCGGTCCACTGCAAAACCCGCTGATGCACCTGGCCGAAGCGTTCCTCGCCACCCTTGCCGTGCGCGAAGATGCCCAGACGCAGACAGCGTTGCTGGCGTTATGCACAGCCATGCACAAGCAGTTCGTCGATCCGCAATATGGCGTGTTGATGGAGAAGCCGCTCGGGGCTGTGGATAACTGGTATGAGCCGGGGCATCAGTTCGAATGGTATTTCCTGCTCGAATCGTCGCCGTTATTGCGTGGTTCGAAACTGCATGCGGCGCTTGAACGGGCGTTTGCCTTCACCGAGCAATACGGTGTGGTGCAGCCATCCGGCGCAGTACGGGCGATGCTCGATCTGGAAACGGACGGACGCCCGCGAGACTCGACCCAGCGGATCTGGGCGCAAGCAGAATATCTGCGCGCGCTGACCTTGCGTCAGGGCAGTGAAGCGGTGGTGCTGCGCCAGTTACAGGCGTTGCAGCAGCGGTTTCTGCATGCCGGTGGCTGGCATGAGTGCAGGGATGAGTTGGGGGAAGTCAGTCGCAAGGACATGCCATCGACGACCCCTTACCACTTGGCGACTTGCTACGGCGGCCTGGCTGAATATCTTCGCTGACGGATAAATAGCTATCGCGAGCAGGCTCGCTCCCACAGGTGATTGTGCGGCTCACAAATAGTGTGTTCAGCGCAATTCAATGTGGGAGCGAGCCTGCTCCGGGCGGCGATCCGACGAATGGCCGTTATGCGGTCGTTAGGCAATCCACTTCTTGTCCCCGGTAAAGCTGATGGTCAACCACCGCGCCGCATCCGGCTTGCCCAGCTTCGCGGAAATCTCTTCGCGCAACGCATCCAGTTGCCCGACATTGCTCAGCGCATAATCCGCCGGCAACACCACATGAATCTCGATAAACCGCGCCCGCCCGTGCTTCTGCACGTACGACACATAATCGTCGAAACCGTGTTCGGTTTTCGCCGCGTCCATCACCTGGCGCACCTGATCATCCAGCGTGTCCGGGGCAATCCCCAGGACATCTCGCAGGGCCGGGCCAAGAATCTTGAACGCCGGCGGCAACATGGTCAGGGCCAGCACGATCAGGATCAGCGGGTCGACATACACCGCCCACTGCCCATAGCCCTTCGACTTGAGCAGCAGCGCCGCGAGGAAACTGATCAAAAGGCCCACGGACAGCATCGCGTCCACCAGCCAACTGATGTTGTCGAACTGGATCAGGCTGGATTTGAGCTTGCGGTTACGGTGCCGGACGTAGAAAAAGTAGGCGAACTCGACCACGGTAAACACCGCCGCATAAATGATCACCAGTCCTAACTCGATGTCGCGGCCACCGTTGATGATGCCGAACACGCCATTGAGAAACGCATAGATCGCGATCAGCATCAGGAAACTGCCTTCGATCAGCAGCACCATCGGCTCCAGATGCCAGAAACCGAACTGGAAACGGTGGTTGCTTTCCTTGGCGATCAGCTTGGCCGTGATCAGCATCAGGACTTTGATGAAGGTTGCGATCAGCGAGAAAAAACCATCAAACAGGATGGATTGGGAACCTGAAACAAAACCGGTGACGATCCCGGCAATCGCCACAGCCAACATCAGAATGGTCGATTGTTTGAGCAGTGCCTGCTCACCTCGGTTACTCACTTTGACTCCTCGAAAAACCCTGAAAACCGCGGGGTGCGGTTGGGTTGTTGCGAGGGGAGTTTACCTTATCGGGATTTATTGCCTGTGACGGCCCCTTCGCGAGCAAGCTCGCTCCCACATGAGACCGCGATCAAATGTGAAAGCGAGCTTGCTCGCGAATGGCTTCAACGCGGTCTTAGGCCTTATTCCGCTCAATGGCAAAACCCGCCCAAGTCTGGCTCACAGGCATCAGCTCGAGGCTGTTGATGTTGATGTGCGCCGGCGTGTTCATGACCCAGAAGATCGTCTCGGCGATGTCCTGCGGCTGGATCGGCTCGGCGCCAGCGTAGGTCGCGTTGTAGCGCTCCTGGTCACCGGCAAAACGCACCAGCGAGAACTCGCTTTCGCACAGGCCCGGCTCGATGTTGCTGACGCGCACGCCCGTGCCCTGCAGGTCGCAACGCAGGTTCAGCGAGAACTGTTTAACGAACGCCTTGGTCGCGCCATACACATGGCTGCCCGGGTACGGATAGTTGCCGGCGATGGAGCCGAGGTTGACGATACCGGCGCCACGGCCATGCGCGATCAGGCGTGGCAGCAGCAGACGTGTGGCGTACATCAGGCCTTTGACGTTGGTGTCGACCATGGTGTCCCAGTCATCCAGGTCGCACTTCGGCGCCGGGTCAACACCCAGCGCGAGGCCGGCGTTGTTGATCAGGCCGCGCAGCTTGGCGAACGATGGCGGCAGGTTGGCGATCGCCTCTTCCATCGCCTTGCGATCGCGTACATCGAGTACCAGGCCGTGGACTTCAGTCTGCGTGGACAACTCGGCGCACAGGGCGGTCAGGCGTTCTTCACGACGGCCGGTCAGCACCAGTTTCCAGCCGGCCTCGGCAAAACGGCGGGCACAGGCTTCACCAAAACCGGACGTCGCGCCGGTGATAAACAGGGTGTTGGACATCGTGTTCTCCTTGCTTCGGCCGCCGAGGCGGCCCTTGGAATAGAAAATCAGCAGGCAGCATGCCCGCCCGCGCATGCACGGGCAACACCCACAAGCTGTACAAAAAACAACCAAGCCTGCCAACACCATAGCCACCGCGGCCTGCAGCCATGTGCACGCATGTTATCCACAGTCCCTTCCACAGTTTCCGGGGGCAAGTGCAAACGCGCAAAGCCGCGCCACATAAGGCTTTGCGGGGGAAATAGAAAGTTTTTTGCTTGACCCTGAAGTGGCAGTTGTGCCGGACGTGGCATTTTGCACGACCGACCGGTTACACCAGTGATTGCGCGAGGCCAGCAATTACGGCCCTCAGCGCGGTCTTTCCAGAGTTTAATCACAGACTTATCCACAGGCTTGTTCACATGGAACAGCCTGATAGTCGACGCCCAGAAAAAGGTTGACAACGAAGGCGTCAGCTCCTGCAAAAAAGCCTGATCAAAAAACAGCCACCCCCTTGCAGGCCACGTTTTAAAAGGCTTGCAGCCAGATACACCCACCTTATTCACAGCCAGCTCCACAGCAAACGGGGACAAGTCAAAACTGTGGAAAAACAGCCATTTGCAGCGTCTATATGTCGCGCTTTGGCAGCAGGCGGAATTTGTTTTCCACAATTCGCGAATCCGGCACAAATCAACTGTAGGAGTGAGCCTGCTCGCGATAGCGGTGTATCAGCCAGCGGTGATGGCGAATGGGAAACCGCGATCGCGAGCAGGCTCACCCCTACGGGGTTTTGCGGTGGGTTTGAGAGATAAAAAAGCCCCGGGACTTGCGTCGCCGGGGCTGTGCATAACGTGGGAACAATCAGTGCCCGCCCAGATAAGCGTTACGCACCTCCTCATTCACCAGCAGTTCCTTGCCTGTGCCAGTCAGGCGAATCTCGCCGTTGACCATCACATAGGCCCGATCCGACAGCTTCAACGCGTGATTGGCGTTCTGCTCGACCAGGAAGATGGTCATGCCGGTTTTCGCCAGTTCGCGCAGGGTGGCGAAGATCTGTTTCACCACAATCGGCGCTAGGCCCAGGCTCGGTTCGTCGAGCAGCAACAGCTTCGGCCGACTCATCAGCGCGCGGGCGATGGCGAGCATTTGCTGTTCGCCGCCGGACATGGTCATCGCCCGCTGCGTACGCCGTTCCTCGAGCCGCGGGAACAGTTCGAACATGCGCTGCATGTCTTCCTTGGCGTACTTGTCGCCAATCGGGATGGTGCCCATCAGCAGATTCTCCTCGACGGTCATGTCGGGGAACACCCGCCGCCCTTCCGGCGACTGCGCAATGCCGTTGGAGGCGATGTAGTGCGAGGACTTGTGGGTAATGTCGACGCCTTGATAGAGGATCTGCCCGCCCGCCGCCCGTGGCTGGCCGAAGATCGACATCAGCAGGGTCGACTTGCCCGCGCCGTTGGAGCCGATGAGGCTGACGGTCTCGCCTTCGTTGATTTCAAGCGACACGCCTTTGAGGGCCTGGATCGGGCCGTAGAACACGTCCAGGTCCTTGAGTTGGAGGATCGGTTGGGTCATGCCACTTCCTCTTCATCGGCGCCGAGATAGGCGGCAATCACTTTCGGATCATTGCGAATCGCTTCAGGGCCACCTTCGGCGATGACCACGCCGTGGTCCAGCACCACGATGTGGTCGGAGATGCTCATGACCATGCCCATGTCGTGTTCGATCAGCACCACGGTCAGATCGTGCTCGTCGCGCAGCAGCCGGATCATCGCGCTCAGCGCTTCGGTTTCCTGAGGGTTGAGGCCGGCGGCCGGTTCGTCGAGGCAGATGATCTGCGGCCGCGTGCACATGGCCCGGGCGATTTCCAGGCGGCGCTGTTGGCCGTAGGACAGTTCACCGGCGAGACGGTTGGCGCAGTCCACCAGATCGACCACTTCCAGCCAGTAGAACGCGCAATCCAGCGCATCGCTTTCGGCCTTGCGGTAGCCCTTGGTGTTGAGGATACCGGCGAGCATGTTGCGGTTGACCCACATGTGCTGGGCCACCAGCAGGTTTTCCAGCACCGACATTTCCTTGAACAGGCGAATGTTCTGGAAGGTCCGCGCCAGTCCCGCACGGTTCACCAGATGCGTACCGCCGAACATCTTGTAGTAAAGGCGGCTGAGGAACGACTTCGGCGAAACGAAATCGGTCGGTTTGAACGATTCGCCCAGCAACTGGATGACGTTGGTCTGCTTGCCGCGCACGTTGAGTTCGATCTTGCCGCCGGAGGCCTTGTAGAACCCGGTCAGGCAGTTGAACACCGTGGTCTTGCCCGCACCGTTGGGGCCGATCAGGGCGAAGATCGAGTTGCGTTTGACCTTCAGGCTGACATCGCTCAAGGCCTTGATGCCACCGAAATGCATCATCAGTTTTTCCACAGAGAGTACGACTTCACTCATGGCGCAGCCCTCTCATAGTGAATGGCACCTTTGCGTGGAGTGACCCCGGTACGGCTGATGCGGATCAGCCCTCGTGGTCGCCAGATCATCATTAACACCATCAGGATGCCGAACAGCAGCACGCGGTATTCAGCGAAGCCGCGCAGCAGTTCCGGAGCAACCGTGAGCACGAACGCCGCGATCACCACGCCGATGGTCGAGCCCATGCCGCCGAGCACGACGATGGCGAGGATCAGCGCTGATTCGAAGAAGGTGAACGAGGTCGGGTTGACGAAACCCTGGTAAGTGGCGAAGAACACACCAGCGAGGCCGGCCGTCGACGCACCGATGGTGAACGCCGAGAGCTTGACCAGCACGTGGTTGAGGCCCATCGAGCGGCAGGCGATTTCGTCTTCACGCAGGGCTTCCCAGGCGCGGCCCACCGGCATCTTCACCAGCCGATGCTTGATGTACAGCACGGCCAGTACCACCAGGAACAATACCGCGTAGATGAAGTAATACTTCACGTCCGGGTTGTAGGCGATGCCGAAGAACTCATGGAACGGCACCCCGCCATCCTTCGCCCGCTTGCCGAACTCCAGACCGAAGAACGTCGGCAACGGCGCCGGCATACCGTTCGGGCCGCCGGTCAGTGACAGCCAGTTGTTGAGGATCAGGCGAATGATTTCACCGAAGCCCAGCGTCACGATCGCCAGATAGTCGCCATGCAGGCGCAACACCGGGAAACCGAGGATGCAACCGGCCAGGCCGGCAGTGACCGCCGCCAGTGGCAGCACGGTCCAGAACCCCAGCCCGAGGTACTGGTAACCGAGTGCCAGACCGTAGGCGCCGATGGCGTAGAACGCCACGTAACCGAGGTCGAGCAGACCGGCCAGGCCGACCACGATGTTCAGCCCCAGCCCCAACAGCACGTAGATCAACCCGAGGATGACCACGCCCAGCAGGTACGAGTTGGAGACAAACGGCACGATGACCGCTAGCACAATCAGCAGCGGGATGATCCAGCGCAGACTGGATTTGTGGTCGGACGGCAATACATGCACGCCCGAACCGCTGCTCTCGAACCCGTCGAGAATCTTCAGGCCCTTGGGCGTTTGCAGGAACAGACTGAGGGCGAAGCGGCCGAGCATGACGATGCCGATGATCCACGCCACACGGGTCGGCTCGAGGTTGAAGCTGTAGCCGTCGAGTACCACGCCGACAATCGGGCCGAACACGATCAGGGCAATCAGGCCGGCCAGAATCGCCTCAACCAGGCTTTTTTTGATATCAATGCTTTTTTGAGTGGTTGAAGACATCGCTTACACCTTCGACACAAGAGGACGGCCCAACAGGCCCTGCGGCCGGAAGACCAGAACAAGAACGAGCAGCGAGAAGCTGAACACGTCTTTGTAGTCGGAGTTGACCAGGCCGGAGAACAGCGACTCGGAGATGCCGAGAATGATCCCGCCGAGCATCGCGCCAGGCAGCGAACCAATACCGCCCAGCACCGCCGCGGTGAATGCCTTGATGCCGATAATGAAGCCGGCATAGAAGTCGAAAGTGCCGTAGTTCATGGTGATCAGCACGCCGGCCAGCGCCGCCATGGCTGCACCGATGATGAACACATAGGAAATGACCCGGTCGGTGTTGATGCCGAGGATCGACGCCATCTTGCGGTCTTGCTGGGTCGCGCGGCACATGCGGCCGAGCTTGGTGTACTTGATCACGTAGGTCAGCAGACCCATGCCGACGAAGGCGGCCACCAGAATGAAGACTTTGGTGTAGGTCAGTTGCACGAAGCCAGTACCGACTTCAACGCGCCACGCACCGCTCAGCAGGGTCGGCACACCCTGTTGTTTGGCGCCTTGGGCGATCTGTGCATAGTTTTGCAGGATCAGGGAGATACCGATGGCGCTGATCAACGGTGCCAGTCGGGTGGAGTTGCGCAGGGGTTTGTAAGCGACTCGCTCGATGACCCAGCCATACACCGCCGTGATCACGATGGTGAAAATCAGCGTGCCGAGCATCAGCAGCGGGAAGGATTCAATACCGAAGTAAGCCAGCAGAGCCAGACTGATTGCCGCCAGGTAAGCGGAAATCATGTAAACCTCGCCGTGGGCGAAGTTGATCATGCCGATGATGCCGTAGACCATTGTGTAGCCGATGGCGATCAGGCCATAGACCGACCCGAGGGTCAGGCCGTTGACCAGTTGCTGCAGGAAAATACCATCCATAACGCAATCTCACGCAGTGAGAACCTGCACATCGGTGATGTGCGGTTCTTCTAGGAAAAATACAGATTTACGTCGGAGCAATGTCAGAGCGCGAACAGTTCGAACACCACTGGACCTTGTGGGAGCTGGCTTGCCAGCGATAGCGGTAGAACATTCAACACAGTTGTCGACTGTCAGGCCGTCATCGCGGGCAAGCCCGCTCCCATAGGGATTTGCGGAGTTCAAAGGGTCGCGTCAGCCCTTACTTCTGTTTTTCCAGCTGGTGATATTTGCCGTCCTTGTCCCACTGGTAAACCACGTAGTCGGAGACTTTCAGGTCGCCCTTGGAGTCCCAGGTTTTTTCGCCCATCACGGTTTTCACCGGGTTGGCCTTCAGCCACTTGGCAGCGGCTTCGCCGTCGTTTTTCTTCGCGCCGTTGAACGCGGCCGCCAGGGTTTGTACCGAAGCGTAGGCGTACAGGGTGTAGCCCTCAGGTTCGGTACCGGCCTTGCGGAAGGCGTCTACCACGGTCTTGCTGTCTGGCAGCAGGCGTGGGTCGGCGCCAAAGGTCATCAGCACGCCGTCGACGAATTGCGGGCCACCGGCGGTGGTCACCAGTTCGTCGGTCACAATGCCGTCATCGGACATGAACTTGACGTCTTTCAGACCTTGTTCACGCAGTTGGCGAACCAGCGGACCGGCCTCCGGGTGCAGGCCGCCGAAGTAGACGACATCGGCGCCAGCGCCACGGATCTTGGTGACGATGGTGCTGAAGTCTTTTTCGCCACGGGTCAGGCCTTCATACAACACGGGCGTCACGCCGCGTTTGACCAGTTGTGCCTTGGTGGCATCCGCCAGGCCTTGGCCGTAGGTGTCTTTGTCGTGCAGCACGACGACTTTCTTGCCCTTGAGCACGTCGACGATGTAGTCGCCGGCCACAATGCCTTGCTGGTCATCACGCCCGCACATACGGAACATCGCGCTGAGGCCACGCTCGGTGACTTGTGGGTTGGTCGAACCCGGGGTGATCGCGATGATCCCGGCTTCGTCGTAGATTTCCGACGCTGGAATGGTCGAAGAGGAGCAGAAGTGACCGACTACACCGGCGACTTTCTGGTTGGTGAGGTCCTTGGCGACCGTCACGGCCTGCTTCGGTTCGCAGGCGTCATCGCCCTTGACCAGAACGATTTTCTCCCCGTTGACGCCGCCCGCCGCGTTGACCGCGTCCGCCGCGGCCTGTGCACCCTTCATGTACTGCTCGCCAAATGCCGCGTTGGCGCCAGTCATTGGACCCGCTACACCGATTTTCACATCAGCTTGAGCAAACGCAGAAACACCCAGCGCAGTAGCGACTGCGAGGGCCAGAAAGCCTTTCTTGTAAAACGTCTGGGACATGAGGTGGTGCTCCAAGGTTTTTTTTAGTTGGCACTGCGACTTCACTTCACTGATTGCTCTGAGCAAGCGCCGTGCCATCGGTTTTTTATTCTTCAAAAAGTCGCTGCTTTCTTGTTATTTCGACTGTTTCGTTCCCATTTTCATTGGGCGTGCAACCGTCTAAACCGCGGAAGGTGAAACCTTTTAAAATCTCAGGCGCAACCCGCTTGCGCCATCATTGCAACCGCGGCACCAAACGACGTGCAACCAGCCTGTAACAGCCCGCGTCACCGAACTGCACACTGCTGGTGCGGGACTGCTACAACCCGCACCATTACAGGCTAGTCGCTGCATCGAAAAGCGCCGCTTCCGGCAACATATTTCAACACTCAGATAACGATGCGCAGGCACTGGCCCGCGTGATACAGCGAGAACCCGGCCTCGTACAGGCAACTGCGCAGGCCCACACCCGCCAGGGGCTGCATCGGTGCAAAAGGAATCGGCAAGGCTTGAGGATTGCCGTGACACAGGTAATCGGCGAACGCCTTGCCAACCACCGTGCCGGTGGTAACGCCACGCCCGTTGTAACCGGTGACGGCCACCAGTCCCGGTGCCGGCTCGAACAGGCGCATCAGGTGATCGGGGGTGAAGGCGATGCGCCCGGTCCAGGTGCATTCCCATTCCACCGGCTTCAGGTTAGGGAAGTAGTGTTGCTGCACACGATCGGCCCAGGCCTTGAGAAACCACGTGGGTTTCTGATTGCCGTTGCCCAGGCTGCCGAGCAACAACCGTCCGTCCTTGTCGCGGCGGATGCTGCTCAACACTTGCCGGGTATCCCACGAGCCCTGCCCGCCCGGAAGAATGGCTTGCGCCGCGTCTTCGGTCAGTGGCACCGAGGAGACCTGGTAGTAGTAGCCGGGGAAGAAGTTACGTTTGAGTTCAGTCCAGTCGCCTTCGGTGTAGGCGTTGGAGGCGATCACCACTTGCTCGGCGAGCACCGAACCCTGCCCGGTCTGCACCGACCATTGCGGACCCTGGCGTTCAAGGCGGGTGACCGGCGAGTGATCAAACATCTGCCCGCCCAACCCTCTCACAGCGTTGGCCAGACCGGTGACATAGGCCATCGGGTTGAGCGTGCCGGCGCGGCGATCGAGCAATGCGGCGGCAATCTTTTGCGTACCAGTGGCCTGTTCACAGGCCTTGCCGGTGAGCAATTCGACCGGCGCACCACGACGCTTCCATTGCTCTTCGCGACTGCGCAGATCCGCCTCACCCTTGGCGTTGTGCGCCATGTGCAGAGTGCCTTCGCGGCGCAACTGGCAGTCGATGTTGTATTTATCCACCAGGCTGAACACCAGCGCCGGCGCCGCCCCGAGCATACGGTTGAGCTGACTGCCGACCGCCTCGCCGAAACCGGCTTCGATCTCGTCCGGTGGAATCCACATGCCGGCATTGACCAGCCCGACGTTGCGCCCGGAACCGCCGTGCCCGGCGCGATGCGCTTCCAGCACGCAGACGCTTTTACCTTTTTCCAACAGATGCAGCGCCGCCGACAACCCGGTAAACCCGGCACCGATCACGCAGACATCGACCTTTACCTCGCCGCGCAGCGCGGTGTTATCCGGGCGTTGCGGCGTGAGTTTTCCCACAGACATTCTTCGCGTAACGGCATTGCCAAGCTCCTGTCGGAGCAGCTGCAAGCTTTAAGCTACAAGCAGCAAGCCGATCTGCTTGTAGCTTGGGGCTTGAGGCTCGCTGCTGCTTAATCGAATGTAATGCCCTGCGCCAGCGGCAATTCCAGCGAATAGTTCACGGTGTTGGTCTGGCGGCGCATGTACGCGCGCCATGCGTCGGAGCCCGACTCACGACCGCCACCGGTTTCCTTTTCGCCACCAAACGCGCCGCCGATTTCCGCGCCGCTCGGGCCGATGTTGACGTTGGCGATGCCGCAGTCACTGCCGACCGCCGACATGAACCGCTCGGCCTCGCGCACGTCGGTGGTGAAAATGCACGACGACAGGCCTTGTGGCACCGCGTTGTTCAGGCGCAGCGCTTCCTCGAAATCGCTGTAGCCGACCACGTAGAGGATCGGCGCAAAGGTTTCGCTGCAGACCACATCGCTCTGCTCCGGCATTTCAACGATGGCCGGCGACACGTAGTAGGCATTGGGGAATTGCTCTTCGAGCTGACGCTTGCCGCCGAATACCCGGCCACCCTCGCTCAGCGCCTGCTCCAGCGCATCCTGCATGTTTTCGAAGCTGTGCTTGTCGATCAGCGGGCCGATCAGATTGCCTTCCAGCGGATGACCGATGCGCACTTTCGAGTACGCAGCTTTAAGGCGAGTGACGATCTCTTCCTTCACCGACTCATGGGCGATCAACCGACGTAATGTGGTGCAACGCTGGCCGGCAGTGCCGACCGCACTGAACAGAATCGCGCGTACCGCCATGTCGAGATCGGCGCTCGGGCCGAGGATCATTGCGTTGTTGCCGCCCAGTTCGAGGATGCTGCGGGCGAAACGTGCGGCGACTTTCGGCGCCACTTCGCGTCCCATGCGGGTGCTGCCAGTGGCGCTGATCAGCGCGACACGCGGGTCATCGACCAGCGCTTCGCCGGCATCGCGGCCACCGATGATCACTTGGCACAAGTTGGCCGGGGCATCGGTGAAGCTCTTCACCACACGATCAAACAGTGCCTGGCAGGCCAGTGCAGTCAGCGGGGTTTTCTCCGACGGCTTCCACACCACCGGGTTGCCGCAGACCAGCGCCAGCGTGGTGTTCCACGCCCACACCGCGACCGGGAAGTTGAACGCACTGATCACGCCGACCACGCCCAGTGGATGCCAGGTTTCACGCATGTGGTGGCCCGGGCGCTCGGAGGCGATGGTCAAGCCGTACAACTGACGGGACAGGCCGACGGCGAAGTCGCAGATGTCGATCATCTCCTGCACTTCACCCAAACCTTCCTGGGTGATCTTGCCCGCTTCCCACGACACCAGCTCGCCGAGATCGGTCTTGTATTCGCGCAACACTTCGCCGAACTGACGCACCAGCTCGCCACGACGCGGGGCCGGAACCTTGCGCCATTGCTCGAACGCATGATCTGCGCGACTGATGTGCTGCTCGACTTCGGCCGGGCCTTCCCAGTTCACCGCAGCGATGCGGCTGCCGTCGATGGGCGAATGCACCGGCACCTTGCCGTTCTGGTACAGGGCCGGGTTCACACCGAGACGATCAAGCAATGCGGCAACCATGGGTCACTCCTCAAGCAAAAAACTGAATGTGTGCGGACGCTTTTTCGCGACCGGGCAGGCCTTTAGTTGTAGCGTCACAATGGCGAGGCAACAAACGACCTTTACGCGAGATATCATTCCGTTTATTCATGCTGCGCTGAGAAAGACAAGAAAAGGACCACCCATGCTGAATAAACGCCACCTGCCGTCGATCACCGCGTTGCAGTGCTTCGAGGCCGTGACCCGACACTTGAGTTTCACCCGGGCCGCCGAGGAGCTGAACCTGACCCAGAGCGCCGTCAGCAAACAGGTGGCGCAGCTTGAGGAATTGTTGCAGCACTTGTTGTTCCGCCGCGTGCGTCGTCGCTTGCAGATGACCCCGGCCGGGGATTTGTACCTGGTGGAAGTCCGAAAAATCCTCACCCAGGTGGAAATGTCGACGCATTACCTGCGTTCCTACGGCGGCGAGACCGAAGTCCTGCGCGTGTCTACGCCTTCGACCTTCGGCGCCCGCTGGCTGGTGCCGCGCCTCAAAGGCTGGCGCCTGCGCCACCCGTCGATTCACCTCGATCTTTGCAACGAGCAGGAGGCGGATGATTTGCTGCAAGGGCGCAGCGATCTGGCGTTCTACTTCGGCCAGGGTTCACGCCCCGGCACCGAGTGCCTGAAGTTGTTTGGCGAGGAGCTGGTGCCGGTCTGTGCGCCGGGCAGCCTGCCGGACAAACCCTTCACTGACCCGACGCAACTGACCGACCTGGTGCTGCTGCAAAACGCCTCGCGCCCGCAGGCCTGGCACGACTGGTTCGACAGCCAGGGTTACCAGACCGAGCACAGCTACCACGGACCACGCTTCGAAACCTTTTATATGTGCATCCGCGCCGCCCAGGTCGGTTGCGGTGTGGCGTTGTTGCCACGGTTTCTGGTGGAAGAGGAATTGGCCGACGGCAAACTGGTCATTCCCTGGCAGCATGCAATGCCCAGTTCCGACGCTTATTACCTGGCCTATCCGGAGCACGCGGCGGAAGTGCCGAAGGTGCGCGATTTTGTGAAGTGGATGCTCGAACAGATTGATAGCCCGGATGCCTGACTATCAATCGCCTGACACACCTCCAGTGGCGAGGGCGCTTGCTCCCGCTCGCCCCGGTTGACCTCACGCACAGCAGAAATCGCTGGCAATCCCTGCCGCTGATATGCGCCACTAGCACCATTGTTTGATACCGCGCCGGGCGCGGTGCACCTGGAGACCCCGTTTATGAGCGAGAGTGTGTTTGCCGATCGCATCGTGCAGAACCTGCTCGACACCGACTTCTACAAACTGACGATGATGCAGGCGGTGCTGCACAACTACCCCAACGTCGAAGTCGAATGGGAGTTCCGTTGCCGTAACGCCGAGGATCTGCGCCCGTATCTGGCCGAGATCCGCTTTCAGGTCGAGCGTCTGGCCGAATTGAGCCTGAGCGCCGACCAGTTGAGTTTTCTTGAGCGCATCAGCTTCATCAAACCGGATTTCCTGCGTTTTCTCGGGCTGTTCCGCTTCAACCTGCGCTACCTGCACACCGGCATCGAGAACGGCGAGCTGTTCATCCGCCTGCGCGGGCCGTGGTTGCATGTGATCCTCTACGAAGTGCCGTTGCTGGCCATCGTCAGCGAAGTGCGCAACCGCTATCGCTACCGCGACACGGTGCTCGAGCAGGCCCGCGAGCAGCTTTACCGCAAGTTCGACTGGCTCACCGCGAATGCCTCTGCCGATGAACTGGCGCAATTGCAGGTAGCCGATTTCGGTACCCGTCGACGCTTCTCGTACCGCGTGCAGGAAGAAGTGGTGAACGTGCTCAAGCACGATTTCCCCGGGCGCTTCGTCGGCACCAGCAACGTGCACCTGTCCCGCGAGCTGGACATGAAACCGTTGGGCACCATGGCCCACGAATGGATCATGGCCCACCAGCAACTCGGCCCGCGGCTGATCGACAGCCAGATCGCTGCGCTCGATTGCTGGGTCCGCGAGTACCGTGGCTTGCTGGGGATCGCCCTGACCGACTGCATCACCACCGATGCGTTCCTCGGCGATTTCGACCTGTTCTTCGCCAAGCTGTTTGACGGTTTGCGTCATGACTCCGGCGATCCCGTGGCCTGGGGTGAAAAATGCATCGCGCACTACCACAAGCTCGGCATCGACCCGATGAGCAAGACCCTGGTGTTCTCCGACAGCCTGACCCTGCCCAGGTCGCTGGAAATTTTCCGCGCCCTGCACGGCCGGATCAACGTGAGCTTCGGCATCGGCACCAACCTGACCTGTGACATTCCAGGTGTCGAACCGATGAGCATCGTGCTTAAAATGACCGCCTGCAACGGCCAGCCGGTGGCGAAGATCTCCGACGAGCCAGGCAAGACCCACTGTAAAGACCCGAATTTCGTCGCCTATTTGCGACACGTGTTCCAGGTTCCTGCCGATTCCAGTCTATCTAGCAAGGAGTGAATTCATGCAAGCCGTACAGCGTGAGATTGCTGAACAGCTCAAGGTGCAACCGCCGTTCGCTGACTACCAGGCCCTGCAGGCCGAAGTCGCCCGGCGCATTACCTTTATTCAGGATTGCCTGGTCAATTCCGGGCTCAAGACGCTGGTGCTGGGCATCAGCGGCGGTGTCGACTCGCTGACCGCCGGCCTCCTGGCCCAGCGTGCCATGCGTGAACTGCGCGAGCGCACTGGCGACGACAGCTACAAGTTCATCGCCGTGCGCTTGCCGTACGAAACCCAGTTCGACGAACACGACGCCCAGGCCTCGGTGGATTTCATCGCCCCGGACGAGCGCCACACCGTCAACATCGGACCGGCGGTGAAGTCGCTGGCCAGTGAAGTTGCGGCGTTCGAAGGCAAGCACGCGGTGTCGGTGGATTTTGTGCTCGGCAACACCAAGGCGCGGATGCGCATGGTCGCCCAGTACACCATCGCCGGCGCGGCTCACGGTCTGGTGATCGGCACCGACCACGCGGCGGAAGCCGTGATGGGTTTCTTCACCAAGTTCGGTGACGGCGCCTGCGACCTGGCCCCGCTCAGCGGCCTGGTGAAAAACCAGGTCCGGGCGATTGCCCGCAGTTTCGGTGCGCCGGAGTCGTTGGTCGAAAAAGTCCCTACGGCGGACCTTGAGGATCTGTCGCCGGGCAAACCGGACGAAGCCTCCCACGGTGTGACCTATGCCGAGATCGACGCCTTCCTGCATGGCGAGCCGGTGCGTCAGGAAGCGTTCGACATCATCGTCAACACCTACAACAAGACCCATCACAAGCGCGTCATGCCGTTCGCACCCTGATCGGTGATGGGATGAAAAAGCCCGCTGAGGCGTGATCCTCAGCGGGCTTTTCTTTGGCCAGAATATCGGTTGAGGCTGATGGCCTCTTCGCAGGCTAGCCCGCTCTCACAGGATTTCAGGTGTACACAAAAGTTGTGGCAGACATAGAACCTGTGGGAGCGGGCTTGCCCGCGAAGAACGATGGCACGGTGGCCCGGCTTACTTGACCGTAATGGTGCCTTTCATCATCGAGATGTGGCCCGGGAACGAGCAGAAGAAGCCGTATTTTTCAGCGGCATTCAGTTTCGACACGTCGAAAGTCAACGAGTCGGTTTCCTTGGCACCGATGATCTTGGTGTGAGCGATGACGCGCGCGTCGCCGTCTTTCAGGTAGTTCTTGTCGATGCCGGCGGCCAGGCCGTCAGTAGCAATCGGCTGCATGTCCGCTTCTTTGCTGATCACCAGGTTATGGCCCATGACGTTTTTCGGCAGGCTGCCGGAGTGGGTCAGTTCGACGGTGAAAGTCTTGCAGCTCTTGTCGATCACGATTTCCTTGGTGTTGAAGGACATCTGATCGGTGGAGTCAACGGTGGTTTTGCACTCGGCAGCCATCAATTGGCTGCTGGCCAGCGCCAGCAGGGATACCGCAACAACTTTGGAAAACATGGTGAATCTCCAAGGCAGGGTTAACAAAACACGAATGATGGAAAGACTGCCTGAAATCTTCGCAAGTTCCTATGACTTGAGTCAAAAATTGTATACAACTTTCAGGCTATGACACTCATCGAAACAATCTACCGGCCAGATGCAACGGACGCCCCTATGATCGGCCCATCTACTGAGACGGAGTGCCTGTCATGTTCTTTAACGGTCTGTTGTGCAGTTTGCTTGCCGCCTATGCCTGCGGCGCCAGCGGTACTTTTGAATCGCCGGAGCGAGAAGTCTAGCCCTTGGATCAAGGCGTGCCAGCCGTTACCCTGTGACGGATTGACCCAGGAGGAAGGCATGTCTCTCACATCCGTTTGTGTATTTTGCGGTGCCAACGCCGGTACCGATCCGGCTTACACTGAAGCCGCCAAAGCCCTTGGCCGCGCGCTGGCCGAGCGCCAGTTGACCCTGGTCTACGGCGGTGGTGCCGTGGGCTTGATGGGGCTGGTCGCCGATGCCGCACTGGCCGCCGGTGGTGAAGTGATCGGGATCATTCCGCAGAGCCTGATGGACAAGGAAATCGGCCACAAAAGCCTGACACGCCTGGAAGTGGTCGACGGCATGCACGCGCGCAAGGCGCGCATGGCTGAACTCAGCGATGCATTCATCGCCCTGCCCGGCGGCCTCGGCACGCTGGAGGAGCTGTTCGAAGTCTGGACCTGGGGCCAGCTCGGCTACCACGGCAAGCCGCTGGGGCTGCTGGAGGTGAACGGTTTTTACAGCAGACTCACCGCTTTTCTTGACCATATCGTCGGCGAAGGCTTCGTTCGTGCGCCACACCGTGACATGCTGCAAGTGAGCGAATCGCCAGACACCCTGCTCGACGCCCTCGATCAGTGGAAGCCGACCGTCACGCCGAAGTGGGTCGACCAAAAACCCGGCTAACCGCCGGACACCGATACAGGGCAGAATACGCGCCGCTCAACCTCACCTTCGACCCCAGAGGATCGCCCATGGCCAAACCCAATTACTCCTTCGCCAAACGTCAACGAGACCTGGCAAAGGAACAGAAGAAAGAGGAAAAGCTTCAGCGCAAGAAACAAATGGCTGAAGAAGCGGCACTGAACCCTGACGGTGAAGTGGCGACTGATGACGATGATGATGTTGAAGCACCGAAAGATCAGGCGCCCGACGCCTGAGCTGATTGCTGATTCGCTCCCTGAGGGAGCGATCTGTGGCGAGGGGATTTATCCCCGATGGGTCGCGAAGCGGCCTCTGTGTCCGGCCTAATCGAATGAGTTGTCTGGACTGGGCGACTGCTTCGCAGCCGATCGGGGATAAATCCCCTCGCCACAAAAGCTCCTCACGCTCGAGTTGTCTTCAGTCCAGTGGCATCACGGTGACCCGCACTTCCGGGTCGTGGCTACCGCCCCCCAGAATCACCCCTCGCAACGGCGACACATCGGAAAAGTCCCGGCCCCACGCCAGGGTGATGTGCTCCAGCGCCGGCTGCACATTGTTGGTCGGATCGAAATCCACCCAACCCAATACCGGACAGAACACTGACACCCAGGCGTGCGACGCATCGGCGCCGATCAGACGTGGCTGTCCCGGCGGTGGCTGGGTCAGCAGATAGCCGCTGATGTAACGCGCCGCCAGCCCTCGCGAGCGCACACAGGCGAGCATCAGGTGGGCGAAGTCCTGACACACGCCACGCCGGCGCTCCAGCACCTCCACCAGCGGCGTCGCCACCTGCGTGGCCTCGGCATCGAACGTGAACTCGCTAAAAATCTTCTGCATCAAGGCCTGCACTCCCAGCATCAAAGGCCGGCCCGGCGGGAAGCAGCTTTCGGAGAACTCGACGAAGCTGCGTTTCAGGTGCACGTAGGGTGACTGAAAGCGATAACGACAAGCCTCCAACATTGCGGCGGACAACGGCTGACTGCTGTAGGTCAGCGCATTGCACGTCTGCTCCCACGCCGGGGACAGATTGAAGTCCGCCAGCGGTCGCGCCAGCACTTCAACGGTGAGCCGTGCGTTGACCTGTAACTCGTCGTGCGGCCGCTCGAAGGCCAGACGGGTCAGTGGATTGCCGAAGACATCGAGTTCGTCACGCCGGGTTGTCGGCTCCGGACTGATCAGCAATTGCTGTTCGGTGCAGCGCTGCCATGTGCATTCACGGGGCCACAAGTGCGCCAATTGCTGCGCCAGCGACACCGGGCTGTCGTAGTGATAACAAGTGTCGTGGAAGATCTGGTAATTCGCGCTCATCAGACCGACACCGTGCGCTGGCTGACATCATCGACATGGGCAAAGTGGCGCAGGGCCAGGCGATCCGAGACTTGCCCGCTGGCCTCGGCGATGTCTTGCAGCAAGTCCGCCAGACCATCGAGTGCGGCGCGCACGCTGGATTCGCCGAACAGCGAATTCTCCAGACAACCCAGATCAAAGCGTGCCAGACGCTCGACCAGTTGCGGCAGTCCGGCCTCGCGGGGCACGCCGAAATCATCGTTCAGGCGTTTCAGCGTGCGGGTCACCAGTTTCAACTGGAACAACACTGCATGCGGGTTCTGTTCGTCGAGCAGCAACAAGTCGAGCACCGGGATCAACTGCGCCACCGCCAGATAACGAGAACGGTAAGTGATGCTGCTGTTGCCCAGCTCCAGCAGCCACTCAAGCCCCGCCTGATCGAACGCGGCGCTCCCTCGCAGGAACGCCGCAAGGCTGCTGCTGAGAAACTGCAGGCGTTCGATGCGCCGGCCGATCATCAGGAAGCGCCAGCCTTCGTCGCGGGTCATGTCGTCCAGGGCGAACCCGGACAGCGCCGCCAGCGACATCACCAGGCGGTTGAGAAAGTCCAGCAGCTCGCCGAAGTCCGGCGCGTCGGTGTCCAGCTCCATGGCTTCGCGCTGCAACTCCACCAAGGCCTGCCAGTTTTCCCGGGAGAGCTTGCCGCGCACCTGCGAGGCGGCCCACTGCAAGCGCTGCAGGTTGGAACGCAGGCTGAATGACCAGTCTTCACCGAGCAATGCGGCGAGCAGTCGCTCCGGCAATTCACCTTCGTCTGGCAACAACGTCAGCCGCTCGCCGAGATCGACCGCCGCTTGCAAGGCCTGCGGATCATCGCCATCGACATACCGCGCGAGCATGATGCGCAGCAATCGCGCACTGTCATCGCAACGCTCGCAATAGCGGCCGAACCAGAACAGGTTTTCCACCACCCGTGACGGCAGATATGGATCGCGGCGCACCAGATCATGCACACCGACATTGCGCTGAGTTTTCCATTGCTCACCACTCGGCGGGCGCTCGCCCAACACCCAGGTGTCCTTGCTCGCACCGCCGCGTTGCATCGACACCACTTCGGCATCGGCCTCGGCGGCCACCCGGGTCAGGCCACCGGGCAGCACGCGGTAGCCGTCGCGACTGGCCACGGCGTACATGCGCATGCCGATGGCCCGCGGTTGCAACTGGCCGTCCTCGGCTTGCCAGATCGGTGCCTGTGACAGCTGCGCCAGCTCTTGCGCCACGTAGGCATAGGGCCGGGCCTGCATGCGCTCGGCGAGCGCCTGACGCTGTTGCTCACTCAGATCCCGGCCGAACACCGGGGCAAAACTTTGTGAGGGGAAGGCCGGTTTGATCAGCAGCTCCGGCAGTTTTTCCAGGGCCTGCGCCAGCACCGGCGCCTCGCCGCACCACCAGGTGGCGATGGACGGCAGGATCAGCTCTTCGCCAAACAGGTATTGATTGATCTTCGGCAGAAACCCGAGCAACCCCGGTGACTCCAGCACACCGCTGCCCAGGGCGTTGGCCACCAGCACCCGACCCTGCCGCACCGCTTCCAGCAAGCCGGGCACGCCGAGCGCCGAATCGGTACGCAGCTCAAGCGGATCGCAGAAGTCATCGTCGAGGCGACGCATGATCGCGTGGACCCGGCGCAAACCGCTGAGGGTTTTCAGGAACACCGTGGCATCGCGCACCGTCAGATCGCCGCCTTCAACCAGCGGATAACCGAGCTGGCGCGCCAGATAAAGGTGTTCGAAATAGCTTTCGTTGAAGCGTCCGGGCGTCAGCAGCACCACCAGCGGCGCGTCGTCGTCACAGGGCGCCTGCCGCGCGAGGGTTTCCTGCAGGGTACGGAAGAACCCGGCCAGGTGCTGCACCTTCAGATCGCGGTACAACTCGGGAAACGCCCGCGAGACGATGGTGCGGTTTTCCAGCGCATAACCGGCCCCCGACGGCGCCTGGGTGCGATCCGCCGTCACCCACCAGCGCCCGTCCGGCGTGCGCGCCAGATCCACTGCGTACAGATGCAGAAAGTTCTCTTCCGGCGGCGCAATGCCTTGGCAAGGCCAGAGAAAATTGTTGTGACCGAAGACCAGCTCCGCCGGCAACAGCCCTTCGCTGATCAACCGTTGCGGGCCGTACAGATCGGCCAGCACCGCATTGAGCAGGCGCGCCCGCTGGGCGATTCCGGCTGACAGGTGCTGCCACTCGTCAGCGGCGATCACGTGCGGCAACAGGTCCAGCTCCCACGGCCGATCAGCGCCCTTCGGGTCGGCGTAGACGTTATAGGTGACGCCGTTTTCCTGAATCTGCCGGGCCAGCAACGCCTGACGCTGCACCAGTTGCGCCGGGCTGCTGCGCTGTAAATGATCGAACAGCCGCTGCCAGTGCGGGCGCACTGCACCACTGCCATCGAGCAGTTCGTGATAAGTGCCCGCAGTGAGCGGGTAGCGGTCTAGCAGGTCAGGCATGGAAAGCTCGGCAGACAGCAAGGAACGGTCAGACTAACGCAGGCAGATGACGCCCGGATATACGAAAAATCCGCACGTCGCGCAGGAATTAGAAACGTCGCAAATCGAGCGTCATCGGCAGTTCGTCGGAAACGGTCGGATTCGGTATCGGAAGTTTCCCCGGCGTGTGGCCGATGCGGAAGAAACGCGCCATGCGCCGGCTCTCCGCCTCGTTGGCATTGACCGGCAGTGTCTCGTAGTTGCGCCCGCCCGGGTGCGCCACGTGGTACTGACAACCGCCCAGCGAACGTTGCATCCAGGTGTCGAGCAGGTCGAACACCAGCGGCGCGTGCACCGGAATCGTCGGCTGCAGGCAATTGGCCGGTTGCCAGGCCCGAAAGCGCACGCCGGCGACGAACTCGCCGATCCGCCCGGTCGGTTGCAGCGGCACCGGGATGCCGTTGCAGGTCAGCAGGTAACGCTGCGGCGGCAAGCCCTTGAGCCTGACCTGCAAACGCTCCAGCGACGAATCGACATAACGCACCGTGCCACCCGCCGTGCCCTCCTCGCCCAACACATGCCAGGGCTCCAGCGCCTGCCGCAGTTCCAGTTCGATGCCATTGACCGCGTAATCGCCCACCTTGGGAAAGCGGAATTCCAGATGCGCGGCGAACCATTCGGCGCGCAATGGATAACCGGCATTGTTGAGTTCGACGATGACGTCGGCGAAATCCTGCTCGATGAAATGCGGCAGCATGAATCGGTCGTGCAGTTCAGTCCCCCAGCGCGCCAGTTTCGGCGGCGCATAGGGCTCGCGCCAGAATCGTGCAACCAGCGCCCGCAACAACAACTGCTGAGCCAGACTCATGCGCGCATGGGGCGGCATCTCGAAGGCGCGCAGCTCCAACAGACCGAGGCGCCCGGTGGCACCGTCCGGGGAATACAGCTTATCAATGCAGAATTCGGCGCGATGGGTGTTGCCGGTGACGTCGATCAGCAAGTTGCGCAACAGCCGGTCGACCAGCCACGGCGCACACTCCTCGCCCGGCGCCGGCATTTGCGCGAAGGCGACTTCCAGCTCATACAACGCATCGTTACGCGCCTCGTCGACCCGTGGCGCCTGGGAGGTCGGGCCGATGAACAAGCCGGAAAACAGATACGACAGCGACGGGTGGTTGTGCCAATAACTGATCAGACTGCGCAGCAGGTCCGGACGGCGCAGAAACGGCGAGTCCGCCGGTGTCGCGCCGCCGAGCACGAAATGGTTGCCCCCGCCGGTGCCGGTATGGCGGCCGTCGATCATGAATTTCTCGGTGGTCAGGCGGGTCTGGCGTGCCTGTTCATAAAGAAACTCGGTGCGTTCGACCAACTCGTCCCAGGTTGCCGACGGCTGCACGTTGACCTCGATCACGCCCGGATCCGGGGTGATGCGCAAGTTGCTCAGGCGCGGATCGCCTGGCGGTTCGTAGCCTTCCAGCAGCACCGGGCAACGCAGTTCTGCGGCCGTCGCCTCAATGGCCGCGACCAGCTCCAGATAGTCCTCGAGCCGCTCCAGCGGCGGCATGAACAGGTACAAACGCCCCTCGCGAGCTTCGGCGCAAAATGCGGTGCGGGTCAGCCAGTCGGCGGACTCGTCGATCTGCGGCACACGCTCGTCAACACTCGCAGGTTCAGCGTGGCGGTTGAGCTGCGCGGTATCCGGCAACGCGGGAAAATCCTGATTCGGATCCTGAGGATGGATGAACGGATACTCGGCGGCTTTTACCCACGGCTGCGAACCGAGCGGCAGCCGATAGCCCAGCGGCGAATCCCCCGGGACCAGACGGCAATGTTCGTCGCGCAGATACCAGCGCCCGCTCTGCCATTGATCGCCCTTGGCCGTGCGCGCCAGCGGCAGTACCTGGCCGATGACCTTGTCGAGACCCTGGCTGAACACCTTGCGCAGCCGGGCGCGCTCCAGAGGTTCTTCCAGACGCGAATCCTCGGCGCTGACATTGCCCGGCAACGTCCCCTCGCGCCACAGGTAATAGAAATGGTCCTCGTAAGCCGGGAAGACAAAGCGCGCGGGCAATTTCAGACGCTCGGCGACGCTCGCCAGAAAGCGTCCGGCCAGCTCGCCGTCAGCGCCGTAGTCTTGCTGCTCATCGGCGATCAGTGCGTCGTTGTGCCAGATCGGCACGCCATCACGGCGCCAATAACAATTGAGCGACCAGCGCGGCAGCTGCTCGCCCGGATACCATTTGCCCTGCCCGAAATGCACCAGCCCTTGCGGTGCGTAATGCTTGCGCAGGCGCTGGAACAGTTCGGCCGAAAGCCGACGCTTGTCCGCCCCCAGGGCGGCGGTGTTCCATTCGGCGCCGTCCGGGTCATCAATGGAGACGAACGTCGGTTCGCCGCCCATGGTCAGGCGCACATCCCCTTCCAGCAGGTCGGCATCGATCTGGCGGCCCAGCGCCTGAATCGCCAGCCATTGCTCCTCGCTGTAGGGCTGGGTGACCCGTGGGGCTTCCCAGATCCGTTCCACCGACATTTCGTGGCTGAACTCGCACTCGCACGGTTCGACCAAGCCACTGATCGGTGCCGCCGAGGACGGATCGGGACTGCAGGCCAGCGGGATATGCCCTTCGCCGGCGAACAGCCCGGAAGTGGCGTCGAGGCCGATCCAGCCGGCGCCCGGCAGATAGACTTCGCACCAGGCGTGCAGATCGGTGAAATCGACTTCGGTGCCGGACGGACCATCGAGGCTTTTCACATCGGCGGTCAGTTGAATCAGGTAACCGGAGACGAATCGCGCCGCAAGGCCAAGGTTACGCAGCAATTGCACCAGCAACCACGCCGAGTCGCGACACGAGCCAGAGGCGTGTTCGAGGGTGTGTTCCGGGGTTTGCACGCCCGGCTCCATGCGGATCAGGTAATTGATGTCTTCGCTCAGACGCTGGTTGAGCGCTACCAGAAAGTCCACGGCCGGCAACGGCGTGCGGTCGATGCCGTCCAGATAGGCTTTGAAGGTCGGCGTCAGCGGCAGGGTTTCGAGGTACGGCGCCAGCTCCTTGCGCTCATCGGCGGCATAGGTGAAGGGGATTTTCTCGGCGTAGGGCTCAAGGAAGAAGTCGAACGGGTTGAACACGGCCATCTCGGCCAGCAGATCGACTTCGATGCGCAACTCATCGGTTTTCTCGGGGAACACCAGACGCGCCAGGTAGTTGCCCTGGGGATCCTGCTGCCAGTTGATGAAATGCTGCTCGGGCGAGACTTTCAGTGCATATGAAAGAATCCGCGTGCGGCTGTGGGCAGCCGGGCGCAGGCGAACGATCTGCGGGCCGAGTTCGACAGCGCGGTCGTAGCGGTAATGCGTAACGTGATGCAATGCGACATGAATCGACACGGCGTGCCTCCTGCGAGCCCAAGCGTATTCGAAAGCGCGCAAGACTTATGCCATGCACAGGCTTGGGCGCTTTCCCGGAATGCTCAGGGCAGTACAGCACCAAAATCGGGCGATGCGGGGAAATGGTTTGGCCTCATTGCACGTAAATGTTGCGAAGAGCCCCTCACCCTAGCCCTCTCCCGGAGGGAGAGGGAACTGACCGAGTTGACCATTCGAGCTACACCGACCTGAAACTCCGAGCCGAACTGCGATTTTGAAAAGCACACAGATCGGCTCCCTTCCTGGCCCTTTCCCCGGAGAGAGAAGGGACTGACCGAGTTGATCATGCGAACTACACCGATTTGAAGCTCCGAGCCGAACTTCGATTTTGAAAAGCACTCAGATCGGCTCCCTTCCCTGGCCTTTCTCGGAGGAAGAGGGTACGCCGGCGTGAAAGTCTTGAGTCGGACTCAGATCTTGAAAAGCATGAAGATCTGCTCCCTTCCCCCTCGCCCCCCCATGGGGGAGAGGGTTGGGGTGAGGGGGATGGATCTTGCAGCCAACATAAATCCAATCCCGGAAACGCAAAACGCCAACCCGAAGGTTGGCGTTCTGTTCAGCTCAAGCGTTGCTTAGCGCGGGACGACCGGCTTGCGCGCCGGTTTCGGTCCTTTACCCTTGGCCGCGTCCTTACGCTCCTTGGCCGCCTGCTGGTTGCGGGCGAATGCCGCCGCCTTGGCCTGCTCACGCTTGTCCCACGGATTACCACCATCACTGGCACGCGGCGGCAGGCCGTTGTGCTGGGTGAGGATCTTGGTGGTCTTCTCTTTGCCTTCTTTCGCCACTTTATGGCTGCCGGCCGGCGTCGAGTTCTTGCGACGGGCGCTCTGGTAGCTGTCGGTAGACGGCTGGTGCATCGGAATCAATTGGTCCTTGCCCGAACCGATCAGATCAGCGCGGCCCATGCGGATCAGCGCTTCACGCAGCATCGGCCAGCCTTTCGGGTCGTGATAACGCAAGAACGCCTTGTGCAGACGACGCTGCTCTTCGCTCTTGACGATGGTCACGCCGTCGCTCTTGTAGGTGACCTTGCGCAGCGGGTTCTTGCCCGAGTGGTACATCGCGGTGGCGGTGGCCATCGGCGACGGGTAGAACGCCTGCACCTGGTCGGCACGGAAACCGTTGCCCTTGAGCCACAGCGCCAGGTTCATCATGTCTTCGTCGGTGGTGCCCGGGTGGGCGGCGATGAAGTACGGAATCAGGTACTGCTCTTTGCCCGCTTCCTTGGTGTACTTCTCGAACATGCGCTTGAACTTGTCATAGCTGCCGATGCCCGGTTTCATCATCTGGTTGAGCGGACCTTCCTCGGTGTGTTCCGGGGCGATCTTCAGGTAGCCGCCGACGTGGTGGGTCACCAGTTCCTTGACGTACTCCGGCGACTCGACCGCGAGGTCGTAACGCAGGCCGGAAGCGATCAGGATCTTCTTCACGCCCGGCAAGGCACGGGCGCTGCGGTACAGCTGAATCAGCGACGAGTGGTCGGTGTTCAGGTTCGGGCAGATGCCCGGGAACACGCAGGACGGCTTGCGGCACGCGGATTCGATTTCCGGCGTTTTACAGGCGATGCGGTACATGTTCGCGGTCGGGCCGCCGAGGTCGGAAATGACCCCGGTGAAGCCTGGCACCTTGTCGCGGATCTCTTCGATTTCGCGAATGATCGACTCTTCGGAACGGTTCTGGATGATCCGGCCTTCGTGCTCGGTGATCGAGCAGAAGGTGCAGCCGCCGAAGCAGCCACGCATGATGTTCACCGAGAAACGGATCATGTCGTAGGCCGGGATCTTTTCCTTGCCGTACGCCGGGTGCGGAACCCGGGCGTAAGGCATGCCGAACACGTAGTCCATTTCTTCAGTGGTCATCGGAATCGGCGGCGGGTTGAACCAGACGTCGATCTCGCCGTGCTTCTGCACCAGCGCACGGGCGTTGCCCGGGTTGGTTTCCAGGTGCAGCACGCGGTTGGCGTGGGCGTACAGCACCGGGTCGTTACGCACCTTTTCCATCGACGGCAGGCGGATCACGGTCTTGTCGCGGGTCATCTTCGGGCTGGCCAGGATCTGCACGACCTTGGCTTCCTCGGGATCATCCACCGGGCCTTTTTCTTGCTCGATGGCGCAGGCCTGGGTGTCCTGGGTGTTCACGTACGGGTTGATGATCTTGTCGATCTTGCCCGGACGGTCGATACGCGTGGAGTCGACTTCGTACCAGCCTTGCGGCGTGTCACGACGGATGAACGCGGTGCCACGCACGTCGGTGATGTCTTCGATCTTGTGACCGTAGGACAGACGCTGGGCCACTTCGACAATGGCGCGCTCGGCGTTGCCGTACAGCAGAATGTCGGCGCTGGCGTCGATCAGGATCGAGTTACGCACGCGGTCCTGCCAGTAGTCATAGTGCGCGATGCGGCGCAGCGAAGCTTCGATGCCGCCGAGCACGATCGGTACGTGCTTGTAGGCCTCTTTGCAGCGCTGGCTGTAAACCAGGCTCGCGCGATCCGGACGCTTGCCGGCCATGCCGCCCGGCGTATAGGCGTCGTCGGAGCGGATTTTCTTGTCCGCGGTGTAGCGGTTGATCATCGAGTCCATGTTGCCGGCCGCCACCCCGAAGAACAGGTTGGGCTCGCCAAGCTTCATGAAGTCGTCTTTGGACTGCCAGTTCGGCTGCGCAATGATCCCGACGCGGAAGCCCTGGGACTCCAGCAGCCGGCCGATGATCGCCATGCCGAACGACGGGTGATCGACGTAGGCATCACCGGTAACAATGATGATGTCGCACGAATCCCAGCCAAGCTGATCCATCTCCTCCCTGCTCATTGGCAGGAATGGCGCTGGTCCGAAACATTCGGCCCAATATTTTGGATAGTCAAATAACGGCTTGGCTGCTTGCATGTCGACGACCGGTGTTGAGATGAAAAATCGCGGGCGCGGAATATAGCACAAATTTTGACCAATTCCGACGGCAATGGTCGGCTTCTCTTTGAGCCGATACCTTGCCGGTCTCGCCCCCCCCCTGCGGCGCCAAAACCGGCCACACAACCTGACTCCCCATCGGCCAGCCATTATCGGCAGCCGATGTGACAACCCTTCAAGGATGAAGAAATGTCACCGAAACCACCCATCAGGGGCACGGCAATTGTCGATGTCCATCCACGTCCCGGCGCTGTCGTCAGCGGGCAAGCGCCGCGCACGCGAGTATCCAGCGCCGGTGCGCGCCCCCCTGCCCGGTATACACCGGACAGCCCTGATCTGGATGCTATCCACCGCGTGCCTGCGGTCACAATCACGGCGGCGTCCTCCTCGCCTGTCAGTCACCGTCCTGAGATGCGATCGCTGGAAGATTACTGGCAGAGCGCCGATATCCGCTTGCCGCCTGCCGATGACCAGGGATTACGGATGTTCAAGGGACGCTACTACGTCGACCTGCCAGACGACCGCGTCGCGCTGGTGAAGAAGGATCCGGACACGGGACTCTACCGGGCCCGCCTGCCCAGTGAGCTCAGCCCCTCCGGCCCCGTGTTGATACGCGATGCACAGAGCCGGCTGTGGCATCCGCTCGATGATGCCAGACCGGCCACTTTTCTCCTGTCTGACGCACGCCTCGAAGCCTTTCGTACGGCGCTCGATTTCAGCGGTATCGAACCCGGGACGGATCGTCTGTACCGATTCAACGGCAAGCTGTATGCAGTCATCGCAGAACACGCGTATCAGGTGCTGCATGATCTGGACGCGTCCTCACCGAGGTCGACGGTCATGCGCATCGTTCATCCCGCAGATCCCGTGGCCCGGGACCACGGCAATATTTACATCGGGACACGCCCGGGGCGCTCGGAGCCGATCGTTTTCGATGCGCGGCATGGCTGGGTCGCCGCCCAGGTGGGCGGTACCAGCGGGATGCGCAGACGGGGGCAAACGTCCGCCGCCAGCCATTCAGCCGATCTGGCCTTGGAGCTGCGGTTGATGGATCTGGAATTAGAGCAGGCGATCACCATGACCGATCAGCTGGGATACCGATGGCTGGCAGCCAAAGACAAGCAGAACGAGCGAAACATCCTGGTGCAACTGGAAGACCAGCACCGGCGAGAACTGGGAATACTGGAAAAAACCGTCAGTCTGCACCTCGAACACAAGGAGGCCGTCGTCGCCATCAAGGGCCGTGAGGCCTACAAAAACAAACTGATCACGCTGCGCAAGGGACAGATCCTGTCCTGCAACCAGTTGATGATCGCCAACGATTCACGCAAGTTGCTCGACGGCCCGATCTTCGGCGGCCCCGACACCGAATACCGCGCAGTCGCCGCACATCTGGCGGACAAGCTGGCAATCATGAAACAGCGTGAGCATTTTGCCGAGGAACTGTTGCACAAGTGGCGCCTGTCCGAGGAGGAGTTGAAGGCGGCGGCGTACGACCCGATAGAAATTCATGAAATCGTCGCCTTCTGGGTCTATGCCGAAAGTCGCACGCTGCCCGATGCCGCAACCTCCCTGGCCAGCCATGACTTCAATGCCAAGTACCTGGCGTATTCGTTCGGCCAGGTAACGTTCTCCTACCGGGCACTCAAGGGCATGCCGGAAGAAACCCGCGTTGCGGTGCTGAGCAGCCTGTTCGACCAATGCACGGCCATTCGCGCCGCGTTCGAACACATGCCGTTGCCGCCCGGCGCCGAGCCTGCCCGTTCACACGCAAAGATCGTCGAGGCGGTCCAGGCTTTCGAAACCACACTTGAAGAAAGCCTGAACCGTTATCACCGGCAATTGCTGAAGACGTCGATGCTGCCGGCGCACGAACAGCCCATCGACTTCGACTTCATCCCGCCGCAGGACCGCAGCGCACCGCCCGCCAGCCTCCGACGGGTTTTCCGCGCCAGGCACCACGGGGTCGACAAGATCAAGGTCGGGCGCCCGCGCCGCTCCGAGACCGGCGTGGAAGTGATTGATGTCATGAGCCCCGTGGACGCCGTTCAGGTCATGCATACCTACGCACTGCAAGAAGGCCAGTGGCGCCCGATCGTGCCTCTGCAGGCCACGCCTCTGCCAGCGCTCAGGGCACAGGCCGGGCAGCAACTGCAACGCACGCAATCCTGGCTCGACCGGGCCTGGCAGGACGAACGGGAAAAACGCAATGCCACCAATATTGTCGAGTTTCTCGTCAGCAAGGCGGACGCTTGCGATCACCTCGCCAGACAGATCGATACCGCTCCCGATCGCACCGACGCCGACACCGCCACCTTCGTCCAGCGTCTGCAGCAGGACAGCCTCCGCCTGCGCAGCGAAGGCGAACACATCCGGATTCGCCTGTACAAAGACAAGGCGTTTCTCAGCGCCGACCGACTGGCCTACTTGATCGCCAAGGAACAGATCAGCGTGGTGCAGACCCAGCCACGCACGGTCTCCGGCAAGGGCTCGGACAAACACTTTCTCGACGTTTATTCGCTCAACGACAGAAGCACCGGCGCCCCCCTCTGGCACGCGCACTTTCACTACGACCGCATGAACAGCCCCAAGCAGGGCTTCACCGCACGCGGCGGCCACCTCAAGACCCTCGAGCAGAGCCGCCTGGGCATTACCTCGCAACGCAGGGACGCCCGAAGCGGACACGAGCATGCCCCCATCTGGCGCGAAAGCATTGATGGCAAAACTGCACAGAAAATATTCGAACTGGCGACATGAGCCACTCACAGCACACTTTTCAAGGATGAAACCATGGTGATCAAACCACCCACCCGCCTCAATGTAGCGGTCGACGTTCACCCTCCGGCCCGGCCTCCGAGTACGCCCCCCCCTTCACACCACATCGACGCAGGCCGGGTCAATTCGACACGCCGCACAGTGCCATCGCGGTCCGAGACGGGCGACATCAATGCGGACGCGATAATGCCCACGCGGGCGCCTTCGGTGACGCTCAACGAGTCGCCCCTCAGGAGCCAGCCGACAACACCGCAGTCGATCGAGGGTTACAGCATGCCGGCCATCCCCGCGCTGCCGGACGCCAACAGCGATGGCTTCAGGGTGCACAGGGGACGGCGCTACGTCGATCTGGCCAACAGCCGTGTCACGCTGGTTGCGAGAGATCCGGACACGGGACTGTTCAGAGCCCGACTGCCCAGCGAGCTGATCGCTTCCGGCCCGCTGCTTCTGCGCGATCCCGTCAGCCGGCTCTGGCACCCGCACACGCCACTCGACGCGGACAGCTTGCCGCTGACCGATACGCGTCTGGCTGCCTTTCGCACGGACCTGGACTTCAGGACTGCCGCCGCCGATGTCGACGGTCTGTTCAGTCACGCAGGCAAACGCTACGTGGTCATCCGTGGCCATGCTTATCAGGCATTGCAGGATCTCGATGCCTCCACGCCCGAACGGGCGGTCTGGCGCATCGTCAAACCGGCTGACCCCGTGGCCACCGACACCGCCAATACCTATAACGCCAGTCGCGCCGGGGCAACCCTGGCAGTCACCCGAAACGAGCGAAACGAATGGCTGGCAATCAACACCGGTCTCAAGGGCGGCATGCCACGCCATCCGGCGTTCAAACCGATACATGACGAACTGATGCAGCGCTACCAGCCCATTCATAACGCGCACAAGGCCATTGAAAGGTCATCGCAACAATACGATGCCCTGCATGAGCAGGTGCGGCTGCAACCCGAAGGCAGTACCGAAAGAACCGAGGCCCTGATCAAGCTTGAAGTGCACATGCTCAAACTCCTCAAAATGCAGGCGGACTTCGTGCAGTCGCTGATCGATAACAGGGAATGGCTCAAGCATTTGAAAGCCAGCGGGCAATATAAGCGGGAATTGCGAACGTTCCAGAAGGAACGGGTGGAGAACCTGAACCGGCTCATGGTGATCATGGACATGCGAGTCAAACCTCTCGCCTTGGCCGTGTCCGTAAGCACTTACCGGAGAGTCATTACCCATCTGAACAAGAAGCTCAAGCTGCTCGAAGACCGTCAGGCCTTGATGGAACACATCAAGAAATCCGACCCCAGCTCAGTGTCTGACCTGGATGAATTGAACAACAAGCTCCCCGGCGTCGATCAGATCAAATTCAACCAGTTGACGCTTTACCTGCGCCTGCTGACGGATGACTCTCCGAATCCGCCCAGTCCGGGCATGGAATCGTTACGGGCGATCGACCTGTTCACCGAAAGTCTGAAGAGCATTCCCGAGCACCAGCAACCGTTGGCGTTGTTATTGGCCGTCGATCAGCTAAAGAACGAGAAAGGCCGATTCGCAGCGTTAATGACGCTGGAAAGTCCGGAAAAGGTCGGCTACATCAAAGAAATCATTACGCTGATCGAGCAATACGAAAGCAAAATCGAAAGTCGCCTGACCACTATCTATGACAGGTTCGAGCGCAACACCGAGCTTCCGCATCTCGATCAGGAGATCGATTTCGACTTTGTTCCGCCGCAGTCGAATACCTCGCCAGCCGTTCCGGCGCCGCCCAGGAAAATGTTCCGTACCCGCCAACACGGCACTTACAAGGTACTGGTGGGAGAAACGGAAATCGCTGCCGATGGTAATGTCACGCTCAAGGTGCCCGACCCGTTCCGCCCCGACAGCCCGCCGCAGCGCTACGAAAAACACCAGGGCGAATGGTTGCCGGTGCGCCCGCACATTGTCGACACACCACGGCCCGAACGCCTCAGCGAAGCCCGTCGCCTGCTGGCCGGCGTCGCCGGACACTTGGCCGAAGCAAAATCCAGGGAAGCCAGAAAAACCAACCCGACGGATATTCTCGAGTATCTGGGCGCCGAGGCCGATCGCCTCAACGATCAGGCAAGATTGCTGGAAAACCATCAACAGGCCGTCGATGACAGCGAAACTGCCGGGCTGGTCGCACGCTTGCGCAGCGCTGGCGACTCACTGACCGAAGAAGGACAAAACGTTCTGGTGCGCATGTACAAAAACAGAGCCGTGCTGGATGTCATGCGCCTGAATTATCTGCTCGACCATGGCGAACTCGATGTGGTCCGTAAGGTGTCTCGCAAACCGATGGGCAAAGGCGCGAAAAAAACATTTCTCGACGTTTATTCGATCAATGATCGCTCTGACACCACGCCGTTATGGGAAGCCCATTTCCACTACGAGGCCCACGACAGCCATGCGCTGAATTTCACGGTCAAGGGCGGGCATCTGAAAACCCTTGAGCAGGCCGGACGCGGCACGTTGTCCCAGCGCCGGGATGAACAGGCCGGTTTACCGCACGTGGCCATCTGGCGTGAAACCTTCGATGGCAAAACCGCACAAAAAATATTCAACCTGGCGGCTTAAGACCGCCGGATAAACCTCAAGGCAATGACGCCAAATGCCTCACGGCTCTCGTTCGCGAGGGTCGAGGGGCAACCCTGCAAGGATGAAAATATGAAGATTCGCCCCCCCGTCAGAGGCACCACCACTGTCGACATCCATTCCCCTGCGACCTCCCCCGCACTGGCCCCCTCGTCGTCGCTCGACAGACCGGGCCGGATCGATGTCTGGGCGCCAACCACGATGCTGGCGCGGTACCACCCCGAGCCTGGCAGAGCACGACCCGACGTCAATCCCGATGCGATTGCGCCAGCCCCTCCATTGACCGTTCATGAGCTGCCGACGGCTGCAACCCTGCCCTCGCCCCGTGCGCAAACAACCATCGAGTCCTACTGGATCGCCACTGGCGCACGCTTGCCGGAGGCTGACGCACAAGGTTTTCGTACACTCAAGGGACGCCCATATGTCGATGTGCCGGACGGCGGCATCGTGCAGATCGGCATCGATCCGCTGACCGGTCTGTACCGCGCCAGACTGCACAGCGAACTGACCCCTTCCGGCCCGGTGCTGGTGCGTGATGCCGACAGCGCGCTCTGGCATCCGCGCCCGGACCTTGAGTCGATCATCTTCACACTGTCCGAGACCCGCCTTGAAGCCTTCCGGACAACGCTGGACTTCGCCCACGTCGAAGTCGATGGCGACGGCCTGATCCGTCACGAGGGCAAACTCTACGTGGTGATCCACGAACGCACCTATCAGGTCCTGCATGATCAGGAGGCGTCGTCGCCCCACGCGGCGGTGATGCGCATCATCCGGACGCAGGATCCGGTGGCCCGTGACCCGGACAACGTGTATATCGCCACTCGTCCCGGCCGATCGGAAGCCATCGTGTTCGACCCCCGGGATGGCTGGGTGGGCGTCAACGTCGCGGGAACGGGCGGAATGCGCCGTGGCGAACCGGAACGGCCGGTGCGCCAAAGTCTGGCCGAGCGCTTGGCCGCTTTCGTCAATCGCCCGAAAAGGCTGGAGCCTCGCGTGCGCAAACTGTTCCCCTCCTTTGACGATCAACAGGTTGCGACCTGGCTCCAGTCGTTTGGCGACACCGCCAGCGCCGCGCTGACTCGCAAGGAAGCTGAATACAAAACCCTGAAAAAGGATTTGCTTGCCTGGATCGAAAGCGGCGCGCAGACCTCCTCAGCTTCAGAGGTCAAGGCGAAGCTGATCGCCGATGAGATCAAACGCTGCTGGCGTCACGAGACCGCGGCGCGGCTGATATTGCCCGCCGAAGGCATATCCCTGCCGGTACTGAGCGCGGATTTCCGTCACGTGCGCGTGTTAACGCTTTCGGGCGTCAACGGGTCGGCTGCCGCCGAGACTTTTCTGTCCGGTTTTTCCGACCTGCGCAGCTTGTCCATCAAGCATTCCAGCCTTGAAAAACTACCGGCTCCGGTGGCGGACATGCGCAAGCTGACACGGCTGGACTTGAGTTCGAACCACATAGAACTGGATCAGCAAGGCGCTGCAAGGCTGGCCGGCCTGAACCAGTTGATCTCGCTCGACCTTTCCCATAATCCTTTGAACAACACACCGGACTTCAGTGGCATGACCGGATTGAATTCGCTGGATCTCAGTCACACCGGAATCACCCACTGGCCGACAGGCCTGGAGGAGATGAGCGCATTGACAGACCTGAATCTGAGCCACAACGCGCTTCGGGAAGTGCCACAGGCCTTCATTAATCCGGCCGCAGAACGCCTGGCGTCAGTGGCGCGTATCAACTCGGTCACACACCTGGCGGGGAACGACTTCCCTCCGGGCTACTGGAGAGAATTCGACAGTTACTGGCGGCGACTGAACAGAGAACATCCCGAGCTGATCAAGACGACGCACCCGACAGCCTTTGATACCGAAGATTCAGGGGTTCAGCGCTATCGGCGCTTGTATCCGGGCAAAAGCATCAAGGCCTGTCGGGACTTCATCTGGAGCCTTGAACAGGACGCCGCAGGCATCCGGCTCAATAACCTCGAACAGGAGTTCAGCATGCTGAAAGGCCAGCTCGATGCCTGGGTGTTTTCCGGCGGTGGCATCCGTCAGCGCTATATTCGGGCGAATCAATTGCAGATCAACGCGCAAAACCGTAACGACCGGACCGAGGCGAGCAATCGGATACTCGCTTGCTGGCGGCGTGAAACACCCCAGAAACTGGCCAACGACCAAACGCCGATCGGCCTCGAGCTGGACCTCAGCGGTCTGAACCTGCCCAGCCTGCCGGACATTGATGTGGACTTCAGTCATGTCGGTTCGCTGAAACTGAGCAACATGAGCCTGAGCACGTCGCCCGAAGGTTTTCTGACCCGTTTTCGCCATGTGCGCTGGCTGGACCTTTCGCGCAATCAACTGCGTGAACTACCGCCCGCCGTTGGCGAAATGCACGGTCTGACCCGTCTGTTTTTGCAGGACAACCAGATTGCCCTGACCGCCGAGAGCGCCCAGGTTCTGGCTGGACGCAGCACACTGCGCGCCCTGTGGCTGAACGACAACCCTCATTTGGCTATCACCCCGGACTTCAGCCAGATCCTCGATATGCGCTCGCTCAATCTGGCGAGCACTGGCATCGACGCATTCCCCACGGGACTTGTCGACCAGCCCTTGCTCGACACCGTCAATCTGCGTCACAACCGGATCACGGAAATTCACGACGCGGTCATCGCGCCACCGGACGAGCGCCTGGCGCACACCGCACGGGTCAACAACGTCACCGACATTGGCAGAAATCCGTTATCCGCCGAAACCCTTACACGCCTCAACCGTTACAACGAACGCCTGATAGAAGCCGAGACACCGTTGACCGGCCGCAACAATCTGATCGACTCCGCCCGCGGACGGGGCCCGGCCGTCGTTCGGGCCATGGCTGATGACCCGATGGCACGCTGGACCGCCGGCCTGTCCGCCGACGAGGTGTCCGCCAGAAGAACTCAATGGCAGACCCTGCGTGATCAGCAAGGTTCGGACGGTTTGTTCGATACCCTTGAACGCTTGCTGCAAGATCCCGCCGGCCACCAGGCACTGCAGCAAAGGGTCTGGAAGGTGATTGATAGCATCACCGAAAACAGTCCGGAGTCCGAACGCTTGCGCAGGGAGCTTTTCTCTCGGGCGGGCGAAGCGACCTGCTGTGACCGGGCGGCCTTCACATTTGCCAATCTTGAAGTGCGGACAATGATGTACAACGCGCGGACCCAGGCCCGTGACCAGGCACAAGGCCCGGAGCTGTCAGCGCTTTCCAAAGCGTTGTTCCGCCTGCACGAGGTGGACAAAATCGCATCGGCGGACATCGCACGGCGTGAAGCGGCCATCAGCGAAACGCGAGGAACCCAGGCAGGCGCGGCCCATGTACAGGAAGAGGTCGAAATCCGGCTCGCCTACCGCCACGGCCTGAAAGATCGCCTGCAACTGCCGGGACAACCCGAGCGGATGGGCTTTGCACAGTTGGCCGACGTGTCAAAGGCCCAATTGGATGCCGCCTACGAAAAGGTCATTGCGCTGGATAATTCTCCAGAAGAATTTCAGGCGTTGATCTCGCGGGAGTTCTGGCAGGAATTCGTCACACACAAGTACCGGTCGCAGTTCGAATCCCAGCGTCAGCCATTCCAGGATCGTCAGGCAACGCTCGACGCTGCACATAACGCGAAGACACTGGCGTTTGCCGACTATGACGAGCAGTCAAGAGCACTGCAGGCTTCACTGGCAATCGAGGAAGCGGCGCTGGTCGAGACGCTGACCCGGCAAGAGCTGAGTGAGCAGGCTGCCCGCACCACGGACGAACAGACAACCCGCGAAGCTGAATGACACTGAGAGAGACCGTTGGCCGAATGATGTCGGCCGACGGTCACTCGTCGTCGTCGAAGTTGTAACTGCCCGGCGCGAGGTTTTCGAAACGCGTGTACTTACCGATGAACGCCAGACGGATAAAGCCGATCGGGCCGTTACGCTGCTTGCCGATGATGATTTCGGCAATGCCCTTGTGTTCGGTTTCCGGGTGATACACCTCGTCCCGGTACACGAACATGATCACGTCGGCGTCCTGCTCGATCGCTCCGGATTCCCGCAAGTCGGAGTTCACCGGGCGTTTGTTCGGGCGTTGCTCCAGGGAACGGTTGAGCTGTGACAGGGCAACCACCGGGCAGTTGAATTCCTTGGCCAGCGCTTTCAGGGATCGCGAGATCTCGGAAATCTCGTTGGTCCGGTTGTCACCGCTGGAGCCGGGAATCTGCATCAGTTGCAGGTAGTCGATCATGATCAGGCCGATATCGCCGTGCTCACGCACCAGACGCCGGGTGCGCGCACGCATTTCCGACGGACTGATACCCGCAGTGTCGTCGATGAACAGCTTGCGATCGTTGAGCAGATTGACTGCCGAGGTCAGGCGTGGCCAGTCGTCGTCTTCCAGTTGGCCGGAACGAACCTTGGTCTGGTCGATACGACCCAGCGACGACAGCATACGCATGATCAGCGATTCACCTGGCATCTCGAGGGAGTACACCAGCACGGCCTTCTCGCTGCGCAACACCGCGTTTTCCACCAGGTTCATCGCAAAGGTGGTTTTACCCATCGACGGACGGCCCGCGACGATGATCAAGTCGGCCGGTTGCAGACCACTGGTCTTCTCGTCGAGGTCGGTGTAACCGGTGGACAGGCCGGTGATGGCGTTGTCGGTGTTGAACAGGGTGTCGATGCGGTCGATGGCCTTGGTCAACAGTTCGTTGACGCCCACCGGGCCGCCGGTCTTCGGCCGCGCTTCGGCGATCTGGAAGATCTGCCGTTCGGCCTCGTCGAGGATCTCTTCGGCGGTGCGACCTTCGGGGTTGAAGGCGCTGTCGGCGATTTCGGTGCTGATGCCGATCAACTGGCGCAACGTCGCCCGCTGGCGAACGATCTGCGCATAGGCCTTGATGTTGGCGACGGACGGCGTATTTTTCGCCAGCTCGCCGAGGTAACCGAGGCCACCGACCTGCGAGGTCTGCCCTTCCTTGTCCAGTTGCTCGGACAGGGTCACGACGTCGATCGGCATGTTCTGATCGGCCAGTTTGGCGATCGCACGGAAGATCAGACGGTGGTCATGCCGATAGAAATCGCCGTCGGAGACTTGATCGAGCACGCGTTCCCAGGCGTTGTTGTCCAGCATCAGACCACCGAGCACAGCCTGTTCGGCCTCGATGGAATGCGGCGGCACCTTCAGGGCAGCGGTTTGCAGATCGTATTGCTCGGGAGCGGAGATATCGTTCATGGCCACTTGTGTTTGTTTGGAAAAACAGGGAATTCAGAAAGACAAAGGGCACGACCTGTAAACAGGATCGTGCCCGATGTTAACCGTCTGACGGACAAGCCGCCAGCCGATCAGGTGTTGCTTAAGCTGCTACCACGACAACGCGTACGGTGGCTTCAACTTCGGCGTGCAGGTGCACAGCCACGTCGAATTCACCCACGTTGCGGATGGTGCCGTTCGGCAGACGAACTTCGCTCTTCTGCACTTCAACGCCGGAGGCGGTCAGTGCGTCAGCGATGTCGTGAGTACCGATCGAACCGAACAGCTTGCCTTCGTCGCCAGCGGTGGCAGTGATGGTCACTTCCAGCTCGGCCAGTTGGGCAGCACGGCTTTCAGCCGATGCTTTACGGTCTGCGGCGGCTTTTTCCAGCTCAGCGCGACGCTCTTCGAACGCAGCCAGGTTGGCAGCGGTCGCAGCGGTAGCTTTGCCGAAAGGCAGCAGGTAGTTACGACCGTAACCGGCCTTAACGTTTACTTTGTCGCCCAGGTTGCCCAGGTTGGCGATTTTTTCCAGAAGGATCAGTTGCATGTGGAAATCCTCTTAACTTTTAACCTTCACCGTTCGCGCTGTCGGTGTCTTTCGACACGTGACGACCGCGAAAATCAATCAGGCTGTCGACAATGGCCAGAACCACGAGCAACGGATAGATCAGCTGCATGAACAACAGCAGCGTGACGTACAACCCCACCAGCCAGAAACCGGCCAGTCGCTTCTGCCCGACCAGCCCGTGAATCAGGGCGAGTCCGGCGAACACCAGCGGTACACTGCACAACGGCGTCAACATGGCCATCTGTGCACCGAGATTCGGGCCCAGAAGCATCAACGCCAGCAGCAACATCGCCGGCCCCAGCGGGATCCGGATGGCGCGAAACTCGCGACCAAAACCACCCGGGTTGTACAACAACGCCTGCCAATGCCGCCCGACAATCAGGCTCAGCACGCTGACGATCTGCAACAGTGCCGCAATCAGTCCGGTCAGCACGGGTGCAATCAGGGACGCGAAATGCGCTTGCTCATCGACCGACAATTGCTTGTAGGTTTCACCGAGAAGCGCCGGCATGACCTTTATCAAGGCCTGCGCGAGCATCTCGATCTGGGCCGCAAACGCCGCCCCGAGCACCACTGAAAACACCACGCCAATCGCTACGCTGACCAGCAGCGTACGAACCCAGGACTCACTTGCGCGCAAAACCAACGCAAGTCCCGAAGACCCCAGCAGCACCAGAAGTGCCCGTGGGTCATCGGCATACAGCCACCAGATCAACGCCGGCAGCAGCCCCAGAGACAGAACACCCAGGGCGTCCGTCAGTCCGCGCCGCAGCAGCACAAGGCTCCCTGCGGCAGCACCCAACCAATACAACAACGGCAATGTTGCACATCCGGCCACCACGAGAGTGGCCTGCATACGGCCTCGCATGATGAACTCAGCTAAGGCACGCATGCATTCAATCCTTTGCTACTTGTCGACTGCCCGGTCTCAGCGGCCGTGGCTGTCGGTGTAGGCCAGCAGGGCCAGGAAGCGGGCGCGCTTGATAGCGGTGGCCAGCTGACGCTGATAACGAGCTTTGGTACCGGTGATGCGGCTTGGAACGATTTTGCCGGTCTCGGATACGTAGGCTTTCAGAGTGTTGAGATCTTTGTAATCGATCTCTTTCACGTCTTCAGCGGTGAAGCGGCAGAATTTACGACGACGGAAGAAACGTGCCATTTGATAGGCTCCTTAAAAGGTCCGTGGATTACTCGTCAGCGTTATCGCTGTTGTCGCTGTCATCACTATCAGCGCTATCAACGCCTTCGTGCTCAGGACGGTCGCGACGCTCACGGCGCTCACTGCGGTTTTCTTCAGCCTTGAGCATCTCGGACTGGCCAGTAACGGCTTCGTCGCGACGGATGACCAGGTTACGGATCACTGCATCGTTGTAGCGGAAGTTGTCTTCCAGCTCGGCCAGAGCCTTGCCAGTGCACTCAACGTTCAGCATCACGTAGTGAGCCTTGTGAACATTGTTGATTGCGTAGGCCAGTTGACGACGGCCCCAGTCTTCCAGACGGTGGATTTTGCCGCCGTCTTCTTCGATCAGCTTGGTGTAACGCTCAACCATGCCGCCGACTTGCTCGCTCTGGTCAGGGTGGACCAGAAAGATGATTTCGTAATGACGCATGAATGCTCCTTACGGGTTGTAGCCTGCCGCTCAAAAACGGTCAGACAAGGAGTGAATGACACTTATGGACTTGCTGGCGCGGGGCACATCGGTGCCTGCCGTCACAGCAAGGGGCGCAATTGTAGAGAAGGGACTGCAGAGGTGCAAGGCAATTGGTGAATATTTGAACAGCAGCTGTAAGCATCGAGCCTCAAGCTGCAAGCGGGTCCGCTTTTAGCTTGAGGCTTGCAGCTAAATGCTTAAGGCTTGCGCGAAGCGGCAGCCTTGGCCTTGGCGCCGCGTTGACGCTGCGCTTCGAACAGGCACACACCGGTCGCCACGGACACATTGAGGCTGCTGACGCTGCCAGCCATCGGCAGGTTCACCAGATAGTCGCAGTGCTCGCGCGTCAGGCGGCGCATGCCTTTGCCTTCGGCGCCCATGATCAGAATGGTCGGGCCGGTCAGGTCCTGGTCATAAATGCTGACCTCGGCCTCACCTGCCGTGCCAACCACCCACAGACCGCGCTGCTGAAGCTTTTCCAGGGTGCGGGCGAGGTTGGTCACTGCCACCAGCGGAATCACTTCCGCCGCGCCGCAGGCGACTTTGCGCACCACGGGCGTCAGGGTCGCCGACTTGTCTTTCGGCACGATCACCGCCAGCGCACCGGCGGCATCCGCCGAACGCAGGCAGGCGCCGAGGTTGTGCGGATCGGTCACGCCGTCGAGCACCAGCAACAGTGGCGCGCCTTCGGTGCGATCAAGCAGCTCATCGAGCATCGCCTCGCCCCAGACCTGGCTCGGACTGACGTCCGCCACCACGCCCTGGTGCACGCCCTCAACCCAGGCATCCATTTCGCGACGCTCGGCCTGACCGACCTGAACGCGGTTTTCATTGGCCAGCTCGATCAGGGTCTGCACCCGCGGATCGTTGCGGCTTTCGGCCAGCCAGATCTGCTTGACGCGTTTCGGATGGTGACGCAGCAACGCTTCTACCGCGTGAACGCCGTAGATTTTTTCCAACTGACTCATGACTTCGCCTTCGGTTTACGTGCCCCGCCACTTTTGGCTGGAGCAGAACCCGCTTTCGGCGGGCCTTTACGGTGTTTGCTCGGTTTGGCTGGCTTGCCGCCGGTCGCCTTGTCAGGCGCCGACCGTCCGGTCTTTCCCCCGGACGCCGCTTTACCACCGTTTTTGGCATCGGAAAGCAGCGCTTTCTTCATTTCACGGCTTTTGCGCAACTCGGCGTTTTTCGCCACGGCGTCGCTCGGGCGATAGGCTTCTACGGCTTTTTCCTTGGCAGGACGACGGCTGGCAGTTTTAGCCGGGGCCTTTTCTTCCGAAGCCTTGGCCGCTGGAGCTGCAGTTTCAGCACCACGTTTTTTGCGACCGATCGGCGCGCTGATGGTTTTTTCGGCCATCTCGAAGTCGATCTTGCGCTCGTCGAGGTCGACGCGCATGACACGCACTTCAACGGTATCGCCGAGACGGAAGCTACGACCGGTGCGCTCGCCCGCCAGGCGGTGATGCACAGGATCGAAATGGTAGTAGTCACCCGGCAGCGCGGTGACGTGCACCAGGCCTTCGACGTAAATATCGGTCAGCTCGACGAACAGGCCAAAACCGGTCACGGCGGTGATCACGCCCGGGAACGATTCGCCCACGCGATCCTTCATGAACTCGCACTTGAGCCAGTTCACTACGTCGCGGGTCGCTTCGTCGGCACGGCGCTCGCTCATCGAGCACTGCTCGCCGAGTTGCTCCAGCGCCGCCTCGTCGTAAGGATAGATCCGCGCTTTCGGGATGGTCATCGCGCCGGCACGACGAACGTGCGGGGTGTCCTGCTTGGAATGGATCACGCTGCGGATGGCGCGGTGCGTGAGCAAGTCCGGGTAACGACGAATCGGCGAGGTGAAGTGGGTATAGGCTTCGTAGTTCAGGCCGAAGTGACCTTCGTTCTGGGCGCTGTACACCGCCTGGCTCAGGGAGCGCAACATCACAGTCTGGATCAGATGGAAGTCCGGACGGTCCTTGATGCTCGCCAACAGGGCCTGATAATCCTTCGGCGACGGGCCATCCTTGCCTTTGTGCAGGGACAGACCGAGTTCGCCGAGGAAGGCGCGCAGTTTTTCCAGACGCTCCGGTGGCGGGCCGTCGTGGACGCGATACAGCGCAGGAATTTCGTGCTTCTTGAGGAATTCGGCGGTGGCCACGTTGGCCGCCAGCATGCATTCTTCGATCAGCTTGTGTGCGTCGTTGCGGGTGGTCGGACGGATTTCGGCAATCTTGCGCTCGGAACCGAAGATGATCCGGGTTTCCTGGGTTTCGAAATCGATCGCGCCACGCACGTGACGAGCCGCCAGCAGCACTTTGTACAGCGCGTAAAGCTGCTTGAGGTGCGGCACGACGTCGGTGTATTCGCCACGAAGCTTGCGGGCTTCGGTGGCTTTCGGGGTTTCCAGCATCGCGCTGACCTTGTTGTAGGTCAGACGCGCGTGGGAGTGAATCACCGCTTCATAGAAGCAGTAGTCGGTCATTTCGCCGGACTTGGAGATGGTCATCTCGCAAACCATGGCCAGACGATCGACGTGCGGGTTAAGCGAGCACAGGCCGTTGGACAGCTGCTCAGGGAGCATCGGCACCACACGTTCAGGGAAGTACACCGAGTTGCCGCGCACCTGGGCTTCGTTGTCCAGCGCCGAACCGATCTTCACGTAGCTGGAAACGTCGGCAATCGCCACGTACAACTTCCAGCCACCGGAGAACAGGCGCAGCTTGCCCGGTTTGGCTTCGCAATAAACAGCATCGTCGAAGTCGCGGGCGTCTTCGCCGTCAATGGTGACGAACGGCAGATGGCGCAGGTCGACGCGCTTCTCTTTGTCTTTTTCTTCGACTTCCGGCTTGAGCTTGGCCGCTTCTTTGAGAACGGCTTCAGGCCAGACGTGCGGGATGTCGTAAGTGCGCAGAGCGACATCGATTTCCATGCCCGGCGCCATGTAGTTGCCAACCACTTCAACCACGTCGCCTTGCGGCTGGAAGCGCGGCGTCGGCCAGTGGGTGATTTTCACCTCGACGAACTGACCGATCTGCGCGTTGGCGTTGCGCCCCGGAGTGACCAGCACTTCCTGCTGGATCTTCGGGTTGTCCGCGACGACGAAGCCGATACCGCCTTCTTCAAAGTAGCGACCGACGATGGTTTCGTGCGCACGGGACACCACTTCGACGATCACGCCTTCGCGGCGACCACGACGGTCGAGACCGGAAACACGTGCCAGCGCACGGTCGCCATCGAACACCAGACGCATTTGCGCCGGGCTCATGAACAGGTCGTCGCTGCCGTCGTCCGGCACCAGGAAGCCGAAACCGTCACGGTGACCGCTGATGCGGCCGAGGATCAGGTCGAGCTTGTCGACCGGCGCGTAAGTGCCACGGCGGGTGTAGATCAGTTGAGCATCGCGCTCCATGGCGCGCAGACGGCGGCGCAGGGCTTCGATCTGGTCTTCTGTGGTCAGACCAAACTCTTCGACCAGTTGCTCACGGGCAGCAGGCGAACCCCGATCGGCGAGATGCGCCAGGATCAGTTCGCGGCTAGGAATAGGGTTTTCATATTTTTCCGCTTCACGAGCGGCCTCGGGATCGAGGGACTGCCAATCGGCCATTAGAGAGTTTTCACCTTGTCTATATGCGGGTTAGTTTGGCATAGGCGCCATGAAACGGGAAATTTCCGACTATATAAGGCCCTTATGAGGGTCTGTATCGTCGCTTGAAAGCCGTTTTGAACACCGCCGGTAAAAAAAATCATATTTTTTGCTGACAGGGGTTTACAGTTAAAAAGACGCTCCGTATAGTGCGCGCCATCGACGACGCACAAGCGTTAACGATACTGCCCAGATGGTGAAATTGGTAGACACGCCAGCTTCAGGTGCTGGTGACCTTACGGTCGTGGAAGTTCGAGTCTTCTTCTGGGCACCAATTTCGAGTTTGAGACTAGATCAGTTTCAAAGCTCACACAAAACCCGCGAAAGCGGGTTTTTTGCATTCTAAGCCCGGGTTTTCTTAAAACTGATTTATTAAAATTAAATCAGGGGTTTACAGATCAAAACGCGCTCCGTATAGTGCGCCACATCAACAGCGGCAACGCTAGCGATGATTGCCCAGATGGTGAAATTGGTAGACACGCCAGCTTCAGGTGCTGGTGACCTTACGGTCGTGGAAGTTCGAGTCTTCTTCTGGGCACCAATTCAAATTCAAGGTTACGGCCTTGAGTTTCCCAAAAACCCGCGAAAGCGGGTTTTTGCGTTTCTGGCTTCCCGAAACCCCATCACCATCGCACCTATCAAAACGCCAGCCCCACCGCAAGGCGCACTTGAGAAATAATATCGTTTATCATTGTTGCAAGTTTTTGCAATGCGACAGTGAGGAACCCTGCGAATGACGTTTCGAAATACCCTGCGCCGAGGCTTGACCTTCACCCTGCTCGGCCTGGCACTCGCCTCTCCCCTCACCCAGGCTGCCGATGCGGTTTCCCTGACTCTCTACAACGGCCAGCACAAGGAAGTCGGCGACGCGATCGCCAAGGCCTTCGAAGCCAAGACCGGCATTCACGTCAACGTGCGCAAAGGCAGCAGCAACCAGCTCGCCAGCCAGATCATCGAGGAAGGCGACCGCTCCCCCGCCGACGTCATTTACACCGAAGAATCCCCACCGCTGAACAACCTTGGCGAACAGGGTCTGCTGGCCAAGGCCGATGACGCGACCCTGGCCGTACTGCCGGAAAAATACGTCGCGGCTAACGGCACCTGGATTGGCGTGACGGCACGCGTTCGCGTGGTCGCTTACAACCCGAAACTGGTCGACGAAAAAGACCTGCCAAAATCAGTCCTGGATTTCGCCAATCCACAGTGGCAAGGCAAAGTCGGCTTCGTGCCAACCAGCGGCGCGTTTCAGGAACAAGCCGTGGCCATCATCAAGATGCATGGTCGTGACGCCGCCGAAGAATGGCTGACCGGCCTGCGCGCTTTCGGCAAGACCTACAGCAACAACATGGTCGCGCTCAAAGCCGTGGAAAACGGCGAAGTCGCCACCGTGCTGGTGAACAACTACTACTGGTTCGCCCTGCAACGGGAAAAAGGCAAGCTGGACTCGAAACTGCATTACTTCACCGGCGGCGACGTCGGCGGCTTGATCACCGTGTCCAGCGCTGCCGTGCTGAAATCCAGCAAACATCCAAAAGAAGCTCAACAATTTCTTGCCTACATGGCCAGTGAAGAAGGTCAGCGCGTGATCACCCAGACCACCGCCGAATACCCGCTGCACAAGGGCATGGAATCGGATCGCGGGCTTAAGCCGTTCAGCGAGCTGGAAGCGCCGAACGTGACCCCGGCCGATCTGGGCAATGCCGAAGAAGCGCTGGAACTGGAACGTGAAGTTGGCTTGAACTGATGGCCGCATCGTTATCCGCCCCCGCCGCGCGCGGGGGTTACGTACCCCGGCGCAAGCGACCGTCGATCTGGCTGGTGCTGCCGGTATTGCTGCTGGTGGTGATGAGCGTATTGCCATTGGCCTACGTCGGACTCAAGGCCTGGCAAGCGGGCTGGGCCGAGGCGCTGCACCTGTTGTGGCGCCCTTACGTGTTCGGCCTGCTGCGCAATACCCTGGCGCTGATGGTCGGTGTGACCATCACCTGCGCCGTGATCGGCCTGTCGCTGGCCTGGCTGCTGGAGCGCAGCAATTTGCCGGGGCGGCGCCTGTGGGGCGTGATCCTGTGCCTGCCGTTCGCGGTGCCGGCGTTTGTCAGCAGCTTCACCTGGGTGTCGCTGAGCGCGCAGTTCGAAGGCCTCGGCGGTGCAATTCTGGTGATGAGCCTGTCGAAATACCCGCTGATCTTTCTGCCGGTCGCGGCGACCTTGCGCAATCTCGATCCCTCCCTTGAGGAATCCGCCCGCACCCTGGGACAGAACCGCTGGGGTGTGTTTTTCCGCGTCACCCTGCCGCTGCTGTGGCCGTCGTTGCTGGCGGGCTCGCTGCTGATTGCCCTGCACATGCTGGTTGAATTCGGCGCGCTGTCGATCATCGGCCTGCAAACATTCACCACGGCGATCTATCAGCAGTTCGAGCTGGAGTTCAGCAACGCCAATGCCGCGATGCTGTCGGCGGTGTTGCTGGCGCTGTGCCTGGTGCTGTTGTGGCTGGAACTGCGCGTGCGCGGCAAGGGTCGGCATGTGCGCACCGGCCAGGGTGCCGCGCGTCAGGCCGAGCAAGTGCGGTTGGGGCCGTGGGCGGTTGCCGGTCAGTTGTATTGCCTGTTGCTGGCGATTGTCGGCAGCGGGATTCCGCTGGGCATGCTCGCGTACTGGCTGGCGGTTGGCTCATCGGCAGCCTTCCCGGTCGGGGCGATCACCGAGGCCCTGCTGTCTTCGCTGGCCTTGTCGCTCGGTGGCGCCGCGCTGTGCCTGCTGCTGGCGGTGCCGGTCGGGTTGCTGGTGGTGCGTTACAAGGGCCGACTGGCGATCTGGGCCGAGCGCCTGCCGTATCTGCTCCACGCCTTGCCGGGCCTGGTGATCGCGCTGACGCTGGTGTATTTCGCCCTGCATTACGTGCCGGTGCTGTATCAGACGTCGGCGCTGTTGCTGATTGCCTATGCATTGCTGTTTTTGCCGCTGGCGCAGGCGCCGATTCGTACGGCACTGAATAAGGCTGCACCGCAGCTGGAAGAGGCCGCGCGTACCTTGGGGGCGTCGTCGTTCACAGCGTTTTGCCGGGTGACATTGCCGATCATTTTCCCGGCATTGGGCGCGGCGTTTGCGCTGGTGTTTCTCGATGCGATGAAGGAACTGACCGCGACGCTGTTGCTGAGCCCGACCGGGCTCAACACACTGGCGACGGAAGTCTGGGCGCATACCGCGAATGTCGAGTTTGCGGCGGCGGCGCCTTATGCGGCGCTGTTGATTTTGGTGTCGGGGCTGCCGGTTTATTTACTTACGACCCGGATGTATCTGAGCCGCTGAAATAGCTATCGCGAGCAGGCTCACTCCTACATCGGAATGCGTTTCCGCTGTAGGAGCGAGCCTGCTCGCGATGAGACCAAACCAGACAGCATCAAGCCCTGAACTGCCCCAGACTCGCCTTCAACTGCGCTGCCAACCCATCCAGCACCTTGCCACTGGCCGTGGTCTCCACTACCGCTTGCGCCGCCTTCTCGGCCTGCGCATGAATCGTCTCGACTCGCCCACGTACAGCCTGAGCACCCTGCGCCTGATGCGCGGCTGCTTGTGTCGCGAGGCCAATCGCCGCATGCACCTGCTCGACCGAGGCCTGCACCGACTGTTGCAGCCGCGCACTGTCGCGCAACACCAGCAAACCTTCGCTGGCCTGACGCCCGGCCTGACCGATAGCCTCTACCGCCTCACGTGCGCCCTGCTGCAAGGCGACGATGTGCGCCTGAATGTCGCCGGTAGAGCTTTGCGTCTTGCTCGCCAAGGCACGCACTTCGTCCGCCACCACGGCAAAACCACGACCGGTTTCACCGGCCCGCGCCGCCTCAATGGCCGCGTTGAGCGCCAACAGGTTGGTCTGCTCGGCGATGCCGTGAATCACCGTCAGCACCACTTCAATCTGTTCACTTTGTTGCGCCAGGCGCTCGATGACTTTCGCCCCGGTGTCGACCTGCCCGGCCAGCGCTTCGATCAAACTGCCGACCTTGGCCGAGGTGCGAGTGTTTTCATCGGTGGCCTGACGAATATCCACCACCTGCTTCAACGCCGCTTGCATCGCCTGACTTTCCGATTGCGCCTCATCGGCCATTTGCGACAGCGCGCGCAAGCTCTCGGCCACTTCGTCACGCTGCATCCCGGCCGCCGCATCGGCACCGGCATTGCGCAGGGTCATGGCACCGATCTCGACACCGGTACGCTGGGCCACGTCGCCCGCCTCACGCACGATCGGTTGCAACTTATCCACAAAGCGATTGACCGCCGACGCCATGTCGCCGATTTCGTCCTTGCTGTTGATCTGCACGCGCTTGGTCAGGTCGCCCTCGCCCGCCGCCAGATCGTCCATCGCTGCGTTGAGCATCTTCAGGCGATTGACCACCCGATGCCCCAACACCACGGCCAACAGCAGCAACACTGCGCAACCGACCAGCGCCAGGCCCAGGCCGATCCGCCAGCGCAGAGTCGCCGCAGCGTCCTGCACGGTACTGGTGGTATTGGCTTTCATCTCGGCGGCGGTGGACTGCGCCGATTGCAGGCGCCCGCGCATCGCGCTGGCGCTATCGGCAGCGGCCCCCTTGAGGCTGTCGCCGACCAGTTGATCACTGCTGGCGATCAACGCCGAGAAACGTTTATCGAGCGCCGCCAGATCGGTTTCCACCGACGCGGTCGAGACGCCCATCAGCACCTTGCCGATTTCCACGCCGTTGGGGTTGATCGAGGCTTCGAGGTAGTAGACCGACGGATCGTTTTTCGCCGCATCCAGCACTTTATCCAGCGCACGCTCGCCCTGACCCTTTTCCAGCAGGGCCTTGTTGATCGGGTTTTCGCGATTGAGATAACGGGTCAGGTGCTGGCCGGTGGCGTCGTCGTAGACCACAAACAACACATTGGGATTGCGCTGGGCGCGGCGGGCGAACTCGGACAGGGTCGGCACGTCGCTGTCCCACATGGCGCGGGGTGCGACCGAGGCGAGCAATTGCGCCATGTCATTGGCCGAATCTTTCAGATCCTTTTCCAGCGTCGCACGCAGTTGCGCCTGCTCTTCTTTCAGGCGCGAAGACAGGCCGGCAGTCAGACGCTGACGGGTACTGGCGGACAAGGCATCGAGGCTCGACGTGACTTCACGCCCGGCCTGCTCCAGCTCACCGGAGAGTTTCTGGCTGTCAGTCCCCAGGCGCACACCCAGATCGGCTTCCAGCGCCGTGACGGTGCTCCGCGTCAGGGCAACGGCCACCAACACCTGCACCAAAAGAGCGATACCAAGGGTAACGAACACGGGGCGCAACAAACGGCTTTGTAACAGTGAGAGAACGGCCGACACTGTGAATACCTCTACTTCTGACGCCATTAATTTGATGGCACTCTTGTAGACAGATTCACAGCAAAGGTCATGCCGTCCAACAGGCATAAACGACAAAGGCCCCGATGAAGGGGCCTTTGTGGTTTTACATCAACGACTTATCAAGCAAACGGATGACGCAGAACGATGGTTTCGTTGCGGTCCGGGCCCGTCGAAATAATGTCGATCGGCGCGCCGATCAACTGTTCAACGCGTTTGATGTAGGCACGAGCGTTAGCCGGCAGCTCTTCCAGGGTCTTGGCACCCACGGTCGACTCGGTCCAGCCCGGCACTTCTTCGTACACAGGCTGCAGGCCCACGTAGCTGTCAGCGTCGGTCGGTGCAACGGCGTTGCCCTGTGCATCTTTGTAGCCGGTGCAGATGTTGATGGTTTCCAGACCATCGAGTACGTCCAGCTTGGTCAGGCAGATGCCCGAGATGCTGTTCACATCAATAGCGCGACGCAGGATAACGGCGTCGAACCAGCCGCAACGACGGGCACGGCCGGTGGTAGCGCCGAACTCGTGACCTTGTTTGGCCAGGTGTGCACCCACTTCGTCAAACAGCTCAGTCGGGAACGGGCCCGAACCTACGCGAGTGGTGTAAGCCTTGGTGATGCCCAGGATGTAATCGAGGAACATCGGGCCAACGCCCGAACCGGTCGCCACGCCACCGGCGGTGGTGTTGGAACTGGTCACGTACGGATAGGTACCGTGGTCGATGTCGAGCAACGAACCCTGGGCGCCTTCGAACATGATGTCTTTGCCGGCGCGACGCAGGTCGTGCAGCTCGGCCGTGACGTCCAGCATCAGCGGCTTGAGCAGTTCAGCGTATTCCTTGCACTCGGCCAGCGTCTTTTCAAACTCAATGGCCGGCTCTTTGTAGTAACCGACCAGCATGAAGTTGTGGTAATCCACCAGCTCACGCAGTTTGTCTTCGAAGCGCGGCATGTTCAGCAGGTCGCCAACGCGCAGGCCACGACGTGCAACCTTGTCTTCGTATGCCGGGCCGATGCCGCGACCGGTGGTACCGATCTTCAGCTCGCCACGGGCCTTTTCACGAGCCTGGTCCAGCGCTACGTGGAAGGACAGGATCAGCGGGCAGGACGGGCTGATACGCAGGCGCTCGCGCACCGGTACGCCTTTCTCTTCCAGCTTGGTGATTTCTCGCAGCAGAGCGTCAGGCGCAACCACCACGCCGTTGCCGATCAGGCACTGCACGCCTTCGCGCAGCACGCCCGACGGGATCAGGTGCAAGACGGTTTTTTCGCCGTCGATCACCAGGGTGTGGCCAGCGTTGTGGCCACCTTGGTAGCGCACTACGGCGGCAGCATGTTCGGTCAGCAGATCAACGATCTTGCCTTTGCCCTCATCACCCCATTGGGTGCCCAGGACTACGACATTCTTACCCATAACACTTGTCCTCATTCGCGCAAACTTGGTGCCGGCGTTGGCCGGCAGGAAAACTCAAGAAGCCAGTGGCGATACTTGCCAAAGCCCGTTCTGCTGAATCAATTGCCGGTCGCAGTCCGCATCACGGGCGGCGGCCAAAGGTTGTCCAGGCAAGGCCTGAACGACACGCTGACCCTCACTGCGCAACTGGCAAACCTGCTGCCAGAGTGCCGCATCCGTACTGTCAGGCATCCAGATACCGCCAGACGGTAGCTCGATCTCAGCACGCCCCAGGGTCACCAGGGTTTTCAAATCGGTAGAGAAGCCGGTTGCCGGGCGGGCACGACCGAAGTCGGCGCCAATGTCGTCGTAACGACCGCCCTGAGCGATGGACTGGCCAACGCCCGGCACGAACACCGCGAACACCACACCCGTGTGGTAGTGGTAGCCGCGCAGCTCGCCCAGGTCGAAATACAGCGGCAGCTGCGGGAAACGCGCCGACAGACGCTCGGCGATCGCCAGCAAATCTTCCAGTGCGGCCAGCACCGGCGCCGGCGCATTGGCCAGACGCTCGCGGGCAGCGCTGAGCACTTCACGACCGCCACACAGATCGACCAGAGCGCGCAGCATGCCGGACAGGTCGGCCGGCAAGCCTTCGGTCAAGGTAATGACCTCGTCGATGGCCTTGCGTTGCAGCGCATCGAACAACTGCTGCTCGACTTCACCGGACAGACCGGCAGCGCGCGCCAGACCACGGTAGATGCCGACATGACCGAGGTCCATGTGCACATCCGGCACATCGGCCAGTTGCAGCATGGCCAGCATCAGGCTGATCACTTCAACGTCACTGCTCGGGCTGGCATCGCCGTACAACTCGGCGCCCAGCTGGATCGGGCTGCGCGAGGACGACAGTGCACGCGGCTGGGCATGCAGTACGCTGCCGGCGTAGCACAGGCGGCTCGGGCCTTCGCGCCGCAGGGTGTGCGCATCAATGCGCGCCACTTGCGGCGTGATGTCGGCACGGAACCCCATCTGCCGGCCCGATTGCGGGTCGATGACCTTGAAGGTACGCAGATCCAGGTCCTGGCCCGCGCCGGTCAGCAGGGATTCCAGGTACTCGATATGGGGAGTCACGACAAACTCGTAACCCCAGCTCTGGAACAGATCCAACACCTGACGACGCGCGACTTCAATGCGCGCCGCTTCCGGTGGCAGTACTTCTTCGATGCCATCTGGCAGCAGCCAGCGGTCTACCGTTGCCATTACGCCATTCCCCTTTGATCCGGGCGGCCAGCCCGAGGGCGAGCCTTGAGTGAAGCAGAAAATGACCGGCGCGTTGAAAACGCACGCGCATGAACGACGCGGCGAAAGGCCTGTTACCGGCTTCGCCCATCACTTTCCTCGAAAAACGCTCGGGCCATTCAACCCGGCACCTGCAACAAAAAACAGCAATCAAACGTGCAGACGCAAAAAAGCCGGGAATTTCCCGGCTGCCGCATCATACACACGTTTTCCCAAAGGATCACCCCGCCCGAGGTTTTAGCCGCCGGGCGGAGTGATTCAGGTCAACGTCGTATCAAGGCTTGGCCTTTTCCAGGTAACGGAAAAAGTCGCTGCTTGGGTCGAGGACCAGTACGTCGGACTTGTTCGCGAAGCTTTCACGGTAGGCGCGCAGGCTACGGTAGAAACCATAGAATTCCTGATCCTGACCGTAGGCCTTGGAGTAGATCGCAGCGGCCTGGGCATCGCCGTCACCGCGAATCTCTTCGGATTCACGATAGGCTTCCGCCAGCAGCACGCGGCGTTGACGATCGGCGTCGGCACGGATGCCTTCGGCCAGCTCGTTACCCTTGGCGCGGTGCTCGCGAGCTTCACGCTCACGCTCGGTGCTCATACGCTCGAACACACTGCGGTTCACTTCTTTCGGCAGGTCGATGGCCTTGACCCGGACATCGACAACTTCGATCCCCAGCTCCTTTTCCGCCATCCTGTTCAGCGACGCAGTGATGTCAGCCATCAGCGCATCACGCTCACCCGACACCACTTCGTGCAGGGTGCGCTTACCGAACTGGTCACGCAGACCGGATTCCAGACGACGGGACAGACGCTCGTCGGCGATCTGCTTCAGACCGGAAGTCGCGGTGTAGAAGCGCTCGGCATCTTTCACGCGCCACTTGGCATAGGCATCGACCATCACGGCTTTCTTTTCCAGGGTCAGGAAGCGCTGCGTCGGTGCATCCAGCGTCATCAGGCGTGCGTCGAATTTACGCACCTGGTTAACGTAAGGCACTTTCACATGCAGGCCCGGCTGAACATCAGCCTGAACCACACGGCCGAACTGCAGCAGCACCGCACGCTCGGTCTGAGCGACGATGTAGAAGCAATTCCAGCCCACCAGGACTACAACGACGCCAACAATAAGGGCGATCAGCGATTTATTGCTCATCAGCGGGTCTCCCTTGTGCGCGACTGCGGCAGGTCAGTGACATGCGGCGTGACGTCCGTGTTGCTGCTGGCGGCGGCCGAACCGGTGACCGGTGCATTGCTGCCCGAACTGTTCTGAATCATTTTGTCCAACGGCAGGTAAAGCAGGTTGCTCTGGCCGTTCTTGTTGCCGGTCACGAGTACCTTGCTGGTGTTGCTGAAGACTTCCTGCATGGTGTCCAGATACAGACGCTCACGGGTGACTTCAGGGGCCTTGCGATACTCGGCGACCAGTTTGGTGAAGCGATCAGCCTCACCCTTGGCGCGCGAGACCGTTTCGTCGCGGTAACCGTTGGCATTCTCGATGATACGCTGGGCCTGACCACGGGCTTCCGGCACCACGCCGTTGGCATAGGTTTCAGCCTGGTTACGCGAACGCTGCTCGTCTTCACGGGCACGGATCACGTCGTCGAAGGCTTCCTGCACTTCACGCGGTGCCGCTGCGCTCTGTACGTTGACCTGAGTAACGGTGATACCGGTGCGATAGGTATCGAGGAAGCGTTGCAGACGCTCCTTGATTTCGCTGGCCATCAATTCACGACCTTCGGTCAGCACCTGGTCCATGGCGGTGGAACCCACCACGTGGCGCAGGGCACTGTCGGTCGCATGCTGCAGGCTGATTTCCGGCTGATCGACGTTCAGCACGAAATCCTGCAGGTTGCTGATCTTGTACTGCACGGTCAGCGGCACTTCGACGATGTTCTCGTCTTCGGTCAGCATCTGGCCCTGCTTGGTGTACGCACGCTCACGCGTGACGTTTTCCATGTACTTCTTGTCGATCGGCGGGAAGTAAATGTTCAGGCCCGGGCCGACGGTCTCGTAGTACTTGCCGAAGCGCAGCACCACGGCTTGCTCCTGCTCGTCCACCACATAGACCGCGCTGTACAGCCAGACAGCCGCCAGCACCACGAGGCCGATGCCGAGCAGACCGCCGAAGCCGCCACCGCTCCTGCCCGAACCACCGCCGTCATCACCACCGCGTTTCTTACCACCACCGAACAACCCGTTCAGGCTTTCCTGCAGCTTTCGGAAGGCCTCGTCGAGATCCGGTGGCCCCTTGCGGTCGCCGTTATTGCGGCGCTTGCCACCCCAAGGATCCTGATTATTCGAGTTGCCACCCGGCTCATTCCAAGCCATAGCGCTCTCCATCTGATAAAGCAAAGACGCACCCACGGCGCGCCAACCAATGCTACAGAATGCCTGCCGTTGCGGCACAACCGCTTTGTCAGGCTTTTATTGCAAAGTGTGTTGCTCGATGAATTCCATCGGCTGCAATCCTTCGCGGCTTACCAGTCGATTCAGCTCGACCCGGGGCAAACGAACGGCCAGCAAACTGATGCCTTCTTCGTCGTGTTCTTCTTTCTGCACCGCACCGATCTCGAAAAACTGCGCACGCAGTCGAGCGAATCGTTGCGGCAAACGCAAGGTGCCCACGAACAAATCACTGCCCAGCAACTCGGCGATGGCTTGCTCGAGCAGCTCCAGACCCGTGCCATCACGCGCCGACAGCCAGACCCGTTGCGGCTTGCCATCGGCATCGCGCTGGATTTGTGGCTCAACGCCTTCAAGCAAATCGAGTTTGTTGTATACCTCGAGGATCGGCAAGTCCTGGGCCCCAATCTCGCCCAGCACCACCATCACCTGCTCGATCTGCAACATGCGATCCGGTTCGGCGGCATCAATCACGTGCAACAGCAGGTCGGAGTTGCTCGACTCTTCGAGCGTAGACCGAAATGCCTCGACCAGCTTGTGCGGCAAGTGACGAATGAAACCTACGGTGTCGGCCAGAACGATCGGCCCAAGGTCGTCCAGTTCCAGACGGCGCAAGGTCGGGTCCAGCGTGGCGAACAACTGGTCAGCCGCGTACACCTCGGACTTGGTCACGTTATTGAACAGCGTGGACTTGCCGGCGTTGGTGTAGCCCACCAGGGACACAGTGGGAATATCCGCACGGGACCGGCCGCGTCGCGATTGCTCACGCTGGCTGCGGACTTTCTCCAGACGGCCCTTGATCTGGCGCAGGCGCACCCGCAGCAGACGACGGTCGGTTTCCAGCTGGGTTTCACCCGGGCCGCGCATGCCGATACCGCCACCCTGACGCTCAAGGTGAGTCCAGCCACGAACCAGTCGGGTGCTCATGTGGTCAAGCTGGGCCAGTTCGACCTGGAGCTTGCCTTCATGGGTCCGGGCGCGCTGGGCGAAAATATCGAGAATCAGACCGGTACGGTCAATCACGCGACACTCGAAAACACGTTCGAGGTTACGTTCCTGACTGGGCGTGAGGATGTGATTGAAAATCACCAGATCGGCCTTCTCGGCATGGACCAGGTCTCGCAACTCCTCGACCTTGCCACTGCCAATCAGGTATTTGGCGGTTGGCCGATGACGCGGTACGTTAAAAAACGCAACGGTCTCGGCGCCCGCCGAATTAGCCAGTTCCTGAAACTCCTGCGGATCTTCGCGCGCCTCAGGGTCCTGTCCATCCAAGTGAACGAGAATGACTCGCTCACCACCACCGTGGCGCTCAAAGAACAAAGGAGACTCCTATCAGGCGTTACCTGGCTCAGCGTCACCTGCTTCGGATTCGGTTGCGCTAGGCAGACGAATTGGACGAACCGGCACTACTGTCGAGATAGCGTGTTTGTAAACCATCTGGCTCACGGTGTTTTTCAGCAGGATCACGAACTGGTCGAACGACTCGATCGTGCCTTGCAGCTTGATACCGTTGACCAGGTAGATGGAAACCCCAACTTTCTCTTTACGTAAAGTATTCAAGTAAGGGTCTTGTAGCGAATGCCCTTTTGACATGTGCCGCACTCCTTTAAGGATTCAATAATAAAAATAGGTAATTCAGATGGCTTTGGCCGCCACACCCCCAAGGATAGACGGCAATTGCAAGGACTCAGCTCAATATGGAGATGGTCCCGAGGTATTTCAAGGCGCGTGGCAGATTGTCGCAATCAAGACTGTCCAGCCAGTGTAAATCTTCCCAGCTGCGCAGCCAGGTGAACTGGCGTTTGGCCAATTGGCGCGTGGCGATGATGCCGCGCTCCTGCATTTCGGCCAACGTCAGCTTGCCATCCAGGTAATCCCAGACTTGGCGGTAACCTACTGCACGTATAGACGGCAACCCTGAATGCAGGTCACTTCTTTTACGCAGGGCTACGACCTCGTCGATGAATCCCTGTTCCAACATATTTGTGAATCTTTGTTTAATGCGCTCGTGCAATACCTGACGGTTTGCCGGAGCAATCGCCAAGTTCGCGACAGTATAGGGCAATTGTTGCAGTCCCGAAGCGGCGGCTTCAGTACTTTGCGCAGATTGTTGCTGACGCAGAGCAGTCATGCTCTGACCGCTGACCCGATAAACTTCCAGTGCCCGACTCAAGCGCTGCGGATCGTTCGGATGAATCCGCGCTGCCGAGACCGGGTCGATGACCGCCAACTGATCGTGCAGGGCCTGCCAGCCAAGGCGTGCAGCCTCTTCCTCGATCTGCGCACGAACCCCGGGATCGGCCGCCGGCATGTCCGCCAGACCTTCGACCAAAGCCTTGTAATAGAGCATCGTGCCGCCCACCAGCAGCGGAATTTTCCCCCGTGCGGTGATCTCGGCCATGGCTTGCAGGGCATCGCGACGAAAATCGGCAGCGGAATAGGCTTCACTCGGATCGAGAATGTCGATCAAGCGATGGGGAAATTCGGCCAGCAGCTCTTTCGACGGCTTGGCGGTGCCGATGTCCATGCCACGATAGACCAGCGCCGAATCGACACTGATCAGCTCGCACGGCAGCACCTTGGTCAGTTCGATGGCCAGGTCGGTCTTGCCCGCAGCGGTCGGGCCCATCAGGAAAATTGCTGGAGGGAGCTGGCTCATCAACGACCGCGCAGGAACAGTTTGTCCAGATCGTCCAGGCCCAGTTGGGTCCAGGTCGGTCGGCCATGGTTGCATTGACCGCTACGCTCGGTGTTTTCCATGTCGCGCAGCAGGCCGTTCATTTCCGGCAGGGCCAGACGCCGGTTGGCGCGGATCGCGCCGTGGCAGGCCATGGTGCCGAGCAGTTCGTTGAGGTGCGCCTGAATCCGGTCGCTGGTGCCGTACTCCATCAAATCCGACAGCACGTCGCCGACCAGGCGATTGGCTTCAGCCTGTTTGAGCAACGCGGGGATCTGGCGGATGGCCAATGTTTCCGGGCCAAGACGCTGTAGCTCGAAACCGAGGCGCTGGAACCACGCGGCGTGCTCTTCAGCGCAATCGGCCTCACGCTGACTCACCGCCAGCGATTCCGGCACCAGCAACGGCTGGCCGCTGAGAACCTTCGCTGGCCATGGCAATTTTCAGGCGTTCGTACATGATCCGCTCGTGGGCGGCATGCATGTCCACCAGCACCAGACCCTGGGCGTTCTCGGACAGGATGTAGATGCCTTTGAGCTGCGCCAGCGCGTAACCCAGTGGCGGAATGTCCTCCTGACCGGCCGGCAGCGCGTTGGCATTGGCCTCGGGCAGCGGCGCGAAAAACTCACGGTACGCGGCTTGAGCCTCGGCGGCTGGCGGCACCGCCGATTGCGGCCGCGGCGTGTACTGATACTGATAAGCGCCGCCAGCACTGGCGCCAGACGAGGTATTGAACGCCGGTTGCGCCTGTGGCTGCTCGAGCAGCGCATTGGCCGCCAGACGCATTTCACCCTGCGGACCGAACTCGCCAGCCTCGATACCGGTTGGCCGCACGACAGCGGTCGTCACGGAACCGGCCAACTGATCCTCGGGGCGCACATCGCCCAGTGCGCGGTGCAGCGTGCCGTAAAGGAAGTCATGCACCATGCGCCCGTCACGGAAGCGCACTTCGTGCTTGGTCGGGTGGACGTTGACGTCGACCGCGGCCGGATCGACCTCGAAAAACAGCGCGAAGGTCGGATGCCGGCCGTTGAACAGCACGTCGCGATAGGCCTGGCGCACCGCGTGGGCCACCAGCTTGTCGCGTACCGCGCGGCCATTCACAAAGAAATACTGCAAATCCGCCTGGCTGCGGTTGAACGTCGGCAAACCGACCCAGCCCCACAAGTGCAGGCCATTGCGTTCAATTTCGATCGGCAAGGCCTGCTCAAGGAAGCCCGAACCGCAGATCGCCGCCACACGCCGGGCGCGGGCCGCATCATCGTGAGCCTCGTGCAGACTGAGGATGGTCTTGCCGTTGTGGCGCAGGTGGAAGGCCACGTCGAAACGCGCCAGCGCCAGACGCTTGATCACTTCTTGCAGGTGATCGAATTCGGTTTTTTCGGTCTTGAGGAATTTGCGCCGCGCCGGGGTGTTGAAGAACAGATCGCGCACCTCCACCGACGTACCGACCGGATGTGCCGCGGGCTGAACACGAGGCGCCATGTCGCGACCCTCGGTCTCGACCTGCCACGCCTGGTCGGCATCGCGGGTGCGCGAGGTCAGGGTCAGGCGCGCCACAGAGCTGATCGACGCCAGTGCTTCACCGCGGAACCCCAGGCTCATCACCTGCTCGAGGTCTTCGAGGTTGCGGATCTTACTGGTGGCGTGACGGGCCAGCGCCAGCGGCAGGTCATCGGCAGAAATGCCGCTGCCGTCGTCGCGCACCCGCAGCAGCTTGACGCCACCCTGCTCGACGTCGACGTCGATGCGTTTGGCACCGGAATCGAGGCTGTTTTCCAGCAGTTCCTTGATCACCGAGGCCGGGCGCTCGACCACCTCACCGGCGGCGATCTGGTTCGCCAGCCGTGGGCTGAGCAGTTCGATGCGGGCAGTGTTCAGCACCTGGCTCATTCTTTGGACGCCAGTTCGGTGCCAGGAATGGTCAGGTGCTGACCGACTTTCAGCTCATCGCTGCTGAGGTTGTTGGCGCTGCGCAGGGTCGCGGGCGACACCTGGTAACGCACCGCAATCATCGCCAGCGTCTCGCCCGGACTCACGCGGTGATCGCGCGGACCTTGGGCGATCTTGCCGGAGTCACGCAGCCAGGCAATGTAAGTGCCCGGTGGCGGGTTTTGCTGGAAGAACTGGCGTACACCGCTGCTGATCGAACGGGCCAGCGCCTGCTGGTGGCTCGATGCCGAGAGTTTGTTCGCTTCGTTGGCGTTGGAGATGAAGCCGGTTTCGACCAGGATCGACGGGATGTCCGGCGACTTCAGCACCATGAACCCGGCCTGTTCCACACGCTGCTTGTGCAGCGGCGTCACCCGGCCGATGTTGGTCAGGACTTTCTGACCGACGTTGAGACTGGAAGTCAGCGACGCGGTCATCGACAGGTCGAGCAGCACACCGGCGAGCATGCGGTCCTTGTCGTCAAGGCTGACGTTGCCGGCGCCGCCGATCAGGTCGGAACGGTTTTCGCTGTCGGCCAGCCAGCGGGCGGTCTCCGACGTGGCACCGCGATCGGACAAGGCAAACACCGACGCACCGAAGGCGGCCGCCGACGGCGCGGCGTCAGCGTGGATCGAGACGAACAGGTCAGCACCCTTCTTGCGGGCGATTTCAGTACGGCCACGCAGCGGGATGAAGTAGTCGCCAGTACGGGTCAATTCGGCGCGGAAGCCTTTCATGCCGTTGACCTGACGTTGCAGTTCGCGAGCGATCTGCAGCACCACGTCTTTCTCACGCTGGCCGCGCGAGCCGGACGCGCCCGGGTCTTCGCCGCCGTGGCCGGCGTCGATCACCACGATGATGTCGCGCTTGCCGGCCGGCGCTGGCGGTAACTTGATGGCGGGTTCCGCAGGCGTGACCGGCACCGCAGGCACCGTCGCCACTTGCGGCGCTGGCGCAGGCGGCGGAGCGGCATCGGCCGGGTTGTCGAACAGGTCGACCACCAGACGGTTGCCGTATTGCGCGTTCGGCGCCAGCGAGAAGCTTTTCGGGGTGACGGCTTTTTTCAGGTCGATGACCACCCGCAGGTCGGTCGGCGTGCGCTGGGCCGAGCGCATCGCAGTGATCGGTGTGTTCGCAGTGGAGACTTTCAACGGCGCGCCGAGGGTGGCGCCATTGATGTCGATCACCAGCCGGTCCGGTGCGGTCAGGGTAAAGACGCTGTGCTGCACCGGGCCGCTGAGGTCGAAGACCAGCCGCGTGTTGTCCGGCGCCCGCCACAGGCGCACGCTGTTGACCTTTGTCTCGGCCACAGCGTTGACGGTTACTGCCATCAACATCAGTCCAGCGGCAGCCACCAACGCGCGAAAGCGCATACCTAACCCCATCATTTAATTGGATTCCAATGCCAAAGCGGCACACCAGGCCTCGCCACGCGAGCCTTGGGATAAAATTTTCAGCGAACGCCCGCTGTCTTGCGGGCTAATGGTAATGGTCAGGTCAGGCTTTGGCAAAAAGCCTGCACCTTTATCGGGCCACTCGATCAGGCACAGCGCATCGTCTTCGAAATAGTCGCGGATGCCGAGAAACTCCAGCTCCTCCGGATCGACCAGGCGATACAGGTCGAAGTGGAAGGCACGGACGTCGCCGATCTCGTAGGGTTCGACCAGGGTAAAGGTCGGACTTTTCACCGCCCCGACATGCCCCAGGCCACGAATGATGCCCCGCGACAGGGTGGTTTTGCCCATGCCCAGATTGCCTTCGAGAAAAATCAGGCCGTGGCCCTGGGTCACGCGGGCGATCCGTGCGCCAAAGTCGCTCATGGCCTGTTCATCGGCCAGGTACAGGGTTACTTCAGACACGGTGCATGCTCCTCCAACAACTGACGAATGGCTGGAATCAAATCACTGGCCGCCAGCCCACGGCCCAATTTTCCTTGCTGCATGCCGGCATTGGCGTGCAGCCAGACGGCCAGGCACGCCGCATCGAAGCCGTCCATGCCTTGCGCCAGCAGCGCACCGGTCAACCCCGCGAGCACATCGCCGAGGCCGGCGCTGGCCATGGCCGGATGGCCCTGATGACACAGCGCCAGACGCCCGTCGGGATGGGCGATCAAACTGCCGGCGCCTTTGAGGACGACGACGGCTGAGTATTTCTTGCTCAGCGTCCGTGCCGCCGCCAGACGATCGGCCTGCACATCGGCGGTACTGATCCCCAACAAACGCGCGGCCTCACCCGGATGCGGGGTGATCACGCAATCCTTGGGCAGACGGACAAATCCGCCGGCGAGCAGATTCAATGCATCGGCGTCCCATACTTGCGGCAACGGCGCATTCGCTGCGGCCGACAACAACGCCCGCCCCCAACTCGCCTGCCCCAGCCCCGGCCCGACCACCAGCACCGAAACTTTCTCGAGCAAACCCATCAACTGATTGGCCGATGACGCGCCCAAAGCCATGGCCTCCGGCACACGGGTCAGCGCCGCCGGGACATGCTCCGGGCGCGTCGCCAGCGAGACCATGCCTGCGCCACTGCGCAAGGCGGTTTCGGTACTGAGCAGGATCGCCCCGCCAAAGCCATGATCGCCACCGATCAGCAACACATGACCGAAGCGACCCTTGTGGGAGGTTGGAGCGCGTGCCGGCAACCGCGGCAGATTAGCCGCGTTGAGCCGGCAAGCCGCGACCGGAATGTCACGGTAGGTCTCAGGTGTAGCCTGCAGACCGCTGAACACCAACTCGCCGACACAATCTGCCGCGTCACCGGTGAACAATCCCGGCTTCAGACCAATGAACGTCACTGTAAGGTCAGCACGCACAGCAAGACCTAGCTCTCGCCCGTTATCGGCACACAACCCGGAAGGAATATCGACCGCCACCACTGGCAGGCCGCAGGCGTTGATCGCGGCAATCGCGGCGGCATAGGGCTCACGCACCTCGCCACTCAAACCGGTACCGAGCAGCGCATCGAGGACCACGCCGCGCAACTCGGCCGGGGCACTCCAGCCCTGCACCGCAACACCTTCGGCCAGTGCCTCGGCATGGGCCAGCGCTGCGTCGCCTTGCAACCGCTGCGGCTCACCGACCGCCAGCACCCGTACCGCCCAACCGGCACGCTGCGCCAGCACGGCCAGTAAATAGCCGTCGCCAGCATTGTTGCCACGCCCGGCCAGCACGGTCAGTTCTGTGGCTGAGGGCCAGCGCCGCACCAGTGCACGCCAGCACGCATACGCGGCGCGCTGCATCAATTCGAAGCCCGGCGTGCCGGCAGCGATCAGCCGCGCGTCGAGCTCGCGCACCTGGGCGGCGGCGTACAGCGCGTCGGGTAATTCATCTTTCGTGTGCGGCATGCGTCTTCGGGCTCCGATGTCTGGCAGAATTATACGCACCTCAGCTCCGGTTTCTCTCGCCTCATGTCCGCCATCCCCACAGATCTGCCCGCCCTCGCCCAATCGATCAAGGATTGGGGCCGCGAGCTGGGCTTCCAGCAAGTCGGCATCAGTGGCCTGGACCTCGCCGAGCATGAGCAGCACCTGCAACGCTGGCTCGCAGCCGGCTACCACGGCGAAATGGATTACATGGGTGCACATGGCAGTAAACGCTCGCACCCCGAGGAACTCGTCCCGGGCACTTTGCGCGTGGTTTCGCTGCGCATGGACTACCTGCCCGGCGACACGCAAATGGCGCAAATGCTGGCGCAACCGGAGAAAGCTTACGTGTCGCGCTATGCCTTGGGCCGCGATTACCACAAATTGATCCGTAAACGCGTGCAACAATTGGCCGACAAGATCCAGTCCGAGATCGGCCCGTTCGGTTTTCGCGCGTTCGTCGACAGCGCGCCGGTATTGGAAAAAGCCATCGCCGAGCAGGCCGGGCTAGGCTGGATCGGCAAAAACACGCTGGTATTGAACCGTAAGGCTGGCAGTTACTTTTTCTTGAGCGAACTGTTCGTCGACCTGCCGCTGCCGGTGGACGAACCCCACAGCACCGAACATTGCGGTCGCTGCACGGCGTGCCTGGACATCTGCCCGACCAACGCTTTCGTCGGCCCCTATGTGCTGGACGCCCGGCGCTGCATCTCTTATCTGACCATCGAACTGAAAAACGCCATCCCCGAAGACCTGCGCCCGCTGATCGGCAACCGCGTGTTCGGCTGCGACGACTGCCAGATCGTCTGCCCATGGAACCGCTTCGCCCGACCGTCCGGGGAAAGCGACTTCAAGCCACGGCACAATCTGGACAACGCCGAACTGGCCGAGCTGTTTCTGTGGGACGAGGACAAATTCCTCAGCAGCACCGAAGGCTCGCCGCTGCGCCGCGCCGGTTACGAACGCTGGTTGCGTAATCTGGCCGTGGGCCTGGGCAATGCACCGTCGAGCATTCCGGTGCTGGAAGCCTTGAAGGCGCGCCGCGACTACCCATCCGATCTAGTCCGCGAACACGTCGAGTGGGCACTGAAACAGCACGGCCTCGCGTAATCACACAATGTTGGAGCGGCCGAAGGCTGCGATCTTGTGACTTTGATTTTTACCAGACAAGAGCAAAAGCTCGCAGCCTGCGGCAGTTCCTACAGGGAATCGCGTCAGGGCTGATCGTTATAAACGAACTTGGGCATTTCCCAGTGGAAACGGATCGCCAGCAGTCGTAGCAGGAAACCGCCGAACAAGGTAATCAGGATCGCCTGCTCGCCCGGCACATTCAGGTACAGACAGAGCATGTAGCACCACGCCGCCGCGAACGAGACGCTGGCGTACAGCTCGCGACGGAAGATCAGTGGGATGTCGTTGCAGAAGATGTCGCGCAGGATGCCGCCGAAGACCCCGGTGATCACGCCGCTGACCGAAGCCACCAGCATGCCGTGGCCCATTTCCAGAGCGGTCATGCAGCCGATCAGGGTGAACGCCACCAGGCCCACCGCATCGAGCACCAGGAACAACGAACGCAGATGACGCATCCAGCGGGCGGTGAACACGGTGAGCATCGCTGCCGCCGAGGTCAACACCAGGTATTCCGGGTGTTTGACCCAGGTCAGCGGGTAGTGCCCGAGCAGCACGTCGCGCACCGAGCCGCCACCCAGCGCCGTGACACAGGCGATCAGCACCACACCGAACCAGTCCATGCCGCGCCGTCCGGCAGACAGCGCGCCAGTCATGGCTTCAGCAGTAATGGCAATCAGATAGAGCATCAGCAACATGGCGGCGGTCCAGGCAGGAAGGCGCGCAGTCTAGCCATTTCGGTGCCGCACCAGAAGGGGGCGATGCCATTCCAGATTACTCGGTGAACGCGATACCTGTGGCGAGGGGATTTATCCCCGTTCGGCTGCGCAGCAGTCGCAAAACCTGCACACGCGGTCTCTCCGTTTTAATGCACGGGGATCGCTTCGCAATTCAACGGGGATAAATCCCCTCGCCACAAAAGCCATCACCCACCGAATCCGAAGTCAGAACTTGATGAAGTGCTTGCGGTAGTGCTGCAGCTCGGCGATCGACTCGCGGATGTCGTCCAGCGCCAAGTGGGTGCTGCCCTTCTTGAAACTGTCGCGGACATCCGGCGCCCAGCGTGCGGCCAGCTCTTTGAGCGTGGAGACATCGAGGTTGCGGTAGTGGAAGTAGCTTTCCAGCGCTTTCATGTGGGTATAAAGGAAGCGCCGGTCCTGGCAGATGCTGTTGCCGCAGATCGGCGACTTGCCCTTCGGCACCCACTTCTCCAGGAACGCGATGGTTTCGGCCTCGGCTTCGGCCATGCTGATGCGGCTGTCGCGCACCCGCTGGGTCAGGCCGGAGTTGCCGTGGGTGCGGGTGTTCCACTCGTCCATGCGGACGAGCACTTCGTCGCTGTGGTGAATGGCGATCACCGGGCCTTCGGCCAGGGTATTGAGGTCACTGTCGGTGACGATGGTGGCCATTTCGATAATGACGTCGTTTTCCGGATCCAGACCGGTCATTTCCAGGTCGATCCAGATCAGGTTCTGCGGGTTTTGCATATTCGGGCTCCTAGGCAATGCTGCGCAGTTTAGCCTAGGCCAGTGCCCGGGCGTGCTAAACTCGCGGCCGTTTTACCTAATCGCTGCATTCTTCAGACGGAACACCCATGGCCAAACGCCAACTCAATCGTCGTCAAAACTGGCGCATCGAAAAGATTCAGGGCGAGCGCGCCGCCCGCGCCGCCAAACGCGAGTCCTCGGCGGTCGAAGCCCTTGAGGGCGGCGACCTTGGCCCGGAACAAACAGGCCTGGTAATCGCCCACTTCGGTGTGCAGGTCGAGGTCGAAGCTGTTGACGGTGATCAGGCCGGTCAGGTGTTCCGCTGCCACTTGCGCGCCAACCTGCCCGCGCTGGTAACCGGCGACACAGTCGTCTGGCGTGCCGGCAACCAGGGCATCGGGGTGATCGTCGCGCAACTGCCGCGCACCACCGAACTGTGCCGTCCGGACAGCCGTGGCCAGCTCAAGCCAGTAGCCGCGAACGTCGACATGATTGTCATCGTCTTCGCGCCGCTGCCCGAGCCGCATGCCAACCTGATCGACCGCTATCTGGTCGCGGCCGAACACGCCGGCATCCGCCCGTTGCTGCTGCTGAACAAATTCGACCTGATCGACGAGCAGAACGCCCCGGCACTCAATGCGCTGCTGGCGGTGTACCGCACGCTGGGTTATCCGGTGCTGGAAGTCTCGGCGCATCACGGCAACGGCATGGAACAGCTGCAACAGCAGCTCGACGGCCGCATCAGCGTGTTCGTCGGCCAGTCCGGTGTCGGCAAGTCGTCGCTGGTCAACAGCCTGCTGCCGGAAGTCGAAACCCGCGTCGGGCCGTTGTCCGAGCTGTCCGGCCAGGGCACGCACACGACAACCACTGCGCGCCTGTTCCACTTCCCCGGTGGCGGTGAGCTGATCGACTCCCCGGGCATCCGTGAATTCGGCCTGGGCCACGTCAGCCGCGCCGACGTCGAAGCCGGTTTCATCGAGTTCAACGACCTGCTCGGCACCTGCCGCTTCCGCGACTGCAAGCACGACCGTGAACCGGGTTGTGCACTGCTCAAGGCCCTGGAAGACGGCCGCGTGCAGCAGCAGCGGATGAACAGCTACCGCTCGATCATCGCCAGCCTGCCGGAAAACGGCTACTAAACACCTGCACCGGCAGCACCTCGCCCGAGGGCTGCCGGATGTCGGACCGCGCCTGACAAATCCCCGATTTCGTTAAACGTCAGACTTTTCTGACAGGCCTGCGCATGCCCGCCTGCAGGACATTTCTCTTTCACCGCCCAGCCCTTGTAGGCAAGCTCCAGATGCCTAGATTGGGGTCCTCCTTCGCACCTTTGCGACCTTCGAGGAACCCTATGCAGACCTATCACCTGTTCATCAGCCATTCGTGGAACTACGCCCACGCTCACGACAATCTGGTACGCCTGCTCGGCGCCAAGCCGGATTTCAGTTTCAAGAACTTTTCCGTGCCGCCACATAACCCGATCATGGGTGCGCAGACTGACAAGCAGCTCGAAGAAGCCATCGAAAACAAGATTCGCCCTTGCTCGGCGGTGCTGATCATGGCCGGGATGTATTCGACCTACAGCAAGTGGATCAACAAGGAAATCGAGATCGCCAAACGGATGGGCAAGGTGATCATCGCGATCAAGCCATTCGGCGCCGAGCGCATTTCCACCGTGGTGCGTGAAGCGGCGCACGCCGAATGCGCGTGGAACACCAACAGCATCGTCAGTGCGATTCGCCTGCACACGGCGGTGTAACCATGCGCAAGGGACTGTTTATCGGCATCAACCACTACGCCCATGTCGCTCCTTTGAGCGGTTGTAACAACGACGCAATGGCCATGGCTTCGGTACTGGAGCGCCACGCCAACGGGCGCCCGAACTTCAGCAGCAAAGTGCTGACCTCCTCTGAGGAGAACCTGACGCTCAAACACATGAAACAGCAGATCCAGAGCCTGTTCTCAGGCGACTGTGACGTGGCACTGCTGTACTTCGCCGGTCATGGGCAGTTCGACACCAGCATCGACGAAGGGCTACTGATTCCTCAGGACTACCAGCCTGGCGGAGACGGTATCCGCATCAGCGACATTCTGCTGTGGGCTGATCAGGCGTCGCAGATCAAAAACAAAATCATCATTCTCGATTGCTGCCAGGCCGGAGCAGCAGGTGCCATGCGCAATTTACGCGGCGGCAGCAGTGTGATCGGCGAAGGCATGACCATTCTCACCGCCTGCAAAAAAGAACAGTCCGCCCTCGAAAGTCGCGGCCACGGTGTGTTCACGGATCTGTTGCTGCAAGCGCTGCATGGTGGCGCCGCCAACGTGCTCGGCAAGGTCACCCCCGGTAGCGTCTATTCGTTTGTCGACAATGCGCTGGGAGCCTGGGAACAGCGTCCGGTATTCAAGACCAACGTGTCGCAGTTCGTGCCACTGCGCGAAGTGGCACCGCTGATTGCCGAGGAAACCCTACGCAAACTCAAGGACTGGTTCCCCGAGCCGAGTTTCGTCTTCAGGCTCGACCCCAGCTACGAGCCCACCGAAGCGCTGTTCGACCCCGAGCACGGCGACATCTTCAAGCAACTGCAAATGTGCAATCGCCACAGCCTGATAGAACCGGTGGGCGCCGAACACATGTATTACGCGGCCATCAACTCCACCGGCTGCCGCCTCACCGCCCTCGGTGCCTACTACCGCGAACTCGCCCTAAAAGGACACTTCTGATGCCCGTATTCATCAGCTACCGCCACATGGATCGTCCACAGGCCATGGCCATCAATAGCCAATTGATGCAGGCCAACATCAAGACCTACCTCGACGTGCTCGACCCGGAATCGCAGACCACCGACGACATCACCGAGGTCATCACGCGCAACATCACCGAATGCACGCACCTACTGGCAGTGGTGTCAGAGAAAACCGCATTGTCGTGGTGGGTGCCGTTCGAAATCGGCGAGGCGACGATCAGCAATCGGCGGATCTGCTCATTCAAGACCGGCCCCACGCAATTGCCGGCTTATCTGGATAAGTGGCCGAAGCTGAGCACACCGGCCGATGTGGATTTCTTCATCGACGCTTATCGCAGCGAAGGAACAATCAAGCGCTCGATGACGCTCGACTCGGTGACCGGTAATCAATCGACACGCAGCGCCAACAAGACCAATGCCGAGATGTTCCATGAGGGATTGAAGAACCGTATCCGGCGCGGCTTCTAACCCCACCAGACACAAAAAAGCCCCGAACATTCGGGGCTTTTGCTGTCCACCTGGCCTACTTCGGCTCAGGCTTGCGAAACGCATACAGATGCTGACGCACGATCCCGCCCGGCAGCTCCTTGCCAAATACGCCATAACGCACCGGCCACTCTTTCGGCGGCAGCTTGAACGTGCCGAACAGCATGTCCACCAACGGCGTGTGGATCGCGTAGTTCTTGTAGATGTAGTCCTTGTGCCGGGCATGGTGCCAGTGGTGATAACGCGGCAGGACGATCAGGTAGTTCAGCCAGCCACCATTGATTCGCACGTTGGCGTGGGCAAGTACCGCTTGAACACCGACCAGAATCACGTAGGCATTCAACGCCTGAGGCGCGAACCCCAGCAGCATCAGCGGCACCAGTACGCCGGTGCGGGTCAGCAGGATTTCGATGAAGTGCACGCGCGAACCGGCAAGCCAGTCCATGTGGGTGCTGGAGTGATGCACCGCGTGGATACGCCACAGAAATGGCACCACATGGTAGAGACGATGCAGCCAATACTGGCCGAGATCCGCCACCAGCACCGCGAGCAGGAACTGCACCACCAGTGGCAGGCTCTGGACGCTGGCCTGCAACCCCGGCGACACCGCCCAACCGGCGATGTAACCCGACGAGGCGGTGATGAAAATCAGGATGAACTGCACCAGCATGTGGCTGACGAAAAAATAGGTCAGGTCGGTGCGCCAGTGCGGGCGCAGGATGTTTTGCTCGGGGTCCTTGGAATAGAGCTTTTCCAAAGGAATGAAGACGATCGCCGACACCAGCAGCGCCAGGACGAACCAGTCCAGACCCAGCGAGTAAGGGGTCTGCCCGATTTCGCTGACTTGCACGTTGGTGCCGCCGAGGAACACCGCCAGCCCCGATGCGACCAGCCCGGTAATCCCCAGGCGCTTGCGCTTGTTGAGCAGGATGTTCAGGGTGCCGAGGCTGAACGACAGCACCAGCCCGAGCAACAGCGTGGTGCGTGCGAACTGCTCGTCATAGACCTTGCGCAGTTCGGCGGTGGTCAGCCATTCAGGAAACAGGAAACAGAGCACCGCCAGCAGGCTCAACAGCCCGAGGGTGGCTGAAATATAGCCACTGACCCGCCCCTCACCAAATTTGAAAGGTGCGTTGCCGTGCCGTTGAAAATAGGCTTTGAGTCTTTCCATAACTGATCTTCCGTGAATGCGATAACTGCGACTGCTCATTGCGACGCAGGCAGAAACCAAAAAGCCACGGTGGCCGTGGCTTTTTGTCGGTTACTGCTTCGGCGCGACAGCCGGTGCAGTGGCCGGTGGCGCAGCGGGTGCCGGCGGCGCAGTTCCCGGCGCGGCCGGTTTCGGCGCGGCGTCGTCGAACAGGTTGAGCCGTTCGCGCAGTTCGTGCGCCGGCACCGGTTGCTGATCCGCCGGCAGCGCGTTCGGATCGACCGGTGTCGCCGGAGCGTTACCGTTCTGGCTGTCATCCGCCGGCTTGGCCGGATCGGCACCTTGCGCCCCTTCGATGGCTGCCTGAGCCTTCTTGGTCAGGACCACAATGTCGATGCGACGGTTGACCGGGTTGAACGGGTTTTCCTTGTCGAACAATGCCGACGAGGCATAACCCACCACCCGCGCCACCTGCGACTCCGGATAGCTACCGGCAACCAAGGCACGCCGGGCGGCGTTGGCGCGGTTGGCCGAGAGCTCCCAGTTACCGAAATCGCCGGTGCCGGTGTACGGCTTGGCGTCGGTGTGGCCGCTGATGCTGATCTTGTTCGGCACCGCTTTGATGGTGTCGGCCATGGCCAGCAGGATGTCTTCGAAGTACGGCTTCAGACGCGCCGAGCCCGAGTCGAACATCGGCCGGTTTTCGGCGTCCATGATCTGGATGCGCAAGCCGTTCGGGGTGATCTCGAACAGGATCTGATCCTTGAATTTCTGCAGTTGCGGGTTCTCGTCGACCTTGTTCTGCAGCTCTTGCAGCAACAGCTCCAGGCGTTCTTTCTCGACCTGCTCGGCCATGCCTTCGACCTGCTCGGTGTCGACCGTGACCTTGTCCGGTTGCGGCTGCGACTTCACTTCGGGGTTGAGGGTGTTTTCCGGCGCGAGAGTCGGCGTGCCGCCCAGATCAATGATGTATGGCGTGCCGCTTTCGGAGAAGCCGACCGGGTCCTTGAAGTAACCGGCGATGGCGATCTTCTGTTCCGGTGTGGCGGTGGACAGCAGCCACAACACCAGGAAGAACGCCATCATCGCCGTGGCGAAGTCGGCGAAGGCGATTTTCCACGCCCCGCCGTGATGCCCGCCGGCGATGCGCTTGACGCGCTTGATGATTATCGGCTGGTTATTTTCCATGACTTAACGACCGCGAACGGCTTGTTCCAGCTCGGCAAAGCTTGGACGGTGGGCCGGGTACAGCACCTTGCGACCAAACTCGACCGCCAGCGATGGCGGCATGCCGGAAGCGGAAGCCACCAGCGAGGCTTTGATCGCTTCATAGACGTTCAGCTCTTCCTTGGCATCGTGAGCCAGGGAGTGCGCCAACGGACCGAAGAAACCGTAGGCCGCGAGAATACCGAAGAAGGTACCGACCAGTGCCGCACCCACGTGCAGACCGATGGATTTCTGATCGCCTTCACCCAGCGAAGCCATGGTCACCACGATACCCAGTACCGCCGCGACGATACCGAAACCCGGCATGGCGTCGGCGATGCCGTTCACCGCATGGGACGGGTGCTCGAGGTCTTCCTTGAGGCTGTAGAGTTCCATGTCGAACAGGCCTTCCAGCTCATGCGGAGCCATGTTGCCGGAGGACATGATGCGCAGGTAATCGCAGATGAATGCGGTCATGCGCTCGTCTTTGAGCACGGCCGGGTACTTGGCGAAGATCGGGCTCGCGGCGGCGTCTTCGATGTCGCCCTCGATGGCCATCATGCCTTCGCGGCGGCTCTTGTTGAGGATCTCGTAGATCAGGCCCAGCACTTCCAGATAGAACGTGTGGCTGAAGCGCGAACTGAACATGCTCAGGGATTTCTTGAGCACGTGCATCGTCATGTAACTGGGGTTGGCCTGCAGGAATGCACCGAGGGCCGCACCACCGATGATCATCACCTCGAAGGGCTGGATCAGGGCGGCAATTTTGCCGTGGGAGAGCACGTATCCGCCGAGCACGCTCGCGAATACGACGATGATGCCGATAATTTTAGCCATAGGTAGAAAGTACTTATTTAAGTCGGGTTCAAGGTCATATTCGGAAGTTAAAAAATCTCTTCTTCTACTTATCGGCAAAACTGCGCCAGACTATAGCCAGTTCAGGCGAAAAGCCAATTTAGCCCATGCCGGGCGCGTCTACAGTCAGTGAAGATCTCGTCCAGACATGGCTAATGAAACGAACGTCCCACACGCAAAACCGACCACCCTCGAGGGCTGGGTAAAGTTGCTCGATGGCGTGCTCCTGCCCGTGCCGCAAGAGGCTCACGACAAAGTGTGCCGCGCGATCCGTGACAACCGCAGCTCGCTACGCGACATCGCCGAGCTGATGCAGGACAGCCCGGCGCTGGCCTTGAGCATCATCCGTGAGGCGAATCGTCACACCCATGGCACCATGTCCGCACCGGCGGAAAACCTCGAGGTGGCGATCAACCGTCTGGGTCTGGCGCGCACCGAAGAACTGCTGGCGCGCTTGCCGGCCCAACCGCAGATGCAGATCCCCAAGGCCCTGCGCCAACTGCAAATGATCAGCCAGCACGCCACGCAACAGGCCAATGGTTTTTTCGCCAGCCGCCTGGCGCGACTGTGGCAGGACATCCATTGGGGCAGCCTGTTGTTTCTCTCGCCGTTATGGCCACTGGCGCTGAAGTTTCCCGAGTTGCTCGAAGAATGGGAATTGCGGGTGATCCACAAGGGCGAATCGGCTCCGGTGGTCGAGAAGCAACTGTTTGGCGTGCGCCTGCTGAAGATCGCCGAGGCGCTGGTGCAAGTCTGGCACCTGCCGATCTGGGTGCAGCAAGGCTATAAATTGCTGCTCAGCGAACAGCGCGAACTGGTCAAAGTGCTGCGCATCGCCCGCGACAGCGAACACCCGTTGCGCCAGCAGAATCGCCTGGATGACGATCCGACCCTGCGTCGCTGGCTCAATCAGCCGGCCAACACCGTGCTGCTGGCCAACGGTCTGGCGTTATCGGCGCAACAGGCCTGGGACAGTCCGCACAGTGAGCGCTGGCAGTACCTGACCAGCCTGTATCTGCAAATCTCGATGGATGAAGTGCAACAGCAGTTGCACCAACAAGCCGCCAACAGCGCACGCCACCATGCGATGCCGGACCTGTGGCACCCGGCGGTGTCGCTGTTGTGGCCGTGGGGCACGCACCGTTTGCCGGCGGGCATGCTGCCTGCCGCCGCGCCGTCCGCTGAAGACCTGAGTCAGTGGCGCCGGCAATGTGCCGAATTGCTCGCCGAACCGAGCCGCTTCACCAATGCCATGAGCCTGACAGTCGCTGCCCGCGATGCTCTGGTCGCCAGCGGCATGCGCCGGGTGATGATCCTGATGGCCGATCGCACGCAGTCCAATCTGCGCGTGCACCAGACTTTCGGTTTGCCGAAAGACGCCGCCGCGCTGAATTTCGTTGTCAGCCAGAGCAAGGTGTTGCAGCGCCTGCTGGCGCAGCAGGCACAGGTGCGGATCAACCCCGAGAACAATGCACAATTTTCCGCGTTGTTGCCGCCGGGCCTGCGCTCGCTGTTTCGCGGCGAACATTTGTTCCTGCGCTCACTGGTCAACAATGGCCGGGTGATCATGATCGTCGTGGCCGACCAGGGCGGCGGGCCGTTCGCCGACATCACCGCGCAGGCGTTCGGCAAAACCGCGCAGTGCATCGAAAAAGCCCTGCACAGCTTTAGCAGCCGTGGCCGATGAGGCTGCGCTACAATCCCCCCCTTTGTGCTCTGGAGACCTCACATGTCTGACTTCTCTGGCTTGCCGCTCGTCATCGAGCCGAGCGACCTGCTCCCGCGTCTCGATTCCCCTGAACTGATTCTGGTGGATCTGACCAGCCCTGCCCGCTATGCCGAAGGTCACCTTCCCGGCGCACGTTTTGTCGACCCGAAACGCACCCAGCTCGGTCAGCCGCCAGCACCGGGATTGCTGCCGGCCAAGGCCGACCTGGAGGCGCTGTTCGGTGAACTAGGCCATCGCAAGGACGCGGTCTACGTGGTCTATGACGACGAGGGCGGCGGCTGGGCCGGGCGTTTCATCTGGCTGCTCGACGTGATTGGTCACGACAACTACCACTACGTCGACGGCGGCTTGCCGGCGTGGCTGGAAGCCGGCATGCCGATGTCGATCCAGATACCTCCCGCCGTCGGCGGCCCGGTGGCGCTGACCCTGCACGAAGAACCGACCGCCACTCGCGAATACCTGCAAAGCCGGCTCGGCGCCGCCGATCTGGCGATCTGGGATGCGCGCGGGCCGCTGGAGTATTCCGGTGAGAAGGTGCTGGCGGCCAAGGGTGGACACATTCCGGGCGCGGTCAACTTCGAATGGACCGCCGGCATGGACAAGGCACGCCAGTTGCGCATTCGCACGGACATGCCGCAGATCCTCGAAGACCTCGGGATCACCAAGGACAAAGAAATCATTACCCACTGCCAGACCCATCACCGGTCGGGCTTCACATATCTGGTGGCCAAGTCCCTCGGTTATCCGCGGGTCAAGGGCTACGCCGGTTCCTGGGGCGAATGGGGCAACCACCCTGACACGCCTGTCGAGATTCAAGGTTTTTAAGGACAACTAATGAAAGAGCGTCTGTTTATCCTCAGCCAGTACCTGCTGCCTCATCACCTGCTGTCGCGCCTGGCCGGCTGCATTGCCGAGTGCCGCGTGCGCTGGTTCAAGAATGCCTTCACCCAGTGGTTCGCCAAGCGTTATCAGGTGGACATGTCGCAAGCACTGGTCGAAGACCTGACCGCTTACGAGCACTTCAACGCGTTCTTCACCCGTGCACTGAAAGACGGCGCACGTCCGCTGGACGAAACTCCGGGCGCGATCCTCAGCCCGGCCGACGGTGCGGTCAGCCAGCTCGGCCCGATCGAACACGGTCGGGTGTTCCAGGCCAAGGGCCACAGCTTCAGCGTGCTGGAACTGCTCGGCGGTGATACGGCCAATGCTGCTCCGTTCATGGGCGGCGATTTCGCCACCATCTACCTGTCGCCGAAGGACTACCACCGCGTGCACATGCCGCTGGCCGGCACCCTGCGCGAGATGGTCTACATCCCGGGCCGGATCTTCTCGGTCAACCAGACCACCGCGGAAAACGTTCCGGAGCTGTTCGCCCGCAACGAGCGTGTGGCGTGCATCTTCGACACCGAGCGCGGGCCGATGGCCGTGGTGCTGGTCGGCGCGATGATCGTCGCTTCGATCGAAACCGTGTGGGCCGGTCTGGTCACCCCGCCGAAGCGCGAGCTGAAAACCTTCCGCTACGACGAAGCCGCCCGCGCACCGATCCATCTGGAAAAAGGCGCCGAACTGGGCCGCTTCAAGCTGGGTTCGACCGCAATCGTGCTGTTCGGGCCGGATCAAGTGAAATGGGCTGAAGAACTGGTCGCCGGTTCGCCAGTACAAATGGGCCAGGCTCTGGCACTGCCAACGGCCTGATATCTCCGCGCTCTCCCTGTAGGAGCTACCGAAGGCTCTTACAGGGTTTGCCGTCGCGACAGACCCCGTTTTTTACTGCTATGGTTTTTGGCATGAGCCAGACCATCGCCCCGCCGCCACTTCGCGCCCCTGCCCCGACGCAATCGCGCCTGTCGTTTTGCGAAGCCTCCCCGCGCGACTTCAAGCGCTGGATCGCCGGCCTGCCCAAGGCCAACATCGGCGAAACCGCCCGCCAGTTGTATCAAGGCCTGGGCGAACTCAATCAGTTGCTCACCCCCAGCGACAATCGCCTGCAACTGCTGGAGTTGCTGCGCCCCGAGGTGTATTTCGTCTGCCAGCATCTGGAGCGGCAGTTTCTGCATCAGGCGATCATGCTCGACGAGCGTTCGCGCAAGATCAACAACCTGTGTCAGGCGCTGCAAAGTCATCTGGCGATTGGCTACAAACAGATCGTGCTGCGCATCACCCCGAAATACGGCAAGGATCGCGCGACTCTGCTCAGCACTGCCCTGCAACGGGCGGCACATGCGCTCAAGGGGCAACTGGTACGCGCCACGCAGCTGTACAGTCCGGCACCGGAGCAGTTGTGGTTCGAGTTGCACCAGCTCTATCGCAGCGCCTGTGAACTGCAGCTTCAGCACAAGCGCGTGCATGACGACCTCGCCAGCCTGACGCCCGAGCTGAGCCTTGAACAGACCTACATCGCCGCGTTGTTGCTGGGCAGTGCGCGTTGCAATCAGTTGCGGCAGAACCAGATCGCCCGCCTGGCCGAGGTGCTGGAGCCGTGGAGCGCGTTGCTCAAACTGCATCCCGGGCGTCCGGACGATGGCCTGTTTGCGGTCAGCGCAGAACTCGATGTCGGGCCGCGTTATCGCAGTATGTTTCGCCGCGAACAACAGGCCGGACTGCTCGGCTTCGATCCGCAGCCGCTGGTGAATGCCGTCGAGGCGCACCTGCTGCGGCAGGACACATCGCCGCCGTTGCAAGTGCCCAACGGCATGAGTCAGGACACCCTGCAACACTTGCATGCCACGTGGGGACAGGCCGCCGAGCGCAGTTTTCAGCGCAGCGTTGGCCAGGGCAACCTGACCGTGTGCGTCGGCATGAGCGCGCTGCATTTCTACCTCGGTGGCGAACGCACATTCAGCGAATTGCTCAAACATCCCGGCGCTCGCGCAGCCAATTTCAGCAGTGCCGTGGCCAAGGGTGAAAAAGACAGCTGGAGTCAGGCGTTCGACGCCGCGCCGCTGGGCAACGAGCAGTTTCTGCCTTATGAAGAAATCCAGTACGACCATCTGCCCGAGGACGAAAGCACCACCGACAGCACACCGCATTACCCGACCTACACGTTGCCGGTGATCAACCATAGCCCCGGCGGCTACTGCCTGGCCTGGCCCGATGAGGTGCCTGCCGAGCTGCAGGCTGGAGAAATGCTCGGGATTCAGGACAGCACGAGCCAGGGCTGGAGCATTGCCGTGATTCGCTGGATTCGTCAGGTACGGGGCAGCGGGACGCAGATGGGCATTGAACTGGTGGCTCCGCATGCGCAGCCATGCGGTTTGCAACTGGTGCGCTCGCGGGACGATCACAGCCATTACTTGCGCGGGTTACTGCTGCCGGAGATCAGCGCAATCGACTTGCCAGCCACCTTGCTGGCACCGCGCCTGCCGTTTCAGGAAGGCAATAAAGTACTCATCAACACTCAGGGCGAAGAGCACCGCGCCGGACTGGATCGGCGGCTGGCGAGTACACACAGCTTCAATCAGTTTGCCTATCGCTCGCTCGAAGCCGCGCAGAATGGCGGGAGCGAAGAGGATTTCGACTCCTTGTGGAAGTCGCTTTGAAGCCTTAAAGAAACCGTGGCGAGGGCGCTTGCGCCCTCGCCACAGAGACCTGCTTCAAGCTTAAAGCTGGCCGTCGCGGTCGCGGAAGCCGAGCAGATACAGCACACCATCCAGCCCCAGTGTCGAGATCGCCTGCTTGGCCGACTGCTTGACCAGCGGCTTGGCCCGGAACGCCACGCCCAGCCCGGCAATCGCCAGCATCGGCAGGTCATTCGCGCCATCGCCAACTGCGATGGTCTGCTCCAGACGCAAACCTTCCTTGTGCGCCAGTTCCTTCAGCAGATCAGCCTTGCGCTGGGCGTCGACAATCGGCTCGATCGCCACGCCGGTGCACTTGCCGTCGACCACTTCCAGTTCGTTGGCGAACACGTAGTCAATGCCGAGCCTGGCCTGCAACTGCTTGGCGAAGTAGGTGAAGCCGCCGGACAGGATCGCCGTCTTGTAACCCAGACGCTTGAGTTCGGCGAACAGGGTTTCGGCGCCTTCGGTCAGGCGCAACGAAGCGCCGATCGAATCCAGCACGCTGACATCCAGCCCTTTGAGCAGCGCCAGACGCTCCTTGAAGCTGGCACGAAAATCCAGCTCACCGGCCATCGCGCGCTCGGTGATGGCCGAGACTTGCTCGCCGACACCGGCCGCCTTGGCCAGTTCGTCGATGACTTCGGCTTCGATCAGCGTGGAGTCCATGTCGAACACCGCCAGGCGCCGGTTGCGGCGGAACAACGAATCTTCCTGGAAGGCGATGTCGACGTTCAGCGCCTGCGCGACGCTGAGGAATTCGGCGCGCAGGGCCTGCGGATCCGCCGCCTCGCCACGCACGGAGAACTCGATGCAGCCCTTGCCCTTGTCCGCCGGCGTATCCAGCGGCATGCGACCCGACAGACGGTCGATATGGTCGATGTTCAGGCCATATTTGGCGGTGATCGAGCTGACCGCCTGCAATTGGCCGGCGGTGACTTTGCGGGTCAACAGGGTAACGATGTGGCGTTTCTTGCCCTGATTGCCCACCCACTGCTGGTAATCCTCTTCGGACACCGGGGTGAAGCGCACCTGCTGGTCGAGCTCGTAGCCCTTGAACAGGATGTCCTTGAGCACGGCCTTGCCTTGCTCGGAATCGGGAATTTCAACCAGGATGCCGAACGACAGGGTGTCGTGGATCACCGCCTGACCGATGTCGAGAATGTTCACACCACCTTGTGCCAGAACGCCGGTAATGGCCGCAGTCAGACCCGGACGGTCGACTCCCGTGATGTTAATCAGGACGATTTCGCGCAACGCGCACCCCCGCAACTGGAAAAAAACCGCATTCTACCCACTTTCAGTGACCATCGGGCACCGCGAGCGCTTTGCCGGTCTAGGGCCTGTCGCTATACTGCGCGTCAACTTCACGGACAAAAGAGCCGAGCTCAGTGAACCGGCCCACGCCAGTTAAAACCGATAACTTCTTCCTGCTGATCTTCCGTGCACTGCGCCACCGCCGTGTACCGATTGCATTGCGCATTGCCAGCCATAACGTGATCCTGGTCGCTCTGGCCCTGGTGATCTATGCCGGGGTGATGGGCTTGCAGTTCAAGCAGGCCATGCACGAGCAGGCCGATGCACTGGGCGAAAGCCTGACCACGCAGACCGCCACCTCCGCCACGGAGCTGTTGGTGTCCAACGACATCCTCAGCCTCAATGTGCTGCTCAACAACCTGACCAAGAACAAACTGGTGGCGCACGCGGCCATCTATAGCGTGGACAACCGCATCCTCGCCGAATCCGGTCAGCGCCCCAAGCACAGCCTGTTGGGCGAAGCCGAAGGCATGTACGAGAGCAAGATCACCTTCCAGGACGTGACCGCCGGGCAACTGCGCATCAGCCTGGACATGGATCAGTTCCAGCAGCCGATGACCATCAGCCTGCAGAGCATGGGCATTCTCAGTGCGATTTTGCTGGCGCTGTCGCTGGCCTTGAGCCTGCGCATGGGCCGCTACCTGTCCACGCCGCTGCTGCAATTGCGCGTATGGTTGCGCCATATCGACGAATTCACGCCGGGCACCGAGCGCCAGGACGAAATCGGTGATCTGGCCCGTCAACTGCACGCCAACTTTGCTCCGGAGCCGGCGCCGAAACCCGAGCCGGAACCCGAGTTCGAAGAAGAGGACGAACCCGAATTCGAAGTGCGCAACCTGCGCGATCCGAGCTTCGACGAAACCCGTCCGCTGGCCGCACAGAAGCCGGCGCCGCGCCACGTGGTCAGCACCGTTGAAGACGATGATGACGACGACGCCTTTGCCGATCTGCGCGACGAGTCGCTGGATGCCGCCCCGCAACCGGCTGCGCGCAAGGCCACACCCAACGTGCCACAGCACAGCGCCGTACTGGCCGTGCAACTCGGCTCGCAAGAACAACTGCGCCGCCTGCCACGCGCGCGCCTGGAGGAGCTGCTGGAGCGTTATCGCGACTGCCTCGATCAGGCCGCCTCGTTGTATCAGGGTGAAATCGAAACCCTCAACGACGGCAGCACGCTGATGCTGTTCCACAGCGAAGACAGCGGCGACGATTACCTGACCAACGCGATCTGCTGCGGCGAGCTGCTGCGGGCGCTGGGCCATCAGTTGCAGATCGAAGTCGCCGACAGCGGCATCACCCTGCAATTGCAGCTGGGTCTGACCCTGGGTGACGAGTTGTTCGGTCTGAGCCAGATCGACCTGCTGCTGACCGACTCTGCACAGGATGCCTTGGCCTTGTCGCAACACAGCCGCAATCTGCTGCTGGTCGAGCGCAAGATCAGTGACGATGCACTGATCCGCCAGCGTGCGCGGATCCGCCCGATTGCCAGCCCTGAAGGCGCTTGCTGCGTGGAGCGCTTGATGGAGCCTTATCCGTCGATGCTCGAGCGACAACTGGCGCGGATGCATGAACGTCGGGCGTAAGCCTTAGGCCAGAGGTACGAAAGCCCGCAGACACGCGAATGTCTGCGGGCTTTTTTGTTGCCTGCACTTTGCCCCTCACCCTAGCCCTCTCCCTCCGGGAGAGGGAACCGATCCGGGAATATTGAAGACCTGCAGCGACTTGAACGCCCAGCTGTGAATTCATAATCGCCAGGCGCTTTCAGGTCGATGCATAACCTCACCCCAGCCCTCTCCCTCGGGGAGATGGAACCGATTCGGGAATATTGAAGAGCTGCAGCGACTTGAATGCCCAGCTGTGAATTCATAATCGCCAAGCGTTTTCAGGTCGATGCATAACCTCACCCCAGCCCTCTCCCTCCGGGAATATTGAAGACCTGCAGCGACGTGAACGCCCCGCTGTGAATTCATAATCGCCAAGCGTTTTCAGGTCGATGCATAGCACCAGACACCTCGGTCAGTCCCCTCTCCCTCGGGGAGATGGAGCCGATTCGGGAATATTGAAGACCTGCAGCGACTTGAATGCCCGCTGTGAATCCATAATCGCCAGGCTCTTTCAGGTCGATGCATAGCACCAGACACCTCGGTCAGTCCCCTCTCCCTCCGGGAGAGGGTTAGGGTGAGGGGCTTGTGATCTCCCCCACCAAACCCCAGACACAACAAAGCCCGCACAAGGCGGGCTCTGTTCTGACTCGATCCGGCTTAGAAGCGGAACACTTCCATATCGGTGCGAATCGGCGAAGCCATCGGAATCTTTGGCTGCTTCTCGGCTTCCGCTGCCGGCGCGGCCGGTTTGGGTGCCGCTTTACGCGGTGCTTCAGCCACCGGCGGCTGATTGGCCAACGGTTTAAGCGCCACCGACAACTGCTCGGCCAGACGCTGCAGCAGAATGCCTTGCGCCTGAACCTGCGAAGCCGTGGTGCCGGCATGCAGCTCCTGCAGGTGGACGATGCGGTTATCGCGCACCTGACCACGACGGTCGATCAAGCGCCATTGCGCATCGAGGATCGCCGGTTGTTTCTCACCCGAGTCCAGACGCGTGATGGTCAGCAACACCTGCACATCCGGGGTAAAACCCAGGGTCGCCGGCGCCAGCACCACACGCTGGCTGTCGAGATGACCGGCCACCTGACGCATCAGCAATTGATCGATATCCGACGAAAGGCTGCCCGCCCAGCGACCGTCGGTCGCCGCTTGCAGGCTGCCGTCCGGTTGACGTTGCAGCAGGGTTTCACGTTGCAGGTAATCAGCAATGACTACCGGACCCAACAAAACCGCCATGCCTGCGCTTTGCGCAGGCTGAGCCGGACTTCCGCTGTCCAGCTGATACAGCGACACCGGCTGGTGAACGCTGCAACCCGCCAGGCCCAAAACGCCGGCGAGCAGGAAAATAAGGGGGCGCAGAGCAGTCATCATCCCGTCCAGGTGGCCGCCACAAGGCTGACCACAGTGAAAATACTCAATAAATATGAAGAACGCTCGGCCACGCCGGCGTTTGGAAAGGCCATATCATCCGTGAATATGCGTTCCGACTCCAGCGCCAAAGCGTCGATCTACGCGTTAAATCGTAGATCGACGCCTCTAGGTGGGCGTTTTCGCCTAATTGAGGTTTTCGACGAGCAGCGCATCCACCCTCTGGAAGCCCCTTGGCAGCTTGTTGCCACGACGGCCACGTTCACCCTTGTAGTGTTCGAGGTCGTCGGCCTTCAGCGACAGGGTCCGTTTTCCGGCCTGCAGCACCAACGTGGCGCCTTCCGGCAGTACGGCGATGTCCGTGACATATTCTTCGCGACTGGCCACACGCTCACCGGAAATACCGATGATCTTGTTGCCCTTGCCCTTCCCTAATTGTGGCAGATCGCTGATTTTGAAGATCAGCAGGCGACCTTCGGTCGTGACCGAGGCCAGCCAGTTCTGCTCACGATCGGCCACTGGCCGCGGCGCGATGACTTTGGCGTTGTTCGGCAGACTCAACAGGGCCTTACCGGCCTTGTTCTTGGCTTGCAGGTCTTCGCCTTTGACCACGAAGCCGTAACCGGCATCGGACGCGATCACATACAGCGCATCGTCTTCCGGCATCAGCACGCACTCGAACGTGGCGCCGGGCGGCGGCGTCAGACGGCCGGTCAACGGCTCGCCCTGGCCCCGGGCCGACGGCAAGGTGTGCGCGGCGACCGAATAGCTGCGGCCGGTGGAGTCGATAAACACTGCAAACTGGTTGGAGCGCCCCGCCGCCGAGGTCTTGAAGCCGTCACCGGCCTTGTACGACAGGCCAGTGGCGTCGATGTCGTGTCCTTTGGCCGAACGGATCCAACCTTTTTCCGACAACACGACAGTCACTTTTTCGTTCGGCAGCAGGTCGTGTTCGGTCAGCGCCTTGGCTTCTGCACGTTCGACGATGGGTGAACGACGGTCATCGCCATAGGTTTCAGCGTCTTTCAGCAGCTCGGTGCGCACCAGTTTCTTCAGCTTGGCTTCGCTGCCCAGCAGCGCTTGCAGCTTGGCTTGTTCCTTGAGCAGTTCGTCCTGCTCGTCGCGCAGCTTCATCTCTTCCAGTCGCGCCAACTGACGCAGACGGGTGTCGAGGATGTAGTCGGCCTGAATCTCGCTGAGGGCGAAACGTTCGATCAGCTTGGCTTTCGGGTGCTCCTCGGTGCGGATGATGTGGATCACTTCATCCAGGTTGAGGTAAGCGATCAGCAAGCCGTCCAACAGGTGCAGGCGACGCTCGACCTTGTCGAGGCGGAATTGCAGGCGGCGACGCACGGTCAGCACGCGGAATTCCAGCCATTCGACCAGCAACGCACGGAGGTTTTTCAGCTGTGGCTTGCCGTCCAGACCGATGATGTTGACGTTGACCCGGTAGGTCGACTCCAGCTCGGTGCTGGCGAACAGGTGCTGCATCAGCGCTTCGTGATCGACGCGGCTGTTGACCGGAATGATCACGATGCGGCACGGGTTTTCGTGGTCGGATTCGTCACGCAGGTCAGCGATCTGCGGCGCTTTCGACGGCTTGGCTTGCATCAGCGCGGCGATCTGCTCCAGCACCTTGGCCCCGGAGACCTGGTGCGGCAACGCGGTGACGATGATGTCGCCGTCCTCGACGTGGTACACGGCGCGCATGCGCACCGAGCCCTTGCCGGTTTCGTACATTTTCAGCAGGTCGGCGCGCGGGGTGATGATTTCCGCTTCGGTCGGGTAGTCCGGGCCCTGAATGTGTTCGCAGAGCTGTTCGACCGTGGCTTTCGGCTCATCGAGCAGGCGCACGCAGGCAGTGGCGACTTCGCGCAGGTTGTGCGGTGGCACGTCGGTGGCCATGCCCACGGCGATACCGGTGGTGCCGTTGAGCAGGATGTTCGGCAAACGTGCCGGCAACACCAGCGGTTCCTGCAGGGTGCCGTCGAAGTTCGGGCCCCAGTCGGCGGTGCCCTGGCCCAGCTCGCTGAGCAGCACTTCGGAATAGCGCGACAGACGGGCTTCGGTGTAACGCATGGCGGCGAAGGACTTCGGATCGTCCGGCGCACCCCAGTTGCCCTGGCCGTCGACCAGTGTGTAGCGATAGCTGAACGGCTGAGCCATCAGCACCATCGCTTCGTAGCACGCCGAGTCGCCGTGCGGGTGGAACTTGCCGAGCACGTCACCGACGGTACGCGCCGATTTCTTGTGCTTGGAATCGGCATCCAGCCCCAATTCGCTCATGGCGTAGACGATACGCCGCTGTACCGGTTTCAGGCCGTCGCCGATATGCGGCAAAGCACGGTCCATGATCACGTACATGGAGTAGTTGAGGTAGGCATTTTCGGTGAAGTCAGCCAGCGAGCGGCGTTCTACACCGTCCAGGCTGAGATCAAGGGAGTCGCTCATGCGGGCCTCATCGGTTCGTTGTCTGGCGCAGCAGCATGGTGCCACCGCGCTGGGTAAATTCAAGTTTGTTCAGGGCGCTCATGCCGAGCAGCACCTGATCGCCATGCAGCCCCGGCGCCACCAGTGCGCGGACGTCCCGCAGCACGATGTCGCCCAGTTGCAGGCGGTCGATTTTGGTCCGGTAGCCCTGGCTCAGGCCGTTGGCCGTGCTCAGGGTTACACCGAAACCCTCTTCCAGTTTCAACCGTTTGGCCAGATCCGCCGGGATCGCCACATCGGTGGCGCCGGTGTCGAGCATGAACTCCACCGGCTCACCGTTGATCTGGCCGCTGGCGACAAAATGCCCTTGGGCGTTGCCGGCCAGCTTCACTTCGATCACGCCGTCATGCTGCTCGGACGTGATCACCACGTTCGGATTCTGCTGGCGCTGCTCCCACTGGCCAAAAAACCGCGTCGCCAGAAACAACGCCGCGCACCAGGCCAGAATCATCAATACCCGGCCGGCGCGCTTGCCCGGCGGTTGCTGGCTCACGGCTTGGCGCTCCAGCCACCTTCAGGCGCAGCGAAGCGCCAGACGATCGGGCGTTTCTCGCCATCGGCGCGGACGCCGTCGTTATTGTCCAGGCCAATCCACGCGCCGTCGGCGTCCACCACCAAGGCTTCCGCCAGACCGTAGGCCTGGGAATAAAGCCGTTGTGGCTGCAAGGCCTCTTCAGCAAACGACCAGCAGCGTTCGACCTTGGCCGTCACCGCATCGCGCCGACAGACCCTGAACGCATTGCGCTCAAGGGTGAACAGCTTGCCGTTGAACAGCGACAGGTCGGCGAAATCACGGCTGACGGCGCGAGCCTTGGGGAACTGCGGTGGCTGCATCTCCACCCCGGCTTCGCTGAGCAAAACGCAGCCGCCGTGGCAATCCCAGACCGTTTGCTGACGCTTGATCTTCAGCAGGCCACGCCGTTCACGCTCGGCCGCCAGCCACATTTCATCGCCCGCCGGGTTGATCGCCAGGCCTTCGAACAGCGCATTGAAGTGCAGCAACATGCCGCTGGCCCGAGCCTCCTTGACCAGCATCGGCGAGATTTTCAGCCACGATGCCGTCCCCTCGGGCGACACCTGCAGCACCGCCGCATGGGCTTCGCTGACGATGTAGCGGTTACCGGCGCTGTCGCAGGTGATGCCTTCGAAATCGAGGTCGCCGCCACGGATGAACGACGCCGCCCAGGTGCGCGAACTCAAGCCCCACGGCAAGCCGCTGTCGGGTACTTTCGGCACGTCGAGGTGCACGGTTTCGGCCTGCCAGACCTGATCGCCCGTATTCAGGCGATAGATCTGCTCGTCATCACGGTCGGACACCGTCCACAAATCCTTGCCGCACACCGCCAACCCCGAGAGGTTGCCGCCGCGCATGCCGTCGACCGGATGCTCGGCCAGCAGCTTCAACTCGGGCGCCGGCTCGGCCGCCACCGTCATCGAGCCCAGCAGCAACGCACATGCCAGGGCGACGCCGAAGCGCATCAGGCCAGCACCTCGGCGAGGTTGCCCTTGGATTCGAGCCAAGTCTTGCGGTCACCGGCGCGTTTCTTCGCCAGCAGCATGTCCATCATTTCCGAGGTCTCGGCGAAATCATCGCCCAGCGTCAGTTGCACCAGTCGCCGGGTGTTCGGGTCCATGGTGGTTTCACGCAGCTGCGGCGGGTTCATTTCGCCCAGACCCTTGAATCGGGTGACCTGTGGCTTGCCGCGTTTCTTTTCGGCCACCAGACGGTCGAGAATCCCGTCGCGCTCGGCTTCGTCGAGGGCGTAGTAGATCTCTTTGCCGAGGTCGATGCGGTACAGCGGCGGCATCGCCACGTAGACGTGACCGGCATCCACCAGCGGGCGGAAATGCTGGACGAACAAGGCGCACAGCAGCGTGGCGATGTGCAGACCGTCGGAGTCGGCGTCGGCGAGAATGCAGATCTTGCCGTAGCGCAGCTGGCTCATGTCTGCGGCGCCGGGATCGACACCGATGGCCACGGCGATGTTGTGCACTTCCTGGCTGGCCAGCACTTCGCTGCCATCGACTTCCCAGGTGTTGAGGATCTTGCCGCGCAACGGCAGGATCGCCTGGAATTCCTTGTCCCGCGCTTGCTTGGCAGAACCGCCGGCGGAATCACCCTCGACCAGGAACAGCTCGGAACGCATTGGGTCCTGCCCGGCGCAATCGGCCAGTTTGCCCGGCAGCGCCGGCCCCTGGGTAACGCGCTTGCGCTCGACCTTCTTGCTGGCCTTGAGGCGGCGACCGGCGTTGTTGATCGCCAGTTCGGCCAGGGCCAGACCGGTTTCCGGGTTGGCGTTGAGCCACAGGCTGAAGGCGTCCTTGACCACACCGGAGACGAACGCCGCCGCTTCACGGGACGACAGGCGCTCTTTGGTCTGGCCGGAGAATTGCGGCTCCTGCATCTTCATCGACAGCACGAAAGCGATGCGTTCCCAGACGTCTTCCGGCGCCAGCTTCACGCCACGCGGCAGCAGGCTGCGGAATTCGCAGAACTCGCGCATCGCGTCGAGCAAGCCCTGACGCAGACCGTTGACGTGGGTACCGCCCTGCGCCGTCGGGATCAGGTTGACGTAGCTTTCCTGCACCGCGTCGCCACCTTCCGGCAACCACAGCAGCGCCCAGTCGACCGCTTCTTTATTACCGGCCAGGCTGCCGCAGAACGGCTCGTCCGGCAGGCGTTCGAATTCGCTGACCGCGTCCACCAGGTAGGAGCGCAGGCCGTCTTCGTAATGCCATTCGACTTTCTCGCCGGTGCCTTTGTCTTCGAAGCTGACCAGCAGCCCCGGACACAGCACAGCCTTGGCCTTGAGCACGTGCTTGAGGCGGCTGATGGAGAATTTCGGTGAATCGAAGTATTTCGGGTCCGGCGCGAAGTACACGCTGGTGCCGGTATTGCGCTTGCCGACGGTGCCGACGATTTCCAGTTCGGTGGCTTTGAAGCCATCGGCGAAGGTCATCTGGTACTCGTTGCCGTCACGCTTGACGCGCACCCGGACTTCGGTCGACAAGGCGTTGACCACGGAAATACCCACCCCGTGCAGACCGCCGGAGAACTGGTAGTTCTTGTTGGAAAACTTGCCGCCCGCATGGAGTTTGGTGAGGATCAGCTCAACGCCCGACACGCCCTCTTCCGGGTGAATGTCGACCGGCATGCCACGGCCGTCGTCGCTGACTTCCAGCGAGTGATCGGCGTGCAGGATCACCTGCACCGATTTGGCGTGGCCGGCCAGGGCTTCGTCGACGCTGTTGTCGATGACTTCCTGGGCAAGGTGGTTCGGCCGACTGGTGTCGGTGTACATGCCGGGGCGTTTGCGCACCGGGTCGAGGCCCGAGAGGACTTCGATGGCGTCGGCGTTATAAGAGCTAGCGCTGGGAGTGGCCATAGGGTCTCGTCGTCAGTGATTCAATGAAAAAGGGGCAAGACTTCACAGTGCGGTGAAATCAATTGCCTGATACAAATCGGCGCCAATGCCGGCAAAACTCAGCAATGCCGGCAATTGCCCGGCAAACCCCTGGAAACTATGGTCGCCGCCGGCCTGAATCCGCAGGGCACAGGCCCGGTAATACTGCTGGGCGAGGCGATAATCCAGTGTTTCATCGCCGGTCTGCAACCACACCTGATAACGCTGCGCGTCCTGTGGTGCCGGCACTTCCAGCTCGGCCAGGGCCGTCACATGGTCGTGGGTAAGTTCCCAGGTCTCATCGGTATACAGGTTTTTCTGCGTGCCCAGGTACCCGTCAAACATCCGGTGTGGACTGACGGCCGGGTTGACCAGCAGGGCTTTCAAGCCGTGGCGCTCGGCCAGGTGAGTCGCATAGTAGCCGCCGAGTGAGCTTCCCACCAGCAACGGCCGACCCAGTTCGGCAATCGCCTGCTCCAACTGACCGATGGCTTCACGCGGGTGGTGATGCAGGGCCGGGACACGCAACTTGTCGCTCAAACCCAGCTGCTCCATGACCGCGACCAGCTGACAGGCCTTTTTCGAGGCCGGGGCGCTGTTGAAACCGTGGATATAGAGGATCGAACCGGACATTTGAGCTCCCTGAGTGTCGGTTTGGGTTTGCGGAGTTTACAGGGAGAGAAGAGTGGATTGGGGGTGGTTTCGAGAAATTGCTCGCTCAGCAGGGTCGGCCCTCACCCTAGCCCTCTCCCAAAGGGAGAGGGGACTGATTGGGGGATATTTCGGAAGTACGCCGACCTGAAAGAGCTTCACCGAATCCACAATCGACACAATCTTTCAGGTCGATGCATAACGCCAGACACCTCGGTCAGCACCCTCTCCCTCTAGGAGAGGTGAGGGGCTTTTGATCTGATCAGTAACCGTCGGAGCCGTAATCGACAGTGAAGGAAAAACCGGTCACACGTTCAATACCAGTTTCCAGACGCCCATCCGGCAACAACCGCAACCAGCGATACCCCGGCGCCTGCTCACCGACCTTGAAGTCATCACTCCCCGGCTCGAACTGAATGCACGTCGAAGGCGAGGCCAACAGGCGCACGCCGTTGCGTTCGCGGTCGATTTCCTGGTGCACATGCCCCCACAGCACCGCGCGAGCCTGTGGAAAACGATCCAGCACCTCGAAAAACGCCTCTGGATTGCGCAAACCGATCGGCGCCATCCACGCACAACCGATCGACACCGGATGATGGTGCAGGCACACCAGATGATGGCGCTCCGGCGCTTCGCTCAGCGAACGGGCCAGCAGTTGCAACTGGTCGTCCTGCAAATACCCCGGCACCGAACCCGGCACCGCCGAATCGAGCAGCGTCACCCGCCAGTTACCGATATCGACTACCGATTCCAGCAACGCGCTCTGCACGGCAGCTTCGGCCATGATCATCGGTTCGTCGTGATTGCCGGGGATCCACCGCGCCGGGGCAGCGATCTGCGCGCTCATCTGGCGAAACTGCTGGTATGACTCCAGTGTGCCGTCCTGGGAGATATCGCCGGTGGCCAGAATCAGGTCGATCTGCGGCTGCTGCCCCAGCACCAATTCGATGACCTTTTGCAGGCTTTGACGGGTGTTCATGCCCAGCAGCGTGCTATCCGCTTCAGCGAATAAATGGCTGTCGGACAACTGCACCAGCAACGCCGCATCGGCAGTGGTCAACGTGGATACGCTCGGCAAGGCGCTCTCCCAGGGCAAAAGCACGGAATCGGTCAGGTGCCGCAATTATGCTGGGGGATGAGCGAAAGGGGAAACCGACGAACCGGACGCAGTTCACAACTAGCGAACGACTTCGTACTCGTGCCCCAGGGCCAGACAATGGCTCAGCCATTCCCCCAGGAACAGATTGAGCTGGGCCTTTTCATCCGGCTGATGCATCGCGGCGTTCGGGTAAGGATAGATGCCGCGAAAGCGTCGTGCATGTTCGGCGCTGATCACTTCGGCCATGCGCGCGTCGTGATAGACCTGAACCTCCAGTTGCGGCACCGGCAACCACGGCAGGCTGTGTTCCTGACGCACCTGCAACGTGGTGGTGTACGGACAGGTCTGCAGCACTTCGAGGGCCAGTACGCCGAGCATCTGCTCGCCCTGGGTCACGGCAATGCGCCGTGCCTCGGGGTCATTGCGCATGTCCGGCACCAGTCGCATCAGGCGCGCGTAGTTGGCCTCGCAGGCAGCTTGCAGCCCCGCCAGGTCAACCCGATAACGATCGCGCAGCTTGTTTACGACCATAGCCCCCTCACTTCGGCGCGGTTGAGCGCCAGCCACTGCAAGGCGATGATGCTCGCCGCATTGGCAATGCGTCCGTCACGGACAGCCTGCAAGGCATCTTCAAAGGCCCAGACCGTGACGCGGATATCTTCTGCCTCTTCCTCCAGCCCATGCAGGCCGCCTACGCCTTCGGTGCTGCAACGCCCCAGAAACAAGTACACGAATTCGTTGCTGCCACCCGGCGACGGGAAATATTGGGTCATCGGCCACAGGGCCTTGATGTCCAGTCCAGCTTCCTCCTGCGCCTCGCGGTGAGCAACCTCTTCCGGCACTTCTGCCTTGTCGATCAGACCGGCGACCAGTTCCACCAGCCACGGGTTGTCGGTCTTGCCCAGGGCGCCGACGCGAAACTGCTCGATCAGCACCACTTCGTCGCGCTGCGGATCGTAAGGCAGCAGGCACACCGCGTCGTGACGCACGAAGACCTCACGGTCGATCTCGCGACTCATGCCGCCAGCGAACAATTCATGGCGCAGGTGCAAACGGTCGAGCTTGTAGAAACCCTGGTAGCAGCGCTCGCGCTTTACGACATCAACGGTGGCCGGCGTGGCGTTGGCAAAATCAGTCATGAACATCCTCTTTACTGCAAATCCGATACGAGGTTCCTTGTTGTCACTGGCAACCCCGACTTCGCGCCATCCTAACGCGCTCGTGATGATTGATGCAGCCCCTTTACCGTCAGCGGGATGGACGGTGGCGGCGAAACCCACTCTAATTAGCTTAGTGGCGAACTGACTGCTTCGGCGAGAGTCGAAGCGGATAACTTTTTGCCTTCCCCTGTTTCAGAAAGGACGCCCATGTCGCTTTTCAAAATTGCCTCTGTGGCCGCCATCGCCCTGACCCTGGGCGCCTGCGCCAACCTGTTCCAGCCCAACTACCGCACGCCGCTGGAAACCACCCGCGACGCATCGGAAACCCTGAAACCCGGTTGCTCCAACCCGGACTGCCCGCTGGTGAACATCGACACCCTGCACTTCCCGGCCGAGCCTGCCCTGGACGGCATTATCGAAAAACGCCTGCTGCAAATGACCCGCACCGAGGCGAATGAACCGGTAGCGCCAACGCTGGCGGCCTATCGCGAGCAGTTCCTGCGCACCGCTGGCCCGCGCAACAGCAGCTATTTGCAGGCCAAGGTACGCGAACAGCATGACGGCTTGGTGATCATCGAGCTGTCGAGCTACCTCGACACCGGCGGCGCCCATGGCACCCCGGGTCGCGGTTTCATCAACTACTCGCGCCAGCAGCATAAAGTGCTGAACCTGTCGGACATGTTGCTGCCGGGTCAGGAAGAGGCGTTCTGGAAGGCCGCGCAAGTGGCGCACAACAGCTGGCTGATCAGCACCAAGCTCGATCAGGAAGCCGAGTTCGTGAAGAACTGGCCGTTCGTGAAAACCCCGAATGTGGCGCTGACCTACGGTGGTGTGATCCTCAAGTACGACGTGAGCACCCTCGCGCCTTACGCGCTGGGCCACGTCGAACTGAAGATTCCTTACCCGCGTCTGAACGGCATCGTCAAACCCGAGCTGTTTCCGGGCCGTAACTGAAGGCTCGACCGAGCACCAGTTGCAACAGCCCTGCCAGCACCAGTGCCGGCAGGGTCGCACCGACGTCCGGATACAAGTTCGCCAGCAAGTGGTAGGTGCTGATCCCGCCCAGCCACGCCAACAGCGCCGGCCAGCGCAATGCGGCTGACGCGACCTGAGCACTGCGCTTGCGCAGGATGAAGTGATCCACCAGCACCACGCCGAACAGCGGCGCGAACACCGAGCCGATCAGCAACAGGAAATTCTGGTACTGCGCCAATGGCGCCAGCAGCGCGATCAGCGTGCAAAGCACGCCGATGGCCAAGGCCAGATGCTCGACCTTCAAGCGCAGCAGAATCCCGCTCGATACCGCCGCCGAGTGAATATCGGCAAACGCGTTTTCCGATTCGTCGAGCAGAATCAGCAACAGCGGAATCCCCAGGCCGGCACCGGCCAAAGCCAGCAGCAACGCATTGACTTCACCGCTCGGCGCGAACGCCAGCGTGTAGGCCACGCCGAGGCTCATCAGCCAGAAATTGCCGATGAAGAAACCGATGGCCGTGCCACCGAAGACGTTCTTCGCACGCTTGCCGAAACGCGAATAGTCAGCGATCAGCGGCAGCCACGACAGCGGCATCGCAATGGCAATGTCAAAGCCCACGGCCAACGGCATCGAACCGTCCCCGGCACGCGCCCAGAGTGCCGCCAGATCGGCCTTGGCAAACAGGTTCCAGGTCAGCCAGATGCACGCGGCGAGGATCAGCCAGATGCCCCACTTGCGCAGGATCTTGCGCACGAAGGTCAGCGGCCCGCTGACCGCGAGCAAGGTGGCCAGCGCACCGAAGCACAAGGTCCAGAGCATCGGACTGGCCCACAGCGAACCTTCGCTGAACGCCCGGGTGCCGAGCAGGCTGGCGGCGTCGCGCATGACGATGATTTCGAACGAGCCCCAACCAATCAGCTGCAGCAGGTTAAGCAGCGCCGGCAGGCTCGCGCCTTTACTGCCGAGGCTGAGTTTCAGCGCGGCCATCGACGACAGGCCGGTGTCGCTGCCGATCACACCCACAGCAGCCAGCAGCAGAACGCCGACCAGAGTGCCGAGGAAAATTGCCAGCAGTGAACCCGACAAGCCCAGACCGGGCGCGAGCAAGGCACCGGTCTGCAACACCATCAGGCCGATGCCGAGGGAAAACCACAGGGAAAACAGATCGCGACCGCCGAACACACGCTTGTCAGCGGGCACGGCGAGGTCGGGGGAATAAGTGCTGGGTTGAATGCTCAAGGGGGTTGATCTCACAGGAGTGATAGCTACAAGTTGCAAGCCACAAGCGGCAAGAAAAAGCAGGTTTCGCATCTGCTTTTATCTTGCTGCCTGTAGCTTGCCGCTTACACTTTTTTATAAAGCTGACTGCCTTCCTTCTTGAACCGCTCGGCCTGTTCCGCCAAGCCTTGGGCGACGTCCACGTCGACCGCGTCGATCCGCTGGTTGGCCGCGTATTCGCGGACTTCCTGAGTGATCTTCATCGAGCAGAATTTCGGCCCGCACATCGAGCAGAAGTGCGCGACCTTGGCCGAATCCTTCGGCAGGGTTTCATCGTGATACGAACGGGCGGTGTCCGGATCGAGGCCGAGGTTGAACTGGTCTTCCCAACGGAATTCGAACCGCGCCTTGCTCAGGGCATTGTCGCGAATCTGTGCGCCCGGGTGGCCCTTGGCAAGGTCGGCGGCATGTGCGGCAATCTTGTAGGTGATGATCCCGGTTTTCACGTCATCCTTGTTCGGCAAGCCGAGGTGCTCCTTCGGCGTCACGTAGCAGAGCATGGCGCAACCGAACCAGCCGATCATCGCCGCCCCGATACCCGAGGTGATGTGGTCGTAGCCCGGCGCAATGTCGGTGGTCAGCGGGCCGAGGGTGTAGAACGGCGCCTCGTCGCAGCACTCGAGCTGCTTGTCCATGTTCTCTTTGATCAACTGCATCGGCACGTGCCCCGGGCCTTCGATCATGCACTGCACGTCGTGCTTCCAGGCAATCTTGGTCAGCTCGCCGAGGGTTTCCAGTTCGCCGAATTGCGCTTCGTCGTTGGCGTCGGCTATCGAACCCGGACGCAGGCCGTCGCCCAGCGAGAAGCTGACGTCGTAGGCCTTCATGATTTCGCAGATTTCGTCGAAGTGGGTGTAGAGGAAGTTCTCTTTGTGGTGCGCCAGGCACCACTTGGCCATGATCGAACCGCCACGGGAAACGATGCCGGTCACGCGCTTGGCGGTCAGCGGCACGTAGCGCAGCAACACGCCGGCGTGGATGGTGAAATAGTCGACGCCCTGCTCGGCCTGCTCGATCAGCGTGTCGCGGAACAGCTCCCAGGTCAGGTCTTCAGCAACGCCATTGACCTTCTCCAGCGCCTGGTAGATCGGCACGGTACCGATCGGCACTGGCGAGTTGCGGATGATCCACTCGCGGGTTTCGTGAATGTGTTTGCCGGTGGACAAGTCCATCACGGTGTCCGAACCCCAGCGAATGCCCCAGGTCAGTTTCGCCACTTCTTCTTCGATGGACGAACCCAAAGCGCTGTTGCCGATGTTGCCGTTGATCTTCACCAGGAAGTTACGGCCGATGATCATCGGTTCCAGTTCGACGTGGTTGATGTTCGCCGGAATGATCGCGCGGCCACGGGCGATTTCTTCGCGAACGAATTCAGCGGTGATTTCTTTCGGGATGCTCGCACCGAAGCTGTGGCCGGCATGTTGTTGGTTCAACAGGCCAGCGGCGCGGGCCTCTTGCAGCTTCATGTTTTCGCGGATGGCGACGTATTCCATCTCGGCGGTGATGATGCCTTTGCGCGCGTAGTGCATCTGGCTGACGTTGGCCCCGGCCTTGGCGCGGCGCGGGTTGTTGACGTGGGCGAAACGCAGCTTGGTCAGTTCCGGGTCGGCGAGGCGTTCCTGGCCGAAGTTGGAACTCAGGCCTGGCAGACGCTCGGTGTCGCCACGGTCGTCGATCCACGCCGAACGCACGTCACCCAGGCCTTTGCGCACGTCGATCACCACGTTCGGATCGGTGTACGGGCCCGAGGTGTCATACACGGTGACCGGCGCGTTGATTTCGCCGCCGAAGTCGGTCGGCGTCACATCGAGGGTGATTTCGCGCATCGGCACGCGGATGTCCGGGCGCGAGCCCTGAACGTAGACTTTTTGCGAACGGGTGAACGGCTGAACCGACTGCTCATCGACCTTGGCCGAGTCACTCAGGTTGATCGCGTTTTTTGCTTTTGTAGTCATCACGGGCTCTCCAGACAGCATCCAGGCAATGGATTGTCGGAGCAGAACCTGAAAGGCACGGACGCACCAGGACCGGTGCTGTGCATCGTCGTCGAGCGTTCGATTGTCGAACAATATCCCGGACGAAGCACAAGAGGACTCGCCGGGTGACGAGAAATCTTGTTCCCTACGCAGGCGCTAACCTGATCAGGTTCAACGGGATCCGAAATTATTCGATCTCAGCCTCATAGCAAGGCACCCCGACAAGAACCCGGCCAGTCTAGACACAACCGACAAAGAACGCCAACACCGCAGCAAACACCATGATGAATGGCGCAATTACCGGGACTTGCAGGATTGTTGCCGCACGATTGCACAACTACACTCGCTTTGCCCTGTGCGCCTTGACGCTGCGGGAGCTGCGCCTTAGCCTTGGCGCGCACATTATTTTCGTAATATTTCTTGCTAGGGATCGCCTCATGCTGCGCAAACTTTCACTGGCTCTTGCCGTGTCTTGTGCGTCCAACGCAATGGCCTGGGCAGCAGAAGCGCCCTTGTCGACCAAGACCGATCTGGTCAGCGTCTATCAGGAAGCCGTCGACAACAACGCCGATCTGGCCGCTGCCCGCGCCCAGTACGGCGCGCAGAAAGAAGTGGTGCCACAGGCTCGCGCAGGGTTGCTGCCCAACCTGTCCGGCGGCGCCGAAGTCGCCGACGTGCGCACCTCGATCGACCAGCCTTCGGCCAATGCCACTCGCAGCGCGCATTCCTATCAGGCAACGCTGGCTCAGCCATTGTTCCGCGCCGACCGCTGGTTCCAGTACCAGGCGGCCAAGGACGTCAACGAGCAGGCCGCGCTGCAACTGTCGGCCACCGAGCAGAACCTGATCCTGCAATCGGCCGAAAGCTATTTCAACGTGCTGCGCAGTCAGGACAATCTGGCCTCGACCAAGGCTGAAGAAGCCGCGTTCAAGCGTCAGCTCGACCAGTCCAACGAACGCTTCGATGTGGGCCTGTCGGACAAGACCGACGTGCTGCAATCGCAAGCCAGTTACGACACCGCGCGCGCCAACCGCATCGTTGCCCAGCGTCAGGTCGACGATGCCTTCGAAGCACTGATCACCTTGACCAACCGTCAGTACAACTCGATTCAGGGCATCGTCCATACACTACCGATCCTGCCGCCGGCGCCGAACGACGCCAAGGCCTGGGTCGACACCGCCGCCAAACAGAACCTCAATCTGCTGGCGAGCAACTTTGCGGTCAGTTCCGCCGAACAGACCCTCAAGCAGCGCAAGGCCGGCCACTTGCCGACCCTCGACGCCGTGGCCAAATACGAGAAAGGTGACAACGACGCCCTCGGCTTCGCCAACCCGAACGCCTTCGGCACCCCCTACGGTGGCAACGTCGATCAGCGCACGCTGGCCTTGCAACTGAACATCCCGATCTACAGTGGCGGACTGACCAGCTCGCAAGTGCGCCAGTCCTATGCGCAACTGGATCAGAGCGAGCAGCAGCGTGAAGCCCTGCGCCGGCAGGTCGTCGAAAACACCCGCAACCTGCACCGCGCGGTCAATACCGATGTCGAGCAGGTGCAGGCGCGCCGCCAGTCGATCATCTCCAACCAGAGCGCCGTGGAAGCCACGGAAATCGGCTATCAGGTGGGTACACGCAACATCGTCGATGTGCTCGATGCCCAGCGTCAGCTGTACACCTCGGTGCGCAACTACAACAACACCCGCTACGACTACATCCTCGACAACCTGCGCCTCAAGCAGGCGGCAGGGACGTTGAACCCGGGTGACCTGCAGGACCTGACGCGCTATCTCAAAGCCGACTACAACCCGGACAAGGACTTCTTGCCGCCGGATCTGGCCAAGGCCGCCGAGGCACAGCTCAAGGCCCGGCCTTAATCCAGAAACCCGCAGAAATGCGGGTTTTCGTTGCCTGATCATTGTCGCCAGACAAATCCGCCCTTGCGCCGCCCTTGCGGATAGATGGACCGCTGCGCCTTGTCCAGATGACCACCTTGGCGCACGAAACTGACCGCTTCATTGTTTCGCCGACTACGCATCCAGGTGATCCATCCCAGTAGCTCAGCGTGCCCCAACGCTTCGATCAATAACAAAAACTGTCGCCGCCAGCGTGTACTGGCCCCCATGCCCAGCCCGGAACTGCGCTTGAGATCCGGGATGCTTTGACCATTCATCACCCCTTTCACGAAGTCTAGCCAGAGGTCAGGCCGGATCATCCCTTCCAATGGCGTTCCAGACAGAATGGAAAAGCAGGTCACACAGGGATCACATTTGAACTTGGGACGAATCCCTGTGATTCGATAGGTTCGATCGCCTTTACACTTGGGGCATATCGCGTGCCGGGCATTGAGCATCGTGTCGATCCAGGCCATGACCGCTTGCTGCTGCGCAGCAATATGCTCGGGGGCTTGCAGGTTTTCCCGGTAATGTCGCGTCGTCCACCACTGATACAACTCAGGGCACTCTTCGGCCATCACCTCGCGGGTTGCTTTGCCCCAACTGAAATAGACCTTATGGTTCATTCCCAGACGAGGCGCTATCTGGACACTGGACCAGCCGGCCAACAAGTAAAGCGCAAACGTGGACCACAGCTCCATACGGCGCAGATTGGCGAACGGCGTATCGCTCAGACTGTTGCAGCCTTTCTGACATGAGCCGCAGTAGTAGTACGGTAGCCGACGGGCCGGATGAGTCTGGCAGGTCAGATTGGTGTTACTACACCATGGGCAAAACTTCACTCGCCGATACGGCAATTCGTGCAGATAGCGGATCAACCGATTGGCGTCGGGCCGCAGGTGCATCGGGAGACGGACCTCGTAGTCCGGCAAATCGCCTTGTCCGGGGATGGGCAGATCGGGCAGTCGAGACGTCATTGGCTCAGCACCGATTCATCAGCAAGGCTTGCTCGGCTAGCTCAGCTTCGCGCTGAGCGATGGCAGCTTCCAGCTCTGGGGAACGTTTGGCCCAGTCATCCGCAGGGAGTGGTTTTGACCATTCGATGATGTCGGGATGGGGCAATTCCGGTGGGTGGGAAAGCTTCCAGTCCTGCAGCTTTTCCGCCAGATAAGTGCCCAGAAGCGTTATGCAGAAAACTCCCCACAGGACGCTCAACACTTCCCCTTTGCGCAAGTCGACAAGGAGCGATCCGATTTGGGTTTCTTCGTAAGGCGCGATACCCACTCGACTGTCGGGGACGGCCTCAGGTCCGATTTCCATGTAACTGCGTATGCACTCCCACAATGCCATCGCGGTAGTGCCGCCGCCGCAGTTGAAGCCTAGGGAAAAGTGTTTGTTGTCTTCCGTGGCGTGCGGGTCTGGATTTTCGAGACCGATGACCAGCAGACCCATTGTGGCTTTACCGGCCTGACTGACGGATGACTGCTGGGTGGCGGCGGCCGTTACGGTTTCCCACGGGACAATCCAGTATCCACCGTTGTCGCGGGGCACGCAGACTTCGCGGCGTTGGCGGTTGAAGCGTATGGGTAAGGGGACTTCGCGGATGAGGCCTTGGATTAGAAAGAAGGTTGGCACTCCAATAATGAACGCGGTCATGACCGCAAAAATATGCATTTCATCGTGATCATTCCTGAACAGATATCCCATGAACGCAAACAACACCACCATTGGCCAAAGCACCATCACCGCCGAGCCGATGCTGTAGTTACCAATGTCGAGAAACACATCGTTTTTGCGCCAGATGGCGTTGAGCACATCACAAGGCTTTTCACCCGTAGGAATGGGCAACGGCGCCAAGTAATCATTGCGCGAAAACATCCCTTTTTTCGTAGTGCCTGCCGGTGGCGTACTCATGCCTGTGCCTCAACTCGTCCGGCCAACTCGGTTTCGCGTTTGGCAATGGCCTCTTCCAACTCGGCGGAACGTTTGGCCCAATCATCCGCTGGGAGTGGTTTTGACCATTCGATGATGTCGGGATGGGACAGATCCGGGGGAGGCGATAACTTCCACTCTTGCAACATCATTGCCAGTGGGGCACCCAAAAGCACCGCACCGATGACCAGCCACGCCGCCTTGCCAACTTCTTGCGCGACCAGATGCTGTCTGATGCCATCCACATATTCACAACAAATCCCCCAGAAGACGCTTCGGCCTCGCAGCTTTTCTCGACCACCCTCAAAGTCATTTGTCTGTGGCAAAACTTGCGGGCCAATTTCCATGTAACTGCGTATGCATTCCCACAAAGCCATCGCGGTAGTGCCGCCGCCGCAGTTGAAACCTAGGGAAAAGTGTTTGTTGTCTTCCGTGGCGTGCGGGTCTGGATTTTCGAAACCGATGACCAGTAGACCCATTGTGGCTTTGCCGGCCTGACTGACGGATGACTGCTGGGTGGCGGCGGCTGTTACGGTTTCCCACGGGACGATCCAATATTCACCGTTGTCGCGGGGGACGCAGACTTCGCGGCGTTGGCGATTGAAGCGCATGGGTAAGGGGACTTTGCGGAACAGGCTTTGGATCAAAATCAGCGTAGGGACACCCAATATAACGGCCCCTAGGATCAAAACATCTCGGCTGTAATCAGGGTCGAGATTTCGAGTAAAAAAAGAAATAGCTAAAAACACCATCATCGTCGGCCACATCACCATCACGGCCGAGCCGATGCTGTAGTTACCGACATCGAGAAATATCTCATTTTTGCGCCAGACGGTATTAAGCACATCACAAGGCTTTTCACCCGTAGGAATAGGCAATGGCGCCAAGTAATCATTACGCGAGAACATCCTTTTTTCCGTTGTTCCTGCCGGTGGCGTACTCATCGCTTGTCCTTCGGCTGCAGGTAAATAGCTCCAGGGTGATCCTCACCGAGTGGGTATTTCGGGACACGGTCAAGTTCAGGCGTTGGGTCGGCTCGCAGCGCTATGACACCCGTTGAGTTGTTCAAGGTAAAAGCCAAACCTCGCTCCCCGCCGATAAAACTACGAGCACCGAGTATCCCGGTCAGAGGCGTGCGATAACGCAACCTTAGCGACAACGTGCCAGGTGGTGTGCTCAGTAAGTCTTTCACCTCTTTGAAAGGGCCACTTATACGCAGCCCATGGCCTTCCTCGATCGGTATCCACTGACAGAGGGTGCCCGGCAACCAGTAGGGCGTCATATCGCGCCACGGACGGGGAGGTTTGAAATTGCCGGTCCGACTGTTTTTGATCAAATATCGGTTTTCGAGAGTATCCACCGGGTCACCGATCATGCTCAGTTCCAGGTAGACACTGCCTGGCTCGGCGCCCGGCAAGTCGATGGTCAGAGAATTAATGGCACTGACGAAAGCCAGGCCGGAACGGCCATTATCAGGCGCCGGATCAGAACTGCTTTGCATGGTGACCCGAGGCGTATAGAGGATGAGGTACAAACGGTCGAGTTCGTCCTGCTGGGCTTTAGGCGCAATGGGTTCCAAATCGTTAGCTCGCGCTTTAGACCAACAGCAGTTGTTCAGGAAGTTTTGCAGCGGCGTTTTCTCGAAAATCCAGGCAGTCAGATACAGCAAGCCTAATCCAGCAATAATCCAGTTCAGCGGCCCCATGTACAGCGTGTAACGCAAGATTGCGACTTCGGCTGTTATCGAACCAGCCAACGCTCTCATCGTGTAAGAAGCTCCCAGTATTGCTTGGGCACTAAATGCGGTCACTTGTCCTCCTACCGCAATTTGGCGCATTTGCAGCCAGGGATCAGTCTGACTCTGGGAGTTTTCAAATCGCTTTTGCAAGGATCTGAATTCTTGATACGCAGCACCCGCCGACAACCCACCAATCACCCCACCAAACAACGTTAAAGTCGGAGCGATTGACCGGCCCCGACCAAACTCCTTAACCCCCAACCCCATCCTCACCTGACTATCCACCACCGCCACCAACGCCGCCGCCCCATACAAACTCGCCGATACGGTCTCATTCACCCGCCGGGCCTCCATCCCCTCCAGCACCCCGGCCTCGCGCAAATAGTTCTGCACATTCACCACGTTCAGCAACAACGCGGCCAGCGGCACCACTCCCCCGCTGTTGACCACCACCGGCGAATTCACAATCCGTTCCACTCGCCCAACGCCAATCGCTTTCCCCGTCTTGCTCACCCATTCATCCAACGCCTCGGCCCGTTGCCCCAACAATTTCCACGCCGGGCGCACGCCCTCGGTCACGAATTGCAAACGGCTCTCAGCGCCCAACCTCGCGGCAATAAAAATGCTCATCCAGGACGCGCTGAAGCCCTTGTCACCCTTGAGCAGCAGCAACGCCGCGCCCAGCCGATTGACCAGCACGCTCCATTGGCTGCCGGCATCCCGAGCCATGCTTGCGATGTGATCAAGCACTGCCACGCTCAACGGCGCCAGGGCCTGATGGGTGGCGCTGAGGTTGTCGGCGGACAGTGCGGCCATCAACTCGCCGAGGCGCGAGGCGTTGTTGACCGCCGCTTCGAGCGACGGCGTCCAGGCGTGGAACAACTGCCGGAGTGCGCCACCGTCGGCGGTGCGCACGTAGTCGGCGTATTGCTCGGCGCCCTGGGCGCGGATGCATTGCGCGGTCAGGCAACCGGTGGCGAGTTCGGTCAGCCATTGGCGGGTTTCGAGGTCGTCGTAATCGACAAACCAGGTGCCGCTGGCGGAGCGTTTCAGGTACACGCCACGGTCGGCGAACAGTGCGGTGTGGCGTTGTTCGAGTTGTTGATAATGCGCAGCGGCGGTGTCAGTGAACCAGGTGTTCATGGCGTCGAGGTCGATGTACTCGCCGACCTTGGCGCTGAACGCATGGCTGTTGAGGTTGGCGTGTTTTTGCGCGCGATATTCACGGACAACGGCCTCTGCCTCGTAGTACAGGTCCGCCGGTATAAACGCCCGCACCGGGCCGACAATCGCCGCGATCCGCGCATCACGAGCCGCAGCTTCGACCTGAGTCGGCCGACCGCCGTACTGACGGGCGCGGGTTTCAGCCCTGAGTTCCTCATTCAGCCGATCCTGGGTGTCGAGCATGATCTGGCCCTGCTCGGGCGTGAGGCTGATGTCGCGATCCTTGTAGCGATAACTGAGATTACCGGCCAGTTCGGCGCCATCTTCAGTGATCAGACTGCGCACAAACCCGCCGATGCTCAGGCGCAGATTGTTTTCGCCCAACCATTTTTCGTGGCCGGTTTCCAGCCATTCCTGTTCGTGGTTGATGTCGCGCAACACACCCAGATCGTCGTCCAGGCAGGCGAAGACAGCGAACAGCCCCCCGGTGTGTGCCTGGGCGTTTTCCAGCCAGTCCCGCGTGCCCTGCCCGTCCCATGGCTCGGCGCTCCATTCGCCCGGTGGCTCGTCACTGGCGTCGGGATATTGATCGAGAACTTTGTGACGCTCACGAATACGATGCCTGGCGTCTGTGTAGGCCTTGATGTTGGTCGGGGTCGGGTTCTCTAACAGCGTCGCGCCGAGTGCGTCGGTGTCCTCGGCGTTTTTTTGCTGATCGGCTTTCATCGACCGGGCGTAGCTGTCAGGGATGAGTTCGGCCATGACCTCGTCGGCCTTCTGCAGCGGTGGGCAGTGCGGGGCCTGTAATTCGTCGGCCACCGTGCGCAGGGCAATGTGGCGCATATGCTGGCTGCGTTTGGCGCTGCTGTCGCTCAGCGACTGGCAGTGCTTGGCGTTTAACGGGAACTCGCTGTAAAGCATCCAGGCGTCGTGGATTTTTTGCAGCGCCAGGCCCGTCAATGTCGCGTCGAGTACCGGAGTGGCCGCCGCGTCCAACGCCTGTTCCTGCAACAGCCCCTGTGGCGAAACAGCAAAACGCTTGAGCGGCCCCTGATGCTGCCAGAGGTACACAAACCCTGCCCGCAAACGACGTGCGGCCATCGGCCGACTCTCGGGCGCGATAGCGGGAACGCAACAAACGTGCTCAGATTTTTCGTGCGCCAGCGCGTAGCGAACCGGTACGACAAACAGTTCGGGCTGACTGGCAGGGCATGGATGCACCAGGCCGTTGATGTCCACGTGGGGCTGGGCTTTGGCCGCGCGTTCGGCCTGAGCGGCCTCATCGACCATGGCCAGTTTTTCGGCGCTCATCGCGTGAAGTCCTTGTCGTTCAGTAACTGGTGCGTCAATGCACGGTTGAGGTTGTCCAAGCGCTGGCGCGGCAAGAGTCCAGGTTCGGCCAGTAACTGCCTGTATGCAGCGTGCTCAGGGCCATCGGGGAAGTCAGCGCCCAACACCACACAGAAACGCACCCAGAGAAAGACTTCATCGACGGCACTGAAGCCGCTACGTGCAGCACTGGCCTGACAGTCCATGGCCCACTGCTGCAAAGCAGTCGAAGCCAGTGAACCAAGGGATTTGGGGAAGTGACATTGACCGTATTCGATCAATTGCCGGGCGAAACACTTGCGTTTGGCAGTGTTCAGTTGATCGAGTTGTTCCGCTGTCAGCAGCAACCACGGCTTATCCGCATACGGGATCGCAGGTTGCTCGGTTTGCTGATGGATTTGTGACTCCGGCAGACGGATCAGCCGTACCGGCCCCATCAACCTATCCCGTTCGGGCGCGGGCAAGTCCATCAGCCACAACGCGGTGATACGGGGGTCGTAGAACCGAAAGAAAACCGTCGCTGCCCCCTCGACTCGGGCATGGATCAAGCTGCGCAAATGCTCCTGCACCTGACTCTCATCGGCCGCCGACTCCAGCCAGATGCCCGCCGTTTCGCTCCACTCCTGCGAAAAAACCTTTGCCAGCGGGCTATCGGGCACGACGCCGATCAGCACGGGGCCGACACTTTCCATATGACTGTAAGCGGTGCGCTGATAAAGCGAGTGAACCGTCGCGCCGCCCGTCATTTCAAACAGACGATCCGAAAGGTTTTCGATCTGGACTCGATCCAGCAACAGGTAAGCCCGATTCATGCGTTCACCTGCGCCAGTTTTTCGCACACGGCGCAGACTGAAGCGGCTTGCTCTGCGGCCTGAGCCAGCGCGGCTATTTGCGGGGTGATGGACAGCGCGATCAGCACCTGTGAATCGTCGGGCACTGCCGCCAACGCGGTCTGCGGCGCGACACCTGTCATCGGCGCGCCCCCCTCGACGATGGCCACACTGCTGAAGATTCCGCCCGCATTGATCACGAGGTGATGGCCGCCAGCAGTCAGCGTCAGGCTCGTGCCGGCATCAATCACCACCTGACTGGCCGTAACCCGCGCATGCGGGCCGGCCTGAATCACCAGCGTGCCTTGCGCCGTGGTGCTGCTGTTGCCGCTGATGCTGAGCAGGTCGTCGCGGCCGATCACGGTGTTGCGCGTCCCGTCGGTGGTGTGGCGCTCGTCAGCCTTGATCAGGCTGGTGCTGTGGTTGTCCACCTGCTCGAAACGGTCGCGGCGGATTTGGTTGTGGCTGTCGTTGAGGATCAGTTGTTCGAAATCACGTTCGGCGCGCAGGTAGATTTTTTCCTGGCCGGCGCGGTCTTCGATCATCAGTTCGTTGTAACCGCCGGTGTGCGGTGAACTGTGGCTGCGCAGTACGGTTCGGGTCTTCTGTTCGGGCAAGGTGCAGGGCGCAGACTTGACCTTGTTGGGCACGCAACCGGTGATCAGCGGTTTGTCCGGATTACCTTCGAGAAAGGTCACCACCACTTCCATACCGATGCGTGGAATCGTCACCGAACCGAAGCCTTCCCCGGCCCAACTCGACGACACCCGAATCCAGCAACTGCTGCGCTCGCTGTTGAGTTCGGCGCGGTCCCAGTTGAATTCGCACCTCACTCGGCCATATTCGTCGCAATAGATTTCTTCACCGGGAGGCCCCGTGACCCGTGCGGTCTGGCAGACCAGCGGACGGCGCGGTGTCGGCAGCGGCGCACGAAACACCACCTCGGCAGGAATCACGCTGAAGGTGTTGCGATAACCCTGAGTGAAACCGTCGGTGTCTTTCGTGTCGCTGGTAATCGCTTCCTCAAGCACCTGAGGCTGTCGCCCAGTGTGAGATACGCTGAGCAACAGCCACAGATCATTGCAGCTTTTGCGCGGGTGTTCGGTCAGTTCGAACAGATGGCCGCAGCGCAGATTTGCCTGATCGCTTTGACCCTGGCCCAATTCATAGTCGCTGCGATGGCGCTCCAGCGCCTGCCGGGCCCATTGCTTGCCGGACTTTTCGTTCTCGATCAACAGCGGATAGCGGTAATCCTCCAGCGTCGGGGTGAACTCGGCGGTGAAGCGGCTTTCGATCAGCAGGCTCGGCCGCTTGAGGTCATAGTCGCGGCGAGTAACGGTGCTGGTGCGTGTGCTTTTGCGCACGCTGAAACGGCTGACCACCGGATGCTCCGCAACCATCCCGCTATCTTGCTGATACGGCGTGGCGCCGAGGGTGGGCAGAAACACCTGATCGTCGGTGAACACCAGCAAATGGCCCTCCGCCGAGTGCTGGTGATGCCAGGCGATGCCGTCTTCGGCGCACAGGCGCTGGATGAATTCCAGATCGGATTCGCCGTACTGAGTGCAGTAATCACGCGGCGGGTTCGCCGTGACATGAAAGGTAAAGGCATCACCCTGAATGCCATGTCCTTTGAGTACCTGCGCGATGATCTGCGGCACCGTGCGCTGCTGGAAAATCCGCTGATCGTGGCTGAACTGCAAGTAATGCAGCGCCGGCACCAGCGTCAGGTGATAACGGGTCAGGCGCTTGCCGGCCTCACCGACCAGGACGTCTTCGATACGCCCATGAATACCTTCACCGTTGTGGCCAAACTGCAAAAACGCAGGCTGGCTGAGCAGGCGTTCCAGATCGAAATCCGGGTGCTCGCTAACCAGTTCGATGTGGAAGGTATAGAGGGTGCTGATCGCTTCGGTGCCATTGAACGCCAGCACCTGAAAGTCGTGACGGATAGCAGGAATCTGCAACGCAAAATGCGCGGCATTGGCCGACCGGAACATACGCTTATCCTTAAGCAAAGAGGAAAAGAGCGCGATGTCCAAACCGTCCTTGGTTCGTGCTCGCGAAAACTGGCCAGCACGCTAACAAGACGAAAAAAAGATAGATGTAGGGGGATTCCCCAAAGCCTGAAGGACACTTCCTCAAAGCCAACGCTGGACCTGAGACGAGGGAGCTTGCTCCCTCGCCTCAGGTTTGGTTTTTCCTCAGCGAATCAGTCTGCCCAGCCCGTCCAGCAAGCGCTGCAACGCCCCCTGATTGCGGCGCATCACCGCCAGCCCGGCCTCGGCCATGCGCTGGGCATCGCGAGGCAATTCGAACAGGCGCTGCACTTCCACCGCCAACCCTTCGGCATCATCCACTTCCGCCAGTGCGCCGGCTTCGCGCAACTGCGCGGCGATGTCGAGGAAATTGAACAGGTGCGGGCCGCTGAGCACCGGTTTGGCCAGGGCCGCCGGCTCCAGCAAGTTATGCCCGCCGTTCGGCACCAGACTGCCGCCGACGAAAGCGCTGTCGGCCAACGCATAGAGAAACAGCAACTCGCCCATGGTGTCACCGAGCAGCACCGAGGTGTGTGCCTCGACGTTGGCACCGGTCGAACGGCGCACCGTGGCAAAGCCTTCACGCTGGCACAGCTCGAACACCGAGTTGAAGCGCTCGGGATGGCGCGGCACCAGAATCAGCAGCGCATTCGGGTAGTTCGTCAGCAGACGACGATGGGCGTCGAGCACCACTGCGTCCTCACCCTCGTGGGTACTGGCGGCGATCCACACCGGGCGCTCCAGCGCCTGCCATTGGCCGCGCAGTGAGTTGGCGCGTTGCAGCAGTTGCGGGTCGATGGTCAGGTCGAACTTGATCGAACCGGTAACCTCGACTGTCTCCGGCCGTGCCCCCAGATCACGAAAGCGCTGGGCTTCGGCTTCGGTCTGTACCGCGAAAAAACTCATTTCCGCCAGCATCGGCGCGGTCAGTTTGCTGAAGCGGCCATAACCCCGGGCCGAACGTTCGGACAGTCGGCCGTTGGCCAGCGCCACCGGTATCCCCCGTTTGGCGCACTGATGAATGTGGTTGGGCCACAGTTCGGTTTCCATGATCACCGCCAGTTTCGGCTGTGCCCGATCAAGAAAGCGCGCCGCCGCACACGGCACGTCGTAAGGCAGGTAGCAATGCTGAATGCGCGGCTCGTCGCCGAACAAGGCATGAATCCGCTCCGAACCGGTCGGGGTCATGCAGGTCACGGTAATCGGCAGCTGTGGATAACGTTGCAGCAAGGCGCGAATCATTGGCGCGGCGGCAATGCTTTCGCCCACCGACACGGCGTGCACCCAGATCCCGCCGGGCTGCAGTGACGGCATCCCGTAAGAGAAGCGCTCGCCAATCCGCTTGGCATACGCCGGGGCCTTGCGCGAGCGCAGCCACAGCCGAATCGCCACCAATGGCAGCCCCAGGTAAAACAGCGCGGTGTAGAGAGTTCTATTCATGGCGGCGGAGTTTATCGACTTTTATCGCCGATCGCCCGCAAGTGCACGGCAAAACGTTCAGCCAGCCAGCGCGCCGCCGGCCCCAGCGGTTCATCGCGGCGCCAGACCAGTTCCACCACCAGTGCTGGCGGTGTCCATTCGCTGTCCAGTTCGACCATCAGGCCCTGATAGGCGGAATACTGCACCACATGCCGTGGCAGCCAGGCCCAACCGAGATCGCGCACCAGCCATTCGGCCATCACGTAGAAACTGTCAGCGCGCCACACCTGCGGGCTGGCCGGCTCATTGCCGGGGTAGACACTGGTTTGCGTCGACATCAGCAATTGCCGGTGCTGCGCCAACTGCTGACACGTCACGTAGGACTGCGCCGCCAGCGGATGGTTGATGCCGCACACGGTGACCATTTCCACACTGCCCAGCACCCGGCGCTCCAGCGCCTCGGGAATTTCATCGTGGTAAAACAACAGACCGAGATCGGCCCGGCGCTCCACCAGTTTGCGCGCGACTTCGCCCTGGGCGGCGCTGGTCAACTGCACCTCCAGACTCGGAAACTGCTCGGCCAGTGCGCCGAAACTTTCCACCAGCGCCTGATAGGGCATCGCTTCGTCCTGCGCCACGCGCAACTGTGCTTCCTGGCCACGCAGCATCGCCATTGCCCGGCCGTTGAGACGCTCGCACTGACGCAAGACTTCCCGCGCCTCTTCCAGCAGTGCCTCGCCGGCTTCGGTGAGCGAGGGCTGGCGACCGCTGCTACGCTCGAACAGGCTGACGCCCAGATCATCCTCAAGCATCGCAATCGCGCTGCTGATCGCCGATTGCGCCTTGCGCTGCCGGCGCGCAACGGCAGAAAACGAACGCTGTTCGGCGACGTCGACAAACACTCGGAGCTGATCAAGATTCCACTGCATACCGCCCCACCAACCCATCTTCAAAACAGATAGGTAATGACTTTACCCCATCTGACGAATCACTAGAATGCCGCCCTGAAAGCAACGTTTCATTTGAGGGTTTGAACCATGAACGCCTACGTCTATCTGACCATTGCCATTTGCGCCGAAGTGATCGCCACCGTGTCGATGAAAGCGGTCAAAGGCATCAGCACACCACTGCCGCTGATTCTGGTGATCGTCGGTTATGGCATCGCCTTCTGGATGCTGACCCTGGTGGTACGCTCCGTACCGGTGGGTGTGGCCTACGCCGTCTGGGCGGGCATGGGGATCGTGCTGGTCAGCATCGCGGCGCTGTTCATTTATGGGCAGAAGCTGGACGTGCCGGCGATGCTGGGGATGGCATTGATTGTCCTCGGAGTGGTGGTCATCCAGCTGTTCTCCAAGACCGCCGGGCATTGACCTGCACTGCACACCTCCCCTGTGGGGCGGGCCTGCTCGCTCCCACAGTGCTTTTGCGCCACGGCTGTTGATCATCGACAAATCCCCCTCTTTCCCGAGTCTGTATACTGCGCCCTCGTCTTGAACACTGAGGTCGTTGCATGCCATCCGTTATTTCCACCGACGTTCTGATTGTCGGCGCTGGTGTCGCCGGCCTCTGGCTGAACGCGCGTCTGCGCCGTCAGGGGTTTTCGACCGTGCTGGTGGAAAGCGCCAGCCTCGGCGGCGGGCAGACAGTGAAGTCGCAGGGCATCATCCACGGCGGCGCCAAGTACGCGTTGCACGGTGCACTGACCGGCGCCTCCGAGGCCATCGCCGACATGCCGCGCCGCTGGCGTGAAGCCCTCGCCGGCCATGGCGAGCTGGACCTGTCCGGCGTGCGCCTGCTGTCCGAGGCTCATTACCTGTGGTCACCCGGCACCCTGGCCGGCAACCTCACCAGTTTCTTCGCCAGCAAGGCCGTGCGTGGCCGGGTCGATCAGGTCAAGGGCGAGCAATTGCCGCCGGCCCTGCAAGACAAGCGCTTCAAGGGCAAGGTCTACCGCCTCGCCGAACTGGTGGTGGATGTGCCGAGCCTGATTGCGCGCCTGGCCGATCTGGCCGGTGACGGCCTGCTCGCCGGGCAAACCATCGAGCCGCTGCTGGAGGCGGGAGTGCTGGTCGGTCTGCAGGTCGACGGTCGCGAGATCCGCGCCCAGCGCATCGTCCTCAGCGCTGGCGCCGGTACCGCGCAACTGCTTGAGGCCCTGGGCCTGAGCCAGCCGGCCATGCAGCGCCGGCCGCTGCACATGATCATCGCCAAAGGCCCGGGGCTGAAACCGCTCTACGCCCATTGCCTGGGCGGCGGCACCAAGCCGCGCATCACCGTGACCACCCACCCGGCCGCTGACGGTCAGTGGGTCTGGTACATGGGCGGTGACATCGCCGAAAGCGAAGGTGTCGCCCGCGAGCCCGCCGAGCAGATCGCCACCGCGCAAAAGGAAATCGCGCAATTGCTACCGTGGATCGACCTTGGCACCACGCAATGGGCGACGCTGCGGGTCGACCGTGCCGAGCCGCTGCAAACCGGCCTGACACGTCCGGATAACGCGTTCCTCGCTGACGAGGGCCGCTTGCTGGTGGGCTGGCCGACGAAACTGGCACTGGCACCGGACTTTGCCGACCGCGTGATCGCCTCCTTGCAGCGCGACGGCATCCAGCCACATGCCACCGAACCCCTGCCGGCACTGCCGAAACCACCGATGGGCATTGCTGCCTGGGAGCAACTGCTGCCATGAGTATCGCGACTCTGCATGATCTCCATCGCCCATTGGGCAGCACCGGCCTGACGGTTTCGCCGCTGGGCCTGGGCACGGTGAAACTGGGCCGCGACCAAGGCGTGAAATACCCCAACGGGTTCCAGATTCCCGATGACGAGGCTGCGCGCATGCTGCTCAGGCAGGCACGCGAGCTGGGCATCAACCTGATCGACACCGCGCCGGCTTACGGCCGCAGCGAAGAACGTCTCGGCCCGCTGCTGCGTGGCCAGCGCGAGGACTGGGTGATCGTCAGCAAGGTCGGCGAGGAATTTGCCGACGGCCTGTCGCGCCACGACTTCAGCGCGGCGCACACGCGCAGGTCAGTGGAACGCAGCCTGCAACGTCTGGAAACGGATTCTATCGACCTGGTCCTGGTGCACTCTGACGGCAATGACATGGCCATCCTCGAACACGAAGAGGTCTACGCCACGCTGGCGGCGCTCAAGGCCGAGGGCAAGATTCGCGGCTTCGGCTTCTCCGGCAAAACCGTCGAAGGCGGGCTCAAGGCGCTGGAGCAAGGGGACTGCGCGATGGTCACCTACAATCTGAACGAACAGAACGAGAAGGCAGTCATTGACTATGCTGCTGCCCACGGCAAAGCCATTCTGGTGAAGAAAGCCCTGGCCAGCGGCCACGTGTGCCTGAGCCCGGGAGTGGATCCGGTGCGTGCCAGCTTCGAGTTGCTGTTTGCGAAGCCTGGCGTGGCCAGTGCTATTGTCGGAACGATCAATCCGCTGCACCTCGCCCATAACGTTGCGACCGTTGCCCGGGTCCTTCGTGGTCACTGACGCCGCTTCGCGGCCTTAAGCAGGAGCCGATATGCCGCGCACGCTCATCAGAAAGAACCCGAGCAACTTCAAGACCCTGCCCCTGTTCGTCGAAGCCACGCCCGACGGCTTGGCCTATCAGAGCGTCGGCATGCCGCTGAACTTCGCCCAGACGTTGCAGCGACGCAAACCGGTGAGTGTCGCCGACACCGAACGCTTCTCGCTGGAGCTGGCCAATCTCGGGGTCTCGGTGCGCCTGACCCTGCACTGGCAGAATCGCGATTACTGGGTGCTGGTGCGCCAGCGGCGGCAGGATCGCGGCGACGTGGTACTGAAACTGATTTCCGGTTATGTGCCGGCTCACGAACTGAACATTCCGCTGCACACGGCCATTCAGGAAATCGCTGAAGAGTGCCTGCTGGAGACGCCGGAAGGCTGGCTCGGGGGGCGCTTCAACGACACCTGGCTGCCGGCACCCTACGCCTCGGCCCTGCACTACCGCGAGGCGTTGCCGTTTCGCCTGACCCCGTTGTCCGGATCGGCGCGGCCGATACGTTGCGCCAATCTGCAATTGGTCGAACGGCCGCGGGCTTATGTACATCTGCCGACGGCATCGCTGCAATTGATCTACGACCTGCGCCTGGACGTGCCCAAGGAAGCCAAATCCCTGAGCCTGTTTCATGTCGATGAACGTCTGGAGGGCGATCAACTGGTCGCGCGGCTGGACCGCAAACGCCCGGATCTGTACCTGATGCCGCTCAAGGATGGCGCGCCGCTGGCCGAGCTCTACACCCTCAAGCGCGACAAACTCGTGCCGGCCGGCACGCGTGGCCTGTATCTGGCCGAAAGCTTCGCCACGCAGACCGGCTGGGTCGTGCGCGAAGAGCGAATTCGCTGGAAGGACTGGCTGGTGCAACAGGGCCTGCAACCGGCGAAAGCCCCGCGTCAGGGCCTCAAGCAGTTGAGCATCAAGGCGCTGCGGCTGGTCGGCCTGGGCAAAAAGCGCGCAAGCAAATAGCCGCTAGCGCCGGCGATCCATCCAGGTGCGCAGCGTGGCGAAGAAGTGGAAATAGCGGTTTTCGCGCTTGCCCATGCCGCGCTTGGGCGAGAACGATTCTTCGGCAAACGCCCCGGTAATCCGTACACGCGAGGCCTGGGTCGGCAACGTGCAGACCTTGGCACCCGCCTCTAGCAGCGCGTACTTGAGCAGACGCTCGGAATGCAGCTTGCGCCCCGTCGCCTTGCAGAAATCGAAAATACGCTCGATGCGCTTGCCATAGGCGACATAGGTATCGCGCCCGCAAATGGCAAAGCGATCGTTCAGCCCGCCCCACCACTGCCAGTCCGGAATGTACGCGTTGTGGCGTCGCGCCTGCGCATGGTTGAACACATAACCGGGCAACGCGTTGTGGAAGAAATTGTCCGGTCGCACGAACACGACGAAATCCGGGTTGAACGGTTCGATCATGCCGGTGACGGTGTGCAGCGAGTTGAGCTGATAGATCAGGTTGCGCAGCGACGCATAGTCATCGCCCCAGGTATCGCCCTGAGCCTTGACCTGTTCGAAATCCCAACGCTCCAGTACGCCCTCGGTCGAGGTCAGCCCGCCGGACATCGACTCGAAGGGTTGGTAGTTGTCCGCCGCCAGTTCGCCTTTTTCGCCAGAACGGGTGTTCTGCACTTCATCGATTTTATACAGGTGATAAAAGCACTTTACGTCGCTGCCCGCAGGCAACTGCGCCAGCACGTTCTGTTCGATGGAGGGGAAACAGATCGACGAATTTCTCGGAATCCCGAAAAACGCCACGGCAATTTTCAACACTCAACAGCACCTTTTGAAAGTAGTTCGGGCCTGCCGGCAATGCGGCACCGCTTATCGCTGGCGAAACAGCTTTTGCCACCAGCGGCGGGGTTGCAGTGGCACCACGATGATGTCCGATTTCTGCAGCCAGTCACGCTCGTAATCCCAGGCGTGACCGCCCCACAATTTTCCCGCCTCGTTGGAAAACCCCAGGGTCAGGAGCTGATAGGTGTAACCGGCGTGACCGCGCAACCAGTCGAACAGCACCAGCGTATTGAAGCCGGTGGAGGGCCCGACGTAGCGCTTGCCCCCTGGCCGGTCGACCGGGTAATTCCACAGCGGCGGCAACGGGATGCGGTCCCAATACATGGCCACCTGTGGCAACGGGCACATCGGTGCAGCGCAGCCGACGAGCATGGTGAAACAGCGTTCGCCCGCCCGCTCGATCAGCCGCTGCACGTCGGGGCCGTAAGGCAGACCAAAAAAGTAGGCGTCCGGCGCGTTGTAGCCATGCACGAAGACATTCACGCTTTGCGCGTTGAGCAGCGGTGCCTTGATGCAGGTATTGAAGCTGACGACGATGTCATCGACGCCGATGTCCAGCGCCTGAAAATCCGCCGCGGTGATGGCCGGGTTGTTGGCGATCAGCACCACCCGCGCCGCACGGCTCAGACACGTGCGCAGCGCTTCGGGCAAGGCTTGCAGAACCGATTGGTCACCACCCGGCAGCGCATCCAGCGCCATGTGCTCGTCCATCATTCAGACCGGCACCTTCATGCCGTAGCGCAACTTCACCCAGAACCGGGTGAACGCCGAAGGCGGCTGCCATGGGCGCATTTCGCGCTGGATTTCGGTGGCGAGGGCCTGACCGACACGGGTGAAGGAATAGCGACTTTCGGCAAACGCCTGGCCATTGCGGGCAATACCTTCGGCCAGCTCGGGGTTGTCCTGCAGCAGTTTGATCTTCTCCACCGCCTCGTCTTCGCTGCGATAGAACACCGTGTTGTGCATGTCCTCGAAGCCCAGCAACTGATCCTCTTCGCCCTGACTCCACGCCAGCAACACGCACCCACAGGCCATGGCTTCGAAGTTCTTGATCATGAACTCGTTCATGCCGATGTCGGCGCTGACGAAGATCTTGATGCGGTTGAGCGTCTCCAGGTATTCCGCGCCCGACTGGGTGCGGGTGACCAGCATGCCGGTGCGCTTGGAGAGCGACTCCAGCAATGCCTTGCGCTGGGCGTACTCGGTGCTTTTCAGGCTGCCGAGAAAACCGAGCGGAATGTCACGCACCGCACCGGTGTTGCGCAGCATCTGCTCGTCATAACCTTTGGAAACGAACACCGTGTCGATGCCTTCGGCCAGCATCTTGCGGGCAACGACGGCACCGGACACCAGCGCCCGGCAACTTGGCAAACGGCGATAAAGACGCGAATACACGCCGCGATACTTACTCGCCGGCATGTAGTTCTGATAGGCGTCGTGCTCGAGGAAGATCAGCCCGGGGATGCATTTGAGCACCTGCAGTTGCGTGGCCAGACGCTTGACCCGGGAGAAAATCACCACGCGGTCGAAGGTCTGGTAATCCACCGAAGCCAGAAACGAGCCCAGATTCAACTGCTGCTGCTTGCTCAAACGATAGATCAAACACTCATCACAGTTCTGCTGCACGATGTCGTAGAGCCGGTCGAGAATGACCCGCTGTTCGTCCATCACCAGGAGCATGACTTTCATAAATTAATTGACCACGCGGCGCAGGCAGGCAAGCGCATCGGATTCATGGCAGCCTGCATCAACGGAAACGATGAGATCCCCAAGGCAAAATCCGTTCACACGCCGTACACATCGGTAAGAATTCATCGGGATCAACGACTGCGAATCTTCTCGACAATCGCAGTTGTCGAGCTGTTTTCCACCAGTCCAAGCACTTTCACCGTGCCACCATACGCGGTCACGATATCAGCACCGACTACCTGATCAATCCCGTAGTCGCCACCCTTGACCAGCACATCCGGCTTGACTTCACGCAGCAGGTTTTCTGGAGTGCCTTCGGGGAAACTGATCACCCAGTCTACTGCCCCGAGGCCTGCCAGCACGGCCATGCGCCGGTCGACACTGTTGATCGGGCGGCCCGGCCCTTTCAGGCGGCTGACCGAAGCGTCGTCGTTGACCGCGACAATCAGTCGATCGCCCTGGGCTCGCGCCTGTTCCAGATAGGTCACATGCCCGGCATGCAGGATGTCGAAACAGCCGTTGGTGAAGACAATCCGTTCGTTATGCGCCCGGGCGTCGGCCACGGCCAGCACCAATTGCTCGAGACCCAGAACACCGCGCTCGGAGCCTTCTTCACGCTGAATGGCGCGACGCAGTTCCGGCGCACTGATGGCAGCCGTACCGAGTTTGCCCACCACAATGCCGGCGGCCAGATTGGCCAGCGCGACGGCGTGGGGCAACTCTTCACCGGCGGCGATTGCGGCGGCCAGGGTAGAAATGACCGTGTCACCGGCACCGGTGACATCGAACACTTCGCGGGCACGGGCCGGCAGGTGCAAGGCCGGGTGATCCGGACGCAGCAGGGTCATGCCGTGTTCGCCACGGGTCACCAGCAGCGCACCGAGCTCGAGGTCGTGCATCAGCGCCGCGCCCTTGCTCACCAGTTCGTGCTCATCGGCACAACCGCCGACGATGGTCTCGAACTCGCTGAGGTTTGGCGTGAGCAGGCTGGCCCCGCGGTAGATGGTGAAGTCCTTGCCCTTCGGGTCGGCCAGCACCGGTATGTTTTTCGCCCGGGCCGCCTGGATCAGGGCCTGATGGTTTTTCAGCGCACCTTTGCCGTAGTCGGAAAGGACCAGCACCTTGATGCCTTCGAGCAGGTCGTCGACCTGTGTGCCGAGCGCCAGGGCGTCGGTGGCGAACGGTTCTTCGAAGTCGATACGCAGCAATTGCTGGTGCCGGCTCATGACCCGCAGCTTGACGATGGTTGGCTGATGCGCAATGCGCTGAAACAGGGCGCGTACGCCCGCTCCCTTGAGACTGTTGCTCAGGCTGTCGGCGGCTTCGTCGTCACCGGTCACACCGACCAGGGACGCCGGCGCACCCAGCGCGGCAATGTTCAAGGCAACGTTCGCGGCACCGCCCGGACGATCTTCGATCTGCTCGACCTTGACCACCGGCACCGGCGCCTCAGGGGAAATCCGTGAGGTTCCGCCATGCCAGTAACGGTCGAGCATGACATCGCCGACTACCAAGACCGGGGCTTGATCGAAACGCGGCATGGACAACTTCATGGAGCAACCCACATACAAAATGAACAGGGGCGCGATATTAACACAGGGGAAAGCGCCGTCCGCCTCAATCTGAAAGGTCGCGCACCCAGAACAATTCGTGGCGCCGGACGGCCTTGCGGAAAAATTCGTTACTGCCCGTGACAGGCCAGCGCCGCCCCGCCAGTCCCTGCTGGATCCAGCGTCGCAACTGCCGCTTGAACACTTGCCCGCCCTGCAGGTCGTGCTCCATGGCCAGCGCCATGGCCTTGTCCAGTTGCACATCCGCAGGCACCAGCGGACTCCACAAGCGATCGGCCGGCAACGGCTCGATCGCCGGCGGCAAGGCAATCCCCGAGCCGGCCGGGCCCATTGGCCAGCGGTCGTTGTCGTGCAGGTGGTTGGCGTACATCAGCAGGGTCGTCGGTTTCCACTGGCTCAGGCCAACCGCCTCAAGCAGCGCCTGGGTCGACGCCACGTGATCGCTGTGCGGATCCAGCTCGGGATGCGGCGTCACAAGCACTTCAGGGCGGTAATGCTCGAGCAGCGCCACCAGGTCAGCGACCAGATTGCGCCAGGTCGGCTGACCATCGACGTCGGCTGGCAGGGACAGAGGATTGTGTCGACGGACGCTGCGCACGTCGCTGTCCTGCGACTCCCGGGAACCGAACGCCTTCGTCGGCTCCTTGGCCATCTGCGGCAATTGCAGGCAGTAATAGCCCAACTGCACGCAACGCCCGGCAGGCACGCCGCCCCACAGCGGGATCGTCAGGCTGTCCCAACTGCGCAAGCGCCCCTTCAACCGCGCAGCCTGGGCCTGATCCAGCCCCAGACGCTGGAAGTTCTCAGCCTCGATCTCGCCCTGAGTCAGGGTGACGATGCTGACGTCTTCGCAGCGGCTGTAGAGGCCGAATGCGGCCAGCTCGGCATCATCGGCATGAGGAGCCAGGACCATCACCCGCTGGCGGGCATAGTCAGGATTGGTCATGACCCACAGGGTGCCTGTGGCAGCCGCCGCGCAATAGCGTCCGCGCAATGCCAGCGTGCCTTGGGTCAGCGCAGTGGCCTGCCCGGACAGATTAAGGAATCGCCGCCCGTTGACGCCTCGTTCGAACGCCTGACAGTCATCGCCGATCTCAACCCAGGGATCGAGCCAGCGGCCCAGCCAATGGGCCTTTACGTGCAGCTCGAGAACAAGCGTCTCACCCGCTGCCAACGGCTCGCTCAGGCGTACCGTGCCGCCCTCCACGCTGACCGACTGACGGGCCGTGTGCGCAGGAAAGTCATAGTGATAGTCGTCAGAGGGCCGGTAGAACAAGTGATCGGCGAACCAAGCCTCGTGGGCCACCCAGGCCAGCACGAGCAGCACCGGTACCAGCCACCAGCCGGCCAGGAAGCCGATCAGCAGCAACGCCAGCAGAAAGACCACGAGAAACAGACGCTTGCTGCGTCGATGGGCCTTGAGAAGCTGTTGCTTGCGAGCGCTCATGAATTCAGACCTTGTAGACCGGCACCGTATGGCACCAGCGATCCTTGTACTCACGGTCGGCACGACCGAATGAATAACGCAACGGTTTGCCCAGTGCCTGCGCATCCGCCCAGGCCTGCTGGGTATTGACGAAACTCAGTACGCTGCCGGGGCTGAACTCGCGGCTCTGCGGGTCGACGCCGCCGTTGATGTATTCCAGCGACACCCATTGCGGCGCTTCGACGCGGTAGAGCACCTGAATGGCTACCGGCGCCGAATCGAGCATCGCCACAGAACCGGTCATGAATTCACGCAGCAGGGTAAAGACTTCCGCCAGCCCGGCCTTGCCCGGCACTTCGAAACCCCAGCGGCGCTGAAACAGATCGCCATACGCCGCAGCCTGTTCCTGCGGCGTGAAGTCGGACATCGGAACCAGCGACCCGCCCGCCTCTTCCAGCAGGCGCTGTTCGCGACGCTGGTTGTAACGGAATTTCTTCGAATACTCTTCCGGCAACCGGGCCAGGGCCAACCCTTCGGGCTGGACCTTCAGGGTGCTGATCTGCCCGGCATTCAGTTGGGAAACATAGGCCATGCGCTGGCGCACCGGCACGACGACATCCGGCGCGATGGGCAGGATGATTTCCGCATTGCCCATATCCAGCAAACCACGCTTGCCCTCGCGCTTGAGCACTTCCTTGGACAGCGCGACATGGCGGCCCCAGCAGGGAATGGCAGCGACCACGTCACCGTCGACAATCCAGCCCAGGTAACGCAACTCGATGCCAACGAACGTCGATAACCGCTCGACGACCTCGGGATGCGTCGCAACGCTGCCGCCAAAACGCTGCCAGGCGCGGGCGTAGGCATCCCGATCGATTTGCGTCCAGCCACGTTCACGAAAGCTGCGAAACACCGTCAGCATACGTCGGTCGCGTGGGCCGGTTGTGGCTCGTCACCCTCTTCGAACTCTTTGGCGTGCAGGCGCGAGTAGTAACCGTTCTGCTCCAGCAGTTGCGCGTGAGTGCCGCGTTCGACGATCCGGCCTTCATCCATGACCAGAATCAGGTCGGCTTTCTCGATGGTGCTCAAACGGTGCGCGATCACCAGCGTCGTGCGGTTCTGCACCACATGATCCAGCGCGGCCTGAATATGCCGCTCCGACTCGGTGTCGAGGGCCGAGGTGGCCTCATCGAGAATCAGCAACGGCGCATCCTTGAGCAGCGCTCGGGCAATGGCAATGCGCTGACGCTGGCCACCGGAAAGCAGCACGCCGTTCTCGCCGACCATGGTTTCGTAACCTTGCGGCATCTTGGCGATGAACTCGTCGGCGTATGCCTCGGAGGCCGCGCGTTTGACATCGTCGAACGGTGCTCCGGCCAGATCGCCGTAAGCGATGTTGTTAGTCACCGTATCGTTGAACAGCGTGACCGCCTGGGTCACCAGCGCAATCTGCCGACGCAGGCTGCGCAAGGTGAAGTCCTGCACTTCTACGCCATCGAGCAGGATCTGCCCGTGTTCATGCTGATAAAAACGCGGAATCAGCCCGGCCAGGGTCGATTTGCCGCTGCCTGATCGACCCACCAGTGCAACCATCTGCCCAGGCTCCACGACAAAACTGATGTCGTTAAGCACCTGCTTGTCGGTGTCCGGGTACTGGAAGCTGAGATTGCGCACTTCCAGGCGACCCTCAAGGCGATCGCGCTCGACCGTGCCCTGATCCACTTCTGCCGGCTCATCCAGCTGCTCGAAAATACTCTCGGCACCGGCCACGCCTTTCTGGATGGTCGAGCTGACTTCGGAGAGCTGACGAATAGGCTTTGGCAACAGACCGGCCATGGTGATGTAAGCCACCAGATCGCCCGGCGATGCATCGCCGCGAAGGTAAAGCACAAGGAACATGACCACGGCCATGGCGCTGTAGGTCACCAGCTGCAGCATTGGCGTATACACCGCGCCGGTCTTGGTCATCGTCAGTTGCTTGTCGGTATTGCTTTGGCTGGCATCGCGAAACCGGGTCTTTTCATAGACTTCGCCGCCGAAACTGCGCACGACGCGATAACCGTGAATCGTCTCGGACGCAACGTGCGTCACGTTGCCCATCGAGACCTGGATCTTTTTGCTCTGCTTGCGAAATTTACGGCTGGTGCTGTTCACCATGATGCCGATCACCGGCAGGATAGCCACCATCACCAGAGTCAGTTTCCAGTTCATCCACAACAGGGTGCAGAACAGGAAAATAACGGTCATGCCTTCACGGATGACCACCTTGATCGCATCGGTCGCCGCCCCCGTCACCATGGTGACGTTGAAGGTGATGCGGGAAATCAGATGGCCGGAGTTGTTCTTGTCGAAGAACCGGTTGGGCAGTTCCAGCAACTTGTTGAACAGCACCACCCGCAGGTCATGGACCAGGCCCAGGGAGACCCGGGCCAGGAAGAAGTTGCCCAGGTACGAGCCCACGCCCTGCAACAGGGCAATGAACACGATCATCAATGGCACGGTTTCGAGCAACTGCAACTTGCCCAGGTAAGGGTTGCCCGGAAACAGGCTGGCTTCAGGATTGGCCAGGCCGTCGACAAAGTACTTGAGGATGTAAGCGAGCATCGGTTGGGTCGATGCGAAGATCAGAAACCCGACGATGCTGAGAAGGAAGAGACCGGCGTAAGGCCGCACGTAAGCCAAAAGGCGGAAATAGATCGCCAGCGTTGACTGGGCTTTCGGTTCAGGACTGCTCATGGTGATCCGCACAATTCAGTGAGGCGCCGATGATATCACAGGCCTTTTTCCCTCGATAAACATGACTGCGAGCCAGCCCTTGGGCAACTCGGTTAAGATACCCCGCTAATGATGGGGAGCCTGATATGCAATCGATTGATCACAGCACTTACGAGGCACTGCGCAAAGGTGCACACGTACTGGAAGCCGACGGTTCCGGCGACAAGGTGCTCAGATTGGCCGATGGACGCATGCTCAAGCTGTTCCGGCGCAAGCGACTGCTCAGTTCGGCGCTGTTCTATCCCTATGCCCAGCGTTTTGCCGACAATACCCGCGCACTTGAACAGCGCGGCATCCTCTGCCCCACCGTCATTGCGGTCTATCGCATCCCGAGCATCGAACGCGACGGCGTGTATTACAGCCCGCTGGCCGGCAACACCGTGCGCCAGTTACAAGGCACCCGCGAGGAGGCTGACGCACTGAGGTTCAAGCTGGGTGGCTATTTCGCGCAACTGCACGAGAGAGGGGTGTATTTTCGATCGTTGCACTTCGGCAACGTGGTGCTCACGCCCGATAACCAATTGGGCCTGATCGATATCGCCGACCTGCGCTGCCAGAAGCGCGCACTGAGCGACAGCAAACGCCTACGCAACTTCGCCCACCTGCTGCGCTATAAGGAAGACCGCCAGTGGTTACTCGGCGAGGACGCCGGCGACACCTTTATCGAAGGCTACCGCCAGGCCTTGCCGAGCAACCGGCAGGCGCCACTGATCTCGCGCCTGCGTCCACTGCTCGCCTGAGCCTCTAAGGCCCGATCACCAACACCGTTGCACCCTTGCGATTGGCGAAATGTTCGATGACGCGCAATTTGTGGGCGACCAGCCATTCCTTCAGCCACGGCTCATCGCCCTTCGCGTCAATCAGAAAATACCGGTAGTCGCCGGCATGAACAGCCGACATCGCTTCCTCACGGGTCAGAACCGGCAGCGCATAGCCGCGACCGGCGTAATAACTGATCCGGCCGTCCTCGAAGTACGTCGGCGCGTCACGCTCGACATGGGCGGCCATCCAGCGACCCGCCTCGATGTAATGCGTCTTGCCGGCCCCGGTGGAAATGACGTTCGACAACATCACCAGCAACGCCACGGCGACCAACCACTTGCTCCAACGGGGAAACTCGCGAACGAATGCCGCCAGCCCCATCGCCAGCACGGGTACAAACAGCAGGTTCAGAAAACTCATGTAGCGCGTATTCATGAACTGCAGCTTGAGGAAAAACAGCACCAGCACGACCAGATACAGCAAGGCCGTCCAGGCAAAAGGCTGATAGTCACGCCAGTAGTCACCGAGAACACCCCAATTGCGGCGCAGGATGAACGGCACGGCGAATGGCCCCATCAACTTCACGAACGTGATGGTCATGGTCGCCAGGATGCCGAAAAAAATGATCCGCCCGGCTTCATCCTGGGAGTATTTGGTGATCATCGAATTGGCGAACTGATCGCAGAGCATCTGAAACGAAGCCAACACGCTGTGGGGCGCGATCATGTCCAGATAGAGCATCACCCGTGCGGACATCAGCACGCCCGACACCAGCACCAGCACCATGCCGATAACCGGCAACACCGAGAACTGCACGAAGCGCATGCGCCGGGTCGAAGACCAGAGATTGGGTAACTGCCACAGCGCCAATGCGGGTATCAGCAACAGCGCCTCAAGCCTGAACAGGGCCGCCGCGACCACCGCCAGATGGATCAGTGCGGCACGCAACCAGCCACCCCGATCTTGCCAACGCAAAGCGAGCCAAAGGGCCAGTGTGCAGAAAAACCAGAAACCGCATTCGCGGATGATGTCGTTGCGAAAGCTGTTGACTGCCGGCATCGCCAGCACCACCAGGCAAGCCCAGCGAGTGGCATGCGCAGAACGCTGACGAACGCAATCCACCATCAAGGCGCTGGTGCCGGCAAAAAACAGACCGCACCAAAGGTAGGCGCTCAGCTCCAGAGGCAAATGCAGGACGAGATGGGTGCCAGCCAACAGAAAGGAAAACCAGGGCCAGTCAAACGTTGCCCAGGCCACCTTGGGGCCATGCTCACTGACTTGTTGCGCAATATCGAGGTACAGCGCCGCATCACGCGCGACTGTCGCCGTGCCCATGACCGCAATCAGCGATAACAGCACACTGCCACAAAATGCCAGCCATACCGGGTATTCGTCGATGATCCGTGAGACTTGAGCGCCCACTTTACTGCCCGTACCTTTCACCCAGCCACCTCACCGACACGCTTGAACAGGGTACGCGCACGTCATCGCGAACCGTTTTACCGAAACAACAACCTCAACGCCTTGCGCGTGTATGACCAGCGCGAGAAGGTGCGCCAGTCCGCACGCAACGCCTGAAAGTAGAACGCTCTGGCGAGTTTGTATTCGCCGTGGGAATAGCAGTCGCGAAACAACGAAAGACAACGCTGCGCCAGAAACGCCTGTCGCAGGTCGTGCATCTGCGCCGGCATACGCCGGGCCGAGAACACTTCACTGACAACCTGCTCCGTGCCTGCAGCAAGACTCTGGCGCAAATCATGGCGCATGCTGTCGGCGTGCTTGTAGATAAGTGCCAGAGGCTGATTCAGAACAGTGCAGGGATAACGCGCCAACACCTGGGCAAACACCGGCAGATCTTCAACGTTGCGCAGATGCTCAGGATAAGTGCCCGGCACGAACACACCGCGATGCATGGCACAGGCACCGTTGGAAATTGATATGGTCTTGTCCAGCAGATACCCCTGCAGGCATTGACGTGGTGTCAGCGGCAATGGCTTGGCGCCTTGCAGGCTACGCCTGCCGTCCGCGAATACCGACCAGTGCGCGCCGATGACCATCATGCTTTGGGGGTTGTGGGCAATATGCTGCGAAAGTGCCGCGAGCGCACCGGGCGCCATTTCGTCATCGGAGTCGAGGAAAACCAGATACCGCCCGGTCGTCTCTTCAAGCCCCCGATTACGCACGGAAGACAACCCGCCATTGCTTTTGCGCACCGCACGAAAACGCCCACTGTGTTCGCGCAGAAGCGCTTCCACCACTGCAGGCGTCTCGTCCGTCGAGCCATCGTCGATGACTAAAAGATCCGCCGCCGCTTCATCCAGTTGCGCCAACACCGACTCCACTGCCCGGGGCAGGGTTCGCGCATAGTTGTAAGCCGGAATAACGACGCTGATCAGTGTTTCAGTCAAGACCGTATCCTTTCGCACCCTCTTTTACGACCAGAATATCTTCCATGATCAGGTATTGCAGGTCGGAACCGAAAAACATGTTCAACGCGTCAGTCGGCGAACAGATCATCGGCTCGCCACGACGGTTGAGGGAGGTGTTCAGCGACACACCGTTACCCGTCAGGTTCTCCAGAGCCTTCATCATGTCGTAATAGCGCGGGTTGTATTCGCGCTTGAGTACCTGAGCACGGGAAGTGCCGTCTTCGTGGACGACTTCCGGCACGCGGGTCTTCCACTCTTCAGCCACTTCGAAGGTGAAGGTCATGAACGGCGCCGGGTGATCGATCTTGATCATCTGTGGCGCCACGGTGTCGAGCATCGACGGGCAGAAAGGCCTCCAGCGCTCGCGGAACTTGATCTGGTGGTTGATGCGGTCAGCCACACCGGCCACGCTCGGGCAACCGATGATCGAACGGCCACCCAGTGCACGCGGACCAAACTCCATGCGCCCCTGGAACCACGCCACCGGGTTGCCATCGACCATGATCCTGGCGATTTCTTCCGGCATGTTGTCGAGCTTGCGCCAGGTCGGCTTGTTCTCGTGACGGGCGCACGCGGCGATCACGTCTTCGTTGCTGTACGACGGGCCGAGGTAGACGTGCTCCATCTTCTCGACCGGTACGCCACGGGCGTGGGACACATAGGCCGCTGCGCCAACCGCGGTGCCGGCATCGCCGGACGCCGGCTGCACGAACAGCTCCTTGATGTCATCGCGGGCGATGATTTTCTGGTTCAGCTTGACGTTCAGCGCACAACCACCGGCGAAGGCCAGCTTGCCGGTTTCCTTGAGCACGTCGCCCAGGTAGTAGTCGATCATCTGCAACGCCAGTTTCTCGAACAGCGCTTGCATGCTCGCGGCGTAGTGGATGTAAGGCTCGTCGGCGATGTCGCCTTCGCGCTTCGGACCCAGCCACTCGATCAGCTTCGGCGAGAAGTAGAAGCCTTTGCCCTTCTCTTTGTAGCGACGCAGGCCGATCACGTTGGCGTAGTCGGTGTTGATCACCAGTTCGCCGTTCTCGAACGAGGCCAGACGCGAGAAGTCATATTTGCTGGCGTCGCCGTACGGCGCCATGCCCATGACCTTGAACTCGCCGTCGAGCATCTCGAAACCGAGGAACTCGGTGATCGCGCCATAGAGGCCGCCGAGGGAGTCCGGATCAAAGAATTCCTTGATCTTGTGGATCTTGCCGTTTTCGCCGTAACCGAAGAAGGTCGTGGCGTACTCGCCCTTGCCGTCGATGCCGAGGATCGCGGTTTTCTCTTTGAAACCCGAGCAGTGGTAGGCGCTGGAGGCGTGGGCCAGGTGATGCTCGACCGGCTCGATCTTGATCTTCTTCGGATCAAAACCCAGTTGCTCAAGGCACCAGACGATCTTGTTGCGATAGCGCTTGTAGCGACGGTTGCCCATCAGGATCGCATCGAGGGCGCGATCCGGGGCATACCAGTAACGCTTGGCATAGTGCCAGCGGGCCTTGCCGAACAGGCTGATCGGGGCGAACGGAATTGCAACCACATCGACATCGGACGGCTTGATGCCGGCCTGCTCAAGACAGAACTTCGCCGATTCGTAGGGCATGCGGTTTTTTGCATGCTTATCGCGTACGAAGCGCTCTTCTTCAGCCGCCGCCACCAGCTTGCCATCAATGTACAAGGCCGCTGATGGGTCATGGCTAAGGGCGCCGGACAGGCCAAGAATCGTCAATGCCACAGGGTCTAGCCTCTTAAGTCTGCGTTCGGGCGCCGGGCGCCCTGAAAAATTGATGTGCCCCCCGCACCGGGCGAGAGACAGCTAAAGGGCGGGATTATAGCGTAAACATGTCGGGAATTACCCTGTACGAATCGCGCCCGAATCGAATGAATCAGATAATTCCTGCTCAATGTCTTAATAACCACCCTTGCGCCAATAAATACCGAGGTTGCCATCGGTGACCTGACGATAAACCGTATAAGGCAGCGATATCGTATCGACCACGCCCGAAAGGGGCAGATCCAGCAAGACAAACGGCACAAGAAAACCGCTTGGGTCCGGCGGTGCATTCAGTACGCAAAAGTCAAAAGCCAGACCACTGTAAATGCGCGGTATGGATTGGCAGTAGGTTTTTTGCTTGCGCAGATCTCGAGCGGCATCGGCATCGTCCTGCAATACGGTCAGGGCACTCCCACAACCGGCTAGAGCCCATGAAAAAACACTCAACGACATTGTCTGTTTTATGGTCAAGGTTCGCCCTCCGAAATGGACAGGCAAACTACCATCGGCGTTGAACCGTACCCAGTTCATGGTTTCTGCAGATACTGTAGGACATGTCGCTAAATCTCGTCCTCAATCGCCGAAACCTCTGAGTGAGAGTTTCCCGGGCTTTCACCCGGCGCCAGATACATCCTTGGGCAGGCGCTGATCAATCACCTGATACAACGCACTGCTCTCGGGCCAGTTACGCATGAAGCGCGCCCGGTCGCGGGCATAAGCCGGCGCAAAACTGCTGACTGATCCATGCTGGCACATCGAATCCAGGTCGATCAGCGCCCAGCGATCGTCCTGCCAGAACAGGTTATGACCTTTGAAATCACCGTGACTGATGCGTTCGGCAATCAATTGTGCGAACAACAGATCGAGCGCCAGCAGCTCCGGCTCGGGCGCCTCGCCACTGTCCACGTAAGGGGCAAAACGCGCGATGATGTCTGGCCCCGACAGGAACTCGGTCACCAGATAGGCTCGACTGCGCAGCCACAAAAAGCGTTTCTCCAGCACCGCCAGCGGGGTCGGCGTGGCGATACCGAGAAACGCCAGGCGATTGCCTTCGCGCCACGAATGCCAGGCACGGCTCGGGCGCCAGAAGCGCTTGAGCCAATGGGCGAATCCCTTGATGTTGTAGCGCTTGATCACCAGCGTGCGCGCACCCACCTTAACCTCGCCAACGCTCGCCGCGCCGCCGGTTTTATAGAGGTGACCGCGACTGAGCAACGCATCGGCCTGCTCCAGCACCGGGATCATCGCAGCTTCTTCTTCACGACGGATCGCCCGCAGGCCAAAAGCCCCACGCCGGACACTGAACAGCGTGCACTCGCGACCAACCTTGATCAGGTAATCCTTCAGACGCCAGCGACGCACCTTGTCGATCTGCTTCTGCAAGGCTTCCAGCGGCAACGCGTGCTCGCTGTTGCTCAGCAGGTAATACACCAGCAGCTCTTCGGTAAACGGCTCAAGGCTCTTGGGCAACTGGGCGAAAAACACGCCGAGATTTTCCAGGACTTTCTGTCGCGACAACGGCTCGCCGGCGGTTTCTGCACGAATGCCGGCACCGTCGATCAAATACAACTGGCCGCCATGACGCAGCAGGTTGTCCAGATGCAAGTCTTCCTGCCAGAGGCCTTTGCCGTGCAGTTGGCCAATGGCAGCCAGCGCTTCGGCCAGGACTGCCGATTGTTCATCAGCCAGAACCGGCAGCGCCTCGACTTTCGCCCAGGCCTCGCCGAGACTTTCGGCGCCTTCAAGGTAATCGAACAGCAGCCAGCCCCCTTCGCCATCGCGCAGGCCATCGGCCAGCAGCAATGGGGTGGTCATACCCTGTGCGGCCAGCAGGCGCACCCCTTCGAGCTCGCGCTGAAAATGCCGCGATGCCTTGCTGCCGACCAACAATTTGGCCAGCACCGGACGCCCGCGCCACACACCGGCGCCGACATAGCGTTGTCCCGGCAACACTCGCAGCAGGCTCAGCAACTGCAGATCCGCCGTGCCGGCAGCATCGGCCAGCGTCACCGTCAGCGGTAGTTGCGGGGTCCGACCGACAGCGGCCAGCGCGGACAATTGCATCAGCGCGTCTCCTTGTGACTGCGACGAGCGGTCAGCCGCTCGAGCCAACGGTCGAGCAACGGGCTGTCGCTCGGCTGATCGAGATAAGCGGCCAGCAACTCACGCAACTGCGCCTCGTCCCACTCCGGCGCACGGCGTTGCAACGGTTCCAGATCCCGGATCCGGTCACGCATGCCGAACAGCAGCGGACGGGTCTTTTCCAGGTCGATGAGTTGCGCCTGATAGCCGTCCCCGGTGGCCTGCAGAAAGATGTGTTTGGGGTAGAAGCAGCCATGCACCTGACGCACGCCATGCAGATGGCGGGCAAGCAAGCCACAGGCCTGGAGGATCGCCGAGTGTTGCGCCTCACTGAGTTGCGACCAGCGTTGCAGCAGCGATTCCAGGTCGCTCCAGCCATCCAGTGCGCGGGTCATCAGGACCGCACGGACTTCGCCACCCACTTTGCGCTCACCGAAAAACACTGCTTGCAGCGCCGGGATGCCGAGCTTCTGGTAGCGTCGGATATTGCGAAACTCGCGAGTAAAACTGGGCTCGCCGAAAGGCGCATGCAACGTGCGGGTCAGGTAATTGCTCTGGCGCTTGAGGTAATAACCGCGCCCCTCCAGATCCAGACGAAAAACACTGCTCCAGCCACCCCGCCCGGTGTTCGGTTCGTCGACGGCCTCCAGTTGCTTGGCCCACAGCGCGTCAAAAGTGCCGAGGCCGTGGCGTTCAAGCAACGCACGGTCCTCTTCGGCCAGAAAATCGGTCATTCGCGTCCCTCGAAAAATCTCACCACGTGCCGAATCCGTTTCTTGTCGGCATCATTGAGCCGATCGCACTGGCGGTATTGCAGATAGAAGCGCAGGCGTTGGGTATTGGACAGGTGGTATTTGGCGAGCTTGTCGAGACAAGCCAGATCCTTGGTGATCCGGTACTTGAGCCAGAAGCCGCGCCAGAACTCGCCATTGGGGCAATCAATCAGAAAAATCCGCGCCTGGTCATCGACCAACAGGTTGCGCCATTTCAGATCGTTATGGGTAAAACGGTGATCATGCATCGTCCGGGTGTAACCCGCCAGTTGCCGGCTGACGCCATCGACCCAGGCAGGATCCTTGAGTTTCGGATCCTTGCGCTCGGCCAGGGCCGAGAGGTCTTCGGTTTTCGGCAGTTCGCGGGTGATCAGCGCGCCACGGTCGTACGCCGCACCACGTCGCTCCAGCCCCCAGGCCACCACTTCAGCGGTAGGAATACCCCATTTGGCGAAGCGCTTGAGGTTCTGCCACTCCATCTTCACGCGTGGCTTGCCGAGGTATCGGCGCAAGCCTTTACCGGCGCCGACGTAACGCTTGACGTAATAATTGACGCCGCTGCGCTGTACGCGAATGACTTCCGACAGCGGATCGCGGGTCAGGCGTTCGCCTTGCAGAGCGAACACGGCCTCGAGGCTGCCGAAGTCACTGGCCAGCTCGCCGTACTGCGGCTCAAGATTCCAGCCCGCCATCAGAGCGCATCCCCGTAACGCTGTTTGCGCGCGTAGAGCTTGTTGGCCTTGCCTTCCAGCCAGTTCAGCAACGGCGCTTCTTCGGCCAGGATCCGGCGCAGCGGTTGCTGGAAATAGCCCTTGAGAAAACGCAACTTGTCGCGGCGGGTCAGGCCGATGTCCAGAGCGGAGAAGTACAGCGCTGCCAGATCCTTGTTGCGCCAGCGTTGGGTGATCTTTGCACGGGTCTGGGCGCGGTGCAGGTCGATCACCGAGAGCTTGAAATCGTCCGGCGTCACCGGTTTGTCGGTGTGCAGCAGGAAATGGCAGATGTAGCAGTCGCGGTGATTGACCCCGGCGCGGTGCATCATGCCGGTCATGCGAGCAACTTCAGCGATCAGCGCGCGCTTGAGTTTCGGCTCGGGCGGCTGCTTGACCCAGTCGATGCTGTAGTCTTCGAGGCTGATGGTCGGCGCCAGTTCTTCGGTGACGATAAACGAGTGCTGATCGGCCGGGTTGCTGCCCTTCTCGCCGTACGCGACAGCGGTCATGGTCGGCACGCCGACTTCCTGCAAGCGCTGGATGGCTTGCCACTCCTGACCCGCGCCGAGCACCGGCAGCTTGGCGGTCAGCAAGTTCTTGAAGATTTCGCCCCAGCCAATACCTCGGTGAATCTTGACGAAAAATCCGTTGCCATCGACTTCCGTGCGTAGCGTGCGCCGAGCTTCCAGCTCGCGGTATACCTCGCCCTGCAAGCCCTCGACTTCGGCGAACGGATCGCGCCCGGCCCAGAGGGACTTGAAGGGTTCAGCCAGCATCAACTTCATTTAAGCGTGCTCCGCCAGAATCACATCGGCCGCGTGCTGCGGCATGCTGTAGAGGTCGGCCGTCTCGGCGAAGGCCAGACCATTGCGGCTCCAGGCCGCGCGTGCAGAGGCATCGTTCAACATTCGGCTCAGGTACTCGGTCAACTGCGCCTGATCGAACGGTTCGTCCAGCACCAGCCCGGCGTCCGCCTCGGCGATGTAATGCGCGTAACCGCAAACCGCGCTGACCAGCACCGGCAAACCGGCCACCAGCGCTTCGAGCAGCACCGTACCGGTGTTTTCGTTGTACGCCGGGTGGATCAACAGGTCGGCGCCCAGCAGGAAACGCGGGATATCGCTGCGACCCTTGAGGAACGTCACGTTGTCGCCCAGGCCCAAAGTTGCACTCTGCATCTGGAACAATTTGGGGTCATCCTGGCCGATTACAAACAGCCGGGTGCGTTTCTTCAGCTCGGCAGGCAACGCCGCCAGCGCTTTCAGACTGCGATCGACGCCCTTGGTCTTGAACCCGGAACCGATCTGCACCAGCAGCAACTCGCCATCCTTGAGGTTGAATTCGGCACGGAAACCGGCGCGAATCTCATCGGCATCCGCCGGGCGCCGACGATCCTGGGCAATGCCCGGCGGCAGCAGGTGGAAGCGCTCAAGCGGGGTGTCGTAATGCTTGATGAACAGCGGCTGCTGCACTTCGGAAATCATCAGCACTTCGGTTTTCGCGTCCTTGGCGAACACTGCGCGCTCGTATTCGGCGAAGTGGCGATAGCGGCCCCAGCGGCGGTACAGCGAGTGGCGCAGGTTCTGCGCCTTGTCTTCGAAGCAGCCGTCGGCGGCGTAATAGACGTCCAGCCCCGGCATCTTGTTGAAGCCGATCAACCGGTCCACCGGACGTTTGGCCAGGTCAACTTCCATCCACGCCGTGAGCTTCTCGTTGCGCCGATGATTGAACAACGCCTTGACCGGCGCCACCAGCACTTCGAAACCCGGCGGCACGTCGCCTTCCCAGATCAACGTGTAGACGCGGATCTGATGGCCGCGCTTCTGGCATTCGAGGGCGATGCGCATGAAGTCACGCTGCAAGCCACCGAACGGAAAATATTTGTACAGGACGAATGCCAATTGCATCAGCGCAGCTCCTCAGCCATCAACAACGTGCTCAGTCGGCTGGCGACACGCTCGGGGTTCAGACGCGTGAAGCACAAAGGCTGTTCACGCTTCAGGTCAAACTGACGGGCATCCTGCGCGGTCGGTTGGTAAGTACATTTCTTTTGCAGGCACGGTGCGCACGGGAAGTCGCTGGCCAGGTGAATCTGCAACTTGCCGTAGGCACCGGTCAGGCCCGGGTTGGTCGGACCGAAGAGCGAGATGGTCGGCACGTCCAGCGCGGCGGCCAAATGACCAAGGCCGGTGTCCACCGCGACACACGCCTGCGCACCGGCCAGCACTTTGCCAACGCCGGCCAGATTGAGTTTCGGCAGCACTTCAGCGTGCTTGAAGCCGGCGGCGATGCGTTCGGCGCGGGCCTTTTCCTGCGGGTTGCCCCACGGCAGTTTGACGCCAACGCCGAGATAGCCAACGCGCTCGGTCAGCTCGCGCCAATAGGCTTCCGGCCAGTGTTTGGTGTCCCACGTGGTGCCGTGGAGGAACACCACAAAGGCGTTTTTGCGCGGCAACTCGACCAGACGTTCGACGTTCAAACCGTAATCGCCCAAGCCTTTAGGCAGGTCGTAGCCCAGCGCGATGGCGAACAGTTGGCGCACGCGCTCGACGGCGTGCTGACCACGGGCCACGGCCAGTTTGCGGTCGTAGAAACGCGAAGCCATCGGCTCTCGCGCCGAACCTTTGTCGAGACCGGCCACCGGTGCTTTGACGTAACGGGTCAGCCAGGCACTTTTCAGCAGACCCTGAGCATCAATCACCAAGTCGTATTTCTGAGCGCGCACGCTTTGCTTGAAGCGTTTCCACTCGCCACTGGCGAGGGTTTTCCAGAGGTTTTTGCGCCAGCGGCGGATCGCCACCGGAATCACCTTGCCAACGGCCGGGTGCCAGGTCGGGATCTCGGCAAAGCCTTCTTCCACCACCCAGTCGAACTTGATCCCGGGGATCGCCCGGGCGGCATCGGTCAGCGCCGGCAACGCGTGGATCACGTCGCCCAGCGATGAAGTCTTGATCAGCAATACCCGCAACTTAATGAACCTCGACCACGGAGCCCTGCAACCTCTGCAAGGCATCGTTGACCGCGTCCGGCATCAGCTGGCGCAGGCAGTTGTAATGGCCGAACCGGCAGGTGCGGTCGAAACACGGACTGCACTCCAGGCCCAGACGGACGATTTCGACATGTTCGGCCAGCGGTGGCGTGAAGCCTGGCGAGGTCGAGCCGTAGACCGCCACCAGCGGACGGTTCAGCGCCGCCGCGACGTGCATCAGGCCGGAGTCGTTGGACACCACCGAGTCGGCGCAGGACAGCAGATCAATCGCCTCGGCCAGCGAAGTACCACCACTGAGGTTGACCGACTCTTCGCGCAGGCCGGGAATCAGCCGCGCGCGGATGTCTTCGCCCACCGCATGATCGTTTTTCGAACCGAACAGCCACACCTGCCAGCCTTCACGAATGCGCGCTTCGGCGACCTTGGCGTAGTGCTCGGACGGCCAGCGCTTGGATTCGCCGAACTCGGCGCCAGGGCACAGGGCCAGCACCGGGCGGTCGAGGGTCAGGCCGAATTTGGCCAGGGCCGCTTCGCGGGTCACCGGGTCGATTTGCAGGCTTGGGCGCGGATAAGGTTTCGGCAGTTCGGCGTTCGGCTCATAGGCCAGGGCCATGAACCGCTCGATCATCAGCGGATAACGCGCCTTGTCGAGAGTGCGCACATCGTTGAGCAGGCCATAGCGAAACTCGCCGCGCCAGCCGGTACGTTGTTTGATCCCGGCGAAGAACGGCACCAGTGCCGACTTCAGCGAGTTGGGCAACAGAATCGCCTGATCGTACTGGCCGGCCAGGGATTTGCCGATGCGCCGGCGCGTCGCCAATTCCAGCGCACCGTGGCCGAGCGGGAAGCTCAAGGCCTTGCGCACTTCGGGCATGCGCTCAAGGATAGGCCGGCTCCACTCGGGGGCCAGCACGTCGATTTGGCATTGCGGGTGGCGCTGCTTGAGACACTGAAACAGTGTCTGCGCCATCACCATGTCACCGACCCAACTGGGCCCAACGATCAGAATATTCATGTGGTTTCCATAAACGAACCGGGGAGGCATTTACGCCTCCCCGCCTCGATAATCACTGAGGGAGCGGCACTGCTTGCGATGGGTCATTACCTTCAACATGACTGTCGACTGTCACTCCACTATCGCGAGCAGGCTCGCTCCCACATGGTTTGTTCGTCCTGCTTCAGATCTACAGACACTGTAGATCCACTGTGGGAGCGAGCTTGCTCGCGAAGGGGCCATCACATCCGACATCGGTGTCGTCTGACACTCCGTCTTCGCGAGCAAGCTCGCCCCCACAGGGTATTGGGTGCTACACAAACCGGTTTCAGCTTAGCCCCAACTCTTTCCAGATCCGCAAAACCTGCCGGCGCTCGTCGGCAAACTGGTCTCCCGCAATCACTCCGGCGTCCTTCTGCAAGGCCTGCCGGTGGGCGGCGGAGCGGTAGGCCTTATAGGCCTCGCGCAACAGGCTGGCATCTTCGGCAGGCATCAGCCCTTCGTGTTCCAGCTCTTCCAGAATGCGGATGTTATCGGTCCAGCGCAGCAATGGCGGGTGGTTGTGCGACCACGCCAAGGCCGCGTATTGCACCATAAATTCAATATCGACGATACCTCCGGCGTCCTGCTTGAGGTCGAACGGCGCCGTGGCTTCGAAGGCATTGGCGGCAGTACCGGCCGCGGTGCCCTTGCTGCCGAGGTTGTCACGCATCTTCGCGCGCATCTCGCTGACTTCCTGTTGCAACTTCGCCAGATCCCGCGCCTTGCCCAAGACCTGCGCCCGGACTTTCTCGAACGCCTGGCCGACATCCTGACTGCCCACCAGCACCCGCGCGCGCACCAGGGCCTGATGCTCCCAGGTCCAGGCTTCATTTTCCTGATAGCGCTCGAACGCACCCAGCGAACTGACCAGCAACCCCGAGGCACCGGATGGCCGCAGGCGCATGTCCACCTCATAGAGCTGACCGGAGTTGGTCTGCGCCGTCAGCAGGTGAATGATCCGCTGGCCCAGCCGGGTAAAGAACTGCGCGCCATCAATCGGCTTCGGCCCGTCGGTTTCCGCCTGCGGATCGCCGTCATGGATAAACACCAGGTCAAGGTCCGAACCATGCCCCAGTTCCAGCCCGCCGACTTTCCCGTAACCGACAATGATGAAGCCGGGATCGCACAAAGTGCCGTCGGTGCGCAGCGGCGTGCCGTACTTGGCCACGGTCTGGCGCCAGGCCAGCGCCAGGACTTGCTCGAGAATCGCTTCGGCCAGCCAGGTCAGGTAATCGCTGACTTTCATCAGCGGCAGACTGCCGGCGATTTCCGAGGCGGCGACGCGCAAGCGATGCGCGAGCTTGAAGTGACGCAGGGCTTCCATCTGCTGCTCGAGGTCGTCCTCGGGAATCCGCGTCAGGCGCTCGCGCAACTCGGCAGCCAGTTCTGGCGCCAGCGGTGGCTTGAACAGCCGGCCTTCGTTGAGCAGCTCATCGAGCAGCAGCGGGAAACGGGTGATCTGCTCGGCAATCCACGGGCTGGCCGCGCACAGCGTCAGCAAGCGTCGCAGGGCTCCGGGGTTTTCCGTCAGCAACACTAAATAAGCCGAGCGCCGGGCGACCGCTTCAACCAGCGGCAGTACACGCTCGAGCACCAGATCCGGATTGTCGTGCTCCACCGCCTGCGCAAGCAGACGCGGAATAAAGGCATCGAGCCGCTCACGGCCCAGACGCTGCATCGCCCGCAACTGCGGGCTGCTGCGCAAACTGGCGAGGGCTTTGAGGGCCTTGGTCGCATCAGCGAAACCGCCCTCCTCCAACTGCCGGCACGCCGCCTCTTCGTCCTGCGCCTCTTCCCACAGTGGCAGCCACTCGCCGCCCACCACCACCTCACAGCTGGCGCCTTCTTCCTCATCGGGGTCGGCAATCACTTGCGCGAAATGCCAGGCCACGCGACCGCGCCAGAACATCAGCTTTTCGTGGAACGCCTCCCAGTCGGCAAATCCGAGCATGAACGCAATGCGTGCCTGATCCTGAGCGCCGTCCGGCAGCATCTGGGTCTGGCGGTCGGCAATCGCCTGAATCGCATGTTCGGTGTAGCGCAGGAATTCGTAGCCTTCGCGCAATTCGCTGATCACCGCCGGCGGCAGATAACCCTGCCCTTCCAGTGTGCTCAATACTTTTAATAGCGGACGCTGTTGCAGGCTCAGATCACGCCCGCCGTGAATCAGCTGGAAGGCCTGGGCGATGAACTCGACCTCGCGGATACCGCCGGAGCCGAGCTTGATATTGTCGGCCATGCCCTTGCGCCGCACTTCCTGCTGGATCAACTGCTTCATGGTGCGCAGCGCTTCGATCGCCGAGAAGTCCAGATAACGCCGGTAAACGAACGGCCGCAGCATGTCGAGCAACTGCGCACCCGCCACCTGATCGCCGGCCACCACCCGCGCCTTGATCATCGCGTAGCGCTCCCAGTCGCGCCCCTGATCCTGGTAATACTGCTCCAACGCATTGAAGCTCAGCACCAGCGCGCCGGACGAACCGTAGGGGCGCAGGCGCATGTCGACGCGGAACACGAAACCGTCGACGGTCATCGGGTCCAACGCCTTGATCAGGCGCTGGCCGAGACGAATGAAGAACTCCTGATTATCCAGCGCGCGTTTCACTCCGACGGTTTCGCCGCCCTCGGGGTAGGCGAAGATCAGGTCGATGTCGGAAGACAGGTTGAGCTCGACCGCACCGAGCTTGCCCATGCCGAGGATGACCATTTGCTGCGGCAACCCGCTGCGCCGGCCGGTGGGCGTGCCGAACTGCTGGCAATGGCGGCTGTACAGCCATTGATAGGCCTGGTCGATGGTGGCGTCGGCCATGTCCGAAAGGTCGCGGCAGGTCTGCACCAGATCGGCCTGACGATTGAGGTCACGCCAGATAATCCGCACCTGATGGCGCGCGCGCTGGCGACGCAGCACACGACCGAGTTCGTCTTCGCTCTGCGCTTCGCTCACGGCGGCGGCAATCTGTGCACAGAGTTCACCCGGCGCGAAAGGCCGATCGAGCTCGCCGGACTGCACCAGCGACAACAACATCAAAGGGTCACGAACGCTCTGTTCAATGACAAAATCGCTGGCGGCACTGACGCGGGCAAATTGCGCCCAGCGCTCCGGCGTCCAATTGGCGAAGCCGTGATCGTCTTCCAGCGAGGCGACGGCCGTACGGAACGACTGCTCGGATCGAGTGACCAACGGCAGGAGAATGGCGGGCAGATCGGCAAGCACGGGCAGGGTCATGGTCTATCCTTGATCGGCGTGTAAATGGCCGCTTGTAGTGTTTGATGAAAACCCGCTACGCGAAGGACTGTCGAACAAAAGTTAGAAATAGCTGAAATTTCTTCTTCTTTAGCATCCAGCATCAAAGTTTCACCTTTTACGGATGGTAATCGACCAACCTTAACGATTATTCTCACAACGCAGTCGGAGGCCACAAGCCTTTCATCTGTAGTTTTACTACTCGTCTATACATCCGAAAGGCTGAAATGCTCAAAGATTTGTAGTAAAACTACACGCCGCCGGAACAACCTGTCGGCAATCCAAGAATTTTAAATCGTCTGCCCACAAGGCCAGTCGCAAACTCAGGCAACCGATTCTGGAAGCCTTTCCGCCCTGGAGCAAGCCATGCAAGACCTCGATCCCGTCGAAACCCAGGAATGGCTGGACGCCCTGGAATCGGTTCTCGACAAAGAAGGCGAAGACCGTGCTCACTATCTGATGACCCGTATGGGTGAACTCGCGACCCGCAGCGGCTCGCAGCTCCCTTACGCCATCACCACGCCTTACCGCAACACGATCCCCGTGACCCACGAAGCACGCATGCCTGGCGACCTGTTCATGGAACGCCGCATTCGCTCGCTGGTACGCTGGAACGCGATGGCCATGGTAATGCGTACGAACCTGAAAGATTCTGACCTGGGTGGTCACATCTCCAGCTTCGCCTCCAGTGCGACTCTGTATGACATCGGCTTCAACTACTTCTTCCAGGCCCCGACCGACGAACACGGCGGCGACCTGATCTACTTCCAGGGCCACACCTCGCCAGGCGTTTACGCCCGCGCATTCATGGAAGGCCGCATCACCGAAGACCAGATGAACAACTTCCGCCAGGAAGTCGACGGTCAGGGCCTGTCGTCCTACCCGCACCCTTGGCTGATGCCTGACTTCTGGCAGTTCCCGACCGTATCCATGGGTCTGGGTCCGATCCAGGCGATCTACCAGGCACGCTTCATGAAGTACCTGGAACACCGCGGTTTCATCCAGCCAGGCAAACAGAAAGTCTGGTGCTTCCTGGGCGACGGCGAGTGCGACGAGCCGGAATCCCTGGGCGCGATCTCCCTGGCCGGCCGCGAGAAGCTGGACAACCTGATCTTCGTCATCAACTGCAACCTGCAGCGCCTCGACGGCCCGGTTCGCGGCAACGGCAAGATCATCCAGGAACTCGAAGGCGTGTTCCGCGGTGCTCAGTGGAACGTGACCAAAGTCATCTGGGGCCGTTTCTGGGACCCACTGCTGGCCAAAGACGTCGACGGCATCCTGCAGCGTCGCATGGACGAAGTCATCGACGGCGAGTACCAGAACTACAAAGCCAAAGACGGCGCGTTCGTTCGCGAGCACTTCTTCAACACGCCTGAACTCAAGGCGATGGTTGCCGATCTGTCCGACGACGAGATCTGGAAACTCAACCGTGGTGGTCACGACCCGTACAAGGTCTACGCGGCGTACCACGAAGCGGTCAACCACAAAGAACAACCGACCGTTATCCTGGCCAAGACCATCAAGGGTTATGGCACCGGTGCCGGCGAAGCGAAGAACACCGCGCACAACACCAAGAAAGTCGATGTCGACAGCCTCAAGTTGTTCCGCGATCGTTTCGACATCCCGGTCAAGGACGAAGAGCTGGAGAACCTGCCGTTCTTCAAGCCAGAGCCAAACAGCGCCGAAGCCCGCTACCTCAGCGAGCGTCGTGCTGCACTGGGCGGTTTCGTTCCGCAGCGCCGCGCACAGAGCTTCAGCGTACCGACGCCGGACCTGGATACTCTGAAAGCCATCCTCGATGGTTCGGGCGACCGTGAAATTTCCACCACCATGGCCTTCGTGCGGATCCTCGCGCAACTGGTCAAGGACAAGGAAATCGGCCCGCGCATCGTTCCGATCATCCCGGACGAAGCCCGTACCTTCGGTATGGAAGGCATGTTCCGTCAACTGGGCATCTACTCCTCCGTCGGCCAGCTCTACGAGCCAGTCGATAAAGACCAGGTGATGTTCTACAAGGAAGACCAGAAAGGTCAGATCCTTGAAGAAGGCATCAACGAAGCAGGCGCCATGAGCTCGTTCATCGCCGCCGGTACTTCGTACTCCAGCCACAACCAGCCGATGCTGCCGTTCTACATCTTCTACTCGATGTTCGGCTTCCAGCGTATCGGTGACCTGGCCTGGGCCGCTGGCGACAGCCGCACCCGTGGCTTCCTGATCGGCGGCACCGCCGGACGTACCACCCTGAACGGTGAAGGCCTGCAACACGAAGACGGTCACAGCCACCTGCTGGCCGCGACCATCCCGAACTGCCGCACCTACGATCCAACCTACGGCTACGAGCTGGCGGTGATCATTCAGGACGGCATGAAGAAGATGACCGAAGAACAACAGGACATCTTCTACTACATCACCGTGATGAACGAGTCGTACCAGCAGCCAGCCATGCCGGCCGGTGCCGAAGAAGGCATCAAGAAAGGCATGTACCTGCTCGAAGAAGACACCCGCGACGCGGCGCACCACGTTCAGCTGATGGGCTCCGGCACCATCCTGCGTGAAGTCCGTGAAGCGGCGAAGATCCTGCGTGAAGAGTTCAACGTCGGCGCCGACGTGTGGAGCGTCACCAGCTTCAACGAACTGCGTCGCGACGGCCTGGCCGTGGAGCGCAGCAACCGCCTGAAGCCTGGCCAGAAGCCTAAGCAGAGCTACGTCGAAGAATGCCTGAGCGGCCGTAAAGGTCCGGTCATCGCATCGACCGACTACATGAAGCTGTTCGCCGAGCAGATCCGTCAGTGGGTACCGTCCAAGGAATTCAAAGTCCTGGGCACCGACGGTTTCGGCCGCAGCGACAGCCGCAAGAAACTGCGTCATTTCTTCGAAGTCGACCGTCATTTCGTGGTGTTGGCAGCCCTGGAAGCACTGGCTGACCGTGGTGATATCGAACCTAAAGTCGTGGCCGAGGCCATCGTCAAGTTCGGCATCGACCCGGAAAAACGCAACCCACTGGACTGCTGAGGAGACATTTTGTGAGCGAACTCATTCGCGTACCTGACATCGGCAGCGGTGAAGGTGAAGTAATTGAACTGTTTGTGAAGGTCGGCGACCGCATCGAAGCCGACCAGAGCATCCTGACCCTGGAATCGGACAAGGCCAGCATGGAAGTGCCAGCCCCGAAAGCCGGCGTCATCAAAAGCCTGAAAGTGAAGCTGGGCGACCGTCTGAAAGAAGGCGACGAACTGCTGGAGCTGGAAGTCGAGGGCGCCGCGCAAGCGGCCCCTGCTCCTGCTGCGGCACCGGCTGCCAAAGCTGAAGCCAAACCAGCCGCCGCTCCTGCTGCCGCTGCACCAGCCGCTGCCCCTGCGGCCGCTTCGGTTCAGCAAGTGCACGTGCCGGACATCGGTTCGTCGGGCAAGGCGCAGATCATCGAGATTCAGGTCAAGGTCGGCGACACCGTCGAAGCTGATCAATCGTTGATCACCCTGGAATCCGACAAGGCGAGCATGGAAATCCCGTCGCCTGCCGCTGGCGTGGTCAAGGCCATCAGCGTCAAGCTCAACGACGAAGTCGGCACCGGCGACCTGATTCTGGATCTGGAAGTGGCGGGTGCTGCGGCCCCTGCTGCGGCCGCTCCGGCTCAAGCTGCTGCGCCAGCCGCTGCCGCTGCGCCTGCTCCTGCAGCAGCCCCGGCTGCGCCAGTGGCCGACAGCGTTCAGGACATCCACGTTCCGGACATCGGTTCGGCCGGCAAGGCCAAGATCATCGAAGTGCTGGTCAAGGCTGGCGACAGCGTTGAAGCCGACCAGTCGCTGATCACCCTGGAATCCGACAAGGCGAGCATGGAAATTCCATCGCCTGCCGCTGGCGTGGTGGAAAGCGTTTCCATCAAGCTGGACGACGAAGTCGGTACCGGCGACCTGATCCTCAAGCTGAAAGTCAAAGGCGCGGCGCCTGCTGCTGCCCCGGCGCCTGCTGCCGCTGCTGCACCGAGCGCTCCAGCACCAGCCGCTGCTGCTCCGGCTGCCGCTGCACCTGCTGCTGCCGCTCCGGTTGCTGCTCCAGCCAAGCCAGGCGCGAAAGTTCACGCCGGCCCGGCCGTGCGTCAACTGGCCCGTGAGTTCGGCGTCGAGCTGAGCGCCGTTGGCGCCAGCGGTCCGCACGGTCGCATCCTCAAGGAAGACGTGCAGGTTTACGTCAAGGCGATGATGCAGAAGGCCAAGGAAGCGCCGGCTGCTGGCGGTGCCACCGGTGGCGCGGGCATCCCGCCGATTCCGGTCGTGGACTTCAGCCGCTTCGGCGAAATCGAAGAAGTGCCGATGACCCGCCTGATGCAGGTCGGCGCTGCCAACCTGCACCGCAGCTGGCTGAACGTGCCACACGTGACGCAATTCGACTCGGCGGACATCACCGAGCTGGAAGCCTTCCGCGTGGCGCAGAAAGCCGTTGCCGAGAAGGCCGGCGTCAAGCTGACCATCCTGCCGCTGCTGCTCAAGACCTGTGCGCACCTGCTCAAGGAACTGCCGGACTTCAACAGTTCGCTGGCGCCAAGCGGCAAGGCGATCATTCGCAAGAAATACGTCAACATCGGCTTCGCGGTCGACACCCCGGATGGCCTGCTGGTACCGGTCATCAAGAACGTCGACCAGAAGAGCCTGCTGCAACTCGCTGCAGAAGCCGCTTCGCTGGCTGAAAAAGCCCGCACCAAGAAGCTGTCTTCGGACGAGATGCAGGGCGCCTGCTTCACCATTTCCAGCCTCGGCCACATTGGCGGCACCGGCTTCACGCCGATCGTCAACGCGCCGGAAGTGGCGATCCTCGGTGTTTCCAAGGCCACCATCCAGCCAGTCTGGGACGGCAAAGCCTTCCAGCCGAAACTGATGCTGCCACTGTCGCTGTCCTACGATCACCGCGTGATCAATGGCGCTGCCGCTGCACGCTTCACCCAGCGTCTGGGCAGCCTGCTGGGCGACATCCGCACCATCCTGCTGTAACCGAACAGGCCCTCCGGCAACGGAGGGCCTGTTGCGTCACCCTTTCGAGCGCCACACGCTCGTACCTCAACCCCGTCAGTTTGACGGGGCTTTTTTTTGCCTGGCGAAAGCCACCCTCAAGATTTTTCCCACGAGTTGTACTGATATCAGCTACGACCCGAGTCCACTTCGCGCCGATATTTTTATGCGCCAGATAACTAATCTTGGCACTGCAAAGCCAACTAACGCGTTTTGCCTTATTTATTCTTATCAAGCATTTATTCGAATGGACTCATTCATGTTCAAACCCACTATCGGCCCGATCATTGGCCACGTCACAACTAACCATGCACGCATTTTTATTCGCGGCGAGCATCAAAACAATGCAACCTTATTTGCGGCAGTTCGTTATCGCGCTGTCGACTCCCAACAATGGTCAAGCGTGACTTTCGCCAGACTAAGCGAATTACGTGACATGTCAGAAGTACTGACACTCAACAACTTGAATGCGGATACCGAGTACGAATACCAGGCCATGTGGTTCAGCCCGATGAATCCGGTACACACCGTCGACAGCGTGGCGGAGTTGCCCCTGCAATGGCCACGTGAGAGCTATCGCTTCCGCACGCGTTCCGCCCAGGCCTTGCAGCCCAGAGCCTACATCATCGGCTCCTGTCGCTACTTGCGCATGACCGCCGGCATCGCTTCGCTGCCGCAGTTGGGCGACCGGATCTTTGCGTCCATCAACCAGTTGATCGAAGGTGCGCAACCGCCGGTCAGTGCCACACTCATGACCGGAGACCAGATCTATGTCGATGATCTGAACCTGATCGCCCCCGACCGGGAATATAAAGACATCCTTCTCAAGTACCGCGCCGCATTCTCGCAACCGCATATACAACGGCTGATGTCTGGAACGTCGACTTACATGATGCTCGACGACCATGAAATCGAAGATAACTGGCCGGCGAACGCCGGAAAGTCCGACCATGAGTTATACCGCAACGCCATGGCTGCCTATGAGTTGTATCAAGCCAGTCACAGCCCGGCACATTCACTGACAACTAACGGTGAAGTTGACCGCTCGAAACTTGATCATTACTGGTATCAATTCAGTGACGGCGATATTGAATGGTTCGTGACCGACAGCCGCACTCGCCGCAACTTGTCGGCCGATAATCGCCGTATCCTGGATGAGGCGCAGGAACAGGCGTTGCTCACGTGGCTGGTCAACAGCCCGGCACGGGTCAAGTTCGTGGTCACCAGCGTGATGTTCTACCCGGATCGCAAACGGCATGGCAACGATGCCTGGAAAGCCTTCCCGGAACAGCGGCTGCGGCTGCTGGAAACCATCCGCACCCAGCGCATCAGAAATGTCGTGTTTGTTTCCGGCGATGTGCATGGATCGCTGACTGCACGCCTGAGCCACAGCGAAGACGCTGACTTCGAAGTGCACACCATCGTTTCCTCGCCACTGTGCAACAGCAAGCTCCTGCCCTATGCCAAAGCCTCCACCTTCATCCTCGATCAGCCGCTGGTGCGCACGGCAGCGGGCGATTATCGGCATGAGCTGACCAGTGCGGTGGTCAGCGAGGACAACTTCGCCCATGTCGTGGTCGAGACTGATCATATTTTGATCAATTACCATGATCGGGATGGCAAGAAGCTGCAATCCGTCAGGATCAAACTGCGCTGAAATCGAAAAAGATCGCCGCCTGCGGCAGCGCCTGTATGGGTAGGCGTCCCCTGTAGGCGCTGCTGCAGGCGGCGATCCTTTGCTCTTTTACAAGAGGCGCTGGAGAAATGCCCCGCGCGGCCGACACATTCTTATAGCACTTGGCCTTCATCTCTCTTGTCAGTCAGTGCCGCAATGATGCAACCTTGCCGCAGGCAACAGTTAAGAGGGCGAGAGCCCGGCGCGTTCAGCATATTTCCAAGCGAGTTCCCTTCATGAAGAGCCAACCCGATGCCGCCAGCCGTATGGCGGCCGAGGTAGTGACGCAGTTGCCTGTGCCCTCGCGGCTCGGCATGCTGCGTTTCGAGCGCTTGAATGAAGCCAGTTGGGCGATGCTGTTTCTCGACCCCAACTGCGAGCGCCAGTTCGGTCAACCGGCCGTTGAACTGTGCGCACTGGTCGGCTCGCCGTACGCCAGCCTGATGGAACCCGAAGCGCGCTATCAGTTGCATGACACCATCCAGCAGCAGCTCGGCACCAGCCCGCACTATCTGGTGCGCTACACCCTGCACACCGCCGCCGGCACGCTGAGCGTCCTGGAATTGGGTGAAGCCTATAAACAACACAATCGGCACCTGCTGCGCGGCTATCTGCTGGCAGTCGACGATGTGTTCGACGAAGCGTCGTCACTGCCCTCGGTCGACCTCGAAACCCAGAACTCTCGCCTGCAGATCGCCCTGGAACTGAACCAGCGCGCCCAGCAGGAGCAACTGCAGCACCTCGAACGCGTGCGCGCCCAGCAAGACCTGATTCTGCTGCTCGCCCGCCAGCGCTACAGTTCGCACAATTCGTTGCAGGAAGCCGCCGAGCTGATCACCCGCTGCGCCTGCGACATCTACGAGATCGACTGCGCCAGCCTGTGGAACCTCGAAGGCCAGCAACTGGTGCCGATTTCGGCCTACCACCGCGCGACCCAGGAATACATTCTCCCGGATGTGATCGACGTCAGCAGCTTCCCCGACTACATGGAAGCGCTGCACAGCAGCCGCGCCATCGACGCCCATAACGCGATGCGTGATCCGCGCACCCGCGAGATGGCCGAAGCCCTGCGCCCGCGCGACGTCAACGCCATGCTCGACGCGAGCATCCGCGTCGATGGCCAGGTGGTTGGCGTGCTGTGCCTGGAACAGACCGGCGTCACCCGCGCCTGGCAGTCCGACGAAATTGCGTTTGCCGGTGAGCTGGCCGACCAGTTCGCCCAGGTCATCAACAACCACAACCGCCGCACCGCCACCAGCGCCCTGCACCTGTTCCAGCGTGCCGTGGAGCAAAGCGCCAACGCCTTTCTGCTGGTCAACTGCGACGGTGTGGTCGAGTACGTCAACCCCAGCTTCACCGCGATCACCCAGTACACCACCGAGGAAGTCCATGGCCAGCGCCTGTCGGAGCTGCCGGCTCTGGAAAACCTCAGCGAACTGCTGTTCGACGCGCCCTCGGCGCTGGCCAAGAGCAACAGCTGGCAGGGCGAATTCAAGAGCCGCCGGAAAAACCTCGAACCCTACTGGGGGCAGCTGTCGATCTCCAAGGTCTACGGCGACAACCGCGAACTGACCCATTACATCGGCATCTACGAAGACATCACCCAGACCAAACTGGCGCAGCAGCGCATCGAACGTCTGGCCTACACCGACAACCTGACCAACCTCGGCAACCGTCCGGCGTTTATCCGCAACCTCGACGAACGCTTCGCCCGGGACAGCGATACGCCGATCAGCCTGTTGCTGGTGGACATCGACAACTTCAAGCGGATCAACGACAGCCTCGGTCACCAGACCGGCGACAAACTGTTGATCAGCCTCGCCCGGCGCCTGCGCAACAGCCTGAGCCCGAGCGGCAGCCTCGCCCGGTTCGCCAGTAACGAATTCGCCGTACTGCTCGACAACACCGATCTTGAAGCCGGCCAACAAATCGCCAGCCAGTTGCTGATGACCCTCGACAAACCGATGTTCGTCGACAACCAGTTGATCAGCGTCACCGGCTCGGTCGGCCTGGCCTGCGCGCCGCTGCACGGACGCGACCCGCAAACCCTGATGCGCAACGCCGGGCTGGCCCTGCACAAGGCCAAGGCCAACGGCAAACATCAGGTACAGGTTTTCACCGAAGCACTGAACGCCGAGGCCAGTTACAAGCTGTTCGTCGAAAACAACCTGCGCCGCGCCCTGACCCAGAACGAGCTGGACGTGTTCTACCAGCCCAAGCTGTGCCTGCGCAGCGGTCGCCTGCTGGGGATGGAAGCGCTGCTGCGCTGGAATCACCCGGAGCGCGGCATGATCCGCCCGGACCAGTTCATCAGCGTCGCCGAAGAGACCGGCTTGATCATTCCGATCGGCAAGTGGATCGCCCGTCAGGCCTGCCGCATGAGCAAGGCGCTGACCGCCGCGGGCATGGGCAATCTGCAAGTGGCGATCAACCTGTCACCGAAACAGTTCTCCGATCCGGATCTGGTCGCCTCGATCGCCAACATCCTCAAGGAAGAAGCGCTGCCGGCCAACCTGCTGGAGCTGGAGCTGACCGAAGGCCTGCTGCTGGAAGCCACCGAAGACACGCACTTGCAGCTCGACCAGCTCAAGCGCCTGGGCCTGACCCTGGCCATGGACGACTTCGGTACCGGTTATTCGTCGCTCAGCTACCTGAAGAAATTCCCGATCGACATCATCAAGATTGATCGCAGCTTCATCCACGAAATCCCGGACAACCAGGACGACATGGAAATCACCTCGGCGGTGATCGCCATGGCCCACAACCTGAAGCTCAAGGTCGTAGCCGAAGGCATCGAGACTGCCGAGCAACTGGCGTTCCTGCGCCGTCATCGCTGCGACGTCGGCCAGGGCTACCTCTTCGACCGGCCGATCCCGGGCAACGAGCTGATCCACGCCCTCAAACGCTACCCGCGCGGCCCGCTCTGCCTTTAATCCTCTACATTTCCCTGTAGGCCTTCGCCTGCTCGCGATAGCGGTGGGTCAATCAACTATTTGTCACTGAAATACCGCTATCGCGAGCAGGCGAAGGCCTACAGTGGGGCGAGTACCCGCACATTTTGGGTAGTGATTAACCGGGCATCATTGGGCACACTGGCGGTCTGACTTTTTACATCCAACCTGACTGAGAGGAACGATCATGGTTCTGCGCTCGGAAATTCTGGTGAACAAGAACGTGCTACCGACCAAAGAACAAGCGTTACCCGGCCGCGAAACCGCGATGACCCTGCCTGAAAAACACTTCGTCTTCGAAGAAACCCCGCTGCTTGGCCCGTTTTTCCAGGACGTCGACTTCGCGATTTTCGGCCTGGGTTGCTTCTGGGGCGCCGAGCGCCGCTTCTGGCAGCGTGAAGGCGTGGTCAGCACGGTCGTGGGTTATGCCGGCGGTTTCACGCCGAACCCGACCTACGAAGAAGTCTGCTCGGGCCTGACCGGCCACGCCGAAGTGGTGCTGGTGGTGTATGACAAGGCCAAAGTCAGCTACGAAGAGCTGCTGGCAATGTTCTGGGAGCTGCATAACCCGACGCAGGGCATGCGTCAGGGCAACGACATCGGCACCCAGTACCGCTCGGTGATCTACGCGACCTCGCCTGAGCATCTGGATGCGGCGCTGAAGAGCAAAGCGGTGTATCAGGCGGAATTGTCGAAGGCCGGTCTGGGCGAGATCAGCACCGAGATCGAACAGGCGCCAACCGTGTACTTCGCCGAGGCGTATCACCAGCAGTATCTGGCGAAAAACCCTGAGGGTTACTGCGGGATTGGCGGCACCGGTGTGTGCATGCCGAACTAAAGCTGCGAGCTACAAGCATCAAGCTGCAAGCGCGTCGCTCGCTTCAGCTTGTAGCTTGTAGCTGGAAGCTTTACTCCGCTATTAGCCAATCCATCTGCCACCCACCCTGGGTCTGCCCCAGCTTCTTCGACAGCCACGGCAGCAACTCACGCAATTCTTCCTCCAGCCCCCACGGCGGATTGGCAATCGCCATGCCCGAACCGTTCAGGCTGTTCGGCGTATCCAGCGGATGCACCAGCAGTTCCACGCGCAGCAACTTCGGCGCACCGGTACCGGCCAGATCCTGATAGAACCGACGCAACGCACGCTGATCCTTCACCGGATACCAGATCGCCGCCACCGTCTGGCGCATGCGGCCAATCGCCTCTTTCAACGACGCCGCGCAGCGCTGCATTTCATCGAGCTGCTCGAACGGCGGATCAATCAACATCACCGCACGCTTTTCCTGCACCGGCAACATCGCCCGCGCCACATGCCAGCCCTCGCCGAGGTGAACCTTGACCCGGCGATCACCGGCCATGTTGTCCTTGAGCAGCACGCCGTCTTCCGGGTGCTTCTCGTTGAGCATCACCCGATCCTGCGGCCGGGTCAGGCGCCGCGCCAGCTCCGGCGAACCCGGGTAGTAGCGCAACTGGCCATCCGGGTTCATCTCATGCAGCACCTTCATGTAGTCGGCGGTCAGCGCCGGCAGGTCCGGCTGATCCCACAACCGCGCAATGCCTTCCAGGTATTCGCCGGTGCGATTGGCCTGATCGCCCTGCAAGTCATACAGACCGATGCCGGCGTGCGTGTCGAGATAGGCAAACGGCTGCTCCTTGCGCGACATCAGGGCGATGAGGCGGGTCAAGGTCAGGTGTTTGAACACATCGGCGTGATTGCCGGCATGGAAGGCGTGACGATAATTCATGGCTGCTCCTGCGAAGGGCGCAAAGTTTACCTTTTACCGGGCGGCAAGTCAGGGGTTCGCAGCCGAGTGGACAAAAGCCTTTCCCTCACCCTAACCCTCTCCCGGAGGGAGAGGGGACTGACCGTGGTGATCTTGCGAGTTACATCGACCTGAAAGATCAGCGTGATCTCAGGCTTGGCCAAGCGAAGATCAGCGCGGAAGTCGCTAGTCGGCGTACATCACCCAGACACCTCGGTCAGTCCCCCGAAGCTTGGCCAAACGAAGTTCACCGCGGAAGTCGCAAGCCGGCGTACATCACCCAGACGACTCGGTCAGTCCCCCGAAGCTTGGCCAAACGAAGATCAGCGCGGAAGTCGCAAGCCGGCGTACATCACCCAGACAACTCGGTCAGTCCCCCGAAGCTTGGCCAAGCGAAGTTCATCACTGAAGTCGCAAGTCGGCGTACATCACCCAGACGACTCGGTCAGTCCCCCGAAAGAACGCCACCCTCCAGGCTTGGCCAAGCGAAGTTCACCGCTGAAGTCGCAAGTCGGCGTACATCACCCAGACGACTCGGTCAGTCCCCCGAAGCTTGGCCAAACGAAGTTCACCGCGGAAGTCGCAAGCCGGCGTACATCACCCAGACGACTCGGTCAGTCCCCCGAAGCTTGGCCAAACGAAGATCAGCGCGGAAGTCGCAAGCCGGCGTACATCACCCAGACAACTCGGTCAGTCCCCCGAAGCTTGGCCAAGCGAAGTTCATCACTGAAGTCGCAAGTCGGCGTACATCACCCAGACGACTCGGTCAGTCCCCCGAAAGAACGCCACCCTCCAGGCTTGGCCAAGCGAAGTTCACCGCTGAAGTCGCAAGTCGGCGTACATCACCCAGACGACTCGGTCAGTCCCCTCTCCCTCTGGGAGAGGGTTAGGGTGAGGGGCTTTGCTTTTATGGCGCGGCGCGCAGACGCTTGCCGATGACATCGAGCACATCGCAGCCGTCGCGCAAGGGGATTACGCAGAGCTGGGCGAAGTCGCTGAGGATGACGGAGTCGCATTCGACCGAGCCGCGCATGCACATGTTTTCCAGCACCTGGATCACGGCGCGCAGACGATGGTTGGCGGCGTCCATAAGGATGTCGAGGGGCACATGGGTGTCGATGAACAGGGTGGGCATGTCGCTGCAATTGCCGGTGAGGGCCATGAAGCGGTTGTCGGGATGGGGGATGATTTTTTCGTAGGGTGGAGCCGGTTTAAGCGTTGTCATATTTTGCACCTCAACTGGTTAAATGAGGCTACCAATGACCTTCCTACAGGTTTGGGTGGCAGCCGTACGCGGGAGTAGGAAACTGAGGAACCAGCCAAAAACTCAGCTACGCCGAAGCGTTCCCGCGCACAGCCGCCGCGAAAGATGTCACGGACACACGTTAGGTGCCGCAATCAAACAACAAGGCTGGTGCACGGTAAATTCCAAGGGTTCCTACACCCTGTCACCACTCTCGCAGTGACAACGAAAAGACTATCCCTGCAACCCACCGCCCACCAGTTCATGAAAACCGCCGCAACTCGAAGGAATCGTCCGAGACCTTCGCCCCGAAAACTCACTCCGACTCTGCCAGCAAAAACGCCAGCAACGCCGATTGCGACGATTCTTCCGACATTGAAACCTGAAAAAACCGCCTGATCTTGCAACGTAAAACCGCCTCTGGAAAGGCCTCGAAAAGTGTCGGATGCTCCTCGCTCAACCACTGCAACGCATTGGCCGTTCGAACGTCATTGCCCTGCTGCGCCAGCACCGACTCCGGCACCTGCCACCACGGCAATGCCCGCCCGGCCACCTGCGCCCTGCCGCCGATTTCCAGCGCCTGCCCATTGATCAAACACCGCCCGATCAACGGGAACAGCTGCGCTGCATCCACTTCATTGGCCTGCAGAATCGGCAACAGAAACCGCCCGTCCCAGAAACGGAAAAACACCGTTTTGCCACTCGGCATCAGCACTTGGGTCAGGCTGCGAAAGTGCGCCAACACTTCCTCAAGACTCGCCGAAGAAACCGCCAACCATCCCCAATCCCGCGACTCGGTGGTGGCGACCCAATGCAGAAACTCACTGTCGGCGGCGACAATTCCCACGTAAGGCATCACCGCATCCCACTCGGCATAGATCGTCTCGGCCCAGATCGGACTCGCCGCTTCTGGCCAAGCCTTGAGCGGCTTCGCCTCGCTGGCACTGCTGAACACCGCGAACAATTGCTCGGATGCGCTCAACGGTTCACGCGCCAGCCAATCGGCAGGCAAGAGGAAATCAGGCTGCACAGAGACCGTCCTTGCAACGCTCACACTCTTCGCAGAATGGCGCATCACCTTTAAAACTCATGATTTGCGCGGCAGTGAGCATGGCTGCCGGCGCGGCGGCCAGTTTCTCCGGCAAACCCGGCGCCACAGGTGCGGCACTCATCGCCGCCATCGGTGCGCCGCCCACGACAATCGGCACGCTGCTGAAAATCCCGCCGGGGCCGATGTTGATCCATTGCCCGCCGGCCTGAATCGTCGCACTCGCACCACCGTCGATCACCACTTGCTGACCGGCGCTGACGTGGAACTGCTGGCTGGCACTGGTCGCCTGATTGGCCACCTTGATATGGCGGCTGCCGGTGACGCTCAAATGATCGTCCTGCTTCACTTCGGTCTGGCGCTGGCCGTGGGTGATGCGCTGCTCATCCGCCTTCAACTCATGGCGGGCGGTGCCGGTGACGACAATGCTGCGCTGGTTATCGACCTGCACCTGTTGATCATTCAACACATGCTGCGTCCAATTGCGCTGGGCGCGCAGGTAGATTTCCTCGGCGCCTTTTTTATCTTCAATGCGCAGTTCGTTGTAGCCACCACCACCGGGGGTGCTTTGGCTGCGGAAAACACTGCGGGTCTTGTCCGCCGGCAGATCCAGCGGCACCGGCGTCGCGGCGTTTGGCAGGCAGCCCACGACCAAGGGTTTGTCGGCATCGGCATCAATGAAGCCGACCAGCACTTCCATGCCCACGCGCGGAATCAGCACGCTGCCGTAACGATCATGGGCCCAACCGGTGGCGACGCGCAGCCAGCAACTGGAATGCTCGTTCAATTCACCGTCGCGATCCCAGGCCAGTTGCACCTTGACCCGACCGTACTCGTCGCAGTGGATTTCCGTGTCTTTCGGCCCCGTGACAACGGCGGGTTGATAACCGAGCATCCGGGGTTTTTCCGGGCCAAGCGCCGGGCGGAAGAACACATCCCACGGCGTAGCGAGAAAGGTATTACGGTAGCCTTGGAAGGATTCGCCATCGCTGGTTACCGACTCCTCCAGCACTTGCGGCTGTCGCCCACGGTGCTCGATCGCGGTCAGCAGCCAAAGGTCATTCCAACTCTGACGTGGGTGCTCGCTGAGGTGCAGGAAATGTCCGCAAACCAGTGCGGATTCATCGCTGATGCCCTCGGCCTGACGGTAGTCGGCGACATGCCTTTCAAGCGCCCGCTGGGCCAGGTGTTTGCCGGTTTCACGATTATCGAATTGCCCGGGAAAGTGGTAGTCCTCGAGCACCGGGCGTTGCTCGCCGTCGATGCGACTCTCCAACTGCAGGCGCGGCTTTTCGAAGTTGTAGTCACGCCGGGTGACCACGCTGGTACGGGTTTCCACACGCACATTGAAGCGCTTGATCGCCGGCGCCCCGGCAGACATGCCGCTACCGGGCAGATAAAGCGTTGACTCGGCCAATCGCGGGAATACGGTTTGATCGTCGCCGAACACCAACAGATGTCCGTCGAGGCTGTGCTGAAAGTGGTAATGAATGCCGACCTCGGCACACAGCCGCTGAATGAACGCCAGATCGCTTTCGGCGTACTGCACGCAATATTCACGCACCGGGTAATCGCTCCCGAGTCGAAACTCGAAAGCATCGCGCAGGATCGCGTGATCCTTGAGGATTTGCGTCACGATCTGCGGCACGCTCTGGTGCTGGAAAATTCGCTGATTGATGCGATGCCCGAGGTACGTCAGACGCGGCACAAGGCTCAAGTGATAGCGCGTCAGACGTTTCCCGGAGTCGCCCTGCCCGACCTGATAAATCTGACCGTGGACACCGGCACCCTGAGCATCAAAACTCAGAAATGCCTGACAGTGCAGCAGGCTTTCGAGGTCCAGATCCGGCCGCTCGCTGACCAGTTCCAGTTCGAAGCGATAGGGTTGGCTGATGGCTTCCTTGCCCGTGAACTCAAGGACTTTGAGGTCATGTTGGGCACCTTCGAGGGTCAACGTGAAACGCGGTTGATTGGCAGGCGCGAACATCCGATGTCTCTCTGCAGAATGAAGGGCGGGCGATTCTGCATGAGGGGCAAGGGGTGATGAATGGGTGACCGGAAAATCAGATTTGCCCTACTTTCATTGATGAAAAGCCCTGCAAAAAGCGGCGCCTTCAACTACAGACAAATCCCCGAAACCCACCATAAAACCCTGTGGGAGCTGGCTTGCCAGCGATAGCGATGTGTCAGTTACTGAATGTTCTGAATGTGCCGCCCTCATCGCTGGCAAGCCAGCTCCCACAGGTTTCTTCAGCGTTGGCAAAAAATCACAGGCAATAAAAAACGGCCCGTCTCCTGTAGGAAACGGGCCGTTTTTGAGTGAGCCGAAGCTCAGCGCATCACTTGTTCAGGTGGAAATCTTTTTCCGCCGCTTCAAAACGCTGCACCATGCCAGTGGTCGGCGAGCCGAGCTTGCTGACGATGTAGATAGCCAGGCTGGCGAAGATGAAGCCCGGGATGATTTCGTACAGACCCAGCAGTTCGAAATGCTTCCAGACCACCACGGTGATCGCGCCGACCAGGATACCGGCCAGCGCGCCGTCGCGGGTCATGCCTTTCCAGACCACCGAGATCAGTACAACCGGACCGAACGCAGCACCGAAACCGGCCCAGGCGTAGGACACCAGGCCCAGCACGCGGTTTTCCGGGTTGGCGGCCAGGGCGATCGCGATCAGTGCAACCAACAGCACCATGGCGCGGCCGACCCAGACCAGTTCAACCTGGGAGGCGGATTTACGCAGGAAGGTTTTGTAGAAGTCTTCGGTCAGAGCGCTGGAGCACACCAGCAACTGGCAGCTCAGCGTGCTCATCACCGCGGCGAGAATTGCCGACAGCAGGACACCGGCCACCCATGGATTGAAGAGAATTTTCGCCAGCTCGATGAACACGCGCTCGTGGTTCTCGGTCACGGGACCGGCCACTTCCGGGTGTGCCGAGAAGTACGCGATACCAAAGAAGCCCACCGCCACGGTGCCGCCCAGGCACAGGATCATCCAGGTCATGGAGATGCGACGGGCGTTGGCAATCGATTTCACCGAATCCGCCGCCATGAAACGCGCCAGGATGTGCGGCTGACCGAAGTAGCCCAGACCCCAGCCCATCAGCGAGATGATGCCGATGAAAGTGGTGCCCTTGAGCATGTCGAAGTTGCTTGGATCCTGAGCTTCGATGGCCAGGAACGTAGTGTCGACGCCGCCGGTAGCCAGCAGGACGATGATCGGCGTCAGCAGCAGGGCGAAAATCATCAGCGTGGCTTGTACGGTGTCAGTCCAGCTCACCGCGAGGAAACCGCCGATAAAGGTGTAAGCAATCGTCGCCGCAGCACCGGCCCACAGCGCCGTCTCGTAGGACATGCCGAAGGTGCTTTCGAACAGACGGGCGCCAGCCACGATGCCGGAAGCGCAGTAGATGGTGAAGAACACCAGAATCACGATCGCCGAGATGATCCGCAGCAGGCCGCTTTTGTCTTCAAAACGGCTGGCGAAGTAGTCTGGCAGAGTCAGGGCATCGCCGTTGTGCTCGGTCTGCACGCGCAGACGGCCGGCAACGAACAGCCAGTTCAGGTAGGCACCGATGACCAGACCGATGGCGATCCAGCTTTCGGAAAGACCGGACATGTAAATGGCGCCCGGCAGGCCCATCAACAACCAGCCGCTCATGTCGGAAGCACCGGCAGACAGAGCCGTCACGACGCTGCCCAGGCTACGACCGCCAAGAATGTAGTCAGAAAGGTTGTTGGTGGAGCGATAGGCCATCAGGCCGATCAGCACCATTGCTGCGATGTAGATCACGAACGTGATCAGGGTTGGATTGCTTACGCTCATTGAGTTACGCCCTGGCTTTGTTTTTATGTAGCGGCGGTGGTGAACCGCTCGCAAACGACGACGTTTGGCAGACGATCCGGGATCCCGCGCATTTAGGACTGATGTTTCCCCAGGAAAGCCATCAGCCGGTACACCGGGTTATTCCCGGTTGCACCTAGGGCGCGAATGCTATGCAACAAATCAAATAAGGTGCAACCAGTTTCGAGCGAATAAGTTGCACCTAGTCGGATTTATCGACAATCACCGCGTTTTTGCTCTCTTTTGTGGCAGTCATCACCGTTGGCTAGAAGCAAAAGCACCAAGCAGGAGCAGCACTTTCGTACCAGAAAATAATTCCTGACGAGCTGCCTATTATTCCGACAAAAAAAGGGTTGCACCCGGTTGCACCTCTCTCAGCGCGCGGCTAATCTTGCGGCCAGCTGATGCCACGCAACTGTGGCAACCATGAGGATAAAAATATGGCTACCACCACCCTTGGGGTCAAACTCGATGACCCGACCCGCGAACGCCTGAAGGCGGCCGCAACCTCGATTGATCGCACGCCGCACTGGCTGATCAAGCAGGCAATTTTCAATTACCTGGAAAAACTCGAGGGTGGTGCAACCCTGACCGAGCTGAACGGTTTGACCGCCAAGGACGCCGACGACGCCGGTGAAGTCCACACCGATCATGCCCACCAGTGCTTCCTCGAATTCGCCGAAAGCATCCTGCCGCAATCGGTACTCCGTGCTTCGATCACCGCTGCTTACCGTCGCCCTGAGCCGGAAGTGGTGCCGATGCTGATCGAGCAGGCGCGCCTGCCGGCACCGATGGCCGAAGCCACCAACAAACTTGCCGCAACCATCGCGGAAAAACTGCGTAACCAGAAAAGTGCCGGCGGTCGTGCAGGCATTGTTCAGGGCCTGCTGCAGGAGTTTTCCCTTTCGTCCCAGGAAGGCGTCGCCCTGATGTGCCTGGCTGAAGCGCTGCTGCGTATTCCGGACAAAGGCACTCGCGACGCACTGATCCGCGACAAGATCAGCACCGGTAACTGGCATCCGCATTTGGGCAACAGCCCGTCGCTGTTCGTCAACGCGGCAACCTGGGGTCTGCTGCTGACCGGCAAGCTTGTGTCCACCCACAACGAAGCCGGCCTGACCTCGTCGCTGAGCCGCATCATCGGCAAGAGCGGCGAACCGATGATCCGCAAGGGCGTCGACATGGCCATGCGCCTGATGGGCGAGCAGTTCGTCACCGGCGAAACCATCGCCGAAGCGCTGGCCAACGCGAGCAAGTTCGAAGCCAAGGGTTTCCGTTATTCCTACGACATGCTCGGTGAAGCGGCCCTGACCGAACACGACGCACAGAAGTACCTGGCGTCGTACGAACAAGCCATTCACTCGATCGGCAAAGCCTCCCACGGTCGTGGGATTTATGAAGGTCCGGGCATTTCCATCAAGCTCTCGGCCCTGCACCCGCGTTACAGCCGTGCGCAGTACGAGCGCGTAATGGACGAGCTGTACCCGCGCCTGCTGTCGCTGACCCTGCTGGCCAAGCAATACGACATCGGCCTGAACATCGACGCCGAAGAAGCCGACCGTCTTGAACTGTCGCTGGATCTGCTCGAGCGCCTGTGCTTCGAGCCGCAACTGACTGGCTGGAACGGCATCGGTTTCGTCATCCAGGCGTACCAGAAACGTTGCCCGTACGTGATCGACTACGTGATCGACCTGGCCCGCCGCAGCCGTCATCGCCTGATGATCCGCCTGGTGAAAGGCGCGTACTGGGACAGCGAAATCAAACGCGCCCAGGTCGAAGGCCTGGAAGGCTATCCGGTCTACACCCGCAAGGTGTACACCGACGTTTCCTACATCGCTTGCGCACGCAAACTGCTGTCGGTGCCGGAAGTCATCTACCCGCAGTTCGCCACGCACAACGCCCACACCCTGTCGGCCATTTACCACATTGCCGGCCAGAACTATTACCCGGGCCAGTACGAATTCCAGTGCCTGCACGGCATGGGCGAACCGCTTTACGAGCAGGTTGTCGGCAAAGTTTCCGAAGGCAAGTTGAACCGTCCGTGCCGCGTGTACGCACCGGTCGGCACCCACGAAACCCTGCTGGCGTACCTCGTGCGTCGCCTGCTGGAAAACGGCGCGAACACCTCGTTCGTCAACCGCATTGCCGACCAGTCGATTTCGATTCAGGAACTGGTGGCCGATCCGGTGGCGCAGATCGAGCAGATGGCGACTGTGGAAGGTGGTTTCGGCCTGCCGCACCCGCGTATTCCGCTGCCGCGTGACCTGTACGGCGCCGAGCGCGCCAACTCCGCCGGCATCGACATGGCCAACGAACACCGTCTGGCCTCGCTGTCCTGCGCCCTGCTCGCCACCGCGCACAACAACTGGAAAGCCGCGCCGATGCTCGGTTGCGCTTCCAGCAACGAAGCGCCGGCACCGGTGCTGAACCCGGCCGATCACCGCGATGTGGTCGGACACGTGCAGGAAGCCACCGTCGAAGACGTCGACAACGCCATTCAATGTGCCCTGAATGCTGCGCCGATCTGGCAGGCCACGCCGCCGGCCGAACGGGCGGCAATTCTGGAACGTGCCGCTGATTTGATGGAAGGCGAAATCCAGCCACTGATGGGCCTGCTGGCCCGTGAAGCCGGCAAGACGTTCGCCAACGCCATCGCCGAAGTCCGTGAAGCGGTCGACTTCCTGCGTTATTACGCAGTGCAGGCACGCAACGATTTCAGCAACGACGCCCACCGCCCGTTGGGGCCGGTGGTGTGCATCAGCCCGTGGAACTTCCCGCTGGCGATCTTCAGCGGTCAGGTCGCTGCCGCACTGGCTGCCGGTAACCCGGTACTGGCCAAACCGGCCGAACAGACCCCGCTGGTGGCTGCTCAGGCTGTGCGCCTGATGCTTGAGGCCGGCATCCCGGAAGGCGTACTGCAACTGTTGCCGGGTCGCGGTGAAACCGTCGGTGCCGGTCTGGTCGGTGACGAGCGCGTCAAAGGCGTGATGTTCACCGGTTCCACCGAAGTCGCGCGTCTGCTGCAACGCAACATTGCCGGTCGCCTCGACAACCAGGGCCGTCCGATTCCGCTGATCGCCGAAACCGGTGGCCAGAACGCGATGATCGTCGATTCTTCGGCACTGACCGAACAGGTTGTGATCGACGTGGTGTCTTCGGCCTTCGACAGTGCTGGCCAGCGTTGCTCGGCCCTGCGTGTACTGTGCCTGCAGGAAGATTCCGCCGATCGCGTCATCGAAATGCTCAAAGGCGCGATGGCTGAAAGCCGTCTCGGCAACCCGGAGCGTCTGTCCGTGGACATCGGCCCGGTGATCGACGCCGAAGCCAAGGCTGGCATCGACAAGCACATCCAGGGCATGCGCGATAAAGGTCGCAACGTGTACCAGGTGGCAATTGCCGACAGCGAAGAAGTCAAACGCGGCACCTTCGTCATGCCGACCCTGATCGAGCTGGAAAGCTTCGACGAACTGCAACGCGAGATCTTCGGTCCGGTGCTGCACGTGGTGCGCTACAAGCGTAAAGAGATCGATCAACTGATCGGTCAGATCAACGCTTCCGGTTATGGCCTGACGCTGGGCGTGCACACGCGCATCGACGAGACCATCGCCAAGGTGATCGACAACGTCAACGCCGGTAACGTCTACGTCAACCGCAACATCGTCGGTGCCGTGGTCGGCGTGCAGCCGTTCGGCGGCGAAGGCCTGTCGGGTACTGGCCCGAAAGCCGGTGGCCCGCTGTACCTGTACCGCCTGCTGTCGACGCGTCCTGCCGACGCGATCGAACAATCCTTCGCTCGCGGTGATGCGGTCGTCGCCCCGGACGTGCGTCTGCGCGATGCCATGAGCAAGCCGCTGAACGCCCTGAAAGCCTGGGCCGAAAGCAACCAGTACGCCGACCTGAGCACCCTGTGCGTGCAGTACGCCGCCCAGTCGCAAAGCGGTATCACCCGCGTGCTGGCCGGCCCGACCGGCGAGAAGAACAGCTACGCGATCCTGCCGCGTGAGCACGTGCTCTGTCTGGCAGAAGTCGAAGGTGATCTGCTGACCCAACTGGCGGCGGTACTGGCGGTAGGTGGTTCGGCGGTATGGCCGGAGTCCGACATCAGCAAGGCCTTGTTCGCACGCCTGCCGAAGGATGTTCAGGCGCGGATCAAGCTGATTGCCGACTGGAACAAGGACGAGGTGGTGTTTGATGCCGTTCTGCATCATGGCCATTCCGACCAGTTGCGCGGTGTCTGCCAGCAAATTGCCAAGCGGGCCGGTGCGATTGTGGGCGTTCAGGGCTTGTCCCAGGGCGAGACCAACATTGCCCTGGAGCGTCTGGTGATCGAGCGTGCGTTGAGTGTTAACACCGCTGCGGCGGGTGGTAACGCGAGCTTGATGACTATCGGCTAAAACCGAAAACCGGGCACCTGCATGGGTGCCCGCAATAGCGACAATCCCTGTGGGAGCTGGCTTGCCAGCGATAGCAATGTGTCAGTCACCATAAATGTTGGCTGATCAGCCGCCATCGCTGGCAAGCCAGCTCCCACAGTGTTTTGTGGTGTTTGTTAAGTCGGCGCACGGCTCCAACATCACGCCCATCAATCATCCTGTTCAGCCTCTATCAGCACGCCTAGACTCGGCCCAAACCCAAATTTCAGGTAGGCCGCCATGTCCGAGACGCTGCTCAGTTCCCGCAATCTGGCTTTCGAGCTGTATGAAGTCCTTGATGCCGAGGGCCTGACCCGGCGTGAGCGGTTTGCCGAGCACAACCGCGAGACCTTCGACGCCGCCATCGGCACCGCGCGCAGCATCGCCGAGAAATTTTTCGCACCGCACAACCGCAAGGGCGACGAAAACGAGCCGCGCTACGAGAACGGCCAGGCGATTCTGATTCCGGAGGTCAAACCGGCGGTGGATGCCTTCCTCGAAGCCGGTTTCCTCAACGCCGCACGCAGCTTCGACGCCGGCGGCATGCAGTTACCTACGCTGCTTTCCCAGGCCTGCTTCGCGCATTTCCAGTCGGCCAACGCCGCTTCGACGTCGTATCCGTTCCTGACCATGGGCGCGGCCAATCTGATCGAAAGCTTCGGCACCGACGAGCAGAAACAGCGCTTTCTGCAACCGATGATCGACGGCCGCTTCTTCGGCACCATGGCGCTGACCGAACCCCACGCAGGCTCATCGCTGTCGGATATTCGTACCCGCGCCGAGCCGGCGTCCGACGGCACTTATCGCCTGAAGGGCAACAAGATCTTCATTTCCGGCGGCGATCACCCGCTGTCGGAGAACATCGTGCACATGGTGCTGGCGAAATTGCCGGACGCACCTGCGGGCGTTAAAGGCATTTCGCTGTTTATCGTGCCGAAGTTTCTGGTCAACGATGACGGCAGCCTCGGTCAGCGTAATGACGTGCTGCTGGCCGGGCTGTTTCACAAGATGGGTTGGCGCGGCACCACTTCGACCGCGCTGAACTTCGGCGATAACGGTGAGTGTGTCGGTTATCTGGTGGGCAAAGCGCATCACGGTTTGAGCTACATGTTCCAGATGATGAACGAAGCGCGGATTGGCGTCGGCATGGGCGCAGTGATGCTCGGTTACGCCGGTTACCTGTACTCGCTGGAGTACGCCCGCGAGCGCCCGCAAGGCCGGGTGCCGGACAGCAAGGACCCGACCACCGCGCCGGTGGCGATCATTCAGCATGCGGATGTCAGACGCATGCTGCTGACACAGAAATCCTACGTCGAAGGGGCATTTGACCTCGGTCTGTACGCGGCGCGGCTGTTCGACGACACCACCACACTGGAAAGCGAAGCCGAGCGCCAACAGGCCCATGAGCTGCTGGACCTGCTGACGCCAATCGTCAAATCCTGGCCGTCGGAGTTCTGCCTCAAGGCCAACGAACTGGCGATCCAGATCCTTGGCGGCCACGGCTACACCCGTGAATACCCGGTGGAGCAGTATTACCGCGACAACCGCCTGAACCCGATTCACGAAGGCACCCACGGCATTCAGTCGCTGGACTTGCTCGGGCGCAAACTGGCGCAGAACGGTGGCGCGGGGCTCAAGCAATTGATCCGGTTGATCGCCGACACTTCCGAGCGCGCCACCGCGTACGAATCGTTAACCGCATTGCGTGAGCCGCTGGAGAAACTGGTCGCGCGCCTGCAAGGGGTGACCATCGGTTTGCTGACTGATCTGGCGCAAGGCAAGGTCAACAGCAGCCTGGCCAATTCGGCGCTGTACCTGAAGGTGTTCGGGCATACGGTGATCGGCTGGCGCTGGCTGGAGCAGGCGATTCGCGCCGAGGAAGGCTTGGCCAAGGGCAATGCAACGGATGCCGACTTCTATAAGGGCAAGTTGCAGGCGGCGCGGTATTTCCTGACGTGGGAAGTGCCGGGTTGCCACCATGAACTGACGTTGCTGGAGGCGCGGGATGAGACGTGTCTGGCGATGCAGGATGCGTGGTTCTGAAAGCCAACCCTCACCCCAGCCCTCTCCCGGAGGGAGATAGGGCCGACCGAGGTGTCTGGCGCTATACGTCGACCTGAAAAATCCAGTCGATTATGGATTCATCGCAGCATTTTCAGGTCGGCGTATTTCTCAAGCATCCCGCATTCAGTCCCCTCTCCCGGAGGGAGATAGGGCCGACCGAGGTGTCTGGCGCTATACATCGACCTGAAAAATCCAGTCGTTTATGGATTCGGTGTAGCCCTTTCAGGTCGGCGTATTTCTCAAGTATCCGCATTCAGTCCCCTCTCCCTCCGGGAGAGGGCTAGGGTGAGGGGCTTTTCAGGCTCAGCACTCAACTCAGCTTGAACCCACCCATCTGCCGCGCCAGATCATCCGCCAGTTTCTGCAGCATCTGACAATCCTCGCGACAGGCCCGAACCTCCCCCGCCGTGGCCCGCGCCAGATCAGAAATCCCCTGTACATTGCGGTTGATCTCCTCCGTCACCGCCGACTGCTCTTCCGTCGCCGTCGCCACTTGATGGTTCATGTCGCTGATGCGCTCGACCTGCCCGGTAATCGCGGTCAACGACGCGCCGGTACGCTGGCTCGACTCAACCCCGGTGCCGGTTGCAGCTTGCCCGGTGCGCATCGACGACACGGCATTTTCCGCGCCTTGCTTGAGGCTGCCGATCATCTGCTGGATTTCATCAGTAGACGCCTGCGTGCGTCGCGCCAGGGTGCGCACTTCATCAGCGACAACCGCAAAGCCACGGCCCATATCTCCGGCCCGCGCCGCTTCAATAGCGGCATTGAGTGCCAACAGATTGGTCTGCTCGGACACCCCGCGAATCACCGCCAGCACCGAGTCGATCGACGCCACTTGCTGCGCCAGCTCCCCCACCGCACCGGCGGCCACGCCAATCTCATCGGACATGCTTTCGATATGGCGGATCGAGCCGCCGACTACTTCCCGCGCCTGCAGGGCTTCATCCCGTGCGGTTTGCGAGGCCAGCGCGGCGTTGCCGGCGTTCTGCGCGATCTCCTGCACGGTCAGGCCCATTTCATGAACGGCGGTGGCGACCATGTCGGTCATCTCCTGTTGACGACCAGAGCGCTCGGCGGTGTTATCCACAACCTTGGCCACTTGGCCGACAGCCGTGCGCAAACGCTCACTGGTGGCCAACACTTCGCCAATCATTGCGCGCTGGCTGTCGAGGAATCGGTTGAAGCCCCGAGCCAGATCGCCCAGCTCGTCGGCGCGACTGGAATCTAACCGGTGGGTCAAATCTCCACCACCGCTACCGATTGCTACAAGCGCAGCTGTTACTTGGCGAATCGGTCGCACCAAACCTTGCGCCAACCACACCACCAAAGCGAGGCACACCAGTGCCACCGCCAGACCGATGCCGCCGCTCATCCACATGGCTTTGCGCGCCTCGGCATAGATCTGCGATTGCGGCACTTCGGCCACCAGGGTCCAGCCCAGATCACGCAGAGGCAGGCTGAAGGCGAGGAAGTCTTCGCCGTCTCTTTGGAAGCCGCTGCTCACGGCAGCTTTTTTCCCCATGACGGCTTGTGCCGCCGAAGCACCGATCTGCTCCGAGAGGGTGCGCTTGCCACTGAACTGCGCTTCAGGATGCACCTGGATCAAACCGTCAGAACGCACGAGATAGACCTTGCCGCGCTCACCAAAGCTGAAGTTGTGGATCAACTCCGACAACTCTTTCATGCTCAGGCCAAGCCCGGCCACGCCGACCACTTTGCCGGCCTGCTCGACCTTCAAGTCGATGAACAGCGCCAATTCTCCGGTGGCGCCATCGTTGTCGATATTCAGGGTGCGCGGCTGATGGCTGTCGAGGAAGGAATAGAACCAGGCATCGGCCGGTTTGGCGCGACTGAGGGTGCGGTCCAGGCCTTTTTCGGTGATGTAGTGATTGGATTCGGTGCCGATGATCAGCGCGGTGAAAGCCTTGTGTTCGGCGCGGATGCCTTCCAGATACTGCGCGAAGGCCGCCGTTTTGCCGCTGTCTTCACCCGAGGCCAGCCAGTCGCGGACCATCGTGTTGCTGGCGATGTCTTTGGCGGCGGTCAGCGGCTGGACGAGGATGCGCTCAATATCGTTGCGCGTCGCTTCGATGCTCGACGGCAGCGCTTGTTCGACCAGATAGCTCTGGGCGAGGCGGTTGACCACAAGGGTATAAATGCCAACCACGATCAGGATACTGACCAGCAGGGCGGTGCCCATGCTGAGAATCAGCTGCCATTGAATACTGCGTCGCCACAACTGCATGGAGCACCCCCAAAGAATAAGTGGCCGAAACAATGCAACAGCCGTGCCGATTGTATACAACCATATCGACAATCTATTCTTTGGTTGTGCGCAACTCCATCAGCCCTGATTGATGGTCTTGGCGATGGTTTCGACCGTGGCGCTGACTTGCTCTTGGTAACGGTCGAGTTCTTCCTGGTGCTGCTTCTTCATTTCGATCTGCTGCGAGCACAGATTCATCGCCGCCAGCACCAGCAAGCGGTCACCGATCAGCGTCGGGTATTTGCGCTTGGTGTCGTCCAGCGCAGCCTTGAGCATCATGGCCGCGTCCAGCAGGGTCTGTTCTTCCCCGGCCGGTGCCTTGATCGAGTAGTCCTCCCCGAGAATGGAGATGACCTTTACCCCTGCTGTGCCGTAATTCATGCGCTGACAGGACCTGCGTTGACGCGATCAACCAGGGCCTGGATGCGCGCTGCGGTGGCGCCGTGTTTCTCTTCCTGCTCCATCAGGTTCAGTTGCAGGCTTTCGTTTTCATCCTTGGCCTGAGCCAGTTCCGCAGACAGGGTCTGGTTGGTTTCCAGCAGAGTCTGGTTCTGTTGCACCAGGTCGCTGACGAGCTGTTCCAATTGGCTGAGGGATGCTTCCAACATTTTGATCTTCCAGGCGTTTTTCAAAGGGCGCGTACGATAAAGAAAAGTCATCACGGATGCCAGGGTTAAACCGGCGCAAGGCCTTGATTTTCCTGGCGGCCGACCGATCTCGCGAGTTTAAAAGACTGTGATCTGCCGATCTGGTTCCTGCACTTCGTCGCTCAACCCCCTATGCGACAAATACGCGCAGCGCCTCAAGACTTTAGTCGTATGACCGATAAGTCATCCATACAGCCGTCTCAGCCCGCATGGATGCGGCCCTCCTCTGGTATCCGCCCCATGTCCCTTCGCAATATGAATATCGCCCCCCGGGCGTTCACCGGCTTCGCCCTGATCGGCGGCCTGATGCTGATTCTGGGTGTGTTCGCCTTGAACCAGATGAGCAAAATACGCGCAGCGGGCCAAGAAATTGCCACTGCCAGCGTGCCGTCCATCAAGGCCCTCGACGAGTTCACTCAACTGACCCTGCGCCTGCGGGTGCTGTCCTACCGGTTGCTGATCAACCGCGAACCGGACGTGCAGCAAAAAACCATTGAGCTGTTCGAGCTGCGCAACAAGCAGATCGCCGACGCCCAGCGCGCCTACGAACCGTTGATCAATGGCCCGCAAGAGCGTGCAGCCTACGACCAGTACGTGCAGCTTCTGGCCCAGTACCGCCAACTCGAAGACCGGATGAAAAGCCTGTCGCGCAACAATCAGGTCGATGAACTGCGGCAGATGCTCAACGCGGATTTGCTGAGTAACTCGGAAGCGGTGAACGCCGCACTGGCGCGGCTGCTGGAGATCAACACCCAGCAAATCGCCGAAACTGATCAAGGCGCAGCCGATCAGTACGCGATATCATTCAACCTGGTCGTGACCCTGTTGCTGATCGCCACCGGCCTGACCTTCCTGTTCGCCTGGTTGCTGACCGTCAGCATCACCAAGCCGATTGCCAAGGCACTCGACGCAGCGGAAACCATCGCCGAAGGCAACCTGACCCAGCCGATCCACGTTGACGGCAAAGACGAAGCCGGCCGCTTGCTGGCGGCGATGGCCAAGATGCAATCGAAGCTGCGCGACACCCTGCAGCGGATTTCCGGCTCGGCCACGCAACTGGCGTCCGCTGCCGAAGAGCTGAACAGCGTCACCGACGAAAGCGCCCGTGGCCTGACCCAGCAGAACAACGAAATCGAACAGGCCGCCACGGCGGTCAACGAAATGACCAGCGCCGTTGAAGAAGTCGCACGCAACGCGGTCAGCACGTCGGAAGCGTCGAAAAACGCCACCACGTCCGCCGGCGACGGTCGCGACCTGGTGCAGGAAACCGTCAGCGCCATCGAACGCATGAGCGCCGATGTGCAGAGCACGGCGACCCTGATCGGTGATCTGGCCAACGAATCCCGTGACATCGGCAAGGTCCTGGACGTTATTCGTGGCTTGGCCGACCAGACCAACCTGTTGGCACTGAACGCTGCGATTGAAGCGGCACGCGCCGGTGAAGCCGGCCGTGGTTTTGCGGTAGTCGCCGATGAGGTGCGTGCGCTGGCCCATCGCACCCAACAGTCGACCAGCGAAATCGAGCGGATGATCGGCAGCATTCAGAGCGGCACCGAACACGCGGTGGACTCGATGCGCAACAGCACCGAACGCGCCGAGTCGACACTGAACATCGCCCGGGGCGCCGGGATGTCGCTGGACACCATCAACACCGCAATCGTCGAGATCAACGAGCGCAACCTGGTGATCGCCAGCGCCGCCGAAGAGCAGGCACAAGTGGCCCGCGAGGTGGATCGCAACCTGGTGAACATCCGCGACCTGTCGGTGCAATCGGCCACCGGCGCGAATCAGACCAGTGCGGCGAGCAACGAGCTGTCGCGTCTGGCGCTGGATTTGAACAACATGGTTGGGCGGTTCAGCCTCTGATTCACTCGATCAAAAGCAAAAGCACCCTCACCCCAGCCCTCTCCCAGAGGGAGAGGGAGCAGATACGGGGCTTTTCAAAATCTGAGTTCGACTTCGGACTTTCAGGTCGGCGTACCTCGCCCAAACACCTTGATCAGCCTCCTCTCCCAAAGGGAGAGGGAGTAGGTCCGGGGCTTTTCAAAATCTGAGTTCGACTTCGGACTTTCAGGTCGGCGTACCTCGCACAAACACCTTGATCAGCCTCCTCTCCCAGAGGGAGAGGGAGCAGATCGGGGGCTTTTCAAAATCCGAGTTCGACTTCGGACTTTCAGGTCGGCGTACCTCGCACAAACACCTCGATCAGCCTCCTCTCCCAGAGGGAGAGGGCTGGGGTGAGGGTGCTTTTCAAACCTGAGTTCGACTCAGAATTTTCAGGTCGATGGACCTCGCCCAGACACTTCGATCAGTCCCCTCTCCCCCCGGGAGAGGGCTAGGGTGAGGGCAGCCATCGCCAGCCGAACCCAAACCTCGAATCCCCCAGCGTAAAAAGCTTTTTGACAGCATCACATTTCAACAGGTTAGAATCGCTGGCACGCAGACTGCATGGTCAGTTTGTGCCCGTCTTTACGCTTCTGGAGTACTGCCTTTGAATGCGACGACCATCAACAGCCTGTTCTTGATCGGCGCGTTGCTGGTAGGTGCAAGCATTCTTGTCAGTTCCCTGTCTTCGCGTCTCGGCATTCCGATTCTGGTCATCATTCTTGCGGTCGGCATGGCGGCCGGGGTCGATGGGGGCGGGATCATTTTCGATAACTACCCGACCGCCTATCTGGTCGGCAACCTCGCCCTCGCAGTGATCCTGCTCGACGGTGGTTTGCGCACCCGGGTTTCAAGTTTCCGTGTGGCCTTGTGGCCGGCGCTGTCGCTGGCCACGGTCGGGGTATTGATCACCACCGGGCTGACCGGCATGGCAGCGGCGTGGCTGTTCGACCTCAATCTGATTCAAGGCCTGCTGATCGGCGCCATCGTCGGCTCCACGGACGCCGCAGCGGTGTTCTCGCTGCTCGGCGGCAAGGGACTCAACGAACGGGTGACCGCGAGCCTGGAAATCGAGTCCGGCAGCAACGACCCGATGGCGGTGTTCCTCACCGTGACCCTGATCGACATGCTCGCCAGCGGCCAGACCGGCCTGCACTGGAGCCTGTTGACTCACCTGATCCGCGAGTTCGGCATCGGTGGCGTGATCGGCCTCGGTGGCGGCTGGTTGATGTTGCAACTGGTCAACCGGATCAACCTCGCCACCGGCCTGTACCCGATTCTGGTGATCGCTGGCGGTCTGGTGGTGTTCGCACTGACCAACGCCCTGCATGGCAGCGGCTTCCTCGCTGTTTATCTGTGTGGTCTGGTGATCGGCAACCGCCCGGTGCGCAGCCGTCACGGCATTCTGCACATGCTCGACGGCATGGCATGGCTGGCGCAAATCGGCATGTTCCTCGTGCTGGGGCTGCTGGTCACGCCGCATGATTTACTGCCGATCGCCCTGCCGGCGCTGGGTCTGGCGCTGTGGATGATTCTGTTCGCCCGGCCGCTGTCGGTGGTCGTCGGCCTGCTGCCGTTCAAGGCGTTCCACGGCCGCGAGAAAGCCTTTATTTCCTGGGTCGGCCTGCGCGGCGCGGTGCCGATCATTCTCGCGGTGTTCCCGTTGATGGCCGGGCTGCCGAATGCGCAGCTGTACTTCAACCTCGCGTTTTTCATCGTGCTGGTGTCGCTGCTGGTGCAGGGCACGAGCCTGCCGTGGGTGGCCAAGCTGTTGAAGGTGACGGTACCACCGGAGCCGGCGCCGATCTCGCGTTCCGCACTGGAGGTGCACATCACCAGCGAGTGGGAGCTGTTCGTTTACAAGCTCGGCGCCGAGAAATGGTGCATCGGTTCGCCCCTGCGTGAACTGAAAATGCCCGAAGGCACGCGCATCGCCGCCCTGTTTCGTGGCCAGCAACTGCTCCATCCGTCGGGTAGCACGGTGCTGGAAGTCGATGATTTGTTGTGTGTTATCGGCCATGAACACAACTTGCCGGCCCTCGGCAAACTGTTCAGCCAGGCACCGCAACGCGGTCTGGATCTGCGCTTCTTCGGCGACTTTGTACTCGAAGGAGACGCCCAGCTTAAAGCGGTTGCAGCGCTTTACGGGTTGCCGGCCGACGGCATCGATCCGGACATGACCCTCGGTGCGTTCATTGCCCACAAGGTTGGTGGTGCACCAATCGTCGGCGACCAGGTGGAGTGGAACAACACTCACTGGACGGTCGCGGTCATGGACGGGAACAAGATCGGCAAAGTGGGCGTCAGATTCCCCGAAGGAAGTCGCCCGGGTCCCGGTCTCTTCCTCTAAACTGCGTCCACTCTCACTTGCTTGACCGGTCTCTATGCCTACCCTGCGCTCTTTCTTTTTCGCGGCCCTGCTGGGCCTGAGTCTTTCCGTCGGGCCGCTGTATGCCGCCGAACCGCCGTCCAGCGAAGCCGTGCAGGCCAGCCTGGACAAACTCGCCGACAGCAAACTGCCGGACGCCGATAAAAAGACCCTGCAAACCGTCCTGCAGAACACGCTCAATCAGCTGAACAACCAGCGTGACTATGAACAGAAGCTGATCGACCTCAAACAGCAACTGGCAAGCGCGCCGAAGCAGACCGTCGAGAACACCCGCGAATTGACGCGCCTCAAGGCCTCCGCCGTGGTGCCGGTGGCGCAGCGCTTTCCCAAGGAATCGATCCAGCAGCTGGAACAGATCCTCACCGATCGTTCGACCCAGCAGAGCGATCTGCAAAAAGCCCTGGCCGACGCCAACAGCCTGATCATCACCGCGCAGACCCGCCCGGAGCGCGCCCAGGCGGAAATTTCCGCCAGCCAGACGCGCATCCAGCAGATCAACAACATCCTCAAGTCCGGCAAGGACGCGGGCAAAACCGTCAGCGCCGAGCAACGCGATCAGTTGAACGCCGAACTGGCCGCCCTCAACGCGTTGATCCCGCTGCGTCGTCAGGAGCTGGCCGGCAACAGCCAGTTGCAGGATCTGGGCAACAGCCAGCATGACCTGCTCTCGGAGAAATCCGACCGCCTCGACCGCGAGATTCAGGAACTGCAAACCCTGATCAACCAGAAGCGTCTGGCGCAGTCCCAGGAGACCGTTACCCAGCAGTCGATCGAAGCGCAGAAGGCCGGCGGCAGCAGCCTGCTCGCCAGCGAAAGCACGGCCAACCTCAAGCTCTCCGACTACCTGCTGAAAAGCACCGACCGTCTCAACGAAGTCACCCAGCAGAACCTGCAAACCAAACAGCAACTCGACAGCCTGACCCAGAGCGACTCGGCCCTGGATGAACAGATCAACGTGCTCAAGGGCAGTCTGCTGCTGTCGAAGATTCTCTATAAACAGAAGCAGGCCCTGCCGCGCCTCAAGGTCGATCGTGACCTGGCCGACCAGATCGCCGACATTCGCCTGTATCAGTTCGAAGTCAGCCAGCAGCGTGAACTGCTGAGCAACCCGGCGACCTACGTCGACAACCTGCTCTCCACCCAGCCGCCGGAGCAAGTCACCCCGCAACTGCGCAAGAGCCTGCTGGACCTGGCCAACACCCGCGCCGACCTGCTGGAACGGCTGAACCGCGAACTGAGCGCAGTGCTCAACGAATCAATCACCCTGCAACTCAACCAGAAGCAACTGCTGAGCACTGCCCAAAGCCTGCGCGCAACCCTCGATGAGCAGATGTTCTGGATTCCCAGCAACAAGCCGCTGGACGTGGAATGGATGCGCGGCGTGCCGGAGCGGCTCAAACGCCAGATCGACACCCTGCCGCTGGCCTCGAGCCTGAGCGAGCTGACCGACGGCCTGACCCAGCGTCCGCTGCTGTTCCTGCCGCTGGCATTGCTGATCGGCGCGCTGCTGTGGCGGCGCAAGGCGCTGTATGCACGGTTGAACAAGGTTCACCAGGACATCGGTCACTTCAAGCGTGACAGCCAGTGGCACACCCCGCAGGCGATCCTGATCAATATTCTGCTGGCGATGCCGGTCGCCCTTGGCCTGGCCCTGTGCGGACTGGCCCTGCAGATCGACGCCCGCGGACAAAACGCCAACATGGGCGCGGCGCTGCTGCAAATGGGTCAGGCATGGCTGGTGTTCTACACCGCCTACCGGATTCTCTCGCCAGGTGGCGTGGCAGAGTTGCACTTCCGCTGGGAAAAACCCCAGGTCGAATTCCTCCAGGGCTGGATCCGTCGCCTCGGACTGGTGGTCATGGCGCTGGTGACCGTAGTCGCCGTGGCCGAACTGCAACCGGCCGCACTGGCTGACGACGTTCTCGGCATGCCGGTGGTGCTGACCTGCTACGCCCTGATGGCCTGGCTGCTCAGCCGTCTGCTGATCAGCAGCCCGGCCCACGAAAATACTTCGTTGTTCCGCAAGGCCGTGGGCGTGATGTTCACCTTGCTGCCGATCGCCCTGTTCGTCGCGGTGTGCTTCGGCTACTACTACACCGCGCTGAAACTCAGCGATCGCTTGATCAACACCCTGTACCTGCTGATGTTCTGGCTGGTGATCGAAGCCACCTTCGTCCGGGGTCTGGCGGTTGCCGCCCGACGTCTGGCCTACCAGCGCGCCCTGGCCAAACGTCAGGCGGCAAAAGAGGCCGGCGACGGCGAAGCCGTGATCGAAGAACCGACACTGGACATCGAGAAGGTCAACGAACAGTCCCTGCGCCTGATCCGTCTCGCCCTGCTCGGCGGCTTCATCGCGGCGCTGTACTGGGTCTGGTCGGACCTGATTTCAGTGTTCTCGTACCTCGACAACATCACCCTCTACGAATACACCAGCGGCACCGGCGCCAACATGAGCATGGTGCCGATCAGCATCGGCGACATGCTCGGCGCACTGATCATCATCGGCATCACCTTCGCCCTCGCGCGCAACCTGCCGGGCCTGCTGGAAGTGTTCGTGCTGTCGAAACTCAATCTGGCCCAGGGCAGTGCCTACGCGACCACGACGTTGCTGTCATATGTGATCGCCGGCGTCGGTTTCGTCTCGACCCTGTCGACCCTCGGCGTGAGCTGGGACAAGTTGCAATGGCTGGTGGCCGCGTTGTCGGTCGGCCTCGGTTTCGGCATGCAGGAGATCTTCGCCAACTTTATCTCCGGCATCATGATCCTGTTCGAACGCCCGGTGCGGATCGGTGACACCATCACCATCGGCAACCTGTCGGGCACGGTCAGCAAGATCCGCATCCGCGCCACGACCATCACCGACTTCGACCGCAAGGACATCATTGTCCCGAACAAGACGTTCATCACCGGGCAATTGATCAACTGGTCGCTGACCGACACCATCACCCGCGTCACCCTGAAACTGGGCGTCGACTACGGCTCCGACCTGGATCTGGTCAAGGAACTGCTGCTCAAGGCTGCCCGGGAAAACCCGCGTGTGCTCAAGGAGCCCGAGCCGCACGTGTACTTCCTCAACTTCGGCGAAAGCACTCTCGATCACGAGTTGCGCATGCACGTGCGTGACCTGGGCGACCGCAACCCGGTGCTTGATGAGGTCAACCGCTTCATCAACCGCGAGTTCAAGAAGCAGCACATCAACATCTCGTTCCGCCAGATGGAGGTTTATCTGAAGAACCTTCACGGTCAGGAATACAAGATGGTGCCGATCGAGCCAGAAACGAAAACCATCGTGCCCATCGCCGACGATCAGAAACCGCTGCAAGAGCCGCCGCCGGCCAAACTCGACTAACCGGCCTATTCCCAGCAGAATGCTCGGACATTCTGCTGGAGCCGGCCCTTGAAAGCCCTCGACGAACTGACCTTCGACAATCGCTTCGCCCGCCTGGGCGACGCGTTCTCCGCCCACGTGCTGCCCGAGCCGATCAACAATCCGCGTCTGGTCGTCGCCAGCCCGGCGGCCCTCGCCTTGCTGGATCTCGACCCGGCGAGCGCCGAAACCGAGGAATTCGCCGAACTGTTTGGCGGCCACAAGTTGTGGGCCGATGCCGAGCCGCGGGCGATGGTCTATTCCGGGCATCAGTTCGGCGGCTACACACCGCAACTGGGTGACGGTCGTGGCTTGTTGCTCGGCGAGGTCTACAACAGCGCTGGTGAGCACTGGGACTTGCACCTGAAGGGCGCCGGACAGACGCCGTTTTCACGCATGGGAGACGGTCGCGCCGTTCTGCGTTCGTCGATCCGCGAGTTCCTCGCCTCCGAAGCGCTGCACGCGCTGAACATCCCGTCTTCGCGGGCCGCCTGCGTGATCGGTTCCGACACCCCGGTGTGGCGCGAGAAGCAGGAACGTGCGGCGATGGTCCTGCGTCTGGCACCGAGCCATGTGCGCTTCGGCCACTTCGAATATTTCTACTACACCAAGCGTCCCGAGCAGCAGAAGCAACTCGGCGAGCACGTGTTGGCGATGCACTTCCCCGAGTGCCTGGAACAACCGGAGCCGTATCTGGCGATGTTCCGCGAGATCGTCGAGCGCAATGCCGCACTGATCGCCAAGTGGCAGGCCTACGGCTTCTGCCACGGCGTGATGAACACCGACAACATGTCGATCCTCGGCATTACCTTCGACTTCGGCCCGTTCGCGTTCCTCGATGATTTCGACGCCCACTTCATCTGCAACCATTCCGATGATCAGGGCCGCTACTCGTTCAGCAACCAGGTGCCGGTCGGCCAATGGAACCTCAGCGCGCTGGCCCAGGCGTTGACGCCGTTCATCAGCGTCGAAGCCCTGCGCGAAACCCTCGGCCTGTACTTGCCCTTGTTCCAGGCGCATTACCTTGACCTGATGCGCCGCCGCTTCGGCTTTACCACGGCGGAAGAGGACGACCAACAGCTGCTGGAGAACCTGCTGCAACTGATGCAGAACAGCGGCGTCGATTACACGCTGTTCTTCCGCCGTCTCGGTGAAGAACCCGCCGAACAGGCCGTCGCCCGCTTGCGCGATGATTTCGTCGACATCAAGGGCTTTGACGCCTGGGGCGAACGCTACGTCGCCCGGGTCGCCCGCGACGGTGACACCGATCAGGCCCAGCGCCGCACGCGAATGCATGCGGTCAATCCGCTGTACATCCTGCGCAATTATCTGGCGCAAAAAGCTATTGCTGCGGCGGAGCAAGGCGATTACTCAGAGGTGCGCCGGCTGCATGCGGTGCTGAGCAAACCGTTTGAACAGCAGCCGGGGATGGAGGGTTATGCCGAGCGGCCGCCGGAGTGGGGCAAGCATCTGGAGATCAGTTGTTCGTCTTGAGGCGGTCTAGATAAACACGTCTATAGGCACCTTGAAGTGGTCCGCCAACCAGCGGACCTGCCGCAGGTTCAACTTGCGCTTGCCGTTCAGAATTTCTGAAACGACAGATTGAGTACCAACACCCGGCAGGTCGCTCTGGGTCAGTCCATGTTCGCGCATCAAGTAGCCGAGGACCTCTTCGCCACTTGCCTTGGCCATGGGGTGATGTGTGCGATCCCATTCCGCAATCCAGTCACTGATGATCTCCACCAGACTCGTGAGTGGATGCGACTCGTCATCGCCGGTTATTTCGAGGATCTCGTCGACTGCATATCGCAAATTGCGATAATGCAAGACAGACCAACGGCCACGCCGGTACGTCTTGGCCCAGGTCTTACGTTGAAAGCCGCATGATTGAAAATGTGAACAAACGCCTCCAACTAGGTGTTATCAGCTCACTTGCGGAATGCCCTCATGACCAACCCACTCCTCATCCCCTGCCCCTCCTGCAACGGCCTCAACCGCATCCCGGCCGAGCGCCTCGCGGACCAGCCAAAATGCGGGCGCTGCAAATCCGCCGTACTGCTGAGCAAGCCGTTCGAACTCAAGCAAGGCGACTACGCCAGCCAGATCAAGGGTGATCTGCCGCTGCTGGTGGACGTGTGGGCGGACTGGTGCGGGCCGTGCAAGTCGTTTGCACCGGTGTTCGAGCAGGCGGCGGCGCAGTTGGCGGGCAAGTGCCGGCTGGCCAAGCTGGACAGTGAGGCCAATCAGCAACTGTCGGCGCAGTTGGGGATTCGTTCGATTCCGAGCCTGATTCTATTCAGGAACGGTCGGGAAGTAGCGCGGCAGAGCGGCGCGTTTCCATTGCCGCAGTTGATGGCGTGGCTGCATAGCCAAGGCATCTGACACACCGTAAATCAAATTGTGGAAGTGAGCCTGCTCGCGATGGGGTTCTGTCAGTCCACTCAAGTGTTGGCTGAAAGGACCCCATCGCGAGCAGGCTCATTCCTACAGGGGATCTGCGTAGCCCAAGAGATCAGTGGTCTTCGAGCAAGTCGTGCAGCTCAACGAACTGCTGCGTCAGTTTGTGTTTCGGGTCGAGGTGAATCAGCGGCATGCTGGCCTGGTGCGATTCGCGCATGCGTACCGAACTGCTCAGATACACCGGCAACACCGGTAAACCTTCGGCAATCAACTCATCGAGAATCTGCTGGGGCAGGCTCGCCCGGGCCTGGAATTGGTTGACGACGATGCCTTCGACCTCCAGGCCTTCATTGTGGTCGTCTTTCAGCTCTTCGATTTCCGCGATCAGCCCGTACAGCGCCTGACGCGAGAAGCTGTCGCAATCGAAGGGGATCAGCACGCGATCCGCAGCAATCAGCGCCGATACCGCGTAGAAGTTCAGCGCCGGTGGCGTATCGAGGTAGATCCGGTCGTAATCCTCGGACAATTCATCCAGCAACTTACGCAGCTTGTTGATCTTGTGCTTCGCCTCGAGCTTGGGCTGCAGGTCGGCCAGTTCAGCGGTGGCGGTGATGATATGCAGATTGTCGAACGGGGTTTCGTAGATATCGGCCTGATTCTTTTTCGAAAACGGCCCCGATGACAGCGTCTGCTTGAAGAAATCGGCAATGCCCATCGGGATGTCGTCGCCGGTGAGCCCTGTCAGATATTGAGTGGAGTTGGCCTGGGCATCGAGATCCACCAACAGCGTGCGATAACCCTCGCTGGCGCTGACCGCCGCCAGATTGCAGGCAATGCTGGATTTGCCCACGCCACCTTTCTGATTGAACACCACGCGCCGCATGACAAAACCTCCGTGTATCAAAGAATGACCGAGTGTAGTTGCCTGCGCCCTCGCTTCGCTACCTTCACCGACACGGACTACAGCGCCTGGTGACAATATCCGCGTGCAGACGGGGCAAAAGCGGCCTTTGATCGCCGAGATGCCTGACAGACAAGAGGCTGACCAACTGGAAAATGGATCCCTTGACGCCGCTTAGCACGTCCTGAGCAAGGCACTCATCCGCCACGGCTCCAACTGCATGGGAGCGGGCTTGCTCGCCAAGCGGCCAGCCGCCATTACCCAATTGAAGGCTCAACCTTGCGCGTGAGCAGGTCGACAAACGCCTTGGCCATCGGCGATTTCTGGTCCTTGCGCTGCACCAGCCACACCGCCGACACCGCCTCCGGATCAAGCAGCGGTCGATAGACCACGCCTTCAATGCGCATCCGCTGATAGGACGCCGGCAACACCGAAACCCCCAGCCCCGCTGCGACCAGACCGATGATGGTCATCGCCTCTCCGGCCTCCTGGGCGAAGTGCGGGCTGAATCCGGCATCACGCGCCAGACTCAGCAGTTGCGCATACAGCCCGCTGCCGTAGCTGCGCGGAAAGAACACGAACGGCTCCAGCGCCAGCGCCGAAAGGAAAAGCCCTTCCTCGCTGCCCTGCGCCAGCGGATGTTTGGAGCCAAGCACCGCCACCAGCGGCTCACGCATCAGCTCCACCACACTCAGCGAATCCGGCAGGCCCAGCGGACGCATGATGCCGACCTCGATCGACTCATCCACCAGCCCTTCGGCGACTTGCGTGCTGCTCATCTCACGAAGGTTAAGGTGCACCGCCGGAAAACGCTGGCGAAAGGCAAAGATCGCCTGGGGAATCGTCGAGTTGAACGGCGCCGATGAGGTAAAGCCGATCTTCAATTCGCCCAGCTCCCCCAATTGCGCACGTCTTGCGACATCTGCCGCTTTGTCGACCTGCGCCAGCACCAGCCGCGCTTCCTCCAGAAACAATCTGCCGGCTTCGCTCAGTTCGACCCGACGATTGGTCCGCTCGAACAATCGTGCACCGACCTCTTGCTCCAGCGCCTGAATCTGCTGGCTCAGCGGTGGCTGGGAAATACCCAGCACCTGTGCCGCGCGGCCGAAATGCAGCTCTTCGGCAACGGCGATGAAGTAGCGCAGGTGACGCAATTCCATGAACACCTCATTAGGTCGTTAAAGCTATCAAACAGGTCGAACAATATATTGGATAGAAACATTAGCCAGCTATATGATTTTTTCATTGCCTGCCTGGCCGTGCACCCCGAGGTCTGATGTGAAAACTGCTGTCGCGCCCCTTGCCCACGAAGTCCCGCCTGCTGCGGCGGACGATGTCGTCGCCGAACTGCAAGAGATCTACATCGAAAAAGGCACGCCGATGTTCATGCGCACGGTACTGGCGCTGTTCAGCGGCGGGTTCGCGACGTTCGCCCTGCTCTACTGCGTGCAGCCGATGATGCCGCTGCTGTCCCACGAGTACGGAATCAACGCGGCGCAGAGCAGCCTGATTCTTTCGGTGGCCACCGGCATGCTCGCCATCGGTCTGTTGATCACCGGACCGATTTCCGACCGCATCGGACGCAAACCGGTGATGGTGACTGCGCTGTTCGCAGCGGCGCTGTGCACCATGGCCAGTGCAATGATGCCGAGTTGGGAAGGTGTGCTGATCATGCGCGCGCTGATCGGGCTGTCGCTCAGCGGACTGGCAGCGGTGGCGATGACTTATTTGAGTGAAGAGATCCATCCGCAACACATAGGCCTGGCGATGGGTTTGTACATCGGCGGCAACGCGATTGGCGGGATGAGCGGGCGGTTGATCACCGGGGTATTGATCGACTTCGTCAGCTGGCACACGGCGATGCTGGTGATCGGCGGTCTGGCGATGATTGCCGCAGCGGTGTTCTGGAAGATCCTCCCCGAGTCGCGCAACTTCCGCTCGCGCTCGCTGCACCCGCGCAGTTTGCTCGACGGCTTCACCATGCATTTTCGCGATGCCGGTCTGCCGCTGCTGTTTCTGGAAGCATTCGTGCTGATGGGCGCGTTCGTCACGCTGTTCAACTACATTGGCTATCGCTTGCTGGCCGCGCCGTACAACCTCGATCAGGTGTTCGTCGGCTTGTTGTCGGTGGTGTACCTGTCGGGCATCTACAGTTCGGCGAAAATCGGTTCACTCGCGGACAAACTGGGGCGGCGCAAAGTGTTGTGGGCAACCATCGCGCTGATGTTCGCTGGCCTTGCGCTGACCATGTTCACCCCGCTGCTGCTGGTGATCGTCGGCATGCTGATCTTCACATTTGGCTTCTTCGGTGCGCACTCCGTGGCGAGCAGCTGGATCGGGCGAAGAGCGACCAAGGCCAAGGGGCAGGCATCATCGTTGTATCTGTTCAGTTATTACGCGGGGTCGAGTATTGCCGGGACGGCAGGCGGGGTGTTCTGGCATTTGGGTGGCTGGAACGGGATTGGTCTGTTTATAGGCTCACTGTTGCTGATCGCGCTATTGGTGGCGTTGAAACTGGCGAAGTTGCCGCCACTCGGCGGTGTAAAAGCCTGACACAAAACCCAATGTGGGAGCGAGCTTGCTCGCGAAGGCGTTGTGTCAGTTGATGCAAAAGTTGCTGATCCACCGCTTTCGCGAGCAAGCTCGCTCCCACATTTCATCTGTGTCCGACGTTGAATCGTGGAAACAAAATCGCCCGGCATAAGCCGGGCGTTTTTTATGGTGTGGCGATCACTCGTGATACTGCGCCGACAGCTCATGCACCGCGCGCAGGAACGCACCGGCATGTTCCGGATCCACCTCTGGCGTGATGCCATGGCCAAGGTTGAACACATGCCCACTGCCCTTGCCGTAGCTGGCCAAGATGCGCCCGACTTCGGTGCGGATCGCTTCCGGTTTTGCGTAAAGCACAGTCGGGTCCATGTTGCCTTGCAGGGCAACCTTGTCACCTACACGGGCGCGGGCGTTGCCGATGTCGCAGGTCCAGTCCAGGCCCAAGGCGTCGGCGCCGGCCTCGGCGATGCTTTCCAGCCACAGGCCGCCGTTCTTGGTGAAGAGGATCACCGGCACCTTGCGACCGTCGTGTTCGCGGATCAGGCCGCTGACGATTTTCTTCATGTAGGCCAGCGAGAACTCTTGATACGCCGCCGCCGACAGATTGCCGCCCCAGGTGTCAAAGATCTGCACCGCTTGCGCGCCGGCCATGATCTGGCCGTTGAGGTACGAGGTCACCGACTGCGCCAGCTTATCCAGCAGCAAGTGCATGGCTTGCGGGTTGTCGTAGAGCATCGCTTTGGTCTTGCGGAAGTCTTTCGACGAGCCGCCTTCAACCATGTACGTCGCCAGGGTCCACGGGCTGCCGGAGAAACCGATCAGCGGCACGCGCCCGTTCAGCTCACGACGGATGGTGCTGACCGCGTCCATTACGTAGCCGAGGTCCTTGTGCGGATCAGGGATCGGTAGCGCTTCGATGTCCGCCAGGGTGCTGACGACTTTCTTGAAACGCGGCCCTTCACCAGTCTCGAAGTACAGGCCCTGGCCCATCGCATCGGGAATGGTGAGGATGTCGGAAAACAGGATCGCCGCGTCCAGTTGCGGATAGCGGTCGAGCGGTTGCAGGGTGACTTCGCAGGCGAATTCCGGATTCATGCACAGGCTCATGAAGTCACCGGCGTGGGCACGGCTGGCGCGGTATTCCGGCAGGTAGCGGCCGGCCTGGCGCATCATCCACACCGGGGTGACGTCAACGGGTTGCTTGAGCAGGGCGCGGAGGAAACGGTCGTTCTTCAGGGCAGTCATGTCGGCATCCGGAAAAAAAGTGCGGGCATTTTCTCAGAGCGCGACGCAAAAGGCACGGATGCAGGTCAGCCTTTTGTCTATCGGGTCAATTTATTGCGTTGGAAATGCGTTCTCAGCAACACCGAGAAACAACTGTGGGAGCGAGCTTGCTCGCGAAGAGGGCTTCACATTCAACATTGCTGTTGGCTGATCCACCGCTTTCGCGAGCAAGCTCGCTCCCACAGGGTTATTGCTTTTGACTTAGGATCCGGGGTTAGACGCCCAGGTAATCGAGGATCCCTTCGGCAGCATTGCGCCCTTCGAAGATCGCCGTCACCACCAGGTCGGAACCGCGCACCATGTCGCCACCGGCAAAGATTTTCGGATTGCTGGTCTGGTGCTTGTACTGACCTTGCTCAGGCGCCACAACGCGGCCCTGGCTGTCGGTCTGGATCTCGAACTGCTCGAACCACGGCGCCGGGCTAGGGCGGAAGCCGAAAGCGATAACCACGGCGTCCGCCGGGATGATCTCTTCGGAACCCGGGATCGGCTCGGGGCTGCGACGGCCGCGGGCGTCCGGTTCGCCGAGACGGGTCTCGACCACCTTCACGCCTTCGACCTTGTCTTCGCCAACGATGGCGATCGGCTGGCGGTTGTAGAGGAACTTCACGCCTTCTTCCTTGGCGTTCTTCACCTCTTTGCGCGAGCCGGGCATGTTCGCTTCGTCACGACGATAAGCACAGGTCACCGATTTGGCACCCTGACGGATCGACGTGCGGTTGCAGTCCATCGCCGTGTCACCACCGCCGAGAACCACGACCTTCTTGCCTTTCATGTCGACGAAATCTTCCGGCGACTTTTCAAAGCCCAGGTTGCGGTTGACGTTGGCGATCAGAAAGTCCAGTGCGTCATAGACGCCCGGCAGGTCCTCACCGGCAAAACCGCCCTTCATGTAGGTGTAGGTGCCCATGCCCATGAACACTGCATCGTATTCGGCGAGCAGTTGTTCCATGGTCACGTCTTTACCGACTTCGGTGTTCAGACGGAACTCGATGCCCATGCCAGTGAAGACTTCGCGACGATTGCTCAGCACGGTCTTCTCCAGCTTGAACTCGGGGATGCCGAAGGTCAGCAAGCCACCGATTTCCGGGTTCTTGTCGAACACCACCGGGGTTACGCCGCCACGCACCAGCACGTCGGCACAACCGAGGCCCGCCGGGCCGGCACCGATGATCGCGACACGCTTGCCGGTCGGTTTGACCTTGGACATGTCCGGACGCCAGCCCATGGCGAACGCGGTGTCGGTGATGTACTTCTCGACCGAACCGATGGTCACCGCGCCGAAGCCGTCGTTGAGGGTGCAGGCACCCTCGCACAGACGATCCTGCGGGCACACCCGGCCGCAGACTTCCGGCAGGGTGTTGGTCTGGTGCGACAGCTCGGCGGCCTGCAGGATGTTGCCCTCGGCGACCAGCTTCAGCCAGTTGGGAATGAAGTTGTGCACCGGGCACTTCCATTCGCAATACGGGTTGCCGCACCCCAGGCAACGGTGGGCCTGGTCGGCCGACTGCTGGGGTTTGAACGGTTCGTAGATTTCGACGAACTCTTTCTTGCGTTGACGCAACAGTTTCTTCTTCGGATCTTTGCGCCCGACATCGATGAATTGAAAGTCGTTACTGAGACGTTCGGCCATCTTCAAAACCTCATAACAGCAGCTTCAAGCTACTAGCTTCAAGCTGCAAGAAAATCACTCTGCAGGCACATCGCGCACTGCTGTTAACTTGCGGCTTGTAACTTGCCGCTTGCAGCTGCGTCTTTTATTGCGGACTCGCACGAGTACTGGAGAGCAGAGATTTCAAGCTCGCCGCCTTAGGTTTGACCAGCCAGAAACGGCGCAAGTAGTCATCGAGGTTTTCGGCGAGTTCACGACCCCACTCGCTGTCGGTTTCGGTGACGTACTCGTTCAGCACGTTTTGCAGGTGGCTGCGATAGGCTTCCATCGCCTCGCCGCTGATCCGCTGGATTTCCACCAGTTCGTGGTTGACCCGGTCAACGAAGGTGTTGTCCTGGTCGAGCACGTAGGCGAAACCACCGGTCATGCCAGAGCCGAAGTTGTAACCGGTCTTGCCCAGAACGCAGACAAAACCACCGGTCATGTACTCGCAGCAGTGATCGCCAGTGCCTTCCACAACCGTGTGGGCACCGGAGTTACGCACGGCAAAACGCTCGCCTGCGGTGCCGGCGGCGAACAGCTTGCCGCCCGTGGCGCCGTACAGGCAGGTGTTGCCGATGATGGCGCTTTCCTGAGTCTTATAAACGCTGCCCTTCGGCGGCACGATGGTCAGCTTGCCACCGGTCATGCCTTTGCCGACGTAGTCGTTGGCATCGCCTTCGAGGTACATGTTCAGACCGCCGGCGTTCCACACGCCGAAGCTCTGCCCGGCAGTGCCCTTGAAGCGGAAGGTGATTGGCGCTTTCGCCATGCCCTGGTTGCCGTGCTTGCGGGCGATTTCGCCGGAGATCCGTGCGCCGATCGAACGGTCGCAGTTGCAGATATCCAGGTCGAACTCGGCACCACTGAGGTCGTTGATTGCCGACGAGGCCATCTCGACCATTTTCTCGGCCAGCAGGCCCTGGTCGAACGGCGGGTTGCGCTCAACGCCGCAGAACTGCGGTTTGTCCGCCGGGATGTGATCGCTGCCCAGCAGCGGGGTCAGATCCAGGTGATGTTGCTTGGCGGTCTGGCCTTCGAGGATTTCCAGCAGATCGGTACGACCGATCAGTTCTTCGAGGGAGCGTACGCCGAGCTTGGCCAGCCACTCACGGGTTTCTTCGGCGACGTAGGTGAAGAAATTCACCACCATGTCGACGGTACCGATGTAGTGATCCTTGCGCAGCTTCTCGTTCTGCGTTGCGACGCCGGTGGCGCAGTTGTTCAGGTGGCAGATGCGCAGGTATTTGCAGCCCAGGGCGATCATCGGCGCAGTACCGAAGCCGAAGCTTTCGGCGCCGAGGATGGCAGCCTTGATCACATCGAGGCCGGTTTTCAGGCCGCCGTCGGTCTGCACCCGGACTTTGCCGCGCAGGTCGTTGCCGCGCAGGGTCTGGTGGGTTTCAGCCAGACCGAGTTCCCACGGTGCGCCCGCGTATTTGATCGAGGTCAGCGGCGAAGCGCCGGTGCCACCGTCGTAGCCGGAGATGGTGATCAGGTCAGCGTAGGCCTTGGCCACACCGGCGGCGATGGTGCCGACGCCCGCTTCAGCCACGAGTTTCACCGACACCAGTGCCTTCGGGTTGACCTGTTTCAGGTCAAAGATCAGCTGCGACAAGTCTTCGATCGAATAGATGTCGTGGTGCGGCGGCGGCGAAATCAGGGTCACACCCGGCACTGCGTAACGCAGCTTGGCGATCAGCCCGTTCACTTTGCCGCCCGGCAGTTGCCCGCCTTCGCCCGGTTTGGCGCCTTGGGCGACCTTGATCTGCAGCACTTCAGCGTTGACCAGGTATTCCGGGGTCACACCGAAACGGCCAGTCGCGACCTGCTTGATTTTCGAGCTCTTGATGGTGCCGTAGCGCGCCGGATCTTCGCCGCCTTCGCCGGAGTTGGAACGCGCGCCGAGGCGGTTCATGGCTTCGGCCAGCGCTTCGTGCGCTTCCGGCGACAGGGCACCCAGCGAGATACCGGCGGAGTCAAAGCGCTTGAGCACCGATTCCAGCGGTTCGATTTCACTGATGTCCAGCGGTGTGTCGAGGGTCTTGACCTTGAACAGGTCACGGATCATCGACACCGGACGGTTGTCCACCAGCGAGGTGTATTCCTTGAACTTGGCGTAGTCGCCCTGCTGCACAGCGGCTTGCAGGGTGTTGACCACGTCCGGGTTGTACGCGTGATATTCACCACCGTGAACGAACTTCAGCAGACCGCCCTGCTGGATCGGCTTGCGCGGACTCCAGGCTTCGGTGGCCAGTGCTTTCTGTTCGGCTTCGATGTCGACGAAACGCGCACCCTTGATGCGGCTCGGCACGCCACGGAAGCTCAGCTCGCAGACTTCTTCGGACAGGCCGATGGCCTCGAACAGCTGCGCACCACGGTACGAAGCGATGGTCGAGATGCCCATCTTCGACAGGATCTTCAGCAGGCCTTTGGTGATGCCTTTACGGTAGTTCTTGAACACCTCGTAGAGGTCGCCCAGCACTTCACCGGTACGGATCAGGTCACCCAGCACTTCGTAGGCGAGGAACGGATACACCGCCGAGGCGCCGAAGCCGATCAGCACCGCAAAGTGATGCGGGTCACGGGCGGTGGCGGTTTCAACGAGGATGTTGGAATCGCAGCGCAGGCCTTTTTCGGTCAGGCGGTGGTGCACCGCGCCGGTGGCCAGCGAGGCGTGGATCGGCAGTTTGCCCGGCGCGATATGACGGTCGCTCAGAACGATCTGGGTACGACCGGCACGCACGGCTTCTTCGGCCTGATCGGCAACGTTGCGGATCGCCGCTTCGAGGCCGACGCTTTCCTCGTAGTTGAGGTCGATGATCTGCCGCTCGAAACCCGGACGGTCGAGGTTCATCAGCGAGCGCCACTTGGCCGGCGAGATCACTGGCGAGCTGAGGATCACGCGTGAGGCGTGTTCCGGCGATTCCTGGAAAATGTTGCGCTCGGCACCGAGGCAGATTTCCAGCGACATCACAATCGCTTCCCGCAGCGGGTCGATCGGCGGGTTGGTGACCTGCGCGAACTGCTGGCGGAAGTAGTCGTACGGCGTGCGCACACGTTGCGACAGCACGGCCATCGGCGTGTCGTCGCCCATCGAGCCCACGGCTTCGTAGCCTTGTTCGCCGAGCGGACGCAGGACCTGATCGCGCTCTTCGAACGTGACCTGATACATCTTCATGTATTGCTTGAGCTGATCGACGTCGTAGAACGCCGAACCGTGGTCGTTGTCTTCCATGGTTGCCTGAATACGCAGGGCATTCTTGCGCAGCCATTGCTTGTACGGATGACGGGACTTCAGACGGTTGTCGATCGCATCGGTGTCGAGGATCTGCCCGGTTTCGGTGTCCACGGCGAAGATCTGGCCAGGGCCGACACGACCTTTGGCAATCACGTCTTCCGGTTTGTAGTCCCACACGCCGATTTCCGAGGCGAGGGTGATGAAACCGTTCTGGGTGGTGACCCAGCGCGCCGGACGCAGACCGTTACGGTCGAGCAGGCACACCGCGTAGCGACCGTCGGTCATGACCACGCCGGCCGGGCCGTCCCACGGCTCCATGTGCATCGAGTTGTACTCGTAGAACGCACGCAGGTCCGGGTCCATGGTTTCAACGTTCTGCCACGCCGGCGGAATGATCATCCGCACGCCACGGAACAGGTCGATGCCACCGGTGACCATCAGTTCGAGCATGTTGTCCATGCTCGAGGAGTCGGAACCGACACGGTTGACCAGCGGGCCGAGCTCTTCCAGATCCATCAGATCGTTGGTGAACTTGGTCCGACGGGCCTGGGCCCAGTTGCGGTTACCGGTAATGGTGTTGATCTCGCCGTTGTGGGCGAGGAAGCGGAATGGCTGAGCCAGCGGCCATTTCGGCAGGGTGTTGGTGGAGAAGCGCTGGTGGAACACGCAGATTGCGGTTTGCAGGCGCTCGTCACTCAGGTCTGGATAAAACGCGGCCAGGTCGGCCGGCATCATCAGGCCTTTATAGATGATGGTCTTGTGCGAAAAGCTGCAGATGTAGTGGTCGGTGTCGGCGGCGTTGGCCACCGACGAACGACGACGGGCACTGAACAGCTTGACCGCCATGTCCTGATCGCTCAGGCCTTCGCCGCCGATGTACACCTGCTCGATCTGTGGCAGACGCTCAAGGGCCAGGCGGCCGAGGACGCTGGTGTCGATTGGCACTTTGCGCCAGCCGATCAGTTGCAGGCCTTCAGCGAGGATCTCGCGATTCATGTTCTCGCGAGCGGCTTCGGCCTTGACCGGATCCTGGTTGAAGAAAACCATGCCCACCGCGTATTGCTTGGGCAATTCGACACTGAAGGCTTCCTGGGCAATGGCTCGCAGGAACGCATCAGGTTTTTGAATCAGCAGACCGCAACCGTCACCGGTCTTGCCGTCGGCATTAATCCCACCGCGGTGGGTCATGCAGGTCAGGGCCTCGATGGCCGTTTGCAAAAGGGTATGACTGGGTTCGCCCTGCATATGGGCTATCAGGCCGAAACCGCAGTTATCCTTGAATTCATCTGGTTGGTACAGACCTGCTTTCATAGACACTTTCTCACCAGGCTGCCTCTTTTCGAGGCAAATTTCTTTTCAATTCAACCACTTGCATCCTGCGCCGAACGTACGCCGGCTTAGCGGGGGCAAAAGGGTGGTCATTGTACACAGCGACACAGAGGCTCACAAATTTGACGACGAAATGTCGCAAATTCATGTCGCATTTGTGAAAGGTTTAAAGCGATCTGCTGTGCTAGTCAAAACTTTTTTAATTTTGACCGCAACGACTCAAAGACTACTGTGACGCAGACACCACAAGGCACGCGACCTGGAAGGAAGCGCGCACTCGTAGAAATTTTGAGGTGCTTGGAGAGGCGGCCTGGGTAAGGCCGCCGAATCTTCAGCGAGTTGTTGCCAGTTCCTGTTGGACGCTGGCGACAGTGCGAGGCCAAGGTTTACCAGCCTGAACCTTCGCTGGCAAGGCCTTGATGGCAGAAACGGCTGCATCACGATTGGCGAAGTTGCCGTAGGTGATCACGTAGAGAGGCTTGCCGTTGAGAACTTTCTTGAAATAACGGTACTCGCCGCCCTGCTCCTTGACGAAGTTTTGCGCGGCCGCTTCAGAGCTGGTGCCGAGGATCTGCACCACGTAGTTGCTGGTCGGCTGACCGGCGTACCAACTGCCACCGGCTGCTTTGGCCACGGTAACCGGCTTCTCGGCCGGTTTGGCGGCCGCTACAGGCTTGGCCGGCGCAGGAGCCGGTTTCGCCGCTGGCGCTGCCGGAGCAGGCTTCGCAGTGGCGACCTGAGTCGGCGCCGGAGCAGGCTTGGCCGCCGGGACAGGCACCGGCGTTGGCGCGGGACCTGCCGGAACACCCGCAGGCGGTGCGGAAGTGGTGACGGTCGGCGGCGTCGCGCTGGAGCCTTCGACCGGCACGCCGTCGTCACCTTCAGTGATGCCACCCGCGGCTTCAGCCAACGGACCACGCATCACCGGTTGCGAGTTGCCGACCAGCGGCAACGGCATCGGCTGCGTATTGCCGGCGAACTCGACGTTCGGCGCGCCGCCATTGGCACCCTGCCCCAATGGCAACTGTGCCTGTTCATTGGCAGGAGCGCCGGTGGTTGGCGCCTTGTTGCGACCCGGCATCAGCCAGGCAGCGGCGACCGCGACCACAACGACGGCGGAAATCGCCAATACGTGTTTCTTCGGCATGTTGAACCCCATACTTGGACGCTTGACCGCAGAGCGGCTGGCAATCATGACTTCGATCAGAGCATCGCGAGCGACCTGGTTGATGTTGCCCGGCCAACCCTCGGCACTTTCGTGAATATCAGAGATCTGATCTGCGGTGAAAAGTTCGACACCCCGGCCGGCACCTTCCAGCCGTTGGTCAAGATACTCGCGGGTCTCTTCTTCGGTGTACGGCTGCAACTCGATGACGTGGAAACGCTCTTCTTCGAGTTGCAAGGCCTCGAGTTGCGCGATCAGCGACGACTCGCCGAACAGGAACACGTGCGGGCGACCTTCCGGAGCCCCGGCACCCAGCGCCATCAGGGCTTCAAGGGCGGATTCGTCGAGCTGCTCGGCGTCATCCACCAGCAAGTAGACTTCCTGGCCGGTCAGTGCGAGCTGAACCACTTGCGCCAGAATCGCGCCGACGTCGGCTTGTGCCACGTCCAGCGCCTGAGCCACCTGACGCAACAGGCCTGCAGCATCTCCGGCGCCACGGGCGGAAACGACCACGCTTTGCACCGATTGCTTGTTGGTGCTGGCGACCAGCGCCTGGCGCAGCAATGTCTTGCCGCTGCCCTGTGGGCCAGTGACCACCAGCAGCAACTGGCTGTAACGGGCCAGATGATGCAGCTGCCCGAGCACCGGCTTGCGCTGGGCCGGGAAGAATTTGAAGCCCGGCACCCGTGGCGCGAACGGGTCGTGACTTAACTGGAAATGGCCGAGAAACGCCTCGTCGGCATGCAAACTAGTCATCGGAATCTTATTAACCTTTAAGCTGAGCCAGGGCGCGGTAGTCCGCTCCCAGCGTGGCCTGTAAAACCTCTTTCGGATAATCGGCGGTCACTACCGCTTCGCCCATCCGGCGCAGCAGCACCAGGCGCAGACGACCGTCGATCACTTTTTTGTCGATTGCCATGTGTTCGAGAAAATCGGCTTCGGTCATTTCTTCCGGCGGAATCACCGGCAGACCGGCCCGCTGGAACAGACGAATGCCGCGATCACGCTCCTGTTCGCTGATCCAGCCCAGACGCGCCGACATCTCCAGCGCCATCACGGTGCCAGCCGCGACCGCTTCCCCATGCAACCAGACACCATAGCCCATGTGGGTCTCGATGGCGTGGCCGAAGGTATGACCGAGGTTGAGCGTGGCGCGCACGCCGGTTTCCTTCTCATCGGCGCCGACCACCGCAGCCTTGGCTGCGCACGAGCGCTCGATCGCATAAGTCAGGGCTTTCTGGTCCAGCGCGCGGAGGGCGTCGACGTTGTCTTCGAGCCAGGTCAGGAACGGCTCGTCGCAGATCAGGCCGTACTTGATGACTTCCGCCAGCCCGGCCGACAGCTCACGCGCCGGCAGGGTTTTCAGGGACGCGGTATCGATCAGCACCACGTTCGGCTGATAGAACGCGCCGACCATGTTCTTGCCCAGCGGATGGTTGATACCGGTCTTGCCGCCCACCGACGAATCGACCTGGGACAGCAAAGTGGTCGGGATCTGGATGAAATCGACACCGCGCTGGTAACAGGCCGCAGCGAAACCGGCCATGTCACCGATAACACCGCCGCCGAGGGCAATCACTGTGGTGCGGCGGTCATGACGAGCGGTCAGCAGACCGTCGAAGATCAGTTGCAGGGTTTCCCAGTTTTTGAAGGCTTCGCCGTCCGGCAACACCACCGAGATCACCGAGAACTGCGCCAGGCTGCGGGTCAGACGTTCGAGATAGAGCGGCGCAACGGTTTCGTTGGAGATGATTGCCACTTGCCGCCCGTGGATATGCGGAGCCAGCAGCTCGGGCTGATCCAACAAACCTTCGCCAATATGAATCGGGTAGCTGCGCTCGCCTAGATCGACCTTGAGTGTCTGCATGTGTCCCCACAGTGAAGATGGAAGCAGGCGTCCTGCCCTGAATTATTGGTTGTCTGCGGCCTGTAGCGGGTATGACGCCGCTCGCACGCCATCCGCCACAACCTCGGCGGGCTGTGACAGGACGCCGAGGATAGCGCATTTCGGGCGATGCTTTAACGGGGTGGAAGCTGCGCGAGGCGATCAAGAATGTCGAGCACCACCATGCGTGGTGGCCGTTCGTCGGTTTCCACCACCAGATCGGCGATTTCCCGATAAAGCGGATCACGGATCGCGAGGAGGTCACGCAGGGTTTTCGCCGGATCGGCGGTGCGCAGCAACGGCCGATTGCGATCACGCGAGGTGCGGCCCACTTGCTGTTCGACGGAGGCATGCAGATACACCACTCGCCCACCCTCATGCAGGGCCTTGCGATTGGCATCACGCATCACCGCGCCGCCGCCGGTGGCCAGCACCACGCCGTCGAACGCGCACAGCTCGGCGATCATCGCCTGCTCACGGTCACGAAAGCCGGGCTCGCCTTCCTTGTCGAAGATCCACGGGATATTGGCGCCCGTGCGCAGTTCAATTTCCTTGTCGGAATCTTTGAACGGCAGGCGCAGCTCTTTGGCCAGCAACCGGCCGATGGTGCTTTTGCCAGCGCCCATCGGTCCTACAAGAATCAAATTTCGCACAGAATCAACGACTCACAGCAATCGCCTGGTTATTCATGATACGCGGAGTGAGAAATACCAGCAGCTCGGATTTTTTCTCCGAAACCACATCACGCCGGAAAAGGCGGCCAAGATACGGCACATCGCCAAGAAATGGCACCTTATCTACAACCTTGCTTTGAGTATTTGAGAAAACACCCCCAATCACGATGGTTTCGCCGTCATTCACCAGTACTTTGGCGTTGACCTCGTTTTTCTTGATCGGCGGTACATCCTGCACTTTGTTCAGGTAGTCCGGTTCGTCCTTGGTGACCTTCACTTCCATGATGATGCGGTTGTCGGGCGTGATCTGCGGCGTCACCTCCAGCGACAGCGAAGCCTCCTTGAACGACACCGACGTCGCCCCGCTGGAGCTGGCTTCCTGGTACGGAATCTCGGTGCCCTTGAGGATCTTCGCGGTCTCCTTGTCGGAGGTGACCACCTTCGGCTGGGAGACAATTTCGCCGTTGCCGGTTTTTTCCATCGCTGTCAGCTCAAGATCGAGCAATACATTATCGGTGATGAACGCAATGCCGATCCCGGACGTGTTGCCGACCGTGCCCATGTCGACGAACGGCGAGTTGGTGCTGGTGCTGCCCGGCGTGCCAATGGTGGTGGAGTTGCCGTTACTGACCCCGGACGTGTTCCAGTTGCCCTTGTTCTGGATCGAACCGCCCCAGCGCACGCCCAGGCTCTTGTCGTAATCGACGTTGGCCTCGACGATCCGCGCCTCGATCATCACCTGGCGTACCGGGATATCCAGCTGCGCCACGATCCGCCGCAGTTCGTCGAGGCGATCCTGGGTCTGGTAGGCAATGATGTTGTTGGTGCGCTCATCGACCGTGATCGAGCCACGCTCATCGACTTTCGCTTCGGCGCTGGTCACCGACTGGAACAGTTTGGCGATGTCGGCCGCCTTGGCGTAATTCACTTGCAGCAGTTCGCGGCGCAACGGCGCCAGTTCGGCGATCTGCTTCTGCGACTCCAGTTCCTGGCGCTCACGGGCGGCGATTTCATCAGCGGGTGCCACCAGCAGCACATTGCCGATCTTGCGTTTATCCAGCCCCTTGGTTTTCAGCACCAGATCCAGCGCCTGATCCCACGGCACGTTCTGCAGGCGCAAGGTGATACCGCCCTGCACCGTGTCGCTGGCGACCAGGTTGAGGTTGGTGAAGTCGGCGATCAATTGCAGTACCGAGCGCACGTCGATGTCCTGGAAGTTCAACGAGAGCTTTTCGCCGACGTAGCTGTTGCGGTCGGCATTACGCTTTTGCAGATCGTCGACCGTCATCGGGCGGACGCTGACGGTCAGTTTGTTGTCGGTCTGGAAAGTCGAATACTCGTAAGTGCCGCCGGGTTCGACGGTGACCACCGTGCGATCACCGCTCACCCCGGCATTGACGTACTGCACCGGCGTGGCGAAATCCTTGACGTCGAGCCGTACTCGCAGTTTCTCCGGCAACTGAGTACGGGCGAAGCTGAGGATGATCTTGCCGTCATGCTCCTGGATATCCGGGGCAATGGTCGGGTCGGACAGGTCGATGACCACATTGCCCTCGCCCGCCGTACCGCGCTGGAAATCGACACCGCGTATCGTGCGGGTTTTCGCCACGAAGGCCTTGGCCGGAGCAGCAGCGACGGTCGTCGCACGGGGTACGGCGGCTGCGGGACGGGGGGCAGCAGCCGGCGCGCCCTGGCCGACCACCACGTACAGAGTATTGCCCTCCACTCGCGTGTTATAGGGCGCCAACTGCGTGAGGCTGACGATCAGCCGCGTCCGGTCCTTGGCCTCGACCACCGTGGCAGTGCGCGCATTGCCACTGCCCAGATCGAAATTTTTGCTCGCCAACTGACTGGCGACACCGGGCAAATCCACAGCGATGCGCGCCGGCGACTCGGTGGTGTAGCCCTTGGGCTGCGGTGGCGGGCCGTCGAACGACAACTTCAGTTCGACGCGGTCGCCCGGCAATGCCGCCACGTCGAGCGCCTTCAGGTTGGCAGCGAGTACCATCGGCGACATCAGCGCTATCCATAGCGAAAAACCGAGGGTGGAGAAAATCCTGTTCATTGTTCGACTTCCACTATGAGTGCTCTTTCAAAGGAATGGTGCGTGGTCGTTCCAGCCAGGCGCCCTGACCGTCGGGAACGATTTCGACCACATCGACCTGGGTCGCGCTGATGGCCACGATGCGGCCGTCGTTGCGCCCCAGGTAATCGCCGACCTTCAACCGATGCACACCGCCCGCCCCGCGCAACAGCGCAAAAGAGCCAGAGGCATTGGCAATGGTGCCGACCATCTCGAACTGCTCGATGTTGAAACCTTCGAGGTATTGCTTGACCCGATTGGGGTCGGGTTTGACGTTGCGCGAACCCTGCTTCTGTCCCGCCAGGTCGACCCGCACCTGACGGGAAAACGGACTGCGCAGATTGGCAGCGCTGTAGGTGAATGTGGGGTAAGACCGGAATGTCGGCGTTGGTTCAATCTTGCCCGGCGGGCGCAGGCGCACTTCATTCATGTAGGCGTCGAGGTCGCTGAAGTCACTGCTGCCCCCGCAGCCGCTCAAGGCCAGCAGCGCCACCGGCAAGACCAGATTACGAATCGGGGTCATTTCTGCAGCCCCTTGTCGTTATAGCGGTAGGTCTTGGCGAGGATGCTCATGCGCAGTTTCGGCCCGCCTTCGGGGCTGGCCGGCGCCAGTTCGAAATCATGCAAGGTGACAATCCGCGGCAGGCCGGCCACGCCGCTGACGAAGGTCGCCAGGTCGTGATAGGCGCCCGTCACGGTGATCTGGATCGGCAACTCGATGTAGAACGGTTGCGTCACCTCCGGCAGCAGTTTGATCTCTTCGAATTCCAGCCCGCTGCCCAGCCCGGTACGGGTGATGTCCTCCAGCAAACCGGGGACTTCAGTGTCACTGGGCAATTGCCGCAACAGCACGCCGAAGGAGTTCTCCATCTCCTTCATTTGCTGGGTGTACAACTCCAGGTTTGCCGACAGGTGCGCCTTGCTGGCGAACTGGTCTTTGAGCGTGGTCTCCTCCTCGCGCCTGGCTTCGAGTTGGCTCTCCATGTCGCTGATGAAAAAGTTATAACCAAGCGCCAGCACCAGCACCATCAACAGCACCCCGGTGATGGCTTTCACAGCCCCAGGCCAGGAACCGATGTTGCTCGTGTCCAAGTCGTTGAAGTCGATATTGCGCAGGCTGTCCAGCCATTCGGACGGTTTCATTGGTCGTCCTCCAGATTTTTCGGCTGGGTCTGACGAACAGTCAGTTCAAAGGTATTGGACTGTTCCACCTGATCGGCAGAGGTGGCTTTGACTTCATTCAGGCTCGGTGCGTCGAACCAGTCGGACGCATCCAGATTGCGCATCAGCTCGGACACCCGGTTGTTCGACTCTGCCGCGCCGCTGATGGAGAGGGTCTTGCCGAGCCTTTTCACCTTGGTGAAATACACGCCGTCGGGCAGTGTGCGCGCCAACTGATCGAAGATCCGCCCGCTGACCTGCCGGTTGCCCTGCAGATCCTGGATGATGCGCATGCGCTCGACCAGTTGCTGGCGATGGGCCTTGAGTTCACTGATCTGTTTGATCCGTTCGTCGACGACGGCGATCTGTTTGCCGATGTAGTCGTTGCGCGTGATTTGCCGGTCGATTGCCGCACTGATGATCTGATCGGCGATAAACACGGCACCGATCGAGCCGACCACCACGCCGGTCAGTGCCAGCAGGAAGCGTTTGCGCCGCTCTTCGCGGCGCTCCTCGCGCCAGGGTAGAAGGTTGATCCGCGCCATCAGTCGAAACTCCGCAGCGCGAGCCCGCAGGCAATCATCAGGGCCGGCGCATCACTGGCCAGGGCGCCGGCGTTGACCTTGCTGCTCAGGGCCATGTCGAAAAACGGGTTGGCGACCTGGGTCGGGGTGTTCAGGCGCTGCTCGATCAAACGATCCAGGCCCGGCACCGACGCCGTGCCGCCGGCCAATAAAATGTGATCGACCGCGTTGTACTGGCCGGAAGCGAAAAAGAACTGCAACGAGCGCGACACCTGCTGTACCAGTGCCTCGCGAAACGGCTGCAAGACCTCGCTGACGTAATCGTCGGGCAGTCCGCCCTGCTTTTTCGCCAACCCGGCCTGTTCGACCGTCAGCCCGTAACGCCGCTGGATTTCCTCGGTCAGTTGCCGGCCGCCGAACAATTGCTCGCGGGTGTAGATGATCTTGCCGTTGTGCAGGACGCTGAGGGTGGTCATGGTCGCGCCGATGTCGACCACGGCCACGGTCAGACGCTCCTGGGACACCGCCAGTTGCGTGGCAAGCAGGCCGAACGAGCGCTCCAGCGCGTAGGCCTCGACATCCACCACGCGCGCCGTCAGCCCGGCGAGGGCCAGTGCCGCCTCGCGAACTTCGACGTTTTCCTTGCGACAGGCGGCGAGCAGCACGCTGACGCGCTCGGGATTGCGCGGGGACACGCCCTGGACTTCGAAGTCAATGGCCACTTCGTCCAGCGGGTAGGGAATGTATTGATCGGCCTCGATCTTGAGCTGGTTTTCCAGTTCGTCGTCGGACAGTCCGGCATCCATTTCGATGATCTTGGTTATCACCGCTGAACCGGCCACGGCCACGGCCACGCTCTTGAGCCCGGTGCGCGCCTTGACCAGCACCCGGCTCAGGGCGTGCCCAACGCCTTCGAGTTCGGCGATGTTTTTTTCGACCACGGCATTCGCTGGCAACGGCTCCACCGCGTACGCTTCGACCCGGTAGCGATCACCCTGACGGCTCAGTTCCAGCAACTTGACCGAAGTGGAGCTGATGTCGATCCCCAGTAACGTATTGGCCTTTTTATTGAAGAGTCCCAGCACTACCAATTCCCTATGACTTTCCGTGAGTTACGGACTCTGTAATACGCTTTGCGTTCCTTCACCCCGTCTTGACAGAAGCGCAAATGACGCCCCCAGCAGAAAAGTGCTTATAATGCCCAGCGTTTTTTTCTGCTTTTTACTGCCAGCGCGGTCCGTTCCGTGTGTAGCCGGAACCCCGTCGCCAAATTCATTCTTTGCCCTGGATGTCCAAACGCCTTGATTCGTCTGCTGAAATTTTTCGGTTGGTCCATCGTCGCCGTTTTCTGCGGACTGCTTTTAGGTCTCAGCGGCGCGTTTCTTTACCTTAGTCCGGGTTTGCCGTCTGTGGAGGCGCTGAGAAGCATTCAGTTGCAGATTCCACTGCGGGTTTACAGCAGCGACAACAAGTTGATCGCAGAATTTGGCGAAATGCGCCGGACTCCGATCCGTTTCGCCGACATTCCCCCCAATTTCATTAATGCGTTACTAAGTGCTGAAGACGACAATTTCGCCAACCACTATGGCGTCGATCCGAGCAGCCTGATGCGCGCCGCGACCCAACTGGTCAAAAGCGGACACATTCAGTCCGGCGGCAGCACCATCACCATGCAGGTGGCAAAGAACTTCTTCCTGACCAGTGAGCGCAGCTTCTCGCGCAAAACCACCGAAATCCTGCTGGCCCTGCAAATCGAACGGCAGCTGACCAAGGACGAGATCCTTGAGCTGTACGTGAACAAAATCTATCTGGGCAACCGCGCCTACGGCATCGAGGCCGCAGCGCAGGTGTATTACGGCAAGTCGATCCGCGACGTCAGCCTGGCGCAGATGGCGATGATCGCCGGGCTGCCGAAAGCCCCGTCACGCTTCAACCCGCTGGCCAACCCGGCGCGCAGCAAGGAACGTCGCGACTGGATCCTTGGGCGCATGTACAAGCTCGGCAAGATTTCCGAGGCTGACTACACCGCCGCGATCAACGAACCGCTGAACGCCAGCTATCACGTGCCGACCCCGGAAGTGAACGCGCCGTACATCGCCGAAATGGCCCGCGCCGAAATGGTCGGCCGTTATGGCAGCGACGCTTACACCGAAGGTTTCCGCGTCACCACCACGGTGCCAAGCAACCTGCAGGAAATGGCCAACACCGCGCTGCACGAAGGTTTGATGACCTACGACCAGCGTCACGGCTACCGTGGCCCCGAATCGCGCCTGCCGGGCAAGACCCGCGAAGCCTGGGCCAGCGAGCTGACCAAGCAGCGCACCATCAGCAGCCTCGAACCGGCCATCGTCACCCAGGTCGAGAAAAATGGCCTGCAAGTGCTGACCCGTACCGGCGAAGAACACGTCGCCTGGGACACCATGAAGTGGGCGCGGCCGTTCCTCAATACCAACAGCATGGGCGCGGCCCCGCGCCAGCCGTCGGATGTGGCACAGATCGGTGATCTGGTTCGCGTACAGCGCCAGAAGGACAATTCGCTGAAGTTCAGCCAGATCCCGCAGGCGCAAGGCGCCCTGGTGTCGCTGGACCCGCAGAACGGCGCGATCCGCTCGCTGGTCGGCGGCTTTGCATTCGAACAGAGCAACTACAACCGCGCCCTGCAGGCCAAGCGTCAGCCGGGTTCGAGCTTCAAGCCGTTCGTCTACAGTGCCGCGCTGGACAGTGGCTACACCGCTGCCACGCTGGTCAACGACGCCCCGATCGTGTTCGTCGACGAGTACCTGGACAAGGTCTGGCGGCCAAAGAACGACACCAACACCTTCCTCGGCCCGATCCGCCTGCGCGAAGCGCTGTACAAGTCACGTAACCTGGTGTCGATCCGCCTGCTGCAGGCGATGGGCGTGGGCAAGACCATCGACTACATCACCCGCTTCGGTTTCAACAAGCAGGACCTGCCGCCGAACCTCTCGCTGGCGCTGGGTACCGCGACGCTGACGCCGATGGAAATCGCGACTGGCTGGAGCACTTTCGCCAACGGCGGCTTCAAGATCACCCCGTACATCATCGACAAGATTGAAAGTCGCAACGGCGACACGCTGTTCGCCGCCAATCCGCCGACCGTGCCGCAGGGTGTGTCGGCCACAGATGGCTTTGCCGCGCCGGCGTCTCAGCAGATCACCGTCAATGCGGCACCGGCGCCGGGTGAAGTCCCGGGCGCGGCCGCAGCACCACAAGCGCCGGCAGTGGCTGAGCGGATCGTCGATGGTCGCACCACGTACATTCTCAACAGCATGCTGCAGGACGTGATCAAGCTCGGCACTGGCCGCCGCGCGCTGGCCATGGGTCGCAGCGATATCGCCGGTAAAACCGGTACCACCAACGAATCGAAAGATGCCTGGTTCTCCGGTTACAACGCCGATTACGTGACCACGGTGTGGACCGGTTTCGACCAGCCGGAAAGCCTCGGTCGCCGCGAGTTCGGCGGCACCGTGGCGCTGCCGATCTGGATGAACTACATGTCGGCTGCGCTCAAGGACAAGCCGCCACACGTGCAGCCCGAGCCGGAAGGCATCCTCAGCCTGCGGGTGGATCCGGTCAGCGGTCGTGCGGCGACACCGAGCACGCCGGGCGCTTACTTCGAGCTGTTCAAGTCGGAAGACACGCCGCCCTCGGTGAATGAACTGGGCAACGGCACCGTACCGGGCAGCCCGCTGCCGGCTGATGAACAGGCGCCGATCGATTTGTTCTGATCCACCGTCACTGAAAAGCCCCGCCTTCGTGAGAAGCGCGGGGCTTTTTTTATGCCTGAAGATCAAGAGCCCCTCACCCTAGCCCTCTCCCGGAGGGAGAGGGGACTGACCGAGTTGTCTGGGGTCATGCACCGACCTGAAAGTGTGGTATCGACTATGGATTCAGCACAGCACTTTCAGGTCGGCGCAAGTCTGGAGCATCCCCCAATCAGTCCCCTCTCCCTCCCGGAGGGAGAGGGGACTGACCGAGTTGTCTGGGGTCATACACTGACCTGAAAGTGTGGTGTCGATTATGGATTCGGCCCAGCACTTTCAGGTCGGCGCAACTCTGGAGCATCCCCCCATCAGTCCCTCTCCCTCCGGGAGAGGGCTAGGGTGAGGGGCTCTTGATCTTCAGGCATAAAAAAAGCCCCGACTCTCACAAGCCGGGGCTTTTGTTTGAAGCGTTACAACGACTTAGCCGTTGAACACGTCATCCACGCTTTTCAGCGGGTAGTTCTTCGGATACGGCAGGGTGGCCACACCGGTCTCGATCGCGGCTTTGGCCACAGCGTCGGAGATCAGGGTGATCAGGCGCTTGTCCATTGGCTTCGGAATGATGTACTCACGACCGAATTCCAGCGGGGCACCACCGTAGGCATCGCACACGTCTTGCGGCACTGGCAGTTTGGCCAGTTCACGCAGGGCGTTGGCCGCGGCCACTTTCATTTCTTCGTTGATGCGCTTGGCGCGAACGTCCAGGGCACCACGGAAGATGAACGGGAAGCCCAGTACGTTGTTGACCTGGTTCGGGTAGTCGGAACGACCGGTGGCCATGATCACATCGCTGCGGGTAGCGTGTGCCAGTTCCGGGGAGATTTCCGGATCCGGGTTCGAGCAGGCGAAGACGATCGGGTTGGCCGCCATCGACAGCAGGCCTTCAGCGCTCAGCAGGTTCGGGCCGGACAGACCGACGAACACGTCAGCGCCTTTCAGAGCATCAGCCAGGCTGCGCTTGTCGGTGGCGTGAGCGAATACCGCTTTGTACTGGTTCAGGTCGTCACGGCCGGAGTGGATCACGCCGGTACGGTCAACCATGAAGATGTTTTCGATTTTTGCGCCCATGCTCACCAGCAACTTCATGCAGGAGATGGCCGCAGCGCCAGCACCGAGGCAGACGATCTTCGCTTCCGGCAGGGTTTTGCCGGCGATTTCCAGGGCGTTGATCATGCCCGCAGCGGTCACGATCGCGGTGCCGTGCTGGTCATCGTGGAATACCGGAATGTCGCACTGCTCGATCAGAGCACGTTCGATCTCGAAGCACTCAGGTGCCTTGATGTCTTCCAGGTTGATGCCACCGAAGGTGATGGAGATGCGTTTAACGGTGTCGATGAAGGCTTGCGGGCTTTCGGAGTCGACTTCGATGTCGAACACGTCGATACCGGCGAAGCGCTTGAACAGTACGCCTTTACCTTCCATTACCGGCTTGGAAGCCAGCGGGCCGAGGTTACCCAGACCCAGAATCGCGGTGCCATCGGAAATGACTGCAACCAGGTTGCCCTTGCCGGTGTATTTGTAGGCCAGTTCAGGATCGCGAGCGATCTCACGCACTGGTTCAGCTACGCCGGGGCTGTAGGCCAGCGACAGGTCGCGGGCGGTAGCAGTGGCCTTGGTGAGCTCGACACTCAGCTTCCCTGGACGAGGATTGGCATGATATTCGAGAGCGGCAGTTTTCAGATCAGACATTTTGGCATTCCGCTTTTTACTGTTGGACAGACTGGTCAGCGAGGATACGCGCCTCGCAAAGTCCCCACAAGACTGAGCAGTCACCCCTGTCAAGCGCCCTGTCCTACGACTTTGGGCCAAGAGCCACGGCGCACAAGGGCTGGACTGTTCACAATCGACAGAAAAAATGTCTACAACTTTTCTTCAGCGAGAACTGCGCATCATGGCCGGATCGGTCAACGGAAGCAGCCAGCGCGGCTGGCCCGCCTGCAATCCACCGCGCCGCGAACGGTCGACCACCCAGCCCCGGGCCTCGATCTGCCTGCCCTGCAGCGCTTGCAAGCGCGCCATGTCGAATTGTCCGACGAGATTGGGTGCAACACGCAATACAACGGCGCCCTGCAACTCGATCCAGATTCCGCCCCGATTGCGCTGCACCTTGCTCACACGACCGCTGAGCACGGCGAAACCCGAGCGCTGGATCTGCTCCGCTTTCAGTACAGGCGACTGCCGCCAAAGGCCTCGGCCAGCCTGTCGCGCACTGCGTTCGGCAGCCTGCTGACAGGCAACAAGATCGACATTCGGCGCTACCGCGACCTGGAAGCCAAGACCGTCAGCCAGCATTTGCGCCTCAAGGTTGGCGCCGCTGACGTTATAGAGGTGGGCGAGCGTACGCCCGTAATGGTCTTTTGCTTGCTTGCCGGGGAGCACAACGACTTGTCCGCCACTGTCATCAATCAACGCTTGCAGACGCTGGCGTGCCGCCACGGCAAAAGGTTCATCGCTGCGACCCTGCTTGCCCAATTCCGGCGTGTTGAGGCCGATCATGCGCACACTGCGGCCATCGCTCAGGCGCACCGTGTCACCATCAACGACGCGCTGTACGGCGACGCTCGGCACTCCCACAGGCGCCGGGCAGAAGGCCTGAGCCCCGGAAAGCCAAATCGCGGACACAAAAAAGGCGCCCGCAAGGGACGCCTTTTTCATCAGACCGGAAAAGCCGCTGAGGTTTTCCAGAATGAAGGGCCTTAGGCCTTTTTCGCGCCGAAAGCACCGAAACGGTCGGCGAACTTCTGAACGCGACCACCGGTGTCCAGAGTCTTCTGCTTACCGGTGTAGAACGGGTGGCATTCGTTGCAAACGTCGATCGCCAGGGCTTTGCCGAAGGTCGAACGAGTTTCGAACTTGTTACCGCACGAGCAGGTAACAGCGATTTCTGGGTAATTCGGGTGGATATCAGCTTTCATGATGTCTTCCTCAGCTAGCGTGCCGCCACCCAACACGATTGTTGAATACCGCACGTAATTAGGCCGCGGATTCTACCAGACAATGTCAATCGCGCAAGCTGTCCCTGAGACCGACCGTCTGCTAGGCTCCCGGCCTTGAACGTACTCCACTGTGGGAGCGAGCTTGCTCGCGAATGCGGTGTGCCAGTTGATGACTCAGTGCCTGACACACCGCGTTCGCGAGCAAGCTCGCTCCCACAATTGATCTGCGCTCACTACCTTATTTTGCGCTTATAGAGATCCCCCCGCGTGCCCGACGCCATTCTGCGCCTCGCCCTGCCTTCGCCCTTGCGCCGCCTGTTCGACTATCGGGCGCCGGCCGGCGTGCTGCGCGCCCAGTTGCAACCGGGCATGCGCCTGCGGGTGCCGTTCGGGCGACGGGAGATGATCGGGATTCTGGTCGAGATCACCGACACCAGCGAAGTACCGGCAGAAAAACTCAAACCGGCGCTGGCCCTGCTTGATGCCGAGCCGCCGTTGCCGCCAGCACTGTTCAAGCTGTGCCTGTGGACGTCGCAGTATTACCAGCACAGCCTCGGCGACACCTTGAGCTGGGCCCTGCCGGTATTACTGCGCCAGGGCGAACTGGCCGAGGCCCGTCAGGAGCGCTTCTGGTCGGTCGTACCTGGCGCCAGCCTCGATGATCCGCGCATCGCCCGCGCCCCGCGCCAGCGTGAAGCACTGGCGACACTGGCGCAGCACCCGCACGGTGTGGCCCATCAGTTGTTGAGCAAACTGATGCTGAGCAAAGACAGCCTCGACCTGCTGCTGGCGAAGAACCTGGTACAAGTGGAGATCCGGCGCCACGCCCCCGGCGCTCGTCATGAGCACTGGCTGGCCCAGCCGGAGTTGCCACTCAACACCGAACAACGCGCCGCTTACGAAGCGATCCGGGCCGGGTTCGACAGCTATCACGCTTTTCTGCTGGCCGGGGTCACGGGCAGCGGCAAGACCGAAGTCTATTTACAGCTGATCCGCGAAACCCTCGAAGCCGGCAAACAGGCGCTGGTGCTGATCCCGGAGATCAACCTCGGCCCGCAAACCCTGGCGCGCTTCGAACAGCGTTTCAATGCGCGCATCGCCTTGCTGCATTCGGCCGTCAACGACCGCGAACGCCTTGACGCCTGGCTCGCGGCCCGTGATGGCGAGGCCGACATTATTATCGGCACCCGCTCGGCGCTGTTCACCCCGATGAAGAACCCGGGGCTGATCATCATCGACGAAGAGCACGACGGCTCTTATAAGCAGCAGGAAGGTTTGCGCTACCACGCCCGGGATCTGGCGCTGGTACGCGCACGGCAGGAAAACATCCCGATCGTCCTCGGCTCCGCCACGCCTTCGCTGGAAAGCCTGCACAACGCCTACACCGGACGGTATGGGCTCCTACGCCTGAATGAACGTGCCGGCGGTGCCAAGCAACCCCGTTTCTTGCGGCTGGATGTAAAAAGCCGTCCACTGGACAGCGGCATTTCCGGACCGATGCAGCAAGCCATCGGCCAGACCCTCGCCAATGGCCAGCAAGTGCTGGTGTTCCTCAACCGTCGCGGTTTCGCCCCGACGTTGCTGTGCCACGATTGCGGCTGGATGTCCGAGTGTTCGCGCTGTGACGCGCGGATGACCGTGCACCAACGCTACGGCGAATTGCGCTGCCATCACTGCGGTTATGTCGAACGCACGCCGCGCCAGTGCCCGAAGTGCAACAAGGTCGATCTGCGCCCGGTGGGCGCCGGCACCGAGCGGGCCGAAGAGCGGCTGGCGATTCTGTTTCCCGATTACCCGGTGCTGCGCGTCGATCGCGACAGCACCTCGCGCAAGGACGCGATGAATCAGTTGTTCGCGACGATCCAGAAGGGTCAGCCGTGCATTCTGGTCGGCACGCAGATGCTGGCCAAGGGGCACCATTTTCCGCGCGTCACGCTGGTGTCGATCCTCGATGCCGATGGCGGCCTGTTCTCCGGCGACTTCCGCGCCAGTGAGCGTATGGCGCAGTTGATCGTGCAGGTGGCCGGGCGTGCCGGGCGAGCGGAAGAGCCGGGCAAGGTGATCATCCAGACTCACCTGGCTGACCATCCTTTATTGGTGCAACTCACCGAGCAGGGCTATTTCGCCTTCGCCGAACAGGCCTTGAGCGAGCGCCGCGCCGCCGGGTTGCCGCCGTTTGCGCATCTGGCGTTGTTGCGTGCCGAAGCGCACAAACCGGGGCAAGCGGAAGGCTTTCTCGATGAGGCGTGTAGCGAAGCCGAGCGTTTGCTGGCCGAACAGAATCTGAGCGGGATTGAACTGCTCGGGCCAGTGCCGGCACCCATGGAGCGCCGTGCCGGGCGTTATCGCGCGCAGTTGTTGCTGCAGGCGACAGCACGGGCGCCCCTGCATCGGTTGCTCGCCAGTTGGTTGCTGGTGCTGGAGCAGATGCCGAGCGGGCGGGCGGTGCGCTGGTCGCTGGATGTTGATCCGGTCGATTTGTACTGAAGCTCAATAGATCGCTGCCGCAGACTGCGATCTTTTGCCTTTGATGTCACCACATATCCATAAGCGGCCTGCTAAGGTTGGCAAGCCCGTCTTCGCAACGGATAATGCCCAGTTTTTCCACCCGCGCATTGATGCGCCGCCGCGCTTGCGGTCGAAAGAGAAGACCATGAAAGACACCATTCGCCAGCTGATCCAACAAGCCCTCACCCAACTCGTCAACGAAGGTGTGTTGCCTGAAGGCCTGTCGCCGGCGATTCAGGTGGAGAACGCCCGCGACAAGACCCACGGCGACTTCGCCAGCAACATCGCCATGATGCTGGCCAAGCCTGCGGGCATGAAGCCGCGCGATCTGGCGGAAAAAATCATCGCCGCGCTGCCGGCCGACGAAAACGTCACCAAGGCCGAAATCGCCGGTCCGGGCTTCATCAATTTCTTCCAGAACACCCAGGCCCTGGCCAATCGTCTCGATGCCGCCCTGGCCGACGCTCACGTCGGCGTGCGCAAGGCCGGCCCGGCGCAGCGCACCGTGGTTGACCTGTCGGCGCCGAACCTGGCCAAAGAGATGCACGTCGGCCACTTGCGCTCGACCATCATCGGCGACGGCGTGGCCCGCGTGCTGGAATTCCTCGGCGACGACGTGATCCGCCAGAACCACGTCGGCGACTGGGGCACCCAGTTCGGCATGTTGATGGCTTATCTGCAGGAAAACCCGATCACCAGCGACGAGCTGTCTGATCTGGAAAACTTCTACCGCGCCGCCAAGCAGCGTTTCGACGAGTCCGAAGAGTTCGCCGACCGCGCCCGTGGCCTGGTGGTCAAGCTGCAGGCCGGCGACGCCGAGTGCCTGGCACTGTGGACCAAGTTCAAGGACATCTCGCTGTCGCACTGCCAGAAGATCTACGAACTGCTCAACGTCAAACTGACCATGGCCGACGTGATGGGCGAAAGCGCCTACAACGACGACCTGATCAACGTGGTCAACGACCTGAAAGCCGCCGGCATGCTGGTCGAGAGCAACGGTGCCCAGTGCGTGTTCCTCGACGAGTTCAAGAACGCCGACGGCGACCCGCTGCCGGTGATCATCGTCAAGGCCGACGGCGGCTACCTGTACGCCACCACTGACCTGGCGGCTGTGCGCTACCGCAGCGGCAAGCTCAAGGCCGACCGCGCGCTGTACTTCGTCGATCAGCGTCAGGCCCTGCACTTCCAGCAAGTGTTCGCTGTAGCGCGCAAGGCCGGTTTTGTCACCCATCCGATGGAGATGGAGCACATGGGCTTCGGCACCATGAACGGCGCCGATGGCCGTCCGTTCAAGACCCGTGACGGCGGCACCGTGAAGCTGATCGACCTGCTGACCGAAGCGCAGGAACGTGCCTACAACCTGGTGAAAGAAAAGAACCCGGAACTGGCCGAAGACGAGCTGCGCAACATCGCCAAGGTCGTCGGTATCGGCGCGGTGAAATACGCCGACCTGTCGAAACACCGCACCAGCGACTACAGCTTCAACTTCGACCTGATGCTCAACTTCGAAGGCAATACCGCGCCGTACCTGCTGTACGCCTATACCCGTGTGGCCGGGGTGTTCCGCAAACTGGGCAAGGACTTCAGCGAAGTCGATGGCCAGATCGTGCTGGAAGCCGCACACGAGCAAGAGCTGGCGGCGAAACTGGCGCAGTTCGGCGAAGTGCTGAACAACGTGTCCGACAAAGGCACGCCGCACATTCTCTGCACCTATCTGTACGACGTTGCCGGCCTGTTCTCCAGCTTCTACGAGAACTGCCCGATCCTCGCCGCCGAAACGCCGGCCCAGATGCAGAGCCGTCTGCGTCTGGCCGCGCTGACCGGTCGTACTCTCAAGCAAGGCCTGGAACTGTTGGGCCTGGAAACTCTGGAGCGTATGTAAGTTGGCTGCCAAGAAAAAACCTGCACCCAAGCGTGGCGCCAGCCGTTACCAAGCTCCTGCGAAGCAACCGATTCCGGGTTGGCTGTGGATGGCCATCGGCCTGACGGTCGGTGCGTTCATCGTGTTCCTGATGAAACTGGAACCGGGCAAGGGCAGCGACACGGTCAAGCGCGAGAAGGTCGAACAGGCGCAGCAGCAGAAAGCGTCGAAGATCGCCGAGGCCAACAAGACCCCGCCGAGCCCGACGCAACCGGTGAAGCCGAAGTACGACTTCTACACCTTGCTGCCGGAATCGGAAGTGATCGTGCCGCCGGACGCCGTGCCGGAGAAAACCCTGCCGACGCCGCAAGTACCGGCGATCCCGACGACGCCGGTCACCCCTGCGGAAGCGGCGAAGATCGACACCGCGCGCGCGCAGGCAGCACTGGCCGGGATCACCCCGCCGCCAGCGCCACCCGTGAGCAAAGCGGCGCCCGTGACCAAATTCTTCCTCCAGGCGGGTTCGTTCCGCAAAGAGGCGGATGCCGACAAGGTCCGTGCACAGATCATTCTGCTCGGCCAGGCCGTGGCGGTTGAGTCCGGCACCGTGAAGGATGAGACCTGGTACCGCGTATTGGTCGGCCCGTTCAGCAACCGCGAACAACTGACCACGGCCCAGAAACAACTGGCCGGCGCCGGCTTCAGCAACCTGTTGTTACAACAACGCCAGAGCCGCTGATTGCCTCCCGTGGGCGCCTCACTTTTTGGTTGCCCACAATCCCTGTGGCGAGGGGATTTATCCCCGCTGGGTCGCGAAGCGGCCCCAAAACCAGCAATTGCGGAGCATCAGGCCCACCGCGAAGGATGGTTTGGCGACTGCTTCGCAGCCGAACGGCGATAAATCCCCTCGCCACAGTCAACACACACCATTCGTCTCCCATTGCCCTCCCCGGTTGAAATCCTCTCCAGCACCCCCATATGAATGGGCATAAGGCATTTTCGCCCCGCTGCGTGGAGACTCTTCCCTTGACCACCATCGTTTCAGTCCGCCGCCACGGCAAAGTCGTCATGGGCGGCGACGGCCAGGTTTCTCTCGGCAATACCGTGATGAAAGGCAACGCCAAAAAGGTGCGTCGCCTGTACCACGGCCAAGTCATCGCCGGTTTCGCCGGTGCCACCGCCGACGCCTTTACCCTGTTCGAACGTTTCGAAGGCCAACTCGAGAAACATCAGGGCCACCTGATCCGCGCCGCCGTCGAACTCGCCAAAGAATGGCGCACCGACCGCTCCCTGAGCCGCCTCGAAGCCATGCTCGCGGTCGCCAACAAGGACGCATCCCTGATCATCACCGGCAACGGCGACGTGGTCGAACCCGAGAATGGCCTGATCGCCATGGGTTCCGGTGGCGGTTACGCCCAGGCTGCGGCCAGCGCGCTGTTGAAAAAGACCGACCTGTCGGCCCGTGAAATCGTCGAAACCGCACTGGGCATCGCTGCCGACATCTGCGTATTCACCAACCACACTCAGACCATTGAGGAGCAGGATCTCGCTGAAGAAGCCTGATACGGCCCTGTGCCACGGCTTGTTTCTGCTTGAGGACCGTCAATTACTATGTCCATGACTCCCCGCGAAATCGTCCACGAACTCAACCGCCATATCATCGGCCAGGACGATGCCAAGCGCGCCGTCGCGATTGCCTTGCGCAACCGCTGGCGCCGCATGCAGCTGCCTGAAGAGCTGCGCGTTGAAGTGACCCCGAAGAACATCCTGATGATCGGCCCGACCGGTGTCGGTAAAACCGAGATCGCCCGTCGTTTGGCGAAACTGGCCAACGCGCCGTTCATCAAAGTCGAAGCGACCAAGTTCACCGAAGTCGGCTACGTCGGCCGTGACGTCGAATCGATCATCCGTGATCTGGCCGACGCCGCGATCAAGATGCTTCGCGAGCAGGAAATGACTCGCGTGCGTCATCGCGCCGAAGACGCTGCCGAGGACCGTATCCTCGACGCACTGCTGCCGCCGGCGCGCATGGGCTTTAGCAATGAAGAAGCGCCGAGCACCGACTCCAATACCCGTCAGCTGTTCCGCAAGCGCCTGCGCGAAGGTCAGCTCGATGACAAGGAAATCGAGATCGAAGTGGCCGAGGTGTCCGGCATCGAAATCGCCACGCCGCCTGGCATGGAGGAGATGACCAACCAGCTGCAATCCCTGTTCGCCAATATGGGCAAGGGCAAGAAGAAGGCGCGCAAGCTCAAGGTCAAAGAAGCACTGAAGCTGGTGCGCGACGAAGAAGCCGGGCGTCTGGTCAACGAAGAAGAGCTGAAAGCCAAGGCGCTGGAAGCCGTTGAACAACACGGCATCGTGTTCATCGACGAGATCGACAAGGTCGCCAAGCGTGGCAATGTCGGCGGTGCCGATGTGTCCCGTGAGGGCGTACAGCGCGACCTGCTGCCGCTGATCGAAGGCTGCACCGTCAACACCAAGCTGGGCATGGTCAAGACTGACCACATCCTGTTCATTGCGTCCGGCGCGTTCCACCTGAGCAAGCCGAGCGACCTGGTGCCTGAACTTCAGGGTCGTCTGCCGATCCGCGTCGAACTCAAGGCCCTGAGCCCGGAAGACTTCGAACGCATCCTCAGCGAACCGCATGCATCGCTCACCGAGCAATACTGCGCGCTGTTGAAAACCGAAGGCCTGAACATCCAGTTCCAGCCGGAAGGCATCAAGCGTCTGGCGGAGATCGCCTGGCAGGTCAACGAGAAGACCGAGAACATCGGCGCCCGTCGCCTGCACACGCTGCTTGAGCGTCTGCTCGAAGAGGTGTCGTTCAGTGCCGGCGACCTCGCCAGCACCCACGATGAAAAGCCGATTCTGATCGACGCCGAGTACGTCAACAGCCACCTCGGCGAATTGGCGCAGAACGAAGACCTGTCCCGCTACATTCTGTAGAGCGGCAAGCTCCGAGCTGCAAGCGACAAGCTGCGGGCTGAGTTAAGCTTGCAGCTTGTTGCTTGCAGCTCAGGGCTGTTTTTATGATTCCTACTGACATCAAACTGCACAAAGCCTCGAAAACCCTGACGCTCACTTACGCGTCCGGCGAGGAGTACACCCTGCCCGCCGAATTCCTGCGCGTGCATTCCCCCTCCGCCGAGGTCCAGGGCCACGGCAAACCGATCCTGCAATTCGGCAAGATCAACGTCGGTCTGAGCAAGCTGGAACCGGCCGGTCACTACGCACTGAAACTGACCTTCGACGACGGCCACGACAGCGGCTTGTTCACTTGGGATTATCTCTACGAACTGGGGCGACGTTATGACGCACTCTGGGCCGACTATCTCGCTGAACTCAAAGCCGCCGGAAAAACCCGCGATCCGGACGAGTCGATCGTCAAGCTGATGCTCTAGTCCGAGACTCTTGCTCTTTAGAGGGCATTTTCTAAATTCATCTGTTTGAATGCTCCGCTGTGTGGCCGAGGATCGGCCCGCTTGCGAAAAAATTTAAACTCGGGTAACCAATGGAGCTGGCAAGTTCCCTGCAGTGCTCTACGACTGTAAAGCAGCTATGCAGAATTAACGGTCACCCGAGCAGTAGTACCTGGCATTGGCTGTGGAACTGCACAGTGCAAAACCGGGTACTCGTCTCAGGACAATGGAGCGTCGTAGATGAGTAACAAGAATAACGATGACCTGAAGTACCAAGCCTCGGAAAACACCCTGGGGCTTAATCCCGTCGTTGGGCTACGCGGAAAGGATCTGCTGGCCTCTGCTCGTATGGTGCTGAGACAGGCCATAAAACAACCGATCCATAGCGTCAGGCACGTCACCCATTTCGGCCTCGAACTGAAGAACGTGTTGTTTGGCAAATCCGAACTGCAACCGGCTGGCGATGACCGTCGCTTCGCCGATCCGGCGTGGAGCCAGAACCCGCTCTACAAACGTTATCTGCAAACTTACCTGGCGTGGCGCAAGGAACTCCACGCCTGGATTGATGACAGCAACCTCTCACCCAAAGACATCGCGCGCGGCCACTTCGTCATCAATCTGATGACCGAAGCGATGGCCCCGACCAACACCGCCGCCAACCCGGCCGCGGTAAAACGCTTCTTCGAGACCGGCGGCAAAAGCCTGCTCGACGGTCTCTCGCATCTGGCCAAGGATCTGGTGCACAACGGCGGTATGCCGAGCCAGGTCAACATGGGCGCGTTCGAAGTCGGCAAGAGCCTCGGCGTGACCGAAGGCGCCGTGGTGTTTCGCAACGACGTGCTGGAACTGATCCAGTACAAGCCGATCACCGAGCAGGTCCACGAGCGTCCACTGCTGGTGGTACCGCCACAGATCAACAAGTTCTACGTATTCGATTTGAGCCCGGACAAGAGCCTGGCGCGTTTCTGCCTGCGCAATAACGTGCAGACGTTCATCGTCAGCTGGCGCAACCCGACCAAGGCCCAGCGCGAGTGGGGCCTGTCGACCTACATTGATGCGCTCAAGGAAGCGGTCGACGTGGTCACGGCGATCACCGGCAGCAAAGACGTGAACATGCTCGGCGCCTGCTCCGGTGGCATCACCTGCACCGCCCTGCTCGGCCACTACGCCGCCCTCGGCGAGAACAAGGTCAACGCCCTGACCCTGCTGGTCAGCGTGCTCGACACCACCCTGGACAGCGACGTGGCCCTGTTCGTCGACGAGCAGACCCTGGAGACCGCCAAGCGTCACTCGTACCAGGCCGGTGTGCTCGAAGGCAAAGACATGGCCAAGGTTTTCGCGTGGATGCGCCCCAACGACCTGATCTGGAACTACTGGGTCAACAACTACCTGCTCGGCAACGAGCCCCCGGTGTTCGACATCCTGTTCTGGAACAACGACACCACAAGGTTGCCGGCAGCGTTCCACGGCGACCTGATCGAGATGTTCAAAAACAACCCACTGATCCGCCCCAATGCACTGGAAGTGTGCGGTACGCCGATCGACCTCAAGCAAGTTACGGCCGACATCTTCTCGCTGGCCGGCACCAACGACCACATCACCCCATGGAAGTCCTGCTACAAGTCGGCGCAGCTGTTTGGTGGCAAGGTCGAGTTCGTGTTGTCGAGCAGCGGGCATATCCAGAGCATTCTGAATCCGCCGGGCAACCCGAAATCGCGCTACATGACCAGCGAAGGCATGGCCGCCAATGCCGATGAATGGCAAGAGAACTCGACCAAGCACACCGACTCCTGGTGGCTGTACTGGCAGGCGTGGCAGGCCGAGCGCTCGGGCAACCTGAAAAAGGCACCGACCAAACTGGGCAACAAAGCGTACGCGCCAGGTGAAGCTTCGCCGGGCACTTACGTACATGAAAGATAGCGGCAAGCCACAAGCTACAAGCCGCAAGCTGAGCAGGTTCTGCTTGAAGCTTGCGGCTTGTAGCTGCTCCACTCTAACCCGAAGGGCCTGAAGCATGCCGCATCCGTTCATATTCCGTACCGTCGATCTGGATGGCCAGACCCTCCGCACTGCGGTACGCCCCGGCAAGCCTCATTTGACGCCCTTGCTGATTTTCAACGGCATCGGCGCCAACCTGGAGCTGGTGTTTCCGTTCGTCGCGGCGCTGGACCCGGATCTGGAAGTGATCGCCTTCGACGTGCCCGGTGTCGGCGGCTCGTCGACGCCGAACCGGCCGTATCGCTTTCCCGGGCTGGCCAAGCTGACGGCGCGGATGCTCGACTACCTCGACTACGGTCAGGTCAACGTGATCGGCGTGTCCTGGGGCGGTGCGCTGGCCCAGCAGTTTGCCCACGACTACCCCGAGCGCTGCAAGAAACTGGTGCTGGCGGCGACCGCCGCCGGTGCGTTCATGGTGCCGGGCAAACCCAAGGTGCTGTGGATGATGGCCAGTCCACGGCGCTACATCCAACCCTCGCACGTGATCCGGATCGCGCCGCTGATCTATGGCGGCTCGTTCCGTCGCGACCCGACCCTGGCTGCCAGCCATGCCGCCAAGGTGCGTTCGGCGGGCAAGCTCGGTTACTACTGGCAACTGTTCGCCGGGCTGGGCTGGACCAGCATTCACTGGCTGCACAAGATCCACCAGCCGACGCTGGTGCTGGCCGGCGATGACGATCCACTGATCCCGCTGATCAACATGCGCATGCTCGCCTGGCGCATTCCCAATGCCCAACTGCACATCATCGACGACGGTCATCTGTTCCTGATTACCCGTGCCGAAGCGGTGGCGCCGATCATCATGAAATTTCTCCAGGAGGAACGTCAGCGTGCAGTGATGCACCCGCACCCGACACCGCTGGGCGGCTAGCTGCTGCGGCAGGCTTTATGCAAGCGTCAGGAAGTGCGCGGCAGGACGCCGCGCAGGCAGCAACCCGCAACAGCGACTATGGTGTTCTGGTTCGGTGAGTTTGTTTTTGGCCTGAAGACGAAGGAGTGTTGAGTCATGCGCGACAAACCAGCGACGGGCGTAGTGCCCAGCCCCGCCGTGTTCATCAACGCACAAAGTGCGATCACCGGCCTGCGTGGCCGGGATTTGATTTCGACCTTGCGCAGCGTGGCAGCCCATGGCCTGCGCAACCCGATCCACAGTGCGAAGCATGCCTTGAAGCTCGGCGGCCAACTGGGCCGTGTGCTCCTCGGCGAAACCCTGTACCCGACCAATCCGCAGGACAGCCGTTTCGCCGATCCGGCGTGGAGCCTCAATCCTTTTTACCGGCGCAGCCTGCAGGCCTACCTGGCCTGGCAAAAACAGGTCAAAAGCTGGATAGATGAAAGCAACATGAGCGACGACGATCGTGCCCGCGCGCACTTCGCCTTCACCCTGCTCAACGACGCCGTGGCGCCCTCCAACACCTTGCTCAACCCGCTGGCGGTCAAGGAGCTGTTCAACTCCGGCGGACACAGTCTGGTGCGCGGCCTCAGTCATCTGTTCGATGACTTGCTGCACAACGATGGCCTGCCACGGCAGGTGACCAAGCAGGCTTTCGAGGTCGGCAAGACCGTCGCAACCACCACCGGCTCGGTGGTATTTCGCAACGAGATGCTGGAGCTGATCCAGTACAAACCGATGAGCGAAAAGCAGTACGCCAAGCCGCTGCTGGTGGTGCCGCCGCAAATCAACAAGTACTACATTTTCGACCTGAGCCCGCACAACAGCTTCGTCCAGTACGCCCTGAAAAACGGCCTGCAGACGTTCATGATCAGCTGGCGCAACCCCGATGTCCGCCATCGCGAATGGGGCCTGTCGACCTACGTCGAAGCGGTAGAAGAAGCGATGAACATCTGCCGGGCGATCACCGGCGCGCGCGAAGTCAACCTGATGGGCGCCTGCGCCGGCGGCCTGACCATCGCGGCGCTGCAAGGTCACTTGCAGGCCAAGCGGCAACTGCGGCGGGTTTCCAGCGCGACCTATCTGGTCAGCCTGCTGGACAGCCAGATCGAGACCCCGGCCACCCTGTTCGCCGACGAGCAGACCCTGGAAGCCGCCAAGCGCCGCTCCTATCAGAAGGGTGTGCTCGATGGTCGTGACATGGCCAAGGTCTTCGCCTGGATGCGCCCCAACGATTTGATCTGGAGCTACTTCGTCAACAATTACCTGCTGGGCAAGGAGCCACCGGCCTTCGACATCCTCTACTGGAACAACGACAACACACGCCTACCGGCGGCATTTCACGGCGACCTGCTGGACTTCTTCAAGCACAACCCGTTGACCCATCCGGGCGGGCTCGAGGTGTGCGGCACGCCGATCGACCTGCAGAAAGTCACCGTCGACAGCTTCAGCGTCGCCGGCATGAACGACCACATCACCCCGTGGGATGCGGTGTATCGCTCGACCCTGCTGCTCGGTGGCGATCGACGCTTCGTGCTGTCCAACAGCGGCCATGTGCAAAGCATCCTCAACCCGCCGAGCAATCCGAAGGCCGCCTACGTCGAGAACGGCAAGATGAGCAGCGACCCGCGCGCCTGGTACTACGACGGCAAACACGTCGAGGGCAGCTGGTGGCCGCAATGGCTGACATGGATTCAGGAACGCTCCGGGGCGCAGCACGAAACCCAGATGGCCCTCGGCAACCCGAACTATCCACCGATGGAGGCGGCACCCGGTACTTACGTGCGTGTGCGCTGACGCTTAACCGAATTTTTCTAAGAAGACTGGATGAAAACCCGCGACCGGATTCTCGAATGTGCTTTGCAGTTGTTCAATGAGAAAGGCGAGCCGAACGTCTCCACCATGGAGGTGGCCAACGAAATGGGGATCAGCCCCGGCAACCTCTATTACCACTTCCACGGCAAGGAGCCGTTGATTCTCGGCCTGTTCGAACGCTTCCAGAATGAGCTGGCGCCGCTGCTCGATCCGCCGGCCGATGTGGAGCTGGCACCGGAAGACTACTGGCTGTTTCTGCACTTGATCGTCGAGCGCCTGGCACAGTACCGCTTCCTCTTCCAGGACCTGTCGAACCTCGCCGGGCGCTTGCCGAAGCTGGCCAAGGGCATTCGTCATCTGCTCAATGCGCTGAAGCGCACACTCGCTTCGTTGCTTGCACGATTGAAGGCATCGGGGCAACTGGTCAGTGATACGCAGGCGTTGGGGCAACTGGTGGAGCAGATCACTATGACGCTGCTGTTTTCGCTGGATTATCAGCGGATTCTGGATCGCGAGGGCGAGGTTCGTCTGGTGGTTTACCAGATCATGATGCTGGTGGCGCCGCATCTGCTGCCGCCGGTTAAGGTCGCCACGGAGCGGATGGCCCTGCAATACCTTGAAGATCACGACTGAATCAAAAGCCCCTCACCCTAGCCCTCCCGAAACGTCGGACCGCCCGGAGGGAGAGGGGACTGATTGGGGGATGCTGTAGAAGTACGCCGACCTGACAGTGCGTTACCGAATCCATAATCGGTAAGGTCTTTCAGGTCGGTGTATAGCGTGAGACACCTCGTTCGGTCCCCTCTCCCTCTGGGAGAGGGCTAGGGTGAGGGGCTGTTGGAATTCAGATACAAAAACGCCCGACCTTCACAGGCCGGGCGTTTTAATTTGCCCTGAAGAATCAGGACTGACTGGTTGGCGTCGACGGGGTCGATACAGCAGTCGGGGTGGCCGCCGGAGTCGGCGCTGCGGCGGAGTTCGACGCACTCACCGGAGCTGCCGGGGTGGCCGGTTTGGCTGCAGCAGGTGCGGCCGGTTTCGGCGCAGCGGCTTTCGGCGCAGCCGGTTTTTTCACTGCCGGTTTCTTCGCCGCAGCAGGTTTCGCTGCAGGCTTGGCAGCCGGTTTGGCGGCAGCGGTTTTGGCGGCGGGTTTAGCTGCAGTTTTAGTCGCAGGTTTTGCTGCCGGTTTCGCGGCGGCTTTAGCGGCAACCGGCTTGGCTGCGGCTTTGGCTGCTGGCTTGGCGGCGGCGGTTTTCGCAGCGGCTTTGGCTGCAGGCTTGGCCGCTGCTTTGGCCAGAGGCTTGGCGGCAGTTTTCGCAGCCGGTTTAGCCGCTGCGGTTTTCGCTGCCGGTTTGGCTGCAGCGGTTTTCGCCGCTACCGGTTGGGTTTTCAGACCGGTGAGTTTCTCGATCTGCTTGGTCAGGGTTTCAACCTTGCTGTGCAGCGCTTTCACTTCATTGCGGCTTGGCACACCCAGGCGCGAAATCGCGCTGTTCAGGCGCTTGTCGAAAGCCCCTTCCAGCTCGTCCCACTTGCCCAGTGCGCGATCTTTCACGCCGCTGATGCGCGACTTGGCCGAAGAAGCGGAGTCCTTGGCGGCATCGACTTTTTTGCCGACTGCTGTCTTGGTGAGCTTCTCGGCTTTCTCGCCGTCTTTGACCAGTGACTCGAAGAGTTTGCTGCCGTCAGTGTCGATCTTCGAGTACACGCCTAAACCAGCCAGCCAGATTTTGCGGGAGTAGTCTTCGACTTTCCCAATCCACGAGCTGCCTTCTTTATCGGTGTTCTTTTTACCAGCCATCCCGTTCTCCTTAAGATTTACGCGCGACGCGTTCGAGCAATGCCGTCAGCTCATCGAGCTTAGCAGAGAGTGTCTCAACGTCATGTTTAGACGGAATGCCGATACGATTCAAGGCACTTGCAACACGGGAGTCGAACGCCTTCTCGACCTTGTCGAGCTGGACTTCGACACGACCCTTGAACGAGCTGACTTCGTCCTTGACGTCATCAATCTCGGCGTTGGCTGCTTCGAGTTTTTCGGTGACAGCTTTTTTGCCTTTCTTTTCAACAGTTTGACCAGCCTTGATCAACTCCTGAAAGTAGTCGCTGCCTTCTTGGCCGACCTTGGTGTAGGCACCCAGGCCTGCCAGCCAGATCTTGCGGGCATAGGATTTGACGTCGCTCAGAGCAGAAGTCGAAGCGTCGATTTTTTTCTTCAAAATGACTTTGGCCATGGTGCACCTCACGCGCAGAAGGTTTGAGGAACTGCCCGCAAAGGTGTCGGGCTCAGGCACAAAGTAGGGAGAAAAATTAGAAACGGCACCCTAACAACTGACATAAACAGCAGGAGCACCACAGAACAAATGCAGGAGTGAGCCTGCTCGCGATTGAGGTCTGTCAGTCAACATTGCGGTGACTGACAGACCCCAATCGCGAGCAGGCTCACGCCTACAGGGGATCGTATTTCAGACCAGGGCCTTGTCGAGGGCCTTCTCGATCTCGGCTTTGATCATGCCGCTCATGGCCGACATCATGATGCCCAGTTCCACATCGACCTTGATCGAATCGTCGGCCACATGCACCGCGCCTTTCACGCCCGAGCGCTTGAGGTTCAGGGTGTCGCCCGACCACTGCGGCTCCAGGCCATATTGATCGGAGAGTTTCTGCGCCAGCTTGTCGGCCTTCTCGCGGGCGGCTTCCTTGCCCAGGTTGTGGGCACGCTCAACACTGATTTTGGCCATTGAATGACTCCTGCTTGATGAATAGGTCTCGGTAAATCTTGACCGCGTCTGCGGCAAATCGTCCCGAAGGTTGCCCATCTTACCTTTAGCCATTCCAAGACAAAGCATGGCTTGGGGATTAGAATGTCGCGCATTCTCTTTTGGTGACAGCGATATGACTGATCAGCGCAAAGGCAGCGATGCCGAACCCACCACACACTTCGGCTTCAAAAACGTTCCGGAAAGCCAGAAAGCGGAAAAAGTCGCTGAGGTCTTCCACTCGGTAGCGGCGAAATACGACCTGATGAACGACCTTCTGTCGGGCGGCATGCACCGTCTGTGGAAGCGTTTCGCGATCGAATTGTCGGGCGTGCGCAGCGGCAACCGCGTGCTGGACATCGCTGGCGGCACGGGCGACCTGACCAAAAAGTTCTCCCATCTCGTTGGCCCGACCGGCCAGGTGGTGCTGGCCGACATCAACGAATCCATGCTCAAGGTCGGCCGTGATCGTCTGCTGGATCTGGGCGTGTCGGGCAACGTCGAATTCGTTCAGGCGGATGCCGAAAAGCTGCCGTTCCCGGACAACCATTTCGACTGCGTGACCATCGCCTTCGGCCTGCGCAACGTGACGCATAAAGAAGACGCCCTGCGCTCGATGCTGCGCGTGCTCAAGCCCGGCGGTCGCCTGCTGGTGCTGGAGTTCTCCAAGCCGACCAACGCGCTGATGTCGAAAGCCTACGACGCCTACTCGTTCGCCTTCATGCCGCTGATGGGCAAGCTGATCACCAACGACTCGGAAAGCTATCGCTACCTGGCCGAATCGATCCGCATGCACCCGAATCAGGAAACCCTGAAGTCGATGATGGTCGACGCCGGTTTCGACCGCGTGACCTATCACAACATGACCGCAGGCATCGTCGCCCTGCACCGCGGCATCAAGCCCTGATGTTGCTCACCGGGCTGCTCGCCAGCGTTGAACTCGGTCTGAACCGGGTGCTGCGTCTCGACAGCACGGCGCTGCCGCGGCTGGCGCATCTGACCGGCAAGGTGATTGCCGTCGATTGCCGCAGCCCGGCGCTGCAACTGTTCATCCTGCCGAGCGATGAGGGCCTGATGCTGGCCGCGCACTGGGAAACCGCTGTCGACTGCACTTTGCGTGCGCCCGCGTCGAGCCTGGTGAAACTGGCCGTGAGCAAGGACAAGACCGCAGTGCTGCACGCCCCGGAAGTCGAGCTCGACGGTGACAGCGGCGTGCTGCTGGAGCTGGCCGGCGTGCTGCAGGATCTGGAGCTGGACTGGGAGTACGAACTCTCGCGCTGGCTGGGTCCGGTCGCCACGCAGCTGGTGGGCGGTCATCTGCGCAGCCGCGCGCGCTGGTATCAACAAGGATTTGCCAGCCTCAACCAGAACCTCGCCGAATACCTCGCCGAAGAATCGCGCACCCTCGTCGGGCAGCGCGAGGCCGAAGCGCGGTTCAGCGAACTGGACCGGATCAAACTTGATCTGGAACGTCTCGAGGCGCGTTTCGAGCGCCTTTCCCGATCCCTCGACCCAAGCGATAACGCATGAAGCTGCTTGCCGTCCGCCGTCTGTTGCGCATCCAGCGCGTCGTGATCCGCTACCGCCTCGATGACCTGCTGTTCGAGTTGCCGCTGCCCTGGTTTCTCCTGGCGCTGCGCTACGTGCTGCCGTGGCGCTGGTTCCCGCGCAAGCCGCTGGACCTGAGCCGTGGCGCACGCCTGCGCCTGGCCCTGCAGGACCTGGGGCCGATCTTCATCAAGTTCGGGCAGATTCTCTCGACCCGCCGCGACCTGTTGCCGGAAGACATCGCCGATGAGCTGATGCTGCTGCAGGACCGCGTGCCGCCGTTCGATTCACAGCTGTCGATCAAGCTGATCGAAGAGCAACTGGGCAAGAAGATCAGCGAAGTGTTCAGCCGTTTCGACGTCGAACCGCTGGCCTCGGCCTCGGTGGCGCAGGTGCATGCCGCACAGCTGAAAACCGGCGAAGAAGTGGTGGTCAAGGTGATCCGTCCGGGCCTGAAACCGGTGATCGCTCAGGATCTGGCGTGGCTGTTCATCCTCGCCCGCGCCGCCGAAAAAGTCTCCGCCGACGCCCGCCTGCTGCACCCGGTGGACGTGGTGCAGGACTACGAGAAAACCATCTACGACGAACTCGACCTGCTGCGCGAGGCGGCCAACGCCAGCCAGTTGAAACGTAACTTCGAAGGCTCGCCGCTGCTCTACGTGCCACAGGTCTACTGGGACTGGTGCCGGCCGAAAGTGCTGGTGATGGAGCGCATCTACGGGATTCAGGTGACGGATCTGGCGACCCTCGCCGACCAGCGCACCGACATGAAGATGCTCGCCGAGCGCGGCGTGGAGATCTTCTTCACCCAAGTGTTCCGCGACAGTTTCTTCCACGCCGACATGCACCCGGGCAATATCTTCGTCAGCACCGTCAACCCGTGGAGCCCGCAGTACATTGCGATCGACTGCGGCATCGTCGGCAGCCTGACCCCGGAAGATCAGGACTATCTGGCGCGCAACCTGTTCGCCTTCTTCAAGCGCGACTATCGCCGCGTGGCGCAACTGCACATCGACTCGGGCTGGGTGCCGGCGGAAACCAAACTCAACGAATTCGAAGCGGCGATCCGTACCGTGTGCGAACCGATCTTCGAAAAACCGTTAAAAGATATTTCATTTGGCCAGGTGCTGATGCGCCTGTTCCAGACCGCACGACGCTTCAACATGGAAGTTCAGCCACAGCTGGTGCTGCTGCAAAAGACTCTGCTGAACATCGAAGGCCTCGGCCGTCAGTTGTACCCGGACCTGGATCTGTGGAACACCGCGCAGCCGTTCCTCGAACGCTGGATGCGCGAGCGCATCAGCCCGAAAACCTTGATCGGCAACGTGCAGAGCCAGTTTGAACAGCTGCCGCACCTGGCCAACATGGCGCGCGACCTGCTCGAACGCATGTCCCAACCGCACGCCAAGGACCCGCCACCACCGTGGCACAAACGCAAGGATGACTGGTTCCTGCGCCTGCTCGGCAGCGCTCATCTGGCAGGCGGCACCATCCTTGCCGCCGGTGGCCCGTTGCACGAACTGGGGCATTGGCCGGCAGGCATCATGGTGGCAGTCGGCTTGTATCTGGTCGTTCGCCGATAGCACGAATCAGCTGCAAGTTATAAGCTGCGAGCTGCAAGCTTGACGACACAGATACACCGCAGCCTGCTTTTACTTGCAGCTTGAAGCTCGAGACTCGAAGCTGCTTTTTTCAGGAATTGAAGATGAAAAACTGGCTGGACGAGATCAAGTGGGACGCTGACGGCCTGGTGCCGGCCATTGCCCAGGATCACAAAACCGGACGTGTGCTGATGATGGCCTGGATGAACCGCGAAGCCCTGGAGCTGACGGCGGCAGAAAACCGTGCCATCTACTGGTCACGTTCCCGTGGCAAGCTGTGGCGCAAGGGCGAAGAGTCCGGCCATGTGCAGACCCTGCATGAAATGCGTCTGGACTGTGATGCCGACGTAATCATCCTGATGGTCGAACAGATCGGCGACATCGCTTGCCATACCGGCCGTCAAAGCTGCTTTTACCGCGTCTTCGAAAACGGCGACTGGAAGACAGTCGACCCGGTCCTGAAAGACCCGCACGCTATCTATTGCGCAGGACACAAACATGAGTGACACCCTGACCCGCCTGGCCGAAGTGCTCGAAGAGCGCAAAGGCGCAGCCGCCGACAGCTCGTATGTGGCTAGTCTGTATCACAAGGGTTTGAACAAGATTCTGGAGAAAGTCGGCGAAGAGTCGGTCGAAACCATTATTGCCGCCAAGGACGCCGCGATCAGCGGCGACTGCAGCGATGTGATCTACGAAACCGCCGACCTGTGGTTCCACAGCATGGTCATGCTCGCCCAACTGGGGCAGCATCCGCAGGCCGTGCTGGATGAACTGGATCGCCGCTTCGGCCTGTCCGGACACGTCGAGAAAGCCTCGCGTCCGTCCGCCTGAACAACTTCTAGAGAGGAACAGCAACATGGGCATTTTTGACTGGAAACACTGGATCGTCATTCTGGTTGTCGTGGTGCTGGTGTTCGGCACCAAGAAACTGAAAAACCTCGGCACCGACGTCGGTGAGTCGATCAAGGGCTTCCGCAAAGCCATGAACGACGACGAGAAACCCGCTGCCGATCCGACCGTAACGCCTGCACAACCGGTGCCACCGGTGCAGCCGCAAACGACCGCTCAGGCCAACCCGCCGCACACCATCGACGTGCAGGCGCAGAAAGTCGAAGAGCCGATTCGCAAAGACGTGTGAGCACTGACTAATGTTTGGTATCAGCTTCTCTGAACTGCTGCTCGTCGGCCTCGTCGCCCTGCTGGTGCTGGGTCCCGAGCGTCTGCCGGGCGCTGCGCGCACCGCCGGCCTGTGGGTCGGGCGGCTGAAGCGCAGCTTCAACGCGATCAAACAGGAAGTTGAACGTGAAATCGGTGCCGACGAGATCCGTCGGCAACTGCACAACGAGCACATTCTGTCGCTGGAGCAGGAGGCGCGGAAGATTTTCACGCCGGTTCAGCAGGAACCGACGCCGGTCGAGCACGTGGGTGAGCAGACGATTCACAGCCCTGCTGCTGCGACACCACCTGCAGCCGCCAGTGCACCTGTCATGACACCGACTGAACCAGCGCCCGCCGCTGCTCAAACTTCGGTTGAACACGTTGCTCCAGCCGCCGCGCCTGTTGCGCCGGCCCCTCACGACCCCACATTGCCGCCGCGAGCCCCATGAGCGATCTCCCCGAAAACGACCAGCACATGCCGCTGGTTTCGCACCTCACCGAGTTGCGCACCCGCCTGCTGCGTTGCGTGGCGGCGATCTTCATCATCTTCGCCGGGCTGTTCGCCTTCACCCAGCAAATCTACACCTTCGTCTCGACGCCGCTGCGCCAGTACCTGCCGGTCGGCGCGACGATGATCGCCACCGACGTGTCATCGCCGTTCCTGACACCGCTGAAGCTGACGATGATGGTCTCGCTGTTCCTCGCGATCCCGGTGATCCTGCATCAGATCTGGGGCTTTATCGCGCCGGGCCTGTACAAGCATGAGAAGCGCATCGCGGTGCCGCTGCTGGTTTCCAGCATTCTGCTGTTCTACACCGGCATGGCGTTCGCCTATTACTTCGTGTTCCCGCTGATCTTCAAGTTCTTCGCTGCGGCCACCCCGGCCGGCGTGGAAATGATGACCGACATCGCCAGTTACCTCGATTTCGTCATGACGCTGTTCTTCGCCTTCGGCGTGGCGTTCGAGATCCCGGTGGCTGTTGTGTTGCTGGTGTGGATTGGCGTGGTCGACGTCAAATACCTGAAAAAGATCCGCCCGTACGTGATCATCGGCTGCTTCGTGGTCGGCATGATCCTGACGCCGCCGGACATCTTCTCGCAGACCCTGCTGGCCGTGCCGATGTGGATGCTGTTTGAAATCGGCATCCTGTTCGGTGGGCTGATCAGCAAGCGCGAACGCCCGGACGAAACCCCGGCCGACGATCACAACGACCAGCCGCCAGCGACCCAGGCATGAACCTGCTGTTGCTCGAAGAGGCCGACTTCATCGCGGCCGACCGCGTCGTGCTGCGTGACCGGCGCCTGACCCACATGCAGGAAGTGCATCGCTCCGAAGTCGGTGACAGCCTGCGGGTCGGGCGTATCAATGGCCTGATGGGTTCGGCCGAACTGCTGCGCCTCGAGGCCGGCGAAGCCGAACTGCGCGTCACCCTCGATCAGCCACCGCCGGCCAAGCTGCCGCTGACCCTGGTGTTGGCCCTGCCGCGTCCGAAGATGCTGCGGCGGGTGTTCCAGACCGTGGCGACCATGGGCGTATCGAAGGTCATTCTGGTCAACAGCTACCGGGTCGAGAAGAGCTTCTGGCAGACGCCGTTCCTGGAGCCGGAAGCAATTCGCGAGAATCTGATCCTCGGTCTCGAGCAGGCCCGCGATACCGTGCTGCCGGACATCATCATTGAGAAACGCTTCAAGCCATTCGTCGAAGACCGCCTGCCGGCGATCACCGAAGGCACCCTTGGCCTGGTCGGTCATCCCGGTAACTACCCGCCGTGCCCGCGTGCGCTGAGCGAACCGGTGACACTGGCGATCGGCCCGGAAGGCGGCTGGATCCCCTACGAAATCGACCTGTTGGGCAAGTCCGGCCTGCAACCGGTGCAACTGGGCGAGCGCATCCTGCGCGTCGAAACCGCCGTCACCGCCCTCCTCGCCCGCCTGTTCTAAACCCGACGCGCAACCTCTGTGGCGAGGGAGCTTCACCCCGGATAAATGGCGTTACAGATTGCCATCACTCGGCCGATACCCTCTCCATAAGTCCAATTAGTGGTCCGAGGGGAGTCGTCGCATGTACCGTTGGTTAGCCGAGAATCTTGGGAACGTCAGTGTCAAACGCAAGCTGGGCATCGGTTTCGGCCTGGTGCTGTTGCTGACGCTGTTGATTACCTTCACCGGCTGGACCGGCATGGGCGGCATCATCAGCCGCGGTGACAAGCTCGGCTTCATCTCCAGCCTCAATGAGCTGACCAAGGACCTGCGCCTGGCCCGTCTGGACTATGAAGCTCGTCGTGGCGAACAAGGCCCGGGCGCGGTCAATGAGCTGTTGGCCAAACTCGCCAGCGGCCTGCAAACCGCGCGCGGTCTGATCGAGCAGCCTTCTGATGCGGCGATGGTCGATCAGCAACTGGCCGCCGTCGCCGAGTACAAGCGCGCCTTCGCCGAGATGACCCAGGCCACCGTGCAGCGCGAAGACGCGCGCAGCAAACTCGGCGCCAATGCCGACAATGCCGTGGCCAAGGTCGCGGAAGTCGAGAAATCCCTGCTGCAGGGTGACAGCGTCGCGCAATTCAACAGCGTGATCGAGCTGAGCAAACTGTTGCAGCAGGCGCGTTATCAGGTGCGCGGCTACACCTACAGCGGCAAGGCCGATGCGGAGCAGCCCGCGCTGGATGCCATCGACAATGCCCTGAAAAACCTCGACAGCCTGCCGGCGAAATTGCCCGAGCAGCACATCGCCAACCTGCAACAGGCCACCGACTCGATCAAGGCCTATCGTGCGGCAGTCGCTCAGTTCCGCGACTCGCAGGTGAACAATGCCAGGGCCGGGGCCACCATGACGGCTCAGGGCGACATCCTCCTCGACGTCAGCAAGAAGCTCACCCAATCGCAAACCGTGGTGCGCGACACCGATGCCGCGCACGCCAAGAACATGTTGATCATCGCCACCCTGCTCGCCGTGGCCTTCGGCCTGCTGGCCGCCTGGGCAATCACCCGGCAGATCATCATCCCGCTGAACCAGACCCTGAAAGTCGCCGAACAAGTGGCCGCCGGTGATCTGACCCACAACCTCGTGTCGCAACGCCGCGACGAACTCGGGCAGTTACAGCGCTCGATGCAAAGCATGACCCAAGGCCTGCGCGAGCTGATCGGTGGCATCAGCGATGGCGTGACCCAAATTGCCAGCGCTGCCGAAGAGCTGTCGGCGGTCACCGAGCAGACCAGCGCCGGGGTCAACAATCAGAAGATCGAAACCGACCAGGTCGCCACCGCCATGAACGAAATGGCCGCCACCGTGCAGGAAGTCGCGCGCAACGCCGAAGAGGCGTCCGAAGCTGCCGTGGCCGCCGACCAGCAGGCCCGCGAAGGCGACAAGGTGGTCGGTGAAGCGATCGCGCAGATCGAGCGTCTGGCGGTTGAAGTCGGTCATTCCACCGAAGCCATGGGCGAACTCAAGCGCGAAAGCGACAAGATCGGCAGCGTGCTCGACGTGATCAAATCTGTGGCCCAACAAACCAACCTGCTGGCGCTCAACGCCGCCATCGAAGCCGCCCGTGCCGGTGAGGCGGGTCGTGGTTTTGCCGTGGTCGCGGATGAAGTGCGCAGCCTCGCCCAGCGCACCCAGAAGTCCACCGAAGAGATCGAAGAGCTGATCGTCGGCCTGCAAAACGGCACCCAGCAAGTGGCGACGATCATGGACAACAGCCGCTCCCTGACCGACAGCAGCGTCGAACTGACCCGTCGCGCCGGTGGTTCGCTGGAAAGCATCACCCGCACCGTGTCGGCGATTCAGGCGATGAACCAGCAGATTGCGGCAGCAGCCGAGCAGCAGAGCGCTGTGGCTGAGGAGATCAACCGTAGCGTGCTGAATGTGCGGGATGTGTCGGATCAGACCTCGGCGGCCAGTGAAGAGACTGCGGCGTCCAGTGTTGAGCTGGCGCGGCTGGGGACGCATTTGCAGACGTTGGTGGGGCGCTTCAAGGTTTGAGGTGATTCATCTGCCTCGGTTCACTGGGAACCGAGGTGATGCTATCGCTGGCAAGCCAGCTCCCACAGGATTTATGTCGATCACAACGGTTGTGTTCAACCCACTCACTGTGGGAGCTGGCTTGCCAGCGATGGCGTCCGAGGGGACGCCGCCGTTACAGGACCTGACGCAGGAAAGCCTGAGCGCGCGGATCCTTCGGTGCATCAAAGAACTCTGCCGGCGCCGCATCTTCCAGCAACTTGCCGTGATCGAAAAACAACACCCGATCCGCCACTTCCCGGGCAAAACCCATTTCGTGGGTGACGCAGACCATGGTCATGCCTTCCACGGCCAACCCCTTCATCACGTCCAGCACTTCACCGACCATTTCCGGGTCGAGGGCCGACGTCGGTTCGTCGAACAGCATCACTTTCGGGTCCATCGCCAGCGCCCGGGCAATCGCCACGCGCTGTTGTTGACCGCCGGACAGGCGTGAAGGGTATTCCCGCGCCTTCTGTGCGATACCGACCTTCTCCAGCAACGCCAGGGCCTTGGCCTCGCTTTCCTTCTGCCCGCGCTTGCGCACGACTTTCTGCGCGAGGCAGAGGTTTTCCAGCACGGTCATGTGCGGGAACAGGTTGAAGTGCTGGAACACCATGCCGACTTCGCGGCGGTAGGCGTTGACGTCGGTTTTCGGGTCGGCCAGTTGCAGGCCGTCGATGCTGACCGAACCCGAGTCGAACGCTTCCAGACCATTGAGGCAACGCAGGAAGGTCGATTTGCCGGAACCCGACGGACCGATCACCACCAGCACTTCGCCCTTGGCCACCGTGGTAGTGACGTTATCCACAGCGCGGACTACCTGACCACGGGTGTCGAAGACTTTTACCAGATCGCGGACTTCAATCACTTTGCGCGAGCCTCCGCTCAAGCCGGCTGGCGATTTTCGACAGCGGCAGGTTGATCAACAGGTACAGGCCGGCGACGCAGAACAGGATTTCGAACGGCGAGAACGAGGTGGTGATGACTTCGCGACCACTTTTCAGCAGCTCGGTAATCGCAATCACCGACACCAGCGAGGTGTCCTTGACCAGACTGATGAACTGCCCGGCCAGCGGCGGCAGCACGCGTTTCAGCGCTTGCGGCAGCACCACGTGACGCATCGACTGGCCAGCGCTCAAGCCGAGCGAACGCGCCGCTTCGTTCTGCCCACGGGCAATCGACTGCACGCCGGAACGGATGATCTCCGCCACGTAGGCGCCAGTGAACAGCGACAGCGCGGCGATCCCGGCGAATTCCCGGGACAGGTTCATCACCGTGCCGATGAAGAAGTAGAAAATGAAGATCTGCACCAGCAGCGGCGTACCGCGCACCAGTTCGACGTAGATGCTCGACAGGTCGCGCAGGGTCGGGTTGCTCGACAGGCGGCACAGCCCGGTGACCAGACCGATCAACAACCCGAGCACGCCAGACACCACCGACAGCCACAGCGTCGTCCACAGCCCCCACAACAACGGCCCTGCGGCCCAATGCCGGGTCACGCCCACGACGTCGCCTTCAGCCACATCGTCGCCCTGAGCGAATTGCAGGCTGTTCTCGTCGACAGTCAGGTGCTGCTCGTCACCGGCGTCATTACGCAGGGTGACTTGGGCGCTGCCGCCCTTGCGCACCAGTTCGGTGACCGTGGAGATATCGGTAGCACGCTGGGATTCTTCGGCCTGATAGGCGAAATACTGTGGCACGCGGTTCCAGCGCCATTCGTAGGACATCAGCGACGTGGCGTAATACAACGCGCCCGCCAGGCCGACCAACACCAGCACGGTGAGGACGTGCCAGGGCCATTGGGCTTTTTTCTGTTTCATTGCAGGTTCCGGATTTTGTGTTGCTCTGGAGGGCCTCTTCGCGAGCAAGCTCGCTCCCACAGTGGATTTGTGGTGTTCACACAATCACTGTGGGAGCGAGCTTGCTCGCGAATGGGGCAACTCGGTCTATCTGACCGGGCTTATTCCATGTCCTTGAGCCACTCGGTGCTCTTGAACCACTTGTCATGGATACGATCGTAGGTGCCGTCTTCGTGGATCTGGTGCAGGAAGTTGTTGATGAAGTTGAGGCTGTCGTAGTCGCCCTTCTTCAGACCGAAGGCCAGCGGCTCGTAGGTGAACGGCTTGTCGAGGAACACCAGTTTGCCGGCGCCGACCTTGTTCACCGCCACCACGTTGTACGGCGCGTCGTAGATGAAGGCGTCAGCCTTGCCATTGACCACGTCGAGCACCGCTTCCTGCTCGTTGTCGTAGCCGTGGTATTTGGCTTTGGCGATCAGTTTCTTGGCGACCATCTCGCCGGTGGTGCCGAGCTTGGAGGTGATGCGGTAGTCGGCGGTGTTCAGGTCTTTATAGGACTTGATGGTGCCTTCCAGCTCCTTGCGGATCAGCAGGGTCTGGCCGACAACGATGAACGGTTCGCTGAAGTTCAGGCGCAGGTTGCGCTCCTGGGTCAGGGTCATGCCGCTGCCGATCATGTCGAATTTGTCGGTCATCAGTGCCGGGATGATCCCGTCGTAACCGGTCGACACCAGCTCCAGCTTGACGCCCATGGCCTTGGACATGGCTTTGAGGATGTCGACTTCGAAGCCGATGATCTCGCCGCGCTTGTTGGTCATCTCGAACGGCATGTAGGTCGGGTCCATGCCGACTTTCAAGGTGCCGCGCTTGACCGCGTCGTCGATCGCGCCGGCGTGCGCCGCATTGACTGCAACCAGTGCCGTGACGCCGACCAGCAGCATCGACAGATACTTCTTCATCTTCAAGTCCCCAAAACCATTGCAATTGCGGCGCGAAAACCAACAGAGGCGGGCAAAAAAGCCCGGGTGCGCCAATTCGGGGACGGATGCTAACGCACTCGTTTTTTTGCACAAGGTTTAATGGACGATTTGTTTAACAATCAAGAGCTGACCCTCATCGGAACGCCGCCCAGCCCTCTCCCTGGGGGAGAGGGGGCCGACCGAGGTGTCTCAAGCTATACGCCGACCTGAAAGATCGAGTCGATTATGGATTCAACCCAGCAAGATCAGGTCGACGTAACGCTGAAGCATCCCCCGATCAGTCCCCTCTCCCTCTGGGAGAGGGCTAGGGTGAGGGCCTTTTTCAGCGCCATAAAAAAACCCCGCTGGCTAGCGGGGTTTCTTTATCAGGCCGGTTGCGCCTGCAGGCTCACCGGTCGCAGCGGCAGCAATGGCGCATGCGGATCGGCTTTCACCGAAGCGCGCCAGGCATCCAGCCACTCGGCGTGACCTTCGGCCCAGACCAGCTCGTGCAGACGCGCCAGGGCCACCGGATCGCTCAGCAGTTGCAGGCGATCATGGTTGCTCAGCGCCGCCGGGCCAGCTTTCAGGGCGTGACGCACCCGTTCCTGACGCAGCCATTCGATCGGCTCGGCCTGACCGTGTCGCGAGGTCGCCAGCGAGCACGCCAGGGCGTTCTGCTGCGGATCGACCACGGCGCGGACGAAGCCGTCCTTCAGCGCGTGCCAACGGTTCTCGTGGGTGTACTGGTCGGTCGCCAGCAGCGCCTGTGGCGGATTGTATTCCTCTGGGATGAGGAACAGGCTCTCGTCACGGGACTTGAGGCCCAGACCGACACGGCTGGAGATCACCGACACCGGGATCGACAGCATCAACGAACCGACGATCGGCACCAGCCACCACAGGAAGCTCGGGTTCAGCCAGATCACCAGCAGCGCCCAGCAGAAACCCAGCAGGGTCTGCGGACCGTGGCGTTTGACCGCCTCGCTCCAGGGCGTCGAGTCGTCGTCACGCTGCGGCGAGTTCCAGGTCGCGGCCCAGCCGAGGAACGCGGCAAGGACGAAACGGGTGTGGAAAATCATCCGCACCGGCGCCAGCAGCATGGAGAACAGCATCTCCAGCAGCATCGACAGGGTCACCTTGAACTTGCCACCGAACTCTTTCGCGCCCTTGGCCCAGATCAGGATGATGCTCAACAGTTTCGGCAGGAACAGCAGCACGATGGTGGTCGAGAACAGCGCGATCGCCTTGTCCGGGTGCCATTGTGGCCACAACGGATAGAGCTGGCGCGGTTCGAGGAAGTACTGCGGCTCCATAAGCGTGTTCACCGCCAGCAGCGCAGTCGACAACACCAGGAAGAAGAACCACAACGGCGCCGACAGGTACGACATCACACCGGTGAGGAACACCGCACGGTGCACCGGGTGCATACCTTTGACCAGGAACAGGCGGAAGTTCATCAGGTTGCCGTGGCACCAGCGACGGTCACGCTTGAGTTCGTCGAGCAGGTTCGGCGGCAGTTCTTCGTAGCTGCCCGGCAGGTCGTAGGCAATCCACACGCCCCAACCGGCACGGCGCATCAGCGCGGCTTCAACGAAGTCGTGGGACAGGATCGCACCGGAGAACGCACCTTTGCCCGGCAACGGCGCCAGGGCGCAGTGGTCGATGAACGGCTTCATGCGGATGATTGCGTTGTGACCCCAGTAGTGGGACTCACCCAACTGCCAGAAGTGCAGACCGGCGGTGAACAGCGGGCCATACACACGCGTGGCGAACTGCTGCATGCGCGCATACAGGGTGTCCATGCCCGACGCACGCGGCGCGGTCTGGATAATCCCGGCGTCCGGCGTGGCTTCCATCAGGCGCACCAGACTGGTCAGACACTCGCCGCTCATCACCGAGTCGGCGTCGAGCACGACCATGTACTTGTAGTCACCGCCCCAGCGACGGCAGAAGTCGTCGAGGTTGCCGCTCTTGCGCTTCACACGACGGCGACGGCGGCGATAGAAGATCTTGCCGAAACCCTTGGCTTCGCGGCAGACATCCAGCCAGGCCTGTTGCTCGGCGACGCAGATATCGGTGTCATTACTGTCGCTGAGGACAAAGAAGTCGAAGCGGTCCAGATCACCGGTGGCAGCGACCGATTCGAACGTCGCCCGCAAACCGGCGAACACGCGCGGCACGTCTTCGTTGCAGATCGGCATGACCAGCGCGGTACGCGCGTCTTTGGCAATCGGCTCGTTACCGGCGCTTTTACCGGAGATACGGTATTTATCATGACCGGTGAGCAACTCGAGGAAGCCCATCAGCGCGGTCCAGAAACCCGCCGACACCCAGCAGAACAGAATCCCGAACAGGATCAGGATGCTGGTTTGCAGCGCATACGGCAGCACTTGCGTGGCAGTTTGCAGCAGCGGTTGGTGCAGGACTTCTTCCAGATCGACGAACGACCAGCCCTGGTACGGCATGATGCCTTTCATGTACCAGCCGGCGACGATGGTCTGGCCGAGCATCAGCAGCAACAGAATGTAGCGACGGATCGAGCCAACGGTGCGCCAGCGCGCGGCCGGCAACACGTTGGCGTCTTTCGGCGGCTGCGGCGGGTTGGTGCGGCCGGTCAGACGGCGCCAGCCGCGCACCAGAATATTGGTGCGCCACGGCTCCGGTACGACTTTGGTCCGTCGGATCGGCGGCGTCGCCTTGAGGCTGACGCGGCCGCTGGCGTCGAGCACCAGCATCTCGGCGTCAGCCAGTTCTTCGGCGGTGCTCAGCGTCAGGCGCTTGCCCACCGAAGCCTGGGCGGCTTCGGCAGGGGCGTCGAACGTCGAAGACGACAGGCGTTCATGCAGCTCGCTGAACGACTGGCAGCCCGCGAGTTCCGCGCGCTGCTCGTCGGTCATCGGCAGATGCGCCAGGTACTCGGACAGAGTCTCTGGCTGTACTTGAGAGTTACTCATCGGCAGGCAACTGATAGCTCCAGGTCTCGGTCAGGACTTCTTCAGTCGGTGCCGATTCCGGTGTGGCTGGGGCCGCGTTCGCAGCCGCTGGCTGCTTGGCGTCTTTGTTGGCCTTGTCCTTGGCATCTGCAGCGGGCTTGGCATCGGCCTGTTTGGCTTCGGCGGCCTTGGCTTCCTTGTCGATTTTCTCTTGTTGCTTGGCGGCTACCTTGTCGGCCTTGGCGACGGACGAGTTGGACGCCGGCACCGATTTCGCCAGATCAGCGGTCACGACCGGCTGTACCAGCGCGGCACGCATCTCGGTGGACTTGCTCGCGTCCTTGATCTTCATCCGCAGGGTCAGGCGCCAGCCTTTGGTTTCCGGGTTGTAGCGCACGCTGTTTTCGACCAGCTCGGCGTTGTCGCCAACACTGACCTGACTGCGCACGTCGGCATCCGGGGCCAGAGCGGCCAGCGACGGACCTTCGAAATCGACCAGGTACGCGACGCTGCCATCCGGCTGACGGATCAGGTTCGACTGCTTGACGTCACCGGTCGAACGCAGGGTCTGCTTGACCCAGGCGCTGTCGGGGGCGTGAATCGCCGCTTCATCCATGGTCCAGTGCAGGCGGTAGGCGAAGTCCAGTGGCTGACCCGGCTCCGGCATTTTTTCCGGGCTCCAGAACGCAACGATGTTGTCGTTGGTTTCGTCGGCGGTCGGAATCTCTACCAGATCAACGGAGCCCTTGCCCCACTCGCCCTTCGGCTCGATCCAGGCGCTTGGGCGCTTGTCGTAGCGATCGTCGAGGTCTTCGTAGTGGCTGAAGTCGCGGCCACGTTGCAACAGACCGAAACCACGCGGGTTCTCGACGCTGAAGTTGCTCACGGCCAGGTGTTTCGGGTTGTTCAGTGGACGCCAGATCCACTCGCCGTTGCCGGCATGGATCGACAGACCGCTGGAGTCGTGCAGTTCACGACGGTAGTTGAGGACTTTCGACGGCTGGTTGGCGCCGAACAGGAACATGCTGGTCAACGGTGCGATGCCCAGTTTGCCGACCTTGTCACGCAGGAACATCTGCGCCTTGACGTCGACAATGGTGTCGCTGCCCGGACGCAGGATCAGGCGGTAGGCACCGGTGGCACGTGGCGAATCCAGCAGGGCGAAGATCACCAGGTGCTTGTCGCCCGGCTTCGGCTGTTGAATCCAGAACTCACGGAAACGCGGGAACTCTTCGCCCGACGGCAGCGCGGTGTCGATTGCCAGGCCACGGGCCGACAGACCGTAGGTATGACCCTTGCCAACGACGCGGAAGTAGCTCGCGCCGAGCATGGTCATGATTTCGTCTTGCTTGTCGGCCTTGTTGATCGGGTACAGCACACGGAAACCGGCATAACCCAGTTGTTCAGTGGCTTTCGGATCGAATTTCAGGTCGCCGAAATCGAAGCGCGTCGGATCGTATTTGATCTCTTCGACGGTGTTCGCTGTGATTTCATTGATTTTCACCGGTGTATCGAAGTGCATACCCTGGTGATAGAAGGACAGTTTGAACGGGGTCTTCTGATCAGCCCACTCAGCCTTTTCGGTGAGGAAGCGGATTTTCTGATAGTCCGCGAACTTCATGTCGCGGAATTCGTTCGGCAGGTTGCTGCGCGGGGCTTCGAACTTCTGCCCGGCCAGCTCTTTGGCCTTGGCCGATACATCGTCAAGATTGAACGCCCAAAGCTGACCGGCGCTGAGCAGGCACAGGAGCGCCGAACCCGCTACCAGGGCACTTCGCATGCGTTTGGCAGACATTTTTGCTGCATTACAGGGACTAACAATCACGAGCAACCCTCGCCGAAAACAGATCAAAAAACCAACGGCCAGCAAGCCGTCTGTGTGGCCATTTTTGTCAGCTTATTTCGGTTCCAGGAAATCAGATACTTCGTTGCCGCTCCTCCCCATAGCAAGCTATGAGTCGTCCCAGCGCCTTGTCTCTGACTCCCTGGCCCTCGAAATAATGCTGGCAAAAATGGTCGTACAGACCGCTCATACCAGGTTGGCGAGCATTGTTCCGACTCCGATGGGGCAAAATGATTCCCCAATCGGATCCAGACAAGTCTCTACCTAAGTCAAAAATGAATCAGCGAACGCTGATCCCAGTGCGCGCGATTATCTAGTAGCCCGCATGACAACGCATCAGGGGTAACAAAGTATTTATCGCGAAAACACCCTAAAAACAGTCGAAATTTCCTAAAAAGGTGTTTCAAGCGCTTTCAGGTCTGTAACAAAAAGGTAACCGGGCCATCGTTGACCAAATGCACCTGCATATCGGCGCCGAATCTACCTGATGCCACAGTGCCATGCACCTGTTTCGCACTGCTCAATAGATAGTCGAACAATTCCTCGCCCAAGGCCGGTGGCGCGGCCGTCGAAAAGCTCGGGCGCAACCCGCTTTTGGTGTCGGCCGCCAGGGTAAACTGCGAGACCAGCAGCAACCCACCGCCGACATCGGCGAGAGACAAGTTCATCTTGCCCTCCGCATCACTGAATACCCGATAGTTAAGCAGTTTATGCAGAAGTTTGTCGGCGCTGGTACGCGTGTCGTCGGGTTCGACCGCCACCAGCACCAGCAAACCGTGATCGACCGCGCCTACCACTTCACCCGCGACTTCAACCCGCGCACCGCGCACGCGCTGCAACAGGCCCTTCATGCTTCTTCGGGCGGCAGGTCGAGCAGGCGCCGTGCCATGTTACTGGCCGCACGGACCAGCGCATCGGTGATACCCGGTTCGGACGCGGCGTGCCCGGCGTCGCGAATCACCTGCAGCTCGCTGTTCGGCCAGGCCTGATGCAATTCCCAGGCGTTGTCGAGCGGACAGATCACATCGTAACGACCGTGGATGATTACGCCCGGCAGGTGGGCGATCTTGCCCATGTCGCGAATCAGTTGATTCGGCTCGAGGAAGGCGTTGTTGGTGAAGTAATGGCATTCGATCCGCGCAATCGACAGCGCGCGCTGTGGCTCGGAGAAGCGATCGACCACCAGCGGATTCGGCCGCAGGGTCGCGGTGCGCCCTTCCCAGGTCGACCAGGCTTTGGCCGCGTGCATCTGGGCGATCTGGTCGTTGCCGGTCAGGCGCTTGTGGAAGGCGCTGAGCAGATCGTCGCGCTCGTCCAGCGGAATCGGCGCGATGTAGTCCTGCCAGTAGTCGGGGAACAGACGGCTGGCCCCGGCCTGATAGAACCACTCGATTTCCTGCGGACGGCAGAGGAAGATCCCGCGCAGGATCAGACCGTGGACACGCTCCGGATGGGTTTGCGCATAGGCCAGCGCCAGGGTCGAGCCCCACGAACCGCCGAACAGCACCCATTTGTCGATGCCCAGGTGTTTGCGGATACGTTCGAGGTCGGCGACCAGATCCCAGGTGGTGTTGTTTTCCAGGCTGGCGTGTGGGGTGGAGCGTCCGCAGCCGCGCTGGTCGAAAGTGACGATACGGTACAGGTTCGGATCGAAATAACGACGGCTCTGGGCGTCACAACCGGCGCCGGGGCCGCCGTGGATGAACACCACCGGCAAACCCTCCGGCGAACCGCTTTCATCGACATACAGCGTATGGGTGTCATCGACAGCCAGATCGTGCCGGGCATGGGGTTTGATCTGCGGAAACAATGTCTGCATTGCGTGCTCCGTAAGGGGTCGAGGTCATCCCTGGGGGGACTTCTATTATTCTGCCGTCAGGCATCATAAACCCGATTTACGTCAATGAGCATGCCCGTACGCAGTCACATTTTGTCAGCCATGTACCTCAACAGGTTTTCGTAGAGCCGGTCGACCTCGGCGACCTGGCCAAGCGCGCGCAAACAACCGTGCACAAGCCCTTCGCCGTAATAGAGGGTAGCGTCTGGCAACCGTTCGGCGTAGCGCACGCCGTCGTCGCGCAGGGGATCGAATTGCGCGACGGCGATGAACGCCGGCGGTAATCCGCTGAAGTCCTCGGCGAGCAAGGGCATGGCGTAGGCGTTCGGCCGCGCGGTGCCGCGCAGGTAGAGCGCGTGATAGCAGTCGACGTCTGTGCTGCCGAGCAACGGCGCATCGGCACACTCGCTGCGGGACGGCAATCGTTCGTCGCCGCCAAGGCCGGGATAGAGCAGCACTTGCGCTGTAGGCAGCGGCTCCCCGGCATCGCGCAACGCCAGGCACAACGCGGCGGCGAGATTGCCACCTGCGCTGTCACCGGCCACCAGCATTTTTTCTCGATCAAACCGGAACGGCCCGCTGCGCAAGGCGCGCCAGACACTCAGGCAATCCGCAAACCCGGCGGGAAAGGGGTGCTCGGGCGCCAGCCGATAATCCACCGCCACCACCATCGCGCCCAATGCCACGGCGAGCTCGAAGCAGATGAAGTCGTGGGAATCGAGGCCGCCGACCACCCAGCCGCCGCCGTGCAGGTAGAGAATGCAGGGCCAGCCGGCGGCCGGGGGCTCTATGGGCGGGCGATACGAGCGCACCGCCACGCCGCTCAACCGGAAATCGACGACTCCAAGTCCCGCCGGGATTGGCGGAGTGAAGGCTCGACACATTTCATCGTAGTCGCGACGCAGGCCGTTGATGCTGCTGTCATCGCTGGTGAAACTGAGGGTCCTGGCGACGAAATCCGCCATGGCCGACGAAAGCAGGTAGTGAGCCATAAGCCCTCGATGCAGCAGCTATTTGCAGAGTGGCAGAACTGTGGCGAGGGAACTTGCTCCCGCTCAAGCGCGTAGTGCTCGAAACAGCCCTGGGCCCGCCTCGCAATCCTGCGGAGCAAGCGCCCGCGCCACAAAAAAATCATTCACCTATCTTCAGGGCTTGAGGCTGGCCTGAACCGCAGCCACACCTTCTTTGCCATCAAAACTGCTGACCCCCGCCAGCCAGCGCTGCAGATCCTCGGGGTGTTCACGCAGCCAGTTCTTCGCCACTTCCTGCGGGGTCTTGCGCGCCATGATCGGCACCATCAACTGACTTTCCTGAGCGGCGCTGAAGGTGAGGTTTTCCAGCAGTCGATACACGTTCGGGCAGCGCTCGGCGTAATCCGGCGAGGTGACGGTGGACACGGTCGCTGCGCCTTCGTTGGGGCCGTAGGCGTCTTCGCTGCCGGTCAGGTAAGTGATCTTCATGTTGATGTTCATCGGGTGCGGGGTCCAGCCGACGAACACCACGAACTCCTTGCGATTCACCGCGCGCTGCACGGCGGCCAGCATGCCCGCCTCGCCCGACTCGACGATCTTGAAATCCTTCAGACCGAAGTGGTTGGTCTCGATCATGGTGTTGATCGTGGTGTTGGCGCCGCTACCCGGTTCGATGCCGTAGATCTTGCCGCCGAGCTGATCCTTGAACCTGGCGATGTCGGCAAAGGTTTTCAGCCCGGCTGCCGCGACGTAATCCGGCACCGCCAGCGTCGCCTGCGCATCCGCCAGGCTCGGCTGGTCCATGACCTTGACTTGATGGGCGGCGAGGAACGGCGCGATGTTGTTGTCCATCGCCGGTTTCCAGTAACCGAGGAAGATGTCCAGACGCTTGTCGCGAATACCGGCAAAGATGATCTGCTGCACCGCGCTGGTCTGCTTGCTCTCGTAGCCGAGGCCGTTGAGCAGCACGTCGGCCATGCCGCTGGTGGCGATGACGTCAGTCCAGTTGACCACGCCCATGCGCACGGTTTTGCACGACGCGTCGTCATTGGCCATGGCGCCGGCGCTGAGCAGCGCGCAGCCGGTGAGGATTAACGCACAGCGAGTGAAGAGTTTTTTCATTCGGGAGTTCTCGTGCGGCAGCGGATTATTGTCAGGTCGGTGTCTGTTGCACCGTGGCCGAAACATTACGCAGGCGACGAGAGGGAAAGATGAACGGTGGCGACCGTGTTTTGCACAGCGGCGACCCGGACGGAACACCGTCCCCTTGTGGGAGCGAGCTTGCTCGCGAATGCGGTGGGTCAGTCACCTCATAATCGACTGACACTATGCTTTCGCGAGCAAGCTCGCTCCCACAGGGGGTTGTGGGTCTGTGTTCAGGATTTGTAGTGGCTCTCGCCCCAGGCGAGGAAACCTTGCAACAACTCCTTCAGCACCACCCGCGTCGGCTCGGCCAGGTCGGCGCGATAGCGGAACGGTTCGAACTCTTCCATGTAGGTGCTCTGGCACAGCTCCAGTTGCACCGCGTGGATGTTCTCGGCCGGGTTGCCGTAATGACGGGTAATGTGGCCGCCCTTGAAGCGTCCGTTGAGCACGTGGCTGTAATTGCCGTAGCGCGCGCAGATGGCTTCAAGCTGACTGGCCAATTGCGGATCGCAACTGGCGCCGTTGAAGGTGCCGAGGTTGAAATCCGGCAGTTTGCCGTCGAACAGGTGCGGGATGATCGAGCGGATCGAATGCGCGTCGAACAGCAGCGCGTAGCCGAACTCTGCCTTCAGTCGCGCCAGCTCTTGCTGCAGGGTGCGGTGGTACGGCGTCCAGATCTGTTCCAGATAGGTCGCGCGTTCTTCTTTCGAAGGCGCGTGCCCTTCGCGGAACAACGGGATGCCATCGAACAGCGTTGCCGGGTAGAGGCCGGTGGTGGCGCCGGCGTACAGTGGCTTGTCGTCGGACGGACGATTCAGGTCGATTACAAAACGCGAGTACTCGGCGGCCAAGGTGCTGGCGCCCAACGCTTCGGCAAAATCGTAGAGCTGCGGAATGTGCCAGTCGGTGTCCGGCAGGCTTTTCGCGTCCGCGATCAGCCCGGCTTCGACCGCAGGCGTCAGACGTAAACCGGCATGCGGCATGCTGATCAGCAGCGGCACGCGACCTTGTTTGAAACTCAGAACCTTATCCACAACCGCTCTCCTACAAACTTGATTCGACGCCGTGACGCACGACGCGTTTGTCCAGATCCCCACCGAGCCAATAAGCCAGATCCGCCGGGCGATCAATGTGCCAGGCAACGAAATCCGCGACCTTGCCGACTTCCAGCGAGCCATGCGTATCAGCCATGCCCAGCGCTTGTGCGGCATGAATAGTCGCACCGGCCAGGGCTTCTTCCGGGGTCATGCGGAAACAGGTACAGGCCATGTTCAGCATCAGGCGCAACGACAGCGCCGGCGAGGTGCCGGGGTTGAGGTCGCTGGCGATGGCGATTTTCACCTTGTGTTTGCGCAAGGCGTCCATCGGCGGCAATTGAGTTTCGCGCAGGAAGTAGAACGCTCCCGGCAGCAGCACCGCGACGGTGTCGGATTTGGCCATGGCGATGGCGTCGTCTTCGTCCATGAACTCCAAGTGATCGGCGGACAACGCGTGATACCGCGCCGCCAGAGTGGAGCCATGCAGCGACGACAATTGTTCGGCGTGCAGCTTCACCGGCAACCCGAGTTTCTGTGCGGTGATGAATACCCGCTCGACCTGCTCCGGCGAGAACGCCAGGTATTCGCAGAACGCATCCACGGCATCAACCAGCCCTTCGGCGGCCAGCGCCGGGAGCATCTCGGCGCAGATGTGATTGATGTAATCGTCAGCGCGATCCTTGTATTCCGGCGGCAACGCGTGGGCGGCCAGACAGGTGCTGCGCACGCTGATCGGCAGTTCTTTCTGCAGACGACGGATGACCCGCAGGATCTTGCGCTCGCTGGCCAGATCGAGACCGTAGCCGGACTTCATCTCGACCGTGGTCACGCCGTCGCGCATCAGGCTTTTCAAGCGTTTGGCGGCGCTGGCGAACAGCTCGTCTTCGCTCGCCTCACGGGTGGCGCGCACGGTGCTGGCGATCCCGCCGCCCTGCGCCGCGATCTCGGCGTAGCTGACGCCTTGCAGGCGCTTCTCGAATTCGCCGCTGCGGTTGCCGCCGAACACCGTGTGGGTGTGGCAGTCGATCAGGCCGGGGGTGACCCACGCGCCTTGCAGGTCGTTGACCGCCGGGTATTCGCCGGAGGGCAATTGAGTGCGCGGGCCGATCCACTCGATGTGCGCACCGGACGTCACGATGGCCGCATCCTCGATGATCGAATAGACGCCCTGCGCCATGGTTGCGACGTGGCAGTGTTGCCAGAGGGTTTTCACTGTTGGCCTCCGTTGGAATTGATTTGGTGGTTGGCCTTCAAAAGCCCCTCACCCTAGCCCTCTCCCGGGGGGAGAGGGGACTGACCGCGTAGTTCTTTCGAGATACTCCGACCTGAAACTTCTGTGTCGAACCCAGGCTTTGAAAGCCACGAAGATCGACTCCCTTCCCCCTCTCACTCCCGGGAGAAGAAGGACTGACCGCGTAGTTCTTTCGAGATACGCCGACCTGAAACTTCTGTGTCGAACCCGGGCTTTGAACACCACGAAGATCGGCTCCCTTCCCCCTCTCACTCCCGGGAGAAGAAGGACTGACCGCGTTGTTCTGTCGAGGTACATCGACCTGAAATTCTTGAGCCGAACTCATGTCTTGAAGCTCACCGAGATCGGCTCCCTTCCCCCTCTCCCCCCTGGGGGAGAGGGTTGGGGTGAGGGGGATCGATTTCAGCATCAACAACACTCCCCCTGAAAAACCACTTACAAACTAGGCAGCAACTTCGCCGGAACCAGCTCGGTCAGGCACCGCGAGGCCAACAACTCAGTCGCCGCATTGATGTCCGGCGCAAAGAAGCGGTCCTTCTCATAGAACGGCACTTCCTTGCGCAGAATTGCCCGCGCCTGTTCCAGCTTGGTCGAGGTCTTCAGACCGTTGCGCAGGTCCAGACCCTGCACCGCCGCCAGCCATTCCACCGCGAGAATCCCGCGGGTGTTCTCGGCCATTTCCCACAGACGCTTGCCCGCAGCCGGAGCCATCGAAACGTGGTCTTCCTGGTTGGCCGAGGTCGGCAGGCTGTCCACCGAATGCGGATGCGACAGTGCCTTGTTCTCGCTGGCCAGTGCTGCCGCAGTCACCTGGGCGATCATGAAGCCCGAGTTGACGCCGCCATTGGCCACCAGGAACGGCGGCAGTTGCGACATGTGCTTGTCCATCATCAAGGAAATGCGGCGCTCACTCAGCGAACCGATTTCGGCGATGGCCAGGGCCATGTTGTCGGCGGCCATGGCCACCGGTTCGGCGTGGAAGTTGCCACCGGAGATCACATCGCCCTCAGCGGCGAACACCAACGGGTTGTCGGAGACGGCGTTGGCCTCGACCACCAGCACGTCGGCAGCCTGACGGAACTGGGTCAGGCAGGCGCCCATGACTTGTGGCTGGCAGCGCAGGGAGTACGGGTCCTGGACCTTCTCGCAGTTCTGATGCGAGTCGGAGACTTCGCTGCGTTCGCCGAGCAGATCGCGATAAGCGCTGGCGGCGTCGATCTGGCCTTTCTGGCCACGGGCCGCATGGATGCGCGCATCGAACGGCGAGCGCGAACCGAGTACCGCTTCCACCGTCAGACCGCCAACAGCCAGCGCACCGGCAAACAGGTCTTCGCCTTCGAACAGGCCGCGCAGGGCAAATGCGGTGGACACCTGCGTGCCGTTGAGCAGCGCCAGGCCTTCTTTCGCCGCCAGGGTCAGCGGGGTCAGACCGGCGACTTTCAGCGCTTCGGTGGCTTCCATCCACTCGCCCTTGTAGCGCGCCTTGCCTTCGCCCAGCAGCACCAGCGACATGTGCGCCAATGGCGCCAAGTCACCGGAAGCACCGACCGAACCTTTCAGCGGAATGTGCGGATAAACCTCGGCGTTGATCAGCGTGATCAGCGCATCGATCACCACACGACGGATGCCGGAGAAACCCCGGCTGAGGCTGTTGACCTTGAGCACCATGATCAGGCGCACCAGCTCATCGCTGATCGGCTGGCCGACACCGGCAGCGTGGGACAGCACCAGCGATCGCTGGAGGTTTTCCAGATCTTCGCTGGCGATACGAGTCGAGGCCAGCAGGCCGAAACCGGTGTTGATGCCGTAGGCGGTGCGATTCTCGGCGAGGATCTGCTCGACGCAGGCGACGCTGGCCTCGATCTGCGCGGAGGCGCTGTTGTCGAGGGTCAGCTTGACCGGGTTCTGATAGACGTCACGCAGTTGGGCCAGGCTCAGTTGGCCGGGAATCAGGTTCAGCGCAGTCATTAAAATGCTCCTTTTGAGACATTGTTATTAACTACCAGTCGCTCCGGAGCATTCCGTTATCCGTCGCTTCTCGTCTTGTGGACGATGAGCGCCTTGGCACGCTGGTATGGGTATTGTCAGTGCAGATTCGGTAACACGTTGTGTAGCGAATTCGAGTCTTTCAACACGCTCGCAGCGGCGGCGATATCCGGCGCCAGCCAGCGATCCTGATCGTAGGCCGGGACGGTTTCGCGCAGCAGTCGCCACGCGCGGTCAGTGCCCGCGCCGAAGCGTTGCGCCTTGAGGAACTCAAACGCTTGCGCTGCCAGCAGGTACTCGATGGCGAGGATTTGCGTGCAGTTTTCCAGGGCGCGGTGCAGCTTCAGCGCGGCGCTGGTGCCCATGCTCAAGTGATCTTCCTGCAGGCCGGAGGTGACGTAGTTGTCGAGCACCGCCGGTTGCGCCAGTTGACGGTTTTCCGCGCACAGCGAAGCGGCGACGTATTGCACGATCATCATCCCGGAGTTCACCCCAGGGTTGGCCACCAGAAACGCCGGCAAGCCGCTGACGTGCGGGTTGACCAGCCGATCGAGGCGACGCTCGGCGATCGAACCGATTTCGGCCATGGCAATCGCCAGCAGATCCGCCGCCATCGCCACCGATTGCCCGTGCGGGTTGGCTTGCGACATCACCCGGAAGTTGTCCGGCGTACCGAGCAGCAACGGGTTGTCGGTGCAGCCGTTGAGTTCCGCTTCGACCTGCTTGATCGCGTGCGCCAGTTGATCGCGCGCCGCGCCATGCACCTGCGGGATCGAGCGAATGCTCAGCGCATCCTGCGTGCGAATGCCTTTGCTCGCCGCGATCACTTCACTGCCATCGAGCAACGCCCGCAGATTGATACCGACCTGCTGCATGCCCGGGTGCGGCTTGAGCGCGATGATCTCGGCGTCGAACGCGGCGATCTGCCCGCGCTGGGCTTCAAAACTCATGGCGCCGATGACATCGGCCCATTGCACCAGTCGCGTGGCATCGGCAATCGCCAGGCAACTGAGGCCGGTCATGCACGGCGTGCCGTTGACCAGGCACAGACCGTCCTTCGCGCCGAGCTGCACCGGTTGCAGACCTTCTTCCGCCAGCGCCTGTTGCGCCGAGGTGATTTGCCCGCGATAGCTGACATTGCCCACGCCCAGCAGCGCAATACCGATGTGCGCCATGTGGGTCAGGTAACCCACCGAACCTTGCGACGGCACCTGCGGGGTGATGCCGCGATTGAGCAGCGCCAGCAGGCCTTCGACCACGCGACGATGAATGCCGGATTTGCCGTGGCTGTAGTTGTGGATCGCCGCGCAGATGATCGCGCGGGTCTGCTCATCGGGCAGCACCGGGCCGACGCCGCAGGCATGGCTGAGCAGGGTGTTGCGCGAGAGCTGGCTGAGTTGCTGGTCTTTCAGCGAAACGTTGGACAAACCGCCCAGACCGGTGTTGACGCCATAGGCGCGCTCGCCGCTTTCGACGATGCGCTGGACGATGTCCTGGGCATTTTCGATCCGCGCCCAGGTCTCGCTCGACAGCTCCAGTTGCGCGCCATGACGGGCGACGGCGACCACGTCCTGCCAACGCAGGGGGTTGCCGGTGATAACGATTTTTTCAGCCTGGGACATCTGGAGCCTCATACCAATACTGTTAATGCATCACGCTGTGGCGAGGGGATTTATCCCCGTTCGGCTGCGAAGCAGTCGTAAAACCTGCCTCCGCAATCTGCCTGACAGACTGCGGCGCATGGTTTGGGGCAGCTTCGCCACCCAACGGGGATAAATCCCCTCGCCACAAAGGCAATCCAATTTCAAACCACCGCCGCCCGCCGCTGCACGAACCGGTCGACGTACTCATCCGCCGGCGAATGCAGGATCTCGCGCGGGGTGCCGACCTGAATCAGCCGGCCGTCCTTGAGGATCGCGATGCGGTTGCCGATGCGCACGGCCTCGTCAAGGTCGTGGGTGATGAACACGATGGTCTTGTGCAGGGTCTTTTGCAGTTCCAGCAACTGGTCCTGCATCTCGGCGCGGATCAGCGGGTCCAGCGCACTGAACGCTTCGTCCATCAGGATAATGTCGGTGTCCGCCGCCAAGGCGCGCGCCAGGCCGACACGCTGACGCATGCCGCCGGAGAGCTGGTGCGGGTATTTGTTTTCGTAGCCCTTGAGGCCCACGGTGTTGATCCAGTGCAGCGCGCGTTCCGAGCACATCTGCTTGCTCTCGCCGCGCACTTTCAGGCCGTAGGCGACATTGTCGAGCACGGTCTTGTGCGGCAGCAGGCCAAAGCTCTGGAACACCATGCTGATCTTGTGCCGGCGAAATTCGCGCAGGGCGTCCATGTCGTATTGCAGGATGTCCACGCCGTCGACCAGGATCGCGCCGCTGGTCGGGTCGATCAGGCGGTTGAAGTGACGCACCAGGGTCGATTTGCCCGAGCCGGACAGGCCCATGATCACAAAGATCTCACCGGTGCCGATGCTCAGCGACAGGTCGTTGACCCCGACCACGCAACCGGTTTCGTTCAGCACCTGATCCTTGGTCTTGCCCTGGCCAACCATCGCCAGTGCATCCTTGGCGCGGTTGCCGAAAATCTTGAAGACGTTTTTGACTTCGATCTTGCTCACGGTTGCGTTGTTCATTTGCTCACCTCATGCCGTGGCCGACCGTACGCCTGGGTAATGCGGTCGATGACCACTGCGAGAATCACGATCGCCAGACCGGCTTCGAGGCCGCGTCCGACGTTGAGGGTCTGAATCCCCACCAGCACATCTTCACCCAGACCTCGGGCGCCGATCATCGAGGCAATCACCACCATCGACAGGGCCATCATGGTGGTCTGGTTGATCCCGGCCATGATGCTCGGCAGGGCCAGCGGCAGTTGCACGCCGAACAGTTGCTGCCAGCGGTTGGCACCGAAGGCGTTGATCGCTTCCATCACTTCGCCGTCGACTTGGCGAATACCCAGATCGGTCAGACGGATCAGCGGCGGCGCGGCGTAAATCACCGTGGCGAAAATCGCCGGGACCTTGCCCAGGCCAAACAGCATCAGCACCGGGATCAGGTACACGAAACTGGGCATGGTCTGCATGATGTCGAGCAGCGGCATCAGCACCGAACGCAGGCGATTGCTGCGCGCCGAGAGAATCCCCAGCGGAATGCCGATCAGCACCGAAATGATCGTCGCAACCATCATCAGCGCCAGTGTCTGCATCAGCTTGTCCCACAGGCCGACAGCGCCCACCAGGAACAACAGACCAACGATGACGGCGGTGGTCACGACTTTGCGCGTGGCGTGCCAGGCGACCACACCAACAATGGCGAGCATCAACCACCACGGCGCCGCACGCAGCAAACCTTCGAGATTGACGATGGCCCACAGCAGGGTGTCGGAGATGTGGCGGAACACATCACCGTAGTTGGTGACCAGCGAATCGACCCAACCGTTGACCCAGTCGGCGATGGAAAAGGTAAAGCTTTCGGGAAACATAAGCGGCTCTCAATCAGAAATCTCAATCAAGCGATTACGGCATATCTCCCGGCCAGCCTCACGGTTAGCCGGGAGGTATCGACCTACAGCGCCGCGTCGATTTTCTTGGCAGCGTCGTCACTGACCCACGCATGCCAGACCTCAGGATGTTCCTTGAGGAAGATTTTCGCCAGTTTTGGCGACTCGATACGCTCCTTCGCCATGCGGCCCAGGTTCTGGTTCAACAGGTCGATTGGCAGGTTGACCTTTTCCAGCACGGCCACCAGTTCCGGGGCTTGCTCGTGGAAGGTTTTCGACAGGCCAACCTTGATGCTCACGGTCTTGTCGACGCCCGGTTTCTCTTCCAGTTTCACCGCGTCGATCTGGCCCATCAGCGGGGTTGGCGACCAGTAGTAGAACAGGATCGGTTCGCCACGCTTGTAGCTCGACAGCACCGCCGCATCCAGTGCCGGGCCGGTGCCCGGACGGAAGTTGGTGTAGGTGCTTTCCAGACCATAGCTCTTGAGCATTTCGCTGTTGTCCAGCTCACAGGTCCAGCCGGCCGGGCAGTTGTAGAAACGGCCTTTGGACGGCTCTTCAGCGTCTTTGAAGATGGCTGCGTATTTGCCCAGATCGGCAATCTTTTTCAGGTCCGGGGCCTTCGCCTCGATCTTGCGTTTGGCATCGCCTTCGATCACGTAACGCGGCACGTACCAGCCTTCGACAGCGCCGACGATCGGCGCACCGACACCGACGACCTTGCCGGCCTTCTCGGCCTTGTTCCAGACCTCGCTGCGGCCGACCCATTCTTCGGCGAACACTTGAATATCGTTACTGCTCAGAGCGTTCTCCATGGTGATGGAGTTACCCGGCAGGCTGTCGGTCTTGCAGTCGTAACCTTTTTCCAGCACCACTTGCAGCACGTCGGTCAGCAGCATGCCGCTTTCCCAGTTCAGGCCGGCGAACTTCACCGGTTTGCCCGATTCGCACCAGCCGGCGGCTTGTGTCGCGCCGGCACTGGCCAACAGGCCCATGGACAGCAGTGTGGTCAGCAGGGTCTTGTTCGATTTCATTGTTGCGACGCTCCTAATCATGAATTGGCTTACGGCAGTCAAGAGGCATCCAGCCCTGTCCACGTCCAATCAGGCCTGCGCCGCAGCGCGCCCGGCCCCACTTTTTTCAGGTTGTACAACGCTGTTCTGCTCGACCGGCAGAATCAGTTGATCAGGCACGCTGCCGTGCCATTTTTTTGCGCACACGTAATAGACGACGGCGGGCAGTACCAGACCGATGATCCAGGAAATGTCCACATCACCGAGGGCGGCTACCAGCGGGCCGGTGTAGAACTTGGTGGAGATGAACGGCAACTGCACCAGCACACCGAACACATAGACGCTGATCCCGAGCAGGTTCCAGCGGCCGTAGCGACCGTTCGGGTCGGCCAGGGCCGGAACGTCATAGCGCTCACGGGTGATGCAGTAGTAATCCACCAGGTTGATCGCGCTCCAGGGTGTGAAGAACGCGAGCAGGAACAGGATGAAAGACTTGAACGCACCGAGGAACGAATGCTGGCCGAGCAAAGCGATCAGAGTTGCAGCACCGACAATGACCAGCACAAACACCAGACGCTGCATCCGGGTAACCGTCAGGTGCCCCTTGAAACCACTGATGATGGTCGCGATGCACATGAAGCTGCCGTACGAGTTCAGCGTCGAGATCGTCACCTTGCCGAATGCGATGCTGAAGTACAGCAACGCAGCGGTTGCACCGGTGCCGCCCAGACCGACGATGTAGGCCACTTCATGCCCGGCGAATTGACCGTTGGCGGAAGCTGCGGCGAACACGCCGAGCACCATCGCCACCTGTGCGCCGATGACCGAACCTGCGCCAGCGGCAAAGAAGGTTTTCACCGAGGAAATCTTGCTCGGCAGGTAGCGCGAATAATCCGCCACATACGGGCCGAACGCGATCTGCCAGGAGGCCGCGAGCGACACGGCCAGCAGGAAGCTGCTCCAGCTGAAGTGGCGAATCTGCAGCAGTGCGCCCACATCCACCTGACTCAGCAGACGACTGAACAGATACACGAAGGCAATCACCCCGATCACGCTGGCGACCCGGCCGATCCAGTGGATCACCCGATAGCCGAGCACCGTGACCACCACGATGACACTGGCGAACAGCAGGATGCCAACGGTGTCGCTGACGCCGAACAACTGACCCAGCGCCTGGCCGGAAAGCACCGTACCGGTGGCGGTGAAACCCAGGTACATCAGGCACACCAGGACGATCGGGATCGCCGCGCCGTACACACCGAACTGCACCCGGCTGGAAATCATCTGCGGCAGGCCCAGCTTCGGCCCTTGCGCCGCGTGCAGCGCCATCACACCGCCGCCCAGCAGTTGCCCGATCAACAGACCGATCAACGACCAGAACACATCACCGCCCAGCACCACGGCCAAGGCCCCGGTGACAATCGCGGTGATTTGCAGATTCGCCCCCATCCACAGGGTGAACTGGCTCAACAGACGACCGTGTCTTTCCGCTTCCGGGATGTAGTCGATCGAACGCCTTTCCATCAACGGTTTGTTGCCTGCACGATCGGTGGTTACAGCCATGATTCAACCTCTGTGGATTGTTTTAATAGTTCACTGAGCTTCGGTAGGGCTGCCTTTCTGTGGGAGCGAGCTTGCTCGCGAATTGGCCAGCACATTCAACATCTGTGCTGGCTGACAGATTGCTTTCGCGAGCAAGCTCGCTCCCACATAAAGCCAAAACGTGTTACTTGCCGCCGGTAATCATCGGCAGGTTCAGCCCCTGCTCCTTGGCGCAGTCGATGGCGATCTGGTAACCGGCATCGGCGTGACGCATGACGCCGGTGGCCGGGTCGTTGTGCAGCACGCGCGCAATGCGCTCGGCCGCTTCATCGGTACCGTCGCAGACGATCACCATGCCCGAGTGCTGCGAGAAGCCCATGCCCACGCCGCCGCCGTGGTGCAGCGAGACCCAGGTCGCACCGCTCGCGGTGTTCAGCAACGCGTTGAGCAGAGGCCAGTCGGACACGGCGTCGGAGCCGTCCTGCATCGACTCGGTTTCGCGGTTCGGGCTGGCCACCGAGCCGGAGTCGAGGTGGTCGCGACCGATCACGATCGGCGCCGACAGCTCGCCGCTGCGCACCATTTCGTTGAACGCCAGGCCGAGCTTGGCGCGCAGGCCCAGACCGACCCAGCAGATACGTGCCGGCAGACCCTGGAAGCTGATGCGCTCGCGGGCCATGTCCAGCCAGTTGTGCAGGTGGGCGTCGTCCGGGATCAGCTCTTTGACCTTGGCGTCGGTTTTGTAGATGTCTTGCGGATCACCCGACAGCGCCGCCCAGCGGAACGGGCCAATGCCACGGCAGAACAGCGGACGGATGTAAGCCGGTACGAACCCCGGGAAGTCGAACGCGTTTTCGACGCCTTCTTCCTGCGCCATCTGGCGGATGTTGTTGCCGTAGTCGAAGGTCGGGATGCCTTGCTTCTGGAATTCCAGCATCGCTTTGACGTGCACGGCCATCGACTGCTTGGCGGCTTTGATCACAGCGGCCGGCTCGGTCTTGGCGCGGGCGCGGTACTCGTCCCAGGTCCAGCCCGCCGGCAGGTAGCCGTTGAGCGGGTCGTGGGCGCTGGTCTGGTCGGTGACCATGTCCGGGCGCACGCCGCGCTTGACCAGTTCCGGGAGGATTTCTGCCGCGTTGCCCAGCAGGGCGATGGAGATCGCTTTGCCTTCTTTGGTGTACTTGGCGATGCGTGCCAGCGCGTCGTCGAGGTCTGTGGCTTGCTCGTCGACGTAACGGCTTTTCAGGCGGAAATCGATGCTCACTTGTTGGCATTCGATGTTCAGCGAGCAGGCACCGGCCAAGGTGGCAGCCAGAGGTTGTGCGCCGCCCATGCCACCGAGACCGGCGGTCAGGACCCACTTGCCCTTGAGGTCATCGTTGTAGTGTTGGCGACCGGCTTCGACGAAGGTTTCGTAGGTGCCCTGGACGATGCCCTGGCTGCCGATGTAGATCCAGCTGCCGGCGGTCATCTGGCCGTACATGGCCAGGCCTTTGGCGTCGAGTTCGTTGAAGTGTTCCCAACTCGCCCAGTGCGGTACGAGGTTGGAGTTGGCGATCAGCACGCGCGGGGCGTTGCTGTGGGTCTTGAACACGCCGACCGGCTTGCCGGATTGCACCAGCAGGGTCTCGTCGTCATTCAGGTTGGTCAGGCTTTCGACGATCTTGTCGTAGCACTCCCAGTTACGCGCAGCGCGACCGATACCACCGTAGACCACCAGCTCTTTCGGATTCTCGGCGACTTCCGGATCGAGGTTGTTCATCAGCATGCGCAACGGCGCTTCGGTCAGCCAGCTCTTGGCGGTCAGCTTGTTGCCGCGCGATGCACGGATTTCGACGTCGCGAAACTTAGTCATTTTGTTGTCAGTCACGAAAGAGACTCCTCAGCGATCAATTCAAACCAACCCTGGCAGTGGGCAAGCAGCCTGCGCGCCTCAATGCGCGACAAGCGAATCAGTGGACGCTGCGGAGAGTCTCGAACAACTCATACGCATACGTCTTTACTTGTACATACAAGCATATGCAATCAAGCGGCCAACTTGTTGGAGGGATGTTCAAGAAAAATCGCGGACAGGGCTGGAGCGCGCCTGAGACAAGGCTTGTGGCGCGGATGAAAATTTTCGCGGGGGTGTTCGAGGGAAGTGAGCGACTGTTACAAAAGCGTGGTTTTGCGCCACGCTGGGGCGTTCGGTAACAAGTTGGTGCGCCGAGGGAAACAGGAAGTGTGAACGCAATTGTGGCGAGGGGATGTATCCCCACTGGATCGCGAAGCGGCCCCATTTTCGATTAGAAGAAGCGGGGCTGCTACGCAGCCCGACGGGGATAAATCCCCTCGCCACAGAGATTCTGGTTAGTTTTGGAGGAGTTCGATTACGCAGCAAGCGGCATTGGTGGAGACTTCGACCAACCCGGCGTTACCGTCCAGTTGCAGACAATCATGTCGCCCCAACGGTGAAACGCTGTCACCGACCTGCACGTGCAGCAACTCACTGACACTGAACACCAACACTGTCCCCGCCGAGCTGAAAAACCGCTGCTCACCGTCCAGCCACTGCAACCGCGCGCGGTAACGCTGCGGCGCGTAGATCAGGTTGAAATCGCGGATCGCCCCGCCAAGCAGCGTGCAGGACACCTGGCTTTCGCCGCTGAACGCAAACGGGTCGAGCGGTAACAGCGGGCGTGTGTCATCGCCATCGACGCACAGCGTCATGCCGTCGCCCTGCAACACCGTGATCACTCGCTGATAACCGGTAAAGGTCGAAAACCCGCCTGACTCGGCGATGTCGGCAATCGACAGGCGCCAGCCAAAACCCTCCAGGCCCGCGCCCGCGTCTCGGGTGATTTCTTCGGTGCTGCCGCCGCCGTTCTTCCACGGCATGCGCGGGTAGCCTTCGGCGCGTAAAACCTTCAAACCATTCATTTATGAAAGCGTCCTTCCAGACGATGACGGGAACCGGGGTGAATCAGGCGCGCCGCCGTCACCGGCTGACGGCCCGACCAGGTACGACGGCGGATCAACAGGCACGGCTCGCCTTTTTCGATCTGCAGCAATTTGCACTCGGACGGTTCAGCGAGGATCGCTTCGACCACGTGTTCGCCTTCAGTCAGCGGCGCCACCTGGTTGAGATAGGCATACGGGGTTTGCAGGGTGAAATCCTGCTTGAGGTATTCCGGCGCGACCAGCGCGTTGACGAAACGGTCTTCGATTTGCACCGGAATGTCATTTTCGTAATGCACGATCAGCGAGTGAAAAACCTTCTGCCCTTCGCGCATGTCCAGCGCCAGTGCGCGTTCGGAGCCGGCGGCCTCTTCTTCCAGAGTAATGACCTGGCAGGTGTGGCGGTGGCCGCGTGAGGCGATTTCGTCGGCGATATTGTGCACTTCGAACAGCGCGGACTGGCTCTTCGGTTCGGCGACGAATGTACCGACGCCTTGCATGCGCACCAGCAGGCCGTCGGCGGTCATTTCACGCAACGCACGGTTGATGGTCATACGGCTGAAACCGAGCTGATTGACCAGCTCGCTTTCCGACGGCACACGGTAGTGCGGCGGCCAGTTACCGCTGTCGATCTGCTGGGTGATCATCTGTTTGACGCGGGCGTACAAGGGCGCCGGACTGTCGCCCAGGTTCGCGGCCAACGGGGAGACTGGAGGCGGAGTCGGCACGGTTGATCCCTGTTCATTGAAGAAAGTGGCTAGCTTGCCGGAGTTTACCGGGCAGGCAAACGTCTGTATATGTATATACAAATAACACACGATGGGGTGCTGAACCATGTCCGCCTTCTTTGCCGAACGCGCGCTGCTGCCTAACGGATGGGCCAACCATGTACGTCTTGAGGTCAACGCCGATGGCGTGTTGACCCAAATCCAGGCCGATTCCACCGCAGATGGCGCCGAGCGGCTGAGCGGCCCGTTGCTGCCGGGGATGCCCAACCTGCACTCCCACGCCTTCCAGCGTGCGATGGCCGGACTGGCCGAAGTGGCCGGCAATCCCAACGACAGTTTCTGGACCTGGCGCGACCTGATGTATCGGCTGGTCGGAAAAATCAGTCCGGATCAGCTCGGGGTGATCGCCCGTCAGTTGTACATCGAGATGCTCAAGGCCGGTTATACCTCGGTCGCCGAATTCCATTACGTGCACCACGACCACAACGGCCAGCCTTACGCCGACCCGGCGGAACTGGCGCTGCGCATCAGCCAGGCCGCAAGTGACAGCGGCATCGGCCTGACCCTGCTGCCGGTGCTCTACAGCCATTCGGGTTTTGGCGGGCAGACGCCGAACGACGGCCAGCGTCGCTTTATCAACAGCACCGAAAATTACCTGAATCTGCAATCGCGCTTGCAGCCATTACTGGCGCAGCAAAAGGCGCAATCGCTGGGCCTGTGCTTTCACTCGTTGCGCGCGGTGACCCCGCAGCAGATCAGCGAAGTGCTGGCCGCCAGCGACCAACAGTGCCCGGTGCACATTCACATCGCCGAACAGCAGAAGGAAGTCGATGACTGCCTGAGCTGGAGCGGACGGCGTCCGTTGCAATGGCTCTACGAAAACACCGAAGTCGATCAGCGCTGGTGCCTGGTCCACGCGACTCACGCCAACCCGGAAGAAGTCACGCTGATGGCCAAGAGTCGCGCCATCGCCGGCCTGTGTCTGACCACCGAAGCCAACCTCGGCGACGGGATTTTCCCGGCGGTGGATTTCCTCGCCCAGGGCGGGCGTATGGGTATCGGTTCCGACAGCCATGTGTCGCTCAGCGTGGTCGAGGAATTGCGTTGGCTGGAATATGGCCAGCGCTTGCGTGATCAGCGGCGTAACCGTTTGTATGGCGCGGATCAGCCGATGGTCGGGCGTACGTTGTATGACGCAGCGCTGGACGGTGGTGCGCAGGCGTTGGGGCAACCGATTGGTGCGCTGGCGGTTGGCAAGCGTGCGGACTGGATTGTGCTCGATGGTAACGATCCGTATCTGGCCACGGCCACGGGTGACGGGATCTTGAATCGGTGGTTGTTCGCCGGTGGCGATCGTCAGGTGCGCGATGTGCTGATCAACGGCCAGTGGGTGGTGCGTGACGGCCGGCATGCCGGCGAAGAGGACAGCGCCCGCGCCTTCACCCAGGTCCTGCGCGACCTTTTAGGCTGACACAAAACAAAAATGTGGGAGCGAGCTTGCTCGCGAAGAGGCCGTATCAGTCGACTGAAATGTTGACTGATACACCGCTTTCGCGAGCAAGCTCGCTCCCACATTTTGATTGGTGGCGATGCTTAATTCGAAGTCTTGGCCATCTGCCGATCCGACGTTCGCCAGATCAATCGCGTGGTGTCATACCCCTGCTGCCGCGCCTTGCTCAGCAGTTCTTCACGCACCACACCGTTGACGGTCGGCGTGCGCGACAACAGCCACATGTACTTGCGACTCGGATCGCCGACGATGGCAGTCTTGTAGTCATCGCTGACGTACAACACCCAGTATTCGCCTTTCGCCACACCCGGAATCAGCCGCGAGAACCAGGTATCGAACTCGACCCACAGCTTGTCGGTCTTGCCCGGCACCTGTGGATAAGCCTTGCCCTTGGCCTCTTCCCACTGCCACTGCGACGTCAGGCAGCGATTGAGCACCGCGACGTTACCGTCAGGCTGGAGGGTGTAATGGGCTTCGGATTGCGCGCAATTGCGCTGGAAGTACATTGGCAAGCGCGCCAGTTCGTACCAGGTGCCCTGGTAACGCTTGAGATTGACACTGTTGGCCGTCTTCGGCGCCAACGGGTCGACGCCTGAAGTGGCGCAGCCGGCCAACACCAGGCCGGCAAAAAGGATCAACAATAACCGCTTCATTTTTTCTTCTCCGTGGGCGCGAAGCCCCGGTTTACTTCAGGCCTTGGCCGGAAAACATCAGCACTTTGTCACCGGCGTACTGCACGCTGATAAAGCTGTTCTTGTCGCCCCAGGTGCAACTGGACATGCCGAGCGCGCCCGAGCAGTCGGTGGGTTTGCCGAGCAAGGTCTCAACCTCGGCCTTGGCCATGCCGGCCGAGAGCTTCGAGTAGTTTTCCTGGTTGACCTTGCTGCATGCGGCCAACAGCACGCAAAACGACAACAGGGCGATAGATCGCAGCGACATGGTGTAACTCCTGGAACGAGGGGGGATGGCAGGGTGCCAACCAGAAGCTTAGAAGAGAAAACCTTCTTCTGGTTCCCTGTACGGACGGCTATTTATTAGCCCGCCCGTCTGGCTTTTGCCGATAAATCAGACACCTTGTGGGCCTGGTGCGCATTTCGTCGCATTTCACGAAAACCGCCTAATCTTTGGCGCGCCGCGGTCGAAATAAGAGCAGCGCAAAGCCCCCGAGTGTGGCAAATTGCCGCCCTTTCTTGACCAGTCCCCTCGCGGTAGTTCATTCGATGACCAGAAACATGAAATTCAGCCACAAGATCTTGTTGGCTGCCGCCCTCGTGGTGGCCATTGCGTTCGCCTGTTTCATTTTGTTCAACGATTACCGACAACGCGAAGCCCTGAGCAGCAGCACCGAAGCGTCGATGCAGGAACTGGGCAGCTTGACCACCAGCAACATCCAGACCTGGCTGGAAAGCCGGATTCAGTTGCTGCAATCGCTGTCGCAGCAAGTGGCGGTTGACGGTAATGCACCCGCCAGCCTGAAACGCATCATCGACCTGCCCGCCTACACCGGCAATTTCCAGCTCAGCTACTTCGGTGGTGTCGACGGCGTGATGTTCTCGGTGCCCGCCGGCAACCGCGCGCCGGACTACGACCCGCGCGCCCGTGGCTGGTACAAGGCGGCCAACAGCGCGCAGCAGACCATCGTCACCGAACCGTACATCGCCGCTTCGTCGGGCAAACTGGTGATCACCGTCGCCACCCCGGTGCAGCGCCAGGGCCAGATGCTCGGCGTGGCCGGTGCAGACATCGACCTGAGCAGCGTCAGCGCGATCATCAACTCGCTGAACTTCGGCGGCCACGGCCACGCCTTCATCGTCAGCAGCGAGGGCAAGATCCTCATCCACCCGGACAGCAAACTGGTGCTCAAGACCCTCGCCGAGGCGTATCCGAACGGCGCGCCGAAGGTCAGCCCGGGCCTGAAAGAAGTCGAGTTCGACGGCAAGACTCAACTGATCTCCTTCACCCACGTCAACGGCGTGCCATCGGCCGACTGGTACGTGGCGCTGGTGCTGGACAAAGACACCGCGTTCTCGATGCTCAGTGAATTCCGCACTTCGGCGCTGATCGCCATGGTCATTGCCGTGGTGATCATCATCGCCTTGCTCGGCATGCTGATCCGCGTGCTGATGCAACCGCTGCTGACCATGGGCCGCGCCATGCACGATATCGCTGAAGGCGAGGGCGACCTGACCAAGCGTCTGGTGATCCACGGCCACGACGAGTTCGGCGCACTGGGCACCTCGTTCAACCGCTTCGTCGAGCGCATTCACACCTCGATCCGCGAAGTGTCCTCGGCCACCGGCCAGGTCAACGAAGTCGCCCTGCGCGTGGTCGCCGCATCGAACTCGTCGATGTACAACTCTGACCAGCAGGCCAGCCGCACCAACAGCGTGGCCGCCGCGATCAACCAGCTCGGTGCCGCCGCCCAGGAAATCGCGCAAAACGCCGCCCTCGCCTCGCAGCACTCCAGCGATGCGCGCAGCCTGGCGGTCGACGGCCAGCAGGTGGTAGATAAAACCATCCACGCCATGCAGCAACTGTCGGCAAAAATCAGCGACTCCTGCGGCAACATCGAAACTCTCAACAGCAACACGGTAAACATCGGCCAGATTCTGGAAGTGATCACCAGCATCTCGCAGCAGACCAACCTGCTGGCGCTCAACGCCGCGATCGAAGCGGCCCGTGCCGGTGAAGCCGGGCGTGGTTTCGCCGTGGTCGCGGACGAAGTGCGCAACCTCGCGCACCGTACCCAGGATTCGGCGCAACAAGTGCAGAAGATGATCGAAGAGCTGCAGGTCGGCGCACGCCAGGCGGTGAACATCATGACCGAGAGCCAGCGCGAGAGCGAAAGCAGCGTCGGCATCGCCAACCAGGCCGGCGAGCGGTTGGGCAGCGTGACCCAGCGCATCGGCGAGATCGACGGCATGAACCAGTCGGTGGCCACCGCGACCGAAGAGCAGACCGCAGTGGTCGAGTCGATCAATGTCGATATCAACGAGATCAACACGCTGAACCAGGAAGGTGTGGAGAACCTGCAGGCAACGCTGCGGGCGTGCTCGGATCTGGAGCAGCAGGCGGCGCGGTTGAAGCAGTTGGTGGGCAGTTTCAGGATCTGAAGGTCAAGGACTTTACCCCCTCACCCCAACCCTCTCCCCCAGGGGGGCGAGGGGGAAAGGGAGCCGATCTTCACACTGTTCAAAACCTGAGTTCGACTCGATATCTCAGGTCGATGTATCAAGCCCAGACACCTCGATCAGTCCCCTCTCCCTCCGGGAGAGGGCTAGGGTGAGGGAAAGCTCTTAAAATCTAGACCCAGGCTCAGAAAGAAACACCAACTCCTCAGCCGTAGACTCCCGCCCCAACACCGCATTGCGATGCGGAAACCGGCCAAACCGCGCAATCACTTTGCGGTGCCGCTCGGCGTAATCCAGATTATCGGCAAACACCGCCCGCTCGGCTTCCGGCTGTTCAGCCACCAGATCCATAAACCGTGAAACGGCTTCGTTCTGCACCGCGAGGTTTTCGCAGTGTTCGAACACCAGATAAATGAATACCCGCTGGATCGGCTTCAACTGCCGGTCAAAGTCCGCCGCAATGCCTTGGGCGACGAGTTTCTGCGCGCGCAGATCACCGGAAAACGCTTTGGGAGAGTCGCGAAAGATCATTCGCGGCAATTGATCGAGCAGCAGCACCACCGCCAGCCAACCTTCGGGACGTTGCGTCCACTCGGTCAATTCGCCGGCGAGGGCCTGATCGACAAAGACCCCGAAACGCGTCTGCGCTTCGAGGTCTTGGCTATCTTTCTTGCCGAACCACAACTTGCCTTTGTCAGCCGCAATCTCGTCAGGTGATTCGGCGTGTCCGAACCACCACTCGAGCAACGGCTGCCAAGGCGCGTGCATGGTTTATTCCTTGTGGTAGGCCGTGGCGCGGGCGACTTCTTCTTTCGAGCCAAGGAACACCGCTACGCGCTGGTGCAGGCCTTCGGGCTGAATGTCGAGGATGCGCTGGTGGCCGTCGGTGGACGCGCCGCCGGCCTGTTCCACCAGGAACGACATCGGGTTGGCTTCGTACATCAGACGCAGTTTGCCCGGCTTGGATGGCTCACGGCTGTCGCGTGGGTACATGAACAGACCGCCACGGGTCAGGATGCGGTGCACGTCGGCAACCATCGCGGCCACCCAACGCATGTTGTAGTTCTTCTTCAGCGGACCTTCTTCGCCGGCCAGCAGTTCGCCAACGTAGCGCTGTACCGGGGCTTCCCAGTGGCGCTGGTTGGACATGTTGATGGCGAATTCCTGGGTCGATTCAGGAATGGTGATGTCTTCGTGGGTCAGGACGAAGCTGCCCATTTCGCGGTCCAGGGTGAAGCCCTTGACGCCGTCGCCCAGGGTCAGCACCAGCATGGTCTGCGGGCCGTAGATGGCGTAACCGGCGGCAACCTGTTGGGTGCCTGGCTGCAGGAACGCTTTCTCGTTCAGTGGCTCGTTCTGGCTCAGGTATTCGTTCGGGCAACGCAGTACCGAGAAGATGGTGCCGACCGGGGCGTTGATGTCGATGTTCGACGAACCGTCCAGTGGGTCGAATACCAGCAGGTAGGCGCCTTTCGGGTATTTGCCCGGGATCTGGTAGGCATTGTCCATTTCTTCGGACGCCATGCCGGCCAGGTGACCGCCCCATTCGTTGGCTTCGAGCAGGATCTCGTTGGAGATCACGTCGAGCTTCTTCTGCACTTCGCCTTGGACGTTTTCAGTGCCCATGCTGCCCAGAACACCGCCCAGGGCGCCTTTGGACACGGCGTGGCTGATCTCCTTGCAGGCACGCGCCACCACTTCGATCAGGAAGCGCAGATCGGCAGGAGTGTTGTTGCTGCGGGTCTGCTCAATCAAATAGCGACTCAGGGTAACGCGGGACATGGACGGCTCCGGTGGAATGGGGGGCTAAAAACCCGCGCAGTTTACAGGGAGTCTGAAAACGTAGCGAGCGAAGACGCCCGGTAACGTGCGTTGGGGCGTAATTGCCTCTATGAGACGTGATTGTCAGTGGAGAGTTCAGGTAGCGGGTTTAGCGTAGACCGGTTCGGGACGGGTGGTGGTTGAGTGATAGCGGCAGTTTGAAGATTTTTGTTGATTGATCGGCCGTCATCGCTGGCAAGCCAGCTCCCACAAGGACTTCGGTCGTTCACCTGTTTTGTCTACACCCAATAACCTGTGGGAGCTGGCTTGCCAGCGAATGGCGCGTAGCGCCGGCCATTCTCAGGTGTTGGTCGGTGGCTTGCGCAACAAGCTGAACGCCATCGCGCCAAGAAAAACCACACTGAGCAACAACACCGCCCATAACCCGATTTTCTTCCAGTTGGTCTCGGCAGCGGCCGTCGTGGTTGCAGGCGAAGCCTGAGTGGTGAGCACTTCACCCGCCACCGTCGCCTTGCCCAGGGCTGCGAGTTTCTCCGGCTTGAAATCCGGAATCAGCGTGGCCAGCGGCAGGTTCGCCGGTTTCACACTCGGGTTACCCAATGCCAGGCTATACGGCCCCTCCCCACGTGCGAGGAAAATCACCTGCGTCGCCCGCACCGCATATTTCAGACTCGGTGCCTGCTCGCCCAAACCACCGCCGCGCTCGTCCACATTCAATTTCAACTGCTGCACGGTCTGCCCGTACAGCGGCAATTCGTTCTGCACCACGTCCTGACCGTTCTGCGTCAGGCGATACAGCAAACCGCTGCTCAATGTCTGCCACGGCAAACTGCTTTCGCGACGGCCGGCCAGCGTCACGGGCGCCAGGCTGTTCGGCTGTTTCAGTTCAACCTGCACCCGCTCGACATTCAGCCCCATCGGCAACTGCCAACTGTATTCACCGGCCTTGGTGCTATTGCCGGCCAATGACTGCGACCAGACCAACGGCAGCGGAACGTTGCGCGGATCACTGTTTTTCAGTTGTGCCGCCGTGAGGATCGGCGCCGAACTCGGCGACTCCCACAACAGCCGCAGGTAACGCGCCGATTGCCCCGGTAGCGTCACCTCATGCTGTTCGATACGCTCATCGGCAAAGGTCAGCCGCGCGACCTGACCTTCGCCCCAGGCTTGCCAGTGCTGCAAATCGTCGCTGGCCTCGATGCTGAAGCGCTGAAAGCCGTCGCGCTCACTGGTCCAGTCAAGGATCAATTGCTGCAACGGCGCTTTGATCGCGCTCGCATCCAACAGCCAGCCACGCAGCACTTCTTCGCCGGCCTCCAACTGGCTGGAGGGCTGCACTTCGACCAGCGTGCCGCTGGTGGTCGATTGCACCCGCACATTCGGTGCACGTTCGCTGGCATCGGCGGCGTTGTACAGGGGGAACCACTTCACTTCGTGCAACTGGCCGTTGTCGCGGGTCTGCGCCGATTCACGGGCCAAGGCGTAAGCCTGTGGCTCACCGGCAGCGTTGAACACCCGCAGGTCACTCAGGTCGGTCTGGCGTGCCTGCAACTGCGCGCTCAGGGGCAATTCGAGGCGGTACCACGGGCCGTTGCCACTGACGGTCAGCGGCACCTGCGTGGCGAAGTCCGCCGGTTTTTCCTGGGCGCCGGCAGCCATCACCACGCCCAGCGCCAACCACCCCAGATTCAGCATGCGACTCAAGATGAAACTCCTTCGGTTTCCGGGGCCGGTTTGTCCGCCGCCGGTTCAGCCTCGACGCGTTTGGGCGGCAGCGGCGCAAAGTAGCCCACCACCAGTAACAACACGCCGACACCGATAAACGAGACGATCCGGGCGAGGCCGCCACGGTTGCTCAATTCGACAAAAACCAGTTTGGCCACCACCAGCGCAATCAGCGCGGCGCCGACGAGCCAGACCTCGCGGCGATGACGCAGATGTCCGCCGATCATCAGTCCCAGCGCCATCAGTGTCCAGACGATGGACAAGCCGGCCTGCACCAGCATCGAGGCAAGCAGTTGATCGAGTTCGAACGGGATCCCCGCCCAATGGTGAGCGGCGCGGGTGACCAGCGCGGTGCAAAAGGCGAACAAGGAAATACCGGCGACCAGTTGCGTGGCGTACTCGGCGTAATCCTTGCGAATCGACAGTTGTGTCACGGCGCTGCGCGACCAGACGTACACCCCGAACAGTGCGAACAGCAACCCCAACTCCAGCGGGTTGAGCAGCGGCACATACGGCAGCGGTTCGGCGTTACCGTCACTGACACCATTGGCCAGCCAGAACCAGCCCAACATCAGCACCGCCAGCGGCGCGGCCGCGTACAAGCGGTATTCGCGGGGGAACGCCGCCACCGGCCACGGCCAGTTGCGCGGCGCGGCCATCAACAGCAGATACAGGCTCGGCAGAATCGCCCAGCCCAGCCAGCGCCAGGCGTTGTATTGCTCGGACAACAGCAGCAGGCCGTAGCGCAACTCCAGCGCCAGCACGCCGATCAGCAACCAGCAGCCGAGCACATGCGCAGTGCTCAAGGCCCGCGCCGGCAGCATCGGCGCCAACCGCCGCAAACTGAAGACATGCACGGCGAACACCAGCGCCCACGCCAGCCAGCCAAAGGTTGCCGCCGGGTGATAACGCGAATGCCAGGCGGCCAGCAGCACCAGTCCTGCCGCCGGAATCAGCAAGGTGCAGAGCAGGCCCAGTGCCGACCATTTCAGGCGCAGCGACAACCATGCCCACAACGCTACGCTGAGCGCCGCGATCAGCAGCAACAGCGTGGCTTGCAGATGCAGCGGCGCAAACCGCAGCACTTCACTGATCCACGCCAGCGCCCACCAACCGGCGCCCCACACCAGCAACACTTCAGACAAGCGCTGCAAACTCAGCCCATCGAAGGCCGAGGCGTGATTGCCCAGTTGCAGGCGCCACGCACCGATCATCGCGGCCAGCCCCAGCACCAGCGGTGTCCAGAAGCCGCCATGGGCCAGCGGCCGCAAGCCTTCGCTGGACAGCGGCCCGAGCAATTGCGGGCCGGCCAGCAAAAACGCCGCGCCACCGATCACCTGCAACAACAGCCCGAAGACAAAACTCACCCGCTGCTTGAGGTACAGGCTCAGCCAGATGATCAGCAAACCGCTGGCGGCCCACACCGCACTCGCGGTCTGCCACGGCAGCACGAACAGCACCGCCAGATTGATCAGCACCAGCCCCGCCAGCAGCACCACCGACAAACCGCGCAGCAGACGCACGTCACCGCGCACCATGTCATCGCGAGCCGCCAACAGCATGCCGGCGATCAACGCCAGACCGATCAGCGATGCACTGAGCAAGCCGCTCCAGCCAGCGCTGAACACGGCCGCCGAATCCTCGCCCGCGCCTTGCAGGCGCAACAGGAACAACGCGCCACCGAGCAACTGCACGGCAAACGCGGTGAACAGGAACGTGCGCGACTGCAGGCGCAGACCGACAAACAACGTCACCAACCCGGCCAGCGCCCAACTGATCGCCGTGGCCTGAACGAAGAAAAACAGCGGCGCCAGCAGATAAAGGAAGGTCAGCCCCAGGCACGCCAATACCGGCAAGCCTTGGCGCTCCCAAGGCGATGCCTGTTCCGGTGAAGCCTTGCGCAGTTGGTAGAAACTGAACAGCAACGCAATACCGAGCATCAATGCGCCCAACGGTGCACCGTCAAGCAGACTGCTTTCGCCGAGACGCAATTGACTGAGGAACGCCAGTGCCGAACCCAGTTGCAACAGCAGCGCAAAGGCCCGGGCGAACGGTCGATGTTGACGCAGGCCCAGCCAGAAAATCCCTGCACCTTCGACCGCCCACGCCGCCGAGGTCCAGCGCGCATCGAGTCCCAGCGGGATCGCCAGACTGGCAAAAATCACCCCGAGCGCCAGACAGGTTTCACCCAGCAACACCGCGCGACCGCCCATCAACACTCTGGCCAGCGCCATGTAGATCATGCCCAGCGCCAGCGCACTGAAAGCGGCCGCGAACTCCAGATGCTGGACCAGCGCGAACTGCAAACCGAAGCCAATGATCGGCGGGCCGAACAGCATCGTCCCGTCGACATAATCGCCTTTACGCGCTGACCAGTGCAGCAATGCCTCGCGGTCGCCATCTGCCGGCGCATCGGGCATGTCGCGCAACTTGCGACGGGCGAACAACAGGCCGATGGCCAGGTACATCAGGAAGAACAGAATCAGGAACGGCTCGGTACTCCACAACAACTCGGGCGCATACGAGCGCAGGCCCCAGGCGAAACCGATGCCGAAGGTGCCGACGAAACCGATCAGGTTGAGCAGCCGCCAGGCCTTGAACCAGGCAATGGCAAGGATGCCGGCGTTGAGCAACGCGAAATAGCTGAACAGCGCGACATGGTTGCCAGCCCCGGTCGAGGTCAGGATCGGCGCGGCGAAACCGCCGAGCGCTGCGGCGGCGGCCAGGCCCAGTGCATCTTGAGTAATCGCCAGAATCGCCGAAAACACCGTCACCGCGACCAGCAACCCCAACGCAGCCGACGGATCAAGCAGCGGGTGCAAACGCATCGCCGCAAACACCGTCAGATACAGCACCGCAATCCCGGTGCCCTGCAGCATCAACGCGTAATTGCTGTTGCGCCGGCGCAACCACCAACCCAGCGCGAGCAGTCCCAATGCCGCAGCCGCGACCCCGGCGTAGCGCAACTCGATCGGCACGACCATGCCTTCGGTGGCGTAACGCAACAGGAACGCCAGACCGAAAAACAGCAACACCACGCCGACTCGCAGCACCGTGTTGCCGCCAAACAGCCAGTTGCGCGCGGCACTGATGCCGCGCTCGATCAGGTTCGGGCCACGGGGTTCAGCAGGTTGTGCAGGGGCTGTTGGCTCGTCGGTGATGGCGTCCAGACGCCAGACATCGGCCGGTAGCGGCTGGCTGGTTTCACTGGCGACGGCGGAAAGCGGCTCAAGCTCGGGCGGTAACTCCCAGACCAGTTCCGGTGCGGCAGCGGGTGCCTGTTCGGCGACGAACACCGGTTCGACGGCTTCCGGAGCCGGCGCAACCCTCGGTGGTGCAGTGCTTACGCCGGCACCTTCGAGCAGAAACAGACGTTGCTCGACAGCCTGCAAGGCGACTTTTGCCTGTTCAAGTTGACGTTTGTGCTCGGCAGTCTGCGAGCCGAGTCGGGTAATACGGATCGTCTGACCGATGACCAGCCCCAGCAATGCACCCAACAGCGCATCACTGAACGACTCGTCGAGCAGCCAGCCGAGCAGCAGCCCGATCAACATGAACATCCATTGCATGGTCGATATCCCTAAGCGCAAAGGCCAATCCGGGAAGATTAGCGCAGCCTGATCCAAAAAGATCGCAGCCTTCGGCAGCGCCTGCAGGGTTATGTGAACACCTGTGCAGGAGCTGCCGAAGGCTGCGATCTTTTCCGGCGCGCCGATTATATCGAGCCGGGTGAAAAGTTACTCCAGCGCTTTCCAGATATCCGTGGCGTACTCGCGAATCGTCCGATCGGAAGAGAACCAGCCCATCCGCGCGGTGTTGAGCACCGCCGAACGCCACCAGTTGTTGCTGTCATGCCAGTGCGCTTCAACGCGTTTCTGCGCTTCCCAGTAGGAATCGAAGTCGGCACAGACCAGGAAGCGGTCGTAGTCCACCAGCGAGTCGATCAGCCCGGTGTAGCGTGAGGTGTCATCCGGCGAGAACACGCCGCTGCGGATCGCTTGCAGCACGTCGCTCAAACGATGCGACGCGGCAATGTCCGGCGCCGCACTGAACTCGTGGTTCTGTTTGCGCGCTTCAACCTGCTGCGCACTGAGGCCGAAGATGAACATGTGCTCGGCACCGATGCGTTCGCACATTTCCACGTTGGCGCCGTCGAGGGTGCCGATGGTCAGCGCGCCGTTGAGGCCGAACTTCATGTTGCTGGTGCCCGACGCTTCGAAACCGGCCGTGGAAATCTGCTCGGACAAGTCCGCCGCCGGAATGATGCTCTCGGCCAGGCTGACGTTGTAGTTGGGCAAAAACACCACTTTCAGCAAGCCGCGCACCGTCGGGTCATTGTTGACGACACGGGCGATGTCGTTGGTCAGCTTGATGATCAATTTGGCCTGGTGATAACTCGCGGCCGCCTTGCCGGCGAAGATCTTCACCCGCGGCACCCAATCGACTTCGGGCTCGGCACGAATCGCCTGATACAGCGCCACGGTGTGCATCAGGTTGAGCAACTGGCGCTTGTATTCGTGGATCCGTTTGACCTGCACGTCGAACATCGCTGCCGGATTGACCGCGATGCCCAACCGCTCGTGAATCAGATAGGCCAAGGCTTTCTTGCTGTGCAGGCGTTGCTCGGCGAAGGCTTTGCGGAACGCGGTTTTCTCGGCGAACGGTTCGAGGTCGAGCAGGCGCTCTTCGGGATTATCGAGAACCTCCGGACCGAGTGCGTCGACCAGCATCGAGGTCAGCTCGGAGTTGGCCTGGAACAACCAGCGGCGGAAGGTGATGCCGTTGGTTTTGTTGTTGATCCGCTCGGGATAAAGCTTGTGCAGTTCGGCGAATACGGTCTTGCGCATCAACTGCGTGTGCAGCCCGGACACGCCGTTGACGCTGTGCGAACCGAGAAACGCGAGGTTGCCCATGCGCACCCGGCGACCGTTGTCCTCTTCGATCAGCGATACTGCGCGCAGCACGTCGAAATCGTGAATGCCCTTGGCTCGCAGTGAGTCGATGTGCTGGGCATTGATCAGGTAGATGATCTGCATGTGCCGCGGCAGCATGCGCTCCATCAGGCCGACCGGCCAGGTTTCCAGCGCTTCCGGCAGCAGTGTGTGGTTGGTGTACGACAGCGTGTCGACGGTGACTTGCCATGCTGCATCCCAGGCCACGTCGTAGACATCGACCAGTTGGCGCATCAGTTCGGCGACAGCAATCGAGGGGTGCGTGTCGTTGAGCTGAATCGCCGCGTGATCGCCCAGGGTCAGCACCGAGGTGTGCATGTTGCGATGACGACGCAGCAAGTCCTGCAGGGAGGCGGCGACAAAGAAGTATTCCTGACGCAGGCGCAGTTCCTGCCCGGCTTCGGTGCTGTCCGCCGGGTAGAGCACGCGGGAGATACTTTCCGCCCGGGCCACTTCGGCCACCGCGCCCAAATGGTCACCGGCGTTGAAGCGCTCCAGGTGCAGGTCTTCCATGGCGCGTGCGCGCCACAGGCGCAGGGTATTGACGCTCGCCCCGCGCCAGCCGACCACCGGTGTGTCGTAGGCAATCGCGCGTACCGTTTCCGCTGGTGACCAGACCTGCCTGGTCTTGCCGCTGGCATCGGTGACGGTTTCGACGCTGCCGCCGAAGCCGATGCTGTACACCACTTCCGGACGCTCGAACTCCCACGGGTTGCCGAAATCCAGCCAGTGTTCGGTCTGCTCCTGCTGCCAGCCATCGACGATGGCCTGACGGAACAAACCGTGTTCATAGCGAATCCCGTAACCATGCCCGGCGATGCCGAGGGTCGACATGCTTTCCATGAAGCACGCCGCCAGCCGGCCGAGGCCGCCGTTGCCGAGTGCCGCATCCGGCTCAAGCAGGCGAATCCGCTCCAGATCGACACCGAGCTCAGTCAGCGCTTCACGGGCGACATCGAGCAGGCCAAGGTTGCTCAGGCTGTCGTAGAGCAAACGGCCGATGAGAAATTCCAGCGAGAGGTAATACACCCGCTTCTGGCCTTTGCGGTAAATCTGCCGGGTGTGGTCCATCCAGTGTTCGACCATGTGGTCGCGGGCCGCCAGGGCAATGGCCTCGAACCAGTCATGGTCAAAGGCGTGATCCGGGTCTTTGCCCACTGCATAGGTGAGCTTGGTCAGGACGGCGTCGCGGAATGCGGCCACCTCTGCTTCGCGAACTAGTGGTTCTTGAGTCATCGATAGGACCTCGAGCGAGCGGGGAATTGTCTGAGCCTAGACGGTCTGACCGACGGTAGAGGCGCAGGTTCTGCAGTATTTCCGAAGACGGTGAGATAGCCCGACATAACCTTGGCGAGTGGGCTAATGAATGCAGGGGTTGTGCCGAATTGTCCGGCCGCCGGCCTGTCTGTAGAAAAAATCTGGCGAAAGGTTGTTCAAAAATCCACCAGTCCCGGTATGATCGCGCGCCCTGATGCATACACGCCTGGTAACTCCCGATGATGAAGCCCAACCTGATTGCCGCCGCCGAGATCGACCGTCTCGATACGTGGGCCAAATATTCGGCCCCGATGTGCGGCTCTTGTGTCTCCAGCTGCTGCACGCTGCCGGTCGAGGTCAAGATCAAGGACCTGGTGCGCATCGGCGTGGTCGACGAGTTCGAGCTGGGCGATCCACCGAAGAACATCGCCAAGCGCCTGCAAAAGGAAGGGCTGGTCGAGCGCTTCAACCAGAAGTCGGGGATCTTCACCCTGCAGCGCATGAGCAACAACGATTGCTACTACCTGGATCGTAAGAGCCGCCTGTGCACCATTTATGACAAGCGCCCGGACACCTGCCGCAACCACCCGAAAATCGGCCCGCGTCCGGGGTATTGCGCGTACAAGCCGAAAGAAGTCGAGCGGGTGCAGAATTCGCGGTCGATCGAGAAGTTCTAAAAGCCAACCCTCACCCCAGCCCTCTCCCGGAGGGAGAGGGGGCCAACCGAGGTGTCTGGCGCTATACGTCGACCTGAAAAATCCAGTCGATTATGGATTCATCGCAGCATTTTCAGGTCGGCGGACTTCTCAAGCATCCCAAATTCAGTCCCCTCTCCCGGAGGGAGAGGGGGCCGACCGAGGTGTCTGGCGCAATACATCGACCTGAAACACCCAGTCGATTGTCGACTCGATAAAGCCCGACCACATCGTTTATGGATTCAGCAGAATTCTTCCAAGTCGATGCATCTCATGAATATCCCCCATTTAGTCCCCTCTCCCTCCGGGAGAGGGCTAGGGTGAGGGGCTTTTGATCTTCAAGGCCCAATCTGCACTTCCCCCAGACAAACAAAAACGCCCCCGGTCTCGCGACCGGGGGCGTTTTTTATTCCAGGGCTAAATTACGCCTTGGCTTTCTTGGCAGCGCGGGTACGCTCGCTTTCGTCCAGGATCTTCTTGCGAAGACGGATGGACTTAGGCGTGACTTCGCACAGCTCGTCTTCCTGGATGTATTCCAGAGCCTGTTCCAAGGTGAAGCGAACAGGTGGTACCAGAGCGATGGTTTCGTCTTTACCCGAAGCACGCATGTTGTCGAGCTTCTTGCCTTTGGTAGGGTTTACACCCAGGTCGTTGTCGCGGCTGTTCTGACCAACGATTTGACCGTTGTAGATCTCCTGGCCGTGTTCTACGAACAGCTTGCCACGAGCCTGCAGGGTTTCCAGCGAGTAGGTCAGTGCCTTGCCGGTTTCAACCGAAACCAGAACGCCGTTCTGACGGCCGGACATGTGGCCCGACTTCACTGGAGCGTAACGGTCGAAGATCGAGGTCAGGATGCCAGCACCGTTGGTCAGGGTCAGGAACTGGTTACGGAAACCGATCAGACCGCGAGCAGGGATGTTGTATTCCAGACGAACACGGCCCTTGCCATCCGGCACCATGTTGCTCAGGTCGCCCTTACGCAGACCCATCTCTTCCATGACCTTGCCCTGCGACTCTTCAGGGATGTCGATGGTTACGTTTTCGAACGGTTCCTGCTTCACGCCGTCAACTTCACGGATGATCACTTCAGGACGGCCCAGGGCCAGCTCGAAGCCTTCGCGACGCATGGTTTCGATCAGTACCGAGAGGTGCAGCTCACCACGGCCGGAAACCTTGAACTTGTCAGCCGAGTCGCCTTCTTCAACGCGCAGTGCAACGTTGTACAGCAGCTCTTTGTCCAGACGATCCTTGATGTTACGGGAGGTCACGAACTTGCCTTCTTTACCGCAGAATGGCGAGTCGTTTACCTGGAAGGTCATGGAAACGGTTGGCTCGTCAACGGTCAGTGGCTTCATCGCCTCGACGGTGTTGATATCGCACAGAGTGTCGGAGATGAACAGCTCGTCGAAGCCGCTGATGCAGACGATGTCGCCGGCCGCTGCTTCTTCAACGTCAATGCGGTGCAGACCGTGGTGACCCATCAGCTTCAGGATACGACCGTTGCGGCGCTTGCCGTCGGCGCTGATAGCGACAACCGGGGTGTTCGGCTTGACGCGACCACGAGCGATACGGCCAACACCGATAACACCCAGGAAGCTGTTGTAGTCCAGTGCGGAGATCTGCATCTGGAACGGACCGTCACGGTCAACGGCCGGAGGCGGAACGTGATCGACGACCGCTTGGTACAGCGGAGTCATGTCTTCAGCCATGGCGGTGTGATCCAGACCGGCAATGCCGTTCAGGGCCGAGGCGTAAACCACCTGGAAGTCCAGTTGTTCTTCGGTCGCACCGAGGTTGTCGAACAGGTCGAAGATCTGGTCCAGAACCCAGTCCGGACGCGCGCCTGGACGGTCAACCTTGTTGATTACCACGATTGGACGCAGGCCGGCTTCGAACGCCTTCTTGGTCACGAAACGGGTTTGCGGCATAGGGCCGTCTTGAGCGTCAACCAGCAGCAGAACGGAGTCAACCATCGACATTACGCGTTCAACTTCGCCGCCGAAGTCGGCGTGGCCCGGGGTGTCCACGATGTTGATGTGGTAGCCGTTCCAGTTGATGGCGGTGTTTTTCGCCAGAATGGTAATACCGCGCTCTTTTTCCTGGTCGTTGGAGTCCATCACGCGCTCGTCGTTGAGCTCGTTGCGCTCCAGGGTGCCGGATTGACGCAGGAGTTTGTCTACCAGGGTGGTCTTACCATGGTCAACGTGGGCAATGATGGCGATGTTACGTAGATTTTCGATCACTTGTGTATCTCGATCAGAGGATTCGGTTTGCTGACAAGTCTTGGCAGCGATTAACAGTAGTGTCCGGCATGGCCGTTACAGCTTGACGGCGGTGTCGGGGGGCCGGTGACGCAGGCCACAGGCAAACAGCCCCGGGCACTTAGCTCGGTCGATAAACGCGCACATTGGCATGCCCCTCACTGAGCAAATGGTGAGCATGCAGGCGACTCATCACGCCTTTGTCGCAATACAGCAGGTACTGGCGAGTCGGATCCAGCTCCTTGAAACGAGCGTTCACTGCGTAGAACGGCATCGTCTGTACTTCTACGCCAGCGATTTCCAGCGGCTCATCCTCGGCGGCATCCGGGTGACGGATGTCGATGACGATCTGACCGGCCAGTGCTTCGCTGACTTCTTCAATCTGTACGTCCTGGCCCAATTCGTCGATCACCCGATCGATCGGCACCAGTTTGGCGTTTTCGAGCGCACGCTCGAGCACCGCCATGTCGAATTCTTTCTCTTCGTGCTCAACACGACCGCGTTTGGCGGCTGTCTTCGGATTGACCGAAATGACCCCGCAGTACTCCGGCATGTGCCGGGCGAAATCGGCGGTGCCGATCTCGTTGGCCGTGTCGATGATGTCCTGCTTGTGCGCCACGATCAGCGGACGCAGGACCAGCTTGTCGGTCACGCAGTCGATCACCGACAGATTCGGCAGCGTCTGGCTCGACACCTGGGAGATCGCTTCGCCGGTCACCAGGGCATCAATGTGCAGGCGGTCGGCAATGGCGGAGGACGCGCGCAACATCATACGCTTCAATACGACGCCCATATGACTGTTATCGACTTTGCCGAGAATTTCGCCCAACACTTCTTCGAACGGAACACTGACAAATAGCACGCGTTGCGAGCTGCCGTACTTCTTCCAGATGAAATGCGCGACTTCCATCACGCCCAATTCGTGGGCACGACCGCCCAGATTAAAGAAGCAGAAGTGCGCCATCAGGCCACGGCGCATGATCTGGTAGGCGGCAACGGTCGAGTCAAAGCCGCCGGACATCAATACCAGCGTCTGCTCCAACGCGCCGAGCGGGTAACCGCCGATGCCGTTGTGCTGACTGTGGATGACGAACAACCGTTTGTCGCGAACTTCGATGCGCACTTCGATTTGTGGCGCTTTCAGGTCGATACCGGCAGCACCGCACTCACGGCGCAGCTTGCTGCCGACGTATTTTTCGACGTCCATCGAGCTGAACGTGTGCTTGCCCGCGCGCTTGCAGCGCACCGAAAAAATCTTCCCGGCCAGTGCATCACCGTAGTGCTGTTTGCACTTTTCGGTGATGTCGTCGAAGTCGCCCAGCGGGTACTCGTCGATCTGCAACAGGTGGGCAATGCCCGGCATGCAGCTCAGACGCTCGACCATCTCTTTCTGGGCTTTGGCGTCGGCTACGCGGGTTTCCAGCTCGAGGTTGTCCCACACACCGTTCACCACCACAGCCGGGTCCAGATCGCGGAGCACGGCGCGGATGTTTTTGGCCAACTGGCGGATAAATTTCGTCCGGACAGGTCGACTCTTGATGGTGATCTCGGGGAAGACTTTTACGATTAGTTTCATGAAAACAGCGCGCGCAGGGCCAGCCGAAAAAGGGGGGCGCGGATTATAGCGGAAATTGCTCAAGGTTTAACCAGTTAATGTGCATAAGGTTTTGCGTGCACCAAAACAGGTCATTTTCAGAATCGAGCGCTACATTAAAGGGCGAGATTTTCGCCTTTCTGGCGATTTGCTCCATTAGAAGCGTGAATTTGGGGCAAAAAACCCATGCTGGGGCACTGGCATGCAATTTGCTCCCTTGTGAGGCAGGTTGCCTTGGCAGAGTATCTGCGCCGGCATCACCCATATTAAGGGCATCCACTACCAAGCCCTAAGCCACCCGGAGGACACTATGTCGAAGTCGGTTCAACTCATCAAAGATCATGACGTCAAGTGGATTGATCTGCGCTTCACGGACACCAAAGGCACTCAGCACCACGTGACCATGCCGGCTCGCGATGCGCTGGAAGACGACTTCTTCGAAGTCGGCAAGATGTTCGACGGTTCCTCCATCGCTGGCTGGAAAGGCATCGAAGCCTCCGACATGATCCTGCTGCCGGACGACGACACTGCCGTTCTCGACCCGTTCACCGAAGACGCCACCCTGATCCTGGTGTGCGACATCATCGAACCGTCGACCATGCAAGGTTACGATCGTGACCCGCGCGCCATTGCTCACCGCGCCGAGGAATACCTGAAGACCACCGGTATCGGTGACACCGTCTTCGCCGGTCCAGAACCGGAATTCTTCATCTTCGACGAAGTGAAGTTCAAGTCGGACATCTCCGGCTCGATGTTCAAGATCTACTCCGAACAAGGTTCGTGGATGTCCGACCAGGACATCGAAGGCGGCAACAAAGGTCACCGTCCTGGCGTCAAAGGTGGCTACTTCCCGGTTCCGCCGTTCGACCACGACCACGAAATCCGTACTGCCATGTGCAACGCACTGGAAGAGATGGGCCAGACCGTTGAAGTTCACCACCACGAAGTGGCGACTGCCGGCCAGAACGAAATTGGTGTCAAGTTCAACACCCTGGTGAAGAAAGCTGACGAAGTTCAGACTCTGAAATACGTTGTACACAACGTTGCCGACGCTTACGGCCGCACCGCGACCTTCATGCCGAAGCCACTGTACGGCGACAACGGCTCGGGCATGCACGTCCACATGTCCATCGCCAAAGACGGCAAGAACACCTTCGCTGGCGAAGGCTATGCCGGCCTGTCCGAAACCGCCCTGTACTTCATCGGCGGTATCATCAAGCACGGTAAAGCGCTGAACGGCTTCACCAACCCGGCCACCAACTCCTACAAGCGTCTGGTGCCAGGTTTCGAAGCCCCGGTAATGCTGGCCTACTCGGCGCGCAACCGTTCCGCCTCGATCCGTATTCCTTACGTCAACAGCCCACGCGGCCGTCGTATCGAAGCACGCTTCCCGGATCCGGCTGCCAACCCGTACCTGGCATTCGCAGCTCTGCTGATGGCCGGCCTGGACGGTATCCAGAACAAGATCCACCCAGGCGATGCCGCTGACAAAAACCTGTACGACCTGCCGCCTGAAGAGGCGAAAGAGATCCCACAAGTTTGCGGCAGCCTGAAAGAAGCCCTGGAAGAGCTGGACAAGGGCCGTGCGTTCCTGACCAAGGGCGGCGTGTTCTCCGACGACTTCATCGACGCTTACATCGCGCTGAAATCCGAAGAAGAAATCAAGGTTCGCACCTTCGTACACCCACTGGAATATGAGCTGTACTACAGCTGCTGATCCGGTAGCGCCGCGCTAAACGGCGTGACAAAAAGAGGCCTCCTTCGGGAGGCCTTTTTTATCGCCCGGATTTTATGGCCGCCCCATATTCCTGCAGGAGTGAGCCTGCGCGCGATAGCGGTGGGTCATTGCAAGTGAGAGTGACGGATACAACGTCATCGCGAGCAGGCTCACTCCTACAGGAAATTTTGGCGTCCGAATGATTTCCGGATCTGTCTCGGGTTGGGCCAACCGCCGCACCTCGCCTATGCTGCACCCCATCGCTTTCTTTCCCGGTCGATTTCATGGGTCGCACCTTTCTCTACATCCTGCTGCTGATCGCCCTGCCCGCCGCCGCGCAGATCTACAAGTACACCGACGCCAACGGCCACACGGTGTACAGCGATCACTCGCCGGACGGCGTACAGGCGCAGCCAGTGGAGCTGCCACCGCTCAACAGCGTCGAACCACAGGCACCGCGCGCCCCGGCGCCCGCCAGCACGGACAATCGCCCAGCGGCCCGCAACGCTTATGCAGTGCTGGAGCTGACCGGCCTGCCTACCGAAGAAGCCCTGCGCGCCAACAACGGCACCTTCACCGTCAACGTGCTGATCAAGCCGCGCCTGCAGTCGCCGCACCAACTCAGGCTGGTATTGGACGACGCGCCTTACGGCCAGTCGAGCAACGTGCCGATCCTGCAACTGGTGAATATTGATCGCGGGGAGCATCGTCTCGCGGTGCAGGTGATCGACGGCGAAACGATCATCCAGCAGAGCCCGGCGGTGACGTTCACCGTGCAGCGGGTGCACACGCCATGAGGATTTTCTGGCTGATCCTGTGCCTGTTCGCTCTGCCCGTTCACGCCGAGGTCTTCACCTATGTCGATGCCCAGGGCAATCGCGTCTACACCGACCAGCCGCGTGGCAACGCCAAGCGTGTGCCTATCGCGACCAGCAACCGCATGTCGGCCAATCCCACGGCGGCTGCGCCGCTGCGCGCGACACAAAAATCCCCGGAACCACCGCTGTTCCACTACGACATGCTGCGCATCCTGATCCCCGAGCCGGATGCGACCATTCGCAGCAGCGCGGGCGAGGTGATCGTCAGCGTCACCAGCGAACCGGGGCTGCAGCAAGGCCATCGCTACCGCCTGCTGCTCGACGGCCAGGCCACTGGCGAGCCAGGCCTGAGCCCGGTGTTCCCGTTGAGTAACATCGACCGTGGCAGCCACCACTTGTCGGTGGAAATCCTTGATGAACAGGGCCGCATCGTCGAACGCACCGCCAACCAGCCGTTCCACATGCTGCGCATCTCGCTGGCGCAGAAACGTCAAGTCAAACCCTGCGTCAGCGAAGACTACGGCGTACGCCCGGAATGTCCGCTGAAAGACAAACCGCCCGAGCCGAAAAACCCCTTCCTGCGTTTCTTCTAACGCCGTTCAGCTTTGCGCACTATATTGGTGCAATAGACTGCACCGTACCCACATTCCAACCCATTTTGGTTCGAAACTTCCCGTTCCAGCCGCAATGGCGCCACGCAAACGAGCGTCAAACGCCCGTTTCAGGGGTTGAACGCTTCTTTTCGGAGCCTTGGTTTGGTTTTTGCATTTTCCGTTTAACGACGCCTGCTTCTTGCGCACGCTCCGCCCCCAAAAGAGGCTCCGATGACTATTAGCGACGCAATCCACCGTTTGCTGCTCGACAACCTGACCACCGCCACCATTCTGCTCGACGCCGAATTGCGCCTCGAATATATGAACCCGGCGGCGGAAATGCTGCTGGCCATCAGCGGCCAGCGCAGCCATGGGCAGTTCATCAGCGAGCTGTTCACCGAGTCCACCGAAGCGCTCAACTCGCTGCGCCAGGCGGTTGAGCAGGCGCACCCGTTCACCAAACGCGAAGCCATGCTCACCGCCCTCACCGGCCAGACCCTGACCGTGGACTACGCGGTGACGCCAATCCTCAGCAACGGCGCAACCATGCTTCTGCTGGAAGTGCACCCGCGTGACCGGCTGCTGCGGATCACCAAGGAAGAGGCGCAACTGTCCAAACAGGAGACCAGCAAGATGCTGGTGCGCGGCCTCGCCCATGAGATCAAGAATCCCCTCGGCGGCATCCGCGGCGCGGCGCAGTTGCTGGCCCGCGAACTGCCGGAAGACAGTCTGCGCGACTACACCAACGTGATCATTGAAGAGGCCGACCGCCTGCGCAATCTGGTTGATCGCATGCTCGGCTCGAACAAGCTGCCGTCGCTGGCCATGTGCAACGTCCACGAAGTGCTGGAGCGTGTCTGCCAATTGGTCGAGGCGGAGAGTCAGGGCTGCATCACGCTGGTGCGCGATTACGACCCGAGCATTCCCGACGTGTTGATCGACCGCGAGCAAATGATTCAGGCCGTGCTGAACATCGTGCGCAACGCCATGCAAGCGATCAGCAGCCAGAACGAGCTGCGCCTGGGTCGCATCAGCCTGCGCACGCGAACGATGCGCCAGTTCACCATCGGCCACGTCCGCCATCGTCTGGTGACCAAGATCGAGATCATCGACAACGGCCCGGGGATCCCGGCGGAACTTCAGGAAACCATTTTCTTTCCCATGGTCAGTGGTCGTCCGGACGGTACCGGACTGGGCCTGGCCATTACCCAGAACATCATCAGCCAGCACCAGGGCCTGATCGAGTGTGACAGCCATCCAGGCCACACCACGTTCTCGATCTTTCTGCCACTGGAACAAGGAGCCACATCGACATGAGCCGTAGTGAAACTGTGTGGATCGTCGATGACGACCGTTCTATCCGTTGGGTTCTGGAAAAGGCCTTGCAGCAGGAAGGCATGACCACCCAGAGCTTCGACAGCGCCGATGGCGTGATGAGTCGCCTGGCCCGCCAGCAGCCTGACGTGATCATTTCCGACATCCGCATGCCCGGCGCCAGCGGCCTCGACCTGCTCGCACGGATTCGCGAACAACATCCACGGTTGCCGGTCATCATCATGACCGCTCACTCCGACCTGGACAGCGCCGTCGCCTCCTATCAGGGCGGCGCATTCGAATACCTGCCCAAGCCGTTCGACGTGGATGAAGCGGTATCGCTGGTCAAACGCGCCAACCAGCACGCGCAGGAACAACAAGGCCTGGAAGTCGTGCCCGCGCTGACCCGCACCCCGGAAATCATCGGCGAAGCGCCGGCGATGCAGGAAGTGTTTCGCGCCATCGGCCGCTTGAGCCACTCCAACATCACCGTGCTGATCAACGGCGAATCCGGCACCGGTAAAGAACTGGTGGCCCACGCCCTGCACCGCCACAGCCCGCGCGCGGCCTCGCCGTTCATCGCACTGAACATGGCGGCGATCCCCAAGGACCTGATGGAGTCAGAGCTGTTCGGCCACGAAAAAGGCGCGTTCACCGGCGCGGCCAACCTGCGTCGCGGCCGCTTCGAACAGGCTGACGGCGGGACGCTGTTCCTCGATGAAATCGGCGACATGCCCGCCGATACCCAGACGCGTCTGTTGCGGGTTCTCGCGGACGGCGAGTTCTATCGCGTTGGCGGGCATGTGCCGGTCAAAGTCGATGTGCGGATCATCGCCGCGACGCACCAGAATCTGGAAACCCTGGTACACGCCGGGAAATTCCGTGAGGACTTGTTCCACCGCCTCAACGTGATCCGCATCCACATCCCGCGTCTGTCGGATCGCCGTGAAGACATTCCGACCCTGGCCAAGCATTTCCTCAGCCGCGCCGCGCAAGAATTGGCGGTCGAGCCGAAGCTGCTGAAAAGCGAGACCGAGGAATACCTGAAAAACCTGCCGTGGCCGGGCAACGTGCGGCAGCTGGAGAACACGTGCCGCTGGATCACCGTAATGGCCTCCGGGCGCGAAGTGCATATCAGCGATCTGCCGCCAGAGTTGCTGAGCCTGCCGCAGGATTCGGCACCGGTGACCAACTGGGAGCAGGCGCTGCGCCAGTGGGCCGATCAGGCCTTGGCCCGTGGCCAGTCGAGTTTGCTCGACAGCGCGGTGCCGGCGTTTGAGCGGATCATGATCGAGACTGCACTCAAGCACACAGCCGGTCGGCGTCGTGATGCGGCGGTATTGCTCGGTTGGGGTCGCAACACCCTGACGCGCAAGATCAAGGAATTGGGGATGAAGGTTGATGGTGGCGATGATGAGGAGGGGGATGAGGGTTAAGGCGCCGTTCGCTAAAACCTTCTTCGCATTCGCCATCCAGCCCCTCACCCCAGCCCTCTCCCAATGGGAGAGGGGGCCGACCGAGTCGGTCATGCACTGTCCATCGACCTGACGCGTTGGGTCGACTTTGGATTCGGCAAAGCAATTTCACCTCGGCGTATCTCTTCGACATCCCTCGGTCAGTCCCCTCTCCCTCTGGGAGAGGGCGCCGACCGAGTCGGTCATGCACTGTCCATCGACCTGACGCGTTGGGTCGACTTTGGATTCGGCAAAGCAATTTCACCTCGGCGTATCACTTCGACATCCCCCGGTCAGTCCCCTCTCCCTCTGGGAGAGGGTTAGGGTGAGGGGCTTTCGTGCACCACCACAATGCACGTTGACCCGCGATTGCGCACAGCCCTCAGTAAAAAACCGCCCCTGGAATCACCGCAAAACTTAAATTTTAAAATCACGAAAGCCCCGGATTACGGGGCTTTCGGGTTTCTGAAAACTGCTTTAGTTTGAAAAACTGAAAACCTGGCACGCGCCCTGCAATAACCCTCACAGGTGATTCGATTCACCACCCGTTTCGGGGACCTTGGTACAGGCAGGCCGGGGAATCCCCTCTTTACACCGGGCGCACACCGCAACGCGATGCGCCCACCCTTTTGGGATCCTTGGTACAGGCAGGCCGGGGGTTCCCTCTTTACATCGGACCGACGCTTTCAGCGAAGTCCAACCATTTTGGGAACCCTGGTACAGGCAGGCCGGGGATTCCCGCTTTTATTGCTCCCGGAGATGGATCTCCAGCCGCCAGCGGTCATCGACCTGACTGCCGGCCCAGTCCCCCTGTAGCGGCCGTGCCGCCAGCACCGTCAGCAACAAACCACCATCACTCACACGCGTACGCCAGTTGACGTCCTTGCCGTTGAGCTTGAGCTGGCCCTTCTGCGCCTTGCCCTCAGCCTGGAACAGCAACGCCACCGCGCCGTCGACGATCTCGCCGTGCAGTTTGGGTTCATTGTTGAACCACACCACCAGGCCGCCGTCAGTCACCTCGACCTGCTGCAACACACTCGGATCCGGCGTGGTCAGGCGGCCGATCATCAGCCCGACCATCAGCCCGAAAATCGCCAGCGAACCGATCACCCGCGGGAATAGTTTCGAACGCGGGTCCGCTTGCGGCGTAGAATGCGCGTCATCTTTACCTTCGGAGCCGTGCATGTTTCACGTCATCCTTTTCCAACCAGAAATTCCGCCGAATACCGGCAACGTTATCAGGCTGTGCGCCAACAGCGGCTGCCACCTGCATTTGATCGAACCCTTGGGTTTCGAGATGGACGACAAGCGCCTGCGCCGCGCCGGTCTCGACTACCACGAATATGCCACCCTGCAGCGCCACGCCGATCTGGCCAGTTGCCTGGAAAGCCTGGGCAACCCGCGCTTGTTCGCGTTTACCACCAAGGGCTCGCGACCGTTTCATGATGCCGCGTTTGTCCCGGGCGATGCATTCATCTTCGGCCCGGAAAGCCGTGGCCTGCCGCCTGAGGTGCTGGACGCCCTACCGGCAGAACAGCGCCTGCGCCTGCCGATGCGCGAAGGCTGCCGCAGCCTGAACCTGTCCAACACCGTGGCGGTGGCCGTGTACGAAGCGTGGCGGCAGAACGACTTCAAATAAACACCCAAAACAACTGTGGGAGCGAGCCTGCTCGCGATTACGGCCTGTCAGCGACATTGACGTCTCTGACAAACCGCTTTCGCGAGCAGGCTCGCTCCCACAGGGGTAGAGCTGAACCGCTTATTGTACGGTTGGCGTCTCGCCGCTTTCCTGCATGCGCTGCAGCTCTTGCGCGTAGAGGGCGTCGAAGTTCACCGGGGCCAGCATCAGGGCCGGGAACGAACCACGGGTCACCAGGCTGTCCAGGGTTTCGCGCGCGTACGGGAACAGGATGTTCGGGCAGAACGCACCGAGGGTGTGGCTCATCGAAGCCGCGTCCAGGTTTTTGATCAGGAAGATACCGGCCTGTTGCACTTCAGCGATGAACGCCACTTCGTCACCGTTTTTCACGGTCACAGACAGGGTCAGCACGACTTCGTAGAAATCACCTTCCAGTTCTTTCTGGCGAGTGTTCAGATCCAGACCGACGCTCGGATCCCACTGCTGGCGGAAGATCGCCGGGCTTTTCGGGGCTTCGAACGACAGGTCGCGTACATAGATGCGCTGCAAGGAGAATTGCGGTGCGGTTTCTTCTTCGCTGGCTGCAGTGTTCTGTTGGTCAGTCATCTCAGATCCTTTCTGATCTTGGGTCTTTTAGGGATTGCTGTACGTGGGTGCAGCCGTTCAAGCCTTGAGCAGCGCGTCGAGCTTGCCGGCGCGCTCCAGGGCATACAAATCATCACAACCGCCGATGTGCTTGTCGCCGATCCAGATCTGCGGCACGGACGTGCGTCCGGCCTTCTGGGTCATGGCAGCACGAATCTGCGGCTTGCCATCGACCTTGATCTCTTCGAAGGCCACACCTTTGTTCGCGAGCAATTGCTTGGCTCGCATGCAATAAGGGCAGTAATCGCTGGAATAGACGATGACTTCGCTCATATCACTTCACCAGCGGCAGGTTGTCGCCTTTCCAGCTGGAGATCCCGCCGGACAGCTTGGCGGCGGTGAAGCCGGATTTCATCAGTTCGCGGGCATGGGTGCCGGCGGTCTGGCCCAGGGCGTCAACCAGAATGATGGTCTTGGCCTTGTGTTTTTCCAGCTCGCCGATGCGCGCAGCCAGTTTGTCCTGAGGAATGTTCACCGCGCCAACGATGTGGCCGGCAGCAAAATCCTTGGTTGGACGGATGTCCACCACCACGCCCGCATCTTTATTGACCAGCGCGGTCAGCTCACCGGTGCTCAGGCTTTTACCGCCGCCCTGCATCGTGTGCGCCAGCAGCAGAGCCAGCAGTACGACGAAGATACCGACAAGAATGTAGTGGTTAGTGGCAAATTCAATCAGGTGAGCAACCATCGAAGGAGGTTCCAGGGCGTTAAAATGTCGGCCAGTATACACAGCCCCCAAGGTGGGCCAAACCCCGTCCGGCGGTGACGTGGTCGGAACTAAGCATTAAACTCGCCACTCCCTTTTCCATCGCCCTCTTCTTTATTAGCCACGAGTGGATTCCATGACTACCACGCCTAAACCTTTGGTCCTGATGATTCTCGACGGCTTCGGTCACAGTGACAGCCACGAATCCAATGCCGTGTACGCGGCGAAGAAGCCGGTCCTTGATCGCCTCTGGGCCAGCGTGCCGAACGGCTTGATCTCGGGCAGCGGCATGGACGTCGGCCTGCCGGACGGCCAGATGGGCAACTCCGAAGTCGGCCACATGAACCTCGGCGCCGGCCGCGTGGTGTATCAGGACTTCACCCGAGTGACCAAAGCGATCCGCGACGGCGAGTTCTTCGACAACCCGACCCTCTGCGCCGCTGTGGATAACGCCGTGGCCGCCGGCAAAGCCGTGCACTTCATGGGCCTGCTGTCCGACGGCGGCGTGCACAGCCACCAGGATCACCTGATCGCCATGGCCGAACTGGCCTTCAAGCGCGGCGCCGAAAAAATCTACCTGCACGCCTTCCTCGATGGCCGCGACACGCCGCCGAAAAGCGCCACGTCGTCGATCGAACTGCTCGACGCGACCTTTCAGGCGCTCGGCAAGGGCCGCATCGCCAGCATCGTCGGTCGCTACTACGCGATGGACCGTGACAACCGTTGGGACCGCGTATCTCAGGCCTACAACCTGATCGTCGACGGCAACGCCGAATTCAACGCCGCCACTGCCCAGGAAGGCCTCGACGCCGCCTACGCCCGTGGCGAGAGCGACGAATTCGTCAAAGCCACCACCATCGGCGAGCCGGTCAAGGTCGAAGACGGCGACGCCGTGGTGTTCATGAACTTCCGCGCCGACCGCGCCCGCGAGCTGACCCGCGTCTTCGTCGAAGACGATTTCAAGGAGTTCGAGCGAGCGCGCCAGCCGAAACTGGCCGGTTTCGTCATGCTGACCCAATACGCCGCCAGCATCCCTGCGCCGTCGGCCTTCGCCCCCGGCAGCCTGGAAAACGTGCTCGGCGATTATCTGGCGAAGAACGGCAAGACCCAGCTGCGTATCGCTGAAACCGAGAAATATGCGCACGTGACCTTCTTCTTCTCCGGCGGTCGTGAAGAACCGTTTCCGGGCGAAGAGCGGATTCTGATCCCGTCGCCGAAAGTCGCCACCTACGACCTGCAGCCGGAAATGAGCGCGCCGGAAGTCACCGACCGCATCGTCGAGGCGATCGAGAATCAGCGTTACGACGTGATCGTGGTCAACTACGCCAACGGCGACATGGTCGGCCACAGCGGTGTGTTCGAAGCGGCGGTGAAGGCCGTTGAATGCCTCGACACCTGCGTCGGCCGTATCGTCGATGCGCTGGAAAAGGTGGGCGGCGAAGCGCTGATCACCGCTGACCACGGTAACGTCGAGCAGATGTCCGACGCTTCCACCGGCCAGGCGCACACCGCCCACACCACCGAGCCAGTGCCATTCATTTATGCCGGCAAGCGTGACCTCAAGGTCCGCGAAGGCGGCGTCCTGGCGGACGTGGCACCAACCATGCTGATGCTGCTGGGCCTGGAAAAACCGGCGGAAATGACCGGCACCTCGATTCTGGTCTGACCCGAATCGCCAAAACACCTTAAAACCCTGTGGGAGCTGGCTTGCCAGCGATAGCAATCTGACAGCCAACATCTATGTTGAATGCGCAGACGCCATCGCTGGCAAGCCAGCTCCCACAGTGGTTTATGGGGTTTTCGAAATGGAATTACGCCTGTCTGGCGCTCCAGTTATCACACAGCCCCAATTGGGCGTTTTTTTTGCAGCGTCGGGCGGGCATACTAGGCCGTCCCTTACCCTGGTGCCGCCCGCCCCTATGCTTCGCGTCCTGATCGCCCTTGCTCTGACATGCCTGCTCCAACCGGCCTTCGCTGACGAGCGCGCGCAAACCCAACAGCAGTTGGACGCCACGCGTCAGGACATTGCCGAGTTGAAAAAACTGCTGGGCAAACTGCAGGAAGAAAAATCCGGCGTGCAGAAAGAGCTCAAGGGCACCGAAACCGAGATGGGCAAGCTCGAGAAGCAGGTCGATGCCCTGCAAAAAGAGCTGAAGAAAAGCGAATCCGAGCTGCAGCGGCTCGATGCGGAGAAAAAAAAACTCCAGAGCGCGCGCACTGAACAACAGCGACTGATCGCCATCCAGGCCCGCGCGGCCTACCAGAACGGTCGTCAGGAATACCTCAAGCTGCTGCTCAACCAGCAGAATCCCGAGAAATTCGCCCGTACCCTCACCTATTACGATTACCTGAGCCAGGCCCGTCTGGAGCAGTTGAAAAGCTTCAACGAAACCCTGCGCCAGTTGGCCAATGTCGAAAAAGACATCGCTCTGCAGCAGGCGCAATTGCTGGTGCAGAAAAGCAGCCTCGACACCCAGCGCGACGAGCTGGAAAAGGTCCGCAAGGAACGCCAGCAAGTCCTCGCCAAGCTCAATGACGACGTGAAAGCCCGCGACCAGAAACTGGCCGCCCGCGAGCAGGATCAGGCAGACCTGTCTAAAGTCCTTAAAACCATTGAAGAAACCCTGGCCCGTCAGGCCCGTGAGGCAGAAGAAGCGCGGCAGAAAGCGCTGATCGCCCAGCAGGAAGCGGAAAAAAAGCGTTTGCGTGAGGCGCAGGCTGAAAACAGCGACGCCCCACGAAAACCCGCCAGATCCACCCCCGGCGCGCTGGTTTCCAGCAGCGGCGAGACCTTCGGTGGCCCTTTTGCTGCAACCCGGGGAAAACTTCCGTGGCCGGTTGATGGTCGACTGCTGGCACGCTTCGGCGAAAGCCGTGGCGACGATGCCCGTACCAAGTGGGACGGCGTAATGATCAGCGCTTCCGCCGGCAGTCAGGTGCACGCCGTACACGGCGGTCGTGTGGTATTCGCCGACTGGTTACGCGGTGCCGGGCTGCTGGTGATCCTCGATCACGGCAACGGTTTTCTGAGTCTTTACGGTCACAACCAGACGCTGCTCAAGTCGGCAGGTGACGTGGTAAAAGCCGGTGAATCCATCTCCACTGTCGGTAACAGTGGTGGCCAGGACACGCCTGCGCTGTATTTCGCAATTCGTCAGCAGGGTCACCCGAGTGATCCGGCGCAATGGTGTCGTGCGCAAGGATAAGCGCACCGCCTAATTAAGGAGTTCGTTCGACATGCTGCATTTGTCCCGTCTTACCTCGCTGGCCCTGACGATCGCTCTGGTGATCGGCGCGCCTCTGGCGTTCGCTGCTCAGCCAGCCCCGGCCGTCGCTCCGGCAGGCACTGCCGCGACCGCCAAGGCACCGTTGCCGCTGGAAGAGTTGCGCACCTTTGCCGAGGTCATGGACCGGATCAAGGCCGCCTACGTCGAGCCGGTGGACGACAAGACCCTGCTGGAAAACGCGATCAAGGGCATGCTCAGCAACCTCGATCCGCACTCCGCCTACCTGGGCCCTGAAGACTTCACCGAGTTGCAGGAAAGCACCAGCGGCGAATTCGGCGGGCTGGGCATCGAAGTCGGCTCCGAAGACGGCTTCATCAAGGTCGTCTCGCCAATCGACGACACGCCTGCATCGAAGGCCGGCATTCAGGCCGGTGACTTCATCGTCAAGATCAACGGCCAGCCGACTCGCGGCCAGACCATGACCGAAGCCGTCGACAAGATGCGCGGCAAGATCGGCCAGAAGATCACCCTGACCCTGGTCCGCGACGGCGGCACGCCGTTCGACGTGACCCTGGCCCGCGCCGTGATTCAGGTCAAGAGCGTCAAGTCGCAGCTGCTGGAATCGGGCTACGGCTACATCCGCATCACTCAGTTCCAGGTCAAGACCGGCGAAGAGGTCTCCAAGGCCCTGGCGAAGATGCGCAAGGACAACGGCAAGAAGCTCAAAGGCATCATTCTCGACCTGCGTAACAACCCGGGCGGTGTACTGCAGGCGGCGGTGGAAGTGGTCGACCACTTCATCACCAAAGGCCTGATCGTCTACACCAAGGGCCGGATCGCCAACTCCGAACTGCGCTTCTCTGCCACCGGCAAGGACGAAAGCGAAGCCGTGCCGATGGTCGTGCTGATCAACGGTGGCAGCGCCTCGGCCTCGGAAATCGTCGCCGGCGCCCTGCAGGATCAGAAACGCGCCGTGGTCATGGGCACCACCAGTTTCGGCAAGGGCTCGGTGCAAACCGTGCTGCCGCTGAACAACGACCGCGCACTGAAGATCACCACGGCGTTGTACTTCACGCCGAATGGCCGTTCGATCCAGGCTCAGGGCATCGTCCCGGACATCGAAGTGCGCAAGGCCAAGATCACCAACGAAGCGGACGGCGACTACTTCAAGGAAGCCGACCTGCAAGGTCACCTGGGCAACGGCAACGGCGGCGCGGACAAGCCGACCGGCTCCGGCGCCAAGCCTAAGGCAATGCCGCAGGATGACGATTACCAGTTGGCCCAGGCCCTGAGCCTGCTCAAAGGCCTGAGCATTACATCCGGCCGTTGAGGATGTCTTTGCGTTTCCTTTTCGTCCTGCTGTGCTGTCTGGCGGGTGCTGCTCATGCAGAGCCCGCCAGCCCCACGCCACACAAAGCCTACCTGACGCTGATCATCGACGACCTGGGGCAGAACCTGCCCCGGGATCGCCGCGTGCTGGCCCTGCCCGGCCCGGTGACCACGGCGATCATGCCAGACACGCCTCACGCCACCGAATTCGCCCGCGAGGCCCATCGCGCTGGCAAGATCGTCATCCTGCACATGCCGATGGATCCGGCCACTGGCCCGTACGCCTGGCACCCGGAATTGCCGATCGAAGAGCTTGAGAAGCGCCTCGACGCAGCGTTCAAAAAGGTGCCGTACACGGCGGGCATCAACAATCACATGGGTAGCCGCATGACTGCTCAGCCCGTGGCGATGGCCTGGCTGATGGGCGAGTTGCAGCGGCGGCACAAGTTCTTCGTCGACAGCCGCACCAGCGCGCAGACCGTCGCCGCGCAGCAAGCGCAGAAGATCAATCTGGCGAGCGTCTCGCGGGATGTGTTCCTGGATGACGAGCGCACCGAAGCGGCGATTTTCACCCAGTTGCAAACAGCGATCAGTCTCGCCCGTAAACAGGGCTCGGCGGTGATGATCGGCCACCCTTACCCGCAGACGCTGGCGGTGCTGGAGCGCGAGCTGCCCAAGCTGAAGGCCCAGGGCATCGACTGGATCGACATCAGGCAAATGATCAGCGTGCGCAGCAATCGCGCCATGAGCGGACATGGCAAAGACGGGATTTATCGGTAATACCGGGTAACGCTCTATACATAGTTACCGCCAGCAATCCTGCTGGCTTCCGGATAGTGAGACCTGCAACAGGTCGTGGCTCCCCCGAGCCACTTTCAACTATCAGGATTGACTATGACTCTCGAAGAAAACGCTGCCGCGCCACCCAGGCCAATGCAGCCCATCACGCACGACAACCTGCTGATCAACTTCACAACCGAGTTTCATCGGGTCTGGAGTATCAATGGTGCAAAGGCAAAACCTGGAACTTTCTGGCGCCCCACACCTGCTCCGGATGCATTGCCGGGTTACTTTCCACTGGGCGATCTGTTCATTCCCGGCAGTTTCAACATTAACGGCGACATGGTCTCGGCTGTCGTCTGCGAGAAGGACTTGAAAGGGGCGAAAAACAGTAAAGGCAACGCGCTGGCCAAGCCTGCCGATTTCGAACTGGTCTGGAATGAGTCCCCGTCACCCAGTGTTACGCGCACATCCATATGGCGCCCGATCCCCCCTGCAGGCTACGTCGCCTTGGGCCTGGTGTGCGCCAGTGACCACCGTAAGCCATCACCCAATACCGTCCGCTGCGTGAGGGCCGATCTGGTTGTAGAGGCAACTGTCGGGGATCTGCTGTGGAATGACAAAGGCACGGGCGCAAAACTCAGTTTCAGCGCCTGGACCATACAGCCACCCACTGCCGAGCCGGGCGAAATCTGTTTTGCTCCCGGCACCTTTGTGGGCGTAGAGACCTACAGCAAACCCACAGCGCCCGGCACTGCTTATGCGCTACGGATGCAGATCCCGATGCAAATCACCGCAGCACCCCAAGCTCCGACGCTCACCGGGTATGCGCACCCTCCGAGTAGCGAAGCCGTCAAAGTCACTCAGGTTGCCCGCCTGCCCTGGTTTGCGGTCAGAGACCACGCCGATCCCGCCGAGCAGTTTTTCAGCTCGCCCTATTACGAGCTGAAAAGAACAGACGAATATGTGTTGATTGGTCATGACCACAACACCTCGGACAACACCCGTGCAGCCAAATGGATCACCCACCGAACACAAAACCCGATAGGGCTACGCGTGTTCAGCGGCTTGACGTCGATTGAAATCGACAAGGCCTGGCCATCCGTGGCGTTGAGCGATAGACGGGTGACGAAACTTTCGGCCCGCCTGCCGGAACACTTCACTCATACCGAAAACTCTGCGAGCGGCTGGATGGAATCACGTCCTCAGGTCGTCATCGCCATGGTTGCGAAGCAGACTGCCGTCGCGGTCTACCAGATGGAAAGTCATTACAAACTCATACGTGAGGACGGCACTCAGGTGGCCGTCGAATTCCGCTATACCGACGACTCCAGCTTTCATCTGACGCAATTTCCGCCGGAACAAATCGAGATTGCCAACGCGTGCCCGCAACTGACCAGGAGCACACCGCCAGGCTCCGAGGACAGTGGTGGTGCGGTCGACATCATTGCACCGTCAGCGCTGGAACTACCGACTGCTACAGATAGCGCCCCATGATCTCGTCGACAACCCCATCCTTGCGCATTTGATCCAGTGCAGCCTGCAACTTGGCAACGACTGTATCTGACACATCCTTGTTCAGTGCCAGATACAGTTCTGCGCTGTTGAAGCGCAGCACAGTCTTGAGGCCGGTAACACCGTCCTGCCGCGCCAGATACCGTCCGGCAGGATCGCCTGTGGCCCACAAATCAATCTGCCCGCCGACCAGTTTTTTCGCATTGTCCTGATCACGCAGCACCACAATCGGCTTCAGCCCCTGCTTGGCCAGTGTCTCGGCAATGGCATCCCCTTTGTAGGCGCCGATCTTGTATTGGCGCGCATCCTCGAGGGTTTCGAGAGTGATCTTGCTGTCAGCCTTGGCCAACATGATCCAGTCGTCAGGGCCGATCGGGCCGACCCATTTGAAGAGTTTTTCCCGGTCCGGCAGACGCGCCATCACGAAGGCACCGTAACCGGGGTTTTCCAGGGCGAGTTTGTAGACGCGTTCCCAAGGAAAACGCAGAGTCAGGCTGTAAGTGATCCCGGCACGCTGGAACATTTCACGGACGATATCGGTGGCGATGCCATTGATGTTCTCGCCTTGGGCGAAATTTTTGCCGTTCTTCGCCATGTTATAGGGCGGGAAGTTTTCGGTGAGCAGCACCAGATCGGTGTCGGGACTGTTTTCGGCCCGGGCATTGTTAATCAACAACAAAGAGGCACTGGCGAGAACAAGGAGCAGGCGTTTGATCATGTCGGGCTACCGGAATCCATGGCGTGCCCAAGAGTGCCTTGGGTGCGCCATGGTGTCCACTGGCCCGTACGGTTTAGCGCATTACGATGCCGCGTTTGGCCATATACGCTTTTGCTTCCTGCACGGTGTATTCGCCGAAGTGGAAAATACTCGCCGCCAGCACTGCGCTGGCGTGGCCTTCAATGATGCCGTCAGCCAGATGCTGCAGGTTGCCGACGCCGCCGGAAGCGATGACCGGAATGCCCAGCGCATCGCTGATGGCGCGGGTCACGCCGAGGTCGAAGCCGTTTTTCATGCCGTCCTGATCCATGCTGGTCAGCAGGATCTCGCCGGCGCCAAGGCCTTCCATTTTCTTCGCCCACTCGACCGCGTCGAGGCCGGTCGGCTTGCGTCCGCCGTGGGTGAAGATTTCCCAGCGCGGGGTTTCGCCCGGGCCTGAGACTTTCTTCGCGTCGATGGCGACGACGATGCACTGCGAGCCGAAATGCTGTGCGGCTTCGCCGACAAACTCAGGGTTGAACACCGCTGCGGTGTTGATCGAGACCTTGTCCGCACCGGCATTGAGCAGGTTGCGAATGTCCTGCACGGTGCGCACGCCGCCGCCCACGGTCAGCGGGATGAACACCTGGCTGGCCATGCGCTCGACGGTATGCAGCGTAGTGTCGCGGCCATCGACGCTGGCGGTGATGTCGAGGAAGGTAATCTCGTCGGCACCCTGCTCGTCATAGCGCCGGGCGATTTCCACCGGGTCACCGGCGTCGCGGATGTTTTCGAACTTCACACCTTTGACGACCCGGCCGTTGTCCACGTCCAGGCAAGGGATGATGCGCTTGGCTAACGCCATGGGCTTAATCTCCGATTAAGAGTTGCAAGCTTCAAGCTACGAGCTGCAAGAAAGAGCCGATCGCGGTCGAGCTTCTAACTTGCAGCTTGCAGCTTACAACTTGGAGCTGGCCGCGTAGCCATCACAAAAAGCTTGAGCCTCTGCAACATCCAAAGTGCCCTCATAGATCGCGCGGCCCGTAATTGCACCGATGATGCCCGGCGCCTTGGCGTCGAGCAGCGACTTGATGTCACCCAGATTGTGGATGCCGCCGGAAGCGATTACCGGAATCTTCGTCGCCGCCGCCAGCGCAGCGGTGAACGGTACGTTGCAGCCCTGCATCATGCCGTCTTTGGCGATGTCGGTATAAACGATCGAGGACACGCCGTCGGCTTCAAACTGCTTGGCCAGATCAATGACCTGCACGGTGCTGATTTCAGCCCAGCCATCAGTCGCCACAAAACCGTCTTTGGCATCCAGACCGACAATGATCTTGCCCGGGAATGCGCGGCAGGCTTCAGCAACGAACGCCGGATCTTTAACGGCTTTGGTGCCGATGATCACGTAGCTCACGCCCGCCTTGACGTAGTGCTCGATGGTTTCCAGCGAACGGATGCCGCCACCGATCTGGATCGGCAAAGTCGGATAGCGCTTGGCGATCGCAGTGACCACTTCGCCGTTGACTGGCTGGCCTTCGAACGCGCCATTCAGATCGACCAGATGCAGACGGCGGCAACCGCCCTCCACCCACTTGGCAGCCATGCTCACCGGGTCATCGGAGAACACTGTGGAATCTTCCATGCGGCCCTGGCGCAGACGTACGCAGGCACCGTCTTTAAGATCGATAGCAGGAATAATCAGCATGCTTTTTCCTTCGTCAAAGAGCTGCAAGCTGCAAGCTTTAAGCTGCAAGCGCGCACGTGTGTCTGATTCTTGCAGCTGACAGCTTGAAGCTTGCCGCTGCTCCTAATTTTTTTCGAGCGCCCACAGGTCGCTTTCGATGCTTTCAAACCGCTCTTTGAGGTGGGTCTGCACATCGAAAATCGCCCTGTTGTAATAGTGCGGAGCAATTTCGCGGGTAAACAGCTCAAGAATTTCCGCCGCTTCGAACGAACCCAGGTCCAGTTCGAATCGGTCTTCCATGAACCGCTGGATCTTGCGATTGGCCTCGTTCTCCTGCTCGGGAGTGAGGGTCAGGATCGGCGGCTTGGACTTCTTGGCAGCCATTTACCAGCGACCGTCCCACGCGGCGAAGTTCTGCAGCAGTTGCAGGCCATGGGTATGGCTCTTCTCCGGGTGGAACTGCACGGCGAAACGCGAGCCATCGGCCAGTGCTGCGGCGAAATCGAGCCCGTAATGACCGCTGCCCACCACCTGCCGCGCGTTGGCGGCGGCGATGTAGTAGCTGTGCACGAAGTAGAAACGCGCCATGTCCGGAATATCGTGCCACAGCGGGTGACTGACCTTCTGCTTCACCTCGTTCCAGCCCATATGCGGGACTTTCAGGTGCTCGCCGTCTTCATGCAGGTCTTTGCCGAAGAACTTCACCGCCCCCGGGAACAGGCCGATGCAGTCAACGCCGTCGTTCTCTTCGCTGGTGTCGAGCAAGGCCTGCATGCCGACGCAGATGCCGAGGAACGGACGATCCTGGCTGACTTCACGCACCAGCGAGTCGAAACCGAGGCGACGAATTTCCGCCATGCAGTCGCGAATCGCGCCAACACCGGGGAAGACCACGCGGTCGGCTTCGCGGATCACGTCGGCATCGCTGGTGATCAGCACCTTGCCGGCACCGACGTGCTCGAGGGCCTTGGCCACCGAGTGCAGGTTGCCCATGCCGTAGTCGATAACTGCAACCGTCTGCATTACAGGACGCCTTTGGTCGATGGCATTTGCCCGGCCATGCGCTCGTCCAGCTCGACGGCCATGCGCAGGGCGCGGCCGAAAGCCTTGAACACGGTTTCGATCTGGTGGTGGGTGTTGGTGCCACGCAGGTTGTCGATGTGCAAGCTGACCAGTGCGTGGTTGACGAAGCCCTGGAAGAATTCCTGGAACAGGTCAACGTCGAAGCCGCCCACGGTGGCGCGGGTGTACGGCACGTGCATCTGCAGGCCCGGGCGGCCGGAGAAGTCGATCACCACACGCGACAGCGCTTCATCGAGCGGCACATAGGCGTGGCCGTAGCGACGGATGCCTTTCTTGTCGCCGATGGCTTTGGCGAAGGCCTGGCCGAGGGTGATACCGACGTCTTCCACGGTATGGTGGTCGTCGATATGCAGATCGCCCTTGCATTCAATATCCAGGTCGATCAACCCGTGACGGGCGATCTGATCCAGCATGTGCTCAAGAAAAGGAACACCGATATCGAATCGGGCCTTTCCGGTGCCATCAAGGTTGATCGAGGCTTTGATCTGGGTTTCCAGAGTGTCGCGCTCGACAGACGCCTTACGTTCGGCCATCACCAGCTCCGCAAAATCATTGGGCGAAAAAGGCAGCCATTATAGGCACGCGGGGCCGAAACAGAAACACGAGACGCAATATCGCTGACGGACAGAAGTCCCGGCTGTCGCGGGTAGACATGTCCATACAAGCCATTACAGGCACCCCAAAAACAACTGTAGGAGTGAGCCTGCTCGCGATGAGGACCTGGCAATCAACATTTCTGTGACTGTCGGACCGCTATCGCGAGCAGGGCTCACTCCTACAGGGGTACTGCTTTTTTACTTAGTGAAACAGTACCGCCGTTTTCTGCAGGGTCACCCACACACCCCACGCCAACGGAATCCCCACCACCAGCCATGCTGCGACGGCCAACGGCTTGCTGCCCGGCGCGGCTTTCCACTCCAGAACCGTAGTCGCGTCAGCACCTTTGTCGTGGCCCAGCGCCTGCTCGGCAGCCAGTTCAGCGTCGGTCATGAAGTACTTGTCAGCCACCGGACGAACCAGCAGGTTGCACAGGAAGCCCAGCACCAGCAGGCCGGCGAGGATGTACAGGGTGATGTCGTAGGCAGCCGCGCGGTCAACGCCGATGCTCAACTGGTACTCACGCAGGTAGTTCACCAACACCGGACCGAGCACACCGGCTGCCGCCCAGGCGGTCAGCAGACGACCGTGGATCGCACCCACCATCTGCGTACCGAACAGGTCGGCCAGATACGCCGGCACCGTGGCGAAACCACCGCCGTACATCGACAGAATGATGCAGAACGCCGCCACGAACAGCGCGACGTTGCCCAGGTGACCGAGGTTCGGGATCAATGCGTACAGGGCAAAACCCAGGGCGAAGAACACGAAGTAGGTGTTTTTGCGACCCAGGTAGTCGGAGAACGACGCCCAGAAGAACCGGCCACCGATGTTGAACAGGCTCAGCAGACCGGTGAAACCGGCAGCAATTGCGGCAATCGAAGCCAGTTGCCCGGCATCCAGTTGGCCGAACGGCACGTCAACCCCCAGCAGGCGGCCACCGAACACTTCCTGCAACAGCGGCGAGGCCATGCCCAGAATGCCGATACCGGCGGACACGTTCAGGCACAGCACCAGCCACACCAGACGGAATTGCGGGGTTTTCCACGCCACATTCACGTGCACGTGACGGTGGGTGATCATCGCGTTCGACGCTTTCTTCGCCGGCGCGGTCCAGCCTTCAGGCTTCCAGCCGGTTGGCGGCACGCGGTAGGCCAGGGCGCCACCGATCATGAACACAAAGTAGATCGCAGCCATGGCGACGAAGCTCTGCCAGACGCCGACACCGGCCGGCGAAGCGAAGTGGCTCATCAGCGCAGTCGCCAGCGGTGCACCGACCATCGCGCCACCACCGAAACCCATGATTGCCATGCCGGTGGCCATGCCGCGCTTGTCCGGGAACCACTTGATCAGGGTCGAGACCGGCGAGATGTAGCCCAGGCCCAGACCGATACCGCCGATCACGCCGGAGCCGATCCACATCAGCCAGATTTGATGGGTATAGATACCCAGCGCCGAAATCAGCAGACCGCCGCACCAGCACAGTGCCGATACCACACCGGCCTTGCGTGGGCCGGCGTGTTCCAGCCAGCCGCCCCAGATGGCTGCCGAGCAGCCGAGGAAGATGAAGAACAGGGTGTAGATCCAGCCGAGCATCGAGATCGGCCAGTCACATTGCGACGAAAACACTTGTGCGATGAAGCTCATGTCCGGTGCGCAAGCCACTGGAGCGGTGACGCCCAGCGCCTTGGACAGCGGCAGCCAGAACACCGAGAAACCGTAGGCCATGCCGATGCACAGGTGGATGGCCAGAGCGGCCGGTGGTACCAGCCAGCGGTTGAAACCGGGCTTGGCGATGATGCGTTCCTTGGACAGGAACGCAGGCTGGTCGGCGCGAAGGCCGTCCGCCGTGATGCTCGTGCTCATTGTGTATCCCCCAATTATTAGTATGGTTCGCCAGCCACTGCTCACCCCCGGCCTTTATGCACGCAGGCATGACCGTTTTTTTGGGTGAAGCTCCTTGAAGGCGCGACGTTAAGTCGCAGAAGGACGGACGAACGGGCGAAGGTTACCATTTGCACGTGACAGAAAAACCAAACTGATATCACCTTTTTTCATGTCACCTGATCTCCTTACCTGCAGGCACTGCACAACGCTGCGATCGTTTGATCATTCTTGAAATCACCAACGGCAACAGATCGCGGCCTGCTGCGGCTCCTGCATAGCGCTTCACAAACGGAAAAATCATGCCTGTCATCGTTCAAACGCTTGAAGACGCCAGTTCTCAGGATCAGCAGGATTTGCAGAAAATCTATCGCGATGCGCCGCAATGGCTGTTCGCACCGTTCACCGGCGCGGCCGATCTGATCGAAAACGCCCTCGCTGACGGCTGTTTGATTGCCGGACGTTTCAATGATCGCCTGCTCGGTGCCGGGCGCCTGACAAGGCACCACGGCGTTTGGCATCTGTCCCATTTATGTGTGCGAAAAATCACCCGGCGTCGCGGAGTTGCCGAGCGGCTGGTGAACCAAGCGCAAAAAATGGCGTCGCAAGCGGGGGCGGAACTGCGCCTGCTGGCACCCGCCGGACACCTTGAAGCGCAGGCGCTGGCGGCCAAATTGCACGTGCCACTGGAAGTAATAGCGACATGACGGCGCCCCGAACCGGGTGGATGCAGCGCTATACTCCCCGGCTAAATTACGAATTCGACTAACTACAAGGACTCGCCCATGAAAGCGTTCGGCAAAATCCTGGGTCTGGTACTTCTCGGGTTGTTGCTGATCATTGTGGCGGCAGGCTTTGCCCTGACCCACCTCTTCGATCCCAACGACTATAAAGACGAGATTCGCCAGATAGCCCGTGACAAGGCCCACATCGAGCTGACGCTCAATGGCGATATCGGCTGGAGCCTGTTCCCGTGGCTCGGCCTGGAACTGCACGAAGCCAGCGTCGCCACGCTGATCAATCCTGCCGAACCGTATGCCGATCTGCAGATGCTTGGCCTGTCCGTGCGCGTACTGCCCCTGTTGCGCCGTGAAGTGCAGATGAGCGATGTGCGGGTCGAAGGCCTGAACCTGCGCCTGAAACGCGACAAGAACGGCCACGGCAACTGGGAAGACATCGGCAAATTGCCGACTCCCGCCGCACCTGCCGGCAGCCCTGCTCCCGCCAGCGCACCGACTGCCGAGGCCCCCGCGCAGCCGGAAAAACCACCGCAGCCGATCCGCCTCGACATCGACAGCCTGACCGTCAACAACGCCCGCGTTGAATACAACGACGAGCAGACCGGCAAGCAATTCAGCGCCGAGAGCATCCAGCTGAGCACCGGCGCGGTACATGATTCGACCAACATTCCGCTCAAAGCCACAGCGTTCCTCAGCACCAATCAGCCTGTGCTGCGGGTGCGCACCGAGCTCAATGGCGAACTGCGCATCGAGCGCGCCCTGCAACGCTACAAGTTCGAGGACATGAAACTGTCCGGCGAACTGACCGGCGATCCGCTGCAAGGCAAGACCATGACCTTCTCCGCTCAAGGCCAGGTGCTGCTGGATAAAGCGGCGAACGTCGCCGAATGGACCGGGATCAAGATCTCCGCCAACCAGTTGCGCGCACTGGGCGAACTGAAGGCCAATGACCTCGACAAGACGCCGCAGATCACCGGCGGCCTGTCGATCGCCCAGTTCGATCTGGCGAAGTTCGTCGACAGCATCGGTCAGAAACTGCCGGCGATGGCCGAAGGCAGCCTGAGCAAGGTCGAACTGGTCAGCCGCGTGGCGGCCACTCCGACCAGCGTCGCCCTCGACAACATCAACCTCAAACTCGACGACAGCAGCTTCAGCGGTCGCATCGCCGTCGAGGACTTCGCCAGGCAGTCGCTACGCGCGACCCTCAAAGCCGACACCTTTAACGTCGACCGTTACCTGCCGCCGAAGTCGGACCAGGCGAAAAACGCCACGCAAGTGCGTCAGGCCGAAGTCGCCAGCACCGAAGCCGATGCCATGGCCGGTGCCGGTTCCACGCCGCTGCCGGAAAAACCGAGCAAGAGCGCCTGGAGCACCGAGCGCCTGCTGCCGGTCGAGCGTCTGGCCAAACTGGATGTGGATGCCGATCTGACGTTCGGCCAACTGACCCTCGACAAACTGCCGATCCAGAACGCCGCACTCAAGGCCAGCGGCCAGGGCGGTCTGTTGACCCTGAGCAACCTCAGCGGTGAGTTGTATAACGGCGGTTTCGAGGCCAGCGGCACCCTCGATGTGCGCCCGAGTGCACCGGTGTTGAACCTGACGACCAAAATCAACCGTGTGCCCGTCGAGAAAATCCTCGAAAGCCAGGGCAAGAACCCGCCCGTCAAAGGTCTGGTGACCCTCACCAGCAATCTCACCGGCAGCGGCAACAGCCAGCAGGCACTGATCGAAACCCTGAACGGCAACGCCAGTTTCGTGATCAACAACGGCGTGCTGCTCAACGCCAACCTTGAACAGCAGCTGTGCAAAGGCATCGCCACCCTCAACCGCAAAACCCTCAGCGGCGAGCCACGGGGCAAGGACACGCCGTTCCAGGAGCTCAAGGGCAACCTGACGTTCCGCAACGGCATCGCCAGCAACCCGGACCTGAAGGTGCGCATCCCGGGCATGGCGGTTAACGGTGACGGCGATATCGACCTGCGCGTACTCGGCATGGACTACCGCGTCGGCATCATCGTCGAAGGCGACACCAGTGCCATGCCGGACCCGGCCTGCCAGGTCGGCGAGAAATTCGTCGGCATCGAATGGCCGCTGCGCTGCCGTGGTCCGCTGGAACTGGGCGCCAAGGCCTGCCGCGTGGACAACGAACGCCTGGGCCAGGTCGCGACAAAAGTGGCCGGCGACAAGCTCAGCGAGAAGCTCGACGAGAAACTGGGCGACAAAGTCAGCCCGGAACTGAAAAACGCATTGAAGGGGCTGTTCAAGCGATGAGAGCGGAGCAGTTTTCCACGGCGGTGCTGGACTGGTTCGACCGCCACGGCCGCCACGATTTGCCTTGGCAGCAAGGCATCAACCCATATCGGGTGTGGGTGTCGGAGATCATGTTGCAGCAGACTCAGGTCAGCACCGTGCTCAATTACTTCGACCGCTTCATGGCCGCGCTGCCGACGGTTCAAGCGCTGGCTGAAGCGCCCGAAGACGAAGTGCTGCACCTGTGGACCGGGCTGGGTTATTACACCCGCGCGCGCAATTTGCAGAAGACCGCGAAGATCGTTGTCAGCCAGTACGGGGGCGAGTTTCCCCGTGACGTCGAAAAGCTCACGGAGCTGCCGGGCATCGGCCTGTCCACCGCAGGCGCCATCGCCAGCATCAGCATGGGCCTGCGCGCGCCGATCCTCGACGGCAACGTCAAACGCGTTTTGGCGCGGTTTACCGCGCAAGAGGGTTACCCCGGCGAGCCGAAGGTTGCCAAACAGTTGTGGGCGACTGCCGAGCGCTTCACGCCGCACGACCGGGTCAACGCCTATACGCAGGCGATGATGGATCTGGGTGCGACGCTGTGCACCCGCAGCAAACCGAGCTGCCTGTTGTGTCCGCTGGAACGCGGCTGCGAAGCGCACATGCTCGGCCTCGAAACCCGCTACCCGATCCCCAAGCCGCGCAAGGCCATCCCGCAGAAGCGCACGCTGATGCCGATGCTCGCCAACGGCGACGGCGCGATTCTGCTTTACCGGCGCCCGTCCAGCGGTCTGTGGGGCGGTTTGTGGAGCCTGCCGGAACTCGATGATCTCGACGACCTGCAACATCTCGCCGATCAGCACGCGCTGACCATGGGCGAGCAGCAGGCGCTGCCGAGCCTTGTCCACACATTCAGCCATTTCCAGCTGGCCATCGACCCCTGGCTGGTCCAGGTGCAGGAGGCCAGCCACCACGTGGCCGAGGCCGACTGGCTCTGGTATAACCTCGCCACCCCGCCGCGCCTGGGCCTTGCCGCCCCGGTCAAAACCTTGCTCGAGCGCGCGGCCGCCGTATTGAACGCAGGAGAGTCGTCATGACCCGCACCATCATGTGCCGCAAGTACAAAGAAGAATTGCCCGCCCTGGAGCGCGCTCCGTTCCCGGGCGCCAAAGGCCAGGACATTTTTGATCACGTCTCGGCCAAGGCCTGGGCCGACTGGCAAAAACACCAGACCCTGCTGATCAACGAAAAACGCCTGAACATGATGAACGCCGAAGATCGCAAATATCTTCAGGGCGAAATGGACAAGTACTTCTCCGGCGAGGAATACGCCAAGGCTGAAGGCTACGTTCCGCCTGCTGAGTAACCCCGCAAAATCGGGGGTCGGATCGTAAGCGACGGAATTAATTTAAGAAATTTTAAAAAAGTCGTTGACGTAAATCCGAAAAACCCTTTTAATGCGCCCCGTTGCCCAGATAGCTCAGTCGGTAGAGCAGGGGATTGAAAATCCCCGTGTCGGCGGTTCGATTCCGTCTCTGGGCACCAAATACCGAAAACCCTGAATCGCAAGATTCAGGGTTTTTTTATGCCTGCGATTCAGCCACACCCCCCTCTTCGCCCCGTCAGCCCTCCGCTCTCGATACACCTCCCTTCCAGGCTGTACTGAAAAATACCCAAAATCTGTATCTCTCCCTGCATAGACCATTTCGCCACTATGGCGCCAAGCCTTGGCGAGCCAATGACTGGCTCTACTGTGCGCCCCGCAACACTCTGGGCTCCTGCGGCCCTCAGAGCGCAAAACCTGATTTTTTGAATAGATCGGCGTCCACCGAAAGGTCACTTCCTGTCCAGCTAAAAAATCTAAAAACACTCAACAGGCGAACGGCAATTACTGCTTTTCAAACATTCCAGGATGAATGCCGGGCCCCTGCGCGCCCGGCGAAAGAGCGAAACGGACGACGTATGATCAAGCAACTTATCAACGAAGAGAGTTACGTACAGATTGGCGATCTGTGCAGTGCAACGATCCAGCTGAAAATCGAAGGACTGAATCCTGCCGGCTCGATCAAGCTGAAAACCGCGCACGCACTGATTACCGACCTGGAAGTCAGGGGCCTGATCACCCATAAAACCCGTCTGGTCGAGTCGTCTTCAGGGAATCTGGGGGTCGCGCTGGCGATGGTTTGCGCGGCCAAGGGTTACAAGTTTGTCTGCGTGATCGACCCGAACATTTCCGCGCCGAACCGGAAACTGATCCATGCCCTCGGCGCCGAGATGATCATGGTCGATCAGCGCGACGAAAACGGCGGTTTCCTGAATTCGCGCATTCGCCTGATCGAGCAACTGGTGGCCGACAACGCCGACTACATCTGGCTCAATCAGTACAAGAACCCGACCAACCCCCTCGCCCACTATCAAGCGACGGCCCGGTCGATCGCGCGCAGGTTTCCACAAGTGGATTACCTGTTCGTCGGCGCCGGTACCACCGGCACGCTGATGGGCTGCAAAAACTACTTCGCCGAACACCACCCGCACACCAAGGTCATCGCCGTCGATACCGTCGGCTCGGTCACCTTCGGCCTGCCGGGTGGCCCGCGTCATATCCCGGGGCTCGGCACCAGCCGTCGCCCGGAGATTTTCGAACCGGCCGGCATCCACGACTTTCTGTCCATCCCTGAAGAACAGACGATCAAGGTCTGCCGCTGGCTGGCGCAGCGCTACGGCCTGCTCTTCGGCGGCTCCACCGGCACCGTCCTCGCCGGCGTGCAGCAGTGGGCGCCGCACATCCGCCCCGACGACGTCGTCGTGGCGATCTCACCCGACATGGGCGAGCGATACCTCGAAACCATCTACTCCGACGACTGGGTGACCCAGCGTCTCGGCGCTGCGGCGCTGCAACCTCTCTTTCCAGAACCCGCTCTGGCACTTTCGGCGTAAAACACAATGACGACTCAAACCTCGATTCAACCCTTCCATGTGGTGCCCGGCGCTGCGGTCAAGAACATCCTCAACGGCCTGCGCCAGGACGCTATCGAGCTGGTGGCGCAAACCTACCTGACCCATGAGCGTGGCGAGACGGTCAACCCCGACAGTTACTTCCTGCGCTTCCCCGAGCAGCCGGCGAACCGGATCATTGCCTTGCCGGCGGCGATCGTCGACAGCGAGGGCGATCAATCGGTCTCCGGGATCAAATGGATTGCCAGTTACCCCGACAACATCAAATCGGGGATTCCCCGCGCCTCTGCGGTGCTGATCCTCAACGACCCGGACACCGGCTATCCCTACGCCCTTCTTGAAGGCGCACTGATCAGCGCCGTGCGTACAGCAGCGTCGGCGGTGCTCGGCGCCTGGTGGCTCAATGGCCAGAACAAGCGTGCGCCAAGGCTGTCGATCGTGGGTGGCGGGGTGATTGCGCGCAACATCCTCGAAACATTCATCAGCGACGACTGGTCGTTCGACCGTGTCGAAATTCACGACCTCAATACTGAATCGGCCGAAGCGCTGGCAGCGTTCGCTGAGCAGCTCGCGGTGCCGCAAGTGCAGATCGTGCCGCTGGCCGACGCCCTGAGCGCCGACATCGTGGTGTTCGCGACCAGTGCCGGTGAGCCTTACGTCAAAGGCAACGGCACATTCCGTCCGGGGCAGATCGTGCTGAATATCTCGCTGCGGGATATCGGTGCGGAAATCATCGAAGAAAGTTACAACTACTTCGATGACGTGACCCACTGCCTGAAAGCCAATACCTCGCCACATCTGGCCGAGCAGAAGTACGGCCATCGCGACTTCGTCACCGGCACCGTGGCGCAGCTGATTCGCGGCGACCTGCAGGTAAGCCGGGACAAACCGCTGATCTATTCGCCGTTCGGCATGGGCATTCTCGACCTGGCGATCGGCCGTATGGTCCACGACATCGCGGTCAAGGAAGGCCAGGCCGTTGCCATCCCGTCGTTTTTCGGGGAGGAGCGCAGATGGTGAAGGCGCCCCTGCACATCGGCCTGGTGGGTTGCGGCTCGCGCGGCCTGTCGATCTTCGAACGGCTGCTGAGCCTCAGCGATACGCGCCCCGAGCAACCGGTGGTGCTCAATATCTTTGAGCCCAACGTGCACGGTTGCGGCGCGCACTGGCCCGATCAACCGGACTACCTGCTGCTCAACACCGTCGCCGGGCAACTGGGCGTGTTTCCCGATGCGGCAGCCTTCGGCGATCTGCCGCAGGCGCAAGCACGCTCGGGGCCGGACTTCCTGCAATGGTGCCGCGAGCAGAACCTCAAGGTCGATGCCGACAGCGGACTGCTGGCGAGTGAAGGCCGCGAGGTCCAGGCCCAGGACTTTCTGCCACGGCATCTGCTCGGCGCTTATCTGGCCGATGCCTTTACGCGCATTCTGGCGACCGCGCCGCAATGGGTCAGCGTGCGCCTGCATCACCAGGCCGTGACCGCCGTCGACTCGGTCGATGGCAAGCGCTACCGCCTGAAAACGCCAGCGGGGGCCGAAATCACGGTGGACCGACTGATCCTGACGGTCGGCCACACCGGTCGGGTGCAGGCCGCCGATCGCCAGCGCATCGGCAATATCTATCCGTTGCCGGGCAGCCTCGACCGCATCGAACCGGGCGAAAGCATTCTGCTCGAGGGCCTCGGGCTGGGCGCCATGGACACGCTGGCCGCCCTGACCGCCGGACGCGGCGGGCAATACACTCGCCGCGCCGACGCCAGCCACGTCTACCACCCTTCAGGCCAGGAGCCGGTGATCTACGTGCAGTCACGCGACGGCCTGCCCTTCCGCACGCGGCCCAATGGCCTGACCGACTGCCCACGCCATCAAGCCGTGCTCCTGACCCCGGCGCGCATCGACGCGCTGCGGGCCGACGCCAAGGACGGGCAACTGGACTTCGAGCAGGACATTCTGCCGCTCATGCTGGTGGAAATGCGTGCCGCCGCTGTCGCCGTGTTGCACGCTCAATCTGACACCGAGCGGCATCGCGAAGTGCTGAGCCGCCTCAGGACGGTGAGCACGGCCGGGACCGCCGGCGTTGTCGCTTGCGAAGCGTTGCTGCGCGAATACGAAGCCGCCAGTGGCTCGATAGATCCACTGGCGCTGATCTGCCATGCACTGCCCGCCAGTGTGACCGCGCACAACTATCACTCGTGGATCTATCACGCGCTCGAGGCCGACTTGCACGAGTCGCGAGTGGGACGCGGCGAATCGGCGATCAAGGCCGCCATCGAAGTCTGGCGCGATCTGCGTGACCGCTTGCGCCAGGCCGTCGATTTCGACGGCCTGACCGAGGCCTCGCATCGTCAGTTCTATGGCCGGTGGCACAAGGCGATCAACCGCCTCGTGGCCGGCCCGCAGAAGGAGCGCCACGCCGACCTGCTTGCCCTGTGCGATGCCGGTCTGCTGACCTTCCTCATGCCCGGCACCGCGCCAGCGACCGAGCATTACCGCCGCGTCGCCGGCTATGTGCAGGGCAGCGGCGTGATCAACAGCGACTGCGCACCGGTGCGCGATCTCGCGCGCCTGGGGCTGATCCGCCCACGCACCGAAGAGGCAGGCATCGACGGCATCGACGTCGACGCCGCTTGCCACCCCAAATCAATCCGCGGCGAAGCGGTTCGCAACCTCTGGGTACTCGGGCCACTCGCCGAGGGCTCCTGCTACTACAACCACTACGTCACTTCGGCGGGTGCGCCTTCGCGCCTGTTCATGGACGCCCATCGAGCGGCCGCGGCAATTCTTGAAGCAGGAACTCCAGCATGAAACTTTACTACCAGACGCATTCACCCTACGCCCGCAAAGTGCTGGTGCTTGCCCACGAAATGGGGATCGCTTCAAGCCTTGAGGTCATCCACCACGAGACCAGCCCGACCTCGCCGAACGCGACCATCTACAATGCCAACCCGTTGGGCAAGGTGCCAGTGCTGATGCTGCCGGACGACACGGCGCTGTTTGACTCCATCGTCATTTGCGAATACCTCGACGACCTGAGCGACGGGCCGAAACTCATCCCGCCGAGCGGCCCTGAGCGCTACAAGGCGCTGCGTCTGCAGGCCCTGGCGCAAGGCATGTGCGATGTCGGCATCAAGCTGCGCTGGGAAGTCGAGCGCCGTCCGCAGGCCTTGCGTTACCCGGCCTATGCCGACGGCCAGGCCTACAAGCTCAAGGAGGCCTATCGCTTCATCGAGGAGCACATCGACCTCAATGGCCCGATCACCCTCGGCCACATCGCCCTGGCGACCGCCCTCGACTGGATCGCCTTTCGCGAGCTGTCGGACTTTAGCGCGCACCCGCGCCTGAACGAGTGGTATCAGACTTTTTGTGAGCGGACGTCGATGCGGGCGACCGAGTACAGCGGGCAGACTCACGATTAAGTTAAGGAAAACTGTGTATGACTTCGCTCTTGTTGCAAATGTCGCCCATCGGCCTGGTAATCGCGCTGATTCTGGTGATCCGCCGGCCACCGGTGCAGGCCGCGCTGGCAGGCGCTGCGCTGGTGTTCGTGTTGTGGGGGCTGGGCGCTGCCGGGCCGTTTTCCTCGGCCATCACCTCGGCGATCTTTCAGGACACCGCCATTCTGTTTCTCAGCACCGCGTGCGTGATCGTGCCGGGGCTGGCGTTCGTCATTCTGGTCGAGCGCGGCGGTGCACCTCAGGCCATCGGCGCCTGGGTCAAGGAACTGGGCTGGACACCACCGGCGCAGGTCATTTTCATCGTCCTCGGCCTGGCACCGCTGCTTGAAGCCATGACCGGTTTCGGCGTTTCGCTGATCGCCACCGTGCCGTTGCTGATGGGCCTGTTCAGCCGCCAGGCGGGGATGAAAATCGCCCTGGCCGGGATGGTCATCATGCCGTGGGGAACCCTCGGCCTGGCGACGGTGATCGGTGGACTGCTGGCGCACTTGCCCGCGGAAACGCTCGGCAGCCACTCGGCCCTGATCAGTGCGCCGGTGTTCCTCTGCCTCGCCGCCATCGCCCTGTGGCAGGCCGGCATCCGCAGCGTGGCACCGTGGCTCGGGTTACTGCTGGTGACGGCGCTGTTCATCGCCGTGCTGTACTCGATCAACCTGTGGGTCGGCCCGGAAGTCTCCGGCGTGCTGGCAGGGCTGACGGTCGCGTGCGTCGGCCTCGGCATCTCGTTCTCGCAGCGCGGCAAACTGGTGCGCTGGCCGAGTGCGGCCTGGCCGTATCTGGCCCTGCTCGGCGTCATCGTCGCGTCCCGTGCGGTGTTCGTGCTGTCCGGTTGGGATGCGCTGTGGATCATCAAGGGCGAGCACGTGTCGTGGAAACCCTTGGCATCGCCAGGACTGGCGCTGCTGATCGTCACCTTGTTGATGGCCAGCAAACAAAGCGCTGCTAACGGTTTCCCGTGGCGTGCTCTGTTCAACCGGGCGAAATTTCCGGTGACGACGATTTTCCTGTTCCTGCTACTTTCCCAGGTGATGGTCAACGCCGGGTTTCTGGTCGAGGCGCAGCGCACCTTGCAATCGCTGTCGGGGATTTCCCTGGCACCGACCATAGCCTTGCTCGCGGGGATTGCCGGCTACGTCACCGGCTCCAACGTCGGTGGCAACACCCTCGTAATGCCTTCCATCGCGGCATTGACCAGTGAACACGGAGCGTGGCTCGCGGCGATGGTCAACAGCGCCGCCGGCCATGGTGCGCTGGGCTCGCTTTCGATTCTGTCGCTGATCACCGGGCTGGCAGGCGCCAACCGCCAGGAGGAACACAGCCTGATCCGCTTCGCCTTCGGACTGGTTGTGCTGAACATCGTCATTGTTGCTGCAACGGGGGTCGTTTTACTTTACTTTCTGTGAAGTGTTTCCAGAAATGACCAAGAGAACTTATGGACAGGTTTGATTTACCGGACAAGCGCTGGCGAATAGTCAAGGACTGGATCATTCGCCAGATCGACAGTGGTGACTGGGCAGCCGAATCGAAACTGCCGTCAATCCGCACCCTGGCGCGGATGTTTGAAACCAGTATCACCACCGTTCAACGCGCGCTGGCCGATCTGGAGGCCGATGCCTATGTGACAACGGTTGCGCGTGTCGGCTATTTCGTCTCGGCGTCCGGGCAGGCCAAACCGGCTGCCGGTTTCGATTTCTCCAGCGTCACCGTCAACGTCAACCATGCAGTCGTCGCGATGCTGTCCCAAGCGGCCTCGCGCACCACCGCATCGTTGAGCTCCGCGGTCCTGCACAGCGACCTCACGCCTCATGTACTGCTGAACAAGTGCCTCTCCGTGCTGGCCGCCAAGGCTGACAACTCGCTGACCGGGCTGGTTGCACCTCCCGGCCTGCCTGCATTACGTCGACGCATCGCCGGACTGATGCTGACCCGTGGCGTCGTCTGCGGGCCGGACGATGTGCTCGTGACTTCCGGCGACACCATTGCCCTGGAACTGGCACTCGAAGCCGTCGCATCGCGAGGCGCGACGGTCGCCATCGAAACCCCGACCTATTACGGCATTCTGCAAACCATCGAGCGTCTGGGCATGCGCGCCTTGCCGATTCGCACCCACGGCCAGTCGGGCATCGATGTCGATCACCTCGAAGAAGCGCTGAAACAGAAAAAGGTGTCGGTGATCTTTCTCAACCCGACCCTGCAAAATCCACGCGGTTTCATCATGCCCGACGAGACCCGTGCCCGATTGTCACAAGTCGCTCGCGAAGCCGATGTGCCGATTATCGAAGACGATATCTTTTTCGATCTGGTGCCCGAAGCAGAGCGCCCGCGCGCGATCAAGAGCTACGACAGCAGCGGCCAGACGATTTACTGCTCGTCCTTTTCGAAGACCATCGCCCCGGGTTATCGCGTCGGCTGGTGTGTGGCGGGCAAGTATCGGGAGGCCATCCTCGCGCAGATGTTTTCGCGCAATCTGGCGGTGTCCAGCCTTGCGCAAAATGTCCTCAATGAATTTATCGGCCGCGGCTACATGGAAGAACATTGCGCGCGGCTGCGGTCGCAACTGTCCTCACTGGCCAACCATGTCGAAGGGCTGGTGCGCAGCGACTTTCCTGCGGGAACCGTCTACGTGCCGCCGCGTGGCGGGTTCATTCACTGGATCAAGCTGCCCGGGCACACCGACATGGCGGCACTGGAGCGGCTGGCCAGCGAGCGCGGTTGTCACGTTGCCGGCAGCGGGATCTTTTTCGCCGACGGGCATCCTTCCACAGGGCTGCGCATTTGCCTGGGCACCACGCTGTCGCCGGGGGTGATGCAGATTCTCGCGGTGATCGCCGAATGCGCGCATCTTGCCGGCGAGCAGCCGAGCGGGCGTCTGCCACTGGCTCAGGCACGCGAGGACACTGCGCTCTCCTGAGCCTGAGCGGCGGCACGTGTGATCTCGTCAATCTCAGTACCTTTCGATCAAACGCGATCCGCGCTACCTTGGCCGCCCCTTACGGAAGAGGGTCATCTGCTGATGAACCAGAAACGACGCCGCGTAGTCCTGCCTCACCCGCCACCCTATCGCGAAAGCCACCTGTCGAAGTGCCTGACGATCCTGTTCAGCGTGTTTCTGACAGGTCTCGGCGGGCTGCTGGCTTATCTGGTTATCGAGGGGCTGGTGCAAGGCTCCATCACCCTGATCAACCGCGGCGGGCCGGCCATGACCTACACCCTCGCAACCCAACCGCGCCTGTATTGGTTTCACATGGTCTGGCAGGGACTCTTCGCCCTGCTGCTTCTGGCCGCAGGGCCGGGATGGTACTGGATCACACGGCTATCCCGGCCTGCAGCCCCGGCAAAGCGCAAGGTCAAAACGCACTAGCTGTTGTCGTTCCAGTGGAACACCAGATTGCGCGCAGCAGCGCCGCCGACATCGGTGACATCGCGCCGGGTCTCGCCCTTACGCGTGGCCACCACGGTGTATTTGCCGGGTGGCAATTGCACATACACCAGCGGGCCGGTCTGACTGAGGGTCAGTACGGTTTGCCCCGGCGCCTTTTGAATCGTGACATCGACGTCGGCGGTGTACTCGTCCTGCGCACCGACGGCAAAGGTCATGTGCAGGTTGTAGCCTTGGGTCTGCTGTATGGCCTTCGCCTCACCTTCACCGATGCCGCCGGCCAGATAATGGATACCACTCTGTTGTTGCTGCTGAACCTGCACACCCGCGCTGTCGATGGGCTCGAGACTGGCGGCCTGCAACATCACCGGAAACAAAAGTGCAGCCAGCGCGGCGATGGGCAGCATGAATGAAAGAACGCGTTTCATGATGACGACTCCCGGGTTCCTGTAGAACCCAACCGTTACGCCTTTTAGATTTTGTGTATTCGTGGCTGTTTTAGATTGATTGGCACTTGGCGCATGTACGAAAAGGACTACAGACCATTGCCATTCGACGAGGCTTTCAACTGCAACGTCCTGCAACAGCCGTCCCGTCTTCCTTCCGAGATCACCCGTGTTGCCCGACATACCTGCGCGGCGACGCTTGGCATCCTTTTGCGTCTGTTTTCAACAATGCGGAAGATCCGATGAGCCAGCTGAAACCTGCTGACACGCAAGACCCGAAAATCGATTCGTTGCTGGGGGAGTTGGGCGAACTGATTCGCCAGGCGCGGCAAAAAGTGCTGCGTGCCGTCGACACGATTCAAGTCCAGACCTGCTGGCAGATTGGCCGGCATATCGTCGAATTCGAACAGCAGGGCGCGCAGCGGGCAGGCTATGGCAAGCAGTTGCTGGCCCTGTTGGCGAAGGATCTGACGGCGCAGTTCGGGAAGGGCTTTGATGATCGAAATCTGCGCTATATGCGCAGCTTTTATCAGTTGTTTCCAATTTGGAACACAGTGCGTTCCGAATTGAGCTGGAGCCACTATCGGCGGCTGTTACGGGTTGCAAATGAAAAAGCGCGCCATTGGTACATGGAAGAATGCGCCAACCTCAACTGGTCCAGCCGCGCCCTCGATCGCCAGATCCTCACGCTCTACTACGAGCGGCTTCTCATGAGTCCGGACAAGGCCGATGTGATTGAGGAAGCCAGCACCCACATCGCAGCAATGAAATGCACACCACGGGAATTCATTCGTGATCCGGTCATGCTCGAGTTTCTCGGTCTGCCCTCGGCGGGCAAGGTCAGGGAAAGTGGTCTTGAACAAGCCTTGATCGACCACCTGCAAGGCTTTCTTCTGGAGCTGGGCAAAGGCTTTTCCTTTGTCGCTCGCCAGCAACGCATCAGTACCGATGGCGTCGATCTGTATATCGACCTGGTGTTCTACAACTACCTGCTCAAATGCTTTGTGATCATCGACCTCAAACGCGGCAAGCTCAGCGCCCGCGATGTCGGACAGATGGACATGTATGTGCGCATGTACGACGAGCTCAAGCGCAGCGAGGGTGACAAACCGACCGTCGGGATTATTCTGTGTGCCGAAAGCAGCGACTCCGTGGCGCGCTATTCAATGCTCAAGGGCAATGAGCAACTGTTCGCCAGCAGTTACAAGACGATACTGCCGAGTGAGGAAGAGTTACGCGCCGAACTCAATCGCGAACAGGCTTTGATCGAAGAACGCATGCTCACTCAATCCACTGAATAGAATTGTTCCCGCACGCTGTGCGGACTATCGTTGGCAACTTACCCGCCAAGGTCGAGCGTCATGAGCTGTCAGGACACGCCCGCGATGCACCACAGTCAGTCAACGTCGCCGACTTCGACGGCAGTGCAAGGTGAGCCCTTCAAGGAACCCGCCGCCGACGGCTTTGTACTTGGCGGTTTCACATGGCGTCAGGCGTTGCCTGATATCCAGCGCCCGGCGGTCATCATCAACGCGGCCACTTCGGTGCGCTGTCGCCACTACTCACGCTTCGCAGCCTATTTGTTCGGCAATGGGTTCGACGTGATCACCTACGACTACCGTGGCATCGGCGAATCACGGCCCGATTCGCTAAAAGGGCTGCAGGCGTCGTGGACCGATTGGGGCGCACTGGATTTCGAAGCGATGCTCATGCGTGCGCAACGGGAATTCCCCGGGCAGCCAATCGACGTGGTCGGCCACAGTTTTGGCGGTTGCGCGGCGGGGCTGGGCGAATCCGGGCAGGTCATTCGTCGGTTGGTGACGGTCGGTGCGCAGTTCGCTTACTGGCGTGACTATGCGCCCGAGCAGCGTTGGCGGATGTTCGGCAAATGGCATCTGTTGATGCCGCTGATGACGCGGCTCTGTGGTTACTTTCCCGGCAAACGCCTCGGCTGGCTGGAAGACACGCCCGCCGGTGTCGTGCGCGACTGGAGCACGCCCACCGCACAATATGAGCGGCGTCCAAGCGGCCGGGCGCTGATGAAGAAAGCCGGCAGCCTGCCCTTCGCCAACGTTCGCGCCCAGACCCTGGCAATCAGCATCAGCGATGATCCTTACGGCACCATTGCAGCCATCGAACGCCTGCTCGCCTGCTTCAGCAACGCACCGAAAACCCACCTGCGCATCGAGCCGCAGGACATCGGCGAACAACAAGTCGGACATTTCGCCTTTTTTCGCAGCGCATACCAAGCCACACTATGGCCCATCGCTCTGACCTGGCTGCACACCGGCGCACTGGCCCCCGACACACCCGGGCGGACTGTGCCGCGCAGCTGAGCCCTTTCAACGCACGACGGAACACACCATGGCCTCCGCCAACAAACAGCAAAAACGCGCCGCCCGGGCCAAGACCAAGGCCAAGCAGAACCGCACCAAACGCGCCGAAGCGCCGGTGGAACTGGACCCGAACGACGATCGCATCGACTTCGAATCGGTGGACCTGACCGAGCTGTTCAAGAAAATGATCGACGCCGAGAAGATCAGCCAGCAAGCCCTGTGCACCGCGTTCCTCGAAGACCCGTTGCTGGAGCTGGTCTTTGAGCAGGAAGGCGAAGAAGGCGCGATGGACTTCATCCTCGCCGCGCTGATCGAGTACCGCCAGTGGTCGCAAGAAACCGATGAAGCCGGCGCGCTGGCGTGGATCGAATCCCCGGCCTTCCAGGCCGACTATGTGGCGGCGTCCGACGCGATCGCCGCGCAAACCCAACAGAAGAACTGAGTTCCCATGGCATCCCTGAACAAGCAACAGAAACGCGCCAAACGCGCCAAGGCCAAAGCCAAGCACATCCGCATGGTCGGGCGTAAGCCACTGGAGCAGGACGACGATCTCGGCCACCTCGCCGAGCCGATCCCGGATTACACCCTGGCAATGTTCAGCAAAATGCGCGACGCCGAAGCCGTCAGCCGCAACGAGATGCTGCTGACGCTGCTGCGTGAACTGGCGTTCATCATCGTTGACCATCCAGAACTGCTGGACATGGAAAACGCTGAAAACGAAGGCATGGCCGCCACCCACCTGGCCGCCGACATGCTGATCGACTACCGCATGTGGGCCGACGGCATGGACATCGAAACCGCCCAGGCCTGGCTGAGCGAGCCGCAGTTCATCACCGATTTCGGGGTTGCGCTGGATACTTATGGAAAGTCGATGGACACGCAGGAAGACAAGAGCGAATAAACCCCGCTGCCAAACAAAAACGGCCGCTCGTCATCACTGACAGCGGCCGTTTTGCATTACGTGCTACGGATCAGTTGAGCACCACCGCACCACGTTTTTCCAGCTTGCGACGGCGGGCTACCAGCAGGCCGGCAGCCACCACCAACAGGCTCAGCAGGCCGGTCGCGAGGATTTCCACGCGGTGCGCTTCCTGGAACAGCATGATGCTCAGGGCCGCGACGATGAAGATGATCACCGCGTAGGTCAGGCCTGGGAACAGCCACATGCTGAAAACGATTTTCTCGCCACGGGCCATGCGCTGTTTGCGCATACGCAGTTGCGAGAACGCGATCACCAGGTACACCAGCAGCGCAATGGCGCCGGAACTGGCCAACAGGAACTCGAACACCGCAGCCGGTGCCACATAGTTGGCGAAGGTGCAGAGGAACGCTGCGCCAGTGGACAGCATGACCGCCCAGTAAGGCGTACCGCTTTTATTGGTGCGGGTCGACATGGCCGGGGCGTCGCCACGCTTGCCGAGGGAGAACAGCATCCGCGACGAGGTGTACAGCGCCGAGTTCAGGCAACTGGTTACAGCAACCAGCACCACGATGTCGACGATCATCTTGGCGTTCGGGATGCCCATGCGCTCAAGCACGGTCTGGTAGGAGCCCAGGTTAGCCAGCGTAGGATCGTTCCACGGCACCAGGGCCACGACGATGAAGATCGACACGAGGTAGAACAGACCGATCCGCCAGATCACCGAGTTGGTGGCCTTGGAGATCTGCTTGCCCGGGTTCTTCGACTCTGCGGCCGCGATGGTCACGATTTCGGTACCCATGAACGAGAACATGGTAGTCAGGATCGCGCCCAGTACCGCGCCCATGCCGTTGGGCAGGAAGCCGCCGGAGTCGAACAGATGCGAAACACCGCTGACCTGGCTGTTCGGCAGAAAGCCGAAGATCGCCGCAAGGCCGAGGATGATGAAGCCGATGATTGCCAGCACTTTGATCAGTGCGAACCAGAATTCGAACTCGCCGTAATTCTTTACGCTGAACAGGTTGGTGACGGTCAACAACAGGGTAATGACCAGCGCGAACGCCCAGATGCCGACATCAGGGAACCACGCGTGCAGGATGGTTGCGGCGGCGTTGGCTTCCAGTGGAATCACCAAGACCCAGAACCACCAGTACAGCCAGCCGATGGTGAAACCGGCCCAGTGCCCGATGGCACGGTCGGCGTACGTCGAGAAGGAGCCAGTGTCCGGCGAGGCAACGGCCATTTCGCCGAGCATGCGCATCACTAAAACCACCAGGGTGCCGGCGGCGGCGTAGGCCAGCAGCACGGCAGGGCCGGCGGCAGCGATGGCGTGGCCGGAGCCAACGAACAGACCGGCGCCGATTACACCGGCGATCGACAACATGGTCACATGACGCGGTTTGAGCCCCTGTTCGAGGCCATTGGAGCTTGGGGTACTGCTCATCGAAACTACCTTTGCAAGGAAAGCGATTGCGTCCGGCCCGTCTGGCATTTTCTTTCTCGTAAAAAGAAACCAACGGGGCGTTCCTTATTCTGCACGCAAGTTTTGCGCCAAAATGTTTCAAACTCTTCTGTGCCGCGGCTTTGCGCGCGACCGGACAGTCATCGCAAGTCCTTGGATTTAATGGCAATCCGCCAGAGCGTTACCCTGCGACTCACTTTTCAAACGAAACAGCGCACCAGAAACACACTGAAAAAGTGTGGGATGCACAATAAAAGGGCAATTGAGGAACGTTCGGCCGGATAGCGCTTCCAACACCCCGCCAAAGCTGGCAACATCGCGCCTTTTTTTACGCGACGCCCAAAGGTTTGCACGATCAAACACCCGTTCGGTTGTTGATGGGGCGACAGTCTGCTGTGCCGATGCGACAACCTGCCACACGCCATCCGCTTACCGCTCGTAGCGCTGTTGGCTGCCATTGAAACGCTATGCTAGCTTGGCCGCCTCGCCAGGAAGGCCCGCCAACAGCAGGAGCGCAACATATATGAGGAACGCACATGGCTGAGGCCACGCCCGCGCTTGAAATCCGCAACTTGCACAAACGCTACGGACAGCTTGAGGTGCTCAAAGGCATCTCGCTGACCGCCCGCGACGGCGATGTGATCTCGATCCTCGGTTCCTCCGGTTCCGGCAAGTCCACGTTCCTGCGTTGCATCAACCTGTTGGAAAACCCGCACCAGGGCCAGATTCTGGTGGCGGGTGAAGAACTCAAGCTCAAGCCCGCCAAGAATGGCGAACTGGTTGCCGCTGATGGCAAGCAGATCAATCGCCTGCGTTCCGAGATTGGTTTTGTGTTTCAAAACTTTAATCTGTGGCCGCACATGAGCGTGCTCGACAACATCATCGAAGCCCCGCGCCGCGTACTCGGCCAGAGCAAGGCCGAAGCGATCGAAGTCGCCGAAGCACTGCTGGCCAAGGTCGGCATCGCCGACAAGCGCCACGCGTATCCGTCGCAGCTGTCCGGTGGTCAGCAGCAACGCGCGGCCATCGCCCGCACCCTGGCGATGCAGCCGAAGGTGATTCTGTTCGACGAGCCCACCTCCGCCCTTGACCCGGAAATGGTTCAGGAAGTACTTAGTGTCATCCGCGCACTGGCCGAAGAAGGCCGCACCATGCTGCTCGTGACCCACGAAATGGGTTTCGCCCGTCAGGTCTCCAGCGAAGTGGTGTTCCTTCATCAGGGCCTTATAGAAGAGCAAGGATCGCCTCAGCAGGTGTTCGAAAACCCGCTTTCGGCGCGCTGCAAACAATTCATGTCCAGCAACCGCTAACGGAGCAACATGCATGCAGAATTTTAAAAAGGTCTTCCTGGCCGCCGCCGTCACCCTCGCGTTCAGCGCCGGTGCCATGGCCGAGACCCTGAAGATGGGCATCGAAGCGGCTTACCCGCCGTTCAACAACAAAGACGCCAGCGGCAACGTGGTCGGCTTCGACAAAGACATCGGCGACGCCCTGTGCGCGAAGATGAAAGTCGAGTGCACCGTGGTCACTTCCGACTGGGACGGCATCATCCCGGCCCTGAACGCGAAGAAGTTCGACTTCCTGATCTCCTCGCTGTCGATCACCGACGAGCGCAAGGGCGCGGTGGATTTCACCGACCCGTACTACTCGAACAAGCTGCAGTTCATTGCACCGAAAAACGTCGACTTCAAAACCGACAAGGACTCGCTGAAGGGCAAGTCCATCGGTACCCAGCGCGCCACGCTGGCCGGCACCTGGCTGGAAGACAACTACGGCAGCGATCTCAACGTCAAACTCTATGACACCCAGGAAAACGCCTACCTCGACCTGACCTCCGGTCGTGTCGACGCGATCCTCGCCGACAAGTACGCCAACTACGACTGGCTGAAAACCGATGCTGGCAAAGCCTACGAGTTCAAGGGCGACCCGGTCGTGGAAAGCGACAAGATCGGCATCGCTGTACGTAAAGGCGATCCGCTGCGTGAGAAGCTGAACGCCGCCCTGAAGGAAATCGTCGCCGACGGTACCTACAAGAAGATCAACGACAAGTACTTCCCGTTCAGCATCTACTGATCTGACCTGCGGGACCGGCGCCGTGATTCGACGGCGCCGGCTCCCGGCCTTGCCTGCCGCGATTTGAAAAGAAATCCATGATTATCGACCTCTACGGATTCGGCCCGGCCCTCGCCGCCGGTGCGCTGATGACCGTCAAACTGGCGCTGACGGCCCTGTGCCTGGGACTGGTACTCGGTCTGCTCGGCGCCTTGGCCAAGACGTCCCCGTACAAGCCGCTGCAGTGGCTTGGCGGCACGTATTCGACCCTGGTGCGTGGCGTCCCGGAACTGCTTTGGGTTCTGCTGATCTACCTCGGCACCGTCAAGACGATGAACGCCATTGGCGAATACTTTGGCAATCCAGACCTGGCGCTAAGCCCCTTTGTGGCGGGCGTAACCGCACTCGGACTGTGCTTTGGCGCCTATGCCACGGAGGTATTTCGTGGCGCCATCCTGGCTATTCCGAAAGGACACCGTGAAGCCGGTCAGGCCCTGGGCCTGTCGAAATGGCGGATCTTCACCCGGTTGATCATGCCGCAGATGTGGCGCATCGCCCTGCCCGGCCTGGGCAATCTGTTCATGATCCTGATGAAAGACACCGCTCTGGTGTCGGTCATCGGCCTGGAAGAAATCATGCGCAATGCGCAGAACGCCGTGACCTTCGCCAAGCATCCATTCACCTTCTATCTGGTCGCAGCCGTCATGTATCTGGGCCTGACCATACTGGCGATGGCCACCATGCACTTCATGGAAAAACGCGCCGCCCGTGGCTTCGTGAGGACGACGTAATGGAATGGGAAGTCATCTATAAGTGGCTGCCGAAGTTCTTTCAGGGCGCCGTCCTGACACTCGAACTGGTGGGCATCGCCGTTATTCTCGGGTTGTTGCTGGCGATCCCCCTGGGCATCGCGCGCTCCTCGAAGCTCTGGTTTGTTCGCGCATTTCCTTACGCTTACATCTTTTTCTTTCGTGGCACTCCGTTGCTCGTACAACTGTTTCTGGTCTACTACGGCCTGGCTCAGTTCGACGCCGTACGCGACAGTTTCATGTGGCCGTATTTGCGAGAACCCTTCTGGTGCGCTGTCGCCACGATGACCCTGCATACTGCCGCCTATATCGCCGAAATCCTGCGTGGCGCCATTCAAGCGATCCCGCCGGGCGAGATCGAAGCCGCGCGTGCACTGGGCATGTCCAAGGCCAAGGCATTGTTCTATATCGTCCTGCCGCGCGCCGCGCGCATCGGCCTGCCGGCCTACAGCAACGAAGTCATCCTGATGTTGAAGGCCAGTTCTCTGGCGAGCACGGTGACCTTGCTCGAACTCACCGGCATTACCCGCACGATCATTGCCCGCAACTACCTCCACGTGGATATGTTCTTCACCGCAGGCGTCATTTACCTGCTGATGTCGTTTGTTCTCGTTCAGGCATTCAAACAGCTGGAGCGATGGTTGCGCGTCGATGCCTGTCAAGGGCGTTGATTCCTCTTGTGTGCTGACGGGCGAGGAGTTACTCGCCCGCTTCACCGCGCTGGATGCTTTTTTGATTGAGCATCAGGAGCTGTGGAAACCTCGTCCGTTCACTCATCTGCAGCTTCCATGGGAAGCGTCCTACCCGAAGTTGGCCTTGTGGCTACGCGGACGGTCGCTGAAAGAGGCGGAAAACGCTCACAATCAACCTGCTGATCTTGCCGAAGCGCCGGAGCCATTTGCTTCATTGGCAGCGATATCGGCTGAGCTGAGCGCTGTCGGTCAGTTGCCGGGGCATGCGCTGGAAGCTGCGGGGCATCGCTTGAATGTCGATGTACCGGGGCGCAAGTGGCAGCAGATTGAAGCGTTTGCCAGTCGTCTGTCTTTTTCCTCGCAACCGACGCACTGGCTCGATTGGTGTTCCGGCAAGGGGCATTTGGGCCGACGGTTGTTGAGTGATGGCCAACAGTTGACCTGCATTGAATACGATCCGGCATTGGTCGCCAGTGGTCAGGCGTTGAGTCAGCGCCATCATTTACACGTGCTGCATGTCGAGCAGGATGTGTTGGCAGCGAATGCTTCAGGTGTATTGAGCGCTGCCCACACACCCGCCGCCCTCCACGCCTGCGGCGATCTGCATGTGCGCTTGATGCAACTGGCCAGTGCTGCCGGCTGCCAGCAAATGGCGATCGCGCCTTGCTGTTACAACCGCATCAGTCGCAGCGAGTATCAGGCATTGTCCTCCGTCGGTTTGCGATCCGCCCTACAGCTCTCGCTCGAAGATCTGGCTCTACCCATGAGCGAAACTGTCACCGCCGGTGCACGGGTCCGACGTCAGCGTGACACCTCCATGGCCCGGCGCTTGGCTTTCGATTTGCTGCAACGGCAAGTACGTGGAATTGACGAATACCTGCCCACCCCGTCCCTGCCCAGCGCCTGGTTGGACAAAACCTTCGCCGATTACTGCCGCGATCTGGCAGCGCTGAAAGAGTTATCCACAATCGGCTCGCCAGATTGGTCGACACTCGAAGCCGCCAGTTGGCAGCGGTTGGCCGAAGTTCGCAACCTTGAATTGCTTCGCGGATTGTTCCGACGACCACTGGAGCTTTGGCTGAATCTGGATCGGGCACTTTTCCTCCTCGAACAGGGATACGTCGTACGCCTCGGCACCTTTTGCGACACCTCACTCACACCGCGTAACTTACTGCTGCTCGCCGAACGCGCTTAAAACGTTACAGCCTGTGGATAACTCTGTTGATGGATTTGCCGTGGATCCAATATCTGCGCCTGTTTCGTCGCCTTAACGACACTGGTCATTTTTTGTTCACATAAATAAAAAACCTGTAAAACAGGGATTTGCGAACAAAATGAGAACGCGTCCACAAAATCCCCGCCACACCACGCTACGCTGCTTCCCGTTGTGCATAAGCTTCAGATCGAAATGACATAACCGCCGAATCACGGACCGTTTCAGCGGGAAATTGCGCCTGCCCTTCACCCTTGCTATACAGGCTCACACCGTGCAGGCAGCACACAGACGAACAAGAACAATCCGACCAACAGGGAGTGACCGTGACTTTCATTTCATACGCACAGAACTTCGAGGATATTCGCCTGTGGCGCGCGTTCAAATTCTTTGAAAACGGCTTCTATATCGATGTCGGCGCCAATGATCCGGTTCACGACTCGGTGACCAAGGCCTTCTATGACCGCGGCTGGAGCGGCGTCAACATCGAGCCGATGCAAAACTACCACGATGCCCTGTGCCAACAGCGCCCGCGCGACACAACCCTGCAATGCATTGCCAGTGATACGCCCGGCGAAGTGACGTTCTACGCCATCCCTGACACCGGCCTGTCCACCGCCGACCCGCTGGTCGCTCAGGAGCGCAAGGATGCCGGCTTCGAAGTACAGAGCCTGACGGTAAAAGCCCGCACCCTGACATCAATCTGCGAAGAACACGCCGCCGACCGGGACATCCACTTCCTGAAAATCGACGTCGAAGGCCACGAAGAAACCGTGTTGCGCGGCATGGACTTCAGCCGCTTCCGCCCGTGGATCCTGATCATCGAAACCCCGTTCGAACGTGACCACACCTGGGAACACCTGGTCACTGATGCCGGCTATCAATCGTTCCTGTTCGATGGCCTCAACACGTGGTTCCTCGCCGAAGAACACCTGAGCCTCAAGCCCGCCTTCGACCTCCCACCCTGCAACCTCGACAACTTCCAGCTGTGCTTCGGCCACCTCTTCGCCCACCCCGTCAGCCCCGGCGAAGCCGACGCCCGCAAACAAATCAACGCGGCCATACAACGCGCCGAACGCGCCGAAGCCCAGCTTCTCGCCATGCAGAACAGCCGCACCTGGCGCGCCCTGCACACGCTACGCAACGTCCTGCGCCGGGCCTGATCCGACCCGGCGCAAAAATAGTCTGAATTCAGGGGTTTACAGAACCAACCCAATCGCTATAATCGTCGCCCACACGCCGGTATAGCTCAGTTGGTAGAGCAACTGACTTGTAATCAGTAGGTCCCGGGTTCGACTCCTGGTGCCGGCACCATACAAAACAAAGCCCCGCAATGCGGGGCTTTGTCGTTTCTGGGCTTTAAAAAAACGTCACGTCAAATCGTGAAAACGTCCACAAAGTGTCCACACTTCATTTTTTCCTCCTCATCCATGGCAGCCAATCGAACCTCGATTTTGGTGATGTCAGCTCATGACCGATCTTGAGCACCTCCTCCAACAGATCCGCGACGTCTCTAAAATCTTCAGCTTTATCTGTGCCCCGATAAAGCACGCCACCCGGGGTGAGATCTGCCACCACACTATCCGCCATCTGATAGAAACGGACTATTTGAGAGGCTTCGTGCACGGATAGACTGCCGAGCTTCGAAACATTGGCTTGAAACACATTATTGTAGGGGCCATGGACGTTGACGGAGTATTCGTACCCCTCAAACTCTTCGCGCTGCGCATCAGTGAGTGAAGCAATCTCCCGCTCGGTTTCCCTAAGCCCTTCCAAATAGCCACGAAGCTCAATCAACTCCACGAGGATTGCTACTTCGACGAACAGCGCAGCCCGTACGCTTTTACGCTCCCTCCTGACTTGGCTATACCAGACCCAGACCGGACCCACGATCGCCGTGAATCCAGTGACCAAAGCGACAAACACCGCTGTCCAGTTGGTCGCAGCAAGTGATTGCACTACTGGCGCCCAATCAATCTCCCCAGTCATTCATCTCCCCCTTTTTTATCCCCACCAAACGAAAGCGGATTCAAATTCACCACCTCAGCCAAGTGCCCAGGACTAAAGTGCGCATACTTCATCGTCATCGCCAACGAAGAATGCCCCAGCACCCGCTGCAAAGTCAGAATATCCCCGCCATTCATCATGTAATGACTCGCAAACGTATGCCGCAAAACATGCGTCATCTGCCCCGCCGGCAACTCCAACTTCACCGCCTCGACAGACTCCCCAAACCGTTTGTAGCAATCACCAAACGGCAACGCCGCCCTGATCATCTTTTGCACATCACTGGAGATAGGAATCGACCGATTCTTCGACGACTTCGTACGCGCATAATGAATTCGTCCATTGCGCACCTGCCGGCTCTGCAACTCCTCCGCCTCAGGCCATCTAGCACCCGTAGCCAAACAAATCCTGGCAACCGTCCCCGCCGCCGCTCAACGCCTATCCAACTCTGCCAACAAAGGCGGAATCTGCTCAGCATCGAGATAAGCCATCTCGGTCTCGTCGTACTTCAACGCCCGAACCTTCCGGACAGGATTCTCCCCCTTCCACTCGCCCAGTCGCTCAAGCTCATTGAACACAGCCCGCAAATAAGGCAATTCAACCATCGCTCCGTTGGCATACTTGGCTTTCTCCGGACTGAACATCCCGGTGCGGAAGCTGACGCGGATCTTCTTGCACAGCGAATTCTGCGCACGCAGCTTTTCTGCGGCTCGATGCACGTAGGTGGCCACCGCTTCTTTGATCGGCTCAATGGTTGTCAGTCGCTTGCCGAACATGCGGCTGCTGCAGATCTCTTGCTTGGGCGGCTCCGTTTCGGAGAGTTCCAAGAAGGATGTCCCGCTCAGTTCGCGTGCGGTCTTTTCAATGACCACGCTGAATTTGCGTCGTAGTGTCCACGGATCCGACTTGGCCAGATCCATAGCACTTTTGATCTGCATGTTTGCTAGGTGCGCTTTCATCCGACGCCCCACACCCCACACTTCACCGATCTCGGTGTTTCGCAACACCCTGTCGCGCTTGATCGGATCGCAGATATCCACCACGCCGCCGGTGTGTGCCTGCAATCGTTTTGCGGTGTGGTTGGCGAGCTTGGCCAACGTCTTGGTGGGCGCGATACCGACTCCGACCGGGATGCCGGTTCCTTTATAGACGGCGGCGCGGATTGATCGGCCGAAGGCTGTCATGTCACCAGGGATGCCGCTGAGATCGGCGAACGCCTCATCGATGCTGTACACCTCAACGGCCGGCACCATGGATTCGATGATGGTCATCACTCGTTCGCTCATATCGCCATAGAGCGCGTAGTTGCTGCTGAAGACCTGGACGCCGTGGCGGCGAAGCTCATTGCGAATTTGAAAGTACGGCGCGCCCATTTTTACAAAGGGTTTGGCGTCGTAACTGCGGGCAATCACACAACCGTCGTTGTTGCTGAGCACGACGATTGGCGTCTTCGCCAAGTCAGGCCGAAACACCCGCTCGCAGCTCGCGTAGAAGCTGTTGCAGTCGATCAGAGCTAAGACCTAATTACGATCTGCCATGGTCACGCACGCTGTAAGTCACCACCCCCCAAATGATCAACTCATCCTCCTCCATGACATAGCGTGGCGGGTATTTGCTGTTAGCCGACATCAGAATGATGGTGTTGTCACGCTTGTGCAGCCGTTTGCAAATCAGCTCCGAGTTGAGCCCGGCGATCACGATGTCGCCATGCTCGGCGTTTAGGCTGCGGTTGACGATCACCAGGTCGCCGCAAAATATGCCGGCGTCTTGCATGCTCTCGCCCTCGATCTTCGCCAGATAAACGTGTGGGGCACGGATGTCGAAAAGCTCATCCAGTGAGATGTGCTTTTCGATGTGGTCGGCCGCCGGCGAAGGAAACCCCGCCGAGATCTGAAACGAGTAAAGCGGGAGCTTTTCGCCTCTGTCTGACAGGGGGCCAAGAATGGTGACGCTCATGATACGACCCCGACGAAAGTTAACCTGTATGCCCATACAGTAAATGCAGAGTCCTACACGCGGTCAATGTGGCGCATAGGACATTTCGACGGGTGACATCATCTCCGACAGTGCCAGTGAATTGGACGGTGGGGGGAAGGTAGTCCAAGGCGCATAATTAAGAACAATTTAATATTCTACGATGACACATCCGTCTGAACCTTTAGCACCTGGCAAACCACTATTTCCTTTTTGAGAACTGGAGTTAATTTCACCTCCCTTGCCCCCGGCCCCCCCCTTGCCTCCACAATTATTAATTACCGCGCCATTACCGGCACTTTCCGACCCACCATTCAAGCTGCCGTTTTGACCGGCTGAACCCCATTCAATAGTGCATTTTTCAGCGTACGGGCTTCCTCCAACGCCACCCTTTCCACCAGTAGTGGTACTTGTGGGAGAGGTTTTTCCACTGCCCCCGCCCCCGCCCTTGCCTCCGTTAGCCCTTGGAAGCCCCACTTTTTTATATTCCCCTAGTAGATAGGCTATGGTGGACTCTCCCTCCTCGCCGGGCAAACCGTCTGTTTTAAGAGAACCACCGGGTCCGCCATTACCTCCTCTCCCAATATCCATTTGCAAAGTTTTACCCGAGCTGACAGGAATAGTGCATTTAACACTGGAAGCGGCACCACCACCGCCTCCACCTGCAGCGCGGCCCTTAAGGATCATGTCGAAAGCCCCGCCTCCTCCGCCGCCACCTCCCCCACCACCAATAAGGGTGTAGGTTATTTCCGTAACACCTTCTGGGATAGGAAATTCGGAAGTTGAAGTAAATGTTTGAGTTGCAGCCAAAGCCGGCACAACTGCCCCGATAAACAGTAGGCCAGTAGTTAACGCGATTGAATTGTAATGAGTAAGCATAAGTTTGTTCCCTCAGCGGGGGTTTTAAGTTCGTGTAAAAAGTGCGGATTAAATTAGCTCTCTAACTTCCGAACTACGAGGTCAGAGATTAAGAAATATCTCAAATGATGTAACCTGTAATAACTGACAGTCTTTTATAATCTTTCGAAGTAAAAACCCAATTGCGATGACTGCTTATAACCTTTATTTTTCAATCGCCGCTGCCAATTCAGCGGCCGGGGGTCAGAGCCCGAAAGATCAAGGCGCAAAGCGCCCATACTCCTATCGCGGCGTTTTTTTCGTCGGCGACATGGATCTATGGCGGCTGTGCGTGGGAGACCTTCGGGTCTGCCGGGTTCCTGTATCTCCGGTTTATCAGCCCGCACATAGCTGCCACCCATTCGTCTGATAACGAATTGGCAGCTCTCATTTGATATAGGGAGTTAACAAATGAAAGCCATTGATCCGTCAGCACACCGGTCACTTCACGCCAGTCCATCTCGAACGGAAGGTGAAGCGAAATGACCCATTCTCAAGATCTGAAAACCCTCGGCCTCACCCATTTTTCTTTTCAATCCAATCAAGCGATGTTCCGCACCAATCGTGGAGTGCCGGTAATAGCCGCCCTTTCCCACGCCTCCCACTTGCTTCACATCTCACGATTGCTCACTGCGGACGCTTCAGTCTCTCGCGACCCTGACCTTCACGCTTATGCCTCGCAGTATTTGCAGGAGTTAAGTAAAGCGTTGATCGATGATGTAGTGAAAGTAATGGATGCGCCGCGGGACAAGCCGTTGATGTAAACACTGGTGTAAGGCCCTCGCTGATGCGAGGGCTTTTTGCGCTTCAAACCTGACTAATCTCAAACACAAACGAAATCCTGCGCTGGCTCGCACTCCACACATAACGCAGATGCTTTCCCTGCTTTGGAATCGAAACCGCCGGAGGCCGAAAGGCGGCGACACATTCGTGGCCCGGCAGACGGACGCTGTTGTAGAGCAGGCCCCAGGACTCAGACTCGCGCAGTTGTCGGGCAAACGCCTGGGACGGGCCATAGGCGTCTGGATCAGGTTGATGCAAATGCGGGAAGTCGTGACGAACATCGTGCAGTGGCTTGACCACTCGATTGACATAAGTACGCAGGGTCAACTCAAGATCCGCTTCTTGGGTGGCCGCTAGAAACCGTTCCTGGTGATAGCAGGTTTCGGCAATGGCGGCGGCCTGGCTGCTGGCGGCGTAGTAGACGCCGAAGGTGCCGTCGGTGAAACGGCTGCTTTTGCCGATGTGGGTAAACGCCGCCATCACCGGGGTTGAACCGGGACCGGAGAGTCGGTCTTCGGGGCGCACGCGGGCGAGGACGCCGGCCTGTTCGATCAGGCGATCGTTGGTCAGTGCTTCCAGCGCGTAGGCGATTTCCAGGTCTTCGGGGTCAAGCACATCTTCAAACAGCGCAATCGGCGGGAAGCTGCTGTTGACGATCCGATAGGCCTTGGGCCATTGCGGCTCGGCCAGCGGCGGGGCCTTCAACCGCGTACCCCGTCGAGGTAGCGGCGCACGTCGGCGATGTCGACCACCCTGCCCGCCAACATGTAATCCAGCGCCGTTCGGCCATTGAATGGCGCAGCCGTATTTGGGCTGCTGACCCACGTGTAGGCGCGCTCGCGGCTGTTGCTGAAGATGATGCTCAAGGCCTTGTGAATGCCCATCAGATAGGAGATGCGCTCCAGCGTGTCATGTGGCAGGCGAATGTTCGGCGGCAGGTGTTTGTACTTGTAGAACGTGGTGTTGCCGACGCCGCCCAGCAACGTGCGCTGCTGCTCGGCGTTGCAACCCCAGCGCTCCATGAGGTTGAAAAAGAACTTCAACGCAACACGCCCGGCTTCGGGGACGTCGAGTTGTTCACGCGGGGTTAGGGCTGGGGATGAGGTAGGCATCTTCGTCCTTCTTGGCTGGTCCGCAAACTGAGCTTAGTACACATCTGAACATTTCAAATAAATTTATTCGTATACGAACAAAAACCCTCAAACCTCAGGTTGACACTTCAATGTTCCGTGGCAGAGAATCTTGCTCAAGAGCGCGAAACCGACTGCCTTCAGGTGGCGATAGTCGGCGTTAGGAACCCCGTTGATGACCTGAAAATCAGCGCTCGGGTGAGACCTCTTCTCCCCTGCTTGAGGGAGCACAATATCAAGCACATTCACGTGAAGGGCAGCCTGAGAAGGCTGCCCTTTTTTTTGAGCTATCGGTAACGTCGATATAACAGACCACCATGCCGATGCTTGTTCAGGCCTTTCTTTTCACAGTTCATAAAATTCCAGAGTACGTTGCCGTGCTCAACATGAATCACCACCAGCATCTGATATCTCGCGTTGTAAGCACCGATGAAGGAAAGTCTGAACGAGGCATCATCGTAGGAAACCCGCCATATCTCTAACGGCTTCGTCAGGGTATCTCGGGCAAATTCGGTGAATCGTTCACGGGCATTCGAGCGCTTTTCCACCGTGTGACGCAAATGTTCACGCTTCACTAAAATCGGCGCATAAGGTGTTTCGATCAGAACAGCATCATGACCGGGATCAAGTCCGAAGCCGTTGGCAACTTGCTCCCACGCTGCATTGAGGCTCGACGCACCTGGAAGCTCTCTGACCGCAGAAGTCAGAAGCCTGGGGTCAATATCGCGAATATCCGGTAACCCCAGATCTTTCCAGTTTTGTTGGTCGGGTAACGCCCTGCTCCCCTGCAAACTCATGGCATCGACTCGCTAGCTTCGCGGATGCCGGCATTGCCTGGATATCCATGGCCTCGGAAAACGTCCCGAAAATAACTGCCCGATATTTCAGCTACTTGTGGTTTGGAGGTAAATCAGCCCGTTCGCTCTGTTCTATAGGAGGCTTCCGACAACGGTGAAAAATAGTGGCGTTTCGGCGTGGGAAACAACTCGAAATGCTGTAGTCCGGAGGCATAAACATCTGCCCGACACTTCCAAGTAGGGCACTTTTCTTGACCCCAATCACCCCCACGTCACCAAAAATCCCGATCCTGTGTCAGCTTCCAGCCATCGGCAGGGACATCAATTCGCTACTAAATCCGCGACAACTATGCTCAGGTACAGGAATATAGCCGGCATATGGCGCCGGATCGGCAGTCTCGTAAACAACAATACCCAGCCCACTTCAGAGGGCATTACCCATGGATAGCAGAACCTTACGCAACCTCATGCGCATCGTGCAGACCGGCTCCTTGTCGGCCGCAGCCGAGCATTCGTGCCTGACTGTGCAGGCGTTGGCCGCGCAGTTGAACAAGGTCGAAGAGCAGTTCGGTTTCCGCTTGTTTCGACGTTCCAACAAAGGTCTGACGCTGACGCCGCAAGGCACCGAGCTCACGCCGTATATGGACAGAGTGCTGATCGCCACGCGACAGATGGAAGAAAAAGTCGAGGCACTCAAGGTGCCAGGCCAGCGCCCCTTGAAGGTCGCGTTGAACAACACGTTATCGGCTGACTTCAACCGGCGAATGATCGGACGCCTGATAGAAGTATTTCCCGATTACCAGATGGAATTCAGCTACGCCGAGTCGATGGAAAACCTCAGCAAGCTGAAGAATGAGGACTTCGATCTGGCGGTGTTGATCGGCCCGCAGCGCCCGGGGTTGCCGAGCATCGTCCTGCCGGATGTGCAGGTGCAGGTGGTCGGTGCGCATTGCGGCCAGGAAAACGATCCACTGACGTTACTGGGCAACAAGTTTCAGGTGCGTCCCGCGGAGGATTGTCCGTATTCCCACAGTTTTTTGCGTTTTCTCGACGCCGGTCTGGGCAATCACGAAAACGGCCAGCGCATGGTCTATTCGTGCAGCGAAACCCTGACGTTGTCGCTGATCACGCAGATGGATGCGGTCGGCATGGTCTCGCGCGAGGCCGCGCAAAAGAACGGCCTGACGATTTTCCCCGGGTTCGAGGATTTCCTCGAAGTGCGCCTGGCGGTGAACAATCCGGAGTTGTCGAGCCAGGCACTCAACGATGTCGTCGATCTGCCGCTACATGAACGAGCCGAGCGCAATGTACGCAGCCGTCCCAACCGCCACACTGAGAAAGAGGTTTTTGCTGAAATACGCACATAACAGCGTCGGAATCGCGGCATAAAATTCCGGGCGATCGAGCTGTATGTGCTGATCCTTGATCAACAGGGGTGTCAGGCTGATCGCAGCGACGATCGCCACCGGCAAGTATTCCAGCGCCCGCGCCACGAAGGGTGGCCAGTGCTCGGTGTTGACTTGCAGCGGCAAGGCGCGCGGCAGAAAGGTCACGGCCATCATCAGCGCGACCACCAGAATCAGGAACGTTTGGTCAGGCATACACCCACTCCGCAGCCCACAAACGTGGCGATAAACACATTGAACGGCGAACTGCCGACCAGGCTCAGCGCGCCCATGCAGACGACGGCAGCCGCGGCGGCGATGAGTTTGTTGCGGGTGTTGCACAGCGACACCAGCACGTAGAGCATCATCGCGGTCAGTGCGTAGTCGAGTTGGTATTTGATCAGGTGCGACGCATATTGCGCACACACCGCACCCAACAGCCCACCCAGCACCCACGAGGTGTGGCAGAACAGGTTGAAGCCGATCAGGTAACGGATGTTGACCGGCGCGCCAGTGCCGAGTTTGACGCTGTGAAACGCAAAAGACTCGTCAGTGAGGCCACCGGCGTAAGCCCAGCGCTCCATGCGGCTCAAACCGAGGGCACGCAGGGCCTTGGCCATGTACACCGACATCAGCATGTGTCGCGCGTTGATCAGGAAGGTGGTCAGCACGATGGTGGTCAGCGAGGCGCCGCTGGAGATCAGTGCCAGCGCCGCGAATTGCGAAGCACCGGCGTAGACGAACAAGCACATCGCCACCGGCAGCCACATCGGCAGGCCGGCGTTGACGGCCATCAGTCCGAACACGAACGACACCGTGAAGTATCCGGCAACCACGGGGCTGGCTTCGGCAAACGTGCGCGACGGCTGAGGGGTGACCATCAGCGGCGCACTGCCGGACGTTTCATTCATAGATCCCTCTCAAATGTCCGCTCGCCGTGAGGTTCGCAAAAACCCTGGGCAGCCCAGAATCGCTTGCCCGCGAGGTTAGCATCATCGACGAACAGGAACATCCGCAGCACACCGACCCGCTTCATGTCGGAAGACGCCGCTTCAACCAGACGCTGACCGACACCCTGACTGCGGTAGCGCGGGCTGACGGCCAGATGGTTGATTGTGCCGCGACTGCCGAGCATGCCGCCCAGCACCGCCCCGACGATTTCGCCGGCGACGTCGAAGGCCAGATAGGCCGTGGTGGTTTTCTGGATCAACACGCCGCGCAGGCACTTGGCGTCCTGCCATTCGCAAAAGGACACTTCGTCGAACTGGCGGAAGAAGCGCTCCATGCGCTGCGCATCCTTGGCCGTGGCGCGTCGCAGCACCACCGGCGTCGAGCATTCGACGCCGTCGATTGGGGTGATCTGATTAGCGAACAATGTCGAAAGCGGTCCCGGGCCGCGAGAAGGAGATCGCCAGAATCTGCCGGTACGCCATGGCATGGGTGTGGGTGTTGCGGGCCGGCGTGACGTAGTGGCGCATGTCGCGATCGAGGAAGTAGGTGGTGTCGAGAATTTCCTTGTAGGTCGTCGACGCCAATTGATTCTCATGGATGTCGTACAAACGACTTTCCGCGCCCTCGACATTGTTGCGACCCCAGAAGTGCACACCGCTGAACGGATAACCGTCGCAGTGAATGCCTTCCGGCGTAATCTCAAGTTGCTTGCCGGGTTTGATTTCGATGCGGATCTGGTGAATCTGGCATTGCCAGATTTCATCGTGCAGCTCTTCCGGCAGCACACTTTTGTACACTTCGAAATCGGTGTCGATCAGGCTGCGCATCACCGGCGAAGTAATCACTTCATCGGAGAAGTCCTGGAAGTGGCGAACCACGCCGCCAACGTAGGCGTTGTTTTCTTTGGACTGCACGTAGGCGCGATGCTCGAGTTGCTTCAGCTCGCGGGTTTTCGGGTTGTACTCAAAGTCGCTGTAACGACGGTAACGCATGCCGGCTTCGGCCTGACCGTAGTAACTGTCAGGCTCCATGTTTTCCCAACTTTTGGTCAGTCTGACGAAGTCGGCGAAATGACCGTAGAGATTGAAGTCACCACCCTGGACGTTGACATATTTGTCGCGCCGTAGCGATTCGCCCACTTCTCTGTTCAAAACGATCATTACCAAAATCTCCGCTGCATTGAGCGGCCTAATCTATTAGGTGGAGAATTTGCGTCCATGAGAAAGAATTTCAGGCATTTAAAGCGCTGATTGAAACGGCGTTTGAAGCGACTTAAAAACAACTTTTACATGACAAAAACACGGGTTTTTCCTGCTTTTCAGCGAAAAACCGCTCAAAAAAAACCCCGAGCCAGTCGGGGTTTTTCTCATGTGTGTTACACCGTAGCGAACATCAGAAGATGTTGATCGGGTAGTCCACGAACACACGCACCTCGTTGCCGCCAACGTTGTATTCGCTGGACTTCTGCGACACACGCAGGATCGAGCTGCGCAACTTCACGCTCAGGTCTTTGGCCGGACCGCTTTGCACGACGTACTTGAACTGGTTGAAGATTTCGCGCTCGGTGCCGCCTTCGCTGGTGGAAGTGGTGATGTTGTCGCCACGCACGTAAGCGAAGTTGTAGCTCAGACCCGGTACGCCGAATGCGCCGAAGTCCAGGCCGTAGCCCAGTTGCCAGCTGCGTTCGTCTTCAGCGTTGAAGTCGGACCAGTAGGAGTTGGCCAGGTAGATGGTGTTGCCACCGTCACCAACACGATTTTGATCTTTCTGGTAGCCGCCGTAGGCGTAGCCCAGGTTGCTGTCGCCGGTGGAGCGCTGGTGGGCCACGGTGAACGAGTGCGGACCGGTGGCGAAAGTGGCTGCCAGGCTCCAGATCTTGTTGTCATCGCCGGTAGCGCCACTTTCGCGGACGTAGGAATCGTCCAGCTTGGTGCGATAGCCGTTGAAGTCCAGGGTCAGCGACTGATCCTTGTCGATCGGGAACACGTAGTTGGCGTTCACGTATTGCTTCTTCAGCACGTCTTCGACGTCGGACGCGTACAGCGCCGCCTTGAACTGCTCGGTGAACTGGTAGCTACCGCCCAACACGTTGATCGACTTCAGGCCACCGCTGTCACGGCCTTCATCGCTCTTGCGCGATTCGGCGGTGAAACGACCGGCGTTCAGTTCCAGGCCTTTGATCTCTTTGGAAGTGATCAGGGTCCCGGTGTAGCTTTCCGGCAGCAGACGCGAATTGTCGTAGTTCAGCACCGGCAGGGCCGGCATCTGGTCACCGTAGGTCAGCACGGTATTGGAGAAACGGAACTTCACCGCAGCGCCGCCCTTGGCCAGATCGTCAGCCGGGTTGCCGCTGTTGTCTTGCTTGAAGAAGTCGATGCCACCGGCGCCGCTGCGGCCCTTGCCACCGTCCAGACGCAGTGCGTACAGACCGAACGCGTCAACACCCACACCAACGGTGCCTTGGGTGAAACCGGACGAGAACGTGCCGATGGCCGCTTGACCCCATTCGGCCTTGTCTTTGTTACCGTCTTTGTAATCACGATTGATGTAGGCATTGCGCAGCAGCACTTTCAGGCTGCTGTCTTCAACAAAACCCTTGGACTCGGCCTGGTCGTTAGCCATGGCCTGTGTAGCACTCAACATCCCCAGTGCGATCAGACTGATCCGCTTGTTCAACATTTTGTTTTCCTTATTACGGGTTGAAACGCGCTGTGTCGAACGGCTGAAACGGCGCTTTTGCACTCTTGTATTCACCCCGAAACAAAAAGACCCGCCCACAACCAAGTCATGGCGGGCCTGCTCCTTATTTTGAGTCATGGCGGTTGGCCACAGGCGTTGGGGCCGAATCGTAGCCGCGCCCTGAACAATGTGTCAATTTCAAGAATCGTCTTTAAATAGGCAGAAAACGTCTAAAAAACGTAAATTTTGCGCTGAGTCCTTGCACGGAAACGCAGCCAGCCAGTGAATCAATACTCGATCAGGCGCAACCGTCGAGGCCGCAGGACAACGAGGACTCGCCCGTGCCATCGACCGCGACCGCCTGCCCCAACCATTCGGCAAACGCCTGCGGCTTGCCCAACCAGGGACTGATGTCGAGCAACGTGAATTGGCCGTCCTGCTCCAGGGCAAACGTTGGAAAGCCCTGCCCACCCACCTGAGCGAGCAATTGGCGCGTGGCTTTTATATGGGCTTCGGTGGCCACGGACTTTGATGCTGCGCGGAAGTCTTCGGCGTCGTAACCCAGCTCGACCGCCAACGCCGAAAGCACCGACGCATCGGCAATCCGCCGCCCCTCTACATAGTGTGCGGTCTGCAAGCGGCCAAGCATCTGCAGGCCGCGTCCGTCGATGGCCTCGGACGCCAGTACGGCAGCGATCGGCGGGGTCGAATCGAAGACGGCCGAGTGATCGCGCAGCAAGCCTTCGAAATATGCCTCGCCGAAAGGCTGCCCGGTGTATTCGGCGATGCGCCGGTCATGGGGCATGACGTAATTGCGCAACTGCGGCGAAACGTTCTGGCGGTTGGCGCCGCTCATCATGCCGCCCGCATGGGCCATCACTGGCAGCACCTGCTGCGCCGCTTGCACCAGAGGCTTGGCGCCGTAGCACCAGCCGCATAAGGGGTCGTAAATGTAGTGAAGAATCATCGGTAAGCTCCGCTAAATCAAAAAAAGTCGATGCCGGCAGATTAATTCCCGGGACGTTGCGGAAAAACGCCGGAACAGCTTTCAGTCTGTTTCGCCAATCGGTCGAATCGGCCGAGCGTTCCGCGTGTATCGACGCAGACACAAATAGAAACAATCAGACAAGGGAACTTATAAAGAATAATTAACGAGAGCAAATGCAAAGCATTACCATTCGCGCACTCGAATTCTTCCACCCTTCCGGATGCGCTTTTCAATGCCTGCCCCGTTCCGTCTTACGCCCGTCACGCTTGGGCTTTCTGCCTTTCTGTCCAGCGGTTTCGCCTGTGCGGCAACCGAATTACCCGCCACCGCGATCAGCGCCGAAGCACTGGCCGATGACCCGCGCGTGAAGATCAGCAGCACCGCGACTCGCACCTCGACCCCGCTGCGCTACGTGCCCCAGGCCATTGATTCGATCAAGACGTCGAACGTCGCCAACTACGGCACCAATGACATCGGCGACGCCTTGAGCGGTATGCCCAACGTCAGCAGCAGCGCCGATACGCGCTTCGACAGCCTGCGCATTCGCGGTTTCGACGCCAGCAACGACTTCTACCTGGACGGCATCCGCGACGACAGCCAGTACAAACGCGATTTGCATAACATCGAGCGCGTCGAAGTGCTCAAGGGCCCCGCCGCGGTGCTGTATGGCCGCGGCAGTCAGGGCGGGATCGTCAACCGCGTCAGCAAGATGCCGGAATTCGGCCGCCGCTCGACCCTCGAGGCCCAGCTCGGCAGTGAAGACCTGCGCAGCCTGTACGCCGATCTCAGCGCCGACCCCAGCGAAAACCTCAGCCTGCGCCTGAACATGGGCAACATGGATGAAAACAGTTTCCGCGATGACGTCAGTGGCAACCGCCAACTGTTCGCGCCGTCGATGAGCTGGCAACTGACGCCCGACCTGAACTGGCTGGTGCAGTACGAATACAGCCGCTACAACCGCACCCCGGATCGCGGTATCCCCGGCATCAACGGCCGCCCGGCCGATGTCGGTCGCGACACGACTTACGGCAACGGCCACGACTTCATCGACGACAAGTCCCAATCGCTGCGCTCAAAACTCACCTACGCAATCAACGACGACTGGCAACTGCGCCAGACCCTCGGCGTGTTCAAGCTCGACAGCGATTTCGACAACACCTACCTCACCGGTTTCGACAAGAAAACCAACAAGGTCACGCGCCAGCACTGGCAGCAGGACCTGACCACCCGCAATGTCTATAACAACGTCGAACTGGAAGGTGGATTCGATACGTTCGGGCTCGAGCATCGCCTGCTGACCGGGATCGAGATCGGCAGCCAGCGTCGCGATCCGACGCTGTATAACGCCGCTACGTCCGGCCCCGGCAGTTCCGCAGTGCCGGCACTCGACCTGAACAACCCCGACCGCAATCTGCGCCACACCGGTCGCATGCAGGTGTCCAGCGACAGCCACACCGAGGTCGAAAGCCGCGCGGTGTACGTGCAGGATCAACTGCGTCTCAACGATCAATGGCAACTGCTCGCCGGCTTGCGCTACGACACTTTCGATATCGAATCGACCAACAAACTGCGCAACATTTCCGAAGACCGTGACAGCCACAGCACCAGCCCGCGCGTGGGCCTGGTCTGGACGCCGTTGCAGAATCACTCCTTCTACGCGTCCTGGTCCAAGACCTTTTCGCCGGTGGGCGGTGGTCTGATCGGCATCACCCCGGGCGCGGCAGGCAACAGCAATGACCTGAGCCCGGAGTTGACCAGACAGAAAGAGATCGGCGTGAAGAGTGACTGGCTCGATGATCGCCTCAGTACCACGCTGGCAATCTATGACCTGGAGCTCTACAACCGCCGCACGACGGATCCGAACGATCCGACCCTGACCATCATGACCGGCGTTCAGCGTTCACGGGGTATCGAGTTGACCGCCACCGGCAACATCGTCGGCCACTGGTACATGCGCGGCGGCGTCGGTATGCAGGACGCGAAGATCGAGAAGGACAACAACGGCCTTGAAGGCAAGCGCATCAACAACGTTGCCAAACACAACGCCAGCCTGTTCCTGACCTGGAAGCCGGAAATGGGCTGGTACGGTGAAACCGGTCTGACCCTGGTCGGCCAGCGCTACGCCGACAATGCCAACACCACGGTGCTGCCGGGTTACGGCCGCTGGGATGCCTTGGCCGGTTATCGCTTCAAGGATTGGGATGTACGTGCGGCGTTGAACAACATCACCGATCGCGAGTATTACGATTCGGCGACCAGCCAGTATCAGATCCAGCCTGGCGCACCGCGCAGCGTCGTGATGACCGGCACCTATTCCTTCTGATCCAACGCAACACGTGCAGGCTCACTCCGACAATATTTTTGTATCGTGCATAAAAAAGCGCTGCCATCCCGGCAGCGCTTTTACCAATCCCTGTTGTTTTTCTTATCCTTCCAGTACAGCCCACAACGCATCCAGCTCGGCCTCGCTGAACAGACCAGCGGGGTAACGCTCGATCATCATCCGGCGCGGATCAGGTTCCCTGATCTGACGCGTTCCATTGGATTTCAACCAGTGCGCGACAATCTGGAGCGATTCGCTGTTTACGGCCATGGGATGCAAAGTCCGCTCGCTGACTACGTTCACTTCGGCGTTCATTTCAGCGCTCTCTCCCCGTTCGTGAGCGGCTACGTTATCCAAGGTTTATGACAGAACTGTTGAAGTTCTCCCCCCCTCCCTAGTGTCCTTTGTCGGATACAAGAGCTATGCCAAGGTTTCTGATTTGTCGACAAGCGGATACAAAAAAGCCCGCAGTCCAATCGGGCTGCGGGCTTGTGCACGTGCATAGCGAGCTAATCGTTTTCCGGCTGATTTGCTAATCAACTCAAGCTGTTACGACTCAACTCACTCTTTGTGCGGCGCGGGTTGCTGTTGGGTAAGGCAGTGGATATTGCCGCCCCCCAGTAACAGTTCGCGGCCCGGTACCATCACCACTTCGTGCTGCGGAAACAGGTTCTGCAGAATTTCCCGGGCCGGGGCATCCATCGGGTCGTCGAAACTCGGCGCGATGATGCCGCCGTTGACGATCAGGAAGTTCACGTAGGAACCGGCCAGACGCACGGACGGGTTACGCTCCTGCGTACCGTCCACCGGATCGACCCCGGCGCATTCTTCTTCGGTCGCATACAGCGGGCCCGGAATCGGCATTTTGTGCACCGTGAACGAGCGCCCCTTGGCATCGGTGCTGTTTTGCAGCACGTTCATCGCCGCCTGGCAGCGCGGGTAGTTCGGATCCTGCGGATCGTCGGTCCACGCCAGCAATACTTCGCCCGGACGCACATAGCAGCAGAAGTTATCCACATGGCCGTCGGTTTCATCGTTGAACAGACCGTCCGGCAGCCAGATGATCTTATCCACAGCCAGGTTGGCGCTCAGCACCGCTTCGATTTCTTCGCGGCCCAGATGCGGATTGCGATTGCGGTTGAGCAGGCATTCTTCGGTGGTGATCAGCGTACCTTCGCCGTCGACGTGAATCGAACCGCCTTCGAGCACAAAACCTTCAGTGCGGTAACGCGGGCTGCGTTCGATCTCGAGGATCTTGCCACCGACCTGCGAATCACGGTTCCACGGCGAGTACAGGCCACCGTCGAAACCGCCCCAGGCATTGAAGTCCCAGTTCACACCGCGCACTTCACCGCTGTTGTTGATGACGAAGGTCGGGCCGCTGTCGCGCACCCAGGCGTCATCGCTGGACATCTCGACCACGCGGATGTTGGGCACGTCGAGGCGTGCGCGGGCGTTTTCATACTGGCCGGCGGACACGGCAACGGTCACCGGTTCGAAACGGGCAATGGCTTTGGCCACGGCTGCGTGTGCGGCTTGCGCCGGCTTGCCGCCCAGACGCCAGTTGTCCGGGCGCTCGGGCCAGATCATCCAGGTTTGCGTTTGCGGCGCCCACTCGGCCGGCATGTAGAAGCCATCGGCGCGCGGGGTACTTTTCAAGGTGGTCATCGGGATCAGGACTCCAGGGAACCGTCGAGGGTTTTCAACGCGCCGTACAGATTCGGCCGGCGGTCACGGAACGACCCCCACGCGCTGCGAATATGTTCGAGCTCGTCGAGGTTGAAAGTGTGCACAAGAATACCTTCTTCGGTTTTATTCAGCTCCTGCACTTTTTCGCCGAACTGGTTGGCGATGAACGAAGAGCCATAGAACGTGATGTCGTAGCCGTCCTGTTCTTCGTTGCCGATGCGGTTACTGGCGATCAACGGCATCAGGTTGGCACCGGCATGCCCCTGCTGCACACGCTGCCAGTGATCACGGGACGAAATGGTTTTGTCGTGCGGTTCACTACCAATAGCCGTTGGATAGAAGAGGATTTCCGCACCTTGCAGCGCCATGCTGCGCGCAGCCTCTGGAAACCACTGATCCCAGCAGATGCCCACGCCGATCTTCGCGTAGCGGGTGTTCCACACCTTGAAACCGGTGTCGCCCGGGTTGAAGTAATACTTCTCGTGGTAACCCGGGCCGTCCGGAATGTGGCTTTTGCGATAAATCCCGAGGTTGCTGCCGTCGGCATCGAGGATCGCGATGCTGTTGAAACGCGCACGGCCGGCACGCTCGTAGAAGCTGATCGGCAATACCACTTGCAGCTCTTTGGCGACCTTCTGGAAATGCTTGATCGCAACGTTCTCTTCTACGGTCGTGGCCAGTTGCAGATAGTCCGGATTCGGCTTCTGGCAGAAGTACGGCGCCTCGAACAGCTCCTGGATCAGGATGATCTGCGCGCCTTTGGCGGCGGCTTCGCGCACCAGTTTTTCGGCGGTTTCGAGGTTGGCTTCCAGATCCCACGAACAGGCCATCTGCGTGGCGGCGACGGTAACGATACGGCTCATGAATCCTCTCCGGGCAAGTGCTTTGACGGTCGAGAATTCGACCGAAAGAAAAAACGCGCGCACCGGAATGAGATCGCCATGCCGGAGCAATGGCGACTTTATAACCGATAAATATCGACTTTAAAAGCCAATAGAATGCCGCTCATCGACATTGACGCAATTAAAGCCGATATAAATCGAACTAAAGCCTGAAATAGATGTGGGAGCGGGCTTGCCCGCGAAAGCACTGGATCAGTCACCAAACAGGCCGACTGACACACCGCGTTCGCGAGCAATCCCGCTCCCACAGGGAGGATCTGCAGCGCTTACAAGCCTTCGGCGAGGACCCGATCAAGCATGTCGACGAAGAAATCCACGCTCTGACGTGAAGTCACCATCGGCGGTTTGATCTTGAGGACGTTGAGGTAGTCGCCGGTCGGTTGCATGAAAATCCCCAGTTCACGCAGGCGATCACACAGCCGCGCGGTTTCCTCGGTTGCCGGTTCCAGCGTCTCGCGGTGACGGACCAACTCCAGCCCCAGATAAAACCCGGAACCATGCACCGCGCCCACCAGCGGATGTTTATCGATCAACGCTTCGAGCCGTGCCTTGAAATGGCCACCGACCGTCCGGGCGTTTTCCCAGAGTTTTTCTTCTTCCATTACATCGAGCACTGCCATGCCGATCTGGCAACTCACCGGGCTGCCACCGGCCGAGGAGAAGAAATAACCTTCCGCTTCCAGCGCTTCAGCGATGTCCCGACGCGTGATCACCGCGCCCAGGGGCTGGCCGTTACCCATGCCCTTGGCCATGCATATGATGTCCGGCACGACGCCCTGTTCTTCGAAGCCCCAGAAGAAATGGCCCATGCGCCCGTAACCGACCTGCACTTCATCGGCGATGCACACACCACCACGGGCTCGCACCAGTGCATAGACCTGTTTCAGATAACCCGGTGGCAGCGAGATACCGCCGGCATTGCCGTACACCGGCTCGCAGATGAACCCGGCCAATTGGCGTTGTTGCCCGGCAATTTTCTCAAGCTGATGTTCGACGCTGCGCACGTAGTCAGGGGCGGAATCGAGGCCGCGGAATTCACCGCGATAGACGTTCGGCGCGGTCACCGGATGAACCCAGTCCGGACGACTTTCCAGGGCCTTCGGGTTGTCGGCAATCGAGGTCGACACGGCATCGGCACCGACCGTCCAGCCGTGGTAACCCTCCAGCACGCTGAGTATGTCGCGCCCACCGCTGTAGGCCCACGCCAGACGAATCGCGAGGTCATTGGCCTCGCTGCCGCTGTTGACCAGAAACACCCGATCCATGCCCTCCGGTGCCAGTTTCAGCAAGCGCTCGGAAAACTCGGCGACCGCCGCGTAGTTGAACCGGGAGTTGGTATTGAGCAGCGACCATTGCCGGCTCGCCACCGCCGCCATGCGCGGATGGCCATGCCCCAGCACCGCGACATTATTGAGCATGTCGAGGTAAGAGCGGCCCTGCATGTCGATCAGGTGATTGCGCCAGCCGCGCTCGATGCGCGGCGGGTCGACGTAATAGTGTTTTTGCGTGCGGGCGAAACTGGCGTCACGCCGCGCCAGCAGGGTTTTCGCATCCAGCTCCGGCTCGGCATCACAGGCCAGCCCGAGCAACGCGGCCGGCGACGGACACAATGCCTGCCACGCCGCCGCCCGGGCCGGCGTGCAGAACAGCGGGGCCGCCAGCTGCGCACCGCGACACAACTGCACGAGCAACGGGCCACTGACCGCGCCCAGCACCTGCCCCTTGACCAGCGCTGCGCCGCTTTGCAGCGAGGGCGTGACACCCCACAAGCGCACGCTGAGTTGCGGGCCGTCCAGCTGCAGTGCTCCCCCGGCCGTTTGATGCAGCACACCGGCAAACGGCGATTCCACCGCAGTGCCGTTCGGTACACGCAACTCGACATGCAACGGGAAAGTGTCCGGTTCGTCGGCACTGTCAGGGCGGGTGCGCGACAAACGGTATTGCCCGTAACGGCTTGCCGCCAGGCCATGGGCCGTCGCCGCTTCCGTCAGCAACCGCTGGTCAATACCGTCCTGTTCCCAGTTACCCGCTTCGAAATGCGGGCTCAGCACCCCCAGATCGATCAGCGCGAATTCCCGCCCGACCAGGCCCGGCAACAACGGCGCAAAACCTTCACTGTCGATGACCGGCAAGGCCTGGCCGACGGCGCTGAGGATCGCCGCCTCCATCAGCGCCAGCGGTACCGAGGTGGCGACGTGGAAGATTTCCCACTCATGGACAAGGTTGTCGCGGCTGTAATGGTTGCCGGGGTCGATGCTGACCTGCTGTTCGCCACTGAGCACCAGCACCGCCGCGCGGGCCACGATCAAGGGCCACAACGCCTGAAGTTCTTCGTGTTGCAGCGGATTGACCGCGTGATAGGCCTGAACCGCCGGCAAGATGACAAAAGGATCGCCACCGGCGTGATGCAATAGCGCGGCGCAGGTCACCGACAGATCGGTGATGCGCCAGGTGCGCACCAGATCGCCGAAGTCGATCACCCCCTGCAATTGCCAGTGCCGCTGCGCATCGCGCTGCCAGACGGCGTTGTCGTCGGTGATGTCCATGTGGATCGCCTGCACCGGCAGCTTGTCCTGCAACGGCTGCAGTCGGCGTTCGGCCTGTTCGGCGGCGTCGGCGATCAAGGCACGCTGCGATTCGTCCTTGATCACCGGCAACAAATGACTGATCAACGCACTGGCGTGGCGGGCGTCCCATTGCAGCGTACGCGCCAGCCCCGGATGGTCGAACCCGGCCAGCGCCAGATCCATCTCGCCGCAGAGCCGGCCAAACCCGGCCACCACGTCCTGCCCCAAATGATCGAGATGGGTCAGCGGCTGGCCTTCGATGTAGTCCAGCAGACGCACATGGACCGCTTCGCCACCGGCTTCCAGCGTCAGCAGATCCTGACCGTCATTGGCTGCAATCACCCGTGGCACATTCACCGCAGAATGCGCCGCGAGGTAGTTGAGGCCGGCATGCTGCGCCTGCAACTCCACGAGGGCGTAATCGCCCCGGCAGATTTTCAGGACGAAGCGCCCGCGCGCGCTGTCCACACGAAAATTAAGATCCTGCTGGCTACCGAGGGGGTGCAGCGTACCGCTGAGCCCGTAATGGTCTGCCAGCCATTGTCGGGCCTGCTCCTGAGAAACCTGCGGGCTGGGCAGACTGGCGCGATGGATCAACGTGGCGAGCGGCATGAAACGACCCCTGAAATTTTATTAGACGCCTATATCGCCATTGCTTCGGCAGATGCGCAACCCCCGCCCTTGCGGCAAGACACAAGTACTTGCGCGGGAACACTCGCGCCCTTTGGCACTTTGCGCAAGAATGGCGCCCATTCACCCCTTTCACTGGAAAACTTCATGAATGTAATCACCACCGAACTGCCCGGTGTTCTGATCATCGAACCCAAGGTATTTGGTGACGAGCGCGGCTTTTTTTACGAGAGCTTCAATGCCAGGGCTTTCCAGGAACTGACCGGGCTGACCCCGCACTTCGTTCAGGACAACCATTCGCGCTCGGAGAAAGGTGTCCTGCGGGGCCTGCATTACCAACTGGAAAACACTCAGGGCAAACTGGTGCGGGTCACGGCCGGTGAGGTACTGGATGTTGCCGTGGACATCCGTCGCAGCTCACCGCACTTCGGCCAGTGGGTGGCGGTTCGTCTGTCTGCCGCCAACCACCGTCAGATGTGGGTCCCGGAAGGTTTTGCGCATGGCTTCGTGGTCCTGAGCGAGTTCGCCGAATTCCTCTACAAGACCACCGACTTCTACACGCCTGCAGCCGAACGAAGCATTCGCTGGGACGACCCGGACCTGGCCATCGACTGGCAACTCGACGAAGCGCCGAAACTGTCGGCCAAGGATCAGGCAGCGGTGTTCTTCAAGGACGCTGACGTCTTTTCCTGAGCGTGGGCATAATGCGCCTGTCATTACAGGCGCATCCGGCACATGAAACCATCTCTCCCCCGTAGACCCCGCTGGCGCAGCCTCGCCCTGCTGGCCCTGTGCCTGGCGCCGCTGCTGTGGCCGCTGGAGCATCTGGCCGAGCGTTATTACCGCAGCGAACTCGCCGGACAAAACCGCCAGACCCTCGACCTCTACGTCGCCAACCTGCTGGGCACCCTGCACCGCTATGAAGTGCTGCCGCAGATTCTCGGCGACCTGCCGGCCCTGCGCGCCGTACTCGGAGCGCCGGACGACGGCGTCACCCAGGGCAATGCCAATCGCCTGCTGAAAAACATCGCCGCCCAGACTGGCGCCGAAGTCATGTACCTGATGGACACCAGCGGCCAGACACTGGCGGCGTCGAACTGGGACAAGCACGACAGTTTCGTCGGGCGCAACTTCTCGTTTCGTCCGTATTTCAGCGAAGCCATGGCCGGGCGTCTGGGGCGTTTCTTCGGCCTCGGCACGACCTCGGCCAAACGTGGTTACTTCTTCGCCGCCGCCGTGCGCAACGGCGAAAAGATCATCGGCGTACTGGTGATCAAGGTCGACCTCGACCACACCGAAAGCCTCTGGGGCAAAACCCCGGAACAACTGCTGGTAACCGACCATAACGGGGTGGTCATCCTGACCTCGCGCCCTGAATGGCGCTTTCGCTCCACGCGCGTCCTGAGCGATACCGAGCGCTCGGCCATCACGGCCATTCAGCCTTACCCGACCCGCGAGCCGCGTCCGCTGAATCTCAGCCCTGACGCGTGGCTGACGCAAACCCATGACATCGCCGAAACCGGCTGGAGCGTGAGCATTCTCGCCCCGCGCACGCTGATCGACCGCCCGGTGCGCACAGTGGTCGCCATCGGGGGTGCAACGCTGTTGGTGGTGATGCTGTTGCTCGGTTTGATGATGCAACGCCGCCGGCATTATCTGGAACGCATCGCCTTCGAAGCCAAGGCCCGCCGCGAACTGGAAGGCCGGGTCGCCGAGCGCACCAGCGATCTGGAAGGCCTCAACCGCCGCCTGAAGCAGGAAGTGCTTGAGCGCGAACAGGCGCAACAGGAATTGGTGCGTGCGCAGGACGATCTGGTTCAGGCCGGCAAACTGTCGGCGCTGGGCACGATGTCGGCGAGTATCAGCCACGAACTCAATCAACCGCTGGCGGCGATCCGCAGCTACGCCGAGAACGCCGAAGTGCTGCTCGATCATCAGCGCACCGACGATGCTCGCGGCAATCTCAAACTGATCAGCGAACTGACCGGACGCATGGCCTCGATCATCGCCCACCTGCGCGCCTTTGCCCGCCGCGACCGGCATGCCCCGGAAAGCGTGGCGCTGCAACCGGCACTGGACGATGCGCTGGCGCTACTCGCCAAACGCCGCCGAAGCATGGAAGTCGAACTGATCCGCGACCTGCCCGCCGCCACCCTGTGGGTCGAAGCCGGGGAAACCCGCCTGCGCCAGGTGCTCGGCAACCTGCTGGCCAACGCCCTCGATGCGCTGACCGAAAAAGGCCCGCCGCGCAAACTGTGGCTGAGTGCCGAATCCACCGCCGACGGCGTCAATCTGTACATTCGCGACAACGGCCCGGGGTTCTGCATGGAAGCCCTCGGTCGCGCCAGCGAGCCCTTCTACACCACCAAGACCCGCACCCAGGGCCTTGGGCTGGGGCTGGCGATCTGTGAAACCCTGATGCGCGCCTTCGGTGGTGAACTGTCGTTCGCCAACCACAAGCAAGGTGGCGCCTTGATTACCCTGCGACTGCGCGCCGGCGCACCCGGGGTCAGCCTGCAACCGTCCGAGGATCGAAGTGCATGACCATCGACAATCGCATTCAGGTGGTGTTGATCGACGACGATCCGCACTTGCGTCAGGCCCTTGGCCAGACTCTGGATCTGGCCGGTCTGAAAATCCTGCCACTGGCCGAAGCCAAAGGCCTGGCCGGGCAGCTTGAACGCGACTGGCCAGGCGTGGTGGTCAGCGACATTCGCATGCCCGGCATGGACGGCCTGGAATTGCTGAGCGAGCTGCACGCTCAGGACCCTGAGTTACCCGTGCTGTTGATCACCGGCCACGGCGACGTGCCGTTGGCGGTGCAGGCGATGCGCGCCGGTGCCTATGATTTCCTGGAAAAACCGTTCGCCAGCGATGCGCTGCTCGACAGCGTGCGCCGCGCCCTGGCCCTGCGCCGCCTGGTGCTGGACAACCGCAGCCTGCGCCTGGCCCTCAGCGACCGCAATGAACTGAGCGCCCGACTGGTCGGCCACTCGGCCCCCATGTTGCGCCTGCGCGAACAGATCGGCGCACTGGCCGCAACCAAGGCCGACGTGCTGATTCTCGGCGAAACCGGCGCCGGCAAAGAAGTCGTCGCCCGTGCGTTGCACGACCTGTCGAGCCGGCGCAACGGCCCGTTCGTGGCGATAAATGCCGGGGCACTGGCCGAGTCGGTGGTCGAGAGCGAACTGTTCGGCCACGAACCCGGTGCTTTCACCGGCGCGCAGAAACGCCGGATCGGCAAATTCGAATTCGCCAACGGCGGCACGCTGTTCCTCGATGAAATCGAAAGCATGAGCATGGATGTGCAGGTGAAGTTACTGCGCATGCTGCAAGAGCGCGTGGTCGAACGCCTGGGCGGCAATCAGCTGATCCCGCTGGACATCCGCGTCATCGCCGCGACCAAGGAAGACCTGCGCCAGGCCGCTGATCAGGGTCGATTCCGTGCCGACTTGTATTACCGCCTCAACGTCGCCCCGCTGCGCATTCCGCCGTTGCGCGAACGCGGTGAAGACGCGCTGGTGCTGTTCCAGCATTACGCCGATGAAGCCAGCGCCCGCCACGGTCTGCCCCCACGAACTGCAGCCGGCACAACGTGCCTTGCTGCTGCGGCACACCTGGCCGGGCAACGTCCGTGAATTGCAGAACGCTGCCGAACGTTTCGCCCTCGGCCTGGAGCTGGCGCTGGACAACGGTGGCACCGATGGCGGTGGCAGCGCCGTGGAGGTCATCAGCGGCGGCCTGAGCGAGCAAGTGGAAAACTTCGAGAAATCGTTGATCGCCGCTGAGCTGGCGCGCGCTCACAGTTCGGTGCGCAGCCTCGCCGAAGCCCTGGGCATTCCGCGCAAGACCCTGCACGACAAGCTGCGCAAGCACGGGTTGAATTTCGCCGACAGTAATGCCCACGGAGACGAAGCCGAATGAACCGCGACAGCCGCTATCTGGAATCGGTGCTGCATCACGACATTCCGCTGACCCGCGAGATGGGCCTCAAGGTACTCGACTGGCGCGAGCAACAGTTGAGTCTGCACTTGCCGCTGGAGCCGAACGTCAATCACAAGAGCACCATGTTCGGCGGCAGCCTCTACTGCGGCGCGGTGCTGGCGGGCTGGGGCTGGCTGCATTTGCGCCTGAAGGAGGAAGGCATCGAAGACGGGCACATCGTGATTCAGGAAGGCCAGATCAGTTATCCACTGCCGGTCACCGGTGATGCCACGGCGATTTGCCCGGCACCGGAAGCGCTGGTCTGGAAGAAGTTTCTGGCGATGTATCAGCGCTATGGGCGCGCACGGTTGACGCTCAATACGCGGATCGTCAACGCGGGAAGTGATGAGGATGCTGTGACATTTACCGGGCAGTACGTTTTGCACCGTTAAAGATCAAAATCCCCTCACCCTAGCCCTCTCCCGGAGGGAGAGGGGACTGACCGAGAGGTCTTGCGTCAGACATCGACCTGAAAGATCGGCAGCGATTATGGATTCAGTAAAGCTGGCTCAAGTCGGTGAATCTCTCCAGCATCCCCCAATCGGCCCCCTCTCCCTCCGGGAGAGGGCTGGGATGAGGTGCCTTGCGTCAGACATCAAGCTGAAAGATCGGCAGCGATTATGGATTCAGTAAAGCTGGCTCAAGTCGGTGAATCTCTCCAGCATCCCCCAATCGGCCCCCTCTCCCTCCGGGAGAGGGCTGGGGTGAGGGGAATCGAGAGTCCGCCCACTTACCCCCGAGCCAGCTCCAGCAATCTGGAACGCCACGCCGCTTTCGCCGGCAGCGCCAGAAAGAATTCATTGAGCAGCGATTCCCGCGCGGGATAACAGAACGCTTCGCCCTGCAGATCCAGCACCTCGCCGCCGGCACCCTCAAGCACGCCCTGTGCCGCCGCGGTGTCCCATTGCGACGTCGGCGCCAGGCGCGGGTAGCAATCCGCCGCGCCTTCGGCCAGCAGGCAAAACTTCAACGAACTGCCGATATTCGCCAGTTGCAGCTCACCCAGACTCGCACTCAACCCGGCCAGCAACCGCTCTTGCTCAGGGCTCGAATGCCGACGACTGGCGACCACCGTAAAGGCCTCGCCCGGCCCTGGTACATCGCGCACCTGAATCGACACCGGCGTCCCGTCCTTGTCGCAACGCCAGGCACCCAGCCCGGCGCCGCCGACGTAGAAGCGACCATTGGTCGGCATCGACACCACGCCAAACACCACGCGACCGTTTTCGATCAGCGCGATGTTGACGGTGAATTCTTCGCTGCCGCTGATGAACTCCTTGGTCCCATCCAGCGGATCGACCAGCCACCAGCGCTGCCATCCGGCGCGCACGGCTTGCGGAATATCGGCGTCCTCTTCGGACAACACCGGAATATCCGGATCGAGCGCCGTCAGCCCGGCGACGATCAGATGATGCGCCGCCAGATCCGCAGCGGTCACCGGCGAATCATCGGACTTGGCACTGACTTCAACGCCGACGCGCCAGAACGGCAAAATCGCCTCGCCGGCCTGCAAGGCGAGTTCGACCACCGGCGCCATCAATGGATGGGGAAAATTCATCGACACCTCACTCATGACGTAAAGTACCCGCGCTGCGTCAACAGATCACGGGTCAGATAAAGCGCGGCCAGTGCGCGGCCTTCGGAGAATTGCGGGTTTTGCGCCAGCGCCGACAGTTCACGCAGGTTGATCTTGTCGACCCGCATCGGCTCGGGCTCATCACCCTCCAGACGCTCTTCGTACAGATCGGTGGCAAGCACTACCTGGATTTTCTGGCTCATGTAACCGGGCGACAATGACAGCTCGGTCAGGTGCTCCAGTTGGCGTGCGCCGAAACCGGCCTCTTCCTTGAGCTCACGCTCGGCCGCCGCCAGCACATCCTCACCCGGTTCGATCAAGCCTTTGGGCAGCGACAATTCGTATTCGTCAGTGCCGCCGCAATATTCTTCGACCAGCACCGCGTGTTCGGCATCGAGCATCGCCACAATCATCACCGCGCCGTAGCCCGCACCTTTGCCGACCAAACGCTCGTAAGTACGCTCCACACCATTGGAGAAACGCAGCTTCAGTTCTTCGACACAAAACAGGCGACTGGTGGCGACGATCTCGCGGGCAAGTACGGTGGGTTTCTGGCGCATGCAAAGCTCCTTGGCGTGAACGCGCTACTATAACGCGGCTTTCCCGATTGTTTATGTCGGATATCTTTCTACCGCTCGAGACGTTGCCATGCCTTCTTTACCGTGGTCTGACATTGATACCGTTCTGCTGGACATGGACGGTACGTTGCTGGATCTGCACTTCGACAATCATTTCTGGCTGGAACACCTGCCCCAGCGTTACGCCGACCTGCACGGGGTGAGCCGGGCGATGGCCGAGATGGAATTGCAGCCGCTGTTCGAACGCCACGCCGGCCAGTTGCAATGGTATTGCCTGGATTTCTGGAGTGCCGAGCTGAAACTATCGGTGCGTGAACTGAAGTTGGAAACGGCGCATTTGATCGCGTTGCGCCCCGATGCCGACACCTTTCTGCATGCGATCAAAAACGCTGGCAAGCGGGTGATCATGATCACCAACGCCCACCGTGATTCGCTGTCGCTGAAACTGGAACGGATCGAGCTGGCACCGTATTTCGAACGGCTGATCAGCTCCCACGACTACGGTTTCCCCAAGGAAAATCCGCAGTTCTGGGATGCCTTGCAGGCAGATATCGACTTTGATCCGGCACGCAGCCTGTTTATCGACGATACGTTGCCGATTCTGCGCAGTGCGCGGCGTTTTGGCGTGGCGCATCTGCTGGCGGTCAAGGAGCCGGACAGCCGCAAAGGGCCGAAGGACACCGCCGAGTTTGCGGCGGTCGAGGATTACCGCGACCTGATCTCAGGCTTGTAAATCCATTGTGCCGAGGAAGCTTGCTCCCACTGGAGGCCGAAGCCCACACGTTCTCGACAGACGCGCAGACTCACGCATCTCGCGCTTGCCGGTTTGGGGGCCGTTGCGCGGCCCAGCGGGAGCAAGCGTCCTCGGCACAAAGGTTTGGCTTTACTTCGGAATACGAAGCTTCTGTCCTGGATAAATCTTGTTCACATCCTTGAGCATCGGTTTGTTGGCTTCGAAGATTTTCTGGTATTGGTTGGCGTTGCCGTAAACCCGCAACGAGATCGCACTGAGCGTGTCCCCGGCCTTCACTTCGACAAACTCGGCGGCCACGACCACCGGCCCGGTCACGGTGATCTGGTCCTCCACACTGCCGATACCGGCAATGTTACCCACGGCCAGCAAAATCTTTTCCTTTTCCTCCTGGCTCGCCACCTCACCGGTGACCGTGACCTTGTCACCGTCGACGGTGGCCTGCACATTCGGATTGCCCAGCCCGACCTTGCTGATGTGTTCCTTCAACTGCTCGCTGGCATTGGCATTACCCGGGGTCAGCAGATCAATCAGCTTCTCGCCGGCTTCTTTCACAAAGCTCAACAGACTCATAGCGCACACTCCTTGATTGGGGATCCAGACGTTCAAGCCTAGACCACATCAGCCACACCCGGTTCCAGGCCGACCAATGACCCTGGCCCCGCGCAAGCGCTAGAATCGCCACCCCTGCCAGCACTCACCGGAGCGAAGATGGACATCAAGCAGCTGAAATTCCTCATCGCCCTCGACGAAACCCGCCACTTCGGCCAGGCCGCCGCCCGCTGCCACATCACGCAACCGACGTTGTCGATGCGTCTACGCAGCCTTGAAGAAGAGCTCGACCTGCCGCTGGTCAATCGCGGTCAGCGCTTTGAGGGTTTTACCGCGCCGGGCGAGCGAGTGCTGGCGTGGGCGCGTTCCGTGATGGCCGCTTACGACGGACTGCAGGCGGAAGCGGCGGCGTGTCGCGGCAACCTCATCGGCACGTTGCGGCTGGGTGTCGTGCCGCTGTCGAGTTTTGATCCGCTGCCACTGATGCAACGTTTGCATGCGGCGCACCCGAACCTGCGTTTCGAAATGTCGGCGCTGAGTTCCGAGCAGATCCTCGAACACCTGGCGAACAACCGCATCGACCTCGGTGTGTCCTACCTCGATCGCCTGGATCATGAACGTTTCGAATCACTGGCTTTCAGCGAGACCCGCATGGGGCTGCTGTATGACCAGCGCAGTTTTTCCTTCGGCGAGGCAGCGTTGAGCTGGGAAGCGCTGATCGAACTGCCGCTGGGCATGCTGACCAGCGGGATGCATTTTCGTCAGTCCATCGACCACAATTTCCACAGCCGTGGCCTGACCCCGCAGCCACTGTTACAAACCGATGCCGTCCATCAATTGTTACAGGCTGTGCACGGCGGCTTTTGCTGCGCGATCATGCCGCTGGACGGTGGCCTGGAAAAACTCACCGATCACCTGCGCCTGCAACCGATCGAAAACGCCCAGACCCTCGCCCCAATGGGCCTGATCATGCGCCGTGGCGCCCCGCGTTCAGCGCTGGCCGAGGCCTGTTTCGCGCTGTATCAGAAATCACCGGCAAGCACTTGATCGACGACATCTATCAATAGATCGACAGTAGCGATTAGACGCGACAAGTTGCCGCGCCTAGTCTTAACGTTGATCAATCCGTTGGTGATGCCATGAACGCCAAGCGCCCAGCCTGCGCGGCGCCTGCTCTCGAAACGCCCGCGCCCGCCGCCAGCCAGACGTACAGTTACAGCGATCTACCCCTTGTGGAATCGGCCAGCACCGCGCTGGCCGAGGAAGTCGCGTTGGCGATCGCCTACAACGGCATCAGCCAGGCGGTGATGCTGGTGACACCGACGGATCTGGAAGACTTCATCGTCGGCTTCAGCCTCGGCAGCGGCATCATCGAGGACGCCAGCGATATCTATGACCTGCAACTGAGCGGCGCCGGCTCGGCGCAATACGCGCAAGTGACCATTGCCAACCGCGCCTTCTGGAACCTCAAGCAACAGCGTCGGCAACTGGCCGGTACCAGCGGTTGCGGGCTCTGCGGCGTTGAAGCGGTCGAGCAGGCCCTGCCCGACCTGAAGGTGCTGCCCGGTGCACCGCTGCCACCCATTGAATGGCTCGACGGCTTGCGTCAGCGCATCAGTGCGTTTCAACCGTTGGGCCAGCACTGCGGCGCCGTGCACGCGGCGGTGTTCATGAATGCCCGCGGCGAATTGCTGCTCGGCCGCGAAGACATCGGCCGGCACAACGCCCTCGACAAATTGATCGGCGGCTTGATCCGCCAGAAGTTATCCACAGACGGCGGCCTGGCGATCGTCACCAGCCGTTGCAGCCTCGAATTGATCCAGAAAGTTTTGCGCGCCGGCATCCAGACCCTGGTCAGCCTGTCCGCACCCACGGGCCTCGCCGTGCAATGGGCCCGTCGACATAACCTCAATCTCATCCACCTGCCGCAGAAAAGTGCGCCGCGGGTGTATAGCCCCGCGATGGAGAATCAAGCGTGAGCCAACATCATCAAGCCGACCAGAAACCTGTCCCGCGCTACAAACCTTATAAAGGTGCCGCCGGCGGCTGGGGTGCCCTGATCAGTGTGGCCCAGGCCTGGTTGACCAGCGACAACGCGCTGAAAAACCTGCGCATGATGCTCAAAACCAACCAGAACGGCGGTTTCGACTGCCCGGGCTGCGCCTGGGGCGATTCGCCGGAAAGCGGCATGGTCAAGTTCTGCGAGAACGGCGCCAAAGCGGTGAACTGGGAAGCGACCAAGCGTCGCGTGGATGCGAAGTTCTTCGCCAAACACAGCGTGACCTCGCTGCTGGAACAGAGTGACTACTGGCTGGAGTATCAGGGTCGCCTGACCGAACCGATGGTCTACGACGCCGAGACCGATCGCTACAAGCCGATCAGCTGGGACGACGCCTACGCACTGATTGCCAAACACCTGCAAGGCTTGCCGAGCCCGGATCTGGCCGAGTTCTACACCTCCGGTCGCGCCAGCAACGAAGCGGCGTATCTGTACCAGCTGTTCGTGCGCGCCTACGGCACCAACAACTTCCCCGACTGTTCGAACATGTGCCACGAGGCCAGCGGTGTGGCACTGGCGCAAAGCGTGGGCGTCGGTAAAGGCACCGTGACCTTCGACGACTTCGAACACGCCGACGCGATTTTCGTCTGGGGCCAGAACCCCGGCACCAACCACCCGCGAATGCTCGAACCGCTGCGTGAAGCGGTGAAACGGGGCGCACAGGTGGTCTGCATCAATCCGCTGAAAGAGCGCGGTCTGGAGCGTTTCCAGCACCCGCAGCATCCGCTCGAAATGCTCACCAACGGCGACAAGCCGACCAACACCGCGTATTTCCGTCCGGCGCTGGGCGGTGACATGGCGGTCCTGCGCGGCATGGCCAAATTCCTCCTGCAGTGGGAACGCGACGCACAGAAAACCGGCGCACCGGCGGTGTTCGACCATGACTTCCTCAACGCCCACAGTGCCAACGTGCTGGAGTATCTCGGGGTCGTCGATGACACGCCGTGGGAACAGATCGTCACGCAATCCGGCCTGACCCTGGTCGAGATCGAGCAAGCCGCACGCATGTATGCCAAAGGCAAGAACGTGATCATGTGCTGGGCAATGGGTATCACCCAGCATCGCCATTCGGTGCCGACCATCCAGGAAATCGCCAACCTGATGCTGCTGCGCGGCAACATCGGCAAACCGGGCGCCGGCCTGTGCCCGGTGCGCGGCCACAGCAACGTGCAGGGCGACCGCACGATGGGTATCAATGAACGGCCACCGGTGGCGTTCCTCGATTCACTGGAGCGGCGTTTCCAGTTCAAGGTGCCGCGCCACAACGGGCACAACGTGGTCGAGGCGATCCATGCGATGGCCGAAGGCCGCGCGAAAGTCTTCATCGGTCTGGGCGGCAACTTTGCCCAGGCGACGCCGGACAGCCCGCGCACGTTCCAGGCGCTGAGCAATTGCGACCTGACCGTGCAGATCAGCACCAAACTCAATCGCAGCCACCTGGCCCACGGCAAGGACGCGCTGATCCTGCCGTGCCTCGGTCGTACCGACATCGACATCCAGACCGAAGGGCCGCAAGCGGTCACCGTGGAAGACTCATTCAGCATGGTCCACGCCTCCAATGGCCAGTTGCAGCCGCTGTCGAACCAGATGCGTTCGGAGCCGGCGATCATTGCCGGCATTGCCGCCGCCACACTGGGCAGCAAACCGGTGGACTGGCACTGGCTGGCGGCCGACTACGGGCGTATCCGCGAGCTGATCGCCGACACCATCCCGAACTTCAAAGACTTCAATGAGAAGATCAAGAACCCGGGGGGGTTCTACCTTGGCAACAGCGCCGGCGCGCGCAAGTGGAACACACCGTCGGGCCGCGCCAACTTCCGCGCGAACCTGCTGCCGAAAGACCTTGTCCACGAACGCACGCGTGCCACTGGGCAACTGCCGGACCTGATCCTGCAGTCGATGCGCTCTCACGACCAGTACAACACCACGATTTATGGTCTCGACGACCGTTATCGCGGGGTCAAAGGCCAGCGTGATGTGCTGTTCGTCAACGAGGCCGACATCATTCGCCTGGGCTTCCGTCCGGGGCAGAAAGCCGACATCGTCTCGCTGTGGGACGACGGTCGCGAGCGCCGGGTGAAGGGCTTCACCTTACTGGCGTTTGATATTCCTGCGGGTCAGGCGGCGGCTTACTATCCGGAAGTGAATCCGCTGGTGCCGCTGGAAAGCACCGGGGATGGCAGCCATACACCGACGTCGAAATTCATTGCGATCCGGCTGGAAGCGGCGAGTGAGAGCGGGTTGATCATGGCCAAGTCCGCTTGATCCGGGGTCAGCACCATTGCTATCGCGAGCAGGCTCACTCCTACAGTTGAACGTGTTCCATCTCTAGGAACTCGGTCACCGCAGGAGTGAGCCTGCTCGCGATAGCGGTCGCCGATTCAATGCAATTCTTTGTACTGTGCACTTTTCAAACGCCCACAAAAAAGGCCGCTTTTTCACAAAAGCGGCCCGTCCGAAGTAGCTAAAGACCGGCAAAAATCGCTTAAGTTCCGCATACAAAACAGTAACTTGCATAATTGTATACAAGTCGTGTTATTCGTCGGATTTCGATTGTCAGCCTTGTTACACAGCCTCAGGATCGGCGCCGTCATCCCTTTGAGGCTCCTCTATGAAGTTCTCCTCGATTCTCTTGTTGTCCCTTGGCCTGGTCAGTGGCTTCGCTTCTGCCGGAGGCACCACCGAAGCAGGTGTGGGCGGCGCATTGGGCGGGGTTCTTGGCTCGGTCGTCGGTCAGTCTTTAGGCGGCAGCACAGGTTCAACCATTGGCGCAGCCCTGGGCGGCGCGGGTGGTAGCGCGGTGGGCGCCAACAAACACAGCCGTGGCGAAGCCGCCATTGGCGGTGCATTGGGCGCAGCCGGCGGTAACGTGGTCGGCCGCAGCATGGGCGGCACCACCGGCAGCCTGATCGGCGCCGCAGCAGGTGGCGGCGCCGGTGGCGCGCTGGGCAACTACATGGGCAACCAGAGCAATGACGAAGGCCGTCATTACGATCGCGGTCGTGACCGTCGCTACTACCGCGATGACCACCGTGGTCGCGGTCACGCCTATGGCCATCGCAAGCATCACCGCTACTATCGCGACTGACGCATTGCGTTACGCGGGAAAGCAAAAATCGCAGCCCTTGGGCTGCGATTTTTTTTGCCCCGGTTCAAACCAGCAGACGCTCCAGGGCTTCACGCAACCGGCCTGGAATCGGAACCGGCTGATTGCTCGTCCGCTCCACGAAGACATGGACAAAACGCCCCGCTGCGCACGCCTCGAACTCCCCCACCTTGAACACCGCCAGCTCGTATTGCACCGAACTGTTGCCCAGCTTGCCGACTCGCAGACCGACTTCGATCAGATCGGGAAACGCGATCGAGGCAAAGTAATCACACGCCGAACTGACCACAAACCCCACCACCTCGCCATCATGAATATCCAGACCACCGACCTGAATCAGGTAGGTGTTCACGGCTGTGTCGAAGAAGCTGTAGTAGGTCACGTTGTTGACGTGACCGTAAGCGTCGTTGTCGTGCCAGCGTGTGGTGATGGGCTGGAAGTGTGGGTAGTCGGTGCGTTGAGGGGTGGACATGGTTGGGCTGACTCTCCTGTTTTTTCAGTGAGGCCGCTTGCCCTCACCCTAGCCCTCTCCCAGAGGGAGAGGAGACTGACCGAGGTGTTTTCTCGAAATACACCGACCTGAACTGTCGAGTCGAACTCGAATGCTGAAACCCACGCAGATCGGCTCCCCTCCCCCTCGCCCCCTTGGGGGAGAGGGCTGGCGTGAGGGGGATCGATTTTCGCCGTAACACTAAGCTTGAGCAAACCCCTTGCCCTGCGCGGCCAACTCGCCAATCAACCGCGCCGGTTTCCACTGATCGCCCTGACGCGTCTCCAGCGCCAGCAAGCGCTGATGAATGTCCGCCAGCCCCTGCTGATCCGCCCAGGCCATCGGGCCGCCCTTGTCTGCCGGGAAGCCGTAGCCGTTCAGGTACACCAAATCAATGTCGTGTGCCGATTGGGCGATGCCTTCCTGCAAAATCTTTGCACCCTCGTTGACCAATGCCAGAAGACTGCGCTCCAGGATCTCCTCCGGGCCGATCTCGCGGCGCTGGAAGCCCAACCCTTCGCTGACCTGCAACACCAACGCATCGACCTCAGGATCATGCTCGGCCTGACGACTGCCCGGCTCGTAATGGTAGTAACCGTTGCCGGACTTCTGTCCAAACCGGCCCAGCTCGCACAAGCGGTTATCCACCTGAACCTCTGGCGCATCCTGGCCTTCGCCGGCCAACTCGCGGGCACGCCACTCCAGATCGATGCCGACCACGTCGTACATGCGGAACGGCCCCATGGCAAAACCGAAACCCTGCAACGCCGCATCCACCTGCTGTGGATAAGCGCCTTCGAGGAGCATCTTGCGTGCCTCCAGCACATACGGATGCAGCATGCGATTGCCGATAAAGCCGTGGCAGTTGCCCGACACCACACTGACCTTGCCCATGCGCTTGCCCAGGGCCAGTGCGGCCTCCAGGACCGTCGGCGAAGTCTTTGCACCTCGCACGATCTCCAGCAATTTCATGATGTGTGCCGGACTGAAAAAGTGCAGGCCCAGCACCTGAGCCGGGCGCCGGGTTACCGCGGCAATCGCGTCGATATCCAGCGCCGAGGTATTGCTCGCCAACAATGCTTCGGGTTTCAACAAGCCATCGAGTTCGCGAAAGATCTTCTGCTTGAGCTCAAGGTTCTCGTACACCGCTTCAATCACCAGATCGACATTACGGATCGCCGCGTAATCCGCCGCTGCACTGACCCGGGCGAGGCGTGCATCGGCTTCAGCCTGATCAATCCGCCCCTGCCGCACGTTGTGTGCGTAAGTGTCGGCTACTGCGGCCAGTGCCTGCTCAAGCATCTGTGGATTGTTATCCACCCATTGCACTGCAACGCCGGCATTGGCCAGGCACATGACAATGCCGCGCCCCATAGTGCCCGCGCCGATCACGGCAGCCTGCTGAATATCGAAGGATGTCTGGCTCATGTTGTTCTCTTGTTGGCGATCCGAAGACAGCCTTCACCATAGTCAGCCAATCACGCTTTTTGAAGTTTATTACCGTGATGATCGACATTCAGCGGATGGATAAACCCCACTCGCGCCAGCGCCTACAAAAAGATCAGAGGTGTTCCTCAACCCAGCGGCGCACGTCGGCGTAGGGATATTCCTCGAGCGCCGCATACCCGGAGATCGTCCGCGCCTTGAGCCTGGTAAACAGCGGCACACTGATCCCGCACAGAAACCGTGTCAGCCGCTCCGCCGTCGGAACACTGCCTGCGTGTTGTTCATGCTTGTGGATAAAATCACCGCACAGCGCCGGGAAACTTTTATCCACAAGCGACGGCAACTGCGGTGGTGCCGGCAGACGCGCGATGTGGCCATGACACACTGAACAATGCCCGCACCGCTCGGGCGCCTGGTGATCACCGAAGTACTCGGCCAGGCGATACCCCAGGCAACGCTCGGTCGAGAACAGTTCCAGCATCGCGTGTATCCGCGCCACTTCGGCTTGTTCGTGGCGAGTGAAGTAAGCATGCAGCTCACCGCTCAACACAGCGCTGTCGAAGTCACTCTGCAGCACGCTGTAGACTTCGGTCATCTGCTTGCTTTCAAGTTCGATCCAGCCCTTTTCCTGAAAGTAATCCAGGGCCTTCACCACCCGACTGCGCTCAGCGGAATACTGCGTGTACATTGCCTCGAAATTCACGGTCGCCCAGGTACGTGCACGGCTTGAGGTGTGGATGATCGCCGCGACAAAGTCCCTGCGCTCGCCCTCGAAGCGCTCGAGCAATGCCTCAGGCTCCAGCAGGTATTTGAAACGGTATTCGGCGTAATAGGCGTAGCGCGGAGCGATCAACCCGCGCAGCTCCAGCTGCACCAGTAAAGTCTTGAGCGGCAACGCGCGGATGTTGCTCTGATCCGCCAGCGGTCCGAGCAGAAATTCCCACTGCCCCTCAGGCACCGATGCTTGCAATTCATCGAGCACATACCGAATACCCCCACGCTCCGGCGTGTCGCCGTAAACGAAGTTTTCCAGCACGTTGAGGCTGTCGCGATTGGCCAGCACCAGACAATCCGAGGGCTGCCCGTCGCGCCCTGCCCGACCGATTTCCTGGCTGTAGTTTTCGATGGATTTGGGCAAGTCGAAATGCACCACCTGGCGGATGTCGCTCTTGTCGATGCCCATGCCGAACGCAATGGTCGCGACAATGCAATTGGACTGCCCGGCCATGAAGCGTTTCTGGATGGCTTCACGCTGATCATTGGGCAACCCGGCGTGATAGGCCTCGGCCTGTATGCCATTTCGCCCAAGGTGTTCGGCGACGTGCTCGGCGGTTTTCTGCAGGGTGACGTAGACGATGCCCGGCTGCCCCTGCCGTTCGGCCATCCATTCCACCAGGCGCCGGCGCTTGTCCTGAGCGCGCACCGGTTCCACCAGCAGGTTGAGATTGGGCCGATAGAAACCGGTGGTCACCACGTCCTCGGCGGCAATGGCGAATCTGGCCTGCATGTCGGCGATGACTTTCGGCGTAGCGGTGGCCGTCAGCAGCAGGGCTTGGGGAATATTGAACTGGCGCTGATAGTCCGGCAGCTTGAGGTAGTCGGGACGGAAATTGTGGCCCCATTCCGAGATGCAGTGCGCCTCGTCCACCACCAGCAACGAGATCGGCACCTGCTGCAGGAAGTTGCGAAATCGCTCGTTTTTCAGGCGCTCGACCGAGACCATCAGAATCTTCAGCTCACCGGAGCGAGCACGAGCCATGACGTCATTGGCGTCGTCGCGGCTCTGTGCCGAATCGATGCTGCCTGCCGGGATGCCGTGGCGTTGCAGGAACGCCAGTTGATCCTGCATCAGCGCCAGCAACGGTGAAACCACCAGCGTCAGATGCGGCAGCAGCACTGCCGACACTTGATAACACAGGGATTTGCCCGAGCCGGTGGGGAAAATCGCCGCCGCCGAGCGCCCGGCCAATACAGCGCTGATGGCCTGCTCCTGACCGGGTCGAAACTGTGGATAACCGAAAACCTGTTCCAGGGTGTTGTGCATTCGCTGTCACTCCTTTGACCGCTGCCATGCCAACAGCCTAGCGGGCGATCGCAGCGAGTCGAGAAAAGGTCGGGGGGCAAACCAATACGGAATGATACAGCCCCGGACGCCCGGTCACAGACTGAAACAAACGGCCCGATTTGTTTATCGCGGTGTTTTCCGGCACCGCGCTAACGTGCCCGCTTCACTCTCCACATAACGCCAGGACGGCGATATGTACGCAACCTCACAAAGGAATGACCATGTCGAACACACTGAAATTGCCCCTCGCCCTCTTCATCGCGTCGCTGTTGCTGAGCGGATGCATGCCGTTTCCCGGTGACACTCCGGAACTCGCCATTTTCGTGGCGAAGGATGGCGCGTCCCTGGGCTGATTGAGTCAGGGCCGCAACACCGCCACACGCAACTGCTCGTTCAGGATCTGCTCATGCACACGCTGGCTGTTGCTCACCCACAGTGTATGGGCAGGGCTGATATCGCCGGTGAACGCTGCCGCCAGTTGCCGCAAGTCCGCGACGCTGCGCACCCTTGGACAAAACATTTGCTCGTCGCAATCGAGGCTGGCAGTGCGATAGGTACTCAGCAAGCGATCCCACAAGCCGTCGCGCACCCGTCTGATCGATTTGAGCTGCACCTGCGCCACACCCAGCCGCTGCTTGAGCCCTGACTCGTCCAGAGCCTCGCTGGCCAGCAACGCCTTGCCGAACATCAGCACTTCGGCACGCGAGGCTGTGTCGACATTCGCCTGACTGGTGAGGGCATCCGGCCAACCGGTTCGATCCAGCTGACTCGACACTGGAGAATTGCCCAACTCAGCGGCAATCACCAAGTGACAACCACTGACCCACAGCCATACGATCGAGGCCACTCGTAGCCACTGCATACCTAATTCCCTTTAAGCGCGTATCGGACGTTTGGAAATGTCCTACAGATTCTGGCGCGCACCTTACAGCGCTTTTTGGCGAAGCGCCTGAGAAAACCGTAGGAAAATTCTCGCCTAAGGGTTTTGCCTTGAGAACCCCATGAAAATGCGTAGGGCAAATGCCCAAACCTCGGAAAAACCCCTACGAAACCTGTCCATTTTGGCCGTCTTGTTTCGCTCTAGGGCGCCCTTCTATAGTGGTCACAGAGGCTGAAGCTACCGATCGGCCGACCTGAGCGAGCCTGTTCAAATATCAGGCGAAGCAACGGTGAAAAGCCTGTCAACGCTTCATCCGGTTCCTGCAAAACACAACGCTATGTCGCCTTTCGCACCAGGGTTGCTCATACCTATAGTCGTGACGGTCGCTGCCAAATCAGCGGCTCGGGCCTGGTCACTCGAATGGAACGTGCATAAGCGTCCGCTGTATGTCGCCGGTATCCAATTGCCTGCAGTTTTTATGGCGGCTTTGTTTGGGACACCTTCATTTGAGGATCAAGAACATTGAAAACATGGAATCAATTCACGACCGATCGCTTCCGTCCGCTCGAATCCAACCTCACCGACACCAAGCCTCTGGTCATCGACACAGCCGCCAATCCACAAGACATCCTCGAATGCGCCGTGCAGCGCCTGCGTGCTTCAAGCGACCTGCTACGCACCCTCTACTGCCTCAACTTCAAACAGGCCGATGTCGAAGACATCCCGCACATCACCCACGCTCTATATCTGCTGACGCAGGATGGCTGTGACCTGCTGCAGGTTGCGCAACAGCAAATGCTCAACTGGAAGGCTCCGGCCTGATAACAGGCATTAGTCAGGTCCCCCCTGAAGCAGCAACTGATCTCGACGAGTTGTTCGAATCAAAGGGAAATTCGCCGCCAACGACCGCCCCTGTACAGAAGAGGCAGAATCGAAGTAACACGAGGAATGGCTGCGGCCTCCGACTACAGCATCGTCCACGCGATCAAAGACCGATGCGTAGAAATGCTGCGAATAATCCAGGCCCGGCAGCAATGGGCCGTGAAAGCTGGGGGTACTGAGAATGCCCCGCCACTCAAGTGGCTTTATTCTGGCTATTCAGCTCGAATTCTGCGGGAATAATGGCAGTCCACCTGTGAGCACTTTCCACTCGCCCACAAAAAAGCCGCCCCAAGAGGCGGCTTTCTCATCGCTGCAAACCGATTTTACAACTTAGGACCGGCAGCCTTGATCGCATCGCTCACTTCGAACTTCTTGAAGTTCTCGATGAACAGACCGGCCAGTGCTTTGGCAGCCTCGTCGTACGCAGCCTTGTCAGCCCAGGTGTTGCGTGGGTTGAGCAGGTTGGTTTCAACGCCCGGTACGGCCAATGGCACGTCGAGGTTGATGGTGTCCAGGTGCTCGGTGGCTGCACCGATCAGTGCGCCGCTCTGGATCGCGGCGATCACTGCGCGGGTGGTCGGGATGTTGAAGCGTTTGCCGACGCCGTAGCCACCGCCGGTCCAGCCGGTGTTGACCAGGTAGACCTTGGAGCCGAAGCCGCGGATACGTTTGATCAGCAGCTCGGCGTATTCGCCAGCCGGACGCGGGAAGAACGGCGCGCCGAAGCAGGTGGAGAAGGTCGACTTGATGCCGCTGCCCGAACCCATTTCAGTCGAGCCCACCAGAGCGGTGTAGCCGGACAGGAAGTGGTAGGCCGCTTGCTCTTCGTTGAGGATCGACACTGGCGGCAGGACGCCGGTCAGGTCGCAGGTCAGGAAGATCACAGCGTTTGGCTCGCCGCCCAGGTTCTTCTCGGAACGCTTGGCAACGTGCTCCAGCGGGTAGGCCGCGCGGCTGTTCTGGGTCAGGCTGACATCGGCGTAGTCGGCGTGCTTGGCGTCGTCGATAACAACGTTTTCCAGCACAGCGCCGTGCTTGATGGCTTTCCAGATGACCGGCTCGTTCTTCTCGGACAGGTCGATGCACTTGGCATAGCAGCCGCCTTCGATGTTGAAGACAACGCCTTCGCCCCAACCGTGTTCGTCGTCACCGATCAGGTAACGGCTTTCGTCGGCCGACAGGGTGGTTTTACCGGTGCCCGACAGACCGAAGAACAGGGTCACGTCGCCTTCTTCGCCGATGTTGGCAGCGCAGTGCATTGGCAGCACGTCAGCGGCCGGCAGCAGGAAGTTCTGCACGGAGAACATGGCTTTCTTCATCTCACCGGCGTAACGCATGCCGGCGATCAGCACTTTCTTCTGTGCGAAGTTGAGGATCACGCAACCATCGGAGTTGGTGCCGTCACGCTCAGGCACGCACTCGAAGTTGGCCACGTTGAGCACTTGCCACTCTTCACGACCGGCCGGGTTGTACTGCGCCGGGTTGATGAACAGGCAACGACCGAACAGGTTCTGCCAGGCAGTCTGAGTGGTCATTTTCACGGCCAGGTAGTGATCTTCGGCCGCGCCTACATGCACGTGGGAAACGAAATGCTCTTGCGCGTTGTTGAATGCTTCTACGCGAGCCCACAGCGCGTCGAACTTGTCGGCCGGGAACTTGCGGTTGATCGGGCCCCAGGCGATAGCGGCCTGGGTGGAAGGCTCTTCAACGATGAAACGGTCAACCGGCGAACGACCGGTGCGGTGACCAGTGCGAACAACCAGAGCGCCGGTATCGGCAAGCTCGCCCTCACCGCGGTTCAGGGCTTCTTTAACCAGATCATCAACACTCAGATCGGTGTACACGGCGTTATTGGCTTGCGTCATGAGGTTCCCCGTCGGCCAGTGGCCGAGTGTGCTCCAAACGTTTTGTAGTAGAAAGTCGTGCACTACTACCGCGAAAAAAGTGGGCCGGATTATGCCAGAAAAGCCCAAAAAGAGTAGGGTCCTCCCGTCGTAACGGCGAAATTCCGTCGTTACGCAGTGAATTTACCTGCGCTGAACCGTTTTAGTGCCGGGTATCTGACGGCGTGTCGACGCCTGCGCCAGCGAACAATTGAGCGATATCGGCTGCGTCGAACAGGTACTGCTGATTGCAGAACTGGCAATCGATCTCGATATTGCCGCCGTTCTCTTGAACCAACTGCTGCGCATCCTCAAGACCCAGACTGACTAGCGCGTTGCCCGAACGCTCGCGTGAGCAGGTGCAACGGAAGCGCAGTTTCTGCACATCGAACAGGCGCACCTGCTCTTCATGGTAGAGGCGATGCAACACGGTTTCGTTGTCCAGGCTCAACAATTCATCGGCGGTCAGCGTGCTCGCCAGTGCGGTGATGTGCTGCCAGCTGGCGGCGCGCTCTTCTTCGTCTTTCAGACGGTCGGCCGGCAGCTGTTGCAGCAGCATCCCGCGCGCACGACGGCCGTCGGCGAACAGCTTGAAGCGCGTGCCGACCTGTTGCGACATGACGAAATAATTGGTGAAGCACTCAGACAGGTTGTCGCCGTCAAGGTCGACGATGCCTTGGTAACGCTGGCCGATCGTCGGGTCGACGGTCAGGGTCAGGTCGCCGCCCGGCATCAGGTCGGCAAGGGTGGCGTCCGGCGCGATCTGCTCGGCGTTGTAACGCGCCAAGCCACGGATCTCGCGCTCGCTGGAGCATTCGATCATCAGCAGCGGAATCGGCCCTTCGGAACGCGCCTGCAGAATCAGCAAGCCGTCGAATTTCAGGGTGCCCACCAGCAACGAGGCGGCCGCCATCAATTCGCCAAGCAGCTGCGCCACCGGCTCCGGGTACGGGTGCTTGGCGAGGACTTCGGCGTAGCTGCGTTCCAGCGCAACCAGTTCGCCGCGCGTGTCGCTGTCATCGAAGATGAAGCGTTGGGTGTAATCGGTATCCGGTAGGTCGGTCATAGGTCTGGGTATCTGAATGTGATGACAAAATGGTTACAAAACGTGAAAATTTCGTTTCTTGGCACTTTTTTTGGTGCCGATGCTTAGCCATGGGAGGCATTTTATGAACAATCCGGGTTTGTTCCAATCAAGGTGGAACCTCGGCCGGCTGGTTCTGTGTAACGTGGTGCCATTGGCACTACTGGCTTTCTGGTTATGGCCTACGGGCCAGATGCTGTGTGTGATTTTCGACGAGTGGCTGTTCCGCTCGCTCAATGCACCGCTGGCCAGCAACCCGATATGGCTCCACATCTGGGCAATTGCAAGCCTGCGCCCGTTTGACATCGTCGTCGGGATCATTCTGCTGACGTTGTTGATCAAGGGTGACTGGGTATTCAAGGCGATTGACGTGCGTCGCGCGTTCTTCGGTTTTTTCTCGATCCTGCTGCTGATGGTGGTCATCCGCGCGCTGTTTTCCAAGTTTGCCGACCACATGGACTGGCAGCACAGCAGCCCGTCGATGGTGCTTGAAGGCGCAGTGCACATCAGCGACTACTTCCCGCATATGGAAAAAGCCTGGGAGCTGAAGGACCGTTCGGGCCAGAGCTTTCCCGGTGACCATGCTTCGGTACTGTTGATCTGGGCCCTGTTCATGGGCGTGTTCAGTCGTACGGTTGGCCAGTTCCTGAGCATCTGGGGCCTGGCGCTGTTGTTCATGCTGCCACGCCTGGTGGCGGGCGCGCATTGGGGCCAGGACGATTACATCGGCGGTTTACTGCTGGCGGTGTGGGCATTGGGCTGGGGTTATTACACGCCGTTTGCCTGGCACGCGTCGAATTTCTGGCTGAAGGTGACAGCGCCGATCTTCGCGCTGCTGGGCAAGTTGCCGATGGTTTCGCGGATGAGTGTGGTATCCGCAGCAAACTGACAGTTTTGCGCACTGCCTGGGGCGAGGGAGGAAGCTTGCTCCCTCGCCACAATCATGCGTCGTTACTGTTCCCACGAAATTTAAACAGGTCCCGCCGCTGCTTCTTGCTCGGCTTGCCGTCGGTGCTCACACCCAGAGAACCGGCCTTGCGCATCGCCGCCGCGGCTTCGCGCTTGGCACTACTCGCCTCGGTCTCTGCGTACAGCGTCTGCGCTTCCGGCGCGCCACGACGCACGATCGACAACGCTTCGACTCGAACCGTGCGCACTTCGAAACCGGTGCGGATCTCGAACTCATCGCCGATTCGCGGCTCCTTGCCCGGTTTGCACCGCTCGCCCCGACAATGCACCTTGCCACTCTCGATCGCCGCTTTGGCCAAGGCACGGGTTTTGTAAAACCGCGCGGCCCACAGCCATTTATCGAGACGGACCTTGTCGTCCTCTTCCTGTTTTTGCGCCATATGAATTCCTCGTTCAGCCAGTAGTCGGAACTGTACTACCGATTCTGTCGGGCGCAAGAACTCAGCCCTCCAGATAAACTGAGATCCTGGCCGGTTGACCGGCATGGAGTGATCAAGTGACCAGACTCCCGTCTTCGTTGACCTCGCCCAAAGCGGGTTGCCAGGGTTGCCGGCACAGCGAGCCGCTGGGCTTCGATTTTGCCTTCGCCTATCAGCCCATCGTGGACCTGCGCGAACAGGCGGTCTTCGCCCACGAGGCGCTGGTCCGAGGGACCGCCGGTGAAGGCGCGTTGACGGTGTTAGATCAAGTTACAGAAGACAACCGTTACCGTTTCGATCAGCTCTGCCGGACCCGCGCCATCGAAGGTGCGGCCAGTCTTAATATGCAGACACACTTGTCGATCAACTTCATGCCCAACGCCGTCTATCGTCCAGAGTCATGCATACGCAGCACGCTGGAAGCGGCAAAGAAACACAATTTCCCGATCGACCGGCTGATTTTCGAAACCCTGGAAAGCGAGCACGTAGATAACTATCGCCATTTGACCAATATTCTGCGTGAATACCGCGAATTCGGCTTCAAGACGGCCATCGACGATTTCGGTGCCGGTTTTTCGGGGCTGAATCTGCTGGCTGATTTTCAACCGGATCTGATCAAACTCGACATGGCGCTGATTCGCGATGTCGATCAAGACCGTGTCCGTCAGGCTATCGTTCGGGGGATTGTCACAATCTGTGCGGAGTTGGACGTTACAGTCATTGCCGAAGGCATAGAGCGCGCCGGCGAGCGGGACTTCCTGGCGGATTGCGGAATATTTCTGATGCAGGGGTTCTGGTTCGCCAAGCCTGCATTCAAAGCGTTGGCCCAGGTATCACCTGAGGCGTGGACGCGTTAATTGTTGGTTTTTTCCATTGAAGACATTTGACCATTTGACCGTTGTCGGTCTGCGCGAGTGGGTGGCGCTCCCGGATCTGGGAGTTGCGGGCCTGCGCGCAAAAATCGACACCGGTGCCAGCACCTCCAGCCTGCACGCCACCGACATCGAACCGTTCGAACGCGACGGCGAGAAGTGGGTGCGCTTCACCGCGCACCTCGGCACGGTGGTGCAGTTGCGTCACCGGCGTTGCGAAGCACCGCTGGTCACGCGCAAAACCATTAAAAGCTCCAACGGCCATGCCCAGGTGCGCTACGTGATCAGCACCACCCTGGCCTTGGGCGATCGGGTCTGGCCGGTCGAGTTCACCCTCGCCTGCCGCAAGTCCATGCGCTATCGCCTGTTGCTCGGTTCCAAAGCCCTGATCGATGGCCAGCTGGTGGTCAATCCGGGCATCAAATATGTACAAGACAAGCCGGTGTTCCCGGTATCTACCTCCTCCACAGGTGTTGCATGAAGATCGCTGTGCTGTCGCGGAACCCGCGTCTGTATTCCACCCGCCGTCTGGTCGAAGCCGGAACCGAGCGCGGGCATGAAATGGTCGTGATCGACACCTTGCGCGCCTATATGAACATCGCCAGTCACAAGCCGCAGATCCACTATCGTGGCAAACCGCTGGAAGGCTTCGACGCGGTGATTCCGCGGATCGGGGCGTCGGTGACATTTTATGGTTGTGCGGTGTTGCGCCAGTTCGAAATGATGGGCGTGTTCCCGCTGAACGAGTCGGTGGCCATCGCCCGTTCGCGGGACAAACTGCGCTCGCTGCAACTGCTGTCACGGCGAGGCATCGGTCTGCCGGTCACCGGGTTTGCTCACTCACCGGATGACATTCCCGACCTGATCGACATGGTCAACGGCGCGCCACTGGTGATCAAGGTGCTGGAAGGCACCCAGGGCATCGGCGTGGTGCTGTGCGAAACCGCAACGGCGGCGGAGTCGGTGATCGAAGCATTCATGGGCCTGAAGCAGAACATCATGGTCCAGGAATACATCAAGGAAGCCGGCGGTGCGGACATCCGCTGCTTCGTGGTCGGCGACAAGGTGATCGCGGCCATGAAGCGTCAGGCCAAGCCGGGGGAATTCCGCTCCAACCTGCATCGCGGCGGCAGCGCCAGCCTGATCAAGATCACCCCGGAAGAACGCATGACTGCCTTGCGTGCAGCCAAGGTCATGGGCCTGGCGGTGGCGGGTGTGGATATTCTGCGTTCCAATCACGGGCCGCTGGTGATGGAGGTGAACTCCTCGCCTGGGCTGGAAGGGATCGAGACCACCACGGGCAAGAACGTGGCGGGGATCATCATCGAGCACCTTGAGAAGAACGGCGGGCCGAACATGACCCGCACCAAAGGCAAGGGCTGAAAAGCAGCTTCGAGCGGCAAGTTTCAAGCGACAAGTAAAAAAACACTTTTGCTTGCCGCTTGAAACTCGCCGCTGCTCCTATACCGCATCCCGAGGAAGCATCAACCCCAACGGCAAGCGTACTCGCGCTTCCAGTCCTCCCCCGGAGCGATTGCGCAGCTCGACATTGCCGCCATGCATCGAAGCAATCCGCTTCACAATCGCCAGGCCCAGCCCGGTGCCTTTGCCGCCACGGGCGCGGTCGCCACGGGTGAACGGGTTAAAGATGGCTTCAAGCTCCGCAGGGTCGATGCCCGCGCCACGATCCATCACGCTCAGGACCACGTACGGCGCGCTGGTGTCGCCGGACACATACGCCGCCACCTCAACACTGCCGCCCGCATGGTTCAAGGCGTTGCCGATCAGGTTGTTCAGCAGACGCTTCATCGAAACCCGCCGCAACGGGAATGGCTGGATCGGCTCCAGACGCAAACGCACCTTCTCTTCATTCTGGTTGTAAGGTGCTGCCACCTCACGCACCAGATCGCTGAGATCCACCTCCTCCACTGACTCATCGCGGCCATCACGAATGAACGCAAGGAACTGGTCGAGAATCGCGTCCATGTCTTCGATGTCGCGCACCATGTCGTCGGTCAGGTCGTTATGATCCCCCATCAACTCCAGCGACAGGCGCAGGCGCGTCAGCGGCGTGCGCAAGTCGTGAGAGACACCGGCCAGCATCAGTTCACGCTCACGTCCCGCCTGTTCGACGTCTTCGGCCATCTGGTTGAAGGCGCGATACACCTCAGTCATTTCACTCGGCGTGTCGCTGATCGGCAGACGCACGCTGCGACCCTGGCCCAGTTGCCGGGCGGCGTACACCAGGCGCTTCAACGGCTGATTGAGCTGGCTGACGAAAATCCACGCCGAGGCGGTCGACAACAAACCGATGGCAAGGAACCAGCCGAGCACGTTCCAGATTTTCTGACCACGCAGCGGGTGTGGATACAACGGCACTTTCAGCCAGCCATCACCGAGGCTCGGCGCACGCACCCACAGCGCTGGCGGCGAGTGCATGCGTAAACGCACTTCGGTGTCGGCACCGAGCTCAGCCTGCATCTGGCGCTGGTAGATCTCGCTGTACGGCCAGTGCTGTTCGCCTTCCGGCACACCGGCACCGACCACCCGGATCAAGGTCGCGGCATCGGCGATTTTTGCGCGGTTTTCCTCGTCAGCCGCCCAATAGGCGCGTAGCGTCAGGGCGACGCCGTGGCTGTATTGGCGATCCACCAGCACGTCCTCGTTCATCAGCAGATAAACCAGGGTCAGCGCCTTGGAAAACAGCACGACGATGAGCACCAGCCAAAGGGTGCGGGAGAAGAAACTTTGGGGGAACCAGACAGGGGTTTTCATCAATAACCGCTACACACTTGCAGGAGCGAGCAATGCTCGCATATTGCGGATTGCGAGTCTGCGGGAATGGCCGTTCGACCCGCCCCCGGCAGACCCGCTCCTACAAATCACCGATCACTTGGTGGCGGCACCATCCGGCACAAACACGTAACCCACGCCCCAGACAGTCTGGATGTAGCGAGGCTTGGACGGATCGGGTTCGATCATCCGGCGCAGGCGGGAGATCTGCACGTCGATGGAACGCTCCAGCGCATCCCACTCGCGGCCACGGGCCAGGTTCATCAGTTTGTCGCGGGTCAGTGGCTGACGTGCGTTCATCACCAGCGCCTTGAGTACCGCAAACTCACCGGTGGTGAGCATGTGCACTTCATCGCCGCGTTTCAGTTCGCGGGTAGCCAGCGACAGCACGTAATCACCGAAGGTGACGTTTTCATCTTCGCTGCCCGGTGCGCCCGGGACCGGTGCGGCCTGGCGGCGCAACACCGCTTTGACGCGCGCCATCAGCTCGTCCGGGTTGAACGGCTTGGCCAGGTAATCGTCGGCGCCCAGTTCCAGGCCCTTGATACGGCTCATCTCATCGCCCTTGGCGGTGAGCATGATGATCGGAATCTGGTTGTTCGCGGCCCGCAGACGGCGGCACGCGGTCAGGCCGTCTTCGCCCGGCAGCATCAGGTCGAGGACCACCAGATTGAAGACTTCACGCGACAGCAGACGATCCATCTGCTCGGTGTTCGGTACGGTACGGGCGCGGTAGCCCTTGCTGACGAAAAAACGTTCCAGCAGGCTGCTCAGACCCGGATCGTCGTCAACAATAAGAATTTTTTCGCCTTCAGCATTATTTACAGTGCTGCTCATTGGATGCTCCTTTTAGCTCGGCGCGCATTATGGCGTAGCTGCCGTTATACGCACCGTGTGCATTGTTAGCAGATTTTTCCTTCACTGCCAGAAAACCGGGGTTTATGCCTACAGACTGCTACACCCCCGAATGACAGAACGCTGGTTATAATGCGCGGCGTTTTGTGCCAGGCAACGTCTGAATCGTTACCGCAGGTGGCCGCGATTTTTTCCGGACCGGCGCAGTAATTGTTCGATTTCACGGGTCAATGGGGAGCCTTTTGACCCAGGCAGCGGCAATTTTCTAGCCGCTCAACCAGACTCCGGGCCTTTATTTCCGTGCCTGCGAGCCTGCTTTCACACTATGTCAGGTGGTTTTATGGACAGCATCAACAGCCGCATCGCCGAGGAACTCGGCGTACGCCCGCAACAGGTCGAAGCGGCCGTCGCGCTACTCGATGAAGGCTCTACCGTCCCCTTCATCGCCCGTTACCGGAAAGAAGTCACCGGCAGCCTCGATGACACCCAGCTGCGTCATCTCGAAGAGCGTCTGCGCTACCTGCGAGAACTCGACGAACGGCGCATCAGCATCCTCGCCAGCATCGAGGAGCAAGGCAAACTCACCCCGGCCCTCGAACGCGATATCAAACTCGCCGACACCAAGACCCGCCTCGAAGACTTGTACCTGCCGTACAAGCAAAAGCGCCGCACCAAGGGCCAGATCGCCCTGGAAGCCGGCCTCGGCGAGCTGGCCGACGGCCTGTTCAACGACCCGAATCTGTCCCCGGAAGCCGAAGCCGCACGTTTTGTCGATGCCGAAAAAGGCGTGGCCGATGTGAAGGCAGCGCTCGAAGGCGCCAAGTACATCCTGATGGAGCGCTTCGCCGAAGACGCCAGCCTGCTGGAAAAACTGCGCAACTACCTCAAACAGGAAGCGACCATCAGCGCTCGCGTGATTGCCGGCAAGGAAGAGGAAGGCGCCAAGTTCCGCGACTACTTCGAGCACGACGAACCGCTGAAAAGCATGCCGTCGCACCGTGCACTGGCGATTTTCCGTGGCCGCAACGAAGGCATTCTCAGCTCCGCGCTGAAAGTCGGCGACGAACTGCCGGGCACCATGCACCCGTGCGAGGGCATGATCGGCCAGCAATTCGGCATCCAGAACCAGAACCGCCCGGCCGACAAATGGCTCGGTGAAGTGGTGCGCTGGACCTGGAAGGTCAAGCTCTACACCCACCTGGAAACCGACCTGCTCGGCGAGCTGCGCGACGGCGCCGAAACCGAGGCGATCAACGTCTTCGCCCACAACCTGCACGACCTGCTGCTGGCCGCGCCGGCCGGCCCGCGCGCCACGCTGGGCCTCGACCCGGGCCTGCGTACCGGTTGCAAGGTGGCCGTGGTCGACTCCACCGGCAAGCTGCTCGATCACGCCACGGTTTACCCGCACGTGCCGCACAACAAATGGGATCAGACCATCGCCATTCTGGCCGCGCTGTGCGCCAAGCACTCGGTTGACCTGATCGCCATCGGCAACGGCACCGCCAGCCGCGAAACCGACAAACTGGCGATCGAGCTGATCAAAAAATATCCAGCCATGAAGATGACCAAGGTCATGGTCTCCGAGGCCGGCGCATCGGTGTACTCGGCGTCGGAACTGGCGGCCAAGGAATTCCCGGATCTCGACGTGTCGATCCGTGGTGCAGTATCCATCGCCCGCCGTCTGCAGGATCCACTGGCAGAACTGGTGAAGATCGACCCGAAATCCATCGGTGTCGGCCAATACCAGCACGACGTCTCGCAGCTGAAACTGGCGCGCGGGCTGGATGCGGTGGTCGAGGACTGTGTGAACGCCGTTGGTGTCGACGTGAACACCGCCTCGGTGGCACTGTTGGCGCGGATCTCCGGCCTCAACGCGACCCTGGCGCAGAATATCGTTGCCCACCGTGACGAACACGGCGCATTCAAAACCCGCGCTGCACTGAAGAAAGTCGCACGTCTGGGCGAAAAAACCTTCGAACAGGCGGCCGGCTTCCTGCGCGTGATGAACGGTGACAACCCGCTGGATTCCTCGGCGGTTCACCCGGAAGCCTATCCGCTGGTGCAACGCATTGCCGCTGAAACCGACCGCGACATTCGCTCGCTGATTGGCGATGCCGCGTTCCTCAAGCGTCTGGATCCGAAGAAATTCACCGACGAAACCTTCGGTCTGCCAACCGTCACCGACATCCTGCAAGAACTGGAAAAACCGGGTCGCGACCCGCGTCCGGAATTCAAGACTGCCGAGTTCCAGGAAGGCGTCGAAGACCTGAAAGACCTGCAACTGGGGATGATCCTCGAGGGCGTCGTGACCAACGTGACCGCGTTCGGCGCATTCGTCGACATCGGCGTGCATCAAGACGGTCTGGTGCACATCTCGGCACTGTCGGAGAAATTCATCAAGGACCCACGCGAAGCGGTGAAGGCCGGTGACGTGGTGAAAGTGAAGGTCATGGAAGTCGACATCCCACGCAAACGCGTCGGCCTGTCGATGCGCATGAGCGACACCCCGGGCGAGAAGATCGACGGTGCCCGTGGTTCGCGTCCGGGCTCGGCGCCGCGCCAGTCCTCGGGCAACGCGCCACGCAAAGAATCCGCTCCTGCCGCGCCGGTGAACAATGCGATGGCCTCGCTGTTCGCCAACGCCAAGCAGTTGAAGAAACGCTGATGGAGATTCCGGCCGGGCTCGTCGAGAGCGCGTTTTTCAAGCTGTTGGGCTGCCGCCTGCACAGCCTGGAAACCGGGGTGGCGCAAGTCGCCCTGGTGCTGGAACCGGAACTGCGCAACCGTGGCGGCAAGTTGCACGGTGGCGCGCTGTTCAGTCTGGTCGACATTGCCATGGGGCTGGCCTGTTCCAGCACCCACGGCTTCGATCAGCAGAGCGCGACCATCGAGTGCAAGATCAACTACATCCGCGCCGTATCCGACGGCGAGGTGCTGTGCACGGCCCGGGTGATCCACCCGGGTCGCCGCACATTGGTGGTAGAAGCCGACGTGATGCAGGGCGACAAACTGGTCGCAAAAGCGCAAGGCACGTTCGCTGTCCTGTAGCTACTGGTCATCAATTTGAGTTAATTTCGGCGCTGTGTCTGCGGCGTCGAACTTTTCCGCACGCGCAATAGCCAGATTCAAGGAGTGAAGTTGGCGATCGGCACGGGCCTTTACGGCTCAAAAACCAGGCGAAAACGCCAGTTTCAACTTCACCCTTGTAGACCGTCCTGCCCACCCCCATATTGGGGCGACTGACGCGTGAAGGAATCCAAATTGAGCGAACTTCTCAACCGCCGCCTGGCTCTGCTCGGCGAGCGCGCCAACCTCTCTCTGCTCGAACAGTGCCTTCACGGTATCGAACGTGAATGCCTGCGCGTGACCAGCGAAGGTCGACTGGCGCAAACGCCGCACCCGGAAGCCTTGGGTTCCGCGCTGACCAATGAACAGATCACCACCGACTACTCCGAGTCGCTGCTGGAATTCATCACGCCCGCCCTGCCCGACCCGGCAGACACCCTGGCGAGCCTGGACAAGATTCATCGCTTTGCCTACAGCAAGCTCGGCAACGAGTACCTGTGGAGTCCGTCGATGCCGTGCCCGTTGCCGGCCGAGGAAGACATCCCGATCGCCTATTACGGCACCTCCAACATCGGGCAGCTCAAGTACGTCTATCGCAAGGGCCTGGCCCTGCGCTACGGCAAGACCATGCAGTGCATTGCCGGGATCCACTACAACTTTTCCCTGCCGGAAAAGCTCTGGCCGCTGCTGCGCGAAGCCGAAGGTTTCGTCGGCACCGACCGCGATTTCCAGTCATCGTCCTACATCGCGCTGATCCGCAACTTCCGTCGCTACAGCTGGCTGCTGATGTACCTGTTCGGTGCCTCGCCGGCGCTGGATGCAGGTTTCCTGCGCGGTCGTTCGCACCAGTTGGAACAACTGGACCCGGACACCCTGTACCTGCCGTACGCCACCAGCCTGCGCATGAGCGACCTCGGTTACCAGAGCAACGCCCAGGCCGGCCTGACGCCGTGCTACAACGATCTGTCGAGCTACACCGACAGCCTGCGCAAGGCCGTAGCCACGCCGTACCCGCCGTACGTTGAAGTCGGCACGCACAAGGATGGCGAGTGGGTGCAGCTCAACACCAACATCCTGCAGATCGAAAACGAGTACTACTCCAACATCCGCCCGAAACGCGTGACCTACACCGGCGAACGGCCGATCCAGGCGCTGATGGCCCGTGGCATCCAGTACGTCGAAGTGCGTTGCCTGGACATCAACCCGTTCCTGCCGATGGGCATCGACCTCACCGAGTCGCGCTTCCTCGACGCGTTCCTGCTGTACTGCGCGCTGAACGACAGCCCGTTGCTGACCAACACCTCGTGCGGCAATGCGACGTCGAACTTCCTCAGCGTGGTCAAGGAAGGTCGCCGACCGGGCCTGCAATTGCAGCGCGACGGACAGCCGGTCGAGCTGAAGACCTGGGCCGCCGAGTTGCTGGAACAGATCGCGCCGCTGGCCGCCCTGCTCGATCAGAGCCACGGCGGCGATGCGCACAGCAAGGCACTGGATGCGCAACTGGCCAAGGTCAGCGACCCGTCCCTGACCCCGTCGGCGCAGGTGCTGGCGGCGATGGCCGAGCACAAGGAAAGCTTCGCGCAGTTCTCCCTGCGTCAGAGCCAGGCCCATGCCGAGTTCTTCCGCAGCGAGCCGTTGGCGGCGGAAGATCAAGCGAAGTTTGAGGAGCTCGCGCGTTCGTCGCTGGCGGCGCAGGCTGAGCTGGAGCAGAACGAGGTTGGGGATTTCGACGTGTTCGTCGGTTCGTATCAGGCGAGCATCCTGGCGATCAGCAATTAAAAGCCCCTCACCCTAGCCCTCTCCCAGAGGGAGAGGGGACTGACCGGGTTGTTGATGCGAAGTGCGCCGACCTGAAATACCGCGTCGAACTCAGGCCTTGAAAAGCACAGAGATAGGCTCCCTTTCCCCTCGCCCCCTTGGGGGAGAGGGCTGGGGTGAGGGGGCAAAGATCTAATGTCGAACGAATAACTCCGAAACGCCCACAAATTCCCTCGTTCTTAGATTTTTCCGCTCATAAGCTCATTCTAAAAAGTTATTTATTTTTAGATTCTTAGATCATTTAGTCTCCTTTCACGCCGAACCTCGGTAGCCTGATATGGAGCACTCCCCATGAAACTGAATTTCCCGCTGCGCCTGCTGGCCGTGGCCTCTCTGGCTGCCGCGAGCTTTCTGGCGCAGGCTGCCGACCTCACCGTCGCTTACCAGACCACCGTTGACCCGGCAAAAGTTGCCCAGGCCGACGGTGCTTACGAGAAGGCCACCAAGGCCGACATCAGCTGGCGCAAGTTCGACAACGGCGCCGACATCATCGCCGCCATCGCCTCCGGTGACGTGCAGATCGGTTACCTCGGTTCCAGCCCGCTGACTGCAGCGATCACCCGCAAGGTCCCGGTGGAAACCTTCCTCATCGCCACCCAGATCGGCGCCGCCGAAGCGCTGGTCGCCCGCGACGGTTCCGGCATCAAGAGCCCGCAGGATCTGGTCGGCAAGAAAATCGCCGTGCCGTTCGTGTCCACCGGTCACTACAGCCTGCTCGCGGCGCTCAAGCACTGGAACATCGACCCGTCGAAAGTCACCGTACTCAACCTCGCGCCACCAGCGATCATTGCTGCGTGGAAACGCGGTGACATTGACGCCACTTACGTTTGGGACCCGGCCCTTGGTGTAGCCAAGGAAAACGGCAAGGTGCTGATCACCTCCGGCGAACTGGCCAAGTTTGGCGCGCCGACCTTCGATGCGTGGATCGTGCGCAAAGACTTCGCCGAGAAGCACCCGGAAATCGTCAGCGCATTCGCCAAGGTTACCCTCGACGCCTACGCCGACTACCGCAAGGATCCGCAAGCCTGGCTCGCCAACCAGAGCAATGTCGACAAACTGGTGAAGCTCTCCGGCGCCAAGGCCAGCGACATTCCGCTGCTGCTGCAAGGCAACGTCTACCCGCTGGCGGCGGATCAGGTGATCACCCTCGGCGCGCCGACCACCAAGGCCATCACCGACACCGCCGCGTTCCTCAAGGAGCAAGGCAAGGTTGAAGCCGTCCTGCCGGACTACGCGCCGTACGTCAGCGCCAAATACATCACCAACTGATCGGGAGTTAACTGCGATGGCCTTGCTACAGCTGGAGCGCATCAGCGCACAGTATCCCGGCAGCCCGGACCCGGTGCTGGCGGACATTTCCCTGACCCTCGGGCCTCAGCAGTTGCTGGTCGCCCTCGGCCCGTCCGGCAGTGGCAAGACCTCGCTGTTGAACCTGATTGCCGGTTTCGTCGAGCCCAGCGCCGGGCGCATCACCCTCGACGGCGTGCCGGTCAAAGGCCCGAGCGCCGAACGCGGCGTGGTGTTCCAGGACGACGCCCTGCTGCCTTGGCAGGACGTGTTGGCCAACGTCGCTTTTGGTCTGGAACTGGCCGGCGTCGCCAAAGACAAACGCGAAAAGATTGCCCGTGAAATGCTGACGCTGGTCGATCTCACAGGGTTTGATAGCCGCCGTATCTGGCAACTCTCCGGCGGGCAGAAACAGCGCGTCGGCCTGGCCCGCGCCCTCGCCGCTGACCCGCGTGTATTGCTGATGGACGAACCCTTCGGTGCCCTCGACGCCTTCACCCGCGAACAGATGCAGGAGCTGTTGCTGCAAGTCTGGCAGCGCACCGCCAAACCGGTATTCCTGATTACCCACGACATCGAAGAAGCGGTGTTCCTCGCCACTGACCTGATTCTGCTCGCGCCGAATCCGGGGCAGATCGTCGAACGTCTGCACCTGGATTTCGGCCAGCGTTACGCCGCTGGTGAGTCCGCCCGAGCGATCAAATCCGACCCGCGTTTTATCGAAACCCGCGAGCACGTGCTGAGCAAAGTGTTCTCGCAACGCAGCGCCGTTCAGCGGCAGGAGCGCGCATGAGCAGTTACGACGTTTCCGCTGCGGCGGTGAAACCCCCTTCGGTGGCGATTCCCGTGCGGCGCAGCCTCAGCACGCGCTGGATCAGCCTGCTGACCTTGTTCGCCTTGCTGGTGCTCTGGTGGGCGGTGACCGCCAGCGGTTTGATCGAACCGCTGTTCCTCCCACCACCGTCCGCCGTGCTGCAAAAAGGCTGGCTACTGGCGACCACCGGCTACATGGATTCAACCCTGTGGCAGCACTTGGGCGCGAGCCTGAGCCGCATTGGCCTGGGCCTCGGTTTTGCGATTCTGACCGCAGTGCCGGTGGGCATTGCCATCGGCGCCAACCGTATCGCCCGTGGCGTGCTCGATCCGCTGATCGAGTTCTACCGACCGATTCCGCCACTGGCTTATCTGCCGCTGATCGTGATCTGGTGCGGCATTGGCGAGTTGTCGAAAGTGCTGCTGATCTACCTGGCGATTTTCGCCCCGATTGCCATCGCGACTGCGACCGGCGTGCGCACTGTCGACCCGGCGAAACTGCGTGCTGCGCAGTCGCTCGGCGCCACTCGCGCACAACTGATTCGCCACGTGATTTTGCCCAGCGCCCTGCCGGACATTCTTACCGGTGTGCGCATCGGTCTGGGCGTCGGCTGGTCGACACTGGTCGCCGCCGAATTGATCGCCGCCACCAGTGGTTTGGGCTTCATGGTGCAGTCTGCTGCGCAATTCCTGGTCACCGATGTGGTGGTGCTGGGGATTCTGGTGATCGCCCTGATCGCCTTCGCCATGGAAATGAGCCTGCGCGCCCTGCAACGCAAACTGGTGCCGTGGCACGGCCAGGCGCACTGAAGTCGCCCTTTTAAATCCTTGCAGGAGTGAGCCTGCTCGCGATTGCGGAGTGTCAGGCTATGGCTGTTGTGAATGACAAACCGCTTTCGTGAGCAGGCTGGCTCCTACAAAAAGCTCTATCCCCCGAATTCGAAGAGTAAGACCATGAGCAGCCTGACCATCACCCCCTTAAGCTCGGCCCTCGGCGCACAGATCAGCGGCGTCGATGTCAGCCAGCCGTTGAACCTGGAACAGCGCGACGCCATCGAGCAGGCGCTGCTCCAGTATCAAGTGCTGTTCTTCCGCAACCAGCCGATCGAGCCGCCGCAGCAGGCACGTTTCGCCGCGTACTTCGGTGACCTGCACATTCATCCGATCTACCCGAACGTGCCGGAGCAGCCGGAAGTGCTGATCCTCGACACCGCCGTCACCGACGTGCGCGACAACGCGATCTGGCACACCGACGTAACCTTCCTGCCGACCCCGGCGATGGGCGCGGTACTCAGCGCCAAGCTGTTGCCGGCGTTTGGCGGCGACACCTTGTGGGCCAGCGGAATTGCCGCGTACGAAGCACTCTCGGCGCCGATGAAAAGCCTGCTAGAAGGGCTGACCGCCACTCACGACTTCACCCGTTCGTTTCCGCTGGAGCGCTACGGCAACACGCCGCAAGCGCTGGCGCAGTGGGAAGAGGCGCGCCGCAAGAACCCGCCGCTGTCGCACCCGGTGATCCGCACCCATCCGGTGAGTGGACGCCGTTCGTTGTTCGTCAACGAAGGCTTCACCTCGAAGATCAACCAGCTGTCGGAAACCGAGAGCGAGGCGATTCTGAAGTTCCTGTTCGCGCACGCGACGCGGCCGGAATTCACCATTCGCTGGCGTTGGCAGAAGGACGACATTGCGTTCTGGGACAACCGCGTGACGCAGCATTACGCGGTAGACGATTACCGCCCGCCGCGGCGGGTGATGCAGCGGGCGACGGTGTTGGGGGATGTGCCGTTTTTTCGCTGAGCCGTTTTAACAGCCAAAAGCCCCTCACCCTCTCCCGGAGGGAGAGGGTCAGGGTGAGGGGCTTTAGAGGTACGCCGACCTGATATTGCTTTGCTGAATCCATAGTCGAACCAGTTTTTCAGGTCGATGTATGGCTACAGACACCTCGGTCGGCGCCCTCTCTCTCTGCGAGAGCGCTGATGTGAGGGTGACTCACTCCGCCGTCGAAGGCTTCTCCCAAAGATTGATCCCGCCCTCCTGGGCAAACCGGTCAATCTCCGCCAGTTCTTCAGCACTGAAGCTCAGGTTCTTCAACGCCCCGACGTTCTCGATGATCTGCTCTGGCCGGCTCGCACCGATCAGCGCCGAGGTCACCCGTGGATCACGCAGGGTCCAGGCCAGCGCCAGTTGCGCCAGGCTCTGGCCGCGACGCTTGGCAATCTCGTTCAGTGCGCGCACGTGCGCGATGTTCGCCTCGGACAAGTGCGAGGCCTGCAGCGAACCACCACCCGGCCGATTGACCCGTGCATCTTCCGGCACGCCGTTGAGGTACTTGTCGGTCAGCAGACCTTGGGCCGGCGGGGTGAAGGCGATCACGCCAGTACCCAGTTCGTCGGTGGTGTCGAGCAGATCCTTTTCGACCCAGCGATTAAGCAGGTTGTACGCCGGCTGATGAATCAGAAGCGGTACTTTCCACTCTTTGAGCAGCGCGGCGATCTCGCGGGTTTTCACCCCGGAGTACGACGAGATGCCGATGTACAACGCCTTGCCCTGCTGCACGGCAGTGGCGAGGGCGCTGGCGGTTTCTTCCAGCGGGGTGTCCGGGTCGAAACGGTGCGAATAGAAGATATCCACATAATCCAGGCCCAGGCGCTGCAGGCTCTGATCGAGGCTGGCCAGCACGTATTTGCGCGAACCGCCGCCCTGACCATATGGCCCTGGCCACATGTCCCAACCGGCCTTGCTGGAGATGATCAGCTCGTCGCGGTACTGCTTGAAATCTTCACGCAGCAGGCGCCCGAAATTGATCTCGGCGCTGCCATACGGCGGGCCGTAGTTGTTGGCGAGGTCGAAGTGGTTGATCCCCAGGTCGAACGCGGTGCGCAGCAAGGCGCGCTGGGTGTCGATCGGCGTGCTGTCGCCAAAGTTGTGCCACAGGCCCAGCGACAACGCCGGCAGCACCAGACCGCTGCGGCCGACGCGGCGGTAAGGGATGGAGTCATAGCGGTTTTCGGCAGCGGTGTAAGTCATCGAATCCTCTCTTGTCTGTCTTGAATGGGTGTCGACTTCTTCGCGAGCAAGCTCGCTCCCACAGGTAAATGCATTCCAGATGTGGGAACGAGCTTGCTCGCGAAGGGTGCTACACAAATCTATTGCCGGGTCGGGCCAAGCCCAGGTTCTGGCGCAAGGTCCGGCCCTCATACTCGGTTCTGAACAGCCCACGCCGCTGTAGTTCCGGAACCACGCCATGGGCAACGTCTTCCAGCCCGCCCGGCAGGTGCGGCACCAGCACATTGAAGCCATCCGCCGCGCCCTGCTCGAACCATTCCTGCAAGCGGTCGGCAATCTGCGCCGGCGTGCCCACCAGGCTGTAATGCCCGCGCCCGCCAGCAATTTTGCGACCGAGTTCGGCGAGGCTCAGGTTCTCCCGACCTGCCAGTTCAGTGAGCAATTTCTGCCGGCTCTGCTGACCGCTTTCCGTCAGTGGCAATTCCGGCAGCGGGCCGTCCAACGGGTACTTCGACAAATCGAAGTTGCCCAGCATACGCCCAAGCAAGGCGACGCCAACCTCCGGTTCGACCAATTGCTGAAACGTTTCACACTTTTCCTGCGCTTCGGCTTCCGTTTGCCCGACGACGACAAAGACCCCCGGCATGATTTTCAGCGAATCGGCACTGCGCCCGTACTTCGCCAAGCGGCCTTTGAGGTCGGCGTAAAACGCTTGCGCGCCGGCCAGCGAGGTCTGCGCGGTGAACACCACCTCAGCGGTCTGTGCCGCCAGTTCACGCCCGGTCTCGGAAGAGCCGGCCTGCACGATCACCGGTTGCCCCTGTGGCGAGCGCGCCACGTTCAGTGGGCCTTTGACCCGAAAGTGCTCGCCGACGTGCTCCAGCACATGCAGCTTCGCAGGGTCGTAATACTCACCGCTGGCCTTGTCGCGGTGAAAGGCGTCGTCCTCCCAACTGTCCCAAAGCCCGGTGACCACTTGATGAAATTCCCGCGCGCGGCTGTAGCGCTCGGCGTGGCCGATGTGTGCGTCACGCCCGAAGTTCAGCGCTTCGGCGGCGTTGTCCGAGGTCACCAGATTCCACCCCGCACGCCCGCCGGACAGGTGATCGAGCGAAGCGAATTTACGCGCCACGTGGTACGGCTCGTTGTAGCTGGTGGTCGCTGTGGCGATCAGGCCGATGTGTTCGGTCACCGCACTGAGGGCCGAGAGCAGTGTCAGCGGTTCAAAGTGATCGGAGCGGGCCATGCGACTGGCGATGTTTTGAGTCGGCGCGGCAACGCTGTCGGCAACGAACAACGTGTCGAATCTGGCCGCCTCGGCAATCTGCGCCAGACGCTTGTAGTGAGCGAAATCCAGCCCGGCATTGGCCGGCACATCCGGGTGCCGCCACGCCGCAACGTGGTGCCCGGTGGCCATGAGAAACGCGCCGAGTTTCAACTGTCTGCTCATCTCAGAAATCCTTGCGCAGTTGCACGCCGAAGTAGCGCTCGTCATCCCGTGGCACAGCGCGATAGATGTAGCTGCCGCCGCTGGCCAGCAGCGGTGAGTAGGACTTGTCGGCGAGGTTCTTGCCCAGCAGCGCCACGCGCCAGCCGTTGCTGTAATCGGCCAACGCGACGCTGGCGTTCCAGAGGCCGTAGGCGCCCTGTTTGGTGTCGGCGTTCTGGCTGATGTCGTACTGCACCTCGCTCTGCCAGCTGTAGTCGGTGCCGAGTTCGATATCCAGACCGTTTTCCAGTGGAATGGTGTAATCGGCGCGCACGTAACTTTTCCAGTCGGGGCTGAACGGCAGCGGCTTGCCATTGACGTTGCAAGTTGCCGCCGCACCGGCCGGGCAACTGAACTGGTCGATGCGCGCGCGGGTGTAGGCCAGTGCCCCGGAGAACTTCAGCTGCTGGGTTGCCTGTAAGGCGTAATCGAGTTCGACGCCTTCGGTGCTGACACTGCCGGCGTTGATCAGACGCGTCACCACTTGCCCGGCAACGGTGTCGAAAAAGTTCGCCTGGTAGTTGTCGTAGTCGCTGTGGAACACGGCGAGGTTGGTGGTCAGCCGGTTGTTCCAGCTCGTGGCTTTGATCCCTGCCTCCCAGGTGTTGGAGGTTTCCGGTTTCAGTGCCTCGGTGTCACGCGGCTGCATGTTGAAGAACACGTTGTATGCCGGGCCTTTGTAGCCGCGCGAGTAGGTCAGGTAGGTGGTGACGGCATCGCTGAGGTCGTACTGCACGCCAAGCCGACCGGACCAGCCGTCCTCGTCCACCGAACCTGAACTGCGGGTGGCCGGTTGAATGCCGCTGACCGTGGTCGCCGAGGTGGAGACGCGGCGGTGAGCGTATTCCAGCTCATCGTGGGTGTAGCGCAGGCCGGCGATGCCACGGAAGTCGGAAGTGAAGTTCAGCGTGGTTTCGCCGAATGCGGCGTAGCTGTCGCTGGTGGTGCTGTAGTCGGCAACGCCTCGGTCGGTGCGCGTGGTGGTGGTCAGTGTGCGCTGATAGGTCTCGTCATCCTTGCCATGCATGTAGAACAGGCCGCCGACGTATTCGAGGAATTCGCCCTTCGGCGAGGCCAGGCGCAACTCCTGCGAGTACTGATCGAAGGCCAGGTCGCCCTTGTCGGCAGTGCCGGGAAACGCTGCGGTGATCGTGCTCAGGCGATCGCCGTCCTGATACTGGGTGTTGTCCCAGCCGCGCCACGCGGTGATCGACGTCAGGGTGTAATCGCTCAGTTGCCAGTCGAGCTGGCCGGACAGGCCTTTGTTGGTGTCCTCGACGTGGCTGCGGGTGTCGGTGTTGATGTCACGGTTATGATTGCTGGCCTCGACCGGGCGCAGTGCATTGGCGAACGCCGGGGTCAGCGACTTGCTGACCACGCCGTTGGGGCCGTCGTCGTGGGCCTGCATGTAGTCGGCGATCAGGGTGAAGGTGACGTCATCGTTCGGGGTGAACTCGAGTTTGCCGCGCACGCCGCGATGGTTGTAGCCATTGACCTCCTGCCCGTTGTGCTGGTTGTCGACGTTGCCGTCGTAAGTCCCGAACAAGGTGCTGATCGAGCCTTTGAGCGTGTCCGGAATCAGGCTGCCGCCAATGCCGAAACGGGTGCGGCTTTCGTTGCCGCTGTAGTAGGACTGGTCGATGTAGCCGTGGGTCTTGTTGGTCGGCGCCTTGCTGGTGATGTTGAGCACGCCGGCCGAGGCATTCTTGCCGAACAGCGTGCCCTGCGGGCCGCGTAGCACTTCGACGCGTTCCAGATCCAGCAGATCAAGGGTCGATTGACCAGGACGCGCATAGACCACGCCGTCGATCACCGTGGCCACCGTTGGCTCGACGCCGGGCGAGGTGGAAATCGTGCCCACCCCGCGCACGAACAGCGAGGTGTCCTTGTTCGACGCGCCGGTACGGAAATTCAGCGACGGCACTTGCTGGACGATGCTCGCCACGCCGTTGCGGTTATCGCGCTCCAGCTGTTCGCCGTCGATCACCGAGACCGCTACCGGGACCTTTTGCAGCGATTCTTCGCGGCGAGTGGCGGTGACCGTCACCGACTTGAGGGTTGGCTCTTGATCGCTGTCTGCAGCCAGCGCATCGGCCAGCGGCAATGCCGCCAACCCGGTGAAAATCCAGCCTGCAGCGCGAACAGATCGCGCCAGTGTGTGTGTCGCCCCAGGAATGTTGTGCATGGTTGCCCGCTCGAAATTAGCCCTGAACCGCTGCCGTTCTGCGACGACAGCGCCTGAATCGGTGTCTTGGGCATTCGCTCGAGCGAGTAGCAGACAGTGCGCCTTGTTAGCGCTACCATCGCCAGTATTGGCAAGCCACATATAGAGCGTCCAATACTGAAAAATTACTTTTATATGCGTTTTGGTTTTTAAGAAGGATCGAGCCTTGAACCAGGAAAAGCCCCGCAAACGCCGTGGCGCCGGACGCGTGACCCTCAATGCAGTGGCACGTGAGGCCGGTGTGTCGGCGATCACCGTGTCGCGCTATTTCAATCAACCGGAATCGGTCTCGCCCGAGCGCCGCGAACGGATTGCGGCGGTGGTTGCCGAGTTGGGTTATGTGCCGAACCTGGTGGCCGGCGGATTGGCTTCAGCGCGGGGGAAAATCGTCGGCATGGTGATCCCGAACATCTCCGGGCCGATCTTTGCCAACACCATTCAGGGCTTCAGCGACACCCTCAGCCGCCATGGTTATCAGTTGTTGCTGGCGTCGAGTTACTTCAGCACCGAACAGGAAGAAAACGCAGTGCGCGCGTTTCTCGGCTGGTCGCCGGCGGCGTTGGTGCTGACCAGTCACTTCCATAGTGCGGGCACTGAAAAGATGATCGCCGAGGCAGACATTCCGGTGATCGAAACCTGGGATTACCAGCCGGATCGCGAACCGATGCAGATCGGCTTTTCGCATTTTGAAGTCGGAGTGAGCGCAGCTCGTTATCTGCACGACAAAGGCTATCGCAGCATTGCCTTCGTGCAGAACAGCGCCCCCGGTGACCTCAGCGCACTGGAACGCCGCGACGGTTACGCCGCCACCGTGCGCGAGTCCGGCCTGGAACCCTGGGTATTCGCCCCCGACGCCGACCGCGCGCCGTTCGAGGCCGGCAAACAGGCAATGGAGGCACTGATGAACGCCGCTCCCCGCCCCGACGCCATCATTTTCGCCAATGACAACCTCGCTGCCGGCGGCCTGCTCGCCGGGCAACGCGCCGGCCTCAAGATCCCCGAAGACTGCGCTGTACTCGGCTTCGGTGATTACCCGTTCGCCGAGATGCTGTTACCGAGCCTGAGCACGATCAAACCGCCGGCACTGGAAGTCGGCGTGCTGGCGGCAACGCGGGTATTGGAAAGCCTTGGGGTGTTGCCGAGTGATGATGTGCAGCGCCTGAATTTATTGCAGTGCAAGGTGATCGAGCGCGAGAGCACCTGATGAAGTTGGCGGGGGCTGGATTGGCTATGCTCTAAAGGGCACCGAGGTGGCCCTGTCGCGAGCAGGCTCACTCCTACAAGGAATGCGGTTGGCCACAGGATTTGTGCGCAGCCGCGTTCACTGCAGGAGTGAGCCTGCTCGCGATAGAGGTCCATCAGGCGATATCCATCTACCAGGCAGAACCCGCCATGCACACCGCCATCATCATTTTCTTCGGCCTGGTCCTGCTCGCCCTGATGCTCTACATCGGCGAGCGTGTTGGCTTCAGTCGGCAGACCATGGCCTACGGCTTCGCCGCGCTGTGGCTGGCGTTGACGGTGATCAATGGCGCAGTGGGGGTGGTGCATGCCGGGCAGTCGCCGGGGTCGGAAATAGCGATTGGCAGTGCGGTGTTCGGGGTGCCGATGGCGGCGATGGTGTTGTTCATGGTGCTGAGCGCCGGGTCGTAAAACGTCCCGGCGCTCGGTTCACGATCAACGCACCAGATGCAGGAACTGCATGTGGCGTTCGTACTGGTCGAGGATGTCGTTGATGATCTGCTCCTTGGTGTAACCCACCAGATCATAGTCCTGACTGCCCTCGCTCAGGTGCACTTCAGCGCGGTAGTAGCGGCGGTTGTTGAGTTGCTTGGACCCCATGCCACCGCGCGCAAACGACGGGGTGAAATAGCCGCGCATCTGCACTTGATAGATGAACGGATGCAACTCGCCATGGCCGATTTCCAGGCTGACGTTGTCATGCGCCGGATCTGGCTGAGTGACCACGTTCAGGCCTTTTTCGACAAACACCGCCGTCACCTCCTCAATCGCCGGGCGCACCGTGGTGTCCATGAAGCGGTACACCTCGTCGCGTGACGGGAAGTGCACAGCCTGGCTCAGGCGCTGACGCCAGCCACCCTTGCCACGCCGCGAACCGGACACCGGCGCCAGCGAATGCAGTTGTGCGATCTGTTTCTGCGACTCCAGATAGAACGCCTTGTGCAGGCCCCACATCATCAGCAGCAGGATCAACGAGAACGGCAACGAGGTCAGCACCACCGCCGACTTCAGCGCATCAATGCTGCCGGAGAACAGCAGCGCACTGGTGATCAGCGCCGTCATCGCGCCCCAGAACACCCGCAGCCATTTCGGCCCGTCTTCATCGGGGTTACCACCCTTGGCCGACAGGGTCGAGAGCACCACAGTGCCGGAGTCGGCCGAAGTGACGAAGAACACAAAGCTGATGAACACCGTCACGGCGATGACGGTCTTGCTCCACGGGTAGGTTTCCAGCAGCAGGTACAGGGTCATCGACGGGTTGTCGATGGCCGACATGCCCAGCGCACTCATGCCGTGATTAAGCACCTGATCCAGCGCGCTGTTGCCGAATATCGACATCCACGCCAGGGTGAAACCGAGCGGAATCAGCAGCACGCCGAAGACGAATTCACGGATGGTCCGGCCACGGGAAATCCGCGCAATGAACAGGCCCACGAAGGGCGACCACGCGATCCACCAGGCCCAGTAGAACACGGTCCAGCCGCCGAGCCAGTCGCTTGGCTTGTCGTAGGCGTAGAGGTCGAAACTCTTCATCGGCAAGGCGCCGAGGTAATCGCCGAGGTTCTGGATCAGGGTGTTGAGCAGGTGCTGGGTAGGGCCGGCGAACAACACGAACAGCAGCAGCGCACAGGCCAGCAGCATGTTGATGTCGGACATGACCCGCACGCCTTTATCGACACCGGAAACGGCAACGATGATCGCCGCGCCCATCATCAGTGTGATCAGGCCGACCTGAATCCACTGGGTATGGGCGATGCCGAACAGGTAGTCCAGTCCGGAGTTGAGGTGCAGCACACCAAAACCCATGTCGGCACCCAGGCCGAACACCGTGGCGATGATGCCGAAGCCATCCACCGCATAGCCGATGGGGCCGTTGATGCGTTTGCCGATCAGCGGGTACAACGCCGAGCGCAGCGCCAGCGGCAGGTTATGCCGGTAGGCAAAATACGCGAGGGCCATGCCGACGAAGGCAAACACGCCCCAGCCATGCAGGCCCCAGTGCAGAAACAGAATCTGCATCGCCTGCCGCGCCGCTTCGGCGGTGCCGGCCTCGCCTTGTGGCGGTTGCAGCATGTGGGTCAGCGGTTCCGAGACGCAAAAGAAAAACAGCGTGATGCTGATCCCGGCAGCGAACAGCATGCCGGCCCAGGACAGGTAACTGAATTCGGGCTCGTCGTGGTCGGCACCGAGTTTGATCTTGCCGTAGCCGGATAACGCGGTGACCACCACGAAGACCAGATACAGCGTCATCGCGAGCATGTAATACCAGCCGACCGTATTGGCCGCCCAGTTTTGTGCCGCCAGCAACCAGGCTCCAGCCTGCTCCGGCATGGCAATGACAACGAGACCAAACAGCAGAATGACCGTCGCGGCGAAGTAGAACACCGGCGGATTCATGCGTACCAGACCGCTGGCGGGGGTGGACGATGCACTCATGAACGGTGCACCTCGAGGGGTTGAAACGTGGCTGAAATGATCGGACTCAGCAAAGGCAAGCCTCCTGTTGTGAGCGGGCAGCGAACCACCGGTTTAACTTGAATGAACGTTCAAGTTAACCATGGATAGGGCGCTAAGGACTAATCGCACGGCCAAGCGGTAGTTTTCCTACGCTAGCTCAAGGAGAGGTATGACGCTGGTTTGAGGGGATTCGTTCACTGGAGAATTGGCTGAATGCCATTATCCCGATTCGGTCTGAAAACCATTCGCGAGCAAGCTCGCTCCCACATTCGAATTGCATTCCATGGTGGGAGCGAGCTTGCTCGCGAAGAGCTCAGCAACCGCGAAGCAAATTCCAGAAGCCTACTTCTGCGTCCCGTCATCATGCTGCAGATTGGCCTGGGTCAGATTGCACCCCGCCGGCACACTGCGGGTCAGCCAGACGTTGCCGCCGATGGTCGAGCCCTTGCCAATGGTGATCCGCCCGAGAATCGTCGCCCCGGCGTAAATCACCACGTCATCCTCGACAATCGGATGGCGTGGATGGCCCTTCTGCAACTGCCCGTCTTCATCTGCCGGGAAGCGCTTGGCGCCGAGGGTCACCGCCTGATAGATCCGCACGCGTTCGCCAATGATCGCGGTCTCGCCGATCACCACACCCGTGCCGTGGTCGATGAAGAAGCTGCGGCCAATCTGCGCGCCCGGGTGAATGTCGATACCCGTCGCTGAATGCGCGATTTCCGCGCTGATCCGCGCCAGCAGCGGCAGCCCGGCGCGATACAAATGGTGCGCCAGACGATGGTGGATCACCGCCAGAATTCCCGGATAGCACAGCAGCACTTCATCGACGCTGCGCGCCGCCGGGTCGCCGTGATAGGCCGCCAATACGTCGGTGTCGAGCAACGCGCGCAGGTCCGGCAAGGCCAGGGCGAAGTCCTGAATAATGCGGATTGCCTGCTGCTCCACGTCGCGGTCGTCCTGCGCGCTGTGCCGGGCGACGTAGCGCAACTCCAGCCGGGCTTGCGCCAACAGCGCATTCAGCGCCGTGTCGAGGGTGTGACCGACGTAGAAGTCTTCACTCTCCTCACGCAAATCCACCGGCCCCAGGCGCATCGGGAACAATGCGCCACACAGCGCCTCGAGAATCTCCGCCATCGCCGCGCGGGACGGCAACTCGCGGCCACCCTGCTCGCCGGAGGCCCGGCCATTTTGTGCCCGCCACTGATCCCGCGCACTGCGCAGTTGGCTGACGATGGTCTGCAGTTGCCAATGGCTGGAACGCTCGCTCACGGTAAAGACTCCTCACGGGCGGCCGGACGGTCTGGCCGCGTTAACGGCGACTACTTTACGGCAAGGCCACGATGACGAATTAAGAACCGATAGTGCTGGCCTAAGCACGTTTGGCTATAAGCGATTGACGGTTGCCCCGGTAAAACCGCGTGCCTATAGTCCTGTCATCTTCCTCCGCCAGTACGGAACCATGTCCACACAACCGATCAAACACCAGTTGGAACGCTTCAACCGCCTCAACCTGCTCGGTCAACCGACCCCACTGGAAAAACTCGAACGCCTGTCCGCCTGGCTCGGGCGTGACGTGTACATCAAGCGCGATGATTTGACGCCGCTGGCCATGGGCGGCAACAAGCTGCGCAAACTCGAATACCTCGCCGCCGATGCCCTCGCCCAAGGCGCCGACACGCTGATCACCGCGGGCGCCCTGCAATCGAACCACGTGCGCCAGACTGCGGCGCTGGCGGCGAAACTCGGCCTCGGTTGCGTGGCCCTGCTGGAAAATCCGCTGGGCACCGACGACGGCAACTACACGGGTAACGGCAATCGCCTGCTGCTGGATCTGTTCGACACCAAGGTCGAGCTGGTCGACAACCTCGACAACGCCGACGAACAACTGGCCGCCCTCGCGGTGCGCCTGCGCAGCAACGGCAAGAAACCATATCTGGTGCCAATCGGCGGCTCCAATGCCCTCGGTGCGCTGGGCTACGTGCGTGCCGGCCTGGAACTGGCCGAACAGATCAAGGACACCGGCCTCGATTTCGCCGCCGTCGTGCTGGCCTCGGGCAGCGCCGGAACTCATAGCGGGCTGGCGCTGGCATTGAGCGAAGCCCTGCCGCAACTGCCGGTAATCGGCGTGACCGTTTCGCGCAGCGAAGAAGATCAACGCCCGAAAGTGCAGGGGCTGGCCGAGCGCACGGCGGACCTGTTAGGCGTGAAATTGCCAGAGAACTTCAAGGTCGAGTTGTGGGACGAATACTTCGGCCCGCGTTATGGCGAGCCAAACGCCGGGACCTTGTCGGCGGTGAAGCTGCTGGCAAGCCAGGAAGGCCTGCTGCTCGACCCGGTATACACCGGCAAAGCCATGGCCGGTTTACTGGACGGCATCGGCCGCCAGCGTTTCAACGATGGCCCGATCATATTCCTGCACACCGGCGGCGCCCCGGCATTGTTTGCCTATAAGGATTTTCTGTAACGGAAAGATCAAAAGATCGCAGCCACAGCAGCTCCGAAAGAAATAAGCCCCCCACAAGGACCGAACCACCCAATAGGCCGAGTGTCAGCTCGCCTGCTCTTGATCTTGATCTTCAGGCCCCTTCGGCAGGCTGAGTGGAGGGATTCATCCGGGGGGCAGGCGCGGAGCGCCGTGCGGCGAAGCCGCATACATCGAGAGGAGGTGCAGCGAAGCAAACCGGAGGCGATGCCCCCGGATGGATCCCGGAGCGAAGGAACCCCGAGCCTTAGCGAGCGGGCCGAACGCTGGGGCAAGCCTTTTTTTGCTTACTTTTTTGAGGCGCTTGTCAAAAAAGTGAGTCGCCGTAAGGGCGAAACCGCCAGCCGCCCCCCCCAAAAAAACGGATATACACCCAAACCCCAAAAACATGGTCGGCCCAGAGGCCGCCAAGCCCCAAAACCAATATTCGATTAAGGAATAACAATTTATAGATTAAGTATTTTCAAGTCTAAACAAACCATCATATAGTCTCGCCGCAGGCGAATTTCGCCAGAGACGCATAAGCTGCTTTAGGGCACGATACCGCAGTCGCTCGAATCACGAATTCGCCAACTTTCCTTAAGCGTCTTCCATAAGAAAACACAGGGGCTTGTCATGAATTTTTCCGCACTACGTCGCAATCTGCTGGTAGGTTCGCTGGGCCTTGCACTGAGCGCCGGCCTGATCAGCCAGGCAACAGCCGGTGAACAGCTGCAGCAGATCAAGGACAAAGGCGTTATCAACGTCGGCCTGGAAGGCACTTACCCACCGTTCAGCTTCGTCGATGAGAACGGCAAGCTCTCCGGTTTCGAAGTCGAACTCTCCGAGGCACTGGCGCAGAAGCTGGGCGTCAAAGCCAAGATTCAACCGACCAAGTGGGACGGCATCCTTGCCGCACTGGAGTCCAAGCGCCTGGACGTAGTGGTCAACCAAGTGACCATCTCCGACGAGCGCAAGAAGAAGTATGACTTCTCCGAGCCGTACACCGTTTCCGGGATTCAGGCATTGGTCCTGAAGGACAAGGAAGCTGCGCTGAACATCAAGACCGCCGCCGACCTGAAAGGCAAAAAAGTCGGCGTCGGCCTGGGCACCAACTATGAACAGTGGGTCCGCGCCAACGTGCCGGGCGCTGATGTGCGCACCTATGACGATGATCCGACCAAGTTCGCCGACCTGAACAACGGTCGCACCGACGCCATCCTGATCGACCGTCTGGCCGCACTGGAATACGCCAAGAAAGCCCCGAAAACCGTCGCCGCAGGTGAAGCCTTCTCCCGTCAGGAGTCCGGCATTGCCCTGCGCAAAGGCGAGCCGGAACTGCTGGCAGCGGTGAACAAGGCCCTCGACGATCTGCGTGCCGACGGCACCCTGAAGAAACTGTCCGAGAAATACTTCAACGCTGACGTCACGAAATAATGGAAGAAGCTTTCCAACTCGCACTGGATTCCGCGCCCTTCCTGCTCAAGGGCGCGTACTACACAGTCATCCTCAGCCTGGGCGGCATGTTCTTCGGCTTGCTGCTGGGCTTTGGCCTGGCGTTGATGCGCCTGTCGCGCTTCAAACTGGTGAGCTGGATTGCCCGCATCTACGTGTCGTTCTTTCGTGGCACGCCGTTGCTGGTGCAATTGTTCGTGATCTATTACGGCTTGCCGCAAATGGGTCTGGAACTGGATCCGCTGCCGGCGGCCCTGATCGGCTTCTCGCTGAACATGGCCGCTTACGCCTGTGAAATCCTGCGCGCCGCGATCGGTTCGATCGAACGCGGCCAATGGGAAGCGGCTGCGAGCATCGGCATGACCCGCGCGCAGACCCTGCGCCGGGCCATCCTGCCGCAAGCGATGCGCACGGCCTTGCCGCCGCTGGGCAACAGCTTTATTTCACTGGTCAAGGACACGGCACTGGCCGCCACCATTCAGGTGCCGGAGCTGTTCCGTCAGGCGCAGCTGATTACCGCCCGGACGTTCGAAGTCTTCACCATGTATCTTGCCGCCGCGCTGATCTACTGGATTCTGGCCACGGTGCTGTCGCACCTGCAGAACAAGCTGGAAGAGCGGGCCAATCGGCACGACCAGGAGTCCTGACCCCATGATTGTCGTAGAAAAACTGACAAAGCAGTTCAAGGGTCAAGAGGTGCTCAAGGGCATCGATCTTGAGGTCAAGGAAGGCGAAGTCGTGGCCATCATCGGCCCCAGCGGTTCGGGGAAAACCACGTTTCTGCGCTGCCTGAACTTCCTTGAGGAACCCACCAGCGGCCGGATCAAGGTCGGCGCTATCGAAGTCGATACCAGCCGCCCGCTGAGCCAGCAGCAAAGCCTGGTGCGCACTCTGCGCCAGCACGTGGGCTTCGTGTTCCAGAACTTCAACCTGTTCCCCCATCGCACCGCTCTGGAAAACGTCATCGAAGGGCCGATCGTGGTCAAGAAGATGCCGCGCGAGCAAGCCATTGCCCTGGGCATGAAGCTGCTGGCCAAAGTCGGTCTCTCCGGTAAGGAAGACGCTTACCCGCGTCGTCTGTCCGGCGGCCAGCAACAGCGCGTGGCAATTGCCCGGGCGCTGGCGATGGAGCCGGAAGTGATCCTGTTCGACGAGCCGACCTCGGCCCTCGATCCGGAACTGGTCGGTGAAGTACTGGCGACCATCCGCGGCCTTGCCGAGGAGAAACGCACCATGGTGATTGTCACCCATGAAATGGGCTTCGCCCGTGATGTGGCCAACCGTGTGGTGTTTTTCGACAAGGGTGTGATCGTCGAACAGGGTGAAGCCAAAGCGCTGTTTGCCAACCCGAAAGAACAACGCACCCAACAATTCCTCAGCAAGTTCCTCAATCACGCCTGATAACTTTCAACGCATGATTCTTAAACTTCCACGGATGGAAGTTACCTTTACCCCGCCCTCGACAACTTCAAAAAATCTTATAAATTCCGCCTGCGATACGCAGCCTGTTTATATGTTCTGCAAACATTATTATTCGCGTTCACGCCATTCTTCGCCGAAGGACAACGTTCGAATAAACCTGCGGCAAAACCGGCAGAAACTCCTTGATTCTGTGGCCATATTCACTATCGAACCTAGGCATAGGGATTCGTCAGCGTAGGAAATTTCTGAATAATCGGTAATTCACGAATTAACTAAATCACTCTATTGACACCCACTTCAGCACGTTCTTATCTAGTCACCAATCAGCCTCACTTAGTTAAATAACCCCGTATTCAAACTGAACAAAAGCGCACCGCTTTATTGCCAGTTGATTCACGCTTTTTTGTTCTTTCAGAAACGGACTTCGCTGCAGGATTTCAAGGAGAGAAAACGATGACCCGCACTTCGCATACCCCCGAACTGGCAGCCCCGATTCTGGCGCCAGCGCAAAAAACCGGCATCAATCTGGCCGCAGCGGCCCACCTGCTGGTCAATGTGTCGCCCTACCCCGACATGGATTGCGGCGATCTGATCGAGTTGTTCTGGAACAAATGCTATGTCGCCTCGAAGGTGCTGACCGGCGAAGACGTCGGTGCCGTGGTCAGCCTGCGGGTGCCGGAGAGTTTCATTGCCAATGGCATCGCACGCATTCACTACCGGGTAATGCAGGTCGGCCAGGGGCCGGCGTTGTCGGCGCCGACCCGGGTGCAGGTCAAGCTCGACTGCCCGGGCGGCGAGCCTTCGACGCTGTGCGGCGACGAAAACCAGCAACTGGCACCGGTGACGATCCCCGACACCATTCGCCGCCAGGGCGTGAACCCGAATCAGATCAAACGCGGCGTGCCGCTGACCATCGAGCCTTACCTGAACATGGCCGAGGACGATGCCATCACCTTGCGCTGGGGGGATGTGCGCATGGATCTGGCACCGATTACCACAGCGGATGTCGGGCTGCCGATTCAGGTCTGGGTGCCGCCGGCGGTGATCGTTGAAGCCGGGGAAGATCTGCGGCTGGATGTGACGTATTGCATCCTTGACCGGGTCGGCAACAACTCACGCTGGGCGCCGCCACGGACGTTAAAGATCGGCTGCGTGAATCCTTACCTGAAGGTGCCTCTCAACCCCGAACTCAAGGTCGCCGAATCGCGCACAGACTGAACACACAGCCCTTGCGGCGAGGGCGCTTGCTGCCGCTCGGCTGCGCAGCAATCGCAAAACCGACACGACGGTTTAGCTGAAGGGAACAGCTGTGCAGGTTTCAGGGGCGCTTCGCAGCCCAGCGCGAGCAAGCTCCCCTGCCACAGAATCGCTCAGCCTCGAAAACCCGTTAACCAATCCGACCATCACCCCTTCTATGCATATTCCTAAAAGTTAGTTTATTTAATATTTATACACGCTTAGGGTATATGAACCGGACCACCGGACATTCTTTCGTTCGCCGCACTTTTGCGGCGTTTTTCATGAGATGTGAGGTAGGTAGTATGGTCCGGAACACAATCACCCCAGTGCAGATCGCCAGGGCATTGCGTGCAGCCAAGGAGCGGCACTGATGTCCAGTCTGGCAGACGCAAACGTCCAGTCGGATCTGGACATCGCCCCGTTGTTGTTGCCCGCGCAGGTCTTGCGCAACGACGCCCAAGCCATCAAGGCCGCCCATGAGCTGGCGCAAGTCGCCCGTGTGCAGGCCGCCAGGCGCGACCGCCAGCGCAAGCTGCCGTGGTCGGAAATCGAACAGTTCACCCGCAGCGGCCTGGGCAGCATCGCCATCCCGCGTGAGTACGGTGGCCCGCAAGTTTCGTTCGTTACCCTGGCCGAAGTGTTCGCGATCATTTCCGCCGCCGATCCGGCGCTGGGACAGATTCCACAGAACCAGTTCGGCATCCTCAACCTGGTGCTCGGCAGCGCCACTGAGGCGCAGAAAAAGCAGCTGTTCCAGAGTGTTCTGGAAGGCTGGCGCATCGGCAATGCTGGCCCTGAGCGCGGTACGAAAAACACCCTGGAATTGAAGGCGCGCATCACCGCCGATGGCGATGACTACGTGATCAACGGCCAGAAGTTCTATTCCACTGGCGCGCTGTTCGCGCACTGGGTCGCCGTCAAGGCACTCAACGATGACGGCAAGCAAGTGCTGGCCTTCGTCCGCCGTGGCACGCCGGGATTGCGCATCGTTGATGACTGGTCGGGCTTCGGTCAGCGCACCACCGCCAGCGGCACGATCCTGCTGAACAACGTGCGTGTCGAGTCGAGCCTGGTGGTCGACAACTGGAAGATCAACGAAACCCCGAATACTCAAGGCGCCGTCTCGCAGCTCATTCAGGCGGCCATCGACGCCGGCATCGCCCGTGGTGCCATCGACGACGCCATCGAGTTTGTCAAAACCCGTGCCCGGCCGTGGATCGACGCCAAGGTCGAGCGCGCCAGCGATGACCTCTACGTGATCGCCGACATCGGCAAACTGAAAATCGAACTGCACGCCGCCGAAGCGCTGCTGCGCAAGGCCGGGCAGGTACTCGATCTGGTGCACGCTGCGCCACTGACCGCCGAGTCCGCCGCCCGCGCCTCGATTGCCGTGGCCGAAGCCAAAGTGCTGACCACCGAGATCTCGCTGCTGGCCAGCGAAAAACTTTTCGAACTGGCCGGCAGCCGCGCGACCCTCGCCGAATTCAACCTCGACCGCCACTGGCGCAACGCCCGGGTGCACACCCTGCATGACCCCGTGCGCTGGAAGTATCACGCGGTCGGCGCCTATCGCCTGAACGGTACTTTGCCGGCTCGTCACTCCTGGATTTAACGACCGCACACTTTTGACCAGATCTCTGGAGAAACACATGACTTATTCTCACTCCGTCGCGGTCATCACCAGCGATGAGCAAGCCCTGATCGTCGCCAGCGACCTGGCCGAAGATTTCAAACGCGACAGCGCCGTGCGCGACCGTGAACGGCGTCTGCCGCTGCCGGAACTCGACGTGTTTTCCCGCTCCGGCCTCTGGGGCATCAGCGTGCCCAAGGAATACGGCGGCGCCGGCGTATCCAACGTGACCCTGGCCAAAGTCATCGCCCTGATCGCTCAGGCTGACGGCTCGCTCGGGCAGATTCCGCAGAATCATTTCTACGCACTCGAAGTGCTGCGGGTGAACGGCAGTCACGCGCAGAAACAACGGCTGTACGCCGAAGTGCTCGCCGGCCAGCGCTTCGGTAACGCACTGGCGGAACTGGGCACCAAAACCGCCCACGACCGCGTCACCAGCCTCAAGCGCGACGGTGACGGCTATCGCATCAATGGCCGCAAGTTCTACTCGACCGGGGCGATTTACGCCCAGCGTATTCCGACTTCCGTGGTCGATGAAAACGGCGTGCAACAACTGGCATTCGTCCCGCGTGACAGCCAGGGCCTGACCGTGATCGACGACTGGAGCGGCTTCGGCCAGCGCACCACCGGCAGCGGTTCGGTGGTGTTCGAAGACGTCTACGTCGCCGCCGAAGACGTGATCCCGTTCCAGAGTGCCTTCGAGCGTCCGACCACGGTCGGCCCGCTGGCGCAGATCCTTCACGCCGCCATCGACACCGGCATCGCCCGTGCCGCGTATGAGGACGCGCTGCACTTCGTGCGCAGCAAAACTCGTCCGTGGATCGACTCCGGCAACGACAAGGCTACCGAAGACCCGCTGACCCTCAAGAGTTTCGGCCACTTGAGTATTCGCCTGCACGCCACCGAAGCCTTGCTCGAACGCTCCGGCGAATTCCTCGACATCGCGCAAGCCGAGACCACCGCCGAGACTGTCGCGGCGGCGTCGATCGCCGTTGCAGAAGCACGCGCCATCAGCACCGAGATCTCCCTGGCCGCCGGCAGCACCCTGTTCGAACTGGCCGGCAGTCAGGCCACCCTGATCGAGCACGGCCTCGACCGCCACTGGCGCAACGCTCGGGTGCACACCCTGCACGACCCGGTGCGCTGGAAGTATCACGCAGTGGGTAATTACTACCTCAACGATGAAAAGCCGCCGCTGCGGGGCACTATCTGATGAGCAAGAAAAAGATCCTGCTCAACGCGTTCAACATGAACTGCATCGGCCACATCAACCACGGTTTGTGGACGCATCCGCGCGACACCTCGACCCGGTTCAACAGCATTGAATACTGGACCGAACTGGCGCAGTTGCTGGAACGCGGGCTGTTCGACGGGTTGTTCATCGCCGACATCGTCGGGGTGTACGACGTCTATCAGAACTCGGTGGACGTCACGCTCAAAGAGTCGATCCAGCTACCGGTCAACGATCCGCTGCTGCTGGTCTCGGCCATGGCTGCTGTCACCAAAAACCTCGGTTTCGGCCTGACCGCCAACCTCACCTACGAACCGCCGTACCTGTTCGCCCGGCGCATGTCGACGCTCGATCATTTGAGCCGTGGTCGCGTGGGTTGGAACATCGTCACCGGTTACCTCGACAGCGCCGCCAAGGCCATGGGCCTGCGCGAGCAGGTCGAGCATGACCGGCGCTACGACCAGGCCGACGAGTACCTGGAGGTGCTCTACAAACTCTGGGAAGGCAGTTGGGAAAACGGCGCGGTGCTCAATGACCGTGCGCAGCGAATCTACGCCAACCCGGAAAAAGTGCACAAGGTCGAGCACAAGGGCGAGTTCTATCAGGTCGAGGGTTATCACCTCTGCGAGCCATCGCCGCAGCGCACACCGGTGCTGTTCCAGGCCGGCAGCTCCGATCGCGGCTTGCTGTTCGCCGGGCGTCACGCCGAGTGCGTGTTCATCAGCGGCCAGAACAAGCCGTCGACCAAGGTGCAAGTCGACAAGGTTCGCGCCAGCGCGGTCGAGGCCGGGCGCAATCCCGAGGACATCAAGGTGTTCATGGGCCTCAACGTGATTGTCGGCGCCACCGAAGAAGCCGCTTGGGCCAAGCACGCCGAGTACCTGAGTTATGCCAGTGCCGAGGCTGGCGTGGCGCACTTTTCAGCGTCCACCGGCATCGACTTTTCCCAGTACGAAATCGACGAACCGATCCAGTACGTGAAAAGCAACGCCATCCAGTCCGCGACCAAGAACCTGCAGAACAACGACTGGACCCGGCGCAAATTGCTCGACCAGCACGCCCTCGGTGGCCGCTACATCACCGTGGTCGGCTCGCCTGAGCAAGTGGCGGACGAGCTGGAATCGTGGATCGCCGAAACCGGCCTCGACGGCTTCAACCTGACCCGCATCGTCACCCCGGAAAGCTATGTCGATTTCATCGAGCTGGTGATTCCGGAGTTGCAGCGGCGTGGGTCGTACAAGACTGCGTATGACAGCGGCAGCTTGCGCGAGAAGCTGTTTCACGGCGAGGCGCAACTCCCCGAGCAACACACCGCTGCTGCGTACCGGCATTAAAAGCTTCGCGAGCAAGCTCGCCCCCACATTTGGAATGCATTTCCCTGTGGGAGCGAGCTTGCTCGCGAAGAGGCCCGACCCAACACCACATAATCAATGCACTGACTGGAAAACCATCATGACCAAGAAACGCCTGACCCACCCAGTCAAAGCACTGGCCCTGGCCTTCGGCCTGTTCAGCTCGGCGGTGTTCGCTGCCGACGCTCCACTGAAAATCGGCACCACCGCCGCCTTCGCCATCCCGCTGGAAGCCGCCGTCGAAGAGGCTTCCAGGCAAGGCCTGAAAGTCGAGCTGGTGGAGTTCACCGACTGGATCGCGCCGAACGTCAGCCTCGCCGCCGGCGACATCGACGTGAACTACTTCCAGCACATCCCGTTCCTCGAAAACGCCAAGGCCGCTTCCGGTTTTGACCTGGTGCCGTTCGCCCCGGGGATCATCAACAACGTTGGCCTCTACTCGAAGAAATACAAAAGCTTCGACGAGTTGCCCGAGGGCGCCAGCGTCGCCATCGCCAACGACCCGATCAACAGCGGGCGCGGCCTGCAACTGCTGGCCAAGGCCGGGTTGATCAGCCTGAAACCGGGCGTCGGTTACAAGGCCACCGAAGACGACATCGTCGCCAATCCGAAGAAAATCAAAATCCTCCAGGTCGAAGCCGTGCAACTGGTGCGTGCCTATGACGACGCCGATCTGGTCCAGGGCTACCCTGCCTACATCCGTCTGGCGAAGACCTTCGATGCCGGTTCCGCGCTGCTGTTCGACGGCCTCGACCACAAGGAATACGTGATCCAGTTCGTGATCCAGCCGAAGAGCAAAGATGATCCGCGCCTGATCAAGTTCGTCGATATCTACCAGCACTCGCCAGCCGTGCGCGCCGCGCTGGATAAGGCTCACGGCAAGTTGTACCAGGCCGGTTGGGAAAGCTGAGCATGACGGCCGCGATCCAACGGCGACTGGAAACTCCAGAGCCCAAACATGCTGAAAGAACCGAACTGCACCCCGAGCTGAACCGCGCCCACGTACGCTTCATCGGCCTGGGTAAAACCTACGACGGCCGGCAAGGCCCGGTCGCTGCGCTGCAGGGCATTGATCTGGCGATTCAGCGCGGTGAAGTGTTTGGCATCATCGGCCGCAGCGGCGCCGGCAAGTCATCGTTGATCCGCACGATCAATCGTCTGGAGCAGCCGACGTCGGGGCGGGTACTGATCGACCAGGTCGATATCGGCGAGTTCGATGAGGATCGCCTGGTCAACCTGCGCCGACGCATCGGCATGATCTTCCAGCACTTCAACCTGATGTCGGCCAAGACCGTCTGGCAGAACGTCGAACTGCCGCTGAAAGTCGCTGGCGTGCCAAAAGCACAGCGCGAGCAGAAAGTCCGCGAATTGCTTGAACTGGTCGGCCTGCAAGCCAAGCACAAGAGCTACCCGGCGCAGCTGTCCGGCGGACAGAAACAGCGTGTCGGCATCGCCCGGGCATTGGTGCATGACCCGGATATTCTGCTCTGCGACGAAGCCACTTCCGCGCTCGATCCGGAGACCACCCAGTCGATCCTCGGCCTGCTGCGCGAGATCAACCAGCGCCTGGGCCTGACCATCGTATTGATCACCCACGAAATGGCAGTGATCCGCGAAATCTGCGACCGCGTGGTGGTGCTGGAGCACGGGCGCGTCGTCGAACAAGGCCCGGTCTGGGAAGTGTTCGGCAATCCGCAGCACGAGGTCAGCCAGACCTTGCTCGCGCCGCTGCAACACGCCTTGCCGGAAGAACTGCAAAGCCGTCTGCATGCCTCGCCACCCTCTGGCGACGCGGCAGTGGTGCTGCGCCTGCAATTGACCGGCGCTGCCCGCGACGAGCCGGATCTGGCGGCGTTGTTCGCCGCGCTCGGTGGTCGGGTGAAGTTGTTGCAGGGCGGCGTGGAGCGGATTCAGGGCCATGCGCTGGGGCAATTGCTGCTGGCCGTCAGCAGTTCCGCGGCGAGCGCCGAGCAATTGCGCGAACGTGCCGGGCAATGGGCGCAACGGGTGGAGGTGCTGGGTTATGTGGTTTGATCGCTTGCTGCAGGGTTTTATCGACACTTTCCTGATGGTCGGTGTGTCGTCGCTGATCGCGCTGCTGGTGGGGATTCCCATGGCGGTGATTCTGGTCACCAGCGACAAGGGCGGGATTTACGAAGCACCGGTGTTGAATCGCGCACTCGGGGCGTTTGTGAACCTGTTTCGCTCGATTCCGTTTCTGATTCTGATGGTCGCACTGATTCCATTCACCCGGCTGATCGTCGGCACTACCTACGGTGTGTGGGCGGCCGTGGTGCCGCTGACCATTGCCGCGACGCCGTTCTTTGCGCGGATTGCCGAGGTGAGTCTGCGCGAGGTTGATCATGGTTTGATCGAAGCGGCGCAGGCGATGGGATGCCGGCGCTGGCATATCGTCTGGCATGTGCTGTTGCCCGAAGCGCTGCCGGGGATTGTCGGCGGTTTCACCATTACCCTGGTAACGATGATCAACTCGTCAGCCATGGCCGGGGCGATTGGTGCCGGCGGCTTGGGGGACATCGCCTATCGCTACGGCTATCAGCGCTTTGACAGCCAGATCATGTTGACGGTGATTGTGTTGCTGGTGGCATTGGTGGCGGTGATTCAGTTGGGTGGAGACCGCTTGGCGCGGGGGTTGAACAAGCGCTGAGTCTGGCCGGGCTCATGCAGCGACTTCACAAACGCTATCGCGAGCAGGCTCACGCCTACAGGGGAATGCATTTCAAATGCAGGAGTGAGCCTGCTCGCGATGGGCTGCGCAGCCGCCCCGCTTCATGGCGTATATTCGGCGAATCCCAACTGCCCGCGTATCCCGACCATGAAGCAGACCCCCAGCGATCTCGAACAGATCACCGCCACCACCCTCGGCCATTACAACTCGGTGGCCGAAGACTTCCGCGAAGGCACCCGCGATCACGACGTCAGCCAGAACATCAATGCATTGCTGCGGCATATTCAAGGCACGGCGCCGTTCACGGTTCTGGACTTTGGCTGTGGCCCGGGACGGGATTTGCAGACGTTCACGCGCATGGGTCACATCGCCGTCGGGCTGGATGGTTCGCAAGAGTTTGCGCGAATGGCCCGCGAGGACAGTGGCTGTGAAGTGTTGCAGCAGGACTTTCTGAAGCTCGATCTGCCGGCTGAACGCTTCGACGGGATCTTTGCCAATGCGGTGCTTTTTCATGTGCCGTTGCAGGAGTTGCCACGGGTATTGAAGCAATTGCACGGCGCGTTGAAACCGGGTGGCGTGTTGTTCAGCTCCAATCCGCGCGGGGATAACCAGGAGGGCTGGAACGGGCCGCGGTATGGCTCGTATCACGATCTTGAGGCGTGGCAAGGGTTGCTGACGGCGGCGGGGTTTGTCGAGCTTGAGCATTACTACCGCCCGGCGGGATTACCGCGTGAGCAGCAGCCTTGGTTAGCAAGCGTTTGGCGTAAGGCTTGAGTTGAGTCAGCCCCCCCCTCACCCTGACCCTCTCCCAAAGGGAGAAGGGGCCGATTGGGGGATATTGATGAAGTACGCCGACTTGACCCAACGTGGCTGAACCCATAATCGACCCGATTTTTCAGGTCGATAAATAGCGCCAGACACCTCGGTCCGTCCCCTCTCCCTTTGGGAGAGGGCCAGGGTGAGGGCCGCTGTTGACTCAATCCTTCTTCGGTTCGCGGATCTTGTACCAGGCCACATACAGCGCCGGCAGGAACAGCAGCGTCAGCAGCGTCGCCACCACAATCCCGCCGATCATCGCGTACGCCATCGGCCCCCAGAACACTTCCCGGGCAATCGGGATCATGCCCATGCTCGCCGCCGCTGCAGTCAGCAGGATCGGCCGGCGCCGGTGCTCGGTCGCTTCCACCACCGCATCCCACGGCGCAGAACCGTTTCGCTCGAACTCGTCGATCTGCGTTACCAGGATCACCGAGTTACGGATGATGATGCCGATCAGCGCCAGAATCCCCAGGATCGCCACGAAGCCCATCGGCGTGCCCGTCGGCACCAGCGCCAGCACCACGCCGATCAGCCCCAGCGGCGCGACACTCGCCACCAGGAACATCTTCTGCACGCTGTGCAACTGGATCATCAGGAAGGTCGCCATCAGGAACAGCATCAATGGCAGCACCTTGGCAATCGGCCCCTGAGCCTTGCCGCTCTCCTCGACCGTACCGCCGGTGGCGACTTTGTAACCGACCGGCAGTTTTTCCGCGAAGGCATCAATCGACGGCTTGAGAAGTTTCACCAGGTCGGTCGGCTGGATCTCGTCGCGCACCGATGCCTTGATGGTGATGGTCGGCAAGCGGTCGCGGCGCCATACCAGCGGCTGTTCCAGCTCATAACGCACGGTGGCGAACGCGAGTAGCGGAATCGACGTGCCGTTCGGTGTGACGATCTGCAAATTCTGCAGGGTTTCCGGCGTGCCGCGTTCCGAGCTCACCGCACGGCCGACCACGTTGATCAAGTAAATATCATCGTTGACCTGAGTCAGCGGCGCGCCACTGACAATGCTGTTCATCAGGTTCGCCACGTCTTCGGACGACAGCCCGAGCTGGCGTGCCTTGTCCTGGGCGATGTCGATGCGCAGGACTTTGCCCGGCTCGTTCCAGTCGTAAATGATCTCGCCGATGTGCGGGTTCTTGTCCAGTTCGGTGGCCAGGTCGATGGCGTGCCTGCGCACCTGATCAATGTCCTTGCCGCTGATCCGGTACTGGATCGGCCGCCCCACCGGCGGGCCCATTTCCAGCGCCTGCACGTAACTGCCGATACCGACGAAATCCTTGTGCAGGCGTTCGCGCAGGCGCTGACTCAGCGCTTCGCGGGCCTCGAAGTCTTTGCTGACGATGACCAGTTGCGCGTAGTACGGGTTCTGCAATTGCTGGTCGAGCGGCAGGTAGAAACGGATTGCACCCTGACCGATGTAGGTGCTCCAGCGCACGATGTCCGGGTCGCCCTTGAGCGTGGCTTCGAGTTTGTCGACGGCCTTGCGGGTTTCGTCGATGGAGGCGTTTTGTGGCAAGTTCAGATCGACCAGAATTTCCGGGCGATCCGAGGACGGGAAAAACTGGTTCTGCACGAAGCGCATGCAGAACACGGCCAGCACAAACAGCAGCACGGTGATGCCGATCGCCCACCAGCGATTGCGCATGCACCACAGCAAACCGCCATTGAAGGCCCGACCGACGCGACCCGGCTCGGCTTCATGGGGTTTCACATTGGTGCTGAGAATGTGCACACCGATCACCGGGGCAAAGAACACCGCCACCACCCACGACACGATCATCGCCACGGCAATCACGGCGAACAGGGTGAAGGTGTACTCACCCGCAGAACTGGCGTTGAGGCCGATGGGCACGAAACCGGCCACCGTCACCAGCGTACCGGTGAGCATCGGAAACGCCGTGGAGGTGTAGGCGAACGTGGCCGCCTGCTCCTTGCTTTCGCCCATTTCCAGGCGCGTGACCATCATTTCCACCGTGATCATCGCATCGTCCACCAACAGGCCGAGGGCAATGATCAACGCGCCGAGGGAAATCCGTTGCATGGTGATGCCGCTGTATTCCATGAACACAAACACCATCGCCAGCACCAGCGGGATCGAGCACGCCACCACCAGCCCGGCGCGCACGCCGAGGCTGATGAAGCTCACCACCAGTACGATGATCACCGCCTCGAACAGCGCGCTGGTGAAGCCACCGACGGCCTCTTCCACCACCACCGCCTGATCGGACACGGTGTGCACGCCGACGCCGACCGGCAGATCGGCCGTCAGCTCGTCGATGCGCTGGTGCAGGGCCTTGCCGAACGCCTGAACGTTGCCGCCCTTCTGCATGGCAATCGCCAGACCGATCGCCGGTTTGCCGTCAAAGCGAAATTCAGGCGTGGCCGGATCGACGTAACCCCGGCTGATGTCGGCGATGTCGGCCAGGCGATAGAAACGGTCGTTGAGCTTGAGATTGACCTCGGCCAGATCTTTCTCCGAAGCGAACTGCCCCGAGGTGCGCACGGATATGCGCTCCGGCCCGGCCTCGATGACACCGGCCGGGGTCACGGCGTTCTGCGATTGCAGGCTCTGCACCACCTGACGCTGATCGATGCCTAACGCTGCGAGTTTGCGGGTGGAGAAATTCAGGTAAATCACTTCGTCCTGCTGGCCGATCATTTCGATCTTGCCCAGCCCCGGTACATTGCGGATCTCGGCTCGCGCCTGTTCCACATAGTCGCGTAACTGGCGCATGGTCAGGCCGTCGGCGGTGAAGGCATACACCGAACCGTACACATCACCGAATTCGTCGTTGAACCCCGGCCCTTGAATGCCCTTGGGAAACTGCCCGCGAATGTCATCTATTTTCTTGCGCACCTGGTACCAGATTTCCGGGATGTCCTTGGCGCTGGTGGTGTCGCGCAAGTACACGTACACCGTCGATTCGCCGGGGCGCGTGTAGCTTTTCACGTAGTCGAGGGAGTCGAGTTCTTCGAGTTTTTTCTCGATGCGGTCGGTGACCTGCTTGAGGGTTTCCTCCTGGGTCGCACCCGGCCATTTGGTCTGGATCACCATGGTCTTGATGGTGAACGACGGGTCTTCCTCGCGCCCCAGATTGAAGTACGAGAACACCCCCATCAACAACGCGACGAACATCAGATACCAGACGAAAGACTGATGCTTGAGGGCCCATTCGGAGAGGTTGAAAGAGCCTTTCATTGACTGTCCTCGTCAAGTTTCACGGATTGTCCGGGTTTGAGACTGTTGACGCCGGCGCTGACCACGCGCTCACCGTTCTTCACGCCGCCCGCGAGCACCACGCTGCCGTCGGTGCGGCTGATCACGCTGACGTCGCGCGGGCTGACGGTTTTGCTTTGGGTGTCGATGACCCAGATACGGGATTTGCCATCGACTTCCTGCAGCGCGGTGGCGGGCAATTCGATGCGCGGTTTGATCGCCGAACTGAGGGTCACGCTGATCGCCGTGCCGAGACGGAAACCGTCCGGGGTGTCGGCCAGGGTCAGCCGTGCGCGACGGGTGCGGGTGGCGCTTTGTGCCTGCGGCTCGATCTCGCGCAGGGTCGCCGTGGTGTTGATGCTCGGGTCGAGTTGCCCGGCCACCAGAAACACCACATCGGAAGGGATCTCATCGACCAGGGTGTCCGGCAGGTCGATCACCGCTTCCTTGATATCCGGTTGCGCCAGGGTCACCACTTGCTGCCCCGCCGTCACCACCTGCCCGGCCTCGGCGTTCCACGCGGTGACCACCGCTTTGTGGTCTGAACGCAGTTCGGTGTAGCCGAGCTGATCCTTGCTTTGATTGACCGCCGCGCGCGCCTGATCCAGTGAGGCCTGGGTGGTTTTCAGGTCGGTGGTGGCAATGTCCAGCTGCGCCTGCGCGCCCACGCCGCGATCAAACAGCGCCTGCTGCCGGCGGGCGTTGGCCTGGGCGTTGATCAGTTGTGCCTGGACCTTGGCCAGGTCGCCCTGGGCCGAACGCAACTGGTTCTGCTGATCGGACGGGTCGAGAGTGGCGAGCAGCGTGCCCTTTTGCACCTCGGCACCGACATCGACGTTACGGCTGGCGATACGTCCGCCCACGCGAAAGCCAGTGTTGCTTTCGTAACGCGCCTGAATGCTGCCGGCGAAACGGCCGAGGGTTTCCTCGTTCAGCGCCTGCACCTTGATCGACAGCACCGGCCGCACCGGCTCCGGTGGCGGCTCGTGTTTCGAACAGGCAGCGAGCAATACGCCGATGGATAACAGCCCCAGTCGCTTCATGGCTGTGCTCCCGGCTGCAGACTTTTGTAGGTGTTTTCGGCAATCTCGACCTTCATCCCCGGATGCAACAACTGGCCACCGGCGACAATGACTTTTTCCCCACCCTTGAGGCCATCGCTGATGACAACCTTGCCGATCAGGTAGCGGCCAACCGTCACGCTGTGCAACTGCGCCTCACCTTTTTCGTCGACCATCCACACCGCCGGATCGCTGATGTTTTTGGTCAGCGCCGACCACGGCAATTCCACCGCCGACTTGCCGCTGCCCTTGGCGGTGGCGCTGACCACCGAGCCCAGTTGCATGCCCTGTGGCAGGCTGTCGAGGGTGACTTTGACTTGCACCGTGCCGGACTGCGCCGACACCGCCGGGGTGATTTCACGCACCGTGCCGGTGGTCTTGATCGCGGGGTTGTCGAGTAGGCTGACGACAATCGAACGGTCCGCCGGGCGCTCGGCCAGCAGCGATTCGTAGACATTGAATACCGCATCGCGGGCGCCGTCGCGGGCCAGCGAGAAAATCGGCGCGGTGGCCTGCACCACTTGCCCGACTTCAGCCTGACGTTCGGTGATCACTCCCGGTGCATCGGCGATCAGCGCGGTATAACTCAACTGATCTTTGGCGTTGGCCAATTGCGCCTGCGCCGCGCTCAATGCGCTCTGGCTGCTGCGCAACGCCGCCTGGGCGGAATCGTATTCGCTCTGGCTGGTGTAACCCTTGGGCAGAAGTTTTTGCTGGCGCACGAACGCCGCCGCGCTCTGCTTGACCCGCGCCTGCTCGGCGATGACCTGGGCTTGCGCGGAATCGACGTTGGTCTGCAGGTCCTTGGGATCGAGTTTGGCCAACACCTGTTTGGCGCTGACCCGGTCGCCCACATCCACCATGCGCTGGATGATCTTGCCGCCGACCCGGAACGACAGTTCGGTCTGCACCCGGGCCTGAACGTCGCCGGTGAGGGTCACGGCTGGCGCGTAGTCAGCGGGTTTCACTTCTTGCACAAAGACCCGCGGCAGGTACTGCGCCGGGGCTTCTTTTTTGCCGCAAGCGGTCAGCAACGTAAGCAGGCTCAGCACGACAACTGTTTTCAATCCGGGACTCGCCATGCAGACTCCTTCCTGTGTACGAACGTGCAAGTGACGATACGACTGTGAGCTTAGAACAGGGTTCAACGTTCGCTCGCGGGAACAACGCATTTTCAAAATGATTTTTGCGGCGAAGGGGCTGGCTCCCGCTCGACTGCGCAACAGTCGCAAAACCGCTCGAATCGGGAGTTGGGCCAGCTTCGCAGCCCGGCGGGCTCAAGCTCCCTCGCCACAGGGCTGCAGGCACGGCACACTAACGGTTCCGGCAAAGGAAACGCCCATGCTCAAAACCCTGGCGGTGGCCAATTACCGCTCGATCAATAAATTGGTGATTCCGCTGGGCCGGCTGAACCTGATCACCGGCCCCAACGGCAGTGGCAAGTCCAACCTGTACCGTGCGCTGCGCCTGCTGGCGGAGACCGCTCAGGGCGGCGTGGTCAATGCGCTGGCGCGTGAAGGCGGGCTGGAGTCGACGTTCTGGGCCGGACCGGAAACCCTCACCCGGCGCATGCACAACGGCGATGTGGCGATCGAGGGCAGCGTGCGCCAGTCGCCGATGCGCCTGCGCATGGGATTTGCCGGGGAGGAGTTCAGTTATTCGATCGCCTTGGGTCTGCCCGCCCCGACCCGCTCGTTCTTTTCCCTCGACCCAGAGATCAAGCGCGAATGCATCTGGGCCGGACCACTGTATCGCCCCGCCAGTCTGCTGGTGGACCGCAATGGTCCGATGATCCGCGCTCGCGAGGGTCGAGGCTGGGACGTGCTGGCGCAGCACACGCCGAACTTCGACAGCCTGTTCGATCAGGTCGGCAGCCTGCGTAGCTCGCCAGAAGTGTTCCAGATGCGCGAGTTCATCCGCCGCTGGCGCTTCTACGATCACTTTCGCAGCGATGCCGACGCCCCGGTGCGCCAACCGCAACTGGGCACCCGCACGCCAGTGCTGCATCACGATGGCCGTGACCTGGCGGCAGCCTTGCAGACCATCATCGAAATCGGCGATCCGGAAGCATTGCACGCAGCAATCAGCGATGCGTTCCCCGGCGCCCGCCTGAATGTTACCCCCGTCGGCGGTGGACGTTTTGCCATCGAGTTTTATCAGGAAGGCTTGCTGCGGCCACTGTCGGCGGCAGAGCTGTCGGACGGAACATTGCGTTATCTGCTGCTGATCGCCGCGTTGCTGACGCCACGACCACCGTCGTTGATGGTGCTGAACGAACCGGAAACCAGCCTGCATCCGGACCTGTTGCCGGCGCTGGCACGATTGATCATCCGTGCATCGCAGCAGTGTCAGGTGTGGGTCGTGTCCCATGCGCGACGGTTGATTTCGGCGCTGCAGGAAGACCCGGAGTGCAATTGCATTGTGCTGGAGAAAACCCTGGGGCAGACCGGGATTGTCGGGCAGCGAGTGCTGGATGAACCGGCATGGAACTGGCCGGATTAAAAGCCCCTCACCCTAACCCTCTCCCGGAGGGAGAGGGGACTGATTGGGGGATGCTGGTGAATAGCGCCGACCTGAAAATGCTTCTGTGAATCCAAAATCGACCCGGTTTGTCAGGTCGATGTCTAAGCAGGACACCTCGGTCGGCTCCCTCTCCCGCAGCGAGAGGGATTGATTGGGGGATGCTGGTGATTTGCGCCGACCTGAAAATGCTTCTGTGAATCCATAATCGACTCGGTTTGTCAGGTCGATGTCTAAGCAGGACACCTCGGTCGGCTCCCTCTCCCGCAGCGAGAGGGATTGATTGGGGGATGCTGGTGATTTGCGCCGACCTGAAAATGCTTCTGTGAATCCATAATCGACTCGGTTTGTCAGGTCGATGTCTAAGCAGGACACCTCGGTCGGCTCCCTCTCCCGCAGCGAGAGGGACTGATTGAGGAAGGCTGGTGAATTACGCCGACCTGAAAATGCTTCTGTGAATCCATAATCGACCCGGTTTGTCAGGTCGATGCCTAATGCAGGACACCTCGGTCGGCTCCCTCTCCCGGAGGGAGAGGGGACTGATTGGGGGATGCTGGTGAATTACGCCGATCTGAAAATGCTTCTGTGAATCCATAATCGATCCGGTTTGTCAGGTCGATGTCTAAGCAGGACACCTCGGTCGGCTCCCTCTCCCGGAGGGAGAGGGGACTGATTGGGGAAGGCTGGTGAATTGCGCCGACCTGAAATGCTTCTGTGAATCCATAATCGACCCGGTTTGTCAGGTCGATGTCTAAGCAGGACACCTCGGCCGGCTCCCTCTCCCGCAGCGAGAGGGACTGATTGAGGAAGGCTGGTGAATTACGCCGACCTGAAAATGCTTCTGTGAATCCATAATCGACCCGGTTTGTCAGGTCGATGTCTAAGCAGGACACCTCGGTCGGCTTCCTCTCCCGGAGGGAGAGGGGACTGATTGGGGGATGCTGGTGAATTACGCCGACCTGAAATGCTTCTGTGAATCCATAATCGACCCGGTTTGTCAGGTCGATCTCTAATGCAGGACACCTCGGTCGGCTCCCTCTCCCTCCGGGAGAGGGCTGGGGTGAGGGGCAGGCCTCACCACGACTCAACAGACAATCACCCCTGCCACTTGCCACCCTCGACAATCACGCTCTCAGGCTTGGTGTCATCGCTCAGTTCCTTACGCACATATTGGTCGTACAGTTTGAGCAGATACTTCTCCTCGCCCAGCTTGGTCAGCTCGCTATTCACCCAGTCACGCAGCTCGATATTGCCCTTCTTCACCGCCGGCGCAATCGGTGCTTCTGCACCGAGTTTTTCGTCCAGCACGCGGTAGCCCGGGTTCTGCTTGGCCCAGCTGAACAGCACCAGATTGTCCTGCGCATACGCATCGCCACGGCCATTGGCCAGGGCTTGCAGCGACTCGGTGTTTTTCTCGAACTTGAGCAGTTTCCAGTCCGGATGATTTTTGGTCAGCCAGATGTCCGCCGTGGTGCCGGTGGTCACGATGGTGGTGCGGGTGGCCAGATCATTGAGGCTCTTCACCGAACTGCTTTGCGGCACCAGCGCCTGCACCGCGACCTTGAGGTTCGGGTTGGTGAATTCCACCGCGTCCTTGCGCTCCGGGGTCACGGTCATGTTGGCGAGGATCAGGTCGACCTTGTCGCTTTGCAGGAACGGAATGCGGCTCGCCGGCTCCACGGCAACGAACTCGACCTTGTTCTCGTCACCGAGCAGATCCTTGGCGAAACGCCGACCGATGTCGGTGTCGAAGCCGACGTAGCGTCCGGCCTCATCGACGAAACCGAACGGTGGCTTGTCGGTGAAGACGCCGACGATCAGTTTGTCGCGGGCCTTGATCTTGTCCAGATAACCGGCCGGCGCGGTGCTTTCGCTGGCGACTTTCGGCTTCGGCGGTTCTTCGGTTTTGCTGCAACCGGCAAGTAAGGCGAGGCTCAGCAGGGGCAGTAAAAAAGCGGCAGTTTTCATAACGGTTCCAGTTCCTTTGTCGGATTCGTTTTTGGCAGTGTTGCAACGAAGGAGAACTTCTCCAGAAACTGCTGCGCGCGTGCGGTTTGCGGGTTCGTAAAGAAAATCTCGGGCGGGTTCTGTTCAAGGATGCGCCCGGCATCCATGAACACGATGCGGTCGGCCACCGCGCGGGCGAAGGCCATTTCGTGGGTGACGATCAGCAGGGTCATGCCCTCGCGGGCCAGGCCCTGAATCACTTGCAGCACTTCCTTGACCATTTCCGGGTCGAGGGCCGCGGTGACTTCATCGAAGAGCATGACCCGCGGGTTCATGCACAACGAACGGACGATGGCGATGCGTTGCTGCTGGCCGCCGGAGAGCTGGCGTGGAAACGCATCGCGCTTGTCCGCCAGGCCCACCCGTTCGAGCAGGGCTTCGGCCTGCTGCTGCGCTTCGCGGCGCTGACGTTTCTGCACCTTGAGCGGGCCGAGCAGCAAATTGTCGAGCACGCTCATGTGCGGGAACAGGTGATAACTCTGGAACACCATGCCGATCTGCTGACGGATTTCACGCCAGTCAGTGGCCTTGTCCAGCAGCTCGCGGCCGACAAATTTCAGGCTGCCGCTGTGGGCCTGTTCCAGACCATTGAGGCAACGCAGCAAGGTGCTTTTGCCGCAGCCGCTGGGGCCGAGAATGACGATCACTTCGCCGCTGCGCACTTGCAGGTCGATGCCGTTGAGCACCTGCTGCTCGCCGTAGAATTTGTTGAAGCCGTGAAACTCGATCAATGCGCTCATGCTTGCGTCCAGCGCCGCTCCAGCACGCGCGAGGCGGCCGACAGCGGGTAGCAGATGAAAAAGAAAAACAGGAACAGCGCGCCGTAGATCAACACCGATTCGTAGGTGCGCTCGATGATCTGCTGGCCGACCTTGATCACATCGACCACGCCGATCAGCACCGCCAGCGAACTGGTCTTGATGATCCGCGTGTAGACGTTGATGGTCGGCGGCGTCATGCGTTTCAGCGCTTGCGGCAACAGCACGTAGCCGTAGAGCTGCGCAGCGTTCAGGCCGATCGACAGCCCTGCTTCACGCTGCCCGCGCGGTAACGAATGCAGCGCCCCACGCGCCACCTCGCCGACCTCGCTGGCGCCCCACAGCGACAGCACCAGCACCGCACACCAGAAGCTCGGCAGGCTCAGGCCGAAGAAAATCGGCAGGCCGAAAAACAGCAGGTACAACCAGACCAGCACCGGGATCGCCCGGAACAGCTCCAGATACACTCGCAGGATTGCGTTCAGCCACGTCACGTTGAGCGTGCGCAACACGCCGTAGAGCACACCGCCGACGGTGCTGATAGCAATGCTCAGGAACGAGATCGACAAGGTTTGCCCGGCGCCTTTTGCCAGTTGTGGCAACGACACCCAGAGCAGTTCAAGACCCGAACTGGCCATGCTGGAGCCTCCTTTCCAGACGGCTGAGCAGCAGCGACAGCGGCAAGAACAGCAGCACGCAAATCAGCGTCAACACGGCGAGCATTTCGTAGGTTTTGTAGTAGAGCGCGATGTAGCTCTTGGTGGTGTAGAGGATTTCCGGCACGGCCACCGCCGAGACCACGGTGGTTTCCTTGAGCAGGAAAATGAAATTGGCGAACAGCGACGGCAGGCTGAGGATCCCCGCTTGCGGCAGGATCACGTAGCGCAGCAACTGGCCGTGGGACAGGCCGATGGAGCGCCCCGATTCCAGCTGCGCCTGCGGTACGGCATCGACGCCGGCACGCAGCACTTCGGTGAGGTAGGCGCCACCGAGAAACGTCATGGTGATGATCGCGGCAGTGAAACCGGACACCTTGATGCCGATGGCCGGCAAGGCGAAGTAGACGAAGAACAGCTGAATCAGCAGCGGCGTGTTGCGCGCCAGTTCCACATACAGGCCGACGGCGCGCTGCAGGTAAGGCGTGCGGAACACCAGAATCGTCGCATTGAGCAACGCCACCAGCAGCGAGGTGCCGATGGCGATGAAACCGACCTGCAGCGTCACGCCCACGGCTTTGAGAAACGCCGGCAGCGTGCTGAGGATGAACGCGTAATCGAGAGTCATGAAACGTCCTGTACGCCGCTTGATAAGCGACGGTGGTGCAGTCCATGGGCAGCGGGTGGCTGTCCGGCAGGAGGTGACTTTATAGGTATAAAAAAGAGAATTTAAATACCGTTAAAGCATATTGATATCACCCAAAAAACTATCTTGTGGGTTTGCCGGGAAGGAATAAGAAGGCTATTTTCCTTTGCGCTGTAGGAAGGATCTTTTTTGCACGAAAGCCCTCCAAGGACGAACAGCTTTTGGCCAGACTCCCCCGGCCAAACCCTTACAAGGAAGACAACATGGACGTAAAAGTGCCGCAGCGACTGGATCCGCAGGACATTGTGAAATTGCTCGTGGCGTTGAGGCGGGCGTTGAAGGCTGCAGCGTAAGTCAAAAGCCCCTCACCCCAGCCCTCTCCCTGTATGTACCGGAGACATGGTGGACGGTTTTAGATCTTCTTACCTGCTGTAACGATCTGCAAGTTCAAGTCGATTCGGGCGATGCGATGTCTACTCCAGTAGACATCGTGGATGCCGTCCTCCGTCGTTTCCCGGATAGCTACTGACTTCCCGTAAAAAGCTTTCCCGACTGTGTATTCACGGTTCCTCCAGTAGATCTCGCCCTTTACCTGAACCTTCCTGACCACATCACCATCGTCGTACTCCGGCGCTGCGGGTTGCTCCTGATATTCCCTTGAGCTGCTGCTGTACCGAGTAGCAGGAACCTGCATGTCCAGCGCTTGATGCGGGCGCTTCTGGTTGTAAATATCACGCCAGATATCAAACGCCCGTTGCGCGCTGTTGAGATCGTTAAAGTGCTGACCCTGGAGGACTTCATTTTTCAGACTGCGGTGGAAGCGTTCCAGCTTTCCTTGGGTTTGCGGATGATAAGGTCGTGAGTGGCCGACCTTGATGCCTTGACTCATCAGCCAGACCTCCAGCGCGGTATAAACGCCTGTCTGATCACCCCATGGAGAGCCGTTGTCCATCGTCATGCGCAAAGGCAGGCCATAGCGCCGAAAGGCCCGGACCAGATGCTCCTGGACGGTGTCGCGCTGCTCATTGATACACGCCGCGATGCACAGTGAAAACCGCGAATGATCGTCCAGCATCGTCAACGGATGGCAACGCCCCTGACCCAGACTGATATGCCCCTTGAAGTCCATCTGCCAAAGATCGTTGGGCGCTTCATGCTCAAAACGGATAAACGGTTTGATCTCGGCGGCCTTTGGATCAACGCGTGAATGACGCTGTAAAACCGCATGCACGGTACTGACCGAAGGCATCACTAAGCCGTTGTCTTCCAACACACGTTTGAGCTTGCGAGCGCCCCAGGCCGCGTACTCCTGACTCACGGTCAGAATCTGCTGTTCAACCTCATCAGCACATCGCTTGGGTGATGTCTTCGGTCGTCGAGACTGATCGTTCAGTCCTTCTGCACCCAGGTTTTCAAACCTGTTAAGCCATTTATAGGCGGTGCTTGGGCTGATATTAAATCGACGGCAAAGCTGCCGGACATTGGCCCCTTCTTGCCGAGCCAAAAGCACGAATTCTGAACGAAGCTGCACAGTGGACACCTCTTCCCAAGACACAGGTCATCTCCTTAGTGATGAGCAATGTGCCTATTAAAAAGTGTCCACCATGTCTCCGAACACCTGTCCACCATGTGTCCGGTACATACACTCCCCGAGGGAGAGGGGGCTGACCGAGGTGTCTGGCGTCATACATCGACCTGAAAGACCGAGTCGATTATGGATTCAGCAAAGATCTTTCACGTCGGCGTATTGCGTCAATATCCCCCATTCAGTCCCCTCTACCTCTGGGAGAGGGTTAGGGTGAGGGCCGCTTTCCGCACGCACACAAAAACGCCGATGCCCATCACTGGCCATCGGCGTTTTCACACCTTGAAGGGGTTCACTCAAGCGTCAGATCAGAACGCCGGCAATACCGCGCCGTTGTACTTCTTCTCGATAAACGCTTTGACTTCCGGGCTGGTCAGGGCAGCGGCCAGTTTCTTGATGGCGTCGCTGTTCTTGTTGTCCTCACGGGCCACCAGGAAGTTCACGTAAGGCGAATCGGCGCCTTCGATCACCAACGCATCCTTGGTCGGATTCAGCTTGGCTTCCAGCGCGTAGTTGGTGTTGATCATGTCCAGATCAACTTCCTTCAGCACACGTGGCAGCAGGGCCGATTCCAGTTCCTTGAACTTGAAGTTGTGCGGGTTCTTGGCGATGTCTTTCGGGGTCGCCAGGGCGTTTTTCGGATCTTTCAGCTCGATCAGGCCAGCCTTTTGCAGCAGGATCAGGGCGCGACCGCTGTTGCTGCCTTCGTTAGGGATCGCGATGGTCGCGCCGTCAGGCAGTTCAGCCAGGGTCTTGTACTTGCTCGAGTAGCCACCGAACGGTTCAACGTGCACGCCTTGCACGGTGACCAGGTACTTGGACTTGTCATCCTTGTATTTGCCAGCGTTGAAGCTGTCCAGGTACGGCTTGGTCTGGAAGTAGTTGGCGTCCAGGCGCTTTTCGCCCACTTGCACGTTCGGCTGCACGTAGTCGGTGAAGACTTTGATTTCCAGATCCACGCCTTCTTTGGCCAGGGTCGGCTTGATCAGCTCGAGGATTTCGGCGTGCGGCACCGGGGTCGCCGCGACCACCAGTTTCTCGCCAGCGTTGGCCAGGGAAGCAGTCAGAGCAGCCGCCAGTGCGGTAAACAACAGAACCTTTTTCATGCAGTGTCCTTATCGAAAATCACGGTCGCAGAGGGCGACGGCTATTTAATACGTGTGCCAGTGAAGTGCTATCTCTGGCGTGAAGCGGACAATACCGGGATTTTTTATTCCCGGACAATAACGTTTATTCACTTTGATATTCCATTTTGCTCATACAGGACAAAACGGTCACAAGCGCTGACTCAAACCAATCAGCAAATCTTTCAACGCCTTACGCTCGTCAACGCTGCCGCCGATGTTGATCTGCGTGACCAGTCGTTCGATCTGCAGGTGCGGGCCAGAAGCGTCGGGCAGGTTCAGGTGTTCCGGGAGAATTTCCTCCCCAGTGCTGACCAACAGCGCAAAGTGAATGACGTTTTCCAGCTCGCGGGTGTTGCCCGGCCAGCTGTGGCGCTCCAGCAGATGTTGCGCCGCTTCGCTGATCAACGGCACCGGCAGGTCGAGACGCTGGCTGTAGATGCCGAGAAAATATTCGGCCAATGACAGGATGTCGCCGATTCGCTCGCGCAGCGCCGGCAGTTCCAGTTGCCCTTCGCTGAGGTAGTGATAGAGCCGTTCGTGGAATTTCCCCGCGTCCACCGCTTGCGCCAGGTCGATGCTGGTCGCCGCCACCAGGCGCACGTCCACCGGACTCGGCTGATGGGCGCCGACGCGGGTGACTTCGTGGTTTTCCAGAGCGGCGAGCAATTTGATCTGGATCGGCAGCGGCAGGTCGCCGATTTCATCCAGGTACAAGGTGCCGCCATTGGCCGAACCGAACCAGCCGGCACGGCTGCTGGCCGAACCGGCGTAACTGCCGGCGGCATAGCCGAACAGCTCGGCATCGGCGTAGGTCGGGCTGATCGCGCCGCAATTGACCGAAACGAACAGACCGCTGCGATCACTGGCGCGGTGGATGTGGCGGGCGAGCAGTTCTTTACCCGTACCGGTCTCACCGCGAATCAGCACCGAGATCGAACGCGGGGCCAGTTGCTCCAGCTCTTCACGCAACTGACGCGAGCGCGGATCGACAAACACCAGCGCCTTGGCGCGGATGCTCAGGGGACTTTTTTCCGCATCGGGAAAGGTCAGCAACGGCTGACCGAACGTTTCAAAACTCATGGCAGACTCCCGCCCACAACCGCCGGGAGACGGGGGCGATCAAAAAGAAAATGTACGACTCAGGCGCGACGCCGCGCGTGATGCTCCAGGCGGTTTTGCAGGCGATAGAGGTAGGCGAAACCCTGCTCCCAGCGCTGATGCCCGGACTTGACGTTGATATGCCCGGCCCCGGAAAGAATCCCCGCTTCGGCGCCCCAGTTACGCGCCAGTTCCAGCGCACGCGAAGCGCTGACAGCGGCGTCGTTGTCGGAGGCGACCACATGACTCGGAAACGGCAATAAATCCATCGGGATCGGCGCGAAATTGCGCAGCGCCGGCGCACAGGTCGGGCGCTCGACATCCGCCGGCGCAACGAGCAAGGCACCGCGGACCTGACGCAGGTACTGCACAGGCGCAGTGGCCGCCCAATGCGCAACGGTGACGCAGCCGAGGCTATGAGCGATGAGGATCACCGCGGTGCTGTCGGCGGCAATGGCTTCGGCCAGTGCGGCAACCCAGTCTTCCCGGCGCGGCGTCAGCCAATCGGCCTGCTCCACCCGCGCGCTGTTCGGCAGGCTGTTCTGCCAGTGGGTTTGCCAATGATCTTCTGGCGATCCTTGCCAGCCCGGCACAATCAGGTAACGGATTGATTCGTTGCGCATGGGGAGCTCTCCTGCGGCGTGTCTGTTCCTGATCGAGTATAGGGAGGGGATTTATATTCGTTAAGGAATAAGAAGCTATTTATTAAGACCTGAAATGAATATGCGATGTGTGCATGGCTTGAAATCTTTTTCCCCTCACCCCAACCCTCTCCCCAAGGAGGCGAGGGGGAAGGGAGCCGATCTTCATGCCGTTCAAATCTTGAGTTCGGCTCGAAATATCAGGTCGGCGTACCTGAACAATTACCTCGGTCAGTCCCCTCTCCCTCTGGGAGAGGGCTAGGGTGAGGGTTCTGCTTTTAATGCCAGGAATAAAAAAAGGGCCGCACCCTGCCAAGGAGACGGCCCCGGAAAAACGTTGAATCTGTTACCGCGCGGTGATCACCGACAATTTGGTAATTCCTGCCCGCTCGATCGAAGCCATGGCTCGCGCCACTTCGCCGTAGTTCACCCCGTCGTCGGCCTGCAGTTGCACGCGCACTTGCGGGTCTTTCGCCTTGGCCGACTTGAGGTTGAATTCCAGCACGTCCGGCTGAATCTCATCCTTGTTGATAAACAGCTTGCCGGCGCCGTCGATGCTCACCACCAGCGGGTCTTTCTGCTCGACCGGCGCCACCGCCTCGGTCTTCGGCAGGTTGATCGGAATCGCGTTGGTCAGCAGTGGCGCGGTCACGATGAACACCACCAGCAGCACCAGCATTACGTCCACCAGCGGCGTCACGTTGATCTCGCTGAGCACCTCGTCACTGTCTTGCGTGGAGAAGGCCATATCAGGACGCCTCCTTCACTTTTGCCGCAGTACCCGGGGCTGCAACCTTGTGCGCGGTCGGGTGAATCAGGACGCGGAACGCACTCTTCTGCGCCAGGCTGTAGAAGTCGTGGGCGAAGTCATCCAGATCCGCGGCGGTCAGTTTCAGACGCCGCAAAAAGTAGTTGTAAACCAGCACCGCCGGCACCGCGACGGCGATTCCCACGCCGGTGGCGACCAGTGCCGCGCCAATCGGGCCGGCCACGGTTTCCAGGCTGGCGGAACCGGCGGCGCTGATACCTTTCAACGCTTCCATGATTCCCCACACCGTGCCGAACAAACCAATGAACGGCGAGGTGCTGCCGATACTCGCGAGCACCGCCAGACCGGTTTCCAGCGAGCGGCGCTCACGGACGATCTGCTGACGCAAGGCACGTTCGAGTCGATCCTGATGGTTGATCGCCTGGCTCAGGTCATTGGCCTGCGGCGCCTCGCCCACCTGAATCGCCGCGTAACCCGCCTGGGCTACCCGGGCGGCGGCGCCGGGTTGGGTCTCGCTCAACTCGGCGGCAGCATCCAGACTCGACGCCGCCCAGAAGCGCTTATGAAACTTGCGATCCTGCGCCTTCAGACGACCGAACTGCACAGCCTTGAGCAGCGCCAGCCCCCAGGTCGCGACGGAAAAAACCACCAGCAGCCAGATCACCGCGCTTTCGATGGATTCCAGTGGAGATGCCAGTAACGTCATGATGTGTTCCCTCGTGTAAACATTTCGCGCGAATTTGGTTTCGGTTTAGTGAATCTTGAAGTCGATGGGCACGCTGACCCAGCCGTCCTGGGCGACATCACCCTGCTTGGCCGGGACAAAACTCCAACGTTTCACCGCATTCAACGCGGCGTCGTCGAGTGGTTGCCGGCCACTGCTTTTCTGAATCTGGATCTCACCCGGTTTGCCGCTGGCCAACACATGCACGCGCAGCAATACAGTGCCCTCCCAACCGCGACGCTGAGCCAGCGACGGATATTCCGGCGCCGGGTTCTTCAGGTACGCGGCGTTCGCTGATGCCGGCGTTAGCGGGGCCGGTGCGGGTGGAGCCGGTGGTGCAGGCGCCGCCACCGGCGCGGGCGGTTGTGGCGGCGCGGGCGGTTGCGCGACGGCTTTGGGCGCGGGCTTCGGCGCGGGTTTCACCACCGGCCTGGGTTTGGGAACCGGTTTCGGTGGCGGCGGTTTAACGGCCAGCTCGTCCTCCACCGGCGGCGGTGGTTCGACTACCGGCGCCGGTGGCGGCGGCTCGACCACTGGCGGCGCGGGAGGCGCCGGGCGCGAAAACTCGATGGTCATCGGTGGAATTTCCGGCGGCACAATCGGCAATGCCGGTGTCGGATGCTGATTGATCCAGTAGATCACCGCGCCATGCGCCAGCAGCGCCAGCACACCGAGCAGAAACTTTTCGCGCCGGCTCAGGATGCCCTTGGGCGCACGCTGCAAACGCAACTGCCCCAACGGCACGCGGTGGGGCCGGCCGAGATCGACCAGCTCACCACTCGGCGTCTGACGCCACAGCAATTCCTGTGCGCTCGCGGCGGTCTGGACATTGCCCATTGATTCACTCCCTGCGGTCTTTTTGCGTGCTCTACAAAAATGGCCTACCCACCGTTTATTGAACCCCCCACGGTGAATCGCTGGGTGAATCATTGGGCCTGGTGCTTATCTCCGAAAGTAATCTTTAATGTTATGGATAGGCTTTTATGGAATATAGAAACTGATCAATTTCGCCAAAGCCACGCGCCATAAGGGCTGCAGCGATGCAGCAAAAACCGCATGCCTTTCAGGCATTAAAAGTATTCCTGCAACGCATCAAATTCAGTTGACGCGGTTTCAGGGGACAACTCATAAAAATAGAGCGTTGATTATTAATATTCCCCAAAACAAAAAAGGCCGATGCACTTTCGTGCACCGGCCTTTTAATCAAATCAACCATTATTGCTTGATAAACTCTCCTGCCAGCCCCACAACGTCGCCATCAAAGTTGTTACGCGAACCCACCGCACGAACTTTAGAGTAGTTGTGATCAGGTGAGAACAGTGTCCACGACTGATAGCCTGTACCGTCATTCAGTGCGGTGAACGTGATGATCGTCGGCTGCCCGGTGCTGTTCTGGAAATGATAATGCCCGTAAGCGATGTCGTAATTCACGCCATTCTGGCTGAACTTGCCGCTGAAGGTACCGTTGGAGTCGTTGCCATCGGTAATCGTCAGTTTGGCGCCAGCGTTAGCGTTTACATAACTGCCATTAATGCTCGACATAACGAGATTTCCTTTATCGTTGGATAAGTTTCTTCCGATGAGAGCAAGTTTCCTCCTGGAAACTCACGACAGTCAGAATGGTTCGACATTCGTATATTGTCCAAGCCACTGACTAATGAATTTGCAATAAGCCCCTCTCATTAAGCTCATAACTTATCGCCATTCCGTAGAGCATTAATTCCATTTCTACTAACGGCTCGCGCTGGCTTGTTGCACGCCAATGGCAGGGGCAATCACTGCAGTCTCGGAACGTGGCGTTCCAAGTGGCACCCAGTCATAACTCACAGGCAGCGCCCGATACACCCAGTTGCTGATCGCATCGCTGCCCGGCGCCTTGCCCAGGTACGGGCTGACGTATTCCCAGACGTTTTCACCGCTCGCCGTGACCTGGAAAAACCGCCCGTTCATGCCTTCGTCGATCAGCGTATTGCCATTGGGCAGACGTCGCGCACTGCTGATGAACGAACTGTAGAACGCCCATCCCGGCTGCTTCGAATTGGCCGCACTGTACTGCCAGACGATTTCGTTTTTCTGCGGATCGATTTCCAGCACCCGCGAGCCGGAAATCAGCCCGAGGGGGACGTTCGGATATCCCGCCGAACCCTGATTGTCGAATACCAGCAGGTTGCCGGCACCAGGCAGCCCGGCCGGGATGATGTGCGCGTCATGCTGGCCGACAAACTGGTCCACCGGGCGCGGCAGTTTTTGCGCGGTTTTTGGGTTGATCAGCGGCAAGTTCGGGCCGAGGCGCCAGACCACTTTTCCGGTCTTTTTGTCGATGATTGCAATGAAGTTGGCGTTGCGCGAATCGAGCAGCAGATTGTCCGGATTGAAGCGCTTGTCGCCGGCATCGAACCACTTGTTTGGCCCGACCACACTGAGGTTGTTGATATGCAGGTAATCCGGGTTGTCGCTGGCGCGCACCTGTTTCAATTGCTCGGGGGTGAAGCCGAATTCGTTGAGGTGCTCTGAGGCTAGCCACTGCCATTTCACCTCACCGCCGGGGCTGACTTCATAGATCGCATCATCAATCACCTCGGGCGCTTTGAAGCCTTTGATCGTGTGCACCTTGTTCGCCAGCACCACCGTGTTGCCGTTGCTCAAACGGCGCTGATCATGGTGCTGTTGCGCCGCACCACCGGGCGCCTTGTCGCCCCACTGCCAGACCACTGTGCCGTTCCAGTCGAGCTCGCCAACACTCTGGTTGCCCAGCCCGTTGCCGGCCGAACCGAGTTTGCCCGGCTCCTTCGCACTCAGTTGCAGCAGCACATGCCCGCGCTCACCGCCAACCAGTTTCGGGTCGATGATGGCCGACGGAAAACCTTCCTGGGGCCAGGTTTTCACCTCATTGCCATTCATGTCGATCAGGTGCGTCTGCTTGTCGGCGCCACTGAAGATCACGTACTGATTGAACGCCTTGTCCGGGTCGTACCGGGTCACTCCGGTCGGGTACACGCTGGGCGCGGCGAACGCGCCGGCACTGAAGACCGCGCCTGACAGCAATACCGGTAAAGCGGTTTTGATGCGCAACATTGTGCAGCTCCTTGAATGACGGATCAGAAGTCGTAGCGACCGGTAACCCCAAGGGTGCGCGGTGTGCCGAGCAAGCCTTCATAGCCGCCGTTGCCGCCGGTCCACAGGGTTGTGTAATAGGTCTTGTCGAAGGCGTTTTTCAGCCACAGCGAAACGTCCCACTGGCCCTGGTTGAAGTCGCCGCGCAGACCGGTGGAAAAGTTGACCACCGCGTAGCTCGGGATCTGCCCGTAGTCGGAATCCTCGACCGTGCCCACTGCTTTGGAGCGGAACGCGTAGCTGGCAGTGACGTAGGGTTCGAAACCGTTAGCCAGGTTCCACTTATATTCGCCGTTGGCGTTGCCGATCCATTTCGACGCGCCGACCACTTGATGCCCGGTAAGGTCGCAGGAGGCCGGAGCGCCCGGTGCGAGACTGACTTCCGGCGGGCACGGCGCATCTTTGTAGGAGAGATAGCTGACGTCGTTGTACGAGCCGTTGATGTTCAGGGTCAGGCCGCGCAGCGGGATCACGGTGCTTTCGAATTCGACGCCGCGCGACCGGACCGAGCCGGCGTTGGTCAGGTATTGCACGCGGTTGTCGGCGTCATAGGCGTTGGTCTGGTAAGCGTTGACCTGGGTCCAGAATAGGTTGGCGTTGAGCTGCAAACGGTGATCCCACAGTGTGCTCTTGAAACCGAGTTCGGCGTTGTTCGCGCGTTCGGTGCCAATCAGCAACGACTCGGCCCCGGCCGTTGGCGCCGAGCCCACCGCCAGGTTGACCCCGCCGGATTTCTCGCCGTGGGAGAGCGTGGCATAGCCCAGCACGTCGTCGGTGATGCGGTAACTGAGGTTGAGCAGACCGGACGGGCTGGAGCTGTACTGGTTTAAATCGCCGGAATCGTAGGCCCCGGCTCGCCCGCGACGCGCCGTGGCCGCCGCGCCGGTCACAGCGGCCCCACCGAGCGGTGCATCACGGGTGACCCAGGCGGATTTCTCTTCGTAAGTGCCGCGTACCCCGGCGGTGAAATCCAGGCGCTCGGTCAGATGCCAGGTGCCTTGGGCAAACAGCGCAAAACTGTCGGTCTTGATATGGCCGTTGCCGATGCTGGTGACATTGGCCAGCGCCCCGCGCGGCGTGCCATTCCAGATGTCGGCCTGGGGGCCGTAATAGGCGAAGGATTTGTTGTCCAGGTCCGAGCCAAAGTAATAAGCACCGACTACGTAATCGAAGAACTCGCCCTTGGGCGAGGCCAGACGAAATTCCTGCGAATACTGTTTGTCTTCCACCGAAACCCCGGCGTTGTAACTCGCCGGCACGTTGAGGCCATCGTCGTTACGCGGGGTGAAATTCCAGAAGCGATAGGCGCTGATCGAGGTCAGCGTGAAGTCGCTCGGCAAGGTCCAGTTGGCTTCAACCGAGGTGCCGCCCTGATGCACGGTGACGTGCTGATCGTTGTCCAGATTCACCTTGCGGTGCGCACCGTTGACCAGCGTCGCGCCCGCCGCGTTGGCCCGCGCCTGATAGAGATTGACGCCGTTGATGGTCGGCCCGGTGTTGTACAACACGCGGGTGCCGGCGCTGGAATCCTCTTCGTTGTAGTCACCGATCCAGCGCAGGCTGAAATCGTCATTGGGCTTGAACAGCAACTGTGCACGGAAGCCGTCGCGCGAGCCGCCATTCAGATCATGGCCGTCGTATTCGTTCTTGATATCGCCGTCGCTGCGCGTGCGGTAGGCCGAAAAGCGTCCGGCCAGTTGATCGTTGAGCGGCCCGGAAATCGTGCCCTTGGTCTGGAAATAACCGTCCTCGCCCACCGAGGTTTCGATGCTGCGCTCCGGCGTGAACGTCGGGGCGCGGGTGCTGATATTGATCACCCCGGCGGTGGTGTTTTTGCCGAACAGCGTGCCCTGCGGTCCGCGCAGGACTTCCAGCTGTTCGATGTCCATCAAATCGAACACCGCCATCCCCGGACGCCCCAGATAAACGTTGTCGATGTACAGCCCGACGCTGCCTTCCAGGCCATCACTGGCCGGGTTGTTGCCCAGGCCCCGAATCGACACGCTGGACTGGCGTGCGTGCATGTAGGCGACGTTGACGCTGGGCACCAGTTGCTGCAAATCCTGAATCCGGTAGACCCGCTGTTTCTCCAGATTCTGGCCGCTGACCACGCTCATCGGCGTCGGCACATCCTGCGAGCTTTCTTCGCGGCGGCGAGTAGTGACGGTCACGGTTTCCAGCTGCGAACTGTTGACGACCGGCTTGTCGGCCGGAGCCGGCGACGGGGTTTGCGTCTCGGCGGCGTAACCATGAGTCCAGCTCGCACTCCCTGCCAGCAGCAGGGCCAGAGGCAGGCGTTTGAGCCGTCGTGGTGTTAAGGGTGACGCAAGGTTCAACGGACTCATGGCGCGGCTCCTGGTCAAAAAACACACAGACATCTTCAGCGCTGCATATTCTTTTAAGTTATTTATTTATGTATTTACAAATATTTACTGCATAAGAGATTGCCTTTATAAGGAGTCGACCTAATGCATATCCAATGCATTTCCCGGATATTTTTTATGTGAAAAATGCATATCGACTTGCGCCAGCTCCGCCACTTCATCGCCCTCGCCGAACAACGCAGCTTCGTCGCTGGCGCGCAGGCGGTGAACCTGTCGCAGTCGGCGTTCAGCCGCAGCATTCAGGCGCTGGAACACAGCGTTGGCTGCCTGTTGGTTGATCGCGGGCGCAAGGATCTGCCACCAACCAAACAGGGCCAGGTGCTGCTCGAACATGCGCGACGACTGGTCAGCGGCGCGCAGCAGATGGCCAACGAGATCAGTCAGTTCAATGGGCTGGAGGCGGGGGAATTGCGCTTCGGTTGCGGGCCGGCGCCGGCAGCCGGATTGATCCCGCGCGCGATCGGCGCATTCATCGGGCGCTACCCGAAGGCACGGGTGCAGTTTCAGGTCGATGACTGGCAGAGCCTGAGCAAACGCCTGCTCAGCGAGGAGTTCGAATTCTTCGTCGCCGACACCCGGCACTTCGAGGCCGACCCGGATTACCTCACCTACCGATTGCGTCCGCGCAAATGGCATTTCTGTTGTCGTGCGGGGCATCCGCTGGCCGCTTTGGAACGGGTCACGGCCGAGCAACTGATGAGTTATCCACTGGCAGTGAGCATCCGCCCGCCAAACCTGCGCAAGGTCATCGTCGACCTCAGCGGTCGCCCGGATTTCACGCCGAATGTGGAGTGTGAAAACAGTGCGAGTCTGCTGAGTGTGGTGCTGCGTTCGGAGGCGATCGGGATTGTCGGCGCGTACTCTGATGCGCTGCATCAGGCCAAGGGTGAACTGGTGTGTTTGCGCATTGAAGGCTTGGCCGATGATCTTGAAGAGTTGTACACCCGCTACGGGATTGTCAGCCGCGCGGGGTATCGGTTGTCGCCGCTGGCGGAGGCGATGATTGAGCAGATCAAGGCGGTTGATGCGGTGGATGAGGAGGTGTGTTCGCTGGATCGACTCGCTGTCTGATCCACCGCTATCGCTGGCAAGCCAGCTCCCACACGTTCCGGGTGTTCACATCATTTGTATCTGGCGCAAATCCTGTGGGAGCTGGCTTGCCAGCGATAGCGTCGCCACTCGCACTGATGCATTCCCTGCATAAAACCCATTCCCCAAATGCACTTGCCGAACACCCCCACCGAAAGCGACAACCCTTGCCTGTCTCTCTGACCGGTGAACCCCATGTCCAACCCGCCAAACCCCGTGCGCAACGTGCTGTACATCATGTGCGATCAACTGCGCCGCGATTACCTGTCCTGCTACGGCCACCCGCATCTGCACACGCCGAACATTGATCGACTGGCCGCCGCCGGCGTGCGTTTCGGCCGCGCCTACACCCAAGGCACGATCTGCGGGCCGTCGAGAATGTCGGCCTACACCGGGCGTTACGTCAGCAGTCATCAAGTGGCGTGGAACGCGGTGCCGCTGCCGCTGGAGGAACTGACCATCGGCGACTACCTGCGCCCCCACGGCATCCGTACCGCGCTGGTCGGCAAGACCCACGCCACGGCCAATGTCGATGCCTTGCAGCGTCTGGCGATCAACCCCGACAGTGCGCAGGCCGAGGCGCTCAACGAGGTCGGCTTCGAACCGTACTTTCGCCACGACGGGATCTTCCCCGAAGACCCGCTGTTCGACGACAAACGCGAATCCGCGCCTTACACCCATTACCTGCGCGAGCAGGGTTTCGACGGGCGCAACCCCTGGCACGACTGGGCCAATGCCGCCGAAGGCGAGCACGGCGAAATCCTCAGCGGCTGGAAAATGCGTCATGCGAATTTGCCAGCACGAATTCCCGAGCAACACTCAGAGACTGTCTACACTACAAATCGAGCGATCGACTTCATCACCGAACAAGGTGAGAAATCGTGGTGTTTACACCTCTCCTACATCAAACCGCACTGGCCCTATATCGTACCGGCGCCATACCACGCCTTGTACAGTACGAAATCGGTTCTCGACGCGGTCCGCGCGACGCCCTCCGAAGCCAGCAAACACCCCGTATACACGGCGTTCCGCCAGCATGAGGAAAGCCTCAACTTCTCTCGCGATTCAGTACGATTGAATGTAATCCCCACTTACATGGGCCTGATCAAGCAAGTGGATGATCAGCTCGGGCGGCTGTTTGATTTCCTGCAGAGCAATGGACGTTGGGATGACACCTTGATCGTGTTCACCAGCGATCACGGCGACTTTCTCGGCGATCACTGGTTGGGCGAGAAGGAGTTTTTGCTGGAACAAGCGGTGGGCGTGCCACTGATCGTGCGCGACCCGCGCGCGGCGGCAGATGCCACGCGGGGAACGGTGGAGGAGCGACTGGCGGAAACCATCGACGCATTGCCGACGTTTTTGCAGGCACTGGGCTTGCCGGGGGCCGAGCATCGGCTCGAAGGACGCTCGCTGATCCCGTTGTTGCACGGTGAAAATCCTGAGTGGCGCCGCTATGCCATCAGCGAATACGACTACGCCTTCCAGGCGCCGGCGCGCGAGCGTCTCGGCCAGCCGATCGACCGCTGCCGCATGACCATGGTGCGCAGCGAGCGCTGGAAATACCTGGCGTACGACGGCTTCCGGCCACAGTTGTTTGATCTGCTGAACGATCCGCAGGAGCTGCGTGATTTGGGTGAAGATCCGGCATTCGCGGCGGTGCGCGAGGAGCATGCGGGGTATTTGTTTGAGTGGGTGCGCGGGTTGAAGCGGCGGACCACGATCAGTCATCAGGAGATTGATTGGCGCGGGCAGCGGTTTCGCTATGGCGAGCCGGAGACAGAGAAGGTTGTTCAGATTGGGGTTTGGTAGTTTTAAGAGCCCCTCACCCTAACCCTCTCCCAGAGGGAGAGGGGACTGACCGAGTTGTTTTTTAGCTCTACGCCGACCTGAAATATCAAGGTTGAACTCAGGCTCGAAAAGCCCCCAATCGGCGCCCTCTCCTTCTGGGAGAGGGCTGGGCGGGCGGCGTTCCGATGAGGGTTTTTTGATCTTCAATCACGACCCTTGATGGTCTGGCTACGCTGCCCAGAAGCCCCAACCGGCACCTCACCTTTCAACGTCACCCGCCGCACCACCCGATCCTGAGTCCCGTAATCATCAATCGCATAATGCTGCGTCGAGCGGTTATCCCAGATCGCCACATCGCCGGCTTTCCAGCGCCAGCGCACGGTGTTTTCCTGACGGATCACATGGCTCTGCAACAGGCCGAACAGATGCGCCGAATCCGCCTGCGAATAACCCTTGATGCGCTTGACGAAATGCCCCAGCAGCAAGCTCTTCTCGCCGCTGATCGGGTGCACACGCACCACCGGGTGCTCGGTCTCGTAGACCGTCGAGGTGAAAACCTTGCGATAGCGCTCGAGCTTCTCCGCCGAGACGTCAGGCTTGGCCCCGGCGTAGTCGTATTCGTTGCTGTGCACGGCGACCAGTTTGTCCGCCAGCTCGCGCAGCTCGGTGGGCAGTTCGTTGTACGCGGTCGCGGTGTTGGCCCACAGGGTGTCGCCACCGAAGGCCGGGGCCACCACCGAACGCAGGATCGAGGCTTTCGGGTAGGCGTCGACGAAGGTCACGTCGGTGTGCCAGGAGTTGGCGCGCTGACCCTCGGCACCGTCCAGTTCCAGCAGGTAACGCGTGCCCTCACGCACCGGCACGGTCGGGTGCGCCACGGGTTCGCCGAGCAGATGGGCGAAGGCTTCCTGGCGCTGATCGTCGAGTTGGGTCTGCTCGCGGAAGAACACGACCTTGTACTGGATCAGCGCCTGCTGAATGGCTTCGATCGTGGCAGCGTCCAGTTCACCGGACAGGTGCACGCCGCGAATTTCGGCGCCGATACGACCGGCCACCGGATGGATTTCCAGCGAGTGGACAGCGGGTTTTACAGCGAGTGCGGCATTGCTCATGGGTAGACCCTCATCGACTGCTTGCGGTTGGGCGGCAGCGAAACATCGCTCTATCTATATTCCATTTACATCTAATAGATATTCACATGCTTCGTTGACGGAATAAGAGCTTGCATTTAAAACCTCAAGCAACCCTCGTCGCAAATGCCTTCGAGCTATTTTTAGGATGCCGGAAAAGCATATGGATCTTCGCCAGTTGCGCTACTTCATCGCCCTCAACGAACACCGCAGTTTTGTCCGTGCGGCGGATGCGATGGGCATCACCCAACCAGCGTTCAGCCGCAGCATTCAAGGGCTGGAGCAGGAGTTCGGCTGCGTGCTGGTGGATCGCGGCAACAAGGATCTGCGCCCCACGCCCGAGGGTCAGGTGGTGCTGCAACACGCCCTGAGCCTGGTGCAAGGTGCGGCGCTGCTCAGCGCCGAAGTGACGCAGATGACCAAGCTTGATGCCGGTGAAGTGCACTTCGGTTGCGGCCCGGCGCCGGCGGTGAAACTGGTGCCGGATGCGGTGGCGCAATTCATCAACGCGCACCCGAAAGTGCGCACCTGTTTTCAGGTGGACAACTGGGAAAAACTCAGCCGTGCGCTGAGCCGCGAGGAGATCGAATTCTTTATCGCCGACATCCGTCATTTCGAAGCCGATCCGAACTTCCAGACCCAGGCCCTGACGCCCAAGCGCGGGGTGTTTTTCTGCCGGCCGGGGCACCCGTTGCTGGCCAAGGAAAGCCTGTCGACCAACGACATGTTCGACTACCCGCTGGCGACCACACTGATCCCGCCGGGGATCCGCAAACTGCTGGCGAACCTCAGCGGCCGGATCGATTTTTCCCCGACTATCGAGACCGAGCATTTTCCGGCACTGGTGAAAGTGGTGCTGCAATCGAATGCGATTGGCGTAGGCACGGAAGAGGCGTTCGTCGAGGACATCGCCAAGGGTTCGCTGGTGTTATTGCAGTGGCGCAATCTGCCGCAAAACCTGGAGAGCATGAATGCGCGCTGCGGGATTGTCAGTCGCACCGGGTTCCGGTTGTCGCCGGCAGCAAGAGCGATGATCGAGACGCTGGTGGCGGTGGATAAACAGCAGATCAGCGTCGCGGTTTGAGGGTCATTCCCACGCGCTGCGCGGGAATGACCGCATGACTCAGAGCTTCGCGGCCGCCAGCTCAGGCGCCACCCACTCGTTCACCTTGAACGGCTTGCGAATCAGCTTCTGCTGCGCCGCCAGATCCACCTTGCCCTGCAGGTTTTCGAGGAACAGCGGATCCAGTGTCGACGGGAACACTTCGCTCAGATTCTGATCCTTCAGATCCTGGGTCAGGATCACCGGCGGATAGCTCGCGAGCCCCGAAACCAGTTGCACGTAAGCGTCCTTGTTGCTGTCCTGAGTCAGCCACTCCACTGCCTGCTGCTGCGCCTTGAGCAGCTTCGCCACGGCTTCCGGATGTCCGTCGACAAACTTGCCGGTGCCCACCAGCACCGACTGCACACTGCCGGCGCCACCGAGGTCCTTGGTGTTCAATGGCAGCTCAGCCAGGCCTTTAGCCTGCAATGCGGTCAGTCCGGAGCTGCCCCACGACGCATCGATCTGCTTCGCCGCCAGCGCCGCAACCGCTGCGTTGAAATCGAGGTTGATCACCTTCACGTCCTTCTCGCTCAGGCCCACGCTGGCCAGCGCCGCATCGAACGACAACTGGGTCGCAGTGCCCCGGAAGATCGCCACGCGCTTGCCTTTGAGATCCTGCAGCGTCTTGATCCCCGAACCCGGCACCACGCCCAGGTATTGCTTCACACCCCGGGCGCTGGCGCTGAGCAGGCGCGTATCCAGTCCGTTGGATTTGCCGATGATGGCCGCCAGGTCTCCGAGATAGGCCAGGTCCACTTGGCCATTGGCGAACGCCTCGTTGATCACAGGTCCGGCGCCCTTGAAGAAGCTCCACTGAATCTTGATGCCCTGATCGGCGAAGGCCTTTTCGAAGATCTGCTGATCGCGCAGCACGTCCACGATGCCCCCGCCGCTGTGCTGGGTGCCGGCGCTCAGATCAGGCACGGCAATCCTGATTTCCTTGAGCTCGTCGGCCTGGGCAGCGAACGCCAGCAGACCCGCCAGTGCCGGCGCGGCAAACAGACTGATGACACGTTTGAAGGGAAGGTTCATGGGTGCGGCTCCTGATCACGACGGCATTGAGGAGCCGAAAGTAGGCGCAATCCGCATCAGCGCTTAAATACTTAAAAAGCACATTTTTATTACTTTTCACGCTAAGCCAGCAAAGTCGGGACATGCAGGGCGGTATGCATGGAGAGCATCGAAAATATTCTTCGAATGCATTGGATGCGTGCAGGGCTGGAGGCCTTAAATGGCGCTGATTATATCCAAAATGATTATTTTCTAACTCGCTTATAACTATTGGTTTTTAGCTAATTCCGCTGACTCGATCCAACCCGACAACGGAGGTCACCATGGCCCGTGAATCCCTGCTCAGCCTGCCACTGGCCGCACCGCCGTTGAAAAGCCGGCGTACCTGGCCAAGCCTGAGCCACCGCGTTTTACCCTGGATATTACCGCTCGGACTGTTCGCCCTGTGGTGGCTGGCGGCGCGCAATCAATGGATGAGCGAACAGATTCTGCCGGCGCCATCGCTGGTGTGGAACAGCGCGATTGAGTTGTCCCAGGGCGAGTTATGGAGCCATTTGTGGATCAGTCTGCAACGGTTGTTCTGGGGCCTGCTGGCGGGCGTTACCGCCGGCGCGGTACTCGGTGCGGCGCTAGGTTTCAGCCGTCGTCTCGAACGCCTGATCTTCCCGACATTCGCCGGCCTGGCACAGGTGCCGACACTGGCGTGGATTCCGCTGTTCATGGTGTTTTTCGGCATCGGCGAAATGCTGAAACTGGTGGTGCTGATCAAGGCCATCGTGGTCCCCGTGACCCTGCACACACTGGTGGGCGTGCGTGATGCGCAACCGAAACTGCGCGAAGCCGCCGCCGTCTTGCGCCTGCCGCCGTACCTGCTGATCCGGCGCCTGGTGCTGCCCGCTGCACTGCCGGCGTTCATGGCCGGTGTGCGCCTGGCCCTGGCCGCTGGCTGGACTTCCTTGCTGGCAGTGGAGTTGCTGGCCTCCAGCGAAGGCATCGGCTATCTGATGGTCTGGGCGCGGCAACTGTTCATGCTCGACATCGTGTTCGTGTGCATTGTGGTCATCGGGGTGCTCGGGGTAGCAATGGATCGCGGTATCGGCTGGCTCGACCGCAAACTGGTGCACTGGCCGCACCCGGCTACCGCCGAAATCCGCCGCGGCCCGCGCTATGAAGGCTGGCAGCGGCTGCAACCGTGGCTGTTGCCGCTGGGCCTGATCGGCTTGTGGCAAGTGGCGAGCGATCAGCAATGGGTCGATGCGAACATTCTGGTCAGCCCGCTGGCGGTACTGGAAACGACCAGAAACGGTCTGTTCGACGGCACGCTGATCAGCGGCATGGCCTTGAGTCTCGGCCGCACCGTGGGCGGTTTGTTGTTGGGTGGCGGACTGGGTTTCGCCCTCGGCCTGCTGTTGGGCCTGTCGCACACCAGCGAACGGCTGCTCGGCCCAACCCTCGCCGCCATTCGCCAGATCGCGATTTTCGCCTGGGTGCCGCTGCTAACCGCGTGGTTCGGATTGGGTGAACTGGCGAAGTGGGTGTTCGTCGCCCTCGCCGCGTTTTTCCCACTGTTCATCGCCACCCACCGCAGCGTCGCCAACCTTTCGCCGCAACTCGACGAAGCCGCCCAAGTACTGCGTTTGAGCCTCGGCCAGCGCCTGCGCCGCCTGGTATTGCCGGGGGCAGCACCGGGGATATTCGCCGGGCTCAGGCTGAGCCTGATCTACGCCTGGCTCGGCACCATCGGCGCCGAGTATTTCATGCCGTCGAACGGTGGCATCGGCAGCCAGATGATCGGCGCGCAACAGTTGCTGCGCATGGACCTGATCATGGCCGGGATGCTGCTGGTCGGCCTCACCGGCGCCCTGCTCAACCTCATCGGCCAACGCCTGGAAATTCGCGCCACTCGCTGGAGACACGCATGAACGCACCGATTGTCAGCTTCACCCACGTAGGCAAATCCTTCGACGTCGACGGTTTCGAACTGGAGGCGATTCGTGAATTCAACCTGGACATCGCCGAGGGTGAGTTTGTCGCCATCGTCGGTTCCAGCGGCTGCGGCAAATCCACCTTGCTGCGCTTGCTGGTCGGCCTCGACACGCAATTTCGCGGGCAGATTACGGTGGATGGCAAAGCCGTCAGCGGCATCGGCGGCGAACGCGGCATCGTCTTTCAGGAGCACCGTTTGTTTCCGTGGCTGACGGTGGCCGACAACATCGCACTCGGCTTGGTCAACGAGCCCTTGAGCGCCGTCGAAAAGCAGCAGCGCATCAACGATTTCATCGAGCTGGTCGGCCTGCGCGACTTTACTCGCGCCTATCCGCACCAGCTCTCCGGCGGCATGGCCCAGCGCGTGGCGATTGCTCGCGGGTTGGTTGCCAGCCCACGGATTCTGCTGCTCGACGAGCCTTTCGGCGCCCTCGATGCACTGACTCGCCAACAGATGCAGGACGAGCTGCTGGCGATTCGTGACCGGGCGAAAATCACCACGATTCTGGTCACCCACGACGTCGAGGAAGCAATCTTTCTCGCCGACCGCGTGGTGGTGATGGAACCGCGCCCGGGTCGGATCAAGCAAGTGGTCGACATTGCCCTGCCGCATCCGCGCCAGCGCAGCAGTTTCGACTTCCATCAGTTGCGTGAAGAGCTGCTGCACGAACTGACCAGTGACGATCATTACCAACCGAGCCTGCCGGTGCAGATCCGCGATCTGCCGCTGTCGTTCATTGCCTGCTGAGAGGAGCTTTTCGATGCCGCAACGCCCCAACTTTCTGGTGATCCTGGCCGACGATCTCGGCTTCTCCGACCTCGGCGCCTTCGGTGGTGAAATTGCCACCCCGAACCTCGATGCCCTGGCCAACAACGGCCTGCGTCTGACCGACTTCCACACCGCACCGACCTGCTCGCCAACCCGTTCGATGCTGTTGACCGGCACCGACCACCACATCGCCGGCATCGGCACCATGGCCGAGACCCTGACCCCGGAGCTGATCGGCAAACCGGGTTACGAGGGCTACTTGAATGACCGCGTCGTCGCCCTGCCCGAATTGCTGCGCGAGGCCGGTTACCAGACGTTGATGAGCGGTAAATGGCACCTGGGCCTGAAGGCTGAGCAAGCACCGCAGGCGCGGGGTTTCGAGCGGTCGTTCTCGCTGTTGCCGGGAGCGGCCAACCACTATGGTTTCGAGCCGACTTACGACGAGCACACCCCGGGCCTGCTGAAGTCGACCCCGGCGCTGTACATCGAGGACGACACCTTCCTCGACGAATTGCCCAAGGATTTCTATTCGTCCGATGCCTTCGGCGACAAGCTGCTGCAGTACCTCAAGGAGCGCGATCAGAGCCGGCCGTTCTTCGCTTATCTACCGTTTTCCGCACCGCACTGGCCGTTGCAGGCGCCGGCTGACATCGTCGAAAAATACCGTGGCCGTTACGACGCCGGTCCCGAGGTGCTGCGTCTGGAACGCCTGGAAAAACTCAAGGCACTGGGCCTGATCGAACCCGACGTTGAACCACACCCGCTGATCCAGCTGAGCGCGCAGTGGGATGCACTGAGCGATGAGCAACGACAGATTTCCGCACGGGCGATGGAGGTCTATGCGGCAATGGTCGAGCGCATGGACTGGAACATCGGCCGGGTGGTCGATTACCTGCGCCAGCAGGGGCAACTCGACAATACCTTCATCCTGTTCATGTCCGACAACGGTGCCGAAGGGGCGCTGCTGGAAGCCTTCCCCAAGTTCGGCCCGGAGTTGATGACCTATCTGAACCAGCACTACGACAACAGCCTCGACAATATTGGCCGGGGCAATTCCTACGTCTGGTACGGACCGAACTGGGCGCAGGTGGCGACGGCGCCGTCGCGACTGTTCAAGGCCTTTACCACCGAGGGCGGGATTCGTGTGCCGGCGCTGCTGCACTACCCGCAACTGCCGATCAAAGGGCAGATCAGCCATGGCTTTGGCACGGTGATGGACATCACCCCGACCATTCTCGATCTGGCTGGCGTGCGTCATCCGGGCAAGCAATGGCACGGCAAACCGGTGGCGCCGTTGCGGGGTAAATCGTGGCTGGGCTTTTTGTCCGGCGAGACGGCGCAGGTGCATGACGAACACACCGTCACCGGTTGGGAGTTGTTCGGGCGGCGGGCGATTCGCCAGGGGTCGTGGAAAGCAGTGTGGATCCCCGGTCCGGTGGGGCCGGCCACCTGGCAGTTGTATGATCTGGCCAGTGATCCGGGGGAGATTCATGATCGGGCGTTGAGTCAGCCGGACAAGCTCAGCGCGTTGATCGGGCATTGGCAGCAGTATGTGGAGGAGACCGGAGTGATCTTGAGTGCTTCGCCGTTTCAGCCGGATTGAGGGGAAGATCAAAAACCCCTCATCGGAACGCCGCCCGCCCAGCCCTCTCCCAGAGGGAGAGGGCGCTGACCGAGGTGTCTTACGTTAAATATCAACCTGTGAAAATGAGTCGATTATGGATTCACCGAAGCACTTTCACGTCGGCGTAACTCTTCGATATCCCCCAATCGGTCCCCTCTCCCTCTGGGAGAGGGTTAGGGTGAGGGCAGCTTGTCAGGCCTCCACCGCCTCCCCAGACACCGCGATTTCATCCCGACGAACAAACCGGTTCGCCCGCCCGAACGTGCCGAAATCATTGAACCGCACCCCCATCTCGCGCATCACTTTGTGCGCCACCGGCACGGTCATCTGGCGAATGTAGAACGGCTCTTTCACCACAAAATGGTGGATCCCGTGACTGCTGCCGAAGTTGAAGCAGAACGCCTGCAACGGCCACAGCCACCACGGGTTCAACACCTGGCATTGCTGCAGCACATTGCCCGGCTCGACATCACCGTAGTAATGCATGTTCGAACTGATGAAGTGCAGGCAAAACGTGCGCAGCACGTTCGGGCCGATGATCACCACGGCCGCGATGTCGATCACCTGCATCACCGATAGCGTAGTCGCCGACCACTCGATTGGCGCCCCCATGAGATAGGCGACGCCATTCGCCGCGTGGAAGCCGAGAAACACGTACCACGCGCCCCAATGCACCAGCGCCAGTGGCGCGTAGACCTTCAACGAGCGTTTGATGATGCTGATTTTGTGCGCCCGGGTTTTCGCCCGCAGCATACGAATGAACGCCGACATTACGTTGTCGCCGACCATCAGCAGCCGCGCGAAACCCCACGGTTCGCCGTTGGTGATCGCGCGTTCTTCCATGTCGGTTTCGGTGCCGGACACCTTGTGATGGTTGAGGTGCAGATGACGGCGAATCCACGGGTTGATGGTGCTCGGCCGCGCCAGCCACACCAGGCCCATCATCAGGTTGTGCGGCACGCGTTGTTTGCGGAAATACATGCTGTGGATCAGGTCGTGTTCCAGTTCATGGGTCAAGGACGCAAAAAACGCGTTGAGCAGCAGGCACACCCACCACGCCATGTGACCCGTGATGTACAGCGCCGCCGAGCCGATCATCCCCGCCAGAGCAAAGGCCAGAATGCCAGCGCCGAGGGCGTCCTGATGCCGGAGAATCGGGTAGCGCTCACGCAGTTCGACGCCTTTGGCCAGCACCACTTCGCGAATATGCGCTGATCGCTGGGCAGCATTGTGTCGCTGGGGACTTGCAGAAGTACGGTCCATGCTTCCATCCTCTGGTTATTGATGTTCGCATCCTGCCCTGTGCGGTTGCAGAACACGCTAGCCGAGAACGCCAACCTGTTGACCGGAAGCGCCAATCAGCATGAAGGAACCGACCTCCCTCGCCAGTTGGACCCGTGCCTTGCGCAAGCAACTCGATGCGCTGGGCCTGGACAGCATTGCCCTGTGCCAGCAGGCCGGCCTCGATCCGCAGCTGATGGACGACCCGAATGCGCGTTATCCGCTGTCCGGCACCACGCGCCTGTGGGAACTGGCGGTGCAGGCCAGCGGCGATCCGGCGATCGGTCTGCGGGTGTCGCGCTTCGTCAGCCCGACCACCTTTCATGCGCTCGGTTATGCGCTGGTGGCCAGCGGCAGCCTGCGCGAGGTATTCGAGCGCATCGTGCGTTATCACCCGGTGGTCAGCGATGCGCTGGAGCTGGAACTGAGCCGCAGCGACGAGCGTTATCTGTTCCGTCTGAAGATTCCGTCAGGCAATCCGGCGCCGGCCTTCGAAGCCATTGATGCGTTTGCCGCGATTTACGTGCGCACCTGCCGCAATCGCCTGGGCCGCGACTACGCACCGCTTGCGGTGTATCTGCGCCGTCCGGAACCGGTCGACGCGCACCGGTGGCACAAGGTGTTCCGCGCACCGGTGCACTTCTCCTGCGCCGAGGATCGCCTGGAGTTCGCCCTCGCCGACTTCGACAGCCACCTCGACGATGCCAACCCGGAACTGGCCGAACACAACGAAGCGGTACTCGAGCGCACCCTGGCCCAGCTCAAGCCGCTGACCTGGGAGCGCAAGGTGCGCGACGCCATCGAAGAACAATTGCCCGAAGGCGAACCCGGCGCCGAACGCATTGCCCAGGCCTTGCACCTGAGCCTGCGCAGCCTGCAACGGCATCTGGCGGATGAAGGCTGTCGCTTCGACACGCTGCTTAACGAGAGCCGCGAGAATCTCGCGCTGCTGCACCTGCGCGATCCACAGTGTTCGTTGAGTGAAGTGAGTTATCTGTTGGGGTTTGCCGACACCAGCAGTTTCAGCCGGGCGTTCAAGCGCTGGACGGGGATGACGCCGGGGCAGTTTCGTGATCAGTTGCGCTGATTGATCCGAAAGGTGAATCGACTGGCCTCTTCGCGAGCAAGCTCGCTCCCAGTGATCAAGGTGTGACACAGCTTTTTGTACACCCCAAACCCTGTGGGAGCGAGCTTGCTCGCGAAGAGGCCTGTCAGATCAACTCAAAGCCCAACTCAAACACTGTGCCACTCGCATCACTGCTCACCCGCACCCGCCCGCCATGCAACTGCATGATCGACTGCACGATCGCCAGCCCCAGCCCACCCGAATCCCCCGGCTCCGCCCGTGACGGATCGACGCGATAAAAGCGATCGAACAATTTGCCCAGATGCTGCGGCGCAATGGCCGGGCCGTGGTTATGCACCTGCAACCAGCACACGCCCGGCTCATCGCAGCGCCGCAGGCTGATCAGCGTGCCTGTATCGGCGTGGCGCACCGCGTTGGCCAGCAGATTACCGAGGGCGCGCTGCAGCAATTGCTGGTCGGCCAACAGTTCGCCGTGCAGCTGGTTTTCCAGGCGCAACTGACGATCATCGGCCAGGGCTTCAAAGTAATCGCACAGCTCGCCGCCGAGGCTATGCAGATCCAGCGTCTGCAAGTCGAGCGCCCGCTCCGCCTGTTCGGCGCGAGCGAGGAACATCAGATTTTCGGCCATGCGCTTGAGGCGTTCGAATTCTTCCATGTTCGACGCCAGCAACTCCTGATACTCCGCCGTGCTGCGCGGGTGATTCAGCGCTTGCCCGTTGCTCGCCAGCAAGGTGTGCAGTGGCGTGCGGATTTCGTGCGCGAGGTCGGCGGAAAACTGCGACAGCCGCTGCACGCTGTCGTCCAGGCGCGCGAGCATGCCGTTGAGCGCCTGCACCGGTTCGAGCAGCTCGGCCGGCGTACCGCTCGCCGACAACCGTTGATCGAGGCTGCGCAGGTCGATTCCGCGCACCGCTTCGCTCAATTGGCGCAACGGTTGCAGGCCACGGCGCAGCAACACCAGGCCCAACGCGAACGCCAGCAATGCGCCGAGCCCGACCGCCAGATACAGACGCATGCGATAACGGCCGAGCATCTGCTCGCGCTCACTGAGCACCTTGCCGGCGATCACCGTCAGCGGTTCGCCGTTCGGCCCTCGGGCTTCACCGGACAACAGCGCCAGTTCGGCACCGTCCGGTGCCTGCCAGGTCAGCACGTCGCGGCGCTGCGGCGTTTGCTCGCGGGGGATCGCCTTGAGCGGCGGCAATTCGCGCTGCCGAGGGTTGATGCCGATCACGCTCGATCCGTCGGCGCGCCGCACCAGCAACAGGCTGTCGAGGTTACCGAGCATGTTTTGATAGAGCCGCGGCCGCGCCTGCAAGGCGTCGAGGCTGTCGCTGTCCGCGAGCAACGCGCGCACCTGCTCGAGTCGACCGAGCAAGGCCAGGTCATCGCGGTAAGCGATCTCCGACGCCAGCGAGCGGTAGAGAAACACGCCAATCGCACTGAGCACCAACGCGCAGACCACAGCGAACGCCAGCGCCAGCCGCCAGGCGATCGACCTAGCGCGCATCGTCGGGCGCTTCCAGCTGATAGCCGACGCCGCGCACGGTGTGGATCAGTTTCGGCATGTACGGGTCATCAACCTTGGCCCGCAAGCGACGCACCGCGACTTCGACCATGTTGGTGTCGCTGTCGAAATTCAGGTTCCACACCTGTGAGGCGATCAGCGTGCGCGACAGCACCTCGCCCTGACGGCTGGCGAGCAGTTGCAGCAGGGCAAATTCCTTGTTGGTCAGGGCAATACGCTGGCCGCCGCGACTGACCCGGCGGCGCAGCACATCAATTTCGAGGTCGGCGATGCTGTAGGACTCGGCCTCGCGCATCGGCCCGCGTCGCAGCAGCGTGCGCACCCGCGCGAGCAATTCGGCGAACGCGAAGGGCTTGAGCAAGTAATCGTCGGCGCCCAGTTCAAGGCCGCGCACGCGGTCTTCGATGGCATCCTTGGCGGTGAGGAACAACACCGGCGTGGCGCCGCGCTGGCGGATCAGTTGCAGCAGTTGCCAGCCATTGAGGCCCGGCAGCATCACGTCGAGGATGATCAGGTCGTACTCCTGCTGCTCGATGAAGTAGCGCCCGTCGAGGCCATTAAGTGCCACGTCCACAGCAAAACCCGATTCACCCAGGCCTTTGGCCAGGAAATTCGCGGTTTTGGCTTCATCTTCTACGACCAGCAAACGCATGGCACACCTCGATTGATCAGGCATACAGGCTAGGCGCCTTCGGCGCGATTGCCCATTACAAACTTGTAATCCGACTGACGGGGTTCTGACGAAGACCGGCGGCTAAGGTGAGGTCCTTCGCTTTCGGAGCCTGCTCATGACCTTCAAATACCTTGCCGCGAGCCTCGCCATCGGCCTGAGCGCCAGCGCCTTCGCCGGCCCTGACCTGCCGCGTCACGCCGACCTTGATCTGAAAACCGCACGCCTGCTGGCCGATACGGCAATGAGTAACTGCACAGGCACGGTGTCGGTGCTCGACCGTGGCGGCAACCTGCTGGTGACCTTGCGCGGCGATGGCATCGGCCCGCACAACACCGCCGCCAGCCAGCGTAAGGCGTACACCGCGCTGTCGACGAAAACCCCGACCCGGCTGTTCGCCGAGCGCGCCCGCAGCAACCCGGACACCGCCAACCTCAACACCCTCGACGAGTTGCTGTTGCTCGGCGGCGGCATCCCGTTATTTGCCGGCAGTGAACTGGTCGGCGCCATGGGCGTGGCCGGTTCCGGTGGCGGCGAGCAAGACGAAAGCTGTGCCATCAAGGCCGCCGAACAGGCCGGCCTGACCCTCACCCGTTCCCAATAAGGAGTCTGACCATGACCACCCTGCGCATGACCTTCGCCGCACTCGGCCTGAGCGCCGTTTCCAGCCTGGCGCTGGCCGCCGGCAATCCACTGAGCGTGCACGTGCTCAATCTGGAAAACGGCCTGCCGTCCCCCGGCATCAACGTGACCCTGGAAAAACACGTCGGCCAGAACTGGCAGCCGCTGGCTCAGGGCACCACCAACGAACAGGGGCGCATCGCCGAACTGTTCCCGGCCAAACAGCCTTTCGAGGCGGGCGAGTACCGGGTGGTGTTCAAGACTGGCGAGTATTTCGAAAAGGCCAAACGCGAGACGTTTTTCCCGGAGATTCCGGTGATTTTCCAGGTTAAGCAGACTGACCAGCACTACCACATCCCGTTGCTGCTCAGCCCGTATGGTTTCTCGACCTATCGCGGTTCGTAAGCCACGCACGTTGCCCGTGTAGGAGTGAGCCTGCTCGCGATAACGGTGAATCAGTTCATGATGTGTTGGCTGACACACCGCTATCGCGAGCAGGCTCACTCCTACAATGGATCGGTGCCAGATTTTAGAGTGTGGCCAGTGCCCGCAATCGCGCGGCATCGAGGATCTCGATCTCGCCGTAACCCAGTCCGATAATCCCCTGAGCCTGCAAATCCTTGAGGATCTGGTTGGTGGTCTGCCGTGACAGCGACAGCATCGACGCCAGTTGTTCCTGCGGCAGTTGCAGCATCCGCCGGGGCGGGTCGAGTTCGCCGTAGCCTTCGGCGATCATCAGCAGACGATGGGCCAGACGCGCCGGGGCCGGGAGCAGGCTCAGCTGTTCGAGATTGATGAAGGTCAGGCGCAATTTCTGGCTCATCAGCAGCGCCAGATGCCGCCAGTAAAGCGGGTGCTCGTCGAGAATTTTCAGCAAGGTGGTCTGTGGAATGTTCACCAGGGTGCACGGCCCGACGGCGTAAGCATCATGGGTGCGCGGCTGACCGTCGAACAGGCAGATTTCGCCGAACCAGTGCGGCGCTTCCACCAGGCTCAGCAACGCCTCCTTGCCCTGCTCGCTGACCGCGCCGATGCGGATCGCGCCGTCGAGCACCGCGTACAACCCGCACGGCGCATCGCCGCGCTGGAACAGGCGCTGCCCCGCCGTCAGCCGCCGCTCCCGGGCTGCCGCCAGCAGACTATCCTGAAAGCATGCCGGCAGATGACTGAACCATTGCCCGGTCATCAACTGTGAACGCTTATCCATGATCACTCCCAATTGTCGCCTGCCTGACAGAGCGAACGCCGAACCCGGGGCATGCTGCGCTCACCCTACAGGAGGAACAACAATGAAAAGCCTCGTCGATCATCTGAGTCAATACGCCGCGTACCACCGTGACCCACGCAACATCGCCAGCCACTTTATCGGGATTCCGCTGATTGTGGTGGCGGTGGCGGTGCTGTTGTCGCGACCGGAGTGGTCACTGGGCGGCTTGTGGCTATCGCCGGCGGTGCTGCTGGCACTGGCTTCGGCGTGGTTCTACCTGCGCCTGGAACTGAAGCTTGGCGCTCTGATGACGCTGTTGATGGGCCTGTCGGTCTGGGCCGGACACGCGCTGGCGCAGCAGAGCACCCTGGTCTGGCTCAGCAGCGGGCTGGCGATGTTTGTGATCGGCTGGGTGATCCAGTTTGTCGGCCATCACTATGAAGGGCGCAAACCGGCGTTTGTCGATGACGTCAGCGGGCTGATTGTCGGGCCGTTGTTTGTCGTCGCCGAACTGGCGTTCATGCTCGGCATGCGCCATGAACTGAAAGAGCAGATCGAAGCGCGGGCGGGGGTGGTGCGAGTCAATCCGAATCGTGCGGCTGTGTAGATCCCTTTCGCGAGCAAGCTCGCTCCCACAGTGGACGGGTGCTGAACACAAACGTCATGTCCGACCGAGTTCCCTGTGGGAGCGAGCTTGCTCGCGAAGCTTTTGATCTTAGAGGTTAGCGACTTTCTGCCAGACCTTCGGTTTGAAGAACAGGGTTTCACCCTTGGCCAGGCCGATCAGGCTGTCATGGTCTTTCACCACTTCGGCCTCGATCAGATCCGTCTGCCCTTCCACCTTCAACGTCACCCGCGTGGTCGCGCCCAACGGGCGGATATCGCGCACTTCAGCGGCATGGTGATCTTCCAGCTCATGTTTGGACAACGACACTTCGTGCGGGCGGAACAGCACGTGGTTGTCGTCGCTGAGCAGCAAGCGGTTCGAATCGCCGAGGAAGTGATAAACGAAGTCGCTGGCCGGGTTTTCGTAAACGTCACCCGGTGAGCCGATCTGCTCGATCACGCCCTTGTTCATCACCACGATACGGTCGGCGACTTCCATCGCTTCTTCCTGATCGTGGGTCACGAAAACGGAAGTGAGGTTGATGTCTTCGTGCAAACGCGCGAGCCAGCGGCGCAGCTCTTTGCGCACCTTGGCGTCGAGGGCGCCGAACGGTTCATCCAGCAACAACACTTTCGGCTCCACCGCCAAGGCACGAGCCAGGGCGATACGCTGACGCTGACCACCGGACAGTTGTTCCGGGTAGCGATCCGCCAACCAGTCGAGCTGCACCATGTTCAGCAGTTCGTGGACCTTGGTCGCGATCTGGCTTTCGCTCGGGCGCTGGTTTTTCGGTTTCATGCGCAGGCCGAACGCAACGTTGTCGAACACCGTCATGTGGCGGAACAGCGCGTAGTGCTGGAACACGAAACCGACGTTGCGATCACGCACGTCATGGCCGGAGACGTCTTCACCGTGAAAGACGATGTTGCCCTGATCCGGGGTTTCCAGGCCGGCGATGATCCGCAGCAGCGTGGTCTTGCCGCAGCCCGACGGACCGAGCAATGCCACCAGTTCACCGCTGTGAATGTCCAGGCTGATGTTGTCCAGCGCCTTGAACGCATTGAAATTCTTGCTGACGTTACGCACTTCGATCGACATGAATTATTCCTCCGCGGCGCTGGCGCGCAGGCGGTTGATACGGTTTTCGCTCCACTGCTTGAGCAGCAGGATGAAGAGCGCCAGGATCAGCAACAGGCTCGCCACGGCGAACGCGGCCACGTGGTTGTATTCGTTGTAGAGGATCTCGACGTGCAGCGGCAAGGTGTTGGTCACCCCGCGAATGTGCCCGGAGACCACCGACACCGCACCGAACTCACCCATGGCCCGCGCGGTACACAGGACCACGCCATAGATCAGGCCCCATTTGATGTTGGGCACGGTGACATGCCAGAACATTTGCCAGCCGTTGGCGCCGAGCAGCCGCGCAGCCTCCTCTTCCTGAGTGCCTTGTTCCTGCATCAGCGGGATCAGCTCACGGGCCACGAACGGCACGGTGACGAAGATCGTCGCCAGCACGATGCCCGGCAGGGCGAACACGATCTGGATGTCGTGATCCTGCAGCCACGGCCCGAACAGACCCTGAGCGCCGAACATCAGCACATAGACCAGACCGGCGATCACCGGCGATACCGAGAACGGCAGGTCGATCAGCGTCACCAGCATGCTCTTGCCACGGAACGAGTATTTGCTCACGCACCAAGCAGCGCTGACGCCGAACACCAGGTTCAGCGGCACCGAAATCAGCACGGCAATCACCGTGAGTTTCAGCGCCGACAAGGCGTCCGGTTCAAAGATCGCAGTGAAGAACGCGCCAAGGCCGTTCTTCAAACCTTGCGACACCACGATGAACAGCGGCAACACCAGAAACAGGAAAAAGATCAGCCAGCCTAGACCGATCAGGATTCTGCGCGAAGTGGCACTGCCACGGCGCGCAGCGTTGGCCGAGGACGCGGCCGCAATAGACGATTGGGACATGGTTCGCGCCTCCTTATGGGGTTTCGATACGCCGCTGCAGCAAGTTGATCAGCAGCAACAGGACGAAGGAAACCACCAGCATCAGCACGCCGATGGAAGTGGCGCCGGTGTAATCGTATTGGTCGAGCTTGACCATGATCAGCAGTGGCAGGATCTCGGTTTTCATCGGCATGTTACCGGCAATGAAAATCACCGAACCGTACTCGCCGACACCACGGGCGAAGGCCAGGGCAAAACCGGTCAGCCAGGCGGGCAACAGCGCTGGCAGGAGGATATGGCGAAACACTTGCAGCGGTTTCGCGCCGAGACAGGCAGCAGCTTCTTCGACTTCACGGGGAATATCGGCGAGCACCGGCTGCACCGTGCGCACCACGAACGGCAAGGTCACGAAGGTCAGCGCGAGGGTGATGCCCAGCGGCGTGTAGGCGATCTTGAAACCGAGGTCGGCGGCGAACTGCCCGACCAGTCCGGTCGGGGTGTACAACGCGGTCAGGGCGATACCGGCCACGGCCGTCGGCAGGGCGAACGGCAGGTCGATCATCGCGTCGATCACCTTGCGCCCCGGGAAGGTGTAGCGCACCAGCACCCAGGCCAGCAGCGTACCGATGATGCCGTTGATGATCGCCGCACACAGGGCGGTGCCGAAGCTCAGCTTCAGAGCGGCCAGCACGCGCGGGGCGGAGATGATCGTCCAGAACTGATCCCAGGTGAGTTGGGCGGCGTGGACGAACATCGCCGCCAGCGGGATGAGCACAATCAGGCTGAGGTACACCAAGGTGTAACCCAGCGTCAGCCCGAAGCCGGGTATGACGGGGGAGATACGACGCGACATAAAAGTCCTTGGTTAAAAACGCATCAATGTGGGAGCGGGCTCTGTGGCGAGGGGATTTATCCCCGATGGGCAGCGTAGCTGCCCCAAAACCATCGCATGCGGTGTGCCTGGTTTCCCGCATTTGCCGATTTCGGGGCTACTGCGTAGCCCGACGGGGATGAATCCCCTCGCCACAAAAGCCCGCTCCCACATGGTTTCGTGCCTGAGCATCAGGCTCATTGTGGGTCAGATTACTGCGCCTGATAGATCTGGTCGAACACGCCACCGTCATTGAAGAATTTCGGTTGCGCGGTTTTCCAGCCGCCGAAGTCCTTGTCGATGGTCACCAGTTCCAGTTTCGGGAACTGCTGGGCGTACTTCGCCGCCACGTCCTTGTCACGCGGACGGTAGAAGTTTTTCGCGGCGATCTCCTGACCGGCCGGGCTGTACAGGTGTTTCAAATAGGCTTCGGCGATCTGCTCGTTGCCTTTCTTCTCGGCGTTCTTGTCGACCACCGCCACCGGCGGTTCGGCGAGAATCGACAGCGACGGCACGACGATGTCGAACTTGTCCGCGCCGCCATCTTCTTTCAGCGCCAGGAACGCTTCGTTTTCCCAGGCCAGCAACACGTCACCCTGACCGTTGTTGACAAAAGTGATGGTCGAACCGCGAGCACCGGTATCGAGTACGGGCACGTGCTTGAACAGGGTCTGTACGTACTCTTTGGCTTTTTCTTCACTGCCGCCGTTGGCTTTCAGGCCGTAGGCCCACGCGGCGAGGAAGTTCCAGCGCGCGCCGCCGGAGGTTTTCGGGTTCGGGGTGATCACCGAGACGTCGTTCTTGATCAGGTCGCCCCAGTCCTTGATGCCTTTCGGGTTGCCCTTGCGCACCAGGAACACGATGGTCGAGGTGTACGGGGTGCTGGCGTCCGGCAGACGCTTCTGCCAGTCGGCCGGCAGGGTCTTGCCGAGCTTGGCGATTTCGTCGATGTCGCCGGCCAGGGCCAGGGTCACAACGTCGGCGCGCAGACCGTCGATCACCGCACGGCCCTGCTTGCCCGAACCGCCGTGGGATTGCTGGATTTTCACGGTGTCGCCGGCATGGTCCTTCTGCCAGAACTTGATGAATTCAGCGTTGTAGTCCTGATACAGCTCGCGCGTCGGGTCATACGACACGTTGAGCAGTTCGTAATCCTTGGCAACGGCGGAACCGGCAAACACAGCGCTGGCCAGGGCGGCCAAAGCGTAACGGCGAATCGACGACATGGTGAAAGCTCCTGGAATTCTCGGTGGTGGCTTTTTCTTATGTATTTCGGAAAGCGTGGTGCCGGTTCAAAAGATCGCAGCCTTCGGCAGCGTCTGCGCACAATCCCCTGCAGGCGCTGCCGCAGGCTGCGATCCTTGGCTCTTCAAATCAGCCCGGTTGTTTACCGGGTTGCTGCAAACGGAATTTCTCTTTGCGCTCGATCTGCACGACCTGGGCGTTGTGCACAGTGATCTCCACCGCGCCGAACCGCAGATCGCGCAGGGCGCTCTGGATTTCACGCAAGATGGTGGTTTCGTCCTGACCGTCAACGCTGCGAAGGGATGCGCTCATGGTGCTGCTCCTTTGAATGGGATATGCCTGGCAGTGGGCGGCACTGCGTTCGGCGTGGGAGCAATATAAGAGAGGCGCAGATATTCTTAAAAAGACTATTTAAGAATGTTTATATAACTGAAAAACATTATCTGACGGGACAAGGGTTTGCGCGCTTTCCCGGTACTCAAGAACACCGCAACCCCTGTGGCGAGGGCGCTTGCTCGCGCCGGGCTGCGCAGCAGACCCAAAAAACCGAGCGCTTCGTGCTCGGGCGGGAGCAAGCTCCCCCGCCACAAGCTCGGATTCAACCGATAACAGGCGCGCGCGCCCAATCAATCTCCGCCGCCGGCACCGGCCGCCCAAACCAGTAGCCCTGGCCCAGGTCGCACTCCTGCGCCAGCAGAAACGCCGCCTGCTCGACCTGTTCGATGCCCTCGGCATGCACTTGCATCCCCATGCTGCGAGCCAGCGCGATGATCACCCGGGCAATCGCCGCATCGTCCTCGTCCCACGGCAGACCGGCAACGAAACCCTGATCAATCTTCAACTTCTGCACCGGCAAACGTTTGAGCCGCAACAGCGACGAATAGCCAGTGCCAAAGTCATCAATGGCCAGGCGAATGCCCAGCTCACGCAAACGGTGCATCTGTTCCAGCGCGACTTCCGGGTCGTCCATCACCGCACTTTCGGTGACTTCCAGCTCCAGACAAGCCGGATTCAGCCCGGTGTCGTGCAGCACTTGCGCCACCTGTTGATACAACTCGCGACGGGCAAACAGCCGCGACGACACGTTCACCGCGACAAACGACAACACCACGCCCGCCTGCTGCCACTCGCACATCTGCCGGCACGCCTGCTGCATCACCCAGTCGTCGATTTCGGCGATCAAGCCGGTGCGTTCGGCAATCGGAATGAACTCCGCCGGCGACACCAGGCCACGCTGCGGATGCTGCCAGCGCACCAGCGCTTCGACGCCGATCAGGCGACCGGTTTTCAGGTCATGCACCGGCTGGTAGTAAACCCGCAACTCCTGCTGCTCCAGGGCGCGGCGCAACTCGAACGCGATTTCGACCCGTTGCTGGGCGTGGGCGGTGAGTTCTTCGGTGTACAGGGCATAACCGTTGCGGCCACTGCTCTTGGCCTTGAACAACGCGGCATCGGCGTTGCGCAACAATTGGTCGGCGCTCAACGCATCGCTGGGAAACAGGCTGATGCCGATGCTGACGTTGATGAACAACTCGTGGCTTTCAAGGCGAAACGGCTCCTTGAGCGCGTCGAGAATACGTTGGGCCAACGCCGCCGCCTGCCCCGGTTGTGGACAACTTTCCACCAGCACGGCGAATTCGTCGCCCCCCAGTCGCGCCAGGGTGATGCCGGGGCCGAACAGCGCCTGCAAGCGCGCCGACACCGCTTTGAGCAAGCGATCGCCGACGTTATGGCCGAGGCTGTCATTGATCATCTTGAAATGATCCAGATCGAGCATCAGCAACGCGCAACCGCGCTTGTGCGCCTGCGCCGACGCCAGCGCCTGCTCGGCACGATCGCTGAACAGCAGACGGTTGGGCAGATCCGTGAGCGGATCGTGGTGCGCGAGGTGTTTGAGTTCGTGCTCGGAATCCTTGATCGCACTGATGTCGGAAAACACCGCGACGTAATGGCTGAGCCGGCTCTGGTCATCATGAATGACGCGGATGGTTTGCCACTGTGGATAAATCTCGCCGCTTTTACGACGGTTCCAGATCTCGCCACTCCACTCGCCTTTGGCCTCCAGCGTGGCGAACATCGCCTGATAGAAGCCCGGCGGATGATGACCGGACTTGAACAGACTGGGCTGCTGACCGATGACTTCTTCGCGCTGATATCCGGTGATCTCGATGAACGCCCGGTTGACGTGCACGATCAGGCCCTGGCGATCAGTGACCAACACGCCTTCGCGCGTGCAGTCGAATACGGCCGCCGCCTGCCGCAGGCGCTCGCGATCGGCATGGCGTTCACGCAAACGCGCACCGATACCGAGAAACTCGCACAAACGCGCCCTCGCCAGAAAAATCAGCCCGGCACTGACTGCCGCAAAGACGTAACCGTTGATCAGTTGCCAATGGGCAAGATCGACGGCGTTATCGAAGAAACTGTTTAATAAATGATCAGTGCCCAGCAGCCAGAGGACGGCAAGCACGAGATAGAGCAGCGCTGCACGCAAAGCATCGCGATAAATGGCAGGCATTCGGCTATCCATGTCCCTACAAAAAAGGTTGGAATTATAGGTCAAGAAACATCCAGCGACTCTTATCTAAAAGGGCGACTGGTTTTATCTGTGTGCTTGGTGATAATGCAACGGCTGTCTTTATCTTTATCGAGGGCCCTATAGCCTATGTGGTACGAAGGTTTTCTTGGCTTGTCGGCCTGGTCACTGGTCGCAGTCACCCTGCTGATGACCCACGTGACGATTGTTGCCGTCACGGTCTATCTGCACCGATATTCGGCCCATCGCTCGCTTGAGCTGCATGCCGGCCTGAAACACTTTTTCCGCTTCTGGCTGTGGCTGACCACGGCGCAGAACACCCGCGAGTGGACGGCCATCCACCGTAAACACCACGCCAAATGCGAAACCGAGGACGACCCGCACAGTCCGGTCGTCAAGGGGCTGTCCACCGTACTGCGCAAAGGCGCCGAACTGTATCGCGCCGAAGCCGAGAATCCGGAGACCCTGCGCATCTACGGCAAGAACTGCCCCGAAGACTGGATCGAACGCAACCTCTACAGCCGCTACCCGCTGTTGGGCGTGGCGATCATGGGCGTCATCGACCTGCTGCTGTTCGGCACCATCGGCATCACCATCTGGGCGATCCAGATGATGTGGATCCCGGTATGGGCCGCCGGTGTGGTCAATGGCCTGGGCCATGCCATCGGCTACCGCAACTTCGAATGCCGTGACGCGGCGACCAATCTGGTGCCGTGGGGCATCCTGATCGGCGGCGAAGAGCTGCACAATAACCATCACACCTACCCTAACTCGGCCAAGCTGTCGGTGAAGAAGTGGGAGTTCGACCTCGGCTGGGCGTGGATCAAGGTCTTCTGCTTCCTGCGTCTGGCCAAGGTCCAGCGTGTGGCACCGATCGCCCACCGTGTCGAAGGCAAGGGCAATCTGGACATGGACACCGCCATGGCGATCCTCAACAACCGCTTCCAGATCATGGCCCAGTACCGCAAGTTGGTGATCGGTCCGCTGGTCAAGCAGGAGCTGGCCAAGGTCGATCATTCGGTACGCCACCAGTTCCACCGCGCCAAACGCTTGCTGTCGCGGGAAACCAGTCTGCTGGAAGAGCGTCATCACTTGCGCATCCAGAACATGCTCGAGCACAGCCAGGCGCTGAAGGTAATTTACGAAAAACGTCTGGCCCTGCAGCAGATCTGGGTCAAGACCAGCGCAAATGGCCACGACATGCTCGCCGCCATCAAGGACTGGATTCACGAGGCCGAGGCCAGCGGCATTCAGTCCCTGCGCGAATTTGCCGACCAGTTGAAAACCTACTCGTTGCGCCCTGCAGCGGTCTGATTTTGGTGAATGATCCCCTGTGGCGAGGGGATTCATCCCTGATCGGTAGCGAAACGAGCGAAAACCTGACGACGCGTTCTCATTGATGAAACGCGTCGCCACGACCGCCCGGCGGGAGCAACCTCCCTCGCCACAAATGCACGGAACTTAGCACCAAAAGCCCTATCTCAAAGACACTTCGCCACCCCGGCGGGCTGTACTGTGGCCGCTGTCGAAATGCGGCACGCCCTTTGAGATCTGTGCCGATGGTCAACAACAACCAAAAAGACTCATCCTTCCCGCAATGGCCCGAGGCCGCGCAAACCCTGATGGCGTTGATGCACGCCCAAGGCGAAGTCGCCCGGCTGAGCGAGCGCGAACAGCTGTTCAGCTCGCTGCTGGTAAGCGTCAACGCCGTACTCTGGGCCTTCAATTGGGAAACCCGACAGGTGCTGTACGTCAGTCCCGCCTATGAACGGATTTTCGGCCGCTCGGCCGGTTTGCTGCTGGCCGACTACAACCAGTGGCGCGACAGCATCTATCCCGACGATCTGGAATACGCCGAACGCAGCCTCGCCGAAGTCCTGCACAAAGGCGCCGTGGAAGATCGCGAGTACCGGATCATCGCGGCCGACGGCTCGGTGCGCTGGCTCAGCGACAAATGCTTTATCAACCGTCAGGACGAACCCGGGCAACCGGTGATCATCGTCGGCATCGCCGAGGACATCACCGACAAGAAGCAGATGGAAACCGAGCTGCAACGCCTGGCCACCACCGACGTGCTGACCCAAAGCAGCAACCGCCGCCATTTCTTCGAATGCGCCAACCGCGAATTCAGCGCGGCACGCCTGCAAGGCTCGCAGATGGGGTTTCTGTTGCTGGATATAGATGACTTCAAAGTGATCAACGACACCTACGGCCACCCTGAAGGCGACAACGTATTGCAACGCATTGCCGAGTGCGGGCGAGGGTCGTTACGTCGGGGTGATCTGTTCGGACGGATTGGTGGAGAAGAGTTTGCGGCAGTATTTCCGGGCTGTGCGCCGGACATGGCCATGCAAGTGGCCCAGCGCCTGCAACAGGAAATTCAGCGCTTGAGCTTCAGCCATGACGGTCAGAGCTTCGGCATCACCGTCAGTCAGGGCCTGACCAGTCTCACGGAGAACGACGACAGCCTCGACAGCCTCTTCGCCCGGGCGGATGCGGCGATGTACGAAGCCAAGCGCCAGGGCAAGAACCGCATCATCTCTGCATAGCCGCTGTTTGAATCCACCAAAAAACCTGTGGGAGCGGGCTGGCCAGCGCATCCAGCAAAGATGTTGTCTGCGCCGACGCCATCGCCGGCCAGCACGCGCCCACAGTGATTGGCAGTAAGTCAGGTTATTTACGCATCCGCATCAACTCCGGCAGCCCGATCTTCAGCAACCGCGCCGTACGACTCTTGGCCAGTTCCTCGACGCCCTCATGCTCGGTCAGGCGGGCCATCTGCGCGGCCATGTTCATCACCAGCGCCTCACGGGAGTAAACCCCGCCACCGAGCTGGTAGGCCGACGCAATCAACTCACGCAGCTCCAGCGGCAAGCGCCAGCGGGTGCGCAACGCCGAACCGTAAGCCGCGCCAAACGCCTCGAGCGCGTCGCCCACCTCCGTCCACTCATCCAGTTCGCCGCCGGCCTGCTTCCACTCCTGCAAACAACGCAACAACGCCAGATCGCCGAGGCGATGCAACATGCCTGCGCAATAGCAGCGCTCCTGATCCAGGTCGAGCAGGCGCGCCAGCGTGCGAGCGTATTCAGCCGTGTGCAGCGACAGCCCCCAATAACGCTCGGCGTAATCGGCCAGACACGGATCACTGAGTCTGGCGCTGCGCTTGAGCGCCAGGCCGAGAATCAGGTTCATGCTCTGCCCGGTACCCAGTCGATGCAGCGCTTGCGCCAAGGTCTGCACGGGCGCGCCATAGTGCTGCGCCGCGCTGTTGGCCGCCGCAATCAACACCGCGGTGATCTGCGGATCGGTTTTGATCTCTTCTTCCAGCAACTTCAGATCGAGGCCGTTCGGGTTCAGGCTGCGTTTGACTGCCACCTGCACATCCGTCATCAATGGCGCGCCATCGGCCTGCTCGCGGCGGCGCTCGAGGAACACCGACAAGGTCATGCCCGGCGCCAGGACGGGCACTTCACAGAACACTTCTTCCCCGGCATTGAGCAGCAAGCCCTGCAGACGCTCGGTCAGGCTTTCCATATTCAGGGGTTTGGTCAGGTAGGCCGTGGGGGCCAGCGGTAACGCTTCGCGCACACTGGCGCTGTCGTTGCGGCTGCTCATCAGAATGAACGGCAACAGCGGATTGCGTTTGCGCTGGCGCACGCTGCGCAACACGTTCAAACCGTCGACACCGGGCAACTCCCAGTCGACGATCGCCAGGTCGTACGGCACCTCGCTGAGCAATGAAATGGCTTGCTGGCCGTCGGCACACAGGTCCAGCCGTGCATCACAACGGACGTTGAGCAGCACTTGTTTAAGCAGGTCCCGGGACCACGGATCGGCCTCGGCAATCAGCACTCGGGGTACGGCGGGTAAATCAACGGCAGTCATGCGCGCTCTCCCTTGCAATGCCTGAACCTTAGCCAATGCTGGCCATTCGATACAGTGCAAAAGCGATAGATCTGTTTCAGGGGCGTAAAAAAACCCGCCGAAGCGGGTTTTTGTCGAGCTGATCACACAGTGCCGGGGCTTACAGCTCCGAGAAGCACTCTTCGATGATCGCCAGACCTTTGTCCAGTTGCTCGTCCGGCGAAGTCAGCGGTACCAGAACGCGCAGAACGTTGCCGTAGGTGCCGCAGGACAGCAGGATCAGGCCCTTGTCACGCGCCTTGGCCACGACAGCCGCAACAGCCGTCGGGTTTGGCTTGTGGCTGTCGCCGTTTTCGAACAGCTCGACCGCTATCATCGCGCCCAGGGCACGCACTTCGCCGATCACCGGGTATTTGGCCTGGATGGCCTTCAGGCCGGTAACCAGACGTTCGCCGACTGCCTTGCAGCGGTCCAGCAGGTGCTCTTCTTCGAACACTTCCATCACGGCCAGGGCCGCGGCGCAAGCAATCGGGCTACCGGCGTAGGTGCCGCCCAGACCGCCTGGGGCGATGGCGTCCATGTATTCGGCCTTGCCGCAGACACCGGCCAGCGGGAAACCGCCGGCGATGGATTTGGCGAAAGTGGTCAGGTCGGCCGCAACGCCCATCTGTTCCATGGCGAAGAAAGTGCCGGTACGGCCAGCGCCCGTCTGTACTTCGTCAGCGATCAGCAGGATGCCGTACTGGTCGCACAAAGCGCGCAGACGCTTCATGAATTCTTTCGGCGCGACGTAGAAACCACCTTCACCCTGCACAGGCTCGATGATGATCGCAGCGATGTCTTTCGGCTCGGCGTCGTTCTTGAAGATGCGTTCGATGGAAGCGATCGAGTCGTCGATGCTCACGCCATGCAGTTCGTTCGGGTACAGCGCGCGGAAGATGCCGCCTGGCATCAGGCCCATGCCGGCCGAGTAAGGCACGACTTTACCGGTCAGGCCCAGGGTCATCATGGTACGACCGTGGTAGGCGCCGGTGAAGGCGATCACGCCGGCACGGCCAGTGGCGGCACGGGCGATTTTCACGGCGTTTTCCACCGCTTCGGAACCGGTGGTCACCAGCAGGGTTTTCTTGGCGAAATCACCTGGCACCTTGGCGTTGATCTTTTCGCACAGCTCAACGTACGGCTCGTAGGCCAGTACCTGGAAGCAGGTGTGAGTCAGCTTGTTCAGCTGTTCGGTCACGGCAGCGATGATTTTCGGGTGCACGTGGCCGGTGTTCAGTACAGCGATACCGCCGGCGAAGTCGATGAACTCACGACCTTCAACGTCAGTCACGGTCGCGTTCTTCGCCGACTCAGCGAAGATCGGGTGAATCTGGCCAACACCACGTGGAACAGCTGCGGTACGGCGGGCCATCAGTTCAGCGTTAGTCTTGCTCATTACAGTCCTCATTCGCCGCTCATCGGGCGGCGTGGTTCAAGGATTAAGCGGGAGAAATCGACGGTGGCAGCATGCGATGATCGACTGCCACGGCGTTCCTGGCCGCAGAGAAAATTCCGGTTTGAAACGACGCAAAGGGACAGCGCTCTCGTGCCCTTTGCGTTTGCAGCGATCCCTTTCTCGGCTTAGATGCCCAGGCAGAGGTATTTGATTTCCAGGTAATCTTCGATGCCGTACTTGGAGCCTTCACGGCCCAGGCCCGAGGCCTTGATGCCGCCGAATGGCGCGACTTCGTTGGAGATCAGACCGGTGTTGACGCCGACCATGCCGTATTCCAGCGCTTCAGCCACACGGAACACACGGCCCAGGTCGCGAGCGTAAAAGTAGGAAGCCAGACCGAACTCGGTGTCGTTGGACATCGCGATCACTTCGGCTTCGTCTTTGAAGCGGAACAGCGGCGCCAACGGGCCGAAGGTTTCTTCCTTGGCCACGGCAGCGTCTTTCGGCACGTTGGTCAGGATGGTCGGCTCGAAGAAGTTGCCTTGCATCGGCTTGCCACCGGCCAGCACAGTGGCGCCTTTGGCCACGGCGTCAGCAATGTGCTCTTGCACCTTGGCCACGGCTTTTTCGTCGATCAGCGGGCCAGTGGTGGTGCCTTCTTCCAGACCGTTGCCGATCTTCAGCTTGGCGACTGCGACTTTCAGCTTCTCGGCGAACGCGTCGTACACCGAATCCTGAATGTACAGACGGTTGGCGCAGACGCAGGTCTGGCCGTTGTTGCGGTATTTGGAAATGATCGCGCCTTCGACGGCCTTATCCAGGTCCGCGTCGTCGAACACGATGAACGGCGCGTTACCGCCCAGTTCCAGCGAGACTTTCTTGATGTCCTTGGCGCATTCCGACATCAGCTGACGACCGATTTCAGTCGAGCCGGTGAAGGACAGTTTGCGCACGATCGGGTTGCTGGTCAGCTCGCTGCCGATATCGCCGGCGCTGCCGGAGACCACGCTGAACACGCCTTTTGGAATGCCGGCACGCTGGGCCAGTTCAGCCAGAGCGAACGCGGAGAACGGGGTTTGCGACGCCGGCTTGAGCACCATGGTGCAACCGGCGGCCAGTGCCGGGCCGGCCTTACGGGTGATCATCGCGGCCGGGAAGTTCCACGGGGTGATGGCGGCGGTGACGCCGATCGGTTGCTTGATCACGATCAGGCGCTTGTCCGGCTGGTGGCCCGGAATCACGTCACCATAGATGCGCTTGGCTTCTTCGGCGAACCACTCGATGAACGAAGCGGCGTAAACGATTTCGCCCTTGGCTTCGGCCAGCGGCTTGCCCTGCTCGAGGGTCATCAGGCGCGCGAGGTCGTCCTGGTTCTCGATCATCAGTTCGAACCAGCGACGCAGCTTGCCTGCACGCTCCTTGGCGGTCAGTGCACGCCAGGCCGGCAGCGCTTTATCAGCGGCTTCGATCGCGCGGCGGGTTTCGGCAGCGCCCATTTTCGGCACGGTGCCGAGGATTTCGCCGGTGGCCGGGTTGTTGACCTTGATTGTCTGACCGTTGTCCGCATCGACCCAAGCGCCATCAATGAAGGCTTGCTGGCGGAACAACAGGGTGTCTTTAAGCTGCATGTCGGCTTTCCTTAACAGCACCGCGGCCTGCGCGGAGCAAAATTATGATTGTAGAAAGGCGCCTCGCAAGGCTGCCGTCAGGGAAATCAGAGACCGGGCGTGGCGCATCAACAGTGCTCGATTCGAACCACCTGCGCTGCAACACCCTGTCCAAAGAGCGTTTGAAATCTCAAACGGATCCTAGGATCAAAGGGGTTAAAGGACAATAGGTCGTTCGAAAAAAAGAACAAAAACGCCGCTTTTGTTGGATTTTTCAGATCAACGCGCCAAAACCCCCGCCGCAGCAAAACCATAGAACAGTCCTGCCAAAGCGCCAAGCGAGCCTTTTGCAGGACGTTACAGCTTTAAGGAATGCAGCGATTTCAACGGACACGCGCCCTGACAAAACCCGCAAAATCCCGGCATGGACGCCCCGAGCCGACCTAGGTATGATGTCGCCCGCTGCACCAGTAGCTCAGCTGGATAGAGTACTGCCCTCCGAAGGCAGGGGTCGTGGGTTCGAATCCCGCCTGGTGCGCCATTGATTCAAACGAGAAAGCCCCGGACTGTGATGGTCCGGGGCTTTTTTGTGGACGCGATACTGACTTACGGCGACGGTCACTCCGTCGTCCAGTCAAACTCATCGTAATCGTCGTCATCCTCTTCTTCCCCAATCTCCTCAAAAACCTCGTCTTCTTCCACGACGTCTTCTTCCGACTGGTTCAGCAGAAACTCCTTGCGAGCTTCGGTAATCGCGCGCCGCATCTCCTCACCCTTCTGTGGGCAGTTGAGGAGTTGGGCGATGCGGTCGATTTTTGGTGCCACGGTGTTTCTCCAGCGCTTCAGCTATGGCCCGATAGTGCGCGTTTTTGCGGGTCGATGCCAAATGGCTGAGAGAACACGCGGTCAGTTCTTGCGGATTTGTTCGAGGCGGAGGTCGAGATCCACGTCGGGATAACGTTTGTGCAGGTTGTTGTACAGCGCATCGGCGGCTTGGGATTGACCGGATTCGCGCAGGCGCAGGACTTCGCGCAGCTGCGCGTCCAGACCATTGGCCGGGGCGGTGGTGCGCTTGCTGGTGCTGGCTTCGTCGGCGCTGATCGCTTCGCTTTGCATCGGTGCGGCCATTTCCATCATCGGTGCCGGCGCTGGTGCGGCCATGCCGCCAGCGGGGGCAGACAAGGTTTGCGGGGCTTGCTTGCGAGCAAGAGGCGCAGCGGATTTGGCGGGTGGAGCAAAGTCGAATGATGGCTGCGGGTCGGGCGCACGCTGGACCAGGGACAGCATCAAAGCCACGCCAACGAGGCTGGCGAACGCGACTTGCCAGCGCGGCTTGCGGCAGGCGTCGAGCCAGCGTTGCCACAGGCTTGTTTTCGGTACCGGGGCGTTGTGGCGGGCAGCCGCGAGAATCGACGAATCGAGGTGCGCCGGTGGTTCGGCGTCGTGTTGCTCGCGATAGTGCTTGAGCAGTTGCTCTTCAGGTGTCTGGCGGGCGTCAGTCATGTCAGTACCTCCTCGGCCAGCAGCCGACGCAGTTTTTGCTGGGCGTAGCGCAAGCGGCTTTTAACGGTTTCCAGCGGTGTGTCGGTGAGGCTGGCGATTTGTGCCAGGTCGAGGTCGCCGTGGGCGCGCAGCAGGAACACTTCGCGCTGGTCGGCGGGCAAGGCTTGCAGGGCGCTTTCCAGGCGCTGGCTGTCGCGGCTGAGGTTCAGCAATTGTTCGGGATCGTTGGTCTCGTCGCCAACCGCATGCAGCTGTTCGTCGTAGCTGTCGTGCAGCGGCTGGTGAGCGCCGTGTTTGCGCCAGTGGTCGATCAAGCGATTGCGGGCAATCTGGAACAGCCACGTACGAAAGGTCGCCCGCCCTTGTGGCTGACTGGCGCTGCGGATCAGGCTCAGCCAGGTCTCCTGAAAGACTTCGTCAGCCAGTTCCGGTTTACCGCTCAAGCCGAGCAGAAACCGATACAAACCCTGGCGATGGCGGGCGTACAGGATTTCGAACGCCGCGCCGTCGCCCTCGCGGTAACGCGCCAGCAGCGCGTCATCGCTGCTGGCGCTTGAACTGTCTGGCCCAGCAAACAGCTGACTGATGAAGCCTTTCAGACGACTCACTATTCAATCCGTCGCTCAGTGGCCAGCGTATTCGATGCGGTCGAGGTGCGCAGGCTTTGCGCCAGTTCGACCAGTTGCACAAACTCGCTACGCAGGCCGAAGCGGTCGTCACCCCGTGCGCCACGGGCCAGCGCTTCGGTGTCTTTGAGGCCGAAATCGCCGGTGTAGCGGCCGTCCTTGAGTTGCTGGGAAAACGCCGCAACCGCAGCAGCAAATCGCAGGTCTTCACTGGCCGGTGCGACCTGATTGGCAATCGGCCGCTCGATCAGCAGACTTTTCCCACCTTCGGGCGGTTGATAACGCACACGCAGCATCGCCAATTCCCCATTCTTGGAAACCGCTGGCGCCGATTTAGCGTAACGCAACGGCTCGAGCCAGCCCTTCTCACCCGCCGGGACAATTTCATACAGCGCCGTCACCGTGTGTCCTGCGCCGATCTCGCCGGCATCGACCTTGTCATTGCTGAAGTCCTCACGCTTCAACGCGCGGTTTTCGTAGCCGAGCAGACGATATTCACTGACCTGCGCCGGGTTGAACTCCACCTGCAATTTGACGTTTTGCGCCACCACGGCGAGGGTCGAACTCAACTGATCCACCAGCACCTTGCGTGCCTCGCGCAGGTTGTCGATGTAGGCGTAGTTACCGTCACCGGCGTCGGCGAGTTGTTCCATCAAGTGTTCATTGTAGTTATCCACACCAAAACCCAGGGTGGTCAGGGAAATCCCGGTCTTGCGTTTATCCACAGCCATTTGCTTGAGGCTGTCGAAGTCGCTGATGCCGACATTGAAGTCACCGTCGGTGGCCAACAGGATGCGATTGATGCCCTTGGGGATAAACGCCTGCTGCGCCATTTGATAGGCCAGTTCAATGCCCGACGCGCCAGCGGTGGAGCCGCCTGCGGTCAATTGCTCGATGGCTGTACGAATTTTCGCTTTCTCGCGTCCGGAAGTCGGCTCCAGCACCACTCTGGATTCGCCGGCATACACCACCAGTGACACCCGGTCCTGCTCGCGCAACTGATCGACCAACAACTTCAGCGTGCTTTTGACCAGCGGCAGGCCTTCGCGGCGATCCATCGAGCCGGACACGTCCACCAGAAACACCAGATTGGCCGGGGCCAGTTCCGCCACGGCATGGTCGGAGGCCTTGATGCCAATGCGCAGCAAACGCGTGTGCGGGTTCCACGGCGAGGCCGCCAGTTCGGTGGTCACACCGAAAGGCGAGCCATCGCTGGGCAACGCGTAGTCATAAGGGAAGTAGTTGACCATTTCCTCCAGTCGCACCGCACCCTCCGGTGGCAGTCGGCCTTGATTGAGCAAGCGGCGGACATTGGCGTACGCACCCGTGTCGACATCAGCGCTGAAGGTTGAAACCGGGGTTTCGGCGACACTGTGGATCGGGTTGTCGGCCAGCGCCTGATACTGCTCGCGCGACTCATCGCGATAGCCCTGTGGATAACTGTCTGCGCCGGGCATCGCGGCGAAACTGGCGATCGGCGCCGGCCGGGCCATACGCTTGGCCATCGCCCCACCCGCCATCGCGGCTTCCTGCTGAACCAGCACTTCAGGCTGTGCCGCCGGTGGTACCGCAGTGGAATCGGGTGTGGACGAAACACCGCAACCGGCGAGCGCCAGCAGCACACCGACCGCAACAGGACGCAAAAGAGAATGAGACATGGGGGCTGACCTCGGGATGAAAGTGATCATTCATCCCCTGAGACGGGCAGCCCGTTCAGTTCGGGTTAAACGCCGCAAAAAAAATCTTCAGCGGTGATAACGCCGCACCGCACTGCTGTTGCGCAGCACATGGCCTTTGATTTTTTCCATCAGCTCGGCGCGGGTCAGACCGGCCGGCAGTGCATCCGGCGCCAGATCCAGGGCGTAGATCTGGATGATGTAGTGGTGCGCACTGTCGCCCACTGGCGGGCACGGCCCCATGTAATGGGTGTTGCCCTTGCTGTTGGTGCCGCCAACGCCTTCCAGCGCGGATTTGGCACCGACGCCTGCCGCAATCTGGTGCGTGGTGGACTTGATGCCGTAATGAATCCAGTGATCGACGCCCAGGCCTTTCTGGCCATCCGGATCGTGCATGACGATCGCATAGCTCTGGGTACCGGTAGGGCCGGCGTTCCAGCTCAGGGCTGGCGACTGGTTCTTGCCGCCGCAACCGGGCGCATCGCTGGCCGCCGCCGAGGTGAACAGCCGGTTATCGGAAACACCCGGGATGTTCAGGGTAAAGCGCTCCTGGGCCTGCGCCGGAAACTGCACGCAAAGGGTGACGGCGAGGGCCGCCAGCCATGGGTTGAGAGAGGTCAATCGGGTCATTCCGGGAGCACCTTGTGCAGTTGGGCCGTCGTCGGCCTGCAAACTATAGCTGTACCGTTCGTGCCGTGGCAGTAGCAAATGGCTGAACCTCGCACTGATGCGCAAACTCGTAAGAGAAATGCCTGCGAGGAAGCCGAACATGTCCCTGCACCGTGTCGCCCGTATCGCCGATATCCCTGAAGACCGTGGCCTGCCCGTCGAAATCGGCGACTGCAAGATCGTCCTGCTGCGCGCCAGCGGCCAGCTCCGCGCCTTTCAGGGCGAATGCCCGCATGCCGGGGCGCCGCTGGCTGACGGTGCGTTGTGTCACGGACGCCTGATCTGCCCGTGGCACAAGGCCGCTTTTCGCGCCGAGGATGGCGCGCTGTGCGAGCCGCCGGCGCTCGACAGCCTCAAACGTTATCCGCTGGAAGTGCGCGGCGACGAGGTGTGGGTCGATGACCAGCCGCTGGCAGATCCACACACGCCCCCGGCCGATGACCCGCGCCTGTTCGTGGTTGTCGGCGCAGGGGCCGCCGGCACAGCCTGTGCGGCGGCGCTGCGGGAGAAAGGCTTTGGTGGCCGGATCATCCTGATCGACCGCGAACCGGACGCCGGTTACGACCGTACGGTGCTGAGCAAGTTTGTCCTCGCCGGGGAAACGCCGGCAGCAGAAACCCCGGCGTTGCGCGATGAAGTTTTCTATAAAGAGCAGCGCATCGAACGCCTGCACAGCGAAATCACCGCACTGGACGCCCAGGCCAAAATCCTGCAGCTCAACGATGGCCAGACCCTGAACTATGACGCCGCCGTACTGGCCACGGGTGGCGAACCCAACCCGCTGAAGTTACCCGGCGCTGAACTGCCCCAAGTGTTCGTCCTGCGCTCAAAAGCCCAGGCCGAACAGATCATGAGCACTGCCAGAGCGGATCAGCGCGTCGTCATCATCGGCGACAGTTTCATCGCTCTCGAATGCGCCTCGGCCTTGCGCCAGCACGGCCTCGACGTCACGGTACTCGCGCGCCACGCCATCCCTTTCGCGGCCCAGTTCGGCGAGGCCGTAGGCCTGGCCATCCGCGCACTGCACGAACAGAACGGGGTGAAATTCATCACCGAGCACTCCGCCACCGAGATCATCGGCGATGGCAAGGTCGAAGCCGTATTGCTGGACAATGGCCTGCGTCTTTCGGCAGATCTGGTGCTGGCCGGGGTCGGCGTACACCCGGCCACCGAGGCGTTCGGGTCATTGCCGAAAGAAAAAGATCAGTCATTGCGCGTTGATGGCGGCATGCGCGTCACCGAAGGGCTGTGGGCCATCGGCGACATCGCCACATTCCCCCTGAACGGCCAGTTGCAACGCATCGAACACTGGCGCCTGGCCCAGCAACACGCACGCATCGCCGCTGCCAATATGCTCGGCGGTGAAGAGCATTACCTCGACGTGCCGTTTTTCTGGACCTGGCATTTCGGCAAGAATTACGACTACCTCGGCCACGCCGAACAGTGGGATGAGGTCGAGTTCATGGGCGAACCCGAACAGCCGCCCTTTATCGGCCTGTTCGCAAAGAATGGCGTGGTGGTGGCGGCCGTGGCCTGCGAAAAAGAACGGGCGATGGCGCTACTGGCGGAGCGGATGAAGCAGCCGCTGCCCATTGCGGAGGCCTGGACCCTGATCGGCGATTAACTTCGTCAACGCTCCCTGCGTGGGACGATCACCCCCTTCGGCAGCGCCTAAAGGGGTATTTCCAGCTCAGGTCAGGCGGCTCACCGGTTCGCGATTATCGTCATCCTCAGCATGCAGAAAGATCACCCGCGGGTGCTCCAGCGGCGCCAGCGGCGGTGGCAAATCCTGCTGCTGAACCGGCCAGAAATGCGTCACCACATGGCTGATGTCCCCTTCCTGATCGTTATGGATGGTCATGACCCCAGGGGTACGCAGCTTCTGCAAGCGGTCATCGCACAGACGAAAACTCTTGGTCAGCCCTTCATCATCGACCACCGGCGCCGGCAAGCGGCGCTGGGCGAAGCTTCTGCTCTTGCGCTGCTGATAACGCGCCCAACCGATCAGAATCACCGCGTTGACCAACGCCACCCACAGATAAATCTGCAAAGTGCCCAGCGCTTCGAACGCCGAATTGTCGATGCGTGGCCCGCCCGCATGAGTTTCGATCAGCGGCCATAGCCCGCGTATCAGCAAGAACAGCAGCCCCACCCACGCCACCACGGTAAGAATCACATCGACCACGACCAGAAAAGGCCGCTGGCGGGTCCGGATGATTTTCATTTGATGACCTCCTCTTCGTCGTCCCCGATCGGTTTGATGCCGCGGTCAGGGCTGACCCAACGCGCCCGTTTCTGATGCTGGCCGAACAACACTTTGGGGAAGCTGACCAGCGTCGTCAGCAGGCTGACCAGCCAGAATGCAATCGGATACCAGACCACCCAGAACATGGTCTTGCCCAACCCCGGCTCGTAGCGCCGGTCGATGATGATGCTGACCGCGAACTGCACCAGGCAGACGAACGCCAGCAACAGCCCGGTAAACGCCGGCGGCATCAGGTGATGCACGGCAATCGACTCTGGCATGACCACAAACTTGCCGACACCCCAGAAAATCACCGACAGCAGGAAGGTAAACGCCCAACCGGTCGACAGGCAGTATTCGAACAGCAGCGGCCACAGATAGCGGTGCCGGTACTGCCAGATGCCGCGGATGTTCTTGAACAGCACTTCGGCACCGCCCTGGGCCCAGCGCAGGCGCTGCTTCCACAGACCGCCGAGGGTTTCCGGCATGAGAATCCAGCACAGCGCGCGCGGCTCGTAGAAGATGCTCCAGTGATCGAGTTGCAGCTTCCAGCTGATGTCGATGTCTTCGGTGATCATGTCCGGGCTCCAGTAGCCGACCCGATTCAGCGCCGTACGGCGGAATGCGACGATCACCCCCGACACGGTAAAGATCCGTCCGAACACCCGTTGCGTACGTTTGATCAAGCCGATGATCGACGAGAATTCGCCGACCTGAACCCGCCCGACCAGCGTCGAGCGCGTACGAATTCGCGGGTTGCCGGTCACCGCGCCAAGGCGTGCGTTATCCAGCATCGGCGCGACCAGATAGGCCGCCGTATTCGGCGCCAGCAACGCATCACCGTCGATGCACACCAGATATTCACTGCGCGCGGCAATCGCGCCCATGCGCAGGGCGACCGCCTTGCCCTGGTTTTCCGCCAGATGCAGCACGCGCAGGCGTGGGTCTTCCTTGGCCAGGCGGTCGAGGACTTCGGCGGTGTTGTCCTTGGAGCCGTCGTTGATCGCGATGACTTCGATGTTCGGGTAGTGCTGGGCCAGCGCCGCGTGGATCGTATCGGCGGCGTTGTCACCTTCGTTGTAGCAAGGGATCAGGATCGAGATCAGCGGTTCGCCCGCCAGGGGCGGTGGCAGGGTGTCGTCCTTCCACGGCCAGTGGCGTTCCCAGTGCAGCCAGAAATACAGGCCGCCGGCAATCCACAACCCGGACATGAACAACGGGTAGAAAAACACGAAGTCCATCAGGAACTGCCCGGTGACCAGGAAGATCAGTCCCAGCGGCACGCCGAGGACGAGCGCCAGAACAAGCAGGGCTAACAGTCTATCCAGCATGTCATGGGTTCCATTTGTTGGAGAGTGCAGGCCTTACGGTTTTCAGGTCCGGCAGGTTGTCGAGGAAGTTGTCCGGGTAGTAACCGAAACTGGTCGCGCCCTGACGCTTGAGGCGGCCCATCCAGTCGGCGAGGTGCGCGCCGTCGATGTCGGCCTGATCTTTTTTCGTCCAGTCGCGGGCCTGCAACTCGAACACCGTGCGGTTCAGGGCACCGGGGCGCTTGCTGACGGTTTGCACCAGGGTTTCCAGCCACGGGCCGGACTCGGCCTGGGTCTGTTTTTCCATCAATGGCATGGCCATCGGCGCGGTCCAGTCGTAGGTCTGCAAGAAGTCGTCGAGGTTCTGCGCGTACCAGGCTTCGCTGTCGGGATTGAGCATCGGCTCGGCGAAAATATTGCGCGCGGTCAGCACCTGCGGGCCCCGAATGGCGCGGACTTTGGCGGTCAGCTCGTTGGTGAAGTCGATCAGGTAGCGGCTCTTGAACCGCGTCCAGCGCTGCATTGCCGCCGGATCATCGCGCAGGGCGGCAATCGAACCTGGCAAACCGTGGGCGACGTAGGCTTTCAACGCCTCGGGGCCGGCGTCCTCGAAGTCCGACAGAATCGCGTCGTCGTGATAGAGGATGCCGTCGACCGACGTCAGCCGTGCTACGTCTTCATAGATTTCGCCGATGATCCGTCGCACCTCCGGATCGAACGGCGACAGACGTTGGTACTGATCCGGATCGACTGAGGTGGTGCCGGTTTTCGGGTCCCACCGGGTCACCCGCGGCAGTTTCGAGTCGAGACCAAAACTCAGCACCGGCATCCACGCAAAGACCTTCACGTTAGCGCGGGTACGTAGTTGCCAGGCGACGCGGTTAAAAATATCCGCACGTACCGGCAAGTGACGGTTGGGGAAGTACAGCGAGTGCACCAGACCATCGCCCTTTGGGTCGGCAAAGGCTTGCAGGAACACCGTGTTGGCGCCCATGTCGGCCATGCGCTGCACCAGTTTGCCGAGGTTGATGTCCTGTTGTGCCGGGTCCGGGTCGTAGACGTTGTCCAGATCGACGTGCACCACACGCATGACGAAATCCGACTGCACGTCGACGATGCTATTGGAGAACACCTCGCCATCGGGATCGGAGGAAACCAGGAAGCGCGGGCTACTCATCAGGTTGTCGAGGGCATCGAGACCGTCGTCGAGGGTCAGGGCCATTTCGTAGCCCTGGTCGCCGATCACCGCCAGCGAAGTACCGTCCGCCGCGCCGTAAGGCCAGACCCAGATGCGCGGCTTGTAGCCCGTGACCTTGCGAATCTTTTCCGAGATGGTCGCGACGTCGTTGCGGATCCGCGCACGGAAATCCTCTTCGGACTCGTAGCGTTTGGTCACCGGATCGTAGCGTCGGGTTGCCGCCGCCGGCTGCATGTTGCCCTGCGGGTTGGCGAGGATGCCTTTGTGACTGGCGTCGGTGTGGGCGGCGATTTCCACCAGACCGGATTGCGAGATTTCGCGGATCTGATCCCAGGTCAGGAAGTCGGAACGCGCGCGCGGGGCGCCAGCGAAGTCCACCGGTTGATTGAGCGGCGTGTCGATCCAGACGCCGACCGGGGCCAGCAAGGCGTGCCAGTTGTAGGCGCGCAGCACCGGCAGCACGCGGGTATAAAAGCTCGCATAACCGTCGTCGAAACTGAGCAGGATCGCTTTCGCCGGCAGCTCCGGGCCGCCCTTGCGCGCGGCCATGATCTGGTCGACCGTCACCGGTTTGTAGCCGTTCTCGCGCAACCAGGCGAGCTGCTCGATCATGCGCTCGGTGCGCACCGCCACCACCGCCTGATCAGGGTCGCGGTCTTCGACGTCGTGATAAGCAATGCCGAGCACGTGATTTTTCGGCCACGGTTTTTCACTGGCCGCCAGCGGGCGTTCGGCCGGCGGTGCGAAGGCCGGGGCTTGCTGGGCGCAGGCGCTGACCAGCAGCACTCCCAGCAGAAGGATGAAACGCGAAATCAAAGGCATCTTCAAACTCTTCTAGAAGCGGAAAGTGAGGTCGACGAGCAGACGCAGATCAGTTTCCCGATCACCGTCGTAGGGCCGGTTGATCACACTGAACAAGCCGCCCACCTCGAACACGTCGTTCCAGGCATAACGCTGGCCGTAACCGAGCAGCGCCATGCCGCCGGTGCCGTGATCACGCTGGCTGTACGTGCCCGCACCGGCCTGGAACTGCTGGCTCCAGGAGGTTTCGTAGCGGTGGTAGAGCACGTGATTGACGTCGACCAGCGGCATCACGCTGAAGTCGGATTTCGGGTTGAAGTACGGCACATCCTCGGAGTTGGAGTTGTGGCTGGTGCCGACTTCCAGACCGGCGTCGACCTGCACGTTCGGTGCGCTGTAGACGCCCTCGCGCCCGGTGAGCAAGGCCTCGACGCGGTTGTTGCCGTCGCTGAAGTGCGACGGACTCACCGACAGGCGCCACTCGCGGCTTTCGTTGGCGCGCCAGCGAATGAAACCGCTGCCACCGTTGGCCTTGATATCGCTGTTGAGCGCGCGCAGCGGTGTCTCGGCCGACAGGTATTCGAGGCTACCGCCGTATTGCCAGTGGTCATTGATGTCGCGGGCGATTGCCAGACGTGCGCCCTGCTTGTCACCAAAACCGTAGGAATGGTTGGAGACTTCCGCTTCGAGGGTCATGTCGCGGGTACGCCGCTCCAGGCCCACACGCTGGAAACGGTGGTTGCCGGTGCCTTCGGCAAAATCGCCAGTGGCGTAGCCGACGCCGGCGAACACCCGCCAGTCTTCATCAATCGGTGGGCTGTACAGGGTGCTCTGAATGCCAAAATCGCGGCTGCCACTGACGGCTCCCGCATCGCCACTGCCGCCACCGTTGGCCTTGCCGCCGTAGGCTTCGACGCGCAGTTCGGACATGTCATGCACTTCGCGCTCACGCGCTGCACGCTGGACCTGACGGTTATCAGGGAATCGCGCGACCACGTCATCGGTCAGCGCATCCATCTGCCGCCATTCCTGCAGCGTCATCGCCGTGCGCGCCTGCGCGACTTCCAGGCCCATGCTGCGCGGCACCATGCTCTCGGTTTCCTTGAGCTGGATTTCCGCACGGCGCGGCCATTGCCGCGCCAGATACAGGTCGGCCTGGGCCAGACGCAGGCCGACATTGCCGGGGGCCTGATCGACCAGCGTCTGCAGGCGTTCTTCGCTGTGGGGCAAGTCGGAACCATAGGTGCCGGCCTGCGCGGCCAACTGCTGGGCGTCCATCCATTCATGGTTGGGGTTGCCGATCGGCAAGCCTTTGAGTTCGATGCGCGGACGCTGGGTCTTGGCCAAGTCTTCGGCGACCTTGCGGGCCTCTTCGGCGCGGTCGCTTTCCAGCAACGAGTAATACAGCGCGGTGGAATCTTCGAGGCGATCACCGACATCCGCGTCGGGTGCCGACAGCACTTGGCGATAGAGGTCGGTGGCGATTTCCGGCTCACGCTGGTCCAGATACGCCGCCGCCACCCAGCGCAGGGCGTAGGTCGGAATGTTCACGCCTTCGGCTTGCAGCTTTTGATATTCAGCAATGACGTCGGCGGTGCGCGCCCGGGCCTTGAGCGCGCCCATGCGGTCGATGCGCCAGCGGATCACGTCATCGTGTGCAGTCGCGTCGGGCGTCCAGGTGGCGAGGAGTTTGTCGTAGTCGGCCAACGCCCGGTCGGCGATGACGTAGTGCTCTTTCTCACTGCGGGTGGCGAGCTCGGCGAGGCGCACGCGTTCGGCGGCCAGATCGCCTTCGAGGCGACGCAGGATGACCGGATCGATCAGCCCGGGGCGTTGATTGGCCAGGCGCAACGCCGGCTCCGGCAGACGCGCCTTTTGCAGGGCGACCACGTACTCTCGGGCAACTTCCGGCTTGCTGCCGGCGCGGATGAAGGCCTGATCGTATTCGAACAAAGCGTCGTAGGGTTTGTTGTCACGGGTCAGGGCGTACCCCAGTGCCAGACGACGCGCAGGGTCATCGGGTCTGGCCGCCACCAGCGCTTTGGCGCGGGTCACCGCTTCGTCGGGTTTGCCGGCGTCGGCCTGAGTCAGGGCCAGACCGAGTTGCAGATCAGCGTTATCCGGCTCCAGCGCCAGGGCCTTGTTATAGACCTGAGTGGCTTGATCCCAGCGCTTGAGGTTGCGGTAGGCGCGCGCCGTGGCGGTCAGCGCCTGAACCGGCAGGACGCGGTCGCGGCCCTGGGTCTCATAAACCTGCACCACTTCGGCATCGAGACCGGCCCAGCTGGCGATTTGCAGGTGATCGCTGACCTGCCCGGTCGTCGACTGGCCGGGAGGCACCTGACGCAATACCGTCAGTGCAGGCGTGTACTGCCCGGCACGGGCGTCGCGCACCATTTGATCGTAGGGTGTGTCGGCAAACGCCAGTGCCGGCCAGAGCAATTGGCTGCACAGCGCGACACGAAACAATGGGCGTAAACCACGATGTAATACGGGAACATCAATACGCGGCATTCGTCAGCATCCTTACATGGCTAGCCGGGTCGCAATGCCCTCCTTGCCCATTCGTAACGATGGCCGCGATCAACCATCCACGGCCAAGCTTAGTCAGGCAGTCTTGCACGCAAGCGTAGACCAGGATCCGCAACGCAATAATTGTTCAGAATCGTGCCGGCGATTCCATCGTGGCACCGAAACCCCGAACGCCAGACAGCAAAACGCCCGGCGTCTGCGCAATGCAGAGGCCGGGCGTTTTCATTTAGCGCGCAGTATTACTGCACTTGCGTGACGCCGGCGAATTTGCTCATCAGGAAGCCGACGAACTGCTCAACGGTCATTTTCTGGCCGTTGAACTCCACTTGATTGGCGGCGTAATGCAGCTTGGTCACGACGTTGGTGCCATCCAGGGTCGCCAACTGCGAACCGACGGCCATGCCGGCAAACATGTCGGCCGCCTCTTTGGACTGATCGACGATCGCTTTGGCGTCGGTCTGGCCATCCAGTTGCGCCTGCACGCTGAGCAGGTCGATCAGCATCGGCTTGGACACCTGGATATTCAGGTCCAGCAGGGCAATCAGTTGCTTGCCCAGCTGATCCGGCGGCAGGTCCATCGACTGCGGCTTGGTCAGGTCGACCACCAGATTGGCGCGGCTCTCACCGTTGGCGGTTTTCAGCGACAGGTTTTCCAGCGCCACTTGCGGCCCGGCGGCCAGCAGTTTCTGCAGGTCGGCTTTGACTTGAGCATTTTCCGCTTCGGTCAGATTCAGCTCGGGAGCCGGCAAGCCGGCTTCGGCAGCTTCGGCGGCGGCTTTTTCATACGGCTGCAGTTTGGTCTGGTAGATCTGCATCAGCGACATGGTCGACGGGATATCGAGGTTTTTCAGGCTCATGGCCATGGCGGCCGAGCCGATTTTCTTGTCGTTGAGGCTGATTTCGCCAATTTTGTAATCGGCGCGGCCCGAGGCATTGCTGCCGCTTTCTTCGGTGAGGTTCTTCATTTCGAAGTTCTTCACGCCGAGCACCGACTGTTGGGTGCCGAAGGTGGTCTTGCTGTTGGTCAGCTCCAGGGTGTTTTCGCCGGTGTAGTAGCCATAGCTGCTCTTGGCGAGGTTGCTGGCCAGGGTCAGACCGTTGAGCTCGACCTGCACGGGCGCCTGATCTTCGGCGACGGTGACCAGTTTCAGGTTGTCCATATAGCCGTCCGCCTTGACCTTCTGTGCCTGGGCACTGGCGGAGATGTTCAGGGTCAGGCCGGAGAACTTCAGGCTGGACTGTTCATCCAGCGCGGTTTCCAACGGCAGCAGGTCGACGGTGCTGGTGGTGGATTCGTCGTAGCCGATGTTGGTCACGCCTTTGAGCGGGGCAGCGCCCTTGGCGGCGGCGAACCATTTTTCAGTGGCGGCGTTCTTTTCCAGCTCATAGTTGCTGGTGGCCATGACCGGCAGCCATTTCAGCGACACCAGGCGCGAGAACGGCAGCGGGCCGTGCTCGATGTGGTCGACAAACAGCAGCTCGACCGGTTTGTCACCGAACATCTCGCCTTCGCCCTTGAGGCGGTAGTGCGCGGTGCTGGTGAAGGTGTGACGCTCCAGCGACACCAGCTCCAGCGACGCGGTGCCATTGGAGCCGGCCATCGCGGTCTGCAGCTCTTTGTTGGCGTTGGTGACGGCGTTGTTCAGCACGCCTTCGATCTTGGTCCCGGTATACCAGGCCCCGCCGGCGCTGATGGCGCCGATCGCAACAACAATCCCGAGTAGCACGCCTGCTGATTTATTCATGAATGACCTGATCGATTTCCGTGGCTGTGAGTGTGGTCGTCTTCCCTGAACCCGTGATCGGGTCGCGGCTCGACTGCGCTGAATTCAGCGGTGGAGATTAGCACCGGGCACGCGAGGAGGCCCAATGTTTAAAGGTTAAAGAGTGTCTATAGGGGGAATGGACAGCTGACAGGCCGGGAGAGTTTCGCTGTTGGCACAGACGCTATCGCTGGCAAGCCAGCTCCCACAGGATTGGTGGGTGTCCACAAAATTCGAGAACACCACAAAAACTGTGGGAGCTGGCTTGCCAGCGATGAGGCCGGAGGATTCACAGAAAATCAGGAATACTGAACCTCGATTTCATCGAGTTGATGATCAAAGCTCTTCAGCCGTGCGGTCCAGGTGTACACCAGCACTTCAAAATCCCGGTCAATCACCGCCCCGCCCGGCCCGTCGGCGCGGGGGTCGCAGAAGTCCAGTTGATAGCGCTCACGGGCCATGGCCGTGGCGACATCGGACAATTCCCGGGCGTTGTTCAACCAATGCCAGCCCTCGCCATCAATTTGCTTGTCGAGTTCCAGGCACTGCTTCTTCAGCGCTTCGAGGCTTTTTTCCAGCGGCGTGCCGGTGAGTTCGCCCATGACTTCGGCGAAGGTGCGACCCGGCTGCCAATAGCTGCCCCAGAAATACCGGTCGAACACGGTTTCGACCCGACGCAGGGCGACTTTGGTGTCCCAGATCAGCACCAGGGTCCTGCCCTGTTCAAGCTGTCGTTTTTTGACCCGCTGCACCTGGACCGACGCCCACGCGACCACGACGATCGCCATGACCGCGATCAGCGCGGTCGCGCTGTCGAGGAACACCATCGCCTTGTCGATCTGGTGGGCCAGCATGATGCCGTAGAAATAGGTGGCCGAGAGCAGCACCAGCGCTGCGATGGCGCACCAGAAGCCGAGAGCGTAAGGGTTTTTCATTATTGGTTTCCCCTAGACCAGCGCTAGCAATGTGCGCTGAAGGGGCGCCTTGCTCGGGGCGCCCCTCCAACACTTCAAAGCATAGCAACGGCCTCAGGGTTTGCTGGCGGTTGTCGCTTGCGTTCGTCCGCTTTCCCAACCGCCGCCCAGGGCGAGGAACAAATCGATCTGGCTCATCGCGACCTGGGTGTTGGCCGCGGCCAGTTGCGCGGTGACGTCGGTGTAAGTACGGGTCGCTTGCAGGTCGGCGAGGAACGACTCGCGCCCGGCCTGGAAGAAGCGGTGGGTCTGGTCGGCGGCCAGTTTCGCCGACTGCTCGGCATCGGCCAGCGCATCGCGGCGTTGCAGCAACGCGCTGTACTGGGCCAGACCGGTCTGGGTCTCGCGGATGGCGTTGAGCACCACGCCGTCGAAATGCGCCAGCGCGCCTTGGGTCGAGGCTTCGGCTTCACGAATGCGCGCGCGGGCGCCGTTGGTCGGCACTTTCCAGCTCAACGACGGGCCGAAGCCCCAACGGTTGGTCGACGGATCGCCAAGGTCGGAAACAATGCCGACGGTGCCGATGGTCGCGCCGATGCTGATGTCCGGGTACAACTCGCCCGTGGCGATACCGATCCCGGCGGTCGCGGCGGCGAGACGACGTTCGGCCTGACGTACATCGGGACGGCGCTTGAGCAGCGCCGCACCGTCGCCGACCGGCACCCGTTGGGCGATTTTTGGCAATTCGGCGCAGGTGGCGGTGCCGGCCGGCAATTGCTCGACCGGTTTGGCCAGCAGCATCGACAAGCGGAACAAACCGGCCTGACGCGCCGCCTCATAGCGCGGCATGTCGGCGCGCAAGGATTTGAATTGGGTTTGCGAACGGGTGACCTGGGTTTCATCGCCACGCCCGGCATCGCGCAGGCGCTGAATCAGCGTGGTGCTCTGCGATTGCAGGTCGAGGGAGTGCTGGGCGATTTCCCGCTCTTCATTGGCGGCGCAGACCTGCGTATAGGCGCGAACCACGTCCGCCACCAGGGTGATGCGCGCGGTGTCGGCCGCCGCTTGCGTGGCATCAGCGTTGGCTTGCGCCGCTTCGATGCCGCGTTGCAGCGTGCCCCACAGGTCGAACTGGTAAGAAGCACTGATGCCGATGTCAGCGACGTTGGCCACCGGTACTTTTTCTGGCAACAGGAACGCCTGACCGGATTCCTGCAAGCGCTGCGCGCCCATCTTCACGCCGCCGCTCCAGCCTCCGGCCGCTTTGGCTTCATCGACCTGCGCACGGGCCCGCGACAGGTTGGCCGCGGCCACGCGCAAATCGGTATTGGAAGCCATGGCCTGCTGCACCAACTGGTCCAGGCGCGGGTCTCGATACAAACGCCACCAGTCCGCCGGCACCGGTGCTGAAACCACCGGTTTGCCCTCCACGGCCAATTCGCCCTGAAAATCCTTGCGCTGCACCGCCGCGTCAGCGGGCAGGTGATAATCCGGCCCGACCATCTGACAGGCCGAGAGCATCACGCCCAACCCGGCGATCATCAGGGCCCTGTTCATTGCGCAGGCTCCTGCTTTTGCTCGTCGATGATCGACACGGTCGCGGTGCGGCCGGCGATCATGCGAAAGTCTTCCGGCACATCATCAAAGGCGATACGCACCGGAATCCGCTGCGCCAGGCGCACCCAGCTGAACGCCGGGTTGACGTTGGGCAGCAGGTTGCTGCCGCTGGTGCGGTCACGGTCTTCGATACCGGCGACGATGCTTTCGACATGCCCGCGCAGCTTCGCTTTGTCGCCGATCACACGGATGTCGACAGACTGGCCGACATGGATGCCGTCGAGTTTGGTTTCTTCAAAATAGCCGTCGATGTGGAACGAGTTGCTGTCGACCACCGACAGCACCGGCCGCCCGGCCGTGACGAACTCTTGCGGACGCGGTGCACGGTCGTTGACGTAGCCGTCCACCGGACTGCGGATCACCGAACGGTCGAGGTTGAGCTGGGCGCTGTCCACCGTCACCAGCGCTTCAGCCAGCGCCGATTGCGCGCGGGCGACCTTCGACAGGCTTTCTTCCAGCTGTTCGGCCGGCACCAGATTGCCCAGGCCACGGTTACGCTTGGCCTCACGCTGGGCCTGGGCGAGGGTTTCTTCGCGATCGGCAACCGTTGCTTTAGCTTGACGCAGGGCCAGTTTGAAGCGGTCCTGGTCGATGCTGAACAGCACCTGGCCGCGTTTGATCAACTGGTTGTCCTTGACCTCGACCTGCTGGATCAGCCCGGACACGTCCGGGGCGATCTGGATGATGTCGGCGCGGATATGGCCGTCACGGGTCCACGGCGCAAACATGTAATACATCACCATGCGCCAGACGAGGACGACGGCGAAAGTCACGATCAGCAGGGTCAGGACCACGCGACCGATAGTCAGAAACGGTTTTTTCATGTCATCAGGTATCGACTGAGTGAGTCCACGCCATACAACAGCACGGCGTAGAGAGCCACGTTGAACAATGCCCGGTGCCAGACCAGACGGTAAAAGTGCAGGCGTGTGAGCACGCCGTGCACCAGCAGAAACAACACATAGGTGATGCCCATCAGCACCAGCAGGGTCGGCAGGAAAATGCCGCTGATATCCAGATCACCGATCATAGGGGCGCTCCATCGGGCAGCGGTTCTTCGGCATCGCCGGTGCTGACAAATTCCACACCGGGCAACAGCGCCAGGCGCAAACCGCTCAAGGCATGCAACAGGTTTAACCGGGTTTCCTCATCGCCGTGCCCTTTGAGCGCACGGCGCGCGCGGTCCATCGTCATCAATAAAGGACTCGGCGCCGGCAAGCGCTCGCCCGCCTTCAGACAGGCGCGGAAATACTCGCCGACCTCGGCCACCACTTGTTGCAGCAGGACCTGCGGCGCGCCGCTCACGCGTGGGGTATAGGCCAGCAGATCGAGCAGGTTCAGGCCCACGCGCACTTCCCGCATGGCAATGCCGGTGTCCTGACCGGTCATGGCCAGGCGTGGCAAGTGCTGCATCAAGCGGTCGAGCAGTTGCACGCCCAAGTGCCGGTGTTCAGCGAGGTTGGCCGGCTCGGTCATGTGCACGATGTCCTTCCAGCTGAAGCGGGTCAGGCGTTTGGCGGCCAGTTCGACGCCGAACGGGCGGGCGATCAGGGTCCAGATAAACGCGAACAGCAAACCGATGGGGCCGGCCAGGTTGGCGTTCACAAAGGCGAAGAAGTCCGCGTCGTACGCGCCCTGAATGCTGATGAAGGACGAGGTGTTGACCAGCGTCAGAAGCATGCCGAGGTAGAACCGCGGCTGTACCGTCAGGGTGCCGACACAGATGAACGGAACCGCAAACGCCAGCACCAGCATCGGAAAGTCGTGCAGGTTCGGCAGAATCAGAAACAGATAGAGGCTGGCGAACAATACCGACATCCCGGTCCAGAAAAAGAACCGGTAGATCTGCGGCGCCGGGTCGTCCATCGAGGCAAAGAAACTGCACGCCACCGCCGCCAGAATCACCGCACTGCCGCCATCCGGCCAGCCGAGCAGGATCCACAGTACCGAGGCGACGATGATCGCCAGAATGGTCGAGGCCACCGAATACAGCATCATCCCGCGATCGAGAAACGGCGTCAGACGCCCGAGGCGCCAGTGCCGGTAAACCGCACGCCAGCTGTCCTGCCGTTCGCAGAGAATCGCGTCCTGCAGGCTGCGGCAGTCCTGCCACAGATCGATGAATTCACCGAGGCGATAAATCGCGTTGGAAAACAGCAATTGCTGGCGGTCTTCCAGCGCCTCGCAGCTTGGCTGCAAAGCCTGAAGCTGATCCTTGAGCGCCCGCCAACGCGCCAGGTCGGCGTCGTTATGGCCGAGCCATTGCTGGGTCGCAGTCAGCAGCGGGGCAAACTTTTCCACCAGTTCCGGCGTGCGTCGTTCGAGGGCGTAGAGCGAGTCTTCGAGGGCGTCGATCACTGGCAACAGGTGGATCATCCGCCCGCGCAGCTCCTTGGTGTTGCGCACGGTTTGCGGCCTCGCGCCTTCGTGGGGCAACTGGCCGATCATCAATTCGAGGCTGTTGAAATTGGCGACCATGGCCATGCGCAAGGCCGTGATCTGCTCAGGCTGCACGTCGCGGCCGAGAAATTTCAGGCTGTACGTCGTGGCATCGGCGAACCACTTGCCGACGGCGTCGTTGAACACCGGCGCCAGGCGGCGCGGCCAGAACATCGCGCCGATCACCGCAGCCACGGCGATGCCGAGGAAAATCTCTTCGGTGCGCGCTTCTGCCACATCCCACACCGCCAGCGGGTTATCCACCGTCGGCAAGGCAATCAGCGGCAAGGTGTAACCGGCGAGCATCAGCGCGTAGTTATTGGCGGTACGCAGGTGCAGCGACAGGAACAGCAAAATCCCCGTCCACAAGGCAATGACCACCACCAGCACATACGGGCTCTGCACGAACATCGGCACGAACAGCACTGCCGCTGCGGCCCCGAGAAAGGTGCCGATGGCGCGGTACAGCGCCTTGGAGCTGGTTGGCCCGAGAAACGGACTGGAAACGATATACACCGTGGCCATCGCCCAATACGGACGTGGCATTTGCATGAGCAAGGCGATGTACAGCGCGATCATCGACGCTGCAAAGGTACGGACCCCGTAAAACCAGTCACGGGCCGGCGGAATGCCAGAGAAAAAACCGTTCAAGACTTGATCACCACAGGCGGATGGGCCACCTCAAAAGCGCGCAGTACCCGAAGCGCAGCCTCCAGATCACTCTGGTCGATGCCTTCGAGTACCTCGTGACGCAGGCGCACCAGTTCGGCTTCCACCGCTTGCACCAGCTCGCGGCCGGTATCGGTCAGGCTCAGACATTTGGCCCGACGGTCCTGGACATCTTCGGTGCGGCAGACGTAACCGGAATGGCACAACTGATCGAGCAGACGCACCAGCGACGGACTCTCCATCCCGGCCGCCTGCGCCACTTGCACCTGACGCACGCCCTCACCCAGCCGGCCGATCATCAAGAGCGGCACGGCGCAGGCTTCGGAGATGCCGTAGTTGACCAGCGTGGTCTGGCAGATTTTCCGCCAGTGTCTGGCGGCCACCACCATGGCACTGCTGATGTTCATCTGGAGAGCGTCGAGGGAATTCGGCACGGGGCAATGCACACTGTTAGTTTGCTAACTATCAATATCGCATTGGCAGGGAATTTCAGTCAAGTTTTGAAACAAATGTTCCTTGAAGCGTTTCTGCACATCTCCTACGTATCGCGTCCCTTGCGCAACATCACATCCAGCTGATCTACCACTTCCGCCCAATCGGCATCATCGAGAATCTCGCCACGCAAAAAATCGGCCTGGCTCTTGCTCCAGAAGAACGCGTCCGCCAGGTGCAATTCCGGCTTGAGTGGTGAATGGGTGGCGATGAATTGCTCGATGCTGGTGGGGTCGCTGCGCAGTCCCAGTTGGTCGAACAGGCACGGCAGGCTGTGGATTGGCTGTTCCATGGAGGACTCCTTGAGAAAACAGGTGTGTGGAAGAGCAATCGCGGACAAGCCCGCTCCCACCGTGTTTTCGGGTGAACACACTATTGGTGAACAACCCGATACCTGTGGGAGCCTGGCTTGCCCGCGATAGCGCCAGCCCGAGCGCCGCCAACACTAATGGCTCAACTCTCGTACCTCGGCATGCGGCACCATCTTCAAAAACTCGGGCATGCTCATGTGCAGCAGATAGTTGTGGTTGCCGGCCTCCAGGTAGATGTCTTTCTGCCGGGTCAGCAGCGGGTCGATGACCATGTCCAGGCCATAGGAATCACCCAGCGGAGGCACCGCACCGCGCTCGCAGTCGTCGAAGATGTGCGCCAGATTGCTTTCGCGGGTCAGTTGCCATTCACCGCTGGTGCGCACCTTGCTCAAGTCCAGATGCCGGCTGGCCGGCAGCACGGCCATCAAATAGTGCCCGTGATGGTCGTCGAGGATGACCGACTTCGCCACTCGCTCGGCAGGCACCCCGCTAACCCGCGCGGTCTCCAGGCTGCTGGACGAATGCCGGTGGGCGACGATGTCGTATTCGCAATGCGCCCGGGTCAGGCTGCTTTGCACCTTTCTTGCCATACGCATGATGCACCTCGGTGTTGCGCTGAACGGTTATTGCCGTGTTTTGAGTCTAGTCCGGCGGGCCGCTGGCAGCGGGAAATCCGCTCACTGGACAGCTGCGCACGTTGATCAACATTCGTCCCGCCCCACCCTCAACTAGACTGAAAGAACCAGCCCATGACGTTCGCGGAGGGTCACGTGAACAGCCGATGTTGTACGTTTGCCATATTACTGCTGCTGAGCGGCTCAGCCCTCGCCGCCGATACGCCGTTGCCGGCCATGAGCCCGGTCGGCCTGTGGCTGATCACCCTCGGCATTGTCTTTCTGATCGCCGAAGCCGCGCTGCCCAACTACGGAGTGATCGGCCTGGGCGGGATCATCATGTTCGTGATCGGCGCGCTGATTCTGGGCAACGCCGAATTGCCGGTGCCGATGATCATCGGTCTCGGCCTGCTCAGTGCCCTGCTGCTGAGCGCATTGATCGTCCGCGCCCTGAAAACCCGTCCACGTCATGCCGTCAGCGGCGATGCCGGGCTGGTCGGCAGCGTGACGGCGGTGACCACCGTGCAAGCGGAAAACGCCCACAACGGCTGGGTGCAATTGCAGGGCGAACACTGGCAAGTGCGCAGCGCGACACCCCTGCACACCGGGCAATCGGTGCGCGTGGTCGGGCGTAAAGGCTTATTGCTGAAAGTCGCCGCAACTGACGCGGTGCGTCACGGAGAGTGATCATGGGTCTGCAAATCGGTTTTGTCGCGCTGCTGCTGTTGGTGATCGTCCTCGCCGGATCGACGTTCCGCATCCTGCGTGAATACGAACGCGGCGTGGTGTTCCAGCTCGGGCGCTTCTGGCAGGTCAAGGGGCCGGGGCTGATCCTGCTGATTCCGGTGGTGCAGCAAATGGTCCGGGTTGATCTGCGCACCGTTGTTCTCGATGTGCCGCCGCAGGACGTGATCACCCGCGATAACGTCTCGGTGAAGGTCAACGCGGTGTTGTATTTCCGCGTGCTCGACCCGCAGAAGGCGATCATTCAGGTCGAGGACTTTCTCTCCGCCACCAGCCAACTGGCCCAGACCACCCTGCGCGCAGTGCTCGGTAAACACGAACTCGATGAACTGCTGGCCGAGCGCGAACAGTTGAACATCGACATCCAGCAAGTGCTCGACGCGCAGACCGACGCGTGGGGCATCAAGGTCGCCAACGTCGAGATCAAGCATGTCGATCTCAACGAGTCGATGGTCCGCGCCATCGCCAAACAGGCCGAAGCCGAACGGGAACGGCGGGCCAAGGTGATCCACGCCGAAGGTGAGTTACAGGCGTCGGAAAAACTCATGCAGGCCGCCGAAATGCTCGGGCGCCAACCTGGCGCCATGCAATTGCGCTACATGCAGACCTTGAGTTCGATTGCCGGCGACAAGAGCTCGACGATTGTCTTCCCGTTGCCGATCGAGTTGCTCAAGGGCATGGCGGATCTGTCGGGAAAATCATGAACAGCAACAGATCGCAGCTTTCGGCAGCGCCTGCAGAGCAGGCCTTCCCCCGCAGGCTGCGATCCTTTAAACGCCGCGCATTTTCTCCAGAGCCGCATAGGGTGCACACGCGCAAGCCTGCAACCGCGCCCGCAACAGCGGCGACGCTTCACGCCGTTTGGCCTCGCCATCGGCCACAAAGGCCTGCGCGGGCTGCTTCGCGTGCTGCGCGGCGGCCAGCCATACCTGTTGGCGCTGTTCGGCCGTCAGTTTGAAAAACCGCGCCAAGCGCCCCGCCATCGCATCGGGCAGTTCGCTGTAGTTGACCAGCGCACCCGCCGAGTCACGGCAGTGCACCACACCGGCCTCGAGCAATCGTCCCAGGCGCCGGGCGATGAAGTCCTCGCGTCCCACGAACGGCAAACCGTCTTCGAGCACGCAATCCCCCAGCATGCCCGGAACCATGTGCATCCCGGGACGACGCAGGTGCGAAACGGCAATTTCCACAGGATCGCGATACAGAAACAGCCACGGCGTGTCGGGAAAACAGGCCTGCAACAGCGGCCATTCGCCGATACTCCAGGCATCGAGCTTGATCACCAGCCGGTGCTCGGTGCCACGACGCCGCTGTCCATAGGCCGAAAGCAATCCGCAGATGGCCGCGCGCCGTTCGCCGGCCGGCAGGTCGCTGCGCAACAGCGCATCCAGCGGTGGCGGTTCGGACACCACGATGTGATCGTCGAGCCGCGCGAGCATCTGGCTGATCAGCGTCGAACCACAGCGAGAGGCATGCAGAATGAACGCGCTCGGTGCCAGGCCCGGGCTTTGCGCCTGCCAATCGCTGAGCGCCGCCAACGGCGTCTGCCGGCGAAAGGCCTGATTGAACGGTAGCCGCAACGCATCCTCCACCGCCTCGCGGAAAAACGGCTGATGCAACGGCGTGTCCGCGAACCAGCACCAGTCCACCTGCCATTGCCCGGCGACCGGCCAGACGCGGATCGGCAACCAGCCGTCGAAGCTCAGCCGTGCCATTGTTCGTTCCACTGCCGGCGACCATTGCGCATTGCCGCGCGCAGCTCTTCACGGGTCAAGGCCAGACCCTGGGCAGCAGCCAGTTGCAGGGTGCGCTCGATGAACGTTTCCGGGTCGCCGATGGCCTGCAATGCCGCCGCCAGCTGCGCATCACCGTCGAGCACACGCTGCAATGGTTGCAGCGGCGAATCCGCCGTCTGTGCTGCCGGGGTATCGCGCAAGCCTTCGGCAATCTTTGCCAGTACCCAGGCCGTCGGGCGGCAATCAAGCACCAGATGAATCCTCGCCGAGGCGTCGCGGTTGTCCACGCGATGGGCTCGGGCAAGATCGAGAAACCAGCATTCCCCCACCGTCATCGGTACACGCCGGTCTTCCAGCCAGAAGTCCACAGCGGGTGGGCTGAGCAGCGGAATGTGCAGCCGCAGATCCGCTTGCGGGCCGTCGAGATCGTAGTCGCGGTGTTCGTGAATGCGCCCGCCAGGGCCCAGCCGTAACAGGCGCGCGCTGACAATTTCCAGCGACAGCGCATGCAGCCCGCGTTGCCAGCGCTCATCCCGCAACCAGGGCGCACGAGGCACCGACGCAGCCTGCCCGGGGGACAATTCGGTCAGCGCATCGGCTGACGAAATCAGCGCCACGCCGCTCCAGTCGCCGGTGAAATAGTCGCTGTTGAAATGCCCGCGCCAGGCCTGCTCATCAATCGCCGCCAGCGCTTGCAACAACAACGGCAAATCCACCGTCACCGGCAGGCGCGAACATGCCGGCCGGCTCACGAGCCCACCCGGCGCTTACCGGGCCGGCGCCGCAGCATGCGCCACCGGCACCGAAATATCACCGGCCGCCCAGGCCGATTCTCGATTGGCCAGTGCGGTGGCGATCGACTGCACTTCGGTCGATTGCACCTGATCCGGCAGTGGATCGAGGCCGGCACTGGCGAAGATCTGTCCGTACGCATTGCGCAGATCGGCGTAGGACAGGTCGCGGCGCAGGTCTGCTTGCAGGTTGTTCAACTCGCCCTGAATCAGTTCCAGTTCACCAATGCCCGCCGCCTGATGACGATTGCGCAACTGGCCGACGATTTGCCCGTCGATGTCCGACAGTTGCTGGCTGGTCTTGAACTGGCGCAAGGCCTCTTGATAGTTGGCGTTGGCCACGTAGAGCTGCGCCAGCACCGCAATCGACATGGCCTGACGCCGCGCGGCGGCCACTTCCTCGCCAGCCTTGGCGACATCAATGGCCGCCGGAGCGGAGATCACGTTGAACAGGTTCCAGGTGACTTTCACGCCATAGTCGGCCCAGCCCTGTTCGACCAGGAACGAGTTGCTGTCGTAATGCCCGCCGGCGGAAAACTCCAGGCCCGGCAACAGACGCAGCATGGCCTTGCGGGTTTCAGCGGCGCTGATGCGGGTCTGGTAATCCTGCTCACGCAGTTCCGGACGGCTGGTCAGCGCCTCCTGTTCCAGTTTCGCCAGATCGACCTTGAGTTCGGGAATCTGATAACCGTCATCGGTGGCCAAGGTCAGGTTGGTGCCCAGCGGCAGGTTGATCAGGGTCGCCAGTTCGGTTTTCGCCAAAGACAGGGCACGGCGCTGCTCTTCCAGTTGCCGGGTGGCTTCGATCAGCGAACGTTGGTAGCTGAGCGATTGCACCGGGTCGCCAATGCGCTGGTCGCTCATGCTCTGGCTGTTGCGCCGGGCGGTGTCGACACGGGCCATCAGGCTGTCGATCTGCTTGAGCAGACGTTCGGCGGCCATCGCTCGCCAATAGGCCGAGCGCACATCCTGAACGATGGTGTTGATCACCTTGCGGCGACGCTCCTGGACGATCAGGCGTTGGTCGCCCTGCTGTTTGGCGCTGATGTAACTGACGCCGAAGTCCAGAACGTTCCAGACCATGGTCAGGTCGGCGACTTCACGGTCGCGATCCTGCGAGGTCGACGGTTCCAGCGACTGAGTGCCGGTACGTACGCTCTGGCTGCTGGAGGCGTTGACGTTGTTGCGCCCGACGTAACCGGCGTCCAGCGCCATGCGCGGCAGCATGTCGAAACTGGCGAGGTCGAGCTGCCGCTTGGCCAGCGCCTCCTCCATGATCTTCAAGCGGCCTTCGAGGTTGTACTTCACCGCGCGAGCCATGGCCTGGTGCAGGGTCAGCGGGCCGCGCAGCGGTTCCTGATCCTTGTACATGCTTTGCAGGTCGCTCCTGGCCCGCTGTTCACTGATGCTGCGTTCAATCGGTTCACTGGTCACTGCACATCCGCTGATCGCCAGCGACAGCAGGCTGGCGCCGAACAACTTCTGACTTCTTTTCATCCCTGGATCGCCCCTAGGTCCCGCACAGTGTTGAGTAATGGTTGGTTCAGGCCGATATTTCGCTGATGCCGACCTGTTGCAGTGCCGCCGCCAGGTTGTCGACCCGGTGCTGTTCGTTGTCTTTGAGTTCTTGCAGTTGCTGCCCCAGCGTCGGCGCACCAAACACGCCGCGCAGGCCTTGAGAAACGTCGCCAGCCTTGAGTGACTGGCTGCCAAACGCAGTCAACGAATCGCGGTCGGCGGCACTGTCTTGATTGAACAGGCTCGATAACGTGCTGGTACCGAATACGCCGCCATCACCGCCGCCAAAGCCGAGGAAGCCGTGACCGGATCCATCACCGCCGTTGTCACTGCTGCTGAACACTTGCGCAATGAAGCTCGGGCTGAGTGCACCTTGATTGATGAAAATATCGCCCAGCGGGCGGATGCCGTTGCCAATCACCCGTTGTTCGAACAGCGGCGCAAAGGTCAGCGGTGAGCCGATATCGCCGGTGGGGGCGGTGAAAATGATCGGTTGCAGCGGGATGTTCGGCGGCGGTGGCGGCACCACCGGATCGCTGCTGCGAATCAGTGGATCGGGAATCACCACGCTGGTTGGTGTCGAGGGTGGAACGACCGGCGGCACGGTATTGATCACGTAATTGTTCGAGCTGCTGACACCGCTGCCACTGTTGCCGGAGGCATCGCTGACACCCGCGCTGTTGACGCTGATCGCATTGCTGGCACTGTTGACGTTGGCATTCGGTGTCAGCGTCGCGGTCCAGGTCTTGCCGCCGTCGCTGCTGCTCAGGTTGGACAGGGTGCCGTTACCGACATTGATGTCTGCCAGATCGAAGCCGCTCACCGCCTCGTTGAAGGTGATGGTCACCGCCGATGTCTGGCCGATGCCCAGGTTCGGGTTGGCAATCACCACCGTCGCCGTTGGCCGTTCGCTGTCGAGACCATAGTTGTTCGACACCGCCACCGTGCTGCCGACGTTACCGGCCAGGTCTGTGATGTTGCTGGTGTCCAGCGCGATGAAGTTGCTCGGGTCGGTGACATTCGCGGTCGGGGTAAACGTCGCGGTCCAGGTCTTGCCGCCATCGCTGCTGCTCAGGTTACTCAGATCACCGTTGGTCACGCTCAGGTCGGACAGGTCGAAATTGCTCACCGCCTCGCTGAAGGTGAAGGTCACTGTGGTGGTCTGACCGATCCCCAGATGCGGGTTGGCGACCACGATGTCCACCGTTGGCCGGGTCGCGTCGAGCGCGTAGTTGTTGGAAATGGCGATGCTCGCACCAAGGTTGCCGGCCAGATCCTGCACGCCGGCAGTGTCGACGATGATCAGGTTGGTCGCATCGTTGACGTTGGCGGTTGGTGTCAGCGTGGCGGTCCAGGTGATGCCGCCGTCGCTGCTGATCAGGTTCGACAAGGTGCCATTGGCGACGCTGATGTCCGACAGATCGAAACCGCTCACGGCTTCGCTGAAGGTGATGGTCACCGTGGTGGTTTCGCCAATGCCCAGGCGATTGTCGGCGACCACGATAGTGGCGGTCGGCAACGCGGTGTCGATGGCAAAGTTGTTGGAGTCGGTGGTGCCGACGCCACTGTTGCCAGAGGCGTTGGTGACCCCGCTGTTGTCGAGGGTGATCAGGTTGCTGGTGTCGGTGATGTTGGCGGTTGGCGTCAGCGTGGCGGTCCAGGTGATGCCGCCATCGCTGGAGCTGACGTTGCTCAGGGTGCCATTGGCGATGGTCAGGTCCGCATTGCTGAAACCGCTGACCGCCTCGCTGAAGGTGATCGTCACGATCGAGGTTTCCCCGGCCTTGAGCGAGCTGTCCGCAACGACGATGGTCGCGGTCGGCACTTCGGTTTGCACCGCGTAGTTGGCCGAGTTGGTGGTGCCGGTGCCAGTATTGCCGGCCAGATCGCTGATGCCGGAGTTGTTCAGAACAATCAGGTTGGTGGTATCGCTGATGCCGATGGTCGGAGTGAACGTCGCCGTCCAGGTGATGCCGCCGTCGCTGGACGAGACGTTGCTCAACGTGCCGTTGGCGACGCTCAGGTCGGCATTGTCGAAACCGGTGACCGCTTCGCTGAAGGTGATGGTCACGGTCGCTGTTTCACCAGGACGCAGATCGTTGTCGCTCATGACAATCGTGGCGGTCGGACGCTGACTGTCGACCGCGTAGTTGTTCGAATCGGTGGTACCGCTGCCAGTGTTGCCGGCCCCGTCGACCACTCCAGTGTTGTCCAGGGTGATCAGGTTGCTGGTGTCGGTGACGCCGGCCGATGGGGTAAACGTCGCGGTGTAGGTGATGTTGTCCGAAGTGCTCAGCGCGGAAAGTGTGCCGTTCTCGACGGTCAGGTCTGCCAGGGTGAAACCGGTCACCGCCTCGCTGAAGGTAATAGTGACCGTGGTGGTCTGACCAACGCCCAGCGCCGTGTCGGCCACCACAACGGTCGCGGTCGGGCGCTGGGTGTCGATGGCGTAATTGTTCGAATCAGTGGTCCCCACTCCCACGTTGCCGGACCCATTCTGCACCCCGGTATTGTCCAGGGTGATCAGGTTGGTCGCGTCGGTAATGTTGGCGGTCGGCGTGAAGTTTGCCGTCCAGGTGATGCCACCATCACTGCTGCTCACGGCGCTCAGCGTGCCGTTGGCGATGGTCAGGTCGGCGTTACTGAAACCGGTCACGGCTTCGGAGAAGGTGATAGTCACCGTGGTGGTTTCGCCGATGCTCAGGCTGTTGTCGGCAACCACGATAGTGGCGGTCGGAACCATGGTGTCGATCACGAAATTGCCGGAGTTGGTGACGCCGGTGCCGGCGTTACCGGCCAGGTCAGCGATGCCGGTGTTGTTCAGGCTGATAAGGTTGCTGGTGTCGTTGATCCCGAGAGTGGGCGTGTATGTCGCCGTCCAGGTGATCCCGCCGTCGCTGCTGCTCACGGCGGTCAACGTGCCGTTGGGTATGTTCAGATCGGCGTTGGTGAAGCCCGTCACCGCCTCGGAGAAGGTAAAGGTCACCAACGAGGTTTCACCGGCGCTGAGGCTCGTGTCGGCGACCACGATGGTCGCTGTCGGACGTTGGGTGTCGATGCTGTAATTGTTCGAATCCGTAGTGCCGCTGCCAGCGTTGCCGGCCAGGTCAGCGATGCCGGTGTTGTCCAGCGTCACCAGATTGGTGGTGTCGTTGATGCTGGCGCCCGGAGTGAACGTTGCGGTCCAGGTAATACCTCCGTCACTGCTGCTGACTGCGCTCAAGGTGCCGTTGGCGATGGTCAGGTCGGCGTTGGTGAAACCGCTGACCGCTTCACTGAAGGTGATGGTCACCAGCGATGTGTCGCCGATTTTCAAGGCCGTGTCTGTGAACACGATGGTGGCCGTTGGGCGCTGGTTGTCGATGGCGTAGTTATTGGAGTCGGTGGTGCCGCTGCCCTGGTTGCCGTTGACGTCACTGACCCCGCTGTTGTCGAGGGTGATCAGGTTGGTGGCATCGGTAATGTTGGCGGTCGGCGTGAAGGTTGCCGTCCAGGTGATGCCACCATCACTGCTGCTCACGGCGCTCAGCGTGCCGTTGGCGATGGTGAGGTCGGCATTAGTGAAGCCGGTCACGGCTTCGGAGAAGGTGATGGTCACCAACGACGTTTCGCCGATTCTCAAGGCGTTGTCGGCAACCACAATAGTCGCCGTCGGGCGCTGCGTGTCGATGGCGTAATTGTTCGAGTCGGTGGTGCCGCTGCCGGTATTGCCGGACAAATCGGAGAGGCCGGTATTGGCCAGGGTGATCAGGTTGGTGGTATCGCTGATGTTGTTGGTTGGCGTGAGGGTGGCCGTCCAGGTGATCCCGCCGTCACTGCTGCTCAAACCGCTCACGCTGCCATTGGCCACGGACAGGTCGGCGGTGGTGAAACCGGTCACGGCCTCGCTGAACGTGATGGTCACCAGCGAGGTTTCCCCTGCCTTGAGCGCGGTGTCCGCAACGACAAGGGTGGCCGTCGGGCGCACGGTGTCGATGGCGTAGTTGTTGGAATCGGTTGTACCGCTGCCGGCGTTACCGGCCAGGTCAGCGATCCCGGTGTTATCCAGCGTCACCACGTTAGTGGTGTCGGTGACACTGCCACTGGGCGTAAACGTCGCCGTCCAGGTAATGCCTCCATCGCTGCTGCTCACGGCGGACAACGTGCCGTTGGCGATGGTCAGGTCGGCGTTGGTGAAACCGCTGACCGCTTCATTGAAGGTGATGGTCACCAGCGACGTTTCACCGATTTTCAGGGCCGTGTCAGCGACAACGATAGTGGCCGTCGGGCGCTGGGTATCGATCACATAATTGCTGGAATTGGTGGTACCGACACCCACGGTACCGTCAGAGACCGCCGCCACACCGGTGTTGTCCAGAGTGATGACGTTGGTGGTGTCGGTAATCCCGTTGGTCGGCGTAAAAGTCGCGGTCCAGGTGATCCCGCCATCGCTGCTGCTCACGGCCGTCAACGTGCCGTTGGCGATGGTCAGGTCGGCATTGGTGAAGCCAGTGACCGCCGTGTTGAAGGTGATGGTCACCAGCGAGGTTTCGCCAATTTTCAGCGCACTGTCCGCCAGTACGATGGTCGCGGTCGGTGGTTCGACGTAATTGGTATTGAGCGTGCCGCCGGTACTGTAAACCGCAGCAGTGGCACTCGGCGAGCTACCCGTCGCACCGCCGTTTGACGGGCCTCCGGCACCACTGGCCGCAGCGTTGCCGGTGATCGCCGCGAAGTTGGCAGCGGTGATCAGTACCGTGCCGCCGTTGTTCCAGATGGCCCCGACACCACGGCCACCGTCACCGCCGTTGGCAATGTTGCCGCCGCTGCCACCACCGCCGCCGCCACCGCCCGCCGCGAGGTTATTGCTGATGACCGATGTGCCGATGACTTTCAAGGTGCCGGTCGAGGCGTTGTAGATACCGCCGGCCGCATTGCCACCGACGCCGCCAACCGAGTTCCAGCCCGAACCACCGCCGCCACCACCAATGGACAACGTGCCATTGGTCGCTGAGCCGCCGTTGCCGCCGTGGCTGTAACCGGCGGCGCCATTGCCGCCGAGGCCGCCAGTGCTGGTACCGCCGCGCCCGCCCATATCGTTCGAGGTGTAGCCGCCGCCATAACCACCGGTATTCGCTGTGCCGACCCCACCGGCATAGGTTGAGTTGCCCGGGCCTGTCGAACCACCATGGCCACCGTTACCGCCGCCGATCCCGCCACCACCGCCGCCGCCGCCGCCGGAATAACCTCCGGCCACCCCACCGCCGCCACCACCACCGGAAGCGGCGTTGGCAGTCACCGTGACGTTATTGAGCGTAAGAATGCCGGCGTTGAAAATCCCGCCGCCCATGGCGCCTGCTGCCGCCGCGCCACCGTTACCGCCATTGCCGGCCACCAATCCCTTGGTGATCACCAGCCCGTCCAGCGTCACGGTGGCGCCGGAAGTGATTTCCACCACGCGGGTCTTGTATTGCCCGTCGAGGGTCACGTCGGCCACGCCGTCGTTGTTCAGATCGCCATCGACGGTGATGTTCTTGTTGATCAATAACTCGGAGTTGAGTTGCACGGTCATGCCGGCGTTGAACGTGACGATGTCGCCGTTTTGCGCAGACGCCAGAGTCGTACGCAACGAGCCGACGCCCGAGTCGAGGTTGTTAGTCGCGGTCCAGGTGGCAAGGCCCCATTGATATTCACTCATCGCCTTGGTCGACAAGACGTTGGCGCTCTCGATGCTGCCGGTGGCAATTTCCAGATCCCAGTCGCCGCCGACACCGGTGCGGTTGTTCGAAGCGGCTACATCACGGCCGGTCAACTGCGCCAGCGAGTCGACGAAACTCAAGCCGCGATCGCCCTCGGCGGTGTAGCAGCCGTAGATCAGGATGTCGCCGCCAGCGTTCATGTCCTTGCCGATTTCGCCGAGGATGGCGCTGCGTTGCGCGACGTTGTCCGCAGACAGATAACTGTTGCCCAACCACAGATCGCCAGCGTTGCCGTGGGCAATGATCTGCACTGAACTGACGCCATGATGTTGATCGAGGTAATCGGCGATCTGTTGCAAACCATCCTTGGTGGCGTCGAGTTTCACCACTTGGGTGCCAGGGGCAACGCCCTGAACCAGGCTGTCGGCATCTTTCACACGCGAATCGACGAACACCACGCTCTGGCCAGGCACCGCCACCGGGCTGGCGGCCGGTGTGGCATCGGCCTGACCATGGGTGTCCTTGCTGGCGACCGGGTGATCGGCGGTCGGCGCCTTGGCGGCATCCGCCGCAGGGTGGCTGTCAGCCTGGGCAGCCGTATCGGCCACGGTGGCAGCCACTGCGCCGTCGAACAGCATGCGCGGTTCCAGCGACATGATCATCGGCGATGCCAGCGAACGCTGACCCTCGGTTGTCCGTGACTTGACCTTCGCACTGCCAAAAAGAGACCACCACATGTTGCTCACCCGAACTCGAACGAATGTACGTGACGCATCAATAAAAAACGCCGCGATCAGTTGATCGCAGCGTCGGACTTCATACGAATGACATTGGCGGCGCTGGCTGAGCCATCGAGCCAAAAGGACAAATCGGCGTATTGCTTGAACAGGTCCGGCGGCAGGATCGTGCGCCGAGACTGCAAGGCGACCTTCGGCTTGACCTTGTGCAGGCCGGCCAGGCCCAGGCCCTGATCGAATTCTGGTGCGTCGTAGGCCAGGTGCTCGAAATCGTGCTCGAACCAGGGTTCGTCGATGAAGTCGTAAACCAGCCGCAGCACCCGCTCAGGCGCCTGAGTCAGCAAATCGTAATCAACGATCAGCAGCGAATCGGCGTGCTCGCCGTAATAGGCTTCCTTGAGCGCTGCCCAGGCAAAACCCACCAGCCGGTTACGCTGCGCCAGGGTTTCGCAGCGGCTGTAGACCGTGTTGCGCTCGACGGCGTCGCCGAACAGTTTGGTGTTTTCATAAGGATTGGCGCGGTACAGCCGCTCAAGGCTGTCCATCACCCACGCGACGTTGCGCACACAAGCGATGACTTTGGCTTTGGGAAACAGGTCATTGAGTGCCGGCAGCCGCGAGCTCCACTGCCGATTGGTGTCGAACACCACCGGTTTATCGACTTTGTCGGCGTAGTAGGAGTCGAACAGACCGCGCAGCAAACGGCGGCGCATGGGGGTGTCGATCACTGCGCCGAACTCGCTGCCGGCGCCGCATTGCTCAAGCACGCTGGAAAACAGGGCGCCAACCGGGCTGGTCATTCCGGCGTGAAAGCGCGGGTTCTGCAAAAGGATCGCAGAAAGCAGGGTCGAGCCCGAGCGCGGCAAGCCGGAAATAAAGTGGAACTGCTGCAATCCATTCACCGTAGTCGGAAGTCCTTTTGTCCGACAGAGCGTAGTCCAACAGTAACCTTGCGACTAGTAGTGTTTTGATATCAAGTCAGAGCAAAAAGGACTAACCAGTTAACTTTTTATCGCGATTTCAAAGGTGAAACGATTGAGTCGTGACCGCGCTTAATCACTTGGCGATTTGAACGTGATCAACCGCGCTTGCGCGCCGCCGGCATGGACCTCACCCGCGATGCGCCAAGTGGCAGGCAACGGCAAAAATTCCTGCGGATCATCCAGCGTGCCAATAAGCCATACCCGGCCGTTAACGGGCAGTTCGGCAAGGCTGTCCAGATAGACATCGGCGGCCACCAGCGTGCCGAACCCGTAGTCATTGGGCCGCGTCGAACGGCCATCCGCTGCCGGTGGCGTGTACAGGCGAACCCGTGCGCCGCTGCGATCGTAGTAGACGTAGCTCAAGTACCAGAGCATGTCGCTGGTGACGATCCGGTCGCCCGCCTGGAAATGCTGGTTGACGTAGTTCACCACGCGGTCGAACTGGTCATTGCGGTCCACCGTGGCGTTTGTGTTCACCCCGACCATTTCGACCCCGATCAGCGCCACCAGCACTGCCAGCGCCAACAGCCGCATGCGACTGTACACGCGGTCGATGGCCATCCCGGCCAGCATCGGCAAACCCATTGCGTAAGCGGTCAGGTAGCGCTCGATGAACACCGGGGTGATAAATGACACCGCGAACACCAGCAGCAGGGGCAGGCCGGTGTACAACGCCAGCAGGACACTGCCACGGGACACGCTGCGATCACGTATCACGGCCACCGCAACCAACAGCAGCAACGCCAGCGGCAAGGCGCTGAAGATCAACAGCGAGCGAGCATCGCCATCATCCTGGGTCAGCCACGCCCAGATCATCGAAGGCAGCGATGCCAGGGTGACCGGGTCTTCCCAGCCGACATCGCCGCCGGTCTTGAGCTGCTCCATATGTTGCAGCAGGTCGAACACGTTGGGCAGCCAGGGCAGGTACAACACAACGATGGCCAGATTGGCCAGCCACCAGTCGGCGCGCTGAATGTGGCGAAAACGGTAGCCGCGCTGCAGGCGGATCACCCCCAGATAAATCCAGTGGCACAGCGCCGCGAGCACGGCGAAGTAGTGAGTGTAGAACGCCGCCGTCATCAACAACGCATACACCACCAGATAGCGATGCCGTTGCGGCCGCCTGATCCAGTAGATCAGCGCCAGCATGGCCGCGATCAGCAACAACCCGAGCAGTGAGTACATGCGCACTTCCTGGCTGTAGCGCACTGCCGTCGGCAACAGCGCCAGCAACACCCCGGCGAAGATCGCGGCGCGGCGCGTGGCCAGTTGATCCACCAGACGGATGCCCAGCCCCACTGCAGCAATGCCCGCCAGTGCGCTGAGACAGCGGATCGCGAAGATGCCGTCACCGAACAGCTCAATCCAGCCGTGCAGCAACATGAAGTACAGCGGCGGATGCACATCGCGCCCGGCGTGGTGCCAGATTTCGCCCAACGAGTAACGCGCCAGCAACAGGCTGGACCCTTCATCGCCCCAGATCGCCGCAGCGCTCAGATCGTAAAAACGCACGGCCGCCGCCAGCAGCAGGAGGGGCAACAGCCAGTGTTCTCTGGCCCAGCGAAGCAGGCGCAAACGGCCAAACCATGAGCCCGGGGTTGCGTGTGGATCCTGCGTGTCACCCACCGGCGTTACTCTGTTGAGCGCCATTGCTTCCTCTCGCTGTACTGCGTCACCACGGATATGGGTGCCAAATCCTGCCCGTCACTTTAGGTCAGGCGCAGGAGAGCCGTCGATGCCGGCCGGCGTTTTCACGACATCCGGCAACCTTGCCAATCCCGGTCTACGCTCTGGCGTGGCGTGACCTGGCCACGAAGTGCCAAGGCAATTGCAGCAGCCTGAATTCACTTGCGGCCCGCCGACCACCAATCAGAAGGATGAGGACTTTATGGACGTTTACATGGGCACGGTTATGACGTTTGCCTTCAACTTTGCGCCCTCCGGCTGGGCCTTGTGCAACGGTCAGATCATCGCAATCCAACAGAATCAGGCACTGTTCGCATTGCTGGGCACCACCTACGGAGGCAACGGCACCACCAACTTCGGCCTGCCCAACCTGCAGAGCCGCATGCCGGTCTGCCAAGGCTCCGGTGGGGGGCTGACAACACGGATCATGGGAGAAACCTCCGGCACCGAACAAGTCATCCCGACCCTCAGCAACCTGCCCGCTCATACCCACACCCTGGCCGGCCTCACCGCCACCACCACGGTGCAACTGGCCAACCCGGCCAGCAATCCGCTCGGCACCCCCAGCGCGACCAATGCCTATATCGGTGCATCGGGCACCGGGCCGGGTCTGGCGAATATCTTTTCCGATGCCCAGGGCGCCTCAGCCGTTCCTCTCAAAGGCGCCGCGACCACTATCACTGGCACCATCTCGCCGGCCGGTAACGGCTTGCCGCTGCCCATCATGAACCCGTATCTGGTGCTCAATTTCAGCATTGCGCTGAACGGCATCTTTCCTTCGCGTAACTGATCGACCGCCGGGGGATCACCTCCCCCGGTTTCCTACCTTGCCGGAGCACAACCATGCTGCAATCGGTTCAAAGCCAACATTTCCAGGCCTTGCTGGGGCGCATCGGCACCCTGCACCTGCCCGACGGCAGCACCCTGCAAGTCCATATCGGGCAACTTGAGGAAAACCCCTCGGCAAAAATGCGCTACAGCGAACGCATGCCGTTCAGCGTCGAGCTGAACAGCGTGGAGCCAACCGAATTCGTCGATGGCCTGTGCGCGCTGGAGCTGCCGGAACTGGGGCGGGTACAGGGCATATTTGTCTCGCGGGTTCCGCCGATGGGGCGGGATCCGCAGTTGGCGTATTTCCACATCACCTTCAACTGAAAATCCTGGATTTCCGCGTGCCGGTTGAATGTGTAACTGCAATTTGGGAAGCGTCTGACATCAATTCTTCGGCGGCCTTGTTAGCGTTGCACGCAACTGGCTCCGGAACGTTCGTTGCGCGCAAGACCAAGGAAGGTCTGCGCGCAATCGTTGCATCGACGTCCGAGAGCCTGTGCCCCGTCACAGGACAAGGAATAAAGGATGTCGACCACCCATGCCCGCTTCAGCCTCTCGCTTAACGACGTTAAACACGACCTGCAAGTCCTCTCCTTCAGCGGTCACGAATCGATCAGCCAGCCCTACACCTTCGAGGTCGAGCTGGTCAGCGAACGAGCGAATCTGCGCCTTGAAAGCCTCATGCACCAGCAGGCGTTCCTGGCGTTCGACCTCGAAGGCCATGGCATCCACGGCGTGATCAATCGCGTCGCCCGTGGCGACAGCGGCAAACGCCTGACGCGCTACAGCCTGACACTGGTTCCGCGCTTGGCGTATCTGCAGCATCGTTGCAATCAGCGAATATTCCAGCAGATGACCGTGCCACAGATCATCACCCGGATTCTCGCGGACAACGGTATTCAACGTGACCTGCACCGGTTTCATCTCGGTGCCGACTATCCGCCGCGCGAATACTGCGTGCAGAAGGAGTCGGATCTGCACTTCATCCAGCGTCTGTGTCAGGAAGAAGGCATTCACTACCACTTCGAGCACAGCCGGGAGAAACACTTGCTGGTGCTGGGCGACGACCAGACGGTCTTCCCCCGTCTGGACCGCCCGACGCCCTACCGCCAGGACAACGGCATGGTTGCCGAAACGCCGGCAATCCAACAATGGCAGGTACGGGTGGAAACCCGCCCGACGGCGACCGTGCGCCGCGATCATGATTTTCGCAAGACGCGCTTTCTGCTGGAGGCGACCCATCGGCCCGACAGCAACACGCCGCGGCCGGCGCTTGAGGATTATCGCTATCCGGGGCGCTTCAGCGACGGCGCACGGGGCAAGCAACTGACCCACCGCGCCCTCGAAAGTCATCGCGCCGACTACTTGCAGGGCTGTGGCCACAGCGATCAGCCCAGCCTGGTGTCCGGCCATTTCCTGTCGATCACCGAGCATGCCTGCGAGGAAAACAATGGACTGTGGCTGCTGACCGCAGTCAACCACCGCGGAAAACAATCAGCGGTGCTGGAAGAAACGCTGGGCGAGGCCAGCGCCGGCGCTGCCGACGGCTTCGTTGAAGGCTACCGCAACGACTTTGTCGCCACGCCATGGGACGTGATCTACCGCCCGCCGCAATCATTCGTGAAGCCACGAATCTTCGGTAGCCAGACCGCTGTGGTCAGCGGCCCCGTCAACGAAGAGATTCATTGCGATGCGTATGGTCGGGTCAAGGTCCAGTTCTACTGGGATCGCGAAGGCAACCACGACGACCACAGCAGTTGCTGGCTGCGGCTGGCCTCTAACTGGGCCGGCAACGCCCATGGCAGCGTGATGCTGCCGCGGGTCGGCATGGAAGTGCTGGTCAGCTTTCTTGAGGGCGACCCGGACCACCCGGTCGTCAGCGGCTGCCTGATCAACAGCGCCAACCCCGCCCCCTATGAATTGCCGGAACACAAGACCCGCAGTGTGTTTCGCTCACGCAGTTCACCGGACAACGGCGGCTTCAACGAATTGCACGTGGAAGATCGTGCCGGCCGCGAACTGATTTACCTGCGCGCCCAGCGCGACCTCGAGCACAAGGTGGAAAACGACAGCCGTCTGGACGTCGGCAACGAGCGCCACGAGACCATCAAGGGCAACAGCATCAGCGTGTTGCAGGCCGAAGAACAGCGCACCGTGCACGGCGACCGCAAAACCCGGCTCCACGCCAGCGACCACTTGCACGTCAGCGGTGACAGCCACAGCCGGGTCGATCAGTTGCAGGCGATCGAGGCCGGTCGGCAAATCCACCTCAACGCCGGCGATCATCTGGTACTCAACGCCGGCAAAAGTATCAGCATCACCGTCGGCGGCGAGCACCTGGTGATCGGTCACGGCGGCATTTTCAGCAGCAGTGCGATCCAGGTCGGCGGCAGCCCCATAGCGGTTGCGCCGGCGCGGGCCGCGATGCCCGATGGCGTCGACGACCTGGCGGCGCCAGCGCCATTGCCCGCCGTGCTGGCGTCCACGCAACGCGCGCTGATGAACGCCAGCCATGCCATGGGCGCGACCTTCTGCCCGCTGTGTGAAGCCTGCCGCGAGGGCATCTGCCAGCCACGGGAGAACGCCGCATGAGCGAAGCCTTTGCGCGCCAGTGGATGACCCGCCAATTCGCTTCAGGGCATGGCCTGTATCTGCTGCTCGACTCACAACCACAGCAACGGGAAATCCGTCAGTGGTTACTGCAAACCAGCGACTTCGAGCACTACCGCATCCTCTACAAGGACACGCCCGTCGCCGAACTGGCGGATAACGGGCCGTTTGTTTTCGCCCTTGAACGGTATGACGACAAACGCATCGCGCCGCTGCTCGCCCGTCCGGAGGACAACTGGGGATGGCTGTTCAGCCTGCCTCAAGCCTGCCTGTGCGCTTGGGTCGAACACTGGCAGCAACGACTGATCATCGGCGCCCGCCCGCATCAGGCGCTGTACCGCTTTCACGACAACCGCGTGCTGAGCCGGACACTGGCGCATCTGCCCTCCGAAGCCATACCGGCCTACCTCGGCCCGACGCTCAGCGTGTGTTACTGGCAGGGCACGCAATGGGAGAGCAGCGACAACCCGACGCCCGGCCGCTACCCAGTGCCGGAGTCCCCGCCGTGGCTGCAAGCACCCGCACCTGCGGAGCAAACCCGCGAGATTCGCCAGCTCAACGCTCACCGTTTCCTGCTGGCCGAACACGAACAGGCCTACGCCGACCTCGCGCGAACACAACCCCCGGAAATCTGGCTGCGTGAACGTCTCGAGCAGGCAGATGAGTGGGGTTGGCAGACACCGCAGCAGCTGGCGTTTCTGCTGATCCACAGCGTGCGAATGCCTGCTCGTGGGGTCGATGCGCAGTGGCAAGTGCGTCCGGGGGAAACACCGCTGGAGCATTTCGAACGGGTGAGCCATTGGGTGAACACGATGGGTGGAGGTGCAGCGCAGTGAAACGATTTTTTCGACAAGCCGGGTGGGCGGGCTGCATGGGGATGTTGTTCGGTTGTGTGGCGAGTCCGCCCGACAGCTTCACCTTCACGGCGGATCTGCCGCCGGGATTTGTTTATCAAGCCATCGCCAAATACGAACCCGACATAGGTGAAACCTGCACCGTCCCGGACGGCCGGAATACTGCGGTTGGCTACAACCTGAAGTGGCGCGAGCACTACGAGCCGGTTTCTGAAATAGCTATTCGCAGAACGGTGCGCGGCTGCCCGTTGGTGATCCGCAAAATTGATCTGGAAATCTACTTTGCCTACGGGAAAGACCGGGGTGACTTCGCGTCGGACTATGCCGCTGTCGCCATACGCGGTGAGCTGGAGGAAAAGTACAAAGGCACTTTCGACGAAGCCGGAGAAAGCAACTTTTACGGCCAGTGTCAGTGGCTGTTCCGCACGATGGGACCCTACCGTCGCATCGTAAAACTCCTCGACTGCAAAAAAACCGATGAGCTTGGCGCGCTCGCACGAGGTCGCCCGTTTGCCGCCTACACCCTCGACCAACTGCCGGGCAAAACCGTGCGGATGAAGATCGATTTGGCGGCGGAAGAACGGCCTGGTTGGGGAGACACCTGGGTCAAGGTACCCAACGGCTGGAAGCGCTGCATGGGCGAAAACTTTGAAGACCAACATGCTTACTGCAACGGTAATTACACCGATTTCAGCACCTTCCAGATGGTCGATGGCCGTATCTGCACCATCTATCCCGGCTGCACGGAATAAGGAATGTTCCACATGACATCACTTGAAAAAGGGGTGCACAGCTACCTCACCGGGCCTCGCTTGCGATGCATGGCGGTGCTGGGGAGTTGCTTCGCTCTTATTGTTGGCTGCAAGAGCAGTCCGCCCGACAGCTTCACCTTTACGGCAGATCTGCCGCCGGGGTTCGCCTATGAAGCCATCGCCAAATACGTGCCCGCCAAAGGAGAAACCTGCACCGTCCCGGACGGGCGAAATACTGCGGTTGGCTACAACCTGAAGTGGCGTGAGCACTACGAGCCGGTTTCAGAAATTGCGCTCCACCGGACGGTCAAAGGTTGTCCGTTGGTGATCTGGAAGATCGATCTGGTGATCAGGTCTGCCTACGGAAAAGACTGGGGGGACAAGAGTGGGGACTTCGCAGCGGTCGTTGTACGCGAAGAGCTGGAGGCTCGTTACAAGGGTGTCTTCAACGCGGAGGCTGAAAGCCGCTTTTACGGCCAGTGCCAATGGCTGTTTCGCACGATGGGACCTTACCGCCGCATCGTAAAACTCCTCGACTGCAAAAAAACCGATGAGCTTGGCGCGCTCGCACGAGGTCGCCCGTTTGCCGCCTACACCCTCGACCAACTGCCGGGCAAAACCGTGCGGATGAAGATCGATTTGGCGGCGGAAGAACGGCCTGGTTGGGGAGACACCTGGGTCAAGGTACCCAACGGCTGGAAGCGCTGCATGGGCGAAAACTTTGAAGACCAACATGCTTACTGCAACGGTAATTACACCGATTTCAGCACCTTCCAAATGGTTGATGGCCGTATCTGCACCATCTATCCCGGCTGTACGGAATAAGGAGTGTTCCACATGACGTCACTGGAAAACGAACTGCAATCACCATTGAACGACCGGATGCTGAATTGCCCCACTCAAGGGAATTGGAGCAGTTTTCAGTTGGTTGATGAATTCGGAATGGCAGAAGCCTATGCAGGGCTGGCCTACGATGCAGTCGATTCCGAGGGGCAGACTTACAGCGGATACCTGGACGCCGAGGGTTTTGGCCGGGTGACCAATTATTGTGCCGGCCCCATCGCACTTTCATTTGATCGCACTTACGAAGGATCTGATGAACCCTATAAAAGTTTGATCACCAGACCCCACTACCCCCTGAAAATCACCGAACTCCAGGTTCGCGCCGAACAAACCCGTTACCGCAATCCCGACGCCACCCGTAACCGCGAACAACCCGTTACGGACGGCGACGAATACATCCAGGTAGAGGTGCGCCATCTGGTCCGGCATGTCGCTCATCTGCCGCCCGAGGTCTATCGCCACTACCCCGCCAACAGCGGCCTGTCAGCGATCATGGGCAAGCATGCACAGGTCGGCATCGCCCTGGCCTCGCGCAAACACTCGGTGCTGGAAGTGCGTGCATTGCGGGCCTTGCGCCCGATGCTGTCGACGGCGCCGGAGTTCTGCGCACTCAACCTTTACCAACTGGCATTGATGGCCACCCTGAGTTACTGCCCTTTTGGCCAGAAACCCGCCACCGCGCCGATCAAGGAACCCTGGGTGACCTTCCCCACACAACCCAGCGTGGGCAACTGGTTCGCCGATGCCCTGGCCAAGTCCGACGAGTTGTGGCGCGTCGACGCCGCGCAAAGCACAGCCTATTACCCCCTGTATGAAGACGTGGCGTACTCCAGAAGGCTGGAAATCGTGCCGTTCGATCCGGCGCTGTATGAGGTCAATGATCCGGCTCTTGGAGAGGATCAGGAGCACCCAGAGAAGATCCACTTTCTCGACGACAGACTCCTCGGGAAAGAAGCGACCGACACCCAGGCGTTCATTACTCACAATGACGAGCTGATCCTGATTGCAGTGCGTGGAACCTTAGAGATCATTCCTGACGGGTTGCGCGATGCCGATGCATTACAAGTGCCGTTCGAAGAGGGAGAGGGTCAGGTCCACCGCGGTTTTTACATGGCAGCACAGACTGCATACGAGTTCGCGGTGAAATACCTCGACAGATTCTACGCCGGCCAAAAACTACTCATCTGCGGCCACAGCCTCGGAGGCGCAATCACCCTGCTGCTCGCGGAAATGCTGCGCCGCCGATCGAATTTCACTTACAACATCCAGCTCTACACCTACGGCGCCCCCCGCGCCGGCGACACCGTCTTCATCAAAGCCGCCACCCCGCTGGTGCATTACCGCATGGTCAACCACAACGACCCGGTACCCAGCGTGCCGGGCAGCTGGATGAACACCAAGACCGGGGTCTACGGGGCGGGCGCGGCGCTGATGTTTACCAATGTGCCGGTCGGGCTGTCGGTATTCGTCGCGGGCATTACCAACTGGACGGGGGAAGCCTATGCCCACCACGGCACCCTGCATCACGCCATGCCGGTGGAGTTCGGGCGTCAGCAGGTGTCTTCGATCCTGTGGGAGCCGGGCTGCGACACCATCACCCAGCACGCCGCGTGCACCGTCGCGCTGCAGCAGAAAAACGGCCTGCCGGATCGTCCGGGCTTGTTGCGGCAGATCTTCAACGCCGGGCATCACTCGATGGTCGGCGGCTATGTCCCGGCGTGCTGGGCAGCCTTGCGCCGTTGGCAGCAGGCCCATGAAGCGAATCGCACGCGGGTCACCGACCGCGAGTTCGAATGGGTGGACGAGGCGCTGCTGCGCATTACCCGGCAATTACGCGCCGCCCGCAAGGATCTGCTGGCCCGGCCAGCGGCCTACGTGCGCACTCAGGAGCGCACGATCGAGGCGATCAGCCACGAAGTCAGCCGCATCGAGACCACCCATGCGCGCCTGAGCGCTCTGCGGTATAAACGGGTCAGGGCCACGGACGTCTATGGCCTGTTCGCCGCACAGCCGGAGTTGCTCGCCGAAAGCGTGCAACGCTGGCGCGCGCACCCGGAAAACCTCAAGGAAGAACAACTGGCGCAGGCACCGGACAACGCCAGCAACGACGCGCTGCTGACCTCACTTTACGGGCATACGATTGGCGCGCCGCATACGCTCGATATCGACTCGATCATCTAACGCAACCTCACCTTCAACTGACTGCACATCCCCCTGTAGGAGCGAGCCTGCTCGCGAAAGCGTCCTGTCAGCCAACAACGATGCTGGATGAACCGCCGTCTTCGCGAGCAGGCTCGCTCCCACAGGGTTTGTGCAGGCCTAGCCCTGCGGATACCAGACCAGCCGCTCCGCCGCAGGATTGCTTTGCTCCACCGCGAAACCCAGGGCCAGGTAATGCCGGCGCGCATGCGGGTTGCTGGTCCAGACCACCGTCGCCACCGGGCAGCGGATCTGTTGCGCAGCTTTCTGCACGCCTTGCAGCACAGCACGGCCAAAACCCTGGCCGCGCGCCTGCGGGACGAAGGCCAGGTACAGCACGCGAATCTCGTTGGGGCCGAAATCAGTGCTGAGGGCACCGATCGCCGTGCCGAGTTTTTCCACCACGTAGTGCATGGCGTTGGGGTAGTTGTCGCCCATGCCCTGTTCCTGCACCTGGAACTGCTGGGCGACCACTTGCTGCACCTGTTCCGGCTCGCCGTCGATCCACTGCAGATCCGGCCGCGCGGTTTGATACAGGCTTTGTAGAAACGGCCCGTCGGTTGGTCGCGAAGGTCGCACCACCAATCCTTCTGCCGCCACTGCTGCGTTGTCCGCCATCGTGCTCTCCGTTAGAAACCGCTTTCCCTGACCCCCAGCGCCGCCATCCGGCGCCACGCCACACCGAGCAACGACTCACCGTTGCCCTGCACCACCACCACGCCGCGCAATGGCTGCACCGGCGTCGCTGGCGCATCGACAGCGCTCAGGCGCACGCCGTACTGCGCCTGCACCGGTTCTGCGCGTTGCTGTTGATCGCGGCGCACGGCGATCGGCCCGTGGTGATCGGAGGTCAGCGCCTCCTGATCGACATAGGCCACGCCGTTGCTGTCGATTTCGTTGAGTTGCACGGCGAGCGCCGGGTGCATTGGATCGTCTGCAATGAAGCGCCCGCTGGCCCCCGGTTTGACTCGCCACAATTCGGATTCGGCCAGATAACCGCGCAACCGTGTGCCGTCTTCAACCACTCGCGCCAGCGCATCATGGGTCGACAGCCAGCGCCCGGGCGTCAGGTTCGGCAGCAGATCACGCACACGACCGGCATGCGGGGCACGCAACAGCAGACGTTCACGCTGAGCGCTCAGACCGCGATATTGCGCCACCGCTTCGGCCAGTTTCTGCTCGATGATACTGGCGTCGGCGGCGGTTTCGCTGCGTCCGGCCTGACGGCGCATGAGCAATTGCTGGATCTGGATTTCCCGGCGGACGATGACCAGTTTCGAGTCGAGATCCGGGGATTCGAGCTCGATCAGCACATCGCCCTGGGCGACCGTTTGCCCGTCTGCAACCTTTACCGTTTTCACCCGCGCCGACGCCGGCGCGTGCAGGGCACTGGCGCGCCCGGCCTCAAGCATCGTCGGCAATTCCACCGAACTGCGCCACGGCACAATCAGCACCAGCAACAGCCCGAGCACCGCGAGACTGCTGAGCAGCACCCGTGGACCGTGTGCCTGTTCGCGGCGGCTCCACCACTGGCGCCACTCACTCATGATCGGCAAGAAGATGAACCACACCAGTTCCACCAGCATCAGGAAGATCCCCAACACCTTGAAGAACAGGTGATAGACCGCCAGCGCGATCCCGAAAAACAACGCTGCACGCCACAGCCACGAGCCATACCCCCAGATCAGCAAACGCCGTTGCATCTTCGGCGACCATGGCTCCGGCGCCGGCGCGCCATAACCGAACAAAAATTCGCGCAAACGCCAGCGACATAAGGCAAAGGCCCGGCCCTGAAGGTTGTCGACCTCCCACAGGTCACTGAGCAGAAAATAGCCATCAAAGCGCATGAACGGATTGAGATTGACCACCAGCGTGGTGATCCACGTGGCGCTGGCGAGCATGAACGCCGCCGTGCGTCCCGGGCCGTCGGGCAACAGCGACCAGGCCAGCAGCGCGATACACGCCAGCAGCAGTTCCGCGAGCACCCCGCCAGCGCCGATCAGCAAGCGCGCGCGACGGTCATTGACCCGCCAGGCATCACTGACATCGGTGTAAAACATCGGCAGCAGCACCATGAACGCCACGCCCATGCTCTGCACCCGACACCCGGCGCGCTTGGCCATGAACGCATGGCCGAATTCGTGGCACAGCTTGGCGAAGAACAAGGCCACGCCAAACGCCAATGCACCGCCGAGGCTGAACAGGTGCGGGAAGGTACCGACAAAACGCTGCCAGTCCCGCGACACCAGAAACACCCCAAGGCCGAGGGTCGCCGGCAAACCGTAGCGCAACAAACGCGGACCGAAGCGCTCCAGCCACGGCCAGGCACGGTTGAGAAACGCATCGGGGCGCCACAGCGGAATGCGGAAGAACAGGTATTGATGCAGCAGGACTTGCCACAGGCTCTGCTTCTGCGCCAGAGCCTTGAGCCGGTAGCTGGCGCGCTGCTGATCATCCATGGCGCTGATCAAATCGTGCCCACGGAGAAACCCCAGCAACTGCTCAAGCTCATCGCCGTCCAGCGGCAGGCCCGGCTCGCGATTGGCTGCGCGCAAGACTTGCTCGGCGTCGCCCAGCGACCAGTGCCGCAACAGACGCATCGCCGCCGTACCGAGCTTGAAATAGCGACCGCGCACCGGATCGGCGAGGGTCCAGCGCGGTGAACCGTCCAGGGCCGGCGCCGCGGGCGACAGTTGCAGATCGGCACGCAGGCTCGGCAGGTTCATTTACAGGCCCACGCTCTGGCGCAATCCGGCCAGGGGTCGGCGCAACAGATACAGGGCCAGCGGCGCACGATCGCCAAAGATTTTTGCCGTGCCGCGCAGGCCGATGCGCGGTGGCGCGTCAGCGAAACTGGCGTCGAGCCGATACGCCAGTTGCCCGCCCGCTGTCGGCTGCGCCTCGTAGGCCGAGCGCTCCAGCGTGGCGAGATGGCGCTTGAGCGGATCGCTGTCGAGAAACAGTGAGACTTCAGCACCCGGCGCCAGCGCAATCGCATCACCCACTGCCAGTTCGATGCGCAGTTCAGCCTGATTCGGGTCGGCGATTTCCATCAGCCGTTCTCCGGTCTGCACCGGTTTGCCGGTCAGGCGCTCGGCATCGGCGAACACCGCAATCCCGTCGCGTTCGGCACGCACTTCGCTGCGCGCCAGTAACTCGCGGGCGTAATCGCGCTCGGCACGTTTTTGCTCGGCACGGGCGGCGAGCAAATCGACCTTGGCGCTCGACTCTGCATCGGCAAACGAACGTTGTGAATTGGATTTCAACTCCGCTTCGGCCACGCCCAAGGCGCGCTCGGCGACATCGGCCTGGGCCTTGAGCGTGGTGCTTTCAAAACGCAGCAGCACGTCGCCGGTTTTCACCGCCTGATTGGGTTTGACCAGAAACTCGGCAATCACCCCATCCAGCGGCGCCGCCACCACACGGCCGCCCAGCGGCACCACTTCGGCCGGGGCCAGCACCGATTGACGCACCGGGATCAGCAAACCGAGCAGCAGCACCGCGAACAGCGCCACCTGACGCTTGCGCGTCCAGCGCAGGCGCCACGGCTTGCGCGGTTGCAACGCCAGCCAGGCATGACTGTAGGTGTCGCCGAGTTGCGACAGCAGGACTTGTTCGGAAGGATTCCACGGCACATCGCGGGCCAGCCACAACCCGCCGAACACTTGTCCGTCGCGATCAATCAGCGGCAACCAGAACACTTGCGCGGCGGACAGGCTGCGCCAGTCCGCCTGAATGCTGTCGTTGAGCAGTTCAGGAGCAATCACCCTCGCCTGCTTCAGCACATCCTGTTTGAACAACTGCGCCACGGCCTGTTCGACAAATGCCACGAACGGCGCATTCGGCTCGACGGCGCTGACGCCGGTCACGGCCTGCACTTTGCCGGCGATCAACAGTGCCGCATGACGGAAGCCGAACAGCGACTGACCGTCATTGACCAGGCTGTAGGCCAGTTGCGAGGTATCGTGGGCGGCGCGGGTCTGGCGTTCGAGGTCGAGAAAGCGGGCGAACACCTGTTCGGCGCCGCCGCTCACCGGGGCGTTCACTTCAGCTCCGGGAAACGTGCGGTGCCGCTCATGCCGGCCAACAAGCCTTTCGCTTCCGGCAGTGTTGCTACCAGCAACAGTGTTTGACTGCCTTCGTCGATACGCGCGCCAAGGCGTTTGACCGTGGCAGCGATCGGCTGCCCGGTTTCATCGGGCACGAAACTGAAGGCCTGGCCGGGTTTGAGCTTCGCCATCCAGCGCGACGGCACCAGCAAATGAATTTCGAGGGTGCGGTTATCCACCACATCGAGCAGCGGCGCGCCGGCCGACACGCTCTCAAAGCGCTGCACCTTGCGCTCGACCACCTGCCCGTCGAACGGCGCGATCACGCTGCAGCGTTTGACCTGCACCTGATACACCTGGGATTGCGCCTGGGTCTCGCTGACCTTGGCCTCGGCCCGCGCCACTTCGAAACGCCCGACGGAATTGAGTGCGGCCAGTTGCCTGTTATGCGCCAGTTCTTCACCGGCACCACGGCTGGCCGCCTGCGCCGCATTGAGTTGCGCCTGATAGGCCGAGCAATCGAAACGTGCCAGCGTGTCGCCCTTTTTGAACGACTCACCCTCGCTGAACGGCAACTCGACAATCCGCCCGGACAATTCGCTGGCCAGCACGGCCTGATCCCGTGCGCGCAACACACCGCGCGCCTCACTGCCGGAAGCCTGCGCAGGCGCTCCGTTATCCAGCAGCGGATCGTCTGCACCGGGCGTTTGCGCCTGAACTGCACACGCCACCAAGGTCAATCCCACAACCCAACCACGAAAACGCCGCATAACCGCTACTCCCTGTCGGATGTGCGGAGTCTACGACAGCAGAGGTTAGCGTCAAGCAAAAGGCCAGCATTGCTCTGAAATGTGATGCTGCAAAAGAGCAGAGCGGTTCGAATTTGTTTAAACGCCGCAGGCTTGCGCCCTTGTCCTGCGAAACGTACAGACGCTTTCGCTCGCGCAGAAAAGAAAGGGACGGTAGACAAAAGCTCTCCAAGAATAAGGTGCGGCGTATTCTCCATCAGTTCCCGCTTCGCGTCCCCACCCCTGAAAAACCTGCGATCAAGCCGGATTATTGGTAGCGACTGCTGCCGGATACACCGACTCCCATCCCCCACCCAGCGCCTTGTACAACCCGACCATGGCCAGCGAAACGCCGGTCGAACTCTCGACCCACTGCTCCTGCGTCGCCAGCAACGCACCTTGCACGGTGAGGACATTGACGAAATCGACCACGCCTTCGACGTATTGCTGTTGCGCGGTGCGCAGGGCGATCTGGTTCTGGCGTACGGCTTCGGCGAGGCTGTCGCGGCGGCGTTGGCTGGCGTTGTAAGCCGTGAGTTGATCGTCGATTTCATGCCAGGCACGCAACACGGTTTGCTGGTAGGCGATGGCCGCTTCCTGTTGTTGGGCTTCGCGCAGTTGCAGCATGCCGCGCAGGCGTCCGCCGTCGAACAGCGGCAGGCTGAACTGCGGGCCGATGCCGAACGCGCGTGAGCCCCAGGAGCCGAAATCACTCAGCTGCATGGCTTGCGAGCCGACGTTGCCGGACAGGGTGATACGCGGATAGAAATCGCCGTTGGCCACGCCGATGTTGGCGGTGGCCGCGTGCAGGCGCGCTTCGGCCTGGCGGATGTCCGGGCGACGCTCGGCAAGCTGTGACGGCAGGCCGATGGCGACTTGCAGCGGCGACTGCGGCACGGCGGCGTCTGTGGATAACGCCTTGGCCAAGGCTTGTGGCGGTTCGCCGATCAACAGGCTGATCGCATTGATCAGTTGCGACTGGCGCTGTTCAAGCGCGGGCAGACGCGACTCGATGGCCGCGACTTGCGCGGCGGCTTCGGCGACGTCCAGATCGGTCGCCACACCATCGTTCAGGCGCAGTTGCGAGAGTTTCAGGCTGTGCCGGGCGACATCGAGGTTCTGCTCGGTGACCGCGCGAGTGTTCTGCACGCCGCGCAGCTGGATGTAGTCCTGCGCGGTGTCGGCAAGGACCGCCAGCAATACACCGCGACGGTCGTTTTCGGCGACCTCGAGACTGGCGTCGGCGGCTTCGGTTTCGCGGCGCACGCGGCCCCAGACATCCAGTTCCCAAGCGGCGGAGAAACCAGCGTCCCACAGGTTGAAAGCGGAATCGCCGTTGTGCCCGGACGGATCACTCAAGCCTGCGCCGCTGTTGCGTTTGCGTGCGTAACTGCCGGTGGCGGCGGTGTTCGGATAGCGATCCGCAGTGATCACATGGCGGGCAGCACGGCTTTGTTGCAAGCGACTGCTGGCCAGTTGCAGGTCGAGGTTGCTCTTCATCGCCCGCTGCGTGAGGGCCGAGAGCTGCGCATCATGGAAAACGTCCCACCAGCGTTCGGTCAGCGGTTCACTGACTGCCTGGCTGGGGGCGGATCTGGCGGGTTTGGCCCAGTCGGCGATTTGTGTGGCTTCGGGCTTGTGGAAGTCCGGGCCGACGGTGCACGCGCTGAGGCTTACTGTGAGCAAGACACTCAAGCCGAGTTGCTGGCAAGCCTGCTCCCACAGAGATCTCTGTTTGAAGTGAGGATCCTGGACAGCTTGCACAATACCTGTGGGAGCTGGCTTGCCAGCGATGGCGCCAGCCGATTCAACAACATTCATCGCTGAGTCACCTCGCGCTCCGCCGGCGCCGAACTGCGTGTATCAATGCTCGCCTCCACCGACATCCCCACCCGCAAGCGCTCGGCCAATGGCTGGCCCGGTTCCAGCAGGATTTTCACTGGAATCCGCTGCACGACCTTGGTGAAGTTACCCGTGGCGTTGTCCGGTTTAACCGCCGCAAAGGTCACGCCGGTGGCCGGCGCGATGCTCTCGACGCGTCCACTCAGCGCTTCGCCGCCAAGACTGTCGACGCGCACCTGCACGTCCTGCCCGGGCTGCACGTCGGTCAGTTGGGTTTCCTGAAAGTTGGCGACCACATAGGCCTGCTTCAACGGCACCACTGCCAGCAACTTGCTGCCCGGCGTCACATAGGCGCCAACGCGCACCGCGCGCTCCCCGACCATGCCGTCCTGCGGGGCGGTGATGCGCGTGTAGGAGAGTTCGAAACTGGCAATTTCCAGCGCTGCCTGCGCATGTTTCAAACTGCCTTCGGCGGCATCGCGCTGCGCCGTCAGAATCTCCACCTGCTTGCGCTCGGCGGCCAGTTTCGCGCTGGCGGTATCGAGCCGTGCGCTCGCCTGATCAATACGGGTACGCGCCTGTTGCGCGTTCTGCACCGTGCCGGCGCCGACACCGGCCAGGTGGTTGTAGCGATTGAGTTCCTGCTGCGCGAAAGCCATTTGCGCCTTGGCCGAGACCACCGAGGCCTGGGCCTGGGCGATCACCGAGGTCTGCCGTTCCAGCGTCGCCCTGGCGTTTTGCAATTGGGCGCGGGCGACCAGGGTCTGCGCATCGGCGGCCTCGGCGGCGGCGCGCAAATCACGGTCATCGATCAACGCCAGCAACTGCCCGGCCTTGACCTGCTGGTTGTCTTCCACCAGCACGTCCTTGATGAACCCGGCCACGCGCGGCACCACCAGAGTGTAGTCGGCAGAGACGAACGCATCATTGGTGTTCTGCTGAGTACGTTTGCCGAACAGGCCTGGCATCGCCAGATACATCAGCACGCCGACCGCCAGTGCGGCAGCCGCGGCCACCGCGAGTTTCTGTTTTGCTTGAGTCGTCATAAAAACCTTCTGTTTCAGTACAGCCGTCAGGTCGGTGCGCGCGGTGGGAAGATCCGCGTCGGCAGCCAGAAAATCAGCAGGATCAGCGCCACTGCGACGCCCGCCATGCACACATAGAGGTCGGACGAAGTCAGCACCACGGCCTGTTCGTGCAGGCGATGGGCGAGCCCCGGATCGCTGCGATCAGCCAGAGGCGAATTGCCAAGGTTGTCGATCAACATGGTCGAGTGGAAATGCAGGCGCGCCGTGGTCAGCGCTTCGATCACACCGGTGGCGACCACCGCCGCCAGGCCTTTCACCGTGTTGAACCACGCGGAGGCGAACGGCCCGTCCTGCGGCTGGATGCTGCCGGTGGACAACATCAACAGCGGCAGCACCGACATCGGCTGGCCGAAGATCTGCAACCACTGCAGGAGGTAGAAATTGTCGCGAATCCACTCCGAGGTCAGCAGCGAGCCGCCCAGGCAGGACAGCGTCAACAGGCTCAAGCCGATGCCAAGCACCCAGCGACAATCGACCCAGCGCAGGTTGCACAGCGCCGCCACCAGCGGCAGCGCGAGCAACTGCGGCAAAGCGGCGATCAGCATGATCGGCGCGGTCTGCACCGGGCGATAACCTTGTACCTGCGCCAGATAGCTCGACGGAATCAGCACCACGGCCTGCAACACCACCAGCACCCCGGCGAGGGTCATCAGTGCGAACGACAGGTTGCGGATGCCGAGCATCTGCAGCTTGAAAAACGGAATCGGCTGCGACCACTCATTGATCAGAAACGCCACCAGCAACAGCGAGCCGGCGCCGAGCAAACCGCAGATCAGGTCCGACTCGAACCAGTCCAGCCGGTTGCCCTGGAGCAAGCCGATCACCAGCATGCAGATCGCCGGAAAACCTAGCAGCAGGCCCTTCCAGTTGAACGTCTTAAGGCGCTCCAGGCGCAGCGGGTCCTGCGGAATGCCCCAAGCGATCATGGCCATGGCAATCAGGCACGGCACGATGATTTGCCAGAACGTCCATTGCCAGCCGACGTATTCACTCCATAAGCCGGCCAGCGGCGTGCCGAGGCCCGGGCCGAATGTCGCCGTGAGCGCGTAGCCGGCCAGGCCATACAGTTTGAAATTGGCCGGCAAAAAGCGCAGGGCCACGGTCATCAGCATCGGCGGTAACGCGCCACCGGCCAGCCCTTGCAAGGTGCGCATCAACAACAGGCTTTCGTAGTTGGGGGCGAACGGGCACAGCAAGCCGAGCAACGTGAACAGACTGATCGCGCCGAGGGTGAAACGGCGCAGCGAAAAGGTCACCGAGCACCACGGTGCGAACGCCATTGCCGCCACCGAGGTCGCGGCGTAGCAGGCGACCAGCCAGGTGCCTTCGTCGTAGCCAATGTTCAGCGCGCCCCGGATATCGGCGAGCGCGACTTTGGTCACCATCTCGTTAAGACCCGAGACCAGCACCGCCAGCAGTACGCCGACCAGACCGGTGATGATCCGCGCGCCGAACAGCGGTGGCGTGGCCGCCGTCGCCGGACTGGCCGCAGCGATGGGCGCCGGAGCCGTCAGGGAAGTCATGAATGCACACTCCGGAGGGAAAAATACCGGAGCATCTTAGTCGGGCTTACTACTGACGAAAATTGACTTATTGGCAGGATATAAGTGCGTCAGACACAACTATTTCGCTGTAGGAGCGAGCCTGCGCCGTTTCGGTCGATATTTTCGCCGACTGATACACCGCTGTCGCGAGCAGGCTCACGCCTACAGGGTTCGTGTGGTTTTCGGAATCAGGGCTGGGCGGCCAGCCAGGTTTCGTCGCAACAGGCCTTGAGCGTCTCGCGCAGCCAGCGGTGCGCCGGGTCCTTGTCGAAGCGCGGGTGCCAGGCCTGGGTCAGCATCAGCGTCGGCAACGGGACTGGCAGGTCGAATGAGCGCAGCTTCAGACCCAGTCGGCGCACACTCAGCAGCGCTTCCTTGGGCACCGGCAGGATCAGGTCGGAATCAGGCAAGGCAAACATCGCCGCATGGAAGCTCGGCGCGATCACCGCCACCCGCCGCTCCAGCCCCAAGGCGTTCAGCGCAGTATCAATCGGGCCACGGGCAATGCCACGACGCGACATGCTGATGTGGGAGAAACCGGCATAACGCTCGGCGGTGATTTCGCCGTCGAGCAACGGATGATCCTCGCGCACCAGACCGACAAAATGCGTGGAGAACAGGTTCTGCACTTTGACTTCCGGGGTCACCGGCCGGGTATTGCTGACACTCAGGTCGATCCGCCCTTCGCGCAACGCTTCATCGTCGCCGTCGCCTTCCGGGACAAAGCGTAATTCGCAATGCGGGGCCTGCTGGTCGAGGGTGTCGAACAGTTTTCCACCGTACACACCGACGAAAAAGTCGTTGGCGCGGATGCTGAAGCGGCGGCGCAGAGTGCCCAGTTCGACGGCGTCTGCCGAGCGGAACAACAGCGCGGCGTGTTCGACCACATCGCGCACCTGCTCGCGTAATTCCAGGGCTTTGGGTGTGGGCACCAGGCCACGGCCGGCGCGCACCAGGATCGGATCGCCGATGGCTTCGCGGATGCGCGTCAGCGTGCGGCTCATGGCCGCCGGGCTGAGGTTCATCCGCCGCGCGGCACCGACCACGCTGCCCTCGTCGAGCAAGGCGTCGAGGGCGACCAGCAGGTTCATGTCCGGCAGTTGCATACAGAGCACTCGTGGCTGATCAGGATTGATCTGCACGCAATCCTAGCAAACATCGTTTAAGTAAGGAGGCGCCCGACAGGACGCCATCGCTGGCAAGCCAGCTCCCACTTTGATTTAGGGAGCTCACAAAGTCTACGGCCACCGCAAAACCTGTGGGAGCTGGCTTGCCAGCGATGGGGCCAGCCGCAACGCCACAGAATTACCGCTGCATCCCCCACCGCTTAACGGTCACCCGCTCCAGCGTATCGAAAACCAGATTCTCAACGAGCAACCCGATCAAAATCACCACCGCCAACCCGGCAAACACCTTGTCGGTATACAGCTCATTGCGATTCTGAAAGATGTACCAACCCAGCCCGCCCTTGCCACTGGTCGCACCAAACACCAGTTCTGCCGCGATCAATGTGCGCCAGGCAAACGCCCAGCCAATTTTCAGCCCGGCAAGAATCGACGGCAGCGCCGCCGGGATCAGGATAAACAGCACCAGCCGCAAACCCTTCAAACCGTAATTGCGCCCAGCCATGCGCAGAGTTTCCGAAACGCCGAGAAACCCGGCATAGGTGTTCAGTGCCAGCGCCCAGAGCACCGAATGCACCAGCACGAAGATCAGGCTGTTCTGCCCGAGGCCAAACCACAGCAGCGCCAATGGCAATAAGGCAATCGCGGGCAACGGATTGAACATCGAGGTCATCGTGCTCAGCAGATCACGGCCCAACTGCGTCGATACCGCCAACGTGGTCAGGGCAAATGCCAGCACGATGCCGATCAGATAACCCTTGAGCAACACCACCAGCGATATCCACACCTTGGCCAGCAACTCGCCACTGAGCAGGCCGTCGAACAGCGCATGGCTGGTTTGCAGGAAACTCGGCAGCATCAGGTCATTGTTCTGAATCCGCGCGACCACTTCCCACACGACAGCGAGCACAATCAGGATCAGGCCTTTACGCAGCCAGCCCTGTTGCCACAGCTGCGTTCCGAGGGACAACTCGCGCTCGACCAGCACTTCGGTCAGCGGCTCCAACTTAATTTCGAATTCTTCACGCACGGATGATGAATGGCTCATCGGGTAGTCCTCCTGGCCGCTCAATAAGCGATGCGAATGTCGTTGAAGTCGTGGTCACGCTCGGTTTCCGGCGACTGGCCTTCATCGAACAGCAAGCGATGAATGCGCCGCGCCGACTCCTGAAACGCCACGCCGCCAAGGCTTTGCAGATCGTATTGATGGCTGTGCACTTCAGCGCGCACCCGCCCCGGGTGGGGTGACAGCAGCAGGATGCGATTGCCGACCACCAGTGCCTCTTCGATCGAGTGCGTGACGAACAGCAAGGTGAAGCGCACTTCTTCCCAGAGCAGCAGCAATTCTTCCTGCATCTTGCGCCGGGTCAGTGCATCCAGCGCGGCGAACGGCTCGTCCATCAAGAGGATTTTCGGCTGCATCGCCAGCGCCCGGGCAATCGCCACCCGCGCCTTCATGCCGCCGGACAACGTGTGTGGATAAGCATCGGCGAACGCCGCCAGGCCAACTTTTTCCAAATAGTGCAGCGCGCGTTCTTCGGCTTCTTTCTTCTTCAGAGTGCGCGACGCGAGGAGCGGGAACATCACGTTCTGTTTGACGGTTTTCCACGGTGGCAGCTGATCGAATTCCTGAAACACCACAATCCGGTCTGGGCCCGGTGCGTCGACGCGCTGGCCTTGCAGGCGGATCTCGCCTTCGCACGGTTGAATGAACCCGGCCACCGCTTTGAGCAGGGTCGATTTGCCGCAACCGGACGGGCCGAGCAGCACGTAGCGATCGGCCGGGTCGATTTCAAAACTGACCTGGTGAGTGGCGCGCACCACGCGTTGCGGCGTGCGGTATTCGAGGCTGACGTTGTCCACTGCCAACAACGCTTCGCTGCGAGCGATCGGGTTGCTGGCCGCGTGGCCTTGCAAGGGAGCGTTCATTATTTGATCAATCTCCGGCGAATCAGAAAGGCGCGTCGCCCTGAATGGTCGTGCGATACAGCTTGCGGCGCAGGTGCGCGGGGCAGCCCGCGGCGAGGTGGATCAGCGAACGGTTGTCCCAGAACACCATGTCGTGGGGCTGCCACTGGTGGCGGTAGATGTTTTGCGGCAGCACGCTGTGGGCATAGAGCTCGGCGAGCAGCTGCTTGCTCTCGTCTTCCGGCAAACCGACGATGCGCGTGGTGAAACCTTCGCTGACAAACAGCGCCTTGCGGCCGTTTTCCGGGTGGGTACGGACGATCGGGTGCACGACTTCGGCGACCTGGGCCAGTTGCTCCGGGGTCAGCGTCGGACGCCAGTTACCTTCGAATTTGGTCTCGCTGTAGCGCGCCGTGTAGGAGTGCGCGGCCGAGCGACCTGCGACCGCTTTGCGCAGCGCTTCAGGCAGGTGGTCCCAGGCTTTGTGCATGTCGGCGAACAAGGTGTCGCCGCCCTCGGACGGCAGTTCTTGCGCGTGCAGCATCGAGCCAAGGCTCGGCAGCTCTTTGTAGGAGAGGTCGGAGTGCCAGAACTTGCCGGCATCGCCGAGGCCGATGTTCTGGCCGTTTTCGACGATGTTGGAAACGATGAGGATTTCCGGGTGATCCGCCAGCAGGAACTGCTTGAGCACGTGGATCTGCAACACGCCGAAACGGCGGCTGAAGTCGATCTGCTGTTGCGGGGTGATGCGCTGGTCGCGGAACACCACAACGTGGTGATCCAGATGCGCGCGGTGAATGCGGGCGAAGTCCTGGTCGTTGACCGGGCGGGTCAGGTCCAGGCCGATGATTTCGGCACCGACGGCACCGCTGAACGGACGAATCTCGAAGGTTTGCGGCGCGGCAGTCGCGGCGCTTGGGGTGGCAGTAGCTGCGGACATCTTTCAATCTCCCACGCACGACGCGCTCACGGGCGCGCTCGTCGATCAGACACTCACGCTGGATTGCGTGTTGGTTCAGGTCGTGCGGCGCGCCGATTGGTCGGCAGGTACGCAGGTGGATGACTTTAAAGCTATAAGAACTGGAAATTAAATACCGTTAATGAATAACGATATGGCGGATGGTGAGGAATGGACTGGATGGTGAGTGACGATTAGTGTCACTTTTGGGCGTAATGCGGCGATTTATCGGACGCCATCGCTGGCAAGCCAGCTCCCACAGGTTCTGATGTCGATCACATGATCGTGTTCCAACCGAGAACTCTGTGGGAGCTGGCTTGCCAGCGATGAGGCCGGTCAGGCCACTAGAGAATCAACGTTCGTGCAACGCCTCGGCCCGCGCCCGAATGATCGGCTTGAGCAGGTAACTCAACACCGACTTCTTGCCGGTGATGATGTCCACCGACGCGACCATCCCCGGAATGATCAACAGCGGTTTCTCATCGGTACCCAAGTGGCTGCGCTCGGTGCGCACCTTGATGATGTAGTAGGTGGTTTTCTTGTCTTCGTCGGTGATGGTGTCGGCACCGATCTGTTCCAGCTTGGCTTTCAACCCGCCATAGATGGTGTAGTCATAGGCGGTGAACTTGACGATCGCTTCCTGCCCCGGGTGCAGGAAGGCAATGTCCTGCGGACGGATCTTGGCTTCGACCAGCAAGGTGTCATCCAGCGGTACGATTTCGACCATGTCGCTGCCCGGCTGAATCACCCCGCCGATGGTGTTGACCAGCAACTTGTTGACGATGCCGCGCACGGGCGAGGTAACCAGCGTCCGGCTGACCCGATCCTCCAGCGCCTTGCCGGTGGCCTGGGCCTTGTTCAGGTCGGTGCGCGCTTCATTGAGCTGGGTGAGCGCATCGCTGCGGAACTTGCCGCGCGTCTCGTCGATCTTGCGCTGCACTTCCTTGATCGCCGATTCCGCACGCGGGATTGCCAGGGTGGTGGCGTCGAGCTGACCACGGGTTTCCACCTCGGCACGCTTGAGGCGCAAGACTTCTACCGGGGACACCGCGCCCTGCGCCACCAGCGGCTCGGACATGTTGATTTCCTGACGTTGCAAGCCCAGTTGCTGACGATACTGCGCCTGCTTGGAGCTGAACTCGCGCAGCTCTTGCTGACGCTGGATCAACTGCTCCTGCAAACCACCGATCTCGTCGTGCAGTTGCTGGCGGCGGCTGATATACAGCGACTCTTCGCTTTTCGCCTGGCCCGGCACGGCTTTGAGCACGTCTTCAGGGAAATTCAGCGGACGGTCATCGACCTCGGCACTCAGACGCTCGACGCGCAGCAGCATCGACAGCCGATCGGCCTCGGTTTCGCCGACGTTGGAGGCAAATCGCGTATCGTCGAGGCGAATCAGCGGTGCACCGGCTTCGACAATCTGGCCTTCCTTGACGAACAGCTCGGAGACGATCCCGCCCTCCAGGTTCTGGATTTTCTGGATCTTCGACGACGGAATCGCCTTGCCGTCGCCCTTGGTCACTTCGTCGATCACGGCGAAGTTGGCCCACAGCAGCAGGAAGATAAAGAAGCCGATGATCGCCCAGATGGTCAGACGCACGACGCGTGGGGCGTCTTCGATCAGCGCTTTGTTGACCTCCGGCAGCGGCTGGCCCTGCAACGAAGCAGAGCCCTTGAAGTAGCGACGGATCGAATCCTTGACACCCGACTTAAGCAACACTGATCTGCCCCTTCTTCAACGCTTCCATCACCGCCGCTTTCGGACCGTCAGCGAGAATCTGCCCACGGTCGACCACCAACAGGCGATCCACCAGCGACAGCAGCGACGCCCGGTGCGTCACCAGCACCACGGTCTTGTTTTCTATCACCGCCGCGAGGCGTTGCTTGAGGCGTTCTTCGCCAGTGTTGTCCATGGCGCTGGTGGGCTCGTCCATCAACAGGATCGGTGGATTGAGCAACAGTGCCCGCGCAAGGGCGACGTTCTGCCGCTGGCCGCCGGACAGGTTTTGTCCGCGCTCGCCGACTTGCAGTTCATAACCTTGCGGGTGCAGACGGGCGAACTCGTGGACACCGGCCAGTTCGGCGGCTTGCAGCACCAGTTCGTCCTCGACATAACGTGCGCCGGACACCAGGTTGTCGCGCAGGGTGCCGGACAGCAGCTGGATGTCCTGCGGCACGTAGCCGATGTTGTAGCGCAGTTCGCTGACGTCGATCTGACGGATATCCACACCGTCGACCAGCAACGCGCCGTCGTCCGGCTGATACAGGCCCACCAGCAGTTTCGCCAGCGAACTCTTGCCCGAGCCGCTGCGGCCAATGATGCCGATCTTCTCGCCGGGACGGATCACCAGGTTGATGTTCTTCAGCGCCGGGTTCTGTTGTTCCGGGTAGGTGAAGTTGAGTTGGCGGCATTCGATCGCGCCCTGCAGGACCTTGCGGCTAAGCGGGCGTTCTTCGAAATTGCGCTCCTGTGGCAACTCCATCATCTGATCGACCGAGGTCATGGTCACCCGCGCCTGCTGGTAACGCGTCAGCAGGCCGGACAGCGAGGCCAGCGGGCTGAGGGCGCGGCCACTGAGCATGTAGCAGGCAATCAGACCGCCCATGCTCAGGTTGCCGGCGATGATCTGGTAGACGCCGAAGACGATCATGATCACCCCGGCCAGTTGCTGGATCAGCAGGGTGATGTTCATCGCCAGACCGGAGAGCATTTTCACTCGCAGCTCGAGGCGGCTGAGGGTGCCGATGGTCTGTTCCCACTGGTATTGGCGTTCGCTTTCGGCGTTGTTGACCTTGACCGCGTCGAGGCCGGCGAGGGTTTCGATCAGGCTCGACTGGCGCTCGGCACCGAGGGCCATGGTGCGCTCCATCGTCGCGACCAGTGGCTTCTGCAAGGCATAGCCGATCAGCAGGGCAATCGGGAACGCCAGCACCGGAATCCACACCAGGTGCCCGCCGAGAATGGCGATGACGATGAAGATCAGGATGGTAAACGGCAGGTCGATCAGGCTGGTCAGGGTCAGCGAAGCGAGGAAGTCGCGCAGGCTCTGAAACTCATGGATGTTCTGCGCAAAGCTGCCGACCCGCGCCGGGCGGTATTTCATCGCCATGCCCACAATGCGTTCGAACAGCGTGGCGGAGATGATCAGGTCGGTTTTCTTCCCGGCCAGGTCCAGGCACAGACTGCGCAGGCTCTTGAGGATCAGGTCGAAAATGTAGGCCCCGGTGATGCCCAGTGCGAGCACCCACAGGGTCGCTTCGGCCTGGTTCGGCACCACGCGGTCGTAGACGTTCATCACGAACAGCGGCGCGGCCATGGCGATGATGTTGATCAGGAAACTGGCGGCGATCGCATCGGCGTACAGCCAGCGCGAACGCTTGAGGGTATCGCGGAACCACGAGCGTGCACGCGGGATCAGCGTGCCGTGGTTGACGTCGAATTTGTGCTGCGGCTGGGCGAAGAAGACTTTGCCGGTGTAGTCGTCGGCCAGCAGTTCGCGGCTGACCACCGATTCGCCGCCGTCGCTTTCGCTGAGCAGCACCCGGGCTTCGTTCTCGCCTTGCCAGCCGAGCAGGACAGCGCTGCGGCCGTCCTTGAGCAGCAACAGTGCCGGCATGGCGATCGCCGGAATTTCTTCCAGCTTGCGTTGCAGTACCCGGCCCTGGAGCCCGGCGCGAGCGGCTGCGCGGGGCAGCAACTCGACGCTCAGGCGTTGCTTGGGCAGCGGCAGGCCGGTGGTCAGCATCGCCGCGCTGGCGGGTTTCTGGTGCAGCATGCAAAGGGCGAGCAGACCGTCCAGTAACGGATCGTCGTGCAACGCGCGTGGATCATGACTGAGTTGAACTCGACTGACTTCTGATTCCACGCTCGACACTCTTTGACAGTTGAAAAGGGATAACTCAATTCATCCCAGGCAGCTGGACCTTGGGCTTCACGTCGTTCTGCACAACGGATGCCAATGGCGCGACCACTCCCTGGCTTCTGAGCAACTCGCCCATGGTCGCCTTGATTCGATACTGAGTAAATAACTGAATGTTTTTGATTTCAGCCAGACGCCGCGAAGCGGTGAACAACTCGTTTTCGCTGTCGAGCAAGTCAAGCAGAGTGCGCTCGCCGAGGCTGAACTGACGCTGGTAAGCGGTGCGCACCGAGGTGCTGTGGTCGACGTACTGCTGAGCGATCGGAACCTGAGCATTGGCGTTGTTCAAGGCGTTCCAGGCCAGACCGAGTTCTTCGTTCAACTGACGCAGGGCGTTGTTGCGGATGTCCAGCGCCTGGTTCGACAGGTACGACTTGGATTCCAGGTCGGCCTTGTTGCTGCCGCCCGAATAGAGGTTGAAGCGCATGCGCAGCATGGCCTGCCATTCGTTGTTGTGGCCGTTCTGGCCGTCCAGATCGTTGTCGGCGGTGCGACCCAGCTCGGCGTCGAAACGCGGGTAGAAAGTCGACTTGGCGGTTTCGTACTGCTTCTCGGCGGCTGCGATGTCCGACTCGGCCGAACGCAGGATCGGGCTGTTCTCCAGCATCTGTGCGCGGGCTTCATTGAGGTTGGCCGGCATCATCGCCATGAACGGTGCCGGGCGCTCCAGTTGATCGGGCATCTGGCCGACGGCGCTGAGGAAGTTGGTCTCGGAGTCGGCGAGGTTGGTCTGTTCGGTGATCAGGTTGTTGCGCGCCTGGGCCATCCGCGCTTCGGCCTGATCGAGGTCGGCGCCGCTGCCGACGCCACGCTGGGTGCGCAACTGGATCTGGTCATAGATGCGCTGGTGGCTCTTGAGGTTTTCCTCGGCCAGACGCACGAATTCGCGACGGGTCAGCACGTCCAGATACACCTGGGCGACGGTCAGTGCGGTGCGCTCGGAAGTGCCGAGCAACGAGTAGGCGCGGGAGTTGACGGTGGCTTGTTGACGCCCGACTTCGCTGGATGTCGCAAAACCGTCGAAGACCATTTGCGAGAGACGTAAACTTGACTCGCTGCGGTTCAGGGTCTCCCAGTGATTGCCACCGCCGTTGGCGCGGGTGGTCACGCTGTCGGTGCCCTCACGACCATAACCGCCGAGCAGATCGACCTTGGGCAGGTATCCACCTTTTGCTGCCTTTAACTGATAATCCGCGGCCAAACGACTGTTGACCCCTGCCTGGATTTCCGGATGGACATCCAGTGCCTGCTGCATGGCTTCTGGTAAGGATTGTGCTTGTACAAACGAGGCGGCGAGAGCGAAGGGTACGGCGAAAAGCAGTGGCGAACGCATGATAGGAATTTCCCAGAACTTCTTGTCTTGAATCACAGCAAAACGTGGCGCTGCGTCGGATGATGGCAACCAGATTGACCGTATGTCGGAAAGTTCAAAACAGGAACTGGATCACACGCTAAAGGACAGGTCGCCGCGGAAATATCAATGTGACATTAGTGGGGCGATTGTTTAGGATGGCACCCATAAGGTCAATAGTTTGGCATAAAGTTAATCGCGAAAGAATATAGCCAAATTATTGACGAAAACATGCGTCAATCTTGATTCGCAAATTTTAAAAGTACGTCCAGACTGAATCGGCGCCCAAGCCATCAGGTGTATGGAAGTCAACTGAACGTGACACCCGGAGAGTCTTCAATGAGCAGTGTTGTTGCCATCGTCAAAAGCATTGTCGGTCAGGTATTCGTGGTGTCCCCAGAGGGCGTACGCCGCGTACTCGTTGAAGGCGATCGACTGTTTGTCGGCGATCAGATTGACACTGGCCTCTCTGGCGCCGTGTCGCTGGAACTGGCTGATGGCCGCACCCTGGACCTGGGCCGCGAAACCCAGTGGAGCGCCAACGCGCCCGACTCCAGCACTGACCTGGCCGAAGCCACCGCGCAGGCCGCACCCTCTGTAGCCGAGTTGCAGCAGGCCATCGCCGCCGGTGCCGACCCGACCACCGCTCTTGAAGCCACCGCTGCCGGCGCCACCGCCGCAGGCACTGGCGGTGCCGCTGGTGGCGGCCACAGTTTCGTGATGCTCGACGCCACCGCTGGCCGCGTCGACCCGACCATCGGCTTCCCGACGGCAGGCATCAACGCCGGCGCACAAGCGGCGCAGAACATCACCGGCGGCCAGACCACCGACACCACCACCAACGCCCTGCGTGAGTCGACCCTGAGCCTCAGCGCCACGCCGACCATCACCGAAGCCGGCGGCGTGCTGGTGTACACCGCGACCCTGACCCAGGCGCCGCTGACCGACCTGACCATCACCCTGTCCAACGGCTCGGTGATCGTGATTCCGGCCGGTTCTACCACCGGCACGGTCAACGTGCCGCTGGCACCGAACGACACCGTTTATAACGACCCGACCCAGATCGACGTGACCGTCACCGGCACCACTGGCGGTAACGGCATCACCGTGACCCCGCCGACCACCCCGGCCACGACCCAGGTCACTGACACCATCGACACCACCACCGTCACGCTGACCGCTGGCAACAGCGTCACCGAAGGCGGCCAGATCACCTACACCGCGACCCTGACCAACCCGGCGCAGACGCCGGTGACCGTCACCCTGTCGAACGGTTCGACAATCACCATCGAAGCCGGCCAGACCACCGGCACCGTCAACGTGCCGACTCCGGCCAACGACGTTTATAACAACGGCAGCACCGTCACCACGACGATCACCGGCGCTACCGGCGGCAACTTCGAAAACCTGGTGCCGAACCCGACACCGGCGGTGACCACCATCACCGATTCGATCGACACCACCAACCTGACCCTGACCGCTACCGGTACCGTGGTAGAGGGTGGCCAGATCACCTACACCGCGACCCTGACCAACCCGGCGCAGACGCCGGTAACGGTCACCCTGTCGAACGGTTCAACCATCACCATTGAAGCCGGCCAGACCACCGGCACCGTCAACGTGCCGACCGCGCCGAACGACGTCTACAACAATGGCGGCACCGTCAGTACCACCATTACCGGCGCTACCGGCGGCAACTTTGAAAGCCTGGTGCCGAACACCACGCCAGCGACCACCACCGTTACCGACTCGATCGACACCACCAGCGTGAGCCTTACCGCCACTGGTACGGTCGTCGAAGGTGGCCAGATCACTTACACCGCGACGCTGACCAACGCCGCGCAAACCCCGGTGACGATCACCCTGTCGAACGGCTCGACCATCACCATTGACGCCGGCAAGACCACAGGATCGGTCAACGTGCCGACTGCGGCCAACGACGTTTACAACAATGGCAGCACCGTCAGTACCACCATCACCGGTGCTACCGGCGGCAATTTCGAAAACCTGGTGCCGAACACGACGCCAGCGACCACCACCATTACCGATTCGATCGACGACACCAACCTGTCGCTGACAGCCACCGGCACCGTGGCTGAAGGCGGTTCGATTGTTTACACCGCGACCCTGACCAACCCGGCCGGCACGCCAGTCACTGTGACCCTGAGCAACGGCTCGGTAATCACCATCGAAGCGGGCAAGACTACCGGCACCGTGACCGTTCCGGCGCCAGCCGATGACGTCTATAAAGACGCCGGCAAAGTCGAAGTCACCATCAAGGACGCCACCGGCGGCAACTTCGAAAACCTGGTGCCGAGCACCACACCAGCCGTTACCGAAGTGACTGACACCATCGACACCTCGACCGTGAAACTCACGGCTGACACCACTGTGGCTGAAGGTGGCACCGTCACCTACACCGCCACCGTCGGCGCGCCGGTCACCGGCTCGCCTGTCATCGTGACCTTGGCCAACGGCCAGAACATCACCATCGAAGTCGGCAAAACCAGCGGCACCGTGACCACCACCGCGCCTAACGATGCGCTGGCCGGCAATGCGCCGCTGACCAACTCGATCACCGGTGTTTCCGGTGGTAATTACGAAGATCTGGTCGCCGACAAGACCCCGGTTTCGACCACTGTTACCGACGTCGCCGACACCACCAACCTGTCGCTGAGCGCGACCGGTTCCGTGGCCGAGGGTGGTTCGATCGTTTACACCGCGACCCTGACCAATCCGGCCGGCACGCCAGTCACCGTGACCCTGTCGAATGGCTCGGTAATCACCATCGAAGCCGGCAAAACCACTGGCACCGTGACCGTTCCTGCGCCAGCCGATGACGTCTATAAAGACGCCGGCAAAGTCGAAGTGACCATCAAGGATGTATCCGGCGGCAATTTCGAGAATCTGGTGCCAAGCACCACGCCAGCCGTTACCGAAGTCACGGACACCATCGACACCTCGACCGTGAAACTCACGGCTGACACCTCGGTCGCTGAAGGTGGCACCGTCACCTACACCGCCACTGTTGGCGCGCCGGTCACCGGTTCGCCGGTGGTCGTGACGCTGGCCAATGGTCAGAGCATTACCATCGAAGTCGGCAAAACCAGCGGCACCGTGACCACTACTGCGCCGAACGATGCGTTGACCGGCCAAGCGCCGATCACCAACGCGATCACGGGCGTGAGCGGCGGCAATTACGAAGACCTCGTTGCCGACAAAACCCCGGTCAGCACCACCGTCACCGACACCACTGACACCACCGACCTGACGCTGAGCGCGACGGGGACCGTGGCCGAGGGCGGTTCGATTGTTTACACCGCAACCTTGACCAACCCGGCCGGCACACCAGTCACTGTGACCCTGAGCAACGGCTCGGTGATCACCATCGAAGCCGGCAAAACCACTGGCACCGTGACCGTTCCGGCGCCTGCCGATGACGTCTATAAAGACGCCGGCAAAGTCGAAGTGACCATCAAGGACGCCACTGGCGGCAACTTCGAGAACCTCGTTCCGAGCACCGTTCCAGCCGTCACCGACGTGACCGATACCGTCGACACCACCACCGTCAAACTGACCGCCACCGAGTCGGCGGCTGAAGGTGGCACCGTCACCTACACCGCCACCGTTGGCGCACCCGTCACCGGTTCGCCTGTCGTGGTGACCCTGGCCAACGGCCAGAACATCACCATCGAAGTGGGTAAAACCACCGGCACCGTGACCACCACCGCGCCGAACGATGCGCTGACCGGCCACGCGCCTCTGACCAACGCGATCACCGACGTTTCCGGCGGTAATTACGAAAACCTCGTGGCCGACAAGACCCCGGTTTCGACCACGGTCACTGACACTGTCGACACTACCAACCTGTCGCTCACTGCGACCGGCACCGTGGCTGAAGGCGGTTCGATCGTTTACACCGCAACCCTGACCAACCCGGCCGGCACACCAGTCACTGTGACCCTGAGCAACGGCTCGGTGATCACCATCGAAGCGGGCAAGACCACCGGCACCGTGACCGTTCCTGCGCCAGCCGATGACGTCTATAAAGACGCCGGCAAAGTCGAAGTCACTATCAAAGACGCCACCGGCGGCAACTTCGAGAACCTGGTGCCGAGCACCACGCCAGCCGTGACCGAAGTCACCGATACCGTCGATACCACCACCGTCAAACTGACCGCCACCGAGTCGGCGGCTGAAGGTGGCACCGTCACCTACACCGCCACCGTTGGCGCGCCAGTCACCGGTTCGCCTGTCGTCGTGACCCTGGCCAACGGCCAGAACATCACCATCGAAGTGGGTAAAACCACCGGCACCGTGACCACCACCGCGCCGAACGATGCGCTGACCGGCCACGCGCCTCTGACCAACGCGATCACCGACGTTTCCGGCGGTAATTACGAAAACCTCGTTGCCGACAAAACCCCGGTTTCGACCACTGTTACTGACACTGTCGATACCACCAACCTGTCGCTCACTGCGACCGGCACCGTGGCTGAAGGCGGGTCGATCGTTTACACCGCGACGCTGACCAACCCGGCTGGCACCCCGGTAACCGTGACTCTGTCGAACGGGTCGGTGATCACCATCGAAGCGGGCAAAACCAGCGGCACCGTGACCGTTCCGGCGCCAGCCGATGACGTCTATAAAGACGCCGGCAAAGTCGAAGTGACCATCAAGGACGCGACTGGCGGCAACTTCGAAAACCTCGTTCCGAGCACCACTCCAGCCGTCACCGACGTGACCGATACCGTCGACACCACCACCGTCAAACTGACCGCTACCGAGTCGGCGGCTGAAGGTGGCACCGTTACTTACACTGCCACTGTTGGCGCGCCAGTCACCGGCTCGCCTGTCGTAGTGACCCTGGCCAACGGCCAGAACATCACCATCGAAGTCGGCAAAACCACCGGCACCGTGACCACCACCGCGCCGAACGATGCGTTGACCGGCCACACCCCGCTGACCAATGCGATCACTGACGTAAGCGGCGGCAACTACGAGAATCTGGTGGCCGACAAAACCCCGGTTTCGACCACGGTCACCGACACTGTCGACACTACCAACCTGTCGCTCACTGCGACCGGCACCGTGGCTGAAGGCGGGTCGATCGTTTACACCGCAACCCTGACCAACCCGGCCGGCACCCCGGTAACCGTGGCCCTGTCGAACGGTTCGGTGATCACCATCGAAGCGGGCAAGACCACCGGCACCGTGACCGTTCCGGCGCCAGCCGATGACGTCTATAAAGACGCCGGCAAAGTCGAAGTGACCATCAAGGACGCCACTGGCGGCAACTTCGAAAACCTGGTGCCGAGCACTGTTCCGGCCGTCACCGAAGTGACTGACACCATCGACACCTCGACGGTCAAACTGACCGCCACCGAGTCGGCCGCTGAAGGTGGCACCGTCACCTACACCGCTACTGTTGGCGCACCGGTCACCGGTTCGCCGGTGGTCGTGACCCTGGCCAACGGCCAGAACATCACCATCGAAGTCGGCAAAACCACCGGTACTGTGACCACCACCGCGCCGAACGATGCGCTGACTGGCCACGCGCCGCTGACCAACGCGATCACCGACGTTTCCGGCGGCAATTACGAAAACCTCGTGGCCGACAAAACCCCGGTCAGCACCACCGTCACCGACACGGTCGACACCACCAACCTGTCGCTGAGCGCCACCGGTTCGGTGAACGAAGGCGGCCAGATCACCTACACCGCGACCCTGACCAATGCTGCTGGCTCGCCGGTCACCGTGACGCTGTCGAATGGTGCCGTGATCACCATCGACGCCGGCAAAACCACCGGCACCGTCACCGTCGACGCACCGAAAGACGACGTCTACAAAGATGCCGGCACGGTTGAAGCAACTATCAAAGGCGCGACTGGCGGCGACTTCGAAAACCTGGTCACCAGCACAGCGCCAGCGGTCACTACCGTCAACGACACTATCGACACCTCCACCGTGTCGCTGACCGCCACGGCGAACGTCGCTGAAGGCGAAACCGTGGTCTACACCGCAACCGTGACCGCGCCAGTGACTGGCTCGCCGGTTGTCGTGACCCTGTCCAACGGCCAGACCATCACCATCGCTGTCGGTGAAACCACCGGCTCGGTGAACCTCGTTGCACCGAACAGCCCTCTGGCCGGCGGCAGCTCGCTGAGCGTGACCATCGACGGCGCCACTGGCGGCAATTTCGAAAAACTGGCGGTCGACGGCAAGTCCGCCGACACCAAGGTTTCGGACACCACCGACACCACCAACCTGAACCTGACCGCGACCGATTCGGTGGCTGAAGGCGGGTCGATCGTTTACACCGCGACGCTGACCAACCCGGCCGGCACCCCGGTAACCGTGACTCTGTCGAACGGTTCGGTGATCACCATCGAAGCGGGCAAAACCAGCGGCACCGTGACCGTTCCTGCGCCAGCCGACGACGTTTACAAAGACGCCGGTAAAGTCGAAGTCACGATCAAGGAGGCAACGGGCGGCAACTTCGAGAATCTGGTGCCAAGCACCGTGCCGGCCGTGACCAACGTCACCGATACCATCGACACCACCACCGTCAAACTCACCGCGACCGAGTCGGCGGCTGAGGGCGGCACCGTAACCTACACCGCGACCGTGGGCGCGCCGGTGACCGGTTCGCCAGTTGTCGTGACTTTGGCCAATGGTCAAACCATCACCATCGGTGTCGGCCAGACCACCGGCACCGCGACCACCACCGCACCGAACGATGCGTTGACTGGCCATGCTCCGCTGACCAATGCGATCACTGACGTAACAGGTGGCAACTTCGAGAACCTGGTGGCCGACAAAACCCCGGTTTCGACCAATGTCACCGACACCGTCGACACCACCAACCTGTCTCTGAGCGCGACTGGCTCGGTGGCTGAAGGTGGCTCGATCGTCTACACCGCAACCTTGACCAACGCTGCTGGCTCGCCAGTGACCGTGACCCTGTCGAACGGCGCGGTAATCACTATCGAAGCCGGTAAAACTACTGGCGCCGTGACTGTTCCTGCGCCAGCCGACGACGTTTACAAAGACGCTGGCAAAGTCGAAGCGACCATCAGCACCGCCACCGGTGGCAACTTCGAAAACCTGGTACCGAGCACTGTTCCAGCCGTCACCGAAGTCACCGATACCATCGACACCTCGACCGTAAAACTGACGGCCGATACCTCCGTGGCTGAAGGCGGCACTGTTACTTACACCGCGACTGTTGGCGCTCCAGTAACCGGCTCGCCTGTCGTGGTGACCCTGGCCAACGGCCAGAACATCACCATCGAAGTCGGTAAAACCACCGGCACCGTGACCTTCACCGCTCCGAACGATGCGTTGACCGGCCAGGCGCCGCTGACCAACTCGATCACGGGTGTCACTGGCGGCAATTACGAGAATCTGGTGGCCGACAAGACCCCGGTATCAACCACCGTCACCGATACCGTCGACACCACTAACCTGTCGCTCAGCGCTACCAATTCGGTGGCTGAAGGTGGCTCGATCGTCTACACCGCAACCTTGACCAACGCCGCTGGCTCGCCAGTGACCGTGACCCTGTCGAATGGCGCGGTAATCACCATCGAAGCGGGCAAAACCACCGGCACCGTGACCGTTCCTGCGCCAGCCGACGACGTTTACAAAGACGCCGGCAAAGTCGAAGCAACCATTTCGACTGCCACCGGTGGCAACTTCGAAAACCTGGTACCGAGCACTGTTCCAGCCGTCACCGAAGTCACCGATACCATCGACACCTCGACCGTCAAACTGACGGCCGATACCTCCGTGGCAGAAGGCGGCACCGTCACTTACACCGCGACTGTCGGCGCACCGGTAACCGGTTCGCCAGTCACCGTGACCCTGGCCAACGGTCAGAACATCACCATCGAAGTCGGTAAAACCACCGGCACCGTGACCTTCACCGCTCCGAACGATGCGTTGACCGGCCATGCTCCGCTGACCAACTCGATCACCAACGTCAGCGGCGGTAACTACGAAAACCTCGTGGCCGACAAGACGCCAGTCAGCACAAACGTGACCGACACCGTCGACACCACCAACCTGTCGCTGTCCGCGACTGGCACCGTGGCCGAGGGCGGTTCGATTGTTTACACCGCAACGTTGACCAACGCTGCTGGCTCGCCAGTCACCGTGACCCTGTCCAACGGCGCCGTGATCACCATCGACGCCGGCAAAACCACCGGCACCGTGACCGTTCCTGCGCCAGCCGACGACGTTTACAAAGACGCCGGCAAAGTCGAAGCAACCATTTCGACCGCCACCGGTGGCAACTTCGAGAACCTGGTGCCGAGCACTGTTCCGGCCGTCACCGAAGTCGCCGATACCATCGACACCTCGACCGTCAAACTGACGGCCGATACCTCCGTGGCTGAAGGCGGCACTGTTACTTACACCGCGACTGTTGGCGCTCCAGTGACCGGCTCGCCTGTCGTGGTGACCCTGGCCAACGGCCAGAACATCACCATCGAAGTCGGTAAAACCACCGGCACCGTGACCACCACTGCACCGAACGATGCACTGACCGGCCAGGCGCCGCTGACCAACTCGATCACCGGCGTGACCGGCGGCAACTACGAAAATCTCGTGGCCGACAAAACACCGGTCAGCACCACCGTGACCGACACCGTCGACACCACTAATCTGTCGCTCAGCGCTACCAATTCGGTCGCTGAAGGCGGTTCGATTGTTTACACCGCGACCCTGACCAACGCCGCTGGCTCGCCAGTCACCGTGACCCTGTCGAACGGCGCGGTAATCACCATCGAAGCCGGTAAAACCACTGGCACCGTGACTGTCCCGGCACCAGCCGACGACGTTTACAAAGACGCTGGCAAAGTCGAAGCGACCATTTCGACCGCCACCGGTGGCAACTTCGAGAACCTGGTGCCAAGCACCGTACCGGCAGTGACCAACGTCACCGACACCATCGACACCACCACCGTCAAACTGACAGCGACAGAGTCGACTGCTGAGGGTGGCAATGTCACCTACACCGCGACTGTCGGCGCACCGGTAACCGGCTCGCCAGTTGTCGTGACTTTGGCCAACGGTCAGACCATCACCATCGGCGTCGGTCAGACCACCGGTACCGCGACCACCACCGCACCGAACGATGCGTTGACCGGCCATGCTCCGCTGACCAACTCGATCACTGACGTAACAGGTGGCAACTTCGAGAACCTGGTGGCCGACAAGACCCCGGTTTCGACCAATGTCACCGACACTGTCGACACGACCAATCTGTCGCTCAGCGCTACCAATTCGGTCGCTGAAGGCGGTTCGATTGTCTACACCGCGACCCTGACCAACGCTGCTGGCTCGCCAGTCACCGTGACCCTGTCCAACGGCGCCGTGATCACCATCGACGCCGGCAAAACCACCGGCACCGTGACCGTCCCGGCACCGACTGACGACGTTTACAAAGACGCCGGCACCGTACAGGCGACAATCAACACCGCCACCGGTGGCAACTTCGAAAACCTGGTGCCGAGCACTGTTCCGGCCGTCACCAGCGTCACCGATACCATCGACACCACCACCGTGAAACTGACGGCAACGGCCACGGCGGCAGAGGGCGGCAACGTCGTCTACACCGCCACCGTCGGCGCACCAGTAACCGGTTCGCCAGTCGTGGTAACCCTGGCCAACGGTCAGACCATCACCATCGGCGTCGGTCAGACCACCGGTACCGCGACCACCACCGCACCGAACGATGCGTTGACTGGCCATGCTCCGCTGACCAATTCGATCACCAACGTGAGCGGTGGTAACTACGAAAATCTGGTCGCCGACAAAACTCCGGTCAGCACGGCTGTGACCGACACCGTCGACACCACCAACCTGTCGCTGTCCGCGACTGGCACCGTGGCCGAGGGCGGTTCGATTGTCTACACCGCGACCCTGACCAACGCTGCTGGCTCGCCAGTCACCGTGACCCTGTCCAACGGCGCCGTGATCACCATCGACGCCGGCAAAACCACCGGCACCGTGACCGTTCCTGCGCCAGCCGACGACGTTTACAAAGACGCCGGCACCGTACAGGCGACCATCAGCACCGCCACCGGTGGCAACTTCGAGAATCTGGTGCCGAGCACGACGCCGGCCGTGACCAGCGTTACCGATACCATCGACACCACCACCGTGAAACTGACGGCCACCGAGTCGGCGGCTGAAGGCGGCAACGTTGTTTACACCGCGACTGTCGGCGCACCAGTAACCGGCTCGCCAGTTGTCGTGACTTTGGCCAATGGTCAAACCATCACCATTGGTGTCGGCCAGACCACCGGCACCGCGACCACTACCGCACCAAACGACGTATTGACTGGCCACGCTCCGCTGACCAACTCGATCACTGACGTAACAGGTGGCAACTTCGAGAACCTGGTGGCCGACAAGACCCCGGTTTCGACCAATGTCACCGACACCGTCGACACGACCAATCTGTCGCTCAGCGCTACCAATTCGGTCGCTGAAGGCGGTTCGATTGTTTACACCGCAACCCTGACCAACGCTGCTGGCTCGCCAGTGACCGTGACCCTGTCGAATGGCGCGGTAATCACCATCGAAGCCGGTAAAACCACCGGCACCGTGACCGTCCCGGCACCGGCTGACGACGTCTACAAAGACGCCGGCACCGTACAGGCGACCATCAGCAGCGCCACCGGTGGCAACTTCGAAAACCTGGTCACCAGCACAACGCCGGCCGTGACCAGCGTCACCGATACCATCGACACCACCACGGTGAAACTGACCGCAACCGCCACGGCCGCTGAAGGCGGCAACGTCGTCTACACCGCCACCGTCGGTGCTCCAGTAACCGGTTCGCCAGTTGTGGTAACCCTGGCCAACGGTCAGACCATCACCATTGGTGTAGGTCAGACCACCGGCACCGCGACCACCACCGCACCAAACGACGTATTGACCGGTCACGCACCGCTGACCAACGCGATCACCAACGTCAGCGGCGGTAACTACGAAAACCTCGTGGCGGACAAGACGCCGGTCAGCACTACGGTGACCGACACTGTCGACACGACCAATCTGTCGCTCAGCGCTACCAATTCGGTCGCTGAAGGCGGTTCGATTGTCTACACCGCGACCCTGACCAACGCTGCTGGCTCGCCAGTCACCGTGACCCTGTCCAACGGCGCGGTAATCACCATCGAAGCCGGTAAAACCACCGGCACCGTGACCGTTCCAGCGCCAGCCGACGACGTCTACAAAGACGCCGGCACCGTGCAAGCGACCATCAGCACCGCCACCGGTGGCAACTTCGAAAACCTGGTGCCGAGCACTGTTCCAGCCGTAACCAGCGTCACCGACACCATCGACACCACCACGGTGAAACTGACCGCGACCGGTACAGCGGCTGAAGGCGGCAACGTCGTCTACACCGCCACCGTCGGTGCTCCAGTAACCGGTTCGCCAGTCGTGGTGACCCTGGCCAACGGTCAGACCATCACCATTGGCGTTGGCCAGACCACCGGCACCGCAACCACTACCGCACCGAACGATGCGTTGACCGGCCATGCGCCGCTGACCAATTCGATCACCAACGTGAGCGGTGGTAACTACGAAAATCTGGTCGCCGACAAAACCCCGGTCAGCACCACCGTGACCGACACCGTCGACACCACTAACCTGTCGCTGAGCGCGACCCCGGCGGTGAACGAAGGTGGCCAGATCACCTACACCGCAACCCTGAGCAACGCCGCCGGCTCGCCGGTGACCGTGACCCTGAGCAACGGCTCGGTGATCACCATCGACGCTGGCAAAACCTCCGGCACCGTGACCGTTCCGGCTCCGGCTGACGACGTCTACAAAGACGCCGGCACCGTGCAGGCGACCATCACCGGTACCAGCGGCGGCGGCTTTGAAAACCTGGTCACCAGCACGACACCGGCCGTGACCAGCGTCGCCGACACCATCGACACCACCACCGTCAGCATCACCGGCAGCAGTTCGGTGACCGAAGGCCAGACCGCCAGCTACACGGTCAGCCTGAACCACCCGGCGCAAACCGAAGTGACCCTGAAAATCGTCTACAGCGGCACCGCCGCCGACGGTTCGGACTTCACTGGCGTGTACACCGTGAAGATCCCGGCGGGCGCCAGCAGCGCGCAGTTCAACGTCGCGACCATTGATGACAAGATCACCGAAGGCACCGAAAACTTCGTGGTCAAGATCGACTCGGCCACCGGCGGCAACTTCGAGAACCTGGCCGTCAGCAGCACCAACGGCAGCGTCAGCACCTCGATCATCGACAACGATGCGCCACCGGTCATCGACCTCGACGCCAACAACTCCAGCGGCGCCACCGGTGCCGACTACAAGGTGACGTTCACCGAAAACACCCCGGGCGCTGGCGTGTCGATTGCCGACACTGACCTGACCATCACCGACCCGGACAGCACCATGCTCACTGGCGCGACCATTGTGCTGACCAACCGTCAGGACGGCGATGCGCTGAACCTGGGCAACAGCGTCAATGGCATCACCATCAATGCCAACAGCACCAACGGCACGGTGACCCTGACCCTGTCGGGTAATGCGACGCTCGCCGACTACATGCAGGCGATCAAGAACATCAGCTTCACCAACGGCAGTGAAAACCCGAGCACCGTGCCGCGGATCATTACCGTGACCGTGACCGATGGCGGCAACTACTCCAACACGGCGACCACCACGGTCAACGTGGTGGCGGTCAACGATGCGCCGGTCGCAGCCCCGGTCAACGTCACCGGCACCGAAGACACGCCGCTGATCCTCGGCTGGTCGACCTTCGGTGTGACCGACGTCGACAGCCCGGCCAGCAGCCTCGGCATCAAAATCACCCAACTGCCGGGCGAAGGCAAACTGCAGTATCTGGACGGTTCGACCTGGAAAGACGTCGCCAACAACCAGACCTTCAGCAAGGCTGACATCGACGCCGGCAAACTGCGCTTCATGCCGGATGCCAACGAATCGGGCGTCAACGGTTACGGCGGCACCGGCGTGGGCAACAACCAGGCCGACTACGCGCAGATCAAGTTCCAGCCAACCGACGGCCAACTGCTGGGCAACACCGGCACCGTGAAGATCGACATCACGCCTGTGGCCGATGCCCCGACCGTGAGCGTGGCCGACAACAGCGTGAATTCCACCGGGCTGGTCAAGGAAGTCTGGACCGGCCTGTCGGGTCTGGGCACCAGCGGCGCAGGCGCGGACTCAACCACGTTGAAAACCGTCATCGACGGCGCTGGCACCCCGAACTCCAGCGGCACCGTGACCAACGTGCAGTCGGACGGCAGCGTGACCGCTGGCACCGCGTCGAAAACCTCGGGCCTGATCTACCTGGAAGCCGGCAAGACCTACAGCTTCAGCGGTGTGGCCGACGACAGCCTGCTGATCACCATCGGCGGCAAGAGCGTGGCGTCGGGTACTTGGGGGGCGGGTGGTGCGATCAGCGGTTCGTTCACCCCGACCACCAGCGGTTACTACACCCTGGACATCTACCACCACAACCAGAGCGGCCCGGGCAGCTATGACGTGAACCTGTCGGTCAACGGCAGCACGCCAATCGACCTGAGCAGCGCCGGCGTGCCGATCTACACCGGCGTGCAGGATCTGGTGAACGCCGGCGTGACCGTCTCCGATCTGCACGGCACTAACGGCGAAGGTTATTACGACGGCTACAAGCTCAACACCGGCGCTGAAGGCACCACGGTGAAACTGTCGGCGATCAACACCGCCCTGACCGACACCGACGGCTCGGAAACCCTGAGCGTGAAGATCAGCGGTGCGCCGGTCGGCTCGGTACTCTCCGACGGTAACGGCCACAGCTTCACCGTCACCGCGAGCAACGGCGAAGCCAACGTCACCGGCTGGAACCTGGGCAGCCTGACCGTAACCCCGCCGACCTACTACAACGGCCAGTTCAACCTGACCGTGACCTCGACCTCCACCGAGATGGTCGGCGGTTCGGCCAGCAGCACCGCGACCATTCCGGTCACCGTGGTGCCGGCGGTCTATAACGCGGCGGTCGCCACCTCCGGTGATGACACCTTCAATGGCACCGATGGCAACGACATCATGGTCGCCGACATCGGCGGTCTGACCGTGGTGCCGGGCACCAACTACAACATCGCGTTCATGGTCGACAGCTCGGGCAGCATGAGCACCTCGTCGATCAACGCTGCCAAGGACTCTCTGACCTCGGTGTTCAACACCCTCAAGCAGAGCCTGGGCGGCAGCAACTCGGGGACGGTGAACATCTTCCTGGTGGACTTCGATACCCAGGTCAACAAGTCGGTGTCGGTGAACCTCAACGATCCGAACGCACTGACCAAGCTCAAAGCCGTGCTCGACTCGATGTCGTCCGGCGGCGGCACCAACTACGAAGACGTGTTCAAGACCACGGCCAACTTCTTCCAGAGCGCGGAAGCCGTGGCCAACACCGGGGCGAAGAACCTTACGTACTTCATCACTGATGGCCAGCCGACCTACTACCAGAGCGGCGAGCAGACCAACCCGACGCTGTACGGCAACGTGAAGTTCGACAGTGTGGTAACGACCAGCAACTACAAACTGGGCGACACCTTCAGCACCTACATCGACAGCACGCATTACCTGAGCATCAGTGCCAACGGCAGTGCGCAGCTGCAGGTCTACACCAGCCGTTACGGCTGGACCGCGACCAACCTGGGCACCGTTCATGCCCAAGGCGACGGGACCTACGAGTTGTCGAGCCTGGCGGGTACCGGTAACAGCACCACATCGGCTACCACCGATAACTCCAGCAGCAGCTTCACCTTGCTCAGCGGTCTGTCGAACGTCGAAGCCATCGGTATTAACAGTGGTGTCAGCCTCAACGACCTGAAACCGTATGACTCGGATCACTCGCCGCAAACCAACATCGACCCGAAAGACCTGGCCAACTCGATCATCGGCCATACCGAAGCGACGCTGCCGGGCAACGACACCGTCAGCGGTGGCGACGGCAACGACATCCTGTTCGGCGATCTGGTGAGCTTCAACGGCATCGCCGGTGAGGGTTATCAGGCGATGCAGGCGTTCGTAGCGCAGCAGACCGGCGTCGACGTCAGCAAGGTCACCACCAGCAACGTGCACCAGTACATCACCGAGCACTATCAGGCGTTCGATGTGTCTGGCGCGCATGACGGCAACGACACCCTGCTGGGTGGCGCGGGCAATGACATCCTGTTCGGCTCGGGCGGCAACGACCTGCTCGATGGCGGCAAGGGCAATGACATTCTGCTCGGCGGCACCGGCAACGACACGCTGATCGGCGGTCAGGGCAACGACATCCTGATCGGTGGTTCCGGCGCCGACACCTTCGTCTGGAAGGCTGGCGACACCGGCAACGACGTGATCAAGGACTTCAATGCCAATGAAGGCGACCGCATCGACCTGCGCGATCTGCTGCAGGGCGAGACCGGCAGCACCATCGACAACTTCCTGAAGATCACCACGGTCGACGGCGTGTCGTCGCTGCAAGTCAGCTCGGCGGGCAAGTTCAACTCGGCCGATGCCGCCGCCGCGACACCGGACGTGACGATCAAACTGGAAGGCAACAACTGGTCGAGCGCCAACATCCATAACCTGATTGCCGGCAGCGACCCGACCATCAAGGTCGACCACAACAACAGCTGATGCGTGAACAAAACGGCCGCCCTCAGGGGCGGCCGTCGCGTTTACCTGCACCGTACCGGTGACGATCTCGTCGTCGCACCGCATACTTGCCCGCAGTTGGCTATGCTGCTGACAGCATGACGCTGGTTCATTTCCGAGGGATGCTCAATGTTTTACGTGCAACGCGATGCGCAAGGTCAGTTGATTCGCGTGGAAGCCGCGGCCTACGCCGAGGCCACGGAAACGCTGCCGGCCGACCACCATGAAATCCAGGCGTGGTACGCCAACGAAGCGGTGGAAAACAGCCTCAAACAGCTCAAGCAGAGCGACTTTGAAATGATTCGGGTACTCGACGACCTGATTCAGGTGCTGACCCAGAAAGGCGTGATCCGCGTCACCGACCTGCCGCCGGCAGCCCAGGCCAAACTGATGGACCGGACCCAGGCGCGTGAAGCATTGGGCGGGTTGAGTCAGTTGATCGATGAGGATGAGGGCGGGTTGATCTGATCCCCCCGTAATCAAAAGCCTACCCTCACCCCGAGGGAGAGGGGGCCGACCAAGGTGTCAGGCGTATACATCGACCTGAGAAATCGAGTCGATTACGAATTCAGCGGACACCGTTCACGTCGGCGTCTCCCCCAATCAGTCCCCTCTCCCTCTGGGAGAGGGCTAGGCTGAGGGCGGGTTTGCAATGACTCACCGCCAAGGCTTCGGCTCACCCAACAACTGTCCCTGCACCCCATACAAGCCCATCTCGCGAATCACTGACAACTCCCCTTCAGTCTCCACCCGCTCGGCAATCAACGGCAGGTCGATGCTGTGCGCCGCGCTCTGGATCGCCTCGATAAACAGGCGCTTGTCGCTCTCCTGATCGATCGCGCGAATGTAACTGCCATCAATCTTCAGGTACGCCAGCCCCAGCCGCGCCAGGTTGCCGATCATGCTGAAACGCCCGCCGAAACGTTGCAGGCTCAGGGAGAAGCCAAGTTCCCGCAGACGTCGGGTCAACTGTTCCAGCACGGCTTGTTCGGGCAACTGTTCTTCACCGATTTCCAGGGTCAGCCGCTCGCCCAGATTGGAATGTGCGCGCAGAATCTCGAACACTTTATTCAAGGCCTGCGGGTCGCCCAGGGTCGCTGAAGACAGGTTCAGTGCCAGCGAGTCTTCATGCGTCTTCATCTGCTCGAGCACGCGCTCAAGCATCAAGCGGTCCAGCCGCGCCGCCCAGCCGAAGCGCTCAAGCCAGGGCAGAAAGCGGCCGGCGGGGATGGTCTGGCCCTGGTCATCGAGCAGGCGCGACAGCACCTTGTAATGCAACACCAGTTGCGTGTCCTGCGCGGCCACCACCGGTTGGAAATACAGTTCGAAGCGCTGCTGACTCAAGGCCTGATCGAGCAAGCGATGCCAGGCGTGGTGATCGTCGCCGACATCCGCCACCAGGCTCTGGTCGATACACGCCCAGTTCTGCTCGCCCTGCCCTTCGGCCTGCGCCAGCGCCTGATCGCCGAGGGTCAGCACCGCTTGCGGTGAATCGCCGTGAGCGAACGGGGCGAGGCCGATAGAGGCCACGGCCGGCACATCGGTGGCGCCAGTGGCGTGCAGGCTGCTCAAGGCACTGTCGAGGTTCTGCGCCAGTTGCAGCGCTTCTTCGCGCACCAGCCCCGGTGCCAGCACGGCGAATTCGCCACCGCGAATGCGAGTGACGAGGTTCTGGGTTTCCGGGTATCTGGCGCACTCGCGGGACAGTTGTTCGCCAACAGCTTTCAACAGTTCATCGGTGCGCTGCCCGCCCAGTCGCTGGTTGAGTCCGGCCAGATCCTTGACCCGCAACAACAGCAGATAACCGGAACTGGCCTGCTCCGGGTTGCTCACCCGGTTATGCAGCTGCATCTCGAAATAACGTCGGTTGGCCAGCCCCGTGAGGTTGTCCTGATACGACTCGGCGCGCAGCTTTTCACTGCGTTCGGCCTGCTCCTGGAACAGTGCTTTAAGCTTCTCGACCATCTGGTTCATCGCCTGCACCACCCGTCGCAGTTCAGGGGTGCGCGGCAGTTCCGGCAGGCTGAGGAATTCGCGGCGGGCGATGGCGTGGGACTGCTGGACCATATAATCCAGCGGTTTCAATTGCCGGCGCAGCAGCAACGCGCCGAGCACCGCACTCACCGCGCCACAGATCAGCAGCCAACCCAGACTGCCCAGCGCGCTCTGCCACAGCTTGGCCACGGCGAACATCGGGTGGCTGACCACCTCGACCCGCGCCGCCTGCTCCCAGCCACGGCTGACCAGCGCATCGCCACCGGCCGGTTCCAGGCCGATCAGTTTGACGAACCAGTCCGGCACATTGGTAACGGCCGGTATGCCACTGCGCTCGACGATGGTCTTGTCGGTCTTCAGATCAACCACGCGGATGCTCGCGTAGTAACCGCTGTCGAAAATCGAGCTGACCAGCAGCTCGACCATCGCCGGGTCGTCGATATTCGGTGTCAGCGACAACGCCAGCGCCGTGGCGGCGTCCTGGGCGTGGGAGCGCAACTGATTGACGTACTGGGTGCGCGAGCTCTCCAGACTGACCATGAAGCTGCCGGTGAAGGCGACCACCAGGAACAGACAGATAGCGATCAACAGCTGTTTGAACAAAGACATCTGAGCGCGTGCTCCTAGTTAGTCGTCTCGACCGGAAAACCTTCGGCCTGCATTTTCTTCAGCACATCCTGCCAGCGCGACAGGCGTTTGGTGTCACCCACCTTCTTGTTGCCCTTGGCGCCCGGCAGGTACAGACCTTCGGCATTGAAAGAGTAGACCGGCAACAGGTCGGTTCGCTGGGACGCCGGCTGGATCGGATCGATCAAGCTGTCGAGCACCAGCGGCATGGCGTCGGGGGTGGCATAGTACGTCAGCACCATGTGCGCGCGATTCTGGCGCAGTGCCTTGACGTAAGTGATGCGCAGCTTGTCACTGGAAACGCCGAGATGGCGCAGGCTGAAATACTTGGCGATCGCATAGTCTTCGCAGTCGCCGGCGCCCTTCCATAAGGCTTCGATCGGTGTCTCCCAATAATCGACCTCGTGCCACAGGTCGATGTCTTCTACATAACGCACCTGTTTGTTGAAAAACAGGTTCACCACCTTGAGCTTTTCCATCTCGCTGACCTGTTTCTGCGTGGCCAGCAGGTTTTGCCAGGCGTCGATCCGCTGCTGTCCGGCGCCCAGCGGCCCGTACAGCGCCGTGGCTTTGCGGCTGATCGCGGAAAAATCCCAATCGGCATGCAGGCCGCCCAGCATGACGCCGGCCAGCAGCAGTGCGCAGCCTAGCCAGCGCAGTGTCCGGGGGATTGCGAAACGTACCGCCACAGCAGGTTTCCAGAGAGCAGGGAGGAAAGCGTTTGATGGTGAAGCTTAGCCCGGCAAAAAACAATGGCACCATGAGATCATCGCCGGCACGCTAAACTTCACCAATGACAGGGTTCCTCTATGCGGTTTGACATCCGGTAGAGCAATCACTAGTGTCATTTGGATCCAAATTAAGTCGACAGACAGGGTGCGTAGTCGTGACACAGAAGCCCAAACCACTGCAGAGCATCAAAGTCGATGGGCCGATCCCCGCGCACCTGGCCCGCTCGATCATCGAAGAAACCCTGCGCGCCGCCATCCTCGATGGGCGCCTGCCCTGCGGCACCGCCCTGCGCCAGCAGGATCTGGCCGATCTGTTCGGCGTCAGCCGCATGCCCGTGCGCGAAGCCTTGCGCCAGCTCGAAGCGCAGGAATTGCTGAGTGTCACCGCCCACAAAGGCGCAGTGGTAGCCCCACTGATCCAGGGCGACGCGACCGAAACCTACGAGTTGCGAATCCTCCTCGAAACCGCCGCATTGCGGCAGTCGATTCCGCGACTGAGCGCCGCCGACTGCCAACGCGCGGCCGGTTATATCGAAGAACTCGAAGCCCAGCACGATTACACCGAAATCGGTCGGCTCAACCGGTTGTTCCACATGGCGCTGTATAGCAAGGCCCCAAACCGCCGCCTGTTGCGTCTGGTGGAAGACGGCCTCAACGAAGAAGAGCGTTTCCTGCGTTTCAATCTGGAAGCGATGGGTCTGGGCAAACTGTCCCAGGAAGACCATCGCCAGTTGCTCGAAGCGGCGCAGGATCGCAATGTCGAGCTCTCGGTAAAACTGCTCGAGCAGCATCTCAACCGCGGTGTCGAGGTCATTACCCGCTACCTCGCCAGCCCCGCCGCACAAAACCGCAAAGTCGTGCGCTGAATCCGCAACGCCGGGATCAGGCCCCGTGCCTGCCCGGCGAATAACCCGCTTACAAATCCCCGCCCCGATCTGCTGCGCAGCCGCTGGCAAACCCCTGCCTTACCTCTACCCTCCGTGCGCCGGTCAGCCTGACTCGGTGGTGAAACGGTAATAGCCGTCGCGCTGATTTACCCTCACTCTTGAACGGCCAACCCCATAAAGAACGGGCGACGCACCGCATCGTCGGCGCCGTCCCCGCACCAGGAACCTACGGAAGGAGCCTTGTCACGGGAAAAAGGAAGTCCAGGCGCCGGTCCCGGCCAATTTCCGCCCCTTTAAATCAATCAATTCATTTCATTAAGAAAGTTGCTTCGAGTGAGGCATTCACTCTTGTTAATCAATTTTGGCCAATATTGACCGAAAGGAGCAACTACGCCCAAATAAAACTTCAGCCAAAAGTTTTATTGGCACTGCTCATACTTGAAAAACAGCAAACTTAAAATAATTAAAAATACACTTGTTAAATACTTTCCCGGTGTATTAGTTTTTCTTCGCCGAGTTTGAACTTCGGCACTCACCCCGGAGTGTCGCCCCAATTCATAAGGGCGGCTCACCGGGACCAGCGCTAAAACCGTAGATAACGCCTGACGCTTATTCACCGGCAATTGTGGCTTCGCCCGACATCCAGGAAACAACTAACTGCGACGCTATTGATTGCACAGTTGAAAGAGACGTTGCATTTCATATCAATGATAAAGGACATCATGATGCCCACTAAGAACCAACTCGCCCTGAAGAAAGCCGAACTCAGTATTCACCCGATCTTTTCCGAGATCACTTCACTGTCGGTCTTGCGTCGTTTCATGGAAACCCATGTCTTTGCCGTGTGGGACTTCATGTCACTGACCAAGCGCCTGCAGCAGGAACTGACTTGCACGCGCTTGCCCTGGCTACCGCCGCGTGACCCTCACGCGGCGCGGCTGATCAACGAAATCGTCCTCGGCGAAGAATCGGACGATCGCCTGGCCGAAGGTCACTACAGCCACTTCGAGTTGTACCTGGATGCGATGCGCGAAATCGGCGCGAGCACCACGGCGGTGGAGCGCTTCGTCGCGCTGCAGCAGGAAGGCGTGAGCTACGACATCGCGCTGCAAAGCGTCGCGGTCGACCCGGCCGCCGCGCAGTTTGTTCGCGACACCCTGCGCACCGCCTTGCATGCACCGGGGTACAGTGTCGCGGCGGCGTTTCTGCATGGTCGCGAAAGCGTTATCCCGACCATGTTCCAGCGCATCCTCGACGACTGGGGCATCGGTATCGAGCAGGCGCCGACCTTTCGCTATTACCTGGAACGGCACATCGAAGTCGACTCCGAGGATCACGGCCCGGCGGCCGAGCAGTTGCTGGAACGTCTGGTCGATGGCGATCCTCAGCGTGAGGCCGAGGTCTACGCCAGTGCCATCGCTGCCGTGGAAAGCCGCATCGCCCTGTGGGACGGCCTGCGCCTGAGCATGCGCGAGCCGTTGGCGGAGGTGGCCCAATGAACGCCGCTGATTACCAATCCTTCGCCGACGCCTGGGAGAGTCGCGCGACCATTCGCACCCGTCCGCGCCGTGTGCTGGAAAACGACGAGCGTCTGATCTATCCGCTCAGCCGCCAGCCGCTGGTGCTCAGCGAAACCTTTCTGCGTGAATGCCCGCAGCAGCGCGATTTCGCCCTGGTGCAGACGCTGTACAAATTCATCAACGACGTGGTGATTTTCGAAACCGAAATCGTCGACAAGACCGCGCGCAGTATCGCCAAGAATCGCTTTGCCGTGGGCTTTCCTTTCGCCTGTCGCTACGACGCGATGACCGTGGTGGTCGACGAGGATTACCACGCTCTGGTGGCGATGGATTTCATGCAGCAAACGGTGGCCATGACCGGCATCGAACCGATTCAGCTGCCCGATGAAATCGAGCTGAGCCGGGCGATTCCTGCCGCCGTCGCACTGGCGCCGGAGCACTTGCGCAGCGCCGTGGAACTGATCTGCGTGGCCATCGCCGAAAACACCGTGACCGGCGATGTCGCCGCGTTCGCCCGCGATGACACGGTCAAGCCGTCGATCAAGGGACTGATGGCCGATCACCTGCTCGACGAGGGCCGTCATTCGAGTTTCTGGGCGCGGATGGTGCGCATCTATTGGCACACCGCCAGCGCGGCGGATCGCGACGTCATCGCGCAGATCCTGCCGGTATTTATCGGCCATTACCTGACCAATGACATCCAGAAATCCTTCGACCTGCGCCTGATCAATGCGCTGCCAGTCAACGAGGCCACACGACGCTCGCTCAGGGACGAAATGGCCGGACTGGCATTCCCGATCAATCGCCACCATCCGTTGGTGGGCAACATCGTCAAGTTCTTCCACAACAGCTCGCTGCTCGACACGCCTTGCGTGCAGCACGCCCTGCGCGACTACCTGGTTTGATGAGGAGGCCGACATGAAACGTCTCGACATTTTGCTGATGGGCGCCAGTCAGGCCATGACCGACCTGGCGCTGGAACTCGAACAACACGGTCATACCTTGCAGCGCAGCGGGGCCACGCACTCGAAGGTGGATTTGATCATCGACGATGGCTTTATTGCCGCCGGCGACTTTTGCCGCATCCCGCACCTGCATCTGCGTTTGGGTGTCGGTGCACAGAGCCGGTCAGGTCTGCCGACACTCGACCTGCTGTGCTTTCTCGGCTCGACGCTGATCAGCCGTGTGCCGATTGGCGACGAGCCGTCCGGCAACGGTCAGGCACTGCGCCAGCGCGTGCTGGCGCAGGTGGTGGACGAAGTCGCGCTGCTGGTCAGCCGTTTCTCCCGTGACGCCGACTATCTGAAGGACGTTGCCTCTGTGAGCGCACCGGATTTCGAACGTCTGGAGAACCTGCTGTTTCTCGACAGCCTGGCGTACGTCCATCGACTCAACGACACGGCCAATCCGGCGTTGCTGGCGCAAGCGCGGATGCCGGTGATCGAGCGTCTGCAACACAGCCTGATCAAGCATGCCGATCGGCCGGCGCTGCACCTCGCCGAACAGTCGATCAGCTACCGCCAGTTGCACACCCACGCCCAAGCGATCCAGCAGCGATTGCAGCCACTGCTCGCCGCGCATCCGCAACCATGGATCGTCGGCATCTGTCTGTCGAAAAGTCCGGCGTTGTTCGCCTCGATTCTGGCGACGCTGGGCAGCGGCGCGGTGTACTTGCCGCTGGAGCCGAGACATCCGTTGCAGCGTCAGCAATACATTCTGCAGAACGCCGGCGCCGTGTTGTTGCTGCATGACGGCGAGCATCCGCTCAGCGAAACCATGGCCGGGCTGGATGTCAGCCAGATCGACACGGCGCACGTTGATCAGCACCTGCCGTTGATGCGCCAGCGCCCGGCACTCGACGCACCGTGCATGGCCTTGTACACCTCAGGCACCACCGGGCATCCGAAGGGTGTACTGCTGAGCCAGGCCAACCTCGCCCACTTCACCGCGTGGTACGCCGATTACGTGCAACTGCGGGCCGAAAGCCGGGTGCTGCAGTTCTCCTCGCTGAGTTTCGATTCGTCGCTGATCGACATCTTCCCGACCCTGCTCGAAGGTGCCGAACTGGTAGTACCCGACGACACGCAACGGCGTGATCCGCTGCAACTGGTGGCACTGATCCGGCGCCGCCAACTGACCCACGCCTTCCTGCCGCCGGCCCTGCTGAGCATCCTGCCGCTCGAGCAACTGGAGGGCGTGCAAGTGATGACCGGCGGCGATGTCTGCGAGCCGTTCGTCATCGAGCAACTGACCCGCCAGGGCACCTTGCACAACCTCTACGGCCCCACCGAAGCCACGGTGTTGATCACCGCGCGGCAGCTCAGAACTGGCGACAGCAACCGCACCCTCGGCGCGCCGATCGCCAACAGTCAGGTGCTGATTCTCGATGACGAACTGCAGCCGGTGCCGGAGAACACGGTCGGCGAGTTGTTCATCGTCGGCCCCGGCGTCTGCCTCGGTTATCTGAACAATCCACAGCAGACCGCCGAGCGTTATCTACAGCTGGACCTACCGGATGGCACTCAACTGCGCGCCTATCGCAGCGGCGATATGGCCAAGTGGGGCGCGCACGGCATCGAACTGTGCGGGCGCCGCGACAATCAGGTGAAGATCCGTGGTTTTCGGGTCGAGCCGGAAGAGATCGAACGCTGCCTGCGCGAGAGCCAGTTGTACCGACAGATCGCGGTGGTGATCGACAGCCAGCGGCGGATTCTGGCGTTCCTCGCCCAGCCGCAATCGGAGGTTGCTCGTGAAGCGCTGAAAGCTCACGCGCAACAATTCCTCCCGGACTACATGCAACCGGTGGCGTGGACGGAACTGCCAGGCATGCCCTTCGCCAGTAACGGCAAGGTTGATCGCAAAGCCTTGCTGGAGCTGCCGGTGAGCGTGCAGGACGGCGGCCCGAAATGCCTGCCGGCAAACGCCGACGAAGCCTTGCTGCTGGAGATCTGGGCAGAGTTGTTGGAGCTGCCCACCGGTGACATTTCCACCGACGAGAGTTTCTTCAACCTCGGTGGCCACTCGATTCTGTTGTCGCGGATGTTGCTGCGTTTGCGTGAAGAGTTTGGCCGCAGCATTTCGATCAATCGCTTCATTGAACTGCCAACGATCAGCAAACTCGCCACACTGGTGCGCGGTACCGATGACAGCGCCGTGCTCAGCGCCCAAGCCATGGCCGACGCCGAGCGACCGCTGGATATCGAGCCGTTGCCGATCAGCCGCATGGGCGATGTGCATAAGGTCATCGTTACCGGCGCCAACAGTTTTGTCGGCGTACACATCGTCGAAGCACTGCTGGGTTGGGGGGCCAGCGAAGTCGCATGCCTGGTGCGCGACGGCGGCGGGCAAACGGCGGCGCAACGCTTTGCCCATGCCTTGCGCGAGAACCGTCTCGATCATCTGGACCTGAGTCGGGTACGGGTTTACGCGGCCGACATCACCCGACCGCAACTGGGCCTGGCTGAAGCGGATTATCAGCGCCTGGATCGCGAATTCGGCGCGCTCGTGCACAACGCCGCCAACGTCAATCACGTGCTTGATTACGAGTCGCTGGCAGCAGACAACGTCGAGCCGGTTTTCCAGTTGCTGCGCCTGTGCGAAGGGCAGAGCAAAAAAGTCTTCAACTTTGTTTCGACGCTCTCGGCGTCCAGCACCGTCGATGACGCGGGTCAGGTCCTGGAGCTGCCCGCAGCGCCGACGCCACCGATCTACATTCGCAACGGCTACAACCTGTCGAAGTGGGTGGGCGAACGCATCCTAGAACGGGCGCGCGAACGCGGTGTGCGGATCAATCTGTATCGCCCCGGAAACATCAGCTTCAACAGCTTGAGCGGCGTCTGTCAGCCGCATAAAAACCGTTTGATGCTGATGCTCAAGGGGTCGATCCAGCTCGGTCAGGTACCCGCCTTTGCGCTGAATTTCGACCTGATGCCGGTGGACTTTCTCGCCCGCTTCATCGCCTTCCACGCCAGCCGTTATTGCGCCGAACGCGCGGTGTTCAACCTGCACAACCCCGAGCCACTGAGTTGGGACGCCTACGTCGCTTCGTTCCGCGAAACCGGCAGCGAGTTCTCGCTGGTCAGCGTCGCCGACTGGCAACAGCAACTGAGCCGGGTCGATGCCGACAACGCGCTGTTCGGCGTGCTCGGTTTTTACCTCAACGGTTTCGAGGAAGACATTGGCGACATCTCCCTGATCGGCCACGCCAATGCTGAGGCCGGCGTGCAGCAGATGGGCGCGCACTACCCGGAAAAATCCCCGGCGCTGCTGCGCCGCGGCTGCGATTACCTGAAAGAAATCAACTTCATCTGATCCATCAACAAGGAGCTACACCATGAGCACTCTGCAACCCGACACCCTGATCAAAAACCCCCACGGCTGCCACGTTGTATCGTCGGTGGAAGTGCCGGCAGACGCCACGCAGGTCTGGGCTGTGGTCGGCGACTTTGGCGGTTTCGAGCGGTTTATTCCGGCGCTGTCGCACATCGAAATGACTGGCGAAGGCGTGGCTTCGCTGCGCAAGAAATTCTTCAAGGATGGCAACGTGGTGGTCGAGCAACTCAACTCCCGCGATGAGCAGGCGCGGAGCATGACCTGGACGACGATCTACAACACCCTGGGCGTGGCCAATCTATGGGCGGCGATGAATGTGGAATCGCTGGGGGCGGAAAAGCGCGGGCGACCTGGACGATCATTGCCGAGCCGGCCAGCGGCGGTGAGGAGGCGCTACCGGGGTTCAAGGACTTTGTGCAGGGGTTTGCCGATGATGCAATGGGGAATGTGCTGAAGCTGTTTGTTTAAGGCTTTGCACAGGCGGTGAGTGAACCACCGCTTTCGCTGGCAAGCCAGCCCCCACAGGATTCGAGTCGTTCACACATATTGTGTTCGCCAAAAATCCTGTGGGAGCGGGCTTGCCCGCGATTGAACGATAACGCGGTCTGACGGGTGGTCAGATCTTGAAACTGTCGACCAACTGCTTCAACCGGTTGGCCTGCTGCGACAACGCATCACAATCCTTCAACGTCTCGTTGAGGTTGGCCACGCTCTGCTGGTTCAACAGGTTGATCTGATTGACGTCAACGTTGAGGGTCTCCACCACAGCCGTCTGCTCCTCGGTCGCGGCGGCCACCGACTGGTTCATGCCGTCGATTTCACCGATACGCTGGGTCACGCTGACCAGACGCAAGCCGGCCTGGTTGGCCACCTCAACACTCTGCTCGCTGGATGCCTGACTGGCATTCATGGTGGTCACCGCTTCACGGGAGCCGACCTGCAGCGACGTGATCATCTTGTGGATTTCTTCTGCCGACTCCTGGGTGCGATGGGCAAGGTTGCGCACCTCGTCCGCCACCACCGCAAAACCACGGCCAGCCTCACCGGCCCGCGCGGCTTCGATAGCCGCGTTGAGTGCCAGCAGGTTGGTCTGCTGCGAAATGCCTTTGATCACATCGAGAATGTGGCCGATGTTGTCGGTGCTGGCGTTCAGGGTTTCGATCTGCGTGCACGACAGGCTGATTTTCTGCGACAGCTCGGTCATCGCCTGAATGGTCTGCTCCACCACCTGACGACCGTCATCGGCCTGTTCGCTGGCGCCGCTGGCGTGCTGCGAAGCATCGGCCGCGTTGCGGGCGATTTCCTGGGTGGCGGCGCCCAACTGGTTGATCGCGGCAGCGACGCTGTTGGTGCGCGCACTTTGTTCGTCGGAACCGACAATGGACGCATTGGACGACGCCATTACCCGCTGCGACAGGTCGTGTACGTGACGGGTTGCCGACGACACTTCGGAAATCGACGCGTGAATCCGTTCAACGAACTGGTTGAACGCACTGCCCAGTTCGCCAAATTCGTCTTTGCTCTCAACCACCAGACGACGGGTCAGATCGCCTTCGCCCTGAGCGATGTCCTGCATTGCGCGACCCATGGTGGTCAACGGACGCATCAACACATTGATCAACAGGCTCAACAGCAGTGCAATCGCGGCCACCGCCACAAACATTGCGATCAGTGCCGAGGTACGGAACTGACTGAGGGCTGCGTAGGCTTTATCGTGATCAATCGACAGACCGATGTACCACTGCGCATTCGGCAGGTCGCTGACCGGGGTGAACGACAGGATGCGTTCCTGACCGTTGAGCACCACGTTCTGATTGCCCTTCTCGATGCGCACACCGGCATTCGGGTAGATGTCTTTCAGGTTTTTCATCACCTGATCTTTATCCGGGCTGACGATTACCTGACCGTCGGCGCTGACCAGGAACGCGTGACCGAGGCCACCGAAGTCCACCGAGTTGATGATCTTTACCAGGGTTTCCAGGCTCAAGTCACCACCGACCACACCGAGCAATTCGCCGTTCTTTTTTACCGGCATGGCGATGGTCACCACCAGACCACCGACAGCGGCCATGTACGGCGGCGTCAGCATGGTTTTATCGGCGGCGACGGCTTGCTTGTACCAAGGGCGCTGACGCGGATCGTAACCGTCCGGCATCTTCGCGTCAGGGCGTTGGGTGAATACACCATTGGCCTGGCCGACGTAGGTGAACTGGAAGTTGGAGGTGAAGGCCGGCTGATCGACCAGACCGGGGAAGTCAGCGTCCTTGCCCTGGTGGGCGACGTTTTGCGCAAGGTTTTCCAATACCAGAATCCGCCCGCTCATCCAGTTCTGCACGCTGCTGGCAGTCAGGTCACCCGCCTGCTGTACGGAGGACTGGAGGTTCTGGCGAATGGTGTTTCGCTGCAGATAGTCGTTGTAGAGGGTGAACAGAGCGAACGCCAGGACCACGACGCCCGAAGCGGCCAACAGGATTTTATGGCTGAACTTGAGATTCATTTCATGGGACTTCTTATGCCAAAAGTGGGGATGCGTTCCGGATGCAACATTCCATGTACAGAGCAGGCAGCGTTCTTCTTGGCCGCTCTACTTTGGTGCACGCATGTCTCACCAGTCTTTCGGCACGGTTCAGAGAAATCTTAGGGTTGTATGGGAAATGGACGGCATTTAGGTCAGATTCCCGCCGAACGGCGCACTAGAGCGTTTGCCGCACCTTGCGATGAGCGTTGACCGGGCGACAATTGAACATTCTTTGATCGCCTGATCTTGGCAGGCTCTTAAACGACAAAACCCCTGTCTGCGTTAGCAGACAGGGGTTCTGAAATTTAATCTTGACGATGACCTACTCTCACATGGGGAAACCCCACACTACCATCGGCGATGCATCGTTTCACTTCTGAGTTCGGGATGGGATCAGGTGGTTCCAACGCTCTATGGTCGTCAAGAAATTCTGCATCTGGCCCGTCAACACGGTAAACGAGCCAGCAAAATTAGGTACTTCTACTAAAACAAAACCCCAACTGCTTTCGCAATTGGGGTTTCGGAATTTAATCTTGACGATGACCTACTCTCACATGGGGAAACCCCACACTACCATCGGCGATGCATCGTTTCACTTCTGAGTTCGGGATGGGATCAGGTGGTTCCAACGCTCTATGGTCGTCAAGAAATTCGGGTACTGACTCGCGACCATCTGGCCTCGCTTCAGCAAATCGGGTATGTGATACAGGTGTCTTGTGAGCAGCGCGAACTTTCGGTTCGTTTCGTCTTCACACACCGCAATCTGCTCTCTTCGACGCAAATTGCTTGGGTGTTATATGGTCAAGCCTCACGGGCAATTAGTATTGGTTAGCTCAACGCCTCACAGCGCTTACACACCCAACCTATCAACGTCGTAGTCTTCGACGGCCCTTCAGGGAACTCAAGGTTCCAGTGAGATCTCATCTTGAGGCAAGTTTCCCGCTTAGATGCTTTCAGCGGTTATCTTTCCCGAACATAGCTACCCGGCAATGCCACTGGCGTGACAACCGGAACACCAGAGGTTCGTCCACTCCGGTCCTCTCGTACTAGGAGCAGCCCCTCTCAAATCTCAAACGTCCACGGCAGATAGGGACCGAACTGTCTCACGACGTTCTAAACCCAGCTCGCGTACCACTTTAAATGGCGAACAGCCATACCCTTGGGACCGGCTTCAGCCCCAGGATGTGATGAGCCGACATCGAGGTGCCAAACACCGCCGTCGATATGAACTCTTGGGCGGTATCAGCCTGTTATCCCCGGAGTACCTTTTATCCGTTGAGCGATGGCCCTTCCATACAGAACCACCGGATCACTAAGACCTACTTTCGTACCTGCTCGACGTGTCTGTCTCGCAGTCAAGCGCGCTTTTGCCTTTATACTCTACGACCGATTTCCGACCGGTCTGAGCGCACCTTCGTACTCCTCCGTTACTCTTTAGGAGGAGACCGCCCCAGTCAAACTACCCACCATACACTGTCCTCGATCCGGATAACGGACCTGAGTTAGAACCTCAAAGTTGCCAGGGTGGTATTTCAAGGATGGCTCCACGCGAACTGGCGTCCACGCTTCAAAGCCTCCCACCTATCCTACACAAGCAAATTCAAAGTCCAGTGCAAAGCTATAGTAAAGGTTCACGGGGTCTTTCCGTCTAGCCGCGGATACACTGCATCTTCACAGCGATTTCAATTTCACTGAGTCTCGGGTGGAGACAGCGCCGCCATCGTTACGCCATTCGTGCAGGTCGGAACTTACCCGACAAGGAATTTCGCTACCTTAGGACCGTTATAGTTACGGCCGCCGTTTACCGGGGCTTCGATCAAGAGCTTCGCGTTAGCTAACCCCATCAATTAACCTTCCGGCACCGGGCAGGCGTCACACCCTATACGTCCACTTTCGTGTTTGCAGAGTGCTGTGTTTTTAATAAACAGTCGCAGCGGCCTGGTATCTTCGACCGGCATGAGCTTACGGAGCAAGTCCTTCACCCTCACCGGCGCACCTTCTCCCGAAGTTACGGTGCCATTTTGCCTAGTTCCTTCACCCGAGTTCTCTCAAGCGCCTTGGTATTCTCTACCCAACCACCTGTGTCGGTTTGGGGTACGGTTCCTGGTTATCTGAAGCTTAGAAGCTTTTCTTGGAAGCATGGCATCAACCACTTCGTCACCTGAAAGGTAACTCGTCATCAGCTCTCGGCCTTAAGATCCCGGATTTACCTAAGATCTCAGCCTACCACCTTAAACTTGGACAACCAACGCCAAGCTGGCCTAGCCTTCTCCGTCCCTCCATCGCAATAACCAGAAGTACAGGAATATTAACCTGTTTTCCATCGACTACGCTTTTCAGCCTCGCCTTAGGGACCGACTAACCCTGCGTCGATTAACGTTGCGCAGGAAACCTTGGTCTTTCGGCGTGGGTGTTTTTCACACCCATTGTCGTTACTCATGTCAGCATTCGCACTTCTGATACCTCCAGCAAGCTTCTCAACTCACCTTCACAGGCTTACAGAACGCTCCTCTACCGCATCACCCGAAGGTGATACCCGTAGCTTCGGTGTATGGTTTGAGCCCCGTTACATCTTCCGCGCAGGCCGACTCGACTAGTGAGCTATTACGCTTTCTTTA
>NZ_JBTGUS010000001.1:532500-1337500 GCF_054344005.1 Pseudomonas sp. GNP014 | reverse complement strand
CAGGTTGAGCCCGGGGATTTCACATCCAACTTAACGAACCACCTACGCGCGCTTTACGCCCAGTAATTCCGATTAACGCTTGCACCCTCTGTATTACCGCGGCTGCTGGCACAGAGTTAGCCGGTGCTTATTCTGTCGGTAACGTCAAAATTGCAGAGTATTAATCTACAACCCTTCCTCCCAACTTAAAGTGCTTTACAATCCGAAGACCTTCTTCACACACGCGGCATGGCTGGATCAGGCTTTCGCCCATTGTCCAATATTCCCCACTGCTGCCTCCCGTAGGAGTCTGGACCGTGTCTCAGTTCCAGTGTGACTGATCATCCTCTCAGACCAGTTACGGATCGTAGCCTTGGTGAGCCATTACCTCACCAACTAGCTAATCCGACCTAGGCTCATCTGATAGCGCAAGGCCCGAAGGTCCCCTGCTTTCTCCCGTAGGACGTATGCGGTATTAGCGTTCCTTTCGAAACGTTGTCCCCCACTACCAGGCAGATTCCTAGGCATTACTCACCCGTCCGCCGCTGAATCCATGAGCAAGCTCACTTCATCCGCTCGACTTGCATGTGTTAGGCCTGCCGCCAGCGTTCAATCTGAGCCATGATCAAACTCTTCAGTTCAAACATCTTTGGGTTTTTAAGAAACCCTAAACTTGGCTCAGCAATCGTTGGTTACATCTTTGATTTCTCGCGGAGTAACTTGTGATGCTGATAATCTTGTTGACTATCAGTCTGACTCCACAAGCACCCACACGAATTGCTTGATTCAGTTGTTAAAGAGCGGTTGGTTAAGATCTTTCGTCTCAACCGAGGCGCGCATTCTACAGCAGCCTCATTTGCTGTCAAGTGATTATTTTCAGAAGTTTTCGAAGAATTCCTCAACAACTTCAACCACTTGCGCTTCCGATCTCTCGTTAGCGGGAGGCGAATTCTACAGCGTTACTCGCTGTTGTCAACACCTCTTTTTCTCCGCTTTCGACCGAGAAGATCGAACCGTTGAAAGCGCCAGATCAACCGGCATTTCCAACTCCTTCCAGGCTTCGATGAACTGAAGCAAGCCGCTGTCGAAAACTGCGTAACTCATTGAATCTCAAGGAGTTTTCCGTTTCGACTGCGCCGGAAGTGGGGCGAATTATAGACTTCTAGAATTTGCCGTCAACACTTAATTTCAGTTTTCTTTCAACAACTTACGATCAGGCTAAAAAACAGCCAAATCACCCCTCTATATAGAAGAAGTCACCCAGCCTTCTATATAGAAGGCCACCTCAGAGCACTCCATCCTCTTTCAACGCCGCCACCGCACCCGCGCCCAACCCCAGCACCCGCTGCAAAACCTCCAGCGTGTGCTCGCCCAATAAAGGAGGGGCACGTCGGTATTCAACCGGCGTCCGCGATAACCGGATAGGGCTAGCCACCTGAGGAACCATCCCGGCCAACGCATGTGGCAGCTCTATCGCCAGACCCCGGGCCTTCACCTGCGGATCTTCAAACACCTGCGACAGATCATTGATCGGCCCACACGGCACACCCGCCTGTTCAAGCTCGGCAACCCACTCAGCCGTCGTCTTGAAGACTGTGGCCTGCCGAATCAGCGGAATCAGCACCGCGCGGTTCGCCACCCGCAGCTTATTAGTAGCAAAGCGCGGATCATCGGCCCACTGCGGCTGCCCCGCCACTTCGGCGAACTTGCGGAACTGCCCGTCATTACCCACGGTGAGGATGAAGTCACCATCAGCGGTAGGAAAATCCTGATAAGGCACGATGTTCGGATGCGCATTCCCCAGACGCTTTGGCGCATTGCCTGTGGTCAGGTAATTCATCGCCTGGTTCGCCAGACACGCCACCTGCACGTCCAGCAATGCCATGTCGATATGCTGACCACCGCCATCGTGATCGCGATGGGCCAGCGCAGCCAGAATCGCCACCGTCGAATACAGGCCGGTGAGAATATCCGTCAACGCCACACCAACCTTCACCGGTCCGGCGCCTTCATCGCCTTCAGGCCGACCCGTCAGACTCATCAAGCCGCCCAGCCCCTGAATCATGAAGTCATAACCCGCTCGCTTGGCATACGGCCCGGTCTGGCCAAAGCCGGTGATCGAGCAATAGATCAGATCGGGATTGATCGCCTTCAGCGACGGGTAATCCAGACCGTAAGCGGCCAGACCACCGACCTTGAAGTTCTCGATAAGAATGTCCGACTTGGCCGCCAGCTCTCTCACAAGCTGCTGCCCCTCGGGCCGCGTAAAGTCGATAGTCACCGATTGCTTATTGCGGTTGGCCGACAAGTAATAAGCCGCTTCTGTCGTGTTCTCGCCATAAGCGTCCTTAAGGAAGGGCGGCCCCCAGGCGCGCGTGTCATCACCGTTGCCGGGGCGCTCGACCTTGATCACCTCGGCGCCAAGGTCGGCGAGGATCTGCCCGGCCCACGGCCCGGCCAATACTCGCGATAAATCCAGTACCCGCAGATGCGACAACGCGCCCATGGTCGCTCTCCTGTTAATAGAACGCCTGCAGACCGGTTTGCGCGCGCCCCAGGATCAGCGCGTGGACGTCATGAGTACCTTCATAGGTATTCACCACCTCCAGGTTGACCAGGTGACGAGCCACGCCGAACTCATCGGAGATACCGTTGCCACCCAACATGTCGCGAGCCATCCGGGCGATGTCCAGGGACTTGCCGCACGAGTTGCGCTTCATGATCGAAGTGATTTCCACCGCAGCCGTGCCTTCATCCTTCATGCGCCCCAGGCGCAGGCAGCCTTGCAGGGCCAAGGTGATTTCGGTCTGCATGTCGGCCAGTTTCTTCTGAATCAATTGAGTAGCTGCCAGCGGCCGGCCGAACTGGTGGCGATCAAGGGTGTACTGGCGAGCGGTGTGCCAGCAGAACTCGGCTGCGCCCAATGCACCCCAGGAGATGCCGTAACGCGCCGAGTTGAGGCAGGTGAACGGACCTTTCAGACCACGCACGTCAGGGAAGATGTTCTCTTCCGGCACGAACACGTTGTCCATGACGATTTCACCGGTGATCGACGCACGCAGGCCGACCTTGCCATGAATCGCCGGAGCGCTCAGGCCTTTCCAGCCCTTCTCCAGCACGAAGCCACGAATGTCGCCGGCATCGTCCTTGGCCCAGACCACGAACACATCGGCGATCGGGCTGTTGGTGATCCACATCTTGGCGCCGGTCAGGCTGTAGCCGCCGTCGACCTTGCGCGCACGGGTGATCATCGCGCCCGGATCGGAACCGTGGTTCGGCTCGGTCAGGCCGAAGCAGCCGATCCACTCGCCGGACGCCAGTTTTGGCAGGTATTTCTGTTTCTGGGCTTCAGTGCCGAATTCGTTGATTGGCACCATCACCAGCGAGGACTGCACACTCATCATCGAGCGGTAGCCGGAATCAACACGCTCCACTTCGCGAGCGATCAGACCGTAGCTGACATAGTTGAGACCGCTGCCGCCGTATTGCTCCGGGATGGTTGCGCCGAGCAGACCGACTTCGCCCATCTCGCGGAAGATCGCAGGATCGGTTTTCTCATGACGGAACGCTTCAAGGACACGTGGCGCCAGGCTCTGTTGAGCGAACTGCGCGGCGGTGTCGCGGATCATGCGCTCTTCTTCGGTGAGCTGTTGATCCAGCAGCAGGGGATCGATCCAGTTGAAGCTAGCTTTACCGCCCATGAGTGTGTCCTCGCAAATCGGTGAATTAACGTGGCATTGATCCTAGGCCCGGTTCGTCATCCCGGCAAACGAGGATTTCGCATCCTGTTGTGCTAATTTCTCACTCCGAGACGGCGCTGGATGCCTTTTACGCGCCGCATTAGTGAGGTTAACGTACATGCGCAGGAAGATCCCCAGCACTACCGCCCTGATCAGCTTTGAGGCCGCCGCTCGTCACGAGAGTTTCACCAAGGCAGCCGAAGAACTTTCCCTCACCCAAGGTGCTATTTGCCGACAGATCGCCAGCCTTGAGGACTTCCTTAGCGTGGAACTGTTCCGACGTTCGCGGCGTGGCGTAAAGCTGACAGAAGCAGGACTGTCCTATAGCCGCCGTGTTGCCACGCAACTGGATGCCGTCGAGCGCGATACGCTGTCGGTGATGGGCCAGCAAGGCACCAACGTAATCGAGCTGGCGGTGGTGCCGACGTTCGGCACGCAATGGTTGCTACCCCGGCTGAAAGACTTCCAGCTCAAGCATCCGGAGGTGACCGTCAACCTGACCAACCGTACCCGGCCGTTCCTGTTCGCCGACACTGACTTTGACGCGGCGATCTACTTTGGCGACGCCGATTGGTCCGGTACCGAATCCCACAGACTGATGGGCGAAAATCCGATGCCGGTATGCAGTCCCGCCCTGCTGGGCAAAAACACGCATCTGACCGCTGACGAGATTGCCGATCTTCCACTCCTGCAACAAACCACCCGCCCCTACGCCTGGCGCCAGTGGTTCAACTCGCAACACTTGAATATTCCTCGCGACATGACAGGTCCGCGCTACGAGCTATTCTCCATGCTGGCTCAGGCCGCCATGCACGACATGGGGATCGCGCTGATTCCGCCATTCCTGATTCAGCGTGAATTAGCCGAGAAACGCCTGGTGATTGCCAACCCCAATGCGCTCTCAAGTATCAAAGCCTATTACCTGATGATTCCTGAGCGAAAGGTCGAATCGGCGTCACTCAAGGCATTTCGCGATTGGCTGGTCAACCAGGCAAATAGCTACAGCCTAGAAGGATAAAGGCCTACAGCGATTGCTAACCCGGTAGTCAGGAAAATAAAAGCCCTACAGATATAAGTATTTGTCGCAAAATCGCAGACTGTATCCGAAAGTCGTACAGACGTCCCACAAGCGCCTGAAGACGTGGCTTTGAGCCTCCATCCGCGACTCATTACGGCCTATTCACGCCGCCGATGAGAAATTTTTTCAAATTCAGCCAGAATCCTTACAAGGCACGGCCTGCAAGGGATTGCACTAGCTATCTGCGACATTCGGTCACGGCATGACTTGTAGTTAATTTTCCGTCACCCGTCATAATCCCTTGAAGGGCATAAAGTTCGCCTGCAAAATGCCGCGCCCCGCCCTGATTTGGCGGGATCGTGCTGATCGGCCGCCCCAGTCGCACCATCCGCAGTGCCTGGGTTTACTCAATAAGATCACGCAGGAGATTTGACGTGCACATTGGTGTTCCTCTCGAAACCCAGACCGGTGAAACACGGGTTGCTGCAACCCCGGAAACCATTAAAAAGCTGATCAGCCAAGGTCATAAGGTCACTGTGCAAACCGGCGCCGGCGTTAAAGCCAGTGTTGTCGACAGTGCCTATGAAGCGGCGGGCGCGATCATTGGCAGTGCCAACGATGCGTTCGGTGCCGAGCTGATTCTCAAAGTGGTCGCCCCCAGCGACGCCGAACTGGCGCTGATCAAGCGCGGCGCGGTGCTGGTCGGAATGCTCAATCCGTTCAATAACGAAACCATCGCCAAAATGGCCGAATGCGGGATCACCGCGTTCGCCCTCGAAGCGGCGCCGCGCACCTCCCGCGCACAGAGCCTCGACGTGCTGTCGTCGCAGGCGAACATTGCCGGCTACAAGGCCGTGTTGCTGGCCGCGCACTACTATCCGCGCTTCATGCCGATGCTGATGACGGCTGCGGGCACCGTGAAAGCGGCGCGCGTGCTGATTCTCGGCGCAGGCGTGGCTGGATTGCAGGCCATTGCCACGGCGAAACGCCTGGGTGCGGTGATCGAAGCGTCTGACGTGCGTCCGGCGGTGAAGGAGCAGATCGAGTCCCTCGGCGCCAAGTTCGTCGACGTGCCTTACGAGACCGATGAAGAGCGTGAATGCGCCGTCGGTGTCGGCGGTTACGCGCGGCCAATGCCGGCGAGCTGGATGCAGCGTCAGGCGCAGGCCGTGCACGAGCGCGCCAAGCAGGCTGACATCGTCATCACTACCGCGCTGATTCCTGGCCGCAAGGCACCGACGCTGCTAAGCGCGGACACCGTGGCGCAGATGAAACCGGGCTCGGTGGTCATCGACCTCGCCGCTGCTCAGGGTGGCAACTGCCCGCTGACTGTGGCTGATCAAGTCGTGATCGAGAATGGCGTGACCATTTGCGGCCCGACCAATCTGGCTGGTGAAGTCGCTGCAGACGCCTCGGCACTGTACGCGCGCAACCTGCTGGACTTCCTCAAGCTGGTGTTCACCAAAGAAGGCCAGTTCGACGTCAACCTCGAAGACGACATCGTCGCCGCGTGCCTGATGTGCCGCGACGGCCAAGTCATCCGCAAAAACGCCTAAGCAGGGATTCAGACGATGGAAGAGCTTATCTCCCCCGGTATCTACAACCTGATCATCTTCGTGCTGGCGATTTATGTCGGTTACCACGTGGTCTGGAACGTTACACCTGCGCTGCACACGCCATTGATGGCAGTGACCAACGCCATCTCGGCGATCGTGATCGTCGGCGCCATGCTCGCTGCTGCGCTGACCGTCACGCCACTGGGCAAAACCATGGGCACCCTCGCCGTGGCACTGGCGGCGGTCAACGTCTTCGGTGGCTTCCTGGTCACCCGCCGCATGCTTGAGATGTTCAAGAAGAAAGCCCCGAAAGTAAAAGAAGAGGCGCCGAAGTAATGAGCATGAATCTCGTCACGACGCTCTACCTGATCGCGTCGATCTGCTTTATCCAGGCCCTCAAAGGCCTGTCGCACCCGACCACCTCGCGACGCGGCAACCTGTTCGGCATGCTCGGCATGGCGTTGGCAATCCTGACCACCGTCGGCCTCATCTATAAGCTCGGGGCTGAGCTCGCCACGGCCGGTATCGGTTACGTCATCGTTGGCCTGCTGGTCGGCGGCACGGCCGGATCGATCATGGCCAAGCGCGTTGAAATGACCAAGATGCCGGAACTGGTCGCGTTCATGCACAGCATGATCGGTCTGGCAGCAGTGTTCATCGCGATTGCTGCGGTGGTCGAGCCGCAATCGCTGGGTATCGTTAAACAGCTGGGCGACTCGATTCCGGCGGGCAACCGTCTGGAGCTGTTCCTCGGCGCGGCGATCGGCGCGATCACCTTCTCCGGTTCGGTGATTGCGTTCGGCAAGCTGTCGGGCAAGTACAAGTTCCGTCTGTTCCAGGGCGCACCGGTACAGTTCGCCGGTCAGCACAAGCTGAACGCCGTACTGGGTCTGGCGACACTGGCACTCGGCCTGACTTTCATGTTCACCGGCAATCTCACCGCGTTCGCGCTGATGCTAGTTCTGGCGTTCGTGATGGGCGTGCTGATCATCATCCCGATCGGTGGTGCCGACATGCCGGTGGTGGTGTCGATGCTCAACAGCTATTCGGGCTGGGCAGCGGCAGGTATCGGCTTCTCGCTGAACAACTCGATGCTGATCATTGCCGGTTCCTTGGTGGGTTCGAGCGGTGCGATCCTCTCGTACATCATGTGCAAGGCGATGAACCGTTCCTTCTTTAATGTGCTGCTCGGCGGTTTCGGCAATACAGCCGACGCTGGCCCTGCAGGCGCCAAGGAAGCTCGCCCGGTGAAGTCCGGTTCGGCCGACGACGCGACCTTCCTGCTGACCAACGCCGACACCGTGATCATCGTCCCAGGCTATGGCTTGGCGGTGGCCCGTGCGCAGCATGCATTGAAAGAGCTGACTGAGAAGCTGACCCACCGTGGCGTGACCGTCAAATACGCGATCCACCCGGTGGCCGGTCGTATGCCGGGACACATGAACGTGTTGCTGGCCGAGGCCGAAGTGCCTTACGACCAGGTGTTCGAGATGGAAGACATCAACTCCGAGTTCGGCCAGGCCGACGTGGTGTTGGTACTCGGCGCCAACGACGTGGTCAACCCGGCCGCGAAGAACGATCCGAAATCGCCGATTGCCGGCATGCCGATTCTCGAAGCGTTCAAGGCCAAGACCATCATCGTCAACAAGCGCTCGATGGCCAGCGGCTATGCCGGTCTGGACAACGAACTGTTCTACCTGGACAAGACCATGATGGTGTTCGGCGACGCGAAAAAAGTCATCGAAGACATGGTCAAAGCGGTCGAGTAATCCATCGCTGCTGTACCGGACGCCCCGACTTGTCGGGGCGTTTTTGTTTGCGCAAAGCGTTGGACAATTTGCCGCGTTGTTGCAGATCCGGTAACGGTGTTTTACTTGAAACCCGCTAAATAGACGCCTCGTTTGCGACCTTGGTAGCGGGACAGGCGCCCGCGAAATTCACTAGACTGCGCATCCTGCTACTCGCTTCCCGAGAAAATAATCCATGTACCGTGACCGTATTCGCCTGCCTTCGTTGTTGGATAAAGTGATGAGCGCCGCCGACGCAGCCGCTCTGATTGAAGACGGCATGACCGTCGGCATGAGCGGTTTCACCCGCGCCGGCGAAGCCAAGGCCGTCCCTCACGCACTGGCCGAGCGAGCCAAGGTCACGCCGCTGAAGATCAGCCTGATGACCGGCGCCAGCCTGGGCAACGACCTCGACAAGCAACTGACCGAGGCCGGCGTTTTGTCGCGCCGCATGCCGTTCCAGGTCGACAGCACCCTGCGCAAGGCAATCAACGCCGGCGAAGTCATGTTCATCGACCAGCACTTGTCGGAAACCGTCGAACAATTGCGCAACCAGCAATTGAAGCTGCCGGACATCGCAGTGATCGAAGCCGTGGCCATCACCGAACAGGGCCACATCGTGCCGACCACCTCGGTGGGCAACTCGGCAAGCTTCGCGATCTTCGCCAAGCAGGTGATCGTCGAGATCAACCTGGCGCACAACGCCAACCTCGAAGGCCTGCATGACATCTATATCCCGACCTACCGCCCGACGCGCACACCGATCCCGCTGGTAAAAGTCGACGACCGCATCGGCAGTACCGCGATCCCGATTCCGCCGGAGAAGATTGTCGCTATCGTGATCACCCAGCAAGCGGATTCGCCGTCCACGGTATCGACCCCGGACGCCGACACCAATGCCATCGCCGAGCACCTGATCACATTCTTCAAGCAAGAAGTCGATGCCGGACGCATGACCAACAAGCTCGGTCCGTTGCAGGCCGGAATCGGCAACATTGCCAACGCGGTGATGTGCGGCCTGATCGATTCGCCGTTCGAAGACCTGACCATGTACTCCGAAGTGCTGCAGGATTCGACCTTCGACCTGATCGATGCCGGCAAGCTGAGCTTTGCTTCAGGCAGCTCGATCACCCTGTCGGAGCGGCGCAACAGCGACGTGTTCGGCAATCTGGAGAAATACAAGGACAAACTGGTCCTGCGTCCGCAGGAGATCTCCAATCATCCGGAAGTGGTGCGCCGCCTGGGCATCATCGGCATCAACACGGCGCTTGAGTTCGACATCTACGGCAACGTCAACTCCACCCATGTCTGCGGTACGCGGATGATGAACGGCATTGGTGGTTCCGGCGACTTCGCGCGCAACGCGCACCTGGCGGTGTTCGTGACCAAGTCGATCGCCAAGGGCGGCGCGATTTCCAGCGTGGTGCCGATGGTCAGCCATGTCGACCACACCGAGCATGACGTCGACATCCTCGTGACCGAAGTCGGACTGGCCGACCTGCGTGGCCTGGCGCCGCGTGAAAGGGCACGGGTGATCATCGACAACTGCGTACACCCGGATTATCGCCAGGCGCTGAATGACTACTTCACCGCCGCCTGCGCCATCGGTGGCCATACCCCGCATATCCTGCGCGAAGCGTTGAGCTGGCACATGAACCTGGAAGAAACCGGGCGCATGCTGGCGGTGTAATTCGCACAGTCAACCGCTGATGCAAACACAGTTTGCGTCAGCGGTTTTTTCTACCCGCCTCATCTGGCAAAAACTGTACTGCTGTACCGGTGTTTTCCTACAGCCTTTACCTACGCCAACCTTCGATTTGAGCAAAAATGCACTATTTAAGTGCGGACAGGTACAGTTTGCTCAATTTTGACCCGTACACCCCCTATAAACAGTTAACTGGTCACTCACAATACAGTTGAACTGTATCTAGAGAGACTTGGCAAACGAGAGGATCATGGGCACCAGTTAAACCACTACCTGATCCCGCCACAAGCGGAAGGATGTCAACCATGGAACGTACACTCAGTTCCGAACTGTTCTTCGAAGACAAAGCTGCAAAATCCCAGGCTTCCCTGCCTCTGCGCGTTATCGCCAACCTGATGTTGTGGCAGCGCCGCATCTCCAGCCGCCACCAACTGGCTCGTCTGGATTCGCGTCTGCTGGCTGACGCCGGTATCAGCGAAGCACAACGCTACGAAGAGCTGAGCAAGCCGTTCTGGCGCTAAGTAGCGTCGCTGGCTCTGGTCGCAAGACCCACCGCCAGCACCCGAATTGAACAAACAAAACCCGTTGCGGGAAACCGCAACGGGTTTTGTCGTTTCAGGGCTTGAAAAACATCCGTACAGCGGCGCAGTGGATTAACAGGTACAGTTTTCTAAAAGCCAATTCTGAACCAGTACAATTTCGCATCAGTGTATCTGCTACTCGCGCTGTATTCGACGGAGCATGTCCTTAACCCTCCCCGGCTTAAGGAATGCGCCATGAAAGACTTACAGGATGTTTCAGCAATTCCGGTCCAAGCACTTGTTCGCCCAAACCCGCTGTGGCGCCTGCTACGTGGCGTGTGGCAAGCACTGGAGCGCGCCAGGACAAGGCGTCTGCTGGCTCAGATTGAGCAACGTGATCTCGCGGACCTGGGCCTCAGTCACGCCGATCGGCTCAGCGAACTGGAGAAACCTTTCTGGCGCTAGCATTCTGCCCACTGTTTTAACCCCACGCGCAGGCCTAATATCCATGGCAGAACGTGGCGAATCTTCTGGTACCCACGTCTGACTCATCAGACACAAGCCACTTCTCAATACGGTTTACCTTCAGGAGATACACCATGTCCCGTCTTCGACTGCTCAGCGCTGCCGCCTTGCTGGCCGTGGCTGCCAACGCCAGCGCAACCAGCTTCATCGTGACCACCGACGCCGTGGTTGGCGCGCTGAAATCCTCTTCGGACGCCACCTCCGACGTCAGCTCTTCGCTGCGCGACAACAAAGTCGTGATCGCTGCCCGTGACGATGCGGCCAGCTTCGTTGCCAGCCAAGGCCAGATCCGCGGCGTGAAACTGGAAAGTGCCCTGGACCTCATCCGTCATCAGGCACCGCAACTGAACGCCACCGACGATCAACTGGCGCGAGCCATTCTGGCGATCTGATCCGCATGGCCAGCAGGGACACGCCAGCCGTGTCCCGATGTTTCGCCGCTGGCTCTGGCCCGGGCATTGCGCTAGCCTTGAGACTCGCTAACCGTTATCGAGTCCCATGCGTTTTCTGACCAACCTGCTTATACCTTCTGCCTTGATCAGCGCCTGCTGGGCGACGTCGGTCGATGCCTTCGATGTTTCCACCCAGAACACCGTAGTGACGGTATGGGCTACCGGAATGGTGTCTTCTGCGCCATTCGACCGTAAACTGTTGCTCGCCGCTCACGATGACGCGGCGGCGTTTGTTGCCAGTGACGGTGAATTGCGAGGCGCGCAGCTCGAATCCGCCCTGCATTACCTGCGCAAATCCCGACCAAAACTTCATGTCAGCGACCTTGAACTGGCACAGGCAATTCTCGTCCAATAGTTATCCCAGTCCCTAGTTATCATTACCCCTTCGGAGTCGTTCCATGCGTAGCCCGCTGATTGCTGCCGCCCTTGGCCTGTTTTTGTTGGCCGACGTGGCCCAGGCGCACACCCTGGTAGCCACCAGTAACATCATCGTTCGTGCCTCCCAGCGCACCATTGATTTCACGTCCGATACCACCACGTCGATTCGCGATTCGAAAATCATCCGCGAAGCCCACGATGACGCGGCCAGTTTCGTTGCCACCAACGGCGAGATCCGTGGCGCGCACCTCGAAGCTGCGCTCAACACTCTGCGCACTCGTGTGCCGGAAGCACGCGACGCCAGTGATCAGGTACTCGCCGAAGCCATCCTCGCACTGTGAAGTCACTCGGCGCCTGGCTACTGGCCGGGGCGATGTTGCTGCTTGGCAACAGCGCCCACGCGGGCCTGCAACTGCGGCTCAAGACCGACGGTCTGAGCCCTGCCCAGCAACAGGCCAGTCAGGCGCTGATCGATGAAGCCCTGCAGAAGCTGCCGCCCAGCTTCATCGAGCGGCTGGACCGGCGCATTGATGTCGGCTGGACCGACGACATGCCCGGCAATGCCTATGGCCAGGCCACGCTGGTGGCGGAACTCGATCTGAACCGCAAACTGCTCGCCGGTCTCACCGACGGCAGTGCGGCCAAAGAGAAAACCAATCGCCCCCACGGCACTGTGCGTCAGGAACTGCTCGCCACGGTGCTGCACGAAATCACCCACATCTATGACCGCGCCCGCCTGTGGCCCAGCGCCGAACGTACGCTGATCCAGCGCTGCACCCGGCGTTTCAACAGCGCCGGGCTGATCGGCATTCCCGATGAGTGTCGTGGCCAGAACGGCCGCCGCTTCACCCTCAGCGATGATCCGCGCCTGCTCGACCTCGCCGGATGGCAGCAGTACGTCGGTCGCCGTGGGGAACGTGAACAACACAATCGGCAGATTGCCCGCAGCCCGGACCTGTACGAGATCTCCAGCCCGAAGGAATTCGTCGCGGTCAACATGGAGTATTTCCTCCTCGACCCGAGTTACGCCTGTCGGCGTCCGGCGCTGTACCGCTATTACCAGCAACACTTCGGCTGGGCGCCGCCGACCAAGGACACCTGCAGCAAGACCTTCGCCTTCCTGAACGCCGGTAACGACTTCGCCAAGCAACCCTTGGGACAGGTCGATCCGGAGCGGGTCTACGCCGTCGACTATCTGTTGGCCGAAGCCAATCAGAACTGGGTCAGTCGCTGGGGCCACAGTATGTTGCGCCTGGTGATCTGCGCACCGGGTCGGCCGCGCGGACCGGACTGCCGACTCGATCTGGACCAGCATCTGGTGCTGTCCTATCGCGCCTTCGTCGGCGACGTGCAACTGTCGAGTTGGGACGGACTGGTCGGCAAGTATCCGTCACGCCTGTTCGTGTTGCCGCTGGCCCAGGTCATCGACGAATACACCAAGACCGAACTGCGCAGCCTTGCCTCCGTGCCGCTGAACCTGTCGCGCGCTGAAATCGAAGGGGTGGTCGAGCACGCCGCCGAGATGCACTGGAGCTACGACGGCAACTACTTCTTCCTCTCCAACAACTGCGCGGTGGAAGGCCTGAAACTGTTGCGCAGCGGCAGCGACAACGCGCAACTCGTCGGTCTGGACAGCATCATGCCCAACGGTTTGCTGGAAGTGCTCAAGGGCCGTGGCCTGGCCGATACCAGCGTGCTGGATGATCCGAAAGAGGCGCTGCGCCTGGGCTATCGCTTCGACTCGTTCCGCGACCGCTACCAGGCGATGTTCGATGTGTTGAAGAAGCAGTTGCCGATCAAACAGAACACCGTTGAAGAGTGGCTTTCGTTATCGGCCGAAGAGCGCCGGCCGTGGTTTGAGCGCGCAGACCTGCGCACCAGTGCTGCCCTGCTGCTGTTGGAGCAGGCCAGTTACCGCCGTCAGTTGTTGCTGGCGCAGGATGAGGTCAAGCAGCGCTACCTGGGTGCCCGCGAGCTGGAAAACGGCGGCATGGACAAGGCCAATGCGACCTTGCAGGAGATTCTCGCCAACAGTGGCTTCCTCAGCCGCCCGGCGGAATTGCTCGACAGCCGCGGTTACGGCTTGCCACAGCCGACCGAGTTCAGCCGCCTGGAAGCGGAAAGCAGTCAGCGGCAGAAAAAACTGCTGGCGCTGTCCGGCGATCTGGACGCGGAAGTACGCAAGTTGCTGGAACCCAAGCGCGCGGCCGAAATTGCAGCCAGTGAAACCAATGTGAAACAGATCGGTGAACATCTGCGCAAATTGCACAAGGCTTCCGGCGGACTGGAACTGCCCTGATACACGAAAAGCAACAATCCGTGTGGCGAGGGGCTTGTTCCCTCGCCACACGTGTTCTCCTTACATCAATACAAAACCCCATCCAGAATTTCGTAAATGATCCCGGTGCCCACCGCAATCAGCACGATGTCGCCCCCGGCCCGGCGCCATTCATAGCCTGGGTACACCGGCAAGCGGCTCAGCGCCCGACCGTCCAGCCGTTCGCCGTAATAGCCGCGCGGCAACGGCCGGCCGCGTTCCAGATGGATGCCCGGCGGTGGCGGTGCACCGCGCACGAAGTAGCCGTGGTTGTCGCGGATGGTCTGCCGTACCGGTCCGAAATCGCGCGGCGGGCCGCCACGGTGGTCGTTCTGCGGACCACGGTGATCGTCACCGTGGTTCTCGTAATGGCCCGGTTGCGGGCCGCCGTGGTCATGATCATCACGTGGATCGGCGCTGGCCAGCAGCGGTGTCGCGCTGATCATCAGAGCGCCCAGTCCGGCAATCAGACGTTTCGGCATTTTCATCGGGTTTTTCCTCACTGCACCAACAGCAAAAAGGGATTCAGAACGTGGTTCTGAATCCCTCGGTCTTGCTCATTTAGGCTGTGTAGCGAGGCGCTAATTCCTCTGTATCAGGAACTTTACCTTCAGCTGACGCGGGCCTTACGCACCCCTTCGGACAATGCCGAGCACAGGCTCAGCACGCCGTCGATGGCTTGATCCGGCGTGGTTGCATTGGCGATGTGGTCGATCAATGCCGAGCCCACCACCACACCATCCGCCAAGCGTGCGATGGACGCCGCTTGCTCCGGCGTGCGGATGCCGAAGCCGATGCTGATCGGCAGGTCGGTGTGCCGACGCAGACGCGTCACCGCCTCTTCGACGTGTTCCAGCGTCGCCGCACCGGCACCGGTCACCCCGGCCACCGACACGTAGTAAACGAAACCGGAACTGCCGTTGAGCACCTTCGGCAGACGCGCATCGTCAGTGGTCGGTGTAGTCAGGCGGATGAAGTCCAGACCGGCAGCCTGCGCCGGGTCGCACAGTTCGGCGTTGTGCTCTGGCGGCATGTCGACCACGATCAGACCGTCGACGCCCGCCTCTTTGGCATCCGCGATGAAGCGCTCAACACCGTACATGTGGATCGGGTTGAAGTAGCCCATCAATACCAGCGGAGTGTCACTGTTGCCTTCGCGGAACTCGCGGACCATTTGCAGGGTTTTCGCCAGATTCTGCTTGGCGCCCAGCGCACGAATGTTCGCCAGTTGAATCGCCGGGCCGTCGGCCATCGGGTCGGTGAACGGCATGCCCAGTTCGATCACGTCGGCGCCAGCGCCCGGCAGGCCTTTGAGGATCGCCAGCGACGTGGCGTAGTCCGGGTCACCGGCGGTGACGAAGGTCACCAGCGCAGCGCGATTCTGTTCTTTGAGGTCGGCAAAGCGGGTTTGCAGGCGGCTCATCAGTGTTTCTCCTGCTTCGACTGTTCCATATGGTGCATGACGGTCTGCATGTCTTTGTCGCCACGGCCGGACAGGTTGACCACCATCAGGTGATCCTTCGGAAGTTTCGGTGCGCGTTTGAACACTTCAGCCAACGCATGAGCGCTTTCCAGCGCAGGAATGATCCCTTCCAGACGGCAACATTTGTGAAACGCTTCAAGGGCTTCGTCGTCGGTCACCGAGGTGTACTGGACGCGGCCGATGTCATGCAACCAAGCGTGCTCAGGGCCGATGCCCGGATAGTCCAGACCGGCGGAAATCGAGTGGGCGTCGATGATCTGGCCATCGTCGTCCTGCAGCAGGAAGGTGCGGTTGCCGTGCAACACACCCGGCACGCCGCCGTTGAGGCTGGCCGCGTGCTTGCCGGTTTCGATGCCGTAACCGGCCGCTTCAACGCCGATGATCTCGACGCTCTTGTCATCGAGGAACGGGTGGAACAGGCCCATGGCGTTGGAGCCACCGCCGATGCACGCCACCAGGCTGTCCGGCAGGCGACCTTCCTGAGCTTGCAACTGGTCGCGGGTTTCCTTGCCGATCACGGCCTGGAAGTCGCGCACCATCGCCGGGTACGGGTGTGGGCCGGCCACGGTGCCGATCAGGTAGAAAGTGCTGTCGACGTTGGTCACCCAGTCACGCAGCGCTTCGTTCATCGCGTCTTTCAGGGTGCCGGTGCCGGCTACTACCGGGATCACTTCGGCGCCCAGCAGCTTCATGCGGAACACGTTGGCCTGCTGACGTTCGATGTCAGTGGTGCCCATGTAGATCACGCAGTCCAGACCGAAGCGCGCAGCCACGGTGGCCGTCGCCACGCCGTGCATGCCGGCGCCGGTTTCGGCGATGATGCGTTTCTTGCCCATGCGCCGCGCCAGCAGGATCTGGCCGATGCAGTTGTTGATCTTGTGCGCGCCGGTGTGGTTCAGCTCTTCGCGCTTGAGGTAGATCTTGGCGCCGCCGCAGAATTCGGTCAGGCGCTCGGCGAAGTACAGCGGGCTCGGACGCCCGACGTAGTCACGCTGGAAGTAGGCCAATTCTTCTTTGAACGCCGGATCTTCCTTGGCCGTTTCGTATTCGCGGGCCAGATCGAGGATCAACGGCATCAGGGTTTCGGCCACGTAGCGGCCACCGAACGCACCGAACAGGCCGTTATCGTCGGGGCCGCTGCGCAGATTGGAAGTGTTCGAAGTCTGGGTCATGAGTTGCTCCAGGTGAATTCGGGTCAGAAGACAATGACGACCACTCTACCCCTGACCTTACAGCCTGAAAACCGATAAGATTGCCGCAACCTGTCAGGAAATCTCACAGATATCATGAGCCACGACCTCCCCCCGCTGAACGCCTTGCGTGCCTTTGAAGCCACCGCCCGGCTCAACAGCGTCAGTCAAGCAGCCGAACAGCTGCACGTCACTCACGGCGCGGTCAGCCGCCAGCTCAAAGTGCTCGAAGAGCATCTTGGCGTGAGCCTGTTCGTCAAGGATGGTCGCGGCCTGAAACTCACAGATGCCGGGGTTCGGCTACGGGATGCCAGCGGCGAAGCATTTGATAGGTTACGCAGTGTGTGTGCCGAGCTGACGCAAAGCACCGCTGACGCGCCGTTCGTGCTCGGCTGCTCGGGCAGCCTGTTGGCGCGCTGGTTCATCCCACGTCTGGGCCGGCTGAATACCGACCTGCCGGACTTGCGTCTGCACCTGTCGGCCGGCGAAGGCGATCTTGATCCACGGCGTCCCGGACTCGACGCCTTGCTGCTGTTCGCCGAACCACCCTGGCCGGCAGACATGCAGGTGTATGAACTGGCGGCAGAACGCATCGGGCCGGTGATGAGCCCATTGTTCAGCGGTTATCAGCGCCTGCAGACCGCGCCGGCATCAGCCTTGCTCGGCGAACCATTGCTGCACACCACCTCTCGCCCACAAGCCTGGCCGAGCTGGGCACAGCAAAACCACCTCGACGCCAAGGCGTTGAAGCTCGGGCAAGGTTTTGAACATTTGTATTATTTGCTGGAGGCCGCGGTGGCCGGACTCGGCGTGGCGATCGCGCCAGAGCCATTGGTAGCGGAAGATTTGAAAGCCGGTCGCCTGGTTGCGCCGTGGGGCTTCTGTGAAACCCCGGCGCAACTGGCGTTGTGGCTACCCAAGCGCGCCGCAGACGGGCGCGCCCGGCAACTGGCGCAATGGCTCAAGAACGAGCTGCGCCAGACGGATCACTCGCCGCGCTTGAACAACAAGTAAGCGGCCAGCAGACCGATTGCACCGACCGCCACACCAGCGGTGGTCCAAGGGTGTTCCTGAGCGTAATCGCGAGTGGCAATCCCGGTCTCACGGGTTTTCACTTTGACTTCTTCGTAGGCATCGCTGAGCAGGTGGCGCGAATGTTTCAGCGCACTTTCAGCGTTGCTTTTGAGCGCCTTGAGGGTCTTGCGCGACTCGTCCGAAGCGTCGTCCTTCAGGCTTTCCAACGATTTGAGCAGACTCTCGATCTCGGCTTCCATGCTTTGCAACGAGGCTTTACGTAAAGAGGTGTTGGCCATGGTGGCTCTCCTGCATTGGTGATGAGTGGCGTGTGTTGATTGGGACTTCAGCGGTTTGAGAAAGTGCAGAAAATCTGAACTTCGCTTGCACCGTGGCACCGAAATCAACAGTGCAAATCACTGCTAGTCTCAATTTCACACGCCAAGGAGATCGCCATGAGTGACCATCACACGTACAAGAAAGTCGAGCTGGTCGGCTCGTCCACCAGCAGCATCGAAGACGCCATCAACAACGCGCTGGCGGAAGCGAACAAGAGCATCAAGCACCTGGAATGGTTTGAAGTGGTCGAGACCCGTGGCCACATCAAGGACGGCAAGGCTGCGCATTTCCAGGTAACGCTGAAAGTCGGCTTCCGCATTGCCAGCAGCTGAGTTTGGGCTACGCTTCTGAACTTGCGCGCTGGCCGAGTGCCATAGGAATGGCAAAGCGCTACAAGGTGAGCGCATCGGGTGAATGTCCGATGCCCGCCTCTTTTAATCCGACCAGGGAGTGCGACCGATGAAGAAGTTCATATTGGCAGTAGGTTTGTTGAGCCTTGCGGGTGGTGCGTTTGCTGCCGGCAAGCCTTGTGAAGAGCTGAAAAGCGAGATTGCGGCGAAGCTGGATGCCAAGGGCGTTTCCGGGTATTCGCTGGAGATTGTCGACAAAGGCGCCAATGCCGAAAAAGTTGTTGGCACCTGCGAAGGTGGCAACAAGCAAATCGTCTATAAAAAGTAGGCTGATACCGCCTGAAATACAAAAGCCGACGCGAATGCGTCGGCTTTTTTGTGTCCGGGATTTGGGGTTTTTGGTGGATTTGAAATCCAACCCGCTCACCCCAGCCCGCTCCCCCAAGGGGTAGAGGGGAAAGGGAGCAGATCGGGGGCCGTTCAGAACCTGAGTACGACTGGATATTTCAGGTAGGCGTACCTCGAACAGTCAACCCGGTCAGTCCCCTCTCCCTCCGGGAGAGGGCTAGGGAGAGGGTGAGGGGCTTTTCAGCCCTTCATGACTTTTGCGAGCAGTTCGTAGGAATGCAGGCGATCGGCGTGTTCATACAGATCACAGGTGAAGATCAGTTCATCCGCCTGTGTCTGCTCGACCAACACCTCCAGCTTGGCACGGATCTTCTGCGGACTGCCGACCATCGCCAGACCGAGGAAATCCCCCACTGCTTCACGCTCATGCGGCAGCCACAAGCCATCCATGGTTTTCACCGGCGGACGCTGTACCAGGCTTTGCCCACGCATCAGCGCGAGAATGCGCTGGTACACCGAAGTCGCCAGGTAATCGGCCTGCTCGTCGGTATCCGCCGCCACCAGCGGCACACCGAGCATCACGTAAGGCTTGTCGAGCACGGCGGATGGCTTGAAGTGGTTGCGGTAGACCCGAATTGCCTCGTGCATGAAACGCGGGGCGAAATGCGAGGCAAAGGCGTAGGGCAAACCGCGCTCACCAGCCAGTTGCGCACTGAACAGGCTGGAACCGAGCAGCCAGATCGGCACATTGGTACCCGTGCCCGGCATGGCGATCACCCGTTGATCCGGGGTGCGCGGGCCGAGGAAACGCGCCAGCTCGGCGACATCTTCCGGGAAATCGTCGGCGCTGCCGGAGCGTTCACGGCGCAACGCGCGGGCGGTCATCTGATCGGACCCCGGAGCGCGGCCCAACCCCAGGTCGATGCGTCCCGGATACAGACTTTCGAGGGTGCCGAACTGCTCGGCGATCACCAGTGGCGCATGGTTGGGCAGCATCACGCCGCCGGAGCCGACGCGAATGGTCGACGTCCCGCCCGCCAGATACCCCAGCAACACCGAGGTCGCCGAACTGGCAATGCCGTCCATGTTGTGGTGTTCAGCCACCCAGAACCGCGTGTAGCCGAGCTTTTCGACATGCTGCGCCAGATCCAGCGAGTTGCGCAGCGATTGCGCCGGGCTGCCGTTTTCGCGCACGGGCACCAGATCGAGGGTGGAAAATTTTACGTCGGACAGTTGCTTCATAAACCTGCGTCTCCGAATGAGGAGGCAGGTTTTTCCAGCGAACGAAAACCTGCCGAATCCATAAGCGTGTTCTGTGCAATGAGGGCATATACCCGAGTTTCAATAGCGGCGGCGAAATTTCCTACTAAAAAAGTCAACGATTCACCCGGGCTGAACTTTGCTGCGGCGTCTATCCTCAGAAGCCTTGCAAGCAAAAACCACGACGGCGCGGCGATTCCGCGCCAGATCTTGAGGAGGCAGACATGGCTATCGTGAAGAAAGCATCCGCACACTGGGCAGGCGACCTGAAAACCGGCATCGGTTCGATTTCCACCGAAACCGGCGTCCTCAGAGAAGCACCCTACGGTTTCAAGGCCCGCTTCGAAGGCGGCAAGGGCACCAACCCGGAAGAACTGATCGGGGCAGCGCACGCCGGCTGCTTTTCCATGGCGTTTTCGATGATTCTCGGCGATGCCGGCCTCAAAGCAGAGAGCATTGATACCAACGCTGAAGTCACCCTCGATCAAGTGGATGGTGGCTTTGCCATCACGGCGGTGAAGCTGATTCTCAAGGCGAAGATTCCGGGAGCGACCCAGGCGCAGTTTGAAGAATTGAGCAACAAGGCCAAGGAAGGGTGCCCGGTGTCGAAAGTACTGAACGCGAAAATTACCCTCGAGGCATCGCTGGTCAGCTGATCTGCGCTGGTTTCGATCCAGGCATAAACAGCTCTGACGCCTTCGCGGCAAGCCCGCCCTCCACAGGGATTTGTATCAAACACAGAACCTGTGGGGGCGGGCCTGCCCGCGAAAGCGATCTATAACTCGGCGCAGTGCCCGAGATGTGCGCGAAGTCAGAACTCGCTTCGTCAAAGTGTGGTCGAATAAGTGACAGCAGGTTCAGCGCACGCCCGTGCGCGCTGCTCCAGGGAGCTTCATTGATGAAACGTATCGGCTTGGCGATTTTCTGCAGTGCACTGGCCACAACCGCTCTTGCCGCACCGAAAGACTGTGAAGAATTGAAGAAAGAGATCGAGGTCAAGATCCAGGCGAAAGCTGTGCCCTCTTATACGCTGGAAATCGTCAGCAAAGAGGAGGCAAAAGAACACGACATTGCCATGATTGTCGGTCGATGCGACTACGGTAGAAAAGCGATCATCTATCAGAAGAACGACCGCTGAGTCGCCTCAATTAATGCAGTTGTAATCGTGGTCTTCGGCGACAATCTCGCGCCTGGCGTTATATAGCCTCGCACTCGGGGTGAATGCCAGCGAACGGCCCTCCAGCGTATAACGCTGCCCGGCTTCGAAATGATCGTAGCGGATATACAGGTAACACAAGCGCTCCACCGGGCCAGTCATCAAGGCACCGCCGCCGCCGAAGACTTCGAAATCAAAGCGCACGCGTAGCTCATGACTGCCGGGAGTGACCTGGAAAAAGCGCCCGTCATTCAGGCGCTGGTTATCCAGACGCTCGGCCATCAGCAGTTTGCCGCCGGGGGTTGGCGTCGAGAAGTCGATCCAGGCCATTTGCGGGTCGACCGGGGGCAACGGTGTCTGACAACCAGCCGCGAAACCGACAACGAGCAACAGCAACAACTTGCGCATGATGAATATCCACCGTTCTGAATACTCAGCATAGCGTCGATCATGTGCGCTGGCAGCCTGCCGGTGTTCCCTGCCCTACGACTTTTCGCTGCTCGTCATAGAGCCTGGCCCAAGGCCTGAAGCCGATACTGCCGGCCTGCAGCTGGTAACGCTGGCCAGCGTTGAAGTCCTTGAATTTCACGTTCAACTGGCAATCACGCCACAACGGTTCGGCATCGGGGCCGATATTGGTCGCCTCCACCGGAAACTGATAACGCACCTTCAGCTCATGGCTGCCGGGCTGGACTTCGAAATAACGCTTGTCGACCGTGGCCCGGCTATCGACCTGCAGCGCTTGCAGCGCCGTGTCTTGTTGCCGGGCATCGAGATCGATCCAGGCTTGTGAGGGGTCAGGGTCAGGCATTCCGAATCCGGCACAACCGGCCAATGTCAGCAGGCCTCCTGTCAGCAACAACATGCGCATAGCGAAGCTCCAAATGGCGGGATAGTCTTGCGGGCAGACTTTCCAAAGGATTTTTATTTTGAGCAGGCCGCTTCCAAGCCATGGGTTACTTGATCGCGTTTTTCGGATTTTGTTTCCGGGGGTGATGTTTTTGTTGCTCAACGGTTGCGCCAGCGTCAGCTATTACAGTCAGCTGGCCAGCGGTCAGTTGCAGCTGCTGCGGGCACGCGAGCCCGTGGCCAGGGTGATTGCCGACCCAAGCCGTGACGAGAAATTGCGCGCGCACCTGGCTCAGTCACAAAAGGCCCGAACCTTCGCCAGCGAGCAGCTGCACCTGCCCGACAATCAGAGCTATCGTCTGTACGCCGACATCGGCCGGCCATTTGTGGTGTGGAACGTGTTCGTCACCCCGGAGTTTTCTCTGACCCCGCAGAATCATTGCTTCCCGATCGCCGGTTGCGTGGCCTATCGCGGCTACTACAGCCAGAGCGCGGCACGGGGCGAAGCGGCGATCCAGCGTCTGCAAGGCATGGACGTGGCGATTGGCGGCGTCGAAGCCTATTCGACACTCGGCTGGTTCAATGACCCGATTCTCAATTCGATGATGGGCTGGGGCGATGAGCGTCTGGCCACCCTGATCTTCCATGAGCTGGCCCATCAGCGCTTCTATGTGAAGGATGACACCGAGTTCAACGAGTCCTTCGCCACGTTCGTCGAGCAGGAAGGGACCCGCCAGTGGCGCGCGTTTCGCGGGTTACCGGCGCAGAACGACTCGCAGCTCAAGCAGCGTGACCAGTTCATCGAGCGGGTGCTGGAAACGCGCTCCCGGCTGGAAAAACTCTATGCCCAACCGCTGCCGGCCGAGCAGATGCGCGAACGTAAGGCCGCAGCGTTCGAGCAGTTCCGTCGCGAATATCGAATGATGCGTGACAGCCTGTGGGCCGGGGACAAGCGTTATGACGCGTGGGTGAATTTGCCGCTGAACAATGCGCGGCTGTTGCCGTTCGGGCTGTATGACCAGTGGGTGCCGGCGTTTTCGGCGTTGTTCAGGCAGGTTGGGGGGGATTGGCCGAGGTTTTATGCTGAAGTGGAGAAGTTGGGGGCGCTGCCGGTGGCTAAGCGCAAAGCGGCGCTGAAAGCATTGGCAGACGCTCAGACCTTCCGTGGCTGAATTGGCCTCATCGTTGGCAAGCCAGCCCCCACAGGGACAGTGGTGAACCTGAGCACATCGCTCACCTGTGGGAGCTGGCGTGCCAGCGATGACGTATTAATCAACGCCGCAGGAATGCCCGATGCAACTCGTCCAGCGTTTCAAAATGATAAGCCGGCGCCTCCGCACTCAACTCTTCGAAACTGCCAAACCCGTAACCGACTGCCGCCGCATCCAGCCCATTGCTGCGCGCCCCGATCAGATCGTGCTTACGATCGCCGATCATCAACGTATTGGCCGGGTCCAGCCCTTCTTCCTTGATCAGATGCGCAATCAGCTCGACCTTATTGGTTCGCGTGCCGTCCAGCTCACTGCCGTAGATCACCTTGAAGTGCCGGGCGAAATCAAAATGCCGGGCAATCTCGCGGGCAAATTCCCACGGTTTCGACGTGGCGATATACAGCTGCCGTCCCTGCCCGCTCAGGGTTTCCAATAAAGGCGTGACACCATCAAACACGCGGTTTTCATACAGGCCGGTGACCTTGAAGCGTTCGCGATAGAAATTCACCGCTTGCCACGCCTTGGCCTCATCGAAACCATAGAACTGCATGAACGCCTGCAACAGTGGCGGGCCGATGAAGTGTTCAAGTCTGGTCAGGTCCGGCTCGTCGATGCCGAGCTTGCCGAGGGCGAACTGGATGGAACGGGTGATGCCCTCACGCGGGTCGGTCAGGGTGCCATCGAGGTCGAACAGTACGGTCTGGTAGTGCATGAGAAATCCTGTACGGGTGTCAGTCGTTTCAGAGCTGGTCGTAGCCTTCGGCCAGGTGCAGGTCCTTGAGCTTCACGTAGTTCGCCGCGCTGTAGGTGAAGAAGGCGCGCTCCTTGTCAGTCAGTGCACGCACCTGTTTCACCGGACTGCCAACATACAGAAAGCCGCTTTCCAGGCGCTTGCCCGGCGGCACCAGGCTGCCGGCGCCGATGATCACGTCGTCCTCGACCACCGCGCCATCCATGACGATGCTACCCATGCCGATCAACACGCGACTGCCGACGCTGCAGCCATGCAGCATGACCTTGTGGGCGATGGTCACGTCGTTGCCGATCAGCAGCGGGAAGCCGTCCGGGTTGAACGGACCGGCGTGGGTGATGTGCAGCACGCAGCCGTCCTGCACGCTGGTGCGCGCGCCGATGCGGATGCGGTGCATGTCGCCACGGATCACGGTCAGCGGCCACACGGAGCTGTCTTCGCCGATTTCAACGTCGCCGATCACCACCGCCGAGGCGTCGACAAACGCGCCTTCGCGAAGCTGCGGGGTGTGATTCTGGTACTTGCGAACGGACACGATAAGTTCTCTCTCTGTCGCCGATAGCTGCGGTGAATGCCGATTGTAATTAAGATGGGCGCATGTTTCTTCCAGCCAAGGTGCCAACCGTGAGCGTGAACAACCCTCTGCTGCAGTCCTACGACCTGCCACCGTTCTCCACGATCCGTGCCGAACACGTCCTGCCGGCCATCGAAACCATTCTGGCCGACAACCGCGCCGCCATTGCCGAAATCCTCAAGACCCAAGGCCAGAACCCGACCTGGGCCGGTCTGGTGCTGGCAATGGACGAACTCAATGATCGCCTCGGCGCCGCCTGGAGCCCGGTCAGCCACCTCAACGCCGTGTGCAACAGCGCCGAACTGCGCGAAGCCTACGAGTCGTGCCTGCCGGCCCTGAGCGCCTACTCCACCGAAATGGGCCAGAACCGCGAACTGTTCCAGGCCTATGAGGCGCTGGCTAACAGCCAGGAAGCCGCCGGTTTCGACGTGGCACAAAAAACCATTCTGGAACATGCCCTGCGCGATTTCCGCCTGTCGGGTATCGACCTGCCGGAAGCTGAACAGAAGCGTTACGCCGAAGTGCAGAGCAAACTGTCCGAGCTGGGCAGCCGCTTCTCCAACCAGTTGCTCGATGCCACACAAGCCTGGACCAAGCACATCACCGACGAAGCCGCCCTCGCTGGCCTGACCGATTCGGCCAAGGCGCAGATGGCGGCCGCCGCCCAGGCTAAAGGTCTCGATGGCTGGCTGATCACCCTGGAATTCCCGAGCTACTACGCGGTAATGACCTACGCCCAGGACCGCGCGCTGCGTGAAGAAGTCTACGCCGCCTATTGCACCCGTGCGTCGGATCAAGGCCCGAATGCCGGGCAGAACGACAACGGTCCGGTCATGGAAGAGATCCTCGACCTGCGTCAGGAACTGGCCAGGCTGCTGGGTTTTGCCAGCTTCTCCGAGCTGAGCCTGGCGACCAAAATGGCCGAGTCCAGCGATCAGGTGCTGAGCTTCCTGCGCGACCTGGCCAAGCGCAGCAAGCCGTTTGCCGCGCAGGACCTGCAACAGCTGCGCGCCTACGCCGCCGAACAGGGCTGCGCCGATCTGCAAAGCTGGGACAGCGGTTTCTACGGGGAAAAACTCCGCGAGCAACGCTACAGCGTCGCTCAGGAAACCCTGCGCGCCTACTTCCCGATCGACAAAGTCCTCGGCGGGCTGTTCGCGATCGTCCAGCGTCTGTACGGCATTGAAATCGCCGAACTGAAAGGCTTCGACACCTGGCACCCGGACGTGCGTCTGTTCGAGATCAAGGAAAACGGCCAGCATGTCGGCCGCTTCTTCTTTGACCTCTACGCCCGCGCCAACAAGCGAGGCGGCGCGTGGATGGACGGCGCTCGCGACCGCCGCCGCACTGTCGACGGCGTGCTGCAAAGCCCGGTCGCCAACCTGGTGTGCAACTTCACCCCGGCCGACAGCGGCAAGCCTGCGTTGCTGACCCACGATGAAGTGACCACCCTGTTCCACGAATTCGGCCATGGCCTGCATCACCTGCTGACCCGCGTGGATCACGCTGGTGTCTCCGGGATCAACGGCGTGGCGTGGGATGCGGTCGAGCTGCCGAGCCAGTTCATGGAAAACTGGTGCTGGGAGCCGGAAGGTCTGGCACTGATCTCCGGTCACTATGAAACCGGCGAGCCACTGCCACAGGACCTGCTGGAAAAAATGCTCGCGGCGAAAAACTTCCAGTCCGGGCTGATGATGGTGCGTCAGCTGGAGTTCTCGCTGTTCGACTTCGAACTGCACGCCACCCACGGTGACGGTCGCAGCGTGCTGCAAGTGCTCGAAGGCGTTCGCGATGAAGTTTCAGTGATGCGTCCACCGGCCTACAACCGCTTCCCCAACAGCTTCGCGCACATCTTCGCCGGCGGTTACGCCGCGGGTTACTACAGCTACAAGTGGGCGGAAGTGCTGTCGGCGGATGCCTTCTCGAAATTCGAAGAAGACGGCGTGCTCAACGCTGAAACCGGTCGCGCTTTCCGCGAAGCGATCCTGGCACGTGGCGGTTCGCAGGCCCCGATGGTGCTGTTCGTCGACTTCCGTGGCCGTGCGCCTTCGATTGACGCACTCTTGCGCCATAGCGGCCTGAGTGAGGACGCAGCAGCATGAGCGAGGCACCTGTGATTACCAAGAAACGCTTTATCGCCGGGGCGGTCTGCCCGGCGTGCAGCGAGCCGGACAAGCTGATGATGTGGAACGAGGACAGCGTGCCGCACCGCGAATGCGTGGCCTGTGGTTACTCGGATACGTTGAACGAGCAGGGGCTTTCTGTACCGAAAGAGCTGGGCACGCGGGTCAACACCAGCGCGCTCAAGCCGACAGCGGACAAAAATGTCCAGGCCGTGCATTTCTTCCCCAATCCGAAGCTTGCGAAAAAACCTGACGCACAACATTGAGTCGCTGCCACCTTCCACCGATCAGCGGTGGAAGGTGGTAACTATGTACCGCCCGTCCCCTGCGCTTCCTGCCTAAGCTGGCCCTTTTCAGCCACGCCTCAAGGAAGAAGCCATGCCTGACACCAATCCGCTGTTACAACCCTGGACTTTGCCACCGTGGTCGGCGATACGCGCCGAGCATCTGGTTCCGGCGATCAACGCGATCATCAGCGCAAACCACCAGGTCATTACGCAAGTGATCGCCAGCCAGACCGAACATCCGGGTTGGGACGATCTGGTAGTGGCCGTCGATGAGGCCGAAGCGCGCCTGGATGAAACCATGGCCATTATCGAAACCCTCTCGAGCGTCAAACCCGACGACACCGACTGGCTCAGGGAAAGCGCCTTGTGCAGCCTCGCAGCGGACCAATACCGCGCCGACAAGGCCGCCAATCTGGCGCTGTACCGTACCTATCAACGGCTGGCGAACAGCTCGATTGCCGCCAGTTTCGATGATCAGCGCAAAGCCTCGCTGGCGAAGATTCTGCGCAAATTTCGCCTGTCCGGGATCGAACTGCAGCGTGCTCAACAGCAAACGCTTGCGCGCCTGAATCACGACATCCGGCAGCTGGAGCAACTGTTCCTGAGCAACCTGGAACTGGCCGACGCCGCGTGGAGCAAACGCATTGCCGACGTCACGCAGCTTGAAGGCCTGTCTGCTGCGGTGCAGGCGCGTCTGGCCCGCAATGCAAAACAGGCAGGATTCGACGGCTGGCTGCTGACGCTGGATCGAAACACCTACCAGCACGTCATGACTCACTCGCAAAACAGGGCACTGCGCGAAGAATATTACTTGGCGTGGTTCAGCCGCGCCTCCGACCAGGGCCCCCAAGCGAACAAAACCGACAACCATCCGGTCCTGACGGTGCTGGTCGGCCTGCGACACGAAAAAGCCCGGTTACTCGGATTCGAAAACTTCGTCCAGTTTCGCCTCGAAAACCGCATGGCCGCCTCACCCGAACAAGTCGACGCCTTTGTCCGCCAGCAAGTGGCATCAAATACGCCGGCCTTGCAGCGCGATGCCCAGGCCCTGAAGGCGTTCGCGCTCACCCAGGGGATTGCACCAATACAGCCATGGGATGAAGACTTCCTCGCCGAGCAGTTACGCCTGCGGCAATTGAATGGCGCACTCAAAAGCTTGCGTGAGTACTTCCCGCTCGATGGCACGCTACGTCGGCTCTGTCTATTCAGCGAGCACATGTTCGGCGTCAAGATCGTCGAACAGACAGCGGTCAGCCACGGGCATGAAAGCGTGCGGTTACTGGAGGTACGCGAGTACGAGCAAGTGATTGGGTATATCTACATTGACCCCTATCACCACGAAGAATCGACCGACTATGCCTTCACCTCGGCCTTGCGCGTTCGCCGCATCAATGCCGAAGGGCGCCCATCGCTGCCGATTGCCAGCCTTCACAGTAACTTCCCGCCTGCCACCAAGGACCATCCGTGCCTGCTGTCCCACGAAAACCTGCGGGTGCTGTTCCACGAGTTCGGGCATTGCCTGCAACATGTTTTCACGCGATCCCCGCATCGCAACCTTTCGGGGATTTCGCAAATGGCCCGCGATACTGCCGAGTTCGCCGGGCAGTTGTTCGAACACTGGTGCCTGTCATCGGAGTTTCTGGTGTGGCTAGGCGCCCATTACCAGAGCGGCGAGCGACTGACGAAGGCACGGGCCGAGACTGCGCTGGCCGCCATCAGCGCCCACACCAGCCGGACCACCGCCATGTTGCTGATGACGGCGTTATTTGATTTGGAGCTGCATCGAAGTCATGGCGATGGCCGCAGCATCCAGCAGGTTTTCGAAGATGTGCAACGTGACATCCCCCACCTGCAACTGTCGGGTTATCACCGCCTCGCCTATAGCTTTGATTACCTGGTGACCGGCTACGCGGCATCGGTCTACGCCTACAAATGGTCGGGCGTGCTGGCGAGCGAGGTGTTCAAACGGTTTCAGCGCGACGGTGTGTTCGCCCCGCAGACAGGGCGGGATTTTCGCGAGGCGTTCTTTGCGCCCGGCGACTCCCGCTCATTGCTCAAGGCAGCGCATGGGTTTCTTGGCGAGCCTGTTACCGCACAGCTCTTTGCCGCCGATACGCCCGCGGTTACTTCAGGTTGACCGACTGGAACCAGCTCTTCATCGAGCAGGTGGCAAAGGCACTGGTGCTGCAATCGCCATTGGCCAGAGCGGTACGCAGTTTGTCGACATCAGCCTGCATCACATAGCGCACGCCATCCTTGAAATGGCCGCTTTCACCAAAACCGCCCTGAGTCATCTCGTTCAGCGCGTCTTCCTTGCTCCAGCCCTGCACCACGATCCGGTACATCGCCGCCATCAGGCCGGTGCGGTCGGAACCGTGCTTGCAATGCATCAACACCGGACCATTGGCTTCGGCAGCCTGAATCGCGCGCAGGGTCTTGAGCACATCGGCGTCATCGACATGGTTGGTGCGATAAGGCAGCTGCACCTGATTGATGCCTGGCTCGGACAACCAGCGGCTGTCGGCTTCCGGCAGGAAGTTGATCACCGTCGCCACTTTGAGGTTCTTCAACAACGGCACCGCACCGCCGTCCGGCAAGGCGCTGCGGTAAAGGGTTGGCGACATCTGGAACAGGTTGTACTGCACTTCAACCGGTTGTGCCCATTCAGGGGGACGCGATGTTGCAGCGGCGTCAGCCTGGGCCGGCATCAAGTGCAGCAGGGCAACAAGCGACAAACACAAAGCAGGGAAAAGGCGCACTCGGGACATGCTGGGCTGACCGTATCGGGATTCATCAATGAAAGGCCTTACAGCTTCTACGTACGACGGTCAAAGCCCTGTGAGGCACTTGTCAAAGAATCGTGAATCCGTGCGATTTCATTGAGCGTCGCGGAAAAAACCGCGGTTTTTTCCGCTGAATCGGTTAATCCCGATGATTAGCCTGCTACCATTTGTCACACGATGTTGCAGGCGTCGCCCTTTTCCCGGTCACACGGGCTTCACGCCGCGACGAAAAATGCTCAAGCCGTTCGCAGAAACGGACAACCATCAATGCCTGATGAGGTGCACCCCCATGTCTGATGCAAATCGAGACAACCCGCGGCGTGAGTTCTTGCGCAAATCCCTGACCCTGATTCCCGTGGTCACCCTCGCCGGTAGCGGCCTGGGCAGCAGCGTCTTGCAAGCGGCGCCTGAAGTCACCCCGGCGGCGCCCGCGGCAGCTCCGGCGAAGGCCGAGTCCGGCGCTTACCAGCCAAGCTATTTCACCGCCGAGGAATGGGCGTTCATCAACGCCGCCGTGGCGCAATTGATCCCCAACGACGATCAAGGCCCGGGCGCCCTCGAAGCCGGCGTGCCGGAATACATCGACCGCCAGATGAACACCCCGTACGCCGCCGGTGCCCTGTGGTACATGCAGGGTCCGTTCAACGCCGACGCCGCGCCGGAGATGGGCTGGCAGAGCAAACTGGTGCCCAAAGACATCTATCGCCTCGGCATCGCCGCCACGGATCAGTGGGCAAAATCCCTCAACGGTAAAACATTTGCCGAGCAAGACAGCGCTACCCGAGACGACTTGCTCAAGCAACTCGAAGCCGGCAAGCCGCAGTTCGATGCGGTTCCGGCGAAGATTTTCTTCAGTCTGCTGCTGCAAAACACCAAGGAAGGGTTCTTCTGCGACCCGATCCACGGCGGCAATAAAGGCATGGTCGGCTGGACCATGATCGGCTTCCCCGGCGCCCGCGCCGATTTCATGGATTGGGTGGAACGCAACGAGCAATACCCCTTCCCGGCAGTTTCGATTCGCGGCGAGAGGGCCTAAGCATGGCAACGGTAATGAAGAAGGTCGACGCAGTGATCGTCGGTTTTGGCTGGACCGGCGCGATCATGGCCAAGGAGCTGACCGAAGCGGGGCTCAATGTGCTGGCGCTGGAGCGCGGGCCGATGCAGGACACCTACCCCGACGGCAACTATCCGCAGGTGATCGACGAACTCACCTACAGCGTGCGCAAAAAACTCTTTCAGGACATCTCCAAAGAGACGGTCACCATCCGCCACAGCGTCAACGACATCGCCCTGCCCAACCGCCAGCTCGGCGCGTTCCTGCCGGGTAATGGCGTCGGGGGCGCCGGTCTGCACTGGTCGGGCGTGCATTTTCGCGTCGATCCGATCGAGCTGCGCATGCGCAGCCACTACGAAGAGCGCTACGGCAAAAACTTTATCCCCAAGGACATGACCATCCAGGACTTCGGCGTCAGCTACGAAGAGCTGGAGCCTTTCTTCGATTTCGCCGAAAAAGTCTTCGGCACCTCCGGCCAGGCCTGGACCGTGAAGGGCCAACTGGTCGGTCAGGGCAAGGGCGGCAACCCTTATGCGCCGGATCGCTCCAATCCGTTCCCGCTGCAAGCGCAGAAAAACACGGTGTCCGCACAGCTGTTCGGCAAAGCGGCGACAGAGGTCGGTTACAAACCCTACAACCTGCCGTCGGCGAATACTTCAGGGCCGTACACCAATCCCTACGGCGCACAGATGGGGCCGTGCAACTTCTGCGGTTTCTGCAGCGGTTATGTTTGCTACATGTATTCCAAGGCCTCGCCGAACGTGAACATTCTGCCGGCGCTAAAGCCGTTGCCGAATTTCGAACTGCGGCCTAATTCACATGTGCTGCGGGTCAACCTCGACAGCACCAAGTCCAAGGCCACCGGCGTGACTTACATCGACGGCCAGGGCCGCGAGATCGAGCAACCGGCGGATCTGGTGATCCTCGGCGCCTTCCAGCTGCACAACGTGCGCCTGATGCTGCTGTCGGGCATCGGCAAGCCTTACGACCCGATCAGCGGCGAAGGCGTGGTCGGGCGCAACTTCGCCTACCAGAACATGGCGACCATCAAGGCGTTCTTCGACAAGGACACCCACACCAACAACTTCATCGGTGCCGGCGGCAACGGCGTGGCGCTGGATGACTTCAACGCCGACAACTTCGACCACGGGCCGCACGGCTTCGTCGGCGGCTCGCCGATGTGGGTCAACCAGGCCGGCAGCCGGCCGATTGCCGGTACTTCGAACCCGCCGGGCACACCGGCCTGGGGCAGCGCGTGGAAACGTGCGACCGCCGATTACTACACCCACCAGGTGTCGATGGACGCCCACGGCGCGCATCAGTCCTACCGCGGCAACTACCTCGATCTGGATCCGGTGTACCGCGATGCCTACGGCTTGCCGCTGCTGCGGATGACCTTCGACTGGCAGGAAAACGACATCAAGATGAACCGCTTCATGGTCGAGAAAATGGGCAAGGTCGCCCAAGCCATGGGCCCGAAAGCGATTGCGGTGATCGGCAAGCAGGTCGGTGAGCACTTCAATACGGCGGCCTACCAGACCACTCACCTCAACGGCGGCGCAATCATGGGCACCGATCCGAAGAAGAGCGCCCTGAACCGCTACTTGCAGAGCTGGGATGTGCACAACGTATTTGTGCCGGGCGCCTCGGCATTCCCGCAGGGGCTGGGCTACAACCCGACCGGACTGGTGGCGGCGTTGACCTACTGGTCGGCGAAGGCGATCCGCGAGCAGTACCTGAAAAACCCCGGCCCGCTGGTTCAGGCATAAGGAGCGATGACCATGAACAATCTCGTTATCGCCACCCTGGCCCTGCTCGGCAGCGCTGCTGTACACGCCGCCGACGTCGATCAAGCGTTGATCAAACAAGGCGAATACCTCGCCCGCGCCGGTGACTGCGTGGCCTGCCATACCGCCAAGGGCGGCAAGCCGTTCGCTGGTGGCCTGCCGATGGAAACCCCGATCGGCACGATTTACTCGACCAACATCACCCCCGACCAAACCGGCGTCGGTGATTACAGCTTCGAGGACTTCGACAAGGCCGTGCGCCATGGTGTCGCGAAAAACGGCAGTACGTTGTACCCGGCCATGCCGTATCCGTCCTACGCCCGCGTCAGTGAAGGCGACATGAAAGCGCTGTACGCCTACTTCATGCACGGCGTCGAACCGGTCGCGCAGGAGAACAAAGCCAGCGACATTCCATGGCCGCTGAGCATGCGCTGGCCGCTGATGGGCTGGCGCTGGATGTTTGCGCCGAAAGTCGAGGACTACAAGGCAACCTCGGACGATCCAGTCATCGACCGTGGCGCCTATCTGGTCGAAGGCCTCGGCCATTGCGGCGCCTGCCATACGCCACGGGCCCTGACCATGCAGGAAAAATCCCTGAGCGCCACCGACGGCAAAAACTTCCTCGCCGGCAGTGCGCCGCTGGAAGGCTGGATCGCCAAGAGCCTGCGCGGTGATCACAAGGACGGTCTCGGCAGCTGGAGCGAAGCGCAACTGGTGCAGTTCCTCAAGACCGGACGCAGCGACCGCAGCGCGGTGTTCGGCGGCATGAGCGACGTGGTGACCCACAGCATGCAATACATGACCGACGCCGACCTGACCGCGATCGCCCGCTACCTCAAGTCGTTGCCGGCCAATGATCCTGCCGATCAGCCGCACCAGTACGACGAAAAAGCGGCCAAGGCTCTATGGAACGGTGACGACAGCCAACGCGGCGCAGCGGTGTACATCGACAACTGCGCGGCCTGCCACCGTACCGACGGCCATGGCTATACCCGGGTGTTCCCGGCGCTGGCCGGCAATCCGGTGCTGCAATCGGAAGACCCGACGTCGCTGATCCACATCGTGCTCAAGGGCGGCACCCTGCCGGCCACCCACTCGGCGCCGTCGACCTTCACCATGCCGGGTTTCGCCTGGCGCTTGTCGGATCAGGAAGTAGCCGATGTGGTGAGTTTTATTCGCGGCAGTTGGGGTAACAAGGGCGCGCCGGTCAAGGCTGACGATGTCGCAAGCCTGCGCAAGAACGATATGCAGGCGACTTCCAGGGATGATTTGGGGCAAGTCACCACGCATAACTGACGGCTGTGATTGATACGCCGCTGGCACGGTGCGACTTTTCGTGCGGTGTCAGCGGCCGATCAACGCTTGGACTGAAAGCCTTTGAACTGCGCAAATGCATCGGCCAGCTGCAGGTAAAGCTTCTCGTCGTATTTGTCGATGTCGCCATCGCCGTCAGCATCGACAGCGTCTTCGGAGATCACGTCATAACGACCATTGGCCTGCGACGACGAAGCATAGAGCGAATAGTCGTAATCCATCATCTCGGTCGCGTCTTCATCGTAGTGATAAAACGCGATTTCCGGACTTTCATCTCGGTCCATATCCGAGATTTCCAGCAGTATTCTGATAGCCATGAATAAAATCCCTCAGACTTGAATCCGTGCTTGAGATTAGAGTTGGGGATAATTCCAGTCTACTGTCAGAGTTGACAGGGTGTATAACCACTCAGTCAGTCACGTTGTTCCATCCGTGCTGTAAATGCATACACCTGTCAAGTCTGACAGTAGACGCTCGCATTTACGTTACCTAATGTGCAAAGGGACATAGATTCAGGTCCTTAATATTGCGCTGGCAGGGAGCACACAGACATGAGCTACTCACTGTTATATGAGTTCAGAGACACGGATGGGAATGGCACAGCTGAAGCGGTAATTTCCCGATACAACAATGGTGATGCTGTTAATTCATTGCCCGACATCGTCGTCACAGCGTACGCCAATATCGCCAACGGGAAATATGACACGGTAAGTGGAGTCGACGACGTTGAGGGTGACGGCGACACTGATGAGGATGACGACTCCTATTACACCCTGGCAGGCGACCTCGCCTCTGCGATTGTCGGCTTGAGCACCGTCGGCGCGGGACGTCTTTACAGTTGCATGCTTATCTCATTTGCAGACAACGCCTCAAAGGGCAAACTTGCCGACGTCAATATTGGCTTGTTTAATGTCGCAAACTCCGATTTGACTCGCCCGGATTCAGTCGTGACCGTCACGGGTTATGACAAGGGATTGTATAAAAAAGTGATGGGGTCGACGGACGCTGACGGTGATAACGATATTGATCTGGACGATGAGTTTATTTTCAGAAAAATCGCGGGTTCCTTTGCATCAATGAGGGACTTTAATATTTGAAATAATCACTCACATGGTTGCTACCGTTTTGACCAATCACTGTCCGACAAAAACCTGCAGGCGTAAATCATGCAGGTTTTTTTGCATTTGTCGCCGTGTGCGTTACGGATTAACGATACTTGCATAAGCCTTGGCCAATGCCACTAACTTGGCCTTGTCATCACTATCTATATCACCGTCGCCGTCTACATCTTTTTTGTCCGTGCGAATGGTAAAGGACTTGCCTTGATCGCTGGACACCGCGACCACGTAGATCGAATCGACCAGAGCTTCGGTCGACAACTCCTCCTCGGCATTCCACCCCAGTTCCTTGCGGGCAAGTTGCATCGAAACAATGGTATTGGGTTCCGATTGGCTCGGCAGCAACATTTGTAGGAATACACCACGCTGATTAAGAAACGACATAAATTAAATCCTTTTAGAGTTCATATACAGGCATCAGTGCCGGTAAGTTTCGAAGGCTATAGTTGATAACTTTCCTTCACAACCCAACATATGTTTCGTGGGTTTTCTCTTTTTCCAGTTATTTATATGAACAACCCAGCACATGGCAGACCTAAACCGTGCCCGTATTCTTTGGCCGAACGGTACTGGATCGTTAAGGGCGTAACCTTGTACTGTATGCATGTACAGATTCGAGGTTCGCGCAATGATCAACCCTCTCCCCCCGCGCGGTCGCGGCACCGCGACCAATCCGCACAACCGCTTTGCGCCGAACCGTTCGGTGGCCGAGGATGACGGCTGGTATCAGGAAGTGCCCGAAACGCAGAACACCGAGGTGATGATCGAAACCGCGAAAACCATCATCACCCGCAACACCTCGCCGGACCTGCCCTTCGACCGCTCGATCAACCCCTACCGAGGCTGCGAGCATGGCTGCATCTATTGCTACGCGCGGCCCAGCCATGCCTATTGGGACATGTCGCCCGGGCTGGATTTCGAAACCAGGCTGATTGCCAAGACCAACGCCGCCCAAGTGCTGGAAGAACAGCTCGGGAAAAAAGGCTATCAATGCGCGCCGATCAACCTGGGCTCCAATACCGATCCGTATCAGCCGATCGAGCGCGAACACAAAATCACCCGCCAGACCCTCGAAGTGCTGCTGCGCTATCGGCATCCGGTGACCATCATCACCAAGGGTTCGCTGATCTTGCGCGACCTCGACCTGCTCACTGAACTGGCGCAGCAAAGGCTGGTGGCGGTGATGATCAGCCTGACCACACTGGACGACGAACTCAAACGCATCCTCGAACCCCGCGCCGCAGCGCCCAAGGCCCGGCTGCGGGCGATCCGGGTAATGCGCGACGCGGGGATTCCAGTGGGTGTGCTGTGTTCGCCAATGATTCCGATGATCAATGACAGTGAGATCGAAAGCCTGCTGACTGAGGCGCATGCGGCCGGCGCGCAGAGCGCTGCGTACATGATGCTGCGGCTGCCGCTGGAAGTGGCGCCGCTGTTCGAGGAATGGCTGCAGGCGCACTACCCGCAGCGGGCGGCCCATGTGCTGAGCCTGATCCGCCAGAGCCGTGGCGGTGAACTCTACGACAGCCGTTTTGGCGCACGCATGCGCGGCGAAGGGGTGTTCGCCGACCTGCTGGCGCAGCGCTTTGCCAAAGCCATCAAGCGTTTAGGCATGAATCATCGCGAGGGCTACAACCTCGATTGCACAGCGTTCTGTCCGCCGGGACGCCAGATGTCGTTGATTTAGCAAATCCCTCGAGGTCGCAAACTCGCGTCTATTGAAGTCAGTAAAAAACGGGAACCCTTCGCAGAGCCTTTACGCGGGAACAAAGCCTGTATGAATTCATACAGGCTTTGTTTTTATTCAAGGATTGATAATGGCGCTATAAGCCTTGGCCAGGGCGATTAACTTTGCCTGATCATGACGGTCGATATCACCATCGCCGTCTACATCTTTAAGCCCGCCAATTTTAAACGTTTTGCCTTTATCGGACGATATTGCACCCACGACCTTGGAATCAACAAGCATCTCGGATACCAGTCCGGTCGCTGGATCAGTCACTGCTTTCTTAGTTGAAAAGCGCATTTCCACTAGAATTTCGCTTCGAGGGACAGTTATTTCGACCCTCTCTAAAAAAACCCCTCGAACACTGTCTGGACGTGCAATTGATGTCATAAAAAATCCCTTTCAAGTTTGTTTGCCTAATGACTTCCATGGCTCTTCGGATAATACGCACCGCTGTCAAAGTGGCAATCCACTATATGTTGCATCAAGTATCGTAGTTTTAATCGGCAACTGTTCGCGCGCCCCAATCCCTGAGTACCCCTGGCGCAGCAGCCAAGGTGAGGTGCCGGCGGCGAGCTCGCTGGCTCGAGGGCTTCGGGGTAAATCACACCGCCTTCTGTCCGCCGGGTCGCCAGATGTCGTTGATTTAGCGACAATTAGTCGATGGTTGATGGGTTGGAATCCTTCCGCCGGAACAGGCCAGTCACGTTTTTCGTGACCTGGAACACACGTTCTAGAGCGCTTGATTCAGTTTGAGTTAAGTTTCGGCGGCTACCTTGTTCATCGAGTGACTGACGGGTCGGGATGACCCGGATGTTTTAAACAGCCACTGGCTTCATACCGGAATACACGGGAACGACTCCCCGAATCCGCCAAAGAGGATGAATCATGAGTGACAAGGATAAACAGCCTTTGGCTGCGTCGGCGCAAGCCGTCCCTGGGGCGGAATCCGCCGATGCAGCGCTGCGAACGATCGTTGACGGCTTTTTGCATTTTCATCATGAGGTCTTCCCGCAGCAGGAAGAACTCTTCAAGAAACTCGCCACGGCGCAATCGCCCCGGGCAATGTTCATCACCTGCGCCGACTCGCGCATCGTCCCTGAGCTGATCACCCAGAGCTCCCCGGGTGATCTGTTCGTGACCCGTAACGTCGGCAACGTCGTGCCGCCTTACGGCCAGATGAACGGCGGCGTTTCCACCGCAATCGAGTACGCGGTGCTGGCGCTGGGCGTGCAGCACATCATCATCTGCGGCCATTCCGATTGCGGCGCCATGCGTGCGGTGCTCAACCCGGACAGCCTGGAAAAAATGCCGACGGTCAAAGCCTGGCTGCGCCACGCCGAAGTCGCGAAAACCATGGTGCACGACAACTGTCACTGCGCCGACGAAAAAGAAAGCATGCCGATCCTCACCGAGGAAAACGTCATCGCCCAACTGCAGCACTTGCGTACCCATCCTTCGGTAGCCTCGCGCATGGCGAACGGTCATCTGTTCATCCATGGCTGGGTCTACAACATCGAAACCAGCGAAATCAAAGCTTACGACGCGGATCAGGGACGTTTCCTGCCGCTCGATGGCAGCCACCCGATTCCGGTGGCGACGCCCAAAGCGCGCTTCTAAATCTTCCTAAAAATCTGTGTGGTTTGACGCCGGCCGCTGTTTCAGTGGCCTGGCCTCGCCACGCCTGAAGAAAGCTTCGGGAGAATCACCATGCGTGCTGCTCAATTGAAAGCGGTTCTGCCACGGGAGCTGTTGGCTTCGGTGGTTGTGTTCCTGGTCGCCCTGCCATTGTGCATGGGTATCGCAATTGCTTCCGGGTTGCCACCGGCCAAAGGCCTGATCACCGGGATCATCGGCGGTCTGGTGGTGGGTTGGCTGGCGGGTTCGCCGTTGCAGGTCAGCGGGCCGGCGGCGGGTCTGGCGGTGCTGGTGTTCGAACTGGTGCGTCAGCACGGTATCGAGATGCTCGGGCCGACTCTGCTGCTCGCAGGTTTCCTGCAACTGGTGGCCGGTCGCCTGAAGCTCGGTTGCTGGTTTCGGGTCACGGCGCCAGCAGTGGTGTACGGCATGCTCGCCGGGATCGGGGTGTTGATCGTGCTCTCGCAGGTGCATGTGATGCTCGACGCCAAGCCGCAACCTTCCGGTCTGGATAACCTGACGGCCTTCCCCGGCGCGGTGGCGCAAGCCTTGCCGTCGTTTGGGTGGCAGGCCGGGTTACTCGGGCTGGCGACCATTGCGGTGATGTGGCTGTGGGAGAAATTCCGTCCGCACTCGCTGCGGTTTATTCCCGGCGCGTTGCTCGGCGTAGGTCTGGCCACGGGCGCCAGCCTGCTGCTGGCGTTGCCGGTGAAACGGGTCGAGGTGCCGGAGAATCTGGCCGAAGCCATCGACTGGCTGAAACCGGCGGACCTGCTCAGCCTGGCCGACCCGACGCTACTGATCGCGGCATTTGCCGTGGCGTTTATCGCCAGCGCCGAAACCCTGCTGTCTGCGGCGGCAGTAGACCGCATGCACAGTGGCGTACGTTCTGACTTTGACCGTGAGCTGTCAGCGCAAGGTGTCGGCAACATGCTCTGCGGGCTGGTCGGTGCGCTGCCGATGACCGGGGTGATTGTGCGCAGTTCGGCCAACGTCCAGGCCGGCGCGACCACCCGTTATTCGACGATCTTTCATGGCCTGTGGCTGCTGGGGTTCGTGTTGTTGCTGTCGAGCGTGCTGCAAAGCATTCCGGTGGCGAGTCTGGCCGGGGTGCTGGTCTACACCGGTTTCAAACTGGTCGACCTCAAGGCCTTTCGCGGTCTGGGCCGTTACGGGCGGATGCCGATGTTCACCTACGCCGCCACGGCGCTGGCGATCATCTTCACCGACCTGTTGACCGGGGTACTGATCGGTTTCGGTCTGACCCTGCTGAAACTGGCGTTCAAGGCGTCGCGCCTGAAGATCAGCCTGATCGACCTGCCGCAGGATGGCGAGATGGAGTTACGCCTGGTGGGCGCGGCGACCTTCCTCAAGGTGCCAGCCTTGACCCAGGTGCTGGGCAGCATTCCCGAAGGTACGACGGTGCATGTACCGCTCAATAACCTGAGCTACATCGACCATTCGTGTCTGGAGTTGCTGGAAGAGTGGGGCCGGGCGAATGCGGCGAAGGGGTCGAAGCTGTTGATCGAGTCGCGCGGGTTGAAGCGACGGCTTGAGGGGCGGGTTCGGACCAATACTGGTGTCGGCGCCGCCGGCTGAATCTCCAGGTTGAACTCAAACCCTGCAGGAGTGAGCCTGCTCGCGATGGCGATCGTTTCAATCAACATCTCTGTTGACTGACCCATCGCCATCGCGAGCAGGCTCACTCCGACATTGGATTGTGCGTGGCTTACGCGGCTGGCTGATCCAGTTCCAGGCCCACGCCCAGGCGGCGGCCCATGCATGGCCAGCGCTTCCACGCAGCACCGGTATCCGGGCTGCTCAGCTTGTCGCGGTAAGCTTCGACCGATTCCAGCGCAAAGCTCTCGTCGTCGAGCATTTCGTCGATGGTGTGATGCACCACTTCGTCCAGTTGATTGGCAAATTCCTCACCGAGCAATTGGTGAGCAATCAGATTGGCGACCGTCATGTCCAGGGGGATCAGTGGCTGGCCGAGGTGCTTGATGTACAGGTCGTTGACCTCTTCGACAAAGCGGTGTGCCAGATAGGCTTCGTCCAGCAGACTGTCCAGACCCACCGGCGGCTGGATAAAGTACTGCTCGGCGATTCTCAGCACCGGTTTGATCTGTGACTCGATTCCCGCTTCCCTGGCGACTTCATTGGCTGCATCCAGCATGTCTGGTACTTCGTCGATATAGGCGGTGACGAAGCTCGTCAACGCTTCTTCACGGTTAGCGTCCGGCAACTGGATGGCCGAATGCAGATGAGGCAACTTGGCTTCCAGCTGACGCTTGAGCCGTCCGGTTTGGTTTTCGGTTTGTCGGGCTTTTTGGATCTGCTCGCGCAATGCGGCGGTGTTCATGAAAACTCCAGGGTACAAGGCAATGAAATAGGGAAGACATAAGTTAGCTGGCTTACGAAAAATGCTAAGACGCATTTGTCATAATTATTTCATCCTTGATGCACCGGCGTTATATCGGTTCGCCACCACTCGTCTGCATCCTTCTCCATTCGTGCCCTCGAACGCAAGTACCCGCTGTTTCAGTTCATTTACGTCGGCACATTGCAAATTCCGCTCGCTGTCTATACTCGCCAGTGAATGGAGTTAGCTGATGACGCCCGACTGCACCCGCAGCAAGGCCCGGCGATTCAAGTTCGTAGTCTGATGCAGCCGCTCCCTTGCCGCAGGCGTTACGCCTCCGGGATAACAAGAACGATAAGGGGAACCCGCAATGATGCGACATCCACACGTCTGGATGGGCCTCCTGTTGTGGTCGATTTTCAGCCCGGCCCACGCGGCCTGGACTGTGAATATGGCGCCTGGAGCGACTGAGATCAGTCACGCAGTATTCGATCTGCACATGACCATTTTCTGGATCTGTGTGGTGATCGGAGTCATCGTCTTCGGCGCCATGTTCTGGTCGATGATGGTGCACCGCCGTTCAACCGGGCAGGTCGCCGCAAAATTCCACGAAAGCACCACCGTCGAAATTCTCTGGACCGTCGTGCCGCTGCTGATCCTGGTGGCAATGGCCGTTCCGGCAACCGCCACCCTGATCAAGATGTACGACACCAGTGAGCCGGATATTGATATCCAGATCACCGGTTATCAGTGGAAGTGGCACTACAAATACCTGGGCCAGGACGTCGAATTCTTCAGCAACCTGGCCACGCCCGCCGAGCAGATCCACAACAAGGAAGCCAAGGGCGAGCACTACTTGCTTGAGGTCGACAAGCCATTGGTGCTGCCGACCGGGGCCAAGGTGCGCTTCCTCGTGACCTCCGCCGACGTGATCCACTCCTGGTGGGTGCCGGCATTCGCGGTCAAGCGCGATGCGATCCCGGGGTTTGTCAACGAAGCCTGGACCCGGATCGACAAGCCCGGCCTCTACCGTGGCCAGTGCGCCGAACTGTGCGGCAAGGATCACGGCTTCATGCCGATCGTGGTCGAGGTCAAAGAGAAGGCCGACTACGAGAAGTGGCTCGCCGAGCGCAAAGCCGAGGCCGCGCAGCTCAAGGAGCTGACCAGCAAGGAATGGACCCTCGACGAGCTTAAAGAGCGCGGCGACAAGGTCTATCACACCACCTGCGTGGCCTGTCACCAGGCCGAGGGCCAGGGCCTGCCGCCGATGTTCCCGGCGCTCAAGGGCTCGAAAATCGCCACCGGCCCGATCAAGGATCACCTGAGCATTGTCTTCCACGGCAAGCCCGGCACCGCCATGGCGGCGTTCGGCAAGCAGCTGTCGGAAGTCGATATCGCAGCGGTCGTGACCTACGAACGTAACGCCTGGGGCAACAACAAGGGCGACATGGTCACGCCAAAAGAAGTGCTGGAGCTGAAACAGGCGGAAAGCAAATGAACCGGTCTATCGCGTACGTCGTGAACCGGCCGGGGCAGCGCGCCCCGGCCCGCCCCACCCACTCACGTAAAGGAGACCGGCCATGAGCGCTGTCATTGATGACCACGGTCATGCCGACCACGCCCACGGCCCCGCCAAAGGCCTGATGCGCTGGGTGCTGACCACCAACCACAAGGACATCGGCACGCTGTACCTGTGGTTTGCGTTCCTGATGTTCCTGCTTGGCGGCTCGTTCGCCATGGTGATCCGCGCCGAGCTGTTCCAGCCCGGTTTGCAGATCGTCGAGCCGGCATTCTTCAACCAGATGACCACCATGCATGGTCTGGTGATGGTCTTCGGTGCGGTGATGCCGGCGTTCGTCGGCCTCGCCAACTGGATGATCCCGTTGATGATCGGCGCGCCGGACATGGCCCTGCCACGGATGAACAACTTCAGCTTCTGGCTGTTGCCGGCGGCGTTTCTGCTGCTGGTCTCGACCCTGTTCAGCCCCGGTGGCGGGCCGAACTTCGGCTGGACGTTCTACGCGCCACTGTCCACCACCTACGCGCCGGAAAGCGTGACGTTCTTCATCTTTGCCATCCACCTGATGGGGATCAGTTCGATCATGGGCGCGATCAACGTGATCGCCACCATCCTCAACCTGCGTGCCCCCGGCATGACCCTGATGAAAATGCCGCTGTTCGTCTGGACCTGGCTGATCACCGCGTTCCTGCTGATCGCGGTGATGCCGGTGCTGGCCGGGTGCGTGACGATGATGCTGATGGACATCCACTTCGGCACCAGTTTCTTCAGTGCCGCCGGTGGCGGTGACCCGGTGCTGTTCCAGCATGTGTTCTGGTTCTTCGGCCACCCCGAGGTGTACATCATGATCCTGCCGGCCTTCGGCGCCGTCAGCCAGATCATCCCGACCTTCTCGCGCAAGCCGCTGTTCGGCTACACCTCAATGGTCTATGCGACGGCGAGCATCGCGTTCCTGTCGTTCATCGTCTGGGCGCACCACATGTTCGTGGTCGGCATCCCGCTGGTGGGCGAGCTGTTCTTCATGTACGCAACCATGCTCATCGCCGTGCCGACCGGGGTGAAGGTGTTCAACTGGGCCAGCACCATGTGGCAGGGCTCGCTGACTTTCGAGACACCGATGCTGTTTGCCGTGGCGTTCGTGATCCTGTTCTCGATCGGCGGTTTTTCCGGGTTGATGCTGGCCATCGCCCCGGCGGACTTCCAGTACCAGGACACCTACTTCGTGGTCGCGCACTTCCACTACGTGCTGGTGCCCGGGGCGATCTTCGGGATCTTCGCCTCGGCCTATTACTGGCTGCCAAAGTGGACCGGGCACATGTACGACGAAACCCTCGGCAAGCTGCACTTCTGGCTGTCGTTCGTCGGCATGAACCTGACCTTCTTCCCGATGCACTTTGTGGGTCTGGCGGGGATGCCCCGGCGGATCCCGGACTACAACCTGCAGTTCGCCGACTTCAACATGGTCTCGTCGATCGGCGCGTTCATGTTCGGCGCCACGCAGATCTTCTTCCTGTTCATCGTGATCAAGACCATTCGCGGTGGCGTGCCAGCCCCGGCCAAACCGTGGGATGGTGCCGAAGGGCTGGAGTGGAGCGTGCCGTCGCCGGCGCCGTATCACACCTTTACTACGCCGCCGGAAGTGAAATGACTGTGGGAGCGAGCTTGCTCGCGAAGAACGATAACTCGGTTTCACTGAGAAACCGCAGCGCCTGCTTCGCGAGCAAGCTCGCTCCCACAGAGATTCAGGTGGAGGCTGAAAATCATGGCTGACTCGATCTCGCTGAAAAAACTCGTCACCCGGCTGCTCGGGGTCGTGGTAGCAATGTTTGTCTTCGGCTTTGCCCTGGTGCCGATCTACGACGTGATGTGCAAGGCCTTCGGCATCAATGGCAAGACCGCCGGGCAGTACGAAGGCGAGCAGGTCGTCGATACCTCACGCCAGGTGCGCGTGCAGTTCCTGTCGACCAACACCGCCGATATGCCATGGGACTTCTACCCCAAGCATGACGAACTCACCGCGAACCCAGGCGCGGTCAACGAGATGATTTTCATCGCGCGCAATCCCACCGACAAACCGATGAGTGCGCAAGCCGTGCCGAGCATTGCGCCCAGCGAGGCGGCGGCATATTTCCACAAGACCGAATGTTTTTGCTTTACCCAGCAGGTGCTGCAGCCCGGTCAGCAGATCGAGATGCCGGTGCGTTTCATCGTTGACCGCGACATGCCCAAGGACGTGAAGCACCTGACGCTGTCCTACACGCTGTTCGATATCACCGCCCGACATCCTCCGGTGGCTGTAAACACTGGCGGTTAAGCGTGCCCGATAAGGAGAACAATAAATGGCAACTCATGAGCACTATTACGTCCCGGCCCAGAGCAAGTGGCCGATCATCGCCACCTTCGGCATGGTCATCACCGTGTACGGCCTGGCGACCTGGTTCAACGATCTGAAGGCGGCACGACCGGAATCCCACGGGCCGTACATCTTTTTCGTCGGCGGGCTGTTGCTGGCGTACATGCTGTTCGGCTGGTTCGGCGCGGTGATCAAAGAAAGTCGCGCCGGGCTGTACAGCTCGCAACTCGATCGCTCGTTCCGCTGGGGCATGAGCTGGTTCATCTTCTCCGAGGTGATGTTCTTCATCGCCTTCTTCGGCGCGCTGTTCTACGTGCGGCACATCTCCGGCCCGGCACTGGGGGGCGAAGGCCCGAAAGGCATCGCGCACATGCTCTGGCCGAACTTCCAGTTCACCTGGCCGCTGTTGCATACGCCGGACCCGAAACTGTTCCCGCCGCCCAAGGAAGTCATCAGCCCGTGGGGCCTGCCGCTGATCAACACAATTCTGCTGGTCAGCTCCAGCGTCACCATCACCATCGCCCACCATGCCTTGAAAAAGGGCCATCGCGGCGCGCTGAAAATCTGGTTGGCGATCACCGTGTTGCTGGGCTGCGCGTTCCTCGGCTTCCAGGCTGAGGAATACATGCACGCCTACCACGAACTGGGCCTGACCCTCGGCTCGGGCATTTATGGCGCAACGTTCTTCATGCTCACCGGGTTCCACGGTGCGCACGTGACCATCGGCACGATCATTCTGTTCGTGATGCTGATGCGCATCATGAAGGGCCATTTCGACAACGAGCACCAGTTCGGTTTCGAAGCGGCGAGCTGGTACTGGCACTTCGTCGACGTGGTGTGGATCGGCTTGTTCATCTTCGTTTATGTGCTTTGACAACAGCCGCAAGCGGCAAGCTGCAAGCCTCAAGCTCAAAGCGGTAGAGCTTCTAACTTGTAGCTTGTAGCTGACCGCTTGCAGCTACCACGTAACGTGGGACACCAGTTGGCCGCTGTAAAAGCCCCAGGCGATCAAGCCGACGGTGATGGCGGCCAATGCCACCCGAACACTCAAGGCGATGACCAGGCGATTCGAGCTGCTGTCGTCCTTGACCAGGAAAAACAGGCCGCTGAACAGGCTGATCACCGTGGCAATCAGCAGCACGACAATGGCTGCTTTGAGCATGGGAAGACTCCGGGGGACAGGCGATGCAGTTGAGTATAGCGATCGCGACGACTGACTTTGTGGCGCGGCCATGAAGCGCTTTCACCCGGGCGTGATACCGACCGTGGTGGTGGCGCTGTTGCTGCCGCTGCTGGTGTCGCTGGGCTTCTGGCAACTGGGCCGGGGTGCGGAGAAAACCGCCCTGCTTGCCAGTTATGCCGAACGCCGCGCCGCCGCGCCGATGGCCAGCAGCGAATTACTGCACAGCACCGACCCGGCCTATCGCCGGGTGCATCTTTACGGCCAGTTCGATGGTGGCCACAGCCTGCTACTCGACAACCGTCAGCGCAACGGCAAGGTCGGCATCGAGCTGCTGCAACCGTTTCAGGACCGCGCCACGGGTCTTTGGCTACTGGTCAATCGTGGCTGGCTGCCGTGGCCGGATCGCCGCGTCCCCCCGCAATTCAACACCCCGGCCGAGGCACTGAGTCTCGATGCCTGGGTCTACGTCGCCCCCGGGGCGACCTTTCAGTTGCACGCCGACCCGGCCAGCAGCACCTGGCCGCAAACCATCACCGCCGTCGAGCCGGCCAGGCTGTGGAAAACCCTCGACCGCGACGGTTTCGCCTACGAACTGCGCGCCGAACCCGGCCCTGCCAGCTATGAGGCCGACTGGCCGGTGGTCGCCATGGGCCCGGAAAAACACCTCGGTTACGCCGTGCAATGGTTTGCCATGGCCACCGCCCTGCTCGGTCTCTACATCTACCTTGGATTGCACAACGCAAAGGAGAAACACCATGGGAACGGCCATGAATCCACCCAGCATGTCTGAGGCAAAAACCCCGGCCAGCCGTCGTCGTGGACGGGTCCAGCTGCTGCTGATTCTGCTCGGCGTGATCGGCCCGATGATCCTCGCCACCGGCATGTACAAATTGCAGTTCTGGGTGCCGGAAGGGCGCAGCTACCACGGCGAACTGATCGGCAACGGCCAGTCCCGCGCCGACCTCGGTGTGCAGGCCGATGAACAGCGCTGGCAGATGCTGGTGACCGCACCCAGGGACTGCGCGGTCGATTGCCAGCAACTGGTGTACCTCGCCCGGCAGATCCAGATCGGCCTCGGCCGCGATGCCGGACGCGCCAGCCACGCCCTCGCCGCCGCGCAACCGCTGGGCGCCGACTACGAAGCCAAGCTGAACCGCGAATACCCACAGCTGCAACGCTACCCGCTGGACGCCGCCACCTTCAGCAAGACCACCGGCGACAAGGCCACGCCGCAGCTGTGGATCATCGACCCGCACGGCAACCTCGTGCTGCGCTACGACCCGAGTGTGAAGGGCAAGGACTTGCTCAACGACCTGCGCCACCTGCTGAAACTGTCGAACATCGGATAAGGGCATCGTCATGGCCAAACCTGGATTTCGCCTCGCGCTGTTTGCCACCCTGCTGGCACTGATCGTCGTGCTGCTCGGCGCCTACACCCGCCTGACCCACGCCGGCCTCGGCTGTCCGGACTGGCCGGGCTGTTACGGTTTTATCAGCGTGCCGAAAAGCGAAGCCCAACTGGCCCATGCCGAACTGCATTACCCCGACTCGCCGGTGGTGGCGCACAAGGGCTGGAACGAGATGATCCACCGCTACTTCGCCGGGACCCTCGGCCTGCTGATTTCGATTCTGGCCGGACGCGCCTGGGTCAATCGCCGGCATCCGGGACAGCCGCTGAAGCTGCCGCTGTTTCTGCTGGCGGTGGTGTTCGCCCAGGCAGCGTTCGGCATGTGGACGGTGACGCTCAAACTCTGGCCGCAAGTGGTCACCGGGCATTTGCTCGGCGGCTTCGCGACATTGAGCCTGTTGTTCCTGCTGACCTTGAGACTCTCCGGCGTGCTGCCGGCGCTGACCGTGCCCAGGCGTTTGCAGTATTGGGCGACGGCGGGACTGTTGCTGGTGATCGGCCAGATCGCGCTGGGCGGCTGGGTCAGTTCCAACTACGCGGCGGTGGCCTGCATCGACTTTCCGACCTGCCACGGTCAATGGCTGCCGCCCGCTGATTTTGCCAACGGCTTTCACCTGACCCAGCACATCGGCCCGAATTACCTCGGCGGCCAGCTCGACAGCGATGCGCGCACGGCAATCCACCTGACCCACCGCATCGGCGCGTTGCTGGTGACGCTGGTGCTGCTCGGGCTGGCCTGGCAACTCAGAGCCGTCGGCATGACCCGGCTCGCCGGGCTGGTGCTGGTCGCCCTCGGCGCACAAATCACCCTCGGCATCAGCAACGTGCTGTTCCATCTGCCGCTGCCGGTGGCGGTGGCGCACAACGCCGGCGGTGCGGCGCTGCTGCTGACGATGGTGCTGGTCAATTACCACGCACGGACCAGTCTGGTTCGGGTCAAACAGCCGGTGCTCGCACGCTGGCGCCTCAGCCCGCGTAAACACGTGGCGGCGCCCATCACCATTAAAGGAGAAACGCCATGGCGCTTCTGATCGGCGAACGTCCCGCGCAAGCGCTGTGGCGTGACTATCTGGAGCTGACCAAACCGAAAGTGGTGGTGCTGATGCTCATCACCTCTCTGGTCGGCATGTTCCTCGCGACCCGTGCCGGGGTGCCGTGGACCGTGCTGGTGTTCGGTAACCTCGGGATCGCCCTGTGTGCCGGCGGTGCGGCGGCGGTTAACCATGTGGTGGACCGGCGCATCGACGCGGTGATGGCGCGCACCCACAAGCGGCCATTGGCTGAAGGCCGGGTATCGCCGGCTGCGGCACTGACCTTTGCCTTGGTCCTGGCGCTGCTCGGCCAGGCCTTGTTGCTGACCTTCACCAACCCGCTGACTGCCTGGCTGACCCTCGCCTCTCTGCTCGGCTACGCGGTGATCTACACCGGTTTCCTCAAGCGCGCGACGCCGCAGAACATCGTCATCGGCGGCCTCGCCGGCGCCGCCCCGCCACTGCTTGGCTGGACCGCCGCCACCGGTCATGTCAGCGCCGAACCGTTGCTGCTGGTGCTGATCATCTTCGCCTGGACCCCGCCGCACTTCTGGGCGCTGGCAATCCATCGTAAAGAGGAATACGCCAAGGCCGACATCCCGATGCTGCCGGTGACCCACGGCGAGCATTACACCAAAGTGCACATTCTGCTCTACACCTTTGCGCTGTTGGCGGTGAGTCTGCTGCCGTACGTGATCCACATGAGCGGCGTGCTGTATCTGCTGTGCGCCCTCGCGCTGGGCGCAAGGTTTCTGCAATGGGCCGTGGTGCTGTACCGTGGCACTCGGCCGCACGCGGCGATCAACACCTTCAAGTACTCTATTTATTACTTGTTCTTGTTGTTCATCGCCCTGCTCGTAGACCACTACTTACTGTTGAACTTATGACTCGAACCCAGAAAACCGTCTTCATCCTCGTCGCCGTGATCGCGCTGATCCTGGGACTTACCGTCAACAAAGTGCTGAGTGGCAAGGGCCAGGGCGACCCCACTGCGCTGATCGACGCCGGCATCATCCTGCTGCCGCAGAGCCGCACCCTGCCGGGCGTGACCATGACCAATCAGGATGGCCAACCGGTCGCCATCGACGAGTTGAAAGGCAAGTGGAGCCTGCTGTTCTTCGGCTACACCTTCTGCCCGGACATCTGCCCGACCACCCTCGCCCAACTGCGCCAGATCAAGAGCGAGTTGCCCAAAGACGCTGTGGACAAGTTGCAGATCGTACTGGTCAGCGTTGACCCGAACCGCGATAACCCGCAGCAGTTGAAGCAGTACCTGGGCTACTTCGATCCGCAGTTCATCGGCCTGACGCCGAAGTCGATCGAAGAGCTGCAGAAGGTCGCCAATGCGGTGAGCATTCCGTTTATTCCGGCCGATACCAGCAAGCCCAACTACACCGTGGATCACAGCGGCAACCTGGCGGTGATCGGGCCGGACGGGACGCAGCGCGGGTTTATTCGGGCGCCGTTGAACAACGCCAAACTGGTCGCGCAGTTGCCGGTGATGCTCAACCGCAAATAAACGCCGAAGAGCGAAAAGCCCCTCTCCCTCTGGGCGGTCCGACGTTTCGGGAGGGCTGGGGTGAGGGGAAGCTTCACAGCAGGTCCAAAGCCAGACACAAAAAAGGGGACGCTCATAGCGTCCCCTTTTTCGTTGCAGCAATCTAAATCAGAACGCCGGCAATACCGCGCCTTTGTACTTCTCGGTAATGAACTTCTTCACTTCCGGGCTATGCAGGGCAGCCGCCAGTTTCTGCATCGCGTCGCTGTCCTTGTTGTCCGCACGGGACACCAGGATGTTCACGTAAGGCGAGTCGTTGCCTTCGATCACCAGCGCATCCTTGGATGGATCGAGCTTGGCTTCCAGCGCGTAGTTGGTGTTGATCAGCGCCAGATCGACCTGGGTCAGCACGCGCGGGATGGTCGCGGCTTCCAGTTCACGGATCTTCAGGTCTTTCGGGTTCTCGGCGATGTCTTTGACAGTCGACAGAATGTTCTTCGAATCCTTCAGCTTGATCACGCCCGCCTTGTCCAGCAGCAACAGCGCACGGCCGCCGTTGGTGGCGTCGTTCGGGATCACCACGTTGGCGCCGCTTGGCAGTTCATCGAGCTTCTTGTACTTGTTCGAGTACGCACCCAATGGCTCCAGGTGCACGCCGGTCACAGCGACCAGGCTGGTGCCCTTGGCCTTGTTGAACTCATCGAGGTACGGCTGGTGCTGGAAGAAGTTGGCGTCCAGACGCTTTTCGGCGACCTGTACGTTGGGCTGAATGTAGTCGGTGAACACCTTGACCTTCAGATCCACGCCTTCTTTGGCCAGCGCCGGTTTCACGAACTCGAGGATTTCCGCGTGCGGCACCGGGGTGGCGGCAACGGTCAGGGTTTCTGCAGCGTGGGCCGAAAAAGCGGCTACGGCAGCGAAAGCAGCGATCAGTTTTTTCATTCAGCTAACTCCTTTTCAAAGCGCCCGTGTGGCGCCTGCCAGCGAATGGCCGGCTCATCTCTTGATTTACAAAAACCGGTTATTTGCGCGAAAAATGCACGACCAGTCGATCACCGACCATTTGCAGCACTTGCACCAGAATCAGCAGCAACACCACGGTGACGATCATCACGTCAGTCTGGAAACGCTGGTAGCCGAAACGGATCGCCAAGTCACCCAGACCACCAGCACCGACCACACCGGCCATCGCCGTGTAGGACACCAGTGTAATCGCCGTCACCGTAATCGCCGCGAAAATGCCCGGACGGGCCTCTGGCAGCAAGGCGTTCATGATGATCTGCCGGGTGGTCGCGCCCATCGACTGAGTGGCTTCGATGATGCCGCGATCGACTTCACGCAGTGCGGTTTCCACCAGACGCGCGAAGAACGGGGTCGCCCCCACCACCAACGGCGGAATCGCCCCGGCCACGCCCAGCGAGGTGCCGGTGATCATCACGGTGAACGGGATCATCACGATCAACAGAATGATGAACGGCAGCGAGCGCAGGATGTTCACCGCCAGCGACATGATCGCGTAGACCACCCGGTTTTCCAGCAACTGGCGCGGGCTGCAGAGAAACAGCAGCACACCCAGCGGCAGGCCGAGCAGAACGGTGAACAACAGCGAACCACCGAGCATCATCATGGTGTCGTTGGTGGCCAGGCCGATTTCCAGCCAGTCGATGTTCTGGAAGAACAGCTTGATGGCTTCTACTGCGGCGTCGTAGTTCTTGATTGCAGCGTCGTACATTTCCATTAACGCAGCACCTCCATGTGAACGTCAGCGGCGGCGAAACGGGCGAAGGCCGCTTCCATGTCGCCACCGGTGACGGCGAGGGTCAATTGCCCGTAAGGAATGTCTTTGATGCGGTCGATGCGACCGGCGAGGATGCTGTAGTCGACCCCGGTTTCCCGGGCGACGGTACCGAGCAACGGCGCGTAAGTCGCTTCGCCCTGGAAGGTCAGGCGGACGATGCGGCCCGGCACGTGAGCGAAGTCATCACGCTGCTCGTTTTCGTCGATCTGCTCGCTTTCCTGCACAAAACGCTTGGTGGTCGGGTGCTGCGGATGCAGGAACACATCGGCCACCGAGCCTTGCTCGACGATCACGCCAGCGTCCATTACCGCCACTTGGTCGCAGACGCGACGGATCACGTCCATCTCGTGGGTGATCAGGACGATGGTCAGTTTCAGTTCGCGGTTGATCTCGGCCAGCAGTTGCAGGACCGACGCGGTGGTCTGCGGGTCAAGGGCGCTGGTGGCCTCGTCGCACAGCAGAATCTTCGGTTTGGTCGCCAGGGCGCGGGCGATGCCGACGCGCTGTTTCTGGCCGCCGGACAATTGCGCCGGGTACTTCTTGGCGTGATCGGACAGGCCGACCCGCGCCAGCAACTCGGCGACGCGCTGATTGATCTCGCTGGTCGACAGTTCGCCGGCCAGGGTCAGCGGCAGCGCGACGTTGTCGGCCACGGTCTTGGAGGCGAGCAGGTTGAAGTGCTGGAAGATCATCCCGACTTGCTGGCGGAAACGGCGCAGGCCGTTGGCGTCCAGCGCGGTGACTTCTTCGCCGTCGACGAAAATCTTGCCGCCGCTGGAGTCTTCCAGGCGATTGATCAGACGCAGCAGGGTACTTTTTCCCGCACCGGAATGGCCGATCAGGCCGAACACCTGACCGTTTTCAATCGCAAGACTGGTCGGGTGCAGGGCGGGAATGTCCTTACCGGCGACGCGGTAAGTTTTGTGGACGTTTTGAAACTCGATCACGTAGCGAACCTTGTGGGGCGCGTTAGAAAAGGATCAGCGGTTAGCCGGGCGCGCATTTTAGCCTGTCCGTATAGAGGTTCTTAGCATTTATTTCGCAATTAACCTTCGATTTGGCAATAACAAGATCAAAGGTCATAAAAAAGGAACGCCCAAAACCCTCGTCAGTCATTAGGTAAGCGACTTGAAAACCCTGGGTGCCGTGCCCGGGAACCACTCAAGAGTCCCCGCACTTATCGGGGTCAATCGAGGAGTTTACGTCTGATGAGCAGCAAGAAACCTACGACCGACAAAAGCCAGATGGCCGGAACCGATACCAAGGATCGCGCCAACACCAACGCCAAACTCGACAGCCTGGAGACCTTTCGTTCCGACGCCACCGGCCAGGCCCTGCGCACCAACCAGGGGGTGAAGGTCGCCGACAACCAGAACACCCTGAAGGCCGGCCCACGCGGGCCGTCGCTGCTGGAAGACTTCATCATGCGTGAGAAAATCACGCACTTTGACCATGAGCGAATCCCGGAGCGTATCGTCCACGCCCGCGGTACCGGCGCGCATGGTTTCTTTCAGGCCTACGAGAACCATTCGACACTGACCAAGGCCGGTTTCCTGCAGGATCCGGGGAAAAAAACCCCGGTGTTCGTGCGTTTTTCCACCGTACAGGGGCCTCGCGGCTCCGGCGATACCGTGCGTGACGTGCGTGGTTTCGCGGTGAAGTTCTTCACCGACGAAGGCAATTTCGACCTGGTCGGCAACAACATGCCGGTGTTTTTCATTCAGGACGCAATCAAGTTCCCCGACTTCGTCCACGCGGTGAAACCCGAGCCGCACAATGAAATCCCCACCGGTGGCTCGGCTCACGACACGTTCTGGGACTTCGTATCCCTGGTGCCGGAATCGGCGCACATGGTCATCTGGGCGATGTCCGACCGGGCGATCCCGAAAAGCCTGCGCAGCATGCAGGGCTTTGGCGTGCACACCTTCCGCCTGGTCAACGCCGAGGGCAAATCACGCTTCGTCAAATTCCACTGGCGCCCTACCGCCGGCACCTGCTCACTGGTGTGGGACGAAGCGCAGAAACTCGCCGGTAAAGACACCGACTACCACCGTCGCGACCTCTGGGAAGCCATCGAGATGGGCGATTACCCGGAATGGGAGCTGGGTGTGCAGATCATCGAGGAGGAAAACGAGCACGACTTTGATTTCGACATCCTCGACCCGACCAAACTGATCCCCGAAGAAATCGTGCCGATCACCCCGCTGGGCAAGATGACCCTCAACCGTAACCCGGACAACTTCTTTGCCGAGACCGAGCAGGTCGCGTTTTGCCCAGGCCACATCGTGCCCGGCATCGACTTCTCCAACGACCCGCTGCTGCAAGGTCGACTGTTTTCCTACACCGACACGCAAATCAGCCGACTCGGCGGGCCGAATTTTCATGAGCTGCCGATCAACCGCCCGGTGGCACCGTTCCACAACGGTCAGCGCGACGCGCAGCACCGCACGGTGATCGACAAGGGTCGTGCATCCTACGAACCAAACTCGATTGATGGCGGCTGGCCGAAAGAAACCCCGCCGGCGGCGCAGGACGGTGGCTTCGAGAGCTACCCGGAACGCATCGACGCGAACAAGATCCGCCAGCGCAGCGAATCGTTCAGCGACCACTTCTCCCAGGCGCGGCTGTTCTTCAACAGCATGAGTGAGCACGAGAAGGAACACATCATCGCCGCCTACAGCTTCGAACTGGGCAAGGTTGAGCGGGAGTTCATCCGCGCGCGGCAAGTGAACGAGATTCTCGCCAACATCGACCTGGAACTGGCTAAACGCGTCGCGGCCAATCTGGGCCTGCCGGCGCCGGGCAAAGGCACGGTCGAGGTGCGCAAAACCTCATTCGATCATTCGCCGGCGCTGAGCCAGGCCAATCTGCTGCCAGAAAACATCAAGACCCGCAAAGTGGCGATTCTTGCCGCCAACGGCGTCGATGGTGCGGCGATTGATGCGATGAAGAAGGCCTTGGCGGCTGAAGGTGCACACGCCAAATTGCTCGGTCCGACCTCGGCCCCGGTGAAGACTGCCGACGGCAAAACCCTGGCGGTGGATGCATCAATGGAAGGCATGCCTTCGGTGATCTTCGATGCGGTGTTCGTGCCGGGTGGCGCGGCGTCAATCAAGGCGTTGAGCGGCGATGGCGTGGCGTTGCATTACCTGCTGGAGGCGTACAAGCATCTGAAGGCGATTGCGCTGCACGGCGAGGCCGAACAGTTGCAGGATCTGCTGAAGCTGGAAGCGGATGCAGGGTTGCTGCAGGGCAAGGATGTGAAAGCGTTGACCAAACCGTTCTTTGCCGCGATCGGGCAGCATCGGGTTTGGGCGCGGGAGCCTAAGGCGAAGGCCGTTCCGGCTTAAAAGCTTCGTTGGCTGAAAGGACGCTTTCGCGAGCAAGCTCGCTCCCACAAGGGATCTCTGGTGAACACAGATTTTGTGTCAGGCCCAAGATCAAATGTGGGAGCGAGCTTGCTCGCGAAGCTTTTAAGGTTTACGCGGACTCAAGACCATCTGCGCCGGTACTGTGCGCAGAGTTTGCTTCACAATCTTCAGATCAAAATCCGGGTTCAACTTCTTCACCCGCTTGGTCAGCAGAGTCGCCAGCCACGGATAGTCATCGGTACGCGGCGCCTGAATGCTCACCGCACACTCGTAATTCACCACATCGGCGGCGATCGCATCCAGTTGCCGGCGAAGTTTGCGGCTATCGGTGATGTTCAGCGCCACCGTGGTGCTCTCGGCGGTCGGGTCGATCACCTTGGCTTTCGGTTTGGCTTCGGCAGCGAGCAGTGCGGCTTCAGCTTTTTCCAGCTCGGCTTTGCGGGCTTCGGTGATGGCGCCGTTGACGCCACCGGTCAGCGCCGGAGCCTTGGGCATCAGGGCGCGGGCACGGCTCAGCGCAGTGGCGGCGGCATTCACGTCGCCTTTCTGCAACACGATCTGACTACGGCGCAGGTAGGCTTCGGCCAACTGCCGCTGGTATTGCTCAAGGGACTGATCGTTGGGGCTCTGTGCCTGCAAGGCGGCCAGTTGGTCTTCGGCGGTGGCCAGTTCGCTGCTGGCCAGGCTTTGCTCCAGCTGTGCGATGGCCGTGGCCCGCGCGTCGGGGACTTCAGCCACCGGCGGCGTGCTTTGGCAGGCGCCCAGCAGCACGGAAAATGCGACAAGGAGCAGATAACGGGAGGCGAACGGCTTCATTCCTGCGACTCTCTAATTGCGCAAAAAGCGAGCAAGTCTACACCCCTCGACGGGGCAGAACAAAACTCAGCAGAAACAGTGCGGCCGCCGTCACAACGATTGACGGCCCGGCCGGGGTGTCCTTGAACCACGACAGTGCCAGCCCGCCACACACGGCGAGCATGCCCAGCAGGCTCGCGCCCAGCGCCATCTGCTCCGGCGAGCGGGCGTGACGTTGTGCCGCAGCGGCCGGGATGATCAGCAGCGAGGTGATCAGCAACACCCCGACGATTTTCATCGCCACCGCAATCACTACTGCGATCAACAGCATCAACGCCATACGCAGGCCCGCCACCGGCAGGCCTTCGACTTTGGCCAATTCTTCATGCACGGTGATCGCCAGCAATGGCCGCCACAGCGTCACCAGCAACACCAGCACCGCCGCGCTGCCGCCGAGGATCCACGCCAGATCGGTCGGACTGATCGCCAGCAGGTCACCGAACAGATAGGCCATCAGGTCGATCCGCACTTCATGCATGAAGCTTAGTACCACCAGGCCGAGAGAGAGCGTACTCGGCGCGAGAATTCCCAACAGCGTGTCGGACGCCAGCGGCTGGCGCTGTTGCAAGGTCACCAGCAAAACCGCCAACAACAGGCAACCGACCGTCACCGCCACCGCCGGGCTGACATCCAGCAGAAAGCCGAGCGCCACACCGAGCAGTGCGGCGTGGGACAAGGTGTCGCCGAAATACGCCATGCGCCGCCAGACCACGAACGAGCCAAGCGGACCCGCGACCAGCGCCAGCGCCAGACCTGCAAGCAGGGCATACAACAGAAAATCAGCCATGCTTGCAGTGGTCTCCGTGAACGTGGGTGTGGCCCGCATCGGGCGCCTTGACCACCGAACCGTGCAGGTCGTGGGCGTGGTCGTGATGGTGGTGATAGATCGCCAGGCTTGGCGCATTCTTGCCGAACAGCTCGACGAACGCCGGATCGCCGCTGACCTGCTCGGGATGCCCGGAGCAGCAGACATGACGGTTGAGGCAGACCACCTGGTCGGTGGTGCTCATGACCAGATGCAAATCGTGGGACACCATCAATACGCCGCAGCCGTGACGGTCGCGCAGCCGGGTAATCAGGCTGTACAGCTCGGCTTGGCCGGCAACATCGACGCCTTGCACCGGCTCATCGAGCACCAGCAACTCCGGCTCGCGCAGCAGCGCCCGAGCCAACAGCACGCGCTGCATTTCACCGCCGGAAACGCTTTGCACCGGACTGTCGATGACGTGTTCGGCACCGACTTCCTTGAGCGCCGCCAGTGCACGCGGACGGTCTACGCCGGGCACCAGGCGCAGGAAGCGCAGCACCGAGAGCGGCAAGGTCGGATCGACGTGCAGTTTCTGCGGCATGTAGCCAACGCGCAGTTTCGGCTTGCGCCAGACGCTGCCACTGTCCGGTTTCAGCAGGCCGAGCACGGCGCGCACCAGGGTGGTCTTGCCGGCACCGTTGGGGCCGATCAGGGTGACGATCTGCCCCGGCTCGACGCTCAGTTCGATATTGTCCAGCACCGCCTGCCCGGCAAACGTGACGGCGACGTGCTGAAGACGGATCAACGGGTTGCTCATCAAGCCCCCTGGCAACCGGAGCACAGGCCGACCACTTCGACAGTCTGGGTTTCGACGATGAAACCGACATCCCTGGCGCTGTTGATGATCGCGTCGCTGATCACTTTTTGTTCAAGCTCGATCGCCGCGTGGCAGTCGCGGCAGATCAGGAACTGGCCCTGATGCGCGTGCTCGGGATGCACGCAACCGACGAAGGCGTTAAGCGAAGAGATACGGTGCACCAGGCCGTTTTCCAAGAGGAAATCCAGCGCGCGGTACACGGTCGGCGGTGCGGCGCGACGACCGTCCTGCTCGCTCAACACCGCGAGAATGTCGTAGGCGCCCAGCGGCTTGTGGCTCTGCCAGACCAGTTCCAGCACCCGCCGGCGCAACGCAGTCAGGCGCAGGCCTTTCTGGGCGCACAAGGCATCGGCCTCGGTCAGTGCGCTGTGCACGCAATGAGAGTGGTCGTGGGGACGGCTGGCAATCGGTGTAATAGGCATGGGCGGCGACGAGTTTTGATAGAGACGTTATTATGTTACCCGTTCTCGCCTCCTTGAGTGGTCATCGTGTCCCGACTTTTTTCTGTTTTTGTGGCGTTTGTCGCCAGTTTTCTGCTGATCGGTTCGGCTCAGGCCGAGGTCAAGGTCCTCACCAGCATCAAACCGTTGCAACTGATTGCTGCGGCAGTGCAGGACGGTGTGGCCATCCCGGAGGTGCTGCTGCCGCCGGGTGCTTCGCCGCATAACTACGCGCTGCGCCCGTCCGACGTGCGCAAGGTGCAATCAGTCGATCTGCTGTACTGGATCGGCCCGGACATGGAAGGTTTCCTGCCGCGTGTACTGAACGGGCGGACCCTGCCGAGCGTAGCGGTGCAGGACCTGCCGGGCATGAAACTGCGTCGTTTCGCCGAGGACAGCCACTCCCACGCCGAAGACGCCGACGAGCATGATCACGATCACCGCCCGGGCACACTGGACGCGCATTTGTGGTTAGCGCCGGTCAACGCGCGGGTCATTGCCGAGAAAATGGCCGCCGACCTCAGCGCTGCCGATCCGGCCAACGCCGAACGCTATCAGAGCAACGTCAAGGCGTTTGATGAGCGTCTGGATGCATTGGATCAGCGTTTGAAGAAGCGTCTGGCCAGCGTTGAAGGCAAGCCGTACTTCGTCTTTCACGAGGCGTTTGATTACTTTGAAGAGGCTTATGGCCTGAAGCATGCCGGTGTGTTCAGCGTAGCCGCCGAAGTGCAGCCCGGTGCGCAGCATGTTGCGGCGATGCGCAAGCGCTTGCAGGAAGTGGGCAAGACTTGTGTGTTCAGTGAGCCGCCATTGCGTCCGCGTCTGGCCGAGACTTTGGTGGCTGGCCTGCCAGTGAAACTGGCGGAGCTGGACGCGCTGGGCGGATACACCCCGGCGACGGCTCAGGGCTATGAGCAGGTGCTGGAGAAGCTGGGCAATGATCTGGCAGGGTGCCTGGAATCGCTGTAACCCGGGCATCGGTATTGCCCCCATTCGCGAGCAGGCTCGCTCCCACAGGATCGCCGAAACCCTGTGGGCGCGAGCCTGCTCGCGAAGCTTTTAAAGGGCAAAAGGCAACGGTGTATTGACCTGCTGCCGCTGCGCCAAGCGCTGCTCGAACTCCTTGGGATCGTGAATCAGCACGTCCTGCCCGGCAAACTGCTCCGCCGCGATCAATCGCGACAGCCAGAACCGCACACACGCCACGCGCAGCAGGGTCGGCCACAACTCAGCTTCCGCCGCCGTGAATGGTCGCAACGCGGCATAAGCGCCAAGAAATGCCCGAGCTCGCGGGCCATCAATCAGGCCGTCCTCGTCCGAACACCAGTCATTCAAGGCAATCGCCACGTCGTACAGCATCGGCCCCGAGCAGGCGTTGTAGAAGTCGATCAGCCCGGTCAGGTGCGTGCCTTCGAACATCGCGTTATCGCGGAACAGGTCGGCGTGAATATTCGCCCGAGGCAAGGCGAGAATCCGCTCTTTCTGCACGGTGATTTCATCCAACGCCTTGTGCAGCAGCGCACGCGGGGCATCGCTCAGGTGCGAGAGAAATTCGGTGCCCTCCTCCAGCATCCAGTCCAGGCCACGATCGGTCTTGCGCTTGATCATGCGCTCGCCCTGGGTCGCCAGGTGCAGATGTGCCTGCAACTCGCCGACCTGCGCGCAATGCTGCGCGTTGGCGACCTTGATGTGCTTGCCCGACAGACGTGGCTGCAACAGCGCCGGCTTGCCCTTCAGCTCACGCAGCGCCACGCCGTCGGTGGTGCGCAGTGCGTAAGGCACCGGCAGATCGGCCTCGTGCAGGACGTCGAGCAAGTCGATGAAGAACGGCATTTCCTGCACCGGGCCACGCTCGACCAGGGTCAGGACGAACTCGCCCTGCTCCAGGCTGATAAAGAAATTGGTGTTTTCACTGCCGGCGGCAATCCCCTGGAAATCAAGCAGACGGCCAAGCCCGTAAGGGGCGAGAAAGGTTTCCAGCTCGGGCCGAGCCAGGGGGGTGAACACAGACATGGTTAAAAACTGCTCAGTTCGGGCGCCGCCAGCACAGCGGCGCCGATTAAAGTTAAGAGACTACTTCCATTCGAAAATCTTCCACGACGGAATCAGCATATCCGGCTGATCCGAGCGGATGAAGTTTGCATCGGTACCGTCCGCACGCACCAGAAAATAGGGCGGGAATCCTTTCTTGGTGACCTTGATCGCATACAGGAAACCGTTCTGACGGTACTCCTGGATGGTCTTGTCACCCTCGGTACGGATGGTGACTTCCGGGTCCGCTGACGGCGCATCATCCGCCGCGATCGCAACCAGCGGTGAGACAGCAATCAAACTGACCAGCAGCAAGCGATTTAACGTACGCATGATAACCTTGTCCCTTTGTCGTCAACGGTCCCGCTATTCTAGCGCCGGGCCCGCCGAAAAGGTTGATTCTGCTCATGAGCCAAGCCCCCCTCGTCCTGGTGGACGGTTCGTCTTACCTGTACCGTGCTTTCCACGCACTGCCACCGCTGACCACCTCCAAAGGCCTGCCGACCGGCGCGGTCAAAGGTGTGCTGAACATGCTCAAGAGTCTGCGCAAGCAGTACCCGGACAGCCCGTTTGCCGTGGTCTTCGACGCCAAGGGCGGGACGTTTCGCGATGAGATGTACGCCGAATACAAGGCCAACCGCCCAAGCATGCCCGACGACATGCGCGTGCAGATCGAGCCGCTGCACCAGAGCGTGATCGCCCTCGGCTTCCCGCTGCTGTGCGTGGAAGGCGTCGAGGCTGACGACGTGATCGGCACCCTCGCCCGCAGCAGTGCGGCGGCGGATCGCCCGGTGATCATCTCCACCGGCGACAAGGACATGGCGCAACTGGTCGACGGCCACATTACCTTGGTCAACACCATGTCCGGTAGCTCGATGGACGTAGAGGGCGTGAAGGAGAAATTCGGCGTCGCTCCGGAGCAGATCATCGATTATCTGGCACTGATGGGCGATTCTTCCGACAACATCCCCGGCGTTCCCGGCATCGGCCCGAAGACTGCGTCCGGCCTGCTGGTGGGCGTCAACGGTGGCCTGACCGAGCTCTACGCAAACCTCGACATCGTCCCGACCCTGCCGATTCGCGGGGCCAAGACCCTGCCGGCCAAGCTCGAAGAGCACAAGGAGATGGCGTTTCTCTCCTATCAACTGGCGACCATCAAGGTCGATGTGCCGCTGGACGTTGAACTCGATGATTTGCAGATGGGCGCCGAAGACCCGGCCAAGCTCTACGAGCTGTACTCGCTGCTGGAATTCAAAAGCTGGATCAATGATCTGGATCGCGACGCCAAGCGTCAGGAACTGAGCGCTGCTGCCGAGCCTGCGCCGGCTGGCGATCTGTTCAGCGCGCCAGCGGAAGAAGCGCCTGTCGCTCCCGTCGAAGCTGCCTACGAAACCATCCTCGATCAGGCGCGTTTCGACGTCTGGCTGGAGAAACTGAACAACGCCAGGCTGTTCGCCTTCGACACCGAAACCACCGGCATCGACGCGCAACAGGCGCAACTGGTCGGCCTGTCGTTCGCCGTGCAGGCCAACGAAGCGGCGTACATCCCGCTGACCCACTCCTACATCGGTGTACCGGAGCAACTGGATCGCGACACCGTGCTGCGCGCGCTCAAGCCGATTCTGGAAGACCCGAACAAACTCAAGGTCGGCCAACACGCCAAGTTCGACATGAACATCCTGGCCAACTGCGCCATCGGCGGCGATCAGAGCCAGGGCATCCACGTGCGCGGGATTGCCTTCGACACCATGCTTGAGTCCTACGTGCTCAACTCCACCGCCACCCGCCACGACATGGACAGCCTTGCGCAGAAGTACCTGGACCACACCACCGTGAGCTTCCAGGACATCGCCGGCAAAGGCGCCAAGCAACTGACCTTCGACCAGATCGCCCTGGAACAGGCCGGGCCGTATGCCGCCGAAGACGCCGACATCACCTTGCGGCTGCACCAGACCCTGTTCGAAAAACTCAGCGCGATCCCGAGCCTGGCCAGCGTGCTGACCGACATCGAGATGCCACTGGTGCCAGTGCTGGCGCGCATCGAACGCCAGGGCGCGTTTGTCGACGCCGAGCTGCTCGGTATCCAGAGCATCGAACTGGGCAACAAGATGGTCGCGCTGGAGCGCGAAGCGTTCGAGATCGCCGGCGAAGAATTCAACCTCGGCTCGCCGAAGCAGCTGGGCGTGATCCTTTACGAAAAACTCGGCCTGCCGGTGCTGAAAAAAACCGCCAAGGGCCAGCCGTCCACCGCCGAGGAAGTACTGGCGAAACTTGCCGAGGACGATCATCGCTTGCCGAAGGTGCTGATGGAGCACCGCTCGATGAGCAAGCTGAAAAGCACCTACACCGATCGTCTGCCGGAGCAGATCAACCCGCGCACCGGGCGCATCCACACCTCGTACCATCAGGCCGTGGCGTCCACCGGCCGCTTGTCTTCCAGCGATCCGAACCTGCAGAACATTCCGGTGCGTACCGCAGAAGGCCGGCGCATCCGCCAGGCTTTCGTGGCGCCAAAAGGTTACAAACTGCTGGCGGCGGACTACTCGCAGATCGAACTGCGGATCATGGCGCACCTGTCCAAAGACGAAGGCCTGATGAACGCCTTCCGCAACAACCTCGACGTGCACACCGCTACCGCTGCCGAAGTGTTCAAGGTCGAACTCAACGAAGTGACCTCCGACCAGCGCCGTGGTGCCAAGGCGATCAACTTCGGTTTGATCTATGGCATGGGCGCGCAGAAGCTCGGCAAGGACATTGGCGTCGACACCAAGACCGCCAAGGCCTACATCGACACCTACTTTGCGCGCTATCCCGGCGTTCGCGAATACATGGATCGCACCCGCGCCCAGGCGGCGGATCAGGGGTATGTCGAGACGTTCTTCGGTCGTCGGCTGTACCTGCCGGAGATCAACTCGAACAAGCCGCAGGAGCGTGCAGCCGCCGAACGCACGGCGATCAACGCGCCGATGCAGGGCACGGCCGCCGACATCATCAAGAAAGCCATGGTCGCGGTGGATAACTGGCTGGCGACGTCCGGACTGGACGCGAAGGTCATCCTGCAAGTGCACGACGAACTGGTGCTGGAGGTGCGTGAGGATCTGGTCGAGCAGGTCAGCGCGGAGATTCGCGTGCACATGAGCGAGGCGGCGAAACTGGATGTGCCGCTGCTGGTCGAAGTGGGTGTGGGCAACAATTGGGATGAGGCTCACTAAGCCATTTACCGACGGTTTGCCGCGACACGACGTGGCGGCAAACCCGGCAAGTCCTGCTTATTTCGAAAAGCACTTGGGATTATTCCAAAGCTTTTCAAAAAAAATCTGAACTAATCTTGCAGCACACTACTCAGAGTTACTGAATGGCTGGTGAAGCCCTTCGATGCTCCTATGTTGTGTTAAGTGTTGGCAGATATCTGAACCCCGCCCTAGCGGTTCGGAACTTAAACCCCGGAATTTCTCCCTCCCCAATGAAATCCGGGGCTTTTTTTGCCCGAAAATTGGCTGCGGCACGCGCAGGCACCACAGCCAATTTTCCAATCCCTGGTTACTCAGCCGCCTCGGCGCCTTTGTCTGCCAGTTCCATCCAGCCCGCCAGAACAGTGTAGGCCTCTTCCAGGCCCATGCGTTTTGGCGCCGAGAACAGCTGGATCGTCACCAGATCGCCCCAACCCTTGCGAATTTCCGACTGCACCTTGAGCAGGGTGTTCTTGGCTGCGCCGTAGGTCAGCTTGTCGGCCTTGGTCAGCAGAATGTGCATCGGCATGCCGGCGGCAACGGCCCAATCGAGCATCAGCAGGTCGAAGTCGGTCATTGGATGACGGATGTCCATCATCAGAATCAAACCTTTCAAACTCTCCCGGCCACCGAGATAAGCCTCGAGGTGACGCTGCCAGTGTTGCTTGAGCGGGATCGGTACTTTTGCATAACCGTAGCCCGGCAGGTCGACCAGACGCCGATCATCGTCTAGCTTGAAGAAGTTCAACAGCTGTGTGCGCCCCGGGGTTTTCGAGGTGCGCGCCAGGCTGGCGTGAGTCAAAGTGTTCAGGGCGCTGGATTTGCCGGCGTTGGAGCGACCGGCGAAAGCCACTTCAAAGCCTTCGTCGTCCGGGCACTGGTCGACTTTGGCGGCACTGAGCATGAACGTGGACTGTTGGCACAGGCCGAGGATGGGATTCTTGAGTTGCATGGGATTTCCGATGTGGGCGGCGCCGGGATTGGGCGCGGAACGCGGTGTCGCTTCCGTTTCAGTGACGCCAGTATATAATGCCGCAGATTTTGTGTGTGCTTTGTCCCAGCGAAGGATGAAGTTCACGAGAGCGACAGACCTTGATTGCGCATTAGAACGCAGAACGCTCTCAACCCTGAAAAGGTCGTTTTATGACGAAATGGCTGCTGGCTGCCGGAGTCTTGATGCCGCTTTACAGCGCACAGGCTACACAGGATCCGGAAGCAGTGTACAACCGTGTTTGTGGTGCCTGTCATTCCGGCCAACTACCCATGGCGCCCGCAAGAGGCGATCAGGATGCTTGGACGCCGAGGTTGGCGAAAGGTATGGGGACGCTGGTGCAACACGTGACCCAGGGTTTCAAGGCGATGCCGCCGCGTGGTTTGTGCATGGACTGCAGTGCCGAGGATTACCAGGCCATCATCCTCTGGATGAGCGAGAGTAAACCCGGTCCATAACTCTTAACCCTTAGCCGTAGTTGGATTAGCTGATGAACAAATTGATCGTGAGTCTGCTGTTGACCGTGGGAATCTCCGGTATGGCCCATGCTGCGGGCGATGCCGCAGCAGGACAGGCGAAAGCCGCCGTATGTGGAGCCTGCCATGGCCCGGACGGGAACAGCATGGCGCCAAACTTTCCGAAACTGGCCGGCCAGGGTGAACGCTACCTGACCAAACAACTGCACGACATCAAGTCGGGCAAGCGCCAGGTTCTGGAAATGACCGGCCTGCTGACCAACCTGAACGACCAGGACCTGGCCGACATCGCGGCCTACTTCGCCAGCCAGAAAGGCAGCGTCGGCGCCGCCGATCCGAAGATCGTCGCGCGCGGTGAAGCCCTGTTCCGTGGCGGCAACCTGGAAAAAGGCCTGCCAGCCTGCACCGGCTGCCACTCGCCGAACGGCACCGGCAACGCGGCCGCCGGCTTCCCGCACCTGGGTGGCCAGCACGCTCAATACATCGCCAAGCAACTGACCGACTTCCGCAAGGAAGAAGGCGGTCGGGCCAACGACGGCGACGCCATGACCATGCGCACCATCGCCCGCAAACTGAGCGATGAAGACATCGCCGCAGTCGCCAGCTACATTCAGGGCCTGCACTAAGGGCCTCAAATCGAGCGTTGGCCGGGGCGGACATCTCCTGCAACGTTAACGCTCGATTAATCCGGCGCAGCAAGTATAAAAAGGGTGGCTTTGGCCGCCCTTTTTTGTGGCCGCTGCCGTTACACTACAGAACTCATGCCCGCCAGGATCTGTCTGAAAACAGGTCGCGCGAGGCGACCAAAATTGTCCAGGAGTAAAGCATGCGTAATCTGATCATCAGCGCCGCTCTCGTCGCTGCCAGCCTGTTTGGCGTGACCGCCCAGGCCGCCGAAGCCCCTGCCGCCCCTTACGTGGAACTGGCCAACCCGGTGCCGGTTGCAGAGCCTGGCAAGATCGAAGTGGTCGAGCTGTTCTGGTACGGCTGCCCACACTGCTACGCGTTTGAACCGGTGATCAACCCGTGGGTTGAAAAACTGCCGTCCGACGTCAACTTCGTGCGTATTCCAGCCATGTTCGGCGGCCCTTGGGACGCGCACGGCCAGATGTTCCTGACTCTCGAGGCCATGGGTGTCGAGCACAAGGTTCACGCGGCGGTTTTCAATGCCATCCAGAAAGAACACAAGAAACTGACCGACAAGAACGACATGGCTGACTTCCTCGCCACTCAAGGCGTGGACAAGGACAAGTTCCTCGCCACCTTCGACTCGTTCGCCATCAAGGGTCAGATCGTGAAAGCCCGTGAACTGGCCAAGAAATATGAAATCACTGGCGTGCCAACCATGATCGTCAACGGCAAATACCGTTTCGACATCGGCTCCGCCGGCGGTGCCGAACAAGCGCTGAAACTGGCTGATCAACTGGTCGCCAAAGAGCGAGCGGCAACCAAGGCTGCTGCCAACTAAGCGCGGCCATCGCCATGCGCCGCTGGAAGACCGAACGCATCGTTGGCCTGCATGACCCGCAGGTCAACGAGCATCACCTGGCATCCACGGGCCTGCCCGCAGACCAGCGTCTGCGCTTGCTCAGTTTCAACATCCAGGTCGGCATCAGCACCGAGCGTTATCGGCATTACCTGACCCGCAGCTGGCAGCACCTGCTGCCGCACACCGGACGCTCGGGCAATCTGCAGAAGATCGGTGACCTGCTGGGCGATTTCGATCTGGTCGCCCTGCAGGAAGCCGACGGCGGCAGCCTGCGGTCTGGCTACGTCAATCAGGTCGAACACCTGGCGCACCTCGGCGCCTTCCCCTACTGGTATCAACAACTCAATCGCAACCTCGGCCGACTGGCCCAGCACAGCAATGGCGTGCTCAGTCGACTGAAGCCGTGGGCGATCGAAGACCATCCGCTGCCCGGCCCGAAAGGTCGTGGCGCGATCCTGCTGCGTTTCGGCGAAGGCCCGGAAGCGCTGGTGGTGGTGATGATGCACCTGGCCCTCGGCGCGCGGGTGCGCAGCCTGCAACTGGCCTATATTCGTGATCTGATCGGTGGCTACAAACATCAAGTATTGATGGGTGACATGAACACCCATGCCAGCGATCTGCTACAACATTCACCGCTACGCGATCTCGGCCTGCTGGCCCCGCAGCTGGAAGCCACCTTCCCCAGCTGGCGCCCGCAGCGTTGCCTTGATCATATTTTGCTCAGCCCGACCCTGACCCTGGAAAAGGTCGAAGTGCTGGCCCAACCCATTTCCGATCACCTGCCGGTCGCGGTAGAGATTCGTCTGCCGGGTTCGCTCACGGCCGATGCATTGCCCGCGTTGAGTCCTGCCCCTCGCGGAACCCCTGAATGAGCGACGAAGCCCAGCGCTGGAAAGAGAAGTACCTCAAAAGCATCGAACAACAGGACAAACTCGAAAGACGCTGGGCCGCCCGGCTCGACTTGCTGCGTCGCGGTCTGGTGCGCAGCACGCTGGCAGCCGAAGGCACCGACAAAGTCGTTGATCAGTGCATGAAAGAGATGCGCGAAGTGGTCCGCACCGACGACATGGATGCCGGCCTTGCCGCCCTGTTGCCGCGCCTGGAAAAGGCCGTGCTCGATTCCGAGCAGCGCCGGGAAACCCGCATCGATCAGGTCAGCACCGCCCTCACCGCTCTGGTGACCCAATTGCAGTCTTTGCCGTTGCCACGGGAAGTCGCGCAGCCACTGAAGAAATTCGCCAAACAACTGGACAGTCGTGTCGGCCAGGCGCGAGAGATGCCGCTGCTGCTGAGCGAGCTGAGCGGTTTGCAGGGCAAGGCGCTGAGTCAGCTAGAGAACCCGGCCGAGCCCGGGCGCCCGGGATTGTTTCAGCGTCTGTTCGGCAGCCGCGACAGCGAAGAGGCGCCAGCACCAAGCGCAGAAGCCACTGCGCCGGTTCAGACGGCGCCTGCGGTGCAAGTACCCATCACCCCAGAACTCCCACCGGAACCGGTGCAAGCCGAATCCGTTGCTGTCAGTGAGCCGGCAACCAGCGCCCCCACGCTCGCCGCGCCAATGTCTGCGTCAGAGGCGGACACGCCCGCACCGCAAACCCGGCCGGAGCCCGAAGTGGTTGCCTTTGTGCCGCCCACTGTCGCCGTTGAAGAAACGCCTGTTGCGGTCAAGGTCGAGCCCGTCGCGTCCGGACCCGAAGTGCTGGTCGCGCCAGTCCCGGCCGCGACGTCGATCACCCCGATCACCTGCAACCCCGACGAACTGATCCACCCTGGCGATCCGGCACCGCTGAGCCTCGACAGCCTGCCCCTGCCCGAGCCCATCGCTCAAGCCCTGGCCGCGATTGACCCGGAACAATCCGAACACGACATTCTCTTCGCCCTGCCGGATTCTCCGGAGCCGTCCTATAGCTCCGTGGCCAGGCACATCGAAGAAACCCTGATCGGTCTGCTCGACGACCTGACCTTGCCCGAACGCCACCGGCCGCAAGCCGAAGCCATGCGCGAGCGGCTCAAACACGGGTTGAACTGGTACGAACTGATCCCGATCCTCGACGATCTGGCCACCTTGATGCTGGCAATCACCGACAGTGGCCAGCACGAATTCGAAGCCTATCTGCAGCAACTCAATGAACGCCTCGAAGCGTTCCAGAGCAACTTGCAGGCGGCCAGTGCAGGGCATGCCGACAACAGCTCCGCAGCTCGGGCCATGGACACGCAGATCCGCGAACAGGTCGACGGCTTGCAGACCAGCGTGCAGGAAGCGGCGGATCTGGATGACCTCAAGCAAGTGCTGGAGAACCATCTCGAAGGCCTGCTTGGCACGATGGATCAGCACCAGAAGCAGCGCGATGCTCGCGAGCAGGAAGTCGCGGCGCGCCTCAAAGGCCTGTCCGAACGCGTGGCGCACATGGAGCAGGAGGCCCAGGGTTTCCGTGAACACCTTGAGGAACAGCGCCAGAAAGCCCTGATCGACCCGCTCACCGGCCTGCCTAACCGCGCAGCCTGGAGCGAACGCCTCGAGCATGAGATCAAGCAGTGGCAGCAACATGGCAACACCTTGAGCCTGGCGATGCTCGACCTCGATCACTTCAAGCGGATCAACGACAACTACGGCCACCTCGCGGGCGACAAAGTGTTGAAGATCATCGCCACGGTGCTGCGCAAGCGCCTGCGTGGCCCCGACTTTATTGCCCGCTTCGGCGGCGAAGAGTTCGTCCTGCTGCTGCCGGCCACGCCGCCAGCGGTCGGCGCCAAGCTGCTGGAAAATCTGCGCGCGGCAATTGAAGCCTGCCCGTTCCACTTCAAGGGCGAGCGGGTAACCATCACGATCTCCATGGGGATGACCACGTTTCGCTCGGGCGAACACAGCGATCTGGTTCTGAAAAGAGCCGATCAGGCGCTATATCGGGCGAAAAACGCCGGGCGCAACCGAGTCGAGCTGGGCTAGGCAAATTGTTCCATTTTGTTTAAATCCGCCCGCTGACAGTCGAGAGACAGGGCAGTACGTTACACTGTTGCATTATTGTCTTGTGTGTACTGCCCTCTGCCATGAAATTCTTTGCCCTCATTGCGTCGTTACTGGTTTTGGCCGGCTGTGCCAGTGGCCCGCGCTACGACACCCGCCATTCTTCGGCCAATCACGACAGCCGCATCCAGTTCGTGATCGTCCATTACACCTCGACTTCGCTGGAGCGTTCGCTGCAACTGCTGACCCACGGTGAAGTCAGCAGCCATTACCTGATCGGCGACGACAAGGGCGGCACCATCTACAAGCTGATGGATGAAAACCTGCGCGCCTGGCACGCCGGGGAAAGCCAGTGGCAGGGGCGCACTTGGCTCAACTCCAGCTCGATCGGCATCGAAATCGTCAACCCGGGTTTCAAGGACACTCCGACCGGGCGCCAGTGGTATCCGTACAGCGAAGCGCAGATTCAGTCGTTGATCGTCCTGCTCAAGGACATCAGCAAGCGCCACGGCATCAGTGCGCAACACATCATCGGCCACAGCGACATCGCCCCCCTGCGCAAGCTCGATCCCGGGCCGCTGTTCCCGTGGAAGCGCCTCGCCGCCGAAGGCCTGGGTCAATGGCCGAATGAGCAAGCGGTGGCGCGCCAGCAAGCGCTGTTCGACAGCCGTGAACTGCCGGGCATTAGCTGGTTCCAGGCGCAGTTGGCGCATCTGGGTTACGACACACCGCAGACCGGTGAACTGGATGTCGCCACCCGCCATGTCCTCGCGGCATTCCAGATGCACTACCGCCCTTCTCGCTTCGACGGAACGCCCGATGCACAAACGGCTGCGCTGTTGCTGGTGCTGAACCAGACAAAATAATGACGCCCGCCCGACGGTCAGGGCAAAAACGCAATCAGCAGCTATAACTCATTGGTAATTCTTCGGATATTCCATGATGGCTGCTACCCGAGAGACGCTGCGTAGCTGGTTTTATCGCCCCTGGTTTTTGGCGACGATCGCGGCTGTCCTCAGTGCCAGCCTGTTGATCGCCGGCGGAATGTTCGTCGCCATGCATCAGATCAAGCAAAGCGAAAGCCAGGAAATGAATGCCCAGGGCGAACGCTTCCTTGCCCGCCTCGAACAATTGTTCGGCCAGTTGCGCGAAAGCCTTGACGACCTCCAAGCCCAGCCATTGCGCAGTTGCGATGACGAAATGATCGCCACGCTGCAACAGGTGACCTTCAATTATCGCTTCGTCTACGAAGCCGCCTACATGGATGCCTCACGCATCTGCTCCAACCGTCCGCGCCAGGAAGGCCTGTCGGTGGTGCGGGCGCCGGACATCAAGGGACCGACTTACAGCTATTGGCTGAACACCACCACCGAACCCGATGAAAACCGCGCCGCCCTGATGCTCGGGCGCGGTAATTTTCGCGTGGCCACGTCACGCGGACACCTGACCGACATGGTCGATCTGTCGCCCGGCAGCAGCCTGCTGGTGGTGCTCGACCATGGCAACCGGGCGATCCCGGTGCTCGGCGCGGCGCAGGCCTGGCCACCGAGCGAATCGTGGCCACCGAAGAGTCGCGAGGCCTTGCAGGTTACCCAGTCCCGGTTGATCTATCGCATGCCCACCAACAACCCGGAGTATCAACTGGTGTTGATCACGCCGAGAACCGCCATGCACATTCCTGCCATCTGGTGGTGGATGGTGCCGGCCTGCCTGCTGCTGGGCGCGTTCGTGGGGTTCTTCGTGTTTTTACTGGTGCGCCAGCGCCAGTCACTCGACGCCGAACTGCAAGGCGCCATCCGTCGTGGCGAGTTGCAGGTGCTGTACCAACCGATCTTCGACCTCGACAGCCGCAACTGCGTCGGCGCCGAAGCCCTGTTGCGCTGGCGCCGTCCGGACGGCACGCTGACCAGCCCGGACCTGTTCATTCCTCTGGCGGAAAACACCGGGCAGATCCGCCAGATGACCGACTTTGTCCTGCAGCGCCTGCTGGAACAATTGGGCCCGATATTGCGGGCCAATCCGCAACTGTATATCTCGGTCAACCTCGCTGCCTGCGACGTGATGGTGCCGCGTATCGGCCAGGTCATGGCGCGGCTGCTGACCCTGCACCGGGTGGCAGCGCGGCAAATAGCTTTTGAAGTGACCGAACGCGGCCTGATTGATGTGGTGGTGGCGCGGGAAAACCTGCAAGCACTGCGCGCTGTTGGTCATCAGGTGCTGATCGACGATTTCGGTACCGGCTATTGCAGCCTCGCCTACCTGCAAACCCTGCCGGTCGACTGCCTGAAAATCGACAAGGCGTTCATTGATGCGCTCGGTCACGATGCCGCCAGCAGTGGCGTCGCACCGCACATCATTCACATGGCGCAAGCGCTGGATCTGAAGGTGATTGCCGAAGGCATCGAGCTTGAATCGCAAGCGCAATTGCTCAGCAGTGAGGGCGTAAAGTTCGGTCAGGGCTGGCTGTTCGCCCATGCCTTGAGCGCAGTGCAGTTCATCGAACTGATCACCCGCGGACGCCGTCTCGCAGGTCGACGCCTGGACGACGAGGCCTAAACCGCCAGCGCCATGTAAAACTGCGTACCCTGCCCCGGTCTTGAGTAGACGCCCATGCGCCCGCCGTGCAACTGGACAATTTCCTTGCACAGCGCCAGGCCGAGCCCGGCTCCGCCCTTTTTGCGTCCAACCTGCACAAACGGTTCGAAGATTCGCCCTTGCTGACCGTAGGCAATGCCTTCGCCGTTGTCCTCGACGCTGATGATCACCCGCTCGCCATGTCGACGTGCCTGCAAGCGGATCTGACCGTCGCGGGCGGTATGACGCAAGGCGTTGTCGATCAGGTTATCGAGCACGCGGTCGAGCTGCGCCTGATCCGCCTGCAAGCGCGGCAGCGGGCTTTGCACTTCCACATTCAAGGCAATGCCCTTCTGCGCCGCCGACTCGGCGAAACGCAGCTGCGCCTGTTCCAGCAAGTCTTCGATGGAGCACGGCGCCAAAGTCAGCTTCTGCAAACCGTTCTGGTAGCGCGAGAAGTTGAGCAAGTCGTTGATCAACTGCATCAGGCGCTGCATCTCTTCGTTCACGGTATCGAGCAGATCGGCCTCACGCGATTCCGCCGGAAACTTCGCCCGCTCGCGGAACAGGCCGAAGGCCATGTGCATGCCGGTGACCGGCGTGCGCAACTCATGGGAGGCGCGCAAGACGAACTCGCTGCGCACCCGTTCGAAGGCGCGTTGCTCGGTAACGTCGTGCAAGACCATCACCGCACCGAGAATATGCCCCTGGGTGTGGCTGACCGGCGTCAGGCTGTAGGTCAGCAAACGGGATTCGCCGTCGACTTCGATACTCAAGTCCTCCGGCGCACGCTCGAGGGTGCCGCCACGCAGGACCAATTGCAGCTGTGCATCCAGCTCCGGCCGTTCAAGCGCCGAGCCCAGGCCTTGGCCGAGTCGATCATCGTCCCAGCCCAACTGCCGCTGAGCCACCGGGTTGAGGTGTTCCAGATGCCCCTCGCGGTCGATCATCAACAAGCCGTCGTCGATGCTGTCGAGCACCGCCTGCAGACGTTGCTGACCGGCCAGCAGTTCGTCGACGTTGGTCGCCTGATGCTCACGCAGCGCTTCGGCCATCAGCCCGAAACGACGGGACAACAAGTTGACCTCCATCGCCGATGAGATTGGCAGGGTCACCTCGTAATTGCCCTGGCCAATGTTATCGGCCGCTTTGGCCAGCACCTCGATGGGCCCGCCCAAACGCCGGGCGATGCCATGCGCAGTGACGAAGCCGATGATCAGCACCGCCAGCCCGACCAGCCCAAGCAGACCGGCAATCAGCAACGCCCGATTGCGTGCCTCTTGCTGGACGGCGTTGATGTTGTCGAGGGCCTGCTTGTGCTCGGCAATCAGCCCGTTGCGCAGAATGTTGAAACGCTCTCGGAAGTCGGCGTTGCCGCTCATCGCATTGGAGGGGTCGAGTGACTGCAGAAAATTCAGGTAGTCGGCCTTGGCCTGAGTGAAACCGTATTGCCGGCCATCACCCTCCCGCTCCCGCTCCCGGGCGATCCCCTCATCCAGCAACTGGAAGTAATGCTGTTTGGAAGTTTCAAACGCCGCGGGGTCAGGCTTTTCGGCGAGCATGATGATCAGTTGATCGCCCAGCGTCTTGCGCAGCTTGAGGCCCAGATCCAGGGTGACGAAGTTGTTGCGCACCAGCGCTTCCTGAGTACCGGCCATCTGCATCACGCTGACCAGCCCGAGCAACAACCCGAGCAGCGCGACGGTGATCAATGCGGAAATGCTCAGGAACAACCGCGTGCGCAACTTCATCGCCAGTTTCATCGTCGGGCGCTCACAGGTTGTACTGCTTGCGCTTGCGATACAGGGTCGAGGCGTCGATACCGAGGGTTTTTGCGGCCTGATCCAGTGTGCCAGCGGTGGCCAGTACCGCACCGATATGCGCCTTTTCCAGCTCATCGAGGCTCAGCGCTGCGCCAACGCGAGGTGCATTGTTGGCCGGTTGTTCGGCCATGCCGAGGTGGCTGATTTCCACACGTTCCTGCGGGCAGATAATGCTGGCGCGCTCAACCACGTTGCGCAGTTCGCGAATATTGCCTGGCCAGCGGTAGCCGAGCAGCGCTTCACGGGCCTCGTCACTGAACCCGCGCGCCGGACGCGCATACTCTTTGACGAAGCGGGCGAGGAAGCGGTCGGCGAGGGTCAGGATGTCCTCGGCACGCTCGCGCAGCGGCGGCAGATGCAGCGTGATGACGTTCAAGCGGTACAACAGGTCTTCACGGAAGCGACCGTCGCGCACCATGTCCTCGAGGTTGAGGTTGGTCGCGGCCAGAATCCGCACATCGGCGCGACGGGTCACCGGATCGCCGACCCGCTCATATTCCTTGTCCTGAATAAAACGCAGCAGTTTCGGCTGCAAAGTCAGGGGAAAGTCGCCGATCTCGTCGAGAAACAGCGTGCCGCCATCGGCCTGATTGACCCGGCCCAGCGTGCTTTCGCTGGCACCGGTAAAGGCCCCGCGACTGTGGCCGAACAGCTCGCTTTCCATCAATTCGGCAGTCAGCGACGGGCAGTTGATCGTGACGCAGGATTTCTTCTCGCGCTTGCTCCAGCCATGAATCGCCCGAGCCAATTCACCTTTACCGGTGCCTGATTCGCCGAGAATCAGAATGTTGGCGTCGGTGCTCGCCACCTGCCGCGCCGTTTCCAGTACGACTTTCATCGCCGGGCTGTGGGAGTCGAGGCCGTCCTTGGGTTTGCGGATTTCGCCTTCGAGGGCTTCAAGACGCGCCGAGAGCTGGCGCACTTCCAGTTGCTTGGCCGTGGCCAGGCGCAATTGATCGGGGCTGCAGGGTTTGACCAGATAGTCGCAGCAGCGCCGGCCTGGATCGCGTCGACCGCGGTATCCACAGCCGAGTGAGCGGTGACGATCACCACGCGCATCCACGGCGCCTGAATGCGCATCTGGGCCAGTACGTCGAGGCCGTTGTCTTCGCCCAGGCGCAAATCAAGGAAGCACAGGTCGAAAACCTGACGTTGCAGCAATGCCTCGGCCTGGGCCGCGCTGTTGGCCGTGGCCACCGTATAACCTTCGTCTTCGAGGCAATAACGGAAGGTTCGCAGGATGGCGGATTCATCGTCCACCAGCAGAATGCGGCCTTGATGCTCAGTGGCAGATTCCATTTTTCCTACGCTCCATAGTGATTGATCTTGGTTTAGTCCCGGAAAAATCGGGCAAGTTGCATGGTTGATTCTGAACGATGCCAGCCATAGGAGGGTAGCCCTCTCCTGCCGTTACGGCCAATACGTTGATTTCGTTGGTTTTTTAAACAATCACCGGTTTGCAGGACATTCCCTGCGTATCTTTCTGACATCCGTGTCGTGCTCTCAATTCCATAAGAATGAAATCTCCTACGAAATAATCGTGCATTCCGCACGACCTTGGATGACCCATCGTGCAGGATGCGTCGCCAAGGTTTTTCACCATACATATAACCTATTGATTTTATTGAATATTTTTCAATGAAAAAACTGGCACGCGGGCTGCAATACCTCATTCAGCCCGGGCAGAAACCAACTGCCCCAACCCAATAAGCGTGAGGAACCCAGGATGACTCGCCAACGTGCCGCCCAAGTGCGTATCTCGCCACTGCATATCCAGCAAGGCCTGTTTGGCGTGCTCGCGCTGTTGGTGACCCTGATCGCGTGCCAGCAATACCTGCGCTGGGAAAACAGCCAGCAGCCTGAGCCCTTGATCTCGATTCAACACAGCACGCAAACGCACTTCAGCGCCGTCAGCAGCAGCCAGGCCGAAAGCACTTCGATGCGCATGATGGATGTTGACCAGACGCAGCCGCTGGATCAGCTGCCACGGGAAGAGCGCTGGGTTTTCTGATTGAACCAATGAATTCAGGCGCGCAGCGCCGGAACACGCAATATCCCTAAATAGAAGTAAGGAGAATCACCATGTTGAGTTGGGCAATTACATTCTTGATCATTGCCATCATCGCCGCCGTCCTGGGCTTCGGTGGTATCGCGGGCACCGCCACGGGTATCGCCAAGATTCTCTTTGTCGTATTCCTGGTGATGTTCATCGCTTCCTTCTTCTTTGGCCGTCGCGGCCGAGGTTAACGATGAGCGTGTTAAAGACACTGGCAGCCGCCCTGCTTCTGGGCGGTAGTGCCATGGCGCTGGCGGCCAATGATGGCCAGACGCGGGTCAATGAGCTGCTCGGCTCCGACCCGCAATACAGGGAAACCTGGCAAGGCGTGGTGAAGAAGGAAGAACGCCTGCCGGAATGGGTGATGAACCTGTCCGGCACGCCGGATCAGCAGATGAACGCCGTGACTGAAGATGGCGATCAGTATCTGGTCGGACCGCTCTGCGAGTCGGCGGATAAATGCCTCAACCACCGCTTGATCGTCGCGTTCAGCTTCGACAAGAAAGATGCCTACGCCATGCTCGTCGATGTGCCCGAAGGATTGCCGGCCGACAAGTCGCCGACACGACATGCCACCTACCGCTTCCTCGGTAAACCCGACCAGGGCATGCAGGATCTGCTGATGGAAACCCTGAAGAAAGATCCGAACTGGTATTAAGTTTCGAACATAAGAGCAGCGCCCCGCTGCTCTTGATTGCGCCCACCCGATGAAGGCCGGCGCATGACCAGGGGGCCGGGACGTTCTGACTGCAACAGGGTCGGAGTGACCTACGGGTACAGGGAGTGCCTGCGCGAGGGCCGGGTCAGGGTAAAAGCTGCGCCGCAGGTTCGCCGAGCCTCAGTGGTTCGACGGACTTGCGCTGGGCTTTGCAACACGCAAAACATTGATCCAGAGCGCCCATCTCCTCCTTTTTATCGCTGACACTGCGCGCAAAAACATTACGCGGTGTTTCCTGGCGACCGTATATCGAGAAAGAGACCGTTTAAACAGTAGGACTTCTAGTCTTGCAATGTAGGCTTTTTCCTAAATTTTCCGCCGATTTTACTCGTTCAAAAAATAACCAATCTTCGCTGTGATGGCCGGTTCACGGCACTTATGCCGGCTGAAATGTCGCAATCGAACCGGTTGGGACGCCAGTTTCATTTAAAAAAGCTCATGCCGATTCGGCATAGGGTAGGCGTTTACGGCATTAGACGGCGCAACCTTGCATCGGAATAGTTGCGCCTTTTTTCGCCTGCCGAAGAGCCGTAAACACGCGCTTCGGGGCACCTTATACGGAGGCAGATGCACAGACTTTTCCGCTAAAGAGCGTTCCAGTTCCTGCATGTGCCTGAGTCAAACGCAAGTAAGGGTAAAGATAATGAAGAAGGCAAAACTCAGCCTCGCCTGGCAGATCCTCATCGGTCTGGTTTTAGGGATTGCAATTGGTGCGTTGCTCAACCACTTCAGTGCCGAAAAGGCCTGGTGGATCAGTAACGTCCTGCAACCGGCAGGCGATATCTTTATCCGTCTGATCAAGATGATCGTGATCCCGATCGTCATCTCGTCCCTGATCGTCGGCATCGCCGGCGTGGGCGACGCCAAGAAGCTTGGGCGCATCGGCCTGAAGACGATCATCTACTTCGAAATCGTCACCACCATCGCCATTCTCGTCGGTCTGGTGTTGGCTAACGTGTTCCACCCGGGCGCCGGCATCGACATGAGCACCCTGGGCACTGTGGACATCTCCAAGTACCAGGCGACCGCCGCCGAAGTGCAGCATGAACACGCGTTCATCGAGACCATCCTCAACCTGATCCCGTCGAACATCTTCGCGGCCATGGCCCGCGGCGAAATGCTGCCGATCATCTTCTTCTCCGTGCTGTTCGGTCTCGGTCTGTCGAGCCTGCAGTCGGACCTGCGCGAACCGCTGGTGAAGATGTTCCAGGGCGTTTCCGAGAGCATGTTCAAAGTCACCCACATGATCATGAACTACGCCCCGATCGGCGTATTCGCTCTGATCGCGGTGACCGTCGCCAACTTCGGCTTCGCCTCGCTGCTGCCGCTGGCCAAGCTGGTGATCCTGGTTTACGTCGCCATCGCCTTCTTCGCCTTCGTGGTGCTGGGCCTGATCGCCAAGTTGTTCGGCTTCTCGGTGATCAAGCTGATGCGCATCTTCAAGGATGAGCTGGTCCTGGCCTACTCCACCGCCTCCTCGGAAACCGTGCTGCCACGGGTGATCGAGAAGATGGAAGCCTACGGCGCACCGAAAGCCATCTGCAGCTTCGTGGTGCCGACCGGTTACTCGTTCAACCTCGACGGTTCGACCCTGTACCAGTCCATCGCCGCCATCTTCATTGCCCAGCTTTACGGCATCGACCTGTCGATCAGCCAGCAACTGCTGCTGGTCCTGACCCTGATGGTCACCTCCAAAGGCATCGCCGGTGTACCGGGCGTGTCCTTCGTGGTGCTGCTGGCAACGCTGGGCAGCGTCGGGATTCCGCTGGAAGGCCTGGCCTTCATCGCCGGTGTCGACCGCATCATGGACATGGCGCGTACCGCACTGAACGTGATCGGCAACGCCCTGGCGGTCCTGGTGATCGCTCGTTGGGAAGGCATGTACGACGACGCCAAGGGCCAGCGCTACTGGAACTCCCTGCCGCACTGGCGCAGCAAGGAAAAACTGCCGGCTGGCGAGATTTCCAAGAACTGATTGCTGAACCCTGGGGAGATTGGCTCCCACAGTGACCGAGCCAGCCTTACCAACAAACCCCGGAGAAATCCGGGGTTTGTCGTTTCTGGCGACCCCGCTATCATTCGCCGCATCTTCCGGGGGATTTTGACTGATGCTTAATGGCCTGTGGCTTGGCTTCTTCGTCGTGGCAACCATCTCTGCGCTGGTGCAGTGGCTGGTCGGCGGCAATGCCGGAATTTTCGCGGCGATGGTGGAAAGCATCTTTGCCATGGCCAAGCTCTCGGTCGAGGTGATGGTGCTGCTGTTCGGCACGTTGACCCTGTGGCTGGGCTTCCTGCGCATTGCCGAAAAGGCCGGGATCGTCGAATGGCTGGCCAAGGTCCTCGGGCCGCTGTTCCTGCGGCTGATGCCGGAAGTCCCGCCGGGTCACCCTGCCCTCGGCCTGATCACCCTGAACTTCGCTGCCAATGGCCTCGGGCTGGATAATGCGGCCACGCCGATCGGCCTCAAAGCCATGAAGGCGCTGCAGGAACTCAACCCCAGCGCCACCATCGCCAGCAACGCGCAGATCCTGTTCCTGGTGCTCAACGCGTCGTCCCTGACCCTGCTGCCGGTGACGATCTTCATGTACCGCGCCCAGCAAGGCGCGCCGGACCCGACCCTGGTGTTCCTGCCGATCCTGCTGGCGACCAGTTGCTCGACCATCGTCGGTTTTCTCTCGGTGGCGTTCATGCAGCGCCTGCGCATCTGGGACCCGGTGGTGCTGGCCTATCTGATTCCCGGCGCGCTGATCCTTGGCGCTTTCATGGCATTGCTGGCGACCCTGTCGGCCACGGCGCTGGCCGGGTTGTCGTCGATCCTCGGCAACCTGACGCTATTCGGGCTGATCATGTTGTTTCTGGTGATCGGCGCGTTACGCAAGGTGAAGGTCTACGAAGCGTTCGTCGAAGGTGCAAAAGAGGGCTTCGATGTCGCCAAGAACCTGCTGCCCTATCTGGTGGCGATGCTCTGCGCGGTCGGCGTACTGCGTGCTTCCGGGGCGCTGGACTTCGGTCTGGATGGTATCCGCCATCTGGTCGAGTGGGCCGGCTGGGACACGCGGTTTGTCGACGCGTTGCCGACGGCGATGGTCAAACCGTTTTCCGGTAGCGCCGCACGGGCGATGCTGATCGAGACCATGAAGACTTCAGGGGTCGACAGCTTCCCGGCGCTGGTAGCGGCGACGGTGCAGGGCAGTACCGAGACCACGTTCTATGTGCTGGCAGTGTATTTTGGCGCAGTGGGGATTCAGCGGGCGCGGCATGCGGTGGGGTGTGCGTTGCTGGCGGAGTTCGCTGGTGTGGTTGGCGCGATCGCCGTCTGCTACTGGTTCTTCGGCTAACCACTAATCCCATTGTGGGAGCGAGCTTGCTCGCGAATGCGTCCGGTCAGTCAACATCATCGCTGAATGACCCACCGCATTCGCGAGCAAGCTCGCTCCCACAGGGGTTGTATGTCGGGCTTAAGGTTTTGGGGGGGCGAGTTTCTCGGCCTTGGTCGACAGCCCAAGCGACGACTTTCGCGGTCAGCCGATCACTGGCCTGGCCAAACCCCGCAACCACCGCTGGCACTTGCACATCGCTCAGCGGCTGACGCTCTTCAAAGCGGCGACTGGCGAGAATCTTCTGGTCATAGCCACGCACCAGCAACGCATCGACCCGTACCACAGCGCTGGCCTGACGGCCCTGATACTCGGTCTGAAACGCCTGCAAACTGCCGCCCAGCTCCAGATCCGCCGCAAAGTTGCTGTCATCGGTACTCAGCAACGTCACCCGGCCATCACGCACAAAGCCATCGAGCAGTCGATTGCGCACCAGCACCGGTGCCGGATCGCTCCAGCGCGAGCCTTTGTAGCTGCTGATCACATCACCCTGCGGAATCACTGCAATGGTCGGCCGGTTCAACGCCTCGCTGGCCTGCAGCTTGTTCAGCCGCAGCGACCAGGGCTGAGCGGCGGCTGAGCTGGCCGAGGCGGGCGCCTGGGCCGATGGCAGGCGATACACGTCCGACGGATCGGCCTGCGGCAGGATCGAGCACGCGCCGAGCAGCGAGAAACCGGCGAGGAGGGCGAAGTGAGTCAGCTTCATGGCGTGAATTCCTTGTTCTTGTCACGGCCCAGCAAGTAACCGCTGGGGTTGGCTTCAAGGCGTTGGGAAATGGCGCGCAGCGAGGTCAGCGTCTCGCGCAGTTCGCGGATGGCCGGGGCCAGGCCATTGAGGCCCTGCATGCCGTTGTCGAGGGAATTTTCGTTCTTGCTCAGCAACGTGTTGATCGTTGCGCTGCTCTGTTCCAGCGACTTCATCGCCTGCTCGGCACTGCCCAGCGCCTGTTTGCCCTGATCGTTGAGCAGGCCATTGGCGTTGCGCATCAGAAGCGACGTCTGCTCGAGCATGTTGCCGGCCTGTTTGCCGACACTCGCCAGTTGCTGCATGGCCTGGCGCAGGTCGCCGCGCTGATCGTTGATCGAACCGGTGGTCTGCTCCAGATGGGCCAGGGTGTTGCTGACGCGCTCGACGTTCTCCGGGGAAAACATCTGATTGGCATTGCTCAGCAGCGCGGTGATGCCGCTCATCAAATCGTTACTGTCATTGAGCAGCCGCGAAATAGGCGAGGGCGACGCAACGATGGTCGGCAGGTTGCCGTCATGGCCACGCAGCTTCGGGCTCTCCGGTGTGCCGCCGCTGAGCTGGATGATCGACGTACCGGTGATCCCGGCCAGCGCCAGTTTGGCCTGGGTGTCCTCCTTGACCGGCGTGTCGCCGCCCAGACGAATCCGCGCCAGCACGCGCCGTGGATCTTTTGGATCAAGGCGCAGATTGATCACATCGCCGACCTTGATCCCGCTGTACTGCACCGGGCTGCCCTTGGACAGCCCGCTGACCGCCTCGCTGAAGACAATCTCGTAATCCTTGAACTCGGTGTCGACACTGGACTTGGCCAGGAACAGACCGAAGAGCAGGGCGCCAGCCACCACTATCACGGTGAACAGGCCGATCAACACATGATGGGCTCGGGTTTCCATGTCAGACCTCGTTGAGCAGTTTGGCGGCGTCCAGCGCCGAGCGGCCGCGCGGGCCGTGGAAGTATTCGTGAATCCACGCGTCGTCGGTTTCCGAGACGACGTCGATGGGGCCGGCGACCAGCACTTTCTTCTGCGCCAGCACCGCCACGCGGTCGGTGATGGTGTAGAGCGTGTCGAGGTCGTGAGTGACCAGAAACACGCTGAGGCCGAGCGCATCGCGCAGGGTCAGGATCAATTGATCGAATTGCGCCGCACCAATCGGATCAAGACCAGCGGTGGGTTCATCGAGAAACAGAATGTCCGGATCCAGCGCCAGCGCCCGGGCCAGCGCGGCGCGTTTGATCATGCCGCCGGACAGCGAGGCCGGGTATTTGTCCGCCGCCGACAGCGGCAGCCCGGCCAACGCCAGTTTCACCGCCGCCAGGTGTTCGGCATCGTCGCGGCTCAGGCCTGCATGTTCGATGAGGGGCAGGGCGACGTTCTCGGTGACGGTCAGCGAGGAAAACAACGCGCCTTTCTGGAACAGCACGCCAAACCGCCGTTCAACCAGCGAGCGCTCGTGTTCGGACAGGCTCGGCAAGTTCTGGCCGAACACTTTCACGTTGCCTTCGCTGGGTTGGCGCAAACCGACGATGCTGCGCAGCAACACCGACTTGCCACTCCCCGAGCCGCCAACCACGGCAAGGATTTCGCCCTTGTACAAATCCAGATCGAGGTGCTCGTGCACGCTTTGCGAACCGAAGCGATTGCCCAGGCCACGGACTTCGATCACCGCCTCCGAGGGCGCGCGGGGTAGACGACTCACCAGCCCATCTCCATGAAGAACAGTGCGGCCACCGCGTCGAGCACGATCACCACGAAAATCGACTGCACCACGCTGGACGTGGTGTGCGCGCCGACCGATTCGGCGCTGCCGCTGACCTTGAAACCTTCCAGGCAACCGATCGCCGCAATCAGGAAGGCGAAGATCGGTGCCTTCACCAAGCCGACCAGAAAGTGCTGGATGCCAATGTCGCTTTGCAGCAGCGAAAGGAACATCGCCGGCGAAATCCCCAACGACACCGCACACACCACGCCACCGCCGATGATCCCGCAGAGCATCGCCAGAAACGTCAGCATCGGCAGCGCCACCAGCATCGCCAGCACGCGCGGCACCACCAACAGTTCCATCGGGTCGAGGCCAAGGGTGCGAATCGCGTCGATTTCTTCGTTGGCCTTCATCGAGCCGATTTGCGCGGTGAAGGCACTGGCGGTGCGCCCGGCCATCAGGATCGCCGTGAGCAACACCCCGAACTCGCGCAGGAACGAGAATCCCACCAGGTCCACGGTGAAGATCGTCGCGCCGAAACTGGCCAGCACCGTCGCGCCGAGAAAGGCCACCACCGCACCGACCAGAAAGGTCAGCAGCGCCACGATCGGCGCAGCGTCGAGGCCGGTCTGTTCGATGTGCGCGATCATCGGCGTGATCCGCCAGCGTTTGGGCCGAAACAGGTTACGCACGATGGTTTCCAGAATCAGCCCGACGAAGCCGAGCAGTTGCAGGGTGTCCTGCCAGACCGTGTCCACGGCACGTCCGATGCGCGTGAGCAATTGCACGCTGACGCTGACTTCCGGCTCCTTGATCGGTACGCAGAAATCGGTCAGCGAGCAATACACGGTTTGCAGCAAGGCACGGTCGGCCGAGGACAAGGTGCAATCGGGATGTTCGGCGGACTTGCCCAGGCGCTCGGAACCGAGCAACTCCACCAGCAACGAGGCACCGGCGGTATCGAGGGTACCAAGGCCATTAAGGTCGATCGGAGTATTGGCGTCGTACTGGCCGCGCAGCGACTCGCTCAGGTGCTTGAGCTCGGCGTAATGGGCGAGCGTCCAGTCTCCGATGACCCGCAGGCGGGCAGGGCTGATCGACGTGTCCAGGTGGGCACTGCCGGTGATCGAACGGCTGGTCATAAGCTCCGTGCTTGTTCGTCTGTTGAGCGAACTAACGTAATAGCACGAACCGGATTACTTTTCTTTGGTCGCTGTGCTGTCTGTGACTTCGAAGCGCAATACGCCAATCACCTGGCCATCCTCGGTCAACACCCGCACCTGCCATTTGCCGGCCGGGTTGCCTGGGAAGTTCTGCTTGTGCGTCCACGCCCGGTAGCCTTCCTTGCGCCCGCCGTGGATATCGAGGGCAATCCGGTCGACTTCCTGGCCGTTGAACTGCCACACGTGATAGATCCGTTCATCCAGCCCGCGCGGCGCATTGATCGCGGTGTAGGCGTAGAGGCCGCCGTTGCGGATCTGCTCGGCGCTGACCTCGTCGAGGCTGGCGCCGGGGGTGCGGTCCTGCAACTGAGTGCTGATCGCCACGTCGGTCATCCACAGCGTCGCCGGCGGCACCCAAGAGCGCAGCGTCCAGCCGACCGCGCCGATGCCGAAAGTGATGCACAGAATGGCCAGCGCGTTGCGCACGGTGCGGATCGGGAAGATCGACGCCAGACTCGGGAACGACATCACCACCGCCGTGCCCAGCGCCCATTTGAAACTCTGCGCGGTGGTCAGGTGCATGATCACCGGCAGGGCGGTGAGCAGGGCAGCGAACAGGGTCAGGGTGTGCAGCGCGAGAAACGCCCAGCGTCGTGGCGCCAGCCATTTGTAATAGAGCGGATCGACAATCGAAATCAGCGCGGCGATGCACAGCAGGCCGGTGAAGATCAGTTGGCCGCTGTTCCAGGTGGTGGTGATGAAGAAGAACGGCAGGACGAAAAACAGGCTTTCCTGGTGGATCATCTGCGTTGCGTAGCGCAACAGCGGTTGCGGAATTTCCCGCTTGAAGATCCGCGTGAACAGCCCGGTCAGGGTGTTTTCCAGCATCAGCCAGATCCAGCTCAGCAGCATGATGATGGTGATCCAGCTCGCCAGCCCCTGCTGGCGATCGACCAGAATGAAACTGCCAACCCCGGAGATGAAACCGCCAAGCGCAATGACCCCGGGATAGCGCTTCATCAGTTCGAGAATGCGCTGGATCAGGTCGGGGATTTTTGGCATGTGGGCAGTTCACGGCTGGATAGGAAAAAACCCCGACAGAGTACCGTCCGCAGGCGTCTGTGGCGAGGTTGGTGGTCACCTGAACACAACTCATTCCCCTGTAGGCGTGAGCCTACAGGTTCAGTGTCCGGCGGATTTTCGGCGGTGCAGGCGCCAGCCAATCAGCACCAGCAACACCACGCCGAGACCGCCGGCAATCAGCCACAGCGCCTCATCATCACTGATCAACGGTTTCTCGATCCGCAGATACCCCGGCTGCAACAGCAATTCGCGCATGGCCTTGTTTGCCGTTTCCAGCGTCACGCCTTGCAGCTCGCGGGCGGGGTTGGCAAAGCGCCCGTCCTCGTAGTCGCCCAGCGCGCTCCAGTAATAATCAGCCATCGCGCTGTTGCCTTGCACGGCCCAGGCCTGATGGGCGATGGCGGCCTGTTTGATCCGGGCGAAGGTGTCCGGGTCGAGGCCGTTTTTCAGCAAGTCGGCCTTGAGGTCTTCCAGCACCTGTTGCGCTTCGGCGAGGTCATCGCGATCCACGTCGGCATTGAGGCTCATGAAACCGACCCCGCCAAACACCTCACGCTCGGCCCATGGCCCGTAGGACAAACCGTGGTTCAGGCGGATCTGCCGGTACAGCGCCCAGTCGAGGTAATCCTTGAGGATGTCGAAGGTTTCGTCGTACTGATCGTCGAGCACCGGCTCCGGCACCAGCCAGTGCAGCTTGGCACTGTCGCCGATGAAGCCACGGGTGAGCGTGCGTTCATGGGCCGCACTGGTGCGGATGTCCGGCAGCTCACGGTGCTCGGCCGGGTCCACGGCTTCGAGCGCGCCCCAGGGTGCGCTCCAGGTAGGCCGGCAGCAGTTTATCGAGCTCGCCGACGACGATCAGGGACATGTTGTTCGGCGCGTACCAGGTCTTGCGCACCTTCTCCAGTTGCGCCTGGGTCAGGTGACCGACTTCCGCACGTTGCGGGCATTTCAGGCCTAGCTCCACCGCCAGTTGATTGCTCGCGGTGTGGCCCAGATCCTGGCGGTCGAGAAAACGCTGCAGACGCGTGTAATGGCCGCCGTCCTCGCGCTCGACCACGCGTTTGGCGGCGTTGATCGCGTTGTCGTCAATGCGGGTCTGAGTCAGCAGGCCGAGCAGCAGGTCGAGCACCTTGCGCTGGTTCTTCGCCGGGGCTTCGATGACGAACGTGGTGTCGGCGTTGCTGGTGAATGCGTTCCACTCGCCGCCCAGCGCCTGCATGCGCTCTTCCAGCCCGCCTTCGCCAGTAGCGTCGACGCCACTGAACAGCAGGTGTTCCAGCAGGTGCGGCAGCTCTTTTTCATCGCAGTCGAAATCGTCGAGGCCGACGCCGACCACCAGGCGGATCGCCACATGCCCGCGTTCGGTGCCGGGCTTGAGCAACAGCTGCAAACCATTGGGCAGCGCATAGCCTTCGACCTGAAAGCGATCAACGGCGAAGGCGGGCAGGGAACCGAGCAACAGACAGGCGAACAACAGGCAACGCATAACAGGCTTCCGTACGGCTGATTTGGAGATCCGTGTCGTCAGTCAGGGCCCCATCGCTGGCAAGCCAGCTCCCACAAGGATTTGCGGCGTTCACAAAACCCTGCGGGAGCTGGCTTGCCAGCGAAGACGTCCTTGAGGCTGAACTCTGAGTTACTGACTGACCCCAGCCCCAGACGTTCAAGGCGAATGCGTAATGTCGGCAATATCATCCGCTTCCAGCGCCCCGGTATCCGTCGTTTCCAGCACCACGTAAGCACTGCTGCAAAACAGCGAATTCAAGCGCTTCATATCCGCAATCAGCTCCAGGTGCAATGAACTGGTTTCCAGACTCTGCACGATCTTACGTTGCAAACGGCTGACATGGGCATGGGCCAGACGCCGTTCCTGTGCACGAAAGCGACGTTTCTCGCGCAACAACTGGCGGGCGCTTTCCTTGTCGCTGCTGAGAAACACCGACAGGCCCAGGCGCAGGTTGGCGGTCAATTGCTGTTGCAGACCGGTCAGGTCCTCCAGCCCCTCTTCGGAAAACGAACGCCGCTGTGAGGTCTTCTGCTGCTGAATCTTGCGCAGCATGCGTTCGATCAGATCACTGGCCAGTTTCAGGTTGATCGCCAGTTCGATGATCTCGGCCCAGCGCCGGCTGTCCTGCTCACCAAGGTCTTCGCGGGGCATTTGCGCGAGATACAGTTTGATCGCGCTGTAAAGCGACTCGATGTCATCGCTCAACGAGCGGATTTCCTGAGTGACCGCCGTTTGCTTGCCGCGCAGCACGGCGAGAGTGGCGTCGAGCATGTTTTCCAGCAGATCGCCCATGCGCAGGGTTTCCCGCGCGGCATTGGCCAGGGCCAGACTCGGCGTCGACAACGCGGTGGCGTCGAGATGGCGTGGTCTGGCCGTGCCGTTGACCTCCGGCCGCTCAGGCAGCAGCCATGCGCAGAGTCGCGCCATTGGCGCCACCGACGGCAGCAGAATCAGGCACCGCGCGGTGTTGTAGAGCAGATGGAAGCCAATGACCATTTCCTGCGGGCTGAAATCCAGCCCGTCCATCCAGTGCACCAGCGGATCGAGCACCGGAATGATCAGCAGCAGGCCGATCAGTTTGTACAGCAGGCTGCCCAGCGCCACCTGCCGGCCGGCGGCGTTCTGCATGCTGGTGCTCATGAACGCCAGAATGCCGCTGCCGATGTTGGCACCGATCACCAGGCCGATCGCCACCGGCAGGCTGATCACGCTGGCGCCAGCAAGGGTTGCAGTCAGCAGCACGGCGGCGAGGCTGGAGTAGGAAATCATCGCGAACAAGGCGCCGACCAGGGCGTCGAGGAGGATGTCGCCGGTGAGCGAGGCGAAAATCACTTTCACCCCTTGGGCGTGGGTGATCGGTGCGGCGGCCTCGACGATCAGTTGCAGCGCGAGAATGATCAACCCCAGACCGATGCTGACCCGGCCCATCTGCCCGAGCCGCGTCTGTTTGCGCGAGAGGAAGAAAATCACCCCGAGAAAGATCAGCAGCGGCGACAGCCACGACAGATCGAACGTCAGCACCCGCGCCATCAGCGCGGTCCCGACGTCGGCGCCGAGCATGGTCGCCAGCGCCGGGGTCAGCGCCATCAGGCCCTGGCCAACGAAAGACGTTACGAGCATCGCGGTGGCGTTGCTGCTCTGCACCATCGCGGTGACGACGATGCCGGCGACAAAGGCGAGCCAGCGCCTGGACATGTTTTGACCAATGACGTGGCGCAGGTTGGTGCCGTACACCCGCAGGATGCCGGTCCGGACGATGTGCGTGCCCCAGATCAACAAGGCCACGGCGGAAAGCAGATTGAGCAGGGTGAGCATGCAGACCCCCTGTAGTCGCAGCGCCCCAGAGGGGCAAGTTGACGGTACCGCGCTGTTTCTACGTCTTGTACTTAAGCTGTAGTTGGCTAACGGTCTGGGCGCCAGCATTGCACAGCTAAAGTGCTGATTGAAACAAAAGTGTCATGAACAGCGCTTCATTCACTCCCATTTAAATCAACGCCGCCCCTGTGGGAGCTGGCTTGCCAGCGATGGCGTCGGCACAACCAACATTGATGTCGCCTGACATTCCGCTATCGCTGGCAAGCCAGCTCCCACAGGGTCCGCGGTGCCTGAATGCTGCACAAAAAAATGTGGGAGCGAGCCTACTCGCGAAAGCGGAGTGTCAGCCAACATGGTTGTCGACTGACACTCCGTTTTCGCGAGCAGGCTCGCTCCCACAGGGGTATTGCCTGCGTCTGTATTACCCGGTTACTGCCCCGGAATGTCCTTGCGCAGTTTCACTGGATCTTGCTGCTGTTTCTTCTTGGCCATCGCGCCGCGCAGCTTGATGTTGATCGCTTCAACGGCCAGCGAGAACGCCATGGCGAAGTAGACGTAGCCCTTCGGTACATGCACGTCGAACGACTCGGCGATCAGTACGGTACCCACCACCAGCAGGAACGACAGCGCGAGCATTTTCAGCGACGGGTGCTTGTCGATGAATTCGCTGATCTTGCCCGAGGCGGCCATCATCACCAGCACGGCGACGACGATCGCCGCGACCATCACCGGCACGTGGGACACCATGCCGACAGCGGTGATCACCGAGTCCAGCGAGAACACGATGTCGATGATTGCGATCTGAATGATGGTGTACAGGAAGTTGCCGCCCTTGCCACCGGGGGTTTCGTCGCTTTCGTCTTCGCCTTCCAGCGCGTGGTACATCTCTTGCGAGCTCTTCCACAAAAGGAACAGGCCACCGAAGAACAGGATCAGGTCGCGACCGGAAATGCCCTGGCCGAACACCACGAACAGGTCGGCGGTCAGGCGCATGACCCAGGTGATCGACAGCAGCAACAGGATCCGCGTGATCATCGCCAGGCCCAGGCCGAAGATGCGCGTGCGCTGCTGCATGTGCTTGGGCATGCGGCTGACCAGGATCGAAATCATGATGATGTTATCGATGCCCAGAACGATTTCGAGGGCGGTCAGGGTAAAGAAGGCAACCCAGATTTCGGGGTTGGTCAGCCAATCCATGTGTATTCCTTTGAGCGAGTGTTAAACCAGGACGCCAGCAAGCAGCTGGCGTCATGGTGAGTGAATGCCGTTACAACGTGCTGAACAGCGGGAACGTTCCCAGCAGCAAGGCGGCCACTAGTATGCACAGGCAGACCAGAACTGCCCACTTCAAGGTGAAGCGCTGGTGGTCACCGAATTCGATCCCGGCCAAAGCGACCAACAGATAAGTCGATGGCACCAACGGGCTCAACAAGTGGACGGGCTGACCGACGATCGAGGCACGGGCCATTTCCACGGCAGTGATGCCGTAATGGCTGGCCGCTTCGGAGAGCACCGGCAACACGCCGTAGTAGAACGCGTCGTTCGACATGAAGAACGTGAACGGCATGCTCACCAGCGCCGTGATCACCGCCAGGTACGGGCCGAGGAAATCCGGAATCACTGCCAGCAGGCTTTTCGACATGGCGTCGACCATTCCGGTTCCGGACAGGATACCGGTGAAGATCCCCGCCGCGAAAATCAGACTGACCACCGACAGCACACTGCCGGCGTGAGCCGCGACGCGGTCCTTCTGCATTTGCAGGCACGGGTAGTTGACGATCATCGCGATACTGAAGGCCACCATGAACAGCACCGGCAGCGGCAGCAGGCCGGCGATCAGGGTGCACATCAGCCCCAGGGTCAGCAGGCCGTTGAACCAGATCAGCTTCGGACGACGGGCATCCGGGAACTGCGACACACTGATTTCGCTGTGATCGATCTCGTCACCAATCAGGTGCAGCTCACCCAGACGCGCACGCTCACGTTTGCCGTAGAAGTAGGCAATGATCAGGATCGCCACCACGCCGGCGGCCATTGCCGGGATCATCGGCACGAAGATGTCCGACGGATCCACATGCAGCGCACTGGCGGCACGGGCAGTCGGGCCACCCCAAGGGGTCATGTTCATCACGCCACCGGCGAGGATGATCAGGCCGGCCATGATTCGCGGGCTCATGCCGATGCGGCTGTACAGTGGCAGCATGGCGGCCACGCAGATCATGTAAGTGGTCGCGCCGTCACCATCGAGGGAGACGACGAGCGCCAGTACGGCGGTTCCGACCGAAACTTTCAGCGGGTCGCCCTTGACCAGTTTGAGGATCTTGCGCACGGCCGGGTCGAACAGGCCGGAGTCGATCATCAGGGCGAAGTACAGAATGGCGAACATCAGCATCACGCCGGTCGGCGCAAGCTTGGTGATACCTTCGAGCATCATCGGACCGATCTTCGGCGCGAAACCGCCGAACAGAGCGAAGATGATCGGAATGATGATCAGGGCGATCAGCGCGGACAGGCGCTTGGTCATGATCAGGAACATGAACGTGATGACCATGGCGAAGCCAAGGAAAGTCAGCATGGGAATACTCCAGGCGTAGCGCGGCTAGTTGATTGAGCGGACCGGGCGGGATCAGCGCAGAACGGGAAGCACGAGACGTACGGGCGGAGTGACAGCGAAAAGGCGGGCTACAGAGGACATCAGAATCACCATTGTTGTTGTTAATTGGGCCGGGCGGGCGAGCAATCGCACACGGCAGCCAACCGGTCTGTTGCCGGTAGTGGCGGCGATCCTAATCGGGCAACCTTTCAGCTACCTTTCGCCGCAGAAAGCTTCGGGCGAACGGCCAACCGGCTGTCGGATACGACTGGAGTCAATCAATTCGGGGACGGGAGGGCACAGACATGAGCCAATTGCACAGCGGTGGCTGCCACTGCGGACATATCCGCTATCAGTTCAGCGGGCCGTTGCAGGACATCGCTCACTGCCACTGCTCGATCTGCCGCAAGGTCAGCGGCGGGATCGTCACCACATGGATCACGGTGCCAGCGGCCAACTTCCAGTGGCTGGCCGGGACACCTTCGCGCTACGACTCGTCGGGCAGTTGCGCGCGATATTTCTGCCCGCACTGCGGCGCGCAACTGGCGCTGGTGACGCAACTCAGCCCCGAGAGCATTGACCTGACCATCGCCACGCTGGACCACCCGGAGTCAGCGCCGGCCGAGCGGCATATCTGGACCGACAGCCAATTGCCCTGGCTGCATCTGGACGAGCAACTGCCGGGGGAGCCTGAAGAAACCTTGCAGGTTTAACTGCCTGATCAAAAAACAGACAAATCCAGCGGGCGGATTGCCCCCATCCAGATTGCATGCTCGGTGTGGTCGAGCAAGTCATCGCCCGTGTCGGGGTGCAGGAACACCACCAGTCCCTGTCGATTCAGTGCCAGCCACGGCAACACCTCGCCGATCAGCTCCGGACCGAACGCCAATTGGCAGCTCCAGTCCGGGTGCGGACCGACCGGCCGTTCGTGGACGCGGCCCATCGTCACTGCAAACAGCTGCGCCGCTTGCTCGCACAGGGCTCGCGCCTGGTCGATGGTATGGGCGTCGAAATAGACGTGGGCGTGGTAACCCTTGATGACTTGCATCTGAAACCCTCTGAATCGGTTCGAACCCTCGGCGTTTTCCACCGTCACACGCCATATAGGACAACAACAAGGAAAACAGCCATGAAAAATGCCGAAACCCCGACGGTGAAAGTGGTGCTCTATGGTGCCATGGCCAGCCTCGGCGGCGCGTTGATGGCTGAATTGCTGCGACGCCAGCACGAAGTCATCGCGATTCTCGACGATTTGAACGTACTCGCGCCACGTCCCGGGCTGCGCACCAAAAGCGGCGATCTGTTCGACGCCGAGCGGGTCACGCAAAGCGTAGCCGGCAGCTCGGCGGTGATCTGTCTGCTGGATGCACCGGGCCTGCCGTTCAGCAGCGACCATGTGGAAAGGTCCGTGGTGCTCGGCCCGGTGGAACAGGTGCTGGCGGTCGATGCGTTGGTCGACGGCCTGCAGGCGGCCAATGTTTCACGGCTGTTTCTGGTGGGGAATTTTGCCGTCCTCGACGAGCTGGAGCTGGACGACGGACTGCAACGCCACGCCGCCGAAGAAATCCGCGAAGCCCTGCAAAGCAGCCCGCTGCAGTGGACGCTGGTGAATGCTCCTCACGGCGTGGCGGGGCTGACTATCGAGCATTTCAGTCAGGTGGGCGGCAATCTTGAGCCGGGGCTGGCGGAGCCGCTGGAACGGCTGAACCGCGTGGCAGTGGGGATCGCCGATGAGCTGCGGTTGAAGCTGCATGTGGGTGAACATGTGAATTTTGTCGCCGCCACAGATACGTAAAAAGATCGCAGCCTTCGGCAGGAGCTGCCGCAGGCTGCGATCTTTTGATCTTCAAACCGCAATCGAAGGCAAGGCCATTCCCTTGAGGGATTCGGCGCTGCTGGCCTGCTCGGCCATCAACCAGTCGACAAACTGCTGAATCAACGCCCCGCGCCGTTTACGCTGGGGCAGCACCACGTAATAACCCAGCCGCGACAAGGTGGTTTCGGCGATCGGCCGACAGAGCAAACCCTGGCTCAGCAAGTTATCCACAAGGTGGCGCCAGCCGATCGCCACGCCTTGGCCGCCGATTGCCGCTTGAATCAACAGGGTGTAATTGTCGAAACGCACCTGCCCCGGTGCTGGCGGAGTGGTGATGCCCAGTTCACGGAACAGCCCGCTCCAGTCAAACCAGTTGCTGCTGTTTTCCCCGCGCAAGTGCAGCAGCGGAAACTCCAGCAAAGCCTGGGCGGGCAAGGGCAGGGCGCGCTCCTTGAGCAATTGCGGGCTGCACACCGGGAACACTTCCTCGCTGAACAGCCAATGGCTTTCGCCCTGCTTGAAACGCCCGTCGCCAAACAGGATCGCCACGTCGATGTCGGTGCGCAGCATGTTGTGGTTGCGCTCGCTGGTGACCAGGCTGACATCGACCTGCGGGTTGGCTTCATGAAAGCGGTGCAAACGTGGCATCAGCCAATACGCGGCGAAGGCGAAGTCGGTAGCGACCTGCAGCACTTCATGCTGCTGTTGCGTACTGATCGCACTCAATCCTGCGTCGATATTCTGCAAACCGAGCTGAACCTGCTCGAACAGGATCGTCCCGCCCTCGGTCAGTTCGATGCCGCGGTAGATCCGGTCAAACAGCCGCGCACCCAGCTGTTCTTCCAGACGCTTGATCTGCTGGCTGATCGCTGGCTGCGTGGTGCCCAGCTCCACCGCAGCGGCGGTAAAACTGTGATGACGCGCCGCCGCTTCGAAGGCGCGCAACAGGTCGAGGGACAGGTTGCCGAGGGCTTCATACATAAGCTGTGCTTATCCTAGTCATTGTCCGGCGCGGGCTTTACCGGGCAGGGCATGGACTCCATGCTCGATCGCAGCAATGTCGCATAAATATTCACTATGGAATGCCGCGATCACATGAAGCGCAAGAACATTCTTTTCATCATGGCCGATCAAATGGCCGCGCCAATGTTGCCAATCTACGGCCCGTCGCCGATCAAATTGCCGAACCTTTCGCGCCTCGCCGCTCAAGGCGTGGTGTTCGATGCCGCGTACTGCAACAGTCCGTTGTGCGCTCCGTCGCGCTTCACCCTGGTCAGCGGCCAGTTGCCGAGCAAGATCGGCGCCTACGACAACGCTGCCGATTTCCCCGCCGACATTCCGACCTACGCCCACTATCTGCGCCGCCTCGGCTATCGCACCGCGCTGTCGGGCAAGATGCATTTCTGCGGCCCGGATCAATTGCACGGCTATGAAGAACGCCTGACCAGCGACATCTACCCGGCCGACTACGGCTGGGCGGTGAACTGGGACGAGCCGGATGTACGTCCGAGCTGGTATCACAACATGTCATCGGTACTGCAGGCAGGGCCGTGCGTGCGCACCAATCAGCTCGACTTCGATGAAGAGGTGGTGTTCAAGGCCCAGCAATACCTGTTCGACCACATTCGCGAGGACGGCGACCAGCCGTTCTGCCTGACCGTGTCGATGACACATCCACACGACCCGTACACAATTCCCAAGGCGTTCTGGGATTTGTACGACGACAGTGACATCCCGTTGCCGACCACCCCGGATCAACACGCCCTCGATCCGCATTCGCAGCGCCTGCTCAAGGTCTACGACCTGTGGGACAAGCCGCTGCCTGTGGATAAGATTCGCGACGCGCGCCGTGCCTACTTCGGTGCCTGCAGCTATATCGACGCCAACGTCGGCAAACTCCTGCAAACCCTGGAAGATACCGGGCTGATCGACGACACCATCATCGTCTTCTCCGGCGACCACGGCGACATGCTTGGCGAGAAGGGGCTCTGGTACAAAATGCACTGGTTCGAAATGGCCGCACGGGTGCCGCTGCTGATCAGCGCTCCGGGGCAATTCGCTGCCGGCCGGGTCAGCGCCGCGGTGTCCACCGCCGACCTGTTGCCGACCTTCGTCGAACTGGCCGGCGGTAGCCTGGAGCCGAACTTGCCGCTGGACGGCCGCTCGCTGCTGGCGCATCTGCAAGGGCAGGGCGGGCATGACGAAGTGTTCGGCGAATACATGGCTGAAGGCACGGTCAGCCCGCTGATGATGATCCGTCGCGGTGCGTACAAATTTATCTACAGTGAAAGCGACCCGTGCCTACTCTTCGACGTACACAACGATCCGCATGAACTCGAAGAACTCAGCCAGTCGCCGCAACATCGCCCGCTTTTCGACGATTTTCTCGCCGAAGCGCGGGCCAAGTGGGACATTCCGGCGATTCACCGCGCTGTACTCGCCAGCCAGCGCCGCCGTCGTTTTGTTGCCGATGCCCTGACCATCGGCAAACTGAAGAGCTGGGATCACCAGCCGCTGGTGGACGCCAGTCAGCAGTACATGCGCAACCACATCGACCTCGATGACCTGGAGCGCAAGGCCCGTTATCCACAACCCTGCCAAAACCAATAATGTAAGGGGAATTCCATGCGCAAGTTATCCACAGTAGTGACGGTCGGCCTGATAGCGCTGAGCAGCGCATCGGCATTCGCCGAACAAAGCTGCGACACAGTGAAAATGGCCGACCCGGGCTGGAGCGACATTGCCGCCACCAACGCCATCACCGGGTTTCTACTGGATGGCATGGGCTACAAGGCCAAGGTCGATACCCTCGCGGTACCGATCACCTTCGGTGGGTTGAAGGACGGTCAGGTCGATGTGTTTCTCGGCAACTGGATGCCGGCGCAACAGGCCTTTTACGACAAATTCGTCGCCCCTGGCGATGTCACGCAACTGGCGAAGAACCTCGACGGTACGGAATTTACCCTGGCGGTACCGGATTACGTGTGGGACGCCGGTGTGCATAACTTTGCCGACCTGAATAAATACGCCGACAAGTTCGATCGCAAGATCTACGGCATCGGCTCGGGCGCCCCGGCGAACATTTCACTGCAGGAAATCATCAAGAAAAACGATTTCGACATGGGCCAGTGGAAGCTGATTGAATCCAGCGAACAGGCGATGCTCGCCGAAGTGTCGCGCGCAGTGAAGAAACAGAAATTCGTCACCTTCCTCGGCTGGACACCGCACCCGATGAACGTGCAGTTGAAAATGCATTATCTGAAGGGCGGCGAAAAATACTTTGGCGATACCGGCAGCGTGTACACACTGACGCGCAAGGGTTACGCCGACGCATGTCCGAACGTGGGTAAATTGCTGAGCAATCTGTCGTTCACTCAGGAGATGGAGAACAGCATCATGGCTGAGGTGGTGAACAAGAAGGTCAGCAATGCCGACGCCGCCAAGGCCTGGATCAAGGCCAATCCGGCGGTGCTGGATAAATGGCTGGAGGGGGTGAAGACCGTCGATGGGAAGGACGCGTTGGCGGCGGTCAAGGCAAAGCTTTGATTGTGGGACTGTTGGAATTGTGCCCGGCGTGAGATTTTTACCCCGTCACCCCAGCCCTCTCCCCCAGGGGGGCGAGGGGGAAGGGAGCCGATATCTGTTGGATTCAAAACTTGCGTTCAACTCTGAAATCGCAGGTCGGTGAATCTCTGACAAACACCGCGCTCAGTGCCCTCTCCCTCAGGGCGAGGGGCCTTTCCCCTGACACCCTGATAACCTTGAACAAAACCCCAACCGCGAGGCTCCATGGCCGTCCCCAGCCGCCACTCTCTCTTCCCCTTCCTCACCTGGTTGCCGCGACAAACCCGCGCCAGCGTCGGACGGGATCTGATCGTCGGCCTCAGCGGAGCGATTCTCGCGTTACCCCAGTCGATCGCCTACGCGCTGATTGCCGGCCTGCCGCCGGAGTACGGTCTCTACGCCGCGATCATCCCGGTGATGATCGCCTGCCTGTGGGGTTCGTCGTGGCATCTGATCTGTGGCCCGACGGCAGCGATTTCGATTGTGTTGTATGCCAGTGTCAGTCCACTGGCCGTCCCCGCGTCGCAGGACTACATCACGCTGATCCTGTTGCTGACCTTTCTTGCCGGCATCTTCCAGTGGCTGCTGGGCTTGCTGCGCTTCGGCGCTTTGGTGAATTTCGTGTCGCATTCCGTGGTGCTGGGGTTCACCCTCGGCGCGGCGGTAGTGATTGCGATCGGCCAATTGCCCAACCTGCTCGGGCTGGACCTGCCGGCGAAAGCCACGGCACTGGCCAGCCTGATGGACCTGCTGCAACACCTGCGGGCTGTGGATAAACCCTCATTGGCATTGGGCGTGGCGACGGTGCTGGTCGGTTTCGTGCTCAAACAACTGCTGCCGCGCTGGCCGACCCTGTTGATAACTTTGGTGCTGGGCAGTGCAGTCGTGTGGCTGTGGCCGTCGATGTTCGGCCATGTGCATCTGGTCAGCACCTTTGTCGGACGCTTGCCGCCGTTCAGTGGGTTACCGCTGGATCTGGATCTGATTCTGCGCTTGCTGCCGAGTGCGGTGGCAGTGGGCATGCTCGCACTGGTCACCAGTCTGTCGATCGCCCGCTCAATTGCTGCACGTTCGCAGCAACTGCTCGATGCCAATCAGGAAGTGCGTGCGCAGGGTTTATCGAATATCGTCGGCGCGTTCTTTTCCGGATCGTTGTCCGCCGGCTCCTTCACCCGTTCCGGCCTGAGTTACGAGGCGGGCGCCTGCTCACCGCTGGCCGGGGTATTTTCGGCAATCTGGGTAGCGTTGTTCGCGATTTTCGGCGCCGGACTGATTTCGCACATTCCGATTCCCGCCATGGCCGGGAGCATTCTGTTGATCGCCTGGGGGCTGGTGGATCATCGTGGCATCCGCTCGTTGCTGCGGGTCAGCCACGCCGAGTTCGTGGTCATGGCGCTGACCTGCCTCGCGACCTTGCTGCTGGAATTGCAGACAGCGATCTACGCCGGGGTGCTGGCGTCGCTGTTCTTCTACCTCAAGCGCACCTCGCAACCGCGGGTCCAGCATTGGCGCGACGGTGAAGACGATGTGCTACGGGTCGGTGGCTCGATCTTCTTCGGCGCCAGCCATTACCTGCAAGTGCGCCTGCAAAGGCTGCACGGCACGCGGGTGGTGATTGATGCGCAGCACATCAACTTCATCGACTATTCCGGCGTGGAGATGCTGCATCAGGAAGCGCGGCGCCTGCTGCACCAGAATCGCAGCCTGACCCTGCGCCGGGCTCGGCCACAGGTGGTGGAGGAGTTGCGCAAGCTGGAAGGGGCGGAGAAATGCCCGATCCGGTTTGAGGACTGATCCAACAAACACCGCATGCCCCTGCTGGAGTGAGCCTGCAAGGCTTATTGCGCTAGCTGACGGCGTAGTTCGGCCAGCACCGGCGCCGTATCCGGGCGCACGCCGCGCCACAGGTAAAACGCCTCGGCTGCTTGCTCAGCCAGCATCCCCAGACCATCCATCGACACCGCCGCACCATGCTCGCTGGCCCAACGGCAGAACGCAGTCGGTTCCTTGCCGTACATCATGTCGTAGCACAGGGTCTGGCCCGGTTCGATCAGGCTCGGCGCTATCGGCGGCACCTCGCCGGTCAGGCTGGCGGAGGTGGCGTTGATGATCACGTCCACCGGTTCCTGCAACCAGTCGAAACCACTGGCCGACACCGGCCCCAGATCACAGAACAACTCGGCCAGCAGCTCGGCCTTGTCCACCGTGCGGTTGGCGATGATCACCGACGCCGGTTTTTCCGCCAGCAACGGCTCCAGCGCGCCACGCACTGCGCCACCAGCACCGAGCAGGAGGATGCGTTTGCCGGTCAGGCTGAAACCGGCGTTCACCGTCAGGTCGCGCACCAGGCCGGCGCCGTCGGTGTTGTCGCCCAGCAATGAACCATCGGCCAGTTTGCTCAAGGTGTTTACCGCACCAGCCCGTTGCGCACGAGCAGTCAGGCTGTTCGCCAGACGATAGGCCTCTTCCTTGAACGGCACAGTGACGTTGGCGCCGCGACCTTCCTGAAAGAACGCCGTGGCGCAACCACTAAAGTCGTCGAGTGGCGCCAGCAGGGTGCTGTAGTCGAGGCGTTGCCCGGTCTGCTCGGCAAACAGTTTGTGGATCATCGGCGATTTGCTGTGGCCGATCGGGTTACCGAAAACGACGTAACGATCCATCAGCAGTCCTCAGCGAGCCAGTCGCGGTCTTGCAGGAAGTAGTCGGTCAGGCGCGCTTCTTCGCTGCCGGGCTCGGCTTTGAAATCGTAGGCCCAGCGCACTTGCGGCGGCAGCGACATGAGGATCGACTCGGTACGCCCCCCCGATTGCAGGCCGAACAGGGTGCCACGGTCATACACCAGGTTGAACTCGACATAGCGGCCACGGCGAAATTCCTGGAATTCACGCTGTTTGGCGGTGAACGCATCATGTTTGCGGCGCTGCACGATCGGCAAGTAAGCGTCGATGTAGGCGTCGCCGATGGCACGCATGAAGGCGAAACTGGTATCGAAGTCCCACTCGTTCAGGTCATCGAAGAACAGGCCGCCGATGCCGCGTGGTTCGTGGCGGTGCTTGATGTGGAAGTAGGTGTCGCACCAGGCCTTGTAACGCGGGTAGACGTCTGCACCGAACGGCGCACAGGCCTGCTCGGCAACGCGGTGCCAGTGGATGCAGTCTTGTTCGTTGCCGTAATACGGGGTCAGGTCGAAGCCGCCACCGAACCACCAGACCGGCTCTTCACCTTCCTTTTCGGCGATGAAAAAGCGCACGTTGGCGTGGGACGTCGGCACATGCGGGTTGTGCGGGTGAATCACCAGCGACACGCCGAGGGCTTCGAAACCGCGCCCCGCCAGTTCCGGACGATGAGCGCTGGCCGATGGCGGCAAGCCGCTGCCAAACACGTGGGAGAAGTTGACGCCGCCCTTTTCGATCACCGTGCCGTTTTCGATCACACGAGTACGACCGCCACCGCCAGCGGGCCGGGTCCAGGCGTCTTCGACGAAGCGAGTGCCGCCGTCCTCGTTTTCGAGTGCAGCGCAGATGCGGTCTTGCAGGTCGAGCAGATAGGCCTTTACGGCGTCGGTGCGGGTCGTCATGGCTTCACCTTGAATCGGGGCATCACTACGCGGCGCCCCGCAGGCGGGGGTCGACGCAAATGGGCGCGTAGCATACCACCGCAGGCAAGCGCACCGCAGTTGACGAAGATCAAGCAGGAGAGTTGGATAGGGGGCTCACGAAAGACCCAAGGAGAGCAGGCAGATGGCAAAGCGTATCCAGTTCCGCGCCCACGGCGGTCCCGAAGTGCTCGAATATGTTGACTACGAACCCGCCACGCCCGGCCCGAATCAAGTGCGCGTAGCCAACAAGGCAATCGGCCTGAACTTCATCGACACCTATTTCCGCAGTGGCCTCTATGCACCGCCAGCCTTGCCGTCAGGCCTGGGCGCGGAAGGTGCCGGCGTCGTTGACGCGGTCGGCAGTGACGTCACCCGCTTCAAGGTCGGTGATCGTGTGGCGTACGGCAGCGGCCCGTTGGGTGCCTACAGCCAGTTGCACGTATTGCCCCAGGACAACCTGGTGAAACTGCCGGACGAAATCAGTTTTGAAACCGCTGCCGGCGTGATGCTCAAGGGCTTGACCGTGCAGTACCTGCTGCGCCAGACCTATGAACTCAAGGGCGGCGAAACCATTTTGTTCCACGCCGCCGCCGGTGGTGTCGGTTCGCTGGCCTGCCAATGGGCCAAGGCACTGGGCGTGAAGCTGATCGGCACCGTCAGCTCGAAAGCAAAAGCCGAACTGGCCAAGGCCAACGGCGCCTGGGCGACCATTGATTACAGCCATGAAAACGTTGCCCAGCGCGTGCTGGAGCTGACCGACGGCAAGAAAGTCCCGGTGGTCTATGACGGCGTCGGCAAGGACACCTGGCTGACCTCGCTCGACAGCGTGTCACCCCGCGGCCTGGTAGTGAGTTTCGGCAATGCGTCCGGTGCCGTGGACGGGGTGAATCTGGGGATACTTGCGGCCAAGGGCTCGCTGTACGTGACCCGGCCGACCCTGGCGACCTACGCCAACAACGCCGAGAACCTGCAACGCATGGCCGATGAACTGTTCGAGATGATCATCAGCGGCAAGCTCAAGGTCGAAATCAGCCAGCGTTACCCACTGGCCGATGCGGCGAAGGCGCAGACCGAGCTGTCGGCTCGGCGCACGACCGGCTCGACCATCCTGCTGCCCTGATAAAACCTTCGGCGTCTTGCCAGTCAGGGTGTCAGAACCCGGCTGGCAAGGCAGTTTGAACGCCTTCACAACTGCAGCGGATGACACGCCAATGGTTTTTGCACGAGGTGGCCAACCGTCGCGTGACCAGGTTGTTGAAGCGCCGCGAGGATTTGCCGCCACTGCGCAGATAGCACCCAGTAATCGCCGCGTGCGCGCTGTTCGATGTGCAAGGCATTGGAAGCGATCGGCATCAGGCCGAAACGCTGATAAAAGCGCAGCTGTTGCGACCTGCACAGGGCGGTGACGCCCTGGTAACCGCTTTTTATCGCCCACTCGGTAGCCGCCGCCAGCAGACCGTTGACCGCCACCGGTAGCGGGTTGGTCGAGTACGTGATCAAACGGCTGAATTCGACATGGCGTGACAACGCCACCGTCGGAGAAACATGTTGCTGCGCCAGCGACACCCATTCGAACGGTGCCGGAGTCGCCCTCAGCACCGCCAGCGGCTGGTCGTGCCGGTACAGCAGAAAATGCGTACTGCGCGACCTTATCGCCAGTTTCTCTTCGAACATCCGGGCCCTCGACGTCAGCATGTAATGCTGCAGCCGAAGCCGAAATTGCCGATCAATGAACCGGTCGAACTCCTGAGTATCCGACCCCGCTTCAAGCCTCACGATACGGCAACCCTCATGATGACTCTTCAACGTCACCTGAAGCGCCTGCAGGTAATCCGTGAGTTGCAAATCCGTAGTGTCCATTCTTTCTCCGCAGACCTTAACTTATCGAAGTATTTCGAGTGCAGGGAAAGGATGGTTGCTTTTGGCAAATCCGCCACGCAACGAGGTCTGATAATCCAGTCGGAAAAATCAATGAATCCAGATAGTTGGCGAATTTTCAGACAAGAAAAGCAGCCGCATTGCAGGATAAATCGCAGACACGCGTAGTACTCCTCGCCATCAAACCGAGGAGTACTGACCTTACAAAGGTATGGGCCGAATCAGTCGGGGCGAATGACCTTGCCAGTCGCCAGATCACGGATCACGCTGGGGTTCTTGCGCCCGCCCAATTGTCCGCCGAGGATCAGATCGAGCTGCCCGCGGAAATACTGCTCGACCCGTAACCGCGTGCGCGCTGCCGGCCGGCCTTGCGGGTTGGCCGAGGTGGAGATCAGGGGCCCGACCATGGAACACAAATCGCGCACCTGTGGATGATCACTGACCCGCAGCGCCACGGTGTCATGCACGCCCGTCACCCACTCGGGCAACAGGTTCTGATGCGGCACCAGCCAGGTATTCGGCCCCGGCCAGGTGCTGGCCATGCGGTCGATCCACTCCTGCGGGAAGTCTTCGAACAGGAAGTCGAACTGGCGAATGTTGTCGGCAACCAGAATCAGGCCTTTGTCGACCGAACGATTCTTGATCGCCAGCAGCCGATCCACCGCTTCTTCGTTCCACGGGTCGCAACCCAGGCCCCAGACGGCTTCGGTTGGATAGGCAATCACCGCCCCGGCGCGAATCTCTCGTGCGGCTTGTTGCACACGCCAACTGTTAACCATGAAAAAATCTCCGCAAACAGGTTTCGCGCAGTTTACCGATCTTCCCCGTAAAACCTAGCTCACGCGCGCAAACCAGCGGCCATTTTCACTCACCGCCCGGCCCTCCATTTCCAGCTCCGTGAGGGCGGCCAACACCTTGGGCAGTGTCCAGCCGCTGCTGTGGGCCAAGGCTTCACTGGTGTGCGGCGCAGCATGGAGCAGGCATAACAAGGGATGATCGGCACTCGGCGTGTCTGTGGGCAGGGCTGGATGTTGCCAGCCTCGCAGGGCTTCGAGGATATGCTCGATGGTTTCCACCAGCACCGCGCCGTCGCGGATCAACTGGTGACAGCCCCGGGCGCCGGGGTGATGGATCGAGCCGGGAATCGCATACACCTCGCGCCCCTGTTCCGCCGCCAGCCGTGCGGTGATCAGCGAACCACTGGCGACACTCGCCTCGACCACCAGTACGCCGAGGGATAAACCGCTGATGATCCGGTTACGTCGCGGAAAGTTGCTGGCGCTGGGTCCGGCATCCAGCGGAAACTCCGAAAGCACGGCGCTGCCAGACGCGATCATCGCCTCGGCCAGTCGCTGATTGCGCTGTGGATAAAAATTTTCCAGTCCAGTGCCCAACACCCCGACGGTCAGCCCGCCAACGTCCAGTGCAGCTTGATGCGCGGCAGCATCAATGCCCAAGGCCAGGCCACTGGTGATGACAAAACCGGCCCCGGCCAGGCTGCGCGAAAACGCCGCTGCGGTGTCCATCCCCGGGCGCGAGGCGCGGCGACTGCCCACCATCGCCAGTTGCGGTTTTTCCAGAATATGCGGATCGCCCGCGACGAACAGCAACGGTGGGGGATCGGGAATCTGCGCCAGCAGTGCCGGGTAATCCGCTTGATCCCACATCAGCAAATGCTGCCCGGGCTGCTCTAGCCAGCGCATCGCATGGCTGGCGCCGTCGCGCACTTCAGGGCTGCGCCGGGCCTCGGCACTCGCCGCCGGCATACCCAGTGAGCGCCAGGCTGTGGCCGGAGCGCTGAGCGCCTTGGATGCCGAGCCAAAGGCTTCAAGCAACCTGGCAAAACGTTTCGGGCCGATTTCCGGCAAACGGTGCAGGCGCAAACGCGCTTCCAGTTCCGCAGGGGAAACCGGCGTACAGACAGACAGCGGCATGGATCATCCTTGATCGTTATAAGCCCCGAACCATTCGGAACAAGCTGTGGATAACTCTGTTGGTAACTTGTTGAGCCTGCTAAGGGTTTCGCACCTTGTCGAGCACCGCCAGTGAGCGCGATGCGTTGAGGACGAGGCCGTAGCTGAGCTTTTCGTAAGTGCGGAACACCATCAGCAAACCAGCCCGCTCATCGGGAATTTTCAGCGGCTGGCCGGTAATCCGGTCGCGCACGGTCTCACCGGTTTTCATCACCACCAGCACATTCCCTTCGGCGAGGCCGTCGCGTTTGCCCTTGTTCAGGGTCACCACGTCCATCACGCCGATCTGTGTGACACCGCGCGGCACGTCGATAATCACGCCGTTGATATGGGTGGCGGGCGCGCTGGGCATGAACGTCGAGTTGATCGAACGCTCTTCGCCACTGAACAAGCGGTCACCCAGACGCACCTCCTGCGTGGTGCGTTGCAGGGCAAGGGTGGCGACGTCACCTTCGGTGGCGACGATTTCACCGCCGCCGATGTCGTCGGCGTTGATCCCGAGAAACTCCTTGGTCTGTGGGTCGGTGTAGACCTTGCCTTGACGAAAGATGCCGTACACCGGCTGGTTCGGGTCGAAATGGCCGCGGGCGAAAATCCGGTCGCCGGTGCCGCTGAGCACCCGTTCGGCGTCGCCGGCGACGATGTACGGCGCCTTGTCGAAGTCCTCGACCTTGTCGACGATGCGGTTGCTCAGGAGAAAACTGTTGATCGACTTGAGTGGAATGCTCGGAATCGCCTCGGCCACCGGACTGGTGCGGATGCGCGGCGACAGTTTGATCGTGCCCCGTGACTCGCCTCGATTGAGGGTCAGTTGCGGCTGGCCGTTGACGTAGCTGAGCGTCAGGGTGTCGCCGGGATAAATCAGGTTTGGGTTTTCGATCTGCGGGTTGGCCCGCCACAGCTGCGGCCATTGCCAGGGCTCGCGCAGGTATTTGCCGGAGATATCCCAGAGGGTATCCCCCGAAACCACCGTGTATTGCTGTGGAAAACCATCCCTGAGTTGCACTTGCCCTTGCGCCACGCCGGCCGAAGCCAGAAGCAGCAGGGCGAGTAGTGTTTTCCTCATGCAGCGAATCCCTTTATCATGTGCGTTCGCGTGAACCGTCAGAGCCCCCGTGGCTCGCTACTGCAAACTGCATTAGCTACGCTTCACAACGGTAGCCTGCATCTTCGGACCTGCCAGGCCATCGACCCGACTTTACTCAACATGTGCAGCAATCAGCCTATGGCCATTTTAAACATCCTCGAATTCCCGGACCCGCGTCTGCGCACTATCGCCAAGCCTGTGGCCGTAGTGGACGACGAAGTGCGTCAGTTGGTCGATGATATGTTTGAAACAATGTATGAAGCGCCGGGCATCGGCCTCGCCGCGACCCAGGTCAACGTGCACAAACGTATTGTCGTGATGGACCTTTCCGAAGACCGCACCGAGCCACGGGTGTTCATCAACCCTGAGTTCGAATCGCTGACCGACGAGATGGATCAGTACCAGGAAGGCTGCCTCTCGGTACCGGGCTTCTACGAAAACGTCGACCGCCCGCAGAAGGTCAAAATCAAGGCACTGGACCGCGACGGCCAACCTTACGAACTGATCGCCGAAGGCCTGCTTGCGGTGTGCATTCAGCACGAATGCGACCACCTCAACGGCAAGTTGTTCGTCGATTACCTGTCCACGCTCAAACGCGACCGGATCAAGAAGAAACTGGAAAAGCTCCACCGCCAGAACGCTTGATGCCCCTCTTCAAAGGCTTGCTGCGGCAAGCCTTTTTCTTTTTATGAGACGCCTTCCATGACTGAGCCACTGCGCATCGTTTTTGCCGGTACCCCGGAATTTGCCGCCGAACACCTCAAGGCCCTGCTGAACAGCCCTTACGAGATCGTTGCGGTCTACACCCAGCCGGATCGTCCGGCCGGTCGAGGGCAAAAACTGATGCCGAGCCCGGTCAAACAACTCGCCCTGGAAAACAATATCCAGGTGTTGCAGCCACCGACCCTGCGCAACGCGGATGCTCAGGCAGAGCTTGCCGCATTGAAGCCGGACTTGATGGTGGTGGTCGCCTACGGCCTGATTCTGCCGCAAGCGGTGCTGGATATTCCGCGCCTGGGTTGCATCAACAGTCATGCTTCGCTGCTGCCACGCTGGCGCGGTGCGGCGCCGATCCAGCGCGCCGTGGAACACGGTGATGCCGAAAGCGGCGTGACCGTGATGCGCATGGAAGCCGGCCTCGATACCGGGCCGATGCTGCTCAAGGTCGTCACCCCGATCAGCGCCGACGACACCGGCGGCACGCTGCACGACCGTCTCGCCGAGATGGGCCCGCCAGCGGTGGTGCAGGCGATTGCCGGCCTGGCCGCAGGCACGCTCGAAGGCGAAGTGCAGAACGACGCGCTCGCCACCTACGCGCACAAACTGAACAAGGACGAAGCACGCATCGACTGGAGCCGTCCGGCAGTCGAGCTGGAACGTCTGGTGCGCGCCTTCAACCCGTGGCCGATCACCCACAGCACGCTCAACGGGGAAGCGCTGAAAGTACTGGCGGCAACACTTGCGGAAGGCAAGGGCGCGCCAGGCGAAGTGCTCAGCGCCAGCAAGGACGGTTTGATCGTCGCTTGCGGCGAGCAGGCGCTGTGCCTGACCCGCCTGCAATTGCCCGGCGGCAAGGCGCTGAACTTCAGCGACTTGTTCAACAGCCGTCGTGAGAAATTCGCCGTCGGAACCGTGCTCGGCGCCGTGGTGGACGCGCAATGAACCCGCGTCTGGCCGCCGCCAAGGCACTCGCCGCCGTGCTCAGCGGCAAGGCTTCGCTGAACAGTTCGCTGCCGACACAACTGGACAAGGTCGAAGACCGCGATCGCGGTTTCACCCAGGATCTGGCGTTCGGCACCGCGCGCTGGCAACCACGCCTGTCGGCGCTGGCCGAAAAGCTGCTGCAAAAGCCGTTCAAAGCTGCGGATGCCGATGTCGAGGCGCTGCTGCTGGTCGGTCTCTATCAATTGCTCTACACCCGCGTGCCGGCCCACGCCGCCATCGGCGAAACCGTGGGTTGCGCCGACAAGCTGAAAAAGCCTTGGGCCAAAGGCCTGCTCAACGCCGTGCTGCGCAATGCCCAGCGCGAAAGCGAGACGATTTTCGCCGAACTGGAGCGCGACCCGGTGGTGCGCACGGCTCATCCGCGCTGGCTGCAAAAATCCCTGAAGGCCTTCTGGCCGGAGCAGTGGGAAGCCATCTGCGCGGCGAACAACGCGCATCCACCGATGATTTTGCGGGTCAATCGCCGCCATCACAGCCGCGACGCCTATCTCGGTTTGCTGACGGACGCTGGCATTGCTGCGACGCCATGCGTCTACAGTCGCGACGGCATCGTCCTCGAATCCGCTGCCGATGTACGCAGCCTGCCGGGCTTCGCCGAGGGCTGGATCAGCGTGCAGGACGAGGCCGCACAACTGGCCGCCGATCTGCTTGATCTGGCGCCGGGCCAGCGCGTGCTCGACGCCTGCTGCGCGCCCGGTGGCAAGACTTGCCACATCCTCGAAGCCGAACCGGCGCTGACCGGCGTGGTCGCGGTGGACCTGGAAGCCAAGCGTCTGGTGCGCGTTAAGGAAAACCTTGAACGCCTCGGTCTAAACGCCGAACTGATCGCCGCCGACGGCCGCGATACGGCGAAATGGTGGGACGGCAAGCCGTTCCAGCGCATTCTGCTCGACGCACCATGCTCGGCGACCGGGGTGATCCGCCGCCACCCGGACATCAAGCTGACCCGTCAGCCAGATGACATCGTCGCCCTCGCGCAACTGCAAGGCGAACTGCTCGACGCGATGTGGAAAACCCTCGAAGTCGGCGGCATCCTGCTGTACGCCACCTGCTCGACCTTGCCGACCGAGAACACCGAAGTCATCGCTGCGTTCCTCGAGCGCACGCCCGGTGCCCGCGAACTGGATCTGGCCACCTCGGCCGGGATCAAACAGCCCCATGGTCGCCAATTGCTGGCCCAACAGGGTGGGCATGACGGGTTCTACTACGCCAAGCTGATCAAGATCGCTGCCGCGCGCGGCTAAACGGATTCAACGGAGTGACTGGATGAAAATCATCATCCTCGGTGCGGGACAGGTCGGCGGTTCGCTGGCCGAGCATTTGGCCAGCGAGGCCAACGACATCACGGTGGTCGACACTGACGGCGAGCGCCTGCGCGACCTCGGCGACCGCCTCGACATCCGCACCGTGCAGGGCCGGGGCTCGCTGCCGTCGGTGCTGCGTCAGGCCGGCGCCGACGATGCCGACATGCTGGTGGCGGTGACCAACAGCGACGAGACCAACATGGTCGCCTGCCAGGTTGCCCACACGTTGTTCCACACCCCGACCAAGATCGCCCGGGTGCGCGAAGCGTCCTACCTCAATCGCGAGGAGCAGTTGTTCCAGAACGAAGCGATCCCGGTCGACGTGCTGATCAGCCCCGAGCAAGTGGTGACCAACTACATCAAGCGCCTGATCCAGCACCCCGGTGCGTTACAGGTGATCGACTTCGCCGAAGGCGCGGCGCAACTGGTGGCAGTGCGCGCCTATTACGGCGGGCCGTTGGTGGGTCAGCAACTGCGGCAGTTGCGCGAGCACATGCCAAATGTCGAGACTCGCGTGGCAGCGATTTTCCGCCGTGACCGACCGATCCTGCCGCAAGGCGACACGGTGATCGAAGCGGATGATGAAGTCTTCTTCATCGCCGCCCGTGAGAATATTCGCGCGGTCATGAGCGAAATGCGCCGCCTCGACGAAACCTACAAACGCATTGTCATTGCTGGCGGCGGGCAGATTGGCGAACGCCTGGCCGAGGCCATCGAAAGCCGTTATCAGGTGAAGATCATCGAGATGAGCCCGGCACGTTGCCGCTATCTCTCCGACACCCTCGACAGCACCGTGGTGTTGCAGGGCAGCGCTTCCGACCGCGACCTGCTGCTGGAAGAGAACATCGCCGACGCCGACATTTTCCTCGCGCTGACCAACGATGACGAAGCCAACATCATGTCGTCGTTGCTGGCCAAACGGCTGGGGGCGAAGAAGGTGATGACGATCATCAACAACCCGGCTTACGTCGACCTGATCCAGGGCGGCGACATCGACATCGCCATCAGCCCGCAGCTTGCGACCATCGGCACCTTGCTGGCGCACGTGCGCCGCGGCGATATCGTCAGTGTGCACTCACTGCGTCGCGGTGCTGCGGAAGCCATCGAGGCGATTGCCCACGGTGATGCGAAGTCGAGCAAGGTAATTGGCAAACCGATCGAGAAGATCGGCCTGCCACCGGGCACCACCATCGGCGCGGTCATCCGCAACGAACAGGTGATCATCGCCCACGATGACACGGTGATCGAAGCGGGCGACCATGTGATCCTGTTCCTTGTGGATAAAAAGCATATTCGCGATGTGGAGAAGCTGTTTCATGTGGGGTTGAGCTTCTTCTGATCCGGAATGAGCGTTGCCTTCATTGGCCCCATCGCTGGCAAGCCAGCTCCCACAGGTTTTGTGGTTGTTCATAAATGTGATGTGCACCCGAGAACCCTGTGGGAGCTGGCTTGCCAGCGATGACAGCGCCACAGATCTTCCCTGACACAGCAGAAAAGGAATCCACCGATGCTCGAATCCCTGGAAAAAATGCTCGCCAAGGGTGTGGATAACTCCTTGCTGCGCTTCGGCCTGGGCAAGGGCTATCTGGATCTTGGGGAAAATGCCAAGGCTGCCGAGCACTTTGAGCGCTGTGTCGGCTTCGATCCAAAGTACTCGGCGGCCTGGAAACTGTTGGGCAAGGCACACCTGGCGCTGGGCGATCACGCCGCTGCGCGGCAGGCGTGGGAACAAGGTCTGGAAGCAGCTCGCGTTCATGGCGACAAGCAGGCCGAGAAGGAAATGGCGGTGTTTTTGAAAAAGCTCGATCGTCAGGCGCAATAAATCAGAGGTAGCGAAGACCGATACCCTCGGCATCCACCGTGACCACTTCCATGCGCACCCGTGGCGCACCTGTGGGTAAACCCTGCACCTGTCCGTAAACCACTGCGCCTTTGGGCAACGACGCCAGCCGCGGATGCTGCACATACACGCCGGTAGGCGTGAGGTTGCGCGTCTGGCCGAGGCATTCGCCGAAGCTGTCGTGAGTGATCTTGATGCGAAACGACTTACGGTGTTCGGACATCTTGTTGCGCCCTTTGATGAACGGTTGTGGATAACCTCGGCAATGAGGTTATCCACAGAACATGCCAATCAGCTCAATACCAGCGCTCTTCGCCCGGCGGACGTTTCTTGAAGCGCTTCATGCTCCACATGTACTGGCTCGGGTACGCCGCCACGTAACGCTCGACGACTTTACTCATCGCTGCGCAAGACTCGGCGGTATCGGTGCTGTACATGGCTTCGGGCGCGGCTTCGAGGATCACTTTGTAGCCAGAGCCGTCAGGCAGGCGCAGCGCATGCAGGAACACACCCACGGCCTTGCCGCCCGCCAGCATGTTCGGCACGAACTTGCTGGTCAGCGCCTGCGTGGCGAAGAACGGCACGAAGATCCCGGCGGATTCGGCCGGTTCCGGGTCAGCCGGAATGCCCACTGCACCACCTTTGCGCACTTCCTTGATCACACTGAGGATGCCTTCCTTGGTGGAGGCGGCGACTTTGTTGCCCAGTTGCACGCGCTGTTTGCGCAATAACTCATCCACAGCCTTGAGCTTCGGTGGACGATAAAAAATGATCGGTTTGCACTGGCTGCAATAGAAGTGGTTGAGCACTTCCCAGTTGCCCAGGTGGCTGGTGATGCCGACTACGCCTTTGCCCGAGGCCAATGCGTCCTTGAGAATGTCGAGGCCTTCGACTTCGCGCACCAGATCAATGGAGCGCTGTGCCGGCCAGATCCACGCGCAGGCGCTTTCGGTCAGCGACTTGCCGATGTCTTTCAGACTCTGGCCGACCAGACGCTCACGTTCGGTCGGGTCCATCTGTGGAAAACATTTGGCGAGGTTGATCCGCACCACGTCGCGAGAACGGTTAGGGGTTTTCCACATGACCCAGCCGATAGCCGAACCAACGGCCTGCACGGCCCGCCATGGCAGCAGGGCAAACAGCCGCAGAGCGCCTACCAGCAAGGCGCCTTTAAACTTTTCCACAGGTCACTCCTGATCTTGTGCGGTGCGCGAGGCGGCCATTCTAACCGCCGTTGGCGAGCTGCGCGTAGCGGTCGCAATCCTGAGTGTGATCCATGACCATGCCCGAGGCCTGCATCAACGCGTAGCAAATGGTCGGGCCGACGAACGTGAACCCGGCCTTTTTCAGGCCTTTGCTCATCGCCAGCGCTTCGGGGGTGATCGCCGGAACTTCGCTGCGATCCTTGAAGTGATTGATGATCGGCTGGCCGCCAACGAACGACCAGAGAAACACCACCGGGTCCTCCAGCGCCAGCCAGGCCTGGGCATTGCGCCGGGCGGCATTGAGCTTGAGGCGGTTGCGGATGATCCCGGGGTCGAGCATCAATTCGTCGATTTCGGCGTCGCTCATCTGCGCCACGCGTTGTACGTCAAAGCCGAACAACACTTCGCGATAACGCTCGCGCTTGCGCAGCACGGTGATCCAGGACAGCCCGGCCTGGAACCCTTCGAGCAAAAGCAACTCGAACAAACCCTGCGCATCGCGAAGCGGCGTGCCCCACTCCTGGTCGTGATAAGCCATGTACAACGGATCTTCGGTACACCAAAAGCAGCGTGGCATAAGGCTCCAGGGGGCGTGCGCAGCAATGAATCGGGTATACTCCCGCTCTTTAAATCGCAGCCCAAGAAACAGGTGAATTTCGTGAGCCAGCCTACGCCAGCCGTGCGTACCTTCCAAGACTTGATCCTCGCGCTCCAGCAATACTGGGCCGAGCAAGGTTGCGTGGTACTTCAGCCCTACGATATGGAAGTAGGCGCCGGCACTTTCCACACCGCGACCTTCCTCCGCGCCATCGGCCCGGAAACCTGGAACGCCGCTTACGTGCAGCCAAGCCGCCGTCCAACTGACGGCCGTTACGGCGAAAACCCGAACCGTCTGCAGCACTACTACCAGTTCCAGGTAGTCCTGAAGCCGAACCCGGACAACTTCCAGGAACTGTACCTGGGCTCCCTCAAGCATGTCGGCCTGGACCCGCTGGTCCACGACATCCGCTTCGTCGAAGACAACTGGGAATCGCCGACCCTCGGCGCCTGGGGTCTGGGCTGGGAAGTCTGGCTCAACGGCATGGAAGTGACTCAGTTCACTTACTTCCAGCAAGCGGGCGGCATCGAGTGCTACCCGGTGACCGGCGAGATCACTTACGGTCTCGAGCGTCTGGCCATGTACCTGCAAGGCGTGGATTCGGTCTACGACCTGGTCTGGGCTGACGGTCCGTTCGGCAAAGTGACCTACGGCGACGTGTTCCACCAGAACGAAGTGGAGCAGTCCACCTACAACTTCGAACACGCCAACGTCGACAAACTGTTCGAACTGTTCGACTTCTATGAAAGCGAAGCCAAGCGCCTGATCGAGCTCGACCAGCCGCTGCCGTTGCCAAGCTACGAAATGGTCCTGAAGGCGTCGCACACCTTCAACCTGCTGGATGCGCGCCGGGCGATCTCGGTGACTGCGCGTCAGCAATACATTCTGCGCGTGCGCACCCTGGCGCGTTCCGTTGCGCAAGCCTACCTGCTGGCACGCGCCAAGCTGGGCTTCCCGATGGCGACCCCGGACCTGCGTGACGAAGTACTGGCCAAGCTGGAGGCTGCACAATGAGTGCGCAAGATTTTCTGGTTGAACTGGGCACCGAAGAACTACCACCGAAAGCCCTGAACACCTTGGCTGAAGCGTTCCTCGCCGGTATCGACAAGGGCCTGCAAGCCGCTGGCCTGAGCTACGAAAGCAAAACTGTCTACGCCGCACCACGTCGTCTGGCTGTATTGATCACTGCGCTGGCGACCCAGCAACCGGATCGCAGCATCAACCTCGACGGCCCGCCGCGTCAGGCCGCGTTCGACGCAGAAGGCAATCCGACTCAGGCAGCCCTGGGCTTCGCCAAGAAGTGCGGCGTCGATCTGAGCGAAATCGATCAGAGCGGCCCGAAACTGCGTTACAGCCAGAGCATCGCCGGCAAGCCGACCGCGAGCCTGCTGCCGACCATCGTCGAAGATTCGCTGAACGACCTGCCGATCCCGAAACGCATGCGTTGGGGTGCGCGCAAGGAAGAGTTCGTGCGTCCGACCCAATGGCTGGTGATGCTGCTCGGTGACCAGGTCATCGACTGCACCATCCTCGCGCAAAAGGCTGGCCGTGATTCCCGTGGTCACCGTTTCCATCATCCGGAAAGCGTGCGCATCGGTTCGCCGTCGAGCTATCTCGCTGACCTGCGTGCCGCTTATGTATTGGCCGACGCCAACGAGCGTCGCGAAATCATCAGCAAGCGCACCGAAGAACTGGCCACCCGTCAGGAAGGCACGGCAATCGTTCCGCCGGCACTGCTCGACGAAGTGACCGCGCTGGTTGAATGGCCGGTGCCGCTGGTGTGCTCGTTCGAGGAACGCTTCCTCGACGTGCCGCAAGAAGCCCTGATCACCACCATGCAGGACAACCAGAAGTACTTCTGCCTGCTGGATGCCGACGGCAAGTTGCTGCCACGTTTCATCACTGTGGCCAACATCGAAAGCAAAGACCCGCAGCAGATCATCGCCGGTAACGAGAAAGTGGTTCGCCCACGTCTGACCGACGCCGAGTTCTTCTTCAAGCAAGACAAGAAGCAGAAGCTCGAAGCCTTCAATGATCGCCTGAAGAACGTGGTGTTCCAGGAAAAACTCGGCAGCGTCTACGACAAGGCCGAGCGCGTTTCCAAACTGGCTGCGTACATCGCCGCGCGCATTGGCGGCAACGCTTCGTGGGCCGCTCGTGCGGGTCTGCTGTCGAAGTGCGACCTGGCCACCGAAATGGTCGGCGAGTTCCCGGAGATGCAAGGTGTCGCTGGTTACTACTACGCACTGAACGACAACGAGCCGGAAGACGTCGCGCTGGCCCTCAACGAGCAATACATGCCACGTGGTGCCGGTGCTGAACTGCCGGCAACCCTGACCGGTGCCGCCGTTGCGATCGCTGACAAGCTCGACACCCTGGTCGGTATCTTCGGTATCGGCATGCTGCCGACCGGCAGCAAAGACCCGTATGCCCTGCGTCGTGCGGCATTGGGTGTGCTGCGTATCCTGATCGAGAAAAAACTCGATCTGGACCTGAACGACGCCGTGGCTTTCGCCGTGACTGCGTTCGGTGCCAAGGTCAAGGCTGCCGGCCTCAACGAAGCCGTGCTGGAGTTCATCTTCGACCGTCTGCGTGCGCGTTACGAAGACGAAGGCGTGGATGTCGCGACCTACCTGTCGGTGCGTGCCCTGAAGCCGGGTTCGGCGCTGGACTTCGACCAGCGTGTGCAAGCGGTGCAGGCCTTCCGCAAACTGCCGGAAGCGGCAGCGCTGGCGGCGGTGAACAAGCGTGTGTCGAACCTGTTGAGCAAAGTCGAAGGCTCGGTGCCGACCGTGGTCGAAGCCAAGTATTTCGACAACGCCAACGAGTTCTCGCTGTACTCGGCGATCCAGCAAGCGGATCAGGCGGTGCAGCCAATGGCCGCCGCGCGTCAGTACAACGAATCGCTGGCTCGCCTGGCCGCCCTGCGCGAGCCGGTGGATGCGTTCTTCGACGCCGTCATGGTCAATGCCGAAGACGCCAAGGTCCGGGCCAACCGCTATGCGCTGCTGGCGCGTCTGCGTGGCTTGTTCCTGGGTGTTGCCGACATTTCGCTGCTGGGTTGAGGGACTGCTGTTGAAACTGCTGATTCTCGATCGGGACGGAGTGATCAATTACGACTCCGACGCTTACATCAAGTCGGTAGAGGAGTGGATTCCGCTGCCCGGCTCGATCGAGGCGATTGCGCAGTTGAGCAAGGCTGGCTGGACGGTGGCGGTGGCCACCAACCAGTCGGGCATTGCTCGCGGCTACTACGACCTCACCACCCTCGACGCCATGCACGCGCGCCTGCGTACGCTCGTGGCGGAGCAGGGCGGTGAAGTCGGTTTGATCGTGTATTGCCCGCATGGGCCGGACGAAGGTTGCGATTGTCGCAAGCCGAAACCGGGGATGTTGAAAACCATCGCGGCGCATTACAACGTCGAGCTGGCCAATGTCTGGTTCGTCGGCGACAGCCTTGGTGACCTGGAGGCCGCCAAAGCCGTCGATTCACAGCCAGTTTTGGTAAAGACCGGAAAAGGCGCAAAGACTCAGGGCAAAACCCTGCCGGTTGGCACTCTGATTTTTGACGATCTGGCGGCGATTGCCGCAGAACTTATCCACAACTAGAGTACTTCTGAATTCCTGACCAGGGATTGATCGGGAGTGCGCTTGAACACTCGGGCATTGCCCCGTAACGGTAAACGTCACTATGTCGATACTGCGGGCCATCAGAATTTTTCTCTTTTACCTGCTGCTGGGCACCACCTCCCTGCTGTGGTGCAGCTTGAGTTTTTTTATCGCGCCGTTTTTGCCATTCAAGGCGCGTTATCGTTTTATCAACGTGTACTGGTGTCGCTGCGCCTTGTGGTTGACCAAGGTGTTTCTCGGGATCCGTTACGAAATCAAAGGCGCGGAAAACGTGCCTGAGCGGCCCTGCGTGATTCAGTCGAACCACCAGAGCACCTGGGAGACGTTCTTTCTCTCCGCTTATTTCTCGCCGTTGAGCCAGGTGCTCAAACGCGAATTGCTGTACGTGCCGTTCTTCGGCTGGGCCATGGCCATGCTGCGACCGATCGCGATTGATCGCGACAACCCGAAAGCCGCGCTCAAGCAAGTGGCGGCGAAGGGTGACGAGTTGCTCAAGGACAACGTTTGGGTGCTGATCTTCCCGGAAGGGACCCGCGTGCCCTACGGCACTGTCGGCAAGTTCTCCCGCAGTGGTAGCGCACTGGCCGTCAATGCGGCGCTTCCGGTGCTGCCGATTGCACACAATGCCGGCAAATTCTGGCCGAAAGTCGGCTGGGGGAAGATGTCCGGCGTGATCACCGTGGTCATCGGCGAGCCGATGTATGCCGAAGGCACTGGCCCGCGCGCCATCGCCGATCTGAACGACCGGGTGCAAGCCTGGAACGAACAGGCGCAACGGGACATGGGCTCGCTGCCACCGGCGCCACAGGCCTCGGCCGGAAGCGATCAGGTGGCTGTCTGAATTTTGTGGATAACCTGTGTACGGTTTTGTTGAAAAAGCCAGAATATTGAAATCAAGTAATTGATTTATATACATATTTCTCAAGCTAATAAAACACCGAAAAACGTGCATAAGTTTTTTTTGGATGTAAAAAAACCGGCTGATATAGCCGGTTTTTTTGTGCCTGTCATTCGTGGATAAGCGGCAGCTCAAGCAGAAAGGTTGTGCCTTGATCGACGACGCTTTGACAGTCGATCCGGCCGCCATGATGGTCGACCACAGCTTTGACCATCGACAAGCCGAGGCCGACGCCATCAATGCCTTGCGCAGAGGAAAACCGCCGGTACTGGCTGAACAGGTCAGGCAACTCCTCGGCGGCGATGCCTTTGCCCTGATCCGTCAGTTCGCAGCGCAACCATTGTGCGTGGCAACTGACACGCAATTGAATGGTGGTGTCGGCAGGACTGTACTTGATCGCATTTTCCAGCAGGTTGAATAACGCCCGGGTCAGCAGGGCCTGATCGGCCATGACCAGCCGCTCCTGGGATGGCTCATCCATGTCATGCAGCAGCTCGATGCGTTTCTGCTGGGCGATGGGCAATGCTTGATCCAGTACATCCAGCACCAGCATGGCGAACAGACTCGGCTGAAAGTGATAGGACTCGGACTCGGCGCGTGCCAGCAGCACGAAACCATCGGTCAGATCCAGCGCGCGGCGTACCTGGCGCTCGATCTGCTCGAACAGTGGCGAGTCTGCACCCGCCTGATGACGATGCACATCGAGCAGAGCGAGGATCGCCGAATGCGGCGCGCGCAGGTCATGAGACAAGAAGCGCAGCAGAACCCCGCGTTGTTCCTCGGCAGCGCGCTCGGCACTGAGGTCGGTCAGGCTCAACAACCAGCCGATCGGCGTGTCCCCGTCGACGGGCAGCAACGCGGCGCGCTCCAGACGCAGGCTACGTTCCTTGTGATCGCGAAATTCCAGCAGGGGCAGGGAGGACAACGAGGGGCGCGGCTCTGTGGATAACTCGGGATAGCCAAGCAGTGCCAGTTGACCGAGCACATCGTCGCCCACCAGATTGTTATCAAACAAGCTCCGCGCCTTGCGATTGCCCAAAAGGATCTGCCCTTTGGGATCGCTGATCAGGGTCGCCACCGGCAGATACTCCAGGCCATCGGCGATAAAACGCCGAGTGTCGCGGGTGCGGCTCATGGCTTGCTCAAGCGCCATGATCTGGCCCTGCAAGTGATCAGCCCCGGTGAATTGTGTGCGGCGGCGTTCAGGGAACACTTTCGGCTCACTGTCCAGCCTCGCCAATTCCCATCCGAAATAGGTCAGCACCACGCTCAGACGCCGCCAGTTCCAGATCAGATAACCAAACAGCATGCCCAGCACCGCAGGCGTCGGTGACCACCAATGGCGGATTTCAGCCAGGCCCGCGCTGGTTATCAACACACCCGCCATGCCAACCAGCGTTATCCAGAGCGCCCAGCGCGGTCGCCACAACAGCAATCCAAGCACACCCGCCACGAGGCCTACGGATAGCAAAGCGCCCATACCCGGCGAGGTGTCATGCAAGTTGACCTGTGCCCGATACGACAACAGCGCAGTCAGCGGTAACAGCACTAGACTTATCCACAACCACTCACGCACCAGTTGGCGAAACAGGCGCTGCACTTGACTGGGTTCACGGCTTTCACGCCGGCGCGGGCTGGTCATGGACAAAAAGAGCAGGGCAGTGTGAATGGTTTCATGGGGCACAGGTCTGAGACGTAGACCCGAAGAATCATAGCGGACGTCGACCAACGGCGGGCCGCTTACTTTCATGGCATCGGCCGAGCGACTATGGTTCACGGCCAACAGCCCAAGCATCAAGGAATCACCGCGTATGCGCGTTGCGATACTGGACGATGAACCGGCCGAACTGCGGCGGGTCGAGCAAACCCTGCAGCAAATGGCCAGCGCCGGCGAGCAGCCCTGGTCACTGCACAGTTTCGAGCGCGGGGAAGACTTGCTGCGCCAACTGCGCCGGGAAACCTTCGACCTGCTTATCCTCGACTGGCAACTGCCCGACCTCACCGGGCTGGCCCTGCTGCGCTGGACCCGCGAACACATGGAAGCCCCGCCGGCGGCGATCATGCTCACCAGTCGCGATGGCGAGAGCGATATCGTCCAGGCACTGAATGCCGGTGCTGACGATTACGTCAGTAAACCGTTCAGACCCAATGAGTTGAAAGCACGGGTGGCCGCAGTACTGCGCCGGCACAGCCAGCAGCGCACGGCTGCAACGGAAGTGCTGAGCTTCAATGACCTGACCTTTGATGATGCCGAACTGACCGTCACCCGCGAGGGCAAACCGATCGTCATGACCGAGCGCGAGTATCGCCTGGCCCGCTGCCTGTTCAGCAATCTTGGCCGGCCGTTATCACGGGATTATCTGTATGAACGGTTTTGGCCACATGAAGAGATGGCGTCGTCTCGGCCACTGGATACGCATATCTATCGACTGCGCAACAAGCTGGGACTGACGGCGGATCGCGGGTGGCAGTTGTTGACGATTTATGGGTATGGGTACCGGTTGGAGAGTGTGGCGGCGGGGTCCGAATAGAAAGTAAAAGATCGCAACCGTTGGCAGCGCCTACTGGGCTGCGATCTTTTGCTCTGCCAATAAAAAGGCCAACGCATCTGCGTTGGCCTTTTGTTTGACGCCGACCGGAATCAGAAGTCCAGGTTGGATACCGCCAGAGCATTGCTCTCGATGAAGTCACGGCGAGGTTCGACCGCATCACCCATCAGGGTGTTGAAGATCTGGTCTGCGCCGATGGCGTCTTCGATGGTGACTTTCAGCATGCGGCGCACGCTTGGGTCCATGGTGGTTTCCCACAGCTGATCCGGGTTCATTTCGCCCAGACCTTTGTATCGCTGGATGGTGTGGCGCTTGGTGCTTTCGGCCATCAGCCAGTCGAGGGCTTCCTTGAACTCGGTGACCGCTTTCTTGCGCTCGCCACGCTGGATGTACGCGCCCTCGTCGAGCAGGGTGCTCAGTTGAGCACCGAGAGTGACGACGGTCTTGTAGTCGTTGCTGCCGAAGAAGTCGCGGTTGAAGGTGACGTAGTTCGACAGGCCGTGGGAGATCAGTTCGACCTCTGGCAGCCACACACCACGTTCACGGTCTTCACGCAGGCTGGCCTTGTAGACCAGACCCGACTTCTCGACGGTGCGCAGACGCACTTCGTACTGGGCCAGCCAGTCTTGCATCTTGGCGTGGTCGCCAAGCATTTCCAGGCTGACAGCCGGCAGGTAGATGAAGTGCTCGGTCAGCTCCTGCGGGTACAGGCGCGACAGACGCTTGAGGGTCTTCATCACCATGCGGAAGTCGTTAACCAGACGCTCCAGCGCTTCACCGGAAATACCCGGGGCTTCTTCGTTCAGGTGCAGGCTCGCATCTTCCAGGGCCGACTGCGTCATGTACTCTTCCATGGCGTCGTCGTCTTTGATGTATTGCTCTTGCTTGCCTTTCTTGACCTTGTACAGCGGCGGCTGGGCGATGTAGATGTAGCCACGCTCGATCAGCTCCGGCAACTGACGGAAGAAGAAGGTCAGCAGCAGGGTACGGATGTGCGAACCGTCGACGTCAGCATCGGTCATGATGATGATGTTGTGATAACGCAGTTTGTCGATGTTGTACTCTTCGCGACCGATGCCGCAGCCCAGCGCGGTGATCAGCGTGCCCACTTCCTGAGACGAGATCATCTTGTCGAAGCGTGCTTTCTCGACGTTGAGGATCTTGCCCTTCAACGGCAGGATCGCCTGGGTCTTGCGGTTACGTCCCTGCTTGGCAGAGCCGCCCGCGGAGTCACCTTCCACGAGGTACAGTTCGGAGAGTGCCGGGTCTTTTTCCTGGCAGTCAGCGAGCTTGCCCGGCAGGCCGGCGATGTCCAGCGCGCCTTTGCGGCGGGTCATCTCACGGGCCTTGCGCGCTGCTTCACGGGCACGGGCCGCGTCGATCATCTTGCCGACAACCAGCTTGGCTTCGTTCGGGTTTTCCAGAAGGAAGTCGGAGAAGTACTTGCCCATCTCCTGCTCGACCGCAGTCTTCACTTCGGAAGACACCAGTTTGTCTTTGGTCTGCGAGCTGAACTTCGGATCAGGCACCTTCACCGAGATGATCGCGGTCAGGCCTTCACGGGCATCGTCACCGGTGGTAGCGACTTTGTGCTTCTTCGCCAGACCTTCCTGCTCGATGTAGTTGTTCAGGTTACGCGTCAGGGCCGAACGGAAACCCACCAGGTGGGTGCCGCCGTCGCGCTGCGGAATGTTGTTGGTGAAGCACAACAGGTTCTCGTTGAAGCTGTCGTTCCACTGCAGGGCGATTTCCACGCCGATGCCGTCTTCACGCTGGATGTTGAAGTGGAACACCTGGTTGACCGCAGTCTTGTTGGTGTTCAGGTATTCAACGAACGCACGCAGGCCGCCTTCGTACTTGAACAGCTCTTCCTTGCCGCTGCGTTCGTCCTTGAGGACGATGCCTACACCGGAGTTGAGGAAGGACAGTTCACGAATGCGCTTGGCCAGGATGTCCCAGCTGAAGTGAATGTTCTTGAAGGTTTCGCTGGAAGCCTTGAAGTGGATCTGGGTGCCGGTGGTTTCGCTGTCGCCAACGATGGCCATCGGTGCCTGAGGCACGCCGTGGACATAGGTCTGTTCCCAGATCTTGCCGCTGCGGCGCACAGTCAGTACCAGCTCTTCGGACAGGGCGTTCACTACCGATACACCTACACCGTGCAGACCGCCGGATACCTTGTAGGAGTTGTCGTCGAACTTACCGCCGGCGTGGAGGACGGTCATGATGACCTCGGCGGCGGAAACGCCTTCCTCTTTGTGCACGTCTACCGGGATGCCACGGCCGTTGTCTTTAACGGTGATGGACTCATCCGGGTGGATGATGATGCTGATGTCGTCGCAATGGCCGGCGAGGGCTTCGTCGATCGAGTTGTCGACCACCTCGAACACCATGTGGTGCAGACCGCTGCCATCGTCGGTGTCACCAATGTACATACCGGGACGTTTGCGTACGGCATCCAGGCCTTTCAGCACTTTAATGCTCGTTGAGTCGTACGTATTTTCTTCGCTCAATGCCTTCACTCCCGATGGTCGTGGGTCTGGGTGATACGGCCCTGTTCCACGTGGAACAGAGCGACTGGCGTTTCCGTCTGCCAGCCTTCCCTCAATAATTCGTGATCTACACAGGTGATGAACACCTGGCAGCGTAAGTCTTCCAGCAAGCGGCACAGCGCGCGACGGTGGGCCTCGTCCAGCTCGGACGGCAAGTCATCCACCAGATAAATACACTGCCCGCGTCGGGCCTGGCTCACCAGATGCCCCTGGGCAATCCGCAAGGCACAGACCACCAGCTTCTGCTGACCCCGGGACAAGATGTCCGCGGCGTTGTGTGCGCCCAATCTAAGACGCAAGTCAGCGCGTTGCGGGCCGGCCTGGGTATGACCCATTTGCTGATCCCGTTGCACGGAGCCAGCCAGTACGGCACTCAATTCCCGGTCCTTGTCCCAGCCTCGGTAATAGCTGAGCGTCAAACCTTCAAGCTCAACCAGTTCGCTCAAGGTCTGTTCAAAGACTGGTTTCAAGGCTTTGATGTAAGCGCGGCGGTATTCATCGATTTCAGCGCTGGCCTGGCACAGTTCCCTGTCCCAAACCGCTTGCGAAACGGCGTCAAGTGTACCATGCCGCAGCCAGGAGTTTCTCTGGCGCAAGGCCTTCTGCAAACGTTGCCAAGTGGCCATGAACCGCGGCTCGACGTGGAACACACCCCAATCGAGAAACTGCCGGCGAATCTTCGGCGCCCCTTCGAGCAGGCGGAAGCTGTCGGGGTTGATCAACTGCAGCGGCAGGATCTCGGCCAGTTGCGCAGCGCTACGGGCGTTCTGCCCGTCGATGCGGATCTGGAACTCTCCCTGACGGTCACGGGAGATCCCCAACGCGCTGTGACCACCCTCGGCCAGCTCGACCTGACCGAAGACGGTGCAGGCGAGTTGTTCGTACTGAATGACCGGCAACAGCCGCGTGCTACGAAACGAACGGGCAAGCCCCAGCAGGTGAATGGCTTCCAGAACACTGGTTTTGCCGCTGCCGTTGGCGCCGTAAAGAATGTTGATGCGGGGGGAGGGGGAGAAGGTCACCGGGTGCAGATTGCGCACCGCGGTGACCGAAACACGACTTAAGGACATCCAGAATCAGCTGATTACAGACGCATCGGCATGACAACGTAAGCCGAGTCGTCATTGTCGGACTCTTGCACCAGCGCACTGCTGTTGGAGTCGGACAGGATCAAGCGAACCTGCTCAGTGGTCATCACGCCCAGCACGTCGAGCAAGTAGCTCACGTTGAAGCCGATTTCCAGCGAGCCGCCGTTGTATTCAACGCCCACTTCTTCTTCCGCTTCTTCCTGCTCCGGGTTGTTGGCCTGGATCTTCAACTGACCGCTGGCCAGTTGCAAACGGATGCCACGGTACTTCTCGTTGGACAGAATCGCAGTACGGCTGAACGCTTCACGCAGGGCCTGACGATCGCCCAGTACCAGCTTGTCGCCACCTTTGGGCAGTACACGCTCGTAGTCCGGGAATTTGCCGTCAACCAGTTTCGAAGTGAAGGTGAACTCACCGGTGGTGGCGCGGATGTGGTGCTGGCCGAGCACGATGCTGACATTGCCATCAGGCTCGGTGAGCAGACGGGCCAGTTCGAGAATACCTTTGCGCGGCACGATCACTTGGTGGCGATCCGGCTGACCGATATCGGCCTGCATCGAGCACATCGCCAGACGGTGACCGTCGGTGGCCACGGCGCGAATCACACCCGCCGAAACTTCCAGCAACATGCCGTTGAGGTAATAACGCACGTCCTGCTGGGCCATGGCGAAGCTGGTGCGTTCGATCAGACGACGCAGTTTGCTCTGCTCCAGGCTGCAGGTCAGCGAGCCCGGACCTTCTTCAACGGTCGGGAAATCGTTGGCGGGCAGGGTCGACAGGGTGAAGCGGCTACGACCGGCCTTCACCACCAGCTTCTGCTCGTCGACCTTGATGTCGATCAGCGCATCGTTGGGCAGACTTTTGCAGATGTCCATCAGCTTGCGCGCAGGCACGGTGATGGAGCCTGTTTCAGCCGGCTCTTCAAGTTGCACACGACCGACCAGCTCGACTTCCAGGTCGGTACCGGTCAGCGACAGTTGCTGGCCTTCGACAACCAGCAGCACGTTGGAGAGTACCGGCAAGGTCTGTCGGCGCTCGACGACGCCTGCGACCAGTTGCAGGGGTTTCAACAGGGCTTCGCGTTGAATGGTGAAATGCATGGTCTAGTCCCTTGCCTTAATAAGCTGCGCTGGTGTTCATCAAGTGGTCAGTGTACGCAGCAGGTTCTTGTAGTCCTCGCGGATGTCCGCGTCGGATTCCTTAAGTTCGTTGATCTTGCGGCAGGCGTGCAACACGGTCGTGTGGTCGCGGCCGCCAAACACATCGCCGATTTCCGGCAGGCTGTGGTTGGTCAGTTCCTTGGACAATGCCATGGCCACCTGACGCGGACGAGCCACCGAGCGCGAACGGCGCTTGGACAGCAGGTCGGAGATCTTGATCTTGTAGTATTCGGCGACAGTGCGCTGAATGTTATCCACAGAGACCAGTTTGTCCTGCAACGCCAACAGGTCTTTCAGGGATTCGCGAATCAGCTCGATGGTGATGTCACGACCCATGAAGTGCGAGTGGGCAATCACGCGTTTCAGCGCGCCTTCCAGCTCACGGACGTTGGAGCGAATGCGCTGGGCAATGAAGAACGCGGCATCGTGCGGCAACTCGACTTTGGCCTGGTCGGCTTTCTTCATCAAGATCGCGACACGGGTTTCCAGCTCAGGCGGCTCGACAGCAACGGTCAGGCCCCAGCCGAAGCGGGATTTGAGGCGCTCTTCAAGGCCTTCGATTTCTTTCGGGTAGCGGTCACTGGTGAGAATGACCTGCTGGCCACCTTCAAGCAGCGCGTTGAAGGTGTGGAAAAACTCTTCCTGCGAGCGCTCTTTGCGAGCGAAGAACTGAATATCGTCGATCAGCAAAGCATCCACCGAACGGTAGAAACGCTTGAACTCGTTGATCGCGTTCAGTTGCAGCGCCTTGACCATGTCGGCCACGAAGCGCTCCGAATGCAGGTACACAACCTTGGCATTCGGGTTCTTCTTTAATAGATGGTTACCCACCGCGTGCATCAAGTGGGTTTTACCCAGGCCGACGCCACCATAAAGGAACAGCGGGTTGTAGCCGTGCTTCGGGTTATCCGCCACCTGCCAGGCCGCTGCGCGGGCGAGCTGGTTGGATTTACCTTCGACGAAGTTTTCGAAGGTAAAGGTGCGGTTCAGGTAACTGGTGTGCTTGAGCGCGCCTTCGACCTGCACGGTGCGCTGTTCGGCGCGAACCGGAGCCTGCTGCGACGCGGCACCGGCCATCGGATCGAAGCTGTCGCGGGACGGCTCTTCACTGACTTCGGCGCTTTTCTGCGTGGAGCGCTTGGCCGCAGCTGGGGCGGGTGCAGGGGCTGGCGCGCTGACCGGAGCGGCATTCGCCTGCGCCTGGGAAACCTGCGCGGCGGCCAATGGTGCATTCGGCGCGGCCCGGGGTGCCGAGCTGCGCTTGCTGCCTATTAATAAGGAAAGCGCGGGCGCCATGCCATTGCCATGCTCATCCAGCAGTTCAAGGACACGGCCGAGGTACTTTTCGTTGACCCAGTCCAGCACGAAACGGTTCGGTGCGTAGACGCGCAACTCGTCGCCTTCGGCTTCGACCTGTAGTGGACGGATCCAGGTGTTGAATTGTTGGGCAGGCAGCTCATCGCGCAAAAGCTCCACGCACTGCTGCCAAAGTTCCACTGACACGGATATCCCCTAAGTTGAAAGCCGGTGAGGCAAAAACAAGCGGCCATTGTAGCGGCGAGCCGTCCACTTATCCACATGCAGGTGGCCTGCCGATCATGATTTATCAATGCGTTAACCACTAAAAAGGCGACCAACGGTGTGTGAATAAGCTCTGTGGATAACCGCCTCTGAGGGCACTGGACAACTGGGGGCGAAACTCGGTGGATAACCTGCCTGTGGATAACAGCCCTTTCCACACACAGGTTATCCGACAGCGCAGCACAGGCTGAACACGGTTTTCCACTGTAGTTGTCATTCTCTGTACATCACGTCGTACAAGGGCTTATGGCACTTATCCACAGAAGGAGGCGGGTCTAGCTTTTATAAGCTTTACAGAAAAGCTTTAAATAATTCCCTTCTTTATTTTTATGTATGGCGAACACGCGTTCCCGAAGAAACGCTCCGGAGATCTATTTATAAGGAAACGTTGGTTGGAAATTGACCTGAAGGCTTGCTTTCTCTAGAATCCCCGGTCTCTTAAAACGGGGGCCATTCCGGCCCGTTGTGGACGAACCAGGTAACACGACATGAAACGTACTTTCCAACCAAGCACTATCAAACGCGCTCGTACCCACGGTTTCCGTGCTCGCATGGCTACCAAGAACGGTCGTGCCGTCCTGTCGCGTCGTCGCGCCAAAGGTCGTGCGCGTCTGGCAGTTTGATAATCCGGCACTGGAGGTGAGTCAGGACTTCAGTCGGGAAAAGCGTTTGCTTACTCCCCGGCATTTCAAGGCAGTCTTTGACTCCCCTACCGGCAAGGTTCCGGGGAAAAATCTCCTGCTCCTTGCACGCAACAACGATCTTGATCACCCCCGTCTTGGGCTGGTTATCGGGAAAAAGAGCGTAAAGCTCTCCGTTGAGCGCAATCGCCTCAAACGTCTGATGCGCGAATCGTTCCGTCTGCACCAGGATTCACTGGTTGGCTGGGACATCGTTATCGTCGCGCGCAAAGGTTTGGGTGATGTAGAAAACCCCGAATTGATTCAGCATTTCGGCAAACTCTGGAAGCGTCTGGCTCGTAACAAGCCGGTTCCGGCAGTCAAAACCGAAACTGTAGGGGTAGACAGTCCAGATGCGTAAACTGGCCCTCGTTCCGATCCAGTTTTACCGCTACGCCATTAGTCCCCTGATGGCCGACCACTGTCGTTTCTACCCCAGTTGTTCCTGCTACGCGTTAGAAGCCATCGAAAATCATGGCCTTCTGCGCGGTGGCTGGCTGACCTTTCGTCGTTTAGGTCGCTGTCATCCGTGGAATCCCGGTGGTTATGACCCGGTTCCACCTATCCCTACCTCCCGTTCTTCTTCGATGGCCGAGTAATCATGGATATCAAACGCACGATCCTGATCGTCGCCCTGGCAATCGTGTCCTACGTTATGGTTCTTAAATGGAACCAGGACTATGGCCAGGCTGCCCTGCCGACTCAGAATGTTGCTTCCAGTACGACTACATCCGGTTTGCCGGACACCGCCACTGGCAATAACACTGCCGCCAGTGACGACATTCCGCGCGCCGCTAGCGATACCAGCGCACCTGCCGAAACTCCGGTAGCCGCCAGCAAGGATCTGATCCAGATCAAAACCGACGTGCTCGATCTGGCGATCGATCCACAGGGTGGTGACGTTGCTCAACTGACCTTGCCTCTGTATCCACGTCGTCAGGATCGTCCTGATGTGCCGTTCCAGCTGTTCGATAACGGCGGCGAACGTGTTTATCTGGCACAAAGCGGTCTGATCGGTACCAACGGCCCGGATGCAAATCCTGCCGGTCGTCCGGTTTACTCCTCGGAGAAGAAGACTTATCAACTGGCTGACGGTCAGGACCAACTGGTCGTCGACCTGAAATTCAGCAAGGACGGCGTCAACTACATCAAGCGTTTCACCCTGAAACGCGGCCTGTATGACGTAGCCGTTTCCTACATTGTGGATAACCAGAGCGCACAGCCCTGGAGCGGCGCAATGTTTGCCCAGCTGAAGCGCGATAACAGCGCTGATCCTTCGTCCACAACCGCTACTGGCACCGCGACTTACCTGGGCGCTGCCCTGTGGACAAGTTCGGAGCCGTACAAGAAAGTGTCCATGAAGGACATGGACAAGGCACAGCTGAAAGAAACCGTCACCGGTGGCTGGGTCGCCTGGCTGCAACATTACTTCGTGACAGCCTGGATTCCGGCCAAGGGCGAAAACAACATCGTCCAGACCCGTAAAGACAGCAAAGGCAACTACATCATCGGTTACACCGGTCCTACGCTGACCGCTGCTCCGGGTGCCAAAGTTGAAACCAGCGCTGTGCTGTACGCCGGTCCGAAAAGCCAGGCGGTGTTGAAAGAGTTGTCCCCAGGTCTGGAACTGACCGTCGACTACGGCATTCTGTGGTTCATTGCCCAGCCAATCTTCTGGCTGCTGCAACACATCCACGCCATTGTCGGTAACTGGGGCTGGTCGATCATCTTCCTGACCATGCTGATCAAGGGTCTGTTCTTCCCTCTGTCGGCTGCCAGCTACAAGTCGATGGCGCGCATGCGTGCCGTTGCGCCGAAACTGGCCGCTCTGAAAGAGCAACATGGCGATGACCGGCAGAAAATGTCGCAAGCCATGATGGAGCTGTACAAGAAAGAGAAGATCAATCCACTGGGCGGCTGCTTGCCGATCCTCGTGCAGATGCCGGTTTTCCTTTCGCTGTACTGGGTTCTGCTGGAAAGCGTGGAAATGCGCCAGGCGCCGTTCATGCTGTGGATCACTGACCTGTCGATCAAGGATCCGTTCTTCATTCTGCCGATCATCATGGGCGCAACCATGTTCATCCAGCAGCAGCTGAACCCGACTCCGCCGGATCCGATGCAGGCGAAGGTCATGAAAATGATGCCAATCATCTTCACCTTCTTCTTCCTGTGGTTCCCTGCAGGTCTGGTGCTGTACTGGGTTGTGAACAACTGCCTGTCGATTGCACAACAGTGGTACATCACGCGTAAGATCGAAGCGGCGACGAAAAAAGCCGAGGCGTAACTTGCACTGTGGATAACACCACTCAAAACGCCCCCTAGTGGGGCGTTTTGCTATCTGCCACTTTTGTCTGGATTCCGGTTTATGAGCACACCTCGTGAAACCATCGCCGCTGTCGCCACCGCTCAAGGTCGTGGCGGTGTGGGCATCGTCCGTATTTCCGGGCCGTTGGCCAGTGTTGCAGCGAAAGCCATCAGCGGCCGAGAACTGAAACCGCGTTATGCCCATTACGGGCCGTTTTTCAGTGACGACCAACAGGTGCTCGATGAAGGCCTGGCGCTGTATTTTCCCGGCCCGAACTCGTTCACCGGCGAAGACGTGCTGGAACTGCAGGGCCACGGTGGCCCTATCGTTCTCGACATGTTGCTCAAGCGTTGCCTGGAACTGGGTTGTCGTCTGGCTCGCCCGGGCGAATTCAGTGAGCGAGCATTCCTCAATGACAAACTCGACCTGGCCCAGGCCGAAGCGATTGCCGACCTGATCGAGGCGAGTTCTGCACAGGCAGCACGCAATGCTCTGCGTTCCTTGCAAGGAGCGTTCTCCCAGCGTGTGCATAACCTGACCGAGCAGTTGATCAGCCTGCGAATCTATGTCGAAGCGGCCATCGACTTTCCGGAAGAAGAAATCGACTTCCTTGCCGATGGCCATGTGCTGAGCATGCTCGACAAGGTACGCGACGAATTATCCACAGTGCTGCGCGAAGCCGGGCAGGGCGCATTGCTGCGCGATGGCATGACCGTAGTGATCGCCGGCCGACCGAATGCCGGCAAGTCCAGCCTGTTGAATGCTTTGGCGGGGCGTGAAGCTGCGATCGTCACCGAGATCGCCGGCACCACGCGGGACATTCTGCGCGAACATATCCACATCGACGGCATGCCGTTGCATGTGGTGGATACCGCTGGTCTGCGCGATACGGACGATCAGGTGGAAAAGATCGGCGTGGAACGTGCGCTCAAGGCCATCACAGAAGCCGATCGAGTGTTGTTGGTCGTCGATGCGACAGCGCCGGAAGCAGCAGATCCGTTTGCCCTGTGGCCGGAGTTCCTCGAAACCCGGCCCGATCCGGCGAAAGTGACCCTGATCCGCAACAAGGCGGACCTGACGGGCGAAGCGATTGCCCTGGAAGTCAGCGAGGATGGCCACGTCACCATCAGCCTCAGCGCCAAATCGGCGGGTGAGGGGCTGGAATTGCTGCGCGAACACCTCAAAGCCTGCATGGGCTACGAACAGACCTCGGAAAGCAGTTTCAGCGCACGCCGCCGGCATCTGGAAGCGCTGCGCCACGCCAGTGCAGCGCTGGAACACGGTCGCGCACAATTGACGCTGGCCGGGGCCGGTGAACTGTTGGCTGAAGATTTGCGTCAGGCACAGCACGCTCTGGGTGAAATCACCGGGGCATTCAGCTCGGATGATTTGCTTGGAAGGATCTTCTCCAGCTTCTGCATCGGCAAATAACTCTCCTGCTATTCACAGACAGGTCCGTTCGCGACCTGTCTGCTTCCCTCCTTTTTAAATTCCTTCCACGAGTGCCGGGCAGATTTTTCCGCCCTGAGCGGTTTTCCGCTGCCCGCTGTCTCCTCGTTCATCAGATTTCTGTGGATTAAGCTCTGTGAATAACTGCCACTGAGGTCAGTTGATAACAGGGCCTCAAAACTGGATATAACCCGCCCTGTGGATAACCACCTCATTCATCCACAGGCTTACACCGGTTATCCAAGGGCCTCATGGGCACATGACCACAGAGTTTTGAATCGCTGTACATATTGAAAATAAAGGCCTGTAGAGATCTATCCACAGAAAGGATGGGCAGTAAGAATAAACATAAAAACAAAGGTTTTATAAATTTCTCTCTTTTTTATTCTTTTAACTTCGAGTTCTCCACAGCTGGTTAAATTTTGTGCAAAGGGTTCTTTAGGAAGGGCGAAGTCCCTATACTTGTCGACCAGGTCCAGAAACCTGATCTCAAACTATTCCTGAATGACCTAATTAAGCAGGCACGAGGTGCGTGGTGGATTTCCCTTCCCGTTTTGAAGTGATCGTCATCGGCGGCGGTCATGCCGGTACCGAGGCAGCACTGGCCTCAGCACGTATGGGGGCAAAAACCCTGTTGCTGACGCATAACGTGGAAACCCTCGGTGCCATGAGCTGCAACCCGGCCATCGGTGGCATCGGCAAAAGCCATCTGGTCAAGGAAATTGACGCCCTTGGCGGCGCGATGGCCATGGCGACCGACCTGGGCGGCATCCAGTTTCGCGTGTTGAACAGCCGTAAAGGCCCGGCCGTGCGTGCAACCCGTGCACAAGCTGACCGGATTCTTTACAAGGCCGCTGTCCGCGAGATCCTGGAAAACCAGCCGAACCTGTGGATATTTCAACAGGCTGCTGACGACCTGATCGTCGAGCAGGAACAAGTGCGTGGTGTTGTCACGCAAATGGGTCTGCGGTTCTTCGCCGATTCCGTGGTGTTGACCACCGGTACTTTCCTCGGTGGACTTATCCACATCGGTTTGCAGAATTTTTCCGGCGGTCGCGCCGGTGATCCGCCGTCGATTGCCCTGGCTCATCGTCTGCGTGAACTGCCCTTGCGAGTCGGGCGGCTGAAAACCGGTACGCCGCCGCGTATTGATGGCAAATCTGTGGATTTCTCGGTGATGACCGAGCAACCGGGTGATACACCGATCCCGGTGATGTCGTTCATGGGCAACAAGGAACAGCATCCGCGTCAGGTCAGTTGCTGGATTACCCACACCAACGCCCGTACCCACGAAATCATCGCGGCGAACCTCGACCGGTCGCCGATGTATTCGGCTGCCGGCGAGATTGAAGGCATCGGCCCGCGTTACTGCCCGTCGATCGAAGACAAGATTCACCGCTTTGCCGACAAGGAAAGCCATCAGGTGTTCATCGAACCGGAAGGTCTGACCACCCATGAGCTGTATCCGAACGGGATATCCACAAGCTTGCCGTTCGACGTGCAATTGCAGATCGTGCAATCGATCCGCGGCATGGAAAACGCGCACATCGTGCGTCCGGGTTATGCGATCGAGTACGACTACTTCGATCCCCGCGACCTGAAGTACAGCCTGGAAACCAAAGTCATTGGCGGTCTGTTCTTCGCCGGGCAGATCAACGGCACCACCGGCTACGAAGAGGCCGGTGCACAAGGTCTGCTCGCCGGCGCCAACGCTGCATTGCGTGCGCAGGGCAAAGAAGCCTGGTGTCCGCGTCGCGATGAAGCGTACATCGGCGTGTTGGTCGACGACCTGATCACCCTCGGTACCCAAGAGCCGTACCGTATGTTCACGTCCCGTGCCGAATACCGTCTGATTCTGCGTGAGGACAACGCCGACCTGCGTCTGACCGAAAAAGGTCGCGAGCTCGGCTTGGTCGATGACGTGCGCTGGGCGGCCTTCTGCAAGAAACGCGAAAGCATCGAACTCGAAGAGCAGCGCCTGAAAAGCACTTGGGTTCGCCCGGGCACGCAGCAGGGCGATGCGATTGCCGAAAAATTCGGCACGCCGCTGACTCACGAATACAACTTGCTCAACCTCTTGAGTCGTCCGGAAATCGACTACGCTGGTCTGGTCGAAGTGACTGGCAACGGTGCCGAAGATCCACAGGTCGCCGAGCAGGTTGAGATCAAGACCAAATACGCCGGTTACATCGACCGTCAACAGGACGAAATCGCCCGTCTGCGCGCCAGCGAAGACACGAAACTGCCTGTGGATATCGACTACACCAACATTTCCGGTCTCTCCAAGGAGATCCAGAGCAAGCTGGGTGCGACGCGTCCGGAGACGCTCGGTCAGGCTTCGCGGATTCCGGGCGTGACCCCGGCAGCGATTTCGCTGTTGATGATTCATTTGAAAAAACGCGGCGCGGGCCGTCAGTTGGAGCAAAGCGCTTGAGTTCTAAGGTCACTTCGCAACACGCCGAAGAGTTATCCACAGGAGCCCGCGCGCTCGGTGTCAATCTCACTGAAACCCAGCACGAATTGCTGCTGGGTTATCTGGCCCTGTTGATCAAATGGAACCAGGCCTACAACCTGACTGCCGTGCGCGACCCGGACGAAATGGTTTCGCGGCACTTGCTCGACAGTCTGAGCGTGATGTCGTTCATCGAAAACGGCCGCTGGCTTGACGTCGGCAGCGGCGGTGGCATGCCGGGGATTCCGTTGGCGATCCTGTACCCGGACGCGCAAGTCACCTGTCTGGACAGCAACGGCAAGAAAACCCGCTTCCTGACCCAGGTCAAACTCGAACTGAAACTGGATAACCTGCAAGTTATCCACAGTCGCGTCGAAGCGTTCCAGCCTGCGCAGCCGTTCAACGGGATCATTTCCCGGGCGTTCAGCAGCATGGAAAACTTCACCAACTGGACTCGCCACCTCGGCGATGCCGATACACGCTGGCTGGCAATGAAGGGCGTTCATCCGGCCGATGAGCTGGTAGCATTGCCGGCAGACTTCAAACTCGATAGCGAACACGCCCTGGCCGTACCCGGTTGCCAAGGCCAACGCCATCTGCTGATACTGCGCCGCACGGCATGATTGGGAACACAAGCAAGAATGGCTAAGGTATTCGCGATAGCGAACCAGAAGGGTGGTGTGGGCAAGACCACCACCTGTATCAACCTCGCAGCATCCCTGGTCGCCACCAAGCGCCGGGTGCTGTTGATCGATCTCGATCCACAGGGCAACGCCACCATGGGTAGCGGTGTGGATAAACATGGCCTGGAAAACTCGGTCTACGACCTGCTGATCGGCGAATGCGATCTGGCCCAGGCCATGCACTATTCCGAGCACGGCGGTTATCAACTGCTGCCGGCCAACCGTGATTTGACGGCGGCCGAAGTGGTGCTGCTGGAAATGCAGATGAAGGAAAGCCGTCTGCGCAGCGCGCTGGCGCCGATCCGCGAAAACTACGATTACATTCTGATCGACTGTCCGCCGTCGCTGTCGATGCTCACGCTGAACGCACTGGTTGCCGCCGATGGGGTGATTATCCCCATGCAGTGCGAGTACTTTGCGCTCGAGGGTTTGAGCGACCTTGTGGATAACATCAAGCGCATCGCTGAACTGCTGAACCCGAACCTGAAAGTCGAGGGCCTGCTGCGGACCATGTACGACCCGCGCCTGAGCCTGATGAACGATGTGTCGGCGCAGCTCAAGGAACACTTCGGCGAGCAGCTCTACGACACGGTGATCCCGCGCAACATTCGCCTGGCCGAAGCGCCGAGCTACGGCATGCCGGCGCTGGCCTACGACAAGCAATCGCGCGGCGCCCTGGCCTACCTGGCCCTGGCCGGCGAGATGGTTCGTCGTCAGCGCAAAAATTCACGCATCGCCGCTGCCCAGCCAACTTAAGGAATCCCCATGGCCGTCAAGAAACGAGGTCTCGGACGTGGACTGGATGCACTGCTGAGTGGTCCGACCGTCAGCGCGCTGGAAGAACAAGCGGCGCAGGCCGATACCCGTGAGTTGCAACACTTGCCGCTGGACTTGCTCCAGCGCGGCAAATACCAGCCACGTCGGGACATGGACCCGCAGGCGCTGGAAGAACTGGCGTCGTCGATCAAGGCACAAGGCGTCATGCAGCCGATCGTGGTGCGCCCGATTGGCGGTGGCCGTTTTGAGATCATCGCCGGTGAGCGCCGCTGGCGTGCCAGCCAGCAGGCCGGGCAGGAAACCATCCCGGCCATGGTCCGCGATGTGCCGGATGAAACCGCGATCGCCATTGCGCTGATCGAAAACATCCAGCGCGAAGACCTCAACCCGATCGAGGAAGCGGTCGCCCTGCAGCGTCTGCAGCAGGAATTCCAGCTCACTCAGCAGCAAGTCGCCGAGGCTGTGGGTAAGTCCCGCGTCACTGTGGCTAACCTGTTGCGGCTTATTGCACTGCCGGAAGTGATCAAGACCATGCTGTCCCACGGCGACCTGGAAATGGGCCACGCTCGTGCATTGCTCGGTCTGCCGGACAATCAGCAGGTCGAGGGGGCGCGACATGTTGTCGCACGCGGCCTGACCGTGCGCCAAACCGAGGCACTGGTTCGCCAGTGGCTGAGTGGTAAACCGGAGCCGGTGGAAGCGGCCAAACCCGACCCGGATATCGCCCGCCTCGAGCAGCGTCTGGCCGAGCGCCTAGGCTCTGCGGTGCAGATTCGCCACGGAAAGAAGGGAAAGGGTCAGCTGGTCATCGGTTATAACTCCCTCGATGAGCTTCAAGGTGTGCTCGCACACATCCGCTGAAACATTTCCTCATGTAGCGCGCAGTCGGAAATCACTACCTGACAGTTGAATAGGGGCAGAACCGCCCCTATACTCTGCGCGCATTTTGTCGGCACAAATTATGCCAAGTTATTGAATTTCGGCAGCCGACCATTGGAGAGCAATCGTGATGGAAACCCGCAAGCCAAACCGCCTGCCGTTCCATCGCCTGGCGGTTTTTCCGGTGTTGATGGCTCAGTTTGTCGTTTTGCTCATTGCCGCTTTGGCGCTCTGGCAATGGCATGGAGTCGTTGCCGGATACTCGGGACTTTGCGGAGGCCTGATAGCCTTGCTGCCCAATGTTTATTTCGCTCACAGGGCATTTCGGTTTTCCGGCGCCCGAGCAGCCCAGTCCATCGTCCGGTCTTTTTATGCCGGCGAGGCAGGCAAACTGATTTTGACGGCAGTGCTCTTTGCACTGGTGTTTGCAGGTGTGAAGCCATTGGCGCCGATCGCAGTATTCGGCGCGTTCGTGCTGACTCAGTCGGTCAGCTGGTTCGCTCCCCTGCTGATGAGAACAAGACTTTCGAGACCTTAGGGCGTTTGAGGCAACCATGGCAGAAACAACCGCTTCGGGCTATATCCAGCACCACTTGCAGAACCTGACCTTCGGTCAGCTACCTAACGGCGGCTGGGGCTTTGCCCATACCGCAGCAGAAGCCAAGGAAATGGGCTTCTGGGCTTTCCACGTCGATACCCTCGGCTGGTCGGTCGCGCTGGGTCTGATCTTCGTTCTTCTTTTCCGCATGGCGGCAAAGAAAGCGACTTCGGGTCAGCCAGGTGCTTTGCAGAACTTCGTTGAAGTATTGGTCGAATTCGTCGATGGCAGCGTGAAAGACAGCTTCCATGGCCGTAGCCCGGTGATCGCACCGCTGGCACTGACCATCTTCGTCTGGGTGTTCCTGATGAACGCCGTCGACCTGGTACCGGTCGACTGGATTCCTCAGCTGGCCATCCTGATCTCCGGCGACCACCACATCCCGTTCCGCGCCGTGTCGACTACCGACCCGAACGCGACCCTGGGCATGGCCTTCTCGGTTTTCGCCCTGATCATTTTCTACAGCATCAAGGTCAAGGGCCTCGGCGGCTTCATCGGCGAGCTGACCCTGCACCCGTTCGGCAGCAAGAACATCTTCGTTCAGGCTCTGCTGATCCCGGTGAACTTCCTGCTGGAATTCGTGACCCTGATCGCCAAGCCGATCTCTCTGGCTCTGCGTCTGTTCGGCAACATGTATGCCGGCGAGCTGGTGTTCATTCTGATCGCTGTGATGTTCGGCAGCGGCCTGCTCTGGCTGAGCGGCCTGGGCGTTGTTCTGCAGTGGGCGTGGGCGGTGTTCCACATCCTGATCATCACGCTGCAGGCGTTCATCTTCATGATGCTGACCATCGTCTACCTGTCGATGGCGCACGAAGAAAACCATTAAGACCAGTCTCGACTAGTCTGATGTCCTTCCCGGTCAAACGGGAAGGGGCTCTTCACAGGGCACCTGAAACGATTTGTTTTACCGCTTTAATCTAAAAAACCTAAACCATACGACGTAAAAGTCGGGAGGAAAGATGGAAACTGTAGTTGGTCTAACCGCTATCGCTGTTGCACTGTTGATCGGCCTGGGCGCACTGGGTACCGCAATTGGTTTCGGCCTGCTGGGCGGCAAGTTCCTGGAAGGCGCAGCGCGTCAGCCAGAAATGGTTCCAATGCTGCAAGTTAAAATGTTCATCGTTGCCGGTCTGCTCGACGCCGTAACCATGATCGGTGTTGGTATCGCTCTGTTCTTCACCTTTGCGAACCCGTTCGTTGGTCAAATCGCTGGCTAATCATTCGGATTTTCCGAGTGATTTGGTGTGATGGACAACGTAACTGCGAGGTGTTGGCGTGAACATTAATGCGACCCTGATTGGCCAGTCCGTTGCGTTCCTGATTTTTGTACTGTTCTGCATGAAGTTCGTATGGCCTCCGGTCATCGCAGCTCTGCACGAACGTCAAAAGAAGATCGCTGATGGTCTGGACGCTGCCAGCCGTGCAGCTCGCGACCTGGAGTTGGCCCAAGAAAAAGCGGGTCAGCAACTGCGCGAAGCGAAAGCTCAGGCAGCTGAAATCATCGAGCAAGCCAAGAAACGCGGTAACCAGATTGTCGAAGAGGCCGTTGAAAAGGCCCGTGTCGACGCTGACCGTGTGAAGGTTCAGGCTCAAGCCGAGATCGAACAGGAACTGAACAGTGTCAAAGACAAGCTGCGCGCCCAAGTGGGCTTGCTGGCTGTCGGCGGCGCCGAGAAGATCCTGGGTGCCACAATCGATCAAAACGCGCACGCAGAGCTGGTTAACCAACTGGCTGCTGAAATCTAAGCGAGGGCGATCATGGCAGAACTGACCACGTTGGCCCGACCTTACGCTAAGGCGGCCTTCGAGCACGCTCAGGCCCACCAGCAACTGGCCAATTGGTCAGCCATGCTCGGCCTGGCTGCAGCGGTGTCGCAAGACGACACCATGCAGCGCGTGCTCAAGGCCCCGCGACTGACGAGCGCAGAAAAGGCCGCCACGTTTATTGACGTGTGCGGCGACAAGTTTGATGCCAAGGCACAGAACTTCATCAATGTCGTTGCCGAAAACGACCGTCTCCCGCTTTTGCCGGAGATTGCCGCTCTTTTCGACCTGTACAAGGCCGAACAAGAGAAGTCGGTAGACGTTGAAGTGACCAGTGCTTTTGCATTGAACCAAGAACAGCAAGACAAACTCGCCAAGGTTCTCAGTGCACGACTCAACCGGGAAGTGCGCCTGCAAGTTGCGGAGGATGCTGCCCTTATAGGTGGTGTCGTTATCCGCGCCGGCGACCTGGTTATCGATGGCTCGATTCGCGGCAAAATCGCGAAACTTGCCGAAGCATTGAAATCTTGAGTTTGAAGGGGCAGCAGAGCAATGCAGCAACTCAATCCTTCCGAAATAAGTGAAATTATCAAGGGCCGCATCGACAAGCTCGATGTGACCTCCCAAGCCCGTAACGAAGGCACTGTCGTCAGCGTATCTGACGGTATCGTGCGGATTCACGGTCTGGCCGACGTCATGTACGGCGAGATGATCGAGTTTCCGGGCGGCGTCTACGGTATGGCCCTCAACCTGGAGCAAGACTCCGTAGGTGCCGTTGTACTGGGCGCTTACCAGTCTCTGGCTGAAGGCATGAGCGCCAAGTGCACCGGCCGCATCCTCGAAGTTCCGGTTGGTAAGGAACTGCTGGGTCGCGTAGTCGACGCACTGGGTAACCCTGTTGACGGCAAAGGTCCACTGGGCAACACCTTGACCGACGCGGTCGAGAAAGTTGCTCCGGGCGTGATCTGGCGTAAGTCGGTAGACCAGCCTGTACAGACTGGCTACAAGGCTGTCGATGCCATGATCCCTGTCGGCCGTGGCCAGCGTGAGCTGATCATCGGTGACCGTCAGATCGGTAAAACCGCTCTGGCGATCGACGCGATCATCAACCAGAAAGACAGCGGCATTTTCTGCGTCTATGTAGCCATCGGTCAGAAACAATCGACCATCGCCAACGTGGTTCGCAAGCTGGAAGAAAACGGCGCCCTGGCCAACACGATCATCGTGGCTGCCAGTGCTTCGGAATCTCCTGCGCTGCAATTCCTGGCACCGTACTCCGGTTGCACCATGGGTGAATTCTTCCGCGACCGCGGTGAAGACGCGCTGATCGTTTATGACGATCTGTCCAAGCAAGCAGTGGCTTACCGCCAGATTTCCCTGCTGCTGCGCCGTCCACCAGGCCGTGAAGCTTACCCAGGCGACGTGTTCTATCTCCACTCCCGTCTGCTGGAGCGCGCATCCCGCGTTTCGGAAGAATACGTAGAGAAGTTCACCAACGGCGCAGTGACCGGCAAAACCGGTTCCCTGACCGCACTGCCGATCATCGAAACCCAGGCTGGCGACGTTTCCGCGTTCGTTCCGACCAACGTGATTTCCATCACCGACGGTCAGATCTTCCTGGAATCGGCCATGTTCAACTCGGGCATCCGCCCTGCAGTGAACGCCGGTGTTTCGGTATCCCGTGTGGGTGGTGCCGCTCAGACCAAGATAATCAAGAAGCTGTCCGGTGGTATCCGTACCGCTCTGGCTCAGTACCGTGAACTGGCGGCATTCGCCCAGTTCGCTTCTGACCTGGACGAAGCGACCCGCAAGCAACTTGAGCATGGTCAGCGCGTTACCGAGCTGATGAAGCAGAAGCAATACGCACCAATGTCGATCGCTGACATGGCGCTGTCGCTGTATGCCGCTGAGCGTGGGTTCCTGACTGACGTTGAAATCGCCAAGATCGGCAGCTTCGAACAAGCGCTGATTGCTTTCTTCAACCGCGATCACGCCGATTTGATGGCGAAGATCAACGTTAAAGGTGACTTCAATGACGAAATCGACGCTGGCATGAAAGCCGGTATCGAGAAGTTCAAGGCCACCCAAACCTGGTAAGCCGCAGCGGGAGCCGCGAGGCTCCCGCTTGCTAACCTGATAGGTGTTACATGGCAGGCGCAAAAGAGATTCGCAGTAAGATTGCGAGCATCAAAAGCACGCAAAAGATTACCAGCGCCATGGAAAAAGTGGCGGTCAGCAAAATGCGCAAGGCACAAATGCGCATGGCTGCTAGCCGTCCTTATGCGGAACGTATCCGCCAGGTAATTGGGCATCTGGCCAACGCCAACCCGGAATACCGCCACCCGTTCATGATCGACCGCGCCATCAAGCGTGTCGGTTATGTCGTTGTGAGCAGTGACCGTGGTTTGTGCGGCGGCTTGAACACCAACCTGTTCAAGGCCCTGGTCAAGGACATGGCGGTAAACCGCGAAAACGGCGTCGAGATTGATCTGTGTGTCGTTGGTAGCAAGGGTGCGGCCTTTTTCCGCAACTTCGGCGGTAACGTCGTTGCAGCTATCAGCCACCTGGGTGAAGAGCCGTCGATCAATGATCTGATCGGCAGCGTCAAGGTGATGCTGGATGCCTACCTGGACGGCCGTATTGACCGCCTGTCCGTGGTATCCAACAAGTTCATCAACACCATGACGCAGCAGCCTACCGTGGAGCAGTTGATTCCACTGGTGGCTACCCCGGATCAGGATCTCAAGCACCACTGGGACTATCTCTACGAACCGGATGCCAAAGAGCTGCTTGACGGCTTGATGGTCCGCTACGTTGAGTCGCAGGTCTACCAGGCGGTGGTCGAGAACAACGCGGCTGAACAAGCTGCGCGGATGATCGCGATGAAGAACGCTACCGACAACGCCGGTGATTTGATCAGCGATTTGCAGCTGATCTACAACAAGGCGCGTCAGGCTGCGATCACCCAAGAGATCTCGGAAATCGTCGGCGGCGCTGCCGCGGTTTAACGGTTCAAATATTCAGAGGATCCAGCTATGAGTAGCGGACGTATCGTTCAAATCATCGGCGCCGTTATCGACGTGGAATTTCCACGCGACAGCGTACCGAGCATCTACAACGCGCTGACTGTACAAAGCGCGGCCGCAACCACTCTGGAAGTTCAGCAGCAGCTGGGCGACGGCGTGGTTCGCACCATTGCGATGGGTTCCACCGAGGGCTTGAAGCGCGGTCTGGAAGTTACCGACTCTGGCGCAGCCATCTCCGTACCGGTCGGTAAAGCGACCCTGGGCCGGATCATGGACGTCCTCGGCAACCCGATCGACGAAGCTGGCCCGATCGACACCGAAGAGCGTTGGGGCATTCACCGTCCAGCGCCTTCGTTCGCTGAGCAAGCAGGCGGCAACGACCTGCTGGAAACCGGCATCAAGGTTATCGACCTGGTTTGCCCGTTCGCCAAAGGCGGTAAAGTCGGTCTGTTCGGTGGTGCCGGTGTAGGCAAAACCGTAAACATGATGGAACTGATCCGTAACATCGCCATCGAGCACAGCGGTTATTCCGTGTTCGCCGGTGTGGGTGAGCGTACTCGTGAGGGTAACGACTTCTACCACGAGATGAAGGACTCCAACGTTCTGGACAAAGTGGCACTGGTTTACGGTCAGATGAACGAGCCGCCGGGAAACCGTCTGCGCGTAGCTCTGACCGGCCTGACCATGGCCGAGAAGTTCCGTGACGAAGGTAACGACGTTCTGCTGTTCGTCGACAACATCTATCGTTACACCCTGGCCGGTACCGAAGTATCCGCACTGCTGGGCCGTATGCCTTCGGCAGTAGGTTACCAGCCGACCCTGGCTGAAGAGATGGGCGTTCTGCAAGAACGTATCACTTCGACCAAGGAAGGTTCGATCACCTCGATCCAAGCGGTATACGTACCTGCGGACGACTTGACCGACCCGTCGCCAGCGACCACCTTCGCCCACTTGGACGCCACCGTCGTTCTGTCCCGTGACATCGCTTCCCTGGGTATCTACCCAGCGGTAGATCCACTGGATTCGACTTCGCGCCAGCTGGACCCGAACGTAATCGGCCAGGACCACTACGACACCGCTCGCGGCGTTCAGTACGTTCTGCAACGTTACAAAGAGCTGAAGGACATCATCGCGATCCTGGGTATGGACGAGCTGTCGGAAGCCGACAAGCAGTTGGTAAACCGTGCTCGTAAGATCCAGCGCTTCTTGTCGCAGCCGTTCTTCGTGGCTGAAGTCTTCACCGGTGCATCGGGTAAATACGTTTCCCTGAAAGACACCATTGCTGGCTTCAAAGGCATCCTCAACGGTGACTACGACCACCTGCCAGAACAAGCGTTCTACATGGTTGGCGGCATCGAAGAAGCGATCGAGAAAGCCAAGAAACTGTAATCCCGGCGCCCGGCAACGGGCGCTAATTTAGGTTGAGGCAATCAGATGGCTATGACAGTCCATTGCGATATCGTCAGCGCGGAAGGGGAAATCTTTTCCGGCTTGGTCGAGATGGTGATTGCGCACGGTGCACTGGGTGATCTTGGTATCGCTCTGGGTCACGCGCCGCTGATCACTAATCTGAAGCCAGGTCCGATCCGCCTGATCAAGCAAGGCGGGGAAGCCGAGGTGTTCTACATCTCCGGTGGTTTCCTCGAGGTTCAGCCGAACATGGTCAAGGTGCTTGCCGATACCGTGCAACGTGCCGCCGACCTGGATGAAGCTCAGGCTCAAGCAGCTCTCAAGGCTGCCGAGGCTGCTCTGCACGAGAAGAGCGCAGATTTCGATTACGGAGCTGCGTCCGCACGTCTGGCCGAGGCTGCAGCTCAGCTGCGCACCGTCCAGCAGATCCGCAAGAAGTTTGGCGGTTAATCCGTCAGCCGCTTGTTGTGCGATTGATAAAAAAGGGTAGCCTCGGCTACCCTTTTTTCTTTTCCGAATTCCCAGAACCCGGTCGCAGTTGCTGACCACCCAGGATTGGTAGCCAGTCATGTCTCTCGAAATCGTTATCCTCGCGGCCGGTCAAGGCACCCGCATGCGTTCGGCGCTGCCGAAGGTGCTGCACCCGATTGCCGGCAACTCCATGCTGGGGCATGTTATCCACAGCGCCCGGCAACTCGATCCACAGCGCATCCATGTGGTCATCGGCCATGGTGCCGATGTGGTCCGTGAGCGTCTGGCCGCCGACGATCTGAATTTTGTCCTGCAGGACAAGCAACTGGGTACCGGTCATGCCACCGCGCAGGCGGTGCCGTTCATCAGCGCGGATACCGTTCTGATTCTGTACGGCGACGTGCCGCTGATCGAAGTCGAAACCCTGCAACGTCTGCTCAGGCACGTCGTGCCTGGACAGATGGGCTTGCTCACCGTCGAACTGGATGACCCGACCGGCTACGGCCGTATCGTGCGGGACGCCGACGGCAAGGTGGCGGCCATCGTTGAGCACAAGGATGCCAGCGAAGCGCAGCGCGCGATCACTGAAGGCAACACCGGCATCCTCGCCGTGCCGGCCAACCGTCTGGCCGACTGGATGAGTCGACTGTCGAACAACAATGCCCAGGGCGAGTATTACCTGACCGACGTGATCGAAATGGCGGTCAGCGATGGTCTGGTCGTGGCCACCGAACAACCGCACGACCCGATGGAAGTGCAGGGCGCCAACGACCGCAGGCAACTGGCCGAGCTGGAGCGTCATTACCAGTTGCGCGCTGGCCGTCGGTTGATGGCGCAAGGCGTGACGCTGCGCGACCCGGCGCGCTTTGATGTGCGTGGCGAAGTGACCGTCGGTCGCGACGTGCTGATCGACATCAACGTGATCCTCGAAGGCAACGTTGTCATCGAAGACGATGTGGTGATCGGCCCGAACTGCGTGATCAAGGACAGCACCCTGCGCAAAGGCGTGGTGATCAAGGCCAATAGTCATATCGAAGGTGCTGTTATGGGCGAGGGCAGTGATGCCGGCCCGTTTGCACGTCTGCGTCCAGGCACCGTGCTTGAAGCGCGCGCGCATGTGGGTAACTTTGTCGAACTGAAAAATGCCCACATGGGCGAGGGCGCCAAGGCCGGTCACCTGACCTATCTGGGTGATGCCGACATCGGTGCACGCACCAACATCGGCGCCGGCACCATCACCTGCAATTACGACGGCGCCAACAAGTGGAAAACCGTGTTGGGTGCCGATGTGTTCATCGGCTCCAATAACTCGTTGGTCGCGCCTGTGGATATCTCTGACGGTGCAACCACTGCTGCCGGTTCGACGATTACCCAAAATGTGGATAACGTGCAGTTGGCGGTCGGTCGTGCTCGCCAGAGGAACATCGACGGCTGGAAGCGGCCGGAGAAGATCAAGAAAAGCTGAGTTATACACAGGCCGTTCGAGTGCCATCGCGGGCAAGCCCGCTCCCACAGGATTCGTGTTGAAGGACAGATCTTCAACACACAGCGAATCCAGGTGGGAGCGGGCTTGCCCGCAATGCTTTTATCCACAGAATATTTATTGAGTGCCTGCTTGACGATTCAGGGCCGATAGGTTTTGATTACTTCCGTTATCTTTCGAATCGAAACTTATATCGCCATGTCGAAACGCAACACGCCCCAGCGCCGTCACAACATCCTCGCCTTGCTCAACGAGCAGGGCGAAGTCAGTGTGGACGAATTGGCCAAGCGCTTCGAAACCTCAGAAGTTACGATTCGCAAGGATCTGGCCGCACTGGAGAGCCACGGCTTGTTGCTTCGTCGTTACGGCGGGGCGATCACCATGCCGCAAGAGCTGGTGGCAGAAACTGCCCAGAGCGTTTCCAAATATAAACAGGCGATTGCCCGGGCGGCGGTCAAGCGCATTCGCGAACACGCACGCATCATCATCGACAGCGGCAGTACCACCGCCGCGATGATCCCCGAACTCGGCCAGCAGCCGGGTCTGGTGGTCATGACCAATTCCCTCCACGTTGCCAACGCCTTGAGTGAACTCGAGCACGAGCCGGTGCTGTTGATGACCGGCGGCACCTGGGATCCGCATTCGGAGTCCTTTCAGGGCCAGGTCGCCGAGCAGGTACTACGCTCTTACGACTTCGACCAGTTGTTCATCGGCGCCGACGGTATTGATCTGGTACGCGGCACGACGACCTTCAATGAACTGCTGGGGCTGAGCCGGGTAATGGCGGAAGTGGCGCGGGAAGTCATCGTGATGGTCGAGGCCGACAAGATCGGCCGCAAGATCCCCAATCTGGAGCTGCCCTGGAGCAGCGTCCATACCCTAATTACCGATGATCGCCTGCCTAACGATGCACGCGATCAGATTCAGGCCCGCGGTATCACCGTGATTTGCGCGGCTGTCAGTCAGGAGAAATAAGCATGTGTGGAATTGTCGGCGCAGTTGCTGAACGTAATATCACCGCCATCCTGCTCGAAGGTCTCAAGCGCCTCGAATACCGCGGCTATGACAGCGCTGGTGTGGCGGTGTACACCAATGACGCAAGCCTTGAGCGGATGCGCCGTCCGGGCAAAGTCAGCGAGCTTGAAACCGCACTGGCCGAGCATCCGCTGGTCGGTCGCCTCGGCATCGCCCACACCCGCTGGGCCACCCACGGTGCGCCCTGCGAACGTAACGCTCACCCACATTTCTCCGGCGATATCGCGGTGGTGCACAACGGCATCATCGAGAACCATGAAGCCCTGCGTGAACAACTCAAAGCGCTGGGTTATGTATTCACCTCGGACACTGACACCGAAGTCATCGCGCATTTGCTCAGCCACAAACTCAAGGATCAACCGGACCTGACCGTCGCGCTCAAAGCCACGGTCAAGGAACTGCACGGCGCTTATGGTCTGGCGGTGATCAATGCACAACAACCGGATCGTCTGGTCGCTGCGCGCAGTGGCAGCCCGTTGGTGATCGGCCTGGGGCTGGGTGAGAACTTCCTCGCCTCCGATCAACTGGCGCTGCGTCAGGTCACCGACCGTTTCATGTACCTGGAAGAAGGCGATATCGCCGAAATTCGCCGCGATAACGTGCAGATCTGGGATGTAAACGGTACTGCCGTCGAGCGCCAGACCGTGCAGTACAGCGACGGTGCCGAGGCCGCCGACAAGGGTGAGTTCCGCCACTACATGCTCAAGGAAATCCACGAGCAACCGACGGTGGTTCAGCGCACGCTCGAAGGTCGCCTGAGCCATGATCAAGTGCTGGTACAGGCCTTTGGCCCGCAAGCCGCCGAGCTGTTCGCCAAAGTGCGCAACGTGCAGATTGTGGCCTGCGGCACCAGCTACCACGCCGGTATGGTTGCCCGTTACTGGCTCGAAGAACTGGCCGGGATTCCGTGCCAGGTCGAAGTTGCCAGCGAATTCCGTTACCGCAAAGTGGTGGTGCAGCCGAACACCCTGTTCGTCACTATCTCGCAGTCCGGCGAAACCGCCGACACCCTGGCCGCGCTGCGTAATGCCAAGGAGCTGGGGTTCCTCGCCAGCCTGGCGATCTGCAACGTCGGCATCAGTTCGCTGGTGCGTGAATCCGACCTGACTCTGCTGACCCAGGCCGGCCGCGAAATCGGCGTGGCCTCGACCAAAGCCTTCACCACGCAACTGGTCGGTCTGTTGCTGCTGACCCTGTCGTTGGGTCAGGTGCGCGGCACCCTGGCCAAGGGCGTTGAAGCCCGTCTGGTGGAAGAACTGCGTCGCCTGCCAACCCGCTTGGGTGAAGCACTGGCGATGGACAGCACGGTGGAAAAAATCGCCGAACTGTTCGCCGAGAAGAACCACACCCTGTTCCTCGGCCGTGGCGCGCAATTCCCGGTGGCGATGGAAGGTGCGCTGAAACTCAAGGAAATCTCCTACATTCACGCCGAAGCCTATCCGGCCGGTGAACTGAAACACGGCCCGCTGGCGCTGGTGGATAACGACATGCCGGTGGTCACCGTGGCGCCGAACAACGAACTGCTGGAGAAGCTCAAATCCAACCTGCAGGAAGTCCGTGCCCGTGGCGGCGAACTGATCGTGTTCGCCGACGAGAAGGCCGGGATGACCAACGGCGAAGGCACCCACGTGGTGCAGATGCCGCACATCCACGACATCCTTTCGCCGATTCTCTACACCATCCCGCTGCAATTGCTGTCGTACTACGTCGCCGTGCTCAAAGGGACGGACGTCGACCAGCCGCGCAACCTGGCGAAGTCGGTGACCGTGGAATAAGTTATCCACAGTTGAGATAGCGGAAAAATTCGCAGCCTGCGACAGCTCCTACAAGGTATTGGCGTTCACCCTGTAGGTACTGCCGCAGGCTGTGATCGTTTGATTTTCAAGCGAGAGTCGACCCATGGATCGTTTCCAGGAAATGCACACCTTCGCCACCGTTGCGCAAGAGCAAGGCTTCTCGGCGGCGGCACGGCGTCTTGGAGTTTCGGCCGCCAGCATCACGCGCGCAGTCGCGGCACTGGAACAACGGATCGGTACGCAATTGCTGGTTCGCACGACGCGCACAGTCCATCTCACTGAAGCCGGTCAGCGTTACCTGGAAGACTGCCGCAGGATTCTCGCCGAAGTGCAGGAGGCCGAGGATTCCGCCGCCGGCAGCCACGCCGAGCCCCGTGGGCAACTGACGGTGACGGCGCCGGTATTGTTCGGCGAGTTGTTTGTCACGCCAGTGATGGCCGGGTATCTGGCGCAGTATCCGGACGTTTCGATCAATGCCTTGCTGCTCGACCGGGTGGTGAACATGGTCGAGGAGGGGATTGATGTGGCGGTGCGCATCGGTGAGCTGCCGGACAGCAATCAGCATGCGATTCGGGTGGGAGAGGTACGTCGGGTGGTGTGCGGCTCGCCGCAATTTCTCGCCGAACATGGCCGTCCCCGACATCCCCAGGCGCTGGCAGGCTTACCGGTGGTGGCGACGTCCGCCACTGGCCAGACGCGCAGTTGGCCGTTTCTTGAGCGCGGCGAGTCGCTGGTTGTGCGTCCGGAGCCGCGTTTGGTGGTCACCGCCAATCAGGCCGCGATCGCTGCAGCATGTCTGGGGCTGGGGTTGACCCGGGTGCTGTCCTATCAAGTGGCGAGCAAGGTGGCCGCAGGTGAGCTGGAAATTGTCCTCGCCGAATTCGAATTGCCGCCATTACCGATCCACGTGGTCTACCAAGGCGGGCGCAAGGCCCCCGCGCGCATACGCAGTTTCGTCGACTTCGCGGTCAACGCCCTGCGCGAACACCCGGCACTATTGCGTATGCTGAAATAATTGATTGCATTTGCTGGTTATTCTGTAGTTTTACCGATAGGTGGAAGATGACTCCCATCGGCGCTGTCATTCCCGTAACGGCGCCACTGTCCAGCGGAGTCGACCATGCAAGCGATCAAACTCTATAACTTCCCCCGTTCCGGCCACGCCCACCGGGTCGAATTGATGCTGTCCCTGTTGCAACTGCCTACCGAGCTGATCCTCGTCGATCTGGCGAAAGGTGAGCACAAACAGGCGCCCTACCTGGCCATCAACAGTTTCGGCCAGGTGCCGGCGATTGATGACAACGGCGTGGTACTGGCCGATTCCAACGCGATTCTGGTGTATCTGGCGCACAAGTACGGCAACGGCCGTTGGTTGCCAGCCGATCCGGTCGGTGCTGCACGGGTGCAGCGCTGGTTGTCGGTCGCGGCGGGCCCGATTGCGTTTGGCCCGGCGGCTGCACGGCTGATCACGGTATTCGGGGCGAAACTCAATGCCGACGAACTGATCGAGCGTTCGCACAATTTGCTCAAAGTGATGGACAGCGAGTTGGGCAAGACGCCGTATCTGGCGGGCAGCGAGCCAACCATCGCCGACGTAGCGGCCTACAGCTACATCGCCCATGCACCGGAAGGCAATGTGTCGCTGGACGACTATGGCAACGTGCGCGCCTGGCTGGCCCGGATCGAAGCGTTGCCCGGTTTTGTCGGCATGCCGCGCACCGTTGCCGGACTGCAAACCGCAGTCTGATTTTCTTGATCCACACTGCGCGAGCAGCGCGCAAGGGAGGTCGTGATGGAACGTTCACCGTGGCACGCTGGCGAGCGGCAACTGCAAGAAAAGGTGGGTGTTGCCGAGCGTATGGAGGCGTTCGGACGCAAGGTGATTCGCACCTGGATGCCGGATCAGCACCGTGAGTTCTATCAGCAACTGCCCTTCATGCTGTTCGGCGCGGTCGATGCCGACGGTCGTCCCTGGGCCAGTGTGCTCGAAGGGGCGCCGGGATTTGCCCGCTCGCCTGATCCGCAGCACCTGAGGTTTTCCAGCCTGCCGGCTGCTGATGATCCGGCGCAACTGGCTGACGGCGAGCCTGTCGGCTTGCTCGGCATCGAACTGCATACCCGGCGGCGCAATCGCCTCAACGGGCATGTGGCCAATCTTGCGCCTGACGGATTCGAGTTGACGGTGGATCAGGCCTTTGGCAACTGTCCGCAATACATTCAGTTGCGCCAGTTTCAACGGGTGCCGCTGGCCGATCCGGCCTCGCGACCGGCCCGGCATCTGGCGGCGCTGGATGACGCCGCGGTGGCGCTGATCGCCAGCGCCGACACGTTTTTCGTCGCCAGTTATGTGGATGCCGACGGCCAGCGTGCGGTGGATGTTTCCCACCGTGGCGGCCAGCCCGGTTTCGTGCGGGTGGAGGGCAATCGCCTGACCATTCCCGATTTTGCCGGCAACCTGCACTTCAACACCTTGGGCAATCTGCTGCTCAATCCCAAGGCCGGTCTGTTGTTCATCGACTTTTCCACAGGCGATGTACTGCAACTGAGCGGACGCACCGAGATCATCCTTGAAGGCCCGCAGATCGAGGCTTTTCAAGGCGCGGAGCGGTTGTGGACATTTGAAGTGGAGAAACTGGTGCGGCGCCCGGCAGCCCTGGCTCTGCGCTGGCGCTTCGACGGGATGTCGCCCAACAGCCTGTTGACCGGCAACTGGGCCGAGGCGGATGCCCGTTTGCAGGCGCAGGCTCTGGGCAACCAATGGCGACCACTGCGGGTGGCGAAAATCGAAGCGGAAAGCCGCCACATTCGCTCCATCTATCTGGAGCCGACGGATGGTGCCGGTTTACCGGTATTTCTCGCCGGCCAGCATTTGCCACTGCGCTTTACCCTCGATGGCGAGGTGCATATCCGCACCTACAGCTTGTCGAGCGCGCCGTCGGACGGTTTCTATCGCATCAGCGTGAAGCGTGAAGGCCGGGTCTCGACCCATTTGCATGAACAGATTCGCGTCGGTGATGTGCTGGAGGCGCGCGCGCCGCAGGGGCATTTCACCGTGGCGCCGCTGGAACGCCGGCCCTTGGTGCTGTTGGCGGCGGGCGTCGGCATTACGCCGTTGCTGTCGATGCTGCGCGAGGTGGTTTATCAAGGCCTGCGTACCCGCAGGATTCGCCCGACGTGGTTATTGCAGAGTTCGCGCAGTCTCGCAGACCAGCCGTTTCGCAAGGAGCTGAATCAGTTGCTGGAGAAGGCGGGCGATGCGGTGCAGGTGATGCGTTTGCTCAGCCAGCCGGAAGACGATGCCGACCTGGGCGAGGATTTTGATCGGCACGGACGCATCGACGGTGCGTTACTGCGCAATCTGCTGGAGGTCGAGGACTACGATCAGATCGACTTCGTGCTGTGTGGCCCTGGCAGTTTTACTCAGGGCCTGTACGACAACCTGCGTGAACTGGATGTGCGCGATGCGCGGATTCATGCGGAAACTTTCGGCCCGTCGACGCTCGTACGCCAGCGGGATCCGGACGCGATCGTCATCGAGCAGCCGCCGGCGGCAACAACGTCAGTGCCGGTGGTCTTTGAGCGCTCGGCCAAAGAGGCGCGCTGGCAACCGGACAGCGGCAGCTTGCTGGAGCTGGCGGAAAGTCGCGGACTGCGCCCGGAGTTCAGTTGCCGGGGTGGCTCATGCGGTACCTGCAAGACCCGGCTGATCAGTGGCGCAGTGAATTATCCACAGCCGCCAGCGGAGATTCCGGAAGAGGGGCAGGTGCTGATTTGTTGTGCGGTGCCGGCGCAGAGTGCACAGCCGTTGGTGCTGGACCTGTGAAGCAGAATGGCGCCGGCGCGTGGCGACAGGTGTTGGCAACGGTCGTTCTCTGGTAGCACGCAACAGCCTGCGCCGCTGGATGGGGCGCAGGCTTGTTCATTCGTTCGCGCAGACGCGATGAAACGCTTTCACCAGTGGTGTGATGCAGACCCCGAGACGGCTGGGCGGAGCATCGGGTATTCAGGTTTCAGCGGCAGCGTGGCTGCCGACTCACCGCTGTCCGCCGCGATGGCGCTGCCGTGTGCTGCCGGTACCTTCAGCACACGGTGTGCACTGCGCTCGACCAATTGCTGACTGGCCTGGCGCCAATCGATCCAGCGCCAGTTGCGGACATCGCGGCTGGCAGGGAACTGGCCGCTGCGTTCAAAGGTAATGATCAGCTCTGTGAGGCTACGCGGATCACGCAGGTCAAAATAGGCCATGAACTCGCCGCCAATCTCGCGGAATACCGGGATGTCACTGCCCATCGCCGGCAAGCCACGCTGCATGGCCTCCACCAGTGGCAAGCCAAACCCTTCGACAACCGAAGGGAATACCAGGGAGCTGGCATGAGCGTAGGCATGCTCCAGGCTGGTGTCGCTCAGGTTGTTGAACATGAACAGACGCTGGTTCAATTGCGGGTGGTGGCGAATACGGGCGAGCAACTCGTCGCACTTCCAGCCGACGTGCCCGGCGATGCACAGCCTGGCCTTGGAGCCGTTGGCCCAGGCGCGCTCGAAAGCGTTCAGCAGGTAAGCGTGGTTCTTGCGCGGCTCGATGGTGCTGACCATCAGGAAGACGGGCTCGGCACTCTCGAATACCCGTTGCAACGCAGGATCGACGGCGGCGTCCGAACTGCGCAGGTCCAGCTCCGAACCCAAATGGAAATAGTCGAACCAGCGCTTTTCGCTCTGCTCGGTGCCGATCCGGCGCTGCAGTTCTTCACGCACTTCATCGCGTACGGTGGCGGAAATCGCCATGTAGCCGTCAGCCGTGCGGCAGATCCAGTCGAACCACTCACTGAACACCTGCGCCGGTCGTGATTCATAGAAATGCGGGTGCTTGAGCGGGATCAGGTCGTAAATCACCGCAATGAGGCCGACGCCTTCACGTTTGAGTTTTTCGACGTGGGGGAAGAAATCCGAATGCCAAGAGGAGTCGAGCAGCACCAATTGATCGTCCGGTTGGTGTTGCAACGGGGTGCAGCGCTTGAGCAACTGGAACCGGCTTATGCGCCGGAACACCCGCATCGGCACACTGAACGCGGCGAATGCAGTGGCACGATAGCCGACATACAGCAGCCGTCGCGCCAGCTTCGATGTGCATTGCGCGTCGAGCCGTTGCTGCCATTGCCAGAAGCGATGGGCCAGCCGTTCCACGCGATCGCCAAAGGTTGCCAGGGCGTTGAACACCGGCGTGTCCAGAGGCGCCAGGCGCGTGACCCGATACAGCTGACCATTGAGCAAGATCACCGGCATGCACTCGACACCGTCCGTGCTCGGCGGCAGCTTGTTGATGACGTTGCGTACCACCCGCTGAATACCGGAATTGAGCTTGGGGTGGTTGAAAACGTGGGTGCATTCCACCAGTAGTCGAGTCATGGGGCGCGCTCCGTGATGGCCAAATCGACGCTGCGGATAATCGGTGTCCATTCCGAAGTCGCGGTCTCGCCAGCCGGAAACGCTTGCAGCGGCAGTCGATCCGGGGCGGTTTGCCGCTGACGGGCTCGCAGGTGTTGTTCGAGGAGTCCCCCGGGACCGGCGATGAACAGGCAATTTTTCAACAGCGACCCCTTGGCCGTTAACTTTCGCCACTTCCTGCAGGTTTCAAAGGAAGGTCTGTCAGACCGAAGGCAACAGTCGATCAGACGACAGGCGAAACAGTTGTTGTAGTTGTTTGTGAGCAATCTGTGCCAATTGCACAACAATTTCAACAGGGCAAACCGTGACCGGTCAGTTCTCGATAGCGTAGACCGATTTATTCGCGGCGCATGGTTCACGAACCCTCGACGGATGTGTTTAGAATGCCCTTCGTCACGATTACCCGGGTCCTTTGGGCAAGTCGTGCAAAGAGTTGAAACTGACCACTAAAACAAGAACAAGACGGGACCGCAGGCGTATGACGGACACCGATCCGATCGACGTTTGGCCGTCATAGTTTGAGGCTGCCGGGATGGCAGTTTCATCGTGGAACGCCATGAATTTCATTCTTTATTCGGATATCAACGACAGTTCCATCAGCCAGAATCCGGCTCAGCCTGATTCCAGTGACCTGCTACTGAAGGCCTATCGTCCGCTGCTTGAAACACTTGGGCGCGTTCACATCGTGCATTCTGTCGCCGCGGTCGATCCGCTCTACCGACAGTTGCTCAGCGCTGGCCAGGAGAGCGTTTGCCTCTCGTTCCACCCCCCGCAGACAACGCCCTTCGATCTCGAGTGCCCGACCGTTTGTGTGGTTGCCTGGGAGTACGACTCGATCCCCGACGAACAGTGGGACAACGATCCGCTGCAGGACTGGACGCGCATGCTGGCGAAACACGGGCGGGTGATCACCCTGTCCAGCCACGCGGCCGCCGCGATCCGTCGCTCAATGGGCGACGCGTTCCCGGTGCTGGTGTTGCCGGCCCCCCTGTGGGAAAGCTTTGCGGCGATCCGCGAGGAGCACGCGAGCACACCGGTCAATGCCGGCACCACGTTGACGGTCAAAGGTTGCATCTTCGATTCTCGGCTCATGGACCTGCACCCGGATAACCTGCTGCCGGAACCGCTCACTGCGGAGGAACAGGCGGAAATCGAGGCCCGACTGGAAGCTTCACGCCCACCGCCGTTGACCTTGAAGCGCCGCTATGTGATTGCCCGGCATTTCTTGCGCCTGTGGCTGCTGAATCTGGGCCACGAGCAGACGCCACCGGTGCCGCGGGTGAGATTCCTGCAGAACTGGTACTGGGAAGGACTGCACGATCTGCTGCCGGAGCGGCTGCATGACTGGCTCGGTAAACGCTTGCCAACTATCGCCGGCCCGATACCGGTGCCTGTGGTCGCTCCTGCACCACGGGAACTGCCGGATACCTCGGTAGAGGTCCAGACCCACATTGACGGGGTGGTCTATGTGTCGGCGTTCAGCCCTACGGACGGCCACAAAAACTGGATACAGATCCTTACCGCTTTTTGCGCGGCATTTCGCGACACGCCCGACGCAACACTGGTGATGCGCTTGACCCAGAGCGATCTGACGGATGTCTACGAGCACTTGATAACCCCGATGGCGCAACTGGCACCGTATGCGTGCCGAGTGATGCTGATCGTGGGCGATCTGGATGATCGTGAACATGCCCGGCTTTATCAGGCCGCGAGTTTTTACGTCAACGCCTCGCATTGCGAAGGTGTATGCCTGCCGCTGATGTCGTTCATGGCTTGCGGCAAACCGGTGATCGCGCCCGATCACACGGCAATGCAAGACTACATCGACGAGTCCGTGGCGTTCGTGGTCGGCTCCAGTCTGGAAGTGAGCATCTGGCCACATGATCCGCGTGGGCTGCATCGTGCGCGACGTTACCGACCGGACTGGGGCTCGCTGAAAAAGGCCTACGAAAACAGCTACCGGATGGCCACCACGCAGCCGCAGGATTATCAGCACATGGCACTGGCGGCGGCCGAGCGCATGCGCAACTACTGCGCGGTGCCCGCCTTGCAGGAACGCGTCGCAGACTTTTTCGGGCTGGCGTCACACGCCGGCAACGTTGCCCAGGTTACGGATAACGCCTCATGCTGATCATCATCCATTCGGAAACCAACCAGCACACCATCAACCGCAACCTTGGCCGGTCGGAATACAGCTATTACTTCGTGCTCAAGGAGTATCGGCCTGTGCTGGAACGCCTCGGACGGGTGGTCGAGGTTGCTGATCCGGTCGCTGAAGTCGATGCGTTGTACGCGGACTGCCATGCCCGTGGCGAGCCCTGCGTGTTCCTGTCGTTCTCGCCCCCGCATCGCACCCCGGTGCATCTGGCCTGCCCGACGTTGCCGGTGTTCGCCTGGGAATTCAGCACCATCCCCAACGAACCGTTCAACGGTGATCCGTTGAACGACTGGCGCACCGTGCTCAATGCCTGCGGCGCCGCGATCACTCATTCCAGCTACACGGTCAATGCCGTGCGCGAAGCAATGGACGCCGATTACCCGATCGTCGCCGTGCCTGCACCGGTCTGGGATCGGTTTGCCGCGCGGGGCGTGCAGTTGCAGGGGCAGCCTGTCGTCGACGCCGTGCGGTTGAAAATCAAGGGACTGGTCGTCGACAGCCGCAAGCTCGATCTGAATGCTTTTGGTCCGGTGCGCCTGCGCCGCGGCAAGGGCATTGATTTTCGAGCGCCGGTCACCGAGCAGACGTTATTGCTTGAAGGCGTGGTGTACACCTCGGTGTTCAACCCCCGCGACGGGCGCAAGAACTGGGAAGACATGATCAGTGCCTTCTGTGCGACGTTCCGTGACAACGAAGACGCGACGCTGGTGCTCAAGCTCACCCACCACGATGCCGAAGAAGCCCTCACCGACATCCTTCATCACTTGTACAAGAATCAGTCTTATCGCTGTCGTATCGTGCTGATCTATGGCTACTTGGCAGACGCGGATTACGAGCGTCTGGTGCAGGCGACCCGCTATGTCGTCAACACGTCCTACGGTGAAGGCCAGTGCCTGCCGCTGATGGAGTTCATGTCCTGCGGCAAACCGGCAGTGGCGCCGTGCACGACGGCGATGATCGACTATCTGAGTGCCGATAACGCTTTCCTGATTGCGGCAACGGAGGATTTGACCACCTGGCCACACGATCCACGCTCGGCGTACCGCACCCTGCGCTATGCCACCCAATGGTCTTCGATTTGTGCGGCGTACCGCGCCAGCTATGAGGTGGCCAAAAACGATCCACAGCGCTATGCGTTGATGTCGGCGCAAGCGGTGGAGAGTTTGCGAGGTTTTTGCAGTCAGGCCGTGGCGGAGCAGCGGTTGCAGGTATTTTTTGCGCAACTGTTCGAGCGGCACGCCGAACGGGCCATTGAGGCGACCGGAGCATGATTCGCCGATTGCTTCGGCGTTTGCTCGGCGCACAATCGGTGCCCTCGGTTGAACCTGTTGCCGAGCCGGTGGCTGAGCCGACAACTGAACCGCCACCGCTGTTCACCTGGTCGCCGCGCGATGTCGGCTTCCATGACGCGGTACTCGATGGCTGGTTTCTCAATGACAGCGGCGAATTGCTCAAAGGCTTTGCCATTACGCCGGACGACACCTTGCTCGACGTAGGCTGTGGCGAGGGCGGCGCGACGTTGTTTGCGGTACGCAAGGGTGCCTCGGTGATTTTCACTGACAGCGAACACGACAAAGTGCGTGATCTGGCCCGTCAGGTTGAAGCTCAGAGCTCCCGGCCCGGTCTGGGTCTGGTCAGTAATAGCCTGCCATTGCCTCTGGTTGATGGCTGCGCGAGCAAAGTGGTGTGCCTGGAAGTGATGGAGCACGTCGACGAGCCTGAGCCGTTCATGGCCGAACTGGTGCGCATGGGGCGCCCCGGTGCGTTGTATCTGCTCAGCGTACCGGCACCGGTTGGCGAGCATTTGCAAAAAGGCATCGCCCCCGAAAATTACTACCAGACGCCGAACCATGTGCACATCTTCACCCCGGAGCGCTTTGCAGCAATGGTCGAAGACGCGGGGCTGGTCATCGAGCATCGGCAGGCCAGCGGATTCTTCTGGGTGATGGGCATGATTTTCTTCTGGGCCAGCGAAAAGGCTGCCGGCAAGGATCCGGGGGGCGCGGTGCGCGATCGTATTCATGCGCCGTATCCACCGTTGATGGAAGGCTGGGCCCGAACCTGGGATGAGTTGCTGCAACGACCCGACGGACTCGCGGTCAAGCAAGTGCTCGACCAGTTCATGCCCAAGAGCCAGGTGATCATTGCCCGTAAACCCCTGGATACCGGGTTGCCCGATGAGCGCTGAACGAATGCTGGACATCATGGTGCCGTGCGCCAGTTGCGCCTACCTCACCGCCCGTAGTCCGACTCGCGCGCTGCGAGGTGGCCGCAACCGTCAGGAATCCTGGCGGATGCTCAGTGAACACAACGATCGCATTATCGAACTGCCCCTGCATTACCGTGGCGTTGCACGGGGCGAACGCCTCGGCACTTGCCGAACCGCCGTCCTATCCTCTGGAGCCACCTCATGCTGAGACTGTTGAAGAAACTCACGGCGACGACGCCTGTTCCAGCCCCGGCAGAGCCTGTCGCGGCGCCCGCCGCGAAGGCCGACTCGTACGCGCTCGGCCTGCACGATGCGGTGCTCAGCGGCTGGTTCAACCAGCAGACCGACGAGCTGTTCAAGGGCTTTGTGGTGTCGGCCGATGACACCGTGCTCGATGTCGGCTGCGGCGATGGCGGCAACGTGCATTTCTGCGGCATGCGCGGGGCGAAGATCATCATTGCCGACATTGATGGCGCCAAGGTCGAAGCCACCCGTCAGCGCCTGAGCGACACTCCGGCGCGCGACATCGAGTGCCACGTGACCGACTGCAACCCGCTGCCGATTGCCGACGCCACTGCCACGCGCGTGGTGTCCACCGAAGTCATCGAACACGTCGACGACCCTGCACAGTTCCTCGCTGAGCTGGTGCGCGTCGGCAAACCGGGCGCGTTGTACCTGTTGAGTGTGCCGCACCCCAGTTCCGAAGACCTGCAAAAGGACATCGCCGCGCCTGAGTACTTCCAGAAACCCAACCACATACGCGTCATCAGCGAAGATCAGTTCAAGGCGATGGTCAACGAGGCCGGGCTGGAAATCATCAGCCACAGCCAGTACGGTTTTTACTGGTCGCTGTGGATGCTGCTGTTCTGGGAAGCCAAGGTCGATTTGAGCGATCCGGATCATCCGCTGCTCAATCACTGGGCCAATACCTGGCAAGCCGTACTGGACTCGCCGCGCGGTTTGCAGATCAAGCAAGCGCTGGATGCGGTGGTGGCGAAAAGTCAGGTCATCATTGCCCGCAAGCCTGTTGCCTGATTAAGGTGGCGGTAACATCGGGTTGTATTTTTGGCGAGGGAACTTGCTCCCTCGCCACAGGATTGTTCACGGCATGCTGTTTTTTGTTCGTCAGCTGACATTAGCGGTCGCTGTATTACTGTTCGCCGGGTGCAAGCCGCAGGCCTCATTGCCGCTCGATCAGCAGCTCTACGTCTGGCAACGCCAGTGGACGTCGGCCCATGACCCTGCATTGCGCGACAGCCGTGCGGACTTCTCGACCTTGCGCGTGCTGGCCTTGCAGGCTTTTCCGGATGCAGGATGGAGCCGGGCGCGTATCGATCCGCAGGTGTTGAAGCGCGATGGTCGGCCATTGATCGCGGTCATGCGTCTCGACGGACAACTCAAGTCGCTGGACCAGGCGCAGGTCACGGCACAGATTCTCCAGGTCATTGCTGACTGGCAGGCACAAGGCCTGACCCTGAGCGGCATCGAGGTCGATCACGATGCCGGCAACGCACGGCTGCCGGCGTACGCGCAATTCCTCAAGCATCTGCGCGCTGCGTTGCCGCCCTCTCTGCCATTGAGCATCACTGCGCTGCCTGCCTGGCTCGACAGCGGGCAATTGGCGACGCTGCTGCAAACCGTCGACAGCAGTGTGCTGCAAGTGCACGCAGTGAGCGATCCGCGACGCGGTCTGTTTGATCCCGATCAGGCGCTGCAATGGGCCAGGGCCTGGGCGCGGATCACCGATAAACCGTTCTATCTGGCACTCCCAGCCTACGGCGTGGCATTGCTGCCGGATGAGGGCGGTGCGCCGCTGGTGGAGAGCGAGGTGCCGCTCGAGCGCGGAGGTCAGCGTCAGGAGCTGCTTGCCGATCCGCGGCAACTGAGCCAACTGGGCAACACATTGCGTGAGGATCCTCCGGCCCATCTGGCCGGGCTGATCTGGTTTCGCCTGCCGCTGGCCAACGACCGCCGTGCCTGGAGTCTGACCACGTTGCGCGCCGTTGCCCGAGGCGATGCCTTGAACAGTCAGTTGGGCCTGACGCTCAGCGAAACCGACGGACTCTACGACTTCACACTCGATAACCCCGGTAACCTCGACAGCGCCTGGCCCGCGCGTATCACGGTGAAAGCGCGGGATTGCGAAGGCGCCGATGCGCTGGCCGGTTATGCATTGCAACAAAGCCCGGATCTGCTTACCTTCACCCGCCTGCGCGACGGCCGATTGCCGGCAGGCGCACAACGCGCCATCGGTTGGGCTCGTTGCGCACATATTGATCAAGGAGGTTCGCATGTTGACCCGTAACTGGCCCCGCCATTTGCTCTGCCTGAGTCTCAGCCTGCCGCTGGGTTCGGCGTTGGCCTGCGGCCCGGACTTCCCGCTGCGTCTGCTCGACAATCGCGGGCAGACCCTGGCCGATCTGCCGGAGGGCAACTTCAACTTCGAGATCAGCCGCCTCGGCAAAACCATCGCCGGGCTGAAAAACGCCACGGCCGCGACGCGTAATCCCGATGATCTGTACGGCGATGAGAGCGCAGCTGCTGCGGCGCGGGAGACCGCCGAGCAGGCCGGTCTGAGCGCCGAACAACAAGCGCTGGTCAAACAGTTGCGTGGTTTGAGTGATGCGCGTCAGGCCGAGGCGCAGGGCGCCAGTCTGCCGCCGGAAATCCGTTTGTATGTGGCTGGCGCCGTGGCATTTGCCACGGGCAATCATCCATTGGCGGTCGAGTACTTCAACAAGCTGCTGGCGCTGCCGGCCGATCAACGTCCGTTGCGCAGCACCTGGGCTGCGTACTCGTTGGGCCGTACCTGGTTTGCCATGAGCACCGAGGCGGGGGATGCGCCAGAGGCGCTGGAACAATCGCGCGATGCCTTCCGCCAGGCCCGGCAACTGAGCATCGACGGCTTCAGCGACCCGCTGGAACTGGGGGTCGCCAGCCTCGGCGAAGAGGCGCGCGTGTTGCGCACCGCCGGCGACTGGAGTGGCGCGATCGAACTGTATGAAGCGCAAAACCTGCACGGCTCGGCCGTCGGGTATACCTCTCTGAAGCAATTGATGAATGAGCTGGCCGAGCTGCCCGAGGCTGAACTGGCGGATTTGCTCCAGCGCAAAGCCGTGCAGCAATTGGTCACGGCTTCTCTGGTCAGCCGTCTTGGCTGGTCGTTTGGCGATGAACCGCCGAATGAGAAAAAACTCGTGAAGCTGCTGCAGGACAGTACCCGAGGCAGCCTGGAAAATGCTGATCGGCTGGCAGCGATGAGTTATCAACAGGGCGATTACGCCAGCGCCAAGGCCTTTCTTGAAAATGCCGGGGACGGCGGTCTGGCGTGGTGGTTACGGGCCAAACTGGCGGTGCGTGACGGCGATAAGACTGGCGCTGCCGCCGCTTATGCGAAAGCCGCGCAAGCCTTCCCGCAGACCGAAGACTGGGGCTATCGACGCACGCCAGACTGGGCGTTTGAAACCGTTCAGCCGAAATGCCGGGTCGAGGGCGAAAGCGCGATTCTCGCCTTGCAGCGTGGTGAATACCTGCAAGCCTTCGTGCAGTTGTATCGCAGCAACAGCACCTATTGGTTTGACGCTGCGACCGTGGCCGAACGTGTGCTGACGGTGGAAGAATTAAAGCGGTACGTGGATGAAAACGTGCCGGCCCCAGCGGCGCGAACCCAGCAGGAACGCGACAACTACGTGCCGCTGCCGGTCGCCGCCAGCCTGCGCAATCTGCTTGGCCGACGCTTGTTGCGTGAAGGGCATTACGCCGATGCGGTGGCTTATTTCGACAACCCCGATCTGCAGAACAAGGCCCGTCTCTACGGTGAGCAACGGCTGAAGGCCGATGCCGCGTGGTGGCCGACCAAACGCGCCAGTGCGTTGTACAACGCGGCGTGGACCGCCCGTGAGTGGGGCATGGACATCCTCGGATACGAGATGGCGCCGGACTACGCCACGTTCGGGGGCAATTACAGCCTGGAATCCGTCGAGCTGAACGTCGGCCCGCTGGTGTCCGAAGCCGAAGTGCAGCGCCAGAAGGCCAGCGAAGCGCAACCGGATCAGCGTTATCACTACCGGTTTGTCGCCACCGCGCTGGCCAGTCGCGCCGCCGACAACCTGCCGCACACCAGTCAGGCGTTTGCCGCCGTGTTGTGCTCGGCCGCAGGCTGGAACAGCAGCCTGGAAGAGCAGAGCGCGTTATATCAGCGCTACGTGAAGGAAGGTCCGTACGTGCCCTGGGCGGTGGATTTTGGCCATCAGTGCCCGTATCCGGATTTCGAAAACGCCGACAAACGTTACGTCACCCAGGTCACCGATGCTGTGCGCACAACGCTGCGACCCTACAAATGGCCAGTGATCGGTGTCCTCGGGCTGGGCAGCGCCGCCGCGTTGTTGTTGATCAGCCGTCGCCGTCGCAAGACGCCCGACGTCTAAGCCTGTTGCACAAACGTCAGGCGCACCGCGAAGCCGATCAACAGGCTGCCGAACAGCCACTGTTGAACGCGTTGCGCCGTCGGGCTGTGTTGCAGCCAGCGGCCCAGGGCGGCGCCGGTCAGGGCATATGCACTGTCGAACAGCAGGCCGATGCCGACCAGCAGGGCGCCGAGCACGGCGAATTGGGTCAGCACCGGCGCGCCTTCGGCGACGATGAATTGCGGCAACAGCACCGAGCAGAACAACAACGCTTTCGGGTTGAGCAGGTTGGTCAGCACACCGCGCCGGATCGCTTCACGCCATTGCCCGGGCATGCCGGCAACGTCGCCGGCATTCAGGTTCGGCACCAGGGTGCTGCGCAGGCACTGGATACCGATCCACAGCAGATACGCCGCGCCGGCCAGCCGTACCACTTCGAATGTCCACGGCGCGGCCTTGAACAGCGCTGCCAGCCCCAACGCCGCCAGTGCCACGTGACAACCGCGGGCAATTGCCAGGCCTGTCGCCGTCGCCAGTGCCGCACCGCGACCCTGCCGGGCACCGGTTTGCAGCAGCAGGATCATGTCCGGGCCGGGCAGCAGATAGACCACCGCCAAAGCCAGAAAAAACAGCCAGAGACTCGCCACCTCACACCCCTTTCGTTGTCAATTCGGTGAGCCAAGTCTAGAGCGCAAGGGCGGGGCAGGTGCTTGCGAAGTCCGCTTCAAAAGCCTGCAGGTTTGGCATAACCTGCTGGTTTTCAGCGGCTTTACTCTCGGAATCTGCCAAATATGAAACTGGACGCCTTTGACCGCAAGATTCTCGCCGCCCTGCAACGTAACGGACGCCTGAGCAACGTCGAGCTGGCCGACGAAATCGGCCTGTCGGCATCGCCTTGTCTGCGTCGGGTGCGGATGCTGGAGGAGGCCGGCGTGATTCGCGGTTACCAGGCCAATCTGGATCGCGATGAAGTGGGGCTGGGTCTGACGGTGTTTGTCGGGGTCAAGGTCGAGCGGCACAACGACGCACAGGCCGAGGCTTTTTATGAAGCGGTCACCGCGTTACCGGAAGTGATTTCCGCGTTTCTCGTTTCCGGTGAATCGGATTTTCTCTTGCAGGTGGTGGTGCCGGATCTGCGCGCGTATGACCGCTTTCTCAGCGGGTGTCTGTTGAAGTTGCCGGGGGTGAGCGACATTCGCAGCAACTTTGCGATTCACACGGTGAAGACGCCGGGGGCGTTGCCGTTGGGGCATCTTCCGGATTAAGGCCGGCCTTCATCGCCAGCCTGCTCGCTCCCACATTGGAACGCGGTCAAAGGTGGGAGCCAGCCTGCCGGCGATAACGGTTTCTCTGCCTTGATTACATCTGCGTCGCCATCCCCTCGACATTCATCGCTGCCTGGCGCAACGCTTCGGAGCGCGTCGGGTGCGGATGACACGTCAGCGCAATGTCCTGCGCCGAAGCGCTGAACTCCATTGCCACACAGAATTCGCCGATCATTTCGCTCACGCTCGGGCCGACCAGATGCACCCCGAGAATTTCGTCCGTGCGTTCGTCAGCGAGGACTTTGGCAAAGCCTTCAGTCTCGTGGTTGATCTTCGCCCGGCTGTTGGCGGTAAACGGAAACTTGCCGACTTTGTAAGCGCGACCTTCGGCCTTGAGCTGCTCTTCAGTCTTGCCGACGCTGGCCAGTTCCGGCTTGGTGTAGATCACGTTGGGGATCAGGTCGTAGTTGACCTCGCCGGCCTTGCCGTGGATCTGCTCGACGCAGGCCATCGCTTCATCTTCGGCCTTGTGCGCAAGCATCGGCCCCGACGTGACGTCGCCGATCACCCACACGCCGGGCGCTTCGGTGCGGTGTTGTCTGTTGGCGAGCATGCCGCGCTTATCGGTGCTCAGCCCCACGTTTTCCAGACCCAGGCCCTGGGTGTACGGACGACGCCCGATGGCCACCAGCACGTAGTCGGCTTCCAGCAACTCAGCGCTGCCGCCGGTCGCAGGCTCAACGCTGAGTTGCACACCGCTGGCTGACGAGGTAGCGCTGGTGACTTTCGAACTCAACTTGAAGGCGATCCCTTGTTTGCTCAGCGAACGCTGCAGGGTTTTGCCGGCCTCGGCATCGACTCCGGGGCAGATGCGATCGAGGTATTCGACCACGGTGACCTGCGCGCCCAGACGCCGCCACACCGACGCCAGTTCGAGGCCGATGACCCCGGCGCCGATCACCACCAGATGGTTGGGTACTTCGCTCAGCGACAGGGCGCCGGTGGAATCCAGAATGCGTTGGTTGTCGATCTCCACGCCGGGCAGGGGAGTGGGCTCGGAGCCGGTGGCGATGATGATGTCCTTGGCGGTCAGTTCGACCTTGCTGCCCTGATCGTTGGTTACGCTGACTTTGCCCGGGCCGTCGATATGGCCCCAGCCCTTGATCCAGTCGACCTTGTTTTTGCGAAAGAGGAACTCGATGCCTTTGGTCAGGCCGCTCACGCTTTCGTCTTTCTGCTTCATCATCTGCGCCAGATTCAGCGTGGGTCTGACCTCGATGCCGAGGTTGGCGAATTCCGCACCCATCGCTGTGTCATACAGCTCCGAGGCATGCAGCAGCGCTTTGGAAGGCATGCAGCCGACATTCAGGCAGGTGCCGCCCAAGGTCGCGCGACCTTCGACGCAAGCGGCTTTGAGACCCAACTGGCCAGCGCGGATCGCCGCGTTATAACCACCGGGGCCGCCGCCCAGAATCACTACGTCATAGTTGCTCATGCGCTTGCTCCTGCTTGATGGATGCGGATGCTAAAAGTAGTCGGCGAAGAAAATTACGAACGTAATATGTGCGTTTATGGACATTTCGGTCAAGGCTTCAGGCAAGCGACAGGTTGGAAATCTTTAGATAAATGTAATTGTGTACGAATATTTCACGATTATCGTTATATCGTAACGATATGCGCAGTGAACCAATGATTTCGGGGTGTTATGCAAGTCGATCTGGAAGTTGAAGGCACGCCAGTGACCGGATTGCCGCGCTTTCAGCAGGCGGCGATGCAAGGTCGGCGATTACGGCGCTGGGCCATCGGCCTTGGCGGCTTGGCCGGGGCCGGGTGGGTGCTGGCGTTTTTTGTCGGGTTGTTCGCGCCGCAGTCGTTGTGGCTACCGCTGTTGGTCAACCAGAGTGCGGCGTTGCTGGTGCTGGTCGCTGGTTTGCAATCGGCGTGGTGGGTGGCGCGATGGCGTGAGCGGGTGATGACGCCTCTGGCGTCGAATCCTCCAACAATGGAAGAACCGTCTGCTGCGCAGGGATGGTACGAGCAGCTGTTGGAACGCTTGAGTCAGCGCAGTCTGCATTGGCTTGGCCAGATCGGTGCGGCGACGTTGTGGCTGGGTGGCTGGGCGATGCTGGTGTTGCTTGGCATCGAGCAGGCGTGGAACCTCGCGCTACCGGCTGCGGCGGTGGGTTTGTCTGCCACCGTTGGCGCGGTGATGGCGTTGTTGCTGGCCTTCGCCTTGCTGGTACTGGAGCGGCACCTGGCACAAGAGAGTCCGGCGCAATGGCCAGAAGCGGGCGCGCTGGCGCAACTGACGCGGGTGGTGATTATCACTCTGGTGCTGGGCGCACTGTGTTTACTGTTCGCCAGCGAGAGCGCCGTGTGGCCGGTTCGCGTAGCCGTACTGACTGGAATCTTGCCGGGACTGGTCGCGATCGAGCTGTTATTGCGCGCCGTATTGTCATTATTCAGTCCTCGTCGCGAGCAACTCGAGCCGAGCCTGCTGGCGCGCACTTTTAGCGCCGATCTGCTGCGTTGGCCGCCGCAACCGTTACTCGCGTTGCAGCACGAGTTGCACAACCGTTTCGGCATCGATCTGCGCCAGATCTGGGCATTCAGCTACATGCGCCGCGCATTTCTGCCTGTGCTGGCGCTGGTTGTGGGACTCGGCTGGCTGCTGACTGGCATTCATGAAATTCCGTTGCAAGGTCGTGGGATCTACGAGCGTTTCGGCAAACCGGTGCAGGTGTTCGCTCCCGGTTTGCACGTTGGTTTGCCGTGGCCGCTGGGACGGGTGCTGAACGTGGAAAACGGCGTCGTCCACGAACTGGCGACCAGCGTCGGCGAAAACCCGGCGCCGGTTCAGCCCGATCCTGCCGAAGGCCCGGCCCCCATGACGGCTAATCGTCTGTGGGACGCCAGTCACGTCAACGACAAGTCTCAGGTGATTGCCAGCAGCCGCGGCGAGCAGCAGAGCTTCCAGATCGTCAACATGGACGTGCGGTTTGTCTATCGCATTGGCCTGAGTGACCAGGCGGCATTGGCGGCGACCTATAACAGTGCCGATGTCCCGACGTTGATCCGCAGCACGGCCAGCCGGATTCTGGTGCACGATTTCGCTTCGCGCACGCTCGACGGTTTGCTCGGTACCGATCGGGTAGGGCTGGGCGACCAGATTGGTCGCGCGGTGCAAAACGATCTGCAAAAGCTCGACAGCGGGGTGGAGATTCTTGCCACGGTGGTTGAAGCCATTCATCCGCCGGCCGGTGCGGCCAACGCGTATCACAGCGTGCAAGCAGCGCAGATTGGTGCGCAGGCGTTAATCGCCCGTGAGCGGGGAGCGGCGGCTGAAGCGAGTAATCAGGCGCAGTTGCAGGCCAGCCTCGCCCGCGACCAGGCCAGCGCCAATGCGCGCGAAATCAATGCTTCGGCGCAGGCCGCAGACCTGAAATTCACTGCCGAGCAAAAAGCCTACGCCAGCGCCGGCCAGGCGTTCGTTCTGGAGCAATACCTCAGTCAGCTCAGCCAAGGCTTGAGCAAAGCCAAATTGCTGGTGCTCGACCATCGTCTGGGTGGCAGCAGCAATGCGCCGACCATCGACTTGCGTACGTTTACGCTGCCGGCTGATCCATCGCCCGCGCGCACCACCGCTCAACCAGGAGTTGCCCATTGAGCCAGTCGCACACTCACGATCACCATGACCACGGCGGCCACGATCACGGCCACGGCGGGCATCACCATCATCATGGCCATCACCATCACGGTGCACCGGAAGAGGCGGGGCCGTTCCCCTGGCGACGCATGGCTTGGGCGGCATTGCTGGTGGCGTTTGCCATCGCGGCGGCGAGTCTGGTGCAAGTGCGCTCGGGCGAGGCCACGGTCATCACCCGGTTCGGCAATCCGTCGCGTGTGCTGCTCGATCCGGGTTTGAGCTGGCGTTGGCCGGCGCCGTTTGAAGCGGCGATCCCGGTGGACCTGCGGCTGCGCACCACCTCCAGCGGTTTGCAGGATGTCGGCACGCGCGACGGTTTGCGCATCATCGTTCAGGCTTACGTGGCGTGGCAGGTGCAGGGCGATCCGGACAATGTGCAACGTTTCATGCGCGCTGTGCAGAACCAGCCGGATGAAGCGGCGCGGCAGATTCGCACGTTCGTGGGCTCGGCGCTGGAAACCACCGCCAGCAGTTTTGATCTGGCGAACCTGGTCAACACCGACGCCAGTCAGGTGCATATCGCTGATTTCGAGGCGCAACTGCGTCAGCAGATCGATCAGCAATTGCTCGCCACTTATGGTGTGCGCGTGGTGCAGGTGGGCATCGAGCGCTTGACATTGCCGTCGGTGACGCTTACCGCCACGGTGGATCGCATGCGCGCCGAGCGTGAAACCATTGCCACTGAACGCACGGCGATCGGCAAACGCGAAGCGGCGCAAATCCGTTCTGCGGCCGAGCGCGATGCGCGCATTGTGCAGGCGGACGCCACGGTAAAAGCCGCTGATATTGAAGCGCAATCGCGGGTTGAAGCTGCACAGATTTATGGCCGCGCCTATGCCGGGTCGCCGCAGCTGTATAACTTGCTGCGCTCGCTGGACACCCTTGGCACCATTGTTTCACCGGACACCAAACTGATTCTGCGCACCGACGCCGCCCCCTTCCGCGTATTGGTTGACGGCCCGCCCAGCGTCGACAGCAAATCCGGATCGCAGCCATGAGTGAAGAAGTTCCACGTGGAACACATGCGCTGAACAGTCCGTGGATTCAGGCAGGGCGCTTGGCGTTTTTCGCCCTGTATGCGGTGACATTGCTGGCCGCCCTGGCCTGGGCATTTTCCAATGTGCGGCAGATCGATCCGCAGAATCGCGCGGTGGTTTTGCATTTCGGTGCGCTGGATCGCATTCAGAATGCCGGTCTGTTGTTGGCCTGGCCGCAGCCATTTGAACAAGTGGTTTTGCTGCCGGCAGCGGACCGGGTGATCGAGCGCCGGATTGGCAACCTGCTGCGCAGCGCTGAGGCGGTGAAGGCAGATCGAGTCGCCTCGTTTGCGGTGCCGATCAGTGATGCGCTCGCCGGATCCGGATACCTGTTGACCGGTGATGCTGGTGTCGTGCAACTGGATGTGCGGGTTTTTTATAAGGTCACCGACCCCTATGACTTCGTGCTTCAGGGCGAACATGTGCTTCCGGCACTGGATCGCCTGGTCACGCGCAGTGCCGTGGCACTCACCGCCGCACGGGATCTGGACACCATTCTGGTCGCTCGTCCGGAGTTGATCGGCGCCGACAACCAGGCCGCCGAACGTCGCGAACGACTGCGCGGCGATCTGGTGCAAGGCATCAACAAACGCCTGGCCGAGCTTAAGGCGGGTGGGCAGGGCATCGGTATCGAGGTGGCGCGGGTCGATGTGCAATCGAGTCTGCCCGATCCGGCGGTCAGTGCCTTCAATGCGGTGTTGACCGCCAGTCAGCAGGCCGACAAAGCTGTGGCGAATGCACGTACTGATGCGGAAAAACTCACTCAGGCGGCCAATGAGCAGGCCGACCGCGCGCTGCAAGTTGCACACGCTCAAGCCGGCGAGCGACTCGCCAAAGCCTCCGCCGATACCGCCACCGTATCGAGTCTGGCCAAAGCCCAACAGCAGGGCACTGACCCGCAGATGCTGTTGCGTCTGTATCGCGAACGCATGCCGAAAATTCTCGGTCAGGCTGGATCCGTGACCACGGTCGATCCGAAGGACGATTCCCGTCTGATCATTCAGGGAGCCGCAAAATGACCGCGACTACCGCTGCACCGAGCCTGTTGTCCTCGGCTGAACAACGCCGCGCCGCGCGGCAATTGACCTTGGCAATGCTCGCCTTGGGGCTGCTCGGCCTCGGTTTGATCTGGCGCTGGGTGAGCCCTGAGCAAACCGGCGTCAGCCAGTTGCTGCTCGGTTTCGCTTCTTTATTGGTTGCCGTGCCGGTGATGCGCTCGGCGTGGTTCAGCCTGCGTTACCCGAGTCTGCACGGCATCACCGATCAGTTGATTGCCCTGGCGATGCTCGGCGCCTGGGCGACCGGTGATCTGCTGACCGCAGCGTTGCTGCCGATCATCATGATCTTCGGTCATGTGTTGGAGGAGCGCAGTGTCATCGGTTCCCAGGAAGCGATTCATGCGCTTGGCCAGTTGACCCGCAGCCATGCCCGCAAGGTTCAGGCCGACGGTACGATCATCGAAGTCGACAACGGCTCGCTCACATCCGGTGACACGGTCGAAGTGCGTGCCGGTGACCGTGTACCGGCAGACGGGCGGGTGTTGTCCGGCCAGGCCAGTCTCGACACAGCGTCGATTACCGGTGAGTCGGTGCCGGTAGAAGCGGGCGTCGGCATGACGGTGTTTGGTGGTGCGATCAACCTCGACGGTCTGCTGCGCATCGAAGTGACGCGCACCGGCGGTGAATCGACCCTCGGCAAAGTCATCGCGCTGATGCAAAACGCCGAGCGTTCGAAACCCCCGATCACCCGTTTGCTGGAGCGTTATGCCGGCAGCTACATGGTGCTGGTGTTGTTGTTGGCAGCGGTGACCTGGTTCATCACGCACAACGCGCAAGCGATGCTCGCGGTGCTGGTGGCGGCGTGTCCCTGTGCCCTGGTGTTGTCGGCGCCGGCCACAGCGATTGCCGGTGTGGCGGTGGCGGCACGCCACGGGATTCTGATCCGCAGTTCGGCGTTCCTCGAAGAGTTGGCCGATCTGACGTCGCTGGTGGTCGACAAGACCGGCACGCTGACATACGGCACGTTGCGCTTGCAGTCGATCGACAAGCCGCGTGCCGACGCATCCATCGTTATGGCGTTGGCCGCAAGCCTCGGCGCGGCGAGCAGTCATCCGGTCAGTCGCGCGCTCGCCGGGCTGGTCAGCCAGGAAGAATGCCTGACGCTGACGGATATCCACGAACGCCAGGGCCTCGGTGTGGTGGCGATGACCGCGCAGGGCGAAGCGGCACTCGGCCGTCCGGAGTTGTTTGCTCAACTGGGCATCACCACCACGGCCATTCCCGAGCACGATGGCCCGATCGCGGGCCTGGCCTTGAACGGTGAATTCCTCGCCTGGTTGCTGCTGGCCGATAGCGTCAAACCGGAAGCGCGCTTTGCCCTCGGTGAATTGCGCGACTTGGGTCTGGGCCGGCAACTGTTGTTGACGGGTGACCGGCAAAGCGTCGCCCACGCCCTGGCCAGGGAGGTGGGCCTGCACGAGGTTGAAGCGCAGGCGTTGCCCGAAGACAAACTCAATTGCGTGCTCAAGGAGATCGACAACGGTTTCCGGCCGATGGTGGTTGGCGACGGTATCAACGATTCGCTGGCCCTCAAGGCGGGCGTGGTGGGCGTTGCGATGGGGGCGGGTGGTGCCGATATCGCATTGGCCTCGGCGGATATTGTGCTGATCGGCAGCGACCTGCGTCGACTGGGGACTTGCGTGCGCCTGAGTCGGCAGTGCCGGCGAACCCTGCAAGTGAATGTGATCATCGGTCTGGGCTGGACGCTGGCCATCGTCGTGTTCGCTGCATTCGGCTGGCTGGGCGCCGCCGGAGCGATGATTGCCGCGCTGCTGCATAACCTCAGCACATTGCTGGTGCTGGGCAATGCCGGTCGTTTGTTGCGCTTTCAGGAGCCGCTGCTCAAGCTCAAGGAGGATGCCTGAAATTATTTTTTTCCGCCTCTGTAACGCCACAAGGGTAGGCCCTCTCTAGTGCTATGTCGGGACTGAACAACCTTCCAGCCGACAACCCCTGACAATGACCGAGGATAAAAAAAATGACTATCAAGACCGCTGCTGCTGGTGCCGCTCTCGCTCTGGCTGCTGCCACAATGTTTGCCGGTGTGGCGACCAATGCGATGGCTGCCGATGCCAACGTTCACTGTTACGGTGTGAATGCCTGCAAAGGCCAGAATGACTGCAAAACCAAAGACCACGCTTGCAAAGGCATGGGCTCCTGCAAGGGCCAGGGCTTCAAGGCCATGACCCAGGCGGCGTGCGAAAAGGCCGGTGGCAAGGTCGGCGAATAACCTGACCGCCAGGTGTCGCCGCAGTGGTTAACGCCACTGCGGCCACTATCAACAGGAGTTCGCCCATGTCCGCCTCTCTTCCCTGTCTCGGTTATGGCCTGGGCTTGCGCAGCGCCTATTACCAACAGATCCTCGAACAGGCCCCTGACGTCGACTGGTTCGAAGTGATCTCGGAAAATTTCATGGTGCCGGGCGGTAAGGCCCTGTACTACCTGGACGCCATCGCCGAGCGTTATCCGCTGGTCATGCATGGCGTCTCCCTGTCCATCGGCGGGCCGCACGCCCTCGATCGCGACTACCTGATACACCTCAAACAACTGGCCGAACGGGTCAAACCGGCGTGGATCTCCGACCATTTGTGCTGGAGCCGTGGCAACGCCCATCAACTGCATGACCTGTTGCCGTTGCCGTACACCGAAGAAAGTCTGGAATACATTGCCGGGCGCGTCGCGCAGGTGCAGGACGTTCTGCAGCGTCCACTGGTACTGGAGAACGTCTCCAGTTACGTGCGTGCCGCTTCCGATGATTTCACCGAATGGGAATTTCTCGCCGCCCTGAGCCGGGTGAGCGGCTGCGAATTGCTGCTGGACGTCAACAATGTCTACGTCAGTTCGCGCAATCACGGCTTTGATCCGTGGACCTTCATTCAGCAGTTGCCGGCCGACAAGATACGTCAGCTGCATCTTGCGGGACACAGCGATTATGGCGACTATGTGATCGACACCCACGATCATCCGGTCAGCGATCCGGTCTGGGCGCTGTATCAACGTACGCTGCAACACCTCGGCCCGGTGGCCACCCTGCTGGAACGCGACGATCACTTTCCGCCGTTCGACGAACTGCTTGATGAATTGCGCAAGGCTCGTGAATTGGCGGCAATGGTCCTGCAGGGGAGCACGCAATGCGCCTGAATGACTGGCAGTTGGCGTTCGAAGCATTTCTGCTGGATGAGGCCGTCGCCGATCCGGCACTGGTCGACTCGCTTGTCGGCGGCCCGACGCTGGATGTCGATACCGGTCTGGCGATTTACCACAACGCTTACCGAGCGCGACTGCTTGAGGTGTTGCGCAGCGACTTCCCGACGATCTGGCACTGGCTGGGCGACGAGGAATTCGACCTGCTGGCCAGCGCCTACCTGCGCCAACATCCTTCGACACATTACAGCCTGCGCTGGCTGGGCAAAGGCTTCGAAGGGTTCATCCGCGAACATCTGGTGCTGGCACAGAGTGCGCCGTTGGCTGAATTGGCAGCGCTTGAGTGGGCCTTTACGCTGGCCTTTGATGCGCCCGCAGGCGCGCCTTCAAGCATCGAGACAATGGCGACGCTGGCACCTGAAGAATGGCCTGAGCTGCGATTCAAACCGACCCCTTCATTGCAATGGTTTGAGTGTCGGTTCAACAGCCTTGCGCAATGGCGTGCGGTGAAGGAGCAAAGCGCTTTCCCTGCCAGCGTCAGCCTTGCGACGCCTCAGATCTGCCTGATCTGGCGAAAGGGTCTGGTCAGTCATTATCGCAGCCTGCCATCTGCCGAAGGCGAAGCGCTGAACGGGGTGCTGAACGAGAACTGGAGCTTCTCTGAACTGTGCGCACAGTCAGCAGTCACTTATGGTGAGGGCGCGCCACTTCAAGCCGTCACCTGGTTGAAACAGTGGGTACAGGATGGCTTGCTGGAGCGTCTGCAATCATAGTTTCGGCTAATTAATTCGATAGCCTGCTATTTTTTCAGGATGGTCTACCCTCAGATCAGACGTCTGAAACAAGGGGGATTTTCCATGCTCGCGCAACTTCCACCGGCCTTACAGAATCTGCAGTTACCGCTTCGTCTGCGGCTCTGGGACGGCCATGAAATCAATCTGGGGCCGGCGCCCAGCGTCACCATTGTGGTCAAGGACCCGCAGATGGTCAGCCAGTTTACTCATCCAAGTCTCGACGCGCTGGGGGCGGCGTTCATCGAGGGCAAACTGGAACTGGAAGGCTCGATCAGCGAGGTCATCCGGGTCTGCGATGAGTTGAGCAGCGCGTTGCTCGATGAAGACGAAGACAGTCAGCCGGTGCGTTCCGTGCACGACAAGGAGACTGACGCTAAATCCATTTCCTACCACTATGACTTGTCCAATGCGTTCTACCAGCTCTGGCTGGACAGCGACATGGCGTATTCCTGCGCGTATTTCGAAACGGGCAGTGAAACCCTCGAGCAAGCGCAACAAGCCAAGTTCCGTCACCTGTGCCGCAAGCTGCGTTTGCAGCCGGGCGACTATCTGCTGGATGTCGGCTGCGGTTGGGGAGGGCTGGCGCGTTATGCCGCGCGGGAGTTCGGTGCCAAGGTGTTCGGCATCACCCTGAGCAAGGAACAACTGGAATTGGCCCGTGAACGGGTTAAAGCCGAAGGGCTGGAAGACCGGGTCGAACTGCAGTTGCTCGATTACCGTGATTTGCCGCAGGACGGGCGCTTCGACAAGGTGGTCAGTGTTGGCATGTTCGAACACGTCGGTCACGCCAATCTTGCCGAGTATTGCAAGACCCTGTTTGGCGCGGTGAAGGAGGGTGGACTGGTGATGAACCACGGGATCACCGCCAAGCACACGGACGGTCGTCCGGTGGGGCGCGGTGCCGGGGACTTCATCGAGAAGTACGTGTTTCCCAACGGCGAGCTGCCGCACCTGGCGATGATTTCGGCCGAGATCAGCGAGGCTGGGCTTGAGATCATCGACGTCGAAAGTCTGCGCCTGCATTACGCGCGCACACTGGATCACTGGAGCGAGCGCCTGGAGGACAACCTCGAAGCGGCGGCGAAACTGGTGCCCGATCAAGCGTTGCGCATCTGGCGTCTGTACCTGGCCGGTTGTGCGTACGCGTTCGCTCGCGGCTGGATCAATCTGCACCAGATCTTAGCCGTCAAGGCGCATCCGGATGGCAGCCATGAACTGCCATGGACACGGGAAGATATCTACAATCCATGACGCCAGTGCGCCCTTGGCCTTTGGGCAAAGGGCTCAAAGAATCGGTGAAATGAGCCGGGCGATCCGCATGCCGACCTGTTGCAGGCGGTGGATCTCCCGGCTTTCTTCTTTGGCGACCTCATAGGATTGCTCGAAATCCTGATTGAGCATGTGTTCCACACTGGCGGCGAAGTCGCTATCGACGGTCAGCAACATCACTTCGAAATTCAGCCGGAATGAGCGGTTGTCCAGGTTGGCGCTGCCGATCGCACTGATCTCGCTGTCGATCAGCACCACTTTTTGATGCAGGAATCCGGGTTCATAACGAAATACCCGCACACCGGCGCGTACCGCCTCAAAGGCGTAAAGGCTGGACGCCGCGTAGACGATCCGGTGATCGGGCCGCGATGGCAGTAACAAGCGCACATCGACGCCGCGTAATACTGCCAGGCGTAACGCGGCAAATACCGCTTCGTCAGGAATGAAATAGGGGCTGGTGATCCACACTCGCTCTGTCGCGGCGTGAATGGCTTCGACGAAAAACAGCGAACAGGTTTCGTAGGCATCTGCCGGGCCGCTGGCCAGCAATTGGCAGAGCACGCCATCGTCCGGGTATTCATCCGGCAAAATCAGCGGCGGCAAGGCCCGTGCGGCCCAGAACCAGTCTTCGGCAAAGGATTCCTGCATGCACGCCACCACCGGACCGCGTACTTTCACATGGGTGTCGCGCCACGGTGCCAGCGGTGGCTTCTCTCCCATGTATTCATCGCCGACGTTATGTCCGCCGACAAAACCGACTACACCATCGACCACCACGATTTTGCGGTGGTTGCGGAAGTTGACCTGAAAGCGGTTGAGCCAGCCACTGCGGGTGGCAAACGCCTCGACCTCGACGCCGCCGTCGCGCAATGCCTGCACATAGCTGTGGGGCAGGGCGTGGCTGCCGATGCGGTCGTAGAGCAAATGAATCGCCACGCCGTCGGCGGTTTTCTTCAACAGCAGATCGCGCAGGCGCTGACCGAGGCGATCATCGTGGATGATGAAGAACTGGATCAGCACGGCTTCCTTCGCGTGTTCGATGGCCTGGAAGATTGCGTCGAAGGTGGCCGTGCCGTTCACCAACAACTGCACCTCGTTGTTCGCCAGACACGGCATGCGTCCCAGTTTGGGCATGGCGCGCAATGAGGTATAGGCGTTCGAGGCGCGAGCGGCCAGTGCTTCTTCGACCCACGGCCGCCAGTTCAGCTCGGAAATCGCCTGACGCATCTGTTCGTTGGCCTGGCGTCGCGCCTTGATGTAACCATCGAAAGTGCTGCGACCGAAGACCAGGTAGGGAATCAGCGTCAGGTAGGGGATGAAGATCAGCGACAATGCCCAGGCGATCGAGCCTTGGGCCGTACGCACGGTGAGCACCGCATGTACGGCGGCAATCAAACCGAGGGTATGTATCAGAGCGATGAGATAACCGAAAATGTGCGGTCCAAAATAATCCATGGGGCAGCCTTGCTCCGGAAGATTTAATGCTTAACAGACCATGTTCTGTTGCGAATGTCGCTATTTAATTGGTGCATGAACCGAAGCAATCGGCCGACGTCTAACGGCCACTACTGATCAGGAGTTTTTCGATGAACGTTCGTCTGCTGGGTTTGGCGCTGGGCCTGGGTTTGGCATTGCCGGTGATTGCGCAAGCGCAGATGTTGCAGCCAGGGCTGTGGGAAATGACATCGAGCAACGTCAAAGTCGATGATCAGCCGATGGATGTGCAGTCGATCCTCGGCCAGATTCAAGGCCAGATGACCCCGCAACAGAGGGCGGCCCTGGAAAAGAACGGTATCAATATTGGCGGTAAAGGCATCCGTGCCTGCCTGACGCCGCAACAGGTGGCAACCAACGATATCCCGTTGGCTGATCCGCAATCAGGTTGCAAGCAACAGATCACCGAGCGCAACGGCAACCAGTGGAAATTCCGCTTCAGTTGCCCGAAAGCCCAAGGCACGGGCGTGGCAACGTTCCAAAGCGATCGGGAGTTCACCACGGTAGCCAACGGCACGTTCAATGCCATCGGGATCAACCAGAAGGGCAGTCTGGAGACCCGCGCCGTGTGGTTGGGCCAGGATTGCGGCGCGGTTAAACCAAGAGCTTAAAAAACATCGCGGGCAAACCCGCTCCCACAAGGTTCTGCAGTGGACATCAATGTTGTGTTCACCGGTGCAACCTGTGGGCGCGGACTTGCCCGCGATCGCGTCTTGTCAGTCACTGAATGCCTCAGCGCAAGAATCGCAACGCCAACCCTCGACACCCGTCATGCACCCGGTCGTCCCGCCACGCAATCTGCCCCGAAACAATTGTCGTATTCACCCGATGCCGAAAGCGGCGACCGGCAAACGGCGTCCATCCACATTGCGACAGAATCGGTTGCCGAGACACCTCCAGCGTCTGCGGTTCAATCAACACCAGATCTGCCCAATATCCCTCACGCAAATAACCGCGATCCGGAATGGCAAACAGATCCGCCACCCGGTGACTGGTCTTCGCCACCAGCGTGGTGATCGGCAAGACAGCGTCCGCCACCAGCTCCAGCAAGGCGGGCAGGGCGTGTTGCACCAACGGTAATCCCGATGGCGCCTCGCTGTAAGGTCGCTGCTTTTCCTGCCAGGTATGCGGCGCATGATCGCTGCCGATGATATCCAGCCGCTGGCTGTTCAACGCGGCGCGCAATGCATCACGGTCGGCGGGGGTTTTGATCGCCGGGTTGCATTTGATCAGGTTGCCCAGCGTTGGGTAGTCACGATCATCGAACAGCAGATGGTGCAGGCAGACTTCGGCGGTGATGTGCTTTTGCGCCAGTGGTTTGTCTTCGAACAGTTCGAGTTCACGTGCGGTGGTGAGGTGCAAAACGTGCAAGCGCGTGCCATGGCGCTTGGCCAGGTCCACGGCCAGAGACGAGGAGCGATAGCAGGTCTCGGCATTGCGGATCAGTGCATGGGCATCCGGCGGCAGATGTGCACCGAACCGTTTGCGCAGGTTGGCCGCGTTGGTGTCGATGCTCGGCGTGTGTTCGCAGTGTGCCAATAGAAGGGTCGGTACCTCGGCGAACAGCCGTTCGAGGATTTGCGGATCATCCACCAGCATGTTGCCGGTGGACGCGCCCATGAACACTTTCACCCCGGCCACCTCACTCGGATTGAGCGCCGCCACCGTGTCGAGATTGTCCTGACTCACGCCAAAGTGAAAACCGTAGTTGGCCACCGAACTCATCGCCGCCCGGCGCTTCTTGTCCGCCAGCGCTTCGAGGGTGAGGGTGGCCGGTTGGGTATTGGGCATGTCCATGAAGCTGGTGATGCCACCGGCAACCGCCGCGCGGGACTCGGTATAAAGGCTGCCCTTGGCTGGCGCACCCGGCTCACGAAAATGCACCTGATCATCAATCATGCCGGGCAGTAGCCACTGACCGTTGGCGTCGATTTCCACCGCCGCGTTTTCGCCTTCGATGCTCCGGGCAATCTTGACGATGCGTCCGTTGCCAACCAATAAGTCGCCGTCGAACTCACGCCCTTCGTTGACCAGCCTGGCATTGCGAATCAGCACGCTGCTCATGGTTCAGAACTCGTTCTGCAAGGCTTTGTAGCCACGTACCAGATCGACATTAGTGCGCGCCACGTCTTCGGAAAACTCCGAGGCGCTGACGCTCACCGGTGGGAACTGCGAGAGATCGGTCTTCGGCCCGATGCGGGTGGTGGAGGGCACGTAGAACGCGTCGGGCAGATCGCGCCCGTCGACCACCGAGTTGTGCCGAACCACGCAGCCGTTGCCGACCACGCAGTTGAACAGCACGCTGTTGAAACCGATGAATACCCGGTTACCCACAACACACGGACCATGCACGATCGAACGGTGGGCGATGGAGCTGAATTCGCCGATCATCACCGCCGCGCCGGATTTGGAGTGGATGACCACGCCGTCCTGGATGTTCGAATTGGCACCGATGGTTATCGCTTCCATCTCGCCCGATGCATCCACTTCGTCCGCGCGGATGACCGCATAAGGCCCGACAAATACGTTTTCGCCGATCACTACTTTGCCGCAGATGATTGCGGTTTTATCGACGTAGGCCGATTCGGCAATCTGCGGCAGATCACCTGATGGGTTCTTGCGAATCATGGTTGGCTCAGTGCGTTGTAGAGGGTGTTGAGGTTGTACTCGAACAGACCGGTGAAGGTGCTGGCCGGGCCGCTTGCGGCGAGGGCATCCGAATAGAGCGTGCCGCCAATGTGCGCTCCGCTTTCGTCGGCGATCTGTTTGAGCAGGCGTGCGTCCTTGATGTTTTCCATGAACACCGCTTTGACGTGGGCCTGGCGAATCTGGGTGATCAACGCCGCGACTTCTGCGGCCGAGGGTTCGCGTTCGGTGGACAGTCCTTGCGGAGCCATGAAGTCGATACCGTAGGCCTGGCCGAGATAACCGAAGGCGTCATGGCTGGTGACGATCTTGCGGTTGCCCGCTGGCAGCGAACCGAATCTGGCCTTGGCTTTGGCGAGCAGGGCGTAGATCTGCTTCCGGTAGGTTTGACTGTTGCGTTCGTAGTCGGCCTTGTTGGCCGGGTCGGCGGCGATCAACGCTTTGGTGATGTTGGCGATGTACAGCTCGGCGTTGGCCAGATTGTGCCAGGCGTGCGGGTCGGGGATGGTCTCGCCATCTTCATCCAGCGAACGTGGAATCACCCCGTGACTTGCACTGATCACCGTGGCCTGGGTTTCGGTGCTGGTCACCAGTCGATCCAGCCATGGCTCGAAACCGAGGCCGTTCTTGATGATCAGTCTGGCCTTGAGCAGCGCTTTTGCATCGTCCGGTGTCGGCTCGTAGGTGTGAGCATCGGCGTCGGGGCCGACCATGTTGGTGATCTGGATATGCTCGCCACCGACCTGATGAACCATGTCGGCGAGGATGCTGAAGCTGGTGACCACGGGCAGTTTTTCCGCCGCCGATAACGACATCGACAGCATCAGGCTGAACAGCACAAATAGAGCGCGCATCGGGAGACACCTCATTGGGATGTGAGCAAAGGCGGGCGGCGCAACAGACCGTGGACCGGTCCGAACACCACGGACAGCAGATAACCGAGGCCGGCAATCAGCACGATGGCCGGGCCGCTGGGCAGCGAGTAGTAGAACGACAGCAACAACCCGAGCCAAACCGAGAGGCAACCGAGGGCGGCTGCGATAGCGATCAGGCTCGGCAGGTGTCGGCTCCAGAATCGCGAAGCTGCAGCGGGAAGCATCATCAGTCCCACCACCATCAAGGCGCCGATGGCCTGAAATCCGATCACCAGATTGAGTACGACCAGGGTCAGGAATACGCCGTGGGCCAGAGGGCCGAGGCGGCTGACGGTGCTCAGGAACAGCGGGTCGAGGGTGTCGAGCAGCAGCGGTTTGTAGATCAGGGCCATGGCGATCAGGCTCAAGGCGCAGACCCACAACATGCCATGCAGTGTCGGTCCGTCCACGGCCAGTGCCGAGCCGAACAGCAGGTGCAAGAGGTCGAGGCGTTTGCCGGCGATGCCGAGAATCAGCACACCGCTGGCGAGGGAAATCGGATAGATCGCGGCGAGGCTGGCGTCTTCGCGCAGGCCAGTGCGGCGAGTGATCCACGCGGCGAGGCCGGCCATGCTCAGACCGGCACCGAGACCGCCGAGGGTCAGGGCAGGCAGACTGAGGCCGGCGAACCAGAAGCCCAACGCGGCACCGGGAAGAATGCCGTGGGCGACTGCGTCACCGATCAGGCTCATCCGCCGCAGAATCAAAAACACCCCGAGTGGGGCAACGCTGCAGGCCAGCACCAGCCCGCCGAGCAGCGCACGCCGCATGAAAACGAAGTCGCTGAACGGTTGCCAGAAGTGCGCGATGGCAAGCATCAGGCCACCTGCATGTCGGGAGTTTGTTGAATCAGTTCCGTGCTCGCGCCGTACACACATTGGCGATTGTTGATCAGCACTGTTTGAGCGATGTGTTGGCGGACGGCAGCGAGGTCATGGCAGACCACGACGAGGGTTCGGCCTTCGCCGTGCCAGGCGTGAATATGTTCCCAAAGCAACTGCTGGCCGAGTTCATCAAGTGCGGCGTGGGGTTCGTCGAGCAACAGGATCGGCGCGTCGGTCAGGCTCAAGCGCGCGAGCAGGGCACGTTGCAGTTCGCCGCCCGACAGTGCCATCAGCGGCCGGTGGCTGAGTCCACTCAGGTGCCAGTTGTCCAACGCATCGGCGAGTCGCTGGGCACGCAGCTGGGTCGATAATCTACGGCCCCAGAAACCGGCGGCCACCAGTTCGTGGAGGCTGATCGGGAATTGTCGGTCCAGATGCTGTTGCTGTGGCAGGAAGGACAGACCGCTCTGGCGTGGAACACTCAGCGTGACCTGGCCCGCCAACGGCTTTTGTAAACCGGCCATCACTTTCAGCAGGCTGCTTTTGCCACAACCGTTAGCGCCAACGATTGCCGTGAGACTGCCGTTGTCCAGCTCAAGTGAAAGGGGGGATGTCAGGGCTTGTCCGGGGGCGCCCCACGTCAGGGATTGGCAACGGATCATGCGTGCTCCCGTTGCCAGCGACTTTGCGCAACGGCGTCGTGGGCGTGGAGGCTTTCGGCATGGACTACGCGCAGGTGGAACGCGCTGACGCCCGGCGTGCGTCGCAGGACCAGATTCAGTCGGCGGGCAGCGTCTTCGCAGAACATCAGATTTTGCCCGTTAGCGAGGGCGAAGGCTTGTTCGTCGGCGCGTTTCACTGCGGTTTGGACGGCGGTACCGAGCGCCGCTTCGGCGTCGTTGATGATTGCTGTCAGTGGCAACTCGTCGATGAATTCGTCCAGTTGAAGGTGCAATTCCGCAATGCTGCGTTGGCTGTGCGGCGTGGCGAGAATGCCTTGCGTTGAACCCAGCCAGGTCAAGACATCGGCATGTTGCAACGACTTGTTGGCGAAGTCGTCGATGAATTGCTGCTGAATCAGCTGGCGGGCCAGCGCGGCGGAGCAAGGGCATGTTGATGAGTAGGGCACGTCGATTTGTAGTTCCACGTGGAACATTTGCTTTTCCAGACGAGCAGCAATGGTTGCCGGATAGGATTTCCAGCCGCTCAACGGACTGACCAGTGCGGGTCTTTTCAGCAGCAAATCGGTGTGGATATTCAGATAGGCGCTATTGGATAAACCCTCATGGCTGTCGAGAAACCGTTGCAGCACCTGCCGTATCAGCGCAGGGGAAAGGTTTTCCTGCTCGAGTGTTGCGAGCGCCAGATAGAGGCGAGACATATGAATACCGCGTGCCTCGCCATCATCCAGACTCACGCCAGCATCTGCCTTCGCACTCAGTTGTCGGCCTTCCAGCCACACAGGTAAAGCAATGCCGCGCATGCCCACCCATTCGAGAGGGAGAGCTTGGCGAGCGGCCTGCGCGGCGATGTCCGGTAAGGTCAGCGCATTCATGTTCAGCCCCATCGTGTTAATTGAAATTGATGTTACATTATAACAATTCAAATCACGATGCCTTTTTTATGAACAGGCTTTCATATGCACAGACGCCATCTGCTTAACCTGATATTGGCCAGCGCGGCCTTCGCCCTTCCTTTCAGTGTCTCAGCCGCGCAAGTTCGTAACGCGCGGCTCTGGCGCTCGGGTGAGAAGTTGCGGCTGGTATTCGATTTGAGCGCACCGGTGCGCTACAAGACTTTTGCACTCAGCGCTCCAGAGCGATTGATCATTGATCTGAGCGGCGCCAGTGTGACCGGCGATTTCAGTCAGTTAGCCCTCGGTAACACGGTGATCCGTTCAATTCGATCCGGCCATTTCGGCCAGGATGACACGCGGATTGTTCTCGATCTGAGCAGTCCGGTGCTGCTTAACAGCTTCCTGCTGGCGCCGCAGGATGGCCAAGGGCACCGCTTGGTGCTTGATCTGGTGAGCGCCAAACCGGCCCCGACCGCCCCAATGGTTCCACGTGAAACACCTGCAAAAGGCGTTCATCCTCAGCGCGACATTATCGTGGTCGTCGATCCCGGGCATGGCGGGAAGGATCCTGGCGCGGTTGGCGCCAAGGGCGAGCGTGAAAAAGATGTGGTGCTTTCCATTGCACAACTGCTCGCAAAACGCCTGAAAAAAACCAGGGGTTTTGACGTGAAATTGGTGCGCAATGACGACTTTTTCGTGCCACTGCGCAAGCGCGTCGAGATCGCCCGCCAGCACAAGGCCGACCTGTTTATCTCGGTGCACGCTGACGCAGCGCCACGCCTGACCGCATCTGGCGCCTCTGTGTATTGTCTTTCGGAAGGGGGCGCGACGTCGGCAACCGCGCGCTTCATGGCGCAACGCGAGAACGGTGTGGATTTGCTCGGGGCTACCCGCTTGCTCAACCTCAAGGATAAAGACCCGATGCTGGCCGGCGTGATTGTGGATATGTCGATGAATGCAACGATTGCCGCCAGTCTGCAGCTGGGCAGTACGGTGCTTGCCAGCTTGGCGGGGATCACCACGCTGCACCAGAAGCGCGTCGAACAGGCCGGATTTGCCGTGCTGAAGTCGCCGGATGTGCCTTCCATCCTGGTTGAAACCGGCTTTATTTCCAATGCTCGCGACAGCCAACGACTGGTTACGGCGAGGCACCAGCAAGCGGTGGCCGAGGGATTGTTCGATGGTTTACAGCGCTATTTTCAAAAGAATCCGCCGGTCGACAGTTACATCGCCTGGCAACAGGCACAACACAGTTCGCGGGTCTAACAGCCCGTTATGCGGCTGCAGGTGAACTTTGCGCTGCTACCACCGGAGCTGGAGAAGCGATTGATGGTGGTCCAGCCCACCCGACGGGTGTAGCCCACCCAGGCTTCACCGTCGGACGCGATGCCGGTGAAGAACGTCAGTTGCCCGAAGCGGCTGTTGGTCTGCGCCCAGTAACGCTTTCCAGCTTTCTCGAATCCACGCAGGTAAAGCGTACTGCCCACGGTGTTGACGCTGTACGCATTGCCATCAGCATCCACGCAAGCCAGCAGATTGGCGCTGCGTGTGCAGCTGGCCAGCGCTGGAACCTGAGCCCAGGCATTGCCCACCATCAACAGCGCGAGGCTGAAAACCGAGTACTTCAGCGCATTTCTCATCACGTTTTCCAGGAGGCCAGTTGATTGCAGCTTCCAGTGCTTTGTCGTTCAAGGCAAGACAAGGGCTGGCTTGTTTGCGTTGTTATACTATAACATTAATTTGAACTGAGCCTGACCCGACCGACTTCGAACGTTTACTTTCTCTGAAGCCCATCGTTTGGGGCCAGAAAACGTCCGGCGCGAGCAAAAGCGCCAGTCGGCTACCATTTGATGAGGATTACCCAATGTCAGCTGCATTGCCTGTGACCGTACTTTCTGGATTTCTCGGCGCCGGAAAAAGTACACTTTTGAATTACGTACTACGTAATCGAGACGGATTGCGAGTGGCGGTCATCGTTAATGATATGAGCGAGATCAATATTGATGGCAGCGAAGTTCAGCGCGATGTCAGCCTGAACCGTGCCGAAGAAAAGCTCGTCGAGATGAGTAACGGTTGCATCTGCTGTACGTTACGCGAAGACTTGCTCGAAGAAGTGAGCAAGCTCGCCCGCGAGGGTCGTTTCGATTACTTACTGATCGAGTCCACCGGGATCTCCGAGCCGCTGCCGGTGGCAGAAACCTTCACCTTTCGCGACGAACAGGGGCAGAGCCTCGCTGACGTCGCGCGCCTCGACACCATGGTCACTGTCGTCGACGGCATGAACTTCCTCCTCGATTACCAGGCTGCGGAAAGCCTCGCCTCTCGAGGCGAAACCCTTGGCGAGGAAGACGAGCGCTCCATCACCGATCTGTTGATTGAACAGATCGAGTTCGCCGACGTGCTGCTGATCAGCAAGATCGACCTGATCAGCCAAGGTGATCGCGATGAGCTGATGGCCATTCTCGGACGCCTTAATGCTCACGCTGAAATCATCCCGATGGTGATGGGCGAAGTGCCGCTGGAGAAGATCCTCAACACCGGTCGCTTTGACTTCGAAAAAGCCGCGCAGGCACCGGGGTGGCTGCAGGAGTTACGGGGCGAACACGTGCCGGAAACCGAGGAGTACGGCATCGCGTCAACGGTCTACCGTGCGCGTCGGCCCTTTCACCCGCAGCGGTTTTTCAACTTCATCGACCGTCCGTGGCTGAACGGTAAACTGCTGCGCTCCAAAGGTTTCTTCTGGCTGGCCAGCAAACCCACGGATGCCGGAAGCTGGTCGCAGGCCGGCGGTTTGATGCGTCATGGCTTCGCGGGTCGCTGGTGGCGTTTTGTGCCGAAATCCCAGTGGCCGCAGGATCAGGAAAGCACCCAGGCGATCATGCAGAACTGGACGCCGAGCGTCGGTGATTGTCGTCAGGAACTGGTGTTCATTGGCCAGAACATCGACTTCGCCCAGCTCGCGGCGGATCTGGACGACTGCCTGCTGAGCGATGAGGAAATGGCACTCGGTGCGCAGGGCTGGCGATTGCTAGCGGATCCGTTCGGCCCCTGGCACGAAGAGGCCGCCTGATGCTCGCGTTCAAGCAGCTGCAAAACCGCGCGCGTTATCCGCATCACGGGCCGACGCCCAATGCATTGGCGCGGATCCTGGAGGACGACATCAACCTCGCGGTCTGGCAGCGACAACTGCCGCTGCACATTGCCGATTTCGCCGGGCTGCTGCTTTCGCGCAATGAACCCTTGGCGGAGTCGCTGTGCCTGGAATTGCCTGAGGAGGACGCCGAGCCTGACCTTGCCGGGCTGGCCGCAGGATTTCGTGACCTGGAAGGCTACGACAGCTTTATCGCCGACCTGAGATGGCTGGTCAGTGCATTTGCCTGTTTATTGGGTGCGCGGCGAATCGGCCTGCGGCTGCGGGTTCTGGACAAGGCCATGTGCCCACGCTTCCACGTTGACCATGTGCCGGTGCGCCTGATTACCACGTACGCCGGCGTCGGCAGTCAGTGGCTCACCGAGGGCGCCATGGACCGTACTCAACTGGGGCAGGCCAACGCCGAGCCGCAGGATTGCGCGCAGATCCAGCAACTGGGCAGCGCTCACGTCGCGCTGCTCAAAGGTGAAAAATGGCACGGCAACGAGGGCTTTGGCTTGATTCATCGTTCGCCGGCATTATCGCCGGGCGAGCGTCGGTTGATCCTGACCCTCGACTGGCTCGGTTAAGCGCTCAAGGTTTGAGCCAGGTGCCCTGGCTCTGGCCTTCGCAATACGGTTGCAGATACACCGCATCAGTGGCGACGCCGTAATAGTGGATATCCTGGCGGTAAGGCATATTGGCGACTTGCGCGTTGCTGCACACGCCAAAGGCGCCGGCGGGGCATTGATCGACGTACTGCACCTCGACTTTCTGTCCGGCCAGGGTCGGCTGACAGAAACCGTCGCTGAACAGCTTGGCCGGGATGTTGCGGTTCTGCTGGCAGACTTTTACATCAAGCCGCTCGCCCTGACTGTGCACGACACAGGCCTGAGCCAACGCTTCGCTCGACAGCAGCATCAACAGCAACGACCATCCCACCCAACGCATCTTCAACCTCCTCAGAAAATGCCAGCCATGTTGCAGAACATTCCAACTCATGTCATCGCCGGTCCCTTGGGGGCGGGCAAGACCAGCCTGATCCGCCAGCTCCTGGCGCAACGCCCGGACGGGGAGCGCTGGGCGGTGCTGATCAATGAGTTCGGCCAGATCGGCCTTGATGCCGCACTGCTGACTCGTGACGCCGATGGTATCGCACTGGGCGAAGTGGCCGGGGGGTGTTTGTGTTGCGTCAATGGTGCGCCGTTCCAGATCGGGCTCGGGCGCTTGCTGCGCAAGGCAAAGCCGGATCGGCTGTTTATCGAGCCGTCGGGGCTGGGTCATCCGGCGCAGTTGCTCAGGCAGTTGAGTGAAGCGCCGTGGCGCGGCGTGCTGGCGGTACAGCCGTGTGTTCTGGTGCTGGACGCTCAGGCGCTGGCGGCGGGAAAACCGTTAGCGGCAGCGCAACAGGAGGCACTGGCCGGCGCCGGTTTACTGTTGCTGAACAAGGCTGAAAACCTTGATGAGCGCCTGCGCGGGCAGATAACCGCACAACTGCCGCCCGTGCGGTTGATCTGGACGCAGCAGGCGCAGGTGTCCCTGAGCGAGTTACCGGGCCTGACCGCACGGGCGACGGCGGGTGCGGATAGCCTGATCGTGCCCAACGGCCCGGCGCCCATGCCAACGGTGTGGAGTGATCCGACGCAACCGATTTGTCTGAGCCAGGCCCTGGAGGGCAGTTGGAGCGTGGGGTGGCGTTGGCACCCGGGGCAAACGTTCGACAGCCAGCGAATCGCCGACTGGTTGGCAAGCCTGGAGTGGAAACGCGCCAAACTGGTTATCCACAGCGTCGCGGGCTGGATTTCAGCGAATGCGCTGGACCGGGCTGAATTGAATTGGCAACCGAGCGAATGGCGGCGGGATTCGCGGATCGAGCTGATTTTCAGTGAGCCACAGGAGGTCGGGGCGTTGCAGGCCGGTCTGGCGAGTGCGCGGACAAGCTGAGACTCAAAAGCTCACAAGACGGGGCTCAGGGCTTCCACTTGGTGTGTTCCTGGCGCCACTGACTGAGTTCGATCACTTCCGCGCGAGGCTTGTGCACCTCGACCACCGGCGGCGTATCGTCGAACGGCGCCGGGTAGGGCGCCAGTTCGATCTGTGCACTGTGCGCGCCGAACTGGGTGATGGTGCCGTTGTGGCGGGTTTCGCCGGTGACGGTGAATTCGAAGTTGTACACCCGCGCCAGGCGTCGGCGACCGCTGGCGTCCTTGATCAAGCCAATCTTTTTCAGCGCGACATTACCGTCCAGCAGTTCGATGCCAACGTTGATGCAATGCTGTTTGACCCGCTCCAGCGCTCGCTCGCGCAAGCCGTGGTTGTGCCATAGCCATGCGCCGGCAGCGGCGAACAGCATCAACACGAAGATGTTTTCGAGGGTCAGCATCGACAGGGGACTCCAAAAGATAGCGTCAGCTTAACTGCGTCGCCGGCCTGTCGTACAGGCTGCGTTTCGTCGCATACTGCGCGGCTTGAATTTCAATCGTTTTACGGAATGACCCGAATGAAACGTACGCCTCATCTGCTCGCCATCCAGTCCCATGTGGTGTTCGGCCACGCCGGCAACAGCGCTGCGGTTTTCCCGATGCAGCGGGTCGGGGTGAATGTCTGGCCCCTCAACACCGTGCAGTTTTCCAATCACACTCAATATGGCCAGTGGGCCGGTGAAGTGCTGGCACCGCAACAGATCCCCGAACTGGTTGAAGGGATCGCTGCCATCGGCGAACTGGGCAACTGCGATGCGGTGCTGTCCGGCTATCTCGGCAGTGCGGCGCAAGGGCGGGCGATTCTCAGTGGCGTCGAGCGCATCAAGTCGGTCAATCCCAAGGCGCTGTATCTCTGTGACCCGGTAATGGGCCATCCGGAGAAGGGCTGCAGTGTGCCGACCGAGGTCAGTGACTTCCTGCTGGAAGAGGCGGCCGCCGTGGCGGACATCATGTGCCCGAATCAGCTGGAACTGGACAGCTTTTCCGGGCGCAAGCCGCAGTCGCTGTTCGATTGCCTGGCGATGGCGCGAGCCCTGCTGGCCCGCGGCCCGAAAGCGGTGCTGGTCAAACATCTGGATTACCCGGGCAAGCCGGCGGATGGCTTCGAGATGTTGCTGGTCACCGCTGATGGCAGCTGGCATTTGCGCCGGCCGTTGCTGGCGTTTCCGCGGCAGCCGGTGGGGGTGGGCGATTTGACGTCCGGTCTGTTCCTGGCGCGGGTGCTGCTCGGGGACAGCCTGGTAGCGGCGTTTGAATTCACCGCAGCGGCGGTGCATGAAGTGCTGCTGGAGACGCAGGCGTGTGCCAGTTATGAGTTGCAACTGGTGCGGGCACAGGACCGGATTGCGCATCCACGGGTGAAATTCGAGGCGACGGCCATCAGTCTGTAGCCCGCGTCATGCGCATTCGCGAGCAAGCCCGCTCCGACATTGGTTTGGTGAACAGCACAGATCCAATGGGGGGGCGGGCTTGCTCGCGAAGGCTATCTATCAAGCCACATCAATTGGGGCTGGTCAGGCGTCGCCCTTGATCTCCTGATAACGCTTCTCCAGCTCCTGGCGAATCTGCCGACGCTGCTGCGCTTGCATGTAGCGGCGTTTGTCTTCGCTGTTCTGCGGTTGCAGCGGCGGTACTGCCGCCGGTTTGCGCTGGTCATCGACAGCGACCATGGTGAAGAAGCAGCTGTTGGTGTGGCGCACCGAGCGCTCGCGGATATTCTCGGTCACCACTTTGATGCCGACTTCCATTGAGGTGTTGCCGGTGTAGTTGACCGACGCGAGGAAGGTCACCAGCTCGCCGACGTGAATCGGCTCGCGAAAAATCACCTGATCAACCGACAGGGTCACTACGTAGCGGCCGGCATAACGGCTCGCGCAGGCGTAGGCCACTTCGTCGAGGTATTTGAGCAGGGTGCCGCCGTGGACATTGCCAGAGAAGTTGGCCATGTCGGGGGTCATCAATACCGTCATCGACAGCTGGGCGTTTCCGGGTTCCATAACGTTCTCACGGATCAAGGCTGAGTGGCTGAAAGCACCTCTGCGGGTGCCTGGTCGCTTTTCAAAAGCACCGTTATCGGGACGCCGGGCGACAGGCCGCCGTCACGCCGGAATCGTTCTGTTTCCATATATTGCACCGCCTTCCAGGCGGAAGTCGCGGTGTTAACCTGCAAAAGGCCCTGCCCAAGGGCAATTCCCACGTGAAAAGCGGATTTTTCTCACCTCGCCCAGACCGTTCTGACGTCTGTCCGCGAGTCTCGTCATACAAGGAGGCCACGCCATGCATGCCATCAGCTTTATTCAGGATCTGGCAGTGATCATGTTGGTCGCAGGCGTGGTCACGGTACTGTTTCATCGCTTCAAGCAGCCTGTGGTACTCGGCTACATCGTTGCCGGCTTCATCATCGGTCCGCACACCCCGCCGTTCGGCCTGATCCACGACGAAGAAACCATCAAGACCCTTGCCGAACTGGGGGTGATCTTCCTGATGTTCTGCCTGGGGCTGGAGTTCAGCCTGCGCAAGCTGTTCAAGGTCGGCGCCACGGCCTTCATTGCAGCGTTCCTCGAAATTGTCCTGATGATCTGGATCGGCTACGAAATCGGCCGCTGGTTCGACTGGAACACCATGGACTCGCTGTTCCTCGGCGCGATCCTGGCGATCTCCTCGACCACCATCATCGTCAAGGCGCTCAATGACCTGAAGATGAAAAACGAGCGTTTCGCGCAGTTGATCTTCGGGGTGCTGATCGTCGAAGACATCCTCGGCATTGGCATCATCGCGTTGCTGTCGAGCATCGCGGTGAGCGGCACGGTGAGTTCCGGCGAGGTGTTTTCCACGGTCGGCAAGCTGTCGCTGTTCATGATTGTCGCGCTGGTCATTGGCATTCTGCTGGTGCCGCGCCTGCTGGCCTACGTCGCCAGATTCGACAGCAACGAGATGCTGCTGATCACCGTGCTGGGCCTGTGTTTCGGGTTCTGCCTGCTGGTGGTCAAACTTGAATACAGCATGGTGCTCGGCGCCTTCCTGATCGGTGCGATCATGGCCGAGTCGCGGCAACTGCTGAAAATCGAGCGCCTGATCGAACCGGTGCGCGACCTGTTCAGTGCGATCTTCTTTGTGGCGATCGGTCTGATGCTCGACCCTATGATTCTGCTCGAATATGCCTGGCCGATCGCCGTGATCACTGTCGCCGTGGTGCTAGGCAAGATGCTGTCCTGCGGTCTCGGTGCCTTTATCGCCGGCAATGACGGACGCACCTCACTGCGCGTCGGGATGGGTCTGTCACAGATCGGCGAATTTTCCTTCATCATCGCCGCGCTGGGCATGACCCTGCAGGTCACCAGCAACTTCCTTTACCCGGTCGCTGTGGCCGTGTCGGTGATTACCACGCTGCTGACGCCGTATCTGATTCGTGCCGCCGATCCGCTGTCGATCAAGTTGTCCGCCGCTGTGCCCAAGCGCCTGGGGCGTGTTCTGGGTATGTACGGCGAGTGGCTGCGCAGCATTCAGCCGCAGGGCGAGGGCGCGATGCTGGCGTCGATGATCAGGCGAATCCTGTTGCAGGTCGGGGTCAATCTGGCGCTGGTGATTGCGATCTTCTTCGCCGGGGCCTACTTCGCCGAGCGTATATCGACCTCATTGCAAGACTGGGTCAGCGATCCGAGCTGGCAGAAGGCGTTGATCTGGGGCGGGGCATTGTTGGTGTCGTTGCCGTTTTTGATCGCGGCGTATCGCAAGCTCAAGGCGCTGTCGATGCTGCTGGCAGAGATGGGGGTAAAGCCGGAAATGGCCGGTCGTCACACGCAGCGAGTGCGCCGGGTGATCGCCGAAGTGATCCCGATCCTCTCGCTGCTGGTGATTTTCCTGCTGTTGTCAGCCTTGTCGGCCAGTATCCTGCCGACCAACAAGTTGCTGGTGCTGATCGCCGTGGTGGCGGCCGCCGTGGCGGCGCTGCTCTGGCGCTGGTTCATCCGCGTGCACACGCGGATGCAGGTGGCTTTGCTGGAAACCCTCGACAACCACAAGGAGTCGTCGGGGCACTGACCTACCGGGACGTGTGGCGGATCAGCTTTCCAGCCAGACGTCCCGCGCCCAATGCCACACCGATTCCCAGGACTCTTCGGTGATCAGCTCTTCTTCGCCGGACCACAGCACCACGGTGCCGTCTTCTTCAACGCAGTAGTAGTTGTAGCCGTCCTGACAGATCGGGATCAGGTCGCGCGGTACGCCAATATCCCAGGCGTTGGCCGCGACTTCCGGCAGGTAGGTGTGCGATTGCGGGTCGGTGACGGTCACCGGCTCGAGGCTGCCAAACACCACATCGCTGACGGTCAGCAGAAACTCTTTGAAGACGAACGGAATGTTGATGAACAGTTCTTCCTCGATCTCCACCAGTTGGTCTTCGTCAGGCAATTCCAAAGGAACCGGTACGGGTTCGTTGGCTTCGCGCAGTTGTTCGATGATTTCTTCCACGTCCGGGATCCTCTTGCTTGAATGGCGCGGTTTATATGGGCCGGTTTATACAGTAGCTCGCTATAGATGCAACCGCGAAATAGAAAAACCCCGGACGAGTCCGGGGTTTTCGTGGTCGCAGGTTCAGCGCAGCAAGGCTCAGCCGTTCTGACGAATACCGGCCACCAGCCAAGGCTGGTTGTCGCCCTGCGGACGTTCCATGTTCCAGCTTTCGCTGAACACTTCGCCCTGGTCGAAACGCGAGGTTTTCGACACACCACTGAAGGTCAGGGTGGCGATGGTCTTGTCGGCACGATCATCGACGCCGTCCAGCTGCACCTGCAGGTTGTCGATGTAGGTCGACTGGAAGCCGTCGCCCAGATCCGCACGCTCACGCTTGAGGAAGTCGAGCATTTGCGGGGTCACGAACTCGGCGATCTTGTCCATTTCGTTGGCGTCCCAGTGCTGCTGCAGCGACTGGAAGTGGCTGCGTGCGGCTTCAAGGAAGCGCTGCTCGTTGAACCAGGCTGGCGCGTTGATTACCGGACGAGCGGCAACCGGAGCCGCCGAACCACCGAAGATCGAACCCATGGCAGCAGGCTTCTGTTCGAACACTTCACGCTGCATCGGCGCGCCGGCCGGAGCCAGATGCTCCTGCTGCTTGCGTCGACGGGCGGCGATGAAGCGGAAGATCACGAACGCGATCACGGCCATGATCAGGATGTCGAAGATCTGCATGCCCTGGAAGCCGCCGCCCATGAACATGGACGCGAGCAGGCCACCGGCAGCGATACCGGCCAGCGGGCCGAGCCATTTCGAAGCGCCACCGGCCTTGGCAGCGGCGCCAGCGGCACCGGCAGCACCAGCGGTCGCTGCTGCGCCGCCCATGCCTGGAGAAGAAGGAGCCATCTGGCTGGTCTGGTGCGTCGGCGCAGCGCCGGCGCTTTTGCCACCACCGAAGCGCTTGGCGTTGGCGTCGAGGCTCATCGTCAGGCCGATGCACAACGCCATGGCGATGCTAAGAAAACGTTTCATAAAGGGAATTCCCGTTTGTGGAGACACGCGCGCCATGTTGCACAGCTGAAGTGTTACTGGCTAGCGAGAGAGTGTTTCGGGCTTTTGCCTGACAGGTTAGGTTCAGCTTGGTCAGGGCAATAAGGCTGTTTACTTTTGGCTGTAGGAAACGACGACGTGTTCAGTGAGAAATCGCCTTAACGACGAAACGCCAACATCACCACACCTGCCGTGATCAGGCCGATGCCGCCCCATTGGCGCAGGTCGAGTTTTTCGCCCAGCAGGATCACGCCGAGCACCGCCACCAGCACCACGCTGAGTTTATCCACTGGCGCGACCAGCGAGGCCGGGCCGACTTTCAGTGCGCGGAAATAGCAGAGCCACGATGCACCGGTCCCCAGACCGGACAGCAGCAGGAACAGATAGCTCTTGGCGGAGATCGAACCCAAGGACTGATATTGGCCCGTCGCGTACAAAATCAAGGCCAGGCTGACCAGTACCACGATGGTGCGCAGCAGGGTGGCGAAGTCGGAATTGACGTTTTCGATGCCGACTTTGGCAAAGATCGCTGTCAGTGCAGCGAAAGTCGCCGAGAGCAGGGCCCAGAATGTCCAGGAGGAAAAGAAGCCTGAGCCCATGAAGTGCTCCCAAATTGCATCAAAGCTCACACAAGCTCTGTAGGAGTGAGCCTGCTCGCGATTGAAGCACCTCGGTCTAACTGTCAAACCGTGGTGAAGCTATCGCGAGCAGGCTCACTCCTGCAGAAGAGCAATCGAGCAAAGCCTTAGATAGCTTCCAGCTTGGCGTAACCGAGCATCAGCCACTTGCTGCCTTCGCTGAAATTCACCTGAACCCGCGCCTGCGCGCCGGCGCCTTCGAAGTTGAGGATCACGCCGTCGCCGAAGATCGAATGGCGCACGGCCTGGCCCAGACTGAAGCCGGTTTCCGGAATTTCGCTGCCGCTGAACAGGTTGCTGCCGCTCATTGACTGGTTGCCACCGAACGGTCGGCTGACGCTGTTCGACAAACGCACTTCCTGAATCAGGCCCTTCGGCACTTCGCGTACGAAACGCGAAACCTTGTTGTAGGTTTCGCTGCCGTACAGGCGTCGGGTTTCAGCATAGGTCATCACCAGATTCTGCATGGCCCGGGTGATACCGACGTAGGCCAGGCGCCGTTCTTCCTCAAGACGCCCCGGTTCTTCCAGGCTCATCTTGTGCGGGAACAGGCCTTCTTCCATGCCCACCAGGAACACGTAAGGGAACTCCAGGCCTTTGGCGCTGTGCAGGGTCATCAGCTGAACGCTGTCTTCGTGTTCGTCGGCCTGGGTGTCTCCGGCTTCCAGCGAAGCGTGGCCGAGGAACGCCGCCAGTGGTGTCAACTCTTCGTCTTCTTCGGTGTTCTCGAAGTTGCGCGCGGCGCTGACCAGTTCCTCAAGGTTTTCCACCCGGGCCTGGCCTTTCTCGCCTTTTTCCGCTTCGTGATAGGCGATCAGCCCCGACTGCTCGATGACGGTCTGGGTCATCAGGTGCAGCGGCATCTCCATGCACTTGGCGGCGAGGTTTTCGATCAGCTCGATGAACGCACCCAGCGCCCCGGCGGCGCGACCGGTCAGGCCTTTATTGGCCACCAGTTGGCGCATCGCTTCCCACATCGACACATCGCTGTGGCGTGCGTGGTCGCGGATCGCTTCGACGGTTTTTTCGCCAATGCCACGGGCCGGTACGTTGATCACCCGTTCCAGCGCGGCATCGTTGCCGCGGCCTTCGAGCAAACGCAGGTAGGCCATGGCGTTCTTGATTTCCGCGCGCTCGAAGAAGCGCTGGCCGCCATAGATGCGGTACGGAATGCGTTCGCGCAGCAAGGCTTCTTCCAGAACGCGCGATTGGGCGTTGGAGCGGTACAGAATCGCGATATCGCTACGGGCCAAGCCGGTTTTCAGCGCGCTTTCGATGGTTTCGACAACGTAACGTGCTTCGTCGTGTTCGTTGAACGCGGCGTACAGATTGATCGCTTCGCCGTCGCCGCCATCGGTCCACAGCTCCTTGCCCAGGCGCCCGGTGTTATTGGCGATCAGGGCGTTGGCCGCTTTCAGGATGCCGGCCGTCGAGCGGTAGTTCTGCTCGAGACGAATGGTTACCGAATCCGGGAAGTCGGATGAGTACTGATGAATGTTCTCGATTTTCGCGCCACGCCAGCCGTAGATCGACTGGTCGTCGTCACCGACCACCATCAGGCTGTCGCCACCCTTGCCGAGCAGACGCAACCAGGCGTATTGCACGGCGTTGGTGTCCTGGAACTCGTCCACCAGAATGTGCCGGAAGCGCTTCTGATAATGCGCCAGCAGGCCCGGGTGGTCGCGCCACAGGTCGAGGGCGCGCAGCAGCAGTTCGGAGAAGTCGATGACGCCGGCACGCTGGCAGGCCGCCTCGTAGGCTTCGTAAATGCCGCGCATGGTGGCCAGGAACAGATCGCCACTGGCTTGAATATGTTGCGGGCGCAGACCTTCGTCTTTTTGCCCGTTGATGAACCACTGGGCCTGCCGGGCCGGCCAGCGTTGCTCGTCCAGACCCAGCTCGCGGATCACTCGCTTGACCAGTCGTTGCTGGTCGTCGCTGTCGAGAATCTGGAAGGTCTGGCTCAAACCCGCTTCCTGCCAGTGCGCCCGCAGCAAGCGGTGCGCCAGGCCGTGGAAGGTGCCCACCCACATGCCGGCCGGGTTGATACCCAGCAACTGCTCGATGCGGTGACGCATCTCGGCAGCGGCCTTGTTGGTGAACGTCACCGACAGGATGGAGTGGGGCGAGGCGTTTTCGACCTGGATCAACCAGGCGATACGGTGCACCAGCACTCGGGTTTTACCGGAGCCAGCACCGGCCAGGACCAACTGACGGCCAACGGGGGCGGCTACGGCCTGGCGTTGGGCATCGTTGAGGGAGTTCAGCAGAAGGGAGAGATCATCGCGCATCGGGGCATTCTAGGGTGCGCCGCAGGCCCGGGCAAACCGAGCTTTGCATTAGCCGATGAAAGTGCTGCCGATGACGACCGGTCGGTCATCCGCTGAAGGCGTGAGTCCGTGTGGCTCTGCGGGTTTCGGCGTCGTTGCGGGGAGCAAATGTTTCGCTGAAATTATGACCTGGGGCAGTTTGGCAACGGGATCGGCTTGTGTATGCTCCGTGCACGTTTCGGGCGCACGCCCCCCCTTATAAGAACAAGAACGTTGCCCATGACCCTCAGCTCCGAACTGTCGGGCCCCTCTGTGGAACCCCGGGTTATCCGCAAGCACTATGCCGTCGAAATGGCGGTGGAGCGCACGCGCCTGCTGTACCAGGGCTCTCTGTTGCCCACCCTGTTCATGTTGATCAATGGTCTGGTCTGCGCCGCTTTGCTCTGGAGCCCGCAGCGCTACTTCGTGGTCAGTGTCTGGCTGGTGTGGTTGCTGTCGCTGGTGGCGTTGCGCGTGATTCAAGTGGCGGCGTTCGATTCGGCGATACCCAATCGCCAGGCCCAGCCGATCTGGTTCCGCATGTTCCTGCTCGGCTCGACCATGACCGGCCTGACCCTGGCTGGCGCTGGCATTGCCCTGGTGCCGGCCGACAACTTCATGCAGCAGGCCTGGGTGTTCGGCCTGATCGGTGCCGCGACATTGTCGGCCAGTGTCGCCTATGCGGTGAGCCTGCCGGCGTTTCTGTCGTTTACCTTGCCGTGCCTGCTGCCGGCGATCGGCTATCTGTTCTGGGGCGGCGACGAGCAGGCGCGCGGCTGGGGCTGGCTGGGCCTGATTCTGCTCGGCTCGCTGAGCGTGGTGGCGTGGCAGGTCAATCGCCTGATTGATCGTGGCTTGCTGCGGCGCTTTCAGAATCAGCACCTGATCGAACATCTTCAGCAGACGCAGTCGCGCAGCGAACAACTCAATCAGGAGCTGGCGCGGGAAATCGAGCAGCGGCGTTGCGCCGAAGGCCAGTTGCGCGAAGCGCAGGTCGACCTGGAAGACCGCGTCGCTCAGCGCAGCCGCGAGCTGGACGCCGCCAATCAGGCCCTGAGCAAAAGCGAAGCGCGCCTGGCGCTGGCGCTGAAGGCCAGCGAGCTGGGGTTGTGGGACTGGAACCTGCAGACCGACGAAGTTCATCACACGCAGATTCAGGAGCTGTTCGGCCTCGCCCCGGAATACGTCACGGCCATCCTGCGCGACCTCAAGCCACGCCTGCACCCGGAGGATGTGCCGTCGCTCAAGCACGCCTTGGTCGAGCATTTGAAGGGCCGCACCGAGGACTATCAGATCGAATACCGCGTGCGCCACGGCGATGGTCACTGGGTGTGGATCGAAGACCGTGGCCGCGCCGTTGAACGTAGCGAGAGCGGGCAAGTGATCCGCATGGTCGGCACCCGCCGCGACATCAGTGCCAGCAAAAGCCTCGAAGAGCAGCAGCGCCTGGCGGCGACGGTGTTCGAAGCGGCCAGCGAAGGCATTGTGATCCTCGACCCGAACTACGCGCTGATCGCGATCAATCAGGCCTTCAGCCGGGTGACCGGTTACGACATCGACGACATGCTCGGGCGCAATGTCGTCGAGTTGCCGTGCAGCCGCGATGCCCGTCGGCATTACGTCGCGATCCGCCATGCGCTGGAGCAGCATGGCAGTTGGCAAGGTGAACTGGTGGAAACCCGCAAGAACGGCGAGTTGTATCCACAGTGGCTGCAACTCAATGCAGTGCGCGACAGTCGGGGCAACGTCAGTCATATCGTCGGCTTCTTCGCCGATCTTTCGGCGCGGCGCGAATCCGAAGAGCGCATGCGTTACCTGACGCACTACGATGAACTCACCGGACTGGCCAACCGCTCGCTGTTTCGCGAGCGCCTGCACGAAGCCCACCAACGGGTCCGGCAGGGCGGACGGCGCAGTCTGGCGTTGCTGCACATCAATCTGGATCGTTTCAAATTGCTCAACGACAGCCTCGGCCATGAGATCGCTGACCAGTTGCTGCAAAAAATGTCCCGGCGGCTGGTCAATGCCTTGCCGGAAGCGGACACGATTGCGCGGTTGTCCGGTGACGAATTCGCGGTGCTGTTCGACGCCTACGGCAACCTGTCGAGCCTGGCGCGGGTCGCCACGCGGTTGTCGAGCAAGCTGCGTCTGCCGCTGACCGTCGAAGGGCATGAGCTGGTGGTCAGCGCCTCGATGGGCATCAGTATGCTGCCGGACAACGCCCGTGAAATTTCCGCGCTGGTCAGTCAGTCGAACATGGCCATGCAGCATGCCAAGCATCTGGGCGGCAACAATTTCCAGTTCTACACCGACAGCCTGCAGGCCAGCACCCTTGAGCGTCTGCAACTGGAGAACCAGTTGCGCAAAGCTATCGAAGACAAGCAACTGAAGGTGTTCTATCAGCCGAAGTTGTGCCTGGCGACAGGTCGGCTGAATGCGGCTGAGGCTCTGGTGCGCTGGGAACATCCGATTCTGGGGCAGGTACCGCCAGGCGATTTCATCGGGCTGGCCGAAGAAACCGGGTTGATCGGCCCCATCGGCGAGTTCGTCCTGCGTCAGGCGTGTTGGCAGGCGTGCGAATGGCAGCGCGAGGGCCTGGAAGCGATCCGCGTGTCGGTGAACCTCTCGGTGCATCAACTGCGTCAGGGCAAACTGGTCAGCCTGGTGCGGCAGGTGTTGGAGGAGACCGGTCTGGCGCCGCATTTTCTCGAGCTGGAATTGACCGAAAGCCAGTTGCTCGACAGCGTTGAACACATCATTGCGACGTTCCAGCAACTGCGGGATCTGGGGGTGAAACTGGCCATCGACGACTTCGGCACCGGGTATTCGTCGTTGAGTTATCTGAAACGGATTCCGGTGGATTACGTGAAGATCGATCAGGCGTTCATTCGCGGCCTGGGCGAGGGCAGTGAGGATGCGGCGATCACCCGCGCGATCATTGCCATGGCCCACGGACTGTCGTTGAAGGTGGTGGCCGAAGGGGTCGAACGGCCGGAGCAACTGACGTTTTTGCGGGCCGAGGGCTGCGACGAGGTGCAGGGCTATCTGATCAGTCGTCCGGTAGAAGCTGCCGCGCTGGCCGGGCTTTTGCGTGAGCAGGCAAAACCGTTTTAAGTGCTACATGCGCGTCATCACGCCCAATACGGGGACATTGAGTTACGCATTGAGCAGGCAAAAAGCCAATTCATGTAGTATAACTACAAGCGTGCTACATCCTTGCCCATAAGAAGAGTCCAGCCCCTTGAATCTGCTGCAACACATCGCCCAGTCACGTCACCTGTTACGCAAGTCGGAGCTCAAGGTCGCCGACCACGTGCTGCTTGACCCTGCGGCCGTGATGCACAGTTCCATGGCCGATCTGGCCCACAGCGTCGGCATCAGTGAACCGACCATCGTGCGCTTCTGTCGCGCCATCGGTTGTTCAGGTTTTCAGGATCTGAAACTGAAACTGGCGCAGAGCCTGGCTGCCGGTGCCAGTTTTGGTCAGTTCGCGATCCATGAGGACGACTCGGTCGCCGACTACAGCCTGAAGATCTTCGACACCACGCTGCACACCCTGATGGAGGTTCGCGAGAAGCTTGATCCGGTGGAGTTGCAGCGCGCGGTGACGCTGATGTCTCAGGCGCAGCGTGTCGAGTTCTATGGCTTTGGTGCGTCGGGCGCGGTGGCGGCGGATGCGCAGCACAAGTTCTTCCGTTTGCTGCTGACGGCGGCGGCGTACTCCGACCCGCACATGCAGGCGATGTCGGCGGTGACGTTGAAGCCGACCGACGTGGCGATCTGTATTTCCCAGTCCGGGCGCTCCAAGGATCTGCTGATCACCGCCAACCTCGTTCGCGAGAGTGGCGCTTCGCTGATCACCCTGTGCCCAAGCCAGACGCCGTTGGCCGAACTGTCGACCGTCAACCTGGCGATTGATGTGCACGAAGACACCGAGATCTACACGCCGCTGACCTCGCGCATTGCGCATCTGGTGGTGATCGACGTGTTGGCGATGGGCGTGGCGATGGCGCGCGGGCCGAGCCTGGTCAATCACCTGAAGAGCGTCAAGCGCAGTCTGCGCAGCTTGCGCTTGTCGCCGAAAGCCGTAAAAGCGCTGGATGACTGAAGTCATCTAAGGTCGTTCCGAACTTAATCGCGAGCAGGCTCGCTTCCACAGGGATCTTCTGTGAACACAAATTTTGTGTCACGCCGAGATCAAATGTGGGAGCGAGCCTGCTCGCGAAGGCGTCCTCAGAAACACCACAACCCTGCGCAAGTTTCATCGCACTGTCATCCCCGCGCAGCCAAACCGTCATCCCTCACGCCTATCGTGAAACTCCCGTACTCGCCTTGGGAGACTCGAAATGGCTCAGCCCTACGAAGAACGCAACAGCGCCGCGAAAACCCGTCGTCAACAGGAAGACCAGCGCCGCATGGAATTCCGTCGCGCCATCGAAGATCGCTTCGAACTTCGTCAGCTTCAAAGCGAAATCAGCGATTTTCCCGAGGACATTGAAATCAACTACTGGCAGGCCGTACCGGCAACTTCCCGTCGAAGCGCTCAACCAGCGCGCTGATCTGCACCCGTTCGCTGCGGATAAACGCCAGGAAGGCGTGCGCCACCGGTGACAGCCGTTTGGCCTTGGCTTGCACCAGGCACCAGCTACGGAACAGCGGCAACTCCTCGACCGGCAACTCCACCAGGCCGCCGGTCGCCAACTCCAGGTTCAGGGCGTGGCGCGTCAACAGCGCCAGGCCCAGACCCGCCACCACGCATTCGCGCTGGGCTTCGGCCGAGGCCACTTCCTGAGTCTGGGTGAAGTGCACGCGTTTCTCCTTGAAGTAGTCCTCGCAGGCCATTCGCGTGCCCGAACCCGGTTCGCGGATCAGCAGTGTGTAGGGTTCAAGGTCCTGCAAACGCAGCGGCCCCATATGCGCCAGCGGATGATCCGGGCGCGCCACGGCGACAATCGGGTTGTTCAGAAAGGGCAGAAACTCCAGGCCCATGTCCTGCGGCACCATCGACATGATCACCAGATCGTCGCGGTTGTCCGAGAGGCGGCGGATCACCTGGCCACGGTTGACCACGGTCAGTTGCAGGTTCACTTCCGGGTGCTGGCGCTTGAAGGCGGCGAACAGGTGCGGCACGAAGTATTTGGCGCTGGATTCCACCGCCAGCTTCAGTTGGCCTTGCAGCGAGCCCTGCATGTCCGACAGCTGCATGTCGAGGTTTTCCAGGCGACCGAAGATGTCCCGGCTGGCCCGCTGCAGGGCTTCGGCAGCCTCGGTCATGTAGAGTTTTTTGCCGACATAATCGAATAATGGCTGGCCGATGAGCTCTTCCAGCTGACGAATCTGTAGGCTGACGGCTGGTTGTGTGAGCGACATTTCCTCAGCCGCACGGCTGTAAGAACGCAAATCACACACTTCGTTGAAGATCTGCAACTGGCGTAATGTCATACGCATCAAGGAGTTACGCATTTCTTATAGGCTCTGACGGCAGGCTGATGGTTTAACTATAAGTCTTTGCTTATGCCTGACCCAATTTTTATTCATTTTTGTTAATCCCTTGTGAGCGCTAGTGTGGGGCTGCGACTAAATTGAAACATTTGGTCACGCGTCGACCTGGGTCTAGCAGGTCGTGGTGCCACCGGCTCAAGGGAACCTCCAAGTGATAACAAAGATCCTGATCGCCAACCGTGGTGAGATTGCCGTAAGAATCGTGCGAGCCTGCGCCGAAATGGGCATTCGCTCGGTTGCGATTTTTTCCGACGCCGACCGCCATGCCTTGCATGTGAAGCGTGCGGACGAAGCCCACAGCATCGGTGCCGAGCCACTGGCCGGTTACCTGAACCCGCGCAAGCTGGTGAACCTGGCGGTGGAAACCGGTTGCGATGCATTGCACCCCGGTTACGGCTTCCTCTCGGAAAATGCCGAGTTGGCAGACATCTGCGCCGAACGCGGGATTAAATTCATCGGCCCGTCGGCAGAAGTCATTCGCCGCATGGGCGACAAGACCGAAGCCCGGCGCAGCATGATCAAGGCCGGCGTACCGGTCACCCCGGGCACCGAAGGCAACGTGGCCGACATCAATGAAGCCTTGGCCGAGGGCGACCGCATCGGTTACCCGGTCATGCTCAAGGCCACCTCCGGTGGTGGCGGGCGCGGCATCCGTCGCTGCAACAGCCGCGAAGAACTCGAACAGAATTTCCCTCGGGTGATTTCCGAAGCGACCAAGGCCTTCGGTTCGGCGGAAGTGTTCCTGGAAAAATGCATCGTTAATCCGAAGCACATCGAAGCGCAGATCCTCGGCGACAGCTTCGGCAACGTCGTGCACCTGTTCGAGCGTGACTGCTCGATCCAGCGCCGCAACCAGAAGCTGATCGAGATCGCCCCGAGCCCGCAACTGACCCCGGAACAGCGCGCCTACATCGGCGACCTGTCGGTGCGCGCAGCCAAGGCTGTGGGCTACGAGAACGCCGGCACCGTGGAGTTCCTGCTCGCCGAGGGCGAGGTGTACTTCATGGAGATGAACACCCGGGTGCAGGTGGAACACACCATCACCGAAGAAATCACCGGGATCGACATCGTTCGTGAGCAGATCCGCATCGCCTCCGGCCTGCCGCTGTCAGTGAAGCAGGAAGACATCCAGCACCGTGGCTTCGCGCTGCAGTTCCGGATCAACGCCGAAGACCCGAAGAACAACTTCCTGCCGAGCTTCGGCAAGATCACTCGCTACTACGCTCCCGGCGGCCCCGGCGTGCGCACCGACACGGCGATCTACACCGGCTACACCATTCCGCCGTTCTACGACTCGATGTGCCTGAAACTGGTGGTCTGGGCGCTGACCTGGGAAGAGGCGATGGACCGTGGCCTGCGCGCCCTCGACGACATGCGTCTGCAAGGGGTGAAGACCACCGCCGCGTATTACCAGGAAATCCTGCGCAATCCGGAATTCCGTAGTGGCCAGTTCAATACCAGCTTCGTTGAAAGCCATCCTGAACTGACCAACTACTCGATCAAGCGCAAACCCGAAGAGCTGGCCCTGGCCATCGCCGCCGCCATCGCCGCCCACGCAGGCCTATAAATGCAGCTGCGAGCTGTCAGCGACAAGCTTCAAGTGAGAGCGACTCGGCTTTTTCTTGCAGCTCGTAGCTTGAAGCTTGCCGCTATGAGGAGATACCAATGACTAAGAAGATCTTCGTTACCGACACCATCCTGCGCGACGCTCACCAATCGCTGCTCGCCACCCGCATGCGCACCGAAGACATGCTGCCGATCTGCGACAAGCTCGACAAAGTCGGCTACTGGTCGCTGGAATGCTGGGGCGGTGCGACGTTCGACGCCTGCGTACGTTTTCTGAAAGAAGACCCGTGGGAACGCCTGCGCCAACTGCGCTCCGCGCTACCCAATACCCGTCTGCAAATGCTTCTGCGCGGGCAGAACCTGCTGGGCTACCGCCACTACAGCGACGATGTGGTCAAAGCCTTCGTCGCCAAGGCCGCGGTCAATGGCATCGACGTGTTCCGCATCTTCGATGCGATGAACGACGTGCGTAACCTGCGCGTGGCGATCGAGGCGGTGAAGGCTGCCGGCAAACATGCGCAAGGCACTATCGCCTACACCACCAGCCCGGTGCACACCATCGACGCGTTCGTGGCGCAAGCCAAGCAGATGGAAGCCATGGGTTGCGACTCGGTGGCAATCAAGGACATGGCCGGCCTGCTGACGCCGTACGCCACCGGCGAACTGGTCCGCGCGTTGAAAGCCGAGCAGTCGCTGCCGGTGTTCATCCACTCCCACGACACGGCCGGCCTCGCCGCAATGTGCCAGCTCAAGGCGATCGAAAACGGCGCCGACCACATCGACACCGCGATCTCCAGCTTTGCCTCGGGCACCAGCCACCCAGGCACCGAGTCAATGGTTGCTGCGCTCAAGGGCACCGAGTACGACACCGGTCTGAACCTCGAATTGCTGCAAGAGATCGGCCTGTACTTCTACGCCGTGCGCAAGAAGTACCACCAGTTCGAAAGTGAATTCACCGCCGTCGACACTCGCGTGCAAGTCAACCAGGTGCCGGGCGGGATGATCTCCAACCTCGCCAACCAGTTGAAAGAACAGGGTGCTCTCAACCGCATGGCCGAAGTGCTGGCGGAAATCCCGCGGGTGCGTGAAGACCTCGGCTTCCCGCCGCTGGTGACCCCGACCTCGCAGATCGTCGGCACCCAGGCGTTCTTCAACGTGTTGGCCGGCGAGCGTTACAAGACCATCACCAACGAAGTGAAGCTTTACCTGCAAGGCGGCTACGGCAAGGCGCCGGGCGTGGTCAACGAACAGCTGCGTCGTCAGGCCATCGGCAGTGAAGAGGTGATCGACGTACGTCCGGCCGATCTGCTCAAGCCGGAAATGACCAAGCTGCGGGCCGACATCGGCGCGCTGGCGAAGTCCGAAGAAGACGTGCTGACTTTCGCCATGTTCCCGGACATCGGGCGCAAGTTCCTCGAAGAGCGTGCCGCCGGCACCCTCGTTCCGGAAGTGCTGTTGCCGATTCCTGAGGCCGGTGGTGTGGCGAAGGCTGGCGGCGAAGGCGTGCCGACCGAGTTCGTCATCGACGTCCACGGCGAGACTTACCGCGTCGACATCACCGGTGTCGGGGTGAAGGCCGAAGGCAAGCGTCACTTCTACCTGTCCATCGACGGCATGCCGGAAGAAGTGGTGTTCGAACCGCTCAACGAATTCGTCAGCGGTGGCAGCAGCAAACGCAAGCAGGCGTCGGCCCCGGGCCACGTCAGCACCACCATGCCGGGCAACATCGTCGATGTGCTGGTCAAGGAAGGCGACACCGTCAAGGCCGGCCAGGCCGTACTGATCACCGAAGCGATGAAGATGGAGACCGAGGTGCAGGCCGCCGTTGCCGGCAAGGTGACCGCCATCCATGTTGCCAAGGGCGACCGCGTCAACCCGGGCGAAATCCTGATCGAGATCGAAGGCTGAGATAACGGCCACGATCAAACGCTTTAAACCTCGGGGGGGCATGGTGCTCCCCTTTTTTTTGCCTGAACACAACGCTCACCTGTAGGGCGGCCGCAGACTACAAACCTTTGACTTTGATTTTTAAACCAGATTAAAAGACCGCAGCCTGTGGCAGCACTACCGATCGAGTTTTAGAACGCCATGCGCCATTGACCGACGACGCCGTGAGTGCGGCTGTCGGTACCCATTTCACCGGTGACGCCTACGCCCAGCGTGTGGTTGGCGGAAAGCCCTAGGTCGAGGCCGGCATCCACGGACAGGCTGTTACGATCCAGCGCCGCACCGGCAATATCAAAACGTTTGCCGCCCTTGACCAGTTGTTGGCGGGTATCGTTTTCGATCTCGCCAAAGGTGTGTTTCCAGCCGGTGCTCAGGCGCGGTGTCAGACGCATGCCGTTGTCGAGGAAGCTGGTTTTGGCAACGCGAACCCCGAAGGTGCTACTGAGGTTAGCGCGCGTCTGGCCGAAGACTCTCAGCGCCGCATCGCCACCCTTTTCGCTATAGCTGTCGCGTTGGTAGCGTTGAAAACCGAGGCCGGCGAACGGCTCGAGCGTCACGTTGTTGCGGCCAAGATTGAAACCCAGTTCGGCAAAGGCTTGCTGGGTATTGACGTCGTAGGCGCCTTTGAGGCGATCACTGAAATCATTGAACGCCACGCGTCGTTTGCTGCTGCCGGCATGGCTTGCGTAGGTGGCGCCCAGGCGCAGAGCCATCGGTCCGTCCTGACGCACGGCATAAGCACCGAGGTGCCAGCTGTCGAGGTCGCCGTCGTATTGACGGGCGTCGAGTTTTGTCTGGGATTTCCCGCCGATCAGTCCGACGTGCCATTGCTCATCGAGACGCCAGTCAGCACCGATTACCAGGCCTTGGGTCGCGTGCTTCAGGGCGCTGTCAGCGTCATGATCAACCTTGCCGCCATGGCCGAGCGCCTGAACCCAGACTCTGCCGGTATCAGCCGCGCCAGCTGCCTGGCGCGGCGAACTGGCGGAGCCATGGGTTGTGCCCGAGCGGGTGTTCAGCTGGTGCATGGCCGAGAGCATGCTTTTGCTCACGGGAGTGAGGCTGCTGAGTGTCGCCTTGGCGAGGTTGGCGTTGCTGCTGCCGGCGAGCTGTTCAATGGCGATCGGGGCGGACGCGCGGGTGCTACTTACGAGCGCTTGCACGGCGGTGTTGAGGGTTGCCGTCATCGGCGTATCAACACTGCGCGCCAGCGCCTGGCCACTGGCGGACCCCGCCAGTCGTTCGAGTGCCAGATCGTTGCGTTTGTACGTTAACGCTACGGCAGTGTCAGTGTACGAAAGCGTTGGCGTCAGGAAGGCCAGGTTAGTGCTGACCCGGCCGAATTCGCCGTCGATTTTTCCTGCAAACAGAATGGGGTGAGTGGCACTGTTGGCGTAGTCGCCGGGGGCGGCAAAAACCTGAACGCTGGCATTTGCCAGCGTTGCTGTGCCTTCTACCAGAACGGGGGTCGAAAACTGGTCAGCCGTCACTCCGTAGGAGTAAGTCGCGGTTTCGGTGAATTCCAGGTTGCCTTTGACGATTGGCGAACCGATTTCGGTATTGGCGACCAGTGCGCCTTGGACATATAAGTTGGAGACTTTGCCGTTCCCGCCGTACACGGCGGATTCGTCGACATAGGCATCGCCTTCAATCGAGCCGTTGTTCAACAGGCTGGCACCGGCCTGGACCTCGGCCGATCCCTGGAACTCATCGTGCAATTGCCATTTCCCTCGCGCGACACGTAGACCGGCAAAATTTGCGGTTGCCCCGATCTCTCCGCCTTCGGAAGCGTTCAGCAGTAATCCGTTCTTGCCTGCGCCGCCGTCGAGCCGGCCCTCCCATCGGGCGCCGTTGTTGATAACAAGCAAGTCGTCCGCCTCACCGAGTTGCAACGAAACGCCTTCAACGTTTTCAAGTGCTTGCGAGATAAACGAGATCTGAGTGGTGTAGGCATTCTGAAATTCGTCGAACGAATCTTCATCCAGCTCTGCTATCTCTGTTTCTCCAGTCTCAGGCTCGGGGAATTCGAGAAACTCATAGAAGGCGTCATCGAACTCGACAACCGCTTTGGCCGCTTCGACCACTGGCAATCGCGTTATCGCGTCTTCACGCGGCTCATTGATGGCTGGACGGGTATGCTCCATCGGGCCGATAAAATCCGGAATCTCAAAGAGATCGACGAAGGGCTCCGGTTGCTCGATGGCTGCATCAGGCAGGGCGGGGGCAACCTTTTTGGGGAGCCTTTTACGTGTTTTGGTTCCTTCTGCAGCGGTGACAACAGGTTCTTCTGCCTGTTGAGCGACGGAGCTCTCCACGCAGCAAACGGTCAGTGCAATCGCTAACGCCAGATGTTTCGGTTTGAATGTGTGTTGAACGGGCATCAAGTACGGCCTCTTTTGACAGGAGGCCAAACTCTAGGGAGATACCGCAAACTTCGATGTCGGCTGCTTCCCACGGAATTGCAGGGGACATCGGATCATTCTGTAGAAATTCACCGCGTGAGTCGGAACCGTTGTTTTTACGCGGTTCTACCGATCCCTTTTCCTACAAATAAACGGGACGACGCCTGCTAGCAAATATCAAAAACTCATTTGCCACTGCCCGATCAAACCGTGGTTGCGACTGTTGTTGCCCAACTCGCCGCTGTACCCCAGCCCCAGCGTATGCCGCGCAGAGACGCCCACGTCGAGGCCGGCTTCGAGCAGCAGGCTGTCGCGATCCAGTGCGCTGCCATCGACATTAAACGCAGTGCCGCCGGTCACGAACGCCTGACGCGTCGAACTGCTGACATCGCCGTACGTGTGCTTCCAGCCGAGTGCCATGCGTGGGGTCACGCTCATGCCGTTGTCCAGGCTGCTCAGGTGCGCCAGACGCAGACCGAGGCTGCTGCTGAAGTTGTCCTGGCTCTGGCTGTCGACCTGCAGCGCGGCGGCGCCGCCCTTTTCCTTATAGCTGTCGCGGTGGTAGCGCTGGTAGCCGAGGCTGGCATACGGTTCGGCGCTGAGGCGACCGCTGCCCATGGCGTAACCGAGTTCGGCGAAGGCTTGCTGGCTGTTGGCGTCGTAGTCGCCTTTGGGCCGGTCGCTGAAACCGTTGAAGGCGATGGTGCGTTTGCTTTCGCCCTGATGGCCGCTGTAGGCCGCCCCCAGACGCAGCGACATCGGGCCATTTTGATGCAAGGCATACACACCGGCGTGCCAGCTCTCGACGTTGCCGTCGACGCCGGTCGCGTCCAGATCGGTTTTCGAATAACCGCCCAGTACACCCAGGCGCCACGCCGGATTCAGTGACCGTCGGCGCCGAGCACGCTGCCCTTGGTGCGTTGTTCGAGACCACTGCTGCCATGTTCGCCGTCAAGCTTGCCGTAGCCACCGATGCCTTGCAGCCAGAGTCGGCCGCGAGCGTTCGGGTCATTCAGGTTGCGCGCCTCGGACGGCACGCCGTTGGCCGCCAGCACCGGCGTGTCGCGTTGATCGAGGCTGACCAGCAGTCCCGGGCTGCCGCCCATCTGCTGCAGCGCCGAGAGCATGCTGTTGCCGACCTGACTGCTGGCGCCAAGTGTGGCGCTGGTCAGGTTGGCGTTGCTGGCGCCGGCCAGTTGCTCGACGGCCGCGCTGGCGGTGCTTTGCGTGGTGTTGAGCAAGGCGTTGTACAGCGCCGTTTGCGTGCCCAGCGAGGCCAGGCTGTTGGCGGCGTTGCGGCCGTTGCCGGTGGCGGCGAATTCGCTGAATGCCACGTCGTTGCGGGTGTACGTCAGATCGACCTGCGTCGGCGTGTAGGCGAGGGTCGGCGTCAGGAACGCATAGTCGCTGGTGACCTGGCCGAAACGGCCGTTGACCTGCGCCGCTTGCAAAACGGTGTAATGATTCTGCCACGGCCAGGTGCCGCTGCCGGGCTTGACCGCCAGTGTTGCACCGTTCAGGTTGGCCGTGCCGCCGACCTGCACCGGCGCACTGCTGCCGTCGGCGTTGACGCCGTAGGCGAGGGTGGCGTCGCTGCCCAGGTTCAAGTCATGCACGATGGTTGCGCGGCCGAGCCGGGTGTCAGTACGCAGGGTGCCGTTGACGGTGAGGCTGCCGACCGAGCCGCCACCGGCATACACACCGCCGGTATCGACGGTCAGATTGCCGGCAATGCCGCCCTGGTTGATCAGCGTCGCGCCATTGCGCACTGCACCGCCGTCGCTGAAGTCATCATGGCCGGTCAGGGTCCACGCGCCTTGCCTGACCTCCAGCCACTCGAAGTTGCGACTGCTGCCGAAGTTGCCACCCGCCGGGTCATCCATCACCACCCGGTCATAACCGCTGCCACCGTCGACCACGCCGATGAAGCGGCTGCCGTTGCGCAAGGTCAGGTTGTCGTTGCCGCCGCCCAGATCCAGCGCCAGGCCATTGCTGCCGCTGAAGGTGCCGCCGTTGATGACGTTGTCGGCGAATTCGCCGACAAACTTCACACCGAAACCGTCGAGGCCCTGGATGCTGCCGAAGTTTTCCAGCGTGGTTGCCGCCAACCCGGAACCGCCGCTGCCGTCGTCCACCAGAATCGCGCTGTTGGCGCCACTGATCAGCGCGCCGCTGGCATTGAGGATGTAACCGCCGCCCAGTGCGATGCCTTCACTGCCATTGGCGAAACCGCCCTTGTCCACGCCGCCGGCGCCGACGCCTTGGAGGGTGCCGTAGTTTTCGATGTGGGCGATCTTGTCGATGTCCACACCGTCGCCGTCACCATTGGCCTGCAGCCCGGAATAGGCCCCGGTGATGGTGCCGTGGTTGATCACCGTGCCATCGCCGTCGGAGCCGAAGCCCGAGCCATTGCGCCCGGTGATCTGCCCGTAGTTGATCAGCGTCGCGCCAAGGTCGGTGGTGATGCCGTGACGGCCACCGGAAATCACCCCGTAGTTGGTGATGCTGACACCGTTGGCGGAATCAATGTCGATGCCGTCGAACTTCTCGTCGGCGTTGTGCGAATCCCCGGTGGAGATCTCGCCATAGTTGCTGATGGTCGCATGGGCGCCGGTTTTCATGCCGTCGCTGGCATCGCCGCGGATCAATCCGCCCGCGCGGTTGATAATGGTGGTTGTTACCCCTTCGCTGCGCAGGGCATCAAGGTCCAGGCCCTGGCCGGTGGTGGAGCGAATGATGCCGCTGTTGTCGATCAGCAGGCTGCCGCTGACGAAGTTGCTGTCGACACGCAAGGCGTCGTTGGCGCCGAGAATCTGCCCGCCGCTGCGGTTGTATATTTGGTAGTTGCGCGCCCGGGTCAGGTCGCCGCTGCTGTCGATTGCGCGGCCACCCGTGGAGATGATTTTGCCCGCATTGTCGATCACCACGCCGACCCCGCTGGTGCTGTCTTTCAGGCTCACGGCCTTGCCGCTGTTGGTGATGCTGCCCGGCGCCGAAATCGTCAGCGTGTCACTGCCGCCGAGAGTCTGCGATGCCGTGGTGGCGGTGTCGATCTGCACGGTTTTGCCGTGAGCAGTGGTGGCCGAGATCAGCAGGGCGATGGTGAGGGACAGACGCTGAGGCGGGAACGGCATGGTCGGACGGCCTTTTTGTTATAAGCGGGCCGTCCTGTATAGCGAAGGGTTTTTACAGAATGATGTCGGTGACTGATCTGCATTATTTTGCATTCGGATCGTACTGATAAAGATTTAATCTGCATTTTGTTGCAGATTTAGGGAGAGCTGTCAGGCTTTAAATGCACTATATTGCATCTGGTATGAAGGAAAGCTCTGCTGAAATGCATTTCAATGCAGGTGGGAAGGCATGTACAACCTGACATTACAGATATTCACGGCGGGTAAATGGCAAGACGCGATGATTCTGAGCTTCGACGATCCTGAAAAGGGTTTCGAGAGTCGCTGCAGTTTTGGTTACGAGACGGCCTACCTTGCTGAAAATATTGAAGCCATGGGCTCTCCGTTTTCCAGGGCGGTGAGTGCGTTGTACCCACTGGATTGGGACGGCCATCGTTCCAAAACGCCGGCATTTGTGCACGACATTGCCCCCGCAGGGGCCGCCAAACGCTTTTTACTTGAGCGTCTAGGTCGAGAAAAACCGGCGAACATCAGCGCCGATCTATATCTGCTCGGTCGCAGTACTCCAGCCCCCATCGGCAATATGCGCATAAAAGAGTCGGCCGAGGCTGTCGATGAGCGCAAGCCAATCGGATTCAAGCGTGAGGATGTCGTCCATCGTGACAACCGTTTCCTCGAATATGCCTATGAGCTGGGTGCGGCAATCGGTGGAGCTACAGGCGCGGGTGGTGAGGCACCGAAGCTTTTATTGGCCGAGAACAAGGCTGGTCTCCTGTACCCCGATGCCGTATTGGATGACGACAAAGTCAGACAACATTGGTTTGTGAAATTTGCCAGAAACAGAGGCGGTTTGACCGATCAAGACATCCTGCGAAGCGAATTCCATTACTACAAGGCGCTTCAGAAACTCGGTATCGAAACGATCGCAGCCGAAGGCTTGGCACTGGAAGAAGCGAACAAGCCAAGTTTGTGGATGCAGCGTTTTGATCGCAAGGTAAGGGACGGTGATGTAAGCCGCTTGGCTGTGGAGTCGATTTACTCGTTGGCTCAAGTGACGACGCCGGGAAGTGCGATGAACCATATGGAGGTTATCCGCATGCTCGCCGGGCTTTGGCGCCAAGCAGGGCAGGCCAGTCAGATACCCGCTCTTGTGACGGACTACTTACGTCGGGATCTGATCAACAAGATTCTTGGTAACTCGGATAACCATGGTCGCAACACCGCGATCATTCGTCAGGCAAACACATTTCGTTTGGCGCCGATTTATGACCTGGCCCCGATGGTCATGGATGACGAAGGCGTGACCCGTACGACCAAATGGCCTAGAGATCTGGAGAGGGCTGGAGACGTGGATTGGCGTGGAGTGTGCCGTGCGTTGGCGGATATTGCTGAACCCAATGACCCATTGGCAGCGCTATGTGATGCGCCAGCGCTTTTCGAACGATTGCGCGAAGATGCCCAACGTCTGGCGGCGCTGCCCGACATACTGACGGCCAGTGGTTTGCCCGACAGAACCATGAACCACCCAGGCATTCATCTGAAAAATCTGGAGCAACGCTTGAAAGAGTGGGATCTGCAATGACCATGACGGTTGCCGAGCGCACTGTGCTCATCGAAAGCATTCAAGAGGCGCTGGCCCAGGGGACGCTGGAGATCGGTGAGGCCGTTCGCCGTTTGCGCGTGGAAGTGACCGGTCTGCATCAGACCCAGTTTGCGAAGATGTGCAAAATATCGGTGCGTACGCTGGTTCATATCGAACACGGTGAGGGCAATCAGACACTTAAATCGTTGAACGCAGTGTTTCGTCCGTTTGGACTGAAAATGGGCGTTGTGCGGGTGCGCCGAGAGATCAATTAAAACCCGACGCTGCCCGCAATGTTCTGATCGCCCTAGCTGCGACGCACGTAAGCCTTGCCGTAGTGCCGCTCCATCCGCGCCTGAATCAGCTCCAGCCCGATCGACATCAGCCAGTAAATGATCGCTGCGGTCGTCAGCATTTCGATGTAGCGGTAGCTTGAGCGCCCATAGGATTGCGCCAGAAACATCACTTCCCAGACCCCCATCACCGAAATCAGTGACGAGTCCTTGAGCATCGAGATGAATTGGTTGGTCGTGGGCGGAATGATCGTGCGCATGGCTTGCGGCAGGGTGATCCGCCAGAAAATCACCGTCTCGCGCATCCCCAATGCCAGCGACGCTTCGCGCTGGCCGTGATCGACACCGAGGATGCCGGCGCGGAAGATTTCGCTCAGATAGGCGCCGTAGTTCAGCGACAAGGCGATGATGCCGGCCACAATCGCGCCGGGCACGATACCCAGTTGCGGCAAGCCCAGGTAGATCAGCAGGATCTGGATGAGCAGTGGCGTGCCGCGAAAGAACGAGGTGTAAAAACTGGCGATGCCGAACGCCACGGCGCTTTTCGACAGGCGTGCCAGTGCCGTGATGAAGCCCAGCAGCGACGAGGCGACGATCGAGCACAGACAGAGGAAAAGCGTCAGCGCCGCCCCTTGCAGAAAACCGTTGGGCGCCAGGTGCAGGCCGACCAGATTGGGCAGTTTGTCGAGGATGATCGAGAACTTCAGGTCGAAGCTCAGGAAGAACCCGGCGAACAGGCAGAACAGCGCTGCCCAGGTCAGGTACAGCCGCGTACGGAAACCGAACATGCGTTGCAGGCGAGATTCAGCCACCGGTTGCGGTGGCTGTGGAGGTGTCGGGAAAGCAGTCATTGGCTGATATCGGCGCCGATCCATTTTTGCGACAGTTGGCTCAGGGTGCCGTCCTGTTTCAGTTGCGCGAAGACCTCGCGAACTTTGGCATCCCATTGCGCGTCGCCCTTTTCGATGGCCACCGAATTCGGTTCCGAGTACAGCGCCGGCCCCGCCAGCTTGAAGCGTTTGTCTTGGTTCAGGCGCGGCTGTGCGGTGACGAGGTTGGTGAGAATCGCATCCAGGCGCACGCCGGCGCCCAGCCCCAAGTCCTGGAAGGCGACGTTATCGGTGTCGTATGGCGCGATCTGCACATCGTCGAACGGGTACTGCAACTGCGTGTCTTCGGCGCCTTCGATCACCAGGTTCTTGTTCAGATAGCTTTCGTAGCTGGAGGCGCTGGTGAGGCCGACTTTTTTGCCACTCAGGTCCTTGGCGTCGTGGATGCGCTCATCCTTGGCGTTGACCACGATCACCGCTGGCGAAGCGTAGTACTCAACCGGGAAATCGAACACTTCGGCGCGGGCCTTGCTCGGCGTCATCGAACAGATGCAGATGTCGTAGCGCCCGCTCCAGCGGCCGGCGGCAATGACGTCCCACGACGGCGTTTCGAGTCGCAACTTGACCCCCAGTTTTTCCGCCACAGCCTTGGCGACATCCACATCGAAGCCGTCGAGTTGGTTCTGGTCATTGAGGAACGAGAACGGTGGATAGCTTTCCATCAGCACGCCGACCAGCTCTTTCTTTTGCTCGATACGGTCCAGGGTGGCACCGCCAAACGCTTGCGTGGAGGCAGCCAGAATCGTCAGGCCCAGGGCCAGTAGCGGTTGAAATTTCACAGTCGATCCCTGAGCAAAAAAGAGGTTGTTATTAACCGGATGGTGCGTATTAAATAGTTATAAGAACGACTCCGATAGTGAGTTATTTTCATAAGCATATGAGTGAAAAGCATATGGGCGCAGCAAGCACGATTATTCTCGATGGCGGCATGGGCCGTGAGTTGCAGCGCGCCGGTGCGCCATTTCGTCAGCCGGAGTGGTCGGCGCTGGCGTTGAGCGAGGCGCCTCAAGCGGTCGAAGCGGTGCATGCCGCTTATATCGCCAGTGGCGCCAATGTGATTACCACCAACAGTTACGCTGTGGTGCCGTTCCATATTGGCGAAGAACGCTTCGCCGCTGAAGGGCAGGCGCTGGCCGCGTTGGCCGGTGAGCTGGCGCAACGTGCGGTGCAAGCCTCGGGGAAAACCGTGCGGGTGGCCGGCTCATTGCCACCGCTGTTTGGCTCGTATCGGCCGGATCTGTTCAACGCCGACCGAGTGACCGAGTTGCTGGCGCCATTGGTCAATGGCCTGGCACCGCACGTGGATCTGTGGCTGGCGGAAACCCAGAGTTCGCTGGCCGAGGCGCGAGCGATCCATGCGGGGTTGCCGAAGGACGGCAAAGCGTTCTGGCTGTCGTTCACCTTGCAGGATGAAGACACCGATGAAGTGCCTCGTCTGCGTTCCGGTGAGCCTGTGGCCGAAGCGGCCGCGGTGGCGGCCGAATTGGGCGTCGAGACGTTGTTGTTCAATTGCAGTCAGCCGGAAGTGATCGGTGCCGCGATTGATGCGGCGCGCGCCACCTTCGAGCGTCTGGGGGTGAAGATTCACATTGGTGCGTATGCCAATGCGTTTCCGCCGCAGCCAAAAGAGGCAACCGCCAATGACGGACTTGATCCGTTGCGCGATGACCTGGATCCACCGGGTTACTTGCACTGGGCGATTGACTGGCAGCAGCGTGGCGCCAGCCATTTGGGCGGTTGCTGCGGGATCGGCCCGGAGCACATTGCGGTGCTTGCGCAAAAGCTGGGCTGACAGCCAATCAAAAGATCGCAGCCTGCGGCTGCTCCTGCATGGGATTCAAATGCACCCCTGCAGGCGCTGTCGCGGGCTGCGATCGTTTGTTTTCAAGCGATCAGGAACGGCATTCCACCAAGCCTTTTACCTGCCCGTCTGGCGTCTGATTTTCATCCGCCAGCCACTGCTCGAACCCTGCCGCGATCGCCGGCCACTCTCCATCCAGAATCGAATACCACGCGGTGTCGCGGTTCTGGCCCTTGACCACCATGTGCTGGCGGAACACGCCTTCGAAGCTGAAGCCCAGGCGCTCGGCAGCGTATCTGGAGCGGGCGTTGCTGTTGTTGCACTTCCACTCGAGGCGGCGATAACCCAGCTCGAAGGAATACTTGGCCAGCAGGAAAACCGCCTCGGTGCTTTTCGGTGAACGCTGCATCGGCGCACCGAAGGTGACGTGACCGATTTCGATGCGGCCCTGGGCCGGGACGATCGACATCAGGCTGAGGAGACCTTGCACCTGACCGCTGGCGCGATCAACGACGCTGAAGAAGTACGGGTCGCTGGCGGCCGCGTGGTTGTTCAGCCATGCGTCGAACGCTGTGCGCTCCGGGAATGGGCCGTAGGGTAAATAATCCCAGAGTTTGGGGTCGGCACCGGGGCCTTCGAGGGCGGCGAACAGTTGGTCACCGTGGCGCGCCGGGTCGAGTCTTTCCAGGCGAATGAAGCGGCCCTCGAGCAGGGTGGCGGTGGGGGCGGGGACGCCTTTCCAGTCAGCGAGTGAAGCGGTCATGCGTGCGTCTCCTTAAAGGGCTTTGCGAAACTGGATGAAGCCCGGGCGTTCGGCGATGCGCTCGTAGAGCTGGATCGCGGTGGCGTTGGTTTCATGGGTCAGCCAGTGGACTTTGCAGCAACCGTCGGCCTTGGCCGTGGCGTAGACGTGTTCGATCAGTAGACGACCGACGCCGGTGCCGCGGACTTGCGGCACCACCAGCAAGTCCTGCAGGTAACAGGAGTTTTCGATGCTCCAGTTCGAACGATGATAAATGTAATGCACCATGCCCACCGCCTTGCCGTCGGCCCAGGCCAATGCCGCGTGGGTGAGTTCGCCCGGGTCGAGAAAGCGCTGCCAGGTGCTTTGCGTCACCGTGTCCGGCAGTTCGGTGTTGTAGAACCTCAGGTAAGCCTGCCACAGCGGCAGCCACGCGGCGTGATCGCCAGCGGTGACGGGGCGTATCTCGATCTGACTCATGGTGATTTCCTTAGCGCATCAGTTGGGCGAGGGTTTGATCGTTGACTTCGGGACTGGCGGCCAGGCCTTCGCGCACGCCGGCGATATCGTCAGCGCTGCGGTTCTGGCTGAGCTTGCGCTTGCCTTCGAGGCGGTCGACGGGAATGGCAAAACCGACGATGGCCTTGAGCATGCCGTCGATGTAATCGGCCGGCGCGTCGGCCACCGACCAGGGTTGTGCGCGGCCAGCCTCATGGCGGTCGGTGAGGGTGCTGACGATGTCGAGCAGGCGTCCGCCGTCGCTGAAGGTTTCGGCGCGGCCGTAGGCGTGCACGGCGACATAATTCCAGGTCGGCACGACTTTGCCGTGTTCGGCCTTGCTCGGGTAGAAGCCCGGGCTCACGTAAGCATCGGCGCCGGCAAAGATCAGCATGGCCTCGGCACCGTCGCGCAGGTCTTTCCACTGGGGATTGGCTTTGGCCAGGTGTCCGTACAGCGTACCGAACTCACCCTGTTCGCGATGCAGCAGCACCGGTACATGGCTGGCTTGCAGGCCGTTGGTGCCGTGGCTCACCAGAATGGCGAGGCGGGTGGCGAGAATCAGTTCGTGCAGTTGCGACAGCTCGTCGATGGCAAAGGCTTTGGGCGTGTACATGGCGAGATTTTCCTTGGCGAATGCCAGCATCGTAGGCAGGCTATTGGACTGTTGTAAGAGCCATTACCGGCCAATTTCACAGGTCCATTGCCATGTCCGTTTCGCCGCCGCTGTCCATGCCATTCAATCCTGCCGGTATCGAGCTGGATCGCCGCCAGGGCTTGAGCCGCCAGCTCTACCAGGACCTGCGTCTGCGGGTACTCGATGGCCGTCTGGCCAGCGGCACGCGATTGCCGGCGAGCCGGGATCTGGCGTCAGCATTGGGGATTTCCCGCAACAGCGTGGTGCGGGCCTACGATCAGCTGTATGCCGAAGGCTTTATTGAAGGACGAGTCGGCGACGGTACCTACGTGGCGCAACTGGCTCAGTCGCTGAGCTCGGCAAAAAAACTATCCACAAAAGTATCCACAGGGTTGTCAACAGGCTTACCCACAGCCTTATCCACAAATTGGCTGGATTTGCCTGTGGTTTCATCCAGTAAAGTTATCCACAGCGCGACATTTTCGCGCCTCGAAAAGAACCATTTACCGCGTCCGCCCAGTGGTCCGCCGCGTGCATTTCGCGTGGGTGTACCGGCGTTCGATCTGTTTCCCTTCGAGGTCTGGGCCAAGCTGAACGCGGCTTTCTGGCGCAAACCGGATCTTCAGCAGCTGTGCTACGGCGACCCGGCCGGCGATGCGCGTTTGCGCGGGATGATTGCCGCTTATTTGCGCAGCTCCCGTGGCATGCAGTGTTCGGCTGAACAAATTGTGATCACCAGTGGCGCCCAGCAGGGCATCAGTCTTTGTGCACAGTTGCTGGTAGAGCCGGGCGACGGTGTCGCGATCGAGAATCCCGGCTATCGCGCGGCGGGTCATGCGTTCGCTGTGGCCGGGGCGCAATTGCACGGCGTGGCGGTGGACAGTGAGGGCATCGACTGTGCGGCGATGGCCGGGCTCAGCGATTGTCGCGTGGCTTACGTGACGCCCTCCCATCAATACCCGACCGGCGTAGTGATGAGCCTGGCGAGGCGTCTGGAGTTGCTGGCGTGGGCCGAACGCAACCAGGGCTGGATCGTCGAGGATGACTATGACGGCGAGTACCGTTACACCGGCGCGCCTTTGGCGCCCTTGGCAGCACTCGATCGGCAGGGCCGCGTGTTGTACGTCGGTACCTTTGGCAAAGTCGCATTCCCGGCGTTGCGCCTTGGTTATCTGGTCTTGCCTCCCGGGCTGGTGGACGCGTTCTCGCAACGCCGGGCGGTGGATGTCCGGCATTCCGAGGTGAGTACTCAAGCGGTGATGGCCGAATTCATGGCCGCCGGGCATTTCCAGCGACACATCCGGCGCATGCGCCGCGCCGCGCTCAACCGCCGCAATACGCTGCTCGATGGCTGGCCGTCGGGCATTCCCGGGGTGGGTGCGCTGCCGGCTGTCTCGGCCGGGCTGCACCTGACGGTGGCGGTGGAGAGCATCGCGCGCGAGCAGCAGTTGGTCGAGCAGGCGGCACGCGCGGATGTGGAGATCAACGGTTTGAGCAGCTATTGGTTGCCCGACTCGACGACGCCAGCCGATCGCCGCGCCGGTCTGGTGCTGGGCTTCGCCGCCGTTCCGGAGCCGGCCATCAGAGCGGCACTGATGCGCCTGCGCCAGGCGTGGCTGGGGTGAAAAACAGGCTTTGCGCCAGCGGGTTGCTGATTTCGCTGCGGTAGATTGCGATCAGGTCCTGAGTGCTGTTGCCTTGCCGATAGAACGCGCCTCCCAGCCGTCGTTGCCGGACGGTTTTCATGTGTGCCGCGGTGAAGCGGCCAACCGCGTCAGCGCCTTTCGCGTAATGGAAATGCGCGTACCACAACACCTTGCCGGCTTTTGCATCGCGCACTTCATATTCATCCAGAAAGTCTTTGGCTCGCCCTTTGAGCCGGCGGCGTTTGACGGTTTGCGTGATCTTCACTTCGTTTTTGTGCCGGAGCCATTCCACGCGGGCCGCGGTCGGCGGTTGTTGTTTGATCATCTGAATACGCGCGTTCGTACCCTTTGCGTACAGGGCTGTCGCGGCTTCGCTCAGGGCGTGACCGAGGGCTTGCGTCGGCCGCTTTGAGTCGACGGTCTGATTGCTGGCCGTCAGCGCCTCGTCGATCGCTTCGCCGGCATTGCGTAAACGGGCGGCGTGCTGATGGTAGATTTCTTCGATCTCCACCGGAATGCGTTGCGCCCGATTGATGAGCGCCTCGGTACGTCGCCGGAACAGCGCCAGTCCGTCGATCAGGGCCTGACCGGCCTCGACGCTTTTCGCAAGATTGGGCGTGGTTCTGGCTGGCGTCGGTTTCGGCGAAAGGTGTTCGACCCACTCGCCGGGGGATTTCTCATGGAAGGTCGCGATGACCCCCGTCAGCTCGCCTCGTACTGCCACCAGATGAGCGGAATCTGCCTCTGTGCCGGTCACCGGTTCGCCGACGAGGGTGCCCTTGAATCTGGTTTTGATGATCTTGCGGCTCCATGAGACCGTCGGTTTCGACGGGTCAGGTATTGGCTCCAGCAAATGTTTGTTGCGCAGCAGGTCGGCCAGTCGTTCGTCCGTGCGCACCTTGAACTCAAGCGTGCGCGCACGCACGTGGTTCAGCCGGTCGTTGTCGAGCTGCTCAGGGAATTCGGCGGCAAAATCGACGAAGCGCTGATCGACCGAAGCAAATTGCTCGGAAAGATTGCTCAGGGCTTCGGTCCGCTCGCGCAGGTTGGTCAGGCTTTCGTCGGTGGTCAGATTCAGTGAACTCTGAATATTCAGGGCGGCGTCTTCGATCAGGGCTTCGAGCATCTGCCGGGCGTCGGCGTGAATCGCTGACGTGCCGGGTCGGACGCAGATTTCCTGGCCGAGACTGATCTGCAACAACTTCATGTTGTCCAGATTGTAATCGGGCACGCCCTTGCGATATTTGCTGACCCGCTCGACGCCCTCTTTGCCGAGCCGTTGCAATTCTTCGAGCCGCGACTCGACCGCTTCCATTTTCTCGATGATGCCTTGGGTCTGTCCGGTCATGCGTTCGCAGGCCAGGATAAACACCGACGATTCGGTGTCGGGGTTGGCGGCCATCATGTCCATCGTTGACTTGACGCTGACTTGATAGGTCGCGGAGTGTTCGTTGAGCCACTCCAGTATCAGGAATATCTGCATTTCCAGACGTTGAATCATCAGCCCGCGAAAGGCCGGCTCGGGCTCTATCAGCTCCAGGGCCTTGAGCTTCTCGATCATGGCCCCGTACTCCCGACTTTGCGCGTCGAGGACATCAAGGTATGGCTGGCGTTGCCCCTCACGGGCCTCAGGCAATGCTTCTTGCAGCGCGGCGCGCGCGGCCAGGAGACGGGTACGTTTGTCCGGCATGGTCAGGTCGAACGCTTCGATTTCCGTGTTCAGTGCCTTGGCTTGCGCCTGCCGTCTTTCCCGGGCTTCTCGCTGGCGCCTGCTCAGGCCGCCACCGCGCAGGCGCAAGCGCAGGTCGATGATCCATTGGCCATTGACGGTGCGGGCCAGCACCGGGCCGGCGCGAGGTGGCTGCTGGCGCGAGTCGATCACCTGAATGTCTTCGTTGTCGTTGATCTGCACTTCAAACCAGCGCTGGCCGACGGGCGCGTACCATTTCGTACCGTGGGCATACAGCGATCTGTATGGCCCTGAGCTGTGTGGCGTGCCGAGGTCTTCGGGCCGGGTGACTTTGAAACGGTCGAGCAAGGATGCCAGCGCTGTCGGTGAGCGTTTCAAAGCCGCAGGGGTGTTGAGTGAAGTCTCACGGGGGGGCAGAGGATCGTCGTCAATCACATCCGGCAAACGCTGCGGTTTGAGCGCTTGCGGGACGGGTTTCGGGACTTGCGTGGGTTCTTCCGGTGCGCTGATAGATTGCGTCTGGGGCTTGTCGCCGACCGCCGCGCGATGGGCCAGCACCATCCCCAGCGCGAGGAGAATATCGGCCAGTGCCGACCAGGCGACCTCGCCGGATGCTTGATTGGCGACGTCGCTGACTTCCTGCAGGTCGTCCATGATTTGCCAGATCCATGCTGCCGTTCCGACACTGCGCCCAAGAAACGGCAGCGCCGCATTGAACAGCATCCAGCCACCCTGCTTGAGCGTGGCCCAGCGTGCTTCTGCGTCGGAGACCGACTGACGATCCGCCTGGGTGATAAGCGCCTGGACGTTACTGGCGTACAGGGTCTCCAGTGCATCGTTTTCGATAAGCGTGGTGCCCAGTTCGACGGGGCGTGACATGTCCAGGGGCGTCACCGGATTGACCAGCAACTGCGGAATCGTCCACACCGAAGGCAGTCTGGCGGTGAACACAAACTGGCTGTAATTGAACCGCACATTGTCCGGCAGCCAGGCCAGCACCGACTCGCGCAGATGTTGCGAATGCTGGATCGCATACAGCAGGTTGGCGTGGCCGGGGTATTGGAGCAGTGCCGTTTCAAACAATGGTCGATACAACACGCAGGGGCCTGAACCGGCCACGCGCGGGCCGATGACGAACATGTTCTGCACCGTGTCCGCCCTTGAACTGCTGCGGTGGGCAACGAATGCCAATGGCCGGATGACAATGTCCAGTCCATCGACCCGACGCTCGCCGGCAGTGCTGCCGAGGGCGGCGAGTACATAGCGGTAACCCTGCTCGTCGATACCGGCCTTGCCAAGAATTTTGTTTTGCAACGCCAGCAGCGGCAGTTCGATGCACAGCTGGCGGGTGTAGAGCGCTTGCAGGGTGTGCGCCTGCGCAATGTCATCGACCAGCCGCGCTTTCAGGTACGCCGGGTAGGTCCTGCCGATGTCGACGGTGCTGACCAGGTTTTCCAGGTAAGCCACGCTCATCCACGCCGGCAATGCGCTGCCGTCCCTGGCGCTCACGGTCTTGTTGCCCAATGGCAGGCCCGCCAGGTTCTGCAGGGCCAGTTCGAGGAGCGACAGGGTCCGGGTCTGCGTATTGCCCGGCAGAACGAATGTGCCCCAGACCACCACGCTGGTGATGCTGACCTGGATGTCATCAATGTTCACATCAGCTGCTGTGGGATGGTCCTTGAGCATTGCCCGGCTCAGGGCATCGCGGGTGAAGGTCTGCAGGCTGTCCACTTCACTCTGAAAGGTTTTGCCATTGTTGGCATGCTGCACCGTGGTCAGGTCCAGCAGATGCCGGCTGTAGCTGGACTGATCGGCGGGGGATGCGGTGTTCAGCCACGAGGGTAACAACGGTTGCAGGCGTTCCATATGCGGTTTGAGGCGTGGCGTGGGTTGCTGATAATTGCCCGCAGTACCGGCGTGTGGGTAGAGGTTGTATTCGGTCGAGCCATCGAAGAAGTTGATCTGCCCCAGCGCATCGGCCTCCAGCGCAATCATGCTGCAGGCCTGATGATCGAAAAAATTGCCGTCGGGCTCGAACAGCCGCCACTTGAGCTCGGCACTGGTGCTGTTGCGCCCGAAACGGCGCGGCAGGGTGTCGGCGAACTCATCCAGCGAATCGAAGCGCTGAAATCCATTGATCACCGAGTAGCTGATGATCAGGCTGCGTTCTGCCGCGGTACCGATCAACACGGCTGTGTCGAGCCGGGCCATGTACCCGCGCTCAGCCTCGGCACTGTAGTCGAGGTCGATCAGGCAGGCGCGTGTCTTGTAGGGATCGCCGGGCAGCCGCTGGCGTTTGTCCGGCTGCTGGAAAACCCTGTGCGCCATGGCCTGCAGGTCGGCATCCCAGCCAAGGCTGGCGTCGACGTTCCACAGGTTGCGCAAGGCATCCGACAATTGCAGCCAGCGCGGCTGTCCGGGGCTGGTGAATTCGTCCCAGTATTCGACCTGTTGTTCTTTGTAGGCGATGAACAGCAACGGGGCCAGTTCGTTGAGCAGGGCGCCGATGGCATCGATCTTTACCGGCAACTGGAGTGACACGGGGACGCCAGGCTGCAAGGTGAGAAAGTGCTCGCCCTCGAGATACGTCACCGTGGATCCGGACAGGCCGAGCCGTACCAGCACATCGGTGAGCGATTCGCTGTGACTGGCGCCCGCGATCACCTGGTCGTCGGCGATGAGCCAGGAGGGGGTCACCACCATCGCCAGTTGCGGGTCGATGTCCAGCGTCGGGTACAGTGCTTTCAGCGCGGGTTGCAACGCCCGGGTCGCAACTTCGCACGGCGACGGGCCGGTCACCAGTTGCGTTATCACTTCAACGGCGCTGGGTAAGGAGGGTTCGGTCATGGGCAAGTCCTGCTCTGTTTGGGGCGCCCGGCATGGGCGGCGAGTCAGCGCAAGATAAAAGGCCCGTCGCAACGGTGTGCGGTACATAAAGCTTGCGGGCAAAAAAAGACCCGCAAGGGCGGGTCTCCGTCAGCAACGTTGTGTCAGGTGCCGGACTTGATCTTCGTCCATGCCCGGGTGCGTGCCCGTTCGGCGTCGCGCGGCAGTGGTTGCAGGGTGTACAGCGTGTTCATGGCGGCGTCGGTCGGGTACAGATTGGGGTTGTTGCGAATAGCCGGATCGACCTGTTCGGTGGCGTCCTTGTTCGGGTTCGGGTAACCGACAAAGTCGCTGACCGGCGCAATCACTTGCGGCTGCAACAGGTAGTTGATGAAGGTGTAGGCGTCCTCGGTGTTCTTCGCTCCCTTGGGAATGGCGAGCATGTCGAACCAGATCGGTGCGCCTTCTTTCGGCAGGCGCATGTCGACCACCACGCCGTTCTTCGCTTCCTTCGCCCGGTTGGCCGCTTGCGAGAAGCTGCCGGAATAACCGACGGCGACGCAGATGTCACCGTTGGCGATATCGGCCATGTACTTGGACGAGTGGAAGTAGGTCACGTAGGGCCGGATCTTCATCAGCAAGGCTTCGGCTTTTGCATAGTCGGCCGGGTTCTTGCTGTTCGGATCAAGACCCAGGTGTTGCAGGGCCAGCGGCAGAATCTCCGACGGCGAGTCGAGCAGGGCGACGCCGCACTGCTTGAGTTTGCTGATGTTGTCTTCCTTGAAAATCAGGTCCCAGCTGTCCACCGGCGCATTGTCGCCCAGCGCAGCTTTGACCTTGGCCGGGTTGAAGCCGATCAGGATGGTGCCGTACATGTAAGGCACGGCAAATTTATTGCCCGGATCGTTGGCTTCGATCAGCTTCATCAATTTCGGATCGAGGTGATTCCAGTTCGGCAGTTTGCTGCGATCCAGCGGCTGGAATACGCCGGCCTCGATCTGCTTGGCGAGGAACACGTTGGACGGCACCACCACGTCGTAGCCGGAGTTACCGGTCAGCAGCTTGGCTTCCAGCGCTTCGTTGGTGTCGAAGATGTCGTAGACCAGTTTGGTCTGGGCGTTCTGCGTCTTGAAGTCTTCCAGGGCCTTGGGCGTGATGTAGTCGAACCAGTTGTAGACGCGCAAGGTGCGTTCTTCAGCGTGGGCTGCGCTGCTCAGCAGCGCCGCGCACAGGGCTGGCGCGATGAGATGCTTGAGTCGGCTCATTGTTCAAACCCTTCCAGCACGTTCACTGCGTTGATGCCGATTTCTTCCACCGCGTAACCACCCTCCATGACGAACAGGGTCGGTTTGCCGAGGGCGGCGATGCGTTTGCCCATCGCCAGGTAATCCGGGCTGTCGAGTTTGAATTGCGAGATCGGGTCGTCCTTGAATGTATCGACGCCCAGCGAGACCACAATGATGTCGGCGCCGTAGCGCTCGATCTCGTTGCAGGCCTGGTCCAGTGCCGCGCTCCACACGTCCCAGCCGGAACCGGCGGGCAGCGGGTAATTGAAGTTGAAGCCAACACCTGCGCCATCGCCGCGTTCATCGTCGTAGCCGAGGAAGAACGGAAACTCGGCTTCCGGGTGGCCGTGAATCGAAGTGAACAGCACGTCGCTGCGCTCATAGAAAATCGACTGGGTGCCGTTACCGTGGTGGTAGTCGACGTCGAGGATCGCGACCTTTTTGTGCCCTTGGTCGAGGAACGCCTGAGCGGCGATGGCCGCGTTGTTGAGGTAGCAATAACCGCCCATCAAGTCGCTGGCAGCGTGGTGTCCCGGTGGACGGCACAGGGCGAAGGCACTGCGTGCCCCGCGCTGGATTTCCGCCTGGGCCGTCAGCGCCACTTGCGCTGCGCTGTAGGCTGCTTGCCAGGTGCCCGCGGTGATCGGTGCGCCGCCGTCGAAGCTGTAATAGCCGAGTTGGCCGTGCAGGCTGGTCGGTTTGATCTGCCGCAGCGTGCGCGCCGGCCAGGTGTAGGGCAGCAGATCACCGTCGGTGTTGAATTCAGTCCAGCGCTCCCATGCGCCTTTGAAGAAGTCGAGGTAATCGCGGCTGTGGATGCGTGCGATCGGCTCCAGGCCAAAGTCCTTCGGCGCCTCGACCGGGCCAAGGTGCTGGTTCTGCACCCGTTGCAACACGTGGTCAGCGCGTGAGGGCATTTCAAAGCATGGCTTGAGCTGGCCGTCGATGAGTTCACAGCGACCATGGTGCAGGTGGTGATCGTCCGAGTAGATCGTCAGCATTTGTTGTTCTCCGCAGGGCTGGTTCGGTGGCCTCCAGTGTTGCGGCGCGCGGCGAATCGGAGAACGGCAGAAAAGGCCAAAAGGGGATCGTTATGGCCAAAAGGTCTGACCGCAATTCGCCCCTTGCTGATGCAGGTTTGCACCTGTCATGGGCAGGAAATACAACATCCTTGTGGGAGTGAGCCTGCAGGGGGGGCTCAGTGGGGTCTGAACTGGCTGGGCGCCACACCGCTCCAGCGCACGAACGCATGGCGGAAACTGGCGGTCTCGCTGAAACCCAGCGTCTCGGCGATGCGGTAGATCGGCAACTGATCCTCACACAACATCTGCTTGGCGCGCTCGAAACGCAGCTCATCCAGCAACTCCTGATAACTGCTGCCCATGTCCTTGAGGTGGCGGCGCAGGGTGCGTGGCGAACACTTCATCTGGTGGGCCAGGCCTTCCAGTCCCGGCGCGGCATTCAGCTGGGTGCTGAGCAAGTGGCGGATGCGCCCCAGCCACGCCTGACGCCCGGTGAATTCAAGGTTCTGCTTGCGGCAACGTTCAGCCATCGCCTGATGGGTGATGACGTCGGCCAGCGGCAGTGGTTGCTCGAGCCAGCGGCGGTCGAACGCAAAGGCGTTGTCCTTGGCAGCGAAGTGCAGCGCACTGGCGAAGTGTTCGGCATAACTGTCGCGATAGTCCGGCGCATCATGCTCGAATCGCGTGGCCAGCAGCGGTAGTGGATGTCCGAGCAGGTCGTCGCAAATCACCTTCAGCGACACCAGGCAGAACTCGGCATTGAACACCGCCATCGCCGGGCTCTCGCGATAATCGGCGGCGACGAACCAGACCCGCTCGCCATCCTCTTCCAGACTCAGTTCAAAAAGTGTTCCCAGCAGCGCCGGATAACGGATCGCCAGACGTAAAGCGTCACCGAAGGTGGCACAGGTCAGCAGTGCGTAACCGAGGATGCCGTAGCAGGACACGTGCATGCGCCGGCCCAGTTCGAGGCCGATGTCATGCTTGAGGGCCACGGCGTTGGCGCAGACCTGCATTTCCTGATTGGTGGTGATGCGCGTGTCGGCGCGGGCCAGATCCGCCGCACTGATGCCGCTGCCCGTGAGCAGGGCGTCACTGGACAGGCCCTGATCCTTGAAGGTGTTAAGCACCAGCGAGACGGCGTTGAGGGTGGTGAGGTGGGAGTGCAGCATAGGATCTTCCAGCCTTGGGGATGGCTGGAGCGCAGCAAGTTGCATGCCGGACAACGATCAAAATGCAGGAGTGAGCCTGCTCGCGATAGCGGTCTGTCAGTCGCCCCAGGGTTTACTGACAGACCGCTATCGCGAGCAGGCTCACTTCTACAGGGTATTGCGTTGTGTCAGATCAGTTCGCCACACAGGTCGAGTTCGATCAGACGCCGCACTTCAGCCGTTTCCAGACCGGCACCGAGCAGCGCCTGCAACTTGCCGAACGCCGCCTCGCGGGTCATGCCGCCACCGGACAACACGCCCACGCCACGCAAGCGGCTGCCGGCCTCGTAAACGTCCAGCTCGACGCCGCCTTCATGGCACTGCGTGACCGCGACCACCACCACACCTTTATCCCGCGCACGGCCGAGGCTGGCGAGGAACTCGGCGTTGTCGCTCGGACCGGTGCCGCTGCCGTAGCACTCCAGCACCAGGCCCTGGATGCCGCCGTCGAGCAGGCCGTCGACAATCCCGGCGCTGATGCCGGGGAACAGCGGCAGCACCGCGACATTCGCCAGTTGTCTGGGCTGGTTGTAGTTCAGCGCTGCGGGGATCGCCGTAGCTTTCACGCCGCCACCCTGACGCTCCAGGCGCTTGAACGGATGCCGGCCGAAGCTGCGTACTTTCGCGCAGCGGGTCGGGGCCAGCAGTTCGCCGTGGAAGTACAGGTGCACGCCTGGCGCCAGGCCCTGGCCGAGGGCGACCAGCGCGCCACTGAGGTTTTCCCAGGCGTCGCTGTCAGTGACGCCCGCCGGCAGCATGGAGCCGGTGAAGCACACGCGTGCGTGGAGGCCGAGCAACTGGAAACTCATCGCGGCGGCGCTGTAGGCCAGGGTGTCGGTGCCGTGCAGGATCAGCACGCTGTCGCAGCCTTGCACGTCCACGGCATCGACCACCGCTTCACGCAGTTGCTGCCAATAGGCCGGGGTCATGTTGGCGCTGTCGATCAGCGGCGACATTTCCCGGAAGCGCCACTGCGGCACCACTAGCTCGGGTTGGCTGTGCAGGTAGTCGCGCATGCGGGCTTCGAAACCGGACGCCGGAGCCAGGCCGTTGGCACTGGCCTGCATGCCGATGGTGCCGCCGGTGTAGAGCACCATGACGTGTTGAGCGGCGGGGTAGGTCGACGAATTCATGGGGATTCTCCGAAAGGATGAGGTCCTTGTGGGAGCGAGCCGGCTCGCGAAGGGGGCATCCCATTCAACATTAATGTTGACTGATCAACCGCTATCGCGAGCAGGCTCGCGCCTACAAGTTATTGCATCACAATAACTGACGGGCGCAGGGGATGCGCCCGTCATTCACCTGTCAGCGTTGCGCTGCAGGCACGCCTTGCGGCTCGACGTCGGTCTTGCCGGCGGCTGGCGCGTCGGTCGGCCAGGCTTTCAGGTCCAGGTCCAGATCGGCAAATTTGCTGGAGTCGAACACGGGCTGCTTGACGCCGGCGCGGCGCTGCTCGTCGTAGTCGCGCATCACGCGCATGCCGACCTTGAACAGCATGGCCAAGGCCATCAGGTTGACGAAGGCCAGGCAGGTCATGGTGATGTCGGCGAAGGCGAACACGGTCGACAGGTCCTGCATCGAACCCCATACCACCAGCGCCAGGACCAGACCGCGGAAAATCATCAGTGCGGCGCGGTTGCGGGTAAGGAACTGCAGGCTGTTCTCGCCCAGGTAGTAGTTGTAGAGGATGCAGGTGAAGACGAACAGCGACAGCGCGACGCTGACGAAGATGCGGCCCCAGTCACCGACCACGGCGGCCAGCGAGTTCTGGGTCAGGACGATGCCGTCACCTTCGAAGCCCGGGGTGTAGAAGCCCGACAACAGGATCAGCAGCGCGGTGCAGGTGCAGATCACGAAAGTGTCGAGGAACACGCTGAAGGCCTGAACCACGCCCTGAGCGCCCGGGTGCTTGACGGAGGCCACTGCAGCGACGTTCGGCGCACTGCCCAGGCCCGCTTCGTTGGCGAACACGCCACGCTTCACGCCCATGACGATGGCGCTGCCCAGCAGGCCGCCGAAGGCCGGGTCGAGACCGAAGGCGCTCTTGAAGATGGTTTCCAGCATGGCTGGCACGTGTTCGATCTGGGTGCCGATCACGTACAGGGTCACGCCGATGTAGGCCAGGGTCTTGACCGGTACCAGCAGGTCAGACACTGCGGCGATACGCTTGATGCCGCCGATGAAGGTGATGGCCAGCAGCACCGCCAGGACGATACCGGTTTGGCGTGGGTCGAAGGCAAAGGCGTTCTGCAGCGAGTGGGTCACGGTGTAGGACTGCAGGCCAATGAAGGCGAAGCCGTAGGTGACCAGTAGCAGGATCGAGAACACCACCGCCATGCCTTTGAGTTTCAGGCCGTGCTGGATGTAGTAGGCCGGGCCGCCGCGGTACAGGCCGTCGCCATCGGCGCGCTTGTACACCTGAGCCAGGGTGCATTCGAAGAAGCTGCTGGACATGCCGACCAGTGCGGTCACCCACATCCAGAACACCGCACCCGGACCACCGAGGGTCACGGCGATGCCGACACCGGCGATGTTGCCTGCACCGACACGGCCGGCAAGGCTGAGCATCAGGGCCTGGAACGAGCTGAGTTGCCCGCCGCTGCTTTTCAGGCTGTCGCGGAACACCGCGAACATGTGGAAGAAGTGCCGCAGTTGAACGAAACGCGAGCGAATCGTGAAGTAACTACCGAGCCCGACAATGAGCACGATCAGTACTTTCCCTGAGAGGAAGTCGTTAATGACTTCGAGCATGGATTTTTCCTCGCTGTTTTTTGTGTGAGCAAATGCTGGACGGTCGGAAACATCGTGTTACGCCGGTGTGCACGCGGCACGACAGGAGAGGCGATGGTTTCGTCCCGGAGCTATTTCGCGGGTTTGTTATTAGTTCGGGTTTCGCATGGGTTATGGCCTCGTTACCGACGACCGCTCACGCGAAGAGGGGCGGCACTATACCGATCAGTGCGGCGCCCGTCTGCACGGTTGTGGTGCAAGCGACGAAACGAAGCTTTGAAACACCCGGCGTTACCGGCGCCGGGCTTTTGTAGGCGTGAGCCTGCTCGCGATGCAGACGCTGCGGTTTTGCAGGCTCACCGCGTAATCGTTCAGCGCGAGCAGGCTCACTCCTACAGAAGACATTTGTCCTTTCCAACAGTTAAAAAAAAGGGCTTGGAGACAAATCCCCAAGCCCTCAAAAGGTGAGAGGTGTCTAGTCCCTCGACCTGGTGAGCGGTGCTACACGTAACGCGTCGGCTCAGGCTTTGAGCGGAACCAGACGCGGAGCAATCATGTTTTCCGGGCGCAGGATGTCGGCGAGACTGGCTTCGTCGAGCAGACCTTCTTCGCGCACCAGTTCCAGCACGCCGCGGCCGCTTTCAAGGGCGATACGGGCGATGCGGGTGGCGTTTTTGTAGCCGATGTACGGGTTCAGCGCGGTGACCAGACCGATCGAGTGTTCGACCAGTTCGCGGCAGCGGGCTTCGTTGGCGGTGATGCCGACGATGCAGTGCTCGCGCAGCATGTCCATGGCGCGTTGCAGCAGGCGGATCGAGTCGAAGATCTTGAAAGCGATCAAAGGCTCCATCACGTTCAGCTGCAGTTGGCCGCCTTCGGCTGCCATGGTCAGCGCCAGATCGTTACCGATGACCTGGAAGGCCACCTGGTTAACGGCTTCCGGAATCACCGGGTTGACCTTGCCGGGCATGATCGAGCTGCCTGGCTGACGCGCTGGCAGGTTGATTTCGTTGATGCCGGTGCGCGGGCCGCTGGACAGCAGGCGCAGGTCGTTGCAGATCTTCGACAGCTTGACCGCAGTGCGCTTGAGCATGCCGGAGAACAGCACGAAGGCGCCCATGTCGGAAGTCGCTTCGATCAGGTCGGCCGCCGGCACTACCGGTTGACCGCTGATCAGTGCCAGACGCTGTACCGCCAGCGCTTGATAACGCGGGTCGGCGTTGATGCCGGTACCGATGGCAGTGCCACCCAGGTTCACTTCAGTCAGCAGTTCCGGGGCCAGCGTCTTCAGACGGGCCAGGTCTTCACCCATGGTGGTGGCGAAGGCACGGAATTCCTGGCCGAGGGTCATCGGCACGGCGTCTTGCAGCTGGGTACGGCCCATTTTCAGGACGTGATCGAACTCTTTGCCCTTGGCCGCGAACGCCTGAATCAGGCTGTCGAGGCTGGCCAGCAGGGTGTCGTGACCCAGCAGCAGGCCCAGACGGATTGCGGTCGGGTAAGCGTCGTTGGTCGACTGCGCCATGTTGACGTCGTCGTTCGGGTGCAGGTACTGGTACTCGCCTTTCTGGTGACCCATTGCTTCGAGCGCAATGTTGGCGATCACTTCGTTGGCGTTCATGTTGGTGGAGGTACCGGCGCCACCTTGAATCATGTCGACCACGAACTCTTCGTGGAAATCACCGCGGATCAATCGGGCACAGGCTTCGCTGATGGCAGCGTGCTTGGCTTCGCTCAGGTGACCCAACTCGCGGTTGGCGTCAGCGGCGGCCTGTTTGACCATCGCCAGACCGACAACCAGTTTCGGGTAATGCGAAATCGGAACGCCGGAGAGACGGAAGTTGTTCACCGCTCGCAGGGTCTGGATGCCGTAATACGCTTGAGCCGGTACTTCGAGGGCGCCAAGCAGGTCGTTTTCTGTGCGGAAAGATGCAGCGGAGGACATGATAGAAATCATCTCGATATGGACCCGGTCTGTGCCGGAACGCTGCGAATGCTAGGCTTGTGGGGATTTTTGGGCCAATGCTGTTCAGCACTGCCCTATGCACATTCGGCATAATGCCCGTGTGACGCCGCGTGCGCGGCAGACGTGTGACCCGTTTTGGTGCGTGTCCGGGAGGACGTGATGAATCTGGAAAGCAAATGGCTCGAAGACTTCAGTGCTCTGGCCGCCACCCGCAGCTTCTCGCAAGCGGCCGAACGGCGCTTCGTGACGCAACCGGCATTTAGTCGGCGGATCCGCAGCCTTGAAGCTGCATTGGGGCTGACGCTGGTCAATCGCTCGCGCACGCCGGTCGAACTGACGGCGGCGGGGCAGTTGTTTCTGGTGACCGCGCGCACCGTGGTCGAGCAACTCGGTGAAGTGCTGCGCCACCTGCATCATCTGGAAGGCGGGCAGGGCGAAGTGATGCAAGTCGCGGCCGCGCACTCGCTGGCGCTGGGCTTCTTCCCGCGCTGGATCGCGCAACTGCGCAACGAAGGTTTGAACATCGCCACACGGCTGGTTGCGACCAACGTCGGCGACGCGGTGCATGCGCTGCGCGAAGGTGGCTGCGATTTGATGCTGGCATTCTACGACCCGGACGCGGCGATGCAGATGGACCCGGAGATTTTCCCGTCGCTGCACCTGGGCCAGACCGAGATGCTGCCGGTGTGTGCGGCGGATGCCGAGGGCAAGCCGCTGTTCGATCTGGAAGGCGACGCCAGCGTACCGTTGCTGGCTTACAGCGCCGGGGCATTTCTCGGGCGGTCGGTGAACGGCTTGCTGCGTCAGCGGCAGCTGCGTTTCACCACGATCTACGAAACGGCCATGGCCGACAGCCTGAAAAGCATGGCGCTAGAGGGGCTGGGTATCGCCTGGGTGCCGCAACTGAGTGTGCGCGCCGAACTGGCTCGCGGCGAACTGGTGGTCTGCGGCGGCCCGCAGTGGCACGTGCCGCTGGAGATCCGCTTATACCGCTGCGCGCTGGTGCGCAAAGCCAACGTGCGCCTGCTGTGGCGCAAGCTTGAAGGCGGCGCTGCCCAAAACTCTTGAACCCACCCGCAGCCCCTGTGGGAGCGAGCTTGCTCGCGAAAGCGGTGTGCCAGACAACATCAATGTTGCCTGACACTCCCTCTTCGCGAGCAAGCTCGCTCCCACAAGGGATTTGTGGTGTTTGTCGGCTGACCTTCAGGTCAATAAAACCGGGCTTTTGCGGTAGATGACAGATGGTCGCGAAGGGGGCTGTTTATTGCTTTCTTTGCGGTATACTGCGCGGCCTTCGGCCGGTACGTCCGGCCATTTTTCGTACAATCAAGCCACGCAATCTGCGTGGCTTGTTGTTTTTGACGCGCCTGCGGGCGCCCAGAGAGAAGAGGCGCGACGATGAGTGCACTGGTTGGCGTGATCATGGGCTCCAAGTCCGATTGGTCCACCCTTAGCCACACCGCCGATATGCTGGAAAAGCTCGGCATCCCGTACGAGGTCAAGGTGGTTTCTGCCCACCGCACCCCGGATCTGCTGTTCCAGTACGCCGAAGAGGCCGAAGGCCGCGGCATTGAGGTGATCATCGCCGGTGCCGGGGGCGCAGCCCACCTGCCAGGCATGTGTGCGGCCAAGACCCACCTGCCGGTGCTGGGCGTACCCGTGCAATCGGCCATGCTCTCGGGCGTCGATTCGCTGCTGTCGATCGTACAGATGCCCGCGGGCATTCCGGTCGCCACCCTGGCCATCGGCAAGGCTGGCGCGATCAACGCCGCGCTGCTCTCGGCGAGCATCCTCGGTGCCAAGCATCCACAGTTCCACGCGGTACTGAAAACCTTCCGTGCCGAGCAGACAGACAGCGTCCTGGACAATCCAGACCCACGTATTGCCTGAGGTTGTTGAGATGAAGATCGGTGTAATCGGTGGCGGCCAGTTGGGTCGCATGTTGGCGCTGGCGGGCACTCCGCTGGGCATGAACTTCGCTTTCCTCGACCCTGCGCCGGACGCCTGTGCGGCCGCACTGGGCGAACACCTGCGGGCCGATTACGGCGATCAGGATCATCTGCGGCAACTGGCCGACGAAGTCGATCTGGTGACTTTCGAGTTCGAAAGCGTCCCGGCGGAAACCGTGGCGTTCCTCTCGCAGTTCGTCCCGGTGTACCCGAGCGCCGAAGCCCTGCGCATCGCTCGCGACCGCTGGTTCGAGAAGAGCATGTTCAAGGACCTGGGGATCCCGACCCCGGCCTTCGCCGACATTCAATCGCAAGCCGACCTGGAGGCCGCCGTGGCTTCCATCGGTCTGCCGGCCGTGCTGAAAACCCGCACCCTGGGTTACGACGGCAAGGGTCAGAAAGTCCTGCGCACGCCGCAAGACGTGGTCGGTACCTTTGCCGAGCTGGGCAGCGTTGCCTGCCTGCTGGAAGGCTTCGTGCCGTTCACCGGTGAAGTCTCGCTGATCGCCGTGCGTGCCCGCGATGGCGAAACGAAGTTCTACCCGCTGGTGCACAACACCCACGACAGCGGCATCCTCAAGCTGTCGGTGGCCAGTACCGATCACCCGTTGCAGGCCCTGGCCGAAGACTACTCCAGCCGCGTCCTCAAGCAGCTCGACTATGTGGGCGTGATGGCGTTCGAGTTCTTTGAAGTCGACGGTGGCCTCAAGGCCAACGAAATCGCCCCGCGCGTGCACAACTCCGGGCACTGGACCACCGAAGGCGCCGAGTGCAGCCAGTTCGAAAACCACCTGCGCGCCGTGGCCGGCCTGCCGCTGGGTTCGACGGCCAAGGTCGGCGAGAGCGCGATGCTCAACTTCATCGGCGTGGTGCCGCCGGTGGAGAAAGTCATCGCCATCGAAGATTGCCATCTGCATCACTACGGCAAAGCCTTCAAGGCCGGGCGCAAGGTCGGTCACGCCAACCTGCGCTGCGCCGACATGGCCACGCTGCAGGCGCAGATCGTCAAGGTCGAAGCGCTGATCGCCGAGTAACGACAGTTTCATCTGGCAGCGGCGGAACCATTCAGGGGCCGCCGTTCTCTGATGGCAGGATGCCAAAGTCTGACTAGGCTTCGCATATCTACTATTCAGAGGGAAATGCCATGGGAATTATCGGAACCATCTTTATCGGCTTGATCGTCGGCCTGCTGGCACGCTTCCTGAAACCGGGCGATGACAGCATGGGCTGGATCATGACCATCCTGCTCGGTATCGGCGGTTCGCTGGCAGCCACTTATGGCGGCCAGGCTCTGGGCATCTATCAGGCCGGTCAAGGCGCAGGTTTCATTGGCGCGCTGGTCGGCGCGATCGTGTTGCTGGTGATCTACGGTCTGATCAGAAAGAACTGATCCAAAGCGACAAAGTCCTCTCCGCCAGCGCGGCGGGGAGGGCTAGAATGCTCGGCGATTCAATGTACCTTCCTTTCTTGACCGAGCACCTTCATGCGCCGTCTTCTGTTGACTCTCCTTATTCTGGGCAGTGGTTTGGCCCACGCCGGCGAACTGCCGGAAACCGACTGGCTGGAACTGATGCCCAAGTCGGACCAAAAGGCCCTCGAGGCCATGCCCGAAATCGACCACAACTCCCCGGAAGCCACCGGCACCTTCACCGAGAAGGGCGGGATGAAACAGGCCAAGGGCCTGCCGGCGGTGATGTATTCGACCAAGACCGTGGCGTCGATGAACGACAAGCACATCCGCATTGGCGGTTACCCGGTGCCGCTGGAATCCGACGCCAAGGGCCGCAGCACGCTGTTCTTCCTCGTGCCATATCCGGGCGCGTGCATCCACGTGCCGCCACCGCCGCCGAATCAACTGGTGCTGGTGCGTTATCCAAAAGGCTTGAAGCTCGATGACATCTACACGCCGCTGTGGGTGACCGGCACGCTGAAGATCGAGAAGGTCAGCAATGATCTGGCCGATGCGGCGTATGCGCTGGAAGCGGACAAGGTGCGGGTGGTGCAGGAGTCCGATCTGTAGGACCTATACAAAACAATTGTGGGAGCGAGCTTGCTCGCGAATGCTATCTCTCAGTCACATTGAAGTTGACTGATACGACGCTTTCGCGAGCAAGCTCGCTCCCACAGTTTTATCGGGTGTAGCTTAAAGCGGTTGGCTGCCGACACTGACGCCCATGGTGTGGCTCGCGCCCGGCGCCAGGCTCACGATGTCATCCATCACATTCGCCGTCTCGATGCACAGCATGCGCTGCCAGCCATCGTTGTCCATGTCCGCCAACGCCGCTGCGCGGTCGATCCACGGGTTCCAGATCACCGCCGTGCGCGAACCTGTAGCGGTCAGCACAATACGCCGTTCCCAGGCCGGGTCGACGATGCTCAGTTGCGGCGGAGCGTCGAGGTAGATGCGGTCGGTCTCACCGGCAAAATGCAGATCGCCTTGCTGGCTGAGGGTTTTCCAGTCATCCAGCGTCTCGATGTAATTCAAGCCATCCACGCCATCGACGTGCACATTACGCACGTCACTGACGGCGAAATAGGTGTGCAGCGCCTGACTCAGGCTGACGGTGTCACTGCCACGGTTGTGGCTGGTCAGGCTGAAGCTCAGTTGTTCGGACAAATGCAGGGTCAGGGTCAGGTCGACCTCATGCGGCCAGCCCGGCAAGCCAGCTTCGGTGTCGGGCAGCTTGAACTCGACCTTGACGCCGTCGGCCTCCGATTCGATGCCGCCCAACGCCCAGTCCATCGCCCGCACTAGACCGTGCGCGGGTGCCGGTTGCTCACCGGTGTACATGGCCTGCACGCTCTGCGGGTTGCGTTCGAACTTGCCGAACCACGGCCAGCACACCGGCACGCCGGCGCGGATGCTCTTGCCAGTCTTGAACACAGCCTTGTCGTTGAGCCAGATGATCGGCGGCTGGCCGTCGATCTGATAACTGAGGATGTGCGCGCCTTGCTGGGCCACCAGCACTTCGGCCTGACCGTGGCGGATGCGCCAGCAGTTCAGTTCATTCAGTTTCACGGCTTCAACGTTGGGCGTGTTCATGGGACAACTCTCGATCAGACACTTGGGACGACTATCGACCGCAAAACGGTCGCGAGGTTTAACGTGCGCGTGGCGGTACCGAACGGGTGCGGCCGCTGCCGTCGATGGCGACGAAGACGAACACCGCTTCAGTGACTTTACGCCACTCGCTGGACAGCGGATCGTCGCTCCACACCTCGACCATCATCTGGATCGAGCTGCGGCCGATTTCCAGGGTCTGGGTATAAAAGGACAGCTGTGCGCCGACGGCCACAGGCACGAGGAACGCCATGCGATCAATGGCAACTGTCGCTACGCGACCGCCCGCCACACGGCTGGCCATCGCCGTGCCGGCCAAATCCATCTGCGCCACCAGCCAGCCGCCGAAAATATCGCCAAAGCCGTTGGTTTCGCGGGGAAGTGCGGTGATTTGCAGGGCCAGGTCGCCTTGCGGGATCGGATCTTCTTGTTCGAGCTCTATCATGCCGGGGGGGCCTCTGACCCGTGACTCTTCGTTGGTATTGCTGGTGGTAGCCGTCTTCAGGAAAAACGATTCAGCACCGAACATACTGCGTTCGTCACGTTTTCCATAGGCGCCTAAAGGGAAACTCTGCGAAAGCGGCTGGATCCACGCACCAAGGCGACCAACGACGTTTTCGCACAGCAACCCCCTACAAACCGGAGCAAGGTTGCGAGTATATCGGTCGGTAGACTCCGCGACGACCATCCGGTTCTCATTTTGACCGTCAAATACGCGCCTCTATGTGCTTTTTCGAACAATTTGCTATGGTGCCGAACCTGCCCAAGCCACAGCCAGCGTTGTTGTGGCGGCAGATCCGACTATAAGAGAAGCCCTTGCCATGACCACAGCGCCTTCGAGCCTCGCGCAGCCCGAGCAACCCGCACGACCGTTGACCCGCAATGACTACAAGACTTTGTCGCTATCGGCTCTGGGCGGTGCGCTGGAGTTCTACGATTTCATCATCTTCGTATTCTTTGCCACCGTGGTCGGCAAACTGTTCTTCCCGGCCGACATGCCCGAGTGGCTGCGCCTGATGCAGACCTTCGGCATCTTCGCCGCCGGCTACCTGGCCCGTCCGCTGGGTGGCATCGTCATGGCGCACTTCGGCGACCTGCTGGGCCGCAAGAAAATGTTCACCCTGAGCATTTTCATGATGGCCGTGCCGACCCTGATCATGGGGCTGCTGCCGACTTACGCGCAGATCGGCCTGTGGGCACCGATCCTTCTTCTGTTGATGCGGGTGATTCAGGGCGCGGCGATTGGCGGGGAAGTGCCGGGGGCGTGGGTCTTCGTTTCCGAACACGTGCCGCAAAAGCACATCGGCTATGCCTGTGGCACGCTCACCAGCGGCCTGACGGCCGGTATTTTGCTCGGTTCGCTGGTCGCCACGGCGATCAACAGCCTTTATACGCCGGTGGAAGTCGCGGACTACGCCTGGCGGATCCCATTCCTGCTTGGCGGTGTGTTCGGCCTGTTCTCGGTGTATCTGCGCCGCTGGCTGCACGAGACGCCAGTGTTCGCCGAACTGCAACTGCGCAAGGCGCTGGCTGAAGAAGTGCCGCTGCGTGCCGTACTGCGTGACCATCGCGGGGCGATCGCGATCTCGATGCTGCTGACCTGGTTGCTCTCGGCCGGCATCGTCGTGGTGATCCTGATGACGCCGACCGTGCTGCAGACGGTCTATCACTTCTCGCCTACGGTGGCCCTGCAATCGAACAGCCTGGCGATCGTGTTCCTGAGCGTTGGCTGCATCATCTCCGGTGCCCTGGCGGACCGTTTTGGCGCTGGTCGGGTGTTTGTCTTCGGCAGTCTGGGCTTGCTGATCAGCTCCTGGACCTTCTATCACAGCCTCGCCGATCACCCGAACTGGCTGTTCCCGCTGTATGCCCTGACCGGTCTGCTGGTCGGCACCATCGGTGCGGTGCCGTACGTGATGGTCAAGGCGTTCCCGCCGGTGGTGCGCTTCAGCGGGTTGTCGTTCTCGTACAACGTGGCGTACGCGATCTTCGGTGGTCTGACGCCGATGGTGGTCAGCCTGTTGCTTAAAGAAAGCGCGATGGGGCCGGCCTACTATGTGGCCGTCCTTTGCACGATGGGGATTCTGGTCGGGGCGTGGCTCTGGAAGAAGGGCCGCTGATTCCGATTCTGCAGCGGCTGTTCTGACGCCATCGCGAGCAGGCTCACTCCTACGGTTGGAATGTATTTCAATTGCAGGAGTGAGCCTGCTCGCGATTGGGACCACTCGAATCATTCAGTAGAAACCGGATGCTGGCCTTTCATCCAATTGTCATATTTCAGCCATAGAGTGTTCACACGGCCTGCTAATACTTGGCCCCGAATTAACACCCCCTATCTGCTAGGAGTAAGGCATGAAACTGAAGCGTTTGATGGCGGCAATGACTTTTGTCGCTGCTGGCGTTGCGACTGCCCACGCGGTAGCCGCTGGCGTTGACCCGGCAATTCCGGCTTACACCAAGGTCACCGGTGTTTCGGGCAACTTGTCCAGCGTTGGTTCCGACACTCTGGCCAACCTCATGACCCTGTGGGCTGAGAACTACAAAAAAGAATACCCGAACGTCAACATCCAGATTCAGGCCGCTGGCTCCGCCACTGCGCCACCTGCGCTGACCGAAGGCACCTCCAACCTGGGCCCGATGAGCCGCAAGATGAAGGACACCGAACTGGCGGCCTTCGAGCAGAAGTACGGCTACAAGCCAACCGCTATCCCGGTGGCTGTCGACGCCCTGGCGGTATTCGTGCACAAGGACAACCCGATCCAGCACCTGACCATGGAACAGGTTGACGCGATCTTCTCGTCCACCCGTCTGTGCGGCGCCAAAGCCGACGTCAAAACCTGGGGCGACCTGGGCGTGACCGGCGACCTGGCCAACAAGCCGGTGCAGCTGTTCGGTCGTAACTCGGTATCCGGCACCTACGGCTACTTCAAAGAAGAAGCCCTGTGCAAAGGCGACTACAAGCCGAACGTCAACGAACAACCAGGTTCGGCGTCGGTCGTGCAGTCGATCAGCTCCTCGCTGAACGGCGTCGGTTACTCGGGCATCGGTTACAAGACTGCCAGCGTGAAAACCGTTGCGCTGTCGAAGAAGGGCAGCACTGACTTCATCGAAGACACCGAAGAAAACGCCCTGAACGGCAAGTACCCGCTGTCGCGCTTCCTCTACGTTTACGTCAACAAGGCCCCGAACAAGCCTCTGGCCCCGCTGGAAGCCGAGTTCGTGAAACTGGTTCTGTCGAAACAGGGTCAGGAAGTTGTAGTGAAAGACGGTTACATCCCACTGCCGGCCAAGGTTGCTGCCAAAGCCCTGGCTGACCTGGGTCTGCAAGAAGGCGGCGCTGTCGCCAAGAAGTAACAAATTGAGTCCGGGGTGAACCCCTTCGGACTCAGGTGAAAGGCCGGACCTGCCCGCAGACCGGCCTTTTATACACCTCTCAAATTTTCGATCCTCTGCCAGCTCCGTTGGCGGTGGATTTGGTGCGTCACTGCATTGTCATCTTTCTGTCATACAGGATCGCTAGGGTGTGCGCATGAATGATCTGGCCAATTCCCACATGACTACTAATCCCCCCAAGCGCATTGATTTCAATACGCCTGAGTTGCAACGCAAGCGCCGTATTCGCGCGCTCAAGGATCGCTTCACCCGCTGGTATGTCCTGATCGGCGGTCTTGCCGTACTGGCCGCCATCACCCTGATTTTCTTCTTCCTCGCCTATGTGGTTGCCCCGTTGTTTCAGGGTGCCAGCCTGACCGCGAAAGATGCTATTACCCCGGCCTGGATGCAGGACGCCGGCAAGCCGCTGATGATTTCGCTCGAGGAGCAGAATCAGGTGGCGATGCGCGTTTCCGACAAGGGCCAGGCGCTGTTTTTCGATATCGACAGTGGCGCTGAATTGAAGCGCGTCGATCTGCCGCTGCCGGCAGGCGCTACCGTAACCTCCATCGGCGAAGATCAGCCAGGTCATCCGCTGGTGGCTGTGGGCCTGTCCAACGGTCAGGCGCTGGTGTTCCGTCACACCTATAAAGTCAGCTACCCCGATGGCAAGAAAACCATCTCCCCGGCCATCGAATACCCGTACGGCAACACGCCGATCGTGGTGAACGAAAACGGCGGGGCGCTTGAGCACGTTAGCCTCAATGCCACCGATTCGACGCTGATGCTGGTCGGCTCGACCGGTTCGCAACTCAATGTGCTGTCGCTGACCAGCGAAGAAAACATGATGACCGGTGAAGTCACCAGCGAGCAGAAGCGTATTGATCTGCCGCAGATGACCGAGCCGGTGAAAAACATCTTCGTCGACCCGCGCCAGCAATGGCTGTACGTGGTCAACGGGCGTGCCCAGGCCGACGTGTTCAGCCTGCGCGACAAGAGCCTCAACGGTCGCTACAAACTGCTGGAAAACGCTGACGCCGAAGTTACTGCGAGCACCCAGCTGGTGGGCGGTATCTCGCTGATCATCGGTGACTCCAAGGGTGGCCTGGCCCAGTGGTTCATGGCCCGTGACACCGATGGCGAGCTGCGCCTGAAGCAGATCCGCACGTTCCAGATGGGCACTGCGCCGATCGTTGAAATCACTGCCGAAGAGCGCCGCAAAGGCTTCGTTGCCCTCGATGCATCCGGCAAGCTCGGCGTGTTCCACAGCACTGCGCACCGCACGCTGCTGGTCGAGCCCGTGGCCGAAGGGCAGGGCCTGTTCGGTCTGTCGCCGCGCGCCAACCGGGTGATCGTCGAAGCCGGCGGCAAACTGCAACCGCTGCTGCTCGACAACCCGCACCCGGAAGTGTCGTGGAGCGCGCTGTGGAGCAAGGTCTGGTACGAGAACTACGACGAGCCTAAATACGTCTGGCAATCGACGGCGGCCAACACCGACTTCGAACCGAAACTGAGCCTTTCGCCACTGACCTTCGGCACCCTGAAAGCCGCGTTCTACGCGATGCTGCTGGCGGCACCGCTGGCCGTTGCCGCTGCAATCTACACCGCCTACTTCATGGCCCCGGGCATGCGCCGCAAGGTCAAGCCGGTGATCGAACTGATGGAAGCGATGCCGACGGTAATCCTCGGTTTCTTCGCCGGTCTGTTCCTCGCCCCGTATGTGGAAGGGCATCTGCCGGGCATCTTCAGCCTGCTGATGCTGTTGCCGATCGGCATCCTGGTTGCCGGTTTCACCTTCAGCCGCCTGCCTGAGTCGATCCGCCTCAAGGTGCCGGATGGCTGGGAAAGTGCGTTGCTGATTCCGGTGATCCTGTTCGTGGGCTGGCTGTCGCTGTACATGAGTCCGTTCATGGAGAACTGGTTCTTCGGCGGTGACATGCGCATGTGGATCTCCCACGACCTGGGCATCACCTACGACCAGCGCAACGCTCTGGTGGTCGGTCTGGCCATGGGTTTCGCGGTGATCCCGAACATTTATTCGATCGCCGAAGACGCCGTGTTCAGCGTACCGCGTGGCCTGACCCTGGGCTCCCTGGCCCTCGGTGCCACGCCGTGGCAGACCATGACCCGCGTGGTGATCCTCACCGCCAGCCCGGGCATCTTTTCGGCGCTGATGATCGGCATGGGCCGTGCGGTCGGTGAAACCATGATCGTGCTGATGGCCACCGGTAACACACCGGTCATGGAAATGAACCTGTTCGAAGGCCTGCGCACCCTGGCCGCCAACGTCGCGGTGGAAATGCCGGAGTCGGAAGTCGGCGGCAGCCACTACCGCGTGCTGTTCCTCTCGGCGCTGGTGCTGCTGTTGTTCACCTTCGTCATGAACACCCTGGCAGAACTGATTCGTCAGCGTCTGCGCAAGAAATACTCGTCGCTTTAAGAAAGGTAGAAGTCTGTGAAACAGAACTCCCTGAATGGATGGTTCAAGAGCGGCGCCCCGGGCGTCTGGATCAGCGGTGGCGCGGTGTCCATCGCGGTCATCATGACCATTGGCCTGCTGGCGGTGATCGCCGTGCGCGGTCTGGGTCACTTCTGGCCGGCGGATCTGATCCACGCCAGCTACGACGTGCCGGGCCAGGCCAATCACCTGGTCATCGGCGAAGTGGTGCAGAAAGAAGAAGTGCCCCGCGCCCGCTTGAAGAGCGCCGGCCTGCCGGTGCCCGATCAGGGCCCGGAATTCATGACCCGCGAGCTGATCAAGGTCGGTAACCGGGACTTGAATGGCAACGACTTCACCTGGATCGTCGGCGAGTGGCTGACCAACCAGAAAAATCCGCCGGAGCTGATGGCGCTGGAGCGCCGTGAGTGGGGCAACTTCTACGGCTACCTGGTCAACGTCAAACAGGACGGCAAAGTCATCGCCGAAGGCGAAGCAGCATGGCCTGAGCTGCAAGCGCGGATCAACCGTGTAAACGGTCTGGCTACGCAACTGAAGTCGCTGGAAAAAACTGACATCGGTGCAATCAACGCAGGCCTTGAGCGCATCCGTCTGCACGGTCGCAAACTGGAACTGGAAGGCAAACTCGACGCCACCGCGCAAGCGGACATGGACTCCGAGCGCGCCGAGCTGAATGCCCGTTATCAGGACATTGAAGCCCGTCTCTCTGACCTGCACGCGCAGTTCAACCGTGACGCGCTGACTGCCCGCGATGCCAACGGCAAGGAAATCGAAATCAGCCTCGGCAAAGTGGTTCACGCCTACCAGCCGAACGCCATGGGCACTTTCAGCAAGATCGGTTTCTACTTCAGCAAGGTCTGGGAATTCCTCTCCGACGACCCGCGTGAAGCCAACACCGAAGGCGGGATCTTCCCGGCGATTTTCGGCACCGTGATGATGACCCTGATCATGGCGATGATCGTGACCCCGTTCGGCGTGCTGGCGGCGGTGTACCTGCGTGAATACGCCAAGCAAAACACCCTGACGCGGATCATCCGTATCGCGGTGAACAACCTCGCCGGCGTTCCGGCAATCGTTTACGGCGTGTTCGGTCTGGGCTTCTTCGTCTACGTGCTGGGTGGTTCGGTCGACCGTCTGTTCTTCCCCGAAGCATTGCCGGCGCCGACCTTCGGTACACCGGGTCTGCTCTGGGCGTCGTTGACCCTGGCGCTGCTGGCCGTACCGGTGGTGATCGTGGCGACCGAGGAAGGTCTGGCGCGTATCCCGCGTACCGTTCGTGAAGGCTCGCTGGCACTGGGCGCAACCAAGGCCGAGACGCTGTGGAAGATCGTTCTGCCGATGGCCAGCCCGGCGATGATGACCGGCATGATCCTCGCCGTGGCTCGCGCCGCCGGTGAAGTGGCGCCGCTGATGCTGGTGGGTGTGGTGAAACTGGCACCGTCGCTGCCGGTGGACGGCAACTACCCGTACCTGCACCTGGACCAGAAAATCATGCACCTGGGCTTCCATATTTATGACGTCGGCTTCCAGAGCCCGAACGTCGAGGCGGCACGTCCGCTGGTGTATGCCACCGCGCTGTTGCTGGTGCTGGTGATCGCCACGTTGAACCTGTCGGCGGTGTATATCCGTAACCACCTGCGCGAAAAATACAAAGCACTGGATAGCTAAAGCTATTAGCCACAAGCGGCGAGCTACAAGCCGCTTTTGCTCAAACTTGCAGCTTGCAGCTAGAAGCTCGCAGCTACGAACGGAGTGAGAACCATGCAGCACGAAACACACACCCACGGCATCAACATGTCTGCCCTGGGTCGCGACAAGCAGAGCCTCAACCTCGAACAGGAAACCGTGGCCATCGAAGTGCCGGGCCTGAGCCTGTTCTACGGTGAGAAGCAAGCCCTGTTCGACGTCAGCATGAACATCCCGAAACAGCGCGTGACCGCCTTCATCGGCCCGTCGGGCTGCGGCAAATCTACGTTGCTGCGTACCTTCAACCGTATGAACGACCTGGTTGATGGCTGCCGTGTCGAAGGCGCGATCAACCTGTACGGCAACAACATCTACCGCAAGGGTGAAGACGTTGCCGAGCTGCGTCGTCGCGTTGGCATGGTGTTCCAGAAGCCTAACCCGTTCCCCAAGACCATCTACGAAAACGTGGTCTACGGCCTGCGTATCCAGGGCATCAACAAGAAGCGCATTCTCGACGAAGCGGTCGAGTGGGCGTTGAAAGGCGCGGCGCTGTGGGACGAAGTCAAAGACCGTCTGCACGAGTCGGCACTGGGTCTGTCCGGTGGTCAGCAACAGCGTCTGGTGATTGCCCGTACCATCGCGGTTGAGCCGGAAGTGTTGCTGCTCGACGAACCGTGCTCGGCCCTCGACCCGATCTCGACCCTGAAAGTCGAAGAGCTGATCTACGAGCTGAAGTCCAAGTTCACCATCGTCATCGTGACCCACAACATGCAGCAGGCTGCACGGGTGTCCGACTACACGGCGTTCATGTACATGGGCAAACTGGTGGAATTCGGCGACACCGACACGCTGTTTACCAATCCGGCGAAGAAGCAGACCGAAGACTACATCACAGGGCGGTACGGCTAGCCGTACAGCTGCAAGCCGCAAGTTTCAAGCGGCAAGAAAGATGCGGTGCGATATCAGGACTTATACATAACTGCTTGAAGCTTGCAGCTTGAAGCTTGCAACTTTCGCGGAGCGAACAATGATTTCTAAAGAAGGCCTCACTCATCACATTTCCGCGCAGTTCAACGCCGAACTGGAAGAAGTGCGCAGCCACCTGCTGGCTATGGGCGGACTGGTCGAGAAGCAGGTCAATGACGCGGTCACCGCACTGATCGAGGCCGATTCCGGCCTGGCTCAGCAGGTGCGCGAGATCGACGACCAGATCAACCAGATGGAACGCAACATCGACGAAGAATGCCTGCGCATTCTCGCCCGTCGGCAGCCGGCGGCGTCCGACCTGCGCTTGATCATCAGCATCTCCAAGTCGGTGATCGACCTGGAGCGCATCGGTGACGAAGCGACCAAGATCGCCCGTCGCGCCATCCAGCTGTGCGAGGAAGGCGAAGCGCCGCGCGGTTACGTCGAGGTTCGCCACATTGGCGACCAGGTGCGCAACATGGTGCGTGATGCGCTGGACGCGTTTGCCCGTTTCGACGCCGATCTGGCGCTGTCGGTGGCGCAATACGACAAAGTCATCGACCGCGAATACAAGACCGCCCTGCGTGAACTGGCGACCTACATGATGGAAGACCCGCGCTCTATCTCGCGGGTTCTGAGCATCATCTGGGTCCTGCGTTCGCTGGAGCGCATCGGCGACCACGCGCGCAACATTTCGGAACTGGTGATCTACCTGGTGCGCGGCACCGACGTGCGTCACATGGGCCTCAAGCGCATGAAAGAAGAAGTTGAAGGCACAAGCGGCGAAACCGCTAATGTTCCGGGCGTTGCTGACGATAAGTAAGATTGCCTGAGAAAAGCGCCCGGCCCTTTGGCCGGGCGTTTTTGTTTAGGGCTTTCAAGTAAAAAATCGAATTAAAAAGCAGCACCCGCGAACGAAAAGTCCCGGCGTGACTGAAGAGTTTTGGCAATGTGCCATCAGCCAGCGTTATGCTTGCCGGGATTTTTATAGGGGTGTTGGATGAGCAAGATCAGTGTGTTGGTCGTGGACGATGCGTCGTTCATTCGTGACCTGGTGAAAAAGTGCCTGCGTAATTACTTCCCGGGGATCCGCACCGAGGACGCCATCAACGGCAAGAAAGCCCAGGCAATGCTGGCCAGGGAAGCGTTTGACCTGGTCCTGTGCGACTGGGAAATGCCGGAAATGTCCGGTCTCGAACTGCTGACCTGGTGCCGCGAGCAAGACAACCTCAAGACCATGCCGTTCATCATGGTCACCAGCCGTGGCGACAAGGAAAACGTCGTGCAGGCGATTCAGGCCGGTGTTTCCGGCTACGTCAGCAAGCCGTTCACCAACGAGCAACTGCTGACCAAGGTCAAGCAGGCGCTGAACAAAGTCGGCAAGCTCGACACCCTGATGAACAGCGCCCCGACCAAGATGAACTCGGCGTTCGGCAACGACTCCCTGAGCGCATTGACCGGTGGCAAGCCTGCCGTGGTCGGTGGTGCTCCGGCAGCCGCTGCGGTCAACCCGTTCGCCAAGCCTGCTGCCGCTGCTCCGGCGCCTGCTGCTGCGCCGTCCCGTGGTTTGCTCAACAGCCCGCCAGTCCAGGCCCTGGCCGCCGCGAAAGCGCCGGCCGGCGGACGTGGCCAGGGTCAATTGCGTCTGCCGAGCGGCAACCAGCAATGCGTGATCAAGGCCCTGAGCATCAAGGAAGCGTTGCTGGTGGTGAAGCGCACCGACACCCTGCCGCAGATCCTCGACAGCGCCGTGCTCGACTTGGAGCAGGGCGACAACGCCGAAATCGCCCGCCTCAATGGCTACCTGCACGCCATCGTTGCCCACGAGCAGAAAGCCGACAGCGACTGGCTGCAACTGACCTTCCGCTTCGTCGACCAGGACGCGCAGAAGCTCGACTACATCTCCCGCCTGATCGCTCGCGGCACGGCACAGAAGCACTTCGTTCCGGGCGCTTGATCTTCTTCGACTGATACACCGCTATCGCGAGCAGGCTCACTCCTACATCTGGAATGCATTCCAATGTAGGAGCCAGGCTGCTGGCGATGGGGTCATCAAAAGCACCACCCATCTCCTGCGCTGGCCAATTTGAAACATCTGTCGACTAGCCTGGTCTGTCTGAGCTGCTAGGCTCATTTCCAGGCCTTACTTCGACAGACTCTTGCCCATGCTCGCGCGCCTGCTGTTTTTCTGTGGTCTTTTCGTGGCCTCCACCTCGGCTGTGGCCATGACGATCTACAAATCCACCGATGCCAACGGCGTGGTCTCGTACAGCGACCGTCCGAGCAAGGGCTCGCAGGTGTTCGTGTTTCAGGACCGCATGGTCGAGCGCCTGGAGCGGCAGGTCTATCTCGACATCAAGAAGCAGAAGGGCGGTGACGTGGTGTTCGTACGCAATGATCTGTACGCGCCGGTCGAGGTGGCACTGGCGTTTACCGGCATGAGCAATGTGCGGGGCGCGCCGGCGCAAACCATCCGCAGGGTGCTGCCGGCACGCAGCAACACGCGGCTGGCGCTGCTGACGGCGATTACCGGCGGCAAGCCGTTGGTGTATACGCCGCAATTCCAGTATGCCTTGGGCGACCCCGCTGGCGCGGCGCAGAGCTATCGCTATCCGCTGCCGTGGCGTGGCGGGCCGTTCCGCCTGAGTCAGGGCGCTGAAGGCCAGTACAGCCACTTCGGGCCAAAGAACCGCTATGCGATGGACATCGCCATGCCAGTCGGCACACAGATCATCGCGGCGCGGGCCGGGGTGGTGGTGAAAATCGAGAACTCACAGAGCGGGCGCGGTACGGATCCCTCCGGCAATTTCGTGCGGGTGCTGCACGATGACGGGACCATGGGCGTGTATCTGCACCTCAAGCAAGGGTCGGTAAGCGTACGCGAAGGGCAACGGGTGACCGTGGGCAGTCCGCTGGCGCTGTCGGGCAATACCGGCAACAGCAGTGGCCCGCACCTGCACTTTGTGGTGCAGCGCAACAACGGCTCGGGGCTGGTGTCGATTCCGTATCAGTTCAACCAGCCGCTGGGGGCGTTGCCCAACTTTGCGTTGGGCAAGCAATAAATCCAGTGGAGATCGACGGTGGCGAGGGGATTTATCCCCGTTGGGGCGCGTAGCGGCCCTGAAGCCGGCATTCGCGCGATCCCTGAGGGGATGCATTCAATGGTTTCGGGACGGCTTTGCCGTCCAACGGGGATAAATCCCCTCGCCACAAAAGCTACCCTGCAACCGCAATCAATCCAGCATCAACACCTTGGCCAGCACAATCTTCGGCCCTTTCATCTTCTTGATGATGATCCGCAGGCCTTCGACTTCCAGCACTTCTTCCTCTTCCGGCACCCGTTTCAGGGTTTCGTAGACCAGCCCGGCGAGGGTTTCGGCTTCGATGTGGTCCAAGTCGATACCCAGCAGGCGTTCAACCTTGAACAACGGCGTATCGCCGCGCACCAGCAGCTTGCCCGGCTGATACGCCAGAATCCCGCGCTCAGCCTTGCGGTGTTCGTCCTGAATATCGCCGACCAGTACTTCCAGCACGTCCTCCATGGTCAGGTAGCCAATGATGTTGCCGTCAGCCTCCTCGACCACGGCGAAGTGCGAGCCGCCCTTGCGGAACTGCTCCAGCAGCTGCGACAGCGGCATGTGTCGCGACACACGTTCCAGCGGACGGGTCAGTTCAGCCAGGTTGAACGACTCGGGAATGTGATCCAGCGCCGCCAGTTCCAGCAGCAGGTCCTTGATGTGCAGCAGGCCGACGAACTCCTGGCGCTCGCTGTCGTACACCGGGTAACGGCTGAACTTGTGGCGACGGAACATGGCCAGGATTTCTTTCAGCGGCGCGTTGAATTCCAGGGTGATCAGGTCTTCCCGGGAGTTGGCCCAGTCGACCACTTCCAGTTCGCCCATCTCCACCGCCGAGGCCAGCACGCGCATGCCTTGGTCGCTCGGGTCCTGACCACGGCTGGAGTGCAGGATCAGTTTCAGTTCTTCGCGGCTGTAATGGTGTTCGTGGTGCGGGCCGGGTTCGCCCTGGCCGGCGATCCGCAGAATCGCGTTGGCGCTGGCGTTGAGCAGGTAGATCGCCGGGTACATCGCCCAGTAGAACAGGTACAGCGGCACCGCCGTCCACAGCGACAGCAGCTCGGGTTTGCGGATCGCCCACGACTTGGGCGCCAGCTCACCGACCACGATGTGCAGGTACGAGATGATGAAGAACGCGGTAAAGAACGAAATGCCTTTGACCACCTCTGGCGATTGCACGCCGACTGCGCTCAGCAACGGTTCGAGAATGTGCGCGAACGCCGGCTCACCGACCCAGCCCAGGCCCAGGGAGGCGAGGGTGATACCGAGCTGGCAGGCCGAGAGGTACGCATCGAGCTGACTGTGCACGGTGCGCAGGATGTGCCCGCGCCAGCCGTTCTTGTCGGCGATGGCCTCGACCCGGGTCGAGCGCAGTTTGACCATGGCGAATTCCGCCGCAACGAAAAAGCCGTTGAGCAAAACCAGGATCAGAGCGAAAAGAATCATGCCGAAATCGGCGAACAGTGTTGCGAGGGACAAGCCAGGGGAAGGGTCCATGATGGAGTTTTGCGGGTTCCGTGTGATTCGTAAGAGAGAAAAAATCGCGCCTGAAAGGCAGACGCAAGTCAGCCAATGTAGCGGCTGACTTGGCGATTGCCTAGTGGCGCGTGCTGACCGGCGTTACTCGGCAGTGCTGATCGCCCGTGCCTGAGCAACCTGGGCCGGGGCGAAATGGCAGGTGAACGTGCTGCCGTGACCGGGCACGCTGCTGATCTCCATCCGCGCGCGGTGGCGCAACAACACGTGTTTGACGATTGCCAGGCCCAGCCCGGTGCCGCCAGTGTTGGAGTTGCGGCTGGAGTCGACGCGATAGAAACGCTCGGTCAGGCGCGGCAGGTGTTTGCTGTCGATACCGATCCCGGAATCCTGCACGCTCAGGTGCGCGCCTTGCTCGTCGCCCCACCAGCGAATGCGGATGTTGCCTTCGGCCGGGGTGTATTTCACGGCGTTGAACACCAGGTTGGAGAAGGCGCTGCGCAGTTCCGCCTCGCTGCCCTTGAGCAGGATTCTGCCGTCGGCGTCGAGGGTGATGTTCTGGTTCTTCTGCCCGGACAGCTGTTGCGCGTCGCTCTTGATCGACTGCAACAGCGTGTCGATCTGCACTGGCTGGTTGTCCGACGGGTAATCGGTGGCTTCCAGCTTCGCCAACAGCAACAGGTCGTTGAGCAGCGTCTGCATGCGCCCGCCCTGTTGTTGCATCTGCTGCAGCGCGCGGCTCCAGCGCGGGTTCACGTCCTCGACGTTGTCGAGCAGGGTTTCCAGGTAGCCGCAGATCACCGTCAGTGGCGTGCGCAGTTCGTGGGACACGTTGGCGATGAAGTCTTTGCGCATCTGTTCCAGCTGATGGATGCGTGTGACATCGCGCACCAGCATCAGGTGTTCGTTGTTGCCGTAGCGGGTCAGGTACAGCTGAATGCGCACGCGATCGTTGGTCGGCGAGGGGATTTCCAGCGGTTCGGCGTAGCTTTCCTGCTCGAAGTACTCCTTGAAGCGCGGATGGCGTACCAGGTTGGTCACCGGTTGGCCACTGTCCTGCGGGGTCTTGAGGCCGAGCAGGGTTTCGGCGGCACGGTTCCACCATTCCAGGTTGCCGTCGCTGTCGAGCATGATCACCGCGTCTTTCAGCGCGGCGGTGGACTCCTGCACCCGGTCGATCACCGCTTGCAGGCGCCCGCGCACCCGTTGGTCGCGGCGTTGGAGGTGGTAGATGCTGTCGAACACCTCGCCCCACAGGCCGTAGCCGTCGGGCGGTGCTTCATCGGGTTGGTGCAGGCGCAGCCATTCGTGCAGGCGCAGCAGTTGCTTGAGCGTCCAGGCCAGGTAAAGACCCAGGCCGGCAGCGAGGCTCCAGCCGTAATAGCCGCTGATCAGGCCGATCACCAGACAGGCGGTGACCAGCAACAGCATGTGGCGAATCAGGGTGCCATGCCAGTTTTGATTCACGGAGCGTCCTTAAACGCAGCTTCAAGTTTCAAGCTGCAAGCTTCAAGCTAAAGCGGATCGGCTTTTACTTGCCGCTTGCAGCTAGAAGCCTGCCGCTGCTTTTTTATGCTTTGGTGGAAAACCGGTAGCCGGTGCCGCGCACGGTTTGTACCAGATTTTCATAAGCATCGCCGAGAGCCTTGCGCAGGCGTCGGATGTGCACGTCGACGGTGCGTTCTTCAACATAGACGTTGCCGCCCCAGACCTGATCCAGCAATTGCCCGCGAGTGTAGGCGCGTTCCTGGTGGGTCATGAAGAATTGCAGCAGACGGTATTCGGTCGGGCCCATCTCGGCCGGTTTGCCGTCGATGGTCACGCGGTGGCTGATCGGGTCGAGCAGCAGGCCGCCGACTTCGATCGGCGCTTCGCCATCAGTCGGGCCGGCACGGCGCAGTACAGCCTTGAGGCGCGCGACCAGTTCGCGTGGCGAAAACGGTTTGGTGATGTAGTCATCGGCGCCGACTTCCAGGCCCTGGATCTTGTTGTCCTCTTCGCCCTTGGCGGTGAGCATGATGATCGGGATGTCCCCGGTCAGCTCGTCGCGCTTGAGGCGTCGGGCCAGCTCGATGCCGGAAGTGCCGGGCAGCATCCAGTCGAGCAGGATCAGGTCCGGTTTGCGGTCGACGATGATGGCGTGTGCCTGCTGCGAGTTCTCTGCCTCGAGGCAGTCATAGCCGGCCATTTCCAACGCAACGGCGATCATTTCGCGAATGGGCGCTTCGTCGTCGACGATCAGAATGCTCCTGCCAACCATGCCTTAATCCTCTTGTCATTTAACTGTCTTGCGCCGCATTAGATAACGGAATTATTGCAGTCGTGTGACAGTATTTTAGTCGCCCGGCGGACGGCGGGATCCTGGACTAAGCTCTAAGTCCGAATCCTGACAACCACAAAAGAAGGTTTCCATGACGCAAATGACTGCTTCTTTCAAAGCCCTGCTGATGGCTGCTGCCCTGACTCTGCCTGGACTGGCCATGGCCGCCGAACCGGCCATGATGAAGGACGGCATGATGGTTGATCACAAAGGCATGACCGTTTACACGTTCGACAAGGACGCTGGCGGCAAGTCGATGTGCAACGGTGATTGCGCGAAGAACTGGCCACCGATGATGGCGCCGGCGGGTGCCAAGGCTGAAGGCAAATGGACGGTCATCAAACGCGATGACGGGATGATGCAATACGCTTATGACGGCAAGCCGCTGTACACCTTCATGAAGGACGAAAAACCTGGAGAAATGAAAGGTGATGGCATGAAGGAGATGTGGCACGTGGTGCACGAGCACAAGTAAACGCAAATCCCCTGTGGGAGCGAGCTTGCTCGCGAAGACGTCGTCTCAGTCAGCCTATGTGGCAACTGACCCAACGCTTTCGCGAGCAAGCTCGCTGCCACAGGTTTTTGCGGATCAGCGCAACGCGTAATCCAGCACGATCCCGACAAAAATCGCCAACCCGGCCCAGTGGTTGTGCAAAAACGCCTTGAAGCAACGCATCCGGTCGCGATCGCGGGTGTACCAGAATTCCCACGCATAACACCCGGCAGCCACCAGCAAGCCGAGATGGAACCAGATCCCCAACTCGAACTTCGACCCCGCCAGCAGCAGGCAGCCCAGCGACAACGCCTGCAGGCTCAGGATGATCACCCGGTCCGCCTCGCCAAACAGAATCGCCGTGGATTTCACGCCGATCTTCAGGTCGTCGTCCCGATCGGTCATTGCGTAATAGGTGTCATAACCCACTGTCCACAACAGATTGGCGATCCACAGCAGCCACGCGGCGGCGGGCAGTTCGCCGGTTTCGGCGGTGAACGCCATCGGCATGCCCCACGAAAACGCCGCCCCCAGCACCACTTGCGGGTAATAGGTGTAGCGCTTCATGAACGGGTAGGTGAACGCCAATGCCAGGCCGCCCAGCGACAACCAGATCGTCGGTGCATTGGTGCACAGCACCAGCAGGAAGCTCACGCCCATCAGCAGCGCGAAAAACACCAGCGCCTCTTTCGAACTGATCTTGCCGCTGGCCAGCGGGCGTTGCGCGGTGCGTTTGACGTGGCCATCGACCTTGCGGTCGGCCCAGTCGTTGATCACGCAGCCACCGGCACGAGTCAGTACCACGCCGAGCACGAAAATCACGATATTGGCCAGCGAAGGCGAGCCTTTACCGGCAATCCATAGCGCCCACAGCGTCGGCCACAGCAGCAGGTAAATGCCGATCGGCTTGTCCATGCGCGTCAGCTGAATGAAATCCCAGGCGCGCGGATTCAAGCGGTTCAGGGACTTGAGCAGGCTCTGGTACATCAGCAGTTCTCCGGATGGGCGCGGGCGGCACGCCACAGGCTCGGCAGGAAAATCTCCGCGACCAGCACACTCAGGGCGCCACGGTCGAAACACGAACGGCGGCCCCACAGTTGCGGCGCTTTCGATGCGGCTGGCAACCACGCTTCAGGGTAGTGACAGACCTCGATGGCGCGGCGCTGGAAGGCGTGATCGCAAAACAGCAGCTCACCCAGGGAGCGGCTGCCCAGTTCGTCCATGTGCAAGCCATCACCTTGCAACGCGGCGCGTGACGCCACGCTGCGGGCAAACACCCAGGCCTCGCCGTGACCGCGCAGATACACCTCACGCACCCAGCCTTCGCTGCCTTCGGCCAGATCCAGCGCGGCGCATTCGTCGCTGCGCAGAGTGTCCCAGCCTTCGAACAACGGCGTGACGCTGAAGCCGTCATCGGACAGCCGCGTCAGGCGACGGGTCAGCGAGCCTTCGTCGAACAACCAGTCCAGGGTCAACGGATCGGGGAGGGGCGTCAGTCGGCTTTGAGTCAGCCAGAGCGGGGCCGGGCAGGCATTTGAATGTTGCACAATGAGTCATTATTGGCCGCAAATGAGGCGGCGAGCTTAACATGGCGTGCTGCGAATTTGATTGATCCGGGTCGCCGTTGCGCCGAACAGGCTTGCATCTGTCCGGCACCATCAGTACAAAACGCCCTGAGCCGGATGGCAGCGCAACCACCATCGACCGTCCGCGCCGACAAAAGCCTGAATCCTGAGGAAGTACCTGAATGAAAAAGTGGCAATGCATCGTCTGCGGCCTGATCTACAACGAAGCTGAGGGTTGGCCGGATGACGGCATTGCGCCGGGCACCCGTTGGGAAGATGTACCGGCAGACTGGCTGTGCCCGGACTGCGGCGTCGGCAAGATGGACTTCGAAATGATCGAAATCAACTGAGAAAAACCAAGGAGTAAGGTATGAACGCACCTGTCGTAATCGTAGGCACCGGGCTTGCGGGTTACAACCTGGCCCGGGAGTTTCGCAAACTCGATGGCGAAACCCCGCTGCTGCTGATTACCGCCGATGACGGCCGCTCTTACTCCAAGCCGATGCTCTCCACCGGTTTCGGCAAGAACAAGGACGCCGATGGCCTGAGCATGGCTGAACCCGGCACCATGGCCGAGCAGTTGAAGGCCGAAGTGCGCACCCATACGCGCATCAGTGGTATCGATGCCGGCCACAAGCGCCTGTGGATTGGCGAAGAGGCGGTGTACTACCGCGACCTGATCCTCGCCTGGGGTGCGGAAACCGTACGCGTGCCGATCGAGGGCGATGGCGCTGATCTGGTATTCCCGATCAACGATCTCGAGGATTACGCGCGTTTTCGTGCGGCAGCCGAAGGCAAACGGCGGGTGCTGGTGCTCGGTGCCGGTTTGATCGGCTGCGAATTCGCCAACGACCTGATCCTCGGCGGCTACGAGGTGCAGCTGGTTGCACCGTGCGAGCAAGTGATGCCGATGCTGCTGCACCCGGCCGCTGCGGCAGCCGTGCAGGCCGGGCTGGAAAGCCTGGGCGCGCGTTTCCACCTGGGTCCGGTACTGAATCGCCTGGAAAAGGACGCCGACGGGCTAAAAGCGCATCTGTCCGACGGTCAGGTGATTGCCTGCGATGTCGTGGTGTCGGCCATCGGTCTGCGCCCGCGCATTGATCTGGCAGCGGCGGCCGGGGTGCAGGTCAATCGCGGCGTCGTCGTCGACCGGTATCTGAAAACGTCCCACGCCAATATCTACGCCCTGGGCGACTGCGCCGAGGTCGATGGACTCAATCTGTTGTACGTGATGCCCCTCATGAGTGGTGCGCGTGCGCTGGCACAAACCCTCACCGGAAACCCTGCCGCAGTGAGCTACGGCCCGATGCCGATCACCGTGAAAACCCCGGTGTGCCCGTTGGTCGTTTCACCGCCGCCACGGGGCCGCGAAGGCGTCTGGACCGTCGAAGGGCAGGGCGCCGACATCAAGGCTGTGTGTCATGGCTCCGACGGCCAGTTGCTCGGTTATGCCCTGACTGGCGCGGCGGTGATGGAAAAACTCGCCCTGAACAAACAGCTTCCGGCGCTGCTGGCGTAAATACCGGTCGTTCTGTCGGAATCACCCCGCTTTTGCCCCTACAAAGGTCGCGGGGAGACTGGCGCCGCCGGTATCCGCGTGCCATTCTCACTCCCGTCTGCCGCAGAGTAGAGCCTGCGGCGCCTTGGGCGCTGTTCCAACGAGAACAGCACGGACATAACAACAAAAAACCGTCAAAGGGGCTTCACTAATGCGTAAACCAGAACTCGCCGCTGCAATCGCTGAAAAAGCAGATCTGACCAAAGAGCAGGCCAACCGCGTACTCAACGCCGTCCTCGAAGAAATCACCGGCGCTCTGCACCGCAAGGACAGCGTGACGCTGGTGGGCTTCGGCACCTTCCTGCAACGCCACCGCGGCGCCCGTACCGGCAAAAACCCGCAGACCGGCGAGCCGGTTAAAATCAAGGCCAGCAACACCGTTGCGTTCAAGCCAGGCAAATCGTTGAAAGACAGCGTTAATCCTTAATTGCGGCGAACTCTCCGAACAACGGGGAGCAGCGCAATAAAAAATGGGCACACCGATTGCGGTCGGGTGCCCATTTTTTGTGGTGATTACACAATTGAATCAATATCCAGCTGATAGGGCGCGCCGACCGCGTGTCCTCCCGTCATTGCCGCGATCGCTGCATCGTGGTCCTGGGCGGCGGGAGGAATCATCGCCAGTTGTTCCTGAACGAGATTTTCCGGGTGCGCGTTCCAGCGCAGCAGGTTTTCCTGCACCCACTCGGGCTGTTCGGCGTAGCTGCCGTAGACGTCGGCCTCGGTGACTCGCTGGCCGTGCAGGGCGACCAGTCGAGCGTGGGTCATTTCTATTTTGCTGATTTCTCTGTCGAGAACTGTCGTCTTGTGGGTTCTTTCCTCGTGCCGGACATACGCGCTGGGGTGGTCTCGGAGATTGCGCTTCACGGCACTCAGTTGGTCTTTGAGATTCTTTAAAGCGCCACTCACCCATTCGAACTCCCGGTACGTCACCACAGAGCGCTTGAGCTGCTGCGCCTCCTGCCAGCGGCGCAGACTGGCCCAACAGCCGGGGATGTAGCTCCCGACCATCGAGTGATCGCTCGCCGCGGCGAGCTGCTCCAGAAATGAGCCGCGCTTGGGCAAGCCATTGATATTTCGCAAGGCCTGCGCACAACCGTGATCGTTGATGAGGCTGCAGCCCGGCTGCCAGAGAATGGATGACTTGTGTTCCTTGCCAAACACCACCGGCATGAAGTGGCGTAGTTCACCGTGATGCCCGTAATCCTCACCAAAAAAGTTGGTTACGCCCCAGACCAGCAAGGCAAACCCGGCGACCGGTTGAAGGGCCAACACCACTCCGTTGGCGGTGTACATTTGCTTGGGTTCGGCATAGGTGTTCATCCAGGTGGCGGGTACGCTGGGTACCGGGTCGTTCTGGTTGACGATGCGGTGGTGGGTCAGTGACTGGGCGCTTGCGATGAAGGTGGTGTCGCCGGCGCGAGGGGCACCGTAGGTGTAGAGCACGATATCCGGTTGGTAGCGCTGATTCCGGCGCAACATTTCCGACAAGATCAGTGCTATCGCCCCGCCCAGGCTGTGTCCGGTAATCAGCAGTTTTTGCCCACTGTAGAACCTCTCCAGATAGCTCACGACAAACGGGAAAACCGCTTGGGCGCCCCCGTAGAAGCCACGGTGCACCTTGCCTTCTCCTTCTTGAAAAGGCACCTGATAGGCGTCTCCATCGCGCAGGCCATCGGGCAACGTTTCGCTGGTTCCCCGGACACTGATCAATATCACCTCGTCGTGATGCGTAATAAACGCCTGAGTGTCCGTACTGTCGGCTTGTTTGCGATCATCGAAAAAGTGCAGCTTGGCCGGATGTTCCTGTTGATCCCCCAGTGCTGGATCATTCACTTCGGGGTAGAGCTGTGGATCGAACGGCACCACTTCCAGGCGTTTCGAGTAAGGCACTTCTTCATACAACGGGTGGTACTTCTTCGTTTGCGAGGCATCGACTTTCCACAACTCATCAAACTGCGGCAGCGCATGGCCGAACCAATTGCCGCTGCTGGGCTGCACGGGGAAACTCACACGGTCGGTCTTGACCGGTTGCGTGTTCGGCTCCTGGCCGAAGTCGGTGTAACTCAGGGTCGCCATCAATGACAGTTGATAGAGGTTGAGTGCGCAGAACTCGTTGCCGATCGACAGCATAGGGCGTAGCGCCCGCATGGGGCGCACTTCCAGCACATGGTGCTTGTTCGGCAACAGAGCAATGCCCTTGGGTTCGGGCGGCGGCGGAGAGAAACCCAACTCGACCGTGGCCATGCTGGCCTGACTGAAGATCGCGCTCATTCCTGCGTCCGGCGCATTGCTATCAATCTGCGCGAACGTTCGGGTTTGGGGCGTGGAGCGCATTAGTTTGTGCACCACCATATTCGGCGGATCACGACGCTCTGCCAGAGGCGGCAAGTGCGCTACATGTTTGACCAGTTCGCTCACTTCAACCTGGTAATAGGCGTTGGTCCCGGCAAGGTCTTTTGCTGGATTGGCCTGGGTACGCACGCCTGATTTGGTGACGAAGCGGGTTTTCTCGGCGCGAACCTGGAGTTCGGTTATGGGGAGGGGGTAGTGCTCCCTTGTTCTTAAATCTTTATAGAGTGCTTCTGTTCCTTTAAAGGGCTGGTTGAACTTGAGTACTACCGGGCCGCAGTAATGGTCGTTCACGTTGCCGGAACCCGTGGCATCCAGTTTGCCCGTGTAAACGGTGTCCTCATAATCGATAATTTCGTACGTCAACCCAGCATAGGATTTGCCATCACCAAACTCGTCCACTAATTGAAAACTCGTCGAATGTCCGCGTATTGGGCAGGCGTGGATGTTGCCTTGCATAAAGGCAGCGACGCTCGGATCTAACGGTTCAATGCTCATGGGGTCTCGTCCTTGTTTTCCGTGCAGCCGGGGTAAATGGTGCAGATCCGTTCATCCACCATTCTGAAGGTGCTGAAGTCTTTGTAATTTCCATTGCAGTAACCACGCTGATCTTCCATACCTTCACCCAAACAGCGCTTCCAGCCACCGGGAACTTCAACCCAGGTGTCACCCCAGCCGGGCCTTTCTTCATCAGCCAACTTGATCTTCAGTTTTACGGTTTTCCCCGGCAGTTGCTTCAGCGTGTATGCCGTGGAAGGACGACTCCGGGCAACATTGCCCTGCTCATCCATTTTTTTGCATCTCAACATTTTTATGAGGTAACGCTTGGGGCTGACCGTGCGGAAAAACCACATGCATTCACCGAAGAACTCACCTGTACCGTCTTCGTCGAAAGTCCCCATGTGCCGCTCCAGCAACGCCGGGCGTACGGCAAATGAGGCGTAGTCATAGCTGCTATCACTCCGTTCCGGGCCAAAAACACCAATGACCTTGATCTCCACATGATTCAGCGCCAGCGGGCAGTTGCTCACGGTTCTGTAAAGCGGGATTTCTGATGTACCTTCATATTTCATGTTGGTTTTATTGAACCCAAGCTGAGTACCTTTTCCACCCGGCACCGAGCATGTCTGATCTTGGGCGGGCACGTAGGTGGCCGTCAGGTCGTACTTGAAGTTGGGCGGAAGGTCGGGAACAAAGGTGAAAGTGTTTGGTTTGCTGACAGCCGAGCAACCCACTGTCAGAGCAAGGCAAGCGCCCAATGTCAGACATTGAAGGACTTGTTTGAAATGCAGGAAATACACCCGCGATTGCTGTGTTTTTTGATCCCTCATGGTGTCGCATCCTTGTTTTCCGTGCAGCCGGGGTAAATGGTGCAAACGCGTTCATCCACCATTCTGAAAGTGCTGAAGTCTTTGTGATTGCCGTAACAAAACGCATGTTGATCTTCGAAACTTTTCCCCATGCAGCGCTTCCAGCCGTCAGCTACTTTGACCCAGGTGTCTCCAAAGGCCGGCTTTTCCTGTTCGGACAACCTGATCCTCAGCTTTATGGTTTTCCCCGAGAGTTGTGTCAGCGTGTAAGCCGTGAACGGACGACTTCGGCCAACATTGCCCTGCGCATCCATTTTTTTGCAGGTAAGCAGCTTGATCAGGTAACGCTTAGGCCCGACGGTACGAAAAGACCACATGCACTCGCCGAAGAACTCACCTGTGCCGTCTTCGTCGAAAGTCCCCATGTGCCGCTCCAGCAACTCCGGGCGTACGGCAAATGACGCATAGTCATAGCTGCTATCACTTCGTTCCGGGCCAAAAACACCGATGATCTTGATTTCCACTTCATTCAACGACAGCGGGCAGCCACTCGCGGTTTTGTACAGCTCAATTTCCGCGGTGCTGACGTATTCCATATTCTGCTTATTGAAGCTGACCCAGAAATCCGGCTTCCCCGCCACCCTGCACGTTTCACCTTCGATGGGCAGGTAGATGGCTTTAAGTTCGTACTTGAAGTTGGGCGGAAGGTCAGGAACAAAGGTGAATGTGTTTGGTGTCCCCACAGCCGAACAACCCACGCTCAGCGCGAGGCAACTGCCAAGTGCCAGCAATCGAAATGCACCGTTCATAAACGAGCCTCCCCCTGCCAATACAGCACTTGCTGGTAGACCCGCTCAAAATGCGCCGACGGTTCTTCTTCAGGTTTTGGCAGCCACGATTTGGGCGGCAGATACCCCGGCATCTGCAAACTCTGCATCAGCAAGAAATGCACTTGCTCCGGTGCTTGCCAGCCCCACAGGTGAGTTCGCTGAATCTGCCCCCACAACCAGTCATCCACATCCAGTTGTTCCGCGAGCCTGATCAGCGCTTCGGTGTGTTGGCCCACCAGATAGCGCCGGGCGTTATCGAACAGCACGTTGGCGTAAATCAGCTCCGGTGTCGGGGTCTGTAGCCATGGCGGGTCGGCTGGCACCGGGTGTGCGCCAGGATCGGGATTGTCGGCGACCCTCCATTGCCCGTCGTGCCAGTAACAGACGCTGACCATCGGCCCCAGAAGTTCGGCGTACTGCTGCGGTTGCAGATGAGCCAGTGCGCGGCCGAGTACCCGATTGTCATGCGCGCGATAGACCGCCAGAGTTGGCCGTTCACCGGTCATCACGCGTTCGCGCCAATGCGCAGCCAGGGCATCCAGCTCAACGTGACTGGCGCTTGCCAGCCAGCCCCAGTTGCGTTCGGGGGCGCGCAGCAAACTCTGAATCGCCGGGTCATGAATGGAGTCGATGTGAAACAGCAGCGGCCCTGCTTGCGCCAGTGCGTTTGCGGCTGTTCCTGCATACAGATTGCGATACCGCGCAACGCCCTGTTCGTCCAGCAGCGCAGCTCTTGTATCCATCTGCCCGTCGATATCGAGCATCAGATAAAGATCGCGCCCGGCCCGGTTTTGTTCGTGCAGCCATGATTCGAGCGCAGTCATGCGACTTCTCCAAGGCTGCACTGGCCAGCCAGACAGGCCTCGCAGAGCGGGCAATAGTCGGCCGCCTGCTGACGGGCGTCGCTGAGGATGGACGGCGGGGTGGCGATGGCGGGGATGGCTTGGCGGGCTTCAGCCTGCAATGGCTGCAACGGCGTGATCCCCGGCATGGGCGCACCGCCCTCGACGATGGGCACGCTACTGAAAATCCCCGCAGCGTTGATCACGAGGTGATGCCCGCCGGCCGTCAACGTCAGGCTCATGCCGGCATCAATCACCACGTTGCTGGCGCTCACATGTGCCTGTTCACCGGCCTGAATCACCAGTGCCCCGACCGACTGACTGCTGGTGCCACTGACCGTGAGCAAATCATCGGCGTTGATCACCGTGCTGCGCACGCCTTGGTGGGTGCGCAGCGCCTTGCCCTCGATCAGGGTGGTGCTGTCGTTGCCTGTCTGTTCGAAGCGGTCATGACCGATCACGCTGCGACTGTCGTTGAGGATCAGTTGCTCGATGTCGCGCTCGGCGCGCAGGTAGATTTTTTCCCTGCCGGCACGGTCTTCGATCGACAACTCGTTGTAGCCGCCATTGCGCGGCGAGCTTTGGCTGCGCAATACCGTTCGGGTCTTGTTTTCGGGCAGTTGATGGGCGACTGAGGTGACCTTGTTGGGCACGCAACCGGTGATCAGCGGTTTGTCCGGGTCGCCGTCCTGAAAGGTCACGACCACTTCCATGCCAATCCGCGGAATGGTTACCGCGCCAAAACCTTCACCCGCCCAACTGGATGCAACACGGATCCAGCAACTGCTTTTTTCGCTGCCGAGTTCGGCGCGATCCCATGGGAACTCCACGCGAACTCTGCCGTACTCGTCGCAAAAAATGTCCTCGCCAGCAGGGCCGGTGACGCGCGCGGTCTGGCAGACCAGCAGCGGCTTGCGCGGCGGCAGAGAAGGGCGGTAAGACACCTCCGCCGGCATGGCCGTGAAGGTGTTGCGATAGCCTTGGGTGAAACCGTCGGCGGGTGGGGCGTCATTGCTGCCTGCTTCTTCAAGTGACTGCGGCTGCCTTCCTTCATGATGAAGACTTGCCAGTAGCCACAGCTCGTTGCAGTCCTGGCGCGGGTGTTTGGTCAGGTCGAACAGGTAGCCGCTGCGCAAGGTGCTTTGATTGCTTTTGCCTTCGATCAATAAATAGTCGCGGCGGTGCCGCTCCAGTGCCTGACGTGCCAGTTGTCTGCCGTGTTTTTCCGACGTCATCAGCAGCGGGTAGCGATAGTCCTCAAGCTCGGGTGTGAATTCGGCAGTGAAACGACTTTCAAGCAACAGGCTGGGTCGCCTCAAGTCATAGTCGCGGCGGGTGACGGTGGTGGTGCGAGTGTTGAAGCGCAGGGTCAGTTCATTGACCACCGGGTGTTCCGCGACCATGCCGCTGTCGGCCTGAAAAGGCGTCGGACCCAGTGTCGGGAAGAACACCTGACTGTCGGTGAACACCAGCAAATGCCGGTCTGGCGAATGCTGGTGATGCCACGCAATTCCGTCTTCGGCGCACAGACGCTGAATGAACGCGAAATCGCTTTCGTCATACTGCGTGCAGTACTCACGCTCCGGATTGAGCGCGACGTTGAAGGTGAAGACGTCGGACTGGATGCCATGACGCTGGAGCACTTGCGCAATGATTTGCGGCACCGTCAGCTTCTGGAAAATCCGCTGGTCGTAGCTGAATTGCAAATAGTGCAACGCTGGCACCAGCGTGAGTGCGTAGCGGGTCAGGCGTTTTCCGGATTCCCCGAGCATCACCTCTTCGATACGCCCGTGAATGCCTTCCCCGTTGTGGCCGAACTGCAGGAATGCCGGTTGACTGAGCAGTCGCTCCAGATCGAGGTGCGGATACTCGCTGACCAGTTCTATGCGGATGGAATAAAGCTGACTGATAGCTTCAGTACCATCGAATGCCAGTACCTGAAAATCATGGCGAATTCCGGGAATTTGCAGGGTAAAAGGCGCGCAACTGCCCGTGCTGAACATACGCTTGTCCTTAAGCAAGGTGAGTCGATGCGCGGTGTTCGATCGTCCCTGATCGCCACGCGAAAGAATTTGCCAAGGCAAGCTAGCAATGCAGGAAATAAATTGATGTAAGAAGTATCCCTGAGGTTTGTCAGAGTATTCCGGGTGTGAAAGTGCGGGCAGAATTGAAGGAAAAGACTGTAGGGGAACACTTCAATAATTATTGAGTTGGTACGGATGTACAGTGTTCAGCAGTTCCGTATAAGTTTCAGGAATATGAATTGCCATCAATTTGATGGCACTTTTTTTGTTTAGCGTTGTCTGCGAAAAAATATTTAGAAAAATCTGCGTTTTTCGGAAGAGTCCTACTTCTATTTTTTTCGAGAGTTGTCATGCTTGCCGCCCTGTAATGGAACGGGCGTTCGGGCCGATACGGTCAAGTTCGAGCGGGCCGCTCTGGATCAAGGGTTCTGAAGGGGCGTGGCGAATGCAGGCCATATAAATCGCTATCAGGGATTCCCCTGTCGGATATAGGGCAATCTCTTACACGCACCAATGAACACTTCGTCTTGTTGTTTAATCGGATGCTTGCTAGTGGCCATCATAGTGATTACGATGCGCCCACTTGAAAGAGCACATCTCAATTGGATGAGTCGCTTCACCGCTCTTCGATACTGTCCCGCGCCGTGGCAACTCCAATAGGCGCAAGACTGTAATCCTAATTAAAGGCCATGGATGTCCTACTCAAGCAAACTTTCCGCCCACTACCTCGAACTCGCAAAAGTCTCTGTTTCCAAAGAGAATTTCGCGGGCGAAGACGTTCGTTTTTCGAGCGAATTCGAGGCCCTGGAAAGCGAGCTGGCCAAAGCTTCGTCGATGCACGAGAGCGGGCAGATCGACTGGCTGAAAATCCGTGAAAACAGCGAAAATCTCCTGCGCACCCAGTCCAAGGATTTGCGGGTTGGCGCCTGGCTGACCTGGTCGCTGTACCAGCGCGAGTCCTTCCCCGGGCTGCTGGCGGGCCTCGGTTTGCTGCACCACCTGTCGGAAAACAACTGGGCCGACGTTCATCCGCTCAAACCCCGTACCCGTGCCGCCGCCATCGGCTGGCTGGTGCCGCGTCTCGAGCAGGTCATCACTGAAAACATTGCGATCAAAGAGCAGTTGCCGATGTTCCGGCAGCTCTCCGAGCACCTGTCCGGTCTCGAAGCGGCCTGCGCTGAACATCTGGGCGATGATGCGCCGCTGCTGCTGCCGATCTCCCGTCGTCTGAAAACCATGATCCAGCGCGCCGCTGACAATCAGCCGGCCCCCGGCGTGGTGGGCGCGGCGGTGGCGCAGGTCAAGCAGGCTGCGAGCCAGTTGCTGACGCCCGGCGCGCCGATCGACAACGAGCGCGAGGCACACAAAGCCTTGCGCGCCCAGCAGGAAAGTGCCCGCCCGTTGTGTGCCTGGTGGCTCAAGCAGAAGGCCACCGACCTGCGCGCCCTGCGCCTGAATCGCACACTGCTGTGGATGACCATCGACGCGGTACCCGAGCGCAACGCCGAGCAGATCACCGTGCTGCGCGGCCTGCCACTGGAGAAACTCAAGCTCTATCAGGACCGCTTCGATCAGGGCAAATACGCCGACCTGCTGGTGGAACTGGAGGCGAGCCTGGCGAAGGCGCCGTTCTGGTTCGATGGCCAGAGGATGGTCTGGGAATGTCTCCAGAACCTCAACGCCGAGTTGGCCATGCGCGAAGTGGAAATCCACTTCGCGCTTTTGATTCAGCGCCTGCCGGGCATTGTCGAGTTGCGCTTCCATGACGGCGCGCCGTTTGCCGATCCGTCCACCCGGGCGTGGATCGCCGCCAACGTCATGCCGCACCTGCAAAGCGCCAGTGCGCCGCGCAAGGTCGAAAGCGAAAACGTCGAAACCCAGCCCGCCTGGGAAAAGGCCCTTGAGGAAGTGTTGCCACTGCTGCGCAAGGAAGGCCTGAAACCGGCCGTGCAGATCCTCAAGCAGGGTTTGCAGTCTGCCCACGGTGGTCGCGAGCGCTTCTTCTGGCAGTTCGCCCTCGCGCGCCTGTGCTTCATGGCCAAGAAGTACGAACTGGCCAAGAACCAGCTCGAAACCCTCGATCAGACATTACAGGACTCAGGCCTGCACGCCTGGGAGCCCGATCTTGCATTGGAAGTGCTGCACCTGCTGCACAGTTGCTGCGAGTTGTTGCCGCAGAACCATGCAGTGCGTGAACGCAAGGAAGAGATTTATCGCAGGCTGTGCCACCTCGACCTCGAAGTGGTACTCGAATAGGCCCCAGGGCCACAACCGCAAGGAGAAAAGCCATGGCCAAAGAAGGCTCGGTAGCCCCCAAGGAACGCATCAACGTCACCTTCAAACCCGCCACCGGCGGTGCTCAGGAAGAGATTGAACTGCCGCTGAAACTACTGGCAATCGGTGACTACACCCACCGCAAGGACGATCGCAAAATCGAGGATCGCAAGCCGATCAGCATCGACAAGATGACCTTCGACGAAGTGTTGGCCAAGCAAGAACTGGGTCTGACGCTGAGCGTGCCGAACCGTCTGCAGGAAGATGGCGAGGCCGACGAGCTGGCTGTGCAACTGCGCGTCAATTCGATGAAGGACTTCAACCCGGCCAGCCTGGTCGAGCAAGTGCCTGAGCTGAAAAAACTGATGGAACTGCGCGATGCGCTGGTGGCCCTCAAAGGCCCGCTGGGTAACGCACCTGCGTTCCGTAAAGCGATCGAAGGCGTGCTCGCCGACGACGAATCCCGCGGTCGCGTACTCGGTGAGCTGGGCCTGAACGCCGCAGCCCCGGACGCCTGAGAACCCAGCAGCCAAGGAAGCCAACACAATGAGCACTAGCGCAGCACAAGAGAAAAGCGCCGACAACGGCGAATACAGCATTCTCGACAGCATCATCGCCGAAACCCGTCTGACCCCGGACGACGAAGCCTACGACATCGCCAAGCGTGGCGTGTCGGCGTTCATCGAAGAGCTGCTCAAGCCGCAGAACAACGGTGAGCCGGTCAAGAAAGCCATGGTTGACCGCATGATCGCCGAGATCGACGCCAAGCTCAGCCGTCAGATGGACGAAATCCTCCACCACCCGGATTTCCAGGCCCTGGAATCGTCGTGGCGTGGTCTGCAGTTGCTGGTCGACCGCACCAACTTCCGCGAAAACATCAAGATCGAAATCCTCAACGTCTCCAAAGAAGACCTGCTGGACGATTTCGAAGATTCGCCGGAAGTCATGCAGTCGGGCCTGTACAAGCACATCTACACCGCTGAATACGGCCAGTTCGGTGGTCAGCCGGTTGGCGCGATCATCGCCAACTACTTCATGTCCCCAAGCTCGCCGGACGTGAAACTGATGCAATACGTGGCCAGCGTATCCTGCATGTCTCACGCGCCGTTCATCGCCGCGGCCGGCCCGAAATTCTTCGGTCTGGAAAGCTTCACCGGCCTGCCGGATCTGAAAGATCTGAAAGACCACTTCGAAGGCCCGCAATTCGCCAAATGGCAGAGCTTCCGTACTTCGGAAGACTCGCGTTACGTTGGCCTGACCGTGCCGCGTTTCCTGCTGCGTAACCCGTACGATCCGGAAGAAAACCCGGTCAAATCGTTCGTGTACAAGGAAACCGTTGCCAACAGCCACGAGCACTACCTGTGGGGCAACACCGCTTTCGCGTTCGGCACCAAGCTGACCGACAGCTTCGCCAAATTCCGCTGGTGCCCGAACATCATCGGCCCACAGAGCGGTGGCGCGGTTGAAGACCTGCCGTTGCACCATTTCGAAAGCATGGGCGAAATCGAAACCAAGATCCCTACCGAGGTTCTGGTTTCCGACCGTCGTGAATACGAACTGGCCGAGGAAGGCTTCATCTCCCTGACCATGCGCAAAGGCTCCGACAACGCGGCGTTCTTCTCCGCAAGCTCGGTGCAGAAGCCGAAGTTCTTCGGCATCAGCGCAGAAGGCAAGGCGGCAGAGCTGAACTACAAGCTCGGCACCCAACTGCCGTACATGATGATCGTCAACCGCCTGGCTCACTACCTGAAAGTGCTGCAGCGCGAGCAACTCGGTTCGTGGAAAGAACGTACCGACCTCGAGCTGGAACTGAACAAGTGGATTCGCCAGTACGTCGCCGACCAGGAAAACCCGAGCGCCGAAGTGCGTGGCCGTCGTCCGCTGCGCGCTGCGCAAGTGATCGTCAGCGACGTTGAAGGCGAGCCGGGCTGGTACCGCGTGAGCTTGAACGTGCGTCCGCACTTCAAGTACATGGGTGCCGATTTCACCCTGTCGCTGGTTGGCAAGCTGGACAAAGAGTAAGAGCGACTCATGGACGGATACGGCAGTCTTTTCGAACGCCTCAATGGCGATGCGGAACAGCGCAAGGGCAGGAGCCTCGAGGCTTCGGCCATGGCGTCGGTGGCTGCCCATCTGGCCAAAATGCTCAGCACCCGGGCCGGCAGCGTGCAAACGCTGTCCGACTACGGGTTGCCCGATCTCAATGACATGCGCCTGAGCCTGCACGACTCCCTGAGTCAGGCCCGCCTGGCCATCGAAAGCTTCATCGAAGCCTACGAGCCGCGCCTGAGCAACGTGCGTGTCATTTCCCTGCCGCGTGACCACGATCAGCTTCGCCTCGCCTTCAGCATCGAAGGCCTGCTGGAAGTTGAAGGGTTCAAGCGTCAGGTCAGTTTTTCCGCGCGCCTGGATGGCAGCGGACAAGTGAAGGTCACCTAAGGAGATCCCCGATGTCTGGCAAACCCGCAGCACGCGTATCCGACCCCACCGCTTGCCCCCTTCCTGGCCACGGTACCAACCCGATCGCCGCCGGTTCCGGCGACGTGTTCTTCGACGGCCTCGCGGCCGCCCGCCAGGGCGATGCCTCGGCGTGTGGTGGTGCGATGTCGGGAGGTTTGGCGACCACCGTGTTGATCAACGGCAAACCTGCCGCGACGGTTGATTCGGTGGGTACGCATGGCAACAAGGTTACGGCTGGATCCGGGACGGTGATTATCGGGAATTCGCATTCGCCGGCGCCGTTTGTGCCGCCGGTACCGCTGAATATTTTCGGATTCGATGTTCGAGTCCTGCTTTTGGACTCGGCTTCCGGCGCTCCACTAAAAAACGTTTCTTATATCGCGACCCTAGAGGATGGCTCGCAGGTGGAAGGCGTTACCGACGAGGCCGGCCTGTCTATGTCCCTGGGAAAAAAGGCTCAGTCACAAAGTGTCCAGTTCGCTGCCAAGCCGAACTGGCTTTTGCGAGGAGAATGAGATGGGGCAAGCGGCTCAAGTCACGACTGTTGTCACCACACCTGCATCTGATGTGGCACCTGTTCAAGTCTATTTGGTCGGTGACGACGACTACGTTATTCCACTTGTTTTCCCGGATTACAAAATCCACATCGACGGTTATCAGACGACCTTTTTTGGCAAGAAGATCGAAATACCTGGAGGTAAGGCCCCCTATCTCGGACATGCGGGGGTTCTTGTCATTAACGGTAAAACGGGTCAGTCAAAATATTATGAATATGGCCGATATCCGGGCCCTGGGCCCGCAGGGCGGGTGCGTGTTGGTCGGATTCCAGACGTTGTACTGAAGAGTGGAGCAATCACAGAGTCGTCTCTGAAGAAAACCTTAAGGCACATCGCGACCGAGCACGGTCAATCCGGGAATATCACGGGCGTTGTTTTGAGGGGGCATGTCTACGATCAAGCACTTGCCTGGTTGAAGGCGAAGGAGGCAGAAAACTCAGACGGCAAACGACAGGAATACGATCTTGGAAATCATAACTGCGTAACGTTTGCGACTGACTTGGCAGAGGCGGTGGGATTCTCCATTCCTTTCCGAACACGAGTTGTCGTACCAAGCGCCTACATGGCCCAGTTTCAATTCAGCGAGCCAGACCTTGATTACATTTTCGCGACCGACACGTTGGAGATAACCAAGTGAAGGTATTGAAGTGGGCTTTTATTTCCATAATTACATTGGCGTTCGTGTTGGTGATTGCAGCTTATTCGCTGCTTGAGCGTTCTGACGGAAAGGTATTGACCTTGAAAGATCATCCAAACGCTTACTGGAGTGGTGCGCAGGACGGTGGAGTTTTTTTTGAAATCACTAAATCCGACCCTCCCGCCTACTACATAGAAATTCGCTACGAGAGTGGAGATATCTGGGCTGAGGGCTGGGTAAAGCACGCCGTTAAACAGGGCGATACATTCAAGAGTCAGGATCTGCTGGGCTATGACGGCGGCGATGTCGTCTATCTGCAAGACGGAACAGTTCTGGATCTGAGTTCGGCGGCAGTGAAATGACTTGGTTGAATATGGGCTCTTTGCATGGTCTTCACAGGCCTGCTTTGGCTGATAAACGTTCGAATTCAATCACTGGATTCGCCGGCCTCATTCTGATGCTCGTTTCCTCGTACGGCTTTGCCATTCAGCAGGTTTACAACAATCGTGCGCACGTGGGATCTGCCCATGACGTACGTCGGCATTAACTGCCCTCAAATCGACAATTTTGCAAAAACTGAAGAAAGCAGGTAACCCCCGTGTCCTTTAACCACTACTACCAAAGCGAACTCACCGCACTGCGCCAACTCGGTCGCCGTTTCGCCGAGCGTAGTCCGGCGTTGGCGCCGTTTCTGGGCCAGGCCGGGCGGGATCCGGATGTGGAGCGGTTGCTGGAAGGCTTTGCGTTTCTCACCGGGCGGCTGCGGCAGAAGCTCGATGACGAATTGCCGGAACTCAGCCATTCGCTGATGCAACTGCTGTGGCCGAACTACATGCGCCCGCTGCCGGCGTTCAGCATTCTGCAGTTCGATCCGCTCAAGCGATCCGGGCCTGCATTGCGGGTCGAGCGCGATACGCCGATTGAAAGCAAGCCGATCGAAGACGTGCGTTGCCGCTTCCGCACCTGCTATCCGACTGAGGTGCTGCCGCTGGATCTGGCTGCGCTGAACTACTCGGTGAAAGGCGACGGCTCGCTGCTCAGCCTGCGTCTGGAAATGAGCGCCGACGGCCACCTCGGTGAGCTGGAACTGAGCAAACTGCGTCTGCACTTTGCCGGCGAGCGCTACATCAGCCAGATGCTCTACCTGAGCCTGCTGCGCAATCTCGAAGGCATCGAGCTGATCCCGCTCGACGGCGCCGGCAAGCCGATAGATGGTGTCGCCGGTAAGCCGATGGCGTTCAAGATTCCCGGTGACCGGGTCAAGCCGGTGGGTTTTGCCGAAGAAGAGGCGTTGATTCCGTATCCGCTGAACACTTTCCGTGGCTATCGCTACCTGCAGGAATACTTCGCTTTCCAGGACAAGTTCCTGTTCGTCGACGTCAACGGTCTGGACATTCTCAAGGCGCTGCCGGAAGACACGCTCAAGCAGATGCGTGGCCTGGAACTGCGCTTCGACATTCGCAAGAGCGGCATCATGCGTATGCGTCCGACCCTGGATAACGTGAAGCTGTTCTGCACCCCGATTGCCAACCTGTTCGCCCACGACGCCCTGCCGATCCGTCTCGACGGCAAGCAGGACGAATACCTGCTGCTGCCGGCGGAATACGATCTGGAAAACTGCGGTGTGTTCTCGGTGGAAACCGTGACTGGCTGGAAGCCCGGTGGCCTTGGTTATCAGGAATACGTGCCGTTCGAATCGTTCGAGCATGACCCGAGTTTCGACGTGCCCAACAGCCGTCCGCATTACAGCATTCGCCAGCGTTCGTCCCTGCTGCACGACGGCCTCGACACCTACCTGAGCTTCGGCATCCGCCACACCGAAGCCCACGAAACCCTGTCGATCGAGCTGATGTGCACCAACCAGAACCTGCCGCGCAAGCTCAAGCTCGGCGACATCTGCCTGGCCTGCGAAGAGACCCCGGAGTTCCTCAGTTTCCGCAACATCACCCCGGCGACGTCGAGCTTCGCACCACCGCTGAACCGTGACTTCCTGTGGAAGTTGATCAGCAACATGTCGCTTAACTATCTGTCGCTGGCCGACGTCAATGCGTTGAAGGTGATTCTGGAAACCTACGACTTGCCGCGCTACTACGACCAGCACGCGGAGAAGGTCAGCAAACGCCTGCTCGGCGGCCTCAAGCACATCAAGCATCACCACGTCGACCGGCTGCACCGTGGGCTGCCGGTGCGCGGTCTGCGCACCGAACTGACCATCGACCCGGAAGGGTATATCGGCGAAGGCGACCTGTTCGTGTTCGCTTCGGTTCTTAACGAGTTTTTCGCGCTTTACGCCAGTCTCAATTCGTTCCATGAGCTGCGGGTAAAAAGCACACAGGGAGAGGTGTACCAATGGACACCACGTATGGGCCTGCAGCCCCTGCTTTAAGCGGGCTGACCAAGGTAATACGCGAGTACTCGCTGTTTCAGGCCGTGCTGCTGGTGATCGACCGGCTGCGCGAGGCTCACCCGTACCTGAGCGAAGACGACTTGTACGATCACGTGGAATTCCAGGCCAACCCGAGCCTCGGTTTTCCGCGCAGCGATGTTGATCGTGTGGAGTTCTTCGAAGAGCACGGGCAGATGCGCGCGCGCATGCGTTTCAACCTGATTGGCCTGGTCGGTTCGGGCTCGCCGCTGCCGGCGTTCTATGGCGAACAAGCCTTGGGCGACAGCGAGGACGGCAACCCGACGCGCAACTTCCTCGACCTGTTCCACCATCGCCTGCAACGGCTGATGCTGCCGATCTGGCGCAAGTACCGCTATCGCGCCAGCTTCCAGAGCGGCGCGATCGACCCGTTCTCGTCGCAGCTGTTCGCGCTGATCGGTCTGGGCGGCGACGAGATCCGCAAGGCCAAGGAACTGAACTGGAAACGCCTGCTGCCGTACCTCGGCCTGCTCAGCTTGCGGGCGCACTCGGCGGCATTGATCGAAGCGGTGCTGCGTTACTACTTCAAACACGAAGACCTGGTCATCGAACAGTGCATCGAGCGCCGCGTGGAAATCCTCGACGAGCAGCGCAACCGCCTCGGGCGCGCCAACAGCCTGCTGGGTGAAGACCTGGTGCTGGGTGAGCGGGTGCGCGACCGCAGCGGCAAATTCCGCATTCACATCACCGAACTCGACTGGGAGCGATTCCACGAATTCCTGCCGATCGGGTTCGGCTACCAGCCGCTGTGCGCGCTGGTGCGGTTCACCTTGCGTGACCCGCTCGATTACGACATTCGCCTGGTGCTGCGCCCGGAAGAAATCCGCGAACTGCGCATTGGTGAGAAGAACGACTGTCGCCTGGGGTGGACCAGTTGGCTGGGCTGCGAAAAAGCAGACGGCGTAGTGACCCTGGGCAGCAAAATTCATTAAGGACGTGAGCCATGATCAACGTAGACCTGCAACAACTCATTCAGGCGCTGGACGCCGAAACCCGCCGTGATCTGGAGCGTTCAGCCGAGCGTTGCGTGGCCCGTGGCGGCAGCAAGATCCTCGTCGAAGACCTGCTGCTCGGCCTGCTGGAGCGTCCTAACGGCTTGCTGTCGCGTGCGCTGCAGGATGCCGATGTCGACGCCGGCGAACTGAGCGCCGCGCTGCAGTCGCGCGTTGAGCACAGCGCTTCGCGCAACCCGGTGTTCGCCCCGGAACTGGTGCAGTGGCTGCAAGATGCGCTGCTGGTGGCCAACCTTGAACTGGGCCAGACCCAGGTCGAAGACGCCGCGCTGATCCTCGCCCTGCTGCGCAACCCGATGCGCTACGCCGGTAGTCGCTATCAGCCGCTGCTCGCGAAATTGAACATTGATCGCCTGAAGGAATTTGCCCTGTCGCAACAGGAACAACCGGCGGCCAACGGTAAACCGGCGGCGCAGGGCGAGTCGCTGTTGCAGCGCTTCACCCACAACCTGACTCAGCAGGCCCGCGACGGCAAACTCGACCCGGTGCTGTGCCGCGATGGCGCAATCCGCCAGATGGTCGACATCCTCGCCCGTCGCCGCAAGAACAACCCGATCGTGGTCGGTGAGGCCGGTGTCGGTAAAACCGCCATCGTCGAAGGCCTGGCCTCGCGCATTGCTGCCGGTGAAGTGCCGCAGGTGCTCAAGGGCGTCGAGCTGCTGTCGCTGGACATGGGTTTGCTGCAGGCGGGTGCCAGCGTCAAAGGCGAGTTCGAACGTCGTCTCAAAGGCGTGATCGACGAGGTCAAAGCCTCGCCAAAACCGATCATTCTGTTCATCGACGAAGCCCACACCCTGATCGGTGCGGGCGGCAATGCCGGCGGTTCCGACGCAGCCAACCTGCTGAAACCGGCGCTGGCGCGGGGCGAGCTGCGTACCATCGCCGCCACCACTTGGGCCGAGTACAAGAAATACTTCGAGAAAGACCCGGCACTGGCCCGTCGTTTCCAGCCGGTGCAACTGCACGAACCGACCGTCAACGAAGCGGTGACCATCCTTCGTGGTCTGGCCCAGGTTTACGAGAAGAGCCACGGCATCTACCTGCGTGATGACGCGGTGGTCTCGGCGGCCGAATTGTCCGCACGTTATCTGGCGGGTCGCCAGCTGCCGGACAAAGCTGTCGACGTCCTCGACACCGCCTGTGCTCGCGTGCGTATCAGCCTTGCCGCTGCCCCGGAAAGCCTTGAGCGCCTGCGTGGCGAACTGGCCGAAGGTGGTCGTCAGCGTCAGGCCCTGCGTCGCGATGCCGAGGCCGGTCTGCTGATCGACCACGAAGCGCTGGATGCGCTGGAAGCGCGACTCGACGAAGCCGAAACCGAAATGGTCGCGCTGGAAAGCCTGTGGACCGAACAGAAACAACTGGCCGAACGCCTGCTGGAACTGCGCCAGCAACTGGCCAAGGCTCGCGAAGCCGCTGCCGTTGAACCGACTGTCAGTGTTGAAGAAGACGCCGAAGGCACCGTGATCGAAACCCTCGCCGCTGAAGTCGAGGAAGGCCAGAGCGTCGAAGCGCTGGAAGCCGAACTGAATAAAACCCACAGTGCCCTGACCGCCGCACAAGTCAAAGAGCGTCTGGTCAGCTTCGAAGTCTGCCCGCGTCTGGTCGCCGAAGTGATCAGCGCCTGGACCGGTGTGCCATTGGCGCAACTGGCCCGCGAACACAACGCCAAGGTCGCCAGTTTCGCCACCGACCTGCGCACGCGCATCCGTGGTCAGGAACAAGCCGTGCACGCACTGGATCGCTCGATGCGTGCCACCGCTGCGGGCCTGAACAAACCTGATGCACCGGTCGGTGTGTTCCTGCTGGTCGGCCCGAGTGGCGTCGGCAAGACCGAAACCGCGCTGGCCCTCGCTGATCTGCTGTACGGCGGCGACCGTTTCATCACCACCATCAACATGTCCGAGTTCCAGGAGAAGCACACCGTTTCTCGCCTGATCGGTGCGCCACCGGGCTACGTCGGTTACGGCGAGGGCGGCATGCTCACCGAAGCCGTGCGGCAGAAGCCGTACTCGGTGGTGCTGCTCGATGAAGTCGAGAAGGCCGACCCCGACGTGCTCAACCTGTTCTACCAAATTTTCGACAAGGGCGTGGCCAACGACGGCGAAGGGCGCGAAATCGACTTCCGCAACACGTTGATCCTGATGACCTCGAACCTCGGTAGCGACAAGATCAGCGACCTTTGCGAAGACGGCGCACGTCCGAGCGCCGAACTGCTCGAAGAAACCATTCGCCCGGTGCTGAGCAAACACTTCAAACCGGCGCTGCTGGCGCGGATGAAAGTGGTGCCGTACTACCCGGTCGGCGGCCCGGTGCTGCGCGAGCTGATCGAGATCAAACTGGGTCGTCTCGGCGAGCGCCTCAACCGTCGTCAGCTGGATTTCAGCTGGTGCCAGAACCTCGTCGATCACCTGTCCGAGCGTTGCACGCAAAGCGAAAGCGGTGCGCGCCTGATCGACCATCTGCTCGATCAGCACGTGCTGCCGCTGGTGGCTGACCGCTTGCTCGACGCGATGGCCACCGGCGAAAGCCTCAAGCGTGTGCATGCCACGCTCGACGGCGAAGCCAGCGTGACCTGCGAGTTCGCCTGAGGTGGGTGTGATGTTCACTCAAGTGCCGCAGCCACTGGTCTACGCCGAAGCGTTGCTGGCGCAATTCGCCAGCCTGTCGCGGGCGGCGGACGGTGCTGCGTTGTTGGGTGACTTCGTGCGCGGTCTGGCCGAGCTGAGCGGGTGCGAATTGACGCAACTGTATTTGCTCGACGCTACCCACACCTGCCTGGGGATGAACGCCGAATGCCTCGACGGCGCGCTGCAACCGCGCGAAGCGGCGAGCCTGCCGGCGGACTACAACGGTGAGCAACTGCTGCAGTTCGCCCTGTGCCAGAACCGCGTGGTGTGCCTCACCGACTTGAGCGGCAGCCTGCACGAAACCAGCTTTCTGCCGGCCGCGACGGCACCGTGGCAGTCGCTGCTGTGCGTGCCGCTGGTCAATCAGCACAAGGCGGTGGAAGGTTTGTTGCTGTGTGCCAGCCGTCGCCGCGTTGACCTGCAAGGCTTTGCCGACTCGCTCGGGCAGCTCGGTTCGTTCGTGCTCGGCCAACTGCACTTGCTGCAGCGTCTGCGTCAGCCGCTGGCGGAATCGGCCACGGTGGCGCGCAGCGTGCCAAGCATCAGTGGTTACGGCCTGATCGGCAAAAGCGCGGCGATGCGCCAGACCCATTTGCTGATCAGCAAGGTCCTGCACAGCGCGTACACCGTGTTGTTGCGCGGCGAGACCGGCACCGGCAAGGAAGTCGTCGCCCGGGCAATTCACGATTGCGGCCCGCGTCGTTCCCAGGCGTTCATCGTGCAGAACTGCGCGGCGGTCCCGGAAAACCTGCTGGAAAGTGAACTGTTCGGCTATCGCAAAGGCGCGTTCACCGGCGCCGACCGTGACCGCGCCGGCCTGTTCGATGCGGCCAATGGCGGCACGCTGTTGCTCGACGAGATCGGCGACATGCCGTTGTCGTTGCAAGCGAAGATATTGCGCGTGTTGCAGGAAGGCGAGATCCGGCCGCTGGGTTCCAACGACACCCACAAGATCGATGTGCGCATCATCGCCGCGACGCACCGCGATCTGTCGACGCTGGTCAGCGAAGGCAAATTCCGCGAGGACCTGTATTACCGCCTCGCGCAATTCCCGATCGAGCTGCCGGCCCTGCGCCAGCGCGAAGGCGACATCCTCGAACTGGCCCAGCACTTCGCCGAGAAGACCTGCACGTATTTGCAACGCGATCCGGTGCGCTGGTCGAGCGCGGCGCTGGAGCACCTGTCCGGCTACAACTTCCCCGGCAACGTGCGCGAACTCAAGGCGCTCGTTGAGCGCGCGGTGTTGCTGTGCGAAGGCGGCGAATTGCTGGCCGAGCATTTTTCCCTGCGCATGGAGCCGATGCCGGAGGACAACAGCCATCTGAATCTGCGCGAACGCCTGGAGCAGGTCGAGCGCACGCTGCTGCTCGATTGCCTGCGCAAAAACGATGGCAACCAGACCCTCGCCGCCCGCGAACTGGGCCTGCCGCGACGCACGCTGCTGTACCGCCTCGGCCGCCTGAACATCAATCTGGGAGATTTCGATGGGTAGGCAAAAGATCATCGTTTTTCCCGCAAAACCCCATTTCAGCGCCGCCCGCAAGGGTCGGCGCTTTGTGCTTTGTCTACACCTGGAGACCCTCTGATGTCTGTTCGTCACTGGCACGCTGTCCTGCTGACCCTCGTCGTTCTATGCGGCCTGGGCGGCTGTAGCGGCAACTACAAATTCAACGACAACGACTATCGCCCGTTGGGTGATCCGCAAGCGGTCAATCGCGGCAAGTGACCGCAAGGAGCATCAAACATGGAACTGGTTTTCGAAATGCTGAACACCAAGCAGTTCGTGCCCACCGAGTTGTGCCAGAAGACCTTTAAACAGGCCGGCGGCGTGATCGGGCGGGGCGAGGACTGCGACTGGATCATCCCTGACCGCAAGCGTCACCTGTCCAATCACCACGCGATTGTCAGCTACCGCGAAGGCACGTTTTTCCTCACCGACACCAGCAGCAACGGCGTGCAGGACGGTTCGAGCGGAGCACGTCTGCACAAGGGCGAACCGGTGCGGATCGAGCACGGCAGCACTTACGTGCTCGGCGACTTCGAAATTCGCGCGCGCCTGGTGCGTGACCCGGCGACCTTCGACGGGGAAGTCGGCCGTCCGCGTGCTGCCGGCAGCATCATTCCCGATGACGCGTTCCTCGATCTCGACCCGCTCAACGCCCTCGAACAGCAAGAGCGCGTCTACTCGGAAATCGACGAGTTGCTGGCGCCGAACACCAAGCCGGAAGATTCCCGCCAGCGTGCCGACTACGCACGTATCGACATGGAAAGCTTGATGGTGCCGGAGCTGATCGCCGCGCCTGCCGAACCTGAACCCGCTCCGGCACCGAAAGCCGTCGAGCGTCAGAGCGAAGGTTTCTGGGAGCACTTCGGGGCCGCATTGGGTGTGGACGTCAAAGGCCTGAGCCACGACGAACGCGAAGCCCTGGCACTGAACGCCGCGCGCCTGCTGCGGCAGAGCATCGGCGGTTTGCAGCAGAGCCTGCGTACCCGCTCGGAGCTGAAAAACGAATTGCGTCTGGCCCAGACCACCGTGCAAGGCACCAACAAGAACCCGCTGAAGTTCGCCGTCGATCCGAGCGAAGCACTGGAGATTCTGTTGCAGCCAAGCAAACCCGGCCACCTGCCGGCCGAGCAAGCCATCTCCCGCGCGTTCCGCGATCTGCAGGCGCATCAGGTGGCACTGCTGACCGCCAGCCGCGCCGCCGTACGCGGCACGCTGGAGCACTTCTCGCCAGAGCAGTTGACCCTGCGTTTCGAGCGCGACAACAAGCCGTTGATCGCCACCTCGGGCGGACGCTGGAGAGCGTTCGGCCGCTACCACCAGGCACTGCGTCAGGACGATGACTGGAGCGAGCGTCTGCTGGCCCGCGACTTCGCCCAGGCCTACGAAGAACAGATCCGCCTGATCTCCACCCTCCACACCGACCACCAAGGATGATGCGCATGTCTCGCCGCTCGACCGCTTTTTTCAAGACGCTGACTGCGCTCACCATGCTGGTGCTGCTCGCCGGTTGCTCGTCGCTGTCGCCGTACTCGAAAGTGACCAAGATCAACCTGAAGCTGACCGGCAGCGATCAGCTCAACCCGGACCTCAACGGCCGCCCTTCGCCAATCGTCGTGCGCCTGTTCGAACTCAAGCACCCGGTAACCTTCGAGAACGCGGATTTCTTCAGCCTCTACGAGCGCGCCAAGGAATCCCTCAACCCGGACCTGGTGGCCAGCGAAGAACTCGAACTGCGCCCGGGTGAAACCGTGGAGATGAAACTCAAGGTGGAAGAGGGCAGCAGTTATGTCGGCGTTCTCGCCGCTTACCGCGATTTGCCGGAAACCCAGTGGCGCTACACGGTGCAGATCACGCCGCTGGAAGTCACCGAAGTCGATCTGACCCTGGACCAGACCGGCATCCGCAACACTCATCAAGTGCTCGCCAAGGCGGATGACTGAACATGAATACCCATAAAGTCATTTGGCAGGAAGGCATGCTGCTGCGTCCGCAGCACTTCCAGCACAACGATCGTTATTACGATCACCAGATGAAAACCCGCACGCAATTGTTGGGTGGCTACACCTGGGGTTTCCTCAATCTGGAGATCGACCTGCAGTTCCTCAACATGGGCAAACTGGTGATCAGTGAAGCCTCGGGGATTCTGCCGGACGGCAGCCTGTTCGAACTCGGTGGCAACACCGAGCCGCTGGCCCTGGACGTACCGCCGAACACCGGCAACACGCCGATCTACCTGGCGCTGCCGCTGGTCACCGGTAACCATATCGAAGCGCGCCGTCCGGAGCAGTCCGACGTGCTGGCGCGTTACACCGCGTACGACGCCGAAGTCGCCGACTCCAACGCCGGCGACGATTCCGCCAGTCAGGTGAGCTGCGGTCGTCCGGACTTCAAACTGTTGCTCGGCGAGCAGCAGAGCGATCAGGCCTACGTGAAGCTGAAGATCTGCGACGTGCTCGATACCACGCCCGACGGCGTGATCAGCCTCGATCCGGATTTCGTGCCGACCTACATTCAGGCCCACGCCTCCAGCTACCTGCTGTCGTGCCTGAAAGAAGTCATCAGCATGCTCAACCACCGTGGCGACACGATTGCCGAGCGGATTCGCTCCAACGGCAAGGTTGGCGGTGCGGAAGTCGGCGATTTCATGATGCTGCAACTGATCAACCGCACCGAACTGCTGCTGCGTCACTACCTCGGCCTGGAGCAGGTGCACCCGGAAGAGTTGTACCGCACGCTGCTGACCATGCTCGGCGATCTGGCGACCTTCTCCGGCGAGAGCAAACGTCCGCGTCTGGACAGCCGCTACTCCCACGCCGACCAGGGCGGCAGCTTCCGCAAACTGATGGAAGCGATCCGTCAGGTGCTGTCGATGGTGCTCGAACAGCACGCCATCGAGCTGATCCTGCAAGCGCGTCAGTACGGCATCATCGTGTCGCCGTTGCACGACCACAAACTGCTCGGCTCGGCGTCGTTCGTGCTGGCGGCCAGTGCCAACTGCGACTCCGAAGAACTGCGCCACCGCTTGCCGGCGCACCTCAAGGTCGGCCCGGTGGAGCGCATTCGCCAACTGGTCAACCTGCACTTGCCGGGGATCAAGGTCAAACCATTGCCCGTCGCTCCACGGCAGATCGCGTTCCACTCGAACAAAACCTACTTCATCCTCGAACTCAGTTCCGAAGACCTGGCACAACTCGAGCGCTCCGGCGGCTTCGCGTTCCACGTGTCCGGCGAATTCGCCGAGCTTGAACTGAAATTCTGGGCCATCAGGAACTGACCGACATGATCAAGGAAACGGATTACAACCAGGACGACAAAACCGTCCTGCTCGATCGTCAGGGCCACGGACCGGCATCGAGTCCGCTGACCGACTTCGCCGCGCCGCCGCGTTTCGAGCAACTGGAAGAACGCATGATCTACGCCGCGCGCCTGCGTCCGGCGGAGGCGTTCAACATCAGCCTCAATTCGCTGGTGGCGGCCTCGTCCGAGTTGCTGTCGGAAGTGGTGCGCCTCAAGCACAGCGAAACCCGCGAAGACCTGTACGCGCTCAACGAGCGCCTGACCGCCGGGCTCAAGCTGTTTGAAGTGCGCGCCCTGCACAATGGCGCCGAAAGCAGCCAGGTGATGGCCGCCCGTTACGTGCTCTGCACCGTGGTCGACGAAGCCGTCGTGACCACGCCGTGGGGCAACGAAAGCGAATGGTCGCAGATGAGCCTGCTCAGCAGCTTCCACAACGAAACGTTCGGTGGCGAGAAGTTCTTCCAACTGCTCGATCGCTTGTCGAAGAACCCGGTCAAGCACCTGCCGATGCTCGAGTTGATGTACCTGTGCCTGTCCCTCGGTTTCGAGGGCAAGTACCGCGTGCAGGCACGCGGCATGCTCGAACTCGAAGGCATCCGTGACGCCCTGTACCGCCAGATCCGTCAACTGCGTGGCGACGTGCCGCGAGAGCTGTCGCCGCACTGGGAAGGCCTCAACGATCAGCGTCGCAACCTGGTGCGCATCGTGCCGGCGTGGATGGTGGTGCTGTTCACTTTCGTCTGTCTGGTGGTGATGTATTCGGGCTTCGCCTGGGTCTTGGGCGAGCAGCGCGACACCGTTCTGCAACCTTATCAGCCGCTTGATCCGGCCGCGGTGCAACCGCAGTCGCAGCCGTAAACAGGGACGTGTGATGAAAAAGTTTTTCAAGAAAGTCGGCGCCTTCCTGCGCCAGACCTGGGTCTGGACCCTGCTGCTGGTGCTGTTCGTGGCGCTGCTGGTGTGGTTTGTCGGCTCGTTGTTGGCGGTCGATGACTACAAGTTCTGGGAGAGCCCGACCTCTCGCCTGTTGACCATCGCCGTGCTGTTCCTGATCTGGGGCCTGACCATGGTCTTCGTCAGCTGGCGCGCCGGTGTACGCAAGAAAGAAGTCGAAGCCACCGAAGATGGCCAGGATCGGATCCGCCGCGAAGAGCTGATCGACGACGAGGAGAAAGAGTTGAAAGCGCGTTTCAAAGACGCGCTGAAAACCCTGAAAACCTCAAGCCTGTATCGCGGCCGCAGCGAGCGCTGGCGCAACGAACTGCCGTGGTATCTGTTGATCGGCCCGCAGTCCGGCGGCAAGACCAGCCTGCTGGATTTCTCCGGTCTGGAATTCCCGATCAACAAGATCGACCGCAAGCTGACCCGCGACACCCAAGGCACTCGTCATTGCGATTGGTACTTCGCCGACCATGGTGTGCTGATCGACACCGCCGGACGTTACATGACCCAAGGCGAGAAAGACGTCGACGGCAGTGCCTGGACCACCCTGCTGGAGCTGCTGCGCAAGCGTCGTCGCGGTCGTCCGTTGAACGGCGTACTGGTGACCATCCCGGTGGAAATCCTCACCGGTGGCAGCGAGCAAGACATCGACACCCTGGCGCGCCAGGTGCGTGGTCGCCTGCAAGAGATTTATCAGAAGCTGCACGTCGACGTGCCGGTGTATCTGGTACTGAGCAAGGCCGACAAACTGCTGGGCTTCGACGAGTTCTTCGATCAGCTGACCCGCGAAGAAAGCGATCAGGTGTTGGGTACCAGTTTCCGCAAGGACCAGGTTGGCACCGACGTGGCTGTGCTGCGCGGCGAGTTCGAGGAACTGCTGCGTCGCCTCAACAGCCAGGTGATCATGCGCATGCACTCCGAGCGTGACACGCAGCGCCGTGGCCGCATTCTCGATTTCCCGCATCAACTGGGGCAGATCGGCGAGCACCTGTGCCTGTTCGTCGACATGGCGTTCACCGGCAACCGTTACCAGCGGGCCACGCAACTGCGTGGTTTCTACCTGACCAGCGCACCCCACCTGGTTCAGCAAATGGACGAGACGGCTGCCGCCATCGGCGCGAATCTGGGTGTGAATGCCGGTGTGCTGCCGACCCTGCGCAGCGGTCGCTCGCGGTTCATCCACCATTTGTTCAGCCAGGTGATTTTCCCCGAGGCCGATCTGGCCGGTCTGGACAAGCGCGAACGCAGCCGCATCAACTGGGGCCAACGTGCTCTGTACGTCGGCGCACTGGCGGCACTGGCGCTGTTCGGCATGCTCTGGGCGGGCGGTTTCTCGGCCAACTATGAGCGTCTGGAAAACCTGCGCAATCTGGCGCAGAACTGGACGCAACAACGCTCGGCGCTGTCCCCGCGTGATGACGCTATGGGCGCGCTGAAAACCCTCGATACCAGCTACGCCGCGACGCAGGTGTTCCCGAAAAAGGGCGACGTGTCGTACCACGAGCGTGGTGGTCTGTATCAGGGTGAAGACGTCAATCCAGTAGTCAAAGAGGCTTACGAGCGCGAGCTTGAAAAGCAACTGCTGCCACGGGTTGCCACCCTGCTCGAAGGGCAGATCCGCGCCAACATGAAGGACCGCGACCGCCTGCTCAACAGCCTGCGCGCGTACCTGATGCTGAACATGAAGGACCGTCGCGATGCCGCGTGGCTCAAGGACTGGATCGCCACTGACTGGTCGCAGCGCTACACCGGCAACACCGCGGTGCAGAACGGTCTGAACGCGCATCTGGAGCGTCTGCTGAAGCAGCCGTTTATCTACCCGCTGAACGAACAGTTGGTGACCCAGGCGCGTCAGGTCCTGCGCAGCGAATCGCTGGCCACCGTGGTGTATCGCATGCTCCGCGAGCAGGCGCGCAACCTGCCGGACTACCGCTTCAGCCAACACCTCGGCCCACAAGGCTCGCTGTTTATCGGCACCGAATACGTGATTCCGGGCTTCTACACGCAAACCGGTTATCAGCAGTATTTCTCGGTGCAGGGCTCGGCGCTGGTCACCGACATCCTGCGTGACAACTGGGTGCTGGGCGAAGGTGCGGGCATCAGCGACATGGACTTGCGTCGCCTGATGGTCGAGCTGGAGCAACTGTACTTCCGCGACTACGCCAACTACTGGAGCGAAGCCGTTGGCCAGGTGGCCCTGCCGCCAATCAGCGACGCCGGTGAAGGCGCCGAGCAACTGGCGGGCCTGACCTCGGCCAACTCGCCGGTGCTGGCCTTGCTCACTGAAGTACGCGAGAACACACGCTTCCCGGCCGCCGCCGATCCGGTGGATGAAGCCGGTGATGCCGCCGATGCATTGGCTGGGCAGAAGGGCAAACTGGGTAAAGTCGGCAAGCTTGCCGCCGCCGCAGCGGATAAGGCGTCGGCCCTGAACGTGGCGAAGACCCTGCCGGACACCGCGAAGAAGTCGCTGCAACGCCGCTTCGAACCGCTGCATCGTTTGCTCGATGACAACAACGGCCCGGCGGCAGACCTGACCCCTGCGCTGAGCGCGCTCAACGACCTGCAGCTGCAACTGTCCGGTCTGGCCCGTTCCAGTACACCGGAACAAGCCGCGTTCGAAATGGCGAAAACCCGCATGAGCGGCCAGCGTGATGCGCTGACCAACCTGCGTGCTGCCTCGGGTCGCCTGCCGCGTCCGCTCAGCGTGTGGTTCAACGTGCTGGCCGAAGACTCGTGGCGTCTGGTGCTTAACGATGCCTACCAATACCTGAACGGCCGTTATCAGAACGAGCTGTACAGCGTGTATGGCAAAACCATCAACAAGCGTTATCCGTTCAGCGCCAGCAGCACCAGTGACGTGGCGATCAGCGATTTCCGCGAGTTCTTCCGGGCTCAAGGCACCGTCGACCGCTTCTTCGACAGCTACATGCGTCCGTTCGTCAGCGGTGATCCGGGCAACTACCGGATGCGCAGCGTCGATGGCCACAGCCTGCCGGTATCGAAGATGTACCTCGACCAGATGGCCGCCGCGCTGACGATTCGCCAGAGCTTCTTCTCGATCAACCCGGCCGAGCCGACCGTGCAGTTCAAACTGGAGCCGTACACCCTCGACCCGGCCGTGAGCCGTTCCGAGTTCAAGTTCGGCGACAAGACCATGGAGTACCGCCACGGTCCGATCCTGCCAATGTCGTTCAAGTGGCCGACCGATGCTGAAGACGGTCGCACCAGCCTGGTGATGGACAAGATGGCGGGGCGTCCGATCGGCATCGAGAAGAACTCCGGCCCATGGTCGCTGTTCCGTCTGTTCGACCTGATGCAGACCGAGTACCTGACCGGTCGCGACGTGCTGGTGCTGAAAGCCGACGTGGGTGGCCTGCGCGCCAACTACCTGCTGACCAGCCAGCGCACGCCGAACCCGTTCGACATGGGCGTGCTGCGCACCTTCCGTATGCCGGTGCAGCTCTGATGCTGGTGGCCAGTCCCTGGCGCAGCGCGGCGCGTACCGACCCGGGCAAGGTGCGGTCGCGCAACGAAGATGCCTTCCTCGACAATCCGCAGCAGGGGCTGTGGGTGGTCGCGGACGGCATGGGCGGTCATCAGGGTGGCGACATCGCCAGCCAGTTGATCGTCGCCAGCCTGGCTGAACTGCCGCAACACGAGGACTTCGACGAACGCCTCAAAGCCATCCGCCAGTGCCTGCACTGGCTGAACCGGCGTTTGGGGCAGGAGTTGACGGTCACCGCCGGGCGCCACGACAGCATCATGGGCAGCACCGTCGTGGCGCTGCTGGTGGAAGGCAATCGCGCGGCCTGCATCTGGGCCGGCGACAGCCGTTGTTACATGTGGCGTGGGCAGCGGTTGTATCAGCTGTCCAAGGATCATTCGCTGCAACAGCAACTGATCGACGAGCAACAAATGAGCGTCGAACAGGCGGCAGCGCACCCGGCGGCTCAGGCGTTGACCCGAGCCGTCGGCGCCGCCGAACAACTGACCCTGGATGTCCTCGAACTCGAGGTATATCCGGGCGATGCGTTTTTGCTCTGCAGCGATGGTTTGTATCAGGGCCTGAGCAGCGATGCCCTCGGCAACGCCCTCAGCCTCAGCGCGCCGCACGTGGCGCTGGAACGTCTGTTCGACGGCGCCCTGCGTGGCGCCGCCCGGGACAACCTGACGGCCGTGGTGATCCGCCAATGACTGAAATCGAATCCGCAGTCGATGACTTGCTGATGAGCGAAGAGCAGGCCAACAACCTGACCTACTTCGCCTTCGCCAAGGCAAACAAAGCCGAGCCGTTGCTGGCGCCAACCAAGGCCAGCATCGGTGCACTGCCGGATGTACTCGCCGGTCGCTACCACCTCGAGCGTCTGCTCGGGGCCGGTGGCATGGGGGCGGTCTATCGGGCGCGGGATCTGCTGCACGAGCAGTTCGGCGATCCCGATCCTTACATTGCGCTGAAAATCCTCAGCGAAGAATTTGCCGAATCGCCGGACGCCAGTGCCTTGCTCTACAGCGAGTTCGCCCTGACCCGACGCCTGCGCCACGACAACGTCGTGCGTGCGCACACCTTTGAAGTCGACACCGACTGCCAGCGGGCCTTCATCACCATGGAATACATGCGTGGCCTGACCCTGGACAAATTGCTCTGCGAGCGGCCCCTCGGCCTGCCGTGGAAAGAAACGCGCGACATCGCGCTGCCGCTGCTCGACACGCTGGCCTACGCCCACCGTCACGGCGTGCTGCACGGTGACATGAAACCGAGCAACGTCATGCTCAGCGAAGACGGCCTGCGCCTGTTCGACTTCGGTCTCGGCCAGGCAGACCAAGGCGTGTTGCCTGGTCTGCCACACCTGAGCCGCGAGCGTTTCAACGCCTGGACCCCGGGCTACGCCGCCCCCGAACTGCTTGAGGGCCAACCGTTGTCGGCCAGCGCGGACGTGTACGGCGTGGCCTGCGTGATCTATGAACTGGCGAGCGGCAAACACCCGTTCCGCCGCTTGCCCTCGACCCAGGCCCGCGACGAGCACTTGGAGCGCGAGCTGCAAGCCCCGGCGAACCTGCCAAAACACGGCTGGCCAGCGCTAAAAACCGCGCTGAGCTTCAATGCGGCAGAGCGCACCATCACTGCCGACCAATTGCGTGACGCTTTGGGCGCCACTTCGTCCTGGTTGCAACGTCTGCGGCTTCGGGCGTAACGGACGACATTCGAACAGGGAGCACTTTATGTTCAACCCAGCTAACGAAACCCACTTCAGCCTCAAGGTCGAAGATTACGTCGGCGACCTGCAAGTGCTGTCGTTCACCGGCACCGAAGGCATCAGCCAGCCGTTTCGTTTCGACCTCGAACTGGTCAGCGAAAACCCCGATCTGGACCTGGAAAAACTCCTGCACAAGCAGGCGTTTCTCGCATTCGATCCGCAGGGTTCAGGCATCCACGGCCAGATCTACCGTGTTGCCCAGGGCGATGCCGGCAAGCGCCTGACCCGCTACAAGGTCTCGCTGGTGCCGCAACTGCAATACCTGCATCACCGCACCAACCAGCGCATCTACCAGCAAATGTCCGCGCCGAAAATCATCGCGCTGATCCTCGACGAACACGGGATCAAGGGCAACGCCTACAGCTTCCAGCTCAGCCAGCCGTGCCCGGATCGCGACTACTGCGTGCAGTACGACGAAACCGACCTGCATTTCGTCCAGCGCCTGTGCGAAGAGGAAGGCATTCACTACCACTTCCAGCACAGCGAAAAAGCCCACCTGCTGGTGTTCGGCGACGACCAGACCGTGTTCCCCGACCTCGGCCAGCCAACCGCGTACGTGCAAGGCAGCGGCATGGTCGCCGAAGAACCGGTGATCAAAGGCTTCAAACTGCGCCTGGAAACCCGCACCAGCCGCACCACGCGCCGCGACTACGACTTCGAAAAGCCGCGTCTGCAAATGGAAGCGGCCTACAGACCCGATGGCGAAAGCACTGAGCCAGATCTCGAAGACTACGACTACCCGGGCCGCTTCATCGACCGCGCGCGCGGCAAGTTCCTCAGCCAGCGCGCCCTCGAGCGCCACCGCGCCGACTACCGCCAGGCCGAAGGTCGTGGCGACCAGACCAAACTCGTCAGCGGCCACTTCATGGCCATGTCCGACCACCCGCGCAGCGAGTGGAACGACCTGTGGCTGCTTACCGAAATCTTTCACGAAGGTAAGCAGCCGCAAGTCCTCGAAGAAGGCGTGACCAGCGACACCACCGACAACAAGGACGACTTCCACCAGGGCTACCGCAACACCTTCCTCGCCACCCCGTGGGACGTGTTCTACCGCCCGGCCCTCGAACACCCGAAACCACGCGTACTCGGCAGCCAGACCGCGATGGTCACCGGCCCCAAAGGCGAAGAAATCCACTGCGACCAATACGGCCGCATCAAAGTGCAATTCCACTGGGACCGCGAAGGCCTGGCCGACGACAAAACCAGCTGCTGGCTGCGCGTCTCCAGCTCCTGGGCCGGCGACCGCTACGGCGCCATCAGCATCCCGCGCGTCGGCATGGAAGTCCTCGTCACCTTCCTCGAAGGCGACCCCGACCAACCGCTGGTGACCGGCTGCCTGTACCACAAGGAAAACCCGGTGCCGTACGCACTGCCGGCAAACAAGACTCGCAGCGTGTTCAAAACGCTTAGTTCACCGGGTGGTGGTGGGTATAACGAACTGCGCATTGAAGACAAGAAAGGTGCGGAGCAGATCTACATCCACGCCCAGCGCGATTGGGATGAAAACGTTGAGCATGACCAGAAGATTCGGGTCGGGAATGAACGTCATGACACGGTGGTGAAGAACACCTACACCGAGCTGAAGGCCGAGGAACACCGCACCACGATCTCCGACCGTAAGATTGAAGCGAAGCTGGATGATCACCTGACGGTTGGGCAGAACCAGCATGTGAAGCTGGGGACTGCGCAGCTGACCAGTGTGGGCAAAGAGATTCACCTCAAGGCTGGGGACAAGATTGTTATTGAGGCGGGGACGGAGCTGACCATTCTTGGGGGTGGGAGCTTTATCAAGCTGGATGGCGGTGGGGTTACGGTAGTTGGGCCGGTGATCAAGATCAATGCCGGGGGCTCGGCTGGGTCGGGTACTGGCATCGGGATTAAACCGCCGGTGCTGCCGGGGGCGGCGGATAAGGATAAGGCGGGGAGTTTGATGGATCAGGCGTTGGGGAATGCGGTGCCTGAGAAGGTTAAGCCGAAGGCTTTTTTTGTGTTTTCTGAGTGATCGACATGAATGGTTTTTTTGAGAAGAGCAATGGCGTCGCGATGGCGGTTTTCATCGCGTCGCTGTTGAGCCTGTTTCATGGCAGAGCTTATGCGGATGAGTGTCCGTCTGAGGACTTTTCCCAGTTCCTGCCGGCGTTCTCTGCGAATGCTGAAATTCAGCAGCGGTTGACTGCGATGACGGTGAAGTCGCTGGTTTTGAAACCTGCTGGGGAGAGCGGAAATTTTGAGCCGCAAACGACGGGAGTCAAAAGCTCGACATTGGCCTTTCCACTGATGGCACCCGTAGCCACAGGTAAGACAGAAGGTGTCGAAGTCGAAGCCGTTGACGACAGTCACTTCAACGTTGTTGATAAGCGTGCAGGTAACAGCAACATCAAGATCTTTAACTTTTCTCACCAGGCGTGTTGGGTTTTGGAAGGTGTTGAGGATTGGTCGATTAGTGAGAAAGACCTTGTTGTATCGGGTTCTCCGACCATGAGTACGGCCGAGAGCATTTGCTATCAACGCGCGCGGAGTTTCGAAGGTCTAGGTGGACTGGAAAAGTATTATCTGACAGGAGAGTTTTTCGAGGCCGCGTTGGAAAACTATGTTTGCGCCGCTGCTTCGGGGGATCCTCAGGCGAGTTTGGATGCTGCAAGTTTGAGCCTCTCTGGCATGGCACCACAGTTGGAATCAGCCAAGGTTGAGTCGCTTTTCAAAGCTGCGGCAACAACCCTCGCGGATGGCGCAGCTTCTCTATCGACATTTTATTGTTACGGAAACAACCCATCCGCAGAAGGTGCTTGCCAACACCCCGATGAGGCCGAAAAAGAACTTATTCGTTCTGCCTCAATGGGGTCGACGGATGCAATGAACTATTTAGGTTACTCCTTCGAAACGGGAGGGCTAGTAACCCGGGATTTATCAAGAGCACTGGCCTGCTATCGCTTGGCAGCGGATAACGGTAATGAAACTGCCCTGAAAAATTTTAATCGATTGAAAGCGCAATCAGCTGAAGACAGCAGCTATTGCTACTAATTTGCAGGAAGCAGAAATGACTGAACCACTTGATTTAAAAAGTAACTACACCGGTGGCGATTACGTTTATAAAATGGGCGGCGATGGTTTTCAAACGAACGCCGCCGGTAAGAAAAAGATTGACTGTTCTCATATGGTTAATCTGTTGCTGACAGGCGCTGGATATAATATTCCGTATGAAGACACCCGTAACATGGATACTTCCAGTTACTACACAACGATTGAGCCACAGAGCGTAAAGCGAGGTGACATCGCCTTATGGATAAATGCCACTCCTAACAAACCAGGTGATCCGATTTTTCATACAGGGATTATCGAGGACTACAACCCCGCTACAGAAGTTGGGCATATATTTGGTGCTCAAAATAGTACAGGGCCAGCGATAACAATATTTGGTCCCAAACCACCCAGTCACTATTGGCCGAAAGCTACAAAATTCTTAAGAGCAAAGGAAAGTTTTCGAACAGGTACAAGCCCTGCACCTGCACCTGCACCTGCACCTGCTCCATCTGCAGCGATGCCGTTATTAAATTTTCAATATCCATTTCGAAAAGCAGACGGTAAACAGTTTTCTGATGCGGAAGAAGTATATAAGGTACTTGAGAATGAAACATCCGGGCATTATTTGTTGGGGAGTAACAAGTTCTGGCACGGTGGGATTCACATCAGCAATGCCAGCGCACCTCAATGTATTTTGAACGAACCGATTCGTTGTATGGCTGATGGTGAAGTCGTGGCCTATCGCCTTAACGAAGATTATCTAGAATCTACGTTCGGCGAAAATGAGAAAAAACTGCAGTATTCCAACTCGTTTTGTTTGGTGCGACATGAGTACAAATCTGCGCCAAACCCAGAAGAAGGACCGAATAAAGGCAAGCAAAACAAGCTGAATTTCTACAGCTTGTACATGCACCTTCTGCCCTTCAAGCGTTATCCGCTGACTGAGGAAGAAACTCCGAAGCCTCAAGTGACCATGAAGGTAAGTGACTTCAACGCTTACGACGATTTCCCTGAATCCAGTAGCGTTCAGAACGTTGGCAAGCTCGTTGCGGGGACCAAACTTGAAATACTGGATCAAAAGGCCCTAGGCAACGTTACCTATGCGAAAGGGAAAATTCTTTCAGGTAGCGTTAAAAAGAGCGGTCACAAAGTTCGCGAGGCTGGAAAGGAGATCTGGTTCGCATACTTGAAAGACGGAGAGCCCTACAAAAACTCCAAACCCGCACGTATATGGCTGGCAGACCCGATCCCGGAGCGTTTAAAGCCAAAATATTGGCAAGGTAAGGTGAAAGGAACCGCGTTGACAAGATTGGATCTTTATCAGGGTCCTATCTCTGCCCAAAATGGGCAGAATGCCGGTGATAAGATTGGCTCGCTGCAACTTAACCCTCAAAGTTCGGTTGAATTTGAAAGCAAAGAGGTACTGAACCTCAATGTTGCAGGGACAATTCGTCGAATGGCGAAATGTACGAGCAGCGGTAGCTTGGCTGGGGATGGAAGCCTTCCTCCCAGCTTCTGGGCGATTGTGGAAAACGAATATGTTGCCTGGGATGTAATCCCGAGTAGCTTCAATTCTGTAGAGCCTGCAAGTACCGGTATCAAGGCAGGTGATCCGATCGGATACTTAGGGCTGACAGAAAACCTCACAGGCGAAGATGGCGGCGTAACCAATAAGTATCAGGTTCATGTCGAGATATTCACTGCTGATGTCGACGTAAAAAATTTTCTTCAAAACGCTGCTGGTTTGAAGATAGGTAAACAATATCTGCATCTTTTGGCAGGAGCTGAGCTCAAGAAAAAGGCGCCTGCTACCGGTAGTATTCCGGTCAAAAAGGAGCATGTTGTTGATTTAAGTAAGGCTCCCGTGATCAAGGAAGGCGATGAAAGCTGGTATGACGTCAGTGTGGTGGAAGACGATCAACCGTTAAAGGGACTTGTTAAAAAATCTGGCGCAACGCTCATCACTCAGCACGACTGGGAGAAATTGGGTTTTCAGATCGTGGAAGAAACAAACACCGTTGCCGATGGATTCCTCGACCCTCAAGACATGCCTCAGTTCTTCAAAGATCTTTTCGCCAAAATTGATAAAAACCACGACGGGGATGTTGATCGCAATGAACTCTCTGAGGCATTGAAAAATGTTGATATGAGAGGTCACTGGGCGAAGCTCATTGCTCACCATCCAACTGAGTGGAAGGACAAGGCGGAGTCGGTTAAGTGGAGTAAGTTGGATAAATTACTAGAAGCATCTCCAAAAACGTTGAAGCACGAAAAAGAACGGATAAGCAAATATGTTTTTTGGAGTGAGCTGTCTGGTAAGGCCGCTGTTAGTTCAGATGTAGTTTGGCATTTTCATCCGGTTGAATTCATAAAAAATATGACCGCTAAAAAAATCTGCGAGTGCAATGCTATTGTTAAAGTGACTCGTTGGAATTCTAGCACTATGACCCACTATGGCCCATTACATACCGGTGATAAAGAGTTAGGCAGTGCTCCTCAATGGGATGAGCTAGTATCTGCGGGGAGGATTACAGCGGATGAAAAGAAAATCATTGTTGTCATGTCGGGGAATGAAGCAAAAATCAATGGGGTACAGTGTTATGACAGTGAAGTGATCACTGCGGGAGCGATGCAGAAAACAATGAAAGTCACCGGTGGCGGTGAGCTGCCAGATCAAATTAAAAAATTCAAGGATCAATATCCAGATGCATATGTAGAATTTTTTGAATCTAAAGGTTGGAAATTAGATGAAGCTGGTGTATCCCCGCAATTATATTATCAGGGGGAGGCTCGAGCTAACGGTGCTAAATTGGAAAAGCAGGCGCTAAAAGAAAACCTGCAACTTGGATGTAATGAAGCGACCTTTGGCAAGGTAATTGATTGCCAGCCAGTTTCTGCGATGGCGTGTGCAATTGCAAGCCCGCTATACGTGGAAATACAAATAATGGATTTTATTGATAGGCTGCATGCTGCATTGAGTAAAGTGCCCGCGGGGTACAGCTTTAGTGCCGAAAAGTTATTTAAGTCTCCTTTAGGAAAAGCTGTAGTACTTGATCATGATATAAATAGGCCCGCCTTTGTCAAGGATGATTTAGGTGCAGCGCTCGACACATTTTTCTCCCAGAATCCGGCGGTAAGTAGGAATATTGATACTTGGGGGGCGGCGCACGGCGCGAATGAGCGGAAGGTTCTCGATTTGTATGGTAATAACAGAAGAATGACGAATCCATCTCTCCGTTATAATCACTTAAAGGCAGGGCTTTGAAAATGTTAAAGGCAAAATTTTTTATAGGTACGTGTCTAATTTTTTCAATTGGATCTTTTTGTAATGCCGCAGATTCGAGTTTGACGAGTGCCGATGGTGCGATGCTCAAGTTTTCTTCTTGGGATCAAGGTGCCGCTGTATGGAAGCGCGCTACCTTCTCCAAGATGAACGAAAGCTATGATTTATACGATAGTGGGAGCAAAGCTTCAGTTGGCGTAGGTATTAACTCTGATTCTCTTTCGCCCAGCAAAAAATATGCGTTGGTTCAGCGAACTGTATTTGGAGAGTTGAGCAATGGGCAAGAGGTGGTTGCCACCGAGAATAATTATTGCGATATGGTTTCAATGGATACTGGTTGCGTACTTTTGTCACGCTCCGCTGAAGCGTGTTCTGGAAGTTGGAAAGGGGGAAATTGGTTGACTGATGGGGGAGAGGTGATTGTGCCGAACTTGGAAACGATTTCTCCTAACAACCTAATAAAGTCAGTGGAATCGATTAATAATACTTCTGCGAAAGGACTTGCTGTAAAAGACCAACTATTCATGGGGGTCGAATCTTATATGAGTTGCTACCCAGCCAGTAAGAACGTCCAAGCCTTGAACAATGTCGGTTTCTATCTAGCACAAGCAGGTGATGATTCGTCCGCACTGAGGATTTATCGGGGAATCGAAGTAGTTGGTAAGCGGACTGTGCTGATGCTCAATATCGCGGACTCTTTGTGGAATTTGAAAGAAACTTCCGAGGCTGCGAAATATTACAAAAAATACTCTGACGCCATGATCGCGGAAGGTAAAGCCGGAAAAGTGCCTGCACGCGTTGCTGAACGGGCGAAATAGCGACGCGAGGGAGGTTTCGATCCTGGGTGGCATGGGCACCACCGAGGCGTATGTGCGGTGATTGGTAAAGGGGACGGATTTATTTGTTGCGCTCGACTGCTTTGAATTTAGTTGAGAGCGTAAATAGATCTGACCCGTTTGTCGGTTCTGACTCTATCTTCTGTCGCAGGCCCGTTCAGAATTGAACGGATCACTGATTTTTTACGGACGCCAAGGAATGCAGTTTTTCAGATTCAGCCTCATTTTTTACTTTCAATACTGTCGCCTGTGGTCATGGCTGAAGGCACGATGATTGCCACCATCCTTCAGGCCGACTTTTCCAAGGATCCGGAAGTCCGGTTGCTTGTCAGAGTCGTTGATGTGGGTGGCGGTTCGGATACCCCTTCCATGGCTGTTCGTAATCAATGCCTGGAGAGGAAGGCGTCCGCAGAACGTCCTGGGCCGGATCCGTGCTTTTCGATAGAGATCACTGAGAGCAATAAGCAAAGGGCCATTGTTCGGCAAACGCTATTGAATGATCCTCAGCGCACAACCGACCCTATCTATTTGGAAATTGTTTATCGCTCGGAGGTCAGCGAGAGCGATCCGACGAATCACCATCAGCGATCCGCCACACTGAAGATCGAAGAAAACGGCCTCTACAATTGGAACAATGAGAGCGACCAGGCATTGGCGGACGTTGAGTGGTTTCCCTCGGGAAATGATGTTCTTGATCTGATGGTTCCTGACGCGGATGCATTGCTGAATTCTGTATATCGGGATCGTATGGGTCGGCTGGACGAAAGCGGTCAGAAAGCACTGAGAGAAACTCAAAGAGCCTGGATGAAATTTCGAGATGCGGAGTGCCAGGCCGACCCGAAATCGCATAAATCAGTTTTCGGTGAGTGGTCCGATGCCTGCCTGATTCGCGCGACGATAGAGCGTGCTCGCCAATTGGCTTTGGCACTGGACAAGAGCAGACGTTGAAACGGGCAAGCCAGAGCATTCGCGCGAAAGCGTCGACTTGGATGAGCATGAACAAATTTTTCTTTCTCTTTTTTGCGCTATTTCCTTTAGGCGCTCAAAGCGCAGTCACCACCGAATCACTTTGCTTCGAATTATCCCAATCGAGCCCGGTAAAGTTCGAACTCCGTACCTACTACGACGAAGCCAGCAAATGGTCCGGTGGTTTCGTGAAGTACGCCAAGTCCAGCGAACCCATTTCCATTGTGCTGACGGATTACGAGGACGAGATGCTCAGTCCCGATGCGCCTTGGCAGAGCACCACAACCTGGTCTGAAGTCATCAACGGCAACGTCACGGGAACCTATCAGTTCGTGTCTCAAGGGACGCACATCGTCTCGATGTCTTACACGAAGAGGTCTAACGGCAAGGTTTTTCATTTCGGAAATAACACCAGCATCGACTCCTCCCTGGAGTCCGGATGCAAGTGGGAGTAGGGCAGTACATGCAATTCAAAACTCTAGCGGTATCACTGCTCGGCCTGATGTGGACGATCCCTGCGTTAGCCCAAACCACCACGTTCAGTCCAACCAAAGGCGTCGACGCGACGCTGGTTCTCGAAGGCTCCAAGCTGAACATCGCGGTTAAAAGCGAAACGCACAGCGAGTCGCGGACAATCGATTTTGAAGCCGAAAACGAACTCCACATGCAGTTCGACGATTTCAATTTCGACGGCGCCAAGGATTTCGCGATCTGGCAACTCGATGACGGCATGGGCACTTACCACTACTACCGGGTATTCGTTTACCAAGCCAAAACCGGCACGTTCGAAGAGTTGCAGCCGGACTGCGGCGATGGCTTCGTTAACCTGCGCGTCGACAAAAAACGTAAAGCGTTGCTCAGCACTTACTGGGAAATGAACATACCCAAGCAATGCATCACCCGATTCACCAAACGCAAAGCCTGAATGACTCAAGGATGAACACAGTGAACCGTTTTGTTTTAACCCTGCTGGCCGTACTGCTGCCGGCTTCAGCGGCCTATGCGCAGGACGACTGCAGCCATGTCACCTCAAGCCTGGAAATGGTGCCCTGCTCGGAGGCGGCGAAGAAGGCTGCCGATGCGCAGTTGAACGTCAGCTACAAGCAGTTGATGTCGCGGCTTGAGTCTGACTATCGAGCAGATTCGGCATTGGGCGCGGAGTACGCTGCGAAGGTCAAAGAGTCGCAACGGGCGTGGTTGAAATTGCGCGACGCGAACTGTCCATTGGAGGCATTCGAGATCGAGGTGGGTAAGCCTGCTTACGTGGCGGTCAACAACTTGTGCATCGCCAAGAATGAGTTGCGAGCGCTCGGCGTATCTGGACAAGATCGTCCCTGCGCTTGCATCCGATGAGAGCGCTTCGACGGCTCCCACCAGCGACGTTTGCCCCTCGGAGGAGTTCGCGCCTTTCCTGACTGCGTTTTCCGCCAACAGCGAATCACAGCGCCGTCTCACGGCGATGACGGTCAAGTCGCTGGTGTTGAAACCGGTAGCAGGAAAGGATCGAAGTACCTTTGAGCCTTCGACCTCGGGTGTCAGTGGAGCTACTTTCACCTACCCGCTGATGGCCGCCATTACACCCGGCAAGACACCTGGAGTCGAGATCGAAGAGGTCGACGACAGTCACGTCAACGTTGTGGATAAAAGGGCAGGCAACAGCAATGTGAAAATCTTCAACTTCTCTCGTCAGGCGTGCTGGGTGCTTGAGGGGATAGAGGATTGGTCAATCAGTGAGAAGGATCTTGTCGCAACACGCAATCCAGGAATGAGCCGCGCCGAGAACTTCTGTGATCAGCGTGCTGAAGCTTTAGGTGGGCTTGGGTTGCTTGAGCAATACCCTCTAACGGTGGAACTGGTTGAAGCGTCCCTAGAAAATTATGTATGTGCTGCGGAGTCAGGTGATGCAGAGGCAAGTCTTTCGGCGGCAAGCCTAAGCCTTTCGCAAATGGCGTCTCAGTTGGAAACGAGCAAGGTAGAGGCGTTGTTCAAAGCGGCCTCGAAAATACCAAGTGGCGCGCTGGCCTATGCCACGTTTCTTTGTTCAGGAAACTCCACTGACTATAACGGCCCTTGCCTCCATCCCGAGCAGGCAAAAGAGCAGGTTATTCGTGCTATTTCCATGGGCTCAGCTGATGCGATGAATTATCTGGCCTCGACCTTTGAAGGTGGCGAGTTTGGAGCGAAGGATATGTCCCGGGCGTTAGCCTGTTATCAGATGGCGGCTGACAAAGGTAATCAGTTGGGCATCTTCAACGTGGCGCGATTGGGATCGCAGGGCGCTGAACCTATCAAGGCCAGTCACTGCATCTGAAATGCCGGGTCATGTCTGATGCGTTTTCGCAGTCGTTGAGTCTGAATACGTCCGGTAAAACGTTTAGTTTTTGAGCATCTGACGACCACCATTTTCCTTTAAACTCCCCACCCCCAAGGAATGCGCTCAGGACACGGAATGCCAGCCCCCTCGACCTCGCTTCGCCCCGCGCTAGTGCTCTGGCTATACGCCGCCGCAATCGTGCACATTCTCGCCGGTCTCACCCTGACCTGGGCCGGTCATTCCGGATTACTCGACGGCTACCTGCACAATCTCGAACTCGCATTCTGGGGTGCCGATGCGGTACCCGCTGCTGGCCACGAACAACAAGTCTGGTGGCTCGCGCTGTTCGGCGCGACGCTGCAAAGTTATTCGCTGTACATGCTCGCGCTGGTGCACTTGGGCAATCGCTTGAAAGCCCCGGCAGTTTGGGGCTGGTTGATCGCGGGCATCCTGTTATGGGCGCCTCAGGACATGTGGCTCTCAGCGCAACAACAGGTTTGGTCGCATCTATGGCTAGATGGTTTTGCATTGCTGGTGTTGGTGCCGCCGTTATTCTGGCTGTATCGACATGACCGCCGAAAATCTCCTTCAGTAAAGACTCCGAGCCAATCCAACCCGTTTGCCGGCGGCGCTTTCAAGCGTGTGCTAATCACCGGCGGCACCGGGTTCATCGGTGAAACCTTGGTCAATCAATTACTCGACGCGGGCCACTCGGTCAGCGTACTGACGCGCGATCCATTGAGCGCAGCCAATCTATTCAACGGCCGCGTCCGCTGCGTGCATTCGCTCAGCGAACTCAGCCACGACGAAGCCTTCGACGTAATCATCAATCTCGCCGGAGCACCCGTCGCCGGCCCACGCTGGACTCCCAAACGTCAGGCGCAACTGCTCGCCAGCCGAGTCGGCACCACCGAAGCGTTGATGACCTGGCTGAAGAACACCAAGCACAAACCCGCGCTGTGGATTCAAGCCTCGGCCATCGGCTTCTACGGCGTACGCGATGCCAGCGAAAGCCTCGACGAACACGCCAGCAAGGGCGACGGTTTCATGGCCGAACTCTGCGCACGTTGGGAAGCCGCCGCGCAACCGGCCACCGAGTTTGGCGTGCGTCAGGTGGTGCTTCGCCTCGGCGTAGTGTTCGGCCCCGGCGGTGCGTTGACACCGTTGCTGCTGCCGTTCCGCCTGGGTTTCGGCGGGCGTATGGGCGATGGTCGGCAGATCATGAGTTGGGTGCATCGTGACGATGTGCTTCAGGTTATCGCGCGGGCTTTCAACGATGACAGTCTGCGCGGCACCTACAACATTGTCGCGCCCGAAACGGTCAGTCAGGCAGCGTTCGCCGAGCAGGCCGGCAAGGTCCTCAAGCGCCCGGTGTGGTTCCACATTCCCGCCGCGCCAGTGCGTGCATTGGCAGGGGAAATGGCTCAGCTGTTCTTCGACGGTCAGCGCGTGGTGCCCCAGCGTTTGACCGAGGCCGGTTACACGTTCCGCTACCCCACCCTCGACGCCGCTCTGCGCGATCTGACCTGAGTGCCGCTCATGAGCAAGCCCTTGATGTACCTGCTGGCCGGCAACGGCAGCGCCGCCGATTGGTGGGATGACGCGCTGCCGCACTTTCAGCGCTACGACGTGGTGCCGCTGGAGTTGCCGGGCTTCGGCGCCAATCCGCAGCCACCCTGCGAGGATCTCGCGGACTACGCGCAGACTTTGCTGGCGATGACGCAGCAGGGCAGCGCGATCATGGCGGTCGGGGTCAATGCGTTGCTGGTGCTGCATGCGTTGCAACGTCGGCCGGGACACTTTTCTCGCAGCGTTTTGCTGGCACCGGTCGGTGCGTTTTTGTGGCAGCGTCGCTTGCCGGCACTGATGTCGCCGCTGCCGATTCGCAAGACCATTCACTGGCTGCTGTCGAACAAGCCCACGCTGTTCGCGCGCAAGTTTTCCAACCAGACCTGGACGTCCGCGCAGTACCAACGCATGGGCGCCGGCTATGCGCGCTGCCGTGCGTTTGTGCCGCATTGGGATCTGATCCGCGCAGATACTGCGTTGCCGCTGCTGGAGTGGATCACCGATCCGGTCGAGTTGGTCTGGGGCGATCAGGACGCTGTACTCGGCATCGAGCAAGCGGCTGCATGGTCGGCGATTCTCGCTCGTGCAGATCTGACCATCAGCCTCAAACCGGATTGGGGTCATTACCCATGGATCGACTCGCCCGCGCAGTTCGCGCAGTGGCTGGAGTCGGGCGAGCGCGGGTTTGTCGCGCATACCAAGGGTGGGCGGTTGCGCCTGGCTGAACTGGCGCGGCAACCAGTGCCGGCGGCACTGACGCTCAACGATTGCAACGATCCGCGTCTGCCGACATTTCTCGCCGCCCAACCTGATGTGACCTGGGCGGTGCGCTCCTCCAGTTATGGCGAGGATCAGGCAGATTCGGCGAATGCCGGTTTGAGCACGACCTATCTGCGCGAGCCGTCCGCCAATGTGCCGAAACGCATCGCCGAACTGACGGCCGAAGGCGTCGAGGAAGTGGTGGTGCAGCGCTTCATCACCCCGGTGGTTTCCGGAATCGCTTTTGTGCGACATCTCTCGGTAGAACTGGAATGGGTTGAAGGCCATCTCGAATCGCTCGCCGACGGTCAAGTCAGCCCCTCGCGGGCAACGCTTTCGCGGCTCGGCGATGCGTGGCGCAGTGGCACGTTCACGCCGTCCCACGGCTTGACCGAAGACCTGCTGTGGCGCTTTCTGCAAGACGTGTTGCGCGTGTTCCACTACGTGCCCGGCGACGTCGAATGGGCCTGGGACGGCGCGCAACTGTGGCTGCTGCAATACCGGCCGATCAGCGACTACGGCTGGCGCCGCCACCTGACCGCCGCCAACATCGCCGAGATCCTGCCGCCGCAACCGAGCGTGCTGGTGGAGTACGCCCAACGCCGCGCGGCAGCGAGTATCCCGGCGATCATGGCGCGGTGGGATGCTCGAGTGTTGCAGGACAACGAGCCGTTCACTGCCGTGTTCGGCGGCGCGTCCTACATCAACAACGACCTGTTCCTCGCCCGACTCGCCGACTGGGGCATCAGCGCCAGCAACTACGCCGGTGAAGTCGGCGGCGCGACCCCGCATCTGCCGTGGCAACCGCTGAAAGTGCTGCGCTCGTTGCCGCTGTTTTTGCGTATGCAACGCAAGGCTCGCGGCCATTTGCTGAACCTTGAAAACGGCTTGCAGCGCTTTGATCGGGAACTGGCCGAACTCGTCGCCCAAGCTGCCGATGGCCAACAACTCGCGGACTGGTTCTCCCGGTTTTACGTGTTCGTGGTACAAGGCAATCTGTGCATCGCCACGGCACTGGCCAGCAGCGGCGGCGATTGGCTGGGGCGCCCGCCGACCGCTTACGACAATCTTGAAAACAGCCCCCATCGACTGCCATGGGAAACCGATCCGGCCACGCCTCGACCCGCGTCTAGCGAACTGCCGCTACAACCACTCCCGCAATGGTCAGGGCTGATCCGCCTCGCTCATTCCACCGGCATGCCGGGTCTGCGCGGCTACTACCTGCAAGTGCGCGAGTGGTATCGCGACAACCTCATGCGCATCTTCTTTCGTCTGCACCACGCCATGCCGCTGGCGGATCGCGAGCACTGGTTTGCACCGCATCCCGACGTTCGCACTCGAGACGACAGCTTCTGGCAGGACGGTCGCGAAGGTGCGGAGCAGGCCACCGGGTTCATGATTTATCCGGGGCAGGTGCAAGGCATCCTCGGCGCCGACATCCTGCTCGAAGACACCCTCGATCCGGGGCGGCACGCGCATTATCAAGCCGCGCGGGCGGTGATTGCGCGGATGGGCGGGCGCCTGTCGCATGGTTCGACGTTGTTGCGCGAATTGCGCAAGCCGTCTGCGGTGATGCCGCAGGTGGATCAGGCGTGGTTGGGGTGTGAGGTGTTGTATCGGGATGGTGGGTTGGAGTTGATCAATTCGAAGGATATGAAGTGAAACGATTGCTGGTGTTATGTGTGAGCTGGTTGCCGATAGCAGTTATGGCGGCAGATGTTTGCAATCAGGAAGCTGACTCAAAATATTTCTTATCGCAATGGTCGCAGAGCAGTGAACAACCGGAAGACATACTTTCCAGTCTCGATGGAAAAGAGTTTTCTATCGATCCGGGCCACGTGGTTTTTCGCGGCGATCTAAATGGCGATGGCATCGAAGACTTCATCTTCAATTCCCGCGTCGGCATTGGCTCATCAATGGATAGCACATTTGCCTTCCTGATCCAGTGCCGTGGTTATTTGAGGTATTCGGGCGGCGATTACTTCGCCGGGGTCAAAGTTCTGGACGGCCCACCCAAGGGGGGAGGTGAGTTCAAGGACATCGAGATCTACTCCTACATCAGGGACAAGCGCGGGCGGATTCGCTACAAGGGTGAAAAGGCCATGACCCGGCCACATCTGTGGCAATTCGACCCGCAGACACAGCGTTACGAAGGGCAGGCTGAGTAAGCCGACGGTCCCCGTTGCATTTACGGAGTTACTACGTGAAAGGATTTTCGGTTCTTCTCGGCAGCTTGATATTGGCTGCCGCGTCCATGACATTCGCTGCCGATCCAACCTTCAAGGATTACACCATCACGCCAGTTTTCACCGGCCCCAACCATAAGCTGGTGTCGCAAGAAAACAGCAGCCCAATGATGGATCAGGCACGGGTGCAAGCCCTGAAAGGCAAGGTCAACTTCGCCGGCCATTACATCCTGCACAGGCTCGGTTGTGGCGGTAGCGCGATTTGCGGCGAAGTGCTGGACGCTCAGACTGGGGAAGTCGTTGGCGGTCTGCCGAATGCCTACGACGGCAGCACGTTCGGCATGGTTTACCAGCCCGACAGCCGCTTGATCATCGTCTCCGGCATCACGCTCGACGGCGAAGAAGATGCGCAGGGGAATGCTTTGGAAAGCGGCAACCGGGATCGTTACTACGAGTTTGTGAACAATGAGTTTCGGCTGCTGAGCATGACCGACGTGGAATCGTCGCCGATGGATGAGGAGTGAGTGGATGAACTGGTTTTTCATTCGGTCGGTGCTGATTGCGCTTTCGCTTTTATCTCATTCACTGCCCGCGACTGCCAGCGAAGGGAGTTGCTACGGCTACCTTACTGAGCTTGTCAGGAGCAGCGATTTTCCGTTTCGTTATGTCGGCAAGGACAAGGTCAATTTGCTGATCGACGAGGATGACGGTGAAGTAGTGCGCGCTCAGCTGTTTTTCGACACTGACGGCAGCGGCACGATTGGCTGGATCAAATACACCCCGGCTACTCACGAATTGCTCAACACCTCGGCCGAGCTGGATGAACCGGTGGCGTTGTCATTCGACGCCAAGTTTGCGGACGGCTATGCGAAGTGCTTGGCGGAACAACAGGCTGGTTAACGGCGAAAAGGATTTCTCAATGAATCAGCTTTTGGTTTCCGGGAGCCTGGCATGGTTGTTCTCTTCCCCAGCCTTCGCCGCGCCGACGGATGCTTACACCCAACGCGATGTCATGCAGTGCGGCGGTGTTGAAGTGGTGTTGGTGTCGTCCTGCCGATCGGTGACGGTGGATGGTGCGCAAGCCCACGTCATCCCGGTCTGCTCCGACCAGACCATCAACATCGGTAGCGAGGTGCTTCGACGCGATATCAGCAAAGTTTCACAACTCACTTCCGACGGTGCGAAGACGAAGATGTTGAGCAATGTTGTTGTGGCGATGGATTGCGTGGAAGGCACCCAGGGCAGTCTTGTTTCGATAGGCGGCTATGGCGGTTGTGGTGCTTGCGGGGAGTGGCACGGCTATTACTCGACATCAGGGCGATTGGAGCAATACAGCTTCGATAATAACCAACGCTCTTTTGGTTCGAAGGGATCTCGGGACGAGCTGATCAAGGCCTATGGCGTTACGAAGAGACAGCTAATGTCAGAAAGCCCGGCGGTGAAGAGGATCGTCTATGGCCAGCCTTAAGTGGGTGTTGATGATCAACTGCCTTCTTGCCGCCACAAGTGCCCTTGCCGAGGACCCGCCCATAGTCGGTATCGACGGACACACGGTTACGTTTCGAGCGACAAAGTGGACTATGCCCGGCGTTGAGTCGGCGACCGCATGGTTCACCGCCAACGGCAAAACCTTCCCGCTTTTCGGCGCCGACATTGGCGCCGATGGGCATTCCAATATGCTCAGTCCTGACAAGAAAACTCTGCTGCTCGATCCAGTGATCTTCGGGATGTTGTCGCTCGAGAATGGTGAAGAAAAACTGGAGTCGCAACAGCATTGCGTTGTGATCTCCATGGAGACCGGTTGCGTGCTCGCTGATCGTTGGGCCACTTTTTGTGTCGGTCAGTGGAAGGGCAATCAGTGGATTTCCGCAGACGGTGATGTGCTCACTCCTGCCCTGGAGACGAAGTCCCCAAAGGACTTGCTGAAATATGTTTCAAGTATGGTGCCGGCGCAATCCCGCGCAGAATCCATCGAATGGGGCCTGAACTTTTTAAGCCCCGAGTCCTACATGGCGTGCCATCCCCCGGCGCAAAATGTTCAGGCGTACAACGACCTAGGTTTTTATCTGGCCGAGGGCGGTAGAGATGAACTGGCGCTGAAGTTTTATCGCGGCGTTGAGGTCGTCGGTAAACGCACGGTGCTGATGTTGAACATCGCCGATTCACTCTGGCGCCTTGATCGCAAAGATGAAGCGCAGCGCTATTACAGCCAGTACCGCGACGCGATGAGCGCCGCCGGCAAGGCGCAGAAAATACCTCAACGTGTAGTTGAGCGATCCGTCATTCAGGGAATGAAAAATTGAACATGTTTGCGCGTTTTATCGCGTTGTCCTTTGGATGCCTGTTTGCCTCCTGCGCGATGGCCGAGGACGACTGCAAAGAAATCACCGTGAGCGCCCAGGTCGATCGGTGCGTGGAGGCAGCCCGCAAGGAAGCCGACACGCAACTCAATGCCAGCTACAAGAAACTGCTGGGACGGTTTGAGGCTCAACAAGCGCGTGACCCTGAGCAGGGTAAAGCGCTGGTCGCCATGGCCAGAGAATCCCAGCGCGCCTGGATCAAGCTACGCGACACCACATGCCCGCTTGAAGCCACGGAAATCGAGCCTGGGGTGGCAGCGCATGTCACGACGATCAACAACTGCGTGGCCAGAATGAGTCTGGAGCGTGCGGCTTATCTGGACACGATCGTCGCTGATGAGCCGGATAATGTAGTTGATCTCAACAAGGTGTACCTGTCCGGCTCCCAGCGCTTCGGCGATGTCGTGGCACGTTATGTCAGCACCTTTGGCAGCCCATGCCTGACGGTCCAGATACTGGCGCCCAACGGCGGTTGGAGGGTGCTGTCCTCCAAGCGTTTTTGCAGTTTCGAGGGCAAGGCATTTTGGACGGACTATGCCGATGCCGGGTTTGAGGATCATGCGTTTGCCGAGGATGGGTTGCACGTGACGCTCAGTTTGACGGAGCTTCGTGGGCTCGGAGAGAAGCGCCTTGCCTGTGTGATACCGATTCAGAGCGAGCAAATCAAAGAGCTGAAGTGTGGCGCGCTTGAGCCTGGGGCATAACAGGCCCGAATAGTTTGCTGATACCCCTGAAACCGCTAAAGGAATGTTCGGTTTGAAATTTTCGTCTGCATTGTTTTCCGCGTTGCTCGTTTTCGTTCCTCTGGCGGCTCATAGCGAGGTCGCGACCGAGGTTTTTTGCTTCCGCTCCTACGAAGGCAAACCCATAAATTTTGAATTCCGAACCTATTACGACTCTGTCGCCAAATGGAGCGGTGCTGGCGTCAAGTACAGCAAGTCGAAACAGGTTATTGGGCTGGTTCATCGCAGTACTGAACAAGAAGAGCTCGTGTATGGCCGGCCCTACCAGTACACGACAACTTGGGTTGAAGTAGTTGATGGCGCACTGACAGGTGAGTATCAGATGGTCACTCAGGGTGGCCGGGTTGATGCGATGACGTATACGAATTACAAGTCTGCAAAGAAGTATTCGTTTAAAAACGATTACAACGTGGATGCGAAACTCGAAAAAGGTTGCGAGTGGTGAAGCAGGGAATATTCAGAAAGGGGACTTAACGTCCCCTTTGTTTATCCGCAAATCTCGCTACGGCTTGGCCGCCATGCTCTTCAATTCAATGTGATCAAGCATCCCTTCCACCATCAATCGCACCCCGTCCGCCATTCTGCTTAGAGCCAGTGCCACTGAGCGGCGGGAGCCGGGGAGGTCGTCGGCGAGGTCGCAGGCGATGACGCTGATGGACAGCAGGTCTTCCGAGGCGTTGGCCATGAGGGCCTCGGCGTCGGTGCCAGGGGAGAGGCTGAAGAGGCCCGTTTCGCGTTTGGTATGTGGTTCGGTGGGCGGCTTGAAGTGGTGGTCGAGGGCGCGCTCGGCGGCTTCGTGGAATTTCTTTGATTCCAGAGTTTCGTAGGGCGAAACGTCTCGATTCTCTGGGGGATTGGGTGTTGGTTTGATCATTCGGTCTTACTCCAGTTTAAGGAGCCGACACCGTTTCGCTCGCACTTCGAAAGTGGTGGCAGCTGTGCATAGGTGTGCAAGACCGGTGGAGTAACCCGGCAGACCCGAAGGTCTCCCATACACAGCAGCCATAACGATCCGCGAGCATAGGAAAACGCTCGGCGAATTGCCATAACCAATGTGCACTCCAGCCGGACTTGCACGTCCGAGTCACCGATTTTGCGGCGACCCACAGAGCCTATCCACATCGCACCAACTCGCCTAGTTCATGGACAGCCCGGCACTTTGCAGGAAATTTCCCATAGATTCGCGGGCCGGAAGATCAAAAGATTGCAGGCTTCGCCAGCTCCTACAGGGATGTGTTTCAACAGGTGTAGGACGTTGCTTGCAGAATCGTGACTTGGTGGTCATCGTGCGGGAAATGACCAGCATCCTCTTCCAACAGCGGCAGATACTGGCGTTATCGTCCGAATCCCTTACACTCCCCCGGCCGTTCATTTTCCTTTTGAGGCTGTGCGCATGAAATTTCGTTTTCTTCTGTGGATGATGGGTTTGTTGATGGGTAAGGCCAGCCGGACAAATCCTGCGTTCCAGCAGCAGTTGGGTGACAAGGATCTGGTGTTTCAGCTGCAGACGCTGGACGGGAAAGTGGCGCGGCATTTCGTGGTGAAGAATCAGCGCATCACCAGCAAGTCCGGTGTGGTGGCGGAGCCGGCGTTTGCAATTGCGTTTAAAGATGCGGGTTATGGCTTTGCCACAATGCAAGCGAAGAACAAGCAGCTGGCGTTTATGCAGGGGATTCAGGACAAGTCGATCCAGCTGAAAGGTAATCCGGCGCTGGTGATGTGGTTTCAGGGGTTGATGAAGTATTTGAAGCCGAGGAAGGCAAAGCCCAAGGCTTGAGTAGAAGGGCTGTTGTGGCGAGGGGATTTATCCCCGATGGGCTGCGCAGCGGCCCCAAAACCTGAGACCTCGATATAACTGACACACACTGTTGGCTGGGTTTGCGACTGCTGCGCAGCCGGTCGGGGATAAATCCCCTCACCACAGGTTTTGTGTCAGACAGGTAAATTGGGTTGGATTCATCGCGGGCAAGCCCGCTCCCACAGGGATTGTGTTGATCTTGTGGGAGTGAGGCTTGCCCGCGAAGCTTTTTAGGCCTGACTGAACTGCGAGGCCAGTTCGCGCAGCAGAACTTCGGCTTCGAGGACTTTGCTGACCACGTCGTTGGCTTTTTCGCGAGTCAGGCCGACGCGTTCCAGCAGGGCGTCGGGAATGTCTTCGTCGGGGCCGGAGCCGATGCCGCGACCGCGCAGCAGGCGTACGGCCAGGCAGACGAGGTTCGGGTATTCGGCATAGGCGCCGTCGTAGCTCGGGTCGTGCTGGAAGCGCAGGGCGGTGGCCAGTTCGTCGGGCATGTCCCAGTAGCGCATCAGCCACGAGCCGATCTGTTCACGGCTGATACCGAGCAGGTGTTGCTCGATGTAGCTGTGACACAGGTGCGGGTTGACCTCCAGGTGACGGCAGATCAGCGAGAAGTGCGGCGGGAACACGTGGGCCAGCAGCAAGTAGCCGAAGTTGTGCAGCAGGCCGGCCAGATAGGTCAGGCCGGCTTCCGGGCGCTGGGCGCGCGGCATGGCGCGGGTCAGGCCTTCGATGACGGCGGCGGTGTAGATCGACTGCTGCCAGTACGGTGTGGTGTGTTGCGGGTGGTCTTTGGGCAGGCTCAGGGTCTTGCCGAGGGCCAGGCCCAGCGCGAGGTTGATCACCAGATCGAAACCGAGCACGCGGACGATCGCGTCTTCCACCGAACGGATCTTGCCCGGCGAGGCGTAGTACGGCGACGCCGCCCAGCTCACCACTTGCGCGGCCAGCGCCGGGTCGGTTTCGACCACGCCGGTGATGTCGTCGATGGTGGCGTTGGGGTCGACGCGCAGCTTGATGATTTTTTGTGCAGTTTCGGCCAGCGGTGGAATCTCGATGGTCGCTTCCAGACGCTGCTGAATCCGCCGCGCGGTGAACGCCTGCACGGCCTGGGTGATTTCCTCGCGGTCATCGTCCGGGCGGTCGAGGTTCGGGCGGATGCTGCTCAGGGCTTCGCCAAAGTTGGCGGCGCTGGCCTTGGTCAGCATGGTCTTGAAGTCTTCGCTGGCGATTTCCAGCAGCAGGCCCGGCTCGCCGGAGTTGATCAGCAACTTCGGCTCACGCAGCAGGCTTTCTTCGTAGAGGCACGGCGAACTGGTCAGTGCCGGCAGGCCCGGCAGCAGGCTCAGGCTGTGTTTGCCGAGCATTTTTTCCAGGCGATCGGTGGACACGGCGGTCAGGCGACGGCCCGTGAGTTCGGCGAGGCGGTTGAGGTCCAGCAACTGGCTCTGCGGAAACAGCACCATCAGCGCGCCGACGGCATCGTCCAGCAACACGGCTTGTACCTTGCGCGAAGCATTGAGACCGTGGTGGTCGAGCACCTCTTCGTAGGCGATACCCAGCTTGCCGAGCAGCAGCCGAATTACAGACGGCGCGTGCGGGAGTTCGGGGGCGAGAGCTGCGTCAGTCATGGTCTGTATCCGTTTTTGAAACAATTGCAGGAGTATAACCAGCTTGGTTGGAACGGGGGTTCAGAAACTGCGACGGTGCTCACACTTGGCCGTATTGCTGTCCGTGGCGCAGCCAGCGGTCGAGTAACGGGCTGACGTGGGTCGGCCAGCGTTCCAGCAAGGCTTGCGCGGCGTCGCGGACGGCGGGCAGCAGGTCGGCGTCGCGCATCAGGTCGGCAACCTTGAATTGCAGCAGGCCGGTCTGGCGGGTGCCGAGCATTTCGCCGGGGCCGCGCAGTTCGAGGTCTTTTTCGGCGATGACGAAACCATCGTTGGTCTCGCGCATGATGCCCAGGCGCTGGCGACCGATCTGTGACAGCGGAGGATGGTAGAGCAGCACGCAATGGCTGACCGCGCTGCCCCGGCCAACCCGGCCACGCAGTTGGTGCAGTTGTGCGAGGCCGAGGCGCTCGGGGTTTTCGATGATCATCAGGCTGGCGTTGGGTACATCGACGCCGACTTCGATCACCGTGGTGGCGACCAGCAGTTGCAGGTTGCCGGCCTTGAATTCGGCCATGACTGCGGCTTTTTCCGCAGGTTTCATACGCCCGTGGATCAGCCCGACTTTCAGCTCGCCGAGGGCGGCGGTGAGGTCTTCGAAGGTGGTTTCGGCGGCCTGACAGGTCAGCTCTTCCGACTCTTCGATCAGCGTGCACACCCAATAGGCCTGACGCCCTTCGGCACAGGCGCTGCGCACCCGTTCGATGACTTCGACGCGGCGGGTGTCGGTAACCAGCACGGTGTTGACCGGGGTGCGCCCGGGCGGCAATTCGTCGAGGATCGAGGTGTCGAGGTCGGCGTAGGCGCTCATCGCCAGCGTGCGCGGAATCGGCGTGGCGGTCATGATCAGTTGATGCGGACACATGCGCCCGCCAACGCCCTTCTGCCGCAGTGCCAGACGTTGCTGCACGCCGAAGCGGTGCTGCTCGTCGATGATCACCAGTGCGAGGTTCTTGAATTGCACCTCGTCCTGGAACAGCGCGTGGGTGCCGACCACCATCGGCGTGCCGCTGGCAATCTGTTCCAGCGCGGCGACGCGGTTCTTGCCCTTGAGCTTGCCGGCCAGCCAGGCGACTTCAATGCCCAGCGGTTCGAGCCAGCGCTTGAAGGTGATGAAGTGCTGTTCGGCGAGGATCTCGGTCGGCGCCATCAGCGCGACCTGATAACCGGCCTCCAGCGCTTGCAGGGCGGCGAGGGCGGCGACCACGGTTTTACCGGCGCCGACGTCGCCCTGAATCAGCCGCAGCATCGGTTCGTGCTGGCTGAGGTCGTAGGCGATTTCGTTGCCGACACGCTGTTGCGCGCCGGTCGGGTTGAAACCGAGGTTGGCCAGGTATTTCGGCGGCAGCTTCGTGGCTTTTGGCATCGCCGGTGCGCGCAATGAACGCATGCTTTCACGCAGGCGTTGCTGGGACAACTGATGGGTCAGCAGCTCTTCGAAGGCCAGGCGATGCTGGGCCCAGTGATGACCGAGGGCCAGTTCATCGACGTCGGCATCGGCGGGCGGGTTGTGCAGGTAGCGAATCGCATCGGCCAGCGGCGCCAGTTGGTAGTCGCGCGCCAGTTCGGTCGGCAGCCAGTCGGGCAGGGTGGCCGGCTTGAGCATCGTCAGCGTTTGCATGCACAACTGGCGCAGACGCGCCTGGGTCAGGCCTTCGGTGAGCGGGTAGACCGGGGTCAGGGTTTCATCCACGGGCGGCGGTTCGTCACCGGTGATGGCGCGGTATTCCGGGTGGTAGATTTCCAGCCCTGAAGCGCCGGGCCGGGCTTCGCCGTAGCAGCGAACCCGCGTGCCGCGCTTGAGGCCTTCTTTCTGCGCGTTACTGAAGTGGTAGAAGCGCAGACTCAAGCCTCCGGTGCCGTCCTGCAAGCGCACAACGAGGCTGCGACGGCGACCCATGACGACGTCGGCACCGCTGACGGTGCCTTCGACCACGGCGTCCTGACCCGGCCGTAACGCACCGATCGGCACCACGCGGGTGCGATCCTGATAACGCAGCGGCAGGTGGAACAGCACGTCCTGCAGGTTCTCCAGGCCGACCTTGGCCAGTTTCTCGGCCATGGCTTCGCCGACACCCTTGAGTGCCGTCACCGACACTTGCGACAGCTCCGTCATGACGCTCGCTTAACCGGCGGTGACCGGTGCCGCTGGCTTGGCCACCGAACACAGGCGAATGGAATCGGCGAGGATCTCGATGGCTTTCGGCCGCGGGAAGCTCGCGCGCCAGGCGATGGCCACGGTGCGGAAGGGCACCGGTGGTGACAGCGGACGCACTTCGATGACGCCGGGGGCGTAGTGATGGCTGTCGACGGCTGACAATGGCAGGATCGAGATGCCCAGGCCGGAAGCGACCATGTGCCGAATGGTTTCCAGCGAGCTGGATTCGACCGTGGTGTGTTTGGCGCCGTCGTTGCCTTTGGTCAGGGTCGGGCAGGCTTCGAGCACTTGATCGCGGAAGCAATGACCTTCGCCGAGCAGCAGCAGGCTCTTGTCGTTGAGCAGGCCGGCGTCGATGGTTTCTTTCTGTGTCCACGGGTGCTGGGCCGGCATCAGGACGTAGAACGGCTCGTCGTAGAGCGGCAGGGTCAGCACGTCGGCTTCGTTGAACGGCAGGGCGATGATGATCGCGTCGAGCTCGCCGTTGCGCAGTTTGTCGCGCAGCACGTGGGTGAAGTTTTCTTCGATGTACAACGGCATCTGCGGGGCGACCCGGTGCAGTTGTGGAATCAGGTGCGGGAACAGGTACGGCCCGACGGTGTAGATCGCGCCGACTTTCAGCGGTGCGGTCAACTGGTTCTTGCCGGCTTGGGCCAGTTCACGAATGCCTTGCGCCTGCTCGAGCACCTTTTGCGCTTGGGCGACGATGCCTTCGCCGACCGGGGTCAGGCGCACGGCGCTTTTGCTGCGCTCGAAAATCAGCACACCGAGTTCGTCTTCAAGCTTTTTCACGCCCACCGACAGGGTTGGCTGGCTGACGTGGCAACGCTCGGCGGCGTGGCCGAAGTGCTGCTCTTGGGCGAGGGTAACGATGTAGCGTAATTCAGTGAGGGTCATAGCAAGCGTCCATGAAGATGCAGGCCAAGCATACCGGCTGCAATTGATAGACGCACGTTATCAGACTGAGTGAGGAATGCGACACCGGCCAATGTGGGTTTGCCGCGTGCAGATACGCAAAAGGCACCTTTCGGTGCCTTTTTGGCTGGCTATTACATCATCCTGTGGGAGCGAGCTTGCTCGCGAATGCGGTATGTCAGACGAAACTGCTCTGACTGACCTGGCCCCTTCGCGAGCAAGCTCGCTCCCACAGGGTATTGCGGTGTTGCTTAGCGGCGGCGATCGAGTGAGTACACAAACGGCGCCACAATTTCGATCGAGCCATTGGTCAACATGTCGGCCGGTGGCTTGGGCAGCGGTTGCGCGCGGCGGATCATTTCCAGGGTGGCCCGGTCCAGATCGGCGTTGCCGGAGCGGCTTACCAGTTCGAACGACAATACGTTGCCTTCGCCATCGACCACAAAGCGCAGACGGTTCAAGCCCTCCTTGCCGCGAGCCTGAGCACTTTGCGGGTACTTTTTGTACTTGGCCAGGTGTGCGAGCAGGGTGCCTTGCCAGCTGGCCTTGGCCGCCAACTGTGCCGGCGACGGGCCCGGCGCAGGCGCAGCGGATTTCTCCGTCGGTGCCGGGGTCGGTGGCGTATCGGCCGGTTTTTCCTCGGAAGGTTTTTCCTTCGGCGGATCAGGCAGCTTTTTCTCGACCGGCTTCGGCGGTTTAGGCTTTGGTTTGGGCTTGGGTTTCTGCACCGCGATTTCGGCTTTCGGTGCTTCAGCCAGTTTCGGAATCGGCAACTCTTCCACCGGAGCCGGCGGCTGCGGCGGTGTGACGACTTTCGGCGGAGCCGGCGGTGGCGGTGCCGGAACCGGTGCCAGTTCGACCATCATTGCCTGCGGTGGCAGTTCGATGGGCGGGCGAGCGGTCCAGTTCAGCGCCAGCGCGATGGCCAGCGCATGCACGCCCAGCACCACGGCCAGGCTACCGCCGTAACGCGTCAGCTTATGGCGCGTCGTGATCATTTCTTGGCAGCCGTCTCAAGCCCGACCAGACCGACCTTCAGGTAGCCGGCGGAGCGCAACTTGTCCATCACGCTCATCAGGTCACCATAGTCCACGCCTTTGTCAGCCTGGAAGAAGATGGTGGTGTCTTTCTTGCCTTTGGTCTTGGCGTCGAGCGCGGCGCCAAGGGTGTCGGCTTTGACTTCGTCGTCGCCGATGTACAGGCGCTGGTCAGCCTTGACGCTGAGGAACACCGGTTTCTCCGGGCGTGGCGCCGGTTTGGCGGTCGAGGCTGGCAGGTCGACTTTGATATCGACGGTGGCCAACGGTGCGGCCACCATGAAGATGATCAACAGCACCAGCATCACGTCGATGAACGGCGTGACGTTGATTTCGTGGTTCTCGGCCAGATCGTCGTCTGCGCCTTCTTTCAAATGCAGGCCCATGGCCGATTACCCCACTTTCACCATGTGCGGTTGCGAGCTGCTGCGCTCAGGCTGGTGGTCGAGGTCGCGGCTGACCAGCAGCAGCACCTGCGCCGAGGCATCGGACACCTGCGCCTTGTAACCGGCAATGGAGCGGGCGAACACGTTGTAGATGACAACGGCTGGAATCGCTGCAACCAGACCCAGTGCAGTGGCCAGCAACGCCTCGGCGATGCCCGGCGCGACGACGGCAAGGTTGGTGGTCTGGGTCTTGGCGATGCCGATGAAGCTGTTCATGATGCCCCACACGGTACCGAACAGGCCGACGAACGGCGCGGTGGAACCGATGGTGGCGAGCACGCCGGTGCCGCTGCTCATGTTGCGACCGCAGGCGGCGACGAGACGTTCGAGACGGAAGCTGACGCGTTCCTTGATGCCTTCCTTTTCGCGGCTGTTGACCGACAGGCGCATCTCTTCGAGGGCGTCATGCACCAGCAGGTTGGCGAGGGTGCCTTCCTTCGCCGCCGTGGCGCTGGCTTCTTTAAGGGTGGCGGCTTTTTTCAGGGCGGCGATTTCGCCACGCAGACGACGCTTGGCGCCCATCAGCTCGAAGCCTTTGGCGATCCAGATGGTCCAGGTGATGATGGAAGCGATGGCCAGACCGATCATCACGATTTTCACGATGATGTCGGCGTTCTGGTACATGCCCCAAGGCGACAGGTCGTGGGCCATGCCCAGGGAGTTATCGGCTTCGAGGACTTCAGGGACGTCGGCAGCATCGACAGCCTGCACCGGATCGGTAGCGGCCGGGGCAACCGGAGTGGCGGCAGGTGCGCTTTGCTCGGTGGCGGCTGGAGTGGCGGGTGCCTGAGCGTCAGCGAAAGCGGCGGTCGGTGCCAGCATCAGGCTGAGCAGCAGAGCCGCTACGGTGCTCCAGGCGCGAGGTCGATTGGTTGGCGAAGCGGAGGTTTGATTACGTGTCATGCTGGCCGGACCTGAGATAGAAAAACGTTGCTGCTCTTCCAGGCCTCGTGAGGCCGAGAACAAAAGTGGCGTGCATTATTGCAAGTAATTCTTGTTAACAAAAGTAATAGAGTATCTTTTTTTCCTCGATTGCTAGCCGTTCGTCCTTCGCCGGGGCTAGTCTGTTCCTTTCCGATGGGAGTTTTCTGATGTCCGCGCCTTCTGTTTTGATTGCCGGTTGTGGTGATGTCGGCAGTCGTCTGGCTACGCAATTGTTGAACGCCGGCTGGGAGGTTCATGGCCTGCGCCGCAACATTTCGCGCCTGCCCGACGGCGTGATCGGCGTCGCGGGTGACCTGTTCAGTGAAGATTGCCCGGCGACCTGGCCGGTGGGTGCGGTGGATTACCTGGTGTATTGCGCAGCCGCCACCGATCACGACGAGGCCGGTTATCGCGCGGCTTACGTCCAGGGTTTGCAGAACGTGCTGAGTTGGTTGGGCGACTATGGTCAGGTGCCGGAGCGGCTGATTTTTGTTTCCAGCAGCAGTGTTTATGGCCAGCAGAATGGCGAATGGGTGGACGAGCATTCCGCAACGCTTGCGACCGGTTACTCGGGGCGATTGATGCTCGAAGCCGAGCAAGTGGCGCTCAACAGTGGCATTCCGGCCAGCGTCCTGCGCCTGACCGGCATCTACGGCCCGGGCCGTGAGTGGCTGTTGACTCAGGTGCGTCGCGGTTATCGCGTAGCGGTCGAGCCGCCGCTGTATGGCAATCGGATTCACGCTGACGACGCGGCCGGATTGCTAGCGTTCCTGTTGGAGAAGGATCGGCAGGGCGTGAAACTCGAGGATTTCTACATCGGCGTCGACGATGCCCCGGCACCGTTGGCCGAGGTGGTGGGCTGGCTGCGTGATTATCTTGGGGTTACCGAATGGGCGGAAGACGCCAGCGTGCGTTGCACCGGCAGCAAGCGCTGCAGCAATGCCCGGGCCAAAGCGTTGGGCTGGACGCCGACGTATCCGACTTATCGCGAGGGCTATGCCGCGATTCTTGAAGGTAAATGCTGACATCTGAACACCACACACGACTGTGGGAGCGGGCTTGCCCGCGATGGCGGCTTGGCAGTCAACTAAAGTGTTGAGTCTGTTGGCCTCATCGCGGGCAAGCCCGCTCCCACAGGATTATGTGTTGCTCCCAGGTGCGGTTACTGCTTTTCGAGCAACCACTTGCGCTCACCGGGGGTGAACTGCGGCATTTCATCCGCCAGTGCAGTGTTCACTGCCTGGAAAATCTCCAGTGCCCTGCCTTTGCGGGCAAAGATCCAGTTGTTGCCCTGGCCGTTGAGTTGCAGCCACATGCTGTCGTGGTCGCTGTTCATTGAAGCGCAGTCGCCCGCCAGGCACAGCGCATAGCGGTCAGCGCCGGGCAGGCCGGAAACCTGGCCGTCAGCCTGGAACTGCACGGTGTTGCCTTCGCCGTCGCCACTGGCAATCTTCCAGCTGCCGCCCAGATACGCCGAATACAGTGCGCGTTCGAAGCTGGCGCCGATTGGCGCGCCTTCCGGCACCGGGATTTGCGCGCGGTCGAACAATTGGTCGGGCTCGTTCTCGGTGGCCGCTTGTTTCATCCGGCCGCCGTCGCGTTTCAGCTCACTGCTGGAGCTGCCATAGAAGTCGACTTTCCAGGCGCCGGACTGTTCGCCCTGCAGCCGTCCTTCGACGTTCTCGAAACCGTTGGTGTAGCGGGCCTGGCCGGCCTTGGTGTTGATGTCCCACTCAAGGTTCGGGCCGTAAGCCTGAAGCGCTTCGCGCAGGGGGCCGCCCTTGGCAGCGGCATCGATCGCCACCTGATTGATCCAGGTGCCGCTGATGTCACGGTCGGCAGGGTTGCTGGCGCAGCCGCCGAGGAAAATGGCGAGCAGCGGGAGAGCTAGCGCTTTGCGCATGGTGGAATCCTTTCAAAACCTTTTCTTGCTGAGCAGTCGGCGCGGCGTATCAGGCCGCGCCGTGCGCATCACTCGATGACCAGAATGGCATCCATTTCAACCTGCGCACCCTTTGGCAGGGCAGCAACGCCGATGGCGGCACGGGCCGGGTATGGCTGGTCGAAGTACTTGCCCATGATCTCGTTGACCTTGGCGAAGTGGCTCAGGTCGGTGAGGAAGATGTTCAGCTTGACGATGTCCTTGAACGAACCGCCAGCGGCTTCAGCCACGGCTTTGAGGTTCTCGAACACCTGGACGGTCTGGGCTTCGAAACCCTCAACCAGTTCCATGGTTTTTGGGTCCAGAGGAATCTGACCCGACATGTAGACGGTGTTGCCGGCCTTGATCGCCTGGGAGTAGGTACCGATGGCGGCTGGGGCCTTGTCGCTGGTGATAACGGTCTTGGTCATGTATGACTCCTTGTTAGGTGTGAGTTATGCACGCATGCGGGTGATGCGAATGACCCCGGTCAGGGCGCGCAGCTTCTTGATCACGCGGGCCAGGTGCACACGGTCGTGGACGCTGACCACCAGTTGCACGACGCTGATGCGACCATCGCGTTCGTCCATGCTGATTTTTTCGATATTGCCGTCGGCCGCGTTGACGCTGCTGGCCAGCAGGGCGATCAGGCCGCGCTGGTGTTCCAGCTCGACGCGCAGTTCGACGTTGAATTCGCCGGTGACATCCTTGGCCCACGAGAGCTGGATGCATTTTTCCGGGTTGTGTCTGATTTCGCTGATGTTGCGGCAGTTGTCCAGGTGCACGACCATGCCTTTGCCTGCCGACAGATGGCCGACAATCGGGTCGCCCGGGATCGGTGTGCAGCACTTGGCATAGCTCAGAACCAGCCCTTCGGTGCCGCGAATAGCCAGCGGACCTTCCGGGCTCGGCAATTGCTCGCCTTCGCCGAGCAGGCGGCGGGCGACCACGTAGGCCATGCGATTGCCCAGGCCGATGTCTTCAAGCAGATCTTCGATCAGTTCGAGACGGTACTCGGCGAGCATCGCCTTGACGCGCTCGGCGTGGATCTTCTCCAGCGAACTGTCGAAGCCGTTGAGCACCTTGTTCAGCAGGCGCTCGCCGAGGCTGATGGATTCGGAGCGGCGTTGCAGTTTCAGCGCATGGCGGATGTGCGTGCGCGCCTTGCCGGTGACCACGAAGTTGAGCCACGCCGGATTCGGCCGTGCGCCCGGTGCGCTGACGATCTCGACCGTGGAGCCGCTTTGCAGCGGTTCGGACAGCGGCGCGAGACGACGGTTGATCCGGCAGGCGATGCAACTGTTGCCGACGTCGGTATGCACCGCGTAGGCAAAGTCGACCGCCGTGGAGCCTTTCGGTAGCTCCATGATCCGGCCTTTTGGCGTGAACACGTAGACCTCGTCCGGGAACAGGTCGATCTTCACGCTTTCGATGAATTCCAGCGAGTTGCCGGCACGTTGCTGCATCTCCAGCACGCCTTTGACCCACTGACGGGCGCGGGCATGGGTGCCTTTCGGCTGTTCGTCACCGCTGGACTTGTACAGCCAATGGGCGGCGATGCCGTTGTTGGCCATCTCTTCCATTTCGCGGGTACGGATCTGGATCTCGATCGGTACGCCGTGCATGCCGAACAGCGTGGTGTGCAGCGACTGATAGCCGTTGGCTTTGGGGATCGCGATGTAATCCTTGAAGCGTCCCGGCAACGGTTTGTACAAATTATGTACAGCGCCTAGTACGCGGTAGCAGGTATCGACCTTGTCGACGATGATCCGGAACGCGTAGACGTCCATGATCTCGTTGAAGGCCCGACGCTTGCCGCGCATTTTCTTGTAGATGCCGTAGAGGTGTTTCTGACGACCGCTGACTTCGCCCTGGATGCCGTCGATAGCGAGGCAGTGGCCGAGGGATTCTTCGATCTTGTTGACGATTTCCTTGCGGTTGCCCCGGGCGCGCTTGACCGCCTGGTAGATCCGCGCGGAACGCATCGGGTGCATGGCCTTGAAGCCGAGGTCTTCGAATTCGATACGAATGGCGTGCATGCCCAGCCGGTTGGCAATGGGCGCGTAGATCTCGAGGGTTTCCTTGGCTATGCGCCGGCGCTTTTCGCCGGACAGCACTTCCAGCGTGCGCATGTTGTGCAGGCGGTCGGCGAGTTTGACCAGGATCACGCGAATGTCGCGCGCCATGGCCATGGCCATTTTCTGGAAGTTTTCGGCCTGGGCCTCGGCCTTGGTCTCGAAGTTCATCTGGGTCAGTTTGCTGACCCCGTCGACCAGTTCGGCCACGGTTTCACCGAACTGCGCTTGCAGCGCTTCCTTGGCGATACCGGTGTCTTCGATCACGTCATGCAGCATCGCGGCCATCAGGCTCTGATGGTCCATGTGCATGTCGGCAAGGATATTCGCCACCGCAAGAGGATGCGTGACGTACGCCTCGCCGCTGCGACGGCGCTGACCGTCATGGGCTTGTTCGGCGTAGAAATACGCTCGGCGGACCAGGTTGACCTGGTCATTGCCGAGGTAGGTCGATAAGCGATCGGCGAGGGCGTCTATGCTCGGCATGATGACTCCTGCCGTAGGCTGTGTTCCCGCGCCGTGCTACGTCGACCAGGCATAGGCTTAGACGGCCTCGTTGGACTCGTCCTCGAACGCGGCGAAGACCGGGTCTTCATGGACAATTTCCTGCTCGGCGATGAACTCGTAGCTCATCAGGCCTTCAGCGATTTCACGCAGGGCGACAACGGTCGGCTTGTCGTTTTCCCACTGGACCAGTGGCTCTTTGCCGCCGGTGGCCAGTTGACGGGCACGCTTGGTGGACAGCATGACCAGTTCAAAACGGTTTTCCACGTGGTTCAGGCAGTCTTCAACGGTTACGCGGGCCATGGTATTCCTCGGAGCGAATGCAATATGCGCGCTGCCCGGGTGGGCGAGCGGACTGAGCAGTTTAAAAAATCACCAGCGATTAGGGAAGCGCTGATTTTTTGACCAGACCCTTCAACGCGCTGCAAGCACCAATGTAAAGCCCTTGCAGCAGTTTTGGGAAGTGCTGTTTCAGCCCAGCAGTTCGGCCAGTAACTTGCCGAAACGCACCTGTTGGCGCTTCTGTTGCAGCTGATTGGCGCGGAAAATCGCTTTCAGGTCGTCCAGCGCGTGGGCGAAATCGTCGTTGATGATCAGGTAGTCGTACTCGACGTAATGGCTCATCTCGCTGACGGCTTCACGCATCCGGCCGTCGATGATCTCGTCGCTGTCCTGGCCACGATTGGTCAGGCGCTGGTGCAGGGCCTGCAGCGATGGCGGCAGAATGAAGATCGAGCGTGCCTGCGGCATCAGCTTGCGCACTTGCTCGGCGCCTTGCCAGTCGATTTCCAGGATCAGGTCGTGACCTTCGTCCAGTGTCTGCTGCAGGCGGCTTTGCGAGGTGCCGTAGAAGTTGCCGAAGACTTCGGCGCGCTCAAGGAAGTCGCCGTGTTCGCCCATCTTCACGAACTCTTCGCGGGTCACGAAGTGATAGTTCACGCCGTCCACTTCGCCCGGGCGCATGGCGCGGGTGGTGTGGGAGATCGACACGCGAATCTCCGGGTTGGCGTCGGTCAAAGCCTTGACCAGGCTGCTCTTGCCCGCGCCCGATGGCGCGGAAATGATGTACAGGGTGCCGGTGTTGTGGGTCATGTCGGGGTAGCCTTACTCAATATTCTGCACTTGTTCGCGCATCTGCTCGATCAACACCTTGAGGTTGACGGCGGCTTGGGTGCTGCGCGGGTCGAAGGCCTTGGAGCCCAGTGTGTTGGCTTCGCGGTTGAGTTCCTGCATCAGGAAGTCCAGGCGGCGTCCGGCCGCGCCGCCGGATTTGAGCACCCGGCGCACTTCGATGATGTGGGTGCTCAGGCGATCCAGTTCTTCGGCTACGTCGCTCTTTTGCGCGAGGATGACCATTTCCTGTTCCAGACGCTGCGGATCCAGTTCGGCCTTCATGTCGGCGAAGCGGTCGAGGACTTTCTGGCGCTGGGTGGCGAGCATCTGCGGTACCAGTTCACGCAGGGTCACGACGTCTTCTTCAATAGACGTCAGACGCTCATTGATCAGGCGTGCCAGCTCCGCGCCTTCGCGCTCGCGGCCGGCTTTCAGTTCTTTCAGGCCTTGATTGAACAGGCCCAGCGCCTCGGCATTCAGCGCCTGCGGATCGGTGGCGTCAGCTACCAGAACGCCCGGCCAGGCCAACACTTCCAGTGGATTCAGTGCGGCAGGGTTCTTGATCAGGCCGGCAACTGTCTCGGCGGCGGCGACCAGTTGCGCAGCGCGCTCGCGGTCGACTTGCAACGGCTTGCCGGTGCTTTCTTCGGTGAAGCGCAGGGTGCATTCCAGTTTGCCCCGCGACAGGCCCTGACGCAGCGCTTCACGCACGGCGCCTTCGAGGTCGCGAAACGACTCCGGCAGGCGCAGGTGTGGTTCCAGATAGCGGCTGTTGACCGAGCGCAGCTCCCAGCTCAGGGTGCCCTGGACGCCGGCTTTCTCGACGCGGGCGAAGGCGGTCATGCTGTGCACCATGGCGGTGACCTCGCAATGCAGATCGGCGCGAAACGTCAGTTCCGCAGGCTCGATATGAATGAATTAAAGCCGACTGGCAGCAAAGGCGCAGGATTGTAGCGCAGTGCGGCGAATGCGCCCAAACACACGGTGTGACAAAGGGCTGCAGGCCGTCGGTTATGCGTGTTCTAGCGCCTTCGGTCGTCACCCGGAATTTTTAACGAGTGCTCAGGTGCGGTGCAGCGCTCTATAATGCTCGGCAGTTTTCCGTCCCCAGTACAGGTATTCCCTATGAAACGTCCAAGTGGTCGCGCTGCCGATCAGCTCCGCTCGATCCGCATTACCCGCAACTACACCAAACACGCCGAGGGATCCGTACTGGTCGAATTCGGTGATACCAAGGTCATCTGCACCGTCAGCGTCGAAAACGGCGTGCCGCGTTTCCTCAAGGGCCAGGGCCAGGGCTGGCTGACTGCCGAATACGGCATGCTGCCGCGTGCGACCGGCGAGCGTAACCAGCGCGAAGCGAGCCGTGGCAAGCAGGGCGGTCGTACTCTGGAAATCCAGCGTCTGATCGGTCGTTCCCTGCGCGCTGCACTGGACATGTCCAAGCTGGGCGACGTCACCCTGTACGTCGATTGCGACGTGATTCAGGCTGACGGCGGCACCCGCACCGCTTCCATCACGGGTGCCATGGTTGCGCTGGTCGATGCACTGAAAGTGATCAAGAAGCGTGGCGGCCTGAAGGGCGGCGACCCGCTCAAGCAAATGATCGGCGCAGTGTCGGTCGGCATGTATCAGGGCGAGCCAGTGCTGGACCTGGACTATCTTGAAGATTCCGCTGCCGAGACCGACCTCAACGTCGTGATGACCAGCACCGGTGGCTTCATCGAGGTGCAGGGCACTGCCGAAGGTGCACCGTTCCAGCCTGAAGACCTGAACGCCATGCTGGAACTGGCCAAGAAAGGCATGAACGAAATCTTCGAACTGCAACAGGCGGCATTGGCCGACTGAGCAGGTTCGTAACCCGCAAGGAGGACGCGATGAGTGATGAGCAAGAGTTGCTGCCCAAACCGAGCCAGGAGGTTCGTCAATGGGCGATGTTTTGTCACTTGTCCGCCTTGCTGGGCATCTGGATTCCGTTCGGTAACCTGATCGGGCCGTTGATCCTGTGGCAGATGAAGCGCGAAACCGATCCGTTCATCGATGCCCAGGGCAAGGAAGCGCTGAACTTTCAGATCACCGTGGCGATTGCTGCAGCGATCTGTCTGCTGCTGATGGTGTTGATCATCGGCTTCTTCCTGCTGGGCCTGTTGGCCATTGGCGCACTGGTGCTGACGATCATTGCCGGGGTGAAGGCCAATGACGGGTTTCCGTATCGCTACCCGTTCACTTGGCGATTGATCAAGTAATAACCAATTGCGGTTTTTCCTGTGGGAGCGGGCTTGCTCGCGAAGGCGGTGGATCATTCAGCATGAGTGTTGGCTGACACCACGCCATCGCGAGCAGGCTCACTCTTACAGAAAGCAAAAACCAGCGCGCACAAAAAAGCCGACAGCGATGTCGGCTTTTTTGCATCCACGAATCGACGCTTAGATGGTCAGCGTCCAGTCGTAGTCGACGATCAGCGGCGCGTGCTGCGAGAACCGTGGCTGACGCGGCAGGCGTGCACTGCGTACAAAGCGGCGCAGGCCCGGAGTCAGGATCTGGTAGTCGAAGCGCCAGCCCAGATTGAGCATCTCGGCCTGCTCGTTGTCCGGCCACCAGCTGTACTGGTCGCCTTCGCGGCTGACTTCGCGCAGGGCATCGACATAACCCATGTTGCCGACAATCTCGTCCATCCAGGCCCGTTCCGGCGCCAGGAAACCCGGGGATTGCTGGCTGTCGCGCCAGTTCTTGATGTCGAGCTTCTGCTGCGCAACATACAGCGAGCCACAATAAATGTACTCGCGACGTTTGCGCCGCTGTTTGTCCAGGTACTTGCCGAAGTCGTCCATGAGCTTGAACTTCTGGTTCAAGTCCTCATCGCCGTTCATCCCCGAAGGAAGCAGCAAGGTGGCAATACTGACTTTGTCGAAATCTGCTTGCAGGTAGCGCCCGTAGCGGTCGGCCGTCTCGAAACCGAGACCGCTGATGACAGCCTTCGGTTGCAACCGCGAATACAAAGCCACGCCACCTTGGGCAGGGACTTCAGCATCGCAGGCATAAAGGAAGTAGCCATCCAGTTGGAAGGCTGGGTCATCCAGTTCAAAGGCGGAGGCACGGGTGTCCTGCAGGCAGATGACGTCGGCATTCTGTGCTTGCAGCCAACTGAGCAAACCACGCTCGACTGCAGCCTGAATACCATTGACGTTCACACTGATGATCCGCATAAATGGCCCCAAAAATCGCGTGCGTGTATGATACACGGCGTCAAGCTAATTAGCTAAATCCGTGGTATTTGGGGTTTTTTTCATGCAAGCGTATCAGCGCGATTTCATTCGTTTTGCCATCGATCGCGGCGTTTTGCGCTTCGGTGAGTTCACCCTGAAGTCCGGGCGCACCAGTCCTTACTTCTTCAACGCCGGCCTGTTCAACTCGGGTTCGGCCCTGGCGCAGCTGGGGCGTTTCTACGCGGCAGCCATTGCCGAAAGCGGCATTTCTTTCGATGTACTGTTCGGCCCGGCCTATAAAGGCATTCCGCTGGCAGCCACCACCGCTGTCGCGCTGGCAGAGCACCACAACCGTGATCTGCCTTGGTGCTTCAACCGCAAGGAAGCCAAGGCCCACGGCGAAGGTGGCAGCCTGGTCGGCGCGCCGCTGACCGGCGATGTGCTGATCATCGACGACGTAATCACTGCCGGCACCGCGATCCGCGAAGTGATGCAGATCATCGCCTCCCAGGACGGCGCCAAGGCCGCCGGCGTGCTGATTGCCCTCAATCGTCAGGAGCGTGGCAACGGTGAGTTGTCGGCCATTCAGGAAGTCGAGCGCGATTTCGGTATCCCGGTGATCAGCATTGTTTCGCTGAATCAGGTGCTGGAGTTCCTCGCTGACGATCCGCAACTCAAGCAGCATCTGCCAGCCGTGGAAGCCTATCGCGCCCAGTTCGGCGTCTGACCGACTGGTGCAATACCTGTGGGAGCGAGCTTGCTCGCGAATGCGGTGATTCAGCTTGCATCAATGTTGAATGTGCCGCTGTCTTCGCGAGCAAGCTCGCTCCCACAAAGTTTGCGATGATAAAAAAGACCCCGCTCAGCCAGGCTGAGCGGGGTCTTTTGGTTTGTACGCCGGCTTACGGACGCTTGCGATTGCTGATCAGCGTGCCCACACCGGTGTCGGTGAAGATTTCCAGCAGGATCGCGTTCGGTACGCGACCGTCGATGATCAGCGAGCTGCCGACACCGCCCTGAACCGCTTCCAGCGCGCAACGGATCTTCGGCAGCATGCCGCCGTAGATCGTGCCGTCGGCGATCAGGTCGTCGACCTGCTGGGTGCTCAGGCCGGTCAGGACGGTGCCCGACTTGTCCATCAGGCCGGCGATGTTGGTCAGCAGCATCAGTTTCTCGGCTTTCAGCGCCTCGGCAACTTTACCGGCCACCAAGTCGGCGTTGATGTTGTACGACTCGCCGTTCTCACCCACGCCGATTGGCGCGATCACCGGGATGAAATTGCCTTTGACCAGCAGGTTCAGCAATTCGGTGTTGATCCCGACGACTTCGCCTACCTGGCCGATGTCGATGATTTCCGGCTGGGTCATCTCCGGGGTCTGACGGGTGACCGTCAGTTTCTTCGCACGAATCAGCCCGGCGTCTTTGCCGGTCAGGCCTATGGCGCTGCCGCCGTGACGGTTGATCAGGTTGACGATGCTTTTGTTGACCTGGCCGCCGAGGACCATTTCCACCACGTCCATGGTCGCGGCGTCGGTGACGCGCATGCCGTCGACGAAGTGGCTTTCGATCGACAGGCGCTTGAGCAGATCACCGATCTGCGGGCCGCCGCCGTGAACCACGACCGGGTTGATGCCCACGGCCTTCATCAAGACGATGTCGCGGGCGAAGCCGGTTTTCAGCTCCTCGCTTTCCATCGCGTTGCCGCCGTATTTGATCACCAGGGTCTTGCCGACATAACGTCGGATGTAAGGCAACGCTTCGGACAGGACCTGGGCGGTGTGGGCGGCGGCTTCGCGTTCGAGGGTCATTCAGGGCTCCGGGTGAATCAGAACGGTAGTTGGAGATCAGGTGCAACGCGTTTCAGTTGGGCGTGGAACACATCCTTGATGCGCTGCAATTCAGCCTCGTCATCGGCCTCGAAGCGCAGCACCAGCACCGGTGTGGTGTTGGACGCGCGCACCAGGCCCCAGCCTTTGGCGTAATCGACTCGCACGCCGTCGATGGTGGTCAGGTCAGCGCCTGCGCCCCATTGTGCGTCGTGCAGTGCATCAATGATGCTGAATTTGCTCTCTTCGGTCACATGGATATTGATTTCCGGCGTAGAAATATCATTCGGGAAGGTCGCAAACAGCTCCTCCGCGGTGGATTTTTCCTTGCTGAGGATCTCCAGCAGCCGCGCGGCGCTATAGATACCGTCGTCGAAACCGAACCAGCGTTCCTTGAAGAAGATGTGCCCGCTCATCTCACCGGCCAATAGAGCACCGGATTGTTTCATTTTCTTTTTGATCAACGAATGACCCGTCTTCCACATTAGCGGACGACCACCGTACTCCTTGATCAGCGGCACCAGGCGGCGGGTGCATTTGACGTCGAAGATGATTTCCGCGTCCGGGTTGCGCGCCACCACGTCGCGGGCGAACAGCATCAGCAGGCGGTCCGGGTAGACGATGCTGCCGGTGTTGGTCACCACACCGACACGGTCACCGTCGCCATCGAAGGCGAGGCCGATATCGGCGTTGGTTTCCTTGACCTTGGCGATCAGGTCGACGAGGTTTTCAGGCTTGCCCGGGTCCGGGTGGTGGTTGGGGAAGTTGCCGTCGACTTCGCAGAACAGCGGGATGACTTCGCAGTTCAGCGCTTCGATCAGTTGCGGGGCGATCACCCCGGCTGCGCCGTTGCCGCAGTCGACCACGACTTTCATGCGTCGGGCCAGTTTGATGTCCTGGACGATTTCGGTGGTGTAGCGGTCGAGGATTTCGACCCGCGTGACGCTGCCCTGGCCGCTGGTCAGGTCATTGCTCTTGATGCGCTCGTGCAGCACCTGGATCTGCTCGTTGGCGAGGGTGTCGCCGGCGATCACGATCTTGAAGCCGTTGTAGTTCGACGGGTTGTGGCTGCCGGTGAGCATCACTCCGGACTTGCCGGCCAGCACGTTGGCCGCGTAATACAGCGCTGGCGTCGGCACCAGGCCGACATCGCTGACGTGGCAGCCGCTCTCGGCGATACCGCGGATCAGCTCGGCCACCAGTTCCGGGCCGGACAGGCGGCCATCGCGGCCGACCGACACGTTCGGTTCGCCCTGGGCCAGGCTCTGCGAGCCGATGGCGCGGCCGATCCAGTAAGCGGTTTCGGCATTGAGGAATTCCGGCACGGTGCCGCGAATGTCATAGGCGCGGAAAATGCTGTCGGGCAGCTTCGGGGCAATCTTGGCTGGGGTGCTCATCTGCACAAATGCTCCATCTCGAAAGTGGCGGGACAGACCGACGATTCAATCGGCGGCAGGCTCAAACTGAAGGGTATGACGGCGTTTTCCACAGAGAGTTCGTGGTGTGAAAGAGCCATGACGCCTCAGCTGGCGTGGCTTGTGGCCGACAAAACCCTGGTTTTCGGTGCTAAAACCTGCTGCAAAAGTTGCGCAAATTTTGTGGCGTTACTTGGTGCCGGTATGGCCGAAACCGCCCGCGCCGCGCTCGGTTTCGACGAACTCTTCCACCATTTCGAAGTGCGCCTGGACCACCGGCACCAGCACCAGTTGCGCCAGACGTTCGCCAACGGTCATGGTGAAATCGCTCTGGCCACGGTTCCAGCAGGACACCATCAGCGGGCCCTGGTAATCCGAGTCGATCAGGCCGACGAGGTTGCCCAGCACGATGCCGTGCTTATGGCCCATCCCCGAGCGCGGCAGGATCAGCGCGGCGAGGTTCGGGTCGCCGATGTAAACCGACAGACCGGTAGGGATCAGCACGGTTTCACCCGGCTTGATCACGATGTCCTCTTGCAGCATGGCGCGCAGGTCGAGGCCGGCGGAGCCCGGGGTGGCGTATTGCGGCAGCGGGAATTCAGTACCGATGCGTGGGTCGAGGATCTTGGCTTGCAAAGCGTGCATGTAAATTAAACCTGGTTCAGACGTTCGGCGATAAAAGTGACCAGTTGGCGAGCGATCTTGCTCTTGCTGGTCTGGGCGAAAACCGTGGCGTGCAGCGCACGGTCAATTACGCTGCAGGCGTTTTCTTCGCTGTTGAAACCGATGCTCGGATTGGCCACGTCGTTGGCGACGATCAAATCGAGATTCTTGTCCTTGAGCTTGCGTGCAGCGTAGTCGAGCAGGTGTTCTGTCTCGGCGGCGAAGCCGACACTGAACGGACGATCGGGACGGGTCGCAATGGTGGCGAGGATGTCGGGGTTGCGCACCATTTGCAGGACGAAGCCGTCGCCGCTTGTAGGGTCTTTCTTAAGTTTTTGCGGGGCAACGACTTCCGGACGGTAGTCCGCGACCGCTGCCGAGGCGATGAACACGTCGCAAGGGATGGCCGACTCACACGCGGCGAGCATGTCGCGGGCACTGACCACGTCGATACGCGTCACGCGATCCGGCGTTGGCAGGTGCACCGGGCCGCTGATCAGGGTCACGCGGGCGCCGGCTTCCACTGCCGCTTCGGCGAGGGCAAAACCCATTTTTCCGGAGCTGTGGTTGGTGATGTAGCGCACCGGGTCGATGTTTTCCTGGGTCGGGCCGGCAGTGATCACGACGTGCTTGCCGGTCAGTGCCTGGCGCTGGAAGCAGTCTGCCGCGCACTGCGCCAGATCGGTGGCTTCCATCATCCGGCCCATGCCGACGTCGCCGCAGGCCTGGCTGCCCGAGGCCGGGCCGAAGGTCTTCAGGCCGCGGCTTTCGAGGAGTTGCAGGTTGGCCTGGGTCGCCGGGTCGCGCCACATCGCCTGATTCATTGCTGGCGCGACTGCCACAACGGCGTCGGTGGCCAGCACCAATGTGGTCAGCAAATCGTTGGCGATGCCTTGGGCCAGGCGGGCGATCAGGTCGGCGGTGGCCGGGGCGATCAGCACCAGATCGGCCCACTTGGCCAGCTCGATGTGGCCCATCGCGGCTTCTGCGGCCGGGTCGAGCAAATCGAGGTGAACCGGGTGCCCGGACAAGGCCTGCATGGTCAGCGGGGTGATGAACTCAGCGCCGCCATGGGTCATGACCACGCGCACTTCGGCGCCCTGGTCGATCAGGCGGCGAACCAGATCGGCGCTCTTGTAGGCAGCAATGCCGCCGCCGACGCCCAGAACGATGCGTTTCCGATACAGCCGCTGCATAGGTCTGCCTTTCATTTCGTGGGTGACATACGTGGCGAAACCCCCTCCCCAGGGTGAATTCGCCCGCAAAAAAGATGGGCTACGATATCACAGCGACCGCTACGGAACAGCGGCGCCCACAGACAAGGAATGTGTATGAGTATTCGCGATTGGCCTGCGGCGGAACGGCCGCGGGAGAAGCTGCTTGAACAGGGATCGGGAAGCCTTTCCGATGCTGAATTGCTGGCGATTTTTCTACGTACCGGGGTGTCCGGTAAAAGTGCGGTGGATCTGGCTCGACACCTTTTGAGCCAATTCGGCAGCCTGCGGGTTTTGCTCGAAGCCGATCTTGCGACGTTCAGCGAGCAATTGGGCCTGGGGCCGGCAAAGTTCGCCCAGCTGCAAGCGGTGCTGGAGATGGGGCGCCGACACCTGGCTGAGCGAATGCGCAAGAAACCGGCGCTGGAGAGTCCTCAGGTGGTCCGCGATTACCTCAAATCCATGCTGCGGCATGAGCCGCACGAGGTGTTTGGATGCCTGTTTCTCGACTCCAAGCATCAAGTGCTGACCTTCGAGGCGCTGTTTCGTGGCTCGATCGACAACACCAGTGTGCACCCTCGGGAGGTTGTGAAGCGCGCGTTGGCCAATAACGCGGCGGCGGTGATCCTCTGTCACAACCACCCGTCGGGGAACAGCGATCCGAGTCAGTCGGATCGACTGCTGACCAAGCGTTTGCAGAAGGCTCTGGAATTGATTGATGTGCGAGTGCTGGATCACTTCATCGTGGGCGAAGGCGAGCCACTGTCCATGGCGGAGTGCGGCTGGATGTAACTCTCGGGAACGATGCAAATCCGTGTGGGAGCGAGCTTGCTCGCGAAGGCGTCGTGTCAGTCAGCATCACGTTTACTGACAGACCGCTTTCGCGAGCAAGCTCGCTCCCACAGGTTTGATTGCATCCACAGGGTTTCGTGTCGGGCAGGTTATTTGAGGTTGACCTTGGAGTAGTCCTGCCGGCCAAACGGGCTGACCGAATAACCTTGCACATCCTTGCGCGTCAGCGCGAAAGCGGTCGGATGCGCCAGTGGCAACCACAGCGCCTGTTGCTGAATCTGCGTCTGCGCCTGCTCATACAGCTTGGTGCGCACGCCTTGCTCGCTGGTGGTCTTGCCGGCGCTGATCAGCTTGTCCAGATCGGCGTTGCAGTAGCGCGCGAAGTTGGTGCCCGATTTGACCGCCGCGCAGGAAAACTGCGGCGTGAGGAAGTTGTCCGGATCGCCGTTATCGCCGGCCCAGCCCATGAACAGCAGGTCATGCTCGCCCGCCTTGGCGCGGCGAATCAGTTCGCCCCACTCGATCACGCGGATTTCCGCTTGAATGCCGATCTCGGCCAGGTCCGATTGCAACAGCTGGGCGCCGAGGCTCGGGTTCGGATTGAGCAGACTGCCCGACGGACGCGTCCAGATCGTGGTCTGGAATCCGTCCTTCAAACCGGCCTTGGCCAGCAGTGCCTTGGCTTTTGCCACATCGTGTGGATAGCCCGGCAGGTTCTTCGCGTAGCTCCAGGTATTCGGCGGGTAAGGGCCGTTGGCGGGTTCGGCGGTGTCTTCGAACACGGCTTTGATGTAGTTGGCCTTATCGAACGCAAGGTTGATTGCCTGGCGCACTTCCGGCTTGTCCAGCGGCGGGTGCTGGCTGTTGATGCCGACGAAAGCGGTCATGAACGCGTCAGTCTTTTCCACTTTCAAGGTCGGCTCTTTCAGCGCGGCCTGTACGTCCAGTGGCTTTGGTGACAGGGCGATCTGACACTCGTTACGCCGCAGCTTTTGCAGGCGCACATTGGCATCCGGCGTGATCGCGAAGATCAGCGGATCCACCGCAGGCTTGCCGCCGAAGTAATCCGGGTTGGCCTTGTAGCGGATCGACGCATCTTTCTGAAACCGGGTGAACACGAACGGACCGGTGCCGATTGGCTGGCTGTTGAGCTTGTCCGTGGCGTTGGCCTTGAGCAGCTTGTCGGCGTATTCGGCGGAATAGATCGAGGCGAAACCCATGCTCAGGGTGGCGAGGAAGGTCGAATCCGGGTGGTCGAGGGTGAAGCGCACGGTCAGCGGATCCAGTGCGTCGATTTTCTTGATCAGCGCCGGCAACTGCATCGACTGCGCATGCGGGAAGCCGCTTTGCGCGACCTTGTGCCATGGATTGGCCGGATCGAGCATGCGGTCGAAGCTGAATTTGACGTCTTCGGCGGTCAGCTCGCGGGTCGGTTTGAAGTATTCGGTCGTATGAAACTTCACCTGTGGACGCAGTTTGAAGACATACGACAGCCCGTCGGTGCTGACTTCCCAGCTGTCGGCCAGGCTCGGGACCACTTTGCCGCTGGCGGTATCGAAGTCCACCAGGCGGTTCATCAGCACATCGGCCGAGGCGTTGGTGGTGGTCAGCGAGTTGTATTGCACCACGTCGAACCCTTCCGGGCTGGCCTCGGTACAGACGCTCAGGGCAGCGGCCTGGGCCAGAGGGCTCAGCAGGAGCGGGGCGAGCAACAGGGGTAGGGCAGCGAGGCGCATGGTCGGTTTCCTTTTACAGATCGAAGGCCCATCTGCAAGTGCAGTCTGGAAAAGGCCTACCCTAGAGGTCGCGATTGCAAATGACTATCCCCTTTTTGCATTTTTGGGGCAGGGCTTATGCAATTTCGACTGTCTGCTGGTGCATGCAAAGGCGTGATACCCTTCGCGGCCGGTTTTCTGCGACGAGCGGTAAAAGGCGACGGCGGCCTTTGTGTAAAGCGCTCGCAGCCCGAATTTGCGCCTTTTTGCTGATTGATTGCACACCGATTGTTGTTGCTCCCCGGTCTTTCTGGTATAAAGCAGCGCTCTTTTCTAGGGGCCCGGTTCCTTCACTGTAGGTGTAGCCGGTAAGACCTCTAAAGAAACGCGGCGCCTGGCGCCAAATGACTGAGAGATTAAGCGGCCAACCCATGCCGGGTTGGGCATGTGGTTTTAGAGGGCTGAGGCATGTCTAGAGTATGTCAAGTTACCGGTAAGGGTCCGGTAACCGGGAATAACATTTCCCACGCAAACAACAAAACCCGTCGTCGTTTCCTGCCGAACCTGCAGCATCACCGCTTCTGGGTTGAAGAAGAGAAACGTTTTGTGCGTCTGCGCGTATCTGCCAAAGGCATGCGTATCATCGACAAGCGTGGCATCACTGTCGTGCTCGCCGAACTTCGCCGCGATGGCAAGATTTAAGGGAGCTAATCATGCGTGAATTGATTCGTTTGATCTCGAGCGCCGGTACTGGTCACTTCTACACTACCGACAAGAACAAGCGTACTACCCCGGACAAAATCGAGATCAAGAAATATGATCCGGTTGTTCGCAAGCACGTGATCTACAAGGAAGGCAAAATCAAGTAATTGATTTTTCCCGACTTACAAAAAAGGCCCGTATCTCACGATACGGGCCTTTTTTGTTGCCTCGGGTTTCTGTGGTTTCTGGCCTGGCCTCATCGCTGGCAAGCCAGCTCCCACAGTGATCGCTGGTGTTCACAAAATTTGTGTTCACCGCAAAACCTGTGGGAGCTGGCTTGCCAGCGATAGGGCCGGATCAGTCAGCGACAATCTCAAGCCTTCTGTTCAAAGATCACATAGATCTTGCGGCAAGCCTCAAGCACTTCCCAGGTTCCACGAAACCCTGCCGGAATCACGAAGCGATCGCCCACGCGCAAGGTCTTGGCATTGCCATCGCTGTCTCGCAGCACCGAAACCCCCTGGAGGATTTCGCAATATTCATGCTCGGTGTAATTCACCGTCCACTGACCGACCGCACCTTCCCACACACCGACATTCATTTGCCCGCAAGGGCTGTCGTATTGATTGAACACCGCTTGCTCGGGATCGCCCTTGAGCACTTTGGCCGGGTCCGGACGATAGCGTTCGGCGGCGCTGGTGGTCAGGCTGATGTCGACGACGTTCTGGATGTTCATTGTTGTTTTCTCCCGTGATGACGGCGCGGTGGTTGGAAAGGGCCAAAGTCTATGTTTATTAAATTGAACACCGCAAGGCCGTATAGCCGGCGTATGTCAAATATATTGAAACAACCCCGGCCGCTGGTTTAGGGTGGCGGGTGCCTTGGGCCGAAAAGCAGGCTGGCCGGGCAGCATTCCTGAAGACGACCGCGAAGACCGCGGCGCTCTATTCAACAAGAGGAGGACACTCGAATGACCACCCTGACTCGTGCCGACTGGGAACAACGCGCCCGCGACCTGAAAATCGAAGGCCGCGCCTACCTCAATGGTGAATACACCGACGCCGTCTCCGGCGAGACTTTCGAGTGCATCAGTCCGGTCGATGGCCGTCTGCTGGGCAAGATCGCCAGCTGTGACGCCGCTGACGCTCAGCGCGCCGTGGAAAATGCCCGCGCCACCTTCAATTCCGGTGTCTGGTCGCGCCTGGCGCCGACCAAACGCAAAGCTACCATGATTCGTTTCGCCGGCCTGCTCAAACAGCACGCCGAAGAACTGGCCCTGCTTGAAACCCTCGACATGGGCAAGCCGATCAGTGATTCGCTGTACATCGACGTGCCGGGTGCTGCGCAGGCGCTGAGCTGGAGCGGTGAGGCGATCGACAAGATCTACGACGAAGTCGCCGCCACGCCGCATGACCAACTGGGTCTGGTGACCCGCGAGCCGGTGGGCGTGGTCGGCGCCATCGTGCCGTGGAACTTCCCGCTGATGATGGCCTGCTGGAAGCTGGGGCCGGCGCTGTCCACCGGTAACTCGGTGATCCTCAAGCCGTCGGAAAAATCCCCGCTGACCGCCATCCGTATCGCTGCGCTCGCGGTAGAAGCCGGCATTCCGAAAGGCGTGCTCAACGTGCTGCCGGGTTACGGCCACACCGTCGGCAAGGCGCTGGCGCTGCACAATGACGTCGACACCCTGGTGTTCACCGGTTCGACCAAGATCGCCAAGCAACTGATGATCTACTCCGGCGAGTCGAACATGAAGCGCGTGTGGCTGGAAGCTGGTGGCAAGAGCCCGAACATCGTGTTTGCCGACGCACCGGACCTGCAAGCCGCTGCCGAATCCGCCGCCAGCGCCATCGCCTTCAACCAGGGCGAAGTCTGCACCGCCGGTTCGCGTCTGCTGGTCGAGCGTTCGATCAAGGATAAATTCCTGCCGATGGTGATCGAGGCGCTGAAAGCCTGGAAACCGGGCAATCCACTGGACCCGGCGACCAACGTCGGGGCGCTGGTCGACACCCAGCAGATGAACACCGTGCTGTCGTACATCGAGTCCGGCCACACCGACGGCGCCAAACTGGTGGCCGGCGGCAAGCGCATTCTTCAGGAAACCGGTGGCACCTACGTCGAGCCGACGATTTTCGACGGCGTGAGCAACGCGATGAAGATCGCCCAGGAAGAAATCTTCGGCCCGGTGCTGTCGGTCATTGCGTTCGACACCGCCGAAGAAGCGATTCAGATCGCCAACGACACGCCGTATGGCCTGGCCGCTGCGGTGTGGACCCAGGACATCTCCAAGGCCCATCTGACCGCCAAGGCCCTGCGTGCCGGCAGTGTGTGGGTCAACCAGTACGACGGCGGCGACATGACTGCGCCGTTCGGCGGCTTCAAGCAATCGGGTAACGGTCGTGACAAGTCGCTGCATGCATTCGACAAGTACACCGAGCTGAAAGCGACGTGGATCAAGCTGTAAGCCTTTAGCGGGAGCCTGGCTCGTTCAGGCTTCCGAACTACAGAGATCCCCCTGTGGGAGCAAGCTTTTGTGGTGAGGGGATTCATCCCCGATCGGCTGCGAAGCAGTCGCAAAACCAGTGCATGCAAGGGTGCAGGTTTTGAGGTCGCTGCGCGACCTGTCGGGGATGAATCCCCTCGCCACAGGGTTTGCTCCCACATTGGTTTTGTGGTGCACATAAAAATAATCCACAGGAGCGTGGACCATGCGTTGGGCGACGTATTTCGCCGTGTTGGCGTCTGTCTTGAGTGTCGGCCTGGCCCTGGGGGTCAGCATGCCGCTAGTGTCGTTGCGCCTGGAGGGCTGGGGCTATGGCTCCTTCGCCATCGGCGTGATGGCGGCAATGCCGGCGATCGGCGTGTTGCTGGGGGCGAAGATTTCCAGTCATCTGGCGGCACGTTTCGGCACGGCGAACCTGATGCGTCTGTGCCTGTGGGCTGGAGCACTGTCAATCGGCTTGCTGGCGTTGCTCCCGAGTTATCCAGTGTGGCTGGTGCTGCGCCTGATGATCGGGGTGATCCTGACCATCGTGTTCATCCTCGGCGAGAGCTGGATCAATCAACTGGTCGTCGAAAACTGGCGTGGTCGCCTCGTCGCTCTGTATGGCAGCAGCTATGCGCTGAGCCAACTGTCTGGTCCGTTGTTGCTGGGCGCGCTCGGCACTGAACACGATTATGGGTTCTGGGTCGGTGTCGGGCTGCTGACGGTTTCGCCTTTTCTGTTGATGGGCCGCAGCGGTGCGCCGAGCAGCGAAGCCAGCAGTGTGACCTTCGGCGACCTGTGGGGTTTTGCCCGCGAGTTGCCGGCGATTGCCTGGGCAGTCTCGTTGTTCGCCGCGTTCGAGGCGATGATCCTGACGCTGCTGCCGGTGTATTGCCTGCAACAAGGCTTCAGCGCGGAGATCGCGCTGGCAATGGTCAGCACGGTGGTGGTCGGCGACGCGCTGTTGCAACTGCCGATTGGCGCGCTGGCAGACTATCTGTCGCGGCGCACATTGTTCACCGGCTGCGCAGTGGTCCTGATGCTGTCGAGCCTGGCGATCCCCATGCTGATCGACACGCTGTTGATCTGGCCATTGTGGGTGCTGTTCGGTGCCAGCGCCGGTGGGTTGTTCACTTTGTCACTGATCCTGATCGGCGAGCGTTATCGCGACGATGCGCTGGTGCGGGCCAATGCGCACATTGCGCAGCTGTGGGGTGTCGGTTGTCTGATCGGGCCGTTGATGGCGGGGGCGGGCAGTCAGTGGATCAGCGGGCATGCGTTGCCGTTGTTGATGGCGGCGGGGGCGTTTGGGCTGGTGATTCTGCTGATGCGCCAAGGTGCGTTTGGCACCGTGTCTGAACCTGCCTGACTTGATTCCGATCCGAGTAATGAAAGTGTGGTGCGACGGTTCGCTAAATCCCCTCGCCACAAAAGCCCGTCACAGCATTGACCTGTGTTTGTTTACAGCATCCGTTCAAGACCAATCGTGGTGCTGAACCATGCATTGAAGCGCCGCCACCAGCTCCCCGGTTCCTCGGTCAGCGTGTGCAGCTCGCCGTTGTCCTCGGTCACCCAGACGAGCTTGCCATCCTGCAGTTTCGCCTGATAACTCAGCGCTGGCGCCATGCCTTGCAAGGCCAGTTCGCGCACGTGCTCGGCCAGTTCCGGGCTGTCCACCAGCACGCCGACTTCAGTGTTCCATAGCACCGAACGCGGATCGAAGTTGAACGAGCCGATAAACGCTTTGCGCCGGTCGAAAATCATCGCCTTGCTGTGCAGGCTGGAATCCGAACCCCGAAACGACTTGCTGTAGAACAGGTGAGGGCCGCTGCCATAGTTATCCCCAGGCTGGCGACGCAGTTCATACAGTTTCACCCCGTGTTCCAGCAGCGCCTTGCGGTACGGCGCGTAACCGCCGTGCACCGCCGGCACGTCGGTGGCTTCCAGCGCATTGGTCAGCAGGCTCACCGCGACCCCGGCGTCGGCGCGTCCGGTCAGGTACACCAGGCCCGGCTGGCCGGGCACGAAGTACGCCGAAATCATGATCAGCTCTTTGTTGACGCCTCTCAGCTCCGGCGCCAGTTGCGTGGTCAGCAGCAGTTGCGGGTCCGGCTCGTTCTTGGCCAGCACCTTGCTCGGTGCGTCCCACAAAGCCTGGTTCCAGGCCCAGATTAATTCCTTGCGCCAGATGTCCATGCGCGGTGCGGTCTTGAACGTCATCAGCTGTTGGTACAGCGCGTGATTCTGTTTGCGGGTTTCATCCAGTGACTCTTCCAGGCGCGTGCGGGTGTTCTGCAAGTCCTTGGCGGTCGGTTTGCTGGAGAGGAATTCGTCGATCGGCTTGCTCAGCGCGCTGTTCCAGTACTGATCGAAACTGTGCCCGAGCTGCTCGGCCACCGGGCCGACGCTGAGCATGTCGATGTCGGTGAAATTCAGGTTCGGCTCGGCGTCGAAATACTCGTCGCCCAGGTTGCGCCCGCCGACGATGGCCACGCTGTTGTCCGCCAGCCACAGCTTGTTGTGCATGCGCCGGTGTTGCAGCGACAGGTTGAACAGGCGCCCGGCGGCGCGGGTGACGCCGGTGCTGCGGCCCAGGTGCAATGGGTTGAACAGGCGGATCTGGATCTGTGGATGCGCCGCGAGGGTGGCGATGAGCGTGTCGAGACCGTCGCTGGTGGTGTCGTCGAGCAGGATGCGCACGCGCACGCCACGGTCGGCGGCCTTGAGCAGTTCTTCCACGAGCATCCGCGTGCTGACGCCGTCATGGACGATGTAGTACTGCAAGTCGAGGCTGGTTTGTGCCTGGCGAATCAGCTCGGCGCGGGCGGTGAAGGCCTCAGTGCTGTTGGACAGCAGGCGAAACCCGGAGCGCCCCTGATAGGGCGCGGCCTGGGCCTGGATCGAGCGGCCGAAACTGGAGTTCGACGCCGGCAAGGCCTGGCTCGGTTCACGCGGCACATCGAGGCTGGCGCAACCGCTTAGAAGCGAGGCGAGCATCAGCAAAGCGAGTAGGGGCTGTCTGAAGCTCACGTAGGTTCATTCCGGTCGGCAGCAAAGGTCGGCATATGGACGCTGATCACTCGAAAAAAGTCAGTCGGCTTCGGCCAGTAATTTGCTGGCGGCGGCGCCGACCTTGCGCACCGCCTCTTCGATCTGCGGTGTCGGTTTGGCAGCGTAGTTCATCCGCAGGCAATTGCGGTATTTGCCCGAGGCGGAAAAGATGCTGCCGACGGCAATCTGTACGCCCTGGTCGTGCAGCGCCCGATTCAGTTTCAGCGTATCGAAACCTTCCGGCAGTTCGACCCACAACATGAAGCTGCCCTGTGGACGGCTGGCGCGGGTGCCGACAGGAAAGTAGCGGGTCACCCAGTCGATCATGACGTCGCGATTACGCTGGTATTGTGAGCGCATCCGCCGTAAATGCGGTTCGAAGTACCCGGATTTGAGAAATTCGGCAATCGCGATCTGCGGCTGCGGTGCAGTGGAGCCGGTGCTGATGTATTTCATGTGCAGCACCCGTTCCAGATAGCGGCCCGGCGCGACCCAGCCGATGCGCAATCCCGGCGCCAAGGTCTTGGAAAACGAACTGCACAGCAACACGCGGCCGTCCTCGTCGAAGGACTTGATCGTGCGTGGACGCGGGTAGGTATAGGCCAGTTCGCCGTACACATCGTCCTCGATGATCGCCACGTCGAAGCGCTGCGCGAGGTTGAGCAGCGCGCGTTTGCGCGACTCCGGCATGATGTAGCCCAGTGGGTTATTGCAGTTGGGCGTGATCTGGATGACCTTGATCGGCCATTGCTCCAGCGCCAGTTCCAGTGCTTCGAGGCTGATGCCGGTCAGCGGATCGGTGGGGATTTCCAGGGCTTTCATGCCCAGGCCCTTGAGCGTCTGCATGGCGCCGTGAAAGCTCGGCGAATCCACCGCGACGATGTCGCCGGGCTCGCAGATCGCGTGGATGCTGGTGGACAGCGCTTCGTGGCAACCGGTGGTGATGACCAGGTCGCTGGCGCTTAACTGGCAACCGGAATCGAGCACCAGCCGGGCGATCTGTTCGCGCAGTTCGAGGGTGCCGTGGATGTTGTCGTAATACAGACCGGGCATGTCCTGGCGCCGACTGATTCGCGCCAGTCCGCGCAACAGCGGTTTCATGGTGGGCGTGGTCACATCGGGCATGCCGCGCCCCAGTTGCACGACGTCCTTGCGGGGCACCGCACGAATCAGCTCCAGCACCTGATCCCACTGCGAAATCTCCACCGGCCGCTGCGCCGGACGGCCGACCGCCGGCAGCTCCGGCAGCTCGCGTCCGACCGGTACAAAGTAGCCGGACTTGGGCTTCGGCGACGCCAGACCACTGTCTTCGAGCATGCGATAAGCCTGCTGCACCGTGCTGAGACTGACGCCATGTTCTACGCTCAAGGCGCGCACCGACGGCAATCGGTCACCCGGACGGTAGAAACCTTGTTCGATGCGCGTGCCGAGCAGCTCGGCGAGATTCACATAAAGCGTCATGGCAGGTGCCTCGATGCAGGAGTTTCGTTAAACCAGTACAGATGCGGCGAAAATCGACAATTCAGTGGCAGAAACGGCAAATCTGTATGGAGTTAATACAGATCGGTTGAATCTGTAATGCTTTTGCCGGCCCGCGCATCATGGAATCTCTGGCGACCCAAGTAAACAGGAGCGACAAAAATGAACGGCTTGAGCGATGTGCGGCTGACGTTACACAGTCAGGAACTGGTGACAGGGCAGGAGGACGGTGCATGGAATACGGCCCTGCGCAACGCGCCTTCCGGCCTCAGTCGCTGGGGCCTGTTCTGGCATCGTCTGCACACGCGCAAGGCGTTGCTGGCGCTTACACCCGAGCAGCTCAAGGATGTCGGGCTGACCCGGGAGCAGGCGCAGGAGGAGGGGTTGAAGCCGTTCTGGCGGATCTGAGATCTGTATTGTTCTTTCGGGCCTCATCGCTGGCAAGCCAGCTCCCACAGTATTTTTGGTGTTCACAATATTTGTATTCGCCGCAAAAACCTGTGGGAGCTGGCTTGCCAGCGATGGCGGCTTCAAGGGCGCAGCAAAAACCTCAGACCAGCTCTTTGAGCCGATGCCACAACATCCCCAGCGCCAGCAACGGCGAGCGCAAATGCTTGCCGCCCGGGAAGGTGATGTGCGGCACCTTGGCAAACAGATCGAACCCGCCACTGTGCTGGCCGCTGATTGCCTCGGCCAGCAGCTTGCCGGCCAGGTGCGTGGCATTCACCCCGTGCCCGGAATACGCCTGAGCGTAATACACGTTCGGCTGATCATTGAGCCGGCCAATCTGCGGCAAGCGGTTGGCGCCGATGCCGATCATTCCGCCCCACTGATAGTCGATCTTCACCCCGGCCAGTTGCGGAAAGACGTCGAGCATCTTCGGCCGCATGTACGCGCCGATGTCCTTCGGATCGCGTCCTGAGTAATGGCAGGCACCGCCGAACAGCAGGCGCCGATCCGCCGAGAGCCGGTAGTAATCCAGCGCCACCCGCTGGTCGCAGACCGCCATGTTTTGCGGTAGCAGGGCGTGCGCCTGTGCCTCGCTCAACGGTTCGGTGGCGATGATGTAGCTGCCGGCGGGCAGGACTTTGCCACTGAGTTGTGGATTGAGGTCATTCAGATAAGCGTTGCAGCCCAGCACCAATGTCTTGGCGCGCACCGAGCCTTGCGCCGTGTGTACCTTCACTTCGAGGCCGTAGTCGATGCGAGTGACGGCCGACTGTTCAAACAGTTTGACCCCCAGTTGTTGCGCGGCAGCGGCTTCGCCCAGCGCCAGGTTCAGCGGGTGCAAATGTCCCGAACCCATGTCGATCAAGCCGCCGACATAACGCTTGGAGCCGACCACGGTGTGCATCTGGTCGGCTTGCAGCAAGCGGGTTTCGTAGCGATAACCGAGGCCGCGCAGTTCATCGGCATCTTCGGCAAAGCCTTCGAGGTCGGCAGGTTTGTTGGCGAGGTCGCAGTAGCCCCAGGTCAGGTCGCACTGGATCTGGAAACGCTCGACGCGCTGGCGAACGATTTCCACCGCTTCCAGGCCCATGAGTTTCATCTGGCGTACGCCGTCGGCACCGATGACGTTGGTGAACTGATCGAGGCCGTGGCCGACCCCGCGAATCAGCTGCCCGCCGTTACGGCCGCTGGCACCCCAGCCGATCCGGTGCGCTTCCAGCAACACCACGCTGAGGCCGCGTTCGGCCAGTTCCAGCGCGGTGTTCAGCCCCGAGAAGCCGCCGCCGACCACGCAGACGTCCGCTACCACCTCACCTTGCAACTGCGGATGATCAGGCTGTGGCAGGCTGCTGGCGGCGTAATAAGAGGCAACGTGTGGTTGGCTCGCGGTGATGTGGGCGCGGGCGATCATGGGCGTCATCCAACGGCTGAGTGTCGAGAAAATTTGACGGAGGATAAGCCGCACGCCCGAAATTGGGCAACATTGGTCGGCCTGCGGTGTCTGGATCAGGGCTTTTGCGGCACAATCGTCGCCTATTTCCCGTCGGTCACCGCTTCGATGAGCTGCAACAGCCAGAAAATCCGTACCCTGCGTCAGCAGATCCCTTCGTTCGACTGTGTGCCGGGCTGCCATGACTGTTGCGGGCCGGTGACCACCTCGCCGGAAGAAATGGCCCGCCTGCCGCGCAAGACCCGCGCCGAGCAGGATGCGGCGCTGGAAGCACTGAACTGCGTACACCTGGGGCCGAATGGCTGCACGGTGTATGAAGAGCGGCCACTGATCTGCCGGTTGTTCGGCACCACCAAAACGCTGCCGTGCCCGAACGGGCGAGGGCCGGTGGAGCTGATTCATCCGCGGGTTGAAAAGCAGATCTTCGAGTACATGGCTTCGAATCGGCAGGTGCTGGTCTAACGGGGTGGCACTCGGAACCGATTCGGCGCCATCGCTGGCAAGCCAGCTCCCACAGGTTCGGCGGCGAGCGGGGGATTTTGTGAACACCCGCACTCATTGTGGGAGCTGGCTTGCCAGCGATAGGGCCGGGCCAGCCCCAATACACCTCAATCCGGAATCGGCAGGCTCAGGCTCTCTTTCACCTCTTCCATCACGATGTAGCTCTTCGATTCGCGCACATGCGGCAGCTTCAACAGAATGTCGCCGAGCAACTTGCGGTAAGACGCCATCTCGGAAATCCGCGCCTTTACCAGATAGTCGAAATCCCCTGACACCAGGTGACATTCCAGCACATGCGGCAATTTCAGCACCGCGCGTCGGAACTCTTCGAAAGTGTCGCCGGATTTGTAATCGAGGCTGATCTCGACGAACACCAGCAGGCTACCCTTCAAATGCTGCGGATTCAGCCGGGCGTTGTAGCCCATGATGATCCCTTCACGCTCCAGACGTCGCACCCGCTCCGTACACGGCGTGGTGGACAGACCGACCTTCTCCCCGAGTTCGGTAAACGATATCCGCCCGTCCGCCTGCAGGATCCGCAAGATGTTGCGGTCGATCTTGTCCAGCTCACGTTTGGTCTGAGTGTTGGTACGCATAGGGGATGCGCCTCCGTGAAAAGGGTTTTTGCCGAGAATTGTCGCCAAATATAGGCGCTTATACAGTGAAAAGCACTGGCCAATCTTTTTTACACTGCGCGCATCATTGCTCTAACAACAGACGTACGCGGCCCTGCCGCGATGAGGGATACAAAAATGCGCGTAATGGTCTTGGGTAGCGGCGTCATCGGTACCGCCAGTGCTTACTATCTGGCCCGTGCCGGGTTTGAAGTGGTGGTGGTCGACCGGCAGCCAGCCGTCGCCATGGAGACCAGTTTCGCCAACGCCGGCCAGGTGTCGCCGGGTTACGCCTCGCCGTGGGCCGCACCGGGCGTGCCGCTCAAGGCGATCAAGTGGTTGCTGCAACGCCACGCCCCTCTCGCGATCAAGGCCACCGCTGACATTGACCAGTACCTGTGGATGGCGCAGATGCTGCGCAACTGCACCGCTAGCCGTTACGCGGTGAACAAGGAGCGCATGGTGCGTCTGTCCGAGTACAGCCGCGACTGCCTCGACGAACTGCGTGCGGAAACCGGTATCGCCTATGAAGGCCGCAGCCTCGGCACTACGCAACTGTTCCGCACCCAGGCGCAGCTCGATGGCGCCGCCAAAGACATCGCCGTGCTGAAAGAGTCCGGCGTGCCGTTTGAAGTCCTCGACCGCGCCGGCATTGCCCGCGTCGAACCGGCCCTGGCCAATGTCACCGACATCCTCGCCGGCGCCCTGCGTCTGCCGAACGACCAGACCGGCGACTGCCAGATGTTCACCACCCGCCTTGCCGAAATGGCGGTGAAACTGGGTGTGGAATTCCGCTTTGGCCAGGACATCCAGAAGCTCGACTACGCCGGTGACCGCATCAACGGCGTGTGGATCGACGGCAAGCTGGAAACCGCCGACCGCTACGTGCTGGCCCTCGGCAGCTACTCGCCGCAACTGCTCAAGCCGCTGGGCATCAAGGCCCCGGTGTATCCGCTCAAGGGTTACTCGCTGACCGTGCCGATCACCAACCCGGACATGGCTCCAACCTCGACCATTCTCGACGAGACCTACAAGGTCGCGATCACCCGTTTCGACAACCGCATCCGCGTGGGCGGCATGGCCGAGATCGCCGGTTTTGACCTGTCGCTGAACCCGCGTCGGCGCGAAACCCTGGAGATGATCGTCAACGACCTTTATCCTCAGGGCGGCAATCTGGCCGAGGCGAGCTTCTGGACCGGCCTGCGTCCGACCACCCCGGACGGCACGCCGATCGTTGGCGCCACACCGTTCAAGAACCTGTTCCTCAACACCGGTCACGGCACCCTGGGTTGGACCATGGCGTGCGGTTCCGGTCGTTTGCTGGCCGATCTGATGGCGAAGAAAAAGCCGCAGATCAGCGCCGAAGGCCTCGATATTTCCCGTTACGGCAACAAGCCTCAGGAGTCCGCAAAACATGGCAATCCAGCGCCAGCTCACCAATGAGCGCATGAGTCAGATCGTCACCCACAACGGCATCGTGTATCTGGCCGGACAGGTCGGCGATGACTTCAACGCCGGGGTCGAACAGCAGACCCGCGACGTGCTCGCCAATATCGAGCGTTTGCTGGATCTGGCCGGGACTGACAAGCAGCATCTGCTGTCGGCGACGATCTACCTCAACGACATCGAGGCGCACTTTGCCGGGATGAACTCGGTGTGGGACCAGTGGCTGCCCAAAGGCGCCGCGCCAGCCCGCGCCACCGTCGAAGCGAAGATGGCCAAACCGAGCATCCTGGTGGAGATTTCCATCGTCGCCGCGTTGCCGTAACCGTTTCAAAGATCCCTCTCCCGGCGCTGTTGGCGGTTCACGTCGTCAGTCGGCGCCGGTTTTTCTTCCCATGACCGCCTAGAAGTCTGCCGCCATGCGTCCTGCCCGTGCCCTGATCGACCTCCAAGCCCTGCGCCACAACTATCGAATTGCCCGCGAAGTCACCGGCGCCAAAGCGCTGGCCGTGATCAAGGCCGATGCCTATGGTCATGGCGCGGTGCGTTGCGCCCAGGCGCTGGAAGCCGAGGCCGACGGGTTTGCCGTCGCCTGCATCGAGGAAGCGCTGGAGCTGCGCGCCGCTGGCATTCGTGCGCCAGTGTTGCTGTTGGAAGGGATTTTCGAAGCCGATGAATTGGCGCTGATCGTCGAGCATGACTTCTGGACCGTGGTGCATTCGCTGTGGCAGCTCGAAGCGATCGAGCAGGCGGCATTGGGCAAACCGATCACCGTGTGGCTGAAACTCGACTCGGGCATGCACCGCGTCGGTTTGCATCCCAAGGATTACGCGGCGGCCTATCAACGCCTGCTGGCCAGCGGCAAAGTGGCGAAGATCGTGCTGATGAGCCACTTCGCCCGCGCCGATGAGCTGCACGAGCAGAGCAGCGCCGATCAGGTCGCGGTGTTCGAAGCGGCGCGTCAGGGCCTGGCGGCCGAAGTCAGCCTGCGCAACTCGCCGGCCGTGCTCGGTTGGCCGCAGATTCACAGCGACTGGGTGCGTCCGGGCATCATGCTCTACGGCGCGACCCCGTTCGAAGAAGCCAACGCCGTGGCCGAGCGTCTGCAGCCGGTAATGACCCTCGAATCGAAAGTCATCTGCGTGCGCGAACTGCCCGCCGGCGAGCCGATCGGCTATGGCGCCAAATTCATCACCGACAAGCCGATGCGCGTCGGCGTGGTCGCCATGGGGTATGCCGATGGTTACCCGCGTCAGGCACCGACCGGTACGCCGGTGTTGGTCGCCGGCCAACGCAGCCGCATTCTCGGTCGCGTGTCGATGGACATGCTGTGTATTGACCTCACCGATGTGCCGGAAGCCGGCCTCGGTTCGACCGTCGAGCTGTGGGGCAAAAACATCCTCGCCAGCGAAGTGGCGAAGTGGGCGGACACCATTCCATACCAGATATTCTGCAACCTGCGTCGTGTGCCAAGGCTCTATTCCGAGGGCTGACGCCGCTGCGGGGGCCAAGTGTTGTAAATACTGAACGCTGTCGCCATGATAACGCTCAATATTCTTACAACATCAGGAGGCTCCCGCCTTGGACGTCGGTGAACGACTGCAATCGATCCGCAAGCTCAAAGGGCTTTCCCAGCGTGAACTCGCCAAGCGCGCGGGCGTTACCAACAGCACCATTTCGATGATCGAAAAGAACAGCGTCAGCCCTTCGATCAGTTCGCTGAGGAAAGTGCTGGGCGGGATTCCCATGTCGATGGTCGAGTTCTTTTCCGAAGAGATCCTGCAGGAAGTCCCGACCCAGATCGTCTACAAGGCCAACGAGCTGATCGACATCTCCGACGGCGCCGTGACCATGAAACTGGTCGGCCGCGCGCACCCTAGCCGCGCTATTGCCTTCCTCAACGAAATCTACCCGCCGGGCGCCGATACCGGCGAAGAAATGCTCACCCATGAAGGCGAAGAAACCGGGATTCTGGTGGAGGGTCGTCTGGAGTTGGTGGTGGGTCTGGAAACTTTTATTCTCGAAGCCGGCGACAGCTACTACTTTGAAAGTACCAAGCCGCATCGTTTCCGTAATCCGTTCGACACGCCGGCGCGACTAATCAGCGCAGCCACGCCGGCGAATTTTTAACGATAGAGGCGCCAGGCCATGACGGCGAAGGCATCCGAATAGTTTTTCCACTGCGCGGTATAACCCCTTCGACTATGGGGTTGTTTCAGTGTGGCGGGCTACCCGCTATACTTGCGCCCGCCTGCGAACCGTGGCCGCAGGCGTGAATAGCCACCATTGAGGGTGAACGCGTGAACCTAATTATGAAAATGCTGGCCGCACCAGCAACCGTACTGGCCCTCTGGGCTGTCAGCGCTCAAGCTGCGACGAATGACGACATTGCCAAGCGCCTCGAGCCGGTCGGCCAGGTGTGCGTTCAGGGGCAGGAATGCAAAGGAATGGAGGTCGCTGCCTCCGCTGGCGGCGGCGGTGGTGCGAAGACACCGGATGAAGTGATTGCAAAACATTGCAACGCTTGCCACAGCACGGGGCTGCTGGGCGCACCGAAAATCGGTGACACCGCCGCCTGGAAAGAACGCGCCGATCACCAGGGCGGCCTCGACGGCATCCTGGCCAAAGCCATCACCGGCATCAACTCCATGCCGCCAAAAGGCACCTGCGCCGATTGCTCGGATGACGAGCTGAAGGGCGCGATCCAGAAGATGTCCGGCCTGAAGTAAGGCGCGCTTCTGATGAAAAAAACCGTCTTCGGACGGTTTTTTTTGTGTGCAGCATCACTGCATGCTTTTCGCGATAAAGGCACCGGAAGAATTAAGTACGGCTTTGTACACAGCATAAGCATCAGTATCTGCCAGAGTTATTGGTTCGGAGCGCCCTTCCGATATCTGTCTCAGATCACATCCCGGGATCGACAAAATGAGAGGTGAGTGAGTGGCGATGATGAACTGTGCGCCTTTGCGTGCTAACTCCATTATTCGGTTGATAAATACCAATTGCCTCAATGGGGATAACGACGCTTCCGGTTCATCGAGAACGTACAGTCCCTGGGCTTTGAATCGGTTTTGAAACAGTGCCTCCATTGCTTCACCGTGCGACATGCAATGCATATCCACGCCGCCGTAATAGGTCTTTATTTCGGGATCAAAGCTCCCCTCTGCATCAAGCTTGCGGATCGCGGTGTTCAAGTTATAGAAGGTTTCTGCTCTGTAGAAAAAAACGTCCTTCTCCCTTCGGTAGCCTTTTGAAAGCATCAGGGTTTCGTGCAGTTTCGAGTGGGTGTTCTCAGTCGAGAAATTGAAGTTCTTCCCACCGCCTTCTGGATTGCATCCCAACTTGATGGCAAGTGCTTCAAGCAACGTGGATTTTCCAGAACCGTTTTCTCCAATAAATACGGTAATTCTGCTATTGAATTGAAGCGGAAAAAGGCCGCGTAAAAAATGAGCCGCGGCTCTGTCTGGCTTCAGGCGTATCTGCTGGATGAATAAATCATTCATATTGGCGCCCCCTGAATACTCTACCAACGGATACCTTTACTCCAATCATCGTTATACCAAGTCTTATCGAACTCGTGCTGGCCATGGTAAAAATTCCGACGTAGCCAAGATAGGCAATAAGACGCTCGCCGAATAACTCCGGCGTCGCAGTGGCGCTAAAAATGATGACTGATACTGTCCCAGCCGAGATAGCCATTTCCGGCCAGAAGCACTGAATGGCGTTGGCTTTTTGATATTTGTAGCGTGCTTGTATTGTGTTGCTCAGACATTCATTGCTATTGCTGATAAGTGATTGAGAGCTTTGCTCATCAATTGTGCATGAGCTGAAAGTGCTGATTAACGATTCCTTGTACAGGTCTTCGTTGATCATTTCGGCTTTATACAGACTCTGGATATGTAGTTTTGCAAATTTCAACTGCACACAAGTCAATGTCATGATAAATATCAACGGGATGAAAAAATAAGTATTTTCACGGAGTAAGATATAGGCTGTAGCAAATGTCAAAATACAAGATCCTGCCAGATGAATTGAGTCATGAAGGACTGAAGCAATTTTCTCGGCATCTTCTTTGATCATCGTCACGCGAGAGCTTAACGGGCAAGGTCTTTCATCATGCACAATGAAATTGATGAGTGAAAAGCGAGATTTCGCTTCCATGAGCGCCGCCATGGAGCTGCCCAGAGTTTGAGTCGCGAGTTTGGATAAAAAAATAGCGGTGAGAAGGAAATACAGATTAGTGCTGACAGCACCACTACTGAGAGCAGTAAGTCCCTCTGCCACGATCGAAGGTATTAGCAACTGACATGCAGCTGCTAAAATCAGGCATATTGTTGAAAACAAAAATAATGCCCCGTTTTTTCGCAAGCACATAAGCATAATTCAACGCCCCCCGTGCTGTAGTTTATAGCTCAGTATTCGATTGCGGCGATAAGAGGCCTCTCTGCTTGAGTAGTAAATGGATATAAGTGACATTGTTGGGCTGAGCACACGCTCAAGGTAGATGGCCGAGGCAAAGATAGCGCCTGTTGTCAAAGCGCTTTCACTTATTAAATGAGCGGATATCAAGAATAAAAAAACTATCGCTACCAAGTAACATGTTCCTGAAATTGATTCGAAAAAAGATGCCTTCAGGTTTGAACGAAAAGCGAGGCGCTCAATGTTTTTGATGTCCAACTTGACTCTGTCGTTGTACGGTTTGGCATCGCATACATGCGCACAGATTTCCCCGATTATAACGGTGTTTTCTTGGACGTATTCTTCAAAAAGGGTGTCGCTCTTTCTCCGGGTTATAAAATATGCAGCTGAGGCATATAGCAGGCCGCTAAGGGGGGCGAGCGCCAGAAGAGGATGATACTGAGCCGTTATAATCAGCGCGAAGATTATGATGCTGAAATTGAGTGAAGTGTCAAAAAATACCGAATGGTATAGATACATCGAACCGTCAACATCGCCGTCGATGAGTTCGATCTGCTCACCTGGATTTCCCCTATATGTAGATGCCTTGCTTCGCAGGTGCGTTAGAATTGTCCTTTTCAAAATATATCTTGTTTTGGCAGCAGTCCTTTGTAGATATATGTTGGCTGCTAGTTTCAAGGGAGGCGTCGCGATGATAAGAAGCGAAGCGCCTGCGAGTGCATATAAATATAAGTGATCTTGGGATACATACAAATTAATTGAATTGCCGATTAGGTAGGGTGATGCGCTTGTTAGAACTGAAATGCCTAGGCCAAAGCAGCAAAGTATTAGGTTGCTTTTCATGGTTTGATAAATTCCATTTGGTGCGGAAGAAATGGAAACTCGTAGTTACGGTCAATCAAACCAATAGAGCCAAGTAGTGAGCCCACGCGTCCGATCCATAATCCTAATGGATCGGCAGTTTTTGTTCTCAAGATTCTCGAATTTTGTTCACTTAAATTAACGATATTCGACCATAGAAAAACTTGTGGATCGAGCAACGATTCCGGTGAGATCTTTTTCATGATATTCAGAATCCCATAAGCGCCATGACATAAAGAGTCATTGACGGGTCTCTTTCGTTTTTCGAGACTCGAATATGAGAATGCGGCTTTTGGTGGGTGCTTTTCCAAGAAATCTAGCGCAGGCTGTACTCCATTGTTTGCGAAATAACTGATCGCCAAATAATTACCGGGTAAACCGTGGCTCCACGCAAACTCACCGGCGCTTGATTCCGAGCGTTTTCTGTAGTCGCGCCAATTTTCAATTGACTCATCATATTCGTTAAGCTCCCAAGACAAAAAGCCTAGGAATAATTCGTGGATTGAATCTTTTTTTGCGATAAGTTTGTTGAAATAAAATAATGAGTATGCGCACCCCATTATTCCGTGAGACAGACCGCTCAATAAAGCGTCGCTTCTCGTTGTAATTGCATTGTCGAATGTGGGTAGTTTGCTTCCAGATATAAAGGTGAGTTCGGTCTCTATTTTTTTGTATAAGGAGTTGGCTAAATCGGAAAACGATAAATCTTTAGTAAGATCGAATAGCAGTGTGAGTACATTTAGAGTGCCGAACATTCCAGAAAGAAAGTCAGAGCCCCAAAAATATTTTTGCCACCATGGTTCTCCCAGTACGTCTTCAACATATTTTTTATACAGCTGTAGTAGTTGGCTTTGCCTTTCATCGTCAAAATAATTTAAGCCTATCAGGAGCGGAACGATTGCGGACGATAGACCGAAGTGAAAGCCCCCTAAGTGCGTACCCTTATTTGTCAGTTTTTTAACTATTCTACTGTGGCAATGATTTAGTAGTTCAGTTACCAGAGTTTTATCTATGACGCTGTTATGACTGGCCGCCACTACGCAGCCATAAAGAATACCAGACAGCCCGTAGTAGAAGTCATCTCCTAACTCCGAGAACTCCATATAGCCACCTGGTGATGAGTGAAATCCTAGCCAGAGTCCATTACTCGAAATTTCGGTGCGTAACAGTTCATTGATCAAGCATGCGTTGATTTCCGATGATGTCCTGATTTTGTTAATGATCTCGCCTACATTTGAATAACGGGGGTCTTTCACATCGTCGTGTTGTTTGAAGGAGTGGTCCGTGAGTTTATTTCCGTGTTCATACATGTTTTTCATTGCTAAAAGGGTGTTTGAGGTTAGTTTCTCTTCAAATGCAATTCTGTTTTTGTCCAGGCTTTTGATGTATTGGATACTGTTGTCTATTCCGTTTATATAATCTTTACTATCGAGGTGCCCTGAACCGCTGTAACCGGGTTCGTAGAACTCAAGAACACCGGCTTGTCCTCGAGCAAAAGGTATGTCCAGATCCAAGCAAGCTGAGACCTCCGCGTTGAGAAAACCTATCGCGGGAGCTGTGTCGTTATTAAGGATATTTTCCAGGAAGGCCGTTCGTTTGTCAGTGCAACGCATTAAGGTTGCATGCAGGGAACATTGAATGGCGTAGTGATATGTCGCGGTCGGTCTGGGGATATACCTGTTTTGTCGGCCTCTAAAAGATTTAATTGTTTCGATAATTGATGGTTGCGCATTGTTCAATATAGAAAATAGAGTGGTTAGGCCATCAATGATTTGATTTTCGTAGTCCCACGGCTGCACCGGTTTCCCGTTAAGATATAAAACATTCTGATTTGGAAATATTTTAACTCCGTCCATGCCAAATTGGCTGTGACCAGTTTCGTCTTCTAAGTGTTGATAAAGGTTTAGACTGACATATTGCTCTGATAATCCACCCAGCGCACTCAAGTCCACACCGATACCATCGGTGCCTTTCCAAGTCCAATTCGGAAGAATACTTGTTTGGGTAACGTTCCACCGAACTTCTCTCGGGATTGTCTCAATGTTTAAGGTGCTGTAAAAAATTGTCTCCAGATCAATGGGTATAGGGCTTGATCCATGCGCAATCAGATTGTCAGAGGTAATGTCCGCAGCCATAAAGGCCGTGCAATAACCTAATAAAAATCCTGCTCTTTTGAAATATTGATGTACCTCTTCTTCAGTTTCTGCCTGCTTTTGAGGTGTATGCTCTGACCATCCATGTTCTTTTTTCACCAAATAAATTGGTATTTTCCATTCGCAAAAGTCAGTGCCTGCGGCACTGCTCAAAGACAGTAGAAAGCCGGAAGCTTCCGCTTCAAGTTTAAGATTTCTTGGTTTGTAAACTATTTTTATGGAGTTAAAGGAAAGCGTGCAAACGGTCCTCGATCCATAATGCGTTTCGCTAGCCGAGACATCAATTGCGGAAAGATTGACGTCAGACCCAATATTGAATACTTCGTTAATCTCCTGCCTGTCTTCTATCAAGTCAGTAAAAAGTTGTAATGTAAATTCGACAAAATTTTGTGATATTTTGGTGAGGACTCGATCTAGCTCCGGATAAGCTTTAATAATTTCGGTGAGATAGATTTTATTTTCGCTAACTAACTTGTAGTAAGAGGAGGTTTCCATCTCTCTGCCGATGATGGATTTTTCAAATATTTGTTTTTCAGTGATTAAAACGTTATTAGCTACGTTGGTAATTCTCGCTGCCAGGTTTGTTGCGAAACCGCTGATAATGACTGACTGAGTTTCCAGGGCGCTTCCGGATGCTTTTGGAAGTTTATTTTCGATATGATAGATATAGTAAGACAGGTATGGCCATACCGGGCAGTCTGTGGTCAGGCTTCGGTTGGAGTTCAAGGGTTCAGTTAAAAACTCAATCGGCGTTTTCAATGTAAAAATCCTAAAGTAAGTGAAAGGAGCGGCACGTATTGACCGCCCCTGGCTCATAACTACATGTAAGTCGCGTAGCAGCATCCTTGCCAGCATTGTGAACAACAACTAGTGCATGGACGCGAACCGCTGCTGGCTGCGCTTAAGTTACTGAATGCTTGAATTGCCAGTGTTGAAATAGGTGCGCTTGAATTTAGAATGTGTGCCCTCGCACTACGGATTGCTAAGAAGTCGATTTCCATAATTTTTCCTTATAAGTTTATGTTTGGCCTAAAAGTATTGGTTGCTAATGTAGTGTTACGTTTTTAATGCTAGCTGTGACCTAAATAACTTCAATTCAGAAGTGTCCTGAAGTTCTGCGTGATTAAGTTAGAGTCAATGTGGGAAAGAAGCTGTAGGCTTGTGCGATGATTCTTTTGGTGTTGTTAATTCATTGTTATTGTTGAAGGTTTTCTGGATGTGCTTGCACCAAGCACCGCACTCGCCTATTTCACTTTTTTCGCATTAATTGCCTTCCCTCGGAAGTAAATCCCCGGCAATCTCGGTCTACCCCTTTTCACGGAACGGGCAGGAGGCTTCAGATGGTGCAGTTGTGTTCGATCGAACAGGCAGTGGACGAGGTGCTGGCGCGTTTGCCGGCGCATATCCACATGGGCATGCCGCTGGGCCTGGGCAAACCCAATCACTTCGTCAACGCGCTGTACCGGCGGATCAAAGGCCTGCCCGAGCGGCAACTGACGATGTATACCGCGCTGTGCCTTGGCCGTCCGACGCTGGGGGATGGTTTGCAGAAGCGCTTTATCGAACCCTTCGTCGAGCGGGTGTTCGGCGACTACCCGGAATTCGATTTCCTCGCCGACCTGCATCACGACAGCCTGCCCGCCAACATCCGTATCGAACAGTTTTTCATGCAGCCCGGCAGCCTGCTCAACAGCGCGCCGGCCCAGCAGGATTACGTCAGCAGCAACTACAGCCACGCCGCCCGTGACATCAACGCTGCCGGGCTGAACCTGGTGGCGCAACTGCTGGCCAGCAGCAGTGAACACCCGGACCGTCTGAGCCTGAGCTGCAACCCGGACATCACCCTCGACCTGTTGCCGATGATCGCCAAGCGCCGCGACGCCGGGGAAACCATTTTGCTGGTCGGCCAGGTGCACACCGATCTGCCGTACATGCCCGGCGACGCCGAAGTCGATATCGACACCTTCGACCTGCTGATCGACGCGAAGGACAGCAGTACGCTGTTTTCCACGCCGAACATGCCGGTGGGGTTTCAGGATCATTTCATCGGTTTGCACGCCAGCACGCTGGTGCGCGACGGTGGCACCCTGCAGATCGGCATCGGCTCGATGGGCGATGCCCTGACCGCCGCATTGCTCGCACGTCAGGCGGATAACGCCGGATACACAGCGTTGCTCGATGACATCAACCTCAGTCAGTGGGCGCAGTTGATCGAACGGGAGGGTGGCACCGCGCCGTTCGCCAAAGGCCTGTACGGCTGCAGCGAAATGTTCGTCAACGGTCTGCTGGTGCTGGCGGATGCCGGGATCATCCGGCGCAAGGTCTATCCCGACGTGCAGACGCAGGAACAGGCCAACGCTGGCACCCTCGATGAGGCCGCGCAGACTGACGGCATCTCGGTGCATGGCGGTTTCTTCCTCGGCCCGCGCAGTTTCTACGAGCGCCTGCGCGAGTTACCGCAGAGTAAACGCCTTGAATTCAACATGACCCGCATCAGCTACATCAACGAGCTGTACGGGCAGGAAGCATTGAAGCGCTTGCAGCGACTTGATGCGCGGTTCATCAACACCGTGTTCACCATGACGTTGATGGGCGCCGGCGTGGCCGATCAACTGGAAGACGGGCGGGTGCTCAGCGGAGTGGGCGGGCAGTACAACTTCGTTGCCCAGGGCCATGCGCTGCACGATGCGAGGTCGATTCTGATTCTGCGCAGTTGGCGTGAGTCCGGCGGCGAGGTCAGCTCGAACATCGTTTGGGAATACGGCCACTGCACGATCCCACGGCACCTGCGCGACATCGTGGTCACCGAGTACGGCATTGCCGATCTGCGTGGCAAGACCGATGCGGTGGTGATCGAGTCGTTGCTGAACATCAGCGATTCCCGTTTCCAGCAGGGGCTGATCGAGCAAGCGCAAAAGGTCGGCAAACTGCCAAAGGATTTCCGTCTCGATCCGCGTTTCGCCGAGAACACCCCGCAACGCTTGCAGGCGATTGCCGCGAAGCATCCGAACCTGTTTCCGGAGTATCCGCTGGGTTGTGATTTCACCGCGATCGAGCGCGATCTGCTGCGAGCGCTGAACTGGCTGAAGAGCAAGTTCAAGCTGAGCGAAATCCTCGAACTCGGCAAAGCCGCCCTCGACGCCCCCGAGGCATCGCTATACCCCGAACACCTCGAGCGCATGCAACTCACAAACCCGGAAGGCCTGAAAGAAGACCTCTTCCAGCGACTGCTGCTCACTGGCCTGAAGGCCACTGCGCAATAAAAAACGACAAAAAAACCTGTGGGAGCGGGCTTGCCCGCGATGGCGGTGTATCAGTCAACTTGGATGTTGAAGGATAGTGCCCCATCGCTGGCAAGCCAGCTCCCACAGGTATTACGGTGAGCTTGCGGCTTTCAGCGGTTATTCGATGAAGGTAACGACGCCATCCTTCAGCGATTTCACGCGGGCCAGCGATTCAACGCGATAACCCTGCGAATCCAGCTCGGCACGGCCGCCCTGGAACGACTTCTCGATCACAATGCCCAGGCCGGCCACGGTGGCACCGGCCTGCTTGATGATCGAGATCAGCGCTTGCGAGGCCTTACCGTTGGCCAGGAAGTCGTCGATGATCAACACGCGGTCGCTGCTGGTCAGGTGACGCGGGGAGATGGCCACGGTGCTTTCGGTCTTCTTGGTGAACGAGTAAACGGTCGCCGACAGCAGGTTTTCGGTCAGGGTCAGGGACTGTTGCTTGCGCGCGAAAATCACCGGCACACCGAGGTTCAGACCGGTCATGATTGCCGGGGCGATGCCCGAGGCTTCGATGGTGACGATCTTGGTGATGCCCGAATCCTTGAACAGCGTGGCGAATTCGTCGCCGATCAGCTTCATCAGGGCCGGGTCGATCTGGTGGTTCAGAAAGGCGTCGACTTTCAGGACCTGGTCGGAAAGCACAATGCCTTGTTCGCGGATTTTCTGGTGCAATGCTTCCATGAAGCTGTCCTCATTTGGCGCTTGGTGCGCCGAAGGTCTAGTAAAAAGGGGTCAATTCTAGCGCTTTAACATCGCGCGTATATCGGCCAATGCGTTGTTGCCGCGCACGGCTTTGACTTCGGTCGGTGTGTCGTCGTTGCCTTCCCACGCCAAGTCGTCCGGCGGCAGCTCATCAAGGAAGCGGCTCGGCGCGCAGTCGATGATCTCGCCGTACTGCTTGCGCTTGGCGGCGAAGGTGAAGGCCAGGGTCTGACGGGCACGGGTGATGCCCACGTAGGCCAGGCGGCGTTCTTCTTCGATGGTGTCGGCTTCGATGCTGGAACGGTGCGGGAGGATTTCCTCTTCCATGCCCATGATGAACACGTAAGGGAATTCCAGACCCTTGGAGGCGTGCAAGGTCATCATCTGCACGCCTTCGGCGCCGTCCTCTTCCTCCTGCTGACGCTCGAGCATGTCGCGCAGGACCAGTTTGCCGATGGCGTCCTCGACGGTCATTTCGCCTTCTTCGTCTTTCTCGAGGGTGTTTTTCAACGCCTCGATCAAGAACCAGACGTTACCCATCCGGTAATCGGCAGCCTTGTCGCTGGAGCTGTTGGTGCGCAGCCAGTTCTCGTAGTCGATGTCCATGACCATGCTGCGCAGCGCCGAGATCGGGTCTTCGCCGGCGCACTGCTCGCGGACCTTGTCCATGAAACGCTTGAAGCGCGCCAGACGATCGGTGAAGCGGCTGTCCAGGTGTTCGCCCAGACCGATTTCGTCGGTGGCGGCGTACATCGAGATTTTGCGTTCGGTGGCGTAGTTGCCGAGTTTTTCCAGGGTCGTCGAGCCGATTTCCCGACGCGGCACGTTGATCACGCGCAGGAAGGCGTTGTCGTCATCCGGGTTCACGATCAGGCGGAAGTAGGCCATCAGGTCTTTCACTTCCTGACGGCCGAAGAAACTGTTGCCACCGCTCAGGCGGTACGGCACCTGGTGGTGCTGCAGTTTCAGTTCGATCAGCTTGGCCTGGTAGTTGCCGCGATAGAGGATCGCGAAATCGCTGTACGGGCGGTCGGTGCGCAAGTGCAGGCTGAGGATTTCCATGGCCACGCGCTCGGCTTCGGCGTCCTCGTTGCGGCAGCGGATCACACGGATCTCGTCGCCGTGGCCCATCTCACTCCACAACTGCTTTTCGAATTCGTGCGGGTTGTTCGAGATCAGCACGTTGGCGCAGCGCAGGATGCGGCTGGTGGAGCGGTAGTTCTGCTCCAGCATTACCACTTTCAGCGACGGATAGTCGTCCTTGAGCAGCATCAGGTTTTCCGGCCGCGCACCGCGCCAGGCGTAGATCGACTGGTCGTCGTCGCCCACCACGGTGAACTGGTTGCGCTTGCCGATCAGCATTTTCACCAGCAGGTACTGACTGGCGTTGGTGTCCTGGTACTCGTCGACCAGCAGGTAGCGCACCTTGTTCTGCCACTTTTCGAGAATGTCGGCGTGCTCTTCGAAGAGTTTTACCGGCAGCAGGATCAGGTCGTCGAAGTCCACCGCGTTGAACGCCTTGAGCGTGCGCTGGTAGTGGGTGTAGACGATGGCGGCGGTCTGTTCCTTGGGGTTGCGCGCATTCTCCAGCGCCTGGGCCGGGAGGATCAGGTCGTTTTTCCAGGCGCCGATCATGTTCTTGATCTCGTCGACGCCGTCGTCGCCCGCGTATTCCTTCTGCATGATGTCGGTCATCAGGGCTTTGACGTCGGTCTCGTCGAAGATCGAGAAACCGGGTTTGTAGCCCAGCCGCGCGTGTTCCTTGCGGATGATGTTCAGGCCGAGGTTGTGGAACGTGCAGACGGTCAGGCCGCGACCTTCGCCGGCACGCAGCAGGGTGCCGACCCGCTCCTTCATCTCGCGCGCGGCCTTGTTGGTAAAGGTCATGGCGACGATGTACTGGGCGCGGATGCCGCAGTTCTGGATCAGGTGCGCGATCTTGCGCGTGATCACGCTGGTCTTGCCGGAGCCAGCGCCGGCGAGCACCAATAGAGGGCCGCCGACGTAGTTCACGGCTTCTTGCTGCCGGGGATTGAGTCGGGACATACGAAAATTCGGGAGTCGTTGACGAAATGGGCCGGCATTTTAACAGGCTCAGCGATTTGTGCTGCTCTGTCCGACTTGTGACGCACCACGCGATTCAAATTTGCCGGTTTTGTTACTTTCGCGGAGGATGCACGGTGATTTTGCGGCTAATGTTCTCATTCGTGACACAAAATAACGTTCTGATAACCGTTGTCATTTGGTCATTGAACATCGCAACGGCATAATGCCCCGCCCACATCATTGCAGAGTCTAGGGAGCTAGCTTGTCTACGCCTGTCGAACCCTTGCGTTTGCTGCTACTGGCCGAAGCGCCAGCGTGGACAGCGTTATTGCGTGAGTGTCTGGCTCCGATGGGGAGCGCGGCGGTGCTGATCAGCGCGCCGAGCTGGGAGTCGGTCAGCCGTTTGTTCGAAGACAACCGTCACGCGGTGTTGTTGACCGTACCCGCGTTGCAACCGGCCCCGGGCCGTTGCAGCCTGCCGACGGTATTGCTGCTGGAACACGAACCGGCCACTGCGCCCGTTGGCGTCAGCGACTGGCTGGTGTTCGACGCCCTCGACGCCGGCATGCTGCGGCGTTGCCTGCGTCATGTGCGCGAGCGCGGCGTGCTCGAAAACACCTTGCAACGTCTGGCCGAACAGGATCCGCTGACCGGCATCGCCAACCGTCAGGGCTTCCAGACCCTGCTCACGGCGCGCCTCGCGGAAAACGACGGGCGTGGCCTGGCCCTCGGACACCTCGACCTCGACAACTTCCGTCACGCCAACGACGCCCTTGGCCATCAGGCCGGCGACCGTTTGATCCTGCAAGTCGTCGCACGGCTGAAAAGTCAGCTCGAAGCCGGTGATCAACTGGCGCGGCTGGGCAGCGATGAATTTGCCCTGCTGATCGACACCCGCCGTGCACCGCAGCGCGCCGAGTGGATGGCCGAACGTATCACCGAAGCCTTGTCCGAACCGTATTGGGTCGATGGTGAAAGCCTGTTGATCGGTTCCAGCCTCGGCATCGCCCATGCCCGCGCACAAGGGGGCGCCGACCCGCTGATGTGGCATGCGCACATTGCCATGCAGCAGGCCAAGAGCACCCAGGGCTGCACTTTCCATATCTTCAACGAACGCATCAACCGTAACGCACGGAGCATGGCCGACCTCGAAAGCGAGCTGCGCCGGGCCTTGCGTCGCGACGAGCTGGAACTGCATTACCAGCCACGGCTGAACATGGCGGACGGGCAGATCGTCGGTCTCGAAGCGCTGGTGCGCTGGCGTCATGGCGAGCGCGGCTTGCTGCCGCCGAGCGAATTCGTGCCGCTGGCCGAGCAGAGCGGCTTGATCGTGCCGCTGGGGTACTGGGTGATTTCCCGGGCCCTGCGCGACATGCAGGCGTTGCGTGAACGTGGGCTGCCGGCGCTGCACATGGCGATCAACCTGTCGTTCCGCCAGTTTCAGGACAGCCAGTTGCTGCCGACCCTCAGCCGTTTGATCGCCGAGCGTGGTGTTGAAGCGCAATGGCTGGAATTCGAACTGACCGAAACCGCCGTCATGCGCCGCAGCGATCTGGTCAAACAGACCATGGACGCCCTCGGCCGCCTCGGCGTGCGTTTTTCGCTGGATGACTTTGGCACCGGGTTCTCATCGTTCGTGCACCTCAACAGCCTGCCGATCACTTTGTTGAAAATCGACAAGAGCTTCGTCGGCGGCATGGAGCAGCGTGAAGAGAACCGCAAACTGGTGCACGCGATGATCAATCTCGCGCACAACCTGCATCTGGAAGTGGTGGCGGAAGGGGTCGAGACGCCGGAGCAACTGGATCTGTTGCGCGGGTTTGGTTGCGATCAGGTGCAGGGTTATCTGATCAGCCGGCCGTTGCCGCTGGCGGAACTGGTTGAGTACCTGACCTTCGGCGCCAGCCAACAGCCCGCACTGGAAATCGTCAGCTAAATCCATAACTCAATTTGGAACAACATTGTGGCGAGGGGATTTATCCCTCGTTCGACTGCGAAGCAGTCGCAAGACCATAGCACTGGACACATCTGATAAACCCCAGCTACCGGTTTTGGGGCGGCCTCGCCACCCATCGGGGATAAATCCCCTCGCCACAAAGGCTCACTCCTACAAGGGATCTCAGTCAGTCTGGGCGACTGTGTATTGATTGGATGACGCAGGCTCCCGCCGAATCATCCGCTTCATCTTCCACTCAAACGCCAGGGTCAGGCTGATCGCCGCACACGCCAGGCCCAGCGCCAGCCCCCACCAGACGCCCGTCGGCCCCCAGTTGAGGTGGAACGCCATCCACCACGCCGCCGGCGCGCCGATCAACCAATAGCAACCGAGCCCGACCAGAAACGTGGTCTTGGCATCCTTGAGCCCACGGATGCAGCCCATGGCGATCGTCTGGGTGCCGTCGAACAGCTCGAACCACGCAGCCACTGCCAGCAGGCTCACGGCCAGGCGAATGACCTCGGCAAACGCCGGATCATTGTGATCGAGGAACAACCCGACCAACTGATTCGGCAACAACCAGAACACCATGGCAAAACCCAGCATCACCACCGCGCCGAAGGCGATGCCGACCCGTCCGGACATCCGCGCATCGTTCAACTGCCCGGCGCCGTAATGCTGGCCGACGCGCATGGTGATGGCGTACGACATGCCCGCCGGCACCATGAACGCCACCGAGACGATTTGCAGGGCGATCTGGTGCGCGCCCATCTGCGTGCTGCCCATGGTGCCCATGCACAAAGCCGCAAAGGCAAACAAACCCACTTCCACCGCATAGGTGCCGCCAATGGGCAGGCCCAGGCGCCAGAGCTCCTTGAGGTATTGCCGGTTCGGCCGCGACAGCCCGGCGCGCAGCGGGTAAGCGTCGTAAGCCGGATGCCGGCGGATATGCCAGGCCAGCGCCAGTGCCATGCAGCTGGCTACAATTGCCGTGACCAGGCCGATGCCCGTCAAACCCAGTTTCGGCAGGCCGAACATGCCGGTGATCAGTGCGTAATTGAGCAGGAAGTTGGCCACGGTGCCGCCCAGGCTGATGACCATCACCGGGGTCGCCCGGCCAATCGCGCTGGTAAAGCCGCGCAGTGCCATGAAACTCAAATAGCCGGGCAGGGCGAAGGGCAGGGCAATCAGAAATTGCCCGGCGGCAATGACGTTGGTTTCGGTCTGGCCGAACAGCAGCAACAGCGGTTTGAGATTCCACAGCAGCAACCCGGCGCCCAGCGCCATCAGCCACGCCAGCCATAATCCGGCCTGAGTCAGGCGTGCCGCGCCGATGATGTCGCCGGCACCCTGGCGGATCGCGACCAGCGTGCCGACCGCTGCAATTACACCAATGCAGAAGATCGACACGAACGAATAACTCGCCGCCCCCAGACCGCCACCGGCCAGTGCCTCGGGGCTGATGCGCGCCATCATCAGGGTGTCGGTCAGCACCATCAACATGTGCGCCAACTGAGAAGCGATCAGCGGCCCCGACAGCCGCAGGATGGCCCAGAGTTCGGTACGCACAGGTTGCTGCATGATCTTCACCACTCATTAAAAGAGGGAACAGGGAGCCGTCGATTCTCGGCGCTCAAACGGTTTCGCACAAAGGGATAAAAAGGATGGGTGGCATGAGTCAAACTCATCCAGGGCAGATTCTGCTAAGTTGGCCGCATCCCGCTATAGGAGCTTTCCGAATGTCTCGTCGTCTTCCTCCCTTGTATGCCTTGCGCGCATTCGAAGCGGCGGCGCGGCACAGCTCGTTCACCCGCGCCGCCGAGGAGCTGTCGATTACCCAAAGCGCGGTCAGCCGGCACATTCGCACCCTCGAAGAGCATTTCGCCTGCAAGTTGTTTCATCGCAGTGGGCGCAACCTGCAACTCACCGAGTCGGCACGGATGCTGTTGCCGGGGATTCGCGAAGGTTTCGCCGCCCTCGAGCGAGCCTGCAATACCTTGCGCGCCGAAGACGACATCCTGCGGATGAAAGCGCCATCGACCCTGACCATGCGCTGGCTGCTGGCGCGGCTCAGTCGATTCCGGCACTTGCAGCCGGGCAACGAGGTGCAACTGACCAGCGCATGGATGGACGTGGATTCGGTGGACTTCAACAACGAGCCTTTCGACTGCGCGGTGCTGCTCAGTGACGGGCACTTCCCGCCTGACTGGGAGGCCAGCCTGTTGTTTCCCGAAGAGCTGATTCCGGTCGGCGCGCCGAACCTGCTCAACGACCAGCCCTGGGACGTTGCGCGACTGGCCTGCACCGAGCTGTTGCACCCGACCCCGGATCGGCGCGACTGGCGCAGCTGGCTGGAGCACATGGGGCTGTCCGATCAGGTCTCGCTCAAGGGCGGTCAGGTGTTCGATACCCTGGAACTGGGGATGATCGCGGCGGCGCGTGGTTACGGGGTGTCGATGGGCGACTTGCTGATGGTCGCCGAAGATGTCGCTCAGGGGCGCCTGAGTCTGCCGTGGCCGACGGCCGTCGCCAGCGGGCTGAATTATTACCTGGTGTGGCCGAAAACCCGTCCGGGAGGTGAACGTTTGCGCCGTCTCAGCGATTTCCTCCAAGGCGAAGTGCGAGCCATGGAGTTGCCGGCGGTTGCACGCTTGAGCTGAAACGTTAGAGCCGCCACAATGCCGGCCTTGTGCCATAACCTTGTTTTCCGCTCAAGTATTCGGATCCACCGCCGAATACGTGCTTGTGGCACCGTCGTGCCGGTGTCCACGATTCACCCCACAACCAGAAAAATTTCCGAGTCGAGATCAAGGAGGATCACGTGGCTCGGCCAGGAGCTGCCCATGTCTCAACCTCGCGCCCGGATCGCCTCGCAGCTGGGCCTCGCGCTCGCCGTGATACTGGCGATTGTCATCAGCGGCAGTACGGTGTTCGCCCTGCGTTCGCTGGATACCGCCAACCTCGCCACCCGTGAAGAGCATCTCGCCAGCGAGGCGCGACTGCTGGCCGACCAGTTGAGCACTTTTCACGGCACGCTGCGTGAAAGCACCCAACGCCTGAGCGGGTTGTTCGAGAAGCGCTTCAGCAGCGGTCTGAGCATTCATCCGGATGAGCCGGTGACCGTGGCCGGTACCCAGACCCCGGGCCTGCACCTGGGCGACGAAGTGTTGAACAACAACTTCAAGCAAGTCGACGAGTTCAAGCAGATGACAGCGGGCGTCGCCACGCTGTTCGTGCGCAGCGGCGAAGACTTCGTGCGGGTCAGCACTTCGCTGACCAAACAGGATGGCACGCGCGCCATTGGCACCTTGCTCGATCATGCGCACCCGGCTTATGCGAAGTTGATGGCGGGGCAAGGTTACGTCGGCCGTGCCTTGTTGTTCGATCGCTCCTACATGACCCAGTACACCCCGGTGCGCGATGGCAGCGGCAAGGTGATTGCGGTGTTGTTCGTCGGCTTCGATTACACCGATGCGCAGAACATCCAGTTCGACAACCTGAAGCGCTTCCGCATCGGCCAGAGCGGTTCGCTGGCGTTGCTGGATGAGCAAAACAAATGGCTGGTCGCGCCGGCGGGGGTGCAGGCGCTGGATCAAGCGGTTCCGGTGATCAAAGGTCTGGCTGCGAAACCGGGCAAGGGTGAGTTCTGGAGCGATACCTCCGAAGACTTCTACAGCATCGCCGTGCCATTCGATGGCGGGCCATGGTCGGTCGTGGCGAGCATGCCGAAAGCCGAGATTCGCGCGGTGACCTGGAGTGTCGGTACGCAACTGGCCATTGGCAGTCTGTTGGCGATGCTGCTGGCCGTGGGTTCGGTGGTCTGGCTGCTGCGCAGCAAATTGGCGCCGCTGAGTGATCTGGTGCGACAGGCCGAAGCCTTGGGCGCCGGTGATCTGAGCGTGCGCCTGAACGTGTCGAGCAACGACGAAATCGGTCAGTTGTCCCGTGCGTTCAACCAGATGAGCCAGGCACTGTCGACCATGGTCGAGCACATCCGCCGCGCCTCGGAGGAGGTCAACAGCCGGGCACAGGCGCTGTCCGGTTTGTCCGGTGGCGCGTACGAAGGCATGGAGCAGCAGTCCGGGGAAATCACCAGCATGGCCGGCGCCGTCGAAGAGTTCAGCGCCACCTCGCTGAACATCGCCGACAACATGGGCAACACCCAGCGTCTGGCCCAGGAAAACGCTCAGCAAACGCAGATCGGTCGTAGCTCAATGGAAGAGGCTTCTTCCTCGCTGGAGCAAATTGCTGGCGCACTGAACACCACTGCTACCGTGATCAACACCCTCGGCCAGCGCTCCCAGGAAATCGGCGGCATTGTCAGCGTGATCACTTCGATTGCCGAGCAGACCAATCTGCTGGCGCTGAACGCTGCGATTGAAGCGGCGCGTGCCGGTGAACAGGGCCGCGGTTTTGCCGTGGTGGCGGATGAGGTGCGCAGCCTGGCCTCGCGCACCCGTCAGGCGACCGATGAAATTTCCAGCATGATTTACAGCATCCAGCAGGAAACTGGCAACGCAATCAGCACCATGGAACAGGGCAATGTGCTGATGCAGGAAGGTTTGTCGCGTAACGCGAATGTTGCTTCGGCGCTGGCGCGGATCGACGAGCAAAGCCGTTCGGCGGGGCAGCAGTTTGCGGCGATTACCACGGCCACTCAGGAGCAGAGCAGCACTGCGACTCTGTTGAGCAGCAATTTGCAGAGCATCGCACTGGCCAACAGTGAGCAGCGTGAGGTTGTGTCGAACCTGGCTGTTACCGCCAAGGAGCTTGAGAAGCTGGCGGCGGATTTGCGTTCCGAGGTTGATCGCTTTCGTTGATGCGCGGCTGAAATAGCTTTCGCGAGCAAGCTCGCTCCCACATTTTCCGGGGTAGCTCACAAATTGTGTGAACACCCGAAAACCTTGTGGGAGCGAGCTTGCTCGCGAAGGCATCCCTGCCAATTCTTGATAAATCACACGATCGCAAGCTCCGTTACGCTTGCTGAAACGTTTCCGCAGCGCTATAAAAATGGCACAACTCCAATAAAGGCTGCTGCCATGACCCCGCTCAAACTCGCCGTCGCCCTCGGCGCATTCTCTGCTGCTTCCCACGCCATGGCTTGGGATTACGTCCTTCTCGATACCAACAAGCCTGCGCAAAACTGGAGTATTACCAGTGAGCAGCTCGGGGTGAAAACCGACAAACCCTTTTCCGTGAGCCTGCGTACCTTGCACGGTGGGCGGCAGGAAGGGGTCAGCATCGTGGATATTGATAACGGCACGATGAAACTTTCGGTGGTGCCGACCCGAGGCATGAATGTCTTGCAGGCCTCGGTCGGCAACGTGCGCATGGGATGGGACTCGCCGGTCAAGGAAGTGGTCAACCCGGCCTTCATCGAGCTCAACGGGCGCGGCGGGCTGGGCTGGCTGGAAGGCTTCAATGAACTGGTGACCCGCTGCGGGTACGAATGGGTCGGCCATCCTGGCATGGACAATGGCGAGCTGCTGACCCTGCACGGGCGCGCCGCCAACATCCCGGCCAGCAGCGTCACCCTGCACATCGACGAAAAGCCGCCCTACGCCATCAGCCTGCGCGGCGAACTGAAAGAGCAGGCGTTCAAGAAAGTCGATTTCTCGGTCGTCACCGAGCTGGTCACCGAACCCGGCACTGCGCGTTTCGCCCTCAATGACACGCTGACCAACAACGGCGATTATCCGAAGGAATACCAGGCGTTGTATCACAGCAATTTCAGTACGCCGTTCCTCGAGCAGGGCGCACGTTTTGCCGCACCGGTAAAACAGGTCTCGCCGTTCAACGACAAGGCCAAAGCCGAGTTGGCCGACTGGCAGACCTATCGTGGGCCGACCAAGGACTACGATGAAACGGTTTACAACGTTGTGCCCTACGCCGACGACAAAGGCGAAACCCTGGCCGTTTTGCACAACAAGGCCGGCAGCCTTGGCGTCTCTGTTGGCTTCAACACGCAGCAGTTGCCGGTCTTTTCCCTGTGGAAAAACACCGATACCCAAGGGCAGGGCTATGTCACAGGCCTTGAGCCGGGCACCAGTTTTTCCTACAACCGCCGCTATCAGCGTCCGCTGAATCTGGTGCCGACCATTGCGCCAAAGGCCAGCCAACAGTTCCAGATCAGCTACAGCTTGTTGGCGGACAAGGGCGCTGTGGATAACGCCTTGAAGCGCGTGACCGAGATTCAGGCCGGGCGTGAAACCGAAGTGCGGCAGAAGCCTTTGGTCGATTTGACCGAACATTAAGGTGTCGCCGGCCGGTATTGCAGCGCCTCGGCCAAGTGCTCACGCTTGATTGCATCGACTTGCTCAAGGTCGGCCAGTGTCCGGGCGACTTTGAGCAGGCGATGCGCTGAGCGCAGCGATAGCGTCAGTCGTTCACAGGCTGATTCCAGCCATTTCTCATCGGCTGTGGATAACTTGCAGTGCCGCTTCAATCCCGGCAGATCGAGAAACGCATTGGCACAATGCTGACGCTTTTGCTGGCGCTCCCGGGCCTCGGCCACCACGGCTGCCGCACTGGCACTGTCCTCTCCCGGTTTCATTGTCGGACTCAGCGCCGTCGCCTCTCGCGCCACTGTCAGGTGCAGATCAATCCGATCCAGCAATGGCCCCGACAGTTTGTTGCGATAGCGCTGCACCATGTCCGGCGTACAGGAACACTTGCCGCTCGGCTCGCCAAGATATCCACAGGGACACGGATTCATCGCCGCCACCAACTGGAAGCGCGCCGGAAAGCGCACGCGATCCTTGGCCCGGGCGATGACGATATGCCCGGACTCCAAAGGCTCCCGCAAAACCTCCAGAACCTTGCGATCAAACTCCGGCAGTTCGTCGAGAAACAGCACGCCGTGGTGGGCGAGGGTGATCTCGCCGGGTTGTGGTTTCGAGCTGCCACCGACCAGCGCCGGCCCGGATGCCGAGTGGTGCGGTTGACGAAAGGGACGCTGCGGCCAATGGGTCAGTGGCGCGCCACTGGCGACCGATTGAATCGCCGCCACTTCCAGTGCTTCGCATTCAGACAGCGGCGGCAGCAGCCCCGGCAAGCGACTCGCCAGCAAGGTCTTGCCCGTCCCCGGCGGCCCGCTGAACAGCAGGTTATGCGCCCCCGCAGCGGCAATCAGCAATGCCCGTTTCGCCGCCACTTGCCCCTGCACTTCATTCAAGTCGGGATAAGGCTTGCTGGCATGCATCAGCCCGTCAGACACATACGGCTCAACCGGTGTATGCCCATTGAAATGCGCCACCGCCTCCAGCAGATGATCCACCGCAAACACCTTCAACCCCGAAGCCAGGCAGGCCTCCTCGGCATTCGCCCTCGGCACCACCAGCGCCCGTCCGGCCTTGCGCGCCGCCAGTGCTGCCGGCAAAACCCCGCGCACCGCTCGTACTGCGCCGGACAACGCCAGCTCGCCGAGGCATTCCACATCATCCAGCGTCAGACACGGCACCTGCACACTCGCCGACAGAATCCCCAAGGCAATCGCCAGATCAAACCGCCCGCCATCCTTGGGCAAATCCGCCGGCGCCAGATTCAAGGTGATCCGCCGCGCAGGAAACTGCAGCCCGGAATTGATGATCGCGCTGCGCACCCGATCCTTGCTCTCCTTCACCGCCGCCTCGGGCAGACCGACCATGGTCAGCGACGGCAGACCGTTGGCCAGATGGACTTCGACAGTGACAGCGGGAGCATCCACGCCTATCTGGGCGCGGCTGTGGACGATGGAGAGGGACATGGTCGTTCCTTGAGCTGAATCGGGGAGCCGCTTCCTGCGGGTTTTTGAAGGGTAGTTGAGCCGGGTTTCAGTGCTGAAATAGAGGTTTACAAGACGTATCAAGACCCGATGGGCCGTCACTGCTTGCCTGAATTGGAGCGTTGACTCTCGCCCGGCATTGACGGATCATCCCGTTCGAGGACTGCAACTGCGCATTCGTCGGGACTGGGCACCAGCAAAAGCTCCCCCGCATTTTTGGCAGCAGAGAAAGCTGGTTTCTCTGAAGTAGTGACGACGGGCTAGCCTGTCGGATTCTGAACCCAAGGCCGTAAAGCCCGGAGCTAAAGAATCGCTGCGACTACTCCTCGAAAAATACTTAAAAGGCGTCCATAGGACGCCTTTTTTTATTTCTGATTTGATGGTGCTCGTGGTATCTGCCCGACTAACGTGCCATGTGCGCGTTTTTGCGGGTACCAAGTCACCACGAAGTAACCAAATCCTGTGGCGCGCTCGTGTCGCGGTTCAAGAATCAGTGTTCCCATAGATGTCCTCAGTACCGCGACCCTGTTTCCACATCGCTGTTCTTTGAACTCACAATAGATTTGTGCTCCCGGGACGATCATTTTCGCAACAATCGCTGCTACCCCATCGGCAGTCTGGCAACCATGCTTGAGCAAATCGGCACTATGGGCTTCCCAAATGTGTACTACGCCAAAACCACTATTCGCTCGACGGTGGATACCTACCCGCAGATAAATCTTCCCGCCTGGCAAGCCGAATTTTGGCATATCGGGGATCGTGCCAAAGATGTAACCACCATCTGGATGCTGAACCAGGGTGTTTTCTTTGAGCTTGAGCAAATCAGACAAGAGGGATCCAGAACCAGAGTGTCTGGCGATCAATGTGTATCACCCTGGAACTCGACGAATAGGATCGACCAGCGCAGGCGAAAGCCACCAGCCTAATCACAGCGAAGAACTCACGGAATCAGGCGCAGACGCCGATTTTTGTAGGGCCCTGCCCTATTAGTTGTAGGACGCCGGCGAAACGGTTTCGATGGCTTGCTTCCCTGAACCGGATGCCCCAGTTTGGCCACTCAACGCAGCCTCTGGAGGCGAAAAATGAACCGCAATGGTATGCGCCCGATTCATTCGGGCGAGGTTCTGAATAAGGAATTCATGGAGCCGTTGGGCATGACCGTCATGGATCTGGCCATGCCCACGAAATGGCCCGAAAGTGAGATCGAAAAGCTTGTGAGTTGCCAGCTCAGGATCTGCGCCGATCTGGCAATCAGACTTGCCATTCATCTCAACACTACGCCTGAGTTCTGGATGAATCTTCAGTCGACTTACGATTTGCGCAGGGCTCAGCTCCGGCATGCGGTCTTATAGCGATTGCAGCATCCGCGAAGCTCTTTTCCACCAAGGCCCCGTTACTGGGCGCTTCGGCTCTTCCCGTTCCACCACCATCAGCGGCACATCCTGCAACCGTATCCACGGCTGATTATTCCAGTGCAACAAACTCAACGTCATGTCCGGCCAATTGAGCAGGCTCAGTTGTGGGCGTTCGCTTGTGGTGGGGTGTTGGGCGTCGCGCAGGGTGGGGATGACTTGGTGGGTGAGCCATTCGCGCAGCGCTCGGTATTCGGGGCAGTAGTGGTAGACGAGGAGGGCGTAGATGCCGGATTCGCTGATCAGCAGGGTGTTTTCGATCTGGTGGTGGATCAGGGTTTTGCGGGTTTGGTATTGGTCGGGGTCGAGTTTTCGCAGCATGCGTTCGTTGAGGTAGATGTGCAGCAGGCGGCTCAGGTCTCGGGCACAGAACCAGGGTTGGTTCTGGATGAGGAGGGCGTGGAGGGGGAGTTTGTGGCGGGTGAAGATGTGCGGGCTTAGATAAGTCTCTTCTTGAATCATTGAGCAGTTCCTCTTGCTTAACGGGCTGCCCTCAATCGTCGCCAAACGATTGGGTGGCAGTTGTACGCGGGTTGGCGAACCGGAGCAAAAGGAACCCGGCAGACCCGAAGGTCTCCCACGCACAACCGCCATGAAACGATGTGGCGGTAAATGTAGCCGCCATCATGGTTGTCGTGCGCCTTAAGCTATCCAGGTCGCCAAACCCGGTGCTGAACATTCAGCATCGGGTGAGCTTAGAAACCTGGGCTTTTCGGCGCAATCGGACGGCGGTGGTGCAAGTTGTAGGACGTTGCCGGGATGGTTGAAGGGCTGAAGATCAAAAGATCGCAGCCTTCGGCAGCTCCTACAGGGGGAGTGGATTATTCAGCCGGCGGTGTCAGCTTCGCTTCCATCTCAGCCACCTTCGCTTCAAGGCTTTCGAGGCGAGCGCGAGTGCGGGCCAGAACGACCATCTGACTATCAAACTCTTCACGGCTCACCAGATCGAGTTTGCTGAAGGCGCTCTGCAGCAGCATCTTGAACTGGCTTTCGATTTCGGCTTTCGGCAGCGGGGTGTCGCCGCTGAACAGGCGGGAGGCGGTGCCGCTCAGGGCGTCGAGGAAGTCTTTGGGCGCGAGCATGGGGAATGTCCTGAAAACAATGGCGGGCAGTGTATCACGCAGTGTCTATAGTCAATCCCGTGGTCAGGGATGCACGCTTTTCGCGCAAGGGGACGGACGGCGACGCACCGTTGTTGTGCGTATCCACAAGGCCTTTTGCACGGGATGGCTTGCGGCAGCGGCCAAGGGATTGAAATCAGAGGTTTTTGGCGAGATGGCAAGGTTTCTGCTTAGTCACCTTCGACCCATGCACTGATGCAGTCGCTGTGACGAATGCAGTGCGGCAGACGGAGCGGGGAGTTTCGTCAGCAGCGGTTAGCTGGCGTCAGTCGGGCAGGTAAGGCCGACGATGCGTTACAAAGCCAGGCACTGCGCTTAGACTTGAGTCGGGTTTGTTTTCCTGGGGCAAGTCCACCAATTCGGGAGAGAGTTTCATGAAGCTAGTCACTGCCATCATCAAGCCGTTCAAGTTGGACGACGTGCGCGAGTCGCTGTCCGAAATCGGCGTGCAGGGCATTACCGTTACTGAAGTCAAAGGCTTCGGCCGGCAGAAGGGTCACACCGAGCTGTATCGCGGCGCGGAATATGTGGTCGATTTTCTGCCCAAGGTGAAAATCGACGTGGCCATCGACGACAAGGATCTGGATCGGGTGATCGAGGCGATCACCAAGGCGGCCAACACCGGCAAGATCGGTGACGGCAAGATCTTCGTGGTCAATCTGGAACAGGCGATTCGCATCCGTACCGGCGAAACCGATACCGACGCGATCTAAGCGCCGCCACAAACCCCAACGCCCCAGGAGAAAACAATATGACTCTGCGTAAATTCGCAGGGCTAGGAGCCCTGTTGTCCATCGTAATGCCCAGCCTCGCTATGGCGGCAGACGAAGTGGCGGCCCCAGTCCTCAATTCTGGCGACACTGCCTGGATGCTCACCTCGACAGCCCTCGTGCTGTTCATGACCATCCCGGGCCTGGCGCTGTTCTACGGCGGCATGGTTCGCTCGAAAAACATTCTTTCCGTGATGATGCAGTGCTTCGCCATTACCGGTCTGATCAGCATCCTGTGGGTCATTTATGGCTACAGCATTGCGTTCGACACCACCGGCATGGAGCAGGGCGTCGTCAACTTCAACTCGTTCTTCGGCGGCATGGGCAAGGCGTTCCTCGCCGGTGTCACGCCTTCGAGCCTGACCGGCCCTGCGGCGTTGTTCCCTGAGGCGGTGTTCATCACCTTCCAGATGACCTTCGCGATCATCACCCCGGCGCTGATCGTCGGTGCGTTCGCTGAGCGGATGAAGTTCTCCGCGATGCTGATCTTCATGGCTATCTGGTTCACCCTGGTTTACGCGCCAATCGCGCACATGGTCTGGTCCGGCAACGGCGGCCTGATGTGGGACTGGGGTGTACTCGACTTCGCGGGCGGCACCGTGGTGCACATCAACGCCGGTGTCGCCGGTCTGATTGCCTGCCTGGTATTGGGCAAGCGTAAAGGCTTCCCGACCACCCCGATGGCCCCGCACAACCTCGGTTACACCCTGATGGGCGCGGCCATGCTGTGGGTTGGCTGGTTCGGCTTCAACGCCGGTTCCGCCGCAGCGGCCAACGGCACCGCCGGTATGGCGATGCTGGTCACCCAGATCGCTACCGCTGCCGCCGCACTGGGCTGGATGTTCGCTGAGTGGATCACCCACGGCAAGCCAAGTGCACTGGGCATCGCCTCGGGTGTGGTGGCCGGTCTGGTAGCAATTACTCCGGCTGCTGGCACCGTGGGCCCGATGGGCGCACTGGTGATCGGTCTGGCGGCAGGCGTGGTGTGCTTCTTCTGCGCCACTACCCTGAAACGCAAACTCGGTTATGACGATTCCCTGGACGCGTTCGGCGTACACGGTATCGGCGGTATCCTCGGCGCGATCCTCACCGGCGTATTCGCTGCACCGTCGCTGGGCGGCTTCGGCACCGTGACCGACATCGCCGCGCAAGTGTGGATTCAGTGCAAAGGCGTCGGCTTCACGGTGATCTACACCGCGATCGTCACCTTCATCATCCTCAAGGTCCTGGACGCTGTGATGGGTCTGCGTGTGACCGAGGAAGAAGAGTCGGTAGGCCTCGATCTGGCACAACACAACGAACGCGGCTACAACCTGTAAGTACGCGCAGCAAAAAACTTGCCCGGCTTGCCGGGCATTTTTTTGTCTGGAGTTTGTCGCAGAGAGAGCAGCTGAAAGGATTTTTCGTACGTCTTTGGTCGTGTTTACGGCGAGCGTTTTTCTGCGGCCAATCGCTTACAACATTGCGGGAATATTAGGGCCTTTGTTTTTTCCCAGAGCGCGCTAGAATGCGCCCCGAACGTGCGGAGAACTGTATGTGGCAACAGACTCTGATAACCCTGCGGGCACGGCCCCGGGGCTTTCATCTGGTAACGGACGAGTTACTCGCCGGACTGCCTGAACTCAGGCAGTGTCGGGTCGGTCTGTTGCATTTGTGGCTGCAGCATACCTCGGCGTCGTTGACCATCAACGAGAACGCCGATCCGGCGGTCCGTCGCGACTTCGAACGATTTTTCAATCGTCTGATCCCACAAGGAGCAGACGGCTATGAGCATAACGACGAAGGCCTGGACGACCTCCCGGCGCACTTCAAGGCCAGCGTGCTTGGCTGCCAGATCAGTCTGCCGGTGTCGGCAGGTCGACTGGCTCTGGGCACCTGGCAAGGCGTTTATCTGGGCGAGCACCGTGATCATGGCGGTGCCCGTAAAGTCCTCGCCACCTTGCACGGTGAAGGGGCGTAAACCGTTGGTCATCAGCGGTTACCGATTTTTTTACGGCGACTTTCGACAGTTGCCAAAGCTGGTCTATAACTAATCTGCTTTTCGCAAGTCATGAGGTAGAACATGAGCGACGATGATCTGGAAAACGACGACCTCGAAGTAGGCGACGAAGACGAGGCCGAGGATGGTCTGGAAGCAGCAGCGGACGACGTTGCTGAAGACGATGGCGGTGACGATACGCCGGTCCCGGCTGCCAAAGGCAAAGCCAAGGCTGCGGTGTCGGTAGACGAATTGCCGAGCATCGAAGCCAAGAACAAGGAGCGCGACGCCCTGGCCAAGGCCATGGAAGAGTTCCTTGCGCGCGGCGGCAAGGTGCAGGAAGTCGAGGCCAACGTGGTCGCCGATCCGCCCAAGAAGCCGGACAACAAGTACGGTAGCCGCCCTATCTGAGGCGTGCCGCTTGCTTGCTGAAAAAGCCCGCCGTCGCTGCGGGCTTTTTCATGTCTGGAATAAACAGGGACGCCCTATAAGAGAGGCCTGTGTGGCGAGGGGATTTATCCCCGATCGGCTGCCAAGCAGTCGTAAAGTCAGCTTGCGCGGAGTGTCAGGAAAGCACGATGCGCTGCATTTGGGGCTGCTTTGCAGCCCATCGGGGATAAATCCCCTCGCCGCATGGTTTCCACAGGGATTTTTGTCAGGCCTTGGCATTCCAGCGTGCGAGAACGGCTGGTAGGTCAGTCAGGCTGCGGATTTCCGCATCCGGCAGGCGCTCGGCTTCCCAGACCTTGCCCGCCGGGTTGTACCAGATCGCGCGCATGCCCGCTTGCTGCGCCCCGGCGATGTCATCGCCCGGATGATCGCCAATGTGCACCGCCACGTCAGCGCTCACGCCGCCGCGCTGCAAGGCCTCGTGGAACAGCCGCGCATCCGGTTTGGCGATGCCGATGTCTTCGGCGCACAACGCAAACTTGAAGTAGTCCGCCAGCCCCAGGCGACGCACATCGGCATTGCCATTGGTGACCACGCCAAGCGCGTAGTGGTTGGCGAGGATTTCCAGGGTCGGTTCGACTTCGGGAAACACCGTGATCTGGTGCCGCGCATGCAGGAACACTTCAAAGCTCTTGTCCGCCAGCTCGGAAGCTTCGCCATGGGCGTAACCCGCGTCCTCCAGCGCATGGAACAACACCCGCCGACGCAATGCGCTGATGCGGTGTTTGAGTCCCGGCTCATGAGCCAGCACCCGCTCGCGAATCGCCCACAGATGCTCCACCGGCACCGTGCCCAGATTCGGTGCGTGTTCGCTCAGCCACTCGCGCAATACCGCTTCGGCGCTGACGATCACCGGGGCGGTGTCCCACAGAGTGTCGTCGAGGTCGAAGGTGATCAACTGGATGTTCATGAATCGTCGCCTTTGCTGCGTTTGGCCCGTGGGTGGGCGCTGTCGTAGACCGCCGCCAGGTGCTGGAAGTCCAGGTGGGTGTAGATCTGCGTGGTCTTGATGTCCGAGTGGCCGAGCAGTTCCTGCACCGCGCGCAGGTCCTGCGAGGATTCCAGCAAGTGGCTGGCGAAGGAGTGCCGCAGCATGTGCGGGTGCAGGTTCTGCCCCAGTTCGCGCTCGCCGGCCAGTTTGACCCGCACCTGAATCGCCCGCGGGCCGAGGCGCCGGCCTTGCTGGCTGACGAATACGGCGTCGTCGGCCGGGTTGGTCATGGCCCGCAACGGTAGCCATTGTTCCAGCGCTTCGCGGGCCTTTTTGCCGATCGGCAGGACGCGGGTCTTGCTGCCCTTGCCGAGCACCTGAACCATGCCGTCAGCGAGGTCGAGTTGATCGAGGTCGAGCCCGGTCAGTTCGGACAGGCGCAGGCCGGAGGAATAGAACAGCTCAAGAATGGCTTGATCGCGGCGGGCGAGAAAATCATCCTCGACCGCACCTTCCAGTAGCTGCAACGCACGGTCGGTATCGAGGGTTTTCGGCAGCCGCCGTTCGCCTTTTGGTGGCGCCAGACCTGTCGCCGGGTCGTGGTCGCAGAGGCCTTCGCGATTGAGATAGTGATAGAGCCCGCGCACTGCCGAGAGCAAGCGGGCGAGGCTGCGTGAGGACTGGCCCTGGGCATGCAGGCGGGCGATCAGGCTGCGCAGGCGCTGGATATCCAGTGCGGCCCAACTGCCGACGTTCTGCTTGATGCACCAGCCGAGGACTTTATCGAGGTCGCGGCGGTAGGCCGACAGGGTGTGCGGTGACACCTGTCGCTCACTGCGCAGGTGTTCGCAGTAAGCGTCCAGTTGTCGTTCCATGTTCAGCGTACCGAGCGCAGGGAGCTATTGACCCGTGGCAGCACGCGGCCCATGACTTCGGCGATGTAGCTGAGGAACAGCGTGCCGACCGAACTCTTGTAGTGCTGCGGATCGCGGCTGGCGATCGCCAGAATACCGTGGATACCTTGATGGCTGATGGCAACGACGGCGGTGGAGCCGATTTGCTTGCGCTGCTCCTCGCCGAACAGGAAGTCCAGTTCATGTTCACGCAAGGTGCCGCTGACGCTTTTGCCTTCGGTGAGCAGGCCACCGATCGCGGTTTGCGCGTCGGCGTGGGTGACCCAGCGGCCGACCGGTGCCGGGTTGTCACCCAGCAGGATCAGGCTGACAAAAGGCACCTGGAAGTCCTGGCGCAGGCTGTCTTCAACGCTGATCACCACGTCTTCGAGGCTGGCCGCATCCATCAGGGACAGGATCAGGCGGCGGGTCTTGTCGAACAGGCGATCGTTGTCGCGGGCCACGTCCATCAACTGCGAGAGGCGATGACGCATCTCGATGTTGCGGTCGCGCAGAATGGTCATCTGCCGTTCGACCAGCGATACGGTGTCACCGCGTCGGTGGGGAATGCGCATTGCCGGCAGCAGTTCTTCGTGCTCGACAAAGAAGTCCGGATGAGCCTCCAGGTACGCGGCAACCGCTGCCGCCTCCAGGCTCTCGGACGCTGATTCGTCGGACTGTCGGGCGGGTACCTGAGGCTTATCGGTCATGGCTTCTGCTCACTCAAAGACGCACTTGTCCTTCGTATACACGCACTGCCGGACCGGTCATCAGCACCGGTTGGCCAGGGCCTGCCCATTCAATGGACAGACGCCCGCCGGGCAGGTCGATCAACAGCGGCGAATCCATCCACCCCTGACTGATTGCCGCGACAGCCGCAGCGCAAGCGCCAGTACCACAGGCCTGGGTTTCCCCGGCGCCGCGTTCCCAGACGCGCAGTTGCGCACGGTTGCGGTCGATGACCTGGAGGAAACCGACATTGACCCGCGCCGGGAAGCGCGGATGGTGTTCGATTTTCGGTCCCAGCTCATGCACCGGTGCACTGTTGATGTCCTGCACACGCAGCACGGCATGGGGGTTGCCCATCGACACGGCGGCCAGTTCGACCGTGGTGCCGTCGACTTCCAGCTGATAGCTGGTCGCCTGCGCTGGCGCTTCGAACGGAATGTCCGCCGGCACCAGGCGCGGCGCGCCCATGTTGACGCCGATCTGGCCGTCGTTACGCACGTCCAGTTCGATGATGCCACCCTTGGTCTCGACGCGGATCTGCCGTTTCGCTGTCAGACGCTTGTCCAGCACGAAGCGCGCGAAGCAGCGTGCACCGTTGCCGCACTGTTCCACTTCCGAGCCATCGGAGTTGAAGATCCGGTAACGGAAATCCACGTCCGGGTTGCTCGGCGCTTCAACAATCAGCAACTGGTCGAAACCGATACCGGTGTGCCGGTCGCCCCATTGCTTGGCGTGCTTGGGCTGAATATGCGCGTGCTGGCTGACCAGGTCGAGAACCATGAAATCATTGCCCAGGCCATGCATTTTGGTAAAACGCAGCAGCATGGGTTACTCCGGCAGCAGGCTTTCGCCGGCAAACAGCTCGGCCACAGTTTCGCGGCGGCGCACTTCAAAAACCTGATCACCGTCTACCAGCACCTCGGCAGCACGGCCGCGGGTGTTGTAGTTGGAACTCATCACGAAACCGTAGGCACCGGCGGAATGCACGGTCAGCAGGTCGCCTTCTTCCAGTGCCAGTTCACGGTCCTTGGCGAGGAAATCACCGGTTTCGCAGATCGGGCCGACAATGTCGTACTTGCGCGCGGCGGTATCACGCGGCTTGACCGCGGTGACGTCCATCCATGCCTGGTACAGCGCCGGGCGGATCAGGTCGTTCATCGCCGCGTCGACGATGGCGAAATCCTTGTGTTCGGTGTGCTTGAGGTACTCGACCTGGGTCAGCAGTACGCCGGCGTTGGCGACGATGAAGCGGCCCGGCTCGAACACCAGTCCCAGATCACGGCCGCTCAGACGCTCGCGCACAGCCTTGATGTAGTCGCCGGCCAATGGCGGCTCTTCATCGCGATAACGCACGCCCAAACCGCCACCGAGATCAATGTGGCGCAGGTGGATGCCGCAATCGCCGAGACGATCGACCAGATCCAGCAGGCGGTCGAGGGCATCGAGGAACGGTGGCAGGGTGGTCAGTTGCGAACCGATGTGGCAATCGACGCCGATCACTTCCAGGTTCGGCAGGTGCGCAGCGCGCACGTACACGTCTTCGGCGTCGGCAATGGCGATGCCGAACTTGTTCTCTTTGAGACCGGTGGAAATGTACGGGTGGGTGCCGGCATCGACGTCCGGGTTCACACGCAACGAAACCGGGGCGCGAACGCCGAGCTCGGCGGCGACCACTTGCAAGCGTTCCAGCTCGTCAGTGGATTCGACGTTGAAGCAGTGCACGCCGACTTCCAGCGCACGGCGCATGTCGTCACGGGTCTTGCCGACACCGGAGAAGACGATCTTGTCAGGGCTTCCACCTGCGGCGAGCACGCGTTCCAGTTCACCACGAGAGACGATGTCGAAACCGGCGCCGAGACGGGCCAGGACATTCAGAACGCCGAGGTTGGAGTTGGCTTTGACGGCAAAGCAAACCAGGTGCGGCATGCCGGCCAGCGCATCGGCGAAGGCCAGATACTGGGCTTCAATGTGTGCTCGCGAATAAACGTAGGTGGGCGTGCCGAAACGGTCGGCGATGGCGGACAGAGCCACACCTTCCGCGAACAGCTCCCCGCCACGGTAATTAAAAGCGTCCATGGCGATCCCTTAGTAAACGTCGTGCTTGTGTGCTTTGGAAACCGGTTGCTTTTGCGAAGACTGGGCTTGTTCGGCCGGGTCCTGATCGTCATCCGGCAGGTACAGCGGGCCTTTTTGACCACAGGCCGAAACGAGGCAGGCAACCGCGACGAGCGCAGCAAGGGAAGAGATCAGGCGCTTCATGGCGAAATCCTTGAAAATGCGTTAATTGCGCCGGAGTATACCGGCCACCCGGCAGCTTGCCTATGCGAGGGACTTCCCGTCCGGCGGGGCTCTCTGGATACCGGTTGGATACAGGTAATTCCTGTGGGAGCGAGCTTGCTCGCGAAGAGGCCGGTACATTCGATATGTTTGCTGGCTGACACACCGCTTTCGCGAGCAAGCTCGCTCCCACAGGGGCCAGTGCTGGATGGGAAACGGTGCTTGGTCGTTATCCTTTGCAATCGGCCGGCAGCGTCCGTATCTTTCGGCGCTTGAGCCTGATCAGACATTTTTTGAGGTTGCCACAATGAGTTTGTCCGAAGCCCGTTTCCACGATCTGGTCGATGCTACCCAGCAGACGCTGGAAGATATCTTTGATGACAGCGACCTGGATATCGACCTGGAAAGCTCGGCAGGTGTCTTGACCGTCAAGTTCGAAAACGGCTCGCAACTGATCTTCAGTCGTCAGGAACCCCTGCGTCAGTTGTGGCTGGCGGCGGTGTCCGGTGGTTTCCACTTCGACTACGACGAAGAGAGCGAGCGCTGGATGTGCGACAAGAGCGAAGAGCAGTTGGGCGAGATGCTCGAGCGCATCGTCAAGCAGCAGGCTGGCGCTGAATTCGACTTCGAAGGTCTGTGATTCCGTGACTGACACTGCTCCTGTTCGTCCGCCCAAACCGCTCTACAGCAACATCAGCCCGGCAGTGCCTTCGCCGTGCAGCGGTGTGTGCCGGCTTGATGAACAGAAGGTTTGTCTCGGCTGCTTCCGCCATGTCGAGGATATTCGCGAATGGCGCTCGGCGGATGATCAGCGCCGGCGGGTCATCTGCCAGCAGGCTGCCGCACGAAAATCCCTGAGTTGATTCGCTACAGGGGTTCTTGCCAGATCAAAATCGGGTGACTTGTATATTTTTTGAGCTGTGATAGTGTCCGGACACGCCTCAACCCATCGAGGCCTGGTGAAAACCCCGTCTTTTTTGGCGGGGTTTTGCTTTTTTTGTGTGCAGAAGAAAGGAGTCTGCCCGGATCATGACCGCACCTTCCATCACCCTTACCCGTCTGGACGTGCAACGTCTGGAGCGCCTGATCGACAGCCTGGATGACACGCTGCCGGGCGTGATCGCGCTGCAAACCGAACTGGACCGCGCCGATACCGTGGTCGGCCACGAAGAAGTGCCCGCCGATGTCGTGACGATGAATTCCCGCGTGCATTGCCGCGAAGAAGGCAGTGGCAAGGACTATCACCTGACGCTGGTCTATCCCAAGGATGCCAACGCCGACGAAGGCAAGATCTCGATTCTGGCACCGGTCGGCAGCGCGCTGCTGGGCCTGAAGGTCGGTCAGCACATCGACTGGCCGGCTCCCGGCGGCAAGACCCTGAAACTGACCTTGCTGGAAGTCGAATCGCAGCCGGCCAACGGCGGTGATTTCCGCGAATGACCCCGCCTCAGACCTGTTCGAGCGCCTCGTTCAGGGCGCGCTCCAGGTCGGCCTTGTAGCGCAGATACAAATTGCTTGAACTCTGAGCATCACCGAGCAGGCCCGACAGGTCCAGGTCGGTGATGTAGCAGCGATAGCGTTCGCTCTCGCGGCGCTGCTCGACGATCTCCCGGGCGACCACGCTGAACAGCTGGTCGCCATGTTCCAGCTCGCTGAATTCCCGTTGATTGCAATACAAAGTGACCTGCACTTCCCCCGGTGCGGCTTTGCCGACAATCGCCTGCACGTCGTAGAACGGCTTGTTGACCGGCGTTTGCGGTGCTGGTCGTGGTTCGACGCGGCGGGCTTTTCCCGGGCCTGACGGCAATAACTGGTAATACAAAGTGTCGAGGCTGGCCGAAGGCGCGGCGTCCATCGGCAGCAAGGCTTCGCGCCGGTACTGGATCGACTGCAGGAAGCGCTGTAATGGCACCAGCAGGCTCTGTTCGTCGTGATACGGCAGATGCTGTTGCCACAGGGCGTTGAATTCATCCAGCACGTACAGCTCGGCCTGCTGTTCGCTGATCCGGTAGAACACCTGAATGCAATCCGGCTGGCCCATTGGCAGGATCAGGGCGAGGTCGTGATCCTCCAACGCCATCGGGTCCAGGTGCAGCGGGCTGTAGCGCGGTTGTTCTTCGCCGAGGTACTCCAGCAACGCCGGCAGGGTGGCGAGGGCGACGTGGTTGACCTGGCCCGGGACCAATTCGAGTACGTGATAGTGCTGTTGCACCTGAATCAGGTAGCGATGATTCAACTCACTGAGCAGCAGGTTTTGCGCGGTATCGACGATCTCTTCAACGCGACGGGCGATGAATTGTGCGCGGTTGTGGCAGAAGCAGCGCACTTTCAACGACGGCTGCAGCGGCCCGCGCGGCAGGTTGTTGAGGTAGTCGCGCAGGCAGTCGAGCAGGGCGTGCGGGCCGTCGAAGCGGTTGACCAGCACTTCGTTCCAGCTGTTGAGCGTGACCTGATCCAGGGTCAGCACGAGGTTTTCCCGGACCCCGGCGTAGCTCAGCGAGTCGGTGCGCTCGGTGGTCATCAGAATATTCAGGTCGCGGTGATGCTTGAGCGGATCGACGCCGACGTTGACCAGAATCAGCACTTCGCTCGGCACGGCCGCGCGCAGCAACGGTGCTTCAGCCACCGTGGGCAAGGGCAGGGCGATGCACTGTTGCAGGCTGCCGAGCAGGTTGAACAGCTCGAACTCGCTCAGGTCGCTGCTGCCGGGATGCAGGGCCAGCCGGGTGCTGCTGTCGATCACGCCGTTGCGGTGGCACCAGGTCAGCAGTTCGAGCAATTCGCGGCTGCGCTTGATCGGCGCGAAGTGCTCCCATTCCAGTGCGGTGAGGCTGCCGTTGTACAGGCCCCATTGGGCTTGCCCCGGTTCTTTCTTGTTGCGTGACTGCACCAGGGTCAGGGTGTCTTCGGCCAGATCCGGAGCGATCCCGGGGTTGATGAACTCGACTTTGTCGGCCTTGCGCTCGAACGCGGCGTAGAGGCGGCGGCCGAGGACGTTGAGATCGCGTTTGTTGATCAGGCTGACGGTTTGCTCGGTGCGGGCAAACTGGGTCAGGAAGCGATAGCTGTAATTCAGTTCGTTGACCAGGGCACGGCGTTCGGCGCTGACCTGGCGCACTTTCCACTGGCTGCGGCTGTCGAGCAGCGCCAGTTGACGCTGATCCCAATGCCATTCGCTGGCCAGCCGTTCAAGCAGGGCGCGTTGCCAGCCCTGGCTGCGGCTGTTGCCGGTGAGCTTGCGGTTGACCTTGAGGTACAGCGCGCGGCGCACCAGTTCCAGACGCTCCGGTTCGTTGCGCGCGGTGAGGTATTCCTCGATACGCCGGTACACGACCATGTACGGGTCCAGCTCATCCAGATCCAGCTGGTTGGCGAACACCGCTTTTTTGAAGCGCAGGCTCAGGCACTGCACATGGGGGTGTTCGCTGGCATAAACCTCGGTCAGCAACAGTTTGAGCACCGACTTGTACGGTGACTCGATGCCCTTGAACAGCTGCCACAGCCCGGCGCCGATGAACTCGCCCGGCGGAATCGTCGCCAGGTGACCGAGGTCGAGGGTTTCGTCGGCACGGATAAAACGCTTGGACAACAACGTGTCGGTGTAAAGGTCGTAGGCGCTTTCCTCGTAGACCGGCACCAGCCACCAGATCGGTGTGCGCCCGGCCAGCCAGATCGCGGTGCGATAAAACTCGTCCAGCAGCAGGTAATGCTGAGTGCTGCCGCAGTTCTCGGAACTCAGTTGGGTGTCGCGTTCGCCTTTGACGAAGCGCACCGGGTCAATCAGGAAGAAATGCGCTTCGGCGCCCTGGCTCGCGGCCCAGGTTTCCAGGAGCTGACATTTTTTGCTCAGCTCGGCCAATTCGCTTTCGCTCAGGTCCGGCGCGTGGCAGACCCACACGTCCATGTCGCTCTGATCGGCCTGGGCCAGCGTGCCCAGGCTGCCCATCAGGAACAGCCCGTGAATCGGCCGTGGCGGGTTGCTGCCGTGGCGCGGCTTGTAGGAGAACGAGCGGGTCAGGCGCTGGGCTTCGGCGAGGGTAGTAGCGTCCGGTTCGTAGTTGGACAGGCCCGCCGGCGTACTGCCGGATACATAGCCGGGCAGCAGCGGATGATTGACGTGGAAGAACAGCGGCAGCAGCGTCAGTACGCCTTGCTGGCGCGTCGACAGACCCTCCAGTGCGCGACCCAGGCGACCTGCATTGAGTTTGAGAAAGCGCGCACGCAATTGGCTGAGCACCTTGCGGTCGATGCCTTCGTCCAGATCGGGGCGGATTTCATGGGTGCGCGTCATGTCAGCTCAAACCGGCTCGCAGGCTCGGACGAAGAGGGTCTCGGAATGGGAGGCAGTTTAGCCTCTGCGCAGCGGGACTTTTAAGCTGAATTTGTTTTTTTGACGTCAGATTTTTAGCGTGGGGTTATCAAGCGAGCCCGCGGAAATCCCGTGGCAGGAGTTCCCGTGGGCAAAGACGGGAAAATCAGGCGGTTTCCTGCTCTCTCAAAATGGTCAGTACGGTCTGCACATTTTGCGCGGCATCACGACCCAGGCTGGTCAGGTAGCCGCCATCGGGCTGGTCGGTGAGTTCTTTTTCAAAGAGGCGTTGTGCAGCAGCGATGTGTTTCGGGGCAGCGGTCTGATGAATTTTCAAACCTTCCTGGGAACTGTCCAGGTTGAAGAGTGCGAGGACTTCCAGTTCGGCAACCAGCTCAGGGGTAAGCGACATAAGGACTCCAGACTTTCTAGTAATTGGACGACAGCGCCCCTAAGGTGAACCCGCTTTTGCGGCATGTCCAGTGCTCAGATCAGGGATTTTGTCTTGAGGCGGATTCCAGTGTAGTCGGGGCCCGGAAGTTGGCTGGCTGGATACGTTACAAACATTGTAGGCCTTCGCCTGCTCGCGATAGAGGAGTGCCTGTCAGCATATTCTTCACTGACATGACAGAACGCTATCGTGAGCAGGCTCAGTCCTGCACGATCGGGGGCTTACTGCTTTTCGGGCGGCAGCTCTGGCAATGCGCGCAGCGCCGCTTCGTACCATTCGGTATTGAAGGCGCGGTCTTCATCGAGCATCGCGTCAATCTCGTAGGCCAGCACGTGCGCCATCAGGTTGAGGATCTCATCGCGCTCGACACCCACCAGTGTCAGCTTGTTGAAGGTCGCTTTGGCCGCTGGCGGGTTGTCGTTTTCAATCTGATTTTCGATCGCTTCAATCAAAGTGTTCTCGGCGAACTCTTCTTCGTCGTCAATCTCGATGTCTGTCGGCTCGCTCATGGCAGGCTCCTCAAGGAAAGGCGCCAGTTTACCTGCATTCAGCGAGGTGATGCTGCTGGCAGGATCGCGTCCGGCGATCTATAAACAGGGACTGCCCACCCCGCACGGCCCGGAGGCTATGTGATGCTCAAGCTCTACGGATTCTCTGTCAGCAATTATTACAACATGGTCAAACTGGCGCTGCTGGAAAAAGGCCTGCCGTTTGAAGAGGTCACGTTCTACCCGACGCCAACGCCGCAATCGCTGGCCATCAGCCCGCGCGGCAAAGTCCCGGTGCTGGGCGTTGATGCCGGTTACATCAATGAAACCGGCATCATCCTCGAATACCTGGAGCAGACCCAGAAGGGCACACCGCTGTTGCCAAGTGACCCGTTTGCGCGAGCGCAGGTGTTGGCGATTGCCAAGGAGATCGAGCTCTATATCGAGTTGCCGGGTCGCGCCTGTTACGGCGAAGCGTTCTTTGGCTCGCCGGTGCCGGAGGCGATCAAGGAGAAAACCAAAGCCGAATTGCTGCTGGGTTTTGCGGCGCTGGGGCGTCACGGCAAGTTCGCCCCGTATGTGGCGGGCGACAGTCTGAGCATCGCGGATCTGTATTTCCTCTACAGCGTGCCGCTGGCGTGCGCGGTCGGGCAGAAGCTGTTCGGGATCGATTTGCTGGCCGAGATGCCGAAAGCCAAGGTGCTGCTGGAGCGGCTTGAGCAGAGTCCGCATGTGCAGAAGATTGCGGCGGACAAAGAGGCTGCGATGCCGGCGTTTTTGGCGATGATCGCGGCGAAAAAGTAGATTTTTTAGCGTTCTGGAGTCAGTCATCGCGGGCAGGCCCGCTCCCACAGGATTTCGCGCTGAAACACCCTTGTGTGTTCGACGCAGAACGTGTGGGAGCGGGCTTGCCCGCGATGCTTTTAGCGGCTGGCGATCAACGCCTGACCGCGTACCACGGCAGCCTTGACCTGCGCCGGCGCGGTCCCGCCGATGTGGTCACGGGCATTCACCGAGCCTTCCAGGGTCAGTACGGCGAACACGTCCTGCTCGATCTGGTCGCTGAACTGACGCAGTTCTTCCAGGCTCATCTCGGCCAGATCCTTGCCAGTGTCGACGCCGTACTTCACCGCGTGACCGACGATTTCGTGGCAATCACGGAACGGCAGGCCACGGCGCACCAGGTAGTCCGCCAGGTCGGTCGCGGTGGAGAATCCGCGCAGCGCCGCTTCACGCATGATCGCGTGTTTCGGTTTGATTGCCGGGATCATGTCGGCGAAGGCACGCAGCGAGTCGCGCAGGGTATCGGCGGCGTCGAACAGCGGTTCCTTGTCTTCCTGGTTGTCCTTGTTGTAGGCCAGTGGCTGGCCTTTCATCAGGGTCAGCAGGCCCATCAGTGCGCCAAACACGCGACCGGTCTTGCCACGTACCAGCTCCGGCACGTCAGGGTTTTTCTTTTGCGGCATGATCGAGCTGCCGGTGCAGAAACGGTCCGGCAGATCAATGAACTGGAACTGCGCGCTGGTCCACAGCACCAGCTCTTCGGAGAAGCGCGACAGGTGCATCATCGCGATGCTCGCGGCCGAGCAGAATTCGATGGCGAAATCTCGATCGGACACGTTGTCCAGCGAGTTGCCGCCTACGGCATCGAAGCCCAGCAGTTGCGCGGTGTATTCGCGGTCGATCGGGTAGGTGGTGCCGGCCAGTGCAGCGCTGCCCAGGGGCATGCGGTTAGTGCGCTTGCGGCAGTCGACCAGGCGCTCGTAGTCGCGGCTGAGCATTTCGAACCACGCCAGCATGTGGTGGCCGAAGGTCACCGGCTGCGCGGTCTGCAGGTGGGTGAAGCCCGGCATGATGCTCGCGGCTTCGCGCTCGGCTTGCTCCAGCAGGCCTTTTTGCAGGCGGGTGATTTCGGCGAGGATCAGGTCGATCTCGTCACGCAGCCACAGGCGGATGTCGGTCGCGACCTGGTCGTTGCGGCTGCGGCCGGTGTGCAGTTTTTTGCCGGTGATGCCGATGCGGTCGGTCAGGCGGGCTTCGATGTTCATGTGCACGTCTTCGAGGTCGACGCGCCAGTCGAACTGGCCGGCCTCGATTTCGCCCTGAATGGTCTTCAGGCCATCAATGATGCTGTCGCGCTCGGCATCAGTCAGCACGCCGACCTTGGCCAGCATGGTGGCGTGGGCGATCGAGCCCATGATGTCGTGGCGATACAGGCGCTGGTCGAAAGTGACGGAGGCGGTGAAGCGGGCGACGAAGGCGTCGACGGGTTCACTGAAGCGGCCGCCCCAGGACTGATTGGTCTTGTCAGTGCTCATGAATTCGCTCGTATCGGCTTGAAGAAAAGTGGCGTGAAACGCTGGCGCGGATAATAACAGGGTTGCCAATCCTGTCGCTGACACTGGTCGATACGTTTTTTTCTCATTGCGTCAGCCATAGTGGCCGCTGGTGCCGGGGGATTTGCGCAAGGATATTTTTCGATTGAGCAATATCGGCCCGGCGAGCGTCTACAGTTGGACATAAGGGTCGGTGAGCGCGGATTGTGCAAAGGTCCGGTCGCCGACTATAAGAAGTGGGGGTGGGTTATGTCCTTGGACAAAACCCGTGAGAAACGCGGGAAACAGCGGGCTTCGAGCAGTACGACCCGGACACTGGCAAATATTGCTGGCCGACGTACGGCACTTTTTGGCGCTCAGGCTAGTCTTAGCGTGGATCGCGGTGACGGACGTCACTCCACCTGTCTACGCTATCCTTGTGCGAGACTCACGCAGGAATCCAGCGCAATATGAATGTCCTGATCGTTGATGACGAACCACTGGCTCGCGAGCGCCTCAGCCGAATGGTGAGTGAGCTCGAGGGTTACACAGTCCTGGAGCCCAGCGCCACGAATGGCGAGGAGGCGTTGGCGCTGATCGACAGCCACAAGCCGGATATCGTGCTGCTCGATATCCGCATGCCTGGCCTGGATGGCCTGCAGGTCGCTGCCCGTCTGTGCGAACGAGAAACGCCGCCCGCCGTGGTGTTTTGCACCAGCCCCGATGAATTTGCCGTGGAAGCCCTGCAGGCCAGCGCCGTGGGCTATGTGGTGAAACCCGTGCGAACCGAACATCTGCATGACGCCCTGAAACGGGCTGAACGTCCCAACCGGGCCCAGCTCTCGGCCCTGACCCGTCCCGCTGCCGAAAGCGGCAACGGCCCGCGCAGTCACATCAGCGCCCGTACTCGCAAAGGGATTGAACTGATCCCGCTCGATCAGGTGGTCTACTTCATTGCCGACCACAAATACGTGACCCTGCGTCACGAGGCCGGCGAAGTGTTGCTGGACGAACCACTCAAGGCGCTCGAAGACGAATTCGGTGAGCGCTTCGTGCGTATCCACCGCAACGCACTGGTCGCCCGCGACCGCATCGAACGGCTGCAACGTACGCCGCTGGGGCATTTCCAGCTGTACCTCAAAGGCCTCAACGGTGATGCGCTGATCGTCAGCCGTCGGCACGTGGCCGGTGTGCGCAAGATGATGCAGGGCCTGTAACCCGATCGTTTCGGCGGGTTTCTGCTTTTCTTCACCGGGCATCGCAGGCCAGGGAGGCCACGTCGTTTCTGATTCAGGTCAAAGTGGATTTGGCTGAGCTGTTATTATCCGCCGTATCTATTCAGTACGGATTGATCCATGTCCTCTCGCGAAATCCGCATCGCCACCCGTAAAAGTGCGCTGGCCCTCTGGCAGGCCGAATACGTCAAAGCCCGTCTGGAGGCGGCCCATCCGGGCCTGCTGGTGACGCTGGTGCCCATGGTCAGTCGCGGCGACAAGCTGCTCGACTCGCCACTGTCGAAAATCGGCGGCAAAGGCCTGTTCGTCAAGGAACTGGAAACCGCGTTGCTGGAAAACGAAGCCGACATCGCCGTGCACTCGATGAAAGACGTGCCGATGGACTTCCCCGAAGGTCTGGGCCTGTTCTGCATCTGCGAACGTGAAGACCCGCGCGATGCCTTCGTATCCAATACCTTTCAAAGCCTCGATGCGCTGCCTGCCGGCGCCATCGTCGGCACCTCCAGCCTGCGTCGTCAGGCCCAGTTGCTGACGCGCCGCCCGGATCTCGAGATCCGCTTCCTGCGCGGTAACGTCAACACGCGCCTGGCCAAGCTCGATGCCGGTGAGTACGACGCGATCATCCTCGCGGCGGCCGGCCTGATCCGCCTCGGTTTCGAAGACCGCATCACCTCTGCCATTAGCGTCGACGACAGCCTGCCGGCCGGTGGCCAGGGCGCCGTCGGCATCGAATGCCGCAGCGCCGACACTGAAATTCATGCCCTGTTGGCACCGCTGCATCACGCCGATACGGCTGCGCGGGTCAGCGCTGAACGCGCCCTCAATAAACATCTGAATGGCGGCTGCCAGGTGCCGATCGCCTGCTACGCCGTGCTCGAGGGTGAGCAGTTGTGGCTGCGAGGTCTGGTCGGCGAGCCGAGCGGTGGCAAGCTGCTCAGCGCCGAAGCGCGGGCGCCGCGTGCCGATGCCGAGGCGCTGGGGGTGAAGGTCGCTGAGGATTTGCTCGGCCAGGGTGCCGACGACATCCTCAAAGCGGTGTATGGCGAGGCAGGTCACGAGTGACCGGTTGGCGGCTGCTGCTGACGCGCCCCGCCGAAGATTGCGCGGCGCTCGCCGAGACGTTAGCAGGGCAGGGGGTTTTCAGCAGTTGCCTGCCGCTTCTGGACATCGTGCCGCTGCCGGTCTCTGACAAAATCCGTCAGGCGATTGCGCAGCTGTCGGGCTGCAGCGCGGTGATCGTGGTCAGCAAACCGGCAGCGCGCATTGCGGTCGACCTGCTCGATGCCGGTGGCCCGCCCATGTTGGCGATGCCGTGGTTCAGCGTTGGCGCGGCGACCGCGCAGATTCTGCGCGACCGTGGCCTGGACGTGCACTGCCCGGACACTGGTGATGACAGCGAAGCGTTGCTGCAGTTGTCGCGTCTGCGCGAGGCGGTCAGCCAGTCCGGTGCGCGAGTGCTGATCCTGCGCGGCGAGGGCGGCCGCGAGTTGCTCGCCGAGCGTTTGCGCACGCTTGGTGCTAGTGTCGAGTATCTGGAATTGTATCGTCGTGAGCTGCCAGCCTATGCCGCGCAAGAATTGCCGCGGCGGATTGAAGCGGAACGCTTGAACGGGCTGGTGGTCAGCAGTGGACAGGGTTTCGAGCACCTGCGCCAGATGGCCGGCGATGCCTGGCCGGCGATAGCGCAGTTGCCGTTGTTTGTTCCAAGCCCAAGAGTCGCCGAGCAGGCACGTGCCGCCGGGGCCCAAACAGTTGTGGATTGCCGTGGCGCGAGTGCCGCGGCTTTGCTGACGGCGTTACGGGAGCATCCCGTGCCCGTTCTCTAATGCAAAGGATGGATACGTGAGCGAAACAGCCTTGCCTAAAGATGATGTCCAGCCTGTGATCGAGACTCAGGTTGAAACGCCACCGCCGGCCACCGAGCCGCGCCGAGGCAATGGATTGGCGATCGTCGCCTTGTTGCTCGGCGCCGCCGGCGTCGCGATTGGTGGCTGGGGTGTCTGGCAGGTACGTCACCTGCAGACCAACACGCAACAACAGTCGGGCCAGGTGCAGGCGTTGAACGATCAGGCACAGAGCCTGAAACTCAACGAACAGCGCCTGACCGAACGCCTCGCGCAGTTGCCGGGTGCCGATGAACTGGCTGATCGACAGCGTCTGGTGACTCAACTGCAGGGTGATCAACAGCGCCTCAATCAGCGTCTGGAAACGGTCCTTGGCGCCAGTCGCAAGGATTGGCGCCTGGCTGAGGCCGAGCACTTGCTGCGTCTGGCCAGCCTGCGTCTGTCGGCGTTGCAGGACATCAGCAGCGCACAGGCATTGGTACAGGGCGCCGATGAAATCCTGCGTGAGCAAAACGACCCCGGATCGTTCGCCGCCCGTGAGCAAGTGGCGAAAACCCTCGTCGCCCTGCGCAGCACCGAGCAGCCGGATCGCACCGGATTGTTTCTGCGTATTGGTGCCCTGCGCGATCAGGTCATCAGCCTCACCGAGCTGGCGCCGGAGTACAAGGATCGCGGTGAGTCGCTGCTGGGCCTGACGTCCGATGGTGACGGCGCCAGTCGCTGGGCGCAGTGGTGGGATCAGATATCGCGCTACATCCGCATTGATTTCAACGCCGACAAGAATGTGAAGCCATTGCTGGCCGGCCAGAGCCTGAGCCAGGTCCGCCTGGCCCTGAGCCTGGCGCTGGAGCAGGCGCAGTGGGCCGCGCTCAATGGTCAGGCGCCGGTTTATACCCAGGCGCTGGCCGAGGCGCGTGACGTGCTCAAGGGCAATTTCAACCCGGACAATCCGCAGAGCAAAGTGATGCTCGAACAGGTCGCCGAGCTGAGCAAGGCACCGGTCACGGTCGCCACGCCGGATCTGGCCGGCACGTTGAGTGCGGTTCAGGCTTATCTTGAGCGGCGTAACGTCAACGCCGAAGAGTCGGTGAAACCCTTCGCCAAACCTGCTGCCAGCACTGCGCAGGAGGCCACGCCATGAAACGCCTGTATGTGATCGTGTTTCTGGTGATCGCCGCGACGGCGGCGTTGGGGCTGGCGATTGCCGAGCATTCCGGTTACGTGCTGGTCGCCTACAAGAGCTTCCGCTATGAGTCGAGCCTGTGGGCGACTCTTGCGGTGATCGCAGTGTTGTGGCTGGTGATCTGGGGGATCAAGGCACTGGTTGAACTGGTCATGACCTCCAGCGGCGTGGTCAACCCGTGGTCGCGACGCAACCGCAGCCGTCGCGTGCAAGTGGCGATCGAACATGGTCAGCTGGATCTGGCGGAAGGTCGCTGGGCCAGCGCGCAGCGTCATCTTTACCGCGCCGCCGAAGCTGAACGCCAACCGTTGCTGTACTACCTCGGCGCGGCCCGGGCGGCCAACGAGCAAGGCCATTACGAGGAGTGCGATCGCTTGCTGGAGCGGGCGCTCGAACGCCAACCTCAGGCTGAGTTGGCGATTGCCTTGAGCCATGCACAGTTGCAGACCGATCGCGGCGATACCGAGGGCGCCCTGGTGACCCTGCAAGCGATGCACGAACGTCATCCACGCAATGCGCAGACGTTGCGGCAATTGCAGCGTCTGTATCAGCAACGTGGCGAATGGTCGGCGGTGATTCGTCTGTTGCCGGAGCTGCGCAAGGACAAAGTCCTGCCGCCGTCCGAACTGGCTGAGCTGGAACGGCGCGCCTGGGGCGAAAACCTGTCGCTGGCGGCGCACCGTGACGAGGACGGCAGCGTGGGCCGGCAGTCGCTGCAGCGGGCCTGGGAACAGCTCACCTCTGCCCAGCGTCAGGAGCCACCGCTGGTGCTGGCGTACGCCGAGCAGTTGCGTCAGTTGGGGGCTCAGGTCGAGGCTGAAGAGGTCCTGCGCACGGCGCTGAAGCGCAAGTACGACAGCCATCTCGCCCGGCTTTATGGTCTGGTGCGCGGCAGTGATCCTGCGCGCCAGCTGCAAACCGCCGAAGGCTGGCTCAAGGAGCATCCGGGCGACCCGAGCCTGCTGCTGACTCTGGGACGTCTCTGCCTGCAAACCAGTCTGTGGGGCAAGGCCCGGGATTATCTGGAAAGCAGCCTGCGCGTGCAGCGCAATCCGGAAACCTGTGCCGAGCTGGCCCGCCTGCTTGCGCAACTGGGCGATACCGAGCGCAGCAATCAGTTGTTTCAGGAAGGGCTTGGTCTGTTGGATGAGCGCTTGCTGGCCGCGCCGTTGCCGGCTCCGGTGCATGCCTGAAGACACGAGGGAGGCCTCTCCCTCGTTGACCGTTTACGACCGAAATTCAACTTCAGTCAGCGCCCTGGATAAAGTCCTACAGAGGGCTTCATCCTTTCCTCTTGAACCTGTCGGGTTTTCCCTACACCTCTGGTGAACTGTCGTCAGGACCTCGTCTTGAAAGGCTGACACGCTTTCCTCTACCGTTACAGCCTGTCTCCACTGTTACGGAAAAGCCATGTCGTTGGCCTGCTCACGCTCCTTGTTTTTCATGGCTTTCACTGCGGGGGCCTTTGCTCTGGGAGCTTCCTATTATCTTGAATACGCGGTCGGTCTGGCGCCGTGCAGTCTATGTCTGGTGCAGCGGTTGTTTCTTACGCTGCTGTGCGTGTGCTGCGGTCTGGCGGCGGTGCATGGCCCCAGGCGTGTTGGCTTGTGGCTTTACTGGCTGCTGGTGCTGTGCGCGAGTCTGGGCGGCACCACGGCGGCCTGGCGCCAGGTGCTGATACATAGCGATCCGGTGCTGCAACTGGACAATTGTGCCCCGGCGGCCGAGACGCTGTTCAGTGGACTGTCGTGGATCTGCGCATTGCAACGAATGTTTAACGGCGGTACTGATTGCGCGGAAATTTCCTGGACGCTGTTCGATCTGAGTCTTCCGGAATGGAGTCTGTTGTTCTTTGTCGCGGTGTCGATTCTCGCGGTCTATCAAATGTTACGGCTGGTCTGGGGCGCTCTGCAGCGACCGCTCAGCGGCGAAGCGTCGCACCGGGGGGGGCTGCGGGATTAAACACTTGTATGAACTTTATCTCCTGCGTACCTTGAAGCCATAGGCGTGCGGGCATAATCTGGCCCGCACGTGTCATTGGATTTATGTTGCTCGATGACGCTCTGCCCGGCCGTCCCCCAAGCCAAAACCAAAAGCGGGGCGCGGGTGTAGAGCAGCATGACCCACAAGGGAAGAGAGATTGCCATGCTCGAAAGTTGTCAGAATGCTCAGGAACGTTGGGGTGGAGTTCATCTGCTGATCGACCGCTGGTTGCAGGAGCGTGAGGAGCTGATTGGCGCCTACGACAAACTCGGCGCGCAGCCTGAGTCGTTGTCCGAGAGCCGTAAGCCTTTGCAGGAATTCTGCGGCGTGCTGGTTGATTACGTGTCGGCCGGGCATTTCGAAATCTATGAACAGCTGACGGGCGAAGCCAAGGCGTTCAACGACAAGCGAGGCCTGGAACTCGCCGAGACGATCTACCCGCGTATCGACGTCATCACCGAGAAGCTGCTCGCGTTCAATGATCTGTGCGATGCCGGCAAATGCGTTGCCGAGAAATTCAAGGAGCTCGGTGGCCTGCTCCACGAACGCTTCGAACTCGAAGACTGCCTGATTGAAGTGCTGCATACGGCACACAAGGAAGAGGATCCGGTTCAGGCCTGATCCGAACCCTGATCAAAAAAAGGTGCGCCCCAGGCGCACCTTTTTTTATTGCCTGATCAACTGGTCGCGCCGCGTAATTCCACTTCAAACACCAGTGGTGTAAACGGTGCGATCAAGTCGCCGGCGCCATCAGCGCCATAGGCCTGATCCGATGGAATCACCAGTCGCCATTTCGCCCCTACCGGCATGTTCTGCAACGCGGTGCGCCAACCGGCAATCACGCTGTCGAGGTTGAACCATTGCGGTTGAGTGTTCTGATCGAACACGGTGCCGTCCGGCAGTCGACCGACATACAGCACCTGCACTTTTCCATCGGGGCCGGCCTTGGCGCCAGTGCCCGGTGTCAGCTCGGTGAGCAGGATGCCGTCAGCCAGTTCCTTCACACCCGGTTTGGCTTTTTCAGCGGTGAGGAAACGTTGTTCGTTTTCCATCGCGACGTCGCTGGAGTTCTGTGAAGCGTGCTCGGCGTTTTGCGATTCATGATCGGCAAGGATCTGTTCGATGCGCGCTTCGCTCAGCGCCAGCGGCTTGCCTTGATAAGCCTGCTGCAAGCCTTCGACCAGTGCCTGAATCTGCAATTGCGGGACTTCCTGGCGTAGCCGTTCACCGAGGCTGGCACCCAGGCTGTAAGCCAGATCGTGAGCGTCATTCGCGGTGGTTTTTTCGTCAGCGTGGACTGCGGAAAAAACCAGGCAGAGGGATAAAAAAAAGTAGCGCGACATGGGCACTCTCCGTCCTGAGATGCGGTGGATTATGCCAGCGCAAACGACTGCAACGGTGAACTGCTTTTGCCTTTGCGCAGAACATTTTCGCTTCGGTGCAACGCAACGCAAACGATACTGTCAAGATGCCCTAGCGGCGGTAACTGCAGAGGTCTAGTATGAGCCGCACCCACGTCAGCCAGGAGGTAAACCATGTCGGCCACCAAGAAGCCTGTAAATACTCCGTTGCACTTACTCCAACAACTCTCGGGCAGCCTGCTCGAGCATCTGGAAAACGCTTGCTCCCAAGCCTTGGCTGATGCTGAAAAACTGCTCGCCAAACTGGAAAAGCAACGCGGCAAGGCGCAAGAAAAACTGCACAAATCCCGCACCAAATTGCAGGACGCAGCCACTGCCGGTAAAGCCAAGGCACAGAACAAAGCCAAGGCTGCGGTGAAAGAACTGGAAGACCTGCTCGATGCTTTAAAAGAGCGTCAGTCCGACACTCGCAGCTACATTCTGCAACTCAAGCGCGATGCTCAGGAAAGCCTGAAACTGGCCCAGGGTGTGGGTCGCGTCCAGGAGGCAGTGGGTAAAGTGCTGACTTCCCGTGCAGCCAAACCCGCAGCAGCACCGGCGAAGAAAGCCGCAGCCAAACCTGCTGCAGCTAAACCTGCTGCAACCAAGGCGCCAGCGAAAACGGCTGCTGCCAAACCGGCGGCTAAAGTTGCTGCAAAAGCACCCGTGAAAGCGGCTGCCAAACCTGCTGTGAAAAAACCGGCTGCGGCCAGCGCTGCGAAGCCGGCTGCTAAAACCACCGCTGCAAAACCAGCTGCCGCTAAACCAGCCGCTGCCAAAGCCGCTCCGGCGAAAACCGCCGCTGCCAAACCGGCTGCCAAAACCGCTGCGGCAAAACCGGCTGCCAAGCCTGCCGCCAAAACTGCAGCCGCCCGTCCTGCTGCCAAAGCCGCCGCGAAACCGGCCGCGAAGCCTGCGGCAAAACCCGCGGCAAAACCCGCTGTGAAGGCCGCTGCCAAACCAGCAGCCAAGCCAACTGCTGCAGCCAAACCGGCAGCGACTGCCGCCAAGCCTGCTGCGGCTAAACCTGCTGCCAAGCCGGCCGCAAAACCAGCCGCAAAACCAGCCGCGAAAAAACCAGCTGCCGCCAAACCAGCTGCCGCCAAACCGGCCACGGCTCCAGCGGCCAAGCCTGCCGCACCGGCAACCTCGCCAGCGACCGCTGCGCCGGCAGCTACGGCCTCGACCACCACGACTGCGCCAACGCCGGCCGCTGCGTCGAGCGTCACCAGCAACCCAACCAGCGCTTCCTAAGCGCGGGTGACCGCGTCGCGCAGCACTTGCAGCGCGTCGCGGTTCGGGCTGGCGCCCATCAGGCTTTCCAGCCACTCATTCGCCGCTGATAGCGCCTGCGGCCAGTTCTGAGCCACCTGCTCCAACTGCCACAACAGATGCCGTTCGGCCTCCAGTTCCAGCGCCTTCATCTGTTCGCGCAACCCCTTGAGCACCGGATCTTCCGCCGCCAGGGTTTTCCATTGCATGCGCAATGCCCGCAGCGGTTGCACCACCTCGATATCCCAGGGACCCACCAGCATTTGCAGTTGCTGCACGCGTTGTTCGTTGCAGGCAATTGCGCGTTGTTCCAGCCACAAACCGCACAGCAGCAGGCAGACATTGGCCCCCGTCGATTGCAGTTGCAGGCAAGCGTCTTCCACACCCGGGCGGGCGTAGGTGGCAAGGGAAAAGCTCCACAGGTCAGAGGACATCGTGCTACTCGCGCCAGTTGTGAGCGAAGCTGGTAGACTCCGCCGCCATTATGATCCGACTTCAGAACCTGACTTTACAGCGTGGCCCGCAACGTCTGCTAGAAGACGCCGAGCTGACCCTGCACGCCGGCCACAAAGCCGGCCTCATCGGTGCCAACGGCGCCGGCAAATCCAGCCTGTTCGCCTTGTTGCGCGGCGAGTTGCACCCGGACTCGGGCGATTGCCTGTTGCCGGCCGACTGGCGGATCGCGCACATGCGCCAGGAGGTCGACACTCTCGAGCGTCTGGCGGTCGACTATGTGCTCGATGGCGACCTGCGTCTACGCGAAGTGCAGCGTGACCTTGCCATGGCCGAAGAGGCCCACGACGGCACCGCTCTGGCGCGTCTGCACGCCGAACTCGACAGCGCCGACGGTTATACCGCTGACGCACGCGCTCGCAAGTTGCTGGCCGGGCTCGGCTTCACCAACGAGCAGATGGATCGCCAAGTCGGCGATTTCTCCGGTGGCTGGCGGATGCGTCTGAACCTGGCGCAGGCGCTGATGTGCCCGTCGGACCTGTTGCTGCTCGACGAACCGACCAACCACCTGGACCTCGACGCGATCATCTGGCTCGAAGAGTGGCTGAAAAGCTACCCGGGCACCTTGTTGCTGATTTCCCACGACCGCGACTTCCTCGACGAAGTGGTCGATCACGTGGCTCACGTCGATCAACGCAAACTGACCTTGTACCGTGGCGGCTACACCGCGTTCGAACGTGCGCGTGCCGAGCGTCTGGCCCAGCAGCAACAGGCCTACGAGAAGCAGCAGGCGCAACGTGCGCACATGGAAAGCTACATCGCCCGCTTCAAGGCCCAGGCCACCAAGGCCCGCCAGGCGCAGAGCCGGATCAAGGCACTGGAGCGCATGGAAGAACTGTCGGCGGCCCACGTCGATTCGCCGTTCGATTTCGTTTTCCGCGAGTCGACCAAGATCTCCAGCCCGCTGATCGACCTGTCCGATGCACGTCTGGGCTACGGCGACAAAACCATCCTCGAGAAGGTCAAGCTGCAACTGACCCCGGGGGCGCGGATCGGCCTGCTCGGGCCGAACGGTGCGGGTAAATCGACTCTGATCAAGAACCTTGCCGGTGAGCTCGAGCCGCTGGCCGGGCGCCTGACCCGTGGCGAAAACACCGTGGTCGGCTACTTTGCCCAGCATCAGCTCGACTCGCTCGACGCCAAGGCCAGCCCGCTGCTGCACCTGCAGCGTCTGGCGCCGACCGAGCGCGAGCAGACCCTGCGCGACTTCCTCGGCGGTTTCGACTTCCGTGGCGCGCGCATCGACGAACCCGTACTGAATTTCTCCGGTGGCGAAAAGGCGCGTCTGGCCCTGGCGTTGATCGCCTGGGAGCGACCGAACCTGTTGCTGCTCGACGAACCGACCAACCACCTGGACCTGGAAATGCGCCTGGCGCTGACCATGGCGCTGCAGGAATTCAGCGGCGCGGTGCTGGTGGTGTCTCACGATCGCCACTTGCTCAAGAGCACCACCGACAACTTCTACCTGGTCGCTGACGGCAAGGTCGAAGAGTTCGATGGTGACCTCGAAGATTATGCCCGCTGGCTGGTGGAATACCGTCAGCGCAACGCGCCGGTCAGCAACACCCCGGTCAACCCGGACAAGACCGACAAGAAGGCCCAGCGTCAGGCCGCGGCGGCCTTGCGTCAGCAACTGGCACCGCACAAGCGTGAAGCCGACAAGCTCGAAGCCGAGCTGGGCAAACTTCACGAGAAACTCGCCAAGGTCGACGCCAGCCTCGGCGACAGCGACATCTACGAGCCGGCGCGCAAGAACGAATTGCGTGATCTGCTGGCCGAACAAGCCAAGCTGAAAGTGCGCGAAGCCGAGCTGGAAGAGGCCTGGATGGAAGCGCTCGAGACGCTGGAAAGCATGCAGGCGGAGCTGGAGGCGCTGTCCTGATGGAAGCGTTCAAGCTGCCGCTGCCGGCGGAGTGGGTCGAGCCGGTCTGGTTTGGCGTGCAGATTCTGCTGATCCTGCTGGCCGGTTATCTGGCCCAGCGCTTCGTCGCCAAAGGCCTGACCCGACTGGGTGAGCGCTATCCGTTCCCGCCGCAGTTGCTGATGCCGCTGCGTGGCGCGCTGCGCTGGCTGATCATGGGCAGCGCGCTGATCTTCGTGCTGGAACGCCTCGGGGTGTCGGCCACCGTGTTGTGGACGGCCCTGTCGGGTTTCGTCGCGGTGGCGGCGGTGGCGTTCTTCGCGATGTGGAGTGTGCTGTCGAACCTGCTGTGCGCGATCCTGATCTTCACCGTCGGGCCGTTTCGCCTGGGCGATGTGGTCGAGCTGGTCGATACCACTGACAAACCAGGCGTCAAAGGCCGGGTGGTGGCGATCAATCTGCTTTACACCACGTTGATCGAGGCTGAAGAACTGGGCACCGGTAGTGCGATGGTGCAGGTGCCGAACAGCCTGTTCTTCCAGCGTTCGGTGCGGCGCTGGCGCGGCAGCGATGTGTTTCCTTCCAGCGGTTTCGAAAAATAGATTCCCCGGACATTTGGTCTGACGCCTTTGCGGGCAAGCCCGCTCCCACCGTAAAAATCGGTAGTCATCCGCCCCAAACCGCATTAGCTTTGACGTTTGTCACGAGCATGAGTCGAGGTGTGCGATGGAGCTACAAACATGGCTGGCGTTTTTCGCCGCCTGCTGGGTGATCAGCCTTTCCCCGGGTGCGGGCGCCATTGCGTCGATGTCCAGCGGTTTGCAATACGGTTTCTGGCGCGGCTACTGGAACGCCCTCGGCCTGCAAATCGGCCTGGCTGTGCAGATTGCGATTGTCGGCGCCGGTGTTGGTGCGATCCTCACTGCCTCGGCCACCGCGTTCCATGCGATCAAATGGTTCGGTGTGGCGTATCTGGTTTATCTGGCTATCAAGCAATGGCGTGCGCTGCCCATGGACATGAGCGATGACGCGGCGGTGCGGCCGATCGGCCGGCCGCTGGCGTTGGTGTTCCGCGGCTTTCTGGTGAACATCAGCAACCCCAAGGCCTTGGTGTTCATGCTGGCGGTGCTGCCGCAGTTCATCAATCCCCATGCGCCGTTGCTGATTCAGTATGTGGTGATTGGTGTGACGATGATCTTTGTCGACCTGATTGTCATGGCGGGCTACACCGGGCTGGCGTCGAAGGTGCTGCGCCTGTTGCGTACACCGCAGCAGCAGAAGCGCATGAACCGCACGTTTGCCGGGCTGTTCATCGGTGCAGCGGCGTTTATGGCAACGTTGCGCAAAGCGGCGGCGTAAACCTTCCAGGCAGAAAAAAGGCGACCTCGTGAGGTCGCCTTTTTCATTTCTACCGAGACATCGGGGCAAGCGAGCTTTTGTGGCGAGGGGATTTATCCCCGTTGGACTGCGCAGCAGTCCCCATCTTCTTGAATCAAGAGCGAGGGCCGCTTCGCGACCCAACGGGGATAAATCCCCTCGCCACAGAGTCTCTCGCCACAAAGGCCTCAGATCCGGCTCAGTGCAAAATTACCGGCGCGGTATCACGCGGCAGATTGTTGCGCTGTGGTGCTTCGCGCGGCTGCTCGTAGCCGCCACCACCGAGCTGCATGCTCAGTTGCCCGGCCACGTCTTCCCCCAGTGCTTTCGACACCTCACGCACCACCCGAGGGCGGTTCAGCGAGATCTTGATGTCGCGGCCGTTCACCAGTTTGGTGTCCTGCGCTTCACCCATCGCCGTGAAGGCCGAGGTAATCTCGTAGGTCTTGGTGTTGATCAGGCTGAAATCCGCCACCAGCGTCAGGCCCAGCACCGCCGAATAGCTGTCGGTGTGCGCCAGCTCGTTCATGTCCTGGGTGAAGTCGATGTCCGACACGGTGCCGAACAGCACATAGTCGGCACCCTTGAAGTTGCCGGCCTTGATGCGCTTGATCACGTCGTAGATGTCACCCTTTGACGACGCGGTGTACGGCGTGCCCTGCACCAGCTGGAACATGCCGGTGCGCAGGATTTCACCCTTGATGTCGCCGGTGAATTTACGCAGTTCACCCTGTTCGATGTAGCTGGTGGTCGCTTCCAGCTCGTTGTAGTTCGAAGAACCACTGGAGCTGTAGTAACCCTCGCGGTAATTGCTCTGCGCTGAAACGATGTGGATGTATTGCTCCACGCGCTCCTGATACGCCAGATCCGTCACCGCGACTTTCGGGGCCGCTTGCACGCTGAACGCGCAAGCCAGGGCCATCATGCCAATCCATGTGCGCATTGATTAACGCTCCGTGGTTTTGCGGATCTCTTTTTCGTCCATCCACTCGGCCAGACCGCTTTCGACGTCGATCAGTTGCAGGCTGAATTTGTAGAAGACGTCCTTGTAGTCGCTGCTGCGCTTGACGATCGAGCTGATCGAGCCTTCGATGCGGTACTTGGCGGCAACCATGTTGCCAGTCTTGGCCACGGTGCTTTTCTTGTACAGGCCGCTCTGGTTTTGCAGCTTGAGCTGGTCAACCTGGCTCTGCATGGCGTTGTTGTCGCTGGCGAAACGGGCCACGCCGGTTTTCATCAACTGGGTCTTGATGCTGGTGGTGATCTCACGCGTGTCGATGTACTCGCTGGTCTTGTTCTTCACGTCGTAGACCTGAACCACCGGGCGACCCTGCAGGATGCCGGACTGGGCCAGGGAACGGGTCATCGACTCGGCAATCATTTGCAGGTCGGTCGAACCGAATTCGTTGGTCACGGTTTCAACCGCTTTGGTGTCGCCGTAGCTGATGTTCTTGCTGCCCAGGGTCGGCGAAGTGTTGGCGCAACCGGAGGCCAGCAGGGCGAGGACGGCGATGCAGGAAAAGCGTGCAAACATGGGAATGCTCTCTCAAACAGAAATAGGGTGGCGGACTTAAGGCGTCTTGAGTTCCAGACGGAAATCCACGGCTTTCGGCGTCGGCGCGATGCCCTGGATGAAGCTGGTCTGGGCGCCGTACATCATCTGGCTTTTCCAGACTTCTTCCTCGGCGATCGGGAAGCCTTCCGCGCCAAGCCAGGCGAAGCGGTAGTAGAAAATCTTGTTGCTGTTGAGCGTGTTGCTCAACTGCACATTGACGGTCATGAAGCCGTTTTCGCGGGCGACGCGCATGGCGCCGACGACGATGTGTTTCTGCGGCCCCATGGCCACGACTTTGCTCGCGGCGCTGCCCGGCTCTGGCGGTGGCGGGGTGGCGCAGCCGCTGGCCAGGACGGCGAGGGCGGCAACGGCGATGAGTTTGAAGCGCATGCAAAGACTCCGTTCTTAAGGTTGTTTGAGGCTGGCGACGTTGGTCGCGCCGGCGCTCGGGATCACGTGGGCGGCGATGCCACCGGCGAATACTTGATTGCCCACGGCGCGCAGGCTGATCACCTGATAACGCTGGTCGACGGTGACCTTGACCACCGAACCGCCCACGGCGCTCGGCAGGCTGACCTGGTGCTCGCCTTTCTTCAAGCGCAGACGCACCACTTGGGTGTTGTCTGGCAGGGTGCGCCACGTACGGGTATCGGCACCTTCCAGCACAGCTGAAGAGATACCCACGGCCAGACCCGCGAGCGGGTTGGTTTCGTTGATCTTTTTCTGCGCCACACCTTTGGTGATTGCGCGCACGGTGGTGCGCACGATGATCCCCGGCATGTCATCGCGCAGGGCGCGGCGGGACATGGCGGTGGTGCTGTTGAGGGCGGTCAGGTTGACTTGCTGGCCATCGACGCCGATCTGCGCGAACGGCGCAGTGGAGGTGTCAGGCTTGATGATCGGGAACGACAGCGGAGTGATCACCACGTTGTTGGAAATCGGCAATGGCAGCGGCACGCGGATCGAGTCGCGCGACGGCGCCAGGCCGCTTTGCACCACGATCAGGATGTCGCTGTCGTCAGACTTGGACGGCTTGTCGAGGTTGACCAGTGCCTGTTCCAGCAACGGTGTGTTCGGCCGCAGTTCGGCCGCTTTGCGATAGCCCGGTGCAGCCAGATCCTTTTCACCCAGGGCTTCGTAGACGAAACCGGCCAGGTAATGGCTGAACGCACTCTGGTAGCTGTTTTTCAGGCTGACCACTTCCGGCGCATCGAGGCTGGCGACCGGGTAACCCTGCAGATCCTTGTACTGGGTCTTGATCCCTTCTTTCTCGGCCTCTTCTTCGCTTTTCAGGTATTCCTTGTCGCGCAGGTCGGCGATCACCGCTTCACGTTCGTGGGTCTTCTTGATCGCGGTGCGGGCGCCATCGAAGTCATTGACCGCCAGCAGGTTGAGGGCCATCTGCGTGGTCAGCATGACTTTTTCGTAGTCGTAGCCCTCGTAGCGACGCACCTTGTCGTTGACGATGAAGCTGCCGAACTGGGCCAGGTATTTGGCGCTGTCGAGCTTGACCGCATCTTCCCACTGCCCGACCACCTGATCGGCGCTGGTCCAGGCGTTCTGGCTGCCGGACAGGTCGCCTTTGGCGCGCAGCAATTCACCTTTCTCGAAGTAATAGAGCAGGTCCTTGTCGGGGCCGGTGTTGTTCTTTTCCAGCAGGGTCAGGGCGGCATCGACATTGCCGCTGGCCAGTTGCTGGTTGGTCTGGGCCAGTTCCGAGTCGTAGTTGCGAAACGCTGAACAGCCGGATAGCAGGGTGATGGCGCTGAGCGCGATCAGAGTGGGGGCGCGGAATGCCATGGGGGTACTTCTTCCCTGGAGTAAATGCAGCCGCGAATGCTGGTCGGGCTGAGGTGACCCATCGACAGTGGCGCTGGCCTCCTGCCAATTCCTCATAACAAGAGGAGCTTTAATGCCTGATCGCAATAACGAAGGCGCGGCATTATAGGCGGGCGGTGCTGGCTATGTAATAGCTTTTTAATCGCACTTGTTAGTTTGGTGCCATCATTCTAAGCATTATCAATCGTCCTGCGTTCATGGCGTTTCAGGCAGGACCAGTGCGGAACCCACGAAATAGTTTTTGCCCATGAATACCCGCAGATTGAACACTTGATGGTTCTGGTCGACGCGTACCGTGAACCCGTCTTCTGCACGAAAATACGGAAAGCGCACGCGGTGCAGGCCTTTTTTCAGGCGCAGACGGGCGACCAGGGTTTTATCCGGCAGTGTGCGCCAGGTTCGTGTGTCAGCTTCTTCGAAAGGATCGTGATCGGTCACCACCAGCGAAGCCTTGGCCGGATCGCGTTCGTTCTTTTGCGCCTGGCTGATGGCGGCCATGTTGGCACGGAACATGGCGCGGGAAATGATCGCCGGCATGTCATCGCGCAAGGTGCGCATGGCCATGTCCGTGACGCTGTTGATCATCGTCAGCGGGTATTGTTTACCATCGACGAGCACACTCGGAACCGGAGGTGTGAGCGTGTCGGGCACCATCACCGGGAACGAAATCGGGGCGACAATCGTCAGGTTTTCGTTCAGACGCACCGGGATCGGCACTTGCACCGAACTGCGTGCCGGGGCGAAGCCGGCCTGGACCACGATCAGAATCTCGCTTTCATCGCCTGCCGGCCCGGGTTTGTCCAGATTGCGCAGAGCGTTTTCGAGAAACCGCAGGCCCGGGCGCAATTCGATCGCCTGTCGATAGCCGGGTGCCGCGAGCGTACGCTCGCCCAAGGCTTCATAGGTGAAGCCAGCCAGATAATGACTGAACGCACTCTGGTAGCCATTCTTCAGCGCGATGACTTGCGGAGCGTCGAGGATGGTCACCGGATAGCCTTGCAAGTCTTTGTAATGCAGCGTGATCCCTTGGCTTTTGGCTTGCTCTTCAGCTTCTTCGTATTGCCTTTCGCGCTGGCGGGCGATCAGGGTTTCGCGCTCGTGGGTTTTCTTGATGTCGGCCCGGGCACCGTCGAAATCGTTTTCCGCCAGTTGGTTGAGCGCCATCTCGGTGGTCAGCATGACTTTTTCGTAGTCGTAGCCCTCGTAGCGCAGCAGCTTGTCGTTGACCAGCATCGTGCCCATTTCGTTGCCGAAGCGGGTCAGCAGTTTGATTGGGGCTGAGGGGGTGGTCTCTTCACGCTGGAAAATCATCCGGTCGGCACTGCGCCAGGCTTCCTGGCTTTTTGGCAGGTTGGTGCCGGCGCTGAGAATCGCGCCGCGTTCCAGGTAATACAGCAGATCCTTGTCTTCCCAAGGATTGTGCAGCTCCATCAGGTAGAGCGCTTCGTTCAGATTGCCCTGCGCCATCTGGTCGATAGTCTGCTGCATTTCCTGATCGTAATTGCGATAAGCGGCGCAACCGCTCAGTTGCACGATGAGGCTGAGCAGCAGGTAGAACGGCAGACAAGGGCGCATGGAGACGGGTTCTTCCTTGAACGGCAAAAGCACGGGGATGACGCATTATAGGGGCGCTTTGCTGCTGCCGGGTGGGTAAGCATTACGCTAGGCTTGCGCGCTCAGCGATCAACAAGTCGGGGACTCTCGATGAATCAACTGCAAGCCATGCGCGCCTTTTGTTGCATTGTCGAGTGTCGCGGATTCAGCGCCGCTGCCGAGCGACTCGACACCACCCACTCGACCATCTCCCGGCAGTTGCAGCAACTGGAAAGCGAACTCGGCACGCGCCTGATCAACCGCAATACCCGCCGTTTCAGCCTGACCACGGCGGGGCAGCAGTATTACGCGGCGTGCGTGGACATTCTCGAGCGTCTTGATCAGGCTGCGCTGGCAGCGGGGCAGGCTCACGAAAGTCCCAGCGGTGTGCTGCGCATCAGCGCGCCGATGGTCATCGGTACGCTGGAGCTGGCGCATTGGCTGCCGGCGTTTCAACAGCGCTATCCCGAGATCGAGGTGGACCTGTCCTGCGACGATCGTTTCGTCGACCTGATCGCCGAGGGCTTCGACGTGGCGTTGCGCATCTGCGGGCCATTGGCCGACTCGTCATTGGTGGCGCGCCTGCTGACCGTTTCGGACATGTTGCTGGTGGCGTCACCGGGCTACGTCGCCCGTCATGGCCTGGTCCGTCAGGTGCGCGAGCTGACCGGACATCAGTTACTGGCGTTTGCCGGCGGCAGCGACTGGCTGCTGACCGATGCGCGTGGGGGCACCAGCAGCGTGCGCGCGCAAGGCCGGTTCAAGGCCGACTCGATCAGCTCGTTGCACGCTGCGGCGCTGGCCGGTGTCGGGATTGCCGCGTTCACCCGGGCTACGGTGCTGGATGATCTGCTGGCGGGGCGGCTGGTGCAGATCCTGCCCAATTGCAGCCTCGGTCAGCGCCACTATTACGCGCTCTATCCCCATGCCCGACACGTGGCGCTCAAGGTGCGGGTGTTTGTCGAATTCATGCTCGAACACTACCGAAACGCGTCGATGCCATTGCGCTGAAGCGGTTCTCCGTCGACAAAGCTTGAGTGAAAGGCGTTCGAAGTGAACAATATGTAACTTCGCATTTCCATTTGAGAATTCTTCATGACTGCCGCGTCCCGTTTCCTGGCCTGGCTGGCGTTTCCGTTGCTTGCCTTGAGCAGCTTCAATCTGCTCGCCGATACCGTGGAAGGCGCCCCGCAGGCGCTGCACTTGCTCGATTACATCAGTGCGGACTACCCGCCGACGGTGGCGGCGGGCAAGGTTGTCGACGACGGCGAATACCGCGAGCAACTGGAATTCACCCAGGTGCTGCAAGGCCTGATCGCCGGCATGCCGGTCAAGCCGGAGAAGGCGGCGCTGGAGCAGGGCGTCGCGGCTCTGCACGCCGCTATCAGCGCCAAACAGGACGGCGCCGAAGTCGCCCGTCAGGCCCGGCAACTGGGGGCACAACTGGCGGTGGCGTATGAAGTCAGCCAGGCACCGATCATCACGCCGGATCCGATCCGCGGCGCGCCGCTCTACGCGCAAAACTGCTCGGTTTGCCACGGTGAAACCGGGGCCGGCGACGGCCCGGCAGGTCTCGGCATGTCGCCGGCACCTGCCAATCTGCGCGATGCCGCACGGATGGATCACCTGAGCCTGTACGCGATCTACAGCACCCTCGGTCAGGGCGTCGAAGGCACCGACATGCCGGCCTTCGCCGATCAACTGGATGACCGTCAGCGCTGGGACCTGGCGACCTACATCGCCGGCTTCAGTGCCGACCCGGCAGCGGCCAAATCCGACAAGACCTACAACATCGCCGATCTGGCCCGCCAGACCCCGGCCGAAGTACAGGCCGCCGAAGGTGCGCAAACCGCCGCAACCTTCCGCGCCCAGCGCGCGCAGCCGCCGCAGGTCAAGCGGGGCCCGGCGCAGTTGCTCGACTACACCGCTGCGACTCTGGACAAGAGTCTCGCGGCGTATCGTGCCGGCGACCACGATCAGGCGTATGACCTGTCGGTGGCGGCCTATCTGGAAGGTTTCGAGCTGGTCGAAAGCTCGCTGGATAACGTCGACGCCACTGTACGCAAAGACACCGAAAAATCCCTGATGGCGTATCGGCAGTCGTTGCAGGACGGTTTGCCGGTCGAGCAGGCCGAACAGCGTCTGGATGCCGCCAATGCCAGGCTCAAGGAGTCCGCCGGGTTACTCGGCAGCGATGGCTTGAGCTGGTCGCTGAGCTTCATTTCCGGCCTGTTGATTCTGCTGCGCGAAGGTCTGGAAGCGATTCTGGTACTGGCGGCGATCCTCGCGTTTCTGCGTAACACCGGCCAGCAGTCGGCGGTGCGCAGCGTCAACATCGGTTGGGGCCTGGCGCTGTTGGCCGGTCTCGGCACCTGGGCGCTGGCCGCGTACGTGATTGATGTCAGCGGCTCGCAGCGTGAGTTGCTCGAGGGCGCGACGGCACTGTTCGCCAGTGTCATGGTGTTGTGGCTCGGCGTGTGGATGCATGACCGTCGCCACGCCGCAGCCTGGCAGGACTACATCAAGCAGAGTCTGGTGGGCGGCGGCGGGCGTTTCGGCTTCGCAATCCTCGCGTTCTTCTCGGTGTACCGCGAATTGTTCGAAGTGATCCTGTTCTACGAAACCCTGTGGTTGCAGGCCGGCCCCGCCGGGCATGACGCAGTGCTGGCCGGTGGTGCCACCGCGCTGGTGCTGCTGGTCGGTCTGGCCTGGGTGATCCTGCGCGGCTCGGCGAAACTGCCGCTGACGCTGTTCTTCAGCATTAACGCCGGTCTGCTCTGCGCGTTGTCGGTGGTGTTCGCCGGGCACGGCGTGAAGGCGTTGCAGGAAGCCGGGATCTTCGGCACGCGGCCGGTGGCGTTCTTCGACTTCGACTGGCTGGGCATTCATGCCGATGCCTATTCGCTGACGGCGCAGGCGCTGGCAATTCTGGCGATTGTCGTGCTGTATGGGCGTAGCCGGATGGCCGAGAAGAAGCAGGTGACTGCTTAAGAGCATTCGCTGCGCTCATATTCGCGGGCAAGCCCGCTCCCACAGGTTAGCGTTAACCTTGTGGGAGCGTGGCTTGCCCGCGATGCTTTTAAAAGAGGAAAAAAACATGCGTGTATGGATTGATGCCGACGCCTGCCCTCGGGCCGCCAAGGACCTGGTGGTGAAGTTCGCCCTCAAGCGCCAGTTCGAAGTGGTGCTGGTGGCCGGGCAACCGCAGACCAAACCGGGGCTGGCGATCGTCAAATTGATCGTGGTGCCGAGCGGCCCGGATGCGGCGGACGATTATCTGGTCGAGCACGCGGTGCCCGGTGAACTGGTGATCTGCAGCGATATTCCGCTGGCCGATCGTCTGGTGAAGAAGGGGGTGGCGGCGCTGGACCCGCGGGGCAAGGAGTTCGATGCGCAGAACATGGGCGAGCGGCTGGCGGTGCGCAACCTGTTCACCGACCTGCGCGAGCAGGGCCAGATCAGCGGCGGCCCGGCACCATTCGGCGAGCGCGAGAAGCAGGCGTTTGCCAATGCGCTGGACCGTATCCTCACGCGCCTGACCCGCAAGCCTTAAGCCCTGCACAAATCCCCTTGTAGGAGTGAGCCTGCTCGCGATAACGGTCGGTCATTCAACAGATATGTTGCCTGATACACCGCCATCGCGAGCAGGCTCACTCCGGCATCAGAACGCGTCAGGCATCATTTTCGTGGGTCAGTTCGAGGACGCGGTCGACCAGTTTATTGATCCCCGCAGCCGCTTCACTGATGTTCTGGGCCAGCATGTAAGCCGGGGTCGTCACCAGTTTGCGCGCCTTGTCTTCGATGATTTCCGTCACCGCGCAGTCTTCGTGGGTGGCGCCCATCTTGTTCATCGCGGTCGCCGTGTCGGCGTCGTTGCCGATCGTGCAGGTCACGCCCGGGCCGTAGATCTTCGCCGCCAGCGCTGGCGAGATGCACATCAGGCCAATCGGTTTGCCCGCCTCGGCAAACGCCTCGGCCAGTTCCAGCACTTGCGGCTGGACGCTGCAGCCGGCGCCTTCGACGGCGAAGTTCGAGAGGTTTTTCGCCGCGCCGAAACCGCCAGGCACGATCAGCGCGTCGAAGTCATCGACGTCGGCTTCGCGGATGTCCTTGATGTTGCCCCGGGCGATCCGTGCCGACTCCACCAGGACGTTGCGCGTTTCGGGCATTTCTTCACCGGTCAGGTGATTGATCACATGCAATTGCGCGATGTTCGGGGCGAAGCACTGCACTTGCGCGCCGCGTTGATCCAGGCGTAGCAGGGTGATGACGCTTTCATGGATCTCGGCGCCGTCGTATACGCCACTGCCGGACAGGATCACTGCAACTTTTTTGCTCATGGGGTTCTCTCCAGATTCATGGCGCTCAATGTCCACTAATTTGCCGTGCGTTGCCATAGGCTCAAGTGCGGCAGCACCTGCATGGAACGCTTACTACATGGATCGCAACAACGCCGGGGTGTTCATTATTCGGGATGGTCTGTTGCGTAAGGAGCGGCTGATTCTGGGCGTGAGAACGCCGCTGGCGAACGGCAATCCGTTACAGCAGGTGGGATGAGTGACATTCCCGACTGAAAGAGTCGTTCAGTCCGGATGCAGCCTGTTCAGTGGTGTCGGGCTGTATGCCTGTCGCCAGCGAGTTACTCGGTTGGCGGCTTGGGTTCGGCAGCGTTGGCCTGCTCGGCCTGATGCAACTGCGCAGCTTTTGCAGCTTGCTCGTCGGCATAAACCTGCCTGGCCAGCCGCGCATTCTTGAAGCGGCGGCGCAGCCACAGGCCGACGCCCAGCAGCAAGAGCGCACCCAGCACCCACAGTTCATATTTCTTGATGCTGCCGAGCATGCCTTCCAGCACCGCGCCGAAGTGGTAAGCCGCCGCAGCCAGCGCGGTGGCCCAGATCGCCGCGCCAATGCCGTTGAGCAGCAGATAACGTCCCGGCGGATAACCCGACAGACCGATCGCCACCGGCATTACCGTGCGCAAGCCATACACGAAGCGGAAGCTCAGGACCCAGATGTCCGGGTGCTTGCGAATGTGCTCCAGCGCGCGGTCGCCCATCATCTGCCAGCGCGGTTTGCGCGCGAGCAATTTGCGCCCGTGCTTGCGCCCCAGGAAGTACCACAGCTGATCGCCGGCATAGCTGCCGAAGAACGCCACGACGACCACCAGGTTGATGTCCATGTATCCACGGAACGCGAGGAAGCCCGCGAGCACCAGGATGGTTTCGCCTTCGAAGAACGTGCCGAGGAACAAGGCAAAGTAGCCGAAGTCATGCAGAAATTGTTGGAGCATTGTCTGGGTGCTGGCGAAATGAACGCGCAGCCTAACCCTTCGTACACATTCAGGAAAGTGTCCAAATGTGTCTCGACGTGAACAATTCCTACACTGACAATGGAATGCGGCTACATGTCACGGGGCACGCACAACTGTAATCTGTTCGTCATAATGGCCGTCTATAACTGTCACGCTCGCCCGTTTGCGCGGGCTCAGGAGTCTGCCGTGAGCTTTACCCCTGCCAACCGTTTGTTCCCAGCCACCCGCCTGCGCCGCAATCGCCGTGATGATTTTTCGCGTCGGCTGGTGCGGGAAAATGTGCTGACGGTCGATGACCTGATCCTGCCGGTGTTCGTGCTCGACGGTGAAAACCGCCGCGAAGCCGTGGCCTCGATGCCGGGTGTGGAACGGTTGACCATCGACCTGCTGCTCGAAGAAGCGGCGAAATGGGTCGAACTGGGGATTCCGGCGCTGGCCCTGTTCCCGGTCACGCCTGCAGCACTCAAATCCCTCGACGCCGCTGAAGCCTGGAACCCTCAAGGCATCGCCCAGCGCGCCACCCGCGCCCTGCGTGAGCGCTTCCCGGAGCTGGGCGTGATCACCGACGTCGCGCTCGACCCGTTCACCACCCACGGTCAGGACGGCATCCTCGACGAAGACGGCTATGTGCAGAACGACATCACTGTCGACGCACTGGTCCGTCAGGCCCTGTCCCATGCCGAAGCCGGTGCCCAGGTGGTTGCGCCGTCGGACATGATGGACGGTCGCATTCAGGCGATCCGCGAAGCGCTGGAAGTCGCCGGCCATGTCAACGTGCGGATCATGGCCTACTCGGCCAAGTACGCCAGCGCCTATTACGGCCCGTTCCGCGATGCAGTCGGTTCGGCCTCGAACCTCGGCAAGGCGAACAAGGCTTCTTATCAGATGGACCCGGCCAACAGCGACGAAGCGCTGCACGAAGTCGGCGCCGACTTGTCTGAAGGCGCGGACATGGTCATGGTCAAACCCGGCATGCCGTACCTCGACATTCTTTTCCGGGTAAAAGATGCCTTCAAAGTGCCGACCTTCGTCTATCAGGTCAGCGGCGAATACGCCATGCACATGGCGGCGATCGAGAATGGCTGGTTGAGCGAGGCGGTGATTCTCGAATCACTGACCGCCTTTAAACGTGCCGGCGCTGATGGCATCCTGACTTACTTTGCTGTCCGCGCCGCTCAATTGTTACGAGAGCAGAAATAGCCCTCCCAGGAACATTCGATGAATACCGAAGGACTCACAGAAGTTGCAGTAAAAGAAGCTCAGCCGGTGGTGGAACAAATCACCGAAACCCCGCCGGAACTGGAGCCTGCGCCACCCGCGCCGGTCACCGAAACCGTCGCGGCGGCGCCAGTGATTGCGATCCCGGGCCTGGATGACAGCAGCCTGTATATCCACCGCGAGCTTTCGCAACTGCAGTTCAACATCCGCGTGCTGGAACAGGCGCTGGACGAGTCCTATCCGTTGCTGGAGCGGCTGAAGTTCCTGCTGATCTTCTCCAGCAACCTCGACGAATTCTTCGAAATCCGCGTCGCCGGCCTGAAGAAGCAGATCACCTTCGCCCGTGAACAGGCCGGTGCCGACGGCCTGCAGCCGCATCAGGCGCTGGCGCGGATCAGCGAACTGGTCCACGGCCACGTTGACCGTCAGTACGCGATCCTCAACGACATCCTGTTGCCGGAGCTGGAAAAGCACCAGGTGCGCTTCATCCGTCGCCGCCACTGGACGACCAAGATCAAAACCTGGGTACGTCGTTATTTCCGCGACGAGATCGCACCGATCATCACCCCGATCGGCCTCGACCCGACGCACCCGTTCCCGCTGCTGGTGAACAAGAGCCTGAACTTCATCGTTGAGCTGGAAGGTATCGACGCCTTTGGTCGCGATTCCGGTCTGGCGATCATCCCGGCGCCGCGTCTGCTGCCACGGATCATCAAGGTGCCGGAAGAAGTCGGCGGCGCTGGCGACAACTATGTGTTCCTGTCGTCGATGATCCACGCCCACGCCGACGACCTGTTCCAGGGCATGAAGGTCAAGGGTTGCTACCAGTTCCGCCTTACCCGAAACGCCGACCTGTCGCTCGATTCCGAAGACGTCGAAGACCTTGCGCGCGCCCTGCGTGGCGAGCTGTTCTCGCGGCGCTACGGTGATGCGGTGCGTCTGGAAGTGGCCGACACCTGCCCGAAACACCTGTCGGACTACCTGCTCAAGCAGTTCAACCTGAGCGAGACCGAGCTGTATCAGGTCAACGGCCCGGTCAACCTGACCCGCCTGTTCAGCATCACCGGTCTGGACAGCCATCCGGAGCTGCAATACACGCCGTTCACCCCGCAGATCCCGAAACTGCTGCAGAACAGCGAGAACATTTTCAGCGTTGTCAGCAAACAGGACATCCTGCTGCTGCACCCGTTCGAGTCGTTCACCCCGGTGGTCGACCTGCTGCGTCAAGCGGCGAAAGACCCGCATGTGTTGGCGGTGCGCCAGACCCTGTACCGGTCCGGCGCCAACTCCGAGATCGTCGATGCGCTGGTGGACGCCGCGCGTAACGGCAAGGAAGTGACCGCGGTCATCGAACTGCGCGCGCGCTTCGACGAAGAATCCAACCTGCAACTGGCCAGCCGTCTGCAAGCGGCCGGTGCAGTGGTGATTTACGGCGTGGTCGGCTTCAAGACCCACGCCAAGATGATGTTGATCCTGCGTCGCGAGGCCGGCGAGATTGTGCGTTACGCACACCTCGGCACCGGTAACTACCACGCCGCCAATGCCCGTCTGTACACCGACTACAGCCTGCTGACCTCCGACGACGCCTTGTGCGAAGACGTCGGCAAACTGTTCAGCCAGTTGATCGGCATGGGTAAAACCCTGCGCATGAAGAAGCTGCTGCATGCGCCGTTTACCCTGAAGAAGGGCATGCTCGACATGATCACCCGCGAGACGCAGTTTGCCCTCGACGGCAAACCGGCGCACATCATCGCCAAGTTCAACTCGCTGACCGATCCGAAGATCATCCGCGCGCTGTACAAGGCCAGCCAGTCCGGCGTGCGCATTGATCTGGTGGTGCGTGGCATGTGCTGCCTGCGGCCGGGCATCGCCGGGGTTTCGCACAACATCCACGTGCGCTCGATCATCGGCCGCTTCCTCGAGCACACCCGGGTGTTCTACTTCCTCAACGGTGGCGAGGAGCAAATGTTCCTCTCCAGTGCCGACTGGATGGAGCGCAACCTCGACAAGCGCGTCGAGACTTGCTTCCCGGTCGAAGGCAAGAAGCTGCTGACCCGCGTCAAGAAAGAGCTGGAGCTGTACCTGACCGACAACACCCACAGCTGGAGCCTGCAGTCGGATGGCCGCTACATCCGCAACACGCCAACCGGTAATCAGAACCCGCGCAGTGCGCAGGCGACGTTGCTGGAACGTCTGGGCAGCCCGATTTTGCCGGTGAGCAGTTGAGGCCTTGAAAGTCAAAAGCCCCTCACCCTAACCCTCTCCCATCGGGAGAGGGGACTGACCGAGGTGTTTCGAGCTATACGTCGACCTGAGCTACCGAGTCGAACTCAGGCCTTGAAGCCAGCGGAGATCGGCGCCCTCTCCCTCGGGAGAGGGCTGGGGTGAGGGTTAACCTCCGTCCACAAGTCGAACCGAATAAAAAAGGCGATCCAGAAGGATCGCCTTTTTTGCACCTGAGATTTAACTCAGTGAACGGTGAGGACAATCCCCACCCGCGTCAGCCACTCGGCCTCAAGCCCGAAATCCGCCTGAGTCAGCTGGTTTTCATCCAGCCAGTTTTCCGGGAATTCCACATCAAGGCTGTCGCCCTTGGCGTGCAATGCCACTTGCGGCATCGCCTGGGTGCCCCGGATGTGGTGGAACAGGATCGCAAAGCGCAGCAGCACGCAGAGGCGAATCAGCTTGTCGCCGTCGTCACCGAATTCGGCGAATTTATCCTTGGGAATGTTGCGGCGATGGCCACGTACCAGCAGGGCGAGCATTTGCTGGTCTTCGCGGGAGAATCCGGCGAGGTCCGAATGCTCGATCAGGTAAGCGCCATGTTTGTGGTACTGATAGTGAGCGATGTCTAGCCCGACTTCGTGCACTTTCGCCGCCCAGCCCAGGAGTTCGCGCCAGATACCGTCATCCAGCTCCCAGTCGGCTGCGACCTGGTCGAAGGCATGCAGCGCCTTGCGCTCGACCCGCGCCGCTTGTTCCAGGTCGACGTGATAACGCTCCATCAGCGAGGTCAGGGTGCGTTCGCGCACGTCTTCGTGGTGATGGCGACCCAGCAGGTCGTAGAGCACGCCTTCGCGTAAGGCGCCGTCGCAGTGATCCATGCGTTGCAGTTCGAGGGCGTCGAAGATCGCTTCGAGAATCGCCAGGCCTGCCGGGAAAATCGTCCGGCGGTCAGGCTTGATGCCTTCGAAATCGATCTTGTCGACATCGCCGAGCTTGAACAGGCGGCGCTTGAGCCAGGCCAGGCCTTCGGCGTTCACTTCGCCCGTGCCATGCCCGCCGGCCTTCAGCGCCAGGCCGATGGCGCGGATGGTGCCCGAGGAGCCGATGGCTTCATCCCAGGTCAGGCGGTGCAGGGCGTGCTCGATGCTCATGATCTCCAGTCGCGCTGCGGTGTACGCCTGGGCGTAGCGGGCCGGGGTGATCTTGCCGTCCTTGAAGTAGCGTTGGGTGAAGCTGACGCAACCCATCTGCAGGCTTTCGCGCAGCAGCGGTTCGAATCTTTGCCCAATGATGAATTCGGTACTGCCGCCGCCAATGTCGGCGACCAGTCGTTTGCCCGGGGTGTCGGCGAGGGTGTGCGAGACGCCCAGATAGATCAGGCGCGCTTCTTCACGCCCGGAGATGACTTCCACCGGATGGCCGAGGATCTCTTCTGCGCGGCGGATGAATTCGCCACGGTTGCGAGCCTCACGCAGGGCGTTGGTGCCGACAATGCGCACGGCGCCCAGCGGCATACCGTTGATCAGTTGGGCAAACCGCTTGAGACAATCGAGGCCGCGCTGCATCGATTCTTCGTTGAGATGGCGCTCATCGTCGATGCCGGCGGCGAGCTGAACCTTCTCTCCGAGGCGCTCCAGGATACGGATTTCACCGTTCTGGGCCTTGGCCACGACCATGTGAAAGCTGTTGGAGCCCAGGTCGATTGCGGCGATCAGGGACAGATTCTTGGCTTGGGATTGCGGCATGGTCAGGGGGTCTCGGTCGATAACCCCGACATCGTGCCACGATCAAACGCTGGCGCCAACGCGCACGGTTCAAACCCTTGATTCAGCGCAGAAAGTCTGGAGATCGCGGCGCGGCCATTCGCGAGCAGGCTCGCTCCCACAGGTGAGCGCATTCCAATGTGGGAGCGAGCTTGCTCGCGAAGAGGGCACCACTGGCCCAGAGATTTTTCAGGCTGTCGCTTCAACCGTACCAATGAAGTTCGCCAATTCCGCCGTCTGCGGATTGGCAAACAGCACCTTCGGATCGCCCACCTCATGCACCTTGCCGTGGTGCATGAACACCAGTTTGTCGCCGACCTCCCGGGCGAAGCGCATCTCATGGGTGACCATGATCAGCGTCATGCCTTCCTTGGCCAATTGGCGCACCACGGCCAGTACTTCGTTGACCAGCTCCGGGTCCAGCGCCGACGTGATCTCATCGCACAGCAGCACCTTGGGCGACATCGCCAGCGCCCGGGCAATCGCCACGCGCTGCTGCTGACCGCCGGAGAGGCGATCCGGAAACGCGTCGAACTTCTCCCCCAGGCCCACGCGTTCGAGCATCTTGCGCGCCAGTTCGGCCGCCTTGGCCTTGGGCACTTTCTGCACCACTTGCGGCGCGAGCATCACGTTCTCGCCCACAGTCAGGTGCGGGAACAGGTTGAACTGCTGGAACACCATGCCGACTTTCTGCCGCAGGCTGCGCAGGTCGGCGCGGGCAGCGTCGAGGTATTCGCCGTCGACTTCGATCACCCCGTCATTGATCGACTCCAGGCCGTTGAGTGTACGCAGCAGGGTGGATTTGCCCGAGCCGCTGCGGCCGATGATCGCCACCACCTGACCTTCTTCGACGCTGAGGTCGATGCCTTTGAGTACGTGGTGGTCGCCGTAATATTTATGCAGGGCGGAAATTCTAAGCAGAGGCATGCAGTCTCCTTTCCAGGTAGCGCGCACTGAGCGACAAGGGGTAGCAGAGCAGGAAGTAGCCGAGGGCGACGAGGCCGTAGACCATGAACGGTTCAAACGTGGCGTTGGCGAGCATGCCGCCGGTCTTGGTCAGTTCGGTGAAGCCGATAATCGAGGTCACCGCCGTGCCCTTGACCACTTGCACCGAGAAGCCCACGGTCGGCGCCACCGCGATACGCAGGGCTTGCGGCAGGATCACGTAGCGCAGTTGCTCCAGCGGATTCAACGCCAGGCTCGACGAGGCTTCCCACTGGCCATGAGGAATTGCTTCGACACAACCACGCCAGATTTCCGCCAGATAGGCACTGGTAAACAGCGTCAGGGCAATCGCCGCCGCCATCCACGGTGAAATCTCGATCCCGGCCAGTGCCACGCCGAAGAACACCAGAAACAGCTGCATCAACAGCGGCGTGCCCTGGAACAGCTCGATCCAGGTGCGGGCGATGTTGCTCGACAGCGGGCTTTTCGAAATGCGCATGACCAGAATCAGCAGCCCGACGATCCCGCCGCCGATGAAGGCCACCAGCGACAACGCCAGCGTCCACTGCAGGCCGGTGAGCAGGTTGCGCAGGATGTCCCAGAAGGTGAAGTCGCTCATTGGCTGCTCCTCGAGAGATAGCGGCGCCCCAGCCAGTTGAGCAACTGGCGGATCAGCAACGCCATGCACAGGTAGATCAGCGTGGTCAGCGCATAGGTTTCAAAGGCGCGGAAATTGCGCGACTGAATGAAGTTGGCGGCAAAGCTCAACTCTTCGGTGGCGATCTGCGAACACACCGCCGACCCGAGCATGACGATGATGATCTGGCTGCTCAGGGCCGGCCAGACCTTGCCCAGCGCCGGCAGCAGGACCACGTGGCGGAACGCTTCGAAACGGCTCATGGCCAGCGCCGCTGCGGCCTCCAGTTGCCCGCGCGGGATCGCCTGGATGCCGGCGCGGATGATCTCGGTCGAATACGCACCGAGATTGATCACCATCGCCAGCACGGCTGCCTGCCACTCGGAAATCTGCACGCCGAGGGACGGCAGGCCGAAGAAGATGAAGAACAGTTGCACCAGAAACGGCGTGTTGCGGATCAACTCGACGTAGACGCCGAAAATCGCCGAGAACGGGCGGATGTTCCACGCCCGCACCAGCGCGCCGACGATGCCCACGCCGACCCCGAAGAATGCGCCAATGGCCGTCAGTTCCAGGGTAAACAAGGCGCCGCGCAACAGCAGGTCGGTGTTTTGCAGCACCGGAATGAAATCGAACTGATAAGCCATGTAGGTCTCCCGCGCAGTCGATCAGAGATCGGCCGGCAGCGGCTCTTTCAGCCAGGTCTGTGAATTCTTTTCCAGTGCGCCGTCAGCCTTGGCGGTGGTCAGGATGTCGTTGACCTTGCCCAGCAGCGCCGGCTCGTTCTTGTTCACGCCGACGTAGACCGGCGAATCCTTGAGCTTCACTTTCAGCGCCGGCACGCGTTTCGGGTTCTTTTCGCTGATGGCGACCATCACCACGTTGCCGCTGGCGATCAGGTCAACCTGGCCGGCGAGGTAGGCGGCGATGGTCGAGTTGTTGTCTTCGAAGCGCTTGATGGTCACGCCTTCGGGGGCGACTTTGCTCAGTTCGATGTCTTCGATGGCGCCACGGGTGACACTGATGGTTTTGCCTTTGAGGTCGTCGAGCGTGGTGATGGCGGCATCAGGCGGGCCGAACACGGCGAGGTAGAACGGGGCGTAGGCGCGGGAGAAGTCGATGACTTTCTCGCGATCCGGATTTTTACCGAGGCTGGAGATCACCAGGTCGACCTTGCCGGTGGTGAGGAACGGGATGCGGTTGGTGCTGTTGACCGGGGTCAGTTCGAGTTTGACCTTCAGTTGATCGGCCAGCAGTTTCGCTGTGTCGATGTCCAGGCCACGGGGCTTCATGTCCGGGCCGACCGAGCCGAACGGCGGGAAGTCCTGGGGCACGGCGACTTTCAATGTGCCGCGTTTGACCACGTCATCCAGCGCGTCGGCGTGGGCGGGGATCTGGCTGAGCAACAGGCTGGAAAACAGGGCGGCGAGGAGGGCGCGGTAACGCAGGGTCATGGCAAATCTCCGGATCGGCGGGAAGTGATTTCTGCGATCGGACAGAGCATGGGGCGTGCCAATACTCGGGTTTCCCCCGCGCAGGCCGCGGTTTTGGCGGATTTGTTCGGTCTTACTGGTCTGAACAGTCAGGTTGTTTTTCGCACTCCGATAGCGCATTGGTGTACGGCGCCGAACCCTGCTGGGGCACGACTTGCCGGCGTCAGCGAATAGCTTTACAACTAGCCGCACCTTGGCCTGGTTCGTCTGGAAAACCATGAACTCGATCTCCCGTGCCGTACCCGAAGTGGCGCTGCAAGCCATCCGCAAACTGATCTCCGAACAGGGTTTCGGTGCTGGAGATGCGTTGCCGTCGCAACGGGACCTGGCCTTGCAGTTGGGCGTCAGCCGGGCTTCATTGCGCGAGGCGCTGTCGTCGCTGAGTGCGCTCGGTGTGGTCAGCATTCAGCCGGGCAAGGGCGTGTTCGTTCAATCGCCGGTGGAATTGCCGCACGGCAGCCAGGCGCCAGGCTGGCCCTTTGCGGCACAGGCTTCGCCGCTGGATATCTTTCAGCTGCGCTATGCGCTGGAAGGGTTTGCCGCCGGGCTGGCGGCGGTCACGCTGAGCACGCTTGATCTGGATGCGCTGGAGGACAACGTTGCCGCGATGCGCGAGCAATTGAAGGCGGGTGATTTCGAAGCGGCGGCGAAACTCGACTTCGACTTCCACCGCCGCATCCTGCTGGCCAGCGGCAACCAGGCGATGCTGAGCATCCTCACCGCCAGCGCCGAAATCTTTCTCGAGAGCCAGAAGCTACCGTTCATCCGCGCCGAACGGGCGATGGAAACCTGGCAGGAACACCGCAAGATCCTCCGCGCCCTAGCCCGCCGGGCGTCCGCTGCCGCCCAGAAAGCCATGCAGGAGCACGTGCGCAACGCAGCCCTGCGCACCGGAATCGCCTTCATCGCCCCCGCCACGACGTGACTTGAGCTATACCCAGACTCATGGGGCGCCATAGCAAGACTCAATCAACTGCAGCTTCCTGAACAAGGTAAGGGCGGCTATGATGGGCCACGTTTTTTTGCTTACAACCTGGAGAATTCCATGAGCAGCGATTTGATCAAACACGTTAGCGACGCCAGCTTCGAAGCCGACGTACTCAAGGCCGAAGGCGCTGTCCTGGTCGACTACTGGGCTGAATGGTGCGGCCCTTGCAAAATGATCGCTCCGGTTCTGGACGAGATTGCCGAGACTTACAAAGGCAAGCTGACCGTCGCCAAACTGAACATCGACGAAAACCAGGAAACCCCGGCCAAGCACGGCGTGCGTGGTATCCCGACGCTGATGCTGTTCAAGAACGGCAACGTTGAAGCGACCAAAGTCGGCGCCCTGTCGAAGTCGCAACTGGCTGCTTTCCTCGACGCCAACATCTAAGCGTCGCGGTAAATCGCTGAAAAAAAGCCCCGCAAATTGCGGGGCTTTTTGCGTATTCAGGGCTAGACGCTCCGAAACTCAGGTGGTACATTCGGCCCCGCACTGGTTTCTCCACTGCCCCCTGCTAGCCGTCGCCGACGCACTCCTTTTCGAACAAGTTCGCGATCCTGTCGCCTTCTCCGCGGCGCGGCCTCATTAAGCCAAAAGCTTAATTTCCCCCCTCCATAAATGATTACGTCATTCCTATATGAATCTGACTGAACTCAAGCAAAAGCCGATTACCGAACTGCTCGAATTGGCCGAACAGATGGGCATAGAAAATATGGCCCGTTCGCGCAAGCAGGACGTGATTTTCTCCCTGCTGAAAAAGCACGCGAAAAGCGGCGAGGAAATCTCCGGTGATGGCGTGCTGGAGATTCTCCAGGACGGCTTCGGCTTCCTGCGCTCCGCTGACGCTTCCTATCTCGCCGGCCCGGACGATATCTACGTCTCGCCGAGCCAGATCCGCCGTTTCAACTTGCGCACCGGTGACACCATCGTTGGCAAGATCCGCCCTCCGAAGGAAGGCGAGCGGTATTTCGCCCTGCTCAAGGTCGACACGATCAACTTCGATCGTCCAGAGAACGCGAAAAACAAGATTCTCTTCGAGAACCTGACCCCGCTGTTCCCGACCGTGCGCATGAAGATGGAAGCCGGTAACGGTTCCACCGAAGACTTGACCGGTCGTGTGATCGACCTGTGCGCCCCGATCGGTAAAGGCCAGCGTGGTCTGATCGTTGCACCGCCGAAAGCCGGCAAGACGATCATGCTGCAGAACATCGCCGCGAACATCGCCCGTAACAACCCTGAAGTTCACCTGATCGTGCTGTTGATCGACGAACGTCCAGAAGAAGTGACCGAAATGCAGCGCACCGTGCGCGGCGAAGTGGTTGCTTCGACCTTCGACGAGCCGCCGACCCGCCACGTCCAGGTGGCTGAAATGGTGATCGAGAAGGCCAAGCGCCTGGTCGAACACAAGAAGGACGTGGTGATCCTGCTCGACTCCATCACCCGTCTGGCCCGTGCCTACAACACCGTGATTCCGAGCTCCGGCAAGGTCCTGACCGGTGGTGTCGATGCTCACGCCCTGGAGAAGCCAAAGCGTTTCTTCGGTGCTGCGCGCAACATCGAAGAAGGCGGCTCGCTGACCATTATCGCCACCGCGCTGGTTGAAACCGGCTCGAAGATGGACGAAGTGATCTACGAAGAGTTCAAGGGTACCGGCAACATGGAGCTGCCTCTGGATCGCAAGATCGCCGAGAAGCGCGTGTTCCCGGCCATCAACATCAACCGTTCCGGCACCCGCCGCGAAGAGTTGCTGACCGCCGACGACGAACTGCAGCGCATGTGGATCCTGCGCAAGTTGCTGCACCCGATGGACGAAGTGGCTGCCATCGAGTTCCTGGTCGACAAGCTGAAGACGACCAAGACCAACGACGAGTTCTTCTTGTCGATGAAGCGCAAGTAATACGCCAGCTGTTTAAAAAGAAGCGCCCGGAAGGGCGCTTTTTTTTGCCTCAGATTATTTGTATATGGATTGAAATGTACGCGGCTGATAACTTTCGCGCTTTCCAGGAACTTTGTATCCAGAACGAGAAAGGTTTTTCATGCACACGTTTGGCAATCGCCGTGATATCGACGGATTACGGGCACTGGCGGTTATTCCCGTCGTACTGTTTCATTTCGGATTCACTACATTCAGCGGCGGTTTTGTCGGCGTTGATGTGTTCTTCGTCATTTCCGGCTTCCTGATCACCTCGATCCTGTTCCGCGAAATCAGCGCACAGCGTTTCAGTTTTCTCGACTTCTGGGGCCGTCGTGCCCGGCGCATTCTGCCGGCGTTGACTGTGGTTGTGGTGGTGACGCTGGCTTTAGGCTGGCTGTTGCTGACAGCCAAAGACCTGGCTGAACTCGGGCGGACGATTCGTTACCAGTCGCTGTTCATTTCCAACATTCTGTTCATGCGTGAAGACGGCTACTTTGCTCCGGCGTCGGAGCTCAAACCGCTGCTGCATACCTGGTCGCTGGCGGTGGAGGAGCAGTACTACATCTTCTTCCCGTTGATGATGGTGTTGCTGATGCGGTATGTCCGTCATTGGCGCTGGATGCTGTTCGCGGTCCTGTTGGTGTCGTTTGGCCTGAACCTCATTTATATCGAACGCCGGCCTGAATTCGCCTTCTTCGCGCTGCCGACCCGCGCCTGGGAGCTGCTCTGCGGAGCAATGCTGGCGGTGCTGCCCGCGTCGAAACACGTCGCACGGCCGTGGCTGCGCCAGTCGGTGGGCGTGGCCGGACTGGCGGCGGTGCTGCTGGCGATATTCACCTTTGACAAGTCCACGGTGTTCCCGGGCTGGGCGGCATTGCTGCCGGTATTGGGCACTACCGCGTTGATCTGGTCGGGCGCGCAAGGTGCGACGTGGGCCAGCCGTCTGTTGAGTGTCCGCGTTCTGGTGTGGGTCGGCCTGCTGTCCTACTCCCTGTATCTGTGGCACTGGCCGGTTTATGTGTATGCCAATGCAATTTCCATCGACGGCATCCAGCCGCTGGAGGCGCTTGGCTGGATGGCCCTGGCGTTGGCCCTGGCCTGGTTGAGTCTGCGTTATATCGAGCTGCCCTTTCGTGAGAAACGAGTGTTCGCCAAGCGGAATTCCATGTTGGTCGGTGGTTTGCTGTCGATCACCGTGCTGGCGATTACCGGCTCGGTGATTAACTCGTCAGACGGTGTGCCACAGCGTCTGACCGGTAAGGCGCTGGAATACGCGCAATCGCGGGAGTGGAAGGCCGGGCAAGCGGATTGCATGCAGCTGAGCACGGACAAAACGCTGGACAAGGCCTGTCGGTTGGGCGGCGATGAGCAGGTCGCTCCGACCAAGATGTTCTGGGGCGACAGTCACACGGCGGCACTGTTGCCGGCCATCGCCGGCACTCTCGGTCGCGACGCGCAGCCGGTCTGGTTGTACAGCCTGACGGCTTGCCCGCCGATTGTCGAAGACCGCCTGCGCCCTCAATGCCAGGACTTCAACAAACGCAACATGGCGCTGGTGCTCAGTCGAGGGATCAAGGATGTCGTACTGGCGGCGAACTGGAGCCTGTACATTTATGGTCGCGAAGATGGCGACGGCGACAGACAGTTTCTGCTTGAGCGCAAGGACAGTCCGGCGCAAGCCGAACAGCGTCTGGCTGCCGGGCTCAAGGCGCAAGTGGCTGAGCTGCGCGCGGCTGGTGTGCAAGTCTGGCTGTTCAAGGAAGTGCCGCTGCAGCACAAGAGCTACATCGACCGCCTGACCAGCCTCGCGCGCATCGGGCGCTCGGCGCAAGGGCTCGGTCGCCCGCTCAATGAGCATCTGGCGCGCCAGCGGTTCTTCACCGAGCTGTTCGGCTCGATGAGTGCGGCGGATCCCGGCGTGCATGTTATCGACCCGACCTCGCTGATGTGCAAGGACGGCCTCTGCGCCATTGATGTCGATGGCCACTCGCAGTACAAGGATGCCGACCATCTTTCGGACGTGGGCAGTGCCAGACTGAGCCCGCTGTTTGCACCATTGCTGCTGGGTACTAGCCACAATTGAGCGATCCCGGGCGCTGACGGGCTGCTGTTTGCCCGTCAGAGCAGGTAGGATGTACGCCTATTTTGAGGGTGCCATCGTCAATGAAATTCAAGGATCTTCGGGATTTCGTGCAGCAGCTTGAGCAGCGCGGAGAGTTGAAACGCATCCAGATTCCCGTCTCGCCGGTGCTGGAGATGACCGAGGTGTGCGATCGCACACTGCGGGCCAAGGGCCCGGCGTTGCTGTTCGAGAAACCCACCGGCTACGACATTCCGGTGCTCGGCAACCTGTTCGGCACCCCTGAGCGGGTGGCGATGGGCATGGGCGCCGAGTCGGTCAGCGAGCTGCGCGAAATCGGCAAGCTGCTGGCCTTCCTCAAGGAGCCGGAGCCGCCGAAGGGCTTGAAGGACGCGTGGTCGAAACTGCCGATCTTCCGCAAGATCATCTCGATGGCGCCGAAAGTCGTCAAAGACGCGGTGTGCCAGGAAGTGGTCATTGAAGGCGACGATGTCGATCTGGCGATGCTGCCGGTGCAGACCTGCTGGCCCGGCGACGTCGGCCCGCTGATCACCTGGGGCCTGACCGTCACCAAAGGCCCGAACAAGGACCGCCAGAACCTCGGTATCTACCGTCAGCAAGTGATCGGCCGCAACAAGGTGATCATGCGCTGGCTCAGCCACCGTGGCGGCGCGCTGGACTTCCGTGAGTGGTGCGAGAAGCATCCGGGCCAGCCGTTCCCGGTGTCCGTGGCCCTCGGTGCCGATCCGGCGACCATCCTCGGTGCCGTAACGCCAGTGCCGGACAGCCTTTCCGAATACGCCTTTGCCGGACTGCTGCGGGGTAACCGCACCGAACTGGTCAAGTGCCGCGGTAACGACCTGCAAGTACCGGCCACCGCCGAGATCATCCTCGAAGGCGTGATCCATCCTGGCGAAATGGCCGACGAAGGCCCATACGGCGACCACACTGGCTACTACAACGAAGTCGACAGCTTCCCGGTGTTCACCGTCGAGCGCATCACCCACCGGATCAAACCGATCTACCACAGCACCTACACCGGCCGTCCGCCGGATGAGCCGGCGATCCTTGGCGTGGCGTTGAACGAAGTGTTCGTGCCGATCCTGCAGAAGCAGTTCCCGGAGATCACCGACTTCTACCTGCCGCCGGAAGGCTGCTCGTACCGCATGGCCGTGGTGACGATGAAGAAGTCGTATCCGGGGCATGCCAAGCGCGTGATGCTCGGTGTCTGGTCGTTTTTGCGACAGTTCATGTACACCAAGTTCGTTATTGTCACTGACGACGATATCAACGCCCGGGACTGGAACGACGTGATCTGGGCCATCACCACGCGCATGGATCCCAAGCGCGACACGGTGATGATCGACAATACGCCGATCGACTACCTCGACTTTGCCTCGCCGGTCTCCGGCCTGGGCTCGAAAATGGGCCTGGATGCCACCCACAAGTGGCCGGGCGAAACCACCCGCGAGTGGGGCCGCGTGATCGTCAAGGACGATGCCGTCACCCAGCGGATCGATGCCATCTGGAATCAGTTAGGAATAGATTGATGCGTGTAACCCTGCAGCCCTCCGGAGCGGTGCTTGAGATACAGCCCGGTGAGCGGATTCTCGACGGTGCGCGGCGCCTGGGCTACGACTGCCCGCAAAGCTGCCGCAACGGCAACTGCCACGTGTGTGCGGCGTTGCTGGTCGAAGGCCGGGTCGAACAGGCCGGCAAGGTGCACGACCACGGCGAGTTCTACACTTGCATAGCCGAGCCGCTGGAAGACTGCATCCTGTTGTGGGATGGCGTGCTGGCGTTGGGAGAACTGCCGGTGCGCAGCCTGTCGTGTCAGGTCATCGAATGCCGGGACGTTGGCGGTGACACCTGGCGTGTACGCCTGCGGGCGCCGGCCGGTAAACCGCCGCGCTACCACGCCGGACAGTACCTGATGATCGAGCGCGAGAGCGGCGAGAAGTCGGCGTTCTCCATGGCCTCGGCGCCGCACGGCGGGCGTGATCTGGAAATCCACGTGCTGGCGCGTGAAGCCAGTGCGCTGAGCCTGATCGAACAGTTGCAACGCAACCCGCTGGTGCGCGTCGAACTGCCGTTTGGCGACACCCACCTCGCCGAATTGCCTGACGGGCCGTTGGTGCTGATCGCCGCCGGTACCGGCATGGGCCAGATTCACAGCCTGATCGAACACTGCCGCGCCAACGGCTTCAAACACCCGGTGCATCTGTACTGGGGCGTGCGCCGTCCGGAAGATTTCTACGCCATCGAGCATTGGGACGAATGGCTGAAACTGCCCAATCTGTTCCTGCACAAAGTCGTCAGCGACCAGTGCGGTTGGGAAGGGCGCTGCGGGATGTTGCACCAGGCCGTGTGTGAAGACTTTGCGGATCTGAAGCCGCTGCACGTCTACGCCAGCGGCTCGCCGGCGATGGTCTACGGTACGCTGGATGCGCTGGTGGAAGCCGGGATGGATGCACACCAGATGCGCGCGGACGTGTTTGCCTATGCGCCGCGCTCTTGAGCCGCGCGAATTGAGCCTCACGAATTGAGCCGCACGAGCGTTGAGCCCAATCCCTAGAAACGTACGCCGGTCGTCACCATCGCCGCGTTGGCGCCGAGAAACACCAGCTCGGCCGCCAGCGGGCCGTAGTGAGTACCGACGGACGGAATGACTACCGGTGCCACGCCGAAGCGGTTCAACGGGATCTTGTCCTTGTAATCACCGCGATAACCCTGCAACAGGCCGCCGGTGACTTTCAGATACACCGGATACTCCCGGCTGTCATAGCGCTTGCCGACATAGGCATAGTTCGAGCGCTGGCTGAATGAGTTGCGAAAAGTTGCCCCGCCCAATACCCAGCCGGAAGCCTGATTGCGTTCGATGCCGATCAAGTCCTGATGATTATTGTGTTCAGGGTCGGGCGAGTAATGGCGGGTATAGACACTGGTTTGTGCGTACCAGAAGCCATCGTCTTTTTGTGAATCATTGGTGGCCAGAGCCTGGCCGGTCTGAAGCAATAACAATGCGGCCAAAAGCCTGAGTGCGTTCATGTTGCAGCCTCGGTTAAACGGGATGGCTTGCGCCAGAAGAAGGCCGTTATACGTAGGCGTTCAGCGACTGGAAAGACATAAAGTCCGACATTCTAGTAGGAAAATTCCTGCGTTTTCTTGAACCGTTCCTGAACAAGGGAAGGCTTATGCATATTTCATTCGGGTATTTAAGATATTCCTGCAATGGTATTAGGCTATATAAAAGCCGTTAACCGGGACCGCTAATCTCGATTTAACGCTATTGAGCCAGTCATACATCCTTTAGCACTTTTCGTTTTACAGTTACTGCTATATGTTCTATCCAGCGAATAGTGCTTACATCTTGTAATACTTGCGGGGCCGAACATTTCCGTCATGACAGCCATTGAATCTGCTTTTGTGAATCTGGCTTACCCTCCGCGGCTCGATTTGGGGCCGCAGCTGACCCACGAACAACTTCTCGTCTCGATGCAATCGACCATGGCGCGCCACAAGGGCGGGCCGGTGTGGCTGTTCGCTTACGGGGCGCTGATCTGGCGTCCGGAATGTACGGCAGTGGAGCGGGTGCGCGGGCGAGTCCATGGCTACCACCGCGGTTTGTACCTGTGGTCGCATGAGCATCGCGGTACGCCGGAAATGCCCGGGCTGGTGTTCGGTCTGGATCGCGGCGGTTCGTGCAGCGGCTTCGCCTATCGGTTGCCGGAAGAGAACCTCGACAGTGCGCTTTATGCGCTGTGGAAACGCGAGATGCCGTTCCCGTCCTATCGCCCGCACTGGCTCAACTGCCGGCTCGAAGATGGCAGTCAGGTTCAGGCGTTGGGGTTTGTGCTGGAGCGACACCTGCCCAGCTACGCCGGCAACCTGCCGGATCACGTGCTGAGTCAGGTGTTCGCAAGCGCTTGCGGGCGCTACGGTACCACTCGCGATTATGTCGAGCAGACCGCCCACGCCCTGCGCAGCCACGCCATGCCAGATCGGAATCTGGAGGCGCGGCTCAAGCGCTGTCAATCACAAAGCGATCAAGCGACGGCTTCGCGGCTCTGACTGGCGACTTGCTTGTGCCATAGCGTCGGGGCCAGGAAGGCCATCGACAGCAGGCAAGCGCCCACCAGCAGCACAAAACCACCGTCCCAGCCGAAGTGGTCAACGGTGTAGCCCATCGCCGCACTCGCCGCGACCGAACCACCCAAGTAACCGAACAGACCGGTGAAGCCCGCAGCAGTGCCGGCGGCTTTCTTCGGTGCCAGTTCCAGCGCCTGCAGACCGATCAGCATCACCGGGCCGTAGATCAGGAAGCCGATCGAGAACAGCGCAATCATGTCCACGGTCGGGTTGCCGGCCGGGTTCAGCCAGTACACCAGCGTTGCGACGGTCACCAGCGCCATGAACACCATGCCGGTCAGGCCACGGTTGCCACGGAAGATCTTGTCCGACATCCAGCCGCACAGCAGCGTGCCCGGAATACCCGCCCACTCGTAGAAGAAATAGGCCCACGAGGTTTTATCCACGGTGAAACCCTTGGCTTCCTTGAGGTAGGTCGGCGCCCAGTCCAGCACGCCGTAGCGCAGCAGGTAGACGAAGACGTTGGCCAGGGCGATGTACCAGAGCATTTTGTTGCGCAGCACGTATTTGACGAAGATTTCCTTGGCGCTGAATTCGTCTTCGTGGCTGGCGTCGTAGCCTTCCGGGTAATCGTTCTTGTACTTCTCGATCGGCGGCAGGCCGACCGATTGCGGGGTGTCGCGCATGGTGATGAAGGCAAACACCGCCACGCCCAGCGCCACGGCTGCGGGCACGTAGAACGCTGCGTGCCAGTCGTTGAACAGGCCCATGCCGAGCAGGAACAGCGGACCGATCAGGCCACCGCCGACGTTATGCGCCACGTTCCACACCGAGACCACGCCGCCGCGCTCCTTCTGCGACCACCAGTGCACCATTGTGCGTCCACTCGGTGGCCAGCCCATGCCCTGGGCCCAACCGTTGATGAACAGCAGGATGAACATCATGGTCACGCTGGACGTCGCCCACGGCGCGAAACCGAAAATGAACATCACCCCGGCCGATACCAGCAGGCCGAACGGCAGGAAGTAACGCGGATTGGAACGGTCGGAGACCAGGCCCATCAGGAACTTGGACAGGCCGTAGGCAATGGCGATGGCCGACATCGCCAGACCCAGATCGCCACGGCTGTAGCCTTCGTCGATCAGGTACGGCATGGCCAGGGAGAAGTTTTTGCGCAGCAGGTAGTAACCCGCGTAACCGAAGAAGATACCGGCGAAGATCTGCCAGCGCAGGCGTCGGTAGGTGCTGTCTATTTTTTCTTCAGGCAATGGAGCCTGATGGGCGGCAGGACGAAAGAAAGCAAACATTCAAGAGCTCCAGATTTCTTGTTTTGACTGCGGATGCGAATGTTACAGTTTCGTTACCGAAAATAGCACCGGTTCGCATTGGCAAAACAGCGGAAATGTTGGAAATCGCACTTTCCTTTATGAAGCTGTCGCTCAGCTGTAAGAACAGGGCGTTTTCACCACTTCTGAACATCGGGTGGCTTAGACTCGCGGCCAGTTCAACCGATTGATCAGCCGAGATAAGAAATGCCACTGAAGGTTCGCAGATTGATGCCGAGATTTTTGGTGGCAGCGGGTCTTGCCGTTGTATTACTGACATTGATCATCACCGATCATCCGACTCATTCCGGTCTGCGCAACGCCACGGTGCTGATCATTCGACATGCGGAAAAACCGGCTGAGGGGTCGGCGCTCAATGCCCGAGGCGAACAGCGTGCGGCCGCCTACGTCGACTATTTCAATCCGCTGAAACTCTACGGCCAGACGCTCACCCCCCAGCGTCTGATCGCTGCCGGCGACGTCCCGGAGAGTTCACGTTCGCGTCTGACCCTGACCCCGCTGGCCCAGCGTCTGAACCTTGTGATTGAGCAACCCTACGTCAATGGCGATCTTCATCAACTGGTCAAACTGTTGCGCAAAAGCAATCAGGCGCAAACGGTGTTGATCGCCTGGCATCACGGCCACATCAACAAACTGCTCAAGGCCTTTGGTGGCGACCCCACAGCGCTGATGGGCCAGGAAAAATGGCCGGATGATGTGTTCGACTGGCTGATCGTCCTGCGCTTCGATGAGAACGGGCGGCTCATCCCGTCCCGTAGCGAGAAGGTGCAGGAGCAGCTGTTGCCGGGCGACGCGGCACCATCGCCCGGCGGCTGAGACACGCTGCGGTTTCAGCGCACCTGCACCACCACCTTGCCCACAGCCTTGCGCTGCCCCAGATCATTGATCGCCTGCGCCGCGTTGCTCAGCGGATACACCTGCGACACCAGCGGTTTCAGCTTGCCCTCGGCGAACCAGCCGAACAGTTGCTGAAAGTTCGCCGCGTTATCCTGCGGCTGGCGCTGGGCGAAGGAGCCCCAGAACACGCCGACCACTGCCGCACCCTTGAGTAGCGCGAGGTTGACCGGGAACTCAGGGATGCGTCCGCTGGCGAAGCCGACCACCAGCAGCCGGCCGTTCCAGGCGATGGCGCGGATGGCTTGATCGAACAGGTCACCGCCGACCGGGTCGTAGATCACGTCGGCACCCTGGCCGTCAGTGAGGCGTTTGATTTCGTCCTTGAGGCTGGTTTCGCTGTAATTGATCAGCTCATCGGCACCGGCAGCCTTGGCCACGGCTAGTTTCTCCGCGCTGCTGGCGGCAGCGATGACCCGGGCACCCATGGCTTTGCCGATTTCCACCGCCGCCAGCCCCACACCGCCAGACGCACCCAGCACCAGCAGGGTTTCGCCCGGTTGCAGGTTCGCCCGTTGTTTAAGGGCGTGCATCGAGGTGCCGTAGGTCATGCTGAACGCGGCGGCGGTGTTGAAATCCATCGACGGCGGGATCGGCAGGACGTTGTAGCCCGGCACCGCGACCTGTTCGGCAAAGCTGCCCCAACCGGTCAAAGCCATGACCCGGTCGCCGACCTTCAAATGGCCGACCTTTTCGCCCACGGCGCTGACCACGCCAGCCGCTTCACCGCCCGGCGAGAACGGGAAGGGCGGCTTGAACTGGTACTTGCCCTCGATGATCAGCGTGTCCGGGAAGTTGACCCCGGCGGCGTGCACCTCCAGCAGGATTTCGTTCTTCTTCAGGGCAGGACTGGCGACGTCTTCCAGCACCAGCGATTCGGCAGGGCCGAAGGCTTTGCACAGCACGGCTTTCATCAGGGCTATTCCTTTGGGAGTGATGGCCGATAAGTGTAGGTGTGTCAGTCAACGGGTCAACGAGCATGCCCGACCCTGATAGTCAGCCATAAGCTTGTGCTTGCGCGGCGGGTCGTTATGCTAGGCCGCAAACCGGATAAGGAGCGAATTGTGAAAGCGTGGATCATGTTGTTGCTGGCCCTGTCTCTGCCTGTGGCAGCGCTGGCCGAAGAAGCCAAAGAAGGCGAGGCGCCGAAGGTCAACTACATCACCCTGAGCCCGCCGTTCGTGGGCAACTACGGGCTGGACGGCACGCCGAAGCTGAAGGTCTACAAGGCCGACGTGGCATTGCGCGTGACCGGTGAAGAAGCGACCAAACTGGTCAAGGCCAACGAGCCGCTGATCCGCAATCAACTGGTGGCGCTGTTTACCCAGCAGACCAGCGAGGCGATGAGCAGCATCGAAGGCAAGGAAAAACTGCGTCAGGAAGCCCTGAAGCAGACTCAGCAAGTGATGAACGACGAAACCGGCAAGCCGGTGGTTGAAGACCTGTTGTTCAACAACCTGATCATTCAGTAACCACACTGGCGGCTGTTCAGGACGCCAGGCTCTTGCGAAAGCGTGCCAGGGCAATGAAGAAGAACAGCAGGCCGATGGCCGTCAGCGCCAGCAAGTCCGGCCAGACCACGCTCAGCCCCGCGTCGCGAAACAGAATCGCGGCGCTGAGGCTGACAAAATGCGTGGACGGCGAGCCCTGCATGACCCACTGCAGCCATTGCGGCATGCTGTCCAGCGGCGTGCTGCCGCCGGACAGCAGCAACATCGGGATGATTACTGGAATCGCCAGCAGACCGAACTGTGGCGTCGAGCGCGCCAGGGTCGCCAGAAAAATCCCCAACGCGGTACTGGCAAACAGATAAACCGCAGTCACCAGCAAAAACAGGCCCATCGAGCCGGACAACGGCACGCCCAATGCGCCTTTGACCACCACCTCCAGCGACAGCCAGGTGCACAGCACCACCACCAGCAGGTTGCTCCAGATTTTCGCCAGCATGATTTCCAGCGCCGTCAGCGGCAGCACCAGCAAATGGTCGAGCGTGCCGTGCTCGCGCTCGCGCAGCAGCGCCGTGCCCGTCAGGATGATCGCCAGAATGGTGATGTTGTTGACGATCTGAATCACCGCCAGAAACCAGCCGCCCTCCAGGTTGGTGTTGAACAGTGCGCGGGTGGTCAACTGGATGGGCGTTTTGCTCACGGCATCGCCCTGGCCGCCGTAGGTCTGCAATTCACGCTGGAAGATCCGGCTGATGTAGCCGGCGCCCATGAACGCCTGGCTCATCGCGGTGGCATCGACGTTGACTTGAATGGCCGGTTGCCGCGCCGCGAGCAGATCGGTTTGAAACCCTGCCGGAATGTTGATCACGAAGGTGTACTGGCCGCTGTCCATCACCTGATCGAGTTGCGTATAGGGCAACAGCACCGGCGTCTGGAACTCCGGCGGTTGCAGGGCCTGGGCCAACTGGCGCGAGAGGGCACTGTGGTCTTCGTCGACGATCGCCACGCTGGCGTTGTGCACGCCGATCACCGAGCCGGCGGCGGGCATGTAGATCGCCACGGTGAAGGCGTAGAACAGGAACAGCAGCAACACGCTGTCGTGGCGCAGGCTGGTCAGTTCCTTGAGTCCCAGGCGCAGGATGTGCGCGAACTTATGCATCAGGCCTCCTGCTTTTTCAGCATGATCAGGCTCAGCCCGGTGAACCCGACAAAGAACCCGAACAGCGCCAGGCATTGCGGCCACAGTTGCCGCAGGTCCAGCGCTTTGGTGAACGTGCCCACCGCGATGTCGAGAAAGTGTCCTGCCGGAAACAGCATGCCCATCACCGCCGCCGCCCCCTCCAGCGAAGAGCGCGGCACGATCAGCCCGGAGAACTGAATGGTCGGCAGGCTGGTGATGATCATGGTGCCGAGGATCGCGGCGATTTGCGTGCGGGTGAACGCCGAGATCAGCAGGCCCATGCTGGTGGTCGCCAGCACGTACAACAGGCCGCCGAACGCCAGCGTCAGCAGGCTGCCCTTGAACGGTACGCCGAACAGCCAGCGGTTCATCGCCACCAGCAGCGCGAGATTGACCAGACTGACCAGCAGGTACGGCGCCTGTTTGCCCAGCAGAAACTCCAGGCGGGTCAGGGGCGTGGCGTAGAAGTTGGTGATCGAGCCGAGTTCTTTTTCGCGCACGATGCCCAGTGCGGTGAGCATCGCCGGAATGAACGCCAGAATCAGCGCCATGACCCCGGGGCCGATGGCGTTGACGCTGACCACATCCTGGTTGTAACGAAAGCGCGTTTCGAGGCTGGCGCCTGCCTGATGATTGATCGCGGGGCTGCTCTGCTCGGCCAACTGTTGCAGGTTGGCCAGGTGCACGGCTTCGACATAATTGCGGCTGGTCTCGGCGCGAAACGGCATGCCGCCATCCAGCCACGCCGCCACTGCAGGCTGGCGCCCGGCGTACAGGTCACGGCCAAATCCGGGGGGGATTTCCAGCGCCAGTTTGATCTCCGAGCGTTGCAGGCGGCGGTGTAGTTCCTGAGCGTCGTGGATGGCCGGGCGTTCATCGAAATAGCGTGAGCCGCGAAAGGCTTCCAGATAGGTTCGGCTCTGCGGCGTCTGGTCCTGGTCGTACACGGCAAACGCGAGGTTTTCCACGTCCAGGGAAATCCCGTAGCCGAAGATCACCATCATGAAGATCGCCCCCGCCAGGGCGAAGGCCATACGCACCTTGTCACGCAGCAGCTCCTTGCCTTCGCGACTGGCCACCGCGAGCAGACGGCCGAGGCTGAAACCGCGCTGCTTGAGTGGCGGCGCGGCGGCCGCTGGTGCGGTCGATGATTCGCTCGCGGGAGGCGTTTCGGCAGTGCCCTGGGCCTGTTCCAGGCAGGTCACGAAAGCGGCCTCCAGCGTCTCTCCACCGAACTGCTGTTGCAATGCCGCCGGGGTGTCGCACGCGAGGACTTTGCCGGCGTGCATCAGCGAGATGCGGTCGCAGCGCTGGGCTTCGTTCATGAAGTGGGTGGAGAGGAAAATCGTCACGCCCTGCTCGCGTGACAGTTCGATCAATAGCCGCCAAAAGTCATCGCGGGCTGCCGGATCGACCCCGGACGTCGGCTCATCGAGAATCAGCACTTCCGGGCGGTGCAACACCGCCACCGCCAGTGACAAACGTTGGCGCAGACCCAGCGGCAGGGCGCCGGACGGCTGATCGGCGACGCCGAGCAGGTTGAAGCGCTGAATCAACGCTTCGATGCGTTGCGCGCTTTCGACCTTGGGCAGGTCGAACAGCCGCGCATGCAGCTCAAGGTTCTGCCGCACACTGAGCTCGCCATACAGCGAAAAACTCTGGGACATGAAGCCGACCCGCTTGCGCGTGGCCAGATCCTTGGCATTCACCGGGTTACCGAGCAGCGTCGCGCTGCCCTCGCTGGCCGGCATCAGTCCGGTCAGGACTTTCATGGTGGTGGTCTTGCCGCAGCCGTTGGAGCCGAGAAAACCGAAAATTTCGCCGCGCCCGATGGCGAAGCTGACGTGATCCACGGCGGTGAAGTCGCCGAAACGCAACGTCAGGTCGTGGGCCTCGATGGCGATGTCGGTGGTGCTGTCGGTGCGTGGCGGAATCACCAGCGGCTGAGCGTCATGCTGGCGGTCGCCCTGGAAATGGGTGAAGGCCTCATCAAGTTTGCCGCTGGGGGTGACGGCCGCCAGTTCACGGCTCAGGCCGGTGGCAATCAATTTGCCGTTGTCGAGCATCAAGCAATGCTCGAACTGTTCGGCTTCCTCCATATACGCGGTGGCGACCAGCAGAGTCAGTTGCGGGCGCTGGCGCCGCACGTCGTCGACCAGTTCCCAGAACCGTCGGCGCGAGAGCGGGTCGACGCCGGTGGTCGGCTCGTCGAGGATCAACAGATCCGGTTCATGGATCAGCGCGCAGCACAGCCCGAGTTTCTGTTTCATGCCGCCGGACAATTTGCCGGCGGGGCGCTCGGCGAATTTCAGCAGGTCGGTGGCGAGCAGCAGGTTGTGCATGCGTTGCTCGCTGTCGGCCTTCGACAGACCGAACAACGTAGCGAAGAACTGAATGTTTTCGCGGATCGACAGTTCGGGATACAGGTTGCCGCCCAATCCCTGGGGCATGAAGGCGATGCGCGCATACAGCGTGTCGCGGTGGCGGCGCTGCTGGATCGGCCCGCCGAGGACGTCCAGTTGCCCTTGCTGCAAGGCTTTCACCCCGGCGATCAGCCCCAGCAGGCTGGATTTGCCAGCGCCATCGGGGCCGATCAGCCCGCAACGGGTGCCGGCGGGCAGGCTGAAGGCGATCTCGCTCAGCGCTTGCTGTTTGCCGTAGCGGTGCGCGATGCCGTTCGCCTGAACCGCGAGGCTGTTCATTGCAGATTGGCCGGCCAGGCGATCGGCGCGGTGCGTACATACCCGGCGCCGGGCATGCCGGGCTTGGCTTGCGGCACGGCGCTGGGTTGAGTCAGGCGCAGCTTGACGCGGAACACCAGTTTTTGCCGCTCGTCGCGGGTTTCGACCTCTTTCGGGGTGAACTGCGATTTGCCGGCGACGAAGCTGATTTTTGCCGGCAACGGCTTGTCGGGCAGGGCATCGAGCAGCACCCGCGCTTCATCGCCCACCGCCAGACGTCCGGCCACGGCGGCGGACAGGTAGAGGTTCATGTACTGATCATTGGGATCGATCAACAGCAGGACGCGGCCACCGGCCCCCAGCACCTCGCCGGGTTCGGCCATGCGCAACTGGATCACGCCATCAATCGGCGCGCGCAGGCTGCTGTCGTCGATTTCGCTGGTCAGTTGCGCGACCTGCGCCTGTGCAGCGCCAATCGCTGCACTGACCGCCGACACCTGAGCGCGCGCCGCTGTCACGGCGGCGTTGCCGGTGCCGATGCGCGATTGCAATTGATCGATGACCTGGGCGCTGACGAAACCGTGCTTGAACAGTGATTGGGAGCGCCCGAGTTCCTGCTGGGCCAGCAATAGCTCACTCTGACGCAACTGCACGTTGGCCTGGGCGGCGTTGAGGTTTTCCCGCGCACGCACGACCTCGGCTTCGGCCTGGTTGCGCTGGGCCTCAAGGGTGCGCGTGTCCATGCGCGCCAGCAATTGGCCCTGGCTGACCTTGTCGCCTTCATCGACCAGCACCTCGGCGAGGCGACCGGGGGTCTTGCTGGCGATCTGCACTTCGGTGGCTTCGAGTCGTCCGTTGCCGGCCGACAGGCCTTCGGGCAGGCGACTGCTGATTGACTTCCAGTAACCGAAGCCGCCGGCGGCCAACAGTAAGGCGATGAGCGATCCGGCAAATAAAAGTGAGGAACGGCGGTGCGTCGACATGGGGGCATCCTGCGGCTGTGGCGTCCAGTCTGACGGTTCAAGCGCGGGGGGCGCTTGATGTCAATCAAATGAGCGGCAAGCCTAGACCCTTTTGTCTGCCAGCACTGCGTGACCGGGCGGTTCTCAGCGCAGGCCGAGCACAGCGGCCCATTGTTCGGCGGTGACGGGCATCACTGACAGCCGCGAGCCCTTCTGCACCAGCGGCATTTGCGCCAGCGCGGTCTGCTGTTTCAGGTAATCGAGTTTCAAGACCCGCGCAAAGGTTTCGACGTGCGCCACGTCGATGGCGCTCCAGGCATTTTTCTCCACTGTGGCCTTTGGATCGAAGTAATGGCTCTCCGGCTCCAGTGCGGTGGGATCCGGGTACGCGGCCTGGATGATTCTGCCGATGCCGGCAATCCCCGGTTCCGGGCAGCTGGAATGGTAGAAAAAGAACTCATCGCCTACCGCCATCGCGCGCAGGAAATTGCGCGCCTGATAGTTGCGAACCCCGTCCCAGCGCGCTGTGCCGAGCTTCTCCAGGCCTTTGATCGAAAGTTCGTCGGGCTCGGATTTCATCAGCCAATAGGCCATGGTTTTTTGCTCCTGAAACGGTCATTGGGCAGGTTGTCGGGCAATTTTATGACAAACCGACAGTCGGTTGACGTCAGCGTTTGCGCGCAGGTTCACGTTGTCGCAAAATGCCGGCCTTTAAAGCTTGACGCTGCTGCACGGCCTACGAACGGAAACCGCTGCTGTCATCGTGATGATGTGCCTTGAGGGGGGCAATCGATGAAACGCAAACCGGATTTGCTATGGACTTTGGTCATTTTGTTCGGCCTGGGTGTCGTGACCACGGGTTACGCGCAAAGCCTGTGGTCCAACAAGACCGACGCGCCGATTGAAGTGGCGCAACAGGTGCAACAGTCGACAGCCTTCAAGCGCTGAAACTGCCTTTTCGACGCCGCGTTTTCGGGCGGCGTCCTATCCCGCGACATACCACGCCTTGTCAGTGACCGTGCCCTGCAGCGGTACATCCCAACTGGCTTGCGCCAATCGTTCGACCTTCTGACATTCGTGGGCCAGGCCCAACAGCGTGGGCTTGCGCCAGTGCTTGCGCCGGGCCAGATACGCCAGGCTGCGGTCGTAGAAGCCGCCGCCCATCCCCAGGCGCCCGCCGACGTCATCAAATCCAACCAACGGCAACAACACCAGGTCCAGTGTCCAGATCTTGCGCTGGCGCGCCAGTTGGGCGCGCGGCTCCAGAATGCGGAAGCGATTGGGTTTGAGTTTCTCCCCGGGACGGATGCGCTGGAACACCATTTTGGTCCGTGGCCAGGCACTGAGCACCGGCAGATAAGTGGCCTTGCCCCGGCGCTGGGCTTCGCGCAGCAGCAGGCGCGGATCGATTTCGCCGTCGGTGGGCAAGTACAGGGAGATGTGTCGGGCCCGGCGAAAGTGCGGGTCTTGTGCCAGTTGGCGGAACAGGCCTTTGGCGGCCTGGCGTTGCTCGCCTGGGGTCAGTGAGCGGCGCGCCTTGCGCAGCAGGCGGCGGAGTTGCGGGCGGGGCAGCAGCGCAGGTTCGGTCATGGTTCGGCTTCGGCAGGTGAGGGCGAAAACGCACGCATAAAAAATCCGATGCCGGCAAACACCGACATCGGATTCGAATCAGGCTCCCCGGATGAACCGCTGTCAACTTAGCCCTTGAACCCGAAAGTTCAAGGTGGAAGATGCAGTAGACTTTAAGGCTTTCCGTCTAGCGGACATGCACACCAGCCCAACGTGCAACTTCCAGGGTAGTGCGAATCGGCTCAGGGACATCGTCAACTGGCAAGCACCCCAGGGAGTGCGGCGAGTATACCGCAAGCGGCCGGTTGAATCAGCCCTTGCCGGTGTTCTGATCGTCGGCGAGGACCAGATCGACACGATCGAGCAAGTCGCGCACCTGTTCACGGGTCGAACCGCTGGCCTGGATGTCCGGGCGCTCTTCTTTGTGCAAGAGGTCGTGGGTGATGTTCAGCGCGGCCATCACGGCGATGCGGTCGGCGCCGATGACTTTGCCGCTGCTGCGGATCTCGCGCATCTTGCCGTCCAGGTAGCGTGCGGCACTGACCAGATTGCTGCGTTCTTCCTGCGGGCAGATGATCGAATACTCTTTGTCGAGGATCTGCACGGTGACGCTATTGCTTGAACTCATGAGTCTTGCTCCAGGGCCTTGAGGCGCGAAATCATCGATTCGACCTTACGCCGGGCGATTTCGTTTTTTTCAATGAGGTGAGCGCGTTCCTCGCGCCAGGTCTTTTCCTGAGCTAGTAAGAGTGCATTTTGACTCTTAAGTTGCTCGACTCGGGTAATCAGCAGTTCGAGTCTGGCCATCAGCGCTTGCAGGTCGGTGTCTTCCATTGTGTCCACTGGGTCGGAGTCTGTCTGATGGGATAGCTGGCGGACAGCCTTTAATAGTCTTGGCGAGTCTGTCGATGTAGGATACAAGGCCTTCATTCTAGACATAGCGCCGTCTGGCGCCTAGCTGCCCATGACCATTGCGAATTCCCCGTACCAAGCCTTTGCCACCCTGCTGACTTCCAGCGGCCACAACGTCTCGCCTGCCGAACTGCATGGCCTGCTGCTTGGCCGCAGCTGCGCCGGCGCCGGCTTCGATAACGAAGGCTGGCTGATCGACGCCGCCGAATTGCTCGAAGGCGACATCCAGGACAACGTCCGCAACGCCCTGATCGGCCTGCAAGAGATGGTCAAAGGCGAGCTGACCGGTGACGACGTCACTGTCGTTCTGCTGTTGCCGACCGATGATGCACCACTGACCGACCGCGCCGCCGCGCTGGGCCAATGGTGCCAGGGCTTCCTCAGCGGTTTCGGCCTGAACTGCCGCGACAGCAGCATGCTCAGCACTGAAGCCACCGAAGTGCTGCAGGATCTGGCTGCGATCTCCCAAGTGCAGGATGCCCTGGAAGAATCCGAAGACGGCGAAACCGACTACATGGAAGTCATGGAGTACCTGCGCGTCGCGCCGCTGCTGCTGTTCTCGGAAACCAAGAAAGCCGACGTACCGCCAGCCGCCAAGCCGTCGCTGCATTAATCGCGTGCCAGGGAAAGCCATCTGCCCATGACCCATATCCCCAAAGCGGAATACAGCCGTCGCCGCAAGGCCCTGATGGCGCAGATGGAACCCAACAGCATCGCGATCCTGCCTGCCGCCGCGGTGGCGATCCGCAACCGCGACGTCGAGCACGTCTACCGTCAGGACAGCGACTTCCAGTACCTCAGCGGATTCCCCGAGCCGCAAGCCGTTATCGTCCTGATGCCGGGCCGCGAGCATGGCGAGTACGTGCTGTTCTGCCGTGAGCGCAATGCCGAGCGCGAGTTGTGGGACGGTCTGCGCGCAGGGCAGGAAGGTGCGATCCGCGATTACGGTGCCGACGACGCCTTCCCGATCACTGACATCGACGACATTCTTCCGGGCCTGATCGAAGGTCGCGACCGGGTGTATTCGGCGATGGGCAGCAACCCCGAATTCGACCGCCACCTGATGGACTGGATCAACGTGATCCGCTCCAAGGCGCACCTCGGCGCCCAGCCGCCGAACGAATTCGTTGCCCTGGATCATCTGCTGCACGACATGCGCCTGTATAAATCGGCGGCAGAAGTGAAGGTGATGCGCGAAGCCGCACGGATCTCGGCCCAGGCCCACATTCGTGCGATGCAGGCCAGCCGGCCGGGGTTGTACGAGTACAGCCTCGAAGCCGAACTCGATTACGAGTTCCGCAAGGGCGGGGCGAAAATGCCGGCCTACGGTTCGATCGTCGCTGCCGGGCGCAACAGCTGCATCCTGCATTACCAGCAGAATGACGCGCTGCTCAAGGACGGCGATCTGGTGTTGATCGACGCCGGTTGCGAAATCGACTGCTACGCCAGCGACATCACCCGCACCTGGCCGGTCAACGGCAAGTTCTCGCCGGAGCAAAAAGCGATCTACGAGTTGGTGCTGGCCTCGCAGGAAGCCGCGTTCGCCGAAATCGCCCCGAACAAGAACTGGAATCAGGCCCACGAAGCCACGGTTCAGGTGATCACCGCAGGCCTGGTGCAGCTCGGGATATTGCAGGGCGAGGTCGACGAATTGATCGCGACGGAAGCCTATAAAGCGTTTTACATGCACCGCGCCGGCCACTGGCTGGGCATGGATGTTCACGACGTCGGCGAGTACAAGGTCGGCGGCGAATGGCGGGTGCTGGAGGTCGGCATGGCGCTGACCGTGGAACCGGGCATCTACATAGCCCCGGACAATCAGAACGTAGCGAAGAAATGGCGCGGCATTGGCGTGCGCATCGAGGACGACGTGGTAGTGACCAAGAGCGGTTGTGAAATCCTCACGGGCGGCGTGCCGAAAACCGTCGCTGACATCGAAGCGCTGATGGCGCAAGCACGGGCACACGCGGCATGAGTCGAGTCAACCTGGCAATCATCGGTGGCGGCCTGGTCGGCGCCAGTCTGGCGTTGGCCTTGCAGGCCGGGGCCAAGGCCCGCGGCTGGAAAATCGTCCTGATCGAACCGTTTGCCCCGGGCGACAGCTGGCAGCCGAGCTACGACGCCCGTTCGTCGGCGCTGTCCTTCGGTTCGCGGCAGATCTATCAGCGATTGGGCGTGTGGCAGGAAATTTCCCGCCGCGCCGAGCCGATCAAACAGATTCACGTGTCTGACCGTGGCCGCTTCTCCACTGCCCGACTGTCGGCGATGGAAGAGGGCGTGCCGGCGCTCGGTTACGTGGTGGAGAACGCCTGGCTCGGCCAGTGCCTGTGGCAGCATCTGGATAAAGACGTGATCAGTTGGCGCTGCCCGGCGGAAGTCGCGCGCATGGAGCCGCTGCCTGACGGTTATCGCCTGACCCTCAACGATGAAACCACCGTCGAGTGCGATCTGGCAGTGCTCGCCGATGGCGGTCGCTCCGGGCTGCGCGAGCAGTTGGGCATCAACGTGCGCAAGCGTCCGTACAACCAGAGCGCACTCATTGCCAACATCACCCCGAGCGAAGCGCACAACGGCATGGCCTTCGAGCGCTTCACCGACGAAGGCCCGATGGCCTTGCTGCCATTGCCGGAAAACCGCTGCGCGCTGGTCTGGACCCGTCTGGGCATGGACGCGCAACGTTTGGCCGACCTCAGCGAGCGCGATTTCCTCAGCGAACTGCAAGGCGTGTTCGGTTACCGTCTCGGTACCCTGAAGCAGGTGGGAGCACGCCATCTGTATCCGCTGTCGCTGGTCGAGGCCGAAGAGCAAGTGCGTTCGCATCTGGCCGTGCTCGGCAACGCCGCACACAGCCTGCACCCGATTGCCGGGCAGGGCTTCAACCTGTCGTTGCGCGATGCCGATGCCCTGGCCGCCGCGTTGCTCGCCAGCGACAAACCGCTGGGCGACTTCGCCACGTTACAGGCGTATCGCGAGCGCCAGCGCCTGGATCAAGACCTCACTGTGGGCTTCTCGGACCAGGTCACGCGATTGTTCGGCAGCACCCAGCCGCTGGTCTCGCTGGGGCGCAACATTGGTTTGCTCGGCCTCGATCTGCTGCCTCCCGCCAAGCGCTGGTTTGCCCGCCAGGCCATGGGGCTGGGGACGCGGCCGGATGCTTGAGCGGCTGGCCGGCACTTTCACTTTCAGGAGCGCGCCGCCCACCGGCGCGCTCGGTAAAACCCTTTACGGGCGGCGCACGCCGCCAGCGAGACAGGCTTAAAGCATGGAAATGCGCGCAGATCTGCTGATTGTCGGGGCCGGAATGGTCGGCAGCGCCTTGGCGCTGGCGCTACAGGACAGCGGGCTGGAAGTCCTGCTGCTTGACGGCAGCCCGTTGAGCGTCAAACCGTTCGCTGTCGACGCACCGTTCGAACCGCGGGTGAGTGCGCTGTCGGCGGCCAGCCAGCGGATTCTCGAACGCCTCGGCGTGTGGGACGGCATCGCCAGCCGGCGCAGCAGCCCGTACACCGACATGCACGTGTGGGACGGCAGTGGCACCGGCCAGATTCATTTCTCGGCGAGCAGTGTGCACGCCGAGGTGCTGGGGCATATCGTCGAAAACCGTGTGGTTCAGGATGCCTTGCTCGATCGTTTGCACGACTGCGATCTGGGCATGCTGGCCAACGCCCGACTGGAGCAGATGCGCCGCTCCGGCGATGACTGGCTGCTGACCCTGGCCGATGGTCGCCAGTTGCGCGCGCCGTTGGTGATTGCCGCTGACGGCGCCAATTCAGCCGTTCGCCGGCTGACCGGCGTGGCGACGCGCGAGTGGGATTACCTGCACCACGCCATTGTCACCAGCGTGCGCAGCAGCAAGCCGCACCGGATGACCGCGTGGCAGCGCTTTACCGATCACGGACCGCTGGCGTTTCTGCCACTTGAGCGCGACGGGCAGCAGGATTGGTGCTCGATTGTCTGGTCGACCACCCCGAGCGAGGCCGAGCGCTTGATGGCACTGGATGAAGCGGCTTTCTGCCAGGCGCTGGAGCGCGCCTTTGAAGGTTGCCTGGGCGAAGTCATCAGCGCTGATCCGCGCCTTTGCGTGCCGCTGCGTCAGCGCCATGCCAAACGTTATGTGGCCGAAGGTCTGGCGCTGATCGGTGACGCGGCGCACACCATTCACCCGTTGGCCGGGCAGGGCGTGAACCTGGGTTTCCTCGATGCGGCGGTGCTGGCTGAAGTGCTGTTGCAAGCCAATGAGCGTGGCCAGCGCCTGGCCGATGTGAAGGTGCTGAGCCGTTACGAGCGCCGGCGCATGCCCCACAACCTTGCGCTGATGGCGGCGATGGAGGGCTTCGAACGTTTGTTCCAGGCCGATCCGCTGCCAGTGCGCTGGCTGCGCAATGCCGGGTTGAAGATTGTTGAGCAGATGCCGGAGGCGAAGGCGCTGTTTGTGCGTGAAGCCCTCGGTTTGACGGGCGATCTACCGGCCCTCGCCAAGCCTTGATCTTTTCGTTGTTGCTGATGGCCACATCGCGAGCTGGCTCACTCCTACAGGGGAATGTATTCCTACGGTAGGAGGAGTCGTGCAACATCTGGTAACTCCTTGGAAAAGTGTTCGATTGAGAACCTAAATGTGAGTCCTTATCATTTGGCCCACATTTTCCGACCGAGAGATCACTCCCATGTTGGCACCCAAGCGTCTCCTGACCGCCCTGGCCCTGACCCTGATCGGCAGCACCACCGCCCAGGCCGCCGACGAGGTGGTGGTCTACTCCTCGCGTATTGATGAGCTGATCAAACCGGTGTTCGACGCCTACACCGCGAAGACCGGGGTGAAGATCAAGTTCATCACCGACAAGGAAGCGCCGCTCATGCAGCGGATCAAGGCCGAGGGCGAAAACGCCACCGCCGACCTGCTGCTCACTGTCGATGCCGGTAACCTCTGGCAGGCCGAGCAGATGGGCATTCTGCAGCCGTTCACCTCGAAGACCATCGACGCCAACATCCCGCCGCAATATCGCTCTTCGACCCATGCCTGGACCGGCCTGAGCCTGCGCGCGCGGACCATCGCCTATTCCACCCAGCGGGTAAAACCGGGCGAGTTGACCACCTACGAAGCACTGGCCGACAAGAACTGGGAAGGGCGCCTGTGCCTGCGCACGGCGAAGAAGGTCTACAACCAGTCGCTGACCGCGACCATGATCGAAGTGCACGGTGCCGAGAAGACCGAGAAAATCCTCAAGGGCTGGGTCAACAACCTGTCCACCGACGTGTTCTCCGACGACGTGGCGGTGCTGGAGGCGATCAATGCCGGCCAGTGCGACGTCGGCATCGTCAACACTTACTACTACGGTCGCCTGCACAAGCAGATGCCGGAGCTGCCGGTGAAATTGTTCTGGCCGAACCAGGCCGATCGCGGCGTGCACGTCAACCTGTCGGGTATCGGCCTGACCAAACACGCGCCGCACCCGGAGGCCGCCAAGGCGCTGGTCGAGTGGATGACCACACCTGAAGCGCAGAAGATCTTTGCCGATGTGAACCAGGAGTTCCCGGCCAACCCGGCGGTGGCGCCTTCGGAAGAAGTGGCGGCATGGGGCAAGTTCATCGCCGACACCCTGCCGGTGGAAGTGGCGGGCAAGCGTCAGGCCGAAGCGATTCGCATGATGGATCGGGCGGGCTGGAACTGAGGCTTTTCGTATAACGGTTCATCGTTCAAGATCGCTCCCTCACCCCAGCCCTCTCCCGGAGGGAGAGGGAGCCGACTTGTAGTGTTTTCGAAACCTGAGTCCGACTCGATGTTTCGGGTCGATGTAGCTACCTCACCCTAGGCCTCTCCCGAAGGGTGAGGGCAACAATCTCAACCTGAAACCCTAATCCCAAGAACACCCCCAATCCCCCCAGAGTCCAAAAAGTGGCCCACCCCGCCCAACGCCGCTGGTACCCCATCGTCTTCGCCATCGCCGCGTTGGTGCTGTTGCCCCTGACCGTCCTGTTGCTGTCGTGGCAAACCATCGACCAGCAGATCTGGTCGCACCTGTGGGAAACCCAGATGCCGCGCTTGCTGGGCAACACTCTGACCCTGGTGCTTGGCGTGGGCGTCGGTGTGACGCTGCTCGGCGTCAGTCTGGCGTGGCTCACCAGCCTCTGTGAATTCCCCGGCAGGCGCTGGCTCGACTGGGCGCTGATGTTGCCCTTCGCCATCCCGGCTTATGTGCTGGCGTTCGTCTTCGTCGGTCTGCTGGACTTTGCCGGGCCCGTGCAAACGCTGTTGCGCGAGTGTTTCGGCAGCGGGTTACGCCTGCCGCGGGTGCGCTCCACCGGCGGGGTGATTGTGGTGTTGGTGCTGGTGTTTTATCCCTACGTTTACCTGCTGGCGCGCACCGCGTTTCTCGCGCAGGGCAAAGGCTTGATGGAAGCGGCGCGGGTGCTCGGGCAATCGCCCTGGCAGGCGTTCTGGCGTGTGGCATTGCCCATGGCGCGGCCGGCGATCGGTGCCGGGGTGGCGCTGGCACTGATGGAAACCCTGGCGGATTTCGGTGCGGTGTCGGTGTTCAACTTCGACACCTTCACCACCGCGATCTACAAGACCTGGTACGGCTTCTTCAGCCTGCCCAGCGCGGCGCAACTGGCGAGCCTGTTGTTGCTGGTGGTGATGCTGGTGCTCTACGGCGAACGGCGGGCACGCGGTGCCAACCGGGCAAGCAACGAGCGACCACGGGTCAAGGCGCTGTATCACTTGCGCGGGCTCAAGGCGTTCGCAGCGACAGGCTGGTGCACGTTGGTGTTCGCCTGTGCGTTCGTGATTCCGCTGCTGCAGTTGATTGTCTGGTTCTGGCAGCGCGGGCGCTTCGATCTCGATGAGCGTTACGCCGGGCTGATCCTGCACACCCTCTACCTGGGCGGCATGGCGGCGTTGATCACCGTCAGCGTCGCGTTGCTGCTGGCCTTCGCCCGACGGCTGGCGCCAACCCGGGCGATTCGCTCCGGCGTCAGCCTGGCCAATCTCGGTTATGCGTTGCCGGGCTCGGTGCTGGCGGTGTCGATCATGCTCGCCTTCAGCTACCTCGACCGCGAACTGGTGATCCCGCTGTCGGGCTGGCTCGGCGGCGCCGGCAAGCCGCTGTTGCTCGGCAGTCTGGCGGCGTTGCTGATGGCTTATCTGGTGCGCTTCATTGCGGTGGCCTACGGGCCGCTGGAAAACAGTCTGGCGCGTATACGGCCTTCATTGCCCGAAGCGGCACGTAGTCTGGGTGTCAGTGGGCCGCGACTGTTTTTCAAAGTGTATCTGCCGCTGTTGCTGCCCGGCACGTTGAGCGCGGCGTTGCTGGTGTTCGTCGATGTGCTCAAGGAAATGCCCGCCACCCTGCTGATGCGCCCGTTTGGCTGGGACACGCTGGCGGTGCGCATCTTTGAAATGACCAGCGAAGGCGAATGGGCGAGGGCGTCGCTGCCGGCGCTGACGCTGGTATTGGTCGGTTTATTGCCGGTCATCGGCCTGATCCGCCGCTCGGCGCACCGAAACACTTAGTCGTCAGTCCTGAATCATGCGGCTACAATGCGCGGCATTCGGTGCGGTTCGTCTGACAGATCGGTACGCTGAAATCGGCTGAGAGCCTTATATTTCAAGGCTTTCAACTGTGCAGCGGCTGTCCGCGCCTTCGCCACGCCCGGAAGGAGAAACCCATGGGACAGCGTACGCCTCTGTATGACCTGCATCTCGCCCTTGGCGCGAAAATGGTCGATTTTGGCGGTTGGGACATGCCACTGCATTACGGCTCGCAGGTCGAGGAGCACCACGAAGTGCGCCGCGATTGCGGGGTCTTCGATGTATCCCACATGACCGTTATCGACGTTACCGGCAACCAGGCCAAGGCCTGGCTCCAGCATTTGCTGGCCAATGATGTCGAACGCCTGCACCGCCCCGGTCGGGCGTTGTACAGCACCATGCTCAACGAGCGTGGCGGCATCGTCGACGACATGATCGTCTATCGCCTCGAAGACCGTTATCGGCTGGTGGTCAACGCCTCCACCCGTGATCAGGATCTGGCCTGGATGCACGCACAACTGGCCGGGTTCGACGTGCAACTGCACGAGCGCACCGAGCTGGCGATGCTCGCCATCCAGGGCCCGCAGGCCCGGCACAGGATCGCCGAACTGGTCACCCAGTCCCGCGCCACGCTGATCCAGCACCTCAAACCGTTCGAAGCCGAAGTCGATGGCGACTGGTTCATCGCGCGCACCGGTTACACCGGTGAGGACGGGCTGGAAATCGCCTTGCCGGCCGAACAGGCGCCGGGATTTTTCAACGATCTGGTCGGTGCTGGCATTTCGCCGATTGGCCTCGGCGCCCGCGACACGCTGCGGGTTGAGGCGGGGATGAACCTCTACGGCCAGGACATTCATCAAGATGTCTCGCCGCTGGCGTCCAATATGGCCTGGAGCATTGCCTGGGAACCGGCCTCGCGGCAGTTCATCGGGCGGGCGGCACTGGCGGCGGAAAAAAACGCCGGCGTTGCGCACAAACTGGTGGGCCTGGTGCTTGAGGAGCGGGGTGTTTTACGCGCCCATCAGGTGGTTCGTATCGCCGATGTTGGCGAAGGAGAGATCACCAGTGGTAGTTTCTCTCCTACGCTGAGCAAATCGATTGCCCTGGCGCGTGTACCGATGGCCACAGCGGACCGCGCCGAAGTGGAAATCCGTGGCAAGTGGTATCCGGTACGGGTGGTCAAACCGACCTTCGTGCGCCATGGCAAAACCTTGATCTAACCTTTTCCGGCGGGCCTGACCGCTGACAATTTCTTGAGGACACCGAGCATGAGCAATATCCCCGCTGAACTGCGTTTTGCCGAAAGTCATGAGTGGGCACGTCTGGAAGCCGACGGCACCGTTACCGTGGGCATCAGCGATCACGCGCAGGAAGCGCTGGGCGATGTGGTGTTCGTCGAGTTGACCGAAGTGGGCAACAAATATGCGGCTAAAGATCAGGCCGGTGTGGTCGAGTCGGTGAAAGCCGCTTCCGACATCTACTCGCCGATTGCCGGTGAAGTGACCGCCGTCAACGAAGAGCTGAGCGCTTCGCCGGAACTGCTGAACTCCGACCCGTACGGTGCGTGGATCTTCAAGCTCAAGCCCGATAACGCGGCTGATCTGGACAAGCTGCTCGACGCTGCCGGCTACAAGGCGGCTATCGGCGAATAAGCAGACTGTAATACCTCAAAAGCCCCGATTTCTCGGGGCTTTTTTGTAGGCGTCAATCAGGCGTCGCGCAATACCGCTTTCACCGCCGCCACCGAACGCTCGACATCGTCCTTGGTCATGGTGGTGAACATCGGCAACGACACGATCAGCCGTCCGACCCTCTCCGCCACCGGCAACATGCCTTCCTTGAAGCCGCGCTCGCGGTACAGGCTCAGCAAGTGAATCGGCGGGTAGTGATAGCCGATGCCGATACCCCGTGCCTGCATCTGCTCCATGAATGTCGCTCGCGCCGGCAAGCCGTCCTTGCGCTCCGGCAGGACCAGTTGGAACAGGTGCCAGTTGCTGTGGGTGAAGTCCGCAGGCGGCAGTTGCGCACCATAGGTCGCTTCAAAGTCATCGCCAAAACATTTGAAGTAGTGTCGGGCCAGTTCCTGACGATGGGCGGTCAGCGCCTCGATATGCGCGAACTGACCCAGGCCAATGGTGGCGGCGACATCGGTCATGTTGAACTTGCCACCGAGCACGTCGACGTCCAGACCATCGAAGCCGTTGCGCGTCACGCCCTGCAAACGGTACTTCTCCGCCAGCCGCGCTTCTTCCGGGGTGTTCAGCACCAGGCAGCCACCCTCGGAGCAGGTAACGTTCTTGTTGGCCTGGAAACTGAACGACACGAAATCGCCGGTGGAGCCGATGCGCTGGCCGTTCCAGCTCGAACCCAACGCTTGGGCGGCGTCTTCAACAATGCGCAGATTGTGTTTGCGGGCGATGGCGTACAAGCGCTGCATGTCCACCGGCAGACCGGCGAGGTACACCGGAATCAGCGCTTTGGTGCGCGGGGTGATCGCCGCTTCCAGTTGGTCCAGATCAATGTTGCGGGTCACCGGGTCGATGTCGGCAAACACCGGGGTGGCGCCGACTTCGAGGATCACGTTGGCGGTGGCGACCCAGGAAATCGGGGTGGTGATCACTTCGTCACCCGGGCCGATGCCGGCGATGCGCAGGGCGATTTCCATGGTGCAGGTGCCGGAGTTGAACGTGCGCACCGGGCGCCCGCCGAAGTATTCCGACAGCTGTGCTTCGAAGGCCTGGACCTTCGGCCCGCTGGTGATCCAGCCGGAGCGCAGCACATCGCCGACGGCGGCAATCGTGGCTTCATCAATGACGGGTTTGGAAAACGGCAGGAACGGCAGTTGGCTCATGGGGACTGGATCATCCGAAAGTTGGACGCCTGATGCAGGCGCTACAGCATGCCCCGGAACCCCTCTGCCGCCAAGCCGTGCGCGGCGGTATCGGCTGCTATGCTGGTTTGACCGTGTTGCATTGACGCCGAGCGCCAGCCAAGAGAGAGCCCGTCATGTCCCAGTTGCCATCCTTGAGCCAGTTACGCGACCCCGAAGCCTTCCTGCGCCGCCATTTGGGGCCCGACGCCGCCGAACAGCAGGCGATGCTCGATAGCCTCGGCCTCGGCAGCCGGGCCGAACTGATCGAGCAGACGGTGCCGCCGGGCATTCGTCTGAATCGGGCGCTGGATTTGCCGCCAGCCCTCGACGAACAGGCGGCGCTCGCCAAGTTGCGCGGTTATGCCGAGCAGAACCAGGTGTGGACCAGCCTGATCGGCATGGGCTACCACGGCACGCTGACGCCGACCGTCATTCTGCGCAACGTGCTGGAAAATCCCGGCTGGTACACCGCGTACACCCCGTATCAACCGGAGATCGCCCAAGGCCGTCTCGAAGCGTTGCTGAATTTCCAGCAACTGACCATCGACCTCACCGGCCTCGAACTGGCCAACGCTTCGTTACTCGACGAAGCCACTGCCGCTGCGGAAGCCATGGCTTTGGCCAAACGCGTGGCGAAGTCGAAGAGCAATCTGTTTTTCGTCGACGAGAACTGTCATCCGCAGACCATTTCCGTGGTGCAGACCCGCGCCGAAGGTTTCGGCTTCGAGCTGATCATCGACGCTGTGGATAACTTGAAGCAGCACCAGGTGTTCGGTGCGTTGCTGCAGTATCCCGACACCCATGGCGAGATTCGCGATCTGCGCCCGGTCATTGATCAGTTGCACGCGCAGCAGGCGCTGGCCTGCGTTGCGACGGATCTGTTGAGCCTGTTGTTGCTGACGCCGCCGGGTGAGCTGGGCGCGGATGTGGTGTTCGGCTCGTCCCAGCGCTTTGGCGTGCCCATGGGATACGGTGGCCCGCACGCGGCGTTTTTCGCCAGCCGCGATGAATACAAACGGGCGATTCCGGGGCGGATCATCGGCGTGTCAAAAGACGCTCGAGGCAATGTGGCGTTGCGCATGGCCCTGCAAACCCGTGAGCAACACATTCGTCGCGAGAAGGCCAACTCGAACATCTGCACCGCGCAAGTACTGCTGGCCAACATCGCCGGTTGCTACGCGGTGTATCACGGGCCGCAAGGCTTGAAACGCATCGCCCAGCGCGTGCATCGGCTGACCTGCATTCTGGCGGCGGGCCTTGAGCGCCACGGGATGCAACGGGTCAACGGGCAGTTTTTCGACACCCTCACCCTCGACGTCGGCGGCGTGCAGAGCGCGATCATCGACAGCGCCAGGGCAGCGCAGATCAACCTGCGGATTCTCGGGCGCGGTCGAGTGGGGCTGAGCCTCGATGAAACCAGCGATGAAAGCACAGTGGCCAGGCTGTTCGATGTACTGCTGGGTGCTGATCATGGGCTGAACGTCGAGCAACTGGACGCAGAAACCCTGGTGTCTGGCATCCCCGACACCCTCCAGCGCAAGACGCCTTACCTGCGCCATCCGGTGTTCAATGCTCATCACAGCGAAACCGAGATGCTGCGCTACCTCAAACAACTGGAGAACAAGGATCTGGCGCTCAACCAGTCAATGATCCCGCTGGGCTCCTGCACCATGAAACTCAACGCCACCAGCGAGATGATCCCGATCACCTGGCCGCAATTTGCCAACCTGCACCCGTTCGCGCCGCGGGAGCAGGCGGTCGGTTACACCTTGATGATCGAAGAACTGGAGCGCTGGTTGTGCGCGATCACCGGGTTCGAGGCGATCTGCATGCAGCCCAACTCCGGGGCTCAGGGCGAGTACGCCGGGCTGCTGGCAATTCGCAAATATCACGAGAGCCGGCAGCAGGGCGCGCGGGATATCTGCCTGATTCCGTCGTCGGCTCACGGCACCAATCCGGCTTCGGCGCAGATGGCCGGGATGCGCGTGGTGATCGTCGAGTGCGACGAGGCGGGCAATGTCGATCTTGAGGATTTGAAGGCGAAAGCGGCGGAGGCCGGGGACAAGTTGTCGTGCCTGATGGCGACCTATCCATCGACCCACGGAGTGTACGAAGAGGGCATCAGCGAGATCTGTGAAGTTATCCACAGGCACGGCGGTCAGGTGTACATGGACGGGGCCAACCTCAATGCACAGGTCGGGCTGACGCGACCGGCGGACATCGGCGCCGATGTGTCGCACATGAACCTGCACAAGACATTCTGCATTCCTCACGGTGGCGGTGGACCGGGCATGGGACCGATCGGCATCCGTGCGCATCTGGCACCGTTCGTCGCCAATCACCCGGTGGTGCCCATCGACGGGCCGCTGGCGCAGAACGGCGCGGTCAGCGCAGCACCGTGGGGCAGCGCGAGCATTCTGCCGATCAGCTGGATGTACATCGCGATGATGGGGCCGCAACTGGCGGATGCCAGCGAAGTGGCGATTCTGGCGGCGAACTACCTGGCGCAACATTTATCTGGCGCCTTCCCGGTGCTCTACACCGGGCGCAACGGCCGGGTGGCCCATGAATGCATTCTCGATTTGCGGCCGTTGAAGGCGCAGACCGGAATCAGCGAAGAAGACGTTGCCAAGCGCTTGATGGACTACGGCTTCCACGCGCCAACCATGTCGTTTCCGGTGCCGGGGACGTTGATGGTCGAGCCGACCGAGAGCGAATCGAAAGCGGAGCTGGACCGCTTTATCGGCGCGATGCTGAGTATTCGCGCGGAAATCACCGAAGTGCAGAACGGCAACTGGCCGGCGGAAGACAACCCGCTCAAGCGCGCGCCGCATACTCTGGCGGATGTCACCGGGGTGTGGGAGCGGCCTTACAGCCTCGAACAGGGCATCACCCCCGATGTGCATACCAAGGCGCATAAATACTGGCCGGCGGTGAACCGGGTGGACAACGTTTATGGCGATCGCAATCTGTTTTGCGCCTGTGTTCCGGTGGACGATTACCGCTGATCTCCCTGTGCCCCCCACTCCTGCAGAGGTTGTGTGGTGAACAGGGAATTACAGGCAAAAAAATGCCGCTCAATCGAGCGGCATTTCTATCGGTGCCAGGCTTACTCGGACGCTACCGCATTCTTCGCCAGAATCGCGTTCGCCAGTTCCATGTCCGTGGCCTGCAGGCCCGGGTTGTCGGCGCGGACTTTCTGCATCGCGGCTTCCAGGTACGGCCCGCGGATACCGCCATCGCTGGCGACGAAACTGCCGGCATCGTCCTGCGCGGCGATGATCAGCTTGTGATCCTTGAAGGTCAGGTAGGTCGAGCCGGTGGTGGCACCGGACGAGATGACGTTACGCCAAAAGCTGTCCGCCATGGCCGAACCAACGGGAAGGGACAGCAAGGCCAGCGTGGCAACAGCAAGTTTGAGACGCATGATGAGGTGACTCCTGGGGGTTAACTACGGCGTTGGATCGTGGTTCCCCGATCCGGTTCCGTGACGGGTTATTTCTGCTCGCTCTGGGGGGTCACCCGCAGCACTTCCTCGATGGTCGTCAGGCCGGCGGCGACTTTCTGCGCGCCGGACAACCGCAAGCTGCGCATGCCTTCCTTGAAGGCCTGGCGACGAATCGCGGTGAGGTCGGTGTCCGGGGTGATGAAGGCTTTGAGGCTGTCGCTCAATTGCATGATCTCGTAGACCCCGGCGCGGCCGTGATAACCGGTGTCGCGGCATTCCAGGCAACCGATGGCGCACTGCGCATTAGCCGGCAGCGGCGCTTGCCAGGGCCGGGTCAGGGTTTGCCAGTCTTCCTCGGCGAGTGTCAGTGGCGCCTTGCAGTGTGGGCACAAGGTGCGCACCAGACGCTGCGCCATGACCCCGAGCACCGTGGCTTTGATCAGGTAGTGCGGCACGCCGAGTTCCAGCAGGCGACTGATGGCGCTGGGCGCGTCGTTGGTGTGCAGGGTCGACAGCACCAGATGCCCGGTCAGTGCGGCCTGAATCGCCATTTCGGCGGTTTCCAGATCGCGGATCTCGCCAATCATGATGATGTCCGGGTCCTGCCGCATCAGCGCACGCACCCCGGCGGCAAAGCTCAGGTCGATGTTGTGCTGCACCTGCATCTGGTTGAACGCCGGCTCGACCATCTCGATCGGGTCTTCGATGGTGCACAGGTTGACCTCCGGCGTCGCCAGTTTTTTCAGGGTGGTGTAGAGCGTGGTGGTCTTGCCCGAACCGGTCGGTCCGGTGACCAGAATGATGCCGTTGGGCTGGCGGGTCATGTCTTGCCAGCGGCGCAGGTCGTCGGCGGAAAAGCCAAGCTGATCAAAGTCCTTGAGCAGCACCTCCGGGTCAAAAATACGCATGACCATTTTTTCGCCGAACGCGGTGGGCAGGGTCGACAGGCGCAGCTCGACCTCGCCGCCGTCCGGGGTCTTGGTCTTGACCCGGCCGTCCTGGGGTTTGCGCTTCTCGGCGACGTTCATCCGCCCGAGGCTTTTCAGGCGGCTGACGATGGCCATGGTCACCTGCGGCGGGAATTGATAGACGTTGTGCAGTACACCGTCGATGCGAAAACGCACCGTGCCCTGTTCGCGGCGCGGTTCGATGTGGATATCGCTGGCGCGCTGCTGGAAGGCGTACTGGAACAGCCAGTCGACGATATTGACGATGTGCGCATCGTTGGCGTCCGGCTCCTGATCGCTGGCGCCGAGATTGAGCAACTGTTCGAAATTGCCGAGGTTGCCGCTCTGCGCGTCGGCATTGCTGGCGCCGCTGACCGATTTGGCCAGGCGGAAGAATTCGACGCTGAAACGCTGGATGTCCACCGGGTTGGCGACGACCCGTTTGATCGGCAGCTTCAGCACATGGGTCAGGTCGGCCTCCCAGCCGTTTACATAGGGTTGTGCGCTGGCCACGGTCACCGAATCGCGATCGACCGCCACGGCGAGGATCCTGTGCCGCTGGGCGAACGCGTAGGACATCAGCGGGGTGATGGCGGCGACGTTGATTTTCAGCGGATCAATGCGCAAGTACGGCTGGCCGGCCTGTTGCGCCAGCCACAGGGTCAGGCTTTCCAGGTCCAGGTGTTTGCCCGGACGGCTGAGGTCGTCCAGTTGCTGGCTGGCAATGAACTCCAGTGGATGCATCTGACCCTGAGCGGCGTGGCGACGGCGCGCGTTCAGCGCCTGCTCCGCCGAGTCCTGGCTGATAAACCCTTGGGCGACCAGTTCACGCAAGACATCGTTGAGTTCCAGCCAGCGGTCCTGAGTGGCGAGTTGAACGGACATGCGGGCTCCTTTTGAACGTCAGTTCGCAAAGGATAGCCGTGGCCCCGCAGACCGTTGGGCCACTACCTGACCAAGCCGTTGCCGGATTTGTCAGCCAGCCGCCTGTGCGGGCGCATCCCACGCCGCTTCGGTGTTTTGCAGATTCACCGAGTACACGCTGATCAGGTTACGAAGTTTTTCCCCGATCACCTGGGCGCGATGCCAGCTCAGGCCACCCATGACGATGTCGATCGACAGCAGATCGTCGAGCCGCTGCACGTTGACCTGTTCGGGGGTGAGGAACTGCAGCGCGAACAGGTTCAGCACACGCACCAACAGATCCGGCTCGGCTTCGGCAAGCAGTTGGTAGTGCGCCAGGCAGTGGGGGTTGTTGACATGCCAGACGTCGGCACGGGTGGGGAGGCTGTTGACGGCTTCGAGGTGCGGCATGGCGGGGCTCCAGAATCAGTGGAGGAATTTTTACATTCGGCGCCGGGCATTTCTTGGCTAAGATCGGTGTTATTGACGATTGATCGACCTGATCAATTCGCAAAATCTTATATCTGAGGTTTTTCTATGCACAGCGAGCTGGACGTCTACGACCGCAAGATACTCGCGTTGCTGCAAGAGGACGCTTCGCTGTCCAGCGCGCAGATCGCCGAGCAGGTGGGGCTGTCGCAGTCGCCATGCTGGCGAAGGATTCAACGGATGAAGGAGGAGGGGATCATTCGTGGCCAGGTGACCTTGCTCGACCGCAAGAAGATCGGGCTGAACACGCAGATTTTCGCCGAGATCAAACTCAACGCGCATGGGCGTTCCAACTTCACCGAGTTTACCGAGGCGATTCGCGGTTTTCCGGAAGTGCTGGAGTGTTATGTGCTGATGGGCGCGGTGGACTTTCTGTTGCGCATTGTTGCGGCGGATATCGAAGCGTATGAGCGATTCTTTTTCGAGAAGCTGTCGCTGGTGCCGGGGATTCAGGAAGTGAACTCGATTGTGGCGTTGTCGGAGATCAAGTCCACGACCAGCTTGCCGGTTTGAGATTGAGCGGTTGTTTGGCTGGCCTCATCGCTGGCAAGCCAGCTCTCACAAGGTTCAGTGTTGGAATGCAGATAGCGTTTCAACACAAGACCTGTGGGAGCTGTCTTGCCAGCGATGGCGGACTTACATGCGCAGCAGCATTTTCCAGGCACGATTCTGGTAAACCGCAATCGCCTGCTGCTTGCGCGCATCGAGCAGTTCGTCAGTGATCGTCGGCTCGTTGGCCAGTTGCGCCAGTTTGTTCAACTCGCCGTACAGGCGATCCATTTCCGGGATCTCCAGCACGTTACGCGCGTGGTGCAGCCAGACCTGGATGCGCTCGATGCGCGGCAGTTGCTCGGCCAGATCTTCCGGCTGTTGCTGATAGCGCTGCAGTTGCAGGGCCGTGGCTTCTTCGCCCAACAGGCGCGGCAGCCAGCTGTGCAACTGAGCGCCACCCTGGCGGTTGCCACGAACGTTGCGCTCGGCGGTCCAGGTGCGGGCCAGCAGCCAGCGCGAGGTGGTCAGCGAGAACAGGCCCCAGCGTGGGTCTTCCAGCTCTTCGAGGAATTGTTCCGGCGCCGCTTTGCGCACGTCTTCGTCTTCGATACCGACCTGAACCAGCGGGCGCCAGTCTTCGAGCAACGCATCCAGCGCCACGCGCAGGTCGTGCGTCGACGGTCGCGGCGCAGCCTGGCCGAGGCTGCTGAGCAGGGCACGCATTTCCGCGAGGTTTTCGACCCAGTCCTGCAGCAGGCGCCAGTGGCCGTTGAAGCGATACTGTTCAGCCAGACGCTGACTGCTGCCAAGCAGATGCCAGCAAAGTGCGGCGAAGGCATCGTCGAGTTGGGTTTCCGGGGTCAGTTGCGGCGCCGGCAGGCTCAGCGAGTAGCTGTTGGCGTCGTACAGGCGGTAGCCGCGTTCGGCCTTGCTGATGTCGCACGGCATCAGGGCCAGGGTTTCGGCCAGTTCGGCGGCCAGTTCCAGCAGCGCGGCAGGCTCGCCTTCGCGCAGTTCCAGTTCCAGCTCGCAGATTTCTTCTTTCTGTTTGCCGACCACCACATGACCGAGGTCCAGCGCGGCTTCGATGACCACTTTGGCCTTGCCGCGGCCCCAGGCGATGTCCGCGCGCTCGCGGACGAAATCGGTGGTGAAGATCGGTTTCAGGGTTTTCTTGTCCAGCTCGGCCAGCGACTCGGGCCAGCATTCGCCGTCGAGTTTTTTCACATCGAGCTTGGCTTTGGGCAACTTCCAGTCGTACTCGTTACGCTCGGACAGACCGGCGATGCTCTGGCCGCGCGTCTTGAGGGTCTGAATCACTTCGTCACCGTCCTTGCGCAGGCGCAGGGCGACTTTGGCCTGGGCCAGGTCGCGCTCGGGGGTGTCGAAGTACTGGTTCATCAACTCACGGCGTTCCCAGCCATTTTTGTTGCGTTTTTTCAGTAGCGGGTGCTCGCGCAGGGCGGCGAGGGTTTCGCGGCTGACGCGGAGTTTGATTTCGGTTTCTTTCTGCATGGCCGGAAAATCCAGGATCGGGAGCGCAGCCGGGGGAATGTGTGGCTGCCAAGGTCGTGCAGTGTACAGGACTCAAACTTCCTACGCCCTGCGGCGGTTTATTCCTGGCGCCGGATGGCTCTATGATGGACTTCAATTCGGGAGTTGGAGTCAGCGATGCCTTTGCCGTCCATGAAAGACCAGTTCGCCGCGCTGATTGCCGCGCCGTCGGTCAGCTGTACCCAACCGAACCTGGACCAGTCCAACCGGGCGGTGATCGACTTGCTCGCCGGATGGCTGGGCGAGCTGGGGTTCAGTTGCGATATCCAGCAGGTCAGCCCCGGAAAATTTAATCTGCTCGCCAGTTTCGGCAGCGGCCCGGGCGGACTGGTGCTGGCCGGGCACAGCGACACGGTGCCGTATGACGATGCGCTGTGGCAGACCGATCCGTTGAAACTCACCGAAGTCGATGGCCGCTGGGTCGGGCTGGGCAGCTGCGACATGAAGGGCTTCTTCGCCCTGATCATCGAAGCCGTGCAGCCGTTGCTCGACCAGCCGTTCCGGCAACCGCTGCTGATTCTCGCCACTTGCGATGAAGAAAGCTCGATGTCCGGCGCCCGTGCGCTGGCCGAGGCCGGGCATCCGATCGGGCGCGCGGCGGTGATCGGCGAGCCGACCGGGCTCAAGCCGATCCGCATGCACAAGGGCATCATGATGGAGCGCATCGACATCCTCGGGCAGAGCGGCCATTCGTCGGATCCGCGCCTGGGGCACAGCGCCCTCGAGGCGATGCACGATGCCATCGGCGAACTGCGTGGCCTGCGTCTGTTGTGGCAGCGTGAATTCAACAACCCGCAGTTCAGCGTGCCGCAACCGACGCTGAACTTCGGCTGTATTCATGGTGGCGACAACCCGAATCGCATCTGCGGCCAGTGTTCGCTGGAGTTCGACCTGCGCCCGCTGCCGGGCATGGACCCGAAAGACCTGCGTGCGGAGATTCTGCGCAAGCTCAATCCGGTGGCCGAACGGCATCAGGTGAAGATCGACTACAAGCCGTTGTTCCCGGAAGTGCCGTCATTCGAGCAGGCTGCAGACGCCGAACTGGTGCGCATCGCGGAAAAGCTTACCGGTCACAGTGCCGAAGCAGTAGCGTTCGGCACCGAAGCGCCTTATCTTCAGCGCCTTGGTTGCGAAACCATCGTGCTCGGCCCCGGCGACATCGCCTGTGCGCACCAGCCCGGTGAATACCTTGAAATGTCACGTTTGCAGCCTACCGTGCATCTACTGCGGCAGTTGATTGAACATTACTGCCTGACAACGGGTACAGCTTCGCAGGAATGAAAGTGAACACTTGTAGGCGTGAGCCTGCTCGCGACAGCGGTGAGTCAGTCACCGAAGATATTGACTGAAACTCCGCTATCGCGAGCAGGCTCACTCCTACAAGGGATTGTGTTTTGCCAAACTAAACGCTGTAAATTGCCTGCACCCCAACCCGTATTCATGAGGAGAGCGCGCGTGTCGCCAAGCCTGTTCCGACGATAACCATCAGCCCGCTGTGCGTTTTCCGTTTCGCCCCTATTTCCGGCTGCTATTTATTACAGGCCCAGGTTCATGCCCGAATACGTCAATTGGCTTCGCCACGCGTCTCCTTATATCAATGCCCACCGCGATTGCACTTTCGTCGTCATGCTGCCCGGCGACGGCGTGGAGCATCCGAATTTCGGCAACATCGTCCACGACATTGTCCTGCTGCACAGCCTTGGTGTGCGTCTGGTGCTGGTGCACGGTTCGCGCCCGCAGATTGAAACCCGCCTCGCCGCCCGTGGCCTGACCCCGCATTACCATCACGGCATGCGCATCACCGATGCGGCGACCCTGGAGTGCGTGATCGACGCGGTCGGCCAGTTGCGCATTGCCATCGAAGCACGCTTGTCGATGGACATGGCTTCTTCGCCAATGCAGGGCTCGCGCTTGCGCGTGGCCAGCGGCAACCTCGTGACCGCGCGGCCGATCGGCGTGCTCGAAGGTGTTGATTATCACCACACCGGTGAAGTGCGCCGGGTCGACCGCAAAGGCATCAACCGCCTGCTCGACGAGCGCTCGATCGTGCTGCTGTCGCCGCTGGGCTATTCGCCGACCGGCGAGATCTTCAACCTGGCCTGCGAAGACGTCGCCACCCGCGCCGCGATCGACCTGGGCGCTGACAAACTGCTGCTGTTCGGCGCCGACCTCGGTCTGATCGACGAGAACGGCAAACTGGTGCGTGAACTGCGTCCGCAACAGGTGCCGGCGCATCTGGCGCGGCTGGGCAACAACTATCAGGCCGAACTGCTGGATGCCGCCGCCGAGGCTTGCCGGGGCGGGGTGGCGCGCAGCCATATCGTCAGCTATGCCGAAGACGGCGCGCTGCTGACCGAGCTGTTCACCCGTGACGGTGGCGGCACGCTGGTCGCGCAAGAGCAATTCGAACTGGTGCGCGAGGCGGCGATTGAAGACGTCGGCGGCCTGCTCGATCTGATCAGTCCGCTGGAAGAGCAGGGGATTCTGGTGCGCCGTTCCCGTGAAGTGCTGGAGCGTGAGATCGAGCAGTTCAGCGTGGTCGAGCGTGAAGGCATGATCATCGCTTGTGCGGCGTTGTATCAGATCGCCGATTCGGATGCCGGCGAGCTGGCGTGCCTGGCGGTGAACCCGGAGTACCGCCATGGCGGGCGCGGTGACGAGCTGCTGGAGCGCATCGAAACCCGTGCCCGGGCGCAAGGCCTGAAAACCCTGTTCGTCCTCACCACCCGCACCGCGCACTGGTTCCGCGAGCGTGGTTTTGAGCCAAGCAGCGTTGAACGCCTGCCAGCGGCGCGGGCGTCGCTGTACAACTATCAGCGCAACTCGAAGATCTTCGAAAAGACCCTCTGATTCATCAGGAATGGCGAGTGGGGGAGCGCGCTACAGGCTCCCCACATCGCTGCACCTGTTGTGCGAATGGATGGGCTGTCGGCAATCGGCAGAATAACCCGCCAATCTGAAACGCTCCTTCTGATTCCCGTCACTGCAAACAATGTCTGAAAAGACTGGGTTCATTGCGGCAATGACGGCGGCCTCGCTATGCATGAAAAAAAATCCATCGACACACAAACTGTAACAATTGATCCGGATAGTGCGCTGGGTTGACGGTTGGAGTGATGGAATTGTTTCCGGATCGCTTCAGTGCAAATCACCATAAACAGAGCCGTCTAATACTCTTCAGGAATTGACCGGGGCGTTGGCGTGGGGAGCGCCAGAGCTTGTAAATACGGGGTTTAAATTCCTAAAGGGTATTAGAAAAGAAGGTATCCATTCTTTTCAGTGTCATGACGAATTCATGAACCTGCATGGACCAAAAAACCGGAGATTAGACTATGGTCGTAGACACATAAGGTTACGATTGACTTGTGGGTCACGCTCTGGCGCTAATCGCTTACCTTCGAGACCCGGGCATCGATTCGGGCCAGGTAACAATAATTAGAAACGAGAGGAGCTTAACAATGAATAAGTCCACCTTGGCCGTGGCTGTGGCCTTTGGGGTATTGGCGCAGCAGGCAGGTGCCGCGGGTTTCATCGAAGACAGCAAGGCTTCCCTTAGTTCCCGCACCATGTATTTCAACAACGACAACCGCGATGGCGGCGCAGATCAGCGAGAAGCCGCGCAGGGTTTCAAGTTTGATTACCTGTCCGGTTTCACTCAAGGTACGGTCGGTTTTGGCCTTGATGTGCAGGCGCTCAGCGGTATTCACCTGGATGGTGGTCGTGGGCACCACCCGGACAATAACTCGTTCAATCCAAGTGACTCCGACGGTTCGGCCACGCAGTCCTGGAGCCGCATAGCGGGTAACGTCAAGGCACGTCTGTCCAAGACCGAAGCGCACCTGGGTGGCGCGCTGCAACCGAGCTTGCCGATTCTGGTCGCGAACGATAGCCGCCTGCTGCCTCAAACCTTCGAGGGCGGCACGATCACCTCCAAGGAAATCGACAACGTCACCTTCAACGCCGGTCAGCTTGAGCATGCCGTGGGCCGTGCCTCGTCAAACAGTACCGGCCTGGCAGTGGCCGGCGGTACCCAAGACAGCAATCAGTTCCGTTATGCCGGTGCTGACTGGAAGGTCACCAAAGACCTGACGCTGCAGTACTACCACTCGAACCTGCAGGACTATTACAAGCAGAACTTCTTCGGCCTGGTGCACGTCTTTCCGATCGACACCAATCAGTCGTTCAAGACCGATATCCGCTATTTTGACAGCAGCTCCGATGGCAAGAACGGGGACGCAGGCTACCGTTTCAATAACAACGGTGGTTATGCCAAGACCCCGGGCGAGGTCGACAACAAGACCTGGAGCGCCATGTTCACGTATACCTTGGGTGGCAACGCCTTCTTGCTCGGCCATCAACGCGTCAACGATGACGGTGGTTTCGTCTACCTGAACCAGGGCAACGTGGTCGATGGCAACGGTCGCCCTGAAGGTGCCGGCGGCGCCAGTTTCTACCTGTTCACCGACTCCATGATTAACGGTTTCGTCCGAGCGGGTGAAAACACCACTTTCGGTCAGTACTCCTATGACTTCGCAGGTCTGGGTGTACCGGGTCTCAAAGCCTCGATCGCTTACCTGCATGGTGACAACATCAAGGCAACGAATGGCACCGGTAGCGATATGTCCGAGTGGGAACGCGACATGCGGATTGATTACACCGTTCAACAGGGCACGCTCAAAGGTTTTGGTGTGACCCTGCGTAACGGTGTTTATCGCGGCAGCCAAATCAATATTGCCGATCAGGACCAGACCCGTCTGATCTTCAACTACACCTACAGCTTCCTGTAACACGTCATTAAAAAAACCTTGCCGCTCGGCAAGGTTTTTTTTGCGCATTTTTTTATATTCCAAAATATAAGCTCTAGCGCATTTTTTATTCTTTTTATGTTCTTCGACGAATGCTTAAAGTAGACCCGTTCAGCATTCAAAAGACGCTGCGGTGTTTTGGCATTTTCGTCCCTCGACAATTTGACGGGTTCAGGAATCGGTGTTGAAGCCGATACCTCCAGTCTGAGGTGCCTTCTATATGTCTTCGGGTTCTGAAAAAGAATGAAACAATTCTTTTGGGGACTATGCCGGGGTATCCTTTCGCGGCTTTGACTGGGGGTAAAGGGTCCGCCGCGATCAAGCGTTCAGGATTTCGGGCAATCGATCCGAAACCGACAGTAAAAAAAGCAAAAGAATTAGAAACGAGAGGAGCGATACATGAACAAGTCCACCTTGGCCCTGGCTGTGGCCGTAGGGGTTATGGCGCAGCAGGCAGGCGCCGCCGGTTTCATCGAAGACAGCAAAGCTACTTTGGGGCTGCGTAACTTCTACATCAACACTGATAACCGCGACTCCGGTGCTCACTCCACCCAGAGCAAAGCTGAAGAATGGGGCCAAGGCTTCGATCTGCGCTTCATCTCCGGTTATACCCAAGGCACTGTCGGCTTCGGTATCGACGCCATCGGCCTGTTGGGCGTACGTCTGGATTCGGGTGGCGGCACCAATGGGGCAACCAGCAGCACTTCGTACGGCGGCACGGTTTTCCCAAGTGAGTCCAATGGCAAAGCGGTTAACAACTTCTCCAGCCTGGGCCTGACTGCCAAAGCCAAGATCTCCCAGACTGAACTGAAGCTCGGCACCCTGCAGCCAAAGCTGCCAGTTATCGTGACCAACGATGGCCGTCTGCTGCCGCAAACCTTTCAAGGTGGCCAGATCACGTCCAACGAGATCAAAGACCTGACTCTGATTGGCGGTCAGATCGAAGCTGTGAAGGGGCGTAACTCCAGCAATAACGAGAACATGGCCATTGGCGGTGCAAGTGCTCGTACGGCTAACAGCAACAAGTTCATCTACGCCGGTGGTGATTACAAAATCACCAAAGACCTGACTGCCCAGTACTACTACGGCAATCTGGAAGACTTCTACAAACAGCACTTCCTGGGCCTGGTTCACAACTGGGCAATCGGCCCTGGCGTGTTGAAATCGGACTTCCGTTATTTCAACAGCTCCGATGACGGCTTGAACGGCCACGACTCGGCTTATTTCAGCAACGGTAATTACACCGGTTTCAATGCTGGCAAGGGCAAAGTCGACAACAACCTTTACAGCGGCTTGTTCCTGTATAGCGTTGAAGGTCATACCTTCGGCGGCGGCTACCAGGTCAGCAACGGCAGCAGTGACTTCCCTTGGCTGAACCAGGGTGACGGCTCTTCGGCTTACATCACCACCGACATGCAGATCGCCAAGTTTGCCCGTGCAGGCGAACGTACCTGGCAGGCTCGCTACTCCTATGATTTCGCCAAGGTTGGCGTGCCTGGCCTGACCGCCGGTGTTGTTTACCTGCGTGGCGACAATATCGACACCGTGGGTAAAAATGGTCTTGAAAACGGCCATGGCAACTCCGAGTGGGAACGTGACCTGACCATCGGTTACGTTGTGCCAGAAGGCCCGCTGAAAAACGTTGGCGTGATGTGGAAAAACGCTATGTGGCGCAACGACATCCCGGGTCAACGCGACCAGGATGAAAACCGCCTGATCGTCAGCTACTCGATCCCGCTGCTGTAATAGCGCGCTCCTGCACCTGATGTAAAAAAAGCCCCGTCCGGCATCGCGCCGGACGGGGCTTTTGCGTTTTCGAGTCAGGCCCACCCCCGTAGGCCTTTCCCGAAATTTCCCTCTTTACAGCAACTCAAGGCCTTCTCGAACCTTGCGACCGATGTTCGTCGGGTTGCCGTCGAGCGTCCAGTGAACAGAAGTTTAATATTCACTAATGATCTAGATATCTAGTTATTTATTCTTTTTCATGATGTCGAATCCCGAGCTACAGTTGAGTTCTCCAACAACTCATCAGGAGCAGCATCATGAGCCTCAGACTCGGCGACATCGCCCCCGACTTCGAACAGGATTCCAGCGCCGGCAAGATTCGTTTCCACGAGTGGCTGGGCGATAGCTGGGGTGTGCTGTTCTCCCACCCGGCCGACTTCACCCCGGTGTGCACCACCGAACTGGGCTTCACCGCCAAGCTCAAGGATGAGTTCGCCCAGCGTGGCGTCAAAGCCATCGCGCTGTCGGTCGACCCGGTGGACTCGCACCACAAGTGGATCGAAGACATCAACGAAACCCAGAACACCATCGTCAACTTCCCGATCCTGGCTGATGCCGATCGCAAGGTGTCTGACCTTTACGACCTGATCCACCCGAACGCCAACGACACGCTGACCGTGCGTTCGCTGTTCGTGATCGATCCGAACAAGAAGATCCGCCTGACCATCACCTACCCGGCGAGCACCGGCCGCAACTTCCACGAGATCCTGCGGGTGATCGACTCGCTGCAGCTCACCGACAACTACAAGGTGGCCACCCCGGCCAACTGGCAGGACGGTGAAGAGGTGGTGATCGTGCCGTCGCTCAAGGATGAAGATGAAATCAAACGACGCTTTCCAAAAGGCTATCGCGCGGTGAAGCCGTACCTGCGCCTGACGCCGCAGCCGAACAAGTGAGTCAGTGAGATTTGCGGTGTGGCCATAGTCCAGTCACCACGAAACCACGATGCAGGGGATTTCAGGCCGTTTCGACGGCCTTTTTTTTCGCCTGGAAGAAGGCTGAATACATATCTCCAAAACGCATAACCAAATGAATAAATATGATTTATGGATATATAAATCAGCTGGTAAGGTCACTCCCATCGAAGCGAGATCGCAACCTGCGAATCGCCTGTAACGCTTAAGGAATAGTCTCAATGCTGGTCGTCTCACTCGGTGGCAGTCCCAGCCAGCGCTCCCGCTCCGGAGTGTTGCTGGAGCGCTCGCAACGCTGGTTGCAACAGCAAGGGGTGGAAGTGGTGAGTTATCAGGTGCGGGACTTCCCGGCCGAAGACTTGCTTCACGCCCGCTTCGACAGCCCGAAGGTGCTCGACCTGCTGCAACAGATCGAAAACGCCGACGGCCTGCTGATCGCCACACCGGTGTACAAGGCTTCGTTTTCCGGCGCGTTGAAGACGTTGCTGGATCTGCTCCCGGAGCGCGCCTTGAACCACAAGATTGTCTTGCCGATGGCCACTGGCGGCAGCATCGCTCACATGCTGGTGGTCGATTACGCGCTAAAACCGGTGCTGTCGGCGTTGAAAGCCCAGGAAATGCTCCAGGGCATTTTCGCCGAGGACAGCCAGATCGCCTACGGCGAAGGCAGTGCCGCCGCACAACTGGCACCAGCGCTGGAGCAGCGTCTGCACGAAGCGCTGGATCAGTTTGTCAGTGCCATGGCCCGCCGGCCGAAACCGCTGGAGCCGGGCTTGTTGAATGAACGTTTATTGAGTGCTCGCTGGAGCATTTAAGCCTCACCGGAACTTGATGTAACTCACCTTACTCAGCCGCTAACGGTTAAGCAGGTGCAGCCAAAACCCAACAGCAAAATAGGAGAGCGCTATGCGCACTGTATTTTTGCGTCGTGGTCTGGTCGCTCTGTTTGCTGCGGCTGTCACCTTCGGCGCCATCACTCAAGCTCAGGCCGAGACGCTTCGAATCGGCTATCAGAAGTACGGCACGCTGGTGCTGCTCAAAGCCAAAGGCACGCTGGAAAAACGTCTGGCCGCCCAAGGCGTCGACGTGCAATGGACTGAATTCCCTGGTGGCCCGCAACTGCTCGAAGGCCTGAACGTCGGTTCGATCGACTTCGGTGTCACTGGCGAAACCCCGCCGGTGTTCGCTCAGGCTGCCGGCGCCGATCTGCTCTACGTCGCCTACGAGCCACCAGCGCCGAACAGCGAAGCGATCCTCGTACCGAAGGACTCGCCGATCAAATCGGTGGCCGATCTCAAGGGCAAGAAAGTCGCCCTGAACAAAGGCTCCAACGTCCACTACCTGCTGGTGCGTGCGCTGGAAGACGCCGGCCTCAAATACTCCGATATTCAAACCGTATTCCTGCCGCCCGCCGATGCCCGCGCCGCGTTCGAGCGTGGCAGCGTTGATGCCTGGGTCATCTGGGATCCGTACCAGGCCGCTGCCGAGAAACAACTGCAAGCGCACACCCTGCGCGATGGCAAAGGCATCGTCGACAACCACCAGTTCTATCTCGCGACCAAGCCCTACGCACAGAAGAATCCTGAGGTGATCAAGACCCTCGTCGAAGAAGTGCGCGCCGTCGGCGAATGGTCGAAGGCCAACCCTGAAGACGTGACCCAACAAGTCGCGCCACTGCTTGGTCTGCCGGCGGACATCACCCTGACCTCGGTGAAACGCCAGGGTTACGGCGCACTGTTCCTGACCCCGGAAGTGGTCGCTGCGCAACAGAAAATCGCTGACACGTTCTTCCAGCTCAAGCTGATTCCCAAGCCGCTGAGCATCAAGGATGTGATCTGGACACCACCGGCCGCTGTGGCCAAGGCGCAGTAATTCGAATCCCCAAGGAGACCACTCCATGAGCCTCAATATCTTCTGGTTCCTGCCTACCCACGGCGACGGCCATTACCTTGGCACCGCCGAAGGCGCCCGCGCCGTCGACCACGGTTATCTGCAACAGGTCGCGCAGGCGGCGGATCGTCTGGGCTTCGGCGGCGTGCTGATTCCCACCGGCCGTTCCTGCGAAGACTCGTGGCTGGTGGCAGCATCGCTGATTCCGGTGACGCAGCGCCTGAAGTTCCTCGTTGCCCTGCGCCCCGGGATCATTTCCCCGACGGTGGCAGCGCGCCAGGCCGCCACGCTGGATCGTCTGTCCGGCGGTCGCGCGCTGTTCAACCTGGTGACCGGCGGTGACCCGGAGGAGTTGGCCGGCGACGGTCTGTTTCTCGATCACGAGGCGCGCTATCAGGCTTCGGTGGAGTTCACCCGGATCTGGCGTCGGGTGCTGGAAGGCGAGACCGTCGATTACGACGGTGAACACATCAGCGTGAAGGGTGCCAAGCTGCTCTATCCGCCGATCCAGCAGCCGCGTCCGCCGCTGTACTTCGGTGGCTCGTCGGAAGCGGCGCAGGACCTGGCCGCTGAACAGGTCGAGATGGTCCTGACCTGGGGCGAGCCGCCAGCAGCCGTCGCCGAGAAGATTGCGCAGGTGCGCGCCAAAGCCGCCAAGCTCGGACGCACCGTGCGCTTCGGTATTCGTCTGCATGTGATCGTGCGGGAAACCAACGCTGAAGCGTGGCAAGCGGCGGATCGCCTGATCTCGCATCTGGACGATGACACCATCAAGCGTGCGCAGGCATCGCTGGCGCGCTTCGATTCGGTCGGTCAGCAACGCATGGCCGCGCTGCACGGCGGCAGCCGCGACAACCTCGAAGTCAGCCCGAACCTGTGGGCCGGCGTCGGTCTGGTGCGCGGCGGTGCCGGTACGGCGCTGGTCGGCGATGGCCCGACCGTGGCGGCGCGAGTGAAGGAATACGCGGATCTGGGTATCGACACCTTTATCTTCTCCGGTTATCCACACCTCGAAGAGTCGTACCGCGTCGCTGAACTGCTGTTCCCGCACCTCGACATCGAGCGTCCGGAACAGCCGAAAAGCGCCGGTTATGTCAGCCCGTTCGGCGAGATGGTCGCCAACGACATTCTTCCCAAAGCCGCGTCGCAGAGCTGAGGCGCGCCATGAAGAAAATTATCCACAGCCTCGCGCCCTGGGCGTTACCGGTGTTGTTGCTGGCGGTGTGGCAGTTGTCGGTGTCGGCCGGTTGGTTGTCGACGCGGATCCTGCCGGCGCCGGTGGCGGTGATCGAAGCCGGCGTCAGTCTGGTGCGCAGCGGCGAGATCTGGACGCACCTGACCATCAGCGGCTGGCGTGCAGCGCTCGGTTTCACCATCGGCGGCAGCATCGGCCTGGTGCTGGGCTTCATCACTGGCCTGTCGAAGTGGGGTGAGCGTTTGCTCGACAGCTCGGTGCAGATGATCCGCAACGTGCCGCACCTGGCGCTGATTCCGCTGGTGATTCTGTGGTTCGGGATTGACGAGTCGGCGAAGATTTTCCTGGTGGCATTGGGCACGTTGTTCCCGATCTACCTCAACACTTATCACGGCATCCGCAACGTCGACCCGGCGCTGGTGGAGATGGCGCGCAGCTATGGCTTGAGCGGTTTCAGCCTGTTCTGGCAGGTGATTCTGCCGGGCGCGCTGCCTTCGATTCTGGTCGGCGTGCGCTTCGCGCTGGGCTTCATGTGGCTGACGCTGATCGTCGCGGAAACCATTTCCGCCAGCTCCGGCATCGGTTATCTGGCGATGAATGCCCGCGAGTTTTTGCAGACCGACGTGGTGGTGCTGGCGATCCTGCTTTACGCCGTGCTCGGCAAACTCGCCGACCTCGCCGCCCGTGGACTCGAACGTGTGTGGCTGCGCTGGCATCCGGCCTATCAGGTTGCCAAGGGAGGTGCGGCATGACGGCTCAACAACCTCCACGCCTGCTGCGCGGGATTCCGCTGGTGGTGCGCAACCTGCAGAAAACCTTCGGTGCGCGGCAGGTGCTGCGTGACATCGACCTGCACATTCCGGCGGGGCAATTCGTCGCCGTGGTCGGGCGCAGCGGTTGCGGCAAGAGCACCTTGCTGCGCTTGCTCGCCGGCCTCGACCAGCCGACTGGCGGCGACTTGCTGGCCGGCGCCGCACCGCTCAGCGATGCGCGGGAGGACACGCGGTTGATGTTTCAGGAAGCGCGACTGCTGCCGTGGAAAAAAATCATCGACAACGTCGGCCTCGGCCTCAAAGGCAACTGGCGCCCGCAGGCGCTGGCAGCGCTGGAGGCGGTGGGTCTGGCCGATCGCGCCAACGAGTGGCCGGCCGCCCTATCCGGCGGGCAGAAGCAGCGTGTCGCGCTGGCCCGGGCGTTGATCCACCAACCGCGCCTGCTGCTGCTCGACGAACCGCTCGGCGCGCTGGATGCGCTGACCCGGATCGAGATGCAGCAATTGATCGAGCGCTTGTGGCAGCAGCACGGCTTCACCGTGTTGCTGGTGACCCACGACGTCAGCGAAGCGGTAGCGATTGCCGACCGGGTGATTCTGATCGAGGACGGCGAAGTCGGCCTCGACCTGCAAGTTGAATTGCCGCGTCCGCGAGTGCGCGGATCGCACCGGCTGGCGGCGCTGGAAACCGAAGTGCTCAACCGAGTTTTGTCCCTGCCTGGCGAGCCGCCAGAGCCGGAACCCGTTTCACCCCTGCCTACGCAATTGCGTTGGGCGCAATGAAGCAGCTTCAAGCGGCAAGCTACAAGCTGCAAGTAAAAGCGCTGTGCTTTTGCTTGCCGCTTGGAACTCGCAACTTGCAGCTTATTTCGACCCCAGGAGAAATATCATGACTATCAAAGCCATCAACGTGCGCAACCAGTTCAAAGGCTCGATCAAGGAGATCGTTCTCGGCGACGTGCTGTCGGAAATCGACGTGCAGACCGCCTCCGGCATCGTCACTTCGGTGATCACCACCCGTTCGGTCAAAGAGCTCGAACTGGCGGTGGGCAGCGAAGTCATTGCCTTTGTGAAATCCACCGAGGTGTCGATCGCCAAGTTGTAAGTCTGTGAGTAAAAAACAACCCCGGAGGGCGTGAGCCCTTCGGGGTTTTTTGTGCCTGATCTGAAAACTGCGGCGCGGCCTTCGCGAGCAAGCTCGCTCCCACAGGTTCGGTGTCGTTCACAGATGTTGTGTTCACTACAAATCACTGTGGGAGCGAGCTTGCTCGCGAAGGGGTCGGTGAGGGCGCTAGAGATTTCTTTTGGGCAGATAAGGCGGCAGATACAACCCGATATAGGCATCAAACACCCGCATCCCTTCCTCGGCCATGCGCGGCGTGATCTGCCCGTGCTGCTGCACCGAGCGCGCATACACGCGGTCGCCGAGCTCCATCGCCAGCGCAAACACATCGACATCCTCCGGCAGCCTTGGCAATTCGAAGTGATGATCGAACAGCTTGTGCATCAGGTCGCCCAGTTCGATGTCGTGCTGGCGGTCGGCCTGGGTCACTTCGGTCAGGCCATGTTGCGCCAGGATCAACTGGCGCGCGGCGGCGTCTTCGTCGTAGATCTCCAGCATCCGCTGTTCGATCAGCCGCGACAGGTCACGCCAGTCGCGCAGGGCCTGGTGATTGATCGGGGCTTGCAGGCAGGCGCGAAAGGCCGCGTGCACATCGGCGGTCAGCGCTTCGAGCAGCGCCGGGACGCTGGCGAAGAAGTGGTACACGGAGGAGGGCGGAATCTGTGCGCGCTCGGCGACGCTGTAGATCGACAGACTGGCCACGCCTTCGGCCGCCAGCAGTGTGCGCGCGGCGTCGAGAATCGAATCGATCCGCGCCTGGCTGCGGGCACGGGGTTTGCGGACGGGGGCGGGACGCGTCATGGAAGTCTCCTGCGGGGCAGGGGGCATTGTACGAGCCGGGTTCCGTGTTGTCTTGTCGACCGCCATCGCTGGCAAGCCAGCTCCCACAATGATCTGTGTAGAGCACACATTTTGAGTACCCAACAGAACGCTGTGGGAGCTGCGGTGCGACGATTCGACTTGCCAGCGATCCGCCGCAGGCGGCCATCCACCCCATCAACAGAGATGGCTGGTTGGCCATAAAAAAACGCCGTGGGCTGCAGGAGCCGACGGCGTTTTATCTGGTTCGCAATCCGTTTAAACGGTATGCAGGTACCAGTTGTACTCGAGGTCGGAGATGGAGTGTTCGAACTCCTCCAGCTCGCTCTCTTTACAGGCGACGAAGATATCGATGTATTTCGGATCGATGTACTTGGCCATCACCTCGCTGTCGTCCAGCTCGCGCAATGCATCGCGCAAGTTGTTCGGCAGGCTTTGTTCGTTCTGCTCGTAACTGTTGCCTTCGACCGGAGCGCCCGGTTCGATCTTGTTCACCAGACCGTGATGCACACCCGCCAGGACCGAAGCCATCAGCAGGTACGGGTTGGCGTCGGCGCCGGCCACGCGGTGTTCGATACGCACGGCATCGGCAGAACCGGTCGGTACGCGGATCGCCACGGTGCGGTTGTCCAGGCCCCAGCACGGCGAGTTCGGTACATAGAACTGCGCGCCGAAGCGACGGTACGAGTTGACGTTCGGGCAGAGGAAAGCCATCTGCGCCGGCAGGGTCTCGAGCACACCGCCGATCGCGTGACGCAGCGCGGCGTTCTGCTCGGGATCCTCGCTGGCAAAAATGTTTTTGCCATCTTTGTCGAGTACCGAAATGTGCACATGCAGACCATTGCCTGCCTGGCCTGGGTACGGCTTGGCCATGAAGGTGGTGTCCATTTCATGGTCGTAGGCGATGTTCTTGATCAGACGCTTGAGCAGTACCGCGTAGTCGCACGCCTTGATCGGGTCGGCGACGTGGTGCAGGTTCACTTCGAACTGCGCCGGGGCACTTTCCTTGACGATGGCGTCGGCCGGAATACCTTGCTCTTTGGCGCCTTCCAGAATGTCCTGGAGGCAGTCGACGTATTCGTCGAGGTCGTCGATCAGGTAGACCTGAGTCGAGTGTGGGCGTTTGCCGGAGATCGGCGAGCGTGGCGGCTGTGGACGGCCGTTCACGTTTTCCTGGTCGATCAGGTAGAACTCGAGTTCGAACGCGGCGCAGATGGTCAAGCCCATCTCGTCAAATTTTGCAACAACTTGACGGAGCACTTCGCGCGGATCGGCGAAGAACGGGTCGCCTTCGAGTTCGTGCATGGTCATCAACAGTTGCGCGGTAGGGCGCTTCTGCCATGGCTCGTTGCACAGGGTGTCGGGGATTGGATAGCAGATCCGGTCGGCGTCGCCGATGTCCAGGCCCAGGCCGGTGCTTTCCACCGTAGAGCCATTGATATCCAGAGCAAATAGAGAGGCCGGCAGGTTGATGCCTTTCTCGTAAACCTTGTGGAGGCTGGTGCGTTCGATGCGCTTGCCGCGCACCACACCATTCATATCCGCAATCAGAAGGTCAACGTACAGAACCTCAGGATGTTCCTTAAGGAACGCGTTCGCTTCGTTAAGCTGAACGGCACGCGGGGGTACCGACATGATGCAACACCTTTGTTGTTAAAAATATCAATCATTGATCTTTTCTGGTTTCAGTCAACCCGAACGGCCTGCCGAAGTCAAGCGAGGCCTTTTTTGCCCTAAAAAAGCGCTGCGAGGGCATTTATGGGGCACTTTGGGGCGGTTTTTTATCCTTGGGACGCTTGGCACCCGCAGGCTTGAGCAGGCCGTGTTGTATTTTTTACGGGGGTGTTGTGTAAAAAAATGAACAAGGCTAAGCTCGGATCAAACCCATAACAGCAATAATACCGGGGTGCTTCATGTCTCGCCTGCCGTTAATCGGCATCACCGACTGCTCGCAACAGTCCGGTCTGCATGCTCATCACATCAGTGGCGATCAATCCGTCCGTAGCGCAGCCAGCAAGGCTCGCGGGCTGTCTATGCCGGTCTCGTCGGCAGCAGCCAGAACGGTCGCGTCCGTTATTCTGGACGTACGGCAAGGCATCCTGTTTATGGCGTCTCCTTTCACTATAGATCCCTTTGAGTCCCAAAGCCTGTGCCGCTCTTCGAGCCGTGCTCATGATTCTGCACGCCTTGAATGTGCACAGGAAATGCAACGCCAGCGTAAAGGGCAGGTAAGCTCCTCTTTCATTGTTGATGCGCGGTGCCAGGCGTAAGCCGGCACTGCGCGCAAGCAAGCACCCTTTAACGCGACGTCACGGCGTCAAACTTTGCCTGACACCCCTGTCAGGAGACTCAGCCCAGAGGCATTTATGAGTAACAACCTCGACCAGCTCACCGATTGGTTGAAAGACCACAAGATCACAGAAGTCGAATGCATGATCGGCGACTTGACCGGTATCACCCGCGGCAAGATCTCGCCGACCAACAAGTTCATCGCCGAAAAAGGCATGCGCCTGCCAGAGAGTGTGTTGCTGCAGACCGTGACCGGCGACTACGTTGAAGACGACATCTATTACGAACTGCTCGATCCGGCCGACATCGACATGATCTGCCGCCCCGACCAGAACGCCGTGTACCTGGTGCCGTGGGCGATAGAGCCGACCGCCCAGGTGATCCACGACACCTACGACAAGCAAGGCAACCCGATCGAGCTGTCGCCGCGCAACGTGCTCAAGAAAGTCCTGAAACTCTACGCCGACAAGGGCTGGCAGCCGATCGTGGCGCCGGAAATGGAGTTTTACCTGACCAAGCGCAGCGACGACCCTGACTATCCGTTGCAGCCGCCGATTGGCCGTTCGGGCCGTCCGGAAATCGGTCGTCAGTCGTTCTCCATCGAAGCGGCGAACGAATTCGACCCGCTGTTCGAAGACGTCTACGACTGGTGCGAACTGCAGGAGCTGGACCTCGACACGCTGATCCACGAAGACGGCACGGCGCAGATGGAAATCAACTTCCGTCATGGCGACGCCCTGTCGCTGGCCGACCAGATCCTGGTGTTCAAACGCACCATGCGCGAAGCCGCGCTCAAGCACGACGTGGCCGCCACCTTCATGGCCAAGCCGATGACCGGTGAGCCGGGCAGTGCGATGCACTTGCACCAGAGCATCATCGACATCGAGACCGGCAAGAACGTGTTCTCCAATGAAGACGGGACCATGAGCCAGCTGTTCCTGCACCACATCGGTGGCCTGCAGAAACTGATCCCGGAATTGCTGCCGCTGTTCGCGCCGAACGTCAACTCGTTCCGCCGCTTCCTGCCGGACACCTCGGCGCCGGTGAACGTGGAGTGGGGCGAAGAGAACCGCACCGTGGGCCTGCGCGTCCCGGATGCCGGGCCGCAGAATCGCCGTGTGGAAAACCGCCTGCCGGGCGCCGACGCCAACCCGTACCTGGCGATTGCCGCAAGCCTGCTCTGCGGCTACATCGGCATGGTCGAGGGCCTCAACCCGAGCGCGCCAGTCGTTGGCCGTGGCTATGAACGCCGCAACCTGCGCCTGCCGCTGACCATCGAAGACGCCCTCGAACGCATGGAAAACAGCGCGACCATCGAGAAATACCTGGGCAAAACCTTCATCACTGGCTACGTCGCGGTTAAACGGGCCGAGCATGAAAACTTCAAGCGCGTGATCAGTTCCTGGGAGCGTGAGTACCTGCTCTTCGCCGTCTGATACGCCGGGCACGGCTGGCAGCAGCCGTGCCTTCACCGATAACAAGGAGAATTGGCATGACCAGCAACAACCCGCAAACCCGTGAGTGGCAAGCCCTGAGCAGCGATCACCACCTGGCCCCGTTCAGCGACTTCAAGCAGCTGAAAGAGAAGGGCCCACGGATCATCACCAACGCCAAGGGCGTGTACCTGTGGGACAGCGAGGGCAACAAGATCCTCGATGGCATGGCGGGTCTGTGGTGCGTGGCGATCGGTTATGGCCGCGATGAGCTGGCTGACGCGGCTGCCAAGCAAATGCGCGAACTGCCTTACTACAACCTGTTCTTCCAGACCGCGCACCCGCCGGCACTGGAACTGGCCAAGGCCATCGCCGACGTGGCACCTGAGGGCATGAACCACGTGTTCTTCACCGGCTCCGGCTCCGAAGGCAACGACACCATGCTGCGCATGGTTCGCCACTACTGGGCGGTCAAGGGCCAGCCGAACAAGAAAGTCATCATCAGCCGCAAGAACGGCTATCACGGTTCCACCGTGGCCGGCGCGAGCCTGGGTGGCATGACTTACATGCACGAACAGGGCGACTTGCCGATCCCGGGCATCGTCCACATTGCGCAGCCGTACTGGTTCGCCGAGGGCGGCGACATGTCGCCGGAAGAGTTCGGCCTCTGGGCGGCCAACCAACTGGAAGAGAAAATTCTCGAAGTCGGCGTGGACAACGTCGGTGCCTTTATTGCCGAGCCGATTCAGGGCGCTGGTGGCGTGATTATTCCGCCCGACAGCTACTGGCCGCGCATCAAGGAAATCCTCGCCAAGTACGACATTCTGTTCGTGGCGGATGAAGTGATCTGCGGTTTCGGCCGTACCGGTCAGTGGTTCGGTTCGGATTTCTACGACCTGAAACCGGACATGATGACCATCGCCAAAGGCCTGACCTCCGGCTACATCCCGATGGGTGGCCTGATCGTTCGCGACGAAGTGGTGAAGGTGCTCAACGAAGGCGGTGATTTCAACCACGGCTTCACCTACTCCGGACATCCGGTGGCAGCAGCGGTGGGTCTGGAAAATATCCGGATTTTGCGCGACGAGAAAATTATCGAGAACGTGCGTAACGAAACGGCACCGTATTTGCAGAAACGTCTGCGGGAACTGAACGATCACCCATTGGTGGGTGAAGTGCGCGGGGTCGGTCTGCTGGGGGCGATCGAGCTGGTGCAGGACAAGGCCTCTCGCAAGCGTTACGAAGGTCGGGGCGTGGGCATGATCTGCCGGCAGTTCTGCTTCGATAACGGCCTGATCATGCGCGCCGTGGGCGACACCATGATCATTGCGCCGCCGCTGGTGATCAGCAAGGCGGAGATCGACGAGCTGGTTACAAAGGCACGCAAGTGTCTGGACCTGACCCTCAGTGCGTTGCAGGCCTAAGTGCTAGGCTTCGAGCGAGGGAGCCGCGGCGCTCTCGCTCGATGGTGTCAGAAAGGTCGGCCTTTTGTTGAAAGACCGCCTCCGATCTTGCCAGACTAGCCGCGGTTCCAGTTGTCGGGGTTCGGCCGCTGAACAGAGTGGTTCAAAAAAGAAAAATTTGGAGCATGACGCATGAAGGCATTAGGTAAAAAGCTTGCTGGCAAGACTCTTCTCGCTTTGTCCGTAGCGGGCATGATGGCGGGTGCGGTTCACGCGGACGACAAGGTGCTGCACGTCTACAACTGGTCCGACTACATCGCCCCGGACACCATCGCCAACTTCGAGAAGGAGTCGGGGATCAAGGTTGTCTACGACGTATTCGACAGCAACGAAACCCTGGAAGCCAAACTGCTGGCGGGCAAGTCCGGTTACGACGTCGTTGTGCCGTCGAACAACTTCCTGGCCAAGCAGATCAAGGCCGGCGTTTATCAGGAACTGGACCAGTCCAAGCTGCCTAACTGGAAGAACCTGAACCAGGACCTGCTCAAGGCCGTATCGGTCAGCGACCCGGGCAACAAGCACGCCTTCCCGTACATGTGGGGCTCGATCGGCATCGGCTACAACCCGGAGAAGGTCAAGGCTGCGCTGGGCGTCGACACCATCGACTCGTGGGACGTGCTGCTCAAGCCGGAAAACATCGCCAAGCTCAAGGGCTGTGGTGTGAGCTTCCTCGATTCGCCGACCGAAATGCTGCCGGTCGCGCTGCACTACCTGGGCCTGCCAACCGACAGCCAGAAGAAAGAAGACATCAAGAAGGCCGAGGAACTGTTCCTCAAGATTCGTCCTTCGATCACCTACTTCCACTCCTCCAAGTACATCTCGGACCTGGCCAACGGCAACATCTGCGTAGCGGTCGGCTACTCGGGTGATGTGCAGCAGGCCAAGTCCCGTGCTGCCGAGGCCGGTGACAAGGTCAAAGTCAGCTACGCCATTCCGAAGGAAGGCGCGGGCAGCTTCTTCGACATGGTCGCGATTCCGAAGGATGCCGAAAACGTTGAGGGCGCCTACAAGTTCATGACCTTCCTGCAGAAGCCTGAAGTCATGGCCGGCATCACCAACGCCGTACGTTTCCCGAACGGTAACGCTGCTGCAACGCCACTGGTGAATAAAGACATCACCAGCGATCCAGGCATCTACCCGCCAGCCGATGTGCAGGCCAAGTTGTATGCCATCGCCGATCTGCCAGCGGCGACCCAGCGTGAATTGACCCGCAGCTGGACCAAGATCAAATCCGGTAAATAAGCCGGTTTGAAGCCGTAACCGCTGGCCGTCGTCGTTTGTGAGGGCGGTCAGCGGATCAATTAAATGACAGGAAGTTTTGCAGGAACGGTTTTTCGAGGGTAAGTTGCGCGCCGGTTTTGTTTCCGGGCAGCCATGGCTGTCATGTAACGCGGGGCAACTTGGGCCCAATTAAATTAGAGGACCTCCACTTGCCTATTTTTTCTTCTTTGCGCAAAGCCCTGCTGGCCACTGCCGGCCTGACCATTGCTGTCGGAGCCCAGGCCGCCGGTACGGTGCATATTTATAACTGGTCGGACTACATCGGCGAGACGACCCTGGCTGACTTCCAGAAAGCCACCGGGATCACACCGGTCTACGACGTGTTCGATTCCAACGAAACCCTGGAAGGCAAGCTGCTGGCCGGGCGTACCGGTTACGACGTGGTCGTGCCGTCGAACCACTTCCTCGGCAAGCAGATCAAGGCGGGCGCGTTTCAGAAGCTCGACAAGGCGCAATTGCCGAACTATTCCAACCTCGACCCGGTGCTGCTCAAGCGCCTGGAACAGAACGATCCAGGCAACCAGTACGCCGTGCCGTACCTGTGGGGTACCAACGGCATCGGTTACAACGTCGACAAGGTCAAGGAAGTGCTCGGTGTCGACAAGATCGACTCCTGGAGCGTGCTGTTCGAGCCCGAGAACATCAAGAAACTGCACAGCTGCGGCGTCGCGTTCCTCGATTCGGCGGATGAAATGATGCCGACCGTGCTCAACTACATGGGCCTGAACGCCAACAGCACCAACCCCAAGGATTACGAAAAAGCCACCGACAAGTTGCTCGCGGTACGTCCTTACGTGACCTACTTCCACTCGTCCAAATACATCGGCGACCTGGCCAACGGCGACATCTGCGTGGCCATCGGTTTTTCCGGTGACATGTTCCAGGCCAAGCATCGCGCCGAGGAAGCCAAGAAAGGCGTGAACATCGCGTACTCGATTCCAAAAGAAGGCGGCGCGCTGTGGTTCGACATGCTGGCGATTCCGAAGGACTCGTCCAACGCCAAGGAGGCGCACGCCTTCATCAACTATTTGCTGAAACCTGAGGTCATCGCCCAGGTCAGTGATTACGTCGGTTACGCCAACCCCAACCCGGGGGCGGACAAGCTGATGGAACAGTCCATCCGCACCGATGCAGCGGTTTATCCACCGCAGGCCGTTCTCGACAAGACTTACGTGTCGGTCGAGTTGCCACCCAATATTCAGCGTTTGATGACCCGTAGCTGGACCAAGGTCAAGTCGGGCAAGTAAGGCACAAACTATCCTGGGTTCGTCTGCATTGGGCGAACTGCACTGTTTTTTTCTGGGAGTTTCGTAAATGGCAGTTGCCTCCGGCGCCTATAAGAAAGCCCTCGAGGGCGACCAGACACCTAAACAGGTGTTGGTCAAAATCGACCGGGTCACGAAGAAGTTCGACGAGACGATTGCCGTGGACGATGTGTCCCTGGAAATCAAGAAGGGTGAGATCTTCGCCCTGCTCGGCGGTTCGGGATCGGGCAAATCCACCCTGCTGCGGATGCTGGCAGGGTTCGAACGGCCCACGGAGGGGCGCATTTTCCTCGACGGCGTCGACATCACCGACATGCCGCCGTACGAGCGACCGATCAACATGATGTTCCAGTCGTACGCCCTGTTCCCGCACATGACTGTGGCGCAGAACATCGCGTTCGGCCTGCAGCAGGACAAGATTCCCAAGGCCGAGATCGACGCCCGCGTAGCCGAAATGCTCAAGCTGGTGCAGATGAGCCAGTACGCCAAGCGCAAGCCGCATCAACTGTCCGGCGGTCAGCGGCAGCGCGTGGCGCTGGCGCGTTCGCTGGCCAAGCGGCCGAAGCTGCTGTTGCTCGATGAGCCGATGGGCGCACTGGACAAGAAACTGCGGTCGCAGATGCAACTGGAGCTGGTGGAGATCATCGAGCGCGTGGGCGTGACCTGCGTGATGGTGACCCACGACCAGGAAGAGGCCATGACCATGGCCGAGCGCATCGCGATCATGCACCTGGGCTGGATCGCCCAGATCGGCAGCCCGATCGACATCTACGAAACCCCGACCAGCCGTCTGGTCTGCGAATTCATCGGCAACGTGAACATCTTCGAAGGTGAAGTGATTGACGACGCCGAAGGCCACGCGACGATCACCTGCAAGGACCTCGACCGGCAGATCTACGTCGGCCACGGCATCAGCACGTCGGTGCAGGACAAGTCGGTCACCTACGCGATCCGTCCGGAGAAACTGCTGGTCACCGCCGACCAGCCGACCTGCGAATACAACTGGTCGAGCGGCAAGGTGCATGACATCGCCTACCTGGGCGGTCACTCGGTGTTCTACGTCGAGCTGCCGAGCGGCAAGCTGGTGCAATCGTTCGTCGCCAACGCCGAACGCCGCGGCGCCCGCCCGACCTGGGGTGACCAGGTTTACGTGTGGTGGGAAGACGACAGCGGCGTGGTACTTCGCTCATGAACATGCGCAAATTCAAACGCCGCCTCAATCGAATAATTCCCGGTGGCCGCCAACTGGTCATCGGGGTCCCGTTCATCTGGCTGTTTCTGTTCTTCATGCTGCCGTTCTTCATCGTGCTGAAGATCAGCTTCGCCGAAGCCGACGTGGCCATCCCGCCGTACACCCAGATCTACACCTTCGCCGAGCAGAAGCTGCAGTTGCTGCTGAACCTGGGCAACTACGCGATGCTCGGCGACGACGAGTTGTACATTGCCGCGTACCTCGGCTCGCTGAAGATGGCGTTTTTCAGCACCATCCTCTGCCTGCTGATCGGCTACCCGATGGCCTACGCCATCGCCAGTGCCCGTAAAGAGCTGCAAACGGTGCTGGTGCTGCTGATCATGATGCCGACCTGGACCGCGATCCTGATCCGCGTTTACGCGTGGATGGGCATCCTCAGCAACAACGGCCTGCTCAACGGGTTCCTGATGAGCATGGGCCTGATCGACGAGCCGCTGCAGATCCTCAATACCAACCTCGCCGTGTACATCGGTGTGGTCTATTCGTATCTGCCGTTCATGATCCTGCCGCTGTACGCCAACCTCGTCAAACACGACACCAGTCTGCTGGAAGCGGCGTCGGACCTCGGTTCGAGCACCTTCAACAGCTTCTGGAAAATCACCGTGCCGCTGTCGAAAAACGGCATCATCGCCGGCTGCATGCTGGTGTTCATCCCGGTGGTGGGTGAGTTCGTGATCCCGGAACTGCTTGGCGGCCCGGAAACCCTGATGATCGGTAAAGTGCTCTGGCAAGAGTTCTTCAACAACCGTGACTGGCCGGTGGCGTCCGCCCTGGCGGTGGTGATGCTGGCGATCCTGATTGTCCCGATCATCCTGTTCAACCGCAGTCAGGCCAAGGAAATGGAGGGTAAAGAATGAAGCGCTTCCGTTTCTCCAGCCTGATGCTGGTTCTGGGTTTGTTGTTCATCTACCTGCCGATGCTGATCCTGGTGATCTACTCGTTCAACGCCTCGAAACTGGTGACAGTGTGGGGCGGCTGGTCGATCAAGTGGTACGTCGGCCTGCTCGACAACACGCAATTGATGGGCTCGGTGTTGCGCTCGCTGGAAATCGCCTGCTACACCGCGGTCGCCGCGGTGGCGCTGGGCACGCTGGCAGCGTTCGTGCTGACCCGCATCACCCGCTTCAAGGGCCGCACGCTGTTCGGTGGCCTGGTCACCGCGCCGTTGGTGATGCCGGAAGTGATCACCGGTCTGTCGCTGTTGCTGCTGTTCGTGGCGATGGCGCAGATGATCGGCTGGCCGCAGGAGCGAGGCATCGTCACCATCTGGATCGCCCACACGACGTTCTGTGCGGCTTATGTGGCGGTGGTGGTGTCGGCGCGTCTGCGTGAGCTGGACCTGTCGATCGAAGAAGCGGCCATGGACCTTGGTGCGCGGCCGTGGAAGGTGTTCTTCCTGATCACCATCCCGATGATCGCGCCGTCGCTGGCAGCGGGCGGCATGATGTCGTTTGCCCTGTCGCTGGACGACCTGGTGCTGGCGAGCTTCGTCTCCGGGCCGGGCTCGACGACCCTGCCGATGGAAGTGTTCTCGGCGGTGCGTCTGGGCGTGAAGCCGGAGATCAACGCCGTGGCCAGCCTGATTCTGCTGGCGGTATCGCTGGTGACCTTCATGGTCTGGTTCTTCAGCCGCCGTGCCGAAGAGGCGCGCAAAAAAGCCATCCAGCAAGCCATCGAAGAAGGCGCCGCCGATTCGTGGAAACAACCGGACGTACGTCGCGCCCCGGCGCCGGAAGCGGCGTAAGCCCTACGGTAAAAAAAGCCTCACTTCCTGCAAAGGTAGTGAGGCTTTTTTGTGGCTTGGCATCAGGCTTTTGTGGCGAGGGTGCAGTTGTATGGGCTGGCTAATCTCACCGGTGACCTGAGCATTGCCGATCTGGCGAATGCGGCGAACATGAGCGCACGCAATTTCTCTTGGGTGTTTGCGCGCGAAGCCAAGGTCACGCCAGCGGAGTTCGTCGAGCGGGCGCGAGTGGATGCGGCGCGGGTGATGCTGGAAAGTACGGCGGCGCCGTTGAAGACTGTGGCGTATCAGTGTGGTTTTCGCGATGCGCAACACATGCGCAGTGTGTTCAATCGCCGGCTGGGCGTGACGCCGCAGCAGTTTCGGCTGAATTTTGCGGTGGCGCATTAACCCTCACCCCAGCCCTCTCCCGGAGGGAGAGGGGGCCGACCACGGTGTCTGGCGTTTTACATCGACCTGAAAGACCCTATCGATTATGGATTCGGCAAAGCAGGGTCAGGACGGTGTAAGCCATGAGCATCCCCCGATCAGTCCCCTCTCCCTCTGGGAGTGTATGTACCGGACACATGGTGGACAGGTGTTCGGAGACATGGTGGACACTTTTTAATAGGCACATTGCTCATCACTAAGGAGATGACCTGTGTCTTGGGAAGAGGTGTCCACTGTGCAGCTTCGTTCAGAATTCGTGCTTTTGGCTCGGCAAGAAGGGGCCAATGTCCGGCAGCTTTGCCGTCGATTTAATATCAGCCCAAGCACCGCCTATAAATGGCTTAACAGGTTTGAAAACCTGGGTGCAGAAGGACTGAACGATCAGTCTCGACGACCGAAGACATCACCCAAGCGATGTGCTGATGAGGTTGAACAGCAGATTCTGACCGTGAGTCAGGAGTACGCGGCCTGGGGCGCTCGCAAGCTCAAACGTGTGTTGGAAGACAACGGCTTAGTGATGCCTTCGGTCAGTACCGTGCATGCGGTTTTACAGCGTCATTCACGCGTTGATCCAAAGGCCGCCGAGATCAAACCGTTTATCCGTTTTGAGCATGAAGCGCCCAACGATCTTTGGCAGATGGACTTCAAGGGGCATATCAGTCTGGGTCAGGGGCGTTGCCATCCGTTGACGATGCTGGACGATCATTCGCGGTTTTCACTGTGCATCGCGGCGTGTATCAATGAGCAGCGCGACACCGTCCAGGAGCATCTGGTCCGGGCCTTTCGGCGCTATGGCCTGCCTTTGCGCATGACGATGGACAACGGCTCTCCATGGGGTGATCAGACAGGCGTTTATACCGCGCTGGAGGTCTGGCTGATGAGTCAAGGCATCAAGGTCGGCCACTCACGACCTTATCATCCGCAAACCCAAGGAAAGCTGGAACGCTTCCACCGCAGTCTGAAAAATGAAGTCCTCCAGGGTCAGCACTTTAACGATCTCAACAGCGCGCAACGGGCGTTTGATATCTGGCGTGATATTTACAACCAGAAGCGCCCGCATCAAGCGCTGGACATGCAGGTTCCTGCTACTCGGTACAGCAGCAGCTCAAGGGAATATCAGGAGCAACCCGCAGCGCCGGAGTACGACGATGGTGATGTGGTCAGGAAGGTTCAGGTAAAGGGCGAGATCTACTGGAGGAACCGTGAATACACAGTCGGGAAAGCTTTTTACGGGAAGTCAGTAGCTATCCGGGAAACGACGGAGGACGGCATCCACGATGTCTACTGGAGTAGACATCGCATCGCCCGAATCGACTTGAACTTGCAGATCGTTACAGCAGGTAAGAAGATCTAAAACCGTCCACCATGTCTCCGAACATGTGTCCACCATGTCTCCGGTACATACAGGGAGAGGGCTAGGGTGAGGGGCTTTTAAGGTGCTGCCCGCGCCGGCAACAGCTTCAACGTACTGCGGGTATTGGCCGTGACTTCCTCTTCGCTGAAATGTGCCTGCACATACATCCCGTCCACATACGCCTCGGCCTGATCGTCGTAGTGACTGTCGAGCGGCACGCCGCTTTGACCGACCGGGTTGATGGTCAGGCTGTGCGCCGGGTCGGCGAAGTCCACCAGACGTCGTGTCGAGGGCCCGTACGTGACCGGCCATGGCGCCGGGCCGATTCTCGCCGACAGGTTATTCGGCACTTCATGGCTACCTGGCGCGGCGAATGGCCCAACATTGAAAATCCGCTCCAGTGGCTTCTGCTGACCCAGCGGATGACCATGGGTCAGGGTGTGCGCCACGCCCCATTTCCAGCCCTTCGTGTCGTCACCGAGGGTCTGTTTCAGGTGCGCCATGCTCGCCTGCCACGCCGCTTTGACGATGTCGGCTCGAGTCTCCTTGTTCGGCGTGTTGCGGCTGTCCCACCACGGTGAGTCGGCGTTCGCCGCCAGGCGCGGCAGGGCGGCATCGATCACGCGGGTCGACAGTAGCGTGTCGAAGAAATCATTGCCTAGCTCATCACGCATCGCCGCATCGGCCAGGTCGTAGAGGAACTGGTTGAACACCGTGGCACTGACCGAATCCAGCGGATAGTCGCCTTGCCATTGCGCCAGTTGCTCGACCAGCTTCAGTTGCGCCGGATCACTCACCACTTCACGCAGTACCGGCAGCAACGGCGCCAGCGTGCGCGGGCCGTAGGCGGTGGTGGTGCCCAGTTGCAGTTTCTGGTTGGCCTCGTTGTTCCACTTCACGCTTTTGTCGCTGAGCTGGCGGTTGAGCTGTTGGCCCCTGTCAGCCAGGTTGTAGTAACCGGGAATCTCCATGCCGGTCGGCGACAGTGGCTGGAAGTTGGCCGAGACGATGTAACCGCGCGCCGGGTTCTCCTCCTGCGGGTTGGCGCTGAACGGGTAGTAACCGTCCTTGTCCGCCTGACCGCTGCTGCCGTCGAGAATGAAGCCCGGTTTCACCCCGGCCGGCCGCTTGGGCAGCAACGCCGATGCCCACCAGGCGATATCGCCCTTGGCGTTGGCATACACCAGGTTCAGTCCGGGTGCCTGCACCTTGGCTGCGGCGGCGCGGGCCTTGGCCAGGGTGTCGGCGCGATTGAGCTGGTAGAAACCTTCGAGGATCGGGTTCGGCGTTTCGAGGAACGCCCACCACATGGCGATCGGCGTCTTGCCCGCCGCCGCGCCAAGGGCGTCGTTGACGATCGGGCCGTGGGGTGACTGACGCAGGGTCAGGGTCACCGGTGTCTGGCCCTTCACCTTGATCTGTTGTTCGCTGGTGACCATGTCGGTCCATTGGCCGTGGTACCAGACCTGATTCGGATTATCCGGATTGACCTTCTCGGCGATCAGGTCCAGATCGTCGTTCTGAAACATGGTCAGGCTCCAGCCGAAATCCAGGTTGTGCCCCAGAAATGCAAACGGCACCAGCGCCTGATGATGGCCGTACAACTCGAAGCCCGGCGCCGACAACTGTGCCTCGTACCACACCGACGGCACCGAAAAGCGGATGTGCGGGTCGCCGGCCAGCAGCGGTTTGCCGCTCTGGCTGCGGCTGCCGGCGATCACCCAGGCGTTGCTGCCTTCGAACTGAGGCAGGCCGTTGTCGAGCAAGGCCTGCTCGCTGAGGCGGGCGAGGGCGTTGAGGTCTTTCCAGTCAGCTGCCGCAAGGCCTGGGGTGGCTTTCGCGTGCCCCTTGGCCAGCACGCCTTTGGGCTGCCAGTCGAGGTCGAAGACATTCAGGTAATCGGCGCCGAGCTGGTCGCGCACGTAGGTCAGCAGCGGTTCGGTGCGAAACGCGGCAGCAAAGCTGTAGGCCATGTAACCGGCGACGCTGATGCTGTCCTCTGCCGTGAACGGCCGCTTGGGGATGCCCAGCACGTCGAACTCCACCGGCGCGGCGTGGCTGTCCTGATATTGGTTGATGCCGTCCAGATAGGCTTGCAGGGCCTTCCACGCCGGTGACTGTTTATCGAGACTGGCGACATAACTGGCGGCGCGTTCGCGGATGCGCAGGCTGCGGAACAGTTTGTCGGTGTCGAGCAGCTTCGGCCCGAGCACTTCGGCCAGTTCGCCGCGGGCGAGGCGGCGCATGGCTTCCATCTGGAACAGACGGTCCTGGGCATGTACGTAGCCGAGGGCGCGATAGAGGTCGGTTTCGTTCTCGGCACGAATGTGCGGCACGCCGCGCTCGTCGTAACGCACGGTCACCGAACCTTGCAGGTTGCGCAACTCCACCTGGCCCTGACGTGTGGGTTGTTTGCTGTAGACGTACCAGCCGGCGCCGGCGAGCAACACTAAGATGAGCAAGGCAAGAACGGTGAACACGCGTTTCATGGTGACTCCTTGTGCATGCGGGATTGCCGCCCGTCGGGCTGCAAACAATTAGCACAGACCTTCCGTGCCGTGCATCGCTGTCCTCGAAAAGTCCGGAATGCCTTACTGCGTCACCACCGGCCACGGGCAATAACAACCGACTGCCAGGGTGTGCGTGGCGTTGACCTGGCGATCTTGCGTCAGGGCATTGAGGATCGGTTCAATAAAACTGTTGCTGGAGTTGCAGGTCAGGCCTTCGCTGTAGGGGCCGAAGTACGCCAGTTTGCCGTTGCGGTCCCAGATCGCTACCGCCGGACTGGCGGGGATCTGCTCGGAGCCGGGTAAAACGGTGATGGTTTTCAGGCTGCCGAGGGTGGCGGGTAACTGGCCGTGGCTGCCGGCTTTCTGCACGGCAAAGAACTCGACGCCTTTGCTGCCGAAGTGCTCGACCATCTCGGTCAGGTGTTGCTGATTGCCGACGTTGCACGGGCAGGCCGGGTCCCAGAAATGCACCAGGCGAATCGGCCCCGGGCCGGCCAGTTCATCCGGCAGGCGCAACGGGTCGCCGGAAAACACCGCCGTGTGTTCGCTGAACGCGCGCAGATAACGCCCCTGAAACCAGTCGTACGCCGCCCACAGCACGCCGGCGCAGACCAAGGCGAGCAGGCTGGCAAACAGTGCGGTGCGGTAGGGCGGGCGCATGGTTTTCGATCCTCGAAAGGTCGGCTAGCTTGCCATGTCTGCCACTACAGATGAATATCGCAGGCCGATAAAGTCTGTTTACCGCTTTGGAATGACTGCATGCCTGACACTTTCGATCCCGATCATTTACGCGCGAGCCTCAAGCCCTTGGTCGAGTGGCAGCCGTTGTCGGACGAGGCCAAGGCCTATCAGCGCTTTTACAAAACCGACTTCCCCGAGCGTGATGTCTGGCGTGGCATGGGCCGTTTCGAGGTCGATGGCTATGAACTGGTCAGCCACTGCTGGTGGCCGGAGAAGGTCAAGGCGACGCTGTTTCTGTTGCACGGTTACTACGATCACACCGGTCTCTATCGGCATGTGATCGAGTGGGCGCTGGATCAGGATTTCGCGGTGATCGCCTGCGACTTGCCGGGGCACGGCCTGTCGAGCGGGCCACGGGCGAGCATTCGCGATTTCGCTGAGTACCAGGATATGTTGCAGGCGTTGTTCGCCGAGGCGCGTTCGATTGCGTTGCCGCAGCCGTGGCATCTGTGCGGGCAAAGCACCGGCGGGGCGATTGTGGTCGATCACGTGCTCAACCATGGCGAGGGCAGCCCGGCGCAAGGTCAGCTGATTCTGTTGGCGCCGCTGGTGCGCCCGCGCGCGTGGGGCTGGTCGCAGCTCAGTTATTACCTGCTGAGGCCTTTCGTGCGGGGCGTCACCCGGCGCTTCAGCGAAAACTCCAACGACCCAGCCTTCCTGCCGTTCCTGCAGGCCGATCCGTTACAGCCCAAACGCTTGCCGACGGCGTGGGTCGGCGCACTGTCGCGCTGGATCATCCGTGTCGAACACGCGAAAAAAAGCCCGCGACGGCCACTGATCATTCAGGGGCAGGCGGACATGACCGTGGACTGGCAGCACAATTTGCAGGTGTTGAAGTGGAAGTTTGATCGACCGCAGATCCTGCTGCTGCCGGAGGCGCGGCATCACCTGGCCAATGAAACGGCGGAGATGCGCGAGGAGTATTTCGAGTTTCTGAGCAAGCGGATCAGAGGGCGTAATCTTCAGTAACCTTACTGACCTCATCGCTGGCAAGCCAGCTCCCACGGATTCTCAAGTGCCCACAAATCCTGCGTTCACTAAAGATCCCTGTGGGAGCTGGCTTGCCAGCGATGGCGGTCTGACAGGCTTAAACGATTACTGGCTGAGGCTCGAAGCGCTTTGCCCCACCGCCAGCCCCGCCCGAATCGCTGCCAGCGCCGCCTGATAATAAGCCTTGCCCTCGGCGGACTCGGCAAAGGTCGCGAACTGCTCCAGTTCGTCATCCGACAGATCACGATAAACGTAGAGCAGGGTGTTGTTCATGTCGGCGCCAATCTGCTCCATCAAGCGCTGGCGCTGCCCATTCAACATACCTTGCGCCTGGCCCCCACCGAGCAGGCCGGGGATCATCGAACTCAAGCTGTCGGCCGCCACACCGGCAATCGCCAGGCTCACTTCAGCGCCGGCTTCACGGGCCGGCAACGCCTGGGCGAGGTGGCCAATGATCAGCAGGCGATTGTCACTGGCCGGCATCTTCGGCAGGCCCTTGGCATTCTTCGCCAGTTGATCGCGGCGGGTCGCGAGCAATTCGGCGGCGACGATTTTCCTGCCCAGCGGCGATTGGAAGAAGGCCAGGGCCGGTTTCGGGTCGGCGAGGTGCTGCCGCAGCTGGGCTTCGGCGCGTTGATCCATGGCCTGGGGAGCGAAGCGCTGGTTGCTGTTGTTGACCAGCGCCTGAAACACGGCGGGTGGCAGGCTGTTCTGATAGCGCTGCTGTGCGGCACTGAGGGCGTCATTGAAGTGCGCACGTTGATCTGGCCAGCCGGCGATCTTGTACAACTGATCGTGGCCGTCCGCCCAGGCGGGCAAAACGCAGAACATCAACAGTGAAAAAAGCAAACGGCGCATAGGGACTCCTGTCAGCAGCGGACTATTCTCCGTGCGGTGCCGGTACTTGTCGAGAATTCGTAGCAAGCCGCTGCGTGGCTCTGTCGGATTTCCTGCCGCCGACATACTATGCGCGCCATGCAAATATCCTCTGAACACCCACTGCTGTTACGCATCGTCGATGACCTGGCCGAACATGGCTGGTCGCAGCAGAACATATTCCTGCCCGCCGGTTTGACCCGCGAGCTGGCGGCCGAGTGCCGTAAACGTGAAGCCGAGGGTGAACTGGCGCCGGCGGCGGTCGGGCGTGGGCCGTTTTCAGAGATTCGCGAGGGGATTCGCGGCGACCACATTCAGTGGATCGATCCGGGCCAGGCCGATTCTAGCGACCGCTATCTGAATCTTATGGAGAGCCTGCGCGAGGCACTCAACCGAGGCTTGTTTCTTGGTCTTGAGGACTTTGAATGCCATTTCGCGCTGTATCCGCCGGGTGCTTTTTATCGCAAGCACGTCGACCGTTTTCGCGACGACGACAAGCGCATGGTCTCGGTGGTGGTCTACCTCAATGACGCTTGGTTGCCGGAGGATGGCGGGCAACTGCGCATGTACCTGAACGACGATCGCGTGCACGACGTGCAGCCAACTGGCGGTTGTCTGGTGGTGTTCCTCTCCGGTGAAGTGCCGCATGAAGTTCTGCCGGCGAACCGCGAGCGCCTGTCGCTGACCGGCTGGTTCCGCCGCCGTGGCAACGAGCCGTTCTGACATGGACAAGATTCTGGTCAGTCGCTGCCTGTTGGGCCACCGCGTGCGTTACGACGGCGGGGCCAGCGGGCCGTTTGATTTGCTCGAACAGTGGATCGCCGAAGGGCGCGTAGTGCCGCTGTGTCCGGAAGTCGCCGGTGGGTTGCCGACGCCACGGGCGGCGGCGGAGATTCCGGGCGGGCAGGGTGGTGAAGTGCTTGATGGCGTCGCGGCGGTAATCACTACCGAGGGCGAGGATGTCAGTGCGCAGTTTCTCGACGGAGCACGCCAGGCGCTGGCGTTGGTGCAAAAACACGGCATTCGGGTGGCGGTGCTCAAGGCCAACAGTCCTTCTTGCGGCAATCTGCTGACTTACGACGGGACGTTCAGCGGAGTGAAAGTCTCAGGCGAAGGCGTAACGGCCGCGTTGCTCAAGCGCCATGGCGTGCAGGTTTTCAGTGAACTCGAACTGCCGCTGGCGGCGGTGGCTCTGGCGGCTTTGGACTGATCCGGAATCGTTGCCCTCACCCCAGCCCTCTCCCTGAGGGAGAGGGGGCCGACCGCGGGGTCTGGCGTCTTGCATCGACCTGAAAGACCTCATCGATTATGGATTCGACAAAGTCATGATCAGTCGATTTTGGATTCGGTATAGCAATCCCAAGTCGATTATGGATTCGACAAAGTCATGATCAGTCGATTTCGGATTCGGTATTGCAATCCCAAGTCGGCGTATCTCTGAAGCGTCCCCCAATCAGCCCCCTCTCCCTGAGGGAGAGGGGGCCGACCGCGGGGTCTGGCGTCTTGCATCGAGCTGAAAGACCTCATCGATTATGGATTCGACAAAGCCATGATCAGTCGATTTCGGATTCGGTATAGCGATCCCAAGTCGGCGTATCTCTGAATCGTCCCCCAATCAGTCCCCTCTCCCTCTGGGAGAGGGTTAGGGTGAGGGGCTTTTAAGGCTTGAACCACTTCTCGGTCAGCGCCGCCAGGCGCCCGTCCGCCTTGATCCGCTGCAGCGCACCCGCAAGGCTGGCCTGAAACGCCGGATTGCCCTTCTGAAACGGAATCGCCAACTCGACCGGTGTCGCCGCTTTTGGCTTCTCTTCCGTCAATGCCTGCACCAGCACCATCGGCCGTGGCTGCTCATCCTTCTTCGCCAGCAACTGCGCATCGGCCTTGCCGTAAGGCTCACTGAAATCGAAACGATCCTTGAGTTCCGGTGTCAGTGCCATGTGGTTGAGCGCAACATCGTACTTGCCGCTTTCAACGCCCTGGAGCAGGTCGGCTTCGTCAGTGACGATGAATTCGGCGCGCACGTCCAGCTCGTTGGCCAGCAGTTGTCCCAGCTCGACCTCGAACCCTGTGAGTTTGTCGCTATCGTCCTTGTAATTGAAGGGCGGTGTATTAGCCTCAAGGGCTATGCGCAGCTCGCCACGGTCGTTGACGTCATCAATCAGTTCGGCGTGAGCCAGAGGGCTCAAAAGGGGTAGCAGGCAGATCAGGCCAGGCAGAAAACGCATGGTCACTCCTTTGAAATCATTATCGCGACGCTCTGATTCAGGCTCGCTTTGCTATGGTTGTCGAGTGCCTTCGACAACGAATGGTCATGAAGTTGTCATGACCACGCGGATTTTACGGAAAAACTGGAGAATAGAATGAAAACGTTTATGTCACGAGCAGCCTTGGCTGGCCTGTTGATGGGTGTTTCAGTGCTGGCCAGTGCAGCGACTCCGGCCCCCAAGGGCGCTGAAGTGTTCATCGTTTCTCCCGAGGACGGGGCCACGGTTTCCCAGGAATTCAAAGTCAAGTTCGGTACCAAGGATGTCGCGTTGGCGCCGGCCGGTGATGTCACCAAAAACACCGGGCACCACCACCTGCTGATCGACGTCGACAAGCTGCCGGCGGCAGGCGCGCCGATTCCGAATGATGCGAACCACATGCACTTCGGCAAGGCGCAGACCGAGGCCACGATCAAACTGGCACCGGGCAAGCACACCCTGCAACTGGAGCTGGGCGACAGCGGCCACATGCCGTTCGATCCGCCAATCGTCTCGAAGAAAATCACCGTTAACGTCGAATAAAAAAAAGGGAGCCCTTCGGGGCTCCCTTTTTTTACAGCTGCAAGCTTCAAGCTGAAAGCCTCAAGTCAAAGCAAAAGCGAACATCACTTGCCGCTTGTAACTTGAGGCTTGTAGCTGCTCTTAGAAGAGCACACGGCTACGGATGGTGCCGTTGACGTGTTGCAGCTTCTCTTGCGCCAGCTCCGAGTACTCGGCGTCGACGTCGATTACCACGTAACCGACTTTCTCGTTGGTCTGCAGGAACTGACCGGAGATGTTGATGCCGTTTTCGGCGAAGACCTTGTTGATCTCGCTCATCACACCCGGGATGTTCTCGTGGATGTGCAGCAGGCGGTGCTTGCCAGGGTGAGCCGGCAGGGCCACTTCCGGGAAGTTCACCGACGAAACGGACGTACCGTTGTCGCTGTACTTGACCAGTTTTTCTGCCACTTCCAGACCGATGTTGGCTTGCGCTTCGGCGGTCGAACCACCGATGTGCGGGGTCAGGATCACGTTGTCCAGGCCACGCAGCGGGCTTTCGAACTCTTCGTCGTTGGAGCGTGGCTCCACCGGGAATACGTCGATGGCTGCGCCGATCAGGTGCTTGTCCTTGATCGCGTCCGCCAGGGCGTCCAGCTCGACCACGGTACCGCGCGCGGCGTTGATCAGGATGCCGCCCTTCTTGATGGCGCGGATTTCCTTCTCGCCGATCATCCACTGGGTCGCAGCGGTTTCCGGTACGTGCAGGGTGACGATATCGGACATGCCCAGCAGCTCGTGCAGGTTGCCGACCTGAGTGGCGTTGCCCAGCGGCAGCTTGGTCACGGTGTCATAGAAGAACACCTGCATGCCCAAGCCTTCCGCCAGAACCGACAGCTGCGTACCGATCGAGCCGTAGCCGACGATGCCCAGTTTCTTGCCTCGGATCTCGAAGGAGTTGGCTGCGGACTTGATCCAGCCGCCACGGTGGCAGGAAGCGTTCTTCTCCGGGATGCCGCGCAGCAGCAGGATCGCTTCGGCCAGTACCAGCTCGGCAACGGAGCGGGTGTTGGAGTACGGCGCGTTGAACACGGCGATACCGCGCTCGCGGGCAGCACTCAGGTCAACCTGGTTGGTGCCGATGCAGAAACAGCCGACTGCCACCAGCTTCTTCGCGTGATCGAAGATATCTTCGGTCAGTTGGGTGCGCGAACGAATGCCGATGAAGTGAGCGTCAGCGATCTTTTCCTTGAGCTCGGCTTCCGGCAAGGAGCCTGTCAGGTATTCGATGCTGGTGTAGCCCGCCGCCTTGAGGACGTCGACAGCCGATTGGTGGACGCCTTCGAGAAGAAGGAACTTGATCTTGCTCTTATCGAGAGAAGTCTTGCTCATCTGCGTAAACCTGTATCCCGGAGAAAAATGGCAGGAAATGGTCAACAGACATTGACCTGGACGACAAGAAAGCCGTCACCGCAGAACTGGCCTTGGGCACTGGCCTGCGGGGTCGGTATGCTAGCATAGCCACCCCGCGAAACACTCATTCCTGCGACGTGAAGCGTCTTCAGGATGACCATGAATTGTTCGAGAGTTCTGTCGATGACCAATCCTGCCCTGATTGATGAACTGAAGACCCTGGTCGAGCCTGGCAAGGTCCTGACCGATGCCGACTCCCTGAACACGTACGGCAAGGATTGGACCAAGCACTTCGCCCCGGCGCCAAGTGCCATCGTGTTTCCCAAGACTATCGAGCAGGTGCAGGCCATCGTCCGTTGGGCCAACACCCACAAGGTGGCGCTGGTGCCATCCGGCGGGCGCACCGGGCTTTCTGCCGCCGCCGTGGCCGCCAATGGCGAAGTGGTGGTGTCGTTCGACTACATGAACCAGATTCTCGACGTGAACCTCACCGACCGCACCGCCGTGTGTCAGCCGGGCGTAGTCACCGAGCACTTGCAGAACGTTGCCGAAGAAAACGGCCTGTACTACCCGGTGGACTTCGCTTCGGCCGGTTCCAGCCAGATTGGCGGCAATATCGGCACCAATGCCGGCGGGATCAAGGTGATTCGCTACGGCATGACCCGCAACTGGGTCGCCGGCATGAAGGTGGTCACCGGCAAGGGCGATGTGCTGGAGCTGAACAAAGACCTGATCAAGAACGCCACCGGTTATGACCTGCGCCAATTGTTCATCGGCGCTGAAGGCACCCTTGGATTTGTCGTCGAAGCGACCATGCGTCTGGATCGCGCGCCGAAAAACCTCACCGCGATGGTCCTCGGCACTGCCGATTTCGATTCGATCATGCCGGTGCTGCACGCTTTCCAGGGCAAACTCGACCTGACCGCGTTCGAATTCTTCTCCGACAAGGCTCTGGCCAAAGTGCTGGGCCGTGGCGATGTGCCGGCACCCTTCGAAACCGATTGCCCGTTCTACGCGCTGCTGGAATTTGAAGCGACTACGGAAGAAGTGGCCAACAGCGCGCTGGAAACCTTCGAGCACTGCGTCGAGCAGGGCTGGGTGCTGGACGGCGTGATGAGCCAGAGCGAAACCCAGCTGCAGAACCTGTGGAAGCTGCGCGAATACATCTCCGAAACCATCTCGCACTGGACGCCGTACAAGAACGACATCTCGGTCACCGTGTCGAAAGTGCCGGCATTCCTGCAGGAAATCGACGCGATCGTCGGCGAACACTATCCAGACTTCGAAATCGTCTGGTTCGGCCACATCGGCGACGGCAACCTGCACCTGAACATCCTCAAGCCGGATAACCTGAGCAAGGACGAGTTTTTCGCCAAGTGCGCAACCGTCAACAAGTGGGTGTTCGAAACCGTCGAGAAGTACAACGGTTCGATTTCCGCCGAGCACGGCGTGGGCATGACCAAGCGCGACTACTTGACGTACAGCCGTTCGCCAGTCGAAATCGAGTACATGAAAGCGGTCAAGGCGGTGTTCGACCCGAACGGCATCATGAACCCGGGCAAGATCTTCGCGGTTTGATGGGCAATCTTTGATGAATCAATGAAGGCAGGAGTCGGTAAATGAGCTATCAGCACCAGTATGTCGACGGCACGCGCATTCACTTCCCGATCGGGAAAGTCGTGTGCATTGGCCGTAATTACGCCGAACACGCCAAGGAACTGGACAACCCGGTCCCGACCGAACCGTTGCTGTTCATCAAGCCGGGCAGTTGTGTGGTGCCGCTGGAAGGCGGGTTCAGCATTCCGACCGAGCGCGGTTCGGTGCACTACGAAGCGGAAATCGCTGTGCTGATCGGCAAGCCGCTGTCGACCAAGCCGAGCCGCGAAGAGGTGCTCGACGCGATCTCCGGTTTCGCCCCGGCGCTGGACCTGACCCTGCGCGACAAGCAGGCCGAGCTCAAGTCCAAGGGCCTGCCGTGGGAAATCGCCAAGTCGTTCGACGGCGCAGCGGTGATCGCCCCGTTCGTGGTCGGCAGCACCTTCGCTGACCTGACCGACATCGGCATACGCCTGACCATCAACGGTGAAGTGCGCCAGGACGGCAACAGCAGCGCGATGCTCAACCCGATCGTGCCGATGATCCAGCACATGGCCGGCTGCTTCTCGCTACAGGCCGGCGACGTGATTCTCACCGGCACCCCGGTGGGCGTCGGTCCGCTGAGTGTCGGCGACGACATCGTGCTCGAACTGGTCGGCGCGAGCCGCTTCACCAGCAGCGTACGCTAACCGCAACACTGCAAATCCCCTGTGGGAGCGAGCTTGCTCGCGAAGGCGCCAGGTCAGTCGACATCATCGTTGCCTGACACTCCGTCTTCGCGAGCAAGCTCGCTCCCACATTGTTTTGTGGGGCCCTGAAGATGGTTGGCAGCACACGACAATCCCGCCATTTGCCGTTTTTTTCACATCCTGTCCGGATAATTCCTCTCATTCTGGCGTCTGAGCCGGCCTCTTTGTGCTATTACCCATAGCCTGAATATTCGGAATGCGTCCCTGATGTCTGCTCAAACTCAGCTCGATTCTCCTCGTCGTTCACGTTTTGCCCTGCGTTGGTATGTCTGGCTGTTGCTGGTGCTTGCCGCCGCTTATGGTCTGGCGTTTGCCATGCATTGGGATGACCGTGGCCTGCTCTGGGTGCGCGAGCGTTTCGAGAGCCAGGCCGAGCAGAAAGCCAGCGTCTGGTTGCCGGACTATCGGGTGGTCATCGACGGCAAACTGCTGCCGGGCATGGAAAAGGACGAGGCCTCGGACCTCGCCTACAATCCACAGACCAAGACCCTGTTTTCGGTGATGGGCAAAAATCCGTTCCTGGTCGAGCTCACCCTGCACGGCGATGTGCTGCGCAAAATGCCGCTGGTGGGCTGGAGCAATCCGGAAGGCCTGACGGTCATGGAGAACGGCCTGATGGCCATTGTCGATGAGCGTCAGCACATGCTCTCGATCGTCAAGGTCGATGCCGACACTCGCGAATTGAACATCGCCGACTTCCCCAAGTACGATCTCGGCCCGTCGAAAGATCAGAACAAAGCCTTCGAAGCGATTACCTGGGACCCGCACAACCAGCAACTGCTGTTGGGCGAAGAGCGTCCGCCGGCGCTGTTCACCTGGAAAAGCGACGGCAGCCAGACCCTCAAGGGTGACAAGCAGAAGCTTGCCAATGATGAGCTGGATATCCGCAACCTCTCGGCCCTGGCGATTGACCCGCGCACCCAGCACACTCTGGTGCTGTCTGCCGATTCGCACCTGTTGCTGGAGCTGGACGAGAAAGGCGGACAGGTCAGCTTCATGACCCTGCTGGGCGGCTTCAACGGTCTGAAAAACACCATTCCCCGTGCCGAAGGCGTGACCATGGACGAGGCCGGTACGCTGTACATGGTCAGTGAACCCAACCTGTTTTACCGCTTCGAAAAACACAAATAGCCCCTGCTGCCGGGGTTGTCTTGTGGTTTAAGGCAAGTGGCCATTAAGCTTCAATTCAGACGGGCGTGATATTTCATCCGCCTGTTTTGAATCCGAGCCCGCCCGAATGCGTCGACTTGCCCGCCCCAAGCCCCTGTTCGTCACCCTGTCGGTGATTGCCCTGATCGCGTTGATTGCGATCGGCCAATACCTGCGCCTGTTCGAGCGCGCCTGGTTCAATCTGCACACGCTGTGGCAACCGCAGAGTAGCGAGTCGATTGGGCTGGATCAGTATCGGGTCGAGATTGAAGCGCGGGTGATTGACGGGCTGGACGACGATGTTTCGGCGCTCACCTTCGATCCGGTGCGCAAAAGCCTGTTCACCGTAACCAACAAGAATTCCGAACTGGTCGAACTGTCGCTCGAAGGCAAGATCCTGCGGCGCATTGCCCTGATTGGTTTTGGCGATCCCGAAGCCGTCGAGTACATCAGCGCCGACACCTACGTGATCACGGATGAGCGTCAGCAGCGGCTGATCAAGATTCACTTGGAGGCAGACACCACATTCCTCGACGCGGCGGACGCCGAGCAGATGACCCTCGGCGTGCATATGGCCAGCAACAAAGGTTTTGAAGGCCTGGCGTATGACTCGGTAGGCAAGCGCTTGTTTGTTGCGAAGGAACGCAACCCGATGCTGATCTACGAAGTGCACGGTTTTCCGCACTTCAATCCGGAGAAGTCCTACGCGGTGCACGTGATCAACGATCCCAAGCGCGATGCCGGGATGTTTGTGCGCGATCTGTCGAGCCTGCAATACGACGAGCGCAGCGGGCATTTGCTGGCGCTGTCGGATGAGTCACGGTTGATTCTCGAGCTGGATGTCGGCGGGCGGCCGTTGAGCACGATGTCGATCAGTGGCGGGCGCCAGGGTTTGAAGAAAACCGTGCCGCAGGCGGAGGGGATTGCGATGGATGATGACGGCACGTTGTATCTGGTGAGTGAGCCGAATCTGTTTTACGTTTTCAAAAAACCAACACTGAACTAATCAACACCACAAATCACTGTGGGAGCGAGCTTGCTCGCGAAGGCGCCGGGTCAGCCAATGAAGATGTTGGCTGATCCACCGCATTCGCGAGCAAGCTCGCTCCCACAGGTTCATTTGTCTGCCCATGAATTTCGGGCAGTCTGGGCTTACTCAGCCTTGAGGGTTTTCACGCCTTCGCTGGTGCCCAGCAGCAACAGGTCCGCCGGACGCGCCGCGAACAGGCCGTTGGTGACCACGCCGACGATCGCATTGATCTGCGCTTCCAGCTCCACCGGGTTGGTGATCTGCAGGTTGAACACATCCAGGATGATGTTGCCGTTGTCGGTCAGCACGCCTTCGCGATATACCGGGTCGCCGCCCAGTTTCACCAGTTGGCGGGCAACGTGGCTGCGGGCCATCGGGATCACTTCGACCGGCAGCGGGAATTCACCCAGCACCGGCACCAGTTTGCTGGCGTCGGCGATGCAGATGAAGGTCTTGGCCACGGCGGCGACGATCTTCTCGCGGGTCAGGGCTGCGCCGCCGCCCTTGATCAGGTTCAGGTGCGCGTCGCTTTCATCGGCGCCGTCGACGTAGAACTCCAGGTCGCTGACGGTGTTCAGCTCATACACTGGAATGCCGTGGCCCTTGAGGCGCGCAGCGGTGGCTTCGGAGCTGGCGACCGCGCCATCGAACGCGCCCTTGTGCTGGGCCAGGGCGTCGATGAAGCAGTTGGCGGTGGAGCCGGTGCCGACCCCGACGATGCTCTTGTCGTCGAGTTTCGGAAGGATGAAGTCGACGGCGGCCTGCGCCACTGCCTGTTTGAGTTGATCCTGGGTCATGCGGGCTCCGGAAGCGGGCAAGGTGAGAACGGAAAGGCCGGCATTATAGCCGCAAGCGCGGCTAAAACCTCTGGATTCGTGTGGTCGTCCGGGCAAAAGCCGGGTTAGACTCCTTGGCCCTGCCCAACCCGCTCAGTGATGCTTTCCGATGCTCGAACAGTACGTCAAAAAGATCCTCACCTCGCGCGTTTATGACGTTGCCGTAGAAACCCCGCTGCAGAACGCTCGCCAGCTCTCCGAGCGGTTGGGCAATGACATCTGGCTCAAGCGTGAAGACTTGCAGCCGGTGTTCTCGTTCAAGATTCGCGGCGCCTACAACAAATTGACCCAGCTGACCGACGAAGAGCGCGCCCGTGGCGTGGTCACTGCGTCGGCGGGTAACCATGCGCAGGGTCTGGCCCTGGCGGCGAAAGTGCTGGGCGTCAAAGCCACTATCGTCATGCCCAAGACCACCCCGGAGATCAAGGTCGAGGGCGTGCGCTCGCGTGGCGGCAAAGTGGTGCTGCACGGCGACTCGTTCCCGGAGGCACTGGCCTATTCGCTGAAACTGGTCGACGAAAAGGGCTACGTCTACATCCACCCGTACGACGATCCGCACACCATTGCCGGGCAGGGCACCGTGGCGATGGAAATTCTGCGTCAGCACCCGCAACCGCTGGACGCGATCTTCGTGCCGGTCGGCGGCGGCGGTCTGATCGCCGGCATCGCGGCGTATGTGAAATACCTGCGCCCGGACATCAAGGTCATCGGTGTCGAGCCGGACGACTCCAATTGCCTGCAAGCGGCCATGGCCGCGGGTGAGCGCGTGGTATTGCCGACCGTGGGCATCTTCGCCGACGGCGTGGCGGTGGCGCAGATCGGCCAGCACACCTTCGACATCTGCAAGGATTACGTCGACGAAGTGATCACCGTCAGCACCGACGAAATCTGCGCCGCCATCAAGGATATCTACGACGATACCCGCTCGATCACCGAACCTGCCGGCGCTTTGGGCGTGGCCGGGATCAAGAAGTATGTCGAGTTGCGCGGCGTCAGCGGCCAGACCTTCGTCGCCATCGACTCTGGCGCCAACGTCAACTTCGACCGCCTGCGCCACGTCGCCGAACGCGCCGAGCTGGGTGAAGGCCGCGAAGCGATCATCGCGGTGACCATTCCCGAGAAGGCCGGCAGCTTCAAGGCGTTCTGCGAGGCCGTTGGCAAACGCCAGATCACCGAATTCAACTACCGCTACAACACCGGCAGCGAAGCGCACATTTTCGTCGGCGTGCAGACCCACCCGGAAAACGACCCGCGCAGCGCCCTGCTGGCGAGCCTGACCGAACAGGGTTTTCCGGTCATCGACCTGACCGATAACGAGCTGGCCAAGTTGCACATTCGCCACATGGTCGGCGGGCACGCGGCGCACGTCATTGATGAAGTGGTGTTTCGCTTCGAGTTCCCGGAACGTCCGGGGGCGCTGTTCAACTTCCTCAACAAGCTGGGCGGGCGCTGGAACATCTCGATGTTCCACTACCGCAACCACGGGGCTGCCGATGGCCGCGTGGTCGCCGGTCTGCAAGTCCCGCACGACGAGCGCCATCTGGTGCCGGCGGCCCTTGAGGAAATCGGTTACCCGTATTGGGATGAAAGCGAGAACCCGGCCTATCAGCTGTTTCTTGGCTGAGCGGCTACGCTGATGGGCATGGCCCAAGGAAGACGAACACATGGAAACCCTGACCACCCTGAAAGTCCTTCACGTTGCGGCGACCGTGGTGATCCTCTTGAGCGGGCTGGGGCTCGCCGCACTTTCCTGGCGTAATCGCAGCGAAGGACCGGCCAGCACGATGCAGCGGCCTTGGCTGTTCATCTGGTGTCTGATGCTGCTCGGCATGTTCAGCATGCCGTTCACCGGATGGTGGCTGGTGCACCTGGTGGGCTGGTCGTTGGGGCAGTTCTGGATTCTGGGTTCCAGTGTGATCTATGCCGTGGCCACGTTCAGTGCCGTCTGGCTGCTGGTTCGGCTGAATCGGCTGTGGACGAGCGGGGTCGGCAATCGGAAATTCAATCTGGCACTGGCGATTGTCAGCGGCGTCGGATTTCTCGCCATTGCGGCGTTGATGGGGGCCAAGCCTGTTTAAGGCTTGAGACCGAGTCGAGCCAATCGCTGGCAAGCCAGCTCCCACAGGGATCTTCAGTGAACACGGATATTGTGGACAGCCGAAAAACCTGTGGGAGCTGGCTTGCCAGCGATGGCGTAATTAGCCGCGCAGACTAATCACCGGCCAGCCACGCTTCTCGGCCTCGGCCCGCAGATTCGGATCCGGATCAACAGCGACAGGGTTCGCCACCTGCTCCAGCAGCGGCAGGTCATTCATCGAATCGCTGTAGAAATAGCTGTGATCCAGCGAATGCCCGGTCTCATCCAGCCAGCGATTGAGGCGCGTTACCTTGCCTTCGCGAAAGCATGGGATGTCGGTGCTGCGCCCGCTGTAGCGGCCATCGATCATTTCGCACTCGGTGGCGATCAGGGTTTCCACGCCCAGGCGCACGGCAATCGGCGCCGTCACGAAGCGGTTGGTCGCGGTGATGATCACCAGTTTGTCGCCGGCGTCACGGTGTTGTTTGAGCAGCTCCAGCGCCTTGGGCAGCACGATCGGCTCGATGCAGTCGCGCATGTAGTCGTTGTGCCACTGCTCAAGCACGGCCATTTCGGTGCGGCCGAGGATTTCCAGGCAAAAGTTCAGGTACGCGGCGTTATCCAGTTGGCCGGCCAGGTAATCCTGATAGAACTCGTCGTTGCGAGCCTTGTACGCCACCGGATCGAGGAAGCCGCGTTCACACAGATAATCGCCCCAGGCGTGATCGCTGTCGCCGCCCAGAAGGGTGTTGTCCAAATCGAATAGAGCCAGGCGCATTGCAGTTACCCGCTGAAAAGTCAGTAAAAAGGCGACAAGAATACGGTCTTTTCACAAGAGTGCACATAAGGTAGGAACCTTCGTTGCCGCCTTATCAAGCTTTGTGGAACAATGCGGCGACATGCGTTTGCGAGGTTGTTGCCGTGATCGACCCCGATGGTTTCCGCCCCAATGTCGGGATCATTCTGACGAATGACGCCGGCCAGGTGCTATGGGCTCGCCGTATCAATCAAGATGCCTGGCAGTTTCCGCAGGGGGGAATCAACCCCGAGGAGACGCCGGAGGACGCCTTGTACCGCGAGTTGAACGAAGAAGTGGGCCTGGAGCGTGAAGATGTTGAAATTCTCGCCTGTACCCGGGGCTGGTTGCGCTATCGTTTGCCGCAACGTCTGGTGCGTACCCACAGCCAACCGCTGTGCATCGGCCAGAAACAGAAATGGTTTCTCCTGCGCCTGATCTCCAACGAGCAGCGGGTGCGGATGGATTTGACCGGTAAACCGGAGTTCGATGGCTGGCGCTGGGTCAGCTATTGGTATCCGTTGGGCCAGGTGGTGACATTCAAGCGCGAGGTGTATCGCCGCGCCCTCAAAGAGCTTGCCCCGCGCCTTTTAGCGCGCGACTGACGACGGAGTTCGACCCCGAGCCATGCTCAATACGCTGCGCAAGATCGTCCAGGAAGTTAACTCCGCCAAGGATCTCAAGGCGGCGTTGGGGATTATTGTGTTGCGCGTCAAAGAGGCCATGGGCAGCCAGGTCTGCTCGGTCTACCTGCTTGACCCCGAGACCAACCGCTTCGTCCTGATGGCCACCGAGGGCTTGAACAAGCGCTCGATCGGCAAGGTCAGCATGGCACCCAACGAAGGTCTGGTGGGTCTGGTCGGCACGCGTGAAGAACCCCTGAACCTCGAAAACGCCGCGGATCACCCGCGCTATCGCTACTTCGCCGAAACCGGTGAAGAGCGATATGCCTCGTTCCTCGGTGCACCGATCATTCACCACCGCCGCGTCGTCGGCGTGTTGGTCATCCAGCAGAAAGAACGCCGCCAGTTCGATGAAGGTGAAGAAGCCTTCCTCGTGACCATGAGCGCGCAACTCGCCGGGGTTATCGCCCACGCCGAGGCCACCGGTTCGATCCGTGGCCTGGGCCGTCAGGGCAAAGGCATCCAGGAAGCCAAGTTCGTCGGTGTGCCGGGTTCGCCCGGGGCTGCCGTCGGTACCGCGGTGGTCATGCTGCCGCCGGCCGATCTCGACGTGGTGCCGGACAAGACCATCACCGACATCGACGCTGAGCTGGCGCTGTTCAAGACCGCCATCGAAGGCGTGCGCGCCGACATGCGCGCCTTGTCGGCCAAACTGGCGACCCAGCTGCGGCCGGAAGAGCGCGCGCTGTTCGATGTCTACCTGATGATGCTCGACGATGCCTCGCTGGGCAGCGAAATCACCACCGTGATCAAGACCGGCCAGTGGGCGCAGGGCGCGCTGCGTCAGGTGGTCACTGAACACGTCAACCGTTTTGAACTGATGGACGATGCTTACCTGCGTGAGCGGGCGTCGGACGTCAAAGACCTCGGCCGGCGCCTCCTCGCCTACCTGCAGGAAGAGCGTCAGCAGAACCTGGTCTACCCGGAAAAAACCATTCTGGTCAGCGAAGAGCTGACGCCGGCAATGCTCGGCGAGGTGCCGGAAGGCACGCTGGTCGGTCTGGTCTCGGTACTCGGTTCGGGTAACTCTCACGTCGCGATCCTCGCTCGGGCGATGGGCATTCCGACGGTGATGGGGCTGGTTGACCTGCCGTACGCCAAGGTCGATGGCATCGAGATGATCGTCGACGGCACACGCGGCGAGGTCTACACCAACCCGAGCGAAGTGCTGCGCAAACAGTTCGCCGAGGTCGTCGAAGAAGAGAAACAACTGGCGCTGGGCCTCGACACCCTGCGCGACCTGCCGTGCGTGACCCTTGACGGTCACCGCATGCCGCTGTGGGTCAACACCGGTCTGCTCGCCGATGTGGCGCGGGCGCAGAAGCGTGGCGCCGAAGGTGTCGGCCTGTACCGCACCGAAGTGCCGTTCATGATCAACCAGCGCTTCCCGAGCGAAAAGGAACAACTGGCGATCTACCGCGAACAGCTCGCCGCGTTTCATCCGCAACCGGTGACCATGCGCAGCCTTGATATCGGCGGTGACAAGTCGCTGTCGTACTTCCCGATCAAGGAAGACAACCCGTTCCTCGGCTGGCGCGGCATTCGCGTCACCCTCGACCACCCGGAAATCTTCCTGGTGCAGACCCGCGCAATGCTCAAGGCCAGTGAAGGCCTGAACAATCTGCGGATTCTGCTGCCGATGATCTCCGGCACCCACGAACTCGAAGAAGCCCTGCACCTGATCCACCGGGCCTGGGGCGAAGTGCGCGATGAAGGCACCGACGTGCCGATGCCGCCGATCGGCGTGATGATCGAGATTCCGGCGGCGGTGTACCAGACCAAGGAACTGGCGCGGATGGTCGACTTCCTGTCCGTCGGCTCCAACGACCTGACCCAGTATCTGCTGGCGGTCGATCGCAACAACCCGCGGGTGGCCGATCTCTACGACTACCTGCACCCGGCGGTGCTGCAAGCCCTGCAAACCGTGGTGCGCGACGCCCATGCCGAAGGCAAGCCGGTCAGCATCTGCGGCGAAATGGCCGGTGACCCGGCAGCGGCGGTACTGTTGATGGCCATGGGTTTCGACAGCCTGTCGATGAACGCCACCAACCTGCCGAAGGTGAAGTGGATGTTGCGTCAGGTCAATCTGAGCAAGGCTCAGGAGTTGCTGGCGGAGCTGATGACCATTGATAACCCGCAAGTGATCCACAGCTCGTTGCAATTGGCGCTGAAGAATCTCGGGTTGTCGAAGATGCATCCGCCGGCGGTGGTCAAGGCCCTCTGAAGATCAAAAGCCCCTCACCCTAGCCCTCTCCCAGAGGGAGAGGGGACTGATTGGGGGATGCTGCCGAGGTACGCCGACCTGAAAGTGCATTGCTGAATCCATAATCGCCCCGCAGCGACTTGAAAGTGCATTGCTGAATCCACAATCGACCGGCAGCGACCTGATAGTGCAGTGCAGAATTCATCATCGACCGGCAGCAACTTGAAAGTGCTGTGCAGAATCCATCATCGCCCCGCACCGACCTGAAGGTGCTTTGCAGAATCCATATTCGGCTCGGTCTTCCAGGTCGGCGTATGGCTCAAGACACCTCGGTCGGCCCCCTCTCCCTCCGGGAGAGGGCTGGGGTGAGGGTAGCTTTCAAGCGTTTATCTCCACCTCGCCCAAATGCCCGCCATAAGGCCCAAAACTGCGCTCCAACATCCGCCGCGTTCCGTCCGCCTGCACCACCAGCGCCGTACTCGCCCGCGTCCCGTAACTCTGGCTGGCGATAAACACACTCGACAACAATGATTCGGTGGCCAACCCGACTCCGGTGTCCGGCAACTCGGCAAACGGCGCCGTCTGCGCATCGCCCAGCAGCTCCAACAACCGCTCAGGCTGCGGATCATCCAGCACGGCGTGCAACGCTGCCTTGGCCTTGAGCAACTTCGGCCACGGCGTATCCAGCCCGGCATTCGATAGCCCGTAAACCCCCGGCTCCAGCATCACTGGCTCGGACGTCCGCGCATTGAAGTGCCACAGCTCGTGGGCATTGCCCAGCAGCAGGTTGAACCCGGCATATTCCGGCGCACGTCCGACCACATCGCTCAAATAATCATCAATCGACGCATCGCCGGTAAGAAACCGCGCCACCAGTTCTCCCCGTGACTTGCGTGCCGGCGGCTGGTGCGGATCGCGGATGTTGGTCAGCGCGGCAAAGCGGCCGTTGGTGCCGATCCCCAGCCACGTGCCGCCCGCTTCCAGGTCGCGTCCGGCATGCACGTGCGGCGCTTCCGGCCATTGCGCCAGCGGCAGGCTGGGCCGGGCGTAGAACTCGTCACGGTTGGCCGCGACGATCAGCGGCTGGGCATGGCCCGGGCGCCAGGCGAAAACAATCAGGCACATAAGGTGGTCCTTGTGTGTTTTTTGCTCACTCTACGCATCCGGCGTCCGTGCATCCATCGCAAGTGGAGCAGGAGGCCATGCATCCGTTACCATGCCGCTCCGGTTTTGGGGATGCGGTCTGGGAGACGGTCATGGAATTTCTGCTCTATCTGGCGCTGGGCGCCTGTGCGGGCGTGCTGGCCGGGCTGTTCGGGGTGGGCGGCGGGATCATCATTGTCCCGGTTCTGGTGTTCAGTTTCACCCTGCAGGGTTTTGATCAGTCGATTCTTACGCATCTGGCGGTCGGGACATCACTGGCGACGATCATCTTTACCTCGGTCAACGCCGTGCGTGAGCATCACCGTCGCGGCGCGGTGCGCTGGCCGATTTTCATGTGGATGACCGTCGGCATTCTGCTCGGCGCCGGTTTCGGCGCGCTGACGGCCGAGGCTATTTCCGGTCCCAACCTGCAAAAAATCATCGGCGTGTTTGCTCTGGTGATCGCTGTGCAACTGGCGCTGGATGTTAAACCCAAGGCCAGTCGAACAGTGCCGGGCAAACTCGGTCTGACCGTGGCCGGCAGTGTGATTGGCTGGGCCTCGGCGATTTTCGGCATTGGCGGCGGTTCGTTGACCGTGCCGTTCCTGACCTGGCGCAGCGTGCCGATGCAGCAAGCGGTGGCGACATCGTCGGCTTGTGGCCTGCCGATCGCCCTGGCCAGTGCCTTAAGTTTCATGATTCTGGGCTGGCATGATCCGTTGCTGCCGCCGCATAGTCTCGGTTTTGTCTATTTGCCGGCATTGTTGGGCATCGCCCTGACCAGCATGGTGTTCGCCCGCATCGGCGCGCGCCTGGCGCACAAATTGTCGCCGCGCTTGCTGAAACGGCTGTTCGCCGCTTTGCTGTTCTGCGTGGGTTTGAGCTTTCTGCTTTAACCGCACCGCAATCCTGGCTTAATCCTGAGGTGGCAGCGTCGCCCGGGAATTTTGGTTTCAACTCTAACGAGGAGTCGCAATGCTGCCTTACCCGCAGATCGACCCGGTGGCCCTGGCCATCGGTCCGCTGAAAATCCATTGGTACGGCCTGATGTACCTGATCGGTATCGGCGGTGCATGGCTGCTGGCGTCGCGCCGGCTCAACCGTTTCGACCCGACCTGGTCCAAGGAGAAGCTCTCCGATCTGATCTTCTGGCTGTCGATGGGGGTGATTGTCGGCGGGCGGCTGGGCTACGTGCTGTTCTACGATCTGAGCGCCTACCTCGCCAATCCGACGCTGATTTTCGAAGTGTGGAAGGGCGGCATGTCGTTCCACGGCGGGTTTATCGGCGTGATGCTCGCGGCCTTGTGGTTCGGCAAGCGCAACGGCAAGTCGTTCTTCCAACTGATGGACTTCGTCGCACCGATGGTGCCGATTGGTCTGGGCGCCGGACGTATCGGCAACTTCATCAACGCCGAGTTGTGGGGCAAGCCGACCGACGTGCCGTGGGCGATGATCTTCCCGCCATTCAGCGACCCGGCGCAGTTGCCGCGTCACCCGTCGCAGCTGTATCAGTTCGCGCTCGAAGGCGTCGCGCTGTTCCTGATCCTGTGGCTGTTCTCGCGCAAACCGCGTCCGACCATGGCGGTATCGGGCATGTTCGCGCTGTTCTACGGCATCTTCCGTTTTATCGTCGAGTTCGTTCGTGTACCGGACGCGCAACTGGGCTATCTGGCCTGGAACTGGCTGACCATGGGGCAAGTGCTGTGCGTGCCGATGATCGTCGGCGGTCTGTTCCTGATCTGGCTGGCCTATCGTCGTGCGCCGGCAGCGCCGGTTGCCCCGACGGCTTAAACTACGAACCCCGGTGCGCGACGCCGGGGCTCAAAGGACACAGGTAACTCATGAAGCAATATCTCGAACTGGTCTCGCACGTCATCAAAAACGGCACCAAGCAGGCCAACCGTACCGGCATCAACACCATCAGTTTCCCGGGGGCGATGCTGCGTTTCGATCTGCAGGAAGGTTTTCCGGCGATCACCACGCGCAAGATGGCCTTCAAATCGGCCATCGGCGAGATGTGCGGCTTTTTGCGTGGCGTGAACAACGCCGCTGAATTCCGTGCGCTGGGCTGCAAGGTCTGGGACCAGAACGCCAACGAAAACGCGCAGTGGCTGGCCAACCCGTTCCGCCAGGGCGAGGATGACCTCGGCGAAATCTACGGCGTGCAATGGCGCAAATGGCCGGCGTACAAGCAGATCCCGCTGAGCAACCCGGCCGCCATCGAGCAGACCCTGAGCAACGGCTACAAGCAAATCGCCCAGGGCGAAGAAGATGGCCAGGCCTACGTGGTGCTGTACAAAGCCATCGACCAGGTGCGCCAGTGCGTCGACACGATCATCAAGGATCCGGGCAGCCGCCGCATTCTGTTCCACGGCTGGAACGTCGCTCAGCTCGATGAAATGGCCCTGCCGCCGTGCCATCTGCTGTACCAGTTCCACCCGAATGTCGAGACCAAAGAGATTTCTCTGACCCTCTACATCCGTTCCAACGACCTGGGCCTGGGCACGCCGTTCAACCTCACCGAAGGCGCCGCACTGCTGAGCCTGATCGGTCGCCTGACCGGCTATACGCCGCGCTGGTTCACCTATTTCATCGGTGATGCGCACGTCTACGAGAACCACCTGGACATGCTCAACGAACAGCTCAAGCGCGAGCCGTTCGCCATGCCGAAGCTGAAGATTTCGGATCGCGTGCCGGAATTTGCCAAGACGGGTGTGTATCAGCCGGAGTGGCTGGAGCTGGTGGAGCCGAGCGACTTCTCGCTGGAAGGTTACGAGCACCATGCGCCGATGACCGCGCCAATGGCGGTCTGAAGGCTTGCCAATAAACCTGTGGGAGCTGGCTTGCCAGCGATTACGGCGGCACATTCAACATTGATGTGTCTGTAAAACCGCTATCGCTGGCAAGCCAGCTCCCACAGTGTTTTATGCTGTTCTTAATGGCCGTGACTGCGGCCTACATGGGAGTGTTCGACTTCCGTCGCGACAACCCCGCCACTCACTTCCAGCCGCTGCAAAATCCCGCATTGATCGGCCATCGGCCCTTCGCCACAGCGTTGGCGCAGGTCGAGCAGCTGTGTCTGCAAGGCCAGCAAGCCGTCAATCCGCGCTTTCACATGCTGGATGTGCTCGTCGATCAGCGTATTGACGCTTTCACACTGATCCTGCGGGCTGTCACGCATGGCCAGCAGGCTGCGGATTTCTTCGAGGGTCATGTCGAGGGTGCGGCAGTTGCGGATGAAGGTCAGGCGTTCGGCGTGGGCCTGGGTGTAGACGCGGTAGTTGCCGTCGCTGCGCGCCGGTTCCGGCAGCAGGTTTTCGCGCTCGTAATAGCGGATGGTTTCCACCGCGCAGTCGGTGAGTTTCGCCAGTTCGCCGATCTTCATGACGGCCATCTCCAAAAGGGTGCTTGACCCTATAGTGGCTACAGGGTCTTTACTTGGCAACAGGCACCTTCATGGACGCGACCAATGAGCGATTCTCAGCACATCCACAAACCCGGCGACGGGCATGATCATGGCCACAGCCATAAATTGCAGCCCGTGCATAAGCACGACCACGGCGGCGATGCCTGCTGCGCGTCGAAAGCCGCCGCGCCTGCGCGGGTCCAGTTGAGCGAAAAGACCAGCGCCGATGCGCGGCTCAGCAGTTTCCGCATCGAAGCGATGGACTGCCCGACCGAGCAGACGCTGATCCAGAACAAGCTCGGCAAGCTGCCCGGCGTGCAGCAACTGGAATTCAACCTGATCAACCGCGTGCTCGGCGTCACCCACAATCTGCCGGACACCGCGCCGATCACCGAGGCGATCACGTCTTTGGGCATGCACGCCGAACCGCTGGAGGCGGGTGTCGAAGCGCCGGCCCCTGCGCCGGTGAAAAAACACTGGTGGCCGCTGGCGCTGTCCGGCGTCGGTGCGCTCGCGGCTGAAGTGATCCACTTCACCAGTGCCGCGCCGACCTGGGTGGTGGCGATCATTGCGTTGGTGTCGATCCTCAGCGGTGGCCTGACTACCTACAAAAAGGGCTGGATCGCCCTGAAGAACCGCAACCTCAATATCAACGCGCTGATGAGCATCGCGGTGACCGGTGCGGTGTTGATCGGGCAGTGGCCGGAAGCGGCGATGGTGATGTTCCTGTTTACCGTGGCCGAACTGATCGAGGCGCGCTCGCTGGATCGTGCGCGCAATGCCATCAGCGGTTTGATGCAAATGACGCCTGAGCAAGCCACGGTGTTGCAGGCTGACGGCAGCTGGATTGAGCAGGACGTGAAAAGCGTCGAACTCGGCGCCCGCGTGCGGGTAAAACCCGGCGAGCGCATCGCGCTGGACGGCGAGGTGGTCAGCGGCAGCTCGACCATCGACCAGGCACCGATCACCGGTGAAAGCCTGCCGGTGGAGAAGACTGTGGGCGATAAAGTCTTCGCCGGCACCATCAACCAGGCCGGTTCGCTGGAATACAGCGTGACTGCAGCGGCGAACAACTCGACCCTGGCGCGAATCATCCACGCCGTCGAGCAGGCGCAAGGTGCGCGCGCTCCGACCCAACGCTTCGTCGATCAGTTCTCGAAAATCTACACCCCGGTGGTGTTCGTCCTGGCGCTGGCCGTGGCGATTATCCCGCCGCTGTTCATGGGCGCGGCGTGGTTCGACTGGATCTACCGCGCGCTGGTGTTGCTGGTGGTCGCGTGCCCATGTGCCTTGGTGATTTCCACCCCGGTGACCATCGTCAGCGGCCTTGCTGCGGCGGCGCGCAAAGGCATTCTGGTCAAGGGCGGCGTGTACCTGGAGGGCGGTTTCAAGCTCGATTATCTGGCGCTGGACAAGACCGGGACCATCACTCACGGCAAACCGGTGCAAACCGATTACCTGTCCCTCGACCCAACGGCAGATGCCACGGCGCCGGCAATCGCTGCTGCGTTGGCCGGTCGCTCCGATCACCCCGTGTCGCTGGCCATCACCAACGCCGCTGTGGATAAAAACTTCAAAGCGCTGACTGTGGATAACTTCGAAGCGTTGGCCGGTCGCGGGGTGAAGGGGCAGGTCAACGGTCAGATCTATCACTTGGGTAACCATCGTCTGGTCGAAGAACTGGGCCTGTGCTCGCCGCAGCTGGAAGAAAAACTGTTTGCGCTGGAGAAGCAGGGCAAGTCGGTGGTGCTGTTGCTCGACAGCTCCGGCCCGCTGGCGCTGTTCGCCGTGGCCGATACCGTCAAGGAAAGCAGCCGCGAAGCGATCCGCCAGTTGCATGCTCTGGGCGTGAAAACCCTGATGCTCACCGGTGACAACGTGCACACCGCGCAGGCGATTGCCGCGCAGGTCGGCATTGATCAGGCCAAGGGCGACTTGCTGCCGACCGACAAGCTGCAAGCCATCGAAGCACTTTATGCACAGGGGCATCGGGTGGGCATGGTCGGCGACGGCATCAACGACGCCCCGGCACTGGCCCGCGCCGAGATCGGTTTCGCCATGGCGGCGGCCGGCACCGACACCGCGATTGAAACCGCCGATGTCGCCCTGATGGACGACGATCTGCGCAAGATTCCCGCGTTTATCAGCCTGTCGCGTGACACTGCCAGCATCCTGAAACAGAACATCGCCTTGGCACTGGTGATCAAGGCTATCTTTCTTGGGGTAACCTTCGCCGGACTCGCCACCATGTGGATGGCGGTATTCGCCGACATGGGTGTGAGCCTGCTGGTGGTGTTCAACGGTTTGCGCCTGCTGCGCAAATAGATGAGGAAAGGTTGTGCTGAGTGCCGAGCTGAAAGCGTTTTACATGGTCGCCCGCCTGGGCAGCATCACGCTGGCGGCGAAAAAGCTCGGCCTTAGCCAACCCACCGTGACCACGCAGATCCGCAACCTCGAAAGCCAATACTCGGTGGAACTGTTCTACCGTGGCGGTCGGCGCCTGAGCGTCAGCGACGAAGGCGCGCGGTTGCTGCCGATGGTCAAGGCGCTGTTGCAGCAGGAAGCCGACATCGAGTTCTTCCTGCGCAATAGCGGTCAGGTGCAGGGCACGTTGCGTATTGCCGCGACCGCGCCGTATTACATCCTCGATCTGGTGAAGACCTTTCGCGAGCGCTTGCCGCAGGTGGAAGTGTCGGTGGAAATCGGCAATTCGCAGCAGGTGCTCGAAGCGCTGGAGGACTACCGAGTGGACGTCGCCGCTTCGTCGCAGTTGCTCGACGATGCGCGATTGATTCGCCGGGTGCTGGGCACTGATCCACTGGTACTGGCGGTGCATCGCAATCATCCGCTGGCAGCTCATGATCACGTGGCCTTGAGCGCACTGGCCGGGCATACCCTTTTGATGCGTGAAACCGGGTCAACGACGCGGCGTTTGACCGAGGAGTTGCTGGCCAGTGCCGGGGTCAGTTTCGGGCCGTTGCTGGAGATCGGCAGCCGCGAGTCGATCCGTGAGGCGGTGCTGCGCAACATCGGCATCAGCATCATTGCCCGCCAGGAAGTGCCGCATGATCCGCAGTTGCGGGTGCTGACCATCGAGAATGCGCCGCAGATTCCCGAGTATCTGTATTGCCTCAAGGAGCGCAAGAGCGCGCGGTTGCCGGCGGCATTTCTGGGGTTGGCCCAGGAAATGTCCCCGGCCTGATTTCTTGGTTGCCCTTACTGGCCTCATCGCTGGCAAGCCAGCTCCCACAGGGATCTCCAGTGAATACAAATTTTGTGAACACCAGAAATACCTGTGGCAGCTGGCTTGCCAGCGATGAGGCCCGATCAAACAAGCCAAGACCTGAATCTTCTGAACCAAAATCCCCGAATACCACTATCGGCCGTTTTTGCCTCACTGCCACATGACGGACGCATTACAACTCTAGGATTGGCCCCATCAGCTTGATGAGGTCTGTCCATGAATCCTGCAATCGCAACTGCCCTGACCAATCCCGGTGCGCCGATGAAAGTGCGCGGCGTGCAGAAGCGCTTCGGCGCGTTTACCGCGCTGGATAACGTCTCCCTCGATGTCGCGGCCGGTGAGCTGGTGTGTCTGCTCGGCCCCTCCGGCTGTGGCAAGACCACGCTGCTGCGCTGCATCGCCGGTCTGGAGAAGCAGGACAGCGGCGAGTTGTACCTCGGTGACCGCGACGTTTCGCACCTCGCCCCACAAGCCCGCGACTACGGGATTCTGTTTCAGTCCTACGCGCTGTTTCCCAATCTGACGGTCGAAGCGAACATTGCTTACGGCCTCGCCGGCAGTGGTCGCGACGAGGTCCGTCGCCGCGTCGGGCAGATGCTGGAGCTGGTCGGCCTCACCGGCAGTGAGAAAAAGTACCCGGGCCAGTTGTCCGGCGGCCAGCAACAGCGAGTCGCGCTGGCGCGTGCCCTGGCCCCGGCGCCGTCGCTGCTGTTGCTCGATGAACCGATGTCGGCGCTGGACGCCCGGGTGCGCGAGCATCTGTGCACCGAACTGCGCCAGCTGCAGCGCAACCTCGGCATCACCACCCTGATGGTCACCCACAATCAGGACGAAGCCATGCTGATGGCCGACCGCATCGCTGTGATGAACAACGGCCGTGTCGAGCAGTACGCCACCCCGCAGGAAATCTACAACCGCCCGGCCACACCGTTCGTGGCCGAGTTTGTCGGTCAGGGCAACTGGCTGCCGTTCCAGCGCAGCAGCGCCAGTCACGCCCGGGTTGGCGGGATGGATGTGCGTCTGGCTGATGGCAGCGTGAGCGGCGCTTCGGGGCGACTGTTCTGCCGTCCGGAAGCGATCAACGTCAATCCCGTGGTGCACGAAGAAAACCTGTTTCCGGCCAAGGTGCGCGAGATCACTTTCCTCGGCAACCGCTGCCGCATGAGCTTCGAACTCGACCAATTGCCGGGGCATCCGTTGCTTGCCGAACTGGCGCCGGAAGCCATGCCGCGCCTCGGCGCCCAGCAGATCATGGTCGCCTTGCCGCCGCGCAGCCTGCAGGTGTTTGCCTGATGAGCGCGAACATCGCACTGCCGCTACCGCACAAGCAGGCGCGGCGAGTGTCCGGTGCCGAGGTCGGTGACCGGATCTTTGTCCTCGGCGGCAAACTCCTGCTGTTGTTGCTGCTCGGTGTCGCGGTGCTGCTGCCCTTGCTGGCGATCTTCTGGCGCGGCTTCAGCAGCGAGGCCGGGCAGGGCGGTGGCTGGCTCGCCGCGCAGGAGCTGGTGACCAGCGCCAATTTCCACTGGCTGCTCGGCAACAGCCTGAAAGTTTCCCTCAGCGTTGCGGCCATTGTCGTACCGCTGGCCTACCTGTTTGCCTACGCCCTGCAACGCACGCTGATTCCGGCCAAGGGCATCTGGCGCGGGATTTCCCTGCTGCCGTTGATGGCGCCGTCGATGCTGCCGGGGATCGCGCTGGTCTATCTGTTCGGCAACCAGGGCATGTTGCGTGGATTGCTCTCGGACAACATCTACGGTTTCTGGGGGATTGTGCTGGGTGAGGTGATTTACACCTTCCCGCATGCGCTGATGATTCTGCTCTCGGCATTGTCGCTGGCCGATGCGCGCCTGTTTGATGCCGCGTCGAGCATGGGCGCCAGTCCGGCCAAGGCCTTTCGCAGTATTACTTGGCCGGCAACCCGGCAGGCCGTGTTCGCCGCGTTCTGTCTGGTGTTCACCCTGACCATCACCGATTTCGGGGTGCCGGTGGTAGTCGGTGGCGACTATCAAGTGCTGGCGCTGGAAGCCTATAAAGCGGTGGTCGGCCAACAGCAATTCGGTCGCGGCGCGTTGATCGGCATGGTGCTGTTGCTGCCGGCGCTGTTCAGCTTTGGTGTGGATGCCTGGCTGCGCCGCCGTCATGGCGATTCAATGAGTGGCCGCGCCCAAGTGTTCAAACCGGTGCCATCGAAATTGCGCGACGGCTGCTATCTGGCGATTGTTTTGCTGATCAGCGCCGCGTTGATTCTGGTGTTCGGCATGGCGGTGTTTTCCTCGCTGGTGAAGTTCTGGCCGTACAACCTGTCGCTGTCGCTCAACCACTATCAGTTCAACGAAACCGCCGGCGGTGGCTGGCTGGCCTACGGCAACAGTCTGAAGATGGCCTTGGGTACGGCGCTGATCGGCAGTGTGCTGATCTTCACCGGCGCTTACCTGATGGAGAAAACCCGCACCCAGCGCGGCCTCAACCTGGCGTTGCGCATGCTCAGTTTCATCCCGATGGCGGTGCCGGGGCTGGTGCTTGGCCTGGGTTACGTCTTCTTCTTCAACCTCACCGGCAACCCGCTGCACGTGCTGTACGGGACGATGACCCTGCTGATCGTCTGCACCATTGCGCACTACCTGACCACCGCACAAATGACCGCGACCACCGCGCTGCGCCAGCTCGACGCCGAGTTCGAAGCCGCTGCGCTGTCGCTCAAGGCGCCGCTGTACCGCCATTACCTGCGCGTCACCGTGCCGATCTGCCTGCCGGCGCTGCTGGACATCGTGCGCTACCTGTTCGTTTCGGCGATGACCACCGTGTCGGCGGCGATCTTCCTCTACAGCCCCGACACCATCCTCGCGGCGGTGGCGGTGCTGAACATGGATGACGCCGGCAACGTCGGCGGCGCGGCGGCGATGTCGACCCTGATTCTGTTCACCTCGGCAGGCGTGTCCTTGCTGCTGGCGTGGGCTTCGCGCGGCTTGCTGCGCCGTTCCCAGGCCTGGCGGCAAACCGCGCCCGGTCACTGATTCAAACCTGCAAACCTCAACTCACCTACAGGAAAACGATCATGTTCAAGCCTATGGCCCTGGCCGCTGCTGTGCTCGCTACTTTCAGCCTGAATGCCTTCGCGGCAAAAACCGAGTTGACGGTGTACACCGCCCTCGAAGCCGAGCAACTGAAGTCCTACAAAGAAGCGTTCGAAAAGGCCAACCCGGACGTCGAGATCAAGTGGGTGCGTGACTCCACCGGGATCATCACCGCCAAACTGCTCGCCGAAAAGGCCCGTCCGCAGGCTGACGCGGTGTGGGGCTTGGCCGCTTCGAGCCTGGCGATTCTCGATCAGCAAGGCATGTTGCAAAGCTACGCGCCGAAGGATCTGGGCAAGATCGGCGCGAACTACCGCGACGCCGCCAACCCGCCAGCCTGGGTCGGCATGGACGTCTGGGCCGCGACCATTTGCTTCAACACCGTCGAGGCCGAGAAGCAGGGCCTGACCAAGCCAGTGAGCTGGCAGGATCTGACCAAGCCTGAGTACAAGGGCAAGATCGTCATGCCGAACCCGGCGTCGTCCGGCACCGGTTTCCTCGACGTCAGCGCCTGGCTGCAAACCTTCGGCGAGAAGCAGGGCTGGGCCTACATGGACGGTCTGCACCAGAACATCGGCCAGTACGTTCACTCCGGTTCCAAGCCTTGCAAACTGGCGGCGGCGGGCGAGTTCCCGATCGGCATTTCCTTTGAATACCCGGCCGTTCAGCTGAAACGCCAGGGCGCGCCGCTGGACATCATCCTGCCGAAGGAAGGCCTGGGCTGGGAGATCGAAGCCACTGCCGTGATCAAAGGCACGCCGCATGAAGAAGCAGCGAAAAAACTCGCGGACTTCTCTGCCAGCGCCGAGGCGATGGACCTGTACAAAGAAAACTTCGCTGTTCTTGCTCAGCCGGGTATCGCCAAGCCGCAAACCGAACTGCCGGCCGACTACGAGCAGCGCCTGATCAAGAACGACTTTGCCTGGGCCTCGAAGAACCGCGACGAGATCCTGACCGAGTGGCGCAAGCGTTATGACGGCAAGTCCGAGAAAGTCGTCGCCAAGTAAGATCTTTATCGACTGACAGGGCCCCATCGCTGGCAAGTCAGCTCCCACAGTATTCCGGGGTGGATACAGATTTTTGAACACCTCTAAACCTGTGGGAGCTGGCTTGCCAGCGAAAGCGGTCTCTCATTCAGAGCACCTCTAAATGACCCAACACAAAGACCTGCTCATCGCTGGCGCTGGCATCCTCGGCCTGTCTCACGCCTATGCCGCCGCCAAACGCGGGCTCAAGGTCAGCGTTTTCGAACGCACCGCCACGCCTCTCGGCGCCTCGGTGCGCAACTTCGGCCAGGCGCTGGTCACCGGCCAGCCACCCGGCCCGATGCTCGAACTGGCCAAGGCCAGCCGCGACATCTGGGGTGACTGGGCGCAACTCGCCGGTCTGCAGATCAAGCGTAACGGCTCGTACCTGTTCGCCCGCACCGAAGCTGAAGAACACCTGCTCGAAGCCTTCTGCAACGGCCGCGCCGTGGAACACGGTTACAACATCGCGCTATTGCGCGGTGCTGCCCTGCGTGATCTGTACCACGGTCAGTTCAGCCACCACCGCGCGGCGTTGCACGGCATGGACGATCAACAGCTGTACTCGCGTGAAGCGATCCCGGCGCTGATCGACTACCTGCGCCGCGACCTCGGCGTCGAATTTCATTTCTCCACGCTGGTGCGTGATGTCGAGCCGGGGCGCCTGCACAGCACCGCCGGTACGTTCACGGCGAAACAGATCATCGTCTGCTCCGGCCACGATTATCAGACCCTGCTGGCCGAGCCGATTGCCGCGCTCGACCCGCAAATCTGTCGCCTGCAAATGCTTCGCGCCAAACCGCAGATCGAACTTAACCTGCAACACGCCTTGCTCACTGGTTTGAGCTGCGTGCACTACGGCGCCTTCGCCGATCTACCGCAGGCGGCAGCGGTGCAGGCGCAGATCCTGCGCGAACAACCGCACCTGCACGACAACGGCATTCACCTGCTGATCAGCCCGACGCCGTATGGCGAGCTGATCATCGGCGATTCGCACCATTACGGCAGCGACCCGTCGCCGTTCAACGCCGAACAAGTGGACAACTGGATGCTGGAACTGGCCGAGCAGACGCTGGGCTGCAAGGTGCACGTGGTCGAGCGCTGGCAGGGCGTCTACGGTGCCCGTGCGCCGGGACCGTTTTCGTTCCTGCGCCCGGCACCGGGGCTGAGTGTGGCGCTGATGCACACCGGCGTCGGCATGAGCGTCGGCCCGGCGCTGGCCGAGCGCAACATCGCGCAGTTGCTGGAGGAAATCTGATGGCGGATCACCAACAAGTCGTCGCCCGGGTGTTCGGGTTGTATGAGCGTTTCGGCACTCGCGATTACATCGGCGAACCGGTGTCGCAGATCGAGCACATGTCCCAGGCCGCCGAACTGGCAATCGCCGAAGGCTTCGATGACGAGGTGGTGCTGGCGGCGTTCTTCCACGACATCGGCCATCTGTGTGCCGAGGGCGCCGAGAACATGGGCGGGTATGGCGTGGTCAGCCATGAGCGGCTGGGGGCGGATTATTTGCGTGAGGCGGGTTTCAGCGAGCGCCTGGCGCGGTTGGTGGAGTATCACGTGCAGGCCAAGCGGTATCTGACGTTGCGTGAGCCGGGGTATTTCGAGCGCTTGAGTGAGGCCAGTCGCAGGACACTGGCGTATCAGGGCGGGGTGATGACGGAGGCGGAGGCGGACATGTTTGAGCGCGATCCGTTGTGTGCTGTCAGCCTGCGGATGCGGCAGTGGGATGAGTTGGCCAAGGAGATAGCGGTGCCGGTAATGGATTTGAGTGTGCTGAAGCGCAAGGCTGAGGTTTTGTTGTCGGCTGAGTGATTGCAACCCTCACCCCAGCCCTCTCCCGGAGGGAGAGGGAGCCGATCTTCACGCCTTTCAAACCTGAGTTCGACTGGGTGTCTCAGGTCGATGTATGACCCGAGAACACCACGGTCAGCTCCCTCTCCCTCCGGGAGTGCAGGGTGAGGGAGCCGATCTTCATGCGTTTCAAACCTGAGTTCGACTGGGTGTCTCAGGTCGATGTATGACCCGAGAACACCACGGTCAGCTCCCTCTCCCTTCGGGAGTGCAGGGTGAGGGAGCCGATCTTCATGCCTTTCAAACCTGAGTTCGACTGGGTGTCTCAGGTCGATGTATGACCCGAGAACACCACGGTCAGCCCCCTCTCCCTCCGGGAGAGGGCTGGGGTGAGGGGCGGCGTCTAAAGCTCAAGCACCTTTCCCACCAACGCCTCAATCTGCTCCTGCCTTTCCGCCTGATTCAACTTTGCATGCGGATTCAACGACGACCACTGCGGATGCGCCCGTGCCTTGCTCAGTGCCTCGGGCAGCTTGCCCTCGCGCCAGGTTTTGTCCTGCGGGGTGGCGACCTGAACCGCCTCCATCGCCGCGTGTCCGCGTTGATCGAGCGCCAGCAACAGCTGCCGCTGACGCAGCGCCAACAGCCGCAACACGCCGTCATCCACGGTCAATTCCCGCTGGCCCTTGATCTTGCCGAGCAAGCGACTGCCATAACTGCGCGCCGTTTGCAGCGCGCCGCCAGCGATCGCGCCGGCCAAAGCGGCTGCACCGAGCGTAATCCCGCCCACCAGCAAATCCACACCAGCCCCGGCCGCGGCGCCTGCCGCAATCCCGCCACCAACGCGAACTCCCAGTTGCTTCAAGGTTTCCGGGTTGAACAAATCATCGCCCCAGCGCCCATCCAGCAACGGCAGATCACTGGCCGCTGCGTCCTGCGGGCGAAACGCGTAGAGCTTGAGCAACGCTTCGACGCACCTCTGCTCACGCTGACGCACGGCTTTGCGCAGTTCGCTGATCGCTTGCTGTTCCTGTTCGACGGCGCTGACCACACTGCGCCGGCACGCCGCGCAGTCGATCAGCAACTCGGCAATCAAACGCGCCGCACTTTGCTGCCGCGCGAGGCGCTGGGCCTGTTGATCGGCGATCAGTCGTTCCAGTTGCGGACGAGCATTTTCCAGTAGCAATGCGAGGCTTTCATACAGCCGCCGCTCGCCGTCCTCCGGCGGTGCAACGCTGTCGAAGCGCACCAGCGCATGCAGGCCGAGCCGCGCCAACGCTTCGCGCCAGTCCGGTTCGCGATGGTTGGCGCTGCTGACAAAATTCAGCACCGGCAGCAGCGGCTTGCCACAACTGGCGAGCACTTCCAGTTCGTCGCGGTATTTGGCCAAAACCGGTTCGCGGGCGTCGATCACATAGAGTCCGGCGTCGGAGGCGAGCAATTGCCGCAGCACTTTCGCCTCCTGTTCGAAACGCTGGCGTGCCTCGCTGCCGTCGAGAAACCGTGTCAGGCGCGCCGGCCCGTCGAGGCGTTCGCCGGGGCGTTCCAGGCGTTCGAGGAAATCCAGCAGGGCGATGGCGTCTTCCAGTCCCGGTGTGTCGTAGAGATCGAGCAACGGCTCGCCGTCCACCGACAACCGCGCACCCTCGACATGCCGAGTGGTGCTCGGCCGATGCGAGACTTCGCCGAAACCGACGTCGCGGGTCAGGGTGCGCAACAGCGAGGTCTTGCCGACGTTGGTGTGGCCGACCACCGCGAGTTTCAGCGGCGCTTTGCGAGCATCAGTCATGACCGTTCTCCAGCCAGTTCAACGGTGCGCAATCGGCGAACGGCAGCTCAAGCTGTTGCAGCGCCACGTGCCAGTCGCCGAGGCGGGCGCTGTCCAGCGCTTCACCGGGCGGCGCTTGCAGCAACCAGACGCGGGTGGCGCTGGCGTTGCGTGCCAGTTCGGCAATCAACGCGAGGCTGCCGCGATCCGGCGAGCGCCGCGGATCGCAGGCGATCAGCAGGCGCGCCGGGGGGAAGCGGCTGAGTTGTTCGAGCAGTTTGTGTCGCGATTCACGGCTGTCGAGGATGCCGGCGTTGCTCACGGTTTTCGGCAGGGCCGGTGGCCACGGGCGCTGGTCGTCGAGTTCGATGGCCACCAGCAGGGCGCCGTCGCTGGCGTGTGCACTGACGTGGCTTTCGACCCGATGCAATTGTTCCGGCGCCGCGTCGTTGATGCCAAGGCGTTCGCTGGTCGGCATCAGGCGTTCGCGCAACTGAGCGTAGCCGGGCAGCTTCAGGTCCAGGCTCAGCGCGGCTTTGCCACGGCTCCAGCGCCAGAAACAGAACACGGCCAGCAGCAGGCGCGGCAGCACACCGTAGACCACCAGCACACCCACCAGCCAGGTCGCCCAGGCCTGTCGGGCACTTTCGATGTCCAGCGCGGCGTCGCCGCTGGCGCGGATCATCTCCACGCTCGGCACGTTGAAACCGATCAGCGCCGGCAGCGCGCCGAGGGCCTGGGTCATGTTGATGAAAGTGTCAGCGCTGAGAATGGTGGTTTCCCAGACGAAGCCGTAGCGCCGGGTGGCCATCAGCGTCAGCAGCAACACCAGCGCGCTGAGCATCGCCAGCAGCCACAAGCCGTTGACCAAGGTGCCGAGGGCCCAGCGGTTGAGTTTTTTGCGTTGCAGCATCAACAGCAGAGCCGGCGCCAGTTGCGCGGCTTTGGCATCCCGGGCGAATTTTTCGCTGAGCCACAACCACAAGCGGCCAAGAGTGGCGCCGTGTTCGCCGGCAAAGATCAACCCCAACGCCCAGCTCAGCAGCAGAATCACGTTCAACCCGAGCAGACTGCCCAAGGCCCAGAACACATTGACCGGTGTCTGGCTCAACGCGGCGAAGGCCAGACCGGCACCGCTGAGCACTGCGAAGATCAGCAGCAGTACCAGCGCCAGGCGTGCGCCTTGCAGCCAGTGAGTGAGCGCAGCGCTCAGCCCGTCACGCTCGGCCAGCCACAACGCCCGGCGTTGAATGCGGCTCGGCAGATCGCCGCCGGCCGCGCGGGCCAGACGATTGGCTTCCAGATCCTCCAGCGGCCCGGCGTGTTCTTCGCGCAGGCGGATGGTTTCGCTCAGCCAGAGGTTTTGCAGGGGAGTCAGTTCAGTCACGCGCCATTCCGTTGCTCAATTGAGCTGTGAGCATAACCGCTGTGGCGCTTATCGGGTCAAGCGAGGCTCTGGTATCCTCGCCGGCATGACTAAATCACTCCCCCTCAGCCTGATCGCAGCCCTCGGTGAAAACCGCGTGATCGGCGTCGACAACAGCATGCCCTGGCACCTGCCGGGGGACTTCAAATACTTCAAGGCCACGACCCTCGGCAAGCCGATCATCATGGGCCGCAAGACCTGGGATTCGCTCGGTCGTCCGCTGCCGGGTCGCTTGAACATCGTGGTCAGCCGTCAGGCCGATCTGGTGCTGGAGGGGGCAGAGGTCTATCCGTCGCTGGAAGCTGCGGTGGTTCGCGCCGAGGAATGGGCGAAAGCGCAGGGCGTCGATGAGCTGATGCTGATTGGCGGTGCGCAGTTGTATGCGCAAGGGCTGGCGCAGGCCGATCGTCTGTACCTGACCCGTGTGGCGCTGAGCCCGGAAGGCGACGCGTGGTTTCCGGAGTTCGATCTGAACCAGTGGAAGCTGGTGTCGAATGTGCCGAATCCGGCGGAGGGCGACAAGCCCGCGTACAACTTTGAGGTCTGGGAGAAAAGATAGCTTCAAGCTTCGAGCTGCAAGCCACAAGTGAAAGCGGGAATGCTCTTCTTGCAGCTTGCAGCTTGCAGCTTGCAGCTTGCAGCTTGCAGCTTGCAGCTTGCAGCTTGCAGCTTGCAGCTTGCAGCTGGCTAGCTCGCTAGCGCCGCATGCTCATCCGCATCCAGCAGCGCTTTATCCGTCTGCTGCATCACCTGACTGGTAATCGCGCCTGCGGTGATCGAGCCACTCACGTTCAACGCCGTACGACCCATGTCGATCAGCGGCTCAACCGAAATCAGCAACGCCACCAGTGACACCGGCAAGCCCATCGCCGGCAGCACGATCAGCGCGGCAAACGTCGCGCCGCCGCCCACACCGGCCACACCGGCCGAGCTCAGGGTCACAATCGCCACCAGCGTCGCGATCCACAGCGGATCCAGCGGATTGATGCCCACGGTTGGCGCAACCATCACCGCCAACATCGCCGGGTACAGACCGGCGCAACCGTTCTGGCCGATAGTTGCGCCGAACGAGGCGGCGAAACTGGCCACCGACTGCGGAATACCCAGACGACGGGTCTGCGCTTCGATGCTCAGCGGAATGCTCGCCGCGCTGGAGCGGCTGGTGAATGCGAAGGTCAGCACCGGCCAGATCTTGCGGAAGAAGCGCAGCGGGTTGATCCCGGCGGCCGACACCAGCAAACCGTGGACCACGAACATCAGGCCGAGGCCGAGGTACGAGACCACGACGAAACTGCCGAGCTTGATGATGTCCTGCAGGTTGGAACCGGCGACCACTTTGGTCATCAGCGCCAGGACGCCATACGGGGTCAGCTTCATCACCAGACGCACCAGACGCATCACCCAGGCTTGCAGGGTGTCGATGGCGTTGATCACTTTCTGACCTTTCTCGACGTCATCCTTGAGCAGTTGCAGCGCCGCCACGCCGAGGAACGCAGCAAAAATCACCACGCTGATGATCGAGGTCGGTTTGGCCCGAGCCAGGTCGGCGAACGGGTTCTGCGGAATGAACGACAGCAGCAGTTGCGGCACATTCAGGTCGGCGACCTTGCCGGCATAGTCGGTTTGAATGGTTTGCAGGCGGGCCATCTCCTGAGTGCCGGCAACCAGGCCTTCGGCGGTGAGGCCGAACAGGTTGGTCAGGCCGATACCGATCAGCGCCGCAATCGCGGTGGTGAACAGCAGGGTGCCGATGGTCAGGAAGCTGATCTTGCCCAGCGACGAGGCGTTGTGCAGACGCGCCACCGCGCTGAGGATCGAGGCGAATACCAGCGGGATCACGATCATTTGCAGCAACTGCACGTAACCGTTGCCCACCAGATCGAACCAGCCGATCGAGGCTTTCAGCACCGGATTGCCGGCGCCGTAAACGCTGTGCAGCGCAACGCCGAACGCCACGCCCAGACCCAGCGCGAGCAGGACTTTTTTCGCCAGGCTCCACGTGGTGTGGCGGGTTTGCGCCAGACCGAAGAGCAGGGCGAGGAACACCAGCAGATTGAGGATCAGCGGCAGATTCATGAAGACTCCGATAAGACTTGTGCCAGTCGCATTCTTGAGCAACTGCGAACCGGCAAGCCTAACAGTTTGATTTCCAATGAATTAATACCGAAATCGCAGGTCGTCCGTCGTTTTTGGAATAAGCCACTGTCGCTCTCGGCAATGCAACTGGCGTTGAGGAGACGTAAGCGGTCGCTGACAGACGAGGACTGTCACACTTATTTGTTAGCGTCGATGTCTTTCAGTCAGGGAGAAAACGCCGATGAAGTTCGCACCGAAAATGCTCGCTGTGGTTCTTGGATTGGGCTTGGCCGCTCACGCATTCGCCACCGATCTGAAGCACTGGCCGGCGGATCAGGCCAAGGCACTGGACGCGATGATCGCGGCCAACGCCAACAAGGGTAACTACGCGGTGTTCGACATGGACAACACCAGTTACCGCTACGACCTCGAAGAGTCGTTGTTGCCGTTCATGGAAAACAAGGGGCTGATCACTCGCGACAAGCTCGATCCTTCGCTGAAACTGATGCCGTTCAAGGACACCGCCGACCACAAGGAAAGCCTGTTCAGTTACTACTATCGCCTGTGCGAAGTCGACGATATGGTCTGCTACCCGTGGGTGGCGCAAGTGTTCTCCGGCTTCACCCTCAAAGAGCTGAAGGGCTACGTCGATGAGCTGATGGCTTCGGGCAAACCGGTGCCGGCGACTTATTACGAAGGCGATGTGGTGAAGAAACTCGACGTTAATCCGCCGAAAGTCTTTACCGGTCAGGCTGAGTTGTACAACAAGCTGATGGAGAACGGCATCGAGGTCTACGTGATGACCGCCGCTTCCGAAGAACTGGTGCGGATGGTCGCGGCCGATCCGAAGTATGGCTATAACGTCAAACCGCAGAACGTGATCGGCGTGACTACGTTGCTGAAGAATCGCGAAACCGGCGAGCTGACCACTGCGCGCAAACAGATCACTGCCGGCAAGTATGACGAGAAGGCCAACCTTGGCCTCGAACTCACCCCGTACCTGTGGACCCCAGCGACCTGGATGGCCGGCAAACACGCGGCGATCCTGACCTACATCGACGAGTGGAAAAAACCGGTACTGGTGGGCGGCGACACCCCGAGCAGCGACGGCTACATGCTGTTCCACGATGTGGATGTGGCCAAGGGCGGTATCCACCTGTGGGTCAACCGCAAGGACAAATACATGACTCAGCTCAACGGCATGATGGCCAAGCACGCCGCGGCGCAGGCCAAGGAAGGCTTGCCGGTGACGGCGGACAAGAACTGGGTGATCGTCAAGCCTGAAGACATCCAATAAAAGCAGCTGATAGCGGGGAGCCGCAAGCTGCAAGTAAGAGCCGCGTTGCTCTTTCTTGCCGCTTGTAGCTCGCTGCTTTGAGCTTTTTTAGATCCCGTCGAGCATCGCCTTGTTACGCACCGCACCCTTGTCGGCGCTGGTCGCCAGCAAGGCGTAGGCCTTCAGCGCAGTGGTCACTTTGCGTGGACGCTGCTCGACCGGTTTCCAGCCTTTCTTGTCCTGCTCGACCCGGCGCGCAGCCAGTTCTTCATCGCTGACCAACAGGTTGATCGAGCGGTTCGGAATGTCGATCAGCACTTTGTCGCCGTCCTGCACCAGACCGATTGCGCCACCGGCCGCAGCCTCTGGCGAAGCGTGGCCGATCGACAGACCGGAAGTACCGCCGGAGAAACGACCGTCGGTGAGTAGCGCACAGGCTTTGCCCAGGCCTTTGGACTTCAGGTACGACGTCGGGTAGAGCATTTCCTGCATGCCCGGGCCGCCTTTCGGGCCTTCGTAGCGAATGATGACGATGTCGCCTTCCTTCACTTCGTCGGCGAGGATGCCGCGCACCGCGCTGTCCTGGCTTTCGAAGATCTTCGCGTTGCCTTCGAAAACGTGGATCGACTCATCGACGCCGGCGGTTTTCACCACGCAACCGTCGAGGGCGATGTTGCCGTACAGCACGGCCAGGCCACCTTCTTTGGAATAGGCGTGCTCGAAGCTGCGGATGCAGCCGTTTTCCCGGTCGTCATCCAGGGTTTCCCAACGGGTCGACTGGCTGAACGCGGTTTGCGTCGGAATGCCCGCAGGACCGGCCTTGAAGAAGTGGTGCACCGCTTCATCGGTGGTCTGGGTGATGTCCCACTTGGCGATGGCTTCTTCCATGCTGCGACTGTGCACGGTCGGCAGGTCGGTGTGCAGCAGGCCGCCACGGGCCAGCGAACCGAGGATGCTGAAGATGCCGCCAGCGCGGTGCACGTCTTCCATGTGGTACTTCTGGATGTTCGGCGCGACTTTGCACAGCTGTGGAACGCTGCGCGAGAGACGGTCGATGTCGCGCAGGTCGAAATCGATTTCGGCTTCCTGGGCGGCAGCGAGCAGGTGCAGGATGGTGTTGGTCGAGCCACCCATGGCGATGTCGAGCATCATTGCGTTCTCGAACGCCTTGAAGTTGGCGATGTTGCGCGGCAGCACGGATTCGTCGTTCTCGCCGTAGTAACGCTTGCACAGCTCGACGATGGTGCGGCCGGCCTGCAGGAACAGCTGTTCGCGGTCGCTGTGGGTGGCCAGGGTCGAACCATTGCCTGGCAGCGCGAGGCCCAGGGCTTCGGTCAGGCAGTTCATCGAGTTGGCGGTGAACATGCCGGAGCACGAACCGCAGGTCGGGCAGGCGCTGCGTTCGTACTCGGCGACTTTCTCGTCAGAAGCGCTGGAGTCGGCGGCGATCACCATGGCGTCGACCAGGTCGAGGCCGTGGGAGGCGAGTTTGGTCTTGCCGGCTTCCATCGGACCGCCGGATACGAAGATCACCGGAATGTTCAGGCGCAAAGCGGCCATCAGCATGCCCGGGGTGATCTTGTCGCAGTTGGAGATGCAGACGATGGCGTCGGCACAGTGGGCGTTGACCATGTACTCGACGGAGTCGGCGATGATCTCGCGGCTCGGCAGCGAATAGAGCATGCCGTCGTGGCCCATGGCGATGCCGTCGTCGACGGCGATGGTGTTGAATTCTTTCGCGACGCCACCGGCGCGTTCGATTTCACGGGCCACCAGTTGACCGAGGTCTTTGAGGTGCACGTGGCCTGGTACGAACTGGGTGAAGGAGTTGGCAATGGCGATGATCGGCTTCTTGAAGTCGTCATCTTTCATCCCGGTGGCGCGCCACAGTGCGCGGGCGCCGGCCATGTTGCGGCCGTGGGTGGATGTTTTCGAGCGGTAATCTGGCATGGAGCACTCCGGGCGGCTAATCAGGTATCAAAGGGGAGTGAGCTTCTATTGACGTCTGGAACACTCAGAAGTGGCCGTGTGTCCGTGAAGTTGCCGATGACGTTGCGGGATCGCCGCTGGTCTCAGCCTGAGCTCATAAACCCGCCGGGGGATGAATGGCGATGAATCAGCCGATTCTACACCGCTGGCGTCCGGAGGGAATGGCGCAAAGCATTGTTCCAGTGCCGACGGTGCGTGTGGCATGACGACCGGCAGGCTCAATCGCCGCCCGTGGAGGTGATGGCACTGCGGTCGAGCTCTCTGGCGCGACGGCTGATCCGCCTGTTCAACGCCAGTGCGATGCCACTGAGCAGGACAAAACAGTAGCCGAGGGTCGCTTGCAGGTTGCTCGGACTCAGGCTGATCAGCGCGCTGATCAACCCGCCACACACGAAGATGATCGTGCTGCCGGCCGAGGCCGACGTCCCGGCTATTTCCGGGAACAGGGCCATGGCTCGCGAGGTGGCGGCCGGGCGCGCAATGGTGGTGCCGGCGGTGCAGATCAGCATCGGAATCAGCACCGTGGCCGGCGAGCGCGCGAAGTGCTGCGCCAGAAACAGCATCACCAGCCCCGCCAACAGGATCAGGCTCAATCCGGCGACGATCTGTTGTCGCGCATTGATCCGTCGGCTCAAAAGCGTGGCCGCGATACCACCGAACACATACGCCGCGCCGTAGATCAGCAGAATCAGGGAAAAGTCATAAGTCGTCAGTTGCAACTGATCCATGAAAATCAGCGGCGAAATCACGATGAACGAGAAGTGACAGGCGAAGGCGAATGCCGAGATCAGCCAGTAGCTGACAAACTCGAAATCGCTCAGCACTCGCCGGTAAGCCCTGACAAAACCAAGGTGTGCTGCGCTGGACGTCGGGCGACCGCTGTCCAGAAACAGCCAGGCCTTGATCATCAACAGTGCCGACAGCGCGGTGAACACCCAGAAGCTGCCGCGCCAGCCAAGGGTGGCCTGCAGGAAGGCGCCGGCCAGCGGCGAGAGCGAAATGAAGATACCGGTGGCCGTGACCATCAGGATTCGCAAGCGATCCCGTTGCTCGCCTTCGAACAGATCCTGAACCAGGGCCTGAGATAACACGAAACAACCGCAGCCCAAGGCTTGCATCACCCGGAAAATCAGGAACAACGAATAATCTGCGGTCATCACGCAACCGATGGCGCCGAGCATCGACACGCCCAGGCCGCTGAGCAGCAAGCCCTTGCGCCCGATCCTGTCGGACAGCGGGCCGATCAATAGCTGCGCAAACGCGATTCCCACGGCAAACAGGCTGATCGACAGTGCGATGTCCGCCGGCGTCCGGTTAAAGTGCGCCGCCAGTGCCGGGAATGATGGCAGCAGAACGTCCAGGGGAAATACGCCGAGCAGTACCATCGCCAGCAACAGGCCGACAGCCCCGCGACGCTGGCGAGAGGTGACCACGGATGTGCCTTCAGTCATCGATCAGTCCTGCCTTGGCAAAGAGTGTCTGGTTATGGGGCAGCGCAAAAAAACCGGCTTTGCGCAGTGCATCCAGGGTCGCCACGCAGCCTGAGCGTGCACGTGCACGACTGGCCTGCGCCGTGGCCAGGCCACTGACAATCAGGGTTACGTCGCGGTCGGCGATGCCGGCATCGCGCAGGCTCTGTCGCAGCCAGGGTTCATCGGTCTCGAAGAACATCCCGATGATCTCCAGCAACGTTTTGCTGGCGAATGCGCGCTGGCGACTGTTCATCGACAGCCAGACGTAGTGGAACACTTCGGCAAAGTAGCGACTGTGGCGGGCTTCGTCGGCCAGGTGGTCACGCAGCATGTCGCTGACGCTGGACACCAGACTGTCGCGGCAAACGTCCAGCAACTCCCGGGCAATGATGGTTTCCGAGACGAAACCGAGCAGCAGCCATGCCAGTGCGCGGTGCTTCTGCGGTGTGCGGGCGATCAGTGCGTTCATGCGGGTGATCCGTTGCGGCATCACGGGACGTGCGCTGAACCCGTAGACCCCGGCGATCTGCTCCGCCAGACGGTTGGAGAACAGCGCGTGATAACCCTCGTCGGTGTAGAGCTGCAGCGCCGCGTGTTTCATCGCCTGAGGTACGTAGACCGGCAATTCCCGGTGCACGATCACCTCCACCGCACGATTGACGATGCGGTGCTCGAGCAGCGTGGTGTAATCGAGAAAGTGCACCAGATGGCTGGCGGTCAACCGGTGCAACGTTTCGCGTCCTGCCGCCTTGATCGCGGGGTGCGCCAGATACGGCAGGAAGGCCGGTGGAAACCAGTGGCGGCTCTGCAACTGTTGCTGCACGTCTTCCGGCAGTCGGTAGTCGTGAGTGCTGCTGCGCACCGAAGCCCGGTTCTCCCAGTCTCCGAGGGTGAATTTGAGTGCCCATGACACGGGTGCCTCGTGCGGATCGGCAATGAGCAGCGTCATGCCTGCACCTCGCGCAAAAGCGTGCGCATTTCTTCACACATCACCTGGCCGTCGCTTTTACCGCAGCCGACAAAAAACAGCGGTTGTTCGGCACTGCCCACCAGGTTGAGCAGCGTTTCGACCTGGGCGTCTGCAAACGCACCGGTCAGCCAGGTATTGAAACCTGATGCCGTGGCGACCAGTTGAAAGGTTTGTGACAGATGGCCGGCTTCAATGAATGCCATGCGATAGGCGCGCGAGTGTCCATATTTCCACCAGAGCCGATCGAATCGCGCCGTGATGAACAATCCCAATGGCAGGTTATTGATGAAGTGCTGGCCACCGAGCAGGTCGCCCAGTGCCGCTTCAGGCAGTGGATTGACAAAACGCAGGCTGTGCTCGGCGGGGTCATAGGCATACAGGCCGGGAGTGAGGCCTTCGACATTCTGTACCAGCAGAAAACCTTCACACGCATTCAGACCGCCGCCGGAAGGGCTGCTCCGACGTGCGTCGAGGCCTTGGGCGACGGTGTCGTCCTCGTCTTCCCCGCGCTCGCTGAGATAGCCAAGGGAAAGGTACAGCAATGTGCCGACATCATTCAGTGTCATGGCTGCGCCGGTAAAGGTGCGGCAGGTTTTACGCCGCAGCAATGCGTTCGCCAGACTGTCGTTGCTCAAGACATTCCGAGCGGGCAAGGCAATGCATTGCCCGGTTCCAGACTCCGGACGGGCCGCCGCCGGTGCCGGGGTGGCCAAAACGTCATCGCAGTGCGCCAGATACTGTCTGGCCCATTCATCAATATTCCGAGGTGTGTGTTCGCAGGGAATATTCTGAGTGCCGATATGATAAATCTTTGACAGTTCATCCCAGCCCCATGTTGGGCTGTCTGTTTTTGATACGGATAGAATGCCCGCATTTAATAGTTGTGTGTCTATTATGTTTTGCGCGTCGAACAGGTTGGGGTTGCTTATTAGTTGGGCGAGGCGCGAGGAGTAATCAAGATCAAGTTCGTGCTGGGTATGGTCTTTGTAGTTCCAGACTATTTGCCCGGGTGAGCGCGGCAATATAAACAGGTAAGGATTGATGTGCATGAAGTGGCTTCACTCTGGATAAAAACGATAAGGACGCCGGGTGCCGGCACTTCCCGGCGTCCTGACTTACTTAGCGGGTTTTATGGGCAACCAGAAAAGCCAGGTTTGCGAGTTTGTTTGTTTCCAGAGAAATACTTTTCATGATGTGAACTCCTTGTTCGATTTAGTTAAGTCACCTCGTGGTGACAACTTCATAATAGTTTGTAATGGATTATTCGCAAGAGGATATTAAGTAGGAATATTCCAGTAATTTTGTCGGAGCGATCTTTAGCGAGGATTAGAGTTGTAGGGTGTTTTTTAATAATTAAAAGACGTAAGGAAATGTCCTGCATGTATTCAGGAAAGAAAATGTAGGAAGTCGCGAGTGTCGAGGATGGACAGCACTCGCGGAAAGAGTGCCGGAGAACGGCATAAAGTAAACGGGGAGCCTGTTGGCTCCCCGGTGTCGATCAGCTGTTTGGCAGCAGACGGCAGGTGATGCTCTTGATATAGCGGGTTTCGGCGATGGCCGGGTGTACCGGGTGATCCGGCCCCTGACCGCCACGTTCCAGCAACTGGATGTTGCGATCCAGGTGACGGGCGCTGGTCAGCAGGATGTTCTGCAGGTCGTCTTCCGGCAGGTGCATCGAGCACGAAGCGCTGACGAGGATGCCGTCCTTGTTGAGCAGGCGCATGGCTTGCTCGTTCAGACGACGGTAGGCGCCTTCGCCGTTTTTCATGTCTTTCTTGCGTTTGATGAAGGCCGGTGGATCGGCAACGATCACGTCAAAGCGCTCTTCGCTGGCCTTGAGTTCTTTCAGGGCTTCGAAGACATCGCCTTCGATGCAGGTCATCTTGTCGGCGAAGCCGTTCAGCGCAGCGTTGCGCTCGACACCGTCGAGGGCGAACGCCGAAGCATCGACGCAGAACACTTCGCTGGCGCCGAATGCGGCCGCCTGCACGCCCCAGCCACCGATGTAGCTATAAAGGTCGAGCACGCGTTTGCCTTTGGCGTAGGGGGCCAGGCGTGCGCGGTTCATGCGGTGGTCGTAGAACCAGCCGGTTTTCTGACCTTGAATGACGGGGGCTTCGAACTTCACGCCGTTCTCTTCCAGCGCAACCCATTCCGGCACCAGGCCGAACACGGTTTCGACGTAGCGGTTGAGGCCTTCGGCATCGCGGGCAGCGGAGTCGTTCTTGAACAGGATGCCGCTTGGCTTGAGGACCTGGGTCAGGGCCGCGATCACGTCATCTTTATGCGCTTCCATGGTCGCCGAGGCGATCTGCACCACAAGAATGTCGCCGAAACGATCAACGACCAGGCCTGGCAGCAGGTCGGAATCACCGTAGACCAGACGGTAGAACGGCTTGTCGAACAGGCGCTCGCGCAGCGACAAGGCGACGTTCAGGCGATGCACCAGCAACGACTTGTCCAGGGCAACCTTGATGTCGCGCGACAGCAGGCGCGCGCAAATCAGGTTGTTCGGGCTCATCGCAACGATGCCCAACGGCTTGCCACCGGCGGCTTCGAGGATGGCCTGGTCGCCCGCATTGAAACCGTGCAGTGGCGTGGCCGCCACGTCGATTTCGTTACTGTAGACCCACAGATGGCCGGCGCGCAGGCGACGGTCGGCGTTGGCTTTGAGGCGCAAGCTAGGCAGGGACATGACGTCGCTCCGGAAAAAAGAGCGGGAGTATACCGTGTTGGGGCTGGTGCCGGGATTGGAGTGCGATGAAACGCAGATGGCCTCTTCGCGAGCAAGCTCGCTCCCACAGGGGATTTATGACCGGCACAGACCTGTGTGGGAGCGAGCTTGCTCGCGAAGGCAGTCCTGAGAGCTACGCAGACAGCGCGTTGATCAGCTCCTTGTTGAACGCCGGAATATCATCCGGCTGACGGCTGCTGATCAGGTGACCGTCCTTGATCACTTCTTTATCAACCCAGTTGGCCCCGGCATTCACCAGGTCATCCTTGAGCGTCTTGTAGCTGGTCATGGTCTTGCCGTTGACCAGCCCGGCGGAAATCAGCAACCAGCCGCCATGGCAGATCACCGCGATCGGCTTGCCGGCGGAGGCGCCGGTCTTGACCAGATGCTGGGCGTCCTGGTCGATACGAATGGTGTCGGAGTTCTGCACGCCGCCCGGCAGGACGATCGCGTCGTACTGTTCGCTGCTGGCGCCTTGAAATGTCTGGTCGACTTTAAAGTCGTCCGCCGGTTTGTCGTGGTTCCAGCCTTTGACCTTGCCGGCCTCGGCGGAAAGGATATCGACCTGAGCACCAGCCTGTTCCAGGGCCTGCTTGGGGCCGGTCAGTTCGACCTGTTCGAAACCGTCTGTTACCAAAATGGCGACGCGTTTGCCGTTGAGAGAAGTAGCCATCGTTAAGCTCCTGAATCGTCGGGAAATTGCCGCCGCAATGGACTGCAATCGTCCATCGGGCCTTACAGACTCCGAAGCCGGTGCGGGAATGAAAGTTCCTGACAATTGCCCACTGGTGTGTCGTCGAGCGGTTTTTAGAGGTTAGAATCGCCGCCTGTCCCAGAGTGTGTACTTATGTCCCAAGAGCTGACCACCGAACAGATTCAACAATCCCTGCAAGGCATCAGCGTGCCGGCGCAGCCGCAGATCATGGTGGATCTGCAAATGGAGCAGTACATGCCCGACCCGGACCTGGAGGTGATCGCCAAGCTGATCGCCCAGGATCCCGGCCTGTCCGGTTCTCTGCTGAAAATCGTCAATTCACCTTATTACGGCCTGAGCAACAAGATCACCTCGATCCAGCGCGCGGTGAACCTGTTGGGCAGTCGTTCGATCATCAACCTGATCAACGCGCAGTCGATCAAGGGCGAGATGAACGACGACACCATCGTCACCCTCAACCGTTTCTGGGACACTGCCCAGGACGTGGCCATGACCTGCCTGACCCTGGCCAAGCGTGTGGGCACCCAGGCTGGCGACGAGGCTTATGCATTGGGCCTGTTCCACGATTGTGGCGTGCCGTTGATGCTGCAACGCTTCCCCAACTACATGTCGGTGCTGGAAAAGGCTTACGCCAATGCCAGCGCCGAGTGCCGCGTGGTGGACACCGAAAATGCCGAGTTCAACACCAATCACTCGGTGGTCGGTTATTACACCGCCAAGTCGTGGCGTCTGCCGGAGCACGTCAGTTCGGCGATTGCCAATCACCACAATGCATTGGCGATCTTCAGCGACGAGTCCTCGCGCAACAGCCAGATGAAGAATCTGCTGGCGATCCTGCAAAATGGCCGAGCACATCTGCGCGTCGTACCGGGTGCTCGGCAACCAGGCCGAAGACCAGGAGTGGAACAGCATCGGTGCGCTGGTTCTCGATTACGTCGGCCTGTCGGACTACGACTTCGAAACGCTCAAACAAACGATTCGCGACCTCGGCGCGCATTGATCCGAGGACGCCATGCCTGAACTGCCGGAAGTCGAAACCACCCGCCGGGGCATTGCCCCCCACCTGGAAGGCCAGCGGGTCAGCCGGGTCATCGTGCGTGACCGCCGGCTGCGCTGGCCAATCCCCGAAGACCTCGATGTGCGCCTGTCCGGGCAGCGCATCGTGCTGGTCGAGCGGCGCGCCAAGTACCTGTTGATCAACGCCGAAGTCGGTACGTTGATCAGTCATTTGGGCATGTCGGGCAACCTGCGTCTGGTCGAGGTCGGCTTGCCGGCGCTCAAGCATGAGCATGTCGATATCGAGCTGGAATCCGGGCTGGCCTTGCGCTACACCGATCCGCGACGCTTCGGTGCAATGCTGTGGAGCACCGATCCGCTCAATCACGAACTGCTGATTCGCCTCGGGCCGGAGCCATTGACCGATCTGTTCGACGGCGAGCGCCTGTTCCAGCTGTCGCGCGGGCGTTCGATGGCGGTCAAACCGTTCATCATGGACAACGCGGTGGTGGTCGGGGTCGGCAACATTTACGCGACCGAAGCGCTGTTCGCTGCCGGCATCGATCCACGCCGCGAAGCCAAGAGCATCTCGCGGGCGCGTTATCTGAAGCTGGCGATCGAGATCAAACGCATCCTCGCCGCCGCCATCGAGCGCGGCGGCACCACGTTGCGTGACTTCATTGGCGGTGACGGGCAACCGGGGTACTTCCAGCAGGAACTGTTTGTTTATGGTCGTGGCGGTGAACACTGCAAGGTCTGCGGCACCGGCCTGCGGGAAGTGAAGCTTGGTCAGCGCGCCAGTGTTTTCTGCCCGCGCTGTCAGAGCTGAGGTAAACCGTTCGAAAACATCCTACGGTCTATAGTGAGTTGTCTCACTGCCTAGCCCGAAGGATCGTGCCATGAAATCCCTGCAAGTCCTCTGTGCCGCACTGCTGCTGTGTTCCAGTCTGGCTGTCCAAGCCACGGAAACCGGCAGCGGTGATCCGCGTTACACCATCCAGAACCCACCGGCCTACGCCATGCTTGGCGACTTGCTGATCGCCCGACCTTTGCTGGTGGTGGCGACGGTAATCGGTGCGGGGGCGTTTGTGGTGTCGTTGCCGTTTACCGCGCTGGGTGGCGGAATTGGCGAGGCAGGGCAGGCGCTGGTGGTTGACCCGGCGAGGGCAGCGTTTGTGCGGTGTCTGGGGTGTGTCGGGGAGGGTTTTGAGCAGCGCGAGTAAGCTGATCCGGGTTTTGCGGTGTTGCCGATGGCCTCATCGCGGGCAAGCCCGCTCCCACAAGGTTTTGGTGTTCACACAATTTTGTTCCACCACAGAACCCTGTGGGAGCGGGCTTGCCCGCGATGGCGTCGCCAGCGGCGCTGAAGAACTCAGGCCTTGCCGGTAATCTTGCGGTACTTCGCCATCAACTCTTCTTCAGTCTCCGGATGGGCTTCGTCCAGCGGTATGCAATCCACCGGGCAGACCTGCTGGCACTGCGGCTCGTCGTAGTGGCCAACGCACTGGGTGCACAGGTTCGGGTCGATCACATAGATCTCTTCGCCTTGGGAAATGGCGGCGTTCGGGCACTCGGGTTCGCAGACGTCGCAGTTGATGCAATCGTCGGTGATGATCAGGGACATGCTAACTCCAGCCGGGGCGGCAAGCCCGGGCGCAATAATCAATGCGCGCAATTGTGCCGCATTGACGCCCGCAGTGCACGCGGGCGCCGTTTGAACGGTCGTTACTTCTTGAAGCGCAGGGTCAGGGCGTCGGCCACGGCCGGGTGGACGAACTTGCTGATATCACCGCCCAGCGCAGCGATTTCCCGCACCAGCGTCGAGGAAATGAACGAATAACGCTCGGACGGTGTGAGAAACAGGCTCTCGACGTCCGGCGCCAATTGGCGGTTCATGTTGGCCAGCTGGAATTCGTATTCGAAGTCCGACACCGCGCGCAGACCACGCAGGAACACATTGGCGTTCTGCTCTTTGGCGAAATGCGCCAGCAGCGTCGAGAAACCGACCACTTCCACGTTCGGCAGGTGTTTGGTGACCTCGCGAGCCAGTTCGACCCGTTGTTCCAGCGGGAACAGCGGGTTTTTCTTGGGGCTGGCGGCGACGGCGATGATCACGTGATCGAACAGGCGCGAGGCGCGTTCGACCAGATCGCCATGGCCCTTGGTAATAGGGTCGAAGGTACCTGGGTACAACACTCGGTTCATCGCGTCGTCCTGGCGGGAGTCCGTTGGGGAGTCGGATGGTATCGCAGCCGTCCCGGTCGGCCAAGTCGCCTGTTGGGTAAGAAAGCACTATAGACGACGCGATAAACCGGTTTTTTCACGGATTTCTCAGCCGATCAGCGAGGGACGTCGTCAATTGTGCAGTCAGTCCATACACCGACAACTGCGGGTTGGCACCGATGCTGGTGGGGAACAACGAGCCGTCGTGAATCGACAGATTGCTCAGTTGATGATGCCGGCCAAGGCTGTCGGTGACTGCGTTTTTCGGGTCTTCGCCCATCGCGCAGCCACCCATGACGTGGGCACTGCCCAGGCGTGTGCGGTACAGCTCAAGGCTCAAACCGTCGATCAAAGTGCGCGCCTCGGCCAGGGTTTTCACGTAACGCGCATCGGCGTGCATCGGCATCACCGCTTGCGCGCCGCCGGCAAACTGGATCTCGGCCATGCTGTGAAAGGCGCGGCGCAAGCCTTCCCAGGCGTAAGGCGAGACCTGATAGTCGAGCACCGGCGAGCCATCGCCGCGCAATTCGACATTGCCGCCAGGGCTGTCCGGGTGGAAACCGTCGCGCAGCAGCGCCAGCATCGCGTGGGTGTGCGGCAGATCAGCCATGTGTTCGGCGTTCTGCGTGCCGAAGCCGCCCAGCAGCGTTGCCGCCAGCGCCGGGTGCAGCGGTGGCACTTCGAGTTTGTAGCCCATCGGCCCGCTGGTGCCGTCCCTCCACTGGAAATGATCCGAGTAAATCGACTGTGGCGCACCGTAGAACGGGTTGATCACTTCGTCGAAACGCCCGGCGGACATGTTCACCAGATGCAGGAAGGTGCGTTTGCCGAGGCGCTGATGCGGGTCTGGCGCGCCCGAGCGCAAGAGTAGGGCGGGGCTGTTGATGCCGCCGCCGGCCAGCACGTAATGCCGCGCCTTGACCGTAATCGTGCGCCCGGTCGGTGCGACGCAGCGTTCGTCCATCGCCACACACTGCAGGCCGGAGACCTTGTCGCCGCTGATCAGCAGTTTTTCCGCGCGAGCCAGGTAGAGCAGCTCGCCGCCCTTTTCCAGGGTCGCCGGAATGGTGGTGACCATCATCGACTGTTTGGCGTTGGTCGGGCAGCCCATGCCGCAATAGCCGAGGTTCCAGCAACCGCGCACATTGCGCGGAATCACGTGCCAGCTGTAGCCGAGCTGTTCGCAGCCCTTGCGGATCACGTCGTTATTGGCGTTGGGTGGCACCATCCAGGGTGCCACACCCAGGCGTTGCTCCATTTTCTCGAACCACGGCGCCATCTCGGCAGGGCTGTGGCCTTTGACGTTGTGTTCCTTGGCCCAGTGCTCGAGTGTCGGTTCCGGGGTACGAAAGCTCGATGTCCAGTTGATCAGTGTCGTGCCGCCGACCGCGCGGCCCTGGAGGATAGTGATCGCGCCGTCCTTGCTCATGCGGCCGATACCTTCCTGATACAGGCTGCTGTAGGCCTGGTCTTCGAGCATTTTGAAATCGGAGCTGGTTTTGAGCGGGCCTTCTTCGATCAGCAGCACCTTGTAGCCGGCAGCGCTGAGAATTTCCGCGGTGGTGCCGCCACCGGCGCCGCTGCCGATGATGGCGACGTCGGCTTGCAGCGTCAGGTCGTCGGTCAGTTGTGCGCCGTTATAGGTTTTCCAGCCACGGGCGAGGCCTTCGCGGAACGGGTCGGGTACGGGCATCGATCAGGTTCTCTTTATTATTCTGGCTGTGGTGGTGAGGCGGCTGGCGCCTTCGCGAGCAAGCTCGCTCCCACATTGAAATGCATTCCCTTGTGGGGGCGAGCCCCGGTTTCAAACGTTAGGCGGGCCGGGGTAGCCGCAGTGCGCCCAGGACTCGGCGCGGGTGTACCAGGCCATCATCACCATTTGCTGCAGTGAGCTGTGGCCCATGCGCAGCAGGCTCAGCGAGCTGTTCTGCCAGCGTTCGAGAAAGTGACGCATGGCCTCGGGGCCGGCGTTTTCCCAGCTGCCCCAGATTCCGGTGAGCGGCCCGCGCGTGACGGCCATGCCGAGCACGTCGAACAGTTGCCGGGTGAGTTTGAGCATTTCCGGCGACAGGTGATCGAGGCTGTAGTCCAGCGACTTGAGGGTGCCATCGACGGCGCCGGGCATTTTTTCGCTCGCCACGGCGCCCTCGAGCATCACTGGAATCAAGGCGCGCAGAAACAACAGATCACCGTCGCGCAATGCGGCGAACCCGTTGGCGGTCACGCTCGACGAACAGCCACTGAGGCTGGCGCCGAGTCCGGCAGTGGCAAGAAACGCGGTAGCGCCGAGGCTGAACTTCAGCAGGCCACGGCGCGACAGCGCAGGTGTTTCAGTCAGGCTTGGGTGCATTGTTTTTATTACCCGGCGGTGACAAGGGCTTAGCGGATGAACAGCTTCTGGATCAGTTTCTGAATCGATTTGCCGTAGGGCGGGTAAATCAGCCTGGACGCATTGAAGCGCTGCTTGATCAACACACCTTTGGCTTTACTGAATGTGAGGAAACCTTCATGGCCGTGGTAATGGCCCATGCCTGACGGGCCGATGCCGCCGAATGGCATATCGTCCTGTGCCACATGCAACAGGGTGTCGTTCAGGCACACGCCGCCGGAGTGAGTTTCGTGCAACACGCGGTGCTGTTCGCGTTTGTCGTAGCCGAAGTAGTAAAGCGCCAGAGGACGTGGTCGCTGATTAATGTAAGCGAATGCCTGCTGCAGATCCTGGTACGGCACGATCGGCAGCAGCGGGCCGAAGATTTCGTCCTGCATCACGGTCATTTCGTCGCTGACATTCAGCAACAGGCTGTGCGGCATGCGTCGGCCCTGACCGTGTTCGAACAATGGAATCAGCAACGCGCCTTTGCTGGTGGCATCACTGATGTAGCCATTGAGGCGTGCCAGTTGGCGTTCATTGATGATCGCCGTGTAATCCGGGTTGTCGGCGAGGGTCGGGTAAAAACCCTGGACGGCCTGGCGATAGGCTTCGACGAACCCGCCGACACGGTCTTCTGGCACCAGCACGTAGTCCGGTGCGACGCAGGTCTGCCCGGCATTCAGGGTTTTACCGAAGGCGATGCGTTCGGCGGCGTCCTTGAGCGGTACGTCGTGGGAGACGATGGCCGGCGACTTGCCGCCCAGTTCCAGGGTGACCGGCGTGAGGTTTTCGGCAGCGGCGCGCATCACGTGTTTGCCAATGCTGGTGGCGCCAGTGAACAGCAAGTGATCGAAGCGCAACCGGGAAAATGCCACGCCGACGTCCGCCTCTCCGAGCACCACGCAGACCAGGTCTTCAGGGAATACCCGGGCGAACAGTTGCTTGAGCAATTGCCCGGTCGCCGGTGTTGATTCGCTGAGTTTGAGCATCACCCGGTTGCCCGCCGCCAACGCGCCGACCAGCGGGCCGATGGCCAGATAAAGCGGGTAGTTCCACGGCACGATGACACCGACGACGCCGAGCGGCTGGTACACCACTTTCGCCGAAGCCGGCTGGAACGCCATGCCGACCTTGCGCCGCGAGGCCTTCATCCAGCCTTTGAGGTGGCGGCTGGCGTAATGAATGCCATGCAGGCTCGGCATCAGCTCGGCGAGCAAGGTTTCATCGGCGCTGCGATGGCTGAAATCGGTGCTGATGGCGTCGATCAGGGCCTGACGTTCGCTGCTGAGCAAATCGCGCAAGCTCTTCAGCCATTGCTGGCGTTGCGCGGCGGGGGGCATCGGGTTGGCGGCGTAGGCGGCACGTTGCGCGGCGAACAACCGGTCGAGCGCTTCAAGTGGCTCTTGCAAGGTTTGCAGGTAAGCAATATCGGCAGTCATTGAAGGCTCCGGTTTTATTATCGTGAGGACTTTCTAGAGTCTATGCTCTAGAAAGTCAAATGACTTCCTTGCGCAGCTTTGTTTTATCCCGCTCCGGATAGGTCGTAAGATGCCGGTCACCGCACTCTGAATTAAAGCTCAAGCCATGGCCCCACGAATAAAAACCAGCGAGCGCATCGTGCAGAACAGCCTGGAGCTGTTCAATCAGCAGGGCGAGCGCAGCGTCAGCACCAACCACATTGCGGCCCACATGGAGATTTCTCCGGGCAATCTGTACTACCACTTCCCCAACAAGCAGGCGATCATCGCCGTGCTGTTCAGTGAGTACGAAGCCCTGGTCGACAGCTTTCTGCGCCCGCCGCAGGGCCGCGCCGCGACGGTGGAAGACAAGCGTTTCTATCTCAAGGAATTGCTGTCGGCGATGTGGCGTTACCGCTTTTTGCATCGCGATCTTGAGCACCTGCTCGACAGCGACGCGGAGCTGGCGGCCCGTTATCGGCGCTTTTCCCAGCGCTGCGTGATTCAGGGCGCCGCCATTTACGAAGGTTTTGTCGCGGCCGGGATCCTGAAAATGGATCGCGTGCAGATCGAATCCCTGACCCTCAATGCGTGGATCATCCTGACGTCGTGGGTGCGCTTCCTGTGCACCACCCGGGAAAACTCCAATCACCTCAGCGAACAGGCCGTCAAACGCGGCGTGTATCAGGTGCTGGTGCTGGAAGCCGGGTTCGTCACCGATCAGGCGCGCGAGCAGGTCAACGCATTGTTCGAGGAGTTCTACGTGCCGCTGGCCCAGGCCCTCGAAGACGTGAAGTAAACCGTATCGCCGACATCCCACAGGAGTCCGTCATGCCGATTGCGCAACTGATCAGCCCCGTCGCACTGGATGCCCGCAAGGAGCAGCCGGGGCTGGTGATTCTCGATTGTCGTTTTGCCCTCGAAGACCCGGATTACGGTCAGCGCAGCTACGCCGAAGGGCACATTGCCGGCGCGCATTTCGCCGATCTGGAACGTGACCTCAGCGGGCCTGTGGTCAAGGGCGTGACCGGACGTCATCCGCTGCCTGAGCCGGCGGCATTGATCGAGCGACTGCAAGCGTGGGGCATCAATGCCGACAGCGATGTGGTGCTCTATGACGACGGTCCCGGTGCCTACGCGGCGCGGGCGTGGTGGTTGCTGGCGTGGCTGGGCAAGCGCGAGGGTGTGTTCATCCTCGATGGCGGACTCAAGGCCTGGCACGGTGCGGGGTTACCGCTGAGCCTGGATGCACCGGCGAACAGCCGTGGCCATTTCAGCGGTCAGGCGGACATGGGCTTGCTGCTCAGCGCCGAACAATTGCAGCAGCGTCTCGGCCAGCCGGCGCTGACGCTGCTGGATGCGCGGGCTTTGCCGCGTTTCAAAGGGGAAGTGGAGCCGATCGACCCGATTGCCGGGCACATTCCCGGTGCGCAATGTGCGGCGTTTACCGAGAACCTTGGCACCGACGGGCGTTTCCTGCCGGCGGACCAGCTCAAGCAGCGGTTTGCCGCCAAACTCGGCGATCGCTCGCCCGCGGCTCTGGTGGCGTATTGCGGGTCCGGGGTGACGGCGTGTCACAACCTGTTTGCGTTGTGCCTGGCGGGGTATCCGTTGGCTTCGTTGTACGCCGGGTCGTGGAGCGAGTGGATCAACGAGCCTTCCCGAGGCATCGCCACCGGCGAGTGATCCCCACGAGGTTCTCCCGGCAGGCTCACGCCTACAGCGGTTGTTCGGTGTTTGATGGTCTTTGTCTGGCACTGCGATACGCCGCTGGCCCCACGCCGTACACCTGCTTGAACTGCCGACTCAGATGGCTCTGATCGGCAAACCCCAGTTGCATGGCAACTTCCACCGGCAGACAGCCGCTCTGCAACAGGCCGCGCGCTGTGGCGATGCGCTGTTGCATTAGCCAGGTGTGCGGCGGCATGCCCGTGGCGCGGCGGAACACCCGGGCAAAATGGAACGGCGACAGATTGACCGCCGCAGCCAGTTCCTCCAGCGATGGCGGCGCGGCCAGTTGCGCATGCAGCAGCTCCTTGGCCAGCACCACCGCGCGATGTTCCTTGCCCGGTTTGCCGCTGATCTGCACCGCCGCGTGGCGCTGCAACAGCAGCAGCATCATCTCGCGCCACACCGTCTGCTGTTGCAGGGCGGTGGCGGGGCTTTCCAGCAAACGGTGCAACTGGCAGAAACCGTTGACCAGATCCGGATCGCGGTACAGCGTCGCGCCGAAGGCCGGCATCGGTGCGGTCGGCAGTTCCAGCTCTTCGAGCAACGAAACGATCTGCCCGGTATCGGGATAAAACGCCCGGTACAGCCAGCCGTCCTCGGTGCCTTTGTGACCGGTGTGCAACTCATCCGGGTTGATCAGCACCAGCGTGCCGCTGCCGGCCAGGTGTTCGGCACCGCGATACCGGTAGCGCTGGGCGCCGGCCATGATCATGCCGATCACGTAGCCGTCGTGGACGTGGGGGGCGAAGCGATGGTCGATGTAGCGCGCCGATAACAGTTCGACCCCGGCCAATGGCGCGGTTTGCCAGAAACGGATCGACTCGCCCGTCTCGTTCATGGCGTCACACGGGCCAGCCATTGCGGGATACGCCGTTCCAGGTAGTAACCGGGCTGACGGAACGTGCCATCGACAAAGCCGACATGCCCGCCCTTGGCCTGCAGTTCGAATTGCGTGGTGGCGGACAGCTCCTGCGCCGAAGGCAGGCTGTGGGGGAAGACAAACGGATCGTCGGCGGCCTGAATGATCAGGGTCGGCGTGCGTACTTCACCGAGGAAATAGCGGCTCGAGGCGCGGCGATAGTAATCCTCGGCGTCGGTAAAACCGTGCAGTGGCGCGGTCACCCGGCCATCGAAATCCCAGAAGGTACGCATGTTTTCCAGCGAGCCGAGGGCGGCCAGCGCGGCGAGGCCATCCTCGCGTCCGTCATGCTGGAATTGCCGTTGCTTGTTCTTGATGTAGGCGACCATCTCGCGCATGAAGTGCGCCTGATAGACCCTGGAAAAGCCCTGGCCGATGCGGTCGGCGCATTGATCGAGACGAAACGGCACCGACACGGCGACCGCACCGAGTACGCCGCTGTCGCTGCCGGTTTCTCCCAGATGCTTGAGCAGCACGTTGCCGCCGAGTGAATAACCGACTGCATACAGCGGCGCCAGCGGCCGTTTGGCGCGCAGGTGTCTGATGGCTTCGGCAAGGTCTTCGCTGGCGCCGGAGTGGTAACTGCGCGGCAGCAGGTTCGGTTCGCCCGAGCAGCCGCGCCAGTTCAGCGCGACACTGGCCCAGCCTTGACCGGCCAACGCCTTCTGAATGCCTGCGACGTAAGGTGAATTGGAGGAGCCGGTCAGTCCATGCAGCACCAGCACCAAGGGTGCCTCGGCACTGTGCGGGCCATGCCAGTCGAGGTCGAGAAAGTCGCCGTCCTCAAGCCATAAGCGTTCGCGCTCGCGTTCGATATGCACGGTTTTGCGCCACAGCGGCCCCCACAAGGTTTGCAGGTGCGGATTGCCGAGGCCGAAGGCCGGGGTGAAGCGTTCAGTTTCCAGAGGGCACACACCTTTTGTGGCGAGGGAGCCAGCTCCCGCGCCACAGGGTTCTTCAATACTTTCAGTTAACTGCCATGCGTTGCCACAACGCGTAATAGACCCGCCCGGATTTCTGCTCGCGGTGCAGGCGCCAGTTGCCCGGCAGGCCCAGGGTCGACGGCGCGGTTTCGCTTTCAGTGTAGATCCACGAATCGGGCGCCAGCCACTCGCGCTCTTCCAGCAATGTGCAAACGGCCGGCAACAGGTTCTGGTTGAACGGCGGATCGAGGAACACCAGGTCGAACGGCGTGGCGACCTGGGTTTCCAGGTAGCGCAAGGCGTCGGCGGTCTGCACCTGGCCGTTGGTGCAGCGCAGGGTGCCGAGGTGTTCTTTCAGGCTGGATACCGCGACATGGCTGGCATCCAGTGCCTGGCCCATGGCCGCGCCACGGGACAGTGCTTCGAGAAACAGTGCGCCGCTGCCGGCGAACGGATCCAGCACCTTGGCCCCGGCCACATACGGCGCGAGCCAGTTGAACAGGGTTTCACGCACGCGATCCGGCGTCGGGCGCAGGCCCGGCGCGTCGGGGAAGCTCAGTTTTCGGCTGCGCCATTCGCCGCCGATGATGCGCAGTTGGTTCACGCCGTTGTGCACGTTTTGCGCAGGTTTTTTCGGTGTACGAGTTGCCATTAATGCTCCGGAACCCCGAGCGGTTGCTCGGCAGGTTTATCAGATGGGGCCGGTAACGGCTTTTGCGGCACGGTCGGGCCAGCGCTGACGATGACCATTTTGTCCGTGCTCAGGTGTTTGTTCAGGGCGTCGCGCACCTGTTCCACAGTCAGGCTCTGGGACTGTTTCATGAAGTCGTCCAGATAACTCAACGGCAGATTATAGAAGCCCATGGCGCCGAGTTGGCCGACGATGTCGGCGTTGCTCGCGGTGGACAACGGGAAGCTGCCGGCCAGTTCGCGTTTGGCGTCGTCGAGTTCTTTCTGCGTCGGGCCGGTTTTCAGGTAATCGGCGAGTACGTCCTGCACCAGTTTCAGGGTGCCTTCGCTCATTTCCGCGCGGGTCTGCAGGTTGATCATGAACGGGCCACGGGCCTGCATCGGGCTGAACGCCGAATACACGCCGTAAGTCAGGCCGCGTTTCTCGCGCACTTCGCTCATCAGGCGCGTGCCGAAACCACCGCCACCGAGGATCTGGTTGCCCATCGACAGTGCCGCGTAATCCGGGTCATCGCGGTCGATGCCCAGTTGCGCGAGCATCAGGTTGGTCTGCTTGGACGGGAACTCGATGTGGCCGGTGCTGGCCTTCGGTTCTTGCGGCGGCGCGATCTTCGCCAGGGCCGGGCCTTTCGGCAGGGCAGAGGACACTTGATTGGCGATGGCCTCGGCGTCGGTGCGGGACAGGTCACCGACCAGCGCGATCACCACATTGCCGGCCGCGTAGGCTTTGGCGTGGAACTCACGCAGTTGTGCCAGGGTGATCTTCGGTATGCTTTGCGCGTTGCCGTCACTCGCGTGCGCGTACGGGTGGTCGCCGTACAGGCGCTTCATCAGTTCGAGGGTGGCAAGTTTGCCGGGGTTCTGTTTCTGGTATTCGAAACCGGCGAGCAATTGGTTCTTGATCCGCGCAAACGAGTCTGCCGGGAAGGTCGGCTTGCCGACTACGTCGGCGAACAGCTTGAGTGCCGGTTCGCGCTTATCGGCGGCGCTCAGGCTACGCAGCGAAGCCAGCGCCATGTCCTTGAAGGCACCGTTGCCGAAATCCGCTCCCAGACCTTCGAAGCCCTGGGCAATTGCACCGACGTCTTTGCCGGCGACACCCTCATTGAGCATCGCGTTGGTCAGCACCGCCAGCCCCGGCACGTTGCCGTCCTGACTGCTGCCGGCAGCAAAGATCAGGCGCATGTCGAACATCGGCAGCTCATGGGCCTCGACGAACAGCACCTTGGCGCCTTCGGCGGTGTGCCAGGTCTGTACGTCGAGTTTGCGGCTGGCCGGGGCCTTGCCGTCGAGTTCAGTCAGCGATTGCAGTTTCTGGCTCGACTTGGCGTTGTCCAGTGCTTCGCTGGCATGGGTCCCGGTGTCGGGTACCAGATAAAACGCGGCGGAGCCGATGACTGCCACGGCGATCAGGCCAAGCAGCAGGCGTGGGGATTTGCGCTTACTCATGAGTCGTCTCCAGTGGCAGGACGTGGGCGACGCTGAGACGTTCGCGGGTGAAATACAGCTTGGCGGCGTTCTGGATGTCTTGCGGGGTCACGCTTTCCAGGTCGGCCAGTTCGGTGTCCATCAGTTTCCACGACAGACCGACCGTTTCAAGCTGACCGATGGCGGTGGCCTGGCTGGTGATCGAATCACGTTCGAAGACCAGGCCGGCAATGACCTGCGCACGCACGCGCTCCAGTTCTTCGGCGGACGGCGCGGTGGTCTTCAACTGTTCCAGCAGTTTCCACAGACCGGCCTCGGCTTGCGCCATGGTCTTTTTCTTCTGGGTGTTCGGCGTCGCCGACAGAGTGAACAGGCTGTCGCCACGGGTGTAGGCGTCGTAGCTCGACGAGCCGCCGGACACCAACTCTTCGCCGCGCTCCAGTTGCGTCGGGATGCGTCCGCTGTAACCGCCGTCAAGCAGCGCCGAGATCAGGCGCAGAGCGTTGACCGAGCGTTTATCTTCGGCTGTGGCAATGCTTGGCACGTTGAAACCGAGCATCAGGCTGGGCAATTGCGTCTGCACGTGCAGGGTGATCTGGCGTTCGCCGGGTTCGGCCAGTTCCAGCGGCTTTTTCGCCGGTGGCACGTCGCGTCTGGCAATCGGGCCGAAATAGCGCTGGGCGAGGGTTTTGACTTCGTCCGGAGTGACGTCGCCGACCACCACCAGCGTGGCATTGTTCGGCACATACCAGGATTGGTACCAGTGGCGCAGCTCCTCGACCTTCATCCGGTCGAGGTCGGCCATCCAGCCGATGGTCGGCGTGTGGTAGCCGCTTGCCGGGTAAGCCATTGCTTTGTAGCGTTCGTAGGCCTTGGACATCGGCTTGTCATCGGTGCGCAGGCGGCGCTCTTCCTTGATGACTTCGATTTCCTTGGCGAACTCGTCAGCCGGCAGGCGCAAATTGGCCATGCGGTCGGCTTCCAGCTCAAAGGCCACGCCCAGACGGTCGCGGGCCAGCACCTGGTAATAAGCGGTGAAGTCGTCGCTGGTGAAGGCGTTCTCTTCGGCGCCGAGGTCGCGCAGGATCAGCGAGGCTTCGCCGGGGCCGACCTTTTCGCTGCCCTTGAACATCATGTGCTCAAGCGCGTGGGACAGACCGGTCTGCCCCGGGGTTTCGTAGCTGGAACCGACCTTGTACCAGACTTGCGACACCACCACTGGCGCGCGATGGTCTTCGCGCACGACGACCTTGAGGCCATTGTCGAGGGTGAATTCATGGGTTGGTTGCGGGTCGGCCGCCAGGGCCGAAAGGGGCAGGCAGACTGTGCTGAGCAGCAGGCCAGCAGCGCGGCGGGCTAGAGCATTCATTCGTTTTTTAACCTGTTGGGCTGCCCGCTTGGTCTTAGCCTAGGCGGGCGAGGAGGTGCTAGGATACTGATCCGTTTTACCGGCGACCACGCCTATCAGGTTTTCAGGCTTGATACGGCTGTATAGGTTGGCGGCAGAAAGCTGCGGTTTATCGACTAGACTTCGCTTTTTCGCCGATTTTGCCGGTTGAGTCCTTCGTTTATACGATTCTTTGGGGTGCCGCTGGCGCCTCGACAACATGTTGCGCGTGAACAAGCTGGATGAAACACAGTCTGTTCTGCATCGAATATTTATTTGCCGGGGCGCCCTTATGGCGCGTCGCTACCGTGAGATAGCCGTCCTCCATGTTTGGTTCCAACGACGACAAGAAGACCCCAGCTGCGGCTGGCGAGAAGAAAAGCCTGTTCGGATGGCTGCGTAAGAAACCGCAGGAACCCGTTGTCGAACAGCCGCCTGCGATTCCTGAACCAGCCCCCGCGCCGGCACCCATCGTAGAAGAAGAGCAAGCTCCGATCGTTCTGCCGATCGCCGAGCCGGTGTTGCAACCGGTTGAGCCAGAGCCAGAACCGGAAGTGCCTGTGGCAGGCGGGGTGTCGCTGACGCCGGCCGCCGAGCCGTGGCTGACCTTGCCGGTGGCGGAAGAGCCGGTGGCGCTGGTTGAAGAAGCTGCGCCGCACGTGACGCCGCCGATTCCTGCGCCTGCTGCGTTTGTTCCTGAAGCTGCACCGGCGCCGGTGCTTGAGCCCGTTGCCGAGCCTGCGCCGGCGGTGGTTGCTGAACCTGTTGCGCCTGCGGTCGTTGCCCCGGTTGTTCAACAACCTGCACCTGCACCTGCGCCTGTCGCCAGTGTGCCGGTTGAAACGCCGGTCGAAGCACCACGCACCGAAGAAACCAAGGCCGGCTTCTTCGCCCGCCTCAAGCAGGGCCTGTCCAAGACCAGCGCCAGCATCGGCGAAGGCATGGCCAGCCTGTTTCTCGGTCGCAAGACCATCGACGACGACCTGCTCGACGACCTAGAAACCCGTCTGCTGACCGCCGACGTGGGCGTCGAAGCCACCACGCAAATCATCCAGCGCCTGACCCAGAAGGTCGCCCGCAAAGAATTGGCCGACGCCGACGCGTTGTACAAATCCCTGCAGGCCGAGCTGGCGGCGATGCTCAAACCGGTCGAACAACCGCTGAAGATCGTCTCGCAGAACAAGCCATTCGTGATTCTGGTGGTCGGCGTCAACGGCGCCGGCAAGACCACCACCATCGGCAAACTGGCGAAGAAGCTGCAACTGGAAGGCAAAAAAGTCATGCTCGCCGCCGGTGACACCTTCCGCGCCGCGGCCGTTGAGCAACTGCAGGTCTGGGGCGAACGCAACAAGATCCCGGTCATCGCCCAGCACACCGGCGCCGACTCGGCTTCGGTGATCTTCGATGCCGTGCAGGCCGCCAAGGCCCGTGGCATCGACGTGCTGATCGCCGACACCGCCGGTCGTCTGCATACCAAAGACAACCTGATGGAAGAATTGAAAAAGGTTCGCCGGGTGATCGGCAAGCTCGACGCCGACGCGCCGCACGAAGTGCTGCTGGTGCTCGATGCCGGTACTGGCCAGAACGCCATCAACCAGGCCAAGCAATTCAACCAGACCGTCGAACTGACCGGCCTGGCGCTGACCAAGCTCGACGGCACCGCCAAGGGCGGGGTGATTTTTGCCCTGGCCAAGCAGTTTGGCCTGCCGATCCGCTACATCGGCGTCGGTGAAGGCATCGACGATTTGCGCACCTTTGAAGCCGAACCCTTTGTCCAGGCACTGTTTGCCGAGCGGGAGCGTTCATGATTCGTTTCGAACAGGTCGGTAAGCGCTACCCGAACGGTCACGTCGGCTTGCATGAGCTGAGCTTTCGAGTCCGTCGTGGCGAATTCTTGTTTGTGACCGGTCACTCCGGTGCCGGTAAATCGACCTTGCTGCGCCTGTTGCTGGCGATGGAGCGTCCGACCAGTGGCAAGCTGCTGCTGGCCGGGCAGGATCTGAGCACCATCAGCAACGCGCAGATTCCGTTCCTGCGCCGGCAGATCGGCGTGGTGTTTCAGAATCACCAGTTGCTGTTCGATCGCACGGTGTTCAACAACGTCGCGTTGCCGTTGCAGATTCTCGGGCTGTCCAAGGCCGAAATCGCCAAGCGTGTCGATTCGGCGCTGGAGCGCGTGGCGCTGTCGGATAAAACCGATCTGTACCCGGGCGACCTGTCCACCGGTCAGCAACAGCGCGTCGGCATTGCCCGGGCCATCGTTCATCGTCCGGCCCTGCTGCTGGCGGACGAACCGACCGGTAACCTCGACCCGCGTCTGGCAGCCGAGATCATGGGCGTGTTCGAAGACATCAACCGGCTGGGCACCAGCGTGCTGATCGCCAGTCACGACCTGGCCCTGATTGCGCGCATGCGGCACCGCATGCTGACCCTGCAACGCGGCCGCTTGATCGGCGACGGGGAGGCCGGCGTATGAGTGCGACACGCAGTCCGAAGGTTTCCGAACGTGTGGCCCCGAAGGCCGCCGATCCGCAGCCACCGAAGAAGAAAAAACACGACGAAGACGACGGTCCCGACTTTGCCACGCTGTTTCGCGCCTGGGTGGAAAGCCATCGCGCCAGCCTGCTCGACAGCCTGCGGCGTCTTGGCAAGCAGCCGATCGGCAGCTTCTTCACCTGCATGGTGATGGCCGTGGCGCTGAGTCTGCCGATGGGCCTGTCGCTGTTGCTCAACAACGTCGAGCGTCTGGGCGGCTCGTGGCAGCGGGCGGCGCAGATTTCGCTGTACCTGCAACTCGATGCCAGCCCGGAGCAGGGCGAGTCGTTGCGCGAACAGATCAAAGGCATGCCTGGCGTGGCGGATGCTGAATATGTCGGTCGTGATCAGGCGCTGGAAGAGTTTCAGCAACAGTCCGGCCTTGGCGAAGCCCTGCGCGAACTGCCGGAGAACCCGCTGCCCGGCGTGGTGCTGGTGACGCCGAACGAGGTCGACAAGCCGACCCTGGAAGCATTAAGACAAAAACTTTCCGAGTTGCCCAAGGTACAACAGGCGCAACTTGATCTAGTCTGGGTCGAGCGTCTGGCCGCGATCCTCAAGCTCGGCGACCGGTTTGTCTTCGGTCTGACGGTGCTGCTGGTTTCTGCATTACTTTTGGTGATAGGCAATACCATTCGTCTTCATATTGAAAACCGCCGAATCGAGATCGAAGTGATTAAACTCGTCGGCGGCACTGACAGCTATGTGCGACGTCCCTTCCTTTATATGGGTGCGTTGTATGGTTTCGGTGCCGGGCTGTTGTCCTGGGGCGTATTGGCGTTTGGCCTGAACTGGCTGAACGATGCGGTGGTTGGGCTGGCCGGCTTGTACGGCAGTGATTTCGCGCTGGCCGGAGTGCCAGTTGCCGACGGCCTGTCGCTCTTGCTTGGCGCGGTGCTGTTGGGTTATATCGGTGCATGGATTGCAGTCGCGCGTCATCTCAGGGAGCTGGCGCCGAAGTAGAATCTTTTTTGCGCGTGATTGGCCTTGTGGTTTTTTGGGAACTTGTACCTGAGTTCCCGGTCAATTTTTCGCAGTGCTGAAAGGCACGAGTATGTAAGTCGGAGGTTTTTTCGCATGACCAATTCTTTGCAACCTGCGTATGCGCTGGTTCCGGGTGCGAACCTGGAAGCCTATGTACACACCGTCAACAGCATTCCATTGCTGACGCCGGAGCAGGAGCGTGAACTGGCCGAGAGTCTCTATTACGAGCAGGATTTGGGGGCGGCTCGGCAGATGGTGCTCGCCCACCTGCGATTTGTCGTACACATTGCCCGTAGCTATTCCGGCTACGGCCTGGCTCAGGCTGACCTGATCCAGGAAGGTAACGTCGGCCTGATGAAGGCCGTGAAGCGCTTCAACCCGGAAATGGGCGTGCGTCTGGTGTCGTTCGCCGTGCACTGGATCAAGGCGGAAATTCACGAATTCATTCTGCGCAACTGGCGCATTGTGAAAGTCGCGACCACCAAGGCCCAGCGCAAGCTGTTCTTCAACCTGCGCAGCCAGAAGAAACGCCTGGCGTGGCTGAACAACGAGGAAGTCCACCGTGTGGCGGAAAGCCTCGGCGTCGAGCCGCGGGAAGTGCGCGAGATGGAAAGTCGCCTGACCGGCCATGACATGGCCTTCGACCCGGCCGCCGAAGCGGACGACGACAGTGCTTTCCAGTCGCCGGCCAACTACCTGGAAGACCACCGGTACGACCCGGCGCGTCAACTGGAAGATGCCGACTGGAGCGACAATTCCAATCACAACCTGCACGAAGCGCTGGAAGTGCTGGACGAACGTAGCCGCGACATCCTCTACCAGCGCTGGCTGGCAGAAGAGAAAGCCACGCTGCACGACCTGGCGCAGAAGTACAACGTGTCGGCCGAGCGGATCCGTCAGCTCGAGAAGAGCGCGATGAACAAGCTCAAGTTGTCGATCGCCGCATAACCGGCGCTCAGGCAACAAAAAACGCCCCGATCAGCGATGATCGGGGCGTTTTCATTTCAGGCTTCACACAAAACCCATGTGGGAGCGAGGCTGCTCGCGAAAGCGGAGTGTCAGTCACCGCCACTGCTGAATGATCCACCGCATTCGCGAGCAAGCTCGCTCCCACAGGGGATCTTCAGCGTTATTCAGACCAAGGCGCCCGGCGCGAATCATCGAGCCCCAGCAGATAACTGGTTCCGCCCAATTGACTCATCTGCTGCCGAATCCACCCGGCCCGGCGTGACACATAAGCCGTCGGATGGCTTGCGCTCCAGACGCGGGGGTTGGGCAGAACGGCCGCCAGATAACTCGCCTGCTGTCGTGTCAGCGACTTTGCGCTTACGCCAAAGTGATGGCGGGCCGCAGCCTCAGCGCCAAACACCCCGTCGTCCCACTCGACGCTGTTGAGGTACACCTCAAGAATCCGTTGCTTGGGCCAGAACACCTCGATCAGCGCGGTAAACCAGGCTTCCAGGCCTTTGCGCAAATAGCTGCGACCCGACCACAGAAACAGGTTCTTCGACACTTGCTGGCTCAAGGTGCTGGCGCCGCGAATCGAACCACCCAGCTCGTTATGCGCCAATGCGGCCTGGATCGCACTGAAATCAAAGCCCCAATGCTCCGGAAACTTCTGATCTTCACCGGCCATGACCGCGACTTTGAGGTCGTCGGAGATCTCGTCCCACGGTTTCCACGTGCGTTGCAGGTCGATCGGTTCGCCGTCGACCCAGGATTCGACTTTGCGCTCGACCATCAGCGCCGTGCCGGGCGGCGGCACGAAGCGGAACAGCAGGACCAGCACGACGCTGCCACCCGCGAACCAGAGCAGCGCCTTCGTGAGGCGACGGAAAATTGTACGCAGCATAGAGATGGCTTGGCCGAACCCGTGGAGCGGGCCATTATACAGACCCTGCCGATCGAGTCTGACTGGAGTTCCCAATGCTGCGTGGCTTTCTGATGCTGGCCGCTTTTTTCGGTTTCACGGGTGTCGCCCTGGGGGCCTTTGCTGCCCATGGCCTTAAAGCCCGCCTGACGCCTGAGTATCTGGCGATTTTTCACACAGGCGTCACCTATCAACTGGTGCATGCTCTGGCATTGTTTGGTGTAGCGCTGCTGGCGACGCAGATACCAGGCCGACTGGTGACGTGGGCCGGGGTTTCTTTCACTGTCGGCATCCTGTTGTTCTCCGGCAGCCTGTATGTGTTGACCACCACCGGCATCAGCAAGCTCGGCATCATCACGCCGTTCGGTGGCCTGGCGTTTCTGGTCGGCTGGTTGTGCCTTGGACTTGCCGCCTGGCGCCTGCAGTAAACCGCTTGACGCTTGGTGCTGACCTTTAGGTCATGATCGGGCTAGAATGCCACCCCCTAAAAATGATGGCGGCCTAGCGCATGCGCATTCAGTTGAACGGCGAATCCCTTGAACTGCCCGACGGTGAAACCGTTGCGGCCCTGATCGCCCGTATGGACCTGACCGGTCGCCGGGTGGCAGTCGAACTCAATCTGGATATCGTCCCGCGCAGCCAGCATGCCGACACCGTTCTCAACGACGGCGATAACGTCGAAGTGGTGCACGCCATCGGCGGCGGCTAGTTGCCCGGTTCGCAAGGGCACAGAATTCTGCAAGACCCTCACCCCTAAAGAGGATTCCCCATGAGCATCGTTCGTAGCGACAAGCCTTTCGTCCTGGCCGGTCGTACTTACCAGTCGCGTTTGCTGGTCGGCACCGGCAAGTACCGTGACATGGAAGAAACCCGCCAGGCCATCGAAGCCTCGGGTGCCGAGATCGTGACCTTCGCTGTGCGCCGCACCAACCTGGGCCAGATCGAAGGCGAGCCGAACCTGCTCGAAGTGCTGTCGCCGGAGCGCTACACCTTCCTGCCGAATACTGCCGGTTGCTACGACGCCATCGAAGCCGTGCGCACCTGCCGCCTGGCCCGTGAGCTGCTCGATGGCCACAACCTGGTGAAGCTGGAAGTGCTGGCCGATCAGAAAACCCTGTTCCCCAACGTGATCGAAACCCTCAAGGCCGCAGAAACGCTGGTCAAGGAAGGCTTCGACGTGATGGTTTACACCAGTGATGACCCGATCATCGCTCGCCAACTGGCGGAAATCGGCTGCATCGCGGTGATGCCGCTGGCCGGTCTGATCGGTTCCGGTCTGGGGATCTGCAACCCGTACAACCTGCAGATCATCCTCGAAGAAGCCAAGATCCCGGTGCTGGTGGATGCCGGTGTCGGTACCGCTTCCGACGCCACCATCGCCATGGAGCTGGGTTGTGACGCCGTGCTGATGAACTCGGCCATCGCTCACGCCCAACAACCGGTGATGATGGCTCAAGCCATGCAGCACGCCATCGTTGCCGGCCGTCTGGCGTACCTCGCCGGCCGCATGCCGAAAAAACTCTATGCCAGCGCCTCTTCGCCGCTGGATGGTCTGATCAAGTAAGAGCCATTGATGACTGAATCGAACGACACGCCTATCCAGACGGAAGAAGGCGACGAGCGCCAACACCGCCGCATCAAGAGTTTCGTGATGCGCGCCGGGCGCATGACCGAAGGCCAGCAGCGCGGTCTGGACCAGGGCGCGCCGCTGTACGTGCTGCCGCTGGCCGACGCGCCGGTGGATTACGACCAGGTGTTCGGCCGCTCGGCGCCGCGCTCGCTGGAGATCGGTTTCGGCATGGGCCACTCGCTGCTGGAAATGGCCGCGGCCGCGCCGGATCAGGACTTCATCGGTGTTGAAGTGCACCGTCCGGGTGTTGGCGCGCTGCTCAATGGCGTGCTGACCCAGGGCCTGACCAACCTGCGGGTCTACGATTGCGACGCGATCGAAGTGCTCAACCGTTGCATCGCCGACAACAGCCTTGATCGCCTGATGTTGTTCTTCCCGGATCCGTGGCACAAGAGCCGTCACCACAAGCGTCGTATCGTTCAGGCGTCGTTCGCCGAGCTGGTGCGCAGCAAGTTGAAGGTTGGCGGCATTCTGCACATGGCCACCGACTGGGAACCGTATGCCGAGTACATGCTGGAAGTGATGAACGTCGCCCCGGGCTACCGCAACCTCGCCGAAGACGGCAAGTGCGTACCGCGCCCGGCCGAACGCCCGATCACCAAGTTCGAACGCCGTGGCGAACGTCTTGGGCATGGCGTGTGGGATCTGAAGTTCGAGAAACTGTCCTGATCTCAGGCTGTAGATGAACCTGTGGGAGCGGGCTTGCCCGCGATGAGGCAATAACACTCAACATTTTTGTCGACTGTTATGCCGCCATCGCGGGCAAGCCCGCTCCCACAGTGTTTTTTGGTGCATTAGATTCAGCGGCGGTCAGCGACGACGCCAATCAACACCAGCACCACCAACAACACCGGCGCCAGGCTGTAGTTGTTGAACTGGCTCAAACCCTTGATCACCCACGGCGTGGCGTAGATCAGCGCGGCGCCGCTGCCGATCATGCACAGCAGCGCCATCAGCGGCACGCGCAGGGCGCCGGCGATACTGCCCAGGCGTTGCTCGACCCAGCCTTTGAAGTCAGCGCCGAACAGCACCAGCAGGCAGCCCACCAGGGCCAGGGCAATTTCCGAGAGGTTGCTGCGGCTCCAGCGGGACACGGTGGCGAGCAGGTCGAGTATCAAATCCATGCGTTTTCCCTTGGGACTGAAGTCAGGTCAGAAATTGTTGCAGCAAGTCGTTGAGAAACAGCTGTCCGCGCTCGGTAGCCGCCAGACGTGACGGTTCGACCTGCATCAGGCCGCTTTGTTCTGCCGCTGCCCGGCCTTCAGCGAGGCTTTCCAGCGACAGCCCGGTGCGCTCAGGATACAGGCGCGACTCGACGCCGGCGGTCAGGCGCAAGGCATTCATCAGAAACTCGAACGGCATCTCGTCGTTGGTCAGCGCTTTCTCGCCGGCCTGAAAGCTTTTTGCCGGGTTGAGATAGTCCTTCGGCAAACGGGTTTTCCAGGTGCGAACGATGCGTCCGTCCGGGTGGCTGAGCTTGCCATGCGCACCCGCGCCGATGCCGATGAAGTCGCCGAAACTCCAGTAATTGAGATTATGCCGCGCCGGGCGACCGGGCTGGGCATAGGCTGACACTTCGTATTGCGCGTAACCGTGCTCGGCCAGCAGCGCTTGCCCGGCCTCTTGAATATCCCACAGCGTATCGTCTTCCGGCAGCACCGGCGGCTGGTTCCAGAACACGGTGTTCGGCTCCAGTGTCAGCTGATACCAGGAGATGTGCGTCGGTTTCAGTTCGATCGCCTGGCGCAGATCGCTCAAGGCATCTTCCAGCGACTGATCGGGCAAGCCATGCATCAGGTCGAGGTTGAAGTTATCGAACCCGGCCTGCCGCGCCATGCCGGCCGCGCGCACCGCTTCGTCGCCGTTGTGGATGCGTCCAAGGGCCTCAAGCTTCTGCTGCTGGAAGCTCTGGATGCCGATCGACAGGCGATTGATCCCCAGCTTGCGGTACGCGACGAACTTCTCTTGTTCGAAGGTGCCGGGGTTGGCTTCCAGGGTGATCTCGATGTCGTGGGCGAACGGAATGCGTTGCTCGACGCCTTTGAGCAAGCGCCCAAGCGCCTCGGCACTGAACAGGCTCGGCGTGCCGCCACCGAAGAAAATCGAGCTGATTTCACGGCCGTAAACGGCGTGCAGGTCCTGATCGAGATCGGCCAGCAACGCGTCGACGTATTCCTCTTCTGGCAGCACCGGGCTGGCGGTGTGCGAGTTGAAATCGCAATACGGGCATTTGCGCACACACCACGGGATGTGGATGTACAACGCCAGGGGCGGCAGCGTTGGCAGCGGCGCCCGAGGCGAAGAAGCGGCGCCGCCGATGATCAGCGACGACGCAGAGGGGTTGTCGGTCATTTCAGGCCCAGACGCTGGCGCAGCAGATCCATTGCACGGGCGCGGTGGCTGATCTGGTTCTTGTCGGCCGGGCTCAGTTCAGCGCTGGACACGTCACGTTCCGGCACCCAGAACAGCGGGTCGTAGCCAAAACCGTGCTCGCCGCTGGCGGCGGTGAGGATGCGCCCGTGCCACAGGCCTTCGCAAAGGATCGGCAGCGGATCATCAGCGTGGCGCACCAGGGCGAGCACGCAGACGAACTGCGCGCCGCGCTCGGCTTGCGGCACGTCTTTGAGGGCGTCGAGCAGCTTGGCATTGTTCGCCGCATCGCCCTTGCCGTCGGCGTAGCGCGCCGAGTAGATGCCCGGGGCACCGCCAAGGAAGTCCACTGCCAGGCCGGAGTCATCGGCCAGCGCCGGCAAACCGGAGATGCGCGCGGCATTGCGCGCCTTGAGGATCGCGTTCTCGACGAACGACAGGCCGGTTTCTTCCGGCTCGACCTTGCTCCATTCGCCGATCGAGCGCAGTTGCACCGATTCGCCGAGCATGGCCTGGAGTTCCTTGAGTTTGCCGGCGTTATGGCTGGCCAGTACGAGTTGCTTGAGGTTCATCATTCGCCGGGGAAAAGCTCTTGGTTGAAATTGATGGTGTGGATCTTGTCGCCGTTCTGCACCTTGATTTCAAAGGTGCGGGTTTCCTGCTGCTCCACCGGGTACTGGGCGATGTAGTAGATCGCGCCCTGTTCGGTGACCTGGCGGAAATTCAGCGGCACGCTCTGGCTGGTCAGGTCTTTGACCGTGCCGGTGACGTTGGCGCTCAACGGTTTGCCGTCCTTGATCACCGAGACATTGATCACGCCCTGGTTCTTGCTGCGGATCAGCTCGGCCGCTTTGGCGATGTCGGGTGTCAGGAAGGTCGAGTTGAAGGTGTTGTAGTGCACGGTGACGTCACCGAACACTTCCTTGCGTTCGCCCTTGATGGCATCGGCGGCCACCGCAGACAGACTCAGGCAGGCGGCCAATAGCACAGTAATCAAGCGACCCATGATCGTTCTCCTCGAAATGTCGTGGTTCAGACCGCGATCCGGTGATCTGCAAGCACCGGGCTGCTGACGCGGTAGATACCGATCTCACCTAACAGATTAGGCCATAGCTTACTGGCCCACCCGTGGCGGTGCTGTTGATCCACGGCAAGCCGATCAATGACCTTCGCATCACGTTCGCGACAAAGTTCTTCAAAGTCTTCGAAGGTGCAGAAGTGGATGTTCGGCGTGTTGTACCAGGTGTACGGCAGGAACTCCGACACCGGCATGCGGCCCTTGCTCGCCAGGTACCAGCGGCAGCGCCAGTGACCGAAGTTGGGGAAAGTGATGATGCACTGGCGCCCGACCCGGAGCATTTCGTCGAGGATCCTGTCGGGATAATGCACGGCTTGCAGTGCCTGGGTCATCACCACAATGTCGAAGCTGTTGCTGGCGAAGTTGCCCAGGCCCTTGTCCAGGTCCTGTTCGATGACGTTGATGCCCTTGGCCACGCACTCGGCGATGTTGTCCGGGTCGTTTTCCAGGCCATAACCGGTGACTTGCTTATTGTCGCGCAGCCAGGTCAGCAGTTCGCCGTCGCCGCAACCGAGGTCGAGCACGCGGCTGCCGGCGGGGATCCATTCCTGGATGATTTCCAGATCAGCTCTCATGGCTTGTTCACACCGTAATTCGGTTCATGTAATTACCGAACGCCTGCAAATAGCGCGGGATCGGAATCAGGAAGGCGTCGTGGCCCTGTGGCGCGTCGATTTCCAGGTAGCTGACGTCTTTGCGCGCCGCCATCAGCGCGTCCACCAGCTCCCGCGAGCGGGCCGGGGAGAAGCGCCAGTCGGTGGTGAACGACATCACGCAGAACTTGGCTGTGGCGTTCTCGAAGGTTTTCGCCAGGTTATCGTCGAAGTTCGCCGCCGGATCGAAGTAGTCCAGCGCCTTGGTCATCAACAGATAAGTGTTGGCATCGAAACGCCCGGAGAACTCTTCGCCCTGATAGCGCAGGTAGCTTTCGACCTGAAACTCGACGCTGTGGAAGTCGTAGTTGAGCTTTTCACTCTTCAGGCCACGGCCGAATTTCTCGCCCATCGAGTCGTCGGACAGGTAGGTGATGTGCCCGACCATCCGCGCCAGCATCAGCCCGCGCTTGGGGATCACGCCTTGTTCCTGGAATGAACCGCCGTGGAACTCGGGGTCAGTGAGGATGGCCTGACGCGCAACTTCGTTGAAGGCGATGTTCTGCGCCGACAGTTTGGGCGCCGAGGCGATCGCCAGGCAGTGGCGCACGCGATCCGGGTAGGTGATGGTCCACTGCAAGGCCTGCATGCCGCCGAGACTGCCGCCGATCACGGCGGCGAACTGATGGATGCCGAGCAGATCAGCCAGACGCGCCTGGCTGTGCACCCAGTCTTCCACGGTGAGCACCGGGAAGTCGGCACCGAACGGCTTGCCGGTGTCCGGGTTGATGCTGCTCGGGCCGGTGGAGCCGTTGCAACCACCCAGATTGTTCAGGCTGACCACGAAGAATTTGGTGGTGTCGATCGGCTTGCCGGGACCGATGCAGCTGTCCCACCAACCGGGCTTGCGGTCGTCGGGGCTGTGATAGCCAGCGGCATGATGATGGCCGGACAAGGCGTGGCAGATCAGCACGGCGTTGCTCGCCTGGGCGTTCAGCGTGCCGTAGGTTTCGTAGATCAGGTCGTAGGCGGGCAGCGAACGTCCGCAGGCCAGGGCCAGGGGTTCACTGAAGTGCGCCGTTTGCGGCGTCACCAGACCAACAGAATCGGGGGGAAAGGCAGCTGGCATCGACCCTGCTCTCGTTGAAATGAGGCGTAAGTCTAAAGACCGGTGGGGTTAGCGGCAAGCAGCCCTCACCCTAACCCTCTCCCGGGGGGAGAGGGGACTGACCGAGGTGATCATTCAAGCGACGCCGACCTGAGTTATCGAGTCGAACCCAGGTATTGAAAACCAGCCAAATCAGGTTCCTCCCCCAGAGGGAGAGGGGGCTGACTGGCGGGATGTTCGAGATACGCCGACGTGGGATATCGAGTTGAACTGTGGTTTTGAAAACCACGCAAATTGGCTCCCTCTCCAAGGGGAGAGGGCTGGGGTGAGGGGCGCAGACGCCGCAGAACTCAAGACGGACGCCCAACCAGCCCCGGCAAATCCGGCAGCTTCTTCGGCGAACAGATCTTCACCCGTTTCTGCCGGTTCAATTCGCCGCTGAGCAAGCTGACCTGGCTCTTGGATACCCCGAACGCCTTGGCCAGAAAGGCCATCAGGTAAGCATTGGCCTTGCCCTCGACCGGCGGTGCAGTCAGGCGAATCTTCAAGCGATCCCCGTGCAGCCCGCAGAAATCATCGCTGCGGGCTGCCGGTTGCAGATGACATTCGAGGATCAAATCGTCCCCGTCCCAGCGAAACCAGCTCACATCAGCAGGCGCAGGATTTCCGGCATCATCGTCATCGCCGCCAGATTGTTGATCACCAGCATGTCGATCAGCTTCAGCGCGAGGAAGGCGAAGATCGGCGACAGGTCCAGGCCGCCGAGGTTTGGCAGAATCTTGCGGAACGGCGCCAGGGCCGGTTCGCAGATCTGGTTCACCAGTTCAGCGCCCGGGTTATGGCTGCCCGGGGCGACCCACGACAGGATCACGCTGATGATCAGGGCGAAGAAGAAAATCTTCAGGAACAGCGCGGTGACACCGATGATCGCCCAGATAAACAGCTGCAGCGGGTTACCGGTGGTGCCGTAGGTCAGCAGCAGGGTCAGGGCCATCAGTGCCAGTTGCACCAGAATCGCCAGCACCAGCGACGACATGTCCAGGCCGAACACGCTCGGGATGATCCGGCGCAGTGGCTTGAGCAGCGGCTGGGTGGCCTTGACCACGAACTGGCACAGCGGGTTGTAGAAGTTCGCCCGCACCAGTTGCAGGACGAAGCGCAGCAACACGATCAGCAAGTACAGGCTGCCGAGGGTTTGCAGCACGTAAACCGCTGCGGTGTTCAATCCAATCATGTAAGGCTCCTTATTTGCCCAGTTGTTCGGCCATTTCGGCCGAGCGGTGCGCGGCGGCGCCGAGTGCGGTTTCGACCAGGGCTTCGAAGCCGTTGGCCTGGAATGATTTGATTGCGGCCTCTGTGGTGCCGTTTGGCGAGGTCACGCGGCGGCGCAGTTCTGCGGCGTCGACATCGCTGGCGACCGCCATGTGCGCGGCGCCGAGGGCGGTTTGCAGGGTCAGCTGTTCAGCGATGTCCTGCGGCAGGCCGAGTTTGACGCCGGCGGCGGTCATGGCTTCGATCAGCAGGAAGAAATACGCCGGGCCGGAGCCGGAGACGGCAGTCACCGCGTCGAGTTGCTGTTCTTCGTTCAGCCACAGCGCGATGCCGACGGCGGACAGCAGCGCTTCGGCCTGCTGACGCTGTTCGGCAGTCACTTCGCTGGTGGCGTACAGGCCGCTGACGCCCTGACGCAGCAGTGCCGGAGTGTTGGGCATGCAGCGCACGATCGGCTGCTCGCCGAGCCATGCAGTCATGCTCGCGCAAGTGATGCCGGCGGCGATCGACACCACCAGTTGATGCGGTTTCAGGCTTGGGCGAATGGCTTCGCACACGGCTTTCATCGCCTGTGGCTTGACCGCCAGCACGATCACGTCGACGCCGTCGATGGCCTGGGCGTTGTCGGCGAAGGTTTCGATACCGTGTTCGGCGCTGACCCGTTTACGGGTTTCTTCGCCCGGATCGCTGGCGCGGATGTGGCTGGCTTCCAGACCTTTGGCGCGCAAGCCGCCGATCAAACTGGCGGCCATGTTGCCGGCACCGATAAAGGCAATACGTGTGTGGCTCATGTTTGGTCCTTATCTAGAAGCGTTCAAGAGTGGGCGGCGTAGTCGCGGGCACCGAACAGGGCCGTACCGATCCGCACCCAGGTGGCGCCTTGGGCGATGGCCGCCTCAAGGTCGTGGCTCATGCCCATGGACAGTGTGTCGAGCGGCAGATTCAGGCTGGCCTGCAAACGTTGCACGGCAGCAAACGCGGCGTCCTGTTCGGCGCGATCTTCGGTCGGCTCGGGAATCGCCATCAGCCCACGCAGTTTCAGCCGGGGCAGGGCGCTGATGGCCTCGGCCAGCGCTGGCAGGTCGGCCGGGGTGCAGCCGGACTTGCTGGCTTCACCGCTGACGTTGACCTGAATGCAGATGTTCAGCGGCGGCAGTTCGGCCGGGCGCTGTTCGGACAGGCGTTGGGCAATTTTCAGGCGATCCACGGAGTGCACCCAGTCGAAATGCTCGGCAATGGCGCGAGTCTTGTTCGATTGAATGGGGCCGATGAAGTGCCAGATCAAGGGCAGGTCGGCCAGTTCGAGCTGTTTGCCCAAGGCTTCCTGCAGATAGTTCTCGCCGAAATCGCGCAGGCCTGCAGCATGGGCTTCACGCAGGTCCTGTGCGGGTTTGGTCTTGCTCACGGCCAGGAGCTGCACGCTGTTTTCAGGGCGTCCGGCAGCGGCGGTCGCGGCGTGGATGCGTGAACTAACGAGGGCAATGTTGTCTGCTATCGTGGACATCAAGAGGCGCCGGCGGTCTGAAGGTTCGCGGCATTCTACTGGAATTGAGGAGCGCTATGGATATCACTGAACTGCTGGCCTTCAGCGCCAAACAAGGCGCTTCCGACCTGCACCTGTCGGCCGGTCTGCCGCCGATGATCCGTGTCGATGGCGATGTGCGGCGAATCAATCTGCCGGCGCTGGATCACAAGCAGGTGCACGAACTGATCTACGACATCATGAACGACACCCAGCGGGTCGACTTCGAGAAACACCTGGAAACGGATTTCTCGTTCGAAGTCCCCGGCGTGGCGCGCTTTCGGGTCAATGCCTTCAACCAGAACCGTGGCGCCGGCGCGGTATTTCGCACCATTCCCTCGAAAGTGCTGAGCATGGAAGACCTCGCCATGGGCGATGTCTTTCGCAAGATCACCGACGCCCCGCGCGGGCTGGTGCTGGTCACTGGGCCGACCGGCTCCGGCAAGTCGACCACGCTGGCGGCGATGATCGACTACCTCAATACCCACCGTCATCATCACATCCTCACCATCGAAGACCCGATCGAGTTCGTCCACGAATCGCGCAAATGCCTGATCAATCAGCGTGAGGTCCACCGTGATACCCGCAGTTTCGCGACCGCGTTACGTTCTGCATTGCGGGAAGACCCGGATGTGATCCTGGTCGGCGAGATGCGCGACCTGGAGACTATTCGCCTGGCCTTGACCGCTGCCGAGACCGGGCATTTGGTGTTCGGCACGCTGCACACCACGTCGGCGGCGAAAACCATCGACCGGGTCGTGGACGTGTTCCCCGGGGACGAAAAGTCGATGGTGCGTTCGATGCTGTCGGAGTCGCTGCTGGCAGTGGTGTCACAGACGCTGATCAAGAAGATCGGCGGCGGGCGGGTGGCGGCGCACGAGATCATGCTGGGAACGTCGGCGATCCGTAACCTGATCCGCGAGGACAAGGTGGCGCAGATGTATTCGGCGATTCAGACCGGTGGTTCGTTGGGAATGCAGACACTCGACATGTGCCTGAAGGATCTGGTGACCAAGGGCTTGATCAGCCGCGAGCATGCGCGGGAGAAGGCGCGTACACCGGATAATTTCTAAGGGGGATTTTCGGTGTTCTAACCGGCCCTTTCGCGAGCAAGCTCGCTCCCACAATTGATTGCATTCCTTCAATTGGAATGCTTTCACCTGTGGGAGCGAGCTTGCTCGCGAAGAGGTCAGTGCTGGCGATACCCGTTGCGGATCAGTCAGTTCAGCGTTGAACGACGCGCATCTGCTTGCCGGCCGGTTCTTTCGGCAACACACGCTTGGCAACCACGTAATGCTGTTCCCAATACGGCTTGTTCAGCGTGTCGATGCTCACTGCTTTGCCACGACGCGGTGCGTGGATAAAGCGGTCGTTGCCCAGGTAGATGGCAACGTGGTTGACCCGACGGCTCTTGATGTTGAAGAAAATCAGGTCGCCTGGCTTAAGATCCTTGCGCTCGACTTTCTCGCCGTGACCGCTGGCCATCGCATTGGAGGTGCGTGGCAGGTCGAAGGTGGCGTCGTTGAACGCATATTTCACCAGACCGCTGCAGTCGAAGCCTTTACTTGGGCTGCTGCCGCCCCAACGGTATGGAGTACCGAGGACGTTCACCGCGCGGCTCAGGACATTGCTGCTTTCCTTGTTCGCCATCGGTGGAACCAGCTTGCCGTGATTGTTGCTGGCGAGCGTGGTGTGTTTCGTTTGTTTGCTGCTCTTGCTCGAAGGAGCCGAAGCATGGGATTTAGGGGTGAAACCGTTAACGTTGGGAAGACGTTGCTCACGATTGGTGGCGTGGGCGGCCAGTGGCATTAATAGGCAAATAGTTAGCCATGTCTTGAAAAATGGTCGCATTAGGCGTGGCTCTTATGGGTTTGCGCGCAACTTTATAACAGCTTTTTTTTCGATTCCGAGGCCGTTGGTCGATTCAATCGGCTGACAATGGAACCAAATAAGCGGCAAAAAGACGCAATTGTCCGACAGAAGTCCGGTGCTGTAAGGCTTTGACGGGAGACACGGTAACATTTGCCATACGTCGGCTACCTGTAAAAAAGTCACAAAGAATTCAAGAATATTTATCTATCGTGTGAATCGAGGTCTTCATGAACCGCTATCAGCTACCCCGCGTGAACGAAAAGGACACCCACAGCAAAATCATCGGTTACCTGCTGTGGATCTTCGGATTTACCGGCGCTCACCGCTTCTATTACGGCAAACCGGTCACCGGGACGATCTGGTTCTTCACCTTTGGCTTGTTGGGTATTGGCTGGCTGATCGACGTGTTTCTGATTCCGGCGATGGATCGCGAGGCCGATCTGCGTTTTGCTGCCGGGCCGATCGAGTACAACGTGGCGTGGATTCTGCTGACGTTCCTGGGGGTGTTCGGCGTGCACCGGATGTACCAGGGCAAGTGGATCAGCGGGTTGCTGTATCTGCTGACCGGCGGGTTGTTCTTTGTCGGGGTGCTGTATGACTTCTGGACGCTGAATGATCAGGTATCCGTACGCAACGCCGAAGGCAGAGGCGCCTTCCAGTAAGCCATCGCTGGCAAGCCAGCTCCCACAGGTTTTTGCGCTAACCCAAAGATAGCGCAAGACCTTGTGGGAGCTGGCTTGCCAGCGATTGGGGGCAACCCGGTATCAAGCCTGGTGACTGATTCGCCCGTCCACCAGCGTGTAGCGAACCACACCCGGCAGGGTGTGACCTACAAACGGGCAGTTTTCACCCTTCGACAACCAGTGTTCACCGGCGACTGTCGAAGCTTTCGGATCGAACAGCACGATATCTGCCGCACCGCCCACCGCCAGTTTGCCCGCCGGCAGGCGCAGCGCGTCCGCAGGGCCAGCGCTCAGGCGCGCGAGCAGGGTCGGCAGATCCAGCAAACCATCCTCGACCAGGGTCATCGCCAGCGGCAGCAGCAGCTCGACGCTGCTGATGCCCGGCTCGGTCGCGCCGAACGGCGCCAGTTTGGCGTCGCGTTCGTGGGGCTGGTGATGGCTGGAGATTGCCGACACCACACCCGATTTCACAGCCTCACGCAGGCCATCGCGGTCTGCGCGGGTGCGCAGCGGCGGTTGCACGTGATAGAGACTGCTGAAGTCGATCAGCGCTTCATCGGTGAGGATCAGTTGATACAACGCGACATCCGCCGTGACCTTCAAGCCGCGGGCCTGAGCCTGGGCGATCAGAGCCACACCGCGAGCGCTGGTCAACTGGCTGAAGTGCGCGCGCACGCCGGTCTGCTCGACCAGCAACAGATCGCGGGCCAGGGCCACGGTTTCCGCCGTTTCCGGAATGCCCGGCAGACCGAGGAAGCTGGCGACCGCGCCTTCGTGGGCCAGACCGCCATCCGCCAGATCGTGATCCTGCGAGTTGAAAATCACCGTCAGATCGAAGGTGGCCGCGTATTCCAGTGCCCGGCACAGGGTGCGGGTGTTGCGGAAACTCTCCAGACCGTTGCCGAACGCGACGCAACCGGCGTCACGCAGCGCCACCAGCTCGGCAAGCTGTTCGCCGTCCAGACCTTTGCTCAGCGCGCCAATCGGGAACACCTTGGTGTTGCCGGCTTCGCGAGCACGGTCGAGGATCAGTTCGGCCACCGCCGAGGTGTCGAGCACCGGTTTGGTCTTCGGCGGGCAGCACAGGCTGGTCACGCCACCGGCCGCCGCTGCGCGGGTTTCGCTGGCGATGCTGCCTTTGCGGCTGTAGCCCGGCTCGCGCAGCGCGACGTTCAGGTCGACCAGCCCGGGCGCGGCGACCAGGCCCTGGGCGTCGATGGTTTCGACGGCAGTGAAACCGGCCGGCGCGGCGCCGAGGGCGACGATCTTGCAGGCTTCAACGTGGATATCGGTGATTTGATCCAGGCCGCTGCTTGGATCGATGACGCGGGCGCCGAGAATGCTGAGCTTCACTGGGCGTTCTCCTGCTCGAATTGACGTTGCGCTGTTTGCCCGCTCATGGCCATCGACAGCACGGCCATGCGGATGGCGATGCCGTAGGTGACTTGATTGAGGATCACCGAGTGCGGGCCGTCGGCCACTGCCGATTCGATTTCCACGCCACGGTTGATCGGCCCCGGGTGCATGACGATGCAATCGGGTTTGGCCCCGGCCAGACGCGCGGTGGTCAGGCCGAACAGGCGGTAGAACTCGCCTTCGCTCGGCAGCAGGCCGCCGGTCATGCGCTCACGCTGCAGGCGCAGCATGATCACCACGTCGACGTCCTTCAGGCCTTCGTTCATGTCGGTGTAAACCTTCACGCCGTACTGCTCGATGCCGATCGGCAGCAGGGTCTTCGGCGCGATCACGCGGATGTCCGGGCAGCCGAGGGTTTTCAGCGCGAGCATGTTCGAGCGTGCCACCCGCGAGTGCAGGATGTCGCCGACGATCGCCACCGAGAGGTTTTCGAAACCGCCCTTGTGCCGACGGATGGTGAGCATGTCGAGCATGCCCTGGGTCGGGTGGGCGTGACGGCCGTCGCCGCCGTTGATGATCGCCACCTGTGGGCAGACATGCTCGGCGATGAAGTGTGCAGCACCGGAATCGCCGTGGCGCACGACGAACATGTCGGCGGCCATGGCTTCGAGGTTGCGCAGGGTGTCGAGCAGGGTTTCACCTTTGCTGGCCGACGAGGTCGACACGTTCAGGGTGATCACGTCTGCCGACAGCCGCTGGGCCGCCAGTTCGAAGGTGGTGCGGGTGCGCGTGGAGTTTTCGAAGAACACGTTGCACACGGTCTTGCCGCGCAGCAACGGGACCTTCTTCACCGCCCGGGCCCCGACTTCGAGAAACGAGTCGGCAGTGTCGAGGATTTCCGTCAGCAACTCGCGGCGCAGGCCGTCGAGCGAGAGGAAGTGGCGCAGCTGGCCCTGATCATTGAGCTGCAGCGGGCGCTTGGTATCTAGAGGCGTCATCGCGAAGGGGACTCTCAATAGGGCGGATTAAGGGTTCAGGTCTTGCAGTTCGAGCGTCAGCGGCTCGGGGCCGGACAGCTTGACCCGCTCGTGGGCGGCCAGCGACAGGGTCGCGCCGACCACATTCGGGCGGATCGGCAGCTCGCCGGCGTCCAGGTCGAGCAGGCAGACCAGGGTCACGCTGGCCGGGCGGCCATAGTCGAACAGTTCGTTCATCGCGGCGCGGATGGTGCGGCCGCTCATCAGCACGTCGTCGATCAGCACCAGATGCTGGCCTTCGATCTCGAAGGGCAGGGCCGAGGGGCGCACTTGCGGGTGCAGGCCGTTCTGGCTGAAGTCGTCGCGGTAGAAGGAAACATCCAGCGTGCCCAGTGGCGCATCGCTGCCCAATTCCTTGAGCAGGGCCTGCGCGACCCAGATACCGCCGGTGCGGATGCCGATGTAACGCGGTTCGCGGATCTCACGCTGGGCAAGGTGCGCCTTGAGGCGGGTCGCCATCTGGCTGATCAGATCGGCGGGATTTGGCAGGCTCATGGTTGCTCCTTCTTGGGGTCGAGCCGGGTCCTTGGACGCGGCTCGGGTCGTAGCTCAAAAGAAAAGCGCCGAAGCGCTTGTCAGGATTCAAACAATGCAGTGTTTTCATCGAGCCAGCCCTGCAACAGCAGAGCGGCGGCGATGGCGTCCACCGGGTTGTCGCGGTAACTGCCTTTCTGCCCGCCACGTACCAGTCGCTCGCCTTTGGCCTCAAAGGTGGTCAGGCGTTCGTCGTGGGTATAGAAGGGCACATTGAAGCGGCCGTTGAGACGTCGGGCGAATTTCTCGGCGCGCAGGCACATTTCGCTGGGCGTGCCGTCCATGTTCAGCGGCAGGCCAACCACCACGGCGTCGGGTTTCCATTCCTTGAACAGCGCTTCGACCTGGTTCCAGTCCGGAACGCCGTTCTGCGCTTTCAGGGTGCACAGCTCGCGGGCCTGGCCGGTAATCACCTGGCCGACTGCAACGCCTATCTGTTTGGTGCCGTAGTCGAAGCCGAGAATCAGACGCAGGGCCATCAGGCGTGGCCTGCCTGGCTGGTCAGCAGACTGAGGTTGATCCCCAGGTGCCGTGCCGCCGCTTCCAGACGCAGTTCGCTGCTGGTGTTGAACAGGATGTCGGCATCGTACGGGCAGGTCAGCCAGGCGTTGTCGGCCAGTTCGGCCTCCAGTTGCCCGGCTTCCCAACCCGCGTAACCGAGGGCGATCAGGCTTTTCGCCGGGCCTGCACCGTCCGCGATGGCAAACAGCACGTCCTGGGAAGTGGAGAGCGCCAGATCGCCGTCCAGTTGCGCGGTGGCCTGGAACATCTGGCCGGCCGGGTGCAGGACAAAACCACGATCAGTCTGCACCGGGCCGCCGATGAAAATCGGTACGTGCTGGCAGAGTGCTGGCGGCTCGATGTCCGGACGCAGTTGCTCGAGGATGTCAGCCAGATTCAGCTCTTGCGGTCGATTGACCACCAGCCCCATGGCGCCATTGGCCGTGTGCTCGACGATGTAGGTCAAGGTGTGGGCAAAGTTCGGGTCGGCCATGTGTGGCATGGCGATCAGGAAGTGATGCTTGAGGTAGCTGGGGCTGACGTTTTTCATGAGCGATAGTGTGGCGTCGAAGGGGCAAACTGACAAGCTGAGGATCAGAGAACAACGCAGATCAAATGTGGGAGCGAGCTTGCTCGCGAAGGCGTCAGGTCAGGCAACATCAATGGTGCATGTGCCGGCCTCTTCGCGAGCAAGCTCGCTCCCACAAGGGGTTGCGGTGTGTCAGTTGCTCGAGAGTTTGTCGCCCCGGGCGAATTTCCAGGTGCGGATGATTTCCAGTCGGTCGATATCCGACAGATCACCGGTAAACGGTGCAAACGGTGCGGCCAGCCGGACGATGCGCTGGGCCGCCTGATCCAGCAATGGCTGGCCGGAGGATTCGAGCACCAGCACTTCATACAGCGAGCCGTCGCGGTTGATCGAGACCATCAGGCGCAGGTTGCCGTAGATCTGCTTGCGCCGGGCTTCTTCCGGGTAATTGAGGTTGCCGATCCGCTCGACCTTCTTGCGCCAGTCATCCTTGTACCAGGCGCCCTTGTCGCGCATGGTCGAGGCGGCGCTCAAACGGTGGATGCGCGGGCGTTTGGCGTACAGCTGTTGTTCCTTGGCCAGTTCCGCTTCGAGGCTGGCGATGTCGCTGGACAGCTGCGAGCTATCGAACGTCGGTGCGTCGACTGCCGGTTTGGTCTCGGTCTTGGTTTCTTCTTTCTTGGTCGGCGCCTTTTGCTGTTTCGGCGCGACCGTGGTTACGGCAGCCTTGGGCGCGGCTTCAAGGACTTCCGGCTTGGCGGCCGGAGGCGGGGTGACTTTCTTGACCTGATTGTCCTGGAACGGCGCGACCTCGGTGGTCTTGGGGATCGCCTTCTTGTCCAGCGTGCCGCTGCCTTCCTGGTTTTCCTGGGCGAGGAAATCGGCCTTCTTCGGCTTGGTGTCGCTCTTGAAGGTGGCGAGGGTGATTTCCAGGGTTTTGCTGATTTGCTTGGGCTCGACCATGGTGAAGCCGACGCCGAGCAGCAGCGCCAAATGAATCAGCGCTGCGAGAAACAGGGTAAATCCGAGGCGGTCGGCCGGGCGCACGCCACGGTGGGCGAGTTCTGCGGGCAGATCGGACGGGAGGGTCATGACAGAAAAACCAACATCGCGTTTTTACGGGCTCGGCATGATAACGCAATGTTGGTTTTTAGCTGCAAGCTTCAAGCGGCAAGCGACATAAGGGCAGCTGCAAGTTTCGAGCGGCAAGCTGCAAGTAAAAGCTTGTAGCTCATGGCTTGCGGCTTGTAGCTGGCCGTCAGGCTTGCTGCTTGCGGCTCGAGGCTTGCAGCTGCTTTTCGATCGCATCCATCAGCATGCCGCCGATGTCGGTGCCGAAGGCATTGTCGATTTCGCGGATGCAGGTCGGGCTGGTGACGTTGATTTCGGTCAGGTGCTCGCCAATCACGTCCAGACCGACGAACAGCAGGCCTTTCTCGCGCAGGGTCGGGCCGACTTGCGCGGCGATCCAGCGATCCTTGTCGGTCAGCGGCCGCGCTTCGCCACGACCACCGGCGGCGAGGTTGCCACGGGTTTCGCCCTGGGCCGGAATCCGCGCCAGGCAGTAATCCACCGGCTCGCCGTCGATCATCAGGATGCGCTTGTCGCCGTCCTTGATCGCCGGCAGGTAGGCCTGGCCCATGATCTGCTGGCCACCGAGGGCGGTCAGGGTTTCCAGAATCACCGACAGGTTCGGATCGCCCGCGCGGTGGCGGAAGATCGAGGTGCCGCCCATGCCGTCCAGCGGCTTGAGGATCACGTCGCCGTGTTTGGCGGCGAATTCACGCAGCACGTCTGCGCGACGGCTGACGACGGTCGGCGGCGTGCACTGCGGGAACAGCGTGGCGAACAGCTTTTCATTGCAGTCGCGCAGGCTTTGCGGCTTGTTCACCACCAGCACGCCCGCCGTTTCGGCCTGTTCGAGCAGGTAGGTGGAGTAGACGAATTCCATGTCGAACGGCGGATCCTTGCGCATCAGGATCACGTCCAGGTCGCTCAGCAGGTTGTCCTGCTCGGCGTCCAGTTCGAACCATTTTTCCGGGTTGGCGAAGACTTTCAGCGGCTTCATGCGCGCCCGCGCCTGACCTTCGGCCTGATACAGGTCGCGCTGCTCCATGTAGAACAGTTCCCAGCCACGTTTTTGCGCGGCCAGCAGCATGGCCAGCGAGCTATCCTTTTTATAGGAGATGCTGGCGATAGGGTCCATGACAATCCCGACGCGAACGCTCATTGGGTTTTCCTCGAAAATTGGCTACCGGATCGGTATTGAAAAAGTGCCGCCAGAGTGGCTCCGGGCGGGTTTTCGGTCAAGGAAAAACCCGTCGATAGATTGCATCTGGAGACTGTGCTAAAAAGGCTGGCATGCAGCGCTGGCCCTTGAACATCAAGGGTTTCCAGCCATCACTGATAGCAAAACGGACAATTTGATTCGCAAAGGCGACGGTAGAGCCCTCTTATGGAACAGCAGTCCAGCGCCTTGAAGGTCATGGTGATCGACGACTCGAAAACGATTCGTCGCACCGCCGAAACATTGTTGAAAAATGTGGGTTGCGAAGTGATCACGGCGATTGATGGTTTCGACGCGCTGGCGAAAATCGCGGACAACCATCCCGGAATCATTTTTGTCGACATCATGATGCCGCGTCTGGATGGTTATCAGACCTGCGCTTTAATCAAGAACAACAGCGCATTCAAGGCCACGCCGGTGATCATGCTGTCGTCGCGCGACGGGCTGTTCGACAAGGCCAAGGGGCGGATTGTCGGTTCCGATCAATTTTTGACCAAGCCTTTCAGCAAGGAAGAACTGCTTAACGCGATTCAGGCCCATGTTCCGGGCTTCGCCGCCGTTTTGCCGCAGTAAGACACGTACAGTGATGCTCGGCCAGCGGGCCGGGCGTCAACAAGAAAAATGGGGAAAACCATGGCACGTATCCTGATCGTCGATGATTCGCCGACTGAAATGTACAAACTGACCGGCATGCTCGAAAAGCACGGCCACGAAGTACTGAAAGCCGAAAACGGCGCCGACGGTGTCGCGCTGGCCCGTCAGGAAAAACCCGATGCAGTGCTGATGGACATCGTCATGCCCGGCCTCAACGGTTTTCAGGCGACCCGGCAATTGACCAAGGACCCGGACACCGGCCACATCCCGGTGATCATCATCACCACCAAGGATCAGGAAACCGACAAGGTCTGGGGCACCCGTCAGGGCGCCAAGGATTATCTGACCAAACCGGTCGACGAAGACACTCTGATCAAGACCCTGAACAACGTGCTCAAAGGCTGATCGCGCAACCATGAGCGAATCGCTGACTGCGTTCGAACTGCTCTGGCAAATCGACCAGCGCTGCCGCTTGCTGGCGGCGGACTTGCCGTCGCAGACCGCGCGCCAGGATCGCTGGAGCGGTATCGGCTTTCGCCTTGGCGAGCATTGGTATGTGGCGCCGATGGGCGAAGTCAGCGAAGTGCTGCACGAGCCGCGCTTCACTCAATTGCCCGGGGTCAAGCCGTGGGTCAAAGGGGTGGCTAACCTGCGTGGGCGCTTGCTGCCGATCATGGACCTGTGCGGTTTTTTCGGGCACGAGCTGTCGCCATTGCGTAAACAGCGGCGGGTATTGGTGGTCGAGCATGGCGATGTGTTTGCCGGGCTGATGGTCGACGAAGTCATCGGCCTGCAGCATTTCGAGCAGGACAGCTTCGAACCGATTTCGATCAGCAAGCGCCAGGGTTCCAAGGCCGAGTTCGTCAAAGGCTATTTCCGGCGCGAGCAGAACTGGCGGGTGTTCAGCCTGTTTGCACTGGCTAAATCCCCGGTATTCATGAGCGTCGCAATTTAGTCGAAACAACAGATAACCCATGTGGGAATGAGCCATGTAATGGTGTGATTCTGTGGCAAGGGAAACCTGTGGCGAGGGGATTTATCCCCGATGGTTGGCGAAGCCGACCCAAAGGCTGCATTCGAGATGTATTTGATACAGCTCGAATCTTGGGGCCGCTGTGCGACCCATCGGGGATAAATCCCCTCGCCACAAAAGCTCCACTTCACAAGGCTAGCTTCTACAGGTGCTTCGGTGAGTTTCAAATTAGGCGAGGACCGATGACAAAAGCAAAAACAGACAAGTCGGCGGAAGGATCGCGCAGTCGCTCGCAGATCATCGTGCTGTTCATCGCACTGATCGTGTTCATCATGCTGCTGTTCGCCAACTTCGCGTACCTCAACACCCAGGCTAACTACGACAAACAGTACATCGGCCACGCCGGTGAACTGCGCGTGCTGTCGCAACGCATCGCCAAGAACGCCACTGAAGCCGCCGCCGGCAAGGCTGCCGCGTTCAAGTTGCTGAGCGATGCGCGCAACGATTTCGCCCAGCGCTGGGGTTACCTGAAGAAAGGCGACCCGGCCACCGGCCTGCCACCGGCCCCGGCCACCGTGCGCCCGGAAATGCGCGCCGTGCAGCTGGATTGGGAACGCCTGCTGAAAAACACCGACGCGATTCTCTCCAGCGAACAGACTGTGCTGTCGCTGCATCAGGTCGCCGCGACCCTGGCCGAAACCGTGCCGCAGTTGCAGATCGAATACGAAAAAGTCGTCGAGATCCTCCTCCAGCGCGGTGCTCCGGCGGCGCAAGTGGCGATGGCCCAGCGTCAGTCGCTGCTCGCTGAACGGATCCTCGGCGCGGTCAACACCGTGCTCGCCGGCGACGAAAACTCGCAGCAGGCCGCCGATGCCTTTGGTCGCGACGCCACCCGTTTTGGCCAGGTGCTCAACGGCATGCTGCAAGGCAACCCGGCACTGAAAATCAGCCAGGTTGAAGACCGCGATGCCCGCGCACGCCTGAGCGAAATTTCCGAGCTGTTCCAGTTCGTCTCCGGCTCCGTGGACGAAATCCTCGAAACCTCGCCGGAGCTGTTCAAGGTTCGCGAATCGGCGAGCAACATCTTCAGCCTCTCGCAAACCCTGCTCGACGAAGCCTCGCACCTGGCCACTCGCTTCGAAAACCTTGCCGGCGGGCGCAACACCGACACCATCGGTGGCTACGTCCTCGGTTTGCTGGCACTGGCCTCGATTATCCTCATCGGTCTGGTGATGGTCCGGGAAACCAACCGCCAGTTGCGTGAAACCGCCGAGAAGAACGAGCGCAACCAGAACGCGATCATGCGCCTGCTCGACGAAATCGAAGACCTTGCCGATGGCGACCTCACCGTGACCGCCTCGGTGACCGAAGACTTCACCGGCACCATCGCTGACTCGATCAACTATTCGGTCGACCAATTGCGTGACCTGGTGGCAACCATCAACCTCACCGCCGGCCAGGTCGCCGCCGCCGTGCAGGAAACCCAGGCCACCGCGATGCACCTGGCCCAGGCCTCGGAGCATCAGGCGCAGCAGATTTCCGAAGCCTCGACCGCGATCAGCGACATGGCCGAGTCGATTGATCAGGTGTCGGCCAATGCTGCCGAGTCCTCGGCCGTGGCCGAGCGTTCGGTGGAAATCGCCAACAAGGGCAACGAGGTGGTGCACAACACCATCCACGGCATGGACAACATCCGCGAACAGATTCAGGACACCGCCAAGCGCATCAAGCGCCTCGGCGAGTCTTCGCAGGAGATCGGCGACATCGTCAGCCTGATCGACGACATTGCCGACCAGACCAACATCCTCGCGCTCAACGCGGCGATTCAGGCGTCGCTGGCCGGGGATGCCGGGCGCGGGTTTGCGGTGGTCGCCGATGAAGTGCAGCGACTGGCCGAGCGCTCGTCTGCTGCCACCCGGCAGATCGAAACCCTGGTGCGGGCAATTCAGACCGACACCAACGAAGCGGTAATCTCGATGGAGCAAACCACCACCGAGGTGGTGCGCGGCGCGCGTCTGGCGCAGGATGCCGGGGTGGCCCTGGAAGAAATCGAAGGCGTATCGAAGACCCTCGCGGCGCTGATCCAGAGCATTTCCAACGCGGCGCAACAGCAGACTTCGTCGGCCGGGCAGATTTCCCTGACGATGAACGTGATCCAGCAGATCACCTCGCAGACTTCGTCCGGCTCCACCGCCACCGCCGAGAGCATCGGCAACCTGGCGAAAATGGCCAGCCAGCTGCGCCGTTCGGTATCCGGTTTCACCTTGCCGTCGGCGTCCGCGACGGACAAGGCGTGAGTGGAGTGGTTATGGGTGACCGGCACGACTATGTGGCCCTCGAATGGGTCAAGGGCGAAATTGCCGAAACGCTGAAACAGGCGCATCAGGCAATTGAAGCCGTGCTTGAGGATCCGCAGGCCTTTCCCGGGCTGGACGAGTGCCTGGATTACATCCATCAGGTCCACGGCAGTCTGCAGATGGTCGAGTTCTACGGCGCAGCCTTGCTCGCCGAAGAGATGGAACATCTGGTCGAAGCCTTGCAGCACGAGCGCGTCAGCCACCGCGACGAAGCCCTGCACCTGCTGCTGCAAGCCCTTGGCCAATTGCCGATCTACCTCGACCGCGTGCAGGGCGCCCGCCGCGATTTGCCGCTGGTGGTGCTGCCGCTGATCAACGACCTGCGCAGCGCTCGCGGCGAAAGCCTGCTCTCGGAAACCAGCCTGTTCAGCCCGCAACTGCCGCAGCTGCCACCCCTCAGCGCGCAAGCGCTGGCGCTGCTGGAGCCGGCAGACCTGCCGAATGTGCTGCGCAAGTTGCGCCAGATGCTGCAAATGGCCCTGGTCGGTCTGTTGCGCGAGCAGGATGACCAGACGCATCTGGAGTACCTGGCGAAAGTCTTCCAGCGTCTCGAAGCCATGAGCGGCGATGCGCCCTTGAGTCCGTTGTGGCAAGTGGCCTCGGCGCTGGTCGAAGGCATGCGCGAAGGCGCGATCGCCAACAGCCCGGCGCTGCGCAGCCTGTTCAAGGACGCCGACAAGGAACTCAAGCGCCTGCTCGAGCAGGGCATGCGCGGTCTCAACCAGCCGCCCCCTGCGGAGCTGCTCAAAAGCCTGCTGTTCTATATTGCCAAAGCCGAACATCCCACCGGGCAGATGCTGACCATGAAAGATCGCTACTCCCTGGACGACGCGTTGCCCGACAGCGCGATGGTCGACGAAGAACGTGCGCGCCTGGCCGGCCCCGACCGCGATGCGATGCGCTCGGTGCTGGCGGCGCTGTGCGAAGAGCTGGTGCGGGTCAAGGAGCGCCTCGACCTGTTCGTGCGCAGCGACCGTCAGCACACCTCTGATCTGGACAGCCTGCTGGCGCCGCTGCGGCAGATTGCCGACACCCTGGCGGTGCTCGGTTTTGGCCAGCCGCGCAAGGTCATCATTGATCAACTGGCGGTGGTCCTCAGCCTCGCTCAAGGCCAGCGCGAACCGAACGACGCCACGCTGATGGACGTCGCCGGCGCGCTGCTCTACGTCGAGGCGAATCTGGCCGGGATGGTCGGCACCGTGGAAACGGAAAGCCCCGAAGAGGCGCGCCTGCCGACCACCGATCTGACGCAGATCCACCAGATCGTGATCAAGGAAGCGCGCATCTGCCTGCAACAGGCCAAGGACATGATCGTCGACTACATCGACGCCGACTGGGATCGCCAGCACCTGCAAGCGTTGCCGGAGTTGCTGACCCAAGTGCGCGGCGCGCTGGCGATGATTCCGCTGAGCCGGGCGGCCAGTCTGGTCGAGGCCTGCAATGGCTTTATCCGCGAGCATTTACTGCTTGATCCCCACGAGCCGGGCTGGCAGCAACTGGACAACCTCGCCGACGTGATCACCAGCCTCGAGTACTACCTCGAACGTTTGAGCGACGACCCGCAGGCCGCGAGCGAACAACTGCTGGATGTCGCGCAGAAGAGCCTGGCCAGCCTGGGCTACTTTCCTGACGAAGAGCCCGGCGCACCGCAGGTGCCAGTGCTCGATGACGTGCTCAGCCCCAGCGAAGCGTTGGTGATGCAAGACCTGCAAGTGCTGGACGACCCCGATATCGTGCAGTCGCTGGCCGAGGTGCTGGCCAGCCCGGTGTCGGCGGTCAACCCGCCGGCCCTGACCACCCCCGGCAGCCTGATGCCGCCACCGGCTGACGAAGAGCCGGTCGACGACGAGTTGCGCGAAGTGTTCCTCGAGGAGACCGACGAAGTCCTCGAAGTCCTCCACGAATACCTGCCGCGCTGGTCGGCCAATCCGCAGGACCGTGCGGCCCTGACTGAACTGCGCCGGGCCTTCCACACCCTCAAGGGCAGCGGGCGCATGGTCCGTGCGCTGGTGCTGGGTGAACTGGCCTGGGCGGTGGAGAACCTGCTCAACCGTGTGCTGGAACAAAGCGTCGAGCCCGGTGCGGTGGTGCCGCAACTGCTCACCGACACGGTGTTGTTGCTCCCGGAATTGATCAGTGAATTCGCCACTCACCGGCAGCGTCAACGCAGCGACGTCGATCAGCTCGCCGCCCGCGCCCATGCGCTGGCCAAAGGGGACGAACCGCTGGCCGCTGAAGACGTGAATGATGTCGCGGCCCTTGATCCGCTGTTGCTGGAAATCTTCCGCAACGAGGCGGAAACCCATCTGGCCAGTCTCAACCGTTACCTCGATCAGGCCGCCGAACATGTGCCGCTACCGGCCAGCGATGAACTGCAGCGCGCCTTGCATACGCTCAAGGGCAGCGCGTCGATGGCCGGGGTGTTGCCGATTGCCGAACTGGCCGCGCCGCTGGATCAACTGGCCCGCGAGTTCAAGGCGCATCAGTTGCCGCTCGATCTCGACGAAGTGGAATTGCTGCTTGAGGCCGAAGGTTTGTTCCGCGTCGGTCTGCGCCAGCTCAAGCACGATCCGCTGGCGCCGATCGTCGGTGCACAGTCGTTGATCAAGCGCATTGAAACGCTGCTCGGCGAGCGTCTGGAAGCGATCCTCCAGACGCCGAACACCAGCCTGCGAATCAAGCGCGATCCGCAATTGATCAACAACTTCCTCGCCCAGGGCATGGACATCCTGCTCGACGCCGAAAACCTCTTGCAGCGCTGGCAACAACATCCCGGCGAGCGCCAGGAACTCAGTGCCTTGCTGGATGAACTGACCACCCTCGGCGAAGGCGCGCACCTGGCTGATCTGCTGCCGGTGGACGTGTTGTGCGAAGCCTTGCTCGACCTCTATGGCGCGGTGGAAGAAAGCAGCCTGGCGGTCAGCGAGCGGTTTTTCGAAGAAGCGCAGAACGCCCACGAAGCGCTGATCAACATGCTCGACGAATTGGCCGCCGGCCAGGAAGTCACGCCGCAGCCTGCGCGCATTCGCGCCCTGCACGAGCTGCTCGACGAGAGCCTTGACCCGTCGTCGATGGGCCTGATCCGCAGCGATGGCAGCCGTACCCTGAGCATTCGTGAACTGGGCAGCGCCACCGCAGAGTTGCAGCAGTCGGCGAGGTCGTTCGAGGGCGACGACGAGATCGTCGAGATCTTCCTCGAAGAGGCCGTCGACATTCTCGACAGCGCCGGACAAGCCTTGCACCGCTGGCTCAACGACCCGGACAACGCCGCACCGCTGTCCTCATTGCAGCGCGACCTGCACACCCTCAAGGGCGGCGCGCGCATGGCCGAAGTGGCGGCCATCGCAGATCTGGCCCAGGAGCTGGAAAGTCTTTACGAAGGACTGGTGGATCGCCGCTACAGCCACAGCGACGCTTTGGGCCGGTTACTGCTCAAGAGCCACGCGCAGTTGGCGTTGCTGCTTGACCAGTTGCAAAGCCATCAGCCGCTGAGCCCGGCGCAGGAACTGATCGGCGCGATTCGCGAGCTGCGTCAGGGGCAACCGGTGGGCGAAGCGCCGTTACCGACGGCGGATCATGACAGCGCCGCACACGATCCGGAGCTGCTGGAAATCTTCCTCGAAGAAGGTTTCGACATCATTGAAAACTCTGGCGCGGCGTTGCTGCGCTGGCAGGCCGAACCGGGCAATCGCCAGGAAGTGGAAACCCTGCTGCGCGATCTGCACACCCTCAAGGGCGGTGCACGGATGGTCGAGATCGGTCCGATCGGCGACCTCGCCCATGAGCTGGAATACCTTTACGAAAGCCTTTCCACCGGGGCGTTGCAGCCGTCGGCGGAACTGTTCGCACTGGTCCAGCGCGGGCATGACCGCCTGGCGCAAATGCTCGATGGGGTGCGCGCCGGGCAACCGTGCCCGCCGGCCGATCGGCTGATCAGCGCGATCCAGAATTTCAGTCATCCGGCGACGGTCGAAACCCCGCCGGTATTGCCGCTGCCCGCCAAGACCGAGCCGGCGCCACCGGCTGCCGATGCCGGTGCGGACATGGTCAAGGTCTCCGCCGAACTGCTCGACGAGTTGGTCAATCTGGCCGGGGAAACCTCGATTTTCCGTGGGCGTATCGAGCAACAGGTCAGCGATGCGCAAACCGCACTGAACGAGATGGAAACCACCATCGAGCGCATGCGCGATCAATTGCGCCGGCTCGACACCGAAACCCAGGGACGGATTCTCAGCCGTCAGCAAGTCGATGCCGACCATCTCGGTTACGAAGAATTCGACCCGCTGGAAATGGACCGCCACTCGCAGTTGCAGCAACTGTCGCGGGCGCTGTTCGAATCCGCTTCCGACCTGCTCGACCTCAAGGAAACCCTCGACCGCCGCAACCACGACGCCGAGAACCTGTTGCAGCAACAGGGGCGGATCAACACCGAATTGCAGGAAGGCCTGATGCGCACGCGCATGGTGCCGTTCGAACGCATGCTGCCGCGTCTCAAACGCATCGTGCGGCAGGTCGCCGAAGAGCTGAACAAGGACGTCGCGTTCATCATCGACAACGCCGAAGGCGAGATGGACCGCAACGTGCTGGAACGCATGGCCGCGCCGCTGGAGCACATGCTGCGCAACGCCGTCGATCACGGTCTGGAGTCTGCCGAAGTGCGGCTGGCGGCGGGCAAACCGGCACAGGGTACGATCAGCCTGGACTTGTCCCGTGAGGGCGGCGACATCGTTTTCGATATCCGCGACGACGGCGCCGGGGTGCCGCTGGAAGCGGTGCGGCGCAAGGCGATCAAGCGCGGTTTGCTGGCTCCGGATGCCGAAATCAGCGACCGCGATGTATTGCAGTTCATCCTTCAGCCGGGTTTCTCCACCGCTGAAAAGATCACGCAGATTTCCGGGCGCGGCGTCGGCATGGACGTGGTCCACGAGGAAGTGCGCCAGCTCGGCGGCACCATGAGCATCGACTCGGTGCCGGGGCAGGGCGTGCATTTCCGCATTCGCCTGCCGTTCACCGTGTCGGTCAACCGCGCGCTGATGGTGCAGTGTGGCGAGGATCAATATGCGATTCCGCTGAACACCATCGAAGGCATCGTCCGCGTCCTGCCGAATGATCTGGAAGGGCACTTCCGTAACGACCCGCCGAGCTACCACTACGGCGGCCAGCGCTATGAGTTGTGCTATCTGGGCGAACTGCTGAAAACTGCGCCACGCCCGAAACTGCTCGGCCAGAGCCTGCCATTGCCGGTGCTGCTGGTGCAGTGCAACGACCGGCACATCGCGGTGCAGGTCGACGCGATGGCCGGCACCCGCGAGATCGTGGTCAAGAGCCTCGGCCCGCAGTTCGGCGCGGTGCAGGGCGTGTCCGGGGCGACGATTCTCGGCGATGGCCGGGTGGTGCTGATTCTCGATTTGCTGGCGCCGATCCGCGCGATGCAGGCGCGGGTTGCGCAGCGTCCGGCCCATGCGGACATCGACAGCGAGCCGCAAAAGCCGCTGCTGGTGCTGGTGGTCGACGACTCGGTGACCGTGCGCAAGGTCACCAGCCGTTTGCTCGAACGTCACGGCATGAATGTGCTGACCGCCAAGGACGGGGTCGACGCGATGCTGTTGCTCGAAGAACACATGCCCGACCTGATGCTGCTCGACATCGAAATGCCGCGCATGGACGGCTTCGAAGTCGCCACCCAAGTGCGCAACGATGAACGCCTGCAACACCTGCCGATCATCATGATTACCTCGCGCACCGGGCAGAAACACCGCGACCGCGCGATGGCCATCGGCGTCAACGACTACCTCGGCAAGCCGTACCAGGAATCGGTGCTGCTCGAAAGCATTGCCCACTGGAGCAAGAAACATGCATGAGCGCCGCCACAACGCGCGCACCAGCCAACTCACCGGCCTGCTGCTGCCACTGGCCGACCGCAACCTGATCCTGCCCAACGTCGCCGTGGCCGAGCTGATTGACTATCAGGCCAGCGCCTTCGATCTGGATACGCCGCCGTGGTATCTCGGCAAGGTTACGTGGCGTGAGCGGCAGATTCCGCTGCTGAGTTTTGAATCGGCGTGCGGGCAGAAAATCGTCATCGGCGAGCGGGCGCGGATCGTCATCCTCAACGCCCTCGGAGGCTTGCCTCAGCTCAAATTCATTGCGCTGCTGGTGCAGGGGATTCCGCGCTCGTACAAGCTCGACAGTCAGTTGAGTTATGTCGATGTGCCGTTGTGTGCGTTGGAACAGGCGGCGGTGCAGGTCGGGGACCAAGTGGCGAAGGTGCCGGATTTGTTGGGGCTGGAGCAGTTGTTGGTGGAGGCTGGGCTGGTCCATTGATCCAGAATTCGTGTTGCTCTGACTGGCCTCATCGCTGGCAAGCCAGCTCCCACAGTGTCCGAGTTGTATTCGAATTCTGTGAACCACACAAAACCCTGTGGGAGCTGGCTTGCCAGCGATGGAGCCAGTTGCACCAGCAAACTCTTACAGGCAAATCCTCAATTTCTGCAGTGCAATAAACATCATTTAGCCCAGCTGTTTAAAGACACCCGGTGTTACGGCTCACTAGCCTACAAATCCTTGCGCCGCTGCCTACGCATGCACCAGAATCCGCCGGCTTGTGCGCCTTGGGCAGGCTGCGTAACTTGATTCCGTCACTGATTCCCAGTGATCGGGTTTAGCAGCCCGGCTTCTTCCTTACCTCGGTTGTACAAGTCTCATCCAGTCAGGCATTCGCCTGCGCTTGATGGTGGCTGTGCGCATGGCACCTTCGGGTGCGCCGGGTTGGGGTTTGACCGGTCTGCTAACTTGCGCATAGCCGCCACCCTACCGTTTAGCAGCGGGATGGTGAGGCCTGATAGAGGTTCATCCCCATGTTCAAAGTAACGCCTAACCCGCCGTCCACCGACCCGGCATCCCCCTACGAATCCCCCGACTCCAAGAAACTCCACGAAGCCGCCGAACGCGCCCTCGACCATTACCTCGGCCCGACCAACGCCGACCTGATGGCCACGCCCTACACCCCCAACACGCTGTATATGGCCAACCCCAATGCCGACACCGAATCGCTGTTGGCCGACGCCAGTGAAACCCTTGGTTCGGCCACGGTGATGCTTAACAACCACGCGGCAATGGTGGAAGGTACGCACCGCAAGACTGTGCAGGGTATTGCGCAGGTGGTGATGGTGGCGGAGATGGCGGTGAATCGGGTGTTGGATAAGTTGGTGCCGACGGAATAGCGGAAAAGCCCGCCCCTCACCCCAGCCCTCTCCCGGAGGGAGAGGGGGCCGACCGAGGTGTCTGGCGTTGTACATCGACCTGAAAAATCGAGTCGATTATGGATTCGGCGCGGCAAGATCAGGTCGATGTACATCAGAAGCATCCCCCAATCAGTCCCCTCTCCCTCCGGGAGAGGGCTAGGGTGAGGGCGCTCTTGATCATTACCCTGAGCGTAACGATTCACCACCGCGCTTGATTGATGCCCCCACCCCACACGCCTACCTTAGCTCCACGACAGCGAACCCCGTGGAGTGAGCATGACAACAACAATTTCCCCCGACTCGCGCTGGACGCGGCGGCGTGACGAGAAGCAGCGGCGTCTCGACAAGGTGCGCGGGCTGGCCGACGGTGTGGTGTTGCCCACCGACAAGATCGTCGCCGCGCTCGAAGCGCTGATTCATCCCGGCGACCGCGTAGTGCTGGAGGGCAACAACCAGAAGCAGGCGGATTTCCTTTCCCGTTCGCTGGCCAAGGCTGACCCGGAAAAGCTCCACGACCTGCACATGATCATGCCCAGCGTCGGTCGCTCCGAGCATCTGGACCTGTTCGAACGCGGCATCGCCCGCAAGCTCGACTTCTCCTTTGCCGGCACCCAGAGCCTGCGCATCAGCCAGTTGCTCGAAGACGGCCTGCTGGAAGTCGGCGCGATTCACACCTACATCGAACTCTATGCGCGGCTGGTGGTGGACCTGATTCCCAACGTCGTGCTCTCGGCCGGGTTCATGGCTGACCGCGCCGGCAACATCTACACCGGCCCGAGCACCGAAGACACCCCGGCACTGATCGAACCGGCCGCGTTCAGCGACGGCATCGTTATCGTCCAGGTCAATCAGTTGGTCGACGACGTCAGCGAACTGCCCCGCGTGGACATTCCCGCGTCATGGGTCGATTTTGTCGTAGTGGCCGACAAGCCGTTCTACATCGAACCGCTGTTCACCCGCGACCCACGGCACATCAAACCGGTGCACGTGTTGATGGCGATGATGGCGATCCGTGGTATCTACGAAAAACACAATGTGCAGTCGCTCAACCACGGCATCGGTTTCAACACTGCCGCCATTGAACTGATCCTGCCGACCTACGGCGAATCCCTCGGCCTCAAGGGCAAGATCTGCCGCAACTGGACGCTCAACCCGCACCCGACGCTGATCCCGGCGATCGAAAGTGGCTGGGTCGAAAGCGTGCATTGCTTCGGCACCGAACTGGGCATGGAAAACTACATCGCCGCACGGCCCGACGTGTTCTTCACCGGGCGCGACGGCTCGCTGCGTTCCAACCGGATGTTCTGCCAGCTCGCCGGGCAGTACGCGGTGGATCTGTTTATCGGCGCGACGTTGCAGGTCGATGGCGACGGCCATTCCTCGACCGTGACCCGTGGTCGCCTCGCCGGTTTCGGCGGTGCGCCGAACATGGGCCACGATCCACGCGGCCGGCGTCACGGCACCCCGGCATGGCTCGATATGCGCCACGACGATGCGCAGCAACCGATGCTCGAACGCGGCAAGAAACTCGTGGTGCAAATGGTCGAGACCTTCCAGGAGGGTGGCAAACCGACCTTCGTCGAAACCCTCGACGCCGTGGAGGTGGCGAAGAAAAGCGGGATGCCGCTGGCGCCGATCATGATTTACGGCGACGACGTCACCCACCTGCTCACCGAAGAGGGCATCGCCTACCTGTACAAGGCGCGCTCGCTGGAAGAGCGTCAGGCGATGATCGCAGCGGTGGCCGGCGTCACCGCAATCGGCCTGCGCCACAACCCGAAAGACACCGAGCGCATGCGCCGCGAAGGTCTGATTGCCTTGCCCGAAGACCTCGGCATCCGCCGCACCGACGCCACCCGCGAACTGCTCGCAGCGAAAAGCGTGGCCGATCTGGTCGAGTGGTCCGGCGGTTTGTACAACCCGCCCGCCAAATTCAGGAGCTGGTAATGCACGCATTTAACCTGCAAGCAAAACCGCTGTCCCAAGCTGATCGATTGGCTGATCTGGCGGTGGACGCGCTGATCGACGAAGCCGATCTGTCGCCGAAACCGGCGCTGGTCGACCGTCGCGGCAATGGCGCGCACACCGATTTGCACTTGGGCCTGATGCACGCTTCGGTGTTGTCGTTGTGGCCGGCGTTCAAGGAAATGGCTGAAGCGGCGGTCGAGATCGGTGAAGTCGATTCAACGTTGCGCGAAGCGATTGGCCGCATCGGTCGCGAAGGCGAGCAAGCGATGCTCGCCACCACCAATGGTGTGAACACCCATCGCGGGGCGATCTGGGCCTTGGGCCTGATTGTCACAGCAGCTGCACTGGACGCGAAATCCAGCAGCGCCAATGCCGTAACCCTGCGCGCCGCACGTCTGGCATTACTCGACGACCGCTACGCACCGCGCCCACTCAGCCACGGCGCCCAAGTCGCCCTGCGTTACGGCGCACGCGGCGCGCGTGAGGAAGCGCAACTCGGCTTCCCCTCCGTTCTGCAACGCGGCCTGCCACAACTCAAACGCAGCCGCGGCAACGGCCACGGTGAACAGAACGCCCGGCTCGACGCCTTGCTCGCAATCATGACTGACCTGGCCGACACCTGCGTGCTCTATCGCGCTGGCGAAGAGGGTCTGCACGCCATGCAGCAGGGCGCGCAAGCGGTGCTCGACGCCGGTGGCAGCGCCAGCCTCAGCGGTCGCCGCCGCTTGCATGAACTGGATCAACAACTCATCGCATTGAATGCCTCGCCCGGTGGCGCCGCCGACTTGCTCGCCGCCACGCTGCTGCTCGACCGAATCGAGCGCAACGGCATCCTTCAGGGAGCGTTTTGATGGAAACCTTATCCTTTGAATTCCCCGCCGGGCAGCCGCCACGCGGGCGTGCGCTGGTCGGTTGTGTCGGTTCGGGTGATCTGGAAGTGCTGATCGAACCGGGGCTGGCCGGCAAGCTGACGATCAACGTGCAGACTTCGGTCAACGGTGCGCAGCAGCGTTGGCAGCATCTGTTTGCGCGGATGTTCGACGGCACCACACCACCGGCGATGGCCATCGACATCCACGATTTCGGCGCGACGCCGGGGGTGGTGCGCTTGCGTCTGGAACAAGGTTTCGAGGAGATCGGCCATGACTGACAGCGCAGCGCTGTTGCACAAACACAGCTTCGTCGAACTCGGTGCGCGGCAACGGGCGCAAGCCTTGCTCGATGCCGGAACCTTCCGCGAATTGCTCGACCCGTTTCAGCGCGTCATGTCGCCGTGGCTCGAACGCCAGGGCGTGGTGCCGCAGGCCGATGACGGCGTGGTAATCGCCAAGGGCAACCTCGACGGGTTGCCGGTGGTGATCGCTGCCATCGAAGGCGCGTTCCAGGGCGGCAGCCTTGGTGAAGTCGGCGGGGCGAAGATCGCCGGCGCGCTGGAACTGGCCGCCGAAGACAACCGCAAGGGCATTCCGACCCGCGCCTTATTGCTGCTGGAAACCGGCGGCGTGCGGTTGCAGGAAGCCAACCTCGGGCTGGCGGCGATTGCTGATATTCATGCGGCGATTGTCGATTTGCAGCAGTACCAACCGGTGGTCGGTGTGGTGGCGGGCAGCGTCGGTTGTTTCGGCGGCATGTCGATTGCCGCTGCGCTGTGCAGCTATCTGTTGGTGACCCAGGAAGCGCGTCTCGGTTTGAACGGCCCGCAAGTGATCGAGCAGGAAGCCGGGATCGAAGAATACGACTCCCGCGACCGGCCCTTCATCTGGAGCCTGACCGGTGGCGAGCAGCGTTTCGCCAGCGGCTTGGTGGATCGTTATGTCGCCGATGACGTGACGCAGATTCGGCAGCAGGTTGGCCAATTGCTTCAGCAGGGTTTGCCGACTCAGCCGCGCAGCCGACGTGCCGAATGGTTTCTGCAACGTCTGACGAGCCTGAACACTGACAAGCAAATCGAACCGTCGGTGGTTCGCGATCTGTATCAAGGAGAGCGCTCATGAGCGGTTATTCACTGCGCGGTTTGAACTGGTTTAACGCCTTGAGCGCGGGTGCTGTGGTGGTTGAAGGGCTGCCGGCCTCGTTGAAGGTGGCGGATGGCGAACTCGGACGGTTTATCGCCGTGGTCGCTGACCCGGACAACCGTTATCCACGTGCTCGCAACGGCGAGGTTGGTTTGCTCGAAGGCTGGGGCCTGGCCAAGGCTGTGGATGACGCGATCACTGCCGACCGCGACAAAACACAGAAACGCCCGATCATCGCCATCGTCGATGTGCCGAGCCAGGCTTACGGTCGGCGCGAAGAAGCGCTTGGTATTCATCAAGCCCTGGCCGGTGCGGCGGACAGTTATGCACGCGCACGTCTGGCCGGGCATCCGGTGATTGCGCTGCTGGTAGGCAAGGCGATGTCCGGGGCGTTTCTGGCGCATGGTTATCAGGCCAACCGTTTGATTGCTCTGCGCGATCCCGGGGTGATGGTGCACGCGATGGGCAAGGCCTCGGCGGCGCGGGTGACCTTGCGCAGTGTCGAGGAACTGGAAGCGCTGGCCGCCAGCGTGCCGCCAATGGCGTATGACATCGACAGCTATGCGAGTCTCGGACTGCTCTGGGAAACCCTGTCGGTTGAGCAGATTGAACAGCCGACCGTTGAGGATCTGGCACGGGTGAACGAATGCCTGAAGCAAGCCATCGGCGATATCTCCAGCGCTGACTTGAGCAACCGTCTCGGCGCAAAAAATCGTGCTGCTTCCAGCCGTGTACGCGAACTGCTGAGGGCGCAGTGGTGAACACGCCTCTGGCCCACGACCTGCTGTGGGGCATGAGCCCGGCGCAGTTGCCGGCGGATGCGCCGTTGTGGGCGGTTGAGTCGCTGGCGGCCGGGCAACCAGTGGTGGTGCGACGCGCCTCGAGCGCTGAAGGTTACGTCGCGGTCGGCGTGCGCGGTGTGTTGCGCGAGCAGCGGTTGGCGGCGTTTATGGCGGTCGAGTCAATTGCTTGTCGGGTCAGCCCTGAGGCGCTTTGTCATGTTGAGTGCGAGCGCGATCTACCGGTGATGCAGGCACTCCAGCAACTGCGGCCAATGCTCGATGATTGCGGTTGGGTCTGGGGAATCAGCGGCAGCGTCGGGTTTGAATTGGCCAGCGGTTTTAAAGCGATGCACGCGGCCAGTGATCTCGATCTGATTTTGCGTACGCCGCAGTTGATCACGCGTAATCAGGCCCGCAAATTCGTGGAGGTTTTCGATCAGGCTGCGTGCCGGATCGACCTGCAATTGCAAACGCCGTTCGGTGCGGTCGCCTTGCGCGAATGGGCCAGCGGATTGGCCCGTGTGCTGCTGAAAAACCAGCATCAGGCGTGTCTGGTGACTGACCCGTGGAACCCGCAGGAGCAGGCAGCGTGAGCAGCTTGCTGGTGTTCCCCGGCCAGGGCGCGCAGCAAGCGGGCATGCTGCAGCGATTGCCACGGGAAACCTTGATCGAGGCCAGCGATGTGCTCGGTGAAGATGTTTTGCTGCTCGATTCCAGCGAAGCGTTACGCACCACGAGGGCGGTTCAGTTGTGCCTGCTGATCGCCGGCGTTGCAGCATCGCGGCAGTTGTTGCAGGACGGACTCACGGCGGATTACGTTGCTGGCCTGTCCATCGGCGCCTACCCGGCAGCGGTGGTCGCTGGAGCCTTGAGTTTCAGCGATGCGTTGCACTTGGTCAGCCTGCGCGGTGAGTTGATGCAGCAAGCTTATCCACAGGGCTATGGCATGACCGCGATCATCGGCCTGCAATTATCCACAGTCGAAACGCTGTTGGCGCAGGTGCACAGTGAGGATTCACCGGTGTACCTGGCCAACATCAATGCCGATAACCAGGTGGTGATTGCCGGCAGTGACGAAGCCATGCAAGCGGTGGCCGAACTGGCGCGCAGTCGTGGCGCTGGTCTGGCAAAACGTTTGGCAGTGAGCGTGCCGTCGCACTGTCCGCTGCTGGAGGCACCTGCACAAACCCTCGCCGAGGCCTTTGCCAAAGTTGAATTGAAGAACCCGAAAATCGCTTACCTGAGTGGCAGTCGCGCGCGTCCGGTGATCAAGCCTGATGCCCTGCGTGACGACCTCGCTTTCAACATGTGCCGCGTGGTGGATTGGCGCGGCACCGTACAAAGCGCCTACGAGCGCGGCGTGCGTTTACAAATCGAACTGCCGCCCGGTGCGGTGCTGACCGGGCTGGCGCGCCGGGTGTTCGAGCAGGGCACGGTCACTGCCTTCGACAGTGCTCGTCTCGACACCTTGCAGGCGCTGTTGCGAGAGGAGGGTGGCCGCCAACTCTAAAACCGCCGACTCAAGCTTCGAACAACAAAAACAACATTCGACGATGCACTTTGAGGACTACAACAATGATTATTTACGGTGTGGCGTTTCTCGCCTTTTGTACGCTGGTGGGTATTTGGGTCGGTGAACTGCTCGGCAAGCTGATCGGTGTGCCGGCCAACGTCGGCGGTGTCGGTATCGCAATGCTGCTGTTGATCGGTCTGGGCAGTTATCTCAATAAAAGCGGCTGGCTCAAGGGCAAGACCGAGCAGGGTGTCGAGTTCTGGAGCGCTATCTACATTCCAATCGTGGTCGCCATGGCCGCACAGCAAAACGTCTATGGTGCGTTGAAGGGCGGGCCGATGGCGATTCTCGCCGGCACACTCGCAGTGGTGATCGCTTTTGCCCTGGTGCCTGTGCTGACGCGCATGGGTAACAAGGAGCAGACCCCGATCGCTCCAGCCAAGACTGCGGGGTAATCGCCATGTACGAATCGATGATGAAAGTGATCACCGGCTACGGTTTGATCAGCGGGTTCCTGATTGTCGGGCTGACCATGTGGGTGTCCTACTGGATGTCCAACACCTTCACCAAGGGCCGTTTGCACGGCTCGGCCATCGCCATTCTGCTGGGGCTGGTGTTGTCATATGTCGGCGGTGCACTGACCGGTGGGCAGAAAGGCGTGGTGGATATTCCGTTGTTGTCGGGCATCGGTTTGCTCGGCGGTGCGATGCTGCGCGATTTCGCGATTGTCGCCACGGCCTTCGGCGTGAGTGTCGATGAGCTGAAGCGTGCAGGGTTCGTCGGGGTACTGGCGCTGTTTGTCGGTGTAGGTACATCGTTCGTGGCGGGTGTTGGCGTGGCGATGGCATTCGGTTACACCGATGCCGTGAGCCTGACCACTATTGGTGCCGGCGCGGTGACTTACATCGTCGGCCCGGTGACCGGCGCGGCAATTGGCGCGAGCTCCGAGGTGATGGCGCTGTCGATTGCGGCGGGGCTGATCAAGGCGATTCTGGTGATGGTGATGACGCCGTTCGTGGCGCCGATGATTGGCCTGAACAATCCGCGCAGTGCGGTGATTTTCGGCGGCTTGATGGGCACGTCCAGCGGTGTGGCCGGCGGGTTGGCGGCGACCGATCCGAAGCTGGTGCCTTACGGGTGTCTGACGGCGGCGTTTTATACCGCGCTTGGGTGTTTGCTTGGGCCTTCGCTGTTGTTTCTGGCGATGCGCGGGTTGATGGGTTAGTCGCTAAAAGCTGCCCTCACCCTAGCCCTCTCCCTGTATGTACCGGAGACATGGTGGACACATGTTCGGAGACATGGTGGACGGTTTTAGATCTTCTTACCTGCTGTAACGATCTGCAAGTTCAAGTCGATTCGGGCGATGCGATGTCTACTCCAGTAGACATCGTGGATGCCGTCCTCCGTCGTTTCCCGGATAGCTACTGACTTCCCGTAAAAAGCTTTCCCGACTGTGTATTCACGGTTCCTCCAGTAGATCTCGCCCTTTACCTGAACCTTCCTGACCACATCACCATCGTCGTACTCCGGCGCTGCGGGTTGCTCCTGATATTCCCTTGAGCTGCTGCTGTACCGAGTAGCAGGAACCTGCATGTCCAGCGCTTGATGCGGGCGCTTCTGGTTGTAAATATCACGCCAGATATCAAACGCCCGTTGCGCGCTGTTGAGATCGTTAAAGTGCTGACCCTGGAGGACTTCATTTTTCAGACTGCGGTGGAAGCGTTCCAGCTTTCCTTGGGTTTGCGGATGATAAGGTCGTGAGTGGCCGACCTTGATGCCTTGACTCATCAGCCAGACCTCCAGCGCGGTATAAACGCCTGTCTGATCACCCCATGGAGAGCCGTTGTCCATCGTCATGCGCAAAGGCAGGCCATAGCGCCGAAAGGCCCGGACCAGATGCTCCTGGACGGTGTCGCGCTGCTCATTGATACACGCCGCGATGCACAGTGAAAACCGCGAATGATCGTCCAGCATCGTCAACGGATGGCAACGCCCCTGACCCAGACTGATATGCCCCTTGAAGTCCATCTGCCAAAGATCGTTGGGCGCTTCATGCTCAAAACGGATAAACGGTTTGATCTCGGCGGCCTTTGGATCAACGCGTGAATGACGCTGTAAAACCGCATGCACGGTACTGACCGAAGGCATCACTAAGCCGTTGTCTTCCAACACACGTTTGAGCTTGCGAGCGCCCCAGGCCGCGTACTCCTGACTCACGGTCAGAATCTGCTGTTCAACCTCATCAGCACATCGCTTGGGTGATGTCTTCGGTCGTCGAGACTGATCGTTCAGTCCTTCTGCACCCAGGTTTTCAAACCTGTTAAGCCATTTATAGGCGGTGCTTGGGCTGATATTAAATCGACGGCAAAGCTGCCGGACATTGGCCCCTTCTTGCCGAGCCAAAAGCACGAATTCTGAACGAAGCTGCACAGTGGACACCTCTTCCCAAGACACAGGTCATCTCCTTAGTGATGAGCAATGTGCCTATTAAAAAGTGTCCACCATGTCTCCGAACACCTGTCCACCATGTGTCCGGTACATACACTCCCGGAGGGAGAGGGGACCGACCGAGTTGTTTTCGCGTTATCCACCGACCTGAAATGCCTGAGTCGAACTCAGGCCTTGAAAAGTCCCCGATCTGCTCCCTTTCCCCTCTACCCCTTGGGGGAGAGGGCTGGGGTGAGGGGGTAGCTCTTGATCTAGATTTTGCTCTAAATCCCAGCCTGTCGATTGGCATACATCCGACACTCCGCCAGCAACGCCAGCAAATTCGGATCCCGCTCCTTGGCCTTCAAAAACACCACGCCAATGTGCTGCTGCAACCGGTACTTCTCTTGCAACGGAATCAGCTTGACCCGATTCTCATATACCGCCGCAATCCGCCCCGGCAGCAATGCATAACCCACCCCCGAACTGACCATGCTCAGCAGCGTGAAGATGTCATTCACCTGCATCGCCACCTTCGGCTCGAACCCCGCCTGTTTGAACACCCGGTTGCCGTCCTGATGGGTGGCGAAGCCCTGGGTCAAGGTGATAAATGTTTCATCGCGGACCTCGGCCAGATCGACTTCACTGCGTTGTGCGAACTTCGAATCTGCTGGCGTGGCGAGGAATATATCGTCGGAGAACAGCGGGATCTGCTCGCAGTCCGGGTCGTTGATGCTGTCGTCCAGCGACACCAGGATCGCGTCGACTTCCATGTTTTTCAGCTTGTAGAGCAGGTCGATGTTCGAGCCGAGAATCAGGTCGATGTTGAGTTCGCTGCGGCGGATCTTCAGGCCCATGATCAGTTGCGGTACGGTCTTCACCGTCAGCGAATACAGCGAGCCGAGCTTGAAGCGTTCAGCGGAGAACCCGGCGGCTTCGCGGGTCAGGCGCACGCTTTCGACCACGTCATTGATCAACTTCTGCGCGCGCTCTTCGAGCACGTAGGCGCTTTCCAGTGGCGTCAGGTTGCGGCCTTCGTGCTTGAACAGCGGACAACGCAGGGCGCTTTCCAGCGAATGGATCGCCCGGTGCACGCTGACATTGCTGGTCTGCAACTCGGCAGCGGCGCGGGCGAGGTTGCCGGTGCGCATGAAGGCGAGGAACACCTCGAGTTTTTTCAGGGTCAATTCTTCGTCGATCAGCATGGCGCGGACTCTTTTTGGTATCGACCGATTGTGCCCAATTACCGTGGCGTGCGCAGGTCCGCGTTGAACAGAAACATTGCGCTTTTACGCTCAAGGCCCGAGCCTTGCGCGCTGCGGCAACGAATATTGAGGTGAGTGACACATGTATCACGGGGAAAGACTCAACGCCTGGACGCATCTGGTCGGGGCAGTGGCAGCGTTTATCGGCGGCGTGTGGATGCTGGTGATTGCCAGCCTCGACGGCAGTCCGTGGAAAATTGTCAGCGTGGCGATCTACGCGTTTACCTTGCTGGTGCTCTACAGCGCTTCGACCGTGTACCACAGCGTGCGCGGGCGCAAGAAAGCGATCATGAAGAAGGTCGATCACTTTTCGATCTACCTGCTGATCGCCGGCAGCTATACACCGTTCTGCCTGGTGACCCTGCGCGGACCTTGGGGCTGGACGTTGTTCGGGATTGTCTGGGGGCTGGCGCTGATCGGTATTCTGCAGGAGATCAAGCCACGCTCGGAGGCGCGGATCCTGTCGATCGTGATTTACGCGGTGATGGGCTGGATCGTGCTGGTGGCGGTGAAGCCGTTGATTGCGGCGCTGGGTACGACAGGGTTTGCCTGGCTGGCGTCGGGCGGGGTGTTGTACACCGTGGGGATCATCTTTTTTGCCCTCGATCACCGGTTGCGGCATGCGCACGGGATCTGGCATTTGTTCGTGATTGCCGGGAGTTTGCTGCACTTTGTGGCGATTCTGTTTTATGTCCTCTAGACCGAGTTGCTGCCAATCGCTGGCAAGCCAGCTCCCACAGGGCTCAGAGTTGTTCACAAATTGTGTGATTAACACAGCACCTGTGGGAGCTGGCTTGCCAGCGATGGCGCTTTAGAAGTCCCCCCACAGTTGCTGGGCCACCGCCAGTGCAACCACTGGCGCAGTTTCGGTACGCAATACTCGCGGGCCGAGGCGGGCGGCATGGAAGCCATTACCCTTGGCCTGCTCGACTTCAGCCTCCGACAAGCCACCCTCCGGCCCGATCAGGAATGCCAAAGTCGCCGGTTTCGCATGGCTCACCAGCGGCTCCGCCACCGGGTGCAGCACCAGCTTCAATTCGGCCTGGGTCTGCTTCAGCCAGTCGGCCAGCAGCAGCGGCGGATGAATCACCGGCACCCGCGAGCGCCCACACTGCTCACAGGCGCTGATTGCCACCTGACGCCAGTGCAGCAGGCGTTTGTCGGCGCGTTCGTCCTTGAGCCGGACTTCGCAGCGGTCGCTGAAGATCGGGGTGATTTCGCTCACGCCCAGCTCGGTGGCTTTCTGAATCGCCCAGTCCATCCGTTCGCCACGGGACAGGCCCTGGCCGAGGTGGATGTGCAGCGGCGATTCGACCTGGCCGGCGAATTGCTCGTCGATCTGCACGGTCACGCGCTTCTTGCCGACTTCCAGCAGTGTGCCGCGAAACTCATGGCCGGAGCCGTCGAACAACTGCACCGCATCGCCCTCGGCCATGCGCAGCACGCGGCTGATGTAATGCGCCTGGGCTTCCGGCAGTTCGTGTTCGCCGGTGCTCAGTGGGGCGTCGATAAAGAAGCGGGACAGTCTCATTTCGGGTCTCTAAAAAATGGGCGCGTACTTGCTGTAATGCAGAGCTTTTGTGGCGAGGGGATTTATCCCCGTTGGGTGGCGAAGCCGCCCCAAAATCTGCAATCGCGGTGAGTCAGGAGTAGTGCATGGGCTGATTTTACGGCTGCCGCGCAGCCGAACGGGGATAAATCCCCTCGCCACAGGGTTGGTCTGAATCCTCAGGAATCAGCCCGGATCGCGGAAGCCGGGGTGGAAGTCTTTCGGCACCGCCACGCTGACGCTGTCACGCGTAGCAATGTCGATGCCTTCGCTGGCGACGTCGGCGAGGAAGTCGATCTGCTCCGGGGTGATCACGTACGGCGGCAGGAAATACACCACGCTGCCCAGCGGACGCAGTAACGCGCCACGCTCCAGCGCATGCTGGAACACCTTCAGGCCACGGCGTTCCTGCCAAGGGTAGGCCTCTTTGGTGGCCTTATCCTTGACCATCTCGATCGCCAGGACCATGCCGGTCTGGCGCACTTCGCTGACATTCGGGTGATCGACCAGATGCGCAGTGGCCGAGGCCATGCGCTGGGCCAACGCCTGGTTGTTTTCGATGACGTTGTCCTGCTCGAAGATATCCAGCGTCGCCAGCGCCGCCGCACACGCCAGCGGGTTGCCGGTGTAGCTGTGCGAGTGGAGGAAGGCGCGCAGGGTCGGGTAGTCGTCGTAGAACGCGCTGTAGACCTCGTCGGTGGTCAGGCAGGCTGCCAGCGGCAGGTAACCGCCGGTCAGGGCTTTCGACAGGCAGAGGAAGTCCGGGCGGATGTCGGCCTGTTCACAGGCAAACATGGTTCCGGTGCGGCCGAAGCCGACGGCGATTTCGTCGTGAATCAGGTGCACGCCATAGCGGTCGCAGGCCTCGCGCAGCAGCTTGAGGTACACCGGGTGATACATGCGCATGCCGCCGGCGCCCTGAATCAGCGGCTCGACGATGACGGCTGCGACGCTGTCATGATGCTCTGCCAGGGTCTGTTCCATGGCGGCGAACATGTTGCGCGAGTGCTCTTCCCAGCTCATGCCTTCGGGACGCCCGTAGCAATCCGGGCTCGGCACCTTGATGGTGTCCATCAGCAGCGCTTTGTAGGTTTCGGTGAACAGCGGCACGTCGCCGACCGCCATCGCCGCCATGGTTTCGCCGTGGTAGCTGTTGGTCAGGGTGACGAAGCGCTTTTTGTTTGGCTGGCCGCGGTTGAGCCAGTAGTGAAAGCTCATTTTCAGCGCGACTTCGATGCAGGACGAACCGTTATCGGCGTAGAACACCCGGTTCAGGCCTTCCGGGGTCATCTTCACCAGACGCTCGGACAGCTCGATCACTGGCTGATGGCTGAAGCCGGCAAGGATCACGTGTTCCAACTGATCGACCTGATCCTTGATGCGCTGATTGATGCGCGGGTTGGCGTGGCCGAACACGTTGACCCACCACGAGCTGACGGCGTCGAGGTAGCGCTTGCCTTCGAAGTCTTCGAGCCAGACGCCTTCACCGCGCTTGATCGGGATCAGCGGCAGCTGTTCGTGGTCTTTCATCTGGGTGCAGGGATGCCACAACACCGCGAGGTCGCGTTGCATCCACTGGTTATTCAGGCCCATTTACAGTCTCCTCGAGGCGGCTCGCGTCAGGCGCGGGCAAACAATCGCGCAAGCCTATGCAATGCGTCGCGTGGGGACAACCCATTGTGTCGATTGAGCTACTTTGTATGAGCCGATAGACGTCGCTGGCGGCGTTTTGATGGCTAACGTATTCTTCGCGGTTCTTTGGGTCGTCTGACCCGCAAAACTGCTTTTTCCTACGTGTATTTCCGGAGTTCGCTGAATGTCTGTCGGTTGGCTGCGCGCCTGTGCGCTGGTGATGTTGGGGCTGTTCAGCGTTACGGCGCTGGCCAAGGATAAAACCGCGATCGTGATTGGCGGCGGCCTGTCGGGCCTGACTGCCGCTTATGAACTGCAAAACAAAGGCTGGCAGGTCACGCTGCTGGAAGCCAAACCGAGCCTGGGCGGTCGCTCCGGTATGGCCACCAGCGAGTGGATCGGCAACGACAAGACTCAGCCGGTGCTGAACAAGTACGTCTCGACCTTCAAGCTGAGCACCACGCCGGCCCCTGAGTTCGTACGTACCCCGGGTTATCTGATCGACGGCGAATATTTCTCCGCTGCCGATCTGGCGACCAAGCAGCCGGCCACCGCCGAGGCCTTGAAGCGCTACCAGAAAACCCTCGACGATCTGGCGCGCTCGATCGACGATCCGCAGAACCCGGCCGCGACCAGCACCCTGCATGCGCTGGACCAGATCAACGTGTCGAGCTGGCTCGACAAGCAGAACCTGCCGGCCACGGCGCGTCAGTTGATCAACCAGGACATCCGCACCCACTACGACGAGCCGTCGCGTCTGTCGCTGCTGTACTTCGCCCAGCAAAACCGCGTGTATCGCGGCGTCTCCGACCGCGACCTGCGCGCCTCGCGTCTGGTCGGCGGCAGTCAGGTGCTGGCCCAGGCCTTCGTCAAGCAGATCAAGACCATCAAGACCAACTCGCCGGTGTCCGCGATCACTCAGGACAAGGACGGCGTGACCGTCAAGGTCGGCAGTGTTGGTTATCAGGCAGACTACGTGGTGTTGGCCGTGCCACTGCGCGCGCTGAACAAGATTGCCCTGACCCCGGCGCTGGACGCCCAGCACCTGGCGGCGATCAAGGGCACCAACTACGGCTGGCGCGACCAGATCATGTTGAAGTTCAAGACGCCGGTGTGGGAAAGCAAGGCGCGTATGTCCGGCGAAATCTACAGCAACGCCGGCCTCGGCATGCTCTGGATCGAGCCAGCCCTGAAGGGCGGCGCCAACGTGGTGATCAACCTGTCCGGCGACAACGCCCGCGTGATGCAGGCGTTCGGCGACAAGCAGATGGTCGATCAGGTGCTGATCCGTCTGCACGCGTTTTATCCACAGGCCCGTGGCTCGTTCACCGGTTATGAAATCCGTCGCTACAGCACCGACCCGTCGATGGGCGGCGCTTACCTGGCCTTCGGTCCAGGCCAGATCAGCAAGTTCTGGCGTCTGTGGGAACGTCCGCTGCAACGCGTAGCGTTTGCCGGCGAACATACCGACACCTTGTACCCGGGCACCCTGGAAGGCGCACTGCGCACTGGTCAGCGTGCGGCCAGTCAGGTTGAAGATCTGGCGGCTGGCAAGTCGTTCGAGCCGGTCAAAGTCGGCCCGGCGGCTGCAACCGCAGCAGCGGCAGGCGCGGCAGGTGCCGTGGCAGCGAAGAAGGGCAACTTCTTCAGCAACCTGTTCGGCGGTTCGGATGACGAGAAGAAGCCAGAACCGGTGAAGGCTCCAGAGCCAGCTCCGGCGCCTGTGGCACCAGCGCCTGCGCCGACTCCGGCACCTGCGCCAGCACCGGTGGAAACACCGAAGCCTGCGGCTCCGGTGAAAGCCGAGCCGGCGAAGAAAGCGGCGGCCAAGCCAGCGGCGAAGAAGCCGGCGGCGAAGACCGAAGCGAAAAAAGCCCCGGCAAAACCGGCGGCGAAAAAGGCTGAACCGGCGAAGAAGCCAGCGGCCAAGCCTGCGGCGGCTCCAGCGGCAAGCAGTGATACCAAGGCGCAGTAAGCGTTGCGGTGAATGAAAAAGCGCGGCGCTTATGCCGCGCTTTTTTTTGCCTGTGAGGGCCTCATCGCGGGCAAGCCCGCTCCCACAGGTTTTTGCGGTGAACGCAGAATTTGTGAACACCGCCGACCATTGTGGGAGCGAGCTTGCTCGCGAAGAGGCCGGTTCAGGCAGCACTAACTTTGGATCTGTACCCAGTATCCTGCCCCACACTTTCCCCCTTTAATCTTTCCTTAACCACCATGCTCAAGACTCTTGATCGTATTTCTCGATATTTCAAAGCAAAATTTTCCGCTTTAATTCGATAGATAACTCGCTAGTCTTGGTTCGCAGTTCTCACAGGATTTGGGCAATGCAGCTACGTAACTCTTCTTCGCGCTATGGTTGGGTCAGCATCTTCATGCACTGGGGCGTGGCGCTGGTGGTCTTCGGACTGTTCGCGCTGGGTCTGTGGATGGTCGGGCTGGATTACTACAGCAGCTGGCGCAAAGAGGCGCCGGATCTGCACAAGAGCATCGGACTGGTGCTGCTGGGTGTGATGGTGTTGCGGGTGCTGTGGCGCTTTATCAGCCCACCGCCGCCGACGCTGCAAAGCTACAGCCGCATGACCCGTATCGGTGCAAAGTTCGGCCACGGGTTTCTGTATCTGGCGCTGTTCGCTGTGATGCTTGCCGGTTACCTGATTTCCACCGCAGACGGTGTCGGGATCCCGGTGTTTGGCCTGTTTGAAGTTCCTGCACTGGTTTCCGGGCTACCGGATCAGGCAGATACCGCTGGGGTGATTCATCTCTGGCTGGCGTGGACGCTGGTAATTTTTTCCGGCCTCCATGCGTTGGCAGCATTGAAGCACCACTTTATTGATCGTGATGCGACCCTGACGCGAATGCTCGGTCGCAAAGCCTGAAATTCAACCTCGACTCAAAGGAAAAGAAAGCATGTTGAAAAAGACTCTGGCCGCTCTGGCAATCGGTTCTGCACTGCTCTCGGCTGGTCAGGCCATGGCTGCGGACTACAAAATCGACAAGGAAGGCCAGCACGCCTTCGTTGACTGGAAAATCAGCCACCTGGGTTACAGCTTCATCCACGGTACTTTCAAAGACTTCGACGGCACGTTCTCGTGGGATTCGGCCAAGCCTGAAGCCAGCAAAATCTCCGTCGACGTGAAAACCGCCAGCCTGTGGTCGAACCACGCCGAGCGTGACAAGCACATCGCCAGCAAAGACTTCCTGGACGTGGGCAAATTCGCTGACGCCAAGTTCGTCTCCACCGCCGTTAAATCGACCGGCGACAAGACTGCTGACGTGACCGGTGACCTGACTCTGCACGGCGTGACCAAGCCTGTGACCTTCAAGGCCACGTTCAACGGCGAAGGCAAGGATCCATGGGGCGGCGAGCGTGCAGGCTTCAATGCCAAGACCACCCTCAACCTGAACGATTTCGGGATCAAGGGCCCAGGTCCTACCTCGCAAACCGCAGATCTGGACATCTCGCTGGAAGGCGTGAAAGTTAAGTAACTTTCGTCCTGCCACATAAAAACGCCCCCGGTCGCAAGGCCGGGGGCGTTTTTTATGGCCTGCCACAACACAAATCCCTGTAAGGCGGGCAGCGCCCCAAACCCTTCACCTGAGGGGGATCAGACATACCGCGTTGAATGGTTTTGCGACTGCTTCGCAGCCGATCGGGGATAAATCCCCTCGCCACAGGTTCAATTCCACCGTGAAGTTTGCCGGGTGCATAAAAAATGCCCCGGCTCTTGCGAGTCGGGGCATTTTTCATTGCAGCGTGAAATCAGCGATTGCGGGTCAGCAGGGCTGGTTTCTCGCCACGTGGGCGGCTTGGCAGTTGATCGAGCTGCTCAGGCGTCGGGAAGCGGTCGGCTTTCGATTCCTTGTGCATGATCTTCGGACCGTTGCTGCGCGGGTTCTGCACGGCTGGTTCGGTACGTGGCTGATCGTCACGGGCTGGACGACGGTTGCGCGACGAGGACTCGTCACGACGACCCGACTGACCATCACGTGGTGCGCCATTGCGCGGGCCGTTGCGTTTGGCCGGCGGGGTGCCGGTGCTCGAACCGTTGCTGTTGCGCGGACCGTTCTGGCGACCCTGCGGCTGACCGCCACGAGGGGCGCCAGCGCCAGCACCTTGTGCCGGAGCGCCTGGACGGCGACCACGGCCACCGGCCGGGGCGGCTTTGGGCACGTAATCAACGCGGTTACCGAAGTTATCAATATCGTCGTCGAGGAACTCGTCCGGTGCACGATCAGCGGCGGCGCGTGGCGGCTGCGACGGTTGACGCTGTTCGCGGGCTGGAGTGCCTTCACGTGGCTTCTGCTGACGGGCAGGGCGCTCGCCGCGTTCACCGGCGGGTTTTTCCTTACCCTTGTCCTTACCCTTGTCCTTGCCTTTGTCCTTGCGACCGCCGCCGCCGCCACCGCCGCCGCCATTCGGACCGTCGCCACGCGGGCCACGGGAATTGCGCGGGTTGCGCATGTCCGGACGCTCGCGCACTTCAGGCTTCTCGGCCTCGATGGTGCTGGCATCGAAGCCCATCAGGTCGCCATCGGCGATTTTCTGCTTGGTCATGCGTTCGATGCTTTTCAGCAGTTTTTCTTCGTCCGGGGCCACCAGCGAGATCGCCTCGCCCGAACGACCGGCGCGGCCAGTACGGCCGATACGGTGCACGTAGTCTTCATCGACGTTCGGCAGTTCGAAGTTGACCACGTGTGGCAACTGGTCGATGTCCAGGCCGCGAGCGGCGATGTCGGTGGCCACCAGGATACGCACTTCACCGGCCTTGAAATCGGCCAGGGCTTTGGTGCGGGCATTCTGGCTCTTGTTGCCGTGGATCGCGACGGCTGGCAGGCCGTGCTTGTCCAGGTACTCGGCCAGACGGTTGGCGCCGTGCTTGGTGCGGGTGAACACCAGCACCTGTTCCCAGGCGCCGGCAGTGATCAGGTGCGCGAGCAGCGCACGCTTGTGGCTGGCCGGCAGACGGAAGACCCGTTGTTCGATGCGCTCGACCGTGGTGTTCGGCGGCGTCACTTCGATGCGTTCCGGGTTGTGCAGCAGCTTGCCGGCAAGATCGGTAATGTCTTTGGAGAAAGTCGCCGAGAACAGCAGGTTCTGACGCTTGGCCGGCAGACGTGCGAGGACCTTCTTCACGTCGTGCACGAAACCCATGTCGAGCATGCGGTCGGCTTCGTCGAGGACGAGGATTTCGACGTGGGACAGATCGACGCTGCCCTGGCCGGCGAGGTCGAGCAGGCGACCCGGGCAGGCGACGAGCACGTCGACACCACGGGACATGGCCTGAACCTGCGGGTTCATGCCGACGCCGCCGAAGATGCAGGCGCTGACGAATTTCAGGTCACGGGCGTAGATCTTGAAGCTCTCGTGAACCTGGGCCGCGAGTTCGCGGGTCGGCGTCAGGACCAGAACGCGCGGCTGGCGCGGGCCATGACGCTGGGATTTGTCCGGGTGACCGTTAGGGAACAACCGCTCCAGGATCGGAAGGGCGAAACCGCCGGTTTTACCGGTACCTGTCTGTGCCGCAACCATCAGGTCGCGACCTTGCAACACGGCGGGAATGGCCCGCTGTTGCACCGGAGTAGGCTCGGTATAGCCCGCATCTTCGATGGCGCGGACTAAAGCCTCGGAGAGACCGAGGGAAGCAAAGGACATGAGTAATCCTGTTTTAGTTAGGGCTTGGCCCAATGGGAGTCTTGCCTGGCGCGAATCACGTTTAAGAGGACGCAATCCCGTCCGGTCCTGCTGCGGTTCCGAAGGCACGTCTGGAGCGCTCGCGCGGGCTGGAGAGCTGCGCTGTAGCGGGTCGAGAGGCCTGTTACGGTTCCGGGCGTCCGGGCGTGAGCCTGGCGGGAACGCCGGAGTATAACAGAGCAATCACCGCGCGCTGCTTTCCTGCTGCTCAACGGTTTTGCTGCTGGCCGAGGCATTGCCCAGCGGCGCCCCGATAACGGGAGCCGCGCCATAACGGGCGCTCAGCTCGGCATAGGCGGGTTCGCGCTTGAATCGTTTGAGCTCAGCGCCAAAACGCTGCACCAGCAAATCCATGCCAGCATTGCGCCGAACCGCGAGAAATTGGCTCTGGCGGCTAATGACGGTGGGGTTTTCAGTGATCTGATCGCGAATATTCAATGCATCGAGCAAATGCTGGCCGACGCGGCGATCGGTGATCAACAGGTCGATGCGCCCGCGCACCAGTTTGCCGAAGTTGGCTTCATGGGTCGGTGCCGGTTCGCGGGTAAACAGCGTTGATTCGCTGAAATCCGGGCTGTACAGATAGCCGGGCGAGGTGCCGACGGTCAGGCCTTTGAGTTCTTCGAGTCTGCTGAACGGGTGCGGCCGGTCGTTGGCGTAGAACATCACGAATTCGACGTCGGACAGGGGTTCGCTCGGATAGAGCAGGGTGGCTTCGCGTTCGACACTGTGAAAAATGTCGAGTGCACCGTCGGCCTGACCGGTTTCCAGCATCGACAGGCAGCGCTTCCACGGCAGGAACTGCCACTCGACCTCGATGCCCAGGCGCTTGAATACGATGGCGGTGGTTTCGTAGTCCAGCCCGAGTTTCTTGCCGCCGTCTTCGTAGACATAAGGCGCCCACGGTTCGGTGACGATACGCAGCTTCTCGCCCCGAGCGGCAAAGCTCAGGCAAGCAAAAACCAGCACGGCGAATAATTGCGCGATCAAAGGCATGGCTTGAGATTACGACGAGAAACGCGAAAGAGCCAGAAAGTGGCAGCAGAAGCTCTGTTTCGGGGCTTTAAAAGCAAAAGATCGCAGCTGCGACACCCCTGTAGGAGCTGCCGAAGGCTGCGATCTCTTGATCTTGCTTGTCGCTTTCAGCTTGAAGCTTGCAACTGCTTCAACGCGGCAGTTTCAGGTTGTTCCAGATCGCCAGGCTTGGTTCCGCCTGGTTCATGGAATAGAAGTGCAGACCCGGTGCGCCGCCCTGCAGCAGGCGTTCGCACATCTCGCTGACGACCTGTTCGCCAAAGCGTTGAATGCTTTGTGCGTCATCGCCGTAGGCTTCCAGTTGCTTGCGGATCCAGCGCGGGATTTCCGCACCGCAGGCATCGGAGAAACGCGCCAGCTTGCTGTAGTTGGTGATCGGCATGATCCCCGGCACCACCGGAATATCCACGCCCAGCGCCTGCAAACGGTCGACGAAGTAGAAGTAGCTGTCGGCGTTGAAGAAGTACTGGGTAATCGCGCTGTCGGCGCCGGCGCGGGCCTTGCGCACGAAGTTGGCGAGATCGTCTTCGTAGTTGCGCGCTTGCGGATGCATCTCCGGGTAAGCGGCGACTTCGATGTGGAAATGATCACCGGTTTCTTCACGAATGAATTCAACCAGCTCATTGGCGTGACGCAGCTCACCGCTGGTCATGCCCATGCCGGATGGCAGGTCGCCGCGCAGGGCGACAATGCGCTTGATGCCGGCTGCCTTGTACTCGTTCAGCAGGCCGCGCAGGTCGTCCTTGCTGTCGCCGACGCACGACAGGTGCGGTGCGGCCGGTACTTTGACTTCGTTTTCCAGTTGCAGAACGGTGTTGAGGGTGCGATCACGGGTCGAACCGCCAGCGCCATAGGTGCAGGAAAAGAAGTCAGGGTTGTACGTGGCCAGCTGACGAGCAGTGGCGAGCAGTTTTTCTTGCCCGGCATCGGTTTTGGTCGGGAAGAACTCGAAGCTGTAGCGACGGTCTTGGGACATGGAGGGGACCTCCAGCTACGAGCTGCAAGCTTCAAGCTGCAAGAGGGCGGAGCGCCGGGATCCTGTGCCTGAAGCTTGCAGCCAGCGGCTGCGTAATAACGATGAAGAAGCCAGCAACAGCTACAAGCCTCAAGTAAACCAACCGCTTTTACTTGCCGCTTGCAGCTTGAAGCTCGCAGCTGCTCTTAATAGCGATAGGCGTGCGGCTTGAACGGGCCTTCGACGGTCACGCCGATGTAGTCAGCCTGTTGCTTGGTCAGTTGAGTGACCACGCCGCCGAAACCGCGAACCATTTCCAGGGCCACTTCTTCGTCGAGTTTCTTCGGCAGTACTTCAACGGTCAGGCGCTCGGCTTTCTGGGCAGGCGACAGGTCGGCGTACTTCTGGCCGAACAGGAAGATCTGGGCCAGTACCTGGTTGGCGAACGAACCGTCCATGATGCGGCTTGGGTGACCGGTGGCGTTGCCCAGGTTCACCAGACGGCCTTCGGCCAGCAGGATCAGGTAGTCGTCGTTCTGCGCGTCGAAAGCGCCCGGGCCGGTACGGTGGATCTTGTGTACCTGTGGCTTCACTTCTTCCCATGCCCAGTTCTTGCGCATGAAAGCGGTGTCGATTTCGTTGTCGAAGTGACCGATGTTGCAGACAACAGCGCGCTTCTTCAGGGCTTTGAGCATGTTGGCGTCGCAAACGTTGACGTTACCGGTGGTGGTCACGATCAGGTCGATCTTGCCCAGCAGCGCTTTGTCGATGCTCGCTTCGGTGCCGTCGTTGATGCCGTCGATGAACGGCGAAACCAGCTCGAAACCGTCCATGCACGCTTGCATGGCGCAGATCGGGTCAACTTCGGAAACCTTGACGATCATGCCTTCCTGACGCAGGGACTGAGCGGAACCCTTGCCCACGTCACCGTAGCCGATGACCAGCGCTTGCTTGCCGGACAGCAGGTGGTCGGTGCCGCGCTTGATCGCATCGTTCAGGCTGTGACGGCAGCCGTACTTGTTGTCGTTCTTGGACTTGGTCACCGAGTCGTTGACGTTGATGGCCGGGATCTTCAGCTCGCCTTTGGCCAGCATGTCCAGCAGGCGGTGAACGCCGGTGGTGGTTTCTTCGGTCACGCCGTGAACGCGGTCCAGCACCTGTGGGTACTTGTCGTGCAGCAGTTGAGTCAGGTCGCCGCCGTCGTCGAGGATCATGTTGGCGTCCCATGGCTGGCCATCTTTCAGGATGGTTTGCTCCAGGCACCACTCGTACTCTTCTTCAGTTTCGCCTTTCCAGGCGAACACCGGGATGCCAGCAGCGGCGATGGACGCGGCAGCCTGATCCTGAGTCGAGAAGATGTTGCAGGACGACCAGCGTACTTCGGCACCCAGGGCAACTAGGGTTTCGATCAGCACGGCAGTCTGAATGGTCATGTGGATGCAGCCGAGGATTTTTGCGCCCTTGAGCGGCTGCTCGGACGCGTACTTGCGGCGCAGACCCATCAGGGCCGGCATTTCCGACTCGGCGATGATGGTTTCGCGACGGCCCCAGGCAGCCAGGGACATGTCGGCAACTTTGTAATCGTTAAAATCTGCAGGCGTGATAACAGCGCTCATGAAGAGCCTCCATTCGTAATGTATGCGAATGGGCGCCGTTGTGCGTTTAGTGTCCGGCCGTGGCCAGTCAACGCCCCATCCGAGCCTGACAGGTTGAACCTGCTGCAGCGCCCCTCGGACAGGTGGCGGGAAAACGGCAGTAGCCGTTCTGAATCGGCGGCGATTATAGCTTTCTTTGTCCGGCTAGTGGCAAGCGGCAAGCTACAAGCGGCAAGTAACAGCGAATCTGCTTTTACTTGCAGCTTGTAGCTTAAAACTTGAAGCTGGGGGGCAAAACCCTGTTGCCCCAACGCCTCAAATCCGGAGCCCCCCATGAATTTCCACACCCGCAAATGGGTAAAACCCGAAGACCTGAACCCCAACGGCACTCTGTTCGGCGGCAGCCTGCTGCGCTGGATCGACGAAGAAGCGGCGATCTACGCCATCGTCCAGTTGGGCAATCAGCGCGTGGTGACCAAGTACATTTCCGAGATCAACTTCGTCAGCGCCTCGCGCCAGGGCGACATCATCGAACTGGGCATTACCGCCACCGAGTTCGGTCGGACCTCAATCACCCTGACCTGCGAAGTGCGTAACAAGATCACCCGCAAGAGCATTCTCACGGTCGAGAAGATGGTTTTCGTGAATCTGGGCGAAGACGGCTTGCCGGCACCGCACGGGCGGACCGAGATCAAGTACGTCAAAGACCAGTTCAAGGAAGATGAATTGGTCACTAAGTAACCTCTAGTTGGCTTCATCGCGAACAGGCTCACTCCTTTGTCAGTGACTGAGTCGTACCTGTAGGCGTGAGCCTGCTCGCGATAGTGGTTTCAGCATCACCGAAGATTTATCTGACTACTGAACAGCTGTGAACGGCGGGGGTCGTAGCTAAAAGCCCCCCCACTGGTTACCACGCCATGAGCACCCCGACAGACGGCAAGACCCCCGACCTCTCGACCGATGAAAAACATGAAGTCGAGAAAAGCCAGCCGCCCCGCGCGGCGGTTCTGCATGAAATCATCCGCACCCAAGGCGACCAGGAACTGGAGCGCAGCATTGCCGCGCTGTGGTGGTCGGCGCTCGCCGCCGGGTTGACCATGGGCCTGTCGCTGATGGGCATGGGCCTGCTCAATTCGCGCCTGCCCGAGGGCGAGGAATTCAAGGTCATCGCCAGTTTCGGCTACTGCGCGGGTTTCCTCGCGGTGATCCTCGCCCGCCAGCAACTGTTCACTGAAAATACCCTGACTGCCGTCCTGCCGGTGATGTCCAAACCGACCCTGGCGAATTTCGGCCGGTTGATCCGCTTGTGGGGGGTGGTGCTGTTCGGCAATTTGTGCGGCACGATTCTGGTGGCGTACGTGATGCTCGAGCTGCCGATCTTCGATGGCAAAACCGATCACGCCTTTCTCGAAATCGGCCGCAAGGTCATGGAAAACCACGCCAGCCAGATGTTCGCCAAGGGCATTGTCTCCGGCTGGATGATCGCCACGATGGTCTGGATGATCCCGTCCATGGAGAGCGCCAAGATGTGGATCATCATCCTCATCACCTACCTGATGGCGCTGGGCGACTTCACCCACATCGTGGTCGGCTCGGCGGAAGTCTCGTATCTGGTATTTGCCGGTGAATTGCCATGGAGTGATTTCTGGATGGTGTTCGCCGGGCCGACGCTGGCGGGGAACATCATTGGCGGCAGTTTCATCTTCGCGCTGATCAGCCATGCGCAGATCCGCAGCGAGACCGGTACTCCCAAGGAAACGCACAAAGCGCAACAGCCTGCGGATCAGGCCGAAAAGCCTGACCCGCAGCGGATCAGGAAATGATCAATGGTGGGCGGGCTCGGCCGCTGTGGCCGGCTCGTCACGGGTGGCGTGTTTGACCAGTTTGCCGATGGTCAGCCCCTGCAACAGGATCGACGACAGCACCACGATGTAGGTGATGCTCAGCAGCAGATCGCGCTCCGGGCCCAGCGGCAGGGCCAGCGCCAGCGCCACCGAAACGCCGCCGCGCAAACCGCCCCAGGTCAGGATGCGGATGGTGCCGCGCGGCACCGTGCGCCAGCGGCGCAGCAGGACGATCGCCGGGGCCACGGTGAGCAGGCGCGACAGCAGAATCGCCAGCGCCAGCAAACTCGCCGCCGCTATGTGCGCCCAATTGAATGGCAGCAGCAACAGTTCCATGCCGATCAGCGCGAACAGCAGTGCGTTGAGCATGTCATCGAGCAGCTCCCAGAAGCCGTCGAGGTACTTGCGGGTCATGTCGTTCATCGCCAGGTTGCGTCCCAGGTTACCGATGATCAGACCGGCCACCACCATCGCAATCGGCGCCGAAACGTGCAGTTCGGTAGCCATCGCCGAACCGCCGATCACCAGCGCGAGGGTCAGCATCACTGTGATCTGATGCTGCTGGACGCTCTTGATCATCCGGTACACCCCATAACCGATCAGCCCGCCGAACAGCACGCCGCCAATGGCTTCGTGAACGAACAGCATCGCGGTGGCGCTGATGGTCGGCGTCTCGCCCAGTTGGGCGATGCCCAGCAACACGGTAAACACCACCACCGCCGTACCGTCGTTGAACAGCGATTCACCGACGATCGTGGTTTTCAGCGGCTTGGAGGCATTGGCCGTACGCAGTACGCCGAGCACCGCGATTGGGTCGGTCGGCGAAATCAGCGCGCCGAACAGCAGGCAGTACAGGAAGCTCACGTGCCAGCCAAACAGGGCAAAAATGTAATAGGCGAGGCTGCCGATCACGCCGGTGGCGATCAACACACCGAAGGTCGCCAGCAGGCCGATGGGCCAGCGGTAGCTGCGCAGGTCATTCAGGTTGACGTGCAGGGCGCCGGCGAACAGCAGGAACGAGAGCATCCAGTTCATCAGCAGATCGCCGAAGTCGATCTGGCCGATCAGTTGCTGCACGCGCTCTTCAAGACCGGGGTAGCCGAGCACGCTCAGGCCTTGCAGCAGCAGGGAGAACATCAGCGCGGTGACCATCACACCGATGGTGGGGGGCAGGCCGATGAAGCGGTAATTGACGAAGGTGAGCAGGGTGGTGAGGCAGATAAAAGCGGCGACAAGTTCAAGCATCCGGGGTCCTTTGGATGAAGGGTGAGTGGAACGCGCCCGGTGCTTGGGCGCTGGAGTTTGATGGGCTGAGAGCGACTGAGGGCACAAGCTTCCCTCACCCCAGCCCTCTCCCGGAGGGAGAGGGAGCCGACCTTATTGTCTTGCGGGATGTATCGACCTGAATAACCGGGTCGATTATGGATTCGGCAATGCGCGTTCAGGTCGGCTTACTTCTGAAGCATCCCCGTTCAGTCCCCTCTCCCGGAGGAAGAGGGAGCCGACCTTATTGTCCTGCGGGATGTATCGACCTGAATAACCGGGTCGATTGTAGATTCGGCAATGCGCGTTCAGGTCGGCGTACTTCTGAAACATCCCCGTTCAGTCCCCTCTCCCGGAGGGAGAGGGAGCCGACCTTATTGTCTTGCGGGATGTATCGACCTGAATAACCGGGTCGATTATGGATTCGGCAATGCGCGTTCAGGTCGGCGTACTTCTGAAGCATCCCCGTTCAGTCCCCTCTCCCGGAGGAAGAGGGAGCCGACCTTATTGTCTTGCGGGATGTATCGACCTGAATAACCGGCTCGATTGTAGATTCGGCAATGCGCGTTCAGGTCGGCGTACTTCTGAAGCATCCCCGTTCCGTCCCCTCTCCCTGAGGGAAAGGGAGCCGACCTTATTGTCTTGCGGGATGTATCGAGCGGAATAACCGGCTCGATTGTAGATTCGGCAATGCGTGTTCAGGTCGGCGTACTTCTGAAGCATCCCCCTTTCAGTCCCCTCTCCCTCTGGGAGAGGGTTAGGGTGAGGGCTAGCCGGACACATTGACCGCAGCCGTGCCACGACGTTGCAGATAGATGAAAAACAGCGCCGTCAGCACCGTCAGCACGCCGACCAGCGCACCGGTCCACGGCAAGTCCGCCAGATCTGCGCCACTGGCAACCACCAGCCCGCCGATCCACGCGCCCGTCGCGTTACCAAGATTGAACGCGCTCTGGTTCAAGGTCGAGCCGAGGTTCGGCGCCTCATGGGCCTGGTCGATGATCAGCAGTTGCAGGATCGGGCACAGCGCAAAGGCGAAAATGCCCCACAGCACCAGCGTGATCGCCGCCGGAATCACCGAACGGCTGGTCTGGCTGAACGCCGCCAGAATCACCACCACCGCCAGCGCCACACCCACCAGCGACGGCAACAGACGGCTGTCGGCCAGGCGGCCACCGAGCATGCTGCCACCGGTCAGGCCGACGCCGAACAACAGCAGCATCACCGTCACGCCGTGGGGGCTGACGCCGGTGATGTCCTGCAGGATCGGTGCAATGTACGTGAACACACTGAACAGGCTGGTCGATGCCAGCACGCTCATACCCAGTGCCAGCAACACGTTGACCTTGCCCAGCACCTTGAACTCGCTGGCGAGGTTGGCCTTGTCCATCGCGATGTGTTTCGGCAGCCACAGCCATTGCGCGAGAGCGGCGATCACGCCGATCACCGACACCGCCCAGAAGGTCGAGCGCCAACCGGCGTATTGGCCGAGCGCGGTGCCCAAGGGCACGCCGAGCACATTGGCCAGGGTCAGACCGGTGAACATCATCGCAATGGCCTGCGCGCGTTTGTTCGGTGCGACCAGTCCGGCGGCCACCACCGAGCCAATGCCGAAAAACGCACCGTGACACAACGCGGTGACCACCCGCGCCGCCATCAGCGTCGCGTAGTTCGGCGCGAGTGCGCAGAGCACGTTGCCGAGGATGAACATCAGCGTCATGCCCAGCAACGTCGCCTTGCGCGGCATGTTGGCGGTACCGATGGCGAGGATCGGTGCGCCGAACACCACACCCAGGGCGTACCCGGTAATCAACAGTCCGGCGTGAGGGATGCTTACGGCAAGGTCGCGGGCGACATCGGGCAACAGACCCATGATCACGAATTCAGTCGTGCCGATGCCGAATGCGGCAACAGCGAGTGCAAGCAAAGCGAGTGGCATGCGCAAGGTCTCTGTCAGTAGTCTTGACGCTTTGATCAGGCATACGCAGGCCGACGACCGATCTCGAAGGAGTGCGGTGCCGGCGGGAATTATTGGTATTTTTCTGTGCGCAACTGAGTGCGGCGTGGTCGCTTGCAGTATAAACAGCTGCTGACACATCGCGAATCAATAATCTGACTAATTGGCTGGATAACAACAATAAGGAGTGGGACGTGCTGGCGACAGCTCTGGTGTTGGTGGCGGCGCTGTTGCATGCGGCGTGGAATACCCTGATCAAATTCAGCGCCGAGCGGCTGCTGGTGGTGGCGTGCATGGACACCGTGGCGCTGCTGGTCGTCGCCATTGCGTTGCCGTTCGTGAGCTTGCCGCCGGTTGAAATCTGGCCGTGGATTCTTGCGTCGGCGGCGTTTGAACTGCTCTATCGCTATTTGTTGATTCAGGCCTACCGGGTCGGCGATCTCGGCTTGGTCTATCCGCTGATGCGCGGACTGTCGCCATTGGTGGTGTTGGCGCTGACCCTGATCTTCGCCGGTGAGGTGCTCACCACGCAGCAGATCTTCGGGATCATGTTGATTCCGTTTGGCATGGTTTGCCTGCTCTGGCAGGGCGGCGGCGGGAAACACTTGCCGTGGTCGATGCTGCCGGTGGTGGCGCTGATCGGCTTGTGCATCGGTTGCTACACCTACATAGATGGCCAGGCGTTGCGGCGCTGGTCGCACCCGCTCGATTACCTGGTCTGGGTCACGCTGCTCAGCGCCTGGCCATTTCCACTGCTGGCGTGGGTCGCCAAGCGCCCGGCGTTCATGCAGTTCTGGCGTGAGCAATGGAAGCTGGGGCTGGCCGTCGGGTTCTGCGTGTTGTTCAGCTACGCTCTGGTGCTGTGGGCGATGCAGTTGGGCTCGATTGCGGAAGCGGCGGCATTGCGCGAGATCAGCGTGATTCTGGTGGTGCTGTTCGGCATGCGCTACTTGAAAGAACCTTTCGGCCGGCCACGGCTCTTAGCCTGTGGGCTGGTGCTGATCGGCATGCTGGTCATGAAGTTCTGACCGCTCGCGAATTCTATAACTCGAAAAAAGGACGGCGTTATGACGGTGGCTCTGTGGTGTGTGTTGATCGCGATTTTTCTGCCCTATGTGTGCACGATTGTGGCCAAGGCCGCGGGCGGTTTCCGGCTGAGTGACAACCATGATCCTCGGGATTTTCTCGAAAGCGTGGGCGGCGTGGCACGACGGGCGCATGCAGCGCAACTCAACAGTTTTGAAGTGATGCCGGCGTTTGCCGCCGCGGTGATCGTCGCGCATCTGGTGGGCACGGCGCAGTTGGTGACGGTAAATGTGCTGGCGGTGATGTTTATCACCAGTCGCCTGCTCTACATCATCTGCTACCTGGCGGACTGGGCAATTCTGCGGTCGCTGGTGTGGTTTGTCGGGATGGGGCTGATTGCCGCGTTCTTCTTTGTGTCTGTTTGATTATTGTTGTTGCTGCTGGCCGCATCGCGGGCAAGCCCGCTTCCACAAGGTTTTTTGGTGTACACAAAATATGTGGTCACCATCAATTACTGTGGGAGCGGGCTTGCCCGCGATGGCGATTGATCAGGCAACAAACATCTCAGGATTTGTCCTTGGGGGCATCCGCCACCTGCGGCACTTGCGGCAGCGCCGCTCCCTTGGGCCAGAGCATCCAGATCTGCCCCTGCTGTTTCATGTCTCCGGCCAGTTGCCCGGCTGCATCGCCCGTGCCCCAGAACAGATCCGCACGCACCTCGCCGGCGATCGCGCCGCCAGTGTCCTGCGCCGCAACCGGGCGAACCAGTGCGGTGCCATCCGGTTTCGTGGTCGACAGCCACAACAGGCTACCCAGCGGAATCACCTTGCGATCGACGGCGGCGCTGTAACCGGCGGTCAGCGGCACATTCAGCGAGCCACGCGGGCCTTCGTTGCTGTCCGGGTTGCGGGTGAAGAACACGTAGCTCGGGTTGCTGCCCAGCAGTTCCGGAATGCGCGACGGGTTGGCCTTGGCCCAGTTGCTGATCGCGCCCATGGTCACGTCTTCTTTCTTCAACTCGCCCTGTTCCACCAGCCAGCGGCCGATGGGCCGGTACGGGTGGCCGTTCTGGTCGGCGTAGGCGATGCGCAGTTGCTTGCCATCCGGTGTCTGAATCCGCCCTGAACCCTGGATCTGCAAAAACTGCAGGTTCATCGGATCGGTCAGGTAGGCCACCACCGGCGCTTTGACGCCTTTGGATTCGATGGTCGCCGCGTCGTCGTAAGGCTTGAGCACTCGACCTTCGAGACGGCCACGCAGGCGTTTGCCCTTGAGTTCCGGATAAATGCTCTCCAGCGAGACGATGATCATGTCTTCCGGCACGCCATACACCGGCACGTTGGCCACGTCGGTGGGCGTCAGGCTGCCAGGGTAGACCGGTTCGTAGTAACCGGTGATCAGACCGTTGGGGTTGTCATGCTCGGCGCGCAGACCGAACACATCGAGGTTCTGCTTGAGGAACGCGCGAATCTCGTTGGCGCTCTGCGGCACGTTGGTTGCCGCGGCGCACGTGCCACCCCAGACCGGATCAGCTTTGAGTCGGGTGCAGGCGCTGCGCCATGAGCCGAAACCGGCGACCAGATCGCTGTCGGACACCGCCGGCAGGGCTTCCCAGGTGGCGCTGGAATAGGTGGCCAAGGCGTGGGTTTTCGGTTTGGCGTTGTCGCCGCCCGTACAGCCGGCAAGGATTGCCAGCAGCGGCAGGGTTGCGATCAGTGGGTGACGCCAGGCCTTGAAACGGCTGTTCATGGAGTGATTCCTGTGCCGGTCGCCCGAGTGCTCCATGCGCTCGAACAACCCGTATTTTTAATAGGGCTATTGGTGTTTGTCGGGGAGGCGAGGATACTGGCCGCCGAATTCCGTGACCTGAAGCCGCCATGACTCTTAAACGAATTGCTGTTGTATTGCTGGCCTGCCTGACCCTGTCCGCCTGTGGCGGTGTCGATCCGAATTCCCCGTTGGGCCAGCGCAAGGCGATCTTCAAGCAGATGCTCAAGACCGGCGAAGAGCTCGGTGGCATGTTGCGTGGGCGCATTGCGTTCGACGGGCCGAAGTTCGCCGACGGTGCGGTGAAACTCGATGCGCTGTCCCATGAGCCGTGGAAGCATTTCCCGCAGGTGCGCGAAGCCGATCACAGCAGCGCCAAGGACGAAGTCTGGTCGCGTCAGGCCCGCTTTCAGGAACTGGCTCGCACCCTTGAGGCGGCCACCGGTGAATTGGTGATCGCCAGCCAGGTTCAGCCTTACAAGGCCAGCAACCTCGGGCCTGCGGTGCAGAAAGTTGAAGATGCCTGCAGCGCTTGCCATAAGGAATTTCGCGATCATTGATTGCATGAGGGGGCTGAGACAATTGAGCCCCTGTGGCGAGGGCGCTTGCTCCCTCGCCACAGGGGCATCGGTTACTTGTCGATTTGGTCCAGCGCATCCTGCAGTTCCTTGCGCGACTCGGCGAGCTTGTCCTTGCGCTTGTTGATCTTCTCCGGATCGCCTTTCTTCATGGCTTTGTCGAGGTCAGCCTGACGCTGGCTCACTTCGTGTTTGGCTTCGAGTACCTTGTTTTCGCGTTCTTTCTTCAAGCCAGCGTCGGTGCAGTGTTCAGTCACTTCGCGCAGGGCTGTTTCCAGGCCGGCCTGTTGATCGGCATTGCCGCGGGATTTGGCCTGCTCGATCTGGTTCATGATGCCCTGCTTCTTGGCAGCGCAACCGGTCAGGCCCGGGGCGTCTTCGTCGGCCATCACGGGGGCGGCCATGATGCCGCAAAGGGTCAGCATGGCGAGCGGTGCGAGAAATTTCATAAAAGCTCCATGTGCAAAGGCAATCGGTCGGTTGGGCACTGCGCTGTTGGAGCGCCTCGGGGCCGTTGGGTTCCCGGCGTGCCGGGTTCGCGTAGTCAGAAACCGTCGATGCCGGCGGCCTGTAGGGTTTCGCTCAAGGCCAGTACCTGCGGGTCGCGAAAGAATGCGCTCAGTTGCGCTGCGCGTCCCGGGCCGATACCGGCTTCAGCCTGCCATTGTTCGGTGTCGCGTCGGGCCAGCGCCTGCCATGAGTCAGGCAGTTGTGCCTGGCCGGTCGGCGGTAACCCCAGCGCTTTCAGCCACTGGCCGAATGGCCGTTGGCGGGCACTGTGAAAACTGTGAATCAGGCGTTCGCTGCTGCGCTCGCCGAAGCCGGCAATGTTAGCAAGCTCTGGTGCGTCGAGGGTCAACCAATCCAGCAGGTTGTTCAGGTGGCCTGTTTCGAGAAGTTTCTCCCAGGTGCCACGGCCGACATGTTGCATCGCCAGACCTTGCTTGCCACTGAGCCAGGTCAGGCGAGCGAGAAACTGGCTTTCGCAACCGGGTGTCGGTTGCCAGCAACTCAAGGCGTGGAAATCACGGGCGTCGGGGACGTCAATGTCGGCCCGCTCGGTCGTGCGCAGTACTACGCTGTCGAGCCGTGGAATCGTCAGCCCGGCCAGGCTGATTGCCACTTGGTCACCGGGACGGATATCCAGCGTCTGCCAGCGCTTGAGCGAACTGGCGCTCACGCGTTTGATCTCCCGGTCATCGAGCATGATCGGCGTCAGCTCCAGCACGGGTGTGATGCGGCCGGTGCGACCGATTTTGAAATTCACTTTGCGCACCTCAGCCAGCGCCTGGGCAAACGGGTATTTCCAGGCCACCGCCCAGTAGGGCGCGCTCGCCTGCCAACGCTCGGCCGGTGGGCGCTGGCTTTGACGCAGCACAATGCCGTCGCTGGCGAATGGCAGTGGTGACCGATACCAGTGCTCACGCCACTTTTGTGCGTCTTCAAGGTTGGCGATGGCCTGACTGAATGGCGCTGTCGTGGCGAAACCCAGTGTCGCCAGCGTCGCTATTCTTTCGGGCAGACTCGCCGGTCCCTGTGGCCAATCCCAGACGAACAGACCGATCCCGGCCGCCTGCTCGGCGCTCAGGGTTTTCCGGCTCATCAGTCCGGCAACCGTGGCGCGGGCGTTGACGCTGCCGGCGCGGGCCTGCACATGTTGAGTCAGACGCCAGTAGAGTTCGCCCTGGACCAGCAGATCGAGGGGCTGCGTCAGTTGTTGAGGAATGGCGTGGATCTTTTGCGCTGACGCCGTCCAGTCCTGGCCGCTGCTACCGTCACCGCGACTGATCGCCTGCTGCAACAGACCGCGACGGTAGATCAGTGTCACTGCGACGCCATCGACCTTGGGTTGTACCCAGACATCCCGGCGGTCCTGCAGCCAGGCTTGAACCGCCGCCGCCTCATGAAGTTTATCCAGGCCTGTGTGTGCAACCGGATGCGCGATGGGCCCCGTTGCGCTGCGCAAAGGTTGCGGCGCCGCTGGCCGCTGGAAACACTGTCGCCATTCGTTGAGCCGCACGCGGGCTTGATCATAGAGGTCGTCGGCAAGCAGCGAACGGCCTTCGCGATGATAGGCTTCGTCCCATTGGTCGATCTGTTTTTGCAGGGCGGTGATTTCGTTTTGCGCGGTGGCGGCAGGCCATTCGGGGCAGGCGGCGTAAGCGATCAGGTGGATGAAACTCAGCAGAACAACTGAAAACAGGCGCAGCGTCGCAAGCATGGTGAGCGTCCTTGCTCAGGGGGAATGCTTGAAGGCTAGGCGAGGATTTTGAAGTGGGTTGGCGGGGTGTTTTGCCGGGTGTTTCGGTTGGAAAGTCATGTTGTCTGTTCGGGCATCTAGCGAGCAGGCTCGCTCCCACAGGGTATTGCGCACGCATGAAAAAGCCCCGCACGGCGCGAACCGTGCGGGGCTTTTTTGTACCGCCAGGGCGTCTTACAGACCAGCAGCGGAACGCAAAGCGTCGGCGCGGTCGGTTTTTTCCCAGGTGAAGGTGGTGAAGGTGTCTTCGCCAACTGTCTTGGTCTGCGATGCACGACCGAAGTGGCCGTAGGCTGCAGTTTCCTGGTACATCGGGTGCAGCAGGTCGAGCATGGTGGTGATTGCGTATGGACGCAGGTCGAACACTTCACGCACCAGTTTGATGATCTTGTCATCGCTGATCTTGCCGGTGCCGAATGTGTTCAGCGAGATCGACGTCGGCTGGGCGACGCCGATTGCGTAGGACACCTGGATCTCGCAACGCTCGGCCAGGCCGGCAGCGACGATGTTCTTGGCAACATAACGGCCAGCGTAGGCCGCCGAACGGTCAACCTTCGATGGATCTTTACCGGAGAACGCGCCGCCGCCGTGACGGGCCATGCCGCCGTAGCTGTCGACGATGATCTTGCGACCGGTCAGACCGCAGTCACCTACCGGGCCGCCAATGATGAACTGGCCGGTCGGGTTGATGTGGAACTGGGTGTCCTTGCTCAGCAGTTCGGCAGGCAGCACGTGCTTGACGATCAGCTCCATCACGCCTTCGCGCAGGTCTTTGTACGAGACTTCCGGGTTGTGCTGGGTCGACAGTACAACAGCGTCGATACCCACCACCTTGCCGCCTTCGTAACGGCAAGTCACTTGCGACTTGGCGTCCGGACGCAGCCAAGGCAGCAGACCCGACTTACGGGCTTCGGCCTGGCGCTGCACCAACTGGTGCGAGAAGGTGATCGGCGCAGGCATCAGTACGTCGGTTTCGTTGCTGGCGTAGCCGAACATCAGGCCCTGGTCGCCGGCGCCCTGATCTTCAGGCTTGGCACGGTCAACACCCTGGTTGATGTCAGGGGACTGCTTGCCGATGATGTTCATCACGCCGCAGGTCGCGCCGTCGAAGCCGACGTCGGAGCTGGTGTAGCCGATGTCGCAGATCACGTCGCGAACGATCTGCTCCAGGTCGACCCAGGCGCTGGTGGTCACTTCACCGGCAACGATGGCAACGCCGGTCTTGACCAGCGTTTCCACAGCCACGCGTGCGTGTTTGTCCTGGGCAATAATGGCGTCCAGCACCGCATCGGAAATCTGGTCGGCGATTTTGTCCGGATGTCCTTCAGACACGGACTCGGAGGTGAAGAGGGAGTATTCGCTCATCTCGATGTTTTCCTGAATTTACCGATGGTGAGTGTCGCCAGCCGGTCGCAGAAAGTGGCGAACCTGGATCTGGAAACCATTACGTAAGCCTACATAGAGGCTGTCCCCGGGAACGAGCCCCGCAGCGGTGGCCCAACGGGCCAAATCGTCCTGTTCAAACCCCAACCACAGATCACCGCAGGCCTCCCTGGCCCAACTCTGGTTGTGGCTACATAACTCTGTCACGAGCAGGCTACCGCCCGGTTGCAGCAGGCCGGCCATGTGCTTGAGCGCTTCGGCCGGCGCGGCGAAATGGTGCAACACCATATTCAATACGACGCAATCGGCCTGAAGGCTGATGCCATTCAATGCATCGGCCAATTGCAGGCTGACGTTAGCCAGTTGTTCACGTTCACATACCTGACGCGCCAGTTCGAGCATCGCCGGGCTGTTGTCCAGCGCGGTGACGGTGCCGAAGCGGCGGGCCAGTTCCGGCAGGAAAGCACCGTCGCCGGGGCCGACTTCAATGGCCGTGGCAGCACCATTGAAGTTCAGTTTGTCGAGCAGGGCCAGCACGCTGTCACGGTATTGCGGCAGGCCTGCGATCAGGTCTTGCTGGGCGCGAAACTTCTCCGCCACACGTGCGAAAAAATCCTGGCTGGCGGCCTCACGTTGTCCGTGTACCTGAGCGATGCGCGCCTGCACGTCATCCGGCAGTGCCAGATTGTCGACTTCTTCTAACAATGCCGCGTGCAGCTTGCCGCCGAGCAATTCGGGGTGGGGCAGGGCGCGGCGATAGAAAATCGCGTTGCCTTCGCGGCGTGTCGCCACCAGATCGGCCTGGGCCAGCACCTTGAGGTGGTGGCTCATGCCGGACTGACCGATGCCGAAAATCTGCGCCAGCTCCAGGACCCCGAACGAGTCGTTGGCCAGCGCGCGCAATACATTCAGGCGCAGCGGGTCGCCACCGGCCTTGCACAAGGCCGCCAGCTCGTCGCAATCGTCATGTCGAATGGAAGGCGCGCGTAAGTTCATGGGGCAGCAGTCTAGTGACGGGGCTAAATCCTCGCAAGAGCAATATCAAAAAGTTTTGATATTGCTCGATAGATGGCACTTCTCACCGGCTGGTTAACTCTACAAACGAACAGCGGAAAGGTTTCACCAGCGGAAACCGCCGTTAACCATGGGAAAAACGCCTCCGGATGACTATCTGTCATTGCCCCGAGGCGCTCCGGTGAGGGAAAATGCCCTCCTTTTTTCCGTTTCAATCTATTCACACCCAGGAGATCAGCGATGCCTAGCCGTCGTGAGCGTGCCAACGCCATTCGTGCCCTCAGCATGGATGCCGTGCAAAAAGCCAACAGCGGCCATCCCGGTGCCCCTATGGGTATGGCAGATATCGCCGAAGTGCTTTGGCGCGACTACCTCAAGCACAACCCGAGCAATCCATCGTTCGCCGACCGTGACCGCTTCGTGCTGTCCAACGGCCACGGCTCGATGTTGATCTACTCGCTGCTGCACCTGACCGGTTACGACCTGTCGATCGACGACCTCAAGCAGTTCCGTCAACTGCACAGCCGCACCCCGGGTCACCCGGAATTCGGCTACACCCCGGGCGTTGAAACCACCACCGGCCCGCTGGGTCAGGGTCTGGCCAACGCTGTCGGTTTCGCCCTGGCAGAAAAAGTCCTCGGCGCGCAGTTCAACCGTCCTGGCCACAACATCGTCGACCACCACACCTACGTGTTCCTGGGTGATGGCTGCATGATGGAAGGCATTTCCCACGAAGTCGCTTCCCTGGCCGGTACGCTGGGTCTGGGCAAGCTGATCGCCTTCTACGATGACAACGGTATCTCCATCGACGGCGAAGTCGAAGGCTGGTTCACCGATGACACCCCGAAGCGTTTTGAGTCCTACAACTGGCAAGTGATCCGCAATGTTGACGGTCACGACCCGGAAGAGATCAAGACCGCCATCGAAACCGCGCGCAAGAGCCCGCTGCCGACCCTGATCTGCTGCAAGACCACCATCGGTTTCGGTTCGCCGAACAAGCAGGGTAAAGAAGACTGCCACGGCGCCCCGCTGGGTGACGCGGAAATCGCCCTGACCCGTCAGGCGCTGAACTGGAACTACGGCCCGTTCGAAATCCCGGCCGACATTTATGCCGAGTGGGATGCCAAGGAAAAAGGTCGCGCCGCCGAAGCCGAGTGGGATCAGCGTTTCGCGGCCTACTCCGCTGCGTTCCCGACCGAAGCCAACGAGCTGATCCGTCGTCTGAGCGGTGAGCTGCCGGCTGACTTCGCTGAAAAAGCCTCGGCGTACATCGCTGAAGTCGCGGCCAAGGGCGAAACCATCGCCAGTCGTAAAGCCAGCCAGAACACCCTGAACGCGTTCGGCCCGCTGCTGCCGGAAATGCTTGGCGGTTCGGCTGACCTGGCCGGTTCCAACCTGACCCTGTGGAAAGGTTGCAAAGGCGTCAGCGCTGAAGATGCCAGCGGCAACTACATGTACTACGGCGTGCGCGAGTTCGGCATGACCGCGATCATGAACGGCGTGTCCCTGCACGGCGGCCTGGTGCCTTACGGCGCGACCTTCCTGATGTTCATGGAATACGCCCGCAACGCGGTGCGCATGTCGGCGCTGATGAAGAAGCGCGTGATCCATGTCTACACCCACGACTCCATCGGTCTGGGCGAAGACGGCCCGACGCACCAGCCGATCGAGCAACTGACCAGCCTGCGCACCACGCCGAACCTCGACACCTGGCGTCCAGCCGATGCCGTGGAATCGGCCGTGGCCTGGAAAAACGCTCTGGAGCGCAAGGACGGCCCATCGGCGCTGATCTTCTCGCGTCAGAACCTGCAACATCAGGAACGCGATGCCGGCCAGATTGCCGACATCAGCCGCGGTGGCTACGTGCTGAAGGACTGCGCAGGCGAGCCTGAGCTGATCCTGATCGCCACGGGTTCGGAAGTCGGTCTGGCCGTTCAGGCCTTCGACAAACTGACCGAGCAAGGCCGCAAGGTGCGTGTGGTGTCCATGCCGTGCACCAGCGTGTTCGATGCTCAGGACGCTGGCTACAAGCAATCGGTGCTGCCGTTGCAGGTCAGCGCACGTATCGCGATCGAAGCGGCACACGCCGACTTCTGGTTCAAGTACGTGGGCCTGGAAGGTCGCGTGATCGGCATGACCACCTACGGTGAGTCGGCGCCGGCTTCGGCACTGTTCGAAGAGTTCGGTTTTACCCTGGAAAACATCCTGGGTCAGGCTGAAGAGCTGCTGGAAGACTAAGTCACAGCGCGGTGATCTAACGGTCACCGCAACTCCCTGTGGGAGCTGGCTTGCCAGCGATGGCGTCCGTTCAGTCAGCATTTATGTTGAAGCGAATGGCCCTATCGCTGGCAAGCCAGCTCCCACAAGGGATGTGTCGCAACTAAGCATTGTGTCTGCCCGCGTACTATCGAGAACCCCATGCCTCAACCGCGTCCCTACAAAGTTGCACTCAACGGCTACGGCCGGATTGGTCGTTGCGTCTTGCGTGCGTTGTTTGAGCGAGGCGAAAAAGCCGGGTTTGAAATTGTCGCAATCAACGATCTGGCGGACATGGCCAGCATCGAATACCTGACACGCTTCGACTCCACTCACGGCCGCTTTCCCGGCGAAGTGCGAGTAGATGGCGACTGTCTGCATATTAATGGCGACTGCGTGAAGGTTCTGCGCAGTGCCACCCCCGAAGGCATTGATTGGGCGTCGCTGGGCGTCGATCTGGTGCTCGAATGCTCCGGCGCTTACCACACCCGTGAAGACGGCCAGCGGTTCCTCGACGCTGGTGCGCCACGGGTATTGTTCTCGCAGCCGATGGCCAGCGAGGCGGATGTCGACGCCACCATCGTCTACGGCGTCAATCAGGACTGCCTGACCGGCGACGAACTGCTGGTGTCCAACGCCTCCTGCACCACCAACTGCGGCGTGCCGCTGTTGCGCTTGCTGGACAAGGCGATCGGCCTCGATTACGTGTCGATCACCACGATTCACTCGGCGATGAACGATCAGCCAGTGATCGACGCCTATCACCACGAAGACCTGCGCCGCACCCGTTCGGCGTTCCAGTCGGTGATTCCGGTGTCCACCGGTCTGGCGCGTGGTATCGAGCGCCTGCTGCCGGAACTTGCCGGGCGAATTCAGGCCAAAGCCGTACGCGTGCCGACGGTCAACGTGTCCTGCCTCGACATCACGATGCAGACCGCCACGGCGACCGATGCCAATGAGGTCAACCGGATCCTGCGCGAAGCCGCCTCCAGCGGCCCGCTCAAAGGTCTGCTGGCTTACACCGAGCTTCCCCACGCAAGCTGTGATTTTAATCATGACCCACATTCGGCCATCGTCGATGCCAGTCAGACCCGTGTTTCCGGCCCCAGGCTGGTGAACATCCTGGCCTGGTTCGACAACGAGTGGGGGTTTGCCAACCGAATGCTGGACGTTGCAGAACACTATCTGCAAACAGCAACTTCAAAAAAACCGTAGGAAGTGCGACCCATGACCGTGTTGAAGATGTCCGACCTCGATCTGCAAGGTAAGCGCGTATTGATCCGCGAAGACCTCAACGTCCCAGTCAAGGACGGTGTTGTCACCAGCGATGCGCGTATCCTGGCTTCGCTGCCGACCATCAAGCTGGCCCTGGAAAAAGGTGCGGCCGTGATGGTCTGCTCGCACCTGGGCCGTCCGACCGAAGGCGAGTTCTCCGCCGAGAACAGCCTCAAGCCAGTCGCCGACTACCTGAGCAAGGCCTTGGGCCGTGAAGTGCCGCTGGTGGCCGATTACCTGGGCGGCGTTGACGTCAAGGCCGGCGACATCGTGCTGTTCGAAAACGTGCGCTTCAACAAAGGCGAGAAAAAGAACGCCGACGACCTGGCCCAGCAATACGCCGCCCTGTGCGACGTGTTCGTGATGGACGCCTTCGGCACCGCACACCGCGCCGAGGGTTCGACCCACGGCGTGGCCAAGTTCGCCAAGGTGGCCGCTGCCGGCCCGCTGCTGGCCGCTGAACTGGACGCACTGGGCAAGGCGCTGGGCGCACCGGCCAAGCCGATGGCGGCCATCGTTGCCGGCTCCAAGGTCTCGACCAAACTCGACGTACTCAACAGCCTGAGCCAGATCTGCGATCAACTGATCGTTGGCGGCGGCATCGCCAACACTTTCCTCGCAGCGGCCGGTCACCCGGTCGGCAAGTCGCTGTACGAACCGGATCTGCTCGACACCGCGCGCGCCATCGCTGCCAAGGTCAGCGTGCCACTGCCGGTTGACGTAGTCGTCGCCAAAGAATTCGCGGAAAGCGCCGAAGCGACCGTGAAGCTGATCGCTGACGTCGCGGCTGACGACATGATCCTGGACATCGGCCCGCAAACCGCAGCCAATTTCGCCGAACTGCTGAAGTCGTCGAAAACCATCCTGTGGAACGGCCCGGTCGGCGTGTTCGAATTCGACCAGTTCGGCAACGGCACCAAAGTGCTGGCCCAGGCCATCGCTGAAAGCTCGGCATTCTCCATCGCGGGCGGTGGCGACACTCTGGCGGCGATTGATAAATATGGCGTGGCTGAGCAAATCTCCTACATTTCCACCGGGGGTGGCGCGTTCCTCGAATTCGTCGAAGGCAAGGTGCTGCCGGCCGTTGAAGTCCTGGAAAGCCGGGCCAAGGCCTGAGGCCGCCCGTTTGGCCAGGCAAAGGAGTGTTTTCATGGTCAAGTCGTTAGCGCTGTTGTTGCTGACCGGTACGCTGGCGGCCTGCGGGAGTAACCCGAAGGCCGAGGCGACGCCTGCGCCGGGTGCGGCGCAGAAAGGCTGCTATCAGGCCGACTGGCAGGCCGAAACCAACCCGGTGCTGAACAAGCGCTCGGGGCCGGACGGTCTGGACAAATACGAGACGCAAACCCCGGCCAAGGAACATGGTTGTCCTTGACCGGTCTGACTCTATAACTCAGGGCTGGCGGCGTGCGCCTTCAGTCGAGGAACACGGATGAAAGGCTTGATCGCCATTGCGGCGTTGGCATTGTTGGGCGGTTGCGCGCAGATGAACCTGTTCCAGCCCTCCGCCCCGGCGGATAACTGGACCACCTGGACCTGCGACAGCCAGGCCAAAGTGCTGTGGCGCTACGCCGATGCCGGCCAGAAGGAAGTCGACGTTCGACTCGGCGGCGGTGATCAGGTCTATCGCCTGAAAGAAGAGCCGGGCGCCTCGGGTTCGCTGTACAGCGACGGCATGCTGGCGTTTCACCTCAAGGGTGACGAAGGCCTGGTGTACTGGGTCGCCACCAATGACCTGATCGGCCGCGGCTGCAAGGCGCAGTAATTGACACAACACAGATCCAATGTGGAAACCGATCCAACTGTGGGAGCGAGCTTGCTCGCGAAAGCGGTGGATCAGCTTGCATCAATGTTGAATGCCAAGCCGCATTCGCGAGCAAGCTCGCTCCCACAGGTGTTCTGTGTCGTTCAGAAGATTTAGGTAACACCGAATCACCAGACCGGGCCTCGACCCCCGATCTGCAATCACTTGAATAGCCGCCGCCGCTCCGGCAGGCTGGCACGATTAACGACCCTCAACCGGGAGAGAGACACACAATGGCACTTATCAGCATGCGCCAGATGTTGGACCACGCAGCCGAGTTCGGCTACGGCGTTCCAGCCTTCAACGTCAACAACCTTGAGCAGATGCGCGCCATCATGGAAGCCGCTGACAAGACTGACTCCCCGGTGATCGTCCAGGCTTCGGCCGGCGCCCGCAAATACGCTGGTGCACCGTTCCTGCGTCACCTGATCCTGGCCGCGATCGAAGAATTCCCGCACATCCCGGTGTGCATGCACCAGGACCACGGCACCAGCCCTGACGTCTGCCAGCGCTCCATTCAACTGGGCTTCAGCTCGGTGATGATGGACGGCTCGCTGGGCGAAGACGGCAAGACCCCGACCGACTACGACTACAACGTCCGCGTTACCCAACAAACCGTGGCCATGGCTCACGCTTGCGGCGTCTCGGTAGAAGGCGAGCTGGGCTGCCTGGGTTCGCTGGAAACCGGCATGGCCGGTGAAGAAGACGGCATCGGCGCTGAAGGTGTTCTGGATCACAGCCAAATGCTGACCGATCCGGAAGAAGCCGCTGATTTCGTAAAACGCACTCAGGTCGATGCCCTGGCCATCGCCATCGGCACCAGCCACGGCGCCTACAAGTTCACCAAGCCACCTACCGGTGACGTGCTGGCGATCGACCGCATCAAGGAAATCCACAAGCGCATCCCGAACACCCACCTGGTGATGCACGGTTCCTCGTCCGTGCCACAAGAGTGGCTGGCGATCATCAACCAGTACGGCGGCGACATCAAAGAAACCTACGGCGTACCGGTTGAAGAAATCGTCGAAGGCATCAAGTACGGCGTGCGCAAGGTCAACATCGACACCGACCTGCGCCTGGCGTCCACCGGTGCGATGCGTCGCCTGATGGCCACCAACCCGAGCGAATTCGACCCACGTAAGTTCTTCGGCGCCACCGTGACCGCAATGCGTGACGTGTGTATCGCTCGTTATGAAGCGTTCGGCACTGCCGGTAATGCTTCGAAGATCAAACCGATCTCGCTGGAAGCGATGTACCAGCGTTATCTGAAGGGTGAGTTGAACGCCAAGGTTAACTAAGCCTTTGGTTTCTCCTGTGTTATAAAAAACCCGCCGTGAGGCGGGTTTTTTGTGCGCTGTTGTTACCCTTTTGTGAAGTTCATATTGTAGGTTTTACCCACATTCGGCCCGCCTGATACAACCTTGACAGTACCGCTCAACTTATTGTCGTTGGCGTCGGCCGATTTCAAGCTGATGGTGAGTGAGCTGTCGCCATGTCCATATTCATCTCCATCTGAGGCCTTTGCTTTGGCTTGAAGATTAAAGGACCTTGAGTTCTTCGCGGTATAGCTTCCAGTGACGGTAAAGTTAAGCCCGTAATATTGCATTTTGCCGTTATTTAACTGTCCATTTTGTTGGCTTGGTTCGTCAAATGTAAGCGTGGCGCAATTGCTTTCACCTGTATCAGAGACTGTACCTTGGTAAGTAGGCATTATATTCACCATTCGTTCGCGATATTTAAGGCTCGGGCTACACGTCAGTCCGAAGTTGATTTTTTTCGTATCACGTTGATGAGGTTAAGTTGATGGTGTTTTTTTGTAACCTGATAGAAGTGACAGTTTCTTATATCAATTCGCAATGCTTTGATCGGGGGATGAATAAAGTCGGTATAAGGTGTGGGCCAAAAAAGGCACAGATTTATTATTGTCATCTTCGATTATGCGTAAGCGTGCGCACTATTTCGCAGGTCGCCTTCTAGAGTGCTGAGAAATCCGCATCCCGCGATGTTCTCAATGTCTTCTGTGAAACGCGAACTGCCCGTCAAATGCCCGCGTTGAGGCGTCCCTCTCATCAACTGCAATTCGGAAGGTGGCGTGTGACTTTCCCACAGGATGCCCAAGCGTCCTTCGCGCTTATTGCGATAACGCGTCATGCGGCCTGCCAAGCCTTTCATCAGCGATCCAAACGCGGAAGTTGAACTCTATATTCCACAGGTTGGATCGTGCGGTGGCTAATTCGAATTCGATATTGATACCTGTCAGGTTTGACAGTGGTCGTTTTTATTTTTTTGCGCACAGGCTTGGGTTCAACTTGGTAATGGAGGACTGACTCATGAGCGAAAATTTAAGTTTTTTAATATGTACTAAGGCTGAGCCGGGTTATTCGTATTTGATTTGTTAAACCTGTTACTTCTGACAGTGGTCAATGCTGAAAAGCTACGTGATTATATGAACTCATTCACGAGAGGGTTTCGAAATGACAAATAATGACGATGTCGGTGTGGGTAAATGGCAGTTTGACGCTTCAATGGATCTCTCCTCCTCCCAGCTTGAGAGTAAGGACTCAGGAAAAATCGCAATGACAGCGCCGGTGTTGGACACGAAATTCAACAAATGGAACCACCCACCTGCAAATAGTTGCACCTGTGGGTGTGGGGGTGGCTGGAGCACCTCGCCAGACAGTCTTATTGAGTAAATTGAACAGCGCTTATGGGCGTCCCACTTTTTTGTTGGATTTTCCCTGAAGAAACCCGCCTTGTGGCGGGTTTCTTCGTGGAGGGCTAGTGCTCCAACTCCACATGATCGAGTGCCTGATTCACCGCCAGTTCCCCCAGCATGACCACTTGTGCAATGCCCAGTGCAGTCTTGCGGTGCGAGGTATCGAGCGTTGCGGCGAAGTTGTTGAGCATTTCGCTGGCGGAGCCCAGGGTTTCGCTGGCGTTGGCCAGCAGGGATTCGGTGTTGTACTTCGGGTTGGCGAGGTACATGGGGTCGGGTTTATGCGTGCTCGCCATGATGAGGGCGGCGGGGTTGAGGTAATGGTCAAGGGCGCGTTCGGCGGCGTCGCTGAGTTTTTTTGAGTCGACGGATTCGTAAGGGGAGGCCGGGTCGGTGACCGGCGGGTGAGGCGTTGATTTAGTCATTTGCTCGAAACCTGATTGGAGTGCTCCCGCTCTGGCTACTAATCAAAGTGGAGGCAACTGTACGCAGGTTAGTAGACCGGGGTTTCGAGCAAGCCGGCGCACCCGGAGGTGCCCTGCGCACAGCTGCCATCGAGCGCAGGAATCGAAATCCCTGACTGACAGATGCTTGTGCACAACGCTTGAAACCTCGGGCTACTAAACCCGATCACTGGAAATCAGTGACGCGAATCAAGTTACCGACGGCCCGCCAGGCGCACAAGCCGGCGGATTCTGGCGTACCCGTAGGCATCGACGCAAGCTGTTGTAGGCATCCGGAAGTAACCGCATGAGCCTTTAAACAAAGGTGTTTAAGTGGCGTAGACGAGGGCCTTGTGGCGAGGGGATTTATCCCCGATGGACTGCGCAGCAGGTCCCAGCTTTCAGTGCAGAGCGGGGGCCAGTGCGCGACCCAACGGGGATAAATCCCCTCACCACAGGTTTTTTACCAGACCCCGAGCATCGGGGGGGCAGTGCTAGTCATGCTGTTATTTGTCGTGGTCGATATCCAGTTTGCTGAAGGTCACCTGGCCACCTTCGCTGGTGTAGCCCGTGTTGTCCTGCACATACACGCCGGCCTTGAAGTACAGCGGCTTGTTGCGCCACGTGGCGCTGATTTGCGAATCCCACTGGTAACCCGCCGCACTCACACCCAGTGCGCCGCCGGGGCTCAAGTGGATGAGGTAGTTGAATTCGTTGTTCAGTTTGATCCCGGTGGCCAGGGTGATAACGCGGCTTTCGTCGTCATCGGGGTGCATGCGCACCTTGATCACCAGGTTGCCGGTCGCGGTTTTGGTCTTGTACTGGTATTCGAGTTTGACCATCGGCTTCTGGCTTTCGTAGGCGTGGATCTGGCCAATGACGATCTTGCCGGAACTGGGGACCTTGTTCACCGCGAGGGTGGCGCGCAGCAGGTTGTCGGCGTCGGGGTAGTACCAGTTGCGCAAGGTGCCGTTGCTGAAGGTTTCGCGCAGTTCGGTGCGCGGGTAGATGGCGTTTTCGGTTTTTGACCCGGTGACCGGTGACCAGAAAAACAAGGTGCCGGTGTCGGAATGGAAGTATTGATCTTTGAAGCCGTTCACCAGTTTGGAGGTTTCGACGGTGTATGGCGGGCTGCCAACGGGAACGCTGAGGTTCCAGGTTGCGAGATCGATCATGTCGGTTCTTCCACTCGGTTCATCCTGTACGCGGGTGCCAGAAGCTCTAGCTCGCGCCTTTTGGGGCGGCCTTTATAAGCGTAGAGAGATTTTTTGTTAATGCCCGCTTGGCGGATGATTGACGTCAACATCCTGTCGAAATGCCATCTCTGCCGGTTTCCGGGGGCTTCAGCGGTGACCGTTAGTCGGCAAACTCACGCTTTGGTTAAATGATGGCTTGATGACAGCTTCTGCTTTTTCGGATCCACGACTAGAGTGAAGGCTCGATGTGTGTACGGTTTTACCGGAATCGCCCTGAAGTCCCGACAAGAGAAGCAGCATGGAATGCGCGCAACCCCCGCCAGGTGAAGGCAGCTCTGTCCTTTTGATCGTTGATGATTACCCTGAAAACCTGATCAGCATGCGCGCGTTGCTGCAACGTCAGGATTGGCACGTCATCACCGCAGCCTCCGGTTTCGAAGCGCTCAATCTGTTGCTCACTCACGATGTCGATCTGGTGCTGCTGGACGTGCAGATGCCGGGCATGGACGGCTTTGAAGTGGCGCGATTGATGCGCGGCAGCCAGCGCACGCGCCTCACGCCGATTATTTTCCTGACCGCCAATGAACAATCCCAGGACGCCGTGATCAAGGGCTATGCCAGTGGTGCGGTGGATTACCTGTTCAAACCCTTCGACCCGCAGATCCTCAAGCCGAAAGTGCAGGCGTTGCTGGAACACCAGCGCAATCGCCGGGCCTTGCAGCGTTTGTCCCATGATCTGGAGGTGGCCCGGGCCTTCAATGCGTCGGTGCTGGACAACGCGGCCGAAGGCATTCTGGTGCTCGGCGAGGATGGCTTGATCCGCTTCGCCAACCCGGCGATTTCACGGTTGCTCAATGCGCCGGTGAAGGAGCTGGAGGGTAAGGAATTTCTCGATTACCTGCAGAAACCGCACATTCCGTTGTGGGCCGATTCTGAATTCAAGGGCAGCTACAAACGCGGCGAAACCCTGCGCCTGCATGACGCTTTGCTGCGTACCGCTCCGGGCCAGCAGGTGCCGGTGGCGCTGTCCTGTGCGCCGTTACCCGCCGAGCAACAGGCGATGGTGGTCACGGTGCTGGATATGTCGGTGGTGCGTCATCTGCATCAGCAGCTGGAATTTCAGGCCGTCACCGATCCATTGACCGGGTTGCTCAATCGTCGCGGCTTTTATCAGACGGTGGAAAACCTGTTGTTGCGTGGCGAACGCAACGACAGCAGTTGGGTGTTGCTGTACCTGGACCTCGACGGTTTCAAACGCGTCAATGACTCGCTCGGGCATGATGCCGGTGACCGTGTACTGCGCTGGGTGTCCGAGCAATTGAAGGCGTGTTTGCGCCCGTTCGATATTCTTGCGCGCATGGGCGGCGACGAGTTCACGGCGCTGCTGGATCTGGAGTTTCCCGAGCAGGCGGCGAAGATTGCCGAGAAACTCATCGAGCGTGTGTCGATCTGTCAGCAAATCGAAGGGCTGGACATCGCCCTCGGCGCCAGCATCGGCATCGCCACTTATCCCGATTGCGGATCGAATCTGGACGGTTTGCTGCGTGCCTCCGACATAGCCATGTACGAAGCCAAGCGCGCCGGGCGTCAGCAATATCGTTTTTACGATCACGAAATGAACGGCCGGGCCCGCTCACGACTGATGCTCGAAGAAAGCGTGCGCAGCGCCATCGAGAACCGCGACTTCAATCTGGTCTATCAGCCGCAAGTGGCGATCGACACCGGGCAAATTCGTGGCTTCGAGGCGCTATTGCGCTGGCAGCACCCGAGCGTCGGCGATGTGCCACCGGGCCTGTTCCTGCCGTTGCTGGAGGAGGCGCGGCTGATCAGCCGCCTCGGCAGCTGGATTTATCATCGTGGCGCCGGCCAGCGCAAAGCCTGGGAAACCCTGTTCGCCGAAGATCTGGTCCTGGGGGTGAGTTTGAGCAACACCCAGTTCAGCCTGCCGAATCTGGTCACCGAATTGCGTCAGGTCATGGAGCGACATGCCTTGCAGCCGCGGCAGCTGGAGGTCGAGGTGACCGAAGAAGCCTTGATGCAAAACCCCGATGAAACCCGCAAGCAACTGCGCCTGCTGCGTAATCTCGGGGTGCGTGTGGCACTCGATGACTTCGGCTCCGGACCCTGTTCGCTGGCGCATCTGCGTGATCTGGAACTCGATACGCTCAAGCTCGACCGCCATCTGATTGCGCGCTTGCCGGACTCCCAGCGCGATGCGTCGCTGGTCAGTACGGTGATCAATCTGTGCAAACAGTACGGTTTGCTGGTGATCGCCGAGGGGGTCGAAACCATTGAGCAGTACCAATGGCTGCAAGCTCATGGCTGCGAATACGTGCAGGGTTTTCTTGTGGCACGGCCATTGATCGCCGAAGACGCCGCCAGTTTCGCCGAGCCCTTCGACTGGAGCGCGCTGCCCGGTTGAATTCGCTACACTGGCGCACCTTTTTGCGAACCGTGTCGCCCGTCATGACTGTGTTGAAGTACCTCCAGGCCTATCCCGCGCAATTGCAGGACCAGGTGCGCCAACTGATTGCCGAAGGGCGTCTGGGCGATTACCTGAGCCAACGCTATCCGGGGCGCCACGATGTGCAGAGCGACAAAGCGTTGTACAGCTACGCGCTGGACCTGAAGCAGGAATACCTGCGCAACGCGCCCGCTATCGACAAGGTGCTGTTCGATAACCGCCTCGACCTGACTCACCGCGCCCTCGGCCTGCACACCACGGTGTCGCGGGTGCAGGGCGGCAAGCTCAAGGCGAAGAAAGAGATCCGTATCGCCTCGTTGTTCAAGGACGCCGCGCCGGACTTCCTGAAAATGATCGTGGTGCACGAACTGGCGCACTTCAAGGAATCGGATCACAACAAGGCGTTCTATAAATTGTGCGAGCACATGCTGCCGGGGTATCACCAGGTCGAGTTCGATCTGCGGGTGTATCTGACGTGGCGGGATATGCAGGCTTAACAGTACGCAACCAGGAAGGTGTGGATGGACGTCAGCAAGACCAAAAGCAGTTTCTACCGCCGCTTGTACGTGGCGTACCTGATCGACAGCGGTCTGGCGCCGAGTGTGCCGACACTGACCGATGTGACTGGCATGCCCCGGCGCACGGCGCAGGACACGATTGCCGCGCTGGCGGATCTGGATATCGTCTGTGAATTCGAGCAGGAAGAGGGCGCGCGTAATCACGCCGGGCGCTATCGGATTCGTGAGTGGGGGGCGATTGATCGCGGGTGGATCGAGCGTAATTTGCGGCAGATCAAGGCTGTTCTGGAGTATCCCTGAAAAAAGCCCCTCACCCTAGCCCTCTCCCGGAGGGAGAGGGGACCGATTGGGGGATATTGGAGAGGTACGCCGACCTGAAATTGTCGCTGTGAATCCATAATCGACGCGGTTTTTCAGGTCGATGTCTGACGCAAGACAATAAGGTCAGTCCCCTCTCCCTCTGGGAGAGGGCTAGGGTGAGGGCTGTTCAGGAACGACGCATCCCGATATGCGGAATGTCATCCTCCAGATACTCCTCACCCGCCACCACAAAGCCGTACTTGCCGTAATACCCCTGCAAATGCGCCTGTGCCGACAGGTAGATCGGCACCTGTGGCCAATGCTTCTCGGCCTGTTTCAGCGCCTGTTCCATCATTTCGTGGCCGAGCCCTTTGCCGCGCCCCTGCGGCGCCGTGACCACGCGGCCGATCACCACGTCACCGCCCTGGGATTCCGGGTCCAGCAGGCGCAGGTACGCCATCAACTGATCATTGTCCCAACCCATCAAATGGTAGGTGTCGCCCTCCAGATCCTGACCATCGAGATCCGGATACGCACATTTCTGTTCGACCACGAACACTTCCGAGCGCAATTTCAGAAGCGCGTACAGCTGCTCTTTACCCAGGTCGCTGTGATGTTTGCAGATCCACTCGATAGTCATTTGCCGATTCCTTGAACGTGTCGCCCGATACTAAGCGCACGCGCCAAAGATGTCTGTATGGCGTAAGAGTCTGTGACAAAGGTCAAAATGCCATCATTCCTTTCTCGCAGCCTTGTCTTCTTTGTGTAATCTGCTGGTGAGCGCTGTGCACTGGCTTCAATGAGCTAATGTTAGGGCCTGGGTTTCGCCGGTACGGGGCCTTGGGGTTTTGACTGAAAAACACGTCGGGCAGCCCGCCCGCTAAGGATTTTCAAGCATGCCGCGACTGCATCGAGCCGTTGCTCTGGTCGGATTGCTCTTGCTGGGCCAGAGCGCTGCAGCGGAAAAGCTGCGGCTGGTGTTTGATATCTGGCCACCCTTTACGGATGACACGCTGGTCAACGGCGGTCTGGCCACCGACATTGTCAGCACCGCGCTGGCCCGGGCCGGTTATGCCAGCGACTATGAACAAGTGCCGTGGGCACGGGCGCTGCTGGGAGTGGGCGAAGGGCGTTATGACGTGCTGGTCAACGCCTGGTACAACGACGAGCGCACCAAACTCGGCCAGTTCTCCGGTGAGTATCTGCTCAACCGTATCCGCTTTCTCAAACGCAAAGACACGCCGCTCGACTACAACAATCTGCAGCAACTGCACACGTATCCGATTGCGGTGGTGCGTGGTTACACCTATTCGGCGCCGTTCGACGCCGACACGGCGCTGCAGAAAGTCCCTGTGCATAACTTCGCCATGGCCGTGCGCATGCTCGCGGCGGATCGGGTCAAACTGACGCTGGAAGACGAGTACGTCGCGCGCTATTACCTGGCCCGCGAATCACCGAAAGTGCGCAACGCCTTGGAGTTTCTGCCCAAGCCGTTGAGCGAGAACAGCCTGCATATTCTGGTGAGCCTGAAGAATCCGCAGCATGAGCAGATTGTGGCCGGGTTTGATAAGGCGATTGCGGCGATGAAGGCGGATGGCAGTTATGACAAGTTGTTGAGGCAGCATGGGATGTGAGTTCTGATCCAGAATCTTCTTTGTGGCTGATGTCCTCATCGCTGGCAAGCCAGCTCCCACAGGTTTTGCGGTGTACATAAATCCTGTGGGAGCTGGCTTGCCAGCGATGGGGCCAGTCCGGCCACCTCAAACGTCGGCCGTGTCCTTGATCAGGTGCGCCGCCAACGTCCGTAACGGCCCCAGCTGCCGGCAGATCAGCGCCAGTTGCGTCTGCACCAGTCGCTGTCCTTCATCAATCTCGTCCGGCATCTGCTCCAGCTCATTGGCCAGCGCTTCTTCTTCATCGCTTTGAATCGCCACTGGTTGCTTGTTCGCCAATCCCTGGGCGATTTCATCAATGCTGGCGGCCAGCTTCACCCCGGCGCCGTCGATCAGGTGTTCACGCACTTCCGCCGGTAGCTGAGTCTCGCGATGCGCACCCAGCCCTGACAAATAACTGAGCAAGGTGTGCGACAGCACCAGAAAACGGAAGCCAACGTCTGCTTCCTTACGGAAATGCCCCGGCTCCATCAGCATGTTTGCCAGCGTGGTCGACAGTGCCGCGTCGGCGTTGTGCGCGTTGCGTCGGGCCAGGCGATAGGCGAGGTCGTCGCTTTTGCCGGCGGCGTATTGCTGCATGATCTGGCGCAGATAGATGCTGTTGCAGGTCAGGGTGTTGGCCAGCACCTTGTTCAGGCGTCGACCCTGCCAGTCCGGGAGGAACAGGAACACCGTCAGGCCGGCGATCAGGCTGCCGAGCAAGGTATCGAACAGCCTCGGCAGGAACAGCCCGTAGCCGTCGCCAACCTGGTTGAAGCAGAACAGCACCATGATGGTGATTGCGGCGGTCGCCAGGGTGTAGCGGGTGGTGCGGTTGATAAAGAACACCACCCCGGCGGCGATCGCGAAGCACGACTGCACCAGCGGGCTGGGGAACAGATCGAACAGTGCCCACGCCACGGTCAGGCCGATGGCGGTGCCGAGAATCCGCTGCCCGAGTTTGCGTCGCGTCGCGCCGTAGTTTGGCTGGCAGACGAACAGCGTGGTGAGGATGATCCAGTAGCCTTGCGACGGGTGAATCAGGTGCACCATGCCGTAGCCGATGCTCAATGCCAGTGGCAGGCGCAGGGCGTGGCGGAACAGCAAAGAGGTCGGCGTCAGTTGCGTGCGCAGGCGCACCCATACGTCCTTGAGGTTGCGCGGCGAACGGTCGAGCAGGCTGCTGTCGGTCGCATCGGCCAGGGCATCCGGGTTGCTCGCATCGCTGAGCAAGCGGTCGAGGGTGCCGAGGTTGGCCGCCAGTGCGCGCAGCGAACGCAGCAGGCCGCGCCACGCCGGGTTGCTCTGGATACGCAGGTGTTCAAGGGAGGCGTCGAGGTCGCTCAGGGCTTCGGCGAAGCTGGCGTCATAGATGAACGGCTGGCGCATCTGGATCGACTCGGCCAGGGCCCGGCAGGCTTTGCCCTGCTGGCGCAGCAGGCGCTGGCAGCGGAACAGCACGTCGCTGTGGAAGAACGCTTCGGCCAGCGCGTTGTACGGATAGTGCGAAGAACTGGCGCGTTCGTGGATGTCCTGGGCGAGGAAGTACAGCTTGAGGTAGCGGCTGACTTTCGAACCCGGACGACCGTTGCCGACCCGGTGCAGGATGATTTCCTTGGCGCTGTTCAGTGCTGCCACGACGCGACCGTTTTGCTGTGCCAGTTCCAGGCGCCGGGCTTCGACGTCCATCTGCCGGATTGGCTCGAACAGCGATGATTTCAGCTTCAGGTAAAAGCCCAGTTCGCGGAACAACCGCGCCAGACTTTGCTGCACCGGCTGGTTGGAAAACATCGCCTGCCACAACACCGAGAGCAAGCCGTACCACGCGGCACCGGCCACCAGCAGCATCGGTTCGTGCCAGAAATCGGTGACCGCGCCGCCGCGCTGATCGACGCCGATCATCGTGTATACGGACAGAATCAACGTCGCCGAAGCAATCGCGCCATAGCGCTCGCCGAGGGCGCCGAGCATGGTCAGGCCGAAGCTGGCCAAGGCCAGGGCGATGGCAAATACGACGGGGTAGGGGAAGAGCAATTCCACCGACAGCGCGGCGATGCTGAAACACACCAGCGTCACCGCCAGGGCGTTGAGGCGGCCCTGCCAACTGTCGTCGGTCTCGGCCAGGGCGCTGGCGATGATCCCCAGGAACAACGGGATCAGCAGGCCCATTTCATCCTGATACCAACACAGCGCCATGCTGCCCGTGAGGGCGATGAACACCCGCACGCTGTAGCTGAATTTATCCAGCGCCCACAGGCGCCGCAAAGACTGACGAAACGAGGTCGAGGACATGAAGTGCGAAGGCCTTCCGAGGCGATGCCGCTAAATTGAGCCAGTAATGACGCCGACGCAATGGCGCCGAGCACATCTGACAGCAAAAAGTGTTCCTTTTACATACACCACAAACCACTGTGGGAGCGAGCTTGCTCGCGAATGCGATGTGTCAGTCACCACAAAGTTGACTGAAAGACCGCATTCGCGAGCAAGCTCGCTCCCACAGGGTTTTGTATTTGGATCAGGCGTACTGCGCGGCCGCGTAACCCGAGGCCCAGGCCCACTGGAAGTTGAAGCCGCCCAGGTGGCCGGTGACGTCGAGCACTTCGCCGATGAAATACAGGCCAGGGCTTTTCAGTGATTCCATGGTCTTGGACGACACTTCGCGGGTGTCGACGCCGCCTAGCGTGACCTCGGCCGTGCGATAGCCTTCGGTGCCGGCCGGCACGACTTTCCAGCTGCCCAGCTTGTCGGCGATCTGCGCCAGTTCGGCGTGGGTGTACTGCTTCATCGGTTTGGAGACGAACCAGTTGTCCGCCAGCAGGTTGGCCATCTTCTTGGTGAAGATCTCGCCGAGCAGGGTTTTCAGTTCGCTGTTCGGGCGTTCGGCCACTTGCTGTTGCAGCCACGCGGCCGTGTCGTGGTCCGGCAGCAGATTGATCTCCACGGTGTCACCCGGCTCCCAGAACGACGAGATCTGCAGAATCGCCGGGCCGCTGAGGCCACGGTGGGTGAACAGGATGTTCTCGCGAAAGCTCTGGTCGTTGCAGCTGACCAGGCAATCCACCGATGTGCCGGACAGCTCGGTGCACAGTTCCTTGAGCTGATCGGTGATGGTGAACGGCACCAGCCCGGCACGGGTCGGCAGCAGTTCATGGCCGAACTGTTTGGCCACCTGATAACCGAAACCGGTGGCGCCCAGTGTCGGGATGGACAGTCCGCCGGTGGCGATCACCAGCGACTGGCACTGCAACTGGCCGAGGGTGGTGTCGAGCAGGTAACCGTTTTCGACCTTCTCGATGGTCTGGATCGAGGTGTCCAGGTGCAACTCGACGCCGACCTGATCGCACTCGTCGAGCAGCATGCCGAGGATGTCGCTGGATTTGTTATCGCAGAACAGCTGGCCGAGCTTCTTCTCGTGGTACGGCACACCGTGCTTGCCGACCATGCCGATGAAATCCCACTGGGTGTAACGCGCCAGTGCGGATTTGCAGAAATGCGGGTTGTGCGAGAGGAAATTGCCCGGTTCGGTGTACATGTTGGTGAAATTGCAGCGGCCACCGCCGGACATCAGGATTTTCTTGCCGGCCTTGTTCGCATGATCGAGCAGCAACACTTCACGCCCACGCCCGGCGGCGGTCAGTGCACACATCAACCCTGCGGCGCCAGCGCCAATGATCACGACTTCGGTAGAGCGCAAAACGGTGTCCTCACACAAATTTCAAAATCACCGGCGGCCCATGTGGGAGCGGGCTTGCCCGCGATGAGGCCTGCACATTCAACATGGATGTTGTCTGTCAGTCCGTCATCGCGGGCAAGCCCGCTCCCACAGGGACCTTCCTCGGATGGAAGATCGTTTACAAAACACGCACGCGCAGCGAACGGCCCTTGATCTTGCCGTTGTTCAAACGCTGCAGCGCCTGCATGACCACGGTGCGCTCAACCGCCACATACGACTGGAAGTCGAAGATCGCGATCTTGCCGACCTGGGCGCCCGGGATGCCGGCGTCGCCGGTCAGCGCGCCAAGGATGTCGCCCGGACGCACTTTGTCTTTACGGCCGCCGGCGATGCACAGGGTGCTCATCGGTGGCTGCAATGGCGCGCCGCCCTGGGATTTGAGGTTGTCCACCTGATCCCAGTTCAGCGGGGCTTTCTGCAGCTGTTCGATGGCTTGCGCGCGATGGGCTTCGGACGGTGCAACGAGGCTGACCGCGATGCCTTTCTCGCCAGCGCGACCGGTACGGCCAACGCGGTGAATGTGGATTTCCGAGTCGCGGGCCAGCTCGACGTTGATCACCATGTCCAGCGCGTCGATGTCCAGGCCACGGGCGGCGACGTCGGTGGCGACCAGAACCGAGGTGCTGCGGTTGGCGAACATCGCCAGCACCTGATCGCGGTCACGCTGTTCCAGGTCGCCATGCAGGCCGACGGCGGAAATGCCTTTGGCGGTCAGGTGATCGACGGTTTCCTGCACCTGCTGCTTGGTGAAGCAGAACGCCACGCAGGAGGCCGGGCGGAAGTGGTGCAGGACTTTGGTCACCGCGCTCATGCGTTCTTCCGGAGAAATCTCGTAGAAGCGCTGTTCGATCTGCGTGTCGTCGTGGAACGCTTCGGCTTTCACCGTTTGCGGATCACGCATGAATTTCGACGCCAGTTGCTTGATGCCCACCGGGTACGTGGCGGAGAACAGCAGGGTCTGCCGGCGCGACGGGGTCTGTTCGATGATGTCTTCGATGGCGTCGTAGAAACCCATGTCGAGCATGCGGTCGGCTTCGTCGAGGATCAGCGTGTTCAGGCCGTCGAGCACCAGCGAACCCTTGCGCAGGTGTTGCTGGATACGCCCCGGGGTACCGACGATGATGTGCGCGCCGTGTTCCAGCGAAGCAATCTGCGGGCCGAACGACACGCCGCCGCACAGGGTCAGGACCTTGATGTTGTCTTCGGCACGGGCCAGACGACGGATTTCCTTGGCGACCTGGTCGGCCAGCTCACGTGTCGGGCAGATCACCAGTGCCTGGCAACCGAAGTAGCGCGGGTTGATCGGGTTGAGCAGGCCAATGCCGAACGCGGCGGTCTTGCCGCTGCCGGTCTTGGCCTGGGCGATCAGGTCCATCCCCTTGAGGATCACCGGCAAGCTCTGCGCCTGGATCGGCGTCATCTGGGCATAACCGAGGGATTCGAGGTTAGCCAGCATGGCGGCGGACAGCGGCAGAGTATTAAAAGCGGTGGCGATGGTGGTCACGGGACTGGCCTGCAAAACAAAATGTCGCGCAGTGTAGCAGCCCCGTGCCACTTTCTTCGAAAGTTCTGGACGAACAGTGTGCAATGCACATCAAACCCAGTGGCAAACAGCATTCCTTGTGGCGAGGGGATTTATCCCCGTTGGGGTGCGCAGCGCCCCCTATACCCGCCACCTCGGAACATCAGGCTGATCGCATCCAACCTTCTTGGGGCTGCTGCGCACCCCAACGGGGATAAATCCCCTCGCCACAAAAGCCCTGCATCACACATTAGTGTTCGATGTGTTCTTCCGGACGCTTGGCCCGCCGCCCGTCTTCTTTCGACAGTTGCGAGAAAATCGTCGCGGCGAGCATCGCCATGATCCCGACGGTGACGAAGGTCAGCTGGAACGCGCCGAGCACGGTTTCCACGCCATCGTTGCCGATCTCTGCCGTAAAGCCACCGAGCAACGCACCGGCGCACGCCACCCCCAGACTCAACGACAATTGCGCCACCACCGACAGCAAACTGTTGCCGCTGCTGGCGCTGGCGTCGTCGAGGTCGATCAGGGTCACGGTGTTCATTGCAGTGAATTGCAGCGAGTTGATCGCGCCAAGCACGGCCAGCAGGCACAGCAGCAGCCAGTACGGCGTCTGCTCGCTGACCAGGCCCATGCTCGCCAGCATGATCCCCAGTGCCAGGGTGTTGCCGGTGAGCACGATGCGGTAGCCGAGGCGTTCGATCAGCGGGCGTGCCATCCACTTGGCAAACATCGCCGCAGCGGCCAGCGGCAACATGCTCATCCCGGCCTGGGACGGCGAATAACCCAGCGCCACTTGCAGCAGCAACGGCACCAGAAACGGCAGGGCACCGCTGCCCAGTCGGGCGAACAGGTTGCCGAGAATGCCGACGGCAAAGGTGCGGGTCTTGAACAGCGACGGGGCGAACAGCGGATTTTCCACGTGCCCGGCGCGCAGCCAGTACGCCGCCAGACAGGCCAGACCGGCAAACAGCAGCAACATCACCCGCAAGTGCGGCAGGTGCAATTCGCCAAGGCCTTCCATGGCGATGGTGATGAGGATCATCGCCGCGCCGAACAGCAGGAAACCGAGACTATCAAACCGTGTGCGCTCGCTGCCGCGCAGGTCGGGGATGAACTTCCACACCGCGTAACAACCGATGACGCCGACCGGGAGGTTGATCAGGAAGATCCAGTGCCACGTCAGGTACTGCACCATCCAGCCGCCCATGGTCGGTCCGATCAACGGGCCGAGCAGGCCGGGAATGGTGATGAAGCCCATGATCCGCACCAGTTCCGAGCGTGGATAGGCGCGCAGCACCACCAAGCGTCCGACCGGCAGCATCAGCGCACCGCCCAGGCCCTGAATGACCCGCGCGCCAATCAGCATGCTCAGGCTGCTCGACAGCGCGCAGAGCAGTGAGCCGAAGCTGAATAGCAGAATCGCGCCGAAGAAGATCTTCTTGGTGCCGAAGCGGTCGGCGATCCAGCCTGAGGCCGGTATCAGCAGGGCCACGGTGAGCATGTAGGCGATGATCACGCCTTGCATGCGCAAGGGGTCTTCGGCCAGATCCCGAGCCATGGCCGGCAGGGCGGTGTTGAGGATGGTCCCGTCGAGGGACTGCATGAAGAATGCAATGGCGACGACCCACGGCAACCAGCGTGCGGTGATGGCGTCGAGAGGCGGGCGGTTGGGCATGGAACCTCTTGTTGGTGTTATCCGAAATTTCTGTTCTGACTGAAACCCTGTGGCGAGGGGATTTATCCCCGTTGGGGTGCGCAGCGCCCCTTATATCCCCCACCTCGGTGAATCAGGTGGATCGCAACCCACCTTCTCAGGGCCGCTGCGCGACCCAACGGGGATAAATCCCCTCGCCACAGGGCCTTGTACTCAAGCCCCTGTGTATTGGGGAATAGCGTGTTTACAGGGTTAGGGTCAGGCGGCTGACCAGCGCCCCCGGCAGCAACGCCGACGAAGTATTGCGCTGGCTGTACGTACTCGCCGACAGCAACAACTCACGCTCGGCGGTCAACGCTTCCAGCTGCGAACCCAGCAGGCTGTAGGCGCTGTCGTCGAAACGCATGGTGCTGACCGGCGCCTGGATCTCGCCGTTCTCGACCCAGAAGGTGGCAAACCGGGTCATGCCGGTCAAGCGCGCCGCTGGTTGATCGGAGAAGTTCAGGTACCACAGGTTGCTGATGTACAGCCCGGTGCCCAACTGCTTGAGGATCTCTGCCTGCGACAGGTTCCCCGCCGCCATGTTCAGCGCACTCGGTGATTCGCCGCCGCTGGCGCCATTGGCGGTCAGGCCGTATTCCGCCGCACTGCGCGAGCCGACCAGCTGATCGCCCGCCTTGCCGTCGACGATCAGCCGCAAATCACTGCGCGGATAACCCTCGCCGGAAAACGCCGGGCTCAACGATTCGCTGACTTTCTCGTCCAGCGACACCAGCGGACTGAACGTCTGATCGCCGACATACAGTTTTTGCAGCGGACTGCTTTTGCTGGCAATCGACTGCGCCGAGAAACCGCCCCAGCTCAACATGCCCATGATTTCTTCCAGTGCCGCCGGTGCCAGATAGGCGCGGTACTGCCCCGGCGCCAGCGTGCGCAACGGGCGGCCGAGAAATGCCAGTTGCTCGCGGGCCTGCTGGAAGCGTCTGGCGAACCCTTCGCTGCTCCAGTCATGCCCGGCGTAGCTGGCCTTCACCGCTTCGCCATTGTCGTGAAACAGGCTGAAATCGAAGTTGAAGCTGTTGGCCTGGTGCCAGCCGAACGCCCCCGACGAACTGGCGAAACCGCGGCTGATGGGACCGGCGGCGTAGAAGCCGACCAGATCCAGACCCTCAGCGGCGGCGCAGATTTCATCGACCACCTGCTCGGTGTCCGGCAGCGGATGTTCCTGCACGTTCTCGCTCTGCCAACCGTTGTGATTGAGCAACAAGTACGGATCCTGCGGCAGCAACGGCAACGTTTCGCGCAATTGATGCAGGCCCTCGGCGAGGCGTTGCAGGTCGGCTTCCTGATCGCCGGACAGGGTGATTTGCAGATCGGCGTGGCGGCCATCGTTGATCAGCTTCAGGACGATATTGGCCTGCTGCACTTGCCCGGCCTGCCGCACCTTGGCGTGATTGAAACGCACGAATGCCGAGGACTCGGCGGCGAAGCTGAGGGTGAATTGTTCCGGCTCGCGCACGCTGTCGCGCAGCCAATTGACCATGACCTTGAAGGCGTCGGACTGACTCTTCGAAATGCTCATCAGGCGTCTCCCCCAAACACATCAACGTTGCTGAATACGCAGGCCGGCGAAGCGTGGCCGACGCGAATCACCTGGTTCGGTTCACCCTTGCCGCAGTTCGGTGTGCCCAGCACTTTGACGGTGTTGGCATCGCCGACGGCGCGCAGGCTCTTCCAGAAGTGCGCGGAAATCGCCCGATAGTTCGGGTTTTTCACCACGCCTTTGAGTTCGCCGTTTTCGATCAACTGACCCCACTCGCAGCCGAACTGGAATTTGTTGCGCGCATCGTCGATCGACCAGGAGCGGTTGGTGCTCATCAGGATGCCGTGCTCGATGCCTTCGATCAGTTTGTTCAGTGGCTGATCGCCCGGCTCGATATTGAGGTTGGCCATGCGGTCGATCGGCGGGCGGTTCCAGCCGCAGGCGCGGCTGTTGGCGACGCCGTCGAGACCGGCGCGAAATTGCGACAGTGCACCGCCCAGAGGACGCAGCAGCAAACCATCGCGAATCAGGAACTGTTTGCTTGCCGCCGTGCCGTCGTCGTCATGGCCGTAGCTGGCGAGCTCTTCGGGAATGCCCGGATCGAAGGTCACGTTAAGTAATTTCGAACCGTATTGCAGGCTACCGAAGTCGCTGGTTTTGACGAAACTGGTGCCGGCGTAGTTGCGCTCGTCACCGAGGATGCGGTCCAGCTCCAGCGGGTGACCGATGGACTCGTGGATCTGCAGCATCATCTGATCCGGCATCAGCAACAGGTCGCGCGGGCCTTGCGGAGTGTTCGGCGCGAGCAGCAGTTGCAGGGCCTGATCCGCCACTTGCGGGCCGGCACCGACCAGACCGCAACGGCTGATCACATCGGCGCCACCCTGCTGGCCGAAGTTCTCGCGGCCGAGGCTGCGGGTCTGGCTGTCGTTGCCGTCGTAGGCAGTGACATCGAGGCTCGGGTAGACGAAACGCTGGGCCTGGCGCAATTCGGCACCGGCGCTGCTCAGGTAGATCTGCTCGACATGGGTAATGCCGATGCTCACTTGCCAGTTCACCAGGCGCTCATCCTTGGGCACCGAGGCGGATTCCGCGCCGAGCAGCTCGAAGCATTCGCTCAGGGACGGGAAGGGTTGTTCGAGATTGGGCGAGAAGTAGTCGGCGCGGTCGCTCGACACCGGCTGCTCGCGCAGGTCGAGCAAGGCGTGGGGCTTGAGCCGCCGGGCCTGTTGCTCGGCGCGTTCAAGGGCGGCTTGCAGGCCTTGCTGCGACAGGTCGTTGGTGGCGGCATAGGCCTCGACCCCGTTGACGCGCACGGTGAGCATCGCGCCCTCGTCGCGGCTCAGGCTCGGCGGCTCGGCGACGTTCTTGCGCACCGACAGGTATTGGCCGGACTCGCGTACATACCGCAGGGAAAAGAACTCGGCGCCCGTGCGCAAGGCAGCGAAGCGCTGCTTGAGCTGGGGGTGGAAATCGAACATTCGGGAACCTCCTTGTTATGGAGTTGCGGGGTGCAGCGATTCGGCGGGGAGGGGTGAAACGATTGCGCGAGGTCTAGAGTAGGCCTGCGTGGGGGTAGGATCAAGTGAAGAGGGGGTGTAGGGGGATTTACTGTGCAGCGGGGGGATTTGTGCTGAATGGCCAGGCCTCATCGCTGGCAAGCCAGGCTCCCACAGGTTTTTGGTGAACACAATTTCTGTGAACGACACAAAACCCTGTGGGAGCTGGCTTGCCAGCGATCAGCCTTGACGCGGTATTACGACTTACTGAGCAACAGGCGTGATATCACGCATCGGCTTGCCCTTCACCGGCGCATCGCCCGCAACGTAGTACGGCGCGTTGCTGCGCGGCAGTGGTTTGCGGCCACGGATCTTGTCGGCGATTTTCTCGGCCATCATGATCGTCGGCGCGTTGAGGTTGCCGGTGGTAATGATCGGCATGATCGAGGCATCGACCACACGCAGGCTCTGCATGCCGTGCACGCGACCTTCGCCATCCACGACGGCCATGTCGTCGGTGCCCATCTTGCACGAGCAGGACGGGTGGAACGCAGTTTCGGCGTGCTCGCGGATGAACTTGTCGAGCTGCTCATCGGTTTGCACGTCGATGCCCGGGCTGATTTCGCGACCACGGAAGGCGTCCAGTGCCGGCTGCTGCATGATTTCGCGGGTCAGGCGGATGCCGTCACGGAATTCCTGCCAGTCCTGCTCGGTGGCCATGTAGTTGAACAGGATGCTCGGGTGCTGGCGCGGATCCTTGGATTTGACCTGGATGCGACCACGGCTCGGCGAACGCATGGAACCCATGTGAGCCTGGAAACCGTGCTCTTTAACACCGTTGCTGCCGTTGTAGTTAATCGCCACCGGCAGGAAGTGGTACTGGATGTTTGGCCATTCGAACTCTTCGCGAGTACGGATGAAACCGCCGGCTTCGAACTGGTTGCTGGCGCCGATGCCGGTGCCGTTGAACAGCCACTCGGCACCGATGGCCGGCTGGTTGTACCAGAGCAGCGACGGGTACAGCGAAACCGGTTGAGTGCAAGCGTATTGCAGGTACAGCTCAAGGTGATCCTGCAGGTTTTCACCGACGCCTGGCAGGTCATGAACGACCGGGATGTCGAGGCTTTCCAGCAGTTTTGCCGGGCCGACGCCGGAACGCTGCAGAATCTGCGGCGAAGCGATGGCGCCGGAGCACAGCAGGACTTCCTTGCGTGCTTTGACTTCCACGCGCTCTTCAGCCGAACCGACCAGGTAACGCACGCCGACCGCACGCTTGCCTTCGAACAGGATCTTGTCGGTCAGGGCGTGGGTGACGATGGTCAGGGTCGAACGCTTCTTGGCGACGTCGAGGTAGCCACGGGCGGTGGAAGCACGACGGCCGTTCGGCGTCACGGTGCGGTCCATCGGGCCGAAGCCTTCCTGCTGATAGCCGTTCAAGTCTTCGGTGCGCGGGTAACCGGCCTGCACGCCGGCTTCGACCATGGCGTGGAACAGCGGGTTGTTGCCGGCCTTCGGCGTGGTCACGCTGACCGGACCGTCGCCACCGTGGTAGTCGTTCGGGCCGATGTCGCGGGTTTCCGCTTTGCGGAAGTACGGCAGGCAGTCGAGGTACGACCAGTCTTCCAGGCCTGGCAGTTTCGCCCAGCCGTCGTAGTCCATCGCGTTGCCACGGATGTAGCACATGCCGTTGATCAGCGAGGAGCCGCCGAGGCCTTTGCCGCGACCGCATTCCATCCGGCGACCGTCCATGTGTGGCTCTGGATCGGTTTCGTAAGCCCAGTTGTAGCGACGACCCTGCAGCGGGAATGCCAGGGCAGCCGGCATTTGCGTGCGGAAGTCGAAACGATAGTCCGGGCCGCCGGCTTCGAGCAGCAGAACGGTGACGCCTGCGTCTTCAGTCAGACGGGTCGCAAGTGTGTTACCTGCAGAACCGGCCCCTATGATGATGTAGTCGTATTCTTGAGTCATAAGTTCTCCTGGGGGAGCTACAAGCCACAAGCTTCAAGCTGCAAGAAAAAGCAGCGAGCTGTGGCTTCGAAATCGGGGAGGGCGGCAACCCCAAACTGCTTTTACTTGCAGCTTCAAACTTGCCGCTTGCAGCTGATCAGCTAGCTGATCAGCTAGCTGATCAGAACACCGAGACGTAATCGCCCAGCTCGACCTGTACCGATTTGATGCGTGTGTAGTTGGTCAGCGAGCTGATGCCGTTTTCACGGCCCACGCCCGACTGCTTGTAACCGCCCACCGGCATTTTCGCGTCGGACTCGCCCCAGGCGTTGATCCAGCAGATACCGGCTTCCAGCTGATGAATCACGCGGTGCGCGCGGTTCAGGTCTTTGGTCACGATACCGGCGGCCAGGCCGAAGTCGGTGTCGTTGGCGCGGCGGATCACTTCTTCTTCGGTCTCGTAGGAGAGGATCGCCATCACCGGGCCAAAGATTTCTTCACGGACGATGGTCATCTCGTCGGTGCAATCGGTGAACACGGTCGGTGCAACGAAAGCGCCTTTGGCGAACTCGCCGTCGGTCAGACGCTCGCCGCCGCACAGAACGCGGGCACCTTCTTCTTTACCCTTGGCGATGTAACCCAGCACGCTTTCCATGTGGGCGAAGCTGACCAGCGGGCCGAAGTTGGTGTTTTCGTCTTCCGGGTTGCCGATGCGGATGCGCGCTACGCGCTCGACGATCTTGGCTTCGAAAGCGGCTTTCAGGTGGCTCGGTACGAACACGCGAGTGCCGTTGGTGCAGACCTGACCGGAGCTGTAGAAGTTGGCCATCATTGCGGTGTCGGCGGCGCGATCCAGGTCGGCGTCGTCGCAGATGATCAACGGGGACTTGCCGCCCAGTTCCATGGTCACGTCTTTCAGCGACGAAGCCGAAGCGCTGGCCATGACTTTCTTGCCGGTGTCGGTGCCGCCGGTGAAGGAGACTTTCTCGATGCGCGGGTGTTCGGTCAGCCAGGTGCCGACTTCACGGCCGCTGCCGGTCAGCACGTTGAACACGCCGTTGGGCAGGCCGGCTTCGGTGTAGATTTCGGCCAGTTTCAGGGTGGTCAGCGAGGTAACTTCGCTTGGCTTGAAGATCATCGCGTTACCGGCCGCCAGGGCTGGTGCGGATTTCCACAGGGCGATCTGGATCGGGTAGTTCCACGCGCCGATACCGGCGACCACGCCCAGCGGTTCGCGACGGGTGTAGACGAAGGAAGTGTCACGCAGCGGGATCTGCTCGCCTTCGATCGCTGGCACCAGGCCTGCGTAGTATTCCAGCACGTCGGCGCCGGTGACGATGTCGACGTATTTGGTTTCGGAGAAGGCTTTACCGGTGTCCAGGGTTTCCAGCGCAGCCAGTTCATCGTTGCGCTCGCGCAGGATGTCGACGGCGCGACGCAGGATGCGCGAACGCTCCATGGCGGTCATCGCTGCCCAGATTTTCTGGCCCTTTTCCGCGCTGACCACGGCACGCTCGACGTCTTCCTTGGTCGCACGTTGCACGTTGGCGAGGACTTCACCGTTCGCCGGGTTGATGGCTTCGAAGGTGGCATCGCTGCCAGCGTCGGAGTACGCGCCATCAATGTAGAGTTTTTGCAGTTCGAAACGGGCCATAGTGTCCTCGCAAGTGCATGAGTGGTTGGCGTTGGTCACCGGGTGAGCCATGTAGCTGTGGCATCGCTGGTCGGTAACAGTTCAGGGGCTGAGCGTTTTCTGTGTGCTCTAGCTCACCTTCTTGGCCAATTGGAAATCCATGTATTCGTAAGCGATCTGTTGCGCCTGCGCCGTGTCGAAAGCGTCTCCCGACAAAGCGCCGCGCAACCACAAACCGTCAATCAACGCTGCCAGTCCTCGCGCGGCGCTGCGCGCATCTTCGAGCGGCAACACACGGCGGAACTCGCAGCACAGGTTGGAATACAGACGGTGATCGTTGATCCGCTGCAACCTGTGCAAAGACGGCTGGTGCATGCTGGTGGCCCAGAAGGCCAGCCAGGTTTTCATTGCCGGGCCATTGACCTGGCTGGCGTCGAAGTTGCCTTCGATGATCACCTGCAGATGCGCCCGTGGGCTGCTGTCTGCCAGCGCCTGACGGCGTGCGGTGACGTTCTCGCTGAGGACATTCATCAGATACCGCATCGTGGCGGCAATCAGGCCGTTCTTGTCCTGAAAGTAATGACTGATGATGCCATTCGAGACACCGGCCAAACGGGCGATCAGCGCAATGCTGGCGTCCCCCATCCCGACCTGATCGACCGCCTGCAACGTGGCTTCGATCAGTTGTTGGCGGCGGATGGGTTGCATACCGACCTTGGGCATCTTGCACATCTCCTTAGGCCTTCCGGCGGACGAAAAACGGCTACCGGATTGAGGGCCAGTCTATTTTGTTTTGATTGAACGTTCAATCAACAAAGAATAAGATCTGCGACAAATCGTCGCGATTTACAGATTTTTCCTACGTGTAAATGGCGATAAACCGACATCCGAAAATGCTTGAAACCTGCGTGGGGCATGGCGCGGTTCGCGATTCGATGGACGTGTTGAAAGGGCAAGACGCTCAGGGCCAGGTTTCGGATGAACGTCCAGACCTCGGCCACGAAAGCGATTCGCAGCGCCATTTCGGCAGGTTCGGGCTGTTTTCGGGGTGTCTTTATATCACCCGCCGGTCGGCTGCCAACTAACCGATTGGTCGGGTTCCGTGTTGCCTTGTGTTCTTCTCTCGCACTGCCTGGAGCATTTGTGCCATGAGTTCTGCCTCGCTTATAAAGACCCCGCCCGAGAAGGTGACGGTCAACGGTTGGGTGTTCTACACCTCTACCGCGCTGATTCTGTTGTTGACCGCCATTCTGATCATCGCCCCGCAAGAGGCCGGCAGATTGTTGGGTATCGCTCAGGCCTGGTTGTCGCGCAGCTTCGGCTGGTACTACATGGTGGTGATCGCCGCCTACCTGGTGTTTGTGGTGGGCCTGGCGTTTTCTTCCTACGGCAAACTCAAACTGGGCAGCAAGGACGACACCCCGGATTTCAGTTACGGCGCCTGGGCGGGGATGCTGTTCTCGTCGGGTATCGGTATTTCGCTGCTGTACTTCGGCGCGTCCGAGCCGCTGGACCACTACTTCAATCCGCCGGAAGGCGCAGCGGCCACCAACATGGCCGCGCGTCAGGCGGTGCAATTGACGTTCCTGCACTGGGGCCTGCACGGCTGGGCGATCTACGCGCTGGTCGGTCTGGCCGTGGCGTACTTCGCTTACCGTCATAACCAGCCGTTGGCACTGCGTTCGGCGTTGTATCCGCTGGTGGGCGAGCGTTGGGTCAAAGGCGCGGCCGGTCACGCGGTGGACGGCTTCGGCATGTTCGTGACCCTGCTGGGTCTGGTGACCAACCTGGGGATCGGTTCGCTGCAAGTGTCCTCCGGCCTGGAAAACCTGTTCGGCATGGAACACAGCAACACTAACCTGCTGATCGTGATCATCGTGATGAGCACCGTGGCGACCATCGCTGCCGTGTCGGGTGTGGAAAACGGCATCCGCCGTCTGTCCAACCTGAATATTGTGCTGTTCAGCGGTCTGCTGATTTTCGTGCTGTTGTTTGGCCCGACTTTGCACCTGCTCAACGGCTTCGTGCAGAACATCGGCGATTACCTCAACGGCGTGGTGCTGAAGACTTTCGACCTGTACGTCTATGAAGGCGACAGCGCCAAGTCCGACCGCTGGTTGGGCCTGTGGACTCTGTTCTACTGGGCGTGGTGGATTTCCTGGGCACCATTCGTTGGCATGTTCATCGCGCGTATTTCCCGTGGCCGTACCGTGCGTGAACTGGTGGCCGGCGTGCTGCTGATTCCCCTGGGCTTTACTTTGGCCTGGCTGTCGATCTTCGGTAACTCGGCACTGGATCTGGTGATGAACCAGGGGGCGGTGGAGCTTGGCAAGACGGCGCTGGAACAGCCGTCGATGGCAATTTATCAATTGCTGGAACACTACCCGGCGTCGAAAGTCGTCATCGGTGTGTCGATCTTTGTTGGCTTCGTGCTGTTCCTGACCCCGGCCGACTCCGGCGCGGTGATGATGGCGAATCTGTCCTGCAAGGGCGGTAACGTCGACGAAGATGCGCCGCACTGGCTGCGGATCTTCTGGTCGGTGGTGATCACGCTGGTGACCATCGGTCTGCTGTTCGCCGGTAACTTCGAAGCCATGCAAACCATGGTGGTGCTGGCGGGTCTGCCGTTCTCGGTGGTGCTGGTGTTCTTCATGTTCGGCCTGCACAAGGCGATGCGCCAGGACGTGCAGATCGAACAGGAGCAGGCGCAACTGGCTGAGCGTGGTCGTCGTGGTTTCAGCGAGCGTCTGACGCAGCTGGATCTGCAGCCGAGCCAATCGGTGGTGCAACGCTTCATGGACAAGCAGGTCAGCCCGGCGCTGGAAGACGCGGCCGCTCAAATGCGTGTTCAGGGGCTGGAAGTGCAGACACTGCTGGGTAAATCCAAGCGCTGCATGGGCGTGCGTGTCGAGATGGAAGAGGGCAACCCTTTCGTCTACGAAGTGAGCCTGGACGGCTACCTCGCGACCCCGACCGAATCGGCTCAGTCCGATGAGGCGCGCCAGCGTTACTACCGCGCCGAGGTGTATCTGCACAACGGCAGCCAGGACTACGACCTGATGGGCTTCACGCAGGATCAGATCACACGCGATGTGCTCGATCAGTTTGAAAGCCATCGGCAGCTTCTTGGGCGGGTGTATAGCTAAAGTCAAAAGCCCCCTCACCCCAACCCTCTCCCGGAGGGAGAGGGAGCTGACCGAGGTGTCTTGCGCTAAACGCCGACTTGAAAGCTCGAGTCGATTCTGGATTGGCTGCAGCATATCGGGGGCTTTTCAAAGCCTGAGTTCGACTCGAAATTTCAATGCCAGTCAAAAGCCCCTCACCCAACCCTCCCGAAACGTCGGACCGCCCGTAGGGAGAGGGAGCTGACCGAGGTGTCTGGCGTTGTACATCGACCTGAAAGATCGAGTCGATTATGGATTCGGTGAAGCAAGATCAGGTCGGTGTAGATCTGCAGCATCCCCCGGTCGGTCCCCTCTCCCTTTGGGAGAGGGCTAGGGTGAGGGGGCTTTTCCCTGGCCCAATAAAAAGGGATCGCTCACCGCGATCCCTTTTTTTATCCCTGCCTTAACCGAGGTTCTTGCCCAGCAACGCGTGATACAACTCACTGTCGCCCAAGATCCCCACCACATGGTTGTTGTCGTGCAGCACCAGTTTGTTGCCGGTCTGGTAGCGAATCTGCAGCGCGTCACGCATACCGATGTTCGAGTCCACCAATGTCGGCTTGCGCTCCAGAGCCTCCACGGCTTGGCCCGGTGCCCAGTTCTGCAGGTTCAGCACCGAACCGTTCTGCCGCGCGCCTTTGATGGTGTTGCCTTCGGCCAGGTCCAGCCACGAATCGCCGCCCGGATCGAGGCACACCGAACCGTTGATGCGTTTGCAGTTGTCCAGGGTGCGCATCAGGCTGCGGCCGCAGAGCACGTTGAGCGGGTTGGTGTGGGCAACGAAGGTGCGCACGTAGTCGTCCGCCGGGTTCAGCACGATCTCTTCCGGCACGCTGTACTGGATGATCCGGCCGTCTTTCATGATCGCGATGCGGCTACCGAGTTTCAGCGCTTCATCAAGGTCATGGCTGACGAACACGATGGTCTTGCTCAGCTTGCGTTGCAGTTCCAGCAGTTCATCCTGCAGACCCTGACGGATCAGCGGGTCGAGTGCCGAGAACGGTTCGTCCATCAGCAGGATATCGGCGTCCATCGCCAGTGCCCGGGCCAGGCCTACGCGCTGCTGCATACCGCCGGAGAGTTCGTCAGGCTTCTTGTTGCGCCATTGGGTCAGGCCAACCAGTTCGAGCTTTTCATCGACGAGCTTCTTGCGTTCCTTCTCCGGGCGACCCTGCATTTCCAGTCCGAAACTGATGTTCTCGCGCACCGTCAGCCACGGCATCAGGGCGAACTTCTGGAACACCATGGCGATGCGTTTGGTGCGCATCATTTTCAGCTCGGCCGGGGTGCAGGAGGCGATGTCGATCTGGCGGTTTTCATGCTCGACGAACAGCTTGCCGCGGCTCACGGTGTTGAGGCCGTTGATGCAGCGCAGCAGGCTCGACTTGCCGGAGCCGGACAGGCCCATCAGCACGCAGATCTCGCCCTTGTTGATGTCCAGCGTGGCTTTTTCCACACCGACAATCTGTCCGGTCTTTTTCAGGATCTCGTTGCGGGTCATGCCCTGATCCAGCAGCTTGAGTGCCTCGCGCGGATCCTTGGAGAAGATTACGTCGACGTCTTCGAAGCGAATTATGCTCATGCGTCACCCCCTGCTTTGGCGTCGGGTTGTTTGCAGATACGGTCGAGCATGATCGCCAGCAGTACGATCGCCAGGCCCGCTTCGAAGCCCAGGGCGATATCAGCAGTGTTCAGTGCGTTGACCACCGGTTTGCCGAGTCCGTCGGCGCCCACCAGTGCCGCGATCACCACCATCGACAGCGACAGCATGATGCACTGGGTGATGCCGGCCGCGATGCTCGGCATGGCGTGAGGCAGTTCGATCCGTGAAAGCAATTGGCGACGCGAGCAGCCGAAGGCCTTGCCGGCGTCCATCAGTTCTTGCGGGACATCGCGGATGCCCAGGTAGGTCAGGCGGATCGGCGCAGCGATGGCGAACACCACTGTGGAGATCAGGCCCGGCACCACACCCAGCCCGAAGAGGGTCAGGGTAGGAATGAGGTAAACGAAGGTCGGTACGGTCTGCATCAGATCGAGTACCGGACGCATCAACGTGTAGAACATCGGTTTGTGCGCGGCGACGATGCCCAACGGCACGCCGATGACCACGCAGACCAGGGTCGCGAACATGACCTGGGCGAGGGTTTCCATGGTTTCCTGCCAGTACCCCAGGTTGAGGATCAGCAGGAACGAGGCGATTACAAAAGCAGTCAGTCCCCATTTGCGCTGGATGAAATGCGCGAGCAATGCAATGAGGCCGATCAAGACGAAGGGATTGAACCAGGTCAGCGCAAACGTCACGCCGTGGATCATCGTTTCCAGGGTCACGGCGATTGCGTCGAAGGTGCTGGCGCCGTGTTGCGTCAACCATTCAACGAAGCCCGCGATGTACTGGCCTAAAGGGATTTTCTGATCAATCAGCATGGTAGTGAACGTCCGCATGCAAGGAAATAAACAGCCCGGACGGCTTACGCCGTCCGGCATAAGCGATTACTGCAGTTTGGCTTTCACGGCCTCCAGGCCAGGTTTACCGTCAATGGTGGTCACGCCAGCGAGCCAGGTATCGAGCACCTGTGGATTCTTCTTCAGCCAGGCCTTGGCAGCCGCGTCAGGCTTCATCTTGTCGTCGAGGATGTTGCCCATCAGTTCACTTTCCATGTCGACGGTGAACTCCAGGTTCTTCAGCAACTGGCCGACGTTGCTGCATTCCTCGGCGTAGCCCTTGCGGGTGTTGGTCGCCACGGTCGCTGCACCGAAATCGGGGCCGAAGAAATCGTCGCCACCGGTCAGGTATTGAATCTTGAAGCGCTTGTTCATCGGGTGCGGTGCCCAGCCGAGGAAGACCACGGCGGTGTCGCGTTTCTGCGCCCGGTCGACCTGCGAGAGCATCCCCGCTTCGGACGATTCCACGACCTTGAAGCCGGCGTCCTTCAGGCCGAAGGCGTTCTTGTCGATCATGCTCTGGATCAGACGGTTGCCGTCGTTGCCTGGCTCGATGCCGTAAATCTTGCCGTCGAGTTCTTTCTTGAATTTGGCGATGTCGGCGAAGTCGTGCAGACCCTTGTCATACAGCGCCTGAGGAACGGCGAGGGTGTACTTGGCGCCCTTCAGGTTGGTGCGCACGGTTTCCACGGTGCCGGCATCGCGGTAGGCCTTGATGTCGTTTTCCATGGTCGGCATCCAGTTACCCAGGAACACGTCCATGTTCTTGCCGTCGGCCAGCGACTTGTAGGTCACGGGCACGGAGATCATGGTGGTCTTGGTCTTGTAGCCGAGGGCGTTGAGCACGACGCTGGTGGTCGCGGTAGTCGCGGTGATGTCGGTCCAGCCGACATCGGAGAAGTTAACGGTACTGCACTGCGCCGGTTCTGCGGCTTGAGCCAGTAACGGCAGACTCAGCATGGCGGCCAACAACAACGACGGGGAACCTTTCATGGATGGACTCCTTGGTGTTTTTTTTGGCAGTGTTCCGACTGGACCACCGCACTTATAGGTTGCGGTTGGATGGCGTTCTGGAGACAGCTCTACCACGGCGCCTTGCAATCGAGTCATAACGATCATGTACCAGTGAAAATCTGACGCCTACAGGGTGGGTCGTATCCAGTACAGGGATGGTCGCATCCAGTGTCAGTGACGTCGTTTACAGCTTTTTTCAGCCCCGTTTGGCCATCTGAACCGCATAAAAACGGCGAAAACCGGGGACGAAAGCGGCACGGCGTTGGTGGGCATGAGTGCGTCGGTGTCAGACGCCGTGCGCCCCGACAAAAGCCTGATGATGCGGGCATTCCGGCGGATCGCAGCTTGAGCGTAGCAGCTCCGCCAGCGGGCGCTTCAAGCCCGGGAACGGCATCCTCAGGAGCTCTGCAGCAATGGCTATCAGCGTTTTCGACCTGTTCAAAATCGGCATCGGCCCGTCCAGTTCCCACACCGTCGGGCCGATGCGCGCCGCGGCGTTGTTCGTCGAGTCGCTCAGGGACAAACACCTGCTGGAACAGGTGCGTCGTATAGAAGTGCAACTGTTCGGTTCGCTGTCGGCCACCGGTATCGGGCATGGCAGCGACAACGCGGTGATCATGGGCCTGATGGGCGAGTGGCCGGACGCAATCGACCCGTCGCAGATCGGCCCGCGCATCCAGGCCCTGCGTGAAACCCACACCCTGTTATTGGATGGACGCCTGTCGGTGCCGTTTGTCTGGGCGCGCGACATGCGCCTGATCGACGAGAATCTGCCGTTCCACCCCAACGCGATGACCCTGATTGCCGAAGGCGATCACGGGGATATTCATCGCGACACCTACTATTCGGTCGGTGGCGGTTTTGTGGTGGATCAGGCGCAGGCCTCCAGCGGTGTGGTCGATCTGGATCGCACCGAATTGCCGTATGACTTTTCCAGCGCGGTCGAGCTGCTGGAACTGTGCAAACAGAACAACCTGCGCGTCGCTGAACTGATGATGGCCAACGAAAAGGTCTGGCGCAGCGAAGAGGAAATTCGCGCCGGGCTGATGAAACTGTGGCGGGCGATGCAGGATTGCGTCGAGCAGGGCCTCAAGCACGAAGGCATCCTCCCCGGTGGTCTGAATGTGCGCCGGCGCGCGGCGAAGTTGCATCGCAGCCTGCAGGAACTGAACAAGCCCAACGTAATCGGCTCGACCCTCAGCGCCATGGAATGGGTCAACCTGTTTGCCCTCGCGGTCAATGAAGAGAACGCGGCCGGTGGGCGCATGGTCACCGCACCGACCAATGGTGCAGCGGGGATCATCCCGGCGGTGTTGCACTACTTTATGAAGTTCAGTGAAGCGGTGACTGACGCCAACGTCGTCGACTACTTTCTGGGCGCCGCGGCGGTGGGCATTCTGTGCAAGAAGAACGCCTCGATCTCCGGTGCCGAAGTCGGCTGCCAGGGCGAGGTCGGTTCGGCCTGCGCAATGGCGGCGGCGGGGCTGGCGGAGATTTTGGGCGCGACGCCGGAGCAATTGTGCAACGCGGCGGAGATTGGCCTGGAGCATAACCTCGGGCTGACCTGCGATCCGGTCGGCGGGCTGGTGCAGGTGCCGTGCATCGAGCGCAATGCGATTGCGGCGGTGAAGGCAATCAACGCGGCGCAGATGGCGCTGCGTGGGGACGGTCAGCACTTTATCTCGCTGGACCGGGTGATCCGCACCATGCGTGATACCGGTGCCGACATGCATGACAAATATAAAGAGACGTCGCGGGGTGGGCTGGCGGTCAGCGCGGTTGAGTGCTAAGTCAGCGCCACCGAGGTGAATTCTTCGCGAGCAAGCTCGCTCCCACAGGAGAACGCATTCCAAATGTGGGAGCAAGCTCGCTCCCACAGGTGAACGCATTCCAAATGTGGGAGCGAGCTTGCTCGCGAAGGCGTCAGACCAGTCAAAACTGCTCGCTAACGGAACACACATAACCGCAGGCGCCACCTTTTAGCGCGTCGCAATCAGATAAGAGTCTTTCCCAGCCACAGTGCGCCTTTTGCACCACCTACCGTCCGTCACCCGTGCCTGCGGTGACACTCACCGCAAACTGCGCGCAGGCCCGTTCCCACAAGTGCTACCGATTTGCTCACACGCCTCGGGGCAGGGCGCTCAGCAACACTAATGGCACTTCGAAACACCTTTCGTCGGACGTCTTGAATAGACACGTCGCGACGTCGTTTTCAGGAGTTATTGAACAGCCATTCAATTTTAGGCATGGCAATTGCTCTGTCATAACAAAGCCCTTCTCCCACGCGAGAACGCTGGCAATAACAAGAGCCTCCGCCTGAGGCCATCACCCGCTTTGTGTGAGGAGATACCGCGATGACGTCGTTCAACTCCGGGGCTCAACCCCAGAACCGTGCGCCTCAATCCATCGGCTTTCTGCTGCTGGACAATTTCACGCTGATTTCCCTGGCCTCTGCGGTAGAGCCGCTACGCATGGCCAACCAATTGTCCGGTCGCGAGCTGTATCGCTGGAGCACCCTCACCGTCGATGGTGGTCAGGTGTGGGCCAGTGACGGTCTGCAAATCACCCCCGATGCCTCCATGCACAAAGCGCCACCGCTGGACACCGTGATTGTCTGCGGCGGGATCGGCATTCAACGCACCGTGACCCGTGAGCATGTGTCGTGGTTGCAAAGCCAGGCGCGCCAGTCCAAGCGTCTCGGCGCCGTGTGCACCGGCAGTTGGGCTCTGGCCTGCGCCGGCCTGCTCGACGGTTTTGATTGCAGCGTGCACTGGGAATGTCTGGCGGCGATGCAGGAAGCTTTCCCGCGCGTGGCGATGAGCACTCGCTTGTTCACCCTCGACCGTAACCGCTTCACCAGCTCTGGCGGTACTGCACCACTGGACATGATGTTGCACCTGATCAGCCGCGATCACGGCCGTGAGCTGTCCGCCGCGATCTCGGAAATGTTCGTCTACGAACGCATCCGCAACGAACAGGATCACCAGCGTGTGCCGCTCAAGCACATGCTCGGCACCAACCAGCCGAAGCTGCAGGAAATTGTCGCGCTGATGGAAGCCAATCTGGAAGAGCCGATCGACCTCGACGAACTGGCGGTGTACGTCGCCGTGTCGCGTCGACAGTTGGAGCGCCTGTTCCAGAAATACCTGCACTGCTCGCCGTCGCGCTACTACCTCAAGCTGCGCCTGATCCGCGCGCGGCAGTTGCTCAAGCAGACGCCGATGTCGATCATCGAAGTGGCTTCGGTGTGTGGTTTCGTGTCGACGCCGCACTTCTCCAAGTGCTACCGCGAATACTTCGGCATTCCGCCGCGTGACGAACGCGTAGGCTCCAACACCACCCAGCAAGTGGCGATGATGCCGCTGCCACAGGCGATCGTGATGTCGCCGCTGTCGGGGCCGATGTCGGCGTTGAGTCAGGCGCGTAATGAGTCGACATTTGCCAGTGTGAGGCTGTAGACCGGGTCGCCCCTATCGCTGGCAAGCCAGCTCCCACAGGTTCTTTGGTGATACAGATATCTTGATCACACCGAACAGCCCTGTGGGAGCTGACTTGCCAGCGATGGCGGCCTGTCAGGCGCTATGGCTTTGCTGGTAATCCGCCAATGCCGGCAACAACTGCTTGTCGATTGCCTGGCGCACCGCAGGCTGGATACTGGCGCCGCTGGTGTACATGTCCTTGACCATCTTGCGCAGTTCAGAGGCGCGAACGTTATCCAGACCACGCACCGCGCACTCGCAAGCCCGCTCGGCGGTAGTGCCACTGGGTACTTGAATACCCAACGCCTTGAGCTGGCCCAGCAAGTCTTCCTGATCAATCAAATCGGCATACATCATGACGCGCATCCTTCTTCGGTAACGGAGGTCGTGGCTCGATTCTGGTAGCCATGCCGGAGCACGGCAAGGGCGATTTGTCGCAGTGGCTGCGACGGCTATGAACAGGTCGTTTTCGGCTAACTCAGTGCCAAGGGGAGTGGGCACACTGGCGCAAGCTCGCTACAGACGGTTTGGTCACCCTCGGCTGGCAGCTCCTCAACAGTACCCTCTGCCCCGATCCTGTCACGGCTTGTATCGGGGCTTTTTTTGGTCTGTGAATCAAAGATGTTCGCGTTGTTTTTACTGACGCCATCGCTGGCAAGCCAGCTCCCACAGGTTTTGGGCCTTGTCACTTATCTGTTGTCGGCGCCGACCCTGTGGGAGCGGGCTTGCCCGCGATGAACGATGACGCGGTTTACCTTTGCAACACCAGAATGCGCGACAACAACTCATCCCGATCGACATAGCAACCCTGGAAATGCCGCGCCCCGGTGGCCGGGTCAAACGCATTGCGCGCATGCAGCGTGCGGCGGTTATCGAAGCACCACAGCTCCCCTGGATTGAGCCGCTGCATCAGCCGAAACCGTGGCTCGCGGGTCATCGCGATCAAGCGTCGATAGGCGCGATACAGTAGCGGCATCTGCTCCACCGATGTATCGAATGCCCCGCGCAGAAAGTTCGCCATGCGAATCTCCGCAACCCGCCCCAACGCATCCAGAGCAATGATCGGCGCCAGGCAGCGATAGTCGCTGTGGCGATCCTTGTTGCGGAATTCCACGGGGATTTCGCACAGCGCGTGAAACAGCTGCGGCGCTTCCTGACGCAAGGCGTCGGCAATCGCAAAACCATCGACAAAAATACTCTCGCCACCCGCGGCGTCATTCACCAGGCAATGCAGAAACTGCAGCCCCGGTTGCAGCTCGCGAGTCGGCAAGTCCGTGTGCAATGGCAGGTTGAAAGCGGTGTAGGCGTTGCTGTCGGCATCGGCCTTGGATTGCACGTTGAACAGCACGCCGAAATTGCTCTCGCGGATGAACGAAATACGCTGCGCGATCAGCTTCAGCGAGCCTGGTTCGGTGGGCACACCGCGCACCTGGGTCAGGCCGATGTCGCGCACCGCGATCAACCATTGCAGCAGGGCGCTGTTGTCATACATCAGCGCGGCGTAGTCGAACACCGGCAACTGCAAATCGCTGCGCCACAGGCAGGCTCTGGGCTTGGCGGCCAGACGTTCGGCCCGGGACGCGTCATCGTAGGCGTGGGCGCGCAGCCACCCGGGGTCGAAGCGGCTGCGGTGGCCGTCCTGCCAGTCGATGCGCAGGCAGCCGTCGCTGTCGATGTGGGTACTGACGGGGGTGAGGTCCGGCGCGGCGTCGATGATCTCGAACACTTGCTCGCGGGTAACACTGTAGACGCACTGCTCGCAGGGGCAGTTGTCCCGCAACCAGACATGATGAAACGGGCTGAAACGGCCGTCAGCCCATTCGATGGCAACGCGATCCGCCAGGTTCTGCACGCCACCGAGCGCGCTGATCAACGGATAAGTACGGAAGTCGGCAACAGCGGCAGCGGTGTTCATGGCGGCTCCTTGCGATAGATGATTTACCGGGCAGGTGGCAGGGCGATGACCCGGCCGATGTAAGCGGGAGCGGGCAGGTCTTGTTGCTCGACGACGATGGCTTGCAGCCGGCTCAGGGTGTCCGGGGTGAACGGTGCCGAGCGCGGGCCGGCGAGGTCGACGTGCAGCAGCATCTGTTCGTTGCCGGCCAGTTCCTGGTCGCCGCCAACCAGGTGCAGGCTGTGATAAAGGTGCAGGCGTTTGCTGTCATGGCCGATGATTTGCGTGCGCACTTCGACCTCGGCGTCGAGCTTCACTTCGTGCAGGTAGTTGAGGTGCAGTTCGAGGGTGAACAGTGAATGGCCGCTGGCTTCGCGGTTGTTGCTGTCCATGCCGAGACGGTCCATCAGGGCGTCGGTGGCGTAGCTGAAAATCAGCAGGTAGAAGGCGTCGCGCAGGTGGCCGTTGTAGTCGACCCAGTCGGGGATGATGGTGGTTTGGTAGGTGGTGAGGGTGGGCATGATTGGGTTCCGGTAGTTGGCGAGTCGTTAAGATCAAGAGCTACCCCCTCACCCCAGCCCTCTCCCCCAGGGGGGAGAGGGGGAAAGGGAGCAGATCCGGGGGGCTTTCAAAACTTGAGTTCGGCTCGGTGGTGCAAGTCGGCTTAGCTCGCATGAACACCGCGGTCAGTCCCCTCTTTCCCAGGGGGAAAGGAAGCAGATCCGGGGCCTTTCAAAACTTGAGTTCGGCTCGGTGGTGCAAGTCGGCTTAGCTTGCATGAACACCTCGGTCAGTCCCCTCTTCCCCAAGGGGGAAAGGGAGCAGATCCGGGGGGCTTTCAAACTTGAGTTCGGCTCGATAGTTCAGGTCGGTGCAGCTCGCATGAACACCTCGGTCAGTCCCCTCTCCCTCCGGGAGAGGGCTAGGGTGAGGGCCGCGATGTCATGCCAGCCCCATCACTCGCTAAAACTCATCCCATGCTTTTCCTTGGTGCTCTTCACCGCCTCCAGCACCGCCAGCAGACAATCATCACGATAGCGCTCCAGCGCCGAAATGCTGTGCCGGCCCAACTGATCACTGGTGCCATCGACTACATCGTCGATCAGCTTGTCGGTCAGCTCCGGTGCTGGCAGATAGGTCCACGGCAACTGCAATGCCGGGCCGAATTGCGACATGAAGTGACGCATACCCGCGTCACCGCCGGCCAGGGTGTAAGTCAGGAAGGTGCCCATGAACGACCAGCGCAGACCGGCGCCGAATCGGATTGCATCGTCGATCTCGCCAGTGGTCGCCACGCCATCGTTGACCAGGTGCAGTGCCTCACGCCACAGCGCTTCGAGCAGACGGTCAGCGATGAATCCCGGCACTTCCTTGCGCACGTGCAGCGGGCGCATGCCGAGGGATTCGTAGACTGTCATCGCCGCTTGCACGGCTTCGGGCGCGGTGTTCTTGCCGCCGACCACTTCCACCAGCGGCAACAGGTAAACCGGGTTGAACGGGTGGCCGACCACGCAACGCTCAGGGTGGGTCGAACTCTCGTAGAACTCGCTCGGCAACAGGCCGGAAGTGCTCGAACCGATCAAGGCATTGGGTTTGGCCGCCGCGCTGATTTTGCTGTGCAGCTCGAGTTTCAGTTCCAGACGTTCCGGGGCGCTTTCCTGGATGAAGTCGGCATCACGCACGCATTCCTCGATGGTCGCGACAAAGCGCAGACGATCCTGCGACGCGCCGGGCGCCAGGCCGTTTTTCTCCAGCGCGCCCCAGGCATTGGCCACGCGTTTGCGCAGTGCGGCCTCAGCGCCGGGCGCCGGGTCCCAGGCCACCACGTCGAGGCCGTGGGCGAGGGCGCGGGCGACCCAGCCGCTGCCGATGACACCGCTGCCAAGGGCGGCGAAGGTTTTGATGTCGGTGATAAAGCTCATGGTGATTTCCTGAATAGTTCGGCGATCAACTGTGGGAGCGAGCTTGCTCGCGAAGGGGGCGGTACATCCGCAGCATCTTCATCAGCAGATCCATCGCATTCGCGAGCAAGCTCGCTCCCACAGGGTTCGAGGTGGGGCAATTAACCGCGCTGGGTCAGGCCCATTTTCTTGCGGCCTTCGGCCGGGGTCAGCACCCGGGCGCCGAGGCGGCTGAGGATCTCGGTGGCGCGTTCGACCAGTTGGCCGTTGGTCGCCAGCACGCCCTTGTCCAGCCACAGGTTGTCTTCCAGGCCGACCCGCACGTTGCCGCCGAGCAACACCGCTTGCGCGGCCATCGGCATCTGCATCCGGCCGATGCCAAACCCGGCCCACACCGCGTCGGCGGGCAGGTTGTCGACCATGGCTTTCATGGTGGTGGTATCCGCCGGTGCGCCCCACGGGATGCCCAGGCACAACTGGAACAGTGGGTTATCGAGCAGGCCTTCCTTGATCATCTGCTTGGCAAACCACAGGTGACCGGTGTCGAAAATCTCCAGCTCGGCCTTCACCCCCAGTTCGGTGATGCGCTTGGCGCCGGCGCGCAGTTGTGCCGGTGTGGACACGTAAATGGTGTCGCCATCGCCGAAGTTCAGGGTGCCGCAATCAAGGGTGCAGATTTCCGGCAGCAGCTGTTCAACGTGAGCCAGACGGGTCAGCGGGCCGACCAGATCGGTGTTCGGACCGAACTCCATCGGGTTCTCGCCCGCGCCGATTTCGAGGTCGCCGCCCATGCCGGCGGTGAGGTTGACGATGATGTCGACGTCGGCTTCGCGGATGCGCTCCATCACCTCGCGATAGAGCGCCACGTCACGGCTGAACTTGCCGGTCTGCGGGTCGCGCACATGGCAGTGCACAACGGTGGCGCCGGCCTTGGCTGCTTCAACGGCAGCAGCGGCGATCTGTTTCGGAGTGACCGGCACGTGGGGGCTCTTGGCGGTCGTGTCGCCAGCACCGGTGAGTGCGCAGGTGATGATGACGTCGTGGTTCATGGTGCGGTTTCCTTCAGGCGTGATGGGTCTGTTCGCAGCGCTGTTTCGGGCTGCGAAGCGTCAGTCAGTCCCCTCTCCCCGGGGAGAGGGTGAGGGGCTGTTCAATCGAGGGTTATTTGCTGGTCAGTTGCAGGTTTTCAGCGGCCGGTTTGCCGTCGAAGGTGGTCACACCGTCGAGCCAGCGCTGCTTGTCTTCCGGGTGATCCTTGAGCCACTGCCTGGCCGATTCGAAGGCGTCTTTGTGATCGAGCAGCGGTTGCATCATCCGGCTCTCGTCTTCGGCGGTGAACGTCAGGTTGCTCAGCAGACGGCCGACGTTCGGGCATTGTTCGGCGTATTTCGGCGCGGTGACGGTCCAGACGGTGGCCATGCCTTCGTTCGGGCCGAGGGCGTCGTTGCTGCCGGTGAGGTAAGTCATTTTTACGTTGACGTTCATCGGGTGCGGCGCCCAGCCGAAGAACACCACGGCCTCCTTGCGGCGCACGGCACGGTCAACGGCGGCGAGCATGCCGGCTTCGCTGGACTCGACCAGCTGGAATTTGCCGAGACCGAACTGGTTCTTGGCGATCATCGCCTTGATCTGCGTGTTGGCGCCCGAACCCGGTTCGATGCCGTAAATCTTGCCGCCCAGTTCCTTCTCGAATTTGGCGATGTCGGCGAAGGTTTTCAGGCCCTTGTCGGCTAGATAGGTCGGCACGGCGAGGGTGGCGCGGGCGTCCTTCAGGCTCGGCGCCGGCAAGACCTTGACCTGATTGGCCTCGACGAACGGGGTGATGGTCTGGGTCATCAGCGGGTTCCAGTAGCCGAGGAACAGATCCAGGCGCTGATCGCGAATCCCGGCGAAGATGATTTGCTGGGAGGCGCTGGTTTGTTTGGTGCTGTAGCCGAGGCCGTCGAGCAGCACCTGGGTCATGGCACTGGTGGCGATCACGTCGGTCCAGTTGACCACGCCCATGCGCACGTTCTGGCACGAGGCGGGTTCGGCCGCCATGACGCTGGCGCTCAAGAAAGCGGTACCGCTGAGTGCAAGAACACAGCTGCTGATCAGTCGTTTCATGTCGGGTTCCTCGGCAGGTCGTTTATTGTGGTTCCCGGCGTCTGATGCGCCGGTGATGCCAAGTTACGCAGCTACGCCCCCGTAAAAACGCACTGCGGCGACTGGCATTTGCACTGTAGCGACCTGTGCGCTTGAACGCTGACGACAATCGGCGTATCAACGATCCACGCTCCCCTCCCTCTCGTTACCCGCGAATCGAGTGCGCCCATGTCCCAGGATTTCTATTTCTTGCTGATGCCGGGGTTCTCCGCCATCGGCTTTATCTCTGCGATCGAACCGCTGCGGGTGGCCAACCGCTTTCGTGGCGAGCTGTATCGCTGGCACGTGCTCAGTGCTGATGGCGGGGCGGTGCTGGCGAGCAATGGCATGTCGGTCAACGCCGATGCGGCGCTGGAACCGCTGAAGAAAGGTGCGACGTTGTTGGTGGTGGCCGGATTCGAACCGCTGAAGTTCGCCACGCCCACCCTCGAGCACTGGTTGCGACGGCTGGACAACGAAGGCGTGACCCTCGGCGCGATCGACACCGGCAGCTTCGTGCTCGCTGAGGCCGGTTTGCTCGATGGTCATCGCCTGACCCTGCACTGGGAGGCCATTGACGCGTTCAAGGAATCTTATCCACAGCTCAGCGTGACCCAGGAACTGTTCGAGATCGACCGCCGGCGCATCACCTCGGCCGGCGGCACCGCGTCTATCGACTTAATGCTCGATCTGATCGCCCAGGCCCACGGCCCGCAACTGGCGATTCAGGTCAGCGAGCAGTTCGTATTGGGGCGGATCCGCCCGCGCAAAGACCACCAGCGCATGGAAGTCGCTACGCGCTACGGCATCAGCAACAAGAAGCTGGTGCAGGTGATTGGTGAGATGGAGCAGCACAGTGAGCCGCCGCTGACCACGCTGCAACTGGCGGATTCGATCAAGGTGACGCGGCGGCAGTTGGAGCGTTTGTTTCGGCTGCACTTGAATGACACGCCGAGCAATTTCTACCTGCGCCTGCGCCTGGAAAAGGCCCGGCAGCTACTGCGCCAGACCGATATGAGCGTGCTTGAAGTCAGCATCGCCTGCGGGTTTGAATCCCCGTCCTACTTCACCCGCAGCTATCGCGCACGCTTTGCGCGCTGCCCCCGTGAAGACCGGCGTACCGCCCAGGCCTGATCTTGAGACCAGCAAATAAACCTGTGGGAGCGAGCTTGCTCGCGAACGCGGTAGATCATTCGAAAAAACTGTCGACTGACACTCCCTCTTCGCGAGCAAGCTCGCTCCCACATGGATTTACTGTGCTTGCGCGAACAGGTTACTTCTTCACCAGCGCCGAACACGCCGCTTTGTAAGCCTCATGCTGATACTTGTTCAGCGTCCCCGGCAGCTCGAAATTATGCTTCTTCGCCTGCGCGTTGATCGTCTGCGGCGACAACAACGTCACCTCACACCCGTCCAGCAGTTGAAACACACCCTCGATCTTGAACGTGGTCGGCCCACCGGCAAACTCGCCCTTCTTGCTGCGTTTCTTGATCGCAATCCGGTCAATCGAATGCTCGCGCACGAACGACGCGACCTGCGCCGCGAAGCGTTTGACGTTGGCCGCCTCGTCATCATCGTCGAGGGCGATTTTCTTGGTATTGAGCGCCACATGGCTCAGCGTTGCCCCGTCGAGAGCGGCCACGGCGATGATCGCTTCGCTGCCTTTGATTTCGATGCCGCAGATGTTCATGGGGAATTCCTTGAAGTGAAGAGGGCCGCTTACAGCTCAAGCTGATTGGCGGTGATGCCGAACGCCGACGCAATTTTCTCGCGCGTAGCCTTGCGAGGCTTGGCGACTGTTTCCTGCTGGGCAAACGCCGGTTGCGAAATACCCATGCGTCTGGCGACTTCTTCCTGAGTCAGGTTGAGGTGTTCGCGCCAGGCACGGATCGGTGTTGCCCCGTCGACCATGCGACTGACAACCTCATGGGGAATCAGGTCGGGCTGCATTTTTTGCGCAACGTACTGCGCGTACGGAATGACCACAAAGGCTGGTTTGCCCTCGGCGTCATTAATGATTTGGATGTCAGTAGGTGCGTTCATCGCGTTTTTTGACCTCTTGAATACTGACCACTTTGATTGCTCCGTCCCAGTCGAACATCACTCGATAATTGCCGACACGCAGGCGGTAGGAGTAGTCATGGCCAATCAGTGCTTTGACATTGCCCACATCAGGCATGTCGGCAAGCGCCGTAACAGCATCCCGAACCTTTACCTGATGCACAGAATGCAATTTCAAGAGTTGCTTAACGGCCTTTCGTGTCCAGTGGATGCTGTTCATGGAAGAATATAAGTATTTTATAAGATTCGCGAATCTTTACTTATATTTTTCAAGGCGACCAATCAAGAACTGTTGTCAGCATATTGCGTGAAAGGCCCGTAGATCGGAGCTTTCACGCAATAGGTGTAGGCGAAGTCGGCATGTGCCGTAAGAAGAAGAGTTTCACGAGGCAAATGCAAAAAACAGTGCCAATTTTCCTTCAAATTTTGAGGACTATTCCTGCCCAATCGACTCCAAAAACTCCGACCGTTCATCACTCATCCGCGCCACGCAATCATTCTGCGCAATCGTGAACGCCTTGCTCCCCGCCGTAGCCGGAAACGCTTCCACCGCACAATCCGCGTCCCGCGTCTTCAACCACTGCTGCTGAGCCGTCTTGATCTTGGCGGTAATGTCCGCCAATTGCGTCGGGTTCTTGCCATACGCCGTCTGCATGCGTTCGTTGAGGCTGGCGTAGTTGTCCTTGAGCAGGTCTTCGGCGGTGGTGCGGCTGTAGGTCGAGCATTCCAGGGTCTGGATGTCGTTTTCCACCGCGTCGCAAGGGTTGTTGTCGGTCTCTTCGGCGGCGTGTACGCCGGTCGCAATCAGGGCCAGGGCCAGGAAGATCGATTTCATGTTGTCGCCGCTCTAATCCAGTGGTGTATCCAAGATGCGCCAGATTCTGGCTCAAGCTGGCGGGCTTGAACAGGTAGCTGATCGGAGCGTCCGGCGACCCTTTGTCGCGGATTGACGCTTTCGGCAATTCCCCTGTCGTTTTTGCACCCGGTCGCCCCTGCACCGAGGCATATGCTGGCCCCAAAGCGCCGGCAGACGATTCGGCGCATGAATCGCCAATAAGGGGACGCCTGATGAGCCCAGCCGAATTACACGCCGACAGCATCGTTATCGACGGTCTGATCATTGCCAAATGGAACCGCGAGCTGTTCGAAGACATGCGCAAGGGCGGTCTGACGGCGGCCAACTGCACTGTGTCGGTGTGGGAAGGCTTTCAGGCGACTGTGAACAATATTGCCGCCAGCCAGAAACTGATCCGCGAAAACAGCGACCTGGTGATGCCCGTGCGCACCACCGCCGACATCCGTCGCGCCAAGGAGCAGGGCAAGACCGGCATCCTCTTCGGCTTCCAGAACGCCCATGCGTTTGAAGACCAGATCGGCTATGTCGAGGTGTTCAAGCAGCTCGGTGTCGGCATTGTGCAGATGTGCTACAACACCCAGAACCTGGTCGGCACCGGTTGCTACGAGCGTGACGGCGGCCTGTCGGGCTTCGGTCGCGAAATCGTCGCCGAGATGAACCGCGTCGGCGTCATGTGCGACCTGTCCCACGTCGGTTCCAAGACTTCTGAAGAAGTCATCCTCGAATCGAAAAAACCGGTCTGCTATTCCCACTGCCTGCCGTCGGGTCTGAAAGAGCACCCGCGCAACAAGTCCGATGAAGAACTGAAGTTCATTGCCGACCACGGCGGTTTCGTCGGTGTGACCATGTTCGCGCCGTTCCTCGCCAAGGGCATCGATTCGACCATCGACGACTACGCCGAAGCCATCGAATACACCATGAACATCGTCGGCGAAGACGCCATCGGCATCGGCACCGACTTCACCCAGGGTCACGGCCAGGACTTTTTCGAATACCTGACCCACGACAAGGGCTACGCCCGGCGTCTGACCAGCTTCGGCAAGATCATCAACCCGCTGGGCATCCGCACCGTCGGCGAGTTCCCGAACCTGACCGAAACCCTGCTCAAGCGCGGCCACTCCGAGCGCGTGGTGCGCAAGATCATGGGCGAAAACTGGGTCAACGTCCTGAAGGACGTCTGGGGCGAGTAACGCTTACTCAAGACCGCCGCCGATCTGCCCCTCTCCTGCGGGAGAGGGCTGGAGTAAGGGCTGCGGCCAACACTGAATCTAATTTTTTCTGGAGTTAAGTTTCCATGGCCAAGATCGCCCCGCAATTGCCAATCGAAGTCGACAGCGAAACCGGTGTCTGGACCTCCGACGCCCTGCCGATGCTGTACGTGCCACGGCACTTTTTCGTCAACAACCACATGGGCATCGAGGAAGTGCTGGGCGCCGAAGCCTATGCCGAAATCCTCTACAAGGCCGGCTACAAGTCCGCCTGGCACTGGTGTGAAAAAGAAGCTGAATGCCATGGCCTGGAAGGCGTCGCGGTGTTCGAGCACTACATGAAGCGCCTGTCGCAACGTGGCTGGGGCCTGTTCAAGATTCAGGACATCGACCTCGACAAAGGCACCGCCAGCGTCAAGCTCGAACACTCGGCGTTCGTCTACGTCTACGGCAAGGTCGGACGCAAGGTCGACTACATGTTCACCGGCTGGTTTGCCGGGGCCATGGATCAGATTCTTGAGGCGCGCGGCAGCAAGATTCGCACGGTTGCCGAGCAAGTCTACGGTGGCTCCGAAGAAGGCCACGACGACGGCCTGTTCACCGTCAAGCCGTTGTAAGTCGAGGAACCCGCCATGGCTTTCGAAGCAATGTTCCAGCCGATCCAGATCGGCAAACTGACCATCCGCAACCGCGTGCTCAGTACCGCGCACGCCGAGGTCTACGCGACCGACGGCGGCATGACCACCGACCGCTACGTCAAGTACTACGAAGAGAAAGCCAAGGGCGGCATCGGCCTGGCGATCTGCGGCGGTTCCTCCAGCGTAGCCATCGACAGCCCGCAAGGCTGGTGGAAATCGGTGAACCTGGCGGACGACCGGATCATCCCGCACTTCCAGAATCTGGCTGACGCCATGCACAAGCATGGCGCCAAGATCATGATCCAGATTACCCACATGGGCCGCCGCTCGCGCTGGGACGGTGAGCACTGGCCGACCCTGCTGTCGCCGTCGGGCATCCGTGAACCGGTACACCGCGCGACCTGCAAGACCATCGAACCGGAAGAAATCTGGCGCGTCATCGGCAACTATGCCACCGCCGCTGCACGGGCCAAGGCCGGTGGTCTGGACGGTGTCGAACTGTCCGCCGTGCACCAGCACATGATCGACCAGTTCTGGAGCCCGCGCGTCAACAAGCGTACCGACGAGTGGGGCGGCAGCTTCGAAAACCGCATGCGTTTCGGCCTCGAAGTGCTCAAGGCTGTGCGCAAGGAAGTCGGCGACGATTTCTGCGTCGGCATCCGTCTGTGCGGTGATGAATTCCACCCGGATGGCTTGTCCCACGAGGACATGAAGCAGATCGCCAAGTACTACGATGACACCGGCATGATCGACTTCATCGGCGTGGTCGGCTCGGGTTGCGACACCCACAACACCCTGGCCAACGTTATCCCCAACATGAGTTATCCACCGGAGCCGTTCCTGCACCTGGCCGCCGGGATCAAGGAAGTGGTCAAGGCTCCGGTGCTGCACGCGCAGAACATCAAGGACCCGAACCAGGCCACGCGCATCCTTGAAGGCGGTTACGTCGACATGGTCGGCATGACGCGCGCGCACATCGCCGACCCGCACTTGATCGCCAAGATCAAGATGGGGCAGGTCGATCAGATCAAACAGTGCGTCGGCGCCAACTACTGCATCGACCGCCAGTACCAAGGGCTGGATGTGCTGTGCATCCAGAACGCCGCAACCTCCCGCGAATACATGGGCGTGCCGCACATCATCGAGAAATCCACCGGGCCGAAACGCAAAGTCGTGGTGGTTGGTGCCGGCCCTGCCGGGATGGAAGCCGCACGTGTGGCGGCCGAACGCGGCCACGAAGTGACCCTGTTCGAGAAGAAAGAATTCATCGGCGGGCAGATCACTACCGCGTCGAAAGCGCCGCAACGAGACCAGATCGCCGGCATCACCCGCTGGTTCCAGCTGGAGCTGGCGCGGCTGAAAGTCGACCTGCGCCTGGGCACTGCGGCGGATGCGGCGACCATTCTCGACTTGCGTCCGGACGTGGTGGTGCTGGCGGTGGGCGGGCATCCGTTCCTTGAGCAGAACGAACACTGGGGCGCCGCCGAAGGGCTGGTGGTCAGCAGCTGGGACGTGCTCGACGGCAAGGTTGCGCCGGGCAAGAACGTGCTGGTCTACGACACCATCTGCGAGTTCACCGGGATGTCGGTGGCGGACTTCCTCGCCGACAAGGGCAGCCAGGTCGAGATCGTCACCGACGACATCAAGCCGGGTGTGGCCATCGGCGGTACGTCGTTCCCGACCTACTACCGCAGCATGTACCCGAAAGAAGTGATCATGACCGGCGACATGATGCTGGAGAAGGTCTACCGCGAAGGCGACAAGCTGGTGGCGGTGCTGGAGAACGAATACACCGGCGCCAAAGAGGAGCGGGTGGTCGATCAGGTGGTGGTGGAAAACGGCGTGCGTCCTGACGAAGAGCTGTATTACGGGCTCAAGGACGGTTCGCGCAACAAGGGCCAGATCGACATTGACGCGCTGTTTGCGATCAAGCCGCAGCCTTCGTTGAGCACCACCGGTGACGGCTACTTGCTGTTCCGCATCGGCGACTGCGTGGCGCAGCGTAATACCCACGCCGCCATTTACGACGCACTTCGGCTCTGTAAGGATTTTTGACGGCTCAGCTGCGAGCCATAAGCTGCAAGCCGCAAGTAAAGGCCCGGCAGATTTTGCTGCCCTTTCTTGCAGCTTGTAGCTTGTAGCTTGCACCTCGCCAGAGGTGACTCTGATGTTGAACACCCTTCTTCCAATCCTGTTGTTCGCAGCCATCGCCCTTGCGGTGCTGGGCGCGTTGCGGCGGGTGGCCATGTGGCGCCGGGGCCGAGCCTCGAAGGTCGATCTTATTGGCGGCCTGTTCGCCATGCCCAAGCGCTACATGGTCGACCTGCACCACGTGGTGGCGCGGGACAAATACATCGCCAACACCCACGTCGCCACGGCCGGCGGTGCGGTGGCGTCGATCGTGCTGGCGATTCTAGTGCACGGTTTCGGCCTGCATAACCGCCTCCTCGGTTACGCGCTGCTGCTGATGACGGCGGTGATGTTTGTCGGCGCGATTTTCGTTTACCGGCGTCGGCTCAACCCGCCGGCGCGGTTGTCGAAAGGCCCGTGGATGCGCCTGCCGAAAAGCCTGCTGGCGTTCTCTGCCTCGTTTTTCCTTGTGACGCTGCCGGTGGCCGGGATCCTCCCGGAAAACTTCGGCGGCTGGCTGCTGGCGGCGATTCTCGGGATTGGCGTGCTGTGGGGCGTGTCGGAATTGTTCTTCGGCATGACCTGGGGCGGGCCGATGAAGCACGCCTTCGCCGGTGCCCTGCATCTGGCCTGGCACCGTCGCGCCGAACGCTTTGGCGGCGGCCGTTCCACGGGCTTGAAACCGCTGGACCTCAACGATCCAAGCGCGCCGCTGGGCGTGGAAAAACCCAAGGATTTCACCTGGAACCAGTTGCTCGGTTTTGACGCCTGCGTGCAGTGCGGCAAGTGCGAAGCGGCGTGCCCGGCGTTCGCTGCCGGCCAGCCGCTGAACCCGAAGAAACTGATTCAGGACATGGTCGTCGGCCTCGCCGGCGGCACTGACGCGAAGTTCGCCGGCAGCCCGTATCCCGGCAAGCCGATCGGCGAACACAGCGGCAATCCGCATCAACCGATCGTCAACGGTCTGGTCGATGCCGAAACCCTGTGGTCGTGCACCACCTGCCGCGCCTGCGTCGAGGAATGCCCGATGATGATCGAGCACGTCGACGCCATCGTCGACATGCGCCGTCATCTGACCCTGGAAAAAGGCGCGACCCCGAACAAGGGCGCCGAGGTCCTCGAAAACCTCATCGCCACCGACAACCCCGGCGGTTTTGCCCCGGGCGGACGGATGAACTGGGCGGCGGACCTGAACCTCACTCTGCTCAGCGAGAAGAAGTCCACCGACGTGCTGTTCTGGGTTGGTGACGGCGCCTTCGACATGCGCAACCAGCGCACCTTGCGCGCGTTCGTCAAAGTGCTGAAAGCCGCCAAGATCGACTTCGCCGTACTCGGCCTGGAAGAGCGCGACAGCGGTGACGTGGCCCGCCGTCTGGGCGATGAAGCGACCTTCCAGTTGCTCGCCAAACGCAACATCCAGACCCTGGGCAAATACAGCTTCAACCGTATCGTCACCTGCGATCCGCACAGCTTCCATGTGCTGAAAAACGAGTACGGCGCGTTCGACGGCCACTACCTGGTGCAGCACCACAGCACCTATATGGCGGAAATCATTCAGGCCGGCGCGCTGAACCTCGGTCAGCACAAAGGCAACAGCGTGACCTATCACGACCCGTGCTACCTCGGCCGCTACAACGGCGAATACGAGGCGCCGCGCGAAGTGCTGCGTGCGTTGGGTATCGAAGTCAAAGAGATGCAACGTTCCGGGTTCCGCTCGCGCTGCTGTGGCGGTGGTGGCGGCGCGCCGATCACCGATATTCCGGGTAAGCAGCGGATTCCCGACATGCGCATGGAAGACATCCGCGAGACCGGCGCCGAGCTGGTAGCCGTGGGTTGTCCACAGTGCACGGCGATGCTCGAAGGCGTGGTCGAGCCGCGTCCGCTGATCAAGGACATCGCCGAACTGGTGGCCGACGCGCTGCTCGAAGACGCCGCGCCAGGCAAGCCGACTGCACCGGCCAAACGTGAACCTGCGGAGGCCCACTGATGAGCGACATTATCCGCCGCGACCCACGCGCCGAATGGATTGCGCGTAACCGTCTGCACCCGCTGCACGCGGCCATGCAACCGGCGCAACACAGCTGGATGGGCCCCAACGGCATCATCCGCAAGAATTTGCACGGCATCGGTTTTATCGGCCCCAACGGCATCAAACGTATCGACCGCAGCGGCGCGCAGCAGGGCGGGGCGGTCAAACGCTCGGCCACCGTTGAAGTTCAACTGCCGTTGCATCAGGTGCCGGCGCCGGCGTTCTTCATTAGCGTGGTGCCGGACATGGTCGGCGGCCGCCTGAGCAGCCACGACCGCGACTTGCTGGGCCTGGCTCATCAACTGGCGGGCAAGGACGGTGCAGTGTTGGCCGTGGTATTCGGCGAGCACAAGGAAAACGCTTTCGCCACCGCGGGCGTAGATCGCTTGCTGGTGCTGGAGGGCGAGGAATTCAGCGGTTATGCACCGGAGCAAAGGGTGCAGGGTCTGCGGGCTGTGGATAACCAGTTCAACCCGCGTCACTGGTTGCTGCCGGACAGCCGCAGCGGTGGCGGTGAACTCGGCCGCCGTTTTGCCGCAGCACTGGGCGAACGCCCGGCGACGCGGGTTTGGCAGGTCAAGGATCAGGAGTGCATCGGCCGCGCCGGTGCGGGCCTGCAAGACCTGGCGCGGCCGGTCGCACGCTTGATCCTGGCCTCGGCCGAGTGCGCCGAACCGGTCAGCGAAACCCGTCACGAAGCACTGCCCGTGGAGTTATCCACAACGGTGGCGCGCAGCCTGTCGCGAATCGAAGATCTCGGGGCGGTGGCAGTGGACCCGGCGGCGATTCCGATGGCCGAAGCCGAGTTCATCTTCTCCGGCGGCAACGGGGTCAAGGACTGGCAGTTGTTCCACGAAACGGCTGCTGCGCTCGGCGCCACCGAAGGCGCGTCACGGGTGGCGGTGGACGATGGCTTCATGGCGCGGGATCGGCAGGTCGGCGCGTCCGGCACCTGGGTCACCGCGCGGGTCTACGTGGCTGTGGGTATCTCCGGGGCGATCCAGCATCTGCAGGGCATCGGTGCCTGCGACAAGGTGGTGGCGATCAACCTCGACCCCGGTTGCGACATGATCAAACGCGCCGACCTGTCGGTGATCGGCGAGAGCGCGGAGATTCTTCAAGCCTTGATCGCGGCGGTAGCGGCTTACCGCAACGACGCCAAGCGCGATGCGGCTTAAGGGAAGGACACAGTTATGAACACCAATGTCATCAGCCTGGTCTCCATCGGCGCCCACCCGACCTCGGGCCGGCCACGCCGTGCCGAACAGGACGCTCGCGCCGTGGAATTGGGCCTGCAACTGGCTGGGGATAACCTGCAAGTGCTGCATGCAGGCGATGTCGCGGAACCGGCACTGCGCGCCTATCTGGGTATGGGACTTACGCAGATGCATGTGCTGGAGCAACCCGCTGGCGCCGATGCTCTCCCGGCGCTGACCGCGTATCTGCGCGAGGCGGGCGCCCAGGTGGTGCTGACCGGCAGTCAGGCGGAAACCGGTGAAGGCTCCGGCATGCTGCCGTTTCTGCTCGCCGAAGGGCTGGGCTGGCCGCTGGTGGTGGGGCTGGCGCAGGTCGAGTCGATCAACGACGGTTCGGCGCTGGTGCTGCAAGCCTTGCCCCGTGGGCAGCGGCGGCGGTTGAAGGTGAAGCTGCCGTTTCTGGCGACGGTGGACAACGCCGCGCCCAAGCCTCGGCAGAGTGCCTACGGCCCGGCACGCCGTGGCGTACTGAACGCTGAAGACGTGGAAGTGCTGGACGATGAACTGCTGGCCGTCGCCACGCTGCAACCGGCCAAGCCCCGGCCCAAGCGTCTGAAGGTAATCAAAGCCAAGAGCGGTGCGGACCGAATGAAGGCTGCGACGGCCAAGGCCAGTGGGGGCGGTGGGCAGGTGCTCAAGGGCGTTACCGCGCAAGCCGGCGCCGAAGCCATCCTCAAACTGCTGATCGAAGAGGGCGTTGTCCGCTGAAGAGCCCCTCACCCTAACCCTCTCCCGGAGGGAGAGGGGACTGATCAGAGGGGATTGGCCATCTACATCGACCTGCGACTGCACAGTGACCTTGACTTAGCCAAGCTTGAGTTCACGTTAGTCATTCAGGCGACTGTGTCGGCTGCCTCTCCCTCCGGGAGAGGGCTGGGGTGAGGGGAGCGGTTTACCCACAATCCCTGTTGGCGGATCTGTGGATAACGTGTTCGCCCCTCCCTGCATCCCTCGCCAATCAAGCCCTGCAGCCATCCGATCAAAAAACAACCAGCCTAAGTCGCGGTTTTTTCTGGGTTTTTCCGCTGAGTAACTCGGCAAGTTGCCCCCAATCTCTGTTGGCGCTTCTGTGGATAAGATGTTCGCTATACGCTGCGAGCCTTATAGATCGTGGCTTGTAGAGAGTTGATTAAAAAACGATCAAATGCCCATGAAAGACCGGAGAATCTTCTCCAGACACCGGGATTTTCACACTCTGCAGCGCTTTTCCACAGACCCGTAAAACTTACCCCCGTTCTCTGTTGGTGCTTCTGTGGATAAGGTGTTCGCCATCCTCTACACGCCTTGCAGAACGTGCGTTACAGGCTGTTGATCAAATTCTGATCAATCGTTGGTGCAAAGCCTTCTTCTGCATAAGTCACGCTTTTTCTTCACAAATCAGCGGGTTATTTTCGGCTTCATCCACAGTTACCCCCATTTGCTGTGGGTGGCTATGTGGATAACTTGTTTGTCGAACCGTGCAAGCCGCGCCGGCCATAGTCCAAACGGCGATTGATCACATTTCATACAGTTCTAAATCGTCGCCTTGACTTCGAAACCTGCGCTGTCTTCACTGCAATGGCACAAGGACAGCCGTTACTTATCCACATCAGGTTCTGGGAGAACGCATGATGGATAGCCGCCCACGCCGCCATCCCCCCTCGCCACGCAAGCGCACGTTACGTCGTGCGGCCAATCAACACGCTCGTCTGTAGCGACTTCTGCTCCAACCGCTGTGCTGTCGCCGGGTTCGTCTCGGAGACCAGGTGCCCGTTCGCCCATTGATTGCAGGCAACCGCAGAGTTGCCCCATCTGCCTGAGAGAGGAACACCCTCATGACACGCATCGCAACGCCCATCAGCGAAATCAAGGAACACTACGACGTGATCGTCATCGGCTCCGGCTATGGCGGCGGCATTGCTGCGTCGCGCCTGTCCCGGGCCGGCAAGCAGGTGTGCCTGCTCGAACGCGGGCGGGAAATCCAGCCCGGCGAATACCCCAATACCATGATTGCCTCGACCGAAGAGCTGCAGGTGCATGACCCGGACGGCCATATCGGTTCGCGCACCGGGCTGTTTGATTTGCACGTCAATGCCCAGCAGAACGTGGTGGTCGGTTGTGGTCTCGGCGGTACGTCGTTGATCAACGCCAACGTGGCCCTGGAGCCTGAGCCCGGAGTGTTCGATGACCCGCGCTGGCCGCAGGCGGTGCGCGAGCATCGCGATACCTTGCTCAAGGACGGTTATGCCCGTGCCCGGGAAATGCTCAAGCCCAATCCGTACCCGAATACCGCACCGAACCTGCCCAAGCTCGACGCCAACAAAAAGTCCGCGGACTACCTCAAGCAGGGCGCGCACTTCTACAAGCCGCCGATCAACGTGACCTTCGACAAACTGCCGAACAACCTCAACCACGTCGGCGTCGAACAGCTGCCGTGCAACCAGTGCGGCGACTGCGTCTCGGGCTGTAACAACAAGGCCAAGAACACCACGCTGATGAACTATTTGCCGGACGCCTGGAACCACGGCGCGGAGATTTTCTGTCAGGCCGAGGTGCGTCATCTGGAGCGTGACGGCGATGGCTGGATCGTGCATTTCCAGTACCTCGACAGCGGGCGTGAGAAATTCGACGCGCCCACGTTGTTCGTGAAGGCTGACATCGTCGTGGTCTCTGCCGGCACCCTCGGCTCCACCGAGATTCTGCTGCGCTCGCGCGACAAGGGGCTGGTGATGTCCGGCCAGCTCGGCGAGAACATGAGCGGCAACGGCGACATCCTCGGCTTCGGCCACAACTGCGAACAGACCATCAACGGCATCGGCTTCGGCGCGCATCCGGCCAAGGAAATGCAGCCGGTCGGCCCGTGCATCACTTCGGTCATCGACATGCGCACCGAAGGTGACTGGCGCAGCCGCATGGTTATCGAGGAGGGCTCGATCCCCGGCGCACTCGGCCGGCCGATGGTGCCGGCCATGGCCGGGTTCGCCGAAATGATCGGCAAGGCCACCGATGACAGCTTCAGCGGCAAGCTGAGGTACAAGGAGCGCGAAGCCGAAAGCTTCCTGCGCGGCCCGTATTACGGCGCGCTGCACAACATGCAGACCTACCTGATCATGAGCCACGACAGCGGCCAGGGCCGGATGATTCTCGACAACAAGGACCAGTTGCGCATCGACTGGCCGGGCGTCGGCGAGCAGGAAAACTTCAAGCTCGGCAACGAACGTCTGTACCAGAGCACCAAGGCCTTGGGCGGGGTCTGGGTGGAGAACCCGATCTGGACCAAGCTGCTCAAGCACAGCATCGTCTCGGTGCATCCGCTGGGCGGTTGCGTGATGGGCGAGGACGCCGGGCAAGGGGTGGTCAATCACAAGGGCCAGGTGTTCAGCGGCGCGGCCGGCACTGATGTCTACGCCAGCCTGTACGTGACTGACGGCGCGGTGATCCCGACCTCGCTGGCGGTCAATCCGCTGTTGACCATCTCCGCTGTGAGCGAGCGCAACATGGGCCTGCTCGCCGCCGATCGTGGCTGGCACATCGACTACACGCTGCCGTCGGCACCGCGCAAACAGGTAACACCACCGACCCTCGGCGTGCAGTTCACCGAAACCATGAAGGGCTATTTCTCCCGGGCCTTCACCGCCGCGCAAAGCACCGATCTGAAGGTCTACGAAGCCGCGGCCAAACGCGGCGAGGCGGACAATTCGCCAATCGACTTCACCCTGACCATCACCGCCAACGACCTCAACCGGATGATCAAGGAGCCGGAACACGCCGCGACCATCGTCGGCACGGTCAACGCCCCGGCGCTATCGCCGCAACCGCTGACGGCCAGCAATGGCGTGTTCAACCTGTTCGAGCAATTCGAGCAGCAGGTCGACACGCGGCACATGAAGTACGACATGAAACTCAGCGCCGAGGACGGCAGCGACTATTTCTTCAGCGCCTTCAAGACCGTGCCGGAAGACAACGGCGTGCTGAACATCTGGCACGACACCAGCACCTTGTACGTGACGCTGTATCGCGGGCCGGACAAGTCGGGCGAGGTGATCGGCTCCGGGGTGATGCACATTCATCCGACCGATTTCGCCAAGCAGATGACCACCATGAAAGTGCTCAACGCGCGCAACGAGCGTGAGCGTATCGAAGGCCTGGCGCGCTTCGGCAAGTTCTTCGCCGGAATTCTCTGGGAGAGTTACGGTGGGGTCTTCGCTGGCGATATCTACTTCAACCCCGACGCGCCGCCACGCTTGAAACGGCCGCTGGATGCGCCGACCCCGGCGGTGCATTTCTTCCCCACCGAGGACGGTGTCGAGCTGCGCCTGACCCGCTATCAGGCCGGCAGCAAGGGCCCGGTCATGCTGGTGCACGGCCTGGGTGTGGGGTCGAATATCTTTTCCACCGACACCATCCAGACCAACCTGCTGGAGTTCCTGTGCAAGCACGACTACGACGTCTGGCTGCTGGATTTTCGCGTGAGCATTCTGTTGCCGGCGAGCAAGAAGGAATGGAACGGCGACCAGATCGCCCAGTACGACTTCAAGGCTGCCATCGCGCAGATTCAGCGGCAGACCCAGGCCAAAGACGTGCAGTGCGTGGTGCATTGCTACGGCGCGACGACTTTCTTCATGTCACTGCTGGCGGGGCTGCAAGGCGTGCGTTCGGTGGTCTGCTCGCAGATTGCCGCTGACACCGTGGTCGCCACCGCCACCGGACTGAAGGCCGGGCTGCACCTGCCGGGGATGCTCGATGCAATCGGCATCAAGTCGATGACGGCCTACGCCGACAGCAAGGAAAACTGGTTCAACCGGCTCTACGACAAGGCCCTCAATGGCTATGCGCGGATCGAGGCGCAGGGTTATTGCACCAACCCGGTATGCCACCGCATCACCTTCATGTACGCCTCGCTGTATCGCCACGACACCCTCAACGAAACCCTGCACGACAACCTGCACGAGCTGTTCGGCGAGTCGAATATCGAGACCTTCGAGCACCTGGCGCTGATCGTGCGCAAAGGGCACCTGGTGGATTTCAAAGGCAACGATGTGTACATGCCGCACTTCGACCGGCTGACGATGCCGATCTGCTTCATCAGTGGCGCCGACAACCAGTGCTACCTGCCGGAAAGCACCCTGAAAACCTACCAGCGCGTCTGCGAAGTCCATGGGCCGGAGCGTTACAGCCGGCATGTGGTGCCGGGCTATGGCCATATCGACTGCATGTTCGGCAAGAACGCAGTGGTCGATGTCTATCCGATCATCCTTGAGCACCTGGAGAAAACCGCCCTCGGCTGACACCTGTCATTGATCTTTTGTGCAGAGAAAGTCCTTCGTGGCGAGGGGATTCATCCCCGATGGGTCGCGCAGCGGCCCCAAGTCAGGCCGCGCGGTGTTTCTGACAAACTGCAGGTGATAGTTTGCGACTGCTTCGCAGCCGATCGGGGATAAATCCCCTCGCCACAGGAATGGGTTCGATCCAGTTATGTAAAAGGAAATGGATGATATGGAAAGCTACATCCGCTGGTTTCAACGCTTCATCTGGATCGGCATTGCGATGAACATGGTGTTCGCGATCCCCGCGCTGTTCGCGCCGGGGTTGCTGACATCGGTGGTCGGTCTGCCGCCGCAACTCTCCGACCCGTGGCTGGAAAATGCCGGGATGCTGCTGGTGGGCATCAGCGTGTTTTACATGCCGTCGGGCTTCAATGCGCCGCGCTACGTGGTGCATTCCTGGCTGTGCGTACTGACGCGACTGATCGCGGTGGTGTTCTGGATCTATCTGATCAACACCAGCAGCCAGGGCTCGGTGTTCGTGCCGATGTTGATGGGCGATCTGAGCTTCTTTCTGATCCTCGGCATTCTGTTGTACCTCGGCACCACGCCCGCGAACCGGCCATGGGCATTGCTCTGCGATGGCTGGCGCGAGTGGCGCGCGGCCTGGGCGCGGCAATGGCAAAGCCACAGCTTCAAGGTCGGCACTTTGGTTGTGCTGGCCGTCCTCGGTTTCATCGGTTACGAAACCTGGTACCAGATGCTGCGGGTGGTGCCGGAGCAGGAATACGCTTCCGACGAAGACCACTACAAATACGCTGCCATCGGCCTGGGCATCGAAGCACGAATCCCGTATTACCTGTTCGCCGTGCTGCCGCAAATGTGCCCGGAAAAGATGCCCAAACCCGGCGGCTGGGAAGTCTTCGGTTTTCTCTATGAGAACGGCAAGGATCTGCCGATCGGCATGGCCAAGCGGCAGATCGGCTACCCGACCGTCGAGCCTAACTGCGCGCTGTGCCACACCGGCTCGTACCGGGCCAATGCCAGCGACGTCGCGGTCAACGTGCCGAGCGCGCCGGCCAATACCCTGCAACTGCAAGCGTTCCAGTGGTACGCCTACGATTGCGCCAGCGATCCGAAATTCACCACCGACGCGGTGATGGCGGCGATCAACGGCAAGTTCCAGCTGGGCTTTTTCGAGAAGCTCTACAACCGCTACCTGATCATCCCGATGGCGAAAAGCGCCTTGCTCAAGCAGAAGCAGGCCTACGCCTGGCAGAAGCTGCGCCCGCAACAGGGCCCGGGCCGCACCGACACCTTCAACCCGACGAAAATGGTGGTGTTCGGCTTCCCGGATGACTCGACCATCGGCACCGTTGACTTGCCGCAAGTGTGGAACCAGAAACCACGGGAATCGATGTACCTGCACTGGGACGGCAATAACAACAAGATTCACGAACGCAACTACGCCGCCGCGATGGCCGTGGGCGCGACGCCGGAATCAGTGTTGCCGCCGAGCTTCAACCGGGTGACCAACTGGCTGCTCGGGCACAAGGCGCCGGCGTGGCCGTGGGCACTGGATCAAGCGAAAGTCGCCCAGGGCAAACCGGTCTGGGAGGCCAATTGCGCCGGTTGTCATGATTTCGGCCGCGCCGACACCGGGCAGGTCACCACCAACATCGACCAACTCGGCACCGATCCGCATCGGCTCGACTCGTTCACCACCGGTCTGGTGACGGCGTTCCACACCTTCAAGAAACCGCCGTTCGACTTCGGTGCGTATCGCAAGACCCAGAGCTACAGCAACACGCCGACTGACGGCATCTGGCTGCGCGCGCCGTACCTGCATAACGGGTCGGTGCCAACCCTGTGGGACTTGCTGCAACCGCCGGAAAAACGCCCGGTGGTGTTCTACACCGGCTCCGACGTCTACGACCCGGCCAACGTCGGTTTCGTCACCAGCGGCGCCCAGGCCAAAGCCTCGGCGGACTTCAAATACGACACCCGGCTGGAGGGCAACCACAACAGCGGTCACCTGTATGGCACGCAGCTGTCGGACGCCGATAAGCGTGCGTTGATCGAATTCATGAAAACCCTGTGAGCCCTTTTGGATAGAGGATTACGCCATGTCAGCGGTCGGTCATCTGAAACACGAATACGACAAGGTCAAAGTGCGCATTCACGGCTTGTTCACGCGCATGGAGATGGCCTGGATGAAGCTCGTCAGCGAACTGGAGCCGCACGAGTTTCAGGCCATCATCAAGCTGCTGCAGCGCGGGCACGATCAGGCACAGTACGTGCTGAAAAACGGCGAGTTGCCGGACGACGAACCGGGCGTACCCTGGGAGCTGTCCCACGGTTTGTCGATCCTGCGCATCGGCGGTGCCGCGCCCTTGCCGCAGTCGAGCGATCAACTGCAAACCCGGGTGCTCAAGGACGGCAGCCTGCTTGGGTGTCGCAAGTGGGAACTGCTGGATCTGCTGTGGAGCGAGGCGCTGTTGAAGTGGATCGAAAACCTGCGCCATCACGCAACCTTCGGCACCGACCCGGCGGTGGTGCAAATGGAGCGCGACGTGACCCTGGCCATCGCCGGCGATTGGGGCACCGGTCCCTTCGACAGCCACGCACCGGCGGTGTCGGTGGCCAACCAGATGCAGCTGGCGCAGGCGGATTTCACCATCCATCTGGGCGACGTTTACTACGCCGGCAGTCACTCCCAGGAGGACGTCGACATGGCCGGTTGGCCGATGGGCAGCCATGGCTCGTTCACCCTCAACTCCAACCACGAGATGTACAGCGGCGCCCACGGCTACTTCAAGGAACTGGCCAAGCGTTTTCCGGGGCAGCAGGGCACCAGTTACTTCGCCTTGATCAATGACGACTGGCTGGTGGTCGGGCTGGATTCGGCGTATGCCTCGGATGCGATGAACCTGTACATGGACGGCACCCTCAACGAACCGCAGATCCAGTGGCTGAAAGGCCTGCCGAAACGCAAGAAAATCATGGTGCTCAGCCATCATCAGGGCTTCGATATTTCCGGGCACAACAAGACTGCGCTGTATCAACCGGTGTGCGATGCGCTGGGGCGGGAGCCGGATTATTGGTATTGGGGGCATCTGCATAACGGCATCGTCTATGCGCAGCAGGGCGGTTTGCATGCGCGCTGTGCCGGGCACGGGGCGATTCCCTATGGCAATGCCAGCGAGCTGAACGGACATTCGCGGGTGTTGTGGTCGGAGACGCAGGATGCCAACGACCCGGCGTATCCGCTGCGGGTGCTGAATGGCTACGCGAAAATCAGGTTGGTGGGGGAGGATATTTTTGAGGAGTTTATTGGCGAGGATGGATCGGTGAGGTGGTCATCGAAGTAATGAGGTGACTGTTCTGACGCCATCGCTGGCAAGCCAGCTCCCACAGGTTTTGAGGTGATCACAACATTTGTGTACACCGCAGAACCCTGTGGGAGCTGGCTTGCCAGCGATGCTTTTAGCCCTGGACGGGAACGCCTTTGAGGTACGGCGCCGGCTCGGCGCCGAGGTTGCTCAGCATCCGCTCGCTGTACCAGTCGACGAAGTTGACCACGCCAAACTCATAGGTCTTGGAGTAAGGCCCAGGCTGGTAAGCGGTGGAGTTGATTCCGCGCTGGTTCTCTTCCGCCAGACGACGATCCTGATCGTTGGTCGCGTCCCACACCTGGCGCATGCGCTCTACGTCGTAATCCACGCCCTCGACCGCATCCTTGTGCACCAGCCATTTGGTGGTGACCATGGTTTCCTGGGCGCTGATCGGCCACACGGTGAAGACGATGATGTGGTCGCCCATGCAGTGGTTCCACGAGTGCGGCAGGTGCAGAATGCGCATCGAGCCGAGGTCGGGGTTCTTGATCCGGCCCATCAGTTTCGCGCAGCCCTGTTTGCCGTCCATGGTCATCGACACGGTGCCCTTGAGCAGCGGCATGCGCACGATACGGTTGCGCAGGCCGAAACTGGCGTGGGCGTAAGGAATCTTCTCGGCTTCCCAGGCAGCGGCGGAGGCGGCGACGTGATCCTTGAACGCCTGATCGGCGCGCGGGTCAGTGACGTCGTCCCATTCCAGCAGGGTTTTCAGCAGTTCCGGGTGCGACGCGTTGCAGTGGTAGCACTCGCGGTTGTTTTCCAGCACCAGTTTCCAGTTGGCCTTTTCCATCAAGGTGGTGGTGATCGCCACCTTGGTGTTCTCCATGTCGTACGGTTCCATGTAGTGGTTCAGTGTCGACAGGAAGTCATCAATGGCCGGTGGATTGTCCGCCAGGCTGATGAAGATGTAGCCACCGGCGGTCTTCACGTTCACCGGTTTGAGGCCGTACTGCTTCATGTCGAAATCGGCGCCCATTTCGGTACCGGCAAACAGCAGTCGACCGTCCAGTTCATACGTCCACTGGTGGTAGTGGCAGACCAGTTTGGCGACCTTGCCTTTTTCGCTGGTGCACAGGCGCGAGCCACGGTGGCGGCAGACGTTATGGAAGGCATGCACCACGCCGTCGCCGCCACGAATGACGATGATCGGGTTCTTGCCGACCTGCAGGGTCAGGTAGTTGCCCTTGGCCGGGATCTCGCAGGTCATGCCGGCGATCAGCCATTCCTTCTGAAAGATCTCCTGCATGTCGATATCGAACAGGCGCTCGTCGCTGTAAAACGGCTGTGGCAGCGAAAAGGTGCGCTCGCGCTCCTGGAGCATTTGTGCGGTGGCCTTGCGTGCGGGTTCCAGCGGATCGCCCAGGCTGATTTTTGCGGTGACGTCCATCAATGTGATCCTCGAGGCCATTCTGTGTGGCCGATGAAAAGTGGCTGATCAGGGGTGCTACGCAAGGTGTAAAGGATTCGTCTTGGTGTGAGGCGAGTGTGGGGCCGGCGCTGCCCGGAACCTTATCCATGGGCGACATGGTGCAATCTGTTCCCGACGCGCAACCCCCGGCGGTTGGGGGCTGGTCGCGATAAGTATGCCGATGTCGCGGATAGGTAAACGGGCGGTCCGCGCTATACGCAGAATCGCCACATGAAGGCCGACAGTCGGCCGTGGAGAACAGCATGTCCAACAGCTTCCTGAATCCGGTCACCACCCAGACCTGGGCCAATGGCCGGCACATCGTCCGTTGCGTCAAAGTCATCCAGGAAACCTGGGACGTGCGCACCTTCTGTTTCATGGCCGACCAGCCGATCCTGTTCTTCTTCAAGCCCGGGCAGTTCGTGACCCTGGAGCTGGAAATCGACGGTCAGCCGATCATGCGTTCGTACACCATTTCCAGTTCGCCGTCGGTGCCGTACAGCTTCTCGGTGACCATCAAGCGCGTGCCGGGCGGCAAGGTCTCCAACTGGCTGCACGACACGTTGCATGAAGGCCAGGAGCTGGCGGTGCACGGGCCGGTCGGGCTGTTCAACGCCATCGACTTCCCGAGCCCGAAAGTGCTTTACCTCAGCGGCGGCGTGGGGATCACCCCGTGCATGTCGATGGCGCGCTGGTTCTACGACACCAACGCCAACGTCGACATGACGTTCATCCACAGCGCCCGCTCGCCGAAAGACATCATTTACCACCGCGAGCTGGAACACATGGCCTCGCGGATCGACAACTTCAGCCTGCACCTGATCTGCGAGAAACATGGTCTGGGTGAGCCGTGGGCCGGTTATCGCGGCTACCTCAATCACAAAATGCTCGAACTGATGGTGCCGGACTTCCTCGAGCGCGAAGTGTTCTGCTGCGGCCCGACGCCGTACATGAACGCGGTCAAGCGCCTGCTCGAAGCCGCCGGCTACGACATGTCGCGCTATCACGAGGAGTCCTTCGGCGCCACGCCACCGGAAGCCCGCGCCGATGCAGTGGAGCAAGCCGAACAGGCCGCCGAGGCGCCGGAAATAGATGCGGCGGATCTGCATCAGGTCGAATTCACCGCATCCGGCAAAAGCATTCGCGTGGCCCCGGGCGAAACCGTGCATGCGGCGGCGGCCAAGCTGGGCCTGATGATCCCGAAAGCCTGCGGCATGGGCATTTGCGGCACGTGCAAGGTGATGAAGCTGGGCGGCGAGGTGGAGATGGAGCACAACGGCGGGATCACCGAGGACGATGAGGCGGAAGGGTTTATTCTTTCGTGCTGCAGCGTGCCGAAGGGCGACGTGCGTATCGAATTCTGATCGGTAACCCTCACCCCAGCCCTCTCCCGGAGGGAGAGGGCTGGGGTGTCTGGCGTTCTACATCGACCTGAAAGGCCTTATCGACTATGGATTCGGTAAAGCAGTTTCACGTCGGCGTAATTCTCAAATATCCCCCAATCAGTCCCCTCTCCCTTTGGGAGAGGGCTAGGGTGAGGGGCTTTTCAGTCGATAAACAAATCCGGCATCAGTGCCGCGTCGCTTTCTCGATCAAAGCGATATTGATCGAACTCAGCCACGCCGCTCTCACGCAAAATCTCTTCATCAATCAACAATCGCCCAGTGATCTGCCGCCCGCTGCTGCTCAGAATCACATGCGCCGCATCCGCCATGATCGCAGGCGTGCGCGCCTGTTTGAACGACTCGCGATTGCCCAGCTGAAACTCGATTGCCGCTGTGGCAATCATCGTCTGCGGCCACAGCGAATTGACGCTGATCCCGTAACTGGCGAATTCCTCGCTCATGCCTACGGTCAGCATGCTCATGCCGTACTTGGTCACGGTGTAGGGGCTGAACTGCGCAAACCATTTGCTCGCCAGGTTCAGCGGCGGTGACAGGTTGAGGATGTGCCCGGCCGATTTTTTCAGATAGGGCAGGGCCGCCTGGCTGCACAGCAACACGGCGCGGGTGTTGATCTGGTGCATCAGGTCGAAGCGCTTGAGTTCGATGTGTTGCGCGCCAGTCAGCTTGATCGCCCCGGCGTTGTTCACCAGCGCATCAATGCCGCCGAAATGCTCGCTGGCCTGGGCCAGTGCCTGACGCACGGCGTCGTCATCACGCACATCCACTTGCAGCGCCAGGGCCTTGCCGCCGGCGGCTTCGACTTCGGCGGCGACGCTGTGGATGGTGCCGGGCAGCTTGGCGTGGGGTTCGGCGCTTTTAGCGGCGATGACGATATTGGCCCCGTCCTTCGCGGCGCGCAGCGCAATCTCACGCCCGATGCCACGGCTGGCGCCGGTGATGAACAGGGTTTTGCCTTGTAACGACATGCCGATGCTCCTGCTTATTGTTAGGTGAGCGGAGGCTCGAAAGACACTGTAGACCAAGTCTTTCAGGGCACGAGGAAGGAGGATTGAGGATGCTTGGGGGAGTGGCGGTTGTGGCAAGGGGATAAATCCCCTTGCCACAGGGGGCTCCCCTCATGACAGGGAGTCCCTCACAGGGAGTTCATTTGCTCAAAAAAGTCAGGCGGACATGACTTCGCGGATGTCGCGGGCCAGTTCGCGTACGCGTTCTTCTTCGGTGTCCCACGAGCACATGAAGCGCGCGCCGCCCTTGCCGATGAAGGTGTAGAAACGCCAATTCTTCGCGGTTAGCGCGGCGATGGCCGGTTCCGAGAGTTGCAGGAACACGCCGTTGGCCTGGACCGGGAACATCAGTTCCACGCCCGGGATGTCGCTGACCAGTTCGGCCAGCAATTGCGCGCAATGGTTGGCGTGGCGGGCATATTTGAGCCAGGCGTCGTTTTCGAGGATGCCGACCCACGGTGCCGAGAGGAAGCGCATTTTCGACGCCAGTTGCCCGGCCTGTTTGCAGCGGTAATCGAAGTCTTCGGCCAGTTTGTGGTTGAAGAACAGGATCGCTTCACCCACCGCCATGCCGTTCTTGGTGCCGCCGAAGCACAGCACGTCGACGCCGGCCTTCCAGGTCAGGTCGGCCGGCGAGCAGCCGAGGAACGCGCAGGCGTTGGAGAAACGCGCGCCGTCCATGTGCAGGTGCAGGCCCAGTTCCTTGCAGGTGGCGCTGATGGCGCGGACTTCTTCCGGGGTATAGACGCTGCCGACTTCGGTGGCCTGGGTCAGGGTCACGACGCGCGGTTTCGGGTAGTGGATGTCCTGACGCTTGAGCGCGACTTCACGAATCGACTGCGGGGTGATCTTGCCGTTTTCAGTGCCGGCGATCAGCAGTTTCGAGCCGTTGGAGAAAAATTCCGGGGCGCCGCACTCGTCGGTTTCGACGTGGGCGGTTTCCGAGCAGATCACGCTGTGGTAACTCTGGCACAGCGACGACAGCGCCAGCGAGTTGGCGGCGGTGCCGTTGAAGGCGAAGAACACTTCGCAGTCGGTTTCGAACAGGTTGCGGAAATGGTCGGCCGCGCGTGCGGTCCATTCATCGTCGCCATAAGCGCGCTGGTGGCCGTGGTTGGCCTGTTCCATGGCAGCCCAGGCTTCAGGGCAGATACCGGAATAGTTGTCGCTGGCGAATTGTTGGCTCTTGTCGGTCATGGCCGGCTTCCGTGGTCGAGACTCTTGTGAAGGCTCGTGGTCAATGATGATGCGCACTTTACCGAAGATCTTCCGGGGAGCACACGGGATGTCGCTTTCAGAAAATTACCAGTTTGTGGCCCGATTATGCACGTGACTAAACGCGACGGCGCGCTGGATCTACTCAAGTGGCTGGCGCTGCTGAGCATGCTGCTCGATCATCTGCGATATGTCGGGATCAGCGCCGATTGGCTGTATGTGCCGGGGCGGATGGCCTTTCCGTGGTTCTGCCTGGCGATGGCGGCGAATCTTGCCCGCGCCAGTGCGCAGAAGACCGAATGGCGCTATCTGTCATGGTTGTTGCTGTTCAGCGCAGTGAGTGAAATTCCCTACCGTCTGTACATTCCAGATTCCGACACCTTGAACGTGATGCCCACTCTCGCGCTGGGGTTGCTGGTGGCGCGGGGCTGGCAGGATCAATCACTGATGTCGCGACTGTTGGGCATCGGAGCCTTGTTGCTGGCCGCGCTGTTTTCGCCGTGGCTGATGTTCGGTGTATTCGGCGTGTTATTGCCGCTGGCGCTGCTGCTGGTGTTCCGTCGCCCCTGGTATTTCAGCCTGCTGCCGGGGCTGGTGTGTCTGGCGGGCAATCAGTGGCAGGTGCTGTATGAGGCGGCGGAGTTCGGTAATGTCGTTGCAGTCCTCGGCATCGCGGCGTGTCTGATGGCGCCATTGCTCGGGATGTTCTTGTTGCGACACTCCAGTTCTATCCATCCGTTGCCCATGCGCCGCTGGGCGTACGCGCTCTATCCCGCGCATTTCCTCCTGTTACTACTGATTCGCCAAGTCGCCGCATAACCCTGTGGGAGCTGGCTTGCCAGCGATAGCGGTGGGTTAGCCGCCATCAATGCCGGAAGTGACATCGTCATCGCTGGCAAGCCAGCTCCCACAGGGTTCTCCAGTGTTTTTGAGATCGAGTGTTGCAAGGGCATTTCCGGCCATGTCGTAAACGCACCTTTGCGTGGCGTCCGTAGGCATTTGAGCTGTCTGCGCCGGTCATACCATCGGCATCAAAGGGCACTGCCGTGATTGCCGGTGCCTTACCGAGACGAATGGCGCACAGATGCCGCTGGGAGAGACGCGATGTTCAGCAAGCAAGACCAGATCCAGGGTTACGACGATGCACTGCTGGCGGCGATGAATGCCGAGGAGCAACGTCAGGAAGATCACATCGAGCTGATCGCGTCAGAGAACTACACCAGCAAACGTGTCATGCAAGCCCAGGGCAGCGGTCTCACCAACAAGTACGCCGAAGGCTATCCGGGCAAGCGCTACTACGGCGGCTGCGAGCATGTGGATAAGGTCGAAGCGCTGGCCATCGAGCGCGCCAAGCAAGTGTTCGGCGCCGATTACGCCAACGTCCAGCCGCACTCCGGTTCGTCGGCCAACAGCGCCGTGTACCTGGCGCTGATCCAGCCGGGCGACACCATCCTCGGCATGAGCCTGGCCCACGGCGGTCACCTGACCCACGGCGCCAAAGTGTCGTCCTCGGGCAAGCTCTACAACGCTGTGCAGTACGGCATCAACACTGACACCGGGCTGATTGATTACGACGAAGTCGAGCGTCTGGCCGTCGAGTGCAAGCCGAAGATGATCGTCGCCGGGTTCTCCGCGTACTCCAAGACCCTCGACTTCCCGCGCTTCCGGCAGATTGCTGACAAGGTCGGCGCGCTGCTGTTCGTCGACATGGCCCACGTCGCCGGTCTGGTCGCCGCCGGTCTGTACCCGAACCCGCTGCCGTACGCCGACGTGGTCACCACCACCACGCACAAAACCCTGCGCGGTCCGCGTGGCGGGCTGATCCTGGCCAAGTCCAACGAAGAAATCGAGAAGAAGCTCAACGCTGCGGTGTTCCCAGGCGCCCAGGGCGGCCCGCTGATGCACGTGATCGCCGGTAAAGCGGTGTGCTTCAAGGAAGCGCTGGAGCCAGGCTTCAAGGCCTATCAACAGCAAGTGATCGACAACGCCAAAGCGATGGCCGGCGTGTTTATCAAACGTGGCTACGATGTAGTGTCCGGCGGCACTGATAACCACCTGTTCCTGGTCAGCCTGATCCGTCAGGGCCTGACCGGCAAAGATGCGGACGCCGCCCTCGGCCGCGCCCACATCACCGTCAACAAAAACGCGGTGCCGAACGACCCGCAATCGCCGTTCGTGACCTCGGGCCTGCGCATCGGCACCCCGGCGGTCACCACGCGTGGCTTCAAGGTCGCCCAGTGCGAAGTGCTGGCCGGCTGGATCTGCGACATCCTCGACAACCTCGGTGACGCCGACGTTGAAGCGAATGTGGCCAAGAACGTCGCGGCACTGTGCGCCGACTACCCGGTTTATCGCTGAGCGGTTTGGAGTAAATGACTATGCAACGCTATTCGGGCTTCGGCCTCTTCAAACACTCCCTCAGCCACCACGAAAACTGGCAGCGCATGTGGCGCACGCCGACGCCGAAGAAGGTCTACGACGTGGTCATCGTCGGTGGCGGCGGGCACGGTCTGGCGACTGCCTATTACTTGGCGAAAGAGCACGGCATCACCAACGTGGCCGTGGTCGAGAAGGGCTGGCTGGGCGGCGGGAACACCGCGCGCAACACCACTATCGTTCGCTCCAACTACCTGTGGGACGAGTCGGCGCACCTGTACGAACACGCGATGAAATTGTGGGAAGGCCTGTCGCAGGACCTGAACTACAACGTGATGTTCTCCCAGCGTGGCGTCTACAACCTGTGCCACACCCTGCAGGACATCCGTGATTCCGAGCGTCGGGTCAGCGCCAACCGCCTCAACGGCGTCGACGGCGAGTTGCTCAATGCCAAGCAAGTCGCTGACGAGATCCCGTACCTCGACTGCTCGAAAAACACCCGCTACCCGGTGATGGGCGCGACCGTTCAGCGTCGTGGTGGCGTCGCTCGTCACGATGCCGTGGCCTGGGGCTTTGCCCGTGCCGCCGACGCCTTGGGCGTGGACTTGATCCAGCAGACCGAAGTGATCGGTTTCCGCAAGGAAAACGGCGTGTGCATCGGCGTTGAAACCAACAAGGGTTTCATCGGCGCCAAGCGCGTCGGTGTGGTGACTGCCGGTAACTCCGGGCACATGGCCAAGCTCGCCGGTTTCCGTCTGCCGATCGAGTCCCACCCGCTGCAAGCGCTGGTGTCCGAGCCGATCAAACCGATTATCGACAGCGTGATCATGTCCAACGCCGTGCACGGTTACATCAGCCAGTCCGACAAGGGCGACCTGGTGATCGGTGCCGGTATCGACGGCTACAACGGCTACGGCCAGCGCGGTTCGTACCCGGTGATCGAGCACACCATCCAGGCCATCGTCGAGATGTTCCCGGTGCTGTCGCGGGTGCGCATGAACCGCCAGTGGGGCGGTATCGTCGACACCACGCCGGACGCTTGCCCGATCATTTCGAAAACCCCGGTGCCGAACATGTTCTTCAACTGCGGTTGGGGCACCGGCGGCTTCAAGGCCACACCTGGCTCGGGCAACGTGTTTGCCGCGAGTCTGGCCAAGGGTGAAATGCACCCGTTGGCCGCCCCGTTTTCCATCGACCGTTTCCACAACGGCGCACTCATCGACGAACACGGCGCTGCTGCCGTCGCCCACTAACAGGAGAAATCCCCATGTTGCATATCTTCTGTCCTCACTGCGGCGAACTGCGCTCCGAAGAGGAATTCCACGCATCCGGCCAGGCGCACATTCCGCGCCCACTGGATCCTGCCGCCTGCACTGATGAAGAGTGGGGCGACTACATGTTCTTCCGCGATAACCCGCGTGGTCTGCACCACGAACTGTGGGATCACGTCGCCGGTTGCCGCCAGTACTTCAACGTCACCCGCGACACCGTGACCTACGAGATTCTCGAAACCTACAAGATCGGCACCAAGCCGCAATTCACCGACAAGGCTGATTCGGCGAAAACAGCCACGACGGCGCTGGGAGAGAAGGTATGAGCCAGACCAATCGCCTGTCCAACGGTGGACGGATCGACCGCAACAAAGTGCTGAGCTTCACCTTCAACGGCCAGACTTATAAAGGCTTCGAGGGCGACTCGCTGGCCTCGGCGCTGATCGCCAATGGCGTCGACATCATCGGTCGCAGCTTCAAGTATTCACGGCCACGCGGGATCTTCGCCGCCGGTGCCGAAGAGCCGAACGCCGTGCTGCAGATCGGTGCCACCGAAGCCACGCAAATTCCCAACGTGCGCGCCACGCAACAGGCGTTGTACCAAGGCCTGGTCGCCACCAGCACCAATGGCTGGCCGAGCGTCAACAACGACATGATGGGGATTCTCGGCAAGGTCGGCGGCAAGCTGATGCCGCCGGGTTTCTACTACAAAACCTTCATGTACCCGCAATCGTTCTGGATGACTTACGAGAAGTACATTCGCAAGGCTGCCGGCCTTGGCCGTTCGCCGACTGAAGTCGATCCGGACACCTACGACTACATGAACCAGCACTGCGACGTGCTGATTGTCGGCGCCGGCCCTGCCGGTCTCGCCGCCGCCCTGGCCGCCGCACGCAGCGGTGCCCGGGTGATTCTCGCCGATGAGCAGGAAGAGTTCGGCGGCAGCCTGCTTGATTCCCGCGAGAGCCTCGACGGCAAACCGGCGATCGAGTGGGTGGCCAGTGTCATCGCTGAATTGAAGAACACCCCGGACGTGCTGCTGTTGCCGCGCGCCACGGTCAACGGCTACCACGACCACAATTTCCTGACCATTCACGAACGCCTCACCGACCACCTCGGTGACCGTGCGCCGATCGGTCAGGTGCGTCAGCGCATCCACCGCGTTCGCGCCAAACGTGTGGTGCTGGCGACCGGCGCTCACGAGCGTCCACTGGTCTACGGCAACAACGACGTGCCGGGCAACATGCTCGCCGGCGCGGTCTCGACTTACGTGCGCCGTTACGGCGTGGCACCGGGCAAGAAGCTGGTGCTGACCACCAACAACGATCACGCTTACCGCGTCGCTCTGGACTGGCTCGACGCCAGCCTGCAAGTGGTGGCCATCGCCGATGCGCGCAGCAACCCGCGTGGTGCGCTGGTGGAAGAAGCTCGTGCCAAAGGCATCCGCATCCTCACCGGCAGCGCCGTGATCGAGGCCCGTGGCAGCAAGCGCGTGACCGCTGCCCGTGTGGCGGCGATCGACGTTAAAGCGCACACCGTGACCAGCCCGGGCGAATGGCTCGACTGCGACGTGATCGCCAGTTCCGGCGGTTACAGCCCGGTTGTGCACTTGGCTTCGCACCTCGGTGGCAAGCCGATCTGGCGTGAAGACATCCTCGGTTTCGTACCGGGCGAAGCACCGCAGAAGCGTGTGTGCGTCGGCGGCATCAACGGCGTGTATGGCCTCGGCGATTCGCTGGCCGACGGCTTCGAAGGTGGCGTGCGCGCTGCGGCCGAAGCCGGGTTCCAGACTGTCGAAGGCGTGCTGCCCAAAGCCCTGAGCCGTGTTGAAGAACCGACCCTGGCGCTGTTCCAGGTGCCGCATGAGAAGGGCACCGCGCGCGCGCCGAAGCAATTCGTCGACCTGCAGAACGACGTCACCGCCGCCGCCATCGAACTGGCGACCCGCGAAGGTTTCGAGTCGGTCGAACACGTCAAACGTTATACCGCGCTGGGCTTCGGCACCGATCAGGGCAAGCTTGGCAACGTCAACGGCCTGGCGATTGCCGCCCGTTCGCTGAACGTGACCATCCCGCAGATGGGCACCACGATGTTCCGTCCGAACTACACGCCGGTCACCTTCGGCGCCGTGGCCGGTCGTCACTGTGGGCACATCTTCGAACCGGTGCGCTATACCGCGCTGCATGCCTGGCATGTGAAGAACGGTGCCGAATTTGAAGACGTTGGTCAGTGGAAGCGTCCATGGTATTTCCCGAAAAACGGTGAAGACCTGCACGCCGCTGTGAAGCGCGAATGCAAAGCCGTGCGCGACAGCGTCGGCCTGCTCGACGCCTCGACCCTGGGCAAGATCGACATCCAGGGCCCGGATGCCCGCGAGTTCCTCAACCGCGTGTACACCAATGCCTGGACCAAGCTCGACGTGGGCAAGGCCCGTTATGGCCTGATGTGCAAAGAAGACGGCATGGTCTTCGATGACGGTGTAACGGCGTGCCTGGCGGACAACCATTTCGTCATGACCACCACCACCGGCGGCGCGGCGCGCGTACTGCAATGGCTGGAGCTGTACCACCAGACCGAATGGCCGGACATGAAGGTCTACTTCACCTCCGTCACCGACCACTGGGCGACCATGACCCTGTCCGGACCGAACAGCCGCAAGCTGCTCAGCGCCGTGACCGACATTGATCTGAGCAACGAAGCGTTCCCGTTCATGACCTGGAAAGAAGGTCTGGTCGGCGGTGTGCCGGCGCGGGTGTTCCGTATCTCGTTCACCGGTGAGCTGTCGTACGAAGTCAACGTCCAGGCCGACTACGCGATGGGCGTGCTGGAGAAAATCGTCGAGGCCGGCAAGCAGTACAACCTGACCCCGTATGGCACTGAAACCATGCACGTGCTGCGGGCGGAGAAGGGTTTCATCATCGTCGGTCAGGACACGGACGGCTCGATGACCCCGGACGACCTGAACATGGGCTGGTGTGTGGGTCGCACCAAACCGTTCTCGTGGATCGGCCAGCGTGGGATGAACCGTGAAGACTGCGTGCGTGATCAGCGCAAACAACTGGTGGGCCTGAAGCCGATTGATCCGAACGTCTGGCTGCCGGAAGGTGCGCAACTGGTGTTCAACACCAAGCAGGCGATCCCGATGACCATGGTCGGCCACGTGACCTCCAGCTACGCGCACAACTCCCTCGGCTATTCGTTTGCCATGGGCGTGGTCAAGGGCGGTCTGAAGCGCATGGGTGAGCGGGTGTTTGCACCGCTGGCCGATGGCAGCGTGATCGAGGCGGAAATCGTTTCTTCGGTGTTCTTCGATCCGAAGGGTGATCGGCAGAACATCTGATGCTCTGGAATCCTGTGGGGTGGCGGATATCGCCTTCGCGAGCAAGCTCGCTCCCACAGGTTTCGGGTTGTTAATGGGATTTGTGTCAGGCATCAGTCCAGTGTGGGAGCGAGCTTGCTCGCGAAGGCGGAGTAACAGCCACCACAGGGGCCGGAACCAACAGAATTGATATAGGTGCTTTATGACCACAGCCAACGTGTACCAACAACGCCCGACCACCGGTGCCCGTGCCGAGTCGTCGCTGCACCATGCCGACCTCGCCAGCCTGGTTGGCAAGGGTCGCAAGAATGCCGGCGTCACCGTGCGTGAAAAGAAACTCCTCGGCCACCTGACCATCCGTGGCGATGGCCACGATGCAGCCTTCGCCGCTGGTGTGCACAAGGCCTTGGGCATCGAATTGCCCGGCGCCCTGAGCGTGATCGTCAAAGGCGAATCCAGCCTGCAATGGATGGGCCCGGACGAGTGGCTGTTGATCGTGCCGAGCGGTGAAGAATTCGCCGCCGAGCAAAAACTGCGCGAAGCGCTGGGTGATCTGCACATCGCGATCGTCAACGTCAGCGGCGGCCAGCAAGTGCTCGAACTGAGCGGGCCGAACGTGCGTCAGGTGCTGATGAAATCCACCAGCTACGACGTGCACCCGAACAACTTCCCGGTCGGTAAAGCGGTCGGCACGGTGTTTGCCAAATCGCAGCTGATGATTCGCCACACCGCTGAAGACACCTGGGAGCTGCTGATCCGTCGCAGCTTTTCGGATTATTGGTGGTTGTGGTTGCAGGATGCATCGGCTGAGTACGGTCTCAGCGTCCAGGCCTGACCCCGTTTGGCTCATGACTGCTTCTGTGGCGAGGGGATTTATCCCCGCTCGGCTGCGAAGCAGTCGCAAAACCTGTGAATTCGATCTACCTGATAAACCGCGGTGATTGGTTTTGGGGCGGCTTCGCCACCCAACGGGGATAAATCCCCTCGCCACAAAAGCAGTTCAGCACAGGTCAGCCCAGTTCAGAGTTCACTCTGCTAACAGATGTTGAAACAGGAGTCACCGCACCATGAGCCGCGCCCCAGACACATGGATTCTGACCGCCGACTGCCCCAGCGTCCTCGGCACTGTGGACGCGGTGACGCGTTTTCTGTTCGAGCAGGGTTGCTACGTTACCGAGCACCACTCGTTCGATGACCGCCTCTCCGGCCGTTTCTTCATTCGCGTGGAATTCCGTCAGCCTGACGGGTTCGACGAACAGTCCTTCCGCGCCGGCTTAGCCGAGCGTGGTCAGGCCTTTGGCATGGTCTTCGAACTGACCGCGCCAAACTACCGGCCAAAAGTGGTGATCATGGTCTCCAAGGCCGATCACTGTCTCAACGACTTGCTCTACCGGCAGCGCATCGGCCAGTTGTCGATGGACGTCGCGGCGGTGGTGTCCAACCATCCGGACCTCAAGCCGCTGGCCGACTGGCACCAGATTCCCTACTACCATTTCCCCCTCGACCCCAACGACAAACCGTCGCAGGAGCGTCAGGTGTGGCAGGTGATCGAAGAGTCCGGCGCCGAGCTGGTGATCCTTGCCCGCTACATGCAGGTGTTGTCGCCGGAGCTGTGCCGCAAGCTCGATGGCAAGGCGATCAATATTCACCACTCGCTGCTGCCGGGGTTCAAGGGCGCCAAGCCGTATCACCAGGCCTACAACAAGGGCGTGAAGCTGGTCGGTGCGACGGCGCATTACATCAACAACGACCTCGATGAGGGGCCGATCATCGCCCAGGGCGTCGAGGCGGTGGATCACAGTCATTACCCCGAGGACTTGATTGCCAAGGGGCGGGATATCGAGGGCCTGACCCTGGCGCGGGCGGTTGGGTATCACATCGAAAGAAGGGTGTTTCTCAACGCCAATCGCACGGTCGTTCTCTAGATCGCCATCGCTGGCAAGCCAGCTCCCACAGGGATTTGTGTCGTATACAAAATCTGAATCCAACCCGAATCCTGTGGGAGCTGGCTTGCCAGCGATGAGGCCATAACAGGCAACACAACAATCAGCATCTGTACCCGAGCACTTAACGCGCTGCCTGCCTGGGCAACGCGGTTCCATAAAAACAACAGCGAGGTGAAAGCATGTCTGGCAATCGTGGTGTGGTGTATCTCGGCGCTGGCAAGGTCGAAGTACAGAAAATCGACTATCCGAAAATGCAGGACCCGCGCGGTCGCAAGATCGAGCACGGGGTCATTCTCAAAGTGGTTTCCACCAACATTTGTGGCTCCGACCAGCACATGGTGCGCGGCCGTACCACGGCGCAGACCGGTCTGGTGCTGGGCCACGAAATCACCGGCGAAGTGATCGAAAAGGGTTCCGACGTCGAGAACCTGAAAATCGGCGACCTGGTTTCCGTACCGTTCAACGTGGCTTGCGGGCGCTGCCGTTCCTGCAAGGAGCAACACACCGGCGTCTGCCTGACCGTCAACCCGGCCCGTGCCGGCGGCGCTTACGGTTACGTCGACATGGGCGACTGGACCGGGGGCCAGGCCGAGTACGTGTTGGTGCCGTACGCCGACTTCAACCTGCTGAAACTGCCGGACCGCGACAAGGCCATGGAGAAAATCCGCGACCTGACCTGCCTCTCCGACATCCTCCCGACCGGCTACCACGGTGCCGTCACCGCTGGCGTTGGTCCGGGCAGCACCGTTTACATCGCGGGCGCCGGCCCGGTCGGCCTGGCCGCTGCCGCTTCGGCGCGCTTGCTGGGTGCGGCGGTGGTGATCATCGGCGACGTCAACACCATCCGTCTGGCCCACGCCAAGGCGCAGGGTTTTGAAGTGGTCGACCTGTCGCAAGACACGCCACTGCACGAACAGATCGCCGCATTGCTGGGCGAGCCGGAAGTCGATTGCGCGGTGGACTGTGTGGGCTTCGAAGCCCGCGGCCACGGCCACGACGGGGTGAAAGCCGAAGCCCCGGCCACCGTGCTCAACTCGCTGATGGGCGTGGTGCGTGTGGCGGGCAAGATCGGTATCCCGGGCCTGTACGTCACCGAAGATCCGGGCGCCGTGGACGCCGCCGCGAAAATGGGCAGCCTGAGCATCCGCTTCGGCCTCGGCTGGGCAAAGTCCCACAGCTTCCACACCGGCCAGACCCCGGTGATGAAGTACAACCGCCAACTGATGCAGGCGATCATGTGGGATCGCATTAACATTGCCGAAGTGGTGGGTGTGCAGGTGATCAGTCTGGATCAGGCGCCAGAAGGTTATGGCGAGTTCGATGCCGGTGTGCCGAAGAAGTTTGTGATTGATCCGCATAAGTTGTTTAGTGCGGCGTAACAATACCAACCAAAAAAACGGCGCCTTCGAGCGCCGTTTTTTTAAGTAAATGCCGAGCTTCCATACGACATTTCTACTCGATTCTTACCTCTGCCGCTTGCATACCTTTCTGCCCAGGTTCAGCTACATAACTTACGATCTGCCCCTCTTTTAAGCTTTTGAAACCGTCGGATTCGATTGCCTTGAAGTGAACAAACAGATCCGCTCCTCCATCAAGCGGAGTGATGAACCCAAAACCTTTCTCATCGTTGAACCACTTAACTGTTCCCTTTGTTCTGTTTGACATTTTTTGCTTTCCGTTTTGATTGATTTTGTGAAACTCACGAAGTAGCCGAACTACGAAATCATCTGAGTGGCTTTCATTCGTGATGAGCCAATCTGATGTCCACGGCGTAGTACTGACCGTTATCACCCCGCATAAGGTCATAAGTAACCTTCTGCCCCGCTTTGATGTATTTGATGATCGGATCGTCCGGGCTGATGCAAAAGATGATCGGCGGGACATCTGATTCGAGCAGTTGATCGCGCGGACTGAGTTGCTTCTCCATCACCGTATCTCCCGTTGAATGACCGTTAGTTGCACCTCGCTTTCTTCGAACAATTGACACACCAGCAGCCTATTCCAGCCCGGATAGCTAGACACCTGTCAGATCTGACAGGGGTCTAGTTCTTTTTGAAATATTGATTTTCACGACAAGTAATTAACGACCTAAAAAGATCGCTGCCTTCGGTTGTTTCGCGGGTTTGAGGTCCTGCGCGGGAGATCAGCCTCGATCAGGCACCGGAAGGGCATGGCGAGTTCGATGCGGGCGTGCCGAAGAAGTTTGTGATTGATCCGCATAAGTTGTTCAGTGCGGCGTAAGGCTTGAGCGCAATATAAAACGGCGACCTCGGGGTCGCCGTTTTTTGTTGCAAGCCCAGGTCAAAAGCTACCCTCACCCCAGCCCTCTCCCTGTATGTACCGGAGACATGGTGGACACATGTTCGGAGACATGGTGGACGGTTTTAGATCTTCTTACCTGCTGTAACGATCTGCAAGTTCAAGTCGATTCGGGCGATGCGATGTCTACTCCAGTAGACATCGTGGATGCCGTCCTCCGTCGTTTCCCGGATAGCTACTGACTTCCCGTAAAAAGCTTTCCCGACTGTGTATTCACGGTTCCTCCAGTAGATCTCGCCCTTTACCTGAACCTTCCTGACCACATCACCATCGTCGTACTCCGGCGCTGCGGGTTGCTCCTGATATTCCCTTGAGCTGCTGCTGTACCGAGTAGCAGGAACCTGCATGTCCAGCGCTTGATGCGGGCGCTTCTGGTTGTAAATATCACGCCAGATATCAAACGCCCGTTGCGCGCTGTTGAGATCGTTAAAGTGCTGACCCTGGAGGACTTCATTTTTCAGACTGCGGTGGAAGCGTTCCAGCTTTCCTTGGGTTTGCGGATGATAAGGTCGTGAGTGGCCGACCTTGATGCCTTGACTCATCAGCCAGACCTCCAGCGCGGTATAAACGCCTGTCTGATCACCCCATGGAGAGCCGTTGTCCATCGTCATGCGCAAAGGCAGGCCATAGCGCCGAAAGGCCCGGACCAGATGCTCCTGGACGGTGTCGCGCTGCTCATTGATACACGCCGCGATGCACAGTGAAAACCGCGAATGATCGTCCAGCATCGTCAACGGATGGCAACGCCCCTGACCCAGACTGATATGCCCCTTGAAGTCCATCTGCCAAAGATCGTTGGGCGCTTCATGCTCAAAACGGATAAACGGTTTGATCTCGGCGGCCTTTGGATCAACGCGTGAATGACGCTGTAAAACCGCATGCACGGTACTGACCGAAGGCATCACTAAGCCGTTGTCTTCCAACACACGTTTGAGCTTGCGAGCGCCCCAGGCCGCGTACTCCTGACTCACGGTCAGAATCTGCTGTTCAACCTCATCAGCACATCGCTTGGGTGATGTCTTCGGTCGTCGAGACTGATCGTTCAGTCCTTCTGCACCCAGGTTTTCAAACCTGTTAAGCCATTTATAGGCGGTGCTTGGGCTGATATTAAATCGACGGCAAAGCTGCCGGACATTGGCCCCTTCTTGCCGAGCCAAAAGCACGAATTCTGAACGAAGCTGCACAGTGGACACCTCTTCCCAAGACACAGGTCATCTCCTTAGTGATGAGCAATGTGCCTATTAAAAAGTGTCCACCATGTCTCCGAACACCTGTCCACCATGTGTCCGGTACATACACTCCCGGAGGGAGAGGGGGCCGACCGAGGGATGCTCACAATTTACGCCGACCTGAAAATACCGCTGTGAATCCATAATCGGCTCGGTATTTCAGGTCGATAAAACTCGAGAGAACACCACGGTCAGTCCCCTCTCCCTCTGGGAGAGGGCCAGGGTGAGGGGCTTTGCTTTACAGCGCTGCCAAGGCCCCCTGATACAGAACCGGCCCCGTCGGCTGCCCGGTCGGTGAACCCCCTTTAGGCTCAAGACTTACCGCCAAAGCAATCGGTTTGCCGATCAAGGCTTTCTGCGCCTCGTTCAACTCAACCTTGCCTTTGCCTCCCGCCGGGATCACCCCCAGCGAAATCGGCTTGCCATCCGCCGGAATCGCCCACAACTCCAGGCTGCGGCCCGGATCGACCGCCGCCAATGTCAGCGGCTCGACTTGCAGATAATCCGCATGCGCCTCGACCTTCAACGCCGGTTGCGCATTGGCGGTCAGCAGGGTGGCGCGGTAGCGGGCGTCGTCGCGGTTGTACAGGGAGCCGAGGAAGACCAGCACCACGATTGAACACAGTGCAGCGGTGACGCGCAGCCAGTTCCAGAACGGCCGCTTCTCGGGAACATGCAGCACTTGCGGTTCGATGCGCGCGGTGACGCCTTGCCATACGCGCTCCGGCACCGGAACTTGCGGCAGCGTTTCGGTGAGGCTGGCGAGGCTTTCCTGCCAATGCGCCAGTTCGACCCTTAATGCCGCGTCGTCCAGCAGCAATTGCTCGAAGCGTCGACGCGCCGCCGGGGCCATCAGGCCGATGGCGTAATCGGCAGCGAGGGCGCGGCGCAGGGCTGGGGTCTGGTAGTTCATGATTCAAGACACCTGCGCAGACGTTCCAGGCCACGGCGAATCCACGATTTCACCGAACCCAGCGGCGCGGCCAGGTGTTCGGCCAGTTCCGAACAGGACAGGCCCTGAAAGTAAGCCACCGTGATCGACTGGCGTTGCTGGCCGTCGAGGGTGTCCAGGCAGCGGTGCAGTGCGCTGGCTTCCCGGCTGCTGTTCAACAGTTCATGCGCCGAAGGGCCTTCGTCGGCGAGGGTGTCCTGTTCGACATCGGTCAGTGGCCGGTCGCGATGTTTGCGCAATTGGTCGATGGCCTGATTGCGGGTGATGTTGATCATCCAGGTCATCGGCGCCGACAAATGGGCCTGGTAGCGCGAGGCGTTGTTCCAGATGCGCACGAAGCTTTCCTGCAGCACTTCCTCGGCCAGATCGGTGCGGCCCATAAAACGCAGGGCCACGCCGTGCAGGCGCGGGCCGACGCTGCGATAAAGGGTTTCGAAGGCACGCCGGTCACCCAGTGAGCACTGGGCCAACAGCTGGCGCAACTGATCGGTGTCGGCGGTGGAAATGACGTTTCTCCAGGCAATGGTCGCACGACGAGGTCTGATCTCGAGCTGTTCACAGGCTAGTTCAGCAACAGCGCTTGTGCCATTCATGACAGGTGTCCGCGGTTTCACGTTTTATATACGTGGCTATCCTGAAAATGGATGCGCCGGCGAGGAACATGCCGGCCGAAACCCGGTCAAACCGGCAGTTTTGCCGCCCATTGAAGGGCGGTTACCACAGTGCAAGAGGATGTCTGAATGAAGATTTCACGCGGTATTGCCTTGGCTTCACTGATGACCCTTGCAGCGAGCCCGGTGTTCGCCGGTTTCAGCCTGGACGACGTGACCAAGGCGGCTTCAAGCATGCAGGGCGGCAACGCTGCCACCGCCGCCGCGCCGACGTCGGAAACCGCCGGTCTGCTGCAAGCCGTCACCGGTCTGGGTGTCACGCCGCAACAAGCCGTGGGTGGCACCAGCGCGATGCTGGGCCTGGCCAAGAACCAATTGAGCAGCGCCGATTATTCGCAGTTGGCCAAAGAAGTGCCGGGCATCGACAAGTTGTCGGGCGGTGGCGGCAATCTGGCGGCGTTGAGCGGTTTGCTCGGTCAGTCCGGCAAATCCGCTGGCCTGGAAAATGCGCTGGGCAACGTCAAGGACACCAATGACCTGAACAACGCCTTCGGCGCACTGGGCATGGACAGCGGCATGGTCGGCCAGTTTGCCCCGGTACTGCTCAAGTACCTGGGTGATCAAGGCGTCGGCGGCCCTCTGCTGCAAAGCCTGGGCAGCATCTGGGGCGCCGGCACCGGTAGCTGATCAGCCGCGCTCGCCGCGCAGTTCGGCAATGCGCTGGTCTTTCTCGGTCCAGAGCTGGTTGACCCAGTTCTGGACCGTCTGGCGAAACGCCGGATCATTCTCGTAATCGCCCTGCCACAACGCCGGGTCGAGTTCGCGGTTCTTGATATCGACGATCACCCGCGGCACGTTGCCGCTGATCAAATCCCAGAAGCCCGGGATGTTCGCCTGTGGATAAACCACTGTCACATCGAGCATCGCATCCAGCTGTTCACCCATCGCCGCCAGTACAAACGCCACGCCGCCGGCCTTGGGCTTGAGCAAGTGGTTGAACGGCGACTGTTGCTGCGCACTTTTCGCCGCGGTGTAGCGGGTACCTTCCAGATAATTCACCACGGTCACCGGCTGGCGCTTGAACAGCTCGCAGGCCTGCCGGGTGATCTCCAGATCCTTGCCGGCCAGTTCCGGGTGTTTGGCCAGAAAGGCCTTGGTGTAGCGCTTCATGAACGGGTAATCCAGCGCCCACCACGCCAGCCCCAGGAACGGCACCCAGATCAGCTCCTTCTTGAGGAAGAACTTGAAGAACGGCGTGCGCCGGTTCAGGGTCTGGATCAGTGCCGGAATGTCGACCCACGACTGGTGGTTGCTGACCACCAGATAGGAGGTGTCACCGCGCAGGTTTTCGCCGCCGCGAATATCCCATCGGGTGGGGATGCACAGGCGGAAAATCAGCTTGTCGATCTCGGCCCAGGTCTCGGCGATCCACATCACCGCCCCCGACGCATAGTCACGCCAGCGCCCGGGCGCCACCAGTTTGAGCAGGGCAAAGACCATCAATGGCCCGATCAGGATCAGGGTGTTGAGCAACAGCATCAGGGTGACGAAACAGCCGGTGAGCAGGCGGCGCATAGGCAACTCTATGACGTTGGATGGGCGCGCCATGATAAGTGGCTTCGGACGACAGGCCAAATCGCGGGTGACAAATGTTTCACTTTTGGCTGGGTATGCTTGGGCCAGATATCGTGTTGAACGGGCTGGCCGCATCGCTGGCAAGCCAGCTCCCAGAGGTTTATCGGGTGTGCGCAAGAATTACATTCGCTGAAGCTCCTTGTGGGCGCTGGCTTGCCAGCGATGCGGTCTCAGCGGCGAACGAATTGCTTGCTGGCTGTCTAAAATCTCGCGTCTGACGCCCTCATTTTCCAAGGAAGCCCTCTACGTGAAATCCCTCCTTGCACTGTTTGCCCTCGTCGCCCTGCCGGTCATGGCCGCCGAGCCGACCCTGTACGGGCGTTATGAATACATCGCGCTGCCGGAAATCGGCGGCGAAGTACTCAAGGCCAAGATGGACACCGGAGCACTGACCGCATCGCTGTCGGCCAAGGACATCGAAACCTTCACCCGCGATGGCGATGAATGGGTGCGCTTCCGCCTCGGCACCAAGGACGCCAGCAACAAGGTCTACGAACACAAAGTGGCGCGGATCAGCAAGATCAAAAGCCGCTCCGATGAAGAAGACGAGGGCGACAGCACCGAAGTCGCCAAGCGCCCGGTGGTCGATCTGGAGCTGTGCCTGGGCAACGTCAAGCGCACCGTTGAGGTCAACCTGACCGACCGCAGCAACTTCAACTACCCGCTGCTGATCGGTGCCAAGGCCCTGCGCGAATTTGGCGCAGCGGTAAACCCGGCGCGGCGCTTCACGGCGGACAAGCCAGACTGCTGAGCCAAGTGGTCTCATTGACGTAACGTCAGGCTTGGGGCACCGTTCGCGCACCTAACCCACGGGCTCGGACGCCATGCCTCATATCCTGATTGTCGAAGACGAAGCGGCGATTGCCGACACGCTGATTTTTGCCCTGCAGGGCGAGGGGTTCACCACCACGTGGCTGAGCCTCGGCGCGGCGGCGCTGGAGCATCAGCGGCAGACCCCGGCCGATCTGATCATTCTCGACATCGGCCTGCCGGACATCAGTGGCTTCGAGACCTGCAAACAGCTGCGGCGCTTCACTGAAGTGCCGGTGCTGTTCCTCAGCGCCCGGGATGCCGAGATCGACCGTGTGGTGGGCCTGGAGATCGGCGCCGACGACTACGTGGTCAAGCCGTTCAGCCCCCGGGAAGTCGCCGCCCGGGTGCGGGCGATTCTCAAGCGCATGGCGCCGCGACCGCTGATCGAAGCCACCTCGACGCTGTTTCGCATCGACCTCGAGCGTGTGTTGATCACTTACCGTGGCCAGCCACTGAGCCTGACCCGCCACGAATTCCGTCTGCTGCAATGCCTGCTCGACCAACCGCAGCGAGTCTTCAGTCGCGAGCAATTGCTCGACGCGCTGGGCGTTGCCGCCGACGCCGGTTACGAGCGCAGCATCGACAGCCATATCAAAAGCGTGCGCGCCAAACTGCGGCTGGTGCAGGCCGATGCCGAGCCGATCCAGACTCATCGCGGCCTCGGTTACAGCTACAGCCCGGGGCACAGCTGATGTCGCTGGGGCTGCGGATCTTCCTGGTGTATGTACTGTTTGTCGGCCTGACCGGTTATTTCGTGCTCAACACGGTAATGGAAGAAATCCGCCCGGGCGTGCGTCAGTCCACCGAAGAAACCCTGGTCGACACCGCCAACCTGATGGCGGAAATCCTGCGCGACGATTTCAAGGCCGGCACCCTCAGCGAAAACCGCTGGCCGCAGTTGCTGCGCGCCTATGGCGAACGCCAGCCGCAAGCGACCATCTGGGGGTTGCCGAAAAATCAGGTCAACCACCGCATCTACGTCACCGACGCCAAGGGCATCGTCGTGCTCGATTCCAGTGGGGTGGCGGTCGGTCAGGATTACTCGCGCTGGAACGACGTTTACCTGACCCTGCGTGGCGAATACGGCGCGCGTTCGAGCCGCAGTGATCCGAATGACGCCAGTTCCTCGGTGATGCACGTCGGCGCGCCGATCCGCGATAACGGCAAGATCATCGGCGTGGTCACCGTGGCCAAACCCAACAGCTCGTTGCAGCCGTATGTCGATCGCACCGAGCGCCGCTTGCTGTTTTACGGCGCCGGGTTGATCGGTCTCGGCCTGCTGTTTGGCGCCTTGTTGTCGTGGTGGCTGAGCCGTGCGCTGCACCGTTTGACCGGTTACGCCCAGGCGGTGAGCGAGGGCCGGCGGGTAGAAGTGCCGCATTACCGCGGGGGTGAGCTGGAACAGCTGGCGACCGCTGTGGAACAGATGCGCACTCAACTGGAAGGCAAGGCCTACGTCGAACGCTATGTGCACACCCTGACCCATGAATTGAAGAGTCCGCTGGCGGCGATTCGTGGCGCGGCGGAGTTGCTGCAGGGCGACATGCCGCCGGTTCAGCGCCTGCGTTTTGTCGGCAACATCGACAGCGAAAGTGCGCGGATGCAGCAGTTGATCGAACGATTGCTCAATCTGGCGCAGGTCGAGCAGCGGCAGGGTCTGGAAGAACGCGTCGCCGTGCCGTTGGCGGCACTGGTCGATGAATTGTTGCGGGCGCAGACGGCGCGGATTGAAGGCAAGCAACTGCGGGTCGAGCAGACGATTGCGGCGGATCTGCTGTTGATCGGCGAGCCGTTTCTGCTGCGTCAGGCGTTGGGCAACTTGCTGGAGAATGCGCTGGATTTCACCCCGTCGCAGGGGTTGTTGCGCTTCACCGGCGAGCGGGTTGGCGAGCAGATCGAATGCCGGTTGTTCAATGAAACAGCAGCGATTCCCGATTACGCCTTGCCGCGTTTGACTGAACGCTTCTACTCATTGCCACGCCCGGACAGTGGGCGAAAAAGCACGGGATTGGGGCTTAACTTCGTTGAAGAAGTGGTCAAGTTGCATGGTGGGGCGATGCAGATTCGCAATGTTGAAAACGGAGTTGAAGTGACATTGCGCCTGCCTTGAAACCGAGGCGCGGCCATCGCGAGCAGACCGGTGCAGTCTCCACACAATCTCCATATTTCCCCCACATTCCCCTCATACAGCACCAGCAGACTCTGCCCATCCAAACAGGGAGAGTCCCATGAACAAGAATCTGACGATCAAGCTCGGCGCCATCGCCCTGCTGATCCTGCTGTTGTTGATCCCGCTGCTGATGATCGACGGCGTCATCGACGACCGCCAGCAGTTGCGCGATGGCGTGCTCGAAGACATCGCCCGCAGCTCCAGCTACAGCCAGCAACTGCGCGGGCCGGTGATGGTCGTGCCGTATCGCAAGGTGGTTCACAACTGGAAGCTCAACGACAAAACCAATCAGCGCTACGACGAACCAGGCGAGGAGCGCGGGCGGTTGTACTTTTTGCCGGAGCGTTTCGAACTCGACGGCCAGGTGCAGACCGAACTGCGTGCCCGGGGGATTTACGAGGCGCGGCTGTTCCACGCCGATAACCGTATCAACGGCCATTTCTCGTTGCCGGCACAGCTGGGCATCAAGGAAGACTTCAGCGATTACCAGTTCGATGCGCCGTTTCTCGCGGTCGGCATCAGCGACATTCGCGGCATCGAAAATGCGCTGAAACTGGAACTCGATGGCCAGCGCCTGGACTTCGTTCCTGGTACTCAAGTCGGTTGGCTCGGCGAAGGTGTGCGGGTCACGCTGCCGCTGCTTGATACCCTTAAAACCACGGAGCTGGGTTTCGCCTTCGATTTGCGTCTGCAAGGCACCGGTTCGTTGCAGGTGTTGCCAGTGGGCAAGAGTAGCAGCGTCAGCCTTGCCGCCAACTGGCCGCATCCAAGCTTCATCGGCAACTTTTTGCCGGCCAAACGGGAAATCAATGACGCCGGTTTCAGCGCCGACTGGCAGACCACCTTCTTCTCGACCAACCTGCAAGACGCCATGAGCCGGTGCGTCAGCGGCAATGATTGCGAGGCGTTCAACGGTCGCAGCTTCGGCGTGAGCTTCATCGACCCGGTGGATCAGTATCTGAAGAGTGACCGGGCGATCAAATATGCGCTGCTGTTCATTGTCCTGACGTTTGCCGGTTTCTTCCTGTTCGAAGTGCTCAAAAGCCTGGCGGTGCACCCGGTGCAATACGCATTGGTGGGTGTGGCGCTGGCGTTCTTTTATCTGTTGCTGCTGTCGCTGTCGGAGCACATCGGGTTTGCCCTGGCGTATCTGTTGTCGGCCAGCGCTTGTGTGTTGTTGATCGGGTTTTATGTCTGCCACGTACTGCGCAGCGTGCGGCATGGTCTGAGTTTTTCGGCAGGACTGGCGGCGTTGTATGGCCTGCTCTATGGATTGCTGAGCGCCGAGGATTACGCGTTGTTGATGGGCTCGTTGCTGCTGTTCGGCCTGCTGGGGGTGTTCATGGTGCTGACGCGCAAACTGGACTGGTACGGGATCGGGCAGAAATCGGCCAGGCCGTTGGAGTTTGATGTGGGGGCGATGCAATGAGCGGGTTGCGTGAGGAACAGCGAGAAGTGCAAGTATTGGTGACGCTGATATTTGCGTCACTGCCGCCGGCACCGCGTGGGTGCCATCGCTGGCAAGCCAGCTCCCACAGGATTTGTGTTGAATCAGAATCCTCTGTCACACCCAAATCCAGTGTTGGAGCTTTGCTGAGTCAGGCGTCTCTGCCATAGCCACAACCCCTGTGGGAGTTGGCTTGCCAACGATGAGGCCGGAGCAGGCTCCGCCTATTCAGGGCTTGGGCATCGTCGCGATCATGGACGGTCGCTGACTCACTTCAAAGAACCAGTTGGCCAGTTGCGGGTTGGCATCCCGCCAGCCCAGGTCCGGGAAGCGCAGGTCGAGGTAACCCAGCGCACACGCCACGCTGATCGCCGCCACATCAAAGTGGCTGGTCAGCTCGGCAATTGCGTCGCGCTCTAGCACGGCGAGGGCGCGGCGGATCTTGTCGCGCTGGGCTTCGAGCCATTCGTCCCAGTGTTTTTCCGGAGCACGCAGGACCAACTCATAACGCACCATCACCGACGCATCCATGATCCCGTCGGCCATCGAGGCCAGAGTCAGGCGGCGCCAGCGGGCCGCGCCTTCGCGGGGAATCAGTGGGTTGCCGACGTGCTGCTGGTCGAGGTATTCGAGGATCACCCGGCTGTCATGGATGACGTTGCCATCGGCCAGACGCAGGGCGGGGATCTTGCCCAGCGGGTTGTCGATATTGAGCTCGGCGCTCGGGCTGACCGGGCTGAGCACGCAGTCTTGCAAGGCGACGCGATCCTGCTGGCCGGTCTCGTGCAGCAACACCATCACTTTGCGCACGAACGGGGAGAGCGTGTTGTGGTACAGGGTCATGCTGGGGGCGGACATTGGCAAACCTCGGTGATCGTCGAAGAGCAGGAGGTTAGCCTAGCCACAAGCCGCGAGGCTGGCGAGGGAATTTATGGTGCCTTGAAGGTCACCATCGCTGGCAAGCCAGCTCCCACAGGTTTTTGCAGTGAACACACATTTCGGGTTCACCAGAAGTCCCTGTGGGAGCTGGCTTGCCAGCGATGAGGCCATCACCGACAACACAAAAACTACCAGCGCTGCAGCAATCCCCTGATCGCCAAAAATGCCGGAACACCGAGTCCGACCCAGCTCAACGCATCCCAAACCCCGTCCCCCAACAACGCCGCAAACAATCCCGCCGCACTGAGCAACGCGATCACGATCGGCGTGCTGAACACTTTCCAGAAACTCGACTGACGCGGCTTCATGCACAAGCCCCCACCTGCAGTGGTTTCGCCGCTTTACGCCGCACCACCCAGAGGTACACCCCACTGCCGAGGACGATGATGGTCAGCACATCGAGCGTGGCCCAGAGGATCTTCATCGGCATGCCGCCGTAGTCACCGAAGTGCAGCGGCTGCGACATGCCCATGGCGTCCATGTACCACGGGCGTTCGGCCACGGCGGTGACTTGCAGCGTCGTGGCGTCGATCAACACCGGCGTCAGCAGGTGCGAAGTCAGGTGCGTGCCGCCCTTCATGAACACCGAATAATGATGTTCGCTGGAAAAACGCGTGCCGGGAAAGGCAATGAAGTCTGGTTTCATCCCCGGCGCGACGTCGCCGGCGATGTCGAGCAAGCGTGTGGCGGGGGCCAGCTGCGTCAGGGGCGGCGCATCGCGATACGGCGCGATCAGGGTGTTCAAGGTGTCCTCGCGCCACGCCGCGATTATCAGGTCGGCGCAGGCACTGATTACCCCGGTCACGCCCACCACCAGCGCCCAGGTCAGGGTGACCACGCCGATCAGGTTATGCAGGTCGAGCCAGCGCAGGCGGGTGGATTTGTCCTGGCGCACGGTGCCGAATTTCAACCGACGCATGAACGGCAGATACAGCACCGTCCCCGAGACAATCGCCACCACAAACAGCAGCCCCATGAACGCCAGCAGCAACTTGCCCGGCAACCCGGCGAACATGTCCACATGCAGACGGAGGATGAACAGCATCAAGCCACCGTTGGCCGACGGTGTTTCCAGTGCTTCGCCGGTGCGCGCATCGAGCATGAAGGTGTGCGATGAGTTCGGTTCGGTGCCGGCGGTTTTCGCCATGATCGTCAGCACGGCGTTTGGCTCATCGTCGTCGAAACCGAAATACTGCACCACGTCATCCGGGCGATGTTTTTCGGCGGCTTGCACCAGTTGCGCCAGATTCAGGCGTGGCGTGCCGGCCGGCATCTCGCGCACTTGGGGCGCATCGCCGAGCAGGTGCTCGATCTCGTGGTGAAAGATCAGCGGCAGACCGGTCAGTGCCAGCATCAGCAAAAACACCGTGCAGATCAGGCTGGTCCAGGTGTGGATGAACGACCAGCGGCGAATTGTTTTACTTTTCATTTCATGACCTTCAAAAACACCAAGGCCGTCCACGGAGGACGGCCTGGTCACAGGGCCTGTTTCAGCTCAGACGCTTACCACTTGTAAGTGGCGCTGGCGACGACACTGCGCGTGTCGCCGTAGTAGCAGTAGAAGCTGTCGCAGGTGGAAATGTATTCCTTGTCGAACAGGTTGGTCGCGTTGAGTGCCAGCGACGCGCCCTTGAGGCTGTTGTCCAGACGACCGAGGTCGTAATGCACGCTCGCGTCGAACACGGTGTAGGCGTCCGCCTTGCCCAGCCAGGTATTGGCCTTGTCGCCGTAGGTGTTGCCGGTGTAACGCACGCCGCCGCCAATGCCGAAGCCGTCGAGTACGCCGGCGTGCCAGGTGTAGTCGGTCCACAGCGACGCTTGCTGATTGGGCATCAGTTGCAGGCGATTGCCCTTGTCGACGCCGTTCTGCACTTCGGACTTGGCCAGGGTGTAGGCGGCAATGACTTTGAGGTTTTCGGTCACGTCCGAGGTCGCTTCCAGCTCCAGGCCTTTGACTTTCACTTCACCGGTCTGGCTGGTGACCGACACGTTGTTGACGAAGGTGTTCACCGAAACGTTTTTCTGGGTCAGGTCATACACCGCTGCGCTCAGCAATGTCTTGCTGCCCGGTGGCTGGTACTTGATGCCCAGTTCCCATTGCTTGCCTTCGGTCGGCTTGAGCGAACCGGTGGAGGTGGCATCGGCGCCAGAGGTTGGCTGGAAGGATTCGGCATACGACAGGTACGGCACAAACCCGTTGTCGAAGACATAGCTGAGCGCTGCGTTGCCGCTGAATGCCTTGTCGCGCTGGGTGTTGGTGGCATCGCCCTTGTTGATGAATCGGGTGCCGGTATGCACCCAGTCTTCACGGCCGCCGAGGGTCAGGCGCCACTGGTCGAGGGCCATCTGATCCTGGATGTACAGGCCGGTCTGGTAGGTCTTCTGATCGTAATCGTAAAACGCGGTGGAGCGCGCTGGGCGCACGATTGGCTGACCGTAGATCGGGGTGATCACGTTGGTGGCCAGGCCGTCACCGAAGATCGAGGTGTAGTGGGTGTTGCTGCGCTGGTGATCAAGGCCCAGCAGCAAGGTGTGGCGGATATCGCCGGTGGCGAAGTCGGCCTGGAAGTTGTTGTCCACGGCGAACTGGCTGATGTCTTCGTCGACGCTGGTGCTGGTGCGATTGACGTTGCCCTGATCATCCACTTGCGCGAACGGATAAGAGCCCGGCGTCAGCGACTGGAACGACAGGTCCGACTTGGTGTAGCGCAGGTTCTGCTTGAACTGCCAGACGTCGTTCAGGCGATGTTCGAAGGCGTAGCCCAGCGCGTAGTAGGTGCGGTCGTAATATTCCCAGTCCGGATCGCCGAGGTTTTTGTGGTGGGAAATATCACCGAACGGCGATTTGATCTTGGTGCCCTGCACCGGCAGGAACTGGCTGGTGATGCCGGTATCGTCGCGAGTGAACTGGCTCAGCAGAGTGAACTTGGTGTCGTCGTCAATGTTCCAGGTCAGGCTCGGCGCGATGTTGTAGCGCTTGTTGTCGACGTGATCGACCTGGGTGCCACTGTCGCGTACGACACCGCTGACGCCATAGAGGAATTGGCCGGCGTCGTCGATCTTGCCGGTGCTGGCGAAGTTGATCTGGCGATGGTTGTCGCTGCCGTATTGCAGCTGGATTTCGTTGCTGGCGATGTCACTTGGACGGCGGCTGACCATGTCCAGCAGACCGCCCGGCGGGGTCTGGCCGTAAACCGAGGAGGCCGGGCCGCGCAGCAGGGCGAGGCGGTCGAGGTTCCAGGTTTCCTGTTTCGGGTTGGCGTACACGCCTTTGGGCAGCGGCAGGCCGTCGAGGAACTGGGTCGGTTCGAAGCCGCGCACACGCAGCCAGTCGGCGCGGGTATCGCTGCCGTAGCTGCTGGCGGTGATGCCCGGCATGTAACGCACGGCGTCGTCGAGGCTGTGTACGCTGCGGTCGTCCATTTGCTGGCGGGTCGCGACGGAGATCGAGCGCGGTGCCTCGACCAGCGCGGTGTCGGTCTTTGTGCCGGCGGCGGTGCGCGTGGCGGTGTAGCCCTCGACCGGACCCCAGGCGCTTTCGAGGTTTTCCACGCCGATGACCGAGGTTTCCGGCAGGGCCAATGTCCCTTCGGGCACGGCTACCAGGCTGTAGGTGCCGGCGCTGCTTTGTTCCAGCTGCAGGCCGGTGCCACGCAGGGCTGCACGCAGCGCACCGGCGACGTCGTACTGACCATTGACCGGCGCCGAGGTCTTGCCCGCTGCCAGCGCCGGATTCAGCGACAGGGCGAGACCGCCCTGGCTGGCGATCTGGTTCAGGGTGGCCGACAGCGGCGCCGCCGGCAGGTTGTAGGCGCGCACGCTGGACGCTTGTTCAGCGGCGAGCAGCGGGCTGCTGATCAGCGGGGCGCCGAGGGCAATGGCGACGGCCAACAGACTGGGGCGCAACAAGGTGTCTAGCGAACGGGACATGCGAAGGCTCCTGAATGAAAATATTTCTCAATTGCCTGTGTGCCGAACGAGAATCGAAAAGTGATAGGGCTGGATGAAAATAATTTCGATTAACTGAAAGTGGAGGCTGTAGGGGCCCCATCGCTGGCAAGCCAGCTCCCACAGTTTTCAGTGCTGTTCACAAAACTGATGCTCACTGCCGATCCCTGTGGGAGCTGGCTTGCCAGCGATGGCGGCGGCTCGGGCACCGCGTTACTCAGGCTTGGTATCGGCCTTCGCCACGGTGACCCAATACGGCGTGTGCTGCTCGATCTGCACCGGCAGGGTCGGCAGCAGGGCGCTCAAGGCCTTGTCGGTGTCATGCAGCGGGAAGCTGCCGGTGATCCGCAAGTCCGCCACTTCTGGTGCCACGCCCAAGTGCCCGCGCCGATAACGACTCAGTTCCTGCACCAGGTCGCCCAGTCGCGCGTTGTCCACCACCAGCATGCCGCGGGTCCAGGCATCGGCGCCGGGGTTGAGTGCGACAATCGAATCCAGCCCGTCACGGCGCAACAGCACTTGCTGGCCTTCGCGCAGGATCTGTTCTTCGGGATTTGTTTGCGCATGCGCCGCCACCGCCGACTGCAACACGCTCAGGCGTGTGCCGCTGTTCTCGCGCTTGACCAGGAACCGCGTCCCCAATGCGCGCATGCTGCCCTCGCGGGTCTCGACGATGAACGGACGCGCATCACCATGACCGGTTTCGACGAGGATTTCGCCTTCCTGCAACACGATCAACCGGCGCTGCTCATCGAAGCGCACATCCACCGCACTGTGGGTGTTGAGGTTGAGCACGGTGCCGTCGGCCAGGCGCACGGTGCGCTGTTCGCCGGTGGCGGTGCGTTGATCGGCGAGCCAGTAATCCAGCGGCAGATAACGCTCGCTGGCGAACAGACCGAGACCGATGAGCACCATCACGCTGGCCAGTCCGCTGCCCAGTCTGCGCACCCGGCGGCGAATGCCTTCGCGCGATTGCAGCAATGCACTGCGGGCCGGGCCTTTGGCCGCACTGAAACGCTGATCGAGCATGCCCAACTGGCGCCAGGCCCGGGCGTGTTCTTCGTTGGCCGCGTGCCATTTGGCGAACTCTTCGCGCTCCAGCGCAGTGCTCGAATCGAGCGTCAGTTGCCAGGCAATTGCCGCATCCAGCACATGGGCCGGCACCGGTCTGGAACTGGCCGGGCTCATGTCGGCTCACCGTACAGGGCGATGTAACACTGACGAATGCCTTGAGCCAGATATTGCCGCACGCGCGGCACCGAGACGCCTAGCTTGTCGGCGATCTCGGCATGGCTGAGGCCGTCGAGGCGGTTATACAGGAAAGCGGCGCGTGCCTTGGTCGACAAGGTGCCGAGCAGGCGGTCGATGGTCTTGAGGTCTTCGAGGATCAGTTGCTGTTCTTCCACCGAAGGTTGTTCGCCTTCGGGGATCAGCATCAGTTCGGTGAGGTAGGCCTGTTCCAGCGCGGCGCGACGGAAGTAGTCGAACAACAGCCCTTTGGCGATAGCCAGCAGAAACGCCCGGGGTTCGCGGGGCGTCAGCAGCCCGTCGCGACCGAGCAGGCGCACGAAGGTGTCCTGGCTCAGGTCTTCGGCACGCTGCGGACAGGCCACATTGCGCCGCAACCATGCCAGCAGCCAACCGCGATGGTCGCGATACATCGCACCGACGAGTTCACTGTGAGGGCTTGGGACTGACGACACCAGACGCACCGATTGGGAAATATTAACCAACGAGAATTGTTCGCGATTCTGGCAGAGGTGGGAATGGTTAGCAATTGGCCACTGGTCAGGTGGGTGTTTAAAAGGCAGACCCTCACCCTGGCCCTCTCCCGGCGGGAGAGGGGACCGATCGGGGGGATACTCTGGAGGTCTACCGACCTGAACGCTTTGCGGTGAATCCACAATCGACTCGGTCTTTCAGGTCGATGCAAGGCTGCAGACACCACGGTCGGCCTCTCTTCTGGCGGGAGAGGGGGCTGATCGAGGGATATTCTGGAGGTCTACCGACCTGAACGCTTTGCGGTGAATCCACAATCGACTCGGTCTTTCAGGTCGATGCAAGGCTGCAGACACCACGGTCGGCTCCCTCTCCCTCCGGGAGAGGGCTGGGGTGAGGGTGTTGTTAAAAAGACGGCGCCTGTTGCCGCCGCTTCCACTGGCTCAGCCGCTGCTGCAAATTCAACGGACTGTGAATCTGTTGCTGGCGCGCCCGGCTGAACAGAATCAACGCCAGTTCCGCCGTCGCCAACGCATCGGCACTCGCGTTGTGCCGCTCGAACACTTCGAGCCTGAACCACTCGATCCACTCATCCAGTCCGGCTTCGCGGATGTTCGCCTGCGGGCACAGCAGCGGCGCCATGTCGGCTACATCCAGAAACACGTTCTGCAGCTTGTAGCCCAAGTGTTCCTTCAACGCGCGCCCGAGCATGTGTTGATCGAACGGCGCGTGAAACGCCAGCACCGGGCTGTCGCCGACAAACGCCATGAATTCCAGCAACGCCTCGGCGGGATCGCTGCCCGCCGCAATCGCATTCGGCCCCAGACCATGAATCAACACACTGGGGCTGAGCTTCAGCTCCCGGCATTGCAACGTGCGTTCGAACTGTTGGCTGAAGTCGATCGCGCCGTCCTCGATCACCACCGCACCGATCGACAAGACGCGGTCCTTGTTCAGGTTCAGCCCGGTGGTCTCCAGGTCGAGCACCACCCAGCGCTGTTCGCGCAGGCTGCATTCGCTCAGTTGGCCGATCGTCGGCAACTGCGCCAGGCGTTGCTGCACATCCGTCGTCAGGGCAGGGCCGGCTGGACGCAGCCACGAGAACAGGCTCATAGCTGATACCGCAAGGCCAGGCTGCTTTGCAGGCGTTGCGCCTGGCGCAGGGACTCACGCAGGATGCGCCGGTCCAGATGATTGAGGCTGTCGGGATCGACGCGGTTGGAATACGGCAGATTCTCCCGGGTCTGGATCTGATGCTGTTGCATGCGCGTCTGCTGGATGAAGTGATAGGCCTCTTCATACGCCGCGCCATCCAGCGGTTCGATGACGTGCTTATCCACCAGTTGGCGAAACCGTTCGAGGGTGTTGTTGGTGTCGATGCCGTTGGCCAGCGCCAACAGTCGAGCACCATCGACAAACGGCGTCAGGCCTTGGATCTTCAGGTCCAGCGTGGCTTTTTCACCGTTCTTGCGTGCCAGCACAAACTCGCGGAAGCGTCCCACCGGCGGGCGATTGCGCAGGGCGTTCTCGGCCAGCATGCGCTGGAACAAACGGTTGTCGCCGACCTGCTCGAGAATGCCGCGGCGCAACTGCTCGCAGCTTTTTTCATCGCCCCAGACCACCCGCAAGTCGAAGTAGATGCTCGAACCCAGCAGGTTCTCCGGCGTGGCCTCGCGGATGAACGCTGCAAAACGCCGCGCCCATTCCGCCCGCGACAGACACAGTTCGGGGTTGCCGGCCATGATGTTGCCCTTGCACAGAGTGAAGCCACACTGCGCCAGGCTTTGATTGATCTGCTGGGCAATCGGCAGCAACTTGCCGCGAATCTGCGCCGCATCCGCGGCATCGCGGGCGTCGAACAGAATGCCGTTGTCCTGATCGGTGTGCAGCGTCTGCTCGCGGCGGCCTTCGCTGCCGAAACACAGCCAACTGAACGGCACGCCGGGGTCGCCTTTTTCCGCGAGGGTCAACTCGATCACCCGGCACACGGTGTGGTCGTTGAGCAGGGTAATGATGTGGGTGATCTGCGTCGAAGACGCGCCGTGGGCGAGCATGCGCTCGACCAGTTGGCCGATCTCGCCGCGCAGGGTTATCAGTTGTTCGACGCGCTGGGCGCTGCGGATGGTCCGGGCCAAGTGCACCAGGTCAACCCGTTGCAGCGAGAATAGATCGCGCTCGGAGACTACGCCGCACAGGCGCTGATCCTTGACCAGGCAAACGTGGGCGATGTGCCGCTCGGTCATGGCAATCGCCGCGTCGAAGGCGCTGTGATCCGGCGACAGATAGAACGGCGACGGGGTCATGTGCCGCGCGAGCGCTTCGCTGAAATCGCCAATCCCTTCAGCCACCACATGGCGCAGATCGCGCAGGGTGAAGATCCCCAGCGGCGCCTTGTGTTCATCCACCGCGACGATGCTGCCGACCTGCTGGTCGTGCATCAGCTTGACCGCTTCACGCAGCGGCGTGTCGGGACTGCAGGTCACCGGATGACGCATGGCCAGCTCGCCGAGGCGGGTGTTCAGCGAATACTGGGTGCCGAGGGTTTCCACGGCTTTCTGCTGGACTTGCTGGTTGACCTGATCGAGCAGGCTGCTGACCCCGCGCAAGGCGAAGTCGCGGAAGGTGTTGGAGAGCGCGAACAGTTTGATGAACGCCGGTTTGTTCAATTGCAGGCAGAAGGTGTCTTCGCTCGCCAGGTGCGCCGTGCGGGTCGCCCGTTCGCCTATCAGTGCGGCCAGCGGGAAGCATTCCCCGGTGGTGATCTCGAAAGTGGTTTCGGTGCCGGGCTTGGTGATGTGCTGACGCTCGCCGACCACACGGCCCTGTTTGACGATGTAGAAATATTCGACCGGCCCGTCGGCGGGCTTGATGATGCTCTCGCCCTGAGCGTAGAAACGCAGCTGACATTGCTCCACCAGATAAGCCAGGTGGGCATGTTCCATCTGATTGAAGGGCGGGAAGCGCTGGAGGAATTGCAGGGTTCCCTGAATGTTCTGCAACACCGCGGTTTTCCCTGCCTGGGTGAAGGCGTCCGCTTTACTCATAACCATTACCGCAGTCTTTTTTGAATTGTTGTTGTCGGATCGTTGCCGTCATGGTCGGCCCCTGCGAACGGGGTGCCCATTGGACGTAAGTCTAGGTTTGAGCTGCCGTTGGGCACATTTGGGAAGTGCCCTACAAAAACAGTCGGAAATTCGCCCGCCGGCCTCTTGGAAAAAAATCCGACGAAGTGCACATTGAAGCTCTGCTTAGCGATGTCTGACGACTGTGCCAGGTGATTGATTTGAACACGTAGAGAACGCTATGTCCGACCACGATATTTTGAGCGATGCCGAGCGAGAAGCGCTCAGTGCAGTCATGCTCGAGCCTGACCTGCCACCGCAGCGTGTGCTGATCGTCGATGACGACAAGGACGCCCGGGAGCTGTTGTCGGAGATTCTCGCGTTGGATGGCATTCGTTGCATGACCGCCGCCAGTGGCGAGACGGCGCTGAAGATGCTCGAGGAAAAACCTTCGATCGGGCTGGTGATTACCGATCTGCGCATGGGCCATGTCGGTGGGCTTGAGCTGGTCCGTCAGGTGCGAGAGTCGGTAAGGGCGGCGATGCCGATCATCATCGTGTCCGGCGATGCCGATGTGAAAGACGCGATTGCGGCGATGCATTTGAGCGTGGTGGATTTTTTGCTCAAGCCGATTGATACGGGCCAGTTGTTGGCGTTGGTGAAACATGAATTGGGGATCGAGCCTTAGAAGCCCCTCACCCTAGCCCTCTCCCGAGGGAGAGGGGACTGGCTGCGGTGGATGCGCAAGGCACATCGACCTTAGATTCTTGAGTCGAACTCAGGTTTTGAAAGCAAAAAGATCGGCTCCATTCCCCCTCTACCCTTGGCAATTTCCTGAGCCGAGCTCAGATTTTGAAAAGCACATAGATCTGCTCCCTTTCCCCCTCTACCCCTTGGGGGAGAGGGCTGGGGTGAGGGGGATGGATCTCAAGCCCACCACAAAAATCCAATCCACCGCACAAACAAAAAAGCCCTGATCTCTCGACCAGGGCTTTTTCACATCTACGCAAATTTACAGGCCATTGGCAGCCTTGAACTCGCGACGACGACGGTGCAGCACCGGCTCGGTATAGCCGTTGGGCTGCTTGGTGCCTTCGATCACCAGTTCGACCGCCGCCTGGAAGGCGATGTTGCTGTCGAAGTCCGGCGCCAGCGGACGGTACAGCGGGTCGTTGGCGTTCTGACGGTCGACCACCGGCGCCATGCGCTTGAGGCTTTCCATCACTTGCGCTTCGGTGACGATACCGTGGCGCAGCCAGTTGGCGATGTGCTGGCTGGAAATACGCAGCGTGGCACGGTCTTCCATCAGGCCGACGTCATTGATGTCCGGCACTTTCGAGCAACCGACGCCCTGGTCGATCCAGCGCACCACGTAACCGAGAATGCCCTGGGCGTTATTGTCCAGTTCGTTCTTGATTTGCTCCGGCGTCCAGCTCGGGTTGACCGCCAGCGGAATGGTCAGGATGTCGTCCACCGAGGCGCGGGCGCGTTTGGCCAGTTCGGCCTGACGGGCGAACACGTCGACCTTGTGGTAGTGCAGCGCATGCAGCGCAGCAGCCGTTGGCGACGGAACCCAGGCGGTGTTGGCACCGGCCAGCGGGTGCGCGATTTTCTGCTCGAGCATCGCGGCCATCAGGTCGGGCATCGCCCACATGCCTTTACCGATTTGCGCGCGACCTTGCAGGCCAGTGCTCAGACCGATATCGACGTTCCAGTTCTCGTAGGCGCCGATCCACTTCTCGGCCTTCATGTCGGCCTTGCGCACCATCGGGCCGGCTTCCATCGAGGTGTGGATTTCGTCGCCGGTGCGGTCGAGGAAGCCGGTGTTGATGAACACCACGCGCTCGCTGGCGGCCTTGATGCAGGCCTTGAGGTTGACCGTGGTGCGGCGTTCCTCGTCCATGATCCCGACTTTCAGCGTATTGCGCTTCAAGCCCAGCACGTCTTCGATGCGACCGAACAGCTCGTTGGTGAACGCCGCTTCTTCCGGGCCGTGCATCTTCGGTTTCACGATGTAAATGGAACCGGTTCGAGTGTTCTTGCGCGAAGTATTGCCGTTGAGGTTGTGCATCGCCGCGAGGCAAGTGACCAGACCGTCGAGGATGCCTTCCGGCACTTCGTTGCCGTGTTTGTCGAGGATCGCGTCGATGGTCATCAAGTGGCCAACGTTACGCACGAACAACAACGAACGGCCGTGCAGGGTCACTTCACCGCCATTCGGCGTGGTGTAGCTGCGATCCGGGTTCATGGTACGGGTGAAGGTCTGGCCGCCCTTGGCGACTTCTTCGGACAGGTCACCCTTCATCAGGCCGAGCCAGTTGCGGTAGATCACCACTTTGTCGTCGGCATCGACGGCGGCCACGGAGTCTTCGCAGTCCATGATGGTGGTCAATGCCGCTTCCATCAGGACGTCTTTGACGCCGGCGGCATCGGTCTGGCCGACCGGGGTGCTGGCGTCGATCTGGATTTCGAAGTGCAGACCGTTGTGTTTCAGCAGGATCGCGATGGGCGCGTTGGTGTCGCCTTGGAAGCCGATCAGCTGAGCATCGTTACGCAGGCCGGTGTTGCTGCCGCCCTTGAGGGAGACCAGCAGTTTGCCGTCAACGATCTTGTAGCCGGTGGAGTCGACGTGGGAGCCGGCAGCCAGTGGCGCGGCTTCGTCAAGGAACGCACGGGCGAAGGCGATGACTTTGTCGCCACGCACCTTGTTGTAGCCTTTGCCTTTTTCCGCGCCACCGTCTTCGCTGATCGCGTCGGTGCCGTAGAGGGCGTCGTACAACGAGCCCCAGCGGGCGTTCGAGGCATTGAGAGCGAAGCGGGCATTCATCACCGGCACCACGAGTTGCGGACCGGCAGTACGGGCGATTTCATCATCGACATTTTGCGTCGTTGCCTGGAAATCAGCCGCTTCTGGCAGCAGATAACCGATTTCTTGCAGGAAGGCTTTGTAGGCTACAGCGTCGTGCGCTTTGCCGGCACGTTCCTGATGCCAGGCATCAATGCGAGCCTGGAAGTCATCGCGTTTGGCGAGTAGGGCTTTGTTCTTCGGTGCCAGGTCGTGAATGACCTTGTCGGCACCTTCCCAGAATTGTTCGGCGGTGAGGCCGGTACCGGGAATGGCTTCGTTGTTCACGAAGTCGAACAGGACTTTGGCGACCTGCAGGCCACCGACTTGAACGTGTTCAGTCATTGCTTGCCTCACTCTGCTCAGCTATTTCGCTTTTCAGCTCTTCAATTTAACAATGAAGCCTCTGGCCATTTAAACCACAAACCTTCCGACCAGTACATGCCATTGCTGGCGGCTGGGCTGGGACCAATCAACGGCTTGGGGCCTTGCTGACGGGGCTTTCAAGGTTGCGAACGTGCCTTGGGCAGACATCGATCCAGCGTTATGTAGTGCGCGCTGCGGCATACTACATGATGAGTTGCGCTTGTGAAAATCAGACTAATAACGTCGTTCTGCGACCTCATGTCGCATTGCGGTCACATCGCGGAACGGGATGTTCTCAAAAAACCAATGGATTGTTCCAGTTAAATATCAAAAGTTGTACACATAAATACGGTTCGCCTGCCAGGGCACCGCTTGGCACGCACCCTCGCCACAAGTACACCGCACTGCAAGCCGATTTGGGCCCCTTGCCTATACTTGCCTTTCTATAACAAAAGTCATGACAAGAGGGCTGCGCCATGGACCATCTCGTACTCACTGTTTTCGCCCCGGACAAGCCCGGGCAGGTCGAGCGCATCGCCCAATGCATCGCCGAGCACGGTGGTAACTGGCTGGAAAGCCGTATGTCACGCATGGCCGGGCAGTTCGCCGGAATTTTGCGGGTGGGCGTGCCGGCGGAGGCTTACGACGAATTAGTCGATTCCCTACAAGCACTGTCGGCGCAGGGCATTCGCGTGCTGATTGCCGAAAGCGGCATCGAGCAATCCTGCACCTGGAAACCGATCGCCATGGAGCTGGTAGGCAATGATCGCCCCGGGATCGTGCGTGACATCACCCGGCTGCTGAGCGAGCAGGGCGTCAACCTTGAACGTTTGGTGACCGAAGTGCGCCCGGCACCGATGAGCAGCGAACCGCTGTTCCACGCCGAGGCGATTCTGGCGGTGCCGCTGACCTTGTCCCTGGACGTGCTGCAATCGCGTCTGGAAACCCTGGCCGATGATCTGATGGTCGAACTGGTGTTACGCACAGAGGTTTAAGGCGTATTCGGGTTATCCAGTTTTAACGTGCACCTGCCTGTGGATAACCTGTAGAGACCGGGCGCAGCGCCAGGCCGGCCGGGGCTTGCGGAGAACTGATCAAAAAACCGCCAGCATTCAGTGACTTGCGCACAAACGGCGGGGATCACGCTGTGGATAACCTTGGGAAGGAATGTTGCAGGCCACGATAACCGTGGCCTGCAAAGCTTTGTGCGTTTTTTGATCAGCTGCGTCGACGCAAACTGATCACGGCGTCGACGCTGTAAATGGCCAGACCCGCCCAGATAAAGATGAACGCGACCAGAGTGCTCGACGACAAGTGCTCGCCGAACAGCAATACTGCTTGCAGCAGCACCAGGGTTGGCGCCAGGTATTGCAGGAAGCCGATGGTGGTGTAGGGCAAATGGCGGGTGGCGGCGTTGAAGCACACCAGTGGTACCAGCGTGACCGGCCCGGCGGCGACCAGCCACCAAGCGGCCGAGGTGGTCCAGAACTCGGGTTGCGCGCTGGTCGCGGTCTGGTTGAACAACAGCCAGGCCACGGCGATGGGCACCAGCATCCAGGTTTCCACCACCAGCCCCGGCAGCGCCTTGACCGGCGCCTGCTTGCGGATCAATCCGTAGAAACCGAAGGTCAGCGCCAGCACCAGCGACACCCACGGCAAGCTGCCGACCTGCCACACCTGCTGCGCCACGCCGACCGCTGCCAGGCCGACGGCGATCCACTGCATGCGTCGCAGGCGTTCGCCGAGAATCAGCATCCCCAGCAGTACGTTGACCAGTGGGTTGATGTAGTAACCGAGGCTCGCTTCCAGCATGCGGCCGTTGTTCACCGACCACACGTAAGTCAGCCAGTTGGCTGCGATCAGCGTGCCGCTCAGGGCCAGGATCGCCAGACGCTTGGGGTTGTCCAGCAACTCGCGCAACCAGCCGGGATGCTTCCACACCATCAGCAACAAGGCGCCGAACAGCGCCGACCACAGCACCCGGTGAATGATGATTTCGACCGCCGGGACTTCGGCGATGGCTTTGAAATAGATCGGGAACAGGCCCCAGATGATGTAGGCACTGAGGCCCAGAATGTACCCGCGACGCGGGTTGGCGGCTTGCATGCAGAGTCCTTGCTTAGGCAGCTATCAAAGCAGGGATTGTAAGGAGATTTGTCGACGAATGCCTGAGCTGATTGGTCAGAAAAGTGTGAACACAGAACCCATGTGGGAGCGAGCTTGCTCGCGAATACGGACTGACATTCAACATTATGCTGACTGACATGACGCCTTCGCGAGCAAGCTCGCTCCCACAGGGTTCAGGTTTTAATCAGAAGAGTTTCAGGGGTTCTTCATTCAGCGCGGACAGTTGCTCACGCAATGCCAACACCTGATCGCCCCAATAACGCTCGGTGCCGAACCACGGAAAGCTGTGCGGGAACGCCGGGTCATCCCAACGCCGCGCCAGCCAGGCGCTGTAGTGCATCAGGCGCAGGGCGCGCAGCGGTTCGATCAGCGCCAGTTCACGCGGGTCGAAGTCATGGAATTCGTTGTAGCCGTCCATCAGTTCCGACAGTTGGCCGAGGCATTCCTGACGGTCGCCGGCCAGCATCATCCAGATGTCTTGTACCGCCGGCCCCATGCGGCAGTCGTCGAGGTCGACGATGTGGAACATCTCGTCGCGGCACATCATGTTGCCGGGGTGGCAGTCGCCGTGCATGCGGATGTTCTGGTGCGGCGTGGCGGCGTACACATCTTCCACGCGTTTGAGCAGGTCGCGGGCGACGGACTCGTAGGCGGGCAACAGGCTCTTGGGAATGAAGTTGCCTTCGAGCAGCGTGCTCAGCGAATCATGGCCGAAGTTTTTTACCCCCAGCGCTTCACGGTGCTCGAACGGCTTGGTTGCGCCGACCGCATGAATCCGTCCGAGCAACTGGCCGAGGCGATACAGCTGATCGAGATTGCCCGGCTCCGGGGCACGGCCGCCGCGACGGGGAAACAGGGTGAAACGGAAACCGGCGTGTTCGTGCAGGGTCTGGCCGTTGTGGATAAGTGGCGCAACCACCGGGATCTCGACGTCGGCCAGTTCGAAGGTGAACTGGTGTTCTTCGAGGATGGCTTCGTTGGTCCAGCGCTGCGGGCGGTAGAACTTGGCGATCAGCGGTTCGGAGTCTTCGATACCGACCTGATAGACACGGTTTTCGTAGCTGTTTAGCGCGAGGATGCGCGCATCGCTCAGGAACCCGATGCTTTCGACGGCATCGAGTACAAGGTCGGGAGTGAGGGTTTCAAACGGGTGGGCCATGCTGACTCCTGCGCGCAGCAGGCTGCTGCGTCCGGCCCGGCATGGTAGCGCAGATGGCAGCGGGGTAGTTGGTTGGTGTCTGATCGGTCCTTTCGCGAGCAAGCTCGCTCCCACAGTGGATCGCATTCCAAATGTGGGAGCGAGCTTGCTCGCGAAGGCGATGGATCAGGCGCCGACGATCCCGCCGTCCTCACGGGTAATCGCCATCACCGAAGAGCGCGGCTTGCCATTCGGCAAATGCTCGGGGAAGGTCGAACCGCCGTTCTCGCCCGGATGCTGAATCCCGACAAACAAGGTCTTCTGATCCGGCGAGAAGCTGATCCCGGTCACTTCACAACCAATCGGCCCGACCATGAAGCGGCGAATCTCGCCGGTTGCCGGATCAGCGCAAAGCATCTGGTTGTTGCCCATCCCGGCAAAGTCCCCGGCGTTGCTCGAGTCGCCGTCGGTAAGAATCCACAAGCGCCCGGCCTTGTCGAAACCCAGGCCGTCGGGGCTGTTGAACATGTTCTGCGGGGTGATGTTGGAGGAGCCACCCTTCGGCGTCCCGGCATGCACGCCCGGGTTGCCGGCGACCACGAACAGGTCCCAGGCAAACGTCTTCGACGCGTGATCGTCGCGGTCGGTGCGCCAGCGCAGGATCTGCCCGTAGACGTTCTTCTCGCGCGGGTTCGGGCCGCCCACCGGCTGGCCGTCTTCGCCGCGTTTGGCGTTGTTGGTCAGGGTGCAATAGACCTGGCCGTCCTTCGGACTGACGACGATCCATTCCGGGCGGTCCATGCGCGTCGCGCCAACGACACTGGCGGCGAGGCGGGCATGGATCAGCACTTCGGCCTGATCGGCGAAACCGCTGCTGGCGTCGATGCCGTTCTTGCCGTGGGTCAGTTCGATCCACTGGCCCTGGCCTTTCGGGTGATTGGGATTGCCGTCGCCGGCATCGAACTTGGCCACGTACAGGGTGCCGTGGTCGAGGATGTCGCGGTTAGCCTTGGCGTTGCGGTGGTTGATGCGATCGCGGCTGACGAATTTGTAGATGAACTCGCCACGCTCGTCGTCGCCCATGTACACCACGGCGCGACCGTCGTCGGTCTCGGCCAGGGCGGCGTTTTCATGTTTGAAGCGGCCCAGCGCGGTGCGTTTGACCGGGGTCGATTGCGGGTCGAACGGGTCGATCTCGACCACCCAGCCGTGACGGTTGAGTTCGTTGGGGTTCTTCGCCATGTCGAAACGCGGGTCAAACGGGTGCCAGTTGATCTCGCGGCTGGCGGCCGACACGCCGTAGCGTTTCTGCGCCGGGTCGAACTGCTGCTGGGCGTTGCTGCTGCCGAAGCAGTCGGTGAAGTTCTCTTCGCAGGTCAGGTAGGTGCCCCACGGCGTCTTGCCGTTGGCGCAGTTCTGGAACGTGCCGAGGACTTTCTTGCCGTGCTTGTCGGCGGCGGTTTTCATCAGATCGTGACCCGCGGCCGGGCCACTGATGCGCAGCGGTGAATTACCGTGAATCCGGCGGTTGTAACGCGAGCCCTGGACGAACTGCCACTGGCCGTTCTTGCGCTGCACTTCGATCACCGACACACCTTCGCAGGCCAGCGCCTTGCGCACGTCTTCGGCCGATTGCGGCATGCCGCCGTGCGGGTAGAGGTAGCGGTAGTTGGTGTATTCATTGTTGATTGCCATCAACGCGCGGTTTTTGTCGTCGGGGAAGGCGAACAGACTCATGCCGTCATTGTTGTCACCGAACTGCACTTCCTGTGCGGCAGCGGTGCCATTGCCGCTCGGGTCGAAGGCCGGCCCGTTCTTGTGCAGCGGCTGCCCCCAACTGATCAGCACCGAAGATTTGTAGCCCTTGGGCAGGCTGATAACGTCGGTGGTCGCGGCGGGAATGCTCTCGAAACCGAGCAGGCGACTGTTGCCGGCGCTGACGCTGGCTGCCATGACGCTGCGGCTCAGCAAGTTGCCGCCGAGGAACATCGCGGCACCGCACAAGGCCCCGGCGCTGATGAAACCGCGACGGCTGAGGCCGACCATTTTTTCCAGATCGGTGGATTGGTTTTCTTCTAATAGGCTCACATCAGGCTCCCTGCATGGTTTTGGCAGCAACCTTAATGGGGGGCGATGAAGCTTTTGTGGCAGAAGGTCCGTTACAGCGGCGTGCCGATCAATACATTGGACGGCGAGAACTGCACCTGCACCGGTTGCTCGATACCCAGCCCGCACGTGCGAAGGTGCAGCGGCTCAGCCAGCGCGCAGAGGGTGTGGCCGTTGGGCAGGGTAATGCGCACTTCGCTGGGGCCGTCTTCGGCGTCGAGAATGGCTTCGAGGGTGCCGCTCAGAAGATTGTGTCCAGATGTTGCAGCTTGATCCGGCGCGAGCAATTCAAGCCAGCCGGCCTTGATCAGTGCTACCACCTCCGTGCCCGGCTGCAGTTCCAGGTGCACAGTGCTGTCGTGGGTGATCTGCGCGTTGATCCACAGGCCTTCGGCCAGTTCCAGGCGAACCAGGTCGTTGCGGCCCTGCGCCTCGATCGCCACGACTTTGCCGTGCAACTGGTTGCGAGCGCTGGTGCGCAGCATCAGCCGACCGAGCAGATCGAGATCGCTGGCGTCTTCCGCCGCTTCCAGAACCTGTGCCTGCAAGGCTTGCAGTTTCTGGTAAAGGCGCAGCACGCGTTCGCCTTCACTGGACAGTTTCGCGCCGCCACCGCCCTTGCCACCGACGACGCGTTCGACCAGCGGTTTCTGCGCCAGGTTGTTCAGTTCATCAATGGCGTCCCACGCCGCTTTGTAACTCAGCCCGGCGCTTTTTGCGGCGCGGGTGATCGAACCCTGTTCGGCAATGTGTTGCAGCAGGGCGATGCGCTGCGGACGGCGGACGATGTGCTGGGACAACAGGGAAGGCATGGACATGAAAGGGCGCTTTTTTTGCTGTGGCGGTGAGGGGGGAAGTTGGTCGCTTGCAACGCCAGAGTCAAGTCGAGCCGAGAGCCCTTGTAGGAGTGTGCTGGCTTCAACTTCCGGGTTTCGGCGTGCGGGCCAGGCAATAGACATCGACCCGCGCAGCGCCTGCGTTGATCAGCAGACGCGCAAGCGTTTGAGCCGTCGCGCCAGTAGTCAGCACATCATCAACCAACGCCAAATGCCGGCCTTGTACCTGCGAATCTGGCACGAGTTCGAACGCATTGCGCAGATTACCTTTACGCGCCTTGGCGTCGAGATCCTGCTGGGCGTCGGTGTCCTTGATGCGGCGCAGAACCGTTTCTTCACACGGCAGCCCCAGCGACTGACTCAACCAGCGCGCCAACATCGCAGCCTGGTTGAACCCGCGTTGACGCAGACGTTTGTTCGCCAGCGGCACTGGCAACAACATATCCGGACGCGGCAACCCTTCATCGAAACGATGTTGCAGGTATTGTCCGGCAACGTCGGCGAGCAGGTGACCAAACGGCCATTTCGCGTTGTGTTTAAAGCGCGTAATCAAACTGTCGACCGGGAAGCCATAGCGCCACGGCACCACCACCTGTTCGAACGCCGGAGGCTCTAGCAGGCACTCTCCACAGGTCAGGTCAGCGGCGGAGAGTGGCAGGGCGCAGCGCTGGCAATGGTCGCCGAGCCATGGCAGTTCGGTTTCGCAGGCCACGCAGAGGGGCGTTTTTTCGTCTGCAGGCTCATCGCACAGTAAGCAGGTCTGTACGTTTTTTAAACAGATGTAAACCTGTCCTTTGTATCGTGGTTGACAGCGCATGACTCTTCCTTAAATATGCCGAACATCCGTGTAGCGCCTGTGGGTATTCCGTTTCCCCGGTCGCGAGCCAAGCATAACCAAGGAACTACCCATGAGCGCGAGCACTACTGCCACCCTGCGTCACGACTGGTCTCTGGCCGAAGTCAAAGCCCTCTTCGTACAGCCATTCAACGACTTGCTGTTCCAGGCGCAGACCGTGCACCGCGCACACTTCAACGCCAACCGCGTACAGGTTTCGACCCTGCTGTCGATCAAGACTGGCGCCTGCCCGGAAGACTGCAAGTACTGCCCACAGTCCGGTCACTACAACACCGGTCTGGAAAAAGAAAAGCTGATGGAAGTGCAGAAGGTTCTCGAAGAGGCCGCCCGCGCCAAAGCCATCGGCTCGACGCGCTTCTGCATGGGCGCGGCATGGAAACACCCGTCGGCCAAAGACATGCCGTACGTGCTGAAGATGGTCGAAGGCGTGAAAGCCATGGGCCTGGAAACCTGCATGACCCTCGGTCGTCTCGATCAGGAGCAGACCGCAGCGCTGGCCAAGGCCGGTCTCGATTACTACAACCACAACCTCGACACCTCGCCTGAGTTCTACGGCAGCATCATCACCACCCGTACTTACAGCGAGCGCCTGCAGACCCTGGCCTACGTGCGTGAGTCGGGAATGAAGATCTGCTCCGGCGGTATTCTCGGCATGGGCGAGTCGCTGGACGACCGCGCCAATCTGCTGATCCAGTTGGCCAACCTGCCGGAGCATCCGGAATCGGTGCCGATCAACATGCTGGTGAAGGTCGCCGGCACGCCGCTGGAAAACGCCGACGATGTTGATCCGTTCGACTTCATCCGTATGCTCGCCGTAGCGCGCATCCTCATGCCGCAATCCCACGTGCGCCTGTCCGCCGGCCGCGAAGCGATGAACGAGCAGATGCAGGCCCTGGCGTTCTTCGCCGGCGCCAACTCGATTTTCTACGGCGACAAGTTGCTGACGACGGCCAACCCGCAGGCCGACAAGGACATGCAACTGTTCGCACGTCTGGGCATTCAACCGGAAGCGCGCGAAGAGCATTCCGATGAAGTGCACCAGGCGGCGATCGAGCAGGCGCTGGTGGAGCAGAAGAGCAGCGAGCAGTTCTATAACGCTGCGGTCTGATTTTTTTGATGCGATACAAAACCCTGTGGGAGCTGGCGCGCCAGCGATAGCGGACTGAATGGCGACATCTATGTCGAATGTGCCGCCGCCATCGCTGGCGAACCAGCTCCCACAGGCGCTGTGTCCATCGTGATTCATGTGATCTGACTGTCGAGGCCTGCATGTCTTTCGATCTCGCCGCACGCCTTGCTGCCCGTCGTGCCGAAAATCTCTATCGCCAGCGACCGCTGCTCGAGTCCCCGCAAGGGCCTGAAGTGGTGGTCGACGGCCAGCCGTTGCTGGCGTTCTGTAACAACGATTACCTGGGCCTGGCCAATCACCCGCAGGTGATCGAAGCCTGGCGTGCCGGCGCCGCGCGTTGGGGCGTGGGGGGCGGGGCGTCGCATCTGGTGATCGGCCATAGCGCCCCGCACCATGCCCTCGAAGAAGCGCTCGCCGATCTCACCGGTCGCCCGCGTGCGCTGCTGTTCACCACCGGTTACATGGCCAACCTCGGCGCGGTCACGGCGCTGGTCGGGCAGGGTGATACGGTGCTGGAAGACCGCCTCAACCACGCCTCGTTGCTGGATGCGGGGCTGTTGTCCGGCGCGCGCTTCAATCGTTATCTGCACAACGATGCCGACAGCCTGGCCAAGCGTCTGGAGAAAGCCACCGGCAATACGCTGGTGGTCACCGATGGCGTGTTCAGCATGGACGGTGATATTGCCGACCTGCCCGCACTGGCCCGTGAAGCCAAAGCCAAAGGCGCGTGGTTGATGGTCGATGATGCCCACGGTTTCGGGCCGCTGGGCGCGAACGGCGGCGGCATCGTCGAGCATTTCGGTTTGAGCCAGGAGGATGTGCCGGTGTTGGTCGGCACCCTCGGCAAAGCCTTCGGCACCGCCGGCGCCTTTGTTGCCGGCAGCGCGGAGCTGATCGAAAGCCTGATCCAGTTCGCCCGGCCCTACATCTACACCACCAGCCAGCCGCCCGCGCTGGCCTGCGCCACGCTGAAAAGTCTGGAGCTGCTGCGCACCGAGCACTGGCGCCGCGAGCATCTTCAAACGTTGATCCGCCAGTTCCGCCACGGTGCCGGGCAGATCGGCCTGCAACTGATGGACAGTTTCACCCCGATCCAGCCGATTCTGATCGGCGATGCCGGTCGCGCCGTGCGCCTGTCGCAGATGTTGCGCGAACGTGGACTGATGGTCACCGCCATTCGTCCACCGACCGTGCCTGCTGGCAGCGCTCGGCTGCGCGTCACCCTGACCGCCGCCCACAGCGAGGCGCAGGTGCAGCTATTGTTAGAAGGACTGGCGGATTGCTTTGCCCAATTGTCGTCGGAGCCAAGCCATGCGTAATCGTCTGATTCTGTTGCCCGGCTGGGGCCTCGGCGTTTCGCCGCTGGAACCTTTGGCGGCGGCGTTGCAGGGCCTCGATGAACATTTGCATGTCGAGATCGAACCGTTGCCAGAGCTGGACTCCAGTGACCCGCAAGACTGGCTCGACGAACTCGATGAGCGCATCGCGCAAGACGTCTGGCTCGGCGGTTGGTCGCTGGGCGGCATGCTCGCGTCCGAACTGGCGGCGCGCCGTGGCGAACGGTGCTGCGGGTTGCTGACGCTGGCGAGCAATCCATGCTTCGTTGTCCATGAGCAATGGTCGAGCGCAATGCCGGGCGAGACGTTCGATGCCTTTCTCGCTGGCTGTAATGCCGACCCGCGCACCACCCTCAAACGCTTCTCGCTGTTGTGTGCCCAAGGCGCGCAGGACCCGCGCGGTCTGTCCCGGTTGATGCTCGGTGGCGCGCCGCACACCGCTGCGCCTGCATTAATGGCCGGGCTGGAATTGCTCGCGCAACTGGACACCCGCGAAGCGTTGCAAAGCTTTCGCGGGCCGCAGTTTCATCTGTTTGCCGGCCTCGACGCATTGGTACCGGCCGAGGCGGCGGGCGCATTGTTCGCCCTGCTGCCGGATATCGAAATTGGTCTGATCGAACAGGCCAGCCACGGATTTCTGCTGGAAGACCCGCACGGAGTAGCGGGTGCGATCCAGGCGTTTTTACATGAGTGCGCCGATGACTGATCTGTCTCTTGTGCTGCCGGGGGGCTTGCCTGACAAGCGCCAGGTTGCAGCCTCCTTTTCCCGTGCAGCGGCCAGTTACGACAGCGTCGCCGAGTTGCAACGGGATGTCGGTGCGCAGTTGCTGCGGCGCTTGCCGGTAAATTTTGTCCCGTCGCGCTGGCTGGATGTGGGCTGTGGTACCGGGTATTTCACTCGCGCACTGGCCGAGCGCTTTGTCGCCGGTCACGGCGTGGCGCTGGACATTGCCGAGGGCATGCTCACTCACGCCCGGCCGTTGGGTGGCGCTCAGCACTTCATTGCCGGTGATGCGGAGCGTCTGCCGCTGCACGATGAAACCTGCGATCTGATCTTCTCCAGCCTCGCCGTGCAGTGGTGTGCGGATTTTGAAGCGGTGCTCGGTGAAGCGTTTCGCGTGCTCAAACCCGGCGGGATTTTTGCGTTTGCTAGTCTTTGTGTCGGGACGCTGTTTGAGTTGCGCGACAGCTGGCGTCAGGTCGATGGCCTGGTGCACGTCAACCGCTTCCGCGAGTTCGCCCGGTATGAGCAGTTGTGCGCAGCCAGCGGTTTGCGCACGGCGAGTCTGCAGACTCAGGCGCACGTGCTGCATTACCCGGATGTGCGCAGCCTGACCCATGAGCTCAAGGCATTGGGTGCGCACAATCTGAATCCCGGCCGGCCGGGCGGTTTGACCGGGCGGGCGCGGATTCTCGGACTGGTCGAGGCTTACGAGCAGTACCGTCAGGCACAGGGATTGCCGGCGACCTATCAAGTGGTTTACGCCGTGTTGGAGAAACCCTTATGAGCGCAGCCTATTTCATCACCGGAACGGACACGGATGTGGGCAAGACCACCGTGGCTGCCGGGTTGCTGCATGCGGCGCGGTCAGCAGGGTTGAGTACGGCGGCGGGCAAACCGGTGGCGTCCGGCTGCGAGGTGACGCCGAAGGGGTTGCGTAATGCCGACGCCCTGGCGCTGCTCGCCGAGTGTTCGGTGCCGCTGAGTTATCAACAGGTCAATCCGGTCGCGTTCGAGCCGGCCATTGCTCCGCATCTGGCGGCGCGCGAGGCGGGCGTTGCGCTGACGGTGCAGTCGTTGCTGACGCCGATGCGCGCCATTCTGGCCATGAACGCCGACTTCACCTTGATCGAAGGTGCGGGCGGCTGGCGGGTGCCGTTGGCTGATCAGGACAATCTGTCCGATCTGGCGATTGCATTGAAGTTGCCGGTGATTCTGGTGGTCGGCGTGCGGTTGGGGTGCATCAGCCATGCATTGCTGACGGCCGAGGCGATTGCCCGCGATGGTCTGCAACTGGCGGGGTGGGTGGCGAATATCATCGACCCGAAGACTTCCCGGCTGGAGGAGAACCTTGCCACGCTGGCCGAGCGGATTCCGGCGCCGTGCCTGGGGCGGGTGCCCAAGCTCAAGGCGTTGAGTGCCGAAGCGGTGGCGGAGCATTTGCAACTGGATCTGCTCGACTAGGCTTAGCCCATGAAGGCTGGCTATGAGCAGGCACTGTGCCATTAGTGTTTTTGACGGGTGTTTTTCTGGCGCGTCTGATTCAATGGCGCCTATTGATCCTTCCCAAGGATGAGCGCTTTCATGGAAATCTCCGGTAACACAGCTTTTTATGCAGGTTTGAGCTCGATTCAGACCGGGCAGAATCGTGTCGATCAGGCAGCCAGCCAGATCGCCAGCAGCACCATTGAGCGCTCGGTGACCAGCCAGTCGTCCGAAGTTCAGGTCGATCGCCTGCGTGGTGTCGATCGTTCGCAGCAGTCGGATCTGGCCAGCAATATGGTCGAGATGTCACAAGGCAAGATTCAGGCGGAGCTGGGCGTCAAAGTCGCCAAGGCTTCCGATGAAATGCTCGGTACGATCATCGATACGTTTGCCTGATTTTTTGCTGCATGCCTGAACAACGCCGCGCCTTGTCGCGGCGTTTTGCGTTGTAAGTCCTTCTTCCTCAACTAATCTTTTTTCAGTACCTGTGGCGCGTTGGCGTCCATGGCGGTTTGCTGTGTCTGGCGTTTGAAAGAAGGGAAGACGAACGGCAAAAGATCGACGCTTGACAAGATTTCGGCGTAAACGTATGTTTCAAACAACTGTTTGACCGTCACAACAAATCAACACGGTCGTTCATTCCCGGTTACATCAGCAGAGGTTTATCGCTATGCCTGACTACAAGGCCCCCTTGCGTGATATTCGCTTCGTTCGTGACGAACTGCTCGGCTACGAAGCGCACTATCAGAGCCTTCCGGCTTGCGCAGACGCAACTCCAGACATGGTTGACGCCATTCTCGAAGAAGGCGCCAAGTTTTGTGAGCAGGTACTGGCACCGCTGAACCGTGTGGGCGACCTCGAAGGTTGCACCTGGAGCGAGTCCGGCGTGAAAACCCCGACGGGCTTCAAAGAGGCGTACAAGCAATTCGTTGAAGGCGGCTGGCCAAGCCTGGCGCATGACGTCGAGCACGGTGGTCAAGGCCTGCCGGAGTCGCTGGGTCTGGCCGTCAGCGAAATGGTCGGTGAAGCCAACTGGTCGTGGGGCATGTACCCAGGCCTGTCGCACGGTGCGATGAACACCATCTCCGAGCACGGCACCCCTGAGCAGCAAGAAGCCTATCTGACCAAACTGGTTTCCGGCGAATGGACCGGCACCATGTGCCTGACCGAACCGCACTGCGGCACCGACCTGGGCATGCTGCGCACCAAGGCCGAACCTCAGGCCGACGGTTCCTACAAAGTTTCCGGCACCAAGATTTTCATCTCGGCCGGCGAACACGACATGGCCGACAACATCGTCCACATCGTGCTGGCTCGTCTGCCGGATGCACCGGCTGGCACCAAAGGCATTTCCCTGTTCATCGTTCCAAAGTTCCTGCCGAATGCCGATGGCACCCTCGGTGCACGCAACGCCGTGAGCTGCGGTTCGCTGGAACACAAGATGGGCATCCACGGCAACGCCACTTGCGTGATGAACTTCGACGGCGCCACCGGTTTCCTGATCGGCCCGGCGAACAAAGGCCTGAACTGCATGTTCACCTTTATGAACACCGCACGTCTGGGGACCGCGCTGCAGGGACTGGCCCACGCCGAAATCGGCTTCCAGGGTGGTCTGAAATACGCTCGTGATCGTTTGCAAATGCGCTCCCTGACTGGCCCGAAAGCGCCGGACAAAGCTGCCGACCCGATCATCGTGCACCCTGACGTACGTCGCATGCTGTTGACCATGAAGGCATTCGCCGAAGGCAACCGCGCGATGGTGTACTTCACCGCCAAACAGGTCGACATCGTCAAATACGGCGTCGATGAAGAAGAGAAGAAGAAGGCCGATGCGCTGCTGGCGTTCATGACGCCAATCGCCAAGGCGTTCATGACCGAAGTCGGTTTCGAAGCAGCCAACCACGGCGTGCAGATCTACGGCGGTCACGGTTTCATCGCCGAATGGGGCATGGAGCAGAACGTTCGCGACAGCCGCATTTCGATGCTGTACGAAGGCACCACCGGTATCCAGGCACTCGACCTGCTGGGCCGTAAAGTGCTGATGACCCAAGGCGAGGCTCTGAAAGGCTTCACCAAGATCGTCCACAAGTTCTGCCAGAACAACGAAGGCAACGAAGCCGTCAAAGAATTCGTTGCACCGCTGGCTGCACTGAACAAAGAGTGGGGCGAGCTGACCATGAAGGTCGGTATGGCCGCCATGAAAGATCGCGAAGAAGTCGGCGCGGCCTCCGTGGACTACCTGATGTACTCCGGTTACGCCTGCCTGGCCTACTTCTGGGCCGACATGGCGCGTCTGGCAGCCGAGAAGCTGGCAGAAGGCACTGGCGACGCAGCGTTCTACACCGCCAAGCTGCAAACCGCGCGCTTCTACTTCCAGCGCATCCTGCCACGTACCCGTACTCACGTGGCCACCATGCTGTCGGGCGCCAACAACCTGATGGACATGAAAGAAGAAGACTTCGCACTGGGCTACTAAGCCTTAACGCGGTCGCTTGAAAAACCGCTGCTCCTTTAGGGGCAGCGGTTTTTTTTTGCGCTGAATTCATCCCCAACTCTGGGGGCGATTCCCCAGCAGAAACGGTGGCTGTCAGCGCACGGCCCTCTGCGTTTATTGATGCAAAATGTTTCTACAGGAGCTGGCCAATTAATTGCACTGCGCCCATTAACCGGCGCAAACGAGACATCCAGTCCTGCTCCACGACGCCTCTCGCCCGGCAAAACGCATAACAACAACGTCAGGGTGAAGCACATGAACATCTGCCGACTTGTCTGGTCAGCCCTTGCACTCGCCACTTTCAACACGCTGGCCGCTGCACCGGCCGAAGTCGATTCGCCCGTCCCGGAAATACCCGGCCTGCAGTCCTTGCGGGGCATGGTTCCGCCCGACCCATCCGGAACCGAGGGCGGGCGCAAGGTTGACCTGATGAGCGACTACGTGCTCAACCGCTCCGCGGCGATCCTGCTGGGCAAGGCGCTGTTCTGGGACATGGAAGTCGGCAGCGATGGCGCCACGGCGTGTGCGTCCTGCCACTACCACGCCGGCGTCGATCACCGCATCACCAACCAGCTCAACCCCGGTCAGGCGCACACCAATGCCAACGTCGCCTCGATCTTCAACAAACCCTTTGTCGCCTCGGATATTCCCGGCGACGTGGCGTCTTACGCGACGTTGTCCGGCGGCAAGGGCGGGCCGAACTACACGTTGAAAAAGAGCGATTTCCCGACCCACGTATTGAGCAACCCACTGGATCGCAACTCGCCGATTATTTACTCGAGCGATGACGTGGTCGGCTCGCAAGGCGTGTTCGATGCCAACTTCGTCAAACCCAATCAGCCGCGATTCGACAAATGCACGCAGCAACCGGACGGCATCTTTCAGGTCGGCGGCATCAATGTACGACGCAGCACCGGGCGTAATGCGCCGTCGGTGATCAATGCGGCGTTCAACGTGCGCAATTTCTGGGACGGGCGGGCCAACAACGTGTTCAACGGTTTTTCGCCGTTCGGCAATCGTGATCCCGATGCCGGCATTTACGTGACCAGCGAGCGCAACCCCGTGGCGACCAAAGTCAGACTCGCACTCAACAATGCCTCTGCCGCTTCGCAAGCGGTAGGCCCACCTGGCAGCGCGGTGGAAATGTCCTGCGGCGGTCGCACCTTTGCCGACATCGGCCGACGCATGCTCGACCAGTTGATGCTCAAGCAACAGCGGATTTCCTCCAGCGACTCCGTGCTCGCGCCCGTATCCGGTGCGCGGCGTCCGACTTATCGCGAGCTGATCAAGAATGCTTTTCAGCCACGCCTGTGGAATGCCACGCAAAACGTGCTGGTCGGCGGCGCGCCGTACACGCAGATGGAGGCCAATTTCCCGCTGTTCTTCGGTCTGGCGATTCAGATGTACGAATCGACATTGATCTCTGATCAGGCGCCGATCGACGCCTACCTGCAGGGCGACTCAACCGCGATGAGCGCGCAGCAAGTCGAGGGCATGAACCTGTTCCTCGGCAAGGGCAAATGCGTCAATTGCCATGGGGGCCCGGAGCTGACCAATGCTGCCAGCCGCTTGCTGATGCATCCGCGCGAACGCATCGAACGCATGGTCATGGCCGATAACCTGACCACGCTCTACGACAACGGCTTCTACAACACCGGCGTGCGCCCGACCTCCGAAGACCTGGCCCTCGGTGGCTCGGATGCCTGGGGCAATCCATGGTCGTTCAGCCGTCAGTACAACAAGGTGTTGCAGGGCGCCAGCATTCCCGATCCGTTGGACCTCGACGTGTGCACCTTCGAAGCGCCACTCAGCGCAGCGATCCCGTGCGACGCCTCGCTCAAACCCAATGTCGGCTTCCGCGATTCGGTCGATGGCGCCTTCAAAACCCCGACCCTGCGTAATATTGCGTTGACCGGCCCGTACTTCCACAACGGCAGCCGCGCCACACTCAAGCAGGTGATGGAGTTCTACAACCGTGGCGGCGACCGCCGTGGCGAGGACGCCAACAACACCAGCGGCTTCGAACATCCGGCGGCGAATCAGCACAACACCTCGAATCTTGATCCGGACATGACCAGCCTCAACCTGACGCCTGAGGAGATCGACGCACTGGTGAAATTCATGGAAGTCGGCCTGACCGATCCGCGCGTGGCGTGGGAGCGGGCGCCGTTCGATCATCCGTCGCTGGTCCTGCCACAAGGTGAGATCGGTGACGAAAACGCCGTAACCCAACGGCCAGCCAGCCCGAAAGTCACCACCCGCCAAGCTTCGGACGCGTTGTTCTCGCTCAAGCCCTATGGCGCCGAAGGGCGCAGCCCGGCGGAGGGGCCGCTACTGCCGTTCTACAACGATCTTTGAGGGATAATTCCAGGCCTGGCCATCAGTCATGATGGCCATCGGCTCGCTGGAGGCAAAAAACTTGGCAAATCGCTCAGATAGTCAGGTTTTCTGCCGTTAAAGAGACTGCATGTGATCTGGATCACAATGCGTGTGCTTAACTGGCCACATTGCAGGCACAATGCCATCTCTTTGATATGACGGGTCGGAGCTTTACCCTTGCCGCGTTCTTCCGCTGTACGTTTCAGTCATTTCCTGCCATCACTGCTGTTGTTACTTGCGGGGTTGGCGGCTGCGTACGTCAAAGACCTCAACGTGTTCTTCACTTCGCTGTTCAACGTGTTGCCGACGTTGGTGCTGTTGCTGGGCGGCGCGTATTGCGCGGTTTACCGCCGTCAGCGCGAACTGTTTCTGATGCTCACGGTGTACATCGCCTACTTTCTGCTCGACACCCAGACCGACTATTACCGCGACAACGGCAAGGTGCGCGACGACGCCGCCGTGGTGTTCCACCTGGTCTGCCTGCTGCTGCCCTTGCTGTTCGGTCTGTTTGCGGCGTGGCAAGAACGCACCCACCTGTTTCAGGACATGGTCGCGCGGTTCGCGGTGTTGCTCGCTTTTGGCAGTGTCGCCCTCGGTCTTGAGCAGAGTTATCCCCAGGCGCTGCTGATGTGGCTCTCGGAGATCCGCTGGCCAGCGCTGCACGGCGCGTGGATGAGCCTGATCCAGATGTCCTATCCGGTATTCCTCTCGGCATTCCTGCTGTTGGCCTGGCAATACTGGCGTAACCCGCGTCCGCTGCATGCGGCGCAACTGGTCGGCTTGCTCGGTGTGTTCTGGATGCTGCCGAAAACCTTCATCCTGCCGTTCACCCTGAACATCATGTGCAGCCAGGTGATGCTGATGATTGCTGCCGCCGTAGCGCACGAAGCCTATCAAATGGCCTTCCGCGATGAGCTCACCGGTCTGCCGGGGCGGCGCGCACTCAACGAACGTATGCAACGCCTCGGCCGTAACTATGTGCTGGCGATGAGTGACGTCGATCACTTCAAGAAATTCAACGACACCCACGGCCACGATGTCGGTGACCAGGTGTTGCGTCTGGTCGCCAGCAAGCTGTCGAAAATCAGCGGTGGCGGTAGGGCATATCGCTATGGTGGTGAGGAATTTGCCTTGGTGTTCGCAGGCAAAACCCTCGAGGAATGCATGCCGCACCTGGAAGTTATCCGCGAGTCGATTGCGTCCTACAACATTCAACTGCGCAATCAGGAAAACCGTCCGCAGGATGACCAGCAAGGTCGCCAGCGCCGCAGTGGCTCCGGTGCGTCCAGTGTTTCGGTGACGGTCAGCATTGGCGTCGCCGAACGCGTCGAGCAGCGCACGCCGGAAGAAGTGCTCAAGTCCGCCGACCAGGCGCTGTACAGCGCCAAAGGTGCGGGGCGTAACTGCGTGATGGCGTTCGGGCAGAACCGCCGTGGCGCGGTGCGTATGGACAATGCTGCAGGTTGAGTGATGACCGCGCATTCAGCGTCTGGACAGTGATTGTGGGGCGTAGTGGCCAGCAGTAGGTTGAAACCATCTGCTGACGGAGAAGCCACCATGCCCGAGTACAAAGCTCCCCTGCGCGACATGCGCTTTCTGATCGACCACGTCTTCGATTTCCACACCCAATACGCCGCGCTCGGCGCCCACGACGCCAGCCCGGACATGATCAACGCGATCCTCGAAGAGGGCGCGAAGTTCTGCGAGAACGTTCTGGCGCCACTCAATCGCAGCGGCGACGAAGAGGGCTGCCACTTCGACAGCGGCGTGGTGACAACGCCTGCAGGTTTCAAAGAAGCGTTCGCGCAATACGTCGAGGGCGGCTGGCACGGTCTGGCGGCAGATCCGGCTTACGGTGGCCAGGGCCTGCCGAGTTCGCTGGGGCTGGTGATCAGCGAAATGGTCGGCTCCAGCAATACGTCCTGGGGCATGTACCCGGGCCTGACTCATGGCGCGATGTCGGCCATCCACGCCCACGGCACCGCCGAACAGAAAGACACGTACCTGAGCAAACTCACCGCCGGCCAGTGGACCGGCACCATGTGCCTGACCGAAGCGCATTGCGGCACCGACCTGGGCATCATCAAGACCCGCGCCGTGCCCCAGGCCGACGGCAGTTATGCAGTTACCGGCAGCAAGATTTTCATCTCTGCCGGCGAGCACGACATGAGTGACAACATCATCCATCTGGTGTTGGCCAAACTGCCGGATGCGCCCGCCGGGACCAAGGGCATTTCGCTGTTTATCGTGCCCAAGTTCCTGCCGGACGCAGCGGGCGAAGCGGGCGAGCGCAACGGCGTTTCCTGCGGTTCGATCGAACACAAGATGGGCATCAAGGCCTCGGCCACCTGCGTGCTGAACTTCGACGGCGCCAAGGGCTTTCTGATCGGCGAGCCGAACAAGGGCCTCAACTGCATGTTCACCATGATGAACCATGCACGCCTCGGCACCGGGATGCAGGGCTTGTGCCTGGGCGAGGCGAGTTTCCAGGGCGCGGTCAAATACGCCAACGACCGCTTGCAGATGCGCGCCCTGACCGGCGCCAAGGCCCCGGACAAACCGGCCGACCCGATCATCGTTCATCCAGACGTGCGGCGCATGCTGTTGACCATGAAAGCCTTCAACGAGGGCAATCGTGCGCTGACCTATTTCACCGCGCAGCTGCTCGATGTCGCGCACCTGGGCAGCGACGCCGAGGCGCGGCAGGAGGCCGAAGACCTGTTGGCGTTCCTCACACCGATCTGCAAGGCGTTCATGACCGACACCGGGCTGGAAGTGACCAACCACGGCATGCAGGTGTTCGGCGGTCACGGCTTCATTCGTGAATGGGGCATGGAGCAGTTGGTTCGCGATTGCCGGATTGCGCCGATCTATGAAGGCACCAACGGCATTCAGGCGCTGGACCTGCTCGGTCGCAAGGTGCTGGGCAGTCAGGGCAAGTTGTTGCGCGGCTTCACCAGAATCGTCCACAAGTTCTGCGCGGCCAACGCGGGGCATCCTCAGTTGGGCAGCTTTGTCGCGCAGCTCAATGAACTCAACCAGCAGTGGGGCGAGCTGACCATGCAGGTCGGTATGGCGGCGATGAAAAACCCGGACGAAGTCGGCGCCGCGTCGGTGGATTACCTGATGTACAGCGGTTACATCATTCTGGGTTATCTGTGGTTGCGCATGGCGCTGGTGGCGCAGGCGCAGTTGGAGGCGGGTGAGGGGGACGGGGATTTCTGTCGGGGTAAATTGGCGACCAGCGAGTTCTATTTCAAGCGCTTGTTGCCGCGCACGGCTGCGCATCGGGCGGCGATCGAAGCGGGGAGTGAGTGTTTGATGAAGCTGCCGGCGGCGTTGTTTGCACTCTGATACCACTTTCTGTGGCGAGGGCGCTTGCTCCCGCTTGAGTGCGCAGTGCTCACCGATCGGGGGCGGCTTCGCACTCTAGCGGGAGCAAGCGCCCTCGCCACAGTTTTTTGCGTTCTTTGAATGTCGGCTCAAGCTGGTGACTAAAAATAACAAAACAGTCACCGGTTGACCCTATGTGTCGCAAAAGTTGTTGGGGTACACTCCAGCTCAACGAAAACATCATTCCACGAATCACCTGTTTAGATCTTGCGAGGTTTGCCATGGCTGACTACAAAGCGCCGCTGCGCGATATGCGCTTCGTCCTCAATGAAGTGTTCGAGGTCTCGAAACTGTGGGCCGAACTGCCGGCACTGGCCGAGACCGTTGACGCCGAAACTGTTGAAGCCATCCTCGAAGAAGCCGGCAAGGTCACCAGCAAAAGCATCGCCCCTCTGAGCCGTGCCGCCGACGAAGAAGGCTGCCACTGGGCGGACGGCGCCGTCACCACCCCGGCCGGTTTCCCACAGGCTTATCAGACTTATGCCGAAGGCGGTTGGGTTGGCGTGGGTGGCGATCCGGCCTACGGCGGCATGGGTATGCCCAAAGCCGTGTCGGCCCAGGTCGAAGAAATGGTCAACTCCGCCAGTCTGTCCTTCGGTCTGTACCCGATGCTGACGGCCGGCGCCTGCCTGTCGATCAACGCCCACGCCAGCGAAGAGCTGAAAGCGGCGTACCTGCCGAACATGTACGCCGGCGTCTGGGCCGGTTCCATGTGCCTGACCGAGCCGCACGCTGGCACCGACCTGGGCATCATCCGCACCAAGGCCGAACCTCAGGCCGACGGTTCCTACAAGGTCAGCGGCACCAAGATCTTCATCACCGGCGGTGAGCACGATCTGACCGAAAACATCATTCACCTGGTGCTGGCCAAGCTGCCGGACGCCCCGGCCGGCCCGAAAGGCATTTCGCTGTTCCTGGTGCCTAAGTTCATGGTCAATGCCGATGGCAGCCTCGGCGCGCGCAACCCGGCGAACTGCGGTTCGATCGAACACAAGATGGGCATCCAGGCCTCCGCGACCTGCGTGATGAACTTCGATGAAGCTGTCGGTTATCTGGTCGGCGAGCCGAACAAAGGCCTGGCGGCGATGTTCACCATGATGAACTACGAGCGTCTGGGCGTCGGCATCCAGGGCCTGGCCACCGGCGAGCGCTCGTACCAGAACGCCATTGAATATGCCCGCGATCGGCTGCAAAGCCGTTCACCGACCGGCGCGCAGAACAAGGACAAGGTCGCCGACCCGATCATCGTCCACCCGGATGTGCGTCGCATGCTGCTGACCATGAAGGCGTCCAACGAGGGCGGCCGTGCGTTCTCCACCTACGTGGCGATGCAGCTCGACACTGCCAAGTTCAGCGAGGACGCGACGACGCGTAAGCGCGCTGAAGATCTGGTGGCGCTGCTGACGCCGGTGGCCAAGGCGTTCCTGACCGACCTGGGCCTGGAAACCACTGTCCACGGCCAGCAGATTTTCGGCGGCCACGGCTATATCCGCGAGTGGGGCCAGGAACAACTGGTGCGTGACGTGCGCATCACCCAGATCTACGAAGGCACCAACGGCATTCAGGCGCTGGACTTGGTCGGGCGCAAGATCGTGGGTAGCGGCGGGGCGTTCTACAAGCTGTTCGCTGACGAGATCCGTCATTTCACCGCGACTGCCAGCGCTGACCTGGGCGAATTCACCAAGCCGCTGAACGACGCCGTCGACACCCTCGACGAGTTGACCGCATGGCTGCTGGACCGGGCGAAAACCAATCCGAACGAAATCGGCGCGGCTTCGGTCGAATATTTGCAAGCGTTCGGTTACACGGCTTACGCCTACATGTGGGCACTGATGGCCAAGGCCGCGTTGGGCAAGGAAGCGCAGGATGATTTCTACGCCAGCAAGCTGGGTACCGCGCGTTTCTATTTCGCCCGTCTGCTGCCACGCATTCACTCGTTGAGCGCGTCGGTGAAGGCCGGTAGCGAGTCGCTGTTCCTGCTGGATGCGGCGCAGTTCTGATGCGATGACGTCATGTAAGCATTCTCTTACATGACGTGCTGCTGTTCTCCCATAGGCGTAGATTGGATCCAGAGCTAATCTACATTTCATGGACGTCGCGCAGGAAGCGCAAAGCAACAACACGGACACGTAGGATTCTGCCAGGGTGGCGGAGTGAAATGGATGTCAGGGAAACAGTCTGCAAAGCCCCGCTTCGGCGGGGTTTTCTTTTGCCTGAAGAAAAGTGTTCAGGCGATCGGATCCAGCGGCGACTTCACTTCACGCTCCATCACTTCCTCAAGCAATGTCCGCAGCAGCGCCAGTGACGCCTGCTGGCGTTGTACGTCGCGACACACCAGCCCAACCTTCAGCGGCACCCGTGGTTCGCTCAGCGGTTTCCACAGCAGTTCCTGGTCGTCGTACTCCTTCTGCGAACGCCCGGGCAACACCGTCGCCAATTTGGTGTGCGGCAGACTGTCGAGAATCCCCACCATATTGTTCAGTTCAGCCTGTACCTGCGGGCGACGGCCAAGGCTGGTCAGCTGCGCTTGCCAGATCTGACGTATCTGAAACTCTTCGCCGAGCAGCAGCATCGGTAACTCTGCGGCTTGTCGTATCGAGACTTTCTTGAATTCACGCAGCGGGTGATCCGCTGGGATTACAAGCGTCAGTTCATCTTCGTACAGCATCACGCCATGCAACCCTGGCTGACGTGGTGGCAAATAGCTGATGCCGATATCCAGCGAACCGTTCAGCAGACGCCGTTCAATCTCCATCCCGCTCAATTCATAAATCTGCACCACCAGATGCGGTTGCGCCTTGCGCACGCGCTCCAGCATTTGCGGCACCAGGCTGGTGTGCACGGTTTGCAGCACGCCAATTGCCAGGGTGCGCAATGCCTGTCCCTTGAAGTTGCCCAACGCCTCGCGCGCCCGTTGCAGACCATCGAGCAAGGGCAGGGCGTGGTTGTACAAGGTATGTGCAGCCAGAGTCGGTAGCAGGCGTTTGCTGCTGCGTTCGAACAGCGTGACGTCGAGGTTTTGTTCGAGCTGGCGAATCTGTTGCGACAACGCCGGCTGCGAGATCGACAGCCGTTCAGCGGCGCGGCCGACATGGCCTTCTTCGTAGACCGCGACGAAATAACGCAGTTGTTTGAAATCCATAAGTAATGCTTATCGAAAATGCTGGGAAATCGAAATGGCCCGCAGGCCTCGGCGAGCTTAGTCTAACCGCATTCACAAGGCTTACAGGGCCAGAAAGCGCGATGAATAGCGTTTGCTTCGACAGTGTTTGCATAGGCAGTTCAAAACACCTCAAACGAGGTGTTTTTCAATGAATCTGTTCAGTTTGCGGCGCCAGGCGCCGAGTCTCGACGACCTCGCCTTTGCGGCCGATTCTGCTGAAATCAACGAAAATCTGAGCACCGAGCGGCTGATGCCCAGTGTCGAGCGACCGCAACAGGTGTTCGTTCGCGGTCAGGGTTCCTGGCTGTGGGACAGTAATGATCGCGCTTATCTCGACTTCTCTCAGGCCGGTGGCGCCAACAGTCTTGGGCACAGTCCTTCGGCATTGGTCAAAGCCATCGCCAGTCAGGCTCAGGCACTGATCAATCCCGGTTTCAATCTGCACAACCGCGGCATGCTCAGCCTCACCGAACGCCTGTGCGCGAGTACTTCCAGCGATCAGGCCTACCTGCTCAACAGTGGCAGCGAAGCCTGTGAAGCGGCGATCAAACTGGCGCGCAAGTGGGGGCAACTGCATCGTGGTGGCGCTTCGCGGATCATCGTGGCGAAGCAGGGGTGTCACGGTCGTAGTCTGGCGACGATCTCGGCATCGGACAGTTGTAACCTGCACAACCGTTTCGCGCCATTGCTGCCCGGTTTCGATCCGGTGCCGTTTAACGATTTACCGGCGCTGCATGCGGCAGTCGATGCGCAGACCGTGGCGATCATGCTCGAGCCGATCCAGAGCGATGCCGGGGTGATTCCAGCCACCGGGCATTACCTTAAGGGCGTTGAGCGTTTGTGCCGCGAACTGGGGATTCTGCTGATTCTCGACGAAGTGCAGACCGGCATGGGGCGCTGCGGCAGCTTGCTTGCCGAACAGTCCTATGGCGTACGCGCCGATATCGTCGTGCTCGGCAAAGGCCTTGGCGGCGGTGTGCCCCTGGCGGCGCTGCTGGCGCGAGGCAAGGCGTGTTGTTTTGACGCGGGTGAACTGGGCGGCACGCATCACGGCAATGCGCTGATGACAGCGGCTGGCCTGGTGGTACTCGACAGCGTGTATGACCGCAGCTTCCTGCAGCAGGTCAACGATAATGGCCAGCATCTGCGCGAAGGCCTCGCACGATTGGCACACCGTTACGACCACGGCGAACTGCGCGGCCAAGGCCTGTTCTACGGACTGACCCTGTCGGGCGATTCCGCCGAGGCCGTGGTCCATGCCGCGCTGCACGAGGGCCTGCTGCTCAACGCCCCGCAAGCCAACTGTCTGCGCTTCACCCCGGCGCTCACAGTGAGTAAAACCAATATCGACGAAATGCTCCTGCGCCTGGGCCGCGCATTCTCGCGAGTGCGCACCGCGCAACTGCAATGTCGCAAAGGGATTGCCGTCTGAGCTGAAGTTTCCTACCCGATTTCCAGAACCGTCTCGCGGTATAACGCACGCCCTACGCCTGATTCTTTTGGCGTGGGGCGTTTTTTTGTGGCCGGGTTTTGCAGATAGCGTTGATTGCTTGAGCGTTCGTCCTGCGAATGGTTTTTTAGAAAGCCCAGCCGGGCCAGCCGGTATTCGCTCGCTACTTGAACACTAGCGCGTCGACAGTCAAGCAATGGGAGTCGGGAGACCAACACCCCAGCGGCATGGCGCTGAAGTTACTGAGCATCGTGCAGAAGCACGGACTGCAAATTCTTAGCTGAGCTATCAGTTTGATACCGATACCGTGATTAGCACTGAACCCTGACGAGCGGCAAAGGTCGATTAGCTTGTATGGCTCATGTGAGCCAACCCCCATTCAGGAGCTGACCCATGGACTTCATTCGCATCATCATCGCCATTCTGTTGCCGCCACTGGGTGTGTTTCTGCAGGTCGGGTTCGGCGGGGCGTTCTGGCTGAACATTCTGCTGACGCTGTGTGGCTACATTCCGGGGATCGTGCATGCGGTGTACATCATCGCCAAGCGCTGAGTTCAGCGGTGCCAGATAGATAGCTATCGCGGGCAAGCCTGCTCCCCCAGTGTTTTAGGTTGGTCACAAGTTTTGTGTAAACCAGCGAACCTGTGGGAGCGGGCTTGCCCGCGATTGGGTCGACGCTATTTTTAAACAGGCGTGGTGCTCAGTCAGCCAACCCCATCACCCGCCGATAAAACTTCCACTCCTGTTCCAGCGCATGCGCCTGATTGGCGGCGCGGCGGAAGCCGTGGCGTTCTTCGGGGTAATAATGCGCTTCGACCGGGATGCCGTTCTGTTCCAGTGCCGTGACCATGTCGCGGGTCTGTTGCGGAACAACCACGGCGTCCAGTTCTCCCTGAAAGAAAATCACCGGCACACGAATGTTGCTCGCGTGCAGCAAGGGTGTGCGGGCAGCGTAGCGTTCGGCGTCCTGCTCGGGATCGCCGATCAGCCAGTCCAGATAATCACCTTCGAACTTGTGGGTCGCCCGGGCGAGTGCCACCGGGTCGCTGACGCCATAGAGGCTGGCGCCAGCGCGGAACACCTGCTGAAACGCCAGCGCACACAACGTGGTGTAGCCCCCGGCGCTGCCTCCGCGGATAAATGCGCGCTCGCCGTCGATCAAACCTTGTCTGGCCAGATACGCCACCACCGCGCAGGCATCCTCGACATCCACCTCACCCCAACTCAGATGCAACGCCTGACGGTATTCGCGGCCATAGCCGCTGCTGCCGCGATAGTTGAGATCGGCAACGGCGAAGCCGCGTTGCGTCCAGTACTGAATGCGCGGGTCGAGCATCGGGTAGCAGGCCGAGGTCGGTCCGCCGTGGATGAACACCACCAGCGCTGGTTTTGTCTCGCTGCTCATGGCCGGATAAAAGAACCCGTGGGCTTCGCCCGAACCGCTTGGGTAGCGCAGGGTTTGCGGGCGGCTGATGCGTTCTGCAGGCAAAGGCGCCACGCCGCCGGCCAACACGTTCACTTTGCGCGTCGCCCGATCAATGGCGATGACCGCCGAAGGACTGATCGGCGAGGCGGCAATGCAGTAGATAAATTGTGCGTCTAAAGCGAGATGACGGAAGCGGCTGTAGTCGCCAGTGAAGTCGTCGTCGCCAAGGGTCAGGCGACCAAAACCACCTTCGCTCCAGCTCGCCAAAAACGAACGCTCGACAGGGCGCCAGGTGCAGCCGCCCAGTTGCCACGGCGCGGGTGCATGATCGGCCGGCGCAGCGGGCAATGATCTCAAGCCGTCGGCAGTTTCAACCCACGGCTGCCAGAATCCAGCACGATCGGTCAGGCAATACAGGCGTCCTTCGGCATCGAAGCGCGGTTGTTGAATGGACTCTTCAATCTCGGCGCCGGCAATGCATTGCGGTGCTCCGAATGTGCCATCGGTCAAACGCTCAGCCACCTTCAACCGCGTCGACGTCCAAGGCTGATGCGGGCGGCTCCACTCGATCCAGGCCAGGCGCCGGCCATCCGCACTGATGATCGGCGCCGCATAAAAATCCGCGCCCTCAGCCAGCACATGCCGCGTGCCGTCAGCCAGATCAATCGCTACCAGCCGATGTTGATCACGCCACTCTTCAACCGCCAGAACCTGGCCAAAAGCAAAATGCAGATCGCCATAACGACACTCGCCTGACGTCAGCGCCTCAGGCGCGCCATCCAGGGTCTGTCGATACAGCTGCTGGTCCGCCTCATTGACGAAAACCACCCCGTTCAGCGTCAGACAAAACGCGCCACCGCCATATTCGTACACCCGACTGCGCACGCTGAAGCCATCCGGCGTCAGACATTTCGCCACGCCATTGTGCCACTGCCAGATCCGGCACGCGGCGTCCTGCGGGCGATATTCATTCCAGAACAAACCGTGGACGCCGAGTTGCAGTTCGGCGAAGTCCATTCCGGCGGCGACGGCCTGGGCGGCGCTGAAAGGCTCAGCCCTTGGCGATGAGGCGTGAGTTTCGTTCATTGCGAAAGGCCAGTTGTTCGATGGTCTGGGTGGCGGTCTCGGCTTCTTCGCGGGCCTTGAGGATCACGCCGTGATGTTCGGATTTGCTGCACACCGGGTCGGCGTTGCTTGCGTCACCCGTGAGCATGAATGCCTGACAGCGGCAGCCGCCGAAATCCTGTTCCTTTTCGTCGCAGGAGCGGCACGGCTCGGGCATCCAGTCGTAACCGCGAAAACGGTTGAAGCCGAACGAGTCGTACCAGATGTGCTGCATGCTGTGATCGCGCACGTTGGGAAATTGCACCGGCAGCTGTCGGGCGCCATGACAAGGCAGGGCGGTGCCGTCCGGGGTGACCGTCAGAAAGATACTGCCCCAGCCGTTCATGCAGGCTTTCGGGCGTTCTTCGTAGTAGTCCGGGGTCACGAATATCAGCTTGCACGGATGCCCTTCGGCTTCCAGCTTGGCGCGGTATTCGTTGGTGATGCGTTCGGCGCGCACCAGTTGTTCCTTGGTTGGCAACAGGCCGACACGGTTGAGCTGCGCCCAGCCGTAGAACTGGCAGGTGGCGAGTTCGACAAAGTCGGCCTCGAGCGCGATGCACAGCTCGATGATGCGGTCGATCTTGTCGATGTTGTGCCGATGGGTGACGAAGTTCAGCACCATCGGATAGCCGTGGGCCTTCACCGCACGAGCCATTTCCAGCTTCTGCGCGAAGGCTTTTTTCGAGCCGGCGAGCAGGTTGTTCACTTGCTCGTCACTGGCCTGGAAGCTGATCTGGATGTGATCGAGACCGGCCTTCTTGAAATCGCTGATTTTTTGCTCGGTCAGGCCGATGCCGGAGGTGATCAGGTTGGTATAGAAACCCAACTGCCGCGCTTCACGAATCAGCTCGGCCAAGTCCTGGCGCACCAGTGGCTCGCCACCGGAAAAGCCCAGTTGGGCCGCGCCCATCTCCCGCGCTTCGCGGAACACCTTGATCCACTGCTCGGTGCTCAGCTCTTTGCCCTGCTCGGCGAAATCCAGCGGATTGGAGCAGTACGGGCATTGCAGCGGGCAGCGGTAGGTCAGTTCGGCGAGCAGCCACAGCGGCAGGCCGACCTCCGGCTTGGGCGGCAGATCAGTCAAGGGTGATCCAGTGCTGTGCACGGGCAACCTCCATGAATTGCTCGATGTCGTCACCGAGCTCAGGCACGCCGGGGAACTGCTCATCGAGTGTGGCGATGATCGCTGCGACATCGCGTTCACCGTCGATCAAACCACCGATCAGCGCGGCGCTGTCGTTGAGTTTGATCATGCCTTCCGGGTAGAGCAGCACGTGGCCTTTTTGCGCCGGTTCGTACTGGAAACGGTAGCCGGGACGCCAGGTCGGGGTCTTGCTGCGATCGAAACTCATAAGGTGATTCCTTTGTGCCAGACCCGTTGTTCGGTGACGCTGTGATAAGGCGGGCGGTTCAGTTCGTAAGCCATGCTCATGGCATCGAGCATGCTCCAAAGAATGTCCAGTTTGAACTGGAGAATTTCCAGCATGCGCTCCTGGCCTTCGCGGGTCTTGTAATGCTCCAGCGTGATCGCCAGACCGTGCTCGACATCGCGCCGCGCCTGACCGAGGCGGGTGCGGAAATATTCGTAACCGGCCGGGTCGATCCACGGGTAATGCTGCGGCCAGCTGTCGAGGCGCGACTGGTGGATCTGCGGCGCGAACAGTTCGGTCAACGAGCTGCTGGCGGCTTCCTGCCAACTGGCGCGGCGGGCGAAGTTGACGTAGGCGTCGACCGCGAAACGCACACCGGGCAGCACCAGTTCCTGGGAGCGCAGTTGATCGGGGTCGAGGCCGACCGCCTGACCAAGGCGCAGCCACGCTTCGATACCGCCGTCTTCTCCGGGGGCGCCGTCGTGGTCGAGCAGGCGTTGAATCCACTCGCGGCGGATCTCGCGATCCGGGCAATTGGCGAGGATCGCCGCGTCTTTCAGGGGGATGTTCACCTGATAGTAGAAGCGGTTGGCGACCCAGCCCTGAATCTGTTCGCGGGTGGCGCGGCCTTCATACATCGCCACGTGGTACGGGTGGTAGATGTGGTAATAAGCGCCTTTGGCGCGCAGGGCCGCTTCGAATTCGCTGGGGGACATAGGAGTGTCAGTCATATCTGTTCTCCGGGAACAAGCATTGGGATCTCAGGCGTCTGGTCTTCAGTCATCGCTGGCAAGCCAGCTCCCACAGGGTTTTGCGGTGTTCACAACACCGGTGGGAGCTGGCTTGCCAGCGATGGGGCCATCAGTTACAGCACAATACTCATGCCATCGAACGCCACTTCAACATTACGCCGCGCCAACTCCGCACGCTCCGCCGAATCCTCATCGAGAATCGGGTTGGTGTTGTTGATGTGGATAAGCACCTTGCGCTGCTCGGGCAACTGCTCCAGCACTTCGAGCATGCCGCCGGCGCCGTTCTGTGCCAGGTGGCCCATCTCGCGACCGGTGCGGGTGCCGACGCCACGGCGCTGCATTTCATCGTCGTCCCACAGCGTGCCATCCACCAGCAGGCAATCGCTGCCAGCCATGATTTCCAGCAGCGGCGCATCAACCTTGCCCAGGCCCGGCGCGTAGAACAGTTTGCCGCCGGTATTCAGGTCTTCGACGATCAGGCCAATGTTGTCGCCCGGGTGCGGGTCGAAGCGGTGCGGCGAGTACGGCGGCGCAGCGCTGCGCAACGGCAGCGGGGTGAAGCGCAGGTTCGGGCACGCGGCGACGGTGAAGCTCTGGTCGAGTTCGATGCGGTTCCAGTTCAACCCGCCGTTCCAGTGGGTGAGCATCTTGAACAGCGGGAAACCGGTGCTCAGGTCTTCGTGAACCATGTCCGTACACCAGACCTGATGCGGGCAGCCTTCGCGCAGGCTGAGCAGGCCGGTGGTGTGGTCGATCTGGCTGTCCATCAGGATGATCGCGCTGATGCCGGTATCACGCAGGGCGCGGCCCGGTTGCATCGGGGCGAAGCTTTGCAGTTGTGCGCGGATGTCCGGCGAGGCGTTGCACAGCACCCAGTTCACGCCATCATCGGAAATCGCGATGGACGATTGGGTGCGGGCCTTGGCGTTCAGGCTGCCGTCGCGAAAGCCTGCGCAGTTGACGCAGTTGCAGTTCCACTGCGGAAATCCGCCACCGGCGGCCGAACCCAGAATCTGGACGAACATGAACGCTCCCATCTTTCAACGCTGAAAATAAAACGCCCCGGCGAGCCGAGGCGTTGCACTGCAAGTCTGCGTAGGCAGAACTCAGCGGCTGGCGAAGTACATGGTGACTTCGAAGCCGATACGCAGGTCGGTGTAAGCCGGTTTTGTCCAGGACATGGGTGTCTCCTTCAGGGTGGGTGGGATAGCGCTGTCCATAGTTATAGTCCACGGCAGCGCAGGGATGTTCCAAATAGTTAGGCTGCTATGTTACTCAAAATTTCCAGGTGATTGCCCGTGAATCTTTGAGAAAGCTCCTTGCAGCCTGAGTAATGATCAATTTCCCGCTTGCCACGGCATGCCCGGTGCCGCGCTGCTGGCCAGACAGTGCCAGCCGCCTTCGGCCTGGATCAGTCGCTGTGCCGCCGCCAGCAGGAAAGGGCGATCGAGCTGACCAATGGCGTCGATCAACTGCGCACGATAATCCGATGAGTGGCCGGCGAGTTTCGCTTGCCACAGCAGCTCGGCCGCGTTTGTGAATGACATTGAGGTGTCGCCGAACTGCTCGGCCAGAGACTGGCGCAGTTGCTCAAGGTTGGCGTCATCGAAGGTTTCGATCAGCGCGGGAATGCTTTGAAGAAACTGCCGGATGTGATCGAGCAGCGCAACCGGGTCGGACGTCGGCGATTGCACGCCAAACAGCAAGCCGGTCTGGCCGTGCAGCTGGCGCAAGGCGCTGAACACCGCGTAACCCAGCTGCAACTCGACCCGCAGACGCTGATAGAACGGTGTCTGGCAGAGCTGCGCGAGCAGGCGCCAGGCGGCTTCGTCGGCGATCTCGTGGCTTGCGGTCGGGCAGAACAACAGCAGCGCATGTTCGCTGGAGGCACTGTCGATGTGGCTCCAGATCTGTCGAGCATTGCTCGCTGGCCGGGCGGGGAGTTGATTGTCCGGGATACCGGGGATGCGACTCAGAGCCAGACCCAGGGCGGATTGAGTCTGTGCGCTGAGGCCAAGGGCCAGTCCGTCCCAGCGGGAAGTTGTCCACAGCTGCTTGATGTCGTCCGAGCGCGGCGCCGCTGGCAGGCAACTTTCCGGCAATGCCTTGAGCAACTGGCGGATCGGTATCAACGGTGCTTCTGGCTCGGCGCTCGCAGAATCGGCGTCAACTTGCGTCAGACATTTCAGCGCATGCTCCAGGACACTGGGCATCGGTTCTTGCAGGCCGGTCAGTTTCAGCAGCCATCGAGCACCGCTGGTACTCAACGACAGCTCAACCCCGGCCTGACGTGCGTCTTCCTGGGTTTCACGCAGACTGCGTTGCAGCTTCCCGTGCAGCTCGGCCGTTGCCGCGGCTTCCAGTTGCCAGCGCAGGTAAATCGCACCTTCTTCACCCGTGTCCGCCAAGGCCTGGCTGAATTGCATCGGCGAGCGTTCGCGGCGGCTGCGTGAGCGATCCTGAGCGAACGTGCGCAGGCCTCGGTGGGCGCTGGTTTGACCGCGAATCAGCCCGGCGTTGGCCAGTGGTTCGCTGGCACCCAGGAAAGGATTGGCGGCAGGCAGATGCCAATGCGCGCTGAAGTTATCCACAACGCCGATGTCGCGCAGGATCTGTTTGAGGGCGACGACGCCGTGTTCCGACAAGCCGTGTTCGAGCTGTTCGCAGTCGAGCCGTGCCAGGTGCAGTGCGCCGCCGACCTGCTGCTGACGTTCAAGCAGCCTGGCATATTCGTCACGCAACGCTGGCCAGTCCTGTTGCGCGGCGAAGAAGCTCAGCCAATCCAGCACATGCTCGCGAATAACATTCAGGCATTCGGCTGTCGCGGTGAGTTGCAGGTGCAGCAAGGCCTGTCCGGCAAAGTGGTACAGCGGCGTGGCTTTCAGGCTGTCCGCGAGCTTCTGTTGCTGCAGATGGGCGAGCAGGCCGCCGGGTTTGGTGTTGTTCAAGCAGTGGCAGAGGAACGCCAGCGCTTCGGCGCAGGTGTCGGGCAGCGCTTCGAAGGCAAACAGCAGATTGCAGTGCTGTTCGCCGACCTGTTGATAACTTTTCGCCTGCAACGGCTGGGTTGCCGTTTGCGCAACGTTATCCCCAACCGGCAGCGCCGCGGCGAACTGCTGAGCCAGTGCACGCAACGCCTCCAGGCTCTGCGGCCCGACCAGACTCAAGGTCATTTGGCCGGTGCGATAGAAGCGCTGATGGAAGTCCTTCAACGCCTGTTGAAACGCCGGTTGCTCGACCTTCAGGCTGTCGCGATTACCTGCATGAAATCCGCGCAATGGATGCTCTGGCGGCAAACCCTCGTACAAGGACAGTGCCTGCTGCGCTGTGGGATCCTGCGACCACGCGACAAATTCCGCCTCCAGCACTTCGCGTTCACGCAACTGATCGTCCTTATTCATACGCGGCTGGGCGAGCATGTCTGACAGTCGCTCCAGCCCGGCGCTGAAGGCCGTAGTCGGCAGTTCAAAGAAGAAATCGGTCGCGCGCTCGCGGGTGCTGGCATTCACTTGGCCGCCATGTCTTTGCACGTAGGCCATCAGTGCCTGATCGGCAGGAAAACGTGCGGTCCCGAGAAACAGCAAATGCTCAAGAAAATGCGCCAGCCCCGGCCATTCGAGCGGCACATCATGGCTGCCGGCAGCCACCCGCAACGCAGCCGCGCTGCGCTTGAGGTCAGGCACCTGACGCAGGGTCACGCGCAAGCCGTTGGCCAGGGTTTCAGTGTGAAGGCGGGGGTGAGTCGGCGCAGGCATGGGCACTTCCAGAACAGTGAAGTGCCAATGCTAGCGGATTAACGCTTGTTCAGCGCGCCGTAAAGCTCCGGACGGCGGTCACTGAGGTAGCGATTGGCGGCGCGGGAATCGACCATCAACTGCCGATCCAGCTCCCCGACGATCAGCGCTTCATCCAGGCCAGCCTGGGCGATACGACTGCCGTCCGGCGCGGCGATGCTGCTTTGTCCGCAATAGTGGATCTCGCCTTCCTGCCCGCAATAGTTGGCGTAGGCCACGTAGCACTGGTTTTCGAAGGCGCGGGAACGCACGGTGACGTCGGCGACGAAATCGAATGGAATCATGTTCGCCGTCGGCACCAGAATCAGCTCGGCGCCGGCCAAGGCCAGACGCCGCGCGTTCTCCGGAAACTCCAGGTCGTAGCAGATCAGGAAACCGAGCTTCCAGCCGTTGAGCTCGACCACAGGAAATGCATCGTCGCCGGGGCTGAACATCGACCGGTCCAGATCACCGAACAGGTGGGTCTTGCGGTAATTGCACAAACGCTCGCCGTGCGAGTCGATCAACTGCACGGCGTTGTAGATCTGCCCGTCGGCAGTACGCTCCGGGTAACCGTAGACAATCGCCAGACCGGCAGCCTTGGCGATGCGGCCGATCTGTTGCGCCCATTCACCGTTGTAGACCTCGGCCAATGTGCTGACCGCCTCGGCACCAATGTTGTAGCCGGTCAGAAACATCTCCGGCAACACCAGCAAGTCGGCGCCCTTGGCCTCCATCGCCACTTGGTGCAAACGGTGCAGGTTGGCGGCGGGGTCCAGGGGCAGCGGTGGACATTGGTAAAGGGCTACACGCATCTCGGATTCCTCTTACTCGGGCAGGGCGATAGGGCCGATGTCTTTGAACGCATCACCCGGGCCCGGGTTCGCTTTATGTGTCGAGCCACCAAAGTGCTTCATGATGCCCCACACCGCGTTGAGCGAGGTCTGCACCGCGCCTTCGACCCACGCCGGGGTCCACGATACGTCGTCACCGGCGATGAAAATCCCGCGCTGCTCGGCGGGCATGTCGTCCTGCATGAAGTGCGCGTACATGCGCTGGTTGTAGCGATAGTGGCCGGGCAGGGCGCCCTTGAACGCACCGAGGAAGTACGGGTCGGCTTCCCACGACACGGTGATCGGGTCGCCGATGATGCGCGCGGCGATGTCGACTTTCGGGTAGATCTTCTTCAGTGCGTTCAGCGCCAGTTCCACACGTTTTTCCACCGGGTGCGGCAGCATCTTCAGTGCGTCGCTCATCCACGAGTACGACAGGCAGATCACGCCGGGCTTGTCGTCGCCGTTGTCGAACAGGTAGGTGCCACGGGTCAGGCGATCGGTGAGGGTCATGCTCATCAGGTCGCGGCCGGTTTCCGGATCCTTGTCCTTCCAGAACGGGCGGTCGACCATCACGAAAGTCTTCGACGACTGCATGTAGCGCGTGCGATCCAGCGCCATCCACATCTTTTGCGAGAACAGGCTTTCGTCACATTCGATCTGGGTGGTCAGCAGCCAGCTCTGGCAAGTGGTCAGCACGGCGGCATACTCGCGGGTGTCGCCGTTGTTGTCGGTGACGGCGAAACGGCCATCCGGTGCGTGGGCGATTTTCTTCACGCCGGAGCGCGGCGCGCCACGGTGCAGGGATTTCAGGCTGGTGCCTTCCGGCCAGTGCACGCAACGCTCCGGCACATGGCGCCAGATGCCTTGTGGCACTTGTTCCACGCCGCCGACCACCAGATGCTGGTGATCGTCGCAGTTGGTCATTACCACGCGGAAGATTTCCAGCATCGAGTTGGGGAAGTCCGAGTCCCAGCCGCCGGTGCCGAAACCGACCTGACCGAACACTTCGCGGTGATGGAACGACAGTTTGGCAAACGCCTTGGACGTGGCCACGAAGTCGTAGAAGGTGCGGTCGTCCCACAGCGGCACGAGTTTGTTCCACAGTTCCTTGAGGCGTGGCACGTCGCGGTCGCGGATCGCTTGCTGGATATCGGCGAACTGCGAGCCGGCCTCCAATGCATCCGCCCAGGCGTCAGCCACTTCCTGGAACAGTGCAGGAAGATCCTTCAGGCTTTGTGCGTAATGGGTTTTGCCTTCCAGGTCGATCACCGTGCTGCCGGAGGCCGGCGTCAACGGGTTCGGGAACGGTTTGGTCTCGAGGCCGAGCTTGTCGACGTAGTGGTAGAACGCGGTGGAGGACACCGGGAAGCGCATGCCGCCGAGTTCCGCGACGATGCCGTCAGTGCCGTTGAACGCTTGCGAGCGCAGGCGCCCGCCGAGCTTCGAAGCCTCGTAGACCACCGGTTTCAAGCCGAGCTTCATCAGTTCGTAAGCGGCCACCAGGCCGGCGATACCCGCGCCGACAATCGCCACTTCCGCGCCGTGATGGTGTTCAGGAATGCTGCCGAGACCTGCCGGGTGTTCGATCCAGTCGTCGAAAGCGAAGGGAAAGTCCGGACCGAAAATGGTGACTGGCTTTTTACCGTCTGCAGGATGGCGATTGTTCTTGTTCATGGCTGACCTTGCTGGCGACCCGACGCTGAGTGCGCGTCTGAGTATAGGAAAAGATGCCAGCCATTCTAGGGAGCGTAGAACACGTTAATAAGACGCAAAGTGTCGTCGTTTTGCTAATTAACTGAACAATATGACGATTGGAGACTACACACCGACCAAAATGTAGGAGCGAGCCTGCTCGCGAAGAGGCCTGTAATCCACCCGAGAAGTCCGGACACAACCTTAAACCGGCTGCCCCCGATCAATCTTGCTACTCAAAATAATCGACGTCGTGGTCTTCTCCACCCCATCCACACTGCCAATCTGATCCAGCAACTGATCCAGCTGCTCCGGCGAATCCGTGCGCAACCACGCCACATAGTCAAATTCGCCACTCACCGCACACAACTGCTGCACCTGCGCCATCGCACTCAAGCGCCGCAACACCTCTTTGCCGGAACGCGGCTGCACCTTGATCCCGACATACGCCTGCAACCCGCCATCGACCACCCGCTGCCCCAGGCGCACGCCATACCCGGTGATCACCTTGGCCTTTTCCAGCCGCGCCAGCCGCGAAGTCACGGTGGTGCGCGCAATGCCCAACTGCCGGGCGAGCATGGCCACGCTCTCGCGGGCGTTGATCTGCAGGGCGGCGATTAGCTGGCGGTCGATTTCATCAAGCACGGGCGGGCGGATGTCGGGCAAGGGAGGCTCCATGGGGCGCGGATCTTGGTGGAGCATGTTACAGCGTCAACCGGCTGGATATGTAAGCCCCTTATCGTTGTCGGGGGCTGAACGCGGAAACGAAAAAGCCGCGCAATGCGCGGCTTTCAAATGTGGTGGGCCCACACGGACTTGAACCGTGGACCAAAGGATTATGAGTCCTCTGCTCTAACCAACTGAGCTATAGGCCCTCAGTAGGTCGCGGATTATAGCGACGGTTTCTCTGCTGTGCTATCCGAATAATCCGATACGGTTGCGCGAAGAAACGTCGCGGCGAATTCTTCCGGTGGCAGCGGCAGGCTGACGATGTAGCCCTGGATCTGTTCGCAGCCTTCGGCGGCGAGGAATTGTTGCTGGGCCTGGGTTTCGACGCCTTCGGCGATCACGGTGAATTGCATGCTCCGGCCCAGGGCGATGATCGCCCGCACAATCGCCGCGTCGTGGGGATCGTCCGGCAGGCCGCGGACGAACGACTGGTCGATCTTGAGGATGTCCAGCGGCAGGCGCTTGAGGTAGCTGAGTGAGGAATAGCCGGTGCCGAAGTCGTCGATCGCCAGTTGTACGCCGAGGCGTTTGAGTTGGTGCAGCACGGCCAGGGCCTCCTCGGCCTGACTCATGATGAAGTTCTCGGTAATCTCCAGTTGCAGTAAATCCGGCATCAGACGGTTGTCTTTGAGCAGTTGCTCAATGCGTCCGAGCAGATTTGGCTGGCGCAGTTGCGCACCGGCGAGGTTGACCGAGAGCGGGCCGAGGCTGTCGTAGACCTGGTTCCACTCGAACATCTGCCGGCACGCGGTCTCCAAGACCCAGTCGCCAATCTGCAGGATCATGCCGTTCTCTTCGGCCAGCGGGATGAAGTGTTCGGGCGGCACCTCGCCAAAGGTCGGGTGGCGCCAGCGAATCAGCGCTTCGGCGCCGACCAGTCGATGATCGTCGAGGCTGATTTTCGGCTGGTAGTAGAGGAGTAATTCATCGCGCTCGATGGCCCGGCGCAACTCGTGTTCCAGCGCCACGCGCTCGCTGGCCTGGGCGGTGAGGTCGCGGGTGTAGCTTTCGACGCGGTTGCGGCCCTTGGCCTTGGAGCGGTACATCGCCGCATCGGCGTTTTTCACCAGAGTGGCGACATCGCAACCGTCGCGCGGATACAGGCTGGTGCCGATGCTGGCGCTGATGAAGAACTCGTGTTCGCCGGCCTGGAACGGTGCGCCGAAGCAGTTGAGCAGTTTGGTGGCGATATGGTCAGCATCGCTGGCCTGGTGCAGGCCAGGCAGCAGGATGATGAATTCATCACCCCCCAGACGGGCGACGGTGTCGATGTCGCGCAGCTGTTCTTTCAAACGCACCGCGATGCCCTTGAGCAGCAGGTCGCCGACCGGGTGACCGAGGCTGTCATTGATGTGCTTGAAGCGGTCGAGATCGAGAAACAGCACCGCGCCCTGACCGCCGTTTTCCTGCTGGCTGTTCAACGCGGTGAGCAGGCGACTTTCAAACAGGGTGCGGTTCGGCAGGCCGGTCAGCGGGTCGTGATGCGCCTGGTAATCGAGCTTGGCCTGGGCGTGCTTGAGGCTGGAAATATCGGCAAACACCGCGACGAAGTGGGTGATGAATTTGTCGCGATTGCGCACGGCGCTGATGGTCAGCCAGCTCGGATACAGCTCGCCGTTTTTACGCCGGTTGGAGATTTCGCCTTGCCAGTGTCCCTCGTCGGTCAACTGGTGCCACATCGCTGCATAAAACGCGCTGTCGTGCAGGCCGGAGGCGAGCAGGCGCGGTGTATGGCCGAGGGCTTCGCTTTCGCTGTAGCCAGTGATTTCGGTGAAGGCGCGATTGACTGCGCTGATGTGTTGCTGGGTGTCGGTGATCAACACGCCTTCGGCGGTGCTCTCGAACACGGTCGCAGCCTGTTGCAGTTTTTCCTGCATCAAATGACGTTCGGTGATATCGCGGGCGATGGTCAGCATGCAGTCTTCTTCGCCAATCGGCAGCGGTCGGCTGGACACTTCGCACAGGCGAATCTGCCCGTCGCTGCGGCGGATATGGCAGGTGAAGTCGCGGACGAAGCCGTCGCGGTGCAGCAGGTCGAGCATCTGCTTGCGTTCGTTGAGGTTGACCCAGATGCCCAGATCCAGCGCCGAGCGATCTACCGACATGGCGCTATTGAAACCGGTGATGCGACTGAAGCCTTCGTTGACCTCCAGCAGCAAGCCGTCGCTCTGGCGCGACAGCAGCAAACCGTCCGGCGAGGCATGGAAGGCCTTGGCGAACTTCTCTTCGGAAGTTTGCAGTTGTTGCTGGGTTTCCTTGAGCTGGGTGATGTCGCGCACCACGACCACGAGCGCCGGCGTGGTGTCGAGGTCGAACGGCTCGGCAGAGATCAGGCCGGTGAACACCTGGCCATTGTGGCGGCGAAAGGGCATCTCCAGGTTGCGGATGCTGCCGGCCTGCAATCGCTGCAACAACCCCGGCCCGACCCCGGGAATGCCCCAGATGTTGAGCTCGGTGGCGGTCTGGCCGATGACATCTTCGGCTTTCAGGCCGATCTGTTCTTCAAAGGCTTCGTTGACCTCCAGCAGGCAGCCGTCCGACAGCCGTGCAATCACCAGAATGTCCGGGCATTGCTGGAACACCGAGGCGAACTTCTGCTCCGACAGGCGCAGGGCTTCTTCCGTGCGCTTGGTTTCGCTGATATCAATCATCAGGCCGCGCATCACGGGTTCATGGCCGTGCTCGATCAGGCTGACGATATCGCGTACCCACAGGCAGCGGCCGTCGGCGGTGATCACCCGGTAATCGAGGCTGTGATCGCGGCCGGCCAACACTTCGTGGTCGCAGAACGCTTGTGCGCGGGTCAGGTCCGCCGGGTGAATAATGTTGCGCCAGAACCCCGGGATCAGCCAATGGGACAGGGGATAACCGAGCAAATCTTCAGCGTGGGGCGACACATAGCTGTAGGTGAAGTCGCTCATCCGCGCTTCCCAGGCAATCGCCGACAAACTCTCTACCAGTCCGCGATAGTGGTATTCGCTGCTGCGCAGCTCCTGTTCGAGGTCGATGCGGCGAGCGATTTCCGAGCTCAGGCGGCGGTTGATGCGAATCACCACGGCCAGCACGATGATCAACAGCGCCAGGCCCGGCAAACCGTAGACCAGTAGATCTGACCAGAATGTCCGATGATCGAGGACGTTGCCGACCCAATGTTCCTGAATGCTGCTGATTTCGTCAGGACTCATGTCGGCGAGCACTTTGTCGAGAATGCCCACCAGCATCTTGTTTTCGCGTGGCACGGCCATCGCCAGTTGATAGCGATACGGCGTTTCGCCGCTGACGTACAGGCCGTCGAGTTTCAGTTGGCGCAGGCTCCAGACGCTGGAGGCGAGGTCGCCGACGACGGCATCCACCTCGTCGGTCGCCAGCGCCTGCAACGCCGAACTGACGTTGGGCATGGCCACCAGGTTCAGATCCGGATGGTGGGTGCGCAGGAGCTCATGGGGCGCGTAGTTTTCCACCACGGCAATCTTCAGGCCGTACAGGTCTTCGAGTTTGCGTGGTTGCGCGCCGCCGACGTGGGCGAGGATGACGATCGGGAAGTCGAGATAGGGCCGGGTGAACGACAAATAGGTCTGGCGCTCCGGCGTGGACATGATGCCCGGTAGCAGGTCGATCTTGCCTTGCTTGACCTGCTCCAGCACCACGGTCCAGCTCACGGGCTCGATGGGCGTGAGTTTGACCGCCAGGCGCTGGCGGATCACATCAATATAGTCCGCCGCCAGCCCCTGATAGCGGGACTGATCGTCGCGAAACTCAAAGGGCGGCCACGACGCATCTACACCCAGGCGCAAGTCCGGGTGAGCCGCCAGCCAGCTACGTTCTTCATCGGTCAGAGTCAGCGCGTCAGCCGTTGCGGTCCAGATCATCAGTGACAGCAAAAAAAGCACGGACGCCAGTCTGGGCATAACGCTCTCGTTATGGCACGGGGGTGATTGTTTCGAGTGTAGACGGGCTATGCGGGGGAGGGGTGGTGCGCGGAATTTAATCTGACCGGAAAACAAAACCCCCGGCCTGGGCCGGGGGTTCTGGTATCACTCGTCGAGGAAGGAGCGCAGATGCTCGCTTCGCGTCGGGTGGCGCAGCTTGCGCAGCGCCTTGGCTTCGATCTGACGGATCCGCTCACGGGTTACGTCAAACTGTTTGCCCACTTCTTCGAGTGTGTGGTCGGTGTTCATGTCGATACCGAAACGCATGCGCAGTACCTTGGCTTCACGGGCAGTGAGGCCGGACAGCACTTCGCGGGTCGCTTCTTTCAGGCTTTCAACGGTTGCAACATCGATTGGCGACTGCATGGTCGAGTCTTCGATGAAGTCACCCAGATGAGAGTCTTCGTCATCACCGATCGGGGTTTCCATGGAGATCGGCTCTTTAGCGATCTTCAACACCTTGCGGATCTTGTCCTCAGGCATTTCCATGCGTTCGCCCAGCTCTTCCGGAGTCGGTTCGCGACCCATTTCCTGCAGCATCTGGCGGGAAATACGGTTGAGCTTGTTGATCGTCTCGATCATGTGCACCGGAATACGGATGGTGCGGGCCTGGTCGGCGATCGAGCGAGTGATCGCCTGACGGATCCACCAGGTGGCATAAGTCGAGAACTTGTAACCACGACGGTATTCGAACTTGTCCACCGCTTTCATCAGACCGATGTTGCCTTCCTGGATCAGATCGAGGAATTGCAGGCCGCGGTTGGTGTACTTCTTGGCGATCGAGATCACCAGACGCAAGTTCGCTTCAACCATCTCTTTCTTCGCGCGGCGGGCCTTGGCCTCACCGATCGACATGCGACGGTTGATGTCCTTGATTTCAGCGATGGTCAGGCCGGTCTCGGTTTCCAGCGCAATCAGCTTCTGCTGGCAACGGATGATGTCCGGCTGTACGCGACCAATGGCTTCGGCGTATTTGCTCTTGCCTTTGGCGAGTGCGTCGGACCAGCTTTCGTCGACTTCATTGCCCGGGAACTGACGCAGGAAATCGGCGCGTGGCATACGTGCATCACGTACGCACAGTTGCATGATCGCGCGCTCTTGCTGGCGCAGACGATCCAGGGCACTGCGAACACGCTCGACCAGGGCTTCGAATTGCTTCGGCACCAGTTTGATCGGCATGAACAGCTCGGCCAGGGCCAGCAACTCGGCAACCGCTGCCTTGTTGTGACGACCGTGCTTTTTCAGGGCCTTGCGGGTGATTTCCATCTGATCGGCCACAGCGCCGAAACGCTGGGCAGCGATGACCGGATCCGGACCGCTTTCGGCTTCTTCTTCGTCATCCGAAGCTTCGGCGTCATCGTCGTCGGTGTCGTCGTCAGCCTTGGCGGCTTTCGCGTCGATCGGCGGCGGCACTTCGGCCGCCGGCGGCGCAATGCCGTCGTCCGGGTCGATGTAACCGCTCAGTACGTCGGACAGGCGACCACCTTCGGTGGTGACGCGGGTGTACTCGGAGAGAATGTGGTCAACCGTGCCAGGGAAGTGCGCGATAGCGCTCATCACTTCACGGATGCCTTCTTCGATACGTTTGGCGATTTCGATTTCGCCTTCACGAGTCAGAAGCTCGACCGTACCCATTTCACGCATGTACATGCGCACGGGGTCGGTGGTGCGACCGATATCGGTCTCCACCGCTGCCAACGCGGCGGCTGCTTCTTCCGCAGCGGCCTCGTCGGTATCGGCGTCGGCCAACATAAGGGCGTCCGCATCCGGAGCACTCTCGTGTACGGGGATCCCCATGTCGTTAATCATGCGGATGATGTCTTCCACCTGCTCCGGATCTGAAATATCCTCGGGCAGGTGGTCGTTGACCTCGGCGTAAGTCAGATACTTCTGCTCACGACCCAGTTTGATCAACTCAATAATACGAGACTGCTGTTGCGCTTTTCCGGACATAACACCCTATCCACTGAAGGTCTTGGCGGGCAAAAAACAAGCCGAGGATTATACCTGAGCTATGACCTCACGCGCCAGTTGAGGTCGGGTTTGATGCGGAAACATTGCGACTTAAAAGGTCGCGCAGTTGATTTTTCTCTTCGGCACTCAGTTCGCTTTGACGCGCTTTCCTGAGCAACTGTTCCAGATTTCGCTCGCGTTGGCGGGCTGACAAGCTAGTAATGGTGTCGAAAAACTGTTGTTCAAGGTTATCTCCGTCAATCAACCATTCCTTTTCAGCCAGTGCCTTGAGCAGACGCCCCTGTTCAGTGCCGTGCCATCGCGCGATCAACTGAAATGAGTTTAGCTTGGGATTCTTCTGTACGGCTTCGAGCAAGGCCACAAGCAACTGGGCATTGGTCTGGTTTTCGTCCGCAATGTGCCCGGCGTCTTCAACGCGCTCGGCCAGTTGCGGGTGATGAAGCAAGGTGCGCAGGGCGGTCAGGGTCGGCGATTCGACGCCAATCGGCGTGCGCTGACGCTGCGGTTGATCGCGATCGCCACGCTTGCCGTTCTTGTCCCAGGGCTTTTTGTCCCATTTCTTGCCGCCAGCGCCGGGTTTCTTCGGCGTCCACTCCTGCTGCGGCACGTACATGTCCTGTGCCTGCGGCTGATGGTAGTCGCTGTAATCCGGCATTGCGTCGTAGTCGATGCCCGGATCGTAGGCGGGCGGCGCTTCCTGCGGCGCACTTTGCGCCAGCTGGCTGACAGTTTCGCTGCTCAGGCCGGTGATTTCGGTCAGGCGCTGCCGCATCAGGATGCGCAAGTTCGCGCCCGGCACTTTGTCGATCAACGGTGCGGCGAGGGTGGCCATGTGCGCCTTGCCCTCGAGCGAGCGCGGATCGGCTTCTTCGGTCAATTGCTGGAAGAAATAATCCGCCAGTGGCTGCGCATGCTGATTGATTCGCGCCTTGAAGGCGTCGGTGCCTTCGGCGCGGACCAGAGTGTCCGGGTCTTCGCCCTCCGGCAGAAACAGAAAGCGCGCGCGGCGTCCGTCCTGCAGGCACGGAAGGGTCGCTTCCAGTGCGCGCCAGGCGGCATTGCGGCCGGCCTGGTCACCGTCGAAGCAAAACAATACGTTCGGCACCACGCGAAACAGGCGTTTCAAGTGTTCTTCGCTGGTCGCGGTACCCAGCGTGGCCACGGCATTGCGCAGGCCTTGCTGGGCGAGGGCGATGACATCCATATAACCTTCGACGACGATGATTTCGTCGAGGTTGCGGTTGTTTTTGCGCGCTTCATAAAGGCCGTAGAGCTCCTGGCCTTTATGGAATACCGGGGTTTCCGGTGAGTTCAGGTACTTCGGCTTGTCGTCGCCAAGCACCCGGCCACCGAAAGCGATGATTCGGCCACGGGTGTCGCGGATCGGAAACATCACGCGATCGCGGAAGCGGTCATAGCGTTTGCCGGTTTCGGCGTTCTCGATCAGCAGGCCGGCGTCGATCATGGCCTTCTGTTGCAAGGTGTCGCTGCTCAGGTGCTTGAACAGGTTGTCCCAGCCCGGCGGCGCAAAGCCGAGGCCGAAATCCCGGGCGATTTCGCCGGTCAGGCCGCGGCCCTTGAGATAGTCGACTGCGGCTTTGCGTGCCGGGTGGCTCTTGAGCGCCTGCCGGTAAAAATCGGCGGCGGCGGTGAGCAGCGGGTACAGCGGCGAATCCGTCGGTTGACGCGGTTTGTGCGGGCGACCGCTTTCTTCGCGGGGGATTTCCATGCCGGCGGCTTTGGCCAGATCCTCGACGGCCTGGGGGAAGTCCAGGTTGTCGTGATCCATGAGAAAGCCGAGGGCATTACCGCCGGCGCCGCAGCCGAAGCAGTAATAGAACTGCTTGTCGGGGCTGACGCTGAAGGACGGGGTTTTCTCTTTGTGAAACGGGCAACAGGCGGTGTAATTCTTGCCGGCCTTCTTCAATTGCACGCGCGAGCTCACCACATCGACGATGTCGGTGCGGTTCAGCAGGTCGTCAATGAAGCTCTGGGGAATCAGCCCGGCCATGGCGTTCTCGTCTGCGCTGTAATGAGTCCGATGCGAAGGGCGGCCGGACGCAGGTCTTGAGTGAAACGCACACAATGGGCGGTTCGACCGGGTTCGGTTGCGTAATCGCTGTCGGGAAGTGTATCTGCCGAAAATCCACTGACGTTAGTAACAATCAGCCTTCGACTATTTGAAAGTGTTGCGCTGAATCCGCTGACGGCCGGTCAAGGGCCTCGGATAGCTCAATAAAGCGGGCACGCATGCAGGTGCCTTGGGCTGATCGTCGTGAGAGGAATCAGTGGGTGTGCTCGTCAGTAGCCTTGAAAGGCTCGTCAGAAAAGACGTGCACCGCTGGCAAAAGAGCCAGGCCTGACGCGGTGAAGCGGGTTTGTCTAGGTCGCGTGTGCGGCTTCGACGGTGAAGCATCAAGCGTTTTTACGCAAATGCCATTAGCCCGGCTGAGGGCCGGGCTTGGCAGAAGCTTGCTACGATCGTCTGCGTATTAGTACAGACGAACGGCGCGGCGCTGTTCGCGCTGAACTTTCTTGGCGTGACGCTTAACAGCGGCTGCTGCTTTGCGCTTACGCTCAGAAGTTGGCTTCTCGTAAAATTCGCGGCTACGAACTTCAGCCAGTACACCGGCTTTTTCGCAGGAGCGCTTGAAACGACGCAGAGCTACGTCGAAGGGTTCGTTCTCTTTAACTTTGACGGCTGGCATCCAGAGCTACCTTCATTCATTACCGGGGTCAACATCCTCGCGGCAAAAGAGCACTTGAAGACGTCGGTTTTTAAGGGTTGCGGATGTTAACCCCTCATCGCTCGGAATGCAAAGCCTCTGATCGAAAACCGCTAGTCGGGGCATCGCGTGGCGACTATTATGCGCGCCTTCGAATTCAGCCTAAACAAGGCGCAAACCCATGCTAGTACTGGGATTAGAAACCTCCTGCGACGAAACCGGCGTCGCATTATATGACAGTGAACGCGGTCTGCTGGCCGATGCGCTGTTCAGTCAGATCGACCTGCACCGCGTCTACGGCGGTGTCGTGCCGGAGCTGGCCTCGCGTGACCACGTCAAGCGCATGCTGCCCTTGATTCGTCAGGTGTTGGCCGAGGCTGACTGCGTGCCGACCGAGATCGACGCCATCGCCTACACCGCGGGTCCTGGCCTGGTCGGCGCGCTGCTGGTGGGTGCTTCCTGCGCGCAGGCACTGGCGTTTGCCTGGGGCATTCCGGCACTCGGTGTGCACCACATGGAAGGCCACTTGCTGGCGCCGATGCTGGAGCCAAAACCGCCGGAATTTCCGTTCGTCGCTTTGTTGGTCTCCGGCGGTCATACGCAGCTGGTTCAGGTCGATGGCATCGGCCAATACAGCCTGCTCGGCGAAACGCTCGACGATGCCGCCGGCGAAGCGTTCGACAAGACCGCAAAAATGATGGGCCTCAATTATCCGGGCGGACCGGAAATCGCCAAGCTGGCCGAGAAGGGCGTCGCAGGACGTTTTACCTTTCCGCGTCCGATGTGTGATCGCCCGGGCCTGGATTTCAGCTTCAGCGGCCTGAAAACCTTTGCTCTCAACACCTGGCAGCAATGCGTCAGCGCCGGGGACGACGGCGAGCAAGCCCGTTGCGACATCGCGCTGGCGTTCCAGCAGGCCGTGGTGGAGACTTTGACCATCAAGTGCAAGCGTGCCCTGAAACAGGCCGGGATGAAGCGTCTGGTGATCGCTGGCGGCGTCAGTGCCAACAAGGCGTTGCGTGTTTCGCTGGAAAAGATGCTCGGCGATATGAAGGGCGATGTGTTTTATGCCCGTCCCGAGTTCTGCACCGACAATGGCGCGATGATCGCGTTTGCCGGTTGCCAGCGTTTGCAGGCCGGTCAGCAGGAAAGTCTGGCGATCAGCGTGCAGGCGCGCTGGCCGATGGAGCAATTGTCGGCGCTGTGATGAGCGGCGTTCACGGGCGGTATTTAAAAATGCCGTTCGCGCCCGGCAAACAGGTCGCGTAGATTGCCGCGGTGGCGCCAGACGATCAGTAGCGTCAACGCGCTCATCGGCAATAGCGCTTCCGGTTCCTGCCAGGCCAGCAAGGGCAGGGTCAGCGGCGTGGCGATCAGCGCCGCCAGCGAGCTGGTGCGGGTCAGGTAGAACGTCAGCAGCCAGGCACACACCGCCAGCAGCGCGGCGGGCGGATACAGGCCCAGCAGCATGCCGGCAGCCGTGGCGACGCCTTTGCCGCCGCGAAAGCGGAAGTACAGCGGGAACAGGTGACCGATCACGGCGCACACGCCGATCCAGGCCTGATCCTGCAGCGAAAGGCCCATGGCCGCTGCGATCAGCACCGGCACCAGGCCTTTGCACAGATCACCCAGCAGGGTCAGGATCGCCAGTTTGCGACCGGCCAGGCGCAGCATGTTGGTGGCGCCGGCATTGCCCGAGCCACTCATTCGCGGATCCGGGTTTCCGGTGAGGCGGCTGAGCAAAATGGCGAAGGACAGAGAGCCGAGCAGGTAGGCGAGAGTCGCCAGTAACCAAAACATGCTAACTATTCCGGGCGAGGACGCCCTGATTCTAACGGCGCATTGCGCCCTTGTCGTGCAGCGGAGAGAAGTGCTTGGACAGAGTGTTTATCGAGGGCCTGGAAGTCGACACCGTGATCGGTGCCTACGACTGGGAGCGCGGCATCCGCCAGTGTCTGCGTCTTGACCTGAGCTTCGCCTGGGACAATCGTCCGGCGGCGGCCGGTGACGACCTGACCCTGGCGCTCGATTACGCCAGCGTCTCCACGCGCATCCAGGCCTTTGCCGAGCAGGCACAGTTCCAACTGGTCGAGACGTTCGCCGAGCGTCTGGTGGAAGTGCTGATGAGTGAATTCAAGATCACTTGGGTGCGTCTGAAATTGACCAAGCCCGGCGCCGTGCCGGCGGCCAAGGGTGGCGTGGGCGTGGAGATCGAGCGCGGATGTCGCTGACTCAGATTTATCTCGGGCTCGGTAGCAATATCGAGCGTGAAACCCATTTGCGTGCAGGTCTCGACGCATTGGCGACGTTCTTGGTCGATATCCGCTGTTCGGCGGTATTCGAAAGCCAGCCGGTGGGAATCAAGAGTGGGCCGTTCTTCAACTTCGTGGTGTCGGCCTATACCGATCTGTCGCTGATGGAGCTGGATCGCCGCTTGAAGTTCATCGAGGCTGACAACGGCCGTTACGCGCCGGATCGCAAGGGTTTGCCATTGGATATCGACGTGCTGTTGTACGGCGATCTGGTGGGGAATTTCGATGGATTGACGCTGCCGCGCGCCGAAATACTGAAAAACGCCTTTGTGCTGTGGCCGCTGTCGCTGATTGCGCCGGATCGCGTGCATCCGGGCGTGGGAAAAAGCTTCGCGACAGTGTGGGCCGAGGCGCAGATTGATCAGGTACTGGCGCCAGTGGCGTTCGAGTGGCGGGGCGAGCAGCTCACGCCTGCTGATTTGATGTGAGCTGACCGACGCCTTCGCGAGCTAGCCCGCTCCCACAGAGAAGTGCATTGCAATGTGGGGACGGACTTGCTCGCGAAACCTTTCAAGCTGACGCCGCTTCTTTGTAAGCCTTCAACGCCTTGAGCCGCTCGCGCTTGAGCGCCTCGCCCAGCTCCGGGCCTTTGAACCCTTTCTCCAGCAACGGCTGTACTGCCACGCCACGCGCTACCTTGGCCGCGCCGCGCAAATAATCCGCTTGTGGATAACTACGCTGCTCCAGCCCTTTGCGTCCGCGCGCATCCATTTCGCAGGCGACGATGAATTCTTCGAAACGCTGCGGCCGGCGATACACATCGAAACTGTGCAGCAGCTCCAGCAGCGTCGATGCTTTCAGTTCCAGGGCGCGATGGCCGTGGGTGTGATACTGGCCCACCAGCAACGCCAGTTCCTGGCAATCCTTCGGCGCCTTGAAGCGCTCGTTGACTGCTTTGATCAGCCGCAGGCCTTTATGCTCATGGGCAATGTGCCGAGGCCACTCGTCTTCCGGTGTCAGGCCTTTACCGAGATCGTGCAGCAGGCAAGCCCAGCGCACGGTCAGCGGTTGCTTGTGCAGGGCTGATTGCTCCAGCACGCTCAGGGTGTGCACACCGCTGTCTATTTCCGGATGATGAGCCTCGGGTTGCGGTACGCCGAACAGCGCGTCAACTTCCGGCATCAACACTTTCAGTGCGCCGCAGTCGCGCAGCACCTGGATGAATACCTGCGGCTGATCTTCCATCAATGCCCGAGAGATTTCTTTCCAGCTGCGTTCAGCCGTCAACGCTTGCAGTTCGCCGGAGTCGCTGAGCTGACGCATCAACGCGAGTGTCTCGGGTGCGATCGTGAAACCCAGTCCGGCATAGCGGGCGGCGAAGCGCGCCACACGCAGTACCCGCAGAGGATCTTCGGCAAACGCCGGGGAAACGTGGCGCAAAATCCGGTTCTCGAGATCACGTTGCCCCTGATACGGATCAGTCAGATGCTGCTGATCGTCTTCGGCCATCGCATTGATGGTCAAGTCGCGGCGGATCAGGTCTTCTTCAAGCGTGACGTCGGGGCTGGCGTGAAAAGTGAAACCGCCATAGCCGCGACCGCTTTTGCGTTCGGTGCGGGCGAGGGCGTACTCCTCGCCGCTTTTGGGATGGAGAAACACCGGGAAATCCGCACCGACCGGGCGATAACCCTGGGCGAGCATTTCTTCCGTGGTTGCACCGACCACTACCCAATCGACATCGGTAACCGGGATACCCAGCAAGCGATCGCGAACCGCGCCGCCAACCTTGAAAATCTGCATAAAAAACCTCCGTTAGCCTGACAGGATAACCCTTGTGTCAGGCTTTCGGAGGCCGCAAGCGGATCAAAGATGAATGACGGCGAGGTCAAGTCGGCCGTAATCCCCTTCGCTGTGTTCACTGCGTGGCGGAACGTGATGGGTTTTCATGATCTGGTCGCCTTGCAGGGTTTCCAGATGAATGTCGAAGCCCCACAGGCGATGCAGGTGTTTGAGCACCTCGTCGGTGGAGTCGCCCAGCGGTTTGCGGTCGTGCTGCTGATGACGCAGGGTCAGCGAGCGGTCGCCACGGCGGTCGATGCTGTAGATCTGCACGTTCGGTTCGCGATTGCCGAGGTTGTACTGCGCAGCGAGGGTTTCGCGAATGATTCGGTAGCCACCTTCGTCGTGGATCGCCGGTACCAGCAGATCATCCTTCTGATCATCATCGAGAATGCTGAACAGTTTCAGGTCGCGGATCACCTTCGGTGACAGGTATTGCAGGATGAAACTCTCGTCCTTGAAGCTGCTCATGGCGAACTTGATGGATGACAACCAGTCAGTGCCCGCCAGGTCCGGGAACCAGCGCCGGTCCTCTTCAGTCGGCTCTTCGCACATGCGCCGAATGTCACGGTACATGGCAAAGCCCAGGGCATACGGGTTGATCCCGCTGTAGTAGGGGCTGTCGAAACCTGGCTGGAACACCACGCTGGTGTGCGAGGTGAGAAATTCCATCATGAACCCATCCGTGACCAGGCCCTCGTCATACAGGTCGTTCATCAGCGTGTAGTGCCAGAATGTCGCCCAGCCTTCGTTCATCACCTGGGTCTGGCGCTGTGGATAGAAATACTGGGCGATCTTGCGCACGATCCGCACGATCTCGCGCTGCCACGGCTCCAGCAGCGGCGCGTGCTTCTCGATGAAATACAGAATGTTTTCCTGCGGTTCGGCCGGGAAGCGTGCGTTGTCCTTGTCGCTGTATTTGTCTGCGCCTTTGGGAATGGTGCGCCACAGATCGTTGATCTGCTTCTGCATGTGCTCTTCGCGGTCCTTCTGCCGCCGGCGTTCCTCTTCGGCGGAAATCGGATACGGACGCTTGTAGCGGTCGACACCGTAGTTCATCAGCGCATGGCAGGAGTCGAGCAGGTCTTCCACCGCGTCGATGCCGTGGCGTTCCTCGCACTGCATGATGTACTGCTTGGCGAACACCAGGTAATCAATGATCGAGCTGGCGTCGGTCCAGGTGCGGAACAGGTAGTTGCCCTTGAAGAAGCTGTTGTGGCCGTAGCACGCGTGCGCTACCACCAGTGCCTGCATGCAGATGGTGTTTTCTTCCATCAGGTAGGCGATGCACGGGTCCGAGTTGATCACGATCTCGTAGGCCAGGCCCATCTGCCCGCGGCTGTAGGATTTTTCGGTGCTGAGGAAATGCTTGCCGTAGGACCAGTGGTGATAACCCAGTGGCATGCCCACCGAGGCATACGCATCCATCATCTGCTCGGCGGTGATCACTTCGATCTGGTTGGGATAGGTATCCAGCGCATAACCGGCCGCGATACGGGCGATTTCGCGGTCATAGGTCTGGATCAGCTCGAACGTCCATTCGGAGCCGGTGGAAATGGGTTGGCGCTTCTGCTCTTTGGCGGTCATGTCACTAACCTGCGCTGGAAGAGTTCACGGAAGACCGGATAGATATCCCCGGCCGAGACCAGTTGCTGCTGGGCAAACGTGTCGGAAAAGGCTTCGGCGATGCGTTCGTACTCGTACCACAAGGCCTGATGTTCGCGCGGGGTGATCTCCACATAAGTGTAGTACTGCACAAACGGCATGATCTGGTTGATCAGGATATCGCGGCAGATCGGCGAGTCGTCGTTCCAGTTGTCGCCGTCGGAGGCTTGGGCGGCGTAGATATTCCACTCGTTGCTCGGATAACGCTCGGCCATGATCTCCTGCATCAGCTTCAGGGCGCTGGAAACGATGGTGCCGCCGGTTTCCCGTGAGTAGAAAAACTCCTCCTCATCGACTTCTCGGGCGCTGGTGTGATGGCGGATGAACACCACGTCGATCTTGTCGTAGTTCCGCTTGAGAAACAGGTACAGCAGGATGAAGAAGCGTTTGGCGATGTCCTTGGTGGCCTGGGTCATGGAGCCGGAGACGTCCATCAGGCAGAACATCACCGCTTTCGAACTGGGGTTGGGCTGCTTGATCAGCAGGTTGTATTTCAGGTCGAACGTGTCGAGGAACGGAACGCGATGGATACGCGCGCTGAGTTTCTCGATTTCTGCCTCAAGCTCCTGAATATCGCCGAAGTTGTCTGGCTCTTCGCGTCTCAGACGCTCAAGTTCTTCTTTGACTTCCCGCAGTTTTGCCCGGCTGCTGCCGGACAGCGCGATGCGCCGCGCGTGAGCCGAACGCAGTGTGCGGATGATATTGATGCGAGAAGGGTTGCCTTCGTTGCTGATCCCGGCGCGCACGGTCTTGAAGGTGTCGGTACCGCTCAGGTTGCGTTTGACCAGATTCGGCAGTTCGAGGTCCTCGAACATGAATTCGAGAAATTCTTCCTGAGTGATCTGGAAGACGAACTCGTCCATGCCCTCGCCGGAATTGCCGGCCTTGCCCGGCCCGCGTCCGCCGCCGCCTCCCGGTGGACGGGCGATGTGTTCGCCGGCGGTGAACTCCTTGTTGCCGGGATGCACCACGGTCTGCTTGCCGCCGCGGCCATGATGAAGCACCGGTTCGTCGATGTCGCGACCGGGAATACTGATTTGCTCGCCGTGCTCCATATCGGTAATGGAGCGGCGGCTGACCGCCTCTTCGACAGCCTTCTTGATGTGATCACGGTAACGCCGCAGGAAACGTTGGCGGTTCACCGTGCTCTTGTTCTTGCCATTGAGACGTCGGTCGATCACATAGCTCATAGACCCCTCCGGGGAGCTTCAAGTCATAAGCCCCAAGCTGCAAGTGAAAGCTCTCCCGTTCCCGAAACCGGTCTCTGCTGTTCTCTTGCAGCTTGTCGCTAGAAGCTTGCAGCTGCTTTATTGCGATTTGCGGACCCGTAGGTACCATTCGGAAAGAAGCCGTACCTGTTTGTCGGTGTAGCCGCGTTCGACCATTCGTGTAACGAAGTCGTTGTGTTTCTGTTGATCCTCTTTGCTGGCCTTGGCGTTGAAGCTGATGACTGGCAGCAGGTCCTCGGTGTTCGAGAACATTTTCTTCTCGATGACCACCCGCAGTTTTTCGTAGCTGAGCCAGGTCGGGTTCTTGCCGTTGTTGTTGGCCCGGGCGCGCAGGACGAAGTTGACGATTTCGTTGCGGAAATCCTTCGGATTGCTGATGCCCGCCGGTTTCTCGATTTTCTCCAGTTCTTCGTTCAGTGCCACACGGTTGAGGATCTCGCCGGTTTCCGGATCGCGGTATTCCTGATCCTGAATCCAGAAGTCCGCATACAGCACGTAGCGGTCGAAGATGTTCTGCCCGTATTCGCTGTAAGACTCGAGGTACGCGGTCTGGATCTCCTTGCCGATGAATTCGATGTAACGCGGCGCCAGATACTCTTTGAGGTAGCGCAGATAGCGCTCGCGGGTTTCGGCCTGGAACTGCTCCTGTTCGATCTGCTGTTCCAGCACGTAGAGCAGGTGCACCGGGTTGGCGGCGATTTCATGCGGGTCGAAGTTGAACACCTTGGACAGGATCTTGAACGCAAACCGGGTCGACAGACCGTTCATGCCCTCGTCGACGCCTGCCGAGTCGCGGTATTCCTGAATCGACTTGGCCTTCGGATCGGTGTCCTTGAGGTTTTCGCCGTCGTAGACGCGCATCTTCGAATAGATGTTGGAGTTTTCCGGCTCCTTGAGGCGTGACAGCACAGTGAACTGCGCCAGCATCTTCAGGGTGTCGGGTGCGCAGTGGGCCTTGGCCAGGGAGCTGTTGAACAACAACTTGTCGTAGATCTTCACCTCGTCGCTGACGCGCAGGCAGTACGGCACTTTGACGATGTAGATCCGGTCGATGAAGGCTTCGTTGTTCTTGTTGTTGCGGAAGGTGTGCCACTCCGATTCGTTGGAGTGCGCGAGCAGGATCCCGGTGAAGGGAATCGCGCCCAGACCTTCGGTACTGTTGTAGTTACCTTCCTGGGTGGCGGTCAGCAATGGGTGCAGCACCTTGATCGGTGCCTTGAACATTTCGACGAATTCCATCAGGCCCTGGTTGGCCCGGCACAGCGCACCGGAGTAGCTGTAGGCGTCGGCGTCGTTCTGTGGGTATTCCTCGAGTTTGCGGATATCGACCTTGCCCACCAGTGCCGAGATGTCCTGGTTGTTCTCGTCGCCCGGTTCGGTCTTGGCCACGGCGATCTGGTTGAGGATCGACGGGTACAGCTTGACCACGCGGAACTGACTGATGTCACCACCGAATTCGGCCAGGCGCTTGGTCGCCCATGGCGACATGATGGTGTTCAGGTAGCGCCGTGGAATGCCGAAGTCTTCCTCGAGGATCGCGCCATCTTCGGTAGCGTTGAACAGACCCAGGGGCGATTCGAATACCGGCGAGCCCTTGATCGCGTAGAAGGGCACTTTTTCCATCAGTTGTTTCAGCTTCTCGGCCAGGGACGATTTACCGCCGCCGACGGGGCCGAGCAGATAGAGGATCTGTTTCTTCTCTTCCAGGCCTTGGGCGGCGTGGCGGAAATACGAAACAATCTGGTCGATGCATTCTTCCATCCCGTGGAAGTCTTCAAAGGCCGGATAGCGCCGGATCACCTTGTTGGAGAAGATGCGCGACAGCCTCGAGTTGGTCGAGGTGTCGAGCAGTTCCGGTTCGCCGATAGCCATTAACAGACGCTCGGCGGCGGAAACGTAGGCGCTGCGATCCTTTTTGCACAGTTCCAGGTACTCCTGCAGCGAGAGTTCTTCCTGGCGTGTGGACTCGAAGCGTTGTTGGAAGTGGCTAAAGATACTCATGACGTCACCTCGCTCGATACGTGGAGCCGACGCCGGATCAGTCAGTCGATGCTGGCAAGCAGCCGCGGTGGCCGCTTGTTTACCCCCCAGAACACTTTCGCGGTCGACAACCTTGAAAGTCACTCCCGATGACCCGTGCGCCGGTGTACCGGCTCTCCCCTGTTTTGGATGGCCTGGGCTTAAGGATAGTTGGGAATTCGCGAGGTAAAGGCGAGATACGTAATTATGTGTGGCAGACCGTTCGTCTGCCCCGCGCAGGCCCACGGCAGCCGGGGCCTGCACGTGACAAAAAAATTATTCGGCGGTGCCTTGCGCGGTTTCCGACGGATAAGTCGTACGCCACAGCTCGAAGCCGCCGTCCATGCTGTAGACGTCGGAGAAGCCTTGGCTGACCAGATAGGCCGCAGCGCCCTGACTGGAATTGCCGTGGTAGCAGACGACAACCGTCGGTGCGTCGAGATCGGCACCTTGGATGAAGGCGTGCAGCGAGTGGTTGTCCAAGTGCTTTGAACCGCTGATATGCAGGGCGGCATAAGTCGCAGGATCGCGGACATCGACCACCACGGCGCCTTGCTCGCGCAGGGCCTGGGCCTGTTCCGGGGGGATTCGTTTGAATTCGCTCATGGCGGGTTCCTGTTGCTCGGCTGAAAGCGCAGTCTAACGCGGCGCGCTGACTGGCGATGGTTCGGGGATAAGTGGTGCGACGGTTGGCGCAAGACCGCCGTGTGCATCGCATTTGCACGACACGCGCTCGCCGCTGTCGACGTTCATCAGGGTCAGGCTGCCACCCCAGACACAACCGGTATCCAGCGCCGAGATACCCGGTTCATGGACATCGCCTTCCAGCGCCGCCCAGTGGCCAAAGATGATGCGCAGGCCACGGGTTTTGCGCTCTTTATGCTGAAACCAGGGTTTGTAGCCTGGCGGGGCGGTGTCGAGGCCTTCCTTGCTCTTGAGATCAAGCTTGCCGTCGGCGGTGCAAAAGCGCATGCGGGTGAAATAGTTGGTGATGACGCGCAGGCGGGTCACGCCGGTGAGATCGCTGTCCCATTTCGCCGGTTCGTTGCCGTACATGCCATCGAGGTACAACGGAAGCAGGTTGTCGTCACGCAGTGCGGCTTCGGCTTCGGCGGCATACTTCAAGGCCTTGCGCAGGGACCATTGCGGGGGAATGCCGGCGTGGACCATGGCGACGTCGCGCTGCTCGTCGTAGTGCATGAGTTTCTGCTGGCGCAGCCACTCGAGCAGGTCGGTCGCGTCCGGCGCTTCGAGAATCTCGCGCAGGGTGTCGGACTTCTTCAAGCGCTCGATGTTGTTAGCGGCGGCGAGCAGGTGCAGATCGTGATTGCCGAGGACGCAGACCAGCGATTCACGCATGCCATAGAGGAAGCGCAGGGTCTCCAGCGATTGCGGGCCACGGTTGACCAGATCGCCGACCAGCCACAGCCGATCGTGTGCCGGGTCGAACGCTACTTGCTTGAGCAGGCATTTGAGCGGTTCGAGGCAGCCTTGCAGGTCGCCGACGGCGTACGTCGTCATCAGTGCAGGGCTCCGGGCACGGCAAGGCGGAAGGGCTTGATGACTGCGTCGAAATGTTTGCCGTCATTGGCGACCATTTCATAGGTGCCCTGCATGGTGCCGACTTTGGTGGTCATGACCGTGCCGCTGCTGTAGGTGTGACTTTGGCCTGCAGCGATCAGCGGTTGCTGGCCAACGACACCGGCGCCGCGGACTTCCTCGACATGGCCGTCGCCATCGGTAATCACCCAGTGCCGGGACATCAGGCGCGCGGGCTGCTCGCCATTGTTCTGCACGGTGATGGTGTAGGCGAAGGCGAAGCGGTCGTGCTCGGGTTGCGATTGGTCTGCCAGATAGCGGGTAACGACGCTGACATCGACCTGGTAACGGGAATCGGACATGCAAAAGGCCTTAACGAAGCGGAACGCGGGGCGTAGCTGATGGGGATTCAGTCTAGGCAAGTATCGGGCAGTAAACCAGAGTGGCGTCCTGCCCGATAGCGTTCATCGCCAGTCAGTCGGCGACGGGAGAGGCCGGAACCTGTTCGGCGAGCTGGTCGGCCAGGCGCACGAATGCGGCCAGGTCCAGTTGCTCGGGGCGCAGGCTGCCGTCAACACCGGCGGCCTCGATCTCGGCAGCGGTCATCAATTGCTTGAGGGTATTGCGCAGGGTCTTGCGACGCTGGTTGAACGCTTCGCGGACGACGCGCTCCAGCAGGCGATGATCCTTGGCCGGGTGTGGCAGTACAGTATGCGGCACCAGACGGACAATGGCCGAGTCGACCTTCGGCGGCGGGTTGAATGCACCCGGGCCAACGTTGAACAGGTGTTCCACGCGGCAGTGGTACTGAACCATGATCGACAGGCGACCCCAGTCACCGCCACCCGGGCCGGCCGCCAGACGCTCGACCACTTCTTTCTGCAGCATGAAGTGCATGTCGCGAATGATGCCGGCGTTGTTCAGCAAGTGAAAGATCAGCGGCGTGGAGATGTTGTACGGCAGGTTGCCGACCACTCGCAGGCTGTTCGGCGCGGCATTCAACGTATTGAAGTCGAACTTCAGCGCATCGCCCTGATGCAGGTTGAAGTTGCTCTTGCCGGCGAACTGCTGGTTGAGGATCGGAATCAGGTCCTTGTCCAGTTCCACCACATCGAGTTGCGCGCCGGAGCTGAGCAGGCCGGCTGTCAGTGCGCCCTGGCCCGGGCCGATTTCCAGCATGCGGTCGTCAGGTTTGGCGCTGATGGAGCGCAGGATGCGGTCGATAACGCCGGCATCGTGCAGGAAGTTCTGGCCAAAGCGTTTGCGCGCCTTGTGTTGGTATTGCTCGGTCATAAACGGGTCTCGGCCATCTGGTAGGCGGTTTCCAGGGCGACCTGCAGGCTGCCGGTGTCGATCTTGCCGCTGCCGGCCAGATCCAGGGCGGTGCCGTGGTCGACCGATGTACGGATGATCGGCAAGCCAAGGGTCACGTTGACGGCGGCGCCGAAGCCTTTGTACTTCAGCACGGGCAGGCCCTGGTCGTGGTACATCGCCAGCACTGCGTCGCAGTGCTCCAGATATTTGGGGGTAAACAGAGTGTCGGCAGGCAGCGGGCCACGAAGGTCCATGCCCTCGCCGCGCAGGCGCTCCAGAGTGGGTTCGATGATGTCGATTTCTTCATGGCCCAGGTGTCCGCCTTCGCCGGCGTGCGGGTTGAGCCCGCAGACCAGGATGCGTGGCCGGGCGATGCCGAATTTTTCTTGCAGGTCGCTGTGCAGGATCCGCGTGACTCGCTCCAGCCGCTGCGGCGTGATCGCATCGGCGATATCGCGCAGGGGCAGGTGCGTGGTGACCAGTGCCACACGCAAACCGCGGGTGGCGAGCATCATCACGACCTGCGCGGTGTGGGTCAGGTCGGCGAGGAATTCCGTGTGCCCGGAGAACGCGATGCCCGACTCGTTGATCACACCCTTGTGCACCGGGGCGGTGATCATCCCGGCAAAGTCGCCGTTCAGGCAGCCGTTGCCGGCGCGGGTCAGGGTTTCGAGAACGAAAGCGGCGTTGGCCTTGTCCATTTGCCCGGCAACCACGGGGGCGCTGAGCGGAGTATCCCAGACGTAAAGGCTGTTGGCGGGTGCAGGAACATCCGGCCACTGGTCAGGCGCAACATCCAGCAAATTGACGACCAGCCCCAGTTGCGCGGCCCGCTCGGAGAGCAGGTCGCGGCTGGTAATGGCAATCAGGGGGTGTGGCTGGGCTTGCGAGGCGAGCAGCAGGCACAGGTCGGGACCGATGCCGGCTGGTTCGCCGGGTGTCAGCGCAAAACGCTTGGGTTTCACTGCGCTGCCTGGTCTGCACCAGGGAGTTTGATCTCTACGTACGCTTCGTCACGGATCTGACGCAGCCAGGTTTGCAGCTCTTCGTCGTACTTCTTGTTACGCAGAACCGTCATCGCCTGTTGCTCGCGAGCCTGCTCGGTGCTGTCGGTGGCGCGACGGCCAAGGACTTCCAGCACGTGCCAGCCGTACTGGGTCTGGAACGGCTTAGACAGCTGACCTTGCGGGGTCTTGGCCATCACTTCGCGGAATTCCGGTACCAGTGCGTTCGGGTCGATCCAGTTCAGGTCGCCGCCGTTGAGCGCGGAACCCGGGTCTTCGGAGTAGTTCTTCGCCAGTTCAGCGAAATCTTCACCGGCCAGGATGCGCTCGTACAGCGATTGCACCAGGGCTTTGGTCTTGGCTTCGTCGCGGATCGGGCTTGGCTTGACCAGGATATGGCGCACATGCACTTCATCACGCATCTGCGCTTCGCCACCGCGTTTTGCCAGCAGCTTGAGGATGATGAAACCACCCGGAGTGCGTGCAGGTTGAGTGATGTCGCCAACGGCCATGCTGCTCAACTCGCGGTCGAACGGCGGTGGCAGTTGCGCGGCTTTACGCCAGCCCATGTCGCCGCCTTCCAGCGCGTTGTCGCTGCCCGACTTGGCAACGGCCATCTGACCGAAGTCAGCGCCTTGCTTGAGCTGCTGGTAAACCTCCATCGCCTGACGTGCAGCGCTCTGAATGGCTTCAGAGTTGGCGCTTTCCGGGGTCGGAATCAGGATGTTGGCCAGGTGCAGTTCTTCGGACAGTTGCATCTTGCCGAGGTCGGAAGCGAGGAAGTTCTTCACTTCCTGCTCGGAGACCTGAATGCGCTCTGCCACACGGCGTTGACGCACGCGGCTGATGATCATCTCGCGCTTGATCTGGTCACGGGCGTCGTCGTAGTTCAGACCGTCGTGAGCCAGGGCTGCGCGGAATTGCTCCACAGTCATGTTGTTGCGCTGGGCAATGGTGCCGACAGCCTGATTCAGCTCTTCATCGGTAATGCGGATGCCGGAACGCTCGCCGATCTGCAGTTGCAGGTTTTCGACGATCAGACGCTCCAGCACCTGCTGGTCCAGCACGCCCGGAGGCGGCAGACCGCCGCCACGCTTGGCGATGGTCTGTTGAACTTCATGGACGCGTTGATCCAGTTGGCTCTGCATGACCACATCGTTATCGACGATGGCGACCACTTTATCAATGGATTGCACGGCGGCGCTGGCCGCCGTGCCCAGGAACAGCGCGCCCAGCATCAGCGGGCGCAGACAATCAGAAAGCTTGGTCTTCACGTTCACGATAACCTTGAATGCCTTTGTCGAGGAAGCTCTCTACCTTGGCGCCAGTCAGGCCGCCGAGTCCCTTCAGAACAATTTGGAGGAAGACGCCATGGTCGCCTTTTTCGTTTTGCGGAGCTTCCTGACTGAATTCGTCGTAGGAAACCCAGTAACGGTTGATCAGGCGCAGTTTCCAGCAGCAGTTGTCGTACTCGAAACCACCAAAGGCTTCCAGCGTACGGTTACGGTTGTAGTCGTACTGCCAGCGGCTGATCGCGTTCCACTGTGGAACGATCGGCCAGATGACCGAGAAGTCATGCTGCTTGATCTTGTAGTAGTCCTTGATGTAACCAGCCTGGCCCGGGGTGCCGTAGTCGCCGCCGCCCACAGTCCATTTACCGGTGTTCTGATCGTAGCGAACCTGGTCGTTGCGATAGCGATAACCGGCGTTGATAACCTTGTTCGGGTTGTCTTCAGGCTGGTAATGGAACATCGCGCTGCCCGAGCGAGGGCTGCGGCTGTCCGGATCCCAGTTGTAGTCGGCCGTGGTGCGCCAGTCGCGGTTCCAGCGGTATTCGTACTCCAGTGCGTATGGCGAAACATTGGACTGTGCATCCGAACGGGTTTTCGGATCGATACCCGGCAATTGAACTTCGCGGTCCTTGAAGTAATAAGCCTGACCCACGCTGACGCGTTGACGCTCGAACCCGTTATCTTCGATCCAGCGGCTGGTCACGCCCAACGACAGTTTGTTCTCGTCACCGACACGGTCGGAGCCGGTGAAGCGGTTGTCACGGAACAACGACGAGTAGTTGAACGTGGTCTCGCTTGTATCAAACACAGGAATGTCTTCCTGGTCGACCTCTGGGACATAGAGGTAGAACAGGCGCGGCTCCAGCGTCTGGCGGTAGTTCTTGCCGAAATAGGATGTATCGCGGTCGAAGTACAGACCACTGTCGATGCTTGCAATCGGAACGCTGCGGTTCTGATTGCTGCCGAACTCACCACTGATGTACTTCGTGCCAGCCTGCGCTGCCGTGTTTTGCATGGTAACGATATCGCGTTTACCTTGGGCATCCAGGTCCAATTGGTACTGGGTGTACTGGTACTTGAGCGTCGGTTTCAGGAAGCCGTAAGTCCAGTTCATCGGCAGGCTGACGGAAGGTGCCAGATTCAAGCGGTCGCCAGTTGCGCGCGCGAGACCTTGAACGTTGGTATCAAGCCGTCGAGTGCCGACGATGCCGGTCAAAGGGTTGAACGGCGGTCCGCCATCCTCGTCCAGGTAAGTGCCGTCTTTCAGGTCGCGATCAAACCGCACGACTTCCGTGTTGTATGAGAAGTCCAAACCGCCGGGGTGGTAAGGCAGCGATCCCATGAACGTGATTTGCGGCAGGCGATTGTAAGGTGTGATGGCCGCTACGGTCGCCAGTTGATAGGCCTGCGCATTGATCGATGCGGTGTAGCTATCGCCACGATAAGTGACCGAGCCCTGCTGGTTTACGTAGTCCGAGCTTTTAACACCGATCTGATCAGTTTGCAGATCCTGGAAGTAATAAGGATCACTGATCTTGGTGTAATCAACGGAGGTCAGCACACGGGAGTCGAGACCGCCCTTGTGTTGCCAGTTGTACATGTAGCGCGTTTTTTCGGAGTCGGTCTGCTTGTCGCGCTCGTTGCTCTCGTCGTTGAGGTACGCCGCACCGAACTGACCTTCGCTGGACTTGGTGAGGTAGCGGAATTCGCCTTCCATCAACAGACCATGTTTGGCCATGTAACGCGGGTACAACGTGGCATCGTAGTTCGGCGCCAGGTTGAAGTAGTACGGGGTCACCAGCATGAAGCCGGTATCGCTGCCGGTGCCGATGGTCGGCGGCAGGAAGCCCGACTGACGACGATCGTCGATCGGGAAGTAGATGTACGGTGTGTACAGAATCGGAATGTCTTTTACGCGCAGCGTCACGTTGGTCGCGGTACCGAAGCCGGTGGCCGGGTTCAGGGTGATGTTGTTGCCCTTGAGCTGCCACGCGTTGCTGTTCGGTTCGCACGTGGTGTACGTGCCGTCCTTCAAACGGATGATCGCGTTTTCGGCACGCTTGGCGTACAGCGCGTTACCGCGGATGCGCGATTTGTGCATCACGTATTCGGCGTTGTCGACCTTGGCTTCACCGGTGTCGAGCTGCACATCGGCATGGTCGCCGACGATCAGCGCGCCGTTGTCACGGATACGCACGTCGCCATTGAGTTCGGCGCGGCTTTCGGCCTGATACAGGCTGGCCTCGTCGGACTCGACCTGCATGCTGCCCTGACGCAGGACGACATCGCCGGCCAGCGTACCGACTTGATCATCGGTGTTATAGCGCGAGGCTTTCGCGCCGATAAAGGTCGGGGCGTCACTTTTATTCGTCTTGTCATTCATGCCAGGACGAATCGGTTCGATATAGGCACCAGAGCAGTAAGGTCCGGTCTCGGCCAATTGGGCGGCGGTGAGCTTCTCGCGCGGAACCCAGTCGAGGTGACTGAAGTCTTCGCTACGGGATTTCAGGCCACGGCCCTTGGCTTCGGTGACGAGGACCGGTTTGGCGCCAGAGTCGGCAACCGAACCGTTCTCGGCCGGGGCTTCGCCGGTGGCGCTGACGGCACTGCCGTCATGCACCGGACGCGGTGGCAATGCAGCCGCCGGCGTCTTGGGCGAACAGTCCCAGCCACCCGTAGCCGAGACGGAGCAGTCATACTGCTCGGCGGCAACAACGAATTGACTGGCCAGAGGTTGCATAGCCAGCAGACTGCCGGTTACCAACAACGGAAATTTTTTACGAAACGCGGGGGATTTCAATGCCATCTTATTAGTCCGGGCTTCCTGCGTGCCATCTGCCCGCGGTGTGGGCCGCACGCCTCTCGATGGTCTGAAAAAGATGCTGGATAATAAAGCATGACCCGCTTGACGGCTAGCGCCGTCGGAGACCCTTGCAATGCCTGACCAAGATGTACGCTTGCAACACCTGAAAGTTTGGCTCGATGAACAGCTGGAAAACCTGTTTGCAGATCAAGGCTGGGGCGCCGTGCCCCCGGCCACGTTGACTGCGGCCAGCAGTGACGCGAGTTTTCGCCGCTATTTCCGTTGGGAAGGTGCGGGTCGCAGCTTCGTCGTGATGGACGCGCCGCCGCCCCAGGAAAACTGCAAACCGTTCGTGGACATCGCCTTTTTGCTGGCGAAATCCGGCATTAACGTGCCGAAAATTTATGCCGAAGACCTCGAACGCGGATTTCTTTTGCTCAATGACCTGGGCAACAAGACCTATCTCGATGTGATCGACAGCGAAAATGCCGACGCGTTGTTCAGCGATGCCCTGCAATCTCTGTTGGCTTTTCAGCAATTGCCGATGGTGGCACCGCTGCCGAGCTATGACGTCGCGCTGCTGCGCCGTGAGCTGGAACTGTTCCCGGAGTGGTACGTGAAGCGTGAACTGGGCATCGAGTTCGATGCGACTCAACAGCAGCAGTGGCAGCGCATCAGTGATCTGCTGATTGACAGCGCTCTGGCGCAACCGAAGGTGTTGGTGCACCGCGACTACATGCCGCGCAACCTGATGATCAGCGAACCAAATCCGGGGGTGCTGGACTTTCAGGATGCGGTCTATGGTCCGGTGACCTATGACGTGACCTGCCTGTTCAAGGACGCCTTCCTCAGCTGGCCTGAAGAGCGCGTACGCGGCTGGCTGGAAAGCTACTGGCAGCAAGCCGCTGCACTGAACATCCCGGTGCAGCCGGATTTTCAAGATTTTCTGCGCGCCAGCGACCTGATGGGCGTGCAGCGTCACCTGAAAGTCATCGGCATCTTCGCCCGCATCTGCCACCGCGATGGCAAGCCGCGCTATCTGGCCGACGTGCCGCGCTTCTTCTCTTATATAGAAGCGGTGATTGCCCGGCGTCCTGAACTGGCGGAGCTGCAAGCGCTGTTTACCCGCCTGCGAGGTGGAGCAACGGCATGAAGGCAATGATTCTGGCGGCAGGCAAAGGCGAGCGCATGCGCCCGCTGACCCTGACCACACCGAAACCGCTGGTGCGTGCCGGTGGCGTGCCGTTGATCGAGTATCACCTGCGAGCCTTGGCGGCCGCCGGTTTCAACGAAATCGTGATCAATCACGCCTGGCTCGGTCAGCAGATCGAGGATTACCTGGGGGACGGCACTCAATTTGGCCTGAGCATTCAGTACTCGCCGGAAGGCGAGCCGCTGGAAACCGGTGGCGGGATTTTCCGTGCGTTGCCGTTGCTTGGCGACGATGCGTTCCTGGTGGTCAATGGCGACATCTGGACCGATTACGACTTCAGCGTCCTGCATCAGCCGATCACCGGTCTGGCGCATCTGGTCCTGGCGGACAATCCGGCGCATCACCCGACCGGGGATTTCTCGCTGGTCGATGGGCGTGTGAATGATGGTCAGGCGGATGCCGCGACGCTGACCTATAGCGGTATCGCTGTCCTCCATCCGCAGCTGTTCGACGGCTGCGCCGACGGTGCCTTCAAACTGGCACCGCTGTTGCGCAAAGCCATGGCGGCAGGCGAGGTGACCGGAGAGCGGCTGAAAGGTCATTGGGTGGATGTCGGGACGCACGAGCGTCTGGCTGAGGCCGAAACCTTGATAGAAGCGAGTCGCTGATATGTTGTGGCCAGGGACTCTGATTGGAGCCGGAGCGGGTTTTGCGATCGCCAGCATTCCGGGGGCCATGCTTGGGGCGTTGCTGGGACAGGCGCTGGATCGGCGTCTGCATTTGCAGAGCTGGGGGCACTTGCGGGAAAAGCTCGGCGGCCGGCCGATGCTGCGCAACGACGAATTGTTGTTCGTGTTGCTCGGGCGTCTGGCCAAGAGCGACGGGCGCGTGACCGACGGCCATATCCAGCAGGCGCGCAACGAAATGCGCGCCCTGGAAATGAGCGAGCCGGCCACGCGTCGGGCTATTGCGGCGTTCAACCGTGGCAAGTCCGGCAGCGATAACCTGCGCGGTTATCTGCGGCGCCTGGGCGGCCAGCCCCATGCGGCCGAAGGTGTATTGCGCGCCTGTTGGCGGATGGTCTGGGCCGATGGCCGTGCCGGCGTCAGCGAGCGTGAACTGTTGGCGCAATGGGGCAAGTGGCTGGGCTGGACGACGCATCAGGTGCAGGCGCTGGCCAGTGATTACGAACCGGGCAAGCGGCCAATCGTCAGCGCGGCGGTAAGCTACCAGGAGGCGATGCGTTTGCTGGGCGTGTCGGCGACCAGCGAACCGGCGCAGATCAAACGGGCGTACCGGCGTCTGCTCAGTCGTCATCATCCGGACAAAGTGGCGGGTAGCGGAGCGACGCCGGCGCAGGTGCACGAGGCGACCGAAAGGACGCGCGAGTTGCACAATGCCTATACGTTGATTCGTCAGCGGCGCGACTTTCGCTAGGCGTTAGCGGTTTGCTGTTTGTGAGGGCCTCTTCGCGAGCAGGCTCGCTCCCGGACTGGATCGTGTTTCTGCAGTTGGAATGCGATCGAGTGTGGGAGCGAGCCTGCTCGCGATTGGGGGCTATTGGGTTTTGCGGTCAATCCACGTTCTGCGGATTCAACCAGCCACGCACCCGCCGGAACAACTGCTCCTGCTCCGCCTTGTTATCCGGCAGCGCCTTGAGCGCCACCTGGCTGAAAGCCGAGGTCTTCAAACGCTTGCTCGCCTGCATGCGCTGCAGCGCCGCGTGACGATCCAGTGGCTTGTCCATGTAGAAAATGTCCGCCGTCGGCAGTTTCAAGGCAGGCGTCAGTTCCACCAGTTGTGGCTTGGCCTTGGTCGGTGCCTGCGCGTCGATCATGATGAATTTCTCCACCTGCGCCGTTTGTTTTTCGCTCAGGTAACGGGCGGCCCAATAGGCGCCGGTACCGTGACCGAGTACGACGATACTGCGGACACTTTGCTGTTCGGCGTAGGCAATCGCCGCGTCGATACGCGCGAAGATTCGTTCGGCGTCCGCCTTGGAGTGTTCTTCAGTCGTTTCGGCGACCACCTGATCGGCGACGTCCGCTTCGCCGCCGGCAGCCTGTTCGATGGGTTGCGCGGTGGTCGAGTCCTTGCTGCCGGACTCCGCGGCTTTCGGCGCCACCGGTGTTTCGACGACGCGCGGTGCAATGGCATCGCTTTGCAGGTCGGGCAGCGTGATACTCAGGCTGCTCCACTGCGCGTCCGGCAATTTCTGCCGCAACGGGCCGATTGCTTGCGGCCAGTCAGCTGTTTCGCCAGCGCCGGGGATGATAATCACCGCACCTTTGGGATCGGCGGTGTTGGCCGGTTTCCACAGGGCCAGAAAGGTGTCGCTGCCGGCCTGTAATTGTTGCTGTTCCTGCGCCGGCACTTGACGTTCCAGTGCGGCGGCCTCTTCCTGACTACGCTCAAGCAGTGGCTGGCGTTCGACCGGTTTTTCTTCGGCCGGTTTCTCGGCCGCTGGAGCAGGGTCGGCGGCGTTGACGGAAAACGCACAAGGCAGGATCAGCGACAGGCACAATGCTGGCATTGCCAGGCGGTAAACAGAGGGCATCGGTTATTCCAGGCCAGAAAGTATCCCGGCAGCCTAATGGGTTGGTCAGAATTTGTCAGTGTACGAGACTTCAATGAAGCGATTTTGCTGCCTGTGGGTTATCGGCTGTTTGTGGTTTCCCTTGATGGGCTGGGCGGCGCCTGCGTCCCCGGCGCACGTTGCGCAATTGTCCGCGAGTCAGCAGCAGTGGCTGGCACAACATAATGAATTGCGGGTCGGGTTGGTACTGCAGGCGCCGTACGCGCAATACGACCGGCGTTTGCAGAAGCTCTCCGGGGCCAACGTCGAGTTGATGAAGTGGCTGGCCCAGGCCCTCAATGTCGAATTGAGCTGGCGCAATTTTCCCGATCTGGGACGACTGGAGAGCGCCTTGCGCGAAGGCGAAATCGACGTCGCCCCGGGCCTGAGCCAGACCCCGAGTGCGCTGCGCCTGTGGCAGTTTTCCGACCCGTATATGCGCGTGCCGCAACTGGTGGTCAGTGATCAGAAGGCCAGCGGTGTGGTGGATCTGGAGAAACTCGACAGCCAGACCCGTGTCGCGGTGCGCATGCCCAGTACCACCGCGGATTATTTGCGCGGCACCTATCCCCATCTGAATCTGCAAGGCGTGCCGCTGGAACGTCAGGCGTTGCAGCTACTGTTGAGTCAGCAGGCGTCCTACGCGGTGGTCGATGAGGCGCAGCTCGGGCGGCTGTCGGCCGAGCCAGAGTTCGCCGAGCTGGTGGTGGTCGGTGACATTGGCCTGCCGCAATTGCTGCGGGTCGGTACGCGTCGTGACTGGCCGGAGCTGGCCGGTATCGTCCAGAGTGCCTTGCGCGCGATCCCGGCCAAGGATCTGGAGCGCCTGCACAGCCAATGGTTGCAACCCAAGTACCCGCGACTGTCGGAGTCACCGGGGTTCTGGCAGAACCTCAGTCTGTTGTTCGCGGTCATGTTGCTTAGCTGCGTGGCGATCGTGTTCTGGCAACGGCGCCAGCAGCACAGCCTCGAGCAGCGCTTGCTCGCCGCACGGGAAGACATCGCCCTGCGCGCGGCCAGCGAAGAAGCGCTGCGGCTCACGCAGTTTTCCATTGATCAAAGCACGGTCGGCATTCTCTGGGTCAACTGGGACAGCCATGTGCGCTACGCCAACCGGGCGGCGGAAGTCATGCTTGGTTATCCCGTCGGCGGTCTGATCGAGCGACCGCTGATCGACTTCGAGCCGGGTCTGCACATGGACCGATGGCTCAACCTGTGGAAGCGCGCGCGGGCCAGTGAAGAAGGGCCGCTGAGCTTTGAAACCAGCTGCGTGCGTGCCGATGGCGGCATCCTGCCGGCGGACGTGTCACTGAGTTTTCTGCGATTTCGCGACAGCGAATACCTGGTGGTTTATCTCACCGACGTCACCGAGCGCCGCCGCGCACTCGCCGCGTTGCAGGAAAGCGAGGCGCGCCTGCAAGGCATTGCCGCCAACGTCCCGGGTCTGGTGTTCCGCCTGGAGCGGGCACCGGTGACCGGGCAGATCGACTTTGCCTACATCAGCGAGGGCAGTGAAAGCCTGGTCGGTTACGCGCCGGCCACCATTGCCCATCGCGACATGGGCTTGCGCAGCCTGGTGCACCCGGACGATAAAGCCAGTTACCACCGGACCCAGGATCAGGCGCTGGACACCGACAGCGACTGGTCGTGGCAGGGCCGCATCCTCACGCGTCAGGGCCAGCAGCGCTGGGCCGAGATCAAGGCAATCACCCGGCAACTGGAGGACGGCGCTTATGTCTGGGACGGCATCGTCTGGGACATCACCGAAAGCAAGCGCATCGAACTGGAACTGGCCGCCTCCCGCGAGCAATTGCGCGAACTGTCGGCGCACCTTGAGAGCGTGCGTGAAGAAGAGAAGGCGCGCATTGCCCGGGAGGTGCACGATGAGCTGGGGCAAATGCTCACGGTGCTGAAACTGGAAACGTCGATGTGCGAATTGGCCTACGCGCAGCTCGATCCTGGTCTGAACGAACGGCTGAACAGCATGAAGCGCCTGATCGCCCAGTTGTTCCAGTTGGTGCGGGATGTGGCGACGGCGCTGCGCCCACCGATTCTCGATGCCGGGATTGCCTCGGCGATTGAATGGCAGGCGCGGCGCTTCGAGGCGCGCACGCAGATTCCGTGTCTGGTGCAGGTGCCGGACAATCTGCCGGCGCTCAGCGATGCCAAGGCGATCGGGCTGTTCCGGATTCTGCAGGAGGCACTGACCAATGTGATGCGGCATGCCCAGGCGCATACTGTGGAACTGACGCTGGCGCTGGAAGGCGATGAATTGCGTCTGACCGTCAGCGATGATGGCGTAGGATTCGTCGCCGCTACCGGTCGGCCGACTTCGTTCGGGCTGGTGGGCATGCGCGAGCGGGTGCTGATCATGGGCGGGCGGCTAGTGCTGGAGAGTGAGCCGGGGGAGGGCACCAGCCTGACTGTGTGGGTGCCGGTGAGTGAGGTTTGAAGGTGTGTGGTGTTTGCGCTGACGCTATCGCGAGCAGGCTCGCGCCCACAGGGTTTGGTGTGTGCCTGAAATCTGGAGAAAAAACTTGATCCGTGTACTGGTAGCCGAAGACCACACCATCGTCCGCGAAGGCATCAAGCAATTGATCGGCCTGGCCAAGGATCTGCAAGTGGTGGGGGAGGCGAGTAATGGCGAGCAGTTGCTGGAAACCCTGCGCAGTGTGCCGTGCGAGGTGGTGTTGCTGGATATCTCCATGCCCGGGGTCAATGGCCTGGAAGCGATTCCGCGGATTCGCGCGCTGAACAACCCGCCCGCCATTCTGGTGCTGTCGATGCACGATGAAGCGCAGATGGCCGCCCGTGCCCTCAAGATCGGTGCGGCCGGGTATGCAACCAAGGACAGTGATCCGGCCCTGTTGCTGACCGCCATCCGCAAAGTGGCGGCGGGCGGCCGTTACATTGATCCGGAACTGGCCGATCGCATGGTTTTTGAAGTCGGCCTGACCGATACGCGGCCATTGCACTCGCTATTGTCCGAGCGCGAATTCTCGGTGTTCGAACGCCTGGCCCAGGGTGCCAATGTCAATGACATCGCCCAGCAACTGGCCCTGAGCAGCAAAACCATCAGCACCCACAAGGCGCGGCTGATGCAGAAGCTCAACATCACCTCACTGGCCGAGCTGGTCAAATACGCGATGGAGCACAAGCTCCTTTAGCAACACTGCACAAATCTGTGGGAGCTGGCTTGCCAGCGATGACGGAGTGCCAATCACATCAATGCCGGCTGACCCACCGCTATCGCTGGCAAGCCAGCTCCCACAGGTTTCTCTGTATGGCCTGAGAATGTGGGCATATCTGTTAGCGACACGCGCTTTTGCTTGTTCTTGCAGCTTGCAGCTCAACCCTCGCCACTGCCTTATCCATTAGCGCCATCCTTGTAGGGCAATCCCTACCCCCAACCTTCCATCCGGCTGAGGCGATTCTCTCCTGCGCCCCGATTTGCGCGCCTGTCAGCAGCCACTAGGCTTAACCCACAAGCAGTCATCAACAACAAAGGTGTGGGTATGAGCCAGGTCGATTCAAACGCAGGGGCCAGTGATGTGCTGGTCAGCTTTCGTGGAGTGCAGAAGAGCTACGACGGCGAGAACCTGATCGTCAAAGACCTCAACCTGGACATTCGCAAAGGCGAGTTCCTGACCCTGCTCGGGCCGTCCGGTTCGGGCAAGACCACCAGCCTGATGATGCTCGCCGGCTTTGAAACACCGACCGCCGGAGAAATCCTGCTGGCCGGGCGCGCAATCAATAACGTGCCGCCGCACAAGCGCGACATCGGCATGGTGTTTCAGAACTACGCGCTGTTCCCGCACATGACCGTAGCGGAAAACCTCGCCTTCCCGCTGACCGTGCGCGGCCTGAACAAGAGCGACGTCAGCGACAAGGTCAAGAAAGTCCTCAGCATGGTCCAGCTCGACGCTTTCGCCTCGCGCTACCCGGCGCAACTGTCCGGTGGTCAGCAGCAGCGGGTAGCACTGGCGCGGGCGCTGGTGTTCGAACCGCAACTGGTGTTGATGGACGAACCGCTGGGTGCACTCGACAAACAGCTGCGCGAACACATGCAGATGGAGATCAAGCACCTGCACCAGCGCCTCGGCGTGACCGTGGTCTACGTAACCCACGACCAGGGTGAAGCGCTGACCATGTCCGATCGCGTGGCGGTCTTCCACCAGGGCGAAATCCAGCAGATCGCTCCGCCGCGCACCCTCTACGAAGAACCGAAAAATACCTTCGTCGCCAACTTCATCGGCGAGAACAACCGCCTCAACGGTCGCCTGCTCAGCCAGAGCGGCGAGCGCTGCGTGGTCGAGCTGGGCCGTGGCGAGAAGGTCGAGGCACTGGCGGTCAACGTCGGCCAGACCGGCGAACCGGTGACCCTGTCGATCCGTCCGGAGCGCGTCAGCCTCAACGGCTCGAGCGATCAATGTGTCAACCGCTTCTCAGGGAGGGTGGCGGAATTCATCTATCTGGGCGACCACGTCCGGGTGCGTCTGGAAGTCTGTGGCAAGACCGACTTCTTCGTGAAACAACCGATTGCCGAGCTCGATCCAGCGCTCGCGGTCGGGGACGTGGTTCCGCTTGGCTGGCAGATCGAGCACGTGCGCGCGCTTGATCCTCTTCTAGAGGCGAACTGATCGCCCCGGCAATACCAACACCAACCCTGCACGTGGAGAGAACAATAAATGTTGAGATCCCTGAAGTTCACCGCCCTGACCCTGGGCCTGATGGGTGCGGCCAGCGCGATGGCGGCTGGCCCGGATTTGACCGTGGTGTCGTTTGGCGGGGCGAACAAGGCCGCGCAAGTCAAAGCCTTCTACGCACCGTGGGAAGCGGCGGGCCATGGCAAGATCGTCGCCGGCGAGTACAACGGCGAAATGGCCAAGGTCAAAGCCATGGTCGATACCAAGAGTGTGTCGTGGGATCTGGTCGAAGTTGAATCGCCGGAACTGTCCCGTGGCTGTGACGAAGACATGTTCGAGCAACTCGACCCTGCGCTGTTCGGCAAATCCGAAGACTACGTCAAAGGCGCCATCCAGCCGTGCGGCGTGGGCTTCTTCGTCTGGTCGACCGTCCTTGCGTACAACGCCGACAAGCTGAAAACCGCACCGACCAGCTGGGCCGATTTCTGGGACACCAAGAAATTCCCGGGCAAGCGTGGCCTGCGCAAAGGCGCCAAGTACACCCTCGAGTTCGCACTGATGGCCGACGGCGTAGCGCCGAAAGACGTCTACAAAGTGCTGGCCGGCAAGGATGGTCAGGACCGTGCGTTCAAGAAGCTCGATGAACTGAAGCCGAGCATCCAGTGGTGGGAAGCCGGCGCGCAACCGCCGCAGTACCTCGCTTCCGGTGACGTGGTCATGAGCTCGGCCTACAACGGTCGTATCGCTGCGGTGCAGAAGGAATCCAACCTGAAAGTGGTGTGGAACGGCGGCATCTACGACTTCGACGCCTGGGCCATCCCGAAAGGTCTGGACGCCAAACGTGCGGAAGCGGCGAAGAAGTTCATCGCCTTCTCGGTCCAGCCGCAACAGCAGAAGACCTACTCGGAAAACATCGCCTATGGCCCGGCCAACACCCAAGCCGTGCCGCTGCTGGCCAAGGATGTCCTGAAAGACATGCCGACCACCCCGGAAAACATCGCCAACCAGGTGCAGATCGACGTCAGCTTCTGGGCTGACAACGGCGAGCAACTGGAGCAGCGCTTCAATTCCTGGGCTGCGAAATAACCGAGGGCTCGCTCTCCTGTGGGAGCGAGCTTGCTCGCGAAAGCGCCAGTACATTCAACATTGATGTCGACTGATGCGCCGCCTTCGCGAGCAAGCTCGCTCCCACATTTGGATCTGTGTGCATCAATCGATCGAGGTGGTTCGCCACCTCTGTAACGATCAAAGATTTGCGGAGTACGTCATGGCCATCGCCGTTCCCCTGAACGAGGGCACCAGCCCCACCTTGAAGCAGAAGCTCAAGCGCGCCGAGCGAGTCAACCGCTGGAAGGCCCAGGCGTTGATTGCGCCGCTGGTGCTGTTTCTGTTGCTGGTGTTCCTGGTGCCGATCGTGGCGCTGCTCTACAAAAGCGTCGGCAACCCGGAAGTGGTCGGCGGCATGCCGCGCACCGTGGCGGCCATCGCCAGCTGGGACGGCCGCGGCCTGCCCGCTGAACCGGTGTACAAAGCCGCTGGCGAAGACCTCGCCGAAGCCCGGAAAAACCAGACGCTGGGCGATTTGTCCAAGCGCTTGAACATGGAATTGGCCGGCTATCGCAGCCTGCTGACCAAAACCGCCCGTGCGCTGCCCTTTGCCAGCGAACCGGCCTCTTATAAAGAAGCACTTGAAGGCCTCGACGAGCGCTGGGGCGATCCGGCCTACTGGCAAGCGGTCAAGCGCAACACCAGCAGCATCACCCCGTATTACCTGCTGGCGGCGGTCGATCACCGCATCGACGACCTCGGCGAACTGGCCCCGGCCACCCCGGATCAGGCGATCTACCTCGACATCTTCGCCCGCACGTTCTGGATGGGCCTGGTGATCACTGTGATCTGCTTGCTGCTCGCCTATCCACTGGCTTACCTGCTGGCCAACCTGCCATCGCGCCAGAGCAACCTGCTGATGATTCTGGTGTTGCTGCCCTTCTGGACCTCGATTCTGGTGCGGGTCGCGGCATGGATCGTGTTGCTGCAATCGGGCGGGCTGATCAACAGCGCGCTGATGGCAATGGGCATCATTGATAAGCCGCTGGAGCTGGTGTTCAACCGCACCGGGGTCTACATCTCGATGGTGCACATCCTGCTGCCGTTCATGATCCTGCCGATCTACAGCGTGATGAAAGGCATCTCACCGACTTACATGCGCGCCGCGATTTCGCTGGGCTGCCATCCGTTCGCCAGTTTCTGGCGGGTGTACTTCCCGCAGACCTACGCTGGCGTCGGTGCCGGTTGCCTGTTGGTGTTCATCCTCGCCATCGGCTACTACATCACCCCGGCACTGCTCGGCAGCCCGAACGATCAAATGGTCAGCTACTTCGTCGCGTTCTACACCAACACCAGCATCAACTGGGGCATGGCCACGGCGCTGGGCGGCTTGCTGCTGCTGGCAACCGTGGTGCTTTATCTGATCTACAGCTGGCTGGTGGGCGCCAGTCGCCTGCGCCTGAGCTAAGGGGAATTTGAAATGCTGAGTCCTTACATGTCGCCCATCGAACGGGTGTGGTTCTACAGCTTGCGGATTCTCTGCGGCCTGATCCTGCTGTTCCTGATTCTGCCGGTGCTGGTGATCGTGCCGCTGTCGTTCAACTCGGGGAGTTTTCTGGTCTATCCGCTGCAGGGCTTCTCGCTGCAGTGGTACCACGACTTCTTCGCCTCGGCGGAATGGATGCGCGCACTGAAGAACAGCATCATCGTCGCCCCGGCAGCGACGGTGCTGGCGATGATCTTTGGCACGCTGGCGGCAATCGGTCTCACCCGCGGTGACTTCCCCGGCAAAGCGCTGGTGATGGCGCTGGTGATTTCGCCGATGGTGGTGCCAGTGGTGATCATTGGTGTGGCGAGTTATCTGTTTTTCGCGCCGCTGGGCTTGGGTAACAGTTTCTTCTCGCTGATCGTGGTGCACGCGGTGCTCGGTGTGCCATTCGTGATCATCACCGTGTCGGCGACGTTGCAGGGTTTCAACCATAACCTTGTACGGGCGGCGGCCAGCCTCGGCGCTTCGCCACTGACCACGTTCCGCCGGGTGACCTTGCCGCTGATTGCGCCGGGGGTCATTTCCGGGGCGCTGTTCGCCTTCGCGACGTCGTTCGATGAGGTGGTGGTGACGCTGTTCCTCGCCGGCCCGGAGCAAGCGACCCTGCCACGGCAAATGTTCAGCGGGATCCGCGAGAACCTCAGTCCGACTATCGCTGCCGCCGCTACGTTGCTGATTGCCTTCTCGGTGATTCTGCTGCTGACCCTGGAATGGCTGCGTGGGCGCAGCGAGAAACTGCGTACTGCTCAGGTTTAAGGGCCGAATCAAAAGCTTACCCCCTCACCCCCAGCCCTCTCCCCCAAGGGGGCGAGGGGGAAAGGGAGCAGATCTTCATGGTCTTCAAAACCTGTGTTCGACCGTTATCGCACGTCGATGTACTCCGAGAGAACGGCATGTTCAGTCCCCTCTCCCTCTGGGAGAGGGCTAGGGTGAGGGTTCTTGCTCTGGCCCTCGATGGCTCATTCACCACCTGAATACCAGACAACCCCAAACCCTCGACTACGCTTGTGCTCAGCTCCCACACCTATAAGAGGCTGCGCACGATGAGTCTGTCCCAGTTCAAAATCGCTCACAAACTGATCACCGGCGCCGCAGCCATCGAGCAACTGGCGGCGGAACTCACGCGCCTGGATATCGACAACCCGCTGATCGTCACCGACGCCGCACTGGTCAAATCCGGCACCGTGGAGCTGGCGCTGTGCCAATTGGGTGGGCGCGAATACGAGATTTTCGACCGAGTGCTACCGGACCCGGAAATTGCCATCGTCGAAGACTGCATGCGCGTTTACCGCGAGGGCGGACATGACGGCTTGATCGGCCTCGGTGGCGGCAGTGCCATCGACATCGCCAAAAGCGTCGCGGCGTATGCCGGTTACCACGGCGCGCTGGAAGATCTGTTCGGCGTCGAGCAGGTGCCGCGCAAAGGCCCGCCGCTGATCGCCATCCCGACCACCGCCGGCACCGGTTCGGAAGTGACCAACGTGGCGATTCTTTCCGACAAGGTCGCGCAGTTGAAGAAAGGCATCGTCAGCGACTACCTGTTGCCAGACGTCGCGCTGGTCAGCCCGCAAATGACCCTGACCTGTCCGCGCAGTGTCACTGCTGCCAGTGGAGTCGATGCGCTGGTGCATGCCATCGAATCCTATCTGTCGGTCAACGCCTCGCCGATTACCGACTCGCTGGCCATCGGCGCAATCAAACTGATCGCCCGGGCGCTGCCCAAGGCTTACGCCAATGGCGCCAATCTGCAGGCCCGCGAAGACATGGCCACCGCCAGCCTGATGGCCGGCATGGCGTTCGGCAATGCCGGGGTCGGCGCGGTGCATGCGTTGGCGTATCCACTGGGCGGTCGCTTCAACATCGCCCATGGCGTGAGTAACGCCTTGCTGCTGCCGTACGTCATGACCTGGAACAAGATGGCCTGCGTCGAACGCATGCAGGATATCGCCGAAGCCATGGGGGTGAAGACGGCTCATCTGAGCGCCACGGAGGCGGCGGATAAAGCCGTGCAGGCCATGACCGATTTGTGTGCGGCGGTAGAGATTCCGCCGGGCCTGCGCAGTTTCGGTGTGCCTGAAGACGCGATCCCGGCGATGGCAGTGGAAGCCGCAGGGATCGAGCGTTTGATGCGCAACAACCCGCGCAGGCTCAGCGCTGCGGACATCGAAAAGATCTACCGCGCGGCGTACTGAGTCGCCGTCGGTCTCGCTCATGGCATAACCCAATCATCGTGGTCACGGTGCGCGCGCGGAAACTTGAGGTATACAATGCGCGCCATCGTGATTTAGCTCAGAAAAGGTGCGTCATGCAGCCCTTCGTAATTGCTCCGTCGATTCTCTCCGCCGACTTCGCCCGCCTCGGCGAAGAAGTGGACAACGTTCTGGCCGCCGGTGCCGACTTCGTCCACTTCGATGTCATGGACAACCACTACGTGCCGAACCTGACCATCGGGCCGATGGTCTGCGCGGCACTGCGCAAGTACGGCATCACCGCGCCGATCGACGCGCACTTGATGGTCAGCCCGGTGGATCGCATCGTCGGCGACTTCATCGAGGCCGGCGCCACCTACATCACCTTCCACCCGGAAGCCACGCTGCACGTCGATCGCTCGCTGCAACTGATCCGTGAAGGCGGCTGCAAATCCGGCCTGGTGTTCAACCCGGCGACCCCGCTGGACGTGCTCAAGTACGTGATCGACAAGGTCGACATGGTCTTGCTGATGAGCGTCAACCCGGGCTTCGGCGGGCAGAAATTCATTCCCGGCACCCTCGACAAACTGCGCGAAGCGCGGGCGATCATTGATGCTTCGGGCCGCGACATCCGTCTGGAAATCGACGGCGGCGTCAACGTCAACAACATCCGTGAAATCGCCGCGGCCGGTGCGGACACCTTCGTCGCCGGTTCGGCGATCTTCAATGCACCGAACTATCAGGAAGTCATCGACAAGATGCGTTCCGAACTGGCGCTGGCGCGCCCATGAGCGGTTTTGAGCAGCTGTTCCCGGGGCAACTGCCACGGTTGGTGATGTTCGATCTGGATGGCACGCTGATCGACTCGGTTCCCGACCTGGCGGCGGCGGTGGACACCATGCTGCTCTCCCTCGGGCGCAAGCCTGCCGGCATCGAGTCGGTGCGCGAGTGGGTCGGCAATGGCGCACCGGTGCTGGTGCGCCGGGCGCTGGCCGGCGGCATCGATCATTCGGCGGTGGATGACGTCGAGGCCGAGCACGCGCTGGAAGTGTTCATGGACGCTTACGGCGCCAGCCATGAGCTGACCGTGGTCTATCCGGGTGTGCGCGACACCCTCAAATGGCTGAACAAGCAAGGCGTGGCGATGGCGCTGATCACCAACAAGCCGGAGCGTTTTGTCGCGCCGCTGCTGGATCAGATGAAGATCGGCCGCTACTTCAAATGGATCATCGGCGGCGACACCCTGCCGCAGAAGAAACCCGACCCGGCCGCACTGTTCTTCGTGATGAAAATGGCCAACATCCCGGCCTCGCAATCGCTGTTCGTCGGCGACTCGCGCAGCGACGTGCTGGCGGCGAAAGCGGCGGGGGTCAAATGCGTGGCGCTCAGCTACGGCTACAACCACGGCCGACCGATTGCCGAGGAAGCCCCGGCGCTGGTGATCGACGATCTGCGCAAGCTAATTCCCGGTTGCCTCGGTACAGCCGCTGAGATAACGTTGCCCGACGCTGCTCAATCCCATTCTGGAAACGCCATCGTGGTGGTCACTCGCAAACTCTGGATGAAAGTCATCAAGGCCCTGGCCCGCTGGCGTTGGCGCGCCTGACTGTTTCCTGGCCGGCCCGCCGGCGCGTTTGCACACCTGACTGTTAGCACCTCACACCACGAGGCACCTCATGATCCGCGAAGAATTCCTGCGCTTGGCCGCCGACGGCTACAACCGCATTCCGCTGGCCTGCGAAACCCTGGCCGACTTCGACACGCCGCTGTCGATCTACTTGAAACTGGCCGACCAGCCCAACTCCTACCTGCTCGAATCGGTGCAGGGCGGCGAGAAATGGGGCCGTTACTCGATCATCGGCCTGCCGTGCCGCACCGTGCTGCGGGTTCACGATCATCATGTGAGCATCACCGTCGACGGCGTCGAGACCGAAAGCCATGACGTCGAAGACCCGCTGGCCTTCGTCGAAACCTTCAAGGCCCGCTACAACGTGCCGACCATCGCCGGTCTGCCGCGTTTCAACGGTGGCCTGGTCGGATACTTCGGTTATGACTGCGTGCGTTATGTCGAGAAACGCTTGGGCAAATGCCCGAACCCGGATCCGCTGGGTGTGCCGGACATTCTGCTGATGGTTTCCGATGCGGTGGTGGTGTTCGACAACCTCGCCGGCAAGATGCACGCGATCGTCCTCGCCGACCCGGCGCAAGCCGACGCTTACGAGCAGGGTCAGGCGCAATTGCAGGCACTGCTGGAAAAACTGCGTCAGCCGATCACCCCGCGCCGAGGCCTGGACTTCAGCAAGCAGCAGTCGGCTGATCCGGTATTCCGCTCCAGTTTCACCCAGGACGATTACGAAAAAGCCGTCGACACCATCAAGGAATACATCCTTGCCGGTGACTGCATGCAGGTCGTGCCGTCGCAGCGCATGTCGATCGACTTCAAGGCTGCGCCGATTGATCTCTATCGCGCCCTGCGGTGCTTCAACCCGACGCCGTACATGTATTTTTTCAACTTTGGCGACTTCCACGTCGTCGGCAGTTCGCCGGAAGTGCTGGTGCGGGTTGAAGACAACCTGATCACCGTGCGCCCGATTGCCGGTACGCGTCCGCGTGGTGCTACCGAAGAAGCGGACGTGGCGCTGGAAGAAGACCTGTTGTCGGACGACAAGGAGATTGCCGAGCACTTGATGCTGATCGACCTCGGGCGTAACGACACCGGGCGGGTTTCGGAAATCGGCTCGGTGAAACTCACCGAGAAAATGGTCATCGAGCGTTATTCCAACGTGATGCACATCGTTTCCAACGTCACCGGCCAGTTGAAGGCCGGGCTGACGGCGATGGACGCACTGCGGGCGATTCTGCCGGCCGGCACCTTGTCCGGCGCACCGAAGATTCGCGCGATGGAAATCATCGACGAACTGGAGCCGGTCAAACGTGGTGTGTACGGCGGCGCGGTTGGTTACTTCGCCTGGAACGGCAACATGGACACCGCGATTGCCATTCGCACGGCGGTGATCAAGAACGGCGAACTGCACGTGCAGGCCGGCGGCGGCATTGTTGCCGACTCGGTGCCGGCGCTGGAATGGGAAGAAACCCTGAACAAGCGCCGTGCGATGTTCCGTGCTGTGGCCCTGGCGGAGCAGACACCGGACGCCTGATCCACGCAAAACACTGGTAGGCCTTCGCCTGCTGGTGATTTCGGCCTGACATTCACCTTTAATGTTGGCTGATCCACCGCCATCGCGAGCAGGCGCAGGCCTGCATTGAGTTGTGCTCGGACCTAAAAAAAACGCGGCGCCTGTAAGGGCGCCGCGTTTTTTTATGCCGGCAAATCAGAAATCGAGGCTGACCCCGACGTTCACCCCTTGCTGGGTAAAGTCGTCATCCTTGCGCACGTTGTAGCTGGCGCGCAACGCCAGATCCTGAGTGAGCTTGTGGCTCACGCCCAGGTTCAGGCGATTGAGGTTGGTCTGCGGCTCGTAGCCTTCGAGGGTGAAACGATTGTTCGGCAGGCTGTTGAGGTTGATGGTCAGGTCTTGCCGGTCGTCGTTGTACTCACGCTCGTGAGCGAACTCGCCGAACACTTCGGTCTGTGCAGTGATCTGGTACTTGCCCTGGATGCCCAGGCCCAGACGCCGCGAGTTGCGCGACTGGTCATCGAAGGTCAGCGCGGTGGAATCCGCGCCTTTTTCCGAGTAACCATCCACTTCGGTCTTGCCGAAATCGGCGCTGACGAACGGCGACAGATGCCATGGACTGCTGGCCTGCTGCGCGATGTCGTAGCCGATGCGGCCGCTGATCGCCAGGACGTAGCCGTCGGTATCGCCTTTCTCTCCGCGCTCGTTGACCCCGAGCTGGAATTTACGCTTGAGGCTGTCGTAGTCGAGTTTGCCGGCGGTCATCGCCAGATCGCCCCACCAGCGGTTTTGCTGGTACTGGGCGAATGCGGTGCCCATGTAGGCGCTGAGTTTGTATTCCGAGTCGGCGTCGCCGGCTTCGAGTTTCTGGTTATAGAAACCCGCGGCCACACCGACACGCCAGGCTTCGTTGACGCGATAGCTGCCGCCGATGTTCAGGTTATAGCCGTTGCCGTCGGCACTGGCAGCGCTTTGCTGGCCGTCGAAATCCTGATGTTGACCGCCGCCGGCAACGATGGCGCGCCATTGGCCGATGCCCTGCCAGTTTTCCCAATCGGCCAGCCACTGGTTGCGCAGTTCATCCTGATGCGCACGCAACGAACCCTGGGCCATTTCCGGCAGCAGGGTCAGTTCCCACGGTGCTGCCAGCAGTGAGTAGGCGTAGTCGGCAATCAGCCGCTGGCCGGTTTCGGTCGGGTGCACCGCGTCGTTGTAAATCAGCTTGGTCGGATCCGGGGTGGCGCTGTTGATGCCGTATCGGGCGTTTTCTGTGCAACTGTTGCCGCTGAAGCAGGTGGCCGTGAGGTTCTGGTCCGTCGCGAGGCCGAACTGCGCCGGGTTGGCGAAGGCCTCTTTGAGCAGCACCGGAATGTTCAGGGGAATGATTTCAGCGTTGATGCCCTGCAGCTGGCTGACCAGCTCGGTGTTGAACTGGGCGCTGAGCTGCGAGGTGAAAGCCTGCAGCGGCGAGCCATTGACCGCCGGGGTCAGGCCGATGTCTGGCAGCAGCCAGACCATGATGTATTTGGCGCCGGCACCTTGCAGCGTACGTACGCTATCGGCCAGGCGATCGGCCGCCGAGTTGGCCTGGTCAAGACTGAGCACGCGACCCTGGAGGAAGTCGTTACCGCCGCCGGACAGGTAATACAGCGCGTTCGGGTCGGCACGGAAGCCGTTCGAGGGCAGGTAACCGGCGCGGGTGCGCTCACCGGTAGCCGATTGTGTGGTGATCGAGTCGAGAATCTGGTCGGTACGGTATCCGCCCACCGCCCAGTTGTTGCCATCCGCCAGCCCTTCGCCGGCACGCACCGCCGAGGACGAAGACGCGGTTTGATCAGGGCTGAAACCCAGTTTGCCGCCGATGATCTGGGTGGAGTTGAGGTCGCGGTTTTCGCCAGTGCCATCCTGGTACAGCGGGCCGGTGCGGTTGGTGTAGCGCTGCGTGGCGCCGGCCGGGCCGCCGGTGTCCCTGAAGGTCCCGGCATCGTTCAGGCTGTCGCCGAAGACGATGAAACTGGAATAAGGATTGGGTGCCGCATTGGCCTGGGCGCAGGCCAGAGCCAGCAGGCATCCGGCGAGCGGTACAAACAACGTCTGTTTGATCATGAGCAAGTCCGTTTATTTATTGTTTTAGGTGAACGAAACGACAGTACCAAAAACTCCCGGCATTTTGCCATCGGTCGCGAAGCCTCCCTTAGTTTTGTCCCCCGTCAGCCCCGCCATATTGCACGCTCTGCCCAGCTAAGTTACTGTGCCGGAACGTATGAACGAGACCTTCCCCGTGTTGATCGTCAGCAAACTACTGGATCAAGTCATCAAGGCACACGCCCGTTGGCGTTGGCGCGCCTGAATCTTTTTTGCCGGCCCGGCCGGATCTGTATCGCTTTGCCTTCCTTGCCCGTTTGAAATGCCGCTGTGCCGACGCCCTCTGCGCGTCCGACATCGTGCAGCGCCCTGCGGGCAAGTCATTCGAAGGCTGTCTTCAAGTCAGAATTCAAGAGGTTCGAAACGCCATGTTGCTGATGATCGACAACTACGACTCCTTTACTTACAACGTTGTGCAATACCTCGGCGAGCTGGGTGCCGAGGTCAAGGTCGTGCGCAACGACGAACTGACCATCGCCGAAATCGAAGCGCTCAACCCCGAGCGCATCGTTGTGTCCCCCGGCCCCTGCACACCGACCGAAGCCGGCATCTCCATCGAAGCCATCAAGCACTTTGCCGGCAAACTGCCAATCCTCGGCGTTTGTCTGGGCCACCAGTCCATCGGCCAGGCCTTTGGCGGTGACGTGGTGCGTGCCCGGCAGGTGATGCACGGTAAGACTAGCCCGGTATTCCACGAGGACAAGGGCGTTTTTACCGGTCTGAATCATCCGCTTACGGTTACCCGCTACCACTCGCTGGTCGTCAAGCACGAGACCTTGCCCGATTGCCTGGAGCTGACCGCGTGGACGCAACACGATGACGGCAGCGTCGACGAAATCATGGGCCTGCGTCACAAGACCCTGAACATTGAGGGCGTACAGTTTCACCCCGAGTCGATCCTGACCGAACAGGGCCATGAACTGTTTGCCAACTTCCTCAAACAAACCGGCGGCACGCGCTAAGGACTTCCCATGAATATCAAGACAGCCCTGAGCCGTATCGTCGATCACCTCGACCTCAGCACCGATGAAATGCGCGACGTGATGCGCGAAATCATGACCGGCCAATGCACTGACGCGCAGATCGGCGCGTTCATGATGGCCATGCGCATGAAGAGCGAGAGCATCGACGAGATCGTCGGCGCCGTGTCGGTGATGCGCGAACTGGCCGACCAGGTCGAACTCAAGACCCTCGACGGCGTGGTCGATGTGGTCGGCACCGGCGGTGACGGTGCCAATATCTTCAACGTGTCGACGGCGTCTTCGTTTGTCGTCGCGGCCGCCGGTTGCACCGTGGCCAAGCACGGTAATCGTGCAGTCTCGGGCAAGAGCGGCAGCGCCGACTTGCTGGAAGCCGCCGGCATTTACCTGAACCTGACGCCGGTCCAGGTGGCCCGTTGCATCGACAACGTCGGCATCGGTTTCATGTTTGCCCAGACCCACCACAAAGCCATGAAGTACGCCGCCGGCCCGCGCCGCGATCTCGGCTTGCGTACGCTGTTCAACATGCTCGGCCCGCTTACGAATCCGGCCGGTGTGAAACATCAGGTGGTGGGCGTCTTCACTCAGGCGCTGTGCCGGCCATTGGCCGAGGTCTTGCAACGTCTGGGCAGCAAACATGTGCTGGTGGTGCATTCGAAGGATGGTCTGGACGAATTCAGCCTCGCCGCGCCGACCTTTGTTGCCGAGCTGAAAAACAACGAGATCACCGAGTATTGGGTCGAGCCCGAAGACTTGGGCATGAAGAGCCAGAGCCTGCACGGGCTGTCGGTCGAAGGACCGGAGGCGTCGCTGGCGCTGATCCGCGATGCACTGGGCAAGCGCAAAACCGAAAACGGCCAGAAAGCCGCTGAAATGATTGTGCTCAATGCCGGTGCAGCGCTGTACGCCGCCGATCTGGCCACGAGTTTGAAAGAAGGCGTGGCGCTTGCGCACGACGCTCTGCACACCGGCCTCGCTCGGGAAAAACTCGAGGAGTTGGGTGCCTTTACCGCGGTATTCAAAGTGGAGAATGAGGGATGAGTGTACCGACGGTTCTGGAAAACATTCTGGCGCGCAAAGTCCAGGAAGTCGCCGAGCGCAGCGCTCGCGTCAGCCTGAGCGAGCTGGAAGGTCTGGCCAAGGCGGCCGATGCACCCCGTGGTTTTGCCCAGGCATTGCTGGCGCAGGCGAAGAAGAAGCAACCGGCGGTGATCGCCGAGATCAAGAAGGCATCGCCGAGCAAAGGCGTGATCCGCGAAAACTTCGTGCCTGCCGACATCGCCAAAAGCTACGAGAAGGGCGGGGCGACCTGTCTGTCGGTGCTGACCGACATCGATTACTTCCAGGGCGCCGATGCTTACCTGCAACAGGCCCGTGCCGCGTGCAGCCTGCCGGTGATCCGCAAGGATTTCATGATCGACCCCTACCAGATTGTCGAAGCCCGTGCCCTCGGCGCCGACTGCGTGCTGTTGATCGTCTCCGCACTGGATGACGTGAAAATGGCCGAGCTGGCGTCGGTGGCCAAAGGCGTTGGTCTTGATGTGTTGGTGGAAGTGCACGACGGCGATGAACTGGAGCGTGCGTTGAAAACCCTCGACACGCCACTGGTCGGGATCAACAACCGCAACCTGCACACCTTTGACGTCAGCCTCGAAACCACCCTTGACCTGTTGCCGCGCATTCCGCGCGATCGACTGGTGATCACCGAGAGCGGCATCCTCAACCGCGCCGATGTCGAGCTGATGGAAATCAGCGACGTCTACGCGTTCCTGGTGGGCGAGGCGTTCATGCGCGCTGAAAGCCCGGGCACCGAACTGCAGCGGTTGTTCTTCCCGGAGCGCGGTGGTCCGGTAGTCAGCGGTTCGACCCTCGACTGATCGATTCTTCGCAGGCGCCCGTACTTCCTGTGGGAGCGGGCTTGCCCGCGAAGGCGGCATAAGATTCACCTCAGACTCAACGTCCTATGGAAACCTTATGATCCCCACCTCCCTGACCATCGAAGCCGGCCTGCAAGCCGAACAGGACTTGCTTGCCTCCATCTGCGCCGGCGACGCCGAATTCGGTTTGCTGTTCTGGCAACCCAGCGATCACGCCTTGGTCATGCCACGCCGCCTCAACCGTCTGCCCGGTTTCGAGCAAGCCTGCGACATTTCTGCCGCTGCCGGCTGGCCGGTGCTGCTGCGTGAAACCGGTGGCGAGCCGGTGCCGCAATCCGCTTCAACCATCAACATCGCGTTGGTCTACGCTCCGCCCCGCAGCGAAGGCGACCTGAACCGCATCGAAACCGGTTACCGGCGATTGTGTGATCCGATCTGCGAATTGCTGGATGAGCTGGGTGGTCAGTCGTCCCTGGGTGAAGTTGACGGCGCGTTCTGCGACGGTCGTTTCAACGTCAATCTCGATGGGCGCAAGATGGTCGGCACGGCTCAGCGCTGGCGCCAGAGTCAGGGCGGACAACGCCCGGTCGGTCTGGTACACGGTGCGATGCTGATGGATAACGAGCGCGAGTCGATGGTGGCGGCCGTCAATCGCTTCAATGAAGCCTGCGGTCTGGAGCAGCGGGTGCGGGCTGAAAGCCACATTGCCCTGCACGAGAAGTTCGCCGCGCCAAATGCATTGGCGCGTCTTGATGAGCTGTTTCGTCTGATGCTGGCGCAGGTCTACAGCGCCTGACGTTACGCGCTTAGCGGGTGCCGAAGACCACCATGGTCTTGCCTTTCACATCGACCAGGTTGCGTTCTTCAAGATCCTTGAGCACGCGACCGACCATCTCCCGCGAACACCCGACAATCCGCCCGATTTCCTGACGGGTCACCTTGATCTGCATGCCGTCCGGGTGAGTCATGGCGTCCGGTTGCTTGCACAGCTCCAGCAGGCAGCGGGCCACACGACCGGTGACGTCGAAGAACGCCAGGTCGCCGACCTTACGCGTGGTGTTGCGCAGACGTTGTGCGATTTGTCCGCTGAGGACGTAAAGAATGTCCGGGTCCTGTTGGGACAGTTCGCGAAACTTGGCGTAACTGATTTCGGCCGTTTCGCATTCGACCTTCGCCCGCACCCAGGCACTGCGTTCCTGTTCCTGGCCCGCCTGTTCGAACAGGCCCAGTTCACCGAAGAAGTCTCCGGCGTTCAGGTAGGCGATGATCATCTCGCGGCCGTCGTCATCCTCGATCAGGATCGTCACCGAGCCCTTGATAATGAAATACAGCGTGTCCGAGCGATCACCCGCACAAATGATATTGCTCTTGGCCGCATGGCGACGGCGCTGGCAATGCATCAACAGCTTGTCGAGGTTCTTGATTTTGGGTGTGGGGGTAATAGCAACCATGGTTGTATCCCGAAAAGACTGCACGGTGATGTTTGATTTTTTATGAGGCGCTGAAGGCGGTCGCTACACAGGCTGACAATTGGCGCCAGCGAATTGGCGCCAGCTTACCAGACACTTCGTCGAAAATTCGAGAAATTACCTACGCCGTAGACGCATGCGTCCCACGATCGGCGCCCACTGTCAGAATGAATCCCTGTGCTAAGCTGGCGACCCTTTTTTTACAGTGGAGTCTTGGCGATGAAGGCACGCATCCAATGGGCTGGCGAAGCCATGTTCCTCGGCGAATCCGGTAGCGGTCATGTCGTGGTGATGGACGGTCCGCCGGACGCCGGTGGTCGCAATCTGGGGGTTCGGCCGATGGAAATGCTCCTGCTGGGTGTTGGCGGTTGCAGCAACTTCGACGTGGTCAGCATTCTGAAGAAGTCCCGTCAGGCCGTTGAAAGCTGTGAAGCCTTTCTCGATGCCGAGCGTGCGACCGAAGATCCGAAGGTGTTCACCAAGATCCACATGAAGTTCGTGGTCAAGGGCCGGGGCTTGAAAGAAGCCCAGGTCAAACGCGCCGTCGAGCTGTCTGCGGAAAAGTACTGCTCGGCCTCGATCATGCTCGGCGCTGCGGGCGTGGACATTACCCACGAGTACGAAATCGTCGAACTCGGTTGAAGCGACATTCAACTATCATAAAAGCAGTGCAGACTCTGGCGATCCCCCCGCTGACGTCTGCATGATGCGCCACTTTTTTCAGGGCAGTGATCGGTCAGCCGACGGGTCATCCGCCTGTACATATAACCAGAATCGCCATCGTGAAGAGGTGTTAACCGTCCTACGCAAGTGCTTTGTTCGCATTTGACGGGCATGCTTGATCACGCGGCTGCGCCGCAAGCACAGAGAGTTTCCAACGGTGAAAAGCAAACTCAAGCTCCACGGGTTCAATAACCTGACCAAGACCTTGAGCTTCAACATCTATGACATCTGTTATGCGGAAACCCCGCAAGACCAGCAGGCCTACGTCGAGTACATCAATCAAGAGTACAACGCGAAACGCCTGACGCAGATTCTCACGGAAGTTGTCGAGATCATTGGTGCCAACATCCTGAACATTGCCAGTCAGGACTACGAGCCTCAGGGCGCCAGTGTTACGATTCTGATTTCTGAAGAACCAGTGACCCCGACCGAAAGTCAGATCGAAGAGTCTCCGGGCCCCTTGCCCGAAATCATCCTTGCCCACCTCGACAAGAGCCACATTACGGTGCACACCTACCCGGAAATCCATCCGGACGACGGTATTGCGACGTTCCGTGTGGACATCGACGTGTCGACGTGTGGTGTGATTTCACCGCTCAAGGCGCTCAACTTTCTCATTCACCAGTTCGATTCGGACATCGTCACCGTGGATTATCGTGTGCGCGGCTTCACCCGTGATGTTGAAGGCAACAAGCACTTCATCGACCACGAGATCAATTCAATCCAGAACTACCTGTCCGAAGACACCCGCGACGCTTACCAGATGACCGACGTGAACGTGTATCAGGAAAACCTGTTCCACACCAAAATGCTGCTGAAGGACTTCGAACTGGACAATTACCTGTTCGGCGACGCCACCAGTAACCTGTCCGCTGAACAGCGTGCTCAGGTGACCGACCGGGTGAAACACGAAATGCTGGAGATCTTCTACGCGCGCAACATGTCAGCGTAAGATCTTCGGGCACAAAAAAGGCGACTACTTTGCGGTAGTCGCCTTTTTTATTGCCAAAGTACCGGGCCCTGTGGGAGCAGGCCTGCCAGCGATGAGGTCCTAACACACCCGGGCCATCAGATCCGATAAGTGCTCTTGGTCATAACCTTGGCCAACAGACTCATCCCGAACTTCACCGGCGCCGGAAAACGGAAACCACCTGCATCCAGCGCACTCTCCGCATGATGTTCTTCGTCGATGCGCATCTGCTCCAGAATCGCCCGGGACTTTTCATCCTCGGCCGGCAACTGCTCCAGATGCTCGTTCAAATGCTTGCACACTTGATGCTCGGTCGCCGCGACGAACCCGAGGCTGACCTTGTCGCTGATCAACCCGGCCACGGCACCAATCCCGAATGACATGCCATAAAACAATGGATTGAGCACACTGGTATGACTGCCCAACTGGTGAAGGCGCTGTTCGCACCACACCAGATGATCAATCTCTTCTTCGGCGGCATGTTCCATGGCTTCGCGCACCTGGGGCAACTTGGCGGTCAGCGCCTGCCCCTGATACAGCGCCTGGGCGCAGACTTCACCGGTATGGTTGATGCGCATCAGGCCCGCGACGTGGCGCGTGTCTTCATCGCTCATTTGCGTGTCCGGCTGCAGAATTGCTGGCGACGGACGGTACGGCTGGCCACTGAAGGGCAGCAGGGTGCGCATCGCGGCATCGGCTTGCAGCAGAAGGCGGTCAATTGGCGAGTAGTGACGTTGGGTAGTCATGCTGACCTCCGGGAAGAATCTCGGCGGCCAGTTTAACCGAATCGGCCGGGGAACGTTTGCGCTGGGTCATTTGCCGTACGGTACGGGATTTGTGCGTTCATGCTTTGAGTGGGAGCTGGCTTGCTCGCGAAGACGTCGGTACATGCAAAATATTCATGGCAGATACTCCGCTTTCGCGAGCAGGCCCGCTTCCACGGGATGTCCGGTGAATCAGCCCGGCGGCCAGTTCATCTGGCGCTGACCGAGCACATGCATATGGATGTGATAGACAGTCTGCCCACCCTTTTCATTGCAGTTCATCACCACCCGGAAGCCTTCCTCGCAGCCCAGCTCCAGGGCCAGGCGCTGGGCAGTGAACAGAATGTGTCCGGCCAGTGCCTTGTCGTCTTCGGTCAGGTCATTGAGGGTGCGCACCGGTTTCTTCGGGATCACCAGGAAATGCACCGGTGCCTGAGGGGCGATGTCGTGGAACGCCAGAACCTGGTCGTCCTCGTAGATGATCTTGGCCGGAATCTCCCGGTTGATGATCTTGGTGAACAGAGTATCCACTGCTGTTTTCTCCGTTGTGGGGGCTGGCCTGAGTGTACTCATGGGAAATGACCGCGCCCAGTGTTTTGCCGTAGGACCATTCAGCGCGGGCAGTAAGCCTTGTTGACCATGCCGACGATGGTGCGGTTGAGCCAGCGCGAACCAAGGCGCGGCAGAAAGGCGAACCAGCGGTTGCGCCGTCCGGGAATGATGATTGCGCGGTTTTTCTCCAGCGCGCGCACGGTGTACAGCGCGACTTCCTCGGGGCTCATCAGCAGCTTGCTGTTCTTGAGTTTGTCGTCGTTGAGCTGTGCGGTGCGGAAGAACGCGGTGCGGGTCGGTCCGGGACAAAGGACCGACACCTTGACCGCGCTCTGTTTGAGTTCAACCCGCAGCGCTTCGGAGAAGTGCAGTACGTACGCTTTGCTGGCGTAGTAGGTGCTCATCCACGGACCGGGATTGAACGCCGCCACTGAGGCGACATTGAGAATCTGCCCGCCACCCTGCAGGGCCATGCTGTTGCCGATGGCGTGACACAAGCGGGTGAGGGCGAGGATGTTCACTTCGATCAGATCCTGCTCGGTCATCCAGTCCTGGGCCAGAAACGGGCCGCAGGTACCGATGCCGGCGCAGTTGACCAACAGGTCGATCTGCCGGTCGCCTTCTTCCAGCTCCAGCAGGAAACCGGACAGGCGCAAAGGCTCGCCGAGGTCGCAGGCACGGAATAAAACCTCCACGCCAAACCGTTGGGTCAGTTCGATCGCGATACTTTCCAGCTGATCACGCTGTCGGGCCACCAGGATCAGGCTGCGGCCGCGCCGGGCCAGCGCTTCGGCCATGGCCAGACCGATGCCGCTGGAGGCGCCAGTGATCAGTGCGTAACGGGTCATGCAATTCTCCATCGCAACAGCTCCGCGCCGGCGACGCGGGTGTCACGGCGGGGAGCGCTGTTCATTCTTTCGCAGAGTCTACAGGGGCCTGCGCCGCTTCGGCTGCATCGTCAACGGAATTCGCTGCCGGCTCGACCTCCACGTCGACCTCGTCGGTGGTCACCGAGCCACTTTCGTAGCTGCTTTCCAGAGTGGTTTCGTATTCCTGCTGGATGGCCGAGATGCCGCCCAGCATGCCACCCACGAAAAACAAGCCGATAAAGACGATCCACAGAGAGCACAGCACTTTGACGGCCGTGGTGTTCGGCGGCGGCGGCGGCCCATAGCGATTGGCGTGGGTGTTGCCCGGCATGACCATGATCACCAGCGGGAAGAAACTGCCCACGAACGGTACAAGGGTCAGTAGCCATAGCCAGCCTGACCAGCCGATATCGTGCAGACGCTGAACGCTGAACAGGATGCCGACAATCATGAACGTCAGGAACAGGAAGAAGGCGAAGATGCCACCGATGATCAGGCCGGTGGTCGAGTCAGTGCTCACCAGGCCCAGACCGATCAGGGCGAATACGCTGACGATTGGCAGCGTCACCAGGCTCAGCACCATCGACCAGGCGAGGTAGCGCAGCCGTCCGATCCGCCCTTCGACGCTGAAGGGTTTGAGTGTGGCGAACGCCGGCAGGTTTTCCCCGACGCTGGCGCGGGGCGGTGCATAGGGTGAATCCGGCTCTGCGACGGCAGGGGCGTGATCCTGCACGTCCGACAGATTAAGCTCGATCGCCGTTTCGGCTTCGATTCGTGCGTCGATCCCGGTCTTGCTCAGCGCCTGCAGATAAGCTTGCGCGTCGTTGTGCGACAAATCGCGCTTGAGTGCCACGGTGCGGCCATTGAACAGGCGTTCGATGGCGGCCACGTCGCTTTTGAACAGGTTGGCCAGATTGAGCTTGGCCGTGGTGATATCGACACCGGGCTGCAGAGCACCGTCGAAAACGATCTTGTAACGGGGGTCGCTCATTACCGAGGCATCCTTGTCGCGAATGGTTTGAAAAGGTCATCAGTGTAAGGCCAGTCCCTGAGGCTGGCCGGATTTTTACCCACGTGGCCAGTGTTTCGCCAACTGGGTCGTGCGTCCCTGGGCCTGACGGTATTCAGCATCGAGGCGCGCGATCAGTTGATCAACGCTCGGCAGATCACTGATGTCGCCAACGCCCTGACCCGCAGACCATACGGTTTTCCAGGCTTTGGCTTCATCGTTGAGCGGCTTGAGCTTGTCGCCGAAATTAACTTCGCCCTTGCCTTGCAGCGCAGCCAGATCGAAACCGGCGGCTTCCAGGCTCTGGCGCATGAAGCTCGCCGGAACCCCCGACACGGCGGGAGTATGGATGATGTCCGCCGCTTTGGCAGTCAGCAGCATGTCCTTGTAGGCGTCAGATGCATGACTTTCGGTGGTGCCGATAAATCGCGTACCGAGGTAGGCCAAATCCGCGCCCAGCAACTGAGCGGCCAGAATCTCGTGGCCGTGGTTCAGACAACCTGCCAGCAACAACGTTTTATCGAAGAACTGGCGGATTTCGGCGATCAGCGCAAACGGACTCCAGGTGCCGGCGTGGCCCCCGGCGCCAGCCGCCACCGCAATCAAACCGTCGACACCGGCCTCGGCCGCCTTTTCGGCATGGCGGCGGGTGGTCACGTCATGAAACACCAGGCCACCGTAGCTGTGCACAGCGTCGACCAGTTCCTTTACTGCGCCGAGGCTGGTGATGACGATCGGCACTTTGTGCTCGACGCAAATGTTCAGATCCGCCTGCAAGCGCGGGTTGCTGTTGTGGACGATCAGGTTCACTGCATAAGGTGCCGGATTATCCAGCGTCGCCAGCCCCGCTTCGATCTGTTCCAGCCAGGCTTTGAACCCGCTGCTTTCACGCTGGTTCAGCGCCGGAAAACTGCCGACCACGCCATTGCGGCAGCAGGCGAGCACCAGTTCCGGGTTGGAAATCAGGAACATCGGCGCTGCTACTACAGGCAGGCGCAGACGTTGTTCGAGCAGAGCGGGCAGCGACATTATGAACACCCCAAGGATCTGTACTTGTTGAAGTTAGAACGGCTTGACCACGACCAGAATTACGATAGCCAGCAATATCAGAACCGGCACTTCATTGAACCAGCGATAAAAGACATGGCTGCGGGTGTTCTCGCCACGGGCAAAACGTTTTACCTGAGCGCCGCACATGTGGTGGTAGCCGATCAGCAACACGACCAGAGTCAGTTTGGCGTGAATCCAGCCACCCATGCTGAAAATGCTCGGATTCAGGTAAATCAGCCAGCCGCCGAAGATCAGCGTGGCGATCATCGCCGGGCCCATGATGCCGCGATACAGCTTGCGTTCCATGACGCTGAAGCGTTCTTTGCTGATCGTGTCTTCGCTTTGCGCGTGATAAACGAACAGCCGCGGCAAGTAGAACAGCCCGGCAAACCAGCACACGACGCTGACGATATGAAACGCTTTGATCCATAGATAGAGCATTTTTGGTTATTCCCAGGTTCACGGTAGCCCGGATAGTAGAGGCTTGAGCGTCCGCACGTCACCTTGACGGTTGTCGCAGGCGCGCGCGGCCCCTATTATCGACGGCTTTCCAGTGGGTTCTTTGAGGGCAGGTTATGGTCAAGGTCGGTATCGTCGGCGGCACGGGTTACACCGGTGTCGAACTGCTGCGTCTGTTGGCGCAGCATCCGCAGGCAGAAGTGGTTGTGATCACTTCCCGATCCGAGGCCGGTCTGGCCGTGGCTGATATGTACCCGAACCTGCGCGGCCACTATGACGGTCTGGCGTTCAGTGTGCCGGACATCAAGACGCTGGGCGCGTGTGACGTGGTGTTCTTCGCGACGCCGCACGGAGTCGCGCATGCATTGGCCGGTGAATTGCTGGCAGCGGGCACCAAGGTGATCGACCTGTCCGCAGACTTCCGTCTGCAGGACGCCGATGAATGGGCCAAGTGGTACGGCCAGCCGCACGGCGCGCCGGCGCTGCTCGACGAAGCCGTCTACGGGCTGCCGGAAGTCAATCGCGAGCAGATCAAGAAAGCCCGTCTGATCGCGGTGCCGGGTTGCTACCCGACCGCTACGCAGCTGGGTTTCCTGCCGTTGCTTGAAGCCGGTCTGGCTGACGCTTCGCGTCTGATCGCTGACTGCAAGTCCGGCGTCAGCGGTGCCGGTCGTGGCGCCGCTGTAGGCTCTTTGTACTCCGAGACGTCGGAAAGCATGAAAGCCTATGCGGTGAAAGGTCACCGTCACCTGCCGGAAATTCGTCAGGGCCTGCGCCGCGCCGCCGGTAAAGACGTCGGCCTGACCTTCGTGCCGCACCTGACCCCGATGATCCGTGGCATTCACTCCACGCTCTACGCGACTGTTGTTGATCGCTCGGTGGATCTGCAGGCGCTGTTTGAAAAACGTTATGCCAACGAGCCGTTCGTCGATGTGATGCCGGCCGGCAGCCATCCGGAAACCCGTAGTGTGCGCGGCGCCAACGTCTGCCGCATTGCGGTGCATCGTCCGCAGGATGGCGACCTGGTGGTGGTGTTGTCGGTGATCGACAATCTGGTCAAAGGTGCGTCGGGTCAGGCTGTTCAGAACATGAACATCCTGTTCGGGCTGGACGAGCGTTTCGGTTTGTCCCACGCCGGCATGCTGCCGTAACACGTTAAGCCGCACAGCAAAAAGGCCCGTCAAACGGGCCTTTTTGCATTCTGGGCAGTTGGTCGGGTTTATTGATATACCGTAACAATAGTTGACCGATTTTCTAGGACAAGCGGATAATGCGCGTCATCACGCATTATGGCGGCGTAACGCCGGGAGATAGTCAGCATGAGCGTCGAATCCTTCACCCCCACGGCTTTGCAATTCACCCAAGGTGCTGCGCACAAGGTGAAGAGCCTGGTCGATGAAGAGGGGAATGATCGCTTGAAGCTGCGCGTATTCGTTACGGGCGGCGGTTGTTCAGGGTTTCAGTACGGTTTCACCTTCGATGAAGATGTGGCCGAGGACGACACCATCGTCGAGCGCGAAGGCGTGAGCCTGGTGGTTGATCCGATGAGCTTCCAGTACCTGGCCGGTGCCGAAGTCGACTACCAGGAAGGTCTGGAAGGTTCGCGCTTCGTGATCAAGAACCCGAACGCCACCACGACCTGTGGTTGCGGTTCTTCGTTCTCGATCTGATCGCACTGCGCTACACACAACAAAACGCCACAGAGCCTTACGGTTCTGCGGCGTTTTTTGTTGTCTGCGTTTTGCTTAGTTAGGGTAGATCGCACCGAGTACGCGCAGGCCTTTTGCACCGGTAACACTCGGGCGGTTGGCGGCTATGCCTTCGAGGCAGCAATGGGCCAGCCAGGCGAAGGCCATGGCCTCGACCCAGTCTGGATCGACGCCGTGGCTGGCAGTGCTGGCGACGATTGCATTCGGCAGTAGATCCGCCAGGCGTTTCATCAGCGTGGCATTGTGTGCGCCGCCGCCGCAAACCAACAACTCTTGCGTGTCCGATTGAGCGCTCTGCAGCGATTCGACGATGCTCAGCGCCGTCAATTCGAGCAGCGTGGCCTGGACGTTCTCTGCGGCGAAGGTCGGCAGTTTCGAGAGGTGTCGCTCCAGCCAAGGCAGGTTGAACACTTCCCGGCCGGTGCTTTTCGGGCCTTTGGTAATAAAGAACGGGTCACTGAGCAGAGCTTTCAGCAGGGCCGGTTCGACGCGGCCAGTGGCTGCCCATTGGCCGTTGCGATCGTAGTTTTCACCCCGTTGCTGATGAATCCAGGCGTCCATCAGCACATTTCCCGGGCCACAGTCGAAACCGGCTACCGGCTTGCTCGCCTCAATCAGGCTGAGATTACTGAAACCGCCGACATTCAAGACGGCCTGGTTACCGCTACGCTCTTCGAACAACGCCTCATGAAAGGCCGGCACCAGCGGTGCGCCCTGGCCGCCGGCTGCGACGTCGCGGCTACGGAAGTCGCTGACAACGGTGATACCGGACAATTCAGTCAGCAGGGCCGGGTTGCCAATCTGCACGGTGAAGCCACGTGCCGGCTCATGGCGAATGGTCTGCCCGTGGCTGCCGATGGCGCGAATGGCTTGCGGTTTGAGTTGCTGTTGTTCAAGGAGGGTGTGAATACCTTGCGCGGCGAGTTTCACCCAGTGTTGCTGGGCAATCGCCGAGCGGGCGATCTCGTCGGGGCCGCTGGCGCACAGGCTCAAGAGCTCAGTGCGCAGGGAGTCAGGCATGGGAATGTAGTGGGTGGCGATCAGTTTGATCGCCGAGGTTTGCTCAATCAGGGCGATGTCCAGCCCGTCGAGACTGGTTCCGGACATCACACCGATATACAGGGCCATGACTTAGCGCTTGCTCGAGGCCAGCATGGTGGCCTTTTCCTGGTCCATGCGCGCCATCAGTGGCTGGCTCTGCGCCAGGAAGCGGGCACGTTCGGACTTGGCGATCGGGTCGGCCATCGGCAGCTTCTGGCCCAGTGGATCGACGTGTACGCCATTGACCTGGAATTCATAGTGCAGGTGCGGACCGGTGGACAGGCCCGTGGTGCCGATGTAACCGATCACTTGGCCCTGCTTGACGGTACCGCCGGTTTTCACGCCTTTGGCGAAACCTTGCATGTGGCCGTACAGCGTGCGGTAGGTATTGCCGTGCTGGATGATCACGGTATTGCCATAGCCACCACGGCGACCGGCCAACAACACTTTTCCGTCACCGGCAGCCTTGATTGGCGTACCGCGCGGAGCGGCGTAATCGACGCCTTTATGGGCGCGGATCTTGTTGAGGATCGGATGTTTGCGGCCCATGGAAAACTTTGAGCTGATGCGGGCGAAGTCCACCGGCGTGCGGATGAACGCCTTGCGCATGCTGTTGCCATCGGCGGTGTAGTAACTGCTGTTGCCTTGTTTGTTGGTGTAACGCACGGCGGTGTAGGTTTTACCGCGGTTGGTGAAGCGTGCAGACAGGATGGGACCGGTTCCGACTGCCTTGCCGTTGACCACTTTCTGCTCGTAGATGACGTCGAATTCGTCGCCCTGGCGGATGTCCTGAGCGAAGTCGACGTCGTAGCCGAAGACGCTGGCCATATCCATGGTCAGGCTGTGGGAGAGGCCTGCACGGGCGGCGGACTGCGAAAGCGAGCTGTTGATGACACCGTGTACATAAGCGGTGCGAACCGTAGGTTTTGCGGTGACCCGGTTAAACGCATAACCCTTGTCGTTCTTGGTCAGGGAAATGGTTTCGACGTCGCTGACCTTGCTGTGCAGGCTGGCCAACTGGCCTTCAGGCGTCAGTTCAAACTCCAGCTTCTGGCCGTGTTTCAACTGACTGAACTGCTTGGCTTGCTTATCGCTGGCGAGTACCTCGTGCACTGCGGCAGCCGGAAGGCCGACCTTTTCGAACAGCGTGGACAGGGTGTCGCCCTTCGACACGACGACTTCCCGATGGCCGGGAGCTTTTGGTTTTTCGGCGACCTTGGCTGGCTCTGGCGCGGCTTCAGCGGTTTCCGAGGCGGATTCGTCAGAGTTTTCGATCTGGGCAAACGGCGAGGCTACTGGCTCATTTGTGGCTTGAACCGCGTCAGCAGCGTCTTGATCTTGTGTCAGTTGTTCAGCAGGACTTTCCAGTTCAAGGCTCAGGGTCGTCTTTTTGGCTTCAACATCACTGGAAGGGAATACCAGGAGTGCCAGGCTGAGAAGGGCGGCGATACCACTTGCTGCGAGCAGGTGGGTCTTCGGGTAAAGCGGTGGCGCTTTAGACGGTTCTGTGGTCATAAGTAATTTTGACTTTGAAAAAAGATGAATTGGAAAAGATGAATGACATGATGAAGATGAAATAACTGTATAAAATATAACCAAATCATCTCTGAAGCAAGTCTACAGACAGTCTGTCTGTGGATTGGTGTCCGTGCGCCGGGCAAAACTTGTAATTGGTGCGCGATCTTGTATGGTTGGTTCCCTTTGAATCTGAGCCTTGCGGGTCTGTTATGAAGTCGGTTGAAGAGCAGCTAGCGCTGATTAAACGTGGTGCGGAAGAACTATTGGTCGAGTCCGAGCTGATCGAGAAGCTCAAGCGCGGCCAACCGCTGCGTATCAAGGCTGGTTTCGATCCGACAGCGCCGGATCTGCACTTGGGTCATACCGTGCTTATTAATAAGCTGCGCCAGTTCCAGGAGCTGGGGCATCAGGTGATCTTCCTTATAGGTGACTTCACCGGAATGATCGGTGACCCGAGTGGAAAGAGCGCCACGCGCCCTCCGCTGACTCGCGAGCAGGTTCTGGAAAACGCCGAGACTTATAAGACTCAGGTGTTCAAGATTCTCGATCCGGCGAAAACCGAAGTCGCGTTCAACTCCACCTGGATGGACCAGATGGGGCCGGCAGACTTCATTCGCCTGACGTCGCAGTACACTGTTGCGCGGATGCTTGAGCGCGATGACTTCGACAAGCGCTACACCACCAATCAGCCAATCGCTATTCACGAATTCCTCTATCCGCTGGTGCAGGGTTACGACTCGGTTGCTCTGCGCGCCGATGTTGAGCTGGGCGGTACCGACCAGAAGTTCAACTTGTTGATGGGGCGTGAGCTGCAGCGTGGATATGGTCAGGAGGCTCAGTGCATTCTGACCATGCCGTTGCTTGAAGGTCTGGATGGCGTGAAGAAGATGTCCAAGTCGCTGGGCAACTACGTCGGCATTCAGGAAGCACCGGGCGTCATGTACAGCAAGTTGGTGTCGATTCCGGATGCGCTGATGTGGCGCTACTTCGAGCTGCTCAGTTTCCGCTCGATGGATGAGATCAATGCGTTGCGTGCCGATGTCGAGGCAGGCGCCAATCCGCGCGATGTAAAAATCAAGTTGGCTGAAGAGATCGTGGCACGTTTCCATGGTGAAGAGGCTGCGGCCAATGCTCACCGCGCCGCGGGCAATCGTATGAAGGATGGCGAACTGCCGGATG
>NZ_JBTGUS010000001.1:0-530000 GCF_054344005.1 Pseudomonas sp. GNP014 | reverse complement strand
AGAAATACGGGGCCATAGCTCAGCTGGGAGAGCGCCTGCCTTGCACGCAGGAGGTCAGCGGTTCGATCCCGCTTGGCTCCACCACTACTGCTTCTGAAGTTTGAAAGCTTAGAAATGAGCATTCCATCAGTGTGATGATGAATGTTGATTTCTAGTCTTTGACTAGTTCGTTCTTTAAAAATTTGGGTATGTGATAGAAAGATAGACTGAACGTTACTTTCACTGGTAACGGATCAGGCTAAGGTAAAATTTGTGAGTGACTCTTAAGAGTTTTGCGAATTTTCGGCGAATGTCGTCTTCATAGTATAACCAGATTGCTTGGGGTTATATGGTCAAGTGAAGAAGCGCATACGGTGGATGCCTTGGCAGTCAGAGGCGATGAAAGACGTGGTAGCCTGCGAAAAGCTTCGGGGAGTCGGCAAACAGACTTTGATCCGGAGATGTCTGAATGGGGGAACCCAGCCATCATAAGATGGTTATCTTGTACTGAATACATAGGTGCAAGAGGCGAACCAGGGGAACTGAAACATCTAAGTACCCTGAGGAAAAGAAATCAACCGAGATTCCCTTAGTAGTGGCGAGCGAACGGGGACTAGCCCTTAAGTGGCTTTGAGATTAGCGGAACGCTCTGGAAAGTGCGGCCATAGTGGGTGATAGCCCTGTACGCGAAAATCTCTTAGTCATGAAATCGAGTAGGACGGAGCACGAGAAACTTTGTCTGAATATGGGGGGACCATCCTCCAAGGCTAAATACTACTGACTGACCGATAGTGAACTAGTACCGTGAGGGAAAGGCGAAAAGAACCCCGGAGAGGGGAGTGAAATAGATCCTGAAACCGTATGCGTACAAGCAGTGGGAGCAGACTTTGTTCTGTGACTGCGTACCTTTTGTATAATGGGTCAGCGACTTATTTTCAGTGGCGAGCTTAACCGAATAGGGGAGGCGTAGCGAAAGCGAGTCTTAATAGGGCGTCTAGTCGCTGGGAATAGACCCGAAACCGGGCGATCTATCCATGGGCAGGTTGAAGGTTAGGTAACACTGACTGGAGGACCGAACCGACTACCGTTGAAAAGTTAGCGGATGACCTGTGGATCGGAGTGAAAGGCTAATCAAGCTCGGAGATAGCTGGTTCTCCTCGAAAGCTATTTAGGTAGCGCCTCATGTATCACTGTAGGGGGTAGAGCACTGTTTCGGCTAGGGGGTCATCCCGACTTACCAAACCGATGCAAACTCCGAATACCTACAAGTGCCGAGCATGGGAGACACACGGCGGGTGCTAACGTCCGTCGTGAAAAGGGAAACAACCCAGACCGTCAGCTAAGGTCCCAAAGTTATGGTTAAGTGGGAAACGATGTGGGAAGGCTTAGACAGCTAGGAGGTTGGCTTAGAAGCAGCCACCCTTTAAAGAAAGCGTAATAGCTCACTAGTCGAGTCGGCCTGCGCGGAAGATGTAACGGGGCTCAAACCATACACCGAAGCTACGGGTATCATCTTCGGATGATGCGGTAGAGGAGCGTTCTGTAAGCCTGTGAAGGTGAGTTGAGAAGCTTGCTGGAGGTATCAGAAGTGCGAATGCTGACATGAGTAACGACAATGGGTGTGAAAAACACCCACGCCGAAAGACCAAGGTTTCCTGCGCAACGTTAATCGACGCAGGGTTAGTCGGTCCCTAAGGCGAGGCTGAAAAGCGTAGTCGATGGAAAACAGGTTAATATTCCTGTACTTCTGGTTATTGCGATGGAGGGACGGAGAAGGCTAGGCCAGCTTGGCGTTGGTTGTCCAAGTTTAAGGTGGTAGGCTGGAATCTTAGGTAAATCCGGGATTCTAAGGCCGAGAGCTGATGACGAGTTACCTTTCAGGTGACGAAGTGGTTGATGCCATGCTTCCAAGAAAAGCTTCTAAGCTTCAGATAATCAGGAACCGTACCCCAAACCGACACAGGTGGTTGGGTAGAGAATACCAAGGCGCTTGAGAGAACTCGGGTGAAGGAACTAGGCAAAATGGCACCGTAACTTCGGGAGAAGGTGCGCCGGTGAGGGTGAAGGACTTGCTCCGTAAGCTCATGCCGGTCGAAGATACCAGGCCGCTGCGACTGTTTATTAAAAACACAGCACTCTGCAAACACGAAAGTGGACGTATAGGGTGTGACGCCTGCCCGGTGCCGGAAGGTTAATTGATGGGGTTAGCTAACGCGAAGCTCTTGATCGAAGCCCCGGTAAACGGCGGCCGTAACTATAACGGTCCTAAGGTAGCGAAATTCCTTGTCGGGTAAGTTCCGACCTGCACGAATGGCGTAACGATGGCGGCGCTGTCTCCACCCGAGACTCAGTGAAATTGAAATCGCTGTGAAGATGCAGTGTATCCGCGGCTAGACGGAAAGACCCCGTGAACCTTTACTATAGCTTTGCACTGGACTTTGAATTTGCTTGTGTAGGATAGGTGGGAGGCTTTGAAGCGTGGACGCCAGTTCGCGTGGAGCCATCCTTGAAATACCACCCTGGCAACTTTGAGGTTCTAACTCAGGTCCGTTATCCGGATCGAGGACAGTGTATGGTGGGTAGTTTGACTGGGGCGGTCTCCTCCTAAAGAGTAACGGAGGAGTACGAAGGTGCGCTCAGACCGGTCGGAAATCGGTCGTAGAGTATAAAGGCAAAAGCGCGCTTGACTGCGAGACAGACACGTCGAGCAGGTACGAAAGTAGGTCTTAGTGATCCGGTGGTTCTGTATGGAAGGGCCATCGCTCAACGGATAAAAGGTACTCCGGGGATAACAGGCTGATACCGCCCAAGAGTTCATATCGACGGCGGTGTTTGGCACCTCGATGTCGGCTCATCACATCCTGGGGCTGAAGCCGGTCCCAAGGGTATGGCTGTTCGCCATTTAAAGTGGTACGCGAGCTGGGTTTAGAACGTCGTGAGACAGTTCGGTCCCTATCTGCCGTGGACGTTTGAGATTTGAGAGGGGCTGCTCCTAGTACGAGAGGACCGGAGTGGACGAACCTCTGGTGTTCCGGTTGTCACGCCAGTGGCATTGCCGGGTAGCTATGTTCGGGAAAGATAACCGCTGAAAGCATCTAAGCGGGAAACTTGCCTCAAGATGAGATCTCACTGGAACCTTGAGTTCCCTGAAGGGCCGTCGAAGACTACGACGTTGATAGGTTGGGTGTGTAAGCGCTGTGAGGCGTTGAGCTAACCAATACTAATTGCCCGTGAGGCTTGACCATATAACACCCAAGCAATTTGCGTCGAAGAGACCAGATTGCGGTGTGTGAAGACGAAATGAACCGAAAGTTCGCGCTGCTCACAAGACACCTGTATCACATACCCGATTTGCTGAAGCGAGGCCAGATGGTCACGAGTCAGTACCCGAATTTCTTGACGACCATAGAGCGTTGGAACCACCTGATCCCATCCCGAACTCAGAAGTGAAACGATGCATCGCCGATGGTAGTGTGGGGTTTCCCCATGTGAGAGTAGGTCATCGTCAAGATTAAATTCCGAAACCCCAATTGCGAAAGCAGTTGGGGTTTTGTTTTGCCCGCAGGAAATGCGTCTGCTTGATTTCTATGCAACGGCGCGGGTCATGGATATTATTCGGGCCTCATTGTGAGGCGAGATCTGCATGCTGACGTTGTTGAACCTTCTGAAGGATGGCCGATTCCATTCTGGTCAGGACTTGGGCGAGGCCCTGGGAATTAGTCGAAGTGCGGTGTGGAAGCAGCTTCAGCATCTTGAGGCGGAGCTTGGGCTGTCCATTCATAAGGTTCGGGGGCGAGGCTATCAGTTGGCTACCCCCTTGATGTTGCTGGATCCCCTTGGCATGGCAGGAATGTCGCCAAGCTGGCCAGTAACGGTTTTTGACTCCATTGACTCTACTAATGCCCAGGCGCTGCGGGCCATTGGGCAAGGTCAGGTTGCACCATTTTTGGTAGTCGCGGAGCGGCAGATTGCCGGTCGAGGGCGTAGGGGGCGCAAATGGGTAAGTCCCTTCGCCGAGAATCTCTATTACAGCCTTGTACTGCGCATTGATGGTGGTATGCGTCAGCTTGAGGGTCTGAGCCTGGTCGTTGGGCTCGCGGTTATGCAAACCCTCAGAAAGCTGGGAGTGGCTGACGTGGGACTGAAATGGCCGAATGATGTTCTCGTCGACAGTAAAAAAATCGCCGGGATATTGCTCGAGCTCGTCGGAGATCCGGCAGATGTATGTCATGTAGTGCTAGGGATCGGCATTAACGTGAATATGCAGGCGGCTGATGAGGTTGATCAGCAATGGACCTCGATGAGGTTGGAGTCAGGTAAAAGCTTTGATCGAAATGCGCTGGTCGTCGAGTTGAGTAACCAATTACAGGCATACATACAGCGTCACCAGGTCGGTGGTTTTTCTGTTCTTCAGGCTGAGTGGGAAGAGAACCATCTTTGGCAGGGGCGGATGGTTTCCCTGATAGCGGGTGTCAATCAGATAGATGGCGTAGTGCTTGGGATCGATAACCAGGGCGCGCTGCGATTGAAGGTGAATGGCATGGAAAAAGTCTTTAGTGGCGGCGAGCTTAGCCTGAGGTTGCGTGATGATTCTTGAGCTCGACTGCGGCAACAGCTTCATTAAATGGCGAGTGCTGAAGGCGAAGGCGGTAGCCTTGATGGCAGAGGGTGTGGTCGATTCAGATCAGGCGCTGTTGGAAAGCCTTCGAGGCCTGGATGGACTTGCATTAAGTAACTGCCGTTTGGTGAGTGTGCGTACTGTTGAGGAAACTGTTGCGCTAACCGCGATGCTTGAGCGGGAGTTCGGCGTAACGGTCGTCTGTGCGAAATCTGCTAGAGAGATGTCTGGCGTAAAAAATGGATACGAGGATTACGAGAGACTGGGGCTGGATCGTTGGCTTGCAATGCTTGGTGGCTTTCATCTGGCGAATGGCGCGTGCCTGGTTCTGGATTTCGGCACTGCGGTCACTGCGGATTTTATTGCTGCAGACGGTGAGCATCTTGGTGGCTTCATTTGTCCCGGTATGCCGTTGATGCGTAATCAGCTGCGAACCCATACCAGGAAAATTCGATATGGGGATCTGGCTGCCGAGCGTGCCTTGGCCAGCCAGGCTCCAGGCCGTACTACGGTCGAGGCTGTAGAGCGCGGATGTTCGCTGATGTTGAAGGGGTTTGTGCTCACTCAGTTGGAGATGGCGCGAGCCTATTGGGGGCAGGACTTCACTGTTTTTATCACTGGTGGAGATGCCGAACTGGTTGCAGGCGCTGCGCCTGATGCTCGAATCGTTCCCGATCTGGTGTTTGTGGGCTTGGCTATGGCGTGTCCTTTTTCCTGAGGTTCGTATGCGTTGGTTGTTCCTGCTGCTGGTTGTTCTCAATGTGTTCTATTACGTCTGGCATCAGCAGGAGGCTCCTTTGCGAGCCAAAGATGTCACCCCCCTCAGTTTGTATCGGGGGACGCAACAAGATATTCGCTTGCTGAGTGAGAGTGGTGGCTCTCCTGCACAGAAAGCGGGGGCGTCGCGCACGGAGGCGGAGGGCGAACAGTGCGTTTACGTCGGTGGGTTTGCCCGCGCGGAGTCACTGCAGGCTCTCGATCGGCGTCTTGTTCAGATGGAGGTGAAGACTCAGTCTTCGCAAAAAGACTTTCCTGACTCAGGATATTGGTTGCGAATTTCACCTGAAAGCCAGCGTTTGCTGGGAGATGAGCAGTTGAAGAACCTTTCCAAGGAATTCAATGAGTTAAAACATAAAATAATGCTGTGTGGAGGGGTTGCACCGGCTGAATAGTTTGCATAGAATGGCGCCCGCTCCACAGTGAAGGCCTGAACAGGCAGTTGCAGTAGGGCGGTGTCAATGCAGCTAACCTCAGGTTTTTAAATGAGAAAATGCTTGACAGGGGTTTGGCATAGTATAGAATGCCGGCCTGATTAGGAGGGGTTCCCGAGCGGCCAAAGGGATCAGACTGTAAATCTGACGTCTACGACTTCGAAGGTTCGAATCCTTCTCCCTCCACCAGATTTTAGCGTGAGCTGCAGGCTCCGCGGGTATAGTTTAGTGGTAGAACCTCAGCCTTCCAAGCTGATGATGCGGGTTCGATTCCCGCTACCCGCTCCAAGTTTGCAGGTTGTGCAAAGTGTTTCGCTCTTGTAGCTCAGTTGGTAGAGCACACCCTTGGTAAGGGTGAGGTCAGCGGTTCAAATCCGCTCAAGAGCTCCATATAACAAGGCAGATATGAAAATATCTGCCTTTGTTTTAATGGTAGATATTGTTTGTCTAATTCTTCTGTTTGAGGGTGTTATCGATGGCTAAGGAAAAATTTGATCGTTCCCTGCCCCACGTCAACGTAGGGACCATTGGTCACGTTGACCACGGTAAAACCACTCTGACCGCTGCTCTGACTCGCGTCTGCTCCGAAGTTTTCGGTTCGGCCGTAGTTGAATTCGACAAGATCGACAGCGCTCCAGAAGAAAAAGCTCGCGGTATCACCATCAACACCGCGCACGTTGAGTACAACTCGCTGATCCGTCACTACGCTCACGTTGACTGCCCAGGTCACGCTGACTATGTGAAGAACATGATCACCGGTGCTGCTCAAATGGACGGTGCTATCCTGGTTTGCTCGGCCGCTGATGGTCCGATGCCACAAACCCGTGAGCACATCCTGCTGTCCCGTCAGGTAGGCGTTCCGTACATCGTGGTTTTCCTGAACAAGGCTGACCTGGTAGACGACGCTGAGCTGCTGGAACTGGTTGAGATGGAAGTTCGCGACCTGCTGTCCACCTACGACTTCCCGGGCGATGACACTCCAATCATCATCGGTTCGGCTCGTATGGCGCTGGAAGGCAAAGACGACAACGAGATGGGCACCACTGCCGTCAAGAAGCTGGTTGAAACTCTGGACAGCTACATCCCAGAACCAGTTCGTATGATCGACAAGCCATTCCTGATGCCAATCGAAGACGTATTCTCGATCTCGGGTCGCGGTACTGTTGTGACTGGTCGTATCGAGCGCGGTATCGTTCGCGTTCAAGATGCACTGGAAATCGTTGGTCTGCGTGACACCACCACCACCACCTGCACCGGTGTTGAGATGTTCCGCAAGTTGCTCGACGAAGGTCGTGCTGGCGAGAACTGCGGCGTTCTGCTGCGTGGTACCAAGCGTGACGACGTTGAGCGTGGTCAGGTTCTGGTTAAGCCAGGTTCGGTTAAGCCGCACACCAAGTTCACCGCAGAAGTTTACGTTCTGAGCAAGGAAGAAGGCGGTCGTCACACTCCGTTCTTCAAAGGCTACCGTCCACAGTTCTACTTCCGTACTACTGACGTGACTGGTAACTGCGAGCTGCCAGAAGGCGTTGAAATGGTAATGCCAGGTGACAACATTCAGATGACTGTTACCCTGATCAAAACCATCGCGATGGAAGACGGTCTGCGTTTCGCTATCCGTGAAGGCGGTCGTACCGTCGGCGCTGGCGTCGTAGCCAAAATCATCGAATAAACGGTTGTAATGTATTTTTCGGGCCGGCATAATGGTCGGCCTGATTTTGTTTTAGGTCAGTAGCTCAATTGGCAGAGCGACGGTCTCCAAAACCGTAGGTTGGGGGTTCGATTCCCTCCTGACCTGCCAGATTCACTCGGTGTGTCTGGCTTTCTTTTCACAGGATCTTCATAGATGACTCCTAAGGCTGAAGCTCAAGGCTCTCGCTTCGATCTGCTCAAGTGGCTTGTAGTAGTCGCTTTGGTGGTTGTTGGCGTTGTTGGCAATCAGTATTACGCTGCTTCGCCGATCCTGTACCGTGTACTTGCTTTGCTTGTCATTGCTGCTGTAGCTGCCTTTGTAGGCCTGCAGACTGCTAAGGGCAAGTCTTTCTTTGTACTGGTTAAGGAAGCTCGCACCGAGATTCGTAAAGTCGTGTGGCCAACTCGCCAAGAAACCACGCAGACCACGCTGATTGTCGTGGCTGTTGTTTTGGTTATGGCGTTGCTGTTGTGGGGACTTGATTCCCTGCTCGGCTGGCTTGTTTCCTTGATTGTCGGCTAAGGGTGTCCCGTGGCTAAGCGTTGGTATGTTGTGCATGCTTACTCGGGTTACGAGAAGCATGTGATGCGCTCGCTGATCGAGCGCGTAAAGCTGGCTGGCATGGAAGATGGCTTCGGCGAGATTCTGGTTCCCACTGAAGAAGTGGTTGAGATGCGCAATGGCCAGAAGCGCAAAAGCGAGCGAAAGTTCTTTCCAGGCTACGTGCTGGTTCAGATGGATATGAATGAGGGTACTTGGCACTTGGTCAAGGACACTCCTCGCGTGATGGGTTTTATCGGCGGTACTGCTGATAAGCCAGCGCCTATTACGGATAAAGAGGCAGAAGCAATTCTGCGTCGCGTTGCTGATGGTAGCGACAAGCCTAAGCCGAAGACGTTGTTCGAGCCAGGTGAGACGGTGCGTGTCAACGACGGTCCATTCGCCGATTTCAACGGCGTCGTTGAAGAAGTTAACTACGAAAAGAGCCGGATCCAAGTGGCGGTGCTCATTTTCGGTCGCTCTACTCCGGTGGAGCTGGAGTTCAGTCAGGTCGAAAAGGTCTAACTGGGCAAGCATCCCAACCCCACAGCCCAAGGCTGTGGGGTTTTGTCGTCACTGGGATAAACGCGCAAGTAACCGGGGAGCCTTTCGAGGCGTTCGAACCCGTAATTGGAGTGCCTCATGGCCAAGAAGATTACCGCTTACATCAAGCTGCAAGTGAAGGCCGCTCAGGCTAACCCAAGTCCACCTGTTGGTCCTGCTCTGGGTCAGCACGGCGTGAACATCATGGAATTCTGCAAGGCCTTCAACGCCCGTACTCAGGGTCTTGAAGCAGGTCTGCCGACTCCAGTGATCATCACTGTCTACAGCGACCGTAGCTTCACTTTCGAAACCAAATCCACCCCTGCTTCGGTTCTGCTGAAGAAGGCGGCCGGTCTGACCAGCGGTTCCGCTCGTCCGAACACCGTTAAGGTCGGCACTGTTACCCGTGCTCAGCTGGAAGAAATCGCGAAAACCAAAAACGCGGATCTGACTGCAGCTGATATGGATGCAGCCGTGCGTACTATCGCCGGTTCTGCTCGTAGCATGGGCCTTAATGTGGAGGGTGTGTAATGGCTAAGCTGACCAAGCGTCAAAAGGCTATCGCCGGCAAAATCGAAGCAGGCAAGGCCTACAACATTGTAGACGCTGCTGCTCTGCTGGCTGAGCTGTCGACTGTCAAGTTCAGCGAGTCGTTCGACGTTGCTGTAAACCTGGGTGTAGACCCACGTAAATCCGACCAGGTTGTTCGTAGCGCTACTGTGCTGCCGCATGGCACTGGCAAGACCGTTCGCGTAGCCGTGTTCACCCAGGGTCCAGCTGCCGAGGCCGCTCTGGCTGCCGGCGCTGACCGTGTAGGTATGGACGATCTGGCTGCCGAAATGAAAGGCGGCGACCTGAACTATGACGTAGTGATTGCATCCCCGGATGCCATGCGCGTTGTAGGCCAGCTGGGTCAGATCCTCGGTCCACGTGGCCTGATGCCTAACCCGAAAGTCGGCACCGTAACTCCAGACGTGGCTAACGCGGTTAAAAACGCCAAGGCTGGTCAGGTTCGTTATCGCACCGACAAAAACGGCATCATCCACACTTCCGTTGGCAAGATCGGCTTCGATGCCGTCAAGCTGAAGGAAAACGTTGAAGCCCTGATCGCTGATCTGAAGCGTATCAAGCCAGCTTCCTCGAAAGGCATTTACGTCAAGCGCGTTACCCTGAGCACCACCATGGGCCCAGGTCTGGTTATCGACCAAAGCTCGCTCGACGCGTAAGACAAAAATTGGCGCGATTTGATCGCGCCAGTTGAAAGATTGGGGTCCCTGCCTGGCGGGGGCTATCCAAGACCGTAGGCGGCGCAAGCCTTAAACCACAAGCCTACGCAGATGGTGCTCCCGGTTCCTTACCGAATCAGACACCAAAACGACATTCGGTTTCGACCGAGTGAAACGGTAACAAGCAGGAGTTAAACCCGTGGCAATTAATCTCGAAGACAAGAAGGCCATCGTCGCTGAAGTCAACGAGGCTGCCAAAGTCGCTCTGTCCGCTGTCGTGGTTGATGCCCGTGGCGTAACAGTAGGCGCAATGACCGGACTCCGTAAAGAGGCTCGTGAAGCTGGCGTTTACGTACGTGTTGTACGTAACACCCTGCTCAAGCGCGCTGTTGCTGACACTGAATACAGTGTCCTCAACGACGTGTTCACCGGCCCGACCCTGATTGCATTCTCGAACGAACATCCGGGCGCTGCTGCCCGTATCTTCAAAGAGTTTGCCAAGGGTCAGGACAAGTTCGAGATCAAGGCAGCTGCGTTCGAGGGCAAGTTCCTCGCAGCTAATCAGATCGACGTACTGGCAACTCTGCCGACCCGTGACGAAGCAATTTCTCAGCTGATGAGCGTGATTCAAGGCGCTACCAGCAAATTGGCTCGTACTCTGGCGGCAATTCGCGACCAGAAAGAAGCTGCCGCAGCCTAAGGCTCGTCAACTTCTCGCGTTTTTTGTTTATTTCGATGGTCGCGTAGGCCGTCCCCCAATTCAGGAATTGAGTCATGTCTCTGACTAACGAACAAATCATCGAAGCAATCGGCCAGAAATCCGTAGTGGAAATCGTTGAGCTGATCAAAGCGATGGAAGAAACCTTCGGTGTTACCGCTGCTGCTGCTTCGGCTGGCCCAGCTGTAGCTGCTGCTGCTGTTGAAGAGCAAACCGAGTTCAACGTTGTTCTGCTGGAAGCTGGCGAGAAGAAGGTTAACGTGATCAAGGCAGTTCGTGAACTGACCGGTCTGGGCCTGAAAGAAGCCAAAGAGAAAGTAGACGGCGCTCCTCAGGTTGTAGCTGAAGGCGTTTCGAAAGAAGCTGCTGAAGACGCTAAGAAGAAGCTGGAAGAAGCAGGCGCTAAAGTCGAACTGAAATAAGTATCGACTTTGCTCCTCCAGCCCGAGCGTCAAGCGACAGGCTGATGGCTGGTGGCTCTTGCCACCGGCCTTTTTCCGTTATTGGCAGCCGACTGGGTCGGTGCTGATAAAGGCGCTGTAACCACCCGATGCGGTGGCGCAAACCATGGGGTTTGCACGATTTTCTGGCTGCTCCCGTCGGGAGGGGCCAAACAAGCAGGTGACCAAGCTGGGGAACGCTGATGGCTTACTCATATACTGAGAAAAAACGTATCCGCAAGGACTTTAGCAAGTTGCCGGACGTCATGGATGTGCCGTACCTCCTGGCCATCCAGCTGGATTCGTATCGTGAATTCTTGCAAGCGGGAGCGACTAAAGATCAGTTCCGCGACGTGGGCCTGCATGCGGCCTTCAAATCCGTTTTCCCGATCATCAGCTACTCCGGCAATGCTGCGCTGGAGTACGTCGGTTATCGCCTGGGCGAACCGGCATTTGATGTCAAAGAATGCGTATTGCGCGGTGTAACTTTCGCCGTACCTTTGCGGGTAAAAGTGCGCCTGATCATTTTCGACAAAGAATCGTCGAACAAAGCGATCAAGGACATCAAAGAGCAAGAAGTCTACATGGGCGAAATCCCATTGATGACTGAGAACGGTACCTTCGTAATCAACGGTACCGAGCGTGTTATCGTTTCCCAGCTGCACCGTTCCCCGGGCGTGTTCTTCGACCACGACCGCGGCAAGACGCACAGCTCCGGCAAACTGTTGTACTCCGCTCGCATCATTCCTTACCGCGGTTCGTGGCTGGACTTCGAGTTCGACCCGAAAGACTGCGTGTTCGTGCGTATCGACCGTCGTCGCAAGCTGCCGGCCTCGGTACTGCTGCGCGCGCTCGGTTACACCACCGAAGAAGTGCTGGACGCGTTCTACACCACCAACGTATTCCACGTTAAAGGCGAAGGCCTGAGCCTGGAGCTGGTGCCTCAGCGCCTGCGCGGTGAAGTCGCTGTCCTCGACATTCAGGACGACAAAGGCAAGGTGATTGTTGAGCAGGGCCGTCGTATTACTGCCCGCCACATCAACCAGCTGGAAAAAGCCGGGATCAAAGAGCTGGACGTGCCTCTGGACTACGTCCTGGGTCGCACGACCGCCAAGGTCATCGTGCATCCGGCTACCGGCGAAATCCTGGCAGAGTGCAACACCGAGCTGTCGACCGAAGTCCTGGCGAAAATTGCCAAGGCCGGTGTCGTTCGCATCGAAACTCTGTACACCAACGACATCGACTGCGGTCCGTTCGTCTCCGACACGCTGAAGATCGACTCCACCAGCAACCAATTGGAAGCGCTGGTCGAGATCTATCGCATGATGCGTCCAGGCGAGCCGCCAACCAAGGACGCTGCCGAAACCCTGTTCAACAACCTGTTCTTCAGCCCTGAGCGCTATGACCTGTCTGCGGTCGGCCGGATGAAGTTCAACCGTCGTATCGGTCGCACCGAGATCGAAGGTTCGGGCGTGCTGTGCAAGGAAGACATCGTCGCGGTACTGAAGACTCTGGTCGACATCCGTAACGGTAAAGGCATCGTCGACGACATCGACCACCTGGGTAACCGTCGCGTTCGTTGCGTCGGCGAGATGGCCGAGAACCAGTTCCGCGTTGGCCTGGTGCGTGTTGAGCGTGCGGTCAAAGAGCGTCTGTCGATGGCAGAAAGCGAAGGCCTGATGCCGCAAGACCTGATCAACGCCAAGCCAGTGGCTGCGGCGGTGAAAGAGTTCTTCGGTTCCAGCCAGCTGTCTCAGTTCATGGACCAGAACAACCCGCTGTCCGAGATCACCCACAAGCGTCGTGTTTCTGCACTCGGCCCTGGTGGTCTGACTCGTGAGCGCGCAGGCTTTGAAGTTCGTGACGTACACCCGACTCACTACGGCCGTGTATGCCCGATCGAAACGCCGGAAGGTCCGAACATCGGTCTGATCAACTCCCTGGCGGCTTACGCTCGCACCAACCAGTACGGTTTCCTGGAAAGCCCGTACCGCGTGGTGAAAGAGGGTGTGGTCACCGACGAGATCGTGTTCCTGTCCGCCATTGAAGAAGCCGATCACGTGATCGCGCAGGCTTCGGCGACCATGAACGACCAGAAAGTCCTGATCGACGAACTGGTAGCCGTACGTCACCTGAACGAATTCACCGTCAAGGCGCCGGAAGACGTCACTTTGATGGACGTTTCGCCGAAGCAGGTAGTTTCGGTCGCAGCGTCGCTGATTCCGTTCCTTGAGCACGACGACGCCAACCGTGCGTTGATGGGTTCGAACATGCAGCGTCAAGCTGTACCAACCCTGCGCGCTGACAAGCCGCTGGTAGGTACCGGCATGGAGCGTAACGTAGCCCGTGACTCCGGCGTTTGCGTCGTGGCTCGTCGTGGCGGCGTGATCGATTCCGTCGACGCCAGCCGTATCGTGGTTCGTGTTGCTGATGATGAAGTCGAAACCGGTGAAGCGGGTGTCGACATCTACAACCTGACCAAATACACCCGCTCGAACCAGAACACCTGCATCAACCAGCGTCCGCTGGTGAGCAAGGGTGATCGCGTTCAGCGTAGCGACATCATGGCCGACGGCCCGTCCACCGACATGGGTGAACTGGCGCTGGGTCAGAACATGCGCATCGCGTTCATGGCATGGAACGGCTTCAACTTCGAAGACTCCATCTGCCTGTCCGAGCGTGTTGTTCAGGAAGACCGTTTCACCACGATCCACATTCAGGAACTGACCTGTGTGGCCCGTGACACCAAGCTTGGCCCAGAGGAAATCACTGCGGACATCCCGAACGTGGGTGAAGCTGCACTGAACAAGCTGGACGAAGCCGGTATCGTTTACGTAGGTGCTGAAGTAGGCGCAGGCGACATCCTGGTGGGCAAGGTCACTCCGAAAGGCGAGACCCAGCTGACTCCGGAAGAAAAACTGCTGCGTGCGATCTTCGGTGAAAAAGCCAGCGACGTTAAAGACACCTCCCTGCGCGTGCCTACCGGCACCAAAGGTACTGTCATCGACGTACAGGTCTTCACCCGTGACGGCGTTGAGCGTGATGCTCGTGCACTGTCGATCGAGAAGTCCCAGCTGGACGAGATCCGCAAGGATCTGAACGAAGAGTTCCGTATCGTTGAAGGCGCGACCTTCGAACGTCTGCGCTCCGCTCTGGTAGGCCACAAGGCTGAAGGCGGCGCCGGTCTGAAGAAGGGTCAGGACATCACCGACGAAGTACTCGACGGTCTTGAGCATGGTCAGTGGTTCAAACTGCGCATGGCTGAAGATGCTCTGAACGAGCAGCTCGAGAAGGCTCAGGCCTACATCGTTGATCGCCGCCGTCTGCTCGACGACAAGTTCGAAGACAAGAAGCGCAAACTGCAGCAGGGCGATGACCTGGCTCCAGGCGTGCTGAAAATCGTCAAGGTTTACCTGGCAATCCGTCGTCGCATCCAGCCGGGCGACAAGATGGCCGGTCGTCACGGTAACAAAGGTGTGGTCTCCGTGATCATGCCGGTTGAAGACATGCCGCACGATGCCAATGGCACCCCGGTCGACGTCGTCCTCAACCCGCTGGGCGTACCTTCGCGTATGAACGTTGGTCAGATCCTTGAAACCCACCTGGGCCTCGCAGCCAAAGGTCTGGGCGAGAAGATCAACCGGATGGTCGAAGAGCAGCGTAAAGTCGCTGAGCTGCGTACCTTCCTGGACGAGATCTACAACCAGATCGGCGGTCGTAACGAAGATCTGGACAGCTTCTCCGATCAGGAAATCCTGGATCTGGCGAAGAACCTGCGTGGCGGTGTTCCAATGGCCACCCCAGTGTTCGACGGCGCCAAGGAAAGCGAAATCAAGGCCATGCTGAAACTGGCAGACCTGCCGGAAAGCGGCCAGATGCAGCTGACTGACGGCCGTACCGGCAACAAGTTTGAGCGTCCAGTTACCGTTGGCTACATGTACATGCTGAAGCTGAACCACTTGGTAGACGACAAGATGCACGCGCGTTCTACCGGTTCGTACAGCCTGGTTACCCAGCAGCCGCTGGGTGGTAAGGCGCAGTTCGGTGGTCAGCGTTTCGGGGAGATGGAGGTCTGGGCACTGGAAGCATACGGTGCTGCTTACACTCTGCAAGAAATGCTCACAGTGAAGTCGGACGATGTGAACGGCCGTACCAAGATGTACAAAAACATCGTGGATGGCGATCACCGTATGGAGCCGGGCATGCCCGAGTCCTTCAACGTGTTGATCAAGGAAATTCGTTCCCTCGGCATCGATATCGATCTGGAAACCGAATAACACGTGACGCGAATCGAGAGCGGGGCAGGATTGCCCGCTCTCTGCTCCGCCAGGAGGAAAGGCCTTGAAAGACCTACTGAATTTGCTGAAAAACCAGGGTCAAGTCGAAGAGTTCGACGCCATCCGTATCGGATTGGCCTCGCCTGAGATGATCCGCTCGTGGTCGTTCGGTGAAGTTAAAAAGCCGGAAACCATCAACTACCGTACGTTCAAACCTGAGCGTGACGGTCTGTTCTGCGCCAAGATCTTTGGCCCGGTAAAGGATTACGAGTGCCTGTGCGGTAAGTACAAGCGCTTGAAGCACCGTGGTGTGATCTGCGAGAAGTGCGGCGTTGAAGTTGCACTGGCCAAGGTTCGTCGTGAGCGCATGGCGCACATCGAACTGGCTTCGCCGGTAGCCCACATCTGGTTCCTGAAATCGCTGCCGTCCCGTATCGGCCTGCTGATGGACATGACCCTGCGTGATATCGAACGCGTTCTCTACTTCGAGAGCTATGTCGTTATCGATCCAGGCATGACCACCCTTGAAAAAGGTCAGCTGCTGAACGACGAGCAGTACTTCGAAGCGCTGGAAGAGTTCGGTGACGACTTCGACGCCCGCATGGGTGCAGAAGCTGTCCGTGAACTGCTGCACGCTATCGACCTGGAACACGAGATTGGCCGTCTGCGTGAAGAAATTCCGCAAACCAACTCCGAAACCAAGATCAAGAAGCTGTCCAAGCGTCTGAAGTTGATGGAAGCCTTCCAGGGTTCCGGCAACCTGCCAGAGTGGATGGTGCTGACCGTTCTGCCGGTTCTGCCGCCAGATCTGCGTCCACTGGTCCCGCTGGATGGCGGTCGCTTCGCGACTTCCGACCTCAACGATCTGTATCGTCGAGTGATCAACCGTAACAACCGTTTGAAGCGCCTGCTGGATCTGTCCGCTCCGGACATCATCGTGCGCAACGAAAAGCGTATGTTGCAGGAAGCGGTCGATGCACTGCTCGACAACGGTCGTCGTGGCCGCGCTATCACCGGTTCGAACAAGCGTCCTCTGAAATCCCTGGCTGACATGATCAAGGGTAAGCAGGGTCGTTTCCGTCAGAACTTGCTCGGTAAGCGTGTTGACTACTCCGGTCGTTCGGTAATTACCGTAGGCCCGACCCTGCGTCTGCACCAGTGCGGTCTGCCGAAGAAGATGGCTCTCGAGCTGTTCAAACCGTTCATTTTCGGCAAGCTGGAAATGCGTGGTCTGGCGACCACCATCAAAGCGGCCAAGAAAATGGTCGAGCGCGAACTGCCAGAGGTTTGGGACGTTCTCGCTGAAGTGATTCGCGAACACCCGGTTCTTCTCAACCGTGCACCGACCCTTCACCGTCTGGGTATCCAGGCGTTTGAACCGGTACTGATCGAAGGTAAGGCTATTCAGCTGCACCCGCTGGTCTGCGCCGCGTACAACGCCGACTTCGACGGCGACCAAATGGCCGTGCACGTACCGCTGACGCTGGAAGCCCAGCTCGAAGCGCGTGCGTTGATGATGTCGACCAACAACATTCTGTCGCCAGCCAACGGTGAGCCAATCATCGTTCCGTCGCAGGACGTTGTATTGGGTCTGTACTACATGACTCGTGAAGCGATCAACGCCAAGGGCGAAGGTCGTGTATTCGCGGATCTGCAGGAAGTTGACCGTGTGTTCCGTGCCGGCGAAGCCGCACTGCACGCCAAGGTTAAAGTACGTATCAACGAAACCGTCAACGACCGTGACGGCAACAGCGTGAGCGGTACCCGTATCGTCGACACCACTGTCGGCCGTGCGCTGCTGTTCCAGGTTGTGCCAAAAGGTCTGTCGTACGACGTCGTCAACTTGCCGATGAAGAAAAAGGCGATCTCCAAGCTGATCAACCAGTGCTACCGCGTGGTTGGTTTGAAAGAGACCGTGATCTTCGCTGACCAGTTGATGTACACCGGTTTCGCTTACTCGACCATCTCCGGCGTTTCCATCGGTGTTAACGACTTCGTTATCCCGGACGAAAAAGCCCGCATCATCGGTGCAGCCACCGACGAAGTGAAAGAGATCGAGAGCCAGTACGCCTCCGGCCTGGTAACCCAGGGCGAGAAGTACAACAAAGTGATCGACCTTTGGTCGAAGGCGAACGATGAAGTTTCCAAGGCGATGATGGCCAACCTCTCGAAAGAGAAAGTCATCGACCGTCACGGCGACGAAGTCGACCAAGAGTCTTTCAACTCGATGTACATGATGGCCGACTCGGGTGCGCGGGGTTCCGCAGCACAGATTCGTCAGCTGGCCGGTATGCGTGGTCTGATGGCCAAGCCGGACGGTTCCATCATTGAAACGCCGATTACTGCGAACTTCCGTGAAGGTCTGAGCGTACTCCAGTACTTCATCTCGACTCACGGTGCTCGTAAAGGTCTGGCGGATACCGCGTTGAAAACTGCGAACTCCGGTTACCTGACTCGTCGTCTGGTAGACGTGGCGCAGGATCTGGTTGTAACCGAGATCGATTGCGGCACTGAACACGGTCTGCTGATGACTCCGCACATTGAAGGCGGTGACGTTGTAGAGCCGTTGGGTGAGCGCGTATTGGGTCGTGTTATTGCCCGTGACGTATTCAAGCCAGGCACCGAGGACGTTATCGTTCCTGCCGGTACTCTGGTAGACGAGAAGTGGGTTGAATTCATCGAGCTGAACAGCATCGACGAAGTGATCGTGCGTTCGCCGATCAGCTGCGAAACCCGCTATGGCATTTGCGCCAAGTGCTACGGCCGTGATCTGGCTCGCGGTCACCAGGTGAACATCGGTGAAGCGGTCGGCGTTATCGCTGCCCAGTCCATCGGTGAGCCGGGTACCCAGCTGACGATGCGTACGTTCCACATCGGTGGTGCGGCAAGCCGTACTTCCGCAGCCGACAGCGTTCAGGTGAAGAATGGCGGTACTGTCCGTCTGCACAACCTGAAACACGTTGAGCGTGTGGATGGTCACCTGGTTGCTGTGTCCCGTTCCGGTGAGCTGGCAATCGCTGATGACTTCGGTCGTGAGCGCGAGCGTTACAAGCTGCCGTACGGTGCCGTGATTTCGGTTAAAGAAGGTGACAAGGTCGACGCTGGCGCAATCGTGGCCAAGTGGGATCCGCACACTCACCCGATCGTTACCGAAATGAAAGGTACCGTGACCTACGTGGGCATGGAAGAAGGCATCACGATCAAGCGTCAGACTGACGAATTGACCGGTATGACCAACATTGAAGTACTCGACGCGAAAGATCGTCCAGCTGCGGGCAAGGAAATCCGTCCTGCTGTGAAGATGGTCGACGACAACGGCAAGGATCTGTTGCTGCCAGGCACTGACGTTATCGCTCAGTACTTCCTGCCAGCCAACGCCCTGGTCGGTGTGGCGGATGGTGCGAAGATCGCGATCGGTGATGTTATCGCGCGTATCCCGCAAGAAACTTCGAAGACCCGTGACATCACCGGTGGTCTGCCGCGTGTTGCCGACCTGTTCGAAGCTCGTCGTCCAAAAGAAGCGTCGATTCTGGCTGAAGTCAGCGGCACCATCGCGTTCGGTAAAGAGACCAAAGGCAAGCGCCGTCTGGTTATCACCCCGAACGACGGTAGCGATCCGTATGAAGAGCTGATTCCGAAGTGGCGTCACCTGAACGTGTTCGAAGGCGAACAGGTAAACCGCGGCGAAGTTATCTCCGACGGTCCGAGCGATCCGCACGACATCCTGCGTCTGCTGGGTGTGAGCGCGCTGGCCAAGTACATCGTTAACGAGATCCAGGACGTTTATCGTCTGCAAGGCGTGAAGATCAACGACAAGCACATCGAGACCATTCTGCGTCAGATGTTGCGTAAAGTTGAGATCTCCGAGTCCGGCGACTCCAGCTTCATCAAGGGCGACCAGATGGAACTGACTCACGTACTGGTAGAGAACGAGCGTCTGAACGCGGAAGACAAGTTTGTCTCCAAGTTCACTCGCGTTCTGCTGGGTATTACCAAGGCGTCGTTGTCGACCGAATCGTTCATCTCCGCGGCTTCCTTCCAGGAAACCACCCGCGTACTGACCGAAGCGGCAGTCACCGGCAAGCGCGATTATCTGCGCGGCCTGAAAGAAAACGTGGTCGTGGGTCGTCTGATCCCGGCCGGTACCGGTCTGGCTTATCACAGCGAGCGCAAACGCCGCCGTGATGCTGACAAACCGTTGCGCGTAAGCGCCAGTGAAGTGGAAGCTGCACTGACCGAAGCGCTGAACTCGAGCGGTAACTGAGTTCTGCGATAAATGAGCTGAGGCCCTGATCGCTCCGTTCGTCGAATCGAGACAAATTGTCAAGGTTCGACGGGCGGGGAGGTCGGGGCCTTGCCTTGACTGGGGGCAAGATCCTCTTTAGACTCTTGATCCCCTAAATTTGGCGGGAATTCGTTCCTGCCATTTTGCTTTTCTTGCAAGACAATAGCGTCGCAAGACAACAGTGGAGCTAGTAGATGGCAACTATCAACCAGCTGGTACGTCAGCCGCGTAAGCGTATCGTCGAGAAATCCGACGTACCTGCGCTGCAGAACTGCCCGCAACGTCGTGGCGTGTGCACCCGTGTGTACACCACTACGCCGAAAAAACCTAACTCGGCACTGCGTAAAGTATGCCGTGTGCGTCTGACCAACGGTTTCGAGGTTTCCTCGTACATCGGTGGTGAAGGCCACAACCTGCAAGAGCACAGCGTGGTACTGATCCGCGGCGGTCGTGTAAAAGACTTGCCAGGTGTTCGTTACCACACCGTTCGCGGCTCCTTGGATACTTCCGGCGTTAAAGGCCGTAACCAGGGTCGTTCGAAGTACGGTACCAAGCGTCCGAAGTAATCGGTCGTTTTGCAGATTTTTATTTTATTGAGTCGATAAGAGTAAGGTCGGGCACGCATCCATCGGATCTGTCCCGAGCTAACCTGAAGACCGCTTGAGGGCTTATCATGCCAAGACGTCGCGTAGCAGCAAAGCGTGAGATTCTGGACGATCCGAAATACGGAAGCCAGATCCTCGCCAAATTCATGAACCACGTTATGGAAAGCGGCAAGAAAGCCGTTGCCGAGCGTATCGTTTATGGTGCCCTGGAAACCGTTGCGGCTCGTAAGGCCGGCACCGATCCCCTGGAACTCTTCGAAAAAGCACTCGACGCCATCGCTCCGCTGGTCGAAGTGAAGTCGCGCCGCGTTGGTGGTGCTACTTACCAGGTTCCGGTCGAGGTTCGTCCTTCCCGTCGTAACGCTCTGGCAATGCGCTGGTTGGTAGACTTCGCCCGTAAGCGCGGCGAGAAGTCTATGGCTCTGCGCTTGGCTGGCGAGCTGCTGGATGCTGCTGAAGGTAAAGGTGCTGCTGTTAAGAAGCGTGAAGACGTGCACCGTATGGCCGAAGCTAACAAAGCTTTCTCGCACTACCGCTTCTAATTTTAGCTTCACTAATTTTGCGAGGGCTTTATGGCTCGTACTACTCCGATTAGCCGCTACCGTAACATCGGGATCGTCGCTCACGTGGATGCTGGTAAAACCACCACCACCGAGCGCGTTCTGTTTTACACCGGCAAAAGTCACAAAATGGGCGAGGTGCATGACGGCGCCGCGACCACAGACTGGATGGTTCAGGAGCAGGAGCGTGGTATTACCATTACTTCTGCTGCTATTACCGCCTTCTGGAAAGGTTCCGAGAAGCAGTACCCGCACGAGCATCGCTTCAACGTAATCGATACCCCGGGCCACGTAGACTTCACTATTGAAGTAGAGCGTTCCCTGCGCGTACTCGACGGCGCTGTCGTTGTGTTCTGCGGTACTTCGGGTGTTGAGCCTCAGTCGGAAACCGTATGGCGTCAAGCCAACAAGTACGGCGTTCCACGTCTTGTTTACGTAAACAAGATGGACCGTGCTGGCGCTAACTTCCTGCGCGTGATCGGTCAGATCAAGCAGCGTCTGGGTCACACTCCGGTGCCAATCCAGTTGGCAATCGGCTCCGAAGACAACTTCCAGGGTCAGATCGATCTGATCAACATGCAAGCTGTCTACTGGAATGACTCCGACAAGGGTATGGTCCCTGTTCGCAAGGACATTCCTGCCGAGCTGCAAGAGCTGGCTGAAGAGTGGCGCAACAACATGGTTGAAGCTGCTGCCGAAGCCAACGAAGAGCTGATGAACAAGTACCTGGAAGGCGAAGAGCTGTCGATCGAAGAGATCAAAGCTGCTTTGCGTCAGCGTACTATCGCCGGCGAAATCGTTCTGGCTGTTTGCGGTTCTTCGTTCAAGAACAAGGGCGTTCCCCTGGTTCTCGACGCCGTTATCGACTTCCTGCCTGCTCCTACCGATATTCCTGCTATCAAGGGTTCCAACCCTGATAACGAGGAAGAGGAAATGGAGCGTCACGCAAGTGATGACGAGCCGTTTGCTGCTCTGGCGTTCAAAATCGCTACCGACCCATTCGTGGGTACCTTGACCTTCGTCCGTGTTTACTCGGGCGTGTTGAACTCCGGCGACGGCGTAATCAACTCGGTTAAAGGCAAGAAAGAGCGCGTGGGTCGTATGGTGCAAATGCACGCAAACGCCCGTGAAGAGATCAAGGAAGTACGCGCTGGCGACATCGCGGCCCTGATCGGCATGAAGGACGTCACCACTGGTGAAACCCTCTGCAACGCTGACAAGCCAATCATTCTGGTTCGTATGGACTTCCCGGAGCCGGTTATTTCGGTTGCCGTAGAGCCTAAGACCAAGGATGACCAGGAAAAAATGGGTATCGCTCTGGGCAAACTTGCTCAGGAAGACCCGTCTTTCCGCGTTAAGACTGATGAAGAGACTGGTCAAACGATCATCTCCGGCATGGGCGAGCTGCACCTGGACATCCTGGTTGACCGGATGCGCCGTGAGTTCAACGTCGAAGCCAACATCGGCAAGCCTCAGGTTTCGTATCGTGAGCGCATCACGAAGAACTGTGAAATCGAAGGCAAGTTCGTTCGTCAATCCGGCGGTCGTGGTCAGTTCGGTCACTGCTGGATCCGTTTTGCTCCTGCTGACGAAGGTCAGGAAGGTCTGCAATTCGTGAACGAAGTAGTAGGTGGTGTGGTTCCTAAGGAATACATCCCGGCTATCCAGAAGGGTATCGAAGAGCAGATGAAGAACGGCGTTGTTGCCGGCTATCCGCTGATCGGCCTGAAGGCTACCGTGTTCGATGGTTCTTACCACGACGTCGACTCCAACGAGATGGCGTTTAAGGTGGCTGCTTCCATGGCGACCAAGCAACTGGCTCAGAAGGGCGGTGGTGAGTTGCTTGAGCCGATCATGGCGGTAGAGGTTGTTACGCCTGAAGACTATATGGGTGATGTGATGGGCGACCTTAACCGTCGTCGCGGCATGATCCAGGGTATGGAAGACACAGTGTCCGGCAAGGTTATCCGTGCCGAGGTTCCGCTGGGTGAGATGTTCGGTTATGCGACCGACGTTCGTTCCATGTCTCAGGGTCGCGCAAGCTACTCTATGGAATTCAAAAAATACGATACGGCTCCGTCGCACATCGTCGAATCCGTAACCAAAAAACAAGGCTGATTCAGCCCCTTTAGGCTAGGAGTTAATTGTCGTGGCTAAAGAAAAATTTGATCGTTCCCTACCGCACGTCAACGTTGGCACCATCGGTCACGTTGACCACGGTAAAACCACTCTGACCGCTGCTCTGACTCGCGTCTGCTCCGAAGTTTTCGGTTCGGCCGTAGTTGAATTCGACAAGATCGACAGCGCTCCAGAAGAAAAAGCTCGCGGTATCACCATCAACACCGCGCACGTTGAGTACAACTCGCTGATCCGTCACTACGCTCACGTTGACTGCCCAGGTCACGCTGACTATGTGAAGAACATGATCACCGGTGCTGCTCAAATGGACGGCGCTATCCTGGTTTGCTCGGCCGCTGATGGTCCGATGCCACAAACCCGTGAGCACATCCTGCTGTCCCGTCAGGTAGGCGTTCCGTACATCGTGGTTTTCCTGAACAAGGCTGACCTGGTAGACGACGCTGAGCTGCTGGAACTGGTTGAGATGGAAGTTCGCGACCTGCTGTCCACCTACGACTTCCCGGGCGATGACACTCCAATCATCATCGGTTCGGCTCGTATGGCGCTGGAAGGCAAAGACGACAACGAGATGGGCACCACTGCCGTCAAGAAGCTGGTTGAAACTCTGGACAGCTACATCCCAGAACCAGTTCGTATGATCGACAAGCCATTCCTGATGCCAATCGAAGACGTATTCTCGATCTCGGGTCGCGGTACTGTTGTGACTGGTCGTATCGAGCGCGGTATCGTTCGCGTTCAAGATGCACTGGAAATCGTTGGTCTGCGTGACACCACCACCACCACCTGCACCGGTGTTGAGATGTTCCGCAAGCTGCTCGACGAAGGTCGTGCTGGCGAGAACTGCGGCGTTCTGCTGCGTGGTACCAAGCGTGACGACGTTGAGCGTGGTCAGGTTCTGGTTAAGCCAGGTTCGGTTAAGCCGCACACCAAGTTCACCGCAGAAGTTTACGTTCTGAGCAAGGAAGAAGGCGGTCGTCACACTCCGTTCTTCAAAGGCTACCGTCCACAGTTCTACTTCCGTACTACTGACGTGACTGGTAACTGCGAGCTGCCAGAAGGCGTTGAAATGGTAATGCCAGGTGACAACATTCAGATGACTGTTACCCTGATCAAAACCATCGCGATGGAAGACGGTCTGCGTTTCGCTATCCGTGAAGGCGGTCGTACCGTCGGCGCTGGCGTCGTAGCCAAAATCATCGAGTAATCTCTTTTATAGAGTCTGCTTGATGGATTGAAAAAGCCCCCGCTCAGCGGGGGCTTTTTTATTGGGTTGACACCTATCTGGGGCGTCTATAGAATTGCGCCTCCTTTTAACGGGCGTATTGCGCCCGGTGGGAATAGCAGCCGGAGTCTGAAATCCAATGCAAAATCAGCAAATCCGTATCAGGTTGAAGGCTTTCGACCATCGCCTGATCGACCAATCAACCCAGGAAATCGTGGAAACCGCGAAACGTACTGGTGCTCAAGTGCGTGGTCCAATTCCACTGCCTACCCGTAAAGAGCGGTTCACCGTTCTGGTTTCCCCGCACGTCAACAAAGACGCGCGTGACCAGTACGAAATCCGCACTCATAAGCGCGTTCTGGACATCGTCCAGCCAACGGATAAAACCGTTGATGCTCTTATGAAGCTTGATCTTGCGGCCGGTGTGGAAGTGCAGATCAGCCTCGGCTAAGACTCGGTCTTAGTCGTGTAACGCTCTGAAATGGGCGGCCATAGCGGGTGAAAGCCCCGTACACTCATGAGGTTTACAACATGACTATTGGTGTAGTCGGTCGTAAATGCGGTATGACCCGTATTTTCACCGAAGAAGGTGTCTCCATTCCGGTCACGGTCATTGAGATCGAGCCGAATCGCGTCACCCAGTTCAAAACTGAAGAGACCGATGGCTATCGTGCAGTGCAAGTCACTGTCGGCGAGCGTCGCGCTTCGCGTGTAACAGCAGCTCAGGCTGGCCACTTCGCTAAGGCGAACGTTGCCGCTGGTCGCACCACCATGGAATTCCGTCTTGAAGAAGGCGAGTACCAGGCTGGCGATCTGATCAACGCTGAAATCTTCGCCGCTGGTCAGCTGGTTGATGTAACCGGTCAGTCCAAGGGTAAAGGCTTCCAGGGTACGATCAAGCGTTGGAATTTCCGCGGGCAAGATAACACCCACGGTAACTCCGTATCCCACCGCGTCCCAGGCTCTATCGGCCAGTGCCAGACTCCTGGTCGTGTATTCAAGGGCAAAAAAATGTCCGGTCATATGGGCGCTGAGCGCGTGACCGTGCAGTCCCTGGAAGTAGTGCGCGTGGACGCTGAACGCAATCTGTTGTTGGTCAAGGGCGCTGTTCCTGGCGCTACTGGCGGCAACCTGGTTGTACGTCCAGCAGCCAAGGCTCGCGGTTAAGGGGAAGCTGACATGCAATTAAATGTAAATGACGCTCAAGCGATCGAAGTTTCCGAACTGACATTTGGCGGCGAATTCAACGAGACGCTGGTTCACCAAGCAGTCGTGGCCTACATGGCCGGCGGCCGTCAAGGTAGCAAGCAGCAGAAGACCCGTTCCGACGTTCGTGGTGGCGGCAAGCGCCCATGGCGTCAGAAAGGTACTGGCCGTGCTCGTGCCGGTACTATCCGTAGCCCAATCTGGCGTGGCGGCGGTACCACTTTCGCAGCTCGTCCTCAGGATCACTCCCAGAAGCTGAACAAGAAGATGTATCGCGCAGCAATGCGTTCCATCCTTGCTGAGCTGGTGCGTACTGATCGTCTGGTCGTGGTTCAGGATTTCGCTGTTGAAACTCCGAAAACCAAAGATCTGCTGGGCAAGCTGAACAACATGAGCCTGACCGATGTTCTCATCGTGTCGGACGCTGTTGATCAGAACCTGTACCTGGCTGCTCGTAACCTGCCGCACGTAGATGTACGTGACGTTCAAGGTTCCGATCCAGTTAGTCTGATCGCATACGACAAGGTGTTGATCACCGTGTCGGCCGTGAAGAAATTCGAGGAGCTGCTGGGATGAACCAGGAACGCGTATTTAAAGTTCTGCTTGGCCCGCACGTTTCCGAGAAGGCTACGGTTCTGGCAGACAAGAAAGGCCAGTTCGTTTTCAAGGTTGCTACTGACGCAACCAAGCTGGAAATCAAGAAGGCCGTCGAAAGCCTGTTCAGCGTGAAAGTAGAGCGCGTCACTACCCTGAATGTTCTGGGTAAGAGCAAGCGCACTGCTCGCGGTCTGGGCAAGCGTAGTGACTGGAAGAAGGCAGTTATCTCCCTTCAGCCAGGCCAAGATCTCGATTTCAGCAGCAGTGCTGAGTAAGGAAGGGGTGCATCATGGCAATCGTTAAATGCAAACCGACTTCCCCTGGCCGCCGTTTTGTGGTCAAGGTGGTCAACCAGGAGCTGCATAAAGGCGCTCCTCACGCACCGCTGCTCGAGAAAAAATCGAAGACTGGTGGTCGTAACAACAATGGCCGTATTACCACTCGTCACATCGGTGGTGGTCATAAGCAGCATTATCGTATGGTCGATTTCCGTCGCAACGACAAAGATGGCATCGTCGCCACTGTCGAGCGTATCGAATACGATCCAAACCGTACTGCTCACATCGCACTGCTCTGCTACGCAGACGGCGAGCGCCGCTACATCATCGCCCCTAAAGGCGTGAGTGCTGGCGACCAGCTGATCGCGGGCGCTCTGGCTCCAATCAAGCCAGGCAACGCTCTGCAACTGCGCAACATTCCAGTCGGTTCTACCGTACACGGCATCGAACTGAAGCCAGGTAAAGGTGCACAGATCGCTCGTTCCGCTGGTGCTTCGGCTCAGCTGATCGCTCGTGAAGGTGTCTACGTGACCCTGCGTCTGCGTTCCGGTGAAATGCGTAAAGTCCTGGCTGAATGCCGTGCGACCCTGGGTGAAGTCTCGAACTCCGAGCACAGCCTGCGTTCGCTGGGTAAAGCTGGTGCCAAACGCTGGCGTGGCGTTCGCCCAACCGTTCGTGGTGTTGCCATGAACCCGGTTGACCACCCACATGGTGGTGGTGAAGGTCGTACCTCTGGTGGTCGTCATCCGGTATCGCCATGGGGCTTCCCGACTAAGGGCGCGAAGACTCGTGGTAATAAGCGTACCGACAAAATGATCGTCCGTCGTCGCAAGTAAATAGAGGGATACGACAGTGCCACGTTCTCTGAAAAAAGGTCCTTTTATTGATCTTCACCTACTGAAGAAGATCGAAGTGGCGGCGGAAAAGAACGATCGCAAACCAATTAAAACCTGGTCGCGTCGTTCGATGATCCTGCCACAAATGGTCGGTCTGACCATCGCAGTACACAACGGTCGTCAGCACGTCCCAGTTCTCGTTAACGAAGACATGGTCGGCCACAAACTGGGCGAGTTCGCCGGTACCCGCAACTATCGCGGGCACGTGGCTGACAAGAAAGCCAAGCGTTAAGGGGTAAGGAAATGGAAGTAGCCGCTAAGTTGTCGGGCGCTCGAATCTCCGCCCAGAAAGCCCGCTTGGTCGCCGACCAGATCCGCGGGAAGAAGGTGGGCGAAGCGCTCAACCTGTTGGCTTTCAGCAGTAAGAAAGCCGCCGAGATCATGAAGAAAGTGCTGGAGTCGGCCGTAGCCAACGCCGAGCATAACGAAGGCGCAGACGTTGATGACCTGAAGGTCAGCACCGTTTTCGTCAACGAAGGGCGTTCGCTGAAGCGCATCATGCCACGTGCCAAAGGCCGTGCTGATCGCATCGTCAAGCGGTCTTGCCATATCACTGTCAAGGTTGCTGACAAGTAACGGAGTCGAAGAGATGGGTCAGAAAGTACATCCCATTGGCATTCGCCTGGGAATCGTCAAGGAGCACACCTCCGTCTGGTACGCAGACGGTCGGACTTATGCGGACTACTTGTTCGCAGATCTGAAAGTGCGTGAGTATCTCCAAGACAAACTAAAAAGCGCGTCCGTAAGCCGTATCGATATCCATCGTCCGGCTCAAACTGCACGCATCACCATCCACACCGCTCGTCCAGGTATCGTTATCGGGAAGAAAGGTGAAGATGTTGAGAAACTGCGTCAGGACCTGACCAAGCAAATGGGTGTGCCTGTGCACATCAATATCGAAGAGATCCGCAAGCCGGAGCTCGACGGTATGCTGGTTGCGCAGAGCGTAGCTCAGCAGCTGGAGCGTCGCGTAATGTTCCGTCGCGCTATGAAGCGCGCAGTACAGAACGCCATGCGCATTGGTGCCAAAGGCATCAAAATCCAAGTGAGCGGTCGTCTCGGCGGTGCTGAAATCGCACGTACTGAATGGTATCGCGAAGGTCGTGTGCCATTGCACACCCTGCGTGCCGACATCGACTATGCCAACTACGAAGCTCACACCACTTACGGTGTGATCGGTGTAAAGGTTTGGATCTTCAAAGGCGAAGTTATTGGTGGTCGCCAAGAAGAACTGAAACCACAAGCACCAGCGCCTCGTAAAAAAGCTGCTAAGTAAGGGGTACGCCAAATGTTGCAACCAAAGCGTACGAAGTTCCGCAAGCAGATGACCGGCCACAACCGTGGTCTGGCACTGCGCGGTAGCAAAGTCAGCTTCGGCGAGTTCGCGCTGAAGTCTGTTGCTCGTGGTCGTCTCACCGCTCGTCAGATCGAGTCAGCGCGTCGTGCTCTGACCCGTCACGTTAAACGTGGCGGCAAGATCTGGATCCGTGTATTCCCGGACAAGCCGATCTCCAAAAAACCTCTCGAGGTTCGTATGGGTAAAGGTAAGGGTAACGTGGAGTACTGGGTTGCCCAGATTCAGCCAGGCAAAGTCCTGTATGAAATCGAGGGTGTTTCTGAAGAGCTGGCGCGTGAGGCTTTCGCCCTGGCTGCTGCAAAGCTGCCGCTCGCCACCTCCTTTGTTAAACGGACGGTGATGTGATGAAAGCGAATGAACTTCGTGAAAAATCCGCACAGCAGCTGAACGAGCAACTGCTCGGCTTGCTGCGCGACCAGTTCAATCTGCGCATGCAGAAAGCAACTGGCCAGTTGGGGCAGTCTCATCTGCTCTCGCAAGTTAAGCGTGACATCGCTCGCGTGAAGACTGTGCTCAACCAGCAGGCAGGTAAGTGATCATGGCTGAAGCCGAAAAAACTGTCCGTACGCTGACTGGCCGTGTTGTCAGCGACAAGATGGACAAAACCATCACCGTTCTGATCGAGCGTCGCGTTAAGCACCCGATCTACGGTAAATACGTTAAGCGTTCGACTAAGCTGCACGCGCACGACGAAACCAATCAGTGCCACATCGGCGACAAAGTCACTATTCGTGAAACTCGTCCGATGGCCAAGACCAAGTCTTGGGCGCTGGTTGATGTTCTCGAACGCGCTGTGGAAGTCTAAGGGCTAGGGGTCGGAGAAATTATATGATTCAGACTCAATCCATGCTCGATGTGGCCGATAACAGCGGCGCTCGCCGTGTTATGTGCATCAAGGTGCTGGGTGGCTCCCATCGTCGTTACGCTGGTATCGGTGACATCATCAAAGTTACCGTGAAGGAAGCAATTCCTCGCGGTAAAGTGAAAAAAGGCCAAGTGATGACTGCTGTTGTAGTCCGCACTCGTCACGGCGTACGTCGTGCTGATGGCTCCATTATCCGCTTTGATGGCAACGCTGCTGTTCTTCTGAACAACAAGCAAGAGCCGATCGGCACCCGTATCTTTGGGCCAGTGACCCGTGAACTTCGTACTGAGAAGTTCATGAAGATCGTCTCGCTCGCCCCAGAAGTGCTGTAAGGAGATCCGACATGCAAAAGATTCGTCGTGACGACGAGATCATCGTGATCGCCGGCAAAGACAAAGGTAAGCGCGGTAAGGTGCTGAAGGTTCTTGCTGACAACCGTCTGGTTGTTGGCGGTCTGAACCTGGTCAAGCGTCATACCAAGCCTAACCCGATGTCGGGCGTACAGGGCGGTATCGTCGAGAAAGAAGCGCCACTGCACGCTTCCAACGTCGCCATCTTCAACGGCGAAACCAACAAGGCTGACCGCGTTGGTTTCAAAGTAGAAGACGGTAAGAAAATTCGTGTCTTCAAGTCGACCCAAAAAGCGGTTGATGCTTGAACACTGCTAGGTAGAAGACCATGGCACGACTAAAAGAGATTTACCGGAAGGAAATCGCTCCGAAACTTAAGGAAGAACTTAAGCTTTCGAACGTGATGGAAGTTCCGCGCGTTACCAAAATCACCCTGAACATGGGTCTGGGCGAAGCGATCGGCGACAAAAAAGTCATCGAGCACGCTGTTGCTGACCTGGAAAAGATCACCGGCCAGAAAGTCGTTGTGACCTACGCTCGTAAATCCATCGCTGGCTTTAAAGTCCGCGAAGGATGGCCGATCGGTGTCAAAGTGACCCTGCGCCGTGAGCGTATGTACGAGTTCCTGGATCGTCTGCTGTCGATCTCCCTGCCTCGGGTTCGCGACTTCCGCGGCCTGAATGCCAAGTCCTTCGATGGTCGTGGTAACTACAGCATGGGCGTGAAAGAGCAGATCATTTTCCCGGAAATCGACTACGACAAGATCGATGCTCTCCGCGGTCTGGACATTACCCTGACCACCACTGCCAAGAACGATGATGAAGGCCGCGCTCTGCTGCGTGCTTTCAAATTCCCGTTCCGCAACTGATTGGAGTAGGAAAATGGCCAAGAAGAGCATGAAAAACCGTGAGCTGAAGCGTCAGCTCACCGTTGCCAAGTACGCCACCAAGCGTGCAGCGCTGAAAGCTATCATCGTCGATCTGAACGCAAGTCCAGAAGCGCGTTGGGAAGCTACCGTAGCTCTGCAGAAGCAACCACGTGACGCAAGCGCTTCGCGCATGCGTAACCGTTGCCGCCTGACTGGTCGTCCGCACGGCGTTTACCGCAAGTTCGGCCTTGGCCGTAACAAACTGCGTGAAGCTGCAATGCGTGGTGACGTTCCAGGTCTGGTTAAAGCCAGCTGGTAATCGTTGTCAAAGCCTTGATGGTCGGGTTTGCAAGAACCTGACCATCGGTGGCCTTGAATCTGAATCAAGCCCCTTTTGGGGCTTGATTCATTTCTGGGGTGTGTCTAGAATGACCGGCTCGCCTGAGCCCGTGTTTTTCATGCCCGGAAGTTCTCGGCGACAAGTAGTAGCCGCAAGGCTAATTTTTCTGTATTAGGAGCGTCTAGCCCATGAGTATGCAGGACCCGTTAGCGGACATGCTAACTCGAATCCGTAATGCCCAGATGGCTGAAAAGTCTGTCGTAAGCATGCCGTCTTCCACGCTGAAGGTGGCTGTAGCAAAAGTCCTGAAGGACGAAGGTTACATCGCGGATTTTCAGATCACCACCGACGCTAAGCCGTCGTTGTCCATCGAGCTGAAGTACTTCGAAGGCCGTCCGGTTATCGAAGAAGTGAAGCGCGTTAGTCGTCCAGGCCTGCGTCAGTACAAGTCCGTTGAAGATCTGCCGAAAGTTCGTGGCGGTCTTGGCGTGTCTATCGTCTCCACCAACAAAGGTGTGATGACGGATCGTGCTGCGCGCGCTGCCGGTGTCGGCGGCGAAGTTCTTTGCACTGTGTTCTAAGGGGGGATAAGCATGTCTCGCGTCGCTAAGAACCCCGTTAAGCTGCCAGCCGGTGTCGAAGTAAAATTCGCAGGCCAACAGCTTTCGGTGAAGGGTGCCAAGGGTACTCTTGAACTGAACATCCATTCGTCCGTTGAGATCGTTGAAGAAGCTGGTGAGCTGCGTTTCGCTGCTCGCAATGGCGATCAACAAACTCGCGCAATGGCCGGTACCACGCGTGCGTTGGTAAACAACATGGTCCAAGGCGTAAGCCAAGGCTTCGAGCGCAAGCTCCAGCTGGTCGGTGTTGGTTACAAGGCGCAAGCAAAAGGCACGGTTCTGAACCTGGCCCTTGGCTTCTCGCACCCAGTGGATTACGAACTGCCGGAAGGCATCACCGCTGAGACTCCTAGCCAGACCGATATCCTGATCAAGGGCATCGACAAGCAGCTGGTAGGTCAAGTGGCCGCTGAGATCCGCGACTTCCGTCCACCAGAGCCGTACAAAGGCAAAGGTGTGCGCTACGCGGACGAAGTCGTCCGTCGTAAAGAAGCCAAGAAGAAGTAGGGCATAGCAAATGACCGACAAAAAAGTTACTCGACTGCGTCGCGCTCGCAAAGCACGCCTGAAAATGCACGAACTCGAAGTCGTGCGTCTCTGCGTGTTCCGCTCGTCGCAGCACATCTACGCCCAGGTCATCTCGGCCGACGGCAACAAAGTCCTGGCAAGCGCCTCGACTTTGGATAAAGAACTGCGTGATGGCGCCACTGGCAACATCGACGCGGCCACAAAGGTTGGCCAGCTGGTCGCTACGCGTGCTAAGGCCGCTGGCGTCTCGCAAGTGGCTTTCGACCGCTCTGGCTTCAAGTACCACGGCCGCGTTAAAGCGCTGGCTGATGCTGCTCGTGAAGCTGGGCTGGAGTTCTAAGTTATGTCAAATAACGACCAAAAGCGCGACGAAGGCTACATTGAGAAGCTGGTTCAAGTTAACCGCGTAGCCAAAACCGTTAAAGGCGGCCGTATCTTCACTTTCACCGCGTTGACCGTGGTAGGTGATGGTAAAGGGCGTGTTGGCTTCGGCCGTGGCAAGTCGCGTGAAGTGCCTGCTGCGATCCAGAAGGCAATGGAAGCTGCTCGCCGCAACATGATCCAAGTTGATCTGAACGGCACCACTCTGCAGTACGCAATGAAGTCCGCTCACGGCGCTTCGAAGGTGTACATGCAGCCTGCTTCTGAAGGTACCGGTATCATCGCTGGCGGCGCTATGCGTGCTGTCCTCGAAGTTGCTGGCGTTCAGAACGTTCTGGCCAAGTGCTACGGCTCGACTAACCCGGTAAACGTGGTTCACGCCACTTTCAAAGGTTTGAAAGCTATGCAGTCTCCTGAATCCATTGCCGCCAAGCGTGGCAAAAGCGTCAAGGAGATCTTCTGATCATGGCTACCGTTAAAGTAACGCTGATCAAAAGCATGACCGGCCGCATCCCTAACCACAAACTGTGCGTTAAGGGTCTGGGTCTGCGTCGCATCGGTCACACTGTAGAAGTCCAGGATACTCCCGAGAATCGCGGGATGATCAACAAGGCTTACTACATGCTGCGTGTCGAGGGTTAATCGATGAAACTCAATGATCTGAGTCCAGCGCCGGGTTCCCGTCGCGAAAAGCATCGTCCGGGCCGTGGTATCGGTAGCGGTTTGGGTAAGACTGGTGGCCGTGGTCACAAAGGTCAGACCTCCCGCTCCGGTGGCACCATTGCTCCAGGCTTTGAAGGCGGTCAACAGCCGCTGCATCGTCGCCTGCCGAAGTTCGGTTTCGTTTCCCTGAAAGCCATGGATCGCGCAGAAGTGCGTCTGTCCGAGCTGGCAAAAGTGGAAGGCGACATCGTCACCGTGCAGTCCCTGAAAGATGCCAACGTGATCAACGTCAACGTACAGCGTGTGAAAATCATGCTGTCCGGTGAAGTGACTCGCGCTGTCACTATCGGCAAGGGAATCGGCGCCACCAAAGGTGCGCGTGCGGCTATCGAAGCAGCTGGCGGCAAGTTCGAGGAATAAATGGCTAAGCAAGGTGCTCTCTCTGCGCTCGGCAAAGGCGGTATGTCTGAACTCTGGGCTCGTCTGCGTTTTCTGTTCCTGGCGATTATCGTCTACCGAATAGGCGCACACATCCCGGTTCCAGGTATCAACCCGGACCGACTCGCAGACCTGTTTCGACAGAATGAGGGGACCATTCTTAGCTTGTTCAACATGTTCTCTGGCGGTGCGCTGGAACGGATGAGCATCTTTGCACTGGGGATCATGCCGTACATTTCGGCATCGATCATCATGCAACTGATGACAGCCGTCAGCCCGCAGCTGGAGCAGTTGAAGAAGGAAGGTGAAGCTGGCCGTCGCAAGATCAGCCAGTACACCCGCTACGGCACCGTCGTCCTTGCTCTGGTTCAGGCTATTGGCATGTCCATTGGTCTGGCCGGGCAGGGCGTTGCGTTCACTGGTGACTTTGGCTTCCATTTCGTCGCGGTATCCACGTTTGTGGCTGGTGCGATGTTCATGATGTGGCTGGGTGAGCAGATTACTGAGCGTGGTGTAGGTAACGGTATCTCGATGTTGATTTTTTCGGGTATCGTCGCCGGTCTTCCGAGAGCAATCGGGCAGTCTTTCGAGTCTGCACGTCAGGGTGATATCAATATCTTCGCCTTGGTTGTCATCGGTTTGCTGGCAGTAGCGATTATCGGTTTCGTGGTGTTCATTGAGCGTGGTCAGCGTCGTATTGCTGTTCACTACGCCAAGCGTCAGCAGGGCCGTAAGGTTTTTGCTGCGCAGACTAGCCACTTGCCGCTGAAAGTGAACATGGCCGGTGTTATTCCGGCTATTTTCGCGAGCAGCATTTTGCTGTTTCCGGCTTCGTTGGGTGCCTGGTTCGGTCAGTCTGAAGGTATGGGCTGGTTGCAGGACATCTCGCAGTCGATCGCTCCTGGTCAGCCGTTGAATATTCTGCTGTTTAGTGCAGGGATTATTTTCTTCTGCTTCTTCTATACGGCGTTGATGTTCAATCCGAAAGACGTAGCGGAAAACCTGAAGAAGTCCGGTGCCTTTATTCCGGGCATCCGTCCAGGTGAGCAGTCTGCGCGCTACATTGATGGCGTTCTGACTCGCTTGACCATGTTCGGTGCTCTATACATGACGGCCGTGTGCCTGTTGCCCCAGTTCCTGGTGGTTGCAGCAAACGTTCCGTTCTACCTTGGCGGGACCTCGTTGCTGATCGTGGTCGTGGTTGTGATGGACTTCATGTCCCAAGTACAATCGCACCTCGTTTCGCACCAGTACGAATCCCTGATGAAGAAAGCCAACCTGAAGGGTTACGGCAGCGGCATGTTGCGCTGAGTACCCATAAGGTTCGAGGAGTTGGTGATGAAAGTTCGTGCATCGGTGAAAAAGCTGTGCCGTAACTGCAAGATTATTCGCCGCGAAGGTGTTGTTCGAGTAATTTGCAGCGCGGAACCGCGTCACAAACAGCGCCAAGGCTGAGTGTGATTGTGCTTCAAGCCCGGTAGCTAGTGCGCTACCGGGTTGATTATTTGTTATTACAGCGATATTATCTCGCGCCCTATTTCTTGGCTTCCGGGGCGTAGGTAGCTGTCAATTGGAGTCCCACTGAATGGCCCGTATTGCAGGCGTTAACATTCCAGATAACAAGCATACTGTTATCTCGCTGACCTACATCTATGGTGTTGGTCGCACTACTGCGCAGAAGATCTGTGCAGTGACTGGGGTAAACCCAGCAGCAAAGATCAAAGATCTGAGCGACGAGCAAATTGAACAGCTGCGTGGCGAAGTGGCGAAGTTCACCACTGAAGGTGACCTGCGTCGCGAAATCAACATGAAAATCAAGCGCTTGATGGACCTCGGTTGCTATCGCGGTCTGCGTCATCGTCGTGGTCTTCCAGTACGCGGTCAGCGTACCAAGACCAACGCGCGTACCCGTAAAGGTCCGCGTAAGCCGATCCGCAAGTAATCGCCCCAGCGAATCGACAGGAATTTAATCATGGCAAAACCTGCTGCTCGTCCTCGTAAAAAAGTTAAAAAGACAGTGGTTGATGGCATCGCCCACATCCATGCATCTTTTAACAACACCATCGTGACCATTACCGACCGTCAAGGTAACGCTCTTTCCTGGGCTACCTCCGGTGGTTCGGGTTTCCGCGGTTCCCGCAAGTCCACCCCGTTCGCTGCTCAAGTAGCTGCTGAGCGTGCTGGTCAAGCTGCGCTGGAATATGGCCTGAAAAACCTCGACGTTAACGTCAAGGGTCCAGGTCCAGGTCGTGAATCCGCAGTCCGCGCTTTGAACGGCTGTGGCTACAAGATCGCCAGCATCACCGACGTGACGCCAATCCCGCACAACGGGTGCCGTCCGCCGAAGAAGCGCCGCGTGTAATCCAGGAGATTGTAAAGAATGGCTCGTTACATTGGTCCAAAATGCAAACTCGCTCGTCGCGAAGGCACCGATCTCTTCCTGAAGAGCGGCGTGCGCGCGATCGAATCGAAGTGCAACATTGAAGCAGCACCTGGTATCCACGGCCAACGCCGCGGTCGCCAGTCCGATTACGGCACCCAACTGCGTGAAAAGCAGAAGGTCCGTCGTATCTACGGCGTTCTCGAGCGTCAGTTCAGCGGCTACTACAAAGAAGCTGCTGGCAAGAAAGGTGCAACCGGTGAAAACCTGCTGCAACTGCTCGAATGCCGTCTGGACAACGTCGTATACCGTATGGGCTTTGGTTCGACTCGTGCCGAATCCCGCCAGCTGGTATCGCACAAGTCGATCAGCGTTAACGGTCAGACCGTAAACGTTCCGTCGTATCAGGTTCGTGCTGGTGACGTGGTTGCAGTTCGCGAGAAAGCAAAAAACCAACTTCGCATTGTCCAAGCTCTCGATCTGTGTGCCCAACGTGGCCGCGTAGAATGGGTAGAAGTAGACACTGAGAAGAAGTCGGGCGTTTTCAAGAACGTTCCTGCTCGCAGTGATCTGTCCGCCGACATCAACGAAAGCCTGATTGTCGAGCTCTACTCCAAGTAAGGGCTAGAAAATAGGTGCATCCATGCAGATTTCGGTAAATGAGTTCCTGACACCCCGCCACATTGATGTGCAGGTTGTCAGTCCAACCCGCGCCAAGATCACTCTCGAGCCTCTCGAGCGTGGTTTTGGCCACACCCTGGGCAACGCGCTGCGCCGCATCCTGTTGTCCTCAATGCCCGGCTGCGCAGTAGTCGAGGCCGAGATTGACGGTGTGCTCCACGAGTACAGCGCCATCGAAGGTGTACAGGAAGACGTAATTGAAATCCTGTTGAACCTTAAAGGTCTGGCCATCAAGCTGCACGGTCGTGACGAAGTTACGCTGACCTTGTCGAAGAAGGGTTCGGGGGTGGTTACCGCTGCCGATATTCAGCTGGATCATGATGTCGAGATCGTTAATCCCGATCACGTAATCGCTAACCTGGCGTCTAACGGCGCCCTGAACATGAAGCTCACCGTAGCTCGTGGTCGTGGTTATGAACCAGCCGACTCGCGTCAGAGCGATGAAGACGAAAGCCGCAGCATCGGTCGCTTGCAGCTCGACTCTTCGTTCAGCCCGGTTCGCCGTATCGCATACGTGGTGGAAAACGCCCGTGTCGAGCAGCGTACCAACCTGGACAAGCTGGTTATTGATCTGGAAACCAACGGTACTCTGGATCCTGAAGAGGCTATCCGCCGCGCTGCAACCATCCTGCAACAGCAGTTGGCTGCGTTCGTCGACCTCAAAGGTGACAGTGAGCCAGTGGTTGTCGAGCAGGAAGACGAGATCGATCCGATCCTGCTTCGCCCGGTTGACGATCTGGAACTGACTGTACGTTCGGCTAACTGCCTTAAGGCGGAAAACATCTACTACATCGGCGACCTGATTCAGCGTACCGAAGTAGAGCTGTTGAAGACTCCGAACCTGGGCAAGAAATCCTTGACTGAAATCAAGGACGTTCTGGCCTCCCGCGGTCTGTCCCTCGGCATGCGCCTCGACAACTGGCCGCCTGCAAGTCTTAAGAAGGACGACAAGGCGACTGCCTGATCGTCGTAATCACCGAACGTAGTGTTTGGTAAGGAATGAACCATGCGTCATCGTAAAAGTGGGCGTCACCTGAGCCGCACCAGCTCGCACCGCAAGGCCATGTTCCAAAACATGGCGGTGTCGCTGTTCGAGCACGAGCTGATCAAAACTACTCTGCCAAAAGCCAAAGAACTGCGCCGCGTTGCCGAGCCGCTGATCACTCTGGCCAAGACAGACAGCCTGGCTAACCGCCGTCTGGCTTTCGACCGTACTCGTTCGAAAGCTATCGTTGGTAAGCTCTTCAACGACCTGGGCAAGCGTTACGCTACCCGTGAGGGTGGCTACCTGCGCATCCTCAAGTGCGGTTTCCGCGCTGGCGACAACGCGCCTATGGCGTACGTCGAGTTGGTTGATCGTGCTACTGCTGGCGAAGCTGTATCCGCCGAGTAAGACGTCAGTCTGAAACGAAGAACCGGGCCTAGTGCCCGGTTTTTTGTGCCTGCAAGAAAATGAGCGGTTCGTACAAGCTTCCGACATTGTTCTGTTGTCACTATGTGCTGGGAAACATAATTAGTAATTATCTATTGATGCCTGCAAGTTAATGAATTTGTGGCTGTCACATGGATGATCAATACTTCCCGCCAAGCCGAGTAGCCGGCAGTTCCAAGACTGACAGAGGAAGAAGACCGTATGAGCCAGAACAAAACGCTTACGACCGCCAGTGGCGCACCTGTCGCTGATAACCAGAATTCTCGCTCCGCCGGCCCTAGAGGCCCGCTGCTGCTCGACGATTTTCATCTGATCGAGAAGCTTGCCCACTTCAACCGTGAAAACATTCCTGAGCGTCGGGTACACGCCAAAGGTTCGGGCGCTTACGGCACGTTCACCGTCACGCGTGACATCACCGAGTACACCAGCGCCAAGTTGTTTGAATCGGTAGGCAAACAAACCCCGACTTTCCTGCGATTCTCGACTGTCGGCGGCGAGCGCGGCTCGGCTGATACCGAGCGCGACCCTCGTGGCTTTGCGCTGAAGTTCTACACCGAAGAAGGCAACTGGGACATCGTCGGCAACAACACGCCGGTATTCTTCATCCGTGATCCGCTGAAATTTCCAGACTTTATCCACACCCAAAAACGTCTGCCGCAGAGCAACCTGAAAAGCGCGCAGATGATGTGGGATTTCTGGTCACATTCCCCGGAGGCGCTGCACCAGGTCACGATTCTGTTCTCTGACCGCGGCATTCCAGACGGTTATCGTCATATGCACGGCTTCGGTAGCCACACGTACAGCCTGATCAACGCTCAAGGCGAGCGTCACTGGGTAAAATGGCACTACAAAACCAAGCAAGGGATCAAGAACCTAGCCCCGGCAGACGCCGCACGCCTGGCCGGTACTGATCCGGACTACGCGCAGCGTGACCTGTTCGAAGCGATCGAACGCGGCGAGTTCCCGAAATGGCGCGTATGCATCCAGATCATGACCGAGGCGCAGGCTGCAGCGCACTACGAGAACCCGTTCGACGTGACCAAGACCTGGTCGCAGAAGGAGTTCCCGCTGATCGAAGTCGGTGAGCTGGAGTTGAACCGCAACCCGCTCAACTATTTTGCTGAAGTCGAGCAAGCTGCGTTTGGGCCGAGCAACATGGTGCCGGGTGTCGGTCTGTCGCCAGATCGCATGCTGCAAGGCCGTGTCTTCGCCTACGCCGATGCCCATCGCTACCGTGTTGGCACCAATCACCAGCAATTGCCGGTAAACGCGCCACGTAGCCCGGTCAACACTTACCAGCGTGATGGCTCAATGGCCTTTGGCAGCAATGGGGGGGCAGCGCCCAACTATGAGCCGAACAGCTACATCGAATCGCCAAAACAGGCACCACGCTATGCGGAGCCGGCATTGGCTTTGAGTGGTGCTGCCGATCGCTACGATCATCGCGAAGACACCGATTACTACAGCCACGCCGGTGCGTTGTTCCGACTGATGAGTGACGAGCAAAAGGCCTTGTTGGTCAGCAATATCGCCGGCGCCATGAGCGGTGTTACACCCGATGTGGTTGACCGCCAACTGCAGCATTTCTACAAAGCCGATCCAGCGTATGGAGAAGCAATCGCAAAGCTGCTGGATGTACAGCTTAACGAAGTCTAAACGAGAAGCAGAACCGCCCTCATTGAGGGCGGTTTTTGCGTTATTTAGGCTGCTTTTCTCAGAATTTCTTCACTTTTATTGCGCAGAAAGAGTGACCTTCCAGTCGGCTTGGTTCAAACTACAGACCTTTCATGCAGGGAGATGTAGGGCGATGCAAGGCCACCCAGACGTTATCGATTACCTCAACACGTTGCTGACCGGCGAGCTGGCCGCGCGTGACCAATATTTTGTTCACTCGCGCATGTATGAGGACTGGGGTTTCACCAAGCTCTACGAACGAATCAATCACGAGATGGAAGAAGAAGCGGGTCACGCTGACGCGCTGATGCGCCGGATTCTGATGCTCGAAGGCACGCCGCGCATGCGTCCGGATGATCTGGATGTCGGCAGCACCGTGCCGGAGATGCTCGAAGCCGATCTGCGTCTCGAGTACAAAGTCCGTGCCGCACTGTGCAAAGGCATTGAGTTGTGCGAACAGCACAAAGACTACGTCAGCCGCGAGATCCTGCGGGTTCAGCTCAACGATACCGAAGAAGATCACACCTACTGGCTGGAAAAGCAGTTGGGCCTGATCAAGCTGATTGGTCTCGAGAACTACCTGCAATCTCACACCTGATTGCCCAGACAAAAAAAGCCCCTGTCACTGTTGCGGTGACAGGGGCTTTTTCATGCCCGGCGTTTAAGCGCGATCGCGAATCAGCAACGGCTTGAGGTAATGCCCCGTGTGAGATTGTTTCATCTCGGCCACTTGTTCCGGGGTGCCGGTGGCGATGATCTGTCCACCTTTGGAGCCACCCTCCGGCCCGAGGTCGACCAGCCAGTCGGCGGTCTTGATCACGTCGAGGTTGTGTTCGATCACCACCACGGTGTTGCCGTGGTCGCGCAAACGGTGCAGTACGTCGAGCAATTGCTGGATATCCGCGAAGTGCAGGCCGGTGGTCGGCTCATCGAGGATATACAAGGTCTTGCCGGTATCGCGCTTGGACAGCTCGCGTGACAGCTTGACCCGCTGCGCTTCACCGCCGGACAAGGTCGTCGCCGACTGCCCGAGCTTGATGTACGACAGACCGACGTCCATCAGCGTCTGCAGCTTGCGCGCCAGCGCCGGTACCGCGTCGAAGAATTCCCGAGCTTCCTCGATGGTCATCTCGAGCGTTTCGTGGATGCTCTTGCCCTTGTATTTGATCTCAAGGGTTTCGCGGTTGTAGCGCTTGCTCTTGCACACGTCGCACGGCACGTAGATGTCCGGCAGGAAGTGCATTTCCACCTTGATCAGGCCATCGCCCTGGCACGCTTCACAGCGACCGCCCTTGACGTTAAACGAGAAACGCCCCGGACCATAGCCACGGGAGCGCGACTCGGGTACGCCGGCGAACAGTTCGCGGATCGGAGTGAACAGGCCGGTGTAGGTTGCCGGGTTGGAACGCGGCGTACGACCGATCGGGCTCTGGTCGATATCGACCACCTTGTCGAGATGTTCCAGGCCTTTGATGCTGTCGTGCGCGGCAGCTTCCAGCGTGGTCGCACCATTGAGTGCCGTGGCGCTCAGCGGGAACAGCGTGTTGTTGATCAGGGTTGATTTGCCCGAGCCGGACACACCGGTCACACACGTCAGCAGACCAATCGGGATTTCCAGGTCGACGTTGCGCAGGTTGTTGCCGCGCGCGCCCTTGAGCGACAGGGTCAGTTTCTTGTTGCGCGGTGTGCGTTTGGCGGGCACTTCGATCTTCACTCGCCCGGACAGGTACTTGCCGGTCAGGGAGTCAGGATGCGCCATGACTTCGGCTGGCGTACCTTCGGCGACGATCTGCCCACCATGCACGCCGGCACCCGGGCCGATATCCACGACATAGTCAGCCAGACGAATGGCGTCTTCGTCGTGCTCGACCACAATCACCGTGTTGCCGATATCGCGCAGGTGCTTGAGGGTGCCGAGCAAGCGATCATTGTCGCGCTGGTGCAGGCCGATGGAAGGCTCGTCGAGGATGTACAGCACCCCGACCAGACCGGCACCGATCTGGCTGGCCAGACGAATCCGCTGTGCCTCACCGCCGGACAGGGTGTCCGCACTGCGATCGAGCGACAGGTAGTCAAGGCCGACGTTGACCAGAAACTGCAGACGCTCGCGAATCTCCTTGAGAATCTTGTCGGCAATTTCGCCGCGGCGGCCGGTCATCTTCAGCTCGCCGAAATACTCGCACGCATCGCCGATCGGCAGATTGGTCACCGCCGGCAGGGTTTTCTCACCTACCCATACGTGCCGCGCCTCACGGCGCAGGCGAGTGCCACGGCAGTCCGGGCAAGCCTGGGTGCTGAGGAACTTGGCCAGTTCTTCACGCACGCTGGCCGACTCGGTCTCGCGGTAGCGGCGCTCAAGGTTCGGCACGATGCCTTCGAACGGGTGCGAGCGTTTGACGATATCGCCGCGGTCGTTCAGGTATTTGAAATCGACGTTTTGCGAACCGCTGCCGTGCAGGATGAATTTCTGTTGGTCGGCCGGCAGTTCGTTGAACGGTACTTCCAGGCTGAAGCCATAGTGCGAGGCCAGTGACCCGAGCATCTGGAAGTAATAGACGTTGCGCCGGTCCCAGCCGCGGATCGCCCCTTCGGCCAGTGTCAGGTCGCCGTTGACCAGGCGTTTGATGTCGAAGAATTGCTTGACGCCCAGACCGTCACAGGTCGGGCAGGCGCCGGCCGGGTTATTGAAGGAGAACAGCTTGGGTTCCAGCTCGCTGATCGCATGGCCGCAGATCGGGCAGGCAAAGCGTGCGGAGAAGATCATCTCTTCGCCCGGCTCGTCGTCCATCGGCGCGACCAGAGCAATGCCGTCGGCCAGTTTCAGCGCGGTCTCGAATGACTCGGCCAGACGTTGCTGCAGGTCGGCGCGGACCTTGAAGCGGTCGACGATCACGTCGATCGAGTGCTTCTTCTGCTTGTCCAGTTTCGGCAGTTCATCAAGCTCGCAAATGCGGCCGTTGACCCGCGCGCGGACGAAGCCCTGCGCGCGCAATTCCTCGAACACCGACAAGTGCTCGCCCTTGCGTTCGCGGATCACCGGCGCCAGCAACATCAGTTTGCTGCCTTCCGGTTGGGCCAGCACCAGGTCGACCATCTGGCTGACGGTCTGTGCTTCCAGCGGAATATCGTGATCGGGGCAGCGCGGCGTACCGACGCGTGCATACAGCAGACGCAGGTAGTCGTAGATTTCGGTGATGGTGCCGACCGTAGAGCGCGGGTTGTGCGAGGTCGACTTCTGTTCGATGGAGATCGCCGGCGACAGGCCTTCGATGGTATCGACGTCGGGTTTTTCCATCATCGACAGGAACTGACGGGCGTAGGCCGACAGCGATTCGACATAACGGCGCTGACCTTCGGCGTACAGCGTGTCGAAGGCCAGAGACGATTTGCCGGATCCGGACAGGCCGGTGATGACGATCAGTTTGTCCCGTGGCAGGGTCAGGTCGATGTTCTTCAGGTTGTGGGTACGGGCCCCACGTATCAGGATCTTGTCCAAAGTGGCCTCGCTCGGCGGGCGTCGAAAACGTAGGAGTATACGGGCAAATACTGGATGGATGCACACTATCAAGCGAAGCGTTTTTTGCTCTACATGAAGAGAGTTTCATCTATACGTGGCAAAGCGTCGCGATATACCCCGTCTTTCGATGGGACTGGTAGAATCGCCGCCGGTTCACACGAGGTTTTTCCATGCACGATCCCCACAGCGAACGCATGAGTGGTAGCGAGACCCGCGCGGCGAGCGGTCTGGCCCTGGTGTTCGCCTTCCGTATGCTTGGCATGTTCATGGTGTTGCCGGTCCTGGCGACCTATGGCATGGATCTGGCGGGCGCGACCCCGGCCCTGATCGGGCTGGCCATCGGCGCTTACGGCCTGACCCAGGCGATTTTCCAGATTCCGTTCGGGATCATTTCCGACCGTATTGGCCGGCGTCCCGTCATTTACCTGGGCTTGATCGTCTTCGCCCTTGGCAGTGTGCTGGCCTCACAGGCGGATTCGATCTGGGGCGTGATCGCCGGTCGCATCCTGCAAGGCGCCGGGGCGATTTCCGCGGCGGTCATGGCCTTGCTCTCCGATCTCACTCGCGAACAGCACCGCACCAAGGCGATGGCCATGATCGGCATGACCATCGGTCTGTCGTTTGCCGTGGCCATGGTCGTCGGGCCGTTGTTGACCCGGGCTTTCGGGCTCTCGGGCTTGTTCCTCGCCACCGGGGCGATGGCCCTGATTGGTATCGCCATCATCCTGTTCGTGGTGCCGAAGTCCACCGGGCCATTGCAGCATCGTGAGTCCGGCGTTGCGCGGCAGGCGTTGATGCCGACGCTCAAGCATCCGGATCTGCTGCGCCTGGATCTGGGCATCTTTGTGTTACATGCCATGTTGATGTCGAGCTTCGTGGCCTTGCCGCTGGCGCTGGTGGAAAAGGCCGGTTTGCCCAAGGAACAGCACTGGTGGGTCTACCTCACCGCGTTGTTGATTTCGTTCTTCGCCATGATCCCGTTCATCATCTATGGCGAGAAGAAACGCAAAATGAAACGAGTTTTGCTCGGCGCCGTCATGACGCTGATGCTCACTGAGCTATTCTTCTGGCAGTTCGGTGACAGCTTGCGGGCGCTGGTGATCGGCACGGTGGTGTTTTTCACCGCGTTCAATCTGCTGGAGGCCTCATTGCCGTCGCTGATCAGCAAGGTTTCACCGGCGGGCGGGAAGGGCACGGCGATGGGCGTGTATTCCACCAGTCAATTCCTGGGTTCGGCACTCGGCGGGATACTTGGCGGCTGGCTGTTTCAGCATGGCGGTCTGTCGGTTGTGTTCCTTGGATGTGCCGGTCTGGCTGCCATCTGGCTGGCCTTTGCTGTTACCATGCGCGAACCTCCCTACGTGACGAGTCTGCGCTTGCCGTTGTCGCCCGAGGCGATCCGTGAAGCGGGTCTGGTCGAGCGCCTCAAGGCCCTCGTAGGGGTAACAGATGCAGTGATAGTCGCTGACGAAGCGGCTGTTTACATCAAACTGGACAAAGAATTAGTGGATCGCGACACCCTCGAACGCCTGGTGAACAACCCGGCCGGGGCTGCTTGCGAAGCCTAGGAGAACGTTATGGCCCGTGGGGTTAACAAAGTCATATTGGTCGGCACTTGCGGCCAGGATCCCGAAGTTCGCTACCTGCCTAACGGTAACGCCGTGACCAACCTGAGTCTGGCAACCAGCGAACAGTGGACCGACAAGCAAACCGGTCAGAAGGTCGAGAAGACCGAATGGCACCGTGTGTCGATGTTCGGCAAGGTTGCCGAGATCGCCGGCGAATACCTGCGCAAGGGTTCGCAGGTCTACATCGAAGGCAAGCTGCAGACCCGCGAGTGGGAAAAAGACGGTATCAAGCGTTACACCACCGAAATCGTGGTCGACATGCAAGGCACCATGCAACTGCTCGGCGGCCGTCCACAACAGGGCGACCAACAAGGCGGTGGCAACAACTACCAGCAGCAGGCTCCGCGTCAGCAGGCGCCACGCCCGCAGCAGTCGGCTCCGCAACAGCGCCCGGCCCCGGCTCCACAGCAGGCCGCACCGCAACCGGCTCCGGATTTCGACAGCTTTGATGACGATATTCCGTTCTGATTGGTTGCTGCATCCGCGTTAAATAAAAAGGCCCGTCGCGACAAGCGACGGGCCTTTTTTTGTGGGAGCGAACCTGCTCGCGAAGGCGTCGGGTCAGTCAAAACATTTATTGAATGACAGTCGGTTATCGCGAGCAGGCTCGCACAGGTTGTTCGTTTTCAGTCGAGGATCAAGTGGGGCAGAAACCGGCTGGAGTCTTTCGTAATGAGGCTGTTGTCTTCGCGCACACCAATCCCCGCCGCCTGGTCGCCAATCACCCACGAGCCGATCAGGGTGTAGCTGTCATCGAACTTCGGTAACGGCGCAAACGCCTGCAGGATAAACGGCGCATCGGTGTAAGGCCCGTCCTCTTTGACGATCAGACCTTCCGCCGTTTGCAGTTCGATGTTGGCGCCTTCGCGGGAGAAATACGGTTTGCGTACCCAGCCTTTCGGCACCGCACTGGCTGGATTCGGATCAAGGTGCGCCGCGAGCAGGTTCGGGTGCCCCTTATACAGCTCCCACAGCAATGGCAGCGCGCCCTTGTTCGACAGGATCGACTTCCATGCGGGTTCGAAGAACTGCGTGTCGCACTCGGCAATCGCTGGCCCAAACGGTTCGTGGAAGATGAACTCCCAGGCATGGAGCTTGAACAGGTGCGGGATCCAGCGATCCTGCAGATCAACGAAGCGGCCTTCGGCTGTCAGGCCGATGTCTTCGATGTCGATGTGCCGCGACTCGATGCCGACTTTTTCTGCGATCAGGCGCAGATAGTCGGTGGTGCCGCGGTCTTCGACGGAATCTTTCATCGAGGCGAAGTAGAACGGCCGCTTGAGCCGCAACTCGGAAAACGCCTGATGCAGTTTGGTATCAATGCTGTTGAACTGGTCGGCATGGCGCGGCAGCATCCCGCGCTCGATGCATTGTTCCAGCCAGCCCCACTGAAACGCCGCCGCTTCATAGAGGCTGGTCGGTGTGTCGTAGTTCAGCTCCAGCAGTTTCGCCGGGCCGTTGCCGCTGTAGGAAAAGTCCATGCGTCCGTACAGATGCGGATGACCTTCCAGCCAGGATGTTCGGATCATGTCGTAGTACGAAACCGGAATACTCAGACGATCCAGCAGTTCTTCGCTGCGCACCACGCGATCGACCAGATCCATGCACATCTCGTGGAGTTCGGTGGTCGGGTCCTCCAGATCGTTTTCGATCTGCGCGAGCGTGAACTGGTAGTAAGCGCTTTCGTCCCAGTACGGCTCGTCGTCGATGGTGTGGAACAGAAAACCGAGCTCTTCGGCGGTCTGTTGCCAGTCGGGGCGCTCGGCGCAGTGGATCTTCTTCATGGTCAGCTGCTCGAACTGCCCCAGCCGCCCCAACCGCTGCGCGCCGAAGACTGACTGCCGAAGCCGCCGCGGGAGGTCGAGGAAGCGACATTTACCGATTTGCTTCGAGTGCTGTCGTAGCTGCTGGTGTCGTTACGACTCGTCGGTGCCGACTCGATTTTGCGGTATTGCGTCGAGGTGGTGTAGGTCTGGCGGTCATCGTCGCGATCTCGATATACCGTACGGTTCGCGTTGTTGCTCATCGCGTTGCCGATCAGCCAGCCACTCAGCCAGCCATTGCCCCCACCCCCGGAAGAGTGGGACGTGCTTTGCACATGCTGTGCAGCCGCTGCTTCACCCGCGGGCATTTGCGCATTGGCCACAGCGTCGAGATTCTGCGGTGCCTCATCGTTTTGCGGCACCTTGAACCCGCCGAGTTTCGGTACAAAGCGGCCAGCGGAATTTTTTTGACACCAGTCCGCGGCAAAATCTGCATCGCACTGGGCCTTGTCGTCGTAGGCCGGTGCAATGCGCCGGTGCTCGGTCAGCGCCGCGACGTAGGCGTTGGTGCAGACATCGGCGGCCACTTCGGCGCCGACGCACTCCTCGACAGATTGAAAGCGTTGCGTGTCCTGCGCGGCCACCTCGCCGGAAATCGCCAGCGCCACTGAAGCGGCGAGGGACAGTTGAACGTACTTGCTGCGTTTCATCGAAGGCTTCCTGCCGATCAGTTGGACGGGGTCATGCATGCGGCGTTGAGCATGCCGACGCTGATGGCCACTGCGGCCACGTAGATGCCCGAGGCGATTTCACCGTTGGCGATGCGCTGGGACGTGCCCTTGAGCACCAGACCGGTTGCCAGGAATGCCAGCAGTTGCACCACGGCCGCAATCACCGCCCAGAGTACGAAGTCGAGGACGTTGACCGAGTGGGAGATGATGTTGCTTGCCGGAATCGCGAACCCGATGATTGCACCGGCCAGGGCGATGGCCGCAGCACTGTTGCCGGCGCGAATCAGCTCGAACTCTTTGTGCGGGGTGATGCGGGTGTAGATGAATTGAAACAGCATGAACAGCAGCACGGCGCCGATCAGGTAGACAGCGAAACCGGTCAACGCGGTCTTGTTCAGGGAAACGGCCAGCACTTCCAGCATGAAAAACTTCCTTATTTAAATGGTGCTCAGGTCAGTCGTGTACAGCGAGATGCCCAGTGAGGTGCTCAGGCTGACGGTGCCTTCTTCGTCTTGTTCGACGGAGAACAGCAGCAGTTCGCGGCGATCGGTCAGGCCGGTGTCGCGCGCGTAAAGCATCGAGTGATGGTTGATGGTGTAGCTCTCGTCCGGATTGACCACGTGTTCGGTCATCGGCACCAGTTCGGTCTGGCCTTGTTCGGTGCCCCATTCGCGGAGGTATTCGACACCCTGATGGCTGTAGGCCGGCAGACCGATCAGGCTGTTGGGGCCGGCCAGGCGCTGCAGCTCGGCGTCACTGTTCACGGTCACGTAGCTTAGGTAGTTGAACAGGGTGACCGATTCGACCTGGTCATCACCGGTGACGTGGATCTGTACCCAGAAATCCTCGTCGTTCATGTAATAGCGGTGCAGTTTGTTGGACTGGCCGAGGTCCACCCAGCCTGCGCTCCAGATCGCCTGATCGAAAGGCACCCGAACCGACGTCGAACCGTCGAGCAGCAGCGCCAGGGTCGAATCGAACCGGACGCCTTTGCCCTGAGCCATCCCGAGTGGGCCGCTGGCGGCGGTCGAGGTTGGCGCAGCGGCCTGCCAGTTGCTGGTGCCCAGCAAATCTTTAAACCATCCCATGGGTACGTTCCTTGAGGCGGGTGGAGGTGTTCGTCGTAAAAAGCGCCGCTAGTGTACCGGGCCGGGCTGCGAACGAGCAGTGACATTTGCACTGCACAAACCATGCGGGAGCGGGCTTGCTCGCGAAGAGGGAATGTCATTCAACAGGGATGTCGTTTGACACTGCGTCTTCGCGAGCAAGCCCGCTCCCACCGGTTTTGTTTATGGGTTTACTGAGCGGACTTCTGCTTCAGGCGCTCGAGGATCGCATTGGCGCTGCCTTCGTTCGGCGTGATGCCAGCGTCGCGCAGTTTGCGTTCCAGATCGTTGCCGGTCGAAGCGTCGGCCAGTTCGTCCGCCGCGCTCAACTCGGCCGCGCGTTGCTGCTGCTTGGCTTGCAGGCGGTTCAGGGTGCCGACGGCCGTTTCCAGTTTGCCGTTGGCGCCGCCGCTGGCGATGGATGCGCTGACCTGGGCTTTCTGCACGCTGTCGCGGGCCTTGGCCATGTCCACTTGCTGGCGCAGGCTCTTGATTCGCGCTTCGGCCTTGTTGATGTCCTTGCGCATGTTTTCGGCGTAGGTGCCGAATTCGTCGCTGAGCTTTTTCTCGGCGGTGAGGTCATTGGTCAGGGTCGAAATCGCTTCGGCCACTTCCATGGCGAGGTCTTCACGGCCAGCATTCAGGGCCGAGACCGCCTTGGCTTCCAGGTCCTTGATCTTGGCGTCGTACTCGCTCACGCGGTCGGCTGCCAGTTTGTGCTTGGCCATGATGGTGACCAGTTCGCGACGGGCGTTGGACAACGCGGTATCGGCGTCGCGGATTTCCTGATCGAGGATGCGCAGAGCCTGTTGATCGACGATCGCTTCGCCGACTTCATTGGCGCCGCCGCGCAGTGCGGTGAACAACTTGCTCCAGATGGACTGAGTCATTGAATATTCCCTGTTGATTACTTGAAGAAGTGTTCGAAGGCTTCGCTCGCGCGCTGCACGTTGTCGACCAGGGTTTTCACCTCGGTGACGACGTTGGTCAGGCTCGAGTCGGCGCTGAGGGCGCCAAACATGTTGTAAACGGTCTGCCCGTTCGGCATCGACTCGATACCGATCGACGACAGCGGGAACATTTCCCGGCTGCGCAGCACGGCGTCGTTGAAGGCGCGCACGTCAGTGATCGAATCGCTGTCCACCAGCACGGTGTCGACGATGATCTGTGCACCGGCCAGGGCGATGTGAATCGGCAGACCGCCGAATTCGTTCATTTCCAGCTTGATGCTGGGTTCGGAGCTCTGGATCAGAGACAGTGTGATCTCGTGCGAAGCCACCTCATCCAGCGCCTTGAGGGCGTTGAAGAGGCTATCAATGTTCCAGTTGTTGCCTGCGCTCATGTAATTCTCCGACATGAATGAGCCAGCCAGAATCGGTTGGCGTAGCTGTTGCTCCATTTGCTTGAGCAAGCTTCGGTTTTCCGGAAGCACCCAAGTTTCGTGTTTCACATAACCGGCGGCAGCCAGGCCCGCACGCATCTGCTTCATGTAGAAGCTCGACGGCTTTTTCGCGGACGGTTTCGAGCGCTCTCCCTTTGGGCTCTCTGACGCAACAGTGGGGGAGCGGCTTTTCATGGCGATGACTCCGTTATGAACATCTCACGCGTGAGCCACACTACAACCAATTCAAAGTGCCATCAATGGCTCACGCGTGAGATTTTTTCGAAGCATCGAAAAAGTCCTGACGTACCGTGCACGTCAGTGTTTTTGCCGTGCGGAACACATCGCCTGGTGGTATCTGAAATGTTGTGTCAGCTCGTCAAAATTATTTGGGATTTTAGTAATTGTTTTTTGTTGTTTAAATTTTAGTGAATATTCCTACATTGTTTTTTCTGGTTTCTGTAAGAACTAAAACTTGCGTGCAGTAGGAGTGATGGTGTGTATTTTATTTGAGTAACATTAAGAAATAACGCGGGTTCGCAACTCTCGGAAACTTATTCTAGGTTTTGTATGTGCACACCTTCACTCCGGTGGAAAGTTGGTTCGACCACTGGCCCTTTAACTTTTGAGGAAATCATTATGACTTTCGAAAAAGCATCTTCCGCTGGCGATTCTCAGATCGGCTGAGCTAGCCAATGAGAACCGGGGCCTTATGGCCCTGGTTCTTGATGAACTTGTTTTTAACCGTATCTGAGGCTGCTATATGAAACTTTGCCTGAAGCCGACCATCATTCCGTTCAAACTTGAAGGCCAGGTTGTTCTGCGGTTCAACGGGCAATACGCGAAGATCCCCGACCCCCATGGTGCTATCTGGGAATTCGCAACTGCACTGGACGGCAGTGCGCCATTCGAAATGTTGATTAACCAGGTGGCCGAACGTTATCCCGCAGTGGATCAGGAGGATCTGCGCAGCGTGGCGCAGGATTTGATCAGATACCGACTGGTTGAGAGTCCTGATGCGTTCGAGACGACTTCTCTTTCGGACCACGATCGCAACAGATTTTCCCGAAACATCGATTTTTTCGGGTCGATGGCGGCGGTGGGAGAGAACAAGTTTTCCTCTCAGGAGAAACTGCGTGCGGCCAGGGTCTGCGTACTGGGTTGCGGTGGGCTCGGCACCCATATCCTGTTCGATCTGGTAGCGCTGGGTGTACATCATCTGACGATCCTTGATTTTGACAAGATCGAGTTGAGCAACCTGAATCGACAGATCCTTTACAAGGAGAGCGACATCGGGATGCCGAAGGTCGAGACCGCCCGGCGCCGGTTGCTTGAGTTCAACAGTCACCTCGACATCACCGCCCACGAGACGCGCCTCGAATCGGCTCAGGATGTCGCCAGAGTCGTAAGTGGCCACGATATTGTGATTTGCGTTGCCGACAAACCCGCGAACTACATGGCCGACTGGCTGAACGAGGCCTGCGTTCAGGAGGGCGTACCCTTCATATCCGGTGGGCTCGATGTGCGCCGCTCGGTTTTCTATTCGGTGGTACCCGGCAGCTCGGGGTGCGGTGCTTGCTGGCTGACTTCGGCACGCAACAAAAGCAGCCTGGTTAACAGTATTTCGACCATGGCCAAGCAACACGACATAACCTACCGGCACCCAGGCCCGGCACTGGTGACCCTGGTGGCCGTGACCGCGGGCATGATGGTGAGCGAAACCGTCAAGATCCTCACCGGCTGCCAGCCGCCACAATTGACCAACAAGCTCAAGGAATTCACCTTCGACGATCTGGATGTCGGCATTGCCGAAGTCTGGCAGCAGAATCCGGACTGCCCGGTGTGCGGGCATCTCGCCAATTCGCAGCAGCTATCCGTGCAGACGGAGACCGTCTAGATGTTCAAGCTGCTGGCGTCCTATGTCATCACGTCCGTTTGCTCATGGGCCATTGCATTTCTCATCCCGCTTTACGTCTATGAGCAGACAGGCTCCCCTGTCTGGACATCGCTGGCTTTTTTCGCGGCGATGGCGCCTTACATACTGGTCACCCCCTTTGCCGGGGTGTGGAGTGATCGCTACAGCAAACGGCGATTTCTGATCGGTGGCGATCTTATCAACATTGCCATCGGCAGCCTGATGTACGTCGCCGTGAGCACCTTGTCCGGGGACGCCTTGAGCATCACCCTGTTACTGCTGAGCTTCATGCTGGCAAGCGTTGGCGCAACCCATCACCCGGTATTTCAGAGCATCGCTCCTGCGCTGGTCGAGGGGCGAAAACTTCATCGGTTCAATGCGATCGTCAACGCCAGTGACAACATCATTCGCATCGTTGCGCCGATCAGCGTGGCAGCGGTACTGGCTTTCAGCACCAAGGAGCGGATTCTCGTTGTCAGTATTGTCGGCTTTGCGCTCTCTCTGCCGCTTTGCTACTGGCTAAAAGAGCAGGGCAAACCTCAGCCCGCCACCACCCGGGTCTTCACCGAAATCAAAGCCGGGCTGCTCTATGTCCTTCGGCATCGAGAACTGTGTTCATTGGTTGTGCTGTTCTTCTTCTGCAACTTCGGTTTTGCCCTGATCGGTGCCAGCCTGATCTATGTTTTCACCACGCTCCTGGCTGTGCCGTTGAGCGATGTCGGCTACTACTACGGACTCATTGGCGCAGGTGCCGTTGCCGGATCAGCGACAGGTGCAGTTTTTGTGAAGCGCTATCCGGCTGGCGTGCTCATCCGGGGCAGTTGCCTGCTGGCAGGGATCTTCACGTTGGCCGCAGCGCTGGCGAGCGAGCCCTGGATACTCGCGGCGCTTTGGGCGCTTTCCACTTGCTGCCAATCCGTGGTGGTCATCGCTTTTTTCACCTATCGCCAACAAGTGGTTCCGCAAGCCATTCTGGGGCGGACTGTCGGGGTCACCAGGCTCATTGCCTATCTGGCTATTCCGCCCGCAAGCTTGCTCAGTGGATGGCTGTTGCTCCAATTTTCCAGCAGCGCTCTTATTCTTGCGTCAGGTGGTCTGTGTATTATTTTTGCCTCTCTGTGTGCTTATTTTCTCGCCAGGTATGAGCGACAAGTTGTTTGCAGTGATGCGCAGTGATTAAAACACTGCCGTCAGGACTTAAGTGCTTTGGTTAATTTGTCACTGAGTGGTTTGGTCATTGGATGGCCGGGCGAGAGTTAAAAGGAATTTTATGGTGCAAAAAGATAACAAGTTATACAGCGATGATGTAGTGCATGCCATTCAAGCGGTCACCGGTGGTTCCATATGGGATACGTGGCTGGACGCTGGCGCGTTAAATAGACTGGTTCATCATGAACTGTTGGTGGCAATGGGGAGTGGCCATGTTTCTTTGAGTGGCATGCGCTATTTTCTGGTGCAGCATCATTACTACTCTCGAAACTTCACTCGCTTTCTTTGTGCGGTTATCAATCGCCTTGATTCGCTCGACGACATCAAGCTTTTAATGGAAAACCTGCAGGAGGAAATGGGTATTGACGGTGACGATAAAGTCACCCATGCCGATCTGTTCCAACGATCTCTCAATATTGTGGGCACCCACGCCACGGCGCAGCCGCCTCTGCCCCAGACCATTGAATTTACCCATTCGATCATGAAATTTTGCCGCAGTGAAAATCCGGTTGAAGGTCTCGCTGCGCTATGCCTGGGGGCTGAAGCCATCGTGCCATTGCTCTACAAACCGATTCTGGCGGCGCTGGAGAGGCTGAATATCAGCGAGGAAGGTCTGGAGTTTTTCCGCATACACATCGAAGAAGATGAGGGGCACGCGGTCACCATGCTGAAGATTCTGGGGCGATTGACTCGACACGCACCTGAAGCAAAGGTGATTGCGATGCAAATCGGGCGTCAGGCGATCAACAAGCGATGCGTCATGTTTGACGCTATATGGAGGGAAGTTCGAGAGCAAAGGTAGGTCGCGCGATCATGCAAATTGCCGGGGATTACCGGATGTTCGTGCAGATTGAAACAGGCCCGGTGCCATCAATGTTGGCGCAAGCGCTTGATTCATTGTGCATTCTTGTTGCGCGGCGATTGGCCTGATCTCTGCACTTCCAACGACTACATTCATCGAGTCGCTGAAGGGGGACGCATGACCCCAACGCCGAGCAAAAAATTGGTAGTCGCCCATTCAGTTCGTAACGGGGCGCCACAGCACGAAGTGCAGACCAACAAGGCACTGGCACGCTGGCTGGCACACATCATCGGGCTCAAATTCGGTGGTAGCTACGACCCGGAAAAACACCGTGGTCGCGACCTGTACTGGCTGCCGACGCAAACCATTGTTGGCGCCAAACAGGCGCAGCAATTGGGCATCAAAGGTGCGAATGACTTGTGGGGCGGATTCGTCGAACACGATTTCATCTGCACCAAAGCCATCAGCCACGGCCTGCGCAGTCATCTGGCCCACGCGCCCCAGGGCTGGGCGCCTTTGTTCTCCAAGCGTGTGCGCGACGTGGTGCTCGATGGCCTTACCGTGTTTGCTCTGGAAGATGCGCGACCGGCTGCCGAGCATTTGCTGCACAACGGGCCGATCCGCCTGAAGCCGATTCACGCCTGTGCCGGTCGCGGCCAAGAAGTTATCAACAGCCTCGACGCGTTCGACGAGGTACTTGCCCGAGCGGAAGCTGCAGAGTTGTTTCGCGATGGTGTGGTGCTGGAGCAGGATCTGAGTGAAGTGATCACCCATAGCGTCGGCCAGTCATTCATCGGCGGCAAGGTGCTGAGCTACTGCGGTGATCAATACTTGACTCAAGATGCCCATGGCGAAGACGTCTATGGTGGTTCGAATCTGCTGGTGGTGCAGGGCGGTTATCCGCAGTTGCTGGCGCTGGAACTGCCCGACGCTGTACGGCTGGCCATCGAGCAGGCGCAGGTCTTCGACCGGGCGGCGGATGAGGCTTATCCGCGGTTCTACGCTTCGCGCCGCAACTACGACATTGCCCAGGGCCTGGACAGCAATGGCAAACCGCGCAGTGGTGTGCTCGAACAATCCTGGCGCATGGGCGGTGCCAGCAGCGCCGAAGTGGCGGCGCTGCAAAGCTTCGTCAACGATCCGGGCATGCGCGCGATTCGCGTGTCTTCGGTGGAAACCTACGTTGATCAGCCACTGCCGGCGGACGCCATCGAGGTGTATCGCGGGCCGGCCGAGAACAGCGAGTTTCTCCTCAAATACGTAACGGTCAAACCCTATGACGGCTAGAAGCGAAAGCATTCAAATCGACATTGATGATGAACAGATGAGCGGGACGTTTCTCAGTCCCAAATCCAAGGTGCCCGGTGTGTTGTTTGTCCACGGCTGGGGCGGTAGCCAGGAGCGCGACCTGGAGCGGGCGAAAGGCATCGCCGGTCTTGGCTGCGTCTGCCTGACCTTCGATCTGCGCGGCCACACCGGTGGCACCGGCATTCCGCTGACCCGGGTCACCCGCGAAGACAACCTGCGCGATCTGCTCGCAGCCTACGACCGCCTGCTCGCGCACCCTGCGCTCGACACCTCGGCGATTGCGGTGGTCGGCACCAGTTATGGCGGTTACCTCGCCTCGATCCTCACTTCGTTGCGTCCGGTGCGCTGGCTGGCGCTGCGGGTGCCGGCGCTGTATCGCGATGAGCAATGGCACACGCCCAAGCGCGATCTGGACAAGGCCGATTTGCGTGATTACCGAAGCACGTTGGTCCGTGCCGACACTAACCGTGCGCTGCATGCCTGTTCGCAATTCACCGGGGATGTGTTGCTGGTGGAATCGCAAACCGATGACTACGTGCCCCACGCAACAATCATGAGTTATCGCGCGGCGTGTCAGCAGACTCATTCGCTGACGCACCGGATTATCGACGGCGCCGATCATGCATTGAGCGAACCGGTGTCGCAGCAGGCGTATACCTCGATTCTGGTGGACTGGATTACCGAGATGGTGGTGGGGGAGCGCTTGAGCATAATTCAGTCGAGATAGCCTTCTCAACTTCAACAAAAAACTCAGGAAGGTTTCCTCTCGATCCGCAAGGCCTTCGCCTTGGCCTCCACCAGCAAATACATCACCACCGTAATCAGCAACGGCAACAGAAAATAAATTGCCCGGTATGCCAGCAATCCCGCCACCAGGCTGCCGCGTGATGCTTCATGTTGCAGCAGCGCGACGAACACCGCTTCCAGCACACCCAGCCCCGCCGGTATGTGGGTGATGACCCCGGCAATCGCGCTGATCAACAACACGCCCAGTACCAGCGGATAATCCAGTTTGCTCGGAAGCAGGGTGAAGATCACCGCCGCCATCAGCGACCAGTTCAAGGCACCGAGCAACAGTTGCAGCACGGCCATGCGCAGCGACGGCAGGTTGATTTCCACCCCACGAATCGACCACTCGCGGCGCTTGGAAAACTGACACGCCGCGAGATACCCGGCGCTGATCAGCAGCAATAGAATACCGACGCCCTGCAATGCATCGCTGCTCAGTTTCCATCCCGGCGGCATACGCACCAGGCCACTGCTGAATACCACACCGGCAATGGTCATGTAGCCGAACCAGTTGGTCGCCAGGCTCAAGCCGAGAATCTTCGCAATGTTGCCTTTGCTCACGCCCAGGCGCGAATACAGCCGATACCGCATGGCGATACCGCCGACCCAGGCGCTGAGATTGAGGTTGAACGCGTAACTGATGATCCCCACGGGCAGGATCTGTTTCCAGGTCAGGTCCTGGCGAATGTAGGTGCGGCCGATCAGGTCGAAACTGGCGTAAGTCAGGAAACTCAGCAAGGTCAGGCCGGCAGCGATGATCAGTGTGCGCACCTTGAAGTCGGCGAGGGTTTGCAGCACTTCGGCCCATTCGATACGGGTGGCGAACAGCGTCAGCAAGACGATCAACGCGAGGAAAAACAACAGCGTCAGTGGGCGTTTCCAGCGGCTCCATTTCGAGTGAGTCGCTGGCGCGGCGTGGCCTGTCGAGTGTGCTTCGGAGTGGCTCATGACTGGCCACCTCGAAACGGCTTGAGCCGTGGTTTGTGCGCCGGCAGCCAACCGGCCATCGCCGGGAAGTGCCGCAGAAAGTGAAACACCAGAAAACCTACGGTCATGTGCCAGATCCGTCCGCGCGGGGACATGTCGGCGTCCATGGCCTTGCAGTGGTTCTGGCTGAGGTCTTCGAGGCGCTTGAACAAATGCTGATTGAATTCCCGATCGCGAATCAGCACGTTGGCTTCCAGATTCAGCGACAGGCTCAGCGGGTCGAGATTGCTCGAGCCGACGGTGCTCCATTCATCGTCCACCAGCGCCACCTTGCCGTGCAGCGGTCGCTGGCAATACTCGTGGATCTGCACGCCGGCCTTGAGCAGGTAGTCGTAGGTCATGCGCGCCGCGAGTTTGGCCACCAGCATGTCGGGCTGACCTTGCAGGATCAGCCGCACATCGACGCCACGCCGCGCCGCATTGCGGATCTCGCGCAGCAGACGGTAGCCGGGGAAAAAGTAGGCGTTGGCGATCACCACCCGGTGTTTGGCCCGGCGCAGTGCCTGCAAGTACACGTCTTCGATATCGGTGTGGTGCTGATCGTTGTCGCGAAAGACCAGGCGTACCTGACCGTCGTGGTCGCTGAAGGCCATGTCTGCGCGACGCTGGCGCCGACGCTGCCACCAGAAGCGTGCGCGTCCGGGGCGACCGCTTTGCACCAGGGCAAAGTGATGCAGGTCAGCAACCGCTGGGCCCTGAATCTGCACGGCATAATCCTGTTTGGCTTCGGGGCCGAAGTCGGCCAGGTGATCGCCGGAAAAATTGATCCCGCCAATGAACGCAACCAAGCCGTCGACCACTACGATTTTGCGGTGTAAGCGGCGGAACCAGTTGGTGCGAAAACCCAGGTGCTTGGGCGCCGGATCAAACATCTGCAGGTGCACGCCCGCATCACTCAGGGCCGCGAGATAAGCGGTGGTCAACTCGCCACAGCCAAAGCCGTCGAGGCTGACGGTGGTGCGCACGCCGCGCTGTGCCGCGTCGATCAGGATCTGCTGCAACTCTGCGCCGACCTTGTCTTCGAAAACGATGAAGGTTTCCAGCAGGATTTCACTTTTCGCCGCACGCATGGCGTCGAACACCCGGGGAAAATATTCTTCGCCGTTTTCCAGGAGTTCGACACGGTTGTTGCCTTGCCAACTGTACTCGACGTCAACCTGGCCGGGCTCGCGCACGGGCGGGGCGATGTTGATCGGTTCCACGGTGGATTTCTCCAGCGGTGCGCTGTTCATAATTCAATCTCCACCGATAAAGGGGCGTGGTCGGAAAGGTGGGACCAGGGCCGGTTCGCCAGGACTTTCGGCTGTCGGGCCTTGAGGTTGCGTACGTAAATGCGGTCGAGCCGCAGGGTCGGCAGGCGCGCCGGAAAGCTGCGTGCGGATTTGCCGTGATGCTCGGCGAAGACCTCGCGCAGGCCCCAGGGTGTGAGGAGCGCATCGGCGCGCTGGCGCCAGTCGTTGAAGTCGCCGGCGATGATCACCGGGGCATCGTCCGGCAGTTCCGCAAGGCGTTGGCCGAGCAGCTTCAACTGCGCGTTGCGATGGCTTTCGCGCAGGCCCAGGTGCACGCAGATCGCATGCACCTCGACCCCGTCACCGGGCAGGCGCAGCACGCAGTGCAGCAGGCCGCGGTTCTCGTGGCCGCTGATCGAGACGTCGAGGTTGTCGTGGCGGATGATCTGGAATTTCGACAACAGCGCATTGCCGTGATCGCCCTCCGGATACACCGCGTTGCGCCCGTAGGCGAACTGCGGCCAAAGGCTGTCGGCGAGGAACTCATACTGCGGCATCGTCGGCCAGTTGCTATAGCGCTTGGGGTGATGTTCGTGGGTGCCGTGGACTTCCTGGAGGAACACCACGTCGGCGGCGACGCTACGCACCGCTTCGCGCAGTTCCGGCAGGATGAAGCGCCGGTTGAGGGCCGTGAAGCCCTTGTGGGTATTGACCGTCAGGACAGTGAAAGTGCGCACCGTCGGCGCGACCACCGAACCTTCATCGGTGAAGCCCACCGGTTCAGGAATGCTCATGGCAACACTCCTTCTGCGGCGCTTTCACCGGGGGCGGTGGCGAGGTCGTTATCGAGCCCGAAACGCTGCAGCAGATTACGCGCGTCGTAGGGCGCACGGACTTTGATGTCGTTGTCGAAGTAGCAAAACACTTCCCGGGATTTACGTGCGCGCGGCTTGAGTTGCGGGGCGATCAGTTGCGCATCTTGCGGTTGCCGGCCGTGGTGCCAGGCTTCGATACGCTCGGCCCAGCGCTTGAGGGCCGGCGCGGTGTAGCCGCTGGCGTAGAGTTCTTCGGCACCGTGCAGGCGCAGGTAGACGAAGTCGCTGGTGAGGTCTTCGCGGTACGGCCACTTACCGGCGGTGTCGGCGATCACCAGCGCGGTGTTGTGGCGTTTGAGCAGGCGCACGAAGTCCGGGTCGATGAAGCTGTCGTTACGGATTTCCACGGCATGGCGCAGCGCTTTTTTGCCGTAGGCCTTGAGGCTGGCGTGGCCGTGCAGGTGAGCATCGTGTTGATGGGCGAGGGCGGCGGCAGCTTCAGGGGTATGGGGCAGTTGAGCGAGAAAGTGTTCGAAGCGCTGCGGCTCGTATTTGAAGTTGGGCGGAAACTGCCAGAGGATCGGGCCGAGTTTTTCCTTGAGTTCAAGCACCCCGGACGCGAAGAAGTTCGCCAGCGGTTTTTCGATGTCGCGCAAGCGGCGAATGTGGGTGATGAAGCGCGGTGCCTTGACGCTGAACACGAAGTCGTCAGGCGTTTCGGCGTACCACTGCGCGTAGCGTTCGGGCCGTTGCAGGGCGTAGAACGATCCATTGATTTCGATGCTGTTGACCGCCCGCGATGCGAACTGCAATTCACGTTTCTGCGCCAGTCCCTTGGGGTAGAAATCCCCGCGCCACGGAGCGTAGCGCCAGCCGGAAATACCGATGTGAATCGTTGCCATGTCGCCCTCCCGTAGTCAGTCCTCGTACAGCCTGTGTGTGTTGATGACTGTGGGCGGTTCGGGAAAGTTTCGGTGGCGTTACGGACGGTACTTTTTTGCGCGCTCCACGAAAAACAATGTGGGAGGGGGCTTGCTCCCGAAGGCGATGGGTCAGTCAGCGTTGATCGCGACTGATACCCCGCTTTCGCAAGCAAGCCCCCTCCCACAAGTGCCCCCTCGACAAGGGCACAGGTGTTGAATCAGTGGCCGGTGACGATGCGCGAAGTGCTTTCGGCATAGGTCGGGCCGAGGCGATCCAGTCGACCGCTCCAGGCAGTCAGGGCCAACGCCACCAACACCACCAGACCACCGATCCACGCCGTGTGGATCAGGCCGATGTGTTCAACGATCAAGCCACCGCCCCACGCCCCGCCGGCAATCCCGAGGTTGAACGCAGCAATGTTCAGCCCCGACGCCACATCCACGGCTTGCGGTGTGTGATGTTCAGCCTGACGCACCACATACACTTGCAGCCCCGGCACGTTGCCGAACGCTACTGCGCCCCAGACCAATACCGTGGCCAGCGCCAGCCAGGGATTGGCGGCGGTGAAGGTCAGCACGAACAACACGGCCGCGAGCAGGGCGAAGATGATTTTCAGGGCGCTGATCGGCCCGCGTCTGTCCGCCAGCTTGCCGCCCCAGATATTCCCGACCGCTACCGACACGCCATACACCAGCAGCACCAGGCTCACCGTGCTGGCGCTGAAGCCCGAGATGTCCTGAAGGATCGGCGCGAGGAAAGTGAAGGCGATGAACGAGCCGCCGTAGCCGATCGCGGTCATGGCGTACACCAGCAACAGACGTGGTTGTTTGAGCACTTGCAGTTGTTGCAGCAGCGACGCCGGTTTGCTGTGGGCGATGTTGCTCGGCACGTAGATCAGGCTGCCGATAAAGGCAATCACGCCCAGCGCCGACACGGCGAGGAAGGTTTCACGCCAGCCGAAATGCTGGCCGATGAACGTACCCAGCGGCACGCCGGTGACCAATGCCACGGTGAGGCCGGTGAACATGATCGCAATTGCGCTGGCGGCTTTTTCCTTGGACACCAGGCTGGTGGCGATGGTCGAGCCGATGGAGAAGAACACGCCGTGGGCCAGACCGGTGACGATCCGCGCCAGCACCAGCGATTCATAACTTGGCGCCATCCACGCCAGCAGGTTGCCGAGGGTGAACAGCACCATCAGCGACAGCAGCAACAGTTTGCGCGGGACCTTGCCGGTGAGCGCGGTCAACACGGGCGCACCGATGGCCACGCCCAGCGCGTACAGGCTCACCAGCAAACCGGCGGAGGGAAGACTGACGCCGAGATCGGCGCCAATGGTAGGCAGCAGGCCAACGATGACGAACTCGGTCGTCCCGATGGCGAAAGCGCTGAGGGTCAGCGCGAGCAAGGCAATGGGCATCACGGCACTCCAGGGTGATTTGATTGGATGGAGCGCAGTGTCGGGGTTTGGCTTGTGCGGAAAAATACGGGTGCGGGCATTTGATATTTGCCGGCAGCGCAAATATCCCTGGATGGGTGTGAACGCTGTGGATAGGGGATTTACCCCCGTTCGACTGCGCAGCAGTCGTAAAACCTCACGACTCGGTCTGGCAGGAGATTGAAGATTCAGGTTTTGGCGCCGCTTCGCCGTCCAACGGGGATAAATCCCCTCGCCACAGGGGAATGCGGGATTTGAATATGAGGATTCAGGCAAAAACCGAACTTGTCCGCCATTCACCGATCAGTTCCTTACAGGTTCAGCCATCGGGAGCGCGGAGTTTTGATCAAGTTCAGGATCGCCATTTTGCTGGGAGCACTGCTGTTTCTTGGCGCCAGCGAACTCGAAGCCGCCGCGCTGCCGGGCGTTCCGGCCACCGCTGAGGAACCGGCCAAAGCCGAACCGATTGTGCAGGGCGGTCTGCTCGGGGCGATCAGTTCCAGCATCGACGATGTGCAGGACAAACTCGATCTCAATGAACATCTGGTCGATGCCTGGCGCCTGCGTGCCGATCGGGCAGCGGATGAAGTCGACAGACTGGTCAACCACCCCTCGAATCGCTCGGGCTGGAGGGTCGCCGGCGATTTCCTGATGTTGTCCGGTGTCTGGCTCGGCGCGTTTGCCCTGCTGACCGTGCTTGGCAGTCTGTTGGCCAAACGCCTGCGCGAAGGCCGCTGGTTACGCACGCGCCAGCGCAGTCAGGATCTGCTTGGTTATCTGCTGCCGTACACGCTGCCGGCGCTGATCTGCCTGCCTTTGACCCTGTACGTCAGCCATTTTCTGCAAGCCTCGGTCGGGCGTGCACTGGCGTTGTGTCTGGCCTACGCCACCAGCAGCGGTATTTTTTCCACCTCGATGCTGTTGTGCGTCGTGGTGATGTTCAACGTCGGCCATAAGCGCCCGGCGGCGCGGATCATCCGCAATTACTGTCCGCCCCCGCTGTTCCTGATCGGTTTCCTCGCGGCCCTCAGCGACGCCTTGACCAGCCCGCAAATCGCCCGGCAACTGGGTGGCAACATCACCAGCAGCGTCGCGGTGTTCACCGGGCTGATCGCTTCGATCATCTTTGGCCTGCTAGTGATTCGTCTGCGCCGGCCAGTGGCGCATCTGATCCGCAACCGACCGCTGGCGCAACGCCTGAAACAACCGTCGTTGCAGGAGTCGCTGCGGATTTTCTCGGGGTTGTGGTATTGGCCGATTGTGCTGATGGTGCTGGTGTCGGCGATTAATCTGATCGGCATCGGTGAGGACAACCAGAAAGCCCTGCGCTGCGCGTTGTTCACCACCGTGCTGCTGATCGGCACGGTGTTCCTCAGCACGATTCTGCAGCACCTGTTCAAGTCACCAAAGGCCGAAGCCATCCAGCGCCGCAGTGCCTACAAGGAGCGTTTTCTCAGCCTGCTGCACGCGTTGCTGCGGATCGTCATCGCCATCGCGTTCATTGATATTCTCGGGCGGATCTGGGGCGTGTCACTGCTCGATTTCGCCCAGAGCAGCACGGTCGGCCGGGCCATCAGCAACGCCTTGAGCAGCATTGGTTTGATTTTCCTGGTGACATGGCTGTTGTGGGTGGTGCTCGACACGGCGATTCAGGAAGCCCTGAAACCCCCGCTTAACAAGCGCGGGGCGCGTCAGCCCAGCACCCGGGTAAAAACCATCCTGCCGCTGCTGCGCAACGCGATCAAAATCATCCTGGTGGTGATCTGCGCGATCACCACGATGGCCAATCTGGGGATCAATGTGGCGCCATTGCTGGCCGGTGCCGGGGTGGTCGGTCTGGCCATCGGTTTCGGTTCGCAGCAACTGGTGCAGGACGTGATCACCGGGCTGTTCATCATCATCGAAGACACCCTGTCGATCGGTGACTGGGTGGTGCTCGATTCCGGGCATGCCGGCACGGTCGAAGGCCTGACCATCCGCACCCTGCGCCTGCGTGACGGCAAAGGCTTTGTGCACTCGGTGCCGTTCGGCCAGATCAAGGCTGTGACCAATCAGTCGCGGCAGTTTGCCTTTGCGTTTTTCTCGGTGCAGTTCACTTACGACACGGACGTGGACAAGGCGATCGAGCTGATCCGCGAGACCGGCGATTCGATCCGCGAAGACCCATTCCTCAAGTACAACCTGCAAGGCCCGCTGGATGTGTTTGGCGTGGACAAGATGGATTTGAACGGCGTGGTGCTGACAGCGCAGTTCCGTACCGTGTCGGGTGGGCAATATGCGGTGAGCCGCGCATTCAACCAGCGTTTGAAGAAGCTTGTGGATAACAGCCCGGTGGTGCATTTCGCGCAGACTTATCGACAGCAGGTTTTGTTGCCCAAAAGGCAGGAGGAGGCGCTGGTGGCGACTGAGTTGCCGCAGGAATCGCGGACTTGATGCAAGATTTTGTGGGGCTGTGCCGGCCCTTTCGCGAGCCCAAACCCCCTCAGCGCCGGATCAACTTGCCGCGCACCTGTTCCATGGTGATCTGATCCAGCTCCAGCCAAAATTGCTGCTTACCGGCAATCTCCGCCGCCACCGGCAAACCATCCCGATAGATCAACCGATTACTCGTCAGCGCCGGCACTTTCACCCCCGGCAACAACGTCCCGGTCAGGTTCAGCGGATCCACCCCGCACACCGCGATCAAACTGCCGTCATGCGGCCGCCGTCGTACTTCGCGCAACAGCGCAATCGCCTCGGGCAGGGCAAACTGCTCTCCCGCCAGACCGCTGACAAACCGTCCACCACGAATCTCGCCACGGGCTTCCAGGCGATGGAAGGTGCGCAGTAATTCCCGCCAGTTCGGCAACCAGTCCGCTTCGCGTTCCAGCAACCGCCAGAACACCACGCCGTAGCGGCGCAGCAGGGTCATGGCGACGTGTTCCAGGGTCTCGTTGTTATCCACAGCCTGCCCGCGCCGCAGCAATGCCCAGCGCCCGGCATCATCCATGCCGCCGACGAACGCGCCGCGTCCACGTCGACTGCTGCGCTGCTGGCGCTTGCTCGCCGGGGTGATCAGGGCACGCAGGCCGGCGAAGCTGTCGGCGTTCACCAGGCCAGCGCCAACCAGTTCCTGCAGGGCCGTTTCCAGTTCGGTGCGCAGCAGGTGCGCTTCATGAATCAGCTCATCGAAAAACAGCGCGCCGTGCTGACTCAGGGCTTCAAAAACCTTTTGGGTTTTCGCTGACAGTTCGCTGACCGGCGTCTGCTCGGCCAGTGCGCTCCACAGTCCGGCCTGACTGCGGGGCAGCAATACGATCGGCGTGCTGCGCAATGCCGTGCCACTGGTTTTTTGCCGGGCGCTGAGGCGCGTCCACACCAGCTTGCCGTTGCGACACAGATCATCCAGCCAGGTCGGCGAGTAGTCCTTGAGGCGCGCCGGGAGGATGTCGCTGTCCCAGGCCGAAGCCGCCGCCGGATACCCCTCGAGCTGGCCGACGATTGCCGGCAACACTGCGATGCCCTGACCGCGCGTGGCGGGCGAGAGGTGCTGCCAGTCGAACAGGAAACGCATGAAATCCTGCAACGCCACGGGCTCGATTTCCCGGCGCAGGCGCTTGACCGTATAGCGATGGATCCGCGCCAGCAGATGCCGCTCGCACCATTCCTCGTGCGTCAGTCCCGGGGTGAACTGGCCGCGCAGCACGTACCCTTCGCGTTCCAGTCGAGCGAGGGCTTGCTGGACCTGAGGGGCGGGCAGCGCAAGCGGTTCGGCGATGGCGGGCAACGGCAGCGGGCCGAACGCGCCGAGCCGTGCGCGGATCACTTCGACCAGTGCTTCGTCGAAGGTCCAGGCGTTATCGAAGCCGGGCAAGTCCACCACGCGGGTCAGTAGCGTGGCCTGTGGATAAAGCGCTTGCAGGCACGTCAGGCGTTCGCGTGCCAGCCACAGTGAATGCTCTTGAACGATCTGCAAGTGGCAGGCACGACCGCTCGCGGCCAGTGCATTGAGCCATTCCCGCCAGCCCGGATTGGCCTGCGCCTCTGCATCGCTGAGGCACGCCAGACTCATCAACGCTTCGTGCATTTCATCCACAGTATTCGGCGTCGGCCAGGCTTCTTCGCGCACCGCGACGATGGCGTCGGCATCCAGTGCACCAAGATCATCGGTCGATTGCGGATCGCTCCAGCGTCGGTTGATCACCGCTTGGGTGCGGCGTTCTTCCAGCGGCGCATCGTCGAGAAAGGTGTAGGGGCGGGCGCTGAGAATTTCCGCCGCCAATGGCGAGGGTGCCGGCAGATCGCGACTGATCAGACGCACGTCGCCCTGCTCCATGCGTCGCAACAGGGTCAGCCAGCCCTCGCTGTCCATCGCCTCATGCAGGCAGTCGTCGAGGGTCTGCTCGACCAGCGGATGCTCGGGAATCTCCCGCTCACCCGCGAGGTTCTCAAGGCAGGCAATCTGGTCGGGAAATACACTGGCGATCAGGTCTTCACTCTTCATTCGCTGCAATTGCGGCGCGACCTTGCGTCCGCCGGTAAAACGCGGCAACGCCAGCGCCACCCCGGCATTCCAGCGCCAGCGCACGCCGAACAGCGGCGCATCCAGCACCGCTTGAATCAGCAGGTGCTCGGCACTGTTGCTGTGCAGGTAGCGCCAGACGTCATCGAGCTCAAAGCTGTGACTGGTGGACAGCGACAATACGATCGCGTCTTCACTGGCTGCCGCCTGCAGTTCGAAGTTGAAGGTGCGGCAGAAACGCTTGCGCAGGGCCAGGCCCCAGGCGCGGTTGATGCGGCTGCCGAACGGCGAATGGATAATCAGTTGGGTGCCGCCGGACTCGTCGAAAAACCGTTCCATCAGCAGCGTGTCCTGCGAGGGCAGGGCGCCGAGGGTGTGGCGGGCGCGGGCCAGATAATCCACCAGTTGTTCGGCGCTGGCGGCGTTCAGTCCTAACGTTTGTGTCAGCCAGTCGAGGGCCGGTTGCAGATCGCCGGGGCGGGCGCCGAGCAAGTCGTCGAGGGTCGCTTGCAGGCGCGCCACCGCCGCGGACAACTCATCGCTGCGCCCCGGCGCTTCGCCAAGCCAGAACGGAATGCTCGGCGGCTGACCGTGAGCATCTTCGACGCGCACCTTGCCGGTTTCCACACGCAAGATGCGGTACGAGGTGTTGCCGAGCTGGAACACATCACCGGCGATGCTTTCCACGGCGAAGTCTTCATTGACGCTGCCGATACTCAGGCCTTGCGGCTCCAGCAGCACGCTGTAATCGGCGTTGTCGGGGATGGTGCCGCCGCTGGTCACGGCGGTCAGGCGTGCCCCGCGTCGTCCGCGCAAGGTGCGGCTGACGGCGTCGCGGTGCAGGTAAGCGCTGCGGATGCCCTGACGACCGTTGTAGCCTTCGGCGAGCATCGCCAGCAGGGCCTGATAGTGTTTTTCGTCGACCTGGCGATACGGCGAGGCCTTGCGGAACATCGCCAGCAGGGCGTCCTCCGGCCATTCCTGGCAACTGACTTCGGCGATGATCTGCTGGGCCAGCACGTCCAGCGGCGCTTCGGGGATGTGCAGCGTGTCGAGTTCACCGCGCCGCACGCAGTCGAGCAGGGCGGCGCATTCGATCAGGTCGTCGCGGGTGGTGGCGAACAAGCGGCCTTTGGGTGTGCCGCCGACCTGGTGCCCGGAACGACCGACCCGTTGCAAAAAACCGGCAATCGAACGCGGCGAGGCGATCTGACAGACCAGATCGACCTCGCCGATATCAATGCCCAGTTCCAGCGACGCGGTAGCAATCAGCACTTGCAGTTCGCCGCGCTTGAGCCGCTGTTCGGCGTCGAGGCGGAACTCCTTGGCCAGGCTGCCGTGGTGCGCCGCCACGGCCTGTTTGCCGAGGCGTTCGCTGAGATGCCGGCTCAAGCGTTCGGCCAGGCGCCGGGTGTTGACGAAAATCAGTGTGGTGCGGTGTTCGCGGGCGAGTTCGGCGAGGCGATCGTAAACCAGTTCCCAGACATCGTTGGCCATCACCGCCGACAACGGCACCGGCGGCACTTCGATGTCCAGGTCCCGCGGACGGGCGTGGCCGATGTCGATAATCTCGCAGGAGCGCTCATGACCGACCAGAAATTGCGCCACGGCCTCGACCGGTTTCTGCGTGGCGGACAGGCCGATGCGGGTCAATGGTTCGGCGCACAGCGCCTGCAGGCGTTCAAGGCTCAGGGACAGATGGCTGCCGCGCTTGCCGGCGGCCATGGCGTGGATCTCATCGACAATCACCGTGCGTGTGGTGCCGAGCATTTTGCGCCCGGACTCGGAGCCGAGCAGCACGTACAGCGATTCCGGGGTGGTCACCAGAATGTGCGGCGCGTGCTTGCGCATGGCGGCGCGTTCTTTTTGCGGGGTGTCACCGGTGCGCACGGCGGTGGTGATTTCCAGCTCCGGCAGGCCCAGTTGGCGCAATTGCCCGGTAATTCCGGCCAATGGATTTTGCAGGTTGATGCGGATGTCGTTGGACAGCGCTTTTAATGGCGAGACATACACCACCAGGGTTTCGTCGGGCAGGCCGTCGGGGTTTTCCAGGCCACGGTGGACGAGGTCGTCGAGCACGGCGAGGAACGCGGTGAGGGTCTTGCCGGAGCCGGTGGGCGCGGCGATCAGGGTCGACCGGCGCTGACGGATCAACGGCCAAGCGCGGGCCTGGGCGGCGGTGACCGTCGGGAAAGTCTTGCTGAACCAGGCGCTGACGGCGGGGTGAAAGCCTGCCAGGGCCACGTCCTTGGGGATGGGCAGATTCATGCTTAAGTTATGCGGGCGGCGACTGCAAGATGCAAGTACCGCCGGGATCTGCGCGGATCTTCAGGGCCACAGGGATCGCGGCGCACACCCAGACTGTGGGAGCTGGCTGGCCGGCGATGAGGCCAGTGGCCATGGCACAAATCCCGGTGATCTGCACTTTACGGATGACGGTTGCGCACTAAACCCGCAAAATGCAACGATTCCGGCAATTATCGACGACGGTTCCACAAGTCCCGTCGCTAAAGCCATCGTTCCAATCAGACTGGGCCTGCTGACTCTATGCGAATGCGCCTTATGTTACTGGGCGGCGGAAATGCCCTTGGGCAGGCGCTGATTCGCCTCGGTGCGGAGGAAGACATCGGTTTCCTCGCCCCCCGCCCGCCAGAAGACGGCTGGGATGCCGCGAGCCTGACACAACTGCTCGACGACACCCGTCCCGATGCATTGATCAATCTCGCCTACTATTTCGACTGGTTCCAGGCCGAAACCGTCAGCGAAAGCCGTATGGCCGGGCAGGAACGCGCCATCGAGCGGCTGGCCGAACTGTGCCAGCACCACAACATCATCCTTGTGCAGCCGTCCAGTTATCGGGTGTTCGACGGTTCGCGCGCCACCGCATACAGCGAAAAGGATGAACCGGTGCCGCTGGGGCTGCGCGGTCAGGCCTTGTGGCGGATCGAACAAAGTGTGCGCGCCACGTGCCCGCAACACGTTTTGCTACGATTTGGCTGGTTGCTCGATGACAGCCCCGACGGCACTCTCGGGCGCTTCCTTGCTCGCGCCGAACAGCCGGAAGAACTGTTGCTGGCCGACGATCGTCGGGGTAATCCGACACCGGTGGATGACGCTGCGCGGGTGATCATTTCCGTGCTCAAGCAACTCGATTGCGCGGCGCCGCTGTGGGGTACTTATCACTACGCCGGTCATGAAGCGACCACACCGCTGGCGCTGGGCCAGGCGATTCTGACCGAAGCACGCAGCCTGCATGCCCTGGCCATCGAAGCGCCGACCGCCCAGGCCCACGCCGCGCGTCCGGATGCCGCCGAGGAGCCGCAACACGCGGTGCTCGCCTGCAAAAAAATTCTGCACACCTTCGGGATCAAGCCGCGCGCCTGGCGCGCCGCGCTCCCGGCCTTACTGGATAGGTTTTACCGTCATGGCTGAAGGGACTGTTTTAATCACGGGTGGAGCCGGGTTCATCGGCTCGCACCTGACCGACGCCTTGCTCGCCCACGGGTATTCGGTACGAGTGCTCGACGACCTGTCGACCGGCAAGCGCAGCAACCTGCCGCTGGATAACCCCAGGGTTGAACTGATTGTCGGCGACGTGGCCGATGCGGCGCTGGTCGCCCGGGCGATGCAAGGTTGCAATGCCGTGGCCCACCTGGCGGCCGTGGCCTCGGTGCAGGCATCGGTGGATGATCCGGTGAAGACGCATCAGAGCAACTTCATCGGCACCCTGAACGTTTGCGAAGCCATGCGCCTGGCCGGGGTCAAACGCGTGCTGTACGCCTCCAGTGCGGCGGTATACGGCAACAACGGCGAGGGCGAGTCGATCAATGAAGACACACCCAAAGCCCCGCTGACGCCGTACGCCTCCGACAAACTGGCGGGCGAACACTATTTCGATTTCTATCGTCGCCAGCATGGTCTGGAGCCGGTGGTGTTCCGCTTCTTCAACATCTTCGGCCCGCGTCAGGACCCGTCCTCACCGTACTCCGGGGTCATCAGCATTTTCAGCGAACGTGCGCAGAAAGGCCTGCCCATCACCGTGTTTGGCGATGGCGAGCAGACGCGCGATTTTCTTTATGTCGAAGACCTGGTCGAGCTGCTGGTACAGGCGATCGAAAAGCCTGAAGTGGCAGTCGGTGCGGTCAACGTCGGCTGGAATCAGTCGATGAGCCTCAAGCAGATGCTTGACGCCCTGCAGGCGGTGGTTGGGGAGCTGCCGCCGATCAGCTACGGCCCGGCGCGCTCCGGTGATATCCGCCACTCGCGAGCGAACAATGCTCGCTTGCTGGAGCGCTTCAAGATGCCGCAGCAGACGCCAATGAGCGTGGGGTTGGCACGGTTGCTCGGTCGCTCCTGAAAAGAGCCCCTCACCCTAACCCTCTACCTCGGGAGAGGTCTGGGGTGAGGGGGAGATCCAGCTCACGCCAGAGGTTTCCAGCGGACATGAAAAAGGCGCCCTTTGACAGGCGCCTTTTTCACGGCCGGAATAATCTCGCTATCCCTGTGGCAAGGGGATGTTGTCCCCCGATCAACTGCGTGCGGTCGCCGTCAGTTCAATGCCTGCTCACCACCAAGCCTCATTCACCACCACGTGAACGTTCGATAACTCGACTTAGAACTTATAGCCCAAACCCACCATGTAGATGAATGGATCGACATCCACGTTCACCCGTGCGCGTGTGCCCGGCGCCACCGCGTTGTTCTCGACGGTGGCACGGGTGTCGATGTCGATGTAACGCACTTGGGCGTTGAGCATGATGTTGTCGGTCAGCATGTAGTCGGCGCCGACCTGCCAGGCCAGACCCCAGGAGTTTTTCGCCTTGAAGTTGCTGAAGCCATTGGCGCTGGCTTCGCTGCCGACGTGCTCGTCATAGATCCAGGTGTAGTTGATGCCGCCGCCGACATAGGGCTGGAACGGCGACTTCGAATCCAGCGGGTAGTAGACAACGCTGAGGGTCGGCGGCAAGTGTTTCAGGGTGCCTAGTTTGCCGTTGGCCGCAGGCAGTGCAGTGCCTTTGAGCTTCACGTCATGTTCAAACGGAGTGGCCGCCAGCAACTCGAGACCGACGTGGTCGGTGAGCATGTAGGCGAAGTTCAGGCCCAGTTGGGTGTCGCTGCTCATGGTCGCCTTGCCGCCCAGATTGGTGCCGCTCAACGGACCCTGATCGACCTTGACGTTGGAGCTGTCGGCCTTCGGGTTGACGGTGATCGCACCGGCGCGGATGAGGATGTCGCCGGCTTCGTGGGCGTGGGCGAGCGGGGCTGCGAGCGCGAGGGCAAACAGCGAGGCGCTGAGCAAGGACTTGTTCATGGGAGCTCCAAAAGGACGTTAAAAATGTCTGATGTCCTATGGTATGAAGCCAACTGATACGGTCTTTTGACTCAGCTCAATGAAACAGTGAAGGGGCGGGTTTCTGTGGGAACTTGGAGGGCCCCATCGCTGGCAAGCCAGCTCCCACAGTGATCGAGTCGTTCACAAATTTTGTGATCGCCAACGAAACCTGTGGGAGCTGGCTTGCCAGCGATGGGGCCCTTACAAACAGCACAAAACTACCGGGAATTACTCCGGCAGCTCATACACATAAATCTTGTCGGCATCCATCTGATACCCGGCATCCGCCAGTTCACTGCTCGAGGCCTTGACCTGCAACGGTCCCTCGACCCAATACGGCTGATACAGCTCATCGAGCTTCACGCCCAACTCGCTTTTCACATGCACGATCTGGTTCGACGGCGGTGGCGGCACATGGATGCACGCGCCGAAATATGGCACCAGCAGGAAGTCCGTGGTGCGTCCTTCTTCATTGACTTCCAGTGGCACGATATAACCCGGCAAACGAATGTTCTGCCCGTCGAGTGCCTGCACCACCGGCGCATTCGGCATGTCCTGCCTGGCCGCAGGCGCAGACTCGGCGGACAGCGCATCACTCATCTTCGACAGGTCGTGCAGAGGCGTCATGTTCGGCACTTCCGGCGCGGCGTCCGGCGGAATCATCTCCGACCAGGTCAGGTCTTTCGGCGCCGCTGCCCACACGGGCAGGGCGATCAGCAACAGCAGCGCAAGTGCAGCGCGGGGCATGGTGAACATCCTCATAAACGGATCGACAGGCCATCAGCCAGGGATTGGCGATAGGCGCGCCAGGCCGGCACGCTGCCCATCAGCAGCGCAGCCGCCAGAATGCCACCGAGCAGCGTCCATTCATACTCGCTCGGCCACGCCAGCGGCAGATACAGTCCGTAATTGGCCTGCACATAACCCTGTGCCGCAGCGATGCCGATGTATAGCAGCGCGAGTCCGGCGATTACCCCGGTCAGCGCCAGGGCGAAGGCTTCCAGCACCAGCAGGCTTGCGATGTGCCACGGTCGTGCACCGACCGAGCGCAGAATCGCCATCTCCCGGCGACGTTCGTTGAGGCTGGTGAGAATCGCCGTGAGCATGCCGATCAACCCGGTCAGCACGACGAACAACGAGACCACGAACAGCGCTTTTTCAGCGGTGCTCATCAGGCTCCACAACTCCTGCAAGGCCACGCCCGGGAGGATCGCCAGCATCGGCTCGCCACGGTATTCGTTGATCTCGCGTTGCAGGGCGAAGGTGGAAATCTTGCTATTGAGGCCGAGCATGAACGCAGTGATCGCCTGTGGTGTCAGGTCCATGTTGCGCGCCTGATCCGCCGTGATGCGCCCGTCGCCGCGCGCCGGCACACCGTTGTGCCAGTCGATGTGAATCGCCTCCATACCGCCGAGGCTGATGTGCAGTGTGCGATCGACCGGGGTGCCGGTGCGCTTGAGAATGCCGACCACGGTGAATGGTTTATCGTCGTGCTTGACCAGGCTGATTGCCGCCACGCCGTGGGCCAGCACCAGTTTGTCGCCGAGCTTGTAATGCAACGCTTCGGCGACTTCGGCACCGAGCACCACTTCAAAAGGATCGGTCGCAAATGCACGACCGTCGGCCAGGGCCAAGTGTTGCTGGCGGCCGTACTGGTAATGCTCGAAATACGCTTCGGTGGTGCCCATCACCCGATAACCGCGATGCGAGTCGCCGAGGGACATCGGGATCGCCCATTTCACTTTCGGGTTGCTGGCGAAGTGTTCGAAGCTGTCCCAGCGGATATTGTTGGTCGCGTTGCCGATGCGGAACACCGAGTACAGCAGCAGGTTCACCGAGCCGGAGCGGGCGCCGACGATCAGATCGGTACCGCTGATGGTGCTGGCGAAACTCGCTTTGGCTTCGGTGCGCACGCGCTCGACGGCGAGCAGCAGGCACACCGACAGGGCAATGGCGAACGCGGTGAGCAGGGCGGTGAAGCGGCGGTTGGCCAGGCTGGCCATGGCCAGACGAAACAGATACATCTCAGACCTCGGCAGACGTGGCGGCGCGATTGAGCTCGGCCAGGGACAGGTGACGGTCGAACAGCGGCGCCAGGCTCTGGTCGTGGCTGACGAACAACAGGCTCGAGCCGGCCTCGCGGCATTCGGCGAACAACAGACGAATGAAGTTTTCCCGGGCGTCGTAATCCAGTGCCGAGGTCGGTTCATCGGCGATCACCAGTTCCGGTTGACCGATCAAGGCGCGGGCCGCAGCGACCCGTTGCTGTTGGCCGATCGACAGCGAGTCGGCGCGGCGGCCGAGGATGCTTTCGTCTTTCAGACCCAGGTGCGCGAGCAACGTGGCAGCGGCTTGATCGACGCTGCCGTGACGTTGCTTCGCCCGCTGTGCACGCAGCTTGGAGAAGTGGCAGGGCAGTTCGACGTTCTCGCGCACCGAGAGAAACGGCAGCAGGTTGAACTGCTGGAAGATGTAGCCGGTGTGGTCGACGCGAAACGTATCGCGGGCGCCGGCGGAGAGTTCGGTCAGCTCCTGGCCGAGCAGACGGATGCTGCCGCGACCGGGCTTTTGCACGCCACCGAGCAGGCCGAGCAGGGTGGTCTTGCCGCTGCCGCTGGGGCCTTTGAGGAACAGGGTTTCACCGGCTTCCAGACGAAACGCCGGAATGTCCAGCAATGGCGGGTGACCGGGCCAGTTGAAGCCCAGGTCGGACAGTTCGATAAGTGCTTGGGTCATGGCACCAGTTTCATGAGGTGAACGCATAACCCCTGTGGGAGCGAGCTTGCTCGCGAAAGCGGTAGATCAGTCAATCCAGAGGCGCCTGACGAATCGCATTCGCGAGCAAGCTCGCTCCCACAAGGGTGTTTCGGTGAGGCTTAGAATTTCAGCGCGGCAGCCTTGGCGGTCACTTCCGTGCCCTGCTGGCCGCTGGCGCTGATCAGTTGTACCTGAATTTTCTGGGTGGCCGGGAAGGTATTGAAAATGTTCGCCAGGTCCAGGGTCTTCAGTGCCCCCGGCGTGGCGCAGCTGAACTGATAGTGCGCGTGGATTTCGCTGTGGTCGTGGTGATGCTCATGCCCGTCCTTGTCCGCTTCATCGTCGTCGTGATCGTCGGCATCCGGCTTGTCGCCGAACAGCGGGCTTTCCAGTTCCTGACTGACGACTTTGCAACCGGCAGCGGCGGGCAGGTTGAACAGAGCCAGCGGGTTTTCCAGTTTCGTGCGAGCGGCAGCGACTTTGGCCTTGTCGGCGTCGCTGGTGGCGGCGTGTTCGAAACCGACCAGGTTCATCGCCGGGCTTTCCAGTTCCAGCTCCAGGGTCTGGCCGTCGAGTGCGGCATTCAGACGGCCGACGCCATGTTCATGCGCACCGAGGCTGCCGTGTTCATGATCGTGGTCATGCTCATCAGCCGCGTGGGCAATGGCCAGCGGCAACAGGGCAAACGGCAAAGCGAGCAGCAGACGACGCATGGCGGTCTCCAGGAAGTAAAGTGAAGAGTTTGTTATGTAATCTTATAACGAAAGTCCGCAGAGTTTGCCCGTGCGCTTGGCGTTGCACAAGTCCCGTGGGAGCATGCAGCTCAGAAATGTGCGGGAGAGAACTCAATGGTGCGGATACGCGGAACCGTCGGCGAGGTGCCGGTGGACTTGACGGTGGAACTGGATGACAGCGATTGGGCGCGGCTCGGATCAGCCCTGAATGTGCCGGCGCCGGCTCAGCCGGAAATGGCGGCAGCGCCAGCAGCGAAACCGCTGAACCAGGACGAGGCGCTGTGGCAGGTGGCGAAAGATTTGTTGCGCAAGGCCGGGCAACTCAGCGGTCCGGATTTGCTTGATCAACTGGAAGGGCTGACCGGTAGCGCAGCGGCGGGCAAGCGCTTGCTGGTGCGCCTGCGCCATAGTTCGCAGGTGAAAGTGGTCAGTGGCGGGGATACGCCGCTCTACAGCTGGATAGAGTAGACCGCAAAGGATCGCAGCCTGCGGCAGCTCCTGCAGGGTGAATGCCAATCCCATGCAGGAGCTGCCGCAGGCTGCGGTCTTTTGATCTCAATAAAGCGCCGCAAACACCTTGCGACGATACGCAGTCACCAGCGGGTGATCGTTGCCCAGCAACTCGAACACCTGCAGCAACGTCTTGTGCGGCAACCCTTCGCCATAGCTGCGGTTGCGGATAAACAACTTCAGCAAGGCCTCCAGCGCTGCCTCATATTGCTGGCGCGCCAGTTGCTGGATCGCCAGTTGATACACCGCTTCGTCGTCTAGCGGGTTCTGTGCCAGGCGCGCCTTGAGGTCGGCAGCGTCCGGTAGATCGCGAGCCAGCCCAAGAAACTTGATCTGCGCCTTGGCCCCGGCCAGCGCCGCCTTGTGCTCGTCACTCTTGACGGCGTCGAGCACGGTTTGCGCTTCGTCCAGCTCGCCACGTTCGGTCAGGCAGCGCGCGTAGAGAATCAGCGCCTTGGCGTTAGTGTTGTCTTCAGTGAGCAGGACCACCAGCGCCGCTTCGGCATCGGCATAACGACCGTCATCGAACAACGCCTGAGCCTGTTCGAACGGATCGGCGGCGGCCGGCGGCGGCATCTGCACGTGCGGTTCGAGCAGGGCGCGCACGGCGGATTCCGGCTGCGCGCCGGCAAAACCGTCCACCGGTTGACCGTCCTTGAACAGCACCACGGTCGGCAGGCTGCGAATACCGAAACGGGCAACGATGTCCTGTTCGATGTCGCAGTTGACCTTGGCCAGCAGCAGTTCGCCCTGATAGCTCTCGGCGATGCCTTGCAGCATCGGCATCAATGCCTTGCACGGCGCACACCACTCGGCCCAGAAATCCACCAGCACCGGTTTATTGAAGGAAGCTTCGATCACCGACTGGTCGAAATCGGCAGTCGTGGCGTCGAAGATGTACGGCGTTTGCTGACTCATGGGGGATCTCGTAAAAACGTGAATGGGGCAACTATACGGCTTGGCGGGGTGTGGCCGGAAGCGGTCAGCCTTTGAGAGGTGTGTTGCCTGACAGGACGCTTTCGCGAGCAGGGGATTTATGAACTGTGGGAGCGAGCCTGCTCGCGAAGCTTTTAGCTAACGTCGCGCATGGTAGAGGCTGACATGTCTGAATTCTTCCGGCTCCGCCAGGTCCGGCAACGTCATCGCCTCTAGCATTTCAATCCGCTCATACAACGGATGCCGAAAATCCCGAACCCGCGAATCCGCCACCAACGCTTCCCGACCACGACTTAAAAACGCATCGAGCAGCGGCAGATTCGCCCGGTCGTACAACACGTCCGCCACCAGAATCAGATCAAACCGATCGGCCTCGGCAAAGAAATCTGTCGAATAGCTCATCTCGACATTATTCAGCGCGGCATTCGCCCGGCACGCGGAAATCGCCAGCGGATCGAGATCGCAGGCCACCACTTCCAAGGCTCCGGCCTTGACCGCCGCGATCCCGGCAATCCCGGAACCGGCGCCGAAATCCAGCACGCGCTTGCCGCGCACCCACTGTGGAAACTCCGCCAGATAACGCGCCACTGCAAGACCGCTGGCCCAGCAGAACCCCCAATAGGGTGGCTCGTGCAGAATTCGCTGGATTTCTTCCTGACTGAATTCGCGATCCATGTTGTCGCTGTCGATCAGCCACAACTGCAAATCGGTGTCCGGCAACGCACAGACCTTGAGTCTGGCGTCGCCGAGCAATCCACCTAACGCCTGTTGCAGGTCGAGCGGTGGATTCATGGTGCTTTGACAAATTGCAGTTGACCCAGCGCCTGGGAAGTCGGCTGGGTGATGGTTTGCGACGGCAGATGCAAAATCAACTGGCCGGACTGGCTGGCGCGGCCACGCAGTTCAACCCGCGCACCGGCAGGGAAGGCGTCCGGGTTGAAGCGCAGGCGGAACGGCAGGGCCTGGTTGTTGCCGATCAGGCTGGAACTGGCGAGCAGTTGTTGCGGGCGATCCTTTGCATCGATCACCAGCAGCGCCAGCTCGACTTCGGCACCGGCCGGAACACCCTGAAGGGTGCCGCTCAGTTCCCGTTGATAGGCCGGCAGCGGGCCAAGTTCGGCAGCCTCTTTGGCTTTTTTCTGCGCTTGCTGCGGCGCCGGGCCGGGCGTTGGCGGCTGAGGCTTGGGTGCATCGCTGCCACAGGCCACCAGCAGGCTGAAAAGACTGAGCAAAACGAGCGGACGTAACGGCATTGGATGCTCCAGCAAAATGAAATCCATGGATCAAACGATCATGCCGTTCTGTATACCGCAAAGCCTATGGCTTGTCTTGCCACCGGGATGCGCTACCATGGCCCTCCCTTTTTTTGTTGCCAGCCACCATGCACTGTCCCTTCTGCGGTGCCAACGACACCAAGGTCATCGACTCCCGTCTGGTCGCCGAGGGCGAACAGGTGCGCCGCCGGCGTGAATGCCTGGCCTGCGGCGAACGTTTCACAACGTTCGAGACGGCCGAACTGGTGTTGCCGCGCCTGATCAAAACCGACGGCAGCCGCCAACCGTTCGACGAAGAAAAGCTGCGCGCCGGCATGCAACGCGCCCTGGAGAAACGTCCGGTGAGCGTCGAGCGCCTCGAATCTTCTCTGGTCCACATCAAGCACAAGCTGCGCGCCACCGGTGAGCGCGAGGTCAAATCCCTCGTGGTCGGCGAACTGGTGATGGCCGAACTGCAAAAACTCGATGAAGTCGCCTACATCCGTTTCGCTTCGGTGTACCGGCGCTTTCAGGACCTCAACGAGTTCCGCGAAGAAATCGACCGCCTCGCCCGCGAACCGGTGAAAGAATGACCCGCGCCGCCGAGCAGGCCATCCTCGACGCGCACTTCATGGCTCGCGCGCTGGAACTGGCGCGCAAGGGCCACTACACCACCCATCCCAATCCACGGGTTGGCTGCGTGATCGTGCGTGACGGGCAAATTGTCGGCGAAGGCTTCCACGAGCGCGCCGGCGAACCCCATGCCGAAGTCCACGCCCTGCGCGCCGCCGGTGAACTGGCCCGCGGCGCGACCGCTTACGTCACCCTTGAACCGTGCAGCCATCATGGCCGCACGCCGCCGTGCGCCGACGCATTGGTGAATGCCGGGGTGGGCCGGGTGGTCGCAGCGATGCGTGATCCGAACCCGCAAGTTGCCGGGCGTGGCTTGCAGCGTCTGGCCGATGCCGGCATTGCCACTGAAAGCGGTGTGCTGGAAGCCGAGGCGCGCCTGCTCAATCAAGGTTTCCTGAAACGCATGGAACACGGCTTGCCGTTTGTGCGGGTCAAGCTGGCGATGAGTCTGGACGGTCGCACGGCGATGGACAGCGGCGAGAGCCAATGGATCACCGGCCCGGCCGCCCGTTCTGCGGTGCAGCGTCTGCGCGCTCAGGCCAGCGTGGTGCTGACCGGCGCCGACACCGTACTGGCTGACGGCGCTCGCCTGACCGTGCGCGCCGACGAGTTGGGCCTGGATGCCGGGCAAACCGCGTTGGCCATGAGCCGTCCGCCGCTGCGGGTGCTGATCGACGGGCGCCTGCGGGTGCCGCTCGATGCGCCGTTCTTCAAGGCCGGTCCGGCGCTGGTCGCCACGTGTATGGCGGTGGAAGAGCAGTACGCCAACGGCCCGGAATGCCTGATCGTGCCGGGTGATGACGGTCAGGTCGATCTGCATCAACTGCTCATCGAACTGGCCAACCGTGGCGTCAACGAGGTGCTGGTCGAGGCCGGCCCGCGTCTGGCGGGGGCGTTTGCCCAGCTCGGTCTGGTCGACGAATTCGTGATCTTCATCGCCGGCAAGTTCCTCGGCTCCACGGCGCGTCCGCTACTGGACTGGCCGCTGGCCTATATGAAGGACGCTCCCGAACTGAAAATCACCGAGATTCGCGCGGTTGGCGATGACTGGCGAGTCACTGCGACGCCGGTCCGTTCGGCGAGCGTATAATTCCCGGCCATCGCCTTAGCGCTGGCTTCGTTCTCAAGGAGAACCCCATGTTTACCGGCATCATCGAATCCATCGGCAGTATCCGTGCACTGACCCCCAAGGGCGGTGATGTACGGGTGCACGTCGAAACCGGCAAGCTCGACCTGAGCGACGTCAAACTCGGCGACAGCATCGCGGTCAACGGCGTGTGCCTGACTGCCGTTGAACTGCCGGGCAACGGCTTTGCCGCCGACGTCAGCCGTGAAACGCTGGACTGCACGGCCATGAACGACCTGAAAAGCGGCAGCCCGGTCAATCTGGAAAAAGCCCTGACCCCGACCACCCGTCTCGGTGGGCATCTGGTCAGCGGTCACGTCGACGGTGTCGGCGAAGTGGTCTCGCGCAGCGACAATGCCCGCGCCGTGGAATTTCGTATCCGTGCGCCGAAGGAACTGGCCAAGTACATCGCCCATAAAGGCTCGATCACCGTCGACGGCACCAGCCTGACCGTGAACGCGGTCGATGGCGCCGAATTTCTGCTGACGATCATTCCGCACACCCTGAGCGAAACCATCATGGCGTCCTACAAGCCAGGTCGCCGGGTGAACCTGGAAGTCGACTTGCTGGCGCGTTATCTGGAGCGCCTGTTGCTGGGTGACAAGGCCGCTGAGCCTGCATCGGGTGGCACGATCACTGAAAGCTTTCTGGCCGCCAACGGCTATCTCAAATCCTGACTGAAGGGGGTGCCTTGTGGCGCTCAATAGCATCGAAGAACTGGTTGAAGACATCCGCCAAGGCAAGATGGTCATCCTCATGGATGACGAAGACCGCGAGAACGAAGGCGACCTGATCATGGCCGCCGAGTGCTGCAAGGCCGAGCACATCAACTTCATGGCCAAGCACGCCCGTGGCCTGATCTGCATGCCGATGAGCCGCGAGCGCTGCGAACTGTTGAAGCTGCCGCTGATGGCGCCGCGCAACGGTTCCGGGTTCGGCACCAAGTTCACCGTGTCGATCGAAGCCGCCGAAGGCGTCACCACCGGTATCTCCGCCGCCGACCGTGCACGCACCGTGCAAGCGGCTGCCGCCAAGGACGCCAAGGCCGAAGACATCGTCAGCCCGGGCCACATCTTCCCGCTGATGGCTCAGGCCGGTGGCACCCTGGCCCGCGCCGGCCACACCGAAGCAGCGTGCGACCTGGCACGCATGGCCGGTTTCGAGCCGAGCGGCGTGATCTGTGAAGTGATGAATGACGACGGCACCATGTCCCGTCGTGCCGAGCTGGAAGCGTTCGCCGCCGAACACAACATCAAGATCGGCACCATCGCCGACCTGATTCACTACCGGATGATCCACGAACGTACCGTTCAGCGGATTGCCGAGCAGCCACTGGACAGCGAACTGGGCCAATTCAACCTGGTGACCTATCGTGATTCGGTGGAAGGCGACGTGCACATGGCCCTCACCCTGGGCAATGTCTGCGCCGAAGAGCCGACCCTGGTTCGCGTGCACAACATGGACCCGCTGCGCGACCTGCTGATGGTCAAGCAACCGGGCCGCTGGAGCCTGCGCGCCGCGATGGCTGCGGTTGCCGAGGCCGGCAGCGGTGTCGTGTTGTTGCTTGGTCACCCGCTCGATGGCGACGTGCTGCTGGCACATATCCGTGAAACCGGTGAGCAGGCAGCGCCGAAAAAACCGACCACCTACAGCATCGTCGGTGCCGGTTCGCAGATCCTGCGTGACCTCGGTGTGCGCAAAATGCGCCTGATGTCTGCGCCAATGAAATTTAATGCGATATCCGGTTTCGATCTGGAAGTTGTAGAATACGTGCCCTCCGAATAATGACCGGTTGTTTCCGGTCTCCGATTCGCGGCAAATAAATCACTGAGGGACGCGTAGCAGACGCGTCCCGGCTCTTTAAGAGAACTGACGAATGACCCTGAAGACCATCGAAGGTACCTTCATCGCCCCTAAAGGCCGCTACGCTCTGGTAGTGGGCCGTTTCAACAGCTTCGTCGTTGAAAGCCTGGTCAGCGGTGCAGTTGATGCCCTGGTTCGCCATGGCGTGAGCGAAAGCGACATCACCATCATCCGCGCACCTGGCGCCTTCGAAATCCCGCTGGTTGCGCAGAAAGTCGCCCAGAAAGGTGAGTTCGCAGCCATCATCGCCCTCGGCGCGGTCATTCGTGGCGGCACCCCGCACTTCGAATACGTGGCGGGCGAGTGCACCAAGGGCCTGGCCCAGGTGTCCATGGAGTTCGGCGTTCCGGTTGCGTTCGGCGTCCTGACCGTGGATTCCATCGAGCAAGCCATCGAACGTTCCGGCACCAAGGCCGGTAACAAAGGTGCCGAAGCTGCCCTGTCCGCTCTGGAAATGGTCAGCCTGCTGGCGCAGTTGGAGGCCAAGTGATTAGCGACGAAAGCGATCGTTTCAACCCGCGCGATCCGAAACCTGCGGATGCCGGCAAGCCCTCGAAAAGCGTCAAGCGTCGCGAAGCCCGTCAGCTCGCGACCCAGGCGCTGTACCAGTGGCACATGGCCAAGCAATCGCTGAACGAGATCGAAGCGCAGTTTCGCGTTGATAACGATTTCACCGATGTCGACGGTGCTTACTTCCGCGAAATCCTCCACGGGGTTCCGCAGTTCAAGACCGAAATCGACAACGCCCTGACGCCGTGCCTGGATCTGGCGATCGAAGAGCTGGACCCGGTTGAACTGGCCGTTCTGCGCCTGTCCACCTGGGAACTGCTCAAGCGCATCGACGTGCCGTATCGCGTGGTGATCAACGAAGGTATCGAGCTGGCGAAAGTCTTCGGTTCGACCGACGGCCACAAGTTCGTCAACGGCGTGCTCGACAAGCTGGCCCCGCGCCTGCGTGAAGCTGAAGTGAAGGCGTTCAAGCGCTAACCCGCGCTTGAACTCTTTGTCTCAGCCATGGGCGAGTTTGAGCTGATCCGCAATTTCTTCGCCGCCGCGCCTTGTGCGCAGGGCGGCGAGGGCGTTGCACTGGGGATCGGCGACGACTGCGCCTTGCTGGCGGTTCCCCCGGGGGAACAGCTGGCGATTTCCACCGATACGCTGGTGGCCGGTGTGCATTTCGCCGACCCCTGCGATCCGTTTCTGCTCGGTCAGCGCTCGCTGGCCGTTGCGGTCAGCGATCTGGCCGCCATGGGCGCCACGCCCGTTGCCTTTACCCTTGCCCTGACTGTACCGACGGTGACCGCCGATTGGCTGCAAGCCTATGCCGGCGGCTTGAACCGCATGGCGCAAAGCTGCGGCGTCGTGCTGGTGGGCGGCGATACCACGCGCGGGCCGTTGAGTCTGACGGTCACTGTGTTCGGGCGTGTTCCGGCCGGTCAGGCGTTGACCCGCAGCGGTGCGCAGCCGGGAGATCTGTTGTGTGTCGGCGGTGAGCTGGGCAATGCCGCCGGCGCCTTGCCGCTGGTGCTGGGCCAGCGTGAAGCCGAACCGCACATCGCCCAGCCGCTGCTCGATCACTACTGGTCGCCGCAGCCGCAACTCGCCCTCGGACAGGCCCTGCGCGGCAAGGCCCGTTCAGCGCTGGACATCTCCGATGGCTTGCTCGCCGACTGTGGCCACATTGCCCTGGCCTCGAAGGTGCGGCTCGAGATTGAACGCGAGCGCGTACCGTTGTCGGATGCTCTAGTGGCATTTCTCGGCCAGCGCGGCGCCGAGCGTGCGGCGTTGAGTGGTGGCGATGATTATGTGCTGGCCTTCACCCTGCCGTCCGTCGAGTTGCCGGCGCTGCTGGCCGACGGCTGGCCGATCCATGTGATCGGTCGCGTCATTGAAGGGCAGGGCGTGGCGTTGCTGGATCGCGAAGGACACGACATCACCCCGCAAATCCGGGGCTATCAACATTTTCAGGAGACACCGTGACAGATCACCCGAAGCAGGTTCCGGCCGAATTCGTGCCGCCATCGGTCTGGCGCAATCCCTGGCATTTCCTCGCGTTCGGCTTCGGTTCGGGCACTTTGCCGAAAGCACCGGGCACGTGGGGCTCGTTAGTTGCGCTACCCTTTATCCCGTTGTGGCAGATGTTGCCCGACTGGGGTTACTGGCTGATGCTCGGGATCACCATGCTGTTCGGCTTCTGGCTGTGCGGCAAGGTCGCCGACGATCTGCGGGTACACGATCACGAAGGTATCGTCTGGGACGAGATGGTCGGGATGTGGATCACCCTGTGGCTGGTGCCGGAAGGCTGGTACTGGTTGCTGGCCGGTTTCCTGATGTTCCGTTTCTTCGACATTCTCAAGCCGTGGCCGATTCGCTGGATCGACCGGCATGTCCACGGTGGCGTCGGGATCATGCTCGACGACGTGCTGGCCGGCGTGTTTGCCTGGCTTGCGATGCAAGGACTGGTATGGATTTTCGCCTGATCCGGAGAGTCCGGGTTCAGTGAGGAGACTAAGGATGGCGCGACGCTGGCTGGCGCTGGTTTTTCTGATCTTGCTGGGCACTGTCGCCAGTGCTCAGGAAGCCGCGCACGCGCCGTCGGTCATCCACCTGGCCAGCGAAGACTGGGAAGACTACACCGCCGCCGACGGTCATGGCCTGGGCTGGGACGTGCTGCGCAAGGTGTTCGAACCTGCCGGGGTGAAGCTCGACATTCGCAGCGAGCCCTACACTCGCTCGGTCGGTCTGGCAGAGCGCGGTGAAGTCGACGCGTGCGTCGGCTCCTATCATGACGAGGCCAGCGACCTGCTGTACCCGCGCTGGAATTTTGATACCGACCACATCTATGCCCTGGGGCTTGCGAGCAACCCGCTGCCGACCCCCGAGACACTCGGCAGCTATCGACTGGCCTGGGTGCGCGGTTATGACTATCAGAAATACCTGCCCAATGTGCGCAACTACAATGAAGTCATCCGGCGTACCGGCATCCTGTCGATGCTCACCCACAACCGCGCCGACTACTACATCGACGCACTGACCGAAATCGATTACGTGCTCGGCCGGGCCAGGGATCCGGCGCAGTTTCGCAAGACCCACATCGCCGAGTTGCCGCTGTACCTGTGCTTCGCCGACACGCCGCAGGCGCGCACGTTGCTGGCACTGTTCGACAGGCGCATGGAGCAGTTGGTGAACAGTGGTGAGCTGAAACCGATTTTCGAGAAGTGGAAGCAGCCGTATCCGTTCGAGGCAAATTGAACGCGATTGACCGGCTGATAAAGAGTTTTGTGGGAGCTGGCTTGCCAGCGATAGCGTTGGGTCAGTAACCATAATGGCGGCAGAGATTACGCCATCGCTGGCAAGCCAGCTCCCACAGGTAAAGAAATGTTGGGCACGGTGTTATCAAACTTTTTGATCGTTATGCCCGATAATTCAGCCTAAGCGTCTGCAGGAACCTGCTGTTACAATGCCCGCCTGCGAATTTTCAGACTCTTCAGATCAGGAGCACACCGGTGCCTGTCGTCTTTGTCGCCGCTTCCAAGCTGCCCACGCCTTTTGCGCAATTCACCATGCACGGTTTTCTCGATGAAAGCACCGGGCGCGAGCACGTCGTGCTGAGCCTGGGTGACATTGCCGACGGAGCCCCGGTACTCGGCCGTTTGCACTCCGAATGCCTGACCGGCGACGCCTTGTTCAGCCAGCGTTGCGACTGCGGCTCGCAACTGGAAGGCGCGCTCAAGGCCATCGCCCGTGAAGGTCGTGGCGTGTTGCTGTACCTGCGTCAGGAAGGCCGTGGCATCGGGCTGCTGAACAAGATTCGCGCCTATGAATTGCAGGACGGCGGCGCCGACACCGTTGAAGCCAACGAGCGCCTGGGCTTTGCTGCCGACCAGCGCGACTACGCCATGTGCCTGCCGATGCTCGAGCATCTGGGCGTGAAGTCGCTGCGCCTGATGACCAACAACCCGCGCAAGGTCAAAGCCTTGACCGACATGGGCATCACCGTTGCCGAGCGCGTGCCGCTGCACACTGGGCACAACCCGCACAACAAGCTGTACCTGGCAACCAAGGCCAGCAAACTCGACCACATGATGGGCAACGAGCATCAGGGCGAGGTCGATCGCGCGTGACGAGGGGGCAGGTACGACGCCGATTGGCGGTCGACTGGTGGAAATACCTGGCGCTGGCGTTGCTGCCGCTGTTCGTACTCAACCTGCTGTTCGGTCAGGGTGAGGGCCTTCTGCCGGTGTTGGCGATGCCGTTCTTTATCGCAGGCGTCGCTTCGATGTTTGTCAGCCTGAAGTTTTTTGGCCGCTACAAACATGCGCTGATCGCCACGCAAAAAGCCCTCGACACTGCCGAAGAGCCTGCTGCATGGATTGCCCTCGCGGCCCGCCGTCGTGCGGCGTTTCTTGTGGCCGCACTGCCGGCGTGGATCGGTGCACTGGCGGTGTTCGTCGGCCTCGAAGCGGTGCCGTTGATGCTGCTGGCATTGTCCACCGCCGTACTGTTCTACCTCTATCGCATCCCGCGTCAACTCGGCTGATGCGCCGTCTGTGGCTGGCGGTTCTGCTGCTGGCCTGCGCCGGCCCGGTGCTGGCGAGCCTGCGGGTGGTCAGCCTCGCGCCTTCCCTGTCTGAAATCGTCGTTGAGCTGGATTCGGCTGATCTGCTGGTCGGCGTGCTCGATGCCGGCGAGCGTCCTGCGGCGCTCAAGGATGTCCCGTCAGTGGGCCGCTACGGTCAGCTCGACATGGAGCGCCTGCTCAGTTTGAAGCCCGATTTGCTGCTGTTGTGGCCCGGCAGTGTCGGCCCGGCGCAGCGCGATCAGCTCAAACGCCTGAATATTCCGACTTATGTCGCCGAACCGCACACTCTTGAACAGCTGTCCGCGCAAATTGAAGCGATTGCCGCTCAACTGGGGCGACCTGAACGAGGGGTAAAACAGGCGGCGCAGTTGCGCGCCAAACTCGAAGATCTGCGCCAACACTATCGCCGGGACGCGCCGCTGAAGGTGTTCTACCAAGTCTGGGACAAGCCGCTGTACACCGTCGGTGGCGGGCAGATCATCAGCGATGCGTTTGAGGTGTGTGGCGCGCGCAACGTGTTCGCCGACCTGAGCCTGCCGGCGCCGCAGGTCAGTATCGAGGCGGTGTTGCAGCGCAATCCCGAGGTGATTCTGGCCGGTGATCAGGCCCAGCTTGATGCCTGGAAAGCCTGGTCGCAGGTGGATGCGGTGGCGCGTGGGCAGTTGCTGTTGGTCACGGATAAGGGGTTGGAGCGCCCGAGCGGGCAGATGATCGAGGCGACCGCCAAGCTTTGCCATCTCCTTCAGCCACAACGCTGATTTTTGTGGCGAGGTTTAGAGCCCCGGCGTCCAGGTCACCCCAAACACCCAGGCCCGACCTTCCTCGCGATAGCCATACTGGCTGCCGTCATAGCTGTAGAGTGCACGGCTGTAACCCTTGTCCAGCAGGTTATCGACCTTCAAATCCAGTGTGATCTCGCGGTTCAGCGTCCAACTGCTCCGCAAGCCGATCAAGCCGTAGCCGCCCAATGACTGGGTGTTTTCCTTGTCGTCGTAGCTGCTGCTCACCGCCTGCCAACTGGCACCCAGACTCAGTCGATCGAACTGGCGATCCAGGTCCCAACTCATCGTGCGCCGTGCGCGACGAGCCAGGGTGTGCCCGGTGTCGCGATCACGCGGGTCGATGATCGCCACGCCAAGGTTGCTCTGCCAGCCGAACAGCTCCTGCTTGAGCGCGGCTTCAAAGCCGTTTATCCGGGCCGAAGCGACGTTTTCCGGGCGTGAGTTGCTGCCGAAGATAATCGCGTCTTCCAGGTCCGTGCGGTAAATCGACGCTTCGAGGCGGCTGCTATCGCTCAACTGGCTGCGCCATTGCAGCTCATAGCTTTTCGAGGTTTCCGGTTTCAGAGCCGGGTTGCTGAAGTCCGGGTAATACAGGTCATTGAAGGTCGGCGCGCGGAAGCCTTCGCTGTAGCTCAACAGCAGGTCGTTGTCCGGGTTCAGCGGCAGGGTAAAGGTGCCGCTCCAGGTGTTCTGGCCGCCGAACTGCTGGTTGTCATCGTGGCGCAGGCCGAGTTCCGTGGAAAAACTGTCGGCTTGGTACCGATGCTGGATGAACGCGGCGCGGTTCCAGCGGCTGTTCTCCTCGAACGCGGTGCTGCTGTTGATCCGGTCTTCGTACCAGTCGCCGCCGAGGATCAGGCTGTTGCGCGCATCAAGGGTCAGATCGTTCTGCCAGTTCACCGAATCGCGGTAGGTGTTGAACACCGTGCGCTCGTCGCTGAGCTTGTCGAGGGTTTTCTCGCGGTTCTCGGTATGGCCGATCTCTATGCGTGTTTTCCAGATGTTGTTGACCCGTGCGTCGAAGTAACTACTGATGCTGCTAACGTTGAAGTCGCTATATTGCTGCTGTTGGTAGTTGCCAAACGGACTGTCGAACTCGCTCTTTCCACGGTTATCCAGCAGATTGGCGCCGACTTCAATGTCATCGGTCAGCGCATGGCTGAGGCTCAGGCTGATGGACTTGTTGCGGTAGGCGTCGTGATCGCTGTCGCTGGGATAGGACTCGTGAGTGCGGTCGAGGCCGGCGGTGTCATCGAGACTGGCGCCAAGATTGAAGCGGGTTTTCTCGTCACCGCCGGCAAGCCCCAGACTGCGTTCCCAGGTCTGATGGCTGCCGAAGCCCAGGTGCAGACGCGGTTGCAGACTTTGCTCGGTGCCGCGTCGGGTGAAGATCTGGATCACCCCGCCAATCGCATCGCTGCCGTAAATCACTGAACGCGAACCACGCAGCACTTCAACACGCTCGATCTGGTCGATGTTCAGGTGCTGCAGGTTACTGTCGCCGGAAGTCGAACTGCCGATGCGCTGGCCGTCGACCAGCACCAGACTCTGCGCCGACTGCGTACCACGAATGTAGATCCCCGGCAGACTGCCGCGCCCTCCCGCCTGCGCCACTTGCACGCCCGGCACCCGTTGCAGCAGGTCGGTGACGCTGCCCGGTTGCAGGCGGTCGATGTCTTCGCGAGTGAACACGGTATTGGCCGCGCTGCTGTCGTTGCGCGCTTCGACCTGGCGGTTGGCGGAGATCAGTGTGTCCGGCAGTTTCAGGGCTTCGTCGCGTTCGAAGGTCTCGGCGAAAGCGCTGGCGGTCGTCAGCAAGAGGAGAGGCAGGGCGAGGCACGAGCGGTTCATCGGTGATCCGTAGGTCTTTCAGGTGTACACAGATTTCGTAGCTGCACAAAACACTGTGGGAGCGGGCTTGCCCGCGAAAGCGTCGGCACAATCAACATGGATGCTGGATGTGCCAACCTCTTCGCGGGCAAGCCCGCTCCCACAGGGACAGTGTGTGTTAGCGGATTAGCGGATTAGCGGTTAAGCAGTTGCAGACGCTCGCGGATCGCGGCCTCGATGCCGGCCTCGTCCAGCCCGCACTCTGCCAGCATTTGCGCAGGCTTCGCGTGCTCGACGTAGATGTCCGGCAAGCCCAGGTGCAGGATCGACTTGAGGATGTTTTCCCGCGCCAGGAACTCGCTGACCGCGCCACCGGCGCCGCCCATGATCGCGTTCTCTTCGATCGTCACCAGCAGCTCGTGGCCAGCGGCGATCTCGCGCACCAGTGCCTCATCCAGTGGCTTGACGAAGCGCATGTCGACCACGGTCGCATCCAGCTTCTCGGCGACTTTCAGGGCTTCGGTCAGTTGCACGCCGAACACCAGCAGAGCGACTTTACTGCCCTGACGACGGACGATGCCCTTGCCGATTTCGATCGGCTCGAGATCTTTGTCGATGGTCGCATTCGGGCCGGTGCCGCGCGGGTAACGCACTGCCGCCGGGCCGTTGTACAGGTGGCCGGTGGTGAGCATCTTGCGCAGTTCGTTTTCATCGCTCGGGGTCATGATGACCATGCCCGGGATGCAGCGCAGGTACGACAGGTCGAAGCTGCCGGCGTGAGTCGGGCCGTCTTCGCCCACCAGACCGGCGCGGTCGATGGCGAACAGCACGTCGAGGTTTTGCACCGCGACGTCATGCACCAACTGGTCGTAGCCGCGTTGCAGGAACGTCGAGTAGATCGCCACCACCGGTTTGGCGCCTTCGCAGGCCATGCCGGCGGCGAACGTCACGGCGTGCTGTTCGGCAATGGCCACGTCGAAGTAGCGCAGCGGGAAGCGTTCGCTGAACGCCACCAGGTCCGAGCCTTCCTTCATCGCCGGGGTGATCCCGACCAGACGCGGGTCAGCCGCCGCCATGTCACACAGCCATTCGCCGAACACCGCCGAATACTTCGGCCCGCTGGCCTTTTTCGGCGCAGCGGCCGGAGCATCCAGAGGTTCGAGTTTGGTGATCGCGTGGTAACCGATCGGATCGACTTCCGCCGGGGCGAAGCCTTTGCCTTTCTTGGTGACGATGTGCAGGAACTGGGGGCCTTTCAGATCGCGCATGTTGCGCAGGGTGGCGATCAGGGTCGGCAGGTCGTGGCCGTCGATCGGGCCGATGTAGTTCCAGCCCAGCTCTTCGAACAGGGTGCCGGGAACCAGCATGCCCTTGGCGTATTCTTCGGTGCGACGGGCGATTTCCCAGGCACCGGGCAGGCGCGACAGGACTTTCTTGCTGCCCTCACGCATGCTCGCGTAGGTACGGCTGGAAAGAATCTTCGCCAGATAATTCGACAGCCCGCCAACGTTGCGCGAGATCGACATGTCGTTGTCGTTGAGGATCACCAGCATGTTGGCGTTCACTTCCGGCGCGTGGTTCAGCGCCTCGAAGGCCATGCCGGCGGTCAACGCGCCGTCGCCGATCACCGCGATCGCCTTGCGATCGCTGTTTTGCAGGCGGGCGGCAATCGCCATGCCCAGCGCGGCACTGATCGAGGTGCTGGAGTGGCCGACGCCAAAGGTGTCGTACTCGCTCTCGGCGCGACGCGGGAAGGCAGCGATGCCGTCCTTCTGGCGCAGGGTTTCCATGCGCTGGCGACGACCGGTGAGGATCTTGTGTGGATACGCCTGATGACCCACGTCCCACACCAGCCGGTCATCCGGGGTGTCGAACACGTAATGCAACGCGATGGTCAGCTCGATGACGCCCAGTCCGGCACCGAAATGCCCACCGGTCTGGCCGACCGTGTAGAGCAATTCCAGGCGCAACTCATCGGCCAGGGTTTCCAGCTCGGCTTCGCCTAACCGGCGCAGGCCGTCCGGCGTGTTCGCGCGGTCGAGCAGGGGCGTGGTCGGGCGCTTGCGGGGAATCTCATGAAACGTCGTGGGCATCAGGCGAATCGTTATAGGTATAAAAGATGCGGCAGTTTACCTGATGCATCGCCCCCTGCCCACGCGTTGGTCTTTTTTGGCTGATTCGCCGTCAGTTGCGCCGCTCGACGATATACCGGGCCAGCTCGCGCAAGGGCTCGGCTGCCGCGTCAAACGGTCGCAGGGCGTGCAGGGCCTGGTCGCGCAGTTCCAGGGCGTAGGCCTTGGCCGCGTCGAGGCCGAGCAGGGCCGGGTAGGTCGGCTTGTCGCGCGCGATGTCGGCGCCCTGGCGTTTGCCGAGGGTTTCGGTATCGCTTTCGACGTCGAGGATGTCGTCCTGCACCTGGAAGGCCAGACCGATGGCCTGTGCATAAGTCTGCAGGGCCTTGAGTTCATCCGGTTCGGCACGGCCGCTGGCGAGGGCGCCGAGCTTGACGCTGACTTCGATCAACGCCCCGGTTTTGTGCCGATGCATCTGTTCAAGGGCTTGCTGGTCGAGCTTCAGACCGACCGAACCGAGGTCGATGGCCTGACCGCCGACCATGCCCGCCGGGCCTGCCGCGTGCGCCAGCGCCGTGACCTGTTGCAGACGGATGTCGGCGTCGAGGTCGCTCAGGCGCGGGTCGAGCAGGGCGCTGAAGGCCAGGCTCTGCAAACCGTCACCGGCAAGGATCGCGCAGGCTTCGTCGAATTTCTTGTGGGTGGTGGGCTGGCCGCGACGCAGATCGTCGTCGTCCATCGCCGGCAAGTCGTCGTGCACCAGCGAATAGGCGTGAATCAATTCAACCGCGCAGGCTGCGCCATTGGCCTGCTCAGCCTTGCCGCCGAGCGCTTCGCACGCCGCATAGGCCAGCAGCGGCCGCACGCGTTTGCCGCCGTTCATCACGCTGTAGCGCATGGCTTCGTAGAGGCGTGCCAATTGCGGCAACGGGGCGTTGAACAGGGTTTCCAGTGCCGCATTGACCCTGGCCTGGCTGGTCGCCGAATACGCCGCAATCATTCTGGCTGTTCCGCGTCGAAGGGTTCCTCGGCGAGTTCGCCATCGCGCTCCAGCAGCACCTGCACTTTCTGCTCGGCCTGGGCCAGCGCTGCCTGGCAGTCACGGGTCAGGCCGATGCCCTGCTCGAAAGCGGTCAGCGAGTCTTCCAGCGACAATTCACCGTTCTCCAGACGCTCGACCAGTGTTTGCAGGTCGGCGAGGGACTGTTCGAAATCCAGTGCAGCTTTTTTGCGGGCCATGGCGGCAGTTTCCGGTTGACGTTAAACCGGCGCGACACTAGCAGATAGGGGGTTTATGGGCAAATGAGCGGGGCACGGCCGACCCTTATCTCCTCACTACAGACGTCAGTGGTCAGTTTGAGGAATTGTCCGGGTAATTGATTTTGTATCGCGTGCTCCGTCCGCCTCCGGGCATACGCCGCAGGCAACCCTTTTCCAGCAGCTCCGCCAGATGTCGCGTCGCCGTGGCTTTGGAAACCTTGGCCACCGCCTGATACTGCGCCGCGCTGATACCGTGTTCGAACCCGCGCTCTCCACCGTCGAGCAAACGATTGAGCACTTTACTCTGCTCCACCGAAAGCTCGGATTCACGGTGTGCCTGCCAGAAGCGTGTTTTGCCCAGCACGCTTTCGATCCGCGCAATGGCTTGCTGCAGACTGCGTAAAAGAGTCTGCAGAAACCAAGTGAGCCATTGGGTAACGTCCAGCGTGGCCTTTTGACTGGCCTCAAGCACTCGATAGTAGCCGTTACGGTCATCGAGAATGCTGGCCGACATCGCGTAAAACCGGATGGCCTGCGCTTCACCTTGCGCCAGCGCCAGATCGGTAAGGGTGCGAGTAAGGCGACCATTGCCGTCATCAAACGGATGCAGCGTGACAAACCAGAAATGCGCGATGCCAGCACGCAGCAATGGATCCAGCGCTGTTTGATGCTGGCTGGCCTCGAACCAAGCGAGAAATTTATCCACCTGCCGCTCCAGACCCTGGCGCGGCGGGGCTTCGAAATGCACAGTGGGGCGGTCGAGACGACCGGAAACTACCTGCATCGGCTCGTCACCGCGAAGTGCACCGACATGCATCGACCTCGCGGTGAAGTCGCTTTCCTGATCCGGAAACAGCCAACGATGCCATTCCAGTAAACGATCCAGCGTCAGTGGTTCGGCGAAGCGCCGGGTGGCGTCGAACATCAGTTGTGCCAGGCCTTCGCTACGTTGACTGACATTATCGCTATCGGGCAATTCCAGCCCTAGGCGTCGAGCCAATGACGAACGCACCGAGCCGACATTCAACTGCTCACCCTCAATCGCCGAAGAGGTCACGATGTTTTGCAGCAGTGCGTCGAGTTCGGTTTGAGCCGTCAGCGAATTGCCGACGGATCCGGCCATGCCCATCAATTGGCCTTGTGCCTGTACGCATTCGCGCAACAGTGGCGCCAGATGTTCTGCCTGCCAGTTGAAATCGGGCCAATCCGGCTGCTGCCAGATCCATTGAGTCGTCATCGGTTATTGCCTGTAATAGGGACGTGAGCCGAATAGAAATGCTATTCGGCTCATTTAGTGAGCCGAATATGACGGCTATTCGGCTCACCGTCCACCAAGAAGGCGTGATTCCCACCGCAAATGCAGATGTATCCGATTGTTAAAAAACTGCCGAATCGCTAATCTTCGCGCCTTCTACGACCCGGCAGTCACGGGTCTTTCAGACGAAACGCAGTTTCCACCGCTGTGAAGTACCGAGGATCGGGTGCAAGGTTTCGTTCAGGCATGGCAGGAGGCATTACATGCGTTCATTTCTTTGGCTGCTGATTGGCCTGGCCTGCGCGCCTGCGCTGCTCGCGGCGCCGAGTGCTGAACTGTCGGAACCGTTCGGTGGCTGGCGTTACCACGGCCTGCTCGATCGCAGTGAAAACCCGCAAGTCGCTTACCCCACGCCGCCGATCGACCGTGGCATTCAGCGCAATCGCACGATGATTCAGGGCCAGCTCAAGGCCATCGGCAATCAGCGCGGGCCGCACACGCTGGCGGTGAACGGCAATCCATTGAATCTGTACACCGACGATGATGGGCGTTTCGCCCGGCCGTATGCGTTCGGCGCCGGCTCCAACAGTGTCGAAGTGCGCAGCGCCGAGGGCCAGTCGCTCAAGCGTGTGCAGTTCTATGAAGCGAACAACCTGCGCACCCCGGCGAAGATCCGCGTGGTGCTGGGCTGGGACGATCCCAAGGCCGAACTCGATCTGCACATCATCACGCCGGACGGCCAGCATGCGTTCTTCGCCCACACGGCGCTGACCAACGGCGGCGGGCTCGATCCGGACGGCGTCGATGGCCCCGGCCCGGAAATGTTCACCATGACCGCGCCGCTGCATGGCACTTATCTGGTTTACGTCAACTATTGGGGCAACTTCGGCGACGGCGGCTATAACTTCGAGGAGGCGAGCAATCAGAACGAGGTCATCACCTCGCAGATCACGCTGGTGCTCAACGAAAACACGGTCGACGAAAAACGCGAAACATTCATCGTGCCCCTGCGGGCGATCGGTGATCTGCTGCTGGTCAAGACTTTCAACTATTAAGCATCCCGCACCACGGATGAACTTCGGGTTTTGTGAACATGAGTGATAACGCTGCTTCTCCGGCCGTCCCGACACCTGCCGGCCAACCTTCCCGGCGCTGGCCGGCGCTGCTGATCGGCCTGGCCCTGGTGGCCGGCGTGGCCGGTGGGCTCGGCTGGTTGCTGCACAAACCCAAGTTGCCGCCCGCTGCACTGGCCAGCGACAAACTCGGCCTGAGCCGCCCCGATGCGCTGCTGGAAACCCGCTCCCTGAGCCAGTTGCCCAAGGACCTGCTGACGGTGCCGTTCCTCAAGGCCACGCTCACCGAGGATTTCGTCTTCTATTACGAAACTCATGCTGACCGCCTCGGCCTGATCGGCAGTCTGCGCCGGATCATCTACGAGCATGATCTGAAACTGCAGGACAGCCTGATCGAACAGTTTTTCGATCAACCGGCCGATGTGGCGCTGTGGCGTGGTGCCGACGGGCGCCTGAAGGATTTCCTGCTGGTGATGGATCGTGGCGGGCTGGCAAAACTGCTGGAGCCGCTGGCGAAAGTTGCGCTGGATGACACGCAGCTCAGCCAGATGGGCGAACTCAAGGTCGGTGGCGATACGGTGCCGCTGTACCAACTGACCTACAACGCCAGCAAAGCCCTGCTGTTCGCTTCCCACGGCGACAAACTGGTGGTGGTGTCCAACCCGGCCAAGTACTACGACCCGCAAAGCGGTGCGTCTGAAGAGTCGGGCCACGTCTCGCCACAAGCGCTGGCGGCGCTGCTCAATGGCGAAAAACTGTTCCCTGAAGCGTTCGGTCTGCCGGCGAAAACCCCGGAAACCAAACAGCGTCTGTCGGTCAACGCCAGCGTCCTTGCCATGGGCTATCAGCGCTTTATTCCGAACTTCGCCGGCCTGCGTTTCGACATGGACGACAAGGGCTGGCACAGCTACCTCGCCATGGATGAGCTGGATAACCAACCGGACTTCGATTTCAAACCGGTGTGGCAAGCCATGCCGCTCGGTGCCAGTGCCTGCGTGACCCTGCCGGTGGCCGCCGAACCGCAGAAACCATTGCTGGTGAAACTGGGCGCCGAAGAGGCCGTGGCGCAGACCCTTACCGAGCATGTGGCCGGCGCGGCGGGCCTGTGCTGGTACGCCGATTCGCGGCTGTACACACCTTTGCTGGTGGCGAGCCTGAAGGACGAAGACAGCAGCAAGCTCGATGGCGATCTCGGCAAGTTGTTCGGCTCGATGGTCGGCGCTTTCGAACCCAACGTTGCAGAAAGCGTGTTCCCGGTGGTCGAGAAACAGCAAGGCCAGAACCACGTCTGGCAGCGTCAGGTCAGCTCGAACTTCGGCCCTTACGCGGCAAAGACTGCCGAAAACCCGGACGCGATCAGCGGCCGCGCCTTCATGAAAGTCAGCCTCGCCCGTCATGGTTCGACGCTGCTGTTTTCCCTCGACGACAAACTGGTCGACAAGGCCCTCGGCACCCTCGACAAGCGCTTCCCGCCGATGGCCGACGTGCTGCCCAAAGACGTGCTGATGCCGATCTACTTCGGCCCGGACGCGATGGCGCAGCTGATGCAACAGGAAACCCTCGACAGCCTGCCGCAGGACATGGAGCCGGTGTTCTACAACGCCGCGCAAACCTACCTGATCCCGAAACTGCGCACCCTCGGCGGCTACGGCAAATACGCCCTGACCCTGCCGCAAGGCAGCGAGCCTGACGGCCACTGGCAATGGCTGCCGCTGGAATGGAAAGCGCTGTGACGGCATTGATCCGCAGCCTCGGCCTGCTCGCGCTGTTGTTCAGTGCGGGCGCTCGTGCCATCGAAGCGCCGGCGCTCGATCCGGCGCAATCCCAGGTGTTCCGCGCCTGGTTCGTGCGCATCGCTCAGGAGCAACTGAGTCAGGGCCCGAGCCCGCGCTGGTATCAGCAGGACTGCGCCGGGCTGGTGCGTTTCGCCGCCAACGAAGCGCTGAAAGTCCATGACGACAAGTGGCTGCGCAGCAACGGCCTGTCCAATCGCTATCTGCCGCCGGAGCTGTCGCTGAGCGATGAGCAGCGCAAGCTCGCCCAGCAATGGCAGCAGGGCGGCGGCAAGGTCGGGCCGTACGTCAACGCGATCAAACTGATTCAGTTCAACAGCCATCTGGTCAGCCGCGACGTGTCTCAGGCGCGCCCCGGCGACCTGATGTTTTTCGATCAGGGCGACGACCAGCACCTGATGATCTGGATGGGCCGCTACATCGCCTATCACACCGGCACGACTACCCCCACTGACAACGGCATGCGTTCGGCAAGCCTGCAGCAACTCATGACATGGAAGGACACCCGATGGATACCCGACGCAGCCAACCCCAACTTCATCGGCGTCTATCGACTGAACTTTCTCTCCCAATGACCGGTGCCCGCATGCTGCGACTCTGCGCTCGAATTCCCCTGCTGCTGGCGCTGTTGCTGCCACTGGCGACTGTCAACGCTGAAGATTCGGTGGAGCCGAGCGGCTACACGCCGGTCTCCGGTGAAAGCTTCTTCCTGCTCGCCGACAGCAGTTTCGCGGCGGACGAACAGGCGATGGTGCGCCTCGAAGCACCGGGCCGCGACTATCGCCGCTTCCGCATGGAGCCTTATGGCGGCGCCGACATTCGCGTGTACCGCATCGACAAGCCGCTGGACTTCCTCAAGCGCCAGAAGAATCTGCACCGTGTGGTCAGCGACGGCCAGTTCAAGGGCGAAGGCCTGTCCAACACCCTCGCGTACCTGTGGGACAACTGGTACCGCAAATCCCGCCGGGTGATGCAGCGCGCGTTCTCCTACGAGTCGCGCAAGCAAGTCACCGAGGAAGTGCCGGAACTGAAGATGGGCAACGCCATGGTCGCGCCGACGCCGTACGACGCGCAGCCGCAATTTGCGCTGATCCCGGGTTTGCCGGTGGTCAGCCAGTTCCGCTATCCGCTGTGGCAGGCCAAGCCGATCCAGCCGCCGGCCGGGGTCAATCTGGCCGGCTCGTCCAGCGACTTCGTCAGCGTCGCACCGGGTAACGTCTACATCCCGTTGGGCCAGTTGAAGCCGGGCCTGTATCTGGTTGAAGCGCTGATCGGCAAGTACCGCGCGACCACCATGGTCTTCGTCTCCAACACCGTGGCGGTGAGCAAGATTGCCGGTGATGAATTGCTGGTCTGGGCCGCACGCAAACACGAAGGCAGTTCGGTGCCGAAGGTCAACGTGCTGTGGACCGACGGCCTTGGTGTGATGAGCAGCGGCGCCACCGATGCCGATGGTTTGTTGCGCCTGAAACACGTCAGCCCCGAGCGTTCGTTCGTCATCGGCGAAGACGAAGAGGGCGGGGTGTTCGTCTCCGAGAACTTCTATTACGACAGCGAAATCTACGACACCAAACTCTATGCCTTCACCGACCGGCCGCTGTATCGCCCGGGAGACTGGGTGTCGCTGAAAATCGTTGGTCGCGAGTTCAAGAATGCGCGGGATTCGGTGTTGCCTGGCGCGGCGGATGTCACCGTCAGCGTGCTCGACGCTACTGGCACCGAGATGCAGCACCTCGACCTGAAACTCGATTCCAAGGCCGGCACGCAAGGCCGTTTCCAGCTGCCGGACAACGCCGTGGCCGGTGGTTACGAGATCCGTTTCAACTATAAGGATCAGGCTTACAGCAGTGCTTTCCGTGTCGCCGAGTACATCAAGCCGCACTTCGAGATTTCGCTGAACCTGGCCAAACAGGATTACCGCACCGGCGAGCCGGTCAAAGGCAGCCTGGTGCTGCTCTACCCGGACGGCAAACCGGTGGCCAACGCTAAACTGACCCTGAGCCTGCGTGCCCAGCAATTGTCGATGGTCGACAACGAGCTGCAATACCTCGGGCAATTCCCGGTGGAACTGACCAGCACTGAACTGACCACCGACAGCAAGGGCAATGCGACCCTCGACTTGCCGGCCGCCGACAAACCGAGCCGCTACATGCTCACCGTGTTCGCCAGCGATGGTGCGGCGTATCGGGTCAAGACCACCAAGGAAATCCTCATTGATCGTGGCGCCGCGAGCTTCCGTTTGAACGCGCCGCAACGTTTCAGCGCGGTCAACGACAAAGTTGCGTTCAGCTACGCCAACGAGGGCGGCAGCGAGCAGAGCAAAGCAGTGACCCCGAGCAGTTACGGCTGGGTGCGTCTGGAAGACCAGAGCACCGGTGAAGGCAAACTGGCGGCGACGGACAAGGGCTTCAGCATCACCTTCGAACGTCCGGGCACTTACAACCTGACGCTGAAAGATCAGCACGGTCGCGTCCTCGGCGCCACCGGCCATTCGGTCACGGGTGAGGGCGTCAAAGCAGTGCCGGGCACTGTGGAAATCGTCCTCGACAAACCGGAGTACAAGGCCGGCGATGAAGCGCTGGCGCTGATCACGTTCCCGGAGCCGGTCAGCGATGCCCTGCTGTCGCTGGAGCGCGACAAAGTCGAAGCCACCGCGCTGCTGGCCAAGGGCGGCGACTGGCTGCAACTGGAAAAACTCAGTGACACCCAATACCGCGCACGCATTCCGGTGAAGGACAACTTCGCGCCGAACCTGACCTTCTCGGTGCTGTACACCAAGGGCGGTCAGTACAGCTTCCAGAACGCCGGGATCAAGGTGGTCGCGCCGCAAATCGACGTGGCAATCAGCACCGACAAGGCGGTGTACCTGCCGGGCGAAACCGTTACGGTTGACCTGACCACCCAGTTCGCCGGCAAAGCGGTGCCGGCGCACCTGACCGTCAGCGTGGTCGATGAAATGGTCTATGCGCTGCAACCGGAAGTCGCGCCGACCATTGACCAGTTCTTCTATCACCCGCGTCGCAACAACGTGCGCACCAGCGCCAGCCTGTCGTTCATCAGTTACGACGTCGCGTTGCCGGGCAGCCCTGGCGCGCCGGGCAAGGCCAACCGCAGTGAACGCGGAGTGAAAGTGTTGGAGCGTCCGCGTCGTGAAGACGTCGACACCGCCGCCTGGCGGCCAGAGTTGCTCACCGGTGCCGACGGCAAAACCCGTTTCACCTTCAAGATGCCGGACTCACTGACTCGCTGGCGCATCACCGCGCGGGCCATTGCCGATGACGGTCAGGTCGGGCAGAAGAAGCAGTTCGTCCGTTCGGAAAAACCGCTGTACCTGAAGTGGAGCGGGCCGAGCACATTCCGCAAGGGCGATCAGCCGCAACTCGGCGTGTTCGCCTTCAGTCAGGCCGAGAAACCGGTCAAGGCTGAGCTGGTCACCCATTACGCCGGCGCCGAACAACGCCTGCCGGTAACTCTGAACAACGGCATCAATTACCTGCCGCTGCCAGCGTTCGCCCTGGCCGCGGGGGAGTGGACTGCCGAACTGGTGCAGGACGGTAAAACCGCTGACGCTTTGGCCGTGCGCCTGAGCGCCACCGGTGACGGCTGGCAAGTCACGCAAACCCAAAGCCTCGACGTCGCCAGCGGCGATACCCCGTTGAGCCTGCCGGCGGACGCCACCGATATTCGCCTGCGTCTGGATGACAGTCCGCAAGCGCTGTTCCGTTCCGCCCTCGATGATCTGCTGAGCTACCCGTACGGCGGCGTCGAGCAGACTGCCAGCCGTTTGCTGCCGCTGAGCATTGTTTATCCATCGCTGGCGTCGAGCCCGCAGATCCGTGATCGCTTGCGTCTGATCATGCAGAACAGTCGTCTGCGTCTGGTGCAAATGGCCGGGCCGTCCGCGAGCTTCACCTGGTGGGGTTATGACGGCGAGCCGGATGCGTTCCTTACTGCCTATGCCTACTACGCCGACTGGAACGCCAGTCAGGTGCTGGAGCTGACCCTGCCGCCGGAACACTGGCAGCGCGTGCTGGAGGTGTACGCCAAGCAAGCGCCGAACACGCCGTTGCTGCAACGGGCGCTGATTCTGTCGTTTGCCAAGCAGATGCATTTGCCGGTGAACACCTTGCTCAGCGGTTTGATGGACGATCTGGCCAAGGCCGGTGAGGGCAACGCCGAAACCCTGATGGGCGATGGCGAAGACAGCCTGGTGATGAACGACCCGGACTCGGCGCTCGGTCTGGCGGCGGCGCGGGTGTTGACCGCGTCGCTGGCGACCCAGGCGAAAGTGGCGCTGCCGGAGGCGTTCAATCGTCAGGTCGGCGCGGCGCAACAGCGTCTGGCGGTCAGTTCGCAGCCGTTTGCCGAAGCGCTGAACCTGTCGCTGCAGCCGTTCGATCAGGCGCGAGCGACGGCGTTGCTGCAACGTCTGCTACCACAACAATCGACCCTCGAACGCGCCCTGGCGCTGAGCTGGTTGCAACGCAGCATCACCCAGGCCTCGCCGACTATCGCACTGACGCCGGGTGACGGCTGGAAGAAAAACTATGGCGCAACCGGTGAGATGTTCTGGACGTGGCAGGGTGCGACACCGGTGCCGAGCGTGTTGACGGTGTCCGGTACGCAAGAGCGCCCACTGCGCGCGGCGTTGAGCTTCCAGACCCGGCAACCGGCCGTCGATCCAATGGCCGTGACCATCACCCGGCGCCTGTCGCGACTGGTGCCGGGCGACGAAGCGTTCACCTTCAAACTGGAGCCGGTCGGCAGCAAACCGCTGTCCAGCGACAGCCTGTACCTGGACGAAGTGATCCTCACCAGCAAGGCGCCGAAACCGCTGCGCTACGGCATGCTCGAAGTACCGCTGCCACCCGGCGCCGATGTCGAGCGCACGACGTGGGGTATCAAGTTGCAGGGCAAGGACGGCACCGAGCCGACCGCGCTGGAGAAGGCGCGCTTCGAGCCGGGGCAACTGGCCTACGCGGTGCCGGTCGATGCGCTGAGCGGCGAGTTGCGTTTGCGCCATTTGGTGCGCTTCTCACAGAAGGGCCAGTTCAACCTGCCGCCGGTGCGTTTCACTCAGGTCTACGCGCCGCAGCATCAGGCCCAGGAAGCGAAAGCCGCACTTGGTCAGGTCACGGTCAACTGACATGAACCGGCCGCTGCTGTGGCTGCTGATGTGTGTGATGCCTGCGCTGGCGACGGCGCAGGATGAGCCGTTGCGCGTGGCCTATAAGGGTGAGTTGTTGTCGTTGAATCACACGCAACTGATCGCCCGCGAGCCCTTGCCGGCGACGCTGGATACGCCGCTGGGCAGTCTGTGGAAATTGTTCGTCTATGCGTGGCTGGTGGATACCGGTGCGCGCGAGCCCGCATATGAATGTCGCGGGCAGTCGAAGGAAGAGGTTTATTGCTGCTCGGCGGGCGGCAAGATCGAACGTGATCAGGCGTTGGTGAAATCCTGCGGGTTGTACTTTGAGCCGGCGCGGCTGGGCATCGCTTCTGCCGATTGGCGCACGTATTGGCAGGCGCGGCAGGCGCCGTCGTGGTTGCTCGACTTACCGTCGGTGCAACCGGCTACGCGGGTTTCCGTGGCTGAGTTGCTGAAGGTGTTGGCGGTGCTGCCGGCGCAGGATCAGATGCGCCGCGTATTACTCGACGTGGTACTGAACGCGGCGGACGGCAATGTCGTCGGTGAGCTGGGCGGGCGCTTGCGGGTGAAGACCTGGAGCTGGCTCGGCGATCAGGACCCGCAGTCGCGCCAGGGTGGTTTCGCCGGTTGGACGGCGGACGGTGCGCCGGTCTGGGCTGGCGGGCGCGGCACCAGTCAGATGGTTCTGCGACAGTACGGTCAGGCATTGTCGACGGTGTTGCCAGCGGCATGGCCGGCGGAGGCTGGGCGTTGTGTCGAAGTCGGTCTGTTCTCGCGTTATCCGCTGGCGCGGGTCCTGGCGGGCGAGCGGGTGGTGACGTCCGGCCCGTTGCAAGGCGACTACCGCGTCGAATTCGCCAATGGCAATGCGCTGGATATCCACAGCGCCGGTGAACTGTTTCTGCTCAACGACAAACTGGTCGCCCGGCTCGATCGCGAAGAATACGTCGCCCGCGTCCTTGAGCGCGAAGCCAAACCGGAACCTGCAGAAGCGGCCAAGGCGCTGGCCGTGGCGATCCGTACCTATCTGCTGCAAAACGCCACGCGCAACGGCGATTGCCTGAGCATCGACGACAGCAGTAATCGCCAGCGCGTCGCCCCGCGCCCAGCTTCGGCCGAGTCACGCAACATCGCGGCGTGGACGGCGGATCTGGTACTGGCCGGCAGCACCGTCACCTATCACTCCGACCAACCCGGCCCGGACAAGCTCGCCTGGCAACAAGCCGTCGAGCAGGCCAACGCCGGCCAGCGCTACGACGCGATTCTGCTGCACGCCTATCCACGCGCCAGCCTCAGCCGGTGGGACAACCCGGTCGCTTCCTGCGAAGCACTGCCCGCCGCGCAGGACTGGCTGCAAAAGCAGCGTCGCGGCTGGCGTCCGACGCTGGAAAGCGAAACCGGCTACAACGAAGTCAGCACCTTCGCGGTTTGCAAACTGGCGTTTGGCCGCCCGTTTGTCGATCGCGAGCGCCAGCGCATTTACGTGCGCGGCGTGCTGACGTTGCAGGATCGCCTCGACCTGACGCACGAATACCTGCACCTGGCCTTTGAAGCACATCCCAATGGCCAGGATGAAACCTACATCGAAGGGCTCGCCCGTCACCTCTTGCTGGAATAGACCATGACACTCCGTTATCCACAGGTCTTGCTGTTGCTCTGCACGTTGACCGCGTTATCGCCGGTGATGGCTGCCGACGGCGTCAAACTCGACACCCCGATCGGTGGCTGGCGCAGTGGCGCCCCCGAAGGCGAGGGCGAAAGCTTCCGCCAAACCGTCAACTACCCGGCCTCGTCGGTCAACACCCCGGTCGGCCAGGCCAACACCGCCCGCATCAGCGGCCAGATCAAGGCCACGCCGAAGAACAACGAACCCGGTCGCCTGATCGTCAACGGCGTCAGCATGCCGCTGAAAATCGACGACAGCGGCCGCTTCGACCGCCCCTTTTCCTTCCCCAACGGCAGCAACAGCGTCGAAGTGCGCAGCCCCGACGGCCAGCAACGCCACCGCACCCAGTTCCTCAACACCAGCGGCGGCGCCACCCCGGCGAAACTGCGCGTATTGCTGTCGTGGGACAGCGACGGCACCGACCTCGACCTGCACCTCGTCACCCCGGATGGCGCGCACATCTGGTACGGCGACCGCACCGCCGCCAACGGCGCAGCGCTCGACGTCGACGTCACCACCGGCTACGGCCCGGAAATCTTCGCCATGCCGGCGCCGATCAAGGGGCAGTATCTGGTGTATGTGAATTATTTCGGCGGTGGCTATCGCGGGGATGATGAGGGTGGAGAAGAGGCGGCGCAGGCGTTGACCACGGCGCAGGTGACGGTGATTACCGAGGAAGGCACGCCGAGCGAGAAGATGGAGACGTTTGTGGTGCCGATGCGGGCGGTGGGGGAGTTGACGTTGGTGAAGTCGTTCAGTTATCCGTGAGGGTGATTGGGCAGCAGGTGGCTGCCCAATTCCTTTCATTTGCTCAGGTCGCTAATTCAGGCCGAAAACTGCTCGAAGTCAGGCGCCTGAGTGCAATATCAAGTGCCTGATCATCGAACAGTTTGCTCTTGCGAGCCGCAGCGCCGGCCCCACCGTCCCACTGCTTCAATGCTTCGCGCACCGCAGGGACGGTCGCTGATACCCCTTCTTGGCTCAACAGCCAATCCACCGTTGCCAATAACTCCATGCCGAATGGCGATTCAAAACCATCAATCAGTTGGGCCGTGCGCTCCAAGGCTTGCGAGTATTCCTTGGCCTCGGTCTTGAGATACGTCTGCAAAAACGCTTTGCGCTCTTGATCAAACCAGATTACATCGCCAATGCCAGCGTCACTGATGCGTTTGTCACAGTGCAGATAACTGCCATCGAGGTTATCGAGCAGATGTTCCAGCCGGTTGGCGTATGGCCCATATTTGTGCGCGACAAACTTCAGATTCAGAGGGTTCTCGGTATCCGGCAACTGCTCGATTGCGCGCTCAAGAAACCAGGCCAGTTTCTGAATCTCGAGCAGGCTGCATTCCATGCCCAGAACCCAATAGCGCCGCATCAGTTCGGCAATCAGCGCGCGTGCCGGAGTGAGTTGCTCGACTCCGTTGCGTTTAGCGACATTCAGGTATTGATCGGAGGGTTCGAACACCAATACATCCACATCCAGATCGTCCAGTACCTCAACAATTTGCTCACGCACTTCAGGCCACTTCAACCCACCATTACCCGCACCTAGCGGCGGGACGGCGACGGATTTCACATCGTTTTCTATCAAGAAACGACGCAGATCATGCAGTCCCTCGGTTATCCACGCCATTTGCGACGGAGAGCGCCAATGACGTTTTGTAGGGAAGTTCACGATCCAGCGTGGGCCATCGAGTTCATTGGTGGCAGTCACGTACATCTTGCCGGTTTCCACTTCACCAGCCTTGCACGCGGCTGCATACAGTCGGTAATTCAGCGCAAAGCGTTCTTTGAACATCAACGCGATGCCTTTACCCATCACACCCACGGTGTTCACCGTGTTGACGAGGGCTTTGGTCTTCGCTTCCAACAGGTTGCCTTGGGTGAATCTGATCATTGGAAATACCATTTGGGGTGCGCATGGACAGGTAAAGTCAAGCCTCTGGCGGCGACGTCTTGTTCTATGCGTGCTCTGGGGGCGATATCGTGTGTCGTTTAGAAACGTCAGAGCGGATCCGGGTTTACGGTGAACTGAAACCTGTGGCACAGTCAGAATCCGGAAAAGTGGTACGTAGCGTCACGGTATCTGGCACTCACAGAAACTAACCGGTTATATAGAGCATTTTAAAAGGAAGTTAACTTATGAAAGTTGAAAGCCTTCGCTACTATTTGGCTCTGATTTTTTTGGTTCTTGGGTGCTCAATTCCTGTCACGGGAATCGCAGTTTGGGTTGTGACTGAGATAATGCAAGTTGCAGTCAGTCATCTAAATGTATTGTATATTGCTGTTTATATTGTCGTGGCTTGTATTGGATTTTATGTATATGGTAAAAGGCTTCGGAGCATTATATAGAACTAGTTCTGGTTGTTGTCTTGAGTATTTTTTAAGTATTCCGAGTGTAGTGAGTCAATTGTTAGTGAATCGATGAGCCCTTCGAAAAACATCGCCAGGCTACTCGTTTGTCTGTGTGCTTTCTCATAGTTGATTGAGTCGCGCACAAATAGCTGTGTGGTTTCGGATTTTCTCACTGAGCGCAACAAGCCGAAACCGGATAAAAAAAAGTCTGTAGTGTAGTAGGCCATATTGCCTCTATGCTCACCTCTAAAAATTGCTTGGTAGGCGGCCCTGGTTGGCCCGGTTATACTTTCGTCCTCAGGTCCATTGTGTATGTTCCCTATGCCTTCATATATATTGTTTACACCATGTCCCGCTAGAAGCGTGCCAGGTATCACGGCTAGACCGCCAGAAGAGGCTGAAATAGCCACTCCAACCTCAACCTGCATAACACCTGCCGCCACTCCAATTCCGTTTCTTGCATAAAACCATGTCGTATGTATTAGCCCGTCATACTCTGCCCTCAGCTCCTGAACCCCATCCCACGCAGTAATTATGCCCTCGTTAACATCCCGGATTATTTCATTTACGTAGTTGGCAATAAATGAGCTGAATTGCACCTGAGCCAAGCTATCAGACAGGTATGTACCGCTAGCCGTACAGCCTAAGGACATCAGATCCGAGGCTGCTTTCGTAACATCGTGAATATCGCACTGTTGGTCACTCATACTGCGTTAGTCCACGTACTGTGTGAACTGGTGCCAGTCTGAACATGCGACCAGGTAATAGCGCGATAACGGATAGCGACGATTTCGTGGGGTTGACCGTCTGACATATGGATGGCATGGGGAACTTGAATGTTCATGTGCGCAATCTGTGCCCCGGACAGTCGTACTGTAAAGTATTTTTCCTGACTCCCTATTGGAGACGTTCGATAAAGATCAGCGACGCATTCGACTTTCTCACCGTCATGCAATGCGCTGGCAATGAGTGGCGAAAATTTATCAATGTTTTTTGTGATAACAATGGGCATGTGCTGCCCGCGACCGCCTGTTACCGTTCCATCGCTACCGGCAACCATGTTATGGGAGTAAGCCAGTACCATGATTTCATCAAAGTGACCAAGCTGACATTTGTTTTCGATAGAGTCCGGGATAGAACAGCCCGACGAGATCAAACCTTGCTTTTTTCCAGTAATCGACATGTATCCGTGATTAGCCATGTGCAACCCTCCTTTGATTGGCTAATTACTCTATTACTAACGCAAGCAGGTTGGCTGTAGGTCGTTTCCGAAATTTGCTCGATCAATAATCTTGCGGCTCATTTATTCCCTTCATACTCAGTCGCGGTGCCTCGTAGCCACCTTTGGCACTGCTCGAAAGGCCGGCACGTTTGAGTCGATCGTGTGCCCACCCTGATCGGTTTTTGTCGGTGGCCTGGCCACTGGCGATCAGTTCATCTCGCTGGGATTCGGTCAGTTGCAGCGTTTTGGCCGCTGTTTCGTGGTCATCCCGAGCGATAGCTCCCTCGGGTTTAGTAACGAGAAAACGCAGAATCGGTTCGATGAATTGGTCGTAGGTTGGAACGGACACGTGCGCATCTTGTGCTGGAGGTTTTTTACAGACTGGAGCGAGTATAAATTAACGCTCACTGAGGACGCCTTGGAGAGCGAGCGTTGAAGTCTTGAAAGCGTAAGGTGTCGTTTCTCGGCGCTTGCGCATGCGGATGCTGGCCGGAGTACTTTCCTGCAGGCATTAAAAAGCCGGCTTGTGGCCGGCTTCTCGGGGACTGGCTTGGCTTATTTTTGGTAAACCGCGCCAGCCTTCAAAACGTACACCCGGATCTGCGTCCGGCTGTGGGACTTGGTCAGACGTTGGTCTGCCGCGTCAGGCGTCATCTGGGCCGCGGGAGCGGGTCGATGCGCAAATGTGGGGCGCAGGATACTGAGTTTTGCTTGGGATTCCCAGCCTGAAGTGCGGGTTAGAGCGACCGCAGTCGAACAAATTCGAGATTTGTACCGATTATCAGGGCCTCATCGCGAGCAGGCTCACTCCTACAGGGGGCTTTGCAGGCCGTGAGATCAGAGAAACGGCACCACCGGCCGGCGTTTGCTCAGGGTCGACCACCAGAACACCCAACCCAGTATGTGAATCCGTTGCTCTTCGATCTGTGCGGGGTGGAAGACTTCGTCCGGGTATTCGGCGCTGTTGTGGCTGCGCAGGCGCAGGCCGTTGCCGGGCATGCGGTGCAGGTATTTGATGCGCAGCATGCCGTCGTGTTCGATGGCGTAGATCTCGCCGTCAACCACTTGGGTCAGACCGCGGTCGATGGCGACGACGGAGCCGTCTTCGATGCGGTCGGCCATGCTGTTGCCGATCATGTGCGCGCAGATGGCGTCCGCGTGACGGATGTCCAGGTTGTCGAGGTGTGTACGCAGCAGGCGGATAGTCTGGTCCGGGTCCTGGATGACGTGGGTTTTGCCGGAACCGTTGGTGAGCGGGGTTTCCTTGAAGAAGGTCAGGTCGATGTCATTGGGGTCGACGACCGTGTAGACGCCGCGGATGGCGTGGGCATCGAAGGTGTCGCCGTTGCTGGCGGGCGGCGTCAGGCCAGGCGACTCCTTGGGGCCTTCGCCGGTTTTCAGCCATTCGCTGTTGACGGACAGCAGGCGTGAGACTTCTTCCATGCGATACGCCGGGACGCCCCGGGTGTACCAGTTGTGGACATTTTGGGCTTCCGTGCCCCAGAACTTTGCGAATCCCGTGGTGGTGATGTTCGCTGCTTCCAGGAGTGCCTTGAATCGTGGACCGCTAGTGTTCTTTCTCATAAACACGGAGTCTACGGCCGTGCCAGAGCGGTTTGAATAAACCGGTCGTTCAAAAACGGGCTGAATTTTGCGACGGGATGTAAGACGTTAATGTGGGAAATTAAACAAGTTAAAACCGCGCTGCTCGGGATTTAAACGAAACGTTTAAGTGGATACTTTTCGCTTACAAAAAACCCCGGATCAACCGGGGTTTTCGTCAAGCATCACGCAGGGTGCAGGTGCTTAGCCTTTGTAGGCAGCAACCGACTTGGTGATCGCGTCGCGAGCGGCGTCAGCGCCAGCCCAGCCTTCGATCTTGACCCATTTGCCTTTTTCGAGATCTTTGTAGTTCGCGAAGAAGTGCTCGATCTGCTGGATCAGCAGTGGCGGCAGGTCGGTGTATTCCTTCACATCGACGTACAGCTGGGACAGCTTGTCGTGTGGGACTGCGATGACTTTGGCATCGCCGCCGCCGTCGTCGGTCATGTTCAGGACGCCGACTGGACGCGCGCGGATCACCGAGCCTGGTGCAACCGGGTAAGGGGTCACAACCAGCACGTCGAGGGGGTCACCGTCGTCAGCCAGGGTGTTCGGGATGAAACCGTAGTTGGCCGGGTAGAACATTGGGGTGGCCATGAAACGGTCAACGAACAGGCAATCGCTGTCTTTGTCGATTTCGTATTTGATCGGCGCGTGGTTGGCCGGGATCTCGATCGCGACGTAGATGTCGTTTGGCAGGTCTTTGCCAGCCGGAATCTTGCTGTAGCTCATTGGGCGTTGCCCCCGTAGTTGACCAAAAACACTTGGCCGGATTGACCAAAAAGTGGCGGCGATTATAGGCATATTCTGCCGGCGACGCCATGTACCGAAAGTCGTGCAGACCTTAGTCGTGCGCCTGATAGACCGGGTCTGTGGCCTGAAGTTGCCGCAACCGGCTCAACGGATCCTGCCGGTAGAAAAGCTTCAGTTGCAAGTAGACCTGTGGATAAGCCTCATGAAGCAGATCCGGGGCACTGAAGAAGTATTCGCTGGTGACCGCGAAGAACTCGGCGGGGTTTTCGGCGGCGTACTGGTCGATGGCGGTTTCGGTGTCAGGATCGTGGTCGAGCTGGCGGTTGAGATCGTCGTAGGCGTGTTGCATGACCTCGGCCCAATCGCTGACGCGCATGTCGGCGTGTAGCGGCGGCAGGCCGTTGGCGTCGCCATTGAGCATGTCGAGCTTGTGCGCCAGTTCATGGATCACCAGGTTGTAGCCTTCCCAGCCACCACTGGCCATCACCCCGGGCCAGGCCAGGATGATCGGCCCATGTTGCCAGGCTTCGCCGCTGTGTTCGCCATCCCACTCATGCTCGACGCCGCTGGCATCGCGATGACGTTGCGGGCTGAGGAAGTCGTCGGGATACAGAACGATCTCGTGAAATCCCTGATACCAGTTCAAGTCACCGAGATGCAGCAGTGGCAATTGTGCCTGGGCGGCGAGCAGCAGACGTTGTTCCTGATGCAATTCGACGCCGGGCAGGGCGCTCAGGTGTTTGTCTTCGAGGAATAACACGCAGGCTTCACGCAGCCACTGATCTTCGGCGGCGCTGATACCGTCCAGAAAACTCAGATGCTGGCGCACCCGTTGCCATAGCTCGTCGGCAATCGGGTGCCTGGCCAGAATGCGCCGGCGTCGCCAGGCGCTCAGTGACCACATGGCTCAGCGGATTTCGGCTTTGGCACCGCCGAAACGGCTGCGTACGACACCGATGATCATCGGTACCAGCGACAGCAGGATGATGCCCACGACCAGCAGCGACAGGTTCTTCTTGATGAACGGTACGTTGCCGAAGAAGTAACCCAGGGTCACCAGACCGCCCACCCAGAGGATGGTGCCGAATACGCTGAAGCCGAAGAAACGCGGGTAGGGCATTTTCCCCACGCCGGCGACGAACGGCGCGAACGTGCGGATGATCGGCAGGAAACGTGCCAGGGTCACGGTCTTGCCGCCGTGCTTGTCATAGAAGTCGTGGGTTTGCTTCAAGTAGTCGCGGCGGAAGATTTTCGAGTTCGGGTTGCTGAACAGCTTCTCGCCGGCCGTTCGTCCAATCACGTAGTTGGTGCTGTCGCCCAGAATCGCCGCCAGCATCAGCAGGCCGCCCAGCAGGACCGGATCCATGCCACCGCCCGCCGCGACGGCACCGGCGATGAACAACAGCGAGTCGCCCGGCAGGAACGGCGTGACCACCAGACCGGTTTCACAGAAGATCACGGCAAACAGAATCGCGTAGATCCACGGCCCGTAGTTGGTCACCAGCAAATCGAGGTAGACGTCGAGATGCAGGATAAGGTCGAGCGGGTTGAAATCCATGGGGCACCTGTGGTGATGGCCCGACTCTGCAGGCCTGTGCGGATGATTTGGGTGTAAGCCTACAGCGGGGTGTAGTTTTTCTTACAAGCCGGAAAGCTCGGGATTATACGGTCTGAGAGGTGAAAAGCGCGTTGGTTTTGTAGCGGGGGATGTCGGGGTGTGAACAATTGTCAGGCTGGCATTGATTGTGGCGAGGGAGCTTGCACCCGCTGGGGGAGCAGCACTCCCAGGCTTTGATTTGCCTGACACGTTGAGTTGACTGAGACAGGGCTGCTTGGCAGCCCGGAGGGAGCAGGCTCCCTCGCCACAACATGCCTTCGATCAACGTGAGCGTCTGAGCCCTAGAGCTCGTCGCTGATCGGCAACACGTAGTTCTTGAACTCGGTGTCTTCCTTGAACCCGATGGATTCGTAGGTTTTCTGCGCCACTTCGTTGTTGCTGCTGGTGGAGACACGCATGCGCACGGCCTGGGTTTCCTTGGCCATTTTCTTTGCGGTACGGATCAGGTTGTCGGCCACTAGCTGGCGGCGGGCATCTTCGGCGACATAGATGTCGTTAAGGATCCACACGCGCTTGAGCGACAGCGAAGAGAAACTCGGATAGAGCTGGCAGAAGCCCATCAGCTTCTTGTCATCATCGTCGGCCAGGGCCAGGTAAATCACCGACTCCTTGCGGCGCAGACGCTTTTCGAGGAACGCCCGGGAGGAATCCGGGTAAGGCAGGGAACCGTAGAACTCGCGATATTTGACGAACAACGGGGTCAACAAATCCAGATGTTCGAGGGTCGCTTGAATAATCCGCATGATAGGTCTCGTCTTCAAGTGGCTGTCTTCAACTGCTCTGACGGCGATGGGAAACCCTGCGGCCGTGCAGCGATCCTGCCTGAAAGCAGCGCAGAAAGGCAATGCGGAAACGGTTCAGGTTATGGGCGGGCTCAGTAGGAAATTTCCCTTCATGTCCGCACCTGTGTCCGACTCCAGCGTCTGCACCTGTGCTTCGTCCTTCAGGTTCACGCCCGACAGTTGTCGCCGACAGGCCTCGCGCATCAGATACAGCAAGCGATGCGCCGCCATGCCGTAACTCAAGCCTTCCAGCCGGACGTTGGAAATGCAGTTACGGTAGGCATCGGTCAGCCCGACCTTTGGATTGTAGGTGAAATATAACCCCAGGCTGTCCGGTGAACTGAGGCCGGGACGCTCTCCGATCAGCATCACGACCATTTTTGCCCCGAGCAACTGGCCGATTTCATCACCAACGGCAACCCGACCCTGTTCCACCAGCACCACGGGGGCTGCCGACCAGCCGTCGGCGCTCATCTGCTCCTCCAGTCGCGTCAGAAACGGCAGGGTATGCCGATGTACTGCCAGCGCCGACAGACCGTCCGCCACCACAATCACCAGATCGACGCCGCCCGGATGCGCTTGCGCATGGTCAAGCAGGCGTTGCGCCGAGTCTTCGCTGAGCTTGCGCCCCAGATCCGGGCGTTGCAGGTAGCTGTTGCGATCCGTCGCCGCGCTGTGCAGCAACAGGCTCTCGCGCCCGCGTTCGCTCAGTTGCGCGCTGAGTCCGGCATGATCGAACGGCAGATGCACCGCATCCCGCGCCTGGGCGTGGGCGAACTGGAAATCCAGTTGGGCGCTGGTCGGCAGGCTGGTGCCGGTGCGGCCGAGGGCGATACGCGCCGGGGTCAGGCGGCGCAGTTCCAGCCAGGGGTTTTGCGGGTCGACAGGCGGTTTTTCCATAACACTCATCCCAGTTGCGCCAGCGCCTGGCGGAAGGCCGGCGGCAGGTTGTTGCCAAAGCGGACCTTGCCGTCCGCCTGGGTGAAGATGCCCATGTTCGCCAGCCATTGCTCGAACTCCGGCGCCGGTTTCAGGCCCAGGGTCTGGCGCGCGTAGAGCGCGTCGTGGAACGAGGTGGTCTGGTAGTTGAGCATGATGTCGTCGGAGCCGGGGATGCCCATGATGAAGTTGATCCCGGCTACACCGAGCAACGTCAGCAGGGTGTCCATGTCATCCTGGTCGGCTTCGGCATGGTTGGTGTAGCAGATGTCGCAGCCCATCGGCACGCCGAGCAACTTGCCGCAGAAGTGGTCTTCGAGGCCGGCACGGATGATTTGTTTGCCGTTGTAGAGGTATTCCGGGCCGATGAAGCCGACCACGGTGTTCACCAGAAATGGCTTGAAATGCCGCGCCACGGCGTAGGCCCGGGTTTCGCAGGTCTGCTGATCGACACCGTGATGGGCGTTGGCCGACAGCGCGCTGCCCTGACCGGTCTCGAAATACATCAGGTTTTGCCCGAGAGTGCCGCGATTGAGGCTCAGCCCCGCGTCATAACCTTCCTGCAAGACGTTGAGGTTGATGCCGAAACTGGCATTGGCCGCTTCGGTGCCGGCGATTGACTGGAACACCAGATCCAGCGGCACGCCACGGTTGATCGCCTCGATCGAGGTGGTGACGTGGGTCAGCACGCAGGCCTGGGTCGGGATGTCGTAGCGCTGGATGATCGCGTCGAGCATTTCCAGCATCGCGCAGATCGAGGCGATGCTGTCGGTGGCCGGGTTGATGCCGATCATCGCGTCGCCGTTGCCGTACAGCAGGCCGTCGAGAATGCTCGCGGCGATGCCGGATGGCTCGTCGGTCGGATGGTTGGGTTGCAGGCGGGTCGACAGGCGCCCGCGCAGGCCGAGGGTGCCGCGAAATCGGGTGACCACGCGGATCTTCTGCGCCACCAGCACCAGATCCTGCACGCGCATGATCTTCGACACGGCGGCGACCATTTCCGGGGTCAGGCCGGGGGCAAGACTGCGCAGGCTGGTTTCGTCGGCGGCCTCGCTGAGCAGCCAGTCGCGAAAACCGCCGACGGTGAGGTGGCTGACCACCGCGAAGGCTTGTTTGTCGTGGGTGTCGATGATCAGCCGAGTGACTTCATCGGACTCGTAGGGGATCAGTGCTTCCTGCAGGAAATGCGTGAGCGGGATGTCGGCCAGCGCCATTTGCGCGGCCACGCGTTCGCCGTCATTGAGCGCGGCGACGCCGGCCAGGAAGTCCCCGGAACGCGCCGGGCTGGCCTTGGCCATGACGTCCTTGAGGCTGTCGAAGCGATAGGTCTGGGCGCCGACGGAATGGGCAAATGCGGCCATGGTGCGGTGTCCTCCAGTAATTACTGCAATCTGCTTTTGTGTAGGCCTTCGCCTGTTCGCGATGCAGGCAACTCGGTGCAACAGTCATACCGCGCTGATGTCATCGCGAGCAGGCGAAGGCCTGCAGGTATTGTGTGCACTTCTATAAAGCGGGCACCGGGCGATGAGCCCGGTGCCGGTGCAACTAGATACCTTCGAGCATAGCGTCTGCCGGGGCTTCGGCGCGTTGCTTGGCGGTCAGCTGGAAGTACAGATAGCCAGCGGCCATGAAGCCCAGGAACACACAGCCGATCAGCGTGTTGAACCACGCCATCGCCACCAGGCACACCACGGCCAGGAACAGCGCAATCGCCGGCACTACCGGATAGCCCGGGGCGCGGAAGGTGCGTTCCAGGTTCGGTTCGGTTTTGCGCAGTTTGAACAGGCTGAGCATGCTGATGATGTACATCACGATCGCGCCGAACACCGACATGGTGATCATCGCGGCGGTCAGGGTCATGCCCTGCAGATTGACCAGGCCATCGCTGTAGATCGCCGCAATGCCGATCACGCCGCCGGCCAGAATTGCCCGGTGCGGGGTCTGAAAGCGCGACAGCTTGGCCAGGCTTTTCGGCAGGTAACCGGCGCGGGCGAGGGCGAAGAACTGTCGCGAGTAGCCAAGAATGATCCCGTGGAAACTCGCCACCAGGCCGAACAGGCCGATCCATACCAGCATGTGCATCCACGAGGAATTGTTGCCGACCACCGCTTTCATCGCCTGTGGCAGCGGATCGTTGATGTTCGACAGCTGGCGCCAGTCGCCGACACCCCCGGCCATCACCATCACACCGATGGCGAGGAACACCAGGGTCAGAATGCCGCTGACGTAAGCCTTGGGAATTGTGCGTTTTGGGTCCTTGGCTTCCTCGGCCGCCATAGCCGCACCTTCGATGGCGAGGAAAAACCAGATCGCGAACGGGATCGCCGCGAAGATCCCGGGGATCGAGCCCAGGGTGAACTCGTTGGAACCCGCCCAGCCGTTGAGTACGAAGTTGCTGAAGCTGAAGCCCGGCGCGACTACGCCCATGAACACCAGCAACTCGGCGACGGCCAGCACGGTGACCACCAGTTCAAAGGTCGCAGCGATGCTGACGCCGAGGATGTTCAGGGTCATGAACACAAAGTACGCGCCGACGGCGGCGATCTTCGGGTCAAGCTCCGGGTACTGCACATTTAGGTAGGCGCCAATGGCCATGGCAATGGCCGGTGGTGCAAAGACGAACTCGATCAGCGTGGCGATGCCGGCGATCAACCCGCCTTTCTCGCCGAATGCCCGGCGGCTGTAGGCAAACGGCCCACCGGCGTGGGGAATCGCGGTGGTCAGTTCGGTGAAACTGAAGATGAAGCAGGTGTACATGGTCGCGACCATCAGCGCCGTGACCAGAAATCCGAGGGTGCCGGCGGTGCCCCAGCCGTAACTCCAGCCGAAGTATTCGCCGGAAATCACCAGGCCGACGGCAATGCCCCACAGATGCAGGGTGCCGAGTGTGGGTTTGAGCTGTGTGGTGGAAGTCATAAGTCCTCTCTGTTTTTTATTGTTTGATCTGTTGGACTTTCGGGTGCGGTGGTTGGGTGGATGGATGCTGTTCACGCAGCGGCCGTTTTCGTGAAAAACCTGAATGACGGGTACGCAAGGGCCGTGCCAGAGCGGCCAGGCCTTGTGTTGTGTCATTGAGGACGCCATCGCTGGCAAGCCAGCTCCCACAGGTTTCTGTGGTGTACCCATTATCGAGATCTGCAGAGATCCCTGTGGGGGCTGGCTTGCCAGCGATAGCTATTTGGAGGGCAACACTGAAACATCAGTGTTGCCCCGGGTTTTTAGAAGAAGCCCAGCGGATTGATGTCGTAGCTCACCAGCAGGTTTTTGGTCTGCTGATAGTGATCGAGCATCATCTTGTGGGTTTCACGACCGACGCCGGACTTCTTGTACCCGCCGAACGCGGCGTGCGCCGGGTACAGGTGGTAGCAGTTGGTCCACACGCGACCGGCCTTGATCGCCCGGCCCATGCGGTAGGCGCGGTTGATGTCGCGGGTCCACAGGCCGGCGCCGAGGCCGAACTCGGTGTCGTTGGCAATCGCCAGGGCTTCGGCTTCGTCCTTGAAGGTGGTGATGCTCACCACCGGGCCGAAGATTTCTTCCTGGAACACGCGCATCTTGTTGGTGCCCTTGAGCAGGGTCGGCTGGATGTAATAGCCGGTCGCCAGACTGCCCTCGAGTTTTTCCACCTTGCCGCCGGTCAGCAGCTCGGCGCCTTCACCCTTGGCGATTTCCAGGTACGACAGGATCTTGTCGAACTGCTGCTCGGAAGCCTGGGCGCCGACCATGGTGTCGGTGTCCAGCGGGTCGCCACGCTTGATCTGGCTGACTTTCTTCATCACCGCCTGCATGAATTCGTCGTAGATCGACTCCTGCACCAGTGCGCGCGACGGGCAGGTGCACACCTCGCCCTGGTTGAAGAACGCCAGCACCAGACCTTCGGCCGCTTTCTCGATGAAGCTCGGCTCGGCCTGCATGATGTCTTCGAAGAAGATGTTCGGCGACTTGCCACCCAGTTCCACGGTGGACGGAATGATGTTCTCGGCTGCGCACTTCATGATGTGCGAGCCGACCGGGGTCGAGCCGGTGAAGGCGATCTTGGCGATGCGTTTGCTGGTGGCCAGGGCTTCGCCGGCTTCTTTGCCGAAACCCTGCACCACGTTGAGCACGCCCGGTGGCAGCAGATCACCGATCAGCTCCATCAGCACGCAGATGCCCAGCGGGGTTTGCTCGGCAGGCTTGAGCACCACGCAGTTGCCGGCGGCGAGTGCCGGGGCGAGTTTCCACGCGGCCATCAGCAGCGGGAAGTTCCACGGGATGATCTGGCCGACCACGCCCAGCGGTTCATGGATGTGATAGGCCACGGTGTTGCCGTCGATTTCGGCAGCGCTGCCTTCCTGAGCGCGCAGGCACCCGGCGAAGTAGCGGAAATGGTCGGCGGCCAGCGGGATATCGGCGTTCAGGGTTTCGCGGATGGCTTTGCCGTTGTCCCAGGTTTCGGTGATCGCCAGCAGCTCGAGGTTCTGTTCGATGCGGTCGGCGATTTTCAGCAGGATCAGCGAGCGCGCCTGCACGGAGGTCGCGCCCCACGCATCGGCAGCGGCGTGGGCGGCGTCCAGTGCCTTGTCGATGTCTTCGGCAGTGGAGCGAGGGAATTCGGCAATCGGTTGGCCATTCACTGGCGAGGTATTGGTGAAGTACTGACCTTTGACAGGCGCGACAAACTCGCCGCCGATGTAGTTACCGTACTTGCTCTTGAACGAGACTTTGGCGCCTTCAGTACCGGGGTGAGCGTAACGCATGATGATGTTCTCCTTGGCTTTGTACTTATTAGAGAAACGCGCAAGTGCGCTTGCTATAAGCGTAGAGCAAAGGCCGGGCCACTGCCGTGCAGGTCAGGCAAATCAAGGCCTTGCGTGTTTTATGTCGGACGGGCGGGCGGTGCCTGTGATGGTTTCGGTACAGAGGGGGTGACAGTGTGTACCGCTTTTGGCACAGCCGGTGACCGAGCAGTCTCGCCAGCATTGCAATGCGCCGATGGCTGGAGGATGCTGACTGCAAATCGCCCAGATGCCAGCCAATAAACAGGCGGCACTGATCTCGGGGAGAATAATAAGAAATGCACGACAACCATTTGAGTCGCCATGCCCAACAGGTGCTCACCGTGACCCAGGGCAAACCGCACCTGCACGGGCCCGGTGCCGATCCGTCGATTGCCCGCTCGTGGCTGCGTTGTCTTGAGGACTATCACCTCGACCCGGCCCTGGCCATGGCGCCCACCGTGCTTGAACACGGCCGGGTCCTCGAAAGTCGCGAGCGTCTGCAGCAGGTGTTGCAGATTGCCGGCAATGAAATGAGCAGCCTGCATCAACAACTGTCCGGCGCCGGCCACGCGGTGCTGCTGACCGACGCGCGCGGGGTGATCCTCAACTGCGTCACTGCGCCTGCCGAACGCAAGATTTTCGAACGCGCCGGCCTCTGGCTTGGCGCCGACTGGAGCGAAGCCTGCGAAGGCACCAACGGCATCGGCACCTGCCTGGTCGAGCGCCAGGCGCTGACCATTCACCAGGACGAACACTTTCGCGGCCGCCACACCGGCCTGACCTGCTCGGCGAGCCCGGTATTCGACCCACACGGCGAATTGCTGGCGGTGCTCGACGTGTCCTCGGCGCGCCACGATGTCTCGCGGCAGAGCCAGTTCCACACCATGGCGCTGGTCAACCTGTCAGCGAAGATGATCGAGAGCTGCTATTTCCTGCGCTGTTTCGATAACCAATGGTTGCTGCGCTTTCACTTGCAGGCCGAATCCGTAGGACTGTTCAGCGAAGGTCTGCTGGCGTTTGACGGGGAAGGGCGGATCAGTGCAGTCAACCAGAGTGCGCTGAACCTGCTGGGGCATATTCGCGGTGGTCTGCTGGGCAAACCGGTGGAAGCGTTTTTCGATTGTTCGCTGGATGAACTGCTGGGTCGCGCCAGCGCCAATGCCAGCGCCAGTTGGCCGCTGCGCACTCGCGATGGGCGGTATCTGTTTGCCTTGCTGCGTGGCGAATCGCGCAAACCGCTGCCGATCACCCCGGCCCCGGTCGTGGTCAAGGCTCAACCCCTGGCGGGTATTTGCCTCGGTGACGCGGCGCTGCAAGCCGATTTCCGCAAGGCGCTGCGGGTGTTCGAGCGCGACGTGCCGCTGCTGATCAATGGTGAAACCGGCTCCGGCAAGGAAGCCTTCGCCAAGGCTGTGCATCAGGCCAGTCAGCGCGCCGGCAAAGCCTTCGTCGCCCTCAACTGCGCGGCGATTCCCGAGAGCCTGATCGAGAGCGAACTGTTCGGCTATCGCGGCGGCAGTTTCACCGGCGCGCGCAAGGATGGCATGCGCGGCAAGTTGCAGCAGGCCGACGGCGGCACGCTGTTTCTCGATGAGATCGGCGACATGCCGCTGGCCTTGCAGACGCGTTTGTTGCGGGTGCTGGAAGACCGGCAAGTGGTGCCGATCGGTGGTGAACCGGAAGCGGTCAACGTGCGGATCATCAGCGCCACGCACCGCAATCTGCTGGAGCGGGTCGAAGACGGCAGCTTCCGCGAAGACTTGTATTACCGGCTCAACGGCCTCGAAGTCGCGCTGCCGGCGTTGCGCGTGCGCAGCGATAAATCGCAACTGCTGGATTTCCTGCTGGCCGAAGAGGCGGGCGGCGAAACGATCCTGATCGACGAGCCGGCGCGCCAAGCGTTGCTGGCCTTCAACTGGCCGGGTAACGTGCGCCAGTTGCGCAATGTGCTGCGCACGCTGGCGGCGTTGTGTGATGAAGGGCGGATCGGGCTGGAGGATTTGCCGGTGGTGATTCGGCAGGGGCGGCCAGCGATTTCGCCAGCCGAGTCGGGTGAGCATCCACTGGAAGACGCCGAGCGGTTAGCCTTGCTCGCAGTTCTTGAACAAACGCGGTGGCACATGACTCGCACCGCTGAGCAACTGGGCGTTAGCCGCAATACGCTTTACAGAAAGCTGCGTAAGCATGGGATTGAGCGGCGGGTCAGTTAAAAGCCCCTCACCCTAACCCTCTCCCGGAGGGAGAGGGAACTGACCGTGGTGTTTTGGCGATCTGCGCCGACCTGAATTATCGAGCCGAGCTCAATCTTTGAACGCCACGTAGATCGGCGCCCTTTTTCTCGGGAGAGGGGGCTGGTCGGGGTGTTTTGGTGATCTATGCCGACCTGAATTGTCGAGCCGAACTCAATCTTTGAATGCCACGTAGATCGGCTCCTTCTCCCTCGGGAGAGGGGGCTGGCCGGAGTGTTTTGGCGATCTGCGCCGACCTGAATTATCGAGCCGAACTCAATCTTTGAACGCCACGTAGATCGGCTCCTTCTCCTCGGGAGAGGGGACTGGCCGGGGTGTTTTGGCGATCTGCGCCGACCTGAACTATCGAGCCGAGCTCAATCTTTGCACGCCACGTAGATCGGCTCCCTCTCCCTCGGGAGAGGGCTGGGGTGAGGGGGGACAATCTTCAGTCGAGCCCAAATGCCAGGCCAACCAGCCCCGCTCCTCACCTAAAGAGTGCGATTTCCCCCTCCCTACGCTAACCTGCGGCCATGTTTTACGAGGTCGACTATGCACATTCATATTCTGGGTATCTGCGGGACTTTCATGGGCTCGATGGCAGTGCTGGCCAAAGAGCTGGGCCATCACGTGACCGGCTCCGATGCCAACGTCTATCCGCCGATGAGCACGCAGCTTGAAGCGCAAGGCATTCAACTGACGCAAGGCTATGACCCGGCCCAACTCGATCCGGCACCGGATCTGGTGGTGATCGGCAACGCCATGTCCCGCGGCAACCCGGCGGTGGAATATGTGCTGAACAAAGGCCTGCCGTACGTCTCCGGTCCGCAGTGGCTGGCCGATCACGTGCTGCAAGGCCGTTGGGTACTGGCGGTGGCCGGTACGCACGGCAAGACCACCACCAGCAGCATGCTCGCCTGGGTCCTGGAACACGCCGGCATGAGCCCGGGGTTCCTCATCGGTGGCGTGCCGCAAAACTTCTCGGTGTCGGCCCGCCTGGGCGGTACGCCGTTCTTCGTGATCGAGGCCGACGAGTACGACAGCGCCTTCTTCGACAAACGTTCGAAATTCGTCCACTACCGCCCGCGCACCGCGATCCTCAATAACCTTGAGTTCGATCACGCGGACATCTTCCCGGATCTTGCGGCGATCGAGCGGCAGTTCCACCATTTGGTGCGAACCATTCCGAGCGAAGGCCTGGTCATCCACCCGACCACCGAACCGGCCTTGCAGCGCGTGATAGAAATGGGTTGCTGGACGCCGGTGCAGACCACCGGCGCCGGCGGTCAGTGGCAGGTCAAACTGCTCAGCGAGGACGGCTCTGCGTTTGAAGTGATGTTCGAAGGCGTGCCTCAGGGCACGGTCGAATGGGAGCTGACCGGTCAGCACAACGTCGCCAACGCCTTGGCTGCATTGGCAGCGGCGCGCCATGTCGGTGTGGTGCCGTCGATGGGCATCGCCGGCCTGAGCGCGTTCAAGAACGTCAAACGCCGCATGGAGAAAGTCGCCGAGGTGCGCGGCATCACCATCTATGACGATTTCGCCCACCACCCAACCGCCATCGCCACCACCCTCGACGGTCTGCGCAAGCGCATCGGCGACGCACCGCTGATCGCGATCATCGAGCCGCGCTCCAACTCGATGAAGCTCGGCGCGCACCGTGACGGTCTGCCTGACAGCGTGGTCGATGCCGATCAGGTGATCTGGTACGCCCCGGCCAACCTGGGTTGGGATCTGGCGGGCACCGCCGCACTGTGCACGGTGCCGTCGATTGTCAGCGATTCCCTCGAAGGCATCATCGAACGTGTGAAGAGCCAGGCCCAGCCCGGCACTCACGTGGTGATCATGAGCAACGGCGGCTTCGGCGGCCTGCACGGCAAACTCGCCGAGGCGCTGAAATGAACACTCTTTCCCAGGATGGCGGCCCGGAACGCATCACGCTGGCGATGACCGGCGCCTCTGGCGCGCAGTACGGTTTGCGCCTGCTCGATTGCCTGGTGCGCGAAGATCGCGAGGTGCACTTCCTGATCTCCAAGGCCGCGCAACTGGTGATGGCCACCGAGACCGATGTCACGCTGCCGCCCAAGCCGCAGATGATGCAGGCGTTCCTCACCGAATATACCGGCGCGGCTGCCGGGCAGATTCGCGTGTATGGCAAGGAAGACTGGATGTCGCCGGTGGCCTCGGGCTCTGGCGCACCGGCGGCGATGGTGGTGGTGCCGTGTTCCACCGGTACGCTGTCGGCGATTGCCACGGGCGCCTGCAACAACCTGATCGAGCGCGCTGCCGATGTCACATTGAAAGAGCGTCGCCAGTTGATTCTGGTGCCGCGCGAGGCGCCGTATTCGAGCATTCATCTGGAGCACATGCTCAAGCTGTCGAACATGGGCGTAACCATTCTTCCTGCGTCGCCGGGCTTCTACCACCAGCCGCAGACCATCGACGACCTGATCGATTTCGTCGTCGCACGGATTCTCAATCTGTTGGGCATTCCGCAGGACATGCTGCCGCGTTGGGGCGAGCATCATCTGAGCAGCGATGAATAAGCTGCTGGCAATTGTGCTGGCGCTGCAACTGGCCGGGTGCGCCACTGTGCGCACGCTGGATGCGGCCAAACCGGGCGCGCCGGTGGTGTATTCCGGCACGCGCCTGGATTTGTACGCGCTGAATGGCGGGTGTTGTGCGATGGATCGCTTCGGCGCTGAGGCGCCGAGTTATCCGGGGGTGGACCTGCCGGCGAGTGCGTTGTTCGATACGTTGTTGTTGCCGTTGTCGTTGCTCACCGTGATCGGCGTGAGTTTTCAGGCGACTGGCGGATTGTAGGGGAGTGCGGCGCACTCCATCGCCAGCAGGCTGGCTCCCACAGGTTTTCGAATTGCCCACAGATCTTGTGTTCACTGAAGATCAGTGTGGGAGCCAGCCTGCTGGCGATAGCGATTTCAGGTTATTTGCCCAATTTGCGCAGTTCATCCGACTCGATCACCCGCACCCCATCCTGCTCTTCCAGCGCCAGGCGCCACATCGCCCGGGCCAGCTGGCAGGCTTCGATGCCGCGGTATTTGCCTGGAATCAGTTTGGAAAACGGCGCGGCGAGTTGTTCGCCCAGGCGCGGTTCGGCGCGATCACCCAATAACAGCGATGGCCGGCAAATGGTCAGTTGTGGCCAGTCTTGCGCACGCAACGCCTGCTCCATTTCACCTTTGACCCGGTTATAGAACACCGACGATTTCGGATCCGCGCCAATCGCGCTGATCACGATCAGGTGCCGCGCACCCATCTCCCGCGCGCGTTTGGCGAAGGCCACGACCATGTCCAGATCTACCGCGCGAAACGCTGCTTCAGAGCCGGCCTGTTTGATGGTGGTGCCGAGGCAGCAATAGGCGATATCGACGCGGCCACTGAGTTGCGGCAGAAACGCCTGCGGATCGCCCACCGGGTTTTCCAAGTGTGGATGTTCGGCCAAGGGTCGACGGGAAGGGGCGAGCACACGTGAAATCGTTGGCTCGTTGAGCAAACGGTCGAGTAGATGTTCACCGGTCAAACCGGTGGCTCCGGCAAGCAATACGTGCTGAGGCGTCAAGTACATGGTGTCTCTCCCTTGATACTGTTCAGCTTAGTTGCTCTTTGTAGCTCCGTCGTTCAACGCAGCACTTTGCAATGCTTTTCTTGCTTGCTGTTTGCGCAGCAGTTGCCAGTGTGACAGCACGGCTTTCGGCGCCCAGATCTGCGGCTCCGAGGCTTCGAAATTGTCCGCCAGTTCGCGCTCGGCGACGCTGGCCCTGGCGAGTTTGAAGGCTTGCTCCAGATCGTCGGTCTGGTTCAGCGCCTGAGCGAACAGCGCGTCGCCGAAGTAGGTGAAGTTGGCTTCTTCCGAGCAGCCGAAGGACACCCGGTCGGCGCGCGACGCGGTCATGATCAGCGTGTGTTCGTCCTTGAGGGCGGGAATGAAACCGCCGGAGTAACACGACGAGATCACGATGATCTTGTCGCGGTTTTTCAGCGGTGCCAGCACAGCGGCGAGTTCGTCGGCGGGCAGGTCGGCCAGCTCCATGCGCGGCTGGTCGAGCACCAGTTCATGCTCGGCGGTGCCGTGGCTGGTCAGGTAGATGAACAGCAGGTCTTCCGGGCCGCTGCGTTCGGCCAGCGTCTGCGCGGCGCGGCGCAGGTTCTCGCGGGTGGCCATCGGTCGGTCGCCGAGATGGTCGCGGTGGTTGACCAGGCGGATCTGGCCGTAGGCGCCGAAACGGGTGTTGAGCATGTTGGCCACGTAGTCGGATTCGCGCAGAAACACGCTTTGCTTGCCATCGCCGCCGAGGGTCAACGTGTACAACTCGACCGCTGGGGTCGAGGCGGGGATGGCGGCCAGCGCGTCATCGAGCAGACGTCCCTGGGCGAGCAAGCCGAGTTCAAGGGTATCGGGCAGCAACTTGCCATCGGCATCGCGCACGCGCTGGCCGTTGATCCAGGTGCCGCTCATCACGGTGCCATCGGTGAGCACCAGGGTGCCGCGTCCCGCATAGCTGTCGTTGTCGAAGCCGCCGATGTAGAAACTGCCGTCGGACAGGTTCAAGCGCCCCTGACCGCTGAAGCGCCAGTCGCTGAACGCACCGATGTAGTGGCTGCCGTCGGCACCGATCAGTTCGCCCTTGCCGGTCAGCGCGCCTTCCTTGAATTGGCCGAGCCAGACATCGCCGTCAGCGTTTTCGTAACGACCTTTGCCGTGCAGTTGATTGTTCTTGAAGCCGCCGACATAGATGTCGCCGTCGGCACTGTTGAAGGTGCCATTGCCCTCCAGCTGACCATTGACGAAGTGGCCACTGAACGAATTGCCGCTGGCATCGCCGCGCTGGCCTTCGCCGTTGGGCTTGCCGTGGGCGAACTGGCCTTGATAGGAACTGCCGTCGTCCATTTCCAGGCGGCCGAGCCCCGAATATTGATCGGCCTTGAACTCGCCACGGTAGGTCATGGCGTTTTCTTTCAGCGTACCTTCGCCGTCGCGCCGGCCCTGTTTGAAACCGCCGGTGTAGCTGCTGGCATTGGTGGTCAGGCTGCCCTGGCCATCGAATAATCCCTGCTGGAACTGACCGCGATAAACCTCGCCATTGCTGCCGTGCCATTCGCCCTGGCCATGCCACTGGCCCTTGTCGAACTGCCCGGCGTACCAACTGCCGTTGGGATAGTCGACGCGGCCCTGACCTTGCAGCAAGCCATCGACCAGCTCACCGCGATAGCGCCCGCCGTCCGGCAGACGCGCATCCGGCGGCAACAGCGATTCGCCGTCGCCGCAAGCGGCCAGCAACAGAGTCAAGGCAAGGGGGGCAAGAGTCGCGAGTGAGCGCATAGCGGGATCCGGGCAATTAGGCGACCGAGTATGCCGCAGCTGTGTGACCTAATGCAGCCGGTAAAACAGTGTTGACGCGAAACAGCGTGCGCTGCTTCGCATCCAGAACCATCAGACGAAGCAGAGCGACAGTGGCTCGGCGATATAGGCCGGTTTGTCCGAGCCTTCTATCTCCAGTGTCGCGGTGGCCTTGAGCAGCCACTGGCCGGGTTTTTTCTCGGTCACTTCGCCCAGGTCGACCTTCAGGCGGACTTTCGAATTGACTTTCACCGGCTGGATGAAGCGCACGCTGTCCAGACCGTAGTTGACCACCATCTTCACGCCTTGCGGCAGGATCAGGATGTCTTCCATCAATTTGGGGATCAGCGACAACGACAGGAAACCGTGGGCAATGGTGCTGCCAAATGGCGTTTGCGCGGCTTTGACCGGGTCGACGTGAATGAACTGATAATCACCGGTGGCTTCGGCGAACAGGTTGATGCGTTCCTGATCGATAGTGAGCCATTCGGAACGTCCGAGTTCCTTGCCGACATAATCTTTGAGCTCTGCAACGGGAACATAGGGCATTGAGACTCTCCTTGGGTTCATCGGTTTTATAGTTTTTCAGGTGGGGGATTTGACCGCCCTGCGAACCACTGTAGATCATCATGGCGATTTGCTCCGGTCAACCGACCATGCTTTTGGCGAATGCCGATCCATAGCGCAGGCGTGCTTATAATGCTCGGCGCTTTTTGTCGGAGATGTCAGATGTTGTTACGTGGCCTGACCCTGCTGGTGCTGTTTCAATTGCTCGGCACGGCGCTCAATCACTTGCTGTTGCCGGTGCTGCCGGGGCCGATCATCGGCCTGCTGTTGCTGCTGGTGTTCCTGATCGTTCGCGGGGAAGTCGGCGAGCCGTTGAACCTCGCGGCCGGCAGTCTGTTGCGCTATCTGCCCTTGCTGCTGGTGCCGCCAGCCGTGGGTGTGATGGTGTACGCCTCGGCAATTGCCGCGGATTTCTGGGCGATTGTCGGCGCACTGGTGGTGTCGCTGATTCTGTCGATGGCCTTCGCCGGGGTCTTGATGCAGCGTCTGGTCCGGCGTCATGTACCGCCATCGGAGGAATCCTGATGCTCTTCGACTGGCACGGCGCCTGGGCGTCGGTGATTCACCATCCGCTGTTCGGCATCGGCATCACCCTCGGTGCTTATCAACTGGTGCTGGCGGCGTTCGAGAAAACCCGCTGGATCTTTCTGCAACCGGTGCTGGTCTCCATGCTGTTGGTGATTGGGGTGCTGGTCAGTTGCGGCCTGACTTACGCCGAGTACCGCAAGAGCACTGAGATCCTCAGCATTCTGCTGGGCCCGGCGACAGTGGCGCTGGCGGTGCCGCTGTATCTCAACCTCAAACGCATCCGCCAATTGTTCTGGCCGATTTTTACTACGCTGGTGATAGGTGGTGTGGTCGCGACGGGTATGGGCGTGTTGCTCGGCTGGTGGTTCGGCGCCGAGCACATGATCCTGATGACCATGGCGCCGAAGTCGGTGACCTCGCCGATTGCCATGCTGGTGGCCGAGCAGATCGGTGGCGTCGCGGCGCTGGCGGCAGTGTTCGTGCTGATCACCGGGGTGATCGGCGCGATCTTCGGCCCGGCACTGTTGACCCGCCTTGGCGTACACAGCCCCGAGGCGCGCGGCATGGCGTTGGGCATGACAGCCCACGCCGTCGGCACCTCGGTGGCGTTGCAGGAAAGTGATGAGTGCGGCGCCTTCGCGGCGCTGGCAATGAGTCTGATGGGCGTGGCCACGGCGGTGTTCCTGCCGTTGGCGGTGTCGATGGTGGTCTAAGGAAATGTCTATGAGCCTGCCGCTTTTTCCGCTGAACACAGTGCTGTTTCCCGGTTGCAATCTCGACTTGCAGATCTTCGAGGCGCGCTACCTGGACATGATCGGTCGTTGCATGAAACAGGGCGGCGGCTTCGGCGTGGTGTGCATCCTCGACGGCAGCGAAGTCGGCCTCGCGCCGCAGGGTTTTGCGCTGGTCGGCTGCGAAGCGCTGATCACCGATTTCCAGCAGCAGGACAACGGGCTGTTGGGGATTCGCGTGCAGGGCGGGCGCCGCTTCCATGTGCTGCGCACCGAAGTGCAGCGCGACCAATTGATTCTCGCTGACGTCGAGTGGCTGGACGACGAGCCGGAGCAACCCTTGCAGGAAGAAGACGCCGACCTGGTGGCGCTGCTCAAGGCCCTGGCCGAGCATCCGATGGTCGAGGCGCTGAACATGGGCACCGACGCGCCTGGTCAGCAGTCACTGGCCAATCAGTTGGCCTACCTGTTGCCCTTTGCCGAAGAAGACAAGATCGACCTGCTGCAACTGGATGATCCGCAACAGCGCCTGGATGCCATTCAGGCACTGCTGGATGAGTTGCAAGGTGAGTTATTCGCCTGAGCTGCGCATCAGGCGATCAGTGCGCGGTTTATCACCAGGTCTTGCGGTTTGATCCGATAGCTCAAGTCGCTGTCGATGCCCCAGTAGTCCTTGCTCGCGTTGTAATAGATATGACCGCTTTTTTCGACGGTGGAGCCGATGTTCAAGACGAACACCTGCGAAGCCAGTTCGTGGCGTTCCCGGTGTTGCCGGATGTCCTCCAGCAGCGCCGCCAGCGTGGCATAGCCCCGGGCTTCGATGACGTAGAGCTGCAACACTTCGAACAGCAGCGACACTTCATAAATGTTCCCGGATGACGTCGCCACACTGATGGACTCCACGGGGGTTTCTTCGTCGATGTCGGGCAATTCGATCAACACGCTGGCGACATGCAGTTCATTGCCACTGAGGCGGATATCGCTGCGGGTGACCGTTTCGGTCATCCGTGTGCTGTAGAACGTCCAGGTCGACGCGTTGGCGGTCCTGGCCTGAGCGCCGGGGGTCGACAGGCTGATGATCGCGTTGCTCGACGGATAGACGTCGTAGATCGAGCTTTGACCCTGTAGGGCGTACTTGCCCTTATGCTGCGTTGAGTTGATGTCGACCTTGCCGGGATGCACGGGCAGCAGATGGCGTTCAGTCACATGTGGACGGTTGAACAGATAGCGGCCATGCCGCGGTTTCAGACACTCCGGTGCCGGCCGTGACTGGTAACCGGGGGTTGCGGAATCAGCGATATAGGAAAGGGCTGGCGGCACGAGGCGATACGATTCGCCATCCTTGAACACCAGCACTACGTCATGCCGGGTTTCGATGCCGGCGGCCATGCGTCCACCACCGACGTCGGTTTTATTGTCGGATCGCTCGCCCACCACATTCGATAGAAAAACAGCTTTTGCTAGCAGTTGCAGCCGGATCGTGAAAGCGCTGTAGGTGAGGTAGGAAAACCCCGATACGCCCTTGTTGCTGTCAACGCTGTAAGTGATGCCGAGGCCAAGCAACTCGGTACTGTTGTAGTCGAGGTGAATGACGCTGGACGTTCTGGCCGTGCCGTGTGGCACGCTGAAGTCGACTCTGCGGTTGTTGCGCGACATGAAGTAATGTTGCGGTTGCGCAGCCTTGGGCTGTAGAGCACCGCCGTTGATGATGCAGGGGGCGGGCGGGCGGCTGCCGTTGACGGTCACGATGACTTCAGTCGTGTGGGGTAACAGGTCCTGCAGCAGCGCCGGCAGGACCGGCAATAGCTCGTAACCATCAGACGTGTTGAAAAGCAGCAGGTTGTTGATCACCTGACGTTGACCATTGAGCGTTCTGTAGACGTTCTCGATGGTCAGGGTGTGCTCCGGCAGCTCGCCGTCTGCGCCACGTCGTGAAGTGATGACCAGCGAGGTGCCGACAATTCGCCATTGTTGAATGTTCTCTGCTGGCCAGCCGAGTTCGATGTGACTGATCTGTTGACCGTTTTCGACAATCGTCGCCTCGATGGACGTCTCGGCGATGTAGTAGCGATCGGTCCCCGCGCCGCCGTCGACGTTGACCTGCGCACCGCGAATGACCAACTTGTCGTCGCCTGCTCCGGCGGTCACGGTGTCGTAGCCATTGGCAACGATGACATTGGCGTGATCATCGCCTGTCACCTTGCTCGAACCCTGCCGCAGGGTCGAGATGTTCTCGATGTCCTTGATCTGCGCCACGCTGATATCGGCGATTTGCGGGTCGCCACTGCGCAGTGCGACCTCTCCGCTGGGCAAGTGGACGTCATGGCCGACAAAGCGCGTTTCACGCCTGGGCCGTGCCCCTTCGAACGCCAGCAGGTCGGTGCCTGCACTGCCATCGAGGATGCTGGTGCGTGCTGGCCGCACCGCTCTGTCGAACTCGGTCTCGGCGACCTCGAAGAGGAAGGTGTCGTCCTTGTCACCACCGGTCAGGTTTTTGGCGTCGGTGCGATAGGTAAAGTAGTTGGGTTTGTTTTTCACCCCGAGCACCCGGTCGTAACCGTCATCCAGGCGCCACAACACGCCTTTCCCGTCGCCGGCCTCACCGCTGACGACGCGCTCGAGGTCGGGTGGCAAACCGTCGCGCGCATCAATGTGGTCATCGCTGGAAACCACCACCGGCTCGTTCTCGATTTTGAACGGTTGTTCGCCGGCGCTCGCGTCCCACTGGTGGCGCCATACGTTGATCGGGCGTAACTGGACATTGAAGCTGCCGTTCACCACGTGTTCGATATAGTTTTTATAGGCACCCTGCAACAGGGCGGTGGCCGAGGCCTGCTGTTGCTGGCGGTGGTCGCCGGTGGCCTTGGCGATCCTGAACCGGTCCATCACGTCCTGATCCAGCTCTTGATGGGTGAAGGCAAACCAGCCTGAACGCAGACGCTCATGGAAACCCAGTTCGATGTAGTCATCAATGTCATCGACAACCCGCGCGGCGCGGTAGATTTCCGCACCCAGTACCAGCACGGCTGCCGCGGCCAGGCCAAGGGGGCCGGCAACGCTGCCGAAACCGGCGAGCGCCGCCAGGCCCAGGGCGATGCTGATTCCCGCACCGGCCACGCTGAGTCCGCCGCTGACGTAGTGATCCTGCGCTGCCTTGCCTGTCGTGCCCGCCGCCGCGTTAAAAGCCTTGACCGCACCAATGATGTCGAAGGGCAGCGTGATAGCACTGGCAAACAGGCCCGCGCCGCGACTCAGGGTCTTGCCGATGCTGGTGGCGGGAAACCGGTTGAACACCGTCGCGCCACTTTGGAACATCGCCTCGCCACCCTTGCTCAAGCCCCGCTCAATGATCAACGAACCGATTTCACTGCTGATGCCGCCGGCATTGAACGCGGCTTCGCCGAGATCGCCGACCTTGATCGCCTCGGCAATCCCGATCAGGCCGCTGTAGATGCCGTAGGCCTGCAGGCCGACGCCGGCACCGCTTTGCAAATAACTTTTGCTGCGGTTGACCCAGCCCGGCATGTGCTCAAGGGAATCGACGCGATGGATGTCGATTTTTTGTGCCGAGCCCAGCAGTTTGTCGAAGCGCGCCATCGGGTTGCCAGACGCAAGAGGCGTGGAGGCAATGAACAGCGGTGCGGCAGTGGGTGAGCGTTTGCAGGCGATTTCGAAAAACAGGGTGGCGACTTTGCTGCTGTCGGGGTTGTCCGTGGATTTGATGCGCGATTCGACCTGAGCCGGATCGAAACCCAGCGCATCGAGAAAGGTTTTGTCGGCGGCCTCCAGGTGGGCATTGGCGCCACTGATGTGTTCGCCATTCACTGTCGCGCCCATGGCTTGCAGTTCCACGCGGCTGATCGTGAACTCGCCGATGCGCAGCGGCCCCAGGCGTTTGTCGAGCGTCTTGAGTGCAAGAGGCGCAGGGTTCTGCACAGGGCGGGCGGGCGGCGGTGTCAGCGGTGGTGCGCTGGGGACGATTTCAACCTGTCGCGAGACCGGCGCATGGTGGTTGGCCGAAGTGCTGATCGGCGTGATGTGAATGACTGCATCGAGGGCGGGTTCCACTGATGCTGTAATAAGTTTCGCCATTATTTAATCCTTTAAAAACAGGCGTGGTCGGACACCGGTGTTGGAATCGGTATTCCGTTGGGAAAAATTGTAGTGTGAATATAAAGATTGAAAGTTGAGCGGTGCAGTTAGTTGGTTTCTTGATATTTAAATAAAATTTTAGTTCTGCCTTGGTCGTATGTCATAGGGTGGTCGTCTTGAAGTCTGCCCTCAGTATCGAGTTGTTTAAAGTTCGGGCCAGACGATGTCATCGGAAAATTCATTTTTATTGCCTGAAAGCCGAAGTATTGGATCACCCAAGGCCTCGACCTTGTCGATCAACGCGTCATACTGGTTTTTATTGGACGTGCCGAAGTGGGTCGATTCTTCTATGAAATCCGCACGGTCTCCCGCCGCCTGATCAATGTCTTTGACCTTGGCCGCTTTCGTCATTTCCGTGTTCAACAACCAGACCCGCTCTGCTTCGATACCCTTGGTGGTGACAGACACCAGACCTTCGTACTCGTCATCGGGAAACCAACTGGCAGTGTCCTCAACCTTCGAGTTGAACAGATGATTCTCTTCGTGCGGCACGACCTCCAGACCTCGGGTATCCAGTACGTAAAGAAACATGACCGTCTGTTTTGTACGGGTCGCAATGTAATCGCGGTCATGATCCCAGGCGACCGGGCTATCGGGATCATCCGACCACTCAGCAGATTCACTGCTGTCGGAATCACTGTCGCTGGCGTCGGATTTCAGTTTGCCCGGGTGTTTGTTCGTCTGGCTGTTGTAGAGCAGGTATTCGGGATCGGGCGCACTGGCGTAACCGATGCCCTCCTTGAGACTGAACGTGGAGCTGATCGGTTTTTCGGTCGAGGCGCCGGGGCTGTGGCGGTAGCGAGGCAGCATGGTGTCGTCTCTGGCGATCTCGAAGGGCGTGCGATCATCGCCTCTGAACATTGCCGGGACATCGGTGCGGTACAGGCAATTGTTCTTGTTGCGCCGATAACCTGCTTTCGCCAGGAGTGCCTCGCGCACGGCATCGGTCATGCTGGTTTCGGGGTCATACCAGGGGTGTCGGGCGCCGCGTTTCAGGTTCAGTTCATTGACCATGTCGCGGGCGAGGGCGTCGAGACGCTGCGGACTGCCAGGGTCTTCAACCAGGCGTTTGTGTGATTCGGCCCACTGCGGGATTTTCAGTTCTGCACGCAAGTCTTGTTGCAGGCGAGACAACTGACTGGGCAACAGGTTGTAAGACTGCAACCACTTCTTGCGTTGATCCGCACTCAAGGTCGGATGCAACTGACTCAGGGCGTTTTGCAGCAGATCGGTGACGGGGTTTTCGGACTTCGTCGGCTTGAACTGTTTTGGTGGCAAACCAGAGGCCTGAGCCATTTCGCTGGCAGTGTCTGCGGGACGTTTCAGGGCGGACTGGCGTTGCTCGGTCAGGCGCCAGGTAGGCTCTTCGGGATTTTTGTAGAGGATCGGGCCGGAAGGTGTTCGTTCGGTGAGCATTTTCAGCCGATAAACCCCGAGGGCTTCATCCAGGCCGGCGTGCGCGGTGTGCAGCTCACCGTCATGCTCGACATCGACGAATTTGCGCCCGACCACGTAGCGGAAACCCTCGCCGTCAGCAGCTTGCATGCCGCGCAGGAGAGGTGTGGCGCTCCAGTATCGCTCCACCGGACTGTTGGCCGTTGCCTGGCCGGCGTTCCGGTTGGGGAGCGCAGTGACTTCAACCGTCGGCGGCAGGGCGTGACTCACACTCTGCTCTGGATGACGGGGCCGAAACGGGTTTGTCGTGTCTGGCGTGCCAAAGGGCCTTGATGCAAGAGGGATCGAAGTGCCTGGCGGGTTGTCGGAGCGATGCGCTATTGGTGTTGTTGTCTCTGTACTTTGCGAAGTTGAAGTCGAATGTTTGCGCGGTATTTTAGGGCTCATGGAATGCTCATTATTAATAGGTGTTTAAATTTATTAATGGTTAATGTGTTCAGTTGCTGTTCTGTTCAAGTAATTTTTCTTCGGGGTGGAGTCAGCGTCATGCTTTTTAATTTAATGGATTTTTGCACTGGTGAAGTGTTGGTTGTGAAGATGTTTAATATAAATATGTAACTTGGTTTTTTGTTTAGTGCGCAGGCAGCCACTCACTTGAGTCAATCAAGAGCAGCTTTCAGAACGGGGCGGGGGGAGTGCGGCGCCACTCCCGGCGTCAATGCGCAGAGAGTGGCGAGAGAGGGGCTATCAGTAGGCGTAACGCAACATCGTATGCGGCAAATGGCGCAGGACGAAGAAGCTGAACAGCAGCACCAGTGCCGGAATGATCAGCCACCAGATTTTGTACGGCATCGCACCGAGAGGAGCCTTGCGCTGGCTCAGCCACAGACTTGCCGCACACACGCAGGTCGCCAGCATCGCGCCAGCGAGAATGTCCGTCGGCCAGTGCGCACCCAGATAAACCCGTGAAAGGGCAATCGCCAGCGCAGGAATGCAGCCGAGTAGCAGCCAGGTCAGGCGCAGGCGGGGCGGTTGTCCACGTCCGGCAAGGACGGCCAGAGTCAGAAACAATGCAAAGGAGCCGGAGGCATGGCCGCTGGGCATGCTGTAGCTGGTGATCGGGTCAGTCAGCACCTCCGGGCGTACACGGGCGAAGAATAGCTTGGTCGCGGTGTTGGCCAGAGCGGTGCAGAGCAACGTGCCGCCGGCGAACAGCGCCTGTCGCCATTGCCGGCACAGCAACAGCAGCACGGTCAGCAGGATGCTGAACATCAGCATGTTGCGGAATTCGCCGATGAGGGTGAGCGTCACCGCGATTTCATCCAGCATCGGCTGACGATGCTCCTGCACCAGGGTCATCACCCCTTGATCGAGCGCATTCAGATAGGGATAGCCGATGAACAGGCCGATCAGGATCAGCAGGCTCATGCTGCTGATCCAGAGGGTTGCCCGGCGGTGACGGCGCAGACTGCTGTTCACACTGAGGCCCACCATGACCGCGATGCTGGCAGCGACAATGCCCGCTTCCAGCCAGAAGCCTTCGGGCAGCGGCAAGCGGATGGCCGCACCGGTGGCCCAGCCCGGCAGCAGGTAAACCAGGCTCCACCCGGCGGCGGCCAGCAGGCTGACGGCGGCAAAACGCGGGAACGGCATATCGCACATGCCGGCCACCATCGGCAGCATCGGCCGCAACGGACCGATAAAACGGCCGACCAACAGGCTGGCGATACCGTAGCGCTGGAAATAGGTTTCCGCCCCGGCCATCCATTCGGGGTGGTGGCGCAGCCCCGGCAGGCGTCGGATGTTCTGGTGGAAATGCCGGCCAAGGAAGTACGAGATTGCATCGCCGAGAATCCCGCCGAGAAAACCCAGCAACAGGGTTTCGCTCAACGACAGCGCGCCGCTGCCGGCCAGTACGGCGACAGCAAACAGTAACACCGTGCCAGGGACGATCAGTCCGGCGATCGCCAGGCATTCGACAAAGGCCACGATAAACACCGCTGCGGCCAGCCACTGGGGATTGGCCGCCAGCCAACCGGTCACGCTATCGAGCCATGGGCCCATACAAAAAACTCCATCAAATATTCAATCGGCTCGCTGGGGGAGTGAGCCTGCTCGCGAAGAGGGTGTGTCAGTTGAGTCTCTTTTGGCTGACCCTCTGCTTTCGCGAACAGGCTCGCGCCCGCAGGGAATTCCTTTTAGTTCAGACCTGCTTCTGACCCCGACAGCAGGAAATAGTCGCGCCCTTCGACCTGACCCCGGCGCAGCGGGTTCCGTGTGCACCATTGCGCATAGCTGGCGTCGACGAAGCGGTACATCAGGTGTTCGTCGCGGCCATGGGGGATACCCAGTCGCGTCGTCTGAATGATGTGGGTCGGTGTCGGTCCGGTGTCTTCCACCAGGAGCATTTCATGATCGAAACGCCTGGCGTCCCACACCGGTACCTTCAGGCCAAGAGCCTTGCACAGCAATGTCTGCCCGGCGCAGAGTTTTTGTGACGGGCGCGGACGACCCTGTGCATCCGGATTGTTCAGCAGCATCTGCGCCAGGCTCGACTGCCCGCTGATGTCATCGACCCACGGATACGCCGATTTGATCAGCACGGCATTGCCCGGCCCTTGCGCGCTGAAATTCAGTGAGTCGCCGCCACGGGCGTAATACATATAGATGTGGCCGCCATCCAGAAACAAAGCCTTACGCTTTTCTGTGTAACCGAGGGAGGCGTGACTGCCTTTTTCCGCGCAGTAATACGCTTCGGTTTCGATAATCCGCGCACTCAGCCACAGACTGCCGACACGATGACGGATGACTTTGCCGAGCAGATCCTTTGCCAGCACTTGGGCGTCTCGGTCGAAAAAAGCGTCCGGGAGCCCAAGCGGCAGGCTTTCGGCGCGGTTGCGAGCGGTCAGGTTGGACATGGCAGGCAAGGTTTATCCAGGCTGAAGAGGTCGTAATGATAACAATGCGCGGCTTAACTACGGCTTAACGTCGGCGATTCGCCGTTCATTTCGACCATCCGCCCGTCACCGCTGTTAGTCCCGGGACGCGACAGCTATAATCTGCCGCTTTCCTCTTTGCCAAGACCCCAGCAGACCATGACTGAGTCCGTTCTTGACTACATGACCCGATTGGGTCGCGCCGCCCGCGAAGCCTCCCGGGTCATCGGCCGTGCCAGCACTGCGCAGAAAAACCGCGCCTTGCAGGCTGCTGCCAATGCTTTGGACGCCGCTCGTGCCGAGCTGGCTGCAGCCAATGAGCAGGATCTGGCCGCCGGTCGCGCCAATGGTCTGGAGCCGGCATTGCTGGAACGCCTGGAACTGACTCCGGCGCGCATCGACGGCATGATCGTCGGCTTGCGTCAGGTCGCTGCGCTGCCGGACCCGGTCGGCGCGATCCGTGACATGAGCTTCCGTCCGTCGGGCATTCAGGTCGGCAAGATGCGCGTGCCGCTGGGCGTGATCGGGATCATCTACGAATCCCGTCCCAACGTGACCATTGATGCCGCGAGCCTGTGCCTGAAGTCGGGCAACGCGACCATCCTGCGCGGTGGTTCTGAGGCGATTCATTCCAATCGGGCGATCGCCGCGTGCATCCAGCGCGGTCTGGCCGAGGCCGAACTGCCGGCAGCGGTGGTGCAAGTGGTCGAAACCACCGACCGTGCTGCGGTTGGCGCAATGATCACCATGCCCGAGTACGTCGACGTGATCGTGCCGCGTGGTGGCCGTGGTCTGATCGAGCGCATCAGCCGCGATGCGCGCGTGCCGGTGATCAAGCACCTGGACGGCATCTGCCACGTTTACGTCAGCCAGCACGCCGACCTGGCGAAAGCCCAGCGCATCGCGTTCAACGCCAAGACCTATCGCTACGGGATTTGCGGGGCGATGGAGACGTTGCTGGTCGATCAAACGGTTGCAAAGGATTTCCTGCCGTCGATGGCGGCGCAGTTCCGCGAAAAAGGCGTCGAACTGCGTGGCTGCGAGCGCACCCGGGCATTCATCGACGCCGTGCCGGCCAGCGAAGACGACTGGAGCACCGAATACCTGGCGCCGATCCTGTCGATCCGCGTGGTCGACGGCCTGGCTCAGGCCATCGAACACATCAACCATTACGGCTCCCATCACACCGACTCGATTGTCAGCGAAAACCTCGCCGACACCCGCCGGTTCGTGGCGGAAGTCGACTCGGCGTCGGTGATGATCAACACCCCGACGTGCTTCGCCGATGGATTTGAATACGGATTGGGTGCCGAGATCGGCATTTCTACTGATAAGCTGCACGCCCGCGGCCCGGTGGGCCTTGAAGGACTGACCTGCGAGAAGTACATCGTGGTCGGTGATGGCCAGTTGCGCGGCCAGGCGACGGTCTGACTTGACCGACCTCGACCTGACAGCGCCGCAAACCGGCAGCGAGTCTCGCCCGCGACGCATCGGCGTCCTCGGCGGCACGTTCGACCCGGTGCACATCGGGCATTTGCGCGGCGGGCTGGAAGTCGCCGAAGCGCTGGCGCTTGACGAGTTGCGCTTGACGCCCAGCGCGCGGCCGCCGCATCGCGATACCCCGCAGGTGTCGGCGCAGGATCGGCTGGCGATGGTCGAGTGCGCGGTGGCCGGAGTGCCGCCGCTGGTGGTGGATGCCCGCGAATTGCAGCGGGACAAACCGTCCTACACTATTGATACCCTGGAGTTGATGCGCGCCGAAATGCCCGCCGAGACCCAGGTTTTTCTGCTTTTGGGCTGGGACGCATTTTGCGGCCTGCCCACTTGGCATCGCTGGGAAGAGTTGCTCCAGCATTGCCATATCCTGGTGCTACAGCGCCCGGACGCCGACAGCGAACCGCCGGATGCCTTGCGCAACCTGCTGGCAGCGCGTTCGGTGAGCGACCCGCTGGCCCTCAAAGGGCCGAGTGGACAGATTGCATTCGTCTGGCAGACACCGCTCGCGGTTTCCGCCACCCAGATCCGTCAACTGCTGGCCAGCGGTAAGTCGGTACGTTTCCTGGTGCCCGACGCGGTCCTGGCCTACATCGATGCGCACGGTCTGTACCGTGCGTCGAACTGAACAAGGCGTGCTTCACGGATACGAATCCACGTGTCGCCAAGCCGCCGAATATATGAGCAAAACGAGTTTTATATGACTGACAAAGACCAAACCAAAGTTAAGCGCAAAGGCACGTTCAAGAGCGCTCCGCTGCCAGAAGCGGTCAACACCAACGAGCCGCTCAAGGGTGACGAGCTGGTCAAGATCGCTGTAGCCGCTCTGGAAGACGTCAAGGCGCAGGACATCCAGGTTATCGATGTTCGCGACAAGCAGAGCATCACCGACTACATGATCATCGCCACCGGTACGTCCAATCGCCAGATCAACGCGATGCTGGACAAGGTCCGTGAAGAAGTCAAAAAGCAGGGCGCCAAGCCGCTGGGCGAAGAAGGCAAGGGCGACAGCGACTGGGTACTGCTCGACCTCGATCTGGTCATCGTGCACATGATGACCGCCTCGGCGCGTCAGTTCTACGACCTGGAGCGCCTGTGGGCCGGTGCCGAGCAAAGCCGTGCGGCAGACGCCAAGCACCACAGCCCGGAAAACACCCACGAGCATTTCACCAAGCTCAACAAAGACCAGTTCTAAGGGATTGCTGTGCGACTGCGACTGATCGCCGTCGGTTCACGCATGCCCAAGTGGGTGGAAGAAGGCTGGCATGAATATGCCAAGCGTCTTCCGTCCGAGCTGGCGCTGGAACTGGTGGAAATTCCGCTCAATACCCGTGGCAAGAATGCCGACGTGGCCCGATTCATCCGTCAGGAAGGCGAAGCCATGCTGGCCAAGGTCGGGCAGAACGAGCGGATTGTCACGCTTGAAGTCCACGGCAAACCCTGGAGCACCGAGCAACTGGCGGTCGAACTCGACCGTTGGCGGCTGGATTCGCGCACGGTCAATTTCATGGTCGGTGGCCCGGAAGGGCTGGCACCGGAAGTCTGTGCCCGCGCGGACCAGCGCTGGTCGTTGTCGCCGCTGACGTTGCCGCACCCGCTGGTGCGGATTCTGATCGGCGAACAGTTGTACCGTGCCTGGACCGTGCTGTCCGGTCACCCTTACCACAAGTAAGCCTGCCCTCATGTCTCAGCCGATCCGCATCAAGGACCACGAAAAGGACGCACGCCTGGTGCGTAGCCGCGTCGTGTTCGGGGCCGTTGCGGTCATGCTGTTGATCTGCGTATTGATTGCGCGGCTGTACTACTTGCAGGTGATTCAGTACGAGTACCACTCGACGCTGTCGGAAAACAACCGTGTCCATGTGCAGCCGATTCCGCCGACCCGTGGCCTGATTTTCGACCGCAACGGTGTGGTGGTGGCGGACAACCGTCCCAGCTTCAGCCTGAGCATGACCCGCGAGCGTTCCGGCGACTGGCAGCAAGTGCTCGACGTGATCGTCGAGGTGCTGCAGCTGACGCCCGATGACCGGGTGATCTTCGAAAAACGCATGCGTCAGGGGCGCCGGCCGTTCGAGCCGGTGCCGATCCTGTTCGAGCTGACTGAAGAGCAGATTGCCCGGATCGCGGTGAATCAGTTCCGCCTGCCGGGTGTGGAAGTGGTCGCGCAACTGGTTCGTCACTATCCGCAGGGTGCGCACTTTGCGCATTCGGTGGGGTACATGGGGCGGATCAACGAGAAAGAGCTGAAGACCCTCGATCCGGTCAACTACAGCGGCACGCACCATATCGGCAAGACCGGCATCGAACGCTTCTACGAGCCGGAATTGCACGGTCAGGTGGGTTACGAAGAGGTCGAGACCAACGCCCGTGGCCGCGTCCTGCGCGTGCTCAAGCGCACCGATCCGATTCCTGGCAAAGACATTGTCCTCAGCCTCGACATCAAATTGCAGGAAGCGGCCGAGGCCGCGCTGGGCGGGCGTCGTGGTGCCGTGGTGGCCCTTGATCCGCGCACCGGCGAAGTGCTGGCGATGGTCAGCCAGCCGAGCTTCGACCCGAACCTGTTCGTCACCGGCATCAGCTTCAAGGCTTACGCCGAGTTGCGCGATTCCATCGACCGGCCGCTGTTCAACCGGGTCTTGCGCGGCCTGTACCCGCCGGGTTCGACGATCAAACCGGCGGTGGCGATTGCCGGTCTCGACTCCGGTGTGGTGACGGCCTCAAGCCGGGTGTTCGATCCGGGCTACTACATGCTGCCCAACTACGACCACAAATACCGCAACTGGAACCGCACCGGGGACGGCTTCGTCGACCTCGATACGGCGATCATGCGGTCCAACGACACCTACTTCTATGACCTGGCGCACAAGCTCGGGATTGACCGGTTGTCGTCCTACATGAACAAGTTCGGCATCGGCCAGAAGGTCTCGCTGGACATGTTCGAAGAATCCCCCGGCCTGATGCCGTCCCGCGAATGGAAACGTGCGACCCGCAAACAGGCGTGGTTCCCCGGCGAAACCCTGATTCTCGGGATCGGCCAGGGCTATATGCAATCGACCCCGCTGCAACTGGCCCAGGCCACGGCGCTGGTCGCCAACAAAGGTGTGTGGAACCGTCCACACCTGGCCAAATCCCTCGAAGGGGTGAAGCCGGTGGACACCAACCCGATGCCGGACATTGTCCTGCGCGATCCGTCGGACTGGACCAAGGTCAATCACGGCATGCAGCAAGTGATGCACGGCGCCCGTGGCACCGCGCGCAAAGCGGCGATCGGCGCGCAATACCGCATCGCCGGCAAATCGGGTACCGCTCAGGTGGTCGCAATCAAGCAGGGCGAGAAGTACGACCGCTCCAAGGTTCAGGAGCGCCACCGCGACCATGCCTTGTTCGTCGGTTTTGCCCCGGCCGATGATCCGCGAATCGTCGTCTCGGTGATGGTCGAGAACGGTGAGTCCGGCTCCGGCGTCGCTGCGCCCGTGGTGCGTCAGGTCATGGACGCCTGGCTGCTCGATCAGGACGGACGCTTGAAGGCCGAATACGCCAGTCCAATCAGTGCGGAGGCTACGGCCCGTGATGAATAATTTTGATCGCATGCTCTCCAGTGAGGATGTGATGCGTCGCCGAGCGACGTTGCTGCAAAGACTGCATATCGACGGCCCGCTGTTGATCCTGTTGCTGATCCTCGCGGCCGGCAGCCTGTTCGTGCTGTATTCGGCCAGCGGCAAGAGCTGGGACCTGCTGGCCAAACAGGCGACATCGTTCGGCATCGGCCTAGTGTCGATGATCGTCATTGCCCAGTTCGAGCCACGGTTCATGGCGCGTTGGGTGCCCCTCGGTTATGTGGTCGGGGTGGTGCTGCTGATGGTGGTGGACATCATGGGCCACAACGCCATGGGGGCGACCCGCTGGATCAACATTCCCGGGGTGATCCGCTTCCAGCCGTCGGAATTCATGAAGATCCTGATGCCGGCGACCATCGCCTGGTACCTGTCCAAGCGCACGTTGCCGCCACAACTCAAGCATGTCGGGATCAGCCTGATGCTGATCGGCGTGCCGTTCGTCCTGATCGTGCGCCAGCCTGACCTTGGTACGTCGCTGCTGATTCTCGCCGGCGGGGCGTTCGTGCTGTTCATGGGCGGGTTGCGCTGGCGCTGGATTCTCAGCGTGCTGGCGGCGGCCGTACCGGTGGCCGTCGCCATGTGGTTTTTCATCATGCACGACTACCAGAAGCAGCGAATCCTGACCTTCCTCGACCCGGAAAGCGATCCACTGGGCACTGGCTGGAACATCATTCAATCGAAAGCCGCCATCGGCTCCGGTGGCGTGTTCGGCAAGGGCTGGTTGCTCGGCACCCAGTCGCACCTGGACTTCCTGCCGGAAAGCCACACCGACTTCATCATTGCCGTACTCGGCGAGGAGTTCGGTCTGGTGGGCATCTGCGTGCTGTTGCTGATCTATTTATTGCTGATCGGCCGGGGGCTGGTGATCACCGCTCAGGCGCAGACGCTGTTCGGCAAATTGCTCGCCGGTGCGTTGACCATGACGTTTTTTGTTTACGTTTTCGTCAACATCGGTATGGTCAGTGGCCTGTTGCCGGTCGTGGGGGTGCCGTTGCCGTTCATTAGCTACGGAGGAACTTCGCTGGTGACGCTGCTGTCAGCGTTTGGGGTTTTGATGTCGATCCATACCCATCGCAAGTGGATCGCACAGGTTTGAATAAGGTGAAGAGTTCAATGCAAGTAATGCGTGGCTGGGCGACTCGATGCGCGCCGCTGGTTGGCCTGATGGGCCTGCTGGGCAGCGTGCAGGAAGCGCTGGCCGGCGAATACGAAGGCTCGCCGCAGGTGGCCGAATTCGTGGGTGAAATGACCCGCGACTATGGTTTCGCCGGTGAACAGCTGATGGGGGTGTTCCGCGAGGCAGAGCGCAAGCAGTCGATTCTTGACGCGATCTCCAAGCCCGCCGAGCGGGTCAAGCAGTGGAAAGAATACCGCCCGATGTTCATCACCGACGCGCGCATTGCCCGGGGCGTGGACTTCTGGCGTCAACACGAGGCGACGCTGGCTCGCGCTGAACAGGAATACGGCGTGCCGGCACAGGTCATCGTGTCGATCATCGGCGTCGAGACCTTTTTCGGACGCAATACCGGTAATTTCCGGGTGATCGATGCCTTGTCCACCCTCGGTTTCGACTATCCTCCCCGTGCCGAATTTTTCCGCAAGGAACTGCGTGAGTTCCTGCTGCTGGCGCGTGAAGAACAGGTCGATCCCCTGACCCTCAAAGGCTCGTACGCCGGGGCGATGGGATTGCCGCAATTCATGCCGAGCAGCTTTCGCGCCTATGCGGTGGATTTCGACGGTGACGGCCATATCAATATCTGGAATAACCCGGATGATGCGATCGGTAGCGTCGCCAGCTATTTCAAGCGCCATGGCTGGGTGGCCGGGGAACCGGTGGTCAGCCGGGCCGATGTGCGTGGCGAGCAGGTCGACGAAGGCCTGACCACCGGCATCGAACCGACGAAGACCGTCGGAGAGTTGCGGGCGCTGGGCTGGTCAAGTCATGATGCGCTGCGCGATGATATGCCGGTTACTGCATTTCGCCTCGAAGGCGACAACGGCCCTGAATACTGGATGGGCCTGAAGAATTTCTACGCGATCACGCGTTATAACCGCAGCGTGATGTACGCCATGGCCGTACATCAACTGTCTGAAGAGCTGGTAAAAGCACGGGGCGTCAAGTAATGCGGGCATTGCCTAACAATAAACCCCTGAAGCTGGTGGCATTCGCTGCGTTGGCGGTGCTGGTCGCCAGTTGTTCGACCAGCCGTTCCCCGACTCAGAAAACCTCGAATACTGCAGTGCGGGCGCAGCCTGGCCTGGACATCAACCGCGCGCACAAAGACGGCGCGCCGTGGTGGGACGTCGATGTGTCGCGCATCCCTGATGCCACGCCGACCCTGCACACCGGTCCGTACAAGGCCAACCCGTACACGGTGCTGGGCAAGACGTACTTCCCGTTGCAGGAATCCAAGACTTACGTCGCCTCGGGTACTGCGTCGTGGTACGGCACCAAGTTTCATGGCCAGAACACCGCCAACGGCGAAGTGTATGACCTGTACGGCATGAGTGCCGCGCACAAGACTCTGCCACTGCCAAGTTACGTTCGGGTGACCAACCTGGACAACAACAAGAGCGTGATCCTGCGGGTCAACGACCGTGGGCCGTTCTATTCGGACCGGATCATCGACTTGTCCTACGCGGCCGCCAAGAAGCTCGGTTATGCCGAAATCGGCACCGCGCGGGTCAAGGTCGAGGGCATCGACCCGCAGCAGTGGTGGGCCGCCAAGGGCCGTCCGGCGCCGCTGATGCTCAACGAGCCGCAAGTCGCGCAAAATAGCGCGCCGACCATCACGGCTTCGGCCGGTACCGTCGAGCAATGGACCCCGCCGCCGCAGCAACACGCCGCGGCCGTCGTGCCGGTTCAGCTCGATGCAAAAAAAAACGCTTCTGCACCAGCGTCTGGCCAGTATCTGCAGGTGGGCGCGTTCGCCAACCCGGACGCTGCAGAACTCCTGAGGTCGAAGCTCAGCGGGATGGTGAGCGCTCCGGTGTTCATCAGCTCGATCGTGCGCAATCAGCAGACTCTGCACCGGGTACGCCTGGGGCCGATCGGTTCGCCGGGTGAAATTGCCCAGGTGCAGAACAGTGTGCGCCTGGCCAACCTTGGTTCGCCAAGTGTGGTCAGCGAGTAATACGTAGACTTGATTGACGGTTCACTTGCGGTATTGGGGGGTGAACCAGGTTGTTGGCTCGTCGAAGAACAAAAGCCCGGCAAGGGTGACTGGAGTGAGCAACTGAACACGCGATGGCCCGTTAGAAGGCTGTCTGAATAGTTTTGCCTTCGGGCAAGTTTCCATTAGCGATTTCGAGAGACGGATGAACATCACCACCTTTGCCAAACGCCTGTGTCTGCTAGTCCCGCTGCTCCTCTCGCCAGCCGCCTTCGCGGCCGAGATGATGCCGTCGCCACCACAACTGGCTGCCAAGGCCTACGTTCTGATGGATGCCAGCAGCGGCAACGTGCTGGTCGAAAACAATGGCGACCAGCGTCTGCCACCGGCCAGCCTGACCAAACTGATGACCGCGTACATCGCTACGCTGGAAATCCGTCGCGGCCAGATCGGTGAAAACGATCCGGTGACCGTCAGCGAAAACGCCTGGCGCACCGGCGGTTCGCGGATGTTCATCAAGGTCGGTTCGCAAGTCACCGTCAGCGACCTGCTGCACGGCATCATCATCCAGTCCGGCAACGACGCCAGCGTGGCGCTGTCCGAGCACATCGCCGGCAGCGAAGACGCCTTCGCCGACCTGATGAACAAGACGGTCACCGACCTGGGCATGACCAATACCCACTTCATGAACCCGACCGGTCTGCCAAACCCTGAGCACTACTCGTCGGCTCACGACATGGCGATCCTCGCTCGCGCGATCATCCACGAAGACCCGGCTCACTACGCGATCTACTCGCAGAAAGAGTTCTTCTGGAACGGCATCAAGCAGCCTAACCGCAACCTGTTGCTGTGGCGCGACAAGACCGTTGACGGTCTGAAAACCGGTCATACCGACGAAGCCGGCTACTGCATGGTGTCCTCGGCTGTACGTGACGGCCAGCGTCTGATCGCTGTGGTGTTCGGCACCAACAGCGAAGTGGCCCGCGCCGCCGAGACCCAGAAGCTGCTGACTTATGGTTTCCGCTTCTTCGAAACCCAGACCTTCTATCAGAAGGGCACCGAACTGGCTCAGGCCCCGGTGTGGAAAGGCACCACCAATCAAGTCAAGGCCGGCTTGGCTGAAGACCTGACCATGACTCTGCCAAAAGGCCAGCTGAAGAAGCTCGCTGCCAGCATGACCATGAACCCGCAACTGACCGCGCCAATCGCCAAGGGCGACGTGATCGGTAAAGTCGAAGTCAAACTGGAAGACAAGGTGGTGCACAGCGCTGACCTGATCGCTCTGGATGGCGTCGAGGAGGGTGGTATCTTCCGCCGCATGTGGGATAGCATCCGTCTATTCTTCTACGGCTTGTTCAACTGATTTGTGTTGACCTGCATGGCCCCGCCCCGATCCGGTGCGGGGCCATGTGCGTTACCACGGCTTGCGCTCTAGAGGCCGTTACGCCATGACCGATACCGAAGTAAAGGCGCCAAAGATCGAATTTCCCCAGACTGATTATCCGATTAAGGTGATCAGCGACACGGGCGTCGGCAACAAAGACAAGATCATCGACATCGTCAAGAAACACGCGACCATCAATGATGAGCGCATCGACGAACGTCAAAGCAGCAATGGCAAATACACCACCATCCAGTTGCACATCGTCGCGACCGATCAGGATCAGCTGTACAACATCAACAGCGAACTGCGGGCTTCCGGTTTCGTGCACATGGTGTTGTGATGCCGGGCACGCTGGGCTTTCGCGAACTTGGCCAGATGGCTTACGAGCCGGTCTGGCATGCCATGCAACGCTTCACCAACGAACGCGGCAGCAATGCCGCCGACGAAATCTGGCTGGTCGAGCACCCTCCGGTGTTCACCCAGGGCCAGGCCGGCAAGGCCGAACATTTGCTGCTGCCGGGAGATATCCCGGTGGTGCAGGTCGATCGCGGCGGGCAGGTGACTTATCATGGTCCCGGCCAGCTGGTGGCCTACCTGCTGCTGGACGTGCGCAAGCTGGGTTTTGGCGTACGCGATCTCGTCACGCGCATGGAACAGTGCCTGATCGAACTGCTGGCCAGCTACGGCGTGACCGCCGCAGCCAAGCCGGATGCTCCCGGCGTCTACGTCGACGGAGCGAAAATCGCTTCTCTGGGTTTGCGGATTCGCCACGGTTGTTCCTTTCATGGCCTGGCCCTGAACGTGGATATGAACCTGGAACCGTTTCGACGGATTAATCCCTGCGGCTATGCCGGGCTGGCGATGACCCAGCTGAGCGATCACGCAGGACCGATTGAATTTGCCGAGGTAAGTGCCCGGCTGCGCGCGCAGCTCGTCAAACACCTCGACTATGCTGAGCAGACGACCCTGACGGGCGGAATCGACTGATATGACTACTGATGCAGTGCAAACCATGATCCCGACGCTCGACGTGACCGAGCGCCCGGCCCCGCGTCCCAAGGTTGAAGCCGGCGTCAAGCTGCGCGGCGCCGAGAAGGTTGCACGCATCCCGGTAAAGATCATTCCGACCACCGAGCTGCCGAAGAAACCTGACTGGATTCGTGTGCGCATCCCGGTTTCCCCGGAAGTCGACCGAATCAAGAGCCTGCTGCGCAAGCACAAGCTGCACAGCGTCTGCGAAGAGGCATCCTGCCCGAACCTGGGCGAGTGCTTCTCCGGCGGCACCGCGACCTTCATGATCATGGGCGACATCTGCACCCGTCGCTGCCCGTTCTGCGACGTGGGCCACGGTCGTCCGAAGCCACTGGACGTCAACGAGCCGGAAAGCCTGGCCATCGCCATCGCCGACCTCAAGCTCAAGTACGTGGTGATCACTTCGGTTGACCGCGATGACCTGCGTGACGGCGGTGCCCAGCACTTTGCCGACTGCATCCGCGAAATCCGCAAGCTGTCGCCGAACGTGCAACTGGAAACCCTGGTCCCGGACTACCGTGGCCGCATGGACATCGCCCTGGAAATCACTGCTGCCGAGCCGCCGGATGTGTTCAACCACAACCTGGAAACCGTGCCGCGCCTGTACAAGGCTGCGCGTCCGGGTTCGGACTACCAGTGGTCGCTGACCCTGCTGCAACGCTTCAAGCAGATGATGCCGCACATTCCGACCAAATCCGGCCTGATGCTGGGCCTGGGCGAGACGGACGAGGAAGTCATCGAAGTCATGAAGCGCATGCGCGAACACGACATCGACATGCTGACCCTCGGTCAGTACCTGCAACCGTCGCGCAGCCACTTGCCGGTGCAGCGTTTCGTGCATCCGGACACCTTCGCCTGGTTCGCCGAGGAAGGTTACAAGATGGGCTTCAAGAACGTCGCTTCCGGCCCGCTGGTACGTTCGTCGTACCATGCCGACGAGCAGGCGAAACTGGTCAAGGCCGAGCTGCTCGGTTCCTGATTCTGCGCTGAAGGCTGCATCAAATACCCGCTTCGGCGGGTATTTTTGTTTGGGTTGTTAACCTCTGAACCTTGTGGCGAGGGAGTTGGCTCGCGCTGGAGTGCGCAGCCGTCGCGAAGATCCTGGGGGCGCTGCGCAACCCGGCAGGAGCCGGCGCCCTCGCCACGAATTATTGAGTGAGCTCACCTCTTTTGTTTGTCGCTTTACCTGACTACTGTGTCCGCAAGACTTCACACAGGGAGACCCATGGATGACTGTTCGACCGACACATACCCTCGTTGCGCACAGACCGGTGCCGGCGCTGCCATCTGAGGGGCTGATTGGCGTGATCGCCCCCGCAGGGCCTGGAGCGCTGAACACCGAAAAAGCCGTGCAGTGGATGCGCGCCCGTGGTTATGCATTGAAGGTGTTTCCCGGGGTCTACGAGAAGGACGGCTATCTGGCCGGCAGTGACGACGTACGCCTCAATGACCTGCACGCTGCATTCGCCGACCCCGAGGTCGACGCGATCATCTGCCTGCGCGGTGGCTACGGCACGCCGCGTCTGCTGGACCGGATCGACTACGACCTGCTGAGCCGCCATGCCAAGCCGTTTGTCGGCTACAGCGACATCACCGCGCTGCATCTGGCGATCAGCCGTTATGCCGGCTTTGTGACCTTCCATGGCCCGCTGCTCAATGCCGACCTGTTGGGTGACAAGGAGCCACCGACCGTCACGTCATTCTTCGCCATGCTGCGCGGTCAGGTGAAGGCGGGGAGTGTGCTGAGTCATCCGGTGGCCTATCCATTGACCACTGTCGAGCCGGGTATTGCTCATGGGCGGCTGCTGGGCGGTAATCTGGCGATGATTGCCTCAACGCTGGGTACGCCATACGAAATCGACGTGGAGGGCGTGATTCTGTTGATTGAGGACGTCAACGAGCCGCTGTACAGGATCGACCGTTTGCTCACGCAAATGCGTCTGGCCGGCAAATTGGCCCGATTGCGTGGGGTACTGGTCGGTGACGTCGCTGGCGTGGATAGCGACGCGTTGAACCGCCTGCTCAAGCAGACTTTTGAACCGTTGCGAATCCCGGTGCTGTCCGGTTGGCGCAGCGGGCATTGTGATCCGAACCTGACACTGCCGATGGGGGCGCTGGTGAGGCTGGATGCGGGGAAGAAGGAGTTGATGTTGGAGCAGGATGTGGTCACCCGATAATGTGTGGGTGAAGCAAAAAGATCGCAGCCCTCGGCAGCGCCTGCACGGTAAACATCAATCCCGTGCAGGCGCTGCCGAAGGCTGCGATCTTTTGATTTTGCTTTACTGCGTGCGCAGGCTCTCGAGCAACTTGTGCGTCGGATACCCGTCCGCCGGCCAGCCAAACGACTGCTGGGCACTGCGGATGGCCTTGCGCGTGTTGGCGCCGATGATGCCGTCCGCCGTTCCGGCATCGTAGTTACGCGCGCTCAGCAGGTTTTGCAGCTCGATGCGTTCGGTGCGGCTCAGCGGCAGGTCATCCTTGGGCCAGGTGCCATTGATCAGGCCGCCACCGTCGAAGCGCTCGGACAACAGGCTCACCGCCAGAGCATAGGACGACGAGTTGTTGTACTTGAGGATCGCCCGGAAGTTGTCGAGGATCAGGAACGCCGGGCCACGATAGCCTGCCGGCAGCAGCAGGGCCGCGGACAGCTGTTCCGAACCGGCTGGCGCCTGACCGCCATTGGGCAGGATTACCCCCAGTTGACGCCATTCGGCAACGCTCTTGCGAATCGCGCCATCGGCCAGGGTGTAATTGAAACCGCTTGGCAGTTGCACTTCAAAGCCCCACGGCTGACCACGCTGCCAGCCGGAACTTTGCAGATAGTGCGCGGTGGAGGCCAGGGCATCGGCCGGACTGCCCCAGATATCGCGGCGACCGTCACCGTCGAAATCCACCGCATGGGTGTTGTAGGTGGTCGGAATGAATTGGGTCTGCCCCATCGCTCCGGCCCACGAACCCAACATTTTCTCTGGAGTGATATCGCCTTGTTGCAGGATCTGCAGGGCGGCGATCAATTGCGCATGGGCAAATGTCGGGCGACGGCCTTCGTAGGCCAGGGTGGCCAGCGAGTTGATCACCGACTTGTTGCCCTGGAACTGACCGAAATTGCTTTCCATCCCCCACACCGACACCAGTGCCTGGCGATCGACGCCGTAACGCTGTTCGATGCTCTGCAGAATGTCGGCGTACTGGCTGATCAGCGCCTGGCCCTTGCGCACCCGCAGCGGCGATAACGCGCCGTCGAGGTATTCCCACACTGGCCGTGAGAACTCCGGCTGACTGCGATCGGCTTTGATCACGCTGGCATCGAAGCTGACATTGGCGAACGCGCGATCGAACAGGTCGGCGCGAATACCAGCGGCCAGCGCATCCTTGCGAAAACCCGCCTGCCATTCGGCAAAGGTCTGGGTCGGCTGGAGATCGAGAGGGTCGGCGGACGGCACTACCGGCGGGATGATCGCTGGGGCCGTGGCGACAGGGGCGGCTTGCAGGGGTTGCGCGTCGGCGGCGGTGGGTTTTTCCGCACAGGCGACAAGCAGAATGAAGCTGGAGGCAGCGATCAGCTGGCGAACGGGCCAACGACGGGAAAGACTAAAGGGCATGCACAGTTCCAGGGGATACGGATCAGGTGCAGACCTTAACATGACCAGGGGGTGCTGCGCTTCAGGCGGCCAGAAAGTAAGAAGCCTCCCAGCTGTCAGACTGGAAGGCTTCGCGGCGGTAGCTGCCTTTACCCTTGGCTGGTCGTTCCTGGCGGCTGCGGAACAGGGGTTGGGCGACGATGGATTTGGCCTTGTTCGGGCCATGTTTCGATGGCTTTTTGCTCATGAGGGCTCTCTCGAGTGAGTGGGTTTTGCGCGGCAAATAATCTGCCGATGTTGGGCGTCTGTCCAGTTCCTGTTATGTGGGAATGTGTTGACGCTTTCGCGAGCAGGCTCGCTCCCACATTTGGAATGCATTTCAATGTGGGAGCGAGCCTGCTCGCGAATGGTCGTTATGCGGTAGGACAGGTTATTCGGCGGGAAGTGTCAGGCGCTGACCGGCCATCAACAACGCCAACCGGCTCAGGCTCATCCACGGCGAACCGGCGGCCTGGCCCTTGATCTGTGCATCTATACGCTGGGCTTCGAGTAGCAACTGCGCCCAACGTGGCGCCGAGTAGCGTTGCAGGGCCTTGCTCATCAGTGGTTTGCGCTTGTCCCAGACCGGGGGCTTCGCCTGACTGAAGCACTTGTCCAGCGGCGTGCCCTGGCTGTATTGCAACGAGATATTGGCCAGCAGCCGCAGTTCCCGTGCCAGCGCCCAGAGAATCACCGGTGGCTCGACCCCTTCACCGCGCAAGCCTTCGAGCATACGCAAGGCGTGAGCCGGTTCGCCATTGAGCACGGCATCGGTCAGGCCGAACACGTCGAATCGGGCACTGTCGGCCACAGCGGCCTGCACGGTTTCGACGGTGATCTGCCCACCTTCGGCCATCAGCTTGAGCTTTTCGATTTCCTGTGCGGCGGCGAGCAGGTTGCCCTCGACGCGTGCGGCAATCAGTTCGACCGCGTCCTGACTCGCCGACAAACCGGCCTGCGACAGGCGCTGACGAATCCAGCTCGGCAACTGGTTGGCGTCCACCGGCCAGATCTGGATGAATTGAGTCTGCTGACCTTCGACCAGCGCCTTGCCCCACTTGGTTTTCTGCGCGCTGCCATCGAGCTTGGGCAGGCTGATCAGCAGCACCGTGTCTTCCGCAGGGCGCGAGCAGTATTCGATCAGCGCGGCAGCGCCCTTGTCACCGGGTTTGCCCGAAGGCAGGCGCAGTTCCAGCAGGCGTTTTTCGGCGAACAGCGACATGCTGGCACCGGCCTGCAACAACGTGCCCCAATCGAAATTGGCGTCGGCAGCGAATACCTGGCGTTCGTCGAAACCTTGCTGGCGGGCCGCACTGCGGATGGCGTCGGCAGCCTCCTGACACAACAGCGGGTCATCGCCGCTGATGATGTAGACGGGCGCAAGCGTGCCTTGCAGGTGTTTGCCGAGTTGAGCGGGAGCGAGCTTCATGGGAAATACCGAACGGGGCGCCTGAGCGCCCCGATCCTCTTACTGCTGCGGTATTTCGAGCGGCGACTGACGCGGGGTTTCCGCTTCAGCCTTTTGCGCGGCTTCCAGCGCATCGGCTTCAGCCTTGGCCCGTGCGTTGGCGGCTTGTTGCAGTTGCTGCAGTTGAGCCGGCGTCAGCTGTTGCAGACGCAGCATCATGCGCTGAACCAGCTCGCGACGGATTTCACGACGCGCTTCGTTGGCTTCCTGATCGGAGCCGACGAGGTTGTTGCCGTCGTGGATAAATACTTTCTGCACTTCAAGCTTGTCGCTCAACAGCGAAAGGTTCTTGTCGCCACGGATGTCGTAGCTCAGCACCGTGCTGACCTGATACTCGCCCGTACGACCGGCGCCGGCGTAGCTGAGGATGCGTTGGCTTTCCTGCTCGTCAGCCAGGTACAGCTTGTACGGAGCACCGCTGTAAACCTTGACGCCACTGGACTCCAGCGTCTGACGCAGCTGGGTGACTGTCTCGCCATAAGCGTTGCGGGCGCTCAGGTCGAGCTCCTTGAGCGTCAGTTCATTGGTGCCAGTACCGCGCAGCTGGAAACCACAGGCGCTCAACAGGACGGCAAGGCCCATCACCAGCAGATTGCGTTTGATCATTGTGTTGCTCCCCTTGAAACCATGTGGGCCGACCGTGCGGCCCGAAAGGTTTTACTTGGCGCCGGACAACACCGGCGCCCGATCCAATTAGCTGGCGACGATATTGACCAGTTTCCCGGGCACTACGATCACTTTACGAATAGTCAGGCCGTCGACGAAACGCAGTACGTTTTCGTTGGCGCGGGCTGCCGCTTCCACTTCTTCGCGCGTCGCGCTGGCCGGCATGTCGATCTGCCCGCGCAGTTTGCCGTTGACCTGGATAACCAGGGTCAGGCTGTCCTGCACCAGTGCGCTCTCGTCCACAACCGGCCAGTCGGCGTCGATCACTGCGTCGGCGTGACCCAGTTGTTTCCACAGTTCGTGGCTGATGTGTGGCGTGATCGGTGCCAGCAGCAGCGTCACGGCTTCCAGGCCTTCGTGAATCAGCGCGCGATCCTGTTCGGTGCCTTGTGCGGCTTTTTCCAGCACGTTCATCAGCGTCATCACCTGAGCGATGGCGGTGTTGAATTTGTGATTCTGGCCGACGTCATGGCTGGCCTGTTTGATGGCCAGGTGAGTCGCGCGGCGCACGGCTTTCTGCTCATCGTTCAGGCTGGCGACATCCAGTTTGTCCGGCAGGCCCTGAGTGACGTGGGCTTGCGCCAGACGCCAGACGCGCTTGAGGAAACGGTGCGAGCCTTCAACGCCGGAGTCGGACCATTCGGCGCTCATGTCTGGCGGCGAAGCGAACATCATGAACAGGCGGCAGGTGTCTGCGCCGAACTGATCGATCATCGACTGCGGGTCGACGCCGTTGTTCTTCGACTTGGCCATTTTCTCGGTGCCACCGATTTCCACCGGCAGGCCGTCGGATTTCAGTTTGGCGCTGATGACCTTGGCTTTGCTGTCGCGTTCGAGCTCGACGTCGGCCGGGTTGAACCAGGTGTAGGCGCCATTGGCTTCGCGACGATAATAAGTCTCGGCGATCACCATGCCCTGGGTCAGCAGGTTCTTGAACGGTTCGTTGGAGCTCACCAGGCCTTCGTCGCGCATCAGCTTGTGGAAGAAGCGCGCGTACAGCAGGTGGAGAATGGCGTGTTCGATACCGCCGATGTACTGGTCGACCGGCAGCCAGTGATCGGCTGCGGATTTTTCCACCAGACCGCCTTCGAAGTGCGGCGAGGCGTAACGGGCGTAGTACCACGAGGACTCGACGAACGTGTCCATCGTGTCGGTTTCACGCTTGGCCGGCTGGCCGCATTTCGGGCAGCTGCACTCGTAGAACTCGGGCATGCGTGCCAGCGGCGAACCGGCGCCGTCTGGCACCACGTCTTCCGGCAGTACGACGGGCAGTTGATCTTCCGGCACGGGTACGTCACCGCAAGCATCGCAGTGGATGATCGGGATCGGGCAGCCCCAGTAGCGCTGACGGCTGATGCCCCAGTCGCGCAGGCGGAACTGAGTGCGCGAGGCACCGAGGTTCTTCTTGATCAGTGCGACTTCCATGGCGTCGAAGGCGCCCGCGAAGTCCAGGCCGTCGAACTCGCCGGAGTTGATCAGCGTGCCGTGCTCGCCGTAGGCGTCCTGCCACGGCGCCGGGTTGGTGTCACCGGAGCTGGTGCGTACCACCGACTTCACCGGCAGGTTGTACTTGTGGGCGAATTCAAAATCACGCTCGTCGTGAGCCGGTACTGCCATGACGGCGCCATCGCCGTAGTGCATCAGTACATAGTTGGCGACCCATACCGGCAGTTTTTCGCCGGTCAGCGGGTGCTCGACGAACAGGCCGGTCGGCAGGCCTTTCTTCTCTTGGGTGGCGACGTCGGCTTCGGCCACGCTGCCGCCCTTGCATTCGGCGATGAACGCTTGCAGCTCAGGGTTGTTCTTCGCTGCGAGGCTGGCCAAGTGGTGTTCGGCGGCGACGGCAACGTAGGTCGCGCCCATCAGGGTGTCCGGACGGGTGGTGAAGACTTTGAGGGTGCCTTCTTCGCCGATCGAGTCGACGTTGTACGGGAACTGCACTTCCATGCCGCGGGATTTGCCGATCCAGTTGCGCTGCATGGTCTTGACCTGTTCCGGCCAGCCCGTCAGTTCGTCGAGGCTCTCCAGCAGCTCATCCGCGTAGGCGGTGATCTTGAAGTAGTACATCGGGATTTCGCGCTTTTCGATCAGCGCGCCGGAGCGCCAGCCGCGACCGTCGATCACCTGTTCGTTGGCCAGAACGGTCTGGTCGATCGGGTCCCAGTTCACGGTGCCGTTTTTACGGTAGATCACGCCTTTTTCGAACAGGCGAGTGAACAGCCATTGTTCCCAGCGGTAGTAATCCGGTTTGCAGGTGGTCACTTCACGGGACCAGTCCACGGCGAGGCCCAGGCTACGCAGCTGGGACTTCATGTAGGCAATGTTTTCGTAGGTCCACTTGGCGGGGGCCACGTTGTTCTTCATCGCGGCGTTTTCTGCCGGCATGCCGAAAGCGTCCCAACCCATTGGTTGCAGAACATTCTTGCCTTGCATGCGCTGATAGCGGGAGATCACGTCGCCGATGGTGTAGTTGCGCACGTGCCCCATGTGTAGCTTGCCGCTGGGGTAAGGGAACATCGACAGGCAGTAGTAGGTTTCCTTGCCTGGCTGTTCACTGACTTCAAAGGACTTTTGCTCGTCCCAGAACGACTGGGCGGCGGCTTCGATTTCACGGGGCTGATATTGTTCGTGCATGGCTACTTTTGTACTGGATAGGGGTGGCCTAATCCTCTTCAACGCAGGTTCCGGGGTGGCCCGGACGAGCTGGAAGTGGAATTACAGGAAGCGCCGTAGCATACATGACCGCGCTTGGCCTAGGGAAACCCTGATTACAGCTGTTTGGTCCGGCAAAACCGTGGCGAGGGCCGTTGGTCGCGGCGTGCAGCCGGTTTGTACAGCGAAGCTAAGCTCTAAGTGGGGAGTGAGTCTTATCTTCAATGAGGTGAGGGATGGTGGAGCAACGGAAAAAAAACGTAACGAAACCCGAGTTGTACGAAAGGCTGATCGACCGTCTGGGTGTGGCCCTGGACACTTTGAAAACCGCTGACCGGCTGCGCGATGAGCGCCCCCTGGAACTGGAATTGCGTGGCTTGAGCCCCGCCGAGTTCAAACTGGTCAAGGCCTATCTGGATCGCAGTGAACGTGAAACGCATGGATGCCTGTCACAAGCAGTGAAGCAACTCGATGCAGCACATTCGGCCAAGGTCATCTGGCTCAAGGACAAGGCACCCCGCAGAGAGACCGACAAGGTTCGTTCTCTGCAGGCCAAGTAAGCGCATGGCAGGTCAAGAACCGGATCTTTTTCAACAGGATCCCACCTATTGGTTGTAACGCTCTATTAACACTTTTAGGCTTCGGGCATCTGTGGAGATGCCCGATGCCTTTTCGTTATTTCATCAAACAACTTTTATTGCCGCCCGGCATCCTTTTGCTGCTGTTGCTGGCCGCGTGGTGGCTGCGCCGCTCGCGGCCGCGCCTGGCTGGCGTGTGTTTCGCCATTGGCTTTGGTGGAATGTGGCTGATGAGCCTGCCGGTGGTCGTGCAGTGGGGCGCCAAGGCGCTGGAGCGCGAACCGCCGCTGGCCCGTGGAGAATGGGCAACGCTGGCGCAGCGGGCCGATGCGATCGTGGTGCTCGGTTCCGGGCGCGAGCGCGGTGATCTGGCCTGGGGAGAGGATCAGCCGACCGGCGTGGGGCTTGAGCGTCAGCGTTATGCCGCGCGACTGGCCAAGGCGTCCGGGTTGCCGATTCTGACCACGGGTGGCTTGCATTACGGTACGCCGCCGACCGAGGCGAAGTTGATGGCGGATTCGCTGCGCGACGACTTTGGCGTGACGGTGCGTTGGCAGGAAGGTGAGAGCCGCACTACGTGGGAAAACGCGAAGTTCACCGCCGATATCTTGCTGCCGCAGGGGATCAAGCGTGTGGTGATCGTGACACAGGCCTGGCACATGCCACGGTCGGTGTGGAGTTTTCAGCAGGCGGGATTTGAAGTTGTGCCAGCGCCGGTCGGTTTTCTCGGGACCGATAACGCCAGGCCGTTTGGTGGCTGGCTGCCGGAGTTCAAGTCGATCTGGCAGAGCGGGCAATTGCTGAACGAAGCGGTAGGGCAGGTGGGGTATTCGCTGTTTTACCGCTGAAGATCAAAAGATCGCAGCCTGCGGCAGCTGCAACAGGGAAAATACAAGTCCTGTGTAGGCGCTGCCGCAGGCTGCGATCGTTTGCTTTAGAGCGTTTTCGACATCCGGCTGGCCATCAGTGCCCAGCCAAACAACAGCAAGCACACGATGATCAATGGCCACGAACGCCATTGCAGGTACGGCGTCAGGTTGTGCATCGGCACCACTTCACCGTACAGAATGCCCTGTTCAAACTGCGGAATCTGCTCGGTGATCTGCCCGAACGGGTTGATCAGTCCGGTCACGCCGTTGTTGGTCGCGCGGATCATCCAGCGCCCGGCCTCCAGTGCACGCATCTGCGCCATCTGCAAATGCTGCAACGGGCCAATCGAGGTGCCGAACCAGGTGTCGTTGCTGATCGTCAGCAGCAGATCGCTGCGCGCTGACAGGCTGGCGGCAAATTCCGGATACACCACTTCGTAGCAGATAAACGGTGCGATTTGATAACCCTTGGCCTGCAACAACGCCTGATCGGCCGGGCCACGGGCAAAGTCGGACATCGGCAGGTCGAAGAATGCGATCAGCCCGCGCAGTACATCCTGCAACGGCACGTATTCGCCGAAGGGCACCAGTTTCTGCTTCAGATACGTGCCATCGCCTTCGCCGACCACGGTGATGCCGTTGAAGAAGCGTTTTTCATGACGAACGGTTTCGCGGATCGGTACGCCAGTGATCAGCGCCGATTTACGCTCGGCGGCGAAGGTGCCCATCATGGTCAGGTAGCCCTCGGCGGACTCCTTCAATACCGGCACGGCGGTCTCTGGCCAGATCAGCAGATCCACCGGTTTCGAGCGGAAACTCAGGTCGCGGTACAGGGCCAACTGCGCATTGAGTTCGGCCGGGTCCCATTTCATGCTTTGTGCGACGTTGCCCTGAATCGCGGCAACGCTCAATGGTGCGCCGGACGGGCTGGTCCAGGCATGACCTTTGAGCGCAATGCCGGCCACCCATGGCCCAACCAACAGCACCAGACCGGCAGCGATAAAGCCTTTGCGCCTGGTTTGCAGCAGGCGTGGAGCGTTGTAGATCAGCGCCGCTGTCAGTGCCAGAACGAACGACACCAGCCACATCCCGCCAACTGGAGCGAGCCCGGCCAATGGGCCGTCGAGCTGGCTGTAACCCGAGTACAGCCACGGGAAACCGGTGAGGAACCAGCCGCGAAACGCTTCCTGGCCCACCCACAACGCAGCAAATGCCAAGGCATCGGCCACCGGTGCTTCATTGCGGCGCAACCAGCGCGCCCACAACCAGGCCGGCAGGGCAAAGAACCAGGCGATCGCGGCGGTAAACAGCAGCATCAGGAACCCGGCCAACAGCACCGAAGCACCACCGAAATGGTGGATGCTGTAATAGATCCAGCTGGTGCCGGCGCCGAACAGGCCGAAACCGAAGCACCAGCCGCGGCCCAGTGCCTGGCGCGGGCTCAGCTCGCGCAAACCGGCATAGAACAGGCCGACTGCCAGCAAGGCCAGCGGCCAGATGTTGAAAGGTGCCAGAGCGAGGGTGGTGATTGCACCGGCCGCCACGGCCAGCAGGTTACCGGGCCAGCCGGGGCGGGTTGTCCAGCGCATTTCAGTCCTTAGATTTCTTACCGGGCGATAGGGGTCAGTCGCAGCAAATGAATCCGACGGCTGTCGGCGTTCAGGATGCGGAAACGATAGGCGCCGATTTCAGTGATTTCATTGCGTTTTGGCAAGTGCCCGAACGCGCTCATCACCAGACCGCCGACGGTGTCGAACTCGTCATCGGAAAACTCGCTGTCGAAGAACTCGTTGAAGTTCTCGATCGGCGTCAGCGCCTTGATCAGGAAGTCACCGCTGGGCAGCGGCTTGATGTAGCTGTCTTCTTCGACGTCGTGCTCGTCTTCGATGTCGCCGACGATCTGTTCCAGCACGTCTTCAATGGTCACCAGACCGGCCACGCCGCCGTACTCGTCGATGACGATGGCCATGTGGTTGTGGTTGGCGCGGAATTCACGCAGCAACACGTTCAGACGCTTGGACTCCGGCACGAAAGTCGCCGGGCGCAGCAGGTCCTTGATGTTGAAGCTGTCGCCGTTCTCCTTGAGGATCAGCGGCAGCAGGTCCTTGGCCAGCAGCACGCCCATCACGTCGTCATGGCTTTCACCGATGACGGGATAGCGCGAGTGGGCCGAGTCGACCACGGCCGGGAGAAATTCACGGGGTGTCTGGTTCGCCTTGATGCTGATCATCTGCGAACGCGGGACCATGATGTCTCGCACTTGCAGGTCAGCCACCTGGATGGCGCCTTCGACGATGGCCAGCGCTTCGCTGTCCAGCAGTTTGTTCTGATGTGCATCGCGCAGCAGCTCAAGCAGCTCCTGACGGTTCTTCGGCTCGTGGGCAAAAGCCTGGGTCAGTTTACCCAGCCATGACTTCTGCCCGTTGCTCGATCGATCTTCGCTCATAGCGATTACTCTGAATCCTTTGTTGTAACGATAGGGGATGTTTCGGTTTCGTCGTCCGCGTACGGATCGGGATAGCCCAGTTCGGCAAGCAACTCGCGTTCCAGTGCTTCCATTTCTTCGGCTTCGTCGTCATCTATATGGTCGTAACCGAGTAGATGCAAGCAGCCGTGAATGACCAGATGTGCCCAGTGTGCTTTAAGTTCCTTGCCCTGTTCGGCGGCTTCGCGCTCGACCACCGCCACGCAGATCACCAGATCGCCGAGCAGCGGGATGTCGAGAAACTCGTCGGGCACTTCGGCCGGGAACGACAGGACGTTGGTCGCGTAATCCTTGTGGCGCCAGGTGTGATTGAGCTCGCGGCCTTCTTCCTCGTCGACCAGACGAATGGTCATTTCCGAGTCGGCGGTGCGCTGGCGCAGGGCCAGTTCGCACCATCGGCGGAAGTCGGCTTCACTCGGTGCGCTCGCTTCGGTAGCGATTTGCAGGTCTAGCTCAAGCATCGCGCGAGGTTTCCTTGGCGGCTTCGGCGCGGGTCTCGAAGCGCTCGTAGGCTTCGACGATCCGCTGCACCAATGGATGGCGCACGACGTCTTTAGGCTGGAAGTGCGTGAAGCTGATGCCCGGTACGTCCTTGAGCACTTCGATCACATGATGCAGACCGGACTTGGTGCCACGCGGCAGGTCGACCTGAGTGATGTCGCCAGTGATGACCGCAGTCGAGCCGAAACCGATCCGGGTCAGAAACATCTTCATCTGTTCGACGGTGGTGTTCTGGCTTTCGTCGAGAATGATGAAGCTGTTGTTCAGCGTGCGGCCGCGCATATAGGCCAGCGGCGCAACTTCGATCACCTGACGCTCGATCAGCTTGGCCACGTATTCGAAGCCGAGCATTTCGTAGAGTGCGTCGTAGAGTGGGCGCAGGTACGGGTCGATCTTCTGCGCGAGGTCCCCGGGCAGGAAGCCAAGTTTTTCACCGGCCTCGACTGCCGGACGCACCAGCAGGATGCGGCGAATCTGCTCGCGCTCCAGCGCATCGACGGCGCACGCCACGGCCAGATAGGTCTTGCCGGTACCGGCCGGACCGATGCCGAAATTGATGTCGTTGCCGAGGATTTCCTTCACGTAGCGCAACTGATTCAAGCCACGTGGGCGAATCATGCCTTTCTTGGTGCGCAGGGCAACGGAGGCTTCGGCTGGGGCGTGATTGTCCAGCTCGACGACGGCTGATTCCTGCAGGAACAGGTGCACGAGATCCGGCGACAGCTCGGTACCCTTGGTTTCCCGGTACAGGCGGCGCAGCAGATTTTCCGCAGACGTGGTGTGCTTGGGGTCGCCGATCAGTTCGAACTGGTTTCCGCGGTTGCGGATCTCGATGGCCAGGCGCTGTTCGATCAAGCGCAAATGCTCGTCGAATTGCCCGCACAGATTGGCGAAGCGGCGAGCCTCAAAGGGCTCGAGGATAAAACGATGTGGTTCTATGGGTGCGTTCAAGGTCGTATTTAGCCGCCCTGGGGCAATTAAGATGAAATCAAGGATAACGCCAGAGGCCTGGGTGCGAAAGCTCTTAAATTGATGAGCACAATCTCAGTAACAGTGCGGTCCACTGTGGGAGCTGGCTTGCCAGCGATAGCGGTGCAACAGGCGACATATTTGTCGGGGCTGATGGCCTTATCGCTGGCAAGCCAGCTCCCACAGGATTCTCTGTGTTCCTGATATTTTTTTACTGGATCAGCGAGCCGCGCAGCGAGTGCGGTTGTGCCGCGTCGATGTGCACATCGGCAAACTGCCCGATCAGGGTCGGATTGTCGCAGCGGAAGTTGACGATTCGATTATTCTCGGTGCGCCCTTGCAGCTCGCCAGGGTCTTTCTTCGAATAGTCGGTCACGAGAATGCGCTGGATCGAGCCGACCATTTGTCGGCTGATCTCGAAGCCTTGCTGATTCAGGCGGTGCTGCAAGGCATTCAGGCGTTCTTTCTTCAGCTCTTCCGGGGTGTCATCGGCCAGATCGGCTGCCGGAGTGCCCGGGCGCTGGCTGTAGACGAACGAGTAGGAGAAGTCGAAGCCGACATCGGCAATCAGCTTCATCGTCTGTTCGAAATCTTTCTCGGTTTCGCCGGGGAAACCGACGATAAAGTCCGAACTGATGCAGATGCCCGGCACGGCGGCGCGCAGTTTGCGCAGCTTCGACTTGTATTCCAGCGCGGTGTGGTTGCGCTTCATTGCCGCGAGAATCCGGTCCGAACCCGATTGCACCGGCAAGTGCAGGTGTTTGACCAGTTCCGGCACTTCGGCGTGGGCCTGGATCAGGCTGTCGGAGAACTCCAGCGGGTGTGAAGTGGTGTAGCGGATGCGGTCGATGCCATCGACGGCGGCGACCACACGGATCAATTCCGCCAGATCGGCCAGGCGCCCGTCATGGGTCAGGCCGCGATAGCCGTTGACGTTCTGCCCGAGCAGGGTCACTTCCCGCACGCCGTTTTCGGCGAGGTGGATGATCTCGGCGATCACATCGTCGAACGGCCGGCTGACTTCTTCGCCGCGGGTGTAAGGCACCACGCAGAACGTGCAGTACTTGCTGCAGCCTTCCATGACCGACACGTAGGCGCTCGGGCCGTCAATGCGCGGCTCGGGCAGGTGGTCGAATTTTTCGATCTCCGGGAACGAGACGTCGACTTGCGGCAACTTGCTGCTGCGTGCGGCGTCGATCATTTCCGGCAGACGGTGCAGGGTCTGCGGGCCGAACACCACGTCGACGTAAGGGGCGCGATCACGGATCGCCGCGCCTTCCTGGCTGGCCACGCAACCGCCAACGGCGATCACCATGTCCGGGTTGGCCAGTTTCAGTTCGCGCCAGCGGCCGAGCTGCGAGTACACCCGATCCTGGGCGCGTTCGCGGATCGAGCAGGTGTTGAGCAGAATCACGTCGGCGTCTTCGGCACGCGCGGTGACTTCCAGGGCCTGGTGTTCGCCCAGCAGATCGACCATGCGCGAGCTGTCGTACTCGTTCATCTGGCAACCGTGGGTTTCGATGTAAAGCTTCTTGGCCATGGAGTAGGGTCGTCACGTGATTCAAAGAACCGCGCATTATAGGGAACAAGCCCTCAGGTTCCTACCGCTGCGCGTCCGGTGGCTATGCTATAGTTTGCGCCCTCATTTTTATCCCCGATGTTATCCCCCCGCCATGACCAAACGCGAAGCTCCAATCTATAAGGTGATTTTCCTCAACCAGGGCCAGGTGTTCGAAATGTACGCCAAGCAGATCTATCAAAGTGATCTGTGGGGTTTTCTGGAAGTGGAAGAGTTCGTCTTTGGCGAGCGCACGCAAGTGGTCGTCGATCCGAGCGAAGAGAAGCTCAAGGCGCAGTTCGAAGGCGTAGTGCGCAGTTTTGTGCCGATGCATTCGATTGTGCGCATCGACGAGGTGGAACGTCTGGGCACCCCGAAAATCAGCGAAGCCCGTGGCGCGGTCGGCAATGTGATGCCGTTCCCGATGCCGATGCCTGAGAAGTAAAACCGGATCTGGATTTGAAATGATTTGTGGCGAGGGGATTTATCCCCGTTCGGCTGCGAAGCAGTCGCAAGTCCATTCAGCAAGGTGTGTCAGACAGAACCGGATTGCAGGGTTTGGGGCTGCTTCGCAACCCATCGGGGATAAATCCCCTCGCCACAGCTAATCACCACACGATCAAGGCAATGGCGAGAAAGGCGTACGCCCATCGGCGTTCTGCAGTTCCATCAGGTATTTACGGAAAATTTGCCCGAGCACCTGGGTCGCGGTTTCGAGGTCCTCGCGGGACATTTTTTCCGAGACTTCGTCGGCCGTGTCCAGCGCATCTTCGGCGCCGTTGACCGCCGCCATCTTCAGCACGATGTACGCCTGAATGTTGTTGGCCTGCACGCCTTCGCCGTGGAAGAACATGGTGCCGAGCTTGAACTGCGCCTGAGCGTGGCCTTGCAGCGAGGCTTTCTCGAAGTAGCTCAAGGCTTGATTGAGGTCGCGCGGCGCATTCTTGCCGTCGTAGTAGAACTCACCCAACTCGTATTGCGCTTGCGCATCCCCTTCGTCCGCCGCTTTCTGGCAGGCGGCCAGTGCCTGCGTGACGTCTTGCGGCTGAGTATTGAGGGTGCAACGACCCATCGCCGGGATCAACAACGAGTTGCCGCCTGCTTGTGCATGCGCGAGCAGGGGCTGAAGGAGCAACAGGCAGCCCAAGGCAAGGGTGCGGCCGGTGCGGTTCATGGGAATCGACTTACCTCTGAAGGGCACGCGGACCCATCGAGGGATCCAATAAGCGCGCATTATGAAATAAGCAGGGCCAACCTTACAAAGTCTTTACTCGTTTTTCTGCTGCGCGGGGAATATATCGCCCACTTTGTGGAGGAATCTTGGCAGAAGCATCGGAAAAACCGTCTGGATGTAGGTGAAAGCTGACGCTGGCGATGGCCAACGTCAGCGGTACGGCGATTACTTCAGGGCAGCGAAGGCGCGCTCGGCAGCGTCCAGGGTGATTTTCAGCTCGGCTTCACCGTGGGCGATCGAGGTGAAACCGGCTTCGAATGCACTCGGCGCCAGGTACACACCGCCTTCCAGCATCAGGTGGAAGAAGCGCCCGAACAGGGCCGCGTCGCTGGCCATCACGTCTTCGAAGGTGACGATGTCGTCGGCACCGCTGAAGTACAGACCGAACATGCCGCCGGCCTGCGTGGTCACGAACGGAATGCCCGCTGCATCGGCGCGTTGTTGCAAGCCATCGAGCAGGCGCGTGGTGTAGTCGGTCAGTTCATCGTGGAAACCCGGACGGCTGATTAGACGCAACGTGGTCAAACCGGCGGCCATTGCCAGCGGGTTACCCGACAATGTGCCGGCCTGGTACACCGGGCCCAGCGGCGCGATGCGTTCCATGATTTCACGCTTGCCGCCAAAGCAGCCGACCGGCATGCCGCCGCCGATGATCTTGCCGAACGTGGTCAGGTCAGGATTGACCCCGTAGTACGCCTGGGCACCGCCGAGGGCAACGCGGAAACCGGTCATCACTTCGTCGAAAATCAGCACCACGCCATGCTTGTCGCACAGCGCGCGCAGGCCTTCGAGGAAACCCGGCGCCGGCGGTACGCAGTTCATGTTGCCCGCCACTGGCTCGACGATGATGCACGCCACGTCCTGGCCAACTTCAGCGAGCATCTTCTCAACGGCGTCGATGTCGTTGAACGGCAGGGTCAGGGTGTGTTTGGCGAACGCTGCCGGGACACCGGCCGAACTCGGCACGCCCTGGGTCAGGGCACCGGAGCCGGCCTTGACCAGCAGGCTGTCGGAGTGACCGTGGTAGCAGCCTTCGAACTTGATGATGCTGTCGCGGCCGGTGTAACCACGGGCCAGACGGATCGCGCTCATGGTCGCTTCGGTGCCGGAGCTGACCATGCGCACCATGTCCATCGACGGCACCAGCGAGCAGACCAGATCGGCCATCTCGGTTTCCATCGCGGTCGGCGCGCCGTAGGACAGGCCGTGTTGCAGCTGATTGCGTACGGCGTCGAGCACGTCCGGGTGGCTGTGGCCGAGGATCATCGGGCCCCACGAACCGACGTAATCAACATAACGCTTGTCGTCTTCGTCAGTGACGTAGGCGCCTTCGGCGTGCTTGAAGAACAACGGTGTGCCGCCCACGCTCTTGAACGCACGAACCGGCGAATTCACGCCACCGGGAATGTGTTTCTGGGCATTGGCAAACAGGGTTTCGGAACGAGACATGATCGGGCTCTCAAATCAGATTTTCAGAAGTTCGTTGAAGGCGCGGGCGCGGCGGGTCACTTCGGCAGTGCTTTGGGCACCGAACAAGCCGTGGACCACCGCCAGCAGGTCGACACCGTGGGCCACCAGCGGCGCGGCGTTGTCGAGGGTGATGCCGCCAATCGCGCAGACCGGCAGATGCAGCGTGCGCTTGGCCTCGTCGAGCAGATCGAGGCTGCAGCTCGGCGCGCCGGGCTTGGTGTTGGAATTGAAGAAGCGGCCGAAGGCGACATAACTCGCACCTTCTTTGGCGGCTTGTTCGGCCAGTGCGAGTTGCGCGTGACAGGTCGAACCGATGATGGCTTTGGAGCCGAGCAGGGCGCGGGTCGGCGATAGCGGGCCGTCGGTCTGGCCCAAGTGCACGCCAACGTTCAGGCGCGCGGCCAGTTCGGCGTCATCGTTGATGATCAGCTGCGTCTTGTAGCGCTCGCACAGGTTGCGCAGCGCTTCGGCCTCGCGCAGACGGCGGGCCTCGTCGCTGCTCTTGTCGCGGTATTGCAGCAGGGTGACGCCGCCTTCCAGCGCCGCCTCCACGTAGGACAGAAACTTGCCGGCCAGCAATTCGCTGTCGGTAATGGCATACAGGCCACGTAGTTTCATCAGGCAGACCTCACGACGTTACGAGCAGAAATCCAGCGGCAGGCGGCGCGGCACGAACTGGCCTTTGCCCAGTTGTTCGGCATCGCGCAGGGTGCGCCAGGTGTAATCCAGTGCCGTGCGTACGGCGCTGGCGAGGTGTTCGCCTTGGGCCAGGCGACCGGCGATAGCGCTGGCCAGCGTGCAACCGGAACCGTGATAGCTGCCTGGCAAACGCTGGCAATGGAAGGTTTCGCGCAGGCCGTCACGGCTGTACAGGCGATTGTGGATTTCAGTTTCGTCGCCATGGCCGCCGGTGATCAGCAGGTTTTTGACGAACGGCAGGAGTTTTTCCGCGCACTCGTCTGCAGTGCCTTCGGGCAGTTCGGCGAGGATGCGCGCTTCAGGAAGATTGGGGGTGGCGATGATCGACAGCGGCAGCAGACGCTCGCGCATCGCATAACCGACCTCGTCCTTGCCCAGGCGTCCGCCGCCGCCGGCGCGCAGCACCGGGTCGCAGACCACCGGCAGGTGCGGGTGCACCGAAAGCAGTTCGACTACGGTGTCGACCATTTCCAGCGAACCGAGCATGCCCAGTTTGACCGCCGCGACTTCGGAGTCGTTGAGCACGGCATTGGCCTGGGCCAGTACCCACTCACGGTCGAGGACGCGGAAGTCAGTGACGTTGACGGTGTCTTGCACGGTCAGGGCGGTGACGGCCGGAGCCGCATGGCAACCCTGCGCGAGCAAGGCTTCGATATCTGCCTGCAAGCCGGCGCCACCACTGGGGTCGTGGCCGGAGAGACAGAGGACAACGGGGCGGGAGCTGTAGATATTCATGGTGCGCGAGCTTACCACCAAACCTGATTTTGGGGTTCAGTCCTGTCAGTGGTTCCTCGCCACACAGGTATTCACCACATCCGCTGTTGCAGGTAGTTGACCAACTCAACAGCTCTAGCCCGCGACTTTGCTCTGAAACGCCCGTTCTAGAGCCTTTGTAGGAAAAATTTCGATGGTGCTTAATGGCCATCAACGGCTATGCTAGTCTGGATCCAAACCAATAACGGGTAATACCGGTTTTACGTCTACTCAAAGGGAATGGGGGGCTTCCTGACGCAACCGGACGAGCCACGCTGGGGCTTCAATGCGCTATTTGCTGATATTGCTGTTCTGCTTGCCCCTCCTCGCAAGCGCCGTCGAATTCGACGAAAACACTCAGAGCCTTCCCCTGGGCCGCTCCTTGCAAGTGTTCGAAGACCCGAGTGGTCAGGCGAGCATCGCCGACGTCCGCGCTCAAGCGGCGGCGGGCAATTTCAAACTCCACGATAAAGCCACGCTCAACGCCGGTTACTCGCGTTCGGCGTTCTGGCTGAAGATCGACCTGCATTACCGTCCGGCCAATCCCGCCGCGCAACGCACCTGGCTGCTGGAGCTGGCGTACCCGCCGCTCGATCATCTTGATCTGTATATGGCCGATGCCAATGGCGACTATCGCCTGATCCGACAGACCGGTGATGCGTTGCCGTTCGCCAGTCGCGAGATCCGTCAGAACAACTACTTGTTCGACCTTGAGTTCAAGCCCGATCAACAACGCTCGGTGTACCTGCGCCTGGCCAGCGAAGGCTCGATCCAGGCGCCGGTAACGTTGTGGTCGAGCACCGCGTACCTCGAAGACCAACCGGTGCGCCTGTACGTACTGGGCATCATTTATGGCGTGTTGCTGGGGATGCTGGTCTACAACCTGTTCATCTACCTGAGCGTGCGCGACACCAGCTACCTCTATTACATCTTCTACATCGCCTCGTTCGGTCTGTATCAACTGTCGGTGAACGGGGCGGCGGTCGAGTATTTCTGGCCGGACAATCCGTGGTGGGCCAACGCCGCCACGCCGTTCTTCATCGGCTGTGCGGGGCTGTTTGGCAGTCAGTTCGCACGCAGCTTCCTGCAGACGAAAAACCACAGCCGCTGGCTGGATCGCGTACTGATCGGCCTGATCGCATTCAGTGCGCTGGTCGTGGGTTTGTCGCTGATGACCAGTTACGCCCTGTCGTTGCGGTTGGCGACCCTGCTGGCGCTGACGTTTACCGTGGTGATTTTCGCCGCGGGGATTCTGGCCTGGTGGCGCGGCCTGCGGGTGGCGCGTTATTTCATCATTGCCTGGTCGGCGTTTCTGCTCGGCGGCATCATCAATACGCTGATGGTGCTGGGCCTGCTGCCGAACGTGTTCCTGACCATGTACGCCAGCCAGATCGGCTCGGCCATCGAAGTGGCGCTGCTGTCGCTGGCGCTGGCCGACCGCATCAACGCGATGCGCGAGCAGCAGGCGCAGACCCTGTTCGACGCCGGGCAGAAGCTCGAAGTGCTCAACCAGCAATTGGCCCACAGCAACAAGCTCAAGGACGAATTCCTCGCGACCCTGACCCACGAACTGCGCACGCCGATGAACGGCGTGATCGGTTCGCTGGAACTGATGCAGACCGTCGAACTGGATCCGGAACTGGAGCAATACCAGCAGACCGCCGCCGGTTCTGCCCGCGACATGATGCGCATGGTCAACGGCATCCTCACCCTCACCGAACTGCAGGCCGGCAAGCTCAAGGCGACGCCGGACAATTTCAGCCTGCGCGGGGTGGTCGAGGCGTTGCGGCTGCAGTTCGACGGCAACGCGGCGAGCAAGTCGCTGGACTTCAAGGTCGAGGTGCTGCCGACCCTGCCGGACCGTTTGCACGGCGACAGCGTGAAACTGGCGCAATGCCTGGAATGCCTGCTCGACAACGCGATCAAGTTCACCCGCGTCGGCGGTCTGGCCCTGCGCGTGACCGGCAAGCCTGCGTCGGACAATCGTCTGGCGCTGTCGTTTGCGGTGATTGACACCGGCATCGGTTTTACCGACCTGGGCGAGGCAACCCTGTATCAGCGTTTCTTCCAGCTCGACGGGTCAATGACACGCGAGTACGGCGGATTGGGCGTCGGCCTGGCGATCTGCCGGCAACTGGTGGAATTGCTCGGCGGCAAACTCACGCATCGTTCCGAACCCGGTCGCGGCAGCCGCTTCCAGCTCGATGTCGAGTTCGAGCTGCCGGCGGTCGAGGCGGCGCCAACACCCCAGCCATCGCGCGATTGTGTGCGTGAACCGCAGGACTGCACAGTGCTGCTGGTGGATGACAACAGCGTCAACCAACTGGTGATGCGCGGCATGTTGCTCAAGCTCGGTTTCCGCGTGCGTACTGCCGATAATGGTGCGGCGGCGCTGGATTGCCTGCAGCGCGAAAGCTTCGACGCGGTGCTGATCGATTGCCAGTTGCCCGCACAGGATGGCGCGGCGCTGGCTTGCCAGATCCACGCCTTGCCAGGTTGCGCCAGTCTGCCGGTATTCATGCTGGCGCTGAGCGCCGATCGCGAGCTGTGCGCCAGCGGAGCGCCGATCGACTACCTGAACAAGCCGGTGAAATTCGAGGATTTGCAGTCCGCGCTGGAGCGCCGGGTGTTGTGTTGCTGATAGGGTAAAAGCGCCGCCAGTTCGGCGGATATGACACTTTGATGGGGCGTGGGGCGGTGCTTAACTGGTTCTCTGGCTGACCAAAGGAGCCCCGTCATGAACCTGCATCAGTTCGCCGAAACCCACGAAGTCACCAACCAGCCGCCGTCGCTGGACGGCACCAACCTGTACCGCATCGACCTGCCGTTGCAGGAATGGTCGCGCAGGTTCGGCGCCGGGTGGGCCGAGTCGCGGATCGATGCCTACGGCGCGCTGGCCGGGGGGCCGCTGATGGAGGCCGGGTTCCTCGCCAATCAGAACAAACCGGTATTCGCCAGTCATGATCGCTATGGACATCGCATTGATCTGGTCGAGTTTCATCCCGCTTATCACGAACTGATGCGCACCGCGATCGAGCACGGTCTGACCTCCTTGCCGTGGGCGCATCCGCAGGACGGCGGCCACGTTGCCCGCGCCTCGATGAGCTATCTGCACAGCCAGGCCGAAGCCGGCAGCGGTTGCCCGTTGACCATGACTTTCGCCAGCGTTCCGGCGCTGCGCCTGCAACCGGATCTGGCCGAGCAGTGGCTGCCGAAAATCCTTGCCACCGAATACGACCCGCGCAACGTCGGCATGGCGCACAAGGCCGGCGTGACCATCGGCATGGCGATGACCGAGAAGCAGGGCGGCACCGACGTGCGCGCCAACACCACCAAGGCCTATCCGGTCGGCGCCAGCGGTCCGGGCCAGGCGTATGAACTGGTCGGGCACAAGTGGTTCTGCTCGGCGCCAATGTGCGATGCGTTCCTGACGCTGGCGCAGACCGACAAGGGCCTGACCTGCTTCCTGCTGCCACGCCATCGCCCGGACGACACGCGCAATCAGTTCTATATCCAGCGCCTGAAAAACAAACTCGGCAACCAGTCCAACGCCTCCAGCGAAGTGGAGTTCCGTGGCGCCCTGGCGTGGATGGTCGGTGAAGAAGGGCGCGGGGTGCCGACCATCATCGAGATGGTGGCAATGACCCGTTTCGATTGCATGGTCGGTTCCAGCGCGTTGATGCGTCAGGCGCTGACCCAGGCCAGCCATCACTGCGCGCACCGCAAGGTCGGCGGCAAGTTGCTCAGCGAGCAACCGTTGATGCAGAACGTGCTCGCCGACCTGGCCCTGGAAAGCGAAGCTGCGCTAGCCCTGAGCCTGCGCATGGGCAAGGCCCTGGATCATCTGGATGATCGCCACGAAGCGCAATTCGCCCGGCTGGTGACGGCGGTGGGCAAATACTGGATCTGCAAACGTGCCCCGGGAATGATCAACGAAGCGGCCGAATGCATGGGCGGCGCGGGGTACGTCGAGGAGAGCATCCTGCCGCGCCTGTACCGCGAGGCGCCGGTGAACTCGACGTGGGAAGGTTCGGGCAACGTGCAGTGCCTCGACGTTTTGCGCGCATTGTCTAAAGAGCCGGGCGTTCTCGATGTGTTGTTCAGGGAGTTGGGCGATGGCCACGGTGACAAACGTTTGGCCGCGCATATTCAGCAGTTGCAGGCACAGTTCAAGGACACCCGCGATATTCAGTATCGGGCTCGGCAATTGACCGAGGACATTGCCCTTGGGTTGCAGGCCAAACTGCTGCTGGAAGCCGGGAGTTCGGCGGTGAGTGATGCGTTTATTGCCAGTCGGTTGAGTGGCGGCGGCCGGGTCTACGGCGCGTTGCCCCATGGGCTGGATGTCGCAGCGATCGTCGCCCGCTCGACCCCCCAGGGTTTCTGACCCCAAACTCCACAAAACCCTGTGGGAGCTGACTTGCCAGCGATGAGGCCTTCACATTCGACATCAATGTTGACTATCAGGCCGCCATCGCTGGCAAGCCAGCTCCCACAGGGATTCGCGTTGTCTGAAAGATTTGGGTACAGCCACAACGCCACTGTTCCCGTGAGACCACGATGCAGGCAAGATGAAGCTCTGCAAGTCAGAACACAGGAAGCTGATCGTGACCGAAGCGTTTATTGTCGTTCAAACCGCCGAACAAGCCGTGGATCGTCTGGCCGAGCTGCATGAGCGGGCCACCACTGCGCTGAACTCGGCGCTCAAGCGTTACCTCAAGGATCGCGTCGAGCCCGACGCCGAACAGCGTGCCCTGTTTCGTTATCCCGAACTGCGTCTGACCTATCACTGTCAGGGCGAAGTGCCGCAGACCACTCGCGCTTACGCCAAAGTGCAGTTGCCAGGCACCTACAGCGTCACCGTCACCCACCCGGCGGCGTTCCGCAAATACCTGCTGGAACAACTGGTGCCGCTGATGCACGACTTCACCGTGACCGTGGAAGTCGGTGTCAGCCAACAGAACATTCCGTACCCGTACGTGGTCGAGCAGGGCGATGAACTGGCCGGCTCCGGCGTCACCGCCGCCGTGCTGGCGCGGGTGTTCCCGAGCACCGACCTGTCCGCCGCCACCGATGGCATCGCCGACGGTCTCTACGACTGGGAAAACACCGATCCGCTGCCACTGGCGCTGTTCGACGCCGCGCGGGTCGACTTTTCCCTGCGCCGTCTGGTGCACTACACCGGCAGCGACTGGCGCCATGTGCAGCCGTGGATCCTGCTGACCAACTACCACCGCTACGTCGACCAGTTCATCGTCCACGGCCTGGAGCAACTGCGCAAAGACCCGCGTTTCGTGCGCATGGTCCTGCCGGGCAACGTGATCATCGAGAAGAGCATGGATCACGGAGAAGCCTCGGCGATTGCTGCCGGTGTGGTCTGGCACCGCTACCAGATGCCGGCCTATCACCTGATCGCCAGCGATGGCCACGGCGTGACCCTGGTGAATATCGGCGTCGGCCCGTCCAACGCCAAGAACATCACCGACCACCTGGCGGTGCTGCGTCCGCATTGCTGGCTGATGATCGGCCACTGCGGTGGCCTGCGTCAGTCGCAGACCATCGGTGACTATGTGCTGGCGCACGCCTACATGCGTCGCGACGGGATTCTCGATCGCGTGGTGCCGCCGAACATTCCGATTCCGGCTCTGGCTGAAGTGCAACTGGCGCTGCAGCAAGCGGCGGCCAACGTCACCGGCGAGAAGGGCGATGACCTGAAGAAACGCCTGCGCACCGGCACCGTGCTGACCTACGACGACCGTAACTGGGAATTGCGCTGGGCTCAGGAACGACCGTTGATCAACCTGTCCCGCGCCGTGGCCGTGGACATGGAAAGCGGCACCATCGCCGCCCAGGGTTATCGCCTGCGCGTGCCATATGGCACGTTGCTGTGTGTGTCGGACAAACCGCTGCACAGTGAAATCAAACTGCCGGGTTCGGCCAACGCGTTCTACGAGCGTGCGGTCAGCCAGCACTTGAAGATCGGCATCGAGGCGGTGGATCTGCTGCGTACCGAACTCAACTCGCTGCACTCGCGCAAACTGCGCAGCTTCGACGAGCCGCCGTTCCGTTAACGGTTAGTCGTGGTCATTTGGCGGTCGGGGCACTAGCATTGTCAGCCCTGATCGCTAAATGTTTGCTCTCTTATGTCCCGTCCCCCGCGTCCACCTTCTCGCCGTCCTGGTGTGAAGCCTCAGTCTTCTTCCCCGCGCCGTGTTGCCAAGGCACCACCGGCCGAGCCGAAGCTGATCCTGTTCAACAAGCCGTTCGATGTGCTGACGCAGTTCAGTGACGAAGGCGGGCGGGCGACGCTCAAGGATTTCATCGAGGTGCCCGGCATCTACCCGGCCGGGCGGCTTGATCGCGACAGTGAAGGTTTGTTGCTGCTGACCAACGATGGCCAGTTGCAGGCGCGGATTGCCGATCCGAAACACAAGTTGCCGAAGACGTACTGGGTGCAGGTTGAAGGCGTGCCCACGGCCGAGCAATTGCAGCGTTTGCGTGACGGCGTTGAGTTGAACGACGGCATGACCCTGCCTGCCGAAGCACGGCAACTGGATGAACCCGAGTTGTGGCCGCGTAATCCACCGGTACGCTTTCGCGCGACCATCCCGACTTCATGGCTGGAACTGGTGATTCGCGAAGGGCGCAATCGTCAGGTGCGGCGGATGACCGCTGCGGTCGGGCTGCCGACGTTGCGGCTGGTGCGCGTCAGGATTGGTGACTGGACGATCGACGGACTCGATCAGGGGCAATGGAAAGAAGTGCCGCCGCGCCTATAACGCGCCGGATTCGATCAGGCCGATCACTACACTCTTGATGATGAACGCGGCCACGCCCAGGCCCAGCACGAAGAACAGAATGAACGAGCCGAAACGCCCGGCCTTGGACTTCTTCGCCAGATCCCAGACGATGAATCCCATGAAAATGATCAGGATGCTGACCAGGCCAGTCATCATCCACTCTTCGAATACTGCTGGATCCATCGGGTCTCTCCGGCGCGCATGGGGCTAAAAGGGCGCGGCGAGTATACGCCAAGGTGTGCGGGGTGGCATTGATCTGGGTCTGATCCGAACCTGTTGCCCTCACCCTAGCCCTCTCCCAGAGGGAGAGGGAACTGACCGTGCGATGTCCATGAGTTACACCGACCTGATCTTGCGTCTGTGAATCCATAATCGACTCGAAGGTTCAGGTCGATGGATGCTGCCAGACACCTCGGTCGGCTCCTTCTCCCTCTGGGAGGGAGAGGGGACTGGCCGTGCGATGCCCGCGAGTTGCACCGACCTGATCTTGCGTCTGTGAATCCAGAATCGACTCGAAGGTTCAGGTCGATGGATGCTGCCAGCCACCTCGGTCGGCGCCCTCTCCCTTTGGGAGGGAGAGTGGACTGGCCGTGCGATGCCGACGAGTTACACCGACCTGATCTTGCGTCTGTGAATCCATAATCGACTCGAAGGTTCAGGTCGATGGATGCTGCCAGACACCTTGGTCGGCTCCCTCTCCCTCTGGGAGAGGGCTGGGGTGAGGGGCTTTTGATTAGCTGCGCAGATGCGTCAGTGGCAGTTCAGTGCTGTTGAGCACCTGATTCAGTACGAAGCTTGAGCGCACGCTGGTCACGCCTTCAATCCGGGTCAGGTGCCCCAGCAACAGCTTTTGATAGTGATCCATGTCCGGCACCACCACCTTCAACTGGTAATCCGCATCGACGCCGGTCACCAGGCTGCACTCCAGCACCTGCGGCAAGGTGCGAATCGCCGCCTCGAAATTCTCGAAACGCTCCGGTGTATGCCGGTCCATGCCGATCAACACATAGGCGGTCAGGCTCAGGCCAAGCATTTTGCGATCGAGCAGGGCGACCTGACGGGAGATGTAGCCATCGTCTTCCAACTGTTTGACCCGACGCGAGCAGGGCGAGGGCGACAGACCGATGCGCTCGGCCAGTTCCTGGTTGGAGATGCGGGCGTCGCGCTGCAATTCCGCCAAAATGCTCAGGTCGTAACGGTCGAGTTTGCTCATCAATCTGTCCTTGGTTGTAACTATTGCGGCGGATTATCTATCCAGGGTTAAAAATTGCGCAAGTGGTGTTTATTTGAGCAATCTTCGCAATCCTCTGTCGCGACCTCGGGCCTATGCTTATCACCAGAATCACTGCTCGGTAACACAGTCCACAGCGGCCCGCCCAAACAGGCCCGCCGCGGCCGCCACCCCCACCGGGGTTGTGCCGGTCCCCGAGCTGCACACTGTCCAGAAGACGGCGTGAGGTGAGCCGACGTCAAAAGCGTCGAGCCAGGACGAAGTTCTCTAGAAGGGAGGCCGACGGGTCTCCCTTTTTTCTTGGCTGCGATTTTTATGCCTCGCTGTACGGTCATCCTCAATAAATAAGTTTCGTGACTGATAACCTGTCGCAGAACCCGGTGTGTGTATTCCCGGTCTTAGCTACAAGCCCTCTTAATACCCGCAGTGAGGAAGAGCATGAAGTCGCGCATCTGGCGTCTGGCCGGTGTTGGTTTGCTGTGTGTGAGCGTCAGTGCGCAAGCGCTTGCCGACGAGCCACAGAATCGTGGCCCCGAGAATAACGGGCACGGTGGCGAGCATCAGGGCAATCAAGGGCGTGGCGGTGAGCGTCAGCCCCACGGCCAGAACAATCCGCCGCCGCAAAACCAGCCGCGGCCGCAGAACAACGAAATCATTCGGGGCGATAACAGCCGCCAGTTCGAACACAACGGCCAGCAGCGCAACAATGGTCAGTGGCAGAACCAGAACCGTGCGCCCAATCAGCCGGCTCCGGTGCATCAGGCGCCACCGCCGCCGTCGAACACGCTGCCGATCCAGCCACGGCCCGACACTGTGCGCCAGACCCAGGAGCCACGTCAGGGTTACTACCGCGACGAGCGTCCGCAAAATGGTTACCACAACCAGCAATGGCAAACCGGCAACCGGGGCAACGATAATCGCTGGCCCGGCCGTCCGGACGGGCATGGCAACGGTTGGGGCCCAGGTCCGCAATACCGCCCGGGGCATGTGATCGACCGCTTCCCGGATCGCGAATTCCGCGTGCCGTATCGCGGTCAGGATTACTTCTATTCCGGCGGCTACTGGTATCGCCCGCAAGGCCCGCGCTACATCGTCGTGCAGCCGCCGCGAGGGATCCGCACCCACTATCTGCCGGACTACGCCCGTGAAGTGTGGATCGGCGGTGCGCTGCTGTTCCTCGCGGCCGGTTCCTACTATGCGTATGAGGAAGCCAGTCAGGATTACGTGGTGGTCGAGCCGCCGGTGCAGCAACCACCGCAGCCGCAATCCCAGGGGTATGACGTCGAGGCCTATCCGGCCAATGGTCAGTCACCGGAGCAGGTGCAGCAGGATGGCTACCAGTGCTACCAGTACGCAGTGCAGCAAAGCGGTTTCGATCCGCGTACCGCGACGTACCAACCAGCGCCTGAAGTGGTGCAGGCTTACCGCCAGGCTCAGGGCAATTGCCTGAGCAGTCGCGGTTATCAGGTCCAGTAAGAGCAGCTACGAGCTGCAAGTTTCCAGCTACAAGCTTGAAGCTTGCGGCTCGTGGCTTGAAGCTGCTTTTATCGGGTCAGCGTGCACCAGCACCTCGGCTCGCGGGTAGGCGGCGTGAATCGCATCGGCCGCCTGATCGCTGATGCCGTGGGCCACTGACAACGTCAGCTCCCCCGGCAACTCCAGGTGCAACTGCACGAACCAGTGGTTGCCCGAAATCCGCGTGCGCAAGTCATGCGCGCCCAACACGCCGGGTACGCCGCAGGCCAGTTCGAGCATGTGTTGGCTGACATCCGTCGGCAGCTCTTCATCCATCAGCACCGAAAAACTTTCCCGGGCGATCTGGATCGCACTCCACAAAATGTACGCGGCAATCCCCAGACCGAACCACGCATCCAGTTGATGAAAGCCCATGCCGGCGAGGATCAGCGCGAGCAGAATGCTGCCGTTGAGCAACAGGTCCGAGCGGTAGTGCAGCGAGTCGGCGCGCACGGCGTTGGAGCCGGTCTCCTTGATCACCCGATGTTGCAGCGTCAGCAATGCGGCAGTCAGCAACAGCGAGAACACGATCACGCCGATGCTCAGCCACGGTGCGCCCAGTGGCTCCGGTTGCTTGATCCGCTCGTAGGCTTGAAAGGCGATCAACACCGCACTGCCGCCGATGAACAGTGCCTGCGCCATGCCCGCCAGCGATTCGGCCTTGCCGTGGCCGTAACGGTGATCGTCATCGGCCGGGCGCAGCGCGTAATGCACCGCCAGCAGATTGAGCAGCGAGGTGACGCCATCCAGCGCCGAGTCGGTGAGGCCGGCGAGCATGCTCACCGATCCGCTGAGCCACCAGGCGATGGCTTTGGCGATGATCAGCGTGCAGGCCACCGCCACCGAGGCGCGGGTTGCCAACCGCAGCAGGCGGGCGTGTTCGGGGCTGGAGGTCATGAGTGCAGAGGTTCCTTGTGGATTAGGCGGCAGGTTGCAGGCCCAACATCGCCAGTTGCTGCGTGCTGCCCTTGTGCTGGATCAGCCGTGGATCGTCCAGCGGCAAGTGGCGGCCCAGTTCAGTTTCGAGAATAGCCTGCAACTTGAGGTTATTGACCTGACCGTCCGGGCCAATGGCTTGTTTCAACTTGGCCGGATCGACCTGGGCCGTGTGGCCCGGTTCGAAATAGATCGCGCCGGTGGTGAAGTCGACCGCGAACGCGATCAGGCCGGGAATGACGTAGATCAGCAGACCCAAGGCGTCGAGCACGGCAATCGCCGGGTCAATCTTGCCGTCGATCTGGCCGCGACGGTCCGGGTAGAAAATCGATCCGCAAGCGGTGATTTGGGTGAGCAGGGTGGCGACCAGTACACCGCCGATCAGGCGAGAAGGTAAGCGCATGGAAAATCTCCTGAGTCATCTGTTAACGAAGCTTCGTCTTGTGAAGTTAAGACCCTGACGAACACCTCGCAGTTCGCCGTTATACTCGCGGCTCTGTTTGGGAGCCAGCATGATTTCTTTGCCGATTGATGAAGTTTTACCCGCCCTGCGTGAAGCCTTGGCGACACGCCACGAAGCTGTGCTCGAAGCACCGCCCGGCGCCGGTAAAACCACCCGCGTGCCCTTGGCCTTGCTCAATGAGGCGTGGCTGGCCGGGCAGACCATTCTCATGCTCGAACCGCGCCGTCTCGCCGCGCGTGCGGCGGCTGAAAGATTGGCCAGCGAACTGGGCGAGAAGGTCGGTGAAACCGTCGGTTATCGCATCCGCCTCGACAGCAAGGTCGGCCCCGACACCCGTATCGAAGTGGTCACCGAAGGCATTCTCACCCGGCGCCTGCAGGACGATCCGGCACTGGAAGGCGTGGGCCTGCTGATCTTCGACGAGTTCCACGAACGCAGCCTCGATGCCGATCTGGCATTGGCCCTGAGTTTGAACGGCCGCGAACTGTTCCGAGCTGAACAGCCGCTGAAGATTTTGCTGATGTCCGCCACGCTGGAGGGCGAGCGCCTGTCCGGGTTGCTCGATGACGCGCCGATCCTGCGCAGTGAAGGGCGCATGTTCCCGGTGACCATGCGCTGGGGGCGGCCGTTCCAGCCCGGCGAATACATCGACCAGCGCGTGACCCAGACCGTCCTCGAAGCCCTGCACGATGAGACCGGCAGCCTGCTGGTATTCCTTCCGGGGCAGGCGGAAATCCGTCGCGTGCATCAGCAGTTGAGTGATGCCATTGGCGAGCGCAGCGATGTTTTGCTGTGCCCGTTGCACGGTGAACTGGACCTGAATGCCCAGCGCGCCGCCATCGACCCGGCCCCGGCGGGCAAGCGCAAAGTGGTGCTGGCGACCAACATCGCCGAGACCAGTCTGACCATCAATGGCGTGCGCGTGGTGATTGATGCCGGGCTGGCGCGGGTGCCGCGTTTCGATCCCGGTAGCGGCATGACCCGACTCGACACGCAGCGCATTTCCAAGGCCAGTGCCACACAGCGCGCAGGACGGGCGGGGCGTCTGGAGCCGGGGGTGTGTTATCGCTTGTGGTCGCAGGATCAGCACGAGCAACTCGCCGCTTACGGCAGTGCGGAAATCCTCTCGGCGGATCTGGCCAGCCTTGCCCTGCAGCTTGGTCGCTGGGGCGTGACCCCGGGCGAACTGGTCTGGCTGGATGTTCCGCCGGCGGCAGCGTATGCCCAGGCGCAGGATCTGTTGCAGCGCTTGGGTGCACTTGAAGATAAAGCGCTGACTGCCCACGGTCAGGCCATGGCCGAGCTGCCGGCACATCCGCGCATCGCCCATCTGTTGCTGCGCGGTCAGGCGCTGGGGCTGGCGAACATGGCGTGCGACGTCGCGGCACTGCTCGGCGAGCGCGATATTCTGCGGGGTGCCGGCGCGGATCTGCACAGCCGATTGCTCCTGCTCTGCGGTGAGGAGCGCGCGGCGCGCGGTGCTCAGGGGGGCGTGCAACGGGCGCGGCAACTGGCGCGACAATATCGTGATTACTTGCGCGGCAAGGTCAGCGCGCCGGTCAGCGATCCTGATCATCCGCGCTGGCTCGGTGCGCTGCTGGCGCTGGCCTACCCGGACCGCGTCGCCCAACAGCGTCGCGCCGGTGGCGCGGAATATCGTCTGGCCAATGGGCGCGCTGCGCTGTTCGCCGAAGCCGACAGCCTGATGAAGGAGTCGTGGATTGTGATTGCCGACCTCGGCAGCCGACAGGGCCAGCGCGAGGAACGGATTTATCTGGCGGCTGATTTCGATCCGGCGCTGTTCGACTCAGTGTTGGCCGAACAGGTGAGCTGCGTCGATCAACTGGACTGGGACGAGCGCGAAGGTGTGTTGCGCGCCGAGCGCCAGCGCAAGGTCGGCGAACTGGTCCTCAGCCGTGAACCGTTGACCGGTCTCGACGAAGCGGCGCGCAGTCAGGCGCTGGTCAATCTGGTGCGGCGCAAAGGTCTGGAGTTGCTGCCGTGGACGCCGGAGCTGCGTCAGTGGCAGGCGCGGGTCGCTTTGCTGCGGCAATTGGACCTCGACGCTCAGGCCGAAAGCCAATGGCCGGATGTCAGCGATGCGACGTTGCTGAACACGCTTGAGCATTGGTTAATGCCTTACTTGGGCAAGGTCTCGCGGCTCAGTCATTTCGCCAATCTGGACCTGTCGAGCATCGTGCGCAATCTGCTGCCGTGGCCGTTGCCGCAGAAGCTTGATGAGCTGGCGCCACATCACCTCAGCGTGCCGTCGGGATCGTCGGTACGCCTGGATTACAGCGAGTCACCGCCGATTCTTGCCGTGCGTTTGCAGGAGCTGTTCGGCCTCGCCGAGACGCCGCGAATTGCCGGCGGGCGGCAAGTGGTCAAGTTGCACCTGTTGTCGCCGGCGCGGCGGCCGGTACAGGTGACACAGGATCTGGCGAATTTCTGGCGCAGCACGTACGCCGAGGTGAAGAAGGATTTGAAGGGGCGGTATCCGAAGCACTATTGGCCGGATGATCCGTTGGTGGCCGAGGCCACCGCGCGGGCGAAACCCCGGGGCACTTGAGCCGGGGCTGCGCCAACACGGTTCGCCGCCTCAGGCGCCCACGGCCGCGGTGCTCGAAGGTCCTCGGGCGAAACGTGTAGCCGAGGTCTGCAACAGCAGCGCGACGCTCAGTGTCACCAGCAGGAACGGGAGCAGCCAGGCATTGTCGATCATGGCCAGTTGCAGGCTGAGGATCAGCAGCAGAACCGGCGTCGCCAGGGCATTCGCCCGGCTGACATACAACCCCACCGCGGCCTCGCTGTAGCGGCAGGCAATGGCGACGCGGATATGCACCCGCGCCCCACCGAACGCCATGCCCAGGATCAGCAGGCTCAGTGCCTTGAGAAGCAGATTGTCCGGCATCAGCAACCACATCAATGTGGCGATCAGCGCCAGTGCAATCAGGCCTGATAGATAGGCCGTCAGATTACGTCCGGTATTGGCGATGATCACCAGCACGCCGATCAGCGCCATGCCCAGACCGAACACGGCATCGAGCACGCCCAGTTCAAACAGGGCCCAGCCGTGGCTCGCCACATACACCGGCAGCATGAAATTGAATGCCCCAAGGATTGGCCAGATCAGTACCATCGGCACAAACAGCGTCAGTGGCAGTCTGGTCGCAGCTGTGACTTCGACAGTGGTTTGCACCGCCGAGGGCTGACTGTGACGGGTAAAGCAAATCGCGGCGACCATGAAGAAGCCGGCGCTGAGCACCAGCGAGAAACCCATGCCGTTCAGAATCGGCATCAAACCTGCCGCCAGTAAAGGTCCGGTCATCAGTGCGGCCTGACTGGTCGCCGTGGTCGCACCGCTGATCCGCCGCACTCTGGTTTCATCCATGCCCCTTTGAATCTGGGCGAACCACATATCCAGGCTGGCCTCCAGCGACATGATCATCAGCCAGGCAAACAGATTGGTGATCAGCAGGCCGAGGGTGAAATCCCGCGACACGCCCGATATCAGGGCCAGACCGGCCAGCCCCAGCACAAACCAGCTGCTCATCTGCCGTCCGTTCATACGCAGCGACAGCCGCTTGATCATCGCTGGCGTGATGAACGCCGGAATGAACGAGCAGAAAATCGCCAGCGCCAAAGGCAGGTATCCGCCTTCGTCCTGGTTGAGGATGGTCCAGGTCAGCGAGACCATCAGTGCACCGGAAAACAACCGATAAACCGTCGAGCAGAACAGGAACATGACCAGTTCTTTTGCAGCGTTGCGGGTGACGGCGGATTTTTCGTTCATGTAATCGATCCTTGCCCTTGGGCACGCGGCGATTCTTCAATTGAATGGCGAACGTCGGCGCCCGCACCGGCGTTGAGCCAGTGCGGGCAACCGATGTCGGTTCGAGCGGGTGTCAGACCAGAGTGCGCATCACTTTGAGGGTTTTTTCGATGTCTTCGGGCGAGTTGATGATCCCGGCCGAGAAGCGCACCGTCGAATGCCGATAAGGCGTGGCACTGGCAATGATCTTCTGTTCCTTGAGCCTGGCGACGATCTCCTTGGGGCTGCGATCCTTGACATCGCAGCAGACAAAACCTGCGGAGAACTGTGCAGAACGTGGTGTGTGCAAATACACGTTGGGCAGCTTCGCCAGGCCTTCCTTCAACTGGCCATTGAGTTGCGCGATGCGATCGGCAATGCGCTTGCGCCCGATCTGCTGGATGAACTTGAACGCCTCGATCATCGCCCACTGGTTTTCAAACGCAAGGAAACCGCCGGGACTGACCCAGGCTGCCTGCGTCTGCCCCTGTGGATCGCGTTGCTCGCGCCAAGCGTTGGCGGGTTCTGCGGACATGATCGTGGGAATGGTCGGCGTGATGTGTGCCCATTGACCTTCACGCGCCCAGACCAGGCCGGTACCGTGCGGCCCGAGTATCCATTTATGCGTGCCGGCGCTGAAAAAGTCGCAACCCAGGCTCGCCACTTGCGCCTCGGAGCAGCCGAAGCCATGTACACCGTCGATCACGTAGATGATTCTGTCCGCCTCGGCCCGATCGCGATTGACCCGCGCCACCAGTTCGCCAATTTCCCGAGCCGGCAACCGCACGCCGGTGCCGGAATGCACCCAGGTCATCGCCAGAATGCGCGTGTGCGGCTTGATGGCCTTTTCAATGCGCGCGACGATCGCGTCGACGCTGACATCGTCCGGCCCCTGGTAGAGGTCGATTCGGCGAATGCTGCCGCCCCACTTGACTACCGCCAGACGCATCGCCTCGTCGTGGGTGTACCACTCGTGGTTGGTGGTCAGGATTTCCTGGTGGGGTGCAAGCTTCAGGCCGTTGTAGACCATCGACAGGCCCTGCGTGGTGCTGGTGGTCAGGGCGATGTCCTCGGCACGTCCGCCGGTATAGTCGGCAGCCGCAGCGCAGACCTTGCGCCAGACCATGTCCTGCGGTGAGGCGAACATGTTGTCTTCGAGATAGGTGTAAGGGTTTTCGTCGAACGCCTGCCGGTGGCGCGCCATTGCCTCGCGCACAGGCCTGGGGTTTGAGGCAAGAAAGAAGTTGGAAATGTGCACGAATTCCGGCGCCAGATTGAACTGCGCCCGCACGGATGCCCAGTCATTGGGGTTCAGTGCTGTTACTACATTATCCGGAGCAGGCTGGTTACTGGCCTGTGCCCCTCCTGCCACGCCTGCCATCATGCTGCCTCCCACCAGGGTCGCCCCCATGGCGGCCCCCACGAACTCACGTCTTCCCAGACTCATACCCATTCCCTGTCGATTCATATTGAAGTGCGCGCAGAACGCGCAAACACAGTATTGAAAATTCGCTGTCCATAGAGGCCGACGGCCAGACCGAGCACGATCAGCACCACTGCCATGACCTTACTCGCCGGTACGCTCTCGTGAAAGATCAGTACCGAACCGAGCATGCCGAAAATCGGCACCAGCAACGACAGGGGCGCGACCGTCGAAACCGGGTAGGTTTTGAGCAGCGAGTTCCAGATCCAGTAAGCGAACAGCGTGTTCGGGTAGACCTGAAACAGGATCGACAACACGGCGGTTGCATCGACCTGATTGACGAACGTGGTGTAGCCGGCGCTGCCGTTCACCGCGTAGTCGAGTGCGAACAGCGGGATCGGTGCAAAGGCACTGGACCAGACCAGAAACCCGAAGACCTCCTTGGTGCTGGCCTTCTTGTTGATGATATTGGCGACGCTCCAGGAGGCCGCGCCCACCAGCACCAGCAATACCCCGGGCAGACTGACCGTGCCATCGCTGATCATGATGATGCACAGCAATCCGCCCAGTGCGATCAACATGCCCAGTACCTGAAAGCGGGTGAGCGCTTCCTTGAACACCCAGCCGCCGAGCAGGATCGTGAAGAACGCGCTGAATTGCAGCACCAGCGACGCGATGCCCGCCGAGAGCCCGGCCTTGATGCCCAGGTTGACGATGCCCCACAGGCCGATGCCGAACACCAGCCCGTAACCGATGATGTAGCGCCATGGCACGTTTGGTTTGCGAATGAAAAAGATCGCCGGTAACGCACAGAGACTGAAGCGGATGCCCGCGAGAATGAACGGATCGACGGTGGCCAGTCCCAGTTTGATCACCGAGAAGTTGACACCCCAGATTGCCGTTATCAGTACAGCCAATACTACGTGCAGTGGTTTCATTGTTGAGTCGCCTTCATGAGGATGGGCCGGATCATGCGACCGATGTCAGGTTTTCTGCGAGGTACACCCGGGAAAACAGAGTTTGCATCCAGGCCTTGGTCTGTAGCGGGTCTGCGGTCTTGACGATACCTGCCAGAGGGGCTTCGAACGCCGAATAGGTCACATGGCCCGGTAACAGCGCACCGGTCTGCAGCTCGTTCCATTGCACAACCAATGGGCTGGCGCGAAAGTCCTCCGCGCCTTCCAGACCTTGATAAATGCGCTGGTGGTGGGTGTGCCCTGGGAACACAAACCAGCCATAACCCAGATCCGGCTGCTGTGCGCTGAGCGGGAGTTTGTCCACCAGTCCTTCGACATGAATGCGCAGCTCCAGCGATGGCAGGTGGATACCGGTCGCCAGCTCGTAAGTCGCGACTACATCGGCGCCGCCGACGCGGTTGCCGACTTCGAGGAATACCGGGTCGTCCCCCTCCATGATGGCCTCGAGATGGAAGGCGCCGTTGCGGATCTGCACCGCATCCAGAACGGCACTGACCCACATTTGCATCGGCGTGGTGGTTTCCAGGTGCCACGAGCCCAATGGATGGCCGCGCTCCATGTAATCCAGGCAGGTGCCGACATATTGGCTCGAGAGCATGGTGAGAATTCGCCCGTCCTGAACCAGACCGTCGAAGTGGCGGATGGGCCCGCTGATAAATTCTTCAACCTGAAATTCATCAATGTTCAGGGACAGATCGCTGATCTTGCGACTGATCTCTTCAAATGCGCGTGCAGGCTGCTGATGAATGCTGACGTCCATGCTCGACGCGCCGCTGTGCGGCTTGAGCACGGTGGCTCCCTGCCACGGCACCTGGCCGTTGAGCGCCAGGTAGCGATCAAGCGGCATGAACTGCGGCACCCGCAGATTTCCCGCTGCAACGGCGGCCTTCATGTCCAGCTTGTTGCGCGCCAGATTCACCGCCGCCAGCGACGCGCCTTCGACGTTCAGCGCCTCGCGCAAGCGTGCCGCGTCGAGCAATTCGTACTCGGACATCGAGATGATCCGGTCAAATGACTGTGGAAACTGCGCCAGCCATTGCAGGGCCTCTTCGCAGGCGCTGGCCTCTCCCGGGCGAATCACGCGCTGGCAGCGCAGGTCGCTCGGCAGCGTATCGATCGCCGCTTGTTTGCCCAGATAAGTGACATCGTGCAGGTCATGATTGATGCCACGGTGGTACTCGATGCGCGGGTAGGGCACCCGGTGAAGAATGAGAATTTTCATGCAAACGGTCTCGCAGCGAAAAGGGCAGGGATCAGGACGCAACTTTCAACAGCAACTCGGGCGCCAGGCAGCGCTCCAGGACCAACAACCATTGCTCGCGCAGCACGCGTACCAGATCGCGGATATCAACCGATGGGGCGTGCAGCGCAACACAGGCCTGGGCGACGAAGTCGCTGTTGTCTCGGGGGATGGCATGGATCAACCGTGGCTCGCCGGCGATCCAGGTGCTTTCGAGCAGGGCGATGTCGTCCCTGGACAGCGCCAGTTCCTCTGCCGCCCGTGTCAGTGTGTCGCGGACCAGCGCCTGTACATCGCCTAGCGTGGTCACGTCGATCGTCACATCGTGCGGCACACCGAACATCACCGTCGCGGCGCTGCAGGTGGCGGCAGGCAGTTCTTCCGGCACAGGCCCGGCGAATACCGAGTCAACCCATGCCGCGTACAGGTCAAGCCCATGGACGGCGTGCGCCAGGGTCCAGATCTTCATGCCGCCAGGACGCCGGTTTGGCTCGATCACCGCTGTCTGGTCGCCGCTGTCGCTGAGTTTGATCTCGTTGTGAAACGGCCCGATGCGTTGGCCGACCAGTCGGTTGACCTGCTCGCCGGCATTGCGAATGGCCAGTCGCTCCTGTTCACTGAGGCGCGCCGGCAGAATTTGCGCGACCTCAACCGGATAGCGCCCGCTGGCACTGACTTTTTCAGTGACAAACCACAGTTTGCCCAAGCCGTCATAAGAGAACTCGCGGGTGAATGTGATGAAAGCTTCGGCCAGCACACCGCCGTCCAGATAAGGTGCGACTTCCGTGAACGCCTGCTCACAGTCGCCACCCGCTGAAACCACCACCACACCGCGATTGTTGCCCTCACACGCAGGCTTGATCACGAAGCTGCCTTGCTGACGCGCTGCAAAATTGCGTACGTCGTGCAAACCGTCGATCCGCACGAAATCCGGCAGTGTCACCCCCAACTGGTTCAACTGCGTACGGACGCGATCTTCGGCGGTGCGGTACGCCAGTTTGTCAAAGGCCGCCAGGGCCAGTGCGGCATCGTCTACCGGCAAGCCGAGGCGCTCCAGCAGCGCCGCGCCACTGGCGACCGCGTTGTCGGAAAAGACCAGCCCGGCGCTGATGCGGCCCGCATCGTCGCCCAGCAGATTCAGTGCCTGATCGACGAAGTCGGGGTGCAGCGGATCGGCATCGAACACACGATCGCTGATGGTCCGGTCATGGTCCTGAGGGTTGGCTCTGATCAGCCAGGTCTGCGCGCCCCACTGTTGGCGGGCGTAGTCTCGCAGGTGCAGCACATCGCCGATCCGGCTCAGGTTGTAGTCCACTATCAGTAATACAGGCGCTCGCAACGGCATGTTTGTTTCTTCCTCATCCGTGGGGGTAGTCATCGGCAGCAGTCTTGTTCAGGCGATCGCCCGGGTTGTTATTAATGGCTGTCGGGCTGATAGCGGATATCCAGCGCGGTCGCGCTGATAGTGGCCAGACGTTCAAGCTCGGTTGCGCGGTTGGCGCGCTCGAACGTCCACAACAATTGCCCGAGGAACACTTCACGGGCGTGTGCTGGAATCACATCGCCGGCCTTGAGCAGCACGTGCTGCACCACCGGGGCCAGCGGCAATGGGTTAAGCGTCACTGAACTCAGGGTTCCCGGCTCGGCGAAGTACACCCGAAAGAACGTTGCTACGGACTGTGCACTGGTACCGTCCGCCTGCCACTCGAACTGCGCCAGATGCCGCACGAGATCCTCGCGCAGCGCAGTGTCGTCCTGGCTGGCGAGCAGCAGGTCGAGCCACAGTGAAAGCATGCTGTGTCCGTGGGTTACCGCTTCGACGCTGTGCGAGATCAGGCTGCCGCCGACGCGCGGGTTGATTTCGATCAGATCCCAGTGCTGCCCCGAAAAGCGTGCCTCCACGTGGTAGCAACCCCACTTCAGCGCCATGCAAGCCAATACATCCTTCAGCCATTGCAGTCCTGCGGCGATCTGCGCCTGATCAAGGCTGGCCGGTGGCGTGGTGCAACTGTCTTCAAGCACCGTCGCGGCGGTCTCGGTCACTTCGTATTTCTCATGGATGGCCACGACATGCGCCTGACCATCGACCAGCAATGTCTCGAAACTGAATTCATGACCGGCGATGTAATCCTCGGCCATGAACGTCAGCCCGTCGTTGAACGCCGAGGCATATACCGTGTCTTCGGCCGAGGCCAGACGCAGGTCCTCAAGGGCATTCCACGTAGTGTCTTTGCGCATGGGAAAGGCTGCGTAGGAGGCGATCCCATGAACCGGTTTGATGAAATAACGCTGATCCTGCGCCTTGAGCCGTTCCAGCACGGACTCGGTCAGGGCATAGGCGTTAGCGTGCGACAGGCCTTTTTCGGCCAGTCGGTTACGGACATTGAGCTTGTTGCGCAGGGCCAATGCCTGTCCAGCGTCCATGTCGTAAGTGCCAAGCGAGGCGTTGGCAGCAGCCATCAGGTGGCGATAGCCTTCCCACACGCTGATGCAGCAACTGACCTGTTCACCAGACTTGCGCAGAGTCTCAAGGGCGGTTTGCACATCCTCCAGCTTCAACTGGTGGGAGTCGGTGGTGTAGAGCCGGTCCGCCCAGGCATGAATCTGCTCCAGGCGTTCCGGTATATGTTCTGGAAGCGGCAATGAAGACAGCACGAAACACCGGAGCTTTCGTCGATGAAGCTCCTGCTTCAGGTCTTCCAGGAAAGAAAAGCCGCAGTGGCTCAGGATCAGAACACCGGGTCGATTTGAATTCATTGCCTGCTCCATGGCTTAAGCAGCCTTGTCTTGCGGCTTGGCCAGGGTGTTGAGGTACAGCTTGTTGAAGAACATCGCGAGAATCGTCTGGTGCTCCTCGAGGTATTTTTTCAGTGCTGCGATGTCCTGCTCGTCCTTGATCAGGAAGCGCAGGGCCGCCCAGACTTCACCCGGGTGGTCATCATTGATGTCGGTATGCGAGTGGGATACCTGACCGGCGATGTTGGTTTCGCCCACCGAGGATTTGAGCGCTTCAAGTTTACGGGGCTCGAGTTTCACGTTGACGTACTCAACCAGGTAGGAATAAGCGACGACGCCAAGCGGCCCTTCATGATCCAGCAGGTAGGAAAAGAAACCGACCAGCAGTTTGGTCTCCAGGTACGGTTCGGTGGCGAGGAACTCCTCACGGCTGACGCCGATGCGGGTCAGGTCGGCGATGAACAGTTCGTCATGCAGCATTTCCTCTTGCTCGTAGTGAGCCCAGATCTGTGCTGCTGCAGGGCTGATCTTGGCCACTTCCGCCAGCGCCTTGGATTCAGCCACCCGCAGCAGGCGGATGCGCCATGCGGTTTCAATCAGGTGGCGCTTGTAGTACTCGCTGTTAACGTCCTTGCCTTCCAGATGCGCGGCCTCAGGAACGGTGGCGAACCATTGCTCTACTTGGCCGTCGATGATCTTGTCGATCTCTGCACGCAGGCCAGCCGAGCCGGCAGCGCTGAGGAATGGGGTGGTATCACCATAGCCAACATTTTTTACACGGTTAAGCATGAATAAGTCCTTTTTAGTTTATTTGAAACGCTTTGATTGAAACCGCAGTTAAACGCCAACGCTTAGCCAATTATTTCAATGGCTACTTTTCCTTTTAACAGGCACTGACAGGCCAGCCGGTATTCTTCACCGCTGTAACCCAACACCTCGATAAAAGCCTCTTCATCGTCATCGCGAGGACTTACCGCCTCGAAACCTGATGTAATCCTGATCAAACAAGCACCGCACGCCCCGATACGACAGCCCAGCGGGATGATGTTCTTGCCGTCACGTTCATATTCGATATCCGTGAACGGGGCGTTGGTTGGTAACTCGAACTCAATTTTATTCGCTGTAGTAGAAGTAACGGTTAGTGTGTGAAACCCTTCCATACATGCCTCATTTAATTGTTTAAGTTCGTGTGGCAGGCACACAGTTTCACGCCAAAGCCCGGCAGGCCATGGAAAGCAGTTCCAAATACTCAGGAAGTCAGCGAGAAGTCATTTGCAGATATAACCAGTACAACAACGCTGTACCACTGAACGCTGCGCCCAACAGGCAAACAGCGACCCAGCCAAAGTGGGCGTAAGTGTAAGTTGCGGCAATGGCACCGAGACCGCTGCCCACGGAGTAGAAGGTCATGTAGGCGCCGACCAGGCGGCTTTGCGCATCCGGCCGGGCGGCGAAAATCAGACTCTGGTTGGTCACGTGCACGGCCTGCACTGCAAAGTCCAGCAAGACCACGCCGATGACCATGGCCAGCAATGAGCTTTCAACAAACGCGGTGGGTAACCAGGACACGGTCAACAGCACCAGCGCAATGCCTGTGGTGCGATTGCCCAAACCCTGGTCGGCCAGTCGGCCGGCCCGTGCAGCGGCCAGTGCGCCTGCAACCCCTGCCAGACCGAACAAGCCAATCTGAGTGTGGGAAAGTGACAGTGGCGGTGCACTTAGCGGCAGAACCATGGCGGTCCACAATACGCTGAATGCAGCGAATATCAGCAGGGCGAAGGTCCCCCTGACGCGCAGCGTCGGTTCGGTCAGATACAACTGCAAGACCGAGCGCAGCAACTGCAGATAACTGCCTTTGGCCGGTGGCTTGGTCGACGCCGGCATGGTGCGATAGAGCACCAGCGCCATGCTGATCATCAAGGCTGCCGAGACAAAGTAAACCCCGCGCCAGCCCGCCAGATCGGCCACCGCGCCAGAGACGAAGCGCGCCAGCAAAATGCCCAGCACGACACCACTGGTCACCGTGCCAATGGCTTCGCCGCGTTGTTCGGGACTGGCCAGTGTCGCCGCGTAGGCAACCACCACTTGCACGACCACCGCCATCAATCCGACCAGCACCATCGCGCCGAGCAGCATGCCCCATTCCTGTGCCAGTCCGACGGCACACAATGCCGCGGCCGACAGCAGCATCTGCGTGAGGATCAGTCCCTTGCGATTGAGCAGATCGCCCAAGGGGACGATGAACAACAGACCGACTGCGTAACCGGCCTGAGTGGCCGTGACCACCACACCGATGGTGCCGGGCGATACCGACAGACTGGCTGCCATCGACTCCAGCAGTGGTTGCGCGAAGTAGACGTTTGCCACGGCCATGGCGCAGGTAATTGCAAAAAGAAATGTCTGGTAACGACTTAGGCCAGGTGTGGTTGCATGCTCCTGAGGGGACTGAACAGTGCCGCCACCGGCTGATTTTTCGGCTTCGACGTCCATAATCGAAGGCTTTCGAGGGTTCAGCATCATCATTCCATCCTTGGGAATAACTGGTTTTTAAACAAAACCGATGCGTTGATTTTTATCAAAACTGGTTTTAATCTACAACTAGTTTTTCAAAATATTTTCTTCTGACGTTAGAACAGTTCTGACGCACTTTATTAATCAACACTGGAGACTCATGGCTAGGCAGCAGCTACTGGCACAAAGCGAATGCCCTGTGGCCCGGACACTTGAAGCTATCGGTGATCGTTGGGTTTTGATGATCATCCGTGACGCCTTCGATGACGTCCGTCGTTTCAGCGAATTTCAAAAGCGCCTGGGCCTGGCGAAAAACGTCCTCACGGTGAAACTCAAACGGTTGGTCGAGCTCGGTGTCTTCGAGGTCCAGCCTGCATCCGACGGCACCGCCTACAAGGAGTATGTGCTGACCGAGATGGGGCGTTCGGTGTTTCCGATCGTGATCAGCATGCGTCAGTGGGGCGAGCGCTTCCTGTTCAGCAAGGGTGAGAGCTATTCGATACTGCTGGACAACGAGCACGCCGAGCAGATCGAGATCATTGAGGTGCGATCGAGGGCGGGCAAGGTATTGGGCCCGGCCGATTGCCATCGGCGTGTGGTCAAGCGCCGCAGTTGAATGTTCGCCATGGCCCGTGCGGGTCAGGCGCCAGCCTTGCGTGTCAGTTGTTCGCGGCAATAATCGGCGAACAACTGCGCCGGTTTGGTCAGTTGCCCACGTTTGAGCCACGCCGCTACCAGGCCTGAACCGGTGACATTTTCGACAATGTCAACGCACACCACTTTCTTGCCGTCATAGGTGCACTCCGAGTGCGGCTTCGTCACCAGCACCGAGAAGCCGAACCCCTGGCCGACCATGCCGCGGACCATTTCGATCGACGGTGAGCTGAACTCGATGCGCGGGGTCAGGCCGAGTTCTTCGAACAGGCTGACGAAGTAGGTCCGGCTCGGCTGCACATCGAGCAGGATCATCGGCTCCAGACACAAATCCCGCAGCGACACTTGCTTGTATTCGGCGAAGCGGTGATCGGCCGGCAGCAGTGCATAAGGGCGCTGCGCCGGCATCAAGGGTTCGGTCTGAATGGTCGCGTCGAGTTCGTGTTCGTACAAGATGACCAGATCGAACGCACCCGATGTCAGGCCTTGCACCAGTTCCTGTTGTTCACCGTCGCGGATGCGGATTTTCACCCCCGGATACAGCGCGCAAAACCCGGCGATCAATTGCGGCAGGTACAACGGGGCGACGGTTTCGAAGCAGCCGATGTCGATCTGTCCGGCGACGATGTCGTTGTCGGCCAGGGCGTTCTGTTCGAACTCTTTGGCCATGCGCAGCAGTTCCTGCGCCTTGCGCAGAAAGCGTGCGCCGCTGGGCGTCAGGGACACGCCCTGGGCGTGATGGCGGATCAGCAGTTGCACGGCGAAGCTGTCTTCCAGTGCCTTGATCGCGGTGGAAATGGCCGGTTGGGCGATGTACAGCTTGCGCGACGCCTCGGCAACGCTGCCGCATTCGACGGTGGTGATGAAGTATTTGAGCTGACGCAAATTGTAGGCGGCCACGGCAAACCTCTGGACGAGCGGACTCGACTTCCAAGCAATTTGTGCGCCGCCACGTCCGCTGCGCGACGATGTGTTTATCTTTCAACCATAGCCATCTGGCCCGCGTTTGGGGCAAGTCATTGCCCAGTGTTTTTATTGCCTGCGAAGATATTTTTACTGGTTTTAGCCCGCACCGCCCTGAGCGACCATCAATGCACAATTAAAGCCCAGGGAGCATCCGAACGTGTTCGAGCTTGCAGAGTGGCAGCGCCGCGCCGTTGCATTGAAGTTTCCCGATCAAGCCGTGATCGACGGCCAACCCTGCGCCGCACAATCGGGGCAGACCTTCGCCGCGATGAATCCCGCTACCGGGCAGTTGCTGGCCAATGTCGCGGCCTGTGGCGAGGCGGACGTCGATGCGGCGGTGCGCAATGCACGACAGGTGTTCGAGGCCGGTACCTGGTCACAACGCCCACCGGCGGAGCGCAAACAGGTGCTTCTGAAACTGGCCGATCTGCTGATGAACCACCGCGAAGAACTGGCCCTGCTCGATTCGCTGAACATGGGCAAACCGGTGATGGATGCCTACACCATCGACGTGCCGGGCGCCGCCGGGGTGTTTCGCTGGTACGCCGAAAGCATCGACAAACTCTACGATCAGATTGCCCCCGCCGCGTCCAGCGTGCTGGCGACCATTACCCGTGAAGCACTGGGGGTGGTCGCCGCGGTGGTGCCGTGGAATTTTCCGCTGGACATGGCCGCGTGGAAACTCGCGCCGGCGCTGGCGGCGGGCAATTCGGTGATTCTCAAACCGGCGGAGCAATCACCGTTTTCGGCGTTGCGTCTGGCCGAACTGGCACTGGAGGCCGGACTGCCGGCAGGTGTGCTCAACGTGTTGCCGGGGCTGGGTGAACAGACCGGCAAGGCGTTGGGCCTGCACCCGGATGTCGATTGTCTGGTGTTCACCGGCTCGACTCAGGTCGGCAAATATTTCATGCAGTATTCGGCGCAGTCCAACCTCAAACAGGTCTGGCTGGAGTGCGGCGGCAAGAGTGCCAACCTGGTGTTCGCCGATTGCCGCGATCTGGATCTGGCAGCGGAGAAAGCCGCGTTCGGGATCTTTTTCAATCAGGGTGAAGTGTGTTCGGCCAACTCGCGTCTGTTGGTTGAACGCGCTATTCACGATGAGTTTGTCGAGCGCCTGAAAGCCCAGGCCGAGCGCTGGCTGCCGGGGGATCCACTTGACCCGCAAAGCCGTGCCGGAGCCATCGTCGATCACCGGCAGACGACGAGCATCCAGCGCGCCATTCACGGTGCCACCCAGTCGGGGGCGACCTTGGTCTGTGGCGGTCAGCAACGGCGTTTCAACGGCTCGGACAACTTCATCGAACCGACGATTTTTACCGGCGTCAGCGCCGACATGCCGCTGTTTCGTGAAGAGGTGTTCGGCCCGGTGCTGGCGGTGGTGCCGTTCGACGATGAAGACGAAGCGGTGCGTCTGGCCAATGACAGTGTCTACGGGCTGGCGGCGTCGCTGTGGACGGATGATCTGCATCGCGCGCACCGCGTGGCCCGACGACTGCGAGCGGGCACGGTGTCAGTCAATACCGTCGATGCACTGGACGTGACCGTGCCGTTTGGCGGCGGCAAGCAATCGGGCTTTGGTCGCGACCTGTCGCTGCACTCGTTCGACAAATACACCCAGCTCAAGACCACCTGGTTTCAGTTGCGCTGAAACCGCGTGGCCCCTGTCGCGAGCAGGCTCACTCCTACAATTGACCGTGCGCCCCTGTAGGAGTGAGCCTGCTCGCGATGACTTAGGTACATTCAGCGAAAATTTCCGCTTTGCACCCACCCCGTGCATCCCCGCCAACATCGCCCCTCAGCGGTGCGCACTACCCAGTTTTTTCATCATTTGCTGCCAACAATTTCCTGATTTTCCTCACCGCGCACATGGGCCACCATCCCTCTCGCCAGCCCAAGCCTTCACGCCAGAGTCCAGCAGAGACCGCAGCGTGCATTGGCATCTTTGGCGCTGGCCGTACTGCCCATGACAAAACTAAATCAACAGCGTCGGGAGTGCTCCATGATCAAGTCCTTGTGTATCCGTCTCACTCATCCTCTGGCGATCACCGCCCTGGCCGCCACGGTCGCGACCAGCGCCCACGCCGGCACCTTGTCCATTGGCCACACCACGTGGGTCGGCTACGGCACGCTCTACCTGGCGCGGGATCTGGGCTACTTCAAGGAGAACGGTCTGACCGTCGAATTGCCAGTGGTCGAAGAAGCCTCGATGTACATGGCCGCCCAGGCATCCGGGCAGTTGTCCGGCTCCGCCTCGACCATTGACGAGGTGCTCAAGTACCGCCCGCAGTTCTGCTTCAAGGCCGTTGCGGCGCTGGATGACAGCCACGGTGGCGATGGCGTGCTGGTCGGCAAGGACGTCAAATCCCTGCAGGAACTCAAGGGCCAGGCCGTGGCCGTCAACGAAGGCTCGACCTCGCAGTTCTGGCTCTCGTACCTGCTGAAAAAGAACGGTATGAAAATGAGCGACATCACCGTGCAGAACATGACCGCGGACGATGCCGCCACCGCGTTCATCGCCGGGCGCGTGCCCGCCGCCGTAACCTGGGAACCACACCTGTCGATGGTCCGCGACAAACAGCAGGGCAAAGTGCTGATCGACAGCAGCAGTACCCCCGGCGTGATCGTCGATGTGGTGGCGTTGAACTGCAGCGTCATCGAGAAACAGCCGCAAGACGTCAAGGCGCTGGTGGCGGGTTTGTACAAGGCGGTGCAATACACCAAAGATCATCCCGAAGACGCTTACAGGATCATGGCCAAAGGTGTCGGTGGTTATCTGTCCGATCCCAAGGAACTGGCCGCCGCTGCCCAAGGCGTACGTTTCTACGATCAGGCGATGAGCGAGAAATTGCTCGGCGCACCGGGCAAGCCGGGCGACAGCGCAGCGCTGATCAAACTGGCCAACGAAACCGCCAGCGAATTGCAGGGTAAACCTTACAACGTCAGCAACGACGATCTGGTCGACAACCGTTTTGTCAGCCCGCTCTAGGAGGTCTGCAATGTTCAAGCGCAATTCGTGGCTGAGCCGCTGCCTCACGCCGAAGACCGGTTTGCCGGTGCCGGTGGTGTGGAGCGCCAGCGGGCTGGCCTGGGTGTTGTTGATCGGTCTGTGGGCCGGGTTGTCCTACGGCGGTATCGTCCCGGGCATGTTCTTGCCGACGCCGGGGGCAGTGGTGGAAGCGGCTGTGCGCCTGAGCCGTGACGGCACCCTCGGCACCCACGTGTGGGCCAGTGTCGAAGTGGTGATGGTCGGCTTCATTCTGTCGTCGCTGGTGGCGGTGCCGCTGGGGTTATTGATGGGCAGCTTCCGCATCGTCCAGGCGTTCCTCGAACCGATGGTCAACTTCATTCGTTACCTGCCGGTGACTTCGTTCGTGCCGCTGTTCATTCTGTGGATCGGCATCGGTCTGGAGCAGCGGGTGTCGGTGATCATCTTCGGTGTGTTCTTTCAGCAACTGGTGATGATCGCGGACGTGTCCAAAGGCATTTCCAAGGACCTGATCAACGCTTCGTACACCCTCGGTTCCAATCGCCGCGACGCGGTGCTGCATGTCATCGCGCCGGCATCGGTGCCCGGCGTGCTTGATACCTTGCGCGTGACCATGGGCTGGGCCTGGACTTACCTGGTGGTGGCTGAACTGGTCGCCGCTTCCAGTGGGTTGGGCTATCTGAGTCTGAAGGCCATGCGCGGTTTTCAGGTCGACGTGATTTTCCTCGCCATCGCGATCATCGGCCTGCTGGGGCTGGTCACCGATCAACTGTTCCGTTTTCTCCGCTTGAGGGTTGCCGCATGGGCTCAGTGACTGCTGCCAATCATCGTTTTATCGAACCGGTCGCGAGCCCGGCGCAAGCGGCGCCGCGCTTGCAGGTGGACAAAGTCAGCCTGCGCTACAGCAAGCCTGGTGGCGGCACGTTCACTGCGCTTGAGGCAGTGTCGTTCGAGGTGCCGGATCAGCAGTTCGCCGTGCTGGTCGGGCCGTCGGGGTGTGGCAAGTCGAGTCTGTTGTACCTGACCGCCGGTCTGGCCGAGCCGACGTCCGGTGAGATCTACGTCGGCGGTCAGCAAGTGCAGGGCCCCGGCGCGGATCGCGGCATGGTGTTCCAGAGCTACACGCTGTTTCCGTGGCTGACGGTGCGCCAGAACGTCGAGTTCGGCCTCAAGCGGCGCGGTGTGCCGGCGGCGCGGCGCAAGGAGATTGTCGATTACTACGTCAACGAGGTCGGCCTGAGCGGGTTCGCCGACAACTACGCCAAGCAGCTGTCGGGCGGGATGATGCAGCGGGTGGCGATCGCCCGGGCGCTGGCCAACGATCCGCAGATCCTGCTGATGGACGAGCCGTTCGGCGCCCTTGACAGCCAGACCCGTCTGCAGATGCAGCAACTGTTGCTGCGGGTCTGGGGCAACAGCAAGAAGACCGTGCTGTTCGTCACGCATGACATCGACGAGGCGATTCTGCTCGGCGACCGGGTGTACGTGATGGGGGCCAAACCGGGGCGGATCAAACAGATCCTCGACGTGCCGATCGAACGCCCGCGTTCGCTGGACATGGTCATGGAACGCTCGTTCATCGACATGAAGCGGCAGATCTTCGGGCTGTTGCATGACGATCTGGAAGAGGTCCACTGAAACGCGAGGCATCCCGTCCCTGTGGGAGCAGCTAGCTCCCACAGGGGGCCGATTACGCGAATGCGAAAACCGTTTTGACCCAGCCCCGCAATGTGTATTTCTGGTAGATGGTCTCGGGCACATCGACATACGGATCGGTGATGAAACGCTCGGGAATCACCGGGTTGGCCTCGTCGATCACCAGGATGTTGGCCGGATTGTAGAAGTCGTAATCGACCACGCTGCGGTTGGTGGTGATGACTTTTTTGCGCGAGGCCATGGCTTCGAAGAAACGGAAGCTCAAGCCGGCCTGGCCGGGTTTGGCGATGTCCAGAATGATCCGCGAGCGCTTTACCAGCTCCCCCACGGATTCCAGCGACATACGTTGCTCGAAAAAGGTGATGCCCGGGTGCGCACCGGGGATCGGTTTGCACTGCACCAGAAACTTGTAATCGGTGACGCCGAGTCGATCGAACTCCCGCGCCAGCCCTTCCAGGGCCGGCACTCGATCCTTGCCGGCCATCACCACGAACGCCGAATAGTCGCCGGGCGCACCGTCCGCGACGTAGTCCTCGTAAATGAAGTTGTAGTGCTTTTTCAGGCCGTAACTCTCGGCATTCCCCGGATCGAACGAAAACACCTCGTCATAACCGGCCAGTGCTTCGCGGGTCATTGGCCAGCGGCTGAAACTGTCGTAGAGGTAGGCGATCTTGCGGTCGGCCACATTCAGGCCGGCGGCCAATTGCTTCGGATCGATTTGCGCCGGGTTGATGATCAGCGCAACGTCAAAGCGCGCAGCCTTGCCGAGGACCTTTTTGAACTGGCGCAACTGGGCCCAGCGTTTGAGCGGGCGGCGCAGGATCTTTGGTGCCCGGTCAAAGCGGTTGGACAGCGATGAGGTGTCGATGAAGCACACGTCGTGCTCGGTCATCAGGTAGTCGGCCAGTTTGCCGGCGTAACCGCCGATGTCCTTGCACACCAGTAAGATTTTCATGGGCGTTCCGTGTCGTGAATGCGTGAGCTGAAGCAGAGGGCGCGTTGGTCGCCACTAGGGCGTGGCAGGCAGCAGGAAGCGCGCAATCACCGGCAGATGATCGGAGATGCGCAACGTATCGTCCTGGCGCACCCTCGCTTCGACCCGTTTGATTTTCGGGCTGTAAAACAGGTAGTCGACCGTGCGGTCCGGGCCATTCAGGCCAGGGTCGTTGGGATAGTGGGTCAGCCACTGCGCGCGGTCGATGCCGCTGGCCTCGTTGTTGGTCGGGATCATCGGGTATTTGTCCCACAGCAGGTGCAGTTCGCTGTCGGCGGAGTAGGGCGTGCGCTGCTCCGCCGGCAAGCGCCGGTATTGTCCGAGGGGCAACAGGTTGAAGTCGCCGCCGATCAGCCACGCCAGGCCCTGGCTTTCATACTTGTCGAGCACCCTGGCCACGGCCGTCACCTGGGTCTGCAAGGTGTCATCCGGTTGGCTGGCACGTTCCAGATGGGTATTGAACACGGTCAGTTGCCCGCCATCGCTCAGGGGCAGTCGGGTGACGAGCAGCGCGTCTTTGGGCTGGAACTGGCGGCTGATGAAGTTGGCCTCGGCGATCGGCAATTGCAGGCGTTCGGCGTGTTCGATGCGGTAGCGGCTCAGGGTTGCCAGTTGTCGGCCGACGCTGCCGAAAATGTGCCGGTCAGGCACGAAATCGGCCTTCCAGTCGAAGGCGCTGGTGCTGCATGGATACAGGTCGGCAACCCGCTCCTGCAACAGCTTGAGCTGATCCTGATAATCGCTGGCCTTGGCGCCGTCATCCAGTTCCTGCAGCAGCACCACATCGGGCTGCTCATCGCGGATCACCCGCGCCACTTCATCGAGGCTGAACGCCATGTCTTCCAGGGTCGGCGCATCATCGTCGCCCTGGGCCAGATCATTCCAGAACACGTAGCGCTTGCCCGCCAGATACTGAACGTTCCACGTCATGACTTTCAGGGCCTGGCCGGGCACCAGCGTCGGCGCGCTGGTGGTGCAACTGACCGGCAGGGTTTCCCGGGCGTCGGGGCGCCAGGTCAGGCTGAACATCAGTGCGGCGGCCAGCGCGAGGGCGAGCAACACAAAGAACAGGGTGTAGCGCAGCAGACGGGTCATGGCTCGGCTTATAGCGTTACAGAAAGTGGCCCCGAGCATACCTGACGGCAGCCTCGAAGCCCAAGCGCAGAGCGGTCAGACCGCCCCGTCACGTTTGTCAGGCAATTCACTGATCAGCATGAACAGGCGAAACAGCACCACGCTGGTGAACAGTTGCAGGAAGCTGTGAGCGCTGTCGATCAACACGGCGATCAGCGGGTTCTGCGGCTCGGGATACACCGCCAGCGTCGCGCCCTTGAGCAGCCACAGTGGCGTCATCACGCACAGGATGCACAGCAGGATTCGCCAGAAGTGCCCGCGGGTCAGGCGCAGGCTTTCCTTCATGGCCTGCAACGGCCCCAGGCCGCGCAGGACCAGCAGGTATTCACCGAACGCGAGCATGACCATCAGGATCAGGCCCGGCAGGAAATACAGCGACAGGCCCAACAGAATCAGCAGCGTGTTCAACGCGGTCAGCACGGCAAAGCGCGGCCAGAGGGTCGCGGCCATCGCCAGCAGATCCCGGTTGCGCGGCGCCTCGCCACGGCTGCGTGCATCGAGAAACAGAATCAGGGCGGCGGTGTACAGCGGATAGACCAACAGACCGACAATGACGTTGATCGCCGAGAAATTGTCCGGGCCGGTGGCGTGATCGACGACCTGTTGCAGAACCGCTTCGAAAATCACCAGCGGCAGGCACAACTGCACGATGCTGCCCAAATGACGTTTGAAAAAATACAGGGAGTCGCGCAGTACTTCGAAGGCATTCATCAGTCGGTATCGCAGGTCAAAAACAGTGGCTCACTTTAACCGATGATGGCGGGTGCGACACAAACGTAAACATTCGGTAAAGGTCATTGAAACATCCTGTCACTGTCTCCATTACGGGAGAGCACTTCGCCCACAGTGGGCGAGGGCAACGTTATCCCCGGCAATCTACGAGGTCGCCATGAACAGCGAAGAGCAAACCCTGATCGATGGACTGTTTTCCCGGCTGCAACAAGCCGAAACGGAGGCAGCCCCGCGCGACGCCCAGGCCGAGGCGCGGATCAAGGAACACCTGACCCGCCAGCCGGCGGCAGGTTATTTCATGACCCAGGCGATTCTGGTGCAAGAGGCGGCGCTCAAGAGCCTCGACGAGCAGAACAAGCAACTGACCCAACAAGTCCAGCAATTGCAGGCTGAGCTGCAAGCAGCCAAGACGCAAAGCGCGGCCCCCGCGCCAAGCGGTGGCGGCGGGTTCCTGTCCAGCATCTTCGGCGGCAGCCCGCGTCCGGCACCGACCCCCAGTGCTCCGGCCTCGACGGGCGGCTGGCGTGAGCCGGCACCGCAGCAGAATTTTGGTGCAGCACCGCCACAACAGAACTATGCCCGCGCCACCGCCTAATTACGCACAGCCAGCCGCCCCGGCAGCAGCGGGCAGCAGCTTTCTCGGTGGCGCCCTGAAAACCGCTGCCGGCGTGGCCGGCGGTGTGATGCTGGCGCAGGGCATCAGCAGCCTGTTCCATCACAACCAGCAGCCCGAAGAAATCGTTGAAGTGATCAAGGAAGAGCCGGCGCAAGTGGCTGACCATAGCAACAATGGCTGGAATGATGACCAGCGTGTGGCCGATAACGGCTTCTCGGGCAATGACCAGGGCGGGTTCACCGACACCGACTACAGCGACGACAACTCGTCGTTCTTCGATGACGATGATTCGTTCGTCTGACCCGAAACCTTGCAGGTTGACATCGAACTGTGGCGAGGTGATTTATCCCCGTTGGGCAGCGTAGCGGCCCCGGTTTCTTGGGCCTGCTGTGCAGTCGAACGGGGATGAATCCCCTCGCCACCTTCACCGCTCGTCAGTAGCACCATGGCGCCTGTGGGTGATTATTCGCTGAACATTCCTCTTGGCTGGCATACTGAGCGCCTTTTTCGGGCCCGGCGCCTGATCCCGCTTCGTGCGCTATGCGCCCACAGGAATCCCGGTGAAAAAAATCGCAGTGTTCGCCGACGTGCAGAACCTCTACTACACCGTGCGTCAGGCCTATGGTTGCCACTTCAACTACGCCGCATTGTGGGCGGACATCAGCAAGGACGGGCAGATCGTCGAAGCCTACGCCTACGCGATCGACCGTGGCGACAGCAAGCAGCAGCAGTTCCAGCAGATCCTGCGCAACCTCGGTTTCACCGTGAAGCTCAAGCCCTACATCCAGCGCAGCGACGGCTCGGCCAAGGGCGACTGGGACGTGGGCATCACTCTCGACATCATGGACGCCGCCGACCACGTCGACGAAATCGTCCTGGCCTCGGGTGATGGCGATTTCGACATGCTGCTCGAACGCATCATCAGCAAGCATGGCGTGCAAGCGGTCGCCTATGGTGTGCCCGGCCTGACGGCCAACTCGCTGATCCGTGCCGCCAGCCGTTACGTGCCGATCGAAGGCGCGCTGTTGTTGAAGAACTGAGCCGCTACTGAAGAATTGATTTGAACGGAGTACAACCCGGTTTGGAACGCATTGCAGTCATCGACTTTGAAACCACCGGCCTGTCGCCGAACAGCAGCTGTCGCGCCACGGAAATCGCCGTGGTCATGCTGGAAAACGGGCGCATCGTCGAGCGTTACCAGAGCCTGATGAACGCCGGCGTGCGCGTCCCGGCCTTCATCGAACAACTGACCGGCATCAGCAACGCCATGCTGCGCAGCGCGCCCTCGGCGGAAAGGGTCATGGAAGAGGTCAACGAGTTCGTCGGTTGCACGCCACTGGTCGCGCACAACGCCTCGTTCGACCAGAAGTTCTGGGACTTCGAACTGGGGCGGATCAAACGTACCCGTCTGCAGAACTTTGCCTGCTCGCTATTGCTGGCTCGGCGCCTGATGCCGGCAGCGCCAAATCACAAACTCGGCACCCTGACCACCTTCGCCCGCCTGCCGCACACCGGTCAGGCGCACAGGGCGATGGCGGATGCCGAGATGGCGGCGAACCTGATGGCGCATCTGGCTGAAGAACTGCGGCACAAGCATGGCGTGCGTGAGTTGAACCACGACCTGCTGTGCAAATTGCAGAAAGTCCCGGCTGCCAAAGTCAGCGAACACTTGCAACGCTACCGCTGAGGCAGAGCCCAACACAAAATCCTTGTAGGTGTTGGCCCCGAGCTATTCGCCGTTGCTGTCGATGTGGCCGAGTGGCACGCGCTTCTCGATCGCGCTCGACAACACAATCGAAGTCTTGCTGAAGCCGAACTTCGCCACCCGGTTGATCAACTCCTCCAGCTCCGTCATCGAACCCACCGCGCCCTTCATCATCACGCACGGATCGCCGGTCACTCGAAAGCACTCGGTCAGTTGCGGGATTTTCACCAGTTCGTCGTAGACCTTCTGACTGCCGTTCTGGTGCAGGCGCAATTCGATCATGCACTGGATCGGCAGGCCGATTTTCGACAGGTCGATGTTCGCCTGATACCCAGTGATCACTCCGGCCGCCTCAAGCTTGGCCACACGCTCGGCCACCGCCGGCGGCGAGAGGTTCACTTTGCGCGCCAGTTCGGCGTAGGACGCCCGACCGTTTTCCAACAGGGCGCTGAGCAGCATGCGGTCGTATCTGTCCAAGGCCGGACTCCTTAAATTGCCAGACTTTCGAAATCACGGTTTATCCCGTAGATCTCCGTTCTTTCAAAAGTGTACCGGCGCGATAAACAGGTTTTGTAGCTTATTTTTGCCTGCGTGCCTTTCTAGAATAATCCATCCCCTGACGCTGACTTTCGAGTTGCCCATGCCTGCCTTGCGCCGTTTTTCCTTGCCGTTGATCGCCGCGTTTTTTGCGCTGTATGTGATTTGGGGATCGACCTATCTGGTGATCCGCCTCGGCGTCGAATACTGGCCACCGCTGATGCTCGGTGGCGTGCGGTTCGTGATTGCCGGCAGCCTGATGTACGCCTTCCTTCGCTGGCGCGGGGCGCCGGCGCCGACCTGGGCGCAGTGGAAGGCCGCGGGGATCATCGGGATTTTGCTGCTCAGTTTCGGTAACGGTGCGGTGAGTGTGGCCGAACATAGCGGGGTGGCGTCCGGTGTGGCGGCACTGGCGGTGGCGACGGTGCCGTTGTTCACGTTGCTCTGTGGCTATTTCTGGGGGGCGCGCAATACTCGTCTCGAATGGGCCGGGGTGGCGCTGGGGATTGTCGGCATCGCCATGCTCAACATGGGCTCCAACCTGCAATCGAGTCCGATGGGCGCGGCGCTGTTGATTTTCGCGGCGGCGACCTGGGCCTTTGGCTCGGTGTGGAGCAAACACCTGCCGCTGCCTCAAGGCGCGATGGCCAGTGCCGTGGAGATGCTGGTGGGTGGCGTGGTGCTGCTGATCGGCAGCGCGGCGAGTGGCGAGCACCTGCAAGCCGTGCCGCCTCTCGAAGGCTGGCTGGCGCTGGCGTATCTGATTTTCTTCGGCTCGATCATCGCCTTCAATTCCTACATGTACCTGCTCAAGCATGTGCGTCCGGCGGCGGCCACCAGTTATGCCTACGTCAACCCGGCGGTGGCGGTGTTGCTGGGGATCGTGTTCGTCGGCGAGACCATTGGCATTGAAGAAGCGCTGGCGATGCTGGTGATCATCAGTGCCGTGGTGCTGATCGGTCTGCCGCAGTGGCGGCGGCCGGCGCAGCCGCTCGTCGCGCCGCCGCCGAAGACAGTCGTGCCAGCAGAACAGCGCGTGAATTAGGGTAAACTGCGCGCCATTGCACACTCGTGTCGCACAACTGCGCTGAATTTTCCTACGGTATTCCCATGACTTTCGCCACCCTTGGCCTGATCGAACCCTTGCTGCGCTCCCTCGAGACGCTCGGCTACCAGACCCCGACGCCGGTTCAGGCGCAAGCCATTCCGGCCGTGCTGGCCGGTCGCGACCTGATGGCTGCGGCCCAGACCGGCACCGGCAAGACCGCCGGTTTCGCCTTGCCGCTGCTGCAGTTGCTGGCCATGGAAGGGCCGAAAGTGGCCGCTAATTCGGCTCGTGCACTGATTCTGGTGCCGACCCGCGAGCTGGCGGAGCAGGTTCATGAGTCGGTGCGCCAATACGCTGAAAATCTGCCATTGCGCACTTATGCGGTGTACGGCGGCGTCAGCATCAACCCGCAGATGATGAAGCTGCGCGGCGGCGTTGACGTGCTTGTCGCCACGCCAGGTCGTCTGATCGACCTGTTCCGCCAGAACGCGTTGAAACTCGATCAGTTGCAGACCCTGGTGCTGGATGAAGCCGACCGCATGCTCGATCTGGGCTTCTCCGAAGAACTGGCGAACATTTACCGCATGCTGCCGAAGAAGCGCCAGACGCTGCTGTTCTCCGCGACCTTCTCCGATGACATCCGCCTGCTGGCCGGGCAGATGCTCAACGACCCGCTGAGCATCGAAGTCAGCCCGCGCAACGTCGCGGCCAACACCGTCAAGCAGTGGGTGGTGACGGTGGACAAGAAACGCAAGCCGGAACTGTTCGTGCACCTGATGCGCAAGAACAAGTGGAAGCAGGTGCTGGTGTTCGCCAAGACCCGCAACGGTGTGGACGCGCTGGTGGAAAAACTCCAGGGCCTCGGTGTCAACGCCGACGGTATCCATGGCGACAAGCCGCAGGCCACCCGTCAGCGTGCGCTGGACCGTTTCAAACTCAGTGAAGTGCAGATTCTGGTGGCGACCGACGTGGCTGCCCGTGGTCTGGACATCGAGGACTTGCCGCTGGTGGTCAACTTCGATCTGCCGATCGTGGCCGAGGATTACATCCACCGTATCGGTCGCACCGGTCGTGCGGGTTCGACTGGCGAGGCGATTTCGCTGGTGTGTGCCGATGAAGTGAACCTGCTGTCGGCGATCGAGATGCTCACGCGTCAGACGTTGAAGCGTCAGAACGAGCCGGACTTCGAACCGGAACACCGCGTGCCGGACACCGATGCCAGCGGTCAGGTGATCAAGAAGCCGAAGAAACCGAAAAAGCCGAAGGCGTCCGGCGGCGGTGGCGGCAAGCGTAATCTCGGCAAGTGGGTCGACAGCGGTGAGACATCGGCGCCGGAGCCTTCGATCAAGCCTGTGCGTAAGGTGCCGGTGTTTAACACCGGACCTCGTAAGCGTAAACCTTAAAGTCAAAAGCCCCTCACCCTAACCCTCTCCCGGAGGGAGAGGGGACTGATTGGGGGATGCTTTAAGGTTGTGCCGACCTGAAAGAGCTTTGCCGAATCCATAATCGACTCGGTGTTTCAGGTTGATGTATGGCGCCGGACACCTCGGTCAGCCCCCTCTCCCGGAGGGAGAGGGGGCTGATTGGGGGATGCTTTAAGGTTGTGCCGACCTGAAAGAGCATTGCCGAATCCATAATCGACTCGACCGTTCAGGTCGATGGATCGTCCAAGACACCTCGGTCGGCCCCCTCTCCCTCTGGGAGAGGGCTGGGGTGAGGGTTCAGGCAGACGCCTCGGACTTGAGCCACTGCACGACCCCCAACCCCGCAGCCCGCCCGCTGGCAAAACACCCCGTCAGCAGATAGCCGCCCGTCGGCGCTTCCCAATCGAGCATCTCCCCCGCGCAAAACACCCCCGGCAACGCCTTGAGCATCAATCGCTCATCCAGCGCCTCGAACGTCACGCCACCGGCGCTGCTGATCGCTTCGTCCAGCGGACGGGGTTTCACCAAAGTCAGCGGCAATGCCTTGATCGCCCGGGCCAGCAGCGCCGGATCGGCAAAGGTGGCGGCGTCAGTCAGTTCACGCAACAACGCCGCTTTTACCCCGTCGATCCCGACCTGACTGTGCAGATGTTTGGCCATCGAGCGCGAACCGCGTGGCTTGCTCAAGGCCGCCTGCAATTTATCCACAGGCCGGCCCGGCAGCAGATCAATGTGCACAGTCGCAGCACCCTGCGCGTTGATTGCCTCACGAATGGGGGCTGACAGCGCGTAGATCAGGCTGCCTTCAACGCCCGTCGCAGTGATCACGCATTCGCCCAGGCGCGGGATGTCGTCGTTCAAACCGATGGCGACGTTTTTCAGCGGTGCGCCGGCGAATTTGCTGACAAGGAATTCGCTCCAGGCCTGCACCTCGAAGCCACAATTGCTCGGCTGCAACGGCGCCAGTCCTACGCCTTTTTGCTCCAGGGGCAGCATCCACGCGCCATCCGAACCGAGCCGCGACCAACTGCCGCCGCCGAGGGCGAGCAGGGTCGCATCGGTTTTGACGGTGATTTCGCCATCGGGATTGGCGATACGCAGTGCGCCTTGCGCATCCCAGCCGAGCCAGCGGTGGCGGGTGTGGATAACCACGCCGCTGTCGCGCAGGCGTTTGAGCCAGGCGCGTAGCAATGGCGCGGCTTTCATGTCAGTGGGGAACACCCGGCCGGAGCTGCCGATGAAGGTTTCGATGCCCAGTTCATGAATCCAGCGGCACAACGCATCGGCGTCGAAGGCGCGCAGCAACGGCGCAATCTGCGGTGCGCGTTCGGCATAGCGCGAGAGAAACGCCGGGTAGGCTTCGGAATGGGTGATGTTCATGCCACCGACCCCGGCCAGCAGGAACTTGCGACCGACCGAGGGCATGCCGTCGTACAGATCGACACGCACGCCGGCCTGGCTCAGCACTTCGGCGGCCATCAGGCCGGCAGGGCCACCGCCGATGATGGCGACGTGAGCGGGGAGGCGGGCAGAAGTCTGGGTCATGGCGTGCGCTGCGGTATGGCGGGATAGGGCGCGCATTCTAACAGCGCAGATCCCTTGTAGGAGTGAGCCTGCTCGCGATAGCGGTGGATCAGTCGACTCTGAGTTGAAGGGGCTGACGCGATCGCGAGCAAGCTCACTCCTGAAAGGATTTGGGGCAGTTCGAGATGTTGGTCAAAAAACAACCATTGCGCTGTAAGTCATGCTTGCTGTGGTCTGTAGTCCCTTTCACTCAGGTTATCCACAGGCCGTTCCACAGCCATTGTGGGTAACGCAGCACAACTCAATGACAGCCGTGTGACTGCCAGACCCGTTGCGCGCTGTGATGCAGGATGCCGTGGCGGCGGGCGAGGGCGTGGCGATCCTTGCTGTAACCGCCGCCAATCACACCGACCACCGGGATGTCGCGACCCAGGCAATGGCGCATTACGCGTTCATCGCGGGCAGCGACCCCTTCGTCGGTCAGTTGCAGGTATCCGAGGGCATCGTCCTTGTGCACATCGACGCCGGCGTCGTACAGCACCAGGTCCGGTTGGTACAGCGGCAGCAGATAATTGAGCGCGTCATCCACAACCTGCAGATAGTCGGCATCGCCCATGCCTTTGGGCAGCGGAATGTCCCAATCGCTTTCGGCCTTGCGTGCAGGAAAGTTCTTCTCGCAGTGCAGGGAAACGGTAATCGCCTCCGGCGTGTCGTGGAGAATCCGCGCGGTGCCATCGCCCTGGTGCACGTCGCAGTCAAAGATCAGCACGCGATTGACCCGACCGCTTTGCAGCAGGTAGTGGCTGATGATCGCCAGGTCATTGAAGATGCAGAAACCGGCCGGGTAATCGTAATGGGCATGATGGGTGCCGCCGGCCAGGTGACAGGCCAGGCCATGCTCCAGGGCTTTCTCCGCCGCCAGAATCGAACCGCCCACCGCACGCACGGTGCGTCGCGCCAGGGCTTCGTTCCACGGCAGGCCAAGACGCCGCTGGTCTTCGCGGGACAACTCGCCGCTCATGTAGCGTTCGATATAGCGACGGTCATGGGCGAGGGCGAGGATGTCGTTGGGGCAGATCTGCGGGCGCAGCAGATCGGCGTCGCGGGTCAGGCCACTGTCGACGAGGTGATCGCGCAGCAGCCGAAACTTGTCCATCGGGAAGCGGTGGTCCGCCGGGAATTCGGGGCTGTAGTCGTCGTGGTAGATCAGCGGCAGTGGCATGGCGATTTCATGTAGGAAACGTTTGTAAGAGTGAAGGATCCTACCAGCGATGTAGACTTGCGGCATGGAAACGGAGGGGCACGATGGAGCCGATACTGGAACTGCAAAGCGCACGCCTGCTGATGCGACAGTGGCAGGACGAAGATTTGCCGGCATTTGCGGCGATGTGTGCCGATCCGCAAGTGATGCGTTATTTTCCGGCAGCGCTGAGCCGTCTGGAAAGTGCGGCACTGATCGGCCGCGTGCGCGGGCATTTTGCCGAGCACGGTTTTGGCTTGTGGGCGCTGGAGCGCAAGGACAGCGGCGAATTCATCGGTTTCACCGGGCTCGGTGTGGTCGGTTTCGATGCGCCGTTTACGCCTGCGGTGGAAATCGGCTGGCGGCTGGCCAAGGAGCACTGGGGGCTGGGTTATGCCAGTGAGGCGGCGTGGACGGCTCTGCGCTGCGGCTTTGACCGGCTGGCGCTGAAAGAGATCGTGTCTTTCACCGCGCAATCCAATCTGCCCTCGGAGAAGGTCATGCAGGCAATCGGCATGCATCACGTGCCGGAGGATGATTTCGATCACCCCAAACTTGCCGCCGATCATCCGCTACGACGACATGTGCTGTATCGCATCACCCGGGAGCAATGGCTGCAGACCTTGCATGGCTAAGCCGACACGGACGTTTACAATGGCGCGACAGTGGCTCGCGCCAGAACCTGAATTGCCCGCCGCAGCCAAGACTGCGCGGCATAGCTTTGTGTGAGGAGAGTCTGAATGAGCCAAGTGTTGGAAGATCTGGTCGACTTGCTGACCCTGGAACCGATCGAAGAAAACCTGTTCCGCGGCCGTAGCCAGGATCTGGGTTTCCGTCAGTTGTTCGGGGGGCAGGTGCTCGGTCAGTCGCTGTCGGCGGCCAGTCAGACCGTTGAAGAGGCGCGTCACGTGCATTCGATGCACGGCTACTTCCTGCGTCCGGGCGATGCCAAGTTGCCGGTGGTGTATTCGGTTGATCGCGTGCGCGATGGCGGCAGCTTCAGCACTCGCCGGGTGACCGCGATCCAGAAGGGCCATCCGATCTTCACCTGCAGCGCCTCGTTTCAGTACGACGAAGCAGGCTTCGAGCACCAGAGCCAGATGCCGGTGGTGGTCGGCCCGGAGAACCTGCCGTCGGAGCTGGAACTGACCCAACAGCGCGCACACCTGATTCCGGAACACATGCGCGAAAAACTGCTGTGCCCGAAACCGATCGAAGTGCGCCCGGTCACCGAAAAAGACCCGTACAACCCGCAGCCGGCCGATCCGGTGAAATACGTGTGGTTCCGCGCCGACGGTGCGCTGGCCGATATTCCGGCGCTGCACAAATACCTGCTGGCCTACGCCTCGGACTTCGGCCTGTTGACCACCTCGATGCTGCCGCACGGTAAATCGGTCTGGCAGAAAGACATGCAGGTTGCCAGCCTCGATCACGCGCTGTGGTTCCACAACGACTTGCGCGCCGATGACTGGTTGCTCTACGCGATGGACAGTCCGTGGGCCGGCAACTCCCGTGGTTTTTCCCGTGGCAGCGTGTACAACCGCGCCGGTCAACTGGTGGCGTCGGTCACTCAGGAAGGCTTGATTCGTCACCGCAAGGACTGGGCATGAGCCTGAGCGATGTGAAGCACTGGGTGTTCGACATGGACGGCACGCTGACCGTCGCCGTGCATGACTTTGCGGCGATCCGCGTGGCGCTGGCGATTCCGCCGCAGGACGACATCCTCACTCATCTTGCGGCATTGCCGGCAGATGAAGCGGCGGCCAAACACGCCTGGTTGCTGGAGCACGAGCGTGATCTGGCGCTGGGCTCGACCCCCGCCACTGGCGCTGTGGAACTGGTGCGCGACCTGCACTCGCGTGGTTATCGCCTCGGCATCCTCACCCGGAACGCGCGCGAGTTGGCGCATGTGACGCTTGAGGCGATTGGTCTTGCCGACTGCTTTGCGGCGGAGGATGTACTGGGTCGCGACGAGGCGCCGCCGAAGCCGCATCCGGGTGGTTTGCTGAAGCTGGCAGACGCCTGGAAAGTGCCTGCCAGCAAGATGGTCATGGTCGGTGATTACCGCTTTGACCTGGATTGCGGCAGGGCCGCCGGGGCGCGGACGGTGCTGGTGAATCTGCCGGATAACCCGTGGCCGGAATTGACCGACTGGCATGCGCAGGATTGTGTCGAGTTGCGGCGGATGCTTCTGGCCTGAAAATCCTGGGTGCTTAGCGGGCCTCATCGCCAGCAGGCTCACTCCTGCAATTGGAATGCGTTCCCCTGCAGGCGTGAGCCTGGTCGCGATGGCGTCAGATCAATCAGCACAAAACTTATTCGAACAACGCCTTCTGCCCCTCCGGCGAGGTCAACATTCCATCGCCGTTATGCCCAACCCCGGGCACTTCAACCAGCCGCTGATTCACCCCTTCCGGATGGCGCCGCAGCAGATAGCCGAAAAACAACTTGCCGCGCTCCAGACGATAAGCCCCTTGCGCCTCGGCTTCGCACCCCTTGTCCAGCGCCGGATGCTGCGGATTAATGTCCTGCTGGCCGAGCAGATACGTCACTTCACGCTTGATGTAACTGCTTTCAAGCTGCAGCGGCGTTTGCCCACCGGCGTACACCGGCATGTCTGACAGACCGTATTTCCAGCGATTGAAGCCCACGCACTTGGCATGATCGAACGCCACCGGCCGTTGTTCATTGAAATACGCATACGACGAAGGATTGGCAACCACGTAGCGCAAGCGGATGCCGTTGGCCTTCAGCGCAGGCTGGTCTTTGGCGAGCAGGGCATACCGCTGCACCACCTGGCCGCCGCCGGAATGGCCGAACATCACGATTTGCTTCACGTCCGGGAACTGTTTGCGGTCAGCGAGGCGGGCGACGATTTCATCGAGTGCGGCATAGGCGCTCAACGGATTCGGGCCTGTGGATAACCCGCCGCCCATCCACTCGTTACCCTTCCAGCGCAACAACGTCGCGGGCAACGAATACAGGGTCACATCACTTTCGTTGAGAAACTGCGGAGCGATCACCAGCGTGTGCGCGGTTTGCCCCGCCAGCTCGGTCGCGCGCTCGGCGCTTTTGCGATAGGTCTCGGCGTTGCGCAAGCGACCATGAATGACGATCAGCACACGCTCGATCTTCTCCGGCGCAGGGCCGATGCCCACCGCCATTTCCCCTGCCTTGAGTTGCAGGCGACCGGGGCTGATGGCATCGACGCCGGCCGCGTGGGCGGTGCTGCCAATGATCAGTAATGCCAAAAGCCATTTACGCATTTACAGGTTTTTCGCTGCGAAGGTGTCGCACTGGCCGACCTGGCCCTGCGCGAATCCGGTTTTGAACCAGCGCACCCTTTGCGCCGACGTACCGTGAGTGAACGAGTCCGGCACCACACGGCCCTGACCCTGTTGCTGCAGGCGATCATCACCGATGGCGTTGGCGGCGTTCAAGGCTTCCTCGATGTCGCCGGGTTCCAGCCAGTTCAAACGTTTTTGCGCGTTATACGCCCAGACGCCGGCCAGGCAGTCGGCTTGCAGCTCCTGGCGCACCAGCAAACCGCCGGCACCTTCCATCTGCCGGCCCTGCTGACGGGCTGTCTGAATTTTCGCCGAGACGCCAAGAAGCGTCTGCACATGGTGTCCGACTTCGTGAGCGATGACGTAGGCCTGGGCGAAGTCGCCGGCGGCCTTGAAGCGTTGCGCCATTTCCTGGAAGAACGCCATGTCGAGATAGACCTTCTGATCGGCCGGGCAATAGAACGGGCCGGTGGCGGAGGTTGCCAGGCCGCAGGCGGAGTTGACCCGATTGCTGAACAGCACCAGGGTCGGGTCCTTATATTGCCGACCGGCCTGTTGGAAAATCGCGCCCCAGGTGTCTTCGGTATCGCCGAGGATCGAGCGCACGAACTCGGCCTGTTCGTCATTGGCCGGAGGCGCCTGCCGGGTCTGTGAGGAGGGTGCCGTTTGCTGGCCCGTTTGCCCGGTAAGCTGGCCGAGGATCTGCAACGGGTCCTGACCGGTGATCCAGCCGATGCCGACGATCAGCAGAATGGCCCCGAGGCTCAGGCCTTTGCCGCCACCAAAACCCATGCCGCCGCCACCGCCGGCATCATCACCACGGGCATCGACGACGTTGTCACTGCGTCGGCCTTTTTTCCATAGCATGTGGGAATCCTCTTTTTTCCGGTGGAGAGCTTCGGGGTGATGAAAGCTTCGTGGTGAAGAACGTTACGTGGTGTTGAGTGTTGCTGGTGTGTGAGTGTGGCGCCAGTCCGGCTATCCGTCTATTCGTGGACACGCGGGCCTGTGTATGACGAGCTGGCACGGGAGTAATTCAATCCGGACGCTGGCATCGCTGCAAATAGTTCGGACGATGCCAATCGACTCATCAGTTCCAGATTTCTTATTCCTTTGCATATATTTTAGAATCAGCAAAATTTCATTGGGATGTCATCATGGCCGGCAGTCAGATCGAACGGGTTTTCAGCGTGCTGGAAAGTCTTACCGGCGAGCCCCGCGGGTTGCCGCTGCAGACGTTGTCCGAGCAGATCGACATCCCGAAAAGTGCCACGCACCGTTTGCTCGCCGAACTGGTGCGCCTGGGGTATGTGCGGCAGAACCCCGAGACCCTGCGCTATCACTTGTCGACCAGACTGGTTGCGATGGGCTTTCGCCACCTTTCCAGCAGCGGTGCCGACATTGTGCAGCCGGTGCTGGATCGGCTCGCTCAGGAAACCGGCGAGCTGGTGCGTCTGGGTGTCATCGACGGTGAACGCCAGACCTGGATCGCCAAGGCGCAGGGCGCGCGGACCGGTCTGCGTTACGACCCTGACATGGGCCGTGACGCGCCACTGTTCTACACCGCATCCGGCCACGCCTGGCTTGCGAGCATGAGTGATGCCGAGGCCTTGTCGCGGGTTGAACGGCAGGCCGCGCAGGTGCCCGTGGATATCGGGCCGAATGCGCCACGTTCCAATATCGAATTGCTCGAGCGTCTGCGGCTAACGCGCGAGCAGGGCTATGCCTGCGTCGAGGAGAGTTCGGCAGTGGGCACTTCGGCGATTGCCGCCGTGGTGCGGCATCCCGCGGATGCTCGGGTGATCGGCGTGTTGAGCATTGCCGGGCCGAGTGCGCGGATGCCCGGGGCAAGGTTGCATGAGCTGGCGCCGCTGCTGTTGAAATTCACCGAGGAGTTGTCGGCAGCCAGCCTGGCCTCGGAACTGTTCATCTGACGACAAAGCGAACCCATCCCCTGTAGGCGCTGTCGAGTTAAACGCGAGATCAGGATCAAAGATCGCAGTGGTGCCGGCGCCTAAAGAGATATCGTGCAAAGCTGTGCGCTGTTCGCACACTTTTATGGTTGAAGGCTGTCGGAATCTGGAACCGGGTTCTAGATTGTTGCTTGAGGCTTTTCCTCAGTGTGTTTTTCTTCAGAGATCGCCAATGACCGTCAGCACCCCGCTTTCCGGAGTCAACCAGCCCTTTAAAGGGATCTTGCTGATTGTGGTGGCGACCTTCCTGTTCTCCAGCCATGACGCGTTGTCGAAATACCTGTCAGGTTTCTATCCGATCGTGATGGTGGTGTGGGCACGGTATGTGGTGCACACCTTGCTGATGGCGGGGATTTTTCTGCCGCAGTCCGGGTTGCGGGTGCTGCGCACGAAAAAACCGTTATGGCAGCTGGCACGCGCGCTTTGCCTGCTCGGCACCAGTCTGTTTTTCACCACGGCGCTGCTGTACATCCCGCTTGCCGAGGCCACGGCGGTTAACTTTCTGGCGCCGGTACTGGTGACGGCCTTGTCGGTACCGCTGCTGAAAGAGCGGGTGACGCGTGGCCAGTGGATCGCGGTGATTTGTGGTTTTATCGGCGTGCTGATCATTGTTCACCCCGGCGGCGAACTGTTCACGCCGGCAGTGTTGCTGCCGTTCTGTTCGGCGCTGTTTTTCTGCTTTTACCAACTGCTGACCCGCAAACTCGCCGAAGTGGACAGCCCGACCACCAGCAACTTCTTTGCCGGGCTCTGTAACACTTTGGTGATGAGTGCGCTGGTGCCGTTCTTCTGGCAGGTGCCGACGTTGACCCACGCCGGGCTGATGCTCGCGCTGGGCAGTTGCGGGATGACCGCGCATCTGTTTCTGACCCAGGCTTTCCGCCATGCCGCACCGGCATTGCTGGCGCCGTTCGGTTATTGCCAGATCGTGTTTGCGGGATTGTTGGGCTGGCTGCTGTTCAATCACACACCGAGCCTGTTGACGGTGATCGGGATCGCGGTGATCTGTTGCAGCGGACTGGCGGCGGCGTGGCAGCAAAGCCGCCGCTGATGAATGACAAAAAAACCAAGGAGCGAGCCTGCTCGCGATAGCGGTGCACCAGTCGATAAAGATGTTGACTGACACAAAGCCATCGCGAGCAGGCTCGCTCCTACAGGGGTATCTGGTGCAGGCGTTTTATTCGGTGAGGGTTGGAATCTTGCGCGGTGCCATGAAGTACATCCACGTCAGCGCAATGAAATACATCGCCGGAATCAGGGTGAACAGCACGGTGTAGTTGTTATTCGTGACGGTGAGGATGTGCCCGACGATCTGGGTCATGAACATCCCGCCAATCGCCGCGCACATGCCGCCGAACCCGAACACCGTGCTCATCATGTGCTTGGGCGTGTAATCCATCACTAGACTCCAGATATTTGCGGTCCAGGCCTGATGCGCACCGATGGCCAGGGAAATCGCCGCCACCGCCACCCACAGATTGCTCGAACCGGCGGCCATGATCACGCCGATGATGCAGCAGGCAAACAGGAACATCGACAGCAGCCGCGCCTTGATCGAATTCATCCCGCGACCGATCAGGAACGACGACAGGATGCCGCCACCGACGCTGCCGAAGTCGGCCGTGACGTAGATAATGATCAGTGGAATACCCATCTGGGTCACGTTGATGCCCAGATTGTATTGCTGATTGAGAAACGGTGGCAGCCAGTACAGGTAGAACCAGAACACCGGAGCGGTCAGCGAGTAGGCGAGGGCGAAGGCCCAGGTGCCGCGCATGCGCAGGATTTTCGAGAACGGCACACGGGCCTGTTCCGGTTCGACCTCCTGCTGGATGTAATCGAGTTCGGATTGCTTCACGCTCGGATGATCTTCCGGGTTGAAATACTTCAAGCCCCAGAACAGCAACCAGATCGCGCCCAGCGCCGCCATGCACAGAAACGCAGCCTGCCAGCCCCACACGTGGAGGATCAGTGGCAGCAGCATCGGCGTGAACATCGCACCGACGTTGGTGCCGGCGTTGAAGATGCCGGTGGCCACGGCACGTTCACCGGCCGGGAACCACAGGCGCGTGGTTTTCACGCAGGCCGGATAGTTCGCCGCTTCGGTCAGGCCGAGGATGAACCGGCAGACCATGAAGCCAACGGCAGAAGTCGCCAGGCCGTGGGCGCCGGTCGCCAGGCTCCAGAGCAGCACGGCGCAGAAGAACACACGCTTGACGCCGACCCGGTCGATCAGCCGGCCTTGCAGGACGAAGCCGATGGCGTAGCCGACCTGAAACCAGAAGTTGATGTTGGCGTAGTCCATCGCCGTCCAGCTCATTTCCTTGGCGAGGATCGGCTGCATGACACCGAGGGCGGCGCGGTCGATGTAGTTCAGGGTGGTGGCGAAAAACACCAGGGCCAGCATGCCCCAGCGGGTCTTGCCGACAGCCATGGCGCCGCGGATCTTGTCGCCGATGCCACCCGTGGCAGTGCTCATGGCCGGAGCCATGCGGGAAGTCTGTGAAGGAATCATGTGTTCCACCCGTTTTTGGATTTGTTATTTGGTGTGCTTTTTTTTTGCACGCTGCGACCGGTGGTTCAGATCCGGACTCAATGTGCAGCCGATGTTGGGCAGTGGACGAAAAATCGTCAATTCGCCAAACCGCCATTGTGTTCGATAATCGCACGCAAAACTAACCGGGTAGTACACTTTAAATTGCTGCCGAAAAGGATGCAGCCAATAATTTCCCCCAATATAAAAACCATCCTGCACAGGAGCCCCCGAGGGCTACGATCTTTGTTTTTGAGGATCAAGGAATCGCGACCTTCGGCAGCACCTGCACAAAGAACAGCGCAGTCCGGGAGTTGAAACATGCAGCGTTCGATAGCCACCGTTTCCTTGAGCGGTACCCTGCCGGAAAAGCTCGAAGCCATTGCCGCCGCCGGATTCGACGGCGTTGAGATTTTCGAAAACGACCTGCTGTATTACGACGGCAGCCCGCGGGAAATCCGGCAGATGTGCGCCGATCTCGGCATCGCCATCACCTTGTTTCAGCCGTTCCGCGATTTCGAGGGCTGCCGCCGGGATCGGCTGGCGCGCAACCTGGAACGGGCCGAACGCAAGTTCGACCTGATGCAGGAACTGGGCACCGATCTGGTATTGGTGTGCAGCAACGCCTCGGCCGACAGCGTCGGCGATCAGCAGACACTCGTCGACGACCTGCGCCTGCTGGCTGAACACGCCGGCGCGCGTGGCTTGCGCATCGGTTACGAGGCGCTGGCCTGGGGGCGTCACGTCAATACGTATCAACAGGTCTGGGACATCGTGCGTCAGGCCGATCACCCGAGCCTCGGCGTGCTGCTCGACAGTTTTCATACTTTGTCGCTGAAGGGCGATCCCCGCGCGATTGCCGACATTCCCGGCGACAAGATCTTCTTTGTGCAAATGGCTGACGCGCCGATCCTCGCGATGGATGTCCTGGAGTGGAGCCGGCACTTCCGCTGCTTCCCCGGACAGGGCGAATTCGATCTGCCGGGTTTCCTCGCGCCGATCATCCAGAGTGGTTATACCGGGCCGTTGTCGCTGGAAATCTTCAATGACGGCTTCCGCGCCGCGCCGCCACGGGCGAATGCCGCAGACGGTTTGCGTTCCTTGCTGTATCTGGAAGAAAAGACCCGCCAGCGTCTGGAGCAGGATGCGGCACCAGTGGCCAACCGCGAGATTCTGTTCGAAACGCCGAAGGCCAGCGAGTACAACGGCATCGAGTTTCTCGAGTTCGCGGTGGACGAAGCACTCGGTGCCAAACTGACCCACTGGCTGGAACGCCTCGGTTTCGCCAAGGCCGGGCAGCACCGTTCCAAGAGCGTCAGCCTGCTGCGTCAGGGCGATATCAACCTGATCCTCAATGCCGAGCCGTATTCATTCGGCCACAGCTTTTTTGAGGCCCATGGTCCGTCGCTGTGCGCCACCGCCGTCCGGGTCAAGGACAGCGCCAGTGCGCTGGCGCGTGCTGTCGCCTATAAAGGTCAGCCCTATCGCGGACTGGTCGGCCCCAACGAACTGGAACTGGCCGCCGTGCGTGCTCCGGACGGCAGCCTGATTTATCTGGTGGATGAAGCGGCGGATGTCTATGGCACGGATTTCAACCTGCTGCCGGACGCCCGGGCCCGCGGCGGTCTCAAGCGCATCGACCACATGGCCATGGCGCTGCCGGCGGACAGCCTCGACAGTTGGGTGCTGTTCTACAAGAGCCTGCTGGATTTCGAGGCCGATGACGAAGTGGTGCTGCCTGATCCCTACGGCCTGGTGAAGAGCCGCGCGCTGCGCAGCCGGGACAGTTCGATTCGTCTGCCGCTGAATATCTCGGAGAACCGCAACACCGCGATCTCCCACGCCCTGTCGAGTTATCGCGGCTCCGGTGTGCATCACATCGCTTTCGATTGTGACGATATCTTCGCTGAAGTCAGTCGTGCCAAAGAGGCCGGCGTACCGTTGCTGGACATTCCCCTCAACTATTACGACGACCTCGCCGCCCGCTTTGATTTCGATGACGAGTTCCTCAGCGAGCTGGCGTACTACAACGTGCTTTACGATCGCGATGCTCAGGGCGGTGAGCTGTTTCACGTGTACACCGAGCCTTTCGAAGGGCGGTTCTTCTTCGAGATCATCCAGCGCAAGAACGGCTATGCCGGTTATGGTGCGGCGAACGTCGCGGTGCGTCTGGCGGCGATGGCCAAATCACGCAGCGGCGCAGTCCGTCAGGCGAAGTTGTAGGAAATTCGTAAACGCGGGATTAAACGCGGGCCTCGCGGCTTCCTTCACTGGGCTGCGCGGCCCATAATCGCCGCCTGTGCAGTGATGGCCGTGAGCCCGCAATGACGATGAATACAGAACTTTCCGCAGCTGCTGTCGGCTCCGCCGAAGAGCCGCGCAAGAGTCGCAAAAACAACCCGGAAAAGACCCGCGAGAACATCTTGCAGGAGGCGATCGTCGAGTTCGTCCAGCAAGGCTTGTCCGGCGCCCGCGTCGATGCGATCGCCGAGCGCATCCATACCTCCAAACGCATGATCTATTACTACTTCGGCAGTAAGGAGCAGCTGTACGTCGAGGTGCTGGAGAAGCTTTACGGCGATATCCGCAACACTGAAAACCGCCTGCACCTGGCCGAGCTGCCGCCGGTGGTAGCGATTCGGCGGCTGGTGGAATTCACGTTCGACCATCACGATCACAACGTCGATTTCGTGCGGATCGTCTGCATCGAAAATATCCACAACGCCGAGTTCGTGAAGCGTTCCGACGCGATCAAGGCGATGAACAACACCATCCTCGATTCGCTGGGCGAGATTCTGCGCCGTGGCGCCGAGGAGGGCGTGTTCCGCAAAGGGCTCAATGCGCTGGATGTGCATCTGCTGATCAGTTCGTTCTGCTTCTATCGCGTCTCGAACCGGCACACGTTTGGTGAAATCTTTCAGATCGATCTGCCGGATGAAGCTATCAAGCAGCGCCATCGCGAGATGATTTGCGAGTCGGTTCTGCGCTACCTGCAAGCCTGACGCAATCCCCTTGTCGGAGTGAGCCTGCTCGCGATAGCGGTGTGTCAGGCAACTAATGTGTTGGCTGAAAGGACGCCATCGCGAGCAGGCTCACTCCCACAGGGAAGCAAGTTGCTTCAGCCATTCATGCTTTGAAAATGCGCCAGCATTCGCTGCGCATCCGGCACTACACCGCTGAACAATTCAAACGCCTTCACTGCCTGAAATACCGCCATGTTGCCGCCATCCAGCGTGCGGCACCCCAGCGCGCGGGCGTTGCGCAGCAATTCGGTTTCCAGCGGAAAGTACACGATCTCCGCCACCCACAACGCCTTGCGCAACAGCTCCACCGGCACCGGCATACCCGGCAGTTTGGCCATGCCCATCGGGGTGGTGTTCACCAGCCCGTCAGCCTGCTCCAGCGTCCCCGGCAGATCCTGCCCGGCCACGGCCCGACCAGCGCCGAAATGCTCGTTGAGGTTATTGGCCAGGCACTCGGCGCGTTCCTTGTCGACGTCGAAAATGCTCAGGCGCTGTACGCCCTCGCTCAGCAGGGCATGGGCCACTGCGGCGCCGGCACCTCCGGCGCCCATTTGCACCACGCGTTCACGGGCGGCGTCCTTCAAGCCTCGGCGAAAGCCTTCGGCAAAGCCCAGGCAGTCGGTGTTGTGGCCGACCCGTTTGCCGTCCTTCAGCACAACGGTGTTCACCGCGCCGATGCCCCGGGCTTCCGGCGACAACTCATCGAGCAGCGGGATAATCGCCTGCTTGCACGGGAAGGTGATGTTCAGCCCGGTATAGTTCATCCGCTCGGCCGCCAGCAGCAGTTCGGGCAGGGCGTTGCTGTCGATGTGCAACTGGTCGAGGTCGATCAACCGGTAGAGATAACGCAAGCCTTGCGCATCGCCCTCATGCTCATGCAGCGCGGGGGTACGCGAGGCCTGGATGCCTGCACCGATCAGTCCGGCCAGTATTGCCGGTTTGCAGGTCATGCTGCGCGCCCCTTCAGTCGTTGGCTGAAGTGTTCCAGGGCGAGGCGATAGCCATGGCTGCCGAAGCCGCACATCACCGCCGTGGCGATGGCCGACACGAACGAGTGATGACGGAACGGTTCGCGCGCGTGGACGTTGGACAGGTGCACTTCGATCACCGGCAATTCACTGGCGACCAGCGCATCGCGAATCGCTACCGAGGTGTGCGTCCACGCCGCCGGATTGATCACGATCCCGGCGCAACGTCCGCGTGCCGCGTGAATCCAGTCGAGCAGTTCGCCTTCGTGATTGGTCTGGCGAAATTCCACAGCCAGGCCGAAGTCTTCGGCGGCGCGTCCGCAGAGAGCAGAAATATCCGCCAGGGTTTCGTGGCCGTAAGTCGCCGGTTCACGGGTGCCGAGCAGGTTCAGGTTCGGGCCGTTGAGCACCAGAACGATAGGGGGCATGGGGCAGAACTCCACTTATTGTTTTTGGCTTGCGCCGAGGGGCTCGGCGTGTGGAGGTAAAATGTACCAGATGGTTACTCTGGTCAATTCAACAGTATTGCGTCCGACGTTTTATGTTCGGTGATCGCACACATCAAAAGATCACAGCCACAAAAAAGCCGTCATCACGACGGCTTTTTCGTATCGCATCGGCCATCAGCGCCGAGTCAGCAACACACCTGATTCCATGTGATGCGTCCACGGAAACTGGTCGAACAGCGCGCACCGGGTAATGCGGTGCGTGTCGTGCAACTGGGCGATGTTGGCCGCCAGGGTTTCCGGGTTGCAGGAGATGTACAGGATGTTGTCGAAACGCCGTGTCAGTTCGCAGGTGTCCGGGTCCATGCCGGCGCGCGGCGGGTCGACGAACACGCTGCCGAATTCGTAGCTTTTCAGGTCGATGCCGTGCAAGCGACGGAACGGGCGCACTTCGTTGAGCGCTTCGGTCAGTTCTTCGGCGGACAGGCGCACCAGCGTGACGTTATCCACAGCGTTTTCGCTGAGGTTGCTTAGCGCGGCGTTGACCGAGGTCTTGCTGATTTCGGTGGCCAGCACTTTGCGCACGCGAGTGGCCAGCGGCAGGGTGAAGTTGCCGTTGCCGCAGTACAGCTCCAGCAGATCGTCGCTGCGATCACCCAGCGCTTCATACGCCCAGTTCAGCATCTTCTGGTTCACCGTGCCGTTCGGCTGGGTGAACGCGCCTTCCGGTTGGCGGTAGCTGAAAGTGCGGCCGCCGACCTCGAGTTTCTCCACCACGTAATCGTGGCCGATGACTTCGCGTTTGCCTTTGGAGCGACCGATGATGCTGACGCCCAGATCTGCCGACAGTTGTGTTGCCGCCGCGTGCCAGTGCGCGTCCAGCGGACGGTGGTAGCACAGGGTGATCATCGCATCGCCGGCCAGAGTGGTCAGAAACTCCACCTGAAACAGCTTGTGGCTCAGCGCCGAACTGGCCTGCCAGGCGGCCTTGAGCTGCGGCATCAACTGGTTGATGCGCAGGCTGGCGATCGGGAATTCCTCGATCAGGATCGGCGTGCGTTTGTCGTCCTGGGAGAACATCGCGTAGTGGCGCTCGCCGGCCTCGCGCCACAGGCGGAATTCGGCGCGCAGGCGGAAGTTCTGCAGCGGCGAGTCGAACACCGTCGGTGCTGGCGCATCGAACGGAGCGAGCAGGTCACGCAAACGCGCAACCTTGTCTTCGAGCTGAGTGGCGTAGGCCTGGGAATCGAATGTCATGCGTTGAACCAACCCAACTTGATCACGAACAGAATCGACAGAATCACCAGCGCCGGGTTCAGCTCACGGGCACGGCCCGACAGCAGCTTGATCGCGGTCCAGGAGATGAAACCGAAGGCGATGCCGTTGGCGATCGAGTAAGTGAACGGCATCGCCAGCGCGGTCACGACAACCGGGGCGGCAACGGTGATGTCTTCCCAGTCTATTTCCGCCAGGCCCGAAGTCATCAGCACGGCGACGAACAGCAGGGCCGGTGCGGTGGCGAACGCCGGAACGCTGGCGGCCAGTGGCGAGAAGAACAGCGCCAGCAGGAACAGAATGGCCACGACGATGGCCGTCAGGCCGGTACGACCGCCCGCACTCACGCCAGCAGCGGATTCGATGTAGCTGGTGGTGGTCGAGGTGCCCAGCAGCGAGCCGGCCATGGCGGCGGTGCTGTCGGCGATCAGCGCACGCCCCATTTTCGGCATGTGGCCGTCCTTGCCCATCAGGCCAGCGCGCTTGGCGACGCCGATCAGGGTCCCGGAGTTGTCGAACAGGTCGACGAACAGGAAGGCGAAGATCACGCTGACCAGACCGATGTCCAGCGCGCCTTTGATGTCCAGTTGCAGGAAGGTCGGGGCCAGCGACGGTGGCATCGAGGTCACGCCGCCGAACGGGGTGACACCCATGGCGATGGACGCGATGGTCACCGCGAGAATGCCGATCAACACCGCACCGCGCACTTTCAGCGCTTCGAGGGCAACGATCAGGGCGAAGCCGAGGGTGGCGAGGATCGGCGCCGGTTGTTTCAAGTCACCAAGGCCGACCATGGTTGCCGGGTTGCTGACCACGATACCGGCGTTGTGCAGGGCGATCAGCGCCAGGAACAGGCCGATACCGGCGGCAATCGCCGAGCGCAGGGGCAGCGGGATGCTGTTGATGATCCATTCACGGATGCGGAAGATCGACAGCAGGAAGAACAGCACCGCGGAAATGAACACCGCGCCCAGCGCCACTTGCCAGGTGTGGCCCATATGCAGCACCACGGTATACGTGAAGAAGGCGTTCAGACCCATGCCCGGGGCAAGGGCGATCGGGTAGTTGGCGATCAGGCCCATGACCGTCGAACCAATGGCCGCAGCCAGACAGGTGGCGACGAACACCGCACCTTTGTCCATGCCGGTCTCGCCGAGAATGCTCGGGTTGACGAATAGAATGTAGGCCATGGCCAGGAAAGTCGTGACGCCCGCGAGAATCTCGGTCCGCACGTTGGTGTTGTGTGCCTTGAGTTGAAACAGCCTTTCCAGCATGTCTGCTCCCCGTGGCGCGCATGGCGCCGTGAATGTATCGACCTCAACAGCAAAGCACAGACCGTCGCAAGCGCCTGGGAATTTGTGGTGGGCCGGAAAAAGCCGCGCATCATACCAGCAGCGTGAGGAATATGGCGGTTGTTGGTGTCGATCGTCGGCGAAGTTTTGCCCCGGGGCCAACTGCGCCATACTGCGCGCTGATTTTGGGGGGATGGGGATCGTATGAGCACGCACTGGGTAAAGGCTTTCGGGCTGATGGCGGTTTTGCTGGGCACGGCGTCTGGCGCCGGGGCGGCATCGGCGCCACCGCTGACGCAGTTGAAGGTATTGAAAGTCGAATCGCCGAACTGCGGTTTCGAAGACATTGCCGAGGGGCAGGAGCAAACGCGCTGTGATCACAGTGGATCGAACATCAAGGTCTACGTGCTGGAAGTCGGTTATGGTCGCGAGCCCCATGTCGCGCTCGACGGTTTTGAGGTGAACGGCACGCGCACTCCGGTTTGCGCATTTGATAACGGCAATCTCACCGAATGCACCGTAGGTCGCAAAACCGTGGGCTACCTGTATGTCTTTGACCTGGCCGGCAAGCAGGATGGCATTTTTACCTTCAGCAACACCTCGATCAACGCACCGGGCAACACGCTTGCCACCCAGCTTTACATCAAGTAACGGCTGTCTCTGAACAGGTCCGGGCAAAGCTGACTACGCTTTAAAGACCATTCAGTGGAAAGCGCCCATGACTTTTAGAGCCCTGATTACCCTCGCCGAGGGCATCGATGATCTGCAAAGCGTCACCCTGATCGACGTGCTGCGCCGCGCCGGCATCGAAGTGATGGCGGCCAGCATCGAGGGTCGCCGTATGCTCACCTGCGCTCGCGGCACCCGACTGACCGCCGACGGCATGCTGGTCGATGTGCTGGCGCAACTATTCGATCTGATCGTCCTGCCCGGCGGCGCCATTGGCGCACAGCACCTGGCGGCGCATCAGCCGTTGCAACAACTGCTCAAGGACCAGGCCAGCGCCGGACGCCTGTTCGCTGCCATCGGCGAATCCCCGGCCATCGCCCTGCAAGCCTCGGGTGTCTTACGTCAACGCCGCATGACCTGCCTGCCGAGTGCCAGCCATCAACTGTCGGGCTGTACGTTTGTTGATCAACCGGTAATGGTCGACGGCAATTGCATTACCGCCCAGGGCTCCGGCGGCGCACTGGCGTTTGCCCTGACCCTGGTTGAGCAACTTGGCGGCAAGGCGTTACGGGCGAAGGTGGCGGGGGAGTTGTTGGCCTGAATAACGTCAGACCTTCACCTCTTCCACCGGCACGTGCATCCGGTCGCGGTTGGCCAGGGTCGGGAACAGTTTGATCCACGTGCCTGTCACCACCAGCGTGCCGATCCCGCCCATCACCACGGCGGGTACGGTGCCGAACCAGTGCGCAGTGAGGCCAGATTCGAATTCGCCCAACTGGTTCGAAGCACCGATGAACAGGCCGTTCACCGCGCTGACCCGGCCGCGCATTTCGTCCGGGGTTTCCAGTTGCACGAAGGAAGCGCGGATCACCATGCTGATCATGTCGGCAGCGCCCAGCACGACCAGCACCGCCAGCGAGAACCAGAACGACGTCGACAGGCCAAAGGCAATGGTCGCGACGCCGAACACGCCGACGGCGGTGAACATCACTCGGCCGACATTGCGTTCGACGGCAAACCGGGCGAGGAACAGCGACATCAACAACGCGCCGACGGCGGGTGCCGAACGCAGTAACCCCAGGCCCCACGGGCCAGTGAGCAGGATGTCTTTGGCGAACACCGGCAGCAGCGCGGTGGCTCCGCCGAGCAACACGGCGAACAGGTCCAGCGAAATCGCCCCGAGGATGTCCGGTCGGCTACGGATGAAACGAATGCCCGCCAGCAGCGAATCCAGCGTGGCCTTGCCCTTGTTGAGCGGCGTATGCCGTGCGGGCAGGTTGAGCATCAGCGAGCAGGCGATGACATAGAGCAGCACCGTCGGCCCATAGACCCAGACACTGCCGAACGCGTAGAGCAAGCCGCCCAGGGCCGGGGCGACGATGGTTGCCGATTGCTGCGCCGACTGTGCTGCCGCGACCGCACGCGGAAAGAGTGCGCTGGGCACGATGCTCGGCAACAGTGCCTGAGTGGTCGGCAGCTCGAAGGACCGTGCAGCACCGAGCAGGAAAGCGAGGATAAAGATCATCTCCCGAGTGACGTGATCGGTGGCACTGCCGATCGCCAGCGCCAGGGCGATCAGCGCTTGCAGCGACTGACAGAGCGCCGCCACTTTGCGTCGGTCGTAGCGGTCGGCGACATGCCCGGTGTGCAGCATGAACAGCACGCGTGGGGCAAATTCGACGAGTCCGACCAGACCCAGATCGAGAACGTTGCCGGTCAGTTGATAGAGGTTCCAGCCAATGGCGACGGTGAGCATCTGGAAGCCGCTGGCGGTGAAGATCCGGGCGAGCCAGAACGCGAGGAAAGGACGATGGTGACGTAACAGCAGGGGCGCTTGGCTGGGCATCTGAAGGCAGGTCTGGTTCGAGGGTGAATCGCGAGGTTATCACCACTCTGTAACAGGAAGTTGCCATGACAAAAAATTTAGTTAGCCAGACAACGATCTCATCTCAATAACACCGCAACCCTGTGGCGAGGGGATTTATCCCCGCTCGGCTGCGCAGCAGTCGTAAACAGATGCGTGCGTGGCGGCAGCGCAGCCCAACGGGGATAAATCCCCTCGCCACAGGACTTCTGTCTCTCTGAAGAATCTGTTCGAGAGCATTGCCGTGGTGCTGAGGCAACTTGTCACGCGGCAAACGACCACGCAGTTCATCGGCAAAAATGGGACTACTCTTTTAACGTTGCTTGATCCAGATCAAGACCCCAGACGGAATTGATCCGGTGGCCTGTTGGCCAGACTCCCTGCGTTGCGATGGTTGTTAAAAAAGAACGAATCAGAATTCGCCGCACTCCATATCCGTGGGGGCAGTAGGTGCAAGGGCCAAAAGCCCCGACGCCGGTATTACCTGACAGAGGAAGACTTATGTTCGGTTTAGAGGCACTCGATCTCGCCCGAATTCAGTTCGCGTTCACCATCTCGTTCCACATCCTGTTCCCGGCCATCACCATTGGCCTGGCGAGTTACCTTGCGGTGCTCGAAGGCCTGTGGCTGAAAACCCACAACGACACCTACCGTGATCTCTACCATTTCTGGTCGAAAATCTTTGCCGTCAACTTCGGCATGGGGGTGGTGTCCGGGTTGGTCATGGCTTACCAGTTCGGCACCAACTGGAGTCGTTTCTCGGACTTTGCCGGTTCCGTCACCGGGCCCTTGCTGACTTATGAAGTGCTCACGGCCTTCTTCCTCGAGGCCGGTTTCCTCGGCGTGATGCTGTTCGGCTGGAACAAGGTCGGGCGCGGTCTGCACTTCTTCTCCACCGTGATGGTGGCGATCGGCACGCTGATCTCGACCTTCTGGATTCTGGCCTCCAACAGCTGGATGCAGACCCCGCAGGGCTTCGAGATCGTCAACGGCCAGGTGATTCCCACCGACTGGCTGGCCATCATCTTCAACCCGTCGTTCCCCTATCGCCTGATGCACATGGCAACCGCAGCGTTTGTTGCCACGGCGTTCTTCGTGGGCTCGTCGGCGGCCTGGCACCTGCTGCGCGGCAAGGACAATCCGGCAATCCGCACCATGCTGTCGATGGCGATGTGGATGGCGTTGATCGTTGCACCGATCCAGGCGGTCATCGGTGACTTCCACGGCCTCAACACCCTTGAGCATCAGCCGGCGAAAATCGCCGCGATTGAAGGTCACTGGGAAAACAAAGGCGACGAAGCGACACCCCTGATTCTGTTCGGCTGGCCGGACATGAAAGAAGAGAAGACCAAATTTGCCGTGGAAATCCCCTACCTCGGCAGCCTGATCCTGACCCACTCGCTGGACAAACAGGTGCCGGCACTCAAGGAGTTCCCGCCTGAGGACCGGCCCAACTCGACCATCGTGTTCTGGTCGTTCCGGATCATGGTCGGCCTCGGTTTCCTGATGATCTTCACCGGTCTGTGGAGTCTGTGGCTACGCAAACGCGACACGCTCTACACCTCGCGGCCGTTCCTGTACCTGGCGTTGTGGATGGGGCCTTCCGGTCTGATCGCGATCCTGGCGGGCTGGTTCACCACCGAGATCGGCCGCCAGCCGTGGGTGGTCTACGGCCTGATGCGCACGGCGGACGCTTCGTCGAATCACAGCTTCATGCAGATGAGCATCACCCTGATCATGTTCGTGCTGGTCTACTTCGCGCTGTTCGGTGCAGGGCTTGGCTACATGATGCGCCTGGTGCGCAAAGGGCCGAAAACCGACGAAGGCAAGGAAACCAACGACGGTGGTCCTGGCCAGAAACGCACACCGGCGCGGCCGTTGTCTGCGGCTGATGATGAAGGCACCGACGCTGACCAGGCGCGCAGCCTGGAAAAGGAGATTTGACTCATGGGTATTGATCTTCCGCTGATCTGGGCCGTGATCATCATCTTCGGCATCATGATGTACGTGGTCATGGACGGCTTCGACCTGGGGATCGGCATTCTCTTCCCGTTCATCCCGGGCAAGACTGATCGTGACGTGATGATGAACACTGTCGCCCCGGTCTGGGACGGTAACGAGACCTGGCTGGTGCTGGGCGGCGCGGCGCTGTTCGGCGCGTTCCCGCTGGCTTATTCGGTGGTGCTGTCGGCACTTTATCTGCCGCTGATCTTCATGCTGATCGGCCTGATTTTCCGCGGTGTGGCCTTCGAGTTCCGCTTCAAGGCCAAGGACGACAAACGGCATCTGTGGGACAAGGCCTTTATCGGCGGCTCGGTGGCGGCGACGTTCTTTCAGGGCGTGGCGCTGGGGGCGTTCATTGATGGCTTGCCGGTGGTCAATCGCCAGTTCGCCGGCGGCTCACTGGACTGGCTGACACCGTTCACGCTGTTCTGCGGCGCCGCGCTGGTGGTGGCGTACGCCTTGCTCGGCTGCACCTGGCTGATCATGAAAACCGAGGGCAAGTTGCAGGAACAGATGCACGATCTGGCGCGCCCGCTGGCCTTCGTGCTGCTGGCGGTGATCGGTGTCGTCAGCCTCTGGACGCCGCTGGCCCATCCGGAAATCGCCACGCGCTGGTTCAGCATGCCGAACCTGTTCTGGTTCATGCCGGTGCCGATTCTGGTGTTGGTGACGATGTACGGGCTGATCCGTGCCGTGGCGCGCAACGCCAACTACATGCCGTTCCTGCTGACCCTGGTGCTGATCTTCCTCGGCTACAGCGGACTGGGCATCAGCCTGTGGCCGAACATCGTGCCGCCGTCGATCTCGATCTGGGACGCCGCCGCACCGCCGCAAAGCCAGGGCTTCATGCTGGTAGGCACGCTGTTCATCATCCCGTTCATCCTGGGTTACACCTTCTGGAGCTACTACGTGTTCCGCGGCAAGGTCACCCATGAAGACGGCTATCACTAGCACCTGTGGGATCTGGCTTGCCCGCGATGGCGTCGTCACTGGCGCCATCGACCTGACTGAGGATCGCAACAATGACCGGCAAACATTCGCTGCACGACATTGAACAAGCCGAAAAAAAACCGCTGTGGCAGCGGCTCGGCTGGCTGGCCCTGATCTGGCTCGGCAGTGTGGGCGTGCTGTTTATCGCCGCCAGCCTGATGCGCATGTTCATGAACGCAGCAGGCCTGACGACGCACTGAAGCACTCCGTCCCGGCGCCTTCGGGTACGGATTTGAAACCCTCCATCTGGAGGGTTTTTTTTGCCTCGGGTTTATTTGCGTGCTTTGAGGATGACGAATTTCGGCGTAGCCGCGACTTGCTCGACGCCGCGGAACAGCCGCGCCAGTTTGCTGTGATAACCCAGGTGACGATTGCCGACGATGTACAGCGCTCCGCCGACCACCAGCGCCTCGCGGGCCTGCTGGAACATGCGCCAGGCGAGGAAATCGCCGACCACCTGCTGCTGATGGAACGGTGGATTGCACAGCACCACGTCCAGCGATTGCGCCGCTTGCCCGGCCAGGCCATCACCGGCCCGGACGATCACGTCGCGATCGCCGAGGGCCGCGTGCCAGTTTTCCGCGGCTGATTGCACTGCCATGAACGATTCATCGACCAGCGTGTAATGTGCCTCGGGGTTTTGCAGGGCGCTGGCAATTGCCAGCACACCGTTACCGCAGCCCAGGTCGGCGACTTGCGCGCTGCCGAGGTTCTTGGGCAGATGCGGAAGGAAGGCGCGGGTTCCGATGTCGAGACCTTCGCGGCAGAACACGTTGGCGTGGTTGAGCAATTCGATCGCCGGTTCCTCGAGGCGGTAGCGCGACGGGTAGGGCGAGCTCGCCGGGACTTTCGCTTCGGGCGTCGCGATCAGCAGGCGAGCCTTTTTCACTGCCAGTGAGGCTTGCACCGGACCGATGTAGCGTTCCAGCAGATCGCCAGCGGCGCGTGGCAAGTGCTTGACCATCGCCGCAGCAATAACCTGCGCACCCGGCGCCAGTTGTCCTTGCAGGCGGATCAATTGTTCTTCGAGCAGTGCCAGGGTTTTCGGTACGCGGATCAGCACGCGATCAAACGGCCCGACCAGCGGTTCACTCGCCGGGATGCCGCGAATGGCGTCGAACGCCTGGCCATTGCGCAGCAGATTCTTCTCCAGTCCCTGAAAGCCCAGAAACGAATCGCCGCTGCTGACCACATCGACGTTGCCCAGCAGGCTGACCGCCAGCGCACCGAAACTGTCGTTGAGCACCAGTACCCGGGTGTCGGCCGTCGGCTGCTGCGCAGCCAGATGATTGAGCAGGTATTCGTCGGCGGCATCGAAGGCTTGCAGCGGTTCGTTCTGCTGTTCGGGCTGGCGGATCAGGTCGAGTTGGGCGAAAGGCGTATCGAGCAAAGGCATGGGGCGGGGACTCAGGGTAATCGGGGGATGTCCCGCTGCCTGTACCGTGCGGCGGAACCGACCGAGTGAACTGCAGTGCGAACAGCTCGCCTTATCACTCGGAAAGGTCACAAATGGTACGTTTTTTTCTCTGGAAATACTCGCAGGTTTTAATTTTGGTGCAAGGCGTCGGGTCTAGATGATGCCGGCTCTGGCGGCCGCTATGACGGCAGAAATTTTGTTGCAGACATGGAGTTTCTCGATCACGTTTTGCACGTGATAGTTCACCGTGCGCTCGCTCAGGCTGAGGATTTTCGAAATCTCATAGGCCGTTTTGCCACCGGCGGATAATTGCAGAACCTCCAGTTCCCGTGGGGACAGGCGCGGTTGGCTAGGTTTGGCGGGCCGTGTGGGGAGTGTCCGAGCGAACAACTCACTCAGGTGGCTGGTGGCATAGAACATGTAGCCAAAATGCTCATACAGCTCGAGCGGGCTGATCGGGCAATGCTTTCGGGCCAGGCTGAGTATGCTGCACAAGCCACTCTCCTCGTGGTGAAACGCTTGAGACCAGCCATGTTGCAGGCCATATTGCTGCAGCGCACCCCACAACTCCGGGGTGTCTTTATATACCGCTTTATCCCAGACGATGGGCATCATTGAATGATTGCAGTGTGCTATTACCGGGTCGATTTTCTTGTATTCGTTCAATTCATATTGCAGGTTCCATTCTTGAGGGTAGTTGTTGATTTGCAAAGGATTAAGATGCATTTCCCGTTGGGGCGAAGTAACTGAAACTGCACAGAAGTTAAACCCGAGGTTTTCGGCGAATCTCAGCAAGATGGGATAGGCCGTATCTATTTCCTTTGCGAAAGTCAGTTGCTTTAACTGCGACTCCTTCCACGTTTCCATTACAAGTTCTCCATGATTGTAGCGGGGGTGCGAATGGATCCAAAAATCCGGCACGCTCCGGAGTGTAGGACGTTTCTTACGGCAGGTAATAAATTATTTTGGTCTTGAAAGTGAAAAAGTATTCATTAAGCGTTCTTAGCGACGGATGAGTTCTGATATTTAAATCGTCATCTTAAGGGTGTCGTTATCGCTCCGCTGCGAACCGTCCAAATAATTTTAATTATTTCTAATGTGGGTGCAGTGGCGAATACCATTAGCAATCATCGGTGTTTAGACCGGCGGTTTTGCGGGACACTGGCGGCAATCGTTCAATGGAGCGCCCCATGACCGCCACTGCAGAGAAATACACCACACAGACCCTGCTTGATGTACGGCCCTTGACCCCAAGCCTGTTCACCTTGCGCACCAGCCGCGATGCAGGCTTCCGCTTTCGGGCGGGGCAGTTCGCCAGGCTGGGGGTGAACAAGGCTGACGGCAGCATCGTCTGGCGTGCTTATTCGATGGTGTCGTCACCGTTCGACGAGTTTCTCGAGTTCTTTTCCATTGTGGTCCCGGGTGGCGAGTTCACCAGCGAACTGAGCCGCTTGCAGGTGGGGGACACGTTGCTGGTCGACCGTCAGGCATTCGGTTATCTGACCCTTGATCGTTTCAGCGACGGGCGGGATTTGTGGCTGTTGGCCACTGGCACAGGCGTGGCGCCGTTTCTGTCGATCCTGCAGGACTTCGAGGTCTGGGAGAAATTCGAGCGCATTATTCTGGTGTACAGCGTGCGCGAGGCACGGGAACTGGCCTACCAGCCATTGCTGGTCGAACTGGCGCAGCGCGATTACCTCAGCGAGTACGCGCACAAGTTGCAGTTCATCCCGACGGTGACCCGTGAAGCGCACCCCGGTGCGTTGAGCGGACGCATCACCACGCTGATCGACAACGGTGAGCTGGAGCGTGCAGCCGGCGTGGAAATCTCGCCCGAGCATTCGCGGGTGATGCTGTGCGGCAATCCGCAAATGATCGACGATACGCGCGCGCTGTTGAAAAAGCGCCACATGAGTCTTGCCCTGAGCCGCCGGCCGGGCCAGGTGGCGGTGGAAAACTACTGGTAAACAAACGGCGCCCGAAGGCGCCGTCTGTTTGTCGTGCAGGGTTCAGGGCCGGTTGTTCTGGGCCTTGAGCAGATCGCGGATCTCGCCGAGCAATTCCTCTTCCTTGGTCGGAACCGGTGGCAGCGTCGGGGCCACGGCCTCTTCGCGCTTGAGGCGATTGATGGCTTTGACGCCCATGAAAATCGCGAACGCGACGATCATGAAGTCGAGAATGCTCTGGATGAATTTGCCGTAGGCCATCACGACCGCAGGGGCGCTGCCCTCGGCGGCCTTGAGCGTTATGGCGAGATCGCTGAAGTCCACCCCGCCGATCAACAGGCCGATCGGCGGCATGATCACGTCACCGACAAACGACGAAACAATCTTGCCGAAGGCTGCACCGATGATGATACCGACGGCCATGTCGACCACATTGCCTTTGACCGCGAAGGCCTTGAACTCACTTAGCACGCCCATAGGTTATTTCCTTGTTACAGATGAGTTTGGTGTACGCAGTGTAAATCAGCAAAACGCGTCCTGCGCGAAACACCTTCTTACAATGCCCGTTTTTATCGACACATTAATCGACGAATAGTTTGCAAAGTGCCACTAATCGCGCGCGAAATACGCCGTAACTCGCTGATCGGGAAGCTAAATTTCTCAATCATCGAGTTACGAACTTTCTATTTATGTTTGCCGGTTTTGCCCTCTAGCCTCTGATTGGCGCACCTGGATGCGCCCAAAAAACCAGAGGAACCTGATATGAATCCCACGCTTGGCTTAGGGGCATTTCCCCATCGCCGTACTCTTGGCGTACTCACCGCCAGCCTGTTGACCTTCTCCGTACACGCCGCGCCCCTGACCCGGGACAACGGTGCGGCGGTGGGCGACAACCAGAACTCGCAAACCGCCGGAGCCAATGGCCCGGTGCTGCTGCAGGATGTGCAATTGATCCAGAAGCTGCAGCGGTTCGACCGCGAGCGAATCCCCGAGCGCGTGGTGCATGCCCGCGGTACCGGTGCCCATGGCACCTTCACGGTGACCAATGATCTGAGCGACCTGAGCAAGGCCAAGGTGTTCGCCGCCGGCCAGAGCACCCCGGTGTTCGTGCGTTTTTCCGCCGTGGTGCACGGCAACCACTCCCCCGAAACCCTGCGTGATCCGCGCGGTTTCGCCACCAAGTTCTATACCGCCGATGGTAACTGGGATCTGGTCGGCAACAATTTTCCGACGTTCTTCATTCGCGATGCGATCAAATTCCCGGATATGGTGCATGCGTTCAAGCCCGATCCGCGCACCAATCTGGATGACGACTCGCGTCGTTTCGACTTCTTCTCCCATGTGCCGGAAGCGACGCGCACCCTGACCGAGCTGTATTCAAATTCGGGAACGCCGGCCAGTTATCGCGAGATGGACGGTAACGGTGTACATGCCTACAAGTTGATCAATGGCAAAGGCGAAGTGCATTACGTCAAGTTCCACTGGAAGAGTTTGCAGGGGATCAATAACCTCACGCCGAAGGAAGTCAGCAAAGTTCAGGGTCAGGATTACAGTCATATGACCAACGATCTTGTAACTAACATTAATAAAGGTAACTTCCCTAAATGGGACTTGTACATTCAAGTGCTGAAACCACAAGATTTGTCCAAGTTTGATTTTGACCCGCTGGATGCAACCAAGATCTGGCCGGGTATTGCAGAACGAAAAGTTGGACAAATGGTGTTGAACCGTAATCCGGCTAATGTGTTTCAGGAAACTGAACAAGTAGCGATGGCGCCGGCCAATGTTGTGCCGGGAATCGAACCTTCGGAAGATCGCTTATTGCAAGGTCGCGTATTCTCTTATGCCGATACTCAGATGTATCGCCTGGGTGCCAATGCGCTGCAACTGCCGATCAACGCCCCTAAAGTTGCGGTCAATAACGGCAATCAGGATGGTGCGATGAACTTCGGCGCAACGCAGTCTGGCGTGAATTACCAGCCGAGCCGTCTGCAGCCGCGCGAAGAGCCGCGAGACGCCCGTTACAGCCAGTTGGCACTGTCGGGCAGCACCCAGCAGGCGAAGATCCAGCGCGAGCAGAACTTCAAGCAGGCCGGCGATCTGTACCGTTCCTTCAACAAGCAGGAGCGTCAGGACCTGATCGACAATTTCGGCGGCTCCCTGGCCACCACCGATGACGAGAGCAAGCACATCATTCTGTCCTTCCTTTATAAGGCCGATCCGGAATACGGCACCGGCGTGACCAAAGTGGCCAAGGGTGACCTGGGCCGGGTCAAGGCACTGGCGGCGAAACTGGTCGACTGATCCCGACGCCATGCAATGCGGGGCCTGATTCAGGCCCCGTTCTACCCAAGGAGAGCGTTTATGCGTCCTTATCTTTTACTGTTGCTCGGATGCCTGTCCTTCGCAGCGCAGGCCGAACAGAGCCCCGAGGCGATCAAGGCACAACTGCAGGACTACTATTTTGACGCCGCCCGCCGCGGTGACGTGCCGATGCTCGACACCTTCATCGAGTCCGGCTATTCCCTCGATACCCGCGACAGCAAGGGCTACACCGCGTTGATTCTGGCGGCGTATCACGGCCAGGGCGCGGCAGTAGACCGCTTGCTGGCGGCGGGCGCTGATGCCTGCGCGCAGGACCAGCGTGGCAACACGGCGCTGATGGGCGCAATTTTCAAGGGCGAGATCCAGATCGCCCGGCGATTGATGGCCACCGATTGCAATGCCGACCAGCGCAATGGCGCCGGACAGACTGCGGCGATGTACGCCGGGCTGTTCAAGCGCGTCGAATTGCTCGACGCGCTCAAGGCCAAAGGGGCCGACCTCAATGCCGAAGACCCGCTGGGCAACAGCGCCGCGCGTCTGGCCAGTGGCGAGATCCGTACTGCCGCGCCGCGCTGAGCTGCGGCGTCTGCGTTATCATCGCGGTTTTGCTCCGGGGGTTCAGATGGCCAAGGCCAAGCGCATGTACGGCTGCACCGAATGCGGCGCAACATTTCCCAAATGGGCCGGGCAGTGCGGTGAATGCGGTGCCTGGAACACCCTGACCGAAACCATGATCGAAAGCGGCGGGGCGACAGCGCCGACCGGGCGCACCGGCTGGGCTGGACAACAGGCGCAGATCAAGACTCTGGCCGAAGTCAGCATCGAAGAGATTCCGCGTTTTTCCACCGCCTCCGGTGAACTGGATCGCGTGCTGGGTGGCGGTCTGGTCGACGGTTCCGTGGTGCTGATCGGTGGTGATCCCGGTATCGGCAAGTCGACGATTCTGTTGCAGACCCTGTGCAATCTAGCCAAGAGCATGCCGGCGCTGTACGTCACCGGCGAAGAGTCCCAGCAACAAGTGGCCATGCGTGCCCGCCGTCTCGGGTTGCCTCAGGATCAACTGCGGGTGATGACCGAAACCTGCATCGAAACCATCATCGCCACGGCCCGTCAGGAAAAACCCAAGGTGATGGTGATCGACTCGATCCAGACGATCTTCACCGAGCAATTGCAATCGGCGCCCGGCGGCGTTTCGCAAGTGCGTGAGAGTGCGGCGCTGCTGGTGCGCTACGCCAAGCAAAGCGGCACCGCGATTTTCCTCGTTGGCCACGTCACCAAGGAAGGCGCACTCGCCGGCCCCCGGGTGCTTGAGCACATGGTCGACACCGTGCTGTATTTCGAGGGTGAATCCGATGGCCGGTTGCGCTTGCTGCGCGCGGTGAAGAACCGTTTCGGTGCGGTCAATGAACTGGGCGTGTTCGGCATGACCGACAAGGGCCTTAAAGAGGTTTCCAACCCATCGGCGATTTTCCTCACCCGCGCCCAGGAAGAAGTCCCGGGCAGTGTGGTAATGGCGACGTGGGAAGGCACCCGGCCGATGCTGGTGGAAGTGCAGGCGCTGGTCGATGACAGCCATCTGGCCAACCCGCGTCGGGTGACGCTGGGGCTGGATCAGAACCGCCTGGCGATGTTGCTCGCGGTGCTGCACCGCCACGGCGGCATTCCGACCCACGATCAGGACGTGTTCCTCAACGTGGTCGGTGGGGTCAAGGTGCTGGAAACAGCGTCCGACCTGGCGTTGATGGCGGCGGTGATGTCGAGCCTGCGCAACCGGCCGCTGCCTCATGATCTGCTGGTGTTTGGCGAAGTGGGCCTGTCGGGCGAAGTGCGTCCGGTGCCGAGCGGGCAGGAGCGCTTGAAAGAAGCTGCCAAGCATGGCTTCAAACGGGCGATCGTGCCGAAGGGCAATGCGCCGAAGGAATCCCCGCCGGGTTTGCAGATCATCGCCGTGACCCGCCTCGAACAGGCCCTCGATGCGCTCTTCGAATAACTTGAACCCACCGCATAACCTGTAGGGGCTGGCCAGCCAGCGCCTACAGGGTTCAATTGTGGATTCTAGATTTCGATCAGGGCGCCCAGTTCGCGCTCCAGTTCGGCTTCGTCAGCCAGGTTCAGCTCGATCAGCCGCCGCAAGCGCTGGATCGATTCCAGGCCGATATGCCGGCAGACAAAACCCAACTGACCCTGATCTTCATGGGCCAGATGCACATCCATCTGGATATCGACGTCATCGCTCAGATGGATGTCGACGAAAAAATCCTGCTCCGCATTCCCCAGCCACGGCTCGGGCCGCTCGATCAGCAGCCCTTTGAGTGACAGGTCGATCAGCTTGACCGGCCAGATGAATTGGCCCTGACTCAGCTCGGTTCTGGCATCGAACGCAATACGTTTGAAGCGACGGCGATTGGCTGGGTGTTCGCTCATGACGCAATCCTCGGAAGAGTTCGCTGACTATAGACCCGACCAATGGGTGCCTGCCAATCAACCAAGCGTCTAGACCAATGTCGGGGTATGGCCTTTGGCGCCAGTAGCGCTAAACTCGGGGTGGCTGTCTTTCTTGTCCACCCTGGCTGGAATAATAAAATGAAAAATAATAATAGCCTGCTGCGCCACTTACCCTGGCTAGTGCTGGCAATCGTAGGAGCGTGCGCCCTGGGCGTAGTGGCATTACGCCGAGGAGAGGCGATCAACGCCTTGTGGATCGTGGTCGCTGCCGTGGCCATTTATCTGGTCGCGTACCGTTACTACAGTCTGTTCATCGCCAACAACGTGATGCAACTCGACCCGCGTCGGGCCACCCCCGCCGTGCTCAACAACGACGGTCTGGACTATGTGCCGACCAACAAACACATTCTTTTCGGTCACCACTTCGCAGCGATTGCTGGCGCAGGGCCTCTGGTCGGCCCAGTGCTGGCGGCGCAGATGGGGTATCTGCCCGGCACGCTGTGGCTGATTGCCGGGGTGGTGCTGGCGGGCGCCGTGCAGGACTTCATGGTCCTGTTCATGTCGACCCGGCGTAACGGCCGTTCCCTGGGTGACATGGTGCGTGAGGAAATGGGCCGTATCCCCGGCACCATTGCCCTGTTCGGCTGCTTCCTGATCATGATCATCATCCTCGCGGTGCTGGCGCTGATCGTGGTCAAGGCGCTGGCCGAGAGCCCGTGGGGCATCTTCACCGTGATGGCGACCATCCCGATCGCGATGTTCATGGGCATTTACATGCGCTACATCCGCCCGGGCCGCATCGGCGAGATCTCCGTGGTCGGCGTATTGCTGCTGCTCGGGTCGATCTGGCTCGGTGGGCAGATTGCCGCTGATCCGGTGTGGGCCAAGGCGTTCACCTTCACTGGCGTGCAGATTACCTGGATGCTGGTCGGTTACGGCTTTGTGGCTGCATCGCTACCGGTGTGGCTGATTCTGGCGCCGCGTGACTATCTGTCGACTTTCCTCAAGATCGGTACCATCGTCGCCTTGGCGATCGGCATTCTGGTGACCATGCCCGAGCTGAAAATGCCGGCACTGACCCAGTTCGTCGACGGCACCGGCCCGGTGTGGAAGGGCGGTCTGTTCCCGTTCCTGTTCATCACCATCGCTTGCGGTGCGGTGTCCGGTTTCCATGCACTGATTTCTTCGGGCACCACGCCGAAGCTTTTGGATAACGAAACCAACGCCCGTTACATCGGTTACGGCGGCATGCTGATGGAGTCGTTCGTGGCGATCATGGCCATGGTTGCCGCTTCGGTGATCGAGCCAGGCGTGTACTTCGCCATGAACAGCCCGGCCGCCGTGGTCGGCAGTGATGCCGCGTCAGTGGCGCAAATGGTCACGAGCTGGGGCTTCGCGATCACGCCGGAAGCGCTGCAAGCCGTGGCTCACGACATCGGCGAGACCACCATTCTGGCCCGTGCCGGTGGTGCGCCGACCCTGGCGGTCGGTATCGCGCAGATCCTGCACAGTGTCCTGCCGGGTGAGAACACCATGGCGTTCTGGTACCACTTCGCGATCCTGTTTGAAGCGCTGTTCATCCTGACTGCTGTGGACGCCGGCACCCGTGCCGGGCGCTTCATGCTGCAGGACCTGCTCGGCTCCTTTGTGCCGGCGCTCAGACGTACCGAATCGTGGACCGCCAACCTGATTGCCACCGCCGGTTGTGTGGCGATGTGGGGCTGGTTGCTGTATCAAGGCGTGATTGACCCATTGGGCGGCATCAACACCTTGTGGCCACTGTTCGGTATCTCCAACCAGATGCTGGCCGGTATCGCGCTGATGCTCGGCACCGTGGTCCTGATCAAAATGAAGCGCCAGCGCTACATTTGGGTCACTCTGCTGCCAGCCACCTGGCTGCTGATCTGCACCACCACGGCGGGCTTCATCAAGTTGTTCGACGCCAACCCGGCGATCGGCTTCCTGTCGCTGGCCAAGAAATACAGCGATGCGCTGGCCAATGGTCAGGTGCTGGCACCGGCGAAGAGCGTTGAGCAGATGCAGCACGTGATCTTCAACGCTTACACCAACGCAACGCTTACCGCGCTGTTCCTGTTCGTGGTCTTCAGCATCCTGTTCTACGCGCTCAAAGTCGGCATCGCCGCCTGGGGCAAAAAAGAGCGTACGGATAAAGAATCGCCATTTCAGGCCCTGCCGGATGCGTAACCAGAGGATTGCACCATGTTCAATGACCTGAGTCGCCTCGGTAAATACCTCGGTCAGGCCGCGCGCCTGATGGTCGGCATGCCCGACTACGACACCTACGTCGAGCATATGCAAACCAAACACCCGGACAAACCGGTGATGAGCTACGAGATGTTCTTTCGCGAACGTCAGGAAGCGCGTTACGGTGGCAAGGGTGGGCCGAAGTGCTGTTGAGCTGACAGCGCAAGGTTGAGGTAATCCCTGTGGGAGCGAGCCTGCTCGCGAATACGGAGTGTCAGTTGATGAATAATTTGACTGGCACACCGCTTTCGCGAGCAAGCTCGCTCCCACATTTGTTTTTGTGTTGTTCATTCATTTGAAGGAGATCGAGTTTTGTCCTCTCCCATTCCGGTCACGGTACTCAGCGGTTTTCTCGGCGCCGGCAAGACCACCTTGCTGCGGCACCTGCTCAAAGCCGAGCACGGCCTGAAAATCGCCGTGATCGAAAACGAATTCAGCGACGCCGGCATCGACACTCAGTTGCTGGGTGATGAGCCGGTGCAAGTCATGACCCTGGCCAACGGCTGCGTCTGCTGCACCATTCACACTGACCTGACCAAGGCCCTGTACCTGCTGCTCGAACGCCTGGACAGCGGCGAAATCGCCTTCGACCGTCTGGTGATCGAGTGCACTGGCCTGGCCGACCCGGCCCCGGTGGCGCAAACCTTCTTCATTGAGGAAGAACTGCGCGAGCGCTACCTGCTTGACGGCATCATCACCCTGGTGGATGCCGCCCACGCCGATCTGCACCTGACCCAGACCATCGCCCAGGCACAGATCGGTTTCGCCGACCGCTTGCTGGTGAGCAAGACCGATCTGGTGGACGAGGCGACGTTCACCGCGCTGAGCGAACGCCTGACGCGAATCAACCGTCGTGCGCCGATCCGCGTGGTCGAGCATGGCAACATCAATCTGGCTGAACTGCTGGATGTGCGTGGTTTCAACCTCAATGCTGATCTTGGTGGCGGGGTGAGTCTGCGTCCGGTCAGCAAGGCGCCCTCCATCGACCGTATCTCCAGCCTGGTGCTGCGCACTGAGCAACCGCTGGATATCGATCAGCTCAGCGAGTTCATGAATGAGCTGCTGGAAGACCACGGCAAGCAATTGCTGCGCTACAAAGGCGTGCTGAACATCGCTGGTGAGGATCGGCGCCTGGTGTTTCAGGGCGTGCTGAAACTCTATGGTTTCGACTGGGATACCGAATGGGCCGAGGGTGAGGCGCGGGAAAGCGTAATTGTGTTTATTGCCGATGATTTGCCGGAAGAGAAGATTCGGGCGGGGTTTGCCAAAGTGGCTTCTGCCTGATGGATCTTGGTTGTCAGTGATGGCCTCTTCGCGAGCAAGCTCGCTCCCACAGGAGACCGTATTCTGTCCAGAGAAATGCGGTCAACTGTGGGAGCGAGCTTGCTCGCGAAGGCGATCTAACCGACAGCACAATGCTCAAGGTCTGAACCGAGCAGTGCCTGTTCAAGATGATCCAGATGTCGATTCATCAGCATCCCGGCCGTGGAAGCATCGCCTCGCTCCACCGCCTCGATCAACGCCAGATGCTCCTGCCACGCGCAACAGCTGAGCGTCTGGCACTCACTTCGCGCAATCGCCAGTGACGTCAGCGGCACCAGGCTGCCGAGAAAATGCGCCAGCGGGGCATTCCCCGCCATTTGCGCCAACTGCAGATGAAACTCTCCGGATAAGCGAATCGCCGCCCCCCGCCGATCCTGTTCGACGGCCAGGCGCTCGCGCTCGATCAGTGTGCGCACGCGCTTCAAAGCGTCTGCCTGCGGGCGCTGACAGGCCAGATACACCAGCGTGCTTTCGGTCAGGCGCCGCGCCTGCAGAGCTTGCCGTGTCTGCTCCGGATCCGGTTCCGCCACCCGTGGCCGGTGATTGGCCCGCAGCACAATGATGTGCTCATGTGACAGTTGGGTCAGTACCCGGCGCACGTCTGCACGGCTGGCGCCGAACATGTCTTTCAGGCTGTCTTCGGTAAAACGGCTGGCCGAATGGATGCGCCGCTCGAGAATCGCATCGAACAGTCGCGGATACAGATCCGCCGCCGGTGCGCGCGGGCGGGAGAAGGGCAGGGGCGTCGGGGGCTGGCGAGTGGGCGACGCTGCGGCAAAACTGTTCATGGCCTGTCTCCAGTTGGGGTCAGCGACTCAAGTGGTCATCCGGAATATTCAGTTCGATACCCATCCGCTGGCCCTCACGCAGAATGTGCCGACGCATTTCGGCGCTGGCCTGGGCGCTGTTCTTGCTGCGGATGGCGCGTACCACCGCCTCGTTTTCTTCCAGGCGTTCGGCCAAGTGTTCGGGCGAATTGCGCAACACTTCGGCGCTTTGCTTGAGGGCGTTGCTGGTCTGTTGCACCACGCTCTGGAAGATCGGGTTGGAGGTCAGGGTGAACAACTCTTCGTGAAAGGCGATGTAGGCGCTGACTCCAGCTTCGCTGTCGCCCGCTTCCAGCGCTTCGCGCATGTCCATCAAGGTCAGGCGCAGTTGCCCGACTTCCTTGCTGCTGATCGACTGCGCCACCAGACCGACGATGAACGGTTCCAGGGTGTAGCGCAGTTGCAGCACGTCTTCGAGGCTGGCGCCGGCGACTGCGCTGTCGTGATTCTGGCTGTCGCTCATTTGCGCATCGAGCACGACCACGCCTTTGCCCGGCATCGAGCGTACAAGGCCGAGGGTTTCCAGGACGATGACCGCTTCGCGCAGGCTTGGGCGGCTGATGCCCAGTTGCTCGGCCAGTTCGCGCTGGCCCGGCAGCATCTCGCCGGAGCGCCACTGGCCACGGGCGAGGGCGCTGCGCAGTTTTTCTACGACTGAGTTGACGACGGTTGATGTGGTAATCACTTGTCTTGCTCCATGTGCCCGTCAGGAGCCGGCAAACGAAGATCAAAAGATCGCAGCCTGCGGCAGCTCCTGCAGGAGTTAAATCAGAACTCTTGCTGGTGCGCCGGAGTTGCTGTTTTACGCGGTTGAAAGGTGTAGCCCTGCTGACCGCTGAGTACTTTGTTTGCGCGTTGCACGTCGATGTCCTTTTCCCAACGGGCGATGGCCACGGTGGCGACACAGTTGCCGATCAGGTTGGTCAGTGCGCGGCCGATGCCCATGAACCAGTCCACGGCCAGGACCAGCACCAGACCGACCACCGGGATTGCCGGAATCGCCGTCAGCGTGGCCGCCAGAATCACCAGTGCCGAGCCGGGAATGCCGTGGGCGCCTTTGGAGGTGATCAGCGACACCAGCAGAATGGTCAGCAAGTCGGTCATGGCCAGTGGTGTGCCGGTGGCGTTGGCGATAAACACAATCGCCAGGGTCAGGTAGATCGAAAAACCGTCGAGGTTGAACGAGTAGCCAGTGGGGATCACCAGGCCGACCGTCGAGCTGCCAATGCCGAGATGTTCAAGTTTGCGCATGATTTGTGGCAGCACGGCGTCGGAGGAGGCGGTGCCCATGACAATCAGCAATTCTTCGCGCAGGTATTTGAGCAACGGCCACAGACGCAGGCCGGACGCACGCATCACCAGACCCAGAATCACGCTGACGAACGCCATGCAGGTCAGGTAGAACAGGCCGACCAGGCTGCCCAGGTGTTGCAGCGAATCGAGACCGTATTTGCTGGTGGTGAAAGCAATGGCGCCGAACACCCCGATTGGCGCCAGACGCACGATCATGCCCATGATCCGGAAAATCACATGGCTCAGTTCGTTGATCAGTCGCGAGATCCCGGATGCTGCTTCACCGACCAGATTCAATGCACTGCCGAACAACACCGAGAACAGCAGCACTTGCAGGATGTTGTTGTCGGCGAAGGCGCCGAGCACCGAGGTCGGAATCAAATCCATCAGGAACTGGGTGGTGGTGTGTATGTGTTGACCGCGTTCGGCGATGTCGCCCATGTCGGCGGCAGACAATTGTTCAAGATGGATATTCGCGCCGCTGCCAATGCCGGTGCTGAAGGCGAATACCAGGCCGATCACCAACGCGAGGGTGGTCAGCACTTCGAAGTAGATCACCGATTTGAGGCCGATGCGCCCGACCTTTTTCAGATCACCCGCGCCGCTGATGCCGCTGACCACCACGCAGAACACGATCAGGCCGATGAGCATCTTGATCAGTTTGATGAAGCCGTCGCCGAGCGGTTTGAGCTGAGCAGAGTATTCGGGAAGGGTCAGCCCGCAGACGATGCCGAGCACCAGTCCGAGAACCACTTGGAGGAAGATTGAACGCGAGCACCATCTGAGCATGGGAGGAATCCTGGTCGGTGTCCTGGCTGCCGTGCGCGGAGCGCATCAGATTCAGGACTTAATTATTGTGGTCTTACCGGTATGTCCAGTGCAGGCGCAGTCTAGGATTGGTTTTGGCGGGATCGCAAGTGAAAAATGACGAATTGGCATGACCGGTCTGACCAGTCAGGGGCAATGCCGCGTTCTTGAGCCACTCACGGGTTTGAAAATTTTTTGCAGGCGAAAAAAAACCGGCCATCACTGGCCGGTTTTTTCATGCTGCGGGTTTAACGTCGCAATTAAGCGCCGTACACCGGCAGTTTCTTGCAGATGGCTTTGACTTTCTCACGCACGGCGTCGATCACCGCTTCGTTGTTCAGGTCAGCCAGGATGTCGCAGATCCAGCCAGCCAGCTCTTTGCACTCTGCTTCCTTGAAGCCGCGAGTGGTCACAGCCGGGGTACCGAAACGCAGGCCGGAAGTGACGAATGGCGAGCGTGGATCGTTAGGCACGGAGTTCTTGTTCACGGTGATGAACGCTTTGCCCAGAGCGGCGTCGGCGTCTTTACCGGAGATGTCCTGCTTGATCAGCGACAGCAGGAACAGGTGGTTCTTGGTACCGCCGGAGACTACGTCGAAACCGCGCGCGATGAACACTTCTGCCATGGCCTGGGCGTTCTTCACCACTTGTTCCTGGTAAGCCTTGAACTCAGGCTGCAGCGCCTCCTTGAAGCAGATCGCTTTAGCGGCGATCACGTGCTCCAGCGGGCCACCCTGGGCGCCCGGGAATACTGCGGAGTTCAGCTTTTTCTCGATCTCGGCGTTGGCGCGCGCCAGGATCAGGCCGCCACGTGGACCGCGCAGGGTCTTGTGGGTGGTGGTGGTCACGACGTCAGCGAAAGGCACCGGGTTCGGGTAGACACCAGCGGCGACCAGACCGGCTACGTGAGCCATGTCGACGAACAGGTAGGCACCGACTTTGTCAGCGATTGCACGGAAGCGCGGGAAGTCGAGGATCTGCGAGTAGGCAGAGAAACCGGCTACGATCATTTTCGGCTTGTGCTCAACGGCCAGACGCTCGACTTCGTCGTAGTCGATCAGGCCGTTGGCGTCGATGCCGTACTGCACCGCGTTGTACAGCTTGCCGGAGGACGACACGCTGGCGCCGTGGGTCAGGTGACCACCATGGGCCAAGCTCATGCCCAGGATGGTGTCGCCACCTTGCAGCAGGGCCAGGTAGACCGCGGCGTTGGCTTGCGAACCGGCGTGCGGCTGAACGTTGGCGTAATCGGCGCCGAACAGCTCTTTTGCACGATCAATTGCAAGCTGCTCAACAACGTCGACGTACTCGCAACCACCGTAGTAGCGCTTGCCCGGGTAGCCTTCGGCGTACTTGTTGGTCAGTACCGAGCCTTGAGCTTCCATCACCGCAGGGCTGGTGTAGTTTTCCGAAGCGATCAGCTCAATGTGCTCTTCCTGGCGCTGAGCTTCTTGCTCCATGGCGGCAAAGAGATCGGCGTCGTACTTGGCAATAGTCAAATCACGGCTGAACATGGCGGTCCTCAAGGATCGGGGGCAGAAAAGGGGGGCATTCTAACTCAATGGGTTTTGGATGGCATATGAAACGACATCATGTCGCAGACAAGTGGCATTCATGACAGATGTGCGGTGCATCTGCCGGCCCCATCGCTGGCAAGCCAGCTCCCACAATGTCTGTGTTTCAATCGGAGAATATTGATCCACGGCAAGTCCTCGTGGAACCGGAGTGGCCGCAGGATTTCGTGATCGCCATCCATCCCTGTGGGAGCAGGCTTACCCGCGATGAGGTCAGCAGCAACACCCGAAGGTTTCAGTCGAACATGAAGAGGGCGTCGTTACTGAACTGCGCCTCAAACCGGCTCGCCGGCATCGGCCGGCCAAACAGATAGCCCTGCACCTCATCGCAACCGTGCTCGCGCAGGAAGTCCAGTTGCTCATGGGTTTCCACGCCCTCGGCGATCACCGCCAGGTTCAGGCTGTGGGCCATGGCGATGATCGCCCGGGCAATCTGCGCGTCCTGTTCACCGGACGGCAAGCCATCGACGAAGGTACGGTCGATCTTCAGCACGTCGATCGGGAATTGCTTGAGGTAATTCAACGATGAATAACCGGTGCCGAAGTCGTCGACCGCAATGCTCAGGCCGAGGTTTTTCAGGCCGGCGAGAATCTGCATCGCCTCGCTGACTTCGCGCATCAGGATACTTTCGGTCAGTTCCAGCTCCAGGCACGCCGGCGGCAGGCCGGTTTCGCGCAGGATCGTGGCGATCCGCGTGCCGAGCTGGCCATCGGAGAACTGTCGCGCGGAAATGTTCACCGAGACCTTTGGCACCCGCACCCGGCTCTGGTGCCAGGTCTTGAGCTGACGGCAGGCCTCGCTGATCACCCAGTCGCCCACGTCTACCACCAGACCGAGCTCTTCCAGCACCGGAATGAAATCCCCCGGCGGCACCAGTCCGCGACGCGGATGACGCCAGCGCAGCAGTGCTTCGGCGCCGGTCAGGCGTTTGCCGTCGCCGCTGAATTGCGGTTGGTAATACAGGACGAATTCGTTCTGTTCGAGGGCGTGGCGCAGGTCGCTTTCCAGCTCCAGACGTTCCAGCGCACTGGCGTTCATGTCGGCCTGGTAGAACTGGAAATTGTTCTTGCCGCGTTCCTTGGCGTGGTACATCGCGGTGTCGGCGTTCTTCATCAACTGGCTGAGTTCGTTGCCGTCCTGCGGACTCAGGGCGATACCGATACTCGCGGTGACAAAGAATTCGCGACCTTCGAGCACAAACGGCCGCACCAGGCTGGCGAGGATCTGCTCGGCGACATGAATCGCCCGGTTCAAGGCCATTTCGCGGCTGGAGCGATGTTGCAGCAGCAAGGTGAATTCGTCGCCGCCCATGCGCGCCACGGTGTCGTCATCGTCGACGCAGGCCAGCAGGCGCGTGGCCATGTCTTTCAACATGCGGTCGCCGGCGGCGTGGCCGAGGGAGTCGTTGATCGGCTTGAAGCGGTCGAGGTCGAGGAACATCAGCACCACCCACGACTTCTGCCGTTCGGCCGATTGCAGTGCGGTGTGCAGGCGATCCTGGAACAGCGTGCGGTTTGGCAGATGAGTCAGGGCGTCGTAGTAGGCGAGGCGGTGAATCCGCTGTTCGCTGGCCTTGCGCTCGCTGATGTCGCTGAAGAAGCACACGTAACTGGCGAGGTCGCCTTCATCGTCGAGTACCGCAGTGATGCCGACCCACGCCGGGTAATGCTCGCCGTTACGGCGCTTGAGCCAGACTTCGCCTTCCCAGGTGCTGTGCTGGTGCAATTGCTTGAGCACGTAGCGCAGGTGCGCGTCCTGTTGCTCGTCGACGGTGAGCATGTTCGGTAACTGATCGAGCACCTCCGACACGGCGTAACCGCTGACCCGGCTGAAGGCTTCGTTGGCCTGCACGATGTAGCCGGCGGGGTCGGTGATCAGGATCGCCGACGTCGAGTGTTCAAATACCGTAGCGGCCATGCGCAGGTCTTTTTCGGCGCGGCGTTGCTGGCTGATGTCGCGGCCGACGCCGAGCACGCCTTCGAACGCGCCGTGTTCGTCCCACACCAACACCAGGCGCAGTTCGATCGGAATCTTGCGGCCGTCTGCGCGCAGGCAATCGAACAGGAACATCTGGGTCTGCACCTGGTTGCGCAGCACGGCCAGTTGTTCAGGCTTGTCGAGCGCTTTGCTGACCCGGTCCATCAGGGAGTAAATGCCGCTCAGCTGTTGCGGGTTGGCGATGGTCGATTGCCAGCCGTTCTGGAAAATCCACTCGGCGTCGTAGCCCAGCACTGCCTGCACCGACGGGCTGACGTAGTTCAGCGACAGCTTGCTGTCGGTGGAGAAAATCACGTCGCTGATGCTTTCGGCGAGCATGCGGTAGCGCTGTTCGCTGTCGCGCAGGGATTCGCTGGCCTCGATCTGTTCGGTGATGTCCTTGGCCACGCCGATGATCCGCGTGACCTGATCGTGTTTGTCCCGGGCCAGCGCCTGCTCGCGAATATCGAAACGCCGCCACTTGCCGTCACGATGACGGAAACGCAACTGGCATTGCAGCAACTGGCTGTAGCCGGCGTGCCGCTGCATCTGCCGCGAACGGTGGTAGTAATCGGCGTCTTCCGGGTGCAGGAGGATTTCCCAGAAGTACTCGCCCATCTGATGCAGTTCGGTGCGGTTGTAACCGAGGGTCTGGCCGAGGTGGTGGTTGCTGAAAATCATCCGCTGGCTGATCACGTCCTGCACGTACAGATGATCCGGCACGGTGCGCACCACGTCCGACCAGAAACCTTCGCGCTCCAGCAACGACAGCTCGATCAGCTTGCGGCTGGTGATGTCGTTGATGCTGAGGATCACCGCTTTGTAGTCGTGCTGTTCCTGCGGCAGGCGCAATACCATCCACAGGTGCTGGTCGCGGCCGTTGCTGTTCGGCAGTTTGACTTCCAGTTCCAGCTGCTTTTGCTGCTGCAGGACGGCGTCGAGCACCTGATTGCCGATCGCGCAGTGGTAGTGCGGGTGGCCGTCAATCAACAGCTGCCAGGCGTGTTCGCAGGAATTGACGTTGAGCAGTTGCAGCGCCACCTGGTTGACCTCGGTGACGCGCAATTCCTGCAGCAGTTGCTGGCGTTGCACCGGTTGGTCGAGCCAGGCCTTGAGCTGATCGCTGGTCTGAATCTGCGCCCTGTCGAAGAATTGCTTGAGCCCGGACAGGTCCAGCACACACAGCGCGACGCCGGTGCCTTCGAAAATATCCTGATAACGCCGACGCCCTTCATGCACCTGACGCTGGCGACGGCGCATGTTCAGCAGCGCGATCACCGGCAACATCGAGAAGGCCAGGCCCAACAGGCATTTGCCGATGAACGCCGGGAGCAGTTCTTCGAGTACGCGCTGCCGATCGAACAGACCACGCAACTGCCAGTCGCTGCTGCTCAGCGGCACGGTCAGCACGGTGTTGGCCAGATCGTCCGGTGTCAGGACACCGGGTTTGGCTGCGGGCAGGGCTTCGTCGCGGCTGATGATCTGATGGTTGACGCGGTTTTCCACCAGCCACAGGGGCCGTGCTCCGGCTTCGTTCTGTTTGGTCAGCGAATCGAAAAATGTCGGCGTCAGACGCAGGGCCCAATAGCCGCGGGAGCTGCCACTGGCCTGATGCAGTAACAGGTGCACCACCGACCCGTCATCGGCGTTGCTGAAATAATGGGCTTGCGAATGACTGCGGCGCACCAGTTCGGTGAGGTAGTCGGCGTCAGCACTGTTGGCGGTGCTGTCGCTGATGATTCTGCCGGAAGGGCTGAGCAGCGCGATGCTGCGCAGGTCCGGCAGCGAACGCTGCAGCTTGCGCAGCAGGGCCTGCTGTTCGTCGGCCGATTGCGGTTGTTCGACGATCGGTAGCAGGTTGAGGGCGATTTGCGCGTTCAGCGCCATGTTCAGGCTGACCTGCGAAGCGAGATCGGCGGTGTAGTCGATGGTGTACTGGCGCTGGTTTTTCTGGGTTTCACGCAGTTGATCGAGCAGTTGCCAGAACAGCAAGGCCAGCAATAAAAGCACCAGCGTCGCCAGCGCGCCCTTCAATGTTCCGCGCAGGGGCGAGCCGGGCGCCGGTTGGAGGCTGCTCACAGAGGCTGGCGGAGTGACGTTGGACAAGCTGTAATCCTGCGATTTGGCTGGACTGGCGCGACGTGCACTATAAGCCGGACGCCCAAAGGGCGGCTAGCATGCCTTGAGTTGTGGCGAAGTGCCAGCCCCGCTCGGCTGGACTGCCACCGGTCATTAAGGTAGCTTTGCCGGTTACGCGGGAGCGTTCCAGCTCCTAGAATCAGACTTTTTTCAGCGCGCACGCATTGATGGCCATCAAGTGGTCTAGTGAACGACGCGCATCGGTCTGGCCGGGCATCGCCTGCGCTCCAATCATTCATCTGTCACTGACCCAAGGTTCTCCATGGCTCAATACGTCTTCACCATGCATCGGCTGGGCAAAGTTGTTCCGCCGAAGCGGGAAATCCTGAAAAACATTTCGCTGTCGTTCTTCCCCGGCGCCAAGATCGGCGTACTCGGCCTCAACGGTTCGGGTAAATCCACGCTGCTGAAAATCATGGCTGGCGTCGACACCGAGTTCGAGGGCGAAGCCCGTCCGATGCCGGACCTGAACATCGGTTATCTGCCGCAAGAGCCACAACTGGATCCGGCCAAGACCGTGCGTGAAGTGGTCGAGGAAGCAGTCAGCGTGATCAAGGATGCGCAAGCGCGTCTGGACGAGGTGTACGCCGCTTACGCCGATCCGGATGCCGACTTCGACAAGCTGGCTGCCGAACAGGCCAAGCTCGAAGCGATCCTGCAGGCCAGCGATGGTCACAACCTCGAGCGTCAACTGGAAGTTGCTGCCGATGCGTTGCGCCTGCCGGCCTGGGACGCGAAAGTCGAACACCTGTCCGGTGGTGAAAAGCGCCGTGTGGCCCTGTGCCGTCTGCTGCTGTCCGCCCCGGACATGCTGCTGCTCGACGAACCGACCAACCACCTGGATGCCGACTCCGTAGCCTGGCTGGAGCACTTCCTGCACGACTTCCCGGGTACCGTGGTTGCGATCACGCACGACCGTTACTTCCTGGACAACGTCGCTGGCTGGATTCTGGAACTCGACCGCGGCGCGGGCATTCCTTACGAGGGTAACTACTCGGGTTGGCTGGAAGCCAAATCCGATCGTCTGGCGGCCGAATCCAAGCAGCAGTCGGCTCACGAAAAAGCCATGAAGGAAGAACTGGAGTGGGTGCGCAAAGGCGCCAAGGCCCGCCAGTCGAAATCCAAGGCACGTCTGCAACGCTTCGAAGAAATGCAGTCACAGGAATTCCAGAAGCGTTCGGAAACCAACGAGATCTACATCCCGGCCGGTCCGCGCCTGGGCGACAAGGTCATCGAATTCAAGAACGTCACCAAGGGCTATGGCGATCGCGTGCTGATCGACAACCTGTCGTTCTCCATGCCGAAAGGCGCCATCGTCGGCGTGATCGGTGGTAACGGTGCCGGTAAGTCGACCCTGTTCCGCATGCTGATGGGCAAGGAAACGCCGGATTCGGGCACCATCGAAGTCGGCGAAACCGTGCAACTGGCCTGCGTCGACCAGAGCCGCGAAGACCTCGACGGCAGCAAGACCGTGTTCCAGCAGATCTCCGACGGTTCCGACCAGATCCGCATCGGCAACTACGAGATCCCGTCGCGTACTTATGTCGGTCGCTTCAACTTCAAGGGTGGCGACCAGCAGAAGTTCGTCAAGGACCTGTCCGGTGGTGAGCGCGGTCGCCTGCACCTGGCGCTGACCCTGAAGGAGGGCGGCAACGTCCTGCTGCTCGACGAACCGTCCAACGACCTCGACGTTGAAACCCTGCGTTCCCTGGAAGAAGCCCTGCTGGACTTCCCGGGCGCCGCCATTGTGATCTCTCACGATCGCTGGTTCCTGGACCGCGTCGCGACCCACATCCTGGCGTACGAAGACGACTCGCAAGCGGTGTTCTTCGAAGGCAACTACACCGAGTACGAAGCCGACCGCAAAAAGCGCCTCGGCGAAGCGGCTGCCCAGCCACACCGGGTACGCCACAAAAAACTGGCCTGATTCGGGTTGGTTGCATAAAGAGCGGAGCCTTCGGGCTCCGTTTTTTTGCCCGGGTTTTGTCAGCGGGACCGAGTCGCGACCCCTTCGCGAGCAAGCTCGCTCCCACAGGGGAACGCATTTCAAATGTGGGAGCGAGCTTGCTCGCGAAGGCGGTATAACTGTTGGTGCATCACTCAAGTTTAGAATCACCATACAGGTGCAAAAAGCCCAAAAAACCGCCTGATTTATATCCTGTGCACCATTTAATTTCATAACTGCGACATTTTGCGCTGTTCCTGTGCGCAAATCGTTTGCTACAGTCCGGCTCAATCGCTTCCAACGACAATAAATTTGCCGAGACTTTTCCCATGATCGAATCCGTCGAATCCTTCCTCGCCCGGCTGAAAAAACGCGACCCGGATCAACCCGAATTCCACCAGGCCGTCGAAGAAGTCTTGCGCAGTCTGTGGCCGTTTCTCGAAGCCAATCCGCGTTACCTGACCTCGGGCATTCTGGAGCGCATCTGCGAGCCGGAGCGCGCAGTGGTGTTCCGTGTGTCGTGGGTCGACGATCAGGGCAAGGTCCAGGTCAATCGCGGTTTCCGCATCCAGATGAACAGCGCCATCGGCCCGTACAAGGGCGGCTTGCGCTTCCATCCTTCGGTGAATATGGGCGTGCTGAAGTTTCTCGCCTTCGAACAGACCTTCAAGAACTCCCTGACCTCGCTGCCCATGGGCGGCGGCAAGGGTGGTTCGGACTTCGATCCGAAGGGCAAGAGCGATGCCGAAGTCATGCGTTTCTGCCAGGCGTTCATGAGCGAGTTGTACCGCCACATCGGCGCCGACGTCGACGTGCCGGCCGGCGATATCGGCGTCGGTGCGCGGGAGATCGGTTTCCTGTTCGGCCAGTACAAACGCCTGAGCAACCAGTTCACCAGCGTGTTGACCGGCAAGGGCATGACCTACGGCGGCAGCCTGATTCGTCCGGAAGCCACCGGTTTCGGTTGTGTGTATTTCGCTGAAGAAATGCTCAAGCGCCGCGGGCAGGCCGTCGAAGGCAAACGCGTGGCGATCTCCGGTTCGGGCAACGTCGCCCAGTACGCGGCGCGCAAGGTCATGGACCTCGGCGGCAAAGTGATTTCCTTGTCCGACTCCGAAGGCACGTTGTACTGCGAGTCCGGCCTGAGCGAAGAGCAATGGCTGGCATTGCTGGAGTTGAAGAACGTGAAGCGCGGACGCATCAGCGAGCTGGCGACCGCGTTTGGCCTGGAATTCCGCGCCGGGCAGCTGCCGTGGTCGCTGGCCTGCGACATCGCGCTGCCTTGCGCTACCCAGAACGAACTCGACGCCGAGGCTGCGCGAACCCTGCTGCGCAACGGCTGCGTGTGCGTGGCCGAAGGCGCCAACATGCCGACGACGCTTGCGGCTGTGGATATCTTCATCGAGGCCGGCATTCTGTTTGCGCCGGGCAAGGCGTCCAACGCCGGCGGGGTTGCGGTGAGCGGTCTGGAGATGTCGCAGAACGCCATGCGCCTGCTGTGGACGGCGGGTGAGGTGGACAGCAAGCTGCACGCGATCATGCAGTCGATCCACCACGCCTGTGTGCATTACGGTGAAGAGAACGGCCAGGTCAACTACGTCAAAGGCGCGAACATCGCCGGTTTCGTCAAAGTCGCCGATGCGATGCTCGCCCAAGGCGTGGTTTAACCCGCTTCGATGCGGATCACTTCGATCATCTGATCGCCAGCGGGGCGCTGCCACAGCACTTCGTCATTAAGCCGGGCACCGAGCAATGCCCGGCCCAACGGCGAGGCCCAGTTGATCAGGCCCTGACTGGCGTCGGCCTGATCTTCGCCGACCAGTTGCACTCGGCGTTCGGTGTTGTGTTCGTCGGCATAAGTCACCCAGCTGCCGATCTGCACCTTGTCGGTGGACGTCGCAGGGGCGGCGACCTGCGCACTGCTCAGGCGCTGATTGAAATAGCGCAGATCCCGTTCCAGATCGGCCAGGCGCTGCTTGTCGGCCTGCTCGCCTTTGGCTGATTGTTCGGCGTGCAGGGTCTGCAAATCGGCGACTTTGGCCTGCAACTGTGCCAGGCCTTGTGGTGTGACGTAATTGGGCTGCGCACTGACCTGCCGTTCGACGGGCTGATCGGCTTGCGCGGCGGCGTTGTCTTCGTTGACGAAAGCGCGGCTCATGGTGTCCTCCTGTGATAGGAATTGGTCCATGGTCGCCGGCATTTGGTTTCACTGGATGTCTGGAAACGACCTATTGCGAGCGATAGGCTCGTCCGGCGTCCTGATCTTTCTGCTGCTGCCAGGCGCGCTCGCGTTCGTCCCAGTGCTCGTTGCGATATTCTTCGCGATCCTTGTTCTCCAGCATCGCCTGACACTGGCGAAAGCCGTCGGTCCAGCCTTCGGCGTATTGCTTGTCCTTGAGATAGCGCGGCACGTTCTTGCGAAACTCGCCACTGATCGAGCCGGCGGCTTGCCGTCCGCTGACGCAACCATCGTCAAAACCATCGGCGAAGGCCGGTGGATAACCTCTGGCGATCAAATCTTCATGGGTGGTCTGGCAACCGCCCAGTAACAGCACAACACCCAGCAAACCCGCACACCGCCACATCGCACTCTCCCGCGCCGGTTGTCCGGCTTATGGGGAAAGTCTAGAAGCTGATTCATGACACGGCTGTCGAAGCCCCGTGAAAAATCCATTAACACCACAAGACCAAATGTGGGAGCGAGCAGGTTCGCTCCCACAGGGGGAATTTGTCGGGCTTCAGATCAGTAGTGATACCACTTCACTTCAAGCATGACCTCTGTTTCCGGCGTGGCGAGATGGCTGAACTCACGCTGCGCACTCAGACGCAAACCGAGGTTGCGCGACAGCTCCCACTGCTGGTTCAGGCTCAGGCTGCGGCGCACTTCGCCGTTGGTGAAATAATCGCCCTTGGCCTCGACGCTGAGATTGCCCAGCGGGTTTTTCCACAGCACGCCGCTGTTGAAACCGGCCGCCGGGGTGATGAAACCGGCGAAGTCATTGTTGTGCTCGATGCGCACGGTGCCGAGGGCAAAGCCGAGCATGTCTTCGCCCAGTTGCCAGGTGCCGCCACCGCCACCGTTGACGTGGCTGACCAGGGTTTCGTCATCGTGCTTGCCGGGCACACGCTCAAGGCCGCCGGTGACTTGCCATGACAACGGCTGCAACAACTCATTGCGCGGGGTCAGCGAGCGGATGGTCGCCAGATCCAGTTGCTGGAACTGCCACTGGTTGCCTTCGTACTGGCGCAGTTTCATCTGCAGGATCTCGATCTGCGCGCCGAGCGGGAAGCTCTCGGCGTTGTCGTTGAGGTCGTGGTAAGCCATGCGCAAGCCGTATTCGCCGAAGGCGCGGTCGCCTCGGGTGCCGAGACCGGCCTGCCAGGTGCGCGATTCGTGGCCGTCCTCGGGCAGGCCGGGTTGCGGGATGTCCAGCTCCGGCGCCGGATTCTTGTTGATCGCCCGCAGCAGTTCGAAGCTGCGCTGTGCCCGTTGCGAGTCGCGTTCCTGACCGTTGGCGCGGTAGCGCTCCAGGCGATATGCCGCGTCGATGATCAATGCTTGGCGGTCACGGGGCAGCGTTTTGAACGCCGGGTCCTGCAACACCTGTTGATCGGCGCTGACTTTCAGCACCCATTGCTGTTCGTCACTGTTCAACGGCTCGGCACGGCTGAGCAGTTCACGCTCGCGGGACGGGCGGTACTCGATGCTTTCCACCAGCCCGGCTTCCTTCACCGCTTTGACCGTGTCGGTGGGGATGGCGGTCAACGGGAATTGTTCGGTCAGGCGCAGGCTCGGCCGTGCCACTTGCAGCAGCTCAAGCAGGCGATACGAGCAGTTTTCGTCGAAGAAGAAATAGTCGAACTGGATCTGCTTCAGCTCCCACACATGTTCGACCATGCGTGCGGTTTCTTCCTGCGTCAGGTTCAGCCGGTACTCCCACAAGTCGCGGTTTTCCAGGCTGCGGTATTCGGAGAGTTTTTCCTGATAGGGCACCAGCGCGAACAGCCCCGGATAGCCGCCCATCAAGCCTTTCCAGGCGTAGAGGATGCTGTTGTCCGAGCCTTCGATGTAGGCGCCGAAGTTGATCGCGTAACTCAGCAGTGAAGTCTTGTCGGCTTGCACATCAGCCTGGTCGATGCGCAGCAAGGTGTGGCCGAACATCGACGAAGGACTGTTGAGATAAGCCGCCGGGAAAATCATCACCGCGCTGTGCGGCGAGACATCCTTGAACCATTTTTTGTATTCGGCGCATTCCGGCGTCGGCAGATCGCTGAGATTGAGCTGTGCCTTCAGCCAGCGCGTGCGCGCCGGGTAGACGCACTGCGCGTGTTGTTCGCCGAGACTGGCCGGGGCGTACAGCGCTTGCACAGTGGCGGCCAGTTCACGGTCGGGGTGTTCGTTGCCATCGGGCGCGAGGAAGAACTTCTTGTCGCTGACATAGCTGCGCCAGCCGCCAAGCTTGGCGGTTTCGTAGTGACCGAGGGAAATCCAGAAACGATCGTTGGCCAGTTGCTGCAAACGTTGAGGGTCGATGTGAGGCGCGGCGGACAGCGGGGCGCAGACACAGAGCGCCAGCCAGGCAAGGCGTTTGAGCATAGGTGGCAACTTAAGTCGAAAGAAAATAAAACCCGGATCGGGGTGTAATCACTCCACCCTGTGGCGAGGGGATTCATCCCCGTTGGGCTGCGAAGCGGCCCCGGAACCTGAATTCCCAATGCATCAGATACAGCGCATGCACGGGTTTGGCGACGGCTTCGCAGCCGAACGGGGATGAATCCCCTCGCCACAGGTTCAGCGTCACAGCGGACTGATTGCATTCAAAAACAAAACCCGCTTCCCGAAGGAAGCGGGCGGGGTCGAGCTTAAGCCTGAGTCGCGTACTTGGCCAGACGTGGGTCTGATTTCAGCACGGCCAGAGTGTTGGTATGCACGTCTTCAGCGGTCACGTCAGCCTTGCTGAAGATCTGCTGGAAGTGTTCGTGAGTGACGGCAGCGAAGTGCGCACGGTCTTCCGGCGCCACACCCAGTACCACGGCATAAGTCGTCAGCGCTTCGCCGTTGCCTTTGGCCATGTCTTCGGACAGTTCGTTCATCATGCCATTCATGGCGAACCAGGATTTGCCGCCGTACGTCAGCGACGCGTTGGTGGAGCAACCGTTGGTGCCGGACGTCATGCCGAACGTGGCGTTACCGGAAGTGCCGTTGGTGGTGGAAGCGAGGAAGTGCGCCGGGGTGCCACGCTGACCTTCGAACAGCATGTTGCCCCAACCGCAATCCGGGCCGCCCGGGGCTTGCGCCATTGCGTTGATGGATACAGCGGTGAAGAGAGTACCGAGAAGAATCCGTTTCATATCTTTGTTCTCTTTGTGTGCATACCAATGGACAGGGTTCTGGCCCCCCAAGTTCTGTACGAAACAGACCCAAACGAAGCCAGTGGGCCAGTATTAGTTCCAGCCGCGCAGTTTGGAGTTTAGGCACGTTCTAACGGTTCCGTGATTTTTTACAAAAGATTCGGTAATAGCCCCGGTTTCAGGGAACCTGCTGCGCAGAGGGCCGGTTGTCTATGCTTTGGCAGATGGCGCGCCTTGCCAGTGGGGCACGGGCGGCGCCAGAATGCCGCTATCTGCCCCGCCTGATTGTTAAGGAAGTCCGATGCCTGATCCTGTTGCTGCCAGCCTGCGTATAGCGCCCGAAGCGCTGACTCGTCCGTTTTCCGCTGAACAGTTCAGCTTCACTACCACCAATGATCTGGAGCCCTTTCGCGGTGTGCTCGGCCAGGAACGCGCGGTCGAAGCCTTGCAGTTCGGTGTGGCCATGCCACGCCCCGGTTACAACGTCTTTGTCATGGGCGAGCCCGGCACCGGGCGCTTCTCGTTCGTCAAACGCTACCTGAAAGCCGAAGGCAAACGCCTGCAGACCCCGGCGGACTGGGTTTACGTGAACAATTTCGATGAGCCGCGCGAGCCGCGCGCACTGGAGTTGCCATCGGGCACTGCCGGTTCGTTCATCGGCGACATCAACGGTCTGATCGACAACCTGCTGGCGACGTTTCCGGCAGTGTTCGAGCACCCGTCCTACCAGCAAAAGAAAAGCGCCATCGACCGCGCTTTCAATCAGCGCTATGACAAGGCCCTCGACATCATCGAGCGTCTGGCCCTGGAAAAAGACGTCGCCCTGTACCGCGACAGCAGCAACATCGCCTTCACCCCGATGCTCGACGGCAAGGCGCTGGATGAGGCGGAGTTCGCGCAGTTGCCGGAAGCCGATCGCGAGCGTTTCCACGATGACATTTCCGGCCTCGAGGAGCGCCTGAACGAAGAACTCGCCAGCCTGCCGCAGTGGAAGCGTGAATCGAACAATCAACTGCGTCAGCTCAACGAAGAAACCATCACCCTGGCCTTGCAGCCATTGCTCTCGCCGCTGTCGGAGAAATACGCGGAGAACGCTGCGGTCTGCGGTTACCTGCAAGCCATGCAGGTATATCTGCTGAAAACCGTGGTCGAGCAATTGGTCGACGACAGCAAGACCGACGCCGTTGCGCGCAAGCTGCTCGAAGAGCAATACGCCCCGAGCCTGGTGGTCGGGCATCCGGCCAGCGGCGGTGCGCCGGTGGTGTTCGAGCCGCACCCGACCTACGAAAACCTGTTCGGCCGCATCGAGTACACCACTGATCAGGGGGCGCTCTACACCACCTATCGGCAGTTGCGTCCGGGGGCGCTGCACCGCGCCAATGGCGGCTTCCTGATTCTGGAAGCGGAAAAAATGCTCAGCGAGCCGTTCGTGTGGGATGCGCTGAAACGCGCCCTGCAATCGCGCAAGCTGAAAATGGAATCGCCTCTGGGGGAGATGGGCCGTTTCGCGACCATGACCCTCAACCCGCAGCACATTCCGTTACAGGTCAAAGTCATCATCATTGGCGCGCGGCAGCTGTATTACACGCTGCAGGATCTCGATCCGGACTTCCAGGAGATGTTCCGCGTGCTGGTCGATTTCGACGAAGACATCCCGATGGTCGACGAAAGCCTGGAGCAATTTGCCCAGTTGCTGAAAACCCGCACGTCGGAAGAAGGCATGGCGCCGCTGACCGCCGATGCGGTGGCCCGTCTGGCGACCTATAGCGCGCGGCTGGCCGAGCATCAGGGACGTTTGTCGGCGCGTATCGGCGATCTGTTCCAACTGGTCAGCGAAGCGGATTTCATCCGTCACCTGGCCGGCGATGAAATGACCGACGCCGGGCATATCGAGCGCGCACTGAAAGCCAAAGCCACGCGTACCGGGCGGGTGTCGGCGCGGATTCTCGACGACATGCTCGCCGGGATCATCCTGATCGACACCGACGGCGCAGCGGTCGGCAAATGCAACGGGCTGACCGTACTGGAAGTCGGCGATTCGGCGTTCGGTGTGCCGGCGCGGATCTCCGCCACGGTGTACCCGGGCGGCAGCGGCATCGTCGACATCGAGCGCGAGGTCAACCTTGGCCAGCCGATCCACTCCAAAGGCGTGATGATCCTCACCGGGTATCTGGGCAGCCGTTACGCGCAGGAATTCCCGTTGGCGATTTCCGCGAGTATCGCCCTGGAGCAGTCCTACGGTTATGTCGATGGTGATAGTGCGTCGCTGGGCGAGGCGTGCACGCTGATTTCGGCGCTGTCGAAAACCCCGCTCAAGCAGTGCTTCGCGATCACCGGTTCGATCAACCAGTTTGGCGAAGTACAAGCGGTCGGCGGGGTCAACGAGAAGATCGAAGGCTTCTTCCGCCTCTGCGAAGCACGCGGGCTGACCGGCGAGCAGGGCGCGATCATTCCGCAGGCCAACGTCGCCACGCTGATGCTCGACGAAAAGGTCCTGGCGGCGGTGCGCGCCGGGCAGTTCCATGTGTACGCCGTGCGTCAGGCGGACGAGGCGTTGAGCCTGCTGGTCGGTGAACCGGCCGGTGCACCGGATGCTGACGGTCAGTTCCCCGAAGGCAGCGTCAACGCGCGGGTGGTGGAGCGTCTGCGGGTGATTGCCGAGATGATCAGCGAAGAGGACCTGAAAGAGGCCGAGAAGGAGCTGGCGCAGGAGGCGTTGGCAGAGGCCAAACCGGCATAAGCCTTAACCCGGGCAAACTGTAGGAGTGAGCCTGCTCGCGATAGCAAATCATCAGTCACTGTGACTTTGACTGATACACCGCTATCGCGAGCAGGCTCACTCCTACATTTGTTTTTGCGGTGATCTTCGGGAAAAGTGCCACTACTCTGACGTCAATATTCACACAATGACCATTCGGCGCCTTCTGGTTCTATCCGGCTTGCTCGGCAGACTTTTCTTCTATTCTCAGCTCAAGGACATCGACAGTATCACTGGATCGAAACAGCCTTCGCGTGAGGGCTGAACACCGGCTTTACCGAGGGTCGCCGCCATGTCGCGCAACCTCTGCCTCACCCGTCAATGCCTGGGTCTTGTGACCCGTATCGAGTGCGCCATCAAGCCGTTGGCCGGCGATAACGGCATGTGGACCTTGCTCTTCGCTGCCGGCATGGCCGGTGAACAACCTTCCGCCATCAAGGCCCAGGGCCCGTTTCACGGGCCGGTCGCCGCCGAGTCGATTCTCGACACCATCGTCGAAAGCCTGACGATGCATGGTTACGAACTGGCCGACGATCCGCAGATCTGGAGCCTGCACCTGCAAGCCCAGCTCCGTCAGATCAATGGTGGGCGTGGGCGTACGGTCGGCATGTTCGACCATTAGGCGCAATCACGGCGCAGTGTCGGGCAACTGCGCCTTGTCGAGTTTGACCTCAAAACCGTATTGCACGGTATTGAGTTCAGTTCGCTGATAGGTCTCCACGTGTGTTGGACGGCCATAGAAGTAATGCACGCCGAACAGCGCCGGACCTTCCGCACTCGCGTCATGACTGACCGACAGAATCTGTTTCAGGTAGTTGCCGCTGTCGTCTTTGACAAAGAATCGCCAGGCGTTGGCCGGGAACTGTTTCAGGTCGACCACCAGCGTGTTGTTCTTGATCTCCAGGCCTTTGGGCAGCGACTTGGCGTCGTAGGATTTTTTCTCCACGCTGGCGAGAAACAACGGCATCGAACCCACGGCAATCGCCGGGGTTTCCGGGAACAGGTTCAAATCGTAAGTGATGGTCGCCTGCAGCGGATCGACTTGATACGCCTCGGGCGGCAGTTCGATCGGCTCATCGAGTTTGCCGCTGCGTTTCTCGGTGAAGAACGTGACCGGGCTTTCACCCGGGCTGAAATCATCGCCGAGCAGCTCATCGTTGAAGGTCCGCCGGTGAGAGAACTCGATGCGTGCAGCGCTCGGATCCTCCACCGACTGATGGATGCGGATGCCGGCCTTCAACGCTTCCTCGGTGAGGCTCGCGCCCGTGAGCCAGTTCGGCGCCAGATCGTCATAGACCACCACCGCCGGGTCCAGCGGCTGGATGGCTTTTTCCGTGGTGTGCTGACTGAACGTGCGCACCGGCAGGTCCAGCGCCTTGCGGGTCACGGTCGCCGATGAGAAGTCGAGCACGCTGACTTCCAGGGTCTCGACAGGGCCGTTGAAGTAGACCTTGTTGTAACGGCGCGGGTGCTGTTGCTCGAAGGCCTGCTGGTCGTCCTCGAGCTGTTTTTCCAGGGTTTCGCTCCAGGTTTTCTGCTGTTGCAGATGCGCCAGTTGTTTCTCGTAGAAGGCCACTTGTGCCGGGCTCTCGTTGATCGAACCGGCGCGCACCAGGTATTGCCCGGTGCTGTCGCGGGCCTGAACGATCAACGGATTGAGCTGCACCCCTTGGACCTCGGGGGCCAGTGGCAGGCTGTTACTGAATTCGACTTCGGCGTAGTTCTTTTCCAGCTTCAGCAGGGTGACGCTGAGGTTGTCGTCGGTGCGAGTCTGGCCGACGTCCTTCTGGCTCAGGTTGAAGCTGAACAGGCGGCGCGGGGTGATGACTTCGACCTTGCCTTGCAGGCTCACCGGTTGCGGCTGGGTTTTCTTGTCCACGTTCAGACCGTCGATGAACGGGTAGGTGACGGTCAGGTCATCGGGGTGGGTGACGTTGGAGCTGGAAGGACTGAGCTGGATGCCCGGGTCGGTTTCCGACCACTCCGGCTGCCAGGCGATCACGCGTTTATTGCTCAACGTCACCGATTGCCATTCCACGCCATGGGGAAACGGGAAGCCACCGGGAACGTTGAGGTTGAAGGGGAATACCGGTTGCAGGTCGGTGAGGTAATCGGAGCTGGCGTCCTTGTGCAGCACGAACAGACCGTTGATGAGCGTATCGACCAGCGCCTGTGGGGAAGGGTAGTGCTTGAGGATGCCGAGGGTGTCTTCGCCGTGGACGGTTTTCAGCTCGGTGCTGTCGAGCTTGAGTCGCGCGCGTTCGAGCAGCAGCAGTGAGCCGCCGAGTTCGGTTACGGCATCCTTGAGTTTCGGGTCGGTAATGGCGTCCAGTGAGTGTTCGAACGTTGCCGTCTTCGCGTCGAGGCTGACCGAGGGTTTTTGCTCTTCGCCGGGAGAGCAGCCACCCAGCAGCAGAGCGAGGCAAATTCCGGCAGTCTTCAACGGTAATCGCACATCCATTTCCAGTCGTCCTGTCCACTTTCGCTAGGCGGTCAATGGTTTGGACAGTAGCAGAAAAAAAATCGCACACACACGCAGGTCGCGGTGATCGGAGGTGCGAGCCGGGCGGTTTCTGGCTGTCACAGCTGGCTGTTATACTCGCCCCCGATTACAACCCCCCTTGTGTGAGATTCAATGGAACGCTTTTTCGAAAACGCAATGTACGCCTCGCGCTGGCTGCTGGCGCCGATCTACTTCGGCCTGTCCCTCGGGTTGCTGGCGCTGGCACTGAAATTTTTCCAGGAAGTCTTCCACGTCATCCCCAACGTGTTCTCGATGGCCGAATCGGACCTGATCCTGGTGCTGCTCTCGCTGATCGACATGGCGCTGGTTGGCGGCCTGCTGGTGATGGTGATGATTTCCGGTTACGAAAACTTCGTCTCGCAGCTGGACATCGACGACAACAAGGAAAAGCTCAACTGGCTGGGCACCATGGACTCTTCGTCGCTGAAGATGAAAGTGGCGGCGTCGATCGTGGCGATTTCCTCGATCCACTTGTTGCGCATCTTCATGGACGCCAAGAACGTCGATCCCGAGCACCTGATGTGGTACGTGATCATCCACATGACCTTCGTGATCTCGGCGTTCGCCATGGGTTATCTGGACAAGGTCACCAAGCACTGATCATTAATTGATCACTGCCAAAACACCGCCCGTCTGTTGCGAAACAGACGGGCGGTGTCGTTTGTGGCTTGTGCTTTGGTGCGCGCGGGCATATCCCTGTAGAGGTCCTGATTCGCCACTGCGTGAGGTGCGTTCATGAACCTGCAAGAGCTGAATGCGTTTGCCATCGCCAGGAAGGTTGATGAGCTGAACCTGATCTCCATGGAAGGCGGGATTTATCTGCTGGAAGCGCGGATGCACGGGGCGGCGTATCCGTTGAGTGATCTCAAAGGCAACATGCTGACGTTGCGATCAGTGGAGCATGCGCGGGATCTGCTGCATAACTTTCCGTTGTTGCCGTTCAACCTTGTACACACCTCGGTGCACGATGAAATGTGCGGCCTGGGTGGCAGCGTTGATGAGAGCCTGAAAGTGCCGTTAGCCTGGCGCTCGGCCCTGTAGGGCCTGCCACACACAGGTTCGGCATCTGTGCTAGTCTGCTCGCCCTTTTGGTTCCGGGCGCGCCGGGACGCGCTGTGCACGCACGGCAAGTCTTGTGGCCGTCCGCACAGCGGAGCAGTGTCATGTCCGAAGTAAATCTGTCCACCGACGAAACCCGCGTCAGCTACGGCATCGGCCGTCAGCTGGGTGACCAGCTGCGCGACAACCCGCCACCGGGTGTCAGCCTGGACGCCATCCTGGCTGGTCTGACCGACGCGTTCGGCGGCAAGCCAAGCCGTGTGGGTCAGGAAGAAATGTCCGCCAGCTTCAAAGTGATCCGCGAGATCATGCAAGCCGAAGCGGCGGCCAAAGCTGAAGCGGCTGCTGGTGAAGGCCTGGCTTTCCTGGCTGAAAACGCCAAGCGTGAAGGCATCACGACCCTGGCTTCCGGCCTGCAATTCGAAGTGCTGACCCAGGGCGAAGGCGCCAAGCCATCCCGTGAAGACACCGTGCGTACTCACTACCACGGCACCCTGATCGACGGCACTGTGTTCGACAGCTCCTACGAGCGTGGCCAGCCTGCTGAATTCCCGGTCGGCGGCGTGATCGCTGGCTGGACCGAAGCCCTGCAACTGATGAATGCCGGCAGCAAATGGCGTCTGTACGTGCCGAGCGAACTGGCTTACGGCGCGCAAGGCGTTGGCAGCATCCCGCCGCACAGCGTGCTGGTATTCGACGTCGAGTTGCTGGACGTTCTGTAATGCCAGGCCTGCCTTGATGGCGGGCTAATGCAGGAGTGAGCCTGCTCGCGATGGCGTCTGTTCAGTCGACTACTCAGTTGCCTGATATGCCACTGTCGCGAGCAGGCTCACTCCTGCAATTTTTTTGGGGCTTCATATTTCGATGTTGTGATTCAGCTCATGGGTCGGGCGCAAGGCCCGGGCATAGCAGAACAGGAACAGATTGCGCACCAGCTCCTTGAGCACCAGCGGTTCGCTGGAATTCAGGCTGCTGACGTCCAGATCGCCCTGATCCTGCAGCTCATGCAGGGCATCTTCTTCCAGTACCGCACAGACTTCTCCGGTTTCCCGATGCAGGATCCTGAGGTAAGGGTGTGGACGATCCAGCCAGGCGTCGATCAAATAAGTCATGGGTCTCATCTCCTTGAAAGGTTTCAATGAGAATAATTCTTATTCGTCAAATAGCAAGTGCCTATTGGCGGATGGGGATTTTTTCCGGGTAAAGATTGCGTAAGGTCAAAACGGCTGGCGTCTGGCTATTACGTGTGCGTGCAGGGGCAAGGTGGGGGGGGCGAAGCACCATCCCGCGCCGGGCGCGGGATGGCTGACAGCCGGATCAGACTTTTCTGACGAACTCGGACTTAAGCTTCATTGGGCCGATGCCGTCGATCTTGCAGTCGATGTCGTGGTCGCCATCGCACAGGCGGATGTTCTTGACCTTGGTGCCGACCTTGACCACTAGCGATGTGCCCTTGACCTTCAGGTCCTTGATCACGGTGATGGTGTCGCCATCCTGCAGGACATTGCCAACCGAATCCTTCTTCACGGCATCATCGGACGCCACTTCGGCTTCGCCGCTGGCCGACCACTCGTGGGCGCACTCAGGGCAGATCAGTTGGGCACCGTCTTCGTAGGTGTATTCGGAATTGCATTTCGGGCAGGGTGGCAACGTGCTCACTAAGGCTCCTTGAGGGATGTGGTTCGCTAAAAGTCGCACATTGTATAAGGTTTTAGCGCTTGGTGGGCAGGCAACAAAAAGCCGCAGGCTTCGGGGGAAGGCTGCGGCTGTTTGATTGCGCGGTAATCAGTGCGTGCGGGCGACCGCAAACTCACTCAATTCAACCAGTGCATCGCGGTACTCGCTGGCCGGCAGCGCATCGAGGCACTTGATTGCACGGGCCACATAATCACGCGCCAGTTGTGCGGTGTAGTCCAGCGAACCCGAGGCTTCCACGGCGATGCGGATGCTTTCCAGGTCTTCGATCCCGCCTTTCTGGATCGCCTGACGCACCAGTGCCGCCTGCTCTGGCGTGCCTTCGCGCATGGTATAGATCAGCGGCAGGGTCGGCTTGCCTTCGGCCAGATCGTCACCGACGTTCTTGCCCAGGGTCTCGGCGTCGCCCTTGTAGTCGAGCAGGTCGTCGACCAGTTGGAACGCCACGCCCAGATGATCGCCGAAGGTGCGCAGGGCTTCGCTCTGCTCGGCAGTCGCGCCCGCCAGTGCGGCGGCGCTGTGGGTCGAGGCTTCGAAGAGCATCGCGGTCTTGCCGCGGATGACTTCCATGTAGGTTTCTTCGGTAGTGCTGGCGTCGCGAACCTTGGACAACTGCAACACTTCGCCTTCGGCGATGATGCGTGTGGCCTGGGACAGGATCTTCATCACCGGCATCGAGCCCAGTTCGACCATCATTTCGAACGAGCGCGAGTACAGGAAGTCGCCGACCAGCACGCTCGGGGCGTTGCCCCACATGGCGTTGGCGGTCGAACGGCCACGGCGCATGCCGGACATGTCGACGACGTCGTCATGCAGCAGGGTTGCGGTGTGCAGGAATTCGATGGTGGCGGCCAGCAGGCGCAGGTCATCGCCTTCGCGGCCCAGGGCCTTGCCACACAACAACACTAATAAAGGACGCAGGCGTTTGCCGCCGGCCGAAGTGATGTAATCGCCGATTTTCGATACCAGCGGCACTCGGGACGTCAGTTGCTTCTTGATGATGCCGTCGACGGCGCTAAAATCGTCCGCCACCGCGCGGTAGAAAGCTTGGGGTTGCATCAGCGAGAGTCGCTCCAGAAGGGTTGCGCGGCATGCTAGGACCCACACCGGGGCCTGTCAAGGCGCGATGGACGGCCACTTGCATGGCAGCGGCAGCTTGCGTACAATCGCGCACCCTGAACTTCCTGGGCAGCACCTGCCTTACGCAATTGCACTTGGGCCGTTCCAGCCCCATGCAGCCATGCCAGCCAATACCTCTTCTTATAAAGAGCTGGGTGAGCAGGATTATCGGAGAAATACCATGTCTTATGCAGTAATCGTTACTGGCGGCAAGCAATACAAAGTCGCCCCAGGTGAATACCTGAAGATCGAAAAACTGGAAGTCGCTACCGGCGAATCCGTTACCTTTGATCGCGTTCTGTTGGTTGCCAATGGCGACGACGTGAATATCGGCGCTCCAGTTGTTGCTGGCGCTACCGTTGTGGCTGAAGTGATCTCCCAAGGTCGTCACGATAAAGTCCGCATCATCAAGTTCCGTCGTCGTAAGCACCACATGAAGCGTATGGGCCACCGCCAGTGGTACACCGAGATCAAAATCACCGGTATTCAGGCTTAATTACAGCCTAATTCCTCACTAGGAGAATTGAACTCATGGCACACAAAAAAGCTGGTGGTAGTACCCGTAACGGTCGCGACTCAGAAGCCAAGCGCCTTGGCGTGAAGATGTATGGCGGCCAGGTCATCAAGGCCGGCAACATCATCGTGCGTCAGCGCGGCACCCAATTCCACGCTGGCTACGGCGTTGGCATGGGTAAAGATCACACCCTCTTCGCGAAAATCGAAGGCGTGATCAAGTTTGAAGTAAAAGGCGCCTTCGGTCGTCGTTACGTGAGCGTTGTCGCGGCTTAATCGCGAGATCGCTGGAAGAGCCCTGTCTTGCGACGGGGCTTTTTCGTTTGTGGGGTGAGTCTCTTGCAAAACTGTTTGTATGGGCTGTCGGCGTGCGATGCAGGTCGTGTTTTGGGGTCGCTGCGCTCATTTTTGCAAGAGTCTTATGTCTTGATTGTTTTTCGGCTCGTCCGTATGGCGAGAGGCGTTGAGTTATGAAGTTTGTAGACGAAGTATCGATCCGCGTAAAAGCCGGTGACGGCGGCAATGGCTGCATGAGTTTCCGTCGGGAAAAATTCATTGAAAACGGCGGCCCGAACGGCGGTGACGGCGGTGACGGCGGTTCCATCTACATGATGGCCGACGAAAACCTCAACACCCTGGTGGACTACCGTTACACCCGGCATTTCGATGCCGAGCGTGGCTCCAACGGCGGCAGCACCGACTGCACCGGTAAAAAGGGTGAAGACCTGATCCTGCGCGTGCCGGTCGGCACCACCGTGATCGACTCGGCCACTCAGGAAGTCATCGGCGACCTGACCAAGGCGGGTCAGAAACTGATGGTGGTGCAGGGCGGCTGGCACGGTCTGGGTAACACCCGTTTCAAATCCAGTACCAACCGCGCGCCGCGTCAGACTACACCGGGCAAGCCGGGTGAGCAGCGCGACCTGAAGCTGGAAATGAAAGTGCTGGCTGACGTCGGTCTGTTGGGCTTGCCGAACGCCGGTAAAAGTACCTTTATCCGTTCCGTTTCGGCAGCCAAGCCGAAAGTCGCCGACTACCCGTTCACCACCCTGGTGCCGAACCTTGGTGTGGTCAGTGTCGATCGCTGGAAAAGCTTCGTCATCGCTGACATTCCGGGGCTGATCGAGGGTGCGTCCGATGGTGCCGGCCTGGGCATTCGCTTCCTCAAGCACCTGGCGCGTACCCGTCTGTTGCTGCACCTCGTCGACATGGCGCCGCTGGATGACAGCAGTGCGCCGGATGCGGCTGAAGTGATCGTCAACGAGCTGGTCAAGTTCAGTCCGTCGCTGGCCGAGCGTGATCGCTGGTTGGTGCTGAACAAATGCGACCAGATTCTCGAAGAGGAGCACGAAGAGCGCGTCAAGGAAATCGTTGAGCGCCTGCAGTGGGAAGGTCCGGTCTATGTGATCTCGGCCATCGCCAAAGAAGGCACCGAGCGCCTGACGCGCGACATCATGCGTTATCTGGAAGATCGTGCCGATCGCCTGGCCAACGACCCTGCCTACAAGGAAGAGCTGGCCGATCTCGATCAGCGCATCGAAGACGAAGCCCGTGCGCAGCTTCAGGCGCTGGATGACAAGCGTGCCCTGCGTCGTAGCGGCGTGAAGTCGGTCCATGACATCGGCGACGATGACTGGGACGAAGAAGATGTGGATGATGAAGACGGTCCGGAAATCATTTACGTGCGTGACTGATCTGTTGCGATAAACTTGAACGCCGCTCAATCGAGCGGCGTTTTGGTATCTGGAAATCGATCGTTGGTGACCAATAGCCACGATTAACGTCACGGGCAGCGCTGGGTCGCGCTGTCCTCAAGCTAAGGTTGAAGATGATGCGGAGCAAAGTGACAGGTGCGCAGCGTTGGGTCGTGAAGATCGGCAGCGCTTTGCTGACAGCTGATGGCAAAGGGCTGGATCGTGCGGCTATGAGTGTCTGGGTCGAGCAGATGGTGGCCTTGCATGAGGCTGGCGTCGAGTTGGTGCTGGTGTCCTCCGGGGCAGTGGCGGCCGGCATGAGTCGCTTGGGCTGGACCGCACGACCCAGTGCGATGCACGAGCTCCAGGCGGCCGCAGCGATTGGCCAGATGGGCCTGGTGCAGGCCTGGGAATCAAGCTTTGCCGAGCATGGCCGGCATACGGCGCAGATTCTCCTGACCCATGACGACCTGTCCGACCGCAAGCGTTACCTGAATGCCCGCAGCACCTTGCGCGCCCTGGTCGAGCTGAAGGTCATCCCGGTGATCAACGAAAACGACACGGTGGTCACCGACGAAATCCGTTTTGGCGACAACGATACGCTGGCGGCGCTGGTGGCCAACCTGGTCGAGGCGGATCTGCTGGTGATTCTCACGGATCGCGACGGCATGTTCGATGCCGATCCTCGTAACAACCCGGACGCGCAATTGATCTACGAAGCGCGCGCGGATGATCCGACCCTGGATGCAGTGGCGGGCGGTACCGGCGGTGCGCTGGGGCGTGGCGGCATGCAGACCAAGTTGCGCGCGGCGCGGCTGGCGGCGCGTTCCGGTGCGCACACCATCATTGTGGGTGGGCGTCTTGAGCGTGTGCTCGATCGCCTGAAGGCTGGCGAGCGCATTGGTACGCTGCTGTCGCCTGAGCGTGGCATGCTGGCGGCGCGCAAGCAGTGGCTGGCCGGGCATCTGCAAACCCGCGGCACGCTCGTGCTGGACGAGGGTGCAGTGTCGGCGTTGTCGCAAGGCAACAAGAGTCTGTTGCCGGTGGGGGTCAAGCTGGTGCAGGGCAGCTTCCGTCGCGGCGAAATGGTGGTTTGCGTGGCGCCTGACGGTCGTGAGATCGCCCGGGGTCTGGCTAACTACGGTGCTCTGGAAGCGCAAAAAATCATCGGTCAGTCGTCGGATGCGATTGTCGGCGTGCTGGGCTACATGGCTGAGCCGGAGTTGGTTCACCGTGACAACCTGATTCTGGTCTGAGGAAAACGCGATGCGCATGGCAAAAGGATTGTTGGGGCTGTTGATGGCGTTGCCATTGCTGGCCTCGGCCGAGGAAATCGGTCAGGTGTCGACGGTGTTCAAGTTCGTCGGCCCGAATGACCGGATCGTGGTGGAGGCCTTCGATGATCCGAAGGTCGATGGCGTGACGTGCTATCTGTCGCGTGCCAAGACTGGTGGGGTGAAGGGTGGTCTGGGGCTGGCGGAAGATCGCGCCGAAGCGTCGATCGCTTGCCGTCAGGTCGGCCCGATCAAGTTCAAGGGTGATCTGAAGGATGGCGATGAGGTATTCAAGGAGCGCACCTCGCTGGTGTTCAAGACCATGCAGGTGGTGCGTTTCCTCGACAAGAAGCGCAATACGCTGGTGTACCTGGTCTACAGCGATCGCCTGATCGAGGGCAGTCCGCAGAATGCGGTGACGGCCATCCCGATCCTGCCGTGGGTGCCGGTCCAGCAGTAACAACGCAAAGCCACTGTAGGAGCGAGCCTGCTCGCGATAGTGGTGTGTCGGTCGAGATCAACTTTGACTGACGCGCCTGTCGCGAGCGGGCTCGCTCCTATATTTTTTCGTGCTGCGTTTATCAAATTGCAGGCAATAAAAAACCGACCCTGAGGTCGGTTTTTTAATGACTACGTCGCTTAGGCAGCTTCTTTCAGTGCCTTGACGTGGCCATTCAGACGGCTCTTATGACGAGCAGCCTTGTTCTTGTGGATGATGCCTTTATCGGCCATGCGGTCGATAACTGGCACAGCCAGAACGTATGCAGCTTGAGCTTTTTCAGCGTCTTTTGCGTCGATGGCTTTAACTACATTCTTGATGTAGGTACGAACCATGGAACGCAGGCTGGCGTTGTGGCTGCGACGCTTCTCAGCCTGTTTTGCACGTTTTTTGGCGGAAGGTGAGTTGGCCACCGTCGAGCTCCTCGAAAGACTTTTTAGGAAATAGCAAACAAAATAGGCCGCGAATCATGCCGATGAGTTGGAGTCTTGTCAAGGGCACTTCAATCGTTCCGCTAAGTGGTAGGTATAAAGAGGCGGGATATTTATTTCCGGCGCTTGACCTGTAAACTCGCGAGCTTTGGCTCTGTGCTGTTGCGGCGCGGAGTATCGCACAAGTGGGCGCATTGTTCGCCTGCTGTTTATCGACAGGCACACATTCCCTCAATGAATCTGCTCAAATCGTTGGCCGCCGTCAGCTCTATCACGATGCTTTCCCGGATTCTCGGGTTTGTCCGCGACACCCTCATCGCGCGCACATTCGGCGCCGGGATGGCAACGGACGCCTTCTTTATTGCCTTCAAATTGCCCAATCTGTTGCGGCGTATCTTTGCCGAGGGCGCGTTTTCGCAAGCCTTTGTGCCGATTCTGGCCGAATACAAAAGCCAGAAGGGCGAGGAGGCGACACGCACCTTCATTGCCTACGTGTCAGGTCTGCTGACCCTGGTGCTGGCGCTGGTCACCGCGTTGGGCATGATTGCCGCACCGTGGGTGATCTGGGCCACGGCGCCCGGCTTCACCGATACGCCGGAAAAATTCCAGCTGACCTCCGACCTGTTGCGGGTGACGTTCCCCTATATATTGCTGATCTCCCTGTCGTCGCTGGCCGGGGCGATCCTCAATACCTGGAACCGCTTCTCGGTGCCGGCCTTCGTGCCGACGCTGCTCAACGTCAGCATGATCGTGTTCTCGCTGTTCCTGACGCCGTACTTCGATCCACCGGTCATGGCCCTTGGCTGGGCGGTACTGGTCGGTGGTCTGGCGCAGTTGCTCTATCAGCTGCCGCATCTGAAAAAGATCGGCATGCTGGTGCTGCCGCGCCTGAACCTGCGCGATAGCGGTGTATGGCGGGTGATGAAGCAGATGCTGCCGGCCATCCTCGGCGTGTCGGTCAGCCAGATTTCGCTGATCATCAACACCATTTTTGCCTCGTTTCTGGTGGCCGGTTCGGTGTCGTGGATGTATTACGCCGACCGTTTGATGGAGTTGCCGTCCGGCGTACTCGGCGTGGCACTGGGCACAATCCTGTTGCCGACCCTGGCCAAGACCTACGCCAGCAAGGATCGTCATGAGTATTCGCGGATCCTCGACTGGGGTTTGCGCCTGTGCTTCGTCCTGGTGCTGCCGTGTTCGCTGGCGTTGGGCATTCTTGCCGAACCGTTGACCGTTTCATTGTTCCAGTACGGTCAGTTCAGTGGCTTCGATGCCGAGATGACCCAGCGCGCGCTGATTGCCTATTCTGTCGGTTTGCTGGGGATTATCGTGATCAAGGTGCTGGCGCCGGGCTTTTATGCGCAACAGAACATCCGCACGCCGGTGAAAATCGCAATCTTCACCCTGGTCTGCACGCAGTTGTTCAACCTGATGCTGATCGGTCCGTTGGCCCATGCCGGTCTGGCCTTGGCGATTAGTGCCGGTGCCTGCCTCAACGCCGGGCTGCTGTTCTACCAATTGCGCAAACAGCAGATGTATCAGCCGCAGCCGGGCTGGGCAAAATTCGGTTTCAAACTGGTGGTGGCGGTGGCGGTCATGTCGGCGGTGTTGTTGCTCGGCATGCATTTCATGCCCGCCTGGGATCAGGGGCACATGCTTGAGCGCTTCCTGCGTCTGGGCGCTCTGGTGATTGCCGGCGTGGTGGCGTACTTCGGCATGTTGCTGCTGCTCGGTTTCCGTCTGCGCGACTTCAATCGCAAGGCGTTGAGCTGAGGTTTCATCCTTGAAAGACGGGCGCGAGGCGGCAGTTTTGTCGGCTCGATCACTTTGCGTTACGGTGTCGCCTGTCGTCGGCCGTCGGGTGTGGTTATAATCGACCACTTTATGAGCAAGAAGCGCGTTATGCAGCTGGTTCGAGCCCTCCACAACTTGCGCCCCCAGCATCGGGGCTGCGTCGCCACTATTGGCAACTTTGACGGTGTTCACCGTGGTCACCAGGCTATCCTGGCCCGACTGCGTGAGCGTGCGCTCGAGTTGGGCGTACCCAGCTGCGTGGTGATTTTCGAGCCGCAGCCACGGGAATTTTTCGCTCCCGAGACCGCGCCGGCACGTCTGGCACGCTTGCGCGACAAGCTGCAACTGCTGGCCGCCGAAGGCGTCGACCGGGTCCTGTGCCTGGCGTTCAACCAGCGGTTGAGCAAGCTCAGCGCCAGTGAGTTCGTCGATACCATCCTGGTCGATGGCCTCGGCGTGCAGCATCTGGAAGTCGGCGATGATTTCCGCTTTGGTTGCGACCGCCTCGGCGATTTCGATTTCCTGATGCAGGCCGGACAAGTCCACGGGTTTACCGTGGAAGCCGCACAAACCGTCGAGCTGGACGGCATTCGCGTCAGCAGCACCCAGGTGCGCAACGCGTTGGCCGCCGCCGACTTTGCCTTGGCCGAACGCTTGCTCGGTCGCCCGTACCGGATCGCCGGTCGCGTGCTGCACGGCCAGAAACTGGCCCGGCAACTGGGTACGCCCACTGCCAACATTCAACTCAAGCGTCGTCGCGTGCCGTTCACCGGGGTTTATCTGGTGGATGTGGACATCGACGGCAAGACCTGGCCCGGCGTCGCCAATATTGGCGTCCGGCCCACGGTGCAAGGTGATGGCAAGGCCCACCTTGAAGTTCATCTATTGGATTTTGCCGGCGATCTGTATGACCGGCGTCTGACGGTGGTTTTCCACCAAAAGCTGCGTGAAGAGCAGCGCTTCGCCTCCCTGGAGGCACTGAAAACGGCGATCAACGCGGATGTCGCCGCCGCCCGTGCACTAGCCGCACCTAGCGCCCATCGCTAATGAAGAGCCTTAAATGACCGACTATAAAGCCACGCTAAACCTTCCGGACACCGCCTTCCCAATGAAGGCCGGCCTGCCACAGCGCGAACCGCAGATCCTGCAGCGCTGGGACAGTATTGGCCTGTACGGAAAGTTGCGCGAGATTGGCAAGGATCGTCCGAAGTTCGTCCTGCACGACGGCCCTCCGTACGCCAACGGCACGATCCACATCGGTCACGCACTGAACAAGATTCTCAAGGACATGATCATCCGCTCGAAGACCCTGTCGGGTTTCGACGCGCCGTATGTTCCAGGTTGGGACTGCCACGGCCTGCCGATCGAGCACAAGGTTGAAGTGACCCACGGCAAGAACCTGGGCGCGGACAAGACCCGCGAGCTGTGCCGTGCCTATGCCACCGAGCAGATCGAAGGGCAGAAGACCGAGTTCATCCGCCTCGGCGTGCTGGGCGACTTCGCCAACCCGTACAAGACCATGGACTTCAAGAACGAGGCCGGTGAAATCCGCGCCCTCGCCGAAATCGTCAAGGGCGGTTTCGTGTTCAAGGGCCTGAAGCCTGTGAACTGGTGCTTCGATTGCGGTTCGGCCCTGGCCGAAGCTGAAGTCGAGTACGAGAACAAGAAGTCCTCGACCATCGACGTGGCTTTCCCGATCGCCGACGAAGCCAGACTGGCCGCCGCGTTCGGTCTGCCGTCGCTGAGCAAGCCTGCCTCGATCGTGATCTGGACCACCACCCCGTGGACCATCCCGGCCAACCAGGCGCTGAACGTACACCCGGAATTCAACTATGCCCTGGTCGATATCGGCGACAAGCTGCTGGTCCTGGCTGAAGAGCTGGTTGAATCCTGCCTGTCCCGTTACGGCGTTGAAGGCACCGTACTGGCCATCGCGCCGGGCTCGGCGCTGGAACTGATCAACTTCCGTCACCCGTTCTACGACCGCCTGTCGCCAGTCTACCTGGCCGACTACGTGGAACTGGGCGCCGGCACCGGTGTGGTTCACTCCGCCCCGGCCTACGGCGTGGACGACTTCGTGACCTGCAAGAAATACGGCATGGTCAACGACGACATCCTTAACCCGGTGCAGAGCAACGGCGTGTACGTGCCATCGCTGGAGTTCTTCGGCGGCCAGTTCATCTGGAAGGCCAACCCGGCCATCGTCGACAAGCTGACCGAAGTCGGTGCGCTGATGCACACCACCGTCATCGAACACAGCTACATGCACTGCTGGCGCCACAAGACCCCGCTGATCTACCGCGCCACCGCGCAGTGGTTCATCGGCATGGACAAAGAACCGGTCAGCGGCGACACCCTGCGCGTACGCTCGCTCAAAGCCATCGAAGACACCAAGTTCGTTCCGGCCTGGGGCCAGGCGCGCCTGCACTCGATGATCGCCAACCGTCCGGACTGGTGCATCTCCCGTCAGCGCAACTGGGGCGTGCCGATCCCGTTTTTCCTCAACAAGGAAAGCGGCGAGCTGCACCCACGCACCGTCGAACTGATGGAAGAAGTGGCCAAGCGCGTTGAAGTCGAAGGCATCGAAGCCTGGTTCAAGCTCGACGCCGCCGAACTGCTGGGCGACGAAGCGCCGCTGTACGACAAGATCAGCGACACCCTCGACGTCTGGTTCGATTCGGGCACCACCCACTGGCACGTATTGCGCGGTTCGCACCCGATGGGCCACGAGACCGGTCCACGCGCCGACCTCTACCTGGAAGGTTCCGACCAGCACCGCGGCTGGTTCCACTCGTCCTTGCTGACCGGTTGCGCGATCGACAACCACGCGCCATACCGCGAGCTGCTGACCCACGGTTTCACCGTCGACGAGTCCGGCCGCAAGATGTCCAAGTCGCTGGGCAACGTGATCGCGCCGCAGAAAGTCAACGACACCCTGGGCGCCGACATCATGCGTCTGTGGGTCGCGTCGACCGACTACTCCGGCGAAATGGCCGTGTCCGAGCAGATTCTGCAACGCAGCGCGGACGCCTATCGTCGCATCCGTAACACGGCGCGCTTCCTGCTTTCCAACCTGACCGGTTTCAACCCGGCCACCGACCTGCTGCCGGCTGAAGACATGCTGGCGCTGGATCGCTGGGCCGTGGACCGTACCCTGCTGCTGCAACGCGAGTTGCAAGAGCACTACGGCGAATACCGTTTCTGGAACGTCTACTCGAAGATCCACAACTTCTGCGTGCAGGAGCTGGGTGGTTTCTACCTCGACATCATCAAGGATCGCCAGTACACCACCGGCGCCGACAGCAAGGCCCGTCGCTCGTGCCAGACCGCGCTGTTCCACATCTCCGAAGCGCTGGTGCGCTGGATCGCACCGATCCTCGCGTTCACTGCCGACGAGCTGTGGCAGTACCTGCCGGGCGAGCGCAACGAATCCGTCATGCTCAACACCTGGTATGAAGGTCTGACCGAGCTGCCGGAAGGCTTCGAGCTGGGTCGCGCTTACTGGGATCGCATTATGGAAGTGAAGGTTGCGGTCAACAAAGAGATGGAAATCCAGCGTGCGGCCAAAGCCGTCGGTGGCAACCTGCAGGCCGAAGTGACGCTGTTCGCCGAAGACGCGCTGAGCGCCGACCTGGCCAAGCTGAGCAACGAGCTGCGCTTTGTCCTGATCACCTCGACTGCCAGCGTGGCACCTTTCGTTCAGGCACCGGCGGACGCGGTCACCACCGAAGTCAGCGGTCTGAAACTGAAGATCGTCAAATCGGCCTTCGCGAAATGCGCCCGTTGCTGGCACTGCCGCGAAGACGTCGGCGTGAACCCGGAGCATCCGGAAATCTGCGGCCGTTGCGTCGACAACATCAGCGGCGCCGGCGAGGTTCGTCACTATGCCTGATTCCGTTGGCCGTTTCGGACGGTTGAGCTGGCTCTGGTTGAGTTTGCTGGTTCTGGTCATCGACCAGGCCAGCAAGTTCTACTTCGAAAACAAGCTCGAAATGTTCCAGCAGATCGTGATCATTCCCGATTACTTCAGCTGGACCCTGGCCTACAACACCGGTGCGGCGTTCAGCTTCCTGGCTGACAGCTCCGGCTGGCAGCGCTGGCTGTTCGCCCTGATCGCGATTGTGGTCAGTGCAGTGCTGGTGGTCTGGCTCAAACGCCTGGGCCGCAACGATACCTGGCTGGCCGTCGCGCTGGCGCTGGTGCTGGGCGGTGCGCTGGGCAATCTGTATGACCGCATTGCCTTGGGCCATGTGATCGACTTCATTCTGGTGCACTGGCAGAACCGCTGGTACTTCCCGGCATTCAACTTCGCCGACAGCGCGATCACCGTTGGCGCGATAATGCTGGCACTGGACATGTTCAAACCGAAGAAAACCGGAGAAGCCGTTCATGACTGAACAGGTAGTGGCTGAGCAACGCATCGGTCAGAACACGGAAGTCACCTTGCACTTCGCATTGCGCCTGGAGAATGGCGACACGGTCGACAGCACCTTCGACAAAGCCCCGGCGACCTTCAAGGTCGGTGACGGCAATCTGCTGCCGGGTTTCGAAGCCGCACTGTTCGGCTTCAAGGCCGGCGACAAGCGCACGCTGACCGTCGAGCCGGAAAACGCCTTCGGCCAGCCGAACCCGCAAAACGTACAGGTCATCCCGCGTTCGCAGTTTGCCGACATGGAGCTGTCACCGGGTTTGCTGGTGATCTTCAACGATGCGGCCAATACTGAGCTGCCGGGTGTGGTGAAAGAGTTCGACGACGCGCAAGTGACCGTCGACTTCAACCACCCGCTGGCCGGCAAGACGCTGACCTTTGACGTCGAGATCATCAACGTTAAAGCGCTGTAAGTCACAACGCATAACCACTGTGGGAGTGGGCTTTGTGGTGAGGGGATTTATCCCCGATGGGGGCGAAGCCCCCAAAAACCAGGCAACGAGATCTTTAATGGGAAAGCGCTGACTGGTTTTACGATTGCTTCGCAATCGATCGGGGATAAATCCCCTCGCCACAACAGGCTCGCTCCCACAATGTTTTCCACAGTTTTCGTTATTTCTTGCGCGCAAGACACGAGGCACAGCATGCAAATCAAACTCGCCAACCCCCGTGGCTTCTGCGCCGGCGTGGACCGGGCGATCGAAATCGTCAACCGCGCCCTGGAAGTCTTCGGGCCGCCGATCTACGTACGCCACGAAGTGGTGCACAACAAGTTCGTGGTCGAAGACCTGCGTAATCGGGGCGCGATCTTCGTCGAAGAACTGGATCAGGTGCCGGACGACGTCATCGTGATCTTCAGTGCCCACGGCGTTTCCCAAGCCGTGCGCAACGAAGCCGCCGGTCGTGGTTTGAAGGTGTTCGACGCCACGTGCCCGCTGGTGACCAAGGTGCACATCGAAGTTGCGAAATACAGTCGCGACGGTCGTGAGTGCATCCTGATCGGCCACGCCGGTCACCCGGAGGTCGAAGGCACCATGGGCCAGTACGACGCCAGCAACGGCGGCGCGATCTACCTCGTCGAAGACGAGAAGGATGTGGCTGAACTGCAAGTGCGTAACCCGGAAAAACTCGCGTTCGTGACCCAGACCACGCTGTCGATGGACGACACCAGCCGCGTGATCGACGCACTGCGCAGTCGCTTCCCGTCCATTGGTGGCCCGCGCAAAGACGACATCTGCTACGCCACGCAAAACCGTCAGGACGCGGTCAAGCAACTGGCCGACGAATGCGACGTGGTGTTGGTGGTGGGCAGCCCGAACAGCTCCAACTCCAATCGCCTGCGTGAGCTGGCTGAGCGCATGGCCACGCCGGCCTACCTGATCGACGGCGCCGAGGACCTGCAGAAGAGCTGGTTCGATGGCGTCGAGCGTATCGGCATCACCGCCGGTGCTTCCGCGCCGGAAGTGCTGGTGCGCGGCGTGATCCAGCAATTGCAGGCGTGGGGCGCGACCGGTGCCGATGAGCTGGCCGGGCGTGAAGAGAACATCACCTTCTCGATGCCGAAAGAACTGCGCGTCCGCTCGATTTAACGCTTTGCGCTTTCTCGCACAGCGCCTGCCCGGTTTTCTCCCGGGTCAGGCGCACCCGACCGGTCGCCGCCAGCACCACCTGCAACTGGCTGACTGGTTCGTGTGCCGAACACAGATGTAACGTCCCTGCCTGAAACGCCCGCCCGGGCATCAGCGGTTGCCCCAGACTGCTGAAGCGCACGTAACGACTCACCGCCCAATTGCCAACAATCGGTATCCGCTGGGCACTCGCCCGCTCCTGTAGCAGTGGGTTGTCGCTGTCCTGCGGCCCCTTGCCACTGATATCCAGAATGATCCGCCAGCCCTGACTCCAGTCGCCGTTGATGCCGTGAATCACCACGCTCTGATTGCGCGTGATGGCCTGTGTTCGGGCATTGCGGATGCCGTCGAGCAAGGACTGCGCAGCCTGGTCGCGATGAGTCGCTTCGGTGAAAGCGGCAAACGCCGGACTGACCAGCACCAGAACAATTGCGCCAATCGCCAGTCCCATAAGCAATTCAATCAGACTGAAACCCTGTTGCGGCATGACGACTTCCTCCCTGAAGCCTGAGGCCCGGCGCAATCCTTGCGCCGGGCACGGCAAATCAACCGACACAGGCCGGTTGAATGTTCTAGTTTGTAGAGGCAGGTATAGCCGACGGCAACGGAGGGCATGGATGAATCATCGTACAAAAGGTTTCACGCTGCCCGAGTTGCTGGTCGCGATCGCCGTGTTGGTGATTCTCCTCACCCTGGCGGTGCCGGGCTTCACCCGTTCGATCCAGAGCAGCAAGGCCGACACCGAAATGGGCGACCTGCAGCGTGCCCTAAACTACGCGCGACTGGAGGCGATCGACCGCGGCGTGACCACGCGCCTGCGGCCGAGCGCCGGTGGCAGCGTGTGGACCGGCGAGTTGTCGGTCTACGACGGTACTGGCAATGCGGCCAATGTATTGCGGGTTGTTCCAGCGATGAGCAGCGGCGCGACTCTGACGCTATCCTCAGGAGTGACTGCACTGGATTTCAACAATCTGGGTGGTCTGGCGGCACCGTCGACGGCGGTGGTCATCAGTTACGTGCTGGGAGCGCAAAGCAGGACGCTGAACGTGTGTCTCAACGGACGAATTCAATGGGGTGGAAGTTGCGGATGAGGGCAGGGAGCTTAAGGGCACAGGAGGGCATGTCGCTGATCGAGGTGCTGGTTGCGTTGCTGATTCTGACCGTCGGCATATTGGGCGCGGCAGCGGTGCAACTCAATGCGCTGAAGTACACCGACAGTTCACGGATGACCAGTCAGGCCAGCTTCATCGCCTACGACATGATGGACCGCATCCGCGCCAACGCCGCGGCCGATTACACGGGCACGCCGCCGACCTCGGGCAACCTCGGCGTCGCCCGCGATCAGGACCTCTACGACTTCACCACCAACATCATCAATTTCGGCGGGCCGACCGCTACTGGCACGATCACTCTCAATCAGCGGGTGTACACCATCACCATCAACTGGAATGACTCACGGGCCGCGAATGCCACGGGCACCACGCGCAGTTTCGTCCTGACCAGTCGCGCCGCAGTCGACCCGGTGGCCACGCCATGAAGCATCACAATCGGGGGTTCGGCCTGATTGAAATGCTCATCGCCCTGGCACTCGGGCTGATCGTGGTGTTGGGGGTGGTGCAGACGTTTCTCGCCGCGAAAAACACCTATGTCAGCCAGAACACCGGGGCGGCGATGCAGGAGGACGCACGTTTTGTGCTGAGCAAGATGATCCAGGAGTTGCGCATGGTCGGTATGTTCGGCTGCCTCGGCAGCATTACCGACGCAAGTTCGGCCGGGGATTTCAATGCGGCACAGCTCACCCCGATCAGTTGGGACAACAGCAACCTCAAGCTGACCCTGGTCACCGCCGACGTCGGCGGCAATGGTGGCACGCCGACCTGGACGGTGGTCTCCGATTGCCGCAACAGCGCCACGGCCTATACCGGATTGCGCACCGCCGGGAGCGGGCAGATCGCCTTTCCGATCCGCCGCTTGATCTACAGCTTCAGCAACAACCAGATCCTCATGGGCACCGGCAGCGGCACGCCGACCCAGCAGGTGCTGGTGAATAACGTCAGTGCCTTTAACGTGACCTTCGGTCTGGCCTCGTCCGCCACCGATTTCGCGGCGTCCTCTTACAGCAGCAACCCCGGCGATCCGGCGCGCATCCGCAGCGTGCGCCTGAGCCTGACCCTCACCGACCCGAACAACCGGGTGGCCAATCAAACCTTCAACGTGGTTGCCGCGTTGCGCAACCGCTTGCAGTGAGGGCCGGGCCAATGAGGATTTCTTTGCATCAGCGACGCACCCAGCGCGGCATGGTGCTGCTGGTCAGCCTGGTATTCCTGTTATTGCTGACCCTGGTGGGGCTGTCATCAATGCAAAGTGCCAACCTGCAGGAAAAAATGGCCGGCAGTGTCAGCCTGCGCAATCAGTCGTTCCAGACTGCCGAGGCGGCGTTGCGCATCGGCGAGAGTGCGGTGCAACTCGACAGTTATTCGCTGGCCGTGTGTGCCAGTACTGCGCAATGTGCGCCGCCGGCAGAGTCATCGGTGGTCAGTGCGGCGGGGCTCAATTCGACCTCGGGGGTGACGTGGATCGCTGCCGGCAATGGCTTCTATGGCGTGCAGAACATCGGCACCACCCTGACGGCAGTGAACGTGCCGAGTAATACGTCGGCGACACTGTATCGAGTGACCGCGGTCGGTATCGCCGGCACTTCGCGCAGTGTGGTGGAGAGTGTCTATGCGAAGTATTGAGCGCTGCTGGAGACTGTTGGCGGGCATGCTGGCGGGCTTGTATCTGGCTGCGCCGGCCTATGCGTTCACCCCGTCCGATTCTCCACTCTTGAGTGCGGCAGCGGTGCCGCCCAATGTGATGCTGCTGATCGACGATTCCGGGAGCATGAACAGCATCATTTATGCGGCAGGTTTTGATCCGACGATTGATCGCACGCCCGCCAGACAGTGCAACGTGTTCCTCGGGGTGTGCCTGAGCTCCACGGCCATCACCGGCGATCCGGTGTTTCTCTCGAACCTGCCGACCTCCGGTTGTTCCGGCGGGGCCTTTGCCTTCTACAACAACAGCGTGGCGCCGCTGTGTCTGAAACTGCCTGATCCGGTGGGCGGCGGCAACACCCGCTACACGGGGGATTACATTTCCTACGTGGTCGGGCTGGCGATCAGCAACGGCACGCGCGACTTCACCACCGGAGCGATTCCCAACGACTACCGGATCAACGTGGCACGCAATGTGTCCTCCGCGCTGGTTGCCAGCAACCGAACCTTGCGCATGGGACTGTCGACCTTCAATCCGGTCACCAACAACAACTCCGGCAATGGTGGTTACATCGCTCGATCCATCAGTGACCTGTCGCCGGTCTCCGGCAGCGTGACTCAGGCCCAGGCCGACGCCAACTACAACGCGCTGATTTCGTCGATCAACGGCTTGAGTGCCGTGGCCAACACGCCGCTGGCGGAAACCTATTACGAAATCACCCGCTACATGCGCGGCATGGCGCCGTACTACAACAGCACGCCGACCACCTACACCAGTCCGATCCAGTACCGCTGCCAGAAAAACTACGGCGTGGTCATCACCGATGGTCTGCCGACCTTCGACCGCACGTTTCCCAGCAATGACCCGCTGGGCGGCAGTCGTCTGCCGAACTGGGACGGCGTCAACAATGACGGCGTCAACCGCAATGGCGACGACGAAGGTGACACGCTGTATCTGGATGACATCGCCAAATTCGCCTTCGACATCGACATGCGTTCATCGGGGACTGACGCCGCCGGCAAGAGCTGGAACGCCGTGGATTTTCCCAAGCAGAACATGAACACCTACACCGTGGGTTTTACCGCCGACAACGACATGCTCCTGGATGCGGCCAGCTATGGGCAGGGCAAGTATTACCAGGCGACCGACGGCACTGGCCTCAACAGCGCACTGTCCTCGGCGTTGAGTGACATCACCTCCAAGGCCGGCTCCGGTGGCAGCGGCGTCACCAGCGGCACCACGCTGGCCAGTGGCACCAGTTATTTCCAGACCAGCTACGATCCCAGGGACTGGCGCGGGACGATCAAATCTTTCGGCTTCACCTCGGCCGGCGCGGTGAATACCTCCGCGGCCTTGTGGACCACCGACACCACCATCGTTCCGGGCGCAACCGCACCGACCTATCAATCGTGGAACACCACCAGCAACGCCGCCGTTACCCTGGCGTACGGCAACTTTTCTGCGACCCAGCAGACCACGCTCGGTCAGGGCCTGCCCAGCGGCATCAGCGGCAGCGATCTGGTGGAATGGAGCAAGGGCACCAACAAGACCGGGCTGAAGGTGCGCAGCGTATTGCTCGGCGACATCATCAACTCGCCGCTGGTGCTGGCTTCACCCAGCGACAAAACCGCCTCCGACCTGTCGGGCGACAGCACCTACAGCACTTACCTGACCACCAAGGCGGCGAACATGAACCCCAGCCTGGTGGTGAATGCCAACGATGGTTTTGTCAACGTCATCAACGCCGCCAACGGCACCCGGCGCTATGCCTACATGCCGTCCAGCGTACTGCCGTCGCTGCGGCTGATTGCCGACCCGGCGTACGTCAACGGCGTCAGCCACAAGTTTCTGGTGGACGGGCAGGTCGGCGTGTATGACGCGCAACTCAACAGTGCCTGGAAAACCCTGGCGATTGGCGGCACCGGCGCTGGTGGCAAGACTTTCTATGCCTTGCAGCTGTTCGACGCTGCGGCGGGCAATGTGCTCAATGCCCTGTGGGAAGTCAGTGCTCCCGCCACGGCAAACACCGCCAACGCTTTTAATGATCTGGGTTATGCCTACGCGCGGCCGGAAGTGGCACGCTTGGCCGATGGTCGCTGGGCAGCGTTCATTGCCAATGGTTACGGCAGCAACTCCGGGGTGGCGGCGTTGTATGTGCTGGATGTGCGTGACGGTTCGTTGATCAAGAAGATCGTGATCGACAGCAGCGAAACCACCAATGGTCTGTCGTCGGTGAAGCTCAAGGTCAATTCGTCAAACGTGGTGCAGGCAGCCTACGGCGGCGACTTGAAAGGGCGTCTGTGGAAATTCGACCTCAGCGCGACCTCGACCAACAGCTGGGGCTTGGCGTTTTCCGGCAAGCCGTTGTTCACCACGGCGGGCGGGCCGACCCAGCCGATCACGGCGCAGCCGCTGCTGGCGGACAACTCGCTGGGCGGCAAGCAGGTTTTTTTCGGCACCGGCAAATTCAACGAGACCGCCGACAAGACCAACAAGGATTTGCAGGCGTTCTATTCGGTGTGGGATGCCGACGGTGGTGCCGGGCAACTGACGGTCAGCAGTTTGCAGGCGCAGGCGGTCACCGGGGTGTTTTCCGGCAGCACCGGGCAGTTCATCACCACCAGCCAGAACGACACGACATATCCTGGGGAGAAGGGCTGGTATCTGCCCTTGGTGTACAACAGCGTGCTGACCGGTGAGCGAGTGATCAATCAGGCCAGCCTGGTACTCGGGCGCATCGTGTTTACCACGGCCAGTGTCGACACCACTGACCCGTGTGCCAGTTTCGGCAGCGGCAAACTGGTCGAACTCGATGCGTTCAGCGGTAAGATGCTCAACTACGCGGTGCTCGACACCAACGCCGACGGCGTGGTCGACAGCAACGACACGATTTCCAGTGGTGTGGTGTTCACTGGTGGCATTCCGACCCTGAACGCCATCATCAATGGCGCGACCCGCAAGATCGTCAACGATTCCAGTGGCACCGTCACCACACTGGTGGAAAAATCCGGCGGCGGCAGCCGTCGTATCATGTGGCGACAAATACAGTAAGTGAGAGTTTGAGGCATGCGCAGAGTCAACCGGGGCTTCACCCTGATCGAAATCATGATCGTGATTGCGATCATCGGGATCATCATCACCATCGCCGCACCGAGCTACACCGAATACCTGAAAAAGGGACGGCGCGCCGAGGTGGTCTCGCTGCTCTCGGAACAGGCGCAGATCCTCGAGCGTTTCTATACCAAAAACAACGTCTACACCGGCATTACCGGTCTGAGCGCGGGCAATGACTTTTACACGCTCACCCCGACGATCGCCGACCAGACCTTTCTGCTGACCGCCACCCGCAAGGCCGGCACTACCATGGCGACCGACAAGTGCGGGGATTTCACCCTGACCAACACCGGCGTCAGAAGCATGAATAACGCTACCACCGGGCTGACCACCAAGGATTGCTGGGGCCGCTGAGGTACTTTCTCAAGGGCGCCTTTTGCGCCCACTGTCTTTTTCACGGTTGGATCAAACATGACCAGGCAACAGCAAGTGGTGATTGTCGGTGGCGGGGTGATTGGCCTGCTGACCGCCTACAACCTCGCCTCCGAAGTGCGCAGCGTGGTGCTGCTGGATCGTTCGGACCTCGGCCAGGAATCGTCCTGGGCCGGTGGCGGCATCGTGTCTCCGCTGTACCCGTGGCGCTATAGCCCGGCCGTCACCGCGCTGGCGCACTGGTCGCAGGATTTTTATCCACAGCTGGGCGAGCGCCTGTTTGCCGATACCGGCGTTGATCCCGAAGTGCACACCACCGGCCTGTACTGGCTGGATCTGGATGACGAAGCCGAGGCACTGGCCTGGGCCGCACGGGAGAACCGTCCGTTGCGGTCTGTGGATATCTCGGCAGCACACGATGCGGTACCGGTGCTGGGCGGTGGATTTTCGCGGGCGATCTACATGGCCGATGTCGCCAACGTCAGAAACCCGCGTCTGGTCAAGTCGCTGAAAGCGGCGTTGCAGGCGCTGCCGAACGTGACCCTTCACGAGCAATGCGAAGTCAGCGGGTTTGTGCGTCAGGGCGAGCGGGTGGTGGGCGTGCAGACTTCAACTGGCGTGATCGAGGGCGATCAGATCGTGCTGACGGCCGGCGCCTGGAGCGGCGATCTGCTCAAGACGCTGAACCTGTCGCTGCCGGTCGAGCCGGTCAAAGGCCAGATGATTCTGTACAAATGCGCGGCCGACTTCCTGCCGAGCATGGTTCTGGCCAAGGGACGCTATGCGATTCCGCGTCGTGACGGGCACATCCTGATTGGCAGTACGCTGGAGCACGAAGGCTACGACAAGACGCCGACCGATGTGGCGCTGGAAAGCCTCAAGGCGTCGGCGGTCGAGTTGATTCCCGCGTTGGCGGATGCCGAGGTGGTGGGGCATTGGGCCGGGTTGCGTCCTGGCTCGCCGGAAGGGATTCCGTACATCGGCCGGGTGCCGGGGTTCGCGGGTTTGTGGTTGAACTGCGGGCATTACCGTAACGGGTTGGTGCTGGCGCCGGCGTCGTGTCAGTTGTTTGCCGATGTGATGCTGGGGCGGGCACCGATCATTGATCCGGCACCATATGCGCCTGAAGGCCGCATTTAGTCAGATATTTTTCCACGGCCTGGCAGACCGTTTTCGCCAGCAAGCCCGCACCCACAGTTGATCGTGTCGGTCACAAATCCAATGTGGGCGCGGGCTTGCTCGCGAAGGTGGCCTCAATCCAGGCCGAGTTTTTTCAACCTGTAACGCATCGACCGAAACGACAGGCTCAAGCGCTGCGCCGCTGCCGTGCGATTCCAGCGCGTCTCCTCCAGCGCCTGCAGGATCAACTTGCGTTCGACGTTCTCTAGATAATCTTCCAGGTTGTCGATTTGCGTCAGGTCGGCAATTGCGCCACCCGCCGCGCAGTTACCCTCGCTCAGGCGCAAGTCCTCAGCTTCGATCGTCCGGTTTTCACACAAGGTGTGCGCCCGTTCGAGGACGTTTTCCAGCTCGCGCACATTCCCTGGAAAGCGGTAGTTCTTCAGGGTTTCCAGCGCTTGCGGGTGCAGGCGCGCCGGCGGTTGGCCGGTATCCTTGGCCAGGCGCTTGAGCACGTGCGCCGCCAGCACTTCAATGTCATCGCGTCGTTCGCGCAAGGACGGTACGCGCAATTCGATGACGTTAAGCCGGTAATACAGATCCTGACGAAAGCGTTCGGCAGCCACTTCGGCGTCCAGATCCTTGTGGGTGGCGCACAGAATACGCACATCGACCACGGTTTCCTGTTGGCCACCGACGCTGCGCACGGCTTTTTCCTGAATCGCCCGCAGCAGTTTCACTTGCATGGACAGCGGCAGGTCCGCCACTTCATCGAGAAACAATGTGCCGCCGTGAGCTGCCTGGAACAGTCCGGGCTTGTCCTCGACCGCACCGGTAAAACTGCCTTTGCGGTGACCGAAGAATTCACTCTCCATCAATTCCGAAGGAATGGCCCCGCAGTTCACCGGCACGAAGGGCTGGCTGGCGCGCGGGCCTTGTTCGTGGATCAGCCGCGCCACCAGTTCCTTGCCGCTGCCGGACTCGCCGCTGATGTACACCGGCGCCTGGCTGCGGGCGAGTTTGTCGATCTGTTTGCGCAGATTGCGCATGGGCGACGAGTCGCCGAGCAAGCGCCGGTCAATCGAGGTGCACACGCCACCGGCCACCGGCATGCGCAAGGCGGTGCCGACCAGTTCACGCAGGCGGGTGAGGTCCACCGGTTTGGTCAGAAAGTCAAAAGCCCCGGCCTTCAGCGCGTTGATTGCGGTTTCGAGGCTGCCATACGCGGTGATCATCGCCACCGGCAGCTGTGGATAACGTTGCTGAATGTGTTGTACCAGATCCAGGCCGGTGCCATCGGGCAGGCGCATGTCGGTCAGGCACAGGTCGAAGGGCTGGCGCTGCAACAGGGCCTGGGCTTCGCCGAGATTACGCGCGCTGAAGGTGTCGAGTTTCATCCGTCCCAGGGTGATTTCCAGGAGTTCGCGGATATCCGGCTCGTCGTCGACGATGAGGATTTTTTGCCGTGGGCTCGTGTTCAACTTTGTTTCCGTCCGTGAGCAAAGGTGATGCGAAAGCAGCCGCCGTCTTGGCGTGACTGGAAGTCTAGGCGCGCTTGATTGCTTTCGCACAGCTCACGGGATAGATAAAGTCCAAGGCCGGTGCCCTGGCTACTGGTGGTGAAGAACGGTTCGAACAGATGTGCCTGTTGATCGAGCGCGACGCCGGGGCCGTTGTCCCGTACTTCGAGCACCGCCAGCTGGCTGTCGGGGTCGACGAACAGGGCCAGCCAGACCTCGGCCTGTTCGTGCAGCAGGGCGCTGTGGCGCCAGCCGTTGCGCAACAGATTGTCGAGAATTTGCGTGAGCTGGTTGGGGTCCATCAGGGTGGTGAAGTCCCCCGAATTGATCCGTAAGTGAATCTGCTGACGCTCAGTGGCCTGCTCGCGGCTTTCGGCAACGAAGTTTTCCAGCCACGGCTTGAGATCCAGGCGTTGCGGTGCACTCTGCTGGCGGCGGGACAGTTGCAGGACGTTTTCGATGACTCGGTTCATGCGCTGGGAGTGGTCTTGAATAATCTGCGTCAGACGGCGATCTGCACCATCGAGTTCCTCGGATTCCCCCAATAGCTGCGCGGCATGACTGATGGCGCCCAGCGGATTGCGGATTTCGTGGGAGATGCCGGCGGTCAGGCGGCCGAGGGCGGCCAGTTTCAGTTGCTGGGCCTGCTGGGCGATTTGCGCGAGGTCTTCGAGAAACACCAGGGTCTGTGGGTTCGGGCTCTGGTCCAGGGCGATGAAGCTGGCTTGCAGTTCGAGGCCGTTGCCGGGGATTTTCAGGCTTTGCGGGCGCAGGGTCGGGTTGTTCATCCACAATTGCAGGCGATCGACCAGTGCCGGCGAATAGTCGTCGATCAGATGCCCTTGAAGATGGGATTGCGCGAGCAGGATCTGCGCGCTGTGGTTGGCCAGTTGCACCCGGCGCGCTCCGTCGAGCACCAGAATGCCGGTGCGCATGCGTTGCAGGATCAGCGCATTGAGCGCTTCGAGACCGACCACTTCGCTGGCGCGGCGTTCGGCCAGGGTTTCACTGACCTCCAGACGCCTGATCAATCCTTGCACCAGCAGTGAGGCGGCGAAACACAGCGCACCGAGGGTGCCGGCCTGCAGGTATTCATTGGCGCTCAGGGGATGGCTGAAGCTGAGCAGGAAACTCAGGCCGACAATGCCGAGCGCGCCAATGGCGGCGATCAGCAGGCCGATACGCCGCCGCAGCAAGGTATTACTGATCGCGATCGAAACGATCAGCAGATTGCCCAGGGCACTGACCACGCCGCCGGCCGCGTAGAACAAAGCGCACAACAACAGCACGTCGACCAGCGCCAGCGTGAACAGCTGAGTCGGGCGCCGGGTGTTTTCAAAGAACACCACCAACAGAATGTTGAGCACCAGATACAGCCAGCTGCCGCCGCGCAGCAGATCGTCGTTGGCCGAGGTCAGCAGGCGGTTGTCCATGTTGCTGGAGATCAACAGCACCAGGGTGATGCCGACGCTTAAACGGTAGAGATGGTAGAGGCGCAGCAGGCGCTGCGCCTGTTTGCTGTGGGCGCTGGCGGCCTCAGCGATCACTGGAGCCCGGGCCTTGCTCGAGGTGAGCCTGGCTGCAATACCACTGTTGTTGAAGGCTCAGCGCACGGTCGCGCGGCAGGTGAACGCCGCAATGGGCGCAGCGCACCATCGGTGCGGCGTCTTGTTCGCGAGGATCGCGACGGGATGGATTGGACGCGGCGGGTGCCTTGAACTTACGCCACAACCAGAACGCGGCGAAAATCACGGCAATCCAGAACAATAAACGAAGCATGATGAGCGGCTTTTCGACTGATGATCCGGCAGTTTAGCCAAGGACCCGAGACGCGCACAGTCTATTCAAGCGCGGCCATGAAAAAGGGAGATCCGAAGATCTCCCTTTTTCTGTGCATCGGCTGTATTCAGTCGAACAGGCCGAACGTCATGTAGCTGAACCACGAACGGTCGGAACTGCTGGATTCCGGCGCTGGCTCTTCGATCACGTCGCCGTTTTCGTCTTTCGGCTTGAGCTCGTTCGGGATCGCGTCTTTCGCGTCCTGGAACTGCTTCTGCACGTCCTGGTTGGCGCGGGTTTCGCCCGGCGGCAGCGGTGGACGCGACTCGATCAGACCCAGAGTGGCCTTGCTCAGGAACGAACGGTTGTCGGCTTCGGCCACCGATGGCACGAACTGACCATCCTGCAGGCTCGGGTGGTTCGGGTAGTTGAGCTTCAGGGTTTCCAGGCTGCTAGCGGCCAGGTCGTCCAGGTGCAGACGCTGATAGGCCTCAGTCATCACTGCCAGGCCGTCGCCGACCGATGGGGTTTCCTGGAAGTTTTCCACCACGTAACGGCCACGGTTGGCAGCGGCTACATAAGCCTGACGAGTCAGGTAGTAGTCAGCCACGTGGATTTCGTAGGCAGCCAGCAGGTTGCGCAGGTAGATCATGCGCTGCTTGGCGTCCGGCGCGTAGCGGCTGTTCGGGTAGCGGCTGGTCAACTGGGCGAACTCGTTGTACGAGTCGCGAGCGGCGCCCGGGTCACGCTTGGTCATGTCCAGCGGCAGGAAGCGCGCCAGCAGGCCGACGTCCTGGTCGAACGAGGTCAGGCCCTTGAGGTAGTAGGCGTAGTCCACGTTCGGGTGCTGGGGGTGCAAACGGATAAAACGCTCGGCGGCGGACTTGGCAGCTTCCGGCTCGGAGTTTTTATAGTTGGCATAGATCAGTTCAAGCTGTGCCTGGTCGGCGTAGCGACCGAACGGATAGCGCGACTCCAGAGCCTTCAGCTTGGCTGTGGCGCTGGTGTAGCTATTATTGTCCAGGTCGGTCTGAGCCTGCTGATACAGCTCGGCTTCGCTCAGGTTTTCGTCGACGACTTCCTTCGATGAGCAAGCAGCGGTCAATGCGAGGATGGCGATCAGCAGCAGGTGTTTCACTTGCATGGCGGCTTGCGTCCCTATGACGGCCGCTGTCTTGGGCGGGGCCGTCCTGTTATGATGAGCGCCCCGTTGAAAAGCCTCGGGGCAAAAGACGCCGTATTTAACCACAAGCGCGCAGCCGAAACCAAAGGCTGTGCCGACGCCCAGTCAGAGCATGTCCGATAAAATTGAACTTCGCGCAGAGGTGCCGTCCGAATTGGGCGGCCAACGCCTCGATCAAGTCGCCGCCCAACTCTTCGCTGAGCACTCACGCTCGCGCCTTTCCGCCTGGATCAAAGAAGGTCGCCTGACTGTGGACGGGGCGGTCATCCGCCCACGCGACATCGTGCATGGCGGTGCCATCCTTGAACTGACTGCCGAGCAGGAAGCCCAGGGCGAGTGGATCGCCCAGGACATCGAGCTCGACATCGTCTATGAAGACGACGACATTCTGGTGATCAACAAGCCTGCGGGCCTGGTGGTGCACCCGGCTGCCGGTCACGCCGATGGCACCTTGCTCAATGCCTTGCTGCACCACGTGCCGGACATCATCAATGTCCCGCGCGCCGGTATCGTGCATCGTCTGGACAAGGACACCACCGGTCTGATGGTGGTGGCCAAGACCATTCAGGCGCAGACAAAGCTGGTTGCACAATTGCAGAGCCGCAGCGTCAGCCGCATTTACGAGTGCATCGTGATCGGCGTGGTGACGGCGGGTGGCAAGATCAATGCACCGATCGGTCGCCACGGCCAACAGCGTCAGCGCATGGCGGTGATGGAAGGCGGCAAGCCGGCCGTCAGTCACTACCGCGTGCTGGAGCGTTTCCGTTCCCACACCCACGTGCGGGTAAAACTGGAAACCGGCCGGACCCACCAGATCCGCGTACATATGTCGCACATCAACTTCCCGTTGGTCGGCGACCCGGCGTACGGCGGTCGTTTCCGCATCCCGCCGGCGGCGAACCCGACCATGGTCGAGTCGCTCAAGCACTTCCCGCGTCAGGCGCTGCATGCGCGCTTCCTCGAGCTCGATCATCCGACCACCGGTGAGCGCATGAGCTGGGAATCTCCGCTGCCGGAAGACTTCGTCTGGCTGCTGACCCTGCTCAAGCAGGATCGCGAGGCATTCGTCGGATGAACTGGCTGACGCCGGACTGGCCTGCGCCGGCCAGCGTCATGGCCTGTGTCACCACTCGCGAGGGCGGTGTCAGCGAGGCGCCGTTCGACAGCCTCAATCTGGGCGATCATGTCGATGATCGCCCAGAGGCTGTTGCCGAGAATCGTCGGCGTCTGACCGAGCGCTTCTCTATAAAGCCGGCCTGGTTGCAGCAAGTGCACGGAATTGTCGTGGCTCATGCTGATCCAGACGTGGTGGCAACGGCTGACGCCAGTTGGACGCAGACCCCCGGCATTGCCTGCACGGCGATGACCGCAGATTGCCTGCCGGCATTGTTCTGCAACCGTGCCGGCACTCGTGTCGCGGCGGCTCATGCCGGTTGGCGCGGGTTGGCGGCGGGCGTGCTCGAAGCCACTCTCGATCAACTCGACACCGCTCCGGCGGACGTGCTGGTCTGGCTCGGTCCGGCCATCGGCCCGAAAGCGTTTGAAGTCGGCCCGGAAGTGCGGGAAGTTTTCATCAATCAACTGCCCGAAGCGGCATCTGCCTTCGTACCGAGCCACAATGCTGGCAAGTTCATGGCCGACATCTACCTGCTGGCGCGGCTGCGTCTGGCTGAACGGGGTGTCACTGCCGTTTATGGCGGCGATTTCTGTACCGTGACCGATCCACGCTTCTTCTCCTACCGTCGTGCGTCGCGCACGGGGCGCTTCGCCTCCCTGATCTGGCTCACCCGCTAGACTTGTCTGATCTGTATCAACTCTCTGACGCTTGAATCTTCCAGAATCGACCGCATCTACAGTGCTATCTGGCAGGTTTCTTTATTCAGGATGGTTTTTAGGTCCGGCCTGCTCAAAAGGAAGGTGACCCCATGCGTATAGACCGTTTAACCAGCAAATTACAGTTGGCGTTGTCCGACGCCCAATCCCTGGCCGTAGGCCATGATCATCCGGCCATCGAGCCGGCGCACTTGATGCAGGCCATGCTTGAACAGCAGGGCGGTTCGATCAAGCCGCTGCTGATGCAAGTGGGCTTCGACGTCAACAGCCTGCGCAAAGAGCTGACCAAAGAGCTCGACCAATTACCGAAAATCCAGAACCCGACCGGCGACGTCAACATGTCGCAGGATCTGGCGCGCCTGCTCAATCAGGCTGATCGCCTGGCTCAACAGAAGGGCGACCAGTTCATTTCCAGTGAGCTGGTGCTGCTCGCGGCGATGGACGAGAACAGCAAGCTCGGCAAGTTGCTGCTCGGCCAGGGCGTGAGCAAGAAAGCCCTGGAAAACGCGATCAACAACCTGCGTGGCGGTGAAGCGGTCAATGACGCGAACCACGAAGAGTCGCGCCAGGCGCTGGACAAGTACACCGTCGACCTGACCAAGCGCGCCGAAGAGGGCAAGCTCGACCCGGTGATCGGCCGTGACGACGAAATCCGTCGCACCATTCAGGTTCTGCAACGCCGGACCAAGAACAACCCGGTGTTGATCGGCGAGCCTGGCGTAGGTAAAACCGCGATTGCCGAGGGTCTGGCCCAGCGCATCATCAACGGCGAAGTGCCGGACGGCCTCAAGGGCAAGCGTTTGTTGTCGCTGGACATGGGCGCGCTGATTGCCGGCGCCAAGTATCGCGGGGAGTTCGAAGAACGCCTGAAATCGCTGCTCAACGAGCTGTCGAAACAGGAAGGGCAGATCATTCTGTTTATCGACGAACTGCACACCATGGTCGGCGCCGGCAAAGGCGAAGGCTCGATGGACGCCGGCAATATGCTCAAACCTGCGCTGGCACGCGGTGAGCTGCACTGCGTCGGTGCGACCACGCTCAACGAGTACCGCCAATATATAGAGAAGGATGCGGCCCTCGAGCGGCGCTTCCAGAAAGTGTTGGTGGACGAGCCGAGTGAAGAAGACACCATCGCCATCCTGCGTGGCCTCAAGGAGCGTTATGAGGTTCACCACAAGGTCGCGATCACCGACGGCGCGATCATCGCGGCGGCCAAGCTCAGCCATCGCTACATCACTGACCGGCAGCTGCCGGACAAGGCCATCGACCTGATCGACGAAGCGGCCAGCCGTATCCGCATGGAAATCGACTCCAAGCCGGAAGTGCTCGATCGTCTTGAGCGGCGCCTGATTCAGTTGAAGGTCGAATCCCAGGCACTGAAGAAAGAAAGCGATGAAGCGGCCATGAAGCGCCTGGAAAAACTTCAGGAAGAAATTGTCCGACTCGAGCGTGAGTACTCGGACCTGGAAGAAATCTGGAACTCGGAAAAAGCCGAGGTGCAGGGTTCTGCGCAGATTCAGCAGAAGATCGAACAGTCCCGTCAGGAACTGGAAGCCGCGCGCCGCAAAGGCGATCTCAATCGCATGGCCGAGCTGCAATACGGGGTGATCCCGGACCTGGAGCGCAGTCTGCAAATGGTCGACCAGCACGGCAAGAGCGAAAACCAGTTGCTGCGCAGCAAGGTGACCGAAGAGGAAATCGCCGAAGTCGTTTCGAAGTGGACCGGTATTCCGGTATCGAAAATGCTCGAAGGCGAGCGCGACAAGCTGATGAAGATGGAAAGCCTGTTGCACCAACGTGTGATCGGTCAGGACGAAGCCGTGGTGGCGGTGGCCAACGCAGTGCGGCGTTCCCGTGCCGGGTTGTCCGACCCGAATCGTCCGAGCGGTTCGTTCATGTTCCTCGGCCCGACCGGTGTCGGTAAAACCGAGCTGTGCAAGGCGCTGGCCGAGTTCCTCTTTGATACTGAAGAGGCGATGGTGCGGATCGACATGTCCGAGTTCATGGAGAAACATTCCGTGGCTCGTCTGATCGGTGCACCACCGGGCTACGTCGGCTACGAGGAGGGCGGTTACCTGACCGAAGCGGTACGGCGCAAGCCTTACTCGGTGATCCTGCTGGACGAGGTCGAGAAGGCGCACCCGGATGTGTTCAACATCCTCCTGCAAGTGCTCGAAGACGGTCGTCTGACCGACAGCCATGGCCGCACGGTGGACTTCCGTAATACGGTTATCGTCATGACCTCTAACCTGGGCTCTGTGCAGATTCAGGAGCTGGTCGGTGATCGCGAGGCGCAGCGTGCTGCGGTGATGGATGCGCTGACGTCGCACTTCCGTCCGGAGTTCATCAACCGGGTCGACGAAGTGGTGATCTTCGAGCCTCTGGCGCGGGATCAGATCGCAGGCATTACCGAGATCCAACTGGGCCGTCTACGCAGTCGTCTGGCCGAGCGCGAGCTGAAGCTGGAACTGAGTCCGGAAGCAATGGACAAGCTGATTGCCGTCGGTTACGACCCGGTTTACGGCGCACGTCCTTTGAAACGGGCGATCCAGCGCTGGATCGAAAACCCGCTGGCGCAATTGATCCTCTCGGGGCACTTCATGCCTGGCGAAACCGCGACCGGCACCGTCGAGAACGACGAAATCGTTTTCAACTGAGCCAAAGCGCCAAGGAAAAAAGGAGGGCCCCACATTGTGGGGCCTTTTTTTTCGTTAGGCTGTTGAACTCAAAGGAAAAGGCTTGTAAAGTGCGCCCCGCAGTCAGTCACCGGCAGCGTTTCAATCCTCTGGGTTGAAAACTGAAATAAGTTGCAAATCATTAACTTGAAAGCAATTTAGGGGGTTGACAGAGGTGTTCTAGGTTGTAGAATAGCGCGCCTCAGACACACGAACGCAGCGATGCGAAAACGGTGTCGAGAAGCTTCAGGTTTCACAGTTGTAAATTGAAATATGTAGTTCCGTGATAGCTCAGTCGGTAGAGCAAATGACTGTTAATCATTGGGTCCCAGGTTCGAGTCCTGGTCACGGAGCCAATTTCAAACCGGGGTATAGCGCAGTCCGGTAGCGCGCCTGCTTTGGGAGCAGGATGTCAGGAGTTCGAATCCCCTTACCCCGACCATTTTTGGGTCGTTAGCTCAGTTGGTAGAGCAGTTGGCTTTTAACCAATTGGTCGTAGGTTCGAATCCCACACGACCCACCATTTTTGAAACCAGGTAACACTGGGATCGAATCTTAAGATCAGAGGCCAAAAGCGCTGATCGAAGAAGGCGATCTTTGAAAGGTCGCCTTTTTTTTACCGGGGTATAGCGCAGTCCGGTAGCGCGCCTGCTTTGGGAGCAGGATGTCAGGAGTTCGAATCCCCTTACCCCGACCATATTAAAAATCCTCGTATCGAAAGATACGGGGATTTTTTTTGTCCCTCGAAAAGGCAATTCCTTTCAAGTCATCGTACAACTGGCCGATAGCCCGCTAACACGAGGGGACTGCCATGGCTTTCGCCCCTTGAATCTGGCCAATACAAGAATAAGGGCGTTCGTCATGTTGCTTCGTCAGTTGAATATTGCTCCCCGGGCTGCCTTGGGATTCGCCCTGATCGCGGTGTTGGTGGCATTGCTTGGCGTATTTGCGCTGGGGCAGATGTCGAGCATTCGCGACAGTGAGGTCGCGGTAGAAAATCAGTGGCTGCCGAGTATTCGTGGCGGCGACGAGATTCGCGAGATCATGCTGCGCATCCGCACCATCTCGTTGCGCATGGCGTTGGATCAGGACGCGAACAATATCGCCACCTACCGTAGCCAGATGGACACCCGCGACAAGGAGCTGAGCGAGAAAATCGCCGCCTACGACAAACTGGTCGACACCCCGGAAGGCCAGCAGCTGTATGACCAATTCAAAAAGACCTTCGCCGCGTATCGCAGCGGTATCGCTCAATCCTTTGCCCTCGCCGAGCAAGGCAAGCGTGATGAGTTGACCAAATTGTTGCTGGTCGACATGAAAACCGTCGTCGATGGCTCCGGCAAACAACTCAACGACCTGGCGGACCTGTTCGCCAAACAGGTCGCCGCCGAAAGCCAGAAATCCGCTGCGCACTACGAAAACTCGCGCACGATTGTCAGTTTGTTTATTGCGTTGGCCGCGCTGGCCACGGTGGCACTGGCGATGATGCTCACTCGCAGTATCGTCCGCCCGCTGAGCAGTGCCGTGAGCGCAGCAGAAAGTGTCGCGCAGGGTGATCTGACCCGACCGATCGAAACCCAGGGCAACGATGAAGTCAGTCGCTTGCTCAAGGCACTGGCGACCATGCAGCAAAACCTGCGCGAGACGCTGCAAGGCATCAGCGGCTCGGCTACGCAACTGGCGACCGCTGCCGATGAACTCAATGCAGTGACACTCGACAGTACGCAGGGGCTGCAACAACAGAACAACGAGATCGAACAGGCCGCGACGGCTGTTAATCAGATGACGGCCGCAGTGGAAGAGGTCGCACGCAATGCGGTGTCGACGTCTGACGCGACCCGTCAATCCAGCGAGTCGGCGCATCTGGGGCAGGTGCGCGTCAGTGAGACCGCCACGGCCATCAACGCCCTGGCCAGCGATGTGCAACAGACTGGCGAACTGGTGCAATCACTGGCCAATCAATCGCAGGATATCGGCAAAGTGCTGGACGTGATTCGGGCGATTGCCGAGCAGACCAACCTGCTGGCGCTCAACGCGGCGATTGAAGCGGCACGGGCCGGTGAGAGTGGGCGCGGCTTTGCTGTGGTCGCTGATGAAGTGCGGGCGCTGGCCTATCGCACGCAGCAATCGACGCAGGAGATCGAGCAAATGGTTCAGGGCATGCGCAGCGGTTCGAGCCTGGCGCTGGATTCGATGCAGGCCAGTACCGCGCGGGCGACGACCACGCTGGCGCTGGCTGAGCGTGCCGGTGAGGCGCTGCAAACCATTACCGCGTCGGTGCACGAGATCCATGAGCGCAATCTGGTCATTGCCAGCGCTGCCGAAGAACAAGCGCAAGTCGCGCGGGAAGTGGACCGCAACCTGGTGAATATTCGGGATTTGTCGGTACGTTCTGCCGCAGGCGCCGACCAGACCAGTGCTTCCAGCCATGAATTGTCGCAACTGGCCAACGCCTTGCAGGGCATGGTGCGGCGTTTCCAGCTGTAAACAACCACACATAAAAAAGCCGCGTTTCTCGCAGGAGAAGCGCGGCTTTTTTCTGCCGATCAGGCGCCGTCTTGGTCTTTCAGGTGTTCGAACAGACCTTTCGGCATTTTCTTGCCGTTGGCTTCAAAGTTGGCCTTCACGTTGTTATAGGCCTCTTGCTCGTCGATAAAGCCGTCGTGGTTGGCGTCGATCTTGTCGAAGTCGGACTTCGGCGCGACTTTCAGAAATTCGGCGCGCGAGACCTTGCCGTCACCATCGCTGTCAGTCTTGGCCATCGAAGCATCGCCACATTTGCCTTCACCGCATTTGCCTTCTGGCGCTTTCACCGAGGTTTCCGCCGAGGCAACCATGTAGCCCTGTGCCAATGGCTGGGCGGCAAATACCGAGCCGGACAGCATCAAGCCGCCAGCCAGGGCTGCGCCGATCAGGCCAATGGATTGTTTACCGAGGGTCGAAGTACGGGACATTTACATTCTCCTGGTTGCACAACGCAACCACACGTTAAGGGCAAAAGCCTGAGCGGGTGCGCTCGGGTGTGGCCATTAAGCGGTGGCGGTGTATCGCGCCTGTGTCGCGCAGCGGAGGAGTTTGTAAGTGAAGGTGGGGAAAACGAGGGGGGATACAGTACGAAACAGATCTTTCGATCAACACAAAACATTGTGGGAGCGAGCCGGCTCCGGGCGGCGATCCGACGAAGAGGTTGTATCAGTCGACATTTTTGTCGTTTGACACACCGCATTCGTCGGATCGCCGCCCGGAGCAGGCTCGCTCCCACAGGTTTTTTAGTGCAGTTTCAGACGTGGCTCGGTGCCACGGCCAATCTTGCTGCCCAGCATCAGCATTGCCGTGCGGAACGGCCCGTACAGCGCCATCTGGTGCATGCGATACAGCGACACGTAGAACATCCGCGCGAGCCAGCCTTCGAGCATCACGCTACCGGTCAGGTTGCCCATCAAGTTACCCACGGCCGAGAAGCGCGAGAGCGAAATCAGCGAGCCGTAGTCGGTGTACTTGTACTCCGGCAAGGTTTTGCCTTCGATGCGCAGTTTCAGCGACTTGGCCAGCAGCGATGCCTGTTGGTGCGCGGCTTGCGCCCGTGGCGGTACGTTGCGGTCCGAACCCGGTTGTGGGCAGGCCGCGCAGTCACCGAAGGCGAAGATATTTTCGTCGCGGGTGGTCTGCAGTGTTGGCAGCACTTGCAGCTGGTTGATGCGATTGGTTTCCAGGCCGTCGATGTCCTTGAGGAAGCCCGGTGCACGAATGCCTGCTGCCCAGACTTTCAGACTGGCCTTGATCTCATTGCCATCGGCGGTGATCAGGCTGTCGGCGGTCACTTCACTCACCGAAGCGTTGGTCATCACGTTGACCCCGAGTTTCTCCAGCGTCTTGTGCACCGGCCCGCTGATACGCTCCGGCAGGGCAGGCAACACCCGTGGCCCGGCTTCGATCAGGGTGATGTGCATGTTTTCCGGTTTGATCCGGTCCAGGCCATACGCTGCCAGTTCATGGGCGGCGTTGTGCAGTTCGGCCGCCAGTTCGACGCCGGTGGCACCCGCGCCGACAATTGCCACGCTGATCTGCTCGATCACATCGGTTTGCCCGGCATGGGCGCGCAGGTAGTGGTTGAGCAGTTGCTGGTGGAAGCGCTCGGCCTGTTTGCGGGTGTCGAGGAACAGGCAATGCTGCGCCGCGCCCTGGGTGCCGAAGTCGTTGGTGGTGCTGCCGACGCTGATCACCAGCGAGTCGTATGCCACTTCACGGGCCGGGACCAGCTCTACGCCATTTTCGTCGTAGGTCGCTGCCAGCTGGATTTTCTTCTGCGCGCGATCGAGCCCGCTCATGCGCCCCAGCTGGAACTCGAAGTGGTTCCATTTTGCCTGAGCGACATAGTTGAGTTCGTCTTCGGAGGAGTTCAGCGATCCGGCGGCCACTTCGTGCAGCAGCGGTTTCCAGATGTGTGTCAGGTTCGCGTCGACCAGCATCACACTGGCCGTGCCGCGTTTGCCCAGAGTCTTACCCAGACGGGTAGCCAACTCCAGACCGCCGGCGCCGCCGCCGACAATAACAATACGATGGGACATAGGGATAACTCGCAAGGTTTTTAAAGGAAATCGGTGCGGTTACCCAAGCGAGCGCGAGGCAGCTCATAGCGTCAGGTAACTGATAAATCGGCTCAACAGGCCCAGACCAATGGTCACTGCCAGCACCAGCACCAGGAGCATCCACGGCCGGAAAGGCCGGCGCTCGACTCGGTGTTGGGACAGTTGCAGGTACTCTTCGACATGTTTCTGGTCTTCGGGGTTCAGGCGGCTGGTCATATTTGCCTCGTCAGGTAGACGTTGCTGAATGGGCAGAAGCTACAGCGGTTTTTATCCAGGGTTGAACGCAGCATAGCCGCTGTCCGGAACCGGCTCGACGCTCACCCGGTCTTCGAGGCGAATGATCCCGCTTTGTAGCACCCGCGCGGTAATTCCGCCATGCCCGCGCACCGCTTGAAAGGTGCCCGGACCGAGGTTGTTCTGCAGACGTGCGCACGGCTGGCACCAGCCCGTGGTTTCGAATATGGCCTGACCAATGCGAAAGCGCCGCCCTTTCAGGCTAAACAAATTGATTCCGCTGATGACGAGATTGCGCCGCAGATCTTCAGGCTTTACCGGATGATCGTCAGGGCGCCCCATCAACGCGCTGATCACCGCCAGATGTTCCCACTGAATAAGCGTCACCTGTCGCGCGTTGCGCACACCGGGGCGCGCGTGATCGCCAGTCAATCCCGCTTCCAGCCGCGCCTCTACGGCATCGAGTTCGATCATCGGCCCGCGCGACTCGGGGCGCACACCAATCCAGCGGACGCACCCGGTCTGCGGTACATCGGCGATCAGTTGCTGAAGTGGCGTCACAGGCTGATTCCCACATCAAAGACAATGCTGCGACCGAGGTTGCTGCGCAGAAAGTCCGGCGCATCCGGGTGGGCGAACAACACACGGGCGAAGGTCGGGCCGACCAGGGACAGCGAGCGCCAGCCCTGACGCAGATATTCGGTAGGCGGTGGAAAATGGCTGTTCAGATCCAGTACTTCACGTTTGAGGCTGGCGAAGGCGATGATGTCCAGTTCGCCCAGATCCATACCGCGTTCCTTGTAGTTGTGTGCTTTCTTGCGCAAGGTCGGTGCCAGTCGCAGCAGGAACTCGTTGGCCGGGATGCGTTTCGGCTTGGCTTCGCGGCGCACCAGCTGGCTCAGGGAAAAAGCGCTGCGTCGTCGCTGCAATTCATCGCGCCATTCGTCGTTGAGCCGGCGCCCCTCGTCGAGCACGAAGAACACCTCGAAATTGGCATCACGAAACAGCACGTCCGGCGGCTCGCCAGCCGGGGCGAATTCGTCGGCGCGATAAGGAATGTTCAAGCCTTGCAGCAGGCGCTGGCAGACCCAACGCTCACGCTCCCATTTGCGGGCATTGGACAGAAAGGCGTTGGCTTGCTCGGCCGCGATGGTCAGCAGGCGTAAATAATCTGAGTCATCCATACGCCAAGCTTAGCGTTCAAATGCGACAAGCTGAAAGCGTTACGCGGCAAAGTGCATCAGTGGGCAGTGGAGAAGGGCGGTGTAGACTCATGGAAATTGATTATTTACGCCAAACCGTGAGGACTCATCGTGAAATTTCGCTGGCTGCTGCTGTTTGCTCTTTTTCCGCTGTTTGCCCATGCACTCGAAACCGGCGAGCGTCTTGCTTCCTGGACGTTACTCGATCAGTACGAGCAACCCTTCACCCTCGACAACAGCACCACCACGCTGCTGGTGGCGCGGGATATGGACGGCGCCAAGCTGATCAAGGAGGCGTTGAAGGATCAGCCCAAGGGCTATCTGGAGGCCCGTCACGCGGTGTTCGTTGCCGATATCCAGCGCATGCCGGCGCTGATTGCCAGAATGTTTGCCGTACCGGCCATGCGCGACTACCACTATCGGGTCATGCTTGATCGAGAAGGCCGGGTTGCGTCGCGCTATCCCGGCGCGGAAGGCCAGGTGTTGTGGTTGCAACTCAAGGACGGTCGATTGCTCGCGCAACGTGAGTACGCCAACGCGAGCGACCTGCGCGAGGCACTGGAGAAGGCGCGCCCATGATCGGCGTCGAGGTGCTGGCGACTGAGAGTCTGCTGCTGGGCTGGCTGATTTATCTGCCGGTGCTGCTTTGGGCGATCGTGCGGGCGCCGTGGGTCGAGTTGTTCAGCGACAGTCGGCGTCAGCATCTGCTGTTCGGCACCGTGTTTGCGTTGTTTCTGTTGTGGTTGATGCGCAGGGATTTCGACACGGGCGTGTCGTATCACTTCCTTGGCATGACGGCGGTGACGCTGCTGCTGGATTGGCCGCTGGCGATCGTCGGCGGGCTGGTAGCGCAAATCGGTCTGGTACTGCTCGGGCGTCAGGATCTCGCGGCGATGGGGGTCAATGGCGCCTTGTTCATTTTGCTGCCGGTGCTGGTTACCGAGTGCGTGGCGATCCTCGTCGAGCGTGTGCAGCCGCGCAATCCGTTCGTGTACATCTTCTGTTCCGGTTTTTTTGCCGCTGCGCTGTCAGCCCTGTTGTGCCTGATCCTGAGCCTGACGCTGCTGTGGTACGACGGCCTTTTCGCCATGCCGGAATGGCTTGAAGACTTCATCGGTTACCTGTGGCTGATCATTTTCCCAGAGGCGTTTATCAACGGCATGATCGTCAGTGCACTGGTGGTATTCAGCCCGGAATGGCTGGAGACCTTCAACCGCACCCGCTACCTTTCGGCGCCCTGGAAGGACGACGATCCGAAGTCTTGATCCACATCAAACCCGCTACGTGCGGGAAATTTCATGCTCGCGCAAATCCCTTCAGGAGCAGCAGCATGAGTGTTTACGAGTGGGCGAGGCAGGAAACCCGGCAGAGTCTTGAAGTGGCGCAGGAAGTGGGTTTCGACCCTGGGTTGAGCCTGCGCGCCTTGCTCAGTGCGGTGGTGCAACAGAGCAAGGCCGTGCGCAACGCCGAAGACCTGGCCGACGAGTTGCGCTTTCTTGCGGAAAACCTCGACGACGATCAGGACTACGGCTTTATGCGCCCCTGATCGAATCAGTGACGCGGGTCGAAATCACCGGAAAACAGTTCGTCCTCGGCATCCGGTGCGACCGGAATCTTGTGTTCTTCCGACGCCCAGGCGCCGAGGTCGATCAGCTTGCAGCGATCGGAGCAGAACGGGCGAAACTTGTTCTCAGGGGTGAATTCCACGGGGGCGCCGCAGGTCGGGCAGTCAACGGTGGGGATCTGGCTCATGCTTGGCCTCCGGATAACGTCAGGTAAAAGTGATGCAGGCGCTCGACCTCGCTGTGCAGCCAGGCGAGGTCGCGGTCGTTGACCACCACATCGTCGGCGCGGCTCACACGGTCTTCGCGGCTCGACTGAGCCTTGAGGATCGCCTGAACCTGCTGCTCGCTGGTCTGGTCACGCTGCAAGGTGCGTTCGATCTGCAATTGTTGCGGGGCGTCGATCACCAGGATGCGCTGCGTCATCGCGTATTGCCCGGATTCGATCAACAGCGGCGAAACCAGAATCGCGTAAGGCGATTTTGCCAGTGCCAGATGATGCGCGATTTCCTCGGCGATCAACGGATGCAGCAGGGCTTCGAGCCAGCGACGTTGCTCCGGCACTTCGAAGATGAGTTTGCGCAGGGCGGCGCGGTCCAGCGTGCCATCGGCCTGCAACACGCCGGGGCCGAAGTGTTCGGCAATCTTTGCCAGCGCTGGACGCCCCGGCTCAACTACCCAGCGTGCCGCGTGATCGGCGTCCACCACGTGGACACCCAGATCAATGAAGTGCTGGGCGGCAGCGCTTTTACCGCTGCCGATGCCACCGGTGAGGCCGAGAATCCAGGGTTTTTCCACAGGGGTATTCATTTCAAACCGACAAACTGCCAATAGAAGCCGGTTATTTGACCACCCCAGAGCAAGGCAATCCAGCCGGCAATGGCCAGATAGGGTCCGAAGGGGATCGGCGTCGAGGTTTTCTCGTCGCGCAACCGCAGCAGAATCACCCCGACAATCGCGCCGACCAGCGATGACAACAGGATCGTCAGCGGCAGAATCTGCCAGCCGCCCCACGCCCCGAGCAGCGCCAGCAGCTTGAAGTCTCCGTGACCGATGCCGTCCTTGCCGGTCAGCAACTTGAACAGCCAGAACACCGACCACAGCGCCAGGTAACCGGCCACTGCTCCCCACAGCGCGTCGTGCAGCGGCACGAACAGGCTGAAACTGTTGACGATCAACCCCAGCCACATCAGCGGCAGCACCAGTACGTCGGGCAGCAGTTGATGTTCGGTGTCGATCAGGCTCATCGCCAGCAAGCCCCAGGTGAGGACGATCAACAGGGCGGCGGGCCAGCCGAAGCCCAGGTGCCAGGCAATGAACGCTGACAACAGACCGCACGCCAGTTCCGTCAGCGGGTACCGTTTGCTGATGGACCCGCCGCACGCCGAGCAGCGCCCGCGCAGGCACAGATAGCTGACCAGCGGAATGTTTTCCCAGGCGCGGATCCGGTGCGCGCAATGCGGGCATTCAGAGTGCGGCAGCATCAGATTGTAAGTCGGCAGCGGCGATTCGCCGGGCAGACCGAGAACGTCCTGCGCCTGCTGGCGCCAATCGCGCTCGAGCATTTTCGGCAGACGCCAGACCAGCACATTGAGAAAACTGCCCACCACCAGACCCAATAGCAGGGCGGTGCACACAAAGGCCAGCGGATACAGACTGAAGAGTTCGTCGATAGGCATGTCAGATCGCTGAGCCGAGTTGGAAGATCGGCAGGTACATGGCCACCACCAGACCACCGACGATCACGCCGAGGACCACCATGATGAACGGCTCCATGAGGCTGGTGAGGTTGTCGACCATGTTATCCACTTCGTCCTCATAAAAACCTGCGACCTTGTCGAGCATCTCGTCGAGCGCACCGGACTCTTCACCGATGGCGGTCATTTGCACGGCCATATTCGGAAAGACCCCGGTGGTGCGCATCGAGAAATTCAGTTGCATGCCGGTGGACACGTCCTGGCGAATGCGCAGCACTGCGCGTTTGAACACCACGTTGCCGGTGGCCCCGGCCACCGAATCGAGTGCTTCCACCAGCGGCACACCGGCGGCAAACGTGGTCGACAGGGTACGGGCGAAACGAGCGACAGCGGACTTGTACATCAACGTGCCCACCAACGGCAGTTTCAACAGCCAGGTGTCGCGACGGTCGCGCAACGCCTGGGATGTTTTCAAGGCATGGCGGGTACCGAAAAACGCTGCCACCAATGCCCCGAGAATCGCCCACCACCATTGCTGCATGAATTCCGAAAGGCTGATCACCATCAGCGTGAAGGCCGGCAGTTCGGCACCGAACCCGGAGAACACCGACTGGAATTGCGGCACCACTTTCACCAGCAGGATCCCGGTCACGACGGCCGCTACCAGTACCACGGCGGTCGGATAGGTCATGGCCTTCTTGATCTTGGCCTTGAGGCTTTCGCTTTTTTCCTTATAGGTGGCGACGCGATCGAGCAACGTATCGAGGGCGCCGGACTGCTCGCCGGCATCCACCAGGTTGCAATACAGCTCGTCGAAATACTTCGGCTTCTTGCGCAGGGACGTGGCGAAGCTGTTGCCGGCCGCGACCTCCTGTTTGACCTCATCCACCAGTTTGCGCATGGCCGGGTTTTCGAAGCCTTCGCCAATGATGTCGAACGACTGCAGCAGCGGCACGCCGGCCTTCATCATCGTTGCCATCTGCCGGGTGAACAGGGCGATGTCCTGAGCCTTGATGCGTTTGCCGAAGCTCAACAGCGAGGCGGACTTCTTGCGTACCTTGCCGGGGTTGATGCCTTGCTTGCGCAATTGCGCCTTGATCAGTGCCGGGTTTTGCCCGCTCAGTTCACCGGTGACCTTGGTGCCTTTACGGTCCGTGCCTTCCCAGGCGTAGACGCTGATTTTTGCTGCCTTGACCGCCATGTTCAGTCCTTGGTGACCCGGTTGATTTCTTCAAGGCTGGTGATGCCTTGCATGGCCTTGCGCAGGCCCGACGTGCGCAGGTTGTCGAAGCCGTCGCGGCGCATCTGGGTGTCGATTTCCAGCGAATTGCCTTCGGCCATGATCAGCCGTTGCAGCTCGGGGGTGTTTTTCACCACTTCATAAATCCCCACGCGTCCCTTGTAACCGCCGTTGCAGTGATCGCAACCGACCGGCTCATAGATCGTGAAACTGCCGATCTGTTCCGGTGGGAACCCTTCCTTGATCAGGGTTTCGCGGGGGATCTCGATCGGCTTCTTGCAATGACTGCACAATTTGCGCGCCAGGCGCTGGGCAATGATCAGGCTGACCGAGGTGGCGATGTTGAAACCGGGAATGCCCATGTTGTGCAGGCGCGTCAGGGTTTCTGCAGCGCTGTTGGTGTGCAGGGTCGAGAGCACCAGGTGACCGGTCTGCGCTGCCTTGATGGCGATCTCGGCGGTTTCCAGGTCGCGGATCTCACCGACCATGATCACGTCCGGGTCCTGACGCAGAAACGAGCGCAGGGCCTGGGCAAAATCCAGGCCTTGTCTGGGATTGACGTTGACCTGGTTGATACCTTCCATGTTGATCTCCACCGGGTCTTCAGCGGTGGAAATATTGATGTCGACGGTATTGAGAATATTCAGACCGGTGTACAGCGACACGGTTTTCCCTGAGCCGGTCGGGCCTGTTACCAGGATCATGCCCTGTGGTTGCTTGAGCGCCGCCATGTACAGGTCTTTCTGCGCTGGCTCGTAACCCAGAGCATCTATGCCGATCTGCGCGCTGGACGGATCGAGGATCCGGATCACCACTTTTTCGCCCCACAGGGTCGGCAGGGTGTTGACCCGGAAATCAATCGACTTGCTCTTCGACAGGCGCATCTTGATCCGCCCGTCCTGAGGTTTGCGCCGCTCCGAGATGTCGAGACTGGCCATGACTTTCAGGCGTGCGGCGATGCGCCCGGCCAGTTGAATCGGTGGCTTGGCCACCTCGCGCAGAATGCCGTCGGTGCGCACCCGCACCCGGTAGTTCTTTTCGTAGGGCTCGAAGTGCAGGTCGGAAGAGCCGCTCTTGATCGCATCGAGCAACATCTTGTGAACGAAGCGCACCACTGGCGCATCGTCGGCGTCGAGCCCGCCGATGGCGTCCTGCTTGCTGTCGTCGATGGACTCGACATCGAGGCCGTCGAGATCGACATCGGCCATGTCTTCCAGGCCACTGGCATGGGTATCGAAGAATTTTTCGATGGCATCGGTGAGCTTGTCGTCCTCGACCAGAATCGCTTCGGTGCTCAACCCGGTGCTGAACTGGATATCGTTGATCGCTTGATGATTGCTCGGGTCGGAAATGCCCACGAACAGTTTGTTGCCACGCCGCCACAGCGGCAGGGCGTGGTGCTGGCGTACCAGTTTTTCGCTGACCAGCCCTTTGGGCTGGGTTTCCTTGTCGAGGCAATTGAGGTCGAGGAACGCCATGCCGAAATGCTCGGAAGCGATCTCGGCCACCTGTGAGCTTTTCACCAGTTTGTTCTGTACCAGATAACTGACCAGCGACAGGCGATTGCGCTGGGCCTGTTGCCAGGCTTGCTGGGCGCTTGTTTCCGTCAACAGTTGCGCCTGCACCAGTTGCTTGGCCAGACCGCTCAGAGCGATGTCATTCATGGGGATTCCGCACGCTTGCCGTTCATGACTTATAGCCTAGTCAAGTGACAGCGCCAAACACGGCCGGCGCAGGTGACAAAAAGTGTCAGATAGTGCGGTTGCAGGCTGTAGGAAATGGCGTTGCAGGCGCTTCGCGTCGAATGAACGGGGCTTTGCAGGCATTGGCATGGCCTATGCTCCGTCCCTTGCAGATCATGAGAATTCGACTCATGCATGGAGCGTGTCTATGAAAAAACAACAAGGTTTCACTCTGATCGAGTTGCTGATCGTGGTAGCGATCATCGGGATTCTGGCGACCATCGCCTTGCCGCAGTACACCAAGTATCAGGCGCGGTCGAAGGTGACGGCGGGGCTGGCGGAAATCAGTGCGCTGAAGGTGCCTTTCGAGGACACCATCAATCAGGGGACTGACCCTACACTGACACTCGTTGCGGGTGCCGCGACCGTTACGACCTCCAATTGCGCCGTCACTGCGTCGGGCACCGCGTCCACTGGTGCGGGGACAATCGTCTGCACGATCAAAAACGCGCCAGGCCCTGTGCTGGATAAAACCATCACACTCACTCGCTCCTCCGGCACCGGTGCGGGCGTATGGTCTTGCGGTACGACCGTTGCACCGGACTATTCGCCAAAAGGCTGTACTGCCAGCGGTACCTGAGTTGTCGATGGACTGCCAAATGCCCCGCAAAGCGGGGCATTTTTCTTGGTGCAGCACTTCTCAAAAGTTTCAATAATTTCAGCGCCTTAGGAACTTTTCAGAAAACCGCAACTTGCATGCGATTTATCGGTGAGTCATGCAAATTGCATGAATCCGGAAAATCGTAGAATCAGCAACTTATTGATTTATATGGTTTTTTATCATTTACAAAAGTTGGCACAGCGTTCGCAACTACCTTGGTAACCCTGCTGACAAGACAACCAGCAGACTTTCCAGAAAAACAGGAGTTACTCGTATGAAGAAGTTCGCTATCACTGCCGCTGCTGCTACCGCGCTGACCCTGACCATGGCTTCCGGTGCATTCGCACAATCCACTCAGGCTACCCAGGCTCCAATGACTCTGGCTGCCGGTGAAGTCACCCAGGCTAAAGAAGCTACTTCTGACACTTGGATCACTACCAAAGTCAAAGCTGACCTGGTCACCGAAAAAGGCATTCCAGGTACTGACATCAAAGTAGAAACCAACAAAGGCGTTGTATCGCTGTCGTCGACTACTGCTGTCACTGAATCGCAGAAAGACGTTGCTGTTGCGATCGCCAAGAAAATCAAAGGCGTCAAAGCGGTTTCCGCTGACGGCCTGAAAGCCGAGTAAGGCATGACTTCTCGCCTGGACCGGGAGAAGGCGCGACAGACGGGCCGAGTAATACGTCTGCCGCAACTTTAGAGTTCATGCGAACGGTCACACGGATGTGGCCATTGCGGGCCCCGGCACTTGTGTCGGGGCCTGTTCTATTTCAGGAGCACCACAAAACAGCTGTAGGCGTGAGCAGGCTCACTCCCGCAAGGGCAATCGGTGCGGCTCAGTTACCGCGCTTGCTGTTGATCTGCCGCAGGCGATTGCCTTCAAAGCGCAGGTACTGGTACATGCCGTTGCTCGGGCCGTAGGTCCATTCCTCGACCTGAAACTCTTCGCGGCGATTGGCGCTGCGCTTGTAGCCGAGGGCATCGCGGCTGATCGGCTCGCCACACTTCTGCAGCACTTCGCTGGCGCGGTCGCCGAGGCTGACCAGCTGGCTGCCGCAGCGCAAAGTGTCGGACGCCGAGGCATGGCCCACAGCGAACGTCAGTAGCAAAGCGGGTAGCCACTTGATGTTCATCATTCGGCATCCAGGTGCATTTGCGTCACGACCCGGCCATCGCTTTCGGCTTCGCCCAGGTTGGCGTCGATGAAGTAAACGCGGTCGTCCGCCAGTTGGCCTTTGTCGACGAGGTAATCCTTGATACTGCTGGCGCGGTCCTGGCCCAGTTGACGCAGCAGTACATCACTTGCGCCCCAGAACGTGATCAAGCCTGCACGCATCTTCGCCGTGCGTTCTTCCTTGCCCAAATCCTTCCATTCGGCAGGCGGCTGGGTTTTCAGACGCGTGCGGTAGATGCCTTCGAGCAACGGACCTTTCTCGCCGTCCGGTACTTGCAGGAGCGACGCCTGAGCCGGCACCTTGTCGCCGCGGCGCTGGAGCATCTTGTAGTAGTTGTACTGGTATTCGCGTTCCAGCCGTTGCTCGGCAAGCAGCGGGCCGTCGCTGCTTTTGGCGGCGGTGCCTTCGATTTCCAGGCGCAGGGCCGGGCGTTCCTTGAGCGCCTTGGCCAACTTGTCCAGTGCAGCTTCGGCATCCTTGCTCAGTTCACTGGAGCCCGGCGCGAAGGACACGGTGCCGAGGTCTTCGGAACTGCCACCGCTGATCAGCCCGCCAATCATCTTGAACGGCGCCGCAGCGGCTTTGACAATCAGGTTGCGCAAGGTCTGCCAGACAATCGGCATCACGCTGAACTGTGGATTGTTCAGGTCGCCGGTCACCGGCAGTTCGATGGAAATCTTGCCATCGACGTCCTTGAGCAAGGCGATCGCCAGTTTCAACGGCAGGCTCACGGCATCCGGACTGTCGACTTTTTCACCCAGTTGTAGCTGTTCGACCACCACTTTGTTCTCGGCCTTGAGCTGGCCCTTGGTGATCAGGTAATGCAGGTCGAGGTTGAGCCGGCCCTTGCGGATGCGGTAGCCGGCGAACTTGCCGGAGTAGGGCGTCAGGGTGGTCAGCTCGACCCGTTTGAAGCTGGTGGCGATGTCGAGGCTGGCCATCGGGTCGAACGGGTTGACCGCCCCTTTGATGGTGACCGGTGCATAGCGGTCGACCTTGCCTTTGATGTCGACGCTGGCCGGTTTGGCCTGGCGACTGTCGATGGTGCCGATCTGGCCATTGAGCTGTTGAATCGCGGTGGCGAAATTCGGCGTCAGGCTGAAGTCGGCGAAGTTGGCTGAACCGTCATTGATGGCGATGCCGCCGATGTGAATGCCCAGCGGTTTGGCGTTGCCGGCCGGTTTGGCAGCGGTGCCTTTCGTCCCGCTGTCGGCGGGCTGCGGGATCAGCAGGTCGTCGATGTTGGTCGTGCGATCGTCGTTGATCATGAACCGCGCATAGGGCTGGAACAGGTTGACCTTGTCGATCGACAGGCTGTCGCCGTGTTGATAGTTCAGGCCTTCGACCACCACTTGTTGCCACTTGAGGAAGTCGCGGGTTTTCAGAGTGTCGAGGGTGTGCAACTGATCTATCTGCGCACGTCCGGTCACGCTGAGGGCCAGCGGCTCGGTGCTCTTGAGGTTGACCTTCAGATCACTGCCGAGCATGCCGCTGCGCAGTTCGAGGCGAATGAATGGGTTGATGTAGGATTGGGCGACGCGCAGGTCGATGTCCTGGGTTTTGACATTGAGCTGCGCGGTGACCGGGGCGAGATTTACGGTGCCGTCGGCCGTGATCTTGCCTTGTTTGCCCAGGCCGCTGTCGAGTTTGAGCTTGAAGGGCGAACCGTTGAGGCTGTCGAAATCCTGCAGATCGACATTCAGCGGCGTGACATCCAGGGCCACCGCCGGCTTTGCTGAACGGTCGGCGAGGTGGACCGTGTAGTTACGCAATTGCACGTCTTTGAGCAGCACTTGCCAGGGCTTGCTCGGTGCCGGCGTTGCTTTCGGCGAGTCGGCGGCTGCCGGGGTATTGGCAGGTTCCGCTGCCGCTTTGGCAGCTGGCCTGGAGGGTTGGCTGGCGAACAGTTTCTGCCAGTCCAGTTGACCGTCGGCTTCGAGCGCGGCCCAGGTTTCCAGTTTGTTGCTGCGGATTTTGCCGACCACCACTTGCTGTCTGGCCAGGTCGATCGAGGTTTCGCTGACATCGAGGCGTTCAAGTCTTGCCAGCGGGCGTCCGTCCGGTGCCTTGATCGCGAACGGCGCAATGCTCACTGTTACGTCGTTCAGCAGCAGTTCGGTTTCTTTCGACAGATTGAGTTTGTACGTGGTGCTGAGGCTGAGCACACCGTCTTCGAGCACCAGCGGTACGGCGTCACGCACGTAGGGCCAGAAGGCTTTCATCTTGCCGTCGGTGATTTTCAGTGTCCCTTCGGAGGTGAACGGGATCAGGCTGAAGTTGCCCTTCCAGTCGATCTGCCCACCCGCCGGGCCGACCGCTACGAGCGTCATGTCGGCATTGTCTTCGGGCAGGGTGCTGAGGTTCTTCAGTTCGAAGTCGAGCTTGTCGTAGAGGAACTCGATCGGCTCGCTCGGCCGGGCGTCCTCGAAATGCACATTGCCGCCGGCCAGCTGGATGCGGTCGATGCGCAGCGGGAACGGCTTGGCGTTCGGGTCGGCCGGGGTCGGTTCGCTGGCGGGGAGTTTGAACAGGCCCAGCAGGTTCAGCTGACCGTCTTTGGCGAAGAGGATTTCGGTCTTGGGTTTGTCCAGTTCGATGTCGGCCAGGTGCAGCGCTTTGGTCCACAGGCTGTCGAGTTGCAGGTTGGCGTAGAGCCGCTCGAAACCAACCTGTTCCTTGCCCGGCTCACCGATGACCAGGCCCCACACTGTCACTTCGAGGCTGAACGGATTGAGTTCGATGCGCTGGATATGCGCAGGCAGCGTGGCGTAGTGGGCCAGTTGCTGGTTGGCCACGCGCAGGGCGATGCCCGGCAAAATCAGAAACCCCAGCAAGCTGTAGAGGGCCAGAGCGGTCAACAAGGCGCCAATCGCGCGAATCAATCCTTTGGGCATGTGCGGCTTCATCTGTCTGAATCGGAGTGCCTTGGAGTATGGCACGCGATTCCGGTTCCGAAGTACATCCGAGGGTGCAGGATTGTTCAGATTGTTCTGTAGGATTAAATCCCATGAAGGGAGCGAGCCTGCTCCCTCATTGGACAGTTGTTAACCGCAGGGAAGGGTTACAACTGCAGGATCAGGGTTTTCAGCGGCGGTTGCTGGTCCATTGACGGGAAGTCGGCGCCGGGGGTCATGACGCTCCATTCGCGTACCGGGCGTCCGGCTTTCTCGGCACAGCGCAGCACTTGCTCGCGCCAGTCGGCCATGCTGACTTTCGCCAGGTTGTTGCAGCAGATCAGCACGCCGTTGTCGGCGGTGGTCAACAGGGCCGGCTTGAGCAGGCTCTGATAGTCGCGCAGCAGGTCGACGGTGCCGAACGCACTCTTGGCCCACGCCGGCGGATCGAGCAGCACCAGATCGTACTGACGCTGTTCGAGGCGCTGGTAGCTCGGCAGTTTCTGTCCGCGTCGCTGGCTGACCGGCAGACCGGCGAGCTGGCGGATCGCCGGGAAGTAGTCGGACTGGATGAACTCCATCTGCGGCAACTGCGGATTGAGCAGACCGTTTTCGCGGCCGACCGCCAGATTGCCTTCGGCGAAATCCAGATTGCACACCTCACGCGCGCCACCGGCGGCGGCACTCAGGCCAACGCCGCAGGTGTAGGCGAACAGGTTGAGCACACTCTTGCCCCTGGCGTGATCCTTGACCCAGCCGCGGGTGTTGCGCAGGTCGAGGAACAGCAGCGGGTCCTGCCCGGCATGCCGCCCGCGGACACGGTAGTTCTGGCCCCATTCGTGGCCGACCAGATCGGCCAGCGCGGCGTCGTCGGCACGATAGACCGGGTCTTCGCGATCAATCCGCGAATTGCCCCGGGAGCGGTCGTTGTAGACCAGCAGGGTTTCCAGGCCCAGGGCCTGGTTGACCAGGGCGTGCAGTTGCAGCAGGTCGTCACGTTCCAGCGTCTGGTGAAAGCTCTGCACCAGCAGTTGCGGGCCGTAGCGGTCGATGGTCAAGCCGCCGGCGCCCTCCTGGCTGCCGTGGAACAGCCGATAGCAATCGGTGCCCTGGCCATGCAGCTCAGTGAGCAAGTCTTGACGTTGGTCGAGGGCGGCGCGCAGCGCCTGATTCAAGGAAGACATGCGGGCGCCTTGCTGGAGGGAATTGGGGCGCGGGAGTTTAGCAGTTACTGGGCTTCAAGCTCCAAGCTTCAAGCCTCAAGCTCAAATCTTGCAGCTTGCAGCTTGCAGCTCCGGGCATCAGGTCAGAATTCCCATGCGCCGCTGTGCCCGTTGTACTGAACCATTGCGCATCGCCCAGCGCAGCATCGGTGCGCTGCGTCTGACGCTGGCGCGAATCAGTTGCCGTTGCACCGAACTCTGGCGGACGTCGAGCATGTCGCTGGCCCAGTCCGGCAGCAGGTCGATGCCGGCCTTCATCATCAGATCGCCAAAGGGCCGCGCCAACAGGCTGGGGGCCGGTGCCGCGAGCAGCAGGCGCAGCACTTCACGACTGCGCTCATCGCACAGTAATTGTGGGCGCATGCCTTGCAGGTAATCGGCCACAGCCTGTCGGGACTTCGGTACGTCGCGGGCGCCAAGGCGTTCGGCGACCACAGCGATTTCCGCGTAATAACGATCCTGATCGGCCCACGACAGTTGCGGGTTGCGGTAACGCAAATGCGCGGCGAGGAAGTTGCTGACTTCCGCCACGTGCACCCACGTCAGCAAGTCCGGATCGCTCGCCGCGTAGGGCCGGCCGTCCGGCGCGGTGCCGACCACCTGCAGGTGGATGGTGCGCACTTTTTCGATCAGCCAGTCGGCGTCCCGACGCGAGCCGAACGTGGTGCCGGACACGAACTGACTGGTTCGGCGCAAACGCCCGAGCATGTCCTGGCGAAAGTTCGAGTGATCCCAGACGCCGGCCAGCGCCAGGGGATGCAAGGCTTGCAGCAACAGCGCGCTGATGCCGCCAATCAGCATGCTGCTGAAGTCGCCATGCACCTGCCAGCTGACTGAGTCGGGGCCGAACAGGCCGGGATCACCCTTGGGGTTTTCCAGGTCGAGCTGACCGAGAGACAGGCCGGTCAGGCTCATGAGTTGGTGTTCGATACGGCTGCGGATGAATTCCATGACCACTCTGTGCACAGGGACGGGCGCGGCCGGTTGACCGCGCCTGGCAGGTTACTGATTGAGGCGCTTGTCGATCAGGCCTTGCACCACACTCGGGTCGGCCAGGGTCGAGGTGTCGCCGAGGCTGTCGAGTTCGTTGCAGGCGATCTTGCGCAGGATGCGGCGCATGATCTTGCCTGAACGGGTTTTCGGCAAGGCCGGCGCCCACTGGATCAGATCCGGCTTGGCGAAGCTGCCGATTTCCTTGCTGACGTGGGCGAGCAGTTCTTTCTTCAGCTCATCGCTCGGCTCGGCACCATTCATTGGCGTAACGAAGGCGTAGATGCCCTGACCTTTGACGTCATGGGGATAACCGACCACCGCCGCCTCGGCGATGCTGTCGTGCAGCACCAGTGCGCTTTCGACTTCGGCGGTGCCGATGCGGTGCCCGGACACGTTGATCACATCGTCGATGCGTCCGGTGATCCAGTAATCGCCATCCTCGTCGCGGCGCGCGCCGTCACCGGTGAAGTAGTAACCGGGGTAGGGTTTGAAGTAGGTGTCGACCATGCGTTGCGGATCACCGTAGACGCTGCGGATCTGTGCGGGCCAGCTGGACTTGATCGCCAGCACGCCGCTGCCGGCACCCTTGATTTCCTTGCCGTGTTCATCGAGCAGCACCGGTTGCACGCCGAACATCGGTTGCGTGGCGCAGCCGGGTTTGATCCGTTGGGCGCTGACCAGGGGGCTGAGCATGATGCCGCCGGTTTCGGTCTGCCACCAGGTATCGACGATCGGGCAGCGCTGTTCGCCGACCACGTTGAAATACCATTCCCACGCTTCCGGGTTGATGGGCTCGCCGACGCTGCCGAGTAATCGCAGACTCTGGCGCGACGTTTCCTTCAACGGTTCGGCACCTTCGCGCATCAGGGCGCGCAGGGCGGTCGGCGCCGTGTAGAAGATGTTGACCTTGTGCTTGTCGATCACTTGCCAGAAGCGCGAGCTGTTCGGGTAGCTCGGCACACCTTCGAATATCAGCGTGGTCGCGCCATTGGCCAGCGGGCCGTAAACGATGTAGCTGTGGCCGGTGACCCAGCCGACGTCAGCGGTGCACCAGAATACTTCGCCCTCGCGGTAGTCGAGCACGTACTTGAAGGTCATCGCTGCTTGCAGCAGGTAACCGCCGGTGGTGTGCAGCACGCCTTTGGGTTTGCCGGTGCTGCCCGAGGTGTAGAGGATGAACAGCGGATCTTCGGCGTCCATCGGCTCTGGCGGGCAGTCGTCGCTGACGTCACGCACGGCCTGGTGATACCAGAGGTCGCGGCCTTCGACCCAATCGACTTTGCCTTGCGTGCGCTCGACCACCACGACGGTGCTGACGTCGGGGCAATTTTGCAGGGCTTTGTCGACGTTCTGTTTCAATGGCACGAACTTGCCGCCGCGCACGCCTTCATCGGCGGTGATCACCGTGCGGCAGTCGGCATCGAGAATGCGGTCACGTAATGAATCCGGGGAAAATCCACCGAACACCACCGAGTGGATGGCGCCGATCCGTGCGCACGCGAGCATGGCGTAGGCGGCTTCGGGGATCATCGGCATGTAGATGCACACCCGGTCGCCTTTCTTCACGCCACGACTTTTCAGCACGTTGGCCAGGCGGCAGACATGGTGGTGCAGTTTCTTGTAGGTGATTTGCGCCGATTCGGCCGGGTCGTCGCCTTCCCAGAGAATCGCGGTCTGCTCGCCGCGTCGGGCGAGGTGGCGGTCGATGCAGTTGTAACTGACATTCAGCTGGCCGCCGGCAAACCAGGACGCTTCGCCGGTTTTCAGGTCATAGCGCTGAACGGTCTGCCACGGCGTGCTCCAGTCGAGGAAGCGCGTGGCCTGTTCGGCCCAGAAGGTCGTGGGGTGTTCAATGGATTCGCGGTACAGACGCTTGTAGTCGTCCTGACTCAACTGCGCAGCCCGGCGGACGGCATCGGCTTTGGGGAACGTGCTGATATCGAACATGACGGTTCCTTATTCTTGTTGTGCACAGGAATAAAGATGCGCCGAGAGGGCCAAGGGTTCAAGCCGGATCAGGAATCTGATGGTTGAAGGGGGCCAAAATAACTGTGGGAGCGAGCTTGCTCGCGAAGGCGTCACGCCAGCCAACAAAGGTGTCGACTGACAGATTGCATTCGCGAGCAAGCTCGCTCCCACAGGGAACAGCGTTGGCCCGAAGGCCTTGATCAGCCGCGGTGACGACCGCGGAAGTAATTGATCAGGCCTTGGGTGGAGGCGTCGTCAGCGGTGGTTTCATCGCTGCCGACCAGACGGTTGTAAACGCCTTTGCCCAGTTCCTTGCCCAGTTCCACACCCCACTGGTCGAAGGCGTTGATACCCCAGACCACGCTCTGCACGAACACTTTGTGCTCATACATGGCGACCAGCGCGCCGAGACGACGCGGGCTGATGCGTTCGACCACGAGGGTGTTGCTCGGACGGTTGCCCGGGATCACCTTGTGCGGTGCGAGCTTGTGCACCTGCTCTTCGCTCATGCCCTTGTCGCGCAGTTCGGCTTCGGCTTCCGGCAGGGTCTTGCCGAGCATCAGCGCCTGGCTCTGCGACAGGCAGTTGGCGTACAGCCATTGATGGTGGTCGGACACCGGGTTGAAGCTGACGATCGGCACAATGAAGTCGGCCGGAATCAGTTGGGTGCCTTGGTGCAGCAACTGGTGGTAGGCGTGCTGACCGTTGCAGCCGACGCCGCCCCAGATCACCGGACCGGTATCGGTCGAGACCGAGGTGCCGTCCTGACGCACGCTCTTGCCGTTGGACTCCATGTCCAGCTGTTGCAAGTGCTTGGTGATGTTGCGCAGGTAGTGGTCGTACGGCAGGATCGCGTGGCTCTGCGCGCCCCAGAAGTTGCCGTACCACACGCCGAGCAGGGCCAGCAGCACCGGCATGTTCTGTTCGAACGGCGCGGTCTGGAAATGCTGGTCCATGGTGTAGGCACCGGATAGCAGTTCCTTGAAGTTGGACATGCCGATGGCCAGGGCGATCGGTAAGCCGATGGCCGACCACAGCGAGTAACGCCCGCCGACCCAGTCCCACATCGGGAAGATGTTTTCTTCACGGATGCCGAACGCGACCGCCGCGGCGTTGTTGCTTGATACCGCGATGAAGTGACGATACAGCTCGGCTTCCGAACCACCCTGCGCCAGATACCAGGCGCGTGCGGCCTGGGCGTTCTTCAGGGTCTCGAGGGTGTTGAAGGATTTCGACGAGACGATGAACAGCGTGGTTTCGGCGCGCAGCTTTTGCGTCAGCTCGTGGAACTCACTGCCGTCGATGTTCGCCAGGTAGTGGCAGCGCACGCCTTTCTGCGCGTAGGACAACAGCGCTTCGGAGACCAGCTCGGGGCCGAGGAACGAACCACCGATGCCGATGTTGACCACGTCGGTGATCGGCTTCTCGGTGTAACCACGCCACAGGCCATCGTGGATGCGGCCGACCAGATCGGTGATCTGGTTCAGCACCTTGTGCACTTCCGGCATCACGTTGACGCCGTTGACCGACAGCTTGTCGCCCACTGGGCGGCGCAGGGCGGTGTGCAGGGCCGGGCGGCCTTCGGAGGCGTTGACGATTTCGCCGTCGAACAGCGCTTTGATCGCGCCCTTCAGATCGACTTCATTGGCCAGACCCACGAGCAGATTGCGGGTCTCGGCGTTGATCAAATTCTTCGAATAATCGAGAAACAGTCCGCAGCTGCTGAGGGTGAACTGGTTGAAACGCTGCGGATCGGCGTTGAAGGCTTCGCGCATGCTGAAATCCTGCATGGCTTGGCGGTGGTCTTTCAACGCTTGCCAGGCGGGCAGAGCGGTAACGTCATGAGGAGTGCGGTAGTACGCCATCGCTGCGGTTTTCCTTTTTACTTGAACGGCCTTTTGAACACTGAACAGACCGCCACACCCTGTTGAGGCGCGGGGTCAAACTGCGTCGACACGATTTATTGGCGCAGGGCGAATACAGTAAACCTCACGCCGCGATCTGTCTTGACTTTGTCTGACCTGTTTCCGGTACTTTTTTAACATCGGGGTTAGAAACCGTCCGACAAACGGAAGCGGTGCAGTGCCGATCAGGCGACCTGCACCGGAATGGCGTTGCTGGTGTGGCTCAGTTCATTGCCCGGCGCCATGTAGAGCATGCGCGGCTTGAAATTCACCAGTTCCGCTTCGCTGTAGTGCGCGTATGCGCAAATTATCACGCGGTCGCCGACCTTGGCCTTGTGCGCGGCAGCGCCGTTGACCGAGATCATCCGTGAACCCTCTTCGCCACGGATGGCGTAGGTGGTGAAACGCTCGCCGTTGTCGATGTTGTAAATCTGGATCTGCTCGTATTCCCGGATGCCGGACAAGTCCAGCCATTCGCCATCAATGGCGCATGAGCCTTCGTAATCGAGCACCGCGTGAGTGACTTCGGCGCGGTGCAGCTTGGCCTTGAGCATGATGGCGTGCATGAGGGATTTCCCGGGTTGGAATCGAACGGCGGGCAGTGTGCCCGAAGGCTTTGGGGGCGGCAATATGGCTTGAAATGCAATTTTCAGGACGCTGAAAACACTGCAGGAGTGAGCTTGCTGGCGATAACGGACTGACATTCAACAGTGATGCTGAATGTCAGGTCCTCATCGCGAGCAGGCTCACTCCTACAGGGGGGATTGCGGTGCTTTTCAGACCGGGGTATCGAGGTTCAGGTGCAGGTTGTCGATCAACCGTGTGGTGCCGAGGAACGCCGCTACCAGAATCACCAGATCGCGGTCTTCGGCCGTGGCCGGACGCAAGCTCAGGGCGTGGCGGATTTCCAGGTAGTCCGGGCGCAGGCCAGCCGCTTCCAGCTGTTTCAACTGCGCGCTGATCAGCGCCGGGAAATCTCGCTCACCCTGTTTGATCGACTCGGCCATCGTGCTCAGGGCGCGATAGACCGCCGGTGCCACGGCGCGCTGTTCTTCGCTGAGGAAACCGTTACGCGACGACAGCGCCAGGCCGTCAGCGGCGCGAACGGTCGGCTCGCCGATGATCTGGATCGGCATATTCAGGTCATGCACCAAGGCGCGGATCACCGCCAGTTGCTGGTAATCCTTCTGGCCGAAAATCGCCAGATCCGGCTGGACCATGTTGAACAGCTTGCTGACCACCGTCGCCACACCTTCGAAGTGCCCCGGACGGCTGGCGCCGCACAGGCCTTCGGACAATTGCGGAACGCTGACCCGGGTCTGCCCGGCCATGCCGTCGGGGTACATCTCTTCAACGGTGGGGGCGAACAGCAGGTCGCAACCGGCTTCGAGCAGTTTTTCCTGATCCGCCGCGAGGGTGCGCGGGTATTTGTCGAGGTCTTCGCCGGCGCCGAACTGCAGCGGGTTGACGAAGATGCTCGCGACCACGAAATCCACGCGTTGGGTGGCTTTGGTGATCAGTGCGACGTGGCCGCTGTGCAGGTTGCCCATGGTCGGCACGAAGCCGATGCGCTTGCCTTCACTGCGGGCGCGGGCCACGGCGGCGCGCAGTTCGCGTACGGTTTTTACGGTGTTCATGCAGAGAATCCGTGTTCGATGCCTGGGAACGTGACAGCTTTGACTTCGTTAACGTAAGCCTTCAATGCGGACTGGATGCTGTCCTGACCGTGCATGAAGTTCTTCACGAACTTCGGTACGCGGCCAGTGATCGACAGGCCGAGCATGTCGTGCAGCACCAGAACCTGGCCGTCGGTGGCGTTACCGGCACCGATACCGATGACCGGGATTTTCACCGCCTGGCTGATTTCGGCGGCCAGTTCGCTTGGCACGCATTCGAGCAGCAACATCGCTGCACCTGCCTGTTCCAGCGAGATCGCGTCAGCACGCATCTGCCGCGCCTGGTTCTCGTTGCGGCCCTGCACTTTATAGCCGCCGAGAATGTTGACCGCTTGCGGGGTCAGGCCCATGTGCGCGCAAACCGGTACACCGCGTTCGGCCAGCAGGCGGATCGACTCGGCCAGCCACAACTGACCTTCGACCTTGACCATGTGCGCGCCGGCCTGCATCAGCATGGCGCTGTTGGTCAGGGTCTGTTCGACGGTGGCGTTGGCCATGAAGGGCAGGTCGGCCAGAATCAGCGCGTCGGTGTTGCCGCGTTTGACGCAGGCGGTGTGATAGGCCATTTCTGCGGTGGTCACGGGCAAAGTGCTGTCGTGACCCTGCAGAACCATGCCGAGGGAGTCGCCCACCAGCAGCACTTCGACACCGGCCTCGTTGCAGGCGTGGGCGAAAGTCGCGTCATAGCAGGTCAGCATGGTGATCTTTTCACCTTTCTGCTTGAGGCTCTGGAGCGTGGTCAGGGTGATGGCTGGCATGTAAAAAATCCTCGTTCAGGCGCTCTGGAAACTACTGCGAGTAACGCGCGTGATTCGTCATCTACTCAGGCGCACGGTCTTTTGTCGTGCTTATAAGGCCTGGCTTGCGCCCGTATGTGCCGGGTTGGCGGCAGCGGGACGCCTATAGTCGTGATGAGCCAACCGGAAGTCAATTGTGTGTGTTACCGCATTGTTACGAGGGGAGTGTTACCGGCGTTACTGATGCGATTCAGCGGCGCGGCGGGGCTGATTCGCGGGTTTTTTGTCCGACAATCAATCTGGATAGGGCGAAGGCCTACAAAGGATTTGTGTCAGGCGTGGGGGAGGCGTTCCAGGCCGACGAACGGGCAGGCTGCCAGCAGGTCGGGGAGGGTGCGGCCATCGGCCAGGCGCAGATTCTCAGGGGCCAGTTCGGCGAGGGGATAGAGCACGAACGCGCGTTCCTGAATCTGGTAATGCGGGACTTTGAGCCGCGGCTCGTCGATCAGTCGATCGCCGAATAACAGGATGTCCAGATCCAGCGTGCGCGGTCCCCAGCGTTCCAGGCGTTCGCGACCCTGATCGTTCTCGATCGCTTGCAACGCATCAAGCAGTTCAATCGGCGCAAGCGTGCTGTCGAGGGCCGCGACCGCGTTGGTGTAACGCGGTTGGCCCGGCAGCAGCGAGTCACTCTGATAGAAGGCGGAAACGCCGGCAAGCGTGGTCTGCGGCAATTGCCCCAACGCCTCGACGGCGCTGCGCAATTGTTCGGCCGGGTCAGCGAGGTTGCTGCCCATGCCAATGTAGATGCGTTCCATGCCTTTACTCGCCTGTAGCACTCGAGGCGCCGGCACGTTTGCGCTTGGAGCCGCTGCTGCGGCGACGCTTGCGCGGAGCACCGCTGGCGTCATCGCCCTTGCCGCTGAGGTCGCGGATCATGTCGCGACGTTCGCTGTCGTTGGCATCCTGATAGTCAGTCCACCATTCGCCCAGACCGTCAGTTTCCTCGCCAGCGCTTTCACGTAGCAGGAGGAAGTCGTAACCGGCGCGGAAACGCGGGTTGTCCAGTAACAGGTCGGCGCGCTTGCCGCTGCGACGGGGCAGACGCTCCTGCATGTCCCAGATCTCGCGGATCGGCATGGTGAAGCGTTTTGGAATCGCAATGCGCTGGCACTGTTCGGCGATCAGCTCGTGAGCGGCTTCCTGCATCGCCGGAATCGGCGGCATGCCACGCTCTTGCAGACGCAATACACGGGCTGGCAGGGCCGGCCACAACAATGCGGCGAACAGGAACGCCGGGGTCACCGGTTTGTTCTGCTTGATGCGCAGGTCGGTGTTGGTCAGCGCTTCGCTGATCAGCGTGTGGGTGTATTCCGGGTTGTATTCCAGTGCATCGGCACTGGCCGGGAACAGCGGGGCGAACAGTTGCAGATCGACCAGCATCTCGAAGGTGATCGCGCCGTGGCCGGAGAGGAACAGCTTGAGCACTTCCTCGAACAGACGTGCCGACGGAATCTCGCGCAGCATCGGTGCCAGTTCGCGGATCGGCTGCACGGTGTGCTTCTCGATACCGAAGTTGAGCTTGGCGGCGAAACGTACGGCCCGCAGCATGCGCACCGGGTCTTCCTGGTAACGCTGCTTGGGATCGCCGATCAGGCGGATCAGATGATTGCGGATGTCGTGTACGCCGTTGGCGTAGTCGAGGATGCGCTCGCTGACCGGATCGTAATACAGGGCGTTGATGGTGAAGTCACGGCGTTGCGCGTCTTCTTCCAGGGTGCCGTAGACGTTGTCGCGCAGAATTCGCCCGCTCTCGTTGCGCGAAGACTGGTTGCTGTCTTCGTCGTCTTCGTTGACCGGGTGATTGGCGCGGAAGGTTGCGACTTCAATGATTTCGCGACCGAAATGGATATGCACCAGTTTGAAGCGACGGCCAATGATCCGCGCATTGCGGAATTCGGCACGCACTTGCTCGGGAGTGGCGCTGGTGGCGACGTCGAAATCCTTGGGCGTGATGCCCAGCAGCATGTCACGCACGCAACCGCCGACCAGATAGGCCTGATAACCAGCCCCTTGCAGGCGTTCGACGATATTCACCGCATAGCGGCTGAATTGCGTTTTCTGCAGCGAATGTTGGCCGCTGTTGAGCACTTCAGGGGTGCTACGGATGTGTTGCGTACGACGCACGGGAGTTCGGAATGACTGGAACAGCTTCTTCAGCATGGGATGCACTGTTTGAAGGAATGTTCGGCCATACCAAAGAATGACCGCATGATGGGCGCAGATTCTAGCATTTAGTCAGGGGATGGTGTAGGAGACAGCAGATTTGAGCTGTAAGCCGCAAGCTGCAAGGGTCGAGCAAGGGAAACTGGGAGGATTTTGCCGGAAGGGAGAAACTACAAGGGGAGCCGGAGCTCCCCAAGAAGTAGTTGCGTGCTCTTTTTATTATTGATTCGGGCTTTTTGTTTTTGTTGAGTGCCCTCGTCACGAAGGTTTTCCTTCGTGACCCTCCCAATCGGGAGCCAAGAGCAAACGGATTGCTTTGGTCGCTGAATTGCAGTGATCTCTCGATCCAACCAGTACAGGCTCTGTCTTAGGACAGTTTTTGTTGTTCTCGGCCTGGTCGCGGGGCAAGCCCCAAATACAACGCCTCTCCAAAAGAATCAGTTAGCTGCGCCTCTCGCCGTCTTGTTTTTATTGTGCGTGAGTCGATTCGTCTTATTTTTATTGTCTTGTGCATTGCTTGTTATTGTTCTTGTACCAAACATATAGCAGGGGCCGTGCCAACTTTTGCGAGGCCCAATAAAACAAGGGGTTAGGTCGATATAACCGTTTTCTCGGGGCGAAAAAAAGCCGGGGTTTCGTTACCGATAACCCCGGCTTCTGTTACGTGAAAGGACTGAGGTAACAGTTTTTTCACATCCTCAAGCGTTACCCGCACACTCGACAGGTAACGTTCAGCTCTCGCTGGCGACCCCGGTCTTGCGCCGTGGGATGCCCAGGCGCTGACGGCGTTCCCACAGACACTTGCGGCTGACGCCCAGTTTGCGCGCCAGTTCGGTCTCGGTCATGTGGTCCTGATGTTCGAGGACGAAGTGCTGGAAGTAGTCCTCCAGTGACAGGTCTTCGGTCGGCTCATGGCTGCTGTTGCTGGCGTTGCCCGCCGTCTGCGGCGGCAGCCCGATGAACTCGTCGTCCTCCAGATCACTCAATTCGATGTCGATGCCCAGCAGGTCGGCTGAGATTTCCGGGCTTTCGCTGAGAATCACTGCGCGCTCGACAGCGTTTTCCAGCTCACGCACGTTACCCGGCCACGAATAATGCCGGATGGCCTGTTCGGCATCGGCGGCAAATTTCAGGTCGGTACGATTGATGCGCGCACTTTGGCGAGCGAGGAATGCATTGGCGATTTCGTTGACGTCGGCGCCACGTTCGCGCAGGGCCGGCAGTTTCAGGGCGATTACGTGGAGACGGTAATAAAGGTCTTCACGGAACTGACCGATTTTTGCCAGGCTCTTGAGGTCCCGGTGGGTTGCCGCGATCAGGCGTACATCGACCTTTTGCGATTGCACCGAACCGACCCGGCGTATCTCGCCTTCCTGCAACACGCGCAGCAGACGGGCCTGGGCTTCCAGTGGCAGTTCACCAATTTCATCGAGGAACAACGTGCCGCCGTCCGCCGCTTCGACCAGACCGGCGCGCCCGGCGCTGGCGCCGGTGAACGCGCCTTTCTCGTGGCCGAACAGCTCCGACTCGATCAGGCTTTCCGGAATGGCGGCGCAGTTCACCGAGATCATCGGCGCCTTGGCGCGTTTCGACAGGTTGTGCAGGGCGCGGGCCACCAGTTCCTTACCGGTGCCGGATTCGCCCTGGATCAACACATTGGAATCGGTCGGTGCGACTTTGCGGATCTTGCTGTACAGATCCTGCATCGGCGGACAGGAACCGATGATGCCGATTTCGCCGTTACTGTTGTCGACGGCAGATTTGCCGCTGCCGTTGGTCGATTTGCTGGCAACCACTGCACCGGCAGCCGGGGCCGACTGGCGATCGCGCAGGATCCGCGCGACTGCCTGGAGCATTTCATCGTGGTCGAAAGGCTTGGCGATGTAGTCCACCGCGCCCATCTTCATCGAGTCGACCGCCGAACGCAGGCTGGCGTAACTGGTCATGATCAGCACCGGGGTGCCTTCGCCGAGCTTGATCAGCTCGGTGCCCGGCGCGCCGGGCAGGCGCAGATCGCTGACGATCAGATCGAACGTAGGAATGGTGAAGCGTTCTTGTGCTTCCTGCACTGAACCGGCCTCGCTGACCTGGTACTGATTACGTTCCAGCAGGCGGCGCAAGGCGGAGCGGATAATTGTTTCGTCTTCGACGATCAAAATGTGCGGCATTGATTCGATACTCTCGACGGTCTCAGTTCACAGCGGACGTCGCTTCGACATGACGCGGTAAGGTCACCCGGATACGGGTGCCGCGTTGGCTTTGTACATCAGCCGGGCTGTCGATGGTGATTTGTCCATAATGCTCTTCAACGATGGAATAGACCAGTGCAAGGCCCAGACCGGTACCTTCACCCGGATCCTTGGTGGTGAAGAAAGGTTCGAACAGTCGGTCCATGATGTTCTTCGGAATACCACTGCCTTCGTCCTCCACGATCAGATCGACCGTGTGTTCGCCGGCTTCGCTCTTGACCCGCACGGCACTGCCCGCAGGCGAGGCGTCACGGGCGTTCGAGAGCAGATTGATCAAGACCTGGGCAAGCCGCTGCGGATCGCCTTCGACCCAGTGGTCCGGATCGCACAGGTTGTAGAACTGCACTTCGAAATTGCGCCGGTTCAGGGCCAGCAGGCCGATTGCATCCTGCGCGACTTCGGCCAGACAGACGGGCTCGTCACTGTGCTGATGGCTGCCGGCATGGGCAAAGCTCATCAACGACTGCACGATGCGCGAGACGCGTTTGGTCTGTTCGAGAATCTGTCCGCTGATCTCGGTCAGCTCGCCATCCTCTTCGCGTTCTTCGCGCAGGTTCTGCGCCAGACAGGCGATGCCGGTGATCGGATTGCCGATTTCATGAGCCACACCCGCCGCGAGTCGACCGATGCTCGCCAGACGTTCGGAGTGCACCAGTTTGTCTTCGAGCATTTGGGTTTCGGTCAAATCTTCAACCAGTAACACCAGGCCGCTGTTACCCGGTGCCAATGGTTCGTCGATCGCTGCTTTGTGCAGGTTCAGCCAACGGGTCTGGCCATCAAGCGCCAGGTGCTGTTTGTGCAAATGCTCGTCCGGCAGGTCGATGAAACCCTGCAGCAGGCCTTTCCATGGCTCGCCGATGGTACTCAGGCGCGAGCCGACCACGCGCTGTGCGGCGATGCCCGTCAGCTCTTCCATGGCCTTGTTCCACATCAGGATCTCTTGGTCCTTGGCCAGCGAGCAGACGCCCATCGGCAATTCCTGCAAGGTCTGGCGGTGGTAACGGCGCAGGGCGTCGAGTTCGGCGGCCAGGCCGGTGAGGCGCGAGTGGTAATCCTCGAGGCGGCTTTCGATGAAGTGGATGTCTTCGGTCACATAGTTTTCGCCGCCGGCCTTGTACGGCAGGAAGGTTTCCACCATGTCCTGCGCGACGCTCGGCCCCATCAGGCCGGAGAGGTTGGCTTCGATACGGTCGCGCAAACGGCGCAGGGCATACGGACGGCGCTCGTCGAACGGCAGATAAAGATCGCGCAGCGCCTGTTCGACTTCTTTCTGCGCAGCCTTGGCGCCCAGCGGTTTGGCCAGTTGCGTGGCGAACTCCTGCGGCGAGGCGGCGTGCAGCTCGCGACGTTGCGGGCGACGGACGTTATCCACCGCACAGGCTTCGGCGGCGCTGGCTTCTTCGGGGCTGGCGTTGGTGAACAGCGAGATCAGGGTGAACATCAGCACGTTGGCCGCCAGCGACGCGATGGCCGCCATGTGCCAACTGGTATCGTCGAGCACGTAAATCATGTTCAGCAGCGGGATGTAAAAACCCTGCAGATTGCCGACCAGCGGCAGCAGCATGGTCACGACCCAGACCAGAATCCCCGCCAGCAGACCGGCAATAAAACCGCGACGATTGGCGGTCGGCCAGTACAGCACCGACAACACCCCAGGCAGGAATTGCAGGGTCGCGACAAACGCGACGATGCCGAGGTTGGCCAGATCCTGCTCGGCGCCGAGCATCAGGTAAAAGCCGAAACCGGCCATGATGATTGCGACGATCAGCGCGCGGCGTGTCCATTTCAGCCAGCGGTAGATATTGCCTTCGGCCGGTGGCTGGTAGAGCGGCAGCACCAAGTGGTTCAGCGCCATGCCCGATAGCGCCAGCGTCGTGACAATGATCAGGCCGCTGGCCGCCGACAGCCCGCCGACATAGGCGAGTAGCGCCAGCGGTTTGCTGTTGGCGGCGATGCCGACGCCGAGGGTGAAGTATTCCGGATTGGTGGTGGCGCCGAGCTTGAGCCCGGCCCACAGAATCAGCGGCACCGCCAGGCTCATCAGCAGCAGGAACAGTGGCAGGCCCCAACTGGCGCTGACCAGCGAGCGCGGGTTGAGGTTTTCGGTAAAGGTCATGTGATACATGTGCGGCATCACAATCGCCGAGGCGAAGAACACCAGCAGCAGCGTGCGCCACGGGCCTTCCTGCAACGGCGTGTGCAGGGCGGCGAGGGCGGTCTGGTTCTGCAGCAGCCACAATTCCAGCTGTTGCGGGCCGTCGAATACGCCGTACAGCGCATAGAGGCCGACGCCACCGAGGGCCACCAGTTTGATCACCGATTCGAAGGCGATCGCGAACACCAGACCTTCGTGTTTTTCGCGGGTCGCGATATGCCGTGAGCCGAAGAAAATCGTGAACAGAATGATCAGCGCGCAAAACGCCAGCGCCACGCGGCTCTGGACCGGTTCGCCGGTCAGGATGCCAATGGAGTCGGCCACCGCCTGAATCTGCAGCGCCAGCAGCGGCAGCACGCCGATCAGCATGAAGATCGTAGTCAGCGCGCCGGCCCAGGTGCTGCGAAAGCGGAAGGCAAACAGATCTGCCAGCGACGACAGTTGATAGGTGCGGGTGATTTTCAGGATCGGATAAAGCAGCACCGGCGCCAGCAGAAACGCCCCGGACACCCCGAGATAGCTGGAGAGAAAACCGTAGCCGTACTGATAGGCCAGACCGACCGTGCCGTAAAACGCCCACGCACTGGCGTAGACCCCCAGCGACAGGGTGTACGTCAGCGGGTGGCGAATGATCGCCCGCGGGATCATGCCCCGTTCACTGATCCAGGCCACGCCGAACAGCACCGCCAGGTACGCGGCGCTGATCAGGATCATCTGGGTCAGGCTAAAGCTCATCGGCATCTTTTTGGCTCTGCAGGATGAAGGTCACGACAATCAGGATCAGCCAGAGCAGATAAGGGCGATACCAGGCGCCCGTAGCGTCGATCCACCAATCCATGATGGCGGGAGAAAACAGATAGATCCCGACGACCAAAAGCAGGACCAAGCGATAGATGTACATCCCGGCCTCTCTTTTTTATGCGCGTGCCCGAAAACGTGCGGCGATGGTAACGGATGGCGGCGCGACTGCAAGTGTCGTCATGACAGTTGCGCTTCGGGCAACGTCAGTGTGCGCGGGATCTTCGTGGCATCCCAGTGGACGCGGCCCCAGTCGAGCAATTCCCTTGGCGTGGCATAGGCCAGTTCGGCGCCGGGGGTTTGCCCGAGTGCGCGCAGGGCGCGCAACAGTAACGGCGTGGCTTGATCGGCCTCAAGCGGCGGCGAGCGGTAGGACTTACCGAGCTTGTTGCCGTCCGGTTGGGTGATCAGGGGCAAGTGCAGGTAACGCGGCTGGCGCAGGCCAAGCAGTTCTTGCAGGTACAACTGACGCGGCGTCGAGTCGAGCAGGTCGGCGCCCCGGACGATGTCGGTGATGCCTTGCCACGCATCATCCAGCACCACGGCCAGTTGATAAGCGTAGAGGCCGTCACGGCGGCGGATCACGAAATCGCCGACGTCGCGGCCCAGATGCTGGCGGTATTCGCCTTGCACGCGGTCAATGAAGTGGTATTCCAGTTCCGGCACGCGCAGGCGGATCGCCGCGTCTTGCTGATCGTGACCGGCATTGCGGCACAGGCCCGGATAAATGCCGTTGTACGCTTCGAGCTGTTTGCGCGAGCAGGTGCAGGCGTAAGCGAGGCCGTGATTGAACAGGCTGTTGAGGACCTCCGCGTAGGCCTCGTGGCGATCGCTCTGGCGCACCATGTCGCCGTCCCATTCAAAGCCATAACTTTCCAGCGCTTTGAGGATCGCCGCCTGCGCACCGGGTTCTTCCCGGGGCGGGTCGAGATCTTCCATGCGCACCAGCCAGCGGCCATTGACCGAGCGTGCATCGAGAAAAGACGCGAGCGCGGCGACCAGCGAGCCGAAGTGCAGGTGGCCACTGGGGGTGGGGGCGAAGCGGCCAATGTAGGCGGGGGCGTTTTTGGCAGTCATGGAAACGAAACTACTTATCAGGCTATACGCAGGTCAACCTGTAGGAGTGAGCCTGCTCGCGATAGCGGTGTGACATTCAACACCGATAAAAGCAAAAGAAAAGGCAGAAACAAAAACGGAGCGTTCGCACGCTCCGTTTTTCATTCAGGTCGGGATTATTTGCCGACCTGTTTTTCCTTGATTTCCGCCAGGGTCTTGCAGTCGATGCACAGATCCGCAGTAGGACGGGCTTCGAGGCGCTTGACGCCGATCTCGATGCCGCAGGACTCGCACCAGCCGTATTCTTCGTCCTGGATCAGTTCAAGCGTCTTGTCGATCTTCTTGATCAACTTGCGCTCGCGGTCGCGGGCGCGCAGCTCGAGGGCGAATTCTTCTTCCTGGCTGGCACGGTCGGCCGGGTCAGGGAAGTTGGCCGCTTCGTCTTTCATGTGATCAACAGTACGGTCGACTTCCTGCATCAAGTCCTGTTTCCACTTGTTCAGGATCTTGGTGAAGTGCGCGCGCATCGGGGCGCCCATGTACTCTTCGCCTGCCTTCGGAACATAAGGTTCGAAGCCGCTGATCGTCGCTTGCTGCTGTTGCTTTGCTTGGGTGGGCATGAAATGGACCGCCTCTACTCTTGTAATCCATTGCGCAGGATTGCTCCATCACCGACACCTGCCGGCCCTGCGGCTGCAAGCGGGCGAACTTACCAGATCAATTCGGCCTGCGCTACTCCCGGATGTCGAGGCCCCGGCGGGTGGCGCTTGCAAATGTTTGGCAAGCCGTGTCTGGTGGTGGTGAAGACCTGTTCAATCACTGATTTTAGTCAATCCTGGAGCGTACGCGCATATCGTTACAGTCCAGCGTTCTTGAGGCTGTGACCGCTACGGGTTCTCGCTCGTTCCGGCAGATGGGTAGAATCGTCTCTTTTTCCCCGTCGAAGGAAAACCAATGGCTCAGCCTTACAGTGCCCGCAGTCGTGCGATCGAACCGTTCCATGTCATGGCGCTGCTGGCGCGGGCCAACGAATTGCAGGCTGACGGCCACGATGTGATTCACCTGGAAATCGGCGAGCCCGACTTCACCACGGCCGAACCGATCATCCGCGCGGGGCAGGCGGCGCTGACGGCGGGCAAGACGCGTTACACCGCCGCCCGGGGCATTCCCGAGTTGCGCGAGGCGATCTCCGGTTTCTACCAGACACGCTATGGACTGAATATTGATCCACGGCGGATCCTGATCACGCCGGGCGGCTCCGGTGCGTTGCTGCTGGCCAGCGCGTTGCTGGTCGATCCCGGTAAACACTGGCTGCTGGCGGACCCCGGTTATCCGTGCAACCGGCACTTCCTGCGTCTGGTCGAAGGGGCGGCGCAGCTGGTGCCTGTCGGTCCCGATGTGCGTTACCAACTGACCCCGGATCTGGTCGAGCGGCATTGGGACCATGACAGTGTTGGCGCGCTGGTTGCCTCGCCGGCCAACCCCACCGGCACGATCCTGACCCGTGATGAACTGGCCGGGTTATCCACAGCCCTCAAGGCGCGGCACGGGCATCTGGTGGTGGACGAGATCTATCACGGCCTGACCTATGGCACTGATGCGGCCAGCGTGCTGGAAGTCGATGACGACGCGTTTGTCCTCAATAGTTTCTCCAAGTATTTCGGCATGACTGGCTGGCGCCTCGGCTGGCTGGTGGCGCCCGATGCGGCGGTCAGTGAACTGGAGAAACTTGCGCAGAACCTCTACATCAGCGCCCCGAGCATGGCCCAGCACGCCGCCTTGGCCTGTTTCGAGCCGGACACCATAGCCATTCTCGAAGAGCGCCGCGCTGAATTTGGCCGCCGCCGGGACTTCCTCCTGCCGGCGTTGCGCGAGCTCGGTTTCAACATCGCTGTTGAGCCCGAGGGTGCGTTCTATCTGTATGCCGATATCAGCCAGTTCGGCGGCGATGCCTTCGCGTTCTGCCGGCATTTTCTCGAAACCGAGCACGTTGCCTTTACCCCGGGCCTGGATTTCGGCCGGTATCAGGCCGGCCACCACGTACGTTTTGCCTACACGCAAAACCTCCCGCGCCTACAGGAAGCGGTTGAACGGATTGCCCGTGGCTTGAAGAGCTGGCAAGCCTGATGCGCTTTTATCCAGCGCTGGAAGAGGCGCGACTGATCCGTCGTTACAAGCGTTTTCTCGCCGATATCGAAACCGTTGGCGGCGAGTTGCTGACCATTCACTGCCCGAACACTGGCTCGATGCTCAATTGCCAGGTCGAGGGCGGACAGGTCTGGTTCAGTCGCTCCAACGATCCGAAACGCAAACTGCCGGGCACCTGGGAAATCGGTGAAACCCCGCAGGGGCGGTTGTTTTGCGTGAATACGACGCGGGCCAACGGTCTGGTCGAGGAAGCGTTGCAGGCCGGGGTGATTACCGAGCTGAACGGGTTTACCGCGTTGAAGCGTGAAGTTGCCTATGGCCAGGAAAACAGCCGCATCGATTTTCGTCTCGAATACCCGGGCGGCCCGGCTTACGTGGAAGTGAAGAGTGTCACCCTGGGCTTCGATGGCACCCGTGTGGCGGCGTTTCCCGACGCCGTGACCCAGCGCGGCGCCAAGCATTTGCGGGAGCTGGCGCATCTGGCCCGGGACGGGATTCGGGCGGTGCAGTTGTATTGCGTGAATCTCACCGCAATTGACGCGGTGCGACCGGCCGCAGAGATCGACGCTGCCTATGCCGACGCGCTGCGCGAGGCCGTGGCCTGTGGCGTTGAAGTGCTGGCCTATGGTGTGCGGTTGACCCCTGAAGAGATGATCATCGACCGTCGACTCGACGTCTTGCTCAACGGTTAAACATCAATCCACAACCCTTGCGCGTCTTCACGGCAAGGGATCGCCGTCAGTGATTGCCCGGCACAGGGGCCGGCGACGCATTCGCCATCCTCGATCAGAAACAGTGCGCCGTGGGTGGCGCACTGGATCAGGCTGTTGCTCGGGTCGAGAAAGCGGTCTGGCTGCCATTCCAGCCCGACGCCGCGGTGCGGGCAGCGGTTGAGGTAGACATAGGCCTGACCGCCACGGCGCACGGCGAACAGCCTTGTTCCGTCGAGATCGAAACCGCGGCTGCCGGCCTCGGCCAGTTCGGCGCCCGCGCAGAGAAACTTCATGGCTATCCTCTAAGGTCGGCTCGTGTCTGGATATGTCCGAGCTTGACGTTTAAATGCAAACAATTATCAAATGGCCGCCTTCACCCGCGGGATGGCCGGCCGGTATCGAGGATACTTGGCCTGTCATCCGGATGCCCGGGAAAAACTTCGTTCAAGGAAGCTGTGTATGCGCCTGAATACCCGCGTTGCTGTGTTGTGTATGGGTCTTTTCCTCGGCCATCCGGCTGCGGCGGCCGATCTCCCACAACGTTGGGTCAGCGCTGGCGGGGCGTTGTCGGAATGGGTCAGCGCGCTCGGCGGTGAAGCGAAACTGGTCGGTGTCGACACCACCAGTCAGCATCCCGAAGCCTTGAAGGCGCTGCCGAGCATTGGCTATCAGCGCAGTCTTTCCGCCGAAGGCATTCTCAGCCTGCGCCCGGATATCCTGATCGGCACCGAAGAAATGGGCCCACCGCCGGTACTGGCGCAGGTGAAAGCCGCCAAGGTGCAGGTGGAGTTGTTTTCAGCTCAGCCAGATCTGCCGACGCTGGAAAAGAACGTCACACATCTGGGCCGCTTGCTCGGCGCTGAACGCCAGGCGACGCAACTGCTGCAAGGTTATCAACAGCAACTCGAGACGCAGAAAGTGCGCGTGATGCAAGCGCAGGCGAAACAGAAAGCGCCCGGCGTGCTGTTGCTGCTCGGCCATGCCGGTGGCAAACCGTTGATAGCCGGCCAAGACACCGCTGCCGACTGGCTGCTGCAACAGGCCGGTGGACATAATCTGGCGACCCATTCCGGCTACAAGCCGTTTTCCGTGGAATCGCTCGCCGGTCTCGATCCTGAAGTCCTGGTGTTTGCCGACCGGGCGCTCACCGGTGAGGCGGCAAAAGCCGCGCTGTTCAAGGAAAACCCGATCCTCAATGCCAGTCGTGCGGCCAGGGCCGGGCGTGTTCTGGAGCTCGATCCAACGCTCTTGGTGGGTGGGCTCGGGCCGCGTCTGCCGGCGGCATTGCAAACCTTGTCTGACGCTTTCTACCCGGCCAAGAGCGGCCAATGACCACACTGGTCAAGCCCCGCGGCCTGTTTATTGGCCTGACGCTCCTGTGTTTGCTGGCGATCTGGCTGTCACTGGCGCTTGGCCCGGTCAGCCTGCCGCTGTTCGATACGCTGCGGGCAGCGCTGCGTTTGATTGGCGTGCCATTGGCGCCGGACGGCTTGGAGCAGGCTGAGTTGATTCTCGGGCAGATTCGTCTGCCGCGTACCTTGCTGGGACTGGCAGTGGGGGGCGTGCTGGCGCTGTCCGGTGTGGCCATGCAGGGCCTGTTTCGCAATCCGCTGGCGGACCCGGGGCTGGTCGGCGTTTCCAGTGGCGCGGCGTTGGGCGCGGCGATCGCCATTGTCGGCGGTTCTTTGTTGGGCGGCTTGCCGGAATGGTTCGGGCCGTACCTGTTGTCGGCGTGCGCATTTCTTGGCGGACTCGGGGTGACGGCGCTGGTTTATCGACTCGGTCGGCGCAACGGCCAGACCCACGTCGCGACCATGTTGCTGGCGGGTATCGCGCTGACGGCACTGGCCAGTTCGGCGGTCGGCCTGTTCACCTATCTGGCGGACGATGCGACCTTGCGTACGCTGACCTTCTGGAACCTCGGCAGCCTCAATGGCGCCAGTTATGCGCGGCTCTGGCCATTGCTGATCATCACGGCCGGCGTCGCGCTGTGGCTGCCGCGTCGGGCACGGGCGCTGAATGCCTTGCTGCTGGGTGAATCCGAGGCCGGGCACTTGGGGATTGATGTCGAACGCCTCAAGCGTGAGCTGGTGTTTTGCACGGCGCTGGGGGTCGGCGCGGCGGTGGCAGCGGCCGGGATGATCGGTTTCGTCGGGCTGGTGGTGCCGCATCTGGTGCGCTTGCTGGCGGGGCCGGATCATCGCGTGCTGTTGCCAGCCTCGGTACTGGCCGGGGCCAGCCTGCTGTTGCTGGCCGATCTGGTCGCACGGCTGGCGCTGGCGCCGGCGGAACTGCCGATCGGCATCGTCACGGCGTTTATCGGGGCACCGTTCTTCCTTTATCTGCTGCTGCGAGGACGCACCTGATGCTGCGTGCACACAATCTGCGCATCCAGCGCGGCCGCCAGACCGTGCTAAGCGGCGTCACGGTGCAACTTGAACCGGGTGAAGTGCTGGGTGTGCTGGGGCCGAACGGTGCCGGTAAAAGTACCTTGCTCGGCGCCTTGTGCGGGGAGCTGAGTGCCAGCGAGGGTGAGGTTTGCCTCGACGGTGAGGCGTTGAGCAACTGGAGCGGCACGCAACGCGCTCGACGCCTGGCGGTGTTGCCGCAAGTCTCAACTCTGGATTTTGCCTTTCGCGTGGAGGAAGTGGTGGGGATGGGGCGTTTGCCCTATCAAACCGGGCGAGTGCGCGATGACGAGATTGTCGCCGCAGCGCTGGCGGCTGCGGATGCCGGGCATTTGAGCGGGCGCAGTTATCTGGCGTTGTCCGGTGGCGAGCGTCAACGGGTGCATCTGGCGCGGGTCCTGGCGCAACTCTGGCCGGGGCAGGCCGGGCAAACCTTGTTGCTGGATGAACCGACGTCGATGCTCGATCCGTTGCATCAGCACACCACGCTGCAAGCGGTACGCGACTTCGCCGATCGCGGCGCGGCGGTGCTGGTGATTCTGCATGATCTGAATCTGGCGGCGCGCTATTGTGATCGGGTGCTGTTGCTTGAAGGTGGCCGTCCAGTCGCGCTGAATACGCCGGAGCAAGTGTTGCGCCCGGATACCCTGAAAGCCGTGTTCGGTCTTGAAGTTCTGGTGCAACCGCACCCGGAGCGCGGGCATCCGCTGATCATCGCCCGCTGAGATTCTCGTCGAGGTGATTGCATGCGTGGGATGTGGTTATTGGCGCTGGTGTGGCTTGCGGGGTGTCAGCATGTTGTTGCACCGCCACCCGTCGCCGATGACATCCGCGATCTGCACAGCGGTCAGGTGCTGACGGCGGAGCAATTGTTGGCGCGTCTTTCCAGGCCTGAGCGGGTGCTGATCGGCGAACAGCATGACAATGCCGATCATCATGCTGTGCAGTTTTGGCTGTTGCAGACGCTGGCCGAGCGGCGCCCCCAAGGCAGTCTGCTGATGGAAATGCTCACCCCGGAGCAGCAGCCCCGAATCGATCAAGTGCATCACGCGCAGAAACTGCCTGCCGATCTCCCCGGTGCATTGGCCTGGGAGGAGGGCTGGGACTGGAGTCTTTATGGTCCGATCGTCCGCTTTGCTCTGACTCAACCCTCGCCACTGTTGGCGGCGAATCTTGAGCGCAGTGAAATCCACACGTTTTATCGCAACCCGCCAGTTTTGCGCGGTGAGCGCAGCAATGCTCAGCCTGTGAAAAGTGTTTTGTTGGACCAGATCGGCGATTCCCACTGCGGCCTGCTGCCTGAATCGCAGATGCCGGCGATGCTGGCGGTGCAGCAACAGCGTGACCGGCGCATGGCCGAGCGTCTGCTGGCGGCGCCGACACCGTCATTATTGTTGGCGGGGGCGTGGCATGCGCGAAAAGATCTGGGCGTGCCGTTACATGTGCTGGACCTGGGCGCGACTCAGTCACCGACGGTGCTGATGCTGGCAGAGCAGGGCGATGACGTGACCGCGGCAATGGCCGATTTCGTCTGGTACACCTCGCCCACTGCGAAGCAGGATTACTGCACGCAGATGCGCAAACAGTTCGGTAAATGACATTTCCACGGGCAAAAAAAGACCCGGTAAAAACCGGGTCAAATAACCGTGATTAGCCTGATGAGGAGATAATCTGAGAGTCCGAACCAAGGGCTTTTCAGAATATCGACCGATCTCGCGATCAGTTGTGATAATCATAGCGATTCTCATTACCGAGTCAACCACTGTTTTTGCATTTATTTTATTCAGCCCCAAAAATGGCCGGAATGTCCCGCAAAAGCAGGGCTTCAGCGCTAACCTTTGCTCGGTGTCAGTTGCGTGATCTGGTGATTCAACTGGCCGATGCGCCGCGCCATGCTCTCGATCAGGCTGTGGGCGATCTTCGGATTGGTGTGGCACATGCTCAAAAACTGATCACCGGGAATCAACATCACCGTGCTCGGTTCTCGCGCAATGACCGTCGCATTGCGCGGCTCGCCGGTGAACACGGCCATGGCGCCGAAGATCTCGTCCTTGGGCACTTCGCCGACTTTATGCCCGTCAACGAATGCCTCGGCGTGGCCATCTATGATCACAAACACATGATCGGCCGCATCGCCCTGGTGGATCAGCGTTTCACCGGCCTCGACCCGTTTGAAACCGTTGGTGCTGCGAAACTCGCGCGGTTTCAGCTCGGCTACGGCATGGGCGAGCAGGGCCATTTGCCCCAGCAGATATTCCAGAAACTGTTCTGAACGAATGGGCTCGGCAAACAGATGCAGGAAAACATCGCTGCGCCGATAGGGCATCAAGCGCAATGGCCCGTCCGCGCACAAACGGCAATCGGCCCAGGCGTCGCCCTGCTGCAGGCCGATCAGATCGCCTTCCTGCCAGTAAAACAGTAGCCGTGCGCCGACGCTGCCGTTGATCACGCCTTCGCTCAGTAGAAATACCTGATCGCCAGGTAACTGCGCCATCAGGTCAGCGGTCGCGTCTATCTGCAGAACCGGCGCGCACGGCGCCAGACCCTCCAGCCACTTCGCGGGCAAATTCTGCAAGCGATTGATCAGTGCATCGGCGTACGCCGATTGTTCCCCTAGCAGATACATGGCGGTCAGCGCCCGTTCAGTTCTTGTGGCGCGAGGAAATCGCTTCGAGCTGTTTGTTCAAGGCATCCTTGCGTTCGGCGGGGATGTCGTTCCAGTGCACATCCATCAATGCCCCCTCGATCGCATACAACAACACCTTCGATGCGCGAAACCCACGGGTACGCACGGCCCGGTAGGCGTCCACCGCACCCAGGCGACGCAAGTCCGAGGCGCTGTGGATGCCCACGGCATGCAGCCATTGCGCCGACGTCTTGCCAAGATTTTTCAGGTGTTGCAGTTCATCATTCATCAAGCCTCCTTGCGACGGCCGAATGGTGCGTGGGCGAGCTTCTCAGGAGTGTAGCCATCAGTAGGAAAAGCGTGGTTGTTTGGTCGGATTCAACGCAAACGCTTCTAAGAAAGGGCGCTTGAACGGCCTGCGAACGCAGAAAGGGGGGGAGCACAATTGAATGTAGGAGTGAGCCTGCTCGCGATAGCGGACTGGCAGGCACACATGTGTTGAATGTTAGACCGCTATCGCGAGCAGGCTCACTCCACAGGGAAGGCGTTGTGTCAGGGAATAATGAGGCGATCAGCGAGTGCGATAGCGCAACCGCGTACCGAAATTCATCGACATCAGGATTTCATCGGCACTCAGTTCCGGCGGGAAGTACGCTCCGGAAATCTGGGCGTGGGCCAGGCTTGCGCCTTCGAGCGATGAGTTGCGGAAATCGATGCCGCGCAGGTCGGCGGAACGGAAATACGCGTCCCGGAAATCCACGCCATCGGCATTCAGTTCGCGCAGGTCGAGGCCGCGGAAGTCGCCGCCCACCATGTCGATCGGGCCGTCATTGGGACGCTCCTTGTTAAAACCGGTGATGTCATCCTTGTGCAGCAGGGCATAAAGCGGGGTGTCGAGAAGTTTCGGCTGGCTCATGTCATATCACCTGTTGGTTTTATGACGCCAGTATAGTGCCACTATTTGACGGCCGTGAAGCGAGCGAGGGCTTCACGGCCGAAATAGTTTCTTACAGGCCTGGCAGGCGCTGACGGATCTGCGCGACCACCGTATCCAGCGTGCCGGATTCGTTGGTCTGCACGCGCTTGCTACGCAGAATCTCTTCCGGTGTCAGCGCTTCGCGGTTGGCCTGTTGGGCTTCGATCACGGCGAGGGTGGCGTCGGAAGGATCTTTTTGATCCGCCTGACGAATCGCCAGCCAGCTCTCGATCACCGCCTGCGGCGCATTGCAGTCGAGGATAAGGAACGGCGTGCCAGTGGCTTCGGCGATTTTCGCGGCGCTGTCGCGTTGTTCACGCTTGAGGTAAGTCGCGTCGATTACCACCGGGAAACCGGCGTGCAGGATGATCTCTGCGATCTCATGCAGCCGCGCGTAGGTCGCGACACTGGCATCGGCACTATAAATGCCGGCCTGCACGTCATTGGCCACGGTTTGCTCACCGAACAGACGCTTGCGCTCGACATCGGAGCGCAGACGGATCGCGCCCAGCGCTTCGACCAGACGCATGGCCACGTGGCTCTTGCCGACGGCGGAAACACCGTGGGTGATGGCCATGAAGCGCGACGGAATGGTGCTGTAGCTTTCTGCCAGGTTGGCGTAGTTGCGATACTGGCGCAGGGTGGTCGCGCGCTGCACCGGCGTGGCGTCCGCCGGCATGCTGAACAGCGCAACCTTGGCGCGAACCAGAGCGCGGTAGGCTTTGTAGAAGTTCAGCACTTCCAGGCCCTGATAGTCACCGGTCAGCTCCAGGTACTGGCTGATGAAGCGACGGGCCAGGGATTTCAGGCCGCGGTCTTCCAGGTCCATCGCCAGGAAACCGGTGTCGGCCCAGACGTCGGTGAAACGAAACGGTTCGTTGAACTCGATGCAGTCGAAGATCACCACTTTGCCGTCGATGACTGTGGCGTTGCCCAGGTGGATGTCACCGTGGCATTCGCGGGTGAAGCCCTCGGTCTTGCGCTGCGCGAACAATGGCTTGAGGCGTTCGAAGCTGCTTTCGGCCCAGGCTTTCAGCGCTTCGAGTTGCAGCAGATCGCTTTTATCGCTGAGGAACGGCAGGATCTGTTCGAAGTTTTGCGAAACCGGTGCCATCACCGCGTCCGGGGTGCCAGCTTCATGTTCGGCCGGCACTTTTGGTGCGCTGAGGTGGAAGTGAGCAATCTGCTCGGCCATTTCGTCGATATGCCGAGTGGTCAGCTCGCCGTTGGCCTGCAGGGTGCTGAGCAAACCGGTCTGCGGGAATTGACGCATCTTCAGCACATATTCGATGGCCGGACCGTCACCATCCAGTTGCGGTGCTTCGGCGCTGCCAGTGACCGGTAACACGTCCAGATACAGATCGTCGGTCAGGCGCTGGTTCAGACGCAGTTCTTCAGCGCAGAAATGCGCGCGTGACTCCAGGCTGGTGAAGTCGAGAAAGCCGAAATTCACCGGCTTCTTCACTTTGTAGGCAAAGGGACCGGTGAGGATCACCCACGAAATGTGGGTTTCGATGACCTGGAACCCTTCGACGGGGTGCGGGTAGAGGGCCGGGTTTTGCAGGGCAGCGATCAGTGACTGGCTCACGGGCGATCCTTCAGAGACTGGGGGAAATTCGAGGTCGCCATTATGGCCGCTCGCCAGCCCGACGCAAACCTCGGAGCGCTCCTGTTGACTATGAATAAAGTGCGTATAATCCGCCGCCATGACTCGATCTCGATCCCCCCGTACCAAGAAAAAACCACCTGCCAAGGGCCTGAGCCCGTGGCTGGGCTGGGCCATTAAACTCAGTCTGGTCGGCCTTGTGGTGCTGGCCGGCTTTGCCGTTTACCTCGATGCCGTGGTGCAGGAGAAGTTCTCCGGCAAGCGCTGGACCATCCCGGCCAAGGTGTACGCACGCCCGCTTGAGCTGTTCGTCGGACAAAAGCTCAGCAAGGACGATTTCCTCACCGAACTCGATGCCCTCGGCTATCGTCGCGAAGCCGTGAGCAACGGCCCCGGTGCCGCAGCGGTCAATGGCAACACAGTCGACCTGAATACCCGCGGTTTCCAGTTCTATGAAGGCCTGGAGAAACCACAGCCGGTACGCGTGCGTTTCTCCGGTGACTACGTGGCGGAGCTGTCGGCGATCAACGGTTCGAAACTGTCGGTCGTGCGTCTCGAACCGTTGATGATCGGTGGCATTTACCCGAAAAACCTTGAAGACCGCATCCTGATCAAGCTCGATCAGGTGCCGCCGTACCTGCTGGAAAGCCTGGTTGCGGTTGAAGATCGCGACTATTACAGCCACTGGGGCGTATCGCCGAAGTCGATTGCCCGGGCCATCTGGGTCAACACCTCTGGCGGCAAAATGACTCAGGGCGGCAGCACGCTGACCCAGCAGTTGGTGAAAAACTTCTACCTGACCAATGAACGCAGCCTGACCCGCAAGCTCACCGAAGCGATGATGGCGATGTTGCTGGAGCTGCATTACGACAAGAAAGAGATTCTTGAGGCGTACCTCAACGAAGTCTTCGTCGGTCAGGACGGTCAGCGTGCGGTGCACGGTTTCGGTCTGGCGAGTCAGTTCTTCTTCGGTCAACCGTTGTCCGAGTTGAAGTTGCACCAGGTTGCATTGCTGGTCGGCATGGTCAAAGGTCCGTCTTATTACAACCCGCGTCGCAACCCGGAGCGTGCGCTGGAGCGGCGTAACCTGGTGCTCGACGTGCTTGAACAACAAGGCGTGGCAACCGCGGAGCAGGTCGAGGCCGCGAAGAAAATGCCACTGGGCGTGACGACGCGCGGCAAGCTCGCCGACAGCTCGTTCCCGGGCTTTATTGATCTGGTCAAACGCCAGTTGCGTGAAGACTATCGCGACGAAGACTTGACCGAAGAAGGTCTGCGGATCTTCACCAGTTTCGACCCGATTCTGCAGATGAAGGCCGAGGCTTCGGTCAACGATACCTTTAAACGTCTGGCCGGGCGCAAGGGCTCCGACGACGTCGAAGCGGCCATGGTCGTGACCAACCCGGAAACCGGCGAAGTGCAGGCCATGATCGGCAGCCGTCAGGCCAGTTACGCCGGTTTCAACCGGGCGCTGGACGCCGTGCGGCCGATCGGTTCCCTGGTCAAGCCGGCGGTCTATCTGACGGCGCTGGAGAAACCGAGCCATTACACGCTGACCAGCTGGCTGTCGGATGAGCCGTTGTCGATCAAGGGCGCGGACGGCCAGGTGTGGAAGCCGCAGAACTATGACCGTCGCTCCCACGGCACGGTGTTCCTCTATCAAGGGCTGGCGCACTCCTACAACCTGTCGACCTCGCGTCTCGGGCTGGAAGTCGGTGTGCCGAATGTGCTCAAGACCCTTGCGCGTCTGGGTGTGACCCGTGAATTCCCGGCGTTCCCGTCGATGTTGCTGGGTGCTGGCGGCATGACCCCGATCGAAGTGGCGACCATGTACCAGACCCTCGCCAATGGTGGTTTCAATACGCCGATGCGCGGGATTCGCAGCGTACTGACCGCCGAGGGCGAGCCGCTCAAGCGTTATCCGTTCCAGATCGAGCAGCGTTTCGATCCGGCGTCGATCTACCTGATCCAGAACGCCATGCAGCGGGTGATGCGTGAAGGTACCGGCAGTTCGGTTTATAACGTGCTGCCGAAGACGCTGACCCTGGCCGGGAAGACCGGTACCAGTAACGATTCGCGTGACAGCTGGTTCGCCGGTTTCAGTCAGGATCTGCTGGCGGTGGTCTGGCTGGGGCGCGATGACAACGGCAAGACACCGTTCACCGGGGCTACCGGTGCGCTGCAGGTCTGGACCAGTTTCATGCGCAAGGCCGATCCGCTGCCGCTGGACATGCCGCAGCCGGACAACATCGTCCAGGCGTGGGTCGATTCGCGGACCGGGCAGGGCTCCGATGCCAACTGCCCGGGGGCGGTGCAGATGCCGTATATTCGCGGCAGCGAACCGCCACCCGGCGCCGCGTGTGCAAGCGAAACGCCTGCTTCGCCGGAATCGGTGATGGATTGGGTCAAGGGCTGGATGAATTAAGCAAAGAGGGTTTCAAGTGAACAAGTGGTTGATTCCAGCGGTGACCGCCGTGGCTTTGCTCAGCGGCTGCTCTACCGTACAGCGTGGTTCGATTCCGGTGGTCGATTCCGGTACCGCCGTCTCCAACAGCGAGCGCATTTCGGCCAATGGCGGCTTCCGTCAAACGACCGTCAAGCGCCCTGTGCAGGGCCAGACTCAGGCGATCCCGCAAGGCGATACCGGCGTGGTAGTGATGGTGCCGGGCGGCGGCGCGACAACATCCGCGCCGATCAGCACTTCGCCAATCGTGCCGGGACCGGCGTCCGGCGGAATTACCCCGGGACCGTACAACCCGTCGCCGGTTGAATCGGCGCCCGTCAACACTGGCAGCTACAGCATGCCGTCGACGCCGAGCGGCATTCCTTCGGCCAGCAGCGGCGGCGGTCTGTCGGCCGACGAGCAACTGGACGGCCCGGTGCTCGCGTTGCTGACCACTGCGCAACAGCAACAGGCCGGTGGCGACCTCAATGGCGCGTCGTCCAGCCTGGAGCGTGCCCAGCGTGTTGCCCCGCGTGAGCCGCAAGTGCTTTACCGTCTGGCGCAAGTGCGCATGGCCCAGGGTGACGCCCCGCAAGCCGAGCAATTTGCCCGTCGTGCATTGACCATGGCCAACGGTCGTCCTGATCTGCAAGCCAATCTGTGGGAAATCATCGCGCAGTCCCGTGAAAAACAAGGTGACGCTGCCGGCGCCGCGCAGGCCCGTCAGAAGGCCAGGGTTTCGCTGTGATGGATGTTCGTTTCCCGAAAATCGCCGATCAGCTGTTGCTGATCGAGCGTGAGTTGCGCACTCAGGGCTGGTGGGACGAGGTCTCGCCGTCGGCTGAAGCCCTGAGCAGTGTCGAGCCGTTTTCGGTCGACACACTGGACTTTGAGCAGTGGCTGCAATGGATCTTCCTGCCACGGATGAAAATGATCCTCGAGCAGGATCTGCCGTTGCCCAATGCCTCGGGGATTCAGGAAATGGCTGAAATGGTCTTCGCCCAGCGCAATCTGCAGGGCAAGGATCGCCAGTTGCAGGTGCTGCTCAAAGAGTTCGACCTGCTGATCACCGCTTCCCGTTAATACCGATTCCGTGCAGGAACTGCCGCAGGCCGCGATCTTTTGATCTTGTCTTTAACGATCGCAGCCTGCTGCAGCGCCTACAGGTCTCTATTCACAGTTTTGCGTAATCTGTTTCTGCGCTTCGATAATGCGCTTCCTGCCGTTGTGCAGCGTCCAGGCGCCGTAATTCTCCCTCTACTTCTTCTCTCAAACGTGGATTGTTCTGCAATTGCGCAAGGTTCGTCCGTGCCTGTTCGCAAAACTGTTTGAGCTGTGCCTGCTGGTCGGCGACCTGTTTCTTGACCTTGGCGTCGATCACCTTCTGATCCCCCAGTGCACCGCTGCCCGGCATTGGCGCAGCTTTGGGCGGTGGCGAGGAGGGCGTTTGTACGGTACTGGACGGCTGGCCTTGCGGCGGCTGCGCATCGAAGTGCGTGACACCTTGAGCGTCGACCCATGTGTAAATTTGAGCGGCCATGCACCACGGGCTGAGGCCGATCAGCAGAGTGAGGAGTAGCGTTCGCATGCTGATTCCTTGGCAAAATTGCGCAATTGACGCTAACAGAGTAGCGGTTTTCAGGTTTTTTCTTGCGTTCTCATGTGCTTACCCACAATTAAGCACATAGACGGCTTGACTTGGAGAGGGCGAAACAGAAGAATCCAAAGTCCGCTGTAGAGGGACTGCCAGAAGCAGACCCACTCGGTAGATCATGAGGCGCACATCCGCGCCGACCTGTTACACCCGCAACGCGTTACCTCGCGCTGGGTGGGAAAGGCCCGCAACACTTGGGACGATCCCAATACTTGCTCAGTCAGTGCTGACGTAGTCGGCGACCACCGTCGCTCATGCTCTGCCGAGAAGTAAACCTATTAAGACCCGCCCCTTTTTTGTGGACGGTATTCTGGCGTTTTAGAGGTGAACAACGTGGAGCTTTTATCTGGCGGTGAGATGCTCGTCCGCTTCTTGCGTGACGAAGGCGTCAAATATATCTACGGGTACCCGGGTGGTGCTCTCCTGCATGTTTACGATGCCCTGTTCAAAGAACCGGAAGTGACCCACATCCTGGTTCGTCACGAGCAAGCGGCGACCCATATGGCTGACGGCTACGCCCGTGCCACCGGTAAAGCCGGCGTGGTATTGGTGACTTCCGGTCCAGGCGCCACAAACGCCATCACCGGTATCGCCACGGCCTATATGGACTCGATTCCAATGGTGATCATTTCCGGTCAGGTGCCAAGCACCATGGTCGGCACCGACGCGTTCCAGGAAACCGACATGATCGGTATCTCCCGGCCGATCGTGAAGCACAGCTTCATGATCAAGCACGCCTCGGAAATCCCGGAAGTCATGAAGAAGGCCTTCTACCTGGCGCAATCCGGTCGTCCGGGCCCGGTCGTGGTCGATATCCCGAAAGACATGACCAATCCGGCCGAGAAGTTCGAATACGTCTTCCCGAAAAAAGCCAAGCTGCGCTCCTACAGCCCGGCCGTTCGCGGTCACTCGGGGCAAATCCGCAAGGCGGCAGAAATGCTCCTCGCGGCCAAGCGTCCAGTGCTGTACTCCGGCGGCGGCGTGATTCTGGGCAATGGTTCCGCACCGCTGACCGAACTGGCGAAGATGCTCAACCTGCCAGTGACCAACACCTTGATGGGCCTGGGTGGTTACCCTGGTACCGATCGGCAGTTCATCGGCATGCTCGGCATGCACGGCAGCTACACCGCCAACCTGGCGATGCACCACGCTGACGTGATCCTGGCGGTCGGCGCGCGTTTCGACGATCGCGTGATCAACGGCGCGGCGAAGTTCTGCCCGAACGCCAAGATCATCCACATCGACATCGACCCGGCTTCGATCTCCAAGACCATCAAGGCCGACGTGCCAATTGTTGGCCCGGTAGAGAGCGTCCTGACCGAAATGGTCACGATCCTCAAGGAAATCGGCGAGACCCCGAACAAGGAGTCGGTTGCCAGCTGGTGGAAGCAAGTCGATGAATGGCGCGGTGATCGCGGCCTGTTCCCTTACGACAAGGGCGATGGCAGCAAGATCAAGCCGCAGACCGTGATCGAGACCCTGTGCGAAGTGACCAAGGGCGATGCCTTCATCACTTCCGACGTGGGCCAGCACCAGATGTTCGCGGCGCAGTACTACACGTTCAACAAGCCTAATCGCTGGATCAACTCCGGTGGCCTGGGCACCATGGGCTTCGGTTTCCCGGCGGCCATGGGCATCAAGTTGAGCTTTCCGGATGATGACGTCGCCTGCGTGACCGGCGAAGGCAGCATCCAAATGAACATCCAGGAGCTGTCGACCTGCCTGCAATATGGTCTGCCGGTGAAAATCGTCATCCTCAACAACGGTGTTCTGGGGATGGTTCGTCAGTGGCAGGACATGAGCTACGGCAGCCGTCACTCGCACTCCTACATGGAATCGCTGCCTGACTTCGTCAAGTTGGCTGAAGCCTACGGCCACGTTGGCGTACGCATCACCGAATCGAAAGATTTGAAGTCGAAGATGGCAGAAGCGTTCGCCATGAAGGATCGCCTGGTCGTGATCGACATTTCGGTCGACACCAGCGAGCACGTCTATCCGATGCAGATCAAAGACGGCTCGATGCGCGATATGTGGCTGAGCAAGACGGAGCGTACTTAATCATGCGGCACATTATTTCCTTGCTTCTGGAAAACGAACCCGGCGCTTTGTCTCGCGTAGTCGGCCTGTTCTCGCAGCGCAACTACAACATCGAAAGCCTGACCGTGGCCCCGACCGAAGACCCGACCCTGTCGCGTCTGACGCTGACCACCGTGGGCCACGATGAAATCATCGAGCAGATCACCAAAAACCTGAACAAGCTGATCGAAGTGGTCAAGCTGGTGGACCTGTCGGAAAGCGCTCACATCGAGCGCGAGCTGATGCTGGTCAAGGTCAAGGCCACTGGCGCCCAGCGCGCCGAGATCAAACGCACCACCGATATTTACCGTGGACAGATCGTCGACGTCAGCGCCAGCGTGTATACCGTTCAATTGACCGGTACCAGCGACAAGCTCGACAGCTTCATTCAGTCCATCGGCACCGCATCAATTCTGGAAACCGTCCGTAGCGGCGTGACCGGCATTGCCCGCGGCGACAAAGTACTCAGCATCTAAACCAAATTAGCGAATGGCCTGAACGGCCTGGATATATAGGGGAAATTCATGAAAGTTTTCTACGATAAAGACTGCGACCTGTCGATCATCCAGGGCAAGAAAGTTGCCATCATCGGTTACGGTTCCCAGGGCCACGCCCAAGCGTGCAACCTGAAAGATTCCGGTGTCGACGTTACCGTTGGTCTGCGTAAAGGTTCGGCCACCGTTGCCAAAGCTGAAGCTCACGGCCTGAAAGTGACCGACGTGGCTGCCGCTGTTGCCGGCGCCGACCTGGTCATGATCCTGACCCCGGACGAGTTCCAGTCCCAGCTGTACAAGAACGAAATCGAGCCGAACATCAAGAAGGGCGCCACCCTGGCCTTCTCCCACGGCTTCGCGATCCACTACAACCAGGTTGTTCCGCGTGCCGACCTCGACGTGATCATGATCGCGCCGAAAGCCCCGGGCCACACCGTACGTTCCGAGTTCGTCAAAGGCGGCGGTATCCCTGACCTGATCGCGATCTACCAGGACGCTTCGGGCAACGCCAAAAACGTTGCACTGTCCTACGCTGCTGGCGTTGGTGGCGGTCGTACCGGCATCATCGAAACCACGTTCAAGGACGAGACCGAAACCGACCTGTTCGGCGAACAAGCCGTTCTGTGCGGCGGTACCGTTGAGCTGGTAAAAGCCGGTTTTGAAACTCTGGTTGAAGCTGGCTACGCGCCGGAAATGGCTTACTTCGAGTGCTTGCACGAACTGAAGCTGATCGTTGACCTCATGTACGAAGGCGGTATCGCCAACATGAACTACTCGATCTCCAACAACGCCGAGTACGGCGAGTACGTGACCGGTCCGGAAGTGATCAACGCCGAATCCCGTCAGGCCATGCGCAATGCCCTGAAACGCATTCAGGACGGCGAATACGCCAAAATGTTCATCAGCGAAGGCGCAACCGGCTACCCTTCGATGACCGCCAAGCGTCGTAACAACGCCGCTCACGGTATCGAAATCATCGGCGAGCAACTGCGCTCCATGATGCCGTGGATCGGTGCCAACAAGATCGTCGACAAAGCCAAAAACTAAGTCGTCACCCTTGTACGAAAAACGCGGCCTCGGCCGCGTTTTTTCGTTTGAGGCGGTGGTTCTGGTATAAAGCTGCATCGTTTGTGGCCGAACTGTCGTCCTCAAGCATCTGTCGAATTTTCTCCAAACCGTTGCAAGGTAATGTCCATGAGCGAACGTCCCGAAGAGCCGAACAAGGCTTCTGACGCCGAAAGCCTGCTGCCCATCGATGAACACATCGAAGAAGGGCACGACGCAGAAGGTCGTAAAGTCCGGCATCGTGGTATCTATCTGCTGCCGAACCTGTTCACCACGGCGAACCTGTTTGCCGGGTTCTATTCCATCATCAACTCGATGAGCGCCCAGGCGGCCCTGAGCGCTGGCGATTCGGCGAATGCGAGCAAGTATTTCGCCTTCGCTGCGATCGCGATCTTCGTTGCCATGGTGCTCGACGGTCTCGACGGCCGGGTTGCGCGCATGACCAACACGCAAAGCGCATTCGGCGCCGAGTACGACTCGCTGTCGGACATGGTTGCCTTTGGCGTCGCGCCGGCGCTGCTGGCTTTCGGCTGGGCGTTGGGTGACATGGGCAAGGTCGGCTGGATGGTTGCCTTCATCTATGTAGCGGGCGCGGCGTTGCGTCTGGCACGTTTCAATACCCAAGTTGGCACCGCAGACAAACGTTACTTCATCGGCCTGGCCAGTCCGGCAGCCGCCGGTGTGGTGGCCGGTATCGTCTGGGCATTCAGCGATTACGGCATCCAGGGTTCGAAAATGTCGTTCCTGGTCGCGTTGATGGTCGCGGCTGCCGGCATGCTGATGGTCAGCAACATCAAGTACAACAGCTTTAAAGAGCTGGACTTGAAAGGGCGGGTGCCGTTCGTGGCAATCCTTGCAGTGGTGCTGGTGTTCGCCGTGGTCTTCAGCGATCCACCGCGCATTCTGCTGCTGGTGTTCCTCGCCTACGCTGCTTCCGGCCCGGTGCAATACCTGTTGCATCTTCGTCGGCACAAAAAAGCCGAGTGATGTAATTTCCCGCATACTCCGCAGTCTATGGGTGCATCTGTCCTCCAAAGCTGCGGAGTTGCCATGCTGATCAAAGTCCCCAAAGCGTCTGACTGCCATGAGTCGGATGTCACGCCTGAATCCATTTATCTCTCCCGCCGCCAGTTGCTGGGGGCCACTGCTGCCGGTATCGCCGTCAGTAGCCTGCCACGCTGGGCCAGTGCCGATGACGCGGCGCGTTATCCCGATGTCGAGCCGGGCAAGGCGCCAGCCTGGTTTGCCGAAAAGCTTCCCTCTACTAAATGGGGGGCGGTCAACGTCAAGGATGAGGCGATCACGCCTTATAAAGATGCGACGCACTACAATAACTTCTATGAGTTCGGGACCGACAAGGGGGATCCGGCGGCGAATGCCGGCGCGTTGAAAACCGAACCGTGGACGGTGGTGGTAGACGGAGAGGTGGGTAAGCCGGGGCGCTATGCGCTGGAAGACTTCATGAAACCGTATCAGTTGGAAGAGCGCATCTATCGACTGCGTTGTGTCGAGGCCTGGTCGATGGTCATTCCATGGATCGGTTTTCCGATCTCGGCGCTGCTCAAGCAGGTCGAGCCCACCTCCAAAGCCAAGTACATTCGCTTTGAAACCTTGCAGGATCCCAAGAGCATGCCTGGGCAGCGCTCGGGATTCGCTTTGATCGACTGGCCTTATGTAGAGGGCCTGCGCCTGGATGAGGCGATGAATCCTCTGGCGATTCTTGCGGTGGGTATGTATGGCCGCGAACTCCCGAATCAGAACGGTGCGCCGCTGCGTCTGGTGGTGCCGTGGAAGTATGGCTTCAAGAGCGTCAAATCCATTGTGCGGATCAGTCTTGTCAGCGAGCAGCCAAAGACGACATGGCAGAGCATTGCGGCAGATGAGTACGGCTTTTACGCGAACGTGAATCCGACGGTCGATCACCCGCGCTGGACCCAGGCGCGGGAGCGGCGTCTGCCGAACAGTCTGTTCAAGCCGAATGTGCGTGATACGCAGATGTTCAACGGCTATTCGGATGAAGTCGCTTCTTTATATACAGGGCTCGATCTGCGGAAGAACTACTGATGCGATTCCCGTACTGGCGTATAGGCGTTTTCATTGCGGCGGCAGTCTGGCCGATGCTGTGGTTGTATCAGGCTCTCGGGGATTTGCTCGGGCCTGATCCTGGCAAAGTGCTGGTGGATCGGCTGGGGCTGGGGACGTTGGTGTTGTTGTTGATTACCCTGAGCATGACACCGATGCAAAAGCTAACCGGGTGGGCAGGGTGGATTGCTGTTCGTCGGCAGTTGGGGCTTTGGTGTTTTGCCTATGTGGTTTTGCACCTGGGCAGCTATATGGCGTTCATTCTGGGGTTCGATTGGTCGCAGCTGGCGGTCGAACTGCGTAAGCGGCCTTACATAATAGTAGGGGCGTTGGCTTTCCTAGGACTGTTGGCGCTGGCGGTGACCTCCAATCGCTACAGTCAGCGTCGTTTAGGTGTGCGTTGGAAGAAGTTACATCGTCTGGTGTACGTGATTCTTGGCCTGGGTTTGCTGCATATGCTGTGGATTGTGCGTGCTGATCTCGAAGAGTGGGCGATCTATGCCTTTATAGGTACTGTGCTTCTGCTGCTGCGTATTCCGCCAGTGACGCGGCGGATCCCGCGTTTGCTGGCTAAAAAGCAGGTTTTGCAAGAAAAGCGAAATTAACGGTTGACGGCGAATTCTAGAAGTCTATAATTCGCCCCACTTCCGGCGCAGTCGAAACGGAAAACTCCTTGATATTCAATGAGTTAGGCAGTTTTCGACAGTGGCTTGCTTAAGATTATCGAAGCCTGGAAGGAGTTGGAAATGCCGGTTGATCTGGCGCTTTCAACGGTTCGATCTTCTCGGTCGAAAGCGGAGAAAAAGAGGTGTTGACAACAGCGAGTAACGCTGTAGAATTCGCCTCCCGCTAACGAGAGATCGGAAGCGCAAGTGGTTGAAGTTGTTGAGGAATTCTTCGAAAACTTCTGAAAATAATCACTTGACAGCAAATGAGGCTGCTGTAGAATGCGCGCCTCGGTTGAGACGAAAGATCTTAACCAGCCGCTCTTTAACAACTGAATCAAGCAATTCGTGTGGGTGCTTGTGGAGTCAGACTGATAGTCAACAAGATTATCAGCATCACAAGTTACTCCGCGAGAAATCAAAGATGTAACCAACGATTGCTGAGCCAAGTTTAGGGTTTCTTAAAAACCCAAAGATGTTTGAACTGAAGAGTTTGATCATGGCTCAGATTGAACGCTGGCGGCAGGCCTAACACATGCAAGTCGAGCGGATGAAGTGAGCTTGCTCATGGATTCAGCGGCGGACGGGTGAGTAATGCCTAGGAATCTGCCTGGTAGTGGGGGACAACGTTTCGAAAGGAACGCTAATACCGCATACGTCCTACGGGAGAAAGCAGGGGACCTTCGGGCCTTGCGCTATCAGATGAGCCTAGGTCGGATTAGCTAGTTGGTGAGGTAATGGCTCACCAAGGCTACGATCCGTAACTGGTCTGAGAGGATGATCAGTCACACTGGAACTGAGACACGGTCCAGACTCCTACGGGAGGCAGCAGTGGGGAATATTGGACAATGGGCGAAAGCCTGATCCAGCCATGCCGCGTGTGTGAAGAAGGTCTTCGGATTGTAAAGCACTTTAAGTTGGGAGGAAGGGTTGTAGATTAATACTCTGCAATTTTGACGTTACCGACAGAATAAGCACCGGCTAACTCTGTGCCAGCAGCCGCGGTAATACAGAGGGTGCAAGCGTTAATCGGAATTACTGGGCGTAAAGCGCGCGTAGGTGGTTCGTTAAGTTGGATGTGAAATCCCCGGGCTCAACCTGGGAACTGCATCCAAAACTGGCGAGCTAGAGTATGGTAGAGGGTGGTGGAATTTCCTGTGTAGCGGTGAAATGCGTAGATATAGGAAGGAACACCAGTGGCGAAGGCGACCACCTGGACTGATACTGACACTGAGGTGCGAAAGCGTGGGGAGCAAACAGGATTAGATACCCTGGTAGTCCACGCCGTAAACGATGTCAACTAGCCGTTGGGAGCCTTGAGCTCTTAGTGGCGCAGCTAACGCATTAAGTTGACCGCCTGGGGAGTACGGCCGCAAGGTTAAAACTCAAATGAATTGACGGGGGCCCGCACAAGCGGTGGAGCATGTGGTTTAATTCGAAGCAACGCGAAGAACCTTACCAGGCCTTGACATCCAATGAACTTTCCAGAGATGGATTGGTGCCTTCGGGAACATTGAGACAGGTGCTGCATGGCTGTCGTCAGCTCGTGTCGTGAGATGTTGGGTTAAGTCCCGTAACGAGCGCAACCCTTGTCCTTAGTTACCAGCACGTAATGGTGGGCACTCTAAGGAGACTGCCGGTGACAAACCGGAGGAAGGTGGGGATGACGTCAAGTCATCATGGCCCTTACGGCCTGGGCTACACACGTGCTACAATGGTCGGTACAAAGGGTTGCCAAGCCGCGAGGTGGAGCTAATCCCATAAAACCGATCGTAGTCCGGATCGCAGTCTGCAACTCGACTGCGTGAAGTCGGAATCGCTAGTAATCGCGAATCAGAATGTCGCGGTGAATACGTTCCCGGGCCTTGTACACACCGCCCGTCACACCATGGGAGTGGGTTGCACCAGAAGTAGCTAGTCTAACCTTCGGGAGGACGGTTACCACGGTGTGATTCATGACTGGGGTGAAGTCGTAACAAGGTAGCCGTAGGGGAACCTGCGGCTGGATCACCTCCTTAATCGACGACATCAGCTGCTCCATAAGTTCCCACACGAATTGCTTGATTCATTGAAGAAGACGATAGAAGCAGCCCGAAATTGGGTCTGTAGCTCAGTTGGTTAGAGCGCACCCCTGATAAGGGTGAGGTCGGCAGTTCGAATCTGCCCAGACCCACCAATTTTGTGTGGGAAACGCCTGTAGAAATACGGGGCCATAGCTCAGCTGGGAGAGCGCCTGCCTTGCACGCAGGAGGTCAGCGGTTCGATCCCGCTTGGCTCCACCACTACTGCTTCTGAAGTTTGAAAGCTTAGAAATGAGCATTCCATCAGTGTGATGATGAATGTTGATTTCTAGTCTTTGACTAGTTCGTTCTTTAAAAATTTGGGTATGTGATAGAAAGATAGACTGAGCGTTACTTTCACTGGTAACGGATCAGGCTAAGGTAAAATTTGTGAGTGACTCTTAAGAGTTTTGCGAATTTTCGGCGAATGTCGTCTTCATAGTATAACCAGATTGCTTGGGGTTATATGGTCAAGTGAAGAAGCGCATACGGTGGATGCCTTGGCAGTCAGAGGCGATGAAAGACGTGGTAGCCTGCGAAAAGCTTCGGGGAGTCGGCAAACAGACTTTGATCCGGAGATGTCTGAATGGGGGAACCCAGCCATCATAAGATGGTTATCTTGTACTGAATACATAGGTGCAAGAGGCGAACCAGGGGAACTGAAACATCTAAGTACCCTGAGGAAAAGAAATCAACCGAGATTCCCTTAGTAGTGGCGAGCGAACGGGGACTAGCCCTTAAGTGGCTTTGAGATTAGCGGAACGCTCTGGAAAGTGCGGCCATAGTGGGTGATAGCCCTGTACGCGAAAATCTCTTAGTCATGAAATCGAGTAGGACGGAGCACGAGAAACTTTGTCTGAATATGGGGGGACCATCCTCCAAGGCTAAATACTACTGACTGACCGATAGTGAACTAGTACCGTGAGGGAAAGGCGAAAAGAACCCCGGAGAGGGGAGTGAAATAGATCCTGAAACCGTATGCGTACAAGCAGTGGGAGCAGACTTTGTTCTGTGACTGCGTACCTTTTGTATAATGGGTCAGCGACTTATTTTCAGTGGCGAGCTTAACCGAATAGGGGAGGCGTAGCGAAAGCGAGTCTTAATAGGGCGTCTAGTCGCTGGGAATAGACCCGAAACCGGGCGATCTATCCATGGGCAGGTTGAAGGTTAGGTAACACTGACTGGAGGACCGAACCGACTACCGTTGAAAAGTTAGCGGATGACCTGTGGATCGGAGTGAAAGGCTAATCAAGCTCGGAGATAGCTGGTTCTCCTCGAAAGCTATTTAGGTAGCGCCTCATGTATCACTGTAGGGGGTAGAGCACTGTTTCGGCTAGGGGGTCATCCCGACTTACCAAACCGATGCAAACTCCGAATACCTACAAGTGCCGAGCATGGGAGACACACGGCGGGTGCTAACGTCCGTCGTGAAAAGGGAAACAACCCAGACCGTCAGCTAAGGTCCCAAAGTTATGGTTAAGTGGGAAACGATGTGGGAAGGCTTAGACAGCTAGGAGGTTGGCTTAGAAGCAGCCACCCTTTAAAGAAAGCGTAATAGCTCACTAGTCGAGTCGGCCTGCGCGGAAGATGTAACGGGGCTCAAACCATACACCGAAGCTACGGGTATCATCTTCGGATGATGCGGTAGAGGAGCGTTCTGTAAGCCTGTGAAGGTGAGTTGAGAAGCTTGCTGGAGGTATCAGAAGTGCGAATGCTGACATGAGTAACGACAATGGGTGTGAAAAACACCCACGCCGAAAGACCAAGGTTTCCTGCGCAACGTTAATCGACGCAGGGTTAGTCGGTCCCTAAGGCGAGGCTGAAAAGCGTAGTCGATGGAAAACAGGTTAATATTCCTGTACTTCTGGTTATTGCGATGGAGGGACGGAGAAGGCTAGGCCAGCTTGGCGTTGGTTGTCCAAGTTTAAGGTGGTAGGCTGGAATCTTAGGTAAATCCGGGATTCTAAGGCCGAGAGCTGATGACGAGTTACCTTTCAGGTGACGAAGTGGTTGATGCCATGCTTCCAAGAAAAGCTTCTAAGCTTCAGATAATCAGGAACCGTACCCCAAACCGACACAGGTGGTTGGGTAGAGAATACCAAGGCGCTTGAGAGAACTCGGGTGAAGGAACTAGGCAAAATGGCACCGTAACTTCGGGAGAAGGTGCGCCGGTGAGGGTGAAGGACTTGCTCCGTAAGCTCATGCCGGTCGAAGATACCAGGCCGCTGCGACTGTTTATTAAAAACACAGCACTCTGCAAACACGAAAGTGGACGTATAGGGTGTGACGCCTGCCCGGTGCCGGAAGGTTAATTGATGGGGTTAGCTAACGCGAAGCTCTTGATCGAAGCCCCGGTAAACGGCGGCCGTAACTATAACGGTCCTAAGGTAGCGAAATTCCTTGTCGGGTAAGTTCCGACCTGCACGAATGGCGTAACGATGGCGGCGCTGTCTCCACCCGAGACTCAGTGAAATTGAAATCGCTGTGAAGATGCAGTGTATCCGCGGCTAGACGGAAAGACCCCGTGAACCTTTACTATAGCTTTGCACTGGACTTTGAATTTGCTTGTGTAGGATAGGTGGGAGGCTTTGAAGCGTGGACGCCAGTTCGCGTGGAGCCATCCTTGAAATACCACCCTGGCAACTTTGAGGTTCTAACTCAGGTCCGTTATCCGGATCGAGGACAGTGTATGGTGGGTAGTTTGACTGGGGCGGTCTCCTCCTAAAGAGTAACGGAGGAGTACGAAGGTGCGCTCAGACCGGTCGGAAATCGGTCGTAGAGTATAAAGGCAAAAGCGCGCTTGACTGCGAGACAGACACGTCGAGCAGGTACGAAAGTAGGTCTTAGTGATCCGGTGGTTCTGTATGGAAGGGCCATCGCTCAACGGATAAAAGGTACTCCGGGGATAACAGGCTGATACCGCCCAAGAGTTCATATCGACGGCGGTGTTTGGCACCTCGATGTCGGCTCATCACATCCTGGGGCTGAAGCCGGTCCCAAGGGTATGGCTGTTCGCCATTTAAAGTGGTACGCGAGCTGGGTTTAGAACGTCGTGAGACAGTTCGGTCCCTATCTGCCGTGGACGTTTGAGATTTGAGAGGGGCTGCTCCTAGTACGAGAGGACCGGAGTGGACGAACCTCTGGTGTTCCGGTTGTCACGCCAGTGGCATTGCCGGGTAGCTATGTTCGGGAAAGATAACCGCTGAAAGCATCTAAGCGGGAAACTTGCCTCAAGATGAGATCTCACTGGAACCTTGAGTTCCCTGAAGGGCCGTCGAAGACTACGACGTTGATAGGTTGGGTGTGTAAGCGCTGTGAGGCGTTGAGCTAACCAATACTAATTGCCCGTGAGGCTTGACCATATAACACCCAAGCAATTTGCGTCGAAGAGAGCAGATTGCGGTGTGTGAAGACGAAACGAACCGAAAGTTCGCGCTGCTCACAAGACACCTGTATCACATACCCGATTTGCTGAAGCGAGGCCAGATGGTCGCGAGTCAGTACCCGAATTTCTTGACGACCATAGAGCGTTGGAACCACCTGATCCCATCCCGAACTCAGAAGTGAAACGATGCATCGCCGATGGTAGTGTGGGGTTTCCCCATGTGAGAGTAGGTCATCGTCAAGATTAAATTCCGAAACCCCAATTGCGAAAGCAGTTGGGGTTTTGTTTTGCCCGTAGAAAAATTATTGCTTAGTCAGCGAACAAATTTGCACAGTTATTTTCGAATCAGAACACTAGAATAGCCCCATCTTTTTCGGAGCCAGAGCCTGTATGTCAGAGTCGGTTGACGCCCGCGGGCTGTCAGAATTACCGCTGGAAGACCTGGTGGCCTGTCACGAGTGCGACCTGCTGATGCGCAAGCCACAACTTGCTCACGGCGAAAAAGCCATCTGCCCGCGCTGCGGTTACGAACTGTATGCCCATCGCCATAACGTGGTGCAGCGCAGCCTTGCCTTGGTGATCGCGGCATTGCTGTTGTACATCCCGGCAAACTTTTTGCCCATCATGCAACTCAATATCCTCGGGCAATCTTCGCAGGATACGGTCTGGAGTGGCGTGCTCGGTCTGTTCAACACTGACATGCAGGGCGTTTCAATCGTTGTCTTCCTGTGCAGCATGGCCATACCGTTGCTCAAGTTGCTGTGCCAGTTGTTCGTGTTGCTGACGATTCGCTTCGATGCCGGTCGCAGCTACGGCTTGTTGCTGTACCGCATTTACCACCACCTCAAAGACTGGGGAATGCTCGAGGTTTACCTCATGGGCGTTCTGGTGGCGATCGTCAAACTGGCGGACATGGCCGCGATCAGCGTTGGTCTGGGCCTGGTGTGTTTCATTGGATTGTTGTTGGTTCAGGTCTGGCTGGAAGTGGTGATGTCACCGCATCAGATCTGGCAGGCGTTATCAGGAGAGGATGCTCATGCGGGCGATTGATGCGGGCATTCTGATTTGTACCGAATGCCACGAATTGAACAGGCAGGAAGCGGACACCGATGAGCAAAGCTGCACTCGCTGCGGCGCGCTGGTCCACGCTCGCCGTCCCAATAGCCTGGCCCGGACCTGGGCGCTGTTGATTACAGCGGCGATTATCTACATTCCGGCCAACGTGCTGCCCATCATGACTGTCAGTTCTTTGGGGCAGGGTGATCCGAGCACGATCATGTCCGGCGTGATCCAGTTGGTGCAGCACGGCATGATCCCGATTGCCGCCGTGGTATTCATCGCCAGTATTCTGGTGCCGACCTTCAAGCTGGTGGGCATTGCCTTGCTGCTGTTTTCGGTGCAACGACGTCAGCCATTGTCTGCACGGCAACGTATCTGGATGTACCGCTTCATCGAGTTCATCGGTCGCTGGTCGATGCTCGATATTTTTGTGATCGCCATTCTGGTGGCGGTCGTCAACTTCGGCCGGCTTGCCAGTGTCGAAGCCAACCTTGGCGCCATCGCCTTCGCCAGTGTGGTGATACTGACGATGCTCGCCGCAGTAACTTTCGATCCCCGACTGATTTGGGATAACACGGAGTCGGACGACGACCATGACTGATTTGCCTGTAGCGAAAACCCGACCGGCCTCGAACTGGTCCGCCATTTGGGTGTTGCCCTTGATCGCGTTGATCATCGGAGGCTGGCTTGGCTGGCGTGCCTATACGGAAACCGGTGTTGAAATCCAGGTTCGCTTCGAAAGCGGCGAAGGCATTCAGGCCAACAAGACCGAGGTCATGTACAAGGGCATGTCGGTCGGTAAGGTCAAGGCGCTCAAACTCGATGACGAAGGCAACTCCAAGGGCGTGATCGCCACCGTCGAGATGAACAAGGACGTCGAGCAATACCTCAAGACCAGCACGCGCTTCTGGCTGGTGAAACCGAGTGTGACCCTGGCCGGTATCACCGGCCTGGAAACCCTGGTGTCCGGGAATTACGTCGCGATCAGTCCCGGTGAAGGCGAGCCCGCCCGCAAGTTCAAGGCCCTGGCCGAAGAGCCGCCGCTGTCGGACTCCAAGCCCGGCCTGCACCTGACCATCAAGGCCGATCGCCTCGGTTCGCTGAACCGCGGCAGTCCGGTGTTCTACAAGCAGATCAAGGTCGGTCAGATCAAAAGCTACGTGCTGTCAGAAGACCAGAGCACCGTTGAGCTCAAAGTCTTCATCGAGCCAACCTACGCCAAACTGGTGCGCAAACACACGCGGTTCTGGAACGCCAGCGGCATCAGCATCGACGCCAACCTGTCCGGCGTGAAAGTGCGCAGCGAATCCCTGGCGAGTATCGTCGCCGGTGGTATCGCTTTCGCCACACCGGAGAATCGCAAGGACAGTCCGCCGACTGACCCGAGTCTGCCGTTCCGTCTTTACGAAGACTTCGACGCCGCCGCTGCCGGCATTCGGGTCAAGGTCAAACTCAGTGACTTCGAAGGCCTGCAGGCCGGTCGAACGCCGGTGATGTACAAGGGCATTCAGGTCGGCAACCTGAAAGCGTTGAAAGTTGATCCGGATCTGAACAGCGCCACCGCCGAGCTGACGCTTGATCCTCTGGCTGAGGATTATCTGGTCGACGGCACGCAATTCTGGGTGGTTAAACCATCGATTTCCCTGGCCGGTATCACCGGCCTGGAAGCGTTGGTGAAAGGCAACTACATCGCCGTGCGTCCGGGTGATAAAGGGGCAGCACCGAAACGTGAATTCGAGGCACGCCCCAAAGCGCCGCCGCTGGATCTGCGTTCCCCGGGGCTGCACCTGGTGCTGTTCACCGACGTCCTCGGTTCCATCGATGTCGGCAGCCCGATTCTGTACAAACAGGTCAAGGTCGGGTCGGTGCAGAGCTATCAGTTCTCCAAGACCCGCAAGCAACTGGTCATCGGTGTGCACATCGAGAAGGAGTACGAAAACCTGGTCAACGCATCGACCCGCTTCTGGAATGTCAGCGGTATCACCCTGACCGGTGGTCTGACAGGCGGGATTCAGGTGAAGAGTGAGTCGCTGCAGACCCTGATGGCCGGCGGTATTGCTTTCGAAACGCCGCAAGCCAAAGCGCCGTTGCAGAAGCGCATTCCGCGCTTCCGTCTGTTCGCCAATCATGACGAAGCCAATCAGAAAGGCGCGGTGGTGACGATCAAGGTTGATCGCGCCGATGGTTTGCGCAGCGGCACCCCGGTTCGCTTCAAGGGGCTGGATGTCGGCAAGATCGAAAGCGTTGATCTGACCGACGACCTGCAGTCGGTCATCCTCACCGCGCGCATCACTGAAGTGCCGGAGAAGATCGCCCGGGTGGGCAGTCAGTTCTGGGTGGTCAAACCGGAGTTGGGTCTGATCAAGACCCAGAATCTGGAAACCCTGGTCACTGGGCAGTACATCGAAGTGCAGCCGGCGGCGAAGAACCTCGGCCCGCAGAAGAACTTTGTTGCCTTGGCCAATGCGCCGGAAGTGACCAAGCAAGAGGCGGGTCTGAGTCTGGTCTTGAGTGCGGCCCGTCGTGGTTCGCTGAAACCGGGGGTGCCGGTGACTTACCGTGAAATTACCGTGGGTAAAGTCACCGGTTATGAACTGGGGCAAACCGCTGATCGAGTGTTGGTGCATATTCTGATCGAGCCAAAATACGCGCCGTTGGTACGTAGCGGTAGCCGGTTCTGGAACACCAGTGGTGTCGGTTTTGATATCGGCTTGTTCAACGGGCTGACGGTGCGAACGGAATCGCTGGAGACGGCGATTCAGGGTGGGATTGCTTTCGCTACGCCGGACGGTGAACGCATGGGCAATCCGGCGCGGGCTGAGCAGACGTTCCCGCTGTTCGACAAGTTCGAGGATGAGTGGCTGACGTGGGCGCCAAAGATTTCGCTCGGTAAGTAACCTCTAGCTCACCAGGCGTCAGGAAGGACGCCATCGCTGGCAAGCCTGCTCCCACAGTGGTCGGCGGTGTACTCACAATTTGTACATGACAAAAAACCTGTGGGAGCTGGCTTGCCAGCGATGAGGCCCTGAAAACCAGCACAAACCCCAGGCCATAAAAAAGGGCCGCGATCCGATGGGATCGCGGCCCTTTTTATTGCCGTCAGTTAACGCCGATCAAACCGCATCCAGCTCCGGTTCGTCTGCTTCAACGTTCAGCGGCGCCTTCACCACATCATGACGACGGATGTACTTCCAATCCGCCTCGTCGATGTAGATGCCCGCCGGGCCGCTGCCGCCTTCCAGGTCGATGGCGACACTGGCGCAGACCTGTGGTTTCACACTCGCCAGAATCGGCACGAAGCCCAGTTGCAGACTGGTTTCCAGCAGCGCAGCCTGGTTCTTCTCGTCGATGTCCGCCGCCTCGTCGAGGTAGTACGGCAGACGCACGCGACCGGCGAGGTCACGGTCCATCAAGTGCAGCAACAAGTACATGTTGGTCAACGCCTTGATGGTCATGGTCGTACCGTTGGACGCCGCGCCATCGATGTCGGTGTGGATCACCGGTTGGCCGTTGACCTTGGTGATCTCGAACGCCAGTTCGAACAAGTCCTTGAGGCCGAGCTGGTTGTGGTTTGCCGCCACCAGCCGCGCCAGATATTCCTTGGCCTCTTCGTTCTTGTTGTCCTGCTCGGCACTTTGGCTCAGATCGAACACCGACAGGGTTTCGCCTTCTTCGTACTGACCGGCGCTGTGGATGATCTGGTCGATGTGCTTGAGCGCTTCCTTGTTCGGCGCAAGGACGATGCGGAAGCTCTGCAGGTTGGACACCTGACGCTTGTTGATCTCGCGGTTGAACAGCGCCAGTTGATGTTCGAGGCTGTCGTAGTCGCTGCGAATGTTGCGCAGGGTCCTGGCGATGTCGGTGACCGCGGCACGACGGGCCTTGCCCAGCGTCAGCGCTTCATCGGTACGGTGCGCGTAAGCGTTGATCAGCAGCGACAGACGGCGCTCCATGTCGTCTTCGCTGTCGAACTTGGCCACGCCTTTCAGGCGTACCTGCGCGTACAGCGCTTCGATCTGACCGTCGGCGCGGAGCAGGCCCTGCCAACTGTCCTGATAATCGTTGAGCAGCGGCAGCAGGTTGTCCATCGAGTCGTCGACCGGGTCCATGAACGGCGTGCCGAACGGCAGATCTGCCGGCAGCAACTGACGACGGCGCAGCGCGTCGTCGAGGGTGCGCTGCTTGGCTTCCATGTCGGCGATCTGGCGGCCGACCAGTTGCAGCTTGGCCGACAGTTGCTGGACGCGCTCGGTGAACGCATCGCTGGAGCGCTTGAGTTCGTCCTGCGCGGCTTCCATCTGCGCCAGTTGCTCGAGTTTGTCGCCTTCTTCGGCGCTCAGGGTCTGGGTGCGACGGAAGTCTTCCAGGGCTTTCTGCGCGTCGAGCACTTGCTGGTACAGCGCTTCGGTCTGGGTCTTGCTCGCGGCGCGGTCGGAGGCTACAGCTTGTTGAGTCTTGAGTTGCTTGAGCTCTTTTTCCAGACGCTCTTTCTGGTCGCGCAGCGCGGCACGGTCGGCCAGTGCTTGCAGGGCCGGCGGCTCGATGTGCGAGATGTCGATCGACAGGCCCGGTACTTCGAAACGCTCGCCCTTGAAACCATCAAGAATCAGCTCAACCGATTTCACCCACTCGCCATCCTCGTCGAGGGTGATGCCGTGTTCGCCCAGCGGCAGGCTGAACAGCGCGCTGTTGAACAGGCGCATCAAGCGCTCGACGTCCTGCTGCGAGAACTCTTCGCGCAGGCGGGCGTAGCTGTTGTTGTCGGCGTGATCGAGTTGCTGCTTCACCGACTTCAGGCGTTTTTCCAGATCGCGCAGACGCTCTTCCAGATCCTCGGCGCTGAACTGACGGGACTGCGCCAGCGCACCGGCCAGTTCGTCGTGAGCGTCCTTGGCCGCGAGCAATTGTTGCTCCAGGACTTTGACGTCATCGACCAGCGCGAAGCGGTTCTTCAGCACCGACAACTCGCCGAGCCAGCGCTGGATGCCGGAGATTTCCCGTTCCAGGCGCATCAGCTCCTGCGTGCCGCCACGTTGGTCGTTTTGCAGATCGTCCTGCTCGCGACGGTAGTGTTCGGCCTGAATCGTCAGCTCTTCCTTGCGCGCATTGGCGTAGTCCGACCAAGTGCCGAGCAACGAGTCGAGCAGTGGCGACAGGCGATGCAGTTTGCCGCGCAGCACGTCACGCTGTTTCACGCCGTTGGCCAAGGCTTCGACCAACGGGCCGGCGGCGACCAGCGAGTTGTAGTCCTGCTCCATGCGGCGCACATCGCGGAAGGCTTCTTCACACGCGGCGATGTAGTCGACGCTGCCGGAACGCAGGCTGTGCTCGAAGGCATCGAGGAACAGCTGCTTCAACTTGGCCGCAGTGATTTCGCGCATGTGCAGCAGGTTGATGAACAGCGCTCGGAAGGTCTTCAGGCTCTGCTCGCTGGTGGAGCGCAGCGGGATCAGGGTCAGGTCCAGCGGGATCGAAGTATGCCCGCCAACCAGCAAGCGACGCAGTTCATCAGGCTTGAGTTCGTAGGCTTTCAGGCCTTCTTTCTCAAGGTTGCTGAACAGTTCTTTCTGGCGCAGGCAGGTGTCGTTCTTCTGGTAATGCGCCAGGTCGAGCTTGCCGGCGTAGGCAAAGAACTGGTGACCGAAGCCACCGCCCGGACCGCGACCGACCACGCCGATCACGTGTGGGCCGTGGGGCAGGTTCACTTCGACGAGGATGTAGCTGGTGTCGGAGGCGAAGTAGAAACGCCGCGATTGTTCCAGGCTGTACTTGCCGAAACTCATGTCCGACATGCGCGCCAGAATCGGGAATTGCAGGGCGTTGATCGACGCCGATTTACCGAGGTTGTTCGCACCGTAGACCGACAGCGGCTCTTCCAGCGGGAACAGGCCGAGGCTGTAACCGGCGGTGTTCAAAAGGGCAAAGCGGCGGATGCCGTAGCGTTCCTGGCTCATGCGTCGGACTCCTGTTCTTCGGCAATGGCTCTAGCCAGTGCGTCTTCTTCGCTTTCTTCGTCAAATTCGGACAGATCCAGTGGATCGTCAGTCTCGAGGAATTTAGCTTCGGCGGCTTCGTCGATCAGCACCGGTGCCGGCAGCGGCAGAACGCTGTGCACGCTGGCCGCCAGATCGCGGTCTTGTTGCACCGACAGGCACACATCGAGGAAACGGTGCATCGGCGGCAGGAAACGGTACACGCCGTTTTCTTCGCCGGCGAAACCGAGCTGGGTCATGCGGCGCATGATTTTTTCTTCGAGTTCTTCGACGGTCTGCACTTCGGCCTGAATGAACAGGTCGCGGTATTTATCCAGCAGCGACGGCAGTTCTTCACGCCCGAGGCTGCCGCCGTCGAGCACGGCGATCGGGTCGCGGCCCTGATCGGCCAGGTGCTCGACGAGGATGAAGGTGAACAGCGCCAGACGCTGAGCCGTCTTGTTCACCGCCGCTGCCGCCATGTCCGGCACAAAGTAATAGAAACCACGGGTGTCGCAGACCAGTTCAAAGCCCAGCGCCTTGAACAGCGTGCGGTACTGGTCCTGGAAGTTCGACAGTTGCGCGTACAGCTCCGGGTCGCGGCGGCTGACGTGGTAACCCTTGAACAGCTCGCGGAAGATCGGCGCGAGTTGCGACAGTTCGGAAAGATCAAGATGCATTGGATGTGCTCGCGGAATTCTCGGCGGCGGTGTCGCTGGCCGAGAGCAGGGCGAAGGAGCGCAGGCTGACCTGGTGCTCGTGAGTGTGATATTCGCGGCGTTCCAGACGCTCGCGCTTGAAGCGTTTTTCCCGCGACAGGCGCGAGAACCAGTAGAGCAATTCGTCGGTGGCACCGTCCGGTTCCTGCTCCAGCAGCCAGGTCATCAGATCCGGCATCGGCAGGGACTCTTCGCAACGCTCGACCATCTCGCGCACGGTGCGCGGTGCACGTGGGGCATCGCCGGCTTTCTGCGTCTTGTGTGCCTTGGGGAAGCGCGCCGGTTTCGGCTCGAAACGCGCCAGGGCGTAGACGTAGGCTTCGACCTGACTGGCACTGCCGAGGAAGGTGCTTTGCGGGCGGGTGAACAGCGGCATCGCCGCTTGCGGCACGGCGTCGATGCCTTTACGGCGGATCGCCGCCAGCGCCAGGGCCGCGCCACGGGTCACGGCGTTGTGCCGGCGCGCTTCTTCACGCAGCGGCAGCAGCAGTTCACGGGCGTGGCGCAGGGTCAGCTGGGCGCTGGTCTGCATTTCGAGGATGCGCGCGTGGGTGCGCAGCAGCATGTCGTCATCGACCAGATGGCCGAGGCGCTGCTGTTCGCTGAGCATCTTCAGCAGCACGGTTTCGACTTTGCGCACACCTTGCTCGAAAGCGCCGTCGGCGTTCACCAGATCAATCATCGGCTCGACGTATTCGTCCCAGGTCGCCAGGACTTCGGCGTAACGCTGACGCAGCGGGATCTGCCGGTCGCTGGTCTTGGCGCGTTCGGCCACGGCCACCAGCGCCTGCTCGTCGTTATCGAGCTTTTTCAGCACGTCACGCACGCGCATGTCGAGCAGGCGCAGCTGGCGGGCGAGGTCGTTGCCGTCGCGGACGTCGAACGCATCCTGAATGTAGCCGGCCAGACGTTCGAGGTGACGCAGGTAGGCTTCGATCTCCAGGCACAGGCCCAGCCGGTGTTCACGGCGCAGGTAGGCGAGGAAGTCGTGGATCTGCGCGTTGAGCTCGAAACGGTTCGGGCTTTTCGCCACGGGCACCAGAATGTCAAGGCGAATCCACACGTCGAGCAGGCTGGTGATGTCCTGCGGCGTGCTGTCCAGTTGTTGGGCGGCCAGTTGCGTGCGCAGTTCGTTGAGGCTCAGGGTGCCCTGGTCGAAGTGCTCGCACAGTGGCTCCAGAAGTGCCCAGTGTTCAGCGAGGGCGCGCAAGACGCGCTTGGGTTCGATCATCGGAATGGCCGGCTGGTTGGCGATTAAAAGCCGCGATTGTACTGCATCAGCGACGATGCGATTCACTCTCGGGACGGGCTGTCGAATTTTCAGGGTGGAGAGCTTTGCTCAAGGCTATCGATCAACAGCAAGCGATCTTGAGCGAAGGGCGGTAGAATCAGCGCACTTTCAGTTATCCACAAGTGGCCGACCTTTGCTTATCGAGTCCCGCCGCCGCGCCTATTTGAACGCCATGCAGGTGGTCAACTGGCTGCCGCGCACCGAATTGCCTTTCGCCGCCCCGTCGCGGCCCGAGCTGCTGGACATGCCCGAGCCTGAGCCGGAGGTCGTGGTGATGCCGGTTGTGCAGGCCGAAGCAGCGGTGCAACCGGCTGCCCGTCCGGTCGAACGGCCGAAAATCGAAGTGCCGCGCCCCTCGCTCGCCAGTACGCGCAATGGCGCCAAACCGGTGGAAGAGGTCGACGACACGCCGGTGGTCGCCAAACCGGCACCCGTGCCCCCACCGCGCTTCGCCCTGCAATTACTGCGCGCCGGGCGCTGCCTGCTGCTGGTGGAGTTACCCACAGGCGAAGCCTTCCAAAGCCGCGATCCGGCCTATCTGCTGCTTAAAGACATGCTGCGCGCCGCCGGTCTGCCGGACGCGCCGCAGATCGTTGGCGAGCCGGTGCGTTGGCCGTGGTTGAACCGGGGCACGCTGGATCAGGGCCCGGAAGCAGCGCGCGACTTCGTTCAAGGCTTTCTGTCGGTGCAAATGGAAGCGGCGCCGTGCGCCTGCCTGTGGCTGATCGGCTTGCCGGCGGTAAGGTTTGCCGGTGAAGCGGATGCTGAAGCGTTCAATCGTGAATTGCAGATCGAAGGCCTGGGCTCGGCCTGGGCGATTCCCGGTCTGGAATTGTTAATGGAAGAGCCACAGCGCAAGGCCGCTGTGTGGCAAGCGATGCGTCGGCTGATGGCGCGCTGGAAAGAATCGAATGAGTGACGCTGTAACGTTCCGCCCGATGACCGAAGCGGATCTGGACGCCGTACTGAAGATTGAGTTCGCTGCCTACAGCCACCCGTGGACGCGGGGGATTTTTCTCGACGGGCTGGGCAAGTACCAGATCTGGCTGATGTTCGAAGGCCAGCAGCAGGTCGGTCATGGTGTAGTGCAGATCATTCTGGATGAGGCGCATCTGCTTAACATCACGGTCAAACCGGAGAATCAGGGGCGTGGGCTGGGGCTGACGCTGCTCGAGCATCTGATGTCGCGGGCATATGCCGCAGAGGCACGCGAGTGCTTCCTGGAAGTGCGCGACAGCAACACCGCAGCTTTCAAACTGTATGAGCGGTATGGCTTCAACGAGATTGGCCGGCGGCGCGACTATTATCCGGCGGTGGGTGGGCGTGAAGACGCGGTGGTCATGGCCTGCACCCTGGTTGACTGATTCAGCTTAAAAGCATCACCAGCAGGCTGGCTCCCACACTGGAACGGGTTCGTGCACACACAGTGTGACCAACCCAAAAACCTGTGGGAACCGGCCTGCGGGCTTAGCGGTGTGACGGGCAAGCAAAATCAGCGATTGCCATCCAATGGATCGCGCCGCGCCAGTTCCGCCTCATCCAGCCCATTACCACCGCCGATGTCATCTTCATCGACCAGGCTCAAATCCCAATCCGCCGGGCTGCCGTCGCCAGCCTCTTCGGCATCTCGCGCGCCGTCTTCACGAATCAGCTTTTCCGGGCTCATATCATCGTCGGTTGGTTCATGGTCAGCGGTCGATGCGCCGGTGAGCCCGGCTTCACGCACCCGCTCGTCGGGCATCAGGTGCTCGCGTTCACGCTCAGGAATCTCGTCACCGATCTTCGCACTGGGTTCGTCCTCATCGAAATCCAGCTCGTGCACCGAGCCCATGCGGTCTTCGTTATCATCGATGGGCTCCGGTTGCACCGCATCGTAAGGGCGTCGTGAATCAGTCATGGCAAATCCTCATACTGTGGGCCTTACTAGGTGGACTCACCGCATCCACGAGAATTCCAACGAAAACACTTGCGATCTTCTCGTGACCCCGACGGGTGGGCGTCTGTCATACCTGCGCATCTTTCTTGAGGCCTTACAGCATGCACGACTTACAAGACCTGATTGATAACAACGAGCGTTGGGCTGACGCGATCACCAAGGAAGACCCGGATTTCTTCGCCAAGCTGGCGCGTCAGCAAACGCCGGAATACCTGTGGATCGGCTGTTCCGATGCGCGAGTGCCGGCCAACGAAATCGTCGGCATGCTGCCGGGCGATCTGTTCGTGCACCGTAACGTCGCCAACGTCGTGCTGCACACCGACCTCAACTGCCTGTCGGTGATCCAGTACGCGGTCGACGTACTTAAAGTCAAACACATCCTCGTCACCGGCCACTACGGTTGCGGCGGCGTGCGCGCCTCGATGCAGGACCGGCAGTTCGGCCTGATCGACGGCTGGCTGCGTTCGATCCGCGATCTGTACTACGAAAAACGCGAAGAGCTGGCCAAACTGCCGACCGAAGAAGAGCAGGTTGATCGCCTGTGCGAGCTTAACGTCATCCAGCAAGTCGCCAACGTTGCCCACACCAGCATCATCCAGAACGCCTGGCATCGCGGGCAAAGCCTGTCGATCCACGGTTGCATCTACGGCATCAAGGACGGTCGCTGGAAGAGCCTGAACACCACCATCAGCGGTTTCGAGCAATTGCCGCCGCAGTATCGCCTGCGTCCGGTCGGCGCGTTGTAAGCGCTGGTCAGCGCGAGCACTGGCGCCGCCAGCACTGCAAAAAGTGCTGGCCCTCCAGGCTCGGTGGCTCGTTGTGTCCGGTGATCCAGCCACGGCAACGTGGCGAACCGCAACCGCAGGCAAACTGGCGCAGCAGTTTGTCTTCGGTGGCGGCGTAGTCCATGGTCAGCCGCTCGCCGCTGTGGATATCTTTCAGCGCCCATAGCCATAACTCGCTCATGTCGAGAAACACGTTGGGATCGCAGGCGTGTTCGAGCAATCCGCAGAAGCGTGGATCGTAGAGGTGGATACCGTTCAGCAACTGTCGGGTCTGCCGGCAGCGATAGGGCAACAGCTGTCCCGAAACCCTACACATCCGCCGGGTGTGCAGAAATTCGCGGCGCACCGCCACCGCCAAGGGTGCGCCGTACTCGTCGTGAATGATTTCGAAGTCGGCGCGAGAGGGAAATCCGAGGCGCACGGGCAGGCCGGCAAACGGATAAATGCCTTCGGTATCGCGTGGCGCGATATGCGCCAGGGTGCGGGTGTTCATAACGATCCTTGTCGCAAGGTGCTTGCGACTTCCTTGGGTTGACGTCCTGTCAGTGCTGCAGCGTTTCAATTTGGATCCAATCTTCGCGTAACAGGTATAACCGGTCTACTGTCAGATCTGACAGGCGATATAGACGCTTTCCCGCGTCAGCCAAGGCTGACACGGGAATCAAGCCTCTACCGATTACAGGTGCGGTGCAGGTACCACGGCGTCGGGCAACGGCGCCTTCAGTTGCTGCAATTGAGCTTTGATTGGCGTGGAGGCGCACTTGGCGGCAGCGTCTTGCTGACTCAAGTTGCGAATCGAGGTGTAAAACAGTTCGCAGGTTTTGACTTTCTGCGTGACTTGCCAGGTTTGCGTGCAGCTGTTGAGCAGCGTCGAAGGATCCGTGCCCGGTTTGCTGCCCATGCCAGCCTGCCAGCAGGCCGCGCTCAAATCCTGGCCCATGACTTTCAGGCCTGCGGCGTCAGCCTTGGCTTGTGCATCGTCGCCGGTGTAGCTTTTCGGGTCGGCGGCGTACCAGATGTAACTCGGGTGGTTCGACCCCAGCACCGGGACTTTCACGCCAGCGCTCGGGCTGATGGTCGCCAGGCCCAGCACATTCACCGTCGGCCCATATTGCTGCTTGATCCAGTTACGCACCGGCGCGCCGAACGCGACCATCGGCAGCGTCGTGCCGTTGCCGGTCTGGCTGAACTGCTTGACCAGGGTGGTCTGGTAATCCTTGAAGTAGTCGTACACACCTTCCAGATCACTGCCCGCGTTCGATGGCGCGGCGATCGGGGCGATGTCGATGATGGTCTGATAGGCCGGCGTCTGCTCAGCCGGGATGCCGTTGACGGTCAGCAGCGTGGCCCAGCGATCGGTGGTGTTCGAGCGCAGATAATCCTGGGCCTGGGTCAGCGAGTAATCCGGCGGGAAGTGCAGCAGTTCGACGCTTTTGCGGTTTTCCAGGGCCATGCCCAGCGGCAGGAACAGATACCAGCTATACGCCCATTTGCCATCGGCATTGAGCTTGCTGGCGCCGGTATACGCCAGGTCGCCGGCATCGAGCAGCGCTGACAGCGGCTTGTCGTAGCCTTTGGGCACGCCACTGATCTCGGCGTAAATCTGCCCGTTATCGTTCTTCACCAGCACCTTGGCATTGGTGTAGCCATCGCGTTGCACGCTTTGGCTCAGGTAATGCGCGACGGTCTGTTCCAGCGTCCAGTTGCGGAAGCAGATCACGTTGCAGTTGTTGGGAAAGGCAAAGAGGCGGGTGACGCGTTCGGTGCTGCCCAGCTTCAGATCGACATCGGCGTGGGCGGCCGCGCTCAGTGTGAGCGCAGCCAGAGCCAGTGCGGCGGGGGTAAGTCCTGCGAGTTTGAACATGCTCAGATCCTTTTCAGCGTGGGTTCCCCCGCGAGTCGGGGGCGCTTCATATTGGATCAGCCGTGTTGCACAGAGAAGCCGTCATTCACGGATTTTTGCGTCAGCCCGCAGGACCGGGTTTCAGGCCGGAAAGTGCAGGGCGTTGGTCAAGTCGCCCATGGGTTGCTGGCCACGGGCGATCATTGCCTCGTCACGCTGCTTGAGACCGTCGAGGGTTTCGAGCTGGAACACCCGGGTAATCAGGCGCAGGATCGACGCCGTGTCGTAGACCGTATGATCCACCGTGCCCTTGCGGGCGAACGGCGACACCACCAGCGCCGGCACCCGCGACCCCGGCCCCCAACGATCGCCCTTGGGCGGCGCGACGTGATCCCACCAGCCGCCGTTTTCATCGACGGTGACGATCACCACCATGTTTTTCCACTGCGGGCTTTCGCGCAGCACCTTCAGGGCGCGGACGATGTGCCGATCCCCGGACGCCACGTCGGCGTAACCGGCGTGCATGTTCAGGTTGCCTTGAGGCTTATAGAACGTGACCGCCGGCAGCTTGCCGGCCTCGGCATCGGCGAAGAACTTGTTGGTACTCGACTCCTCCCCCAGACCGGCATCGCGCAGGCGCTTGTTGCGCTCCTGCGGGTTTTCCGGACCTTGTTGCTTGAAGTAGTTGAACGGCTGGTGGTGATACTGGAAGTTCGGGATTTTCGGAATGCCGCCGGAATCCTTGTACTGCTCCAGCGTCGCCTGCCAAGCCCCGGCATACCACGCCCAGTCGACGTTTTTCTTCGACAGCTTGTCGCCAATGTGCTCGTGGGTCTGTGGCACCAGCACGTTGGGCAGATCCGGTTTGGAATACGCCGGGCGCTCCGGGTCGCGAATCCACGTCGGCCAGTAGGGCGGAGCAAGGGTGTTGACGCCGAAGCCATCCGGGGTCAGCGCGCTCGGGCCGAATTGTGGCGGCCCGCTCATGGCGCTCGCCGGCGATTGCTCCAGCGGCTTGAGGCGCGGGTCGGCGGGATCGGCGCTTTGCAGCGTGGCAATCTGCGACTTGGCCACCGAATTGGCCGCGTCCGGATAGAACGGCGCGGTGGCGCTGATCAGGTACTGGTGATTGAGGAACGAGCCACCGAAGGCACCCTGGAAGAAGTTGTCGCACAGCACGAACTCCTGCGCGACATCCCACAAGCGCAGCGAGTAACGGCTCTGTGCATAGTGGCCCATGGTCAGGCCACCGGAATCGGCCCAGGCGACGAAACCGTCGTTCTTGCCACCGTTGATCTGCATCTGGTTCTGATAGAACACGTGCCACAGGTCGCGGGTGACCAGACCGAATGGCAGGTCTTCGCCATTCGGGCCTTTGAGGGCAAACGGGGCGTTGGGCAGGTTTTCCTGGAACTGGGTAGCGCTGGGGTAGGTCACGCCATCGAGGGTTTGCGGGCCGATCTGCAGCACGCCGCCCCAGACGGGCGGCAAGGTTTGCAGCAGCGAGCCATCGCGATCACGTTGTTGATAGTCGGCAGGTTTGAGCGCCGACAGCGGCTTTTCAACACCGGGGAAGTCGCCGAACAGGTTATTGAAGCTACGGTTCTCGGCGTAGATCACCACCACGGTTTTCACCTGGTCGCGCAGGGCCTTGTCCAGCTCGGCCGGGGTCAGCGGGTGCTCCGCCGGTTTGCCGGGCTGATCGCTGGCGTTGCCGCATCCGGCGAGCGTCGCGCCCACCCCGAGCACCGCGACCCCGCCGAGGAAGCGGCGGCGGCTGGTGTCGGAGGGTTGGTCGGATTCAGGTGCGTCAGTGGCGTCTGTTTCGTCTTTCATCTGTCAGCCCGTTTTTACTTAATTGTTTCAGTATGTTTCGGGCGGACGCTAACAATTGAATGTGACGGTTGGGTGACGACTTGATGCCGCCACGGAACAAATGTGGGAGCCAACTGCCTGGCTCCCATCGGGTATGTGTTGCTTCTGACTTACGGCATCACCGGCGGCGTATACGCCAATGTCGTTCCCAGCGCCCACAGCAACAGCAATACCAGCGGCGTGTGCACCAGCAATTGCACAAACGAGAAGCCGATCAGATCCCGGGCCTTCAGCCCGAGTACGCCCAGTAACGGCAGCATGTAGAAGGGGTTGATCAGGTTCGGCAGCGCTTCGGCAGCGTTGTAGATCTGCACCGCCCAGCCGAGGTGGTATTGCAGATCATTGGCGACCTGCATCACGTACGGCGCTTCGATGATCCATTTGCCGCCGCCGGACGGAATGAAGAACCCGAGAATCGCCGAGTACACCCCCATCAACAGCGCATAGGTGTCGTGGGAGGCGATGCTGACGAAGAATGTCGAAATGTGATGCGCCAGGGTTTGCGCGTCGGTGCCTTTGACCGTGGTCATCAATGCGGCAATCGAGCCGTACAGCGGGAACTGGATCAGCACGCCGGTGGTGGTCGGCACGGCGCGGGCCACGGCGTCGAGGAAACTGCGCGGACGCCAGTGCAGCAACGCACCGAGCATGATGAACAGGAAGTTGTAGGTGTTGAGGCCGGAAATTGCGGTAATCGCCGGTTTGGTCGAGAATTCGTGGAACAGCCACCCCGCCGCCAGCAGCACCAGCACGATGATCAGCAGCGGACTGTGCTCCAGCCATTCGCCAGGGCGCGTGCGCGGTTGCAGCGGTGGCAGGTTGAAGGCCGGGTCGATGCCGCAGGCCTTGGCGTCTCGTGCCGAATGGGGGCCGGGTGCGGTGGCGTAGGCGATGATGATCGAGACCACGATCAGGGCCAGCAGCATCACGCCGGACTGCCAGAGGAAAATGGTTTCGGTGAACGGGATTACCCCGGTGATCGACAGGATCGACGGCGGCAGGCTGGCCGGGTTGGCCTGTAACTGTGCGGCCGACGATGACAGACCCAAGGCCCACACTGCGCCAAGGCCCAGATAGGCAGCGGCGCCAGCGGCACGGTAATCCATTTTCAGATCGGTACGGCGGGCGAGGGCGCGTACCAGCAAGCCGCCGAACACCAGCGACAGACCCCAGTTGAGCAGGGACGCGACCATCGAGATCAACGCGACCCAGGCCACCGCGGAGCGCCCGTTTTTCGGGATCCGCGCCAGACGATCAATCAGTTTCACCGCGGGCGGGGAACTGGCGACCACATAGCCGCCGATCACCACGAAGGCCATTTGCATGGTGAACGGAATCAGGCTCCAGAACCCGTCACCGAACGCCATCGCGGCATCGGTGGGTTTGGCGCCCATGGCCAGGGTGGCGAGCGCAACGATGATCACCGCCAGTGCGGCGAATACCCAGGAGTCGGGAAACCAGCGTTCGGCAAAGCTTGAACAGCGCAAGGCAAAGCGCGCAGAGCGGCTATCTTCGATATCAACGGCCACAGGAAGTACCTCGGATTTTTATGGTTATTGTGGTCTTGCGGACGAAACACATATCCCCTGTAGGCGTGAGCCTGCAAGGATCTCGGCATGACTTGCCGATGGTGGTTCACCTGGCAGGACAGGCAGTAACAGTAATTCAACTGCCAAGGCTTTGTGAGCAGGTTTTGCAAAACCGGGACTATGGTCTAACGGGTTGTCCATCCGTGCTTTTGCGTAGACCATGAGCGCCTTGGTTTTTTGCCTGCCAGAGTGCTTTGCCATGACTGCCCAATCCACAGCCCGACCGGCACCGTTCAGCCGTTCCGACTACAAGACCCTCGGCCTTGCGGCCCTTGGCGGGGCGCTGGAGATCTACGATTTCATCATTTTCGTGTTCTTCGCCCTGACCCTCAGCCAGTTGTTCTTCCCGCCCGAAATGCCCGAGTGGCTGCGGTTGCTGCAAAGCTTCGGGATTTTCGTCACCGGTTATCTGGCGCGGCCGCTGGGCGGGATTCTGATGGCGCATTTCGCCGACAAACTCGGGCGCAAGAAAGTCTTCAGCCTGAGCATCCTGATGATGGCGCTGCCGTGTCTGCTGATTGGCATCATGCCGACCTATGCGCAGATCGGTTATTTCGCGCCGTTGCTGTTGCTGGCGCTGCGCATTCTGCAAGGCGCGGCGGTGGGCGGAGAGGTGCCGAGTGCCTGGGTGTTCGTCGCCGAACACGCGCCTGCCGGCCATCGCGGTTATGCCTTGGGCTTTTTGCAGGCCGGGCTGACGTTCGGTTACTTGATTGGCGCGTTGACCGCGACCTTCCTTGCCCAAGTGTTCACCCCGGCGGAAATCCTCGATTACGCCTGGCGTTATCCGTTCCTGCTCGGTGGCGTGTTCGGCGTGATTGGCGTGTACCTGCGCCGCTGGTTGAGCGAAACCCCGGTGTTCATGGCCATGGAAGCGCAGCGCGAAGCGCGGGTCGAACTGCCGTTGCGCACCGTGCTGCGCGAGCATCGTCTGGCGATGTTGCCGGCCATGTTGCTGACCTGCGTGTTGACCTCGGCAGTGGTGGTGTTCGTGGTCATTACGCCGACCATGATGCAGAAAACCTTCGGCATGACCGCCAGCCATACGTTTGCCCTCAGCGCGTTGGGCATCGTGTTCCTCAATATCGGCTGTGTAATCGCCGGGCTGCTGGTCGACCGTCTGGGCGCCTGGCGCACGGTGATGCTCTATAGCCTGCTGCTGCCGCTGGGCATTGGCGTGCTTTACGGCTGCCTGATCATGGGCGGCAATTGGGTCGGTCTGGCTTACGCCGTGGCCGGTCTTGCCTGCGGCGTAGTCGGTGCGGTGCCTTCGGTGATGGTGGGGCTGTTCCCGGCGCGTATTCGCGTGTCGGGCATTTCCTTCACCTACAACATTGCCTACGCCGCGTGGGCGAGCATCACCCCGCTATTGCTGATCGGGCTGATGCCGTGGAGTCCGTGGATCTGTGTGATGTTCTGTGCGGTGATGGGCGTGGTTGGCGTTGTCAGCGCGGCTTATTTCGGTTCGCGGATGCCGCGCACGGGCCCGTGTCAGGTGGCGGGAACTGCCTGACTGTAAACGCCATGACTTTTTTCGACTGACGGGTCGCAATCGCTCTTCAGAAAACTTTTCCAAGGCCGATGGTTAGGCTGCATCCCGCTTTCTACCCAGCCATCGGTACTTTCCCATGTTCAACAAACGCCTGAAGCAAGAGCTGGCCGCTCTTCGTGAAGAACTGTCCAGCCTCCTTCAAGTCAAGGACAGCCTGGAAAGCGAGATGCTGGTGCTGACTCTGGAGCCCGACGGACGCGTGCAGTCGGTCAACCAGAACTTCCTCAACGAGATGCTCTACAAAAGCCACGACCTGATTGGCCGTGCGATTGAGGACATTGTCCCGGCGCATGTGAAGGCCGATGAGTTCCATCATCGTTTCAAGGCTGCGCTGACCCGTGGTGAACATTTCGCCGGGGCCGTGCGCCTGATGCGCGGTAATGGCGAGGAGGCGTGGCTGCGTTCGATTGTGCAGCCGGTGCGTTCCTCGGACGGGCGGATCAGGCATTTCTCGATCTTCTCCAGCGACCTGACCCGCACCATCGAAGCTTCCCGCGAACATGAAAACCTGATCGGTGCGCTGGTGCGCTCCACGGCGGTGATCGAGTTCGACCTCAACGGCAACGTGCTCAACGCCAACGAACGCTTCCTCAGCGGCATGGGTTACAGCCTGGCGCAGATCAAGGGCAAGCATCACCGGATGTTCTGTCTGCCTGAGGAGTACAACAGCGCCGAGTACCAGAACTTCTGGCGTCGTCTGAACAACGGTGAGTTCGTCGCCGAGCGCTTCAAGCGGGTCGACAGCCATGGTCGTACGGTGTGGCTGGAGGCGTCCTACAACCCGGTGCTCGATGCCAACAACAAACTGTACAAAGTGGTGAAGTTCGCCACGGTGATCACCGATCAGGTCAATCGCGAACAAGCGGTTGCCGACGCGGCGAGCATTGCCTACAGCACCTCGCAGCAAACCGACAGCACCGCGCAACGTGGCACCACCGTGGTCACAGAAGCGGTGAACGTGATGCGTGATCTGTCGCGACACATGCAAGCTGCCGGTGAGGGCATCGAAGCGTTGAACGAGCAGTCGCAGGTGATCGGCACCATCGTCAAGACCATCAGCGGTATTGCCGAGCAAACCAACCTGCTGGCGCTCAACGCCGCCATCGAAGCGGCCCGCGCCGGTGAACAGGGTCGCGGCTTTGCGGTGGTGGCCGACGAAGTGCGGCAACTGGCGTCGCGCACCAGTCAGGCGACTGAAGAGATCGTCGGTGTGGTGCGGCAGAACCAGGAAATGGCGCGCAACGCCGTGGCCCTGATGACCGATGGCAAGCTGCAGGCCGAACAAGGCCTGGCGCTGGCGGCAGAGGCGGGGACGGTGATTGTCGAGATTCAGGACGGCGCGCAGAAAGTGGTGGATGCCGTCGGCCAGTTCGCCAATCAACTGACTCACTGACCTGCACTGATCCCTTGTGGGAGCGAGCTTGCTCGCGAAAGCGGTGTGTCATTCAACATTGATGTGACTGACCTTTCGCCTTCGCGAGCAAGCTCGCTCCCACAGGTTTTTCGCCCGCCTTCTTTCTGTGGTCTGGCGCTACAATCGGCTCCTTTTCCCCCGGAGCTGATCCCCATGAGCGATTCCCACCGCCGCCCGGTGCCCCTGAACAAAGCCTACCGTTTGCTCAACCACGGGCCGACCGTGCTGGTCAGCGCCGCCCATGATGGCAAGCGCAACATCATGGCCGCCGCCTGGGCGATGCCGCTGGATTTCGAACCGCCGAAAGTCGCGGTCGTTCTCGATAAGTCCACCTGGACCCGCCAGTTGCTCGAAGCGTCCGGCACCTTTGTGCTCAACGTCCCGTGCGCCAATCAGGCCGACATCGTGCAAACCGTCGGCAATACGTCGGGCCTGGAAATCAGCCAAGCCCAAGGGCAAGACAAGTTTCAGGCTTACGGCTTGCAGACCTTTGCCGGTGAACAAGTCGAAGCGCCGCTGCTTGAGGGCTGCGTCGCCTGGCTCGAATGCCGTTTGCTCCCGGAGCCGCGCAACCACGAGCAATACGACCTGTTCCTCGCCGAAGTCATCGCCGCCCACGCCGACGAGCGAGTGTTCAGTGAGGGGCGCTGGCATTTTGAAGGGCACGATGGTTTGCGCACCTTGCACCACGTGGCGGGCGGGCATTTCCTGAAGATTGGTGATGCGGTGGTGGGTAAGACGTTAGCGGGCTGATGGCAAAATATTGCCGGATGTTGCAAGGTGGAGGGCATCGTCAAGCCAATCAGGCGCATGCCCCATGGATCTTTCCCTTTCGAGTTATCTGGCGCCATTGCTGTCGTTGGCCCTGTTGTGGACGGTGGCCGTGGTCACGCCCGGCCCGAATTTCTTCAACATCGCACAACTGGCGGTCAGCCGTTCCCGCCGTCATGGCGTTGTCGCTGCGCTCGGCGTGGCCAGCGGAACCGTGTTGTGGGGGCTGGCGGGTGGCTTGGGCATTCAGTCGCTGTTCAGTGCCGCGCCGACGCTGTACCTGAGCTTCAAGATCGCCGGTGGCTGCTACCTGATCTACCTCGGGCTCAAGCAGTTCAAGCGCAAGGCGCCGATCGTCCCGGGCACGCTCGATGCCTCGGAGCAGACATTGCTTGGCGCGTACGGGCGGGGCTTTCTGGGCAACATGACCAATCCCAAGTCCGCACTGTTCGTCGCAACCATTTTCGCCACCGCCATGCCGGCTCACATCCCGCCACTGTTGCTGGCGCTGGCGGTGCTGACCATGGCGACGTTGTCGTTCAGCTGGTATTGCTGCGTGGCGCTGTTCTTCGCCAGCCGGCGGATTGCCGGTGTGTATGAACGTTCGCGGCAATGGCTGGATCGCTTGGCCGGTGGTTGTTATTTGCTGTTTGGGGCGCATCTGGTGGCTAATCGCTGAGCCGAGTGATCTCCCGAGTTAATCAGTTGCAAAAAAAGGCCTACCTCGCGGTAAGCCTTTTTTTTGCGTCCTAGCCTCAATCCCCTAGCGCTTCGCCTTCCCGCCGCGGATCCGCGCCACCTTCCAGCGACGCTTTCCCCTGCGCATCCTTGACCCGCACGATGGCCTGGGTGCCGCTGGTCATGTCGATTTCATTCACCGCATGCCCTTTGTCTTTCAGCGCCTGGATCAGTACCGGGCTGAACTGGCCTTGTTCCAGTTCGGTCGGGCCGTTGCGGCTGCCGAAGTTGGGCAGGCTGATGGCGCTTTGCGGGTCGAGGTTCCAGTCGAGCAGGCCGACGGTGGTTTTCGCCACGTATTCGATGATTTGCGAACCGCCCGGCGAGCCGACCGTGGCGACGAATTCACCGCTGTTGCGATCGAAGATCAGCGTTGGCGCCATCGACGAGCGCGGGCGTTTTAAGGGCTCGACGCGGTTGGCGACTTTCTGCCCGTTCTCTTCGGGGATGAACGAGAAGTCGGTCATCTGGTTGTTCAGCAGAAAACCCTGAACCATCAGGTGCGAGCCGAACGCGGCTTCGATGGTGGTGGTCATCGACACCGCGCCACCGAGGTCATCTACCGCGACGACTTGTGAGGTGGAGATGCGCAGCGGCGAGCGGTCCGGGGCGTAGGCCACTTGCACGCCCGGCGGGGTGCCCGGTTTGGCGCTGCCCATGCTGCGTTCACCGATCAGGCTGGCGCGGCTGGCGAGATAGCCCGGGTCGACCAGGCCTTTGACCGGCACCGGCACGAAGTCGGTATCGGCAACGTATTGCGCACGGTCGGCGTAGGCCAGACGCTCGGCTTCGGCGATCAGGTGCACGGCTTGCGGATCCGGTTCAATGCCGGCCGGTTTGTCGGTTTTCAGCGGTTTGAGCGGTGTCAGGGAAAGACGTGGATCGCGGGTTTCCAGCGCCTGCAACGTACCGAGAATCTGCGCCACCGCGATCCCGCCCGACGACGGTGGCGGCATGCCGCACACCTGCCAGCGTTTGTAGTCGGTGCACAGTGGTGCGCGCTCTTTGGCCTGGTAGCCTTGCAAATCATTCAGCGACAGGCTGCCGGGGTTGGCGTGGCCTTGCACCTTGGCGACGATCTCTTCGGCGATCGGGCCTTTATAGAGCGCGTCCGGGCCTTCGTTGGCGATGCGTTTGAGCACGGCGGCCAGCGCCGGGTTTTGCAGGCGCGTGCCGACGGCTTTGACGCTGCCGTCGCGGTTGAGGAAATACGCGGCCATGTCCGGCGAATGGCGGATCATCGGGTCGGACGCCAGCAGCGAATGCAGGCGCGGTGAAATCGCAAAACCTTGCTCGGCGAGTTTGATCGCCGGCTCGAACAGCGTGGCCCAAGGCAGGCGACCATGTTGTTTGTGCGCCAGTTGCAGCGCACGCAGCACACCCGGTGTCCCGACCGAGCGCCCGCCGATCTGCGCCTGCGGGAACGCCATCGGTTTGCCGTCGGCCTGCAGGAACAGCTTCTCGGTGGCGCCGGCCGGTGCGGTTTCGCGACCGTCGTAGGTGCGTACCTGCTTGCCGTCCCACAGCACGATCATCGCGCCGCCGCCGATCCCGGAAGACTGCGGTTCGACCAGCGTCAGCACCGCTTGCATGGCAATCGCCGCGTCGATGGCCGAACCGCCCTTGCGCAGTATCTCGCGCCCGGCCTCGGCGGCCAGCGGATTGGCGGCAGCGGCCATGTGTTTGCTGGCGTGACGGGTTTGCAGATCGGTGCGGTAACCGGAAGCGGCTTCCGGGGCCAGCGGCAGGGTCGAAGAGGGCGGGGCGTTGCACGCCGTGAGGGTCAGGGCGCTGACGAGCAGCGTCAGGGCCGGCAGGCGAAAGCGGCGCAGGGGCAGGGCTGGAAACACGTGGTGCTCTCCGTCCGTGGGGTGAAAGGTGTGACGGACTTTATCGACCGGTCGGTCGCGACGCAAACCGATGGGCATTTTTGTCTTTCTTTTCGGGGTGGATGTTCGCTAGGGTCAACCGCCAATCCGTTGAGCTGCACTGAGCACCTGTGGGAGCGAGCTTGCTCGCGAATGCGCAGTGTCAGTCGACAGAAATGTTGAATGTACAACCGCTTTCGCGAGCAAGCTCGCTCCCACAATTACAAGATCAACAAGAGACCGATATGCACAGCGAGTTCCCCTCCGAGTCCAGCTACCGCGATCAACGCGAGCAGTTCATCGCCGCCGCCAATGCCGCCGGCGCCACGCTCACTTCCTACGCACATCCACGTTGCGGGCCATTCGGCGAACCCCTGAGCACCGACGTCGCCGTGCTCGGCGATCCGCAGGCCAAACGTCGGCTGGTAGCGCTCAGCGGCACGCACGGGGTCGAGGGCTATTACGGCTCGGATTGTCAGATCGAATGGTTGAAGGCCTTCGTGTCGGGGTCGCTGCCCAAGGATGTCGCGGTGGTCATGGTGCACTTGATCAACCCGTGGGGCACCGCGTGGCTGCGGCGAGTCAACGAAGACAACATCGACCTCAACCGCAATCACCTGGATTTCACCGGGCCGTTGCCGGATAACCGCGCTTACGCCGCTCTGCATGAAATCTACGCCTGCACCGATTTGAATGGCCCCGAGCGCCAACGCGCCGATGCCATGCTCGATGCGCAGATCAAAGAACACGGCTGGCCAGCGGTGATGTCGATTGTCGAGGGCGGTCAGCACAGCCATCCCGATGGCCTGTTCTACGGCGGCCGCGCGCCGAGCTGGTCGAATCGCACGTTGCACCAAATCATCGAAACGCATCTGGCTGGCGCTGAAACCGTGATGTGTTTCGACCTGCACACCGGCGCCGGTGAGTACGGTCATCCGATGTTGCTGACCATCACCCAGGCGCCGTACCCGGCGCTGGCGCAAGCCCAGTCGATCTACGGTCCATGGCTTTACACCCTGCACACCGGCGCCGACACCTTGAGCGAAACCGGCGTCGCGGCGACCGCTACCGGCTACACCTCGCAGGCGTTGCTCAATGCGCTGCCGGGCGTGCAGTTGATGCCATTCGTGATCGAGTGCGGGACGTATCCGGGGCCGGATGTGCATCGGCATCTGCGCGATGACCATTGGCTGCATTTGCATGGTGATCCGCTGGATGCTGTAGGACGTGAAATCAAACTGAATCTGCTCGAGCAGTTCTATCCAGCTGATCCGGATTGGCGCGCAATGGTCGGTTTGCGCACGCGGCAGATCTGGGTGAAGGGTTTGGCAGCCCTATCGGCAGAGCGCCCTGACTAGGTTTGGCATCTCGCTGTGGTGAGGGGATAGATCTCCTCGCTACAAAGTCGGTAATCATCTTGACGTATAAAAAAGCACTTATTGCTTAAAACCAGGCAGTCCTTTAACGGCGCGCCATTCCTTAACCGCCTTCGTAATCCCCTCGGCGGAATTGTCTTCTCCTTGTTCGGGATAAAAAATCAGGTCGGTTCCATCCGGGTGGCCTGTGAGCAGCCTGAATTGTGCCAGCAGTTCACCAAGCTCCGAATCCGTTCCTCTTTTGTTTGTTGCCCGTATTTTTTCGATGAAGCGGATAAATTCGGTTTCAGTGTATTCAGATATTTTTTTCATGTGCGTTCACTGTCTTTTGTGTTGACTGATGTGATTCTTAGGTGTGTTGACTCGCAGGTTGTCTACGTCATAAACAGCGCCACCCTCTGCTATCCGCTCGACGTGATGTATCTCAAATACCCCGCGCGTGCCCACAGCCTCTCTATCTCGAACCGCGGGTGCGTTACCTGACATCAAACGATCCTGAGCATCTTGATTGAACTGGCTAAACAGTTCCGGATCATCACGAACCTCAGTCCAAAATGCTCTTCTGAAGGCATCGAAGCTTGAAAACTCCCGCCCCCTAAGCCTATCCGCAATCCGTGTCGGAATCGGCGCACCGATCCCCGTTCCGGCCCCAGCAAGCCATATCCCCGAAACATCCTCGCCAACCCCCGTCACTGTACCCGGCGTCAGTCTGGCCGGCCTCGAAAACACCACATACAGTGACTTCAAACCAGTGTCCGCCGGGAACACCAGAATACAATCCTCGGCAGTAATGTCCTCGCCGGGCAGGCCTTCTATCTGGGTATCAGTGTTCTCGGGAATCGGATGAACAAGGATCGTGTTCAGTTGCTCACTGTGTTCGGGATAGACCAGCGGCGGCATTGAACCGAGTGGCCCGCGTTGCGGCGTCCACAAAATCGTGATGCCGTTGAGCTTGGCCTCCATCGCAGTCTTGTCGCTGTTCCACTCGACTTTTACGGTACGCACCGAGTCATCGCCCGAAGCGCCGGAGTGGATGCCGTAAACCTGCATGACCCCTTCGGCATCACGCCGAAACTGGAAGCGCACACGAGTGGCGGCGCGGCTCATGCGGCGCAGTTGTTCATCGGTATGCAGCGTGCCGTCACCCATGCGGGTCGGCAGCATCCCGAGGACGAACACGCTGGCCGGCCCACCGGCGCCGCGAATTGCCCAGTTGAGGCGCTGTTGCAGAATCCCGCCGCCCGCCAAACGCCCCAAGGCCAGATCGGCGCCTATCGCTGTCGCGACAGCGGTGCTGGCAGAGGGCAAGAGCATGGCGCCGGCGACCATGACCTTGCCGAAGTTGCTGGCGGGTTCGGGTGCCGTACCGGCGTCCGTTCGGCACCAGTTATCCACAGTGCAGGACTTGGCGAATACCTGATCTTCGCGGGGCTTGGGCGTTGGCCATTCATCCTTTTCGACGTACACCGGCTCCGGAGGGGGAGGCGGATTCCAAGCGGCCCACGAGCCGTTCCATCTCGGACGTTCCCAAGGCCAATCTTCATCGAAGAGAGATTTGAATAGAGCCATGCCAACTCCCTGTATGGCTTTGAATCGAGCCAGGGAAGCTTGTCGGTCAATGGGGAATTCGGGCAAACCGATGGGGTAAGTTTCAGGCGCTTGGTTTTACGAAAAATCCAATTCGTACCTGAATCGGACCTGTTTCCTACAGCGCTCTCTCGGCTTGTTGATTGGTGATTGATTCAGATGAACCAGCGGTGTTTCGCGCTTGTAGTCTTTCGCTTTGGATGGAGGGCGCGTCTGAATGTGTCCTACAGATTTTTCAGGTCGACAACTTACGCGCCTTTACTTGAGGATATTTTCTGTTGTTTTTCCAGGATGGATTTCAGATGAAAAGGATGAGTCCGTTGCCAATCAACTCTATTTTCAGTTGGCCGTTGTCATGAGTATTTCCAATGAGGATCGCGATTTTCTGGTGGCGATGGGCAGTCGCATTGCTCACTTATGCACAGTGCACGAGATAACACAGACGCGGTTTGCAAGGGCTTTAGGTCTTTCCCGGCAAACCTTTCAGGGCTACGAGGAGGGCACGCGCAGCATGCCGGTCACGACACTGGTGAAGGTGGCGTTTGCGCTTCGCGTGCCTGTTGAAGACCTGCTCGGGGTTCCCTCGTACACGGAGACGCCCAGACGCAGCTTGACCTCGACGTGGTATCGACGGCTGCAGTCCATCAATGAGCTTTCGAAGGTCCAACAGAAGGTCATTGCGCAGATGCTCGACGCCTTGATCGCACAGGCAGCGACCAAAACGAGCAACGAACAGAAGGATATTTTGAAGTAACCGATTACCGAGACTTTTCTCGAGGCATAAAAAAACGGCCTACCTTTCGGTAAGCCGTTTTTAGTACTTGGTGGCTACACAGGGACTTGAACCCCGGACCCCAGCATTATGAATGCTATGCTCTAACCAACTGAGCTATGTAGCCAAGTGGCGCGCATTATTCCCCTGAAATGGAAAAGCGTCAAGCGTAAATTTAAAATATTTCTTCTTATTTTCAACCGCTTATCCTCCGGCCCGCGAAATCCGGGCCGGGCGGGGCATCAACGCAGCTGAAATCTTGCGGTATTCGCGCTCAAGGCATCGCTGCCCTGACTCAAGGTGTCTGCTGCCAGATTCACCGCCCGCGCACCTTCGAGCAATCGCACAGCGGCTTGATCGACCTGCTGGATATTGGCGCTGACCTCGTCGGCGGTGCTCGCCTGTTCCTCAACCGCCGTGGCGATCTGCGCCAGGGTATCGGTGACGCTCTGCACCGCGCTGGCAATTTCGCCCAAACGTTCACCCAGACCGGTGACCGACTCGGCATCGGTTTGCGCTTGCCCGCACGCGGCTTCCATCAGACTCACCGCTTCATTGACCGTGGCACGCAAGCTGTCAACGGTACCGGCGATCTGCGCGGTGGACGACTGCGTGCGTTGCGACAAACTGCGCACTTCGTCGGCGACCACGGCAAACCCGCGACCCTGTTCACCGGCACGCGCGGCTTCGATGGCGGCGTTGAGCGCGAGCAGATTGGTCTGTTCGGCAACACCGCGAATGGTGTCGACCACCAGTTGAATCTGCTGACCTTGCTCGCTAACCCGGCCCAGCGCTGCGGCAGTGTCGTTCAAGCGTTGATTGAGTTGCTGAATGCTTGCCGTGGTGCGCTGGCTGTCACGGCTGCTGTCGGTGGCAATGCGCCGGGTGTGCTGAGCGCTGCCGGAGGCCTGTTCGCAACTTTGCGCCACGCCTTGCGAGGTGGCGGCCAATTGCGTCGCAGCGGCGGCGATCTGGCTGATCTGCAATTGCTGCGCTTCGACTTCGCTGAGGGCGCCGCTGGAGTGTTCGTTGAGGCTGCGCACCGCGTTGCTCAGTTGCGAGGTCTCGTGATCGACACCGAGCATGCTGCTGCGCAACTGCACCACGGCCACGTTGAGCGCAGTGCTGATCGCCGCCAGCTCATCACGACCGACCACGGGCACTTGCAGGCTCAGGTTGCCGTCGCGCAGGGCTTCAGCGAGCAGGGTGATGCCGCTGGCGCTGCGGCGGATCGAGGCTTGCAGGCAGATAAACAGGTACAACGCTGCGAGCAGCAGGCAGCCAAAGATCACCGCGACCATGATGAATTGGCGAATCGCCGAGCTGTGGTAGGCGTCAAGCCGTTGATCCAGCGCCACCAGTGATTGCTGGCGCAGGGCGGCGAGGTCGCTCAGCAAGGCGTCGAGGCTGCGTTCGAAGTCGTCCGGCTTGAGGTTGATGCTGCCGCCGAACACGCCGTCATCAAGGACCTTCAAGCCGCTGTCGAGGTGTTTCAGGCTGTCGTGGTATTGGCTGGCCCAGCGTTGCTGATCTTTCGGCAGGCGCGCTTCGAGCAGCGTGGCGGTTTTGACCAGTTGCTCGCGGGCATCGCCGATACGGCTGCGCAAGTCGCGCAATTGCAAACGGCTTTGCAGGGTGAACTGGCCGGAGACTACCGAGGCCTGGCCGACCGCTGCCAGACGTCCGACGCGCTCGATCAGATCCGGCGCGTGCTGCGTGGAGATCTGCGTCAGCAGATAGGTTTCCAGCCACGGCGCGAGGGTCAGGCGGTTATCCATGACAATCTGTTCGCGTAATGCTTGCAGCGCGCTGAGGGCGTTGGTGAATCGGTCGTAGCCGTCCGGCCACCAACCGACACCGCTGAGGCTTTTCGAATCCAACCCGTTCAGTGCGGTTTGCAGCGCCTGATAGCGGGTGAGTGTTTCGCCCTCGGCACCTTCATTTTTCAGTGCAGTGCCCAAATCGGTGGTGGCTTGCAGGACGGCCGGTTGTACCGCATCGAACGAGCCCATGGCGGCGAGGGTGGCCGGCGTCGGTTGGCGATTGGTTTCCGTGGCGCGCCAGCGGGCGGCGCGGTCACGTTGGGCGGCGAGCAGGTTGTCCAGCGCATCGAGCGCGAGCAACTGGCGCACACCGGCGCGTTCGCCGGAAATCAGATTGAGCTTGTCGCGATAGTCCTGGCCGATCATCAACAGGCTGCCGGCCAACGGCAGAATGAACAGCAGAAACAACAACTGGAATTTACCTGCGAAGCCAAACCGCCCCAGCAATTTGATCCCCGGTGAAAGGAAAGCCTGCATGCCTCATGACTCCTCTGGACACCACGCACCATCGGCGTGCATCGCGGTCTTGCGACGTTGATGGGGTGCCCTGCTAAAAGGCCTCGAAAGTTCACTCTCGCCCGCTCTGTGGGCCGGCTCTGTAGCGAAACTTCCCATTGTCGGTGCCCTTTGTAAGGGCGCCGCGTTCAAGGGGAGAAGCAAGGCAAGATTCAGACCATGGCGTTGCGCTATCACCTTGCAGTCGACGATCAGTCAGTTAGTTAGCTGGCTAAGGGGATGGCGTTCACGCACCGAAAAATGGCACATTGACGCACTTGCCTGCGCGCACCCATCTGCTGTCCGGAATTCCCATGGCTATCAGCAACGTTCAGACCGCCGCTGCCTCAGCGTCCGCTCCTCCCCAAAGCAGCCCGTTAGTGATGCGCATCATCGGCGCGGTCGCGCTGGCGCATTTGATCAATGACCTGATTCAGTCGGTGTTGCCGTCGATCTATCCGATGCTCAAGGCCAATTACGGTTTGAGCTTCACTCAGGTCGGCCTGATTACCTTGACCTTTCAACTGACCGCGTCGCTGTTGCAGCCGTGGGTCGGTTATCACACCGATCGGCATCCCAAGCCGTGGCTGTTGCCGGCAGGTTCGATCTGCACGCTGATCGGCATCGTGATGATGTCGGTGGTCGGCAGTTTCCCGTTGATTCTGCTGGCGGCGGCGCTGATCGGAATCGGTTCCTCGACGTTCCACCCCGAGGCCTCGCGGATTGCGCGACTGGCTTCGGGTGGGCGCTTTGGTCTGGCGCAATCGACTTTCCAGGTGGGCGGTAATGCCGGTTCCGCTTTCGGCCCGTTGCTGGCGGCGGCGATCATCATTCCGTTCGGTCAGGGCAACGTCGCGTGGTTCGGTCTGTTCGCGGTATTTGCGCTGTTCGTGCTGTACCGCATCAGTCGCTGGTATGCCCATCACCTGAACCTGTTCAAACTCAAGGCCGGCCAGGCGGCGACTCATGGGCTGTCGAAGGGCAGGGTGACCAGTGCGTTGGTAGTGCTGGGGCTGTTGGTGTTCTCCAAGTATTTCTACATGGCCAGCCTGACCAGTTACTTCACGTTTTACCTGATCGAAAAGTTCGACCTGTCGGTGGCCAGTTCGCAGTTGCACCTGTTCCTGTTTCTTGGTGCGGTGGCGGCGGGTACGTTCTTCGGCGGGCCGATCGGCGACAGGATCGGGCGGAAGGCGGTGATCTGGTTCTCGATCCTCGGTGTGGCACCGTTCACGCTGCTCATGCCCCACGTCGATCTGTTCTGGACCACCATTCTCAGCGTGATCATCGGCTTCATCCTCGCCTCGGCGTTCTCGGCGATCGTTGTGTACGCGCAGGAACTGGTGCCGGGCAATGTCGGGATGATCGCCGGGATCTTTTTTGGTTTGATGTTCGGGTTTGGCGGGATTGGTGCGGCGTTGCTGGGGCACCTGGCGGATGTGCACGGGATTGAGTACGTGTATTTCCTGTGTTCGTTCCTGCCACTATTTGGCGTACTGGCGATTTTCCTGCCACGCACCAAAAAGGCCTGATCCCACAAACATCCCCTGTGGGAGCGAGCTTGCTCGCGAAGGCGTCGTGTCAGTCGACGAATGCTTTGCTGACACTCCGCTTTCGCGAGCAAGCTCGCTCCCACAAATTGTCAGGTGGTGTGGCGGAGATTATTTCAGGCACAAAAAAGCCGCGTATCAAACGCGGCTTTTTCTTGAACGGTGTTGCTTAGACGTTGAAGCGGAAGTGCATCACGTCGCCGTCTTTAACGATGTAATCCTTGCCTTCCAGACGCCATTTACCGGCTTCCTTGGTACCGGCTTCGCCCTTGTACTGGATGAAGTCGTTGTAGGCGATCACTTCGGCGCGGATGAAGCCTTTCTCGAAGTCGGTGTGGATCACGCCAGCAGCCTGAGGTGCGGTGGCACCGACTTTGACGGTCCAGGCGCGGACTTCTTCGACACCGGCGGTGAAGTAGGTCTGCAGGTGCAGCATTTCGTAGCCGGCGCGGATCACGCGGTTCAGGCCAGGCTCTTCCAGGCCCAGGGCCTCGAGGAACATGTCCTTCTCTTCGCCGTCATCGAGCTCGGCGATTTCCGCTTCGATCTTGTTGCAGACCGGAACCACCATCGCGCCTTCTTCCTCGGCAATGGCCTTGACCACGTCCAGGTGCGGGTTGTTCTCGAAACCGTCTTCAGCGACGTTGGCGATGTACATGACCGGCTTGGTGGTCAGCAGGTGGAAGCCTTTGATCACGGCCTTTTCGTCAGCGCTCATGTTCTTCATCAGGCTGCGCGCCGGCTTGGCTTCGGTGAAGTGTGCGATCAGTTGCTCCAGCAGAGCCTTCTGAACCACGGCGTCCTTGTCACCGCCCTTGGCGTTGCGCGCGACTTTCTGCAGTTGCTTCTCGCAGCTGTCGAGGTCGGCGAAGATCAGTTCCAGGTCGATGATTTCGATGTCGCGCTTCGGGTCGACGCTGTTCGACACGTGGATCACGTTGTCATCTTCGAAGCAGCGCACCACGTGAGCGATGGCGTCGGTTTCGCGGATGTTGGCCAGGAACTTGTTGCCCAGGCCTTCACCTTTCGACGCGCCGGCCACCAGGCCTGCGATGTCGACGAATTCCATGGTGGTCGGCAGGATGCGCTTCGGATTGACGATGGCCGCCAGGGCTTCCAGACGAGGATCGGGCATCGGCACGATGCCGCTGTTCGGCTCGATGGTGCAGAAGGGGAAGTTCTCGGCCGCGATACCGGATTTGGTCAGGGCGTTGAACAGGGTGGACTTGCCGACGTTAGGCAGGCCGACGATGCCGCAATTGAATCCCATGGTGTTTCCCCTCGGATTAGAGTCAGGCCTTCTGGCTGTGCAGGTTTTTCATCGCGCGGTTCCATTCCCCGGCGAGGATATCCGGCAGCACGCCGAGGGCAAAGTCGATGCTGGCATCGAGTTTTTCCTGTTCGGCGCGTGGCGCACGACCCAGGACGAAATTTGAAACCATACTGGCAACGCCCGGGTGGCCAATGCCAAGCCGCAGGCGGTAGAACGTATTCTGATTACCCAGTTGCGCGATGATGTCGCGCAACCCGTTGTGACCGCCATGGCCGCCGCCCTGTTTGAGCTTGGCGACGCCCGGAGGCAAGTCGAGTTCGTCATGCGCCACCAAGATTTCTTCAGGCTTGATGCGGAAGAAACCGGCGAGTGCCGCCACGGCCTGGCCGCTGCGGTTCATGTAGGTGGTGGGAATCAGCAGACGAACATCCTGACCCTGATGCGAATAGCGCCCGGTCAGGCCGAAATACTTGCGATCGGCCACAAGGTTCACACCTTGCGCGGCAGCGATGCGCTCAACAAAAAGGGCCCCTGCGTTATGCCGGGTCTGTTCGTATTCGGCGCCTGGATTTCCCAGGCCAACGATCAGTTTGATGGCAGTCACGATAGGGGCCCTTCCTAGGAGTGGTGGATAACATCGCCGCAATCGGAGGCTGCGGCGAAAGTGGACGAAAATTGCTCATTTACCATGAATGTAAACTCCGCGTTCTCGCCCGCTTTCTCGCTACGTTCCAGTCCGCGATGTTACTTGCTCACTCCGGCGTAACAGAGTGAATTACTCTGCTGCGCCTTCTTCGGTAGCTTCTGGAGCAACACGTGGAGCGTGGACGTTGGCAACAGCCTTGTCATCGCCGTGTGCCAGAGCAACGAACTCAACGCCTTTAGGAGCTTTGAGGTCCGACAGGTGAATGATCGAACCGATTTCAGCGTCAGCCAGGTCGACTTCGATGAACTCAGGCAGATCTTTCGGCAGGCAGGTCACTTCGATTTCAGCAACAACGTGCGAAATCTCGCCGCCTTTCTTCACTGGAGCAGCTTCGTTGATGAAGTGCACAGGAACGATAGCGGTCAGTTTCTGGCCAGCGACAACGCGTACGAAGTCAGCGTGCATCACGTGGCCTTTGGCCGGGTGACGCTGCAGAGCTTTGATGATTACGTTTTGCTTGGTGCCACCAACGTTCAGCTCGATGATGTGGCTGTAAGCCGCTTCGTTTTCGAGCAGTTTGGCAACTTCTTTGGCCAGCATGCTGATGGATTCAGGGGCTTTTTCGCCACCGTAAACAACAGCTGGAACCAGAGCGGCGAGACGACGCAGGCGGCGGCTCGCACCTTTCCCCAGGTCGGAACGCACTTCAGCATTCAGAGTAAATTCGTTCATTTTGTATCTCCAAAATAGCCATGACCGAGTGGCGTTTGCGACCAGCGCCAAACACGGTATGGGCAAAAAAGCCCCGCCCCGGCAGGAATGCCGGGGCGGGGCGCTTTTCGTCAACGAGACATTTCGAGAAGGGCAGGGCCCTTAACGGAACATCGCGCTGATCGATTCTTCATTGCTGATGCGGCGAACCGCTTCGGCAACAACCGGTGCGATATCCAGTTGACGGATACGTGCACAGGCTTGTGCTGCAGCGGACAGCGGGATGGTGTTAGTCACCACCAGCTCGTCCAGCACGGAATTTTCGATATTCTCGATGGCCCGACCCGACAGCACAGGGTGTGTGCAGTAGGCAAAGACCTTGGCTGCGCCATGCTCTTTCAGGGCCTTGGCCGCGTGGCACAGGGTGCCGGCGGTATCGACCATGTCATCGACCAGAATGCAGGTACGCCCTTCGACATCACCGATGATATGCATCACTTCAGAGTGATTGGCTTTCTCACGGCGTTTGTCGATGATCCCGAGATCCACGCCCAAGGATTTGGCAACGGCACGTGCACGCACGACGCCACCAATATCCGGGGACACGATCATCAGGTTTTCGAAGCGCTGATCTTCAATGTCATCCACCAGAACCGGGGAGCCGTAGATGTTATCTACCGGAATATCGAAGAAGCCCTGAATCTGGTCAGCATGCAGATCAACCGTGAGAACACGGTCGATGCCGACTACGGTAAGCATGTCAGCGACGACTTTCGCGCTGATAGCCACACGTGCGGAACGCGGACGGCGATCCTGACGGGCATAACCAAAATAAGGAATAACAGCAGTGATACGAGTAGCTGAGGAGCGGCGGAAGGCATCAGCCATCACTACCAGTTCCATCAGGTTATCGTTGGTCGGGGCGCAAGTCGGCTGAATAATGAAAACGTCTTTACCGCGAACGTTTTCATTGATCTCGGCAGTAATTTCGCCGTCGGAAAACTTACCGACAGAGATGTCACCGAGAGGGATATGCAGCTGACGTACAACACGCCGAGCCAGATCGGGGTTAGCATTCCCCGTAAAGACCATCATCTTGGACACGCGCAGTACCTAGAGGCTGAGGGTAACCTGGATGAGTATAGAAAATGGCAGGGGCGGCTGGATTCGAACCAACGCATGGCAGGATCAAAACCTGCTGCCTTACCGCTTGGCGACGCCCCTGTATCTGTTGCATCAAGTGCCGAGCACTTGGTTCCTTTAGAGCAGACTTTGCAGCTTGCGGTGCAACATTGAAATGTTGCTGCCTTTTGCTACAAACCCTGTAAGGGTCTCTGTCAGAAGGGCCGAGACTTTATCAGCTTCAGCTTTGCTTGGGAAGCCCCCAAACACACAACTTCCAGTTCCGGTGAGCTTTGCTTCGGTAAATTTACCTAACAAATCCAACGCGTTACGCACTTCTGGATAACGCCTTGCAACCACCGGCAAGCAGTCATTTCGACTGTTTCCCTCGGGAACGGGGCGCACTTTAATGGGCGGCGTGTTACGTGTCAACAAAGGATCGGAAAAAATTTCTGCCGTACTTACAGAGACTTGCGGCACGAGCACCAGATACCACGGTTCTTCGGGATCGACCGCGGTCAGTTTCTCGCCCACACCTTCGGCAAACGCTGCATGGCCACGGACGAAAACCGGCACGTCGGCACCCAGCGACAGGCCCAGTGCGGCCAGGCGATCTTCATCCCAGCCCAACTGCCAGAGATGGTTGAGCCCCAGCAGAGTGGTCGCCGCATTTGAACTGCCGCCACCAATGCCGCCGCCCATAGGCAGAACCTTGTCGATCCAGATATCAATGCCCAGCGTGCAACCGGATTGCTGCTGCAACATTTTGGCCGCGCGCACGATCAGGTTGCTGTCGTGGGGCACGCCGGCGAATTCGGTGTGCAGCTGAATTACACCGTCATCGCGCACGGCGAAGGTGATTTCATCGCCGTAATCGACAAATTGAAACAGCGTCTGCAATTCGTGGTAGCCATCTGCGCGACGACCAAGAATGTGCAGCATCAGATTGAGCTTGGCCGGCGACGGCAGGGTCAGGCGTGCTGCGGTCATGCTTATTGCCCCAGCTTGCGTGGCTGCCAGGTCTTGATCACCAGCGTCACGTCCAGGTCGGTGCCGTGCAGTTTAATGCGCTCGGGCAACCAGTAACCGTTTTGTTCGGTGTAGGCGGTGTATTCGACTGTCCAGCCATCCTGTTCAAGATTGGCCAGGCGGCTGTTAGCGTCCAGATTGAGACGGCTTTTGCTGTTGGGCGCCGGCAGGCCGCGCACCCACCAGGCCAGATTCGAGACCGGCAGTTTCCAGCCCAGCTGTTCTTCGAGCAGCGCGTCCGGCGACTCGGAGTCATAACGACCCTGATTGGCGACTTCCAGCGACACCTTGCCCGGACGCCCGGTCAGGCGGGCCGCGCCACGACCCAGCGGGCCGGACAGGCGAATGTCGTAGTAGTCCTGACGTTGCAGCCAGAACAGCGTGCCGCTGCCCGAGTCTTTCGGGGCGCGAATGCCGATCTTGCCGTCGATCTGCCAGCCGTCGAGGCCAGCCAACTGTTGTTTGTTTGCGGCCCATTGAGCCGGGCTGCCGTGGCCCTCGACCGATTCGCGAGCACCGAAACCCGCGCAACCGGCGAGCAGGGCGATGAAGCTGAAAACAATAACGTGGCGCAAAAACATGAGTTAGAGAGTCTCGGATCCGGTCAGGCGCTTGATGGTACTGCGCAGAATGGTGCTGTCGGGCTGGTCCTTGAGGAACTTGCCCCAGATCTGTTTGGCTTCCCGTTGGTTGCCCTTGATCCACAGCACTTCGCCCAGGTGAGCGGCCACTTCGTGATCAGGGAAGCGCTCCAGCGCCTGACGCAGATATTTCTCGGCGTCGTCCAGGTTGCCCAGGCGGAAATTCACCCAGCCGAGGCTGTCGAGTACCGCCGGATCTTCCGGGTTGATCTGGTGCGCCTGCTCGATCAGCGCCTTGGCTTCGGCGTAGCGGGTCGTACGGTCAGACAAGGTGTAGCCCAAAGCGTTCAGCGCCATGGCGTTGTCCGGATCGCGCTTGATGATCAGGCGCAGGTCCTTTTCCATCTGTGCCAGGTCGTTGCGTTTTTCCGCGAGCATCGCCCGGGTGTACAGCAGATTCAGATCGTCCGGGTACTGCTGCAGGGCTTGCTGCAAGACTTTCCAGGCCTTGTCGTCCTGTTTGTTGGCCGACAGGGTTTCCGATTCGATCAGGTACAACTGAATCGCATAGTCAGGCTGGGCATCGCGTTCGGCGGCCAGTTTGCTCTGGGCTTCAGCGGTCTTGCCGTTGTTCATCAGGATGTCGGCCTGACGCAACTGCGCTGGCAGGTAATCGTTGCCCGGGCCGACCTGGGCGTACTCGATGAGCGCGCCTTGCGGGTCGTTGCGTTCTTCGGCGATGCGGCCGAGGTTCAGGTGCGCCGAATCGACGTGGCTCTCACGGGCGATCAGGTCTTCCAGATAACCCTTGGCTTCTTCCCAGGCCTTGGCTTCCAGGCAGACCAGTGCCAGCGAATAGCGCAGTTCGTCGTCTTCCGGGTATTGCTGAACCAGGCTGGAGAACTCGGCCTTGGCGTCGTCCATTCGATCCTGTTCGACCAGCATGCGCGCGTAAGTCAGGCGCAGGCGCTTGTCGTCCGGGTATTTCTTGATGCTTTTTTGCAGCAGCGGCAGGGCTTCGTCGCCACGGCTCAACAGCTGAAGCAGGCGCGCGCGCAGCAGAATCGGCGCGATTTCGCCGTCTTCCGGCGGGTGGTCTTCGAGCAGGGCCAGCGCCGCTTTGTTGTCGCCGTCCTGCTGCAGGAGCAGGGCCTTGCCGAAAATCAGCTGACTGTTGTTCGGGTGACGCTGCAACAAACGGTCGAAACTTTTCATCAGACCGTTGCGGGTTTCCTGATCGGTGTCGGCGGCCGACAGTGCGAGGAAGTCGAAATGGGTGTCGCCCTTGCCCTGCAGGACTTTCTCCATATAGACCATGGAGTCGTCATATCGCCCGGCGCGTGCCAGTTGCACGGCCGCGGCGCGTTGCGCTTCGAGGTCTTCCGGGGCGTTTTTTGCCCAGATCAGTGCGGTGTCCAGCGCCGGTTGATCCGCGCCGAGGTATTCGGCAATGCGGAAAGCGCGCTCGGAAACGCCCGGATCCTGGGTATTGATCGCCTGGGTCACGTAGTTGTCCAGGGCAATGTCGAAACGATTGCGCTGGCCGGCGAGTTCGGCGCTCAACAGGCTGAAAACGGTTTCCTCGCTGAACGAGCTGTAAACCTTGGGCTTTTCAGGCGCGGGCGTGGTGCCTTCGACCGGCGGCGTGCCGTCCGGCGAAACGGGGGCCAAGGCCTGGCAGCCGCTGAGGAAGACAAAAGCGAGGAGCAACGCGGAAGATCTATTCATATAGGAAGAGGACGACTAACCTGCGGTCGGATCATCATGACACAAGCTTTCGGCCAAACATAACCGCTGAGGCAATTAAGACATCTGCGCATCTCTGTGTAAGTGCAGCCTTCGGCAGCGCTCGCCAGGGCGGTGTGTACATAAACGAGAATGGATCGCAGCAAGCGGTGGATACAATAAGGGTGATAGATATCCAATAGTTGTTCTGAATCTGACGAAGTAGGACAATTGCCGGCTTCACGTCACCATCAGCGACCTTGAATGGCCTTCCTTGCACTCGGTATTAACCACAAGACTGCGTCCGTAGACGTCCGCGAGCGCGTGGCCTTTACGCCTGAGCAGCTGGTTGAGGCCTTGCAGCAGCTCTGCCGACTCACCGACAGCCGCGAAGCTGCGATCCTCTCCACCTGCAATCGCAGTGAGCTTTATATAGAACAGGATCAGCTGTCGGCTGACATCGTGCTGCGCTGGCTGGCCGATTATCACCATTTGAGCCTCGACGAGCTGCGCGCGAGTGCTTATGTGCACGAAGATGATGCGGCAGTTCGTCACATGATGCGCGTCGCCTCCGGGCTCGATTCGCTGGTGTTGGGCGAACCGCAGATTCTCGGTCAGATGAAGTCGGCCTACGCCGTGGCCCGAGAGGCCGGCACCATCGGGCCGTTGCTCGGGCGCCTGTTTCAGGCGACGTTCAACGCCGCCAAGCAAGTGCGTACCGATACGGCGATCGGCGAGAACCCGGTGTCCGTGGCGTTTGCGGCGGTCAGCCTGGCCAAACAGATTTTCAGCGACTTGCAACGCAGCCAGGCGCTGCTGATCGGCGCCGGCGAGACCATCACCCTGGTCGCCCGCCACTTGCATGAGCTGGGGGTCAAGCGCATCGTCGTCGCCAACCGTACGCTGGAGCGTGCGAGCCTGCTGGCCGAGCAGTTCGGCGCGCATGCGGTGTTGCTCTCGGACATCCCGGCGGAACTGGTGCGCAGTGACATCGTCATCAGTTCGACCGCCAGTCAGTTGCCGATCCTCGGCAAGGGCGCCGTCGAAAGCGCGCTGAAGCAGCGCAAGCACAAGCCGATCTTCATGGTCGACATTGCCGTGCCTCGGGATATCGAACCGGAAGTCGGCGAGCTCGACGACGTTTACCTCTATAGCGTCGACGATCTTCACGAAGTCGTCGCCGAAAACCTCAAGAGTCGCCAGGGCGCAGCGCAAGCGGCCGAAGAAATGGTCTCGGTCGGCGCCGACGACTTCATGGTGCGCCTGCGCGAATTGGCGGCGGTCGACGTGCTCAAGGCCTATCGTCAACAGAGCGAACGCCTGCGCGACGAGGAGCTGCAAAAAGCCCTGCGTCTGTTGGCCAACGGCGGTAACGCTGAAGACGTGCTGGGGCAACTGGCCCGTGGCCTGACCAATAAATTGTTGCACGCGCCCAGCGTGCAACTGAAAAAGCTTTCTGCCGAAGGCCGCCTCGATGCGCTGGCCATGGCCCAGGAACTCTTTGCCCTCGAGGGCTCACCGGATAGCTTTTCGGATAAAAAACCGCAATGAAAGCGTCACTGCTCAATAAGCTGGACATCCTCCAGGACCGTTTCGAGGAACTGACCGCACTGCTCGGCGACGGCGAGGTCATTGCCGATCAGGCCAGGTTTCGCGCCTACTCCAAGGAATACGCCGAACTCGAACCGGTCGTACACGCCTATAAAAAGCTGCTCAGCGTGCAGGGCGATCTTGAAGGCGCGCAGGCGCTGCTCAAGGATAGCGACCCGGACATGCGTGAAATGGCCGTGGAAGAAGTCCGCGAAGCCAAAGAGTTGCTGATCACTCTGGAATCCGATCTGCAGCGAATGTTGCTGCCCAAGGATCCCAACGACGGTCGCAACGTCTTCCTCGAAATTCGCGCCGGCACCGGTGGCGACGAGGCGGCGATTTTCTCCGGCGACCTGTTCCGCATGTACTCGCGTTACGCCGAACGTCGTGGCTGGCGGGTGGAGATCCTTTCGGAAAACGAAGGCGAACACGGTGGCTATAAAGAAGTCATCGCCCGCATTGAAGGCGACAACGTTTACGGCAAGCTGAAATTCGAATCCGGCGCGCACCGCGTACAGCGTGTGCCGGCCACCGAATCCCAGGGCCGTATCCACACCTCGGCCTGCACCGTGGCGGTGTTGCCCGAGCCGGACGAGCGCGAAGCCATCGAGATCAACCCGGCGGACTTGCGCGTCGACACTTACCGTTCTTCCGGGGCTGGTGGGCAGCACGTCAACACGACCGATTCGGCGATCCGCATCACGCACATACCGACCGGCACCGTCGTTGAGTGTCAGGAAGAACGTTCCCAGCACAAGAACCGTGCCCGCGCCATGGCGTGGCTGTCGGCCAAGCTCAACGATCAACAAACCGCTGCGGCGGCCAATGCGATCGCCAGCGAGCGTAAATTGCTGGTGGGCTCGGGCGACCGTTCGGAGCGCATCCGCACCTACAACTTTGCCCAAGGCCGGGTCACCGACCATCGCGTCAACCTGACCCTGTATTCCCTGGATGAAATTCTCGCCGGTGGCGTGGAAGCGGTGATCGAGCCTTTGCTGGCCGAATACCAGGCTGACCAACTCGCAGCGATAGGTGAATAAATGACCATCATTGCCAGCCTGTTGCGCGCCGCCGAATTGCCGGACTCGCCCACCGCGCGTCTGGACGCCGAATTGCTCCTCGCTGCTGCGCTGGGCAAGTCGCGCAGCTTTCTGCACACCTGGCCCGAGCGCATCGTGCCGACAGAGGCCGCGCTGACGTTCGCCGAATACCTGCAACGGCGTCGTGGTGGCGAGCCGGTGGCCTATATTCTGGGGCAGCAAGGTTTCTGGAAACTCGATCTCGAAGTGGCGCCGCACACGCTGATCCCGCGTCCGGACACTGAGTTGCTGGTGGAAGCCGCGCTGCAATTGCTCCCCGCGACCCCGGCCAAAGTCCTCGACCTTGGCACTGGCAGCGGCGCGATTGCTTTGGCGCTGGCCAGTGAGCGTCCGGCGTGGCGTGTCACGGCGGTCGATCGGGTGCTGGAAGCCGTCGCCCTGGCCGAGCGCAATCGCCAGCGTCTGCACCTGGACAACGCCACGGTGTTGAGCAGTCACTGGTTCAGCGCACTGGCAGGCCAGCGGTTTCAATTGATCATCAGCAACCCGCCCTATATTGCGGCGGCAGACCCGCACCTGGTCGAGGGCGATGTACGCTTCGAGCCGGCCAGCGCTCTGGTTGCCGGCGTGGACGGGCTCGACGATCTGCGCCTGATCGTCGCCCAGGCGCCGGAGCATCTGGAGGCGGGTGGCTGGCTGATGCTCGAGCACGGCTATGATCAAGCCGAAGCCGTGCGCGATTTGCTGCAGACCCGCGGTTTCGAAGAAGTCCACAGCCGCACCGATCTGGGCGGCCATCAACGGATCAGCCTGGGGCGCCTGCCGTGCTGAATGATCAGGAATTGCTGCGTTACAGTCGGCAGATTCTCCTGCAACACATCGACATCGACGGCCAACTGAAGCTCAAAGACAGCCGCGTGTTGATCGTCGGCCTCGGCGGGCTCGGTGCACCGGTTGCGTTGTATCTGGCGGCGGCGGGGGTCGGTGAGTTGTATCTCGCGGACTTCGACACGGTCGACTTGACCAACCTGCAGCGCCAGATCATCCATGACACCGACAGCGTCGGCATGAGCAAGGTCGACTCGGCGCTCAAGCGACTGGGCGCGATCAACCCCGAGATTCGGCTGATCGCCCATCGTCAGGCGCTGGGCGAGGACTCCCTCGCCGCGGCAGTGGCGGCGGTGGATCTGGTGCTCGATTGTTCCGATAATTTTTCGACGCGCGAGGCGGTCAACGCTGCGTGTGTGGCTGCGGGCAAACCGCTGGTCAGCGGCGCGGCGATTCGTCTTGAGGGGCAGTTGTCGGTGTTCGACCCGCGACGTCCCGAGAGCCCTTGCTACCACTGTTTATACGGGCACGGCAGCGAAGCCGAACTGACCTGCAGCGAAGCCGGCGTGGTCGGGCCGCTCGTGGGACTGGTCGGCAGCCTGCAAGCGCTGGAAGCCTTGAAGGTACTGGTCGGTTTCGGTGAGCCGCTGGTGGGCAGGCTGTTGTTGATCGATGCGTTGGGTTCGCGTTTCCGTGAACTGCGGGTCAAGCGCGATCCGGGATGCAGTGTCTGTGGATCGGCTCATGCGTGACGCACCGATCGCGGTGTTCGACTCCGGTGTCGGCGGCCTGTCGGTGCTGGCGGAAATCCAGCACTTGCTGCCCAATGAATCGCTGTTGTACTTCGCCGATTGCGGACACATCCCCTACGGCGAGAAAACCCCGGAGTTCATTCGCCAGCGTTGCAGCGTGATGGCCGGGTTTTTCCGTGAGCAGGGCGCCAAGGCGCTGGTGATCGCCTGCAACACCGCCACGGTGGCGGCGGTTGCCGAATTGCGCCGCGACTTCCCCGACTGGCCGATGGTCGGCATGGAGCCTGCGGTCAAGCCGGCAGCGGCGGCCACCCGCAGCGGCGTGGTCGGCGTACTCGCCACCACCGGCACCTTGCAGAGCGCAAAATTCGCCGCTTTGCTTGATCGTTTCGCCACGGATGTGCGCGTCATTACCCAGCCATGCCCCGGTCTGGTCGAGCTGATCGAAAGCGGCGACCTGCACAGCGCCGAGTTGCGGCAGATGTTGCAAGGCTACGTCGAACCGCTGCTGGCCAATGGTTGTGACACGATCATTCTCGGCTGCACCCACTATCCTTTTCTCAAGCCGATGCTCAAGTCGATGATTCCGGCGGACATCAGCCTGATCGACACCGGCGCGGCAGTGGCGCGACAACTTCGGCGGTTATTGGCCGAGCGCGATCTGCTTGCCGAGGGCCCGAACCGGGCGGTCAGATTTTGGACCAGTGCCGATCCGCAGTACTTCAAAAGTATTTTGCCGTTGTTGGGGCAAACAGCCGGCGATGTGCAAAACTTCAGCTTGTAAAAATAGTGTGAAATAACTAAAAAAACAGCTGAACTTCTGCGTAGGCCCTGGCTTCTATAGCGGTGATGCAACTAGAAAACCAAACGATCGTTCCGGAAAAGGAAGTTTCAAAGTGAAGCGACTATTCTGCTTGGCCGCGATTGCGGCCGCACTGATGGGGCAAAGCATTACCGCACAGGCTGCTGGCGTCGAGTTCGCCGTCGGTGCAACAAGCGATTCGACCATGACTTATCGCCTGGGGATGAATTTCGACTGGGACAAGAGCTGGCTGCAGAGCGACGTCGGTCGCCTGACCGGTTACTGGAGCGGCGCCTACACCTACTGGGAAGGTGACAAGACCTCCAGCAACAACAGCCTGTCGTTCTCGCCGGTGTTCGTTTACGAGTTTGCCGGCCAGTCGGTCAAACCGTATGTCGAGGCGGGTATTGGCGTGGCGGCGTTTTCCAACACTAAATACGAATCCAACAATATCGGCGGCTCTTTCCAGTTCGAAGACCGTTTCGGTTTTGGTCTGCGTTTCAATGGCGGGCATGAAGTCGGGATTCGTGCAACGCACTATTCCAACGCCGGCCTCTCCAGCGACAACGATGGGGTAGAAAGTTACTCGCTGCATTACACGATGCCGCTGTAACGGCTACATCTAATCCCTGTAGGAGTGAGTAGCGCAGTGTCAGTCAGACCAATGTTGACTGACACTGCGCTACTCACTCCTACATTTGTTTTGGGATGGTTTCGACGTTAGCGATACACCGTGGCAATACCTTTGCGCTCTTCGATGCATTCAGGCGCGCCCATTTCGAACTCGCGACAGATCAGCGGGCGCTTCTCGTAGATCGTGCACATCATGGTGTTGCGATCCAGCGCTGCACACCAGCCGTCGTCCAGACGCAGCATCACTTCACCGCCCCAGTCATCGGTATCAATAAAGCGCTCGGGCACGCCGGTGTCAGTGATCAGCATCACTTCCAGCTGACAGCAGCAGGCCGCGCAGGTCGAGCACGTGACCGCAGGTTCGACGATTTGCCGGTGGGGAATGGTTTTCATGGCGGCAGTGTAAGGCAGTGACCGATGCGTGTGTGAACGCTCTGACAGACGCTCAGTGGCTCAACCGTCGGGCCATCGCATGCAGCAGCGGAAACAGCAGCGCCCAGAGCAGGCCGATGCCGATCAGGGTCGGTATCTCGCCATAGGGGAATTGCACGCCGGCCAGCCTTCCGCCGGCGTAATACGACAAGCCGCCGCCGACGGCGCCGAGCATGCTCGCCAGCCACCAGGGCCGTGCGCTCCATGCAAGGCAATGGCGCAGGGTGGTGGCCAGCAGGGCCCAGAGCAGCATCAGCCACAGTGGAATCAGCGGTGAAAGATCCTGAAACTCGAATACGTTCAAACCGCGCAACACGCTGTCCACCGCCGTGCCGACAATCACCACGCTCAGAATCAGCCGGCCTTCCTCCACCCAACTGCTGATCCAGCGCAGATGAATCACCAGCACGGCCAGCGCCAGCAGCAACCACAAACTGTTGCCGCCGAGCACGCAGGCCAGCCAGCCGATCTGGAACAGCAGCGCATTAGCCAGCCGCTCAAGCATCGAAGCGACCGAGCAGTGGCATCGGCATCGCCGCCGGTTTGGCCAGCAACAATTGCGCGGTGCCGATGGTGCGCTCGAGGAAGCCGCCCTCGCAGTAACACAGGTAGAACTCCCACAACCGCAGGAAGTAATCGTCGTAGCCCAACTCACTCAGGCGCCCGTGGGCGTGGCGAAAGTTTTCGTGCCACATACGCAGGGTGCGCGCGTAGTGCAGGCCGAAATCTTCCATGTGCAGCAGGTTCATGTCGGTGTCGCGGCTGACCACTTCGAGCATTTTCTGCACACAGGGCAGGGCGCCGCCCGGGAAGATGTAACGCTGGATGAAATCGACTCCGCGTTTGGCCTGTTCATAGCGCTGATCGCGGATGGTGATCGCCTGCAACAGCATCAGGCCGTTGCTTTTAAGCAGTTGTGCGCACTGCTTGAAGTAGGTCGGCAGAAAGCGATGGCCGACGGCTTCGATCATCTCGATCGACACCAGTTTGTCGTACTCGCCGGTGAGGTCGCGATAGTCCTTGAGCAACAGGGTGACGCGTTCCTGCAAGCCGAGCTGTTCGATGCGTCGTGCGGTAAACGCGTACTGCTCTTTGGACAGCGTGGTGGTGGTTACGCGGCAGCCATAATGCTGCGCCGCGTAGAGCGCCATGCTGCCCCAGCCGGTGCCGATCTCCAGCAGATGGTCAGTGGGTTTGAGCGCGAGTTTCTGGCAGATCCGCTCCAGTTTGTTCAGTTGTGCCTGTTCCAGGCTGTCTTCGGGCGAGAGGAATTGTGCGGCCGAGTACATCATGGTCGGATCAAGAAACTGCTCGAACAGCTCGTTGCCCAGGTCGTAGTGCGCGGCAATGTTTCGCTGCGAGCCCTTGCGCGTGTTGCGATTGAGCCAGTGCAAGCCCTGCACCAGCGGACGGCCGAGGCGCGCCAGGCCACCCTCCATCGCGTCGAGCACATCAAGGTTGCTGACGAACACCCGTACCACCGCCGTCAGGTCTGGCGAACTCCAGTAGCCGTGGATAAACGCCTCGCCGGCACCGATTGAACCATTGCCGGCCACCATGCCCCACACGGCCGGATCGTTGACGTGGATTTCCCCGAGCACCGGACTGCCCGGCGTCCCGAACGTCAGGTGCTCGCCTTCCTCGATGACCCGCAGTTGCCCGTGTTTGAGCTGGGCCAGTTGGCGCAACACGCCACGGCGCAATAGCGATCCGGTCAGGCTGTGGGGGCTGAACCGGCTGACCGACAGGCTAGAGGATTTCATGGTGATGTTTCCTGGGAGGGACAGTGGCGGTTTGAAAGCTGCCGTCGGCAGCCTGATGAGCGAAAAGGGGCGCGCGTTTGCACAGCAGGCGCAGTGCTTGCCAATAAATCGCCAGGGCCGTTTTCGCGGTCATCCACGGAAAACGCCGCAGGTAACGGTGCAAGCTGCGGCGGTCGAGAGGCTCGCGTTGCAGGTTGAGGGTGGCGTCGAACAGTTTGTGTTCGCCCTGCCAGTCAGCCATGTGCACACCAAGGTTTTGTGCGGCGGGGCTGAAACTCATGCGGTATTCGAGGTCGCGCGGCAGAAACGGCGACACATGAAACGCCTTGGCCACGGCGAAGTGTTGGTGAAAGTCCAGCAGGTCGACCGGTGCGCGGGCCGGCAATACATAGTGATAGCGTTCACGCCACGGGGTGTTGGTGACTTCACAGACAATCGCCGCCAGTTGTCCGTCAGCCTCATGGCAATAAAAGAAACTCACCGGATTGAACGACAGGCCCCAACTGCGGGGTTGCGTCAGCAGGCAGACCGACCCTTGCGGGGCATGGCCGATGGCAGCGGCGACCTGCTGACGCACCGCGTCGATCAACCGCACACCGCGCTGGGTGAAGGTTTTGAGGTAATCGGTTTCGCGGAAGGAAAAGGGCGCAAACCTGCTCCTCCCCGCCAGTGGCGACAGCGCAAACACTTCGTCCTGTTCGCTCAGGTCGAGGTAGAGCAAACCGATCTTGTAGCGGAACTCATGCCGGCGCGGCGCGAAGCGCCGATGGCCGATCCAGCCGCTGTAAAGGGCACTGTTCATAAGGTTTCCCCGAACGCCGCAGCCACGCGCAATGCGCTGACCACGCCGTCTTCATGGAAACCGTTGGCCCAATAGGCGCCGCAATAATGGGTGTGCGCGACCCCGTCCAGTTCGCTCCAGCGTTGCTGCGCCGCCACGGCGGCGAGGCTGTATTGCGGGTGGGCGTAGGTGAAGCGCGCCAGGATTTTGTCCGGGGAGATGCCGGCGCTCTGATTCAGGCTGACGCAGAACGTCGTGTCGCTCTGAATGCCTTGCAGGATGTTCATGTCGTAGGTCACGGCGGCCTGGGTGTGACCGGCACCGCCGAGGCGATAGTTCCAGCTCGCCCAGGCCAGTTTGCGCGTGGGCAGCAGGCCGGTGTCGGTGTGCAGCACCACTTCATTGTCGGCATAGGGCAGGGCGCCGAGGATCGACCGTTCGGCAGCGCTCGGGCTGGCGAGCAGTTGCAGGGCCTGATCGCTGTGACAGGCGAATACGACTTTGTCGAAGTGTTCGATGCCTGCCGGGCTGTGGATAAACACACCATGTTCGTCGCGCTCGACGCGGGTCACCCCACAGTTCAGGCGAATGTTGTCTTTGAACGATTTCGTCAACGGCGCAATGTACGCGCTGGAACCCCCTTCGACGACCCGCCATTGCGGACGATTGCTGACCGACAGCAGACCGTGGTTCTTGAAGAACCGTACGAAGAATTGCAGCGGAAACTTGAGCATCTCGGCCATCGGCATCGACCAGATCGCCGCGCCCATCGGCACGATGTAATGCAGGATGAAGCGCTCGCCATACCCGCCGGCCGTGAGGTAGTCGTCGAGCGTCATGTCGCTGGCGATGCGCCGTTCGGCGAGGTCGCGCTGGGCCTCTTTATTGAAGCGCAGTATGTCGCGCAACATGCCCCAGAACCCCGGTGACCAGAGATTGCTGCGCTGGGCGAACAGACTGTTGAGGTTGTTGCCGTTGTATTCCAGGCCAGTGTCCGGATCGCTCACCGAGAAACTCATCTCGGTCGCTTTGCTCGCCACGCCGAGCTGGTCGAGCAGGCGAATGAAATTCGGATACGTCCAGTCATTGAACACGATGAACCCGGTATCCACCGCGTACTGGCGTCCGTCGACCGTGACCGGCACCGTGTGCGTGTGACCACCGACCCAGTCGCTGGCCTCGAACACCGTGACGTCATGTCGACGATCGAGCAGGTACGCGCAGGTGAGCCCGGCGATCCCGCTGCCGACGATAGCGATCTTCATGTTGGATCCGTCAGCGGAGGCGACTTGCGCACCATGCGCTTGCCAATCGCCAACTGCACACGGGCCGGCAGTTTCGACAACGGCCACAAGGCCGCCATGAACAGCGCCGGAAAAGCGATTTCCAGCGGCCGGTCCTTGAGCCTGGCGAAGATGTGACGTGCGGCTTTATCCACAGGCCAGCTGAGGGGCATCGGGAAATCGTTTTTGGCGGTCAGCGGGGTCTCGACGAAACCGGGGCTGACCACGGTGACTTCAATGCCTTCATCCGCCAGATCAATGCGCAGCGATTCGAACAGGTAGCGCAGCCCGGCTTTCGATGCGCCGTAGGCTTCGGCTCTGGGCAACGGTAGATACGTCACCGAACTTGCGACCCCGACCAGATGCGGTGCGGTGCCTTTGCGCAACAGTGGCAGGGCGGCTTCGATGCAGTAACTGCTGGCGAGCAGATTGGTACGCACCACGTGCTCGACGATGGAGGCGTCGAACTGCTTTGCATCGACATATTCACAGGTGCCGGCGTTGAGAATCACGGTGTCCAGTGAGCCCCATTCGGCGCTGATCTGTTCGCCGATCTCGCGCACTACCTGACTGTTGGTCAAATCGCCCGCGACCACCAGCACTTGCCCTGGATAACGCTGCGCCAACACTTTCAGTGGCGCCACCTGACGCGCACTGACGGCCAGATGCGCACCGGTTTTCAGGATCTCTTCGGCGAGTGCTGCGCCGATGCCACTGCTGGCACCGGTCAGCCAATAACGCCGGGCGAGGGTACGACTCATCCCATTCTCCTTTTTAGCCACCTGATCAGCTGGCCCAATACGGGTAAATGTTCATACAACAGCGCGCCGGCATCGAAATAATCCCGGTGGCGATAAACCTTGTCGTGCCAGAGCAGATGCGAGCAGCCGCTGACACGAATCACCTGGCCCCCCGCCAGTCGCGGATGGCGATAACTCATGACCCAACGCAAGTAGCCTTCGCCGTCGCCGATCGGGTCGAAACCATGAAAGTCGAACCGCAGCTCGCTGACATTGCTGTACAGCTCGCGAAAGTAATCTCGCAATTGCACCAGTCCCTGTACTTCGTGCAACGGGTCGGTGAAGTGAATGTCATCGCTGTACAGCTCGCCCAGGCGGTGCAGGTTGTCTTTATTCAACTGCGCGAATTGCCGGGCAAAACCGTGCAGGAATTCACTCATCACCTGCTCCTGTCGAGCGCGAAGGCAGGCTCTTGAACGCGGCCAATGCGCGATCGCGGGAGGCGCTGAGGTTGACGATGGGCGAAGGGTAGTCCGCCACGCCGAACAGCCCGCCGAGATTGGCCGGATTATGTATTTCCTTTTTATTCAACCGGGCCAGTTCAGGCAGCCAGTGCTTGATGAACAGGCCTTCGCTGTCGAATTTTTCCGACTGGCTCAACGGGTTGAAAATGCGGAAATACGGCGCCGAATCGGTACCGGTCGAAGCACTCCATTGCCAGCCACCGTTGTTCGCTGCCAGATCGCCATCGATCAGATGACGCATGAAAAAACGTTCGCCTTCGCGCCAGTCGATCAGCAGGTTCTTGGTCAGGAACATCGCCACCACCATGCGCAGGCGATTGTGCATCCAGCCGGTTTCGAGCAGCTGGCGCATGGCGGCATCAATGATCGGCAGGCCGGTACGCGCTTGTTGCCAGGCGGCGAGTTCTTCCGGTGCATGGCGCCATGCGAGGGCTTCGGTTTCCGGGCGGAAGGCACGATGGCGCGACACCCGTGGATAGCCGACCAGGATGTGCTTGTAGAACTCGCGCCACAGCAGCTCGTTGATCCAGGTGACGGCACCGACCTTGCCGCTGTCGAACTCGCCCTGATTGCTTTGCAGGGCGGCGTGCAGGCATTGGCGCGGCGAAATCACTCCGGCAGCGAGGTACGCGGAAAGTTGACTGGTGCCGGGTTTTGCCGGGAAGTCGCGTTCGCTTTGGTAGTAATCGATTTGTGCGTCAGCGAAGGTGTCGAGGCGCCGCCGGGCTTCTTGTTCGCCGGCGGGCCACAGGGCGATCAAGGCCTCGCTCGGTGTTTCGAAACCTTTTATGGCGGCCGGCACCGGATCGCTGTGGATCGCCTGCGCGGCCTGTTTGCCGGGTGTCTTGACCAGCGCCGGCACCGAGCGGTGCAACCGTTCATAGCAGACCTTGCGGAACTGGCTGAACACCTGAAAGTAGGTGCCGGTGCGGGTCAGGACCGTGCCCGGCTGGAACAGCAACTGGTCGAGGTAACTGTGAAATTCGATTCCTTCGGCCTTCAGCACTTCGGCCACGGCGGCATCGCGACGGCTTTCGTGGATGCCGTATTCCTCGTTGACGTGCACCGCCTCGACCTTGAGTTCCCGGCAGAGCTTGAGCAACTGCGCCGGGGCCTGATGCCAATACCCGGCCGTACGGATCAGTAAGGGAATATTCAGTTTGCCGAGGCTGTCGCTCAGTTCGCTCAGGTTGCGCAGCCAGAAGTCGACCTTGCACGGCGCGTCGTCATGTTCCTGCCACTGCTGTGGGCTCAACAGATAAACGGCCACCGTCGGGCCGCGGGCTGCGGCGGCCGCGAGGGCGGTATTGTCATGTTGGCGCAAGTCGCTGCGCAGCCAGATCAGTTGCATGATGTTTCTCGCAAACGCATTAAATCAACCCACGCTGAAGCAGTGCCTGGTGTGCCGATAACGGATCTTCGGCCAGGTACAAATCAGCGATCTCGGTGGTTCTTACGGACAACTCGGCGTGGTGGATGCATACCGTTGGTCCGGCGATCATTGTTGTGCAATAAATGCCATTCAACAGCTTTGGCAACTGCGCCAGGTTCATCGCTTTGCTGGAGTACAGCAGCACGCCACGGGCCTGCAGGTGCTCGACAGTCAAGGCCAGTTCACCGGGCGGCAGCGGCCAGTCAAATACTTGCACCGGGCAATCGGTACTGCTGATCAGCCACGCGCATAGCCACAGATGAGGTTCCATGTGCAGGTCTGATTGGTTGATCAAGAGCAACGGTGCGGAATGCAACTGACGGTTGTTATGGTAGATGCGTGCGCCGAATTTGCTGCGTAACCAGGAATAAAAGAATGTGCGCTCCATCTGCGCACCGAACTGTCCCTGCCAGCGTTGTTCGAGTTCGGCCAGCAGTGGCATCAGCAATTGCTCGCACAGGGTGCGCGGTGGATACAGCGCCATCGCCTGATTGACGCTGTCATCGAGGGTACGTTCGTTAAGGCGGGTGACGGCGTTCAGCAGGGTCTGGCGCAGCAGGTGCCAATCGTTTTCCACGACTTCGCCGGACGCAGGCGCGGTGTCGAGCAGCGGCTTGACCTGGCTGACGGCGACGCCACGGTTAAGCCAGGTGAGGATGGTCAGAATCCGTTGCACATGCTCGGCGCTGTACAGTCGATGGCCTTTGGGCGTGCGCTGCGGCACGACCAGCCCGTAACGGCGCTCCCATGCCCGCAGGGTGATCGCGTTGACGCCGGTCTGCCGCGCCACCTCGCGAATCGGCAACCAGCCCTCATCAAGGGCTTTCTTGAAGTCGGCGCCGAGGTCTTCCTGGGCGCTGGTGTCGGGTTTATCGTTCATTAAATGGCGTTTCGCAGGCTGAGGTTTTCCGGATGCGGTTGCAGGTAAACCTGCTGCGCAATGTACGGATCCGGATGGAGGCGGAAGTGATGCTTGAGCAGCGTCAGCGGGACCACCAGCGGCACGATGCCGAGGCGGTACTGGCCGATGATGTGTTGCACTTCCTGTTTTTCATCGGCACTGATTGCCTGTTTCAGATAACCGCTGATGTGCAGCAGAACGTTGCTGTGGGTGCCGCGTGTGGCGCATTTTTTCAACGCCTGCATCAGCTCGCTGAAGTAGCGCGGACCGAGTTCGGCAGGGTCGTTGTTCGCCATGTTGCCCAACAGTTTGCCCAGCGCTTTGTATTGCACCGGGTTGTGGGCCATCAGCAGGTATTTGTAGCGCGAATGAAACTCGGTGAGCGCGCGCCGGCTCAGACCCCGTTCGAGCAGGTGCTGCCACGCGCTGTAGGCGAAGACGCGGGTAATGAAGTTCTCGCGCAGCACCGGGTCGTTCAGGCGTCCGGCTTCTTCCACCGGCAGGTCCGGGTGTTCGGCGCAGAATGCCTGGGCATAGATGCCACGGCCGCCGCCGTTCACCGGTGCGCCATTGGCTTGATAGACCTTGACCCGCTCCAGGCCACACGACGGTGACTGCTGCATGAAGATATAGCCGCAGATGTCATTGAGTTCGCCGGCCATTTTCTGACCGTACGCGGCGAGGGGTTCGGTGACGTTGATCGACGGGTTGACCGTGCCGATCGCCTCGGGCTGATCGGGATTGCCCACCAGCCGAATCGGCTCGCGAGGAATGCCCAGGCCGATGGCCACTTCCGGGCAGACCGGGATGAAGTCGAAATATTCCGTGAGGGTCCGGCTGCACAAGCGCGATTCCTTGTGTCCGCCGTTGTAACGCACTTCAGCACCCATCAGGCAGGCACTGATCGCGATTTTTGGCCGGGATGAGGAAAGATCGGACATGAACACCTCGAAGCTAAACCTGTACAGTCGACTTTATCTGTACAACATGTGCTTAGCATAGATTCAAAGGTGTACAAGTCAAACTATTTGTATAAGTTTTTTGCAGGAGGCGCTGTAGATTCCGATCTTATGGTCAATCTCCAGGATTACGATCAGAGGATTGCAGCCTCTGGCAGCGCCTAGAGTTGCCAGCCGAATTTCCAGTGGGCGGGGTTTTGCAGGGCCTGCCAGTCGAGTCGTTCGGTGCGCTTGGTCAGCACCGCCTGCAGTTCGACGGCCAGTACTGTGCCTTCCTCGTCGCGGAACAACTCGGTGACCAGAAAATGTTTTTCACGATTTTGCGGGTGAGCTGCTGTCCATTTCGACAGCAGCAGCTTCTGCGGATTGATTCGATTCATTGCAGATGTTCGTGCAAGCGTCTTGCAGCCTCCTGACCACTGAGCCAGGCACCTTCTACGCGGCCGGACAGGCACCAGTCACCACAGGCGTACAAGCCCAGATCGGCATCGGCCAGCGTGCCCCATTCATGGCTGGTGGCCGGACGGGCATAGAGCCAGCGGTGGGCGAGGCTGAACGTGGGCGCGGGCATCGCGCTGTGCAACAGTTCGGCAAAGGCACCGTGCAATTGCTCGATCACCGCTTCCTTGGACAGGTCGATGTGTTGGCGGCTCCAGGCGCTGGTGGCGTGCAGCACCCAGGTGTCGAGGGTGTTGTCGCGTCCGGGTTTACTTCGGTTGCGCGCCAGCCAGTCGAGTGGGCTGTCCTGAACGAAGCAGCCCTCGATGGACGTATCCAGCGGGGTTTCGAAGGCAAGGGCGACAGCCCAGGTCGGGTCCATTTTCACCCCGGCGGCGGCACCGGCGAGTTTCGGCGCAGCGGCCAGCAAGGCCGTGGCTTGCGGTGCCGGCGTGGCGATCACGACATGGCTGAAGGGGCCGTGAGTGAATCCCTCGGCATCCTGCAGGTGCCAGTGTTGTTCGCCGCGATAGACCTCGGTGATCCGACAGGCGAAATGCACTTCCAGCCCTTCGAGCAGGCCGCGGGTGATGGCGCTCATGCGTGGCGAACCGACCCAGCGCGTCTGCTCGTCCGGCGACAGATTCAGTTGCCCGCCATGGAAGGTATAGAGCTGCGGTGTCCACTCGGCGACCCAGCCCTGGCTTTGCCAGCGCTGCACCTCGGTGACGAAGCGCCGGTCGCGGGCGGTGAAATATTGCGCGCCCATGTCCAGCGAACCGGCGTCGCTGCGTTTGCTCGACATGCGTCCGCCGCTGCCGCGACTTTTATCGAACAACTGGACGGTGTGCCCGGTCTCTGTCAGAGCCTGGGCCGCCGAAAGTCCGGCGATGCCGGTGCCGATGATTGCGATAGGTACAGTCATAGGGGCCTCGTTTACCTTTCTGTACAGACTACGCTGTGATTGAAACCTGTACAATTTTGTTTTTTGGTATAACTTCTAGCGTTCTCGTTCTGGCAGCTTGGCCTATGGTTAAACAATAGAGCCTGCCCGTACGAAAAGATCCCTGCTTATAAAAATAGACTAGTGATCCGGGTAAAACGCCACGCGAGGAAGATGTCATGCACATATTGCTGACCGGCGGTACTGGTTTGATAGGACGTCAGCTCTGCCGGCATTGGTCGCAGCAGGGGCATCGCCTGACCGTGTGGAGCCGTCGCCCGGAAAAAGTCGCGCAACGTTGCGGCGCGCAGGTGCGTGGCATCGCGCGTCTGGAGGACCTGGGCGAGGAGCCTGTGGATGTCATCGTCAATCTCGCCGGTGCGCCGATTGCCGATCGACTCTGGACCCATCGGCGCAAGGCGCTGTTGTGGAGCAGTCGGATCACGCTCACGGAAACCTTGCTGACCTGGCTTGAAGCGCGAGCGCAGAAACCTGCGCTGCTGATTTCGGGCTCGGCGATAGGCTGGTACGGCGATGGCGGCGAGCGCGAGTTGACTGAAGAGTCGCCACCGGTGATCGACGATTTCGCCAGCCAGCTGTGCATCGCCTGGGAGGAAACCGCGCAACGTGCCGAAGCGTTTGGCGTGCGCGTGGTGCTGGTACGAACCGGTCTGGTGCTGTCAGCCGAGGGCGGCTTTTTGTCGCGGCTGCTGCTGCCGTTCAAGCTTGGACTGGGCGGGCCTTTGGGCAATGGCCGGCAGTGGATGCCGTGGATTCATATCGAGGATCAAATCGCCTTGATTGATTTTCTTCTGCACCGCGATCAGGCCCGTGGTCCTTATAATGCGTGCGCGCCGAAACCGGTGCGCAATCGCGAATTTGCCAAGACGCTGGGCAGCGTGTTGCACCGCCCGGCGTTCATGCCGATGCCGACCCTGGCCTTGAAGGTCGGTCTGGGCGAAATGTCTTTGCTGTTGCTGGGCGGCCAACGGGCGATGCCGGCACGCTTGCTGGAAGCTGGCTTCACTTTCCGGTTCACGGATTTACGCGCGGCTCTGGATGATCTCTCCAGCCGCCTCTGAAATAGGACGTTGCATGACCGATCACGCTTTGCTTCTGGTCAACCTGGGCTCTCCGGCCTCCACCTCGGTGGCCGATGTGCGCAGCTACCTCAATCAATTCCTGATGGACCCGTACGTGATCGACCTGCCGTGGCCGGTGCGGCGTCTGTTGGTGTCGCTGATCCTGATCAAGCGCCCCGAGCAGTCGGCCCATGCCTATGCCTCGATCTGGTGGGAGGAAGGCTCGCCACTGGTGGTGCTCAGTCGCCGTCTGCAACAGCAGATGACAACGCAATGGAGCCACGGGCCTGTGGAGCTGGCGATGCGTTACGGCGAGCCGTCGATTGAAACACGGTTGCTGCAACTGGTTGCGGCAGGGCATAAGCGCATCACCCTGGCGCCGCTTTATCCACAGTTCGCCGACAGCACGACGACCACCGTGATCGAAGAAGCCCGGCGCGTGATTCGCCAGAAGAACCTCGACGTGCAGCTGTCGGTGCTGCAACCGTTTTACGATCAGCCGGAATACATCGAGGCCTTGGCCGCCAGCGCCAGACCGCACTTGCAGCAGGATTACGATCATCTGTTGCTGAGCTTCCATGGCTTGCCGGAGCGGCATCTGACCAAGCTCGATCCGACCGGCAATCATTGCTTCAAGAATCAAGACTGCTGCAAGAACGCATCACCGGCAGTGCTCGCGACCTGTTATCGCGCGCAATGCCTGCGTACAGCGGCATTGTTCGCCGAGCGCATGGGCTTGCCGGATGGCAAGTGGTCGGTGTCGTTTCAGTCGCGCCTGGGTCGAGCGAAATGGATCGAACCCTACACTGAAGCGCGTCTGGACGAACTGGCGAAAAGTGGCGTGAAGAAAATTCTGGTGATGTGCCCGGCGTTTGTCGCCGACTGCATCGAGACGCTGGAAGAGATTGGCGATCGCGGCCAGGAACAGTTCCGCGAAGCGGGGGGCGAGGAGTTGGTGCTGGTGCCGTGCCTGAACGACGACCCGCAATGGGCGAAGGCGTTGGCCACCCTGTGTGAACGAGCGCCGCTGGCCCTCTGAAAGTATCGTCAGCAGGCTCACTCCTACAGGTAGTGCGTTGACCTTGTAGGAGTGAGCCTGCTCGCGATAGCTATCTGTCAGGCAATAAAAATCTTCAGGCCTTAAATCAGCGGCTCATCCGCCTTCTTGTGCTTCCAGCTGTCATTGCCCGGCAGGATCAGGTTCAGCGCAATCGCCACCACCGCGCACAGCGCGATGCCTTTGAGGCCGAAGTCGTCCGGGCCAGTCCCGGTGCCGACCAGCACACCGCCAATCCCGAATACCAGGGTCACCGAGACGATCACCAGATTACGTGCTTCGCCCAGGTCGATCTTGTGACGGATCAGGGTGTTCATCCCCACCGCCGCGATCGAGCCGAACAACAGGCACAGAATCCCGCCCATCACCGGCACCGGAATGCTCTGCAGCAGCGCGCCGAACTTGCCGATGAACGCCAGGCTGATGGCGAAGATCGCCGCCCAGGTCATGATTTTCGGGTTGTAGTTCTTGGTCAGCATCACGGCGCCAGTCACTTCGGCGTAAGTGGTGTTTGGCGGGCCGCCAAACAGACCGGCGGCGGTGGTGGCAATGCCGTCACCGAGCAAGGTGCGATGCAGGCCCGGCTTCTTCAGGTAATCGCGACCGGTCACGCTGCCGACTGCAATCACGCCGCCGATGTGCTCAATGGCCGGAGCCAGTGCCACCGGAACGATGAACAGAATCGCCTGCCAGTTGAACTCCGGCGCGGTGAAGTGCGGGATCGCAAACCATGGCGCGGCAGCAATCTTCGCGGTGTCGACTACGCCGAAATAGAACGCCATGGCAAAACCGACCAGTACACCGGAAATGATCGGCACCAGGCGGAAGATGCCTTTACCGAACACCGCCACGATCAACGTGGTCAGCAGCGCTGGCATCGAGATCATCATCGCGGTCTGGTAGTGGATCAGTTCAGCACCATCGCCAGCCTTGCCCATTGCCATGTTCGCGGCAATCGGCGCCATGGCCAGGCCGATGGAAATGATCACCGGACCAATCACCACTGGCGGCAGCAGACGGTCGATGAAACCGGTGCCTTTGATCTTCACGGCCAGGCCGAGGAAGGTGTAGACGAAACCGGCCGCCATCACGCCGCCCATGGTCGCGGCAAGGCCGAACTGGCCCTTGGCGAGAATGATCGGGGTGATGAACGCGAAGCTCGACGCCAGAAACACTGGCACCTGACGCCCGGTGACGATCTGGAACAGAATCGTTCCCAGACCCGCGGTGAACAGTGCCACGTTCGGGTCAAGGCCGGTGATCAGCGGCATCAGCACCAGGGCGCCGAAAGCCACGAACAGCATCTGGGCGCCGGAGAGCACCGTGCGCCAGAGCGGATCGTTGAACTCTTGCTGCATGGTTACGCGTCCTTCTGCTTGGTGCCGAAGATCTTGTCACCGGCGTCGCCAAGTCCAGGAATGATGTAACCGTGCTCGTTCAAGCGCTCATCAATGGACGCGGTGTAGATGGTCACGTCCGGGTGAGCCTGTTCGACGGCAGCAATGCCTTCCGGCGCGGCGACCAGCACCATTGCGCGGATGTCCTTGCAACCGGCTTTCTTCAGCAGGTCGATGGTCGCGACCATCGAGCTGCCGGTGGCGAGCATCGGGTCGATGATCATTGCCAGGCGTTCGTCGATTTCCGGAACCAGTTTTTCCAGATAGGTGTGCGCTTGCAGGGTTTCTTCGTTGCGGGCCACGCCCACAGCGGAAACCTTGGCGCCCGGGATCAGGCTCAGCACGCCTTCGAGCATGCCGATGCCGGCGCGCAGGATCGGCACGACGGTGATCTTCTTGCCGGCGATTTTCTCGACCGACACGGTGCCGCACCAACCCGGGATATCGTAGGATTCGAGCGGCAAATCTTTTGTAGCTTCATAGGTCAACAGTGCGCCGACTTCCTGAGCGAGCTCGCGGAAATTCTTGGTGCTGATATCGGCACGGCGCATCAGGCCGAGTTTATGACGGATCAGCGGATGGCGGATCTCGAGGATGGGCATGGAAAAACTCCGGCGGCGGGCAAAAAAACCGGCCTAGATTAATCTATCCGAGGGTGATGTCCTATAGGACATACAGTACGTTAGTCCATAAAGGCTTGATTCGGCCGTGCGAGATGCGTACCTTTGCCCGCTTTTCGCGGCTATACCCCCCGCCAACCACCCCCCGGAGAGCGCCATGTCCGCTGATCTCGAGCATATCCGTCAAGTCATGCGAGAGGCTGACTGCCTGTACACCGAAGCTGAAGTCGAGGCTGCCATTGCCCGCGTCGGTGCACACATCAACGAACAACTGGCCGAGAGCAACCCTGTGGTGTTCTGCGTGATGAACGGTGGCCTGATCTTCTCCGGCAAACTGCTGACTCATCTGCAGTTCCCGCTGGAAGCGTCCTACCTGCACGCGACCCGCTATCGCAATGAAACCAGCGGTGGCAACCTGTTCTGGAAAGCCAAGCCGGAAGTCTCGTTCATCGACCGCGACGTGCTGATCATCGACGACATCCTCGATGAAGGTCACACCTTGGGCGCGATCATCGACTTCTGCAAACACGCCGGCGCGCGCAAAGTGCACACCGCCGTGCTGATCGACAAGGATCACGACCGCAAGGCGCGTCCTGACCTGAAAGCCGATTTCGTCGGCCTGCCATGCGTTGACCGTTACATCTTCGGTTACGGCATGGACTACAAAGGCTACTGGCGCAACGCCAACGGGATCTTCGCCGTTAAAGGCATGTAATCCGCGCCTCGATCTAAATGTGGGAGCGAGCTTGCTCGCGAAAGCGGTGTATCAGTCGACATCTGTTTTGAATGTCAGTCCGCCTTCGCGAGCAAGCTCGCTCCCACAGTGTTTTTGTGTGTGCTGATCCATCCGCGACACCCATGCTAGAGTGCTCGGCCCCGCCCCCGGAGCCTGTCATGCGCCTCTTGATCCGCAGCCTTGCCGCCCTGTTTTTGACCCTCAGCCTGCCGCTGTCCGCCGCGCCGATGCACAGTCAGTTCCTGCCGCCGGACGACTTGACCCTGCGCGATGCTGAGCCCGAGCAGCAACAACTGTTGCAAGTCACCGATTATTCCGTGGTCGTGGGCGCGCAACGTCAGTCCAATCAGCAACCCATACCGGTGACCTCGTCGCTGATGATCCGCCTTAAAGGCAAATCGCTGAACAAAGGCGCGACTGTCAATCAAGTGCTCGTCAGTTTCGACGGTGAAAGCAAAAGCCTGAAAAAACCGGTGTATGACGATAAAAGCAAAACCCTGACGCTGTTTTACCCACTGGCGCAGTACCGCGTGGTGATTGATCTGTTGCGCAACGATACCGTGTATGTGCAATTCCTCAGCTACGCCAACGGCCATATCTGGGCCGATTTGCACACTGGCAGCGTGCGCGCGCGTTGAGCCCGGTGGCAGGGCAGGGGTAAACTGCCCGCCCCGTGTAATGTCTGCGAGCTGGAGTCGGCAATGCGTAAAGATAAGAAACAGGTGATTGGTGACGAGATCGGCGATGAGCAGATCAAGCTGTTCCTCGATTTTGAACCGGTCGACGCCACTTCGCCGTCGCTGCACAAACTGGTCAAGGCTTACCGTGGTTTGCGCATCGACGATTTCGAGCGCTTTCTGACGTTCTTCGTTGAAGCTGGCTATGACGTGGATGGCAAGGACGAGCAGGGCAAGACCTTCGTTGATCTGATTGCCGATCAGCGTAACGCTCAGGACTATATCGAACTGATCAACAAGTCACGCACCTGAGATTTCCCGATACCTGTGGCGACGGTTCGCTAAATCCCCTCGCCACAAAGGTCCGGGTTTCAAATTTCAGGCATAAAAAAACGCCCCGCACTCACTGAGTTCGGGGCGTTTTTTATGCGGCGCGATCAAGCGAAGCTTGGGGTCTCGCTGCTTTCTTCAACCAGTTCCAGGGCAATGTTGTTCTGCGTGTTGATCTTGCGATACAGCGCAGCATCGGTTTCCAGAACCTTCTCGCGGGCCGGGAAGATCTCTGCCAGTTTGGCAGCCCATTCACCCTTGGCCTTGGCCGGGAAGCATTTCTCGATCAGTTCCAGCATGATCGAAACGGTCACCGAGGCTCCTGGCGAAGCACCGAGCAGCGCGGCGAGGGAACCGTCCTTGGCCGCGACCAGTTCGGTACCGAATTGCAGGATGCCGCCCTTTTTCGGGTCTTTCTTGATGATCTGCACCCGTTGGCCGGCCACTTCCAGGCGCCAGTCTTCGGCTTTCGCCTGCGGGTAGAAACGGCGCAGGGAATCCAGACGCTGCTCCATCGACTGCATCACTTCGCTGACCAGGTACTTGGTCAGGTCCATGTTGTTTTTTGCCACCGCCAGCATCGGCCCGATGTTGCCGGCGCGAACCGACAGCGGCAGGTCCATGAAGGAACCGTGCTTGAGGAACTTGGTGGTGAAGCCGGCGTATGGCCCGAACAGCAGGGACTTCTTGCCGTCGACCACACGGGTGTCCAGGTGCGGCACGGACATTGGTGGCGAACCCACGGCCGCCTGGCTGTAAACCTTGGCCTGGTGCTGCTTGACCACTTCCGGGTTGTCGCAACGCAGCCACTGGCCGCTGATCGGGAAGCCGCCGAAGCCTTTGCTCTCTTCGATGCCCGAGGCCTGCAGCAACGGCAGCGCCGCGCCACCGGCGCCGAGGAAGACGAACCTGGCGTCGACTTCACGGCTGCTGCCGCTGTTGACGTCCTTGATGCTGACGGTCCAGCCGTTGCCGTTACGCTTGAGACCGGTGACGCGCTTGCAGTATTTGACTTGCGTGTCGGGTGCGCTGGTCAGGTGCTTGAGCAACTGATTGGTCAGGGCGCCGAAGTTGACGTCGGTGCCGTTCATCACGCGGGTCGCGGCGAGGACTTCGTCCGGCGAGCGGCCCGGCATCATCAGCGGCATCCACTCGGCCATTTTGGCCTTGTCTTCGGTGTACTCCATGTCGGCGAAGGCGTGGTGCTTGTGCAGAACCTCGAAACGCTCCTTGAGGAAGGAAACGCCTTTGTCGCCCTGGACGAAACTCAGGTGTGGCACCGGGCTGATGAACGACTTGCACGAGCCGAAGGTGCCTTTTTTGGTCAGGTACGACCAGAACTGCTTGGACACTTCGAACTGGGTGTTGATGTGCACGGCTTTCTTGATGTCGACGGTGCCGTCGGCAGCCTGCGGGGTGTAGTTCAGCTCGCACAGGCCGGCGTGGCCGGTACCGGCGTTGTTCCATGGGTTGGAACTCTCCGCGGCACCGGAATCCATCAGCTCGACGACTTCCAGCTTGATCGCGGGGTCGAGCTCTTTGAGCAGCACTGCCAGGGTGGCGCTCATGATGCCGGCCCCCACCAGAACTACGTCGACTGCTTCGTTATGCGCCATTTAACGCGTCTCCAAAATCTGCAGCACCAAATTGTCGGCATGGCTGCCAGGCATTCAGGGACAGGTCAATTGTGTCCCGGCTATCCGTGGTCAGGTTCGCCATGTCCGAATCTTCGCAATTTTTCGCAACTTCGACGGATGCAGGCGGCCTGGCTTCAAGAGTCACATGAACTCATTTCAGCACGTGGCTGGCAATTCGACTTATGGTCGAGACATCCGTTTTTGTGCAACCAAATCCGTAGCGGACAGGCTTCAGGCTCCGGTATTCGAGGTATATCCGGTCCTGTGTCGTTGGGCTGTTTCAGACGCTAATGGTGCATGTTCAGACGCAAAACTATTCATTTGCTCGCCACACTCTTGTGAAGTTGTGAAAACCCGTTTTTTTCACGCTCTTTTGAAGACGTGAACCTCAAAAAGGGCTGTCCCAGCCTGGCACCCTGCCCGCAAAGGCAAAACAACGCGGTGGCCGAGCGTATGACAGCTCTGCAGATTCGCGAAAAGCAGGGGTTTTGCCGGAAGAACAGGCAAGCGCGCCAACTTCACTCGATCTGTGTGGGCGGCTCTCTGTGGGCGGTTTTGATGTCGATGCATGCGCATTGACGCTGTCGCGGGGCCCGATCAGGAGACGTCCTTATAATCGGGGGGAGATTGTATCGAAGAAATGCGCGGTGTTGCTCGTGTTTAATGACTTTTATTAGGCATCCGGTCAGATGCTCAACATCGCCTGAGCGCGTGCGCGGGGCTGCGACGGTATGACGCGGGCGCTGGCCGGCAGTGGCTGGTGCAACCAGTTGAGGCGGATTTCTTCGATTTCGACCCAGCCGTCGCCCATTGGCTGCAGGCTGCATTGCTTGAACGCCTGGCAATGGCCATTGCGATCGAGCAGGGCAAAGCTGCGGTGCAGTGGGCGTGGAGCGAACAACGAGATCAGATAACGCATGGCCGAGTACCTTGTTGGAGGACTGACTGCAAGGTTGCCGGTGGACCATGACGTCATGGTGTATAGGCAGTGAAGAATGTGTGACAGGAACCGCGTTCGACAGGGTTTGTCAGACATTTCAGTATTCATGGTGTGACGCTGGTGACCCGCAGTGGCCCACCGCTATACTGCCGGCCTGTTTGTGCCTGATTCTGGAGATAAGAGCATGTTGCAACGCCTGTTGTTCGGTTTGATCACTGTGGCCGGTTTGACACTGGCCGGCTGCGCCCACAGCCCGCAACAACTGAGTCCGGAGCCGAAGCTGACCACGCAACTGGCACCGGTCGGTCGTGGCCAGCCAGTCATCGTGCGCGTGGTTGACGGTCGTCCGTCGCCAACCCTGGGCACCCGTGGCGGCCTGTACCCGGAAACCAGCGCCATCACCGTGCAGCGCGAGCAGATCCTGCCGAAGCTGCAGGCTCAGGCGGAAGCGGCCGTACGTTTGCTCGGCTTCACCCCGACCAACAACGCGCCTAACGCTCCACAACTGACCGTGACCCTGGCCGAACTGAAGTATCAATCGCCCAAAGAAGGCATGTACGTGACCGAAGCGACCATCGGTGCAACGTTCCGCTCCGACGTACAGAATGCCAATCGCCGTTACAGCGGTCGTTATGGTGCGTCACTGGATCAGCGTTTCGGCATGGCGCCGAATCAGGAAACCAACACCAAACTGGTCAGCGACGTGTTGAGCGACGCCTTGACCCGTCTGTTCAAGGATCCGACCGTGGGCCAGATCCTCGCCGAATAAGTGTTCGGTAGATGTGAAAAAGCCCGGGGCCAGTGATGGTTTCGGGCTTTTTTGTGGGTGCAGAGTTTGAGAATTGTGGTGTCGGGAAGATCCTTTCCCCCTCACCCCACCCCTCTCCCCCAGAGGGGCGAGGGGGAAAGGGAGCCGATTTGCGTTGTTCTTGAGGTCTACATTCACCTCGAAGTTTCAGGTCGATGTACCTCGACCAGACAACCCGGTCAGTCCTCTCTCCCTCCGGGAGAGGGCCAGGGTGAGGGTGCTTTTGCTTTCAGGCTGCCTGCGAGTAGAAGTCGAGAACGCTGACACCTGTCAGCAAGTCGGTCTCGGGCAAATCCGCATGCTGATGCCCGCCGAGGGCGCAATACACCAGCCAATGGCGATCCTGCACATTGAAGGCGAGACCGCCGACGAGGCTCTGTTGTTCTTCGTAAGGGGTGATGAGGTACAGACGATCCTGGTTTTCAGCGTGAAGCATGTCGCGTTCCATGTGTGTTTCGAGGCGCGCAGGGTGGCGTATCCACATGACGAAGCCGTGACACAGGACAGCCATCGGTCGATTGTCGGGTTATTTGTCGCAAAGGGTAGGGTAGTGAAGGAGGCTTTCGGTAGAATCCGTGCCGCGGTCGTCGATCTGGCGCCTGCCACACCGATTTAGTCTGAGGTCTGTGATGTCGCTGCACTTGATGACGCTGTTTACCGCCCATCCCGCCAAATTGATCAACCTGCTGGCGCTGGCCCTGGCCTTTCCGGGCAGTTGGCTGCTGCACGCGACCCGTCGTCGTGAACAACGCGCCATGGCCAGCATCGCCGCGCAACGCCAGGCCTTGCCGGACGCCGAGCCGATTCTGGATTGGGCGACGTTGCGCATGAACCGGTTTTTCTATCGCTTCGGATTTGCCTGCCTCGGCCTGGCCCTGCTCATCTCCTGGATCAGCACCCGCTTCTGAAGTTGAGTACATGACCCTCGCCACAAAAGTATGAGGCAGGCATAAAAAACGGCGCCCGAAGGCGCCGTTGTCGCGTCTGGTGCATGCCGCTTACAACGGCAACCCAGCCTTGACCCGGTACTGATTGCGCACCGGCGTCGCATATTGCAGCACCAGATACGGACGGTGCTCTTCAGGGCAGGCGTCCAGTCGGCTCTGCCACTCTTCCTGCGCCTTGGCCAGTTCATCGGCCGGGAACACCTCGGCGGCTTTCGGCACGTTCAGTTGCGGATCGGCATCCGCCCACATCGCATACGCCAGGTAGTGCACCGGGAACAGGCGATACCCGCCGAGAATCTGCTTGTCCATCTCGATCGCCAATTGCTTGGTGTCTTCGAACAATTCAGTGATCGGCGCGGCAAAGTTCACGTGCACCCGGCCCTTGTAGCCGGTGATCCCCTTGGCAATGCTTACGTCATCCTCGCCCGGCGCCTTGGCGTAGGTGCCAGTGGTGGCGCGGATGTACAGCTCGCGGGCCTTGGCCTGGTCGCACGGGTCGTATTCGTAGCTGATCGACACCGGGGTCAGGTTCAGCGACTGGATGACTTCGCCGAACGGCTCGTCCTTGCGGCTCATGTGGAACATCTTGAGGATCGCCGACTCGGTACGGTCGTCGCCGTCCTTGGCCCGGCCTTCGGCCTGCGCGATCCAGATCGACGCGCAATCGTTGCGGATCGAGTGGTTGATGTACGCCGACAGCAATTGGTACGCGGCCATTTTCTCGCGACGTCCGGTGATCGAACGATGCACGATGAAGCTCTTGTTCAGGCGCATCAGGTCGCTGACGAATGGCTTTTGCAGCAGGTTGTCGCCAATCGCGATGCGCGGGGTCGGCAGGCCGGCGTGGTACACGGCGTAGTTGACGAAGGCCGGGTCCATCACGATGTCACGATGGTTGGCGATAAACAGATAGGCACTGCCGGATTTGAATTGCTCGACACCGGTGTAGGTCACGCCGTCGGTGGCGCGCTCGATGGTGTGGTCGACGTAGAACTCGACTTTGTCCTGCAAAGTGGCCACCGAATTGACGTCGGCGAACTCACGACGCAAACGATGGGCTATAAGAGGTTTGAGCATCCAGCCGAAGGCACCGGCAAAACGCGGGAAGCGGAAGTGGGTGAGGATATCTAGAAACGCCTTGTCGCCGAGCAGTCGTGCCAGTACCGCTGGTACTTCGCTGTCGTCGTAAGGTCGGATGGCATCGAATTCGCCCATCATGCTCTCTTGTTGGAAACGGCTAGGGTAAGTAAAGGTTTTGATCGAAAACCCGCGAGGCACGGTCTGAAAAAGCAGCCAGACAAAAATAGCCCTGCAAATAGACCGGCGATTATACGCACAAGTCACCTGGGAGACCGCGATGCTGGAAAGCGCACTGTATGAATGTCCGTATTGTGGTGAAGAGGTCGAGACGACGCTGGACCTGTCCGATGGCGATCAGACCTATATCGAGGACTGTCAGGTGTGTTGTCGACCGATCAAGTTTGTCTTGCAGGTGCACGACGGGGACTGGTTTCTGGAAGTGTTCAGCGAAAACGAGTGAGGGGCGCCCATGCAGCGAATCTACGAGCCGGAAAACCTGATGGAAGGCGAGATGCTCAAGGGCATGCTCGCCAGCGAAGGCATCGAGGCGCATCTGGTGGGCCGCGATTTGCTCGGCGGCACGGGGGAGTTGCCGATTTTCGGTCTGCTGGGGCTGTCGGTCGATAACGATCAGGCCGAATACGCCCGCGAGCTGATCACCGCGTACAATGCCGCGCTGCCGCTGCCCGGCGATGAACCGGAGAGCTTCCCCGGGACGCTGGTCTGTTAGGCTGACGTTCGTTTTCTTTCTGAGTCGTGTTGCCCCATGTGTGGACGTTATGCCCTGTTTCGCTGGAACCGCGATTTCGCGGCCCTGCCCGGTTTTCCCGCCGATCAGCAGGCGCAGTGGAACATTTCTCCCAATGATTCGGTGTTGATGCTGCGGGCCGAAGCCGATGGCCAGCGCACGCTGGCCCGCGCCCGTTGGGGGCTGACGCCGCCGTGGCTGACCGACTTGTCGAAAACCCCGGCGCACGCCCGTGCGGAAACCGTGGCCGAACAACCGATGTTTCGTGAAGCCCTGCGCCAGCGCCGTTGCCTGCTGCCGGCCAACGGCTTCTATGAATGGCGCGGGACCCAGCGCAAACGGCCGTTCTGGCTGACGCCGGGGGAGGGCTCGTCACTGTTTTTCGCGGCGATCTGGGAGGCCTATCCGGTGCAGGAGCAGATCTGGTTGAGCACGGCAGTGATTACGCAGCCGGCCTCGAGTCAGCGCCGGCCGTTGATTCTCGATGAGGCCGGGCAGGCGGCGTGGCTCGATCCCGAGACGCCTTTGCATGTGTTGCAAGGGTTGCTGGCCAGCGAACCGGCGGCGTTGCGCGAGCGGGTGCTGGCGAATCTGATCAATGATCCCAAGCTCAACGGGCCGGAGTGTCTGACCCCGGGCTGAAGCCTGCAGATCAAAAGCCCCTCACCCTAACCCTCTCCCGGAGGGAGAGGGGACTGATTGGGGGATATTGACGGAATACACCGACTGGAAGGTTTTTCACCGAATCCATAATCGCCACGATTTTTCAGGTCGATGTATGACGGTAGACAACTCGGTCAGTCCCCTCTCCCTTTGGGAGAGGGTTAGGGTGAGGGCCTTTTGGCTTTTCAGACCTTGAACTGATTGATCAACCGCCGCTGCTGCTCCGCCAGTTTGGTCAAATCCGCGCTCGCTGAACTCGACTCATCCGCACCGCCCGCCACTTCATTCGCCACCTGACCGATATTGATCACGTTACGGTTGATGTCATCGGCCACCGCGCTCTGTTCTTCCGCCGCGCTGGCAATCTGCGTATTCATGTCGTTGATCACCGACACCGCCTGAGTGATCGTCTCCAGCGCCTCGGCGGCTTTCGCCGCGTGTTGCACACTTTCGTCGGTGCGGTTCTGGCTGTCTTCCATGACCCGCACCACATCGCGGGTGCCCTGTTGCAATTGCTGGATCATGGTCTGGATTTCTTCGGTGGCTTTCTGGGTCTTCTGCGCCAGATTGCGCACCTCGTCCGCCACCACGGCAAAACCACGACCCTGCTCGCCGGCACGCGCCGCTTCGATGGCGGCGTTCAGCGCCAACAGGTTGGTCTGCTCGGCGATGCCGCGAATGGCGGTGAGGATGGCGTTGATGTTCTCGCTGTCCTTGGCCAGGGTCTGCACCACATCGACAGCCTTGCCGATTTCCAGCGCCAACACGCCGATCGAATTGGACGTGTCGCGCACGATCTGCATGCCCTGACTGGCTGCCTGATCCGCATGACTGGCGGCTTGTGCGGCCTGAGTGGCATTGCGCGCGACATCCTGCGCGGTGGCGGTCATTTCCTGCACCGCCGTGGCGACCTGATCGATCTCGGCCATTTGTTTCTGGATGCCGATGTTGGTGCGAATCGCGATATCAGCCGTGTGTTCCGAGGAATCGCTGACGCTCTGCACTGACGTCACCACTTGGGTGATCATTGCCTGCAACTTGGCGAGGAAGGTGTTGAAGCCCTTGGCGATCGAACCCAGTTCATCGCTGCGATCGCTGGTCAAACGTCGGGTCAGATCGCCTTCGCCTTGGGCGATGTCATTGAGCATCGCAACCATTTGTTTCAGCGGTCGGGCGATGCCGTGGCCGACCAGCCAGATCACCAGCAGGCCGAGGCCGGCGATGATCAGGCCGACCATGGCCATGCCGAAGGTGTCGGATTTGCGCTGGGCCTCCAGATCGCCCTGCAGTTTTTGCAGGTCGGCCATCACCGCGTTGAGCGGTAATTGCAGCATCAATGTCCAGCGTGCGTCGGTCTGGCCGATGCCGAAGGGCAGGTACAGTTCGATGCGGCCCTTGTCCTTGTTCACCGAATAGGTGACTTCGCCGCGCTTGAGACTGGCCATGCTGGCGATCTGTTCGGCGTCGAGAATGTCGCTGACCTTCTCACCGAATTTGCTTGGGTCCTTGGTGTAGGCAACGATCCGGCCATTGCCGCCGATCAGGGCCATTTGTCCGGCGCCACTGTAGAGTTTCTGGTTGGCGCCCAGAAGCATTTCCTGGATGAAGTTCACCGACAGGTCAGCGCCAACGATGCCCTGGAACGCGCCGTTGAGCATGATCGGTTCAATAAAGGAGGCGAGCATGACGATCTTGTCGCCGACTTTGTACGGCGCCGGATCGATCACGCAGGATTTCTTGGTTTCTTTCGAGCACAGGTAGTACTCGCTGGCGCGCACGCCGGTGGACAGGGTTTTCTGGTCGTCGACGTCCACCAGTTTGTCCAGGCCGAGGGTGCCGTCATCGTTGCGGAACCACCACGGCAGGAAACGTCCGTTGGCCGCGTCGATCCCTACCACGCTGGTGCCGACGTAGGCCGCGTCATTGTGGTCGAGGGCGTTTTTTTCCCAGCCGATGTAGGTGCCGAGAATTTTCGGGTTCTTTTCAACGTTCTCTTTGATCAGGCTGATCAGTTGTTCGCGGCTGACGGTCAGACGTGGCTGGCCGTCGGCACCTGGTGTGCCGAGCAGGGCGTTGACCCGCACCAGGCCGCCGGCAATCAACAGTGGCGCTTCGAGTTCACGCTGGATCTGGCTGACCTGAGTCTGCGCCAGCGAGGTCAGGCGCTGTTCGATGACCTGCTCGAACTGGGTCTGGGTGCGCTGTTGCACCATCTCTTGCGTGCGGGCGCCGGAGAACAGCGCATACAGCACCAGCGCAACGACCACGCTGAGCACGATGGCGCCGGCCAGGGCGGCGACGGAAAACTGGATCGACTTGAACTTCATGGGAGCTCCGCACGCAAGAGGACGTCTGCGCTGTTGTATCGGCAGCCGGCATTGGGCCATGAGTGCGAGCAGGTGCAATTGAAAGCCGATGTCGCAAATGGATCAGTGCGCGACGCAGTTGCACGGGACTTGGCGGTCGCTGTGAATTTTTTACGACAGCGCTGGTGGGAAACATCTGAAAGTCGCTGCAACACGTCCGTTGTATCTGGCGTCGATACAATTACCCGCCTAGGATACGCGGCAGGTTTTCAGGGAGCTTTTGAATGAACAAGACATTGGTTGTAAGTGCACTGAGCGCAGCGCTGTTGCTGGCCGGTTGTCAGTCGGTCAACACCACCAGCGGCGGCGCCGTGGGTGTGGAGCGCAAGCAGTACATGTTCAGCATGCTGTCCTCGCAAGAGGTCGACCAGATGTATGCCCAGTCGTATCAGAAGACCGTTGGCGAGGCGTCCAGCAAAGGTGTGCTCGACAAGACCAGCCCGGAGGCCAAACGGGTGCAGGCGATTGCCAACCGCCTGATCGCCCAGGCGCCGAACTTCCGTCCGGATGCGGCGCAGTGGCAGTGGGAAGTCAATCTGATCAAGAGCGATGAGCTCAACGCCAACTGTGGGCCGGGCGGCAAGATCATTTTCTACACCGGGCTGATCGACAGCCTGAAACTGACCGACGATGAAATCGCCGCGGTCATGGGCCATGAAATCGCCCACGCCTTGCGCGAGCACGGTCGTGAAGCGATGTCCAAGGCCTATGGCATTGAAATGGCCAAGCAAGGCGCGGGTGCACTGCTCGGTCTTGGTCAGGACAGCCTGGCGCTGGCCGACACCGTGGCCAACTACGGCATGACCCTGCCCAACAGCCGCGCCAACGAAAACGAAGCCGACCTGATCGGTCTCGAGCTGGCCGCCCGCGCCGGGTACAACCCGAACGCGGCGATCACCCTGTGGAACAAGATGAGCAAGGCCTCGGAAGGCGCACCGCCGGAGTTCATGAGCACGCACCCGGCGTCGTCCAGCCGGATCGCCTCGTTGCAGGCGGCGATTCCGAAGGTCATGCCGCTTTACAACAGTAGTAAGCAGTAAGCTGCAAGCTGCAAGCTGCAAGTCAAAGCAGACACGCTTGGCTTGCAGCTCGTTGCTTGAAGCTTGAAGCTTGTAGCTGCTTTAAACCCAGCCACTGCTCTGCATCGCCTTGTACACCGCCACGATTGCCAGAATCATGAATGCCGAGGCCGCGAGGCGACGGATCAAGGTCAGCGGCAATTTGTCCGCGGCAAAGTTACCCGCCAATACCACTGGCACGTTGGCAATCAACATGCCCGCCGTAGTACCGATAATCACCAGCCACAGTTCCGGATATTGCGCGGCGAGCATCACCGTCGCGACCTGAGTCTTGTCGCCCATTTCGGCGAGGAAAAACGCAATCAGCGTGGTCAGAAACGGCCCGAACTTGCGTGCGGTGCTGGTTTCATCGTCATCCATTTTGTCCGGAACCAGCGTCCACAGCGCAGTGGCCGTAAAGCTTGCGGCGAGAATCCAGTGCAGCGTCGCATTCGAGAAGAAGCTGCCAAACCAGGCACCTACCGCACCGGCTGCCGCGTGGTTGGCCAGGGTCGCGGCGACAATACCGGCAATGATCGGCCAGGGTTTGCGAAAGCGAGCGGCGAGAATCAGTGCGAGCAGTTGCGTCTTGTCGCCGATTTCGGCCAAGGCAACGATTGCGGTGGGAACGAGTAATGAGTCCAGCATCAGGATTTCCTAAGGGGCGGGTCGACACGGCTATGACACGTACAGCCTTCCCGCCCCGGGTAAGGTGTGCGTGTCATAGGTCTTGTCAAACCCTGCGAACCGTCTGGTGCGGTCGCTTGGGTCGCATGCGCCATGATCTGAGGATCAAGTATGTTGACGCATGCCGGACGAGCTTGGCGCTCGTGGGAGACTACTCCCCTAGGACGGAGCGGATTCTGCCTAGGCAAATCCGATAGAGCAAGCCTCTTTTTGAAAAGAAGTTTCAGCCGCGCTTGGCCCGGTAAATCCGGAAACCATTGCCTTCGGCCTTGATCGCACACACGCCCAGATGCTCTTCGATCAGTGGCTGATACTTCAGGAAGCTGTTCGCAACTAGCCGCAGTTCGCCACCGTTTTTCAGATGTTTCGCCGCTTTTCGCAGCAAGTTCTCTGTGGCGAAATAATCCGTGTGCACGCCGACATGGAACGGCGGATTGCTCAGGATCGCGTTCAAACCCATCGGCGCAGCGTCGATGCCGTCGCCAGTGATCACCTCGGCTTCCAGACCATTGGCCGCCAAGGTGAGGCGACTGCTTGCGGCGGCGAAGGCATCGACATCCAGCAGCGTGACCTGATTGTGTGGGTAACGACGCTTGACCGCCGCGCCCAGTACACCGGCACCACAACCGAAATCGAGCAGATGTCCGCTCGGCAGTTTGTCCAGGTGTTCCAGCAGCAAGGCGCTGCCGCGATCCAGTCGGCCGTGGCTGAACACCCCCGGCAGGCTGATGACTTTCAACGGGCCTTCGGCCAGTGGCAGCTCGTAAGTCTGGGCCAGGCTTTCCAGGGATTTGGCTTCAGGCGCGTTGGCCACGGTGACTTGCCACAGTTGGCAGTGTCGCGCGCTGTCGAGTTTGCGCGGCTTGCCAAACGGGTTGAGTTGCTTGGACGCACCCTCGATGCCACTGCGTTTTTCGCCAACCAGAAACACCTCGCGCCCGGCCAGACGCGAGGCCACGGCGTTGAGGATGTAATCGGTCAGGTCTTTGGACTTGGGCAAAAACACCACGGCGCTGTCGAACTCACGCTGAGGAATCTCCACGCCAAAATGGCTGCGACCCTCGAAACGCGCGTCGAGTGCGGCTTGATCGCCCGCGTGCCAGCACCAGCCAAACGCATCGGGCAGGCGCCCGAGCAAATCGTCGGCGGGCAAACCGGCGAGCAACAGCGAACCCTGGAATAACTCGGCCTGACGAAGCAGTACTTCACTGCGCGGATCCATAACTGCTCCTCGAAAAAAAGTGCCGCAGTTTATCAACTGACGACCCGCAGCGCCTTACCGCTGAAGAACGCCTGAGCGTTTTCGGTCAATTGACCCACGATGCGCTGCCGCGCTTCGCGGCTGCCCCAGGCATTGTGCGGGGTGACGATCAGGCGCGGGATGTCGGCGGCCAGCAACGGATTGCCGTTGACCGGTGGCTCGATACTCAATACGTCGGTGGCCGCACCGCCCAGATGACCGTTGCGCAAGGCATCGGCCAGGGCTTGTTCATCGACCAGCCCGCCACGGGCAGTGTTGACCACGAAGGCGCCGGGTTTCATCGACGCCAGTTCGCGGGCACCGATGAAGTGGCGGGTGTGTTCGTTGAGCGGGCAATGCAGGGTCAGGGCATCAATCTGTGGCAGCAATTCGTTCAGGGGCAAGCGATCCGGTCGGGCAGGGCGCCCCGGAATCTGCCCGAGCAGTACGCGCATGCCAAAGGCCTCAGCCAGTCGCGCGACGGCGCCGCCGAGTTCGCCGTGACCGAGCAGGCCGAGGGTTTTGCCTTCCAGTTCGACGATCGGGTAGTCCAACAGGCAGAACTGTTTCGCTTGCTGCCAGCGACCGGCGGCAACGGCTTTCTGGTAATCGGCCAGGCGCGTGGCGAGGTTGAGCAGCAGCATGATGGTGTGCTGCGCCACGGATGGCGTGCCGTAACCCTGACAGTTGCACACCGTGATGCCGTGGTCGCGGGCCGCGTCCAGGTCGACGTTATTGGTGCCCGTGGCGGTGATCAGGATCAGCTGCAGATCCGGGCTGGCGGCCATCGCAGCGGCGTCGATGCGGATTTTGTTGGTGATCGCTACCGTGGCGCCGTGCAGGCGCTCGCTGACTTGTTCGGGCAAGGTCTGGGCGAACAGTTGCAAGTCACTGAAGCAGGCACGCAAAGGGCCAAGGTCGAGATCGCCGAGATCCAGTGATGGGTGATCAAGGAATACGGCGCGGCGCGGGTTCGTCATCAACTGTACCTTTTGTGCTCGGAACGGAAGGCGTAATCTGCCGAGCCTACCAGATGAAACAATTGGTTACTCAGAGCACAAAAGTCTGATGCGATGCATCGCAATGTGGATAACGCTGTGACGAGGGGATTTATCCCCGTTGGCGCGCGAAGCGCGCCCTGAAACTGGTAATCGTGTTGAAACAGTGACAGCACATGCACTGAATTTACGACTGCTGCGCAGCCGAACGGGGATAAATCCCCTCGCCACAGGTTCGAGTTCGCCGCGCATTTATTTTTCACCAAGCTGCCCCAGAGGAGCCCCCATGTACTGGACCGAGTTCTTGACCGTTGCATTGATCCACCTGCTGGCCGTGGCCAGCCCCGGCCCGGACTTTGCCGTGGTGGTGCGCGAGAGCGTGACCCACGGGCGCCGCGCCGGCACCTGGACCGCGCTCGGTGTGGGCACGGCGATTTTCCTCCACGTCGGTTATTCGCTGCTGGGCATCGGCCTGATCGTGTCGCAATCGATCATGCTGTTCAACGCGCTGAAGTGGGCGGCGGCGGCTTATCTGCTGTATATCGGCTTCAAGGCGTTGCGCGCGCAACCGGCGAAAACCGTGACCGATGATCTGCACAAGGAAGCCGGCGTGCGCACAGCCCGCGGTGCGTTCACTTCGGGCTTCGTCACCAACGGCCTGAACCCGAAAGCGACGCTGTTCTTCCTGTCGCTGTTCACCGTGGTGATCAACCCGCACACGCCACTGGCGGTGCAGGCCGGCTACGGGATTTACCTGGCAGTCGCGACTGCGATCTGGTTCTGCCTGGTGGCGATGCTGTTCAGCCAGCAACGCGTACGCGCCGGTTTCGCCCGCATGGGCCATTGGTTTGACCGCACCATGGGGGCGGTGCTGATCGCGCTCGGCGTGAAGATCGCCTTCACCGAAATGCACTGATCGCACACCCCTCGATTCAATACTGTGGGAGCGGGTTGTTTGCGATTTCTAAGCGAGTTCGCTGAGTTTGCTCAGGGTATTCAGATACTCGCGGGGATTTTCCCCAAGCAAACGGCAAAACATCGCACTGAACGCCCGCGCGCTGCCGTAACCCAAGTCCCGCGCCACACGCTGCACGCTGTCCCCGGCGAGCAGGCGTGGCAGGGCTTCCATCAGGCGCAGTTGCTGGCGCCAGGCGTTGAAACTCATCTGCAACTGCTGCTGAAACAGCCGTGCCAACGTGCGTGAGCTGGCGCCGACCTGCTGCGCCCAGTCTTCCAGCGTATTGGGATGGTCGGGGCTATGCAGCAGCGCCAGGCAGATGTTTTGCAGACGCCGGTCAGTCGGCATCGGAATGTGCAGCGGCAGGTTTTCCAGGCTGGCGAGTTCTTCCAGCATCAACTGTTGAATCAGTGGGTTGTCGGCATGCGGCGGCCCTTGCACCGCGCGCAGAATCAATTCGCGCAGTAACGGCGTCACCGCCAGTACGCAGCAATGTTGCAGGCTGGCGGGCGACAGTTCTGGCGCGATGAACAGCGAACGCATCTGCACATCGCCGCTCATGAAAATCTCGTGCGCGACCTCGGGCGGAATCCACACCGCGCGACTCGGCGGAATCACCCACGCGCCCGATGCCGTGACCACACGCATGATCCCGCTGGCCGCATACAACAACTGCGCCTCCTGGTGCAGATGCAGCGGTTGGTGCGCGCCGTCCAGATAATCCCGGGGGTAGGCGCTCACCGGGCCGTGTTCGAAGTGGCTGATCAACATGTCTGATTCAATGACTTGGTAGGCAGAAATGTGCTTTCCGGCCAACTTAGCATAAGCGGCTCATCACTACGTAAAGCGTGCTGCCATGAATCAATCGACCAATGTCATCCGTTACATCAACGCCGCCCATGTGATCGATCACATGTTCATGCTGATTTTTCCCGCCGCCGTGCTCGGCATGACGCAGGCCTTCGGTCTCGACTACGCCACGCTGATCGGCTTGTCACTGGGCGGTTTCATTGCCTTCGGCGCCTGTTCGCTACCCGCTGGTTGGCTGGGCGATCACTGGAGTCGGCGGCAGATGATGCTGGTGTTTTTCTTCGGCATTGGTGCCTCGGCAATTTTTACTGGCCTGAGCAGCAGCCCGGCCATGCTGGTGATCGGTCTGACCCTCATCGGTATTTTTGCGGCGATTTATCACCCGGTCGGCACGGCGATGTTGGTCGCTTATGCACAAAATCGCGGCCGGGAAATCGGCATCAACGGTATGTGGGGCAATCTGGGTGTGGCGTTTTCGGCGCTGATCACCGGTTTGCTGGTGGCGCAATTTGGCTGGCGCTCGGCGTTTCTGTTACCCGGCGCGGTGGCCGTTGTGCTGGGTTTTGGTTTTGCCTGGCAGGTGCGTGAAGAACCGATTCCGAAACGTCCGCACACGCCTCTCAAAGGCGCCGCCGGACAGCGTATTTCGATGGTCATGGTTTTTGGTGTGCTGGCGCTGGCCACAGCCACCGGCGGCGTGGTGTTCAACGCCACCACCATGACTTATCCGAAACTGTTCCAGGAGCGTTTGCAGGAGCTGTTCGCCTCACCGCAAACCCTTGGCGTGGTGGTCAGTCTGGCCTATGCCTTTGGTGCGGTGGCGCAGTTGAGCATTGGCCGGGTGTTGCACCGGCTCAGCCTGAAGTGGCCGTTTGTCGTGCTGACGGTGTGCCAGGCGCCGCTGCTGTTTGCGCTGGCTTATGCCGATGGCTGGGCGGTGATCGCACTCGGTGCGGCGTTCATGTTCGTGGTGTTCGGTCAGGTCACGGTGAACGATGCGATGGTCGCTAACTTCGTCGCCCCGCAGTGGCAATCGCGGGTGTTTGCCCTGCGTTACTGTTTATCGTTCGGTGCCAGCGCGACGGCGATTCCGCTGATTTCCTATGTCGAACCGCGCCATGGTTTTGTAGGCCTTTACTTGATTCTCGCGGGTTTCGGCGCACTGACCTTCCTCGGGGCAATGGTTTTCCCACGGACGCCTTCTGAAGAGGCTGTAGGACAAACAGCCTGATAGCTGACGAAAACCGGCAAATGCTGGCGCAAAGCTAGCATTTGTACGGTTCTGCAAATCATTCCTTTGGCTGATTTGGCTGGCGTATAAGGGTTCTAGAGTACCAAGCTCTACGCCAACACCGTGCAGCCAGAAAAGGGATTCATATGTTGCAGACTCGCGTCATTCCCCCGGCCGATGGGGCCTACCAGTATCCATTGCTGATCAAGCGGCTGCTGATGTCCGGTGCCCGTTACGAGAAAACCCGCGAGATCATCTACCGTGACCAGTTGCGCTACAGCTATCCGACCCTGATAGAACGTGTGGCGCGCCTGGCCAACGTGCTGACGGCCGCCGGTGTGAAGGCCGGTGACACGGTGGCGGTGATGGACTGGGACAGCCATCGTTACCTGGAATGCATGTTTGCCATTCCGATGATCGGCGCGGTGATCCACACCATCAACGTGCGTCTGTCGCCGGAACAGATCCTCTACACCATGAACCACGCCGAGGACCGCTTCGTGCTGGTCAACAGCGAGTTCGTCGGGCTGTATCAGGCCATCGCGCCGCACCTGACCACGGTCAAGAAAACCCTGTTGCTGACCGATCTGCCGGAAAAAACCGCCGAGCTGCCGAATCTGGTCGGCGAGTACGAGCAGTTGCTGGCCGCCGCGAGTGCGCAGTACGACTTTCAGGACTTCGACGAAAATTCGGTCGCCACCACGTTCTACACCACGGGCACCACCGGCAACCCGAAGGGTGTGTACTTCACCCATCGGCAACTGGTGCTGCACACCATGGGCGTGTCGACCATCATGGGCGCGATCGACAGCGTGCGCCTGCTCGGCACCAACGACGTGTACATGCCGATCACGCCGATGTTCCACGTGCACGCCTGGGGGCTTCCGTACGTGGCGACCATGCTCGGCCTCAAGCAGGTTTATCCGGGGCGTTACGACCCGGAATTCCTGGTCGAGCTGTGGCGCAAGGAAAAGGTCACGTTCTCCCATTGCGTGCCGACCATCCTGCAAATGCTGCTCAACGCCAAAGGCGCGCAAGATACCGACTTCGGCGGCTGGAAGATCGTCATCGGTGGCAGCGCGCTCAACCGCACGCTGTATGAAACCGCCAAGGCGCGCGGCATCCAGCTGACCGCCGCGTATGGCATGTCCGAGACCGGGCCGCTGGTGTCCTGTGCCCACCTCAATGATGAACTGATGGCCGGCACCGAAGACGAGCGCACCACCTACCGGATCAAGGCCGGTGTGCCGGGGCCGCTGGTCGAGGCGGCGATCGTTGACGCAGAGGGCAACTTCCTGCCCGCCGACGGCGAAACCCAGGGCGAACTGGTGCTGCGTGCGCCGTGGCTGACCGAAGGTTATTTCAACGAGCCGCAGAAGGGCGCCGAGCTCTGGGCCGGCGGCTGGCTGCACACCGGCGATGTGGCCACGCTCGACAGCATGGGCGTGATCGACATCCGCGACCGCATCAAGGACGTGATCAAGACCGGCGGCGAATGGATCTCTTCGCTGGACCTCGAAGACCTGATCAGTCGTCACGCGGGGGTACGCGAAGTAGCAGTGGTGGGCATTGCCGATCCGCAGTGGGGCGAGCGCCCGTTTGCCTTGCTGGTGATCCGTGAAGGGCACGTGATCGGGGCGCGCGAGCTCAAGGAACACCTCAAGCCGTTCGTGGAACTGGGGCACCTGAGCAAGTGGGCGATTCCGAGTCAGATTGCCCTTGTTACCGAAATTCCCAAGACCAGCGTCGGCAAGCTCGACAAGAAGCGCATCCGCCTCGACATCACCGAATGGCAGGCCAACAACAGCACCTTCCTCTCGACACTTTGAGTGTCCGCTGGCGCGCCGAAAACGGCGCGCCAGACCCACCAAGCAAGCGCTTGGCTTGTGAAATCGAAAAAATCAGCCATCCTTGCCGTGCCGACTTGTGTCGGACTGGCGAAAGGACTGTTCCAGAGTGGTTGGCGGCTGCAAATCACACTTTAGAGGGATCAAGCAGTACCACCTGCTGGCTATAGTCCGCTCAAGGATTTTTAAGAACGGGGCACACGCACAAAACGGGGCGATGCATCTTTGGAGTGACTTCGGGCTGTCTCTGGCACCCGGTCCTTCAGCGTTTTTAAAAGTACTCACTGCCATAACAATAATGCACATGGAGTAGCGTCGATGACCTCAGTAAACCAGTTCTGGCGCCGGGCGAAACTGCCTCTGGCGGTCAGTCTTGCCTCTTCGCTCGCCGGGCCCGCATTCGGCGTCAGTTTCAACGTCGGTGAAATCGAGGGCCAGTTCGACTCGTCCCTGTCGATCGGTGCCAGTTGGTCTACTCAGCAACCGAACAAGAACCTGATCGGCGTCAACAACGGCGGCCACGGCCTGTCGCAGACCTCCGATGACGGTCACGCCAACTTCAAGAGCGGTGAAACCTTCTCGAAGATCTTCAAGGGTATCCATGACCTTGAACTCAAGTATGGCGACACCGGCGTGTTCGTCCGTGGCAAATACTGGTACGACTTCGAACTCAAGGATGAAAGCCGCGAGTTCAAGGACATCAGCGATTCGGGCCGCAAGGAAGGCGCCAAGTCGTCCGGCGGGCAGATCCTCGACGCCTTCGTCTACCACAACTATGCGATTGCCGATCAGCCGGGTTCCGTGCGTCTGGGCAAGCAGGTCGTGAGCTGGGGTGAAAGTACCTTCATCGGTGGCGGCATCAACTCGATCAACCCGATCGACGTGTCTGCGTTCCGTCGTCCGGGTGCCGAGATCAAGGAAGGCCTGATCCCGGTCAACATGTTCTACGTCTCGCAGAGCCTGACCGAAAACCTTTCGGCCGAAGCGTTCTATCAACTGGAATGGGACCAGACTGTCGTCGATAACTGCGGTACGTTCTTCTCGCAGCCGGACATCGTCGCCGACGGTTGCAACGACAACCTGCGCGTGCTGAACAAGCGTTCGCAAATCCCGGCCGTGGCCCTCGGCCCACTGGCCGCCAACGGCGTCAATGTCAACCAGGAAGGTGTGCTGGTCCGTCGCGGTCCTGATCGGGACGCTCGAGACAGTGGCCAGTGGGGCGCGTCCTTCAAGTACATGTACGAACCGCTGGACACCGAGTTCGGCGCCTACTTCATGAACTACCACAGCCGTGCGCCAATCTTCAGCGCCACCGGTGCTCCGCAATCGGTTTACAACACGGCACGCGCGCTGCCGGGGCCTTTTGCGGCACTCGCCCCCCTGCTGGTCGCGGGTAACTCGAACTACTTCATTGAATACCCTGAAGACATTCGCCTCTACGGTCTGAGCTTCTCCACCACCCTGCCTACCGGTACGGCGTGGAGCGGTGAGATCAGCTACCGTCCGAACGCACCGGTGCAGCTGAACTCCACCGACATCCTGTTCGCCGGCGTTCGTCCGCTGGGCGGCGCACTGACCAACGCTTCGCTGCTCACCGGCGTTCCTGGCCAGGATCTGCATGGCTATGAGCGCAAGGAAATCACCCAGATCCAGACGACCTTCACGCACTTCTTCGATCAGGTCATGGGCGCCAGCCGTCTGACCCTCGTCGGCGAAGTCGGCGCGACCTACGTCGGCGGGCTGGAAAGCCGTTCCGACAAGCGTTATGGCCGCGATCCGGTGTACGGCCCGGGTGAGTTGCCGGCCACTGGCGGCGTCAATACCTGCGCCAACATTCTCAACGCCAGCACCATCAATGGTGCGGGCCCAGGTTCGCCGCAGAACAACCGCAGCCGCAATTGCGACAACGACGGCTTCACCACATCAATGTCGTGGGGCTACCGCGGTCGCGCCATCTGGGAATACAACGACGTGTTTGCCGGCGTGAACCTCAAGCCGAACGTGGCCTGGTCCCACGACGTCAGCGGTTACTCGCCAGGCCCTGGCGGCAACTTCGAGGAAGGTCGCAAGGCGGTCAGCCTGGGCGTCGACGCCGAGTACCAGAACACCTACACCGCAAGCCTGGCTTACACCAACTTCTTTGACGGCAAGTACACCACCGTGGATGACCGTGACTTCGTTGCGCTCAGCTTTGGCGTGAACTTCTAAGCACTGCATTTTCAGGACGAACGAATTTATGAAAATAACAAAGAGTCTGTTCCACGCCGGTGTTCTGGGCCTGTCATTGCTGGCGACCGGCGTCATGGCGGCGGTGCCTGCCGCTGAAGCCGACAAGCTGGGCAAGAGCCTGACCCCGATGGGCGCCGAAATGGCCGGCAACGCCGACGGTTCGATCCCGGCCTGGAAGCCGCTGCCGAAGAACGCTGGCAGCGTCGACAGCAAAGGTTTCCTGTCCAACCCGTACGCCAGTGAACAGCCGCTGTTCACCATCACTGCCAAAGACGTCGACAAGTACAAGGACAAGCTTGCACCGGGCCAGTACGCGATGTTCAAGCGTTATCCGGACACCTTCAAAATGCCGGTCTATCCGTCCCATCGCGGTGCGACCGTGCCGGATGACGTGTTTGCCGCGATCAAGAAGAACGCCACCAACACCAATCTGGTGTCCGGCGGCAACGGTCTGGAAAACTTCGAAACGGCGGTGCCGTTCCCGATTCCGAAAAGCGGCGTGGAAGTCATCTGGAACCACATCACCCGCTATCGCGGCGGCAGCGTGACCCGTCTGGTGACCCAGGCCACACCGCAGCCGAACGGCTCGTTCAGCCTGGTGTACTTCCAGGACCAGTTCGTGTTCCGCGACAAGATGAAGGACTACGACCCGAAAAATCCGGGCAACATTCTGTTCTACTTCAAGCAGAAAGTGACTGCGCCGGCGCGTCTGGCCGGTGGTGTGCTGCTGGTGCACGAGACCCTCGACCAAGTGAAAGAGCCACGTTCGGCGTGGGTCTACAACGCCGGTCAGCGTCGTGTGCGCCGTGCGCCACAAGTGTCCTATGACGGTCCGGGTACTGCCGCCGACGGTCTGCGTACCTCCGACAACCTCGACATGTACAACGGTGCACCGGATCGCTACGACTGGAAGCTTGAAGGCAAGAAAGAGATGTACATCGCCTCCGACAGCTACAAGCTCGACGATCCGAAGCTGAAGTACACCGACATCATCAAGGCCGGTCACATCAACCAGGATCTGGCGCGTTACGAGCTGCGGCGCGTCTGGCACGTGGTTGCAACCCTGAAAGAAGGTCAGCGTCACATCTACGCCAAGCGTGACTTCTACATCGACGAGGACACCTGGCAGGCCGCCGTGATCGACCACTACGACGGTCGCGGTCAGCTGTGGCGCGTAGCCGAAGCGCATGCCGAGAACTACTACGACAAGCAAGTGCCGTGGTATGCCCTGGAAACCCTCTACGACCTGCAATCGGGCCGTTATCTGGCGCTGGGCATGAAGAACGAAGAGAAACAGGCGTATGACTTCGGCTTCACCGCCACCACCAGCGATTTCACCCCGGCCGCGCTGCGTCAGGACGGTGTTCGCTAAACCGTTGTAAAAACCGAGGCCGCATCCTCGTGGAACGCCCCGACTGGTTCGGGGCTTTTTTTTTGCTTTTGCAGGCGTTGCCGGAAGACGTGTGCAGGGGCGTGTAGTCTTTTTGTAGCCATTTGTAGCAGTAACCTTCATAACCGGTTCGTTTAAGGCTAGTCTGCGGACATCTGCGACGCCGCCAACAGCAATTCGAACAAGAGCCGGCCATGACTGATCTGTCCCCGCTTCCGGGTCCCGCAAGTGTTGCCGTCACGGCATTGGACGGGCGTTTTTTTCGCCCGCCGTTGCCGGACGGCTACGTGTTGCGACCACGCCTTTGCGAGCGCCTGCAAGCCGGGCTCGGTGGACGGCTGTTGCTGGTCAGTGCCCCCGCCGGGTTCGGCAAGAGTTCACTGGCGATAGAGTTCTGTCAGAGCTTGCCGGAGCATTGGCAAAGTCTGTGGCTGGGTTTGAGCCCGCGTGACAGCGATCCCGGACGCTTTCTCGAACGTCTGCTCGAAGGCTTGCAGGACTACTTCCCGCAATTGGGTAGCCGCGCACTCGGCCTGTTGAAAATGCGCCAACGCCATCAACCCTTTGCCTTCGAGGAATGGCTCGACGGCATGCTCGATGAGTTGGCGCTGCACCTCGACCCTGCGACGCCACTGTTACTGGTACTCGACGATTACCATCTCGCCCAAGGGCCGGTGCTCGACCGCTGCCTGCAATTTTTCCTCAATCATCTGCCCGATGGCTTGCTGGTCATGGTCACCAGCCGCCAGCGCCCGGACTGGCATCTGGCGCGCTTGCGGCTGTCGCGCCAACTGCTTGAACTCAATGAGCAGGATCTGCGCCTGACCCACGACGAAGCCTTGTCTCTGCTTGATCGGCACAGCACGTCACTGCGCGGCGAGGCGCTGGAGAACCTGATCCAGCGCAGCGAGGGCTGGGTCGCCGGGTTGCGTTTCTGGCTCCTGGCAGCGTCCGAAGCCGGCAGCGAGGCGGCCTTGCCGCAAGCGCTGAACGGCGGGGAAGGGCTGATCCGTGATTACCTGCTTGAAGAAGTGATTGATTGCCTGCCGCCCGAAGTACAGGCGTTTCTCTATGACACGGCGCCGCAGGAACGCTTCTGCAGCGAACTCTGCGACGCCGTGCGCGAAGCCCATGACAGCGGCGAGATCCTGCGTTTTCTGCTGGCGCACCAGGTGTTTCTGGTGCCGCTGGACGAACACGGCCACTGGTATCGCTATCACCATCTGTTTTCCGATCTATTGCGCAGTCGGCCATTCGCTCAGGCGCTGGTGCCGACCGCCACTCTGCACTTGCGCGCCTGTCGCTGGTTCAACGCACAGGGCTTGCTCGACGAGGCCGTGGAGCAAGCGTTGCGTGCCGGCCATCTCGACGTGGCGGCGAATCTGGTGCAGAACCTGTCCGAGGAGCAATTGCTGGCCGAGCAAAACGTCGGCATGTTGCTGCGCTGGAAAATGGACTTGCCCGACAGCCTGCTGATCAGCACCCCGCGCCTGATCGTGCTGTACAGCTGGGCGCTGGGGCTGGCGTGTCAGCTCGATGCTGCCGAGGAGCTTGCCAGCCATCTGAGCCGTTTCCTGCCGGCACCTTCGGCCACCGCGCAAAAGTCGATGCTGGCGCAATGGCTGGCGTTGAGCGGGATCATCGCCCGGGGGCGCGGACATCGAGAACTGACGATCCGATATTGCACCGAGGCTTTGGAGAGCTTGCCAGCCAAGCGCTACGGCCAGCGGTTGATGTGCCTGTCGACATTGTCCAACCTCGCGATTGCCGACGGCGACCTGTGGCGCGCCCGAGGCTTGAATCGTGAATCCCTCGAACTCGCGCAACGCGTCGGCAATCCCTTGTTCGAGGCGCTGGCGCATTACGACCGTGCCCGCGTCCTGCAATCGCGTGGCGAAATTCTGCGCGCACTGGATGAAGTGCATCAGGGCCTGGAGCGCTTGCGTGGCCTGTCGCCGCAACGCTTGTATGCGGTGCGCGCACGGTTGACGTTGTACGAAGGCTTCCTGCTGGCGATGCGCTTGCAGCCTCAGGCCGCACGCGTGCGATTACTGGCCGGTATCGGTGAGGCACGAGCCTGCCGCGACATCAGTGTGTTGATCGGGCACTGCGTGATCGCCAGGCTGGACGGTGCGACTGGCGAGTTCGCCAAGGCCTTCGCCGAACTGGCCGAAGCCGAGCGTCTGATGCACATCTGGGATGTGCCGCCGATTTACTATCTGGCGATGATCACCCTGGTGAAATGCGAATTGTGGCTGGCGCAGGGGCGCACCGATCTGGCCGAGGCCTGGCTGGCGCGACTCGGGCAAACCTATACCGGTGAGCGTGCGGCGGCGCCGCCGGAGTTTCATCCGCAATTGCCGTTGCATGTCGAACTGCAGCAGGCACTGCTCGACATGATTCAAGGGCAACCGATGCTCGCCGAAGGACGCTTGAACGTGCTGCATGAAAACGGCCAGCAGACCGGGCGGCAATTGCTCAGCGTGATGGCGTTGACGCAGAAAGTGGCGTTACTGCTGGCGACCGGTCGCGAACCGGAAGCGCGCAAGGCGCTGGCTCAGGCACTGGAGGCCGCCAATGGCGGCGTGCTGCAACCTTTTGATGGCTTGTTCAAGGATCATCCGCACTGGATGCGCGGACAACTGACGCTGATCTCGCAACATCCGGTCGGGCAACAATTGCTGGAGCTCTTTCCGGTGACCGAGGTACGCCCCACCGTCGAGTGTTCAGCAACAGAGCAGTTGAGCAGTCGAGAACTGGCAGTCCTGCGGTTGATTGCTCAGGGGTGTTCGAATCAGGAAATCAGCGAGCAACTGTTCATCTCGCTGCACACGGTGAAAACCCATGCCAGCCATATCAATAGCAAGCTGGGTGTCGAGCGGCGTACGCAAGCCGTGGCGCGGGCCAAGGCGTTGGGCGTGTTGAGCTGAAAAAATCCTGGATATGAGCGCAAAACAAACGCCCCGAACCAGTCGGGGCGTTTGTTTTGTGGATTACCGGTCTGTTCTGCAGACCGGGTCAGGTGAGGGCGTCGGGCGTCAGGCCACCAGATCGTTGGCGCTGAAGCTGTTCACACCGACCAGCTGGATTTCGAAGTCCGCCCCGGCATTACCGCTGACATTGCCCGAAAGCACATGGTCGACGAAACGCAACTGTCCGGCACCGGTGAAGTCATTGGCGCCGATAAAAGTGAAAGCGTCCATGCCGCCTTGCAGCAGATTGGCATCGAATTTCGTCAGGTCGATCTTGTCACCCTGCAGACTGCTGAAGTCGGTGATTACATCACGGTTGGCACCCAGGCCCATATCGCTGCGCGAACTGAAGACGAAGGTATCCGCCCCGGCGCCGCCGGTCAGTGTGTCTGCACCTGCTCCACCATCCAGAATGTTGTCGCTGGCGTTACCGTAAATGGCATTGTTCAGCGCGTTGCCGGTGCCCTTGATCGCTGTACCGACAAGGTTGAGGATTTCAACGTTGGCGCCCAGGGTGTAGTCGACGTAGGAATAGATCGTGTCGATTTCCGACAGCGAGGTACCGGTCTCGATCACCGTGTCGCCGATGTTATCGACGATGTAGATGTCGTTGCCAGCGCCACCGTTCATGGTGTCGGCGCCCTTGCCACCGTTGATGAAGTTGGCATCAGCGTTGCCGATCAGGACGTTATCCAGGCTGTTGCCGGCCAGAGTGAATGCACCGCCGCCGAGCACTGTCACGTTTTCAACGTTTTGCAGGTTGTTCAGATTCAGATCGATGATGCTGTCCACTGGCGATGCGTTGAACAGCGTGATCAGCGTGTCGTTACCTTCGTTGGCGTTTTCCTGAATCAGGGCCAGTTCGGCAAATTGGTCGAGGGCGTAGGCATCGTTGCCCTTGCCGCCGATCATGGTATCGATGCCGGCACCGCCATTGAGCTGGTTGTTGCCATCGTTGCCGGTCAAAACGTTGTTCTGATTGTTGCCAATGGCGTTGATGTCGGCGGTGCCAGTGAGAACGAGGTTTTCCAGGTTCGCGCTAAGGGTGTAAGTGACAGACGCGCGAACGGTGTCGATCTCGTTGGCCAGCGTGCTGGTTTCACTGATCACGTCACCGACGTTGTCGACGATATAGGTATCGTTGCCCGTGCCACCGGCCATGAAGTCGGCACCCAGTCCGCCATCCAGAACGTTGTTGCCGGCATTGCCGTAGATCACGTTGTTCAGCGCGTTACCGTTGGCGTTGAGGTTGGCGCCGCCCGCCAGGGTCAGGTTCTCGACATTGGCGCCCAGCGTATAGTCGATGTAGGAGTAGACCGTGTCGATTTCCGAGAGAGAGGTACCCGTCTCGACCACCACGTCGCCAATGTTGTCGACGATGTAGGTGTCATTGCCGGCGCCGCCGGTCATGGTGTCGGCACCCTGGCCGCCGTTGATGAAGTTGGCGTCGGCGTTGCCGATCAAGACGTTGTTCAGGCTGTTGCCGGCGAGGGTGAACTCACCAGCGCCGAGTACCATGACGTTCTCGACCTGCTGCAGGCTGGCCTGGTTCAGATCGATGATGTTGGTCTGGGCGGTGGCGTTGTACTGGATAAACAGCCTGTCGATGCCTTCATTGGCGTTTTCCCGCACAAGTGCCAGCTCGGCAAACTGGTCAAGGGCGTAATCGTCATTGCCTTTGCCGCCGATCAGGGTGTCGATGCCTGCACCGCCGTTGAGCTGATTGTTGCCATCGTTACCGTAAATGACGTTGTTCAACTCGTTGCCGATGCCTATCAGGTCCCCGGCGCCGACCAAGGTGAGGTTTTCGACATTGGCGGACAGCGTATGACCGACGTAGGAGTAGACCGTATCGATTTGCGTCGGTGACGCATCGGTTTCAATGACCTTGTCCAAGACATTGTCGACGATGTAGGTGTCGTTGCCACCTCCGCCCTGCATGATGTCTGCGCCTTTGCCACCGTTTATGAAGTTGGCGTCGGCGTTACCGATCAGGGTGTTGTCCAAGTCGTTGCCCGCCAGTGTGAAGGCGCCTGCGCCTACTACACTCAGGTTCTCGACGTTTTTCAGGTTGTTTCTGTTGAGGTCTATCGTGCTGTTCAGGTCTGTCGCGTTGAAGAGCGTAATCAGCGTGTCGTTGCCCTCGTTGGCGTTTTCCTGAATCAGAGCCAGTTCGGCGAACTGGTCGAGGGCGTAGGCATCGTTGCCCTTGCCGCCGATCATGGTGTCGACGCCGCCACCGCCATTGAGCTGGTTGTTGCCATCGTTACCGGTCAACACGTTGTTCTGGTCGTTGCCGATTGCATTGATGTCGGCAGTGCCGGTGAGGACAATGTTTTCCACGTTGGCGCTGAGGGTATGGCTGACCGAAGCTCGAACGGTGTCGACTACGCCGACCAAGTCCCAGTCTTCAAAGATCACGTCACCGACGTTGTCGACGATGTAGGTATCGGCCCCGAAACCACCTGCCATGTAATCGGCGCCCAGGCCGCCATCGATCAGGTTGTTGCCGGCGTTGCCGTAGATCGCGTTGTTCAACGCGTTACCGGTGGCGTTCAGATTCGCTGAGCCGGCCAGGTTCAAGTTCTCGAGGTTGGCGCCCAGTGTGTAATCGAGGTAGGAGTAGACCGTATCGATTTCCGAAAGCGAGGTGCCGGTCTCGATGATCACATCACCAATGTTGTCGACGATGTAGGTGTCATTGCCCGCGCCGCCATTCATGGTATCGGCGCCCTGGCCACCATTGATGAAGTTGGCATCGGCGTTGCCGATCAGGACGTTGTCCAGGCTGTTGCCAGCCACAGTGAATGCGCCGGCGCCGAGCACTGTGACGTTTTCAATGTTTTGCAGGTTGCTCAGACTGAGGTCGATGGAGTTGTATTGAGCGGTGGCGTTGAAGAGGGTAATCAGCGTGTCATTACCCTCGTTGGCGTACTCTCGGATCAGACCCAGTTCGGCGCCTTGGTCCAGTGCATAGGCATCGTTACCCTTGCCGCCGATCATCATGTCGACGCCGGCACCGCCATTAAGCTGGTTGTTGCCGTCGTTGCCGATCAGAACATTGCTCAGCGAGTTGCCTATAGCATTGATGTCGGCGTTGCCGGTAAGAACGAGGTCCTCCACATTGGCGCCAAGGGTGTAACTGATCGAGGCGCGAACAGTGTCGATCTCGGTGTACAGGGCTCGGGTTTCAATGACAACGTCGCCGACGTTGTCGACGATGTAGGTGTCGTTGCCGGCACCGCCGATCATGGTGTCGGCGCCCAGACCACCGTCCAGAACGTTATCACCGGTATTGCCGTTGATTACGTTGTTCAGCGCGTTGCCGGTCGCGGTCAGATTAGCGCTGCCCGTCAACGTCAGGTTCTCGACGTTATCGCCCAGCGTGTAATTGATGTAGGAAATAACGTTGTCGATTTCCGAGAGCGAAGTACCGGTCTCAACCACCACGTCACCGATGTCATCGACGATGTAGGTGTCGTTGCCGGCACCGCCGGTCATGGTATCGGCCCCTGCCATGCCATTGAGCAGGTTATCCAGCGCGTTACCGATCAAGGTGTCGTTAAAACTCGACCCGATGGCGTTTTCGATCTTGGCGCCAAAGGCAATCGCCAGCCCTTCGTTGAAGTCTGCGCCATCGGGGTCGGTGAAGACTTTGCCGATCTTGCTGTATGCACCTTCGTTGAGATTGATGCGTACCGCTGCGGCCTGGTTGCTGGCGTCGATCGAGTCGACACCGCCGGCATCCCAGATCGTTTCGAACACCGATTGATCCGCCGCCCAGGAGTAGGTGTTGTTGCCCGTCATCCAGCGCATGTTGGCGCCATAGAGATTCTGGATTGCCAGAATATCGAGGAGCATGGGCGTGGTCGGGTGATAGGAGTATGAGTTGTTGTAACTCATGATCGTATGCGTGATGTCATCCAGTGCAGGATCCATCGTGGTCGCATTTCCGGTGCTCGGCGCGAAGGGGTGCTTGAGACCCAGCGCATGCCCGATTTCATGGACAAACGTCATGTAATCGTAGGTGCCTTTGACCGGCGAAGGGTCGCTGGTATTGGGCCCGATCCAGATGTCGCCAGCCCTTGGCGAGTCGCCGGGTGTGTAGGCCCAGGCGGCAGCGTCATCGTCCATCAGCAAATAGCCGCCAAACCGGATGTCGCCGACGTTTACGATGTTGTCACTGGTTTCGCGAAGGGTGATGTTGGCCACCGCGCTCCAGGCGCTTATGGCGCTGCGGGCAGTAGCTTGCTGCGCAATGGTCAATGAGTACCCGGCCTGGTACTCATTCGCTGCGCTGTAGTCGGTTACGAAATATGATCTTTGCGGGTTGATGAAGCTGTAAGTCAGGCTGACGCCCATTCCATCATCAGCCCATTTGGTACCGGATAGAAGACTGTCGAGGTATTTGATACCGGTCAGTGAAACAAGCTGGCTTTCGGTCGATTCGGTCGGGCGTGGCATTGCGCAATTCCTGAATGGGCTGCGGCCCTTCCTGAAATGTGGCCGCTACAGTGGGTGATTTTGCACCAGTATTTGTACATATGACATCATTGAGCCACTATTTTCTGATTAGTGGCGTCAATTAACTGACCTGGCGCTCTGTATCGGCAGGTGCAGTAGAATCCTGAAGCGAACGTCAATGCCGTCTGTCCAGGATCCTTTCATGTCTGCCTCAACCTCCGCCCTCATCCGCGAAACTTTCCCCGTCGGCCCTTTGCAGTGCAACTGCACCATCATCGGCGACCCGATCACGAAAAAAGCCATCGTCGTCGATCCGGGTGGCAATCCCGATCTGATCATGGCGCGTCTCGACGCTTTGGGGTTGAAGGTGGTCAGCATCATTCACACCCACGCGCATCTCGATCACTTCCTCGCTTCCGGGCAGATGAAAGAAAAAACCGGTGCGACCCTGCATCTGCATAAAGACGATCAGTTCCTCTGGGACAACCTGGAGATGCAATGCCAGATGTTTGGTGTGCCTTACACCCCGGTGCCATCACCGGACCGCTGGCTGAGCGATGACGAAGAGCTGGCGTGCGGCTGCGGCGTGGCGCTGCACACGCCGGGGCATACGCCAGGTTCCATGAGCTTTTGGTTTTCCGAGGCTAAGCTGTTGATTGCCGGCGACACGCTGTTTCGTCGCGGGGTAGGGCGCACTGATTTATGGGGCGGCGATCAGGCCACCATCGTGCGTTCGATCAAGCAGCGGCTGTACACCCTCGACGAAGACGCAATCGTCGTTGCCGGACATGGTCCGGACACGCGTCTCGGGGACGAAATGCGGGAAAACCCGTTCGTGCGCGCCTAAACATTTTGTCATGAGTGTGTGGCGGAATTTTTCGGCATTGTCATGATCCAACGCCCGCATAGGTCTATTGCCTAGGGCCGCTGCCACACAGAATGCGAAAAAACCAGGAGCTCTTCATGTTCACCACGCCTCGTTTGATTATTGTTGCTACCGCTGTGGCCATGTTGGCCGGCTGCGCCTCGCCCAACCCGTATGACAATCAGGGCCAGGCCGACGGTGGCTCGCAAGGCATGAGCAAAACCGCCAAATACGGTGGCCTCGGCGCGCTGGCCGGTGCACTGGCCGGTGCCGCCATCGACCACAACAACCGTGGCAAGGGGGCCTTGATTGGTGCCGCAGTGGTGGGGGCGTCGGCAGCCGGTTACGGTTATTACGCCGACCAGCAAGAGAAAAAGCTGCGTGCGAGCATGGCCAACACTGGGGTTGAAGTGCAGCGTCAGGGCGATCAGATCAAGCTGATCATGCCGGGCAACATCACGTTTGCCACCGATTCGGCGAACATCGCGTCGAGCTTCTACCAGCCGTTGAACAACCTGGCCAACTCGCTGAAAGAGTTCAGCCAGAACCAGATCGAAATCGTTGGCTACACCGACAGTACCGGCAGCCGTCAGCACAACATGGACCTGTCCCAACGGCGTGCGCAGAGCGTGGCCACCTACCTGACCTCGCAAGGTGTCAGCGGTGCCAACCTGTCGGCCCGTGGCGCCGGTCCGGATAACCCGATTGCCAGCAACGGTGACGTCAATGGCCGGGCGCAGAACCGCCGCGTTGAAGTCAACCTGAAGGCGATTCCGGGTCAGCAGTACGGTGGTCAGCAGCAACAGCAGCCGGGTACGGTTCAGCAGTATCCGTAAGCGATTGCCTGAATGAAGAAATGCCCGGTCCTGTGATCGGGCATTTTTGTGTGTGGCCTGTGCCGGCTCCTTCGCGAGCAGGCTCGCTCCCACAGTGGAATGCATTTCAAAATGTTGGAGTGAGCCTGCTCGCGATGGCGATCAAATCGGCACCACAAAACCATCAGGCACAAAAAAGCCCCCGGACAACGGAATTGTCCGGGGGCTTTTTGTTGCGCGCGAAGCTGATTACTTCTTCAGACCATAGTGCTCATCGAGCATGCCCGGCGAGTTCGGGGTCTTCGGTGCGTAGTCGCGTGGCGGCTCCTGATCGCGCGGTGGCGTCAGGCGTTCGCGCGGTGCCTGTGCGGCATCGGCGTGCAGGGCGGCGATCAGGCGCTGGCGGGTCTGCTCGTCCAGGGCCAGACGATTGGCGCCCTCGGCGAGATGATCCTGAACTTCCTGATAGCTCTGGGTCAGCTTCTTGACCAGCATCGCGGTGCTGTTGAAGTGGGTGACCACCTCGTTTTGATAACTGTCGAAGCGCTCCTGGATATCATCCAGTTGACGCTGCGTGCGGCTCGGTGCGGCGTTCGGCGCAACGCGCGCGATCAGGAATCCAATGGCGACACCCACAACCAGGGCAAGAGTCGGTAACAACCAAACTAAGAGCGAGTGTTCCACGAGTCCTTCCTCTATAAACGGCTTTGCTTTACGTTAACGGCTCGAACCTGCGCTGTATACCGCGATTCACTCGCAATAGATTGGCACAGACAATTTGCTAGACGAGTCGACCCGATTCGAGGTCACGGAGTTCCTTCCTTGCTGATGCGTGAAACCCCTGTAGTGATTGACGGCCCGGTGGGCCAACTTGAGTCTCTGTACCTGGATAACGAGCAGCCAATCGGCATCGCGTTGATCTGTCATCCGAACCCGGTACAGGGCGGTACCATGCTCAACAAGGTCGTCTCGACCCTGCAGCGCACCGCGCGCGACGCCGGCCTGATTACCTTGCGCTTCAACTATCGCGGCGTCGGTGCCAGCGAAGGTTCCCATGACATGGGCAGCGGTGAAGTCGACGATGCTCAGGCTGCAGCCGCATGGCTGCGGGAAAAACACCCGGATCTGCCACTGACCCTGTTCGGTTTCTCCTTCGGCGGATTTGTTGCAGCAAGTCTCGGCGGTCGTCTTGAGGCCGAGGGCGTGCCGCTCAAGCAGCTGTTCATGGTGGCGCCGGCGGTCATGCGCCTGGGCGATCAGGATCAACTGCCGCAGCACGGCGAGCTGACTGTGATCCAGCCGGAAACCGACGAAGTGATCGATCCGCAACTGGTCTACGACTGGTCGGAAAAACTCCAGCGCCCCCATGAGCTGCTGAAAGTGGCAGAATGCGGACACTTTTTTCATGGCAAGCTGACCGATCTCAAGGATCTGATCCTGCCGCGTCTTTCGAATTGATTGCAGTCTGACAAGCGATTACCCATGACGAACCGTACCCGCATCCTCACCGGCATCACCACCACCGGCACGCCGCACCTGGGCAACTATGCCGGCGCCATCCGCCCGGCGATCCTTGCCAGCCGCGACAGCAATGCCGACTCGTTCTACTTCCTGGCCGACTACCACGCCCTGATCAAATGCGATGACCCGCTGCGCATTCAGCGCTCGCGTCTGGAAATCGCCGCGACCTGGCTGGCCGGTGGCCTGGATGTCGACCGCGTAACCTTCTATCGCCAGTCCGACATCCCGGAAATCCCTGAGCTGACCTGGCTGCTGACCTGCGTCGCCGCCAAGGGCCTGCTCAACCGTGCGCACGCCTACAAGGCCTCGGTGGACAAGAACGTCGAGACCGGTGAAGACCCGGATGCCGGCATCACCATGGGCCTCTACAGCTACCCGGTGCTGATGGCGGCGGACATCCTGATGTTCAACGCACACAAGGTGCCGGTCGGTCGTGACCAGATCCAGCACGTGGAAATGGCCCGTGACATCGGCCAGCGCTTCAACCACCTGTTCGGCCAGGGCAAAGAGTTCTTCACCATGCCCGAAGCGCTGATCGAAGAGAGCGTGGCGACGTTGCCGGGCCTCGACGGGCGCAAGATGTCGAAGAGCTACGACAACACCATCCCGTTGTTCTCCAGCGCCAAAGAGATGAAGGACGCGATCTCGCGGATCGTCACTGACTCCAAGGCACCAGGCGAAGCCAAGGATCCGGACAGCTCGCACCTGTTCACCCTGTTCCAGGCGTTTGCCACACCGGCGCAGGCTGATGAGTTCCGCAGCGAACTGCTCGGCGGTCTGGGTTGGGGCGAGGCGAAGAATCGCCTGTTCCAGTTGCTCGACAACGAATTGGGCGAAGCTCGCGATAAATATCACCAGTTGATCGAACGTCCGGCAGATCTGGAAGACATTCTGCAGATCGGCGCGAAGAAAGCCCGTGCCGTGGCAACGCCGTTCCTCAACGAACTGCGTGAAGCCGTGGGCCTGCGTTCCTTCGTCAATCAAGTGCAAGTCGCTGCGACCACCAAGAAGAAGGCCGCGAAAGCCGCGCGCTTCGTCAGCTTCCGTGAAGACGATGGCAGCTTCCGCTTCCGTCTGCTGGCGGCCGATGGCGAGCAACTGCTGTTGTCGCGCAACTTCGCCGACGGCAAAACTGCAGGCCAGGTGACCAAGCAACTGCAATCCGGCCAGCCGCTGGATGTGCGCAATGAAGACCTGAGCTTCAGCGTATGGCTGGAAGGCGAGTGCGTCGGCGACAGCCCGGCGTTCGCTGATACCGCTGCGCGGGACGCGGCCGTCGAGGCGTTGCGCGTTGCGCTGACCCCGGTTCAGGACTAAACAACGGCGCGGCCCGACCAAGGGCTGATTGCCATTCCTACGGGCCGTCGCTACAGTGACGGCCCGTTTTTGTTGCCTTGCTAACGAATTATGACGCCCCTAGAACGATACCAAGCTGATCTGAAACGCCCGGACTTCTTCCATGACGCCGCGCAGGAAACTGCTGTGCGTCATTTGCAGCGTCTGTATGAAGATCTCATCGCTGCCGACCAGAACAAGCCGGGTTTGCTGAGCAAGCTGTTTGGCAAAAAGGATCAGACGCCGGTCAAGGGTCTGTATTTCTGGGGCGGCGTGGGTCGCGGCAAGACCTACCTGGTCGACACCTTCTTCGAAGCGCTGCCGTTCAAGGAAAAGACCCGCACCCACTTCCACCGCTTCATGAAGCGTGTGCACGAAGAGATGAAAACCCTCGGCGGCGAGAAAAACCCGCTGACCATCATCGCCAAGCGCTTCGCGACCGAGTCGCGGGTGATCTGTTTCGATGAGTTCTTCGTGTCCGACATCACCGACGCGATGATCCTCGGCACGCTGATGGAAGAACTGTTCAAAAACGGTGTGACTCTGGTCGCGACCTCGAACATTGTTCCGGATGGCCTGTACAAGGACGGTCTGCAACGCGCGCGTTTCCTGCCGGCGATTGCGCTGATCAAGCAGAACACCGAGATCGTCAACGTCGACAGTGGCGTCGACTACCGACTGCGTCACCTCGAACAAGCCGAGCTGTTCCACTATCCGCTCGACGAAGCGGCGCACGAAAGCTTGCGCAAGAGCTTCCGCGCACTGACGCCGGAGTGCACTGCCGCGATCGAGAACGATGTGCTGATCATCGAAAACCGTGAGATCCGTGCCCTGCGCACGTGCGACGACGTGGCCTGGTTCGACTTCCGCGAACTGTGCGATGGCCCGCGCAGCCAGAACGACTACATCGAACTGGGCAAGATCTTCCACGCCGTGTTGCTCAGCGGCGTCGAGCAGATGAGCGTCACCACCGACGACATCGCCCGGCGCTTCATCAACATGGTCGACGAGTTCTACGACCGTAACGTCAAGCTGATCATTTCTGCCGAAGTCGAGTTGAAAGACCTGTACACCGGCGGGCGCCTGACGTTCGAGTTCCAGCGCACGCTCAGCCGTCTGCTGGAGATGCAATCCCACGAATTCCTGTCGCGGGCGCACAAGCCTTAAACAGAATCGGCGTACAAAAAAAAGGGCCTGCAATTGCAGGCCCTTTTTATGCGCTGAAGAAAAACTCGAACGCACTGCAATCCTTGTGGGAGCTGGCAAGCCAGCTCCCACAGGTTTTGTATTTGCTTCGGGGGTTACGCAGCCTGCTGAAACTGCTGCCGATACTGGTTCGGCGACAGCTCGGTGTGCTGGCGGAACAACCGCGCAAAGAAGCTCGCATCGTCGTAGCCGACCTCATAACTGATGGTCTTGATGCTCTTGCGGCTGCCGGACAACAGGCCCTTGGCGGTCTCGATGCGCAGGCGTTGCAGGTAATGCAGCGGCTTGTCGCCGGTGGCGGTCTGGAAGCGGCGCATGAAGTTGCGGATGCTCATGCCGTGCTCACGGGCGACGTCTTCGAAGCGGAACTTGTCGGCGTAGTGCTCTTCGAGCCAGTGCTGGATCTGCAGGATGATCACGTCCTGATGCAGCTTCTGCCCGCCGAAGCCGATGCGCCCTGGCGAATAGCTGCGCTGCACTTCGTAAAGGATGTCGCGGGCCACGGCTTGCGCCACGTTGGCGCCGCAGAAGCGTTCGATCAGGTAGATATAGAGATCGCACGCCGATGTCGTGCCGCCGGCGCAATACAGGTTGTCGGCGTCGGTCAGGTGTTTGTCCTGATTCAGGTAAACCTTGGGGAATCGCTCGGCGAAGGCATTGAAGAAGCGCCAGTAGGTGGTCGCTTCCTTGCCATTGAGCAAGCCGGCCTCGGCCAGCCAGAACACGCCGGTGGCTTCACCGCAGAGCACGGCGCCGCGGGCGTGCTGTTCACGCAGCCACGGCAAGACCTGGGGATAACGGCTGCAAAGGGTATCGAAATCATCCCAGAACGCCGGAAGGATGATCACATCGGCGTTTTCCAGGCCGCCGTCCACCGGCATCACCACGTCACTGAAACTGTTCACCGGTTTGCCGTCGGGGCTGACCAGGCGCGTTTCGAACGCCGGTGTCAGGCCGTGGCCCAGTTGTTTGCCGTAACGCAGGCTGGCCAGGTGGAAGAAATCCTTGGCCTGCATGAGTGTGGATGCGAAAACCCGGTCGATTGCCAGGATGCTGACGCGCCGCAAGGGCGTGGAGACTTGCTTGGACATAATTCAACTTTTGTTTTGTTTTTATAAGGGAAAGTGGTCACCAGACGGCTGGATCGTCTTATTTTTTGTCGGATGTGTCCAGTGTCCTGTATCGGAGGTGAGGCATAGTCTCTGAAGGTCATCTCCCTCCAACAAGAAAGAAAGGTGCCGCATGATCCCCAGAACCTTGTTCAGCCCCGAGCACGAATTGTTCCGCGACAGCGTACGAACCTTCCTCGAAAAAGAGGCTGTGCCGTTCCATGCGCAATGGGAGAAACAAGGCCACATCGACCGCAAACTGTGGAACAAGGCGGGGGAGGCGGGGATGCTCTGCTCGCACTTGCCCGAAGAGTACGGCGGCCTGGGCGCGGACTTTCTCTACAGCACCGTGGTGATCGAGGAAGTGGGGCGGCTGGGGCTGACCGGCATCGGCTTTTCGCTGCATTCGGACATCGTTGCGCCGTACATCCTGCATTACGGCAGCGAGGCGCTGAAGCACAAGTACCTGCCCAAACTGGTCTCGGGCGAGATGGTCACGGCCATCGCCATGACCGAGCCGGGCGCCGGTTCCGACCTGCAAGGCGTGAAGACCACCGCTGTGCTGGATGGCGATGAGTACGTGATCAACGGCTCCAAGACCTTTATCACCAACGGCTTTCTCGCGGATCTGGTGATCGTTGTCGCCAAGACCGATCCGAAGGCTGGCGCCAAGGGCACCAGCCTGTTCCTGGTCGAAGCCAATACGCCTGGCTTCGAGAAGGGCAAGCGCCTGGAGAAGGTCGGCATGAAGGCCCAGGACACGTCGGAATTGTTCTTCCAGGACGTCCGTGTACCCAAGGAAAACCTGTTGGGGCAGGCCGGGGCGGGGTTCGCTTATTTGATGCAGGAATTGCCGCAGGAGCGCCTGACCGTGGCAATCGGCGGGCTGGCTTCAGCCGAAGCTGCGTTGCAGTGGACGCTGGATTACACCCGTGATCGCAAGGCCTTCGGCAAGGCAATTGCCGATTTCCAGAACACCCGCTTCAAGCTGGCGGAGATGGCCACCGAGATTCAGATCGGCCGGGTCTTCGTCGACCGCTGCCTCGAGTTGCATCTGCAAGGCAAACTGGATGTGCCGACGGCGGCGATGGCCAAGTACTGGGGCACCGACCTGCAATGCAAGGTGCTCGACGAGTGCGTGCAATTGCACGGCGGGTACGGCTTCATGTGGGAATACCCGGTGGCCCGGGCGTGGGCCGATGCGCGGGTGCAGCGGATCTATGCCGGCACCAATGAAATCATGAAGGAGATCATTGCGCGGTCGTTGTAGGTTTTCGGTGGCTGTCAGACCGCTATCGCGAGCAGGCTCGTTCCTGCAGAGGAACGCATTCCAAAATGTAGGGGTGAGCCTGCTCGCGATTTGATTTATGGATTAATCAAGGCGCCGGATTCGGATGATCCTTGTGAATCGCCTCAATCCCGGCCAGCACTTCGTCGGAAAGCTTCAGCTCGAAACTGGCAATGTTGCTGTCCAGTTGCTCAAGGGTCGTCGCGCCAATGATGTTACTGGTGACGAACGGTTGCTGGGTCACGAATGCCAAGGCCATTTGCGCCGGGTCCAGGCCATGTTCGCGGGCCAGGGCCACGTAACGGCTGCACGCCGCTTCCGACTGCGCATTGAAATAGCGGCTGAAGCGGCTGTAGAGGCTCAGGCGACCTTTTGGCGGGCGGGCGCCACCTTCGTACTTGCCCGACAGGAAACCGAACGCCAGCGGCGAATAGGCGAGCAGGCCGCATTGTTCGCGGATGGCGATTTCCGCCAGGCCGATTTCGAAGCTGCGGTTGAGCAGGTTGTACGGGTTCTGGATCGACACCGCGCGCGGCCAGCCACGGGCTTCGGCCAGAGCGAGGAAACGCATGGTGCCCCACGGGGTTTCGTTGGACAGACCGATGTGGCGGATCTTGCCGGCCTTGACCTGTTCGTCGAGGGCTTCGAGGGTGTCTTCGAGCGGCGTCAGGTTGGCTTCGATCTTGTGCTTGTAGCCCAGCTGTCCGAAAAAGTTGGTGCTGCGCTCCGGCCAGTGCAATTGATACAGGTCGATGTAGTCGGTCTGCAGGCGCTTGAGGCTGGCATCGACCGCTTCGGTGATGTGTTGACGGTTGTGGCGCAGGTTTTTGTCGCGGATGTAGTCGATGGTGTTGCCGGGGCCGGCGATCTTGCTGGCGAGGATCCAGTCGGCGCGGTCACCGCGACTTTTGAAGTAATTGCCGATGTAGCGCTCGGTGGTGGCGTAGGTTTCGGCTTTCGGCGGCACCGGGTACATCTCGGCGGTGTCGATGAAATTGATCCCCGCTTCCTTGGCCCGTTCGATCTGGGCAAAGGCTTCAGCTTCAGTGTTTTGCTCGCCCCAGGTCATGGTGCCGAGGCAGATTGCACTCACGTTCAGGTCGGTACGGCCTAGCTGGCGATAGTCCATCGGGTGCTCCTTGGGCAAAACAATCATAAAAGCAGGTTGAAAATTTTTTCGCAATCTGCATAATTGCCGACCTCTTTCTGCAGTGGAAGTGATGCGCCGCCGCCGAAGAATCTTGCCGTTGAACGGACGCGCCGACCCGAGCCCCCGAAAGCGTCTGTATCCGGCTGCCTTTGACTTGTCAAAGTACGCACTATTCAGTAAGATCCGCCGTCTTATTTACAGGCGGCCCCTGAGGCTATAAAGAATGAAAACTTTTACTGCTAAACCGGAAACAGTAAAGCGCGACTGGTTTGTCGTCGACGCTGCTGGTCAGACCCTGGGTCGTCTGGCCACCGAAATCGCGAGCCGTCTGCGTGGCAAGCACAAGCCTGAGTACACTCCTCACGTTGACACCGGCGACTACATCGTCGTAATCAACGCCGAGCAGATCCGTGTTACCGGCGCTAAAACCACTGACAAAATGTACTACTCCCACTCCGGTTTCCCGGGCGGCATCAAGTCGATCAACTTTGAAAAGCTGATCGCCAAAGCCCCTGAGCGCGTGATCGAGACCGCGGTTAAAGGCATGCTGCCTAAGAACCCGCTGGGTCGTGACATGTACCGTAAGCTGAAAGTCTATGCGGGCGCTGCACACCCTCATACTGCTCAGCAGCCCCAAGAACTGAAGATTTAACGGAATAGTTCATTATGTCGGCGACTCAAAATTACGGCACTGGCCGTCGCAAGACCGCAACCGCACGCGTTTTCCTGCGTCCGGGTACTGGTAACATCTCCATCAACAACCGCTCCCTGGACTCGTTCTTCGGCCGCGAAACTGCCCGCATGGTAGTTCGTCAGCCGCTGGAACTGACCGAGACTGTCGAGAAATTCGACATCTACGTCACTGTCATCGGCGGCGGTGTAAGTGGTCAAGCTGGCGCAATCCGCCACGGTATCACTCGCGCTCTGATGGACTACGACGAAACCCTGCGCGGCGCTCTGCGCAAAGCTGGCTTCGTTACTCGCGACGCCCGTGAAGTTGAACGTAAGAAAGTAGGTCTGCGTAAAGCGCGTAAGCGTCCGCAGTACTCGAAGCGTTAATTCCGCTTCCACGTTCAAAAAGAACGCCCGATTCCTCACGGAAGCGGGCGTTTTTTTATGCCTGCGATTTATCAAAAGAATTGCGCTGTGACAACTTGCCTCATCCGTAGACCCCCTATACTGCAAGGCTTGGGGGTGGAAGCTCCGGGTAATTCCCTTGTCAGAATTGGGGCTTTTCATTACCATTCGGCAAAATTTTTATAAGTAACATTGATTTATTTAGTAGATGCCTGATTTAACAGGCCACAAAAGCTGATGGGAGAGGACTGAATGAGCAATGACGGCGTGAATGCAGGCCGGCGTCGCTTCTTGGTAGCAGCCACATCCGTGGTGGGTGCTGCAGGAGCGGTGGGGGCTGCGGTCCCGTTCGTGGGGTCATGGTTTCCCAGTGCCAAGGCGAAAGCCGCCGGCGCACCGGTGAAAGTGAATGTCAGCAAAATCGAGCCAGGGCAGCAGATGATTGCTGAGTGGCGCGGCCAGCCGGTGTTCATTGTCCGCCGTACTGCGGAAATCCTGGGAATCTCAAGAAGATCGAGGGCCAGCTCTCCGATCCGACTTCCAAAAACTCCACGCAACCTACTTATGTCGATCCTGAAGTGCGTTCGATCAAGCCGGAAATTCTGCTGCTGATCGGGATTTGCACGCACCTGGGTTGCTCACCAACTTTCCGTCCCGAAGTGGCACCTGCGGATCTGGGTAAAGACTGGGTCGGTGGCTATTTCTGCCCTTGCCACGGTTCCCACTACGATCTGGCTGGCCGCGTCTACAAGTCGCAACCTGCGCCTTTGAACCTGCCAGTTCCCCCGCATTCCTATGAGACCGATGACCTGATTGTCATTGGCGTCGATACGGAGAAAGCGTGATGAGCAAGTTCATGGATTGGGTTGATGCGCGCTTTCCCGCCACCAAAATGTGGGAAGACCATCTCAGCAAGTATTACGCTCCAAAAAACTTCAACTTCTTCTATTTCTTCGGCTCCCTGGCGCTGCTGGTGCTGGTCAACCAGATCGTTACCGGTGTCTGGCTGACGATGAGTTACACGCCGTCGGCAGAAGAAGCGTTCGCTTCCGTCGAATACATCATGCGCGACGTCGAGTACGGCTCGATCCTGCGTCTGCTGCACTCCACCGGTGCTTCGGCATTCTTCATCGTGGTCTACCTGCACATGTTCCGTGGCTTGCTCTACGGTTCGTATCAGAAGCCGCGTGAACTGGTGTGGGTGTTCGGCATGCTGATTTACCTGGCGCTGATGGCCGAAGCGTTCATGGGTTATCTGCTGCCGTGGGGTCAGATGTCCTACTGGGGTGCCCAGGTGATCATCTCGCTGTTCGGTGCGATTCCGGTCATTGGTAACGACCTGACCCAGTGGATTCGTGGTGACTACCTGATCTCCGGGATTACCCTGAACCGCTTCTTCGCCTTGCACGTTGTCGCGCTGCCGATCGTGATTCTCGGTCTGGTGGTGCTGCACATCCTGGCGCTGCACGAGGTCGGTTCGAACAACCCTGACGGCGTCGACATCAAGAAGCACAAAGACGAGAACGGTATCCCGCTGGACGGCATTGCCTTCCACCCGTACTACACCGTGAAAGACATCGTCGGTGTGGTGGTGTTCCTGTTCATCTTCTGCTTTATCGTGTTCTTCTTCCCGGAAATGGGCGGCTACTTCCTCGAAAAACCAAACTTCGAGCAGGCCAACCCGTTCAAGACGCCAGAGCACATTGCACCGGTCTGGTACTTCACGCCGTTCTACGCGATCTTGCGTGCGATCCCGGACAAACTCATGGGCGTGATCGCCATGGGTGCTTCGATCGCCTTGCTCTTTGTCCTGCCCTGGCTTGACCGCAGCCCGGTCAAATCGATGCGCTACAAGGGCTGGATGAGCAAGATCTGGCTGGTGGTGTTCTGCATTTCCTTCGTGATTCTCGGCATTCTCGGTGTGCTTGCGCCGACGCCGGAGCGCACGCTGGTATCGCAGATCTGCACCTTCCTGTACTTCGCCTACTTCATTCTGATGCCGTTCTACACCAGGCTCGAGAAGACCAAACCGGTTCCGGAAAGGGTGACTGGCTGATGAAAAAGTTATTTTTTGCTCTGATTTTTGCTGCGCTGCCTGTGCTGTCTTTCGCCGCTGAACACGGTGGTCCAGAACTGGAAAAGGTCGACATTGACGTGTCCGACAAGGCTGCCCTGCAAGATGGCGCGCGCACTTTTGCCAACTATTGCATGGGTTGCCACAGTGCCAAGTTCCAGCGTTACGAGCGGGTGGCCGATGACCTCGGCATTCCACACGAAATGATGCTGGAGAAGCTGGTGTTCACTGGTGCCAAGATCGGCGATCACATGAACATCGGCATGCAGCCGGCGGACGCCAAGACCTGGTTCGGTGCAGCGCCACCGGATCTGACCCTGGTGGCGCGAGTGCGCGGTACCGACTGGCTCTACGGTTACCTGCGCTCGTTCTACGAAGATCCTGCACGTCCATGGGGCGTGAACAACAAGGTCTTCCCGAACGTCGGCATGCCTAACGTGCTGGTCGGCCTGCAAGGTCGTCAGGTGGTTGGCTGCAAACAAGTGCAGATCGTTGAAGACGGCAAGAAGCAATATGATCCGCTGACCGGTACGCCGCTGACTCATGAAGCGTGCGATCAGTTGACCATCGTGCCGAAAACCGGTGCTCTGAACGAAGAGCAGTTCGATGAGAAGGTCAAGAATCTGGTAACCTTCCTGGCTTACTCGGCTAACCCGGTTAAGCTGCAACATCAGCGCATCGGTACTTACGTCTTGCTGTACCTGGCGTTCTTCTTTGTGTTCGCCTACCTGCTCAAGCGTGAATACTGGAAAGACGTGCACTGATACGCTTCAAGCATTGCTGTTAATCGCGCGCGCCCAAGGGCGCCTCTGATAACGCAACGTCTGGTCAGCCAGAGGTTGCGGGAGGCGCCCTCTGGGCGCGCGCGTTTTTCCGGTTCCGACAATTTCAACAAGCGAGGAGGATCGCCATGGGCGTGACCAATCGGTTGGCCTGTTACTCCGACCCCGCCGACCACTATTCCCACCGAGTGCGCATCGTACTTGCAGAGAAGGGTGTCAGCGCCGAGATCATTTATGTGGAAGCTGGTCGCCAGCCGCCTAAACTGATTGAGGTGAACCCTTACGGCAGTCTCCCTACGCTGGTCGATCGTGACCTGGCGCTCTGGGAGTCGACCGTGGTGATGGAATATCTGGATGAGCGTTACCCGCACCCGCCCTTGATGCCGGTTTATCCGGTGGCGCGTGCCAACAGTCGTCTGCTGATTCACCGCATCCAGCGCGACTGGTGTGGTCTGGTGGATCTGATTCTGGATCCGAAAACCAAGGAAGCCGCGCGTGTCGTGGCGCGCAAGGAATTGCGTGAAAGCCTGACCGGCGTGTCGCCGCTGTTCGCCGACAAGCCGTTTTTCCTCAGCGAGGAACAAAGTCTGGTGGATTGCTGCCTATTGCCAATACTCTGGCGTTTGCCGATTCTGGGTATTGAACTGCCGCGGCCGGCCAAGCCGCTGCTTGATTATATGGAGCGCCAGTTTGCGCGTGAGGCTTTCCAGGCGAGTCTGTCTGGCGTCGAACGCGATATGCGCTAAGGCTTAAGGAGCCGCTATGAACTCCAGTCGACCTTATCTGGTCCGCGCGCTCTACGAGTGGATTGTTGATAACGATTGCACCCCGCACATGCTGGTCAATTCCGAATACCCGGCGGTGCAGGTGCCGCAGGGTTTCGCCAGTGACGGACAGATCGTCCTGAACATCTCGCCCAGTGCCGTGCGCCATCTGCACATGGATAACGACGTGGTGACCTTCGAAGGTCGCTTCGGCGGTGTTCCGCACAGCCTGTACGTGCCGATCAGCGCGATCCTGGGGATCTATGCCCGGGAGAACGGTCAGGGCATGGTGTTCGATCTTGAGTCGCCGATGGACGACGAAGACGACATCGAACCGGATGACGACTTGCCGCCGCCGGACAGCGAGCCGCCGCGCCCGAGTGGCCGGCCAAGCCTGAAGGTGGTGAAGTAAAAAAAAGGCGACCCGAAAGGGTCGCCTTTTTTATTGCGCAGGTGCTGCAAATCAGTCGATGTATTCGAACAGCTTCACGATCTTCTGCACGCCAGAAACGCTTTGCACCAGATTGGTTGCCTGTTGCGCTTCCTGCTTGGTCAGCAGGCCCAGCAGGTAGACGATACCGTTCTCGGTCACGACCTTGATGCGCGAGCCGGGAATACTGGCGTCGGTCAGCATCTGAGTCTTGATCTTGGTGGTCAGCCAGGCGTCGTTCTGGCGGGCGAGGAAGCTTGAAGGTGCAATCACTTGCAGTTCGTTGTGCACCTTCTTCACGCGCTGGACGTTGGCTGCAGCCTGTTCGGCTTTGGCCTTGAGGTCTTCGCGCGGAGTCTGGCCGGCCAGCAGCACGACGCCGTTGAAGCTGGTGACGACGATGTGCGAGCCGTTGTCCAGGGCCGGGTCGGCCTTGGCCACGTTCACGCCCACTTTGGTTTCGATCAACGAGTCGTCGATCTTGCTGCCGAAGGTGCGGGTGCCGCGGTCGTCTTCGATCGGCGCTTCACGGCTGGCGTTCACCACCGAGGTGCAGCCGCTGATGCCGAGGCACAGGGTCAAGGCCAGAAGGCCAAGGCGATTAGGGGTCATTCTTCACTCCCGAACAGTTGGCTGTCGATCAGATCGCAGAGGCAATGGATCGCCAGCAAGTGGACTTCTTGAATACGTGCAGTGACGTTGGCCGGTACGCGAATTTCGACATCCTCGGGCAACAGCAGCGACGCCATGCCGCCGCCATCGCGTCCGGTCAAAGCTACGACAATCATTTCGCGATCATGTGCGGCCTGGATCGCCTGAATAATGTTCGCCGAGTTGCCGCTGGTCGAAATCGCCAGCAAGACATCGCCCGGCTGGCCGAGCGCACGGATCTGTTTGGAGAACACTTCGTTGTAGCTGTAGTCGTTGGCGATCGAAGTGATCGTCGACGTGTCGGTGGTCAGCGCGATGGCTGGCAGGCTCGGGCGTTCGCGCTCGAAGCGGTTGAGCAGCTCCGACGAAAAGTGCTGGGCGTCGCCAGCGGAGCCGCCGTTGCCGCACGAAAGCATTTTGCCCTCGTTGAGCAGGGCGTTGACCATGATCTGGCTGGCTTGCTCGATGTGCGGTGCAAGTACGTCCATCGCCTGTTGCTTGGTGTCGATACTGGCCTGGAAAAGCTGGCGAATTCGGGATTGCATGTCCATCTGTGTGACCTTAAGTAGCGCGGCTGTCCGGCACATGAATGTGCAGCCCGCAAAGCAAAGAGCAAAATGTGTCGGGTGAAAATCCGGTCGGGTACAGGCGATCAGCTGTCGAACGCATTCTGCAACCAGTTCAGCTGATCCGGATGGCTGTCGATGGCCACCACGTCGAAGCGGCAGGGGGAATTGGCCCAACGCGACTCGCGCTGAAGAAAATACTGCGCAGCGAAAATCAGTTTCTGCTGCTTGCGCTCATCAATGCTAGCGAGCGCGCCACCCCATTGAGTGTTTTTTCTGTAGCGAACTTCAACGAATACTACTGTATCGCCATCAAGCATGACCAGATCAAGCTCGCCGCGTTTACATAACCAGTTCTGCGCCAACAGGCGCAGCCCCTGGTTCTGCAGATGCTCGAGCGCCTGGCGCTCGGCATCCTTGCCGCTTTGCGAGCGTGACCTGTCAGGCATCAGCGCGGAGTGTCCGGCAGGCGTTGAACCTGACCGCTGACGAACTGTGCCCACGGCAGCTGACGCACGACACGCTGGGTCTGGGTCATGCCGAGGCTGCCCGACTCGCCGTCGATGCGGCTGTCCGGCAGTGCCTTGAGCTGACCCAGGCGCGGAGCCAGGCGATAAGCATCGACGCCCATGGCGTACAGGCGACCGAGGCTGCCGGCAGCCTGTGGCCACTGTGCAACCACTTGCTGACGCAGCGGGTCGCTGGTTTCCAGCAGCCACGGGGTTTCGCAGAAGCGAATGCCGTTCATGTCGTTGTACTGGTTGACGTCGCCACTGGCGCTGTACACGTGCGAGGTCGCGTACACCGGTACGTCACCGGCGTACTGGAAGTTCAGGGTCGGCTTGATCTGTTGCGCCTGTTGCGGAGTGGCGGCCAGGAAGATGAATTCGATGTCCTGACGACGCGAAGGCTGCGCGGCCACGTTGGTGCCGGCGGCATTCTGCAGACTCTTGGCGCGGGCTTCGCTCTGGCGCAGCTGGAACATGTCGGCGATCTGCTGGGCCAGTTGCACTGGCTGATCAACACGTTCGGTGGCAACGATGCTGCCACCGTTGGCCTGCCAGTCCTGGCTGAACGCACGCAGTACGCGCTCGCCCCATTCGCCTCTCGGTACCATGATTGCGGCGCGATGCAGGCCGTCGGCACGTGCGCGGCGCGAGACTTCGCGGGCTTCGTCTTCAGCGGCCAGACCGAACTGGAACAGCTGCGCCGGGCCTTGATCGCCTTCGCTGTAGTTCAGCGCGAGGGTCGTGATCGGCAGTTGCGGGCGAGTGCTCAGTTGTTTGACCAGCGGTTTTTCCAGCGGGCCGACTACCAGTTGCACGCCGTCAGCCTGAGCCTTGCGGTAGAACTCGTCCATCGAGGTCAGTTTCGAGCTGTCATAGAACTCAATGGCTGGTGGCTTCTGGCCGGCCTGTTGGGCCTGGTAGTGCGCAGCCATGAAGCCTTCACGCAGGGCTTTGCCGACCGAGGCCAGCGGGCCATCCTGCGGCAGCAGCAGCGCGATTTTGCTCAGGGGCTGGCTGGCCAGCTCCTTGAGTTTGGTCAGTGGCAGCGGCAGGTTGATCGCGGCCGGGTGCTTCGGATTCTGTGCACGCCAGGCGTCGATAGCGGCTTGTTGCTGTTCCAGGGTGCCCGCGGATTTCACCGCCAGGGCCAGGCCCATCCAGCCGCCGAGGTCGTCGCTGGTGTTCGGTTGCAACTGGTCGGTTGGCAGCGAGCCGATCAGCGTCCAGATCGCTTCGTGGTTCTTGCTCGCCGCCTCGCCTTGCAGCATCGGCGCGATGAACACGCGCTCACGGGCGGCGGCCAGTGTCTGCCCATCGGCTTCCAGTGCGCGGGCATGCACGGTGCCGGTGCGCACCTGCTGCTCTTCCGGCATTTCGCCCAGGTGTTGCAGGCTTGGGTGGCTCAGGGCAGTCAGCGCGGCTTTCGGCTGATTGCGGGTCATGGCCAGTTCGGCGGACAGGGTGCTGGCGAAAATCTGCTGGCCTGGCTTCAACTGCTCGATTGGCACTTGTTGCAGGATTTGCGCGGATTGGCCGGCATTGCCCTGGCGATAAGCCAGGTCTGCCGCGCTCAGGCGCAACAGGGCAGCTTTTTCCGGGGTTTTAGCCTGGGTGGCCTGTTCGAGCAGTTGCTCGATGCTGGCATCCGGGGTCCGTGGAAGTTCGCCAAGGCTGGAGGAAGGGGAGCTGGCGCAGGCCGCCAGCAAGGCAGCGAGGCAGAGGGCAGTGAACAGCCGCAGGCAAGCGATCATGTAAGTGTTCCTGATACTCGATCAAATTAGCGTCGAATTGTACCCAAGCACTGGCCGGGGCGCGATGTTAGTGGCGTGAAACGGACAATTTAGCTGGAGCAAATGTTGCAGTGGCGCACAACCGAGGGAAAAACCGTGCCTGGCCGGAGCGCCGCGCACGCCTCGTGACGCGCTACAATGGCCGCTTTTACCGATCACGAGGTGTGCGCTTTGACTGCTCCAGGTTCCCTGAATTCCGCTGCTGGCTCGCTTTATGTGGTGGCGACGCCCATCGGCAACCTGGACGACATCAGCGCCCGGGCCCTGAAAATCCTGCGCGAAGTGGCGCTTATTGCGGCCGAAGACACGCGGCACTCGGCGCGCCTGATGCAGCACTTCGGCATTGCTACGCCGCTGGCTGCCTGCCACGAACACAACGAGCGCGATGAAGGCAGCCGCTTTATTACCCGTCTGCTGGCAGGCGATAACGTGGCGCTGATCTCCGACGCCGGCACGCCGTTGATTTCCGATCCGGGTTATCACCTGGTGCGTCAGGCCCGCGCCGCCGGGATCAATGTCGTACCGGTGCCAGGTGCTTGCGCATTGATTGCGGCGCTGTCGGCGGCGGGGCTGCCGTCCGACCGTTTTATCTTCGAAGGCTTTCTGCCAGCCAAGTCGGTCGGGCGCAAGGCGCGTCTCGAGGCCGTCAAGGAAGAGCCACGTACGCTGATTTTCTATGAGGCGCCGCATCGCATCCTTGAGTGTCTGCAGGATATGGAAGAAGTCTTCGGCGGTGAGCGCCAGGCTTTGCTGGCCCGCGAGATCACCAAGACGTTCGAGACGCTCAAGGGTCTGCCGCTGGCTGAGTTGCGCGCATTCGTTGAGTCCGACAGCAATCAGCAGCGCGGCGAATGTGTCGTGCTGGTCGCGGGCTGGGCGGCGCCAGAGTCGGAAGATGCGGTCAGCAGTGAGGCGATGCGCATCCTCGATCTGTTGCTTGAAGAGATGCCGCTCAAGCGCGCCGCTGCTTTGGCAGCGCAGATCACCGGCGAGCGCAAAAACGTGCTGTATCAGGTAGCGCTGGATAAACAGAAGGGCGTGTAAGCCGTCGCCCATAGCGGTCTTGAGGCTTTTAGCGCTTGTTCTTCAGGCGCTCTGCCGTTAACCTTCGCGGCGGAGAGTCGATCGGACAGTCGCTGCCCTCTATGAAAATTAGGGGGGGAGGAAAGTCCGGGCTCCATAGGGCGAAGTGCCAGGTAATGCCTGGGAGGCGTGAGCCTACGGAAAGTGCCACAGAAAATAACCGCCTAAGCGCTTCGGCGCCGGTAAGGGTGAAAAGGTGCGGTAAGAGCGCACCGCACGTCTGGCAACAGTTCGTGGCTAGGTAAACCCCACTTGGAGCAAGACCAAATAGGGTCCCAAGGCGTGGCCCGCGCTGGGACCGGGTAGGTTGCTAAAGATGTCCAGTGATGGCCATCGTAGACGAATGACTGTTCAAGACAGAACCCGGCTTACAGATCGACTCTCCACCTTTTTCTTTTCCCTGCTTGAATTAAAGGCGACAGGGCTGTTTATTATCAGCAGGCCTGGGCTGGATATCCGGCAGCGGCAAACTCAGTAATAGCCATTTCCCACCTTGCTTCAATCAACAGCAGAAGCACCTTTGTAATACCGAAAAAATCTTACTCTTAACAAATTACTTTAACTTTCGAGCGCAGCTTTCAGTGCTGCCTCAAGTTATGGGTCGAATGCATCCGCCAGATTCTCGTTGCTTCTTCTTTTATGCTCCTAAATCTCCGTTCTGTAAGGGTTTTCCTTTAATCCGCGCCTTGACGGTGTGGTGGGCGCATTCCTATAGTGTGCGCAAGTGGCGGAAAGTGGCATGAAGTGGGTTTTTTGAGCTCAAAACGATAAAAATTGGAGAAACGCTGACGTGTTTCGCGGAGCTAACGCTATCAGTCTCGACGCAAAGGGCCGTCTCGCCATGCCGAGCCGGTACCGTGACGAGCTCGATTCGCGCAGTTCCGGCCAATTGATCGTGACCATTGATGCCGTTGATCCGTGTCTGTGTGTCTATCCGCTCGACGAGTGGGAAATTATTGAAACCAAGTTGCGCGCGCTCCCTTCACTTCGCGAAGAGAACCGTCGCCTGCAGCGTTTGCTGATTGGTAATGCCGTCGACCTCGAACTCGATGGCAGTGGTCGTTTTCTGGTTCCACCGCGTCTGCGCGAATACGCCAAATTGGATAAGCGCGCGATGCTGGTAGGCCAACTGAACAAGTTCCAATTGTGGGACGAGGATGCATGGAACGCGGTGTCTGCCGCTGACCTTGCTGCTATTCAACAACCGGGCGCGATGCCTGATGAACTGCGTGATTTGATCCTGTGACTATTGATAGCGGCTTTAACCACATCACCGTACTGCTTGACGAAGCCGTCGAGGCTCTCGCTGTACGTCCTGATGGCTGCTATCTGGACGGCACGTTCGGGCGCGGCGGGCATAGTCGGCTGATCCTCAGCCAGCTCGGGACGGACGGGCGGCTCATCGGATTCGACAAAGATCCACAAGCGATTGCCACCGGGCAAACGCTAGCGGCCGAAGACGGCCGCTTTGTCGTTGTGCAGCGCAGCTTTGCCGAGCTCGGCTCGGTGGTTGCCGAGCGCGGTCTGGCGGGCAAGGTCAGCGGCATTCTGCTGGATCTGGGCGTGTCGTCGCCGCAGCTCGATGACGCCGAGCGCGGCTTCAGCTTTCTCAATGACGGCCCGCTGGACATGCGCATGGATCCGTCCCGTGGCATCAGCGCGGCGGAATTCGTCAATACCGCACCGGTGGAAGAAATTGCCCGGGTGTTCAAGGAATACGGCGAAGAACGTTTCTCCGGTCGCATGGCCCGTGCCGTGGCCGAGCGTCGCGATATCAAGCCTTTCGAGCGCACCGCCGACCTGGCTGAAGTGCTGAAAGTCGCCAACCCGGCTTGGGAAAAGGGCAAGAACCCGGCCACCCGTGCGTTCCAGGGTTTGCGCATTCACGTCAACAACGAGCTGGGCGATCTGGAAGCCGGCCTTGATGCCGCGCTGGAAGCGCTGGAAGTGGGCGGCCGGCTGGTCGTGATCAGCTTTCACTCGCTGGAAGACCGCATCGTCAAACTGTTCATGCGCAAGCTGGTGAAAGGCGAAGCCGACAACCTGCCGCGCAACCTGCCGGTTCGCCACGTGGCGTTCGAACCGAAAATCAAAATTCATGGCAAAGCGCAGACGGCCTCCGATGCCGAACTCAAAGCCAACCCTCGTTCCCGTAGCGCCGTCATGCGCGTCGCGGAGAAGTTGCGGTGAGCAAGCTTTTCGCCAAGCCCCTGCCGGGCGGCAGCTTTCTGATGCTGCTGCTGTTTATCGGCGTGCTCGTGTCGGCCATCGGCGTGTCTTACAGCGCGCACTGGAACCGTCAGTTGCTCAACACCCTGTATAACGAGCTCAGCGTGCGCGACAAGGCGCAGGCCGAGTGGGGGCGCCTGATTCTCGAGCAAAGCACCTGGACCGCGCACAGCCGGATCGAAGTGCTGGCCACCGAACAACTGAAAATGCACATCCCTGGCGCGGCTGACGTGAAGATGGTGGCGCCATGATGAAACTCGAAGGGGCACTCTTTCCGTGGCGCTTCCGGGTGATGGTGGCGCTGCTCGGCATCATGGTTGCGGCGATCTGCTGGCGCATCATCGACCTGCAGGTAGTCGACCGTGATTTCCTTAAAGGACAGGGCGACGCACGCAGTCTTCGTCACATTCCGATTCCGGCGCATCGCGGCCTGATCACTGACCGTAACGGCGAGCCGTTGGCCGTGAGTACCCCGGTGACCACCCTGTGGGCCAACGCCAAGGAAATGCAGACGGCCAAAGAAAAGTGGCCAGCACTCGCCGCCGCGCTGGGTCAGGATCCGAAAGCCCTGACTGAACGCCTCGAGGCCCAGGCCAACAAAGAATTTATTTATCTGGTGCGCGGGTTGACCCCCGAGCAGGGCCAGGCCGTGCTCGACCTTAAAGTGCCGGGCGTGTATGGCATCGAAGAATTCCGCCGGTTCTACCCGGCCGGTGAGGTCACCGCGCACATGGTCGGCTTTACCGACATTGACGATCACGGGCGCGAAGGCGTTGAGCTGGCCTACGACGAGTGGCTGGCCGGGGTGCCGGGCAAACGACAGGTCATCAAGGATCGGCGCGGACGGCTGATCAAGGATGTCCAGGTCACCAAAAACGCCAAGGCCGGCAAGCCCTTGGCGTTGTCCATTGACCTGCGTCTGCAGTATCTGGCCAACCGCGAATTGCGTAACGCCATCATCGAGAACGGTGCCAAGGCCGGTAGCCTGGTGATCATGGACGTGAAGACCGGCGAGATTCTGGCCATGGTCAACCAGCCGACCTACAACCCGAACAACCGGCGCAACCTGCAACCGGCGATGATGCGTAACCGCGCGATGATCGACGTGTTCGAACCGGGTTCGACCATGAAAGCCATCTCGATGAGCGCCGCGATCGAAACCGGCCGCTGGAAGCCGAGCGACACCGTCGAGGTGTATCCGGGTTCGCTGCAGATCGGCAAATACACCATCAAGGACGTGTCGAAGACCGAAGGTCCGGTGCTCGACCTGACCGGCATTCTGATCAATTCCAGTAACGTCGGCATGAGTAAGGTCGCGTTCGATATCGGCGGCGAAACGATTTTCCGCCTCGCGCAGAAAGTCGGCCTCGGCCAGGACACCGGCCTCGGTTTCCCGGGCGAGCGCGTCGGCAACCTGCCGAACTACCGTGAGTGGCGCAAGGCTGAAACCGCAACGCTGTCGTACGGTTATGGTATTTCCGTGACCGCGATCCAACTGGTGCACGCGTTCTCGGCGCTGGCCAACAACGGTCGTCTGGCACCGCTGACCCTGATCAAAACCGACAAGATGCCGCAGACCACGCAAGTGCTGCCGGAAGCCGTCGCGAAAACCATGCAAGGCATGCTGCAGCAAGTGATCGAAGCGCCGCGCGGCGTGTTCCGTGCGCAGGTGCCGGCGTATCACGTGGCAGGCAAGTCGGGTACTGCGCGTAAGACCTCGGTGGGCACGAAAGGCTACGCGGAAAACTCTTATCGCTCGCTGTTCGCCGGTTTCGGTCCGATGAGCGATCCGCGTTACGCGATTGTTGTGGTGATTGATGAGCCGTCCAAGGCCGGTTACTTCGGTGGTCTGGTTTCCGCGCCGGTGTTCAGCCGTGTGATGTCCGGCACCCTGCGCCTGATGAACGTGACGCCGGACAACCTGCCGACGACGCAACAAGCCAACGCCACCCCGGTCGTTCCGCTGAAAGCCAATGGAGGGCGCGGCTGATGTCATTAAGTCTGAACAAAATATTCCCCCACGCCGGCCACGATCTGTTGATCCGTGAATTGGCGCTGGACAGCCGCAACGTGCGCGCCGGCGATTTGTTCCTCGCGGTGCCGGGCGGCAAATTCGATGGCCGTGCGCACATCGCCGATGCCTTGCAGCGCGGCGCGGCAGCGGTGGCCTATGAAGTGGAAGGCGCCACTGTGCTGCCGATCACCGAAGTGCCACTGATTCCGGTCAAAGGTCTGGCGGCGCAGCTGTCGGACATCGCCGGACGTTTTTACGGCGAGCCGAGCCATCATCTGAACCTGATTGGCGTGACCGGCACCAACGGCAAGACCAGCGTGACCCAATTGGTCGCACAGGCGCTGGATCTGCTCGGCCAGCATTGCGGCATCGTCGGGACCCTGGGTTCCGGCTTCTATGGCGCACTGGAAAGCGGCCTGCACACCACGCCGAATCCGATCGCCGTGCAAGCGACCCTGGGCGACCTGAAAAAGGCCGGCGCCAAAGCCGTGGCCATGGAAGTCTCGTCCCACGGCCTGGATCAAGGCCGGGTCACGGCGCTGGCGTTCGACGTCGCGGTGATGACCAACCTGTCCCGCGATCATCTGGATTATCACGGCACCATGGAGGCGTACGCCGAGGCCAAGGCCAAGCTGTTCGCCTGGAATGATCTGAAGTGCCGTGTGGTCAACCTCGACGACGATTTCGGTCGGCAACTGGCCGCTGAAAAACGTGAGTCGCGCCTGATCACCTACAGCTTGCTCGACAGCAGCGCTTATCTGTTCTGCCGCGAAGCGCAGTTCGACGACCATGGCGTGCGCGCCACATTGGTGACGCCGCAGGGCGAGCATCATTTGCGCAGCACGCTGCTGGGTCGTTTCAACCTGAGCAACGTACTGGCTGCCGTCGGCGCCTTGCTCGGTCTGGACTACGCCCTCGACGAAATTCTCAAGGTTCTGCCGAAACTCGAAGGCCCGGCCGGTCGCATGCAGCGTCTGGGCGGCGGCACACAGCCGCTGGTGGTGGTCGATTACGCCCACACCCCGGACGCGCTGGAAAAAGTCCTGACAGCATTGCGCCCGCACGTCAAAGGTCAGTTGCTGTGCCTGTTCGGCTGCGGCGGCGACCGTGATCGCGGCAAGCGTCCATTGATGGCCGAAGTGGTCGAGCGTCTGGCCGATCAGGTACTGGTGACCGACGACAACCCGCGCACTGAAGATCCTGCGGTGATTTTCGATGACATCCGCGCCGGGTTCACCGCTGTGGATAAAGTCACGTTCGTGGCGGGCCGTGGTCAGGCGATTGCGCAATTGATTGCCGGCGCCTCGGCTGACGACGTGATCGTCCTGGCCGGTAAAGGTCACGAGGACTATCAGGAAATCAACGGCGAGCGCCACGCGTTCTCCGATCTGGTCGAAGCCGATCATGCCCTCACCGCATGGGAGGTGGCCCATGCTTAAGGCCCTGACATTAAGTGAACTGACCAACGTGCTCGATGCACGTCTGATCAGCGGCGATGCGCGTTTCGACGGCGTCAGCATCGACAGTCGCGCGATCAAGCCCGGCCAGCTGTTCATTGCCCTGACCGGTCCGCGTTTCGACGGTCATGACTACCTGAACGATGTTGCCGGCAAAGGCGCCGTCGCTGCCTTGGTCGAACGCGAAGTCGCTGACAGCACCTTGCCGCAACTGCTGGTCAAGGACACCCGTCAGGCCCTCGGTCAGTTGGGTGCATTGAACCGCGCCGCGTTCACTCAGCCGGTCGCCGCCATTACCGGCTCCAGCGGCAAGACCACGGTCAAGGAAATGCTCGCGAGCATCCTGCGCACTCGCGGCGCCGTGCTCGCCACTCGCGGTAATCTGAACAACGACCTGGGCGCACCGCTGACCTTGCTCGAACTGGCCCCGGAACATACCGCGGCCGTGATCGAGCTGGGGGCTTCGCGCCTGGGCGAAATCGCCTACACCGTGGGCTTGACCAAGCCGCACGTGGCGATTCTGAACAATGCCGGCACCGCTCACGTCGGTGAGTTCGGCGGCCCGGAAAAAATCGTCGAGGCCAAAGGCGAGATCATCGACGGCCTGGCGGCTGATGGCGTGGCGGTGCTCAACCTCGACGACAAGGCTTTCGGTATCTGGAAGCTCCGAGCCGGCGGACGCAAGGTGCTGACCTTCTCCCTGGGCAATCCTCAGGCAGACTTTTACGCCAGTGACCTGAGCACCGATGCCCGGGGTTGCCCGGCTTTCAACCTGCATACACCTGAAGGTGTCGAGCATGTTCAGTTGAACCTGCTCGGTACCCATAACGTCGCCAATGCCATGGCCGCCGCCGCTGCCGCCCACGCCTTGGGCGTGTCGCTGTTCGGCATCGCCACCGGGCTGGGTGCCGTGCAACCGGTCAAGGGCCGCACCGTCGCGCAACTGGCGAAAAACGGCATGCGCGTGATTGATGACACTTACAACGCAAACCCCACCTCCATGTGTGCCGCCGTTGATATACTCGCCGGCTTTTCCGGCCGCACCGTTCTGGTGCTCGGGGATATCGGCGAGTTGGGCGATTGGGCGGAGCAGGGGCACCGCGACGTGGGCGAGTACGCCCGGGGCAAGGTTTGCGCACTTTACGCAGTCGGACCGAACATGGTTCACGCCGTAAAGGCATTCGGTGAACAGGCGCATCACTTCGGCACGCAAGCCGAACTGATCCAGGCCCTCGACGCCGAGCAGGACACAAACACCACCATTTTGATCAAGGGTTCGCGCAGTGCAGCGATGGAAAACATCGTTGCGGCTCTGTGCGGGTCCAGTCTGGAGAAACATTAATGCTGCTGCTGCTAGCGGAGTATCTGCAACAGTTCTACAAAGGCTTCGCGGTCTTCCAGTACCTGACCCTGCGCGGGATCCTCGGTGTACTGACCGCGCTGGTTTTGTCGCTGTGCTATGGCCCGTGGATGATCCGCACCCTGCAGAACCGTCAGATCGGTCAATCCGTTCGTAACGACGGCCCGCAATCGCACCTGTCCAAATCCGGTACGCCGACCATGGGCGGCGCGCTGATTCTGTCTTCGATCGGTGTCAGCACCCTGTTGTGGGCGGACTTGAGCAACCGTTACGTGTGGGTCGTGCTGCTGGTGACCCTGTTGTTCGGCGCCATCGGCTGGGTCGACGATTACCGCAAGGTCATCGAAAAGAACTCCCGTGGCTTGCCGAGCCGCTGGAAGTACTTCTGGCAGTCGGTGTTCGGCCTCGGTGCGGCGATCTTCCTTTATATGACCGCTGCCACCCCGGTGGAAACCACCCTGATCCTGCCGATGCTCAAGGATTACAGCATTCCGCTGGGCGCCGGTTTCATTGTGCTGACCTACTTCGTGATCGTCGGTTCGAGCAACGCGGTCAACCTGACCGACGGCCTCGACGGTCTGGCGATCATGCCGACGGTGATGGTCGGCGGTGGCCTGGGCATTTTCTGCTACCTGTCGGGTAACGTGAAATTCGCCGAATACCTGCTGATTCCTTACGTTCCGGGCGCGGGCGAGCTGATCGTGTTCTGCGGCGCGCTGATCGGTGCCGGCCTGGGGTTCCTCTGGTTCAACACCTATCCGGCACAAGTGTTCATGGGCGACGTCGGTGCACTGGCGCTCGGCGCGGCACTGGGCACCATTGCGGTGATCGTCCGGCAGGAAATCGTCCTGTTCATCATGGGCGGCGTGTTCGTGATGGAAACCCTGTCAGTGGTCATTCAGGTTGCCTCCTTTAAGCTGACCGGTCGCCGTGTGTTCCGCATGGCGCCGATTCACCACCACTTTGAACTCAAGGGCTGGCCCGAGCCGCGTGTGATCGTCCGTTTCTGGATCATCACCGTGATTCTCGTGCTGATCGGCCTTGCCACCCTGAAGCTGAGGTAGAACGAGTGTCTCTGATCGCTTCTGACCACTTCCGCATCGTTGTCGGCCTCGGCAAGAGCGGCATGTCCCTGGTTCGCTTCCTGGCGAACCGGGGCGTGGCGTTTGCTGTGGCCGATACGCGGGAGAATCCACCGGAACTGGCCACGCTCAAGCGTGACTATCCGCACGTGGAAGTGCGTTGTGGCGAGCTGGACGTGGAATTCCTGTGCCGTGCCGACGAGCTCTACGTGAGCCCCGGCCTGGCGCTGGCGACCCCGGCCCTGCAAGCCGCTGCAGCGCGAGGCGTGAAACTGTCCGGCGACATCGAGCTGTTCGCGCGTAACGCGCAGGCGCCGATCGTGGCCATCAGCGGTTCCAACGCGAAAAGCACCGTCACCACCCTGGTCGGCGAGATGGCGGCAGCGGCGGGCAAGCGCGTTGCGGTCGGCGGCAACCTCGGCACTCCGGCGCTGGATCTGCTCAGCGACGACGTCGAGCTGTACGTGATGGAACTGTCGAGTTTTCAGCTGGAAACCACCGACCAGCTCAACGCCGAAGTGGCCACCGTGCTGAACATCAGCGAAGACCACATGGACCGCTACAGCGGCCTGCCGGCGTATCACCTGGCCAAACACCGGATCTTCCGCGGCGCGAAGCAGTTCGTGGTCAACCGTCAGGATGCGCTGAGCCGTCCGCTGATGGGCGAGGGCCAGCCTTGCTGGACCTTCGGCCTGACCAAACCGGACTTCAAGGCTTTCGGTATCCGCGAAGAAGACGGCGAGAAGTATCTGGCCTTCGAATTCCAGAACCTGATGCCGGTGCGCGAGCTGAAGATTCGTGGCGCGCACAACCAGTCCAACGCCCTCGCGGCACTGGCGCTCGGCCATGCGGTGGGCCTGCCGTTCGATGCGATGCTCTCGGCACTGCGCACTTTCGCTGGCCTCGAACATCGCTGCCAATGGGTGCGTGATCTCGATGGCGTGGCGTACTACAACGATTCCAAAGCGACCAACGTTGGCGCCGCTCTGGCCGCCATCGAAGGCCTCGGTGCGGACATCGCCGGCAAGGTCATTCTGATTGCCGGTGGCGATGGCAAGGGTGCCGAATTCAACGATCTGCGCGATCCGGTAGCGGCCAACTGCCGCGCCGTAATCCTGATGGGCCGCGACTCTGACAAGATCGGCGAAGCCATTGGCGACGCCGTGCCGCTGATTCACGCCGGTTCGCTGGTCGAAGCCGTCGAGCAATGCCGTGCGGTCGCCCAACCGGGTGACGTGGTGCTGCTGTCGCCAGCCTGCGCCAGTTTCGACATGTTCAAGAATTACGAAGACCGTGGTCACCAGTTCGTCCGCGCCGTGGAGGATCTGGTATGAGTCTGCGCAATATCATCAAGCCGTACCCGTCGCCGATCATCACCGGGCGTGGCATCGACCTCGATTTCCCGATGCTCGCCGGTTGCCTGGCGCTGCTGGGCCTGGGCCTGATCATGATTGCCTCGGCGTCCACCGAAGTGGCGGCGGCGCAATCGGGCAGCGCGCTGTACTACATGATTCGCCACCTGATCTACGTGGCGCTGGGCCTGGGTGCCTGCATCGTGACCATGATGATTCCGATCGCCACCTGGCAGCGTCTGGGCTGGATGATGCTGATCGGCGCATTCGGTCTGCTGGTGATGGTGATCGTCCCGGGGATCGGCCGTGAAGTGAACGGGTCGATGCGCTGGATCGGTTTCAGCTTCTTCAACGTTCAGCCCTCCGAGATCGCCAAGGTGTTTGTGGTGATCTACCTCGCCGGTTATCTGGTACGTCGTCAGAAAGAAGTGCGCGAAAGCTGGATGGGCTTCTTCAAGCCATTCATCGTGCTGCTGCCAATGGCCGGCCTGTTGCTGATGGAACCGGACTTCGGTGCCACCGTCGTGATGATGGGGGCGGCGGCAGCCATGCTGTTCCTCGGCGGGGTCGGGTTGTTCCGCTTCTCGCTGATGGTGGTGTTGGCGGTCGGCGCCGTGGTCCTGCTGATTCAAATGCAGCCGTACCGGATGGCGCGTCTGACCAACTTCGCCGACCCGTGGGCCGACCAGTTCGGCGCCGGCTATCAGTTGTCGCAGGCGTTGATCGCTTTCGGTCGCGGTGAGTGGCTGGGCGTCGGCCTTGGCAACAGCGTGCAGAAACAGTTCTACCTGCCTGAAGCACACACCGACTTCGTGTTCTCGGTACTGGCCGAAGAGCTGGGCGCGGTCGGTTCGCTGTGCACCGTGGCGCTGTTCGTGTTCGTATGTATTCGCGGCATGTACATCGGCCTGTGGGCCGAGAAAGCCAAACAGTTCTTCGCCGCTTATGTGGCTTACGGTCTGTCGTTCCTGTGGATTGGTCAGTTCCTGATCAACATCGGGGTGAACGTCGGCCTGCTGCCGACCAAAGGCCTGACCTTGCCGTTCCTCAGTTATGGCGGCAGCTCCCTGGTGATCTGCTGCGCCTGCCTTGGCTTGTTGCTGAGGATCGAGTGGGAGAGTCGAACCCACCTGGGCAGTGAAGAGATGGAATTCCATGAGAGCGACTTCGCCGAGGAGCCGAACCATGGGCGCTAACGTATTGATCATGGCCGGCGGCACCGGCGGCCACGTGTTCCCGGCGCTGGCCTGTGCCCGCGAGTTTCAGGCACGCGGCTACACCGTGCACTGGCTCGGCACACCACGCGGGATCGAAAACGATCTGGTCCCGGCGGCCGGCCTGGAACTGCACCTCATCCATGCCACCGGTTTGCGTGGCAAGGGCAAGCTGTCGCTGCTCAAGGCGCCGTTCATGCTGCTCAAATCGGTGTGGCAGGCGCGGGCAATCATTCGTCGGCTGAAGCCGGTGTGTGTCGTCGGCTTCGGTGGTTATGTGACCGGTCCAGGCGGTCTTGCCGCGAAACTGGCCGGTGTGCCGGTGATCGTTCACGAGCAGAACGCCGTGGCCGGCACCGCCAATCGGTTGCTGGTGCCGTTCGCCGCCCGGGTGTGTGAAGCGTTCCCCGACACATTTACTCTGTCGGACACCCGCCGTACCACCGGAAACCCGGTGCGCAGCGAGCTGTTCCTCGAAACATTGCGACCTGCCCTGGCCGGCCGCAAAGCGCGTTTGCTGATCCTTGGCGGTAGCCTGGGCGCAGAACCGTTGAACAAGTTGCTGCCTGAAGCCCTGGCCCAAGTCGCTGCCGATTTGCGCCCGGAAGTGTTTCATCAGGCCGGCAAAAACCACGATGAAGTGACTGCAGAGCGCTACCGCGCCGCCGGCGTGGACGCGCAGGTGCAGCCGTTCATCAAAGACATGGCCCAGGCCTATGGCTGGGCTGACCTGGTGGTGTGCCGCGCAGGCGCGTTGACCATCAGTGAGCTGGCTGCCGCCGGTCTGCCGTCGATGCTGGTGCCCTTGCCCCACGCAATCGACGATCACCAGACCCGCAACGCCGATTATTTGGCCCGCGAAGGCGCTGCCTTCCTGATGCCGCAAAGAACGACTGGCGCCGCAGACCTTGCCGCGCGCCTGACAGAGGTCTTGATGCAACCGCAACGACTTGAAGAAATGGCCCGAGCGGCCCGCCGTCTGGCGAAACCCGATGCCACCCGTAGCGTGGTCGACACCTGTCTGGAGGTGGCTCATGGTTGAGAATCAGAAAGCCATGCCACAACCGGAAATGCGCCGCATCCGACGCATCCACTTCGTCGGTATCGGCGGCGTGGGCATGTGCGGCATCGCCGAAGTGTTGCTGAACCTGGGCTATGAAGTGTCCGGTTCCGACCTGAAAGCCTCGCCGGTGACCGAGCGCCTGGAATCGTTCGGTGCGCACATCTTTATCGGCCACCGTGCCGAGAACGCCGCGACTGCCGATGTGCTGGTGGTCTCGAGTGCTGTGAACACCTCCAACCCGGAAGTGGCGACCGCCCTCGAGCGTCGCATTCCGGTGGTTCCGCGTGCCGAAATGCTCGCCGAACTGATGCGCTATCGCCACGGCATCGCCGTCGCCGGTACGCACGGCAAAACCACCACCACCAGCCTGATCGCTTCGGTGTTCGCCGCCGGTGGCCTGGACCCGACGTTCGTCATCGGTGGTCGTCTGAACGCGGCGGGCACCAATGCCCAGCTGGGCACCAGCCGGTACCTGATCGCCGAAGCCGATGAAAGCGATGCGAGCTTCCTGCACCTGCAACCGCTGGTGGCAGTGGTGACCAACATCGACGCCGACCACATGGCGACCTACGACGGTGACTTCAACAAACTGAAGAAAACCTTCGTCGAATTCCTGCACAACCTGCCGTTCTACGGTCTGGCGGTGATGTGCCTGGACGATCCGGTGGTGCGGGAAATCCTGCCGCAGGTCAAACGTCCGACCGTGACCTACGGCTTCAGCGAAGACGCCGACGTACGCGCGATCAATGTGCGCCAGCAAGGCATGCAGACGTTCTTCACCGTGCTGCGACCGGATCGTGAGCCACTGGAAGTCTCGGTGAACATGCCGGGCAACCACAACGTACTCAACTCGCTGGCGACCATCTGCATCGCCACCGACGAAGGCGTCAGCGATGAAGCCATCGTCCAGGGCCTGTCCGGGTTCCAGGGCGTGGGCCGACGTTTCCAGGTCTACGGCGAACTGCCAGTGGACGGCGGCAACGTGATGCTGGTCGACGACTACGGTCACCACCCGACCGAAGTCGCCGCGGTGATCAAGGCCGTGCGCGGTGGCTGGCCGGAGCGCCGTCTGGTGATGGTCTACCAGCCACACCGCTACAGCCGCACCCGCGACCTGTACGACGATTTCGTCAATGTCCTGGCCGACGCCAACGTGCTGCTGCTGATGGAAGTCTATCCGGCCGGCGAAGAGCCGATTCCGGGTGCCGACAGCCGCAAACTGTGCAACAGCATCCGCCAGCGCGGTCAGCTCGACCCGATCTACATCGAGCGTGGCGTCGATCTGGCGCCGCTGGTCAAGCCGCTGCTGCGTGCCGGCGACATCCTGCTGTGCCAGGGCGCAGGTGATATCGGCGGACTCGCGCCGAAGCTGTTGAAAAGTGAATTGTTCGCCGGCGCCGTGGCCGCGTCGGTCGAGGGGAAGTTGAAATGACTGCTGCCTACGCCAACCTGTTCTCCACTATCGCGCCGAAAGACTTCGGCCGTGTCGCCGTGCTGTTCGGTGGCCTGAGTGCCGAGCGTGAGGTTTCGCTGAAGTCCGGTAATGCTGTGCTCGAAGCGCTGCAGAGCGCCGGGGTGGACGCGTTCGGCATCGACGTTGGCGCCGACATTCTGCAACGTCTGCTCAGCGAAAAGATCGACCGCGCCTTCATCATTCTTCACGGCCGTGGCGGTGAAGATGGATCGATGCAGGGCCTGCTCGAAGTGGCGGGCATTCCGTACACCGGCAGCGGCATTCTGGCCTCGGCCCTGGCGATGGACAAACTGCGCACCAAGCAGGTCTGGCATAGCCTCGGGATTCCGACGCCGCGTCACGCCGTGCTGTGCAGCGAAGCCGATTGTATTTCGGCGGCGACGGAACTGGGCTTCCCTTTGATCGTCAAACCGGCGCATGAAGGTTCAAGTATCGGGATGGCCAAAGTGAGTTCTGCGTCCGAGTTGATCGACGCATGGAAAGCGGCCAGTACCTACGATTCGCAAGTCTTGGTCGAACAATGGATTCAAGGTCCGGAGTTCACCATCGCCACCCTGCGTGACCAGGTGTTGCCTCCTATTGCCCTGGGTACACCGCACACGTTCTACGACTACGACGCCAAGTACATCGCCAACGATACCCAGTACCGCATTCCGTGCGGGCTGGATGCCGCCAAGGAAAAGGAACTCATGGATCTCACGGCCAAGGCCTGTGAGGCGCTGGGTATTGCCGGTTGGGGCAGGGCGGACGTGATGCAGGACGCCGACGGGCAGTTCTGGTTTCTCGAAGTGAACACCGCTCCGGGCATGACCGACCACAGTCTGGTGCCGATGGCTGCCCGTGCGGCCGGTCTGGATTTCCAGCAACTGGTTCTGGCCATTCTGGCCGCCAGTGTTGAAGACGCTAGAGGTTAAGACGATGCAAGGCGCTCAGCTCAGACATCAGTCACCCGCACCCGGCCGTAAGCCGGTGCCGCGGGGTGCCAGCCGAATGGTGGCCAAAGAGCCGATGTCTGCGCGCCTGCCGAAAGCCAACTTCGGTTTTCTGAAAAGCCTGTTCTGGCCGGTGCTGCTGGTGGTCCTGGGGTTTGGCACTTACGAAGGCGCGCAGCGGTTACTGCCGTACGCCGACCGGCCAATCACCAAGATCGCCGTGCAGGGCGACCTGAGCTACATCAGCCAGCAAGCGGTGCAGCAGCGAATCGCCCCGTACGTGGCGTCGAGCTTCTTCACCATCGACCTGGCCGGTATGCGCACCGAGCTTGAGCAGATGCCGTGGATTGCCCACGCCGAAGTGCGCCGGGTATGGCCCGATCAGGTGGTGATCCGCCTCGAAGAGCAACTGCCCGTGGCCCGTTGGGGCGACGAGTCGCTGCTGAACAACCAGGGCCAGGCGTTTACGCCCAAGGAACTGGCGAACTACGAACACCTGCCGCAGCTGTTCGGTCCACAACGGGCCCAACAGCAAGTGATGCAGCAATACCAGGTGCTGAGCCAGATGCTGCGGCCGTTGGGCTTCTCGATTGCACGCCTGGAACTGCGTGAACGCGGGAGCTGGTTCCTGACCACCGGTGCCGGCAGTTCCGGCCCCGGCATCGAGTTGCTGCTGGGACGCGGCAACCTGGTGGAAAAGATGCGCCGCTTCATTGCCATCTATGACAAGACGCTTAAAGACCAGATTACGAACATTGCGCGCATCGATCTGCGCTACGCCAACGGCCTCGCCGTTGGCTGGCGGGAACCTGTAGCGCCGACGACAGCCCAACCCGCTGTCGCAAAGAATTAAGAAGAGGCAGGACCCATGGCAAACGTGCAAAGCGGCAAAATGATCGTCGGTCTGGATATCGGCACCTCCAAAGTGGTGGCGCTGGTAGGCGAGGTCGCGGACGACGGCACGCTGGAAATCGTCGGTATCGGTACTCACCCGTCCCGCGGCCTGAAGAAGGGCGTGGTGGTGAATATCGAGTCCACCGTGCAATCGATCCAGCGCGCGATCGAAGAAGCCCAACTGATGGCGGGCTGCCGCATTCACTCGGCGTTCGTCGGCGTGGCGGGCAATCACATTCGCAGCCTGAACTCCCACGGCATCGTCGCGATTCGTGATCGCGAAGTGAGCTCCGCTGACCTCGAGCGTGTACTCGACGCCGCCCAGGCCGTGGCGATCCCGGCTGACCAGCGCGTGCTGCACACCCTGCCGCAGGATTACGTGATCGACAACCAGGAAGGCGTCCGCGAGCCTCTGGGCATGTCCGGCGTCCGTCTGGAAGCCAAGGTTCACGTGGTCACCTGCGCCGTCAACGCCGCACAGAACATTGAAAAATGCGTGCGTCGCTGCGGTCTGGAAATCGACGACATCATTCTCGAGCAACTGGCCTCGGCCTACTCGGTGCTGACCGATGACGAAAAAGAGCTGGGCGTGTGCCTGGTCGACATCGGCGGCGGCACCACCGACATCGCGATCTTCACCGAAGGCGCGATCCGCCACACCGCAGTGATCCCGATTGCCGGTGATCAGGTGACCAACGACATCGCCATGGCGTTGCGCACCCCGACCCAGTACGCCGAAGAAATCAAGATCCGCTACGCCTGCGCCCTGGCCAAACTGGCCGGTGCCGGTGAAACCATCAAGGTGCCGAGCGTCGGCGACCGTCCACCGCGTGAACTGTCGCGTCAGGCTCTGGCCGAAGTGGTCGAGCCGCGTTACGACGAACTGTTCACCCTGATCCAGGCCGAGCTGCGTCGCAGCGGCTACGAAGACCTGATCCCGGCGGGCATCGTCCTGACCGGCGGCACGTCGAAGATGGAAGGCGCCACCGAACTGGCCGAAGAAATCTTCCACATGCCGGTCCGCCTCGGCGTGCCGCATGGCGTCAAGGGCCTGGATGACGTGGTGCGCAACCCGATTTATTCCACTGGCGTGGGTTTGTTGATGTACGGCCTGCAAAAGCAGTCCGACGGGGTTTCGTTCTCCGGCATCGGCAGCCGCGACAGCTACAGCAACGAAGAGCCACAGGCGCCGTTGCTGGACCGATTGAAGAAGTGGGTTCAAGGCAACTTTTAAAAGCAGCTCGGAGCGTCAAGCTTCAAGCGGCAAGCAATAGCAGTAGATGCACCGCAACAAACAGCAGTAGGCGAAAAAACTAGAGAATGTAAGGAGAGGGAAAATGTTCGAACTCGTAGACAACATCCCCGCAAGCCCGGTAATCAAAGTTATCGGTGTTGGCGGTGGCGGCGGCAACGCTGTCAACCACATGGTCAAGAGCAACATCGAAGGCGTTGAGTTCATCTGCGCCAACACCGATGCTCAAGCGCTGAAAAACATCGGCGCGCGGACCATCCTGCAACTGGGCACCGGCGTGACCAAAGGGCTGGGCGCTGGTGCCAACCCTGAAGTAGGTCGTCAGGCCGCTCTGGAAGACCGTGAGCGCATTGCCGAAGTCCTGCAGGGCACCAACATGGTGTTCATCACCACCGGCATGGGTGGCGGTACCGGTACCGGTGCTGCGCCGATCATCGCCGAAGTGGCCAAGGAAATGGGCATTCTGACCGTTGCTGTCGTAACGCGTCCGTTCCCGTTCGAAGGCCGCAAGCGTATGCAGATCGCCGATGAAGGCATCCGCATGCTCTCCGAAAGCGTCGACTCGTTGATCACCATTCCCAACGAGAAGCTGCTGACCATCCTCGGTAAAGACGCAAGCCTGCTGTCGGCTTTCGCCAAGGCAGACGATGTACTGGCCGGTGCCGTTCGCGGTATCTCCGACATCATCAAGCGTCCGGGCATGATCAACGTCGACTTCGCCGACGTGCGTACCGTGATGAGCGAAATGGGCATGGCGATGATGGGCACTGGCTGCGCCAGCGGTCCGAACCGTGCACGTGAAGCCACTGAAGCGGCGATCCGCAACCCGCTGCTGGAAGACGTGAACCTGCAAGGCGCGCGCGGCATCCTGGTGAACATCACCGCCGGTCCTGACCTGTCCCTGGGTGAGTACTCCGACGTGGGTAGCATCATCGAAGCCTTCGCTTCTGAGCACGCGATGGTCAAGGTCGGTACCGTGATCGATCCGGACATGCGCGACGAACTGCACGTTACCGTGGTTGCCACCGGTCTGGGCGCGAAAATCGAGAAGCCTGTGAAGGTCATCGACAACACCGTTCACACTTCGATGGCGGCTGCTCAAGTGCAACAACCGGCTCCGACCCGTCAGGAAGCACCCGCGGTGAACTACCGTGATCTGGACCGTCCGACCGTCATGCGCAACCAGGCTCAGGCCGGTGCTGCGGCTGCCGCGAAGATGAATCCGCAAGATGACCTGGACTACCTGGACATCCCGGCTTTCCTGCGTCGTCAGGCTGATTGATGGAATGTATCAGGGCTATGAAGGTGATTGGTGTTCAGCAAAGGCTCGGTCTGCTATCATCGCCAGCCTTTGTTGATACCAGTTCGCAATTTGCGCTGAAGCGGCCCAAGCCATGATTAAACAACGCACACTGAAAAATATTATCCGTGCCACAGGTGTAGGCCTGCACTCCGGTGAGAAGGTCTATCTGACCCTCAAGCCTGCGCCTGTCGACACTGGCATTGTGTTTTGTCGCGCTGACCTCGACCCTGTGGTGCAGATACCTGCCCGCGCGGAAAACGTCGGTGAAACCACTATGTCGACGACGCTGATTAACGGCGACGTCAAAGTGGACACGGTAGAGCACTTGCTCTCGGCCATGGCTGGCCTGGGCATCGATAACGCCTACGTCGAGCTCTCCGCGTCCGAAGTCCCGATCATGGATGGCAGCGCTGGACCTTTCGTATTCCTGATTCAATCGGCTGGCCTGGAAGAACAGGACGCCGCCAAGAAATTCATCCGCATCCTGCGTGAAGTGACAGTGGAAGACGGCGACAAGCGCGCCACTTTCGTCCCTTTCGAAGGGTTCAAGGTGAGCTTCGAGATCGATTTCGATCACCCGGTATTCCGGGACCGCACCCAAAGTGCAAGCGTGGATTTTTCCAGCACTTCGTTCGTAAAAGAAGTCAGCCGCGCCCGTACCTTTGGTTTCATGAGTGATATCGAGTACCTGCGCAAGCACAACCTCGCACTCGGCGGCAGCGTTGAAAACGCAATCGTGGTCGATGCCGATGGCGTACTGAACGAAGACGGTCTTCGCTATGAAGACGAATTCGTGAAGCACAAGATCCTCGATGCCATTGGCGATCTGTACCTGCTGGGTAACAGCCTGATTGGTGAGTTCAAAGGCTTCAAGTCCGGTCATGCACTGAACAACCAGTTGCTGCGCAAGTTGATTGAGCAGACAGATGCTTGGGAAGTGGTGACGTTCGAAGACGCCAGTACCGCACCGATCTCTTACATGCGCCCGGTTGCGGCAGTGTAAGTAAAAAACCTCTCTAGTTTTTTGAAGGCCATCCTCGGATGGCCTTTTTTTATGCCTGTGGTTTCTCTAGTGCCTGATCTGGCCTCTTCGCGAGCAAGCTCGCTCCCACAGGGGAATGCACTTCAAATGTGGGAGCGAGCTTGCTCGCGAAGGCGCCGGTGCAATCGCCACAGACCTTTCAGGTAGCCACCACCACCCGATTGCGCCCACCTTCCTTGGCCTGATACAGCGCCTTGTCCGCCGCAAACAACAGCTGCTCCAGCGTCATTTCCTTCGCCGCCGTCCACGTCGCGATGCCAATGCTCACGGTCATCGGCCACTCCGCGCCGTCGACCAACGGCAACTGCTCCACCGCCTGACGAATATGCTCGGCAATCTGCTGTGCGCCATGGCCATCGGTCTCGGCCAGAATCACTGAAAACTCCTCGCCGCCATAGCGCGCCACCAGATCCGCCGGTCGCCGCACATTTTCGGTGATGACCTTGGCCAGCGTCTTCAGCGCCCGGTCGCCGGCCTGATGGCCATGCCGGTCATTGAACGCCTTGAAGTGATCGGCATCGATCATCATCACCGACAACGGCTGGCCTGAACGCTGGGCGCGGAACCACTCGTGGCGCAACGACTGATCGAGCATGCGCCGGTTGGCCACGCCGGTCAGTGCATCGGTCGCGGCCAGTTGCGCCAGCTCGCGCTCGGCGCGCTGGCGCAAACGCAGCTCCCGGGCGAGCAGCCAGGTCAACCAGAGTAATCCGGCGCAGAGCACGCCGGTGGCACCACTGATCAGTATCGCGGTACGGCGCCAGGTGCCGAACACTTCATCGCTGGACAGCGCGACCATCACCGTCAGGGGCAGATTGCCGACCCGCGAATAGGTGTAGAGGCGTTGCTGATGGTCCATGCTCGAGGTGCTGGTGAAACTGCCATTGCCGTCCTTGTCGCCCAGTATCCGCATCACGTTTGGTCGGTTGCCGAAACTCTTGCCGATGGAGTCGCTTTGCAGATACGGCTTCTGCGCCAACAGGACGCCGTCGCTGTTGATGATGTTCAGCGTGCTGTCTTTGCCGATATCGAGGCTGTTGAACAACTGATCGAAGTAGTCGAGCTTCATCGACGCCACCGCCACGCCGACGAACTCGCCGGTGTCCGAGGAAATCCGCCGACTGAAGCTGATGCGCCACTGGTTGGCCTCGTCGCAATCGCAGCGGGTTTTGAATGGACGACTGATGAACATACCGGTGTCGCGGTTTAAGGCATGGGCGAGGAAGTACTCGCGGTCGGCAAAGTTGCCCGGCTTGGGCACTATCCGTGAAGAGTCGGCGACCACATCGCCGTGCTTGTCGAGCAACAGGATGTCGCCCTTGAAGCGAGCCGCCGTGGAACGGTCGAACAGCGCCAGATGGCGGATCTGCGGGGTGACGTCGTGCAAGTCATCGCGTTGGGCGGCCGCGATCAGGCCTTGCAGGGTCAGGTCGTAGAGTTCGACCGTGCGCAGCACGTCGGCGTCGATCAACTGCGCGATGGTGGTTGCGCTGCGGGTGGCCGTTTCCTGAGCGCTGGCGTGCTCGCGAATCAGTAGAAAAGTGACGATGCACAGAATCGCGATCACCGTCAGTGAACTGCCGCAGATCAGCAGCAATTCGGGGCGTCCGGTCTTGCCCGCAGGTGAGGTACGGTTCGCGATCATGGTGGGGGCTGTCGGTTGAGGAGATCTTGTTAGCGTAGTTGCACAAACACTGAATCGACTGTGGCGAGGGCGCTTGCTCCCGTTGGGCCGCGTAGCGACCCCTCTTTTTGCGGAGGGGCCTGCTGCGCAGTCCAGCGGGAGCAAGCGGCCTCGCCACAGGATCTGTGCGAGTCGCGCCTGACTTTGGGATGATCTTAGAAGACGTTGATCGGGTAGTCGATGATGACACGGTATTCATCTGTGTCAGTGTCGATCGCGCCGTAGCCGTTGCCGCCACGGTTGGTCGCCCATTGCAGGCGTATCGCGAGGTCTTTGGCCTGGCCGCTCTGCACCAAGTATTTCAGGTCGATGTCGCGCTCCCAGTGCTTGGCGTTGCGACCGTCGGCGCTGTACCACGAGGCGTAACCTTTGCTGGCCGGGTCGACCTTGGTCAGGTCCACGGTACCGCGCGAGTAGGACACCGCCGAGGTCAGGCCCGGCATGCCGAGACCAGCGAAGTCATACGCGTACTTGAGCTTCCACGAGCGCTCGTTCGGACCATTGAAGTCCGAGTACTGCTGGGAGTTATCGAGGTAAACGCTGTCACCCTGGCTGATGTAGTCGAACGGCGTGTTGCCGTTGACCCGTTGGTAAGCGGCCGTGACGCTGTGGCTGCCGATGCCGACGGTGAAATGCAGGCTGTAGGTGTTGTTGTCGATGTCACCCAGCAATGCGTCGCCGGTGTCCTGCGTGTGATAGAAGTGCAGGCCCGGGTTGAGGCTGACCAGATCGTTAAGCGTCCAGGTGTAGTCGAGATCGTAGTAGTACTGGTTCCAGATGTCCTTCAGCTCGGCGGCGTACAGATTGCTGGTCAGGCCTTCGACGCCGCTCCAGGAAACCCCGGTCCAGTTCAGATGGCGGCTTTCGTCACCGTCGGCGAGTTGGCCGTACGAGGTGCCGATGCGCTGGCGACCGCTCTGGTTGTAAGGCTTGGTGAAACTGGCCTGGCCACCCTCGAACATCCAGCCGTCGAAGCTGTGGTTGGTCAGGCTGACGCCACGGAAGGTCTGCGGCAGCATGCGGCTGTCACCACCGGCGATCACCGGGTTGGTGAGGAACAGGTCGCCGGCCTTCAACTCGGTATCGAACGCACGCATTTTCAGGGTGCCGCCGGCAGTCGAGAACGCGCCCGGTGCCTTGCCGTTGCCATCGCTCACCGGGAGGATGCTCGAACCCTCCGTGCCGCCACCGCCATCGAGCTTCAGCCCGAGCATGGCGTGAGCGTCGATGCCGAAGCCGACGGTGCCTTCGGTGTAACCCGACTGGAAGATCCCGAGAAATCCCTGGCCCCACTCGATGTTGTCGTCCGTCTGCTGCAGACGGTTGCGATTCATGTAGTAGTTACGGGCGTTGAGGTTGAGGCTCGCGCCTTCAACGAAACCCGCTTTGGCCGCTTCGTCGGCCTGGGCGGCGGGAGCAATCGTTGCGGCGATTGCAATGAATAACGGGGTATAGCGGACTGGGTAACGCACTTGCGGTAAAGCTCCTTGGGTCAACTGACCCCTCAATGTCTTGAGGGGCTGGATGTTTCTTGTTGTTACAGACGAACCGGATGGCTTTCAGACCACAACGAAAAAAGGCCGCTGAACATCAGCGGCCTGGAATGACGACGGTTGAACGGGAAGAGCCAAACAACCGCGTCGAGGGAAACGTTGGAACGGCGCGCGACTCAGCTGTCCTTCTCGGACGCTTTAGCCTGGGAAGCGGCGGCCTGCGGGGCTTGTGTGGCGTCTTGCGATTTGGCCATCACTTCTGCCTGAGACTGTTCGAACGCGTGAGCGCGAGCGGCATTCTGCGCTACGAACGACTGCGATTCTTCAGCCATCGCCATCGGCGACAGGATCAACGAGGACAAAACGAAAGCGCTGGCAATACCCATACTGTTGGACATCTTGAAAACCTTCTTGCTTGGCAAGTGCTGTTTGGTGCGGGCAAAGATAAGGTTGCCGGGCGTTGGGAAACAGCGTGATTTTCATAAATGACTGTTACATCAGAAGCAAAAGTCACCCCCTCACCCCAGCCCTCTCCCCCAAGGGGGCGAGGGGGAAAGGGAGCAGATCTCCATGCTTTTCAAAGCCTGAGTGCGACTGGCTATTTCAGGTCGGCGTACTTTGGGAGAACAGTGCGGTCAGTCCCAAGGGGGCGAGGGGGAAAGGGAGCAGGTCTCCATGCTTTTCAAAGCCTGAGTTCGGCTGGCTATTTCAGGTCGGCGTACTTCGGAATAACAACGCGGTCAGTCCCAAGTGGGCGAGGGGGAAAGGGAGCAGATCTCCATGCTTTTCAAAGCCTGAGTGCGACTGGTTATTTCAGGTCGGTGTATTTCGGAACAACAACGCGGTCAGTCCCAAGTGGGCGAGGGGGAAAGGGAGCAGACCTCCATGCTTTTCAAAGCCTGAGTGCGACTGGCTATTTCAGGTCGGCGTACTTTGGAAGAACAGTGCGGTCAGTCCCAAGGGGGCGAGGAGGAAAGGGAGCAGATCTCCATGCTTTTCAAAGCCTGAGTTCGACTGGTTATTTCAGGTCGGTGTATTTCGTAACAACAACGCGGTCAGTCCCAAGTGGGCGAGGGGGAAAGGGAGTAGATCTCCATGCTTTTCAAAGCCGGAGTTCGACTGGCTATTTCAGGTCGGCGTATTTCGGAACAACAACGCGGTCAGTCCCAAGTAGGCGAGGGGGAAAGGGAGCAGGTCTCCATGCTTTTCAAAGCCTGAGTTCGACTGGCTATTTCAGGTCGGTGTATTTCGGAACAACAGCGCGGTCAGTCCCCTCTCCCTCTGGGAGAGGGTTAGGGTGAGGGGCTTTTCAGACCGGCAGATAAATCCCGAAGGTATTCATCCCTCGATCGCTGCGCACAAACACATCCCCGCCATGCATCAGCGCAATCGCCTTGACGATCGCCAGCCCCAAACCATGGTTGTTGCCGCTGTTGCTGCGCGACGCATCCACTCGGTAGAAGCGCTCGAACAGGCGCGGCAAATGCTCGCTGGCAATCGGCGATCCGGGGTTGGCCACGCCGATGCTCACCTGGTGCTCTTCCACCTCGATGTGCACTTCGATCACCTGGCCCGGCCCGGTGTGCTGCACCGCGTTGCTCAACAGATTGATCAACGCCCGACGCAAATGCGCGATCTCGATCCGCACCTGCGCATCGCCACTCACGTGTACCTGTACTTGCGCGTCTTCGAGGATGAAATCCAGGTACTCCAGCGTGGTCGCCACTTCATCGGCCAGCGAAGCTTCGGTGAGCCTGGTCGCCTTGCTGCCCTGGTCGGCGCTGGCCAGAAACAGCATGTCGTTGATGATCGAACGCAGCCGTTCCAGCTCTTCAAGATTGGATTGCAGCACCTCGAAATAATGCTCGGCAGAGCGCCCGCGGGTCAGTGCGACCTGGGTCTGGCCGATCAGGTTGGTCAGCGGTGAGCGCAGTTCATGGGCCACGTCGGCGTTGAACGATTCCAGCCGCGAATAGGCTTGTTCGACCCGTTCCAGCGTCGAGTTGAACGAGTCGACAAACTGCTCAAGCTCCGGCGGCAACGGCGACATCCGCAAGCGCCCGGCCCGCAGTGGCGGCGCCAGTCGTTGCGCCTCCTGAGACAGTTTGATCAGCGGTTTGAGGCCGATGTGCGCCACCCAGTAACCCAGCGCGGAAGCCATCAACACCCCGGCAATCGCCAGGCCGATCAGGGCGATCAGCAGGTTGTGCTGGGTCTCGTGGAAGGTCTCGGTGTCGATGCCGATCATGAAGCGCAGCGGCGGACGCTGATCCTTGGCCGGCAGTTCGGTGAGCAGCACTTTCAGCGGATAGGGATGATCGGGCAACTGCAGGTCATGCATGCCCGTCGGGCCTTTGGCGAAGGCGCGGATCAGCGCATCCGGCTGACCATATTCGTAGCCCGGATCACCACTCACCACCCAGAACCGAATGCGTTTGTCCTCTTCGCCCAGCAGCTTCAGCTTGGCGTTGATCTTCACCCAGTGTTCCGGCGTGCCGTAGCGATTGAGCGCCGACTCGAGCACGCTGTAACGTGCGTCCAGTTCGGCTTCCGGCAGCAGGCCGAGGCCCTTGTCGACCTGCTGATACAACGCGCCGCCGATCAACAGAAACACCAGCAGCGCCACCAGCGTAAACATGCCGCTTAAACGCAGGGCAATCGAGTTACTGGACACCGCGGCTCTCCAGCACATAACCCATGCCGCGAATGGTGTGCAGCAGTTTCTCGTCGAACGGCCCGTCGAGCTTGGCGCGCAGGCGTTTGATCGCGACTTCGACGACGTTGGCATCGCTGTCGAAATTGATGTCCCAGACCATCTCGGCAATCGCGGTTTTCGAGAGGATTTCACCCTGGCGGCGGGCGAGGACGCTCAACAGCGAGAACTCTTTGGCGGTCAGATCCAGCCGGGTACCGGCCCGAGTGGCCTTGCGGCTGATCAAATCTATCCACAGGTCGGCGATGCTCACCTGCACCGGTTCATGGCCGCCGCTGCGCCGGGTCAGCGCTTGCAGGCGCGCCACCAGTTCGAGGAAGGAAAACGGCTTGCCGAGGTAATCGTCGGCGCCGTCGCGCAGGCCTTTGATCCGGTCTTCGACCCGTTCGCGGGCGGTGAGCATGATCACTGGCGTCTGCTTGCGCGCCCGCAACGCGCGCAGCACACCGAAGCCATCCAGGCCCGGCAACATCACGTCGAGGACAATCACCGCGTAGTCGCCTTCCAGCGCCAGGTGCAGGCCTTCGACGCCGTCGCGGGCCAGATCCACGGTGTAACCCTGTTCCGTCAGACCGCGGTGCAGATAATCCGCGGTTTTTTCCTCGTCTTCGATAATCAGAACGCGCATGACCCTGCCTCAGTCTGTGGTCGCCAGTGCCGCCGTGGGTACTGGTTTGGGGCGGTGAAACAGCCGCTCAAGCCACAAGTATATGACCGGCGTGGTGAACAGCGTCAGCATCTGGCTGACCAGCAACCCGCCGACCACGGCGATCCCCAGCGGCTGGCGCAGTTCGGCGCCGGTGCCATAGCCGAGCATCAGCGGCAGGGCGCCGAGCAGGGCGGCGAGGGTGGTCATGATGATCGGCCGGAACCGCGTGATGCACGCCTCGAAAATCGCCTCCTGCGGCGACAGCCCTCGATTACGCTGCGCTTCAAGGGCAAAGTCGATCATCAGAATGCCGTTCTTCTTGACGATACCGATCAGCAACACCAGCCCGATCAACGCCATGATCGAAAAGTCCTGGCCGCAGATCCACAGCATGATCACCGCACCCAAACCTGCCGCCGGCAGCGTCGAGATGATCGTCAGTGGATGCACGAAGCTCTCATAAAGCACGCCGAGAATGATGTACACCGCCACCAGCGCCGCAAGAATCAGCCACGGCTGACTGGCCAGCGAACTCTGGAACGCCTGCGCCGCGCCCTGGAAATTGCCGCTGATCGCCGTCGGCATGCCGATCTCGGCCTTGGCCTGATCGAGCAGGATCACCGCATCACCCAGTGCCACGCCGGGCGCGAGGTTGAACGACAGGTTGGCGGCGGGGAACATGCCGTCGTGGGCAATCGACAGCGGACCGATGGTCGGCGCGTCGAATTTGGCCAGCGCCGACAGCGGCACCATCTCGCCACTCAACGGCGAGCGCAGGTAAAAGTAATTGAGGCTTTCGGCCTTGCCACGTTGTTTGGTGTCCAGCTCCAGAATCACGTTGTACTGGTTGACCTGGGTCTGGAACTCATTGATCTGCCGTTGGCCGAAGGCATCGTACAGCGCCTCGTCGACATCGCTCGCAGTCAGGCCGAAACGTGCGGCGGCGCTGCGGTCGATGCTGATGTGGGTGATGCTGCCGCCCAATTGCAAGTCGTTGGAGATGTCGCGGAACGCCGGGTTGCTGCGCAGTTTTTCGGTCAGGCGCTGGGTCCATGTCGCGAGGGTTGCGCCGTCGTTGCTCTTGAGCACGTATTGATACTGTGCGCGGCTCGGGCCGGAGCTGAGGTTGATGTCCTGGCCGGCGCGCAGATAGAGGACGATGCCGGGGACTTTCATCAGTTGCGGACGAATCCGGTCGATGAACTGACTGGCCGAGACATCACGGTCGCCGCGTTTTTTCAAAGCAATCCAGAAGCGCCCGTTGGCGATGGTCTGGTTGCTGCCGGACACACCCACCGAGTGGGAAAACGCTTGCACGGCCGGGTCGGCGGCGACGATTTCGGCCATCGCCAGGTGTTTTTTCACCATGTCGCCGTAGGAGATATCCGCCGCGGCTTCGGTGGTGCCGAGGACGAAACCGGTGTCCTGCACCGGGAAGAAACCCTTGGGGATAAAGATGTAACCGCCAATCGCCATCGCCAGCGACAGGCCAAACACACCAATCATCAGTTTCTGATGGGCGAGGGCGCGGCGCAGGCCTTTCTCATACCAGCCGAGCAGGCGTTCGCTGAAGCCCGGTTTATCGCTGGCGTGATGCGCCGGTTTACGCATGAACAGCGCCGCCAGCGTTGGCGCCAGGGTCAGCGACACCACCACGGAAATCATGATGGTCGAGGTCGCCGTCAGGGCGAATTCCTTGAACAGTCGTCCGACCACGCCGCCCATGAACAGCAGCGGAATGAACGCCGCCACCAGCGAAAAGCTGATCGACACCACGGTGAATCCGATCTCGCCGGCGCCCTTGATCGCCGCTTCGCGCATGTCGTCGCCGGCCTCCAGATGTCGGTGGATGTTTTCCACCACCACAATCGCATCGTCGACCACGAAGCCGACCGCGACGACGATCGCCACCAGCGTCAGGTTGTTCAGGCTGAAGCCCAACAGGTACATGAGGGCGAAACTGGCGGTCAGCGACACGCCGAGTACCGCCGACACAATCATCGTCGCCGACAACTGGCGCAGGAACAGCGCCATCACCGCCACCACGAGCAGGATCGCGATCAACAGGGTGATCTCGACTTCATGCAGCGAGGCACGAATGGTCTGGGTGCGGTCGATCAGGGTTTTCACCTGCACCGAGGCCGGCAACATGGCTTCGAGGCCGGGCAGGGCGGCTTGAATGCGGTCAACGGTTTCCACAATGTTGGCGCCGGGCTGGCGCGAGATCACCAGGTTTACCCCCGGTTGATCGCCGGCCCACGCTTGCACATAGTCATCTTCCGAACCGTTGATAACGTTAGCGACATCTCTTAGGTGAACCGGGGCGCCGTCCTTATAGGAAACGATGAGCTGGCGGTATTCCTCGGGCTGGAACAACTGGTCGTTGGTCGACAGCGTGGAAATACTCGACTCGCCATACAGCGCACCTTTGGCCAGGTTGAGGCTGGTCTGCTGGATCGCCAGACGAATGTCGGCGAGGGTCAGGCCGATCGCCGCCAGTTTGTCGGCTGAGGCTTGGACGCGGATTGCCGGACGTTGCTGGCCGGTGATGTTGATTTGGCCTACACCGTCGATCTGACTGATCTGACGCGACAGCAGGGTTTCCACCAGGTCGCTGAGTTCGGTGCCGGGCATCTGCGTCGAGCTGACGCTGAGGATCAGCACCGGGCTGTCGGCGGGGTTGACCTTCTTCCAGGTCGGCAGCGTCGGCATGTCCTTGGGCAGTTTGCCGGCGGCGGTGTTGATCGCCGCCTGGACTTCTTGCGCGGCGGTGTCGATGCTCTTGTCGAGGGTGAATTGCAGGGTCAGCAGGCTGGAGCCGAGGGCACTGCTGGAGGTCATCTGGGTCATGCCGGGAATGGCGCTGAATTGCACCTCCAGCGGCGTAGCCACGGACGAGGCCATGGTGTCGGGGCTGGCGCCGGGTAACTTGGCCGAAACTTGAATCGTCGGAAATTCCGCTTCCGGCAGTGGGGCAATCGGCAAGCGCGGGAAGGCAATCGCGCCGACCAACACCAAGGCAATCGTCAGCAGAATCGTCGCGACCGGGTGGTCGATGCACCACGTGGAGATGCCTTTGTGCTCCTTCATGGTTTCGGCTCCGCTTGCACCACCTGTGGCGGCTCGCTCATGACCTGCACCGTGGAACCAGGTTTGAGCCGCGACTGGCCGTCGGTCACCAGCACGTCACCGGCCTTCACGCCTTTGATGATGTCCTGGCCGCTGCCCTGATAAACCATCTGCACTTGTACGACTTCGACCTTGTCGCCGTTCACCCGGTAGACGAAGTGTTGATCGAGCCCACGTTGTACGACGGTGGGCGGGACCACCAGCGCATCTTTGTCGAGGGCTGTCTGAATTTTTACCGTCACCAGCAGGCCGGGCCAGAGCTTCTGGCTGGCGTTGTCGAACTCGGCCTTGGCGCGGATGGTGCCGGTGTTGGCGTTGATCTGGTTGTCGATCAGGGTCAGGTGGCCTTCGCCGAGCAGGTTGCCGGTTTCGCCGTCGGTGTCGGCGCCGATGTAGGCCTTGACCGGGGCGTGTTGCGGGTCGTTGATCAGGCCTTGCAGGGTCGGCAGCATTTGCTGGGGCAGGGAGAACTCCACGGCGATCGGGTCGATCTGGGTCACGGTGAACAGGCCTTGGGCATCGGTCATGCGCAGGAAGTTGCCTTCGTCGACGGTACGTATACCGACGCGACCGGTGACCGGGGAGCGAATCTGTGTGTAGGACAGTTGTACCTGCGCCGCGTCGATCGAAGCCTGATTGCCTTGGGCGGTGGCTTTCAGTTGGTTGACCAGGGCTTGTTGCTGATCGTAGGTCTGCTTGGAGACGCCGTCGTCGACGCTGAGCAATTTGTAGCGTTTGAGGTTGACCAGGGCGACTTGCAGTTGCGCCTGGCTTTCGCCCAGTTGCGCGCGGGCCTGGTCGAGGCTGGCGCGGATGGAGCGGTCGTCGATGGTGGCCAGCAGGTCGCCTGCTTTGACGAGTTGGCCTTCTTTGACGAGGATTTTGGTGAGGATGCCGTCGACTTGCGGGCGCACGACCACGCTGTGGAGCGAGAGTACCGAGCCGATGCCGCTGGTGTAGCGGGGGACGTCTTTTTCGCTGACCGCGATCACTCGCACGGGGATGGCGGTGGGGGTGGCGAGTTTGGTCGGGGCGGGTTTGATTGCCCACCATGTGCCTGCGGCGGCCAGGACGATCACTAGGGCTAGCAGGGCTTTGTTCTTTTGGATTCGCATGCGGGGTGGGCGCCGGACGGAGTTTGGGCAGGGTTAGGGTCTTTATAAACTTGTTTTGGGGTCAGGAGGGTGACGGCTAGCTGTCGGCGCTGTCAGTTTTCTCTGTGTGTATATCCGTTGCTGCGGGTGTGGCTGATTACGGTTCCGCCCTTACGGCGGGTCACTTTTTCCAGACGCCGAAAAAGTAACCAAAAAGGCTTGCTCCTACGTGCGGCCCGCTCGCTGGGGCTCGGGGTTCCTTCGCTCCGGGACCGATTCGGGCGCAGCGCCTCCGGTTTGCTTCGCTGCACCTCCTCTCGCTGTGTTTGGCTGCGCCAAACGGTCGCTGCGCTCCCACGCCCGGATCAATCCCTCCACTCAGCCTTCCGATGTCGCCTTACAGATCAAAAGCCGCAGCCGAGCTAACGCTCATCCTGTTGAGTGGTGAAGAGCCACAGCGTGCTCGGCTTTGGATTTGTGGTGGAGCTGCCCCTCATCGGAACGCCGCCCGCCCAGCCCTCTCCCGAGGGAGAGGGAGCCGATTTGTGTGCTTTTCAAGATCCAAATTCAACGAGGTATTGCACGTCGGCGTACCTCCCGCAAACACCACGGTCAGTCCCCTCTCCCTCCGGGAGAGGGCTAGGGTGAGGGGCTTTTGATCTGTTTCAGAATCTGCGTTCGACCCGGTATTTCAGGTCGGCGTAGCCCTGCCAAACACCTCGATCAGTCCCCTCTCCCTCCGGGAGAGGGCTAGGGTGAGGGGCTTTTGATTTGTTTCAGAATCTGAGTTCGACTCGGTGTTTCACGTCGACGTAGCCCTGCCAAACACCTCGATCAGTCCCCTCTCCCTCCGGGAGAGGGCTAGGGTGAGGGGCTTTTGATCTGTTTCAAAACCTGAGTTCAACACGGTATCGCACGTCGGCGTAGCTCTGCCAAACACCACCGTCAGTTCCCTCTCCCTCCGGGAGAGGGCTAGGGTGAGGGTTGGCTTTTGGTTGTTTAAATTTGTGTCGAATAATCAGAACCTTCCCACAAGATTTTCAGGTTGTCCGTCGGACGTGCGCTCTCTAGTCTTTGGTTGTCGCCGACAACTCGGTGATCGGGTGTGAGAACCCTGAAAAATTAGTGATTCAGTCCATCAGTCCGCATAATTGCCGGCGGCTTGTCCGCTGCTTGCAAATGCTTCATGGCGGCTATGTGCGGGCAGACTTCGGTCTGGCCGGTTTCCTATTTTTCCGGTTTCTCACCCCGCACATAGCTGCCACCCACTTCGCCGCGTGAGAAACGGCAAGGGATGGCTCCCATTTGCAAAATAGGGTTTCCAATGACTAAGCCAGTTCCAGATCCACCCAACGATCCCTCCACCCCACTCGAAGACGCCCTCCGCGCCGACGACCAGCTCAAAACCCGCGAAGCCATCAAGCGCGCTCTCGATTTCTACCTCTGCCCCGAACCGGTCAAACCGCGTCAGCCCAGTACGATGTTCCTCATCCAGCCGAACATCGACACCGAAAGCCTGCTTGCCCACGCCTGCGAATCGCTGGCTTCAGCCAATGTCATGGCCGGTGATCTGGCCGATCAGCTCAGTCGCCCGCAGCGCAGTACGGCGCTGGCGATCCAGCAGATCGTCATGCTTGCCGAGCTGGCGGTGAACCGGGCGCTGGATAGGGTTGATCCGCAGACGTAGTCCGTCTGAACAGCATGTCACCGTGCTGCACGAATAGGCTCGCTCCTACAAGGGGATCGCATTCCAACTGTAGGTGTGAGCCTGTTCGCGATGGCGATTGTTCGGTGACCGCTGCCTCTGGAAATATTCGAACGGTTGATAAGTCCCAAAAAGGGACCTATCGTTCCCTTTTTGGGACTCTTGGCCTTCACAGTGGAAACTATCTCTCTAAGCGAAGCGCTATTTACCACCACTCAACAAAAGGTGTTGGGTCTGATGTTTGGTAAGCCTGACCAGACTTTCTATGCCAACGAGATCGTGCGCTGGGCGCGGGTTGGCAAAGGCAGTCTCATGCGTGAACTCGACCGTCTGCAGCGAGCCGGTGTGTTGCGCATGACAAAGGTGGGCAATCAGAACCATTACCAGGCCAATCCCACATGTCCCATCTACGCCGAACTACTGGGCATTGCTCGCAAGACGTTTGGCATCGCTGAGCCTCTGCGTCGGGCATTGCAGCCGTTTACCGAGCAGATCACCTGGGCGTTTGTCTATGGCTCCATCGCCAAAGACACAGCAAACACACTCAGTGACATTGATCTCATGCTGATCGGCGAAGGCCTGCACTACAGTGACGTCATGGAACGGCTCATGCCCATGGAGGAACAATTGGGTCGTCCCATCAACCCGACGCTTTACACCCCGCAAGACTTGGCGGCAAAACTGGCTGGGCAAAACAGCTTTGTCTTGCGGGTGGTGCAGCAGGAAAAAATCGTTCTGTTAGGGGCAAACCCTTTGGAGTCCAAGGATGGGCAGCAACGAGAGTCTGGAGAATCTTCTACGTAGCGGTGGGCTGAAAGCGGAGCCGCCGGATCGCAATGAGTGTGAGGGCTTGATGCGCTCGGCCATGGATCGGCTCAAGGATGCGCAAACTTCTACGTTGTCTTTTTCCAGCCGTTTCGACTTGGCTTATAACGCAGCGCACGCGTTGGCGCTGACGGCGCTCCGATTGAGTGGCTATCGATCAGATAAACGCTATCTGGTCTTTCAGTGTCTGGTGCATACGGCGCATATCAGCAAGGTTCAGGTGCGATTGTTCGCGTTGTGTCATGAGCGGCGCAATCTCGCGGAATACGAAGGGTATATGGATGAGGATGACGCGCTTCTGGCGCAGTTGTTGGAAAGCGCCTCGCAATTGTTGAGCAATGTCCAGCAACGAATGAACTGACATCCGGCACGGCTAGCGATCCTGACTAATCTCTTAAAGATCCGCCTCTATGAGCGGATACAGCTTGTATGGCTCAGGCCGCGCACGGCCCAAATCTCTCTGGGCCGTCCACTTCGGGAGTGTCTTGAAATGAAGCTGAAAACCGCTCTGCCGTATGTGCTTCTGTTGGTTCCACTCACAACCTTCGCCGCGCCGGCCAGTCAATCCGGCGAGATCCGCTTCACCGGGCAAATCGTTGACTCGGGCTGTCAGGTCGGACCGGTCGGGGCGTTTGCTGCTCGTGAGTCTCGCCAGATCGAAATCAAGCCCGGCGTGAAAGTCGATGTCGACACTGAGCGCAACGCTTGCAGTCATCAGGCGCTGCCGATTTCCATGCGTTACGAAGCGCTGAAGACATCGACTGACAAAGGCATCGTGATCATCACCTACCTGTAAACCGTTCGGCGTGCGCTGCAAATCTTCAGGTGCCGAGCCATGGCGCACAGGTATACTGCGCGCCTTCGCGGCTCACTGATCGGGCCCGACTTTCTGCTTTCCGGAGCTTTTATGACTTCCCCGACCCTGCCGCCGGTTGACGACGCTGTGAGCGATGTCTCGGCTGAACTGGCCGATACCAGCGACACCAAAGCCGAAATTCCGGCCTTCAAGTTTCCCTTCAAACCGGGCGAACTGGCCGCAGCCAAAGGCTCGAACCAGCCGTGGTACAAGAACGGCGCCAAGAACGGCCACACCAAGACCCCGGGCATGGCGCCGCCGGGTACCCGTCGTTCGATGGGCAAGCGCTGAGTTTTATTCCCGCCCTGCGCCATCGACTGCGATTTTCGGTCGCAGTGATGGCTAAGTGCTCAGATCCTGAGCCAGATCAATATTTGACCAATTGGTGCGCTTAGAGTCAGCAGCCCTGCCGACTCTTTCCAATAAAACGAGCGCGCTATTCATGAAGATCAATCTCCCGGTGACCGGTCGCAATGTCGATGTGGCGCTGGATGCGAACATTCTCTCGACCACCGATCTGACCAGCGCGATCACTTACGCCAACGACGACTTCATCAAGATCAGCGGTTACAGCCGCGATGAGTTGCTGGGTGCGCCGCACCATCTGCTGCGTCATCCGGACATGCCGGCGCAGGCGTTTGCGCATATGTGGCAGACGCTCAAGGGCGGGCGGTCGTGGATGGGGCTGGTGAAAAATCGCTGCAAGAACGGTGATCATTACTGGGTCAGTGCCTATGTCACGCCGGTGACGCAGAACGGTACGGCGGTGGAGTATCAGTCGGTGCGCACGCGGGCGGATGCGCGGCAAGTGGCGGCGGCGGAGCTGGCGTACGTGCAGTTGCGCGGCGAGCGTGTGACGCGCTGGCAACCGCAAGCCTTGGGGGTGCGGACCAAGGTCACGGCGCTGGCCAGTGCGCTGCTCGGCGTTGTGCTGGGTGCCGAGACCTGGTTGCAGCCGGATTCTGCCTGGTTGAACCTGGCAGCATTTGTGTTGGGCAGCGGCGCTTGTGCGTTGGCGCTGCGCTGGATTTTGTGCCCGCTGGAGCAACTGGCCGAGCGTGCGCGGAGCGTTGCGGACAATCCGTTGAGTCAGTCTGTGTATACCGGACGTCGCGATGAAATCGGCCAGATCGAGTTCGCCTTGCAGATGCTCGAAGCGCAGGTCGGCGCGGTGCTCGGGCGTATCGGCGATGCGTCGCAACAGTTGGCCGGACACGCTGCGCAACTGGTCGATCACCTGCAAAGCAGCCATAACAGTTCACTGCAGCAGCAGGCGGAAACCGACCAGGTGGCGGCGGCCATTCACCAGATGGCCGCGAGTGTCGCGCAGGTTGCCAGTCATGCGCAGCAGGCGTCTGTAGCGGCGGACATGGCCGGAACGGAAACCCGTGAAGGGCATTGGCTGGTCGGTGAAAGTCGCAGCGCCGTGTTGCGCCTGGCTGAAGAGCTTGGCCGGGCGACCGAGGTGATTCATCAGCTCGAAGGCCACAGCAGTGAAATTTCCGGAGTGCTGGAGGTGATCCGCAGCATCGCCGAGCAAACCAATCTATTGGCTCTCAACGCGGCGATCGAAGCCGCACGCGCCGGCGATGCCGGACGCGGGTTTGCCGTGGTGGCGGATGAGGTTCGCGGGTTGGCGCAACGCACGCAGCAATCGACCAACGAGATTCAACGAATGATCAGCACCCTGCAGAACGGCGCGCGTGACGCGGTGCTGGTGATGCAGCAAAGCAGTGAGCATGTGGATAACAGCGTCGAACAGGCGCAGCGGGCGGCGCGGGCGCTGGACGGGATCAGCGAGCGGGTCGAGCAGATCACCGAGATGAGCCTGCAGATTGCGGCAGCGGTGGAGCAGCAGAGCGCGGTGAGCGAGGACATCAACCGCAACATCGTCAGCATTCGTACGGCGTGCGAGGTGACGGTGGATGAGGGGCGCGAGAGTCAGCGCAATTCCGAAGATGTGGCGGGGCTGGCGGGGGATTTGAGGTTGCTGGCGCGGGAGTTCTGGGGGCGGCGGCAGGTTCGCGATTGAGGGTGTGCTCACTTGCGCTATCGCGAGCAGGCTCACTCCTGCAAGGGAATGCATTTCAAATGTAGGAGTGAGCCTGCTCGCGATGAGGTCCGGGCGGACGCTAAAGAATCTGGATCAGGCCGCCCGCAACGAAATAAACGCATACGTCTGCGCCGGCTCCGTCACCACCTGTGCCCCGGCCGCCAGCACTTGCCCGGCCACATCATCGCCCGACAGATGAAACACCCACTCACTCGGCGCCATCGTCAACGGCTGGGCAGTCACCTGATCAATCACCGCCGCAAACGCCTCCATATTCGGCAAGTAGGCAGTAAACCCGTCCCCCTTCAGCGCCGTGGTACGAATCCCCAGCATCGCGCAGATCGCGTCCTTGATGCCGATGTCATCGCGGTCGGCCTGGCGCGAGCGTTGAATCAATTCAACCAGCGCCTGATCGACCAACTCGCCCCCGGCAATCAGCACGGGCCCCTGTTGCCAGGACTCCGGCGGGCAATCCTTGGCAGCAGGGGTGAGCGGGATATGCGGGTTGATTTCCGCTGGGTAAATACGACACACCAGCGGCCGGCGCTCGTAGATGCGGCACAGGTTGTCTTCGTCAAGATTCCGGCAGGGACCGACGTTGTATGCGGCGAAGGTGATTGCCACATGGGCGTCTGTCGTGCCGCTGCGAACGAGCGCTGAACGCCGTTCGGCATGTTCTCGCTGCTGCGCCGGCAAACCCAGGCCATTACCGAGAAAAGCCTCCACCAGCACGATCACCTGACCGCCATCCGCCGCCCACATGCGGGCCTCGGCCAGGGTCAGCGGGACATGGTGGTCGGTGCAGCATTTGCCGCAGCCTACGCAGGAAAACGTCGTATTCATTGAGCGATCTGTCTTCAATCAGGGCGTGAAACGGTGGCGGAAAACCACCGCACAGGCGCGGATCGAAGCAAGTTATGCGCCACTCACTGCGCTTTGCCGGTCGGACGAATCGAGTCCCACTCGGTGACGAAGGCGGTTTTCGATTTTTTGTTGTACAGGCACAGCTCGGTGCCCTGCTGGCCTTTCATGTGTTTTTGCGGGTATTGACCTTGCAGCAACACGGCGGTGTAGCCGACGCGGTCGTCGAATTGCGCGGGTGTGCCGACCGGTTTGGCGTTTTTCAGGCCACTGGCCTTGGTACAACTGGCGAGCACGGTTTTGTCGTAGGCGGCCCAAGCGTCGGGGCTGGAGGCGTGGGCCTGGGAGGTGAGGGCGGTGAGGCAGAGCAGGCTGAGGGTGAGCACTTTCATGGTGGGCGTCCTTGGTCGTGAGTGGCCAAGGTTGGAGTCTGCCAGAGAAAGGAAGTTGCCGGTGCTGGCCTGCTCGCGAAAGCGGTCGATCAGTCCGGCACCAGTTCCCGGCGGACCACATACATCCCGGCACTTTCATACAAGCGCTGCGCGCGCCGGTTGTCTTCCAGCACCTTCAGATCAACAAACCCTTCGCGCCGTTGCTGAAATACCTTGAATGCATTGAGCAACAACGCCCGGCCCAATCCACGCCCTTGCATGCGCGGATGCACCACCAGATTCTTGATATATGAGCTGGTCCAGCATTGCGCCACGCCGACCACACCTTCGCCGTCGCGGGCAATCAAGCACAGCGAAGGATCGTATTCGGGATCGGTCTCGAATTGCTGCTGCCAAGTGTCCAGCGCCGGCACCCGGCCGCCGCCTTCGCGATAGCCGAGTTGCATTAGGGCGTGCACGTCCGGCGCCAGTTCGACGGAGTACGTACACAGTTCAATGCCTTGAGGCCAAAGCGCATCCGGCGCGTCCTTGGCAAGATCGCGCCGCATCAAAAAACAATACGTCTGCGCCAAGACTCAGTGACCGTTGGCCGCGACGTGTTTGGCCGCTTCGATCAGGCGTTGAGTCAGTTCCGGCGAGGAGAATTTGGTCAGCACCGCATTCGCTCCGGCCAATCGGGCCTTTTCGCTGTTCATCGCGCTGTCGAGCGAGGTGTGCAGCAGCACGTAGAGGTGGGCGAAGTCCGGGGTTTCGCGCAGGGTGCGGGTGAAGGCGTAGCCGTCCATCTCGGACATTTCGATGTCGGAGACGATCAGGTTGATCTGCTGCGCGGTGCCTTGCAGGTCGAGCAGGCAGTCGATGGCTTCCTTGGCGCTGCGCGCGGTGTGGCACTGCAGGCCGAGGTTGCGCAGGGTGTGCACCGATTGCTGCAGCGCCACCTGACTATCATCGACCACCAGAATCCGCGCATTGCCGAGGACTTCGGCGTCTTCCATGCTCAGGTCGGTCGGGGCCATTTCGATCTGCGCCGGGGCGATGCTGTGGATAACCTTTTCGATATCCAGCACCTGCACCAGCGTGCCGTCCACCGAGGTCACGCCGGTGATGTAGGCACGTGAGCCACCGGAACCGAACGGTGGCGGCTTGATGTCGGTGGTCAGGCAATGGACGATTTTGCTCACGGCCTGCACGTGCAGGCCCTGTTTGGAGCGGCTGACATCGGTGACGATCAGGCAGCCGCCGTTCGGATCTTCCAGCGGGCGCTCGCCGATCGCGCGGCTGAGGTCGATCACCGACAGCGACGCGCCGCGCAGGGTGGCGATGCCTTTGACGTGCGGGTGCGACTCCGGCAGCTTGGTCAGCGGCGGGCAGGGGATGATTTCACTGACTTTCAGCAGGTTGATCGCCATCAGCTTGCCGCTGCGCAAGGTAAACAGCAGAAGCGAAAGTGAATCTGCGCGGGCTTTGGTGGAAGACATATAAACCTTCTGTGGAAAAAGGTGATGGGCGAGGGGCAAATCGCCAGAAACTATTGATGCCGGGTTATCGGCGTCAAAAGGTTGGGCTTTAGGTTAGTTGTCGGGTAGTCGGCCTGGGTTGATCGCTGTTCTCTCGATCACTGCCCCTCACCCCAGCCCTCTCCCGGAGGGAGAGGGGGCCGATTGGGGGATATTGTAGTAACTCACCGACCTGAACCTGCTCTGCCGAATCCATAATCGACTCGATGTTTCAGGTCGGCGTATGGCGCAAAACACCTCGGTCAGTCCGCTCTCCCTCTTCCCGGAGGGATGAGGGGGTCGATTGGGGGATATTGTAGTAACTCACCGACCTGAACCTGCGCTGCCGAATCCATAATCGAATCGATATTTCAGGTCGACGTATTACGCAAAACACCTCGGTCAGTCCGCTCTCCCTCTTCCCGGAGGGATGAGGGGGTCGATTGGGGGATATTGTAGTAACTCACCGACCTGAACCTGCGCTGCCGAATCCATAATCGAATCGATATTTCAGATCGGCGTATTACGCAAAACACCTCGGTCAGTCCCCTCTCCCTCGGGGAGAGGGCTAGGGTGAGGGTGCTTTTAGCTCTTAATCCCCAGACGTTTAGCCATGCGGCCCAGGTTCGCCCGATCCAGCCCCAACTCCCGCGCCGCACTCGCCCAGTTATCCTGATTGCGTTCCAGCGCCGCACTGATCAAACGCCGCTGATACTGCTCGGTAGCACTGCGCAGATCCCCGCTGATCAGCGGCATCTCAGCCACGACACCGGCAACCGGCTCAACCGAGTTATCCACAACCTCACGCGGCAGATCCAGATCTGCCGCACTGAGGCTGAGGATCTTCGGCCGCACTTTGCAGTTGCCCAAGGCCTTCAGCGCGCTGCGCCCGATCAAGTGTTCCAGTTCGCGCACGTTGCCCGGCCAAGTGTAGGCGAGCAACGCTTCCTGGGCGTCGCTGCTCAGGCGCAGGCTGTTGAGGCCCATGCGCGAGCGGTTCTGTTCCAGAAAAAAGCCGCTGAGCAACAACACATCACGCCCGCGATCGCGCAATGCCGGCACCCGCAGTGGGTACACGCTCAAGCGATGGTAGAAGTCGGCGCGATAACGACCGCTGCGCACTTCTTCGGCCAGGTCGCGGTTGGTCGCGGCGATCAGGCGTACATCGACCTGATGTTCCTTGTCCGAACCCAGCCGCTGTAACTGGCCGCTCTGTAACACGCGCAACAACTTGGCCTGCACGGTCAGCGACAACTCGCCGACTTCATCGAGAAACAGCGTGCCGCCATTGGCCAGTTCGAACTTGCCGCGACGGTCGCTGGTGGCGCCGGTGAAAGCGCCGCGCACGTGGCCGAACAGTTCACTCTCGACCAGCGTGTCGGGCAGCGCGGCGCAGTTGAGGCTGATGATCGGTTGGTCGGCGCGCGGTGACGCGGCGTGGATGGCTTGGGCGACCAATTCCTTGCCGACCCCGGTTTCGCCAGTGATCAACACGGTCAGATCGCTGCCGCCGACCAGGTTGATTTCTTCCACCAATTTCTTGAGCGCCTTGCTCTGACCGATCATTTCGCGGTGCTGCTGGCCGCTGGCCTGGCGATAGACCTCGGCGCGCTGGTGTTCGTCTTCGGCGCGGACGGCCAGGCGTTCGATGCGCTCGGCGGCGTTGACCGTGGCCGAGGCGAGGCTGGCAAAGGCTTGCAGGACGTCGAGTTCGATCGGCTCGAAACGCTCGGGATCAAGGGCGTCAAGGGTGATCAGGCCCCAGAGTTTTTCATCGACGAACAGCGGGCACCCGAGGCAGTCGTGGACTTCGAGGTGATCGGCGAGGCCTTCGACCAGGCCGTCATAAGGATCAGGCAAATCGCTGTCGGCGGCGAACCGTGTCGGCCCGGCGCCGGCCAGCAGAATTTCAAAGCGCGGGTGCTCGCTGACTTTGAAGCGCCGGCCCAGGGTGTCGGTACTCAAACCGTCCACCGCCAGCGGCACCAGCGATTCACCCTCCAGGCGCAACAATGCGGCGGCATCGCACGGCAGGAGGGCGCGCATGGCCTGGAGCAGGCGTCGATAGCGCTCGCCATCGGGCAGTTCGCGGGACAGATCGGAGACTAAAGGCAGCAGGGCGGTGAGCAGTGATTTGGCAGACATGGTGATGTAGTCAAAGAGACAAGATGTAGTCGGGATGACTATAAAGGTCTTCGTGTCGAAATGACTACGTGTTTTTTAAATCATTGATTTGTATGAATAAAATATCTGGCACGAAAACTGATAAGCCTAAGGCAACTTATCAAAAAAGCTCAGGAGTCACTCTTATGCTTAGCGTCCAGGATCGTGCCATCGTCAAATCCACTGTGCCTCTGCTCGAAAGCGGTGGTGAGGCGCTGATCACGCATTTCTATCGCATGATGCTCTCCGAATACCCCGAAGTCCGTCCGCTGTTCAACCAGGCGCACCAGGCCAGCGGTGATCAACCGCGTGCCTTGGCCAACGGTGTGCTGATGTACGCGCGCCACATCGACCAGCTCGACCAATTGGGCGATCTGGTGGCGAAGATCATCAACAAGCACGTGGCCCTGCAAATCCTGCCGGAGCACTACCCGATTGTCGGCACCTGCTTGCTGCGCGCCATTTCCGAAGTGCTCGGCGATGAGATCGCCACGCCCGAGGTGATGAGTGCGTGGGGGGCGGCGTACGGTCAGTTGGCCGAGATCCTGATCGGCGCCGAAACCGCCATCTACGATCAGAAAGAGCAAGCTGTCGGCGGCTGGCGCGGGGCGCGTGAGTTCATCGTGGCGGCGAAGGTCGAAGAGAGTGCGGAAATCGTTTCCTTCTACTTCGAACCGGCCGACAAAGGCCCGATCCTTGCGGCTGAACCGGGTCAGTACATCGGCATGAAGCTGATCCTCGACGGCGAAGAAGTCCGCCGCAATTACTCGCTGTCGGCGCTGGCGAACAACGGTCAGTACCGCATCAGCGTTAAACGCGAACCGGGTGGTCGCGCCTCCAACCACTTGCACGATCACTTGCACGTCGGCTCGAGCATTCAGCTGTTCCCGCCATCGGGCGAATTCACCCTGACTGCCAGCGATAAACCGCTGGTGTTGATCAGTGGCGGCGTGGGCATCACGCCGACGCTGGCGATGCTCGAAGCGGCGCTGGAGAGCGAGCGGCCGGTGCACTTTATCCACTGCGCGCGCAATGGCAGCGTGCATGCGTTCCGCGACTGGATCGACGGGCTGGCGGCGCGGCATCCGCAACTCAAGCGGTTTTATTGCTATGCCGAAGACGACGGCGTGAGCCCGGCGGCGGACAAGGTCGGCCTTCTGGATCAGGCCCTGCTTGGCGAGTGGTTGCCGGCGCAAAGGGATGTCGACGCTTACTTCCTCGGGCCGAAAGGTTTTATGGGGGCGATCAAGCGCCATCTGAAAGCGCTGGGCGTGCCGGAGCAGCAGAGCCGGTATGAGTTCTTCGGGCCGGCTGCTGCTTTGGAATAACTCCTGAGACCGAGTCGTCTGCATCGCGGGCAAGCCCGCTCCCACAGGATTTATGTCGTACACAGCATCTGTGAACGATGCCAGACCTGTGGGAGCGGGCTTGCCCGCGATTGGCCGTTATGCGGTCCTGATTATTAAATTCTGTTTAAAGGTTAATCGTTTCTTAACCGGTTTATCGTTTATTCCCCGATGCTGATGATAGGCGCTCGTTCGTTTAACTGATCAGGATCGCCCCCATGTCGCACATCATCTTCTCCCCTCGTTTGAGCCTGGCAACCCTAGGCCTGTCGGCCGCGTTGCTGGCCAGTCCGTTTGCCTCGGCCGAATCGGCGTTCATTACACCGCAGAGCCTGATCGTCGATCAGAGCCTGCCCAAGGCGCAGCAACAGGCGATGGAGTTGGCGGCGCGGCGTTACGGCAGTTTCTGGAGCAGTGGGGAAGAGGCCCTGGCCACGGCAGCCTTGTCGCCGCAATTTGTCGACAAGACCCCGCCCGAAGGTCGGGTGCAGGGGCCGACCGGACCGTTGCTGGCGTCGAAGTTCTTTCGTACGGCGGTGCCGGACCTGAGCTGTGAGATCGAGCAAATGATCATCGCCGGAGACCGCGTGGTGGTGCATCTGCACTTTCGCGGGCACTTCAGCGGCACGTTCAAAACTCTCAAAGGGCAGGGCCAGCGTGTAGACTTCCGGGCAACCGATATCTATCAGATCGACAACGGTCGCATCGCGGCCAATTGGCATATCGAAGACAACATCAGCCTGATGGCGCAACTGCAAGCGCAGCCGCCGGCTAGCTGAACCATGGACATACAAGGGAAACGCGATGAGCGAGGAAACGATTCGACTGGGACGTGAGCGGCGCTTTCTGGTGCTGCTGGGGATTATCTGCCTGGCACTGATCGGCGGTGCGCTGTACATGCAGATTGTGTTGGGTGAGGCACCGTGTCCGCTGTGCATCCTGCAGCGTTATGCACTGCTGCTGATTGCGCTGTTCGCCTTCGTTGGCGCGGCCATGCGCAGCCGCCGCAGCATCACCGTGTTCGAAGTGCTGGTGGTCATTTGCGCGATTGCCGGCGCCGGTGTTGCCGGGCATCACGTCTACACCCAGTTCTATCCGGCAGTGAGTTGCGGCATTGATGTGCTGCAGCCGATTGTCGATGACCTGCCGCTGGCGAAGATCTTCCCGCTGGGCTTCCAGGTCGACGGTTTCTGCTCGACGCCGTACCCGCCGATTCTCGGTCTGTCGCTGGCGCAATGGGCACTGCTGGCATTCGTGCTGGTGGTGATCCTGGTGCCGCTGCTGACCTCGCGTAACCGAAAAACACTGCGCTGAGTCAACTCTTCGGCGGATTGGCCGATACAGAAAACGCCCCGATTTGCGGATCAGCTCATCGGGGCGTTTTGCATTTCAGAGTGTTTGTGAAATCACCGTGACGAATGGCAAGGATGGGTGCGACAGGTGTGCGACATGTTGTCACACAGAGCGTGTCGCAAGCCGATTGAACGACACGGAATGGCGTAATGTTACAAAAAAGGATTGGTCTGTTTCGGTATTTTTCTGGTTTTGCACGTGTGTGCCAGATCAGGCAGTTTTAACAAGCTCCGGGAGATAGCCAGAGGCCTTTGAATATCGGGCTTTGCGCCGATTCGGTGCTGGGAGAAAGCGTTCAGAGCTGTCTGAACTGAGGTGGATAGACCTACATTTTTTGGTGTTTTTGTTGAGAATTGATTTCGATAAGATGCGGAACTTTTGCAAAAACGGTGATGGATTGTTGCTCTGAGCGATAAAAATTATTTCGGGATAAGACATGGTGTATAGGGCGCTACCTATCTACAATCGCCCGCATTGAATTCCCGGCACTGTTCAACCTTTATTAAGGAACTGGACAGGAAGTCGGGTGTCGAGCAGGCCGAAAGGCTTTTGAGACACCCAGGTGTCGGTGCCTTCCAACTTTCCGCACCAAATGGAATTGGTCTGTAACAAGGCCTTTGACCACGAATTCGAATAAGAACTGACCGCTGTCCCAAGGTTTTGTCGAGCGTCTGACGCGCGACGGGCGGCCCTTATTCAATCCAAAGAAAATGCCAACCCTTGGCAGGGTGAAGTGTTGGCGATCAAAACCCAACTGCATTGCGCAAGCTGCTTTAGAGGTCGTGAGATGAGTAAAAACAGGTACCCCAGATTACTAGGCCTAGTGCCGCTGCTCGGCACGTTGTTGCTGGGAGGCTGCAACATGACCTTGCTCAATCCAACGGGCCAGGTCGGCCTGGAACAGCGCAACCTGATCATCACCGCCACGCTGCTGATGCTGTTGGTCGTTGTGCCGGTTATCGTCATGACCTTCCTGTTCGCCTGGAAGTACCGCGCGTCCAACAAGAACGCCGTGTACACCCCGAAATGGTCGCACTCGACCAAAATCGAAGTGGCAGTCTGGACCATTCCGGTCCTGATCATCATTGCCCTGGGTTACATCACCTACATTTCGACCCACGAACTGGACCCGTATCGTCCAATTCAATCCGACGTCAAGCCAGTGACCATCGAAGTCGTTGCGCTGGACTGGAAGTGGCTGTTCATCTACCCGGAACAAGGCATTGCCACGGTCAACAAGATCGTGTTCCCGGCGCACACGCCAATCAACTTCAAGATCACCTCTGACGCTGTGATGAACTCGTTCTTCATCCCGGGTCTGGGCGGCCAGATCTACGCGATGGCGGGCATGCAGACCAAGCTGCATCTGATCGCTGACCGTAACGCTGAAATGGACGGTATCTCCGCCAACTACAGCGGCGCGGGTTTCACCGGTATGAAATTCAAGGCTATCTCCACCACTCAGGAAGATTTCGACGCCTGGGTAAGTGAAGTCAAGAAGTCACCTAAACAGCTTGATCAAGCTGAATATGCGGCCCTTGCCAAACCGAGCCAGAACAACCCAGTCGAGCTCTACTCCTCGGTCACGCCGAACCAGTTCCAGATCATCGTCGACAAGTACGAAGGTATGAAGCCGGGCAAGCCGCTGAAGCACGAGAAGAAAGAGAAAGAAGTGGCGGCCACGGAAATTGACTCGAGTTCGCATTCAGCTGCCGGGGCAGAGGAGTAAACGATGTTTGGTAAATTAAGTTGGGAAGCAGTCCCATTCCACGAGCCGATCGTGATGGTGACCATCGCCATGATCGCCCTCGGTGGTCTGGCGCTGTTCGCTGCAATCACCTACTTCAAGAAGTGGACCTACTTGTGGACCGAGTGGTTGACCTCGGTCGACCACAAGAAAATCGGCGTGATGTACATCATCGTTGCCATGGTCATGCTGCTGCGTGGCTTTGCCGACGCCATCATGATGCGTACCCAGTTGGCCATGGCCACCGAGGGTTCGCCTGGCTACCTGCCACCTGAACACTATGACCAGATCTTCACCGCTCACGGTGTGATCATGATCATCTTCATGGCGATGCCATTCTTCACCGGCCTGATGAACCTTGCAGTGCCGCTGCAGATCGGCGCGCGTGACGTTGCGTTCCCGTTCCTGAACTCCCTGAGCTTCTGGCTGCTGGTGTCCGGCGTTGTGCTGATCAACCTGTCACTGGGCGTCGGCGAATTCGCCAAGACCGGTTGGGTTGCCTATCCACCATTGTCGGGTCTGCAATACAGCCCTGGCGTGGGTATGGACTACTACATCTGGGCGCTACAGCTATCCGGGTTAGGTACGACGCTGACGGGGGTTAACTTCCTCGCGACCGTACTGAAAATGCGTACCCCTGGCATGAAACTGATGGACATGCCGATCTTCACCTGGACCTGCACCTGGGCAAACGTTCTGATCGTGGCTTCGTTCCCGATCCTGACCGCGACCCTGGCACTGCTGACCCTTGACCGTTACATGGATTTCCACATTTTCACCAATGAACTTGGTGGCAATCCAATGATGTACGTCAACCTGTTCTGGGCCTGGGGCCACCCTGAGGTTTACATCCTGATCCTGCCGGCATTCGGCATCTTCTCGGAAGTGATCTCGGCGTTCACCGGCAAGAAACTGTTCGGCCACCACTCGATGATCTACGCCTCGGGCGCGATCTCGGTACTGGGCTTCATGGTTTGGCTGCACCACTTCTTCACCATGGGTTCGGGTGCCAGCGTCAACGCCTTCTTCGGTCTGGCGACGATGCTGATTTCCATCCCGACGGGTGTGAAACTGTTCAACTGGCTGTTCACCATCTATCAGGGCCGTCTGCGCTTCACCAGCCAGGTTATGTGGACTCTGGGCTTCATGGTGACCTTCGCCATCGGCGGCATGACCGGCGTACTGCTGGCCATCCCGGGTGCTGACTTCGTGCTGCACAACAGCCTGTTCGTGATCGCGCACTTCCACAACGTGATCATCGGCGGTGCGGTATTCGGTTACATCGCAGGTTTCGCGTTCTACTTCCCGAAAGCGTTCGGCTTCAAGCTGCACGAAGGCTGGGGTAAAGCAGCGTTCTGGTTCTGGATCTCGGGCTTCTTCGTCGCGTTCATGCCGCTCTATGCACTGGGCTTCATGGGCATGACCCGTCGTCTGAATGCCACCACCAACCCTGAGTGGGTACCGTACCTGTACGTTGCCATGTTCGGTGCGGTGATGATCGCTGTCGGTATTGCCTGCCAGCTGATCCAGCTCTATGTGAGCGTGCGTGACCGTAACAAGCCAGAGAACGTTTGCGATCACGGTGACCCGTGGAATGCACACACCCTGGAATGGTCGACCTCGTCGCCACCTCCGTTCTACAACTTTGCTGTGCTGCCTAAGGCTGACTGCATCGACCCGTTCACCGAAGCCAAGGAAAACGGTACTGCGTACCAGCGTCCGGCCAAGTACGAGCCGATCCACATGCCGAACAACACCGCCACTGGCGTGGTGATGGGCGCACTGTTGACCGTCTTCGGTTTCGCAATGATCTGGCACATCTGGTGGCTGGCGATCGCGAGCCTGGTAGGCACCGTCGTTTACTTCGTGATCCACGCTGCACGTGACGACCAGGGCTATATGGTTCCGGTTGAAACGATCGAGCGTATCGAAGCCGAGCAGCACAAGCGTCTGGTCGCGGCAGGGAAAATCCCGGCCGGTGCCACCCGTGTTGAAACCTCGTTGGAACAGGCTTAAACCATGTCGAACTTAGTGACCAATGTTGGACACGCCCATGGTGACCATGGGCACGATGACCATCACCACGATTCGGGCGAGATGACCGTATACGGTTTCTGGCTCTACCTGATGACCGACTGCATTCTGTTTGCGTCGATCTTCGCGGTGTACGCAGTACTGGTAAACAACGTAGCCGGTGGCCCGTCGGGCCACGACATCTTCGAACTGCCATACGTGCTGGGCGAAACCGCTCTGCTGTTGTTCAGTTCGATCACCTACGGCTTCGCCATGCTGGCGTTGTTCAAAGGCAAGAAGCAGCAGGTTCTGGGTTGGTTGTTCATGACCTTCCTGCTGGGCGCAGGCTTTATCGCCATGGAGATCAACGAGTTCCACCTGCTGATCTCCGAGGGCTTCGGTCCTAGCCGTTCGGGCTTCCTGTCCGCGTTCTTCACCCTGGTCGGTACCCACGGTCTGCACGTATCCGCAGGTCTGATCTGGATGGGCATCATGATGTACCAGGTCAACAAGCACGGCCTGACGGCGACCAACAAGACCCGTCTGAGCTGCCTGAGCCTGTTCTGGCACTTCCTGGACGTGGTGTGGATCTGCGTATTCACCGTTGTTTACCTGATGGGGACTCTGTAATGGCTAATGCACACTCCCATGACAGCCATGATGCTGGCCACGGCAGCGTAAAGTCGTACGCCATTGGCTTCATCCTGTCGGTGATCCTGACCGTCATCCCGTTCGGCCTGGTGATGTACCCGAGCCTGCCGAAGGCCACCACGCTGGCAATCGTTCTGCTGTTCGCAGTGATCCAGGTGATCGTTCACCTGTATTACTTCCTGCACCTGGACCGTTCCATTGCTCAGCGTAACAACGTGATTGCATTCGTCTTTACGGCGATCGTGATCGTGCTGCTGGTTGGCCTGTCGCTGTGGATCATGTTCAGCATCCACACGTACATGATGGCGAAGTGAGGTAAGACCCGATGTCGCTCAAGCACTTTATCCAAATCACCAAACCGGGGATCATTTTCGGTAACGTGCTTTCTGTGGCAGGCGGGTTCTTCCTGGCCTCGAAAGGGCATGTCGATCTGGCGGTGTTTCTGGCAGCCATGATCGGCACCTCCCTGGTTGTAGCGTCCGGTTGCGTGTTCAACAACTGCATCGACCGCGACATCGACCTGAAGATGGAACGCACTAAAAACCGGGTACTGGTGCAGGGCTTGATCTCCCTGAAACTGGCCCTGGTTTACGCGACCATCCTTGGTGTTCTCGGTGTTGCGTTGTTGTACAAGGTAGCCAACCCGTTGGCCGCGCTGTTCGCGGTCATCGGCTTCATCATCTACGTCGGCTTCTACAGCCTGTACCTCAAGCGCAAGTCGGTTCACGGCACGCTGGTGGGCAGTCTGTCGGGCGCCATGCCGCCAGTGATCGGTTACGTTGCCGTAACCAACAGCTTCGACATGGCCGCGCTGACCCTGCTGGTGATGTTCAGCCTGTGGCAGATGCCGCATTCCTACGCCATCGCGATCTTCCGCTTCAACGATTACCTGGCCGCATCGATTCCGGTGCTGCCCGTTAAGCGCGGGATTCAAGTGGCCAAGAAGCACATCCTGCTCTACATCCTGGCGTTCCTCGTAGCGACCTTGATGCTGACCTTCAGCGGTTACGTCGGCATGAGCTACCTCGCCGTTGCCGCGGCCATGGGCATGTACTGGCTGTACATGGCCTGGACCGGCTACAAGGCAGTGGATGACACGGTCTGGGCACGCAAGCTGTTCGTGTTCTCGATCTTCACCATCACTGCGTTGAGCGTCATGATGTCCCTGGACTTCAAGGTGCCCGCAGAGCTGCTGCTGACGTACGCGCCGTAAGGTTTCGAGGCTTCAAGAAAAACCCCGCACATTGAGAGATGTGCGGGGTTTTTTGTTGGGTGGATTATGCTGATTTGATGTGCCGCCAATGGCCGCAACGCAACAAGCGCTTCAGGCAGGCAGGTTGCGGTATCGCCGCAAACCCCCTAGATTTGGATCCAGCCATGTCAGTGATAGCGCCATGCCATTCCCTCGGCGCTCAACTGTTTTACTCCGCGATATTTCACGCATAGATCAAGAGGCTGGGCGAAATGACTGAGAGGATGACCTGTGATGAACGCTTCATCGCCCTGGCCCAAGAGCTGAACTACGACATTTATGGCGAGAACACCGCCGGCGGTAATTACGCGCCGCTGATCCGTCATCACGATGAGCTTTACATCAGCGGTATGGTGCCGCGCACTAACGGCAAGATTCAGTACCCGGGGCGTGTCGGCCTGGAGTTGACCCTCAAGGATGCGCAGGCCGCCGCCAGCATCAGTGCGATGCGCTGCCTGGCGCTGATCGTCGATGCGGTGGGTTCGCTGGACAAGATCAAGGCGTTGTTGCGAGTCACCGTGTACGTGAAGTCGACGCCGGACTTTGTTGACCTTAGCGAAGTGGCCAACGGCGCGTCGGACGTGTTCAGCCATGTGCTCGGCGATGCCGGCCGGCACACGCGCAGCACGGTCGGTGTGTATCAGTTGCCGAAGAACGCGGCGATTGAAGTGGACATGATTGTAGCGTTGCATCCGTCGGCTTGAAGGTGATTTGGCAGCTTGCCCTCACCCTGACCCTCCCGAAACGTCGGACCGCCCGGACGGGGAGGGGGCTGACCGAGGTGTCTTGCGCTATATATCGACCTGAGAGATCGAGTCGATAGCGGATTCCGCACAGCACTTTCATTTCGATGCGTCGCTTCAATATCTCCCGATCGGCTCCCTCTCCTGGAGGGAGAAGGGACTGACCCAGGGGGCTTGCGCTATACATCGACTTGAGAGATCGAAGCGATAGCGGATTTTGCACAGTACTTTCATTTCGATGCGTCTCTTCAATATCTCCCGATCGGCTCCCTCTCCCTTGGGAGAGGGCTGGGGTGAGGGGCTGGGATTTACGCCATTCCACTAATGCCCGCCGAAAACCAAAAAGCCCCGCCTGAATCTCAGCGCGGGGCTTTTTCGTACAGCAGCTGCGCTATTACTGCGCGGCGATGCTGTAGCCATCGAACGCGGTCTGCTGTTGCAGCGCGGTGATGATGTTCTTGCGGTTTACCGCCTGCTCGGTGCCGGCGTTGTCGAGGAACGTTTCGCTTTCCAGTTCCGCTTCTTCGCCTTCACCGACGAAGGTGAAACCGAGGAATTCCAGCGCTGCACGGTCAACGTTCAGGCGCGAACGCGGAGTGCGCAACGGCAGCGTTACGCTCATGCCGTCCTTGCTGATGGTGAAAATTTCGACTTCTTTCTTCTTGGCCGCTTTGCTCTTGCCACCGCTCGGGTTGCTGATCGCCTGATGAGTCTGGTTCAGCACTTTCAGCGCCAGGCCATAAACGATTTCCTGGAACGCCGGGTCGTCCTTGAAGCTGGACAGGATGCGGCCGATCGAGAACTTGCTGCTCAGGTCTTCCAGGGCTGCAATGTCGGCGGCTTCGGCGTCTTTCAGGCGCTTGAGTTCGCCCATCAGCTCGTAGGCCTTGTCGTCATCGAAGCTGTCGTGCGCTTGACGAATCGCGGCGCGCAGTTCGCGGATCTGGTCGCTTTCGCGGGTGGACTGGAATGCATCCAGCACCATCTCGCTGATGATTTTGGCTTGTGGGAGGTGTTGTGAAAGATTGATGGAGTTTTCGTATTCCGCTTTGGACGATTCGGTGACTACGGATTCAGCGGTGTTGAAATCGGACATTGAAATTTCACTACTTTTTTAACTTGAGTGGAGATGAGAAAGCGCGAGGTCTTTTTCAGGCCGGTTAATTTAGGGGAGCGGGGCGGTGTTGTCACGGAACAACAGGCCGGCGGTGCGGATTATTTGTCCGGCGCGTCCGAATTGACCGAGCGCATCATCCACTGTTCAGCGGTTTGCTGATCGGTCGGCAATGAGAAGCGAAAAGTCGCGCCGCGCCCCGCGACATCCAGCAACTGAATCTCGCGCCCGTGCAGTTGCAGGATGCGGTGCACGATACGCAGCCCCAGCCCGCCATCCCGCCGGGCACCACCGATATTGAACGGTCGCAGGAACAGACCTTCGCGCAACTCCGGGGCGATACCGGGGCCGGTGTCGCTTACCGTCACCTCGACCCGTGCGCCATGGGGCTGCAGATCGAATTCGAGTTCGCCGCCCTTGGGTGTATGGCGCAAGGCATTGTCCACCAGGTTGGTCAGCACCCGTTCGATCAACCCGAGGTCGGCGCAGACCGTCGGCAGGTTAGGCACGAAATGCGCCTTGAGTTCCACCTGTCGCGCTTCGGCCGTCAGCTCGAATTTCTGGAAGATGTCCTGCACCAGATCGAGCAGGGAAAAACGCTCCGGCACCGGTTGCACGAAACCGTGTTCCAGACGCACCAGTTCCAGCAGCGATTGCGCCAGCCCGCCGACCTTGCGGCTTTGATCGAGGGCGATGCCCAGATAGCGCCGGCGTTCTTCGGGCGAGAGTGTGGCGTCCTTGAGTGACAGGGTTTCCAGATAACCGTGCAACGAGGCCAATGGGGTGCGCAGGTCATGGGAAATGTTTGCCACCAGTTCGCGGCGTTCCTGATCCTGGCGGGTCAGCGAGCGCCATTGTTCACCGAGGCGGTTTTGCATCTGGCGGAAAGCGGCGTCGAGTACGGCGATTTCATCCGGATCGGCGCTTTTATCCACAGGTGCCGAAACAACAGATTGCGGAGCACCGTCGATGTCGAAGCGGCTGACGGTTTCCGTCAGGCGCCGCAGTGGCCGGGTGATCAGGTTGAACGCGGTCAGACCGGCAATCAGACACAGCAACGCGACCAGCCCGATCGACAACAGCGCCGTATTGAGCGCGGCGCTGGTGGCACCGCGTTCGGCGTAGCGGTCGTGTGCTTCGCCAAGCAACACCACGTACAGATAACCGGCGGCCTTGCCGTCGACCTGCAACGGCGCTGCACTGAACACTTTGCGTCCGTCGACGCTGCGCGGGTCATCGCCGAGAATCGGCAGCGGCTGGTCATTGAGCAACTGGCGGATTGGCGCCAGATCGACCTGTTGACGGCGGATCCGGCCTTCCGGTGCCGCATTGCCAACAATCTTGCCCTCGGTATCGAGCAGGTACACCTCGACACTCGGATTCACCAGCATCAACTGGCTGAACAGTTCGCGCACGGCGCCGGGCATCAGCCCGTGGCTGTCCATCAGCACCGTGTCGTGGGCGATGTGTTGCGCCAGATCCCGCGAGAGACCTTGCACCACCTCCAGCTCATGCATCTGACTGGAGCGCACCTGCAGCCATGCCGATGTGCCGCAGCACACCAGCAACAGCACGGCGAATACCAGGGACAGGCGCTGCGTCAGGTTCAGTTTCATGGCTGCTCGGTACCGAATTTATAACCGCGGCCCCACACCGTGAGGATACGTGCGGGCTGCGCCGGATCCTTCTCGATCTTCGCCCGCAAGCGGTTGATGTGGGTGTTCACCGTGTGTTCATAACCTTCGTGGCTGTAGCCCCAGACGGCATTGAGCAGGTCCATGCGCGAGAACACTTTGCCCGGCTGGCGGGCGAAGAAATACAGCAGATCGAACTCTCGCGGGGTGAGGTCCAGCCGCTGCCCGTCGAGGCTGACTTCTCGAGTGATCGGATCGATGGACAGGCCGTCGAGGCTCAGGCTGCCGGCGTCCATTTTCAGGTTGCGCGCCATCGCATCGACCCGGCGCAGCAAGGCCTTGACCCGGGCCACCAGTTCCAGCATCGAAAACGGTTTGGCCAGGTAATCGTCGGCGCCCAGCTCCAGGCCAAGAATGCGGTGCAATTCGCTGGAGCGCGCGCTGGTGATGATGATCGGTGTATAGCGCGCCATGGCCCGGGCGCGGCGGCAGATCTCCAGGCCATCGACGCCCGGCAGCATCAGGTCGAGGATCAAGGCATCCCAATGCCCCTGCTGCAACAAGCGCATGCCCTCATCGCCGTCGGCACTGTGAATCACCTCGAATTTTTCGTCGCGCAGGTGCAGGCAGATAAGGTCGGCGATGTGCTGGTCATCCTCGACCACGAGGATGCGTCTGGTCTGTTCCATGAAGCTCAATCCTTCGGCGCAATGCGCGCATTGTGCGGGTTTTCTCTCGGGTGAGTTATCACGAATTCGTTAACTCCCTGTGAGGATTTGGCGATCAACCCAAGCCTAGGCTGTGTTCCGCAAAGGGCATTTGGAATTTTGGGAGACGGCCATGTTTTCACGGCGACAGGTTCTGTTAGCGAGCGGCGGGCTGGGGCTTGCATCGCTGGTGGCGGGTGTGTTGCCAAAATTGTCGACTGGCACTGCACTGGTCAGCGAAGCGCATGCGGATGAAGCATTCGAGGTGAGCCACAGCGACAGTGAATGGCACTCGATCCTCAGTGACGAGCAATACCGGATCCTGCGCAAGGAAGGCACCGAGCGTGCCTACACCAGCCCCCTCAACAATGAACATCGCACGGGCACATTCGCCTGTGCCGGGTGTGATCTGGCGCTGTTTTCATCCGCCACCAAATTCGACAGCCGCACCGGATGGCCGAGTTTCTGGGCGCCGTTGGAGCACGCCGTGGCCACGCGTCAGGACCGCTCCTTCGGCATGTCCCGCGAAGAGGTTCACTGTCGTCGCTGCGGCGGACATCTGGGGCATGTCTTCGATGACGGACCGAAGCCCACCGGCCTGCGTTATTGCATGAACGGGCTGGCGATGACCTTCAAAGCCGTGGTGGCCTGAGCCATGAATCACGGGCGATCTTCACTTCAGACAGGACGGATTTATGTGGCTCTTGGTTCTCGCTTATCTCGGTGGTGTGCTGACGATCGTCAGCCCGTGCATCCTGCCGGTACTGCCTTTTGTCTTCGCTCGCACCGGGCAACCGTTTATCAAGAGTGGCTTGCCGCTATTGGCCGGGATGGCGCTGACCTTCGCGCTCGTCGCCTCGTTGGCGGCGGTGGGCGGCGGCTGGGTGGTGCAAGTCAATCAGTACGGGCGCTGGCTCGCGTTGCTGTTCGTTGCACTGTTCGGGCTGACCTTGCTGCTGCCGGGTGTGGCCGAGCGCCTGACCCGGCCCCTGGTGTCGGCCGGCAATCGTCTGTCGGAGGTCGCCGGGCAGGACAACCGTCCACGTCCCGGCGCGTCGTTTCTGATCGGCGTCGCCACGGGGCTGCTCTGGGCGCCTTGCGCCGGGCCCATTCTGGGACTGATTCTGACCGGCGCCGCGCTGCAAGGGGCAAGCATCGCCACCACGCTGTTGTTGCTCGCCTACGCGGCGGGCGCCGCGACTTCACTGGCGTCCGCGCTGTTGCTGGGCGGTAAGGTGTTTGCGCTGATGAAGCGCTCGATCGGCACGGGGGAGTGGATCCGGCGTGGGTTGGGCGTGGCGATGCTCGCGGGTGTCGCGGCGATTGCGCTGGGCCTCGACACTGGGCTGCTGGCACGGCTGTCGACGGCATCCACTGGCGGGATTGAACAGGCACTGGTCGGCAAACTGTCCGGCAAGTCGGCGTCTGATAACGGAACGATGATGGCGCAGATTCCTGCCATGGGCGGAGCAATGAAAGTTGCCGACAAGGCACCGGGAACACTCCCGGTTGAAGGCCAGTTGCCGCCGCTCAATGGCGCCGTGCAATGGCTCAATTCGCCACCGCTGGACGCCCAGGCATTGAAGGGCAAAGTGGTGCTGGTGGATTTCTGGACTTACTCCTGCATCAATTGCCTGCGCACGCTGCCGTATGTCAAAGCCTGGGCCGAGAAGTACCGCGATCAGGGCCTGGTGGTGATCGGCGTGCACGCCCCGGAGTTCGCCTTCGAGCGTGATGTAGGCAACGTCACCAAAGCCATGAAGGAGTTGGGCATCAACTACCCGGTGGCGATCGATAACGACTACAAGATCTGGCGCGCCTTCAACAATGAATACTGGCCGGCGCATTACTTTGCCGACGCTCAGGGACGCATTCGTTATCACCATTTTGGCGAAGGCGACTACGCCGAGTCGGAACGGGTCATCCAGCAGTTGCTGCGTGAGGCCGGAGCGAAAACCGTGGCCGACGGCTTGATCAACGCCGATGGCAAAGGTGTGCAACAGGCGCCGGACATGAATCAGGTGTTGTCGCCGGAAACCTATGTCGGCTACCAGCGCGCGGAACATTTTGTAGCGCAAAGCGGCCTAGTGCCTGACAAGGTCGCGACCTATAACCCACCGGCCAACCTGACCCTCAATGACTGGAGCCTCGGCGGCCAATGGGCCGTCAGTGCCGAGCGCGCCACCGCCAGCGCGCCGGCCAGTCGCATCGTTTACCGCTTCCACGCCCGCGATCTGCATCTGGTGCTGGGCCCGGGCGCGGATGGCAAACCGGTGCGGTTCAAAGTGTCGATTGACGGTCAGGCGCCGGGTGATGCCAACGGTATGGATGTCGCTGCGGATGGCAGCGGCCGCGTGACCGAGCAGCGCCTGTACCAGTTGGTGCGGCAAACCGATGCGGTGAGGGATCGAACCTTCACCATCGAATTTCTTGACCCGGGCGTAGCGGCCTACGCCTTCACCTTCGGCTGATCAGGAGTGCGCAAGATGAGATCTCAAAACAACTGGCGGCGTGGGTTATTGGGCGTCGCGATGGCTGGCGTGATCGGTCAGTGCTCGGCCTTTTCTTTCGGGGCCGAGGACGCGGTGGTCATTCCGCCGCCGGCCCTTGATGAAAACACGCAGGCGCACAGTGAAACCGCAGTATTTGCCGGTGGTTGCTTCTGGGGCGTGCAAGGGGTTTTCCAACACGTCAAAGGTGTGCAGAAGGCCGTCTCCGGTTACGCCGGCGGTGCCGCGAACACGGCGCAATACGAGCGGGTCAGTGAAGGCGACACCGGTCATGCCGAGTCGGTACAAGTCACCTTCGACCCGACGCAAGTCAGCTACGGCAGCCTGCTGCAGATCTACTTTTCGGTGGCCCACAACCCGACTGAACTCAACCGCCAGGGCCCCGACAGCGGCACGCAATACCGCTCGGCGCTGTTCCCGGTCAACGCCGATCAGCAACGCGTGGCGCAGGCCTATATCGCGCAACTGGATGCGGCGCACGCCTATGGCAAACCCATCGTGACGAAACTGGAAACCTATAACGGCTTCTACCCGGCGGAGGACTATCACCAAGATTTCCTGACGGAGCATCCGAGCTATCCGTACATCGTCATCAACGACATGCCGAAAGTGGCGCAGTTGAAGCAGTTGTTTGCGCAGCGTTATCAGGACAAGCCGGTGTTGGTGAAGGGCGGATCTTGATAGAACTCGCCCAAATCTACCGATGTTACGGGGAATGCTGGGCCGTTACTTACCCAGCTCCCATCCATACCAGTTATGACTTCTTTTCAGATACTCGGTGCCAGGGGCGAGATTGATCGGGTTGGGTAAATTCAGTGATCGTCCGTGGAGACTGGTCGATAAAGTGTGGTCGCTTTCGGTGTAAGGACCGTCTTCTTCTTTCATGTCTGCATAAATCATTTTCAGATCTGTGCCGAAGGTAATAATCCCTCTGTCGAACAGTCTGTGATGATTTGAGTTCAATAGAATGCCGTTTCGGATGTCGAGTCTCTCTGCTTCAGTGCATTGGCTCCATGGAAGTATGTGGCATGCTTCCAGAACTTGAGTGAATGTAGTGTCAGTCAAGGCGCATTGGCATCCATAGGCTTTAAGCAAAGCTGTTCTGAATAGGCGTTGAATTTTTCCTCTGACCTTGACCATTGAGTAGATTTCAATTGCGCTGGACGGCGTGTGTAAAAGCTGATTAGCGAGCTCGTCCGCGGTAACGCCCAATGCTGCGTACCCGAATGGGTTGTCTTTCTCTGACCAAGGGAAATGCTGAACTTCTGCTCGCTGTTGTGCGATCAGTCTTGGGTCGTTCACGACACAGCCTTGCCCGGGAGTTCTGGTATTGGCGTTGACCACCACCATTGTCAGCGGAGGAAAATCATTTTCCAGGCAATAATCTTGAATCTCTAAAAGAACGTATCGGCATGCTCGATGATGGATCTCTAGTTGAGACCCCAATTGGCCATACGTCAGAGTTGTGCCTTGTGCTGCGTGCCGAATCAAAATTGGCCATGCACGGGCCGCACGCTCTTCTTGATTGATTTTCATCTGCCACTCCCTGTGTTTTTACATGCGAGCCTGAATGATGGCATATTGAGATCCTTCACAGTATCTGTAATTGGATTAACGCTATCAGTCACATCAGAGACTTCTAAAATGGATTTTGTAGCTATTGACGTAGAAACCGCTAATGCCGATATGGCGTCGATCTGTCAGATCGGTATCGCTTGCTTCAAGAACGGGGTGCTCACAGAAGAATGGCAAACGCTAATTAATCCTGAAGACTATTTCAGTGATATCAACATCGGGATTCACGGAATCGATGAGACCGATGTGATGGACTCACCTAAATTCGTGGATATCTTTGAGCAACTGAGCAGGTACCTGAGAGGCTCCATCTGTGTGTGTCATACCCATTTTGACCGTATTTCTCTTGATAGAGCTTTCCGTAAACATGGCTTGCCGCAGATGGAAATAAATTGGTTGGATTCAGCGAGAGTCGCCCGGCGAAGCTGGCTGCAATTCGCAAATAAAGGCTATGGTTTGGCGAAAGTCGCGGAGCACATCGGCTATACGTTCAAACATCACGATGCTCTCGAAGATGCCAAAGCGGCGGGACATATTCTGTTGGCGGCGGTGGAGGTTACAGGAATAAGTGTCTCTGAATGGGGGCGACGTATTCGTCAACCGTTAGTCATTGATCCTGAAGTTGAAAAAAACCCTGACGGTTTACTGTTGGGTGAAATGATCTGTTTTACAGGAAGTATGAGTCTGGTCAGAAAAGACGCCGAAGCAATCGCGCTGAAATGTGGGTGTGCGATAGGCAGTGGGGTTACGCAAAAAACCACACTTTTGGTCGTCGGTGATCAGGATGTAATCCGGTTGGCTGGAAAAGACAAAAGCGCAAAACACCTGAAGGCAGAGCAACTGATCATGAGTGGCCAGAACATTCGGATAATAAGGGAGAGTGATTTCATCGCGTTGATGGATCGTTCGAGTCAGTAGTGATGTGCCCCGGACGCTGATCGCAATGATCGAAGTTTCAAAGCCCTGGCGAGCAAAAAACGCTTCCGCGCCCTCACGTCCGGCGAGCAATATCCAAGTGATCTCGCGTTTGTCGCTCATGACGTGTTCGACCAGCGCCCGGCCGATCCCCTGACGTTGATATTCCACCTCTATCACGACCACCGACAATTAGCCGTTGGATAAATCATCGGTAACGCCGCGGGCGAAACCGATAATTTTCCTGCCATCGAGCACAACAGTCGTGCGCTGAGAGTTTTGGATCAATTGGGCAAACCGCTCGGAAGAACCGGTTCAGCCTTTGCTTAAGAGCCGTTCAGACGAGTTCATTGTCAGGACTGCCCCCACGTCCGCATCGCAAACTCCACGAACCGCCGCAGCTTCGGCAGGCGATAACGATCCGGGGCATACAGCAGGTGCAACGGGCGGCTGGGAGGCTGGTAGTCGGGGACGACTGTCACCAGTCTGCCGTCGCGCAGGTCCTGTTCCACCAGCGCATCCGGCAGCATCACGATGCCCATACCGGTGCGCGCCGCCTGGTGCAAGCCGGCGGAGGTGTTCATCAGCATCGGTCCGCTGACATCCACCAGAATCTCGCCGTCCGGGCCGCTGAGGCGCCAGCGCTTTTCCACCGATTGCCAGTCATCGCCGGCGGGGTAGGCGAATGACAGACAGTCGTGTTGTTGCAGCTCTTCCGGGGTTTGCGGCATACCGCGTCTGGCAACGTATTCCGGTGAGGCGCACACGGTCAGGGTGTAGTCGATCAGCGGCCGCGCGATCAGGTTCGACTGTTCGAAATGCCCCAGCCGAAATGCTACATCCAGACCACTTTCCAGCAGATCCGGGCGGCGGTTGGTCAGCACCACGTCCATTTTCACCAACGGGTATTGCAGGGAAAACTCGCTGAGCGCCGGCGCCAGGCGTTCGACGCCGAAGGTCAGCGGTGCGGTGATGCGCAGCAGGCCACGCGGTTGGTCGAGTGCCTGTTCGGCCAGGCGTTCGGAGTCAGCCACCAGCCCCAATACATCCAGACAACGCTGGTAGTAAACACTGCCGAATTCGGTAAGCCGCTGACGGCGTGTGGTGCGTTGCAGCAGTTGCACGCCGAGCCGTTGCTCCAGCGCCCGCAGGTGATTGCCGACCATGGTCGTCGACATAGCGCACTGCAACGCGGCTGCCGTCATGCTCCCGGCTTCAACGACTTTGACGTAAACGTTCATCGACTGGAACAGGTCCATTATCAAGCCCTGCTTTTAAATGAAAGAAGCTTTGCCGAGTTTATCCAGTTCAGGTGGCTAACCATACTGCAGACACACCGACCTGCACTGGAGTTTGAAATCATGACCGCCGCCCTGATGAACACCTATCAACCGCTGGCCCTGAGTTTCACCAAAGGGCTTGGCACTCGCCTGTGGGATCAGGCCGGTCGTGAGTATCTGGATGCCGTCGCTGGCGTGGCGGTGACCAATGTTGGCCATTCGCATCCGCGCATTGTCGCTGCCATCAGCGAGCAGGCAGGGCTGCTGTTGCACACGTCGAACCTGTACAGCATCGACTGGCAGCAACAGCTGGCGCGCAAACTCACGCAGCTGTCGGGGATGAATCGGGCGTTCTTCAACAACTCCGGTGCTGAAGCCAACGAAACCGCACTGAAACTGGCGCGTTTGTACGGCTGGCGCAAAGGCATCGAACAGCCGCTGGTGGTGGTCATGGCCAACGCGTTTCATGGCCGCACGCTGGGCACCTTGTCCGCCAGCGATGGCCCGGCGGTGCGCTTGGGCTTCAACGAACTTCCGGGGGATTTCATCAAAGTGCCGTTCGGTGATCTGGTGGCGCTGGAGCAGGTACAGCAAAAGCATGGCGAGCGGATCGTTGCGATTCTCGTCGAGCCGATTCAAGGCGAAAGCGGCGTACAACTGGCTCCACCCGGTTACCTGAAAGCCCTGCGTGACCTGTGCAGCCGGCGCGCCTGGCTGCTGATGCTCGACGAAATCCAGACTGGCATCGGCCGCACCGGCCGGTGGTTCGCGTTCCAGCATGAAGACATCGTTCCGGATGTGATGACCCTGGCCAAGGGACTGGGCAATGGCGTACCGATCGGCGCCTGCCTGGCACGGGGCAAGGCGGCGGATCTGTTCACGCCCGGCAGTCATGGCAGTACGTTCGGTGGCAATCCGCTGGCTTGCCGGGTCGGTTGCACGGTGCTGGATATCATCGAAGAACAGGGGCTGCTGGAAAACGCGCGGATTCAGGGGGATCGCCTGTTGACTCGCCTGCGCGCAGAACTGGCAGACAATCCCAATGTACTGGCGATTCGTGGGCAGGGCTTGATGATCGGTATCGAGTTGAAACAGCCGGTGCGTGATCTGACGCTGATTGCCGCACGGGATCATGGGTTGCTGATCAACGTTACGCGTGGCAAGACGATACGGCTGCTGCCACCGCTGACGATTGATGAGCGCGAGGTGGGGATGATTGTCAGAGGTGTGGGGCTTGCTGTAACCGCGCACTGACAGGCAACCGATGACACCTGTGGGAGCGAGCCTGCTCGCGATGGCGGTGGGGCAGTCGATACTTATATTGAATGATCAATCGCATGCGCGAGCAGGCTCGCCCACATTGGAAAAATGCGTGGCGCTAATCAGGATAATCCGTCAACTCCGGCGCCAGCATCCGCGTCTTCACCGCCCCATTTGAATTGTGCTGAATGATCTCGCTCGGCTGCCCCTGTTCATTGAAAAACACCTGCCCGATCCCCGCCGAATTCCACAAGCGTTCACCGGCCTCTGCATGTTCGGGCCTGTACGGCACGATGCGCATGCGTCGGCGTTTGGTAAACCAGTTGAGTGGCGAGCGCGGCGAGTAGAGCCAGCGATTGAGCCGGTCGAACCACTCCAGCAAGGTTTTCGGAAACTCGTTCTTGATCCCGCTGCTGGTGATCTGCCAGATCCGTGGACCGGCCTTGCGGTGTCGGATCAGCACTTCGTAGACGAAGGAATAATGCACATCGCCCGACAGCACCACGTAGTTACCGGGGGTACGCGAGTGTCGGAAAATATTCAGGATCACCTGTGCGGCGCCGCGATGGGCCATCCAGTTTTCCGCGTCCACCAGCAGCGGGTAACCGCACCAGCTGAACAGCTTCTGCACGGTTTCAATCAGCTTCACGCCGAAGATCGGCGCCGGTGAAACGATGATCGCCGACGGGTGATCGAGCAACGCCTGCTGCAACTCGCTCAAGGCTTCCCAGTCGAGCAAGCCCGACGGTTGCTTGAGCGCCATTTCACTGCGCCAGCGGCGGGTGCGGGTGTCGATGACCAGCAGCGCCGGACTGCTCGGCAATACGAAATGCCAATTCTGAAAACGCAGCAGGTCATCAATCAGCGCGTCCTGCACCGGGCTGTCGAGGTACTGATCATCGCCGCTGGCGCTCAGGCGTCGGGTTTTCTCCAGGACATCCTTGAAGGCATCAGGGTTATTGCCCCAGCCCTGGCACAACATGTACGCGATCAAGGCGTTACCGATGATGCGTTTGGAGAACGGATGGCCGTAGGCCGTTTCCTCCCATTGCGCGGACAGGTTCCAGTCATCGGTGATGTCGTGATCGTCGAAAATCATCAGGCTTGGCAGGTGCGCCAGCGCCCGGGCGACATTGCCCAAGCCGGCCTTGAAGCCAATGATGCGAGTCTGTTCGAGGGTATAGCGCTTGAGCCGTGCAGGCGTCAGTTCGGGCGTTTGCGGATTGATCAGCGTCCAGGCCGTCGGCGACCACACCAGCAAGTACATCGCCATGACCTCGGCGAAGGTCACCAGATGATTGTCGGCACTGCTGCTGGTGAAAATCGGCTTACGCGCGCCACCGAAAAATCGCTCACGCAAGGTCTCGTTGCTTTCCAGCGCCGGTAACAAATCCGCGCGGTGGTAGTAACTGGCCGGGTGTTCGTAAAGCCTGGCGCTGTCGCTGACGACGGCGCCTTCGAGGTGTTCGTCGTACAGGCCAAGGCGTTCGATCAAGGCGTGGATCGCCCGCAGCATCGGGCCGGCAACGTCGTCGGCGTAGACCTGGTCACCGCTCATCATCAACAGTGCCGGGCGTTGTTGCGGATCGGTTTCGTCTGCCAGCAATTGGTCGACACACAGCAAGCCATCGGTTGCCGGGTGATGCGGCTTGCGACAGGACCCGTGCAGCAGTTGGTCGATCCGCGAGCGCAGGACGAAGTTCGGGCTCGTCGCATCGCCGTACAGCAGATGCGGCGCCCAGTCGGCGATACCGGTTGTGTGGTCGATCAGCAGGTCATAGTCGATACGCGTATCGCCGGGCAGGGCGCTATCGAGAGGAACATCAATCAGATGAACAAATGCTTTGCGACCGACAGGAATGACCGTGCATTTCCCGGCGTCGAGAGGGATATCTCCTACACCTTGCAGGCGCAAGGTCAGCGACAGTTGTCGGCTGCCCACCAGCCATAGCACCAGTCGCGTCGGTTCCAGCCGTCGCAGCAGCGGGCCGGCCAAGACGGGAGGCAGCGGATTCAGTTCAGCAAGTGTCGGGGACATTCCGGGGCAAAGCTCAAGGCGCACAAGCCGGCGATGATAGCGCAGCCGGCGCCTTGAACCCTTAAATGAGGCTTAAGACTCGATCTTCTTCAACTTCAGATCGAGCAGGCGCCACGCGGCCTTGTCAGTGTCTTTACTGTCCACTTGTTGAACCGAGCAGTCGAAACCGTAGCTGACGTTGTCGCCCAACATGTTGCGAGCGCTGACGGTGCTGCTGATGGTGTAGGTCTGATCCTTGAACCGCTGGCTGCTCGCGCTCTTCGCACTGGCGATCGCGGTCGACGCGGAAAAGCGCATGGCGCTCTTGATGAAGGGTTCGCAAATCATGAACGCCATCAGGGACCGGTCCGCGTTCGGATGAGTGCCGGCCAATCGGCGCGAAACGGCAAAGTCGTTGTGCACGTTGTCCTTGAAGTCCTTCTCCAGCAGTGACGCGGGCAGGCGTTTGCTGTAGTTCGGCAGAAGGGCGGACTCGGGCGGAGAAGGCTCGTTCTGTGGTTCGCTGGCGACGTAGGTCGCAAGATTGTCGGAATCGGCAGGGGTCGATGCGATCACCGGTACAGGCTCCATTGACCTTTCTACTTCCGGCATGAGTGCTGCCGCGGCGCGCTCTGTTTCGCGGCTATCGGTTTGCGCCGGTGTAGATGGGAACACCGAAAACGTAATCGACAGCACGACCATTGCCACGATGAAACCGCCCGCTGCACCAACAATATTGCCGTAGAAGATATTCCAGCTACCGCGGTTCTTCACCACCCAGCGCCACATGAAACCCCAAGCCGCGACAAACGCCAGAAAACGCAGAAACTCCATTCGATCCTTTCCTTAATACTTCGAAACCTGAAATCAACGCACGCCCGAAGTGAACGCTGACGATGGGCGGCAAGATAGCAAAACAGTCACGCCGTCCGATCATGTGTTGGGGAAATAATTCACCGCAAGCAGCAGCAAGGTCGTCATGCCGGCGGCGAAGCCACACACTGCGCCCAGCAACTGACGCGCAACCGGATGTTCGGGTTGACGGCGATTGGCAATCCACAACCAAACCCCCGCCAGAACCCCCGCGCTTGTGATGAACACCACCAGACTGCGATTGAGGTTTGGTGTCGCCATCGACGTACCAATGACTGCGCCGTAAATCAGCGTGAACACAATACCGGTCACCACGCTACTTCCGGCGCCAGCAAGGTTGGCAAGTAACAAGTTCCAGTCACCCCGTTGTTTCACCACCCACATCCAGGTTCCGGCCATCACTGACAAGCACAACAAAGCATCCATTGGTTTATTCCCGAGTGCGCGATTATTGAGGCGGTTGAGATGCCTCCAGCGAATTGGACGGCAAGATAGCAAAATAGTAGCTTTGCGCCACTTTCTTCAACAACGTAACGGACTACGCATGCCGATTGTTTCTTCTGTCTCGCGCCTGCTCGGCGCATTCCTCTTCGCCATCGTAATGACCCCGGCGTTTGCCGGCTGGGATGAAACCCCGGAGGTCGCCTGGAAAGGATACCTCTCCGATTGTCAGGGTTTTCAGCAAGTAGTGAACAACGTTCAAAACGGGGTCATGACGACCAGGCAAGCGATGAACCGCGTCGACAGCTTGAATCACACTCTTTACGTCCATCGCGACCACCTCGCGCAGGCAAACCTTGCCTCTCCCGAATATGCCCGTTGCGAAAACGTCATTGCACAAGCGTTCGAGATCCGGAACAAGGAAGAGGAGGTCCTGGTTGCAGAGCTTCAACAGCAATACTTCAAAGATCAGGCCGAGCACCAGGAGTCTCCGGAATACAAGCGCGCCCGCGCCCTGGGCTTTAGCGACGTCGGCGGACTTGGCAAGCTCAAAGAGCTCGCCGAGGATTCGGAAACGGATGGCGAAGACTACCTGAAGACCCTGATGATCACGGTCGACTGGGGCTGCGGCCGACATTTCCGCGCCGTGCAGTACGTCAAACCCTATGTCATCTACACCGCCCATCCCGATGAGGGCAACTGCGCCATCTATAAAGGGGTGGCGGTGCTGGGCGGAGAAATGGTGGATAGGGGCGACACCATCGATCAGGAAGCGGTTTTTCAATACGTGGGATGGAAGAAACTGGAAGGGCCAGATGGGTTTCCCATCGACATTCGAGTAGTAAAAGTACTGAAGTAATCCGAAGGGATGTTTCTTCAGATCGCGCGTCTGTTTAGAGAATGTCCTTCAAATAACCCTTGAGCGCGAGGAGCGGCTGATCGAGTTGCTCCAGCGATTGCGCCTGACTGAAGTCGGCTGACAACTTGTGCAGCTCACGCCCCAGCGGTTTCTCGACACCGCCCAACGCATTCATCGCCAACCCCAGGCACTCGTTCAGCTTGAATTGGATGGTCTGGATATCACGACGTTTCACCAGCAACTCGAACACGTCTTTCTGGTAATCCCCCATGACCATGTCATCCCGCAGAATCGGGCTCAGGCCCTCTTCCTCATAAGCGAGTTTGAGGGAGAACAGGGCGACGGTTTCCAGTGACGTTTCCATGCAATGAATCCTTTGAGATGTCCTGTTGGTGAAACAGAAGGAAGATCAAAAGATCGCAGCCTTCGGCAGCTCCTATAAAAGCAGCCACTTTCCAGCAGACGAAAAAAAAGGCCTTGTAAGGCAAGACCTTTCTTAATTGGCCCCCGAGGCGGCGGCCCGAAACTAACATTGGTTACTTGATTTGTATAGATTCAATTTTATGCGCATCTTTTTGTGCGCGTGAATTTGTCAAAACTGTTTAGAGCAGGTTTGACAGTCAGAACTCGAACAAACGTCGCGTTCCCGCGCAAATTTCAGACCCGGCTGATTCACCGTTTATTGGCAGATCTTACGTAGCGACGCCAGACTTCAAAGCAGTGTCTGGTTATTTTACACAGTCCAGGCCAATAGCTGCCCCTTGGTGAGAGGCCGCTTACGACGATGAGCTCGACGACGATCGATCCAAGCCAACCTAACGCCCGCCTGAATGCCCGGGAAAATGCTTCGGGGCTTTCGAAGCCCGCACTGAGCGCGGCTTCCAGTACCGAGTAATCCGCGAGGGAGGACAAGCCATGCGCTGCGCGTCGTAGCCGCATCAACTGTACATAACGCGAAACAGGCACGCCCACGAAGGCGGTGAATTGTCGATGGCAGTGAAACGCCGAAAAGTTCGCCACTTGGCTCAATGTCTTCGCACAAGCCACCTTTGAGATTGGCGTCGATGTAGGCGAGTACTGCATTGAAGCGCTTTGTGTAGGCGGCGTTGCTCGGCAAGTCAGGCACTGGATGGGGGCTTCGGGGATACGGTTGGCAATTAGAGTCAACTACACCGGCGTCTGCGCACCTGGCCGTGCTTGCTGAGGTCGCGATTGGGTTGCCTGTTTGGCAGGAGCCGCCTTCCATAGTGGCAACCCAGGTGCTTTGGTAAGGAAAAAATTCTAGATGGGGGGTTGACCACGTATTTTAATACTGTACTATTCGCCTCCCGCTAACGAGCAGCTTGATGTTGATCTTGGCTTAAGTAACTGATTTTGATGAAAAAAATTAGTTGCTTTTAAGGAAAAGCGCTGTAGAATGCGCGCCTCGGTTGAGACGAAAGATCTTAACCAACCGCTCTTTAACAACTGAATCAAGCAATTCGTGTGGGTGCTTGTGGAGTCAGACTGATAGTCAACAAGATTATCAGCATCACAAGTTACTCCGCGAGAAATCAAAGATGTAACCAACGATTGCTGAGCCAAGTTTCAGGGTTTCTTAAAAACCCAAAGATGTTTGAAGCTGAAGAGTTTGATCATGGCTCAGATTGAACGCTGGCGGCAGGCCTAACACATGCAGAGTCGAGCGGATGAAGTGAGCTTGCTCATGGATTCAGCGGCGGACGGGTGAGTAATGCCTAGGAATCTGCCTGGTAGTGGGGGACAACGTTTCGAAAGGAACGCTAATACCGCATACGTCCTACGGGAGAAAGCAGGGGACCTTCGGGCCTTGCGCTATCAGATGAGCCTAGGTCGGATTAGCTAGTTGGTGAGGTAATGGCTCCACCAAGGCTACGATCCGTAACTGGTCTGAGAGGATGATCAGTCACACTGGAACTGAGACACGGTCCAGACTCCTACGGGAGGCAGCAGTGGGGAATCTGAATATGGACGAATGGGCGAAAGCCTGATCCAGCCATGCCGCGTGTGTGAAGAAGGTCTTCGGATTGTAAAGCACTTTAAGTTGGGAGGAAGGGTTGTAGATTAATACTCTGCAATTTTGACGTTACCGACAGAATAAGCACCGGCTAACTCTGTGCCAGCAGCCGCGGTAATACAGAGGGTGCAAGCGTTAATCGGAATTACTGGGCGTAAAGCGCGCGTAGGTGTCGTTCGATTAAGTTGGATGTGAAATCCCCGGGCTCAACCTGGGAACTGCATCCAAAACTGGCGAGCTAGAGTATGGTAGAGGGTGGTGGAATTTCCTGTGTAGCGGTGAAATGCGTAGATATAGGAAGGAACACCAGTGGCAGAAGGCGACCACCTGGACTGATACTGACACTGAGGTGCGAAAGCGTGGGGAGCAAACAGGATTGGATACTTCCTGGTAGTCCACGCCGTAAACGATGTCAACTAGCCGTTGGGAGCCTTGAGCTCTTAGTGGCGCAGCTAACGCATTAAGCTTGACCGCCTGGGGAATTGCAAGGCCGCGAAGGTTAAAACTCAAATGAATTGACGGGGGCCCGCACAAGCGGTGGAGCATGTGGTTTAATTCGAAGCAACGCGAAGAACCTTACCAGGCCTTGACATCCAATGAACTTTCCAGAGATGGATTGGTGCCTTCGGGAGACATTGAGACAGGTGCTGCATGGCTGTCGTCAGCTCGTGTGCCGTGAGATGTTGGGTTAAGTCCCGTAACGAGCGCAACCCTTGTCCTTAGTTACCAGCACGTAATGGTGGGCACCTCTAAGGAGACTGCCGGTGACAAACCGGAGGAAGGTGGGGATGACGTCAAGTCATCATGGCCCTTACGGCCTGGGCTACACACGTGCTACAATGGATCGGTACGAAGGGTTGCCAAGCCGGCGAGGTGGAGCTAATCCCATAAAACCGATCGTAGTCCGGATCGCAGTCTGCAACTCGACTGCGTGAAGTCGGAATCGCTAGTAATCGCGAATCAGAATGTCGCGGTCGAAGTACGGCTCCCGGGCCTTGTACACACCGCCCGTCACACCATGGGAGTGGGTTGCACCAGAAGTAGCTAGTCTAACCTTCGGGGGGATCGGTTACCACCGGTGTGATTCATGACTGGGGTGAAGTCGTGACAAGGTAGCCGTAGGGGAACCTGCGGCTGGATCACCTCCTTAATCGACGACATCAGCTGCTCCATAAGTTCCCACACGAATTGCTTGATTCATTGAAGAAGACGAGAGGCCAGCCTTTAAGGTGGTGTGTTTCGTTAGAGTTTAGAAATGAATATTCGCATGCGAATATTGATTTCTAGTCTTTGACTACGTTTCGTTCTTTAAAAATTTGGGTATGTGAATAGAAAGATAGACTGAACGTTACTTTCACTGGTAACGGATCAGGCTAAGGTAAAATTTGTGAGTGACTCTTAAGAGTTTTGCGAATTTTCGGCGAATGTCGTCTTCACAGTATAACCAGATTGCTTGGGGTTATATGGTCAAGGTGGAAGAAGCAGCATACGGTGGATGCCTTGGCAGTCAGAGGCGATGAAAGACGTGGTAGCCTGCGAAAAGCTTCGGGGAGTCGGCAAACAGACTTTGATCCGGAGGTGTCTGAATGGGGGAACCCAGCCATCATAAGATGGTTATCTTGTACTTGGAATACATAGGTTGCAAGAGGCGAACCAGGGGAACTGAAACATCTAAGTACCCTGAGGAAAAGAAATGACACCGAGATTCCCTTAGTAGTGGCGAGCGAACGGGGACTAGCCCTTAAGTGGCTTTGAGATTAGCGGAACGCTCTGGAAAGTGCGGCCATAGTCGGTGTCATAGCCCTGTACGCGAAAATCTCTTAGTCATGAAATCGAGTAGGACGGAGCACGAGAAACTTTGTCTGAATATGGGGGGACCATCCTCCAAGGCTAAATACTACTGACTGACCGATAGTGAACTAGTACCGTGAGGGAAAGGCGAAAAGAACCCCGGAGAGGGGAGTGAAATAGATCACTGAAACCGTATGCGTACAAGCAGTGGGAGCAGACTTTGTTCTGTGACTGCGTACCTTTTGTATAATGGGTCAGCGACTTATTTTCAGTGGCGAGCTTAACCGAATAGGGGAGGCGTAGCGAAAGCGAGTCTTAATAGGGCGTCTAGTCGCTGGGAATAGACCCGAAACCGGGCGATACTATCCATGGGCAGGTTGAAGGTTAGGTAACACTGACTGGAGGACCGAACCGACTACCGTTGAAAAGTTAGCGGATGACCTGTGGATCGGAGTGAAAGGCTAATCAATGGACTCGGAGATAGCTGGTTTCTCCTCGAAAGCTATTTAGGTAGCGCCTCATGTATCACTGTAGGGGGTAGAGGCACTGTTTCGGCTAGGGGGTCATCCCGACTTACCAAACCGATGCAAACTCCGAATACCTACAAGTGCCGAGCATGGGAGACACACGGCGGGTGCTAACGTCCGTCGTGAAAAGGGAAACAACCCAGACCGTCAGCTAGCGGTCCCAAAGTTATGGTTAAGTGGGAAACGATGTGGGAAGGCTTAGACAGCTAGGAGGTTGGCTTAGAAGCAGCCACCCTTTAAAGAAAGCGTAATAGCTCACTAGTCGAGTCGGCCTGCGCGGAAGATGTAACGGGGCTCAAACCATACACCGAAGCTACGGGTATCATATCTCGGATGATGCGGTAGAGGAGCGTTCTGTAAGCCTGTGAAGGTGAGTTGAGAAGCTTGCTGGAGGTATCAGAAGTGCGAATGCTGACATGAGTAACGACAATGGGTGTGAAAAACACCCACGCCGAAAAACCAAGGTTTCCCTGCGCAGGATCAAGTTTTAATCGACGCAGGGTTAGTCGGTCCCTAAGGCGAGGCTGAAAAGCGTAGTCGATGGAAAACAGGTTAATATTCCTGTACTTCTGGTTATTGCGATGGAGGGACGGAGAAGGCTAGGCCAGCTTCTGGCGTTGGTTGTCCAAGTTTAAGGTGGTAGGCTGGAATCTTAGGTAAATCCGGGATTCTAAGGCCAGAGCTGATGACGAGTTACCTTTCAGGTGACGAAGTGGTTGATGCCATGCTTCCAAGAAAAGCTTCTAAGCTTCAGATAATCAGGAACCGTACCCCAAACCGACACAGGTGGTTGGGTAGAGAATACCAAGGCGCTTGAGAGAACTCGGGTGAAGGAACTAGGCAAAATGGCACCGTAACTTCGGGAGAAGGTGCGCCGGTGAGAGGTCGAAGGACTTGCTACCGTAAGCTCATGCCGGTCGAAGATACCAGGCCGCTGCGACTGTTTATTAAAAACACAGCACTCTGCAAACACGAAAGTGGACGTATAGGGTGTGACGCCTGCCCGGTGCCGGAAGGTTAATTGATGGGGTTAGCTAACGCGAAGCTCTTGATCGAAGCCCCGGTAAACGGCGGCCGTAACTATAACGGTCCTAAGGTAGCGAAATTCCTTGTCGGGTAAGTTCCGACCTGCACGAATGGCGTAACGATGGCGGCTGTATTTCTCCACCCGAGACTCAGTGAAATTGAAATCGCTGTGAAGATGCAGATTATATCCGCGGCTAGACGGAAGAGACCACGTGAACCTTTACTATAGCTTTGCACTGGACTTTGAATTTGCTTGTGTAGGATAAGGTGGGAGGCTTTGAAGCGTGGACGCCAGTTCGCGTGGAGCCATCCTTGAAATACCACCCTGGCAACTTTGAGGTTCTAACTCAGGTCCGTTATCCGGATCGAGGACAGTGTATGGTGGGTAGTTTGACTGGGGCGGTCTCCTCCTAAAGAGTAACGGAGGAGTACGAAGGTGCGCTCAGACCGGTCGGAAATCGGTCGTAGAGTATAAAGGCAAAAGCGCGCTTGACTGCGAGACAGACACGTCGAGCAGGTACGAAAGTAGGTCTTAGTGATCCGGTGGTTCTGTATGGAAGGGCCATCGCTCAACGGATAAAAGGTACTCCGGGGATAACAGGCTGATACCGCCCAAGAGTTCATATCGACGGCGGTGTTTGGCACCTCGATGTCGGCTCATCACATCCTGGGGCTGAAGCCGGTCCCAAGGGTATGGCTGTTCGCCATTTAAAGTGGTACGCGAGCTGGGTTTAGAACGTCGTGAGACAGTTCGGTCCCTATCTGCCGTGGACGTTTGAGATTTGAGAGGGGCTGCTCCTAGTACGAGAGGACCGGAGTGGACGAACCTCTGGTGTTCCGGTTGTCACGCCAGTGGCATTGCCGGGTAGCTATGTTCGGGAAAGATAACCGCTGAAAGCATCTAAGCGGGAAACTTGCCTCAAGATGAGATCTCACTGGAACCTTGAGTTCCCTGAAGGGCCGTCGAAGACTACGACGTTGATAGGTTGGGTGTGTAAGCGCTGTGAGGCGTTGAGCTAACCAATACTAATTGCCCGTGAGGCTTGACCATATAACACCCAAGCAATTTGCGTCGAAGAGACCAGATTGCGGTGTGTGAAGACGAAATGAACCGAAAGTTCGCGCTGCTCACAAGACACCTGTATCACATACCCGATTTGCTGAAGCGAGGCCAGATGGTCACGAGTCAGTACCCGAATTTCTTGACGACCATAGAGCGTTGGAACCACCTGATCCCATCCCGAACTCAGAAGTGAAACGATGCATCGCCGATGGTAGTGTGGGGTTTCCCCATGTGAGAGTAGGTCATCGTCAAGATTAAATTCCGAAACCCCAATTGCGAAAGCAGTTGGGGTTTTT